>NZ_CP034779.1:0-82548 GCF_004006095.1 Mesorhizobium sp. M7A.F.Ce.TU.012.03.2.1
GTCCCAACAAACCCGCCACAGGCGCCGGCCACCCTCGCCTCGGTCGCCTCCGAGATGTGCAGTGTTGAGTGGATGCGTCGTCGCGTCGAGGGCTCGTGGCCTCGCCTCTCGGATCGCTCGCAAGGTCGCATGGCGTAGTTTGTCCTCGCGCTTGAAGGTCTTCACGCGGCCGATAAGGCTGCCGCTGCTCGGGCACTCCAACTTCGATGAGGCGTATAAGGTCGCGCTCGCGGGCGCAGTTCGCGGAGCGGGGATGGGGTCTATTGCGTGCGTCACCGGCTAGTCCGCCGAATGACTTTATCGCCGTAGCTTCCCTCACTCCCACTCGATTGTTCAAACAGCGTATAACCCGTTGAAATCGCTGTCAAATGTTTTCCAGAACTGCTAAAATTCCGACACTAGAACCGTCAAAAATTTACGCTTTTGATTTTAAAGGGAAAATCGCCAAAAAAATATTTCGAGGTTCCACCAACTATCGGGACCATCCGGGCAATTTTCGAATTTTATGGCGTCCACCAGCGTGCCCAAGTCGCCTCAAAAAGTACCGTCGCCTTCTCAACTAAGGCATTTTTCATCGCAAAATGAACGTTGTCGCGAGTCCGGGTGGATCGTCCGTATGGTCCCGCAACCGCTCCGCTTCTCCGATAATGCCAAGTGCTTACTAGATGCGATGAGCCGGCGGGACAGACGGCAACCTTGCCATTCACCGGACGGGAACTGTGCATTTTTTCCAAAAGCAGGAACATACCTGCATCGCCCAAGTTAGACATCGACGGCATTGGATCACGGATTCTTTCTCGCATTCTCCAGTCTGACAGAGTGCTCCATGATTCTTTGATGCTCGAACCAATGGGCAGGACAATGTACCGCTGTCAGCTTTTCTTATCTGCCTTTGGCCTGGTGTTGGCGGGTGGCCTGTCCCCACAGGGCCAAGCCATGGCACAGGCGCCCTGCCCGGCCCACCACGATAAGCTGCTCGCTGTCCTCAAGGCCAATGTGAAAGCGAGCGGCGGACCTGCCAACGGAGGCTTTGAGACCAACGAATGGGCGGCTGTCGTTGCCCGCGACGGCGCCGTGTGCGCGATCGCTTTCAGCGGTCCGACCGCCGATTCCCAATGGCCAGGCAGTCGCCTCGTCGCGGCAGAGAAGGCCAATACGGCCAATGGGCTCAGCTTGGCGCAAATGGCCCTATCGACGGCCAATCTCTACGCGGGGGCGCAACCTGGCGGGCCGCTTTTCGGCTTGCAGGAGACCAATCCGGTCAACCAGGCCGCAGCCTATGCGGGCGATCCCAAAACGTTCGGAAGCGCCAGCGATCCGCTCGTCGGCAAGCCGATTGGAGGCGTCGTTGTGTTTGGCGGCGGGCTTGCCCTCTATGACGGAAAGAGCATCGTCGGAGGCATCGGGGTCTCCGGAGATTCCTCATGCGCCGATCACAATGTCGCCTGGCGTGTTCGCGCGGCGCTCGGCCTCGACAAAGTTCCCGCCGGAGTCAATCCCAATCGCAAGGACGCCATCGTCTACGATCTGGATCCCGGCGGCAAAAGCGCCTCGGGCTGGGGCCATCCGCTTTGTGCCGG
Source organism: Mesorhizobium sp. M7A.F.Ce.TU.012.03.2.1 (assembly GCF_004006095.1). Lineage (NCBI taxonomy): Bacteria > Pseudomonadati > Pseudomonadota > Alphaproteobacteria > Hyphomicrobiales > Phyllobacteriaceae > Mesorhizobium > Mesorhizobium sp. M7A.F.Ce.TU.012.03.2.1. Next base: position 1,581 of record NZ_CP034779.1, read on the forward strand.
CACCGAGGCTGACATCGCGGCGGAGCTCGGCGCCGGCGTGGGAGGCTCGATCCACAAATGAAAGGCATGCTGCACCCGGCACAGGCGCGCGTTAACGAAGGACGAGGCGCCCGCGCATCGGCGACCGAGAATTCTTTTCGCACTTGCATAGTCTCGGTGATGCTGCTGGCATGCGGCCCATTCCTGAGCGGTGCCTCGGAGCCGCCATCGGCGGCGGCTATTGCGCCGCCCGCCGCCGCCGCGCCACCCGATGACGGGCAATGGACAATGCCGGCCAAGAACTACGCGTCGACCCGCTTCAGCGACCTGACCGAGATCAACGAAGGCAACGTCAAGAACCTGCAGGTCGCCTTCACCTTCTCCACCGGCGTGAACAAGGGCCAGGAAGCAGCGCCGCTGGTTGTCGGCAACACCATGTATATCGTCACGCCCTTTCCCAACATCGTCTACGCGCTCGACCTTTCCAGGCCCGGCGCGCCGATGAAGTGGAAGTACGAGCCCAACCCCGAGCCGGCGGCACAAGGGGTGGCCTGCTGCGATGTCGTCAACCGCGGCGCGGCCTTCGCCGACGAGCGCATCTTCTTCAACACGCTGGACGGCCACACGATCGCCCTCGACGCCAACACAGGCAAACCGATCTGGAACGCTCATATCGGCAACATCAACATCGGCGAGACCATCACCATGGCTCCGCTGGTGGTGAAGGGCAAAGTTTTGGTCGGCAATTCCGGCGGCGAAATGGGCGTCCGCGGCTGGGTCAAGGCGCTGGATGCCGGAGACGGGCATGTTGTCTGGACGGCTTATGGCACTGGACCCGACAAGGATGTGCTGATCGGCCCGGACTTCAAGCCCCACTATGACATGGACAAGGGCACAGACCTTGGCGTGACGACATGGCCGCCCGAAGCCTGGAAGATCGGCGGCGGCAATATGTGGGGCTGGATCTCCTACGATCCGGACTTGAACTTGATCTTCCACGGCACAGGCAATCCAGGACCGTGGAATCCGGATTTGCGGCCCGGCGACAACAAATGGACGTCCGGTATTTTCGCGCGTGATCCCGATACCGGAGCGGCGAAGTGGTTCTATCAGTGGAGCCCGCATGACCTCCATGACTATGACGGGATCAACGAGCAGATCCTTCTGGACATGACCTGGCAAGGCAAGCCGCGCAAGGTCCTCGTCCGACCGGAACGCAACGGCTACCTCTATATCCTCGATCGGACCACTGGCGAGGTGCTGTCGGCCACAGCCTATGGCCCGGTCAATTCCAGCAAGGGCGTCGACCTGAAGACCGGCCGCCTGATTGCAAACCCCGACAAGAGAACCGGCACCGGCAAGGTGGTGCGAGACATTTGCCCGACAGCGTCCGGCCTCAAGGACTGGCAGCCATCGGCCTTTTCGCCGAGGACCGGCCTGCTCTACATCCCCCACAACAATCTCTGCATGGATGAAGAAGGCGTCGAGGTAAACTACATCGCAGGCACGCCCTATGTCGGCATGAACGTACGCATGATCCCCGGGCCGGGCGGCAATCGTGGTGCCTTCACCGCCTGGGATGTTGCCGCCGCCAAGCCGGCCTGGGTCCTGAAGGAGAACTTTCCGGTGTGGAGCGGCACCGTCGTCACTGCCGGCGATCTCGTCTTTTACGGCACCATGGAAGGCTGGTTCAAGGCGGTCAGCGCCAGGACTGGCGATCTCCTTTGGCAATTCAAGACATCGTCCGGCATCATCGGCCAGCCGATAACCTATCGCGGCCCCGATGGGCACCAATATGTCGCAATTCTGTCAGGCGTCGGTGGCTGGGCCGGTGCCATCGTTTCCGGCGACCTCGACCCACGCGATGCCACCGCGGCACTTGGCTTCGTCAACGCGATGAAGGATCTAAAGAACGCTACCACGGTGGGAGGCACGCTTTATGTGTTCCGGCTGCCTTGATGGATTGGACTTGACCGTACGTCCGGCGCGAAAGGCGTTCCAACGGGTGGCGATCGGCATGGCCGGGCTCGCCTTGTTGCTCTTGCCGGCTATTGCCAGTCCACGTGAGTTGAGAGTGTGCGCCGACCCGAACAACATGCCGTTTTCCAACGCGGCCGGTCAAGGCTTCGAGAACAGGATCGCGGAAATTATCGCCACTGATCTCGGCGCCAAGCTGACGTATACTTGGTGGGCGCAGCGCCGTGGCTTCATCCGCAACACGCTGAAGGCAGGCCTTTGCGATCTCGTGCCCGGCACGCCTGCCAATCTCGAAATGCTGCGCACGACCACGCCTTATTACCGTTCGTCCTATGTCTTCGTGACCCGCCAGGACGGCCCGGACGTGGCCTCCTTCAACGACCCGCGGTTGCAAGGATTGCGTATCGGTGTTCAGCTCATCGGCGACGATGGCGCCAACTCGCCGCCTGTCCAGGCGCTTGGCCGCCGCGGCATCGTCGGGCACCTCATCGGCTACCCCGTCTATGGCGACTACTCCGCTCCCAACCCTCCGGCGCGCATCGTCGAAGCTGTTGCGAACGGCGAGATCGATCTTGCCGTGGTCTGGGGTCCGCTCGCCGGCTATTTCGCCCAGAGGCAAAAGGTGTCGCTCCGGATCACGCCGGTCACGCCCCGCATCGACGGACCGCAACTGCCGCTAATGTACGACATCTCGATGGGTGTTCGGCGCGAGGACGATGCGCTGCGTGGCGATGTGAATAGCGCGCTTGCCAGACACAAGGCCGAGATCGACGCGGTTCTGGCGCAATACGGCGTACCGCGTCTGGACATGGCCGGGAGTCCGGCGCGATGAGGCAGGCTCTGGCGATGTTACTGCCCTTGACGCTGGCCCTGGTCGCCTGCCAGCGCGAGGAGCGCGACACGCGACCGCAATCGGCGCTCGGCTCAGGTGAGCAGCCGACGCCCGTGACCACGTTGGAGCCGGGCGGACAGCGACCCTCCCCCACCGATAACAAGGCGGCGAGCTTCGAGGCCAACGCCTTCCACATGAGCGAGGGCAAACGCCTGTTCGGCTGGTTCAACTGCTCGGGCTGCCATGCCAATGGCGGTGGCGGCATGGGCCCGGCGCTGATGGACGAGAAGTGGCTCTACGGCAGCTCGATCGAAAGCATCCACGCCACGATCCGCGACGGCAGGCCGAACGGGATGCCGAGCTTCGGCCAGAAGATACCCGACGACCAGATATGGGAGCTGGCGGCATATGTGCGTGCACTGGGCGGCAACGCGCCCTCCTCCGCCGCGCCGCAACGCAATGACGGCATGATGGTGCATCCCTCGGAAAACCGCCTGCCGGATGCCGCGACACTGGGCAAATCACCGTGAGGCGCCCGGCTTCGATGACCTTCGCCCTCTGTGTCCTGCTTCTGCAGGGATGCGCAGGCTGGCAGTCGGCGCTGGATCCGAAAGGCCCCGCAGCCGGCGAGTTGGCTTGGCTGATCTGGTTCTTCACCGCGCTTTGCGCGGTTGTGTGGGTGCTGGTGATGATCGCGCTCGCAGCACCGCTGGTTATGCGATCGCGTCCCGGCGATGAACCCCTCTTACTCGACGAAGCGGCCGAACGCCGCAAGATGCGCGTGGTCGCGTCCGCCGTCGGACTGACCGCCATCATCCTGATCGGACTGACGCTGCTAAGCTTTTTCGCCAACAGGACGCTGGCTGCGATCGGCTCGGAGGCTGTGCTGACAATCAGGGTGACCGGGCACCAGTGGTGGTGGGAGTTGCGCTACGAGGATGCTACGCCGAGCCGCATCCTGACGACGGCAAACGAGATTCATATCCCTGCCGGCGAGCCGGTGCGGCTGCTATTGACCTCGACCGATGTGATCCATTCCTTCTGGATCCCAAGCTTGGCCGGCAAACTCGATCTTATCCCCGGCCACATGAACGTGCTGGACATCAAGGCGGACAAGCCGGGCGTCTACCGTGGTCAATGCGCTGAATTCTGCGGTGCGCAGCACGCCAATATGGGCACCTTCATCATCGCCGAGCCGCGCCCGAAATTCGATGCGTGGCTGAACGACCAGTTGCAGCCGGCCGACGCGCCGGCGAGCGGCGAAGCCAAGGCCGGCGCAGACCTGTTCCTCAAACGCCCCTGCGTGATGTGCCACAGGATCGGGGGAACGCCGGCCGGCGGAACGGTGGCTCCCGACCTCACCCACATCGCCAGCCGGAAAACATTGGCGGCCGGAACGCTGACGATGAGCCGCGGCAATCTCGCCGCCTGGATAGCCGACCCGCAAGGCATCAAGCCGGGTTCCCACATGCCAGTGGTAGATCTCAACGGCGACGAGCTCAACGCAATCGTCGCTTATCTCGAGGGTCTGAAATGAGCAGCGCCGATGTCACAGGCGACCGCCACATCCCGGAACCAGACCCCGCCAAAGGCGACCTTGCTCCCGAACGTGACGGCCCCCGCGATACGGGCATGGATGATGCCAGCCTGCATCGCTGGCTCGAGCGCACCTGGCGGACGCCGTCCGGCATCGTCGGAGCGCTCTCGAGCGTCGACCACAAGGTGATCGCACGACGCTATTTGATCACCGCTTTCGTCTTCCTTGGTCTTGGCGGTCTCAACGCTGTCGCCATGCGTATCCAGCTTTCGGGACCGCAACGCGGCCTGATCGGGCCCGACCTCTACAACCAGCTGTTCACCATGCATGGCGTTACGATGATGTTTCTGTTCGCCGTGCCCATCGTGCAGGCGACCGGGATCTACCTGGTGCCGCTGATGGTGGGCACCCGCAACATCGCGTTTCCGCGCCTGAACGCGTTCAGCTATTGGATCTACGTCTCGGGCGGCGCTTTCGCCTGGGTGTCCTTTGCCCTCAACATGGCTCCTGATGTGGGCTGGTTCGCTTACGTGCCGCTGTCCGGCCCCGAATTCGCACCGGGCAAGCGCGCCGATGTCTGGGCGCAGATGATCACCTATACCGAAGTGTCGTCACTGGCCGTCGCGGTTGCGACCATCGTCACGGTGTTCAAGCAGCGGGCCCCCGGCATGTCGCTGGACAAGATCCCGCTCTATGTCTGGGCGATGCTGGTCACTTCTTTCGTCGTCATCTTCGCGATGCCGGCGGTGATGATCACCTCGACTTTCCTGATCCTTGACCGCCTGGTCGGCACGCACATCTTCAACCCGGCGGAAGGTGGGGATGCTCTGCTGTTCCAACATCTCTTCTGGTTCTTCGGCCATCCGGAAGTTTACATCATCTTCCTGCCGGCGACGGGCATGGTGTCCTCGATCATTCCTGTTTTCGCCAGGCGACCGACATTCGGTCATCTCGGGCTGGTCCTGTCGCTGATCGCAGTCGGCTTCCTGTCGTTCGGGCTCTGGGTTCACCACATGTTCGCCACGGGATTGCCTAAGCTCGGCGCCAGTTTCTTCACCGCATCCAGCATGCTGATCGCCATTCCAAACGGCGTGCAGATCTTCTGCTGGCTTGCAACACTTTGGGACGGCCGGCCGGTGATCCGGACGCCATTGCTGTTCGTCTTCGGCTTCTTCTTCATCTTCGTCATCGGCGGGCTAACCGGCGTCATGCTCGCCTCGGTGCCATTGGATCTTCAGGTGCACGACACCTATTTCGTCGTCGCGCATTTCCATTACGTGCTGATCGGCGGCTCGGTGTTCCCGCTGCTTGGCGCGGCTTATTTCTGGTTCCCGAAGATCACCGGCCGCATGATGAGCGAACGCCTTGGGCGGTGGCATTTCTGGCTGGCCTTCATCGGGTTCAATGCGGCCTTTTTCCCGATGCATCTCGTCGGCCTATGGGGCATGCCACGACGGGTCTACACCTATCCGGCCGAGCTTGGCTGGGGCAACATCAACCTTTTCATCTCTGCCGGGGCGCTGCTCTTCTTCCTGAGCTTTGTCCTGTTCACTTTCAATCTGGTGCATGGCGCGTTGAAAGGCACCTCGGCCGGCAACAATCCGTGGGACGCAGGAACCTTGGAGTGGGCAACGTCCTCGCCACCGCCGAGCTATAATTTCGCACGCATTCCCATGGTTACCCATATCGAGCCGCTCTGGGCCGAGCGCGAGGCGCTACCTGTAGCGACCGGGCTCCGCGTCGATGCGCGCGAACTCCTCATCTCTACCGTGGCCGAAGCTTATCCCGATATTCGCGAGAAATCGGCCACACCGTCGATCTGGCCGCTTTTTGCGGCGCTCGCCGTAGGCGGCACGTTTCTCTATTCGATCTTCACGCCCTGGGCGATCGTCTGGGGCGCCGCGCCGATCGCCATCACGTTGATCGGTTGGTTCTGGCCGAAGGGCCATCCGGAGGACCAGGAATGAAGCAGCGCGCCGCCGCCGATCTTTCTGGCCTGCCGACCTTCGGGCACGGTCCGCGCAGCCCCACCTGGTGGGGCACGCTCGGCTTCATGGCGTTGGAAGGTACGGGTTTTGCGCTGGCAGCGGGCGCATATCTCTACCTTGCGCTGTCGTGGCCAGCATGGCGGCTTAGCGCACCGCAGCCGAACCATTGGCCCGGAACGATCGTGACGATTTTGTTTGTCGTCAGCCTTGTGCCCAACCACGTCCTCCACCGCCACGCCAAGCAATGCTCCATGGTTCCGGTGCGGATCGGCCTGGTGGTCATGTCGCTGCTCGGCATCGCTCCGCTCGTCGTGCGCTGGTTCGAATTCCCCGCCCTCAACATCTATTGGGACACCAACGCCTACGGATCGATGCTCTGGGTGCTGCTTGGCCTGCACACCACGCACCTCATAACCGATGTCGGCGACACCATCGTGCTGACAGTGCTGATGTTCACGCGCCACGGCTATAGCGGCCGGCGCTTCGGCGATGTCGGCGACAATGTCTTCTACTGGGATTTCGTGGTCCTGACCTGGATCCCGATCTACGTGCTCATCTATTGGGCGCCGAGGCTAGGCTGAGATGCGAGCGCTGCGGTTGGGAACGTCTTGGGGTGGTCTTCTGTCAGGTCCGCTGGCCTGGGCGGTCTCGACACAGCTGAATTATGCGCTGGTGCCTTGGCAATGCAACCGCCAGGTGCCGGTCGTGCTTCCCGTGGCGCTGCTGCTCGTCTTGTTGTCGCTGCTCGGCGGGGCGCTGTCGTGGCGGGCGAAGCGGCGAGGCGGTGCCGCATTCAAGCCGGAGCGTACGCGCCGCACAGAGCGCTTCGTCGCCAATCTCGGGATGTTGTCGGCGTTGCTGTTTGCGCTTGTGATCCTCATGCAAGGCAGCGCGGCGCTGATCCTGGATGAGTGCCTGCGATGAACCTGGACGCGCTGTTCCCTACTTCCATCTGCTACGGCGCCGGCGCGCCCGGGGCCGGGTGGACGCTCGCGCTGCCCATCACCCTGCCACTCGCCGTGGTTGCCCTGATATATGTCGTTGGTGCTGGCCGGCTTTGGCGGCGCAGCAGCCGCGGCAGGACGTTGCGGATGCGCCAGGCTCTGCTGTTCACGGCCGGATGGAGCGTGTTGACAGCCGCATTGGTCAGCCCGATTCATGTGCTCGGCGAGCAGGTCTTTGCGGCGCATATGATCGAGCATGAACTGCTGATGGCCGTGGCGGCGCCGCTGTTGGTCTCTGCCTGCCCGGCTGCGGCCTTGATGTGGGGCCTACCCATCCGGTTCCGGCGCATCCTGGGAATTGCCGGACACGTCAATTGGCTGAGGGTGGTCTGGGCCTTCGCAACGCGGCCGATCAGCGCGACCATTATCCACGGCATTGCTATATGGATTTGGCACATTCCGGTGTTGTTCGAGGCCGCGCTCGAACGCGGCGTACTGCACTATGCACAGCACGCGAGCTTCTTCGGAACAGGGCTGCTGTTCTGGTGGGTCCTCTTGCCGCGTCCCGGCCGCCAGCATGCTTATGGGAGCGCAGTGATGCACCTCTTTGTCACCTCGCTGCATACCGGGCTGCTCGGCGTTCTCCTGTTGCTCTCGCCACGCCTCTGGTACCCGGAGAACGCCGTGGGAGCGGCACTGTGGAATTTGAGCCCCCTGGAGGACCAGCAACTTGCCGGACTGGTGATGTGGGTTCCGGCTGGATTGATATATGGCGGCGCAGCGCTGCTGCTGGTCGCGTTGTGGATCAAGGCGAGCGGAAGGAGGGAGGCGGCGCATGCGTACGAGCTTGTCTAAACTGCTTGCCGCCGTCATCGCCGCGCTGGTGCTGCTCGTCGCGGCCGTGGCCGGAATGACCTGGTGGTCCGATCGGGCCGCGCGCGTCCGCCACGAGGCGGAGGCGGCCACGGGCGGTGACACTGCGAGGGCCTTGCCGATCATGACTGCGAATGGCTGTTCCGGCTGCCATACGATTACGGGCGTGCCGGGCGCTCAAGGGCAGGTCGGTCCTCGCCTGGATGCCAGTCTTGCTGGCCGCATCTTTATCGGTGGCGGGCTGGCCAACAATCCAGAGAACCTGATCCGCTGGATACGATCGGCCAGGGAAGTCGATCCGCACACGGCCATGCCATCGACACGGATCACGGAGCAGCAGGCGCGCGATATCGCGGCTTACCTCTACGCTCTGAAATGACTCGAGCGGTTCACCGTTTGAACAACAACGCCGGCCTTCTGAAGAGACCGACTATCGTTGATGCCGGATCATCTCAAGCTAGGTTTGACGCTGAGACGGATCGGAGATCCGGTCGCGCACGGCATGTTCGGTTTTGTCTGCTGTGGACTTCACGACCTCGCCGAGCTGATCGGCCATTGTGCCTGCTTCCATATGTTGCCGGCCAGCTTCCTGCTTAATGGTCTCATAGGCGTCGGCGGCGACCTGCTTGGCTTCATCCAGACCCCTGTCGAGCATGGTTTCGGCGGTGTCGCGAAGCTTGTCGCCATAGGCGCCTAGTTGCTCATCCTCCGTTGCGGTATGGGGCAGCATTGCACCTATGGCGGCGCCGATGGCGAGACCGGCGGCCGCTACGGCCAAAGGTTGGTTCTCAAACAGTTCTTGGGCAGAGCGGGCGGTTTTCGCCGCCATGTCGCCGGTCACCGATCTTGCAGTGGCCGTGCTGCCCGTCAAACCCTCGGCGGCGTTGCTTACCGCGCTCGAAACGGTACCGCTGACGCTGGTAGCAGCCGACGACAGCGATGAGGCGGCATCGGAGAGCGTGCCGCCGAAGCCGCCGCGCTCCCCTTCATCATGTCTTCCCGGCGCTGAAGGCAATGGGTAGCCAGCCGAACCGTGGGCCGTGTTTGAGGTACCGCTGCCGAACATCAGCCAAGCAAGACCCGCGCCGACCATGGTGACCGGCAAAGGATTGTCTCGGACCTGCGTTCTGAGATTGCTGAGCATGGCCGAGCTCTCCCCTCCCGAGAACAGCCCGGTGAACTCATCAAGCAATTGTCCGGGCGTCATCTTGCCTCGAATGGATTCGGCGGTCTCCATCACCCGGGCGCGGGCTGCCTCGGCCTCGCGTTCAAGTTCGGCTGCGGATTTCTCAGTCATCTCACTTGTTCCTTGATCACGCTCGCGTCGCGCTTGAGCTGTTCCTGGGTCCGGTCGGGGGTAAGTTCCGAAGGCGCCATGCTGGCCATCCCGGTCCGCAGCAGGATGACGCCGAGGATCGCCACGACCACACCGACCAGCAGGGAAGACCACCCCGCGCCGAGCCCTGCCCGCGTCAGTGCGATAACGAGTGCCTGCAGCAACACCAATAATGCCGCGAGCAGGCAGATCGCGCCGCCGAGCACTTCAGCGGCACCTGCTCCGGCTTTGGTGAGCTTTTCAGATAGCTCGGCCCGAAACAGCCTGGCTTCGGTTTGCACCAGTGTGGTGACATTCTGGGCCAAGTCGGTGATCAGTCCGGTAAGGCTGGGATTGTCCTGGGTGTTCATCTGTCCTGCTCCGCGTTCTGCGTGGCCCCATCATCGCCGACGAGGCCCGAATCCTGCGAACGATCAACGGACCAACCCTGTGCCTGATCGGTGTGTGATCTGAAGTCTCCAGGATCATCCTGAAATTCGGGCCTTGTCGGCGGAGAAGCCTTGATGAATCGCCCGAGAGCCAATCCGGCCAATACCGACCCGGCAAGCAAGACACCGGGATTTTGCCGGCCAAAGGACTGCACGTCCTCAAGGACCTGGCCGAACGGTTTCTGTTTCAATGACGATGAAAGCCGCTCCAAGCCACCGGCGGCATCCAATGCGAACTTCGATGCGTTCCTTTCATCGTTGTTGGCCAGATGGTCACTGGCCGCGCGCAGTGCGCCGCCCAGCGCCGCCAGACTCGATCCGATGTCGCGCTGAGCTTCCTCCGCCTTGTCGGAAATGACCTCCTTGGCTTCAGATGCATAATCGCCAGCCTTACGGGTCACCGTGTCACGCGCGTCGTGAAGCAACTCGCTGGCACGTTCTTGTTCCTGGCGAAGCCTGTCGGAAACGTCGCTTTTCGCCTTGTCGAAATCGGTGGGCTGTCCGCCCTGATCGTTCTCATGCTGCATGGGCCACCTAGTGAAGACCGAGGAAGGAGAGGACCGCGAGCACGACAACGATAAGGCCGATAAGATAGATGACACTGTTCATGTGCACGTCCTCCGTGGCTTCCCAACTTCGTGGAACCTCCGATGTTCCACTAGGTGAAAGCATTTATGATCAGGCTGAAACGGAGAGCTCGTCCGGGACGCAACAATCACGAATGAGCTGAGCTGCCCCTCGTGCGGAGCTTCAGTGGCTCGAGTACAAACCTTGTGCTCCCGACTGCGCACGGGTCGAGCGGAAGGCCGCCGGTTGCCTCGGCTTTGGCTGACCTTTGTCTATTCGGCTGTCCGCCTGTCGATCATCTGCTCGCTCTGGACGCCCGGCACGTCCCTGCGCTGTTGGACGCCTTCAACGAAGCGAGGATGAAGGCATAGAATACGTGCTGATGCTTCATTCTCCTGCGGGAAGGAGCAGAGATATTCAGTTCGCCCATGTCTTCGAACGCCGCGACTGCTGCATGGTGTCGTGTGCACGCGCTCCGACGGATTGTTCCGTCCGAGCAACACCTAATTCATGCAACCTTGGAAAACAGGGCGACGTCGCATCTGGCCAAGCCGTAGCGCCACCGATGATCGGTCGTGGCGACCCGGCTTTGGTAAAACAGCGAAAGTTGGCCCCCTTCGATCATCACGGTCGAGTGGCCGTTCTCTCCCGGCTGGCCTGGTTCCAGCACCGGTCCCATCGACACATAAGGTCCAGCAACATCATCGGCGATGGCAAAAAACACGCGTTGCCGGTTTCCCCGAAGGCCATTCGGGAGAAAGCAAGTGGCATTGAGAAGCACGCGGCCATCCGGCAATTCGACCAGTTGTGCGCCCTCTATCCCCCATTCGTAGTCGGGATCCTCTCTCGTGTTGTGGTGAGGAACTTCATTATGGTCGAGGATCTTGCCGATCCGCTTCCAGGGACCGAACCATGAATCGGATTGGCTACGCGCGAGATAGATGTCGGGCTGTGGCACCCTGGTGAATTTTGGCATGGCGGAATAGACGAGGTAGCGCCTGCCGCCAATAACTGCGGGATGCGGATCGTAAATGCCATCTTCCTCCGTGTCCGGGATGGCGAGGATTGCCGGGCTAAGAACCACCCAATGGAACCCGTCATTGGAAACCGCATGCTCGCAGCGGCCACCAGACTTCATGAACTCGGTCTGGATGAACATGTGAAAGACGCCACTTTCGTGAATGACCCCCGGAGCCGCAACACCACTCCCATTGATAGGAAGCTCGATCGACTGATGCTCGGTCCACGGCCCATAAAGTTCCGGCGCCGTGGCATGCAGGATCCTCCACGTCTCGCTGGTCACCGTGCCGCTCGAGCCGAAGACGTGCCACAGGCTGCCATCAAAGACGGGGCAAGGGTCTTTGAGATCATCCACGCTTTGCGGATGAAACAGCGGAAAAACATTGGTTGAAAAGTCGATCTTCATATCAGCCCCGGAATTCGCCTGGCACGGACTCGCCAGTGATGCGGGCGAATCAACTTGATGTCCTGCACATTTTATAACCAGCGACTTAAACGCAAATACGGCAGGTCAGTTCTCCACCGACATTCCCCCGTCGCTCACGCTTTCAAAGCCCGGCGACGCGTGGTGGCCATTCTCAGCTCCGCGGAAATATCGTCGCATCCGTCATCCGAGCGGTGACTGAGAGCTCTTCACTTCACCTTGGAACAACTCACGCGATGGAAAGTTAGGAGCTGGTACCGAAGTCTATTTCTCCTCCATCTGCGATTAACAAATGTTAGTCGCAGCATAAATTAAAGATTACAGGAAGGAAAATCTCAATGGAAGCAGCCTTGGGCAGGGTGTCCGCCAGTAAACACGCTGGCAGGGAAAATCTACTGGTTTGCTTCTCCCACTTGCGTTGGAATTTCGTCCATCAACGCCCGCAGCATATTCTCACTCTTGCATCCATGCAGCAGAGAGTGATCTACTTTGAAGAGCCTGTTTTTGAAGAACTGCCACAGCCGCTGATGCGGACGAGCGAGGCATCGCCAAACATTCTAATTGTGACACCAGTGCTTCCGCTCGGCGCGTCGGCCGCGAAATCAGATGCCGTCCAGCGGAGATTTGTTCAGCGGATTATAGCTTCAATGCCGCACAGCCGGCTGATCGCCTGGTACTACACGCCGATGGCTCTTCGCTTCACGGAGTTCCTTGACCCAGACATATGCGTCTACGACTGCATGGACGAACTCTCCGCCTTCAAGAATGCGCCGCCCGAACTGGCGCGGATGGAAAAGGAACTTCTGCGCCGCGCCGATCTCGTTTTCACCGGTGGCCTGAGCCTGTTCGAGACCAAGCGCCGCCTGCATCAGGCCATTTACCCCTTTCCGAGCAGCATCGATGTGAAACACTTTCACAAGGCAAGGCTGCCAGGAAAGGACCCCATCGATCAGGCCGGCATTCCTCACCCGAGGGTGGGGTATTTCGGCGTCATCGACGAGCGGCTGGACGTCGACCTCGTGGCGCTAGCAGCGCGGACCATGCCGGACGTGCATTTCGTCATGATCGGCCCCGTTGTCAAAATCGATCCTGCAATCCTGCCGAAGGCCGACAACCTGCATTGGTTGGACGCGAAGGCCTACTGCGACCTGCCCGATTATCTTCGCCATTGGGATGCCGGGTGGATGCCGTTTGCGCTCAACGAAGCGACCCGGTTCATCAGCCCAACCAAGACGCCAGAGTTTCTGGCGGCGGGTCTGCCGGTGATCTCGACGGCAATCGTTGACGTTGTGCGCAGCTACGGCGCTGCTGGGCTGGTGGAGATCGCCGACGGTGACGACTTGGACAGCAAGCTGCGCTCCCTGCTTTTGCGACCGCGCGAGATGCTGCTGCCGCAAGTCGATGCCTATCTGGCTGACATGTCGTGGGAAAGAACATGGAAGGCCATGGCCGCTCACATTGAGGGCGCCTACCGACGCAAGAAGGTCGTCCCGCTCCGCAGGAGCGCATAGCCATGTTCGATTGGCTGATCGTGGGCGCGGGGTTTGCCGGCAGCGTTCTTGCTGAAAGGATAGCCTCCCAGCGTCATGAAAGCGTTCTCCTGGTCGACCGCCGCAGCCATGTCGGCGGCAACGCCTACGATTGCTACAATGAAGCCGGCATCCTCATCCATCGTTACGGGCCTCATATTTTTCACACCAACAGCCAGTCGATCGTGGACTACCTCTCGCAGTTCACCCAATGGCGCACATACGAGCACAGGGTTCTGGCGGCGGTCGACGGGAAACTGCTTCCCATCCCGATCAATCTCGACACGATAAACCGCCTTTATGGCCTCGAGTTGAATTCCGCACAGTTGGAGGAGTTCTTCGCATCGCGGCGCGAGACGGTAGAGGACGTGCGAACGGCCGAGGATGTTGTCGTCAGCACCGTGGGACGCGAGCTCTACGAGAAGTTCTTCCGTGGCTATACAAGGAAGCAATGGGGCGTCGATCCGAACCAGCTGAGCAAATCAGTGACGGCACGAGTGCCGACCAGGACCAACCGCGATGACCGCTATTTCAGCGACAGCTTCCAGAAGATGCCTGCCGGCGGATACACGAGGATGTTCGAGCGCATGCTCGATCACCCGAACATCAAGGTCATGCTGCAGACCGACTTCCGCGAAATTCGTGACAAGATACCATTCAACCGCCTGATCTATACCGGCCCGATCGACGAATATTTCGGCTGGCAGCTAGGGCGTCTTCCTTATCGTTCGCTCCGTTTCGAGCACGTCACACTCGACCAAGAGCAGTTTCAGCCGGTTGCCGTCGTCAACTACCCCCAGACGGAAGATTACACACGCATCACCGAGTACAAACATTTGACCGGCCAACGGAGCGTGCGGACCAGCCTGACATACGAATATCCCACCGATATCGGGGACCCGTACTATCCGGTGCCGCGGGCCGAAAACGAAGAACTCTACAAGCGCTACGAAGCGCTCGCCGCAACCTGCCCCGACGTGTGGTTTGTCGGCCGCCTGGCAACCTACCGCTACTACAACATGGATCAGGTGGTCGGGCAGGCCCTGGCAACCTTCGCACGCATTCAAAAGAGCGTCCCGGAATGGGCGGGCGTGGTGAATGCGTCGTTGGTCGAAGGGGCGCTGTAGCTCCCCCACCTGGACCCGGGAGCATCGGCGGGCCGACAGGCGCTCGCGCAGTCCCTCGTGCAGCTCATGTGTTTAACGCGTCGGGTTCGCCGCGAACAAAGCTTGCTGGCGGGCCAATTCGTCCGCGACGGGCTTGCGGATGTGTCGGCTGCCGTCCGCCTGGACGACTGAAAACAATCCCACTTCCGCATGCCGCGAATTGTCCCAGCCCGGATAGGCGGTTACCGGGTAAAGGCAAATACCTTCGATCGGGGCTTTGAGGCTTTCTGCGGCACGCACCTCGTCGCAGACATAATGGAGCCAAGCCGGCCCGCCAGACCCCTCGGAGCCAGTCTCGGCGATGAACATAGGCTTGCTATATCGATGCGCGACTTCGATCAGCATCTCCGATAGGGCACGGTACTCGTGATGCCCCATCGGAATCGTCGGCCCGTTTAGGTACCACTGATTGTGTGGATAGAAATTCAAGCCAACGACGTCGACGACATCTTCGCTCCCACCCAGCTCAGGTTCGGCTTGGCCCAGCAGCATGTCGTAAGCTTCGAACTGTCCCTGACGGGCATTTTCGGCCCGGCGCCGTTCGGTGCGGGTCCGGTCGCGAGGAGCGATGTGGATAAGCGGCTCGGCCCAGACAAATCTGCAAGCGGGATCGACCTCCCGCATCGCGCGAACGCCGGCTATTGCTGCTTTCACGAGGTGCCGCTTGAACCATCCCCGCTTCTTCGGGCCGACGCGCGGGAAATAGCCGACCTCAACAGCCCAGGCGAAAAACGAAATTTCGTTGATCGGGCACAACAGAGGCGCTGTACCGGCGATTGAACGATGAACCCTCACAGCTTCCGCGGCGAACGAGGCATAGGCATCGATGAAATGCATCGATCCCTGATCAACATGGTCTGGAGATCCGTAGTGGAAGATGTCCCAGATGATCCGGACACCTGCCGATTGCGCTGCTTCGACCATCGGCGTCCAGCTTGACCAGTCATAGGTTCCAGGAGCGGTTTCGATGAGGTGCCAGCGCAAACCGTCGCGGATGGTACGAAGACCGAGTTCGGCGCAACCGCGGTAGTCGCCCAGGGCATGCAAATAATGCGACGTCGCGCGGATAAGATCGAGGCGAACGCCGTCCTTGCGCCGGTGCGACGAGCACTCGAAGCCAGCCATGAAAAAACTGGCGAACGGCGACGTGCCCGCAATCGAAGTCACCTCATTGCCTGCGCTGTGTCCTGCTTCGCTCATGCGAAGTCTCCTTAGGGCATTTGGGCTCAATCTCGGCTGCCGAATGCAGATCGGGAACAGCCATAGCAATCCGGCAGCCGTCTCTCATCCGCCAGGCTGCACATTGGTCCTGTGCTTAACGGGATGGTTCCAAACCGGATGGTCGAGCCTTTGTTCCCGATCGAACCCAACCGGAGGGCAGACAGCAGCCAGGGAAGAAGCTGCGCAAGGCAAGTCGGGGGCGAGGCACACAGCCGTCATCGGATCTTCCACCCCTCCAACGAAGGCAGGGAACAGTACGTTCAAATACGACTTTCCGGCATCGATCATGCCAGGCGAGAGGATCGCAGCGATGTCGACTGGAGTAACGCATGAGCCGCTCCGCCGATCTTTCCCGGTAAGCCCGCCATTCGCTTCAAGCGGGAACATTGGTTGCCTCAACAAGTTTGATCGCCATAGCAATGGGCCGCAGCGGGCGGGCGCACAGATGAGACATCTGGTCAAAGATATCCTGATCGAGATCGCTGAAATGCTTCCGGCCATCACTCAAAAGGGCGAAAATTCGGCCGAAGCACTGCCCGTCCATGCGCCGAACTTCCCGCACGATCTGGAGCCGGTGATCCGGGCAGACCCTTCCTACCAAGTGCCATCGCAACGCACCGACGATCGGCATGAATCCGTCGCAGTCCCGAGCAAGCTGCAAGCTGTATGGAGGGATATGGCGCCGGAGGTGATGATCGTACCTTTGCCAGTCACTGTAGATGAAGGCACGGTCAAGGCTCACGCCTCCGACGGGCAGCATGCACGGCGTCGAGTGCCGAGCGAACGGCTTCAACGTTTGAGGCGTGAGGCTGGGCTCACGGCCTGAAGATCAGCGGCGTTGGCCCTGCGCCACTTCATCGCGCATTGCTTCGGCGCCGACATCGACTTTGCTCACAGCCAGTTCCGTCGCCTCTAACCTAACACTGCAATTGCACTGGTTCTTTGAGCACCGCAGCGATGGTGATCGCTATCTTTGACTATGCTGATTTGCGGCTCTTGGTTTTTGGTCGGGCTGGGCGATGCCTTCCTTCGCAAGGCTCTTTCGGAGAACTGAGGCCAAGTCGACCACGTTCTCCTTGGGTTTCGGCGCTGGTTTCGGCGGTTTTTTGCCCTTGCGCTTGGCGTCGATCATGGCAATCAACGCATCCTCGTAGGTGTCCTCGAATTTCGAAGGATCGAACTTCGTTACCTTCTTGTCGATGAGAAGCTCCGCGATTTCCAGCAAATCCGAATCGAATTTTGGGCTTTTCACGTCATTGAAGACGGTGTCTTCCGATGTCATCTCATTGTGGGTCCGTAGCTCGGTCAGCAACATCCCTTTTCCAAGGGGCTGTATCAACACTTCGCGCCCGCGCTGATAGAGTACGACGCAGGAGCGTGCCGCAACGCGCTTCTTGGCCATCGCATCGCGCAGGACGGCAAAGGCCTCCAGAGAGGCACCGTCTGCCGGGATCAAATAGTATGGTTTCTCCAGAAAACGTGTGTCGATCTCGGCAACCGGAACGAAGGAATCGACGTCAAGTGTATGCTGCGACGTCAGTTTCAGTTTCTTTATCTCGTCCGGCTCGACGTGAATGAAATCACCCTTGTCCGCCTCATACCCTTTGATCTGATCCTCGGCTTCGACAACATCGCCGGTCTCTTCATCGACATAGGCGCTTTTGACGGGTAAACCGTCCTTGCGGTTCAAAATCTTGAAGTGGATCTTGGATGCCTCACTTGTGGCACCAACTATCTTCACCCCGCATGACACGGAACCGACCCTCAGAAAGCCCTTCCACACCGCGCGTGGCGCAACCATGCCGTTTCTCCTAGACCTCGATCTCGGCACAACGTCAGGCACACGGTTCTGTTCCGCGACGTGCGCCGGCATCTTTCCACCCGATCGCAGGAGCAGACGTCGCTTTCGCAAGCACACGAGGTGCTTAAGGGTGCTTCAAATGCATCGGAGCTCTGGCTCAGTGCGACAAAAAGCGTTCGCGTAAGGGAGTCGGCAGGATCAAGCGGACCAAGCTCGGGTTGAGTGACCGTGCCGACCTTAACTGGACACAAGCGTGGGCCGAATGACCTGACGCATACGCTACCGGCACAAGGGAAATGCTACAATTAAGACTGGAGGACTTGTTGTGAACATGGCGCTATTTATACCCGAGTTGCAACGGTAATCACGTTCCGGACCGAATAGTATCACGGCGAAGCCGTGCTACTCTGGCGTCCCAAGCCCTGCCAACTATTCCCCGTAGGCCATCGGCCGATTCCTCCAAGACATAGCAACTCAGTCGACATTCCGCCCGCAGGATCTCCCCTTGCGCAGAAAGCTCCTTGTGCTGGCGAATAAGATCATCCAGGCGGTCCAGATAAGGTGCGCGGCTCATCAGCCTTCACCCCGCAACATCTCTTCGAAAGTAGCTTCATCGAAGTAGGCTCCGGAGTGCTGGAACAGCCACATCAGACGGGCGCTCAGTGCCTCGGCCTCGACGCTGCCTTCTGCTAGCGCACGCTCTTTGCAGGCCCGCTGAAACACCTGCTGTAGGAGGGCGAGTTCTTCGTGATTTGCAACGCCGATGGTAGCGGGAGCGGTCATGGCTTCCTCCGTTGGGGCGGAAGCATGTTCTTCGCTCACAGCCGGCGGTGCCCTGAAACTACCGCCGATGAGAGTAGACTACGCTCATATTGGCGAGAGTCGATTGAATAATAATTTAGTCACGACAGGCAGGAGCATTCTAATGCCGCTCTTTCAAAAAACGGGCTTCACGAAGCAGCGAATTCCAATCCGTGCCGATAAGCTTGATCAGACCGCGCGCATCCGGCTCCGAAATGCCGACTTCTTCAGACAAACGTCGGGCAAGCAATTGCTCATTGCCCTTCTTCACACGGCCGTCGCCATCCTTTTTCATTGGTTCCTCCTTGGGAAGCCAACTTACGGAATGACCTTTCGTTTCATGGAATAAGAAAAAAGCCCGCCGTCCCATTAGCGGCAGCGGCGGGCCGTCCCTGGGATAACGGGACTCGCTGGGGTGTTGGTTTCCCCTGCTGTCGCGGGCGGTGCAAAGCAGGTGCCACCTAGGGTGAACCAACACGGCACACCTCGCGTGCGACTCGCCGCGAAACGACAAGACCTTGGTCTGGTATCGACCCGCCGTGCCGACCTAGCACGACGGGCGTTCGAGAGCGGCTACACCTGAGAGTCGACCCCTTTGCATCAATCTGGAACAGGGCAACAGTTCCAAGACACGTCAGCAGCCTTCCGTGGTCTTTTTCATCTGGCCAGGAGCAGCCGAGTTAGCATCGGTATCCTGTTGACCTGGCGCGGCCTGCTTGGCGCTGCCAGTTTGTTGACCT
Source organism: Mesorhizobium sp. M7A.F.Ce.TU.012.03.2.1 (assembly GCF_004006095.1). Classification (NCBI taxonomy): domain Bacteria; kingdom Pseudomonadati; phylum Pseudomonadota; class Alphaproteobacteria; order Hyphomicrobiales; family Phyllobacteriaceae; genus Mesorhizobium; species Mesorhizobium sp. M7A.F.Ce.TU.012.03.2.1. The sequence goes on from NZ_CP034779.1 coordinate 20,744, forward strand.
GGAGCGCAGTCCTTGGCGGAGTTCGAGTTAGAGTTCGTTCCACTCGTGGCGGTCGAATCCGTTCCCTGATCGGTCGTAGTGCTCGGCGTTGTCTGGGTCGTCGAGGTCGACGATCCGCCTGTGGTCGTGGTGGTCGATTGCGCAACAGCGAGGCCAGTTGACAGTACCATAATGGCTGAAGCCAAAAGAACCTGTTTCATGATCAACTCCATATTGGAATGTCCCTTCGGTACCGAACTTCGCTGCGAAAAGACGGTTCCAAGAAAAAATTCGCAATCGCATGCACCTCACGTTTGGACGGGCCCGCACCACTTGCGCGCGTCGGGGCGAGCGTCAGCGGGTAAGCGACCTAGCCCTTGGATCGACCTTTCTTGAATGATTGCGAAGCCTTGGCTTCGGCAGCAAGGCGTTGTTCTCGAAGTCGCGCAGTTTTTGTATCTCGCGCCTCTCTCTCGGCCGCGTTAGCAATCTTTGCCTCACGGTCTGCGCGCTCCAATCGGTCTTTGTCGACGCTTCGCCGGGACACATTGGCCTCCTACCAGAAGACCGTTGAATTTACAGTTTGCTAAAATGTTCCCCGCGATACGGCATGTTCCACGCAATGTGGCGGACTTCCCGGCCCTTCCGGGGAACCAGCAATGCAAAAGCCCGCTACCGGGAGCCAGGGGCCTTGAGAGACAGGCAACTTGGAGAAGGGCCGGCCCCAACAAGCTTCCTTTTGTAGTACCAATCAGTACGGCCTTTAGTCAGTCGGCCCCGAGCTGAGGGGCGATGAACTGGGCGAAGCCCTCGCCGCCGACAGTCGCTCACGCTTGTCAAAATGAGCCTCCTGATAGGTCTTCTTTCATTCGATATCTCCCTTCGGCTATCGCATAATCACATACCGCGTCGCCTCGGCTTGGGTGCGCGTCAATCGCATGCCAAACGCGATGGCCAAGGGATTATCACCCCTTTCTGGCCTGCCGCTTTCTTTCTTGCGGCTTGTGCGGAATTCGGGCGGGCTCAACGGAGCTTGAGCCCCTGATGTGACGTCAAAATTCGAACCCAGCCTATGTCATAGGTTGCTGCACGGCCTAGGCGGCTCCCTTAAGGGTGCGGCTTATTCACGTCGGGAGCGTTGCCGCACCCCAAGCGAGCAACCCAACGTGGCCTCTTCTACCGCTGGGCACTGAGGTCCCAACCAGGGGTCCTGGGTGCGTTCGCGTCTTTCCCAACTGCCGACCCATCAGTCCGGCGCCTCTTTACGGCTACCCGGAACTTTTGAAGCGAATGCAAGTTCGATAATCAACATCAGCTAGGTAGCCAATTTGTCACCCACCTCATCCTTGGATGTCCTTATTCGCAAGCTCCAGAGCATCTCGGATCTCCGAGAGGCCGATGTCGAGGTTTTGAAAGGCATCCAAATTCAGGAGAAGGATTTTTTGGCCAACTACGACCTCGTGCGTGAGGGTGACCGCCCTGTCAATTCGTTCGTGGTTTTGGATGGCCTGCTCGGTTCCACCAAACTTACCGGCGACGGCAAACGGCAGATTACATCCTTCTTTGTGGCTGGGGATATTCCCGATCTGCACGGACTGCATCTGTCGGTCATGGATTGCAATTTTACGACCCTGACAGCAGCCAGACTGGGCTTCATGCGACATGACGCTCTTCGCACCATTTGCGAACAGCATCCTCGAATCGCGACGGCTTTTTGGCGGTCGACGCTGATCGATGCAGCGATTTACAGAGAATGGGTAACGAATGTGGGAAGACGCGAGGCATACACGCGCATGGCTCACATCTTGTGCGAACTGATCTTTCGCTTGCGCTCGGTTGGACGCATCCAGGATCACGTCGCGGATCTTCCGATTACCCAGGCAGCACTTGGCGATGCATTGGGCTTGTCTACAGTCCACGTCAACCGAATGCTTCAGGAACTTCGACGCAGGGGCCTCATCGCCACGACGGGGTCAAGAGTGCATGTTCTTGATTGGCCCGGCCTCACTCGTGCAGGTGATTTCGACACGACCTACCTGCACCAAAGGAACCCCGCAGCTTAGTGGTGACGGAAGCTCTCGGATGGCACGATTTTTCTTTGATAGTGGCGATCACGACGTGGTCGTCGAGGACGTAATCGGCATCGAATGTGCCGATCTGGAGGAGGTGCGCCGCGCGGGCTTCGAGGGCCTTATCGACCTTACGAGAGATGTGCTTACCGAGGTGGACGGGCAGCAAGTATTTGTTGAAGTGCGGAACGAAAACGGCGACAGGATTCTGAGGCTGAGCATCTCGCTTCAGATCAAGTTGATGAGATAACGTGCCTGACTTGCTGCGTCAGAATGCTGCCGAGTGCCGGCACATCGAATGGCATGAGCGGCGAGGAACGCCGCGTGATCGGACTATCGCCCGAAGATGCCGCCGCCATTTCGACCGGCGAACAAGCTCGGGTTCCCCCACATGGAAAAAAAACGGTAAGGCACAGCAGCAGGTCATGGCCCGTCTCATACATGGCCCATCCGACCGATTTTTAATCGGTGTCGCGTATTTTTGTATGAAGTTCTGGAACGCGCATTCTCAGCGCTCGTTCATGTTGTCTCAGCAGTGGGTGTCGACGTGCAAAGAAAAGCGAACAAAGCAAGCCGGGTTGCGAAAGGCCAGGAGCTTGAGGTCGAACATCTTGTCGAGGTCACGGAAATTGACCCCGAGCAGGCCCGAACGCTTCGCAAGCATGGAGCCGATTGGCCGAAGCTCAAAGACGAGGCTGAAGCTCTGAAGAAGGAAGACTAGTCGTCACCTTCCCAGCGGTTGGCGAGAAAGCTGTTCCAGCTCATCCTCATCCGTGATTCCCGCCTGGTAGTAAGCCAGAATGCGTGATGCGCGCCGTTCCCTCTCGGTTGCGGTTTCGTTTTTAATTTTGCTGCGTGCGAAGACGCGACTGAGCAGGGCAAGTTCTGATGGGGTGAAGGCGTCTCTGTGCATCGCATCTCAACTCCCGTGCGTCACCGTCTCTGGAGGGGCCGAGGCGCGCTGAAGCTTGATTGCAGCGCCGGCCAGCAAGAGATCGCAGAACGGGTCGTCCGGCGCGCGCTAACGCTGGACCAGAAAGAATGTTCCGCGCGTTTTTCGGACACTGAACAAAAAGGCCCATCCGGCCCCGAGCCAGCAACGGCCTTTTACCGGTCTACGTGTGATCTCCTTCAACCATATCCGGAAAGCCTCTTCCTTGACGGGAATTTCTGGCCTTGGCTGTGCGTTTAAAGTTGAGAAATGGCAGTTATGATCTTGGACAGAAAGAATGGCTTGGCGCGCCGAGTTGCCAGAGCCACGAAAGCCCGCCCCAGACAAAGCCGAGACGGGCCGAAGCTGCTTCGACAGCCTCAAGGCCCAGACAATGAGGGAGGATTGTAGGCCTGCAGCCAAACCTCGTACCGCAGTGAATGTTCCGCGGCTGTAAACTGTCGCTGGGAATATCATGATCTTTCGGGGATCGACATTCTCGGCCAGTTACGGCAACTCCTTGTCGGCCGGGTCGAGACGTTGATACGCGCCATCTAGGCAGCCAAGAGCTCGATCAGCCGCGTGATCTTCATGTCCGTTGAGAAGGCTGATCTGCAAATCCAGTCCGCTCGGCGCTCTCAAGCTCTCTATGGGCATGCGACGCGGCAATGGCAGCCTGTCCAAAAGCGACGGCTATCTGGTTCAACGCTTTGACAACGTCACCAATGGCGTACATGCCTTGGATGGAAGTCTGCTGATGCTCGTCGACTGTGACATAGCCCTCTTCACAACATCTTGCGCCTACCGCCTCGGCGAGTTGAGAACGTACCTTGCACCCCAGTGCCAGATAAATGGCATCGAAGCGGGATGACGTCCCATCTTTTAAAATCGCCTCGCAACCGTCTGCTGTCGGGCAGAGCGTATCGAGAGCGTCACCGATGACTATGCCTCTTGCCCTCGCCGCACGACGAGTGCTGGGCGAAAAGTCGGATGCGTCGCTCCCAAGCATCGTTATGAGCGGTGTAAACCGACTGAGGAAAATGGCCTCTTTAAAGGCTCTCTCGTCGTGCCCGACGACCGCAATCTTCTGGTCGATCGCCTCATACCCGTCGCATACAGGGCAGAGTCGAACGACACCTGCGGCAATTGCCTCGCGCAGACGCGGAATGACAGGTGTCGTATCGATGATCCCTGTCGCCACAAACACCTTGCGTGTCCGGATTGCGCCGATCGAGGTCTCAGCGACGAACCCCCGATAGGCAGCGGCGAGGGAATGGACCTGCCCTCCAACCAGAGTGGCTCCATACAAGGTGGCGTGACGTCGAAGGCGATCCAGAATTTCGGCTCCACTTATCCCTTCGGGAAAGCCAGGGCAGTTATGGCTCGTTGGGATCAAGGCGGCACGAGGATCGCCGGCATCGATCACCAGCACGCGATGGCGGAAACGGGCGAGATATTGAGCGGCGGTCAATCCCGCCGGCCCGCCTCCGACGATCAGGACATCTTCGGTCTCGGCGGTCGGTCGGCTGACGTGGCTGTCGTGCATGGTGCGACGCATCACCGGCGAACGATTTGGTTCGTGCAATGTTCAAAGGGCGGTCTTCGGGACATCTGCTCGATGGCAACAGCGTAGAAACCAGGCTTCAACCCGATCGCAGGACGCCAGGCTCCTCTGTTTCCTTGAGCTCTTCCGTATCCTTGGGCGCGGAGACCAGATCCTGGAATCCGAGAGTAGCGACGAGATAGCCTGCCTCATCATAAACCTTCGTCACCCAACTGGTCGGGTCCACGCCCTCGACAATTCCGTCGAGCATGGCCTCCTTGGCGGTGCGCTTCGCCTCTCTGACAGCCTCATCTCGATCAGCCATATCGGCAAAGATTGCAGGCTGCGACATGCCCTCGATAAACTCGAAGCGAAATTTCGGCATTAGCCGCTCCAGTCATTGTGCCAGCGGATCAAACATTTCTGGCAGGTTTGACCTCAACGCGGCGGTGTCGAAAAGGATGCAGCGGGTGTGCGCGTGACCATCAAACCTCAGGCAGCGTTGCTGCCTCCCATCTCCCACTCGTGCTACTTTGCCAGCACGCTACGCTCGCAGCTCTGACGATGGCGAGGTGGCGGAGATGCAGAAGTCTCCGCGAGATCGTGCGGCATCGTACGCTGAAGACGCTCGCAAGTCGCCGTTGAACGCCGCGCCGTGGATCGTGGACTGACGGTAAGAAGGACTAGCCGACCGCCAAGACCGGCCTCTTTCGCAGCCGCGCCCGCATGATGACAAGCAGAACCGTTTCGTCTTTCATGCCACTCTGGAATAATTTTATAAGCTCGGCCGCAATCTGCTCGGCGTTGTAAGAGATCAGTTGAATCTCCGCTTCCTTGCAAAGCTTCTTGAGGACCGATTCCAGCAATCTCAACCCTTCAGGATAGATAGGTTGATCACCGGCGGTGTCGTAGGTCATGTACGCCCCTTTGACTAGGACTTAATTCAAGGCCGCAGATGCTGGGCGGCAAGCCCATGCATGACTCGTTTCAGGGAAGAGGTCATTAACCTATGCAAGTTCGAACAGGGCGCCGGATTCACCAACTGCAGGGGGATGTACAACAAAGGGAGCATGTGCACGGATCGAGCTGGGCAAGTCGTGAAAGCCCCTGCCGCCAGGCCTGTTAAGTCCCGACGGTGTTCCTGCATGGTGCTGTAGGCGAGCGAGAGAGCCTAAAAGAATTCACTCACCTTACGGCTTCTCTTTTTGAGAGCCGGGATGGGTTCGCGATGCATTTGCGGCTGCGCCGGCGGTGACTTCACCGGATGCTGTGCAAGCCTTGCTTGTCTCAGCCGCGCCGTCTTCTCAGCGCGTTCGGCTCGTTCAGCGTCCAGCATCTCTTGGCTGATACGTTTGGCGCGGTCGTATCTTTCCTAGTCGTGATTGCGAGTCACGGACACCTCCTAGCCAGCAACAAAAATCCTGCGAACCTTTTTGGTGACACGCGGCTTGCGTTGGCTGGGACCGGGCGTGATGGCTTGTGCGAGGCGAGCCTCCTTCAACCGCGCCGTCTTGGCGGCGCGCTCAGCACGTTCCTTGTCGATAATGATTGCTGCAGCTGATGTGGTATTCTCGTTGCGACCGTCATCATTGATCCGCGGCATCTCAGTGCCTCGCCCCGATTCTTGTCGCCCATAGTGCCATTTTGCACCTGCGTCCCGCCCTGAACTGGTCTATTGCCGCTTTGAGTGAGAATTCGGTTGCATGTTCCGGTTTCTCGCCCGGCTGGTGGTTGTCGTTGGCAGCTTGTGTGATGGCCATCTTTGTTCTCCTACGAGGCCGAACTTCGATATGACACAAGTGTTCCAAGGCAACTCGCAAGCTGCAGGGCTATTTTCGATGTAGGGGCACGCGCGGATGCTCAGGCGCGTGATCGGAGCATTGTGTTGGAGGGCCGTAGCTGGAACTATGAGAGCGCAGATAGCGTGGTCGCCTGAACATGAACGGCGGCCTTCCCCCCCTCTCGCAAAAAGCTGTCAGCGCGATATTGTTACCAGGAGCAAAGGAGCCTGGTGTCGACGAGAACTTTTCTCGCGACGAGATCGTTCAGACTTTGCTGCAGCACAGGGCCCCCGCAAGCGCATCAGCTCGGTATTGTAGGGAATTCGGGCGTTAGGGCCGTTGAACCGCTACGGGTGTGTCAGTAGCAAACTTACAGACAGCCGCAGGTCCAAACGAGCAGCACCGTTCCAAGCGCATACGGGACCAGAAGCAAACCTATCGTCACCCAGAAAGCTGGCTCTGCCAAGGCGGCCATGTCCTTGCGAAACTGCTCCATAGGGCTACCCCGGCAACTTCGACAAACGAATAGAGCTAATCTGGTAAGGCCTACGGCCCGCTTTTGGCATCTTCGACCTCCAGCGCATCCATGAGGGCTGCCACGTCGGTGGGTTCGCCATCGGCGTCACCATGCACGCCAGTCCGGGCGTTCTTTAGCGCTTGCTCGATCGCATCTTCAATGTTTCCGAGCTCGTCCTCACGCACCTCGCGACCATAACCGGCCGCTTCGGCATCCTGCTCGAATTGCTGGACCAGCACGGCGAAGCTCACTTCCTCTTTGCCAGCAAGAGTGCCGACATTCTCCTGCAGCCAGGTTTCAAAAAACTCTTTGGTCGCGTTCATCGGATCACTCCTTCGCCGGATTAAGCGCGGCGGCGATCCGAAGTTCCGCAATGCCGTCACTTTCCCAATCAGCAAGGGGATATGCTCATGGTGGGCTTGGCTGATAATCCCGAAAATTCGTCTGCGCGGTGCTGGCTCCGTACCGGGAGCAAGGCCGCCGGATGAGTTCACGCCCACCGAGCGCTCGTCGATCCGCATGCTCTTCGATCGGTCTGCATGGAACTATTGCCCGCTCGGTTGCGCAAGGCTGCCCCGGCGGTGGTTGTTCGCCTTCCCGCTATTCTATCCCGACATTCCGGATTGAATCACCTCATCGGCTGACAACCGGTCGGACATCGCTGCACTGTTGGTCTGGTCCATCCCGAACTGAGCGACCTGAATCATCATAGCCTTGGCCTTTGCAATGAGTTGGTCGTCGGGAAGAGTATGCCCGGCCTGCAGGGTGACTGTAATACACTCGCCTCCCTCTCCGCGGAATTCCACGATCGGAGCCTGGTCTCGGCTGACGACAATTCCCATCATCTGCATAAGAACCTCCTTCGACTGCAGCGGGCAGCCGAAACTCAACCCAGCTCGGCCGTCTAATCCTTGACATAAGCCCCAGGCTGACGACCGCCTCTGGGCGCCTTGGCGTCTTTCGAATGCTCGGCCATCGCAGGGCCTGCTCCGGAGACTTTCTCTGCGGCCGGTGACGGTGTCGCCGGCTTAGACGAGGTCCTGCCGCCCGATTTTTCGGGGCGTGGTGATATGTCAGTTGAAGAATTGTCTGAAGAAGTCATGGCTCGTTTCCTTAGCTGCGAAACTTCCTTACCAACCTCCGAAATGCCCTGACGTTCCATTGCGATCCCTTCGTGAGATAAGATCTCCGCAGGTGAACATGCCTCGTCCCTGGACGCGCATCAGGTAGGGGTTGATTTCGCAAGCGAACGGTAAAATGCGAAGCCGCTCCGGCGAGATACAGCTTAGCCCTACATGGCAGCGCGGGCATCGGAATACGAGCCGAGGCGAAACAGAGGTCCATCCGTCGCCGAACCCGCGACAGGCAGCAGGTTCGGTCATTTCTGCAGAAATGCGTTTGCCAGCTTGGACACAGCGGCAGTGCCCGTACCGCGCTATTCTCTCCTGGTGCCGAGAGCCTGATTGCAGCGCCGACTGGGAAAAGCCTGCGACACAGGCTGACTCCGCAGGTCAAACTATGAGGAACAATATCTCCCTTTGAAAGTTCTGGCCGACCCATGAAGGAGATATGAAATGTCAGAATCGCGCGAATGGCTTGTCCAATGGCTCAGGGATGCTCACGCCATGGAAGAGCAGGCCGAGACCATGTTGAATGGGCAGTTGAACCGAATTGAGAACTATCCTGAGCTCAGCGAACGGATTCGCCAGCACGTCCAGGAGACCAGGCAGCAGGCTGCTCGGCTGAAAACCTGTCTCGACCGCATCGGACAAGGATCTTCCACACTGAAGGATGCCGGCGGCAAGCTGACGGCAATGGCGCAGTCGCTCAGCGGTGTCTTCGCCGGTGACGAAGTGATGAAAGGATCGCTTGCAAGCTACACGTTCGAGCACATGGAAATCGCCTCCTACACAATCCTTATCGCCGCTGCCAAATCGCTGGGTGAAGCAGAGGTCGCCCAGGTCTGCGAAGAGAACCTGCGTGAGGAAGTCGCAATGGCGGACTGGTTGAAAAGCCATATTCCAACGACAACCGAGCAGTTCCTGGCGCGGGCCGACTCGGAGAGTGAAAACGCCAAGCGTTGATCAGCCGGTAGCGTATCGCTAAACAAGCTCGCCCCTTGCGCCGAAGCTCGGCGCAAGGCGCATCGAGGTTGAGCCGTTACCGCTGAAAGGCACTTCAAAGTAGGCAGTGCGTGAGTAAGTTTCCGATTAGCTCTCCGTGCCGCGATAGTATCCTTGACGCCAATTGAACTTGAAATTCCGGACGGAATTCTCTGCCATGTGCCGCTCCTTGAGAGCCCGCCGAACTGCCCATCATACGGATGTTGCTATCGCCCACTTTTTGGCGACAGTTCCCCATCCCCAACCATCTCCGCCAGCCGGCTGAGGAAGTCCACCAAAGCAGCTTGCGGCTCGTCGATTTCGCCGACCACGACCGAAATGCCCCAACGTCCAAGCACGGCCTCCTCCACAGGGTTTCGGCTGGTCATGAAGATGAACGAGGGCGGGCGATCTTTCTCATAGCCGGACCGATGCCACGTCTGCCAGAGACGGTGCAGCAACAACCGAATGTTTGGGTCGGAAAGGCTATAGCCAATGAAGAGGATCGTGCTGCCGAGCGCATCCGAGCGAAAACGCACGTCCAGCGGAGAATTGAAGGAGAGACGATCGAGGTAGTCCGTTTCGGTGAGGACGAGGGACGAATCCTCGTCGAAATCACCATGGAACTTGACGATGTGGGTAATGCCTTGGCGGGCCTGCGCCACATCGCGTGCATTGGCCACTTTCACGTAGTCCCGACCGTATATCTCATAAGCCAGTTCCAGATTCCGATCATAGTTAGTTGTGTAGATGACAGGGAAGTCGAGCCTCACGATGAGACGATGCAACTCGGATTTCTCGATCCGGTCCTTGGGGACGGACCAGTTTCTGTCCATCCAACTGCGAAGTGGCCCGATGCTGCCATGCTTGATGCGATAGTACTCGGCCAGGGTTTGAAAACGATCGCGTCTCGTGGAAAATTCGTCGTCGACGCCGAGCTCCTTTGCCATTCGCTCTATCAGCTTCTCCCAGGAGGGTAATCCAACGCTGATCGAAACCCCTGCCCCAACAAACAGAATTGCGCTGCGATGCCGAATTGCGTTGGCGAGCGAATCTACAGGGTCATCGTTCATCACGTCTTTCGAGGCCACCCGCGCAGGTCGACCTTCCTCCCTCACATCTGGTCGTTATTAGGCTCCTTGGTGATCCCCACCTGCCTGGCCAGCTCGGAAAACGGTGGCACACTCGCTTCGAACTGCTCGGTGTTAGCCAGCCGCAAAAGCCGCAAAGGGAAACACACTGCGTCGCGGTTAGCCGGCGACATATCCTCGAAGAGGCGCTCATCAACCGTGAAGGAGGCTTCCGCGTTTTTCAACGCCGTGTCGATATCATCGACCGAGAGAAGGCCTCTGCGGACCAAGGCGTTATTGACGGCCGCGACCGCCATAAGCAAACCTTCCAATTGCAGGTTGGCGACGTTCATGGGCCATTGTCCTTCATACCATTGGGAGCCCGTCGATAGATAATCCTGCTCCGGAGGCCTTGTGCCGTGCCGGTGATGGAGTTGCCGGCTTGCTAGAGCGTTTCGGCTGCGCGGCGACGCCGGGATTGGCATCTGGTGGCGCCATGGCTTGAATCTCCGCTGGGCTGCTGGACAACTCTCCACATGCCTCGAGGTTCCGGATCGCCATGGCAACCTTGCAAAGGCATAGGCAAGGCTTCTCGCTGTCCTACCGTCGGGCGCACCAGGTGATCGCGGTTGGGTCTTCAGACTGCGATTCAAAAAGCGCGTTGCATGGTTCCTCCGCGAGCGCGAGCCGCCTTCGGCAGTAGATGCCTGCCGCGCCCGCTCGTAGCCAAAAGCAACCGCCGCAAAGCGTTCGGCAACTTTAGAGCTCCGACAGTGCCTCCCAGACGGGCCACATAGAAACGACCAAGCTGATGCCTGCTACAGGTCTCGGGATCTCGTTTATCGGCGACATCAGGCAGCGGCGCTCCGCAGGTCAGCAGATCCGATGGATGGGAACAACCCGGCACCGTGATGGTTCGGTGGCATCAAAAGGTGATAGAGAACGATGGGTGAAAAGCTTAAACAGCACACAGAAGCCACAGATCGTGAAAAGGCGATCGAAGCTCTCTACTTTGCGCGCAAGTGCGGCCTCACCAAGGAAGAGGCACTCAAGATGCTCAGGGAAGCCCAAATCAGGATCGATGATGGACCCAAAAGCCGCTCCGGCAACCGAACTTAAAAGCGTCCGTTGAGCGCTCATCTCAGCCAGCGGCGGCGCATGATCTTCTTCACCTCCGACACGCATTTCAACGATCCCCGCATTCTGCGGCTCGACCCCCGCCCCTTCAGTTCATTGGTGGCGCACGACCAGGCACTGACTGAACTTTGGAACGAGACTGTTGCTCCAAATGACGAGGTTTGGCACCTCGGCGACTTCGCCAAGGGATCGGCCGAGACAGTGTCTTCGCTGCTGTCCTGCCTCCACGGCACCAAACACCTGATCATCGGCAACAACGACGGCATGGTAACGCTCCGCGCTTCGGCTTGGGCTAGCGTGCAACACTACAAGGAGCTAACTGTCGAGGGCAGTTTCTTGGTTCTTTGCCACTACCCGTTCCGCACCTGGAACAAGATCGGCAAGAAATCGATAAACCTGCACGGCCATTCTCATGGCCGGCTGAAGCCAATGACGCGCCAGCACGACGTCGGCGTCGACGCCTGGGATTTTCGCCCAGTCACCTTTGCTGCCATACAGGCCAGGCGCCGCCGAGATTGAGGTTAGCGCAGCAGATGGCGAACGATCGATGTCTTCACGTGGTGATGCTAGCCGCAAACAGGATTCCAGAATCCTGCCCCTGGAGTATTGCAGCCATGCTGGAACGCACCGCGAGTAAACTGGGACCGAGGAGCGCCCCACCCATCTGCACAGCCGTGGGACAGGCGCCGACCCCCGTCGTCAACACGGCGCTCCACTGGCGCCCCAATCGTTCATCCACCTCGCTTGAAACGAGCTTCAATCGCCGTCCTTGGCGACCTCAGTGCCACACACTCTCTCTAAGCCACTTAAGAAACCTGTTCCCTCCGATTGCCCGGCGGACTCTAGCGGCAGCCCACTGCCCTCTGAACGTGGTTCCGACATGGCAACTGCAGACGATGTCATGCAACTCCCCGTCAGACAGTTCGAAGAAGCGCTTTGCTGCCCCATAGGTGTCATCCTTCAGGCCTAACGCACGCAGTAGCGGGTCCTCGAAGGCCACAGTAATTGGCGAGCCCTCACCGCGCGCTGCGTCGCGAGCTTCCCGCTTCAGATACTCAGTGCCGGTAAGCGCTGTCAGGCGTCGCTCGGGATGTTGTTCCAGCAACTCTGCCCAGCGCTCAATGCGCTGTTGCCGGGTCATGATCGGGTATGTCGACAGGGGTTCTACTTCTGCAATTGTCTGCAGTTGGCTTAAAGTTTGGTGTTCCATCGTCGGCTCCTTTGGTCGAAGTCCCTTCCCCTCAAAAATTATCGCGCGCCGACGCGCTGACAAGAGCTGGCAAGGCGGCCACTTGCCCGACAATGATTGCGAAACAGCGCATTGCTCCGCCGGCGCGCGAAACGATATCTCATCCCAAATCAGACCGAAGCCGTTCAGAACGAACAGCTCGCCACCCGCCTGCAACAACAAATTAAATTAGTAATGCCTTATGGAACTTTGAGGCTGGCGTTTCATTTGATCGGCATGGAGGCCTCTGTAATCCAAAGTGCCGGGATGAGAGCGAACGTGTCGCTGCGCTACTCGCTGGTTCTGCCGATATACAACGAGGAACAAGTGCTGCCTCGTCTGATCGAGCGGATCAGGTTGCTAATCCACCAGCTGGACGGTGAGACAGAGGCTATTTTCGTCGATGACGGAAGCAGCGATGGCAGCGTCACTTACCTTCGGCGTGTGGTCGCCGCCGAGCCTCGTTTTCGGCTAATCGAGCTTTCCCGCAATTTTGGGCACCAGATAGCAATCACAGCCGGTATGGACGCCGCCCAGGGGGATGCCGTCATCGTCATGGATGCCGATCTCCAAGACCCACCCGAGGTGGTTCTCGATCTGGTGGCGAAGTGGAAAGAAGGTTTCGAAATTGTCTATGCCCGGCGCGTCAAACGCGAGGGCGAATCCTGGTTCAAGCGCTTCACGGCAAGTCTCTTCTATCGCTTGCTGGAAAGGATGACGACCGTTGACATTCCGCGCGATGTTGGAGATTTCCGGTTGGTCGGTCCCAAAGCGCTGAGAACTTTTAGGCAGATGCCCGAACACGATCGCTTCGTCAGGGGCATGTTTGGCTGGATGGGATTCAAGCAGGCGTCGGTGCCTTTCGAGCGCCCGGCACGAACCCATGGCCAGACCAAATACCCATTCTGGAAGATGGTGCATCTTGCTGCGCACGCCATCGTCAGCTTCTCGGAACAGCCGCTGCGCCTGGCGCTCTGGGGTGGCTTGGCCATTTCTGCGCTGGCCGTAGCCTTCGGTGCCTACGCCATCTACGCCTGGGCCTTTGAAACAGGCATTGTTGCCGGCTGGACATCCACCGTGATGATCGTGTCGCTCCTGTGCGGCATCAACCTCTTCATGACCGGCGTTGTCGGATTGTATGTCGGCAGCATCCACGCCGAAGTAAAACGGCGCCCGCTTTACGTGATCGATCGCCTCACCGGCTTCGACCGGCCGATGCCAGCCGTCCCGGGCAAGAGCCGCCGCTCGCCTCGAAAATCCCGGCTTGGAGTCCCGGCCAATGTCCGAACCCTTCGACAGCTATAGATTCAATTATGGTGAGACGGTCCAGGGATCGATCCGCTTTTCAGGGCTTAAGCACGACTTCTTTCTCATGGCGAAGGCCGAGTTGCTGCGACGCGTTGTGGTCGAGCGGGGGCTTCGTCATGCCGGCCCGGATTTGCGGGTGCTTGATGTCGGCTGCGGCGTAGGTGTGCTCCATCCCTATCTCAAAGGCGCCTTCGAGTGCCTGGAGGGCTGTGACATCTCGCAGGAATCCATCTTGCGTGCCAGCCAGGAGAATCCGAGCGTCACCTACACGGTCTGCACCACGCCGAACCTGCCATACGACAATGGCGTCTTCGATCTGGCCTTCGCCAGCTGCGTCGTCCATCATGTTCCGCCCGCTTCCTGGCTCGGGTTCGTTCGCGAGATGCGGCGCGTCGTACGCCCAGGCGGTGCCGCCTGCATCATCGAGCACAATCCCTATAATCCGCTGACGCGTCTGGCTGTGTTCCGGTGTCCCTTCGACCATGACGCGGTGCTGCTCAGCGCAGCCAAAACAGCGTCCCTCCTTCAAGAAGCAGGCTTCAGCAACATCCGATCCGAGCACTTCCTGCTGCTGCCGTCGGGCGGGCCCTTGGCCCGAAAAGTCGAGCGCGCGCTCGCCCCCCTGCCGCTGGGGGCACAGTATGCGTGTAGTGCGCATGCATGAGCATCGGCCTGCCGGCGACGACGCCCTGAAGCTACTGGCACGCTTCGGCCTGGTCGGCATCGCTGCCACACTTCTGTATGCCGCTTTGGTTGCTGTTTTTTCCAAATCGGAATGGCTCGGTTTAACGCCCATCCATGCCTCGCTTGGGGCATATGCCGCAGCCACCCTGTTTTCGTATCTGGCTCACAAATCCCTGACGTTCGTGTCGGGCCGATCGCATCGAACTGAAGCTCCGCGTTTTCTCCTGCTGGCGGCAACAGGCTTGGCCATTGCCTATGGGGCGCCGGCGTTGCTGACGGTAAAGCTGGGCTTGCCGCTCATCATTCCCGTGCTGATTACGTGCTTGCTTGTCCCCGGCATCAATTTCTTCGTGCTTGACCGGTGGGTTTTTGCCGGACGCATTCCCGGTCGGCACGGCAATCGCTCCCGCCAGAGGCAATAATGCTCTAAATGGCGTCCAGTCGAAACGACACCAATTTGATGGAGCGCTTATAAATGTCGCTGGCGGCCTGGCTGGGCGGGATCCCGTCAAGATAGTCAAAGGTCATTTCGAACGTGCTGGCGTCCGAAAAAGCTGCGTGCGGAATGACGAACGAGACGGTTATCGGTTGCTTGCCCGACAGTGTGACCTTATGCACGGACACGCCATGCACCGAGATTATCACCCTCTGCGTCATCTGTGGCGGACGAATGACAGCGGCCATTTGTAGCGTTGCCTTAAGGCCGTCGCGAAGTGGCGGTATCTGCAGGCGAAGCCGCGAGGTCTCGCCCAGCGAATGCGTGCCGTCGGCTACCGGCCCCGACCAGCCACAAACTTTCATGCCGGCTACCCGTTTGGCGCCATCGGACCGGAAGGACACTGTCTGGCCGAGTGAGTAGCTGCCAATGGCATCGCGGTTGAGGCATGTCGTCGTGCGGTCGATGTAATAGGCACGATAGTCGGCGTGGACATTCGGATGGAGGGCCAGCGCAAGGATGGCGAGTTCGGACACGGCCAGAACCGCGGCGAGCGCGTAAGCGCCAAGCGAGATAGCGCGTCCATGGGGGTTGAGGGTGTCAGACCAAAGCAAGGTAGCCCCCAATCCATGCCACCGTCATGAAATAGCAGGCGACCAGGAAGAGAACCAAAGCGGCCAGCCAGGTCAGTTTCGACGCCGACAACAGGACGGCCATCAACATTATCAGAGGCGCCAGCCCAATGACGTATCTGACCATGGAGGCCAGATTCGTTATCAATGGCACGAGAATGCAGATCGCGCAGAAGACCCCAGCGCCATATTGCTTGCGAGCCACCAGCACGACTGATAGCGCCAGCCCGATGATCGCTGCGAGCGCACTCCATTGCGGCGCCGTGGGCAGCCACCCGGTCTTGGGAAATGCTGAGAGTCCGTCCCATAGAAACAGGAGCGGGTTCCCAGCCACTCGTCCAAAGGCGCGTTGGACGTGCAGAAATGCAAAGCCGTCGCCGACAGTGACATACAAAAACAGGATGTAGGCAAACAAGCCGGCAGGCGAGATAAAGATAGCGACGAGCAGATCCGGTCGACCGAGCACCCAACGCGGAAAGGAGAGTGGTGAGCCGCCCCGTTCGCGATGCTGCTGGAACATTTGAATGACGGTCGCAAAGACGACGAGGACCCCAACGAGCCTCGTTGCCGAGAGGAGCGCTGACGAGATGCCAGCGACGGGATAGCTGGAACGTTTGAGTGCCAGGAAGACAATCGAGGTCAGGAGCACGAAAAGAGATTCGGAAAGGAAAGTTGTGAAGTGGAAGGATAACGGGCCGCTAAGCAGAAAAGCGCAGTACAGTACATAGGCCCGCATGTTCTTCTCCAGCAGCGGCCATGCCACCAGACACGCGGTGTAGCTGCATGCAATCGAAGTGATCGTCGCGACCAGTATCGTGGCGAAGGGGAAAATCGCCCGGATCACCGCTACCAGCATCGGATAGAATGGAAAGAAGCCCCATCGTCCGACGTTGCTTTGGTTTGGGATGGGAAAGCGCTCGTAGCCGCGTTCGGAAATATCCAGATACCAGTGGCAATCCCATCGGCAGAGCGCACGAGCATAAGACTCGAAGCCTGGTTCCGCCAACGTTGAAGCAACAGCGGCATAACGAATAGCAAGGCCAGTGAAACCGAACAGGAGCGGGACTGTCACGACCGCTGCCGCTACCATGTGGCGCTTGTTGATCGTCGGGCCGTAGTCGGGGAAAATCTCGAACTGCTCTGCGCCCTTCATCGACGGCGCATCGCCGGGGCTCTTGATGGCCGGGACGAGATTGTCAGTCCCGGATTTTCTCATCGCGGAGCACCGGCGCGGCGAGTTTCCACCCCCTGATGGGAGCCCGCTTCGACTGTGACCAAACCGCCGACCGTGGCCTTGCCAGCTTCATAATCGACCGCCCTGGCGTGGCCGATGAGGTTCAACTTGTCCGGCGCCTTTGCCTTCTTCGGCGTGTCGATCGAGAAGAGGAAGTTGTAGGTCGCAACGCTGACGCTGGCCCGACGGTCGTCGAGCAGTTCCAGATGGGTGACGCCTATCGTCACCTCGTGGCCAAAGCCGATGCCAGTCTGTTCCCGCACCATGTGAGGGATTCTGGAGCGCGGCTGGCGATCGTCAAGAGGTTGCTAATATTCGAGCGGCGAAGGGCAACAAATCTTTGGCCCTGCTTCTAAGCGAGCGTTTGGAGAATACCCGCGGTGCGTGGAAGGCGCCTTTGAAGCGCGTCGAGAACACGATAATCATGCATGCCTCGGCGGCCGGACGAGCTATTGCGCAGCCTTGACACCGGGATGGTCGCCCGACAAATCAAAGGTCCGTACCGAATGCTCCTTCTGTGCGACGTCGAATGCCCACGGGCGGAGGCGCAAACACCGAGATCGCCTTTGCGTGGACCTTGAAATGAGCTGGTGTCGAGGTGACGATCTCACCATCGGTGTTGACCGGCATCGGCTTCTCCGTCTCGATGTCGAACTCGACGCACCTAGCCGTCCGAACCTCTCGCCAGGCGCCATGCGTTCCAGAACGGAAGGAGCGGAGCATCAGCGCCAGTTTCCAGAGGTTCGTCATTTCCAAGCTATAGAGATCGAGATGTCCGTCATCGATCTCGGCCGTCTCTTCCACCACGTTGCCGCCCCCGTAGTGACGACCGTTTCCCACCAAAAATTCCATAGCGTTGTTCGCCTGCGCCGCTGCATCTCCATCAACCCTGTGGGGGAAGTCTGCCAGCGCGATGACATAAAGAGCGGCTGCGAGAACGAGGACGCAGCCAACGGCAATCATCTTGGCGAGTGGGCGAGAAGTGCTGCAAGATGGCAAACGGAACGGTTCGCGCACAGCGAACACAATCACGATGGCGAGAATATGCATCGCCAACCGCTATTGCGGGAGCACCCGCCGGGTTCAAGTGAACGGAAACTTGCCCGATGACCAGGCATGCTAACGCTCCAACTACCCCGCTGGCACTAAGATTCATCGCCTGACGGGCGGCCGTGTTGTGTCGAGCAAAGCGCCTGCGCTTGCCATCCGCGGGCCCCCCCAACGCCATCGTCACCCTCTCAAAAAGTCCGACTGCCCAGTTTGTCACCCCTTCGCCGGATACGCAAGAAGGCCGTTCGCCGCGCAATGACGCCACCATTCTCGAGGCGCAAAGCCTATCATGGCTCGAACCGAACTGTCGTTACGCGAAGGTCCGGAAAAGCGATTGAGTGCGGGCATTTGAAGCGGTCCAAGCATTCCAGCCGCTTTGCGCCCGCGCGCGGTGCGATGATTCGGCGCGCCTGCATTTGATCAGCTTGAGGAAATAGCGCCGGTCGGTTTGCTCTCAGATGGGGAGGAGGTGGACGTGGTTTGACCCACTCTGCATAGTCGTCGGGCAGCATGTCTTCCAGCTATATGAGATTGTGCTTTTCCGGGGAGAGGACCAAGTTATCGGGAAAGGGCGTGGTCGGCTATCGAATCAGTGCTTAAACTGCGATGGAAATCCCGCAACTTCAGATGCCGATGATCAGACCTCTCAAACGTTCTACGCAATCCCAACAAGTGCTGGTTACGGGAGGTTCCGGCTTCCTCGGTATGTACTGTATTTTGCAGCTGCTCGATCTTGGATACCGGGTTAGATGCACTGTACGCTCGCTGACACGCGAACCAGAAGTTCGTCGTACACTCGAGCAGATGGGCGCATCATCAATTGGCGCTTCTCTTTCCTTCATCGAGGCAGATTTGAGTGCCGATCCCGGTTGGGATGATGCCGCCGCCGGTAGCTCCTACGTGCTACATGTCGCCTCTCCATTTGCCGTTGGACAAAAGGGTGGCAATATTGACACCATCGGCATCGCCAGATCTGGCACACTACGAGTGTTGCGAGCAGCACATGAAGCGAAGGTTAAACGGCTGGTGATCACATCGTCATTCGTTGCCATGAGTTACGCTCGCGATATGGACACCGCTGAATTCACTGAGGCCGATTGGAGTGACTTGAGCATTCCCACTCTCACCGCCTACGTCAGATCGAAGACGTTAGCCGAAAAAGATGCCTGGGATTTTGTGAGGCGAAAAGGTGGGCCAGAGCTTACAGCAGTAAACCCGACGGTGATATTGGGGCCGGTCATGTGCCCCGACTATTCTCCGTCAATTTCACTCATCCAACGTATGCTGGACGGAAATCTGCCGTTAGCTCCGAAGCTTTCCTACGGGATCGTGGACGTCCGCGACGTCGCCGATCTACACATTCGCGCTATGACCGATCCTGCAGCAAATGGCGAGCGGTTCGTTGCAATAGCGGGTGAAACGATGAGCATATACGAGATAGCCCGGGTGCTCAGGTCGCGGCTGGGTGCTCATGGAGCAAAAGCGCCGCGATTTGAGATGCCAAACTGGGCGATGCGACTTCTCGCTTTGGTCAGTCCTGCGGCAAGTGCTATCGTCGGCATGTCTGCTTTACGGGGACAAAGCTGCCTACGGCCTCCGATGACAAGCAAAACTGCTGCCACCTACGACTCGTCCCTCTCATCGCGCAAATTAGACACAACGCGGCGGTTCTGCGACCTGCAGGCGGCGTCGGGGCAGTCGCGGACGAGCCTCTCCTTGCCGTAGCCCTTGGCCCACATGCGATTGCGGTCTATGCCGCCCGCGGCGAGGTAGTCCATCACCGCATCGGCGCGCTGCTGCGACAGCGCCGTTTCACTTGCGCCGGGATCGTCGGCGAAACCCTGCAGCTTGAGCAGCCAGCGCGGATGCTTTGCTAACCAGGCGATCTGGGTGTCGAGGGTGGCCTTGGCGACAGAATCGAGCGCAACCGAACCTTGTGTGAAATAGGTGCGGCGGCCGACATTGAGGATAAAATCCTCCTCGCTGCCCGGCTGCACGTTCTGGAAGCCGGCAATCTCGGCGTTGGTGACGTCTGGCGTGGAAGGGGCCAGCGTGTTGCTGGTCGAGCAGGATGCGACAAACACCAGCAGGCTGGCAGCGAGCAGCCGGCGCGTGTTTTCAATCATGCGGTTCATCAGGCGCCAATCATTCGACAGTTGTGGAAGCGGGCGCCTGGTCGGCGATGTGCGGCAGCACCTCCACCGCGGTGCCGATCGGGCACCGCTGGTAGAGGTCGATGATGTCTTCCGGGAACATGCGGATGCAGCCGCTGGAAGCGTCGGTGCCGATGCTCCATGGCTCCAGGGTGCCATGCAGGCGGTAGCCGATGTCGGCGCCGTCGCGGTACAGATAGAGCGCGCGCGGCCCGAGCGGATTGTTGGACGCGCCGCCTGCGACCATCGGCGGTAGGTCCGGCTTGCGCTTACGCATTTCGGGGGGCGGGACCCATCGTGGCCACAGCGCGCGGCGGTCGATCGTCGCGCGGCCGTACCATTTGAAGCCGTCCTTGCCTACGCCGACGCCGTAGCGGATGGCGGTCTTGTTTTCCATGATGAGGTAGAGGAAGTGGTGGCGGGTATCGACCACGACAGTGCCGACCGGCTCGCTGCTGAAATACTTCACGATCTGGCGATGCCATCTCTTGTCGATCTTGGCGAAGTTGGTCTTGCGATAGACAAAATTGTTGTCGCTGGCGTCACCGGCGAAAAAGGATTTTGCCGTCGCGGCTAGAACGATATTGCCGGTTGCACCGACCGCGACCAGCGCCAGGCCGCCGATCACGACTCCCCTGCGTGATAAAACCATCGGCAATCCCCCATGCCTTAAGTCTGGCAGACCATAGTCGAGAATGATTTCGCCTCAAAGTGGAAAATGCTGCAGCGGGCCGGATGCGACCCGAAGCCGGACCTTCGATACGCCTCGGATTCACGGGCCGAAGCCAATCCTTGCGACTTCGAGCCTCGAACCTGCCACGCATTCAGAAGCCGTATAAAGCGATGGCGATTCCGAAGACGATGACGACCAAAATGCCGATGAAGGTCGGTGCTGTTACGATGAAAGCTGCCGGGACCAGGTATAGGTTGCGCCAAGCTAGCGTTGCCGTAACGATCGCGATGATGGGGGAGACCACGAAATAGACCGGGGTACCCCAGTCGTCACCGCCAAAGTCGAGCCCTTGCTCAGCGACCGAAGGCAGCATCGAAAACCAGCCCAGCATGATGCTGCCGACTAACGCCAGGTTAGTGCCGCGAAGATCGCCTCGAAGAGCCAGCACAAAGGCCGCCATGGCCGCAATCGTCTGGAGCCCGCCTGTCATGGCCGCTGTCCATCCGGCCATCCCGGAGCCCGGGTTTGACACGCCCATGAACACATAGGCTACCAACGACAGACCCAGATACGCCTGCAGCGCCGCCGTTAGAAAGAGAAGCGGCCATACTGCCTTTTCCGCCGCTGATTTGTCTTGCTGCTCCCCGCTTGCCATGTTCTGGTCTCCAAATTCTGGGGCTGCCTCGCCTATCCTGCGGCCTGGTCGGAGCCTGTCTGAAGAAGCGGCTCTCTGCGGGGAGTTCTCACCCGGAGGAGGCGTTTTGCAACCTCACTCCCACGCGAGTCTGGTTCAAAGCGTCTTCAGCAACTATGTCCACATATGGGATCGCAGGAGTTCGCCTCAACGACCGAAACAAGGCGCTTAGCATACGCGGCTCCACTCGGAAATGGAGCTGCATCTGTAGGTTTCCGTAGCCTCAGCAGTTCCAGGGCATCTTCTACCGCGTCGCTCCAGCCATGCGAGAAGGCTGGAGCGTGCGTCGCTCATCAACTCGAACTGAACAGGTCGGCCGGTGTTCTGTTGGATGACCGCTGCGCGCCGGCAGACGGTTGATGAGCGTGGGGCCGCAACTAGAATGGCAGCTTTCAGGAATAGATGGGCTACTTTCAGCTCCGGTATTTTGCGGCCGACCAAATTGGCCTAATCCTGCAGGCGTGCGAGACGCCCGCCGTCAAAAACAACGGCTGCGCAGGCCGGATGCCGCCTGATGGCACCTAGGTCCTCCCCAGCGGTCTTAGTTCACGATGCAGGACGGCACCCCTGCGATCGGCTGAATCCGGTCAGCGTGTGCTTCGGGTTCAGGGCGCAACATCAGGCGGTGTCATTTGCACGGATGGCGGCGAACCAACCACCGCGCCAGGGGCGCCAGATTGTTGGATCTCTACTTCGCGGCTCACACCTTGGTGAGCAGCTTGCATCTCCGGAACAGTGAAAACCGGCACCTCGCCCTTGAAACCCTGGAGCTCAAAGGCGCCCGCCTGGACGACCGGCATCGATGCTCCTGCCGCAAAGCCGGGTCCGAGCACCAGGGGGATGCCCAGCTTCTTGGTCGTGGACTCGAGACGTGCCACGCGGTTCACCGGGGAGCCGATTGCGGTGTAATCGAAGCGTCGTTGGGAGCCGAAATTGCCTACCGAGCAGATGCCGGTCTCGATGGCGACGCCGATTTCGATCGAGCGATGGCCATCCGCAGTGAAGGCGGCATCTTCGCGCTTCACCCGCTCGATCAGGGCAAGACCCGCGTCGAGCGCACGCTCGCGATGATCGGGTTGATCAAGCGGCGCGTTCCAGAAGGCCAGCACCGCATCGCCCATGAACTTGTCGATGGTGCCGTCGCGCTTGAGTATCTCATCGGTCGCAATACCAAGGAAATGGTTGACTACCTTGGCGATCTCATGGGTATCGAGCTGTTCGCTCATCGTCGTGAAGCCGCGTATGTCGCTGATCAGGATTGTGATCTCGCGCTTCTCGCCAGACAGGATTGCCTCGGTGTCCGAGCTTGCGAGGCGCTGCACCACGGAGGGCGACAGATATTGGGAGAACTGTCGCGCCAAGGTGGACCGGCGCTGCTCGCTGCGCCTGTAGAGGACATAGCCTTCGAAGCCCGCAACCATGATCGTTGCAAGCGCCGGCTGCAGCGGGTCATAGAGTGCACCCTGCATGCTGTACTCGAGAGCGCCGAACACAAACGGCGTGACGGCCAGCAGCGCCAGTGCGAGGGCGCCAAGCACGACACGCCCGGCGAGCACTCCGGACAGCCCGATGAAAACGACGGCACTGAGGAGAAACCAGAGCCGCTCGAGCATACGCGCGTGCGTTGGCTCGGCCAGGTAGCTCCCGGCAAGCATCTGGCCAACCGCGTCGGCGTGGATGTCCGCTCCTGATCGTGCTGGACTCCTTGGCGTGGGCAGGTACTGCGTCAGTCCCACAGCCGACAGGTCGACAATGGCGATGGCGTCGCGCAGCCGCGGATCGCCATGGCGCGAAAGGATAGTGCTGGCAGACAGGCGGGGCGCATCGGTGGCGGTTTGCCAGAGGCGGATGCTCCCCTCCGGCTCGAGCGGCACAATGGCGCCGGCCATCCTGAGTGCGTCGAACCCGGCTGCATTCATCCGGGCTATGTACCCGTCCTGTCCAGCGTAAAGGCGCAGGAGCTCGAGTGCGAAGGACGGCCACAGCTGCACGCCTTGAGCGGTGTTGCGAAGCCAGAGCAGCGGCACATGGCGCAGTACGCCGTCGGGATCGGGCAAGGTGCGAATCACTCCAAGGCCCGCGGCAGTGTTCGAGAATTCGGCAAGCGAGCCGGTCAAGCCGGTGAAGCCGGGAAGTGTATCGGGTACTTGCCCGACGATCGACCAGCCGGCTTTGGGTTCTGCTTCTGAAACTGTCGCCTCATTGCCTAGGCTGACGGCAAGCGCCGTTCGATTTTTGGCCAGCGCCGCTGCTAAGTGCTTGTCTCCGGCGATGCCTTCAGGCGAGTTGTCGGCCTCGGGGAGTACCAGCGCAAGCCCGACCACCGCCGCGCCGGATTCGGTGATGCCATCGACCAGATCGGCCAAGAGGCCACGATTCCAAGGCCATCGCCCATGTGCCTTGAGGCTGGCGTCATCTATCGAGACGATCACGACAGGATTGCTCGTCGCCTGGCGTGGGGCGAGAAACTGATAGAAGTCGTACGTCCGCTCACGCAGACGCGACAACGGTGCGTCAAAAGCCAAATGGCAAGCGAGCAGCAGGAGCACGACCACAAGGCCGGATATTTTGCGCCTGCCAGCTTGCCGCCAATCAGCCCAGGGACTACCGACCAAGCGGCTCATCGTGGGGCCAGTCTAATCGCAGTAGTAACAGCAACGCTCACCCTCACACTCGCCCCTCCGCCCCCCGCTGCCCGCAGGTGGCATTGGGCTGTCAGGGAATTCCAAGATCACTCCTGGCAATGCGCCGTCCGTGGACCCGCAGACTTCGAGCGAGCCGCCGAGTGCCGATGCACAAATTGCGCTTACGTCCAACCCAGGACCCGGTGCCCCTGGCAGGCCGGTGCCCGCTATCCGGTCAATACTGTCCAATATCGGGAAGGTGTCGATGCCACCGTAGCCGGTCAGCAGCTTGCCATCTTCCGACGTGCAGGCGTAGCCCGGGTTTGTGATGACCAGTCGTTTGCCATTGATCGTGCAGGTCATGCGGCCGGCGCGCAATATGCCGACAGTTTGGCCGGCTGCCACCAGCACTTCGATGATGCCGCCTCTCGCCCCGAGCACCATGTGCGGCGTCGCAACCTGCATGACGCCCCCTTTAGAAACTTGGCCGCCATAAAAACGTGCCAGGCCGCTGTTCATCCCGATATCGATCTTTCCGGAACTGGAGCCCGGATTGTAGACGAATTCATCGATTGTCAGGCTGGTGTTCGGACCAATCTTGGCGCTCGATTCATCCCGGAACACCAGCATTCCAAGACCGGTGGGGTCACTGCGCAACTGGTCGCCGAGTTCGACGCCAGCACCAACGTTCATTGTCCCATCGTTGTTGCGGACGATGTTGGTCTGATAGGCTGTCATCGACCCGACTGTCTCAGCGGCGGATGGTACCGTGAAAGCAAGGCAGGCGATAAAAAGAGCGATCTGACGGTACCTCATCGAGGCCTCTTTCAATTGAGCGTCAACGTATAGCTCATGAGCATTTCGAACGATTTTCGGTCGCGGTTGGCGATGGCGAAGGTGGTTTCTCGACAGGCGAGATCAACGCTGATCTTCTGGGCTTCCGTCAGCTGAAAATCGCTTTCCGAGGCAATGCGCCAGAAGTCGCTCTTAATATTTGTGCCGATGCCGACCGAGAGATCGGGAATGTCGCTGTGGCCGGCTGAGAAGGCGATCTGGTGTGACCATGCGAAAAGATCCGGTACGTTCATCAACAGGCCGCCATAGCGGACCTCGCCTGAGTAGCTGCGGCCGATTTCTCCAGATCCGGAAGCGAAGTCATTCGAGCCGACAAAGCGCAGTCCGAGCGCCTGGCCATTGCGGAAGCGGTAGCTGCCGCCTGCCTCATAGAAGACCCTGCTGTCGGCGAAAATGCCTTGCGAGGCGCTTAGATCGATGTAGCCGCCACCGGCGAAGAGCGTCGTTTCGACCGTCGGTCGAACGAGGAAACGTCCACCAAGGCCAATGCCGGTTTCCTGAATATCGCTGTCGAAACGGTCTGTAACGGTAAACGCGGAGAGCAGCAGGCGAAGCGAATCGATCCCACTATTGGGCAGCCCCTTGTCCCAGGTAATCGCTGCGTTGCCGTGGACAAAAGTCTTATCGCTGCCCGGAACCGACAGGTCTTCCGTGAAAAAACGCTCTGTCGCCGTCAACGACCCTGAAAGCACCAGCGCGTCGGCACTTGGCGTGCCGAGGTCCCACCGGACAAAGCCTTCCGCCCGCCCGTAGGGCGAGACGAAGCTTTCCTCGTCCTGCGCCCCGCCCGGCGCAAAATCGGTGAATGCGCTGAATACGCCGCCGGTCAGGGCGAGTTCCCAGGTGACGCCACGCAACGCACGATCGATCCGGCCGAGGAGGCGAACAGCTTCCTGCTGCTCACCCGCTGTCAGACCGCCGACTTCGATGCCGTACTGCACCTGCCGCCGGGCCAATTCATAGGAGCCGACATGATAGTACAACCGGCTGGCCGCAAGCCGGGCGCGCGCATCGCGGGGGTATTGGATCAGATACTGCTCGATTGAGGAGATCGCCTGATCGTATTGGCCCGCGTTGACCGCAACCGTGACGAATTGGGCGAGCGTTCCATTGTCGGCCGGACTGGCGATGCGGGCCGAAAACGCATCGTCATAGGCCGTAAAAAGACCTTGTGCGCCGGCCGGCAATACCCCGCTAAAAAGCAGCGCTGCGGCGAAGCCGAAAATCGTGCGAGACGAAGATTGCATGCCGAGAACCCACCCCGACCGGACTAGTGCGAAGGAATCGCATGACTACAAGAAAAAAGGCGACTGAACTGCCACCAGATCATGCGAGCCTCAGCAGCTGTTGCAGCTGCGCAACAGGCTTATTTCCTATTTTTGGCTGCGCTGGTCGCAAAAACGTCTGCTTGGAGTTGCTGGACGTAATTGAAATATTCGGCACCAGCGGCAAACAACCAGATCCTGAATGGCGGATCGCAAACCGACGAGGTTAATATTGCTTGCGCGATTCTGCGCGTGTTCTGGTCACTGAATAGGCTTCAAGGTCATCCACGGCCTATCCAAAGGTCTTCCGGCGCGTTGCGCAAGGGGTCAGAGAGCTACCGGAGGGTGCTTCTCACGATGCGTGCGCGATGCGGCCTGGCTCTCGCAATTCGCTGAACGCGACGAGATCAGCTTGTTGCCCCAATTCCCAGGGACGTACCTCGCTACAGCACGAGTATGGTGGCCAGCCCCAGCATCAGGCCCATGCCTACAATATCGGTCAAGGTGGTGAGGAAGATCGCCGAAGCGACCGCCGGGTCGGCGCCGACCCGGCGCAGGCCCAACGGGATCAGCACGCCGGAGATTCCAGACATGAGGCACGATCCGGACATGGCAAGCAGGATCACAAGTGCTAACATGGGCGCTTGGGCCGCCGACTCCGGTTGCCTCGAGGCGTAGAACCACATCGCCGCAGCCGCAAGAAGGCCGACAAGCAAGCCGTTGGCGATCCCGAGCGCGCCCTCTCTCACCACCAAGTGCAGCTTCGGTCGTTTGTCCACATCCCCCAGCGCAAGGCCACGCAGCGTCATAGCCAGTGCTTGGCAGCCCGTGTTTCCGCTCTGCCCGGCCAAGACCGGGAGGAATGCCGCCAGCGTGACGATCTTCTCGATGGTTCCTGTGAACGAACTGACCACGAATGCGGCCATGAAGGCCGTCAGGAGGTTCAACTGCAGCCACGGATGACGCTTCAAGAAGGCTGAAAACAGCGGCGTGAAAGAGCGCTCCTCCTTCTGGACACCTACCATTTGGCCAGACTGAGCGGAAATCTCAATGACTTGCTGCTCGAACAAGCGCCAGCCGCGAACCTGCCCGAGCAGCCGGTTCTCCGCGTCCACCACCGGATAGACAGGGTAGTGACGCCGTACCGCTGCCTTGCAGGCGTTGCTCAAAGAGAGACCTACATCAAGAGCGAACGGCTTGGGCAGCATGATCTGGTCGACAATGGCGTCCGGTTCGCTCAGCATCAGATCGCGCAGGACCACCAGGCCAACCAGTTTATTGCCCTCGTCCGTGACGTAGAGATAAGTGAGTTCGGTCGGCACCTGGGCGCGTCTGACAGCTTCCACCGAGGCAGCAACCGTCGTCCCGACAGGAACGCTGGCGGAAATCGGGTCCATTACCTCGACAAGCGACTCGGGGATCGCGAAATCCTCGCCATCGTCAGGGGGCCTGATGGGCCGCATATGCGATGGCAAATGCTCGGCCACCTTGCGGGCGTGCCCCTCTGGCAACAGCTCTAGTGTGTCGCGGATGAACTCGGGAGACTCTCTGGCCAGCAATTCAGCTGCGTCGTCGGGTGCTCGGGCACGCAGTGTGCGCACCAACTTCTGAACGCCGGTCTCATCTTTCATTCGCTATAACCCCCAGTTGAAGGTCACATAATATGTTAAGTACCGGATCGCACCAATGTGGAAATACTCAGCTTCTTCCTGCCCCAGCAGTCCGCCTTGGCTCTCGAAGTTACTGCGGCCTAAAACGAGTTGACATACGCCGCCTGACGCATGCGTCGACCCGGCAGACGCCATCTCACCTGGGTGATCCGGACCGGTCCGGAATTCCTGCCTGAGCGATCAATGGCCGTCTTGGGAAATGCATGTGGGCAATGGCGGGTTGGAGAGTCTGATATCGTTGCGCATCGAGAGCTATGGCGCGGTCACTGATGTCTGCTTCTTGGAAGCGGCTGCTAATATCTCAATGACCGAGACGAAGCGCAAAGACGCCATTCGCAAAAGTCTGGTCAGACTGAATGTCTGAGATACGCTTAAGCCAACATCAGGATTCGGCGTGCCGAACGCTCGGCGGTAAGCTGCCGTTCTAGCTTGGCGTCCTCGGGCAAAGTTTCTCTCGTCAGCTCACGACTCCATCCCCCGTCGTTCGCGAGCGAACGGCACTATTCTGATACCCGCCGTCCACCAGGCGGACGACGAACTGGGCTCGAAGTCGACCTGGGACCTGTGCTGCGGTTAAGCATCCCACGTGATGATCGCGGTCGACAACTAGGTCGGCGAATTGGAAACGACCGCCACTCCAGCAAATCTGCTTTAGAGCAAAATTGCACGCCGGCTTACAGGCTGTGCGCAGCAGAGCCAATTCTCTTGCGATGCCGCCCCGCTTACGACAGGATTGCCGCAACTGGAGGTTAGCCTATGACGCCAGACCCCTTGCGGCCCGACCAGCTGCCACTCGACACTCCGCCTGTGCAATACCTGAACCTGGACCCGTCGCTTTATGTACGCGATGATATCTGGCAGCAGGAACGGTGCAGCATCTTCGCGCACACCTGGCAGTTCATGGGGCCTGTCGCCTCGGTCGCGACGTCCGGTCAATACCTTGCCATCGACATCGCCGGCACGCCGATCTTCGCCATCCGGGGCCGGGACGGGACCTTGCGCGGATTTAAGAACGTCTGCCGCCACCGGGGGGCGAAACTTCTGGCCGATGGCGCGGGCAAATGTGGGCTGATCGTTTGCCCCTATCACAAATGGTCCTTTGCCGACACCGGACGGCTGGTGCAGGCCCCATGGTATGGCAAGGATCCCGCGATCATCGCCGAAGACTGGCCGCTGGAGACGGTGCACTTGTCGGAATGGCGCGGGCTGCTCTTCGCGGCACTCGACCCGAAGGAAAGTCTTCTGGATCAACTTGGCTCTCTGCCCGACGAACTGGCGGACGAGCCGTTGGAGACCTATGCCGCCACCGATCAGGCCACCGTCAGCTTTACGGCGAACTGGAAGATCTACACCGACAATTTCGTCGAAGGCTACCACATCCCTGGCACACATCCCTCGTTCTACGCTGCCATCGACTTCGAAGCTTTCCAGACCACCGCCCATCCCGGTTATGTCCGGATGACCGCACCGCCGAAAGACGGTCTGTTCTATCGCGGCAAATGGCTTTGGATGTGGCCGAACTGGACGCTATCGCTTTTCGATGGCGGCATGAACGTTAGCCGGATCAACCCGACCTCACCGCATCACACAGACCAGCATTACCATTTCTTCTTTGCCGATATCGCTGCAGAAGCATCCGAGAGCAGGGCGAAATCTGTGCAAGGCACTCTGGCCGTGGTACGCGAGGACTACGCCATCTGCGCCGATACGCATCGCAACTATGCCGCAGGAGCCTATAGCTCCGGCCCGCTCTCGGGGCGGCATGAGCGGGGAGTGCAGTATTTCCAGGAACGTGTCGCTGCGGCACTGGGGCTGTGAGCGCCCCTGGCGTCCTTGTCCGCCGGATAGCTCGGCGCCGGCACGAGAGCCCTCCGGCCAGTCGAATAGGGCGGGCACGGTAAGACGAGTTACGAGCGTCGTGGCAATCGGAGCTCGCTCAATGCGGAGAGCAGATCGGCGCACGCGGCTTTGACGACCAAGTTTAGCAGGCTGGAGCTGATTGGCCCGATCGGCACTGATCGCAGGTTCTCTGCCCGTGAGGCGCGGCTGCTGCTCCGGCAACGCCTGCGTCAGCCCAGTCGCACGGCCGGCCGAGCACAGCTATCCGGTCATCTTCTGGCCCCGCGCGATCAAGGTTTCGTGGTAAGCGACCAAGGACTTGGCATGAAGTCGCGTGCGATAGCGTTCCGAGAATAGGCGTCATTCGATTGCATTCATTTGATAGGATGCAAGATGCCCGGCACTGCTCTTGTTCTGACCCCTAATAGGCGCCATCACGAGACCTCATACTGCTGCGCCAGCGAAGCGGAAAGCTGGTCGGCGAAACGTGCAGCGGCCACCGGTAGGGTGCGGCCCTTGAGTTGGCCGACATAGAGCATGCCAGCGGGCACGTCGCGCAAGTCGAGCGGCCGGGAGATCATGTCACCGGTCATCGTCTGGTGGGATAGGCCAATCGGGAAATGGAAGGTGATGATATCCTCTGAGATAGCGTGGTTGCGCAGGAATTCGAAGCTGTCTGACTGAATCACCGGCTCCAGCTGCAGCGATGACGATTGCGCCCCGATGTCGAGCAGGTAGCGCACACCGTAACTTGATGTGGGAAGCGCGATTGGATAGTCGAGGCAAGCGCGCAAGCGCACCGTCTCGTGAGAAGCCAGCGGATGATGGGGCCGCATAACCGCATGCACCGGCTGGTGCACCCGTATTAGTGTCATGAAGGCAGCCAGCCGGGTTGGCTCGTAGACGATGGCAATGTCGGCCGTGTGATCGACCAAGGCACGCTCGGCCTCCTCCCGGTCGCGCAGGTGCACTCCGAAGGTCACATTCGGATGTTCCTTGCGGTAGAGTGAGATCTGCATCGGCAGATGGTAGGGCAATAGCGCCTGGCTGCAGGCGATCGCCACATGGCCGCGCCGGGCGCCAGCAAGGTCTGCAATCTGCGATTTCACGTGCTCCATATCGGATAACTGGTTGCGCATGTGCTGCACTAGAAGTTCGCCGGCGCTGGACAATCGCACGCCGTGAGGCAGTCGCTCGAAAATGGCAACGCCGAGTTCGGCCTCCATCGCCAATATACGCCGATTGAGCGCCGTCGAGGTTATGGCGAGCAATTCCGCGGCGGCGCGGATCGAACCGGTCTTGGCCACCACATCGATATAGTGAGCGGAGTTCAGGTAACGCATCGGCAGCCCCCGGCATCACCGCTGCAATTCTTGCAGCAGGCTGAACAAAACATAGCACAAGACAGCAGCGCCGTCATCGAGGATAATTAATCCTGTCGAAGAAGCATCTTCAAGCGACATTGATTTTTTAAAGACAATGAAAGATGGAATAATGTTTGTTCCACTTTCTTCAACTAATTCATCGATCGAATGGAGCAATCATGCGCCACATATCAATTGTAATATTAGCTTCTATCGGTCTTGTCGCCCTTGCAAATGTATCGGCGATCGCCGTCGAACAATGTGGCGACGCGACCGCGTCATCTGGCCTGCCAGGTTATAATCATCAATGTGGTGTGACCTCTAAGGACAGCATCGATGAAAGCGCTCTAGCGGACGTAGGCGAGCATAAAAGCTGCGGTTCGGATTGTGCGCAAGTCTACAGTCTTTGTAATACCAGCAGGGGTAGAGACTGTCGCCAAGAGTACAAAATCTGTTCTTGGAACTGCGTCTTTGGTGCGGCAATGACGATTCGCTAGTAAAGAAACCCGACATTTGAAATTGCGCCGGAGTAGGGTACCAACCCGCATACGTGCGCTGGAGATATCGTGGGGCCACACCCTTACGCTGAGGCCCCGGCGCCTGGCCCGCCCATTGAGGTGGCTCCTTGTGTCAAACGCGCCAACACGTTTCGTTTCAAAGAAGGTTAGCAAGCAGGCGCGCGGCTGCACCATGGTAACTAACGCAGACCTGTTTAGCCATCGGTAGCGAACACCAAGCAGTAAGTTCGGCAACGAGAATGTCGTCGTTCCCATTCACCGGCGTGGTGCTAAGTTGTCCCTGCTTGTTCATCATGATCGCTACGGTTCCGTTTGCGCCATAACCGATAGCTGCCATCCTTTGAATGCGAGTGTCGTCCTCGACGCGAATATCGAACAGAACAGAGCCACCAGTCTTTTCCGCGACGTCAGCCACTCGATCGGCAAACGGCCGATTGATATTGGCGAAAGACTGCTCGAACAAAACCAGTTCAACATACTCCGCCTTCATTGCGTGAGAGTGCGCGGCATGACGCGCAGAACCAATAGGCCATGCACGTCTTATCCACACAAAAACGACCGCCACTGAGGGTGGCCTCTTCCACAGAAAACAACATAATCACCACCCAAACACCTTCGCGCGACAACGCGTTTAGGCCAGAGATGAGACGTCCTCTTCATTAGGCCTGGAACCACTGGTTTCAGCGCCAGGGTTTCTGTATTGCGGAAATTGTACCCTGAATCGGCTGCGACATCAGAGCTATCTGGTCCAGCCTCGTTCCCGAGGCCAGCTGGGGCGCAATCAGTCGCAGACAACCGTGGGCGAGATTTGGTTCGGTCAGCGCTGGAATGACGCTGCTGTCACTGTTCCCGCTTTAGAGGAAATGTGGCGTCGCCATCCTTCTCGCCTGATAAAACGCGCGGATTGGCGCTTGAGACACCGTCGTTCTTTCCGCCTTTGTGGTGCTCTTCTGATTGGCCTCGCGCGTCTGCTTCAAGCTCCTTGCCGGGGCGCTTGCCAACTTTCTTGTCGACCGATTTTTCCACCATCAGCCTCTCCTTTGTGAAGCAATGGCAACTCTTCGATCGGCCTGAGGTTCCGGGACAATCGGCCATCGGACCTCTGCCGCCCAAAGGCGATTTCGGTCTTCGCGTCCTCCGACCCTGGGCATTTCAGGTCGTGGCAAAGTTGGACTTCAACGGCCGACATGAGGCGCATTGGAGTCCGGCAGCTTTGGGGCCGTCTGCTGTCCTTCCGGTTTGGGCGCGATGGGCTAGAAGCTGGCGTTCCCCTTGCGACCCGAGTCGGTCATGTGATGTGGGCGCCAGAACCCCCAAAGGCGGACGGTCGACAGCCTTTTGAGGTGAGCGTAACGAGATCCCGTCAACGGGTGGATGCCGAAAGACGGCACCGACCCGAGATCAGTAGCTTTATCATTTTTTGAATTCTGCGCGGTAAGGTTCCGCGCATGTGGTTGAAGACTTACTTGATCATCACCGGCGTCGGCGCGTTCGTGGCGCTGACAATGCCATGGCTGGTCATCATCGGCAGTTTCCTGATCATCCCGGGGCTCATCCTCGGGTCGATGCCAACGGCCTTCATGTATGGCATCGCTTTCGCGCTGTTCTGCTTGCTGCTCGGAAGTTTCCTTTCAGGCGTTCCTCTGAACGTCATGTCGGGCGCCGCGACGCTGGCACTGTTTTGGACCATCCCCCAGCCAGGCCTCACCTGGGCGAGGGGCATGCTGGCCAGCCTGGAGGAGCCGGACATTCAGTCGAACGCACCGATTGCGCTCAAGGGCGATATTCTCCTCGCCCGCCCGTTCGAGGGCCGTTGCGATGCATTGTGCGCGGCCTTGCTCAAGACCCCGGGCGTCACTTCGGTCCGCGTCCAGACCCTTCGCGGTCATTCCTATACCTACCGCGTCGTGCCAGACTCGACGCCCGGAAAACGAAGCACCGTCATCGGGCATGGCCTGCTGGAAGAGCGGCGCTACGATGCCTCCGATCCGCTCGCCCCTCAGCGCGCGCTGGAATCCGAATGGAACCTGATGATGTCAGAGGGCAAGGCGCTGCTGCAAAGCGACGACGCCCCCGAACCCGACTTCACCATCGCTATCGAGGACGGCCCTGCCGCGCCCGATTCCAAGCCCCGATCGGGACGGTTGGATTGGTCGCTCGAACCCTCCGCACCCCACCGCAAGGCGCTCACCATCACCGACGCCGGTGAACAGGTGCTGCTGCGGCAGTCGATCCTGTCGATCTTTGCCCCGGCGGCGCCGTTGCTGATCGGGACTTCGGGCGGGATCGAGAACTTCCGGTTCGGCTGGGCGCGTCTGCGGCTCGGTGACGGAAGGATGTACGCCGAGGTTCCGGTCAACCGGCTGCTGCTCGACCACACCAGCGTTTCGCGCGGCGTGAATATGGAAGCGGCGAAAGCGAGAACGCGCGAGGAACTTGCCAGAGCGCTCGACGATCCGCGTAAGCCGGTGAGCGGTCCCGTGTTCGCGCTCGCCAATCAATGGATGGACTCGTTCCGCGCGAACGACCAGCCGCTCGGCGAAAGCGACCGGCGCCTGCTGGTTCGCGTCTTGGAGGACCCACGGGTGCGATCCCCAGACGGGCTGTGGGCGATCATCAAACAGGTCGATGGCGACTCCGCCGATCTGCGGCGGCTCGCCGCCCGCCGCTACCTCGCGGCCACCGACAAGAAGGAGGCGCGCCACTGGATCAATGCCCTGGCCGGCCTCCCTGTGGGTGCATACACCGATCCTCTGCCCGAAGAGCGCGCGATTCTCGCAGATCCGGCGGTCAGCCGCTTTGCCACCGACCTGATCAAGCGCCAGGGGGACCGCGGCGTCGATGCCGTGCCCGACCTGTTGCGGCTGCTGCGCGAGTACTCCGTCTACGATCCGGGCAAGTATGGCTTCAGCGACCTGACCGCGGCTACCGATGCCGTGCGTA
Source organism: Mesorhizobium sp. M7A.F.Ce.TU.012.03.2.1 (assembly GCF_004006095.1). Classification (NCBI taxonomy): domain Bacteria; kingdom Pseudomonadati; phylum Pseudomonadota; class Alphaproteobacteria; order Hyphomicrobiales; family Phyllobacteriaceae; genus Mesorhizobium; species Mesorhizobium sp. M7A.F.Ce.TU.012.03.2.1. The sequence continues at coordinate 55,043 of NZ_CP034779.1, forward strand.
GCGGCTTTCGCCGCATTGGCCCTGCGGCCTCTTTCGCGCGGCCTGAGATCGAGCAGCTCTTGGCTTCGCCGGGTCTGAAGTACCGCTACAAGACGCTCGGCCAGGAAGAATGGGACACGCTGCTGGTCGTCCTCGGGAAGCCTGTCGAAACGCTTACCAAGCCGGAAAACCGAAGTGGAACCGACGCGAGGTACCGCGAGCGCGTCGCTAAACGGGCCGCCAAGCCTTACGAACCACGCCGGGATTGATCGCCGAAACGGGACGAAGAATCTTCGCGGGCAGAGCTAGCCGCTTCGTCCTACCGGTCTTTCCGATATTCCATGGTGTGCGACCGTGCGGCGGGATCAAATCGAGTAACCCGTCGTGTTACTCCTCCGGTTTTGATTGGCCACTCGAGAAACGAGAGATGAAGGCAGAAGCGGGGCCGATAGCGAAACGGCAGCTTCCGGCTTCGCGATCAAGGATATAACAAGTTTAACCGCCGCGGGCGGTGTCGCCACCTGCTCTTGCCTCCGCATATTCCGTTGACGAAGTGTTCAAGCGGGAACGATCTGACAGAAAGCGGCGCCAGCCCCCAAATGACGAGATATCAAAAGCGCCCAGCAAGCCCACGGATTCCACTAGAAAACCTTTGGCGGTGCTGCCGTCATCAAGCTCTATATTGCCAATGCCCAGGGGCGACGGGATGGCGGCCACAAAGTGGCCGAATGCGTCGGCAGGTAGCCGCCAAACCTCTACCTCGATCGCAGTGCCGCCGTTTTCAACACGGACCAGTCCCGGCTTAGGCGTGGTCTGGCCCGCGAGCTCATATAGCTTGTATGAAGATGCCGTCCTCATCGCCCGGCAGAACCGGGCACCAGCCTCCTTGAGATGGCCATTGAGCGGCATTCCCGAGAGGTGAGCGCCGACCACCACCAACTCGATAGTGCCATCTTCGACTGATGCGCCGACAGGCTGCGCGCTCGGCTGCCGCCAGCCAGTCGCGCCGAGGGTGGGACTGCTCGCGGCATGGAGATCGCGCGCGACGGATGCTACAAGGCCGTCCGCTCCGGCGGCCGCAAGCAGCGTCACGCTCATCGGCAGCCCGTCGTCGCGCTTGCCGGTCGGCACGGCGATGCCGCACATGTCCAGAAGATTGACGAAATTGGTGTAGGTGCCGAGCCGGCTGTTGGTCTCGACGGGATCGGTGAGCACGGTAGCAGTGGTATAGTGCGTTGGGGCGGTCGGCACGCAGAACAGGTCGACCGAGGCGATGACCGGGGCGAGCTTCGCCTTGTAGGCCTGCAAGGCGTAGAGGCCGCAAAAGGCGTCTGCCGCCGACAGGTTACTGGCGCCGCCGATGATCTTGCGCGTCACCGGATGCAAGGCGGCTTCGTTGGCTTCCATGAAATCGCGGATCGCCGCATAGCGCTCGGCCACCCAGGCACCCTCATAGAGTAGGTTGGCGGTAGCGTAGAAATCGCCGAAGGGGATTTCGACCAGCCGGCAGCCAAGCCGCGACAGAATGGCAAGCGAAGCTTCGAAACCAGTCTGCATGGCCGTATCGCCGAAGAATTTGAGCTCCGCTTTTACAGGCACGCCGACGGTCAGCACCGGTTGGCGCGCGGCGAGCGGCTGGACGGCGATGTCACGCGAATAAGGATCGGCAGCGTCGCGCGCGGCGGCAACGGAGAACACCCCATACGCATCATCGACGGTCAGCGCGAACACCGAGACGCAATCGAGCGTGCGGCAGGCCGGCACGACGCCGGCGGCCGACAACGCGCCGACCGTCGGCTTCAGCCCGACGATGTTGTTGAGGCCGGCCGGAATGCGGCCGGAGCCGGCGGTGTCGGTGCCAAGCGCGAAGGAGACGATGCCGCGCGCCGTCGCCACCGCCGACCCCGAGGAGGAGCCGCCTGGCACAAGCGCCTCGTCGATGGCATTGCGCGGGATCGGCCAGGGCGTGCGCACGCCGACGAGGCCGGTGGCGAACTGGTCGAGATTGGTCTTGCCGACGACCAACGCACCGGCCGCTTTCAGCCGCGCCACAACGGTGGCGTCTTTCTCGGGCCAATAGGTGTATTCGGCGCAGGCGGCCGTCGTGGGCATGCCGGCGACGTCGATGTTGTCCTTGACGGCGAAGGGAATGCCCCAGAGCGGCTTTGTCGCCGGGTCGAACGGACCGAGTGCCGCGGCCTGGGCTAGGAGATCCGCCTTGGCGGTGAGATGGATGAAGATGCCCGGGTCGTCGGCCGCTTCGATGCGGGTGAAGATCGTCGCGATCACATCGCCAACGGCGAGGCCTCCCCGATAGGCTGCGTGAAGGCTCGCTATGTCGAAATGGATATCGCTCATTTCGTCTTCTCCAGAATGATCACCGGCAGGTCCCACTGGATCAGCACGACGCAACCGTCCTTCGTCCACACCGAATGCTCGGTGCCGACCGGGTTCAGGATGACGCTGCCAACGGGATAGTCGCCGTTCTCGTCGCTCTGGGTGCCTTCCAGCACGACGATGGTTTCCAGCCCGACATGTCGGTGTCGCGGCACGCTGGCGCCGGACCGGTATTTCAGGATCGCGACCGACGGCTCGACCGGCCCGCCCTTCAGCAGCCAGTGCACGCTGATGCCGTCGCGGAAATATTCGAACGCGAGATCGCGCCAGCCGCCGTCGAGCAGGCCGGCAAAGGCAAAATTAGGCATTGGCAATTCCCTCGAGCACCTGGTCGGTCGTTGCCGTCCAGCCGACGATGGCGCCCTGCGCCCGGATCATGGCTAGTGCCGCCGCCTTGAATTCGGGAAAATAGCTTTCCGTCGCGTCTTCGGCGAGCAGGCACTCATAGCCGCGATCGTTGGCCTCGCGCATCGTCGTCTGCACGCAGACCTCGGTGGTGACGCCGGCGAAAACCAGCTGCTGTGCGCCGAGCCGCTTCAGCTCGCCACCGAAGCTGGTCGCGTAGAAGGCGCCCTTGCCGGGCTTTTCGATGACGATCTCGCCCGGCAGCGGCGCAAGCTCGTCGAGGATTGCGGTGCCCGGCTCGCCGACGATCAGCACGCGGCCCATCGGCCCGACATCGCCGATGCGGATCGCCGGATTGCCGCGATTGCGCTTGGCCGGCGGCAGGTCCGACAGGTCGGCGCGGTGGCACTCCATGGTGTGGATCACCGGCAGGCCGGCGGCGCGAAAACCTTCGATCAGTTTCTTCACCGTCGGCACGATCGCGGCCACCCGGCTGACGTCGTTGCCAAGGCTGGCGCCGAAGCCGCCGGGCTCGGCGAAATCGCGCTGCATGTCGATGACGACCAGCGCCATCGTCTGCGGCTTGAAGGAGAAGGCGAACGGCTGCGCATCAATCTCCGCCATCAGTGATGTCCCGCCATATGCTCGCCGATGGTCTGCACGCTCGCTTGCGCGATCGGCGTCTCGTAGACCAGCGCGCCGTCCGACATGACGAAAATGCGGTCGGACAGTTCCAAAAGCTCGTCGATGTCCTCCGACATCAGCAGCACTGCCGCACCCGCATTGCGCGCCTTCATGATGCGGGCGCGGATTTCGGCCACCGCCGAGAAGTCGAGGCCGAAGCACGGGTTGGAGACGATCAGCAGGTCGACCTCGCCGGTCAGTTCGCGCGCCAGCACGGCGCGCTGCACATTGCCGCCCGACAGCGAGGCGATGGGCGAGGATAGCGAGGCGGTCTTGACCTTGAACTGCTCGACCAGCTTGGCGCTGAACGCGCGTATGGCGCTGGCGCTGATCCAGTTCACCGGCCTGCCGTTGCCGTCGATGTCGAAGGTGCGGAAGGAGATGTTCTCGGCCACCGTCATTTTTGGCGCGCAGGCATTCTTCAGCGGCTCTTCCGGGATGAGCCGCACATTGAGCGCGCGCGCCTCGGCCCGCGTCGCCGCATAGGCGGAGCCGCGTACCAGCACCTCGCCACCGTCGCGCGGCCGCTGGCCGGCCAGGACCTCGAGGAATTCCTTCTGGCCATTGCCGGAAATGCCGGCGATGCCGACGATCTCGCCCGAACGCACGCCGAGATTCTCGATGCGGATCGACTTCAGCCCGGTGCGGTCCGGCGCCTTCAGCGATTTGACCTTGAGCACGATCTCGGCATCGGGTTTCGGCGCCGCGCGACTGTCGAGCGCGGCGATCGGCTGGTCGCCGATCATCATCGCCGCCATCGCCTTGTGGTCGAGGTCGGCGACGCGGCCGGTTCCCGTCAGCCTGCCCTTGCGCAGCACGCTGACATCGTCGGCGAAGGCGGTGACCTCATGGAATTTGTGCGAAATCATCAGCACGGTGAGGTCGCCGGCCTTGGTCATGTCGCGCACCAGCCCCAGCACCTCCTGCGCCTCACCGGGCGTCAGCACCGAGGTTGGCTCGTCCAGCACTAGAAAGCTGCGGCCAAGATAGAGCTGCTTGATGATTTCGAGCTTCTGCTTTTCGCCGGCGGCGAGTTCCGCCACCTTAACGTCGAGCGGCAGCTTGAACGGCATGCGCTCCATGAACACGGCAAGGTCGGCTCGTTCCCTACGCCAATCGATAATGCCCGGAACCTTCTCGCGCGAGATGACGAGGTTTTCCGCACCGGTCAGCGACGGCACCAGCGTAAAATGCTGATAGACCATACCGAGCCCGAGCGCCGAGGCGTCGCGCGGACTAGCGATCGCCACCTCGCGGCCATCGACCAGCAGGTCGCCTGATGTCGGGTGATAAAAACCCATCATGCATTTGACCAGCGTCGACTTGCCGGCGCCGTTCTCGCCGAGCAGCGCGTGGAAGGAGCCCGCCGGCACCTTCACCGACACGGCATCCAGCGCCGTGAAGGCGCCGAAGCGCATGGTCATGCCGATGGTCTCGACGCCGACCGCTTTCCTGTCATTCATCGCGGCCTCCTCATGGCAACTGCGCGACAAGCGCCTTGGAATTCGACACCGTGCCGAAGACGCCGCCCTGCATCTTGATCATCTTGATCGCCGCCAGATGGTTGTCGTAGTCGGTCGCCCCGCAGCAATCCTCCAGCATCATGCATTCATAGCCGCGGTCGTTGGCCTCGCGCATGGTGGTGTGCACGCAGACATCCGTGGTGATGCCGGTCAGCACGATGTTCTCGATGCCGCGCTGATTGAGGATGAGCTCCAGGTCGGTGGCGCAGAACGAGCCCTTGCCGGGCTTATCGATGATCGGCTCGCCCTCGGTCGGGTAAAGGTCGGGGATGATGTCCCAGCCCGGCTCGCCGCGCACCAGGATGCGCCCGCACGGGCCAGGGTCGCCGATGCCGGCATTGATGCGGCGCGAGCGCCAGCGCTTGTTGGCCGGCAGGTCGGCGAGATCGGGCCTGTGCCCCTCGCGCGTGTGGATGATGGTGTAGCCCTTGGCTCGCATCGTCGACAGCACCAGCTTGATCGGCTCGATCGGTGCGCGCACCAGCGACAGATCGTAGCCCATATGGTCGACATAGCCGCCCGGCCCGCAGAAATCGGTCTGCATGTCGATGATGATCAGCGCCGTGTTGTCGGGCCGCAGGTCGCCATTGTAGGGCCAAGGATAAGGCTCGGCGTCGATCGTATGCTGAGTGACTTCGGCTCTGGCGTTCATCGGCAAAACTCCAGTCATTTGGTGATCGACAATTCGCCCGGCGCGCCCGCAAGCGTTCGTGTCGGCGACGAGGTGGCGATCATGATGATGAGGGTGAGGATGTAGGGAGCGGCGTAGAACATGTAGTAGCCCTGCGTGACGCCGACCGATTGAAGCGCCGGGCCGAGAGCTCCCGCCCCGCCGAACAAAAGCGCTGCAGCAAAGCAGCCGAGCGGGTTCCAGCGCGCGAAGATGACCAGCGCCACCGCCATCAGGCCCTGGCCCGACGAGATGCGTTCGGTCCAGCTGCCGGGATAGTAGAGCGACAGGTAGGCGCCGCCGATGCCGGCCAGCGCGCCACCGACACCGGTGGCGAGCAGCCGCACCGTATCGGGGTTGAGGCCCATGGCGCGTGCCGCGTCCGAACTGTCGCCGACGACGCGCACGATGAGGCCGGCGCGGGTGTTGCGGAACGCCCACCACAGGATGACCGACAGCACCGCGCCGATCAGGAACAGCACGTTGACGTCGAGTGCGGCTTGCACCTGCGGAATGTCGGACCAGCCGCCGAAGGGAATGGCCGGCAGATTGGGCGCCTTCGGCTTGATAAACGGCTTGCCGAAGAAGAAGGCGAGACCCGAGCCGAACAGCATCAGCGCGATGCCGACGGCGATGTCGTTGACTTTCGGGAATCTGCAGATCCAGCCATGGAACAGGCCGAAGCACAGGCCGGCGAAGGCGGCGGCGATGAGGCCGAGCCATGGCGAGCCCGTCATCACCGCCACCGCATAGGCGGTCATCGCACCGAAGACCAGCGTGCCTTCGAGCCCCAAATTGATGCGACCCGAACGCTCGGTGATCGCCTCGCCCAGCGAGACGAAGATGAAGGGCGTCGACACGCGGATGGCGCCGCCGAGCACGGCCAGCGGCACGCCCCAGAGGCCGATCTCGGTCGCGTCCATCAGGCGGCTCCCTTCACGAGATCGGGTCTTTTCCAAAGATCGGGATTGAAGGCCTTGAAGCGGCCGTAGAGGGTTTCGCTGAACAGGATGACGATGAAGATCATGCCTTGCAGCACCAGCACCGTGGCGTCGGGCAGGTCCATGCGGCGCTGTATCAGCCCGCCCGAGGCGTCGATGCCGCCAAGCAGGATGGCGAACGGAATGATGGCCAGCGGATTGTGGCGGGCCAGGAAGGCGACAAGGATGCCGGTGTAACCATAGCCGGCGGAAAGCGAGGCGTTGGCGCTCCCCTGCACGGCGGCGACCTCCAGCATGCCGGCAAGCCCGGCAAAGCCGCCAGCGAGCGCGGTGAAGCCGACGATCAGCGGCCCGACGGCCAGCCCCTGTACCTGTGCTGCCCGCACATTGCCGCCGGCGATGCGCGCGGCAAAACCCCAGCGGGTCTTTTCGATGAGCAACCAGGAGAGGATGCAAGCGACGACACCGACAACCAGCCCCCAATGCACGTCCATGCCCGGAATGTTGCCGATGCGGTAGATGTCCGCCAGCGGCTGCGTTGACGGCTTGTTGAGCGAGGCCGGGTCGCGCAACGGCCCTTCCACCAGCTGGTTCATCAGCGCGATGGCGATGTAGGCCATCAGCAGGCTGGAAATGGTTTCGTTGACGGCCCGGTAATGGCGCAGCGCGCCGACGGCACCGATCCAGATGCCGCCGGCGGCCATGCCCGCCACGCCCATGGCAAGAATGACGATTGACGATGGCCCGCCGCTGAGCGCAGTGCCGGCTGCCGCAGCGGCGACGCCGCCGAGCACGATTGCACCCTCGCCGCCGATGACGACGAGGCCGAGCCGGGCCGGCAGGGCCACGCAGAGCGCGGCCAGCAGCAGGGGAGCGGCGCGCGACAGCGAGTTCTGGACCGAGAACCAGGAGCCGAAGCCGCCGCGCCACATGGTCTGGTAGAGCAGGATCGGCGACTTGCCGACGAGCACAATGAACAGGCTGAACAGCGCCATGCCGACGATCAGCGCCGCGAGCGGAATGACCAAAGCCTCCGCCCGCCGCGCAATCCATTCCACCGCCGCCGAATAGGCCTTGGCGCTGAAGAGTGCCGGCATGCCGGCCCCTGTCATCGTGTCCGTCATCGCCCCACCCCCTCAGATCAGGCGGTCGAACCGACGACGCCCTCGACCAGATAATCCATGCTTTCGAGCTCGATCGCGGTCTCCGGGAATGCTTGGCTCGCGGTGGCGACGACAGCCCCCTTGTTGCTCTTCAGCGGTCCCTTGATGACGGCGAAGCCGCCGTTCATCATTTCGGCCAGCGTGGCGTCGAACTGCTTGCGCGTCGGCTCGCCGACGGCGGGACCGAGCGGGCTCATCTTGACGAAGCCGTCGGCCAGGCCACCGCGCGTGAAGTTGGGCAGTGGCGTGCCGGCGACGAGGTCGTCGACGAACATCTTGTAGACCTTGGCCCAGTTCCACTCGGCCCCGGTGAGGTATTTTTCCGGCGCCAGCGGGCTCTGGTTGGCGTGATAGCCGCACACGAAGGCCCCACGGCCGGCGGTCGTCTCGACCACCACTTTCGGGCTATCGACATGGCAGCTAATAACGTCGGCGCCCTGGTCGACCAGTGCGTTGGTGGCTTCCGCTTCCTTGACCGCCAGCGACCATTCGCCGGTGAAAATGACCTGGCAAGTGATGGTCGGATCAACCGAGCGCGCGCCGAGCAGGAAGGAATTGATGTTGAGCAGCACCTGCGGGATCGGCTTGGCGGCGACGAAGCCGAGCTTCTTCGTCTTGGAAGTGTGGCCGGCGACAACGCCGTTGAGATACTGGCCCATACCGATATAGCCGAAATAGGAGCCGGCATTCATCGGGTGCTTGGCCTTGTCCCACATGCCACCGCAATGGCGGAACTGCACGTCGGGGAATTTCGTGCACATGGCCAGCATGTGGGGGTCGAAATAGCCGAACGAGGTCGGGAAGATCAGCGAGGCGCCGTCGAGATTGATCATCGATTCCATCGTCTTCTGGACGTCGACCGTCTCCGGCACGTTCTCCTCCTCGACGATGGAGATGCCCTCGATACCCTTCAACGCCGCCGCCCCTTCGGCATGCGCCTGGTTGTAGCCGTAGTCGTCCTTCGGCCCGACATAGATGAAGCCGACGGTGGCGGCAGCGGCAAAGGCCCTGCTGATGGGGAAGGCAGCGGACGCAAGCCCGAGTGCGGCTCCAGCGGCGGAGGTCTTGAGTAGCTCGCGGCGGTTAAGCGTGAATCTCGCGGTCATTGTGAATGCTCCCCTGTAGGACCCTTTCCGGGCCGGTTAACATGCCGTCAACAAAGTGCATGCAATCGCCATGCCAGTTTCTTTGGCGAAATTAATTAATGGAATCAGTCGTACATTTAAAAGAGCCTGCTTATGTAGCGGGCAATTGCATGCACTTCTTGCCTTGAAAACAGCCAATTTGACAGGCAGATTAAAATAGAGGCATACAGGGGTATGTTGAGTCGATGGGCCGCTGCGTCGACCCTCCACAAGAAGACGGGCGGAGGAGATTTGTCGGGGAAGCGCAACTTGATCAGGTCGGGCAAGACCGTGGATCAGATGGTGAGGGCGATCGGGGACCGGATCGTCACCGGCTACCTACGCCCCGGCGAAAAGCTCGACGAGACCTCCCTCGCCGCCCGCTTCGACGTATCACGCACCCCGGTCAGGGAGGCGCTCGGCCACCTCAGCGCCATGGGGCTGGTCGAAAGGCGGCCCAACCGGGGTGCTATCGTGGCTGTCGTGACGCAAGAGCATCTCGCCTCGATGTTCGAGAGCATGGCCGAACTGGAGGCGATCTGCGCGCGCTTCTCGGCCGAGCGCATGACCAGTGCCGAGCGCCGCTCGCTCGAAATCGAGCATCAGGCTTCGGCGCGGATGGTGCAACTGGGCGCCGAGGAGGACTACGAGTATTTCAATACCGAGTTCCACACCCGGCTCTATCGTGGTGCCCACAACCCGCATATCCACGATCTCACCGTGATGACCCGCAGCCGGTTGGCACCCTTCCGGCGCGCTCAGTTCATGCTGCCCGGACGGTTGGCCAAATCCTGGCAGGAACACGAGTTAATCGTCACCGCAATCATGCGCGGAGACGGCGCTGCTGCGGGCAAGGCCGCCAGGGATCATGTCTCTATCGTCAGCGAGGCGAGCGCGGTGTTCGCGGCTGATGGCGGCAAGCCAGTTCGGCGGGACGTGGCCTGAAAATTCCGAACATCCCGAATCTCGGGACGATGTCTGCTTCCAGGCGGCGCACAGTATCGCGCAACGGCTGATATGAGGCGCTACGCTGCTCGGCAGCAAGGCTTTGAAGCAGCATGGTCAACCAGACCGATATACGTGCCCCAGTTGGTATTCTACGTCGAGGCGTGAGCGATGAGGGACTAGATGTTTGATCCCAGATTTTGATGGGCATCCTTGTCCTCCGAATCAAGGGATGCGCTATGGGCCAGGTTCTTCATGGGAGCGCCACGACGACAGAGGCGGTCCGTCGAGCGATACNGGGCATCCTTGTCCTCCGAATCAAGGGATGCGCTATGGGCCAGGTTCTTCATGGGAGCGCCACGACGACAGAGGCGGTCCGTCGAGCGATACAGCATAGTCAAGAGAGCCTGAGGGCGCTGGCGAAGCGCTACGGGGTCAACCAAAAGACTGTTGCCAAATGGCGGGAACGGACCTCGGTGGCAGATTTGCCGACCGGTCCGAGAGAGCCTAGATCGACAGTGCTCTTGCCCGARGAGGAGGCCGTCATAGTCGCCTTCCGGCGCTACACTCTGTTGCCACTCGATGACTGCCTCTATGCCTTACAACCGACGATCCCACACCTGACGCGCTCATCACTGCATCGCTGCCTGCAGCGCCACGGCATCAGCCGCCTGCCGGACGTAGAAGGCGACAAGCCGGCGAAGAAGAAGTTCAAGAGCTATCCGATCGGCTACTTCCACATCGACGTCGCCGAGGTGCGCACAGAACAGGGCAAGCTGCACATGTTCGTCGCTATCGACCGCACCTCGAAATTCGCCTTCGTCGAACTGCATGAGAAGGCCACCACCGCCATATCGAGAGACTTCCTACTGCGCCTGATCGCGGCCGTGCCCTACAAGGTCCACACTGTCCTCACCGACAACGGTATCCAGTTCACGACGCCCGGCGCCGGCGGTTCGGCCGTGCCATTGATCAAGGAGGCCATCGCAAACGGCGAACGCTTCTGGGYCCATGCCTTCGAATACGCTTGCGCCACGAACGACATCGAGCACCGAACGACCAAGGCAAGGCATCCGTGGACCAACGGCCAGGTCGAGAGGATGAACCGGACTATCAAGGATGCAACCGTCAGGCGTTTCTATTACGAGAGCCACGACCAACTCCGCCAGCACCTTGCCGACTTSATCTCGGCCTACAACTTCGGTCGCAGGCTCAAGACCCTCAAAGGCCTTACGCCCTACGAGTTCATCTGCAAGGCGTGGGCGTCACAACCGGAACGCTTCAAACTCGATCCCAACTTCGGTCGCAGGCTCAAGACCCTCAAAGGCCTTACGCCCTACGAGTTCATCTGCAAGGCGTGGGCGTCACAACCGGAACGCTTCAAACTCGATCCGCTCCAGCAAATGCCGGGACTAAACAGCTAGAGCACTCCCGCCCTCTAAAGCGATTTTACATCATCCGGAAACTGGGCGCAGATCGAACCACCGAGGCAGAAACGGAGAACGCCAGCTCTGCGGAGTAAGGTACGGACTGCAACAACATTGCGCGACGGCGAAATTCGCCGCCGAAACTACGCTATTGCCGCCGTTTGTACCCTCACTCCCACTCGATTGTTCCCGGCGGCTTCGACGTCACGTCGTAGACGACACGGTTGATGCCGCGGACTTCGTTGATGATGCGGGTGGCGGCGGCGCCGAGGAAGGCCATGTCGTAGTGGTAGAAATCCGCCGTCATGCCGTCGACCGAGGTGACGGCACGCAGCGCGCAGACGAACTCGTAGGTGCGGCCATCGCCCATCACGCCGACCGTCTGCACCGGCAGCAGCACGGCAAAGGCCTGCCAGATGGCGTCGTACAGGCCGGCCTTGCGGATCTCGTCGAGATAGATGGCGTCGGCCTCGCGCAGGATCTCCAGCTTTTCGCGGGTGATCCCGCCTGGGCAGCGGATGGCGAGGCCCGGGCCGGGGAATGGATGGCGGCCGATAAAGCTTTCGGGCAGGCCGAGCTCCTTGCCGAGCGCCCTCACCTCGTCCTTGAACAGTTCGCGCAGCGGCTCGACCAGCTGCATGTTCATGCGCGCGGGCAGGCCGCCGACATTGTGGTGCGACTTGATCGTCACGGACGGGCCGCCGGTGAAGGAGACGCTTTCAATGACGTCGGGATAGAGCGTGCCCTGCGCCAGGAATTCGGCGCCGCCGAGTTTCTTGGCCTCTTCCTCGAACACCTCGATGAACAGCCGGCCGATGGTCTTGCGTTTTTTTTCCGGGTCCGACTCGCCCTCGAGGGCGTCGATGAAACGGTCCGAAGCGTTCACCAGAATGAGCGGCAAATTGTAATGCTCGCGGAACATCGCCACCACGCCCGCGGCCTCGTCCTTGCGCATCAGGCCGTGGTCGACAAGGATGCAGGTCAGCTGGTCGCCGACCGCTTCGTGGATCAACAGCGCCGCAACGGAAGAATCGACGCCGCCCGACAGCGCGCAGATGACCTTGCCCTTGCCGACCTGCTTGCGGATCGTCTCGACCGCGTGCTCGCGGTAGGCGCGCATGGTCCAGTCGCCCTCGATGCCGGCGATGTTGTGGACGAAATTCCTGAGCAGCCGGGCGCCGTCGGGCGTATGCACCACCTCGGGATGGAACATGATGCCGTACATCTTGCGCTCGATGTTGCCGAAGATGGCGAAGGGCGAGCCCTCGGACTTGCCAAACACTTCGAAGCCCTTGGGCAAGGAGATGACGCGGTCGCCATGGCTCATCCACACCTGATGGCGCTGGCCGGGCGCCCACAGGCCCTCGAACAGCGGGCTGTCCTTTTGTATCTCGACGAAGGCGCGGCCGAACTCGCGATGGTCGGAGCTTTCGGCGACGCCGCCCATCTGCACGCACATGGCCATCTGGCCGTAGCAGATGCCGAGCACCGGCACGCCGGAATCGAAGACGATCTGCGGCGCGCGCGGGCTGCCGATATCGCCGGTAGAAGCCGGGCCGCCGGAGAGGATCACGGCTTTCGGATTGATGCGCTTGAATGCCGCTTCGGCCGACTGGAACGGCACGATCTCGGAAAACACGCCGGCCTCGCGGATGCGGCGGGCGATGAGCTGGGTGAACTGGCTGCCGAAATCGACAATCAGGACGGTGTCGGGATGATTGGCTGTTTTCATGGCGAGCGTTTAGAGAAAGAAACGAGTCGACGCAATGGGTTGCTTAGCCCGACTTTCAGGCTGTTCCGGCATCTTCATGGGGTGGTTCCGTCCGGAGGGCGCCGTCGCCGATCGCCTGTTCGAGCCGCATGACGGCGTCGGCCAGCTTCTCGTCGATGACTTCAAGATATTCGGTCCAGTCGCCGACATGCCTGAGATCCGCCGCCCCGTCGGAAATGCCGCGCAGACCGATCAGCGGAATGTCGAACAGCTGGCAGGCGCGCAGGCAGGCGAAGGTCTCCATGTCGACCATGTCGGCGGCAACAGCATCATAGGCCGCGCCAGTGATGATCGCGCCGCCGGTCGACAGGGTCGCCTGCTTGATGTCCGGTATCTTGAAGGGCAATGGCACGGTTACCGGCAGGTCGAGGAAGGGGGTGGCGCCCTTCTCGAAGCCGAGCGGCGAAGCGTCGATGTCACGGTAGCTGACCGAAACCGCCTGGTAGATTTCCGTCTGCTGCAGCGTCCGGCTGCCGGCTGAACCGAGCGAAACAACGAGATCCGGCAGTGCTTTTTGCGATTTCAGCCAGGAGAGTTCAGCACCCAGCCTGACGCCGGCCTCGACCGGACCGACACCGGTCATCAGCGGCGTGAACAGCTGCTTGAGGTGCGGGCCGTATTCGGCCTGCGCCGCCATAACGAAGAGGACGTCCTTGCCCGACAGGCGCGACACTTTACCGGTCATGATCTATTCCTCTCTACCCAATCACCTACACTGGAGGTCAGAACGGCGACGTGCCCTCACCGGCGCCCAGCCCTCCGCTATGGCTCCGGGCGTTCGTTGCTCGGAAAGCCCATTTGGGGGCTTTCCGTCCGCTTCGCGGACGGCTCCTCACCCTTCTATGCCATCACGCCCGACCACCGTCATCATGGTGCCGGTCATGGTGGCGATCAGCTTGGCCTCGCCGTCGGCGGCAAAGGCGTAGGCCTGGCCGTCGGCGACGATGATGGTGCGGCCTGGCTTGGTCACCGAGCCGCGGAACAGGAAGCGCTCGCCCCTGCCCGGCGCCAGGAGGTTGACCTTGAACTCGATGGTCAGCACGCCGGAATTTTCCGGCATCAGCGAAAAGGCGGCATAGCCGCAGGCCGAGTCCAGCGCCGTCGAAATGACACCGGCATGGAGGAAGCCGTGCTGCTGGGTCAATGCCGCCGAATAGGGCATCTCGATCTCGATGATACCGGGCGTCACCAGCGTCAGTTCGGCGCCGATCGTGGCCATCGCCTTCTGACGCGCGAAGGAGGTCCTGACGCGATCCTCATAGTCCGGGGCGGGTACGATCTTTGCTGCCATTGCCGCTGCCTTCCTTTACGCGGATAAGCTTATTGCAGAGGCATGGACGGCAGGCAAATGCTTTTGCTGCACTGCACAATCGACCTGGCCTGCCGGCCGGCGCAACGCATCCGTCGGGAATTGGATTCAGGCCGATCTGCGTAACGCACAGAGATAAAACCCATCGGTGCCGCTGAGCGCCGGCGACAGCGAGATGTCGCCTTTGGCGCCGATACGTGCGGCTGCCTCATGGCCGGGAAAACGGCTGTCCCAGAGCTGGCGGTGGTCGACGGAAACAAAGCCGCTGTTACGGTTCCGAAAGGCCGCGATCTGCTCACCGTTTTCCTCATCAAACACCGAGCAGGTGATGTAGACCAGCAGGCCGCCTGGTTTGACATAGACTTTGGCCGCATCGAGGATCGCCGACTGCTCGCCCTTGCGTGCATCGAGCTGCCTTTGCGTCAGCCGCCATTTGGCATCGGGACGGCGCCGCCAGGTGCCGCTGCCGGTGCAAGGCGCGTCGACCAGCACGATGTCCATGTGGTTGCCGAGCGGCGCGAGTTCGGCCGGCTTGGTGACGATCTGGACATTGCGGTTTTCAGAGCGGCGGATGCGGTCGAAGATGGGCGCCAGCCGTGCTTTTTCGGCATCATGGGCAAAGATCTGGCCGCGATTTTCCATCGAAGCCGACAGTGCCAGCGTCTTGCCGCCGGCGCCGGCGCAAAAATCCAGCACCTGCATGCCGGCTTCGGCCCCGGCAAGGGCGGCCGCGATCTGCGAGCCTTCGTCCTGGACCTCGAACCAGCCCTTCTGGAAAGCCGGCTCGGCCTGCACGTTCGGGTGCCGGCCGTCGCCGTCGATCGGCGGGATGCGGATGCCGTGTGGCGCGATTGCCGAGGGTTTCGCGCCGGTTCCCGTCAGTTCGGCCAGTACCTTGTCGCGGTTGGCCTGCAAGGTGTTGACCCTGAGGTCGAGCGGCGGGCGCGTTGCCAGCGCGGCGCCCTCGTCGGCCCAGGTCGAGCCAAAGGCTCGCTCGAAAAGCGGCGCGCACCAGTCCGGAACATCCGCCCGCACCGCGGCCGGCGCATCGTCAAGCCGGCGTTCGGCGATGGCCTGAAGCTCGGCGGCGGTCAGCAGCGGCGGTGCGAACTTGTCGCCATCGAGCGCCTCGTTGAGCGATTGTGCCGTCTGGCGCCATTCGAGCAGCAGCGCGCCGAAGCCGATGGCGCGCGGCGTGTCCTGCCCCAGCAGCCAGCCGGCGGAACGCTTGTGGCGCAAGGCGTCATAGACGATGTTGCCGATCGCCGCACGGTCGCCGCCGCCGGCGAAGCGATGCGACAGGCCCCAATCCTTCAGCGCGTCCGCCACCGGCCGGTGGCGCCGGCCGATGTCTTCCAGCACTTCGATGGCCGCAGCCAGTCGTCCGCCCAGTCGCATGGTCTTGTTCCGTCACGCAGAAAATTATTCCGGCCCTGCTCTAGAGCGCGCAACCGGCGCGCACAAGCAGGTCGGCCTGCACAACCGCTCTGCTTTCCAAGTTTTCTGGTTGCGAATACTCTTCCGGTTGTGATTCGCGGCGCGCAAGGTGGACCGGCGGATCGACACGAGGAGAGGGCAATGAAGACTTATCTGGCGGAAGTTCTAGGCACATTTCTATTGGTGTTCATCGGTACGGCTTCTGTGGTGACGGGCGGCTTCGGCGGCGCGCTGCCGCTCGGCCAGGAAGGCATCGGTCTGGCGTTCGGCATCGGCCTCATCGCGGCGGCCTATGCGATCGGCCCCATTTCGGGCGCGCATCTCAATCCGGCGGTGACGCTCGGCGTCTTCCTTGCCGGCCGGCTGCCGGCCAAGGACGTGATCCCCTACTGGATCGCGCAGGTCATCGGCGGCGTCCTTGCTTCGCTGGCGTTGTGGATCATCGTTTCCGGCCAGGTTGGCGGACACACCACCGGCTTCGGCGCCAATGGCTGGGATGTGACGAAATGGGGTGTCAGCTCGGCATTCCTGTGGGAAGTGATCGGCACCTTCACCTTCGTCACCGTGATCCTTGGCGTCACGGCGGAAAAGCACTCGACGGCGTTCGCCGGACTGGTCATCGGCCTGACGCTGGCAGGATTGCACTTCGCCATCATCCCGGTGACCGGCACCTCGCTCAACCCGGCCCGCTCGATCGGTCCGGCACTGTTTTCGGGAACTGCCGCGATCGGCCAGCTCTGGCTGTTCATCGTTGCACCGCTGATCGGCGGCGCCATTGCCGGTGTCGTCGCCAAGGCGCGCATCTTCGAGAAGGACTGAGCTCTTCGGAAGGCTGAATATGAAAAGGCGCGGGCCATGGCCCGCGCCTTCGTGCTTGGCATAATGGAACCGCCAAGTCTTCTATTCCCCAATGACGACTTAAATAGGCTCGGCCTTAGATGGCAACTTTGTGCAGCATCGCTGACGTTGCGACCAGCTTTGCCATTTCTTGAACCGGCCATTGCATGAGTGCCGCAGATTGATTGGGACCGTAGACGGGCGCTGAGCTTGCTCGGATGCTCGGTTGCAGTCGTGTATGTGCTTTTCCGTGATCGCGTAAGTGAAGCTCCGGATTTTCAGGTGTTGAAGCCGCATTTGCGTAGGGCGACGGATAAGCCGGATTAGGCCATTGCGAAGCGATTTCGCCGCCATGACTGAAACGGCTTTTCGAGGAAGGTCCAAGACAGTGCGGCGATCGCAAGCGAAAGTACAAGCGTCACGACAAGGACCATGCGCCAGTCGTTGGTGTACATCAACGCCGCTCTGGAAATCGGATAGTGCCATAGATAGACCGAATACGAGATGATGCCGATATAGACGATCGGCCTCCATGCAAAAGCACGGGCTATCATCGTTTCATTGTTGAGCAGCGACACGACGAGGCCGGCCGACGCCATGTCGATAAGCGGTTGCAGATAGGCGGTCGATACAGGCTCTTGTGTTGCCACGAACGCAAGAACCACAAGCGCACCCAAAGACGACAGCCCTACGATATTGGCGTGCCGACCCTTGAGGCTGATGCCCGAAACAGACACTAATGCGCCCAACAGCAGACCAGAGAGCCGAGTGTCGAAACGGAAAGCAGTCATCTCGAACTCGGTGTAGTGATAAGCATTGCCCAGCCGCCAAAGCGTTGCCACGACGAACGCTATCGCAAGCGCCTTGATCCTTGACCTTTGGGCGAGCTTTGCCAGCCCCAGCACCGCCATCGGCCAGATCAGGTAGAAATGCTCCTCGACCGCAAGCGACCATGTGTGACCAAGCAGGGGAATGACGCCATGGAGCGCACTTACATAGTCCGCGAGATACAGAATCGAGATAGCGACGATCAGCCCAATAGGGACGTCCGGCCAGAATAGCGGCCCGATTATCAGGGCTGCGGCAAGCAACATAACAAGGGGCGGCATCAGCCTAACTGAGCGGCGCAGCAGAAACGCTCCGATCGCGATGGTGCCCGTACTGTCGGCCTCTCGCATCAAGAGCGACGTGATCAAAAATCCGCTCAAGACAAAGAAGATGTCAACGCCGATGAAGCCGCCAGGCATCCATGGGCTCTGGGAGTGATGCACGACAACCAGCATCGCGGCGAGTGCCCTGACGCCGTCTAAAGCTGGATTTCGTATCACTCAAGCATTACTCCCGCCAAGAAGACTTTAATCCTACCTTAGAACATCACGGCGGACCAGCCTTCTATGGCTGTCCGGCACCCTAAAAGGCAGGTTGCTTTCGCCCTACGACATTAGCTTTTTCTAACTTAACAGATCGTTCAATGAGGAAAAATTTTCTGCATCTCCTTAGTATAGTTTTAAATGGTTCTCGATATTCACTTCGGACATCACCGTTCGAGTGCAAGGCATGCGCGGAATTCCTGCGGTTTCTTCCAGGCCAATCGCATCATTGGTTAGCGCAGCGACGGTGGGCTCGCTCACCTGGCTCGTATCGCTAATCAATCTCTCGGAGAAAAGGCTGCTTGTCATCCTTGGCCTTTGCGCTCTGTGGGCGCTTCTGTTGCTGGATTGTCAGCAAGGCGCCAAGACAGATCAGCCAAGACGCAGGTGGTTCAGCATCTATCTATCGCTCATCCCCTGCTTCCTGTTTCTTTTCTATGTCTATCTTGAAAGCGTTTTCGGCTATTTCGATTGGGCCGCGATGTTCATGCATGTCGGTGCCGGGGTTCTTACCCCCGGCGTCGTTCTTGAATGTTTGATGAACACCGGAAACACGATACTGGTCATCTTGGTCGTGCTTCTCGGTCTCGGCGCGCTAAAGGCGCGCGGCACACTGACAAGGAGATTAGACGTCGCCCTGATGGCGTTCTTCCTGGCGGCAAACCCGATGCTGACGCGCCCGATCGCGGCGGCGGTCCATCTCAACCCGCTGCATGATTTCCTGTCCAAGCACTTCGTCGATATTACCTCGTTGACGAAACCGGCCGCGGGGGCGTCCGTGACCGCCGTGCCGAAGAACCTCATACATATCTTCATCGAGAGCGCCGAACGCACCTACATGAACGAGGCGACGTTTGGCGATGTCATGGGTCCGCTGCTCGAATTCGACAGGCGTAGCCTCTCAGCGACCAACATGGTGCAGCTGGCCTACACCAACAATTCCATCGCGGGCATGGTCGCCGCGAATTGTGGAACGCCGCTGCTGATGTCGTATTTCACAACCCGCGAGTATCTGGAGGAGAATTCGCAGTTCCTGCCAGGCTTGACCTGCTTGGGCGACGTCCTGAAGTCGCGGGGCTATCGGCAGAGCTTCGTTTCCGGTTGGCCACTCGGCTTCACCGGTCAGGGGGCATTCTATGCCACCCATGGCTACTCATCGCTTTTTGGGGGATCGGAAGTCGTCGCTGCCGTCGCCGGGTCTGGCAGCACTTTTGGCGCCAGCGACGCCCAGGTTCTGGATATGAGTTTCGACATTTTGCGGCGCGCGCAGCGAGACGGCAAACCGCTCGCGCTGACGATCGCCGTCAGTGGTGGGCACGCGATGGACGGCTATCTGACGGACAAATGCATCGGCAAGACCGGACTTTCTCCGCAAGCCCCCAATATTCTCCATGCCGTCAAATGCACGAACATGCTCATCGCGGACTTCATTCACAAAGCCGAGGCAGAAGGGCTGATGGCGAATACCGTTCTGGTGCTGCAAAGCGATCACCTCAGCGCGCCGAGCACGGTGACGGATCAGTTGAACAGGTTTGAAAGACGCAACTTTTTCTCCCTGTCGGGCGATGGCATTCGCCCCCGCACATATACCGGACTTTCGAGCGTGGTCGATATATTCCCGACTATTTTGGACGCTCTAGGCGTGCCGCTCCCGAATGGCAAGGCTGCATTTGGCGTCTCGCTGCTCGGGGATCGACCGACAATGGTCCAAGCGCTTGGGCAGTCCCAATTCGATGACGCGATCTATGCCGACGATGTTCTCGTCAGATCATTCTGGCAACTGAAGCCGGCACGGACGGCTGCGGCGTCCGAGGCTGAACCTCGCTAATGCGAAGCACATGCCGGCTGAGCACTCGACATCGGTTCGCCTCTTAGTGCTCCCCGTATTGAAACCGGACGTTCCACGATGTGCATCCAGCCGTCGGCATCATCCCCTCGCGGGTCTTGTTGTCGTCAAGGCTACCCGGACCAGCCGTCCCGATTGCCGTCACCTCAGTAACCCGACCGCGCGGGAAAGGAACTTCGAAGCCATTGCAGGATTGACTGGAGCCGCATGTCCTTCAGTCTCCGGAACCGTGCTAGAGATTGCTACCGATTGAATAGCGCCTGCTGTTTCGAGGTCCCCCCTGCTGGTTCGAGGTCCCATTGACGAAACGGTTATCGGATTTCGACATTGGCTTGCTGCTGACACTCGACGCGCTGTTGAAGCACCAGAACGTCACCCATGCGGCGTCGAGATTGAACATTACCCAATCGGCCTTGTCGGCCCGCCTGACGCGTCTGCGTCAATTGCTGAACGACCCCCTCTTCACAACGGCGGCGTCTGGACGGGGAATGATCCCGACGCCTCACGCTCCTAGGAACTTCAGCGGCTTGCCGGTCACCGTCACCGGCAATTCGGCGCGGAAGCGGAAACGTCATCTCAGGCAAAGGGCGGTCGTCTGCAGCTCGCTGTCGGCTTCCAGGCTGATGAACCCAAGCAGTCCGTTGGCGGCTGCCTCGTGCCGCATCTAATTACCAGCCTGGGCCAAAGTTTTCATGGTACAAATATAAGAAATATATATGTAAGAAATACCACGATATGGACAGCGCCCGTCAAGAATGTTGTTCTTTCAGTGCTAAAACTCACATTGCATATGAAGAGCGCTAAAAACAAAAGCACTGTGTCAGTCGCTGGAAGCCCCAGGGTTAACCCTCTTCCCGTCAGCAGGCTGGCGGCTGCGACCGCCGGTATGGTCAAACCAATTGTGGCGCAAGCGGAACCCATCGCGACATTCAAACCGCGTTGCAGCTCATTGTTGAGTGAAGCGCGAACCGCGGAAATTGCCTCTGGCATCAAAACCAGCCCGGCGATCAATGCCCCCACAATGCTGTCAGCCTGTGTCACCTGATAGGCAACGAGCGTATCCTCGACGCTTGCGGCGACCTGCTCGGCGAGCATGACAATGCCAATCAGCCCGATCAAAAGCAGCAATGCGCCGGCAAAGACGCTTTCGTGAGGGGCAGTCCGCAGCGAAACACCGTGGGCCTGCCCTTCGACAAAGTCTTCTCGGTGGCGGACAGTCTGCGCGAACACAAAACTTGCATAAAGCAGCACCGAAAGCACGCTCACAAAGCCAAGTTGAGCTGCCGAAAATGTGCCCGGCCCCGTAGCTTGTGTGTAGGTTGGCAGAATAAGCGTCATGATGGTCAGCGCGATCAGAACCGCGAGATATGCGCTGGTCCCTTGTCGAACAATTGCCTGCTTGCGATGACGCCAGCCGCCAAGCGCGAGACAGGTGCCGACGACGCCGGTGGATGCAATCATCACTGTTGAAAAGACAGACTCACGTGCAAGCGTAGGGTTGTTCTCTCCATGCAGCATCATGGAAACGATGATCGACACCTCGATTGCCGTCACGGCAAAAGTCAGCACCAATGTGCCGTAGGGCTCTCCTACACGCCGAGCCACCGCCTCGGCGTGGTCGAGGACCACGAAAATGGTGGTGAACATAATCGCACTCGAAAGCGCTCCGACGAGTATCCTGGCGCTCAGCGAACCTTCGTCTGCCGACAGCCCGCCGGCTCTGACGGCGACAGCCATCACCAAAGCGGCCAGCGGCATCGCATATGAAGTCATCGAACGTCCGAAACCGCTCATGCAAGCCCCTGCGCGCTGCTGCGAACCGTGGCTGCATTCGCGCACCGACAGATCGAAGCGTTCACCCGTTCACGCCGTCTTCTGCGTCACCAACCCCAGCTCCTCCACCATCGCCTCGCGCATCAAAAACTTCTGCGGCTTGCCGGTCACCGTCATCGGCAATTCGGTGCGAAAGCGTATGTGGCGCGGGATCTTGTAGTGGGCGATCTGGCCGGCGCAGAAGTTCTTGACCTCCTGCTCGGTGGCAATCTGGCCGGGCTTGAGTACGATCCAGGCGCACAGCTCCTCGCCATATTTGGCGTCGGGAATGCCGAACACCTGCACCTCCTTGACCTTTGGATGGCGGTAGAGGAATTCCTCCACCTCTCTGGGATAGACGTTCTCGCCGCCGCGGATGACCATGTCCTTGACCCGGCCGACGATGTTGCAATAGCCCTCGGCGTCGATGGTGGCGAGGTCGCCGGTGTGCATCCAGCCGTCGCTGTCGACCGCCTCGCGGGTCTTGTCGTCGTCGTCCCAGTAACCGTTCATCACCGAATAACCGCGCGTGCAAAGCTCACCCGGTACGCCGACCGCAACGGTAGCGCCATCGGCATCGACCGCCTTGACCTCGACATGGGGGTGAATGCGCCCGACGGTCGAGACGCGCTTTTCCAAGGGGTCGTCGACGCCGCTCTGGAACGACACCGGGCTGGTCTCGGTCATGCCGTAGGCGATGGTCACCTGTTCCATATGCATCAGCGACACCACCTTCTTCATCACCTCGATCGGGCATGGCGAGCCGGCCATGATGCCGGTGCGCAGGCTGGAGAGATCGAAGGCGGAAAAATCCGGATGATCCAACAGGGCGACGAACATGGTCGGCACGCCGTAGAGCCCGGTGCAGCGTTCCTGAGCCACTGCCTTCAGCGTGGCGCCGGCGTCGAACCCTTCTCCCGGGAAAACCATGGTGGCGCCTTTCGAGACGCAACCCATCGTGCCCATCGACATGCCGAAGCAGTGGTAAAGCGGCACCGGGATGCACAGCCGGTCGTCGACGGTCAGCTTGATCGCCGAAGTGACGAAATTGCCGTTGTTGATGATGTTGTTGTGGGTCAGCGTCGCGCCCTTGGGGGCTCCCGTGGTGCCTGAGGTGAACTGGATGTTGATGGCCTCGCCCGGCTTCAGCTTCTCCGAGATGCGGTCGAGGCTGTCATGCTCGTCACGCCCGGCCATGGCCAGCACGTCGCCGAAATTGAACATGCCGGGCGAATTCTCATCACCCATGCGGATGACGATCTTCAACGCCGGCAGTTTTTGCGCCTTGAGCTTGCCCGGCGTGGCCTTCGCGATCTCGGGTGCCAGCGTCTCGATCATGCCGAGATAGTCTGACGTCTTGAACTTGGCAGCGGTGACCAGCGCCTTGCAGCCGACCTTGTTCAGCGCATAGTCGAGCTCGGTCAACCGATAGGCGGGGTTGATGTTGACCAGGATCAGGCCGATGCGGGCGGTGGCGAACTGCGTCACCAGCCATTCCCAGCGGTTGGGCGACCAGATGCCGACGCGATCGCCCTTTGCCAACCCCAGTGCCAGGAAGCCGGCAGCCAGCGCGTCCACCGTGTCCGACAGTTCGCTCCAGGTGAAGCGCTTGTCCTGATCGACGAAGACAGCGGCGTCGAGCGTGCCGTATTTGCTGACGGTGTCGGAAAACAGCGCGGGGATGGTCTTGTCGAGCAGCGGCACGCTGCGTTCTCCAGAGACATGCGCCCTGTTGTCGACGGGTGCGACGAAGACACCGCCAGCGCGCGCTCCGGGTCCACGCAAATTGCTGGCGTTCTTCAGCTCGTCGAGATTGACCGGCATCGCTCTCTCCTCCCGGGACTAAGTGCGTCGCGCTGAAACAGAATCATGCGACGCGTTCTAGGTCCTTGCTTTTATGCATGTCGTTCTCCCAAAACCGAGATCACTTTGGGCGACATGCATTAGCCGAGCCTATCAGCCTGCCGGAGTGGAGGAAATCCCGCCGATAGTCGAGGCAGGGCAACGATCCGGTCAACGATGCTCCGGAGCTTCGCGTTGGCTGACGAAGCGCGCCAAAACGAAAAAACCCGCCTGGGCGGCGGGTCACCGGCGCAAATCAGCACCATGGGCAAAAATGTAGCATAGCTGCCCTCACCGGTCAAGGAAATAATTCCTATCCGACCGCAGCCGCCATCTTCGCCGCGATGTCGCGCAGGACCGCTTCATCGGCCGCCGCCCGTGTCTTCTTCGACGCCACCAGACAGGCCTGCGAGCGCAGGACGAGGCCGTCGCCCAGCACCTTGAGATGATTGGCGCGCAGCGTCGAGCCGGTGGTTGTGATGTCGACGATGACATCGGCCAGACCGGCCGCCGGCGCGCCTTCGGTAGCGCCGAGGCTTTCGACGATGCGATAGACCTGGATGCCGTGCTTCTGCGAGAAGAATTGCTGGGTCAGCCGCCAGTATTTGGTGGCAATGCGCAGCCGCCGGCCATGGCGCTGGCGGAAATCGGCGGCGACGTCGTCGAGATCGGCCATGGTGTCGACGTCGAGCCAGATGTCCGGCACAGCCACCACCACATCGGCATTGCCGAAGCCGAGACGGGCGACGATTTCGGCGCGGCTTTCCCAATCGGCGAGGTTTTCACGCACCAGATCCTCGCCGGTGATGCCGAGATCGACGGCGCCCTGGCCGATCTCGCCTGATATTTCGGAAGCCGACAGGAACACCACTTCGACATCATCCAGACCCTCGACGCGGGCGTGGTATTTGCGCTCGTCGCCGGGCAGGCTGACGGCGAGGCCGGCTTTGGCCAGTACTTCCAGCGCCTGTTCTTTCAGTCGGCCTTTCGACGGGATTGCCAGCGTGATCATGGGGCCGTCTCCCGCAATGCCTCGATGCGATCGAGCCAGACAGAAAAGCCGACGCCGGGGATAGGCGTCTTCGCGCCAAGCAAGGTCAGCAGTCGGTCATAGCGGCCGCCGCCGACCAGCGGCCTGTCGCCATTGTCGGCCGCGATTTCGAAAACCAGGCCGGTGTAGTAATCGAGCGGGCGACCGAAGGCGGCGTCATAGCGGATTTTTTCGGCCGGCAAGCCATGCGCTTCGATCGCCTTGGCGCGGGCAGCGAACTTTTCCAGCGCAACATCGAGCGACAGCCCGGCGCCGGTGGCGAAGGTCTCCAGTGCCTGGGCCGCGCTATTGAGCGGCACGTCGATCGCCAGAAAATCCTTCAGCGCGGAAAAGGCCTCGCTCGACAACCGAACGCTGCGCAACTCGGCTTTCTCGATCAGCCGCCGGGCAATGTCGGACGGCGCGCGTCCGGCGGACGCCGACAGGCCCGCCTCTTCCATGCCGCTGGCGATATGGGCGGAAAGACCGTCCAGATCACCGTCGAGGACGAGGGCGGCGACTGGACCGGAGAGCTGGCTGTTGCGCGGCGGGTTGGCGAGATCGGCGAGAGCCGCCTCAAGCATCGGCGCCGAGCCGAACGCACGGGCAAGGCGCATGCGCCAGCCGCGCGGCAGCCCGAGAGCAGCCAGAACCGCCTCAAAAATGGTCTGGTCGCCGAGCGTGATCGCCAGCGCCTGGCCGGGCAGCACCAGCGACAGCAGCGCATGCGCATCGGCCACCGAGCGGGCATCGGCTCCAGCGGTATCGCGGTCACCGAGATCCTCAATGCCGGCCTGGAAGAACTCGTTGCCGCCTTCGCGGCGCTGTCGAAACACCTCGCCCAGATAGGAATAACGGCGCGGCGTGCCGGCCTGCGAACTTATGTGATCAAGGCAGACCGGAATGGTGAATTCCGGCCGCAGGCACAATGTCTGGCCGGTCTCGCTTTCGGTGAGGAAGATGCGGCGGCGCAAATCCTCGCCGGCCATGTCGAGGAAGGGGTCCGCCGGCTGCAATATGGCGACCTCGACGGCGTGCGTGTTGCGCGTGGCGAAGAGGTTGGTGATGTCGGTGGAGATGGCGGGGGTGCGGGAGGTCAACTTGCTGACCTCAGTGCTGCACGACCCTCTGGTCCCAAACCAGAGGCGCCAACGCGACCTCTACTCGCCACGTGCCCTCTCCTCGGCCTGCGCCGCCAAAATCTTCCTCACTTCAGCGACCAGCTCGCCTTCCGCCACCGTCACCTGCGCCGGGCGGGCGGCGCGCCATTCGGCGTTATCGGTGATTTCGGCAGACATGCGCGCGCCTTCGATCAGGTCCTTGATCTGCAGCTCGCCCTTGGCGCGCTCGTCGCCGCCCTGGATGATGGCGACCGGGCAGCCGCGCCGGTCGGCATATTTGAGCTGCGCCTTCATGCCGGCGCCGCCGAGATACATTTCGGAACGGATGCCGGCGGCGCGCAGCTCCGCCACCATCTTCTGGTAGCGGCCGAGGCTGTCGGTGTCCTTGTCCATGACCAGCACGACGACAGGCGCGATCACGTCCGAGGCGTCGAGCTTGCCGAGGTTCTTCAGCGCGGTCATCAACCTGGAGACGCCGATGGAAAAGCCGGTCGCCGGCACAGGCTCTCCACGAAAGCGCGACACCAGGCCATCATAGCGCCCGCCGCCACCGACCGAACCGAAGCGCACGATCTGGCCGTCTTCGTTGGGGATTTCGGCCAGAAGCTCGGCTTCGAGGACGGGGCCGGTGTAGTATTCGAGGCCGCGCACGACGGAGCGGTCCATGGCAATACGGTCCTCGCCATATCCTGCCGCCCTGACCAGCGCTTCAATCGTGGCGAGTTCGCCGACGCCTTCCTGGTAGATGGCGTTCGAACTGACCATGGAATCCTGGCCGGCCTGTATAGTCCTCGCGGTCGCGAGAAGAACCGCCTCGGCCTGCCCGTTGTTCAACCCGGCGCCCTTGGCGAAGTCGCCCTCGCCCTCCTTGCCGCCGTCCCAGCGGCCCGGGCCAAGCAAAAGCTTCACGCCTTCCGGCCCGAGCTTGTCCAGCTTGTCGATCGCGCGCAGGACCGTCAGCCGGCGGCCGCCATTCTCCTCACCGCCAAGGCCGATCGCCTCCAACACGCCGTCCAGAACCTTGCGGTTGTTGACGCGGATGACGTAGTCGCCGCGCTTGATGCCGAGCGCTTCCATGACGTCGGCCATCATCATCGCCATCTCGGCGTCGGCGGCCACGCCCGGCGTGCCGATCGTGTCGGCGTCGAACTGCATGAACTGGCGGAAGCGGCCGGGGCCTGGCTTCTCGTTGCGGAACACCCAGCCGGAGCGATAGCTGCGGTAAGGCTTGGGCAGGCGCTCGTAATTCTCGGCGACGAAACGGGCCGTCGGCGCGGTCAGGTCGTAGCGCAGCGACAGCCACTGGTCGTCGTCATCCTGGAAGGAGAACACGCCTTCGTTCGGCCGGTCCTGGTCGGGCAGGAATTTTCCGAGCGCGTCGGTGTATTCGATCAGCGGCTGGTCGGCCGGTTCGAAGCCATAAAGCTCATAGACCGAGCGGATCGTCGCCATCATCTTCTCGACTGCGCGGATGTCCTCGGCGCTGCGGTCGGCAAAACCGCGCGGCAGTCGCGCTTTCGTCTTTTCCGATTTATCGGCCATGGGCTGGGGTCTTTTTTGCTAAGTAATCGATGACATATTGCGAGTGGGCGTGTCCTAACCGAAGCGGCGAGGACCAGCAAGGGTTTGCACCCTCTCTACGAGGTGGCTAGGAACAGTTCGATAGCTTTGCAAGCACAGCGCCGCCCCTCATCCGCCTGCCGGCACCTTCTCCCCGTATAGTGACGGGGAGAAGAGAGCTGAACGCGGACTCGGGCATTCTCTTGCAACCTGGACGACTGGCGAAACCATCGACGAGGGCGTCCTTCTCCCCGTCGCTATACGGGGAGAAGTGCCCGGTGTCCGAACCGGATAGATAGGTAACAGAATGGACTGATTAGATGGGTGACAGTTTTCTTGTCCGCCGGGAGGACCGGCGATGGTTTGGCGAGAG
>NZ_CP034779.1:82648-319229 GCF_004006095.1 Mesorhizobium sp. M7A.F.Ce.TU.012.03.2.1
GAGTAGGGGAGTAGGGGAGTAGGGGAGTAGGGGAGTAGGGACGGATGACCGAAAAAACAGGGTCCTACAAGGACTTGCTTGTTTGGGAGCAGGCGATGGATCTTGCGGTGGCGGTCTACGGTGCTACTAAATCCTGGCCCAAAGAAGAACTTTATGGGCTGACCAGCCAAGTGCGGCGCTCTGCAACGTCGGTGCCGGCAAACATAGCCGAGGGGTATGGCAGGGAAATTCGAGGCTCCTATCTGCAATTTCTCCGTATTGCCCAAGGATCATTGAAGGAGCTGGAAACTCAGCTTCTGATTGCTGAACGTATTGGCATCGCGCCGAAAGCGACGTCCGGCCCATTGTTGGCGAGTACCGAAAGTGTGGGAAAGCTTCTTCGGCTTCTCATCCGTAAACTTGCAGCCGAATAGCCTCCCCTATTCCCCTATTCCCCTATTCCCCTATTACCCTACAACCCAACCGCTTGGCGCTGCCGCGAACCCATCATAAGGGGGAAAACTGTTACCTATGTATCCGGTTCAAACTGTTACCCATCTATCGGCTGGACACCGGCAGGGCGATGAGGGGCGGCGCAGAACGACCAAGATTTGGGCCTACCATCCGAGCCAAGCTCTGAAACAAAACGCAGCGAAAATGAAACAATCCCGCCACGGGTACGGCATCGTGCCGACACAATCGCAAGAGATAAACGCGGGAAATGAGGGGTTCGCGGCCATGACCAGCACAGCAAGATTCCACGCCATCGACAGCGATGCCGAATTGCCCGCACGCCTGCGCCCGGCCGACATCAACGCCCCGAAAATGATCAGCCAGGCTGCCGGCCCGTTCGAAGTGCCCGGCGAGACCGGCAAGGGACCATCCATGCGCGACGCGTTGATGACCGGCCTGCTGGTGATCTATCCGACCGTGGCCACGGTGGTGGCGATCGTCGCCGGCCTGGTGCTGGCCAGCGCCAACGGCACCTGAGCCTATTTCGGCCGCCTGAAAGCCTTCCGCTGCTTCTCGACCTCTTTGCGGCAGACGCAGCCCTCGAGGTGGTCGTTGACCAGGCCCATGGCCTGCATGAAGGCGTAGACCGTGGTCGGGCCGACAAAGCTCCAGCCGCGTTTCTTCAGCTCCTTCGAAATCCGCACCGAGACGGCCGTTGTCGGGTTGGCGCGCAGATGGGCGAGGTCGACGATTTGCGGCCGCTCGTCCTTACCGGGTTCGAACTTCCAGAACCAGGCGGCCAGCGAGCCGAATTCGTCGGCCATTTCGCGGGCGCGCTTGGCGTTGTTGATGGTCGAGACAATCTTGCCGCGATGGCGGATGATGCCGGCATTGCCGAGCAGGCGTTCGACATCCTTGTCGGTGAAGGCGGCGACCTTGTCGAACTCGAAATTGGCGAAGGCTTCGCGAAAATTCTCCCGCTTGCGCAGGATGGTCAGCCACGACAGGCCCGACTGAAAGCCTTCGAGGCAGATCTTTTCGAACAGCCTGCGGTCGTCGGCCACAGGCCGGCCCCATTCATGATCGTGGTAGTGCAGATAGTCGGGCAGATTGCCGTGCCAGAAGCAGCGCGCGACACCGTCGGGACCGGCGAGCAGGCCGGTGTTTTCCTTGTCCATAAGCCAAAATCCGTTCGTTAACGCGCTTTTGCGCGGCATTTACTGCGGCTTTACCAGATTCCTGAACCCGGCGGTAACCACACCAAAAGGTTTACTGACAAAGCCGCATTTTATGCATTCCGATTCATTTTTCGGTTGCTGCTTGCGCGCCAATGATCGCCGAACCGGGAGGACGTTTCCACCCGTTTTGTATCAGACGATCAAGGTGCGTTACGATGAAGACAGTTCTGTTTCCCGTGCTCGGCGCCGTGGCTGTGTTTGCCGCCGGCGTCACACCGTCAATCGCCGGCGACCGCTATGCCGACAGGCCGCCGGTGATGGTTAGCCCCGACCTTTCCGCACCCTGGGTGCTGCAGCTTGGCCAGGCGCCCGGCGTCGTGCGCCAGAACCGCCAGGTGGTGCAGCAGCAGCAACAGAGACGCCTCCTGCGCCCGGCGCAGCCCGACCGGGTGCAGACTGCGGCGGTGCAGCCGCCGGCCAAGCGCATGGTCGCGCGTCCTCAGATCAACCCGATCTACCTGCCGCGGGAAGTCGACTATGACGGAGGCCAGAAGCCGGGCACGATCGTCATCGACACCACCCAGAACTTCCTCTACCTCGTCGAGAAGAACGGCAAGGCAAGGCGCTATGGCGTCGGCACCGGCAAGCCGGGCTTCGAATGGTCGGGTACGCACAAGATCACCAACAAGCGCGAGTGGCCGGACTGGCGCCCGCCGGCGCAGATGATCAAGCGCGAAGCCGCCAAGGGCCGCTATTTGCCGACCTATCTTGCCGGCGGCGCGGAGAACCCGCTTGGCGCCCGCGCGCTCTACCTCGGCACGACCGAATACCGCATCCACGGCACCAACCAGCCGTGGACGATTGGCGGCGCGGTGTCGTCGGGCTGCATCCGCATGCGCAACGAGGACGTCGTCGACCTTTATGAGCGGGTCAATGTCGGAACCACGGTCGAGGTGATATATTAACCTTTGCGAATCACCTGGCCGGCAAAGCAGTCCGCTTTTCGGGCCGGTTTAGGGATAACGGGGGACGGGCCGTATGGGGATGCGGCCGGTCAGGAAGGGCAGCACGGGAAACCGCGCTGCCCTTTCCGTTTTTGAGCAGAAATCGAGGGCAAAGGTCACCCACGCGTCGCGCAACGGGCATAGCGTTTCGCTTTCATGCTGCCCTTTACCGCATTCTTTTGCTATCTCGGTGGCTAGTTCCACAAAAGAGTTCACCCATGCCCCTGTCCGAAGACAGCCGTTATCTCAAGGGCGGCCCGGTCGCCCAGCGCATCATCGCCGCCGTTGCCGAGGACGCAGCGATCGCCAAAGCTGAGGGCTTTCCGCCCAAGCTGATCTCGATCACCGTCGGAGACACCGATGCGGTGGATGTTTATGTGCGCAACCAGCGCGCCAAGGCTGAGCTCGCCGGCATCGATTTCGAGGAGCGGCGCTTTCCCGCCACCATCACGGCAGGCGAGTTGGAAGCGGCCATTCACGGCCTGAATGCCGATCCGCGCGTCACCGGCATCATCATCCAGCGGCCGGTCCCGGTGCATATCCCGATCAGGACATTGCAGGCGGCGGTGCATCCGCTGAAGGATGTCGAAGGCATGCATCCGGCCTCGATCGGCAACATCGTCTACAACCAGCTCGATCTCGCGCCTTGCACGGCGGCGGCCTCGGTCGAACTGCTCAAGGAAACCGGCCTCGACCTCAAGGGACTGGAAGTCGTCATCGTCGGCCATTCGGAAATCGTCGGCAAGCCGATCGCCTTCCTGCTGATGAGCGAAGGCGCGACGGTGACGGTCTGCCACCACATGACGCGGTCGGTCGCCGCCCATGCAAGGCGCGCCGATGCGCTGTTCGTCGCCGTCGGCAAGCCGCGGCTGATCAAGGCCGACATGGTCAAGCCGGGTGCTGCCGTCATCGACATCGGCATCAATTCCGAAATCGGCCCCGACGGCTCCAGCCGCATCGTCGGCGACGTCGACACCGAAAGCGTCCGGGAGGTCGCCTCCTGGATTACCCCGGTGCCGGGCGGCGTCGGCCCGATCACGGTCGCCATCCTGCTGCGCAACACGATGGTCGCGCTCAGCCGCCAGCGCGCGCTTTATGAGGCGACCTACGGCACGGCTGACAGGCTCGCGGCGGAGTAAGGACAGGGCGACGCCAAAGGCCCCCTCACCCAGCCTCCGCTTCGCTCGGCTGACCTCTCCCCGAGGGGAGAGGAGGCTGTCACCGCCGGCGCAAATCTCTTCTCCTCAACGGGGAGAAGGTGGCCGCGAAGCGGCCGGATGAGGGGGATTTGCCGTAACTCAGACAGCGCGCCACGCTACTCAGCCGCAACCAGCCCTTCCTCCGGGGCACCTTCCGGCCTTGGTCCGCCATAAGCCCAGTCGAGCAGCTTGATCGTGTGCACCACCGGCAGCTTGGCGGCGGAAGCGATCTGGGTGATGCAGCCGATGTTGCCGGTGGCGACGATCGAAGCCCCCGTCGCCTCGATGTTTTTCACCTTGCGATCGCGCAGCTTGGCCGAGATCTCGGGCTGCAGGATGTTGTAGGTGCCGGCGGAGCCGCAGCAGAGATGTCCTTCACGCGGCTCGCGCACGATGAAGCCGGCCTTGGCCAGCAGTTCCTTCGGCTGGCGGGTGATCTTCTGGCCGTGCTGCATCGAACAGGCCGAGTGATAGGCGACAACCGTGCCCGGCTTGCGCACCGGTTCAGGCAGATCGAAGGTCGAGAGATATTCGGTGATGTCCTTGGCCAGCGCCGAAACGCGCGCGGCCTTGTCGGCATAGGCCGGATCCAGCCGCAGCATGAAACCGTAGTCCTTGATCGTCGTGCCGCAGCCGGATGCAGTGATGACGATGGCATCGAGCCCGCCTTGTTCGATGGCGCGCGTCCAGGCATCGACATTCTGCCTCGCCGAGGCAAGCGCGGCCTGCTCGCGCCCCATATGATGCACCAGCGCGCCGCAGCAGCCCTCGCCCGGCGGCACCACGACCTCGACGCCGAGCCGCGTCAGCAGCGAAATCGTGGCGTCGTTGATGGCGGGATCGAGCACCGATTGCGCGCAGCCAGTGAGGATAGCGACGCGGCCTCTTTTGCTCCCCTGCCCGGCATGGATGCCTGGCGAGCCCATCGGCGAAGCTGCCGGGATCGAGGCCGGCGCGAGCTTGAGCATCGCACTGAGCGGCTTCAGCGCCGGAACCTTGTCGAACAAGCCTATAAACGGCTTGCCCAGCTTCGCCAGCTTGAGCGCGGCGCGAAACCGCTGGGGATAAGGCAGCACGAAGGCCAGCATGGCGCGGGTCAGTCGATCGAGCAGCGGCCTCTTGTAGGTTTCCTGGATATGGGCGCGGGCATGGTCGACCAGATGCATGTAGTTGACGCCCGACGGGCAGGTGGTCATGCAGGCGAGGCACGACAGGCACCGATCGATATGGGTGACGATCTCCTTGTCGGCGGGACGGCCATTTTCCAGCATGTCCTTGATCAGGTAGATGCGCCCGCGCGGTGAATCGAGCTCGTTGCCAAGCGTCACATAGGTCGGGCAGGTGGCGGTGCAGAAGCCGCAATGCACGCATTTGCGCAGGATCTTTTCCGATTCCGCGACATGCGGATCGGCAAGCTGGGCAAGCGAAAAATTGGTCTGCATCGCTAATGTCCTAGGCCATTCGGCCGGGATTGAGGATGTGCTTCGGGTCGAATTCTTGCTTCAGCCGCTGGCTGAGTGCGGCAAGTGCGGGCGGCTGCGGCTCGAACACCGGCAGAGCGGCGCGATGCGAAGGTGCGGCACGCACCAGCGTCGCATGGCCGCCGCCATGTTTTCTCAACAGTCCGCGCAGCAGGGCGGCTTCCGGATCGCCCTGTTCCATGCGCAGCCACACCAGCCCGCCCTGCCAGTCATAGTAGGCGCTGACGGCGGCCTGCATGCGCAGCGTCAGGACCATCTGGTGGCACTGTCCCGGCGTCATCGAGACACGCCAGACCGGTTTCTCGCTGTTGTCGGCGAAGGGCCTGCAATCGCGTACATCGCGCCAGATCAGCCGTGAAGCGTCACCGGCAATCTCCTGCAGCGGCCCAGCCTTGCCGAGCAGCGTTTTCAGCGCGGCGATGCGGTAGGCGACGGACGGGCCGAAGCCTTCGACACGCAGCAGCGTCGCGGCCTCACTGCCGAGACTGCCGCCGGCGACACGCGCGGCGATCCGCTCGGGCAGATGGGCGGCACTCGACACTTCAGCACTCGAGCCAAGCGCCAGGGCCATGGCGCTTGCTGCCGCATCGTCGAGCAGGCCACGAATGGCGAGCGTGACTTCAGCCTCGGCTGCCGGCAGCACCTTGAAGGTGACGTCGGTGAATACGGCCAGCGTGCCCCAGCTGTTGGCCATCAGCTTCGACATGTCATAGCCGGTGACATTCTTGACCACGCGACCGCCCGACTTGAAGGCCTCGCCGCGACCGGACACCACATTGATGCCCAGGATATGATCGCGCGCAGCCCCTGCCTTGAGCCGGCGCGGCCCGGAGAGGTTCGCGGCGAGCACACCGCCGATGGTGCCTCTGCCAGGCTCGCCGCCAAGCAGCGGACCGTAATCCATCGGCTCGAAGCCAAGCTGCTGGCCGTTTTCCGCCAGCAGCTTTTCGATCTCGGCCAGCGGTGTGCCTGCCTTGGCCGACAGCACCAGTTCAGCCGGTTCATAGAGCGTGACGCCAGAGAGTTTCGACAGGTCGAGCGTGTGTTCGGTTTGCAGCGGCCGGCCGATGCCGCGCTTGGAGCCGTGGCCGAGGATTTCCAGCGGCGAGCCTTCCGCCGCTGCCCAGGCGACGGTGGAGAGAACTTCGGATGGGGTGGTCGGGGTGAAGGTGGTCATGTCTGTCTCTGGTTCCTCGCCCCCGCGAAGCGGGGGAGAGGTGGCTCGGGCGAAGCCCGAGACGGAGAGGGGGCCATCATAGGGCGCTGCCTCCGATCTTCTTGGCGGCGAAAACGAACCTCAGATCCGAGGCGACCACGTCTTCGGCTAATCGCCCATCCAATGCCGCAAGGATAGTCTCGCAAATACTTGTCCGGTTCTTCAGCACATCGACATTCCAGAAACGCAATACCGAGAACCCCTCACCGCGCATGAACTCATCCCGTCGTCTGTCGTAGGAATTCTCGGCATGCTGACTTCCGTCCAACTCGACAACCAACTTTTCTCCGCGACAGGCGAAGTCAGCGAAGTATGGCCCAATCGGCATCTGCCGAACGAATTTGTAGCCGCCTAGCCGTTTGGCCTTCAATTCGTTCCAGAGGGTTGCTTCCGACTGGTTGTCGCCATGGCGAAGCGCACGAGCACGGGCGATCTTTTCAGGCGAACGTCGGCTCGGCGTATCGGGCGTCCCTCTCTCCGTCTCGGGCTTCGCCCGAGCCACCTCTCCCCCGCTTCGCGGGGGCGCGGAACCCCCATTCTGAGACACCATCACCTCAAAACCTCGGAATGTCCGGAAACGGCAGCTTGCCGCCGGAAATGTGCATGCGGCCGAGCTCGGCGCATCGCCGCAGCTGCGGGAACACTTTTCCCGGGTTGAGCAGATGGTTGGGATCGAAGGCGCATTTGACGCGCATCTGCTGGTCGAGATCGATCTGCGTGAACATTTCCGGCATCAGGTCGCGTTTTTCCACGCCCACACCGTGTTCGCCGGTCAACACGCCGCCGACCTTGACGCAGAGCCGCAATATGTCGGCGCCGAAGCTTTCGGCCTTGTCGAGTTCGCCCGGTACGTTGGCATCGTAGAGGATCAGCGGATGCAGATTGCCGTCGCCGGCGTGAAAGACATTGGCGACGCCGAGACCGTATTTTTCCGACAGCTCGCGCATGCCCGCGAGCACGCGCGGCAGTTCCTTGCGCGGAATGGTGCCGTCCATGCAGTAGTAGTCGGGCGAGATACGGCCGACGGCCGGAAACGCCGCCTTGCGGCCGGCCCAGAAGCTCAGCCGTTCCTGTTCGGACTGCGAAATGCGGCAGGTGGTCGAGCCGTTCTTGTAGGCGATGGCCTCGACAAGGCCGATCAGATGATCGACCTCGACGCCCGGCCCGTCGAGCTCGACGATCAGCAGCGCTTCGACATCCAGGGGATAGCCGGCGTGGACGAAATCTTCCGCCGCGTGGATCGCCGGCCGGTCCATCATTTCCATGCCGCCCGGGATGATGCCGGCGCCGATGATGTCGGCAACGCACTGGCCGCCCTGCTCGCTGGTCGGGAAGCCGATCAGCAGTGCACGTGCCGTCTCCGGTTTCTTGAGGATGCGCACGGTGACCTCGGTGACGACGCCGAGCAGCCCTTCGGAGCCGGTCATGACGCCGAGCAGGTCGTAGCCTTCCGCATCGAGGTGACTGCCGCCCAGCCGCACCACCTCGCCATTCATCAGCACCATCTCGATGCCGAGCACATTGTTGGCGGTGAGGCCGTATTTCAGGCAGTGCACGCCGCCGGAATTCTCCGCGACATTGCCGCCGATCGAGCAGGCGATCTGGGAGGATGGATCGGGGGCGTAGTAAAAGCCCTCCTGCTCAACGGCGGTGGTGATGCCGAGATTGGTGACGCCCGGCTGGGCAACGACGACGCGATTGGGGAAATCGATCCCAAGGATACGGTTGAAGCGGCTCATGACCAAAAGCACCGCGTCCTCGAGCGGCAGCGCGCCGCCCGACAGCGAGGTGCCGGAGCCGCGCGGCACGACGCGGATGTTGCGATCGTTGCAGTATTTCAGCACGCGCGACACCTGCGCCACGGTTTGCGGCAGAACAACAACCAGCGGCAGCTGCCGATAGGCGGTCAGGCCGTCGCTCTCGAAGGCGCGCATGGAATTGGCGGCGTCGACGACGCCCTCACCCGGCACGATGATGCGCATGTCGGCGACGATCTCGTCGCGCCGGCGCATCGTGGCGTCGTCTGGTTTCGGCATGGCCAGGCCGGACATCAGCAGCCTCATTTCGCTTGACTGGTCAAAATCTTTTACCAGTGAAGCGCGTTGGGTGCAAATCCTGTGATAGCGGCGAATCCACTTCAAAGCAGAGACAGGCTTACGCAGCGGCAATCTGCCGCTGCTATTCGCCGGGCGGCTTGCCGGGTTCGGAGTGCATCTTGCGCACGCGGCGTACGCCCCACCAGACCAGCAGGATGGCGACAGGCACCGAAGCAGCGGTAATGATCTCCGGCGCGAAGGCATGGCCGAAGATCGAGGCACCCTTGGCGACATAGCCGACAAGGCCGACCACATAATAGGAAACTGCGGCGACCGAGAGCCCCTCGACGGTCTGCTGCAGGCGCAGTTGCAGGCGGGCGCGATTGTTCATCGAGGCAAGCAGATCGCGGTTCTGCTTCTCGACCTCGACATCGACCCAGGTGCGCAGCAACGTCGTGGCGCGGGTCAGTTTTCGCGATAGATTTTCCTGCCGCTCCTCGACCGAGCGGCAGGTGCGCATTGCGGGCGCCACCCGGCGCTGCAGGAACCCGCGCCATGTATCATAGCCGGGCACAGCCTCTTCCTCGAGCGCCTCCAGCCGTTCGCCGACGATGCCGTCATAGGCGCGGCTGGCGCCGAAACGGTAAAGGCTCGACGCCGCGTCCGCCTCCAGCTCCGCCGCAAGTTCGGTCAGATCGGCCAGCAAGGTCTGGCTGTCGCGTGTCCCGGCGACCTTCATCTCCAGCGTGGTCTGCGCCAGCCGGTCCTCGATGCGGCGGGCGCGGCCGGACAAGGTCAGCGCCAGCGGCAGGCCGAGCATGGCCAGCGTCCGATAGGTCTCGATGTCGATAAGCCGCTGCGACAACGCGCCGGTACGCGCCGGGGTCAAGCCGCGATCGAGCAGCAGCATGCGCGTCAGACCATCGCCGTCCTGGCGAAAATCGGTGATGATGGCCGCGTTTCCGCGCTCGACCAGCGAGTAGCACAAGCTGGTCGGATCGAAACCGGCTATCAGCTGCTCGCTCGCTTGCGTCCATTTGCGGATTTCGAGCCTGATGCCGGAGATGCAGGTTCCCGGCGGCGAAAACCCGTTGCCGAAGGGGGAGTCCTCCTGCGTCCTGCCGCTTTCGGAAAGCGGCCCTTCCCACAAATAGGTCGAGAACTCGGTGTGACGCTCCCAGCGCAGCGAGCCCTTGCCCCATTTCATGGCATGATGGCGGGCCTGGCGGTCGGGCGCGGCGATGCCGAGGCGCCGCGACAATTCGGAAAGCACCGCGTGGTCGACGCCCGAGCCACCCTCCGTCATGAAGGCGAGTTGCATCAGGACGCGTGGCTTTTCGATCAGCGGGTGCGGCCGGGCATGAACCTCGCCGAGTGCGCCGGGCCGGCCCTCATGCGCGGGAAAGCCCATGACGCTGCCCTTGGCGCGCGGCTGGAATTCGAGATCGGACGGGTCGTCTGACACGGCTTGTTCCCTGAGTTTCCTTGAACCTCTTGCACCCGCGTCCCTCTAGTGCCAATGGCCTGATGACGCAAACGGCAAAGGTAGCCGAAGATGATGGCATCGGGCGGAAAATCGGCCCGCTTTCGTCAATTGGATAAATAATTTGACCAGTTGGCGAGGCAGGCTCTATTCTGCGACACCGGTTCACCTTCCAGGCATTCTGTTGAGCGACATTTTTTCCAGGATCGAGCATTCGCGCACCGCCGACGAGGTGGTGCAGCAAATCGAGAGCCTCATCCTCGAAGGCGTGCTGCGCACCGGCGACCGGCTGCCGGGCGAGCGCGAGCTTGCACGCCAGTTCGACGTATCCCGGCCGATCCTGCGTGATGCGCTGAAGTCACTGGAAGGACGCGGCCTTTTGACGACAAGGCCCGGCGGCGGCACGCATGTCGCCGATGTCATCGGCCAGCTCTTCACCAAACCGGTGACGGACCTGATCTCGATGCACCGCAAGGCAGTGACCGATTATCTGGAATATCGCCGCGAGATCGAAGGGGTCGCGGCTGAATACGCGGCACGGCGCGCCACTGCGGACGACATGGCGCTGCTCGACAAGATCATGGCACGTATGGACGATGCGCACCGGACCGGCGACTTCGACGACGAGGCCGAGATCGATGTCGAGTTCCACCACGCGATCTGCGAATGCGCGCACAACATCATCCTTTTGCACACGTTGCGTTCCTGTTACCGGCTGTTGTCGGAGGGCGTGTTCCAGAACCGGCTGCTGGTGTTCAGCGTGCCCGGCGCGCGCGACGCCCTGCTGGCGCAGCACCGCGCGATCCATGCGGCGGTGAAGGCCGGCGATCCGGATGCTGCCCGGCAAGCGGCGATGGACCACATCACCTATGTCGAACGGTCGATGGCGGAAGCCGAGCGCAGCGGCGACTGGCAGCGCGTTTCGCGACTGAGGCTGAAGCAGCGGGTCGAAGCCACCGATACCGAACCTGCACGCAAACGCTCCTAGCTATCGAAACGGGAAGCCCATGAGCCAGATCCTGACCATCGCCGACCTCAAGGACCTCGCCCGCCGGCGCGTGCCGAAGATGTTCTTCGACTATGCCGATTCCGGTTCGTGGACCGAAAGCACGTATCGGGCCAACGAAGAGGACTTTCAGAAGATCAAGTTCCGCCAGCGCGTGCTCGTCGACATGGACAACCGTTCGCTGGCATCGACGATGATCGGCGAAAAAGTGTCGATGCCGGTGGCATTGGCGCCAACCGGCATGACCGGCATGCAGCACGCCAATGGCGAGATGGTGGCGGCTCAGGCGGCGGAGGAATTCGGCGTGCCGTTCACCTTGTCGACGATGAGCATCTGCTCCATCGAGGATGTCGCCTCGGTAACCACGAAGCCGTTCTGGTTTCAGCTCTATGTGCTGCGTGACAAGGAGTTCGTGCTCAACCTGATCGATAGGGCAAAGGCGGCGAAATGCTCGGCGCTCGTGCTGACGCTCGACCTGCAGATTCTCGGTCAGCGCCACAAGGACATCCGCAACGGGCTTTCGGCGCCACCCAAGCTGACGCTGACGAACATCGTCGACATGGCCATCCGCCCGCGCTGGTGCGCCGCCATGGCCGGCACGAAGCGGCGGACCTTCCGCAACATTGTCGGCCACGCCAAGGGCGTCGGCAACATGGCCTCGCTGGCATCGTGGACGACGGAGCAGTTCGACCCGCATCTGTCGTGGAAGGACGTCGCCTGGATCAAGGAGCGCTGGGGCGGCAAGCTGATCCTCAAGGGCATTCTCGACAAGGAGGACGCGCTGATGGCGGCCAAGACCGGCGCCGACGCGATCATCGTTTCCAACCATGGCGGGCGCCAGCTCGATGGTGCGTCGTCGTCGATCGGCGTTCTGGAAGAGATTGCCGACGCGGTCGGTGACACGATCGAAGTGCATATGGATGGCGGCATCCGCTCCGGCCAGGATGTCCTGAAGGCGCTTTGCCTAGGTGCCAAGGGAACCTATATCGGCCGGCCATTTCTTTACGGCCTGGGTGCGCTTGGCAAGGAAGGGGTTACCAAGGCGTTGGAAATCATCCGCAAGGAGATGGACATCACGCTGGCCCTGTGCGGAAAGCGTCTTGTCACCGACATGGGCAAGGACCAGCTCCGGCGCTAAGCCCGTGACCGCACGACCACGGAGACACCGAAAAATTGGCAGAACCCGGCATCCATTTTCTCGACGCGCATGGGCCGGAAGGTGTGCGTCTTTACGCGATCGGCGATGTCCACGGCCGGCTCGACCTGCTGGCCGCCATGCATCGGCGCATCAGGACCGAGATCGAGCAGGAGGCGCCTGCCGACTGGCGCGTCATCCATCTTGGCGACTATGTCGACCGCGGGCCGGACTCGAAGGGCGTCATCGATTTCCTGATCGAAGCGGAAGAGCGCGACCCTCGTCACCTGATGCTGGCCGGCAACCACGACATCGGTTTTCTCGACTTTCTCAAGACCCCTGACCCGGAAGGGCTTTTCATCCGGTTCGGCGGCATCCAGACGGCACAGTCTTACGGCGTGGCGATCAGTGAAGGCACAAGCGTGTGGTTCGGCAAGGCCGAATCGGCCGTGCGCAAAGGACATCAGGCCCTGGTCGAGGCCGTGCCGCAAAGCCACATCGACTTCCTGCGATCGCTGCCGTTCTCCGCGACTTTCGGGGACTTCTTCTTCTGTCATGCCGGCATCAGGCCGGGCAATCCTCTGGAGAAGCAAAGCCCGCAGGACCTGATCTGGATCCGCGACGTCTTCCACAACCACCCCGACCTCTATCCGAAGATCGTGGTGCACGGCCACACGCCGGTGCCGGAGGCGGAAGTGATGGCCAACCGCGTCAATGTCGACACGCTTGCCTGGCAATCAGGCATGCTGAGCGCGCTCGTCGTCGACGGCGCGGACAAACGCATCCTGACAATGACGATCAAGGAAGCTTGAGCGTCGCGCGTCGGAGGACGCGAAAGGCGCTTTCCGCCTTTAGCGCAGCGAGGCGGTGACGCCGTAACCGTCGACGGCGTTGTGGTTGTTGGCTGCGTCGGCGGCATAGATGCCGAGACCGCACAGCACGATGGCGGACAACATGGCAAAGGACAGAAGCGCTGCTTTCACGGAGGTCATCTCTTGTTGAGCTTTCTGCATCTGTGCACCAGGCGGTTACCAATGCGTTGAAACGGAGAATTCGCTTCAAAGTTTCGACGATTTTGCGCTTCTAGGCATGTTCTGTATCAACGGTGTGTCGCGCGGGTCACACAAAGGTTCATAGCCGTTGCACAGAAGATGCAGAGCGCGCGCCTTCTAGGATGGCGGGCGGACACAAGCCAAGAATGAAACGGTTTTCCCCAGGCGGTTTCACCGCTGCGTGCCAATTATGTCACGCTGGAGGGTACGGAGAGGCCAACACTCAGATGGTCGCTACCCAGGCACGGGCAATGGCGAGGCCAGCGGCATCCGCATCGGGCCCGTTGCGGGCCATTTCGCCATCGAGCTTGCCGGCCCAGTCGGGATGGCGAGCGGCGATGGTCGGGGCAAAGGACGTGCTCCAGTCCTCGACCATCGGCCGGTCGGCCTCGAAATGGAACTGGAAACCGTAGACGGCGCGTCCGACGCGAAATGCCTGGTTCTCGGCGACATCGTTGCCGGCAAGCCGCACGGCGGCCTCGGGCAGCACGAAGGTGTCGTCATGCCACTGGAAGATCGGGAATTTCTCCGGCAGCGCGCCCAGCACCGGATCGCCCTTGGC
Source organism: Mesorhizobium sp. M7A.F.Ce.TU.012.03.2.1 (assembly GCF_004006095.1). Lineage (NCBI taxonomy): Bacteria > Pseudomonadati > Pseudomonadota > Alphaproteobacteria > Hyphomicrobiales > Phyllobacteriaceae > Mesorhizobium > Mesorhizobium sp. M7A.F.Ce.TU.012.03.2.1. The sequence goes on from NZ_CP034779.1 coordinate 96,433, forward strand.
GTCCGCCGTCAGCGATACGCCGTGCCAGCCGAACTCATTGGCGCCGCCGATGCGGTTTTCGCCGCCGAAGGCACGGGCGACGAGTTGGCTGCCCAGGCAGATGCCGAGCACGGCGCGATCCTTGTCGGCAAAGTCGCGGGTCAGTTCGAGCAGTGCCGGGAAATAGGGGTACTCATCGTCGGCCAGCGCGTTCTGGCCGCCGCCGAGCACGATCATGGCATCATGCCCGGCCGCGTCATCCGGCAGGGGATCGCCCCTGTAAGGGAGACGCAGGTCGAGATCGGCACCCGCTTCCGCAAGTGCTGCGCCGACCTGGCCGAGGCCGGTATTATCGTAGTTCTGCACCACCAGCACCCGCATCACAAAACCCTGCTGACATGAAAAAGATGCGACGAGCGATATCATGCCGCTCGCATTGCAGCCAAGATGCGTGTCCGGAGAGAAAACTATGCCACTGCATAACCGGGTCGATCCGTTCGGTACCATCCACGCCGTGCCCGATCGCGGCCTGTTCACCGGCAATCGCGGCATCATCCACGATCCCGAGACCAAGACGCTGCTGAAAAAGCGCTGGGCGCTTCCGGCCTGGATCATCTGCGTCCGCCAATTCCGCGATGTGCGGCGCGAACCGATGGGCCGCAACCGGAAGGGCGGCAAAGCGGGCTGGACCGAGCTGTTCTTCCTCGACGAGGTGACGGCACTGGCTGGCGGGCATCGCCCCTGCTTCTTTTGCCAGCGCGAACGGGCCAGGGATTTCGTCGGCCGCTTCGGCGAAGCTTTCGGCATTGCCGAACCGCGCGCGCCGATGGTCGACAAGCGGCTGCACAAGGAGCGGCTGGCCTCGGGCGGCAGGCCGCCAGGGATTGCTGTTGAAGACCTTGCCGGCCTGCCGGACGGCGCCATGTTTGCGGATGGTCGCACTGTTTATGCCCTGCGTAGGGGCAAGACGCTGCGCTGGTCGTTTGCGGGATATGGCCCACCCGCAGATTACGGCCTGCTCAAAGGCAGGACGCTGTCGCTGCTGACGCCGGCCACGACGCTCGCCGTGCTGCGGCATGGCTTTCGGCCGGTGTGGCATCCTACCGCCTAGGCTTGACGCCGGCGGCCGGCTCGCTCATTCCTCGGCGATGCGCGCCAATTACAAGATGCAACGTCTGTTCGTGCCCGACGATCTCGCGCCGGATGTCGAGTTCGACGCTGGCCAACAGCAGAGCCACTATCTCCTGCATGTGCTGCGGCTTGGCGAAGGCGCCGAAATCCTGGTGTTCAATGGCCGCGACGGGGAGTGGTCAGCGGCCATATCAGCGAAGACGAAAAGGGCGGTGCGGCTGAAGGTGTCAGCGCTGCAGCGGCCGCAGCCGCCGCTGCCTGATCTCGTCTACTGCTTTGCGCCACTGAAGCAGGGCCGGCTCGACTATCTCGTGCAGAAGGCGGTCGAGATGGGCGCCGGCATCCTGCAGCCGGTCATCACCCAGCACACGCAAGTGGCCAAGCCGTCGATCGATCGCCTGCGCGCCAATGTCGTCGAAGCCGCCGAACAATGCGGCATCCTGGCGGTACCTCAGGTGCGCGAAGCCGAAAAATTCGACCGCCTGCTGACCGGTTGGGACACAGAGCGACGGCTGATCTTCTGCGATGAGGATGCTTCGACCAACAATCCGCTGGCCGCGCTGCAGGCGGTCAAGGAAAAGAAGCTTGGGCTGCTGGTCGGGCCGGAGGGCGGTTTTTCCGACGACGAGCGCAAGATGCTGCGCGCCCTGCCCTTCGTCACCGCCATTCCGCTCGGCCCGCGTATCCTGCGCGCCGACACCGCGGCGGTGGCCGCGCTCGCGGTGATGCAGGCAACTGTCGGAGACTGGTGAGACGTCATCCCTTGCAAGGGATGCAGAGTTCCAGCAACGTTCAATTCCTGTTGACCTGTGGCTCAGGATTTTTCGCTTGATCGTCTGCTGACATTTCGTCCATTTACCGCCGGCGGTCATCCGGCCGCCTCTGAGGGTACCATCATGGCGCGCGATACGACCGATTTCCGCCCGATCGAAGGTGTCGACGAACTCGTCGAGCATCTGGCCGAAGGCAACAAGCCGCGCGACAAATGGCGCATCGGCACCGAGCACGAGAAATTCCCCTTCTATGTCGACGGCAATGCACCGGTCCCCTATGGCGGCGAGCGCGGCATCCGCGCCATTCTCGAAGGCATGCAGTCAAAGCTCGGCTGGGATCCGATCGTCGATGACGGCCGCATCATCGGCCTGGTCGAGCCGACCGGTCAGGGTGCGATTTCGCTGGAACCCGGCGGCCAGTTCGAGCTTTCCGGCGCACCGCTGGAGACGATCCACCAGACCTGCCGGGAGGGCAACGCCCATCTGGCGCAGGTGCGCGAGATCGCCGAGCCGATGGGCATCCGCTTCCTCGGCCTCGGCGGCAGCCCGAAATGGTCGCTGGCCGAGACGCCGAAAATGCCGAAATCGCGCTATGAGATCATGACGCGCTACATGCCCAAGGTCGGCACCAAGGGCCTCGACATGATGTACCGCACGTGCACGATCCAGGTGAATCTCGACTTCGAGAGCGAGGCCGACATGCGCCGCAAGATGCAGGTGTCGTTGAAGCTGCAGCCGCTGTCGACGGCATTGTTCGCCAATTCGCCTTTCACCGAAAGCCACCCGAACGGCTTGCAGAGCTGGCGCGGCGATATCTGGCGCGACACCGACAACCAGCGCTCGGGCCTGCTCGAATTCTGCTTCTCGCCCGATTTCGGTTTCGCCGACTATGTCGAATGGGCGCTCGACGTGCCGATGTATTTCGTCATCCGCGACGGCCACTATCACGACATGACGCACATCACCTTCCGTCAGTTCATGGCCGGTGCCGCGCGCAATCAGGTGCCGGACGGGCTGCCGACAATGGGCGACTGGGCGAACCATCTGTCGACGCTGTTCCCGGACGTGCGGCTGAAGCGCTTCCTTGAGATGCGCGGCGCCGATGGCGGGCCATGGCGGCGCATCTGCGCGCTGCCTGCGTTCTGGGTCGGGCTGCTCTATGATGAAGCCGCACTCGATGCCGCCGAGGCGTTGACGTCGAGCTGGACGTATGAAGAAACGCTGGCGATGCGCAACGCCGTGCCGGAACAAGGCATTTCCGCACCGTTCCGCAACACCACGCTGCGCGAGATCGCGCGAGACGTGATGGTCATTTCCCGCATGGGCCTGAAGAACCGTGGCAAGAAGAACCGCGACGGCTACGACGAGACCTCGTTCCTCAACACGCTCGACGAAGTGGTGGCGCGCGGCACCACCAGCGCCGAGGAGATGCTGTCGGCCTATCACACGCGCTGGGGCGGTTCGATCGAGCCGGTGTTCATGGAATACGCCTATTAACCCTCGGATTTGACGCAGCCGATTGACCGGCAAAAGTCGCTTCAATCGGAAGTGGAAACAAACTAGGCTTCTTCGGCGAGGATTTCCGGAGGAGAGACCAATGCCTTCCTTGTTCGACATGCTGACACAGGCCCAGAACGGCAACGGCATGCAGGCGCTTGCCCAGCAATACGGGCTTTCGATGCAGCAGACGCAAGCCGCGGTTGCCGCATTGCTGCCGGCCTTTTCGCAGGGGCTGCAGCGCAACACAGCCGACCCTTACGGGCTCGGCGCCTTCATGACGGCGATGGCCAGCGGCCAGCACGCCAAGTATTTCGAGGACGCAACCCGGGCCTTCTCACCGCAAGGCGTCGATGAGGGCAACGGCATTCTCGGGCACCTGTTCGGCTCGAAAGACCTGTCGCGCGCCGTGGCCAGCCAGGCGGCGCAAGCCAGCGGCGTCAATCAGCAGATCCTGCAGCAGATGCTGCCGGCGATCGCCTCGATGGTCATGGGCGGGCTGTTCAAGCAGACGACAAATCAGATGCAGGCCGCCAGCGGTTTTGGCGGCGGCGGCAACAATCCGCTGGGCGAGATCATCGAGCAGATGATGCGGCAAGGCGGCGGCATGCAGGCCCCGGCGCCGCAGCCGCGCCAGGCGCCGGCACCCCAGAACCCGATGGACAACCCGCTCGGCAAGGTATTGCAGGACATGTTCGGCGGCGGTGCGCCTCAGCCACAGCCGCAAAGCCAGCCGCAGCCGCAGCCCAATCCCTACGGCGAAAATCCACTTGGCAAGGTGCTGCAGGACATGTTCGGCGGTGGCGCGCCTCAGCCGCAGCCGCAAGGGCGGGCGCAGCCGCAGCAGACACAAAGCCCCTACGGAGACAATCCGCTGGGGAAAATCTTCGAGGAGATGCTGCGGCAAGGTGGCGGTGGCTTAGGCGGCATCCCTGGCGGACAGCCGGCGCCGCAACAGCCTCAAGCGCCCCCACAGCAGCGTCAGGCACCGCAGCCACAGGCCGATCCGAGCGGCAGGCCGAAAAATCCGTTCGACGACCTGTTCGGCAAGATGTTCGAGACCGGCGCCCAGCAGCGTGACGACTACCAGAAGGGAGTCGAGACGATCTTCGACCAGTTCAAGCGGGATATGGACCGACGGTAGGCGACATCCGTGGGTAAGAGACTGGAGCAATGCGCCGCAATCCGCGCGGCGACTGGTCGATAGCCGATGTGAAGGCGGTTTGTGACGAAGCTGGTGTCCAATGCGTGCCGCCAAGGTCAGGCGGTTCACACTACAAGGTCTATCATTCGGCAATGACCGATATTTTGACTGTGCCTTTCAAACGGCCGATCAAACCCGTATATATCCGAAAGCTCGTGGCATTTATCGACGAGGCAAAGAGACATGATGGACAGACTTGAATATCCGGTCGTCATTGCGCCACTTTCTGCAGAGGATGGAGGCGGTTTTTCGGCTTTGGTGCCTGATCTGCCAGGTTGCGTGAGTGATGGCGACACTCCTGAAGAGGCCATCGCTAATGTCCAAGACGCCATAGCATCTTGGATAGAGGCCGCGCATGAGCTCGGCAGATCGATACCAAGGCCATCGCGAAAGCTGGCATTCGCCTGACAGCCAAAGGAAAAGCCCGGTCCTGGGAGGACCGGGCAGAGTGCAGGCGGGCCGGGGGGATCCGGCAGGGAGTGGGAGCCTGCATACTCGTCAGTCGCGTCGAACCCCGAAAAGGTTCGCGGCAACCTAAACAACAAGCATCAGATCAGGCCACCTTGCGAGCGATGTCCTCGATCGTTTCGATGCGATCGCTGGCGATTTCGCGCAGCATCGCCGTCGGGTCGCGGCCAAACGGCACGTCGATGGCGACGTGCAGGTCGCCGCGCGTCAGGCCGATATCGGCGAGTTCGGCGTCCGACATCTCGCCAAGACGGTAGAAGGCGCGGCGGTTTTTCCAGGCGCGGTAGACGTTGGAGACGGTGTTGGCCACGCGCGTCGCAACGGCCGGACGCGAGGTGATGCGCGAGGTCTCGGTGGCGAAATCGAACGTGGTCATGTCGGTCTCCTTCAGACTCGAACGGGCAAAACCAGGCGATCGGCGCTGGCGACAGCGGCCGTTCCGGCTTCGATTCACATGCCTTCATGTGGACAATGCCAATTTGCCATCGGCCGATTGATTAATCCAACGAATGTTTCTAATCTTTACCATCAACACCAGTGATGGATCATGTCGATGAAATCGCCGCTCGATCTCGATCAGTTGCAGACCTTCATCTCGATCGCCGATACCGGCAGCTTCACCAGGGCGGCCGAAGAGGTGCACCGGACCCAGTCGGCGGTTTCGATGCAGATGCGTCGGCTGGAGGAGCGGCTCGGCAAGCCGCTGTTCGAAAAAGACGGGCGCACCAACAGATTGACCGAGGAAGGCGACAAGCTGCTTTCCTATGCGCGGCGGCTGCTCTATCTCAACCGTGAGACGCTGGCTGCCTTCGACGACCGGCGGCTCGAAGGCACGATCCGCATCGGCACGCCCGACGACTATGCCGACCGTTTCCTGCCCGAGATCATGGCGCGGTTCACGCGCTCCAATCCGCGCGTCGAACTGACCGTCATCTGCGAGCCGACGCCGGGGCTGGTCGAGCATATCAAGCGCGGCAATCTCGACCTCGCGCTGGTGACGCACAACGACGTACGCGGCCAGTCGGAGGTGGTGCGGCGCGAACCGCTGCTGTGGGTCACCTCGGCCAACCATGCGACGCATGAGCAGGAAACGCTGCCTATGGCCTTCGGCCGGCCGAACTGCATCTGGCGGCGCGCCGCCGTCGATGTGCTCGACCAGCAGAACCGCGACTATCGTATCCTGTTCACCAGTTTCTCGGCCACCGTCATCACCGCCGCGGTGCTTTCCGGGCTGGCGATCTCGGTGCTGCCGGAATGCGCGCTGCGGCCCGGCATGCGGGTGCTGGGCGAAGCCGACGGCTTCGGCGCCCTGCCCGATTGCCGCATCGGCATCATGCGCGGCCAGACGTCGCGGCCGGAGATCGTCGATGCGCTCGCCCGCCATATTTCGGAAAGCCTGGACAACATCTCCGTGCCGGTCGGTGAAGATCCCGGGACATTCGATTTCGCGGCACTCGCCTTCACCAAGCTGCGGCGAACCAAGCCGAACCAGATTCTGCCCGGCTGGTAGGCGGGGTCAGGTATGCGGTTTATGAACGGCTGGCCCGACGCAACCGCCTTGACGCGGGCGCCCAACCGTTCCCCAATCGACCGATGAGCGAAGCAGCATCCGAATCACGCACCAACGCCGCCGAATATACGGTGAGCGAGATTTCCGGCGCGCTGAAGCGCACGGTCGAGGACGTTTTCGGCAATGTGCGGGTGCGTGGCGAAATATCAGGCTACCGAGGACCGCATTCGTCCGGTCATGCTTATTTCGCGCTGAAGGACGACCGTGCCCGCCTCGACGCCGTGGTCTGGAAAGGCACGATGAGCCGGCTGAAATTCCGTCCCGAAGAGGGGATGGAGGTGATCGCCACCGGCAAGCTCACCACCTATCCCGGCAAGTCCAACTACCAGATCGTCATCGACAATCTGGAGCCTGCCGGCGCCGGCGCCCTGATGGCGCTGCTGGAGGAGCGCAAGCGGCGGCTACAGGCCGACGGGCTGTTCGATGCCGGCCGCAAGCGGTTGCTGCCCTTCATGCCGCTCGTCATCGGCGTCGTCACCTCGCCGACGGGGTCCGTCATCCGAGACATCATCCACCGCATCAAGGACCGCTTTCCGCTGCACATCCTGGTCTGGCCGGTGCGTGTTCAGGGCGAGACGTCAGGCGCGGAAGTCGCCGCCGCGGTCAACGGCTTCAACGCGCTGGCATGGGATGGCGCCGTCCAGCGTCCCGATCTGTTGATCGTGGCGCGTGGCGGCGGCAGCCTCGAAGACCTCTGGGGGTTCAACGACGAGGCGCTCGCCCGCGCGGTTGCCGCCTCCGGCATTCCGGTGATCTCGGCTGTCGGCCACGAGACCGACTGGACGCTGATCGACCTCGTCGCGGATGTGCGGGCCCCGACGCCGACGGGTGCGGCCGAAATCGCCGTGCCGGTGAAGGCCGATCTCGAAGCAACGCTTGCCAGTCTCGGTGCGCGGCTGAAAGCGGCGGTCCTGCGCAATTTCGAACGCAAGCGGCAGGCCGCCCGTGCCGCCGCCCGGGCTCTGCCCTCGCCCGATCAATTGCTGGCGCTGCCGCGGCGACGCCTCGATGAGGCGACATCCAGGCTTGGCCGGGGCCTGTTGGTCTCCACCGAACGCAAGCGTGCAAGGTTTTTTGCCGTAAAGCTGACACCGGCAATGCTGTCACAGCGCATTGCCGAGGCGCGGCGAACCAACGAGCGCAATCTTATGCGAGCACAAGGCGCGCTACGCGCGTTGGCAAGAGCCCGGCGTGCGGAGCTTAACCGAGCGGCGGATCAATTGCCAAAATGTGCCAGGGCATCGCTGCAGCGGCACAAGCAGCAACTGGCTCTGCTGCAAGGCTGCATCACGATCGAGCCGACGGCACGGCGGCAACGCGTACAGAGGGATTTGCTGACAGCTTTGACAAGACGCGGCACGCAAGCAGTGGTGCTCAGGCTGGAGCGCCTGCGCGGCCGTGTCGTCCAGGCCGACAGGTTGATGGCGTCGCTGTCGCACAAGGCCGTCCTGGCGCGCGGCTTTGCGCTGGTGAGGGATGCGGATGGCGTGGTGATCAAGCAGGCTGCCGAGGTGGCGTCGGGAATGGCGCTTTCGCTCGAGTTCGCCGACGGCATCGCCGATGCGGTGGCGATCACCGGCACGGCAAAACCGAAAGCCGTGGCCAAGCCGGCGGCCAAGGCCAAAGAGCCCGGCAATCAGGGATCCCTGTTCTGAGACCATGACCGACAATCCGCATCATCTGACAACGCCCTCAGGCAAACCGCGCGCGCGAAATTTCGGCATCGGCTTCGATGGGCGGCCCGGACCGTTTAACGCGATCACCGATGTGCACGGCGTGACGGTCGGCTACGCGACGCTGATTTCGGGCGATGGCGCGCTCGTCGTCGGCCAGGGGCCGGTGCGCACCGGCGTGACCGCGATCCTGCCCAGGCCGCTCGCCGACCTCGCCACGCCGGTCTTCGCCGGCATTTTCAGCCAGAACGGAAACGGCGAACTGACCGGCTCGCACATCGTCGAGGAAACCGGCGCTTTCAACTTCCCGATCACCATCACCAACACCCATTCCTGCGGTGTCTCACGCGACGGCACGCTGCGCTGGATGCAAAGCGTGCTGCCGGCAGCGCTCGACAGCGGCTGGGGGCTGCCGGTGGCGGCGGAGACCTATGACGGCTTCCTCAACGACATCAACGGCCACCATTTGACGTCAGAGCATGTTGCGCAGGCTCTCGACGGTGCCGGCGGCGGGCCTATCGAGGAAGGCAGCGTCGGCGGCGGCACCGGCATGATCACCTTCGGCTTCAAGGCCGGCTCCGGCACGGCGTCGCGCATCGTCGAATGGCAAGGCCGTGCCTACACCGTCGGCGCCTTCGTGCAGTCTAATTTTGGAAAACGGCGCAATATCACCATTCGCGGCCTGTGCGCCGGGCCGGAGCTTCTCGAACCGGCGGTCCGCGAAGGCACACCGCGTGCTGAAAAGGGCTCGATCATTGCCGTCGTCGCCACCGACGCACCGTTCCTGCCGCATCAGATGAAGCGGCTGGCCCGCCGGGTACCGCTCGGCGTCGCCATGACCGGCGGCTTCGGCTATCACAGTTCAGGCGACATTTTTATCGCCTTCTCGACCGCCAATGCGAGCGCGGCGCTGGCGCCCTCCGGCCGCACCGCCAGCGCCGATTTTATTCCGGACACCGATATCGATCCGTTTTTCGAAGCGGTGATCCAGACCGTGGAGGAAGCAATCCTCAACGCGCTGGTTGCCAATGACGATATGACCGGACGCGACGGAAATTTCGTGCCGGCGCTGCCGAAGGCGTGGCTCAAGGAGAAGTTTGGCTGAAGACAAAAACGCGGGCCAGAAGCCCGCGCTGAAACAACGTCGCCGCTATGCGATCATTCCGCGGCTTTGATCATTCCGCGGCTTTTCCGGGGGCCTGCTGGCTTTCCTCGGCCTCGGCCGCTTCCTCAAGCCGGGATGCGATAAGTTCCTGGATATCGCCGACTTCTTCCTGGATGTCCTCCAGCGGGATGCCGACCTCGGCCGCCTCGGCGGCGCACTCCTTGGCCAGGGTTTCGGCCTGCTTGTCGATCCTTGCCTGGGAGGACTGGCAATGGACCTTTTCGCCGATCCATCCCCGCAAGAATTCGATGGCGTGTTCACTCATACTGCTGTTCCCTGGCGGCAAAGCCGGTTGGTAATCATAAACGTCGACATCCCGCAAAGGATGCATGTCCCCATTCCAGCCGAGTCGCGGTCGTCCGGCAAGCCAATGCTGTCCAAGGTCCACAGAGCCATAGGAAATCGAGGGGTCAAGAGCATTTTCTGATTCTGGAGGGGTCGGTACCGTTGGCTGGGTCACGCCCAGCGCTGCGCCACTGTTTCTATTTGCTTTTTTCCGGTTTCCGAGCCGATTTCCGTCACAATAGATGGCGCAACACACTACACATTCACAGTTGCTTCGAGGTGCTGCCCTCGGGCACGCAGGTCGAAGCCGCCGCTATATAGTGACATCCTCCTGCAATGTCGACTCCGCTCGCCATGCTGCTTCTTTCCGCCGCGCCGAAGGCTCCGCAACGGATCAAGAGCAAGTGACGATGGACGCGAACCGGGTGGAGCAAGCCTCGGCGGAATCGCTCAGACGTGCACAGCCACCACCGCCGCGCAGTCGCCGGCCTTGACCAGCCCGGGGAAATGCCGCGCCGCCAGCATGCCCGACATTTTTGCCCGGATTTCCTGCGGGGCGATGCCGGTGCGGCCGGTGGAATGGATGCGCGCCAGCACCGCGCCCTTTTCGACGGGTTCACCGAGATCGACCATGGTTTCGATCATGCCGTCATCTTCGGCGAAGGAGAAACAATCGCCCGACGGCATGTCGAGCCACTGGGTCGAGGTCTTCTCGACCGCACCATCTACAATGCCCGTATGGCGCAACACATTGAGGATGCCGTGCCGCGCGATCCGCACGGTTTGCGCGCGCGACGTGCCGCCGCCGCCAAGCTCGGTGCTGACGAAGACCTTGCCCATCTCCTCGGCTGCCGTGTCATACATGCCGACGGCGTCGATTTCGATCATGCGCATCGAAAACGGGGCGGCAAAGGCCGCGACCGCGTCGAAGGCTTTCTGTTCCAGCGCCTTGTCGGGCAAAGTATGCGCGGCGCAGAACGGCACGAAGTCCAGCGTCTTGCCGCCGGAATGGAAGTCGAACACGATGTCGGCGCGGGGGAGCAGCTCACGCTGGAAATAATCAGCGATCTTCTCGGTCACCGTTCCGTCCGGCCGGCCGGGAAAGCTGCGGTTCATGTTGCCCTTGTCGATCGGCGAGGTGCGCGTGCCAGCGCGAAAGGCCGGATAGTTCATGGCCGGCACGATGATCACCGTGCCGCTGACTTGCTTGGGATCTAGGGTCCTGGCGAGATCGTAGAGGGCCAGCGGCCCCTCATACTCGTCGCCATGGTTGCCCCCGGTCAGCAGCGCTGCCGGCCCGTTGCCGCTGCGGATGACGCAGATCGGGATCATCACCGAGCCCCACGCCGAATCGTCGCGGCTGTAGGGCAAGCGCAGGAAACCGTGCTGGATGCCGTCGCAGTCGAAATCGACGGTCGGCGCGACCGGTGATGGACGTAGATTCAACATCGGCATCAATCCTTCACCACCAGCTTGCGCGGCACATTGGCCAGGCACTCCACACCGGTTTCGGTGATCAGGATGGACTCGGTGATCTCCAGTCCCATCGTTTCCAGCCACAGGCCGGTCATGAAATGGAAGGTCATGCCGGGCTTGAGCTCGGTGCGGTCGCCGGGACGCAGGCTCATCGTGCGCTCGCCCCAGTCCGGCGGATAGGACAGCCCGATCGAATAGCCGGTGCGGTTGTCCTTGACGATGCCGTATCGCTTGAGGACACCGAAGAAGGCGTTGGCGATGTCCTCGCAGGCGTTGCCGGGTTTCGCGGCAGCCAGCCCGGCTTCCATACCTTCCAGCGTCGCCTTCTCGGCATCGAGGAATTCCTGCGTCGGCTTGCCTAGGAAGACGGTGCGCGACAGCGGGCAGTGATAGCGGTTGTAGCAGCCAGCAATCTCGAAGAAGGTGCCCTCGCCCCGCTTCATCGCTCTGTCATCCCAGGTCAGATGCGGCGCCGAGGCATCGGCACCCGACGGCAGCAGCGGCACGATCGCCGGATAGTCGCCGCCAATACCGTCGACGCCGCGCGTGCCGGCGTCATAGATTTCGGCGACGAGATCGCATTTGCGCATGCCGACCTCGATCTTGTCGAAGATGCGCTGATGCATGGCCTCGACGATGCGGGCCGCCTTGCGCATATAATCGATCTCGGTCGGGCTCTTCACCGCACGCTGCCAGTTGACCAGCGCGGTGGCATCGACAAAGCGGGCATTGGGCAAATGCTTCTGCAGCGACGCAAAGGCGGCCGCCGAGAACCAGTAATTGTCCATTTCGACGCCGACTGTCAGCTTGCCCCAGCCGCGCTCCGCAAGCACGCTGGCCAAAAAATCCATCGGGTGGCGCTCGGTCGACTGCACATAGTGATCGGCATAGCCGACGATATTGTCGTGCGCGAGATAGGCGGTGCGCTTGGCGCCGTTGGCGTCCTGGCCGCGGCCGTACCAGACCGGCTCGCCCGAAGGCGGCACGATAACCGCCTGATGCACATAGAACGACCAGCCGTCATAGCCGGTCAACCAGGCCATGTTGGAAGGATCGCTGACAACAAGAAGATCGACGCCCTTGGCCTCCATGGCCTTGCGTGTCTTGGCGAGGCGATCCGCATATTCGCCGCGCGAGAATCTCAGGTTCGGTTGCATTGTTCTTGGTCCTCGTTTGTTGGGCCCTGCGGCCGGTATCAGCTTTGAATCCAACTCGTCGTTCTTGTTTGAGCGTGATCTCTGGACAAACGGAAAACCGTTTGTCCGAGAAAACCGGTTCCCACTTTTCCGGATGCTCCTGCGGCCAGCATCAGCTTTCGAAGATGGCCCCGGAACCGGCCACCCGCGCACGGTCTCGAGCGAGCGTGGCGATCGCCGTGTCCTGGACGCCAGTGCCGGTGAGATCGGCGATGGTGATGTCGCTGGCCGAGCGCCGTCCGTGTTTCGCGCCGGCGATGATCTGGCCGAGTTCGGTCACCTCTCCCTCGGCGGCCATCACGCCCGCCGCGATTGCATGATGCAGCTCACCCAGCCGCTTTGTCTGGCGGCCACTGTCAGCGGCATAGAGATCGGCCATGCGCAGGATTGCCGGCGCGATCTCGTTCTTGTGCTCGGCGTCCGATCCCATCGCGGTGATGTGCTGCCCTGCGGAAACGAAGCCGGCCTTGATCAGCGGCTCGGTCGAAGGCGTCGTGGTGACGATGATGTCGGCGCCGGCGACCGCGTTTGCCGCGTCGGGCTCGGCATGCACGAGAATGCCGAGCTTTTCGCGCAGGGCTCCGGCGGTTGCCTCGGCCTTTGCCGCATCGCGTGCCCAGATGCGCGCCTCGGCAATCGGCCGCACCAGCATGAGTGCTTCCAATTGCAGCCCGGCCTGGACGCCAGCACCGAAGATCGCGGCAACGGACGAGTCCTGCCGCGACAGATGTTTGGCGGCGACGGCGCCGGCAGCAGCGGTTCGGATATCCGTGAGATAGCCGTTGTCGAGCAGCAGCGCTTCGACCAGGCCGGTCTTGGCTGACAGCAGCACCATCATGCCGTTGACGCTGGGCAGGCCGAGCTTCGGATTGTCGAAGAAGCCGGGGCTGATCTTGATGGCGAAACCGTCAATGCCGGGCACATAGGCGGTCTTAACGTCGACCTCGCCGCGATGCTCGGGAATGTCTAGCCGCAGGATCGGCGGCATCGCCACCGGCAGAGTGGCAAGCGCACGGAAGGCGTTTTCGACGCAGGCGACGGCATCGAGATCGAGTGTCACGATCGCCCGCAACTCTTTCTCTGTAAGGATGGTCATCCGGCTCATGCGGCACGCTCCTTGAGCGATGGCGCTACGCCGCAAACGATTGTGCGGTGCGCGTCCATATCGATGTTGCGACCGGACAGCAGAACAACCATCGGCCCGTCCGACCTGACCTTGCCGGCCAGCAGTGCGGCGATGCCGACAGCACCCGCGCCCTCGACGATTTCGCGCTCCTGCGCATAGGCGTGACGGATTCCGGCGGCGATCTCGTCTTCGCTGAGCAGGATGACATCATCGAGCAGGTCGCGGCACATGGCGAAGGTCAGCCGATTGTCGAGGCCGATGCCGCCACCGAGCGAATCCGCCAGCGTCGGCAATTCTTCCACCAGCACCGGCTGGCCCGCATCGAGGCTGGCCTTCATCGCCGCGCCACGCGCCATCGAGACACCGATGATTTTTGTGCCGGGGCTGACGCCTTTGATGGCCGTAGCAACCCCTGAGGCGAGCCCACCGCCGGAGAGCTGGACCAGAACGAGGGCGGCATCCGGGACCTGCTCGATCATCTCAAGCCCGACCGTGCCTTGCCCGGCGATAATGTCGGGATGGTCGAAGGGCGGCAGCATCACCAGCCCCTCTTGCGCCACCAGCCGATCGACCTCCTGCTGGGCATCGTCCTGGCTGTCGCCGATAATGCGGACCTCCGCGCCAAGCCGGCGGATCTCGTCGAGCTTGTTGCCGGGCACCAGGCGCGACATGCAGATTACGGCGCGCATGCCCTCAAGCTTCGCCGCATGCGCCAGCGCGCGGCCATGATTGCCGGTCGAGGCCGCGACCACGCCCCGCGCCTTCTGTTCGGCGTTCAACGAGGCGACGGCGTTCGAGGCGCCACGCAGCTTGAAGCTGCCGGTGGTCTGCCGGTGTTCGAGCTTGAGGTGAACGGGGACGCCGAACTGTTCCGAGAGGCTGTGGGACAAGACGGTTGGCGTGCGCTCGACTTTGCCGGCGATACGGTCACGGGCGATACGGATGTCCGCTAGGGCGACGGCGCGCGTCATGGGGCGACCCCCTCTGGCCTGCCGGCCATCTCCCCCTCGAGGGGGGAGATTGGCAGCTTCGACGCTGCCGTTCTTCCTGTCACGTCGGTGATTGGCGAAAGCCGGGCAGCAGCTAATCTCCCCCCTCGAGGGGGAGATGGCCGGCAGGCCAGAGGGGGTCGCTCGTGAATGTGGGACATCGTCTTACTGAACCAACGGCAACGTCATCAGCCGCCCGAACTCAGGATGCGGCGCCTCATCCCCGCACAATCTCAGACAATTCCAGGCGGTCGCCTGGTTGCTGGTCACCACGGGACGTCCAATAGAATTTTCCATGCCGGTGACCGCGAGGGCGCTACGCAGCGCCGTGCAGGACACGAACAGCGCATCGGCGCTGGCGTCGGTCGCTTCCCGCGCAAGATCGACAAGCGTTGCTGGTGCGATGCGCGCCATCTCGCGGTCATCCTCGAAACCGAGGCAGGTGAAGCTGACGATCTCGAAGCCGCGCGCCGCGAAATAGGCGGCCATCGGCCTGGATGTTTCGACCGTGTAGGGAGTGAGGATGCTGAGCTTGTTTGCGCCCAGCGCACGCAGCCCGCGCACGCCCGCCATCGGCGGTGTGACCACCGGCACGCCGGGCTTTGCGACCTGGATCGCCGCCTCGATCTCGGCATCGCCGATTACCACCGAGGCCGAAGTGCAGGAATAGCAGATGGCATCGAGCTTCTCGTCCGGCAGGATCAGGGCCGCGCCCGCCGTCAGCGCCGGCTGCATCTTGCGCAGGTTTTCAGGCGTCGTCGGGTTGGCATAGGGAATGCGCGCGACATAGACGCCGACCCGCTCGCTCGCCACCATGCGGCGGAAATCCGGTTCGCTGGTGTGGTCAGTGGCCAGGATGATCAGGCCGATGCGCATGTCGAGCGGGCGTGCATCCAGCGCCGGCCGTTTCGGGTAGATCTTGATCTCGGGCAAGGGTTTCATCGGCTATCTCTCGATCTTGCCGTAGCGGCGTTCCAGCCAGCGCAGCAGCACGACCGAAAACAGACTGATGACCAGGAAGAAAGCACCGACCAAGGTGATCGGCTCGATATAGCGATAGTAGGTGTTGGCGACGCTTTTGGCCTGGTTCATCAGTTCCAGCACGGTGATTGCCGACAGCAGCGGCGTTTCCTTGAACATGGCGATGAAATAATTGGCGAGCGCCGGAATCATCGGCGGGATGGCCTGCGGAATGATGATGTGGGTCCAGGTCTGACTGGCGCTCAAATTGCATGCCTTGGCGGCCTCCCATTGGCCGCGCGGCACATTGTCGATGCCGGCACGATAAACCTCGGCCGTGTAGGTGCCGTAATGCAGCCCGAGCCCGATGACACCGGCGACCAGCGGCGGCAACAGGATGCCGATGTCGGGCAGCACGTAGAAAATGAAATAGAGCTGCACCAGCAGCGGCGTGCCACGGATGAATTCAGCCGCCCAGCCGACCGTGCGCGACAGCGCTTTGTTGGGCGAGCGGCGCGCCAGCGCAATGCCCAGCCCGACGACCGCCGCCAGCACCGAGCCGAGCAGCGTCGCCAGGATGGTGATCTTCACCCCCTGGATCAGCGTCGGCATGATTTCCCAGACGAAATTCCAATCCCATTCCATCAGCAGGCCCAATTTATCAGAAGGAAATTGGCCATCAGGCACGCACCCCATCGAGGCCGCGCGCCATGCGTCGTTCCAGCGAGCGCACGCCCCACGAGATGAGCAGGGCGAGGATGAAATAGATGATCAGGATGGTGGTGAATGGCACCAGGGTGTTGCCGGTCTGGGCGCGCACCACCTGCGCCTGGAAGGTCAGGTCGGTGAGCGAGATCAGCGACACCACGGCGGTCGCCTTGAGCAATTCGATGGCGTTGTTGCCGAAAGTCGGCAGCATCACCAGCAGCGCCTGCGGCAGGATGATGTGGCGCATGCCTTGCCACCGCCCGAGATTGAGCGCGGTGCAGGCCTCATACTGTTCGCGGCCGATCGACTGGATGGCACCGCGCACGACTTCGGCGGCGTAGGCGCCGACATTGAGGCCGAGCGCCAGCACGCCGGCCTGCAACGGGGTCAACGAAATGCCGATGAAGGGCAGCACGAAATAGGCCCAGAACAACTGCACGAAGATCGAGGTGCCGCGGAAGAATTCGATGTAGGCGGTGGCCAGCGCGCGCAGCACGAAGAAACGCGACAGCCGCCCCATTCCGGCAAGAAAGGCCATGAACAGCGCAAGCACCGACCCCATCAGCGTCAGCTCGATGGTGACAATCGCTCCCTGCAATATCAGGCCGAAATAGCCGGACCACTGGGTCATTTACGTTCCAACGTTGGGTTTAGCTCCTTCTCCCCATTTACGGGGAGAAGATGCCGGCAGGCAGATGAGGGGCGGCACTAGAGTCTCAGAACTTGGCGCCGCCCCTCATCCGTCACTTCGTGACACCTTCTCCCCGTTGAACGGGGAGAAGGAAAAATCACTTCGCCGCGCAGAGCTTGTCGCGGCTGGTCGACATCGCCGCCGCCGCCGAGAAGCCGTAGGGTTCGATAATCTTGGCGAACTCGCCCGATTTCTTCATCTTGGCCAGTTCGACGTCGAAGGCGTCGCGCAGTGCCTCATCGCCCTTCTTGAAGGCGGCGCCGTCGCAATAGACCGGTGCGCCCTGCACCGGAGCGATGACTTCGAGGTTCGGATCGTTGGCCTTCTTGACCAGATCATTGATCGACAGGACGGGCAGCGAATAAGCGTCGATGCGGCCATCCTGGAGCATCTTCACGCCACTCTGGCCATCCGGCACGACGATGACGCGATCGCGCGGCACGCCGGCATTGAGCGCGAGCTTCTCTTCGGTGCCGCCGCCCGGCGCGCCGATGGTCGCAGTCGTATCCTTGGCGACATCCTCATAGCTCTTGAAGCCCTTCGGATTGCCCTTCTTCACCAACATCGCCTCTGCATCGCAAAGCACCGGCTCGGAATAGACGACGGCGGCGCAGCGTTCCGGCTTCATGAACAGGCCGGCGGTGACGACATCGAAGCGACCGGCCTGCAGGCCGGGGATCATGGCGCCATATTCGGAGATCGAAGCGGCGACGTCGGCGACGCCGAGCCGCTTGAATATCTCGCGGGCCACATCAGGCGCGGCACCCGAAACCTTGCCGTCGGCGGCGACCGCCGTATAGGGCGGCTCGTTGGCGATGGCGAGGCGGGCGAAACCTTGCGCCTTGAGCTGTTCGAGCTTGCTGTCGTCGGCCGAACCGGGGATCGAGGCGGCCAGCACCGCCGTCAGTGCTAGACCGGCAACGCCGGCCAGAATGCCAAGTTTGTTCATTGTTCCCAACTCCTTGTTTCTTGTCTTGCTTTGTTGCGAGGCGGCCCTCGCCACCTCGGGACGACTTCGTCGCCCTGGGCATTGCGGTCAGACGCGATGTCCGGCTGCGATGATCTTCTTCAGGAAGCCTTGCGTGCGCTCCTGCTTGGGATTGCGGAAAATCTCGTCCGGCTTGCCTTCCTCGACGATCCTGCCACGATCGAAGAACAGCACCCGGTCGGCGAAATCGTGGGCGAAACCCATCTCGTGGGTGACCAGCAGCATGGTCATGTCGGTCTCGGCGGCGAGTTTGCGCATGACGTTCATCACCTCCTCGACCAGCTCCGGATCGAGCGCCGACGTCACCTCGTCGAACAGCATGATCTTCGGCGACAGCGCCAGCGCCCGGGCGATCGCCACGCGCTGCTTCTGACCACCGGACAGCTGCGCCGGCATGGACATGGCCTTGTCGGCCATGCCGACCATTTCGAGCAGTTCCATCGCCCGCTTTTCGGCGGCCGCACGTGGCGTGCCCTTGGTCAGCATCGGAGCCAGCGTGACATTGTCCATGACGCATTTGTGCGGAAACAGGTTGAACAGCTGGAAGACCATGCCGATCTTCTGACGCATCCTTGTCAGATGCCGCTCATCGGCGGCCAGCAGCTGGCCATTGCGCTCCATGTGGTAGAGCTGCTCGCCGTCGATCTGGATATGACCGCCATCGATGCGCTCAAGCGTCATCAGGATGCGCAGGATCGTCGTCTTGCCCGAGCCCGACGGGCCGATCAGCGCCAGCTTCTCGCCGGGCATGACCTGCATCGACAGGCCGTCCAGCACCTTGAAGCTGCCGAAGCTCTTCGAGATGTCGTCGATCTTGATGATGGGCGCTGATGCGGACAAATAAATTCCCCGTGCTGGAGAAGCCTGTGCCCCTTAACGATGCGGAACGCGCCAAATCATGTCAATCGGGAAAATAATATCATGACAATATTTCCCATTCCGCACAATTCTTGAGCAACCAGTGCCGAAGAGTGCGCCGGGATTCGGGTCAGGCCGAGCCGAGAATGGGAGCCTCCGAGAACCGGAACGGAGCGTACTTTTCGTACGTGAGTACCGGAAGCGCAGGAGGCTGCCTTTCGCAGGCCGGCATCACCCGGATAGCGGCGCACTCGCTAGATAGCGAGCAGCAGGTGCTCGGGATCGCCGAGCAAAAGCTTGGTGACAACGCCGAGGCCGGCGCGCAGTTCCCCCTCGGTGGTCGAACCCAGCGAGATACGTACCGCCGGATGCCAGGGCGCAGCCGAAATACGGAAGGACGTGCCGGGTGCAATCGCCACGCCCTGCAGGCGAGCCTGGGCGACAAAGCTTTCCTCGGCCCGGTCGGCCGGCAGTTGCAGCCAGACATGCAACCCGTCGCGCCGGGCGCGATAGTCCACCCCCGCCAGCACTTGCGCTGCAATATCCTGCCGGCGCCGCAAAGCCGCGCGCTGCCAGTGGACAAGCTCCATCGCCGTGCCGTCGGTCACCCATTTGGTGGCGATCTCGGCCACCAGCGGCGTCGCCATCCAGTTCGAGACCAGATGCCGGTTGGCGACGGCGGCGACGTAGCGGTCGGGCGCGGCCAGATAGCCGATGCGCAGACCGGGCACGGTGATCTTGGTGAAGGAGGTGACGTAGAGCGTGCGCTCCGGCGCGAACGCGGCAACCGGCGGCGGCCGGTCTTCGACCAGCGGACCGAGCACATCGTTCTCGATGATGGCGATGTCGTGCTTGCGCGCGACCGCGGCGATCTCTTCTCGCCGCCGCGCATCCATCAGGGTCGCCGTCGGGTTGATCACCGAGGGCTGCACGAAGACCGCGCGGATGTCGGAAAGCCGGCAGGCCTCGTCCAGCGCTTCCGGGATCAGGCCGTTATCGTCGATCGGCAGGCCTTCCAGATTGAAGCCGAGATAGCGCGCCAGCGGCACCAGCGTGTGGTGGCCGATCGCCTCGGTGGCAACCGTCGAGCCCGGCGGCGCGACGCTCATCAGCGCCACGGTCATGCCGGCGGTGGCGCCGTTGGTCAGGCTGACGTTCTGCGGCGATGCATCGAGGCCACAAAGCCTCAGCCATTCGACCGCCACCGCGCGGTGGCGCGGAAACACCATGTTGGGCCGGAACGAAAGTGCTGAACTCGACGGCAGGTTCTCAGCCAGCCAGCCCAGTGCCTGTTTTAGCCGCTCCAGATGCATCGGCTCACAAACCGGTTTCAGGATCGACAGGTCGATGACTTCGCCGAGCCGCTCCGGCAGGTAGGGCGGCTCCGGCTCGCGGCGCTGCGTCTGGACGAAGCTGCCGCGGCCGATCTCGCCCGAAATCAGGCCGCGACGGATTAGCTCTTCATAGGCGCGACTGACCGTCTGCACCGAAAGTTTCAGATCGTCGGCCAGCCTGCGATGGGTCGGCAGCCGCGCGCCATTGGCAAGGCGCCCGTCATGGATGGCGCGCGCGAACTGGTCGGCCAGCGATTGATATGCCGGCCGCCTGATGAGTGCGGGATCGGGTTGCCACAATGTCATGACTTATTAGAGATCGAAATCAGTGCAATTGACAATCGAAATAATGCGCCGTCATGGTACTCGGACGAAAAGTGAGCTCTGATGACATCAGCGAAACTCGACCCGATCGACCTGAAAATCCTCGACGCCATCCAGCGCGACGGACGCATCACCAAGCTGGCGCTGGCCGATCAGGTCGGGCTGTCGCCGACGCCGTGCTGGATGCGGCTGCGCAAGCTGGAAAAGGCCGGCATCGTCTCGGGCTATCATGCCAGGATCGCCATGCGCGTCGTCGCACCCGTCGCCACCGTGCTGATGGAGGTGACGCTGGCCAACCACCGCCAGGCCGATTTCGACCGCTTCGAGCGCGTCATCCGAGACATCCCAGAGATCGTCGCCTGCTGGTCGGTGGGCGGCGGCGTCGACTATGTGCTGAAGGTGATGGCGCGCGACATCGACGCCTATCAGCGGCTGGTCGACGGCTTGCTCGACCGCGAAATCGGCATCGATCGGTACTTCACCTACATCGTCATCAAGACGGTGAAGGACGAGATCGCGCTGCCTATAGCCGACCTGCTGCCGGCGTCGGCTTAAGGCCGGAGAGATCGTCTGCCGAGGCGACGCAATAGAGAGAGTCTCTCTACTTCAAGGCATCCAAACAGCCTCTCTATCTGCATCGGGCGGATAGTCTTCCCGTATCAGTCCGAACCGGGAGGTCTCGACCATGTCCGCGCATTTCGCCCGCTCGCATCGCCATGAAGCGCTCGACCGCCTGACCGACCGCCGGCTGCTGCGTGAACTCGCCTATGTCGATGGCCACTGGACCGCGAGCGAGGCCGCCGAAAGCTTCGAAGTCACCGACCCGGCCACCGGCACCACAGTCGCTTTCGTCGCCGCGCTCGACGGCCGGCAGACGACGAAGGCGATCGATGTCGCCGCGCGCGCCTTCCCGGCGTGGCGGGCGCTGTTGCCGCAGGAGCGCTCGAAAATCCTGCGGAAATGGTTCGAGTTGATCATCGCTGCAAAGCAAGACCTCGCTCTGCTGATGACGCTGGAACAGGGCAAGCCGCTGCAGGAGTCGCTGGGCGAAATCGACTATGCCGCTTCCTTCGTCGAATGGTATGCCGAAGAAGCAAAACGCTTGAATGCCGAGAGCGTCACCAGCCATCTGCCGAACGCCGAAATGATGGTTCGGCGCGAGCCGCTCGGTGTCGTCGGCGTCGTCACGCCGTGGAATTTTCCGTCGGCGATGCTGACCCGCAAGGCGGCGGCAGCCCTTGCCGCCGGCTGCACCATCGTTGCGCATCCGTCCTCGGAAACGCCGCTGTCGGCGCTGGCGCTGGCCGAGCTCGGCGAACGCGCCGGCTTGCCCGCTGGCGTCTTCAACGTCATCACCGGCAAGGCTTCGACCATCGTCGGGCGGATGTGCGAAGACCCGCGCGTTCGCGCCATGAGCTTTACCGGCTCGACCGAGATCGGCCGGCTGATCGCCGCGCAAAGCGCGCCGACCATGAAACGGCTGGTGATGGAGCTTGGCGGCCATGCCCCGCTGATCGTCTTTGCCGATGCCGATCTGGACAAGGCGGTTGATATCGCCATCGACGCCAAATTCGCCACGTCGGGCCAGGACTGCCTCGCCGCCAACCGTATCTATGTTCAGCGTCCGATCTACGATCGCTTCTGCGCCGCGTTCACCGCGCGCATCGAGGCGCTGCGAACCGGCAATGGCCTTGCAGATGGCACCGACATCGGCCCGCTGATGCATGAGCGCGCGATCAAGAAGGTCGAAGAGCAGGTCACCGATGCGCTGACCCATGGCGCGCGCTGCCTCACCGGCGGCAAGCGGCACCAGGCTGGCCCCCTGTTCTATCAGCCGACGCTGCTGGCC
This sequence comes from Mesorhizobium sp. M7A.F.Ce.TU.012.03.2.1, assembly GCF_004006095.1. Classification (NCBI taxonomy): domain Bacteria; kingdom Pseudomonadati; phylum Pseudomonadota; class Alphaproteobacteria; order Hyphomicrobiales; family Phyllobacteriaceae; genus Mesorhizobium; species Mesorhizobium sp. M7A.F.Ce.TU.012.03.2.1. Next base: position 118,677 of record NZ_CP034779.1, read on the forward strand.
GATGTCACCGATGAAGCGCTGATCATGCGCGAGGAGACTTTCGGTCCGGTCGCCGCCGTGACGGCTTTCGACAGCGAGGACGAGGTGATCGCCCGCGCCAACGCTACCGAATATGGCCTCGTTGCCTATGTCGTGACCGAGAATGGTGGCCGGCAGCAGCGTATGGGCCGCGCCCTCGATTACGGTATGGTCGCCATCAACCGCGTCAAGATCACCGGCGCGCCGATTCCGTTCGGCGGCGTCAAGCAATCGGGCATCGGGCGCGAAGGCTCGCGCCACGGACTCGAGGCTTTCACCGATCTCAAATATCTCTGCCTCGATGTAGCTTAAGCTGCGCCGGAATCACCGTTTTGTCAGGAGTCAAAAGAATGCTCGACCAGTCCAACGAACTCGCCGCCTGGGATCGCGACCACTTCTTCCACCCCTCGACCCATATGGGCACGCATGCACGGGGCGAGAGCCCGACGCGCATCATGGCCGGCGGTGAAGGCGTCACCGTCTGGGACAACAATGGCAGGAAGAGCCTCGATGCCTTTGCCGGGCTCTATTGCGTCAATGTCGGCTACGGCCGCCAGAAGATCGCTGACGCCATCGCCAACCAGGCGAAGAACCTCGCTTACTACCACGCCTATGTCGGCCACGGCACCGAGGCCTCGATCACGCTGGCCAAGATGATCATCGACCGCGCGCCGCAGGGCATGTCGCGGGTCTATTTCGGCCTCTCCGGTTCCGATGCCAACGAAACCAACATCAAGCTGATCTGGTACTACAACAACGTGCTCGGCCGGCCGGAGAAGAAGAAGATCATTTCGCGCTGGCGCGGCTATCACGGCTCGGGCGTGATGACTGGATCGCTGACCGGGCTCGACCTGTTCCACAACGCCTTCGACCTGCCGCGCGCGCCGATCCTGCACACCGAGGCACCCTACTACTTCCGCCATGCCGACCGCTCGATGAGCGAGGAGCAATTTTCTCAGCATTGCGCCGACAAGCTCGAGGAGATGATCCTGGCTGAGGGTCCGGAAACCGTCGCGGCCTTCATCGGCGAGCCGATCCTCGGCACCGGCGGCATCGTGCCGCCGCCGGCCTTCTACTGGGAAAAGATCCAGGCGGTGTTGAAGAAGTACGACGTGCTTCTGGTCGCCGACGAGGTGGTGACGGGCTTCGGCCGTCTGGGCACCATGTTCGGCTCCGACCATTACGGCATCAAGCCCGACCTGATCACCATCGCCAAGGGCCTGACCTCGGCCTATGCCCCGCTGTCGGGCGTCATCGTCGCCGACAAGATGTGGCAGGTGCTGGTTGAGGGTTCCGACAAGCTCGGTTCGCTCGGTCATGGCTGGACCTATTCGGCGCATCCGATCTGCGTCGCCGCCGGCGTCGCCAATCTCGAACTGATCGACGAGATGGACCTGGTGACAAATGCCAAGGAGACCGGCGCCTATTTCCGCGCCGAGTTGGCCAAGGCAGTCGGCGGCCACACGAATGTCGGGGACGTCCGCGGCGACGGCATGCTGGCGGCGGTGGAATTCGTTGCCGACAAGGACGACCGGGTGTTCTTCGACGCCTCGCTCAAGATCGGGCCGCAGGTGGCGACGGCACTTGCCGCAAGCGGCGTCATCGGCCGCGCCATGCCGCAGGGCGATATTCTCGGCTTCGCGCCGCCGCTCTGCCTGACCCGCGAGGAAACCGACATCGTCGTGTCGAAGACCGCCGATGCCGTGAAGAGCGTGTTTGCCAATCTCTGAGATCGACTATGAATGCCATGATCAGAACCCTCCCCGCCACCATGGCCGCCGTGCTGCTCACCGGGCACGGCGGACCGGAAAAACTCGTCTACCGCAGCGATGTGAAAGTGCCCGGGCCCGCTCCCGGTGAAGTGCTGGTCAAGGTCAGCGCTTGCGGGATGAACAACACCGATGTCTGGGTGCGCCAGGGCGCCTATGGCACGGAGGAGGACGCTGCCGCCGTATCGACATGGCGCCGCCAGGGCAACACGCTTGTTTTCCCGCGCATCCAGGGCACGGACACCGTCGGTATCGTCGCCGCCGTCGGCGAAGGCGTATCGCCGGACCGTATCGGCGAACGGGTGATGGTCGATTTCTCGATCTACAACCGCGACGATTCACTCGCCGACATCGATTATATGGGCCATGGCCGCGATGGCGGTTACGCCGAATACCAGGCCGTGCCGGCCGAGAACGCTCATGTCATCGACACCGACATGAGCGATATCGAACTCGCCACCTTCTGCTGCGCCTACCTGACCGGTGAACAGATGCTGGAGCGCGCGGCGCTCAAGGCCGGCGAGCGCGTGCTGGTCACCGGCGCTTCGGGCGGTGTCGGTTCCGGCATCGTGCAGTTGGCACGGGCGCGCGGTGCCATTCCCTATGCCGTCGTCGGCAAGGGCAAGGAACAGGCGGTGCTCGACATCGGCGCCGAGGCCGTCATCACCCGTGGTGTTGCCGACCTGCCGCAAGCCGTGAACGAGGCGACCGGAGGCCAGCCGATCGACGTGGTGGCCGACCTCGTCGGCGGCGCCATCTTCAACGACCTGTTGCGTATTCTCAGGCCCGAGGGCCGTTACACTACCGCAGGCGCGATTGCCGGCCCGGTCGTGCAGCTCGATCTCAGGACCATGTACCTGAAGCAATTGCAGCTGCACGGCTCGAGCCAGGGCACGCGTGCGGATTTCCGCCGCATCGTTGGGTACATCGAGGCGAAGAAAATCCGGCCGCTGGTTGGCGGCGTCTACAAGCTCTCCGATTTCCACCATGCGCAGGCGGATTTCATCGCCAAGGCTTTCGTCGGCAAGCTGGTGGTGGTGCCGGATGCCATGTGGGGCTCGGCTGGCTGAACAACGCTCATCTCAACCATGCTGGGCCGCCCTCAACAGCATGCCGAACAGGTCGCGCGGCTCGTCGGGGTCGGCCAGCATGTCGAGTTCCTGGTAGAGGCCAGTCGAGCGCAGCTGGTCCCTGACATAGCGCAGTGCCGAAAAGTCCTCGATGGCGAAGCCGACCGAATCGAACAGCGTGATCTGGGTGGCATCGCGCCGGCCTTGCACGGCGCCTGACATCACCTGCCACAGCTCGGTCACCCCATGATCCGGTGCAAGCTGCTGGATCTCGCCCTCGATGCGGGTCTGCGGCGGATATTCGACGAAGATGTCGGAGCGCAGCAGGATATCGCGGTGCAGTTCGGTCTTACCGGGGCAGTCGCCGCCGACCGCGTTGATGTGCACGCCGGAGCCGACCATGTTGTCGGTGAGGATGGTGGCGTACTGCTTGTCGGCGGTGACGGTGGTGATGATGTCGGCTCCCTCGACAGCCTCCTGCGCGGTGCCGCAGGCGATCATGTCGAAGCCGAGACCGGCGAGATTGCGGATGCATTTTTCGGTGGCAGTGCGGTCGATGTCGTAAAGCCTCAGCCTGTCGACGCCGAGCAGCGCCTTGAAGGCCACCGCCTGGAATTCGGCCTGGGCGCCGTTGCCGATCAGCGCCATGCAGCTGGAGCCGGCCGGCGCCAGGTATTTGGCGGCCAGAGCCGACATCGCCGCCGTGCGCAGCGCGGTCAGGATGGTCATTTCGGATAGCAAGACAGGATAGCCATTGTGGACATCGGCGAGCATGCCGAAAGCCGTCACCGTCTGGCGCCCCTCGCGCATGTTCTTGGGATGGCCGTTGACGTATTTGAAGCCGTACACCTCGCCGTCGCTGGTCGGCATCAGTTCGATGACACCTTCGGCGCTGTGCGAGGCCACGCGCGGGGTCTTGTCGAACAGCTCCCAGCGGCGGAAATCATCCTCGATGTAGCTGGCGAGTTCGACGAGGAAGCGCTCGACGCCGATCTTCAGCACCAGCTTCATCATATGATCGACGCTGACGAAGGGCACGATGTTGAGATTGGGGATCATTTTTTCTTATCCTTGCCGCATGCAGGCGGTCAGTCCTGGCGATACGCGTTGTGCGCCTTCATCATCGCCGCCAGCGCCGGATCGTTTTGCTCCAGCGCCCTGATGGCTCCGCCTGTGTCATAGAGGCGCTCATCCTGCCCCATCTTGAACTTGGCTTCGAGCCGCCCGATCGGCAGGTCAAACCCCATGATACCAGGTATACGCCGCTCCATGCCGCCAGGTCCCAGCTCGCGCATGCGCCAGCGGTCATCGCGATCTTTTTCCAGCACCTCGACAAGCTGCAGGAGATGCCGGGCGGTGGCGTGCTCGTCGAGCGGCACCGGATGCCCATGACAATGCACGACAGCAAAATTCCAGGTCGGCGCGCTGTCGCGCACCGGATTGCGCGGATACCAGGACGGCGAGATATAGCCATGCGGGCCGTGGAAGATGGCGACGGTCTCCCTGCCTTCGCTGATCAAGGTGCTGTGCGGATTGGCCCTGGCGAGATGCGAGACCAGAGTTCCGTTTTCACCCCGCGCGCGATCGAGCACGAAGGGAAGATGCGAGACGACGAGCCCTTGCGGTCCCGCTGTCACCACCGCGGCGAAGGCCGCGGCCTCGATCAGGCCGAACACCTCGTCGTGCGACAGCGGCGCAAATTCAGGCTTGCTGTACATAGATCAGCTTCGCTGGGCGCGGACCGCCGGGATCAGGCCTTGCGGGCGAACCAGCAGCACGGCGATGACGCCCGACAGCACGATGGCGTCGCGATAGGGGGCGATCGCTCCCGGCAATGTCGCCTGCAACAGCACCTCGATGATGCCGAGCAGAAAACCGCCGGCGACAGCACCTGGCAAGCTGCCGAGCCCGCCGACGACGGCGGCGATGAACGCCTTCAACACCGGCGTAAAGCCCATCAGCGGATCGACCGAGGCGCGCTGCGCCACCCACAGCATAGCCGCCAGCCCGGCCAGCAGGCCGGAGAGCAGGAAGGCGGTGGCGATGATGCGGCTGGCCGGAATGCCCATCAGGCGCACGACGTCGAAATCTTCCGCCGCGGCGCGCATCGCCGTGCCGGTCACCGAGCGGCGCAGGAAGACTTCCAGCGCAATCAGCGCCAGTGCGGAGACGACGATGGAGATGCTGGGACCGACGCCTATGGTGAAATCGCCGAAGGAGAAGGCGCCGGTCATCCAACCGGGCATTGCGACAGCTTGCGGCCGCGCCGAAATGCCGTTCTGGAAGACGACTTTCAACAGGCTGGAGACGGCAAAGCTGGTCAACAGCAGGCTGGTGACGCTGGCGCCGCGCATCGGCCTGAACGCGATACGCTCCATGATGACCGCGGCGAGCGCGCCGCAGGAGACGGCGACAAGCACCGCCACCGGGAAGGGAAAACCCAGCACCAGCGAGGCCAGAAGCGCATAGCCCGACAGCGTCATCAGCTCGCCATGGGCGAAGTTGATGAGGCCGACGATGGAAAAGACGATCGCCAGCCCGAGCGCCAGCAGCGCATAGACGCCGCCGAGGCTCACCGCATTGATGATCTGCTGCGCGATCATGCTTCTTAAGCTCCCAGATAGGCTTGGCGGACGAGGTCCGATGAAGCGAGTTCTTTTGCCGTGCCCGACAGCACCACCTCGCCATTGGCGAGCACAACGGCGCGGTCGGCGATTTCGAGCGCCAGCGCCACATTCTGTTCGACCAGCAGGATGGTCAGGCCCTTGCGGCGCAGTTCGGCGATCAGGTCGAAGACGGTGTCGATCAGTTGCGGGGCAAGGCCGAGCGAAGGTTCGTCGAGCAGGATCATGCGCGGCTTGCCCATCAGCGCGCGGGCGATGGCCAGCATCTGCTGTTCGCCGCCCGACAGATTGCCGCCCTTGACGCGGTGGTAGCGGCGCAGGATCGGGAACAGCTCCAGCATCTCCTCTTCGCGCAGCCTTGCCTCGGCCGCCGGCTGATGCACTGCGCCGCCGAGACGCAGATTATCGGCCACCGTCAGGCTGGCGAAGATACGGCGGCCTTCGGGAACCAGCGCGACGCCCTTGCGGGCAATCGCCTCCGGCGCCAGGCCGGTGATGTCGACACCGTCGAAGACCACCTTGCCCGATGCCGCCGGCACCAGCCCGGCGACGGCGCCGAGCGTCGAACTCTTGCCGGCGCCGTTGGCGCCGACCAGCGCGATGATCTCGCCGCTGCCGACGGTGAGGTCAACGCGGCGTACCGCCTCGACCTCGCCGTACCGGATTTTCAGGGCTTCGACGCTCAGCATGACATCACGGCGCGGGAACGTCGGCAGCGTCGGGGATCAGGGTCTGGACATGCTTGCCCTCGCCGCCCTCGTAGCGCATCAGCGCCACCGGCCGCAGCGGCATGCGGTCCGTGCCGGCATAGGTGATCTTGCCGGTGATGCCTTCGAAATCCTTGAGGCCGGCGATGGCGTCGCGGATCGCCTTAGGGTCGTCGGAGCCCGCCGTCTTGACCGCCTGGTCGAGGATCAGGCCGATCTCGTAGCCATTGACTTCATAGGTCGATTCCGGTGCGTGGCCGGCATATTTGGTGAAGGCTGCGTTGAAGGCCTCGAGCTTGCTGCCCGGCTCGGCATAGCCGGCCGCGGTGTAGACGACGCCATCGACCAATTTGCCGAGCGCCTTGATGGTCGGCGTGCCGATGGCATCGGCGCCATAGACCGGGATGGTGACGCCGGCGCCGCGCAATTGCTGGATGAAGGCCGGGAAATCCGGCTCGTAGGCCGCCGTCATGATCAGGTCGGGCTTGTCGGCCAGGCCCTTGATGTTGGTGATCTCGGCGGAAAAGTCGGGCTGGCCCATGCTGAAGGTGCCGCGGCCGACAATGGCGCCGCCCTTCTTCTCGAACACCTTGCCGAAATATTCCGGCAGATTGGCGGTGTAGGTGGAGTCCGGCGAAGTCAGCAGGAACACCTTCTTCTTGCCTTCCGAGACGGCGAAGTCGGTGACCGCCGTCGCCTGCACATTGTCGGCCGGATAGGTGCCGAACATGACGTCGCCGACCGCGCCGGTGAGCACGGGGGCGGAGCCGCACAGCGTCAGGGTCGGAATACCAAGCGGCTGGGTCAGCTGGCCGGCGGAAATCGAGGGATCGGCATCGCACGGCGTGATCATGATCTTGGCGCCGGCGTCGATCAACTCCTGGGCGACGGTTGCGGTCTGCGCGGTGTCGGAGCGGGTGTCCTTGATCAGCAGCTTGACGGTGTATTTGCCAGCGAGGCCACCCTTGGCGTTGAGCTCGTCGAGCGACATGCGCAAGCCGGCAAGTGCCGGCTGGTCGTAGGGAGCGAGGCCACCGGTCTGCGCGGTCGCGGCACCGATGATGATCTCCTCGGCGCTGGCCGTCGAAATGGCGGCGATGCCGAACACGGCCGCGCACAGGGCGGCGCGATGGAGGCGATAGAGGCTTGGCATGTCGGTTCTCCTTCTGGATTTCTTATGGTTGGCTGTCGTTGCGGGTCATGCGGTCTGGTTTTCAGGCGTTGCGGTCTTGGCGCGCGACGTGCGGCTGCCGAGATAGGCTGCGATCACGGCGGGGTTCTTCTGGACATCGCCCGGCGTGCCGTCGGCGATGACGCGGCCATGATCGATGACGACGATGCGCTCGCACAGGTTCATCACCAGCCGCATGTCGTGTTCGATCAGGACGACGCCGATGCGGCGCTCGGTGCGGACTGTCGAGAGGATCGAAACCAGTTCGGCGGTCTCGACGGCGTTCATGCCGGCGGCCGGCTCGTCGAGCAGCAGGAAGCGCGGCTTCAACGCCAGTGCACGTGCCACTTCGAGCCGACGGCGCTGGCCGTAGGCAAGCCTGGCGGCCGGTTGATCGGCAAATCTCTCCAGCCCCATGCGCGCAAGTTCACCCATTGCCGCCGCCTCGGCATGGCCAAGATCCGGCTCCACCTGGCGGGCGGCGACGACGACATTTTCGAGCACGGTCATGTGCGGGAAGACGCGGATGTTCTGGAAGGTGCGGGCAACGCCGGAGCGGGCGAAGCGGAAGGCCGAAGCCTGCCGGACCACGCCACCCACCGACACGGTGCCGGCACTCGGCTTGATATCACCAGCCAGCATGTTGAGCAGCGTCGTCTTGCCGGCGCCATTGGGGCCGATGATGCCGGTGATGCTGTCGGTCTCGAAATCCAGGCTGACGTCGTCGACGGCGACGACGCCGGCATAGCGGCGCGACAGATGGACGGCGGTGAGCCGGTCACTCTCGACATGCCGCGGTGGCGCCGTTGAAGCCATCACGGCCTGGCGTCCGGGTCGGCGCAGCAGGTTCAGTTCACGCTCGCCGAACAGACCGGTCGGCCGCCGCCAGATAACCAGGATCATGGCGATGGCAAGCACGCCCTGGGTCAGGCCGAACAGGACGGGCAGATGCAGGCCGAGCACCTCGCCGCCGCCTTCGAAGCGGCGCACCACTTCGACCAAAACGATGGTGACGATGACGCCGGCGAAAGCGCCGAGCGACGAGGTCATGCCGCCGACGATCAGCATGGCGAGCATGGTGAAGCCGAGGTCGAAATAGAAATCGCGTGGCGAGAACGCACCCAGAAACTGCGCCATCATGGCGCCGGCGGCCATGGCGGCGACGACACCCGCCACCCAAGCGGCCAAACGCGCCGTGCGCTGGTCGACGCCGACGGCGGCGGCACCGCGCTCGTCATTGGCGGCGGCGCGGGCGGCAAGGCCGAAGGAGGTTTCGCGAAACAGCCTCGCCGCCACCAGCGCCATCGAAGCGACAGCGGCAGCCGTCCACAGCCCTACCTCGCGCGGCACGCCATAGAATGGCTGACTGCCGCGCGTGATCTCGCGCCCGGCCACCAGCAGCGTGTAGACGATGATCAGCATGGCAAGCGTTGCGATCGAAGCGCTCGATCCGGAAAGCCTGAGCAGCGGCGTGCCGGTCAACAGGCCGACGATGACCGCGAGAGCAAGGACGACGGCCAGCGCCGCGAAGAAGGAGAGTTGATACCCGGCGAGGAATTGCGGCAGGTCGCGCAGCGCCGTTCGCTGCAATGCGGTCGGCATGGTGAGGATGCCGGTGGCGTAGGCGCCAAGGCCGACAAAGGCGGCCTGACCGAACGAGACGATGCCGCTGTTGCCAGAGAATATCTGCAGGCCGAGCACCGCCGTCAGCATGATCGCGGCATAGGTGACCACACGTTGCATGGCGGCGCTGCCAAAGATGAAGGCGGCAAGCGCCACCAGCAGCAGCACCGCGACCATGCACAGGGCATCGGCAGTGGCGTTGCGAAACGCGGCCGGCATGAAGCCACTGGGCTTGCTCTCGCTCATCGTCACCGACGCCATTACGCGGCCCTGAAGCGATCGGGTGAAAACGGCGCCAGGATCGGTTGCGCGCCTTCGGTGACCAGCCTGGCCACCGCCTCGCCGACTGCCGGCCCGGTCTTGAAGCCGTGGCCGGAGGATCCCGCCGAAACGACCAGCCCTTCGACGTCAGGCATGGCGCCGATGACCGGCAGATCGTCGGGGCTCATGTCGTAGAGTCCGGCATAGCCGGGCCGGATGCCAAGCTCGGCCATGGCAGGGACTCTGTCAACGAAGGTCTCCAGAATCTCGACCGATTCCTGCTCCTCGACACCTTCCATGTAGTTGTCGGGATTTTCGACAAAACGCGGGCGGGCCCGCATGTTCGTGGCGCAGGCCGGTGCCACCGCCGGCCCACGTGCCGGCCAGGATGACACCGTCATTGTCGGGCCGAGCATAGTTGCAGTAAATGTCGTCGCACCAGGCGAACGGCATGACCTGCCTTGCCTTGCCGGCAGCGTCGAGCACGGCCATCGGATGGCGCTCGACATGCAGCGGCAGATCGAGGCCGACCGTCGCCAGCAGGCGGCGCGTCCACGGCCCGGCGGCCAGGACGACGGTACCGGCTTCCAGCACCGTTCCATCAGTCAGAGTGACGCCGGTGATGCGGTCGCCCTGCCGCTGGAGGCTCTCGACCAACGTGTTCTGCATGATCCTGGCACCGTTGGCGCGGGCGGCACGGGCGATAGCGTTGGTGGCGCCGAAGGCATCGGCGTAGCCATATTCCGGCTCCCACAGCGCCATTGCGACATTGTCCAAGGCAAAGCCGGGTGCCGCGTCGGCAAAGGCCTGCGGTGACAATGTCTCGATGCGCGCGCCCTCGCCGCGGATGCGTTCGGCTGCCGCCGTCCAACTCACCTTGTTGTCGTTGCCGCAGACCCACATCATGCCGATTTCGGTGACGAAAGAGCCTTCGCCCGCGATTTCCGGCAGCGACACCAGGATCTCGCGGCCACGTATGGAAAGCTGCGACAATTCCGGCATCAGGTAGAAGGCGTGCAGCAGCGCCGACGATTTTCCCGACGGGCCGCCGGCGGGATGGGTCTGCTCGACCAATGTGACCTTCACACCGGCCTTGGCCAGATGATAGGCGGCGCTCGATCCGACAATGCCGGCACCGACGACGATGACGTCGCTTCCGTTTCGCATGGCTGTTCCCCACAGTCTCTTGGCTGCTTTCCGACAAGGTAGGGCCAGCGATCACGCAATGTCAACATCTCTTCATTGTTGACCAAGATTTAAATCTCTGTAATAAACTCGACAAAACAAGAGAACACGGATTTCGGGGAGGCCCATGGCGATACGCGATGTTCTGATGCGCGGGGATCTTGCGCTGACGCCGTCGGAAGAGAAGATCGTCCGACTGCTGTTGACGGACTATCCGACCTCCGGCCTCGGCACCGCCTCATCGCTCGCCCGGCGCGCTGGCGTCAGCGATCCGACCGTGGTGAGACTGGTCGTCAAGCTCGGCTATGAAGGGTTTCCGGATTTCCAGGCGAAGCTTCTGGCCGAAGTCGAGGCAAGACTGCACTCGCCGCTGCTGATGATGGAGGCCAAGCGGCAGAGCGGCTCCAACGACAGCGCCGTGCTGGCCTATCTCGACAGCGTCACCACGGCCTTGCAGAAAGCCACCGCCGCGACACCTGTCCAGACATACGAGCGGGCGGCCCGCCTGCTGATGGAGGTCAAGGGCGAGATTGTCATGGTAGGCGGCCGTTTCAGCCGTCACATCGCCGGCATGCTGGCCGGCTATCTCGTACAGTTTCGCTCCGGGGTTCGCGATCTCGGCGTGCTTTCTCCGCAGACCTTCGACACGCTCGCCGACCTCGACCGCCGCGACGTGCTCGTCGTGTTCGACTATCGCCGCTATCAGCTCGATGTGATGGCCTATGCGAGCCAAGCGGCAGCGCTCGATGTGCGCATCGTGCTGTTCACCGACCAATGGCTGTCGCCGATATCAGATCTCGCCGAAGTCACCATCGTCAGCCCGCTCGAAGTCGCCTCGCCCTACGACACGCTGGCGCCGGCGATCGCCCAGATGGAGGCGCTGGTCGCCCATATCGTTTCGACGCTGGGCGACGACGCGCGCGCCCGCATCGAGCGGCTCGAAAGGGTGCGACATGCCAATGCCGTGACACTCGACAGCGACCCGCAAGAGAACGGCGCGCGCAAGATACCCGGACCCCGCAAGACGCCGGGACCCAAATCAGCAAAGCAGGACGACAAAGCATGACCCAGGCCCTACCCAAACGAGACGACGCCTTCCGTGCCGGCGAAACGGCCCTGCTGCTCGTCGACATGCAGCGCATCTGGCTGGAGCCGGGCGCAGATCCGTCGCATCCGGAGCGTGGGCCCGATCACTATTTCTACCGGCAGACAACGTCACAGACGATCCCCAACCAGGAGCGCCTGCTGGCCGCTGCGCGGGCCAATGGCGTCGAGGTGCTGCACACCATCATCCAGAGCCTGACCGAAGACGGCCGTGACCGCTCGCTCGACCACAAGCTGACGCCGATCCATGTCGCACCCAGCCTCCCGGAGGGTCTGCCGGTGCCGGCGCTGGCGCCGGTCGGCGACGAGATCATGCTGCCGAAGACGTCGTCGGGCATCTTCAACTCGACCAATGTCGACTATCTCCTCAAGAACCTCGGCATCCGCTATCTCGTCGTGGTCGGCGTGCTGACCGATCAATGCGTCGACATGACGGTGCGCGACGGCGCCGACCGCGGCTATCTTGTCACCTGCGTATCGGATGCCTGCGCCACCATTACGCAGGAACGCCACGACATCGCGCTCAAGGCCTTCGGCGGCTACTGCTGGGTGGCCGATACCGACACGGTCGTCGGCCGCTTCAACGCTTTGGGAAAACCGGCATGACATCGACTGTCGAGCCTCTGGTTGCCGTCGTCACCACGGATCTCTCCGCCGTCACGCGGGGCCGCTTCGTTGCCGAAAGCAAGTTGCAGAAGACCGCCACGACCGGCGTCGGTTGGCTGCAGGCCAATCTGTCGCTGACGCCGTTCAACTCGATCGTCGATCCCAACCCCTGGGGCTCGTCGGGCGACCTGCGGCTGATCCCCGATCTCAAGGCGCGCTTTCGCACGACACGTACCGGATCGGCGACGCCGTTCGACATGGTCGCCGGCGACATCGTCGAGCTCGATGGCAGCCCATGGCTCGGCTGCACCCGCACGATGCTGAAAGAGGCGTTGGCCGATTTGAAAGCCGCAACCGGCCTGTCGGTCATCGCCGCCTTCGAGCATGAATTCAATGTCGCCGACGGCGGCTTCGCGCCGGCGCATTCGATGTCTTTCGCCGCATTGCGCCGCACGGACCCCTTCGCGCCCAACCTGATGGCGGCGCTGGAGGAGGCCGGCGTTGCACCCGAAGTGATCATCGCCGAATTCGGCGACGAGCAGTTCGAGGTGACACACGAGCCGGCGGACGCGCTGAGGGCGGCGGACCGCGCCGTCGCCATCCGCGAAATCACGCGCGAATTGGCGCGCAATGCCGGCTGGCGTGCGAGCTTCGCGCCCAAAACCGCGCCAACTGCCGTCGGCAACGGCGTCCACATCCATTTCAGCTTCGTCGACGAGGCCGGCAAGCCGGTGACATACGATCCAACGCAGCCCGGAGGTCTTTCCGCCAAAGCCGGCGCCTTCTGTGCCGGCGTGCTGCGCCATCTGCCTGGAATGACCGCGATGACGGCGTCGAGCGTGTCGTCCTTCTACCGGCTGAAGCCGCACAGCTGGAGTTCGTCCTATACCTGGCTTGCCGACCGCGACCGCGAGGCGTCGCTGCGCATCTGCCCGACTGTGACGATCGGCGGACGCGATCCGGCGCGGCAATACAACATCGAATACCGGGCCGCTGACGCCACCGGCAATCCCTATCTGTCGCTGGCGGCGATCATCCGCGCCGGGCTGGAAGGGCTGAAGGCGGGCCTGCCGTCGCCGCCTTTGGTCACCGGCGACCCGACACTGATGAGCGAGGCTGAGCGGGCGAGTCTCGGTCTGGTGCGCCTGCCCGAAACCCTGCCGGCGGCACTGGACGCGTTGCTGGCCGACGGCATCGTGACGGGATGGTTCGCGCCTGTCTTCATCGAAACCTTCGTCGGCCTCAAGCGACATGAAGCCGAGCGTCTTGCCGGTCTCGATCCGGCCTCCATCTGCGATCTCTACCGGACGCTCTATTGATGACCGCGCAGGCCGGAAAAGATTGGCCCGAGGCCGTCGAGGTCCTCAACGAGCACGGCCGCTCCGATATCGTGCTGTTGTGCGAGCATGCGTCCAACCACATGCCGGCCGAGTATCGACAGCTCGGCCTCGATGCCAGCCATCTGCAGCGCCACATCGCCTGGGATATCGGCGCCGCCGAAGTGACCCGCCTGCTGTCGTCGAAGCTCGATGCACCGGCCTTCCTCAGCGGTTACTCGCGGCTGCTGATCGACCTCAACCGGCCACTGGGCACGTCAGGCAGCATTCCGGTGCTGTCGGAAGATACCGACATTCCCGGCAATGTCGGCATCGATGCGACGGAGCGGACCCGACGCGCCGAGATCATCTTTTCGCCGTTTCATGACCGGGTGACCGCGTATCTTGACCACCGGGCGCAAGCAGGCCGGCAGACGCGGATCGTGACGATCCATTCCTTCACGCCGGTCTTCCTCGGTGTCAGCAGACCCTGGCATGCCGGCGTGTTGCACGACCAAGCGAGAGATCTCGCCGAAACGATCCTTTCGGGCCTGCGCACCGACGCCGGGCTCAATGTCGCGGCCAACGTGCCCTATGTGATCAGCCGCGACGCCGATTACGCCGTGCCCATTCATGGCGACGATCGCGGCATCCCCGCCGTCCTCGTCGAGATCCGGCAGGATTTGCTGTCGACGCGGTCCGGCATCGAAGAATGGGCGGACCGGCTGGCGGCGGCACTGCCGGCGCTCGAAACGGAACCCGTGTCGTGAGCAATCTCAGCCTGCGCGAACGTGATGCCGCGACCATCGCCCAGATCGGCAAGCTGCGTTTCTCCCCGCTCAGCGTCATCGGCGGCCGGGGCAACCGGCTGATCGAGGAAGGCGGCCGCTCCTTGCTCGACCTGTCGGGATCGGCCGGTCCGGCGGTGCTCGGCTACGGCCATCCGGCAATCGTCGAAGCGGTCGAGACGTCGATCCGCGACATGGCGGGCGCCAGCCTGCTGCTCTACCCGAACGAGCCGGCTGTATCGCTGGCGGAGCGGCTGCTGGCGATTACGCCCGGAGAAGGCGAACGGCGCGTCTGGTTCGGCCATTCCGGGTCGGATGCCAACGACTGCGCGGTGCGCGTGCTGCAGGCAGCCACTGGCCGCTCGCGCTTCATCTCGTTCATCGGTTCCTATCACGGCAATCTCTCCGGCTCGATGGGCATCAGCGGCCATACCGCCATGACCCACACGCTGCCCCGGCCGGGCGTGCTTCTGCTGCCCTATCCCGATCCGTTCCGACCGAATTTCAGCAGCGAGGACGTGCTGGCCCTGCTCGACTACCAGTTCGAGACCACCTGCCCGCCCCATCAGGTCGCGGCGGTGTTCATCGAGCCGTTGATGTCGGATGGCGGGCTGATCGTGCCGCCGCCCGGCTTTCTCAAGGCATTGCAGCAGCGTTGCCGCAAGCACGGCATCAAGATTGTCGTTGACGAGGTCAAGGTCGGGCTCGCCCGCAGCGGCATGATGCACTGCTTCCAGCATGAAGGACTGACGCCCGACCTCGTCGTCTTTGGCAAAGGCATCGGCGGTGGCTTGCCGTTGTCGGCCGTGATCGGCCCTAAGGAGATCATGGACCATGCGCCGGCCTTCGCGCTGCAGACAACCGCGGGCAATCCGGTGGCGACATCGGCCGGCAACGCGGTGCTGAAGACGATCGAGACGGACGGCCTGGTCGAGCGCTCGGCGCGAATCGGCATGCTGTTTTCCGACGCGCTGCGAGCCCTTGCCGCCAGACACGAGATCATCGGCGACGTGCGCGGGCGCGGCCTTGCCATCGGCGTCGACCTGGTCAAGGACCGCACGACACGTGAGCCGGTTGCGGCGGCGACCACGGCCAAGATCATCTATCGCGGCTATGAGTTGGGTGCAGCCTTCACCTATGTCGGGTTGAAGGCCAATGTGCT
Organism: Mesorhizobium sp. M7A.F.Ce.TU.012.03.2.1; assembly: GCF_004006095.1. Classification (NCBI taxonomy): domain Bacteria; kingdom Pseudomonadati; phylum Pseudomonadota; class Alphaproteobacteria; order Hyphomicrobiales; family Phyllobacteriaceae; genus Mesorhizobium; species Mesorhizobium sp. M7A.F.Ce.TU.012.03.2.1. The sequence goes on from NZ_CP034779.1 coordinate 134,081, forward strand.
GGAGTTCATGCCATCGCTGACGCTGACGGAAGACGAGATGACCGAGGGCGTCGCGATCGTCGACCAGGCAATCGCTGACGTGAATGCCGGCAAGGTCTCGGATGCGGACGTCGCCTCCTTCATGATGTGGTGAACAAAAAAGGCGCCGCGCCGGGCTGCGACAGCGATTGTCTCGGCAGCCCCGGCTCATCGTTGTGCAACAATTATTCCGCGATACGCACGATCAGCTTGCCGAAATTCCTGCCTTCGAGAAGGCCGAGAAAGGCCTGAGGCGCATTTTCGATGCCATCCACGATATCTTCCCTGTAGCGGACGCGGCCGGACGCTATCCATTCGGCCATCTCACGATAGAAGGCCGGGCGCTGGTCGACAAATTCGCGCTGGATAAAACCCCTGATCGTCAGGCTGCGGTGCAGCACTTGCTGCATCAATGTCGGCAACCGGTCGGTGCCGGCATCCGCGATGACGTTGTACTGCGCGATCAGCCCGCAGACCGGCACACGCGCAAATTCGTTCAGCAGCGGAAACACCGCGTCCCAGACAGGACCGCCGACATTTTCGAAATAGATGTCGATGCCGCCGGGGCAAGCTGCCTTCAACTGCTCTGCAAAATCGTCGGCCCGGTGATCGACGACCGCGTCAAAACCGAGCTCTTCTCGCACGAAGGCGCACTTTTCGGCACCGCCGGCAATGCCGACGGCACGCGCACCCTTGATGCGCGCGATCTGGCCAACGGCCGACCCGACCGCGCCGCTGGCGGCCGCGACGACGACCGTCTCGCCAGGCTTCGGCTGCCCGATGGTGAGCAGACCGGCATAGGCCGTGAAGCCCGGCATGCCGAGCACGCCGAGCGCGGTTGTTATGGGTGCAGCCGCGGGATCGAGCTTGCGCAGCCCGGCACCGTCGGACAGGGCGAAACTCTGCCATCCGGAGTGGGACAGGACGATGTCGCCTTCAGCAAATTCCGGATGGCGAGAGATCATCACACGCGCGACGGTGCCGCCTTCCATCACGCCGTCGACATCGACCGGCTTGGCATAGGATTTGGTGGCGTTCATACGACCGCGCATATAGGGATCGAGCGACAGATAAAGGATCTGCAACAGCAGTTCGCCCTCTCCCGGCTGGACAAGGTCCACTGTTTCGATGCGGAAATCGCTTGGCTTCGGCCGGCCTTGCGGTCGCGCCGCGAGCACGATGCGGGTGTTGGTCTGGGTCGACATTGGAGACCTCTCTGCGACGAACGCTCTAATCGAAAAACCGGTTGGGCGGCCGCTTCAGGCCGAGATTCTCGCGCAGCGTCGATCCCTCATACTGTCGCCGGAAGATCCCTCGCCGCTGCAGTTCGGGCACGACTTTCTCGGCAAAATCATCGAGCCCGGCGGGCAGATAGGGAAACATGATGTTGAACCCGTCGGAACCCTCGCCGACCAGCCATTCCTCCATCTCGTCGGCGATTGTTTCAGGTGTGCCGACAAAGGCAAGGCCGGAATAGCCGCCCAGCCTTTGCGCGAGCTGCCTAACCGTCAGGTTTTCTTGGCGCGCCAATTCGATGACGCGCTCGCGGCTGCTCTTGCTCGCATTGGTCTCGGGGATTTCCGGCAAGGGCGCATCCAGGTCAAAACCGGATGCGTCATGCCCGATCGTGATCGACAGCGAGGCAATGCCGCTCTCGTAATAGACGAGGCTGTCGAGCTTCGCCCGCCTGGCCTGCGCGTCCTCGACGCTGTCGCCGACAACGACAAAGGCGCCCGGCAGGATCTTGATGTCGTCGCGTGACCGGCCAAGTCTCTCCGCACGGCCTTTGACGTCGGGGAAGAAGCGCTGCCCCGAGGCGAGATCGGCATGGGCGGCAAAAATGACCTCAGCTGTTTCGGCCGCCAGCTGGCGGCCTGCCTCCGAGGCGCCGGCCTGGACGATGACCGGCCAACCCTGCACCGGGCGCGCGATGTTGAGAGGACCGCGCACCGAGAGATGCTCGCCCTTGTGATCGAGCACATGCAGCCTGGCCGGATCGAAATAGAGCCCGCTTTCGGCATCGCGGATGAAGGCATCGTCGGCAAAGCTGTCCCACAAGCCGGTGACGACATCGTAGAATTCCCGCGCCCGCCGGTAGCGCTCGTCATGTTCGACATGCTCGTCGAGGCCGAAGTTGAGCGCGGCATCCGGATTGGACGTGGTGACGATGTTCCAGCCGGCGCGCCCGCCGCTGATATGATCGAGCGAGGCGAAGCGGCGGGCGATATGATAGGGCGCATCGAAGGTGGTCGATGCGGTGGCGACCAGACCGATGTGGTCGGTGACGGCGGCGAGCGCCGACAAAAGCGTGAACGGCTCGAACGAGGTGACCGTGTGACTGCGCCGCAGCGCCTCGATCGGCATGTTGAGGACGGCCAGATGGTCGGCCATGAAGAAGGCGTCGAACTTCGCCGCCTCCAGGGTCTGAGCGAAGCGCTTCAGATGCGCGAAATTGAAATTGGCATCGAGATAAGCGCCCGGGTAACGCCAGGCGCCGGTGTGCAGGCTGACGGGGCGCATGAAGGCGCCGAGGCGCAATTGTTTCCGTGTCATGAAAGTCGTTCCGAGCGATCGATACAGTCGAGCAGCAGTGCTCGAATCCTTACCTCAGGATCGGACGGTCCGCCCAACTCGGGAAGGTATTCTGTTCCGCAATGCCGGGCTTTTGCAGCATTTCAGTTTTGTGCCCGAGACCCGAGATAAAAAATGGCCGGGCTCGAATACGGCCCGGCCAAAAGAAGGTTAAAACCTTCAGAGGGGAACACCGCTCGGCGGAATGGGAGGAAACCACCGAACGATTTTACCTGTTTGGGCTTATTTCGAAGCCTTGGCGACGAATGGCATTCCAAAAAACACCCAAAACGGCAAAAATTCGTGCGCCATATTGTAGAATCCTTACGAGCCCGCGGCTCCGGTCTCGAGAAGATCGGCGTAGTGGCGGCGTGCCACGTCGGGATGGGAACGCAGCCGGCTTTTGAGCACATTGGTGCCGACATCGCGGAACAATGGGTTGTCGGGATCGCTTGCCGGTCCCCGTGCCTGCGCCGCCAGTTCCTCGGAAAGGCCGAGAAGCGGAATGGTCGCATCGAGCCGGGCGCTGAAGAAGAAGGGAACGGAAATCCGCTCAACGCCGGCAGGCGGCGTCACGACGCGGTGCACGGTGGCGCGCAGATATCCATTCGATGCCAGTTCGAGCAGTTCGCCGATGTTGACGACCAGCGTTCCAGGCAGCGGATCCACATTCACCCAGCTTCCGTCATATTCGACCTGCAGCCCCTTGTTGTCGTCCTGCAGCAGCAGGGTCAGGAAACCGCCATCCTTGTGCGCGCCGACGCCCTGGTCGCCTTCGGTCGCGTCACGGCCGGGATAACGCACGATCTTCATGCGATGGTTGGGCGAGTCGCGGTAGATCGCGTCGAAGGCATCCTCGGGTTGATCGAGCGACAGCGCGAAGGCCTTCAGCAGCCGGATCGCCACCGCTGTCGCCTTGGTCTGCCATGCAAGCAACGCCGGCTTGAGTTCAGGCAGTGCAGACGGCCACTGGTTCGGCCCTTGCAGCCGTGTCCACGGTGCAATTCCAGGCCCTTGCGCTATGGGCTGGCGCTCGACACCAATGTCGAGTTGCTCACGCCAGTCGGCCGCGCCCTTTGTCAGTTCGCCACCAGCGCGGGTGTAGCCGCGGAACTGCTGGGATTTGACCATTTCGATCGCCAGCTTGTCGGACTGAGGCAGCGCGAAGAACCGGCGTGAGGCATCGAGCACGTCGTTGATCTCCGAGGTCGAAATTCCGTGGCCGCTGAGGTAGAAGAAGCCGACGTCCCGCGCCGCCGTGCGCAGGTCCAGGAGAAAGGTACGATATTCGGACGCACCTTGTTCGAGACGGCTCAGATCGAGCACCGGCACAATTCTGGGCATGGTCAGGTTCCTTCTTTTCTCTGCCTTGGCTTAGGAGAAGTAGAAGCGACCACCGGCAAGAGCTTCGAGAATGAATGCATCTCAAAGTGACACGCAAGGCGTGCCGATCAAAGCAACAAGAAGTCCAATCTGGCCCGAATGGAAGAACGTCAGCGCTGCATATTGTGAACTGCCGGCAAATAATTTCCCGACACGTGCTTTACCCGCCATGCCTCTCGTAGGCCGCACTTTCCAGTGCGACATCGTATAAGTCACAGCGGAAGCGCAACCGCGCGTGATCGCCTGTAAATCCGCCAGCCGACCGGCCGGAGCGCATTCAAGCCAGCTCGAACCGCTCGATGGCGCGCATGATGCCACGCAGCTCGGCGAGGCCTTTCAGCCGGCCGATCAGCGAATAGCCAGGATTGAGCCTGGTCTTGCCGATATCGTCGGCGAGCAGATGGCCATGGTCGGGCCGCATAGGAATGCGCCAGTCGGCGCGGCCTTCCCGACGGCGGCGCGCCTCTTCCTGCATCAGAGCCAGGATAACATGCGCCATGTCGGTGCCGCCCTCGAGATGCTCGGCCTCGTGGAACGAGCCGTCATCCTCGATGGTGATGTTGCGCAGATGGGCGAAATGGATGCGGTCGGCGAACTCCTTGATCATGGCGACGATGTCGTTGTCGGCGCGCGTGCCATAGGAGCCGGTGCAGAACGTCAGGCCGTTGGCGGGGCTGTCGACGGCGTTGAGGATGAAACGCGCATCCTCGGCGGTCGAAACGATGCGCGGCAGGCCATAGAGCGAGAAGGGCGGGTCGTCGGGATGGATGCACATGCGCACCCCCTCCTCTTCGGCCACCGGAATGATCTCGCGCAGGAACCAGGCAAGGTTGTCGCGCAGCTCCTTCGGTCCGATCGCATCATAGTCCGCCAGGGCCTCGCGAAAACTGTCCCTGTCATAGCTGCGCTCGGTCGCAGGCAGGCCGGCGATCAGGTTGCGCTCGATCCTGTCGATCGCTTCGCTGCTCAATTCCTTCAGCCGCGCTTCCGCCTCGGCAATGCGGGCGGGGGTATAGCCGGCCTCGGCATTGACGCGCTTCAGCACAAACAAATCGTAGGCCGCGAAATCGATCGCGTCGAAACGCAACGCATAACCTGTCGTTGGCAGCCGATAGGCGAGATCCGTGCGCGTCCAGTCGACCACCGGCATGAAATTGTAGCAGACCGTCGCAATGCCGGCCTTGGCGAGCGCGCGAATTGAGTCACGATAATAGCCGGCATAGCGCTCGCGTTCCGGCGCGCCGATCTTGAATGAATTGTGGACCGGAATGCTCTCGACCACCGACCATGTCAGGCCGGCGGCCTCGATGACACGCTTGCGCTCCAGAATGCTCTCGAGCGGCCAGGCGCGCCCGTCATAGATATCGTGCAAGGCGCTCACCACGCCGGTCGCACCGGCCTGCCTGACATGATCGAGCGTTACCGGATCGTTCGGTCCATACCAGCGCCAGCACTGTTCCATTGCCGCTTCCTTCTGCGAGAGAACGGCAACCTATTGTTGGACCACAATGGGTGTCAAACTAGGAACGGTTTCGGACAGCGAATGAAGGAGTTTTCCCAATGAAGGATTTCGACGGCAAGGTGGCTTTGGTGACGGGGACGACCGGGATTGGCCTCGCAACCGCCAGACGCCTCGCTGCAGGGGGTGCTGCGATCGTCGCCTGCGGCATCGACCGCGCGGCCAACGCTGCGCTGAAAGCGGAACTGGAAAGCTCCGGAGCCGGGGCGCTGGTCATAGACGCCGACGTCTCCGTGCCCGATCAGGTTCGCGACGCGGTCGCGGCCGGCGTGGAGCGGTTCGGCGGCCTCGATATCATCGTCAATTCGGCGGCGGTGCATCCGTACGGAACCGCGACCAGCACCGATTTCGAGACCTGGAACAGGGCGATGTCGGTCAATGTCGGGTCCATCTATCTGACCGCGCATTTCGGCATTCCGGAAATGGTCCGCAGGGGCGGCGGCGCCATCGTCAACGTCGCTTCGGTGCAGGGCTTTGCCTGCCAGCAAAACGTCGCCGCCTATGCCACCACCAAGGGCGCCATCCACACGCTGACGCGTGCCCTGGCCCTCGACCATGCGCGCTCCGGCATCCGCGTCAATTCCGTCAGCCCCGGCTCGATCCGCACCCCGATCCTGGAGAAGGCCGCCCGCGGCGAGAACGGCACGGATGCCGATGTCGAGGCCGCCTACAAGCGCTTCGGCGAAGCGCACCCCATCGGGCGCATCGGCGAGCCGGAGGAAGTGGCCGAACTCATCGCTTTCCTGTGTTCGTCGAAGGCCGGCTTCTGCACTGGCGCGGACTACAAGATCGATGGCGGCCTGACCGCCGGCATCGGCGTGAAGTAGATCGCGAAGATTGGGGCTTGTCCGTTACCGGGAGCAGCCAGCATCCGACCATTGGTTTGCCGATCTTCTTGCAGATCAATGCCCAAGCAAATTGAACACCGCACGGGCCACGCCGACATGAAAGGGGCGTTCGATCGATGAATTAATAGGCATTCTTGCCGATTGACAAAAACATCAACAGGCGACCAAGATCATATGACCATCAACGATATTGGTCCCGAGGTTGCCCCTCGGCATTGGCGTAAAGGAGAGCCAGATGCCCCTTCAGCAGAGAGTGACCCACCGTCCGAAACAATGTCCCGCCGCTCCCATCCTTGCCACCGCACTGCTAGGCCTCGGCCTGATTACACTGCCCGGCATCGGCCACGCCGAAGGGATCACGCTCAAGATTTTCGGCGGCTCGGCGCTCGACGAACTCGCGCCGCGTCAACCGCCGGACGAGCAGAAGAAAATCCAGCAGCAGGTCATCGACGGTTTCCTCAAGGCCAACCCCGACGTCGCCGCCGTCGAGTGGGATGCCCAGGGGCCGCAAACCGATTCCATTCAACGCGTGATGACAGCCAAGCTTGCAAACCAGGAAATGGATCTGATCGCCTGCCCGGCCTTCTACACCAATGGCGCCTATGTCAGGCGCAAACTGGTGATGCCGATTACCGACAAGATCAAGCCGTTCCAGGACAGGATCGACGCCGCTGCACTTGGCGCCTTCACGGTCAACGGCCAAGTCTACGGGGTGCCGATCTCGACGCTGTCGACATCGACGATCTTCTACAATGTCGATCTCTTTCAGAAGCTCGCCATTCCTGTCCCGCCAACCTATGACGATCTGAAGGCAGCCGTGCCGAAGTTCAAGGCCGCGGGCGTGATCCCTCTGCTGCATCAGGGCTCGAACACCGTGATGTGGCCGATGTGGTACTTCGAGACCTTTTCGCAGGCATCGGGCGACCCGGTCGGCAAGACGCAGAAGAACCTCGAAGGCACGGCGAAATTCACCGACGCGCCCGATGTCGAGGGATTCAAGCTGATCAAGCAGTGGGTCGATGACGGCATCCTTTCCAAGGATTCGCTTTCCGTCGACCAGGACGGCATGCGTGCGGCGTTCGCCGCCGGCAAGAGCGCCATGTATTATGGCGGCACCTGGGAAATCCCGTCGCTCCAGTCGAGCGTCAAGGACTTCAAATGGGGCGTCTTCGCCTTTCCGAAAATGGACGGAACGCCGGGCGCGCCTGGCCATGGCGGCGGCGCCGACAACGGCATGTGCGTCGCCTCCTCGATCCCGCCCGAGAAGCTCGATGCCGCGGTCAAATTCATCGAATATCTGACACGGCCTGAAGTCGCGACGCTCTACCTCGCGCCGGAACAGCCGATCGCGGCCTCGATCAAGGGCGTGCCGCAGGTGGACGATGCCTATGCCGTCGAATTGCGCAAGCAAGCCTTCCCGAACACGATCAAGTTCCTCGACTGGATCTGGCCATCCGAGGTCGCGAGCGCCACGTCTTCGGCAATCGCCGGCATCGTCGGCGGCACCACGACGCCCGAAGACGCCGCCGCATCGATCCAGACCATCTTCGATGACCTCAAGGCCCAGGGCAACTGGCCGCCCAAATGAGGCCCTGAAGTAGCGCCTGCAAGCGAGCGCCCATCCAGCCGGGCTGATGTGCCAGGCAAGAAAAACAGAGGCTGCCTGCTTCGGGCAGCCTCGCCCATCGGAGAAAACACATGATGACACATCGCGCCGAACGGCAGCGCTTCTCGATCGGCTATCATCTGAACAGCTGGGACCTGACCGGCCTTCCGCTCAGGCCGGCCATCAAGTTTCTCGCCGACCAGGGCTTCGGCTGGTTCGAAATCCTCGCCTTCACCAGCCTGTCGGACCAGTACGCTCGCAAGTACATGCAGCTCGGCAACCAGGCGCCGATGGGAGTGACCACCGACACCGACATCTTGCGGCGCTATGCGCTGCTGTCGGAAGGCCAGAGCGAGTATGGCATCAAGCTCTCCTCCTTCTACGTCAATGCGATTTTCACCAACCCTGTCGCCTGGACCTATGAACGGGACGTTCTCGTCGCGCTGGCCAGGCTGCTGAAGGGGTTCGGCTCACCGGTGCTGGTTCTCGGCGGCGGTCCATCGGAAGCCGCTGCCGGGGCGCACACGGCCGACGACTACCGGGCCTTTTGCCGGGCGCTCGAGGATATCGGCAAGCGGACGAAGGACCTTGGCATCGAGACGGTCTATCACCCGCATCTCGACACCTTCATCGAGCGTCGCGACCAGCTCGATCGCATGATGGATGAACTGGATACCGGTCTGGCCGGCCTGTGCATCGATCCGGCGCATCTTGCCCACACCAATTCCGATCCGGTCGACGCGGTCAAGACCTACATTTCAGCCGTGCGCTACATGCATTTCAAGGACACCAGGGTCGATCCGGCGCTGAAGGGCTATGACCGCTATGGCGCCTTTTGCGAGCTCGGCGCCGGGGTCGTCGATCTCGCTGGCATCGTCGACGTCCTGCTGGATGCAAACTACGATGGCCTCGCCATCATCGAGCTGGATGCGTCCAAGAAAACGGCAGAGCAAAGCACGCTCGAGAGCATCGCCTATGTCAGGGACACGCTCGGGCTGGTGCTGACCCCGCAAGGCGCGAAGGCCACATGAGCACGCGACCGCAAGAGGCGGCTCCTGTTTCGAGCCGATCCGGCACCTGGCGCTTCAATGCCGGGGACGGGGCGGTCGCATTCGTCATGATCCTGCCCGCCGCGATCCTCTTCGGTCTTTTCTACCTCTGGCCGTTCGTCAACGGCTTCTGGCTCAGCCTGCACAATTGGGACGGGTTTTCCGACCCGACCTGGGCAGGTATTTCCAACTACAAGCGGCTCGTGCACGATCGGATCTTCCTCGGTGCGCTGCGCAACAATTTGATTTTCGTCTTTGCCGTCGTCGTCCTGAAGAACGTGCTCGGCCTCGGGCTGGCGCTGCTTCTGAACCGGGCGCTGCTTGGCCGCACCTTCTTCCGCGCCGCCGCCTTCGTCCCGGTGACGATGTCCTTCGTCGCCGTCGGCCTGCTCTGGTCCTGGATCTACAATCCGGTCTTCGGCCTGCTCAACAGCGGGCTCGATCTCATTGGCCTCGCCGGGCTGAAACGATCATGGCTTGGCGACGCCGACATCGCGCTCTACTCGATCATCGTCGTCGATGTCTGGAAATGGCTTGGCTTCCATGCCGTCATCTATCTGGCCGGGCTGCAGACGATTCCCTCGGAGCTTTATGAATCGGCGAAGATGGACGGCGCCGGCCCCTTGCAGCGCTTCCGGCACGTCACCGTTCCGATGATGATGCCGATCATCTTCATCAACACCATCCTCGGCCTCTCCGGCGCCTTCGTGCGCAATTTCGACATCGTCTATGTCCTGACCAAGGGCGGCCCGAACCACGCCACCGAAGTGGTGCTCACCTACATGATGAGCAAGGCCTTCCAGGACGGCGCCATGAGCTACGCCGCGGCGATCGGCTATGTGCTGTTCATGATCGTCGGGCTGGCCAGTGTCGGCCTGCTGGCCCTGATGCAGCGGCAAAGGCTCGACGTCTGATGAGAGCCGCCAACCTTTCGCTGAACGATGGCGCCGCCGGCTCTCGCCGTCGCGGGCTCATGCAGCGCCTCGGCATGCGCGGCATCCTCGAAATTGGCGGCATCTATGCCGCGCTCATTCTCGTGCTCTTCGAGACCCTTTATCCGCTGCTTTGGGTGCTGTTCGGTTCGCTCAAAACCAAGCAGGAAATGCTCAGCAATGTCTGGGGTCCGCCATCGAGCCTGGTGCTGCAGAACTATGCCGATGCCTGGCGGATCGCCGGCATGGGATCGCGCATCGTCAACAGCATCTTCGTCACCGGCTCGGCATTGATCATCCTGGTGGCCGTCGCGACGCCGTGCGCCTATGCGGTGGCGCGTCTTCGTTTCCCCGGACGCGGTCTTGTGATCGCAGTCGCGGTTGCGGCCATGCTGGTGCCGCCGCAGGTGATGGCCATTCCGCTGTTCCTGGTGGCGCGCGATCTCGGCCTGATAAACAGCCGGCTCGGCATTGCCTTCATCTATGCCGCGACGTCGCTGCCGCTTTCGGTCTTCATCCTGCGCAGCTTCTTCATCACATTGCCGGCCGACCTCGAAGATGCCGCGCGCATCGATGGCGCCAGCCGGCTCGAGATCCTGATCCACATCATGCTGCCCCTGGTGCGGCCGGGCGTGGCGCTGATCCTCATCTTCGGCTTCATCGAGATCTGGAACGATTTCTTCCTGGCCTTCCTGCTGTTGCGCGACCCTTTGGTGCAGACCATCCCGCTAGGACTGGTCAGCTTCTTCCAGCAATACGACTCGCTCTGGACGCTCTATTTCGCCGCGTTGACGATCACGACACTGCCGGTGATCGTCGTCTTTGTCGCCATGCAACGGCAGTTCATCGCCGGCCTGACAGCCGGCGCCGTGAAGGGTTGACATGCAGGATCGCGTTATTGGCGTCGGCGTCATCGGCTGCGGCGAGATCGCCCAGCTGATGCACTTGCCCTATCTCATGGAATTACCGGCGTTTCGCATCGCCGCCTTGTGCGACATCTCTCCCGGCACGGTCGACAAGGTCGCGGAACATTATGGCGTCACTGCCAGATATACCGACCATCGCGCGCTGCTTGCCGACCCGAATGTCGATGCGGTCGTGATCTGCACCTACGATCATGGCGAGATGGTCGCCGATGCAATCCGAGCCGGCAAACACCTGATCGTCGAGAAGCCGCTTGCCTTCACGCCGCAGGAGGCGCGCCCGCTTGTCGAGCAGGCCGAGCGGAGCGGCCTCGTCGCCCTTGTCGGCTACATGAAATTCTATGATCCCGGCTATGAGACCGGGCTGGAGCGCATCGCCGCTATCGGCCGGCCGAAGTCGATCCATGTCCACGATTTCGCGGGCCGCTTCGACCGTTATGGCCAACTCTACACCCAGACCAGGGTCACCGACGTGCCGGCCGATGTGTTGGCGGCGGGGCGCGAAACGGTCGCTCGGCGCATCGAGGCGGCGCTCGGTGTGGACCATGCCGGCTATCGCGATCTCTATCTTGTACTGCTCAGCCTCGCCAGCCACGACCTTGCCGTCATGCGCGGTGCTTTCGGCACGCCCGACCGCGTCGTCCATGCGCAACAGACCGGCCCGAACCAGTTGCTGGCCGTGCTCGACTATGGCGGCGTCCCTTGCCTCTTCGACATGGCACTTGCCCAGTATGAATGGTGGGACGAGTGGATCCATGTGCATGGCGAGCGCGACGAGGTGCGGATCGAATTCCAGAACCCCTATTTCCGCAATGCCTCGGCGACTGTCCGGCTACGTGAAACGACAGGCGAGGCTGCATCCGAACGCGTTCTGCCTGGCGTTCCTGATACGTCGTTCCGCCGCGAGTGGCTGCATTTCGCCGATTGCATCCTTGCCGGTGTTAAGCCGCGCACGCCGCTTTCGGGCGGGCTCGCCGATCTCGATCTTGCCGTCCGGATCATCCAGGCAATGCCGCCGAAAAGACTTTAGCGAAATTTCGGAAACGCGCCGCCGGCCGGCGCGTTGGCCCAGCTCTGCAAGGTCTGGCCGCCGTCGATCAGCCAATCCACGCCTGTGACGTGCTTCGCCTCGTCGGAGGCCAGGAAAGCCAGGGCGGCCGCGACATCGTCCGGCTGGCCGATGCGGCGCAACGGAATGCGGTCGGCGAAATGCTGGACGCTGCTCTTGAATTCGCCGTCGCCGGAAGCCGGCACGCCAAGCGTCGTCTCGATCACGCCGGGGCAGATGGCATTGACGCGTATGCCATAGGGCGCGGCATCGAGCGCCGCGACCCGCGTCAGGCCGACCACGCCGTGTTTGGAAGCGACATAGCCAGCTCCCCCCGAAAGGACGTCCCAACCGGCCATGGACGAGCCCATGTTGACGATCGAGCCACCGGTCCCGGCCTTGATCATCGCCCGAAGCGAAGCCTGCAGCACGAGGAAGATGCCGCGCAGATTGATGCGGATGGTCGTATCCCAGTCCTCGACCGGCAGGTCGTGAACGGGAGCGACGACGCCGGAAATGCCGGCATTGTTGAACACCACGTCGAGGCCGCCGAACGTCTCAACGATCGCCTCGACGGCGCGCCGCACATCCGCTTCGTCGGTGACGTCGGCTTCGATGGCAATGGCGTTTTCACCCAGTGAGCGAGCCAGTTGCTGCGCCGCCGCGCCATTGCGGTCGACAATGGCGACCCGTGCGCCTTCGTCAAGGAAACGCCGCACCGCTGCGCTGCCGATCGCGCCCGCGCCGCCGGTGACGAGAACATTCTGTTTGTCGAACCGTTTCATTGTCCGGCCTCCGGCTTCGGATAGGAACGCCACGAATGGCTTGGCTCGAAGCCGATCGTTTCGCGCGCATGGATCGTGTCGAGCACGGCGCCGAAACCGGCGATCGGCCGTGACAGGGGGACATCAGGGTAGACCCGGCGCAAAAGCGCTTCGGTTTCCTCTTCCATGAATGTGTCGGCGGCGCTGAGGAGGACGCGCAGATGGCCGTCGCCTTGCCATTCAAGCGCCCGCAGGAAGCCCTGACCGGCGTCGCGCCCATCAAGATAGGCCCACAGGTCACGGGCACTGTCGGCAGTGGCGCGGCGCGGCGCGACGCCCTCGAAAAAAGAACCCGGCGTCTGGATCCACGGCATGCGGATACTGACCGCCGAAAAGGCGCCGCGGCGCACCGCCGCGTCGACGATTTCCTCGCCCAGCCATTTCGACAGGCCGTACGGGTCCTGCGCGCCGACCGGATGGTTCAGGTCGACCGGCAGATAGGGCGGTCGAACAGGTTTCTCGAAAAAGGGATAGCCGAAAACGCTGAAGGACGAGGCATAGACGAAGCGCCTGGCGCCGGCCATGGCAGCTGCCTCGACCACATTGTAGGCGGTCGCGATGTTGGTCTTGAACACCTCGCCGCCGGCCCGGCCGGTCGGCCGCGGAATGGCCGCGACATGCACAACCGCATCGCAATCGCGCACCAGCTGCAGCGTCGACCCCAGATCGGTCAAATCGGCGGTTGCGTGGCGCCATGCGACCTCACCCGGCACTACGGCATCGACACCAAGCACATCGTGGCCGGCCGCAACCAGAGCCTCGGCCACATGGCGGCCAAGCAGGCCACTGGCTCCGGTGACGATGGTTTTCATATCTCGACCTCGGCTCCGCAATTAAGCGGCTTGAATATCATTGATGGTCATACAAATCGAGCACATGCCTGACAAGCGTTGTCAAGGCCATTTCGCGATGGACAAATAGCGCATACGCTTGTCGGAGCGCGGTGCGCAAGGCCGACCAGCACGCTTTGCGTCGAACGGGATTGACTTGGCATCCACTAGGGTTTTTTGTATGAGCATCAACGATCGGTCAAAGGAGCTCGCCATGTCCGTGGACAGTTTTTCCTCACATCGGCACGATGACGCGGTGCGTCTCGATTCACGCCGTGCAGCCGTTGTCGTCATCGATATGATCAATGAATTCTGCAAGCCCGGCGGGGCCATGGTCCTGCCTGGGTACGAGACGCTGGTCGGGCCGCAACTGGCCGTGATCGAGGCCGCGCGCGCCGCCGGCGTGCCGGTGATCTGGGTCCATGACAGCCACCGGCCGGGCATGCGACGCGAGCGCGAATGGCTGAAGCGCACGCCGCATTGCCTGGACGGAAGCTGGGGGCCGGAGATCATCGAGGATCTCGGCGCCCGCGATGATGAGATCCATGTGATCAAGCGGCGCTACTCGGCCTTCTTCCAAACCGACCTCGACCTGACGCTGAAAGACATGCAGATCGATCAGTTGATCATCTTCGGCGTGGTCACCAATATCTGTGTGCGCTCGACCGTCCACGATGCCTTTTTCGAGGGCTATGAGGTGGTAGTGCCAAGCGATTGCTGCGCGGCAACGGGACCACGCGAGCAGGAAAGCTCGCTGTATGACATAGCGACCCATTTCGGCGTGATCAGCGATTCGGCTGATGTCGTCGCAGCCCTCCGCGACGGGACATCGCTTCAACCAGCGAGGGTTGCGGCTTGAGCTTTTTCCGGCCGGCGACATCCAAGACAGCGGCGATAGGAGTCCGGTGTGACGACTGAAAAGAAACCGCAATCCAAAAAAGGCGAAACGCCGGGAGGCGATGCACCCCTGAGCCGCGAGCAGGTGCTGCAGCAGTACGCCGGGACCGGCTATGAACTGGACCGCCACCCGGCGCACGTCATCCGCCGGGCGCATCAGCGCGCGACGTTGCGCTTCCAGCAGGTCATGGCCGGCGAAGACCTTTCGCCAACGCAATTCGCGGCGCTCGCCACGATCCTCAAGCATGGCGAAGTTTCGCAGAACCATCTCGGCCGGCTGACGGCGATGGACCCATCGACCATCAGCATCGTCATGCGCAAACTGCTCAAACACGGGCTGATCACGCGCAGCGCCTCCGAAACCGACCAACGCCTGACGATGATCGCGCTGACCAGCAAAGGGACCGACTATACGCTGGAGCGGCTCGAACGCAGCGTCGAGGTCGGGCGGCGGTTCCTGTCGCCGCTCTCACCGGCCGAGCAGGCGACGCTGCTTCGCCTGCTCCAGCGCATCAACGACGACGACCCATCGAATGGCGACGGCGGCAAATAAGCTGCGTCCAGTCCTTTTTTCCATAACAGCAAAAGTGAGAACCGATGTCGTCCGACCTCCAGTCGTCTGCCAACACGCTCGTCGTCCGCAATATCGGTCTCATGCTGAGTGGCGATCTAGCACAACCGATCATCGACGCCGACACCATCGTCGTGACCGATGGACGTATCACCGGCATTGGCAAGGCAGGCGACATTGATGGCGGCAGCGCGGCGACGGTCATCGATGCGATGGGCTGCGCGGTCGCGCCGGGTCTTATCGACAACCACGCCCATCCGGTGGCCGGCGACTGGACGCCTCGGCAGAACCAGATCGGCTGGATGGATTCGACCGTGCATGGCGGCGTCACCACCATGATCTCGGCGGGGGAAGTCCACACGCCGGGCCGACCGCGCGACCTGGTCGGGCTGAAGGCGCTGGCGATCGCTGCCCAACGCACCTTCTCCAACTTCCGTCCGAACGGCATGAAGATCCTGGCCGGGGCACCGATCCTGGAACCCGGCCTTACCGAGGAAGACTTCCGCAGTCTCGCCGAGGCCGGCGTGACGCTTGTCGGCGAGGTCGGGCTTGGCGGCGTCAAGGATGGGCCGACCGGCCGGCAGATGATCGCCTGGGCGCGCAAATACGGCATGACCTCGATGACCCACACGGGCGGCCCGTCGCTGCCCGGCTCCGGCCGCATCGGCGCGGATGTCGTGCTGGAGGTCGACGCCGACATTGTCGCCCACGTCAATGGCGGGCCAACCGCCCTGCCCGACGCGGAAATACGGCAGATCTGCGAGAAGGGCTCGAGGGCGCTTGAAATCGTCCATAACGGCAATTTGCGCACCGGACTGTTCGTGCTCGACCTGGCACGGCAGCGCGGCGAACTTTCGCGCGTCATCCTCGGCACCGACAGCCCGGCCGGATCCGGCGTGCAGCCGCTCGGCATCCTGCGGACGCTCACCATGCTGGCTTCGCTGGGCGGCATCGCGCCGGAAGTGGCGTTCTGTCTTGCCAGCGGCAACACGGCGCGCGTGCGCAGACTGGACGATCGCGGTTTGATCGAGGTCGGTCGCGCCGCCGACCTGATCTTCATGGACCAGGCGATCGGCGGCGCCGGCGACGGGCTGCTCGACAGCGTGGCGCTCGGCAATCTTCCAGGCATTGGAATGGTCGTCATCGACGGCGTGGTGCGGACCGGCCGGAGCAGAAATACGCCTCCGGCGCTCCGGGTGCCGGAAATCCTGGCGGCCTGACGGTCAGCCGACGCCGTCAATCCCGACAATCTTGTCCTTGGTCAGCCCGCCGACGCGCGGGTGCGGCCTGCCGGAATCGGTGACGGCGATAGCGACGACGATCTCGTCGGCACGCGGTGCGTCGGGAACACGAACCTCCATGCCGTCGAAATGGCTGCGCACCCGCGCCGCATCCTTGTGACCGAGCGGAATATCGAGCGACACGCCGAGGCCGCCGCGCTTCTTCGATGAAGGAATGAGCGCGGCGCCCTTGCCAAGCACATCGCGGAACGGGGCGCCGAGCTTTGGATGAAGGATGGCGGCGGCATGTTCGAGCTCGCCATCGGCGCCGACGGCGGCGGCCTTGCCGAAGCTCTCGACCCGGTCGCCGGCAATGCCCAGAGCAGCGACCGCGCGCCTGGGCAAGATATCGCCCAAGGCTTCGCCTATGGCGCTCAGTGCCGACAGGTCCTCGACATAGGTACCCGCATAGGGGTTGCGGATCACCGCAATGGCTGCGGCACGCCGCGTCGGCGGATCGACGGGCCGTCCGCCTTCGATCCGGGTTTCCTCGACGATGGTGATGATGCGGCGAATTTCCGGGCTCATCGCAATCCGTCCTCGCCCTTGATGTCGGCGGCAGCAAGGCCGCCGACCCGTGCATGGACGCGTGCGCCGGTGGTCATCGCCAGGATGACCGCCATTTCGTCGCCGCGCGGCGCATCGGCAATGCCTATCTCGATCGCATCGAAATGGCTGCGCACATAGGAGGCGTTTATGTGCGTGATCGGGATGTCGATGCGCGTTCCGGGGCCGCCGACCTTCTTGGTCGAAGGCACGATCGCCTTGGCATTGCCGAGCAGTTCGCGCATCGCATAGCCGCCCGGATTGTGCCAGAGCGCGCCATGTTCAAGCTCGCCGGCGGCGCCGACTATGGCACCCTTGCCATAGCCTTCGATGGCCTGGCCGCCTTCACCAATGGCGTCGATCAGGCGCCGGGCCATATCGAGACCGAGCGGCTTCAGGTCTTCCATGAAGCCGGTGATCTCCTCGACATAGCGTCCGGCAAAAGGGTTGGCGATGACCGCGACGACCGCGCCTCGCTTGAGCGGGCGTGCCGCGTGGGGTCCGCCCTCATGGAATATCTCTTCGACCTGAACCAGAAATTTCCTGACCACCACAGCAGGCATTGTTTCGCTTCCTTCATCCCGTCGTTCATGAAAACTCATTAGAGTATCAACAATTATGCCCGTCGACATTTGTCAAGCGCAGACGTCGAGCACGTGGGCGAAGGGCCAAGAAAACTGCATCGGATGACGATTGACAGCCTGTTAAGCCGCTCCTAAACTCATATGACCATCAACGAACTCGCCGTTATTACGGCGACATGTGGGGGATGGTCAAAGCGTGGCTTCAAAAGCTGAAAAAAGCTGAAGGGGAATGACATGAAAAGGGCGCTCAAGAGTTTATTTCTGGCCGGCACGATGCTTGCCATTTCGTTCGGACCGGCCGCCGCACAGGCCAAGGTTTCCGTGGCCGCCATCTCGGGATATTTTGCACAGGGTTTTGGCGTTTCGATCGTCAACGGCCTCAACAAGGCCAAGACCGATTTCGGCATCGACCTCAAGCTTGTCGACACCGGCAATCGCGCGCTCGACTACCAGCAGCAGTTCGAGAATCTTGCCAAGGGCAAGCAGTACGACCTCATCTTCGTGATGGGCTGGGAGCTGGTGGACTCGCTGCAAAAGGTCAGCGCCGAATATCCCGACCAGCGCTTCGTGTTCATCGATGGCGTCCTCGACAACCCCAAGATGATCTACGCCAATTTCGCCGAGGAGCAGGGATCCTTCGTGGCCGGTGCACTTGCCGGCATGATCGAAGCCAAGGGCACCGCCTTCGACAAGATCGGCGACGGCAAGGCGATCGGCTTTGTCGGCGGCCGCGATATTCCGGTGATCCGCAACTTCCTGGGCGGCTACGAGCAAGGCGCCAAATATGCCGCGCCCGACGTCAAGGTAAACTCCGTCTTCGCCGGAACCTTCGACGACCCGGCCAAGGGAAGCGAACTTGCCCAGGCGCTTTACGGCCAGGGCTCGGACATTGTCTACAACGTCGCCGGCCCGACGGGTGAAGGCGTGATGCAGGCAAGTGCCGCAGTCGACAAATATTCGATCGGCGTCGATATCGACATGTGCGGCTCGGCTCCCGGAAATGTCCTCGCCAGCATGCTGAAGCGCGGCGACATCGCCGTCTACACGCTGATCAAGGACGAGGTCGAGGGCCGCAAGATCACCGCCGGCACCCGCACTTTCGACCTCGCCTCGGGCGGTGTCGAGGTCAAGGTCTGCGATGATATTGCCCCAAAGATCCCCGCTGACGTGACCGCCAAGCTGGACGAGATCAAAAAGGGCATCGTCGACGGCAAGATCGTGATCGCCAAGGCAAAGTAAGCCAACAACAGCGCCTCCCTCCCAAGAAAGCGCTACACTGATCCGCCGCGGCTTGCCGCGGCGGATCAGTGTCCAATCTGCGAGAGCCACGTTGTCGAACACGCCGGGGTCGCCGACCCTCCACAGCAATGCCGCGATGGCCGTCGAGTTGACTGGCATCACCAAGCGTTTTGGCGCATTCGTCGCCAATGACGGCATCGACCTTGCGGTCCGCCGCGGCGAGATCCACGCCATCATCGGCGAGAACGGTGCCGGCAAGACGACGCTGATGAACATCCTGTTCGGCCTCTTGCAACCGGACGAAGGCTCGATCCGGCTGAACGGTGAAGAGATCGTGATCGCCGACCCGTCCGTGGCGATAAAGGCCGGCCTCGGCATGGTTCACCAGCATTTCAAGCTGGTTCCCTCGCTCTCGGTTGCCGACAACGTCTTTCTCGGTATGGAAATCCGTCGCCATGGGCTGATCGACCACGCCGCACAAATTGCGCGCACGCGCGACCTGTCGAAGCGCTTCGGCCTGCAGGTCGATCCGACCGAGCGCGTCGGGCTGCTCTCGGTCGGCATAGAGCAACGCATCGAAATCCTTAAGGTCCTGGTGCGCGGCGCGCGCACCATCATCCTCGATGAACCGACCGCCGTGCTGACGCCGCAGGAAAGCCGTGAATTGTTCCAGACACTGCGCAGCTTCGTGGCCGAGGGCATGACGGTGATCTTCATTTCGCACCACCTGGAAGAGGTGATGGAAGTGTCCGACACGGTGACGGTGCTGCGCAACGGCAGGAAGGTGGCGACCCGACCGACGGCCGAGCTCAGCAAGGACGAGTTGGTGCACATGATGGTCGGCCGCGAGGTGAGCTTCGACCGCCGGCCGCGCGCTTCGCTGCACGGCGACGTGGTGCTCGAAGTCAAGGATCTGTGGGCGCGCGACGATCGCCTGTTGCCGGCTCTTCGCGATGCCAGTTTCACCGTCCGCTCCGGCGAGGTGGTGGGGATCGCGGGTGTGGCCGGCAATGGACAGACGGAGCTGGCGGAAGTGCTTTCGGGCTTGCGACCGGCAAGCCATGGCGGGGCGTGGCTGAAGGGCCGGAATCTCACCGCGCTCTCCCCCGCCGCGATCCGCCAGGCAGGCCTCGCCCATGTTCCAGGCGACCGCATGGTGCGCGGGGTCGATCGCAACGCTTCGATAGCAGCCAACACCCTGATGGGCCGCCAGCACCGCGCCCCATGGAGCCGCGCCGGCATGCTCAACTGGAATGCCATAAATCAAAACGCCGAAACGCTGATCAAGAGCTTCGATATTCGCGCGCGCGGACCGGGCGATGCGGTCAAGCGGCTTTCGGGGGGAAACATCCAGAAGGTCGTTCTGGCGCGCGAATTCACCAACGGCGCCGATTTCCTGCTGATCGACCAGCCGACGCGCGGCGTCGACATCGGCGCCCAGGAGGCCATTCATGACGAGATCATGCGCCAGCGCGCCGCCGGCCGCGCAATCCTGCTGATTTCCGTGCAGCTCGACGAACTGGCCGCCCTTGCCGACCGCATCCTGGTGATGTTCAACGGGCGGATCATGGGCGAGGTCGCCGGCGACGAGGCCGACGAGGAGCGCATCGGCATGATGATGGCAGGCGTGGCCACGCCGGAATTCGCCGCGGAGACCGCATCATGACAGACCATTTGCGTGCCGTTTCCGGCCAGGTGATCGCCATCGGCGTGGCGCTGCTGATGGGCGCGATCATCATCCTCATGGTCGGCGAAAGCCCGGTGCGTGTGTTCATGACGCTGTTGCGCGGCGCCTTCGGCGATCAGGAGAAGATCGCCGGGACCTTGCTGCAGACGACGCCGATCCTGATCTGCGGTGTCGCCGCCTGCATCGGCCTGCGCGGCGGCATGTTCAACGTCGGCATCGAGGGCCAGCTGTTCCTCGGCGGCTTCGCCGCCGCGTGGGTCGGCTTTGCCATGCCCCTGCCCGCAGGCATCCACACGCTGGCGGCACTTGCGCTCGCGGTGGTGGCAGGCGCGGCCTGGGTCGCCATCCCCGCCTACTTCCGCGCCCGCTACAACACCAACGAAGTCGTCTCGACGATCCTGTCGAACTACGTGGCGGTGCTGCTCACGTCCTATTTCACCATCTTCCTGTTCAAGCGGCCGGGTGGCTGGTCGGAGACACCGCCGATCCTGGCGACATCCTACCTGCCGGAGATCTTCACCTTTTCGCGGTTGAACTGGGGTCTGGTCATTGGCCTGGTGCTGGCGGTCGGCGCAGCCCTTGTCTTCCGCTACACCAAATGGGGTTACGGCGTCACGATGGTCGGTTCGGCGCCGAAATTCGCCGAATATGGCGGCGTCAGCGTGAAACGGCAGGGTTTCCTGGTCCTGCTGCTTTCGGGGGCCGTCGGCGGGCTGGCCGGCGGCGTCGAGACGCTCGGCGTCCATCACCGCTTCATGGAAGGATTTGCCCCCGGTTTCGGCTTCGACGGGTTGATCGCCGCCCTGCTTGCCAATGGCTCGCCTGTCGCCACCATCTTCACCGCACTGTTCTTCGGCGCCCTGCGCAACGGATCGCTGCTGCTCGAGGTCGACACCAGCGCGTCGCGCGAAATCATCACCGTGATCCAGGCGCTGATCATCCTCAGCGTGTCGGCCCAGGTGCTGGTGAGAAAGCGTGGCGACAGCCAGGCAGGGGAGCGGCGATGGAAATTCTAGACAAGCTCATCAACGTCGCGCTGATCGCGGCGACGCTTCGCACCACCGCGCCCATCCTTCTGGTCGCGCTTGGCGGCTCGTTCACCACCAAGGCCGGCATCTTCAACATCGGCCTCGAAGGGCAGATGCTGGTCGGCGCCTTCTTCGCCGTCCTCGGGTCGATCTGGACCGGTTCCGCGCTGGCGGGGGTCGCCTGCGGCGTCGCGGCGGCGCTCGTCTTCGCCCTGGTCTTTGCTGTCCTGGTGGTGAGCTTCAAGGCCAATGAAGTGGTCGTCGGGCTGGCGCTCAACATCCTGGCCGGCGGCATGACAATCTCGCTGATGAAAGCGATCTTCGGCACGCGCGGTTCGATCGTCGGTCACGGCATCGTCGGCCTGCCGAAAGTCCAGCTGCCCGGTGCCCGCGACCTTCTCGGCTCGTGGGCGCCGCTGATCTCCGGCTTCACGCCGCTCGTCTATGTCGCCTTCATCGCGGTGCCGCTGCTGGTCGTCTGCTATACCAGGACGCGGCTCGGCCTCTATATCCGCGTCGTCGGCGAAAAACCGGAAGCCGCCGAGGCGCTTGGCATCTCGATCACCCGCGTCCGCTATATCGCGTCCCTGCTGTGCGGACTGCTGGCGGGCCTCGCCGGCGCTCACCTGTCACTCGGCTACATCACCATGTTCACGGAAAACATGTCGTCGGGCCGTGGTTTCATGGCGGTGGCAATCCTGATCTTCTCCAATGGCGATCCGCTGAAAGTGCTGGCCGGCTGCCTGCTGTTCGGCTTCGCCGATGCTTTTTCGCTGCGCCTGCAGACGTTCGGCTATCCCTCCTACCTGGTTCTCACGGTTCCTTATGTCGTCGCGCTGATCGCATTGTTCGCGCTGTCCTACCGGGCGCGTCCGAGGATCATCGCCGAGACGCTGGAATCGATGCGCAAGCTGCTGTCGGTCGACAAGAACACTGAAGCCGGCGGCAAAAATCCCCAGTGAAGGAAGCCTCTATGGAACGCATAATCCTCGACGTGGATTCGGCCGGCGACGATATTCTCGCCGTGCTGTTTGCGGCGGTCAATCCGAAGCTGCGGCTCGAGGGCGTGACCACCGTGACCGGTGCGGCCGGCCCGATCGAACAGGTCACCAACGTCGTCCTCAACACACTGACGCTCGCCGGGCGTGACGATATCCCGGTTCACGCCGGCGCGTGGCGGCCGATCGTCGGCAACGCCAAGGCCGACATGGAGGCGCCGGTGCATTTCGAAAAGCGGCTCGTTGCCCGTTTCGGCGATCGCCTGAAGAAGTTCAACCCGCCGGCGCCGACGCCGGTGCGGCAGGCCACGTCGGGACATGCGGTCGATTTCATCATCGGCACGGTCATGGCCAATCCGGGCGAGATCACGCTGGTGACGACCGGCCCGCTGACCAACGCGGCGATGGCGCTGTTGCAGGAGCCGGGATTGACCGGTGCACTCAAGCGGCTGATCGTGCTCGGCGGCAATTTCCAGACGCCGGGCAACATCACACCCCTGTCGGAGTACAACATCTGGGCCGATCCGGAGGCTTCGCGCATCGTGCTCAACGCCGATGTCGAGAAGATCCTCGTGCCGCTCGACATCTGCGAGGACAACCGCGTCGCCGATTCGATGCTGACGCGCGACGACATCGCCGACATGCAGGCCGTCGCGAGGGACAATCCCGTCCTTGAGATGATCGCCGACAGCTTCCCGATCTACATCGACATCTGGCGCGAATTCTTCGACCTCGTCGGGTTCCCGATGGACGACGTGATCACCGTGGCGCTGGCTTTCGATCCCGGCCTGGCGACGATGACCGAGCCGCTGTTCGCCGACGTCGTGCTCGACGGCAGGCTGGCGCGCGGCCAGACCGTCGCCTATCGCGGCCGGCAATTGCTGCCCGGCGGCGGGCCCAAGACCACCCGCATCTGCACCGGCCTGGACGGCCGGCGTTTCCTCGACGGCTTCAAGAAAACCATAGCGCGCTACGAGCGGGCGGCGTGAAAGACGACATGATGACCAAGCCAACTCCTATCCTGTTCGACTGCGACCCCGGCCACGACGACGCCATCGCGCTGGTCATGGCGCACCGCTCGCCGGCCATCGAACTCATCGGCGTCACCACGACCTGCGGCAATGCGGAAGTCGAGAAGACGACCGCCAATGCCTTGCGCATCCTGGAGTATATCGGCGCCGGCGACGTGCCTGTCGCGCGGGGCTGTCACCGTCCGTTGGCGCGCCCGCTGGTGCTCGGCACCGCCGACGGCCCAAGCGGCCTCGAGGGCTCGCCCTACCTGCCGCAGGCGACGATCAAGCCGGTTGACCAGCACGCCGTCGATTTCCTGGCCGACAGACTGCGCGCCGCGCCCGAACCGATCCTGGTCGTTGCCACCGGCCCGCTCAGCAATATCGGCCTGATGATCCTCAAGCATCGCGACGTGCTGCCCAAGATCAAGGAGCTGATCTGGATGGGCGGCGTGTTCTATCGCAAGAGCGAGATCATCACGCCGACCGAGTTCAACGCGTTCTGCGACCCCGAAGCGCTGAAGATCGTTTTGGACAGCGGCGTGCCGATCCTGATGGTCGGCCTCGACGTCACCATGCAGGTGCTGATCGAGGCGCCGCAATATGCCGAACTCGCCACCATCGACACGCCGCTCGGACGGCTCGTCAACGACTGGCTGCTGTTCTACGAGAAGCTGCACCGCAACTCGATGGGCGTCGGCGGCGCCATGCACGATCCGCTGGCGCTGGCGCTGGCCATCGACCCGACATTGGTGCGCACGCGCCCTGCCCATATCGGTGTCGATCTGTCCGGCACCTACGCCTTCGGCGCGACCATCGCCGATTACTGGGGCGAGCGCGGTGAAAAGGACAATGCCCGCATCGCCCATGAGGTCGACGCGGACCGCTTCTTCAAGCTGATGTTCGACCTGCTGCGGGACTGAACGGAGCGCGAGCTGCGCAAGGCAGCTTTTCACGATAGGAATTTTTTCTTGACTCCCTGCACTCAGCTATGGTACATTTTTGGCTATGGTGCTGATTTGCGCCAGTGACCCGCCGCACAGGCGGGTTTTTCGTTTGATGCTCCGTCAAATCTCCCGCGCGACAATTCAGCCGCGTGAGATGACAGGGTCAGTTGAGCTGGTTGAGGATTCCAGAGCTGCTCGCGACCGTCAAACTCCTGTAGATCAGGAACGCCAGCGTACAGATCGCGGCGAGCGAGATCGGCACGCCGAACGGCACCACGCCCTTGCGGTCCAGATGCTGGACGATGAGCCGAAAAGCACCGGCGGGCAGCAGGAAGGGGTTTTTCACGATCGCCGCGGTGGCCAAGGCGAAAACCAGGAGCAGCACCGAAAACACCGCGAGAGCGCCGCCGCTGATCAGGAATGGCACGACTGCCAGCAGCTTGACGTCGCCGGCGCCGATCTTGCGCAAGACCCAGAAGGGCAAGAACGCGACGAACAGCAGAAGCCCTGCACCGGCGCTCAGCCCCATGTCCCACCACGAGCCGGACTGGAGCGACAGCAGCAGCAGGCCCCCGGCACCCAGGCAGAGCAGCAGCAGCACGTCGCGATTGGAAATCTTCTGGGTGGTGAAATCGACCCAGCCAATCCTTGCCAGCAGAGGGATGGCGAGCACTTTCAGCAGCAGCGCTTCGACGAGCAGCATGCTAGCGCTCGACGTTCTGCACGCTTGACGACAAAAGCTTCAGATTGTTGGCGACGGTCGGGTCGTTGGGCGCCAGTTCGTAAGCCTTGAGGAAGTTCGAGCGGGCATCCTGCAGCTTGCCGCGCAGCAGGTAGGAATAGCCCACATTGTTGTAATATTCGGGCGTCGCGCCGACCAGCTTGAAGGCCCTGGCATAGGCCTTGTCGGACAGGTCGAAGCGGTGGATCCGGTCGGTGCAGGCGGCCAGCCCCATCCAGGCGTTGCCGTCATTGGGCGCCAGTTGCGTCGCCTTGAAGAACAGCGCGCCGGCATTGCCGTAATTCTCGGCGCGGAACTGGTTCTTCGCTTCGGCAACGGCCTGGTCCGAGGCGTAATATTCGACGTCGCTGACCGTCTTCAGCCCATCGAAAGCATCGCCAAAAGACGTCACGTCGCCCTTCGACGGCTCGTTGGTGCGAACGACACCGTCAGTGGCGTCCGTCTGGCAGCCGGCAAGCAAAACCGTCAACAGGCAGAACGCCGCCGCGATAGCCCTCTTCATACAGATTCCCCCAAGGGTCCCGGACCTCATATTAGAATCAGATCATACACGCAATTAGAAGATAATGCCCCTCATGCGGATGATCACCGGTAGCATGATAACCATCATAACCACAGGGAAGATACAAAGCCCCAACGGAATCATCATCTTTACCGGTAGAGAATTGGCGCGTTCCTCCGCGCTCAGAATTCTCTGGCCACGCATCTCGGCGCTATAAACACGCAAGGCATCGGTGAGGCTGGTGCCGAGTTCTTCCGATTGACGGAACAGGACAGCCAATGCCCGCGCCTCGTCAAGTCCGATGCGATCCGAGAGTTCGCGCAGCGCTTCCCGCAACGGCTTGCCAGCACGCAACTGCAGATTCATGATCGACAGCTGTATTCCCAGCCATTTGTGGGTGGCGGCCATTTCATGGCTGACGCGTTCGACTGCCCCCTCCAGGCTCATGCCGGCATCGGCGCAGGTGATCATCATGTCCATGAAATCGGGGAAAGCCCGGCGATAGATCTGTTTCTGGCTGCTCTCGAAACGGTCGAGCAGAATGGCGGGAAGCACGATGCAGGCGAGGCCGAACACGGCAGAACCAGCAAAGGTGATGAAGCCTGGCAGGTGCGGCGGCAGAACCCGTGACAGGAGTGCATACATCGCCAGAAAACCGACGCAGACCGCGGCAAGGCGGCACAGCGTATAAATCAGCGGTGCGCTTGATTGATAAAAGCCGGCGCGAAACAGCTTCGCTTCCAAGGCGTTTGGCTCATCCCGCTCCTTCTCGATCGACTTGAAGTAGGCATCGACCGGCCGTTGCGCCGCAAGCTTGGCAAGCTGGTCTTGTCCGAGCATCGATCGGCGGTCTGTAATTCCTTCGCCCATCAGGCTCTGCGCGACTAGCTTTCGTGTCTGCAGAGCCGGGAGAAAGATAAGCGCACCGAACAGGAAGAGGGACACCGCCGCCACAAAGACGGCAATGGATACCAAGAAGCCCAGGTCCTGAATGTTCGAAAACAATTTCTTTCGTCGCTCCCGGTCAAAAATCGAACGTAACCATCCGGTACATGATGAAGTCGCCAAGCAGCGCCCACAACCCAAAAATCAGGAATATCGGGAAGATGAGCGGGTTGCTCCAGACGGCTCCGTAGTAGGCCGGGGCAAGGATTTGAAGTGCGAAGAACATCACAACAGGAAACAAGGAGATGATCCACGCGGAGACGCGACCTTCGGCCGAAAGCGCCCTGATTTTCATTCGTAGTTTCTGTCGTTCACGCAGAACCGAGGAAAGATTGGCCAGAATTTCGGTCAAATTGCCGCCCGTCTTGGCCTGGATCGACAGCGATACCGATAGCAGTTGAAGGCCCTCGAAGCCGACCCGCTGCGAAAGCTTTCGCACGGCCTGCTCGATGCTGAGACCAAAGGTGATCTCATCGGAGACGATGCCGAACTCGGTGCCGAGCGGATCGGGCATTTCGCGCGCGACCAGACCGATCGCGATCGAAGCCGGATGTCCGGCGCGCAGCGAACGAACGATCATGTCGAGCGCATCCGGAAGCTGTTTGGCAAATTTCCGAATTCGCTTGTTGCGGGCGCGCCGGAGGACGAGAAGCGGCAGGACAAGCCCTACGACCAGAAAGATAAGAAGCGACGCCAAGGCCGAAAAATTGAAGAATACCAGCAGCAGCGCCATCGCCAGCCCTGCGAGCAGAAATGTTGCGGCGAAGGTCAGGGGATTCCCGGTGATGCCGGACTGGGTATAGAGCCTGTTCAGCCAGACCATACCGAAAAGAAAATCGCCGGAGTCCGTGAGCCCGCGCTCTCGCAGCAATCCCTGTAACGTTTGTTCGGCCGGGACGTCGCCAGCGAGCCGCTTCAATCGGCGATTGACTGCTAGAGACCGGGAGCGGCGGCCGGCAAAGGAAAGATAAAAGGCTTCGCCGGCGAGAATGACCGAGGCTGCCGCCAGCATGTAGATGAAGTAGAGCAGAGCTTGACCCGTCGGCATCAGAGGGCAACCTGCGGGTTGAAGGCGTCCTTGGCAAAATGATGGCCCAGCGTCGCGGCCTCCGGAGCGAAGCGCGGACGAACGCCGGTGGCGCGAAAATCTCCGATGACCTTGCCCTCGGCTGTCACCTCACGGCGGACGAAATGATAGATTTCCTGGAGCTGGACGACATTGCCCTCCATGCCGGTCAGTTCCGATATGGAGGTGACACGCCGGCCGCCGTCCGAAAGACGCTGTGTCTGGACGATGATGTCGATGGCGGAGGCGATCTGCGCGCGGATTGACTCATGCGTCATCGGCATGCCGGCCATGCCGACCATCTGCTCCAGCCGCGAGATCGCATCGCGCGGCGTGTTGGCATGGATTGTCGTCATTGAGCCTTCGTGGCCGGTGTTCATCGCCTGCAGCATGTCGAAGGCTTCCTCGCCGCGCACCTCGCCGACGATGATGCGGTCCGGCCGCATGCGCAGCGCGTTCTTCAGCAATTCGCGCTGGCGCACCTCCCCCCTGCCCTCGACATTGGGCGGGCGTGTCTCCAGCCGGCCGACATGCGGCTGCTGCAATTGCAGTTCGGCCGCGTCCTCGATGGTGATCAGCCGCTCCTTCGAGGGAATGTAACTCGACAATGCATTGAGCAAGGTGGTTTTGCCGCTGCCGGTGCCGCCTGAAACCAGGATCGATTTGCGCGCCTGCACGGCGATCCGCAGCAGCTCGATCATCGGCGGCCGGATGGAATTGAAAGCCATCAAACGTTCGAGCGAATAGGGATTCTTGGAGAATTTGCGGATTGACACCAGAGGGCCGTCGACCGAGACCGGCCGCACCGCAATGTTGACGCGCGAACCGTCTTCCAGCCGCGCATCGACCATCGGCGAAGATTCATCGACACGCCTGCCGATGGCCGAAACGATCTTGTTGATGACCCGCAACAGATGCGCCTCGTCGCGGAAACGGATTGCCGTCTCTTCAATCATGCCGCGCCGCTCGATGAAGACGCGCCTGTGGGTGTTGATCATGATGTCGGTGATCGAATCGTCCTTGAGCAGCGGTTCGATCGGCCCGAGACCCAGCATCTCGTCTGCGGTGTCGCTGGTCAGTTGGTCGAGTTCGCGCGCGTTAAGGGGAACGGTGCGACCGCGCACGAACTCCCGCACGATGGGGCGGATCTCATTCAGAATCTCATCCTTGGAAGCATTTTCAAGCGCGGTCAGATTGAACCGATCGATCAAATGGCGATGCAGCTCGACCTTGAGCGTCAAGAAATCGTCGCCATGCGATTCAATATCAGCGGCTGGCGAAAGAGCCGGAGCAACAGGCTGCACCGCCAGCTGATCGGTCTTTGCCGTTACCTGCTGTTCGCCAGGCCCCTTGATGAACCGCCCCAACATAGTCGCTTATACTCCCCCTAGTCCCTCATTAGCGGAAACTAACTGTTAACCACGGGAGGCACAAGCGCCCAGGTGGCTGTCGTACCCTCAATACTTTCTACATAGTTAAGATCAGAAGCCTGTAATAACGGCCTTATTTGGTGCAGCTGCCGGTTCGTGGTCAGAGCGTCGGCATCGCTTTCCAGCCTCTTCCGGTTTTGGGGCCAAAACCGCCCGGAAGACACCGATAAACCCTTAGATATAAAGGAATATGCATTATTACTAATGCTTCCTCCATCCTGCCACATCCGCGGCCAAATTGTGAACGAATGGTTAAGGCGCTTGAAAAATGAAAGGAATCAAGCTGTTGATTACATCTGGAACTGTAATATTCTTTCCGAATCATGTACATGAAAGTTAAGGAACCCTTAATCTCGTTTGACTCTGCGTTTTCTCGGGACCTAGGATCGAGATGACGGGGGATGCTTGGGTATGGATTTCATCCTTTGCTCTGTCTCGTCGGGTTCCAACCTCCAAAGGGAGAAATTGACATGAACAAGCTCATGACGATGACCCGGCAGTTCCGCGACGATGAGAACGGCGCTGCCATGGTCGAATATTCCATCCTTATCGGCATCATTGCCGTCGCCTCGATCATGACTGTCCTCGCCATCGGCGGATGGGTGAACGGCAGGTTCGCAGGCCTCTGCACCGCGCTGGAAGCCAGCAGCGTCGGCAGCTGCGTTGCCGCGACTGGGGTAGGCACCTGATTAGCTAGCGGATCTCAGGCCCGGATCAGATCCGGGCCTGAGATCACTCAGGTCACTTCGGTCGTTCTGCTGCCTTTTTGGGGTTTGGGCTATGCGCGCCAACACACTTATCATGATCGTGCTCGCCGGCGTGTTCGGGGTCCTGGCCGTGGTTCTGGTCAATATCTGGCTGGCTGGCCAGCGAAGCGCCATGGCCCAATCGGGCGCCATCCAGAGCAGCACAGTCGTCGTTGCGGCAATGCCGCTGAAGTTCGGCGATGCGCTGAGCGCGGATAAATTACGCGAAGTCGCTTGGCCTGCGGGTGCGGTTCCGGCCGGGGCGTTCAAGACAACGAAAGACCTGTTAGCTGGCGACGGCGCCAAGCAGGCACTGCAAGCGATAGGTGTCAATGAGCCGATTCTTGCTACCAAGATTACCGGCCCCGGCCAGCGCGCCACGCTTTCGGCGGTGCTCGGCGAAGGCATGAAGGCCGTGTCCATTCGCGTCAACGATGTGCTCGGTGTCGCCGGCTTCGTCTTCCCCGGCGACCGTGTCGATGTGCTGCTGACACGCACGGTGCGGGGTGATGATGGACAAGACAGGAGTTTTGTCGACGTGCTGCTGCAGAGCATGAAGGTGCTCGCCGTCGACCAGGTGGCCGACGAAAGCAAGGACAGCCCGACGGTGGTGAAGTCCGTGACGCTGGAGGCCAGCACCAGGGACGCGCAGAAGCTGACGCTGGCGGCCGGCGCCGGCCAATTGTCACTGGCGCTGCGCCAGGCCGCAGCCAGCAAGGGCGAGACGACCGAGCGGGTGACGCTTTCCGACCTGACAGGCGAAACGCCGGCAGATGTCGCCGCAAGGCAGGCCGAACTCGACAAGAAGGCTGCAGCGGAAGCTGAGGCCGCGGCCGAGCGCAAGCGAGCCGAAGACAAGCTCGCGGGATTGGCACAGGCCGTGGACCGGGTGGGAAGTCAGCTCGACCAGTTGAGCAAGGTCAAGCCGGCTCCGGCCGTCGCGGCGCCGGAAGTCGTTAAGGAAGTGGTCAAATATGTCACACCCGAACCACCGGCGCGTGCTACTGTGGGCGTTTTTCGGGGCGTGAAGCTTGAAACATACGACGTGCCGCGACAACAATAACAGAGTGCGGCGAAACGGAACGAACTGCCGCCGGCAGCAAGTGGGGGACGGGGATGCGGGGATCTTGGTTAGAGATAGCGACGGCCGCGTTGTCGTGCATGGCGGCGCTGTTGCTGTCGAGCCTGGCGGCCGGTGCGGCCGACCGCTTCATCGACGTGTCGACCCCTGCCGTCCATCGTATTTTCCTGCCGATGTCGCAATCGGTAACGATCCAGGTCAGTGCCAATCTGGGTGACATCGTCGTCGGCGACGAGAAGATAGCCGACGCGCAGCCAATGACCGACCGCACGCTTTATGTCATTGGCAAGGGCGCCGGCACCACCACCGTCAACCTCTTTTCGACGGACAAGCGCTCGCTCGGCGCACTTCAGATCGAGGTCGGCGTCGATGTCAGCGACATGGCGCAGGCGATCCGCCAGGTGGCGCCCAAGTCGCGCATCGAAGTCGGCTCGGTCAATGGCAGGGTGAGGCTTGGCGGTCATGTCAAGGACGGCGCCACACTGGCGGCTATCATGGCGGTTGCGCAGCAATATGGCCCCGACGCCGTCATCAACTCCGTCATCGTCGACGACAGCCAGCAGGTCAATCTGGAAGTGCGCGTGCTGGAAGCCAAGCGCAACACCGGCCGCGACCTCGGCGTGTCGATCAAGAGCACGAACGGCAGTGGCACGACCCGTACCGGTACCGGTGTTGCTGCCGTCGACGAGGACGGACTGGTGCTCGGGCCGGGTGGCCTGCTCAGCGGCCTCCTGTCCAACTCCGCGCCCTTCGGAGCGCTGATCACGCGCGTCATCGACAGCAACATCAAGGTCGATCTGATCATCGAGGCGCTCGAGTCCAAAGGCGCGGTGCGTATGCTCGCGAACCCCAACCTCACCACGCTTTCCGGCGAGCAGGCCAGCTTCAACGCCGGCGGCGAAGTGCCTATCCGCACCCTCGACAAAGACGGCGAGATAAGCATCGTGTACAAGCAATTCGGCGTCAATCTGCTGTTCACGCCAGTCGTACTCGACGACGGCAAGATCCATATGAGGCTGGCGCCGGAAGTCAGCGACCTGACCGGCTTCACCACCGCCGGCGACCCGATCTTCACCAACCGCAAGCTGGAAACCGTCGTCGAACTGCGCGACGGCCAGAGCTTCGCCGTCGGCGGGCTTCTTTCGAGCAAGACGACCAAGCTCCAGGACCAGGTGCCGTGGCTCGGCCAGGTGCCTGTCATCGGCACGCTGTTTCGCAGTTCGAGCAACCAGAAGGAAGAAACCGAGCTGGTGGTGATCGTCACGCCGCATATCGTGCGACCGGTGAAGCCCGGCGAGCAGCTGGCGACACCGTTCGACAAGACACGGCCCGCCAACGATCCGGAATTCTTCGTGCTCGGCCAGCTTGAAGTGACCAAGGACATGGTCCGCAAATATGAACTGGGCGAAGGCGTCACCGGCCCCTATGGCCACATGCTCGACTTCAAATCGAAGGACAAGATGCTCTATGTCAAGAAATAGCGCCTTGATCCTCATTGTGTGCGCCGGCGCGCTGTCGGGCTGCGCCGCGGACTATCTGAACCACTACGATTCGGTGACCCTGGCTGCCGGCGACACGCAGAAATTCAATTCGATGCTGCAGACGGTCGATCCGCTCAATCCGGCGTCCCGGAACACACATATCGAAGGCGACGGCTCGCGCGCTGCAGCTGTTGCCCAAGCCTACAAATATCCACCACCACCACCGCCGCCGCCGGCGATCACGGTCAATGTCGGCGGTGCAAAAACGCAGTGAACTGAATGGAAGGATGCGGAGGGCGCCGGGCATACGAGGGGTCCAGGCGCAGGAAAGCAGAGAGTAGGGTCATGTTGGGGACCATTCGTGCCTTCTGGAACGATCAGAGAGGAATAGCGCTCATCCTCGTCAGCATCACGCTGCCGGCGATCATCGGCTTTTCGCTGCTGGCGATCGACATGAGCCGGGTCAACAATTTGCACAATGATTTGCAGAAGGGCGCCGACAGCTTTGCACTTGCAGCGGCAGCAGAACTGGACGGAAGCAGCGGAGCCTGGGGGCGGGCCGAACGCGCCATGGACGTGCTTGTTCGCAATGAGAGCCAGTTCTCTACAGCAGGCCCAAGAATCCTATTGGCCGGCCAACCGGGAGGCACACAGCGATGCAATAGTGCCGAAAGTATCTCCTGGTGCTTTCTGAAAGCTATCCCTGCCGCGGACGGCACTCAGATAACAGTCGCCAACCAGGCGACTTATCTCGCGGACGCCGATCCCGCCGTGGGGGAAGGGCAAACGCGGTTCATCCAGGTGACTGTCACGCCGACTGGCTTTGATGCAATCTTCCCGGCTTCCTTTTTGTCGTCCGGCGCCAGCAACAGCTTCAACGTGGGGGCAGTCGCCGTCGCGGGCTTCACCTCTGGGGTCTGCGATTTCACGCCTGTCTTTATGTGCAACCCTTATGAGATGGTGAACGGGACCAATTCGGCGGGCGGATTTACATTGGCGCAGGCCGTTTCTGACCCGGTCGTGCATCGTCGGTTGATCGAACTGAGGAAAGTCGGTAGCGGGGCCGCCGCCGGGCCAGGTAACTTCGGCTTTTTAGAGCCCCCGTCAGGTGTGGGAAACGGCGCCCAAGCTCTTGCGCAAACCATCGCCACATCGAAGCCAATTGGCTGTTACAGTTCTGCGAGCGTCTCGACCAAGACGGGTCAGAACGCTGGCCCTGTGCAAGACGCCTTCAACGTCCGTTTTGGGATTGGAGCCGGAGGCACCTTCAATAGCCCCGAATACGGTCCTTCCGCGAATGTCCGAAAAGGGGCAAAACAGGTCAAAGGCAGCGTAAACCAATGCCCTGCCATGAACCAGCTTTCGTTCACGGAGGCTGGAACAAAGGGCCTTCCGCGCGATGCGACAACTCCCTATCAGGGGGGCCGTATGGGCGACGGAAATTGGGATTTCGCCGGCTATTGGAGCACCAACTTCGGTTCAGCTGCCTATCCATCTTCATGGGATACGACCAAACCGACGCGCTATGAGGTTTACCGTTACGAGATATCAGCCGGGTTAGTGGGCACCGCGTCGACAGGTGGAGAGCTCGGAACACCGTCGGCTGGTTGCCAACCACCTGTCACGTCGGTGGACCGGCGTCTGCTCTATGGTGCAATCCTGAACTGCAATGCACTCGAAGCTGCAGGCAAGGATTTGTCCGGGCATAGTACCGATCTGCCGGTCGAAGCCTTCGGCAGCTTCTTCCTTACGGAACCGGTCATGTCAGCGTCGGATGATGCTTCCGTGATGGTTGAACTGGTCGACATCACCGGTCACGATGGTCAGAATACGCTTGATAATTTCCTCCGCGACGAAGCCCAGCTTTACCGGTGAGGATGATGATCGCAACGCTAGGCCATCATCTCAATAGATTTCAACGCGATGGGCGCGGCACAGCGCTCGTCGAAATGGCGCTGATCGCGCCGCTGATGCTCATGTTGTCGGCAGGCGTGTTCGAGTTCGGAAATCTTATCCACGAAAAGCTGCTAATGGAGGCCGGGCTTACGGATGGTGCCCGTTTCGCCGCACGCTGCAACAGCAAGTTGTATACCGATGCCGGGCTGGCGGCAATCGACTGTGCGGGCGTTGCAACAAACATCGCGGTATTCGGCAACGCGACTGGAACGCCACCCGCGCGTCTCATCGGCTGGAAGAAATCGGATGTCACGGTGACCTTGAACAACAAATGCCAAGAGGCCGTGGTGGCCGGCGTGACCAAGTATCGCTCCACGACGACACAAGTCTGCGTCGTCCGCGCGGTCGGCACCTACCCATACACCGGGATCGGGATGCTCTCGATCATCGACGTCGGCCCGATTATCCTCGGCGGCCTTCACGAGGAGCGGCTAATCCGGTTCTGATCATGATGAGGAGCTTCGCAAAATCCGAGGACGGCGCGGCGATGGTGGAGATGGCGATCGTAACGACTCTGCTGTTTACGCTTGTGCTCGGCTTCGTCGATTTCGGTTATGCGCTGTATCAATGGAACGCGGCGACAAAAGCCGTTCAGCTCGGCGCCCGTCTGGCGTCGATCTCCGATCCGGTTGCAACCGCGCTTGCGACAGCCGGGCCGACGACGACACCGGGCGCTCCGGTGGTGGCGGCCGCCTATGGCCCATTCGTCTGTACATATACCTCTGGGACCGGAGGTTGCACCAACGGCGGCGCCTTCAACGCCGCCAATTTCAGCCGGATCTTTCGCGGCGACACAGCGGTTACCAACGACGACGCCTGTCCTGCTTTGGCGGCAAATCAGCGGCCCGGCATGTGCCATTTCTTTCCGCGCCTGCACCGCGACAACATAGTGGTCACCTACAGCGCCACAGGCCTTGGCTATCAGACCCGGTTGGGGGGGCCGGTGCCGACAATCACCGTTAGCCTGAAGACTATCGACTTCGAGTTCTTCTTTCTGGGCGGACTGCTTGGGTTCGACAATCTCACAATGCCCTCCATGCTGAGCACGGTCACGGGCGAAGATCTGAAGAGTACCGCGTCATGAATGCCATCGACACCAAGGTTACGCCGACCAAGCGCAAGCAGGTGGCGCTGTTTTCGTCGGATCCGAATTTCAAGCGCGATGTGGCGACGCGGCTCGATGCGCTGGCGATCTATGACGTCAGGGTTTCCGAGACGAGCGACTTTCTCAAGGGGCCGCCGGCGGATACGCGGCCAGGCATCGTCATCCTCGATCTCGGCAATGGCGAGTTGCTCGGCAGGCCCGGCATCGTCGAGGCGCGCGCGCTGTGGGCCAGCGTGCCGCTGATCGCGGTTTCCGACGAGCTGAGCTCGGAGCAGACGCGTGTGCTGGTGCGCATGAACGCCTCGGACTGGCTGCACAAGCCGCTCGACGGCAAGGAGCTGCTCAATGCGGTGACCTTCCACGACACCGGCAACCAGGGAACGAAGAGCCGGATCATCACCTTCATCAGCGCCAGCGGCGGCGCCGGCGCGACGACGCTGGCGTTGTCGGCGGCCGAATTCCTGGCGTCGAAATCGGCCGAGCGCGCAGCGTCCACCTGCCTCGTCGACCTCGATTTCCAGAGCGCCAATTGCGGCGCCTATCTCAATTTGTTCAACCAGTTCGACCTTGCCGGCATCATCGGCCAGCCGGAACGGCTCGATGTCGAATTGATGGATGTCATCAAGCTTTCGCGCCCGTCCGGCCTCACCCTCTACGCGTTCGAGCGGCCGCAACTGCCGTTCGAGCCGCATGGCAGCGATTTCGTCTTCCGGCTGCTCGACCTCGTCGCCTACCGCTTCGACGACATCGTCATCGACCTGCCCAATCTGGAAACGCCCTGGCACGATTCCGTGCTGTCGACGAGCGACGAGATCTTCATCGTGTTCGAACTCAATGTCGCGTCGCTGCGGCAGGGCAAGCGGCTCTACAAGAAGATCCGCGAGCTGCGCGGCAATGCGGTCAGCATCACGCTGGTCGCCAACAAGCACAAGCGCAAATGGTTCGGGAACCATTTTTCGCGCAGCGAGCTCGAAAAGATCTTCAAGGCGCCGCACATCAAGTCGGTGGCGCTCGACAACGCGCTTCTGACCGATGCGCTGAACAGGGCCATCCCGCCTTCCGAGGTGGATGGGCGGGCGCGCTTCAACAAGGATCTGAAGCGGATGTTCAAAGAGCGGCTCGATGACGCTGCCCGATAGATATCGGATCGCCCCGAAGCTCGCCGGCGCCTGCGCGCTCGGCATGGCGCTGGCGCTGTCCGTCCACGATTTCGCCGAGGCGCGATCGGCGCTTTCGGAGCGGCCGCCGCTGCCGGCGATGGGGCCCAGCCTGCGCAAAGCCGTTGCCTTCGCGACCGCCGAGCAGCCGGGCACGATCGTCATCCGCAAGGACGAGAAGGCGCTTTACCTGGTGACCCGCCAGGGCCAGGCGCTGCGCTACCAGATCAGCGTGGGGCGCGACGGGTTCGGCTGGACCGGCACCGTCAAGGTCGGGGCGAAGACCGAATGGCCGGAGTGGCGCCCGCCGCAGGAAATGCGGGCCCGCCAGCCGGAGCTGCCGAAAATGGTGCCCGCCGGCCCCTACAACCCGCTCGGCGCAAGGGCGCTCTACCTGTCGCGGGACGGGCGCGACACGCTCTACCGCATACACGGCACCAACGACCCGTCGGGTGTCGGCTTCGACGGGACATCGGGCTGTTTTCGTCTCACCAACACGGATGTGATCGATCTCTTCAAACGCGTCGCGGTCGGCGCAAAGGTGGTGGTCCAATGACGATGATCAGCGAACCGGACATGCCGGCGATCGATATCGGAAACCAGGAACAGCGCGAACCGGTTGCCACCGAGAAATTCAGCAAGGCAAAGACGATCGGCGTCATCGTCGCCGGTGGCGCGCTTCTGATCACCGGCATCAACATGGCGGCCGCGGTCTATCTCTATCGGGGCATGAGCGACCTGCGCTTCGTCGAGGCGCGGCTGGAGCAGCTCGGCGCGTTCGAGCAGCGGATCGCGGCCCGGCTCGACACGGTCAACAACGGTTTTCAGAGCCGGTTCGAGAAACTGGACAGCCAGCTGCAAGGCAGCTTCAACGAGATCGATGCCGGCATTGCCCGGCTGGGGCAGAGTATGCCGGTCGCCGGCGGCGAGGGCATGCCGGGTGCGGAAGAACCGTCCGAATTCGCCACCAGCACGCTGGCGCAAGCGCCCGAAGCGCTCGACGGCGAGAGCGCGAGCGAGCCAGGCGTCATCGAAGCGCCCGCACCCAGGAAGAGAATCGCGTCGGCGTCGCCCCCTGCCCCAAGCTCCAACTACCAGCGCATCCAGCAGCCCGACGGCAAGGTCTATTACCGCCGGATCAACTAGACGCGATATATGCTCTAGAGATCGCGCTGCAGCGCCAGGATGCGGATGGCCCGGACGGAGCGCTCCCGCGCCTCAGTGAGGAAGGCGATGTGGCAGTAGGCACAGGCCACGATGCCCAAAAGCAGCACCAGGCTGTTCTTCAAGGTGAAATCGACGGCCAGCGAATACGGAAGACCCTTGGGCGAGGTGAATTCGGCAATCGTGCTGGCCGTTTCCGAATGGCTGCCGACGGCGATCATCAGGCCAGCGAAAATCAGGGCGACATGGTTGGCGAGGAACGAGGATGCCGATCTTTTGGCGTGGCACGCCACCCAGCAGACGATCGCTGCGGCGGCAAGAATGACGGCGTCGATAGCCATGGAGCCGCCCAGCCAGACATCGACCTGCTGCCAAAGCACCGTCGACAGTGGGCGCAGTTCAAGCCATAGCCACCATGCGGTGGGGCTGGCTGGATAGGTGCCCAGCAACAAGGTCGCCATGCGCTCCCCTGCCAGGACCGCCAGAATGAGAAACGGAAAGGCGAAAAGCAGAAGCGGCTTGCGTTTCATGTTCCCTCGACAATCTGCAAGCCAGGATAGGCCGTATAGATTGCTCAAGGCTTAACAGCCTACTTCCGGCCCTCTCCCGATTGCGAGCGTTCGAGGACGGCAAAGAAGATCACGGTGAGCAGAAGGACGATCAGCAGCAGCACGAAGGCGGCGGCCGCGCCTTCGTTGAGCGAAAGGCCGAGAAAGGCACGGCGATAGGCAAAGAAGCTCAGCACTTCTGTCGCGTTGCCAGGCCCGCCCTTGGTCAGGACATAGGGCAGATCGTAGGTCCGGAACTCGTTGATCAGCTGGATGATGATGGTGATCGCCGCGACCGGCCGCAGCATCGGCAGGGTGATGTAGAAGAATTGCTGCCAGCCGCGTGCGCCGTCCACTTCAGCCGCCTCATAGGGATCTCGCGGCAAAGCTGCGAGCCCCGCGGCGAGGATCAGCACGACGAAGGACATTTGCTGCCAGATGTCGATCGCCGCCATCGTCCAGAGCGCCATGCCTGGCGTGCCTAGCCAGTCGAGGCGCGGCAGGCCGAACGTTTCCATCAGATGATTGGCGATGCCGAGATTGGGCTGGAGCAGCATGCGCCAGATCAGGGCGACACTGATCGGCGACATCGCCATGGGAATGGTCAGAACCGCGAAATAGACCGGCTTCATCCGGACCGTCCGGTTGAGCATCAGGGCGATGCCGAGCCCGATCACGAATTCGCCGACCACCGTCACCGCCGAATAGCGCACGGTGAGCCAGAGCGCGTTCCAGAACAGATCATCGCCGATCATCGAGGCGAAATTCTTGAACCCGACAAGCGGCAGAAGCTGCGGCTTGATCAAGGTCATCGAGGAGATCGACAGGATGCAGGCATAGGCCAGCGGAAAGCCCATCACGATCGCCAGCAGCAGCAGGCCGGGCAAGGCAAAGGCCCAGCCGGTCCGCCACTCGCGGCCACGGGCAGCCAATCCTTTTTTGATCGCATTGTGCATCGTGGCCGAGCCTTGGTCGGTTGCTGATCTCGTCAAGATCCGGGGTCTGACAAGATCCGGCGCGGCTGGCACCGCCGCGCCGGATCTCCTTGCCGAGCCGGACCGCTATTTGTCGAGGAGCCCCTGCAAGCCGTCGGAAGCCGCCTTCAGCGCCGCGTCCGATGTCGCCTGGCCGCCAGCCGCCAGCGAGAGCTGGGTACCGAGCAGATCTTCGTATTGCGCCGAATAGGTGAAGATCGGAAACGACTTGCCGGTCGCCACCACATCCTCGGCGGTCTTGTAGAAGGGATATTTCGCCAGCACCGCCGCATCGGCATAGACATCGCTGCGCACCGGCGCGTGGCCCTCGAGCGCGCGCTTCACCGAAACACCCTTGCTCTGCACCCACTGGATGAAGGTCCATGCGGCTTCCTGCTCTTCCGGCGACGTGTTCTTGGGAATGCCCCAGCCCCAACCGCCGCTTTCGCCATGGCCACCCGGCATCACCGACAGGCCGACCTTGCCGGCGACCGTCGGACACTTCACGGCATCGTCCATCTGCGGCAGCATCCACCAATAGGTGACCATGCTGAAGGCGGAACCGCTGCACATCAGGCGCATGGTGTCATCGAGCGTCGCCGATATGGCACCCTGCTGGGCGCCATGCTGGATGTTGTCGACATAGAGATCGAGCGCCTTCTTGGCCTCTGCCGTGTCGAGGCTCGCCTTGCCGTCGGCATTGAGATAGCTGCCGCCGGCGGAGAACAGGTAATTGGAGAATTCCATGCTGTTGGGGTCGCCGCGCTGGCCCTGCATCGCGGCTCCGGCGACGCCGGCATTGGCCTTCATGAATTTGGAAATCGCCACATAGTCTTCGAGGGTCGTCGGCAAAGCGAGTTCCTTGCCGGTTGCCGTCTTGTAGGCGGCCTTGAGCTTCTCGTCGCCGATCAGGTCCGTGCGGTAGAGGAGGCCCATCGAGTAGTTGTACATGGGCACCAGGAACAGCTGATCCTTGGTCCGGCCGAGCAGGTCAAGCGTCGAAGGAATGAAGGGGCTCAGATCGTATTTGGATTTCTCGACGAAGGGTTTCAGATCGGCCAACCAGCCGGCCGCCGGAAATTCGCCGGCCCACAGGAAGTCGACCTCGAGCACATTGTAGTAGCTCTGCGGCGCGGTCAGCTGGGACACCAGTTTGTCGTGCATGTCGGGATAGCCGATCTTCTCGAACTCGACCTTGATGCCGGTCTGCTTCTCGAATTCGGGCAACAGCGCTTCGATGATCTTGGTTTCCGGCACGTCCTCCATCAAGGCGTGCAAGGTGATGGGCTCAGCCGCCCTGGCCGGAAGCGATGCGCTGACAACCGCTGCCCCGCTCACCGCCGTCATCAGCATTTTGATCAAGGTCTGCTTGTTCCAAGTCATAACTCTCTACTCCTCTTTCCCTCTGGACGCGGCGGTGATCCCGTCACGATTTCATAACCGGCTAGCGAGCCATGTCGGCTCTCGGAGCGGCCGGCCTATTTCACGCTGCCGAACGTCAAGCCCTGGACGATGAAACGCTGGATGAAGCGGGAAGCCACGACCAGCGGCAGGATGGCAAGGACGACGCCGGCAGAGACCTTGGCGATCTGGACGCCGTTCGAGGTCTGCAACGCGGCGAGCGCAACCGGTATGGTCGCCGTCTTCGGCCCGCTCAAAACCAGGGCAAACAAAAACTCATTCCACGCCAGGATGAAGCCGAGGACGCCGGCGGCCGCGATACCGGGCATCGACACCGGCAGCACAATGCGCCAGAAGGCGCCCCAGGCGGTCGCGCCGTCGGTCATCGCCGCCCACTCCAGATCGACTGGAATGCCTTCGAAGAAGCCCATCAGGATCCAGGTCAGGAAAG
This sequence comes from Mesorhizobium sp. M7A.F.Ce.TU.012.03.2.1, assembly GCF_004006095.1. Taxonomy (NCBI): domain Bacteria; kingdom Pseudomonadati; phylum Pseudomonadota; class Alphaproteobacteria; order Hyphomicrobiales; family Phyllobacteriaceae; genus Mesorhizobium; species Mesorhizobium sp. M7A.F.Ce.TU.012.03.2.1. Next base: position 175,168 of record NZ_CP034779.1, read on the forward strand.
GCAGGTTGAGCGCGGCATAGACGATGATCAGCCCGGTCAGCGAATTGCTGAGCTCCAGGCTTCGGAACAGCGTGAAGGTCGGCAGCACCAGCGCCACGGGCGGCAGCATTTGCGTCGCCAAAACGGCAAAACGCGCCCACCGACCGCCCGTACGGAAGCGGGCGAAGGCATAACCGGTGGTGGCGGCAAAAGGCAATGCGAGCAGAACCGAGCCGAGCGCGACGATCAGGCTGTTGAGGTAGGACTGACCGAAGCGGCTCGACAGGAGCGCCGAATAATTGTCCGTCGTAAAGGCCGGCATCAGCTCGTTGCTGTAGGATAGCTGCTCGGGCACGAAGCTCGTCCGCAGCACCCAGAGCGGCGGCAGCAGCACGATGGCGCAAACGACAATCAGCCCGAAATGCAGGCCGAAGCGGCGGCGAAAGGCAGGCCGTTCGTTTCTGTCCATGCTGGTCATTGAGCGGCCCTCATGAGGCTCGGCCGCGCGATGACCAGTTCGGTTTCGGGATCAAAGAGGTGCATCGGCAGCGGGTCGATGTAGAGTTCGACGATCGAGCCGACGGGCGCCGTGAAATAACGGCTCAGGCGGGCGGCGATCTCCAACGGCTTGTCGCCTCCGGCGGGGTGGGCATCGTCCGTGCCGGTGGCCTGACCGGCAATCTGGCCGATCAGGACGTTCTCGGCGCCGAGGGCCTCGACGGCCACGACCCGTACGGCAATCTTCTGCCAGTCCGGCTTGTCGGGGCTTTCATGGAAATCCTCGGCCCGCACGCCCAGAATGGCGCGGCGCCCGACACGCTCGCCATAGGCGTTGCGGTGGCGGGCGGGGACGGCAAGCACGGCACCACTATCGGTCAGGACGGAGAGCCCTTCGCCAGGTGCGGCCTGAAGCGTGGCCGGAATGAGGTTCATCGGCGGCGTCGCCAGGAAGCGCGCGACGAAGGTGTTGACCGGGTCGGCATAGACTTCAAGCGGCCGGCCGGCCTGGACCAGGCGACCATCGCGCATGATGCATATGCGATCGCCCATGGTCATGGCCTCGACCTGGTCGTGCGTGACATGGACGATGGTGCGGCCGAGGCGCCGGTGCAGCTTGACGAGTTCGAGCCGCATCTCGGCACGCAGCTGCGCATCGAGGTTGGACAGCGGTTCGTCAAGCAGGAAGGCCGCCGGTTCGCGAACGATCGCCCGGCCGAGCGCGACACGCTGACGCTGGCCGCCCGAAAGCGCTGCCGGCTTGCGGCCGAGAAGATTCTGCAAACCGAGCAGGTTCGCGGCGTCGGCAATCTTGGCATCGATCACTGCTGCGTCGGTGCCGCGCATCTTCAGCCCGAAAGCCATGTTCTGCCGCACCGACATATGCGGATAGAGCGCGTAGCTCTGGAAAACCACCGCGACGTTGCGGTCGCGCGGCGCGACATTGGCGACGCTCTTGCCGCCGATGCGAAGATCGCCGGAGGAGATACTCTCCAGGCCGGCAATCATCCGCAACGTCGTCGACTTGCCGCATCCCGACGGGCCGAGAAAGATCACGAATTCACCATCGGGAATGGTGAGATCGACCTCATGCACCCCGTAATTGCCATTGCCGTAGAGCTTGGAAACGCGATCGAGCTCGATAGACGCCATAGACTTTCCTCATGAACCCGTCTGACCCGGCTGAACGCCGAAGGCCGAAGTCGAGCGAACGGTCATCTTAGAGAACAAAATGTAACATTGAAAGCCTGCCTTCTGATCATATGTGTTCACTTTTTTGGATGGCGCGTGCCAGCATCAGGATCCGGTTACAGCCGCCAAAAGCCGTCAGGTCATGTAGACGCCGCCGGTCACGTTGACGCCCTGGCCAGTCATGAAGCGGGCTTGATCCGAGCAGAGGAACACGACGACGTCGGCGACATCCTCCGGCAACTCGAGCCGGCCGAGCGGCGTCTGCGCGATATAGTCGGCGACCACCCGTTCGGGCGTGACCTGCCGCAGATGCGCCTCCCATTCGACTTCGCGCGATTGCATGCCGGTCTTGACGAACCCCGGGCAGACGGCATTGACGCGGATTCCCTTGGGCGCGAGCTCGCGGGCAAAGGCCTGCGTCCAGCCGAGCACGGCGAACTTGGATGCCGAATAATGCGCCAGGAGCGGCGCACCGACCTTCGCGGCAAGCGAGGCGGTGTTGACGATGCAGCCCGTGCCTTGCTTGACAAAATGCCGTCCAGCGATCTGATTTGCGAGGAATACCCCGCGCGCATTGACCGAGAAGTTGAAGTCCCACTCCTCGTCGGTCAGATCGAGCGCGTGCTGCATGGTGGACACGCCGGCATTGGCAATCAGGATATCGCAGCCGCCTAGCGCTTCCAGCACAGTGGCAAAGGCCGCCTCGACGGAATCGCGACGGCGAACATCGACCGTGACGGCGGCGGCACCGCCGCCAATCTCCTCGGCCGCCTTGCGCGCGGCGTCGGGATCCAGATCGCCGATCGCCACGGCGACACCCTGCCGCGTCAGGGCGGCCGCGATCGCGCGACCGATCCCCGCGCCGCCACCCGTCACAAAGGCACGCTTGCCCGCGAGTTCGGCAAGCACTGGAGGAATGACGGAGGCAGCCGGCATGGTCGTATTCTCTCTGCTTGGTGGCGGAACGCGTTCTGTTGATATCGAGATGCATACCAATAAATTCGAACACTGCAAACATATTTTTGTTTGAAAATGTTTGATCATGCGGTAGAGTCGAAGTTGCAGACCGCTTCGTCAGCGGCTTACCCACCGGATACATCGATGGCCGACGACACCGCCTCTCCCCTATCGTCCACGCATGGCGCACCGCGCGATGCCGATCGTCAGCGCCTTCTCGCGCACGATCGACAGGCACGCATCCTGGCTTTCCTGCGCCGCACGGGGTCGCTCACCGTCGCTGCGGCAGCGGCCGAACTCGCCGTTTCCGACATGACGATCCGCCGCGATCTGGTCGAATTGGAGCGCGAGGGCAGGCTTGTACGAATCCACGGAGGTGCGATCGAGGCGGACAACCCGCCGCTGGTCGCCATGGACAGTGAGGAGCCGAGTTTCGATTCGCGCTTGCGCCAGCGCCGTGACCCGAAGGCCGCGATTGCCGCCGCCGCGGCCGCCTTGGTTTCGGGATACCGCACGATCGCATTGGATGTCGGCACCACCACCTATCTGATGGCCGAGCACCTCAAGGACCTTCCGCACGCCAAGGTGTTCACCAACAGCCTCAGGATCGCGGCGGCGCTGAACGGCGGCGTGCCCGAAGTCTATGTTGCCGGCGGCCGTGTACGGGCCGACGAGATGTCGACCGGCGGGCCCGCGGCCATCGCCCAGTTCGAGGCGCTGTGGTTCGATGTCGCCGTGATCGGCGTCTCCGGCATCACGGCGGACGGCCTCTTCGACTATTCCTTCGATGATACCGATATGAAGCGCGCCTATCTGAGACGCTCAGGCACCAAGATCGTGCTCTGCGATTCCGCCAAATTCCTGCGCATGTCGCTGGTGCGGATAGCGCCACTGTCGGACATCGACATCCTCATCACCGATGCCGAGCCGCCGGCCAAGATCGCCGCGGCGCTCGCCGCGGCCAAGGTCGACCTGCGCATCGCGCCGCCGCTGACGCGCGACTGAGGCGCAACATTTTCACTTTATCCCCAAGGAGACGACTCGATGGTATTTGAATTTTTCGGCGACAAGAAGAAGGCTGTCATCTCGATGGCACATATCGGTGCCCTGCCGGGAACGCCCCTTTATGATGCCGATGGCGGCCTCGACAAGCTGATCGATGGCGTACTCTCCGACATCCGCAAGCTGCAGAGCGGCGGCGTCGATGCCATCATGTTCGGCAACGAGAACGACCGCCCCTATGTCTTCAAGGCGCCGCCCGAAGGTATTGCCGCCATGACTGCGATCGTCCAGGCGGTGAAACCCGAGCTGAAGGTGCCGTTTGGCGTCAATTATCTCTGGGATCCGACTGCCAGCGTCGCGATCGGGGCTGCCACCGGAGCCCGTTTCGTGCGCGAGATCTTCACCGGCCTGTTTGCTTCCGACATGGGCCTGTGGGAGCCCGATTGCGCCGCCGCCTCGCGCCTGCGGCACAATCTTGGCCGCGACGACATGAAGCTTCTCTTCAACATCAATGCAGAGTTCGCACACTCGCTCGACCAGCGTCCTATTGAATTGCGCGCCAAGAGCGCGGTGTTCTCGTCGATGGCCGACGCCATCCTCGTTTCCGGTCCGATCACTGGCCAGCCGGCCGACCAGTCCCACCTGCGCAGCGTCTGCGAGACGATCAAGGACGTGCCGGTCTTCGCCAACACCGGCGTGAACATCGACAATGTCCGCGATGTCCTTTCGCTGGCGAGCGGCGTCGTGATCGGGACCCATTTCAAGATCGATGGCAATACCTGGAACGCCGTCGACGGCGATCGGGTCAAACGCTTCATGGACGTTGTCGCCACTTTGCGCTGAGAACGGCTTCCACGGCGATGCCGGCCATCGCGCCGGCTCGCGGTGATCATATCGATCGTTGCGGGCCGGCGTCCGGAATGATCGACTGGTATCGAGCAGCGGGACACGACGAGGCAGACAGGTTCGCCCGCCTGCCCTTCCCGGCATTTCAATGGATTCGACATGGCGTTCGTTCTCGGTCTCGATATCGGCACCACCTCGACGATGGGCATTCTGATCCGGCTTCCCGATCAGGTGCTGGGCCTCGCCTCGCGCCCCGTCACGCTGCATTCCGAGCATGCGGGCTGGGCCGAGGAAGATCCCGCGCAATGGTGGACCAATGTCCGCGACATCGTGCAGGAGTTGCTGAGGACCAGCGGCATCAAGGCCGAAGAGATCGTGGCGATCGGCACCACCGGCATGCTGCCGGCGGTCGTTCTTCTGGACGACCAGGGCGAGGTGCTGCGACCGAGCATCCAGCAGAGCGACGGCCGCTGTGGCGCCGAAGTTGCCGAACTGCGGACCGAATGCGATGAGGCGGCTTTCATCGCCAAGGCCGGCAACGGCATCAACCAACAGCTGGTCACCGCAAAGCTGCGCTGGATAGAGCGTCACGAGCCGAAGGTGTTCAGCCGCATCGCCACCGTTTTCGGCTCCTATGACTATATCAACTGGCGCCTCACCGGTGAACGTGCGGTCGAGCAGAACTGGGCGCTGGAGGCCGGCTTCGTCGATGTTTCGACGCACCGGATCGACGACGACCTGGTGGCGCTCGCCCACATACCGCGCTCGGCCGTGCCACGAAAGATCGCCTCGCATGAGATCCTCGGCTCCGTCTCGGCGAAGGCCGCGGATGAGACCGGCCTGATGGCGGGAACACCTGTCGTCGGTGGTGCGGCCGACATGATCGCTTCCGCGCTCGGCGCCGGAGTTGCCAAAGCAGGCGATGTCCTCCTGAAATTCGGCGGCTCGGTCGATATCCTGATCGCCACCGATCAGATCAAGCCAGATCCCCGCATGTATCTCGATTACCACCTGGTGCCGGGCCTGTTCATGCCCAATGGCTGTATGTCGACCGGCGGCTCGGGCCTCAACTGGTTCGTACGCAATTTCGCCGGCGGCGAGATGGTCACGGCACAGGCCGATGGCATTTCGGTACACCAGCGGCTCGATGCGCTGGCGGCAGAGCGTCCCGCCGGTGCCGACGGCCTCACCGTCCTGCCCTACTTCCTCGGCGAGAAGACGCCGATCCATGATCCAGCGGCTCGTGGCGTGATCGATGGGCTGACGCTGTCGCACGATATCGGCCATGTCTGGCGCGCTTTGCTCGAGGCCTATGCCTTCGCCATCGCGCATCATATCGAGGTGCTCAACGACATGGGCCACCGGACCGAGCGCTATCTCGCCTCCGACGGCGGCTCAAGCAGCAAGGTCTGGATGCAGATTGTCGCGGATGTCCTGCAAAAGCCGGTCCAACGCCTGACCGGGCACCCCGGCTCTTGTATCGGCGCTGCCTGGACGGCGGCGATCGGCGTCGGCCTGACCGACGACTGGTCGGGCGTTTCCGGTTTCGTCAGCTTCGCCGACCGGCTCGATCCCGACCCACGCAAGGCTGACATCTACCGCGACGGCTATCGCCGCTATCGCGATCTTTATGCGCGCCTGTCGGCTCCTGGCGCGACCAGAGCGGGATCGTCATCGTGATGTATCGCGCCGTCGCCTGGGACATCGACGGAACGCTGATCGACAGCGAGCCGTTGCATCATCAATCCCTCCTCGCCGGCTGCCGCAACTGGAACGTCGATCTTGACGACCTGCCCGACCAAGCCTTTCGCGGCATCCATATGGGCGACGTCTGGACAACGCTGCGTCCGCGTCTCCCGGTCGGGCTCGACCAGGCGGAGTGGCTCGCCGCTATCAATGCCCACTACGTCGCGAACCGGGCGAACGCCGTCCCGATCCCCGAGGCGGTCGAGACGATTCGGACCCTGGCTGACCGCGGCGTCCCGCAGGTCTGCGTCTCGAATTCCGGCCGGCAAGTCGTCAATGCCAATCTCGATGCGCTCGGCGTGCTCGACCATATGAGTCTCACAATCAGCCTCGACGACGTGTCGGTCGGCAAACCCGACCCAACGCCCTATCGCGAGGCCTGCCGGCAGCTCGCCATAGCTCCAGGGTCCGTAGTGGCCGTGGAAGATAGCCGCACCGGTACCAAGGCAGCACGGGCCGCTGGTCTGTTCGTGGTCGGCTATCTCCCCAGCGGCGTCCTGCTCGGCGACGTCGATCTCAGCACCAACCGCCTGTCGTCGATCCTGGACCTGTTTCCCAGCTGAGGGTTTGCGCGTCGTTCCAAGTGTGCGCTTGACCATGCATGCAGGTTTGTAGCGTGATGGCAGCTGATCGATTCACATCGATCCGGTAGGAATCCTCTTGCGCCTCGGCGTCGTGAAACCGCGAACGACACCACACCCAGGATTGGACGCTTGATGAACGACCTCCCCCAAACACTTGCAGCGGACTCGCTCGGGCCAACCGTGACGATTGGAGAAATCCTGGTAGAGATCGTCGCGAGGCAGACCGGCACCGGTTTCCGGGAACCGATCGACCTCATTGGCCCCTTTCCGAGCGGCGCGCCCGCCATCTTCATCGATCAATGCGCGCGTATGGGCGGAGCGGCGGCAATGGTGGGCGTGGTGGGCGACGACGATTTCGGCGTGGTCAACATGGAGCGCCTGAAGCGGGACGGCGTAGACATTTCCGCCATCGCTGTTTCCGCGGATTATCCGACCGGCAGCGCCTTCGTTCGCTACCGCACGGACGGGAGCCGCGATTTTGTCTACAACATCGCCAAATCCGCCGCCGCCCGGCTGGAATGGACCCCGCAGGTCGAGGCGCTGATCGCGCGTTGCGGGCATATCCACGTCATGGGAACGGTGTTCGCAAGTCCCGCAGCCTGGGCGATCACCGAACGCGCGATCCCGCTGATCAAGGCACGCGGCGGCACGATGTCGCTCGATCCGAACCTGCGCAAGGAATTGCTGGCGCACGGCCAGACCGAGGAGAAATTCGCCGGCCTGGTGGACGAAGCGGACCTGCTGCTGCCGTCGGGCAATGAATTGTTCCTGGCCGCCGGCATGGACGGCGAGGAACGCGCAATCGAGGCGCTGTTCAGACGAGGGGTCAAGGAGATCGCCGTGAAGCGCGGCGAACATGGCGCGTCAGCCCGTCAAAGCACCGGAGCCCGCGCCGATTGCCCCGGCCTCATCGTCGAGGAAACGGACCCCACCGGCGCCGGCGACTGTTTCGGGGGAGCCTATGTCGCATGCCGGCGGCTGGGGATGGCGCTGCAGACGGCGCTCGAATTCGCCAACGCGGCAGGGGCGCGCAACGTCACACGCCTCGGTCCCATGGAGGGAGCCGGCACGCCGGCCGAGCTGGAAGATTTCATGGCAAGAACGGCGAGAAGAAATTGATGCGTGTGGCGATCGACGATTTGCCGGACCTGCACAGGGACGGGAAGAAAATCGGGGTGACCTCGGTGTGTTCGGCGCACCCATTGGTGCTGAAAGCCGCACTGCGCCACGGGCGGGAAACCGGCACCACCGTCCTGATCGAGGCGACGTGTAATCAGGTCAATCATCTGGGTGGTTATACGGGCATGACGCCGGCCGATTTCGCGGCGATGGTGGAAGCGCTCGCGGCAGCCGAGCAGTGCCCGCAAGAGCTGATCGTGCTTGGCGGGGATCATCTCGGCCCCAATCCCTGGAGAGACCGGCCCGCCGAGGAGGCGATGGCGCAGGCCGGGACGATGATCGATGCCTATGTCCGCGCCGGCTTCCGCAAGATCCACCTCGATGCCTCGATGGGCTGCGCGGGTGAACCGGCGGCGCTAGACGACCACACGGTGGCCGGGCGCGCGGTCAGGCTGGCGGGCGTCGCGGAGCAGGCGGCAGCGCAGAGCGGCGGGGCCAACCCGGTCTACATCATCGGCACGGAGGTGCCGCCGCCCGGCGGCGCCGATCACGCTTTGGATGCGATCACCCCGACCAGTCCGGAGGCCGCTCGCCAGACACATGCCATTCACGCCCAGGCATTCCAAACCGCCGGGCTTGAAAGCGCATTTTCCCGCGTCATCGGGCTTGTCGTGCAGCCGGGCGTGGAGTTCGGCAACCAGAATGTGATTTTCTACGATCGGACCAAGGCCAGCGACCTGGCGGCAACTCTGAGCACATTGCCGTCGCTCATTTTCGAAGCTCATTCGACGGACTATCAGGGCGAGAGGCCGCTGCGTGAACTCGTCGAGGACGGCTTCGCCATCCTCAAGGTCGGCCCCGAGCTGACCTTCAAACTGCGCGAGGCGCTGTACGCGCTCGACCTGATCGCTTCCGACCTGGTGCCTGGCTATGGCGAGCGGCCGCTTTACCACGCCATGGAAGAGCAGATGCAAGCCACCCCCAAGAATTGGGCAAGCCACTATCATGGAAGCGATGCCGACAAGCGGACGCTGCGCCACTACTCCTATTCCGATCGCATCCGATATTATTGGGCGATCCCGCAAGCCCGTGCCGCCTGCAACCGTCTCTTCGATACGTTGAACGGCCGCAAGGTGCCGGTGACGCTGTTTCTCCAGCACCTGCCTTCTGCAGTCACATGGGCTGACCGCGCCTGCGACGTCGAGGAGATCGCGATCGGTCACGTCCGGCGGAGCATCGAGGCCTACGCCGGGGCATGCGGCACCTGAACCCTTCGTCCGGTTGTTCAAGGCCAGAGCGGATGGGCTGGCGGGCGGCAGGAACGCTTACAGCGATGGCCCCAATCGGATCGGACTGCCGTCGCTGAAACGGGATTGACGGAACCTGTAGAGATTGTGCCCGGTCTCGTTGCCTTGGACGAGGTCGGACAGCACACGGCCAATGCCGGGTCCGATGCCGAAGCCGTGACCACTCATCCCGGTCGCTATGACGAGACCTGGGATCGCAGCGGCGCGATCGACGATGGGCACGACATCAGGCATCGCATCGATCATGCCCGCCCAGCTCGCCTTGATCGGCACAGTCGTGAACTGAGGGAAAAGCTCCCTGAACCCGCGGTCGATGGCGCGAAGCGCCGACGTCTCGGGAGCGGGATTGAGGACCCGCATCCGTTCGAAAGGGCTTTCTTCATCCGCGTTCCATCTGCGCGGCGTCGACCAGCCATCCGGGTATCCTCGCGGCGCGGCCGGCAGGTAGCGCGTGCCGAAGGGATTGGCCATCAGGGCGCTGAAATATTTGCCCGCATGGCGAAATGCGTCCGGCCCTATGTAGAGTTGGCTACTGCCTCCCGATGCGAGCGTATACCCGCCATCCTGCCTGCGCCGGAAAGCGATGCATTCATCCGCGGCGGCACCGGTGTGGATTTCCGGCATCGGTGCTGTCGCGGCGACGGTCGCCCTGACGCTGAGCTGCGGAATCGAGATGCCGTGGGCGCGCAGAAAGAGCGACGTCCACGCGCCGCTGGCGACGACGACGCTCGAGGTCGCGATGTGCCCTTTCTCGGTCCAGACGCCACTGATGCGTCCCGCGGAGATGTCGAGCATACGTGCCGCGCAATTCTCGATGATCGTCACACCTTCGCGGGCCGCCAGGCGAGCAAGCGCGGGCACCGCGACCCAAGGTTCCGCCCGCATGTCCGATGGGGTGATCATTGCCCCTTTGAACGGTCGCGACATGGCAGGGATCAGGCTTGCCAACTCACCTTGGTCGAGGAGACACGTGTCGACGCCATGAGCCTGGGCAATATCGAGAAACTTGGCGAAACCGGCCATCTCCTTGTCTGTCCGCGCAAGATAGGTAACGCCCGTCTGCTTCAGTCCTATGTCCTCGCCACATTCCTGCGCCAGTTGCCGCCAGAGGCGCTGCGCTTCGATGACGATCGGCAGTTCGTCGGCATCGCGGCCTTGCTGCCGGATCCAGCCCCAATTGCGCGAGGATTGCTCGGCGGCGATGCGGCCCTTTTCCAGCAGCGTCACCGAGACGTTCCGTCGCGCCAGGAACAGTGCCGTGCTCACGCCAATGACCCCGCCGCCGATGATCACGACGTCCGAAGTCTTCGGCAGGGGCTGCTGGAACTGGATCGGGGTGGCTTCGGTGAAGGGGAAGATTGTCAAAGAGCACCGTCCTTCTTGGTATGCTGCGGCGACATCCGGTCCACGCTGGCAGCGAGATCTGGGCAGCGATATCTGGCCGCCGTGAAATGTCGATACCACGCGAGGAGATTGATCGTCAGCTAGTGCTTGCCGACAAGGACGGCGGCAGATCGCGGGTTTGGAAGAGCCCTGGACAATGAGTCCTGAAACCGCCGGCCTGGCGAGTGTTGCAAGCAGTTCCCGAGAAATCGTTGGCGAGCATGCTTATTCGCAGGCCGGCCCAACTGGTCTGAACCTTGAGCGCGAAGGCCGGAATGCAATAGGTATCACAAAACCGCCAAAATGGCTCAAGGGCCAGAGCAATTCCGTAAATTCGTCCAACCAATCAATTACTTACAGGAAAAACCCGATGGTACCGTTGGCTGGGATCACTCAGCCCGTCACTAGCTGTTTTTGTTACATTTTCCATCTTGCCGGGTGTCGTTTGTATCACAATACGTATCACAATAGGTAACACGATCTCGGCAGCGGATATTCCGCCGGCGACACGGACAGACGCACCTTGCATCGCGTACGAGGCTGCGCAATTTTTGCAAAAGCAGGAACATAGCTGCATCGCCCAAGTTAAATACCGACGGCATTGGACCACGAATTCATTTTCGCATTTTCCAGGCTGCCAGAATGCTCCGGGATTTTTGATGCTCGAACGAATGGGCAGGACAATGTATCGCTGTCACAATGGCACGCTCGATTTTGGAACGGAGCTTTTGACGAACCCTACACGATCGACTAGTTGGCCGAGAAGGTCCGAATGGTGCTCGATCGAAAGTAACGACTGGCCAGAGGCGATGTACTCAAGTGGCCTACCCATAAGCCACTGTAGGCACGGCGGGGCGGTATGATGCCTCATGGGAACCAGGGGCACTGCCGCGAGTTCTTTGGAATGGCAAACCATACGGTCACAAGCGTGCTTACCTCAATTGGCACATTGACCTCTCGTCCCGCTGCGTTCCTGATCTTGTTGGCTTACGCAATTCTTTGGATGATCTTCGAGCGACAGAGCTTGGATTGGCACGGAGCCGCAATCACGCGGATCGATGATGAAGAGCCCGAGGAGATCGAAAAGCATCGCCATCGCCAGCAGCGGGGCGATTGACGTGCAGCCTTTCGGTTCCGTCGCGTCAGGCGCCCGCAAGAAGACCTCCGGCATTGAGCTTTGGCGAAAGGTGCTCATCTATCTGGCCATCGCCACCATGGCCAGCCTGCTCACGGTGTTGATCATAAATCTTACTCCAGAGCCGCGCGTTCTACGATCAATCGTCCCCCATCGGTTCGACGCTACGGATCCCCAATTTTCCGAGACGATGAGCAGCTATTCGCAAGGGCAGATGTTCGATTCCAATGCGGTCCAAACTCTCATCAACGGAGACGAAATATTTCCGTCTATGCTGCAAGCAATCGGGACGGCTCGATCCAGCGTCGACATGGAGACATATATTTATTGGTCAGGAGCCATCGGCTACGAGTTCGCGATCGCATTGGCGGCGAAGGCCAGCGAAGGCGTCGAAGTCCGTGTGAACGTCGACTGGGTTGGCAGCCTTCCCTTCGACGAGGACTTGATCCACATCATGACCACTGCCGGTGTGAAGTTCGAACGCTATCGGCCTTTACGCTGGTATACGTTGGACCGTGTAAACAACCGAACTCATCGCAAGCTGCTGATCGTCGATGGCCGGATAGCATTCACTGGCGGCGCCGGCATTGCCGATAATTGGCGCGGGAACGCACGCAACTCAAATGAATGGCGCGACACGCACTACCGGATCGAAGGACCCGCCGTGTCCGCATTCCAAGCGGCGTTCGCGGAAAACTGGCTTGAGACGACCGGCGAGACATTGCAGGGCGGAAAGTTCTACCCTGCAGTTGCGCCCGCTGGTGGGCTCGATGCCCAGTTGATACTTTCTTCGCAGCCAAACGGCTCGGAGAACATGGAGTTGATGATGTTGGCAGCACTAGCCGCGGCCAAGGATCATCTGCGCATCGGCATGGCCTACTTCGTGCCCGACGACATAGCCCTGCAGCAGATTCTTGATGCAAGGAAGCGAGGCGTCTCGGTCGATGTCATCGTTCCCAATTGGCTGACGGATGTGCCCATAGTGCGAAAGGGTTCACGTTATTTCTGGGGCGAATTGCTCAAAGCCGGTGTGCGCATTTTTGAGTTTCAACCCACAATGTACCACCCCAAGCTTTTGATCGTCGACGATGTCTGGGTGAGCGTTGGCTCGGCCAATCTGGATGAGCGTTCCTTGCGCCTCAACGATGAGGCCAGTCTGAACGTCTACGGCATGGAATTCGCGCGAACGCAAATAGACATCTTCAACGAGGACCTGAAACGATCAAGGCAAGTCAGGCTGGAAGAGTGGCAAGCACGTCCGGTGAGCGAAAAGGTCACCGACTACTTTGCCAGCAGGCTACGCTCCCAGCTCTAATAGTGTGGAGATGCAAAGTCCCCGCGATTGCTCGCCAGATAGGCCTTTTGCCGCCAATAGGGCGCCCCCGAAACGGCCCGCGCAGACTAGTAGGCAGGGACAAGCCTGGTGTCCCGAAGGGGCAAGTCCATTGCAAATCTTAACCCCTTGGGGTGGTATTGCAGCTCAACCTTTGCGTCGCACTGCACGGCGACAACCCTCTCTAGCAAGGTTGTGCCAAAACCACTTCGCTGGGGCGGGTGCACCTCAGGGCCATCGCGTTCACGCCAGTCAAGATGAACCACTTGAGCATTTTTGAATTGCGCCACCGACCAGCGTACCTCAAGCCGTCCCCGAGGCCAGGACAACGCTCCGAATTTCGACGAATTCGACGCCAGCTCATGGAAAGCCATGCCCACGGGTATTGCGAGATCCGCGACAAGCGCGACATCAGGCCCTTCCAAGAGAATGCGTGACCTGTCCGTCGTGTCGTAATGCCGAAGCTCGGTTTCCAGCAATTTGTGCAGAAATGCGGTCTGCCAATAATCATCTGTCAGCATCGAATGGGTGTCAGCCAGAGATACCAGCCTGGCCGAGAAATTGCGCACGAAATCATCCACATTGCTGCTTGAGCGGGCTGTTGCCCCCATCATCGCTCTCACATTAGCGAGAGTATTCTTGACGCGGTGATGAAGCTCCCGGATCAACAGCTTCTGACGATGCGCCACTTCCTCTTTGTGCTCGAGCAAGGATTTGACTTCGAGCTGCCGCGTGCGGGCGCGCAGCGCGGAACGCACGGAGTTGGCTAGACTTGATGCCAGAAACGGCCGCTCCAGAACGATGAGATAGCGGTCGAGAAATCTCAGCCGCTCGTCGAACTCAGCGCCACGCATCGTGAGCAGAACGATCGGAAAATCAGACCAGGCCGGCTGGCTTTCAAGCCAGGCGGCGAATGGATTGCGATCCGAAGTGAGCAATGCTTCTTCTGCAACGACTAGGCACTGTGCCATATCCAGCAGCGGCAACGTCTCAGCAAGAGTGCTGCAGATATGCGTTACAATGCCCTTCGACGCGAGGATTGATGCCGCGATTTTTGCATCACGGCCGGTCGGTGAGAGGATGAGCACTCCGGGATCCGTTGCCATCACGATGATTTATCTTTGAGAAGATCGCCCTGCTTGCCCTGATAGGAGGGCACCCCCGTCAGGATGCCTCGGAACTGTTCAAGAGGTTCCCCCACGGCGAGGCCGGCGGGGCTGATCTTGAATTCGCGAATGGTGTCTTCATGGGCGCCGACGCGCTTTTTCACTACTGAGATCGCGCGCCTCAACCTCCCGTCATTCTCAAAGAAGCGCAACAACATGACCGAATCGCAGAGGTATGTCATGTCCACGGGCGCCACCATTTGCCCGAGCAATCCGTGGTTGGCGAGCAGAAGGATTGTGACGACGCCTTTTTGATTGAGGTAGGTAAGGATCTCGTGCATTTGCAACACCAGATGCTGTTCCTCGGACATCGCATTCAAGTAGCCGGTTAGGCTGTCGATCACCACAAGCCGCGCATTCGAATGGTCCACGGCGGCTTGGATCCGAGACGACAGCTCTCCGGGTGACAGTTCAGCAGGCTCGACTTTCTCCAGGAGAAGCATGTCACTCTTGATGAACGGTTCCAGGTCCAATCCAAGCCCGGCTGCGCGCGCCAGGAAGATACGCTTCGTTTCATCGAAAAGAAGCACCAGCACCGTCTCGCCGCGCAAAAGCGCGGCGTGGCAGAATGTTGAAGCAATCGTAGACTTGCCTACACCTGATGGCCCGATCAACAAGGTGCTGGTGCCTCGTGACAGCCCGCCGCCCAATAGATTGTCGAGGGAAGTGCCACTTATGGCTGGCGGGCCCTGCTTCCCTTCGTCGTGTTCGCCGGCCACGAGCCGGGGGAAGACCGATACCCCACCTGGCCGGATGACAAAGTCATGGTATCCGCCACGAATTTCCACACCTCTCATCTTGATGACCCGCAAGCGGCGGCGTTCCCCCCCATACACGGGTGACAGCTGCTCCATGCGAATGACCCCATGGCTGATAGAATGCAGGTTCAAATCGTCAAATTCGGCGGTCAGGTCGTCAAGGAGCAGAACCGTTGCGTCGTTAAGAAGGAAGAAGCTCTTCAACGCCAGCACCTGCCGCCGGTAGCGCAAGGAGCCCTGGGATAGGAGGCGTATCTCCGACAGGGAGTCGAAAACGACACGATCCGGCTTAAGACGGCCTATTTCATCCAGTGCGGATTGGACCGTTTCACCCAGTTCAAGGTCGGAGGAGTGCACCAGTGTCTGGCGTTGAGACGGATCGAGGCTGAGCTCCGGGGGTACCAGTTCCAGAATGTCTACGCCGTCTAGTGACATCCCATGACGATTGGCGACCGACAGAAGTTCACGCTTGCTCTCGGAAAGTGTGATGTAAAGGCACCTGTCTCCGTTCTGTGCGCCGTTGATCAGAAACTGCAGCCCGAGCGTCGTCTTGCCGGATCCAGGCCTGCCCTCGATCAGGTGTGACCGGTATTTGGCATAACCACCTCTCAGGATGTAATCGAGACCCTCGACGCCAGAAGTGATCGGTGATGCATCATCTGTTTCCAAAGTGCCCTCTCGCGCGGACCAGGACCACCGTAACGGCCAGGATTTTCAATGGTTCCCCGGCTGACTTGCAAGGCATCGGCAACACTGTGGGTACGCAAAATCCGGCGCCTACCGCATCGATATTGTTGAGCAGCTTGGTGATTGGCATTGAGGCTAGCAAAGCGTCCGACGTCAGCGTCGCGCTGGCAGACACGATCCGCAAGGATCGGCGGCACCCGCGCGCTGCTGGTTGAGGAAAGGCACGGGCCGTTCGTCCAGCGCATCCACGCAGCTTTTTTCTGGAAGTTTAATGCTTCAGTATCTGGCTGAGGAACAACTTGGTTCGATCATGGCGCGGGTGGCCGAAAAACCCGTCGGGCGTGCCCTCCTCGACAATCTGCCCAGCGTCCATGAAGATCACCCGGTCGGCAACCGCACGCGCAAAACCCATCTCATGCGTCACACACACCATGGTCATGCCGTCCCGAGCCAATCCCGTCATCGTCTCTAGCACCTCGGAGACCATTTCCGGATCGAGGGCGGAGGTCGGCTCATCGAACAGCATGACAGCCGGTTCCATGCACAGGCTGCGGGCAATCGCCACGCGCTGCTGCTGTCCGCCGGACAGCTGGATGGGGAACTTGTTCGCCTGCTCGGGAATGCGGACCCGCTCAAGGAACTTCAGTGCGGTCTTGCGCGCCTGCTTTTCCGATACGCCCTTCACCCACATTGGGCCGGCCATGCAGTTCATCAGCACCGTCATGTGCGGAAACAGGTTGAAGTGCTGGAAGACCATGCCGACGTTGGAGCGCACGGCGGCAACGTTGGTCATCTTGCCATGTAAGGCAACGCCGTTGACGACGATGTCGCCCTCTTGATGCGCCTCCAGGCGATTGAAGCAGCGGATGAGCGTTGATTTGCCGGAACCCGAGGGCCCGCAGATCACGATCCGCTCGCCCTTGTGGACGATCAGGTTGATGTTCTTCAGCGCCTGGAATTTGCCGTACCATTTGGAAACGGACTTGGCTTCAATGATGGCCGGAGCGCTCATCGCACCTTGCTCCTGTGGTAATGCCGTTCGATCCGCGATTGGACCAGTTCGAGGCAGATCGACAGCATCCAGTAGATCATGGCTGCCGAGATCAGCATCTCCATGTGCTGGAAGGTCTTCTGTCCGAGGGTGCGCGCCAGGAACATCAGCTCCCACACGCCGATGACCGAGACCAGCGAGGAATCCTTCAGCATCGAGATGAACTGGTTGCCCGTTGGCGGAATGATGACCGGCAATGCCTGCGGCAGGATGATGCGACGCATGGTCAGCGTGAAGCCGAAGCCCATGGAGCGCGACGCCTCCCACTGGCCGCGATCGATGCTCTGTATGCCGGAGCGGAAGATCTCGGTCATGTAGGCGCCGTAGCAGAGCGATAGCGCCAGGATGCCGGCCGGAACCGCATCAATGACAAAGCCGAGCTGCGGCAGCCCGAGATAGATCAGATAGACCTGCATGAGTAGCGGCAGGCCGCGGAAGAAGGAGGTGTAGAAGCTGGCGATGGCGTAGGCGAAGCCATTGCTGGAAAGCTTGGCCACCGCACCGGCGACGGCGATGACGGAAGCGATAACGATCGAAATGGCCGAGACGTAGAGTGTGGTGACAACGCCCTGGCTAATCAGGAACGGCAGCTTCTCCCTGATAAAGGGCAGGCTGAGATGGAACGTTTCGAAGAAGGCGATGAACAGGAGCAGCAGTTCGAGCCAGACGATGCCGATCTGGAACTTGAGCGGCGCGAAGCCGATCAGCACGACGTTCAAGGTGAAGATCACCGCTATGGCGAAAGCAATGGCAAAGCGGCCGTAGAAGCCACTCACCGACGGTTCGCCGATCACGGGGCGCATTAGTTCGGCAAAGCTGGTGCTCGACATGTTGAAAGCCATGAAGAGAAGCAGAACGACGCCGAACATCGTAGCCACGAACCAGGGTTTGTGGACGAGGATTTCGGCTTCGACGGTATCGGGATAGAGCATCTTTGAGCACCGGCTGTTCGGCGGCCTGCCGGGGGGCAGGCCGCCTTTGAAAGGGGCTAGTTGGTCTTCGAATAATCCTGCCCGTACCACTTTTCGGAGAGCTTGCTCAGCGTGCCATCCTCCTTCATCGCTTTCACGGCGTCGCCGATCTTGGCGGAGAGTTCGGGATCGCCGCGTTCGATGGCAATCGCCAGCGGCTCGTAAAACACCGGATCGCCTAGTTGCTTGATCGGGTAGCCGGCCTTCTCGGCGTCGAGGATCGACGGTAGCGAAGAGACCACCGCGTCCAGGCGCACGCCGTCGCCGAGGCGGAGGTCGTCAAAGGCGGTCGTCGAATTCTCGTAGGAGCGGACCTCCTTCGGGTTGAGCTTGTACTCGAATGGCGGCGCGCCGGCGGCGTCGAGCGTCAGATCCTTCTTGGCATAGGCCTCGAAGGTGGAGGTACTGGTGGCGCCGACCACCTTGCCGTCGAGATCTGCCAGCGTCTTGGCCTTGCTGTCCTTGTGCACGGCAACGGCCGCCGGCGTGTAATAGTAGACCGCCGGAAAATCGAAGATCTCGGCGCGTTTCTTGGTCGGCGTCATCGAGCCGGCATGCATGTCCCAGCGCCCCGCCCAATGGCCGGCGGTGATGATGTCCCAGCCGGGCGTGATGAACTCGACCTTGACGCCGAGGTGCTTGCCGATGGCCTTGGCGACGTCGACATCGAAGCCGTCCAGCTCGTTGCTGGAATTCACGAAGGACTGCGGCGCCCAGTTGGCATCGGTCGCCACCTTGAGCGTGCCGGCCGCCAAAACGCGGTCGAGCACCGCGCCTGCGTGAGCAGGATATGCGCCAAGCGCAAGCGCCATCGCGGCCAACGTCAGCTGTGGTCTGTTCCAGAATGTCATATCCGTATTCCCCTGTTGTTGTTCAGTTCCTTGCAGTCACTTCCGTTCAGCCGGTCATGACGTCCCAATTTCGTGCCGACCTGGTCGGCGTCCTCTCCCAAAGGCCCGCCGATTTAGCGACGTCGTGGCCGGTCCGGTCTTCCGATGTCGCGGAGGATGTTTGCCGTCGCCATTCCCCCGATCACAGGGAAGGTCTCGGCCCGCTCCCTGCGAGGTGTCGTGCAGCCAGTGATGTCCGGCGTTCGCTTTCGCATCGCGAAGGCTGCTATTCATCGGCGCCGCCCCCTTTCCCGCGGTCAGCGTCCATCAGGAAATCGCCCATCAGGGTGGCAACCCGAGCCGGCGCCTCGATCAGGATCGAATGACGAAGTCCGGGCAGGATGGCGAGTTGCGACCCTTGCACCTGTTCGTGCATCAGCCGTGCCATCCGCGGGCTGGAGCCCTGATCGTCCTCCCCGGTCACGATCAGCGTCGGGCAGGTGATGCGGTCGAGAATGCCGCCGAAATCGGTCTCGGCCAGAACGCGATAGGCGGCCGCATAGCAGTCGCGGTCGTTTTCAGCGTCACGCCGGCGCAACTCGGCGATGACCTCCGGGTTGCTGTCCTGAAAATCCTCCGTCAGCCAGCGCGACAGCGAGGCTGCATGATGCACTGAGGCATCGCTCGCCATCAGCGCCGCCAGCCGGCCACGCACCGCGTGCCGTTCCTCGGGCGTGCGGCCGGCGACCGTCGACAGCAACACCAGTTTTTTCAGGCGCTCGGCATGCGTCAGCGACAGGCGCTGTGCGATCAGGCCACCCAGTGAAAACCCGGCCAGATGGAAGGTGGCAAACCCGACATGGTCGGCCAGCGCCAGCGTTTCCTTGACGAAATCATCGATCTCGTAACGGCCCTTGATCCGGCTGGAGCGGCCATGGCCGCGCAGGTCGAAGGTGAGAACCGAGAAGCGATCTTTCAGTTGGCCCGCCACGCCACTCCAGGCTTCGAGATAGGAGCCGACTCCATGGATGCAGACCAGCGGCAACCCACCCTCACCCTCAAGGCGCCAGTTGAGCAGTACGCCCTCGACATCGAGCTGGCCGGAGCGCGCCATGGTCACGCCCTCGCCGCCTGGCGCGCCCTTTCGCGCTCGCGCGCGGCGAAGACCGGCATCACCTCGTCGACCCACAGCTTGATCGTCTTCTTCTGCAGCTCGAACGGCAGGTTGAACGTCAGGCCGAGGCAGTACTGGTCAACGCCCGCGGCTTCATAGTCGAGCAGCTTCTCGATCACCTCGTCGGGCGTGCCGAACATCAGGTTGCGACGGATGTTCTCGGGATTGTAATTGTCTTTGCCCTTGACGCTCTCGTAGGGGATAGCTTCGGGAAAGCCGTTTTGCACGGTGCCGATGTTCTGGAACAGGTTCTCGAACGCGCGGCCATAGTCAATGGCATGCCCGACCGCGATCTCCCAGTCGTGCGCTCGTTCGTAGACGCAGGTGCGCCGCTGCATCATCAGGCGCGGGCGCGGCACCTCTGGATGATCGGCGACGGCCTTGCGGAATTTCTCGCCGAGCACGGCGATCTCGGCCGCCGGCGCCGACAAGGGCGTCGACAGGATCGAAGCGCCGATGCCGACCGCCCAGTCGAAGGTTCCCGGGTCCCGCGCGGCCACCCAGATCGGCGGATGCGGCGTCTGCAGCGGCTTCGGCACGCCGGCGGCGAGCGGGAACTTCCAGTAATCGCCGTCATGGGCATAATCCTGTGCCCACAGCTTCTTCACCGCCGGCACCAGCTCCTTCAGATAGGCAACGCCTTCCTGCTGCGGCATGCCGCCGGCCATGCGGTCGAACTCATATTGGTACGAACCGCGCGCGATGCCGAACTCCAGCCGCCCGCCGGTCAGGTGATCACAAAGTGCCGCCTCCCCTGCCAACCGGATCGGGCTCCAGTAGGGCGCGACCAGCGTCGAGGTGCCGAGGCGGATCTGCTCGGTATGCTGGGCAAGCCAGGTCAGCGTCATCAGGGGGTTGGGCGAGATCGTGCATTCGATCGTGTGATGCTCCGCCGTCCACAGCGTCTCGAAGCCACCCTCGTCGGCCAGGCGCGCCAACTCGAGGAGATTGCTCTTCACCTTCGACATCGGCATGTCGGGCGAGAAGCGTTCCATGGTCAGCGAAACGGCGAATTTCATGTCGGTCTCCCCAGTGCGTCGGGTTGGTCAGCGAAGGCGGATAATGAAGGGGTCCTGCATGGCGCCCGAGTAGTCGATGACGACGTTCTTCAGGCGCGAGAACTCCTCCATGGCGTCGAAGCCGCCGCGCCGCCCGTAGCCGCTCTCCTTGAAGCCGCCATTGGCGGACATGAAGGACGAGGCGCGGTAGGTGTTGATCCAGACGGTGCCGGCTTCGACATTCCTGGCGAAACGCAGCGCGCGGTTGATGTCCCGGGTCCAGATGCCGGAGGCGAGGCCATAGCGGGTGTCGTTGGCGAGACGGATCATCTGGTCTTCCGACGAGAACGGGATGACGCCGACGACAGGACCGAACAGCTCCTCCTGCATGAAGTCCATGCCGTTGTCGGCATCGGTCATCACGGTCGGCTCGAAGTACCAGCCGCCTGCAAGCTCATCCGCCTGCGGCCGCTTGCCGCCGGCCGCAATCCGCGCGCCCTGGCGCACGCCCGAGGCGACGTAGCCTTCCACCTTGGCGAGTTGCACCGACAGCGCCAGCGGTCCGACGTCGGTTTCCTCCAGCATCGGCAGCCCGACCCGCACGCGCCGCGTGCGTTCGACCAGCGCCTCGACGAACCGATCGTAGACGCTGGCCTCGACGAAACAGCGCGAACCGGCGACGCAGGTCTGCCCAGCCGCCGCGAACACACCGGACACGACGCCGTTGACGGCATGGTCGATGTCGACGTCGTCGAAGACGACATGTGGCGACTTGCCGCCGAGTTCCATCGAACAGGGGATGAGGTTCTCAGCCGCATTGGCGGCAATCCGCCGGCCCGTCGCCGTCGAACCGGTGAAGACGAATTTCGCGATGCCAGGGTGCCGGGTCAGCGCGTCCCCCGCCACGGCGCCGGTGCCGGTCACGACATTGACGACGCCGGCCGGGAAGCCGGCCTCCATGATCAGCTCGGCCAGCGCGAGCGTGGAGGCACTGGCATGCTCGGACGGCTTGACGACCACCGTGTTGCCGAGCGCCAGGCATGGCGCCAGCGTGCCGGTGAGCAGCATCAGCGGCGAGTTCCATGGCGTGATCATGCCGACGACGCCGATCGGCTCGCGCAGGTTGAAATTGAGCATGTCGAGCTTGTTGACCGGAATGGTGTCGCCGAGCAGCTTGTCGGCCATCCCTGCGAAATAGGTGTAGCTGTCGGGCATGGCGCGCATCTGCGCCCGCATTTCCTTGAGCAGCTTGCCGTTGTCACGGGTCTCGATCAGCGCCAACTCGTCGGCGTGCTCCAGCACCAGTTCCCCCAAACGGCGCACCAGCGTGCCGCGGTCGGTCTGGGTCATGCGTCGCCAGACTGGATTGGCAAAAGCTAGGCGCGCCGCCTCCACGGCCGCGCCGACATCCTCGGCATTGGCCTCTGCGAATTGGTACCAGGGCTTGCCGGTGGTCGGATCGAAACTGTCGATGTACTGGCTACCTTTCGGCGCCACGAACGCGCCGTTGATGAACAGGTTCTGGCGTGAGCCTTCGAGCGATTCGACCGTCGTTTTCATGCTGTCTGTCCTGGGTGAAGCATCATTCGGATGCGGCTTGCGTCCACGATTGCGACTGGCCGTCGATCATGGCGACGCGGCCGCCGTCGCCGGTGTCGATGTAAATGCCGAAGCGCTTGTCCTGGCGCTCCCGCGCATAGCGGCGCAGCATGGCGCGCAATTCATGGGTGGCGACCCGCTCATAGGGCAGCACGTCGACGGAAAAGAAGGCGTGGCCATCCGGAAGTGCTGCTTCAGCGCTCTCACGGCTCAGTTCGGCGCGGTAGATGAGATAGCCCGGGTCGCTGTCGGCGACGTCGAAGACCGAATAGAGGAAGGTGTTTTCAGGGACGAGGGTCAGCGCCTCGCCGCCATCGAGGACGAGCTGACTGTCGGCCTTGCGGCGCCGCGCCGTCGGCAGCACCCAACTTCCCTTGCCATCGGTGCGCAAGAGGATGCGGTCGCCGGCTTCGACAAGATAGCCGATGATCATGTCCTGCGAGGCCAGCCAGCCGGCAGGCAGCGGATCCTTTACGCTGGCGTAACGGCCGCGGCAAAACCCGAGCGGCGCCGATGGGCTGGTTCCGAAAGCCTGGACCTGGCCGATCAGGATGATGTGGTCGCCGGCCTCGATGCGGTTGTGAACGGTGCAGTCGAACCATGTCAGGCTGTCGGTGAGGATCGGCGCGCCGGTGTGGGCGCGGTCATAGTTGACCGACTGGAATTTGTCCGCCGCTTTGGATGCGAACACCGAAGAAACGTCGACCTGGCCTTCATGGAGGAAATTGACCGCGAAGGACCGTGTTTCGTTGAATGCGGGAAAGCTCGCCGCCGCCTTGGCGACGCAGACCAGGAGCAACGGCGGGTCAAGCGAGACCGAGGTAAAGGAGTTCGCGGTCATGCCGCGCGGATTGCCGTCGCAGTCGCGCGTGGTGATGACGGTCACGCCGGTGACGAAGGTGCCGAAGGCACGACGCAAGGCGATCGGGTCGATCGTCCTGTGTACCACCGCGTCCGCCATTGCTTTCCTCCCATAGTGTCGGATGAAAGCTAGGCAAGAGACGGCCGGCCTTCTTCCTCCGGTCTGTAGGAAAGATGTCGGGGCGTGCTGCTGCCATCCCGAGCAAGTGCAGGCGCAGCGCGCCTGCACTTGCGGCGGCTGCCGCGTCGAAACAGTGGTGGCGAGGTCAACAGAGTCTAACGGGCTGTCGGCGTGCGGCTGTCGATGATGCCGCTGAGACGGATCGCGAGTTCAACCGCGAAGCGCTGTTCGGGCGTGTCGAGACGGATGCCGAACAGGTCCTCCATGCGCGACAGGCGATAGCGTAAGGTGGTGACATGCAGGCCGATGGCGTCGGCGCAGGCCTGGCTGCGGCAGCCCTCGCGCAGATAGGCAAATAACGTCTCCAGATAGGGCGTGCCGTGCTCGCGGTCATGCGCGATCAGGGCGCCGACACTTTCGTCGACGAAGCCGCGCACGTCCGGAGCGTCGGCAGCGGCGACCAATATCGGCAACGGACCGAAATCCTGGCCGGCAAAAACGCCGGTGCGTCCGAAGGAACGGCCGATCCGGATCATGCGGCGGCACCGCTCCCAGGCGATGGGATAATCGACCAGCGCGGCACAGGCCTCGGAAAGCACAACCACCGGCTCACCTTCGAAATAGCGGCCAAGCCCGGCCGCAATCTTGTGCGGCAATTTCGCGAAGCGCGCGCCATCCTGCCCGGTATCGGCCGGGACAAGACAGACAAGCCCATCCTCCACCGCGATTGCCGTGCCGGCAATGCCGGCCTGCTGCAGCAGACGCATGACCTCATGATGCGGATCGGCAAGGCCGATGGCACCGTCCTGTTCGGCGAGGTCGACGACGATCATCTTCTGTGCAACGGTCAAGTCGAGCCCCAGCCGGCGGGCGCGATTGACGATATCGGCCTCGTCGCGCCAGCGGCGCTCCGCCACCTCCAGGAAAAGCTCGGTCAGCGAGCGCGTCTCGAAACGGAAGCGCACGAAGCTGCGCATCATCTGCACACTGAGGGCGAATTTGGTGCTGTCGAGCAGCATCTGATCGAGTTGACCAGACTCGTGAGGCGTCGGGAAAATCATCAGTGCGCCAACCACTTCGGCGTCGATGCTAAGCGGCTCGATGCGCACCGAAAGCTTGAGCTGTCGCTTGCCGTCATCGACGAACAGCGTCTCGGTGTGACGCCCGTCGGACGCGCCGCGAGCTATCTTGAAGATTTGCCGGCTGAGCGTTCCGCTCACCGCCTGCTGCCAGGAGGCGGTGTCGAAATGCGCCTCGCTCGGGGAACGGCCGGCGACAACCAGATTGGCATGGAAATCGATCACCACCACAGGATTGGGTAGCAGCTCGCTGACTTTTTCGGCGAGCGAGGCCACCGATCCGTCCGACAAGGCTTGCTGGAGAAGCGAGGTGTGCGCCGAGAGGGCGCGCTGCAGACGCTCGCCGGCCTGCTTCTCCTGGCGCAGCCGATGCTGCTTCTCGACCGCGATCTCACCCAGATGCACGATCATGCCGATGAAGGCGATATCCTGCGCCGTCACTTCGGTGATCTCGCGGGAAACGACGGTCAGCACCATCGGCCGGCCGTCTTCGTCGACGCAGTTCATCGGCATGACCAGAACACTGCGGTAGTCGCGCTCGAAGGCTTCTCGGCGGTAGCCCGGGAACTCCTCCGATACGCGCGCGTCCCTGATGTAGACCGGCTCGTTGCGGTTGAGCGCGACGATCGAGGGACTGGTGGCCAGCTCCCAACGGTCCGGCAACGTGCGGTGAATGAGCGTCGGGTCGTGGCGCACGATGACATAGGCGTGGCCGTGGGGGGCGTCGATGCCCATGATCGAGCCTAGAGTCCATTGGGCATGACGACAGGCCGCCAGCACGAGATGGCGCAGCACGGACTGGAGATCGCCGCCCGAATTGATGAGGCTGGCGGCATCCCGCAAGGAGAGAATTTGCGACTCGTGGTCCACGCCTGATCTTCCGCCGCTCGCGAAGGGCGAATTTAAGCCGTCGCGGATATACGAACGCTACACCGCTTCCAAGCGGGACGCACGCCGTTTCTTCCTACGAACCGGAGGAATACCCGATGGTTGGCGTGCATTAGCTTGAGCTTCCACCTGGAGAGGCCAAATCATGGAATTGCGAAAAGTCAGCACCTTCATCGAGGAAGTGCACATCGAAGGCGGCAAAGCGGGTGCAAGGCCGGTAACGTCGATCGTGGTGGCAGCCGTCCTGCGCAACCCATGGGCCGGGCGCGGCTTCGTCGAGGATTTGCAGCCGGAGATTGTCGCCATAGCGCCCCGGCTGGGGCAGGAACTCACGAGCCGCCTGATTGGATTGATGCAGGCGGAACGCGTCGAAAGCTACGGCAAGACGGCCGCCGTCGGAACCGCCGGCGAGATCGAGCATGCCTCCGCCATGATCCATACGCTGCGCTTCGGCAATGTCTTCCGCGACGCCGTCGGCGGCACGACCTATCTCGAATTCTGTAACACCCGCAACGCGCCGGGCGCGCTGCTATCGCTGCCGATGATGCACAAGAGCGAGAACGGTCGCCGCTCGCATTTCATCACCGCCAACTTCCAGATCGCCGACGGCCCGGCTGCCGACGAGATTGTCGTTGCCATCGGTGCTGCGGACGGCGGCCGGGTTCACCCACGGATTGCGGACCGCTTTCAGGACATGAAAGAGATGGAGCAGGAAGCAGCGATGTGAGGCTTGCGCTGGGTTCCACAACATCACCGTGGGTTCCACAACATCACCAATGTTCAGAGCCGGCGAATGCTGATGACGATCTCGCGGCCTATTTCGAAGAGCTTGCTAGGCTGCAGTGCAGGCTCTCCGGACCCGAAGGTGCTTGGCGAACTGCACAGGGGTCCTTGCCGTTCATCTCCGGCCCATCGATGCTGTCGGCATGCGGCGTTGCGATCCGGCACCTTTGATGCCGGAAGCACTGTGGCGGTACCTAGTTTGTCAGTACCCTCCAATTGCCTGCCTCTTCAAGAGCCCGCTACGCCGGTGGCGGTGTTTTGCTTTGTTGGTGCCGCAAGCGTCAGGAAGGCAGTCGCCGAATTGACGGGAACAATTTAGCGAAAAGTAAATTCAACGGTCTTCTGGTAGGAGGCCAAAGTGTCCCAGCGAAGCATCGACAAAGACCGATTGGATCGCGCAGACCGCGAGGCAAAAGTTGCTAACGCGGCCGAGAGAGAGGCGCGTTTTTTAAAAACTGCGCGACTTCGAGAACAACGCCTTGCTGCCGAAGCCAAAGGTTCCCAGGCTTCGAAGAAGGGTCGATCCAGGAGCTAAGGCGCTTAGCCGCCGACGCCGGCCGTCAGACAGCGACGCCCTTCTGATGGAACATTACGCTACGCTAATAGTTCTAACGCGCCGGAGCGCCCGACGATCCCGGCACGTCATCCTTGGCCCGCCGCTGCGGTAAATGGGAGGCGAGTTCAGAGTTCTTTACATTTCGGCCTGCGCAAGGCCCGCTCGACGCGTGAGTGAGGGAGACATCATGGATCCCGAAAACCACAGCATTTATGCGCCGTCCGCGGAGCTGCTCGCTGCCATGGCTAATGAAAAGCGCCTTCTCGCTCTAGTCATTCTTGCCAACGGAGAAATATCCGTTTCTGATCTGGCGTCGCGATTAGGGCTTAGCAACTCCGCACTCTCCCAACACCTTAGCATAATGCGAGAATTTGGGCTGGTCACGCGGAAGCAGGAGCGTCAAAAAGCGTATTACTCGTGCACTGATCGTGCCCTGAAGGTCCTTGAACTCCTGGACTGGCTTGCTGAGCGGAAAACTCTGCCTGGCCGCGACCATCATCCATAAAGCCCGAGACCTTTGGAGGGGTTTCCTCTCGGCCTTCGCTCTAACGTGCTTTCCGCATTCGTGCCGGAGAGGCGTGCCAAGAACGCTTGCGATGTCGCGACTTTAAGGCTCATCATCTTCGTCCGGACGTGGAGATTTATAGCTTCAGCCCCGCCGCCAGCGATGGCGGCGGGGTTGGATTGGTTCGTTCAGTCGTAAACCTTGATGATTTTTCGGGTGCCCGGGTCCACCAGCACCGTGCGGTTGTCGACCACCACATAGCGGTATTCGACGTTGGGGACCTCATGTATCTCAACCGTGTCTGGCAGAGCTGTCCCGACATTCAGTTCCACGCCGGGGAGCTTGACCGACGCCAGGGGCTGCTGCTTCACATATTCGCGGATGACGGTGTCTTGTTCCGGCTGGATAATGATGTCGTCCGCGGCGGCTGAGCCGATCCCAGCCAAGAGCAACATCGCTGCTGCGGTGTTCTTTAGAAGCATGTTCATATCTGCACTCCCGTGGGGACGGGCGCAACACGATCATCGTCCCGCGCCGCCCGGCAACTTGAACATGGAGCCGCCCTAAACGTTCCGCCTGAGGCACTTAGGTCTAGGCCCTTTGGGGCCTAAGTCTGGTCCTAGAACACGCATTGGTCCTGTCAGAGACAGCGACTGGAACGCCTGCCCCCCGCGGCTGTTGTCTCTCGAATTTGGGATAAACCCAGATGGATAAAAGTGCTGGCCAAGCACGCTGTTATTGGCAGCTGTCCCCTTTCTCGTGATGGCACTCGTGCTTGGCTGACATGTGGTGGATCGGCGCAGCAACGTCCCTTCCGACGCCGATAGCAGGGTTCGCGAGCCGCCCAGCTGCTCGCGAACCCTATATCTTTAACTTGGAGTAGGTGACCTGATGTTGCGCGACAAAGAGAGTCGGATCTTAGAGGCAGACTTACTGGCAGCAGTGCCTATCTGTGTGGCCATTACCGCACTGGTCGCCTTGATGACTTTGGCCCGGATATGAATCGGTTCCTTTTCGCGGCCTCCGACTTCCTATCTCGGCCGCCGGGCTTCTATGTCATTCTCATAGCAATGGTTTTGTGCACCGCCCTGGTGCCCTTTGGTCTGACAAGTGCGGTTACCTACGCCCTGTCGGTTGCCGCCATTGTGATCACTGGTGTTGTCCTTCTACAAGGCTATCGCGACACCGCCGCCATTCACGCCAAACTCGATGAGATCATCGTTTCACTGAATGAAACCAGAAATGACGTTGTCGGATTGGAGCACGCCGAGCCGGAGGAGATCCGGGACAAGCTTGTAGAACTCGAAGCAGAGGCGTCCCGAACGATCGGCGCTGCCAGGCGCGAACTTTCGAAAGCAACAGGAGAGAGATCATGAACAATATCATTTGGCTAGTCGGTCCGGTGGTCGTCGTCTTGGCGATTTTGAGTTTCTTTGGCCTTCGGTAGGGCGGCCATTTCCGCCGACAACCTGAAGGATTAGCGGGACCAAACTTGGCATCGCAAAATTGCTTATCATGAATGACAATCATCCGCCCCCCGACAAGTTGGTGTCCGATCCACCGCCAGATTGGCAGGGCGTGCTTTTTGCCACCGCTGCTTTCGTCTCATCCATATGCGCCCTGCTGCTGGCATTTTGGATGTCTGTTTGATCGCTGTCGGACAGGCCCATTGTCCTATAGAGAGCCAAAAAGGTTTGGCATCAAAGTTGCATTGACAAGTTGGGGCGGATGAAGCCCGCCGCTTCGCAAATGGGGCGGCGGGCTTTCATAATCAGAAACGAGCAGCGGCGGGTGCCTTGGCCGTTCGCGCGATCACTTGGCGGAGGTCACGCATGTCGACCTGCCTACCCGCCGGCATGCCGGTTAGGCGGAGTCTGGGGCGCGACCGACGTCTTTCCGCCTTTGTGGTGCTTTTCTGACCGGGCGCGTCTGCTTCAGGCTCTTGCCGGATCGCACACCGAACTTTTCACCGTTGGATTTTTCGCCATCAGGCTCCCTCTGCGCGCAATGGCAACTCTTCGATCGGTCTGAGGTCCCGGACAATGGGATCGGTGACGCTCCGCCAGCTTCACGACGACGGGAACGGCGCCCCGAAATGTCCGACATTTGTCAACGTCCGGAACAAAGGTAGCGCCAGGAGATTGGGGTTCATCGTCCTCCTCAACCAAGGAACCTCAGCATGAGAACCAAACTACGCATGGCATCGCTCTCGATCGCGACCGTAATGACCGCTGTACTGCCTGCCTTGTCAGCAGAGAGGGCACAGGACTTCGTCACGAAGGCCGCGATCGGCGGGATGTTCGAAGTGCAGTCCAGCAAGGTCGCTCAAGACAAGCTCCAAGATCCGACCCTTAAGGATTTCGCCCAGAGGATGATCTCCGACCATGGCACTGCGAACGCCAAGCTCGAGAGTATTGCCGGCGAACAGAAATTGCAGGTGCCCGCCGACCTCGACGCTGCCCACAAGAGCGACGTCGACAAGTTGCAGTCAGCTGCGGCGCCAGTCGATGCACCCTATGCCGACATGCAGAGGACGGCGCATGCCGACGCTGTGAGCATGTTTGAAAGTTACGCCAAGGATGGCGACAATTCCGCTCTCAAGTCGTTTGCAAGCGAGACGTTGCCGACACTTAAGATGCATCAGGAGATGATCGGCAAGGTCGCGGCTGCCGCTCCTGCCCCCGACAGTTCCGCGCCAGCCGCCTCCGATGCAGACACCACAAATTCTGCGGCGCCGGTGCCTGGTGCCAACAGCTTCACCGAGGACCAGGCCAAGAGCGCCATCGAGAAGGCGGGTTACTCGGACGTCTCCGCCCTGACGAAGGACGACAAGGGGATCTGGCGTGGAACCGCCAGCAAGGACGGCAAAGCAGCGCCCATCGCCCTCGACTTTCAAGGCAACGTCGTTGCCGGCAAGAATTGATCACCAAGCAAGGAAAAATCAGATGAAAACCGTATCAGGACTCTTCGACAATTACGATCAAGCAAGCGACGCTGTGGGTGAGCTTGAAGCCACCGGCGTTCCGCACGACGATATTAGCATCGTGGCGAGCAATTCGAGCGGCCGGCTTACGGGCGAAGCGTCGGAGGCTGGCGAGGATGCGGCGGCGGGGGCTGGTGTCGGCGCCGTTATCGGAGGGGCCGGCGGCCTGCTCACCGGCCTCGGCCTGATGGCCATACCTGGTGTCGGCCCCGTGGTTGCCGCGGGCTGGCTGGCAGCGACTGCGGTCGGCGCTGTCGGCGGTGCCGTGGTCGGTGGCGCAGCTGGTGGCATCATCGGCGCGATGACAGAGTCCGGTGTGCCGGAAAACGACGCACATGTTTATGCCGAAGGCGTTCGGCGTGGGGGAACAATGGTCACAGCCAGGGTCGAAGACGACCTAGTCCCCGACGCGGAAGAGATACTGAAGCAATATAATTCCGTCGACATCGCCCGCCGTCGAAACGAATACGAAGCAGGCGGTTGGACCGGCTTCGATCCAACGGCTGATGTCTACACAGGTGATGACCTGGAGGGGGCCAGAGGGCGTCGCAACGTGTGAGATGAAATGACTGGGCGGCTAACAGGCCGCCCTCGTCCGCCCTGCGCGATGTGCAACGCTCGTATCTCAGGTTAGCGGCAAGATCGAATGTCGTTGTGACGGCTTGCAGTTCACCATGGCCCTGCCGCTGCGCAAAACACTCCTTGTGCCGACTTTTGCTTGCTTTCCCTTCGCCCCGATAAACGGCTGGAACAAAGTGTCTATCGCCGCGGGCGGGACGAGAGGGCCACCGTTGGCGACACCAACCGGAATGTAGTGTCATGTGGGATTTCCAAGGAGGGCATCCGAATATCGATGTCAGTCCACTGGCCAAACGATCATAAGCATCGGCACGGCAACAATGACTACGAGAAAAGATAGGGGCAGTCCCAGACGGGGATAGTCGCTGAAGCGGTAGCCACCCGGCCCCATGACAAGCGTGTTGCACTGATGTCCGATCGGGGTGAGAAAGTCACAGCCGGCGCCAATGGCGACAGCCATCAAAAATGCTTCCGGCCGGTAGCCCAGATCACTAGCAAATTCGGCGGCGATAGGCGCCATGACAAGGACGGTGGCGGCATTGTTGAGGAATGGCGTAACGGCCATGGCGGCGACAAGGATGAGCATCAGTGCGCCGGACGCCGGAAGAATGGTCCCTAGTTTGGCAAGCTCGCCGGCAACTACTCCCGTCGCCCCTGTACTGCGTAGCGAATCGCTTACTGGAATGATAACGGCCAGCATCACGAGTATAGGCCCATCGAGCGATTGGTAGACGTCGCGGAGCGGAATGACCTTGAAAAGCACAACCGCGACAGCGGCCGCGAAGAAAGCGACGGAGACTGGCAGCATCCCAAACGCCGTCGCCACCATGGCGAGAGCAAGGATTACTACCGGCACGATACCCTTGCGGACGCTACCAAGAAGGATTGCCCTTTCTGCCAGTGGTAAGCAGCCGAGTTCACGAAGTATCTCAGGCATCCTGGCTGCAATGCCCCGCAAAACGACAACGTCCCCGAGCCTCAGCTCGACTTCGGCCAGCCTGCGGTCGAGGCGCTCCCCGCGACGGCTGACAGCCAGGAGGTTGACATTGAAGCGATCGTAAAGGGCAAGGCGCTGGGCGGTCCAGCCGATCAAAGAGGAGCTTTCACCGATTACGGCTTCGATAGCGACCATTTCGTTGGTGGTGTCGTCACCACCAACCCTATCCCCGGTCACGCTGAGCCTGCCCTGGGAGACAAGGCGATCCAGCGCTTCTGGGTCGCCCTCGAGCAACAGGATGTCATTCACCTTGAGGATCGCGTCGGGCAGTGGCGTCATCCGCATCGTGCGATTGCGCAGAATCGACGTCACGATTGCATCGCCGCCGGCGAGCTTCATGAGGTCTGCGACGGTTTTCCCAAGCACCGTGGAGTCGGCGACAATTCGAGCCTCCGTAAGGTAGTTCTTGATGTCGAGGGCTTCGTTCAGTGATCCGCCAAGCTTTTCGCGCACCGGCAACAACCAATAGAAAAACAGAAGGAAGATCGTTCCGGCAGCGGCTATGGCAACTCCAACGGGTGTGAAGTCGAACATTGTGAAGGCGGTTCCGGTCAGTTCCTCTCGTACTCGGGACACAACGATGTTGGGAGATGTTCCCACCTGCGTCATGAGACCGCCGAGCAGTGACCCGAACGCCATAGGCATCAGAAATATCGAGGGTGAAATGTTAGACCGGCGCGCGAACTGGAAGGCGATCGGAATCATGATAGCGAGCGCCCCGATATTCTTTACAAAGGCAGAGAGGATCGTGACCACGATCACCAGCAGCGCCAGTTGCGACCGAACTCCCGATAATTTCGGAGCAAAGCGCTTGATGGCGGCCTCCATGATACCCGAGCGCGATATCCCTGCGCTCACCAGCAGAGCGCTGCCAACAATAACCACGATATCGTCGCTGAACCCGCTGAAGGCTTCGTCAAGAGGCACAATGCCAACCGCGAGAGCAAGCAACAGTGCCGCGGCCGCGACCAGATCATAACGATAGCGACCCCACACGAACGCTGCCATCATCACGAAGGTTACGGCAAATGACAAAATTTGCTGCGTCGTCATGTCTTCGAATGCCCCAGCCGCCAATGCGACTCATCAGAACGGCCAAACCGCCCCTTTTGTTGCTTCGCTGATTGCGGCTTTGCCAGCACGATCCTGAACGCCATCGGGCGATGGCCACTGTCCCACGGCTTCCAGCGCAGTCGCCTGCGATCGTCAGCTTTCAGGCGATGGCAAAAGCGACCTTACGACCATGAGGTGCAAAGCAGTCCGGCGGCGTTGGGCAGGAGCGGATCGGCAGCGTTCAGACACGGATTTTAAGAAGCGGTTCTTCGGGCCTTCACAGACATCGACGTGACCTGACCAATCCGGCCCTTCAGGCCGGAAACAAGAAGGCCGATCCGGGATCAAAAAAGATACGCTTGCCTGATGTTGTGGCGCTGTCTGCTCCCTCCGCGTCAGAGGCTGGCCTGACATCAATTTCGTCGCCGGCGGCCGTGCGCGCCATGACGCGCCGGCGGTCGCCAAAGAACGCCGTGTCGATGATCTCGACGGCGAGCGCCGCGCTCGTGGCTCCAGGCGCGAGGCGGAAGGCTTCCGGGCGCACCATCAGCCGGACCCTCTGACCCTGGCCGAACGATGTTGTCGTTTTGATACCGGTCACGATTGAGCCGTCGGCCAGGCGGATCGTGGATGCGCCACGCGCGGTTTGCAAATGCTCAGCCGGCAGAAAATTCGAGTTGCCGATGAAGCCCGCAACAAATTCGCTCGCCGGCCGGAGGTAAAGATCCTCGCCGGTGCCGATCTGTTCGATGCGGCCTTCCCTGAACAGCGCGATCCGATCGGATAGGTGCAGCGCCTCCTCCTGGTCGTGGGTGACATAGAGGATGGTGACGCCTGTCTCCCGGTGGATGCGGCGGATCTCGGCCTGGATTTCCTGGCGCAGCTTCTTATCAAGCGCCGATAGCGGCTCGTCCATCAAAAGGATCGGCGGGTCGTAGGCGAGCGCGCGGGCAAGCGCCACGCGCTGCTGCTGGCCGCCAGACAGCGCGCCCGGATGGCGGTCGGCGAAGTTTTCGAGACGCACCAGCGCCAGCATGTCGGCAACCTTGCGCTTGATCTCAGCATCCGGCCGGCGGCGCACGCGCAGCGGAAAGGCGACATTCTCGGCGACGCTCAGATGCGGAAAAAGCGTGTAGCGCTGGAAAACCATGCCGATGTTGCGCTTGTGCGACGGCACCGAAAGCAGCGACATGTCCTCCAGAAGCACATCGCCTGAGCTCGGATCCTGGAAACCGGCAATGGCGTAGAGCGTCGTCGACTTGCCGGAGCCGGACGGGCCGAGGAACGTCAGGAATTCACCTTTGGGCACATCGATGGTGACGTCGTGGACGGCGACGAAGGCGCCGAACGTCTTTCTTAGCGCGCGTATGGACAGGAAGCATCGGGTCATCTGGACAATTTTCTGCGAAGGAGTGCGGTCACGATCATCAGGCAAAACGTCAGGCCAACGAGCAGGCTGGAGGCGGCGGCGACCACCGGGCTGAGGTCTGCGCGCAGGCTGCCCCAGATCTTAACCGGCAAGGTCTGCAAGGTCGGACTTGCCCATGAAAATCGCTACCACGACCTCATCCCACGAGGCCAGGAACGAGAAGATCGCCGCCGAGAAGATGCCGATCCTGATCGACGGCAAGGTGATCCTCAGCCGCGCCTGAAACGGACTTGCGCCGCAGACGATGGCTGCATCCTCGATGGATTTATCGAAACCTTCGAGCGCAGCGGTGATCGGGATGATGGCGAAGGGAAGCGCCAGGATGGTGTGGGCGATGACGAAGCCGACCGTGGTGCCGGCAAGGCCGATGCGCAGGAAGAAAGCGTAGATGGCGATGGCGAAAACGACGACCGGCAGCACCATCGGCGTCAACAGCAATCCGCGCAGGACCTGGCGTCCCCGGAACTCACACCTGACCAGGCTGAAGGAGGCGAACAGGCCGATGATGACGGCCAGCATAGCGGCCATGGCGGCAATTCGGGCACTGGTCAGCGCGGCATCGATCCAGGTCGGGTCACCCAGCAATTGCTGATACCATCTCAGCGTCCAGCCGGGTGGCGGAAAGGCCAGCCAGCGCGACGAACCGAACGACAGGAGCACGATGAAGACCACCGGCAGCAGCAGGAATGCCGCGACGGCCGCCGTGAAGCCGACAAGCGCCACCCGCAGCCATCCGAGCCGTTCATAGTCGAGCAGCATGTCAGATCCCTCCCCCGGCGCGCCTGGCACCAACCAGGCGAAGCTGGATCGCGTAGAGCGCCATGGTGAAGACAAGCAGGACGAAGGCGGCCGCACTGCCGAGCCCCCAGTTGAGTAGCGACTGCACCGTCTGGGCGATCATCTCTGCCAGCATCATGTTCGATGTGCCGCCGAGCAGGGCCGGCGTGACGAAGTAGCCGAGCGACATGACGAAGACCATCAGACCGCCGGCGGCGACGCCCGGAAGAGACAGCGGCAAGAGGATGCGGCGGAAGGCCTCGAACGGGCTTGCGCCGCAAAGGGCGGCGGCGCGCAGCGTCATAGGGTCGATGGCGCGCAAAGTGCCC
Organism: Mesorhizobium sp. M7A.F.Ce.TU.012.03.2.1; assembly: GCF_004006095.1. NCBI lineage: Bacteria > Pseudomonadati > Pseudomonadota > Alphaproteobacteria > Hyphomicrobiales > Phyllobacteriaceae > Mesorhizobium > Mesorhizobium sp. M7A.F.Ce.TU.012.03.2.1. The sequence continues at coordinate 210,422 of NZ_CP034779.1, forward strand.
ACCAGCGGCAGGATCATGAAGGGCAGCATGATGTAGACCATGCCAATGGTGACCCCGGCCAGATTATTGATAAGCGGTAGCGGCTCGTGGATGATGCCGAGCCCCATCAGTGCCCGGTTGATCACCCCCGTACGCTGCAGCAGCACCATCCATGCATAGGTGCGGGTGAGAAGGTTGGTCCACATCGACAGCACGATGATGCCGAAGACGATCGATCCCATGGCCGGCGGCATGATCGCCAGCATCCAGGCAACGGGAAAGGCCACCAGGATGGTGACGGCGGTTACGACCGATGCGACCAGGAAAGTGTTGAGGAACACCCGCACATAGGTGCCGCTGCCGAACAGGGTCGCGTAGTTCTGCAGGCCCGGTTCAGGATCGGTTACGCTGCGCAGCAGCAGGGCCACCACCGGCATGATGAAGAACAGGCCGACCAGCAGCAGAGCCGGCAAGGCGCTGCCGCTGCCGGCCGGCAGGCCGGCGACTGAGCTGCGTCTGAAAGAAATTCCTTGCATCGAGCGGTCCTGTCCCGAAACGGGGCGCGCAAGCCGCGCGCCCGTCACCTGCAACGGCGTTACTTGGTCTGCCAGGCATACCAGCGCGTGGCGATCTCATCTCGATGCTCGGCCCAGTAGTTCATGTCGAGGTTGATCTGTCCCTCAACATGGGCATCGGGGAGTGCTTTGACGGCATCGGCGGGCATCTCAGCCTTGGCCTTGGTATTGATCGGCGCATAGCCGCTTGCCTCGGCGAATTTCGCCTGGCCGGTCGGGCTGGACGCAGCGGCAAGGAACTTCATCGCACTGCCCTTGTTCTTGGCGCCTTTCGGCACGACGAGCACGTCGGCGGCGGTGAGGTTCTGGTTCCAGGAGACTCCGACATCGGTGCCATCCTGCTGAAGGGCAAAGACGCGCCCGTTCCACAGTTGCCCGAAGGCGGCCTCCCCGGAAGCGATCAGCTGCTGTGACTCAGCACCGCCGCCCCACCAGACGATGTCGGACTTGATGGTGTCGAGTTTCTTGAAGGCACGGTCGAGGTCAAGCGGATAGAGCTTGTCCGCCGGCACGCCGTCGGCGAGCAGCGCGATCTCGATGACGCCGGGCGCCGACCATTTGTAGAAGGTCCGCTTGCCGGGAAACTTCTTGGTGTCGAACATGTCGGCCCAGCCGGTCGGTTCGCCCGTTACGGCACTCTTGTTCCACGCGAGCACGAAGGAATAATAGAAGCTGCCGACGGCATGCTCATTGCTGAAGCGCGGGTCGAGATCGGCCCTGGGCACCAGGGAATAGTCGATCGGTTCCAGCAGCCCGTCCTTGGCGGCCTTGATGGCGAAGTCCATCTCCACGTCGACGACATCCCAGGTAACGTTGCCGGCATCGACCATGGCCTTGAGCTTGCCGTAGTCGGTTGGTCCGTCTTGCAGGACCTTGATGCCGGAGTTGTCCTCGAAGGGGGCTGCCCAGGATTTCGTCTGCGCCTCTTGCGTGGTGCCACCCCAACTTGTGAAGGCCATTTCATCGGCCTTGCCAGCGGTGGCGGCGAGCAGTCCGGCCAGCAAGCCGGTCAGAAACAATTTCATGATATTCTCCTCTGTTGGTCTGTTCTTGTTTTTCTCAATGCACCTGCGCCCCACATCCCTCAGCGCATGACGAAGGGATCCGGGATCGGCTCGTCCGACGTCTTGATCCAGACGGATTTCGAGCGCGTGTAATCTCTGATGGCGTCGAGCCCGCCTTCGCGGCCGAGACCCGACAGGCCGTAACCGCCAAACGGAACGAGCGGCGATACGGCGCGATAGGTGTTGACCCAGACAACACCGGCATGGATGTCACGCGCCATGCGATGCGCCTTGCCGAGATTGCTGGTGAACACGCCCGAAGCCAGGCCAAAGGGCGTATCGTTGGCGAGCGCCAGTGCCTGCGCCTCGCTGTCGAAGGCAAGCACGCTGAGCACCGGCCCGAACAATTCCTCGCGCACGCAAGGCAGGTCGCTGCCGCCGGCGTCGATGATAGTCGGCGCGTAGTAGAAGCCGTCGCCGGTTGGCCGCGTTCCACCGGTGACCAGTCTGCCGCCCGCGGCAAGGCTCTCCGCGACCACCTTCTCGATCCAGTCTCGCTGGCGCAGCGTGGCGAGCGGCCCCATTTCTGTGGCCGGATCCTGTGGGTCGCCGATGCGGATCGCTTCGGCCTTGCGCTTCAGCCGGACGAGGAACTCATCTTTTACCGAACGCTCGATCAGCAACCGTGACCCGGCGACGCAGCTCTGGCCGGTCGCGGCGAAAATGCCGGCGACAACCGCATTGGCGGCGCTGTCGAGGTCGGCGTCGGCAAAGACGACGATCGGGCTTTTGCCGCCGAGCTCCAGCGTCGTGTAGGCAAGGTTCTCCGCCGTATTCCTGACAATGGCGCGCGCCGTCGAGGGGCCGCCGGTGAAGGCGACGCGCGAGACCAGTTTGTGGCTGGTCAGGCGCTGGCCGCACTCATGGCCGAAGCCGGTGAGGATGTTGACGACGCCGGAGGGAAAGTCGGCTTCCTCGACGAGTTCGGCAAAAGCGAGCAGCGGCGCCGGACCATCCTCGGAGGCCTTGAGCACGATTGTGCAGCCCGCGGCCAGCGCCGGGCCGAGCTTGACGGCCGAAAGGAACAGCTGCGAATTCCACGGCACGACGGCGGCAACGACGCCGATCGGCTCGCGACGAATGGTGACGTCGAGATCCGGCTTGTCGATCGGCACATGCGCGCCTTCGTGCTTGTCGGCGAGCCCGCCATAATAGCGGTAGTAGTCGCCGACATAGGCGATCTGGGCGCGCGTTTCGCGGATGATCTTGCCGGTGTCGCGTGTCTCGAGTTGGGCAAGGCTCGCGGCATTGGCGGCGACGAGGTCACCGAGCTTGACAAGCAGCTTTCCACGCTCTGTCGCTGTCATCCTTCGCCATGGGTCTGAGCGCAATGCGCGGTGCGCCGCCTCGACGGCGCGGTCGACATCGGCTTCGCTCGCCACCGGCATCCTGGCCCAGGCCGCGCCGGTCGACGGGTCGACGCTGTCGAACGTGGCTGATGGCTCGTCGAAGCGGCCGTCGATGAAGTTCCTGAAAACAGCGTCGGTCATGGGCTCGCGATCAGAGGAAAGCCGGCATTACCCGGTCGATGAACAGTTTCAGCGATTTCGTTTTGCGCTCATGCGAAAGCCCGCTGTCGATCCAGATCGAATACTGGTCGTAGCCGAGCGCCTCATAAGCCTTCAGTCGAGCGAGGACTTCGTCGGCTTCGCCGATCACCAGATTCTGCCTGATCCTGTCCGGCGCGTATTGCGGCATGGCCGCGATCTCGTCCTCCGTCAGCGGTTCCAATATGCCTTGGTGCACCGGCTTCTTGTTTTGGAACCAGGCGCCGAACTGGCAGTAAAAGGCCGACAGGTCCTGGGTGAGGCGATCGGCATCGGCTGCGTCCTCGGCGACGAAGGTGTGCATCAAAAGCATAATCTCCGGCCGTTCGATCTCGGGATGCGCGGCGCAGGCTCCGTTGAAGCGCTGCATCAGGGTCGCCACCTCGTCGTCGCCAGAAGCCAGCGGCGTCACCTGCACCTTGCATCCATGGGAAACGGCAAAATCGTGCGAGTTCGGATCGCGCGCCGCCACCCAGATCGGGGGGTAGGGTTTCTGCAGCGGCTTGGGCGAGGAGGTGGTGGGCGGGAACTGCCAGAACTCGCCTGAGAGCTCGAAGTCGCCTTCCCAGAGGCCGCGGATCGCCGGTATGATCTCACGCATGCGCTGGCCGGCGCCCCAGGCGTCGAGGCCTGGAAAAATACGCTGATATTCATAACTGTAGGCGCCGCGCGCGATGCCGATGTCGAGCCGACCACCGCTAATGACGTCGGCCATCGCCGCTTCGCCGGCAAGTTTGATCGGATGCCAGAAGGGCGCGATCACGGTTCCGGTACCGAGACGGATCCGGCTGGTTTTGGCCGCGAGATAAGCGATATTGATAAAAGGATTGGGCGAAATGGTGAATTCCATGCCGTGATGCTCGCCGATCCAGGCGGTCTCGAATCCGGCCTGTTCGGCCATCAGGACCAACTCCTCGAGCTCGGTCACGAGCTCGGAATGCGGCTTGGCGAGGTCCGACCGTTCCATATGCACGAAGAGCGAGAATTTCATCGCTGGTCACCTGTGTTGGGTGCTGTGGAACCGGCGGTCCTGGCGAGCGGCCGGACCTCGCCTTCGACATCGTTGCCGACATAGACGCCGAATGCATCCACTGAGCATTCCTTGACATAGCGTGCGAGCATCGAGCGGATCGCCGGATCGGCGATTTTCAACTCCTCGATCGCGTGGATCTCGACCAGCCTGATGCCGCGATCGCTGGAAGCGGGCACGTCGAACGTGCCGCGATAGTAGACATGTGTGCGCGAAACATCTCTGGCATCGTCCCAGACGGCGAAAAGGAAGCCCAGCTTGGCCTCGATGGCCCTCGCGGCAAGCACCCCTCGCAGGCTTTTCCCATCGCCAGCCGCACCCAGACCCCGACCGCGCGGCAGTTCAAAACCATCCGCCGTGTCCAGGAACAGGATCCGGCCGCCATTCTCGAGGATGGCGCCGACATCGGTGCCGGGCTGGGTGGCTGCCAGCGCGTCCTGGCTGAGGCCGGGCGCGACATACGCGCCGCGGCAATAGCCGAGCGGCTGCGCGGAATTGTGCTCGAAATCGCGGACGCGGCCAATGAGGATCGAATGATCACCGGCATCGACCAGCCGCTCCATGTCGCAGTCGAAGGATGCGACGGAGCCGTCCAGCACGGGGCTGCCCGTTCGTCCCGGTCGCCAGGCAACGGCGGCGAACTTGTCGGCCGCTTTCGAGGCGAATATGCCGGACGCTGCCTTCTGATCCTCGTTGAGGACGTTGATGGCGAAGCTTTTCGATGTCGCAAAGACAGGATGGCCAACCGCCTTGTGAGCGATGCAGACCAGCACCAAAGGTGGATCAAGCGACACCGAGGTGAAGGAGTTGGCGGTGAAGCCGCGCGGCTCGCCTTCGGGCCCGATGGTGGTGACGATGGTGACGCCGGTGAGGAAGGAACCCAGCGCACGGCGGAACTCGCTGCCGTCGAACCCGGTGTTCGCCGCGGCAGCGCTGTCTTGCTCGATCGCTTCGCCTTCTTTGAGGAAGTCGACGATATGGCGCGTCGTCAGGCCGGGATCCGCCACCGCCATCATATGCCGCTCGCCTGAGAGCACTGTGCAGCGGCCATGCGGCGCCAGCCGCGCCATCGCGGCCGACATTGCCGGCGAAGAATTCCTGTCCTCGGAACCGGTCATGAACAGGGCCGGTACGGCTAGCCTCGGCAGGCGGTCAGCGTGGTCGCTGTCGGCACGAGCGAACAGGCGATAGGTGCGAGCATAACCTTCCGGGTCGACGGCACCCAGTACGGCGGCCGTCTTCCGTGCAGCCGCCTCGAGCTCGACCGGCACCGGATCTCCGAACCAGCGGGCAATGGTCTGTGCCGTGCCGGTCACGTCACTCTTGCCGGTAAGCGCCACCGCGCGCTGGCGAACAGCTTCGGCCAGTTCAGGTGGCCGCCGGAACACGGCATTCAGCGAGACGATGCGGCGGACGCGCTCGGCTGCGCGTAGCGCGAGTTCCTGGGCAACGAGCGCGCCCATCGAGTGGCCGATGACGGATACTTTGTCGAGGCCGAGATGGTCGAGCAGGCGAATGGCCTGATCAGCATAGTCGGCGAGTTCTGGGTTCTGCGGCGGCAGCGGCGACTGACCGTGGCCGAGCATGTCGATGGCGATGACGTCGAAGCTATCGGACATCCGCTCGATCTGCGGCTGCCAGATCTCGGCGTTCATACCAACGCCATGAATAAAAAGCACCGGTGCGCCCGCGCCGACACGGATGAAGCCGGTGCCGTCGGGCGCCGCACCCCGTCGAACCCATGCCGATGCGGAAGCGTCAGCCATGCACGTCCCCAAGCTCTTTGAGGTCCTGGTAGCGGTCGCCGATTCGATGATGCGGGCGGCCGCCGATCGAGGCGCCGAGCGCCACAACCAGCTCGTCGGGCGCCGGTGCATCGCCGATCTGGAAATGCACGGTGAGGTAATGCGAGCGCCGCCCTTCGTCATTTTTGTCCATCAGCGGAATGATGATCGGGGTGTTCGGCCCGCCGCGCAGATTGGTGAAGGCAAGGTAGGTCTTGGCGCTTACGGCACGCCGATAGTGGTTGCCAAAGTGCAGCGTATGGATCAACGCCGACGCATGCTCGATCTCGCCCGACGTACCGCAGATGGCGGCCTTGCCATAGCCCTCGATAGCCTCGCCGGAACCGGCGGCGGCAACGATCTCGTGGGTCAGGATCTCTCCCAGCACCGGCGCACAGGCTCGGATTTGGGGCGACAGATCGTCGGTGAAGCCGCGACCGGCCCAAGGATTGGTCAGCACCGCTGCGACGCCGATAAGGCGCAGCGGCCGGGGGGCGGCCTTGCCGCCTTCGATCAGCGTGTTCTCGGTATAGGTAACGATCTTACGAATGGCGGGCTGCATGGAATTCCTCGGGTAGGTGGCGCCTCGGGACATCCAATCCCGCTATCATCTTATGGTATACCATGCTATGGAGCGCCAAGTGCCTTGTCAACCGGGCATCGAATCTGTTTTCGTAGCGGCGCAGGAGGCATACATGCTAGACGACACGCTTCGCATCGACCGCAGCTCCAAGACCTTGAGGACGCTGGCGCTGGAGCGCATGCGCGAAGCGATCATGGATTTCCATTTCCAGCCTGGCGAAAGGCTTGTCGAACGGCCGCTTTGCGACCAGCTCGGCGTCAGCCGTTCCGTCGTGCGTGAGGTACTGCGGCAGCTGGAGGCAGAGGGGCTCGTGCAGATGATCCCTGGGCATGGGCCGGCCGTCGCCAGGCCGGACCTCGGCCGTACCGACGAGATCTACGAGCTTCGGGCTCTGCTTGAAGGCATCGCGGCCCGAGCCTGTGCCCTGTCGGCCACCGGCGAGCAGTTGGCAACGCTCGAAGGGGCGCTGGCGGATTTGTTCGATGCGTGGGCGTCGGCGACGCCGCCTGCGGTGATGCGGGCGACGACCAAATTCTACGAGGCACTGTTCGAGGCCGCCGACAAGCGTGTCGCCTGGGAAATCGTCTCCGGGCTGAATGTCCGCATCAACCAGCTTCGTTCGATGACAATCGTCTCGACCAACCGGCGCGAAGCGGCGATCGCCGAGATGAACGAGATCATGGATGCGATCCGCGCACACAAGCCGGAAGCGGCGGAAGCAGCAGCGCGGCGGCATGTCGAGTCCGCCTGGAAGATCGCCCGGAACACACTACGCGTCGATTGTCCTTAGTCTCACCACCAAATTTCCAACAGAGCCGATCGCCCACGAATCGGGCTGCGTGCGGAAGCTTTACATCACCTTAAGAGTGCCGCAGCAACACCCCGCTCTATGCAGAGGGTGCCTCTGGGGCTCGTCGCGTGGAGCGAGCGGTTTTCTTCGCTACTTCGATTCTCAGGAAGCTAATCACGCGGCCTCTCTTGTGTCATCGTAGCTGACAGCAGACTTCTCGAAAGCCAGATCACTCCGTCGAGCCCAGTTCCTCTCAGCATCGAGCAGCTCATTCTCCCCACTCAAACCGTTCATGAACAGCCTGAGTACGTGCGCAGCCGTGCGCTCTCCCGCCCGCGAAGCAACAGGTACGCCGCGCTCTTTGCAGACCGTCTCACAAACACGGGCAAGCATCACAATGTCGCTCGGTTCTAAAAATCCACCTGGATACAACATACCGTCCTCTGTTGGAAAGCTACGTGAGCCTTTGATTACGCTAGGTCACCGGCAGCAACAATCAACTATGATAGTCTGCACCTCGACTGGTCAGAAAATCTGAGCGACCTTCAGACGGTGGGCATCGCGCCACTCCGAGTCGGAAGGACAGAACTATCAGGCTAGGTTTTCCCGTTAGGTCGATTCGGTCCAATCGCGTGGGCCCGGGTAATGCGAACGGTCGCTCGTCTAATGGCAAGTTGGCCGGTGAAATGCCATGTCGGCATTTTCGGGCACCTGGAATTGAAGCCTTGCAAAAGCTGGAACCCCTCGGTGTCGCAGACCGCGCAAATCAAATCGAGGCGCGCACCGCCGCCCGGTGAGAGACACCTCGACGAGTTGCCGCGAAAATCCACCTTGAAGGCCTGACCGTCAGCTACTCATCCCCCTGCCAAAGCAGGGAACAAGATCCTTTGGGCAATGTTAGGCGCAATGCCAAGTTCTTCCTCCGGTCATGTGTTTGACGTGGCGATTGTCGGCGGCGGCCCCGCAGGACTTGCGGCAGGCATGTATCTGGCGAGATTCTTGCGTTCGGTGATCTTGGTCGACGCTGGCGACGCACGAGCCAAGCTCATTCCAAAATCGCATAACTGTCCTGGCTTCCCGGACGGCGTAGGCGCGCCAGAGTTGCTCGGCCGTCTCAAAGCCCAGGCACGGTGCAGGCGTTGTGGACGGTCGTGTAGCGGGCGCCGAGAAGCGCGACGGGACCTTTCTGCTGACGACCACCTTCGGGACCATCCGAGCACAGCGCATGGTTCTTGCAACCGGGATTGTGGACAAGGCCCCGGCAATAGAAGAGCTGGAGGAGGCGGTGGCGGCCGGCACCGTCCGACTGTGTCCGGTCTGCGACGCCTACGAGCCCGTGGGCAAGCGCATCGGCGTCGTAGGCCCAGTGCATCTGGCACTCAAGGAGGCCCTGTTCTTGAAGGAGTACAGGGGTCAGGTCACCTTGCTCGCCAGCTATCCGGAGGATATTTCCGAGGACGCTCGCGGCATGGCCTCGGCAGGCGTCATCGAATCTGGGACACCGTCGAGAATCTGGTCGCTCGGGCAACCGGGTTCGACGTTGTCATGGCCGACGGTGCGCCAATGCGGGACGTGGATGTGGTGTACCCCGCAATGGGCTCTGATGTGCGCTCTGAAACTTGCCGTCGCACTCGGTGCAGGGTGTGACGCGCAAGGATATGTTCTGGTCAGCCGACACCTCGAAACGTCCACTGCGGGCCTCTATGCCATTGGAGACGTGGCTGAGGGCCTCAATCAAATTGCCGTTGCGTTTGGTCATGCCGCCACCGCAGCAAGACCTATCGACAACGCACTTCAGTCTAGGCCGGGAAGCTGACCGGCCACCCTGCCATGGGGTAGCGTCTGACCTAACGAAGGCCGGCACGGTTGCGAATTTGGGGGTGGATCACGCCGTGCCGGCCAGTGCTGGACGCCCCAGCTCAGTTACGCTACCGGCACAATAGGAATCCAGCAATTAAACCTGATGGTCTAGGTAGCCCGTCGGCCATTCCGCGATAGCGCCTCCCCTACGATCCGTCGCTGTCAAAATGTGCACTGTTGAGCGCACACGTCGTCGCGACGGGGCGCCCACGATCTGCCCCGGTTCGCGATAAGCGCGGCGTCAAATTTCAAACTGATACGCTGCCGTAATGCGCGGTCCAACTACTTGCAAACGAACAGTCGAACTCCCTTGCCACAGGCCATCACCGAACCGACTGGCTGTCACGGATTGAGGTCAGAAAGCATGTCGTTTTCTACCCATCTTTCCAAAAGCTGAATGAGCTTCAGAGCCCGGTCGGTGCACGAATAAAAGGTTGTGTTCCTTTCGTGTCTCTTGGCAACCAAATCAAATTTCCGCAACATGACAAGATGCTGAGAGAGAGCGGGTTGGCTCAGTCCAACCCGAAATGCCAGATCGCGGACCCGTATCTCGCCTTTGGCCATTATGAACAGAGACAGAAGTCGCTTCTCGTTGCCCATGGCCGCGAGGAGCCCGGCCGCGGATGCGGCATAACTGGGCAACTTTTCCGATCTGTCTTCCTCAGCCAGCGCCACCACTGTTGATCTCCCACAGATCCTGCACGGGAGCATTGCGCAGCTTGGGCTCGCCGCGTAGCGTCCGGACGCGAGCGTTGATGTCCGGCTTCACCCATTCGACCTCAGGCGTGACCTGCGCCGTGGGAACGCCATTCGGTGGCCCGGCCTTGGCCTTCTGCTCGCGTGTCCAGAGCCAGTTCTTGATTGCATCGGTTTTGGCGATCACCGCCTTGCCGACATTCTTGACGTGTCGTGCGAACAGCCTCTCTGTCCACTCGCCGGGCTGCCGCTTGATCCCAATAAGTTCAAAATCAATGTCCCAGCACTTCAGCCAGACTGCATCCTTTGCCCCGCTGCGGTAAGGGGTGACCTTGCGCTTCGAGACGATACCTTTGAGGCTCATCCGATCGGCCGCTTCGTAGATCTCGACACCGCCTTCGACATGCTGGCTGCACTGGACGATGCCTTCGGCCGGCTGGATGAGCTCCCGCAGGATTGCCTTGCGCTCGACCGCTGGCCGCCAGCGCAGATCTTCGCCACTTTTGTGCAGGATATCGAAGGCGACGAAGGCGAGCAGCTCGGCATTCCACGCCATGCGCGAATGCATCGCGTGAAAGTTCGGCCGGCCGCCCGGCTGCGGCGCGATCATCTCGCCGCCGGGAATGAAGGATTTCGCTTTCAGCTGCTCGGCGGCAGTGACGACAGGCCGGTGACGTTTCAGCCGGTCTATCCCCATGCGGGTGAAGGTGAGCGCGCCGGCCCAATCGAGAATGATCTGGGTGCAACAGCCATCATCTTTGATTTCGCACAGCCAGCCGTTGCTAACCGGCGGCTTCAGCGCCAGGACAGGCTCCTGCGGCTTGATGAACTTCAAACGCATGAACTGACTCGCAAACTGCGATTCAATTTAGCACACGCTTAATTAGTCTCGTAGCATTTTAACGAGTCATTGACCGCGCTGCCCCGTTATAGGACGGCGCGGTCAAAACCCAACCGGACTGCGCAGGCGGCTCCGGCACTGAAGCGCCCGCCCGAATGCCGGAGCCGCCACTCACACCTAATATACCAGCAATGGTTGAATCAACCGTTACCGCACGTGCTTTCCTCTGCGCTTCCCTGATCGTTACACTGTTGACCGAGCGGACCGAACGCTTCTAGACGATGAAAGTTCGATGGAGAGGACGAAGCTACCCGATCGTGGGCCCGTAATCCCGGCAAGCGGCATGCAGGATAGCTCTAACCTGCCTGACGTGCGGTGAGCAGACAATGCGAAGCTTCGCTAAGCGATCTTGCACATTGACCCTCTGAGCGGTCGATCCCCTATGGACCGCTTATACAGGGTCCGCCGCCGGCGCCTCAATAGGCGGCGGGCCGCAGGTCCCAGGGCGCTCAAATCGAACGCGAAACAGCCGTCTCGCACTCATTTGCCGATGCCGCGAGACGGGCTGCGGAAGCTTCCACCCAGTACGAGGCTTCCAGCGTTCCGAACCTTGGCTGCTGAAGATTGCTCCGTTAGCTTTTGCTGAAGCGGGTACTTGTTATGCTGCGGTGATTTTTCGTCGCCATGAAAAAACTAGCTGCCTCGGACAGGAACGGCTTGGCCCGAGCGGCTGGAGTCGCAAGACCCGTGGGAGGATAGTCCAGTTTCCGGATCCCGGAAACAGTATAAGTCGAAGCCGCGCTACTCGGAACTCCCAGGCCCCGCCAACCATTCCCGTAGATCTTCTTCGATTTTCGCCAAGACGTAGCGAATAATTGGCACTCCGCACGCAGGATCTCCCCTTCGATGGGAAATTGCTTGAACGAGATCGTCCAGGCGATCTAGATAAGGTAGGCGGCTCATCAGCCTTCACCACGCTGCACCTCACATGCGCTCTCCATGAATCAGTACCCACCACGCCACCGAGCCGTGGCGGGTACTCAGCCAACCGCCGACGAAGGGACGATGATCGACGGTCACATTTCCAAATGTAGAAAAGGCTCCGTTGTTTCAGGGTCGGACCTTTGCGAGTCCATGTCGGGCTTCAGTCGGGCCCAGACACGATAGAGTGCCTGCAAGGGTGTGTAGCAGCGCCAGCGCGAAGGCCCCGTCACTGACCAGCAATGATGGATTTCGGAAACCAGGTTGCCTGGTCCGCAAGACTCAGTGGGTCCGCCCCCACTTGCGGGTAGAGGCGGACCCGACCGAGGCTTGGGGGCCTCGACCGGCAGCGGGGGACGCTGCCGCTTTTTCAACCTGCCGCAGCATATCAGGTTCCGCTGATTCACAAAAAGCCCACCGGGAAGATGGCGGGCAGGTTCTGGAGTGTGCTGGGACCAACCAGCATAGGTCAACAAGCCGCGACAGGGTTGGTCCCGATAGCGGGCGGACGCCGCCAAGCGGCAGCCCTCGTTTCACCCGCCCGCTGCTTGTCCCACACTCTCGTCCCGGCGCCGCCTGTAGCCTGTCACATGCATCGCTGAGACATCGCTCGTAACGACCGTCCCCTCGCGGGGAAGATCGATCATCCGATGTCGCACAGATCGAAGGAACATTTTAGAGTTATCGAATGTTCACATCCTATGGACAGCCGAACCCAACTCTCAGCAGCTCAATCGAGAACAGCACGCGCCCTGCTGAACTGGTCGCGGGTGCGCCTTGCCGCAAAAGCCAGTCTCGGCGAAATGGCGATCAGAGATTTTGAGAACGGTATTCGAAATCCGCGTCCCCACAAGATCGCGGCCATGCGCCAAGCGTTTGAGGACGCGGGAATTACTTTCACCTTCGAAGGCGCTCAGTCGCTAGCCCGCCCTGAAGGTCATAGCGGTCTCGCCACCACCAATAGAATGTGGCGCCGCCGGCAGAGACAAGCATAACGATAAGGGTCCTTCATCCGCGTAGAGAGTATGTGTCTAGTGCGCGTGCCTGAGCATCGGTCTGCCGGCGACGACGCGCTCAAGCTGCTGGCACGCTTCGGCATGGTCGGCATCGCCGCCACAATTCTGTATGCCGCTTTGGTTACCGCTTTTATCGGAACGGCTCGCTGTCACCCCATCCAGCCCTCGCTTGGGGCATATGCCGCAGCCACCCTGTATTCGGACCTGGCTTACAGATCCCTGACGTTCGTGTCGGGCCCATCGCATCGAACTGAAGCTCCGCGTTTCCCGGCGATTCTTGACGCGCTCAGATAACATCGCGCCGTGTGACGGCGAGTCCTAGCCGCCTGCGCGGACGTCTCAATCGAGATGCCGGCCTTTCGCAGAATCGCCAGGAGTCTGGCAGGGGCATTGTTGTATTTGGTGGGTCATAAAGTTTTTGCGCCGGCCTTAGGAACATGCATCCGGAATCTAAGTTGTGGAACGTGCTTGGTGTGAGAACTCCCTCCCTCAAGTCCAAGCTCTGGTGCAGGGCCCGTCGCTGTGACCTCAGCGGCGGGCCAACCTGGAGAAACCCATGCAACCTTTTCGTAAGGCTGGAACCCGTTTGCAGCTCGGCTTCGGGCAGGTCTCAAAGCCAAGGCCCCCTCTAGTCGTGCCTTCAGCGGCCGGTCTACTCGTCAGACGCTCCACGGTCTCAATGATGGCCTTCGCCAGCGGCTCGGGTTGTAGTGACCAGTCAGCCCAATCCTCGGATGGTAGCACGCCAAGGGCGATATTTGCGGATCCGCGCCTGGACAGTTTGGCCTCCTACCAGAATACCGTTGAATTTACAGTTTGGTAAAAAATTTCCCATCAATCGTAGACTGACTTCGCGGCCGCCAGTGAGGAAGGAGGGTGACGGCCTTCCGGTGTCCTGCTCGGCTAGGAAAACCAAGCGCGATCCAAACTTCCATCCTGGGAGCAAGGTTGCCTTGAATCGAAAGTGGGTCCGCCCCACTGGCAGGCAGAGGCGGACTCGGCCGAGGGACCTCGACCGGCAGCGGGGACGCTGCCGCCGTTTCGAACCTGTTCCGACTATCAAGTTCCGCTAACGCACAAAAGAGCCCGTCACCTTCCGGCAGCGGGGGTGGAGAGCAGCCATGAGATAGTTGTGCGATCAATTTGCGGGGATACGGAGACTAAAGCGCGTTTGCTCCACATCGGAGACTACGTCCAAGCTTCCACCATGGGCGCGGGCAATTTCTGACGCGATGAAGAGCCCCAATCCCAGGCCCTGTTGGCGGCTCTTTGCCTCTCCTCGATAAAATGGCTGAAAGAGGCGTTGCAGCGCCGATTCCGGAATAGGCTTACCGCCGTTCGCAACCGACAGGCTAAAGAGGCCGTCCTGAACCTGCGCGGCTACCTTGATCGGAGTTTCAGGGTCGCCATGGGCGATGGCGTTTCCCATTAGGTTCGAGAAAAGCTGCGCGATCCTCGCATGATCAGCATCGATCATGCGTCCGTCCAGATTGAACGACACCTCGATCTGACGCTCCGGGTAGCTTGATCTTATCTCGTCAAGCACCTGCTGCAATGCGGGCTGGATCGGGTTATCGCGGTCCCTCGATAGTCCGAGCCCCCCTCCAAGTCGACCTCTCGCGAAATCCAAGACATTGTCGATCAAACCGCTCATCCGGGAAACGCTGGCCAGCATGAGGCGCAGGACTTGGGAGGTTTTTTCGTCGCTGGTGTCAGAGCTTCGGGCCAGCATGTGGACGCCAGCAGATATCGAAGCCAGGGGATTTCGAAGGTCGTGGCCAAGCACCGCTATGAACTGCTCGCGCAGTTCCGCAGTCTGTTGTGCGGAATTCAGGCCGATCTGCAGCTCGCGTCTGGCCTCACTCAGCTCTCGCTCGTAGCGTCGACGCTGCGTCGCGCGAAAGAGCGCCACGCGTGTCTCAATTAATTCTCCAGTGGGCGTCCGCTTTTCCCAGGCGTTGGCTAGGACTGACAGGCTCTCGCCATCCGACTTCATCACGTCCAACGCAACCTCATCAAAGGAGCCCTGCATCCTCAACAGGGGAGCGAAATGTGTCTCATAGAACATTCTTCCGGCGATATTGAGGATGTCACGGAAGCGTTTCCCGACAACTGCCTCCCTAGAAAACCCGGTCCATTTGTAGAAAGTAGTGTTTGCGTCGTCGATGCGCCCATCGGCAGCTACAACGAGGTAGCCACAAGGCGCGTTCTCAAAAAGGTCGAGGTATCTGTTACCAGCGTTCATTGTGTAGTCAGACGAACGACCGTATCGCCGCAACAACTTCGTGCGGCGAGCTGAGATTTGGGCAGTGGCCGACCGCGTCGAGGTGAACCAATTTACTGCCCGCGATGTGGTCGCGGACGTACTCACCGACTTGATCGCCGGCAATGATGTCGTCGGAACACTGCAGCACTAGCGTCCGCGCGGTGACTTTCGGCAGGTCGGCTCTGTTGTCGGATGTGAATGTGGCCCGCGCGAATTCACGAGCGATGTCGGGATCAGTTCGACAAAAGCTGTTGGTGAGCTCCTCAGCAAGTTCCGGCCGATCCGCGTTCCCCATGATTGCTGGCGCCATCGCGGCCGACCAGCCCATGTGGTTGTCGGCTAGAGATGAAAGCAGGCCCTCGACATCAGCCTCTGAAAAGCCGCCGACATAGCCGTCATCGTTTATATAGCGCGGAGACGGACCAACCAAAACAAGGGTCTCGAATATTTCGGGTGCCTTCAAGGATGCGAGCACCCCGATCATTGCGCTGACGGAATGCCCGACGAATACCGTTTTCCGCAATTCGAGAGCCCGACCGATTTCAATGAGGTCATCCGCGTAGCCGTCCAGCGAGGCGTATTTAGCGCTGTCGTACGCAGACAGGTCGGACTTCCCAGCCCCTACCTGGTCGAAAAGTACGGTGCGAAAATCGTGGCGGAATGCAGGCTCGACAAAACGCCACATGTTTTGATCACAGCCGAAGCCGTGGGCAAACACCATCGTTTTAGGTCCCGTGCCATGAGCCAGAACATTGTTGCGCTTCAGAACGTACATGTCTTCAGACCAGAGGAAATCGACACCTAAATAGCCCGTCTGAAAAAAACTTCAAATGGCAACGAAATGACGCCCGCACTCGGAGCGTATCTCTAGTCTGCACGTGGAGTTGATGAAGTTGTTCGTATAACCATATGGCGCAGCTCATTCCGGTGCTCGTTGTCGAGGACGACGAACTCATCCGGATCGATATCGTCGACTTCCTTGGGCATGAGGGGTTCGTCGATTACGAGGCAGCCGGTGCGGACGAGGATTCTGCTTCTGGAACAACATCCATCGGTCGGGAGACGATGCGAGGATACGGATAGCGGAAAATTCGCTCACGCGCATTGGTGTGGAGTTCGTCCATGGGGAAAATACCTTCTCCGCTTGAGGCACGCTTGGACATGAGGCGTGAAGCGCAAAAGAGCTGGGGATGCTATTGGTAGCGAGACGTATGCCGGTAACATATCGCTCAACAATTACCCCGCCTGCTAGGCCGGGCACTGTCTCGGTTGAAGTTTATCCGCCCTATCTGTCGCACGACGGGCCGATCTCCTATATGCTTAGCGGAAAGCATGTGAGTGCCAATGCCCTTCACTGTCATCTGGTATGGAAGACGCGGCATCGTCGACAAAGTGTCCTTCGACGCGGAGAAGGCGGCAAAAGACCATGCCATCGCGATGTTCCCGACCCGTAAGGGTGACGATGGGATCGTTTCAGTTGAAGTTCGTAAAGACAACGGCGCCGTCGTCTTTAGTCACGCGGAGAACTGAGAGAGCGAGGCCAGCGCCACAGCCGCCATCGATCCGTTCGATCTGCCGGGGGCGCGGATCGGCCGGCAATACCTCCAGCTGTGGCCTCGATCCGCGGCTGCGCCGAGAACGACTGGCCTGTCGCCGATGTCGTCGGACGGCTTGAATTGGGGCGCTGGGATCGAGCGGTCGATCGCCGAATATTCATTCGGCACTCAGGCCAAAATCGCCATTGCCGCCGCGCTGCTCGGCGCGCCATCGCTGCTCTAAACTAACGCTTACGTGCGCGTTTGACAGCAGCCTCTGCCACGGCCGGGGCCTCCTGAATGCTTGCCGCGCCGCCAAAATCCGCGTTCTTGGTTCTGCCGGCTCCCGGGCCAGCGCCCAGATCAGCGCCTGTGGTCGGATCGGAGGCCGGATCAGAAAGAGTACGGTCGGCCATCTTGGCCACCACCTTCATGTCTCTGGCGCCCATCTTGACGGTTGCCAAGCCGTCTCCGCCGTCGACGGGCATCACCTCTTCAAGGTCATCGATCCGATCCCACTCTTCGCCGGAATTCCATGGACCATTGGTATCGCCGTCACCTTGAGAGGTATTGACGTACATGCTGGCGTACTTCTCGATGCCTGGGAGCTTGCCTGACGGGAAATTGTTTTCGATGGCGTAGAGTGCTTTCTCAAACGACTTTTGGTGAGCGATCTCGCGTGTCATCAGGAAGCCGAGCGCGTCCTTGATGCCCGGATCATCGGTGATGTTGATGAGGCGTTCGTAAACGATCTTGGCGCGCGCTTCAGCGGCGATATTCGACCGCAAATCCACCGTAGGTTCACCGCGTGAGTCGACATAGGCCGCGGTCCAGGGAACGCCGGCTGAGTCGCACAGCGCGGGAGCACCGCCGAACAGGATCGATTCCTTGGCTGTTGTACCGCTGGCGCCGATCATCAGATAAAGGTCCGCTTCTTTCATCTGGCCCTCGGCAAGTTGTGCCTTGAGCCCCTTGTTCAGCATGGTGACGATCGATCCCACCACCTCAAGGTGGCTGAGTTCTTCAGTGGCTATGTCGAGCAACATGTCGCGACGGCCAAGATCATCCTCGCCAAGGCCTTGCGTGAAATACCGCATCGCCGCCGCAAGCTCACCATCGGCGCCACCGAATTGTTCCATGATCATGCAGGCCAGGCGGGGATTAGGCTCCGAAACGCGGACGGTGTATTGCAGGCGCTTGTTGTGCATGAACATCGGCAGTCCTCCAGGGGGTTGGCTTGCCCAACATCCGCCTACGAGGATTGTTCCACATTGCATCGAGTGACGCAGTGGATCCGCGAGGCCATGGCGCGCTATGGGGTGAAATCCGTGTCGGGACGCACATCGCGGCAAAACGCGCACACTAGTTCGATCGTCGCTTCGATGTCGGCGAGACACAAAACCTCGGATGGGGTATGCATGTAGCGTAGAGGCACGGACAAGAGTCCCGTGGCGGCACCTCCGCGGCTAGTTTGCAGGAGGCGGGCATCGGTCGGGCTTTTGTCTCCGTAGGCCTGCAACTGATACGGAAGACCCCTACGATCCGCGGCTCCCTTGAGAAGGTCGAACACTAAGGGGTTGGTGCTTGGGCCTTGCGAGAGTCCGGGACCTTTCCCAAGGTCCAACTTACCTTGGTCTTCTGCCCTGGCGAGCGGGTAATCCATGGCCACCCCCATGTCTACCGCTAGCGCAGCATGCGGGGCGAGATTGAAGGCTGCTGTTTGGGCGCCTCTTGATCCTATCTCCTCCTGAACCGTCCCCAACACGTATACGCCCACCTCGGGATGCAGGCCGCCATCCTGTTTGAGCCGCCTTACGATCTCCGTGCCAATAAAGAGGCCCGCCTTATTGTCGAAAGCGCGTGCCATCGCGCGATCACCTAAAGCATCGTGAAGCTTGCATTCAGAGTGACCGGGCTGCCAATTTTCACGACTTTTTCCGCCTCCTCCCGCGACCTGGCGCCAATATCGATCCACAGATCCTTCAAGCTGGGAGTCTGGCTGCTATCGGACAATTTGAATGCCTGTATGGCCTTGCGACCAATCACGCCCGCAACCCGCTCAGCACCGTGTATCCAGACCCGCTGCCCGATCTCTGTAGCGACGTCGGTGCCACCAATTGTGTTGAAGAACAGGAAGCCATTTTCATCGATGTAATGAACAATGAAGCCGATTTCATCCATGTGCCCAGCGTACATGACGCGAAAGCCGGCTTCCGGGTTCAGGATTGCGCTCACATTGCCCAGCACATCCGTCGTACCTTATCTGCAAACTCGCGGACGTTGTCCCGATAGAGCTTGGCGACGGGCTGTTCGAATCCGCTTGGGGAAGGCGTCGCAATGAGCGCCTCCAGATAGGAAAAAGACTGGGCGCGCACGTTTTCCTCCGGGTGCTGGAAAGAACATGTTGTCTGAGCTAATCCACGCCCGATGTGTTGGTTCCAATCGGAGCAGCAAGACAGATTGCACGGGCCTGGAGGAGGCGAGCCGCGCCGGCCTGGAAGGCTTGAAAAGATCTGGCGAGAGCGGCGCTGAAGGAGCGCGATTAGGCAGCAATTATTCGTCGAGGTCAGGGATGAAAGCGGCGAAAAACTGCTGAGGCTCTGAATTCGTCTGCAGGTCACAGCGATGGGATGACAGATCCCGAATGGCCACAGCTAAGTCCGGCGCCAGGCATCTCTTGAAAAGTTTTGCGATCTCGGAACAATCGCGCCAAACCACAGTTCCAGCCAGGCAGTGGAGCTGCAAGATTTGTGACCCGATCGCGCGTGGCCCTCCCACGGCGCCGGCGCTCGATCACCAGCAGGCGATATAATCGGGACGATAGCTCGATGGGCAAGAAGGCCAAGCAGAACACCGGGTCTCGGGCGGATCGCGAACGGGCCATCGAAGCGAACTACTTTGCCCGAAAGTGCGGCCTCACCAAGGACGAGGCACTCAAGATTCTCAAGAACGCGTGTCGCAGGATCGATGAACAAGCGAAACGGCGGTCAGGCGACCAGTAGAAGAAATCGTCGCTCGATCGTCGCAACCGATGGCAGCGCATGATCTACTTCACCCCCGACACACCTTTTCGACAATCCGCTTCAACGATCCGGATGCGCAGGCCGGGGTCCCGTTTAGACCGGCAGAGGCAGCCGAGCGACCATTGCGGCATGCAATATGTGCCGAAAAGCCGCGCGATCTGGTTCTCACAACAGTTGCCCACAAAGCTCTGAGCAGGTCGTTCCGGCGCCGCGGCCCCCCGACTACCGTCTTGTCAACATGATCGCCGAAAGCGTGGCCTGCAATCGACTTCGATCGTCCAGGCGAGAACGCCGTTAAGGCGCGGCAGGCGGCTTAACAAGCGGCCGCGAGGCTAGGCTGGCGCAGAGGCGACATGGCGCCGTTTGGCGCCGGTTGTGCCGACCATAACGGAGCGAGATGCCCACGGGTCCTTGCTCGTGCTTCCCACGATGTCTTTGAGGGCGAGGAACAACGGATGGCCTTGGTTGTTAGAGCCCATATGCCGCGACGCATTGAACTCGAAGTGGGAGATGGAGATGGCGACGAAAAAAAGCGCCCAGAGCAGCACAAAGGGCTTGGAAGATCTCTTTTACGAAGCCTTGAAGGACATATACTACGCCGAGCGTAAGATCTTAAGTGCCCTCAAGAAAATGGCCAGGGGTGCCGAATCGCAAGAGTTGACCGCCGCGTTCGAGAAGCACCGCGACGAGACTGAGGGCCAGGTCGAGCGGCTGCAGCAGGTGTTCGAAATTTTCGGCAAGCGCGCGCAGGGCAAGACCTGTCCGGCCATCGACGGCATTCTTGAGGAAGGCCAGGAGATTCTGGAGGAGTTCCAGGAGGCGCCGGCCCTCGACGCCGGACTTGTCGCCGCGGCCCAGGCCGTTGAGCATTATGAAATTGCCCGCTATGGCACGCTTGTGACCTGGGCAGGGCTGCTCGGCTTGAATGACGCCGTCCAACTGCTTCAGCAGACGCTCGAGGAAGAGAAGGCAACTGACGAGGCGCTGACTCAACTCGGACAAGCCGGCGTAAACGAAAGGGCGCTGCAGGAAGCCGCCTAGCTGGACCCGTTTCAGTCTGCTGGGAGACCCAGTCCATGAACATCGCCGGAAACGTGCCGCCCTCGGGCGGCACCACACCCACCGACCCGGCTCCTGAGCTGGCACGGCTGCTCTTCGAGCCGAACATCTCCATCAACGGGCCCATTGGCCAGGATACGGTGACTTTCTTCCTCGGCCGGCTGGAAGAAGTTCGTCGCAGCGGCCAGGACATGCTGATGGAGTTGAACACCAGCGGCGGCGATGCCGATGCCGCGCGTCGCATCGCGCTCGAAATCCGCCTGTTCCGCCTGCATTCAGGGCGACGCGCCTATTGTGTCGGCAAGACGCAGGTCTACTCGGCGGGAGTGACCATTTTTGCGGCGTTCGACCGGCATTGCCGCTTCCTGACGGAAGACGCGGTTCTGCTCGTGCATGAGCGGCGCATGGACACAAGCCTGGCGCTCAACGGCCCGATGCGGTCCTGCATCCAGATCGTGCGCGAAGAACTCGCCTTGCTCGAAACCGCCGAGCAGCTCGAAATGGAAGGCTTCAGGGAACTGGTCAACGGAAGCTCGCTGACCGCCGAAGAACTCTACCAACGCGCCACCAACAATTGCTATATCCATGCCGAGGACGCGTGTCGGTTGGGGCTCGTCGCCGAAGTGCTTGGCTAGGCCGATTGGTCGGTTGTGCAAAGCCCGAACCGTTTGGCTTTGCCAACTCGGACTTGCCACCCTTCAGACTTGACAGTTTTCAGACTTGCCGAGCAAAGTTTTGCAGGACAGCGTGGCAGCTTAGGATGAGCACCCGATGATGGGCACCAGAGGAACAACCAACCCGAGTCCGCGCTCGGCGCCTTTGCTCCATGACAAGGCCGCGCGAACAATGATGGGAGCTCTGGGCGCAGTTGCTTCCAGCGCCGCGCGGACGCTTGCTTCAATCAGCCCTCACCTGGGCGACCAGGTTTCGGACCGCCCGATCGAGTGGCCGGGCTGCGAAGACAGCTTTGTGGCGTCGTCCGGCTCCGCGTCCAGACAGGTCGAGGCGCGCCTGCCGTCCCAGTTAGGGCACGCGGGATGAGGGTTCTCGTCACCGGCGCGTCGGGTCTGATCGGAACTTCGCTTTGCGCGCGCCTGGCCGCCGATGGATATGAAATCGTTCGCGTGCTGCATCGTGCCGGCACCGCGCCCTTCACAGGCTTGCCGCCTGTCTTGCTCGACATGGCAAAGGCGCGGACGCAGGACTGGAGCCCGCATCTGATAGGTATCGATGCGGTCGTTAACTGCGCCGGCGTGCTGCAGGACAGCACGCAAGAAAGCACTGGCGGTGTGCATGCGGGCGGCGCATCGGCACTCTTTGCCGCCTGTGAGCAGGCGGGCGTGAGAAAAGTCATTCACTTCTCGGCAATCGGGGTCGATCGGCTGCAGCCGTCCGCCTTCTCGGCCACCAAGCTGGCTGGCGACCAGGCGTTGATGGCGCGCGATTTGGACTGGGTCATCCTGCGCCCGTCGGTCGTGCTGGGCCGGCCGGCGTTCGGCGCCAGTGCGCTGTTTCGCGGACTGGCCGCATTGCCGCTGTTGCCGGTGATGCCCAGCACGGGTCGGCTTCAGGTCGTACAGTTGGACGACGTGATCGCCACTGTCCTGCATTTTCTCCGGCCCGATAGCGCATCGAGCATCGCGCTTGACCTTGCCGGACCTGAAGCGCTGCCGATGAGCAAGGTGGTTGGCCTCTACCGCTGCTGGCTCGGGTCGAGGCCGGCTGGAGAGTTCACTCTGCCCGGAAGCGTCGCGGCCGGCCTGTACCGGATCGGCGATGCGACGGCTCTGCTCGGCTGGCGCCCGCCGATGCGCAGCAATGCGGCCAAGGAAATCGTGCGGGGCGCTGTCGGCGACCCGCACCCGTGGATCGCAGCGACAGGCATCCAACCATCCAGCCTCGAAGCAGCGCTAAAGCTCAATCCCGCGACGGTGCAGGAGCGATGGTTCGCCCGTCTCTATTTCGTCAAGCCGGCGATCTTTACTGTCCTGCCCTTCTTCTGGATCATGACGGGTGTCATTTCCCTGACCACTGGCTGGCGCCGCGGGGTCGACTTGCTGGTAGGCACTGCCATCGGTCCGCTGGCGGAACCGGCGGTCATCGCCGGAGCGCTGGCCGACATGGCGGTCGGCGCGTTGATCGCCTGGCGACCGACCAGTCGGCTGGGTCTGTTCGGGGCGATCGCGGTGGCTCTTTTCTATGCGATCGCGGGGACCATGCTGCGGCCCGAGCTGTGGAACGAGCCACTCGGCCCTTTCTTGAAGATCCTGCCGATCATTGTTCTGCATTTTGTCGCGCTGGCAGTCCTGGAGGAACGCTGATGAGCTACTTCATTCTCAAGTTCCTGCATGTCGTCGGAGCGGCGGTGCTGCTGGGCACTGGCGCCGGTATCGCCTTCTTCATGCTGCTCGCCCATCGGACCGCAAATTCCGCAACCATCGCGGCGGTCGCACGCGTCGTCGTGATCGCCGATTTCATGTTCACTGCAACCGCCGTCATCGCCCAACCTGTCACCGGTGCGTTTCTCGCGTGGCATTCCGGATATTCGCTGACCGAGGGGTGGATTGTGCTTTCGATCCTGCTCTACCTCATCACCGGCCTGTTCTGGCTTCCAGTCGTGTGGATGCAGATCGAGATGCGCAATCTCGCTATGCAGGCCGCGGCAGCGAAGCAACCTCCACCACAGCGCTATAACACCTTGTTTCGGCTCTGGTTCGCCTTTGGCTTTCCTGCTTTCGGGGCTGTGCTCGCCATCTTCTGGCTGATGATTTCGCGACCTTCGATCGATTGGTTCGCCTTGTAGCACCGGACTTCGTCTCCCTCGTCACGGTCTGCAACGTTGCGCCTAGCAAGTTGGGCGGCGATGGACGCCAGCCGCAGACTGCCTCGTTCCGTTCTTGCATTCGGGTGGCAATGGTTGCACAGGTCCCCGCTCATCGCCCGAGCACCTCTGTGGCGCTTCATGAGGCGGTTCGGCGGGTTGGTGTCGGGAGAAATCGGAATCTTTTGTAGGCTCTCAGCCTGCGGGCACCCGGCGAACCGGCTCCGCGCAAGTACCCCTGCCCTGCCCTGCCAACACGACAAACCGCAGGCTGCCCTGATCGATGTTCAGCGCGCAGCTGGCGAGAGCGCGTCGCTGCTGCCTCCGTCTTTTGGTGGACGAGGCATACAGGTGACCTTGTCGATCATTCGGAGCACCGCCTGCGGGTCACTGTGGTGAGCCATGTGCCCGGAATTCGGGATTATTTCTATCAGTGATCCATAAATTTCGGCATGCAAGCGTTCCGCTTCACGCCGAGCGTCGAACAGCCTGTCTCCTGCTCCAGCGACGATTCCGGTAGGCACGTCGATGTCCCGATAGCAAGGCTTCGTGAACAGCGCCGCGCCGAGCATCAGGGCTGTCTCCACACAGACTGAGCGCAACTGAGAGGGGCGGCTGGCGACCTCCTTTGTGCTCACCGAAAAAACGTTCGAGATCGGCCCAGGCCGGAATATCTTTCGCATGGTCGACGGCCAGCCGAGCCTTACTGCGAGCGGCAGCAAGGTGTGACGGAATGCCGAGCCCATCAGCGGTACGGCCGGTAGTGCTGCAAGAGCGAGATCCAGCCTCGGTGAGGGATAGTAATATCCAGAGACGAGGACCAGGCCGGCGACCGAGGGAGCGTGCCTGCGGGCCATCTCCAGCGCGATCCAAGCGCCCCAGGAATGTCCGAGCACGAGGTATTTGTGAATGCCTAGTTTGGCGGCGGCCTCGTGGAAGAGATCGGCCTGCTCGCACGCCGACCATCGCTTTCGAGCCGGCCGCGAGCTTCCGCCGAAGCCTGGCCGGTCGAAGGCGAGGACCCGATGCTTGGCACTCGCCAGGTCGAGCACGCCGCTGATCGCAAAATCCTCCGCAACCGAGCCATTGCCATGCAACAGGAGCAAAGGAGGCCCGCTGCCTTTCTCAAGGATGCTCAAGTCCACCCCATCGATCCTCGGAGTGCGTTCCATCGAACGGGGAGCCAAGGCCTTCCTGGCGCGTGCGTTATTGTATGCCGCCAGCGACAGGGCGGCAGCCGCAAACAGTGTGGCGAGTTTTATCCGGTTCGAAAACATACTGACTCCTGCGCTGGGTCTGCACGGTGGCCCACCGTTGAGCGCGTCGCGGTTGCGCATCGGCATCGGCGTCGCCAACTCGGTTAGCCTGTCCCGCCGTAGCTTTGCCATCCGGGTGTCAAAGCCTCACGGAACCCCGACCGGGCGTCGCATCGCGAGATCGAAGGCATCGCCGGAGCTCAGCACGTGAACCCTCAAATCATGGATGGAAAGGGCGGCATCAGGTTCACCTTCCGCGATGTTGGAATGCGTGACGCCGGCTGCATCAACCAGATAGACAGCGCCGCTGCCGATGACCTTGAACATCTCGCCATTCACCACGATCGCCGTGTCTTCATCAATGCCGATGCCCAGGACCCGTGGGTTCTGCGACACCGCTCCGATGAGCCGCCCGATGCGGCCTCGCTCCGCAAAGTGCTGGTCGATGATGACATTCGGCAGCAGGCCCAACCCCGGCGCCATGCGAATATGGCCGATCCGAAAGGACGCAGCGTTCGGCCCCTTCACCATCATGGTATCGCTCATGACCGACGCGCCCGCGGAGGTGCCGGCAATTATGCCTCCGGCTTCATAGATTTCGTGCACCCGCTCGTCGATGGGGGTGTCGCCGATCTGGCTGGTGATGCGGAGCTGGTCGCCACCGGAGAAGAACACAGCGCTCACGTTTGCGAGCGCGCTTATTTTTTTTTCATGAGCCGCCTCGAGACGGTCGTTGACGTAGAGCTCGACGACTTCCTTGATGCCCAACTCGCCGAAGGACTTCTGATACTTCTCGAGATAGCCATCCGGCTCATGCGACGCGATGGTGGCAAGCACCAGGCGGCCGTTCGGAACCAGGCTGGCGACCTCCTTCAATATGACGCGATCGCCGTCATGGTCCTCGTGGCCACCGATGATGACAAGCGTTCCGGCTTTGCCATTGGAGGGGCGCCTTTTCTTCTTGCCGGTCATCTGCCCTCGTCTTTCTTGCGCAGGAAGACATGCCGATGGTTGTCCTCGCTGGTCATGAACGCGACTGCGAACTCCCGGCTGTTGTGCGCCCACCCGGACTTCCCGGTTGGGGTAAGCACGATGGCTCCCGCTTCACGGCCGATCGCCTCAACCTCCCTGAGGGAGGGCTCCAGCACCTCCTCCACGCCCGCCATAGCTGCCCGTCCGGCGGAAAGTGCGCGCCGCGCGGAAAGCGCCTGCATGACCCGAGCGGCGAGAGCCTTTCGCGCGATATGCTCGCCGTCTCCCGAAAAGGCCACGGCGCCCAATTGGTTGTCGGCGTAGTAGCCGCAACCGGGTTGAGGAGAATCGCCCACTCGGCCCGGAGCGCTGCCGTCCAGTCCCCCGGTGGAAGTGCCCACGGCGAGATCCCCATACTGGTCAAGGGCAACGACACCGATTGTATCCTTCGCCTCCGACTTGCTGGCGAAATCGCGTTGTTGCGGCGTGACCAAGTCAGCCGGATCGCAAAGCTCCAGTTGTTTATCGGCGGCGAAACGCCTGGCGCCGTCCGACGCCAGCAGGATTGGCTCCTCATGGAGCATGGCCTTGGCGACACTGATGGGATGGCGCACGCCCTTGATCACAGCCACGGCGCCCACATTGAAGTCCCTGCCCTCCATGACGCCTGCGCACATTTCGACCTCGCCGTCCGAATTGAGGGCACTGCCATATCCTGCATTGAACGTCGGGTCCGTCTCGAGGACACGACCGGCGGCTTCCACCGCATCGACTGCAGTTCCGCCGCCGGCCAGGACGGCGCGACCGGCCTCAAGCGCCTTGATGCACCCGTTGCGATGCGCCTCCTCCTCTTCTGGATCGATCTCCTTGGCGCCGCCGTGCAGGATGAGCGACCACATCAGCCAGCCCTCAGATGGCGAATATGGCTCTGATCGGGCCCTCGCCGAGAAGGTGCTGCGCCCTCAAACCCGGTCACCTGGCTCCAGACCGCCTCGACGTCGTCGACGGTGAGCACGACAAGGTCTTTCTCCCGAGCAAGCTGGAGACACACTTCGACAGCCTCTTTTTCGGGACAGACGGCTTGTATGCGCCCTGGAGCGCAGCCGGCGTTCAAGGCGCCTTCCCGCAGCAAGCCGGCGATCGTTCCGGGGGCTCGGCCGCGCAGTTCATGTTCATCCTCCTTGAAGACGATGACGTCGAATATTCGCGAAGCCACCGCCCCCATCTCGCGTATGTCGCAATCGCGGCGGTCGCCCGGTATGGCGACAAGGCCGATCGTGCGCTGATACCCGCGCTTCATATGGGAAACGAGTTTTCCCAGCGCCTTCAACCCCTCGGGATTGTGCGCGTAGTCAACGATCGTGCGGAAACCATGCCCGTCGAAGACGTTGAGGCGACCGGGAGAATGCTCGAACGAGGTGGTGAACTCGGTCAATGCAGCGCGGATAGTTGCCGCAGGTACGTCGTGGCAATGTGCCATCGCAACGGCCGCCAAGCTGTTGGCGACGTTGAATTCAGCGGACCCCTCGAAGGTCGCGGGAATTTCGTCGACGTCCATCAGGAACATCGACTCCCCATCCTCGTGGATGACGATGTCCCAACCGTCCCTGCTGCGCTCCCGCGTCACGGCGCGGCCGCCTTCCGCCACGTGGCTGCGCAGGAAATCGGGCCAGTCGCTCCTGTTCGCCAGCGAGAAGTAGCAGATCCTGCCCCCGGCGTCGCGCGACATCGCGGAGGTGTGAATGTCGTCGGCGTTGAGGATGCTCCACCCGCTGCGGCGGACCGACTCGACGACCACCGACTTCACTTCCGCCAGGTCCTCGATAGTGTCGATGCCTCTCAGCCCCAGATGATCGCCATGGACGTTCAGCACCGCGCCAATGTCGCACGCGTCGAATGCAAGGCCTTCGCGCAGCATGCCGCCGCGTGCACATTCCAGCACAGCGACATCGACACCTGGCTCGCGCAGCACGATCCTGGCGCTTTGCGGACCCGAGCAATCGCCTGTCATGATCCGCTCGCCGTTCAGGTAGACGCCGGTGGTCGAGGTGAGCCCGACCGTTGCACCATTCGCATGCAGAATGTGCGACAGCATTCTGGCGGTGGTCGACTTGCCGTTTGTCCCTGTGATCGCGAAGATTGGAATGCGGCCGTCCTTGCCACCCTTGAAGAGCAGATCGAGCACCGGCCGTGCGACATTGCGGGCGCGGCCCGAGGACGGTTCGAGATGCATGCGAAACCCGGGACCGGCATTCACCTCTATGATGCCGCCGCTGGTCTCGCTGACCGGCCGCGAAATGTCAGGACAGACGAAGTCGATCCCCGCGATGTCGAGACCGACGATCTGTGCCGCCCGCCTGGCGATCAGCGCGTTTTCCGGATGGATTTCATCAGTCCGGTCGGTTGCCGTCCCGCCGGTCGACAGATTAGCGGTGGGTCGCAGGAGCACCATTTGACCCGGCGCTGGAACGCTCGAAAGCGTGAGCTGCGACTTTGACAGGAAATGCTCGACACATTCGTCGATCTCGATGCGGGTCAGCACCGAAGAATGGCCCTCTCCCCGTCGCGGGTCGCGGTTCGTCTGCTCGACGAGTTCGGCGACAGAGCTCCGGCCATCGCCGACGACATGTGCCGGGACCCTCTCGGCAAGCGCCACCACCTTTCCTCCGATCACCAGGATCCTGTGGTCCGAGCCGACGAAGTGCTGCTCGACGATCACGCTGCGACTGTGTTCTCGCGCCTGTTCGAAGCCCCA
Organism: Mesorhizobium sp. M7A.F.Ce.TU.012.03.2.1; assembly: GCF_004006095.1. Classification (NCBI taxonomy): domain Bacteria; kingdom Pseudomonadati; phylum Pseudomonadota; class Alphaproteobacteria; order Hyphomicrobiales; family Phyllobacteriaceae; genus Mesorhizobium; species Mesorhizobium sp. M7A.F.Ce.TU.012.03.2.1. Next base: position 238,855 of record NZ_CP034779.1, read on the forward strand.
GCGGACTTCGTCCTCTGTTGCGAGGCCGATGTTGACGCCGCTTCCATGATTGCCGTCCAGTGGTTTGGTGACCACAGGGTATCCGAGCCGTGCCGCTGCCGCGACAGCGTCCTGCGCCGATCGCACCAGTTCCCCGCTGGGGACCGGCAGCCCGGCCTGCTGCAGCAGGAATTTTGTCAGGTCCTTGTCGGAGGCGATTTCGGTCGCGATCTCAGAAGTGAGGTCGGTGCAACTGGCGCGAATGCGCTTCTGATGCTTGCCTTGGCCGAGCAGCACCAGGCTGCTGTCATCGAGCCGCGCCGCGGGAATCCCCCGTCTCTCGGCCTCGCGCACCAGAGAGGCGGTCGTGGGGCCCAAGGCACGCTCGGCGGCGCCAGCCTTGAGCTGCTGCAGCCTCACCGCGAAATCGAATGGCCCTTCCATTTCGGCAATCTCGTCGAGCCCCTCGAGGCCATGCAGATTGCCCGGCAGGAGACTATCCACCAACTCGAGCGCAACTCGTCCGGCGAGCAGCCCCACAACCTCATCATTGTAGGAGAACATGACGTTGTAAGTGCCCGGACTGCCTTTGACCGAACGTGTCTTTCCTCGTGTCACCGGGTGGCCCAGCATGCTCTGCAGTTCCAGGGCGACGTGCTCCACGACGTGGCCGAGCCAGGTTCCTTCCTGCATACGGCGGACGAACCCGCCGGCGACGCCATAGCTGCAGCCATGGCCCGCAAGGCCGGGCAACAGGCGAACGATGTCATCGGTAAATCCGGGCAGCTTGTCTGTCGGGAACGCTTCAAGGGCTCCGAGGTCGATCTGGATCCGGACCATTGGCGTCATGCTGTAAAGATGAGGTCCGCGGAACACGCGGGCGTCCACGACACGGATGCTGGTGCGAAAACGCGCGGCGTCTTGATGAATTTCGTTGCCCGACATAGTCCGTTCTCCTGACTAGCCCCGCAAACTTCTTGAGGATCGATAAGTTCCCGGCTGTGAAACGCAAATCTTTTTGCCCGATCGAGAAACAAAAAGGGCTTTTAACATATGTTGGCCAAGAACAGATTCTGGTCATCTTACCCGCCGCAAGGGGCGGGCCATGCATTGCGCCTGCTTGTTCCTAAGCGTAGCACGGCACGCTGCGGCCCATTGAAGGCAACCCCCGACCTACCGGACTGCGCAGAGATCCCAGCTGCCGAGTGCCGGGCGCCCGGCTTGGGCTCGTGGCGACCGCTTTGAGGGCAGCATCGAGGCGTTTGAATTTTCAACGCCGGACGGCCACCAGGGAACATTTTCAAATGCACTGTGTTTGGCGCCAACATTGCACACCGGAACTACCGCCATGCAGAGTCGCGCGCTGGTCAAAGAGATCGACGCCGTCCGCCTCAGCATCTCGCTCCTTGAAAAGGAGTTGTGGACAGCTGGCAGACCCAACAAGATCCGATGGCGTTCAGGATACGAGCTAACCGCCCAAAAAGCTCGCCTTGCCAAACTGGAGAACGTGCTTGCCCACTATCCATCCGTGACGCGAGCCCGAGCATTGGACAGCAACAGCTTGAGTTACGGGCAAAGGAACCAGGTGAGTTAGGGGAAGCAAGATGGCTGACAGACACTCGATCAGAACTCCGTTAGCTCGAGTGCAGGGCCTTGGGTCGGCGAAACACGGAACCGAAACGTTCATGCTGGAACGACTGACATCTGCTGCACTTTTGATCCTCGTCATTTACATCGTCGCGGTCGTTATAAGGCTGATCGGAGAGCCTCGAGATGTCGTCATCCGCGCAGTCGGATCGGTCTATGTCGCACCCGCCCTCATCACCTTCATTCTGGTGAACTGCGTCCACATGCGGCTGGGCATGCAATCGATCATCGAAGACTACTGCCACGCCACCGTGCTGAAATCTGTCCTGCTGATCGCTAACTGGTTGTTTTGCTGGGCAGTAGCCCTCGCCAGCTTTTTCGCCGTGCTGGTGATCAGCTTCCGATAGGCGGATTCACGAACAGCGCGGCGCGGTTCCAACTCAGCGCGCCGATCCCGTTGTCTGTCGCGCACGGCGAGCCGTCTTCATTCTATTTTCGGCAGCCTGTCCCATTGATGGAAAGGCGGCGGAGAGGTCAATTCCCATTCCAACGTGGTGGCTCCCGGCCCCCAAGGGTTCATGCCGGCGGCCCTTCGCCGGTGGAAAGCCTCCACGATGCTGGCAAGGAAAATCAGGACACTCGCGGCCGACAGATAGGATCCAAAGGAGGAGACCATGTTCCAACCGGCAAAAGCGTCGGGATAGTCGATATAGCGACGCGGCATGCCGGCCATCCCGAGAAAGTGGTGGGGGAAGAAGACGAGGTTCACACCGACGAAGGTCGTCCAGAAATGGATCCCAGCCAAAACCGGATTGTACAAATATCCTGTCATCTTCGGGAACCAGTAATACCAGCCCGCGAAGATGCCGAAGATGGCACCCAACGAAAGAATGTAGTGGAAGTGTGCGACGACATAGTAGGTGTCGTGCAATTGCCGGTCGAGGCTGGCGTTCGCAAGCTGTACGCCGGTCACGCCTCCGACAGTGAACAAGAATATGAAGCCGAGCGCCCACAGCATCGGGGTGCGCAAGCTAAGGGAACCGCCCCACATGGTTGCGATCCAGGAGAACACCTTGATCCCAGTCGGCACCGCGATCACCATCGTGGCGAAGGTGAAATAGCGCTGCGTGTCCAGCCCTATTCCGCTGGTGTACATATGGTGAGCCCAAACGACGAAACCGATCGCCCCGATCGCGACGATCGCATAGACCATCCCCAGATAGCCGAAGATCGGCTTTCGCGAAAATGTCGAGATCACCTGGCTCACGATGCCGAAGGCCGGCAAGATCATGATGTAGACTTCAGGATGGCCGAAAAACCAGAAGAGATGCTGGTACAGGATAGGATCGCCGCCGCCGTCCGGCGCGAAGAATGTGGTGCCAAAATTTCTATCGGTCAGGAGCATTGTAATGGCCCCTGCTAGGACAGGCAGGGCCAGCAGCAGCAGGAATCCGGTGATGAGGATCGACCACACGAACAGAGGCATTCTATGCAACGTCATCCCTGGCGCGCGCATATTGAAGATCGTGGTGATGAAATTGATGGCGCCGAGTATCGAAGAGGCTCCCGCGATGTGCAGAGAAAGAATGACCAGATCGACGGAAGGACCGGGATGGCCGGAGGTCGAAAGGGGCGGATAGAGGAACCAGCCGGTCCCGGGACCGTAGCCGCCGGGGACACTGGGCATGAAGATCGACAATAGAAGCAGCATCAATGCCGGCGGCAGCAGCCAGAACGAGATGTTGTTCATGCGTGGGAAGGCCATGTCCGGGGCGCCGATCATGATCGGAACCATCCAGTTGGCGAAACCACCGATCAGTGCGGGCATGACGGTGAAGAAGATCATGATCAGCGCGTGCGCCGTGGTGAACACGTTATAAAGTTGCTTGCCGGCATCTATGGCCGCGTCGCCTTGGTAGCCGTAGATCATCGATGCCAACCCGGGGAAAAGCTGGATCCCGGGTTGCTGCAGTTCAATTCGCATGCCCACCGACAAGAGCATGCCGATGACCCCCGCGATGAAGGCGAAGATCAGGTAGAGGGTTCCGATATCCTTGTGGTTTGTCGAAAACAGCCAGCGGGTGATGCCCCGCGGCTTGTGGTCGTCGCGGCTGCTCGGAGCCGCCGCCGAATATTCACTCATGAGCGTTCTCCGCTTCAGCCATCCGCCAACAGGGCATCCGAACCATGATGTCAGTTGATTGTTCCCTCCCCAGAACGCCCGACGCGAGGGAACATACGGCAGAAGCCGAGGTTCGGGTCGGGCGCGGCCTGTCCCTGCGCGGTTGAAGGATCGACATTCCATGCTGGCAGTCATTGCTGGGACTTTGGTTCTGACGACAGTGGTCGGCGGGCTGATTACGGCCTTCTGGATCGAGGCCCGTCATGATCTCCACGACCCGACGGCGGACAGGGCGATGCACCTGGAGCTGCTAACCAGACTTGGCTCTCCGGCTTCGGCGGAGTCGTCCTGATATGGACACCATCACCGCGAAACTCGATCCAAGAACGCGAGTCGGCTGGCTTCTGCTCGGCTTCGCGCTGGGCGGTTTCTTCGACGGCATCGTCCTGCACCAGATTCTACAATGGCATCATCTTCTCTCGGGCCTCGCCGACCCGGCGGGTTCCGACCTGCGCTTCCAGATCATAGCCGACGGCCTCTTCCACTTGTTCATGTACGTGTTCGCCGTTGCCGGCACGGTGCTACTGGTGGCGGCGAGGGCAGCAGGCGGGCGGGCCGGAACGACGACCGAGATCCTTCGGCTAGCCTTCACCGGGTTCGGCCTCTGGCATCTGGTGGACGCCATTGTGTTCCATTGGCTGCTCGGCCTGCATCGGATCAAGATGAACAGCGACATGCCGCTCGCCTGGGATATTGCGTGGCTGGTCATCTTCGGAATCGTGCCGCTGCTGTTGGTGCTGGTGCTGCCCAACCGCGGTAGACCGGCACGCGGTGCCTCGGCGGCTCTGACCAGCATCGTCCTGCTTGCAGGACTGACTACGGGTGCCGGCCCGCTCTTCAACGGTGCCACCACTTCCGTTATCGTCTTTCGAGCTGGGATGGAACCGGCCGCGATGATGCGGGCGGTTCAAGCCGCCGACACCGACCTCAAGTGGGTCGACGCCAGCGGCACCATCTGGGCGGTCGATAGGGTCTCATGGCGCGGGTTGATGACCCTGCACGCGCGCGGCGCCCTGGTCGTCGGCACAACGCCTGTCATTGCCGGATGCCTCGCCTGGACCGATGCCGCTGGTGCGAGCAGTCGCTCCGGCCAGCAGTGAGGCATCCTAGCCCGCTTCCGGAAGTGGCGGGCTTTTTGTCGGCCGATTGCCACGCCTGGTCGAAGGCAAAGAGTGGCACATTGCGGATTGGCAAATTAGATCGAAGAAGAAGAGCTATCAGAAGCCCGCATTCACCAAAAGTGAGCGGCTGTCGTCGGTGACGGCATCGCCCAGTTCATCCGGGGTCTACGGGATCATCGATTAATCAAGAGAATTGCAGCTTGGAAGCCCGCTGCTGAATGGTGGCGGGCTTTTTAGTGCATTAGTGGAACCTGATATGTCGAGGCAGGTTGGAACCGGCGGCAGCGTCCCCCGCTGCCGGGCCGAGGCCCCAAGCCTTGGCCGGGTCCGCCTCTGCCCGCCAGTAGGGGCGGACCCACTGCAACATGGCTCCGAAATGAGTTTGGATCGCTCTCGGTTTCCCTGGCCGTGGATAACACCGGAAGGCCCGTTACTGCTCCCTCAGTGGCGGGTTTTTCAATGGCAGGTTGGCCGGTGAAGCATCACGTCCCGGTTCTCAGGAACCCGTAATGCTACCCTGAATTGCTGGATTTCGCTGCCCTTTGGCATCGCAGACCGTGCATATCAGATCGAGACGGGAGCCAGCCCCAGAACGGGCCAGCTCTGCCAGGATCTCGGTCAGTGCATCGGTGTCGGAAAGTTCGAAGCCAGTTCACTGACGGTGGAACAAAACTGCCCTGTCGAACTTTGGTCGTCGCACTGCTCCCGGTGCTTTCCCCCATGAGAACTGCCCGCTGGCTCCGGCCGGCGGGCTTTTTGCGTCATGTGCTGGGCGATTCTCGGACCCCATTCGTTGGAACCGCCGCTTCAATGCGAAGTTAGGTGCCCAGGGACATTCAAACATGGAGTTGATCATGAAACAGCTACTTTTCGCGTCCGCCATTGTGGCACTGTCAACTGGGTTGGCCTTTGCCCAATCGAGCAACACCACCGGTACTGGCGGGTCATCCACGACGACAACCAAGACCATGCCGAGCACTACGACCGACCAGGGCACGGATTCGACCACCACGAGTGGAACGAACTCGAACTCCGCCAAGGACTGCGCTCCTGGTCAGCAAACTGGCAGCGCCAACCAGGCCGCGCCAGGCCAGCAGGATACAAACGCTAACTCGGCCGCTCCTGGCCAGATGAAAAAGACCACGGACGGCTGCTGAGCGCGCTTTCGGAACCTTTGCCCCTGTCTCAGGTTGGTACAAGCGGTCGATTCCTAGGATGTAGCCGCACATATAGCCCGTCGTGCAAGGCCAGCACGGCGGGTCTTTCGCACGATACGAGCTGCCTGGTGCTTTCGCTTCGCGCTCCAGCGTCTCACGGGTCGTTGCCGTGCTTTTTGATAAGTTCCCGGACTTCAGGGATGGTAAGCTGGGATTTGCTGGCGAGATAGCCGACCTCGTATTCCTCGTCGCCCGATACGCGGTCGCGGTCACGAAAATCGCGCTTGCTTTTGTCATCTGGCATGGTTGTTCCTCCTGAGAGGAGAACAGCGAAAGTAGCGCCGGGTTCCACGTAAGGACGGGCCAGCGCTTGTCGCAGAGTTGGCCTGCGCCGGCTTGATTCTGCCTGCACGGGTTCCTTTGTTGCTCGGGAGTCTATCGATCTTGTATGGCGGCCTCGACCAAACGCCGTATCCTGCCGGAACGCTCAATGTTTTGAGCCACCATCTCTTTCGAGCGCTGAATCGCGAGCTCGGCCCGTTCCAGGCGTTGCTTGGCACTGGCGACTTCGGCCTCCATCGCGATTCCCTGGCGTTTCGGGATGTTTGTCATGAGATTGAAACACAGGGAGGACGGAATCGTTCCCTGACGCCGGCCGAAACGGGTGTGGCATGAACACCTGCCCAAGTGCCTGGTGCATTCCTTTGCAACTATTTTAGCCTATTCTAATTTAAATTCGGTCCTGTCCGAGTTCGCGTATGTTGAAGTTCATCCGGCCAATGTTCCCCACGCTTGTCGAGGTGCCGCCGACAGTGGACAACTGGATTCACGAAATCAAGTATGATGGCTACCGGACGCAAGTCATTGTCGAGGACGGCACTGCCCGAACGATCACGCGGAGGGGCTACGACTGGTCATCGACGTACAAGACGATTGTCGAGGCGGCGGCAACCATTCCGAAGTCGGCAATCATCGACGGCGAGGCAATCGTCCTTAACGAGAAAGGCGTGTCGGATTTCCATTCGCTGCGGTCGGCGATGCGATGGGCGCCGGATCGGATCATCTTCGTTGCCTTCGATCTGCTGCACCATGACGGCATCGATCTGCGTCGCGAACCGTTGCTGGCACGTCGGGAAAAGCTGCTCGAACTCGTCGGGCCTGCCAAAGGCGTGATCCAGTACAGCCACCATGTGCATGGCGGCGGGGCTGACTTTTATGCCGCGGTTGATCGGATGGGCCTAGAGGGCATGGTGTCGAAGCGGGAAGAGAGCAGCTATCGGTCAGGCGACACCGAAGCCTGGGTGAAAACGAAATGCTACGAGGAAGTCGACTTTGAAGTTGCAGGCGTGCAGCGAACGCCCGGTTCGGCTCCACTCGCCTTGATGGCAACCCGCGATGCGGAACGCCGCTACGTCGGCTCAGCAAACATCGCCCTGACCAAAGCCATGCGGGAACGCCTCTATGCCAAGGTGCAAGAGGGGAAAGGCGCGCCACCGAGGGGCGCCGACAAGCCCGACGCCGAATGGATCAAACCTGGCCTTGTCGGACGCGTGAAAGACCCTTAAGCGCGAAAATAAACTACGCCACGCCACGCTGCGGGCGATCCGGGAGGCAAAGGCATGACGGGCCGACGCGGCGACGCATCGCCCACAATGCACATCTCCGGAAGCGACCGGTGCGAGGGGTGGCCGGCGCCTGTGGCGGGTTTGTTGGGACGTTAGGCGCCGGCCGGGCGGGCGGAGGTGAGCCGCCGCAAGCTCAAGCTAATATATCCCCGACTCTCATGCCTATGGTGCTATCGCGGAAAGGCCTGACGGGCAGTCTAGGCCAACAGGATTAATTGCTGCGCTTTCATTCTGCCAGTAGCTTGCAGGCCTGGTCATTTAGCCCCAGATGAGGTCGGCACGCTCACCGTTACCGGTGCGTGGTAACTTGATCGTGCCGACCTCACCTTTGACACATGGAACCGATGCCCCTGTGGCAACCGAGCGAAGCTCTGGCCAACGCGATCATTGAGACCGTCGAGCGTCTGACGAAGGAAGCCCGCCGCTGAAGGACACGGACAGCGACGGGCCTTGCACCAGAGCTTGGACTTGAGGAGGGGACATCTCAACCAAGCACATTTCCAACTTCAATTGCGGATGCTTGTTCCAGCCCTACGAGAAAGATTTAGCGCTAGCCGACGTCTGACGAAGTAGGCCCGTCACTGGACTTCAGGGAAATCAGTGACGGGCCTCTGCTAGGGTGTTTCCACGAGTTATCCTTGCACTTGGATGAGACTGCAAGGAGCCTGTTCCGCATTCTCCGTGGGCAGTTGCTTGCCTTCTCAGGGCGCGCCAGAGCTGAGTTCCAGATACGGACGGCAAAAGTCAAGCCGCTCGGGAACGACACAGCTTGGCACATGGCCGCCCGGGCGGCGGAATGCGATGCCGAGGCGAGAGTCATCGAAGGGATCATCCATCGCCAAAAATCATGACGAACAGCATTCTTAAGTCGGTAGAGATAGAGGCCGTTTAAGGTAGTGCAGTTTGCGGCCCATCCTTGCGTGCGCTGGCGTCTCGGAACACACGCCGGCGCCTCCAAAGAAATTTGTACGATTTTTACCAAGCGCCTCCTTGTACGCAAATGATAATGACCGTTGCTGGCTTTGGAGCCATTCTTCAGCACTCAAGATCAGCATTATTCAAAGGACGTTCATATGAATTTCCCCATCGGCGGCGAGCAACCTATTTTCCCCGAGGAACTGGGCACGCTGAGGATTGTATTCTCGCAGCTTTGTGAGGAACACGAGATTCTAACCACTTCCGGTGAGGCCGGGGAACTCGCCTCAGAGTTGGTCCGACTGTTTCAAACACGCATCAAAGACGAGACTGTGCTGATGGTCTTGATGCGCGCCAGGTTGAACCACTGGCAGGCCCAGTCCGTAGGCTAGTAAAAGTGGTTCCAGTGACACGGTGGGTGGTCAGTTTTGACCACAGCCGTATGGAGGAAAATTTATGTTGTACCCTGGTCACTGCCTTGGTCCGTGCGAGATTGAAATGTTGTCTCGCATTTGCCGGACTGTGTGCGACGAGAGCAAATTGCCGCTTACTTCGCCCGATGCCGAAAAAGCGGCTTCTCACCTGCTGAAGCTCTTTACGAACGGCCTTACCCGCGAAGAGGAACTGGTTGATGCGGCCAGAAACCGTATGAAATGGCTGCCTCCAGCTCATGGTTTTCAAAAGGCGACGCTGCCGCACTTCCGAGCCGTTAATCACCCCGACATCAGCCAGGAAGTGGCTTAGCCGGTTACGAATGCGGGCAGCTCATTTTTCACGCAGGCCCTGCCAGGCCGAGTTGAGCCAGGAATTTCGAAACTCCGCTGAGCACATGGGTTCGTGGGGCCTCGAACTTGTAGCGGTACGACGATACCTAAACCGGCTGATGGATAGCCACAAACTCGTACGCTACCTCGCTCATCATTTTCCAAAGCAACTCGCTCAATTCCAAGACGGTTTGGAAACGGCTTGAGTTCCCAGTGCGGCCGCCGGCGCACGCGCCGCGCTTGGCCGCCTAGTGTCGTTCTCTAGCCGCCCTCTGAGAAATCTCACCCTTTCGCAGGGGTGGAAAAGGCCGCGATGATCGCCTCGAGCGACACGCTCAGAGGCATTCGAAAAGGTCCTGCCCTTCTGCCAAATCGCGACGTAATGATAGAGCGCTGACGGTTCCACCGGTTTTGCTTGGAGGTTAAACGCTTCGTATTCACGCGCAATGATTTCATTGGTTATGGAAATGCCCAGGCCAGCCGAAACGTATCCGGCCTCGTGACCGTTGCAATCGGATTCCACCAGTATGTCTGTCTCAACGCCGGCGAAGCGCAACGCATTGAAGTTCATCTGGTGGGCGGCGAACTGGGGATCGATATCGACGGTCGTTTCGCCTGCCAGGTCGTGAGCCTCGATACAGGCCTGTTTCGAAAAGCGGTGGTCGGGATGAAAGATGCATACGTTTTGTGCCGACCCGAGCGGCGCCCATTCAAACAGGCGTGGGTCCAGCGGCAATCTCGAGATCCCCAGATCTGCGCGACCGGCCAAGATGTGCTCGCCGATCTGGTCGTAGCTTCCAGAAAATTGACCGGACGTTCGAAGCGGTCTTTGCGTGGATCATCGCCACCACCTTGGGCATGGTCACGAAACCGAAAACAGAAGGCGCGGCAATTCCAATCCTTTGCTTTTCCTCGTGCTTCATCGCGAAGATTGACGCTTCCAGCCGATCCAGGGACGTCAGGGCAAGTTCTACGTTTCGCAGGAGCTCCCATGCTTCCTGCAAGGGGACGATGCGGTTGGCTGATCTCTTGAAGAGGGTGATGCCGAGCGTGGTCTCGAGCTGCTTCACATGTTGACTGACAGCCGGCTGGCTTATCCCGAGGGCTGCCGCTGCTCGCCTTGTCGAACCGGCCCGCAACACAGACTGAGGGGTCGAGGAGACAATCGAATGGCCAGGCACGCTGACTTTGGCCGACTTCAACGTCCCAGAAGGTTCTTCTCGACGGTTCTGAGATGAACCAGCATCGCTGTCTTGGCGCCATCGGGATCGCGACGGAGCAATGCATCTAGAAGCGCCTGATGTTCCTCGCAATACACTTGGCGGCGCTCTTCGGAGAATGACCGCTTTTTCATCTCGAACCAGGGCGACTGGTTTCGGATCGCACGCATGAGATTGTGGATTTCCTTCAAAAAATCATTGCGGCAGCATGCGAACAAACGGTGATGGAATTCCGCGTCCCAATGCTCGAAGGTGGGCATGTCTTGCGACTCGCAAGCGGTCTTGTGAGCTTCGCGAACAGCGTTGAGGTCTGCCGCACTTGCATTGGTTGCGGCAAAAGCCGCGGCAGTTGGTTCCAGCAATTGCCTGATTTCCATCATATCAGCCGGGCTGGTGCCTTCCATCCGCGCCACAGTCGAGGCAATCGACAAGGGATTTGTCGCGGTTAGAAACGTCCCACGACCGACGTGGCGAACAACCGTTCCGTCACCTTCCAGGAAACCGACGGCGCGCCGCACTGTGTTGCGCGCCACCCCAAACTCGACCGCCAGATCACGCTCAGGAGGCATCCGCCCGTCCTCAAGCCATTCGCCGGATGAAATCCGCTTCTTGAGCATCAAGGCAATATCGTTCGCAACGAGCTTCGGCATATCAAAACTTCTATCTGATCCAATTGTGGACCAATACTATCAGTCATTGGGTGTCCGGTCTAGTAGTTCGAGCCCTTAAATAGGGCGTTTTCATCAGATATGCAAAGATTCTTGCACTCAGCCCATTGCCAAGCCCAACCAATCGTGGCTATCGTGTCTTCAAAGGCCACATATTGGCTCATAAAAGGTTCAGGGAGAGAGGCATGAAAATTGCGACATTCGCGATCGCCGGAGAGCGTCGCGTCGGCATCGTCGATCTCGAGAAGCAGACCGTTTCGCCTTTTGATCTGCCCGTCGAACAGGCGCAGACAGGTCTTCTGGCGTTGATCCGTCGCAATGGCGCCGGGATGCCGCGAACGCTTTCGCCGATCCCCCTTGCGCAGGTCGAGATCGAAGCGCCAATCCCGCTGCCGGCCCGCAACATTTTCTGCGTCGGCAAGAACTATCATGAGCATGCCCACGAGTTTTCCCGCAGCGGATTTGATTCAAGCGCGGCCGCAGGGACCATCCCCAAGCACCCGATTATCTTCACCAAGGTTCCAGAGTCGGTGATACCGACCAACACCAATGTGTTGATCGACTCCTCTGTATCGACTTCCATCGACTATGAGGCAGAGCTTGCGGTCATCATCGGCAAGGGTGGGCGTGGAATTTCAAAGGAACACGCTTACGATCACGTTTGGGGCTACACGATCGTCAACGACGTCACCGCCCGCGATTTGCAGGGCAAATACAGTCAGTGGCTGATAGGCAAGTCCCAGGACACTTTCTGCCCCATGGGGCCTTGGGCCATAACCAAGGATGAACTCGACCTCGATAGTGCTTCGGTCCGCTGTTTCGTCAATGACGACCTGCGCCAGAACTCGAAGATTTCGCTGCTCATTTTCGATATCCCGACGATCATCTCGACGCTCTCGCAAGGCATCACACTGAACCCGGGCGATATCATTGCGACGGGCACACCAGCGGGAGTCGGTATCGGGTTTGACCCGCCGAGATATCTGAAGGCCGGCGACGTTGTGCGCGTCGAGATCGACGGCATTGGGTCTCTGGAGAACCGCTTCGCGGAGCGTGCGCAATGACGACCGTGACGATCGGACCGATCGTTGCCGAGGTCACCGGCGAAGGGATGCCGGTGGTGATGATCCATGGCCTCGGCGGAACATCAAATATGTTCCAGCCTCAGATGGCCGCACTTTCTGGATATCGTGTGGTCCGGCTCGATTTGCCTGGCTCGGGGCGCTCGCCAAGGCCGTTCGAGCCTCTGACGATGGAAATTATGAGCGAGGCCGTTGTCCGTGCTATGGACGGCATGGGCGTGACGCGGGCACATTTCATCGGCCATTCGATGGGCACCATCGTCTGTCAGCAGATCGCTGCCAAACATCCTGCACTGGTCGCCTCGCTGGCATTGTTCGGCGCCTTGGCCGAACCTGCCGAAGCGACACGGCTGGGCCTCGCCAAGCGAGCCCAACTGGCCAGGTCCGGCGGCATTGCCGACATTGCCGATCAGATCGTCGCCAATGCGCTGTCGGCGCATACAAGGGAGACGTCGCCTGCGGCAATCGCCTTCGTGCGCGAGTCGATAACACGTCAGGATCCGGAGTCCTATGCGCGCACTTGCGAGGCACTGGCGAAGGCGGTGGCGGTCGACCCCAGGCGCATTGCGGCCCCTACCCTGTTGGTTACCGGCGACGCCGACACGGTCAATCCGATGAGCGTCGGTCAGGCGCTTGCCGATGGGATCAAGGGAGCCGTAATCTCGTCGCTCGATCGGTGCGGACACTGGGCTACCATTGAGTGCCCCCGCGAAAGCAGCCAAAAGCTCGCCGATTTTTTGCGACGCGTTGATAGGTGAGGACCTGAACAGCGCGTAAAACTGCGCGTTCGAAAGTTTTTGGGAGGATAAGATGGCAGAAGACAGCTGGAACGGAAACGGTTCGGGCGGCACGCTCTTCACCAATGTGCGCGTGCTCGACGCGACGGGTGAGTATCCCTACACCGGGGAAGTGCTGGTGCAGGGCAACCGCATCAAGCAGATCACCAAGGGTTCGTCACGTTTTGGCTCATCATCGTCACCGTCATATGGTGGCGGTGCGACGGTCATCGACGGCATGGGCGCGACGCTGATGCCCGGCATGATCGATGCCCATTTGCACCTGTCCTGGAACAATGCGCCCGGCATCGACCCGATCCAGATGATGGAAATCGAAGAGCATATGCTGGTCACCATGGAAATGGCCAAGCTCGTGCTGGACGCGGGCTTTACAGCCGGCCGAGGTGCTGCGGCAGCCAAGCCCAGGCTGGATGTCGTGTGCAAGAAGTTCATCAATCAGGGACGGTTTCCTGGCCCGCGCTACCTTGCAGCTGGACCCGAGATCACCACGGTGGGAGGCCTCGGAGATTCGTCGCCGTCTCATATCCCCCATGAAGGTCTCAACCTCGGCATCGTCGTCTCGGGGCCGGAAGAAATCCGGCGCACCGTGCGCCAGCTGATCAAATACGGCGTCGACTCGATCAAGCTCAACCTGTCCGGTGAAAGCATCACCGGCATGGGCGCCGAAGAGACACCGATGTCCGAAGAGGAGGTCGCCATGGCGGCCTCGGAGGCACGCTGTCGCAACAAGGTGTTGTCGGCGCACGCGCGCTCATCCGGATCGGTCAAGCAGTGCATCAGGCACGGCATCCAGAACATCTACCATGCCTCTTTCGCCGACGAAGAGGCACTCGACATGCTTGAAGCAGCCAAGGACAAGCACTTCGTTGCGCCCGGCATTGCCTGGCTCATCAACACTGCTCGCCATGCCGAGCAATGGGGCATCAAGCCGGGCTCGCCACTTTCGCTCGAATATGAGCGGGAGCTCGAAATGTGCATCGATACGATGAAGAAGATGCATCGGCGCGGTATCCGCGTCTGCATCGGCGGCGACTATGGTTTTGCGTGGACGCCGCAAGGCACCAACGCCAAGGACATCCAGACGTTCGTGGAGATGCTTGGCTACTCACCGATGGAAGCGATCCAGGCCGGAACCAAGTTTGGCGGCCAGATCATGGGCATGGGCGACGAGCTCGGTCTGATCAAGGAAGGCTATCTCGCCGACCTGCTGCTGATCGACGGTGATCCGATCTCGGACGTGCGCATCCTGCAGGACAAGAACCGCATCCTCGCCATCATGAAGGACGGCAAATTCCATAAGGCGCCGCGCATCAACGAACAGCGCCGTCGGCTGACTGCATGAGTATCCTGGACCGGCCATCTTCGTCCGGGATTTCGGGCGGCGGCGTGTCGCGCCGGCAGGCGTGGGGCCTTTTCTGGCTCCTGGTCGCCGCGCTCGTCGCATGGCTGGTTTTCGCCGTCTGGCCGGATTGGCTCAACGCGATCCTGATATCGAAGAAAGCCTTTGTCAGCGCCATCCTCAATGGCATCACCCTGGCAGGTCTCTACTTTCTGGTTGCCAGCGGTTTCACATTGATCTTCGGCCTCATGCGCAACGTCAACCTGGCGCATGGCTCGCTCTATCTGCTCGGCGCCTACATCGGCTACGAAGTGGCGAGCCGCACAGGTTACTGGCTGCTGGGGGTCGCTGCCGGCTTCATCGTGCTGGCCGCGATCGGTGTCGTCATGCAGGTCGTCGTCTTCCGTCGCCTGGAGGGTGACGATCTCAGACAAACCCTGGTCAGCATCGGCATCTCCATTGTCGCTGCCGACCTGATGCTTGCCGTCTGGGCCGGCGGCACTTACCAGATCGCGGTGCCGGAATGGCTGGACGGTGCAGTGACCTTGCCGGTTATAACGGCAGTCCGATCCAACGGCGCATCGGTCTTTCTTACCTACCCATTTTATCGGATAGCCGTGCTGGCCGCCGCCATCGTCATTGGCATCGGCCTGTGGCTGATGCTGAACAAGACCCGCATCGGCATGATGATCCGCGCCGGCGTCGACGACCGCGCGATGCTCTCGGCGTCCGGCGTCAACGTGCATGCGGTCTTTGCCATCGTCTTTGCGGTCGGCGCCGGACTTGCCGGCTTTGCCGGCGTCGTTGGCGGATCGGCGCTGTCCGTCGCGCCGGGCGAAGACATTCGTTACCTGCTGGCCTCGCTCGTGGTTGTCATCGTTGGCGGGATGGGCTCGATATCAGGCGCAGCCATAGGCGCGCTTCTCATTGGTCTGGCCGAGCAACTCGGCCTCGTCTACTTCCCGACCTATGGCGTCGTGCTGACCTTCATCATCATGGTCGTGACACTTGCGATCCGGCCGCAAGGCATCATGGGCAAATCACGATGACCATAAGCCTCCAATCCACGCCCGTCGCAACCCAGCCAAACTGGCTGGACAAAATTGGCGCGGGCCACATTCTCCTCGGCATCGCGCTGGTTCTGTATCCGTTGGTGGCGTCGGATTTCTTCCTGACGCAGATCGGCGGCTACTCCTTGATCTTTGGCATGCTTGGGCTGTCGTTGATGATGCTCGCCGGCTACGGCGGCATGGTCAGCCTGGCTCAGATCACCGTTGCCGGCATCGCTGCCTATTGCATCGCGATCTTCGGCGACAACAACAGCCATCTTCTTGGCTTTGGCTGGCTGTGGTGGATTGCAGCCCCGGTTGCGATCCTGATCGCGGCGATCGCCTCGTCCCTGATCGGATGGATATCGGTCCGCACCGAAGGCATCTACACCATCATGATCACGCTGGCGATTGCCACCGCCACCTTCTACTTCGCGCAGCAGAACTACGCGATCTTCAATGGTCATTCGGGCTATGCCGGCATACGCGCCCCAGCTTTCTGGGGCGTGAACTGGCGCGATCCGAAGGCGTTCTATTATCTGTGCCTTGGGTTCTCGGTGCTCGCCTATGCCGCGATCCTCTACGGCTCCAGGTCAACGTTCGGGCTGACCCTGCAGGCGATCCGTGACAATCCGCGCCGGATGCGCGCTCTGGGCTTCAACGTCACCGCGCACAAGGTGTTCGCCTGGTTCCTGGCCGGCATCATAGGTGGCTTGGCCGGTGTGCTCCTGGTCTGGTTCAACGGCCGCGTCTCGCCCGGCACCATAGGTGTGGACGCTGCAATCGATGTTCTGATCATCGCTGTCATTGGCGGCCTGCGGCATCCGATCGGGCCGTTCCTTGGCGCCCTCGTCGTCGTCCTGATGCAGACGTTCGCGATCGATCTCGTCGGGGCCGAGCGTTTCAACACGCTGATCGGCCTGGTCTTCCTGGTGATCGTTTTCATTTCACCAGACGGAATTCTTGGGTTGTGGGCAAAGTTCAAGCCCAACTTTTCTCAGGAGTCCTTGCGCCCCGGCCTGTGACGGCCGGGCGGAATGAACTGCATAACTCTGTCAATCAAGGGAGGAAATAATGAAGATGCACAGACGCACATTACTGGCTTTGGCATTGGCGAGCGGACTGACCGCTCCGTCCTTGGCTCTCGCTGCTGACGACACCATCAAGATTGGTCTGCTTGCGACCTTCGAAGGGCCCTTCACGGTGCTTGGCGAAGATAGCGAGCGCGGCGCAATGACTGCCGTGGAAGAGGTCGCCGGCACCGTGGCCGGCAAAAAAATCGAGATCGTCAAGGGATCGTCCGATGCGTCGCCCGACAGTGCGGTGCGCGCAGCCCGCAAGCTGGTCGAACAGGATGGCGTCAAGGTCCTGATCGGTCCGCTTTCCGGCGACGAAGGTCTGGCCGTCAAGGACTACGCCAAGACCCAACCGACCGTCACGTTCCTGAATGGCGCCTCTGCTGCCCAGGACACGACTTTCCGGGATCCCGCGCCGAACTTCTTCCGCTTTGGAACCGATGGCGCGCAATGGATGGCAGGCCTCGGCACCTACGCCTTCAAGGACAAAGGCTACAAGAACGTTGCGACCGTGGCGGAGGACTACTCCTTCCCCTACACGCAGGTGTTCGGCTTCATGGCCGAGTTCTGCAAGGCAGGCGGGCACGTGCCATCGAAGTCCTGGGTGCCGATCGGCAACAAGGATTTCTCATCGGTCATCGCTGCCATCCCCGACAATGTCGACGCAATCTATGTGGCACTCGGCGGTGCAGATGCCGTCAACTTCCTCACTCAATACCAACAGTCCGGCGGTGCAGCCCCGCTAATCGGAGGCTCGATCACGGTCGATCAGACGGTGCTCACGGCCAAGGGCAAGCTGCGGGACGTGCTCGTTGGAACGCCTTCGGCCGGTCCGACGGCCGATACAAATGACACCCCTTCCTGGACCAAGTTTGTCGAGGCTTACAAAAAGCAGCCAGGTGCATTCCCGTCGCCGTCGCTGTTTGCCCATGCCTACTACATCAACATGAAAGCCGCGCTGCTTGGCCTCGACAAGGTCGGTGGCGATGTGTCGGATGGCGGTGCGAAGCTCCGCGAAACCCTTTCGTCGCTGTCTTTCGAGACGCCGACGGGCAAGGTTTCGCTCGACAAGAACCGCAATGCGATTGCCGACATCTTCCTGACGGAGGTGACTGAAAACGAAGACGGGACGCTGTTGAACAAGCTGATCAAAGTGGTTCCGCAGGTAAACCAGACACTCGGCATCGCTGAAGCGGACTTCACGGCGCTGGGCGCGGTGAGCCGCGACAATCCGAACTGCCCATAATCGGTCGAACGCAGGAGCGCGCGCCAGTGGCCGAGAATGACATGGCTTCCCGTCTGCAAGGAACCGGTGCTTACGCACTGGAACTGGACGGCGTCGCGCGTCACTTCGGTGCTCTGGTGGCGCTCTCCGGCATCAATATGAGGATCGCGGCCGGTGAACGGCGCGCGGTCCTCGGCTCCAACGGCGCCGGCAAGACGACGCTTTTCAACGCGGTGACCGGCGACTTCTTGCCAACCGCCGGGCGCATCCGTTTCTTCGGCGAAGACATAACCGATCTGCCCCCACATGAACGCATCAGGCGTGGCTTGCGGCGGACCTACCAGATTTCGCAGCTGTTCAAGGGGCTGTCGGTTCTGGATTCGATCTTCCTAGCGTGCCGTGGAGTGTCGCGCCGCCGGTTCTCATTGCTTCGGCCGCGGTTGAATGACGTCAACAGGGTTCAGGCCGAGTCGATCCTCCACGCCGTGCATCTGGACGGCGACCGCGACGCGTTGGTGGCGACGCTAAGCCATGGTCAGCAAAGACAGCTGGAGATCGCTCTGGCGCTCGCCGGCGCACCGCGTTTCATACTGTTCGACGAACCCGCAGCCGGTCTGTCCCCGACAGAGCGCCGTGATCTGGTTGCGATCCTGAACGGCCTTCCCAAGCACATCGGCTATGTCATCATCGAGCATGATCTCGACGTGGCGCTTCGTGTCTCCGAATATGTCTCGATGATGCACAATGGCCGACTGTTCAAGGAAGGCACGCCCCAGGAGATCGAGGCCGATCCTGAGGTCCAGGAAATCTACCTTGGAGGCAAGCATGGCTGAGCGCGCCGCTTCCTCAGGCAAGGCGGTTCTCAAGATCGAGGACCTTCAGGTCTACTATGGCCAAAGTCATGCGCTGCAGGGCGTCTCGCTGACTTTGGAAACCGGCGTGTTGTCGGTCGTCGGCCGCAATGGCATGGGCAAGACGACACTGTGCAACACCATCACTGGCCTGAAGCGCGCACAATCCGGTTCCATTCGAGTCAACGGTCGAGAGATATCATCGCTCGAACCGCACGAGATCCACCGCCTCGGCGTCGGCTACGTCCCGCAAGGCAGGCGAGTCTGGCCAAGCCTGTCCGTGGATGAGCATTTGCGGATATCGTCGAAACGCGACGCCAACTGGACGGTCGAGCGTGTCTACCAGACCTTTCCGCGCCTGGCGGAACGCAAGAGCAATGGCGGCTCTCAACTGTCGGGTGGCGAGCAGCAGATGCTGGCCATTTCGCGTGCGCTGCTGAGCGACCCTAAACTGCTGGTCATGGATGAGCCGACCGAAGGGCTGGCGCCGGTCATTGTCGAACAGGTCGAGCGCATGCTCGTCAGCCTGGCGGAAGAAGGCGAGATGGCGATCCTCGTCATCGAACAGAATATCGGTGTTGCAACGGCGGTGTCGGACCGCGTCGCGATCATGGTCAACGGGCGCATCAACCGGGTCATGGAAGCCTCGGCTCTTGCTGCCGATCGCGACTTGCAGCAACGCCTGCTCGGCGTTGGCCGCCACTCCGATGAACCTGCTGTTTCTCCAGCCGCAATTGCCGAAGCGCAAGAGCAACTGGCGGAGGTCTACCGCATTGATCGGGCAGGCACACGCACAGAGCCGGTGGTTCAGAATGGGGTCTTTCGTCCGGTCACTGAGCTGCCAAACCGGTGGAACGTGCCGGTTGCAGCCATGCGCCAAGCGGCAGTCGAAAAACACAATCCTCGAGACGAACTGAAAAAGGTCTTCGCCATCCCCTTCGCCGAGCGGATCGGCCGCACCGTTCTTGTCGCCGGAACGTTCGACACGAAGGCGAAGGAACTGCGGTTCGTGGCCGATCGTTTGAAATCGCTGGGGATCCCCGTTCGCACAGTCGACCTCTCCACCTCGGGAAGACCGTCGAGCGCGGACGTTCCCGCTATGCAGGTCGCAGGCATGCATGCGCGAGGATCGGCGGCGGTGTTTTCGAATGACCGCGGTAGCTCGGTCGCGGCAATGGCCGAGGCCTTTGCCCGCTGGATCGAACGCGAGCCACGCCTCGGCGGTGTGATTTCAGCCGGCGGCTCAGGTGGAACGACTATGGCCACCGCCGGTATGCGCGCCCTGCCGGTAGGCATCCCCAAACTGATGGTGTCCACTGTCGCAGCCGGCGACGTCGGCAAATATGTCGGTGGCGCCGATATCATGATGTTCCACTCGGTCGCAGATGTTCAGGGCCTCAACTCGATCACCGAGGCCGTCCTGGGCAACGCTGCGCACGCTATGGCGGGTATGGTCGCACAGTTGCCTTCCGGCGAAGCCTGGGAGGCCAAACGAAAGCTGGCACGTCCGGCTGTCGGCATCACCATGTTTGGCGTCACCACGCCCGCAGTGCAGGCCGTAACCAAACGTTTGGAAGCGGATTATGACTGCCTGGTTTTCCACGCGACAGGCATTGGTGGCCGGGCCATGGAGAACCTCGCCGATTCCCGAATGCTGTCGGCCTTCATCGACCTGACAACGACTGAAATAGCCGACATGGTGGTCGGCGGCGTGTTCCCGGCAAGCGACGATCGCTTCGGTGCGGCGATACGCACGGGCTTGCCCTATGTCGGATCCACCGGCGCGCTAGACATGGTCAATTTCGGTCCGCGCGACAGTGTGCCGGAGAAATTCAAAAGTCGGAAGTTCGTCGTCCACAATCCCAACGTCACCCTGATGCGCACCACCAGGGACGAAAACCGGCAGTTTGGCGAATGGATCGGCGCGCGGCTGAATTCCATGAACGGGCCTGTGCGCTTTCTCCTGCCCGAAGGCGGCGTCTCGATGCTCGACGCACCCGGCCAGCCATTCCACGATCCGGAAGCCGACAATGCGCTGTTCGAGGCGATCCAGAAAACCGTGCGCCAGACCTCACTGCGTGTGGTTCAGCGGGTCCGATCCAACATCAACGATGCGCCATTCATCGATGCGGTGATCACTGCATTCCATGCAATCGGACCGAAACTGCAGAGGCGCGCATGACCCGATCTGCAGTTCGACAGCTTCAAGAAAATCAAGCCGGTCGGCTTCGGTCGATCGCATCCTGTTTGGGAGGGTAGAAAAATGGCCGCGCAGACTTTTGGCACGTTCCTTTTGTGGTTGATCGTCGCCGCGATCATCGTCGTGATTGCTGTCTATATCCTGCGATGGCTGTATCGCCGCTCCACCAAGGAAACTGCGTTCGTGCGAACCGGTTTCATGGGCGAGAAAGTGGTCGTCAATGGCGGCGCTTTCGTCATACCGGTCCTGCACGAAATAACTCCCGTCAACATGAACGTGCTGCGCATCGAGGTGCGTCGCGAAGACGCTCACGCGTTGATCACCAAGAACCGGATGCGCGTCGACCTGATCGCCGAGTTCTTCGTGCGGGTCGGAGCAAGCCGCGAATTGGTCGCCGCCGCCGCGCAAACACTTGGTCGACGCACATTGCAGCCTGAAAGCCTGCGCGAATTGCTTGAGGGAAAATTCGCTGGCGCTATGCGCACGATCGCTGCGCAGATGAGCCTGGAGGAAATGCACGAGTTGCGCGGCGACTATGCGGCCAAGGTGCGCACGCTTGCCTCCGAATCGCTAGCCGCAAACGGCCTCGAACTTGAGAGTGTCGCTATCGTCGACCTCGACCAGACCAGCCTTGAGTATTTCGATCCGTCCAACGCTTTCGATGCCGAGGGTCTGACGCAACTGACGGAATCCATCGAAACTCGCCGCCGGATGCGCAACGAGATTGAACAGCGCACCCTCGTCGATATCCGCAACCAGAACCTCGATACGCAGCGCAAGGTTTTGGAGATCGACCGTGACACCGAATATGCCCGGCTCGAACAGGAGCGCGAGGTCGAAATCCGTCGTGCGTCGCAACGTTCTGAGCTGGCCATAGAGCGCGCGCTCCGCGACCAGGAATCGGAACAGGCGCAGTTGTCCTCGCGCGAAGCCGTCGAAAAATCCCGGCTGAATCAGGAAAGGAACATCACGGAAGAGCGGATCAAGAGCGAAGAGGACACACAGCGGCGCGAGATCGCCCGCCGCCGATCCCTCGATGAAACTGAGATGAAAATGCGCGAATTGACAGAGCGGGAGCAGATCGCCCTGGAACTGTCGCTGGAAAAGGCCCGCATCGAGCGCGAAGGCGCGCAGAGCGGACTGGAGATCGAGCGCAAAAAGGTGCTCGAGATCGCGGAGCTTGAGCGACAGATCGCGTTGGCAGAGAAGGCGCTGGAAGTCACGAAGGCAGAGGCTGAAAAGCGCCGCGCCGAGATTGTTGAGAACCAGGCCACGGAAACCGCGCGCATCGCGCAGGAGCGCGCCATTGACGAGGTGAGGATCGCTCGCGAGCGCCACCTTGAAGCGTTGCAGATCGCCAAGCGCCAAGCGTTCGAGGAAGCCGAGATTTCTGCCGGCGAAGAGGTGGAACGCGCCCGCATCACCACCGAGCGCGGCATTGAGGAGGCCCGCTTGATCAAGGATCGCGACATGCGCCAGCTCGGTGTCGATCGCGACCAGAAGATCGAGATCGCCGAGATCCAGAAGGCTATCGACATCGCCAAGAAAACACAGGAGCGTTCGTCCGCGATCGCCGCATCGGAAGCCGTTCGTGCAAAGGCCATTCAGGCGGAGGAACAGGCCTTCACCGCCCGTGAGCGCGAGATTGCCGAGCGCCGCAAGCTGACCGATCTCATCGGCGCCGCCCGGGAAGCCGAGCGCGATGCCCTGCGCATCACCTCGGCCGCCGACGCCGAGATGAAGGCGGCCAAGAGCCTGGCGGAAGCGCAGAAGATCGCTGCTGTCGCTTCGGCGGAAGCGGAGAAGATCCATGCCCTGGCCGCAGCCCAGCGCTACGAGGTCGACGCCGCCGGTCACAGGCAGCTCAACGAGGCCGAGAACCTGCTTTCCGACGAAGCCCGCGCGGGGCGCCTGCGCGGCAAGTTGCTGGACCATATGGAAGGCATCATCCGCGAGAGCGTCAAGCCGATGGAGAAGATCGAAGGCATCAAGATCCTGCATGTCGAGGGCATCAACGGTGGCCAGGGCGGCAGCCGCAACGTCACCGACGAGGTCATCGATTCAGCGCTGCGTTACAGGGTGCAGGCGCCGATGATCGACAATCTGATGAAGGAGATCGGCATCGAGGGCGGATCGCTCGGCCGCATGACGGACGTTTTGCGAGACGCCAAGGACATAGCCAGCCTCAGCCGCGACAAGAAAGGCAAAGCAAAGAGCGGCAAGGAAACCGACGATGACGATCGCGACCAGTGAAGCCGTAGGGTTACCCAATGCCGAAGATCTATGTGTCGTCGACGATCAATGCGCCAGCTGTGGAAGTCTGGAAACTTGTCCGAAGCTTCAATGGCTTGCCAAGCTGGACGCCGTTCGTAGCGGAGAGCCGCATCGAACAGAACGCGCATCCGGACCAGATCGGCTGCATTCGCAATTTCACGCTGAAGGACGGCGGCCGGATCAGGGAGAAACTGCTGGCTCTGTCTGACTACGACCTATCCTGCAGCTATGCGATGCTGGAAAGCCCTATGGGGATCGAGAACTACATAGCCACACTCTCCCTGACCCCTGTCACCGACGGCAACATGACGTTCGCCGAATGGCAGGCCGAGTTCGACTGTGCACCCGAGCGTGAAAGCGTATTGATGCAGCAGATCGGCACGGGCGTATTCCAGAGCGCCTTCACGGCGCTCAAACAGCGCTTCGCGCGCTGACATCGACGAATGGTCAAGGTTTGCCAGAGCACGATCATCAACGCGCCTGTCCAGGACGTCTGGTCTGTTCTGCGCGATTTTAACGGGCATGAGCGCTGGCATCCGGCAATTTCCTTCAGCGAGATCGAGGGCGGTGATGCGGCCGATGCGATCGGCGCCGTGCGCCATTTCCGGCTTGCGGATGGCAGCGAACTGCGCGAACAACTCCTGGCATTGTCCGACAAGGATCGACGGCTGAGCTACTGCCTGCTGGAAGCGCCGTTGCCCTTGATGGGGTATGTCGCGTCGATCCGGCTGAAGCCGGTAACGGACGGCAACGCCACCTTCTGGGAATGGTCCTCGGAGTTTCATCCGCCGGCGCATCGCCGTGATGAACTCGTCAAGCTGGTCACCGAAGACATCTACCAAGCCGGTTTTGAATCCGTTCGCCGGCTCTTGAACGGAAGGCCGGTTGCCGGACCAACCAGGACCACGTCAGAGCAACCAGTAGCGCGGTTGATCCCCGAGATGCGCCAGCTGGAGCCGCCTGGAGCCAGCGCCCAGGGCACACGGACCAAAGCGATCCTCGTCGAGCGCCACGGAGGACCGGAGGTTCTGCGGCTTGCGGAGATCGGCTTGGCGCCGCCATCGCGTGGCGAGGTCCAGATCCGTCACACATTCATTGGGGTCAACTTCATCGACGTCTATTGCAGGACCGGCTATTTCGATCTCCTGCAGCCGCCAGCCGTTCCAGGCATGGAAGCCGCAGGCGTCATTGCAGCGGTCGGCCCCGAAGTTTCGGGCTTTTCAGTCGGCGACCGGATTGCTTACGCATGCCCGCCGGTCGGCTCATACTGCGAACGACGCAACATGGCACCGGACCTTTTGGTTCACTTGTCGGACGATATTGCCGATGCAACTGCCGCGGCAGGTCTGTTGAAAGGCATTACCGCGAGCTTCCTGCTCCACGACGTCTATCCCGTGAAGCCCGGGTCCTTCGTGCTCATCCATGCGGCAGCTGGCGGGGTCGGCCAGTTGCTGATGCAATGGGCACGCCATCTCGGCGCGACGGTGATCGCCACCGTCTCGAGCGACGACAAGGCCCGGATCGTGGAACGCCTCGGCGCCCATCACGTGATCGTCTACTCCAGAGAGAATTTCGCCGAGGCCGTCATGCGTTTGACCGAAGGCAAGGGCGCAGATGTCGCCTATGACGCCGTCGGCAATGACACGTTCGGTGGATCGTTGGCCGCATTGGGTATCCGTGGCCATCTCGTCAGTTTCGGTCAGGCCTCGGGACCTGTGGGAAATTGGGACATCGGTAGGTTCTCTTCGAAGTCGATCACCATTTCCCGTCCGAACTACGCCCATTACACGGACAGCCCCGAAAAGCTTGGTCCTCACATCAACCGGTTTTTCGCAGCTTTGCGCCAAGGTGTGATCAAGATCGGCGCGCCCAGGCAATATGATCTGGCACGGGCTGCCGACGCTCATCGCGACCTCGAGGCTAGGAGGACAACCGGGGCACTTGTGCTGAGGGTGTGATAGTACTGCCCCCCGGTGCCTTCTGCAGGCGCTCTCAAGGTCCGCTTCTGACGAACGTCGAGTTGGGCTTTGACGACCTTTATTAGGCGCAAGGCCGCCGTTCACCTCTCCTTCTAGTCAGCGCTCCGGCCAGCAAAAAAGCGTCGAGGCCCCAACAGAGTGAAAATCGGTATTTCACATTGACGCGCAACCAGGTGATGAAGGTATGCCGCAGCTCATCATCGGCGACCGCAACAGCACCGGCCGCAGCGCCCAGCAGGAATGCAACGAGAGTTTCCTGAGCGCTCGTGCTGGGCCGTCCCGAGCGCCCAGCCAGGTGCTTGGACTTGCGGTTCGATAGCGCGCGAAGTGTGAGAAGCCGCGCGAGAAGAGCCCGGACCGCCGCGAGAATCCGGGACGCTGGCGGAAATTTCGCCGAACCGCGCCCGAAACAGACATCCGTTGCCACATTGTCGTCGTAACTTTCCGGTGGTGAGCATGAACGCCAAAGCGCGACCTCCTCCTAGGGCAAGCCCCCTCAGCTCCCTGCCGGTGGGGCTTTTCACATATTGAGACCTATATTTGTTGGCTCAAAGCATTGGTCATTGATGTGGTGGCAGCGCGCCTGGGCAGAGGAACTTGTCTTGAAGGCGAGTGAGACGCGTGCGATTAGCGAAACCCTTACGAGATGGTCACGCCGGAGATGTCGCCCAAGCACTCTTCAAGGCTGCTCGAAAGAGCATCCCAAAACGGCCAACAAGGATATCGCCAGAGCGGCGTTCTACTCGATTATGCCAATGCGGATCAGGAAACCGTCAAGGTCAGGAACCTGCAGGCATTCGCTCTCGCTGAGCGCCCCGGCCGGAGAATTAAACTAGGACAATCAGCGAATTCTGTAGGCTTGATCGTCTGCGGGAATTGGAGTGGCGCAAGCATTGGTCAACGGGGTTCCCTGCCGCGATCGCACCATAACGGCACGCCCACGAATCGGCCATTTAGGATAGGCGGCGGGCCTGAGCGTCCGCTTGGCCGGCGTCGAGACCCATAACTCCCAACCCTTGGCGCCGGCCGCCCTCTATGAACACTGCCTTGCGAACGCGTTTGCATTGCGTAATGTTCAGCCGGGGCAATGGATTTCACAGGGGTTGGGCACGTGGCGAACGCCGATATTGCACAGATCGACGCGGCAGGTCTGAACCGGGTCCGGGATCTGGCTCTGATCATCTGGCCAGCGCACTATGCGCCGTTGATCGGCGCCGACCTGATCCCACCAATGGTAGCGGACATGTATTCGCTTAACACGCTTGGCGCGGACATGCGCGAGCGAGGCCACCTGTACTGGATCGCCTCGGTTGATGGGAAAGATATTGGCTATGCGTCGGCCTACTTGAAAGACGGGCGGCTGTGGATCAAAAAGCTTTACCTGCTGCCGTCCGTTCGGGGCATGGGGCTGGGAAAGCAGCTTATCGCGACGATCAGAGACCATTACGGGAGGCAGCACCCGCAGGCCCTCTACGTAAGCGATCGCAATGAGACAGCCATCGCGTTCTACAAGTCGCAAGGCTTCACCGTCGAGAGCTTGGAGCCTGTACAGATGGGCCCTTATCATTTCGAGGATTATGTGATGGTACGCCCTGGAGAGATTGCCTTGCCCCAGTCTCGTCCGGACGTGCCGACCTACTGAATGGCGCAGTAGCCAACCCCCTTTTGACCCCGTTACCAGCTATCCGAACAAAAGGGCTACAGGTGCACTTCGCGGAGCCCGTTCGTTTTGCCGCTACTCGTGTCCGTTTCGTGCGTCGCAGAAAGTCGGACCGGCGCCCTGGTGGCCGCCTGGCGTCAGATTGACCGATGGGCAAAAAATCGTTCCACGGCCGGTCGACCGGTTCTTCCACAAGCGATCCCATAATTCCGGAGTGGTAAACCCGTGAAATGCCAGATAATTCCAGACGTACCAGTATCCATGTTATGCTACTTGTTTTTAGCAGCTATTTAGTAATGTGGATCAGCGCCCTTCCGGACTTTCCAGTATAGTCTTCAGCGAAACCTTGGCCGAGCCCGGCTTCAGCGGTTTCGGCTGCGAAGCGTCGGGCGATCAACGCCTCAATCCACCTACGCGGGGCTAAATCGAACACGAACCGTGCAGATCGACCCGCGCCACGGCGTAGGCGTCCAGAATTAATTGCTCATCCAACTGTCGTCCGAACCCTCCCATGAAGTTCGGATCGGCGGCCGCCCGCTCGAAATGGTCGGCAGAAAGAAGACAAATGCGCGCGCCGACCGGCATACCCGAAAGCCGCACGGATTGCCTCTTGGCAGTAAGGTTAGAAAGCCAAAGCGTCGTGCTCCCGTCTTTTTCGGCGGCGATCGCCGCGATGCTGTCAATTCCGGAAGTTCCCACCGACAGCAGACTGGCGCCACCGAGCTTTGATAGGCCTGCCATGATATGGAAAGCGGGATACACCATTGGGCCATCCTGTTGGTCGAACCACGGCTGCGCGAAATTGCCTCTCCTGTAGACGAAACCAAATGGGCCGGTGAAGTCACCGAAGGCGACGGCTTCGATGCCCTCGCGAGCGCAGGCCGCGAAATAGCCGATGATCCAGGCCGCATTGAACAGCCCGCGCTGGCGAGGATCGATGCGGGTGAGGCAGACGCGACCGTTCGCTTCGTTCTGCGCCGTGGAGGCTCCGTAAGGGTTCTCGCGGCAGCCGAGTTGACTGGGGCCCACACGCAGGGGCAAGCGTTCGCCCATGAAGGCACGGGCAGAGCGGATCAGATGGGGAATGGCCTCAAGCGTCTCCATCACCGACACATCGTCTGCAGCGTGCACGCTTGGACAGGTGGTGAAGGTCGCGTAGTCGAGCGCCTCGCGTGGCGGGCGCTTGCGATTGAGCTCGGTGAAGTACGCGGCCATGCCGCCGCCCAGCGTTACACCCGGGAAAGCCCGGCGCGCCGCGGAGTAGTTTTCGTGGAAGCTTGGCATCGCCGGCCATGTTGCTCCCGGCTGTACCGATTTCATGTCCTGCGTCGGAAAGACGCAGACAGCCTCTGGAGCGAGGCCGAGGCGACGGACAGCGTCCGCGACCGGCTTCAACTCGCCGAACGGATCCAGCGTTCCCCTGGTTATGATCTCCAGTACGACGCTTGCCCCGATCAACCGGGTCAGCGCTGCGTAGCGTTCAAGTTCATCGTGACCGTGGCCGAGACGGAGATCGACCTGGCAGACCATCCACTGCGGAGCCAATTGCCGAATTTGATCGGAGGTTTCAAGGGCGTGCCTGGCTTCCCCGGCGGCGACGCCGACGCCAATGCGAGGCATCCGGCCGGCCGGTCCGCCAATTGTCACGTTGATCGGTGGGTTGGGGTTTTCAGACGTCCCTCTACAAAGCGTCCCCGACACATGAAGCCGGACGGCCTGCGTGAATTTCTCACCCTTGGGCAGTCTGTATGGCCACGGGCGACGCAGGGGACGAACATAGGTCTTATAGGAGGCATCAGACCAGTTGCGTTGGTCCTCCATCTCAAAGGCATCACCATCCATGGTGCAGGTGGCCCAGATCCCAGGCGCGATCTCATGCGACAACGCGCGCACGTCAGTGAACGGACATTCAGGATCAATAACGTCTGGAAAAAGCGAAAGCCTTTCGAGACCATCCTGATGCAGCACCCTCACCGGCTTGCCGGCCAAAGCCGCGATCGGATGCAGCACGACGAAGCCGGTCCGGTTGGTCAAAAGGTCGGTCTCGGGCTCTGCTTCTGCCACAAACGACAGTGCGCCATCGCTACTGCCCGAGATCCGGGCCCGGTAAACCAGGCGGCCCGATGTTGCGGCACATGTTCCGCGGTATTCAATGGCGAACGCATCCGGCCTCTCGTCGATCCGCAGATCATCGAGAACGGGGGTACATGTTCCCCAGTTTTCGTCCCGTACAAGGAACGAGATTCCGCGCAAAACCTCGATCGTCCCAATGCGGATGTAACGCAACGCCCCATTGTCGAACGCGAGCGACAAGGAGCCGGCGCGCAGTGTGCGCAGCGGTTCCTCTAGCTGTTCGGTGCCACACAAGCGGACTGCCAGAGAAGCTGTCGAGGTCAAAGTGCCCGCTCCGTCGTGGCGTCGAAGATCGATGCCCGTTTCATGTTGATGTCGATCGCCAGCTTTTCCCCAGGACGGCTGACGTCGTGCGCCTGCAACTCCGCCATCACCGGCGCACCCGCAAGTCGGAATGTCGCGTAGCTGCGCGAGCCGGTCGGCTGCAGCAGGTCGATTGTTGCCTCATAGCGAAACGTGCCCTGCGCCGGCGTGGCAGCGTGCGCACGAGTGAGGTGCTCCGGTCTCAACCCGAGCAGCACCTTCTGTCCGTCTGCGACGCCCTGCAGCCCCCTGCCGGGCGCTAAAGGCAGCAGTGCGTCCGCGAGCCGGATGGCGGCGGTGCTTCCCTCCAAGGCAAGGGTCCCTGGCAGGAAGCTCATCCGCGGCGAACCCAGGAACCCAGCGACGAAGGTCGAGGCCGGGCGCTCGAACAACTCGAGTGGCGCGCCCTGCTGCTCTATCAGCCCGTCGCGCATCAGCACGATGCGATCAGCCAACGTCATTGCTTCGATCTGGTCATGGGTGACGTAGATCATCGTTGTGGCAATGTCCTGGTGAAGGCGTTTGATCTCGCCGCGCATTTCGTCGCGAAGCTGTGCGTCGAGATTGGACAGCGGCTCGTCGAACAAAAAGATGCGGGGGTTGCGGACTATGGCGCGGCCGATGGCGACGCGCTGGCGCTGGCCACCGGACAGTTGGCGCGGAAAACGCCCCAGCAAGGGAGTGATGCCAAGCATGCGCGCCGCCTCGGCAACGCGCATCTCCACCTCTGGCTTCGGCATCTTGCGAGCCTTGAGGCCGAAGCCAATGTTCTTGGCCACGCTCATATGCGGATAGAGCGCATAATCTTGGAACACCATTGCCACGTCGCGGTCGCGCGGCCTGAAATCATTGACCACCTCGCCGCCGATCTCGATCGTGCCTTGTGAACTCTCCTCCAGTCCGGCGATGGTCCTCAACAGGGTGCTCTTGCCGCAGCCGGACGGACCAACCAGAACGGTGAACTCGCCGTCGCGGATGTGGAGGTCAATACCGCGCACCGCATGGAAGGCGCCGTAGCGCTTGTGCAAGCCGGTGATTCTGACTTCGGCCATGCCTACCCTTCCCTATCCGCGAACGGCGCCGAGCGTCAGCCCGCGCACGAGATGTCGTTGAGCAAGCACTCCAAGGGCGATCGATGGCACGAGGGAGACGATGGCAAGGGCCGCGGCTTCACCATATTGTGCGCCCTGGAAGCCGATGAAGGCGCGGAAGACCGTTGGCAGCGTGAAGGCAGTTCGGCTTGTCAAAATCAGCGCGAAGAAGAACTCGGTCCAGCAGGCAATGAAGGCGAAGACAGCCGCCGCGACGATGCCGGGCGCGGCCAGCGGCACGGCAACGCGCCAGAAAGCCTCCCATCGCGTGCAGCCATCGACGAGGGCCGCCTCCTCCATCGACCTCGGCATGCCGCGGAAATAGGCGAACATCATCCAAACGGACACCGGCAGCGTGAAGACCGTGTAGGCTATGATCAGCCCGATATGGGTGTCGTATAGCCCGACGCCGCGGTAGATCAGGAATACCGGTAGGACGATGCCGATAGGTGGCAGGAAGCGCTGCGACAGCACCCAGAAGGACAGATGCCGGCCACCCGTGTTGTAGCGCGCCAGACTATAGGCCATCAGCGTGCCGAACAGTGCCGAAAGCACCGTGGCCGAAAGCGAAATAATCAGGCTGTTGATAAGCCC
Source organism: Mesorhizobium sp. M7A.F.Ce.TU.012.03.2.1 (assembly GCF_004006095.1). Lineage (NCBI taxonomy): Bacteria > Pseudomonadati > Pseudomonadota > Alphaproteobacteria > Hyphomicrobiales > Phyllobacteriaceae > Mesorhizobium > Mesorhizobium sp. M7A.F.Ce.TU.012.03.2.1. The sequence continues at coordinate 269,726 of NZ_CP034779.1, forward strand.
GTCGAGACCGCGATAGGTGAACAGCGCGGCTTCGTAGTGGACAAGCGTCGGCTCCGCGGGGAACCAGACAGGCGGTACGGTGAGGTAGTCGTCGCTGGGCTTGATTGAGGTGTTGAACATCCAGTAGAGCGGCCACAGCACGAACACCAGGAAGAACCCCAAAAGCAGGATTCGCCCGATCGGCAACGACCGGCGTTTCCTGCGGCGGGCGGGCGCTACGGCGGCCATCAGACCGGATCGACCTTCAAAAGCCGGCGTACCAGCAACGCCACGATGAGCGCCGTAAAGATCAGGAACAGCCAACTTCCGGCCGTTGCCTGCGACAGATGAAACTGCGTGAAGCCGACGGTATAGAGATAATAGGAGGCCGTGTACGTTTGTGTTCCCGGGCCGCCGCCTGTCATGATGAATATGGTATCGAACATACGGATGGCGTCGAGCAGACGGAAAGTCAGCGCCAGCAGCATCATCGGCCCCAGATGGGGGAGCGTGATCGCCCAGAAGACCTGCCAGGCGTTGACCCCGTCGAGTTCTGCCGCCTCATAGAGATTGGGAGGAATTGCGGTCAGGCCAGCGAGCAGGATGACGAACATGAATGGCGTCCACTGCCAGACATCGGCGATGATGAGCGAGACATAGAGCCACGGGCGCTCGGTCATCCAGCCGATCGTAACCTCCTGCCCCAACAATTGCGTCAGGATATAATTGGTCGGTCCGAAAGGCCGCTGCAAAAGCAGCGTCCAGGCCTGGCCGACGATGACTGGGCTGATGAACAGCGGCACGATCAGGATCGACATGATCACGCCGCGGCCCGGAAAGCTGCGCACCATTGTCAGCGCCACCAGGAGACCGAGCACGAATTCGATAGCGACGCTGATGCCCGACAGCCATGCCGTCAGCAACAGTGACCAACGTGCCACGGGATCGAACACGACCCGCTCGAAGTTCTTCAATCCGACAAATGCGTGGCCCGGCACCTGGAAGTCGTAGTTGATGAAGGAAACGACCAGCGAGAACAGGAGCGGATAGATCGACAGCGCCAATATCAGCAGCACCGCGGGCGCGACCAGCAGCCACTTGAAATGGCGGTCGGCCCATTGGGCGAACGCAGATAGCCGGGGCGGTGCGCCGGCGGCCTTCAAGCGGTGAATCGTGGCGGTGGGCTGCATCGGTGTATCCAAAAGGCTGCTTAGCGGTTCGGCGAGGTGTTGCGAGCCAAGCGCCCGCAACACCAATTGCTCCAGGCTCTGCCTCCCCTCAGAGGGTGACCGCCATGCCAAGTTTTTCCACCGTGTTGTCGGCGGTGGCGCCAGGCAGTTTCAGGAACTCGGTGTAGAAACCTTTCTGCGAATCTACACCCAGTCGGTCGGTCGTCTCGTTCCACTCGGCCGCCGCCGTTTCCAGCGACGCCTTCGGATCCGCACCAGCCCACACCGCCGTGCACATACGGTCGATGCTCAAGAAGTAGTCCTGCGCCCCTGGCATGATCGGGTCGAGCAGACCAACATTTGCCGAGTTGTTGAGATTGGCAAGGTACTCCTTGGCACTTGGGAAGAGCGCGCCGTAGAGTTCGGACTTGAAGTGCGAGATGCGGTACGGGTCTCGTAGCGCATAGGGCAGCATGCAACGCGCCAGCGAGACCGGTGGCGAGCATATCCATTGCATGAACAGATACGCCGCCTCGGGGTTGGGCGAGTCCGCCGACAGCGCCTTGTTGTAGCCGGTGGCATGTTCCGGATTGCCCGGAACGACGGCATAGCCGACCTTGCCAGCGATCTGGGACTGTGGGATGAAGTTGATCGCCGTGGCGGACTGCGAATAATTCGCCGCCATGCGGCCGCTGGGAGGCCAGGAATAGATCATCGCGACTTTGCCGGTCAGGAAGGCCGCCCACAGGGAGACGGCGTCGAGCTCGTTGTTGCCGGGGATCGACGCCTTGTTCGCCGCGAGCATGTTGGTCAGCGTCTTGACGCCGGCGTCCGAAACTAGGCCCGCCTTCATGTCGTCGCCGAACAGTTTGCCGCCATTGGCGCGGTACTGCTGCAGGAAGTCGAACTGGTTGCCGGGGCTGCCCGCCTTGCGGAAGTGTCCCGCGCCATAGACCTTTGGCGCCATCTGGTCGGTGATGAACTGGGCGATCTGGGCATATTCCTCCCAGGTCTTCGGCGGTCCAAGCTTGGCGTTGAACTTTGCTTGGTAGGCCTCCATCATCTTCGGATCCTCGAAAATGTCCTTGCGGTAGTAGAGAGCGAACATGTCGCCGTCGTCGAAGAACCCCCAGATCTTGCCCTTATAGGTTGGCAGCGCCTTGTACAGAGGGTGATAGTCCTCGAGGTCTGCCGGGTTCATGTATTTGGCGATGTAGTCGTCGAGAGGTGCGATGACGCCGCCATCGGCAAGCGATGGTGTCCAGGCCGGCGAGACGTCGAGGACGTCATAGGCACCTGAGCCGGCGATGTGCTCGGCGACCGCCTTGGAGTACTGGTCCGGGTTCGACAGTTCGACGACATTCGACTTCATCCCCGTAAGCTGCTCCCACATCGGCCCACTGAAATTGCGCGGATCGAGTGCCTGCAGGCCAGCCTCGTAGGTCATGTTGAGGGTGACGCCCGAATGCGCCTTGGCGGCCTCCACCGCGCGAAAGGCGGAACCGTCCGCCGGGCCTTCCTTCGATGCTTTCAGGGCTGCAGCCTGCGCTTGGCCGAGCGGCGAGGTGGCGTCCGCCAGTTCCAGCGTCTGCTGCGCCACCGCCCAATCGGTCATCATGCCCAGCATCGGGCCAGACGCAGCCAACATGCCGGTCATCTGACCGAAGCGGGTTATGAAAGTTCGGCGGGTAGTTTCGCCGCGCATGAAGGCGTCGACCTCTGCTTCGAGACCTGCCTGAAAGTCACGTTTGTCACGATCGTTCATAGTGCTTGGTCCTCCCGTTTCCATTTGCCTCACTCGTCCGCGGGCGCGGCGGTCGAGCATTCCTCCCGTAAAGTCGCCGCAAGGGGGCCGCGGCGGCGCACCAAAAATCAGCGTCCTCCTAGGTTCCGAAGCGGGCCGCGAGCCCCGAGAGCCTGGTCTTCCACAGCTCGCTCGAAAGCACCTCGCGATTGACCACGCCGCGCGGCTCGCGACCGTGTTGCACCTCGATCACCGCCTTGACGTCGGCGGCACCGTTGCCGGCAAAGCACTGGTCGGTCCAGCAAAGCGCGTGCGGCGCCAGGATGACATTGTCGAGTTTGAGGATCGCATCGTCTGCATCGGGAGGCTCCTGCTCGAGCACGTCGAGACCGGCCCCCGCGATGCGGCGCGCCTGCAGCGCTTGTGTCAGCGCTTTCTGGTCGACGATCGGGCCGCGCGCGGTGTTGATCAGGTAAGCTGTCGGCTTCATCAGGGCGATCCGCTCAGCATTGACGATGTGGTGGGTCTGCGGCGACAGCGGGCAACTCACCGACAGCACGTCGGCGCGGCGAAACAGGTCCTCCAGCCCGACCAGTTCGACGCCCAGGTCGGCAGCAACCCTCTTGTCAGCGAACGGGTCATGGGCAATGAATTGCATGTCAAAGGGCCTCGCCAAGCGGAAGACCTCGGCGCCGATGTTGCCGATGCCCAGCGACCCAAGCGTACGCCCGACGAGCCCGACGCCCATATGTTCCGAGCGCTCCTGGAAGCCATGAGGTCCCTTGCGGGTGAGCGCGTCCTTTGTCAGCAGTTTGCCGGTCAGTGCCAGTATGAAGGTGATGACGGATACGGCGACGGGCCGTCGCACGCCATCGGGCGTGATGACCAAGGCAATGCCGGCGGCGGTGCAGGCCTCAACATCGACAGTGTCGTAGCCGACCCCGAAGCGGGCAACGACGGCCAGGCGGCCGCTCCTGGGCACACTCGTGGAATCGAAGCGATGGGCGAGAAGGATCAGCGCATCGAAATCCTCAAGTTGGTCGGCGCGAAGCGGACTGTTCGATTCCAGGAACACCATCTCGACGCCTGCCGCATTGCGCAGCGGCTCCAGATCGAAATCTGGATAGATCGGCGAGCCGTCCGGCTTACGGAAATCACCCGAAAGCGCCACCCTGAATTTCACGCTGTCCATCGTCTCCTCCGCTCTATTGGCACCCGGCCCGGATTTTGGAAACCGCGTCAGCCATCGCGTCGTGCAAGACCCAAACGTCGCCCGAATAACAAATGAAATCGAAGCCTTGTGCGTAGAAGTCGTGTCCCTGCGCGACGTTGGGCACCAGGCGTCCAAGCGATTTGTTGTGCTTCTTGGCGGCTGCAACGATTTTGGCCATTGCAGCGGTGAAAGTGGGGTGGGCGAAGTCGCCCGGAATGCCGAGCGAGACGGACAGATCGAAATGTCCGACCCACAGACAATCGACCCCGTCCAGTCCCGCGATGCCGTCGATGTTCTTGACGCCGTCCGCGGTCTCGATCAGGCAGATGAACGTCGAGCGCTTGTTGGCGGCCTCGAATTTGTTAGCGACCGAACCCGGACGGTAGCGGTCGTGAGCGATCTGCAGCGCCACGCCGCGGGCGCCGGCAGGATGGTATTTCATGGATTTGATGATGTGTTGCGCCTGTTCGACCGAACTCACCATCGGTGCGATCAGCCCTTCAGCACCCATGTCCATCGCGCGGGCAAGGAAATGGTAGTCCTGCGACGGCACGCGCACCATAACCGGCAGATCGGCTGCCTCGAAATAGCGGATCGCGCTCTTCAGCGTTTCCAAGCTGAATCCCGAATGCTCCATGTCGAAAAAGACGAAATCGCAACCAGCGGACTTCAGGATGTGACCAATTCCCGGAGTGGCGAATTCGGCGACAAGCGTACCGAGCTTGACCCGCCTGTGAGAGGCTAACGCCTTGAGACTTGGTTCCGACATGACTTCCCTCCCCTTCGCCCACAAGGGGCGCATTGCCCTTACGCGTTCTTCAAGACGAAGCTTCGAGAACAAGGTCGCAGATGGTCACCAGCTTGGTGTCGACGAGCGGCGCGCTCTGCGAATTGAATTCGTCGAAATGAACCGTACGGCAGTGGTGCTCGAATGCCGCTTCGCTGTCGTAAATCTCGTAGAGCAGGACCCGGTCAGGCTCGTCGCGCGCCTGCGTCACATCAAAGCGACGGCAACCGGTTTCGCTGCGCATCGACGCGGTCGCATTGGCGTCGACAAGCTCGCGGAATCTGCCCCGGGCACCCGGCTTGAGGCGGAAATCGACCCAGACCACGAAGCCCCTCATCACTTGGCACCCGCAATTTCCAGATAGCGCCTGGACACATATTCCAGATGCCTGCGCATAGCCGCTTCGGAGGCGTCTGGATCGCGCGCTGCGACGGCGTCAAAGATTTCGCGATGAGCCTCATAGGCCTTGCGGTCTTCACCTTTGGCCAAAGTCGTGCGCCGCTGTTCGAGCAGCCATTCGGCCAACGCCGCGTGGATAGCTGTGAAGATTCGATTGCGGGTGATCACCGCCAGCACGTAGTGGAAGTCGACGTCGGTGCGCTCGAAGCGCGTCAGGTCCCCGATCGACTGCCGGTTGATTTCGAGCGCCTCCTCGAGGCTTTCGATATCCTCTGGCGTGGCATTGATGGCGGCGTTGCGGGCAAGCCCGACTTCGAAAAACAAACGCGCGCTCTGGAAGTCATGAATCCCGCCCGGCGCCGAAATCATGTGCCGCGCCGGCCCCGAGAGGGCGTCGATCACGAATTGGGGAGTTGGCCGAGTGACGCGGGCGCGCTCGCCGGATTTCACCTCGACAAGGCCCATCTTGCTCAGATGCAGCAGGGCCTCGCGGATTGAAGGGCGCCCAACCCCGAACTGCCGCATCAGTTCCCGTTCGGATGGGAGCCGGTCGGCTTCGGCCAGCTCTCCCTTGCGGATCAGCCTCTCTAGATGCGCGGCAACCTCGTCCGAGAGCTTCCGCTGTTTGATCAGAACTCCGATCATGTGGCATACCTGTTATACCAGTCAGATACGCTATGGCCCCAGAGCGCCTCTGTCAACGAGGCTTCTGCGCGGAGAACGGCACGCGTTTCGAAATCGAGTGCTACCACATCGGCAATTTCTACACTCGCCATCCGTCGAGCGGGCCTGGTCAACGCACCGTTCTTCGTACAGAGCGTGTTCGGCACACAGTGGCATCGGCACTCATCCCGAGGACGTGGCGCATATGAAGCGCACCGCCGACCCGCCGGTTCGAACAGGATCGCCATTGGTCGGTGCTGGGCGCCGGTCGCAGCCGCTGCGATCGCCACCCCAGGCGATCGCACCGGGCGGCAATGTACGCGTTGGACTGGAGGACTGGCTGTGGATCGGCAAGGGCCAATTGGCGGCCGATCTCACGTCAGGGACGGAAGCCCGTAGGGTGAAGACCGTCGCAAATTGGCGCCCACATTATAGCGCGTGTGCTTGGCTTTGGCGTCGACCGGCCCAGCATGCCGCGTGTTGCCAAGTGGTTCTTTGTCAAGGACGGCCAGGCGCTGGGCGCGGCTTTCCGCAGATGCTCTGATGAGCCTGACCTTGAGCGCATCATTGTGAGCCACGGCGATGTCATCACCGACAAACCGCGCGATGCTCAAGCAGATCGCGAGATTTCGGGCATAGCGGAAAATCTCGCGATGGTGGCGCCGCAGCCAAGCCGCGTTATTTGTTATAAGTCATCAACTGACTGAAAGCGTGGGCAGCCGTGTGCAACGACTATGAGCAGCATATCGCCTGGGCCGAATATTGCAGGATGATGCAATTGCTGGCGCTCGACATTCCCACCCAGCAAACGGAACTGGATTTGCCGCAGGCGGATGACATCCGCATCAGTGATCCCGCCCCGATCATGCGCGCCGTCGGCGACACGATCGAACTCACGCGCATGACCTTTGCCTTTCCGCCCTCCGGGCCCAAAGGCGGGCCGATCTTCAACTTCCGCTCGGAAGGACGGAGCTTCTCCAACAGCAAGCGCTGCCTTATTCCGGCGTCGGCTTTCTTCGAATTCACCGGAAAGAAGTCTCCAAAGGCTAAGCATCGCTTCACGCTCAACGGCGCCTCGTTCATGGCGATCGCCGGCCTGTGGCGCGATGGCGAAGGCAACAAGCCCCCGACGTTCGCTATGCTGACGACGGAACCCGGCCCGGACGTGGCGCCCATCCACAATCGCCAGATTGTGGTTCTGCGCCCGGACGATTGGGCGGCATGGATCTACCTCACGAAACCCGAGGTGGAGCTGTTGAAGGCCCTGCCGGCCGGGTCGCTGGCGGTAGAAACCGTGCGACAAGGAAGCGACTAGCTCAGATGCCGGTGCGTTTTGCGCAAACACGGAAGATTCTTGGCGGCATCGCTGCGGCAATTGCGGCCCCTCGGGATCGCGGCTCTCGCCAAAGCGTCAGCACCTCGTTGTCACTGATTGCCGAGTGGCCACTTCCGCCATCAGCGACGCTTGGCTCGTCGGTGCGCACGAAAGGTATCGAGCGTGAAATACGTGCCCGCCTGCCATGGGCGGTGAGGAAGTACGTCAAAGCCGAGACTGGTCGCATAGCCTTGCGGATGCGCGAAGACGATGCCGAAGAGTTCGAGGCCGCCTCGAACAAGATCGCCAAGGTCCTGGAAACCATCGAAGTACTCCCGGTCCTGCCGCGCGAGGCCGAGGACATCCTCACAATTTCTTCGCGTGAGCGTCACAAGTGGCTGAAAGACGGACGGCTGCAAAGCATTGGCACCCGCACCGTGAAGATGCGCGGTCGATCCAAGGCCGTCACCTTCCACGTGTTCGATCCCAAGCACATCGAGGACATCCTTGATCGTGATCTGCCAAGCCTTTGGCGCGAAGAAGACGCGCAGCAAGTTACGGAGAACAGGCGACGTGGCGCCGGCAAGGCTGCCCTGACGCGGGCGGGAAAGGGTAGCGAGAAGGTTCGCGGTTCCGGGAATAACCCCAGAGATGACGATCCCCGGCCTAAGTTGAAGGGCTGGGACGCGTTCGACGACGAGGGCCTGCTCCGTTAGATCCGCCTTGTAGCCATTCGCGCGTCCAGAATGGACCCTGAGGGAAAGCTAACCGGGAGAAACGATTTGCAGTCGCGATTTGCCCCGAACCATTCCATGCTCAAGGAGTTCTTAAAGCCGACAACAGCCCGTTTCCTGAGGATGGCCGATGTTCGAAAACTTCCGCTTGAAATGGTGGAAACCGAGGGCGGGCCGATAAGGCTTCGGCATGGCGGATCTGGGCCGCCTCTGCTTCTGATCCATGGCCATCCTCGCGCGCATATGACTTGGGGCCAGGTCGCGGACTTGCTGTCAGCAGATTTCAGTATCGTGTGCCCCGACGTTCCGGGCTTCGGTCGCTCCTACGCACCGGCCGATGACCCCGAGAGCAGGTTCTCGTCCAAGCGGGCAAAGGCTTCGGCGCTGGTGGAGGTGATGGAAAGGTTGGGCCACCACGCTTTCTTCGTCGCCGGGCATGATCGTGGAAGTCTGGTCGCTTTCAGAATGGCGATGGACCATCCCGACCTGGTGCGAAAGCTGATTGCCGTGGATGGGTTGCCAGTTATCGAGCATCTGGAACGGACCGACTGGAACTTTGCCCGCGATTGGTACCACTGGTTCTTCTTTGCTCAACCCGAGAAGCCGGAACGGGCCATCCTGGCAGACCCGATGGCATGGTATATTGACTTGCGGCCAGATGAGATGGGACACGATGCCTATGGCGAATTGGTTTCATTCATCCACGATCCCGCCATCGTCCATGGCATGGTCGAAGACTACCGCGCTGGCATAAGGATCGACCATCGCCACGACCGCGAAGATCGAGAGGCCCGCAGGAAGGTGCGATTGTCCGATGCTTTGTCTTTGGTCAATCGACGATGATTTGGAACAGATTTATGGCGATCCGGTTGCCATCTGGAAGCACTGGGCCGACGACGTGGGGGGCTACGGAGTCAAGAGCGGGCACCATGTCGCCGAAGAAAATCCCGCCGCTCTCGCAGCAGCGTTCAAGGCCTTTCTGAAAAATGACAGAAGCACCGATTGAGCGATCGCTCATGTGTATCGACGAACCCAGCCATTGTTCGGCAGACCCGTTCTTGCACCGCGCTATTTGAAATCCCGTGTCTTCACCTTGATCTGGTCGATGTGCAGATGGGGATCGATAACGTTCCGGGGCCTCGGCCCCTTCGGCATGCCGCGCGGATCGGGCGTCGGGCTGCCATGATGGAATTCGTCGCCGCGCCCATGCGGCAGGGGAAAGGCAGACTCCCGATCGCCGACGCAGGCCAGCTCGCCTGAGAGATCGCTCAGCCGATGAGCGACGAGATGGACCACCTCGCCTTCCCTTTGGATGCGACCATAAACGCCAATCATGCCGGCGCCGAGCACGACCCGGCGATATTTTTCGAAGACCTTGACCCACACCACCAGATTGGCGATGCCGGTCTCATCCTCGATCGTGATGAACATGACGCCCTTGGCCGAGCCAGGTCGTTGGCGGACCAGCACGAGGCCAGCCGCCTCCAGCCAGTGTCCGTCGCGCGCCTGCATGGCCTCACGACACGAGACGATGCGCTTGCGCCCCAGGTCGGCGCGCAGGAAGGAAACAGGATGGTCGCGCAGGGTCAGTCCAACATGTCCATAGTCCTCGACCACTTCGCCGCCGGCGGTCATCGCACGCAGCGCGACAAGGGGCTCCTGGATCTCCGATACCGTCCGCTGCTCGCGGCCGGAGGCCGCGGCAAACAGTGGCAGCGGTTCGTCGCGCAGTGCCTTGATCGCCCACAGGGCCTCACGCCTCGCCAGCAATAGGGATGGTTGGAAAGCGTCAGCCTGGGCGAGTTCAACCAGAGAGGCAGCAGGAACACCGGCACGGTGCCAGAGGTCATCCACCGACGCAAAGGGCTGGTCTGCGCGTGCGATGACGATGGTCGCAGCATCGGCGTTGGCAAGACCCCGGACCATGCGCAGACCAAGCCGGACAGCGAACCGACCGTCATCGGCGGTGGGCTCGAGCGTGCAATCCCAACGCGACGCGTTGATGCAGACAGGGCGCACCTCGACACCATGGTCACGTGCATCGCGAACGATCTGCGCCGGCGCGTAGAAGCCCATCGGCTGAGCATTGAGAAGAGCGGCGCAGAAGACATCGGGGTGATGGCATTTCATCCAGGACGAGGCGTAGGCGATCAGGGCGAAGCTGGCGGCATGGCTTTCGGGAAAGCCATAGCTGCCAAAGCCTTCGAGCTGCTTGAAGGTCTTTTCGGCGAACTCGCGCTCGTAGCCGTTCTTCACCATGCCGCCGATCAGCTTGGCGCCGAAGCTGGAAACGCCACCGGTGTGCTTGAATGTCGCCATGGCGCGGCGCAGTTGATCCGCTTCGCCTGGCGTGAAGCCGGCGCATTCAATCGCCACCCGCATCGCCTGCTCCTGGAACAGCGGCACGCCCAGCGTCTTTCCAAGCACCTTTTCGAGCTCAGGCTTGGGATAGACGACGTCTTCCTTGCCTTCGCGCCGGCGCAGATAGGGGTGCACCATGTCGCCCTGGATCGGACCTGGCCGAACAATCGCAACCTCGATGACAAGATCGTAGAAAGTACGCGGTTTGATGCGCGGCAGCATCGACATCTGGGCGCGGGATTCGATCTGGAAGGTGCCGAGCGTGTCGGCCTTGCGGATCATCGCATAGGTGCGTGGATCCTCGGCAGGGATCGTCGCGAGATCGAGAGTGATGCCCTTGTGCTCGGCCAGCAGATCGAAACCGCGCTTCATGCAGGACAGCATGCCGAGCGCCAGCACGTCCACCTTCATGAACTTCAACGCGTCGATGTCGTCCTTGTCCCATTCGATAACCTGACGATCCTTCATCGCGGCTGGCTCGATCGGCACCAGATCGTCGAGCCTGTCGCGGGTCAGGACGAAGCCGCCCGGATGTTGCGACAAATGCCGCGGCGCGCCGATCAACTGCCTGGCCAAGTCCAGCGCCAGACGCAGGCGACGGTCGCCGAGATTGAGGTTCAGTTCCTCGGCATGTTTCGGCTGGACGCCTTCGTCCGACCAGCCCCACACTTGCGAGGACAGCATCTTGATGAGGTCTTCGGGCAGTCCAAGCGCCTTGCCGACATCGCGCAAGGCGCCCTTCGAGCGATAGCGGATGACCGTCGAGCAGAGCGCGGCGTGTTCGCGGCCATAGGTTTCGAACACCCATTGCATGACGATTTCCCGACGCTCATGCTCGAAGTCGACATCGATGTCAGGCGGCTCACGCCGCTCCTCCGAGACGAAGCGTTCGAACAGCAGGTCATTGCGGTCGGGATCGATCGAGGTGATGCCGAGCACATAGCAGACGGCGCTGTTGGCTGCTGATCCCCTGCCCTGGCAGAGAATGCCCTGGCTGCGGGCAAAGCGAACGATCGAGTTGACCGTCAGAAAATACGGCGCGTATTGCAGCTTCTCAATGAGCTGCAACTCGTGCCTGAGCGTGCCAACGACCTTGTCCGGCACGCCCTCGGGAAAGCGCTCCGTCGCGCCCTCCCAGGTGAGTTTCTCCAGAGCTTGCTGCGGTGTCAGACCCGGCAGCATCCGCTCCTCGGGATATTGATAGGCAAGCTCGTCCAATGAGAACCGGCAGCGCTCGGCGATCTCGATCGTCCGCGCTAGCGCTTCGGGATAGCGGCTGAACAGCCGTGCCATTTCATCGGGCCGCTTCAGGTAGCGGTCGGCGTGCCGCTCGCGCCGAAACCCGGCATCATCGATCGTCACATTGTGCCGGATGCAGGTGACGACGTCCTGCAGGATGCGCCGTGACGGTTCGTGGAACAGGACATCATTGGTGACAACCGTTGGCACGTTGGCCTGTCCGGCAAGATTGGCCAGATCGTGCAGCCGCAGCGCCTCGTTGGGACGGCGCCGCAACGTCAGCGCCATATAGGCGCGATCGCCAAATGCGTCGCGCAGCCGGCGCCGCCAGAGTGGGCATGTGTCATCTGCCTGGTCGGGCACGAGCACTGCAAGGAGGCCCTCGCCATAGGCGACAACGTCAGCCCAATGAAGCACGCATTTTGCCTTGCCGCCACGCTTCTTGCCCAGCGACAGCAAGCGGCACAGCCGCGAGTAGGCCGGGCGATCGGTCGGGTAGACCAGGATGGAAATCTCTTCCACCAGATCCAGCCGGCAGCCGACGATCAGCCTGACGCCGGTTGCCTTTGCAGCCTCGTGGGCGCGGACAATGCCGGCCAGACTGTTGCGATCACAGATGGCAAGGGCGGGCATTCCCATGCTGGCTGCTTGCGCGAACAGTTCCTCACAGGAACTCGCGCCCCGCAGAAAGGAAAAATGCGAGGTGCATTGCAGCTCGACATAGCACGCGTTCATCCGAAGATGCCGTGCAGGAACCAGCGATGCGAGCCGGTCGCGGCATCCTCGCCATCGCCTGCGCGATAAATCCAGAACCGCTCGCCGGCTTCGTCCTCGACCTGGAAATAGTCGCGCACGGCAGTTAGCTCGGCGTCGCGCTTCCACCATTCGCCGAAAACCCGCTCAGGTCCATCGGCGCGCTTGATCCGTCGACGGATGCCTTTCCAGGTGAAGCTCGCCGGCGGATGGTCCGGTAGCAGCGCAATGGCCTCGATCGGCTCCGGCACGGTAAACAAGCGAGCCGGACGCGGCCAATGGTCTGGCCATGCGTCGCCGGTCTCAGCCGATGCAGCGGCTACACGCCGGAAAGATCGCTCGGGCACATCGCTGGCAACCGGGGTAAACCGATAGAGCTTTTCCTCACCGACACGGTTGCCGAGTGTGTCGGTCAAATCCGAGATGTCTGCATCCCGTTGCTCGATCAGCGACGAAACGGTCTGCCTGGGAGCGAGTGATTCTGCCAAGGGCGCGGACAACCGCATCAGCTCGATGCCGAAGCCCGGATCGACCGTCTCGATCTTGTCGCAGAGCAGCCGCGTCAGCCGCTTCACATCACGGACAGGCAAGGCCGTGCCGACGCGAATGGCTTCGACGCGGTTGTCGACGCGGTAGAGCAGCAGGTCAAGCCGCCGGGCGCCGAACCCTTTGGTCTCCAGCCCGACACACAGCGCCTGAACAAGCTTGCCGACATAGCGCGCGATTGTCTCGGCCGCACTGATGGGCTCGCCAAAGGCGCGCCTTACCTCGACCACATCGACCGGCCGCACTGGCTCTATCGGCTCGGCGAGACGTCCAGCAGCCTGGTCAAGCCGGCGGCCGAGTTCCGGCCCGAAGCGCAGCGCCAGTGGGGCGCGCGGCTGCTGCAGAAGCTCACCCACCCTGTCGAAGCCCAAAACCCGCAGACCGCTGACGATCTCATCGGGCAAACGCAATGCTGCGATGGGCAGAGGAAGGATCGCATCGCAGGTTGCGTTGACCGCGACCACGCTCACGGCTTGCCTGACATATCGCGCAAAGGCATGAGCAGCACCCCAGCTATCCGCTATGGCTGCGCGCGCCGAGAAGCCGACCTTGCCGAGACGTTCGACCATATCGGCGAGCATCAAGCGTTCACCGCCATGAAGATGATCGGCGCCCGTGGTATCCATCACCAATCCGTCGGGAGGATCTGCTGCGACAATCGGCGCGTACCGCCGCAAAGCCCACAGGGCCAACCGATCCAATGCCTGCGCGTCTGCTTCAGGTTCGGCATCCATGACCGCCAGCCCCTGGACGAGGGCCTGTGCCTTCGTCGCGGGCATTCCGACGCGCAGGCCCGCTTCTGTTGCCGCGCGATCCACCGCAGTCACCAGGCGACGATTACCGTGCCGCCCGACCAGCACCAAAGGCTTATCCGGTGGCGGCGAGACGTCGCCCAATTTCCTTCTGAGCCGGTCGGTCGACCAGCTTGGAAGGAACAGCGAGACGACCCTTTGCATCACAAGCCTCCACTTCGATATCGAGTGTTTCCCCTCCACGAGACCTGATCAGTTCAAGTTGCCATCGCGCCCGGCCAACGCCGGGCACAGGCAGCGGTCGCGACGGCAGCACGGAAACCCGCCAGCGGGTGACGGACGCCGTCGGCTGCCCGAAATCGGCGGCTTCGGTCTGGCGGCGCCAGCGGCGGATCGCGATGCCGATCGCGCCGGAGCCTTCCGATGCCAGTTGCAACCGGCGCGAGGCAGTCATGGACAGGCGCGCCACTTCCGCGACCACAGCCCCAAGTCCGACATGCCGCAGGCCTTCCTCGAAGCAGGCGAGCAAGGATTTGTCGTCACCGGCTTCGACATAGATCACCCGGTCGGGATGCAGTCCGACCTGTGCGATTGCCGGTGCAAACAGATCCTGGCGCGTCACGCACCACAGCACCTTGCCTTGCGTCCTGGCCGCAATGCCTGCAGCAAAAAGCGACGCGGCAGCGCCATCGATTGCACCATTGCCGCCGCCGGCAACTTCATGAAGTGCGCCAAGCGCCACGCCCCCGCCTGGCAGATGACTGTCGATCGAGGAGATACCGAATGGGAGCACCGCTCTTTTGCGCGCGTTACCGCCTTCGAGACGCGCAATGCGATCTCGCAGATCGGAAATAGCAGCGTTTGGCGTCGATGCACTCATCTGTCCCCTGAACGCGACATGGTGGCGGAATGTTCCTCATTTGTTCCCTTCCTAATGAAGAGTCAATGGGATGGCGAGGTGGCGCTGCGGAAGAAATGTTTGTGGCGACCGCCCGGTGGCATCGACAGAACCGTTTGCCAGCAGGACGAGGCGTCGAAGCCACCTGTCCTGTTGGGATGTTCGCGCCGGCGGCTGGCGGCGCCCAAGGAAAAACGGCGTATAAACCGCAGTCCTGCGCGCGTCCGCAATTGCGGACATTGTCGCGCGCGGGACGGAGGAAATTCGCCCCCGCCGCGGGCGGTTAACAGGACAGCCGTAGGAGCGTCAGCATAGCGCCGGCCGCAGGACGGGACGCGGGACCGACTGTCCCCGTCCGCGGTGGTCCGCGTGTAGCATCGGCCATGAATGCAGTTGCGTTGGGATTGAGCACGAAGCCTCAACCGATTGCCAGATCTCCCTATCCAATTGGAAAAAAACCATTTTTCCAAACCATCAGGAGTCTATTGACACCTTTGTTCTTATTTTGTTCACTGTTGGTGATTGATACTGGAGGCGAACCGTGGAACTTCGCTTGAACATTGAAGGTGCAACGCCCGAGGAACTGGCACGCGGGATCGCGGCAGCCGAAGCAGTCTTCTCGCGCGCCGGCATTACGGCTTTGCAAGGCGCGGAAGGTTTGTTCGCGTTGGAAGGCTGGGATATCAAGGGCTTCCCGGAAGACGACCAGCCAACCGAGGACGAGGACCAGGCTGCTTCGGTCTGGATGGAAGCCGACGAGGCTGCGACGACTGCATGTTGTGCGGGCTGGCCGGAGGATAAAGTTCCGGGCCATCAGATCATGGAGCTGATCGACGTGCCCCGAACGAGATTGCAGGCCGAGGCGCTCCCGGACACGTGGCCGGCGCGCAAACAGCTCTATCCCGATGTTGTCACCCGGTGGAGACCACGACCGGGCCGGACCGCCAGATCGATTTCGATATTGCCTTCGTTCTTGGTTGGGTGCCCGAGCGGCCGACGCTGGATCAGGTCGAGCCGCTTTCGGAAAATGGCGACCGTATCCCCTTCTTCACCAGCAACCTCGCCCAGGTGGAAGAAATGGCTCGCAAGGCACTCAAGGACTGGACGATCTAGATTGACCAGGACCCCTACGATGCCCACGTTTTCGATCCTGCAGCCAGCGAAGACGGTGAAGAATTGCGGATCGCACTGACCCTGGCGATGATGCGCGGCCAGTCGATGCATTTCGATTAGCGGTGAACGGGTTACACGGCCAACGTCGATCGATCGTGCTTGGCCACTCCAGGTCGCACGCTGGATGGCTAAAAACCTGACCAGCCCACACCGCACCCGAGGAGAGAACAATGTCAGAAAAACCACCCTATATGCCGACCGGCATTGGAACAGGCATGATGAGCGACGACGAGACCAAGGTCGGCGTTCTGATATTCGAAACGGCGCAAGGGAACTTCGACTTCGCAGTCAATCTGCAGGCAGTCGATATCCTCACCAAGGCCATCAACAAGATCGAGATGCATCTTCGCTCCGGCAAGACGCGCTGAGTGTCCGACGATGTGCCAGATCAGAGAAGCCGAAGCCAGGACCTTCGGGAGATCACGCAGGGACCAGGCATCGTGCGGCGGGTCGGCTGGGCGTCGCAAATCCGTTGTCAGTCGCCGACTGGCTCGGCTGGAGGAAACGCTCGGAAGCCAGTGCTCTCGCGCACGACTCGCGGCGCCGGGTTGACGGACTGCCGCTGCGATCGATCACGACTTGCTCACGCTGCATGCCGGCGGTCGGTGGGCCCGGCGATGTAGCGCTCTCCCGTTAACATCGTTCCCCGGATTTGGGAGGGCCGGCTAAGTCTTGGTCGACCAATTTCGACAGGACAGCCGTCAATCTGGATTGCCCGTTTGCCGTCCAACGCGACCGAAGTTCTTCGCCCGCTGGTTCGCACCGGGTCATTCTCCGTCTTCTCTGCGACGATCGCGACGCGTGGCGTGCGTCACTGGCGGCCATTTTAGCATCAGCTTGACAAGTTAATTGCCCCAAAGCAGTTTCGGTGTGTGAAAAGGGAGGAACAGCTATGAAAAAAGCCTATGAAAAGCCAGTCCTGACCAAGCGGGGAATTCTTTCCTCAATCACGGCGCAAGTCATCGAGTCGGGTCTTTCTGCGACCTGAGCAGGTCTTTGACCACTGGAAGCCCGCTGGCTCCGGCTGGCGGGCTTTTTGGTCTTCAGGGCGTGGATTAGGTCCTGACCGACAAAGGGTGCTACATGGGCGATGAAGAATGCCCGCCCAGCGTACGTTGTCTACGCACCACCGCTGATCGGCCTTCCGTTCCTGGCTGTGAATACTGGCTCTGGATGGGACGACCATCGCAACGCCCTTTGACACCGCAGATGAAGCGGCCGCCCACAACAAGGTGATGGCGGTTACAGGTGCGATACGGCAAAGCGGACTTGATAACCACAAATAGGAGAACCCGTCCATGAGACTGCTACGCATCACACCGATTGTCATTCTTGCCTGTGCCTTGGCCCTTGCGGCCTGCGCCAACACCGTCCGAGGCGTCGGCAGGGACGTCAAATCGACGGCCAACGCAGTCGACGACACGGTCAATAAACCCTGATGCAGAGGACCGTCACGGTCATCGAGAAGACAACGGGCCGCGTGATCGGAGCTCTGCCGATCGATCTTGCGCAGCAGAATCACGAGGCTTCCGATGATCAGTATTTCACCAAGGCGTTCGAAGCCGCCATGGACAGCGGCCTTATTAGTGAGGCCGACAAGCATGCGGTTGAATTCCGGCTTGAGTAAAGTTGACGTTGCGACGGCTTTCTGTCGCGTATCGGGGTTTGTGGTTGCATGGTTTTGCACCTCAGCCATCCATCAGGGGTGAATCAACACACCGTCTAGTCCAACTATCCCTAGGCACGGCCCGCCGCTGCTATGAATGGGGCGGCGGGTTTTTGACCCGGAGGCGAGCAGCAGCCGCTACTCAGACCCACTCAGTAGAGCAAGTCGGCGTATCGGTAGGCGAACACTCGGCCATTGCTCTCGTCGGTCACCTCAAAAAAGTAGTTTCCGGATCGGTGGAGCGTCAGTGGCCTTTTCGTTGCCTGTGCGGCGGCGCAATAGGATGTCGGGGCCTCAGCCCGGTATTCCGCTATCACCTGGCCCGCAAGATATTCTCGGATTTGATACGCCACGGTCAGCCCCCGGGGTCCGAATCATACATTAGAGATATCTAACATTTCCCTTTTGGCGAGACGGGGTGTACTTTAGTTACCGCTGGGTTTCCTAGCGACCTACACTGCCCGCTGCCGAGAGGTGGCGGGCCTTTTCGTTTATGTGTGGAACGCCGCAATCCAATGGGAGTTGAAATTCTGTCACCGCCCCTTCCGTGGAGGCGATAATGGCCACGGACGTACAGCCGTGCTCGGCCCGCTCCCGCTTCCTCAGTGGGCGGGCCATCTCGCGGGTCGCTCACTAGCAGCATCTGGTGCACCATGCCGTCAACCTCGATACGCAGGTTCGAATACAATCCGGACACCAGGGTTCTATCGGTGTGGTTTGTAGCGAGCGGCAGGCAGTACGACTTTCTGGACGTGCCGCCTGATACCTACGCCGATTTTAAAACTGCCTTTGCCAAGGGCCGCTATTTCAACGATCGCATCCGCAACCATTTCGCGTTCCGGCCTGTGGCAAGCTCCGGCTCCAGCGGCTCATGCTGAGGCAGATTGTGCCAAGCGACCTGGCGGAAGTCGCGCATGTCGAACTGCTGGCCGCACACCGGACAGGTCATAAAATTGTTGCGCTCGTCGGCAGGCTCGCCGCCGTGCTGCTTGCCGGGAATCGGCGGTCCAAGGTCGGATAGCTTCGTCATAACTGTCAAACATTCAATTCGTCTAAAATGTTCCGGAACCATTTTAGCGCGCGCTAATTGAATCGCACTATGCGAGTCGGCGCATGCCTCTGAAGTTCATCAAGCCCATGGAGCCCGAGCTGGTCGACACGCCACCGCAGGGCGACGAATGGCTCCATGAGATCAAATTCGACGGGTATCGCACCCAAATCATCAAGGATGAAAACGGAATCCGGCTGTTCACCAAGAATGGTTACGACTGGACCGGCCGCTACATCGAACTTGCCGGAGAGGCGGAGGCGATCGAGGCCGAAAGTTTCATCATCGATGGCGAGACTATCACGGTCGACGAGGCCGGACGGTCCGACTTCCACGCCCTGCAATCAGCCGTTACCCGCCGTAAGCCGTCGCGCGACCTGTATTTGGTGGCGTTCGATCTCCTGCACCTGAACGGGCACGATCTGCGCAACATGCCGGTGGAAGACCGCCGCGAGATCCTGCAGGCATTGATACCAGCCGTCGGCCGCATTCAGGTCAGCAAAGCTATGCCCGGCACTGGCGATGCGGTTTATCACCTAGTCGACAGGGCAGGGCTGGAGGGCATGGTCTCAAAGCGCAAGGATAGCGTCTACCGCAGCGGGCCGACGATGAACTGGCGCAAGATCAAGTGCTATGCCGAAAAGGAAATGGACATCATTGGCGTGCAGCGCGAGGCCGGAAAGCCCGCGATGGTGCTCATGGCCGACAAGGGTCGCTATGCTGGCGGCGCGTTCGTTGCCTTTAAAGCCGACAAGCGTCAGCGACTATGGGATCGCGTGCAAGGGAAGGTCGGGGGACCAGTGCCGATCGGTCTAAAGAAAGAAAAGGCCGAATGGCTCAAGCCTGGTCTGGTCGGTCGCGTGCGGTTTCTAAAGGGCGAGGAGAAGCTTCGCCATGCGAAGCTGCTGGACTACCGGGAGGAATAATTCTTGGGCTGCTGGCAATGAGTGCCCACGTTGCGGAACAGAACCGTGTGGCTGGCGTTGTGCCGACATCTGCACGTCTACGAGCAGCCTAGACACATCGGGCTTTGACCGCGACACGATAGCCAGAAGGTCACCGAATGGACCTTTAAAGTCATGGCAGCGGGAGATCCGATCGAGGTGGTGGATGACCCGGTACTCGCACCCGACGAGAAACGTGCCGTGCTCAAGAACTGGGCCTGGAACGAGTACCTGATCGACCTGGCCACCGCAGAAGGCATGCCGGAAAATGCACGTCCGACGCGACGGGACGAGGTTGAACTCGCTCTGCTGGCGTTGGAGGGCCGCACCCAGACATTCCAGACTCGGCTCAGCCCGGTATGCTCCCGGACAGCCGCATGATTGGAGGCAAGAATGGACCCACTGATCGTCTTCGACGCCCAACCGACCATCCCGAACCCCTTCGCGAGCTCACCTAGCTCGTGCGAGTTCACCCGCGGCGCGGCATGCGCCAGATGCCTGACTAATAGGCCGTGACCAGCGATCCCACGCGGCCGCTGCCGTACCGGTGACACCCGAAGCCAAGCCCATGAGCTCCAGCGGGTACCCTCGGCGCTGGCTGTCTTCACTCCTGCATCATCCTTTAGCTTGCCGACAGGAATAGTTCGTGGGGAGCGACAAAGAGATGGCCGGTCGCGCGTGATGGCGCGGCTCGGCCTGAGAAGTAATTGGATCGGGCGGCCAAAGGACTATCCCCGTGCCATCGCTTTCGGCCGCAAGCGACTTCTCGGCGCCCGCAAACTGCCTGCGCTTTTCGGCCAGTTCTGCAGTGAATGCGAAGCTTCTGCCATCACGAGATTGGTAGATCCCATGCTCGAGTGCAGAGACCAGCTTTGCAATTAGCGAAAGCCCGGCATCCTGGCGAACAACGGCACCCTTCAATGACGGCCGGGTAGGTTGAGCTCTATCCAGGCTGGCGCATGATCACTCGGTTTTTCCCAGCCGCGCAAATCAGCGTCCACCCCGGCATCACGTAACCTGGACGAAAGTGACGGGCTGACGAGGAGATGGTCCATGCGCAGGCCGGAACTCCTGTCGAAACCGCCACGATACGAAAAGTTCCAATACGTATAGATGCCCTTCTCCGGATGGAAACGGCGGACAGCATCGATCCAGCCATAACCAAGCATTTCGGCGTAAGCTTGCCGGCTCTCCGGAAAGTAGACCGCGTCGCCTAGCCAACGTCCTGGCACCGCGGCATCGATCGGCGTTGGCACGACATTATAGTCGCCGCACAGAACGCACGGGGGTCCTTCCCTGAGCAGTACCTGGCTGTAACTGATCAGACGATCGAACCATCGGAGCTTGTAGTCGAATTTCGGGCCAGGCGCTGGATTGCCGTTGGGCAGGTACAGACAGCCGATCACGATCCCATCCACCTCCGCCTCGATATACCGGCTGTGAGTATCGTCAGGATCACCCGGGAGGCCACGCCGACGCTCCAGCGGCTCTTTCCCTCGGGCGAGTACAGCTACACCGTTATAAGACTTCTGCCCATGCCAGACGGCACCGTAACCGGCGTTCCTGATGGCTTCGGCGGGAAATTTCTCATCCGAGGTCTTCAATTCCTGAAGGCATACGATGTCATAGTTGGTCTGACCTAGCCATCTGATGAGCACCGGCAGGCGACCGTTCACGCCATTCAAATTAAAGGTCGCGATGCGGGTCATTGCATTATGCCGGCGGCGGGGTTGTCAGTCTTGCAGGCAGCCTCGCCAATAACCGCCGCTCCTTTTCCATACCGGCGCATATCTCGTGCCCGGGCTGGCGACCGATGTGTCTCGATGCCATGTTTCACCTCCTGCGCCCTCCCCTCTTCTGGCACGCGACCGACCCTTTTGGGGAGGCTCGCCCGCAGCCGATCTCTCGTTTCGATTTAGACGGTGTAGTCCTCTCAGCTCCTTAACCGCGGGACGGGGGGAAAGTTTCACTACAGCTTTGGCATTTGGCATCGGTTCAGGGGTCCGGAGGCTTGCGAGGCCGATGAACCTTTAGGGCCGTCACTGCGTTCCCTGCGACAAAACGCGAACGATGCATTCCAATGGATCACAACCCACGTCCCGGGCCGCAGAAGCAGGAGGCAAGTGGCGCCGAAGCCCGCTTTTCCTTCGATCGAATGGCCGTCGAGCGGTTTCAGCAAGCTTTTCCGCGCGCAAGATGGAGTGACGAGCGCAAGAGCTGGTTCGTACCCGGCACGACGGCAGCCCGGCGGATTGAACGCTGGCTAGCGCAAGAGGCAGCGCTACGGACGCCCCACGAGGACAGCAAGGGACGAGATGCGTTCGCCTTCGATCCAATATCGAGCCAATATCTGGAGATCGCGGACGACCTGCGCATTCGTACGCCCTACTCGAGGACAGTGCTTGAAGAGTTGCGCGCCGTCCCGTGGTCGGGTTGGGACGACGAATTGCGGGCCTGGAGAGTTCCATTTCGCTCATATGACGAACTCCGGCGCCGGTGGCCAAGCATCGAAAAAGCTGCTCGCAATGCCGAGCCGGAGGAAAGGAAACGGCGACGTGTGGACGCCAGAAATACTGAAGCCTACAGAACCTCGCGCCAACTGGCTGCTGAACGCCGGCGTCACCGCCATCCGTTGCCAACTCACGATCAACCTCGCCTGGGTCGCGCTGTCGCAACCGAGCTCTACGGGGTCGTCGTCTTCACTGACATTTCCGGTGAAGTGGTCGTGCCATCAGACGCAACTGCCCTTTATCCTCACGCAATGGCTTCGAACGGCGAGTTGGTTTGGGGCAGATGGCGCTCGGCTACGCTGGGCGAACTTGTAAGGACATGGCCCGCAAGGGTGGCCGCTGGACCGACCGAACGCCTGAGGGGTTGGTGGTGGCCAACACTTGCCGAGCTTAGAGTTGCGCGTCGAAAAGCCCGCAGTCGAGAGCGTATTAGGCGAAGTCGCAGCTGGCAGATGTGACGCTCGCATCCGGCCGTGCGGCTGCCACGAAGGTCGCTAATCGGGGCTGTCCGTCGAGCGGACTTCAGGCAGGTTTACGGCAGCACGATGTCACCCGCGTTGAATCATGGGCGTGAGTTTCGACAGAGCGTCATTCGGCCCCCGCTCAAGCGTCAGCTTCACCAGTGTCACTCCGGCCGAGCTATCCCGGAAGGAACGGGGCGCCATGAAGGCCGTTGGATGCTTTTCAGCGAGAAGTCGCCATGCACCTCTTCCAAATCCTGCTTCCTCGCGCGGACAATGACGGCCGGCCATTTGAGCGGGAAGCTTTCGATCGGGTCAAGGAAGAGCTGGCTGCCCGGTTCGATGGCGTCACTACCTTCAGGCGCCAGCAGAGGGGTTGTGGCGAAAGGGTGCCGACTCCGCCATCGATGAAATTGTCATCTTCGAGGTCATGGCGGAAGAAGCCGACTTGTCCGATTGGTGCGCCCGCCGCTCCGAACTGGAGCGCCGTTTCCGGCAAGACAGGGTAATCATCCGTTACATGCCGATGGCATTGGTCTAGCGCGACACCGTCGTCGCGTTCGCGATCCTCGCGTTCAGCGAGATATTTTGAACGATGAAGTGTGTCCAGGTGGGAAAGCGCCCCGCCGGTTGAAATGTTGGTGTTCAAGACCGGACCGGGAGTTTCAGTCTGCGCCGCTGTGGGATTGTGCGTGTGATCTCTTGGACCAATCTGAGGCGGTTCCGGTCCGGCGCGACAAAGGACGGATGGCGGGACCGTTGAGAACGGCTCCATCCGGCGCGAACTGGGAGCCATGGCAGGGGCAGTCCCAGCACTGCTCGGTCGAATTCCAATGGACGATGCAGCCGAGATGCGTGCAACTGGCGGAATGCATGTGCATTCCACCGTTTTGGTCACGGCACACGGCGAGTTTTCTCAAACCATCGCGGAGAATACCGCCCTGACCGGGTTCCAGATCGGCGGCTGATTTGATCTCGCCGGGCAACAGATACTCCGCGAAATTCTTCAACGCCGTCAGATTCTCGCTAACGTAGTTCGCCAATGCCAAGGGAGGCTTGCGATCGGGGGCATAAACCTCCTCCCACACACTGGACCCACCGACGACAAGGTCCCGGATGAGCAGGCCAGCCAACGCTCCGTGGGTGATTCCTTGTCCTGAATCCCCGGTAGCGATAAAGACGTTCTTGCTGCAAGGATTGCGGCCGATGAATCCGCAATAATCGATCGTGTCGAGAACCTGGCCAGACCAACGCGCTGCTTCCTCGCCCAGTTCCGGGACAAGGGCGCGGATCCAGGCGTCCAATGCATCGAAACGCGCCGAGCCGTCATCGGCTTCGCCAGATTTATGATCACGACCGCCCGCAATTAGATAGTCGATGTCACCCTCCCCGGGTTGGAGACGAACGTAGTAGTAGGGATCGTCCATATCCCAATAGAGCGCGTCCGGAAGAGTTGCTTTGGGCAGCTCGAATGCCATCGCATAGGTCCGATAGGGCGCCATCTTGCTGTGGATGGCCACCACCGTATTGACCGGCGAGTTTGTGGCAAACACGGCGTTATCGGCTGTGATGGTTGCGCCCCCTTCGACGCGAAGGCGGATCTGTTCACCCTCCTCGGTCTCGGTGACGGCACTTTCGGCAAAAGCCTTGCCTCCGCGCTCCCGGAAATCGTCAAGCAGGGCACGAAGATATTTCAGTGGGTGAAACGTGGCCTGATCGGGATAGCGTAGCACCGGCGCCGCCTCATGGCCTTTCAACGGAACGCCGCGGCCGTGGTCTGCGATTGCACCAACCTTGCCAGCCGCTTCATACTCTTCATCACATTGCTTGGTGGCTTCATTTTCGTCCATCCAGGCTGCGGGAAAAAGAAATCCGTCGAGCCGACGAAAGTCGCAGTCTATTTCAAGATCGCTGACGTGTTCCTCGATCCGGTCGACAGCGGCTTGCTGGCTCTCTTGAAAACCTCGAGCGAGATCCTCGCCGCGGATTTTGACGAGTTCGCTTAGGCCGTCGTCGCAGATCGGGGCCAAGTGGGCGGTCGTGCGGCAAGTCATCCCACCGAGCAGCCGCCCCCTGTCAACCAGCACCACTGACTGTCCCGCCAGCGCAAGTTCGTAGGCAATAGAAACGCCGGCCATCCCNGGCCATCCCCGCCCCCACCACCGCCACATCGCATCGCACATCCTGTTCCAGTTGCGGGGCCGAGGGCAACTCCGTGTCCTTCATCCAAAAAGATTTCGTGGCTTCGTCACTGACGTTCATCGCTGCCTCCAACCTGGCTGCGCGTCTAACGGTCGGAACTGCATTTTGATCCGAAATGTGCAAACGAATCCAAATTGTTTGCTCCCTTGCGCGGAAATGGGACTACCAACGGGTAGACCGTCGCAGATCGTGATGGCCGACATCGGCTAGGACAAAGCGTCTCGTTGGCCGCGACAAGAGGTCGTTTAAGGAGCCTGACGATGTCGGGCGCTCGCTCCCAGGGGGTTCGTCGAGCCGATCATGGCTCAGGACGAAGCCACCGGGAAAGCCGCAGCCGCCGATCATCGAGATTCAGATTCAGCCCTGTGGCTCGCTGCGC
Source organism: Mesorhizobium sp. M7A.F.Ce.TU.012.03.2.1 (assembly GCF_004006095.1). Lineage (NCBI taxonomy): Bacteria > Pseudomonadati > Pseudomonadota > Alphaproteobacteria > Hyphomicrobiales > Phyllobacteriaceae > Mesorhizobium > Mesorhizobium sp. M7A.F.Ce.TU.012.03.2.1. Next base: position 294,661 of record NZ_CP034779.1, read on the forward strand.
GTGGACGGCTTCGACATGGCCCCAAATCTGCGAGGACAGAAGTCTGGTCATGTCTCGGGCAATCCGAGCGCCTTTCCCACATCGCGGATGGTACCCTTGGTACCCATTGCATGACGATCTCGCGCCGCTCGTTGCTCAACCTTCGAACAGGAGATTGCTGCGTTCGGGATCAATGGAGGTGATGCCGAGCACGTAACACACGGCGGAATTGGCGGCCGAGCCGCGGCCCTGGCACAGAATGTCCTGGCTGCGGGCGATACGAACGATCGAGTTCACGGCCAAAAATACGGCGCGTAGACTGGAAAAAGACGGCTGACCTGCTCGGCTTCGGGCCGGCGTTGCCTTTTCGGTTTTGCAGCAGCAAGACAGTCCATCACGCCCTACATCGTAGAAGATGCCGCAAGTCTTCCGAATGCGGGGAAAGGCGGTAGCGCTCTCCTGTACCAATCCCCGATGGGCAAAGAGCCTTTCCCATTTGCACGCCGCAGCCGCCGACTACACCCCGAGCCGAACGCAGGCCCTTCACTGCGCCAAGAAAGTCCGCCTACGCATTAGGCACGGTACATTTCTGGTCTTGCAGAAAGGCGAAGCATTGAGGCGATATTCGCCCACGCTTCAACCAATCACCGTGCACCGGATTGAGCGAGCGCTCGATCGCGTGGCCGAGATAATCGTCGGGCGCGACGACCAAGGCGAGATATGGCTCCCGCTGTACGACTATCTTGAACGCGCCCTGCAGGATTATCGAGCGAAGGAGGAACGCCTCGCCGCAGTGCGCCAGCGTGTCATACGATCCCAGGATCGAACGGCAACACGATCTTCATAAGTTCCTCTTGCCACATCTTCATGTCGCCGCCCTCGCCGTATTTCGGACGGTCGATCGTGTGGCCCATCAGCATGCGCCGAAGCTCCTCGTCCAGCCTACCGTTCTTCATGCGGTCTTCGAATGAATGGCGCAGTGAATAGACAGTGTGATTGTCAGTCGGGAACAAATTGTAGCTCTTGAAGTGCTTGTTGAGCAGGGCTGACAGCGACGCCTCGCGATCCTTGTACCGCGGGAAGCCGTTGGGATGCTTTTTGAACACCTCAAGCGCCACGCCGACCAGCGGTATCTTGCGCACCGACGAGGCGGTCTTGATCTCTCGTGGATCGTCGGGATCGTCACGCGGCTCGACTGAAATGTGCGGCACCTCGTGGTCAACATGGATGACACCGGTATGCAGGTTCGCGAGTTCGCTCGGCCGGGCTCCTGTCTCAGCGAAGGCAAGCACGATTCCCCTCGCCTCATCATTGAGTGTCGCAAGCGCGCCAGGCGCAAATATCTTGTCGCGAATCCAGTCGGTCGGGAACGGCGGTCGACTGCGTTTCGACTTGTCGGCGAATGACAGATCGGCGAACGGATTCTTCTGTTCGGGGAAACCTAGATGGCGAAAGTAGTCGGCGTAGAGGGTCCGAAGATTGCCCATGTTTCGGTTGCCTGTCGACGCTGAACGGTCTGCTCTCCCTTTCTCAGGCGCAATTCGATCCAGCCAATATTTGTGTACCACTCGCGCGTCGTCGCGCGTTATCTCGCTCATAGGCTTGTCGCCGACCATGCCGATAAACACCTCGACCTCATTTCGCGCTTTGCTTTCCAGCGCTTCTTCTGGTCAGGGCTTTTTGTGCGGATTTCGTCGCGGGCAATCTCGTTGAAGTATAGCTTCAGCGCTTCCGATATCTTGTCGTCAGGGCGAGCGACCGCCCCGCCGACCGCATCGACAGATGGTGATTTGGCAGGCTCGCCTATCGTGCTCTCTACCCGCTGCAGGATGGTATCGAGGGGCTCGGCGACCAGGATCTCGGCGAGCGGTCGATAGACGAATCCCAAGGACTCGGCGCGCTTGATGGCTTGTTGGTATCGGATACGCGCCGCCTGTGGATTTTCACCCAGCATCAACGAAGCCCATAAAGCATTGTCAGCAGCCTCATGGAGATCTCGGGCGGTGCGCGCCTTTATCCGGTCTGCGGTGTCGAGGGCGCGGCGCACGAACACGCGACGCTCGTCGAGGTCCCTGACCTCTCTGGGCAGACAACGGTAGTAATGGAAATGATCGCCTCTCCGTTGCAAAATATGTAACACAAAATAGGAAATAGCCGCAAGACCGATCCCCAGATGTTACAAATTCTATAACAGACTCAATGATTTAGCGGAAAATCCAGTGGTACCGTTGGCTGGGATCGAACCAGCGACCTCCGGATCCACAATCCGGCGCTCTAACCATCTGAGCTACAACGGCACGTTGCCTGAGCGGATCGAAACAGAAACTCATCCGCCCGCTCTGTCGTTCGGCGATGCGTCCTTACGGGCTTATGGATTCTAATTCAAGGCTTTTGGAAAGCAAAGGTCACTTCCCCACATCGACGCGGCATTTGCCCAGCAAGAAGGCGCAGGCAACGGCCGGGCGACGGACAAAGAAAAAGGCCGGCGGGAGGAGGTGCCGGCCTTTTCCTGTTACGAGCCAGCGGGAGGAGGTGCTGGCTGGTCACCCCGGGGAGCAGAGGGAGGAGGTTCCACTCACCGGGTATTCCTTGATGGCTGCTATCATACACCTGATCGTTTTTAAGAAAATGCGACCTTTTGTTGCATCTTCAGATCATGCGCAAATGTTAGGCAACCTTGATTTCCTTCATCGCCTTCTCGAAGGCGGTCTTGATCGGCTTGGAGACGTCCTCGGCCGCCTTGGAGGCAACGGCCTGGAAGTCCTTGGCCTGCTCGACGGTCGATTCGACGCGCTTGCGCAGGAAGGCGGTCTGCAGCTCGACGACTTCCGACAGCGACTTGGCGCCGATCAGGGCTTCGAGGTGGGAAAAGCCGGCCTCGGCATTGGCACGCAAAGCGGAGATGGTCTTGAGCGACAGGTCGTTGGAAACGGTCTTGGCGGTCTCGTAGGTCGACTCCAGAGCCTTCTGGGTCTCCTCGGCGCCGGTCTTCAGCTTGGCATAGGCCTCTTTCGACTGCTCAACGCCCTTTTCGGCGAAGGCGCGCATCTGGTCGGTGGCCTTGGAAGCGTCGAAGCTCGGGAATTCAACGTTTTCGATCGTCTCGGCGGTCTTGGTCCTGGACATTTTCCATCCTTTTCAGCGGCAGCGGCTTTGACAGAAAGCCGTCTCGTTCCTGTATGATGGCAATATAAAGGCAAATTTTGTGCGTTGCAATATGTTTGTTGCAGTGCACCATAAATTTCTTTTGGGCCGTTAACCAAGAGCCCAGATTCAAGCCTTTGCACGTTCTGGCTTGTGGACCTTCGCGCCTCCGGCTTTTATTAACAAAGCGTTAACTGCAAAATCGCCGCTCCGTGAGGTCCGCCAAGCGCATGCCGTCCGAATATTCCTTCCTCGATGTCGCCGTGCTCGACGCGGTCCGCCAGCGCTTTGCGGCAGGCGACGCGATCGCGATCCTGTCGGCGGATCTGGAGCAGGTGATCTGGGCCAACGGGCCAGGAGCCGCGATGTTCGGTTATCCCGACATCGAGGCGATCATCGGCGCCTCGGCGCAGTTGCCCGTGATCGCCAGGCGCCAGATCATGGCGACCAGCGGATTTCCCGAGATTGGCAGTGACCGCGCCATCATGGTGCGGCTGGCGACCGGCATGACCAGCCGCGCCGTCGGCTTCCTGGCCAGTGCGGTGACCATGCCGGACGCCGAAAAGGCGATCATGCTGGCAGTGCCGGCGGCTCAGACCGGGTCACGCAGTGCCGGCGAAATCGCCGCGCGCGCCATTAGCGGCCTCACCGAGGATGGTCATTTCATCGCCTTTGTCGATGCCGGGGGCAACGTCGAGGCGGCCTCGGAAGGATTTTCGGCACTGGGCATCCTCCCGGAGACGCTGGCGGCACTGGTCGCCGACGTCGCAGCCGAGAGCGACCGCATCGTCAAGCGCCTTGTCCCCGGCGGCACGGCCTCCTACCCGGCAGGGCTGGCAAGATTGACCGAGGAGCGGCATCTGCTGGTGGTGATCGACGAGGACCAGCTCGACGACACAGCCCCTGCGGGCGAACATCCTACGCAAACCATTGCCGAGACGGCACCTGCTGGCGACGCGGCTTCCCAGCCGGAACAGGGTCGCGAGGCACCGGCCGACGAACCGAGCGCCTCGCAGCCGGCCGGCGACATCGCCGCATCGCAGCAGCATGAGATCGCCGATGCGATCGGACAGGCGCCGACGGCGGCCAACAGCGATCGGCCGGCAGCAGAGCGCATGCCCGCGCAGCACGACCATTGGTACTTCAACGCCGGCGAAGACGGAGGGCAACAGGCGCCGCGACCTGCCGCGTCCGGACCTGAAGCGCCTCAAGAGCCGGCCGCCCTGGAAGTCCAGTCCACGGCCACGCCGACGACCGTCTCGGCGATAGACCGCGCAGCGGCGCCGGTGCGTTTCGTCTGGCGCACCGATGCCGAAGGCAAGTTCAGCGCGCTGTCGCCGGAATTCGCCGACATCGTTGGCAAGCCGGCGGCCGACGTGATCGGCCGCCGCTTCAGGGATGTCGCCGCTACATTCGGCCTCGACCCCTCCGGCGAGATATCAGGGCTCCTCGAACGGCGCGATACCTGGTCCGGGCGCTCCGTGCTGTGGCCGGTCGTCGGCACCGATCTGAAGATACCGGTCGACCTGGCGGCGCTGCCTGTCTATGGCCGCAGCCGCGCCTTCGAGGGTTTCCGCGGCTTCGGCGTCGCCCGCGCCAGCGACGCGGTCGTCGATCCGGAGGCCATCGGCATGGCGCTGGTGCCCAATAGCCAGGCGCCGGCAACGCCGGAACCGCAAATCATCCAACCCGCGCCCGAACAGCCGAACGCCGAAGAGCCCAAGACCGAGGACACGCAGGCATCGGATCCGTTCAAGGGCGAGGTGCCGGCGTTGACCATCGTGCCGAAACAGGAGCGGCGCTTTGCCGATAAGGTGATCCGGCTCGCCGAACATCGCCAGCCTGCCAACGACAAGGGCCTGTCGACCCTGGAACGCAGCGCGTTCCGCGAAATCGGCGAGCGGCTGAAGAAGGATAGCGCTCCGGTCGGGCCGCCAGAGACCGAGACTGTGGAGGCATCGGCAGCGGAGACCGAGGCTCCGGTCAATGCGTCCGACGACCCGATGCGCACCGACGGCATCCCTGCGTCAGGGCCAGAGAACGAACCGGTCGAGGCATCCGATGTCGATGCCGAAGACGAGCGGGATCTGGCACGGCTTGACGGTCACGCGGACGAAGCCCCTCGTGACGCCCGCTCGGGGGTGAATGTGACGGGCTCGTTGCTCGACTATGCCGGCCAAGATGACGAACGTGGCCCCGTGGCGGCGGAACCAGAGAACACAGCTGCCGTTTCGCCCGGCGAAGAGCCTGAAGCCACTGACGCGACACATGATAGCCTCGATGACGACAGCATGACGTCGGCGGATTTTCGCGATGCCGAAGACAATGAGGATTGGGCGCAGCCCGACGAGGAAGCCGCGTCGCCCGACGAGCAGACGGTTGGCGAGGAAACCGCAGGCGACTCTGCGGAAATACCCCTCGAGCGCCCTCGCCTGCAGGTTCCGCCGCTCAAGGCCGAAGGGTTCGTGCCGTCGGCGTTTTCCGCCGGAGATGAACACAAGGCTCCGGACACGTCGCTGCTCGGCAAGCTGCCCGTGCCGCTGCTCATCCATTCCGGGGACCGGTTGCACTATGCGAATGAGGAATTCCTCAGCCTGACGGGTTACGAGGCGCTTGACGATCTGGCGGATGCCGGCGGCCTCGGCGCGTTGTTTGCCGACCCCTATGCCGACGACGGCGTTTCCGACGGCACCGATCGCGCGCTGCGGCTGAAAACGCGTGACGGACAGGAATTCCCGATCGAGGCCATTTTGCGCTCGGTCCCCTGGCGCGACGGCAAGGCGCTGATGCTGGTCGTGCGACGCTCCGGCGAGGATGATGCGCCGGCGAGCCTGCATGTGGTTGGCGACGAGCAGACGCAGCCGGATATTTCCGAACTCAAGGCGCGCATCGCCGAGATGCGCACCATTATCGACACCGCCACCGACGGCGTCGTGTTGATCGGCCGTGACGGCACCATCCGATCGATCAGCCGGCCTGCGGAAGCGCTGTTCGGCTTCGACAGCGACGATGTGACCGGCAAGCCGTTCGCCTCGCTGTTTGCGATCGAAAGCCAGCGCGCGGCGCGCGACTATCTCAACGGACTGTCCGAGCCCGGCGTGGCGAGTGTCATGAACGACGGCCGCGAGGTGATCGGGCGCGAGTCGCAAGGCCGCTTCATTCCGCTGTTCATGACCATCGGTCGGCTGCCCAACGACAGCGGCTTCTGCGCCGTCGTTCGCGACATCACGCAGTGGAAGCGGGCCGAAGAGGACTTGACGCAGGCACGTGCGGTGGCCGAGCGCGCGTCCTCGCAGAAGACCGATTTCCTGGCCCGCATCAGCCACGAGATCCGCACCCCGCTCAATGCCATCATCGGTTTTTCGGAATTGATGGTCGACGAGAAGTTCGGACCTGTCGCCAACGATCGCTACCGCGACTATCTGCGCGATATCAACCGCTCGGGCAATCATGTGCTCGATCTGGTCAACGACCTGCTCGACATCTCCAAGATCGAGGCCGGCCAGCAGGAGATGGCCTATGAAGCGGTGTCGCTCAACGACACGCTGGCCGAGACGGTGGCGATGATGCAGCCGCAGGCCAACCGCGAACGGGTCATCATCCGCTCCAGCTTCGCTTCGCGGCTGCCGGAAGTGGTGGCGGACCTGCGCAGCGTGCGCCAGATCGCGCTCAACATCCTGTCGAATGCCATCCGTTACACCCAGGCCGGCGGCCAGGTGATCGTCTCGACCGCCTATGAGACGTCGGGCGACGTCGTCATGCGGGTGCGCGACACCGGCATCGGCATGAGCCATGCCGAGATCGAGCAGGCGCTAAAGCCGTTCAAGCAGATCAACGCGCTGAAGCGCGGACGCGGTGACGGTACCGGGCTTGGACTGCCGTTGACCAAAGCGATGGTGGAAGCCAACCGTGCCCGGTTCACCATCAATTCGACACCGGGCGAAGGCACTCTGGTCGAGGTCGCTTTTCCGTCGACCCGTGTGCTCGCGGAATAGATCAGCCCTCTCCGCGGTTCGGTCCCGATAAAAAGAAAAGGCGCCCAAAGGGCGCCTTAAGAGATGGGATTGCTGTCACAACGGGGGCTTGAGCGAATTCGGATCCTCGGGGCTGAGGAACGGGATTTCTCCCTCAAGTTACCTGCGACTATCGACGCCGGACCTTAACAACTCCTTACCGGAGTGCCGGAAAATTTACGAATGTGTACCACTCATGAAATCTAGGTAAATTCTAGCGAGATATTTCGTTAACCATGCCGGAAAGGCCTTTTTCATGCATGTCGTTGTCTCAAAACCGGACCACTTTTGAGCGACATGCAGTAGCAGCTACTCGGCCAGCTGCGGCAGGTTCTTGAACAGGTCGAGCGCTTCCGGGTTGGCGAGCGCTTCCTTGTTCTTGATGGCGCGGCCGTGCACCACGTCGCGCACCGCGAGTTCGGTGATCTTACCCGACTTGGTGCGGGGAATATCCGACACGGCAACGATCCTGGCCGGGACATGGCGGGGACTGGCGCCACTGCGGATCTTGGCGCGGATGCGTTTTTCCAGATTTTCGTCGAGCTGCGCGCCGGCGGCCAGGCGCACGAACAGGACGACGCGCACGTCGTTGTCGAAGTCCTGGCCGATGCACAGTGCTTCCAGAATCTCCGGCATCTGTTCGACCTGGTTGTAGATCTCCGCCGTGCCGATGCGCACGCCGCCCGGGTTGAGCGTGGCGTCGGAGCGGCCATGGATGATCAGGCCGCCATGCGCGGTCCATTCGGCGAAATCGCCGTGACACCAGACATTGTCGAAGCGCTCGAAATAGGCCGCCCGGTACTTCTTGCCCTCGGGGTCGTTCCAGAAGCCGATCGGCATCGCCGGAAAAGCCTTGGTGCAGACCAACTCGCCCTTCTCCTGCCGGACCGGCCTGCCGTCATCGTCCCAGACATCGACCGCAAGGCCAAGGCCGGGTCCCTGGATCTCGCCGGTCCAGACAGGCTGCGTCGGCACGCCGAGCACGAAGCAGGAGACGATGTCGGTGCCGCCGGAGACCGAGGCCAGATGCACGTCCTTCTTGATGCCGTCATAAACGAAGCGGAAATCTTCCGGCGACAGCGGCGAGCCGGTGGAGGAGATTGCCCGCACCGTGGCCAGATCATGCGTGCGGATCGGCTTGAGGCCGGCCTTGCGCACGGAATCGATGAACTTGGCCGAGGTGCCGAGGAACGTCATCTTCTCGGCATCGGCGAAATCGAACAGCACATTGCCGTCGGGGTAGAAGGGCGAACCGTCATAGAGCAGCAACGTGGCCCCCGAAGCGAGCCCCGACACCAGCCAGTTCCACATCATCCAGCCGCAGGTGGTGAAGTAGAAGAAGCGGTCGCCATCGGTGAGACCGGCATGCAGCCGGTGTTCCTTGACATGCTGGATCAGCGTGCCGCCGGCCGAATGGACGATGCATTTGGGAATGCCGGTCGTTCCCGACGAAAACAGGATGTAGAGCGGATGCGAAAACGGCAGCGGCTCGAAGGCAACGGGCTTGCCGACGAAGGGCGACAGCGCCTCTTCCAGCGCTACCGCCTTGTCGATGGCCCCGGCGACATCGCTCGATGTGCCGAGATAATCGACGACCAGAATCTTGCGGACAGTGCCGAGCTTGGCCGCGACCGCGGCGATCTTGTCGGCGACTTCGATCGCCTTGCCATTGTACCAATAGCCATCCGGCGCGATGAAGACGACGGGCTCGATCTGGCCGAACCTGTCGAGCACGCCCTGCTCGCCGAAATCGGGAGAGCAGGACGACCAAACCGCGCCGATCGAGGCGGCGGCCAGCATGGCGGCGACGGTCTCCGGCATGTTGGGCATCATGGCGGCGATGCGGTCGCCCTTCTTCACCTTGAGCGACAGGAAAAGCTGCTGCAGCCGCGAGGTCAGCGCGTGCAACGCGTTCCAGGACAGCCGGCGCTCGACCTTGTCTTCGCCGCGAAACACGATTGCGTCGCCTGAGCCGGTCTTCTTCAGCAGATTCTCGGCGAAATTCAGTGTCGCATCGGGAAAGAAAGAAGCGCCGGGCATCTTGTCGCCGTCGACGAGCAGGTTATCGCCCTTGTCGCCGACGATGCCGCAGAAATCCCAGATCAGGCTCCAGAACCCCTCACGGTCCTCGACCGACCAGGCATGAAGCTGCGAATACGAGGAAAACGCTACGCCGGCTTTCACTCCGGCGGCCTTGGTGAAGGCGGTCAAGGGTGCTGCGTCAATCTGGTCTTGCGTCGGGGTCCAGAGCGGTTGTCCGGCAGCCATGATCGTTCCTCCACGGTCGCCATCGCTTATGCATATCGCAGCGCAGCAGAGCAAGATTTTGTTCGGCTGATGCGACCAGATGTGCGCAAATGCCATCGCCGGGCCATAAAGACTTGAAATGCCTCAGCCCTAAGTCGTAGTGACAACTTGAAGTCGTGGTGACGACTGGGGGTCGTGGTGACGACTGGGGTCGTGGTGACGACTGGGGTCGTGGTGACGACCGGGGTTACACCCGCCGGGCGATTTGTCGGAATGGAAGCATACGGGGCCATATGCCATCATCTATGATCCGGCGCGGAATATGGGCGATCGGCGCTGCCGTGATCGTCGTCGCGCTGGTCGTTGCCGCCCTGCCGCTGATTGCCTCCACCCGTATCGTGCGCGACCGCATCGCCTGGGAAATGAGCGCGTGGAGCGGCTTCCGGGTCGCCATCGACGGTTCGCCGCGCATCGAGGTCTGGCCGACATTCCGGGCAATCCTGACCGATGTGACGCTTTCACAATGGACCGACACCGAGGCGCCGCCTGTGGTCGAGGCAGAACGGGTCGAGGTCGACCTTTCCGCCATGGCGGCGCTGCGCGGCGACGTGGTGTTTTCGACGGCGCGGCTGGTGCGGCCGACGATCCGGGTCCAGCGCACGCCTGCCGGCCTTTTCCTGCCCGCTGTCCCCACTGGCGGGCGCATCACGCGTTCCATCGACACGGCGCGCGGCGTGGTCAATGCCGACCCCGCCAAGCCGGACCTCGACAAGCTGCCTACCGACACCTTCGGCACGGTCGAGTTTCGCGACGGCCGAATGGTAGCGTCCATCGGCGGCAAGGACGTCGAGATCCTGAGCAGTTTAAACGGTCAGGCGAATTGGGCGGCGATGAACAGCAATGCGACGCTGTCGGCAACAGGGATCTGGCGGGGCGAAAGCGTCGCGCTGGACGTCGCCTCGGCCAGACCACTTGTGCTGTTTGCCGGCGGCACGGCGCCGCTGACGCTGTCCTTCAAGGCGGCGCCCGCCACCTTCTCGTTCGACGGCACGGCCAGCATGTCTGAAAATACCTATTTCGACGGTCAGGCGAAGTTCTCGGCACCCTCGCTGCGGCGTGTCCTGGAATGGTCGCAGGCCGGCATCGCTCCGGGTGCGGCGATCGGCTCGGTCAGCATTTCGAGCAAGATCACCGCGACGGGCGGGCGCGTCAAGTTCGACAACACGGCAATTGCACTCGACAACAATCCGGGGATGGGTGCACTGGACCTCTCGCTTGGCGCACAACCTGTGATCTCCGGTACGCTCGCCTTCGACACGCTCGACCTCAGATCGTTTCTTTCGGCCTTCACCCCGCTGGTGCCGACCGGAGGGGCGGGACCCGGCGAAATCGACACAAGTTTCGCCGACAAGATCAATCTCGATCTGAGGCTGTCGGCAGCCCACGCCACGGCGGGACCTATCCAGCTCGCCGATGTCGCCGCCACCGCCCAGGTCAAGGATGGTCTGTCGGTATTCGACATCTCCGATGCCTCGGCCTTCGGCGGCAACATCCAGACCAGCCTTCGCTTCGATCGCAAGCCGGAGGGCTCGCAGGTCGAAATCCGCCTTCTGGCGTCCGACATCGACGGCGGTGCGTTCGGCACGGCGGCAGGGATGACGCGGCTGGTGCCGGTCGGCACGGGCACCGTCTCGGTGATCCTCAAGGGGCCGGGCAGAACCTGGGATTCCATCTTCGACAATGCCGACGGCTCGGTCTCGGCGACCTTCGGGCCGGGTGCGTTGAGCAAGCTCAACCTGCCGGCCTTCCTCAAACATACCGAACAGGGCGGCTTCTTCGCGCTCGACGACGTCTCCGACGGAACATTGCCGATCGACGGCGCCGAGATCAAGGCCACCATTTCGAAGGGCGTGGCGCGGATCGACAAGGCCGAGGCCAATTCAGCGAAGTACAAGATCTGGCTGTCCGGCATCGCGTCCTACGCCGGGCGCGGACTGGCCTTGTCCGGCGGCGTCATTCAGCCTGACCAGGCGGCAACGCAGGCCAACGGCCAGCAAGGTCCCAACCAGTCATCGTTCTTCGTCGGCGGAACCTGGAGCACGCCGTTCATTTCCCCGATCAGCCGCGGCGTTTCGGGGGAATAGGCCGCCACTGCGCCTCCTGTCTTTCACCCGCGCTGCGCCGCCTGCTCGTCGAGCTGGCGCTGCACCTCACGCCGCTTGTTGGCAAGCGAGGCGATGATGACGCCAATCGCCACGACAGCGATCAGGATGGTGCAGGCAGCGTTGATTTCCGGCGTCACGCCGAGGCGAACCTGGCTGTAGATCTTCATCGGCAGCGTCGTCGCGCCCGGCCCGGAGGTGAAGCTTGCGATGACCAGATCGTCGAGCGAAAGCGTGAAAGCCAGCATCCAGCCGGAGACGATCGCCGGCATGATGACCGGCAATGTGATCTGGAAGAAGGTCTTCACCGGCGTTGCGCCAAGATCCATCGCGGCTTCTTCCAGCGAGCGGTCGAAGGTCATAAGGCGCGACTGCACGACCACGGCGACGAAGCACATGGTCAGCGTGATGTGGGCGAGCGTCACGGTGAGGAAGCCGCGGTCGAGCCCGACGGCGACAAAGAGCAGCAGCAGCGACAGGCCGGTGATGACTTCCGGCATGACCAGCGGCGCAAAGACCATGCCGGAGAACAGCACCCTGCCCTTGAAGCGCGTGTAGCGGGTCAAGGTGAGTGCCGCCAGCGTGCCGAGAACGGTCGCTACCGTGGCCGAGATCAGGCCAACGCGCGCCGTCACCCAGGTCGCGTCCATGAGGCCCTGATTGTGGAACAGCGAGACGTACCATTTGGTCGAGAAACCGCCCCAGACCGTAACCAGTTTCGACTCGTTGAACGAGAAGACGATGAGCAGCACGATCGGCAGATAGAGAAAGGCAAAGCCAAGCACGATCGAAGTGATGTTGAAGCGGCTCCAGGTGGCGTTCATGAGGTCACCTGTCCATTTCCTGAGCGCGCGCCTGGGCCCGCTGGAAGAGCATGATCGGCACGATCAGCAGCAACAGCAGGATGACGGCAACGGCCGACGATACCGGCCAGTCGCGATTGGCGAAGAACTCGTTCCACAACGTCTTGCCGATCATCAGCGTCTGCGAGCCGCCGAGCAGATCGGGAATGACGAACTCGCCGACGGCCGGAATGAACACCAGCAGACAGCCGGCGATGACGCCGGGCAGCGACAGCGGGAAGGTGATCTTCCAGAACGCACTTGTCGGCGGACAGCCGAGATCCTTGGCTGCCTCGATCAGCGAATAGTCCATCTTCTCAAGCGCGGAATAGAGCGGCAACACCATGAACGGCAGGTAGGAATAGACGATGCCGATGAAGATCGCCGTATAGGTGTTGAGGATGATCAGCGGCTGGTGGATGACGCCGGTGGCGAGCAGCAACTGATTGAGCAGCCCTTCGGGCTTGAGAATGCCGATCCAGGCGTAGACCCGGATCAGGAACGAGGTCCAGAACGGTAGGATCACCAGCATCAGCAAGGTCGGGCGGATCGTCGCCGGCGCGCGCGCCATGCCATAGGCGATGGGGTAGCCGACGAGCAATGTCAGGACCGTCGAGACCGCGGCGATGATGACGCTGGTTACATAGGCGTTGAAGTAGAGGGCGTCCTGCGTCAGCCAGGCGTAATTGTCGAGGCTGAGTTGCTTCAGCTGAGCCAGGAACCCGGAAATGCCGCCGCTGAAATCGAGCGCCGGCGTATAGGGCGGAATGGCGATCGCCGTCTGCGACAGCGAGATCTTGAAGACGATGACGAACGGAATGAGGAAGAAGAACAGCAGCCAGACATACGGGATGATGATGACCAGTCGGCCAACGAAGGCAGCACCCAGCCTGGCAAGGAGGGATCTGCCGGCATTGGATGCCGGAGAGGCTGATGAGGTGGTGACGGCAGCGCTCGACATGGTCGCCCCTACCGCGTCAGCACGACGCCGGCATCGGGCCGGAAGGAAACCCAGGCGCGGTCGTTCCAGCTCAACGGATCCTCGGTGATGCGGGCCGCATTCATGGTGCTCGCGCGCACCACCTGGCCGTCGTCCAGCCTGACATGGTAGACGGTCATGTCGCCGAGATAGGCGATGTCGTAGACCTCGCCCTCGATGGCGTTGACCGCCTCGGCCGGCTTCTTCGACGACACCTTGATCTTTTCGGGCCTGATGGCGAAGGTGACGGCCGTCCCGGCGCCGGCGGCGCCGGCATTGTCGGTGCGGATGGTGAGGCCATTGCCGGCATCGATGCTGGCGCTGCCGGCCTCGCCACGCGCAATCTTGCCCTCGAACATGTTCACATTGCCGACGAAGCCGGCGACGAAGCGCGATCCGGGCGCCTCGTAGACTTCGGCCGGCGTTGCCACCTGCATCACCTCGCCCTTGTCGATGATGGCGATGCGATCGGCCATGGTCATCGCCTCTTCCTGGTCGTGGGTGACGACGACGAAGGTCAGGCCGAGGTTCTGCTGCAAATCCATCAGTTCGAATTGCGTCTCTTCGCGCAGCTTCTTGTCCAACGCGCCGAGCGGCTCGTCGAGCAGCAGCACCTTCGGCCGCTTGGCGACCGAGCGGGCGAGCGCGACGCGCTGGCGCTGGCCGCCGGATAGTTGGTGCGGCTTGCGCTTGGCGAACTGCTCGAGTTTGACCAGCTTCAGCATCTCGGCAACGCGCGATGCGATTTCGGGCTTCGGCATGCCGTCCTGCTTGAGGCCGAAGGCGATGTTGTTCTCGACCGTCATATGCGGGAACAGCGCATAGGACTGGAACATCATGTTGACAGGCCGCCGGTAGGGCGGGATGCCACGCAGATCCTGGCCGTCAAGCAGAATGCGGCCGGCTGTCGGCTCCTCGAAGCCGGCGAGCATCCTGAGCAGCGTCGACTTTCCGCAACCGGAGGCGCCGAGCAGCGCGAAGAACTCGCGCTCGAAGATGGTCAGAGACAGATTGTTGACGGCGGTGAAGTCACCGAACTTCTTGGTGACGTTGTCGAACTGGATGTACGGCTTGGCATTCGGGTCGTTCCACGGTGCAAAATCCCTGCGGATGCTGCCAAGCGATTTCATATCCCACTCCGTCCTGATTTTCTTGCTTCTTGCCCCAGGTAGAAACGGTCCCGGCAGGTGGCTGCCGGGACCGTGTCGGATTGCTTACTGGCCAGTGACGATCTTGGTCCAGGTGCGCGTGATGACGCGCTGGGTCTTGGGATCGTATGGCGAGACGGTGTAGAGCTTCTTTATGGTCTCGGCATCGGGATAAACCGAAGGATCCTCCAACAATGCCTTGTCGACGAATTGCTGCGAAGCCTTGTTGCCGTTTGCGTAGAGCACGTAGTTCGACGACTTGGCGATGACTTCCGGCTTCATCATGTAGTTGATGAACTCGAGCGCCTCCGCGACATGCGGTGCGTCGGCGGGGATCGCCATCTGGTCGAACCACATCTGCGCGCCCTCCTTCGGCACGGAATAGCCGATTTCGACGCCCTGCTTGGCCTCGACCGCGCGGTTGCGGGCCTGGAACACGTCACCCGACCAGCCGACCGCCAGGCAGATATCACCGTTGGCGAGCGCGTTGATGTATTCGGAGGAATGGAACTTCCTGATGTAAGGCCGCACCTTGAGCAAGGTCTCCTCGGCCTTGGCGATATCATCGGGTGACGTGCCGTTCGGGTCGAGGTTGAGATATTTCAACGCCGCCGGGATGATATCTGCCGGCGAGTCCAGCACGTAGACGCCGCAGTCCTTCAATTTGGCCAGGCTATCGGGATTGAAGAAGACGTCCCAGCTGTCGATCTTGTCAGTGCCAAGCGCCGCCTGCACCTTCTTGATGTTGTAGCCGATGCCAACCGTGCCCCACATGTAGTTGACCGAGTATTCGTTGCCGGGGTCATATTTGGCGGTTCGCTCGGTAACCGTGTCCCACATGTTGGAAATGTTGGGCAGTTTCGACTTGTCGAGCTTCTGGAACACGCCGGCCTGGATCTGGCGCGCAAGGAAATTGCCGCTGGGCACGACGACGTCATAGCCGCTGCCGCCGGCAAGCAGCTTGGTCTCAAGGATTTCGTTGGAATCGAAGGTGTCGTAGACGACCTTGATGCCGGTTTCCTTGGTGAAATCGTCGATGATCGAACTGTCGATGTAGTCCGACCAGTTGAAGACGTTGACGACACGATCCGCGGCGTGACCGCCGACGGTGAACAATGTCAGGAATGCCGAGGTTGCCGAAAGCCAGAGCGCTTTGCGGATCATGCTATTCTCCTTTGATGAGTGTTCCTTCACCGGCTCGTCGCGATATCAGCGCGACCGGCATTTTCTTCAGACTATTGAGCTTTCCAAGGGGCGACAAGCGCGAACTGCCGAGACCATTCAGGCGGTTCGATGAGATGGCTGGATGCCCCTGAGGCGGCTTGGGAGGCGTGCCAATACCGTCATAGGCTTTCGCCGTAGCGCGGGCAGAGATACGACTATATGGTCCGGTCCCGATCGGACCGGCTGGGAGACTTGGCAAGATACGCCTGTCTTGTTGTTGCCGTATTCCCAGCCTGCCCGTGCTGCAGCGACGTTGTCAATGGCAAAGCTGCAGGCCGCCTCAATTAGGCGACGGCACCCCGGTGACCCCTGCGCGTTCGGGCCGTGCCTGCCGCTTGAATTCGAGCCCGATATGGACGAGCAGCGCCGTGACCACCACCGCGCCACCGATGATGGTGCGCCCCGACGGCACCTCGGAATGGATGAGCCAGACCCATATCGGGCCGAGGATCGGCTCGAACGTGCCGAGCAGAGCCGCGATGGCCGCCGGGATCAACCGTGCGCCGGTGGCGAAGAAGGCGAGACCGAGGCCGAGATTGACCACGCCGAAGGCAAACAGAAAGCCCATGTCGCTGACTGACACGGTGAAGGTCGATGCCTGCGAGACGGCAAAGCCGGCCGCGAGCATGGTGCCGAGGCACGTCGCCGGCGTCATGCGCACGCCGGAAAACCGCCGGGTGATGACGGTGGCGACCGAGAACATGACCGCGATCAACAGCGCCAGCCCATCGCCTATGGGCGAGACGGCGCCATCCAGCGATTCCGACACCATGATGGCGACGCCGGTGATGACGGCGGGGATTGCCACCCAGGTGGCGACACCGACCCTTTCGCGAAACAACGCCCAGGCAAACAGCGCCGCCAGCAACGGCACGCCTGCCTGCATCAAAAGGATGTTGGCGACGGTGGTGTAGGCCAGCGCCACGACGAAGGCGGTCGATGCGGTGGCAAAGCAGATCCCGACGGCAAGACCGGGCAGACCCATGTCGCGGAACAGCTTCCGCGTGCCACGCCAGCCGTCACGCCAGACCATGAAGCAGACCAGGAAGGCGGCTGCCCAGACGGAGCGCCAGAAAATGACCGTCCAGCTGTCACCGACGGTGATGAAGCGGGCGATGGTGCCGCCGAAACTCCACATCAGCGCCGACAGGAAGACCAAAAGCATGCCGACGCGTTCCTCGCGCGGCGACACGGCTGGCGATGCGACGATTGGCGATGCGGTATTGGTCATGGCTGCCACTGTCGGTGTTTCCGGCGGTGCACGATGCGCGATGGGCGACAAGGACGTGCCATTTTCGCCTAATGCGTCGGCAACGGCCGGGCGTGATCCAGCTTCATGTTCCCCTTTGGCGCACTGGTCAGACGCCTGGACCAAATTCGCCCTGCTGGGGTTGGCTGATCATCCCAATCTAGGAGGAAGCGTTCCTGTTGCCCCGAATGAGCCGCCAAAGGCCGGCCAACGGAATCAGCAGGATCAGGCCGAATTTCTTCAAGGCGATGAGCGCCACCGCCAGAAGACCAGCCTTTGCCGCCAATTTCCCGGCGATGAGGCCGCCAATCCCAACCGCGGCGACCGTGTCGGTGCCGGGCAGGAAATCCGTGTATCTCTTGCCCGTGCTGAAGCCCGCCAGGCCAAGCACTTCATCCAGGCTCTGCTTTATCTCCGGCAACTGCTCCACATTGGCGATGTAACTCATCACGAAGACGCCCTCCCTGCCAAGGAAACGGACATCGTAGTTGAGCGTGTGGACGGCGTCGTTTCCGAACTGGAGTTCCTTGGCCCAATGCAGACGCTTGTTGACGGCATCATAGACTGGCGGCGAAGCCCAACCGATCAACGTGACGGGCGGAAAACCGTCCTTCACCCGTTGATCGTTGCCCGACAAAGTGTCGGCCTTCATGCTGCTCAATAGTTCGCTGTAGTTGATGGAGGCAGCGTCGCCGTCATCGACATAACCGATCTTTTCCCAGCGCAGCTCTATTCCCCAATTGTTGTCGGCGATGGGGTCATAATTGCTCGGGAAGATCATGCCGATCGCGTCGGAACCGGCATCGGGTGGGTTACCCCAAGCCTCGGTCAGGACCGAGACGGCGTCCTTCTTATTCAGAAAATAGAACTTGCCCTTGAGATCGAGGTGAATGCCTTCGGCGAGGTCTATCGGTCCGGTCTTTGGATCTATCTTGTCCAGGAATGCCTTGCCGGCATCATTGTACTGTTTGTAGGAGCTGAAGAAATCCGAGGATTTTTCTGCATATGCAGATGAAGCTGAGAGGGCAAATGTCAGCCCAAGCGAAAAAACCGTCCTGCCCATCGCCGCCCCCCAGCCTTGCGTAGTTCGTCTTGATACCTCGTCGTCAACGCCGAATCAATATTTCGATCGGCAATACTCGGCAATATTATCTAGGGAAGACTCCGCAGCTTTCGCCGCCGGACGAAAGATATTCTTGCCGACTCATGTCGTCACTGGAAATCGAAGGCACTCAGGCCCGTCACCATCTCGTCGAGGCCGAGCGGGCGCGTCACCGGCGGCTCGGCGCGCGCCAGGCAGCCGACGCGTTCGCAAAGCCGGCAGGCAGGCCCGACCGGCGTCGCCGCAATACTGCCGGCCTTTGCGGTGATTGCCGCACCGGGTAATGCCGCGCCATAGACGATTTCGTCACGAAAGCCGATATCGCAGCCAAGCAGCAATGCGGTGCGGCGCGGACGTTCCGAGAACGCGCCTTGCGGCCCTTCCAGCGTGCGGGCGATGCACAGGAACTCGGCGCCGTCGGGCATTTCCACTGCCTCGACGAAGACCTGGCCAGGTTGGGTGAAGGCAACATGCACGGGCAGCTTGGGACAGCCGCCGCCAAAGCGGCTTTGTGGAAAGCCCTGGCTGCCGGCCTTGCGGAAGCGGTTGCCTGCATTGTCGACCTCCAGCATGAAGAACGGCACCCCCGAGGCACCCTGCCGCTGCAGCATGGTCAGCCGGTTGGCTGCCTGTTCGAAGGAGACGCCGAAGCGCGAACGCAGGACATCGATGTCATAGCGGGCGCGCACGGCAGCCGCGTGAAAGGCCTGATAGGGCATCATCAGCGCATGCGCCGCATAACGGCCAAGTTCGAAGCGGGCCAGGCGGCGCGCCTCGTCGGTGCTCAGCTTGAGCGCCTGGATCTCGCCGGCGACCGCGACCGTCATGCGGATCAGGCAGGCCTCCATCGCGACTTCGCGCAACTGGTCGAACGGCGACAGGCGTTCGGACAGGAACAGGCGCTGCGAATGACGATCATAACGGCGGCGCCAGTTAGGCATGGTGGCGACCGGCAGCACCTTGACGACGATGCCATATTCTCGCTTCAGCCAGGCCTTCAGCGCGCCGAACAGATCGTCGCCGGGATCGAGCACCGAGGTGAACGCCGCGGCCTCCTCCTCGAGGGCAGCGAAATGGTTCGGCCGGCGCTCGAGAATCTCGTGCACCTCGTCGATCGGCAGGCGGGCGCCGGAAAGCGCCGTCGCCCGACCTTCGCGCGCCAACAGTTCGTTGAGGTCGGACAGGCGCTCGGCCTGCTCGCGATAGGCGCGGAACAGTTTTATCACCGCCGCAGACGCGTTGGGCGCGGCCTCGGCAAGCTCGATCAGTTCCTGATCACCCGGCAACTCGCCGACCAGCAGGGGATCGGTGAACACTTCCTTCAAGGCAGCGACAGATCCCCTCGCCTCGCCCTGCAGTTCGTGTGGATCGACCTTGTAGACGGAAGCCAGCCTGAGGATCAGCTGCACCGTCAGCGGCCGCTGGTTGCGCTCGATCAGATTGAGATAGGACGGTGAAATGCCGAGGCCCTCGGCCATCGCCGTCTGGGTCAGGCCCTTGGCATTGCGGATGCGGCGGATGCGCGGCCCGGCGAAGATCTTCTGGTCAGCCACGGACTGTCCTTTACAGCAATTTACATGAACTTTCTGGGCTCTGGCGTTTTACAATAATGACAAATTTACAACGCACCTCTGTCAAACGCAACACAGGTTTTCTCTTATATTCCGTCGGCTTCCCGGATTTTTGTGGCTGATTTCGCGCAGAAATGTAAATCCAGTCATACCCAACGACCCCAGATTCTCGACGCCTTGAGACAGTTCAGCAATTCCTCGGAGTGACCAATGACTGATTTTTACAACCTCGTCCCATCGGCCCCGGAAGGTCGTTTCGACGGTATCGAACGGCCCTACTCCGCGGCGGATGTGAAGCGTCTGCGCGGTTCGGTGCAGATCCGTCAGAGCCTCGCCGAAATGGGTGCCAACCGGCTGTGGAAGCTCATCCATGAGGAGGACTTCGTCAACGCGCTCGGTGCCATGTCCGGCAATCAGGCGATGCAGCAGGTGCGCGCCGGACTGAAAGCGATCTACCTATCGGGCTGGCAGGTTGCCGCCGACGCCAACACGGCTGGCGCGATGTATCCGGACCAGTCGCTCTATCCGGCCAATGCAGCGCCCGAACTGGTCAAGCGCATCAACCGGACGCTGCAGCGCGCCGACCAGATCGAAACGTCCGAAGGCAACGGGCTTTCCGTCGAGACATGGTTCGCGCCGATCGTCGCCGACGCGGAAGCCGGTTTCGGCGGACCGCTCAACGCCTTCGAAATCATGAAGGCCTTCATCGAGGCGGGCGCCGCCGGCGTCCATTATGAGGACCAGTTGGCGTCGGAAAAGAAATGCGGCCATCTCGGCGGCAAGGTGCTGATCCCGACCGCGGCGCACATCCGCAACCTCAACGCCGCGCGCCTGGCGGCGGACGTGATGGGCACGCCGACCCTGGTCGTCGCGCGCACCGATGCGGAAGCCGCCAAGCTGCTCACCTCCGACATCGACGAACGCGACCAGCCTTTCGTCGACTACGACGCCGGGCGCACGGTGGAAGGCTTCTACCATGTCAGGAACGGCATCGAGCCCTGCATCGCCCGCGCCATTGCCTATGCGCCTTACGCGGATCTGATCTGGTGCGAGACCTCGAAGCCGGACCTGACGCAGGCCAGGAAATTCGCCGAGGGCGTGCGCAAGCATCATCCCGACAAGCTGCTCGCCTACAATTGCTCGCCCTCGTTCAACTGGAAGAAGAACCTCGACGACGCGACGATCGCCAGGTTCCAGAAGGAGCTCGGCGCGATGGGCTACAAGTTCCAGTTCATCACGCTCGCCGGCTTCCACCAGCTCAACTACGGCATGTTCGAACTGGCGCGCGGCTACAAGGCGCGGCAGATGGCGGCCTATTCCGAGTTGCAGGAAGCGGAGTTCGCGGCCGAGGCCGATGGCTACACCGCGACCAAACATCAGCGCGAAGTCGGCACCGGCTATTTCGACGCCGTGTCGATGGCGATCACCGGCGGCCAGTCATCGACCACCGCCATGCATGAATCGACCGAGCACGCGCAGTTCAAACCGGCCGCGGAATAGCGAGCAGCAAAGTACAGAGGAAACGCCCAACAGGGCTGGGAACACAGGAGAAGACCAATGGCATCGATAAGCCGCGTCAAGGAACGCGCCGAGGAACAGTCGACGACGATGAGCGTCGACCAGCAGGCGACGATCCGCATGCTGGCCAACGACCTGCACCGCCTCAACCAGTCGGTGATGAAGGCGGTCGAGGCGGGCGTCTCGGTGGAACTCGTGCGCTCGGCACGACATCACGGCGGCGACGGCAACTGGGGCGATCTGCTGATCCCGGTGATCGTCACGCAGCAGAGCCACGGCTGACTGAAATCCATGCAACCGACCCTTCACCTGCGCAGCCCCTGCGCAGGTGAATTTTCTCTTTATGAAATCCACGTGTGGACAGTTGAGTACAGTAGCGTTGCTTGAAATTCACTGCTCCCGGCGATGATTTCGAGCACTTTTATTTCAACTTGACACAGGCTACGATCTCACGCCAATTGCGCTCCGGATTCAACTCTGCATTGAAATAGGGGCGAGCTTCTTGGCCGACTTGTGTGCCCGGTGAATCGCGAAGGCGAGACTCCAAGACATCCGAATCCGGTGACCCGCGACTCAACCACCGAGGCGATCCGCGATCCGTCGCAGGTGCTTGTCGTCGGGAAATCGCCCATCAATCGCGTGGTGATTTCAAAGATCGTCGAGCGATCCGGGCTCAAGCCGATTTCGGAATCTCCCGACACGGCGGCAAGGATCTTGCGGTCGCTCATTCCCGGTGTGGTTGTCCTTGACGGCGGCGCCGACAACAAGGACTGCGACAATCTGATGTCCAGCATCGACGCGTTGCGCCGCGCCTCGGGCAAATCACTGCCACCGGTAATCCTGCTGTCAACCAAGAACGGCACGACGGAAAGTCTGGGCCTGTCTGGTATCATCGACGTGGTGGTCGCCAAGCCGATCACGCCCGAACGGTTGCAACCGGTGATCGATCGCCTGATCGGCCGCTAAGGCAACTGCGGGAAAAGTACGCAGGCGGTTTTCCGTCCGGAATTGAGCAAACCAGGTAAGGCCCGGCGATCACGGATCGATGATGCTTTCGATCAGTCCGGGCAGTTGTCCGAGATCGGATATCTGGCGGAACCTCGATTCGGTTACCGGCGCCTCGACATGCTCCAGCACCCATGTCAGTTCATGCGGCACATGGACACCCCAGCCGCCGGCCTCTATGGCCGGCACCACATCCGACTTCAGCGAGTTGCCGACCATCATGCTTTTCGCCGGACCATCACCGTGGCGGTTGAAGAGCCTGCTATAGGTGGCTGCATTCTTGTCACTGACGATCTCGACCGCGTCGAACAGATCGCCAAGGCCTGAGCCAGCCAGCTTGCGCTCCTGATCGAAGAGGTCGCCCTTGGTGATCAGCACGAGGCGGAATGCACCGGCAAGCTTTTCGACCGTCTCGCGGGCGTGCGGCAAGGCCTCGATCGGATGGCTCAGCATCTCGCGGCCGGCATCGAGAATCTCCGCTATGACCGAAGCCGGCACGCGGCCTTGCGTGACCTCGATCGCCGTCTCGATCATCGACAGGGTAAATCCCTTGATGCCGAAGCCATAGACGGCGAGGTTGCGCCTTTCGACCTCCAGCAATCGTGCCGAGATATGCTCGGCTTCGCCATGGTCGACGAGCATGGCGGCAAAGCGCTTTTCCGTCAGCCGGAAGAACTGCTCGTTCTGCCACAGCGTGTCGTCGGCATCGAATCCGATCGTTGTCAGTCTGCCGTTGGGCCGCATTCAATTTCTCGATTAAGATTTGGGCCTCGATTGGAATTGCGACGGCCGAAACTAGGCCGATTGGCGTGATTTTCAACCGCGCCGGCCAATGCCCGACGCGGCTCCCCTTCCCTTCCATAGGAGGGCACGGCTATACTCCACAATCCGCAACCCAATCTGGTGAATGATGCCGCCTGCAAAAAAGGAAGTCCGTCCGTCGAGCCGCGGAGGACGCGCCCGCACGCCTGCCTTCGTGAAAAACCAACGGGGCGTCAAGAACTGGAAGGAAGTCAGCGCCTGGCTGGAGTGGCGCGGCATCGAGGATATCGAGTGCATCACGCCCGATCAGGCAGGCGTTGCGCGTGGCAAAATGATGCCATCGAAGAAATTCACCTCCAACACCTCGCTGGCGCTGCCGTCGGCAGTCTTCATGACGACGATTTCCGGCGGCTACCCCGAGGATGGCAACGGCTTCCATTACCCGGAAGACGACGGCGACCTCAAACTCATGCCCGACCTGTCGACGCTGACGGTGGTGCCCTGGGAAGAAGACCCGACGGCCGCGGTCATCTGCGACCTCGTCCACCAGGACGGACGCTCGGTCGAGTTCACGCCGCGCAATGTGTTGAAACGTGTGGTGGCCGCCTATGACAAGCTCGGCCTGAAGCCAGTGGTGGCGCCCGAGATCGAGTTCTACCTGGTGCGCAAGAATCCCGATCCGGACTATCCGCTGACCCCGCCGGTCGGCCGGTCGGGACGCGCGATCGGTGGCGGCGCCGGCTATTCGATCGCCGGCGTCAACGAATTCGACGAACTGATCGATGACATCTACCATTTCTCTGAAAGCCAGGGCCTGGAGATCGACACGCTGATCCACGAGGAAGGCGCCGGCCAGCTGGAGATCAATCTGCGCCACGGCGACCCGATCGAACTGGCCGACCAGGTGTTCATGTTCAAGCGCACCATTCGCGAGGCGGCGCTGAAGCACGAGATCTACGCCACCTTCATGGCCAAGCCGATCCAAGGGCAACCCGGCTCCGCCATGCACATCCACCAGTCGATCATCGACAAGAAGACCGGACAGAACATCTTTTCGGCCGCTGACGGCTCGGAAACCGACGATTTTTTCCACTTCATCGGCGGCATGCAGAAGCATGTGCCGAACGCGCTGGTGATGTTCGCGCCCTACGTCAATTCCTACCGCCGGCTGACACAGGCGGCGTCGGCGCCGGTCAACAACAAATGGGGCTATGACAACCGCACCACGGCGTTTCGCGTGCCACGCTCGGATCCGGCGGCACGGCGCGTCGAAAACCGCATCCCGTCCTCCGATGCCAACCCCTATCTGGCGCTGGCGGCATCGCTTGCCTGCGGGCTGATCGGCATCACCAACAAGATCAAGGCCGAGCCTCCCGTCCTGACCACCGCCAATGCCGACGAAATCGACCTGCCGCGTGGCCTGCTCGAAGCCGTCGACCTGTTCGAGGGCGACGAGGAACTCTGCGCGCATCTGGGCAAGTCCTTCGCCGCCACCTATGCGGCGATCAAGCGGGCGGAGTTCGAGACCTTCATGGAAGTGATCAGCCCGTGGGAGCGGGAGTATTTGTTGCTGAATGTGTAGGGAATAGGGCAGTAGGGGAGTAGGGGAGTAGGGGAGTAGGGG
>NZ_CP034779.1:319329-778359 GCF_004006095.1 Mesorhizobium sp. M7A.F.Ce.TU.012.03.2.1
CCCCTATTCCCCTACTCCCCTACTCCCTGCGAGCATCATGCCTTACCAATCCCCAATTTCCCCCGGCCGTTCCTGGTACGAGGACACGGCGGGACCGAGGCCCGAATATCCCGGACTGGATGGCGACCGGACATGCGATGTCGTCATCATTGGTGGCGGCTTCACCGGGCTGTCGGCGGCGGCGCATCTGGCCAAGGCAGGCACCAATGTCGTGCTGATCGACGCGTACCGCTTCGGCGATGGCGCCTCCGGGCGCAATGGCGGGCAGCTCGGCACCGGCCAGCGCGCCTGGGCCGAGGACCTGGAATCCGAGTATGGCCTGGCCCGCGCCAAGGCGCTGTTTGATCTTGCCGAAGAGGCCAAGGCGCATCTCCTCGAATTCACTGCCGCCAACCAGATCGATATCGACTATATGCCGGGCCAGCTCTCGGTGGCGCACAAGCCCCGCTATGTCGACGACTACAAGGCGCATGCCGAGATCATGGCGAGCCGTTTTGCCTACCCGCATATCTCGTTCATGGATGCCAGGGAGACGGCGGAGCGGTTGGGCTCGACCGCCTATTTCGGCGGCACGCGCGACACCGGCACCGGCCACATCCATCCGATGAAGCTGGTGATCGGCACGGCGCGGGTGGCAGCGCTTGCAGGCGCGCAGCTGTTCGAGGGGACGCCGTCGACCGGCATCATGTCCAGTGGCGGCAAGGTCAAGGTTTCGACACCGAGGGGGACGGTGACGGCGCAAAAATGCCTGATAGCGGTCAACGCCTATGGCGGCGCGCTCGAGCCGGTAAGTGCGGCGCACATCATGCCGATCGGTTCCTTCATCGGTGCGACCGTGCCTCTGGGGGCAGAGTCAGATGTGCTGCCGGGCGGCGAGGCGGTCGACGATTCGCGCTTCGTCGTGCGCTATTTCCGCAGATCGAAGGACGGGCGGCTGCTGTTTGGCGGACGCGAGGTTTATGGCGTCAACGATCCGAAGGATATCCACATTCACATCCGCCGCCAGATCGCGGAACTCTACCCCGCACTCAGGGATGTCGAGATCACGCATGGGTGGGGCGGCTATGTCGGCATCACTGTGCCGAGAAAGCCTTTCGTGCGCGAAGTGATGCCCAATGTGATCTCGGCCGGCGGCTATTCCGGCCACGGCGTCATGCTGTCGAACTATTTCGGTAAACTCTATGCTGAAACCGTTGCCGGCAACCGCGACCGGCTGAAGCTGATCGAGGATCTGAAAATCCCGCCGTTCCCCGGCGGTCGGCGCTTCCGCACGCCGCTGCTGTTCCTGGCGCTCAACTGGTTTGCGTTGAGGGACAGGATCTAGCCGACCGACCTGATGTAATATTGTAATATTCATTGTAACATTTGTTGCCCGTGCGACGCATTGCGCAATTTCCCGCAAAGGCGCAGAATCCCCTATAATGGCGTACTGATGCCACAATCGCAGGCGAAAGCTGCCGGTTCTGGGCGATTGTTCGGGGATTGTTGCGGGACTGCCCGCGTTGTTTTTGGGACCTATGCGGATCAGACGCCGGACTTCCGGCACCGACTGAAAGAACGTCGGCCCGCTTATGGAGGTGGCAAGAGTGAGAGAGCCCTTCAGTTTCGGTACGCCGGAACGTCGGCGCTTTGCCATGCAGTTCGGATACGACATGCGGCCGTCCTTCTGGCAGGAAGTCCGTTCGAACTCGCATCTGGTGATCGCCGCGATCGGCACCGCCGCGTTGCTTAGCGTCGCCGCCGTGGCGCTGTGGCTGGCATTGCCGGCCAGCGACAGACAAGCGGCAGCGAGCCCCGAACAGACCATTCCAACGGTTCCGGTGAAAACAACGAAAATAACCCCGGTTGGGGCTGCGGTCGCTGCGGCATCCGTGCCGCAGGCGCGCAAGTCCGACGCGGTTCCAACAACCGTGGCGGCCGCGCAGGCCAACATCCCCGCACTCGCCGCCAATGACCCGCGCTGGACCGGTTCCCAGCCGAAGGACGCAACCACGTCCGATTCGACCGCTCCCAAGGCAGCGGACAAGCAAGCGGCGGCATTCGCACAGCCGGCAGCCGCTACCGATGCCGCCACCGAACTCGCCAAGGTAGCCGCGCCCAGCGCAGCCGCGGGCAACCACCCCGACGGCGCACAAACCGCCGCCATCCCCGCGGTGCAGCCGCAATCGCCGGCTCAAGAGCCAGCGGCAGAGGGGGATGACAGCCAAGCCAAGGCGAAGCCAAGGAAAGCCGCAGCCGCCGGAACAGGGCGCATCCTGAGGGCCGTGACCATGCGAAGCGGCCCGAAGAAAAATGCCGCCGCCATCGGTACGGTGCCAGCCAAAACCTCGGTGCAGGTGAAGAGCTGCAAGCAATGGTGCCAGATCACCTACAACGGCAAGACCGGCTGGGTCTACAAGAGTTACATCAAGACCGGCGCGTGACGCCTGGCACTTTCAGATGCAGCGGCCGCCATCGACCTCCAGCGCCACGCCGGTGATGAAGGCGGCTTCGTCCGAGGCCAGCCAGAGTGCGGCATTGGCGATGTCGAGCGGCGTCGAAAGCCGGCCGAGCGGGATCGATGCGCGGAACTTCTCGCGGATTTCGGGCGTGTCGGCGCCCATGAATTTCTCCAGCATGCCGGTCTCGCCGGCAACCGGGCAGAGGCAGTTGACGCGGATGTTCTTCGGCGCCAGTTCGACCGCCATCGACTTGGTGGCGGTGATCGCCCAGCCTTTCGACGCGTTGTACCAGGTGAGGCCGGGGCGCGGCCGCAGACCCGCGGTGGAGGCCGTGGTCAGGATGACGCCGCCGCCCTGCCGCTCCATGATCGGCACCACGGCGAGTGCCGCGTGATAGATCGCCTTCATGTTGACTGATGTTATCAGGTCGAAGGTGTCCTCGTCGACATTGAGCATGTCGCCGTTGCGATGGGTATAGCCGGCATTGTTGACCATGATGTCGATGCGGCCGAAGGCGCTTTTGGCGGCATAGACCATCTCGTCGAATTCGGAGCGCAGCGAGACATCGGTCTGGGTCCAGATCGCCGCTTCTCCGATCTCACCGGCGACGCGTTCCGCGCCCCTGGCGTTGAGGTCGGCGACAACGACCCTGGCGCCCTCCTGCGCAAAGCGCCTGGCGATGCCCTCGCCAAAACCCGACGCAGCACCGGTGATGATCGCAACCTTGTTTTCCAGACGCATGTTTTTTCCGCTCACTATTGGTGACGATCAACGGGCACGTCATTGGCGCTCATCCGCGCAAAGCCACGGCTTCTGACTGGATTGGCCGAAAGATGTGGAGCCATCGCTGATTTCTCCTTTGGCTTTCGCGTCGATCCCGCTCTATGCTGCAACTGCGAAGGCTTCCGGAGCCGCGCCTTCGACAAGCCTCCGGGTCATCGGACTGTCAAGGGGCAGGCGCATACACCCAGATGTGACACCATGGCACTGGAAAATTTAAATCGATTAGATTATATCAGCCGCGTCACAGCGACCGGCGTCAAAGCGGACAGACCATGACCAGCCAGATCATCCCCGTCGAGCCTTTCGACTTCATCATTTTCGGCGGCACCGGCGATCTGTCGGAACGCAAGCTTCTGCCGTCGCTCTATTATCGCCAGCGCGACCATCAGTTTTCGGAGCCGACACGCATCATCGGCACATCGCGCTCGAAAATGAGCGACGAAGAATTCCAGGCCTTCGCCAAACAGGCGATCTCCGAGCACGTCAAACCGGCCGACATCGACGCCAAGGAACTGAAGACTTTCCTGGCGCGACTATCCTACGTCTCGGCCGATGCGACGAGCGGCGCCGGCTTCGACAAGCTCAAGAAAGCGATCGGCGACAGCGACCGCATTCGAGCCTTCTACCTGGCGGTGGCGCCGGCGCTGTTCGGCGACATCTCGCACAAGCTGAAAGAGCACAATCTGATCACGCCGAACTCGCGCATCGTGCTGGAAAAGCCGATCGGCCGCGACCTCGATTCGGCACGCAAGCTCAACGACCTGGTCGGCGACGACTTCCACGAAAGCCAGATCTTCCGCATCGACCATTATCTCGGCAAGGAGACGGTGCAGAACCTGATGGCGCTGCGCTTCGCCAACGCGCTCTACGAGCCGTTGTGGAATTCAGCCCACATCGACCATGTGCAGATCACCGTGGCCGAGACCGTCGGCCTGGAAGACCGCGTCACCTATTACGACAAGGCCGGCGCGCTGCGCGACATGGTGCAGAACCATATGCTGCAGCTGCTGTGCCTCGTCGCCATGGAAGCGCCATCGTCGATGGATGCCGACGCCGTGCGCGACGAAAAGCTGAAGGTGCTGCGGGCACTGAAGCGCATCAACGGCAACGAGGCGCCAAAGCACACCGTGCGCGGGCAGTATCGCGCCGGGGCTTCGGCCGGCGGACCGGTGAAAGGCTATGTCGAGGAACTCGGCAAGGACAGCAACACCGAAACCTTCGTCGCCATCAAGGCCGAGATCGGCAATTGGCGCTGGTCGGGCGTTCCGTTCTATCTCCGCACCGGCAAACGGCTGGCGACGCGGGTTTCGGAAATCGTCATCGAATTCAAGCCGATCCCGCATTCGATCTTCGGCGACAGCGCCGGACCGATCTTCGCCAACCAGCTGGTCATCCGGCTGCAGCCGGACGAAGGCGTCAAGCAGTTCATCATGATCAAGGATCCGGGCCCGGGCGGCATGCGGCTGCGCCAGATCTCTCTCGACATGAGTTTTGCGCAGTCCTTCGACGGCCGCGCACCGGACGCCTATGAGCGGCTGATCATGGACGTCATCCGTGGCAACCAGACCCTGTTCATGCGCCGTGACGAAGTCGAGGCGGCGTGGAAATGGATCGACCCGATCCAGAATGCCTGGGAAAGTGCCAGGCAGGAGGCGCAGGGCTACACGGCGGGCACCTGGGGGCCATCGGCCTCGATAGCACTGATCGAGCGTGACGGGCGGACATGGCACGAGAGCAATTGAACAGCGCCGCCTACAGCTGGAACGGCTTCGCCGGGCGCCAGGAACTGGCGGCCGCCCTTGCAGGTCATGCTGCAGGCAGACTGACCAAGGCGATCGCCGAGCGCGGCACGGGGTTGCTCGCCGTCTCCGGCGGCACCACGCCGGCAAAATTCTTCGCCGCCCTTTCAGCGATACCCATCGCCTGGGACAAGGTGATCGTGACGCTGGTCGACGAGCGTTTCGTGCCGGCCTCCTCGCCACGCTCCAATGCCGGACTGGTGACCGCCAATCTGTTGCAGAACGCGGCCAAGGCGGCTCGTTTCGTGCCGCTCTATCACGAAGCCACCAGCATCGAGGATGCGGCCTCGTCCGATGATGCAGCGCTCCGCTCCTTGCCCTGGCCGCTCGATGTCGTCGTGCTCGGCATGGGGCCGGACGGCCACACCGCCTCGTTCTTTCCCGATGCCGACGATCTGGCGACGCTGCTCGACCCGTCTTCCGACAGGATCGTGCTGCCGGTTCATGCGGCAAGTGCGGGCGAGCCGCGGCTGACCCTGTCGCTGGCGCGCATCGTCGAAGCCGGCTTCATCGCGCTGCACATAGAGGGTGAGGACAAGCGTATCGCCTTCGACGGCGCGGTGGCGCCCGGGCCGCGAAAGCCAATCCGTGCCGTGCTCGACGCAGCGCATAAGCCCGTAGAGGTTTTCTGGGCCCCCTGAATCTCGATTTACTCTGGTCCCGGCAAACGGCGGGAGGATGTTTCCGGGACCTCGCCTGAAAGGACCGACCGCCATGACCGCCAGACGCGACATCGAAGCCATCACCGAACGCATCCGCCAGCGCTCAAAGCCAGGCCGCGAGCGTTATCTCGGCCGCATCGCCGAGGCATCGAACCGCACCGCCAACCGGGCTGTGCTGTCGTGCGGCAATCTCGCCCACGGCTTTGCGGTGTGCAGCCCCTCGGAAAAGCTCGCGCTTGGCGCCGACAAGGTGCCGAACCTCGGCATCATCACCTCCTACAACGACATGCTGTCGGCGCATCAGCCGTTCGAGACTTTCCCGGCGCTGATCAAGGACGCGGCCCGCGAGGCCGGCGGCATTGCCCAGGTGGCCGGCGGCGTGCCGGCGATGTGCGATGGCGTCACCCAGGGCCAGCCCGGCATGGAGCTGTCGCTGTTTTCGCGCGATGTCATCGCCATGGCCGCCGCGATCGGCCTGTCGCACAACATGTTCGACGCCGCCGTCTATCTCGGCGTCTGCGACAAGATCGTGCCGGGGCTGGTGATAGCCGCCCTCACCTTCGGCCATCTGCCGGCGGTGTTCATCCCGGCCGGACCGATGACGACCGGGCTGCCCAACGATGAAAAGGCCAAGGTCCGCCAGCTCTATGCCGAGGGCAAGGCCGGACGTGCCGAACTGCTGGAGGCCGAGTCCAAATCCTATCATGGGCCGGGCACCTGCACCTTCTACGGCACGGCGAATTCCAACCAGATGCTGATGGAGATCATGGGCCTGCACACGCCGGGCGCTTCCTTCGTCAATCCCGGCACCCCGCTGCGCGAGGCGCTGACCCGCGAGGCGACGAAGCGGGCGCTGGCGATCACCGCGCTCGGCAACGCCTATACGCCTGTCGGCCGGATGATCGACGAGCGCTCGATCGTCAACGGCATCGTCGGCCTGCACGCCACTGGCGGCTCGACCAATCACACCATCCACCTGATCGCCATGGCGGCGGCGGCCGGCATAGCCATCACCTGGCAGGATATTTCCGACCTTTCGGAAGCCGTGCCGCTGCTGGCGCGGGTCTATCCGAACGGCCTCGCCGACGTGAACCATTTCCACGCCGCCGGCGGGCTCGGCTTCCTGATCCGCGAACTGCTCGACGAAGGCATCCTGCATGAGGATGTGCAGACGGTGTGGGGCGAAGGCCTGCGGCCCTATGCGGTCGAGGCAAAGCTCGGCGTCGATGGCAGCGTGGTGCGCGAAGCCTCGCCGAAGGCAAGCGGCGACGAAAAAGTGCTGGCGCCGTTCAACAAGGCATTCCAGGCGACCGGCGGCCTGAAGGTGCTGTCAGGCAATCTCGGCCACGCCGTCATCAAGACTTCCGCGGTGAAGCCGGAGCGGCGTATCATCGAGGCGCCGGCCAGGGTCTTCGACAGCCAGCAAGGGCTGAACGATGCGTTCAAGGCAGGCACGCTGACCGGTGATTTCATCGCCGTCATCCGCTTCCAGGGGCCGAAGGCCAATGGCATGCCGGAACTGCACAAGCTGACCACCGTGCTCGGCATCCTGCAGGATCGCGGCCAGCGCGTCGCGCTGGTCACCGACGGGCGCATGTCTGGCGCCTCCGGCAAGGTGCCGGCGGCGATCCATGTGACGCCGGAGGCGGTCGAGGAGGGTCCTATCGCCAGGATCCATGAAGGCGACATCATCCGGCTCGACGCCGAAGCCGGCACACTCGAAGTGCTGGTGCCGGCCGGGGAGTTCGCTTTGCGCCGGACGGCGGATGCCGATCTCATCGGCAACGAGTTCGGCTTCGGCCGCGAGCTGTTTGCCGGCTTCCGGCAATTGGTCGGCCGCGCCGACCATGGCGCCAGCGCCTTCGGCACCGCTTGACGGCAGTTCTGCGTCGTTCATGAAAAAGGGCGGCACATGGCCGCCCTCTTGCGGTTGTGCATACGATTCTATTGCACGGTTAGCTCGGCTCGCTCGCCGGCCTTGACCGTCACGTTGCCTTCTTTCGAACTGTTGTCGGATTTCTCCGAAACGACGGCGTAGTCGCCCGCCGGGATCGCTGCCTGATACTTCTGGTCGAATGCATAGCCAAGCGACTTGCGGTTGCCGTTGATGTCCTTCTTGGCCTCGAAAATCTCGATCTTCGAGGCTCCGGGCGCGGTGATCGCCAGCACGCCGGCATTCATTGCGACCTTCAGATCCTGAAATTCGCCCACCTTGACGGTGAACGGCTGCTCGACGACGGCGAGATCAACCGTCGCAATCAACACATAGTCATCGGGCGGCAGATCGAATTTGCTGTCGGGTCCGTAGGCATAGGTCACCTCGTCCCTGGTTCCATCGATCTTCTTTTTTGCCTTGAGCACCTTGAAGCCGATGCCTGAACCGTCCGCCTTGTCGCCGCCCGCAGCATAGTAAGCATTGGCAACGACATGGCCAACACCGGCAACCATGTCCTTTTCCACGGTCTTGCCGGCAGCCAGCGGAATCGTCTCGGTAGCCACGCCCTGCCCGATCGTGACAGTCACCTTCTGGTCGCCGGCCGGCAACACGGCTTTCGTCGTCCCATAGAAGGTGGCGGGCATGTCAGCACCAGGATAGTCGATGACGACAGCCGCGCCATCGACGACATCCGCCCCCGCGCTCGGTCGCGGGTGGATGATGAGCGTGCCGGCATTCAAGTTGAAAAGCGGCTTGTAGACCTGGCCGGCCTCGATCTTGACCTTCTGCTCGGTCTTGGCCTGGCCGTCACTGGCCACGACGATATAGTCGCCCGGTTCCAGATTGGCCTTGTAGGCGCCGTATTCGGTGCTGACGTAGTCGCCGCGCGTACCGTCGGGTTTGGCCTTGTAGCTTTCCCAGGCGTTGCCGTCAGTGACGGGATCGCCGCCCTCGGCAAGCACCGCTGTCGGCAGGAAATTGAATTCCGGTTTGGCCGGCTCCGGCGCGGGCGCTGGCGCAGGTGCCGGAGCCGGTTCAGGAGCAGGCGCCGCCACTGTCTCGGCAAGCGCCTCCTGCAACGCCTTCTCGTCGGAGGCCTGGATGTACTTGCCGCCGGTGTTGTCGGCGAGGCAGGCGATCTGCCGGCCCTCATCGGCGGTCAGGCCGAAACCGACGACATCGGCGGTGAAGTCGACGCCGGATGCCTCGAGCTCCTTGCCAAGCGCGCAAGGGTCGCCGCCGCATGTTTCGAGCCCGTCGGTGATGAGCACGACGGTCGCCTTGTCCTCGGTGTATTTCAGCGCCTCGGCCGCCTGTTTGACCGCCGCCGTCAGCGGCGTCTTGCCGAGGAATTTCAGGCTGTCGGCAGCGGCCGAAATGGCGCTGCCCGAACCTGCCTGCGGCGGCACGATCAGCTGGATGTCGTCGCAGCTGCCCTTTTCACGGTGGCCATAGGCCATAAAGCCGATGTCGTCGTCGGTGGGGACCGATTGAAGCACGGTTCGAAGCGACTCTCGGGCGATTTCGAGCTTGGGCTTGCCGTCGATCTGCGCCCACATCGAGCCGGACGCATCGAGAATGATGATGACCTTGTTTGCGGCGAAGCCGAACGTCGTCATCGACAAAAGGAGGATCGCCGCAGCGACGCCTCGTGCAAGTCCCGCCATCGAAATCTCCTAAATCCGCCCCTGATCCGGGCGGCAAGCTATTTGACGTGGCGCCGGGACACAAGTCCGGGCAGCCAGGTGCGTCGGGCCCGAACCCAGCTTAACAAAAGTCGTGACGACAGCCAGTTCGGGGTGTCGGCAGTGCCGAGGGCTTTCCATGATAGGAATTTTTTCTTGACTGGATGCACTCAGCTATGGTACATTTTTGCCCATGGTGCTGATTTGCGCCGGTGACCCGCCGCTCAGGCGGGTTTTTCGTTTGATGCACCCGTCAGCCTACGCGCGGCCAAGGCTCCGAAGGAGCCATAACGCTTCGGCGTCATGTTCTCGGCTCGCTTCTTGGTGGCAATGCGCATGACGCGGACGGCGTTGCCGATCACGTCGGCGAGGCGCTTCTGGCTTTAGGTCCGGTCGGCATCAGAAATTCGCCTCAGAGTAATCTACGTAGATCGACCCGATTTTCTTCCCAACATTATCTTTCGCGTCGCTGAACCCGTCTTCAAACTCTCCCCGCTCTAAGCGGTCGGCCAACGCGCGCAAGGCGTCTGCTGCCCATTTGTTTAAGGTGCCTACGTTGGGACCAGTCAGTTCCAACTCTACATCGCACTTCAAATGCGGGCTCAATTCCTGTGCGTTTTCCATTGCCACCACCTCCATGCTTTCCGCTAAGCATATAGGCGTTTCCGCCTATGCGGGCAAACCGGGATAGGCGCTTTCGCATATTCAAATTTCAAACTGAGACACTACCCGTAAGCCGAATTCGTAGCCCCGGCCCGATGCGACGGGGCCGAAATGCCGAACTTTTCAACGAAAACGAAAACCCGCTCAGTAGGTCGTGCGGCGCTCTTCCGAGGGCGGCCTGCCGAATTGCAGCCGGTAGCTCTGGGCGAAGTAGGAATGCGAGGTGAAGCCGGTCGCGATCGCCACATCGAGGATCGGCATGTTGGTCTGGCGCAGCAGTTCGCGCGCCCGCTCCAGCCGCAGCCGCATATAGTAACGGCCGGGCGTGACGCTGAGATGGCGCAGGAACAGGCGCTCGACCTGGCGCACCGAAAGGCCGGCGGATTTGGCCAGTTGCACGGCCGACAGTGGCTCGTCGAGGTGGTCGGCCATCAGTTCGACGATACGCCTGAGCTTCTCCGACTTGCCGGTCAGGTCGCGTTCCGGTCCGACGCGCTGGCGGTCGCCGGCCGAGCGGATGCGTTCGTGCTGGAACTGGTTGGCGACGCCATTGGCGAGGTTCGAGCCGAAATCGCCGCGCACGATCTCCAGCATCAGGTCGATCGAAGTGGTGCCGCCGGCGCAGGTGTAGCGCTTGCGGTCGATCTCGAAGACGTTGCCGGTGCAGTTGATATCGGGGAAGCGCTCGACGAAGCCGGCTCGATTTTCCCAATGGATGGTGCAGCGATAGCCTTCGAGCTGGCCGGCCTCGGCCAGCAGGTAGGAGCCGACCGACAGGGCACCCAGCGCATTGCCGCGCCGGCCCCAACTGCGCAGTGCCGCCAGCACCTTGCTCTTGCCGGGAAATTCCGTCGTCAGCCCGACCGAGACGAAAAGGATATCGACCGGCGGCAGGTCGGCAACGGCGTAGTCGATCTTGAGCGGCAGGCCATTGGAAGCCATCACCGGATCGCCATCGGCCGACACCGTCGTCCAACCGTAGAAGTCGCGGCCAAGCAACCGGTTCGCCGACCGGAACGTATCGATCGCGGCAGCCAGCGAGAACATGGAGAACTTGTCTACCAGCAGGAATGCGAACTGCCGCCCGCCTTGAACGGGGTCCGTGATGACCGGCCGTTCTGAGGGAACACTGGGGTTCGGCAAAGCTGCGGCTTTCTGGCGGGTCAGAAGGACGGCCGTTTCAATCCGGCCGCTAGGTAGGCCGAGGCTAACGTATTGGCCATCAGCATGGCAATGGTCATCGGCCCGACACCGCCGGGAACCGGCGTGATGGCGCCGGCGGCCTTAGCCGCTTCGGCATAGGCGACA
Organism: Mesorhizobium sp. M7A.F.Ce.TU.012.03.2.1; assembly: GCF_004006095.1. Taxonomy (NCBI): domain Bacteria; kingdom Pseudomonadati; phylum Pseudomonadota; class Alphaproteobacteria; order Hyphomicrobiales; family Phyllobacteriaceae; genus Mesorhizobium; species Mesorhizobium sp. M7A.F.Ce.TU.012.03.2.1. The sequence continues at coordinate 330,607 of NZ_CP034779.1, forward strand.
TCGCCGACGAGGCGGGACTTGCCCTCGCCCTTTTCCGGCGCCGGAATGCGGTTGATGCCGACATCGATGACGGTGGCGCCGGGCTTCACCCAATCACCCCTGATCATCTCCGGCCTGCCGACGGCCGCGACAAGGATATCGGCGGTGCGGGCCAAGGCGGGCAGATCCCTGGTGCGGCTGTGCGCGATGGTGACGGTGCAGTTGGCGGCAAGCAGGAGGTTGGCCATCGGCTTGCCGACGATGTTGGAGCGGCCGACGACGACGGCGTTGAGGCCGGACAGGTCCTTGCCGCGCACCCGCTCGATCAGAAGCATAGAGCCGGCCGGCGTGCAAGGCACGAAGGCTGTCTCGAGTTCACCGGTGCCGAGCTTGCCGACATTGATGAAATGGAAGCCGTCGACATCCTTTTCCGGCGCGATGGTCTGGATGATCTTGCCGGCGTCGATATGGGCCGGCAGCGGAAGCTGCACGAGGATGCCGTTGATGGCCGGATCGGCGTTGAGATCGCCGATGATCTTCAGCAACGCCGGTTCCGAGGTTTCGGCCGGCAGCGTGTGCTGGACGGAATGAAAGCCGCATTCCTTGGCGGTGCGCGACTTGGACGCGACATAGACCTGGCTGGCCGGATCCTCGCCGACGATAACCACGGCAAGACCCGGCTTGGCCTGGCCCTTGGCGACAAGCTCAGCCGTCAGGGTCTTGACCGACCCCACAACGTCGCCGGCAACGCTCTTGCCATCAATCACTTCGGCCATGGACTACCCTCAACACCAGAATGCCCAAGCGCGTCGCTTGCGGAAGCGACGCGCTTTTCGATCTTTCACAGCGTGGCATTTTCACGAAAATTCCAACATGCAATCCCGCCAAAGCGCCGTCCCATGCCGTTTACGCGAAACCGGCATGTTTTTGTACGGCACAGCGCAGATTTTTGTGGCTCAGAAGTAGCGACGCCGCACGCGGCTCTCGGTCAGTTCGCGAACCGCTTCGCGGAATTCGCGCAGGCTGGCGCGGATTTCCTCGATTGGCGCTTGCTGCTCGGCATCCTCCGCGGCCCGCGACGGCTCCGCCGATCGCTGATGAGGCTGAGGCGCCTGCTGCTGCGGGAGGGACGGCTGTGGATAGGACTCGGAAGCAGGCTGAGCCGGATCGGGCTGCTGCCCCGCATTGGCGGCCGGCATCGATTGCGGATAGGGATAGGCCGGCGGCTGTGCGTAGCCCAATGGCTGCGCGTAGGGATAGAGCTGCGGCCCGGAATATGGCCGCTGCTGCACCATGGGAGGCGGCAGTGGCGGCTGCGCCGTCTGCTGCGGATGGCCGCCGGGCTGGAAAGGCCGCGACGGGTATGCTGCCGCGGCCGCCTGCCGAGGCTCGAAGGCCGGCGCCGACTGGGGGTAAGCGCGGTATTGCGGATCCTGCATTGACCCCCCGTTTTCGGCAGAAGCCCATTCAACGGTATCGAACGGCTCCTCCCTGGACGGCCTGCGTGAGACGGACTTGTGCAGCCTCGACAGCAAGGCACCGATCCGGCCGGAACCTTCGGCCGGCGAGACCTCGGCTTGCTGGACAGGCGATGGCGCGCCAGGCGGTGGTGATGCAGGCGGGGGTGTCGATGGCTGCGGCGCTGGTGGTTGTGGCGGCGCCGGCGGCGGCGCTGACCGATATGCCTTGTCTTCGTAAGGCGTCCGGTGTTCGTCCGTGCCATGGTCGCGACGCGAGCGCGAATTGGCAGTGTCACGCAGGCTCTCAAAGGCGCCACGCATGGCTCCGAGGCCAATGCCGGAGGCGAAACCCAGCAACAGGCCGGCGAGCGCGACCACGACCCGCGACGGCCCGTTCGGCTCGAGCGGCGCGAAGGCCTTCGAGATCACATTGATGTTGGCTGTGTTGATGTCCTTCTGCTCGCCGGTCTCCTTGGCGCGCAGCAGATACTGTTCGTAGACGGAACGCTTGGCGGTCGCCTCGCGCTCCAGTTCGCGCATCGACACAAGGTCGCTGTTGACGTCACCGCTGCGGACCTTCAGCTGCGCCAGGCGAGAGGCAAGATCCTGTTCGAGCTGGACCGCGCGCTTGAGGTCGACCTGCAGCGACGAGCCGATGCGGCGCAGCTCCGAGGCGATGCGGTCGCGTGCGCCGGAAAGCTGGGCATTGAGCGCCTGGAGTTCGGGATGACGCGGGCCGAACCGAATGGCAGCGCGGTCAGCCTCCTGCTTGAGCGATGCATATTGCGAACGCAGATCGCTCATCGAGTTGGAGTTGATCTCCTCCGGCAAGGTGCCGGTGAGAACCGAATTGACGTCGACCGAACGCGCCGAGGCCGCCCGGGCATTCAGCTCCAGCGTGCGGGCGCGGGCAACCGACAGCTGCTCGTTGAGTTTCAGCATCTCGTCGTCGCTGATGAGATGGCCCTGCGCGTCGACGAGGTCGTGCGTGGCCCTGAAATCCTCGACCTTGCGCTCGGCCGCCTCGACCCCCTTGCGCAGCTCGTCCAGCCGGGCCGTCAGTTCGTCGGTGGCGCGGCCTGCGGTGTCCGACTGTATCTGGCCGAAGGTCTGCAGGAAGACATCCGTCATCGTGTTGGCGATGAGGGCTGATTTCTCGCCATTCTGCGTGGTGGCGCTGACGGTGATGACGAAGGTCTTGCCGCCGCGTTCGACCGAAAGGCTCTCGGCCAGATTGCCGACAGCAAGTGCACGGCGGCGGGTGTCGTCGACACCCCCCGGCCCGTCATTGCGCGACAGGACGGAGCGGATGAGCGACATGACGCTGAGACCGCCGCCGCCTTGCCCATTGAATTCCGGATCGTTGACCAGATTGAGCTTGTCGACGACCTTGTTGAGAACGGTGCCTGAGGTCAGCACCCGAACCTGGTTCTCGACGATGGCCAGCGTGGCATCGGAAGCGACGACCGACTGGGTGAGGTCGCGATCGGTGAGCTTCAGGTCGCGCGGGTCGACGATCAGTTCGGTGGTGGCCTCATATTTCTTCGGCGTCGACAGCGCGATGGCAATGCCGAGCGCGGCGCCCAGTATTGTCGTCGTCACGATCAGCAGCTTCGACTTGCCGACACCGCGCACAACCTGCATCGGGTCGATCAGCGGCTTCCACTGCTGGCTGTCCCTGCCGTCGTTTCGGGATACCGACGCATCGCCTGCAGCGTAAGGCTCCGATGCATGATCGGCGCGCCGGGCGCCGGCGGTTTCGGCGGCACCAATTTGTGTCCGTGGCGTCGTTTGCGCGCGATATGATGACGAAGCTTGCTCATGATCCCCGTCGGTGGCGACCGGATCCGACAGTTTCGGGTTGCGCGCCTCGCGCTGCGAACGGGCGAGGCGATGACGGGTGGCGGCATCCTCGCGCCATGACGGGTCTGCCCGGTCGCCTATCGAGACCAGGGACGCGTCGGGTTCGTCGCCGCGCACAGCCTGGCCAAGCGCCAGCAATGAGCGCTCGCGCTTCCAGTCCTCGCGGTTTTCCCTGTCGACCATCGTCTGGAACTTTACCTTTGGCGACCTGCAAACGGCGCTTGGCCATTCGTTAAGCCACGCTAAACAGGCATGGAAAACAAAAGGTTAATTTTCCCGCACCGAAGCGTCGGTTTCTCGCTTCGGTTGCATCTATTTTCGACACAGGCTCAGCCTCCAGAACGGCACGTTAAGTTTTCCCGCCTAGGCTCTCCTTGAGACATGACGCAGGCCAGTGACATACCGCAAAGGCGGCCCCTCGCCCGGATCGGCAGCTTTTTGGCCGAACGACGGGGGCTGCTTCGCGACTATTTCTCGGCGATCAGCGGCGCCGGCGGGCGACTGGTGTTTTCGCTGGCCTATTTCATCGCGCTGGCCAACACGCTGTCCATTTCCGAATTCGGCATGTTCGCCACCGCTTCGGCGGCCGGTGTCATGCTGTCGCGCATCCTCGCCTTCGGGTTCATCTCGGCGCTCTACCGCACCGCCACCATCCGCCCCAATCTGATCGGCACCTTCTCCGCCGGCTTCCTGCTGCTCGGCGTGCTGTCGCTGCCGTTGCTGGCCGCGGCCTCGTTCGGCGTCTACCTGCTTTTCTTCGCCGACACCGTGCCGCTGTCGGTGTTTGCGGCAATCGTCTTTGCCGAAGCGCTGCTGTGGCGGCCGGTCGAGGTGGCGCTGATCGTCAACAATGGCCTGGGCAAATTCGGCCGCGCCGCGCTGCTGGCTATCCTGGCGACCGCGTTGCGGGCGCTTGGCGCGGTGCTGTTCATGTTCTCTGCGCATCACAGTGTCTGGATATGGTCGTGGTTCTATATCGGCGCCAATGCCGCCTCGCTGCTGATTGCCTTCGGCTTCTTCTACCCCCGCCAGCGGTTGCGGCTGCGCATCGAGCTCTATCTCAGGCGATTGGCCGATTCTGTCTACGTGGCCGGCGCCGAAGTGCTGTTCTACCTGCAGATGGAGTTCGACAAGCTGCTGGTGCTGGCGATCGGCGGCCCGCATCTGGCTGGCATCTACGCCATCATTATGCGGCTGGTAGACCTGACCGCCATTCCGATCCGCACCTTCTCGATGATGCTGGTGCAGCGCATGATGCGCGCACCGGAACTGTTGTCACGGCTGGCGGTCAAGAGCGGCATCGAAGGCGGTGTGTTCGCGGTCTCCACGGCAGCGCTGCTGACGCTTGGCATCGTGCTGCATTTCTTCCCCAATGCGCTCGGCAAGAATGTCGCCGAGGCCGCGCCGCTGGTGGTGCTGGCGATCTGCGTGCCTGGCTTGCGCAATCTGGTCGAATATCAGGCCGAGCTTTTGTTCGCGCGCGGCCAGACGCTGGTGCGGGCGCTCAATCTCGGTCTGCTCGCCGCACTGAAGGCGCTGCTTTTGACCTATGTGCTGACGACCATCCTCGACACGCCGAACCTGGTGCTGTCGCTCAATGTCGTCTTCCTGCTTTTGTATCTCGCCTCGACGCTGCTCACCTATTCGGCGATGCGTAAACCGGCAAAGCCCATCTAATCCAGCCCGATCAAACGGCGGATGCGGCCGATATCGGTGCCGATGAAGGATTGCATGCCGATCGCCACCTGCTCCGGCGCCATGGCGGCAACGAAGCGGCGGAACTCGTCGTCCGACAGCGCCTCGCCGGTCCAGTGCACCCGGCAGAACTCCTCCGAACCGTGGAAGTGGCCGGCACCCTGTAGCAAATCGTCGACATAGCGGCCGTAGATCATGCATTCGGAGAATTTGCGCGCCGAGCCGACGACCTCGACCCAGTTGCGACCATGGACCTTCTCGATCTCGCCGCACATGGCCAGCACGGTGTCGCGCCGCCACGCGATCAGCGTCGAGATATAGTCATGGATCGACGTCCGGGACGGGTCGATGCCGAGTGCCGAGCCCGCATTGCGCGACCAGATGCGATGCTCCTCATGACCTTCGTCCGCCAGCACACCGTCGCGGCGGAACAGGCGCACCTTGCCGTCGCGCCAGAAGGCGCCGCAGTCGAAAGGTTTCAGGAAGGCGACATCGGAATCGCAGAAGATGAGCACGTCTTCCCCGGCATGCGCCGAGATGGCGATGCGACGCAATTGCTGCACGTGCCAGCCACGCAGCGGCTGGGTCTTCAGGCTGAGCCAGACGCGCCGGCGAAACAGGCTGAGCGGATCGTCAAATGCCTGCAGCCAGCGCGGCAGCAATTCACGCTCGTCGACGACCGTGCGGCGGCCGGTTTCCAATTGGCGAAACAGCCTGACGTCGCGATGTTCGACCAAGATGTAATGGTGCGCCGCGCCCGAAACGTGGCGATCAAGTGTCTCGCACAGCAGGCGGCAGCGCTCGAAGTCGGGCGCGTAGCTTGCCGTCACGATGGCCGCCGTCGGTGTCTGCCGCAGCGGGCCTGGCTCGACAGCGGTGCCTGGCACGAACCTGCTGTTCACTTGACATCCTCCGCGGCTTCGGGCGCAAGCGAGAATTTCTGCCTGACGACGCGCAGCAGGAACAGTGGGTTGCCGACCACATAACGGCGCCACAGGCGGCTCGGTTCGACAGCCAACCGGAACAGCCATTCGAGCCGCAGCCGGCGCATCCACAAGGGCGCGCGGGGCACCGCGCCGCTCAGGAAATCAAGCAACGCGCCGACGGCGATCGGCAGCGTGCAGTGGCGCGCGTCGATGTGGCGTTCGATCCACAATTCCTGGCGCGGCACGCCCATGGCGACGAGCAGCACGTCGGGCCGAAGCGCGGCGATCCGGTCGACGATTTCCTGCTCCTGCGAAGCAGGGAAATAGCCGTCATGGATCACCACGAATTTGTGCTGCACCGCCAAGGCGGCCAGCTTGACCGAAGCCGCTTCGGCATTGACACGCGTCGCGCCGAGCAGCCCAACGGTCAGCGGCGTCGTCGAGGCCTGCAGGAAGGCCGGGACGAAATCGGTGCCGTTGAGATTGTCGGGAAACGGCGCCCCGTAGAGGAGCCTCGCCGCCAGATCGATACCGATGCCGTCGGGCAGGATGAGGAAATCATCGAGTGCCCCGGCGAACACCGGGTCGGTATAGGCGATGTTGGCGTTGTGGGCGTTGAGGAAGCTGACCTTGGTGAAGCGCCGCTCGGCAATCAACCGGTTCAGCAGGGCGATGGCATCGTTCCAGCGGACCGCAACCACCGGGATGCCAAGGATCGTCATCAGCTTGTCGAGCCCGAACGCAGCGCCGGCGGAATGCATGTTCATGCAAACGCCTCCTGCCTGACGGGTGCGAGCTCTTCGAGGCCGAGCCGGATGGCAGCGTCGAGCGCCTTGACCTGCGAGCCCCGGAACGCGCTGCCGTCGACGTCGCGGATGTCGGCCGCCGCAGCCTCGAGAGCCATGGCGAAGGCGACGGGATCGTCGGTGACGACGCAGTTGGCCGGACGGTGGTCGATGCCGCGCAGCGAACGGCTGGTGGCGACCGAAGGCAGGCCGAGTTCGAAGGTTTCGATGGTCTTCAACTGGACGCCGCTGCCCGCGGTGCTGATCAACGGGATGACGGCTGCACTGCGCACGAAAGCCTGCGCGTCGGGCACGCGGCAGACAAATTCAACACCGGGATGCTTGGACGCGACGCCCGAAGGCATGTGGCCGGCGATGCGGATGCGGAAATCGGGCCGCAGATGCGGCACGACCTTGCCCAGGAACCAGTCGAGGCCGATGCGGTTCGGCTGCCAGGTCCAGGTGCCGATCAGGGCGGCGTCGCAGTCGATGCGGCGCGGGCCTTTCAGGGTTGGCGCCAGGGCACCGGTCACCAGCGGCAGCACCGCCGAGCGGTTGTCGGAGGCGACACCTAGTGCGGCGCGGTCTTCCTCGGCCAGGGTGAAGACGAAGCGCGCCCGGCGGCAGAGACGCTCTTCGACGGCCTTGAGCAGCCTTGCCTCGCGGCGGAACAGCAGGCGCTGGAAGAGGCTGCCGGCGGCAGCGGCGTTCTCCCGCGCCGAAAGATGCTCGACATTGTGGGCAACGAAGATCGAAGGCCGCTCGGTGAACAGCTTTTCGAAGGCGCCGGCGAACTGCACGGAATTCAGCACGTAGCCGTCAACCGGTCCAGCTTGCTCGATGGCAGCGAGAACATCGCTGTCGGACACGGCGCGCAGCTTGACCGAGGCGAAGGTGAGGCCCGAAAGCAGCGCCTTGCCGACCCAGGCCAGCTTCTGCCGCGCGGAGGCACTGTCCGTGCGCACGTCGATGGCACCCAGCACCATGGTGTTTTCGGGGTCGGCCGCGGGTTTCCCGGGCCAGGTGAAACCAATGACGGTTACGCGCACGCCAGCGCGCCGCAGGGCGGCGATGATCGCAGCGTTTGCGATCTCGTAGCCCGAGGCGAGAGCACCGTCGGGCACGATCGATGTGGCGAACAGCAGATGCATCTCACCTATCCAGTGGTGTAGCCGGTAGCAAAGCGCGGTGAACCCTTGATTAAGCGAGCACATTCGACGGCCGAAAGCCTCTGCTTGCAGGCGTTCTCCGTGCAAGGTGATTAACGAAACCTTATCAACCGTGGTGCTACCAGAGCCCAACTCACCATGTGGCTGGACACGGATGATCCCTTTGCCATCGGACGGTTCGGTATCGGTCGCGGGACGCACGCCGCGGCTTGACGTCGAGGCCGTCGAAGCCGTCGTCACCTTGCCGACCTTCAAGCGTCCCGAGCAGGTACTGGAAACGCTGGCGTCGCTGTGCGCGCAGCAAACCGGCAGGCGCTTTGCCGTGATCGTCATGGAGAACGAAGCCGAGGCGCGGGCCGGCGCCAAGGCGGCGCTGCCGCTGTTCGAGCGCGGCGAGATGCCAGGCCTGGTCATCATCGCGCATGAGCGCGGCAATTGCAGCGCCTACAATGCCGGCTGGCAGACGGCGATCCTGCAATTCCCGAACTTCAGGCATCTGCTGGTCATCGACGATGACGAGATCGCCGATCCGCAGTGGCTGGAACGGATGTGCCGGGCTGCCGAAACGCTCGGCGCCGATATTGTCGGCGGCCCGCAGGTGCCCGTATTTGCCGACCCCGCCCATGCGCGATGGGCCGAGCATCCGGTGTTCGCGCCGCCCTACCGGGAGACAGGGCGGGTGCCGGCGCTCTATTCGTCCGGCAATCTTCTGGTCGGGCGCAACGTGCTGATCGCCATGGGTCCACCCTTTCTCGATCTCAGATTCAACTTCATGGGCGGCGGCGATTCCGACTTTCTCAGCCGGTCGGCGCAAAAGGGCTTTGTGCTGGGCTGGTGCGCCGAGGCCAAGGTGCATGAAACCGTCCCGGCCCGGCGTATCGAAGCCGACTGGATCCGGGCCCGCAGCCTGCGCAACGGTGTCATCTCGACACTGGTCGAAAAGAAGAAGCGCGCCGGCACACCGCTGGCCGGCGCCAAGGTGTTGCTGAAGAGCCTGGCACTGCTTGCCGCCTCGCCGCTTCGCGGCCTGATGCGGCTGGCGCGGACCGGCTCGCCCGATATCGCCATCTACCCTGTCCATGTGGCGCTGGGCCGCGTGCTGGCCGAATTCGGATATGCCAATGAGCAATACCGCCAGCCTGAGAAAAACTGAGCGCGCGCCGCTCAGCGCCGCGTTCACGCGCGAAGGCGTGGCGACCGCCATTGCCGCGCTGCTGTTCACCGTCATCATGGTGTCCTTCCGGCCGTTCCAGCCGGGCGGCGCAGAACTCACCGGTCAAGGCGGGGACATCGTCAACCAGCTTGGCTTCGGTTCGCTCGGCGCCATGTCGATCTTCTCGCTGATGGCCTTTGCCGATCCGCGTGTAGTGCGCTCGCTGCTCAGCCCGTCCTGGGTGCTGATGCTGGGCTTCTTTTTTCTGTCGGTGGTCCTGTCGACCGACCCGCCTTCGGCGATGCGCGCCGCCTCCTTCACCCTGATCGGCATCCTGACAATGGCGACGATCCTGGTGCTGCCGCGCGACGCCGAAGCCTTCTCGAAAGTGATCATCTTCACCGCTGTCGTAGTCATGGGCCTTTCCTATCTCGGCCTCATCGTCTTTCCGCACGAGGCGATGCACACCGCCGACTCGCAGGAGCCCGAGCATGCCGGCCTGTGGCGCGGCGTGTTCACCCACAAGAACATCGCCGGCCCGATCATGGCCTGCCTCAGCTTCGCAGGCCTCTATCTCTACCGGCGCGGACAGCGCTACTGGGGCGCCGGGATCTTCTTCGCAGCGATGATCTTCATGCTGCACACCGGCTCCAAGACGACCGCCGGCCTGGTGCCGTTCTCGATTCTGATCGTCATGTTCCCGAGCCTGATAGGCATGCGGCTCGGCACGCCAATCCTGTTTGCGCTGGCGATCGTCGCGACAGCGGTCGGCACGCTGGGCATCGTATTCCTGCCGCCGATAAAACATCTCGCGGCGATCTATTTCCCGGACATGACCTATACGGGCCGCACGACGCTGTGGGAGTTCGCCGGCAGCATGCTCGCGAAGAAGCCATGGACCGGTTACGGCTATGAGAGCTTCTGGGGCACGCCCTTGCTGCTCAACCAGGACCAGCCCTTCGACCGGCCGTGGGACATCCGGACCATCGTGCACGGCCATGACGGCTACCTCGACATCGCCGTGCTGATGGGCATTCCGGCACTCTGCGTGGCGGTCTACACTTTCCTCATCGCGCCGCTGCGCGACTACATGCGCATTCCGTTGCGCAGGGAAAACATTTTTCTCGGTGACTTCTTCATGATGGTGGTGCTGTTCACGGCGCTGAACGCTTTTCTCGAAAGCTTCTTCTTCCATCGCGGCGACCCGGTCTGGCTGTTCTTCGTGCTCGGCGTGCTTGGCCTCCGGCAAGTCTCGCTGCGGCCGATGGCAGTGCGCGATCCCGATCGCGGCTCGCGATCCTGACAGGGCTTCCCCAGGGAAGCGCCAGCGTCTATGTGAAGGCCTTCCTTCGGAGGGCTTTTGATGACGATCAGGCTTGTTCTCGCCGGCTGCGGCAATATGGGTTACGCCATGCTCTCAGGCTGGCTGAAATCCGGTAAGCTTGCGCCATCGGCGGTTTTCGTGGTCGAGCCCAATGCCGATCTGCGCAATCGCGCGACCACGCTGGGCTGCGCGACATCAGCCGATGCCGGCAGCATCCCGGCCGATGCCGTGCCCGATCTCGTCGTCATCGCGGTGAAGCCGCAGGTGATCCGCGATGTCACCTCCGCCTACAAGCGTTTCGGCGATGGCCGCACCACCTTCGTCAGCATCGCCGCCGGCACGCCGGCCAGCACCTTCGAGGAAATCCTCGGCAACCGCGCGCCGATCGTGCGCTGCATGCCCAACACACCCGCGGCAATCGGCAAGGGCATGATGGTGGTGTTCTCCAACAAGCTCGTGTCGGATGACACCAAGCGTTTCGTCGCCGATCTTTTGTCGGCGAGCGGCGAAGTGGCCACCATCGACGATGAGGGCCTGATGGATGCGGTGACCGCCGTCTCCGGATCTGGGCCGGCCTACATCTTCCATTTCATCGAAGCGCTGACCGTGGCCGCCGAGAAGGCCGGGCTGCCAACGGCGACCGCCAAGCTGCTCGCCATGCAGACCGTCTATGGCGCCGCCTCGCTCGCCGCCGAAAGCGGCGAGGAACCGGGCGTGCTGCGCCAGCAGGTCACCAGCCCCAACGGCACGACGGCCGCGGCGCTGGCCGTGCTGATGGGCGAGCACCGGCTGACCAATCTGCTGACGCAGGCGGTGGAGGCAGCGCGGCTCAGGTCTGTCGAACTGGGGAAGTAATCGTCAACTCCTCCGCTGCCGAAGTTTTGATGGGTCGGACGTGCTTGCGTTGATGGCTTGGCGGAAATGCACATCGCTTCGTCATCCTGGGGCGAAGCAAGGAGCGCAGCGACGCGGCGCAGACCCCAGGATCCATGCCGCGACTTCAAAGCGCTGCTGCGGTGCAGAATTCTGCTCCGCTGCATTCCTCGACCAAGATCACGGCATGGATCCTCGGGTCTCCGCGACGTCGCTTCGCTCCTGCTCCGCCCGTGGATGACGAAGTTGGGAAGGCTCCGGTCAATCCCGAATGTCTACGATCATCCATCGAAACGAACGACGAAATCCGAGCTGCCAGCAGGCCTTCCAACGTGACAACCCCTGTGCACCTGTCAGGCGTCATTCTGGCCGCCACCCCACATGGCATCGATCTCATTCTTGCTCACGACCCGGTCAGCCTTGCCCGCTTTGGACCTCAAATCATCGGCGATTGCAGCCAGCCGTTCCGCCAGAGGCATACGGGCGTTTTCCCGCTTCAGTTCACTTTCAAGCGCTTCGATAACCGCTCTGGTCATGGAAACCTTGCGCTTGGCGGCAAGCTGGCGAGCCAGTTCGCGGGCAAGCGGATTCCTGATTCGAAGGTTCATGTGACCGACCTTGGCGACATTTGCCCCACAATCTATCATTTGTCGCAGCAGCGCCAGCGTGGTCCTTTCAGGCCCCGTACAGCATCTCATCCTGCAGCCGGCGCAAGGCGAACAGCCTCGTTGTCTGGTCGGGCGACGCATTATCCGCCGTCAGCAACTCACCTTTCCTGACCGGTTTCAGCACCTTGCCGCCCTCGAGCAGGCCGACCGGCACGGCGCGCCGGGCGCGGGCTTCGCCGACGGTCATCGTCCAGGAGCGGTAGCAGGTCTCGCCGATCGCATCGAAGGTCTCGCCGGCGGCGAGATCCCGCTTGGCGACCGCACAGACTTCGGCAACAGGTCGCGGCAGCGGCACCATGTCGGGCTTGCCGAAAAGCATGATGCGGGCGGCGGTCAGTGGCACTTCCAGCGAGGTCAGATGGTAGGGCCGGAACAGGCTGTAGTAAGGGCCGTGGCCGATATGCAGATCGTCCATGCGCTCGATGATGCGCGGATGCGTCGCCTCGACGATGACGAAGACGCCGGGCGCGACGCCTTTGCCAATCGTGTAGTCGACGACGCCTTTCTTCAACAGCAGACCGCCATCCTCGCGCGGGATCAGCACCTTGGCGAGGTCATCGCGGTCGGCCTTGGGGCCGTGCATACCGGGCACGTCGGGCACCAGCCCGGTGGCGTTGGCGATGGCGCACATCTCGACCATGGTCTTGGAACCGTCGACGAACTCGACCAGCATGCGCGGGTTCATGTTGCGGCGGATGGCTTCGGCGCGATAGTCGTCCGGTACGGCATCGTGGTTGAGCGGGTTGTTCTTGCCCTTGCCGGCCGAGACGATGGTCAGCCCGAGCGCCGACGCGAACTCGATCAGTTCCATGCAGCTCGACGGCTCGTCGCCCGCACCGACCGAATAGACGACGCCAAGCCGGTCGGCCTGCTGCTTGAGGTAGCAGCCGATGGTGACGTCGGCCTCGACGTTCATCATCACCAGATGCTTGCCGTGCTCCATCGCCATGAGGTCGAAGTCGGCGGCGACACCCGGCTTGCCGGTGGCGTCGATGACGACGTCGATCAGCGGATTGGTGACCAGCATCTCGTTCGAAGTGACGGCGATCTTGCCGCTCTCGATAGCGCCGGTGACTTTCGACGCGGTGTCGGCTTCGACCGCCATGGCTTCGTCGCCATAGGCGATACGGATGGCATCGCGCGCGGTGTGCGGGCGGCGCGTCGAGACGGCGCAGATCGAAATGCCTGGCATCAGCATGCCTTGGGTGACCAGATCGGTGCCCATTTCGCCCGAGCCGATGACGCCAATGCGCACCGGGCGGCCCTCGGCGGCACGCCTGGCGAGATCGCGGGCAAGGCCGGTCAGGGCGACGTTGGTCATGCAGGAATGTCCACAGCTTCGTGATTTGAGGTCGGATAGCAGGGAACGGGTTCTATTTGCCAACGAAACCCGGTCGCGACCGGCAATTTCCCGCGAAATCGTCTCGGAAGGACGTCCGCCGAGGCTCGATTGGCCGAAGCGCAACCAATTGACAATGCAGCGGACAACCCCAATAAAACATTCGTTTGTCAACAAAGGCAAATGTTCACCGACGCGACAGTCGGAAAGCATTCGCCTCTGGGGCAAATTGGGGAGTGTCTTTGCGCCAGAGCGTCAAAGGCTGGATGGAGCATCATTGCGAGGCGTCGAGCGAAGGCTCGCGGCTCCAGGGGAGGAAAAATGGATACTGTTCTCGCGGGCCTAAAAGGGGCCATCGATACGCTTGGCCCGACGGTCCTGCTGCCAATTGTCATTTTCATCATCGCCGTGGTTCTGGGAGCCAAGGTCAGCAAGGCTTTTCGCGCCGCCGTCACCATCGGCGTCGCCTTCATCGGCATCAATCTGGTGCTTGGCCTCATGTTCACGTCGATTGGCGACGTCGCCAAGGCCATCGTCACCAACACCGGCATTCATCGCGACATCATCGATGTCGGCTGGCCCTCCGCGGCCGCGATCGCCTTCGGCTCATCGGTCGGCCTTTGGGTCATTCCAGTCGGCATCCTCGTCAACATCGTGCTGTTGCTGACACGGATGACGCGCACGCTCAATGTCGACGTCTGGAATTTCTGGCACTTCGCCTTTGTCGGCTCGCTGGTGGTCGCCGCAACCGACAATCTGGCCTATGGCATCGCGGTCGCAGCACTTGTCGCAGCACTCTCGCTGCTGTTCGCCGACTGGTCGGCGCGCGCGGTACAGCAGTTCTATGGCGTGCCCGGCATTTCCGTGCCGCATCTCGCCTCGGCACAGATCCTGCCGATCGCCATTGTGCTCAACTGGATCATGGACCGCATTCCCGGGATCAACCGCATCAACATCAACACGGACACCATCGAGCGCAGGTTCGGCGTGTTCGGCGAACCTGTCGTGATGGGCCTCATCATCGGCCTCGTGCTTGGTGCGATCGCCTTCTACAATGCGGGTGATCTCAGCGTGGTGCTGGCCAAGGTCCTGGGCACCGGCATGACGCTGGCCGCGGTGATGCTGCTGCTGCCGCGCATGGTCAAGATCCTGATGGAGGGGCTGATCCCCGTCTCCGACGCCGCACAGGCGTTCGTGCGCAAGCGCACCGGTGACCGAGAGCTTCTCGTTGGTCTCGATTCGGCGATCCTGATCGGCCATCCGGCCGCGATCTCGTCGTCGCTGATCCTGGTGCCGATCGCGATCATCCTGTCGGTGATCCTGCCGGGCAACCGCGTGATCCTGTTCGCCGATCTTGCGGTCATCCCCTTCATCGTCGCCATGACCGCGCCGCTGGTCAAAGGCAACGTGTTCCGCATGGTGGTGATCGGCACGGTGACGCTGGCCATCGGCTTCTACGTCGCCAACGCGCTGGCGCCGCTGTTCACCAGCGCAGCAGTCTCGTCGGGCTTCAAGCTGCCGGCGGACGCGCTGCAGATCACCTCGGTGGTCGACGGCTTCCTGTGGGTGCCTTACGTGGTCATCGAGGCGATCCAGGGGATGGGGCTTGTCGGCATCATCGTGATCGCGGTGGTCATCGCGGCATTGTTTGTCCTCTACCGGCGCAATCCGCTCGGCTGGGAGCGGGCCGCGGGCGCCGAGGACGAGCCGGCCGAAGAGACGGCCTGAACCTGATAGCGTCCACCCTTAAACCGATCGTGCGCCCTCCCGGGGCGCACGATTTCATAGACGGAGCAAAGAATGTCCGACGGACTCATGCAGCTTCTGGACCCTGACGCGATCGTGCTCGGATCCGATGCCTCGACCAATGAGGAGATCATCCGCATCCTGGCGGGCCGGCTGGAGAGACTTGGCTATGTCAAAAGCAGCTATGCCGACGCGGTCGTGCGCCGCGAATTGACCATCCCGACCGGACTGCCGCTGGAACGCTCCGACAATGTCGCGGTGCCGCACACCGATCCGGAGCATGTGCTGAAGCCTGGCATCGCGATGGGCACATTGAAGCAACCAGTGACCTTCGCCAACATGGAGGATCCCGACGAGATGCTGCCGGTCGGCTTCGTCTTCCTGCTTGCCATCAACGACAAGGACAAGCAGATTGAGGCGCTGCAGGCCGTCATGGCCACCATCCAGAACCCGCAAGCCTTGGATGATTTGAGGTCGGCCAGAACCCTCGAAGACGTGCGAGCCGTACTCGGCTGAAACAAGGAGAAGCAGAGATGTCCAGACAGAAAACCATTCTCTTTGCCTGCGGCACGGGCATCGCCACCTCGACCGCGGTCAATGTCGCCGTCACCGAGGAAATGAAGAAACGCGGCCTCACCTTCAACGCCCAGCAGGCGAAGGCCACCGAAGTGCCCGGACTGGCCGACAATATCGACTTCATCGTCTCAACCACCCCGATCTCCGCTTCGGTCACCAAGCCGGTGATCAAGGGCCTCGCCTTCCTCACCGGCATCGGCAAGGACAAGGTGCTCGACGAGATCGAGGCGCAATTGCGCAAATGACGGCACCGACGCTACGCGCAGGCTGACGCGGCTTCACACCACCCTGACGTAGCTCGTCATTCCCGATTTCTGGTGCTCGATGATGTGGCAGTGCAGCAGCCAATCGCCGGGATTGTCGGCGACGAAGCCGAGCTGAACCTTCTCGTTGGGCTGGATGAGATAGGTGTCGGAAATCACAGGCTGAACCCGGCGCGTCGAGGATGACAGCACTTTGAAGCTCATACCGTGCAGATGCATCGGATGGGATTGCGGCGTCAGGTTCTCCATGTCGATGACGTAGCTTTGGCCAAGCTTCAATTCGGCCAGTGGCGCGGTCGGGTCCTTGGTGTCGCCTGGCCACGGCACTTTGTTGATGGCCCAGAAACTGTAGCCAAGCGAACCGCAGATGCCATCGCTCGGGACGTTCTCCGCCGTGGCGCTCAGTGCCAGGGAAATATGCCTGGCACTGGCGAGATCCACTTCCGCCACCGGATTGAGCTCCAGCGGAGCAACATCGCGAATGTCCCGTTTGAGGGATTTTCCTGTCGCGCGCAGGGTTGCCAGGATTTTTGGCTTGGTGCCCCTGACGTCCCTCAAGCTGACCATCGCGCCTTCATTGTCGGGCATGCGTATGGCCAGTTCCATGCGCTGGCCGGGTCCAAGCAGCAAGGCATCGGGCGAAAAACGCTCAGGCACCGGATTGCCGTCGAGCGCCATGACACTCGCCTCCGCACCGTCGACGCGAAAAGCGTAGATACGCGTCACGTCGGTGATGGCGACGCGCAGCCGCGCTAGTCCGCCGGCCGGCGCATCATATTGCGGCTGGTCGAGCCAATTGGCGGTGCGTACCGTGCCGTAAGTGCCGGTTCTCGCGGCATCGCGCGGCCGGAACTGGTCGATGAACTGACCGTCGTCGCCGAGGCGCCAGTCGCGCAAATTGAGGACGATTTCGGCATCGAATTTCGGATCGTTGGGGTTCTCGACCACGATCACGCTGGTCAGGCCATGGCCCATCTGCTCCAGCGTGTTGCAATGCGGGTGGTACCAGAAGGTGCCGGCATCGGGCGGCGTGAAGGCGTAGTCGAAATGATCGCCGGTGTAGACGTAGGGCTGGACCAGGAACGGCACGCCGTCCATCTTGTTTGGAACGCGAATACCGTGCCAGTGGATCGTCGTCGGATCGTCGATCGCGTTGATAAGGCGTGCAGCGAAGGGCTCGCCCTTTTTCATTCTGAGCACGGGCGGCATTCCGGTGTTGCCATAGGTCAGCACATCCCTGGTCTGGCCGATATCCATCAGCTTCGCCTGGATCTTTGCCGTCTGCAAAACGACCGGCTCAGTTGTGGCAGCTGCCAAGCCGCCAAGCCGACCCATGGCCGAGAGCCCGATCCCGCCCACGCCAGCAACCGCAGCCGTTTTCAAAAGTCCGCGGCGTGTGAGTAAGGTCATTCGGCGCTCCAACTGCAAAGGCGACTGCCCTGGGTTTATCGATGTGTTGGATTATCGGCCAGCCACCAGCGCAGATGCCGGTATTGGCACATCGTGTCCCGACGATGTCATGGCGACAAGATGACGTTCGCTTGCGCTGTTTTCGACAGGCTGGTGAGAACTCATCGAGATCAGACAGCCGAAGATGAGATTTGCCAGACGGCTATGCAAGCGAGCGCAAAGCCAGCCACCCCTTCAATCGTACGTGAGATGACATCGAACAGGCGCGGACGGCTGTCGAAAAAGTGCACCAGTCGCTCTTTGAACAGGATTGAAGCGATCGCCACACAAGACAAGGTCAGTGCCACACCAAGCATCATGGTGATCGCGAACAGAATACCGGCGCCCGGTACGCCTCTGGAAATCGCGAACGTCATGACAAAGAGGGTCAGCGGGCAGGGTATCAAACCGGCCATGACACCAACAGCCTCGCCCTCATGCTTGTGATGCCGGCCATGGTTCAATGCGCGCCATATCATCCAGACGCCGATCAGCCCGAGCAGGCCGCGACTGATGTTCTCGAGGAGTGGCGCGCGCCCAACACTACCCAACGCGATCGAGACAAGCGGCAGCGAAAGCACGGCGATCAGAACTGCGATTGCCACGTGAGTGAAGGACAGAGTAACCGACACCAAGAGGCCGCGCGAAACCTTCGCATCGGAGCCGGCAAGGTAGGTCGCCAAAATAGCTTTGCTGTGACCGGGCGTCAAAGCATGTGCGGCTCCAAACAAGACCCCCATTGGCAGGAAGGCCAGGAACGCCAGCCAATCGCCTCCAACCGAGAGCAGTTTTATCTGGTCGGCGAACGCCAGATATATGGTGCGTTGAAACTCAACAAGCGTTTGGAACATCAGTCGAGGTTAGCCGACGCCGGTGGTTTTTTCGCGACCCTCAATGGTGGTGGCCGTGGTGTTCACCGTGATCATGCCCGTGAGGATGCGGATCGTCGTGTTGTTCATTTGCGGTGGCCAACCGAATGTTGGCAGCTGCAAGAGCCGGCATGTGCTCGAACAGTTCATCTTCCAAAGCGGCCGTTATCTTCCTGGCCTCGGAAACAGGCAAAGCTTCGTCGACCGAGATGGCAATGTCTGCGTGCAGCTTGTGGCCAATCCAACGAGCTTTCGCCTCGACAATCTGCGCGCCCGGCACATGCTCGGCGGCATGCCGGATTTCGCCCATGACGCCGGGTTCGACACCGTCAAGCATGCGAGTAAGCACCGAGCGTGCCGATTGCCAAACGATGCCGAAGATCGCAGCGGTGATGAGCAGGCCAATAATCGGGTCGGCCAAGGGAAAGCCGAGCCAAACGCCCAGCGCACCGATGACAACGGCAAGGCTAGTGAGACCGTCGGTGCGGGCGTGGTAGCCGTCTGCGACGAGCGCCGCGCTGTTGATCTCCCGACCGACCCGGATCCGGAACACGGCAACCACTTCATTGCCAAGAAACCCGACAATGCCGGCCGCCGTCAGCCAACCCAAATGGGTAACCAACTGGGGGTTTATCAGACGGTCGATGGCCTGATAGCCAGCGACGATGGCGCTAAACAAAATGATCAGGACAATGATGATCCCTGCCAGATCTTCGACGCGGCCCAAACCATAGGTAAAGGTCTGCGACGGCTTGCGGCGCGCCAGCATGAATGCGACCCACAATGGAATGGCGGTCGTGGCGTCTCCGATGTTGTGGATCGTGTCGGCCAGCAGCGCCACGCTGCCAGACAGCATCACAACAACAACCTGCAGCGCCGCTGTAACCGCCAGTATGACGAATGACCATTTGATGGCCCAGATGCCACGGTCAGTTGTGGCGATGGTCGCATCGATGACGCCGTGGGTATGACCATGCGGCCCTGTGCCATGACCGTGATCAGCGTGCGCGGCATGGCCGCTTGGTCCGAACCCAAACCAGTCAAGGATGCGTGCCCCCGTATGGTTCATAGATATTTCGCCAACTGCTTGAGTTCCGCCAGAGAGCTGCCGCTCGGTTCAGCGCTGTCGGTCAGGCAATGCTCGATGTGATCGTGGATCAGCTCGCGTTTCGCGCTGCTGATGGCGCTTTCGACCGCGTATAGTTGCTGCGCAAGATCAACGCAGGGGCGTTCCGCTTCGAACATGGCAATGACGGAAGCCAGGTGCCCTTGCGCGCGTTTCAGCCGCTTTAAAATGGCAGGGTGGGATGTGTGAATACCTTCGGACATACCGCCCGACTATCCCCCCTGGGAGGATAGAGTCAAGAGATCAACGACGACCGTCAGAGCGAAATGATGATAGCGTTCGCGCCGCTATTCAGCCGCCTCGGCATAATGTGCCGGCACGTAGTTGAGGATGGGGCCAAGCCAGCGCTCAACCTCTGCCAACGGCATCGCCTTCCGGCGCGCATAATCCTCGACCTGGTCGCGTTCGACCTTGGCGACGCCGAAATAGTAGCTTTCTGGATGCGCCAGATAGATGCCGGAGACCGACGAGCCCGGCCACATCGCATAGCTTTCGGTCAGGCTCACGCCTGCATTGCGCTCACCGTCGAGCAGCCGGAACAAAGTCGCCTTCTCGGTGTGATCCGGCTGCGCCGGATAGCCGGGCGCCGGACGGATGCCGCGATAGGGTTCGCCGATCAGCTCGTCCGGCGCCAGCGCTTCATCTGAAGCATAGCCCCAGAATTCCTTGCGCACCTTCTCATGCATCCGCTCGGCAAAGGCTTCGGCGAAGCGGTCTGCCAGCGCCTTGACCATGATCGACGAATAATCATCATTCGCTCGCTCGAACCGTTCGGCGATAGCCACCTCCTCGATGCCGGCGGTGACGATAAAGCCGCCGATGTAATCCGGCTTGCCGCACTCCGCTGGCGCGACGAAGTCCGCCAGTGCGACATTGGCCTTGCCGTCGCGCTTGGTCAGCTGCTGGCGCAAGGTAAAGAAGGTCGCCAGTTCCTGCGACCGCTTTTCGTCCGTGAACAGCCTGATGTCGTCGCCGACGGCATTGGCCGGCCAGAAACCGATGACGCCGCGCGGCGCGAACCATTTCTCGGCGATGATCCTCTTCAGCATCGCCTGCGCATCCTCGAACAGCTGGCGCGCGGCGGCGCCTTGCGCCTCGTCTTCGAGAATTTTGGGATAACGGCCCTTCAGTTCCCAGGTCTGGAAGAACGGCGTCCAATCGATGTAGCGCGCGAGTTCGGTGAGATCCCAGTTCTCGAATACCTTGACGCCGGTAAAGGACGGCTTCGGCGGCTCGTAGGCAGACCAGTCGATCCGGTGCGCATTAGCCCTCGCCTTGGCCAGCGGCAGCCGCTGCTTGTCGGATTCGGAGCGGGCATGCGCATCGGCGACCTTCTTGTATTCGGTGCGCACCGTGTCGACATAGCCGCCCTTGGTCTCGTTCGACAGCAAGGACGACACGACACCCACCGCCCGGCTGGCGTCGGTGACGTAGACCGTCTGGCCCTTGGTGTAGCGCGGGTGGATCTTCACCGCCGTGTGCACGCGGCTGGTCGTTGCGCCGCCGATCAGCAGCGGAATGTCGAAGCCTTCGCGCTCCATCTCGGCGGCCATATGCACCATTTCATCGAGGGATGGCGTGATCAGGCCGGACAGGCCGATGATGTCGACATTTTGGTCGCGCGCCGTCTGCAGGATTTTCGCTGCCGGCACCATGACGCCGAGATCGATGATCTCGTAATTGTTGCAGGCGAGCACGACGCCGACGATGTTCTTGCCGATGTCATGGACATCGCCCTTGACCGTCGCCATCAGGATCTTGCCCGCTGTCTGGCGTTCGCCATTGTCGATGCCGTTGGCGGCGTTGGCCAGCTTCTCGGCCTCCATATGCGGCAGCAGTCCGGCGACGGCCTGCTTCATCACCCGCGCCGATTTCACCACTTGCGGCAGGAACATCTTGCCCGCGCCGAACAGGTCGCCGACGACGTTCATGCCGGCCATCAGCGGGCCTTCGATGACATGCAGCGGCCGCTCGGCGGCAAGCCGCGCTTCCTCGGTGTCGGCGTCGATGAATTCGGTGATGCCGTTGACCAGTGCATGGCTGATCCGCTGTTCGACCGGCAGGTCGCGCCAGGCGAGATCGCGCTCCTTGGCTTCCTGGCCCGCCGTGCCTTTGAAGCGTTCGGCGATCTCCAGCATGCGTTCGGTGGCGGTGCCGCCGGCCCTGGGCATGCGGTTGAGCACGACATCCTCGCAGGCCTCGCGCAGTGCCGGCTCGATCGTATCGTAGACTGCGAGCTGGCCGGCATTGACGATGCCCATGTCCATGCCGCGCTGGATGGCATGGTAGAGGAACACGGCATGCATGGCCTCGCGCACCGGCTCGTTGCCGCGGAACGAGAAGGACAGGTTCGACACGCCGCCGGAAATGTGAACATGCGGCAGCGTCGCGGTGATCTCGCCGGCCGCCTCAATGAAGTCGACACCGTAATTGTCGTGCTCCTCGATGCCGGTGGCGATGGCGAAGACATTGGGATCGAAGACGATGTCCTCGGGCGGGAAGCCGGCCTGCTCGGTCAGGAGCTTGTAGGCGCGCGTGCAGATCTCGACCTTGCGCGCCTTGGTGTCGGCCTGGCCGTCCTCGTCGAAGGCCATGACGACCACCGCCGCGCCATAGGCGCGGACCAGCCTGGCATGATGCAGGAAGGCCTCTTCGCCCTCCTTCATCGAGATGGAGTTGACCAGCGGCTTGCCCTGCACGCATTTCAAGCCGGCTTCGATGATCTCCCATTTCGAACTGTCGACCATGACAGGAACGCGGGCGATGTCCGGCTCGGCTGCGATCAGATTGAGATATTCGACCATGGCCTTCTTCGAATCGATCAGACCCTCGTCCATGTTGATGTCGATGATCTGCGCGCCATTGGCGACCTGGTCGCGGGCGACGTCGAGTGCGGCGACATAGTCGCCCGCCGTGATCAGTTTTCGGAATTTGGCCGAGCCGGTGACATTGGTGCGCTCGCCGACATTGACGAAGGGGATCTCCTCGGTGAGCGTGAACGGCTCCAGCCCGGACAGGCGCATCTTCGGCGTGATGTCAGGAATGGCGCGCGGCGGATACTTCCGCACCGCCTCTGCGATGGCGCGGATGTGCTCCGGGGTCGAGCCGCAGCAGCCGCCGACGACATTGACCAGCCCTTCCCTGGCGAAATCCTCGATCTGCGCGGCCATGAATTCCGGGCTCTCGTCATACCTACCGAATTCGTTGGGCAGGCCGGCATTCGGATAGGCGCAGGTGAAGGTGTTGGCGACGCCTGATAGTTCGGCCAGATGCGCCCGCATCGCATTGGCGCCGAGCGCGCAATTGAGGCCGATGGTGAAAGGGTTGGCATGGCGCACCGAATGCCAGAAGGCGGTCGGCGTCTGGCCCGACAGCGTGCGGCCGGAGAGGTCCGTGATGGTGCCCGAGATCATCACCGGCAGGCGCACGCCCTTCTCGATGAAGATCTCTTCCGCTGCGAAGATCGCGGCCTTGGCGTTCAGCGTGTCGAAGATCGTCTCGATCAGGATGATGTCGGCGCCGCCGTCGATCAGGCCGCGCAACTGCTCGCCATAGGCGAGGCGCAGATCGTCGAAGGTCACGGCGCGGTAGCCAGGATTGTTGACGTCGGGCGACATCGAGGCGGTGCGGTTGGTCGGCCCCAGCGCGCCGGCGACGAAACGGCGCTTGCCATCTTCCTGCTCGGCCCTCACCGCCGCGCGCCGCACCAGCCGCGCACCATCGCGGTTCAGCGCGTAGACGGCATCCTCCATGCCGTAATCGGCCTGGGCGATCGAGGTCGAGGAGAAGGTGTTGGTTTCGAGGATGTCGGCGCCTGCGATGGCGTATTGATAGTGAATCTCCTCGATCGCCTTCGGCTGCGTCAGGATCAGAAGATCGTTGTTGCCTTGCTGGTGGCAGGCGCAGCCGGCGAAGGCCTCGCCGCGAAACTGTTCCTCATCAAAGCCGAGGCCCTGGATCTGCGTGCCCATGGCGCCGTCGAGGATGAGAATGCGCTCGCGTGCCGCCGCTGTCAGCGCGGCAAGCACTTCCGAGCCGTCCGGTTTTGCCGCGACGGGGCCGAACAATGCGTCCAGCGATGCAGAATTCTGCGACATTTTTTATCCCTTTGGCGACAGGCCTTTTCATGTCACATAAGGATATCTTTATGTCAATATACGGTAGATGCGCGCGATTGTCACCCACCTGTCTCGAGGGCGGGGTCTGTGGCGCCGGTTTTCCGACGGACCTACGCTCTGTCGAAGCTTGCCAGGAAGCGGGCGAAGACCGGATTGAAGCGATCCGGCGAATCCCAGAACGGCGCGTGGCCGGATTTGTCGAGCAGATGGGCCTTGCCTTCCCATAAATTGGAGAATTTCACAGCGGAGACGAAATCGGTGTTGACGAATGGCTCGTCGATGCCGTTCAGAACGGCGATCGGCGGCGTCTTGCCGGCCACGATCTCGCGCTGGTTCCGCCCGGTGCCGGCCGCGAACTTTTCGAACATCAGGCGCCGCGCCCTTCCATCGGTGCGCGCCACCGTGTCGATGAGAAACGGCTCGAACGGCTCGCCGCAGGTGCTGCGCGCATAGGCCTCGACATCCGCGTCAGTGAAGGTTTCCTGCCCGGCAAGGTGCATATGCTGGCTCGGCTTGAAGCCGTTGCCGACCTGCTCGGGCGAGACGGGCGGCGTGCCGGTGATCATCAGGCCAAGCAGGCCGGGAAAGCGGTCGATCATCTCAAGCCCGATATGGCCGCCGAGCGACCAGCCGAAGACGATGGCCTTGTCGACGCCGAGCAGCCCGAGCACTTCGGTCATGGCATCGGCATAGCCTTCCATGCTGTAGGAACGCTCCGGATCGATCGCATCGGCGGACGCTCCATGGCCGGGCAAGTCGGGAGCGATGAGGTGGTAGCGCTCGCCCAACGGGCTGTCCAACTGGTTGCGGAAAACGGCGCTGGAAGATGAATTGCCGTGGATCAGCATGACAGCGGCGCCTTCGCCACTGGTCTGGCGAACCGCGATCTTGCCGTGGCTGGTTTCAAGGGTCTTCTGCGAGATCGCCATTGTCCGCTCCGTCGGGGGAATTGCCCTGTTTTAATACAGTTGCGCGGCAAAGCGCCACGGCTTCCATACCTTTGCGGGAACCATCTTCCCGGCCAGGTTGCGTTGAAAAATCCTTTTCAAATAAGAACAATTATGCGTAGATTGTCAATTATCCAACTCCCGATGAACGGGAGGAAAACAGGGAACAGCACGATGAAGCCCAAATCCGCCGCAAGTCGAATCCGCCATATGCTGATGAGCACGACGCTGCTCGGCATGTTTGCCGTATCAGCCGCCCCCGCCTTTGCCGATGTCGTCAAGATCGGCCTGCTTGCGCCGCTGACCGGCCCTGCCGCGGCGGACGGCCAGGAATTCCAGCGCGGCGTGCAGATGGCCATCGACGAGGCCAACGCAGCCGGCGGCGTTGCCGGGGATACGTTCGAACTGGTGGTCGGCGACGTCAAGGATCAGTCCGCCGGCAACGTCACCAGCGCGGTCGAGCGCCTGCTTGGCGATCCGGGCGTGCACTTCATGCTGACCGGCTACGCCAGCCTGACCAATTTCGAGATCGACAACATGGCCGAGGCTGAGATGCCCTATATGCTCGCGGCCACCTCGCAGCAGACCCGGGACATCATCGCGCCGAGCCCCGATAAATACATGTGCTGCTGGTCGCTGACGCCTTCCTTCGACGCCTACAACACCGACGTCACCCTGTTCGTCGAGAAGCTCGCGGCGGAGGGCAAGATTACCTTGCCGACCAAGAAGGTCGCCATCATCTCGTCCGACAATGCCTATTCGAAGACCATCTCCGAAGGCATGAAGAAGACCTTCAAGGAGAAGGGCTGGACCATCACCGTCGACGAGATCGTGCCGTTCGGCGAAGTGACCGACTGGCGTTCGATCCTCGCCAAGGTGCGCGAGAACGTTCCCGATGTCGTCATCAACACCGACTATCTGCCGGGCAATTCGGCGTCGTTCCTGAACCAGTTCCTCGAGCAGCCGACCAAGAGCCTCGTCTTCCTGCAATACGCACCGAGCGTTCCGGAATTCGTCGAGCTGACCGGCAAGAAATCGGATGGTGTCATCTACAACCTGCTCGGCGGCGCGCTGACGACGCCGAAGAACCCGCGCGCCGACGAGGTGGCGGCCAAGTTCAAGGCAAAATACGGCGTCGAGAGCGGCACCTACGGCGTCGGCCTCTACGAAATGACCAATGTCTATTTCGATGCGGTCAAGAAGGTCGGCGGCGCATCCGACCATGCGGCGATCATGAAGGCGCTGTCGGAGACCGACAAGCAGGTCGCGGAAGGGCGGCTGAAATTCGATCCCGCCACCCACCTTGCCACGCAGGGCGACGACTATATTCCGATCACCTTCTTCCAGATCTGGGATGGCCAGCGCACGCTGATCTCGCCGGAGAAATACGCCACCGGCGCCTTCAAGCTCCAGCCCTGGATGAAGTAGGGAATGGCCCTGCTTGAACTGGACGACGTGTCGAAGGCCTTCGGTTCGCTGAAGGCCGTCGACGGCGTGTCGTTCAAGGTCGAGGCCGGCGAGATCTTCGGCATCGCCGGCCCGAACGGCAGCGGCAAGAGCACGCTGTTCAACATCATCACCGGCATACCGTTCGGCCCCGACCGGGGCCGGATCCGCTTTGACGGCATTGCCATAAACGGCAAATCGGGACACGCCATCGCGCGCCTCGGCCTCGCCCGCACGTTTCAGCGCGAGACCAGCTTCGACGGGCTGACCGTGTTCGAGAACGCGCTGATCGGCGCCAGTTACGGCAAGCAGGAAAAGACAGCGGCCACGGCCCGCAATGCCGCCGCCGAGGCGCTCGAATTCGTCGGCCTGGGATCTCGGTCGTTCGGCCGGCTTGCCGGCGAATTGTCCGTGTTCGAGCGCAAATGCCTGATGCTTGCCACCGCGATCGCCATGCAGCCGCGCATGCTCTTGCTCGACGAGCCGGCATCGAGCCTGACCAAGCCCGAGATCGAGACGTCGATCGGCCTGATCCGCCGCACCGCCGAACGCGGCATCACCATCCTTCTGATCGAGCACGTGCTGACCTTCCTGATGAGCCTTTCGCAACATCTGCTGGTGCTCAACAATGGCCGCGTCCTGGCCGCTGGCGACCCGGCCGGCGTGATCGCCGACCCGCGCGTCATCGAAGCCTATCTCGGCACCAGGAGATCGGCGGCGTGAACCCCATTCTCAGCGTCGAAGGCGTCACCGCCGGCTATGGCCGCGTCACCGTGCTGCACGATATCTCGCTGGAGGCCGGCCGTTTCGGCAATGTCGGCCTGTTCGGCCCCAACGGCCATGGCAAGACGACGCTGCTGCGCGCAGTCTCCGGGCTGCTGCAACCGAAGAGCGGCCGCATCCTGTTCGACGGGCAAGACATTGCCGGCCGCAGCGCACGCGCCATCGTCGGCGCCGGCCTGATCCATGTGCCGCAAGGCAACCGGCTGTTTCCCGATCTCTCGATCGCCGACTGCATGGCGCTCGGCGCCTATTCGCCAAGGGCCCGGCCGCATGAGGCGGAGAACCGCGAAAAGGTGATCAAGCTGTTTCCAAAACTGGCGGAGCGCTGGCGCCAGCGCGTGCGCACGCTGTCGGGCGGCGAGCGCCAGATGGTGTCGATCGGCACGGCGCTGATGAGCCATCCGCGCCTGCTGATCCTGGACGAGCCGACGCTGGGGCTGGCGCCCAAGATCAAGGACGAACTCTGCGCCTCCGTCATGGACATTTCGCGCGGCGGCGTGCCGCTGATCGTCGTCGAGCAGGATATCGAATTCCTGCTGGAGCTGACGCAGCAACTCTACCTCGTCAACCATGGCGCGGTGGCGACCGAGATCAAGCCGGGCGAAAGCCTCGACCACGGCGAGATCATGTCGATGTATTTTGGCCATTAGGAAAATCCGAAGATGAGCGCATTGGCGGAAATCCTGTTCGGCGGCCTGTTCCAGGGCTCGCTCTACGCCATGATGGCGGTCGGGCTAGCGCTCGTCTGGACGACGATCGGCGTGTTCAATTTCAGCCATGGCGTGTTCATGATGCTGGGCGCCTACATCGCCTGGCAGCTGGTCGAACTCGGCCTGCCTGCGGCGGTCGCGTTTCCGATCGCCGTCGTCGTCATGGCCGGCGTCGGCTGGATCCTGCAGGCGAGCGTCGTGCGGCCGCTGATCGGCCGACCCAACATCGTGCTGGTCGTCGTCATCACCACGCTGGCGGCCGGGTCGCTGATCGAGAACGGCGCGCTGACCATCTGGGGACCGCGCTCGAAACAGATCCCGGCGCTGATCGCCGGCAACGCCACCATCGGGGGCGTCGGCGTCTCCCTGCACCAGATCGCCATCATCGTGATCACGCCGCTGATCCTGGCCGCACTTTGGGTGTTCCTCAACCGCACGCGGCTGGGGCTGGCGCTCCGCGCCGTGGCGCAAAATGAAGATGCCAGCCACCTTGTCGGGCTGAACGTCACCGCGCTCTATGGACTGGCCTTCGCCATCGCCGCTTCGCTGGCCGGGCTCGCCGGCATCTTCATGGGCGGCTACCGCTTCATGTCGCCGGTGATGGGCAGCGACCCGCTGCTCAAGGCGCTGATCGTCGTCGTTTTCGGCGGCATATCGAGCATATCGGGTCCGATCTTCGCCGCCTATCTGATCGGCTTCTTCGAGGCAGCCTGCAGCTATTAT
Organism: Mesorhizobium sp. M7A.F.Ce.TU.012.03.2.1; assembly: GCF_004006095.1. Classification (NCBI taxonomy): domain Bacteria; kingdom Pseudomonadati; phylum Pseudomonadota; class Alphaproteobacteria; order Hyphomicrobiales; family Phyllobacteriaceae; genus Mesorhizobium; species Mesorhizobium sp. M7A.F.Ce.TU.012.03.2.1. The sequence goes on from NZ_CP034779.1 coordinate 358,597, forward strand.
TTCGGCTTGTACTGGACGCCGGCACTGCTGTTCGGCGTGCTCATCCTGACCCTTATGGTGCGCCCCGAGGGCATCTTTGCCAGCCGCTCCCGAGGCCTAGCATGACCGACACGACATCGCTGATCGCGCCTGGCCACGCCGAGGCGGCAACCCCGATCGCTCCAGGCCGCACGCCGTGGAAGCAGGAGGCCATCGGCTTCGTGCTCGGCTTCGCGCTGCTGGCGCTGCTGCCGCTGATCTTCGGCGACACCTATGCCCGCCACATCCTGATCATGGCCTTCATCTATGCGATCGTCGCCTCGAACTGGGATCTTAGCCTCGGCTATGGCGGCGTTTTCAATTTCGGCCATCTGGCGCTGTTCGGCATCGGCGTCTATGCCTACAGCCTGCTGACCAAGCTGGCCGAATTCGACCCGTGGATCGCGCTGTTTGCCAGCGGTGTCATCGCAACCCTGGCGGCGATCCTGGTGACCATCCCGATCCTGCGGCTGAAGGGCATCTACATCATCCTGGTCACTTTCGGCTTCGCGCAGTTGGTGATGCAGGTGATCATCAGCCAGTCCGCCATCACCGGCGGCACGCAAGGGCTGGTGCGCATTCCCGGACTTTATATCTTCGACCACAACATGGTCCGCGACGGCAAGTTCGCCTATTTCTACATCGCGCTGGCACTGCTGGTGGCAAGTACGCTGTTCCTGCGCGTGTTCGTGCGCTCACGCGCCGGGGCCAGTATCGTCGCCTTGCGCGACAATGAGGAATACGCCATCAGCCGCGGCGTCTCGATCGTGCGCCAGCGCATGCTGACGCTTGCCGCGAGCGCCTTCTTCACCGGCATCGCCGGCGCCTTTTACGCCGCCTACCAGCGCAATGCCTCGATCGACGTCTTCGGCATGAGCCTCGCGACCATCATCCTGTCGATGGTGCTGCTTGGCGGCACCAGCACCATCTACGGCGCCATCGTCGCCTCCTTCGTGCTGACGATCTTCGCCGAATGGATGGCCGATTTCGGCGCGTGGCGGCCGATGATCACGGCGGTGCTGATCATCGGCGTCATGCTGGCCTACCCGAGCGGCCTGGTCGGCATGATCAAGGCTTCATGGGGCGCCGTCGCCGGACGCCTGAAGCGCCCGGGCTGATCGGCTCGGAATAGCGGCTCCGCCTCAGCGGATGCCGCACCAGTCGATGACCGAAGCGGCGATCACCTTGGCGGTCTCGACCACCGATTCGACCTCGACATATTCGTCGGAACCGTGAAACCCGTCGCCTGACGGCCCGAAGATGACACCGTCGACGCCGGCGCCGGCATAGTGCGCGGCATCGCACACGGCGACGAAGCCGCGCGCCTGCGGCGCCTTGCCGACCATGGCCTTGCGCTTCATCAGCGATGTCACCAGCGGATGATCGACCGGCGTGTTCATCGGCGGGAAATACAGCCCGCCGAGCTCCCATTGGATCGCAGGCGGGTTGTCGCGCAGCCACGCATCGGTCTGGGCGAAATGGTGGACGAACGTCTCGAAATCGCGGCGGTAGTCGGCCGAGTTCTCATCGGGCAGGAATTTCATGTCGAGATCGAGCACCGCGACGTCGGGAATGATGGCCGGGTTGGTCATGACGATCGGCAGGCCGTGCTGGCCAAGGCCGGTTCCGCCATGCATGACGCCGATGTTGATCGTGTTCATGCCGAGCGGCAGCAGCGGATGCGATTTCGCCCGCGTCCGATCCAGCTCATACTGGCGCACGGCGGCGATGAAGCGGGCGGCGATCTCAATGGCGTTGACGCCCGGCTCGAGCCGGTCCTTGTCGTGGCGCTGCGGATAGATCTCGTTGTAGCGCAGCGCCGAATGGGCGTTGCGCCCGCGGATCGTCACCCGCGCCCATTCGAGCCCGCCTTCGACCGGCAGGACATCGCCCCAGGTTGGTTCGGCGACCAGCACCGCCTTGGCGAGCTTGCCCTTCTTCACCGCGTCCATGGCGCCGAAGCCGCCGGCTTCCTCGTCGACGACCGAGTGGATGGCGAGCCGGCCCTGCAACGTGATGCCCGCCTTGCGGATCGCGCGCGCGGCGGCGATGCAAGCGGCGACGCCGCCCTTCATGTCGACCGCGCCACGGCCATAGAGGCGGCCATTGGTGATCTCGCCGCCGAACGGATCGACCGACCAGTCCTTCATCGCCCCGACCGGCACCACGTCGATATGGCCGCACAGGATCAGGCTGCGGTCCTCGTCTCCCGCCCATTCGCCGACCAGATTGGGTCGGCCGGGCAAGGCATCCCATTGCTCGGTCTTGAAACCGTCCTGCTTGAGGATCGGTTCAAGCAGCGCCTGGACATCCGCCTCGCGGTTGATCGCCGGGTTGGGCTCGAATTTGGGATTGACCGAAGGGATGCGAACCATGTCGCGGGTCAGCCCGATCAACCAGTCGCGATCGGTCTCGATCTCAGCCTGCACGGCATCGATGGTGGTCTGGTTGTCGGGCATCGTCGCTTCCTTCTCTGCGTCGCGGCGCTTTGCATCGCTGCACTGGGCGCAACGACACTATTTCCTTGTGGTTTTGGTTTTGGCGGCGTCGTCGGCCGATGACGACAGGACGGTATCGAGCGTGACCGCATTGGCACTGCGGATCTTCTCGATGTCCTCGATGCGCTTGCGCACCCCGGCGCCGTGGCCTTCCAGCGCGTGGGCGAACACGGTTTCCATCTGGGCAACGGCCGTCGCCAGCGTGTCGAACGGCGAGTTGGCGTCGATCGCGGCAACCATGGTCAGGTCCGCTATGTCAGATATCGGCGACAGCCAGACATCGGTGAACAGCAGGATGGAGACGCCGCGCTCCTTGGCCTGCTGGGCAAAGCTCACCACGTCCGACTGATAGCGCCGGTAGTCGAACACGACGAGGAGGTCGCGCTTGCCAAGGTCGATCAACAGGTCGAAATCGGCGGGGCTCAACGAACCGATGTCGCGCACGCCGGAGCGGAACTGCAGGAGGTAGCCGGCCAGCATGGAGGCGATATGCCGGCTGAACCGGCCGCCCAGCAGCACGACCTGGCCCTTGCTCTCGAGCAGCATGTTGACGGCGCGCGTGTAGGCCTGCACCGGCACTGCCGTGCGCGTGCGCTCCAGGCTGTCGGAAACCGAATGGAAATAGGCAAGTGCGGTGCCTTCGCTGGAGCCGCCCGGACGCTTGGCCTCCATCATCAAAAGCGGCGAATGCAGCCTGGATTCGACTTCGGTGAGCAGGCGTGCCTGGAAATCGGCAAAGCCGACATAGCCAAGCTTGCTCATCAGCCGCGTCACGCTCGGGTCGCTGACGCCGGCGCGCCGTGCCAGCCGGGTCGCGGTGCCCAGCCCCGACATCGGATAATCAGCGAGCAGGACCTGGACGATCTTCTCTTCCGCGGAGGTGAACGCCACGGTCGTATTGGCCAGTTCTTCGCGGATCGACATTGTCATCGCCCATCGCCGACGGAAAGACGATTATCTTACAATTTCATACATGTTTGTCAAATTTGGAACTTCTCTTACAGAGCAATCGAGAGTTCGGCATGACTTGCTATCCCATGGCAGCCAAGCCAATCGTGCAACACATCCACGTAGGCTCGAACGAGGGCTGGCGTCTATTTGAAGCTGGCGATGGGCAGGAACTTGACCGCGGAACCGGTGAAGCGCCGGTGATCGGAGGTCTGTCCTCGCGGCTGGAATCCATCGAGATAGATGTGCTCCGGCGCTGTGCGGATGAGATTGGCGGCAATGACGGGCGCCGCCGCAGTGCTAGCTTCGCCGGCGATGCCACGATCTGTCTCAATCGGCCGGGACAACGCTGCCGGCACGATGACCGCGGTGGCTTCGGGATCGAGATTTGGCTGGACACGGTCGGCCTTCGGGCTGGTCCTGACGCGATCTTCGGGCTTCGATTGGGCAACCGAGACCCGCTGGCCGGCCAACCCATTGTGGCCGTCATCGGCGCGGTTCAAGGCCAGCAATGCAGCGACCGCATCGCCTGATTTGTCTGCTTCAAGCTGGCGCGTCGGGCTTTCCGGTCGCCATGTCGGCAACGGGATGTTGAACGCCACCATGTCCGGCGCGCCGCCCGCGGGACCGGCCGACTTGCCCGAGGGAATTTCAGCATCGGTTGCTGTTGGATTGGCCAGTTCGGCCCGCGCGGTGGAAGCGTTGGCTGCTGCAAGCGGCGCGAGTTGCGGGGTCGGAATGCTGGTCGTGGACCCGCTGCGCGGGGCGAAGGCTGGCAGCGGCACCGAGCCCGGCGCCATGGCCATGACGATCGCTTCAGGCGTCTTCCCTTCCGGTCCAATCGGCGATTCTTCGGCCCTATCGACGGAAGCCATCTGGATGTCGGCGCGCTGGGCATCCTGCGGCGGCACGATTGCGATGCCGGCGGGCCTGGGTTCAACGGACTTGGCCGGCTTGCGTGGCGCCGGCACCGCTTCGGCGACATCATCGGTCTCGTCCGCACCGCGGCCACCCAAAAGCGTCGCCAGCAGGCCGCGCGCCGGCCTGCGTTGGCCGCCGTCGGCACTTGCCAGGTCGATGTTGGGCGTGCCGGCGCCCTTGCGCGATTTGTAGGCGGCAAACGCCTGCCCATAACCGGGCAGCGGTTTGCCGTCGCTCGGCACATGCAAGGTGTTGCCGTTCGGGAATACCCTTGCGAGTTCCTGGCGGCTGATGCCCGGCCAATGCCGCACATTGCCGACATCCATATGTATGAAAGGCGAGCCCGAGGTAGGGTAATAGCCTACGCCGCCGCCCTGCATCTTCAGGCCGATGTCGCGCAGCTTCTTCAGCGGCACATCCGGCAGGAAGAAGTCCATCGCACGGCCAACCATGTGTTGGCTTTCCCGAGCCACGCCCTTCGAGCGGCTGCGCAGCATGGCGTTCGTCGCTGGCGACCGATAGGCGCTGACCACGTGGATATAGGCTCTCGAGCCGCTGGCGCGATAGGCCTGCCAGACAAGATCGAGCAGGCGCGGATCCATCTTCGTCGGTTCGTTGCGACGCCAGTCGCGCAGCATGAGATTGATCTTCTTCAATCCCGCCGGATCATAGCGCCCATTGCGCTTGAAGACGATTTCAGCCTTCTCGCCCGTATGGAGATGTTGAATCTTCAAAGCACGCGTCTCCGCGAACGCGCCGGTGACACACAGGCAAAGGAACGCTGCGATGATGGCAGGCAGTGTCCAAAGACGGGAAGCACGGGGGGCGTTTTGCACGTTTTCGCTCACGTTCATGCCTTGCACGTTCTTGTTTCGGGCGATTTCAGGTTCCGCCCAGATGAAGAGCCTTTCAGCCCTCTTCCTGACAAGCATGGACTTGACCGACGCAGACAGGCGTCCATGCCACAACACGTCATGTTGATGAACAGCATCTTGGTTAACGAATCGTGTCGCTTCCGAGAACGCGTTTCGGCTGGAGTTGCCTGTGGCAGCCATTTTCTGGAGCAATGCACGGCTGATGAGGTCCGCCAGCACGACGGCCGCGCCGTTCCCATGTAGCCGCCTCGCCCTCGCAAATGCAGAGAACGAATGTGCGGCAACAAGGATGTTGGAAACTGGTGCTGCGAGAGAGGATTGAACTCTCGACCTCTCCCTTACCAAGGGAGTGCTCTACCACTGAGCTACCGCAGCCGCTGATGGCGGGGCTTCTGCCATATCGAACCGGCAAGCGCAAGGCCAAGCGCAACGCTTCTGTGAAAGCCTTTGCCGGATAGCTTTTTAAGACATGGCAGTGCCACAATGTTGGCTATCCCTGAACAGCAAGCTGGTGGGTCGCCGGCGGCGACGGGGCGATGGACGACAAGGCAATTCCAGTGAAAAAGGATGGTCCACCGAAAAACAGCGCAACAATCCGCAAGGATCGGCTGGCCGAGCAATTGCGCGCCAATCTGCAGAAGCGCAAGGCGCAGTCACGCTCGCGGCGCACCGGCGATGCCGACGAGCGGCCGGACGGGCTCGCTGCATCGAAGGAAATACAAAAAGATTAACTCAAATCGGCCACTCTTGGCCCGGGTGGGCGAAATCCCATTTCTTGAACCAGCGTAATTCTTGAACCAGATTGGCCAATGGTCTAGACGGGCCGCTACTCAAACGATTGAACCGGCCCTTTTTGGCCGAGAGGGACGTTCTTCCATGGATCGCATCAGAATTGTCGGGGGCAACAAGCTCTCCGGAAGCATTCCGATCTCGGGCGCGAAAAACGCGGCGCTGCCTTTGATGATCGCCTCGCTTTTGACCGACGACACGCTGACGCTGGAAAACGTGCCGCATCTGGCCGATGTCGAGCAACTGATCCGCATCCTGGGCAACCACGGCGTCGATTATTCGGTCAATGGCCGCCGCGAGAAGCAGAATGAGGGCTATTCGCGCACCATCAACTTCTCCGCGCGCAACATCGTCGACACCACAGCGCCCTACGAACTGGTGTCGAAGATGCGCGCCTCGTTCTGGGTGATCGGCCCGCTGCTGGCCCGCATGGGCGAAGCCAAAGTGTCGCTGCCGGGCGGTTGCGCCATCGGCACGCGGCCGGTCGATCTGTTCCTCGAGGGCCTGCAGGCGCTGGGCGCCGATATCGACGTCGACACCGGCTATGTCATCGCCAAGACAAGGAATGGCCGGCTTGTCGGCAACCGCTACATCTTCCCGAAAGTCTCGGTCGGCGCCACCCATGTGCTGATGATGGCCGCGGCGCTCGCCAAGGGCGAGACGGTGCTGGAAAATGCGGCTTGCGAGCCCGAGATCGTCAACCTCGCCGAGTGCCTCAACGCCATGGGCGCGAAGATTTCCGGCGCCGGCACGCCAACCATCACCATCGACGGCGTCGAATCGCTGTCGGGTGCGCGCGTGCGCGTCATCCCCGACCGCATCGAGACCGGCACCTATGCCATGGCCGTCGCCATGACCGGCGGCGACGTCGTGCTCGAAGGCGCGCGGCCGGACCTGCTGCAGACGGCACTGGACGTGATCGCCCAGACGGGTGCGGAGATCACCCCGACCAATTCCGGCATTCGTGTGAGGCGCAACGGCGCCGGCATTTCGCCGGTCGACGTGACGACAGCGCCGTTTCCGGCCTTCCCGACCGATTTGCAGGCGCAGTTCATGGGCCTGATGACGATGGCCAAGGGCAAGTCGCGGATCACCGAGACGATCTTCGAGAACCGCTTCATGCATGTGCAGGAACTGGCGCGGCTCGGCGCTCATATCACGCTTTCGGGCCAGACGGCGATCGTCGACGGCGTGCCGAAACTGAAGGGCGCGCCGGTCATGGCGACCGATCTTCGCGCCTCGGTGTCGCTGGTCATCGCCGGCCTGGCGGCGGAAGGCGAGACCACGGTCAACCGCGTCTACCATCTCGACCGCGGCTTCGAGCGGCTGGAAGAAAAGCTGTCCAACTGCGGCGCGGTGATCGAACGGATTTCGGCGTAGCCCGCGACCTCGGCTCCTCTCCAGCAACGCAGGAGATTGGCGAGATCCTTCGCGGCAGCGTCCTTCTCCCCGTCACTATACGGGGAGAAGTGCCCGGCAGGGCGATGAGGGGCAGCGCAGACCTGCAGCTGTTGGTGCGGTTGCACCGATCGCCAAGACCGCCTAACAGAAGGCTGAACAATCAACCTTCAGGTGCGAAATCCGCATGACCGGCCTTAAGCTTATCGCGCTAGACGACCAGGACCTGAGCATCGTTTCGGCCCACGTCCAGGATGCCGTGCTGAAAGTCAGCGACCTCGAATTCCTGCCTGCGGCCAAGCGTTTCCTGCTGACCATGAACCGTTTCGTCTGGGAGGCAAAATCCGGCCTGTTTCGCCAGCACAATGAGCGACGGCAGGCCGTGCTGCATTTCGACCGCGTGCTCGGCGCCAAGACCAGCGGTATCGACCGCGACAAGCCTGCGGAAGTCCTGTCGCTGCTGGCGATCAGCTTCATCGAGATCAGCAAGCCGGCCGGCATCGTCGAGCTGATCTTCTCGGGCGGCGGTGCGATCATGCTCGACGTCGAATGCATCGAGGCCCGCCTTGCCGACATTGGCGGGGCGTGGGAAGCCACCTCGCGCCCCATCCACAAGGCCTGAGCGTCCGATGGCCATCACGCTTCGTCAGTCCGACGCCGATTTCGAGCAGCGTTTCGCCGCCTTCCTGTTGACCAAGCGGGAAGTGTCCGCCGACGTCGATGCAGCGGTGGGCGCCATCATCGCGCGCGTGCGCGCCGAGGGCGACGCGGCGCTGATCGACTATTCACGGAAATTCGATCGCGCCGATCTGGCTGGACTGGGCATCGCCGTTTCGAAGGACGACATCGCCCAGGCCTACAAGGCCGCCGACCCAAAGACGATCGAGGCGCTGGAATTCGCGCGCGACCGCATCCGCTCGCATCATGAGCGGCAGCGACCAAAGGATGACCGCTATACGGATGCCGCCGGCGTCGAGCTCGGCTGGCGCTGGACGGCGGTCGAGGCGGTTGGGCTCTATGTGCCGGGCGGCACGGCGAGCTATCCAAGCTCGGTGCTGATGAACGCCGTGCCGGCCAAGGTGGCCGGCGTCGAGCGCATCGTCATGGTCGTACCGGCGCCGGGCGGCATCATCAATCCGCTGGTGCTGGTGGCGGCCGACATATCAGGCGTGTCGGAAATCTACCGTGTCGGCGGCGCGCAGGCGATCGCCGCCCTTGCCTACGGCACCGAAACGATCAGGCCGGTCGCCAAGATTGTCGGCCCGGGCAATGCCTATGTCGCGGCGGCCAAGCGCCAGGTGTTCGGCGCCGTCGGCATCGACATGATCGCCGGGCCGTCGGAAGTGCTCGTCGTGGCCGACGGCAGCAACGATCCGGACTGGATCGCGGCCGACCTGCTGGCCCAGGCCGAGCACGATGCATCGGCGCAATCGGTCCTGGTCACCGACGATTCAGCCTTCGGCATCGCTGTCGAACAAGCCGTCGAGCGCCAGTTGCAGAGCCTGCCACGCGCCGAGACGGCGGCGGCGAGCTGGCGTGATTTTGGTGCGGTGATCCAGGTGTCGACCATCGACGCCGCGCTGCCGCTGGTCGACCGCATCGCCGCCGAACATGTCGAACTGGCCATCGACGACGCCGAGGGCTTCCTGTCGCGGATGCGCAACGCGGGTGCGGTCTTTCTCGGCCGCCACACGCCGGAAGCCATCGGCGACTATGTCGGCGGCTCCAACCATGTGCTGCCTACGGCGCGCTCGGCGCGCTTCTCGTCCGGTCTGTCGGTGCTCGATTTCGTCAAGCGCACGTCGATCCTCAAGCTTGGACCGGAACAGTTGCGGATCTTGGCGCCGGCGGCGATTGCGCTGGCCAAGGCGGAAGGCCTTGACGCGCATGGGCGCTCCGTCGCCATACGGTTGAACATGTAGGCGGCGATGTCTGGCCCCGATCAAACCCGCGCCAGGCTGATCGATGTCGAACTCGATGAATCGATCGGCCGGTCGACACCCGATGTCGAGCATGAACGCGCGGTGGCGATCTTCGACCTGATCGAGGAGAACAGTTTTCAGCCCGTCAATGACAGCGGCGACGGCCCTTACCGGCTGAAACTGTCGCTGGCCGAGCAGCGCCTGGTGTTTGCCGTGGCGCGCGAGGATGGCACCGCCGTCGTCACCCATATCCTGTCGCTGACGCCGCTCAGGCGCATCGTCAAGGATTATTATATGATCTGCGAAAGCTACTACGACGCCATCCGTTCCTCGACGCCGAGCCACATCGAGGCGATCGACATGGGCCGCCGCGGCCTGCACAATGAAGGTTCGCAGACGCTGATGGACCGGCTATCCGGCAAGATCGACATCGACTTCGATACGGCGCGCCGGCTGTTCACGCTGGTCTGCGTACTGCACTGGCGGGGCTAGCCCTGGCACCCGGCGCCCTGCCCCGTTCGATCCTGTTCCTGTGCGGCATGAATGCCGTGCGCTCGCCAATGGCGGAGCAACTGGCGCGCCGCATGCTGCCGGCCACCGTCTTTGTCGCTTCGGCAGGCGTTCGCGCCGGCGAGCGCGATCCATTCGTCGATGCGGTGCTTGCCGAAGACGGTCTCACGCTGGGCGGGCGTCACCCAAGGACGATGGACGATCTCGAGGACGACTATTTCGACCTCATCGTCACGCTGGCGCCGGAAGCGCACCACGCCGCACTTGAACTCACCCGCTCGCTCGCTGTCGAGGTCGAATACTGGCCGACGCCGGACCCGACCGACGCCAGCGGCACCCGCGAACAGATCATGGCTAGTTATCGCGACGTGCGCGAGCGGCTGAAGGTGCGCATAGGCCGACGTTTTCTGCTTCCAGGAGCAAAAAACGCGACGGATTAAGCGTGTTCACAAGCGGACGATTATCATATAGGTTCCGCCGAAATTCCGGCCAGGGTGCTGGAACTACCATCCAAGCAAAGGTATCGAATGCCGAAGGAAGAAGTCCTCGAGTTTCCGGGTGTCGTGACGGAATTGTTGCCGAACGCGATGTTCCGGGTAAAGCTCGAAAACGAACACGAAATCATCGCCCATACGGCCGGCCGCATGCGCAAGAACCGCATCCGCGTGCTGACCGGCGACAAGGTTCTGGTCGAGATGACGCCATACGACCTGACCAAGGGCCGCATCACCTATCGTTTCAAGTAAGCAAAGCCCGACTGGTCCGCGATGAGCATTTTGCAGAAGCTGGTGCTTGCCTCGGGTTCGCCGCGCCGGATCGAGCTTTTGCAGCAGGCCGGCATCGAGCCGGACCGCGTGCTGCCGGCCGATGTCGACGAAACGCCGCTGCGTGCCGAGCATCCGCGCTCGCTGGCCAAACGGCTGTCGAGGGAAAAGGCCGAGAAGGCGTTCGCCTCGCTGCAGACCGAAGCCGACTACGCGCCGGGTTTCGTGCTGGCCGCCGACACGGTGGTTGCCGTCGGGCGGCGCATCCTGCCCAAGGCGGAAACCCTCGACGACGCTGCCAACTGCCTCGGGCTGTTGTCGGGCCGTTCGCACCGGGTCTATTCCGGCATCTGCCTGATCACCCCGGGTGGCAAGCTGCGCCAACGGCTGGTCGAGACGCGGGTGCGTTTCAAGCGGCTGCCGCGCGAAGAGATTGACGCCTATGTCGCCTCGGGCGAATGGCGCGGCAAAGCGGGTGGTTACGCGGTCCAGGGCCTCGCCGGCGCCTTCGTCGTCAAGCTGGTCGGCTCCTACACCAACGTCGTTGGCCTGCCGCTCTATGAGACCGTCGCGCTGTTGAGCGGCGAAGGCTTCAAGGTGCATGGCGGCTGGCTGGCGGGACCCCGGCTGTGAATTCCGATCCCAAAGTCACGCCCTTGCGCCCGAAGCGCCCCTGCCCCGAATGCGGCAAGCCCTCGGCGCGCGACACCTTTCCGTTCTGCTCGACACGCTGCAAGGACATCGACCTCAACCGCTGGCTGAAGGGCGCTTACGTCATCAAGGCTCGCGACGACGAGGAAGAAACGGACCCCGACGATTCGAAATGAGCCGGGCGCCGCCGATCAGGCGGCGGCCTCGCTCTTGCGGTTCGTCCGCGCCCAGGCCGGCAGCCAGTCACCGTGGGCGGCCAGGAGATCATCGACCAGGGACCAGATCTGGTCGAGATCGAGTTCGGCCGCGGTATGCGGGTCCATCATCGCCGCGTGGTAGATGTGCTCGCGGTTTTCCGTCATCAGCGCCCGCACCGTCAGTTCCTGCACGTTGATGTTGGTGCGCATCAGCGCGGTCAATTGCGGCGGCAGCTCGCCGATATAGGTCGGCTGGATGCCTGAGGCATCTACCAGGCACGGCACTTCGGCGGCGCAATCGCGGGGCAGCGAGGTGATGCAGCCATTGTTGCGGACATTGCCGTAGATCACTGACGGCTCGCCGGTCCAGACCGAATTCATGATCGACGAGGCATATTCCTTGGACTGCTCGACTTCGATGCGATCGGCCGAGCGATAGGCCTCAGCCTGTCCCTTCCAGCGCTCGATCTGTTCGATGCAGCGCTTGGGATACTCATCCAGCGGGATGCCGTACTTCTCGATCAGGTCGGGGCGCCCTTCCTTGATGAAATAGGGCGTGTATTCGGCGAAATGTTCCGAGCTCTCGGTGACGAAATAGCCGAGCCGGGTCAGCATCTCGTAGCGCACCTTGTTGGGGCAGCGCGGGTTCCAGCCGGGCTTGGGCGCGCGGCCTTCGCGATAGGCGCGCACGAGATCTGGGTAGAGGTTGCGGTAGGAACCGTCCGGCTGGCGATGCTCGAACTTCAGGTAGAACGCCATGTGGTTGATGCCGGCCGAGCGATAGCGGATGTCTTCGTAGGGAATGTCGAGGTCTTCAGCCAGTTCCATGGCCGTGCCTTGCACCGAATGGCAGAGGCCGACCTGCTTGATGTCGGGATATTTCTCCGATATCGCCCAGGTGTTGATCGCCATCGGGTTGACATATTGCAGCATGATCGCCTGCGGGCAGACGGCGAGCATATCTTCACACACCTTCCACAGATGCGGCACGGTCCGGAGGCCCCGCATGATGCCGCCCACCCCCAGCGTGTCGGCGATCGTCTGGCGCAGGCGGTATTTCTTCGGCACCTCGAAGTCGGTGACCGTGCAGGGCTCATAGCCGCCGATCTGGAAGGCGACGACGACGAAATCGGCGTCGGCCAACGCCTTGCGCTGGTCCGAATGGGTCTCGGTCTTCGCCTTGACGCCGAGCGTCGCGATCAGCTTGTTGACGACGATGGCGCTCTCTTCCAGCCGCTGCGGATTGATGTCCATCAGCGCGATCGTCGCGCCCGAAAGCGACGGGCGCTGCAGCACGTCGCCGACAATGTTCTTCATGAACACCGTCGAGCCGGCGCCGATGAACGTGATCTTGGGATTCCTTGCCATGCTAACCTCCGGCATATGTTCAGGCCACGTCGAAAGCGGCCCTGACGAGCCGTTCGGTGTAGGCGGTCTTGGGATTGGACAGGACGTCGTCGACGGGGCCCTGCTCGACGATCTTGCCGTTCTGCATGACGATCACGCGATGGCACAGGGCGCGCACCACCTTGAGGTCGTGCGAGATGAAGAGGTAGCTGAGGCCGCGCTCGTCCTGCAGCTTGCGCAGGAGGTCGATGATCTGCGCCTGGACGGAGAGGTCGAGCGCCGATGTCGGCTCGTCGAGCAGGATGAATTCGGGTTCGAGCGCGATGGCGCGGGCGATGGCGATGCGCTGCCGCTGGCCGCCGGAGAATTCATGCGGAAACCGCGACAGTATATCGCCCGGCATGCCGGCGCTGACCAGCGCGTCGCGCACCCGTTCGACCCGCTCGCGCCGCGTCGCCCCTATGCTGTTGACAATCAGCCCTTCCTCGATGATCTGGCCGATCGTCATGCGCGGGTTGAGCGAGGAAAACGGATCCTGGAAGACGATCTGCATGCGCGAGCGCAGCGGCCGCATCTCGGCACGCGACAGGCCATGGATCGGCTTGCCGTCGAAATGGATCTCGCCGCGCTTGGCGTCGATCAAGCGGAGCAAGGCCTGGCCGAAGGTGGTCTTGCCGGAGCCGGATTCGCCGACCAGCCCCAGCGTCTCATGGCGACAGAGTTTCAGGCCGAGATCGTCGACGGCGACCAGTTCTCGCCAGTCCGGCTTCAGGAAGGTGCCGTGGCGCAGCATGAATGAGACGTGCACGCCGCTCGCCTCGAGGATGGTGCCGCAGCCCTCCGGAAGGGGTTTCGGCTGCCCATGCGGCTCTGAAGCCAGCAGCCGTCTCGTATAGGGGTGCTGTGGGTTGGCGAACAGCCGTTCGGTGACGTTGTGCTCGCACATTTCGCCATGCTGCATGACATAGACGTAGTCGGAGAACTGGCGCACCACGGTCAGGTCGTGGGTGATCAGGATCACCGCCATACGCAGCTCTTTCTGCAGGCTGCGGATCAGGTTCAGGATCTGCGCCTGGACGGTGACATCGAGCGCTGTGGTCGGCTCATCGGCGATCAGCACATCGGGATTGTTGGCCAGCGCCATGGCGATCATCACCCGCTGACGTTGCCCGCCCGATAGCTGGTGCGGGTATTGCTTGAGCCGCGCGGCGGGATCGGGAATCTGCACATGCTGCAGAAGTTCCAGTGCGCGCGCCCAGGCCTGCTTGCGGCTGACTTTGCGATGCACCCGGATCGCCTCGACGATCTGGCCGCCGACCGTATAGATCGGGTTGAGCGAGCTCATCGGCTCCTGGAAGATCATCGAGATGCGGTTGCCGCGCAGCTTGCGCCGGGCGCTCTCGGGAAATTTCAGGATGTTTTGCCCGTCATAGCAGACGCTCGATCCGGGGGACACGGTGGCGCGCCGCGACAGAAGGCCCATGACGGTGCGCGCCGTCACCGACTTGCCCGAACCGGATTCGCCGACGATGGCGATCGTCTCGCCGCGATAGAGCTGAAACGAGATGTCCTTGACCGCGTCGACGACGCCATGCTCGACCTTGAAGGCCACGGCGACGTTGCGAGCATCGATGATCGGCTGGCCCTGGCGTCCGTCATGGTCGTGACGGACGGTTGGTGCGAAGGATTCGGCGAGCGCGACGGTCATCTCAGCACCTCAATAAGGGTCGACGGCGTCACGCAGGCCGTCGCCCAGCGCGTTGAAGGCAAAGACGGTGACGAGCACGAAACCGACCGGCGACAGGATCCACGGATAGGTGCCGATGACGGAATAGGTCGCGGTGTCCTGCAGCATCAGGCCCCACGAGATCAGCGGCGGCTTGACGGCGAAGCCGAGGAAACCGAGGAAGGATTCGAGCAGCACCACGGTCGGGATCGCCAGCGTCACGGCGACGATCACGTGGCTCATCACATTGGGGAAGATGTGCTGCATGATGATGCGCCGGTCGGTGGCGCCGACCGCCATGGCGGCGCGCACATACTCGATCCGCGCCAGCGCCAGCGTCTTGCCGCGCACCTCGCGCGACATCTGCGCCCAGCCCAAGGCCGACATGACGATGATGACGAAAGCCAGGAAGACGTTGGTGGGAGCGGTGACCGGGATCAGCGTCGTCAGCGCCAGATAGAGCGGCAGCTGCGGGAAGGCGAGCACCAGTTCGACGAAGCGCTGCATCCAGACATCGAACCTGCCGCCAAAATAGCCGGAGACCATGCCGACGGTGGTGCCGATGACGGTGATGATGAAGACGACCGTCAGCGCGATCATCAGCGAGACGCGCGAGCCGTGGATGGCGCGCGACAGCACGTCACGGCCGAACTTGTCGGTGCCCAGGAAATGCACCGGCTGGCCGTCCAGCGAGCCGAACAGATGCCGGTCCGCCGGCAGCAGCCCGAACAGCTTGTAGGGCGCGCCATGCACGAAGAAACCAAGCAGCCTTGGATGGTCGTAGTCGGGACCGACGACGGGCTGGAAAGTGACCGGATCGAGGTCCGCCGAATCGGCCAGCGCATAGACCCTCGGCCGTGCGGTGAAACCGCCGTCTCTGTCATGGAAAACAGGCACCTGCGGCGGAGCGAAGCCGACATCCGTGACCTTCGGGTCCATTGGCGCGATGAACTCGGCGAACACGGCCATCAACAGCAGCAGCACGACGAGCCAGAGCCCGGCCATGCCGGTCCAGGAGCGCTTCAGCCGGCGCCAGACAAGCGCGATATAGCTTTCGTTGCCGCGCGCCGGTTTGGCGACGATGGGACCTTCGGCCGGCAGCGGTGGAGGGGATGGATCGCGCGCCAGCATCTCAGCGCTCCCCGAACTGGCGCACGCGCGGATCGAGCAGGACGAGCAGCATGTCGGCGATGATGTTGCCGACGATCAGCGTCGCCGACAGCACCATCATGAAGGTGGCGGTGACATAGACGTCGCCGACAGCCATGGAGCCGACGATCGCCGGGCCGACCGTCGGCAGCGCGAAGATGATCGCGGTCTCGATCTCGCCGGTCAGCATATAGGGCAGCACCACACCCTGATACATGATGAGCGGATGCAGCGCGTTGGGCACGGCGTGGCGCATGACGACGGCGGCACCCGTCAGCCCCTTGGCCCTGGCCGTCTCGACATATTGCGCGTTCAGCGTATCGAGCAGATTGCCGCGCATGACGCGCATATTGTAGGCGAGGCCGCCGAAAGTCGCGATCGCCACCACCGGCCAGACATGCTTGACCAGGTCGACGAATTTGGCCCACGACCACGGCGCGCCACCATATTGCGGCGAGAAGAATGAGCCGATCTCCGACACGTTGAACTGGAACACCAGCAGATAGACGATGATCAGCGCCATCAGGAAGCGCGGCACCGTCATGCCGAGAAAAGAGATGGCCGACAGTGTCGAGTCGATCCAGGTGTATTGCCTTGTCGCCGCCCATATGCCGAATGTGATGCCCAGCACCGAGGCCAGCAGATGGCAGACCAGCGCCAGGAGGAGCGTGCGCGGCAGGCGCTCTCCGACCACGTCGGCGACCGGTTTGTTGTAGTACAGGCTGTAGCCGAAATCGCCGCGGGTGACGATGCCACCGATCCAGTTGAGATACTGGAGAGGCAGCGGCTTATCGAGACCATGCTCGATGCGATAGGCCTTTGCCTGCGCGTCGGCCTCGGCGAAGGAGGCTCCACCCTGGTTGATCGCCTGCGAGCGGATGTAGTCGGCATAATCGCCCGGCGGCGCCTGGATGATGGCAAAGGTGGCCAGGCTCAAAATGGCGAGGACCGGGATTGCCGACGCTATGCGCGTGAGCAGGAATCGCAGCATGGACGGTTCGTTTCCTTGTCTCGCCGATCGCGCCCTTGGTTGCGTCCGGAGGTTGGTTTGTCCGGACGCGCCAGCGGCGCGGCCGGAGGTCTCTCGGTCAGGGAGGTAAACCTAATTCATCGGCCCCTTCTCTCCGGGTTTGCCGGGCAACTCCTCGGGGAACAATTCGTATTTCGCCTGCTTGTCGGCCGCGACAAAGACCCGTTCGCGGATGATCGAATCCTCGGCCCAGTTGAACATGAAGATCGGCGTGCCCTGCGGAATGTTCGAGAAGCGCTTGTTGACGATCAGCGCGCCGGGATATTCCGTCAGGCCGACATTGTAGACGTGCTCCGTCGAGATCTTCTGGAATTGTTTCATCAGGCTGGCACGCTGGTCGTTGTCCTGCGTCGAGACGAACTTGTTGACGATATCGACGAGATCCTTTTCGAACGGCATCACATCGACCTCGCCGTTCTCCGGCGCCCGATGGTCCCAGCTGGTGCGCGGGCCGACCGGGGCAAGCTGCACGGTGTTCTGCACCACCGACGTCAGTTCCTGTTCGTTGCGCCGGACCAGCCAATCGAAGCGGCCCGAATATTGGGAAGCGTCGCGCTGGGTGCCGTTGAGGCCATTGAGCACGACCCGAAGCCCGAGCTTTTCCATCTGGGCGACGACGCCTTCGGCAAGGCTCTTGTCGGTCGTGTAGTCGTTGTTGACCAGCATCACGATCTCGACATTCTTGCCGCCGGCGGTACCGGAAGGGAAATTCACGAAGCCGTCGCCATCCGTATCCTTGAGGCCGGCCTTGGCGAGTTCCGCCTTGGCGCCCTCGAGGTCGAAGGGGTAGTAGACCGTCGAAGCGCGGTCGTAGAAGCTGGTTCCTGACGACAGGCCGCCGGGATAGATGGCGGTGAACGGCCCCTTGACCAGCGAGTCACCGAGCGCCTTGCGGTCGAGCGCCATGGTGACGGCCTTGCGGAAATCCTCGTTGCGGTTCAGCTCGCGGATCGCCTGGCCCCGTTCGTCCGGATTGCCCCAGCCATTCGCGGAAAAATTAAATCGCAGATTGTAGCCGATGAGCCGCGGGCCGAAAGCAAGACGGGCCGGTGCGTTCGCCTCTGCCGCACGCTTCAGCGAGGCGACGAAGTTTTCCGGCTGCTCCAGATTGGAAAAATCGGCCGCGCCGGCCACCGCCTGGACGTCGCGATCGGCCCAGGTCGACAGCTTGTAGTGCAGTTCGTTGAGATAGGGCAGCTGGTTACCCTTCTCGTCGACCTTCCAGTAATAGGGATTGCGGCGCATGACGATGATGTCGTCCGGCCGGTATTCGACCGGGACCCAGCCACCCATCACCGGCATGTTCATGAATTCCGGCGGGAAGGCATTCTTGAACTGATCGTAGGTGTTCTTCGAGTATTTCGGATGCTGCGGCTTCAGGATGTGCGCGGGGCCAGGACAGAAAGTGCCGTAGGCCATGGCGTACAGGTACTGCTTCGGGAAGGCATCCTTGAAGGTCCATTCGACGGTGTAGTCGTCGATCTTCTTCAGCGTCGTGCCGACGCCGAAGCTTTCCGGCGTGGCGCCGTTCAGCGGCGAGACGTTGGGATCGACCACCTCGTCGTCCCAGTAGAACATGACGTCGTCGGCATTGAACGGCACGCCGTCCGACCACTTCGCTCCTTCGATGAGGTGCATGGTCAGCTTGTGGCCATCGCTCGACCAATCCCAGCTCCTGGCCAGGTTCGGCAGCGGCTCGGTGTCCTTGGCCTCGACCTGGAACAGCGGGGCGGTGCGCGTCAGGCATTCGGAGAGGCCGATGTCGATGCCGCCCCAGCCTTGCGTCTGACCGGCGCCGTAGTTCCAGCCTTCCGGCCGCCCGCCGATGACGTGGCGCATCGTATCGCCATAGACGCCGATGCCGTCCTGCATGTTGCCCTTCTTGAAGACCAGCGGCTCCTTCGGCAGCCTGTCCTTCACCGGCGGCAGCTTGCCGGTCTTGACGTATTTCTCGGTGACCCAGTCGGGCTCGTGATATTCGGGGAGCGCCTTGAACTCCAGGATCGAGTCTCGCGCGACATAGTTGATCTTGCCTTCGGCGGGAAACGGTGTCGGCGCCGGCGGAACCGTCGGTTCGGAAGCGTAAGCACCGAGTGCCGAGACCGAGACGCTCAGCGTCAGTCCGGCAGCAAGGCCGATATTGCGGAAATTCCTCACGGTCTCTCTCCCTCTTGTTTGTCCGGAGCGTTTGCACCCGCTCCGCCTCTCCTCGAATTCAAACGGCTTCGTGGCAGTGGATCCGCCTCCCATGGATCCACCATCACCGCATGAATTCCAGCCGGCCCGTCTCAGCCGGCCCGTCTCAGCCGGCTCGTCTCAGCCGGCTTGCTTCAGCGCGGCTTTTTCGGCGCGTAATTCCTCGATCGAGCGAACGCTGCGCCGTGCGGCGCCCGCCCACTCGCGGGTCTTCACCTGGGATGTCGACAGCCGCTCCCTGGCCGCCGGAACCGCATGGGCATATTGCGGCAGCCAGGCCGCCTGGGCGACGACCATTTCGTCGACCATTTGCCAGACCTCTTCCGGCGTCGAAACCGCGCCGACCAGCGGGTCATGCAGCACGGCGAGCTTCAGAAGATCGATGTCGCCTGATATCGCGGTATGCACCGACATGCGCTGGACATTGATCGAGGCGATGCAGGTGGCGGCGCAGGCCTCCGGCAACGTGATGCCGGCGGCCATGTTGATGCCAAAACGGTCGACGAAGCCGGGCGACTCGATGATGGCATCCTGCGGCAGGTTGGTGATCACGCCATTGTTCTTGACGTTGAAGTGGCCGCGATAGACCCGGTTGGTCTCCAGCGCCTCCAATATGTGGCTGGCATGCTCGTTGGAGCGCTTCGCCCGGTCGATCGGCTTTGACGCCGCTTCGAGGAACTGCGGATATTCCGTCTCGAACCAGTTGCGGGTTTCGGTGGAGTAGCGGAGATAGCCGCCTGTCTCGCCGTGAATCCAGTCGGACATATCGATCCAGCGCGTGATCTCGTCGGGACGTTTGCGGTACCAGGGCAGATATTCGGAAAGATGGCCGTTGCTCTCGGTCGAATAGATGCCGAAGCGCTTCAGAACGTCGATGCGCAGCTTCTCCTGCCTGGAATAGACCGGATGCGCCTCGAAAGCGGCCACCAGTTCGTCCTTGCCGATGGGACGGCCGTTCAGGCGCAGGTCGATAAACCAGGTCTGGTGGTTGATGCCGGAACAGACATAGTCGAGTTCCTGCGTGGACTTGGCGCCCAGCACCTCGGCGATCTGTTCGGCGCCGTGCTGGACGCCGTGGCAGAGCCCGACAGTGTCGACCTTGCCGTATTCGATCGCCGCCCAGGTGTTCATCGCCATCGGGTTGGCGTAGTTCAGGAATTTGACGTTCGTCTCGGCGACCTCGCGCATGTCCTTGCAGAAATCCAGGATCACCGGGATGTTGCGCTGTCCATAGAGAATGCCGCCGGCGCAGATCGTATCGCCGACGCATTGGTCGATGCCGTATTTCAGGGGAATGCGGATATCGTCGGCATAGGCTTCGAGACCGCCGACCCTCACGCAACTGATGACGTAGCGTGCGCCTTCGAGCGCCTTGCGGCGGTCGGTCGTCGCCGTCACCCTGGTCGGCAACCTGTTTGCCTCGACGATCCTGTCGAGGATCGCCTTGATCATCTGAAGGTTGTGCTCGCTTACATCGGTGAGCGCAAATTCGATGTCCTTGAATTCGGGCACGCACAGGATGTCGGTGAACAATTTCTTGGTGAAGCCGACGCTGCCGGCACCGATGATAGCGATTTTGAAACTCACCAGCCGCACCTCATTCCATTTCGAATTGCAGGCAAGGAATGACAATGGGAAGCTGTTGCCACATGCCGTGGCATGTGTGCAGGACAAGCCGGAAACCGGCTCGCCAACCTCCCTGTCCGCTCCTCGACTGCGGATCTCTCTCGCTTTTCGACGGCGATTATGCGCTTATTCGCGAGCGCGACCAGAGAAGGATTATGCTTTCAAGGGTAATTTTGTGCTGCAGGATTTGATAAACAACGGACAGTCCATGCGCACGATCTCGCTGCCGCGCGGCCGCCAGCGCCTGCACGCCATGCCGACGAGCACGGGCTATGAAGTGCGCGAGGACGAGATCTACGACTGGGATGGGCGCAGGCGCGGCCAGACGCCGTTCACCGTGCTCCAGCACACGATCAGCGGAACCGGCCGGCTGCGCTACGAGAACCGCAATTACCGCCTGCAGAAGAACGACACATTGCTGGTGCTGGTGCCGCACAACCACCGCTACTGGCTGGCCGGGGATGAGCGCTGGGAATATTTCTGGATTTCGATGAACGGCGAGGAGGCGCTGCGCATCCACAAGTCGATCCTCAGCGTCTCGGGTCCGGTATTTCGGCTGCAGCAGGCGACGATCGATCATCTTGCCGATTGCAGCTTGCGCCTGATCAAAGGCGCCGCTTCGCCGGGTGCTGCTTCGGCGGTCGCCTATGAGGCTGCGATGGCGCTCTATGACGATGTCTTCGGCTCCCATGCCTTTGCCGAAAAACAGAGCGCCATGCAGCCGGTCATCGATCACATCAATGCCAATCTCGACAGGCCGCTGCCGGTGGCGGACCTGGTCCAGATCAGCGGCCTCAGCCGGGCCCATTTCTCACGCTGTTTCGCCGAGAGCGAAGGCTTGCCGCCGGCCGAGTTCGTGCTGCAGCAGCGTCTGCAACGCGCGGCGAAGCTGCTGACCAAGGCGGATTTTCTGCCGGTGAAGGAGGTCGCCATCCTGTGCGGCTTCGAGGACGCGAACTATTTTTCAAAAGTCTTCCGCCGCTGCTACGGCATCACGCCGAGCCAATTCCGCACCACCGGCATGTATGCCAATTTGCGGACACCGGCCAGGCGTGGCGTCAGGGCGCCTGATGACGAGACCTGACGCCGCGACGGTTAAAAAGGCAGCCAGCTAGGCAGCGCGCCGACTGCCGCCATCCAGCCATTCGAGATCGGCTTGCGACAGCGTGATGTCGAGAGCGCGCAGGCTGTCGTCCAACTCGTCCAGCGTGCGTGGCCCGATCAGCGGGATGGATGGGAATGGCTGAGCGAGCACATAGGCCAGCGCAATATGAATCGGGCTCTTGCCCAGTCTCGCGGCAAGTTCGACCGCCCGGTCGCGGCGGCCGAAATTCCGCTCGGAGTACCAGACCCGCACCAGTTCCTCATTGTCTTGCTTGTCCCGACCTGCGCGATCGGTGAAGAAGCCGCGCCCCTGACTCGACCAGGCGAAATTCGGCATCTGCCTGGATGTCAGCCAGGCCTTCCATGGATCCGTGGAGGACGTGACGCAGCCTGCCCAGATCGGCTCCAGCATTTCAGCCAGCGAGAAATTGTTGGACAGCGCGCCAGGCTTTTGCTTGCCGGTACGTTCGGCATAGGCGATCGCCTCATCCATGCGTTCCATTGTCCAGTTCGAGCCGCCGAACGGGCCGCGGATGCGGCCGGCCTTGACCTCACGATCCATCGCATCGACGAATTCGCCGACCGGCACATCGGGATTGTCGCGGTGCATGAAGTAGACATCGACGTGATCGGTCTGCAGGCGTTCGAGCGACTGGTCGAGCTGCTTGCCGATCACATCGGGATAGCACAGCGGCGAGTGCGCGCCCTTGGCGATGACCACCGATTGCGCGCGCACGTCACGGTTTTTCAACCACTCGCCAAGCAGCTTCTCGGTATAGCCGCCGCCATAGACATAGCCGGTATCGAAGAGATTGCCGCCGGCCTCGAAATAGGCATCGAGCAGGATCGAGCCTGAGGAAAAGGTACGGAAATCCTCGAAGCCGAGCGCCACCACCGATGCCGGCTTCGACAGGCCGGGAATGGTGCGCTTGGCGATCGCCGTGCCGCCGGACCGCAAAGGCCGGCCGGAGATGGTGTTGGTGCGCTGCGCGGCTTTCTCGATCGCGTATTCCAGGCCGGCTGCCGCCCGCCATTTATCCAGCACGCGCAAGGTGCCGAGGCTTTCCGCCCATGCCATGCCCGGCCAGGCGAATTCTTGGCCGCCGGCTCGGATCGCCTCACCGGCTGCGTCGACCTCGAAGGAATAGACATGGCGCTTCTCGTCGACGCTGATGGTCTGGCGCGCGCCGGTGAATGCGATGATGTCGATCCGGCCGAGGCCGACGTCGCGGTTGCCGCCGGCGAACCAGAAGTCCGGCACTTCGATACGGCCCTTTGTGCCCAGGACGCGCAGCACATTGTCCTGGTTGAGCGAAATGCTGCAGGAGACTTCGGCGACAATGCCGCCTGGGAAATGCAGCAGCGCGGACGCCCATTCGTCGACGCCGGACTGGCCCAGATGGGCGGTGCCGACCACCTTGTCCGGCTCAGCGAAAGGTTGTCCTAGCGCCGCGCCGGCAATCAGCCGAACCATCGAGACGGGATAGCCGCCAACGTCGAGAATGCCGCCGCCGGCGAGATCGTTGGCATAGAGCCGGTGCTGCGGCATGAAGCCCGGCATGGCGAAGCCGAAGCTCGATTTGATCATCCTGATGTCGCCGATGACACCGGACCTGATCAGTTCGACCAGCTTCTTGGTCTGCGGGTGCAGCCGGTACATGAAGGCTTCGCCGAGGAATGTGCCGGCCTTGCGTGCGGCGTGCATCATGGCGTCGGCTTCGAAGGCGGTCAGCGCAAGCGGCTTTTCGCACAGCACATGCTTTCCGGCCTCGGCCGCCTTGATCGCCCATTGCGCATGACCGGGATGCGGTATCGAAATGTAGATGGCATCGATGTCGGGATCGGCGAGCAGCGCGTCGTAGCCGTCGAGAATGCGGGCGCCAGGAAAACTCTCGGCGAGGCCGGGCTTGGCGGGATTTCGCGCGCCGATGGCGACCAGCTTTCCGGTGCGCGAAGCGGCCACGCCACCGGCAAAGGACTGGGCGATGCTGCCCGGGCCGAGGATGCCCCAGCGAATGGGCGTGGTTGCAGTCATTGTCATTCTCCTTGAAGGCTGGAAAGGGCCGGCGGTCAGCGCAGCCGCAGTCCTTTTTCGTCGAACAGGTAGGATTTGCGGATGGAAACGGTGATCTCTGATGTGTCGGGAACCTTCGTCGCGTCGCGCTGGATCACCACGTCGTCACCGTTGGCCGTTCTGGCGTAGAGGAAACTTGTGCCGCCCAGGTGCTCGACCACGTCGATGGCAACCACGAGGTCGGCGTCGCCCTCTCCGGCATTGCCGAAATGTTCGGGCCGAACGCCGACAATGACCTTGCTGCCGATTTTTGGGCTGCCCATTTCAGGTGCAGCGCCGGTCAGCGGTTGCGTGATGCAGGTCTTCTCCTGACCCGCCAGCTCGACCACGACACCACGCGCATCGTGCCCGACGACCCGGCCTTTGATGAAGTTCATCTTCGGCGAGCCGACAAAGCCCGCGACGAACTGATTGTCGGGGTTGTCGTAGAGATCGAGCGGCCGGCCGATCTGCTCGATATGGCCGGCGCGCATCACGACGATCCTGTCGGCGAGCGTCATCGCCTCGGTCTGGTCGTGCGTGACATAGATCATTGTCGTGCCGAGCTCCTTGTGCAGCCGGGAGATCTCGACGCGCATCTGGACGCGCAATTCGGCGTCGAGGTTGGAGAGCGGCTCGTCGAACAGGAACACCTGCGGTTCGCGCACGATGGCGCGGCCGATGGCGACGCGCTGGCGCTGTCCGCCGGAGAGTTTTTTCGGGCGCCTGTCCATCAATTCGCTGATGCGCAGGATCTCGGCCGCCCGCTTCACCCGCCGTTCGGTGTCGGCCTTTGGATTGCCGGTCATGCGCAAGCCGAAAGAGAGGTTCTGTTCGACGCTCATGTGCGGATAGAGCGCGTAGGACTGGAACACCATGGCGATGCCGCGGTCGGCCGGCTCGACATCGTTGACCACCTTGCCGCCGATGGCGATCTCGCCGCCGCTGATGTCCTCGAGCCCGGCAATCATCCTGAGCAGCGTCGATTTTCCGCAGCCGGAGGGCCCGACGAAGACGACGAACTCGCCGTCCTTGATGTCGATGCTGGCGCCATGGACGACCTCGAAGACACCGAAGCGCTTGACGACATTGTTGAGCGTGACCGTTGCCATGCTGCCCCTTACTTGACGGCGCCGGCGGCGATGCCCGCGATGAAATGGCGCTGCAGCAGCACGAAGACGACGAGCATCGGCACCGTCAGCATCACCGCGCCCGCCATGATGCCGCCCCATGACACCTTGGTGAGGCCGATCAGCGTGCCGAGCGCCACCGGCGCCGTCATCGAACCCGGCTGGCTGTTGATCAAAAGCGGCCACAGATAATTGTTCCAGGAGGCGAGGAACAGGATGATGGCGAGTGCGGCCAGCATCGGCCGCGCCAAAGGCAGCGCGACGAAGAGGAAGATGCGCCATTCCTTGACGCCCTCGACGCGCGCCGCATCGAAGAGGTCGTCCGGCATCATCGAAAAACTCTGCCGCATGAACAGCACGCCGAGCGAATTGAACAGCGGCGGCACGATCAGCGCCACCCAGGTGTTGGCGAGCTTGAAGTCGCGCGCCACCATGATGAATTGCGGGATCAGCACGACCGCATAGGGCAGCGTGATGGTGCCGAGGATGATGGCGACAACCACGCCCTTGCCGAAGAACTGGTAGCGGGCCAGCGCCCAGCCGGCCATCGACGTCAGCAGCACCGACAGGATGGTGTAGGTCACCGCCACCGAGACCGAAATGCCGATGGCGCCGACGAAGTTCGTGTCACGCTGCAGATTGTTGAAATTGTCGATGAAATTGCCGTGCGGCAAAAGCTCGATGCCGGGGCTGAAGATGCCGTTGTCCGGCATGGTCGAGAACACCACCATCATCCACAGCGGAAACAGCCAGATCAGCGCCAGCGGCGTCAGGAACAGATGCAGAGCGATGCTGCGTCCCAGTCTGGCGGAGGAGCGCGAACTCATTTCGGTTCCCTCGTCAGCCACAGCTGCGCCAGCGTGATGGCGATCGCCAGCCCGGCCATGGTGTAGGCGACGGCCGACGCATAGCCGAAATTGAGCGACCGAAAACCCTGGCGATAGAGCAGCAGGCCAAGCGTCTCCGTACCGCCGCCAGGTCCGCCGCGTTCGGTGATCAGGAACGGCTCGGTGAACAGCTGCATGGTGCCGATGATCGACAGCACGAGGCAGAATACGATGACCGGCTTCAAGAGCGGCAGGGTGATGTAGAAGAACTGCTTGAGCTTGCTGACGCGGTCGAGCGTCGCCGCCTCGTAGACATCTTCGGGAATGGACTGCATGCCGGCGAGCAGAATGATGGCGTTGTAGCCGGCCCAGCGCCAGGTCACCGCGATCATGATCAGCGCCATCGCCGGCGTGACGTTGGAAAACCAGTCGATCTTGGGCAGGCCGACGCTGTTCAAAAGCTTGTTGATGATGCCGAAATCGAGGTTGAACATCAGCCGGAACACCGCCGAATAGGCGACCTCGCCGACCACCACCGGGGCGAAGAAGGCAAAGCGGTAGAGGCCGCGCGCCTTCAAGAGCGGCGAGTTCAACAGCACCGCCATGACAAGCGCCAGCGAGATCATCACCGGCACCTGGATGACAAGGATGAGCAGCGTGTTCTTCAGGGCGTTGAAGAAGGCCGGATCGCCGATCAACCGGCCCCAGTTGAAGCTCGGCGCGAACCGCCACGGCACGGTACGCGTCGCCTGGAAGGAGATCATGAAGGAGCTGATGATCGGCCACACCCAGAAGATCGCGAAGATCAGCAGATAGGGCGTGAGGAAGCGATAGGCCGTGGCGTTGCGGTTGCGCATCCTCATCCTCCTTCTATCGATTGTTGTTTCACGCCATCGCCTGGGTCTTCCCTTCTCCCTTGTGGGAGAAGGTGTCGCCGAAGGCGACGGATGAGGCGTGTTCCAGGGAATGCCAACGTCTCACTCCGCTGGAGCACCCCTCATCCGTCTCGGCGCTATCGTGCCGATCCACCTTCTCCCACAAGGGGAGAAGGAGAAGCGGTGGTTATGATTTGACGGGCAGTCCGGTCGCCGCCGCGATCTGGCTTGCGGCATCGTCGAGTGCCGTCTTGGCGTCGGGATAGCCGCCGGCCAGATACTTGGTCTGCACGGCGCGGACGATGATTTCGGCGTCGCTCTGGAACTGCGTGCCGCGGCTCGGAACAACCTTCGGCAAGGTGCCGAGAATATCCTTCCACACCGCCTGGCCGCCCCAATAGGGCAGACCTTCCGAGACGTAGGGGTCATTGAGCGCCGAGATCAGGGACGGCACCAGGCCGAACTCCTTCAGCATCGTGATCTGGCCTTCATTGGTTCCGAGCGTGTATTTCAGATAGGCGTAGGCTGCCTCCTTGTTCTTCGACGCCGAGGTGATAGCCAGCGAGGAACCGCCGAGATTGGCGGCGCGCGGCCCGTCGGCGGTGAGGCTCGGCATCAGATAGACGCCCCATTTGCCGTTTTCACCGGCAGATTCGGTGCGAATGGTGCCCTCATACCAGCCGCCATAGATCTGGGTGGCGACGGTGCCGGCGGTGTTGTTGGTGATCTTGGTGCCCCAGTCGGCCGACGAGATGATGCCGGCGTCCTTCATCTCCTTGACCTTGGTCATGGCATCGACGCATTTGGGCTGGTTGACCGTGATCGATTGTCCGTCCTCGGAGAAATAGGCGCAGCCCTGTTCGTTGGAGATCATGCGGAAGAATTCCGAGTCACCGTTGAAATCGGCATTGGTCATCGAGACGCCAGGATTGGCGGACTGGATCTTCTTGCCCGCGGCGATGAAATCGTCCCAGGTCTTGATCGAAGCCGGATCGACGCCGGCCTTTTCGTAGAAATCGCGGCGATAGAACGCGGCAACCGGGCCGGAATCCCACGGCATCGCGTAGGCCTTGTCGCCCACTTCCAGCTCGGTGCGCTTGAAATCGGGGAACTTTTTCTGGTCGTCGGCTGTGTAGCCGAGCGTATGCAGGTCGACGAAGCAGTCGGGGAACTGGCTCCAGTAATTCTCGGCCTCACCGTTCTCGACGGTGACGATGTCGGGCAGCCCGACGCCGCCGGCGGCGCAGCCGGCGATCGACTTGTCATAGGTCGGCTGGTTGCCGAGATCCTGGACGGTGACCTTGACCTCGGGAAATTGCTTGTTGAAGCCGGCAATGGTCGCCTTCAGCGATGAAGCCGCGACATTCCAGCTCCAGATGGTGATTTCGCCGGATTGCGCGAAGGCCGGGGCTGAGCCCAGGGCAAGCGCGAGCGCGGCGCAGGTCATTGTGATGCGCATTGAAATCCTCCCATTTCATTTGCTCTCTCACTGTGAGCGTGGCTAGACTATGCAGTGGGCAAGGCCTGTCGCCGTCAAAAGGAATATGAAATTGGCGGAAAGTAAGATGCCTGAACGGCCGTTCTACCAGCCTGGGGCCAGCAGCGTGGAAGGCCTGCCGCTGCTCCTGCAGATGTTTCACACCAATCCGTTGGTGATGCTCAAGCCGCACTGGCACGCCCAGGTCGAGGTTAATTTCATCGTGCGCGGCAGCGTGCATTACCGCATGAACGACCACGAGATTTCGCTTTCGGCCGGCGAGATGTGCCTGTTCTGGGGTGGCCTGCCGCACCAGATGGACGATTTGTCCGACGACGCCATCTATGCCGGGGCGCATCTGCCGCTGGTGCATTTCTTCCGGCTGCACCTGCCCACGGATATAAGGCACCGGCTGATGACCGGCGCGACACTGGTGACATCAGCCACCGACCAGTCCGACAACCATAATTTCGAGCGCTGGAACCGCTACGCCCGGTCCGGCGACCAGGCCAAGGCCGAACATGCCGTCAACGAATTGCTGCTGCGGCTGGAGCGGGTGCGGTTCGAGCCCTACCGGCTGGTATCCGCAACTCCGACCGACCAGGAAACAGGCAGCCCCTTCGACCAGCAATCGTCGCGCAATGTCGGTCGCATGTGCGATTTCATCGCCGAAAACTTCCTCTACGACATCGATTGCGTGAACATCGCGGCGGCCGCCGACATCCATCCCAAATATGCCATGAGCCTGTTCAAGAAATCCACCGGCATGACGCTCAACGAGTATGTGAACCTGTTGCGGCTGAGCTATGCGCAGGCGCTTTTGATGCATCAGGACGCCAATGTGCTGCGCGTCGCCATGGATTCGGGCTTCGGCTCGCTCAGCGCCTTCAACAAGTCGTTCCGCAAGCTCGCCGGCATGTCGCCCTCCGATTTTCGTAGAGGCGTGACCGGCGCCAGATAGGTAGCGGCGACCAATGCGGGTCTGAGCCGCGAAGCATTGTGCGCCTCGATCGCCGGCTAAAGGCAGTGCCACGGCATGTCAGCCGGCAACAGCGGCACGGACAGGGATGGCGAAGGCCGGATCGTGCCATGCCGTGCCCGATTCCGGCCCGCAAGCGGCATGGAAACCGGGGCACCGCACGGCGTCGCTTTTCCTGCCTGAAATCGCCCACTAGGCGCTGGACAGGCCGAATTCCCGTGCTATAACCCACGCGCTTTCAAGGGGCGCCCCACGGCGCCTCGATGAATTCCGGTCTGCGAGTTTTCGTTTGCCGGAACAGGCCCAGATA
The DNA here is from genome assembly GCF_004006095.1 of Mesorhizobium sp. M7A.F.Ce.TU.012.03.2.1. NCBI lineage: Bacteria > Pseudomonadati > Pseudomonadota > Alphaproteobacteria > Hyphomicrobiales > Phyllobacteriaceae > Mesorhizobium > Mesorhizobium sp. M7A.F.Ce.TU.012.03.2.1. Next base: position 387,917 of record NZ_CP034779.1, read on the forward strand.
GCTCAGTTGGTAGAGCAGCGGACTGAAAATCCGCGTGTCGGTGGTTCGAATCCGCCTCTGGGCACCATTTTCCCAAGGTCCGTTCTGGACACACCCCATCGCGTCGCCGCCTGCATCGCCAAGTGGAATCACTTTGCGCACATTAGCCCGCAGACGGATTTAATTTGCTTGGCCACCCCTCAACCCTAGGGCAAACTGCCTGCCGGGGCTGCAGGAGGTGAAATGAGAGCACGCGCAGCAACGCTTGGGGATCTGGAGGATGTCTTTCGCGGTCTGTCCAAGCGGATGTCGGACGAATACGCGGCGGCCGGCAAGGACAGCAAGATCGCCTACGACAATCTGATGATGAATTTGAAGGAGGGCCGCGCGCACGCGCTTGTCGAGGGCGACAAGGCCGTGGCAATTATCGCCTGGCATGAGAACAGCGACGCCGCCGACACGCTGTTCGCCGCACGGGAAGACTTCTTCCGTGCCGCGACCGTTCGCTTCTGCAAGCGGCATATCAAGCACATCCAGGCGCTCGCCGGCAACCTCGCCATCCACTCGCGCAGCTGGCTCCAGGGGCCGGATGTCGCAAGATGGTTCGGCGTTATCGGCTATGTCGAGCGCGGCCGGGAGAACGGCGCCACTTTGTTCGAGCTGCCGCCGGCTCGCGGATAGGCAATCGCGGGATATTGCCTGGCAAGCTTGCAGTTTCGAGCGCTCTCCCAGGAGGGCGCGAAGAGACTCTGCCACCAGCCGTCCTGGCAGAAGCTGTGAAACGTGCTGCCGTTGATTTCCAGATGTTTCCTGCGACTATCGGCACGCACGCTTGCGGTGGATAGAGGTCGAAACAATGCATCTGGACTACTCCGATCACGTCTTCGTCGATCTCGTGCCCGAGCAGTTCGGCCCGTCGGAAACCATCGTCGCGCGTTATCGCGGGCTTGTCGCCACCGCCTTTCGCTACCGATCCGGCGTTGCCGGGCTTCGGATCAGCAACGCGAAGGGCGAAATCGTCATGCTGCCGTTCCAAGGACAGCAGATCTGGGACGCGACCTTCCTCGGCCGCTCCCTGACCATGCGCTCGATGTTCGATGAGCCGGTCGCGACCCGCGACTATCTTTCCAACTACGGCGCGTTCTTCATCCACTGCGGCGCCACCGCAATGGGAAATCCGGGGCCGGATGACCGCCACCCGCTTCACGGCGACCTGCCAAATGCGCCTTATCAGGATGTGCAACTGATCGCCGGCGGCAATTCCGAAGGGCCTTTCATGGCGCTGACGGGGCGCTGCCGACAGACCCTCGCTTTCAGCCATGACTATGTGATGGAGCCCACCGTACGGCTGCAACTCGACGCCAGCAGCCTCGCCGTCGACATCGTGATCGAGAACCTGAAACGCTCGGCCATTGAGTTGATGTACCTGGCGCACATCAATTTCAAGCCGGCCGATGGCGGGCGCCTGGTCGACACCGTAGCGGATGATTCCGCGGACATTGTCGTGCGCCAGACGCTGCCGCCCTTTTTCACACCGAGCGAAAGCTATCTTGCCTACCGCGATGCCGTTGTCGCCGATCCTTCGCGGCATCGCCTGCTGACCAAGGGCGAGCCGATCGACCCAGAACTCGTGCTGACGATGAGGGCTAAGGCGGACCCCCAGGGCTGGGCGCACGCCTTGCAGGTCCATCCGGACCGTACGGCGGATTTCGTCAGCTTTCGCCCCGACGAGCTCAATTATGCCGTCCGCTGGATCACGCGCGGCGCCGACCAGGACGCGCTTGGCCTCGTGCTGCCGGCCACCGCCGAACCAGACGGCTATCTTGCGGCCAAGGAAAGAGGCCGCCTGGTTCGCGTCGCACCCGGGGAAAAATTCCGCTGTGCCCTGCGTTTTGGCGCTATGGACGCGGACGCAGCCACACAACGAGAACAAGCCATTGCAGCGTTGAGAGGTGAAGGCCGTTAGTCGCAAGCCCTCACCGCAAACGCTGCCTGAACCGCGCGATTGACCGTGACCGGCAGGATCGACATGTGGTTTTCGCCAGCGTGCAGCTCGAAGCGCGCACGCACGCCCGGGAGAGCATCAAGCCGCTGCGCCATTGCCCGCGCGAATTCGTCGGTGCGTGTTATCTTCTTCTGCTGCAGGCGCTTTTCCTCGTCCTCGGCGCCAATCTGGAACGGCGCCAGCTTCTCGGTCTCGTACTCGCCGGCCGACAGGATCACGGTCGCCGCCAAACCAGCGGGGATGGCGGCCTCGAAGGTTTCGAGAAAGCGGTCGATGGCACGCTCTTCCCAATAGATGGCGGGGCTCGCCGCGATCCAGGTCTGGAAGGCAGACGGCCGCGTGAACAGGGCATAGAGCGCAAACAGACCACCGAAAGAATGGCCGTAAAGCGCCTGGCGGCTAGCGTCGACCGTGATCCGACTGGCGACCCACGGCTTCAACTCGTCCTCGATGAAGGCAAGGAACTCCCCTGCCCCACCGGTCCGGACTTCGGGCGTGCCCTCATAGAAGGGCGGATAGGTCTTGCCCGGCGGCGGGCCGCGATCCCATGAGCGGCGCAGCGGGTCATAGGCGCCCTCGACGGGATAGCCGATGGCGACGATGACGCCCCAGCCGACATTGCTGCCCGTTGGATAGAAGGCCTGCGCGCGCATGGCGTCGACCGCCGTGCCGATGACGGCGTTGCCGTCGGTCATGTAGAGCACAGGCCAGCCGGCTTCTGGCACCGGCCCGGACGGCATATGCAGGAATATCCGCCAGGGGGCGCCGCCCTGCGCCGGGACAAGATCGTGGACCGTGGTGTCGGCGATCAGAGCTGGCGTCGACTTGGACATCGATATCTCCACAAGGGCAAAACGGTCAGCGGCGGCGCAGCAGCCACATCAGCACCGGGCCGCCGATGAGCGTCGCGACGAGACCGGCCGGGACCTGGCGCGGGAAGATGGCGGTGCGGCCCAGCCAGTCGGCGGCGACCATGATCAGCGCGCCGGCGAGCACCGCGCCCACGGCCTGCGGCAGCGCACGGGAGAGGCCAAGGCGACGGGCAAGGTGCGGCGCCATCAGGCCGATGAAGGTCAGCGGACCGACGATCAGGGTCGAGGCTGCGGTGAGTGCCGCGACCACCAGCAGCACGAGAAGCCGCGTCCTCTTCAGGTCAATGCCAAGGCCCTGCACAGCGGCGGGGCCAAGCGGCAGGATGTCGAGCCAACGCATGAAGAAAGGCGCGAGCGCGAAGAGGCAGACGGCGATGCCACCGGTGAGCATAGCATCACCGACATCGACGCCATAGGTCGAACCGGTCAGCCAGTTGAGCAGCAGCATGGCACGCGGATCGCCGGTGGCGGTGAGCACCAGGATCAGCGCGTCGAACAAGGCCGTCAGAGCAACGCCGGCGAGCAGCAGCCGCTCCGGCGCATAGGCGGCACGACGGCCGATCGCCAGCGTCACCAGCAAAGCGGCGAAGGCGCCGATGGTTGCCGCCGCCGTCTGAACCGGGCGCCCGGCATCGGAGAGCGCAAACAGCGCCACCATCATGCCGAGCGCAGCACCGGCGCTGATGCCAAGCACTTCCGGGCTGGCCATCGGATTGCCGGTCAGCCGCTGCATCATCAGCCCGGCAAGCGCCAGCATCGCTCCGGCACTCAGCGCGGCAAGCACGCGAGGCCACCGCCACGCCAGCAAAGGCTGCAATTCGTCACCGAAAGCGAAGGTCCAGCCATGCGGACCCGGTCCATAGAGCAGGGCCAGCCCGAGCAGCAGAAGCAGAGCCAGGCCGATCGCCGCCAGCATAAGGCCGGGCCGGCTTGCGCGCGGCAGACGCGCGGCCATCAAGGTCGGGGCTTCCGAGCCAAGAGCAAGGCGCGGCAGCAGCCAGAGAAGCAGCGGCGCGCCGAGAAGTGCTGTAATCGCTCCGGTCGGCAGCAGGTCGCCTTGCGGCCCGGTGGCGATCTGCACGACCTGGTCGGCAGCCCACAACAGCGCCCCGCCGATCAGCGGCGCCATCACCAGTTGCTGGCCCAGCCGCCGGGCACCGCCGATGCGCGCGAGCGTCGCCGCGGCCAGGCCGACGAAACCGATGACGCCGACAGCGGCAACGACAAAGGCAATCAGCGCCACTGCGGCGGCCAGTCCGGCGAAGCGATAGGCGCCGAGCGGCACGCCAAGGCTGCGCGCGCCTTCATCGTCGAGGCCAAGCAGGGTCAGTGGCCGCACCATGAAGAAGATCGCAAGCGCAGCAGTGCCGATGCGTGGCAAAAGCCACAGCGTCGTCGACCAGTCCTGCTGGCCGAGCGAACCGGCGCCCCAGATGAACAGGCTGGCCAGCCATTCATGCCGCAGCACAATGAGAGCGGCACCGATGGCGCCGGCATAGAGGCTGACCACAAGCCCCGCCAGCACGACCGAAAGCGGCGACAGGCCCTTGTGCCAGGACAGAGCGAAGACGGCGGCAAGGGCCATGAATGCGCCAGCCAGCGCCACCCATTCGCGGCCGAAGGCAAGCAGGGAAGGCGACAGAAGCGTCGCCAGCGCCAGCGCCAGATAGGCGCCGGCCGAGACACCGACCGTTTCGGGCGAGGCGAGCGGGTTGCGCAGAACCTGCTGCAGGACGGTTCCGGCAAGCCCGAGCGCCGCGCCGCACAGAAGGCTGACGGCAAGCCTGGGCAGGAAGGCGTAGTGGACGAGCACCTGCCGCATGTCATCGATGTCGGGGGCGGCGAGCGATTGGAGCCAGAGCGTCGATGGCAGCTGCACGGTGAGGTTCGAGACGGTTGCCGCTGACGCTGCCGCGAGCAGCACCGCGCAAAGCAGGATCGCGCCTACCGGCTGATTCCTGAAAAGCTCCACGCGGAGGCCCGGCCGGCCGACGCATGCTCCCCCCCTTGGGCAATGGCCGCAGCATCCTCAGCCACGGGCGGCCTCCCCGGTTATCGCCGACGCCAGGACCCGAGCAAAACGGGTGGCGGACGGAAGGGCGCCGAACATATGGACGGCGGGAAGACGCATGATCGAGCGGTTGCGCACGAAAGGCATGGCGTTCCAGACCGGACTTTCGGTCAGCGTGCCGCCCGCGCCCTCGGGCAAGGGTTCGAGATAGGCGAGGCGAGCGTCGCTGGATGTCGCCAGCCCGTCGATACCAATGGTCGAAAACCCCCTGTAATTGGTCTCGGCCGTCCAGGAGTTGGCGAGCCCGATGCGATCGAACACCTCCTGAAACAGACTCTTCTTGCCGTAGACGCGCACATTGCGCGGGTCCATGAAGCTGACGACATAGATCGGCCGCGCCGAAAGCGGCGCCAGCTGCCGGCGAACTTCCGAAAAATACGCATCTGTCGCCGCGATCAGCGCCTCGCCTTCGCTTTCCTTGCCGACAAGCCTGGCAAGCTGGCGCGTCGCCTCGAGCGCGCGCTGATAGGGCTGCCCGGCCTCGGTATAGAGCCCGATCGTCGTCACCGGCGCCACGCGTTCGAGCAGCGGCTTGATGCCGTCGAGATACGGCATGGACAGGATGATGTCGGGCCTGAGTTGCTGCAGCAATTCGAGATTGGGTTCGAGCAGCGTTCCGACATCGGCGATCTCAGGCGGCAGCGGCGGTTCGACCACCCAGGTCTCCCAGATGTCGCGACCGGCAATGGCAACCGGGCTGACACCGAGCATGAGCAAGGTCTCCGCCAGGCCGTCATCCAGGCAGACGATGCGCAACGGTTTCGCCGTGGCAGATGGCGATGCAATTGCGGCAAAGGGCAAAACGAAAAGTCCCAGCGCGCCGCGCCGGGTGATCCGACCTCGGAGACGGTCAGCCCTGTGGGATTCAAGGGCTGCCATCATCGCGCAGCGCCTGTGCGGAAAGCCGGCTGGGCGTGGATTTCAGGCACGGGTTTTCTCCAAAACGACGCATTCAAAAATCTGGCTGCCGGCAGCCGATGGTCGGTTGACTATGAAACATGTAGTCAACATTGAAGATGACTAACCGAGTCAACAAATTTAAATTGGCGCAAGGCGAAACGGTCCTGCGCGCATTGCGGGCAGTGAGGGTATCAAGATGCGGTTGAGTGCATATCGTGCGGCGCGGCGGCGAAGCCGGACCCGGGGCCTCGTGGTCGCATCGCTTTCGACCCTGCTTTGCACCCAGGCCCTTGCGCAGGAAGCCGCGACCGAGCTCAACCGATCAATGTCGAGGGACAGAGCGACAGCCCGGTCGACCGGATGACGGCTGCATCGCCAAAAACACCACCACCGGCTCGAAAACCGACACGCCGCTGAAGGAAATTCCGCGCTCGATTTCGGTGGTGATCCGCAAGCAGCTCGACGATCGCCAGCCGGGGCAGCTTGAGGACGCCTTGTCCTATCTCGCCGGCGTCACCATCTCGCCATGGGGCGTCGACGATCGCTTCGACCAATGCCTGATTCGTGGGTTCGACCTCTGCACGTCGGCGATCTATCGCGACGGGCTGCCGCAGAAAGTGATCGATTTCTCAGGCTTCAAGATCGAGCCCTACGGGCTGGAGCGAATCGAAGTCTTGAAGGGGCCATCCTCGGTGCTCTACGGCGAGAACGAGGCTGGCGGCATGGTCAATGCCGTCACCAAGCGGCCGACTGACAAGCCGATCTATGACGGCTTCCTCAGCTATGGCAGCTTCAACACCGTCGAGGCCGGGCTGGATATAGGCGGCCCGATCGACGATGCCGGCGTGTGGTCCTACCGGCTGACCGGCCTGGTTCGCAACGGCGCGCTCGAAACCGACTATTCCCGCAACGACCGCATCTTCGTCGCGCCGGCGCCAAGTGGCAGCCGGATGCGCAGACCTCGCTGACCGTCCTGGCCAACTACCAGTGGGACAGGCTGACGACGAATCAGTTTCTGCCGGCGCAGTATGGCAATCTGCCGCGCAATTTCTTCACCGGCTCGCCTGACTTCGACCGCTTCGATGCCAACCATGGTTCGATCGGCTACCAGTTCAGCCATGAGTTCGACGACCATTGGACGGTGCGGCAAAACCTGCGCTACTCGCAGCAGGAAACCGACTACCGGCAGCTCTATTTTGGCAAGTGGCTTGGCGGCCCATACATCGGCGCAGACGAACATACGGTGCAGCGCACGCTGTTCACCGTGGATGAGACGGCAAGGCTGTTCAACGTCGACAACCAGGCCGAGTACAAGGCAGACTTCGGCGTGGTCGAAAACAAGCTGCTGTTCGGTCTGGATTACAGCAGACAATCGGTCGACGGGCGCAACGGCTACGGGGCGGGTCCGCCGCTGGACACCCAGAACCCGGACTACTCGATCCCTGTCACGCCGCCGAGCCTCATCATTACGGATCGCGTGGAGACGATCGGCCAGGTCGGCCTCTATGCACAAAACCAGTCCAAGATCGCCGACCACTGGGTCCTGACAATCGGCGGCCGGCAGGCCTGGATCGACCACACCAATTTCAACCGACTCGACGGTGCAGGCAGCTACGATCAGAAGGACCATGCCTTCACCGGCAATATCGGCATCGGCTATCTCTTCGACAACGGCCTGACGCCCTACGCCAGCTATGCCGAATCCTTCACCACCAATATCGGCCCGACCCAGTCCGGAGACGCGCTGCTGCCCTCGTTGGGCAAGCAGTATGAAGTCGGCTTGAAATACGAGCCGACCTTCTTCCCCGGCTTCATCACCGCTTCGCTGTTCGACCTGCGCAAGACCAATGTGCCGACGGCAGCAGCCAATCCCGTCTACCAGGTCCAGACCGGAGAAGTCCGCCATCGCGGCCTGGAGATCGAGGCCAACGCAGATCTGGCTTCCGGCCTCAGCATGACGGCGGCCTACACCTATCTCGACGCGGAGATAACCAGCGATGCCGCCGCCGTCATCGGTAACCGCCCGGCCAGGGTGCCGGAACACCAGGCATCGCTGTGGGCCAATTATGAGGTTGGCAGCGGCGTGCTCGAGGGCCTGAGCGTCGGCGCCGGCGTGCGCTATATCGGCGCCAGCTTCGGTGACAATACGAACACGGTTAACGTGCCCGGCCACACGCTGGTCGACGCGGCGCTGCGCTACAAGAAGAATGGCTGGCAGGCAGCGCTCAATGTCTCCAACCTGTTCGACAAGACCTACTATTCGACCTGCTATGAGGCCGGCAGCAATGCCGACCTCAGCTGCATCTATGGCGAAGGCCGCGTCATCAAGGGCAGCCTCAGCATGAAGTTCTGATGCATGCCGCTCGGCTGCCCCGACTGGCAGTGATCTGGCATGCAGGATCTGAAGCGCGCCGCATGAACCTGTGACGACGCGACGCGTCCAGAGCCGCGATTCGACGCGGTCCTGTCCTCCGTCCGGGTGGCGGCAAGCCGATTCGCACCGCCACGGCCGCGTGCGACGTCCCGCTCGCCGAAAATCGCTGCCCGCGAAGCGCAATCCACGTCCCGCATCATTTTTCCTCCACGAATGCATTCCAGGATGATGGTGCCACGACCGCCTTCGGGGCGGCGCGCTCTGGATTGGATTGCCTGAAAAAGGCAACGAATCAAAAAACCGGCGGCGGTCGTCGCCAGAAGGTGTAGAAGACCGTACCAAACGCATTGAAGGGAGTGCGATCGGGTTGCGCTCGGCAAGGCTTGATGGTTTGTTGCCGCTATACGGAGAATGAATGATGCGAGAGCCTGCCGGTCAAGACGAATACGGGTCGACGAACCCTTTCGATCCGGACGATCTGCCAACCTTGAACGCAATCGGCCCGAGCATGGGAAGCGGCAATGATTTCGAGAGATATGCCGTTGCCGTGATCATCGTGTTCGGTGCGCTGATCATTGGAGGGCTGATGGCCGCATCGATGGTCTTCGGGCACCGCAACGGCTTCCTCTTCGCGCTTGGCGGCGCCACGTCCGCCTGGATATCCGGAAACGCGCTGCTGCTCGACCGGCCGCGTATCTATGCGCTGTTCGTCGGCATTGCCGCCTTGATGCTGGTTGCGTCCACTCTCACGCTGGTCTTGTGACGGCCAAATCGGTGTGAGCCGATCCACTTGAGCAGCGGGCGATCAACCCGAATCGCCACGCTGCACCAAGTTTTTCCTCCGAGCTATCAGTATCCGAGCGCCTCGCCAGAGGCCGCGCGGCTGTCGATGGCGCCGTTGTAGCGCGCGCCGCCGCCCTTCTCGATTTCCGCCAGGCTCTTGCCGCCGACCAGGATGCCGGCCGCCTGCCCCCAGGTCTGGTCAGCGAGATCGAGGTGATATCCCATGCCGGCCAGCAGCTTTTCTGTGTCCGGCGACAGGCCGAACGGCTCGACATAAACCTTGTCGGGCAGCCATTGATGGTGGATGCGAGGCGCGTCGATCGCCTCCTGGATGTTCATGCCGTGGTCGATGACATTGACGATCGCTTCCAGCGTGATCGTGATGATGCGCGAGCCACCCGGGCTGCCGATGACCATGAACGGTTTGCCGTCCTTGGCGACCACGGTCGGGCTCATCGACGACAGCGGCGTCTTCTTCGGCTGGATGGCGTTGGCCTCGCCCTGGACAAGGCCGTAGAGATTGGGCACGCCGGGTTTCTGGGTGAAATCGTCCATTTCGTTGTTGAGCAGGATGCCGGTGCCGTCGGCGACGACGCCGGCTCCGAAGGAGCCATTCAGCGTGTAGGTGACCGCGACCGCATTGCCTTCATCGTCGATGATCGAATAATGCGTCGTCTCCTTGCTCTCGCCAAAGCCCTTCGGCATCAGATCCTGCGACACGCCGGCCCGGAACGGGTCGATCTTGTCGCGGATATCCTTGGCATAGGCCTTATCAAGCAATTTCGAGACCGGATTGTCGACGAAATCGGGATCGCCGAGCGCGGAATTGCGGTCGACATAGGCGTAGCGCATCGCCTCGACCATGACGTGGACCGTCTCAGCCGAACCGGCACCGAGGTAGGACAAGGGATAGCCCTCCAGAACGTTGAGGATTTCGCAGATGATGACGCCGCCGGAGCTGGGCGGCGGCGAGGAGGTGATCTCATAGCCGCGATAGGTGCAGGTCACGGGCTTGAGTTCGCGCACCGCATATTGCTCGAAATCCGGTTTGGCGAGAATGCCGCCCTTGGCGCCGCTCGCCTTGACGATGGCATCGGCGATGGCGCCTTTGTAAAAGGCATCCGTACCCTCTTCGGAAATGGCGGCGAGCGACGCCGCGAGGTCGGGCTGGACCAGCCGCTCGCCGATGCCATAGGGCTTGCCGTCGGGTTTCAGGAATATGGCGGCGGCCGCGGGGTCCTTCGCCAGCCTGTCGGCGCTGCCGGCAAACGAGGCGGCGTCGCCCTGGTTGAGGATGAAGCCGTCCCTGGCATAGCCGATTGCCGGCGCCATCAAATCCTGGCGGGACAATTTGCCGTATTTTTCGCGGGCCATCTCCAGACCGGCCACCGAACCCGGCACGCCGACCGCAAGATAGCCGTCGAGACTGGCCCCCTTCACCGGGTTGCCGTCCTTGTCGAGATACATGGTTTTTGTCGCCGCCAGCGGCGCCCGCTCGCGAAAATCGAGAAAGGTCGATTTGCCGTCCTTGAAGCGGATGGTCATAAAGCCGCCGCCGCCGATATTGCCGGCATTGGGGTAGACGACCGCGAGCGCATAGCCGACGGCGACTGCGGCATCGACAGCATTGCCGCCCTTTTTCAGCACCTCGATACCGACTTCGGACGCCAGATGCTGGGCCGTCACCACCATGCCGTGCTCGCCCTTGGCTGGCGCAGGCGATGCGGCGAAGACCCCCGTCAATGGCGCGAGGGCGAAGGTGATGGAAAGACTGGCGGCGATCAATGTCCGACGGTTGAGAGGCATGGCAGTTCTCCGGGCGGGGACGCCTAGAAGACCGTGTTGGACTGATCGAGTCCACTAACAATTAAGGGAGCGTGAGAAAGAGCCCCCTCACCCGGATTGCCAACTGAATTGCGAAGCGCAATTCGAGGCAATCCGACCTCTCCCCGAGGGGAGAGGAGGTTGTCAGCGCTGACGTCAGTCTCTTCTCCCCAGCGGGGGTGAGGCGTGGTCCGCGCAGCGGGCCAAAAGCCAACTGCTTGGCTTTTCGAACAACGAACGCCCGGAGGGCGGTGGCCGCAAAGCGGCCGGATGAGGGGCCCGGCTCGGCCTCAGACAATGCCGCCCGAGCCACCGGCGACCGCGGGACGTTCCGCCGCGACCTTGGCGCGGTAACCCGCCGCACGATACGCCGCGACCGGATCAATGGCGCCGCCAGTCTTCAGCCGCGCCATGGCGAGGATCGGCTCGACATCGGTGCGGTAGGCGGCTTTCAGCGTCTGCGTCGCCATCAGCGCGTCGTTCAAGTCCTGAAAACCTTCCAGCGCCTTGCGGTCGACCAGCAGCGCCTGCGCATAGGCGCGCTGCACCTCGACCGCCGACAGCATCAGGCTTTCGATCGGGTCGGTGACGTTATGGCTCTGGTCGAGCATGTGCGCCGGATCGAAACCTTCGGCGCCGGACAGTTCGGCATCGACCAGTTCGTTGAAGACGAGGAACAGCCGGTAGGGGTCGATCGAACCGGCATCGAGATCGTCGTCGCCATATTTCGAATCGTTGAAATGGAAGCCGCCGAGCTTCTTGAACTGGATCAGCCGCGAGACGATCATCTCGATGTTGACGTTGGGGGCATGATGGCCGAGGTCGACGAGACAGAACGCCTTGTCGCCTAACTCCTGCGCGATCATGTAGTTGGTGCCCCAGTCCTGCACGACGGTGGAATAGAAGGCCGGCTCGTACATCTTGTGCTCGCTGAACAGCTTCCAGCCGGCGGGCAGTCCGGCGTAAACCTCTTTCATGGCGTCGAGATAGCGCTCGAACGCCTTGGCGAAATTGACCTGGCCCGGGAAGTTCGAACCGTCGCCGATCCACACCGTCAGCGCCTTGGAGCCCAGCGTCTTGCCGATCTCGATACATTTGAGATTGTGCTCGACCGCTTGCCGCCGCGTGCCGGCATCGGCATGCGACAGCGAGCCGAATTTGTAGGAAAGCGCCTGGTCCTTCGCGTCGGAAAAAGTGTTGGAGTTCATGGCGTCGAAGCCGAGGCCAAAGCGCGAAGCCGCCTGCTTCAGCCGGTTCGGGTCGGCCTTGTCCCACGGAATGTGCAGGGAGACGGTGGGCGTCGCCTGCGTCAATTGCTGGATGACGGCACAGTCCTCGATCTTGTCGAAGATGTCGCGCGGCTCGCCGGCGCCGGGAAAGCGGGCAAAGCGGGTGCCGCCGGTGCCGACGCCCCAGGACGGGATCGCCACCGCGAATTTCTCGACCTTGTCACGGATGGCGTCGATGGCGATGCCGCGACGGTCGAGGCGCTCGCCGAGCGAGGCGTAGTCGCGCTCGAGGTCGGCCTTGCGCGCGCCGTTGTCCTTGTCGACGAGGTCGGCGGAGATGATGGATTCGGACAAGTGCTGGTTCCTCCCAAAATATATGCGGGCAGCGCTGCCCTCATCCGCCTGCCGGCACCTTCTCCCCGTATAGTGACGGGGAGAAGGGCGAAGCGGCTAGCGCGTAAAGCTCTGGGCGTTGCCCGCGTCGACATTGATGATGTTGCCGGTCGACTTGGCCGACATGTCGGACGCCAGGAAATAGATCGCTTCGGCGATGTCTTCCGGGAAGACCGAGCGCTTCAGCATCGAACGCGAGCGATAGTGCTCCTCCAGATCGTCGGTCGACATCTTGTAGGCGGCGGCGCGCTGTTCCTTCCACTCGCCAGTCCAGATCTTCGAGCCGCGAAGCACCGCGTCCGGGTTGACGACATTGACCCTGATCTGCGCCTCCGCGCCCTCCAGCGCCAGGCAGCGGGCGAGATGGATCTCGGCGGCCTTGGCGGTGCAATAGGCGGCGGCGTTGGGCGATGCGGCAAGGCCGTTCTTGGAGGCGACGAAGACGACGTTGCCGCCGATCTTCTGCGCGCGGAACAGCCGGAACGCTTCCCGCGAGACCAGGAAGTAACCGGTCGACAGGATGTCCATGTTCTTGTTCCACAGCGCCAGCGTCGTCTCCTCGATCGGCGCCGAGGAGGCCAGCCCTGCATTCGACACCAGAATGTCGATGCCGCCGAACTCGACCGCTGTCTCGGCAAAGCCGGAGATAACCTGGTCCTCCGACGTGACGTTGATCAGCACCGGGCGGACGAAATCCTTGCCATAGACCTTGGCCAGTTCGTCATTGGCGCTGGCCAGCGCTGCCTCGTCTATGTCGGCCAGCACCACGCAGGCGCCTTCGCGCAGCAGCCGGTTGGCCGTGGCGCGGCCGATGCCGCCGGCGCCACCCGTGACCAGCGCGATCTGGCCGGCAAGCGACTTCGGCTTCGGCATACGCTGCAGCTTCAGGTCCTCGAGCAGCCAGTATTCGATGTCGAAGGCTTCCTGTGCAGGCAGGCCGACATAGGACGAGACGGTCGAGGCGCCGCGCATGACGTTGATGGCGTTGACATAGAATTCGCCCGAAATGCGCGCCGTCGCCTTGTCGCCGGCGAAGGTGAACATGCCGACGCCGGGCATCAGGTAGACGACGGCATTGGGATCGCGGATGGCGGGCGAGTCCGGATGCTTGCAGCTGTCGTAGTAGGCCTGGTAGCCGACGCGATAGGCTGCGATGTCGTCGGCAAGCCGCGCAATCACCGCATCGACATCGGGCTTGGCCGGATCGAATTCGATGACCAGCGGGCGGATCTTGGTGCGCAGGAAATGGTCGGGGCACGAGGTGCCGAGTGCCGCCAGCGGGCGCAGATCCCTGGAATTGACGAATTCGAGCACGGCGGCGGAATCGTCGAAATGGCCTGTTTTGTGGCTCTTCTCCGAGATCAGGCCCCGAATCCTCGGCATCAGTTTGGCCGCGATGGCACGGCGCTCGGTGGCGTCGAGTGCCTTGACCACTTCACCGCCGAAGATAGCGACACCTTCGGAGCGGCGCTCGAACCATTCGATCGCCTGGTTGATCACCGAGATCGTCGTCTCGTAGCATTCCCTGGGGGTGTCGCCCCAGGTGAACAGGCCGTGGCTTTCCAGGATGACACCCTTGGCATCGGGGTGTTCGAGGCAGAATTTCTCCAGCCACAGGCCGAGTTCGAAGCCCGGGCGCTTCCACGGCAACCAGCCGATGGCGTCGCCGAAGATTTCTTTCGTCAGCGCCTTCGAATCCTTCGCGGCGGCAATGGCGATGATGGCATCGGGATGCATGTGGTCGACAAAAGGCTTCGGCACGTAGGCGTGCAACGGCGTGTCGATAGAGGCCGCGCGTGGATTGAGGTTGAAGGTGCAGTGCGGCAGGAAGCCGACCATTTCATCTTCGTGCTCGACGCCGCGATAGAGACCTTTTAGCGCGCGCAGCTTGTCCATGTAGAGCGTGGCAAAGCCGTCCAGCTTGATCGAGGCGCTGTCGCCGCCTGATCCCTTGACCCACAGCACTTCGACATCCTCGCCGGTGAGCGGATCCTTCTGCCAGATCTTCGACGACGTGTTGCCGCCGCCATAGTTGGTGACGCGCTTGTCGGAACCAAGTGTGTTCGAACGGTAGACCAGAAGTTCCGGCCCGCTCATAGCGTGAGCCTTGGCCTCATCCCACAGATTGGCGAGGCGCGCGCCGGTGCGCTTGTCGAGCATATGCAATCCTCCCAAAGGCACGCAAAAGGCGCGGCCATTTGGTCCGAATTTCCACGGAAGCAGCCGGCTTGTCAATCACAAACGATCAATATCGATCATATTGCACTGCACAATGAAATTATATGATCGGAAATGATTGACACTGCGCGTTTTGGGTGCCTAGATGCTCAGGCAGGGAGGAACCATGCACGAAAAAGAGCGCCACAGGATCATTCTGTCCGCCGTCCAGGAAAAGCCTGTGGTGACGGTGCAGGAGATGGTCGACCTGACGGAGTCCTCCGAGGCGACGATCCGGCGCGATATCGCGGCTCTCCACGTCCAGAAGCGGCTGCGGCGCGTGCGCGGCGGCGCCGAGGCAATCTCGCCGCCGCAGTTCATCGGGCTGGCCGGCCGGCCCTTTTCCGTCAACGAAACGATCAACGCCTCGCAGAAGCGGTCGATCGCGCGTGAAGCGGTAGAGCTGTGCAAGGACGGCGAACCAATCATCATCAATGGCGGCACCACCACGTTCCAGATGGTGCATTTCCTGACCGGCCGCCGCATGCCGATCTTCACCAATTCGTTCCCGATCGCCGAGCACCTGCTCAAGCACTCCAAGAACACGGTGATGCTGTCGGGCGGCACCATTTATCGCGAGCAGAACATCATCCTGTCGCCCTTCGACAATGACGTGACGCGCAATTTCTATGCGCGCCGCATGTTCATGGGCGCGCAGGGTCTGGGGCCGCTCGGCCTGATGGAGGGCGATCCGCTTTTGATCCAGGCGGAGCAGAAACTGATCGACCAAGCCGACGAGTTGGTGGTGCTGGTCGATTCCTCGAAATTCCGCAAACGCTCCAGCCTGATCCTGTGCGGCCTGTCGCGCATCGCCACCGTCATCACCGATGACGGCATCGAGGATCGCGAAGCCAAGATGCTGGAGACCGCGGGGGTGACGCTGATCGTCGCCCGCACATCCGCGACCAACAAGGAAGAATCTTCACTGCAGGCCTGAGGCCAACTCGCGCTCGCAGCGACGATGGAATGCAACGCTCAAGGGAGGAAATTCGATGAGCTTCTTGAAGAAATTGATGGTGACGGCTGCATTCTCAGCCGCCATGTTCGTGAATGCCGCCTATGCCGAAAACGTCAAGATCGCACTGGTGGTGAAATCGCTCGGCAACGGCTTCTTCGATGCCGCCAACAAGGGCGCCGAAGAGGCGGCCAAGGAACTCGGCGATGTCGACATCATCTACACCGGCCCGACCAAGGCGACCGCCGAAGCGCAGATCGAAGTGGTCAATTCGCTGATCGCGCAGAAGGTCAACGCCATCGCCATTTCGGCCAATGACGCCGACGCCTTGGTGCCGGTGCTGAAGAAGGCCATGGAACGCGGCATCACCGTCATCTCGTGGGATTCGGGCGTCGCTAAGGAAGGCCGCCAGCTTCACCTCAACCCGTCCGATACCGGCCTGATCGGTGAGACCATCATCAAGCTTGCCGCCGACCACCTGCCGGAAGGCGGCGAGGTCGCCATCCTGTCGGCCTCCTCGACCGCCACCAACCAGAACGCCTGGATCGACGCGGCCAAGAAAATCCTGCCGGAGAAGTTCCCCAAGATCAAACTCGTCGCCACCGTCTATGGCGATGACGATTCGGCCAAGAGCACCGACGAAGCCAAGGGCCTGTTGAAGTCCTATCCGAACCTCAAGGCGATCATCGCGCCGACCACCGTCGGCGTCGTCGCCGCCGCCCAGGTCGTCACCGACGAGAACCTGATCGGCAAGGTCAATGTCACCGGCCTCGCGCTGCCGTCCGAGTTCAAGAAGTTCATCGACAACGGTTCCAGTCAGGCGGTTGCCCTGTGGAACCCGATCGACCTCGGCTACTCGGCCGTCTACCTCGCCCATGATCTGGCGGTGAAGAAGGAAGAGGCGAAGCCCGGCGCCACGCTGTCGATCGGCCGCGTCGGCAAGGTCACGCTCGACGACACCAACTCGGCTGCGATGGCTCCGCCCTTCCAGTTCGACAAGTCGAACATCGAAAAGTTCTCCAAGATCTATTGATCTGGAGTTCTCTAGAGCTGACGCGGCGGGGCTCACGTCCCGCCGCGACTTTAAACGAACCTTGTTTCAGGGCTTGATACGATTATGGACACGACAGCCCAACACGGCGCGGTGAAGGAGCGGCCTCCGGCCCCGGCTCCACGCCTGACGCTGTCCGGCATCTCAAAAAGCTTTCCCGGCGTGCGCGCGCTGCACAATGTCAGCCTGTCGCTCTACCCCGGCCAGGTGACGGCGCTGATCGGCGAAAACGGCGCCGGCAAGTCGACGCTGGTCAAGATCATGACCGGCATCTACCAGCCCGACGGAGGTACCATCAGCATCGACGGCCAGGCCGTCACCCTGCCCAGCGCGCATGCCGCCTTTGGCCATGGCGTCACCGCCATCCACCAGGAAACCGTGCTGTTCGACGATCTGAGCGTCGCCGAAAACATCTTTCTCGGCCATGCGCCGCGCACGCGTTTGCGCACCATCGACTGGCGCACGATGCGCAAAAATGCGCGCGAAGTGCTCGACACCATGCATGCCGGCCATATCGACGCCGACGCGCGGTTGAAGGACCTCGGCATCGCCAACAAACATCTGGTCGCCGTCGCGCGCGCCATGTCGATCGACGCGCAGATCGTCATCATGGACGAGCCGACCGCCGCGCTCTCGATGAAGGAGATCGAGGAGCTCTTTTTGCTGATCGAGTTCCTCAAGAGCGACGGAAAGGCGATCCTGTTCATCAGCCACAAGTTCGACGAGATCTACCGTATCGCCGACCGCTACACGGTGTTCCGCGATGGCGAGATGGTCGGCGAAGGCCTGATCAAGGATGCCGGCCAGAGCCAGATCGTGCGCCTGATGGTCGGCCGCGCGGTCGATCACATCTTCCCGCAGCGCAAGGCCGAGATAGGCGCGCCGGTGCTCTCCGTTTCCGGCCTGTCGCATCCGACCGAATTCAACGACATCGGCTTCGAACTGCACAAGGGCGAGATCCTCGGCTTCTACGGCCTGGTCGGCGCCGGCCGCAGCGAGGTGATGCAGGCGATATCGGGCATCACCCGCACATCAGCCGGCACGATCACGCTGGAAGGCAAGACGCTCGCGCCGAAATCGGCGGCGGATTCGATCGATGCCGGGATCGTCTACGTGCCCGAAGAACGCGGCAAGCAAGGCGTGGTGATCGGCCTGCCGATCTTCCAGAACGTCTCGCTGCCTTCACTCAAGCGCACATCGAAGTCCGGCCTGCTGCGGCTGTCGGAGGAGTTCGATCTGGCCCGCTCCTACACCGAGCGGCTCGACCTCAGGGCCTCCTCGCTCAGCCAGGACGTCGGCACGCTGTCGGGCGGCAACCAGCAGAAGATCGTCATCGCCAAATGGCTGGCGACGTCGCCCAAGGTGATCATCCTGGACGAGCCGACCAAGGGCATCGACATCGGCTCGAAGGCCGCCGTGCACGGCTTCATGGCCGAGTTGGTGGCGCAAGGCCTGTCGGTGATCATGGTGTCCTCCGAGCTGCCCGAAATCCTCGGCATGTCCGACCGCGTCGTGGTCATGCGCGAGGGGCTCGTCGCGGCGGTCTACGACAACAAGGGGTTGGACGCCGAGACGCTGGTTCGGACGGCAGCGGGGATCGCGGCATGAAGGCTTTCCTGAAATACCGTGAAATCTGGCTGTTGGCGGCCATCGTCGTGCTGATCGGCCTGATTTCGACGCGTTTCCCGGCCTTTGCCGACCCCGGCAATCTGCGTCAGGTGTTCAACGACACCTCGATCCTGATGATCCTGGCGCTCGGCCAGATGGTGGTCATCCTGACCCGGTCGATCGATCTGTCGATGGCGTCCAATCTCTGCTTCACCGGCATGGTGGTGGCGATGCTGAACGCCGCGCATCCGGCGATCCCGATCCCGCTGCTGATCGTCATTGCGCTGGCCGTCGGTCTGGCGCTCGGCGCCATCAACGGCCTTTTGGTCTGGCGGCTGAACATCCCTTCGATCGTGGTGACATTGGGCACGCTGACCATCTATCGCGGCGCGACCTTCGTGCTGTCCGGTGGCGCCTGGGTCAATGCCGACAAGATGAGCCCGGACTTCATCGGCTTTCAGCGCGCCGCCTTCCTCGGCATTCCGGTGCTGTCGTGGATCGCCATCCTGGTCATTGCGCTGTTCTTCGTCCTGATGACGCGCACCGCGCTCGGCCGCTCGATCTATGCCATCGGCGTAAACCCGACGGCTTCCGTCTATGCCGGCATCGATGTCGGCCGCACCAAGTTCATCGTCTTCTGCATCTCCGGCATGATCGGCGGCCTGTCAGGCTATCTCTGGATCTCGCGCTATGTGATCGCGTCGGTCGAGGTCGCCAATGGCTATGAGCTCAACATCATCGCCGCCTGCGTCATCGGCGGCATCTCGATCGCCGGCGGCATCGGCTCGGTCGGCGGCGCGGTGCTCGGCGCATTGTTCCTCGGCATCATCTCCAACGCGCTGCCGGTCATCAACATCTCGCCCTTCTGGCAGATGGCGATTTCTGGCAGCGCCATCATCCTGGCCGTCGTGCTCAATGCGCGCGGCGAACGCCAGCAAGGCCGCATCATCCTCAGAAAGGTGGAGGCGTGACCGACATCCCTGCCCCGCGCCACATTCCCGACCGGCTCGACAAGCCGTTCCGTTCGGCGATCTTTTCCTGGGAAGCGCTGCTGGTCGTTGTGGCCGTCGCCATCTTCGCCATCAACAGCTTCGCCTCGCCCTATTTCCTCGACCCGTATTCGCTGTCCGATCTCACCTTCAATTTCACAGAGAAAGGCCTGATCGCCTTCGCCATGGCGCTGCTGATCATCTCGGGCGAGATCGATCTGTCGGTGGCCGCCATCATTGCGCTGGCGTCGACGATGATGGGCATGGCGGTGCAGGCCGGCGCCGGCACGCCGGTGCTGGTAGCGATCGGCATCGTCGTCGGGCTCGGCTGCGGCGCCTTCAACGGTCTGCTGGTGACAAGGCTCGGTCTGCCGTCGATCGTCGTCACCATCGGCACGATGAGCCTGTTTCGCGGCATCGCCTTCATCATCCTCGGAGACCAGGCCTACAAGGGCTATCCCTCAAGCTTCGCCTTCTTCGGCCAGGGCTATGTCTGGTGGGTGGTGTCGTTCGAGCTGGTGCTCTTCCTCATTGCGGCCGTCGTCTACTGGTTCCTGCTGCACCGTACGAGTTTCGGCCGACGCGTCTTCGCCATCGGCAACAATCCGATAGCTGCGCAGTTTTCCGGCGTGCGCGTCGGCCGCACCAAGTTCATCCTGTTCTGCCTGACCGGGCTGATGTCGGGCATCGCCTCGGTGCTGATCACCTCGCGGCTCGGCTCGACGCGGCCATCGATCGCGCAGGGCTACGAGCTGGAAGTCATCACCATGGTGGTGCTCGGCGGCGTCAGTATCCTCGGCGGCGCCGGCAGCATTGTTGGGGTCGTGCTCGCAGCCTTCATCATGGGACTGGTGACCTTCGGGCTCGGCCTGCTCAATGTGCCCGGCATCGTCATGTCGATCTTTATAGGTCTGCTGCTGATCATCGTCATCGCCTTGCCGATCGTCTGGCGGCGATTGCGCGGAGGGCGCTGATGCCGCAGAAATACGCGTTCAAAATGAAGCTGAAGCCCGGCATGAAGGCCGAGTACAAGAAGCGCCACGACGAGATCTGGCCGTCACTGGTCGCGCTGCTGAAGCAGGCCGGCGTCTCCGATTATTCCATCCATCTCGACGAGGAGACCAATATCCTGTTCGGTGTTCTGTGGCGGCGTGACGACCACGGCATGGACGAATTGCCCGGATATCCGGTGATGCAGCGCTGGTGGGCTGAAATGGCCGACATCATGGAAACCAGGCCGGACAACGAGCCGGTGGCCGTGCCGTTGGAAACCGTGTTCCACATGGCATGAGTGCGATGCGCCACATCGCCGTCATCGACATCGGCAAGACCAACGCCAAGGTGGCGCTGGTCGACCTCGCGACGTTGAGCGAGGTGGCGCTGCGCCGCATGTCCAATGCGCCGGTGCGACAGGCGCCCTACCCGCATCACGATGTCGAGGCCTTGTGGGCATTCATCCTCGAAAGCCTTGCCGGTCTCAACTGCGAACAGCGCATCGACGCCATTTCGATCACCACCCATGGCGCGACCGGCGTGCTGGTCGACGCGGCGGGTGAACTGGTGCTGCCTGTGCTCGACTATGAGTTCGATGGCCCTGATAGACTGGCACCGGATTATGACGCGATCCGCCCCCCTTTCGCCGAGACCGGCACGCCGCGCCTGCCGCTCGGCCTCAATCTCGGAGCACAATTCTTCTGGCAGCAGAAAAGCTTCCCGGCGGAATTCGCCAGGGCCGCCGCGATGCTGATGTATCCGCAATACTGGGCGTTGCGCCTGACCGGTGTCGCCGCCAACGAGGTGACTTCGCTCGGCTGCCACACCGATCTGTGGAACCCTTGGACGGCGGATTTTTCATCATTGGTCGACAGGCTGGAATGGCGCGGGCTGATGGCGCCGGTGCGGCCGGCCAGCGACCGCCTCGGCCCGATCCTGCCCAGTGTTGCGATGCGAACCGGACTGGATCCGCAAACGCCGGTGTTCTGCGGCCTGCATGATTCCAACGCCTCGCTGCTGCCGCATCTTCTCTCCGACAAACCGCCTTTCTCCGTCGTCTCGACCGGCACCTGGGTGGTGTCGATGGGGGTCGGCGGCAAACAGATTGCGCTGTATGCAGCGCGCGACACGCTGGTCAATGTCAACGCACTCGGCGATCCCGTTCCCTCGGCGCGCTTCATGGGCGGCCGCGAGTTTTCCGTGCTGACAAAGGACCAGCCGGAGCAGTGGACCGAGGATGATGTCGGCGCCGTGCTGGCGCGAAAGATGCTGCTGCTGCCGTCGACCCAGCAAGGCTCGGGGCCGTTCCCGCACCATGCCGCGGCATGGGTCAATGCCGACGGCCTGAACAGCGGCCAGCGCTTTGCCGCCATCTCGTTCTATCTGGCATTGATGACGGCAACCTGCCTCGAGTTGATCGGCGCGGACGGCCCGACCACGGTCGAAGGCCCCTTTGCCCGCAACCGGCTCTTTGTCGGCATGCTGGCGGCAGCCACGGCGCGCGCCGTTGTTGGGTCCGAGGCCGCCACCGGCACCAGCATCGGCGCCGCGCTGCTGGCATCCGATCGGCCGGCGACGCACGGCAAGGGCGAAAGAATAGAACCGCCTGTAGACCCGGCCTGGGCCGACTATGTCAGCGCATGGCGGGGGGCAGTCGAAGCGCAGGGCTGATCAGAGAATCCGTTTGCCGAAAGCCGACATGACGAAGTTGACCGCGTCGGTGCCGATCCGCGGCTCCAGATCCGCCGTCAGGCCCGAAACATCCATCGACAGCAAGCCACCGGAGAGCGCGATCGCCTCCATCGCCTGGTGCGTTTCGCGCACGGTCAGCCCGCCGGAGCCCGCAGCCCAGCCGGCGAATTCGGTTGCGGTCGGCGAATAGCTGACATGAAAGCCTTGCGTGCCTGAGGTGGCGATGCGGATCGCTTCATGCATCAGGTCGCGCATGCCCATGGCGTCGATGTCGGTCATGGTGAAGGCCGACACGCGCGAATCCTTCAGCACCCGCGCCTCGGCCGGATCGGCGTGGCGCAGGCCGACGATGACGACATTTTCCGGCGACAGCTGCGGCTGCAGCGCGCCGGCCTTGTGATCGAGCCCGAGCGATCGCGCCAGGACCGAACATTCCGGCAGGTCGATGCCCTCCTCGTCCTCTGGCATCAGGGCGGCGATGGAATCGATCCAGATCAGGCCGAAAGAATGCGTCGCGCGCGCCGTCGCGGTCAGCGCCTTGTGGGCGATGCGACGATCGACGCCGGCAATCAGCCGGACCAGCCCCGATGGCGGCCGCTCGACATCGGCGAGTTCCACCACGTCGAAGTTCATCGCTTCCAGCCGGGCGCCGGTGCTTTCCCGGGCCAGGATGCCGGCGGCCCCCTGCCCGGCCGTGATCTGCACCATCTTACGGCCGGAAAAATCCTCGACGTCGTGCATCGGGGCCTTCTCGACATATTCCGAGGTCATCGCCAAAAGCATGGCGCCATAGCTCATGCGGAAGGCGACGCGGTCGCCGACGGAGGGCCTCGGGTCGGCATCGGCGACATCCAAAAGCAGATGATCGCTGGAGGCGCCGAGCACCCTTATCCCCCTGGCGATCGGCGTCAGTCCCTCGACCAGCACATCCTCACGGCCGATATTGGCGATGGCGCGCAGCCTGTCGCCTTCGTCGGGGAAGACCGGCTGGTTGCCGAAGGCGTCGTAACCCGATTGGCCGATCGGCCGTGACGGCTTGAGCTTGACCTCGATGATGTCGCTTGTCAGCCGGCAGGCATCGGGTTCGAGCTCCGCCCACGGCGTGTCGCGGAAGGTCTCGACACCACCCTGCAGGATCGCCTCGCCGACCCGCAGGTTGTTGATGCCGGCCGGCAACCTGCCTTCGAGCAGCAGCGGCAGCGACGACGAGGCGCCGCCGGAGATCACGTCGAGGCTTCTGCCGGACAGGCGCTCGGTCTTGTAGGCGTGGGCAACGAGCTGGCCGAGATTTTCCGGCGTCGGCATGATGGCGCCGAAGCAGCCGAGATTGGTGCCGATGCCAGCAATGCGAACGCCCTTGAACTGCAGTATCTGCTCGACGGTCGGGATCAGGTCGTTCGGCCAGATGCCTTCGCGCAGATCTCCGAGATCGATCATCAGCATGATGTCGTGGATGCGGCCCATGCGCTCGGCGATGCGCGATATCTCGCGGATGGTGGCGAGTTCCGACTGCAGACTGATGTCGACGGTGCGCACCACCTCCTCGACACGCGCCATCGGCGGGCTGCGCAACAGCATGATCGGCGCGTTGATGCCGCTGTCGCGCAGCCGGCGGATGTTCTCGAAACGCGATTCGGCGATGCCGGCGACACCGCCGCGCAACATGGCGCGCGCCACTTGCGGCATGCCGCAAGTGCCCTTGGTGACGCCGAACACTTTTATGCCCGACAGCGCGCAGCGCTCGACGATTGTGCGCGCATTGCGCTCGATGCGGCCAAGGTCGATAGCGACTTGCGGTCCCGACATCACTACCCCCCGTAGACCAGCCCCTGCGGGTCGATCTCCGGCTTGCGGCCGGAAACGAGGTCGGCAAGGATTTTCCCCGAGCCGCAGGCCATGGTCCAGCCGACATGGCCGTGGCCGGTGTCGAGATAAAGATTCTTGTAGCGAGCCTGGCCGATGACCGGCACCGAGTTGGGCATCATCGGCCGCAGACCCGCCCAGAACACAGCCTTCTTCTCGTCGAAGGCACCCGGAAAAAGATCCCTGCCGGTGCTGATGATCGTCTTGAAATCGGCGGGCTTGAAAGTTCGGTCGAAGCCGGTGAATTCAGCCGTCGAGGACATCCGCAAGCGGTTGCCCAGCCTGGAATAGCCGATCAGCCGGTCCTCGTCGGCGCCGCCCATGGTCGGTCCCTTGCTTTCGTCCTCCAGGGGAATCGTCGCGGTATAGCCTTTTACCGGATAGACAGGCAGGTCGATGCCGTAGCGGCGCCCGAGCAGGCCGCTCTCCGGTCCCATCGAGATGACCACGGCATCGCCGGCGACCGGGCCGGCCGACGTCATCACCGCGCGCACATGATCGCCCTCGATGTCGAGGCCTTCGACTGTCGTGCCGAACAGGAATTTGACGCCGAGCTTCTCGGCAGCATAGGCGGCCAGCCTGTCGACAAACTGCTTGGAATCTCCGGTCTGGTCGGTTGGCGAATAGACGCCCCCGGCAATCTTGTCCTTGACGCCGGCAAGGCCTGGTTCCAGTTCGACCAGCCGGTCGCGGCCGACGATTTCGATCGGCAGGCCGTGCTTGGCAAGATAACGGTAATTGTCGGTACCGGTGTCGAGGCTCTTTTGCGAGCGGAAGAAATAGAGGATGCCCTTCTTGCGCTCGTCGTAGTGGATGCCGGTCGCTTCCGAAAGCGCATTGATGCAGTCACGCGAATAGAGCGCGAGCCTGAGCTTGATGTCGGTGTTGGCGCGCAGGCGCGCCACCGTGCACTGGCGCAGGAAACGCAGGCTCCAGGCGAGGAAATAGGGATCGAGGCGCAGCCTGACCTTGATGCCGAGATCATGGTTGTAGAGCCCGCGCAGGAAAGTCTTCAAAGCCGCCGGCGAGGCCCAGGCGGTGGCGTCACCCGGTGACACCAGGCCGGCATTGGACTGGCTGGTGCCTTGTGCCGCCGCCGGATGGCGCTCGATCACTGTCACCTCATGGCCGTCGCTGGCCAGATAATAGGCGGCCGCCGTACCGACGACACCGGCCCCGAGCACCGTTATTTTCATGCCATCCCCCAAGAGCTCCTCGCGGCGCGGCGCCTCCGCACCTTGCCGCGAACGCCTTCAATAGCGCTTCGCTGCCCGCCTTGCGAGCCCTTGGGAGAACCCGGCTCAGCCGCGCGCGGAGTTCTTGCCGGTCAAGATGCGCTCCCAGGCGAGCGCGTCGGCGACGATCTGGTCGAGATCGTCGCGTTGCGGGGTCCAGCCGAGTTCAGCGCGGGCGAGATCCGAATTGGCGACCACCGCCGCGGCGTCGCCGGGACGGCGATCGCCCATCTTCACCTCGAAATCATGGCCGAAGGCGCGGCGCACGCTGTCGATGACCTCGAGCACCGAGTAGCCATGGCTGTAGCCGCAATTGGCGACGAGGCTTTGTCCCCCGGCACGCAGCCGCTGCAAGGCCAGGCGATGCGCCGCCGCCAGGTCGCTGACATGGATGTAGTCGCGCATGCAGGTGCCGTCCGGCGTCGGATAATCGGTGCCGAACACCTGCATGAACGGCCGCTTGCCAAGTGCCGTCTCGCAGGCGACCTTGATCAGATGGGTGGCGCCCGGCGTCGACTGGCCGGTGCGGCCCTTCGGGTCGGCGCCGGCGACGTTGAAGTAGCGCAGCGCGGTATAGCGCAGGCCATGCGCGATCGACGCGTCGCGCAGCATCCACTCACTCATCAGCTTGGACAGGCCATAGGGCGATTCCGGCGACAGGCGGGCGTCCTCGCGCACCGGCTCCAGCCCGGCCCCGCCATAGACGGCGGCGGTCGATGAAAAAATGAAATTGGGCACGCCTTCGCGCACCGCGGTTTCGATCAGCGTGCGCGTCTTCGAGGTGTTGTT
This sequence comes from Mesorhizobium sp. M7A.F.Ce.TU.012.03.2.1, assembly GCF_004006095.1. Taxonomy (NCBI): domain Bacteria; kingdom Pseudomonadati; phylum Pseudomonadota; class Alphaproteobacteria; order Hyphomicrobiales; family Phyllobacteriaceae; genus Mesorhizobium; species Mesorhizobium sp. M7A.F.Ce.TU.012.03.2.1. Next base: position 413,739 of record NZ_CP034779.1, read on the forward strand.
CTCGTAGTAGCTGAGCGGGTCGGCGACCGATTCCGGAACCACGATCGAGCCGGCGAAATGAATGATCGCGTCGACCTTGTTCTCCCTGATGACCGAGCCGACCAATTCCCTGTCGGCGACGTCGCCGACGACCAGCTTCGCCTCCGGCGCCACCGCCCATTCAAAACCGGTGGAAAGGCGATCGAGGACGACCACGCTCTCGCCGGCATCAAGCAACTCCCAGACCATGTGGCTGCCGATATAACCGGCACCGCCTGTAACCAAAACCGTCATCCGCGTCCTCGCTTATCCAAGATTTATCGGAAACTGTCTCAACCCCCGCTCTACTGGAAAGCCCGCCGCATAACCATTGAAACCGTGGTAACCGGCATCGCCGGCTAGGGGCATCGTCCTGAAACAAAGTTGATCCACATCAAGGGAATAGGCCACGATCCGTGATCGTTAGGAACAGGTCCGGGGCGTGGCATTTTGACCAAAAAGGCCAGGTGGACGACCAACAGGCCAATGATTATGATCCCGCGCAAAAATTGGGAAGCCTATATGAACTATCAGCGGTTCTTCGAGGAAGCGATCGACCAGCTCCATGCCGAGCGTCGCTACCGCGTTTTCGCCGACCTGGAGCGGATCGCGGGCAAGTTCCCGCGCGCCATCTGGCGTTCCAATGGCCGCGCCGAGGAAATCACCGTCTGGTGCTCCAACGACTATCTCGGCATGGGCCAGCATCCCGACGTCATCGCCGCGTTCCAGAATACCGCTGGCAAGATGGGTTCGGGCGCCGGCGGCACCCGCAACATTTCCGGCACGTCGAACCCGCTGGTCGAGCTCGAGGTGGAGCTTGCCGACCTGCACGACAAGGAAGCGGCACTGGTCTTCACCTCCGGTTTCGTCTCCAACGAAGCCTCGATCTCGACCATCGCGAAGCTTTTGCCCAACTGCCTGATCATCTCGGACGAACTGAACCACGCCTCGATGATCGAAGGCGTGCGGCGTTCCGGCGCCGAGAAGAAGATCTTCCGCCACAACGACGTCGCGCATCTGGAAAGCCTTTTGCAGGCGGCTGGACGCGAACGCGCCAAGCTGATCGTCTTCGAAAGCGTCTACTCGATGGATGGCGACATCGCGCCGATCAAAGAGATCGTCGAGCTCGCCGAGCGCTACAACGCCATGACCTATATCGACGAGGTCCATGCCGTCGGCATGTACGGGCCGCGCGGCGGCGGCATCACCGAGCGCGAAGGCCTGGCCGACCGCATCGACATCATCGAAGGCACGCTGGCCAAGGCGTTCGGCACGCTGGGCGGCTACATCACCGGCACCAGCGCCGTGATCGACGCCGTGCGTTCCTATGCGCCGGGCTTCATCTTCACCACGGCACTGCCGCCGGCGATCGCGGCTGCCGCGACCGCGTCGATCCGCCATCTCAAGCGCTCGCAGGCCGAGCGCGACGCCCAGCAGCAGCAGGCGAGCCGAACCAAGCAGATCCTGTCGGCCGCCGGCCTGCCGGTGATGGACTCGCCGACCCACATCGTGCCGCTGCTGGTCGGCGATCCCGAGGCCTGCAAGATGGCCAGCGACCGCCTGCTCGGCGTGCACGGCATCTACATCCAGCCGATCAACTACCCGACCGTGCCGCGCGGCACCGAGCGGCTGCGCATCACGCCGACGCCGTTCCATTCCGATGCACTGATCGCCGAATTGCAGGATGCGCTGGTCGAGACCTGGGATGCGCTCGGCATCCCCTATGGCTCCGCCGGGCGGCCTTCGGTGGCCAAAAGCGACCGCATCATTCCCCTGCTGGTCCCCAAGTCAGGTGGCTGAAGCCGTTTGAAACTCTACTCCGGCGGCTATCTGGCTCGCCGGAGCGATTTTCAATCCGCGCTTCGTCGACGGCTCAAACTACCTTCATCCACTTCGCCAGCCGGTGTGCCGCTTCCTCGACCTGATCGAGGCGGCGGTGGAAACACAACCGCAAAAACGCCTCGCCGCCGGGGCCGAAAGCGGTGCCTGGCGCCAGGCCGACATTGGCCTTGTCGACAATGTCGAAGGCAGCGGTGCGTGAATCGGTGATGCCGTCGACAGTGAAAAACAGATAGAACGCGCCCTGCGGCACCGTGAACCGGGCGCGGCCGGTGGCGCCGAGAATGCCGCAGACAAGGTCGCGCGCCTTGCGCGCCCGCTCCACCTGTTCGGCAACGAAGGCATCGCCCTCGTCAAGGGCGGCGGCCGCGCCGCGCTGCATGAACTGGGCGACGCCGGAGTTCGAATACTGGATCAGGTTCTCGAACACCTGCTGCAAGCTCGGATGCGTCTTGATCCAGCCGACGCGCCAGCCGGTCATCGCCCAGTTCTTGGAGAAGGAGTTGACGTACAGGATGCGGTCTTCCGCCGACGCGATGTCGAGGAAGGACGGCGCGCGGCCGTGGCCATAGTGGAAAAGCGAATAGATCTCGTCGGCGATGATCCAGAGGTTTTTCGCGCGTGCCAGATTGAGGATGGCCTGCAAGGTCTCATGATCGGCGGTCCAGCCGGTTGGGTTCGACGGCGTGTTGATGAACAGCGCCTTTGTGCGCGGCGTGATCGAAGCCGCGATCTTCTCGACGTCGCAGGACCAGCCATTGCCGGAATGATCGAGCGTGACCGCGACTGGAATGGCTCCCGCTATCGCTGCCGCGGCATCGAAATTCGGCCAGGCCGGCGACAGATAAACCACCTCGTCGCCCACGCCGGCGAGCGCGTCGAGCGCCAGCTGGATGGCATGCATGCCGGAGCCGGTGACGATGAATTCTTCCTCCGGGAAGGTCTTGCCGAAATGCCTGGCATAGTATCGGGAGAGCGCCTGCCTGAGATCGGGGATGCCCCTTTGCCAGGTGTAGAATGTCTCGCCGCCGGCCAGCGCCTTCGACGCGGCATCGGTGATGAAGGCTGGCGTCGGCAGGTCGCCCTCGCCGGCCCAGAGCGGAATCATGCCTTCGCGCAGGCGGCCGTAATTGACGACGGCGACAATGCCGCTTTCGGGTGCCGCACGGGCCTCGGTACGCAAGCTGTCGATCAGGGTCATTGGCGGGTCCGTTTTGATCTGCGGTTTTCGTCAGCGGTCCTTACCAGATGCGAAAACAGAAAACCCCGGCCGCGAACGACCGGGGTTTTGGTCCAGCAAATGCCGCCCGTGGTCAGCGCCTGGCGAGCAGATCGCGAATTTCAGTGAGCAGCGCGACGTCGGCGGGCGGCGGAGCGGCCGGTGCAGCGGGCTTCTCGCGCTCAAGCCGCTTGCGCATGTTGTTCACCGCCTTGACCATCAGGAAGATGATGAAAGCGAGGATGAGGAAGTTCAGCGCCACGGTGATGAAGCTGCCATAGGCAAAGACCGCGCCCTGCTTCTTGGCGTCCGCCAGCGAGGTCGCGTTGACGGCTGAGGACAGTCCGAAGAAATAGTTGTTGAAGTCCAATCCGCCGAAAATTGCACCGACGATCGGCATGATGATGTCGTTGACAAGGGAATCGACGATCTTGCCGAAGGCCGCGCCGATGATGACACCGACGGCCAAGTCCATCACATTGCCCTTGGAAATGAATTCTTGGAATTCTTTCAGCATTCGACCCTCCTTGTCGTGACCGGCCGAACTGCCGTTTCCGTCCTTGCGGCATCGACCTGAGGCAACATAACAAAAACCTGCGGTTGCAACATCGGCAAAAAAGAGAAAGCAACCGGTTTCTCCTTACCCGGCGGCAGTCCCGGAAACCGCGGCCTTCATGCACCCAAAGCCGTGATGGACTCGGAAGCCAAGCTGTGATTGCGTCTGGGCAAGCCGGGTTGAAATTCGGCACAGGGAGGATCTTGCCGGCGTGCAGGGCTTGTTCATCGTCATCATCGCGATCGCCTATGTGACGCTGCTGTTCGCCATCGCCAGCCTGGGCGACCGCCGCTCGGCCATTTCAGGGCCGAGTCGAGCCCGGCCCTTCATCTACGCGCTCAGCCTGGCGATCTATTGCACGTCCTGGACCTTCTTCGGTTCGGTCGGCCTCTCCTCCGAGCGCGGCCTCGAATTCCTCGGCATCTATACCGGCCCGGTGCTGGTGTTCGTGTTCGGCTTTCCGCTGCTCAACCGCATCGTGCGGCTGGCCAAGGCCGAAAAAATCACCTCGATCGCCGACTTCCTCGGCGCCCGCTACGGCAAGAGTTTTACCGTCGCGGCGATCGCGACGCTGATCGCCACCATCGGTGCGGTGCCCTATATCGCGCTGCAGTTGAAGGCGATCTCCGGTTCGGTCAGCCTGATGGTCGAGCACTATACGGGATCGCCGCCCTCCTTCGATCCCTTCGTCAGCGACATCTCGCTGGTCGTCGCCATGTTGCTGGCGCTGTTTGCGGTGCTGTTCGGCACACGCCACGCCGACGCCACCGAACACCAGGACGGGCTGGTGCTGGCGGTGGCCGTCGAAACCGTCGTCAAGCTCGCCGCCTTCCTGGCGATCGGCCTGATGGTCACCTTCCTGATCTTCGGCGGCCCGGGCGACATGGTCGACAAGCTCGCCCAGAATGCACAGGTTCGGCAGGCGATGAGCTACAACACCTCGCTCGCCACCTGGCTGGTGCTGACGTGCCTCAGCGGCTTTGCCATCATCATGCTGCCGCGGCAGTTCTACGTCACCATCGTCGAGAACCGTGGCGAGGCCGAGTTGCGCACCGCGACATGGGTGTTTCCGCTCTACCTCGTGGCGATCAACCTGTTCGTGCTGCCCATCGCCTTCGCCGGCCTGTCGCTGGTCGGCACCGCGACCAGCAGCGATCTCTACGTGCTGTCGCTGCCCTTGTTCAGCGGCCATGACGTGCTGGCGATGGCGGCTTTCATCGGCGGGCTGTCGGCGGCGACAGCGATGGTGATCGTCGAGAGTGTGGCGCTGTCGATCATGATCTCCAACGACCTCGTCATTCCGCTGTTCGTACGCCGCCTGCTCAAGACTTCGACGTCCGAGACCGAAGACTGGTCGACGCTCATCCTCAATGTGCGGCGCGGGGCGATCTTCATCCTGCTGTTCATCGCCTTCCTCTACTATCGCGAGAGCACCGACAGCGCGCGGCTGTCGTCGATCGGCCTGATGTCGTTCGCGGCAGTCGCACAGTTTGCGCCGGCGCTGATCGGCGGGCTGATCTGGCGCGGCGCCAATGGCCGGGGTGCAGCACTTGGCATGGTCGCCGGCATCCTCGTCTGGGGCTACACGCTGTTGTTTCCATCGCTTGCCGCACCCGATACCGGCATCATCGTGCACGGGCTGTTCGGCTTCGAGGCGTTGCGGCCGCAGGCTCTATTCGGCACAGCCGCCGAACCGCTGAACCACGGCGTGTTGTGGAGCCTGTCGATCAACGCGGTGTTCTTTGTGCTAGGTTCCCTCTCGCGCGCATCGGTGCCTCTGGAACGCATCCAGGCGTCGATCTTCGTGCCGCGCGATGCCGGCCCGATGCCCAGCCTGCGCCGCTTCCGCACCGCCATCACCGTCAACGACCTCAAGGACACGATCGGGCGCTATCTCGGCGTCGAGCGCACCGAGCGCTCCTTCCAGTCGTTCGAAAAGACCAACGGAACCTCGCTGCACGGCAACGAGCAGGCGAGTATGGACGTCATCCGCTTTTCCGAGCAGTTGCTGGCCAGCGCCGTCGGCTCCTCCTCGGCGCGGCTGATCCTGTCGCTGCTGTTTCGGCGCCACGACCGCGAATCCAGGGACGCCTTCCGCTTGCTCGACGACGCCACCGAGGCGCTGCAGCACAACCGCGACCTGCTGCAGATCGCGCTCGACCAGATGGAGCAAGGCATCACCGTCTTCGACCGCGATTTCCGCCTGATCTGCTGGAACCGCCAGTACCGGGCGCTGTTCGACCTGCCCGACGAGATGGGCCAGGTCGGCGTCTCGCTCGACAGCATCCTGCGCCATCTCTCGGAGCGCGGCGACATTCCGGCGGAGCAGCGCGTGGCCATGCTCAACCGGCTGACCAGCTTCGTCAGCCCGTGGCAGATGGAGCTGAAGACCAGCGGCCGCATCCTGGAGCTGCGGTCCAACCCGATGCCGGACGGCGGCATCGTCGCCACCTATGCCGACATTTCCGGACGCGTCGAGCAGGATCTGGCGCTGAAACGCGCCAATGAATCGCTGGAGCAGCGTGTCAAGACCCGCACCGTCGAACTGACCCGGGTCAACGAGGAGTTGACCCGGGTCAATGAGGAGCTGGCGCAGGCGCAGATGCTGGCCGAGGAGGCCAATCTCGGCAAGACGCGCTTCCTTGCCGCTGCCGGCCACGACATCCTGCAACCGCTGAACGCCGCCCGGCTCTATTGCTCGTCGCTGATCGAGAAGGCCGGCAAGGGGCCTGCCGGCAAGGCAGCGGTCAACATCGAATCCTCGCTGGAATCGGTCGAGACCATTCTCGGCGCCGTGCTCGACATTTCCCGCCTAGACGCCGGTGCGATGAAGCCGGACGATACCGCCTTCAACCTCGACGGATTGCTGCGCCAGATCGGCAACGACTTCCGACCGCTGGCCGCCGAGAAGAAGCTCGAGCTGACGATCATGCCGTCGTCGCTAACCGTGACGACGGATCGCAATTTGTTGCGGCGCCTGATCCAGAACCTCGTCTCCAACGCCATCAAATACACGCGCCACGGCCGTGTGCTGGTTGGCGTCAGGCGGCGCGGCGAACTGGCCGAGATCCAGGTGATCGACACCGGCATCGGCATCGCCGGCGACAAGCTGAACACCGTCTTTCACGAATTCACCCGGCTCGACGAAGGCGTGCGCGAGGCCGAGGGCCTCGGCCTCGGCCTCTCCATCGTCGACCGCATCGCCCGGGTGTTGCGCCTGGAAATCCGGATCTTTTCCAATCCGGGCAAGGGCACGCGCTTCTCCGTCATCCTGCCCGTGGCGGCTGTGCAGGAACCGCGACGCGAGATCGACGCCAGGGTTCCTGCCCGCGCGACGGCTTCGCTGGCCGGGCTGCACGTGCTGTGCATCGACAACGACGCCCGCATCCTAGAGGGCATGCGACTCCTGCTCGAAGGCTGGGGTTGCAACGTCGACACCGTGTCCGGTTCAAAGGATCTGGAAAGCGTGGTGACACACCGCCCGGACATCGTCCTTGCCGACTACCATCTCGACGGCGAAACCGGTCTCGATATCATCGTCAGGCTGCGCGCGCTCCATGGTGACACCCTGCCGGCCGTGCTGGTCACCGCAGACCGCTCCAATGAGGTGCGCACGGCCGCCGGCGGGCTCGAGATTGCGGTGATCAACAAACCGCTCAAACCAGCGGTATTGCGCTCGATGATGGCCAGGGTCAGGCCACTGGCACCGGCGGCCGAATAGCATCAAAGGCGCCCGGTCTCAGCCCTGGTGTCCGAGGTTGGAGTCCTAGAGCATTTCACCGTTTCACGGAAACGGCGATCTGCTCTAACTCTTTGTTTTAACGCAATTCTAGACGGAAAACCGCTTCACACTTTTCCAAGAATTGCTCTAGGCCGGGCCGTCGACCATCTGGGAACTGCGGAACCGGGGCCGTCCGGCATTGCCCGCCACAGGCGGACGATGCTCGCGAAAGGCCATTGCAAGCGTCCTCAGCGCCTCGCGGGACTTGGCGTCCGTCAGCGTCGAAAGCAGCACGATCTCGGAAGGCGGCAGCGCCGGCAGCCCGAATTTCCGGCTGACCTCGATGGTGCCGGACGGGGCAAGCCGGCAGGAAAATACCGAGGCTGCGAGGCCGGCCGAGACGGCCTCGGCAACGGCGAAGGAGCCGCAGCCGAGGAACACCTCCGTCCACGGTATTCCGACAGCGTCGAGCGCGCGGGTGGTGATGTTACGAATACCGCAGGATGGCGAGGATGCCGCCAGGCGCAGCGGCTCGTCGGCCCGGTGGACGAAGCCGGGCGCGGCGTACCAGCCGAAATGTTCGGGCGCCAGCACCTCACCATCGCGCCGGTCATCCTCCCGGCGGATGATCGCCGCGTCGATCTCACCGCGATCGAAAGCGTCCAGCAGGTCGCGCGAATCATCGAGCCGCACTTCGATGGTGAGCGCCGGGTCATGCGCATTGAGCCGCGCCAGCAATGTCGGGACTTCCGCGCCTCCGACATGGGTGGCGATGCCCAGCGTGAAGCGACGGCGCACCGAAGACAGGCTGGCAATGGCGCGGTCGTGCGCGGCAAGGAAATCGCGCGCGGGCTGGAGAAACACCGCGCCCTGCGCCGACAAGCGCACCAGCCGAGGCGTGCGCTCGATCAATTTCTTGCCGACGCGCTCTTCCAGCCGCTTCAGCTTCACGCTGATTGCCCCTTGCGTGCTGCCAAGAGCCTCTGCCGCACGCGTAAAGCTCTGAAGATCGGCGATGGCGACGAATGTTTTCACAGCGTCTACGTCCAGCGTCATGTCAGCTATCCGCACTTGTTGTCTCTGAAATAGCCAACCATGCAATTCTAATATGATCAAGCCTCGCCTACCCTGGGGCATACGCGCACCGGGCGAGCTGCAATGGATTCGCCGACTGCCGACAATACGAGGTTGAACCATGCCCACTGTAGTGACCCGCCGAGGCATCATTGTTCTGTTTGCCGCCTGCCTGGCGTGCCTGATGTTCGGCCTGGAGATTTCAAGCGTTCCCGCGATCCTGCCGACACTGGAGCAGGTGCTGCACGCCGACTTCAAGCAACTGCAATGGGTGATGAACGCCTATACGATCGCGGTCACGACGGTGCTGATGGCGGTCGGCACGATCGCCGATCGTTACGGGCGCAAGCGTGTCTTTCTGGTCGCCATCGCCGCCTTCGGCCTGACATCCCTGATCTGCGGCGTCGCCGAAAGCGTCTCCACGCTCATCGTCGCCCGGTTTCTGCAGGGCCTGAGCGGCGGTGCGATGCTGATCTGCCAGCTTGCCGTGCTGTCGCATGAATTCCGGGAAGGGCGCGAACGCGCCGTCGCATGGGGCTGGTGGGGCGTCATCTTCGGCACCGGCCTCGGCTTCGGCCCCATCATCGGCGGCGGCATCGTCGCGGTCTCGAGCTGGCAATGGGTGTTTCTTGTCCACGTGCCGGTTGCGGCGCTGGCGTTCGCCCTCGCTCTGATGGGCGTCCACGAATCGAAGGATCCACAGGCGGGCAAGCTCGACGTAGCAGGCATCCTGACGCTGTCGCCGTCGGTTTTCTGCCTCGTTTTCTACATCATCCAGGGGCCGGATCTGGGTTTCTCCAGCCCTGCCGCGCTGGCGATCCTCGGTATCTCGATAGTGAGCTTCATCGCCTTCCTCATTGCCGAGAAGGTCAGCCAGCGGCCGATGTTCGATTTCTCGGTCTTCCGGATCCGGCCCTTTTCGGGCGCCATCGTCGGCTCTGCCGCGATGAACCTCAGCTATTGGCCTTTCATGATCTACCTGCCGATCTGGTTCCACGCCGGGCTCGGCTATGACACCGTCTCCACCGGCCTTGCCCTGCTTGCCTACACGCTGCCGACGCTTGTGCTGCCGCCGTTGGCAGAGCGCTTTTCGCTGCGTTATCGGCCCGGCATCATCATTCCGGCGGGCCTCGTCATCATCGGCGTCGGGTTCATCCTGATGAAATTCGGCAGCGCCGCCGCGCAACCGGACTGGCTGACGATGCTGCCCGGCTGCCTGATCGCGGGGATGGGTCTGGGAATAACCAACACACCTGTCACCAACACGACGACGGGTTCCGTTTCGAGCGATCGCGCCGGCATGGCCTCCGGCATCGACATGAGCGCGCGCATGGTTTCATTGGCGTTGAACATCGCGGTGATGGGCTTCATCCTGGCCAGCGGTGTGCTGGCGCATCTGGGGCATGCGCTGCCCGACCTCGACACTGCCCAATTGCGTCTTCTCGCCGAAGCTATCGCTGCTGGAAACCCCATCTCCGGGCTCGCCGGGACCGTCGCCCAGGATGCGCTACGCAACGGCTTTGGCTGGGTCATGCTCTATGGCGGGATCGGCGTCTGGATCATGGCCGCCATCAGTTTCGCAAGCTTCAACGGCCGGCCGGTGCGGCGGACGGAGGTTCAGTGCTCTGATTGAACACTATTCTGATTGAACAGGCGCCCTGGCGATCAACCCGCCGGCTGCAGCGGATCGCTGCCGATCTTGGACAGCAGGATCACCGCCTGCGTGCGGCTGTCGACGCCGAGCTTCTGCAGAATGGCGGAGACATGCGCCTTGATGGTAGCCTCCGATACACCGAGTTCATAGGCGATCTGCTTGTTGAGCAGGCCCTCGGCCAGCATGCCCAGCACCCGTGTCTGCTGCGGCGTCAGAGCCTGCAGCCGCTTGATGAGGTCCGATATTTCGGGATCGCGCTCGATGCCGAGATCGACGCCGGCTGGTGCTGCGATGTCGCCGGCAAGCACCGATTGCACCGCGCTGCGGATCTCCTCCATGCTGGCCGACTTGGAGATAAAGCCGGAAGCGCCGAGATCGAGCGCCCGCCTGATGGTCGCCGGATCGTCATGCGCCGACACCACGACCAGCGGCACCGCCGGATGGATGCCGCGCAGCGAGACCAGGCCGGACAGGCCGCTGGCGCCCGGCATCGACAGGTCGAGCAGCACCAGATCGACGTCCTCGTTGGCCACGACCAGCGCCTTGGCGCTCTCGAAATCGCCGGCTTCATGGATGGCGGCGACGTTGCCGATGCCGGCGAGCGCTTCGCGCAGCGCACCGCGAAACAGCGGGTGATCGTCGGCGATGACGAAAGAATAGCCTGCCGGCAAATGTCCCTCCCCAAATCCCCGATGATTTTTGGCTTTTCGGGTTCAATTGGACGATTATGAGGGGCTGCGCGCTGTTTTCAAGCGGCAAAGCCAGCGCGCCGCCTCCCCTGGTTGAAGCGCTCAGGTCTTCTGGGCGCCGTCGTCCTTGTCCATATCCTTGACGATGCCCATGAAGCCGCGCAGGAAGCGCTCCATGTAGCTCATGGTCTTGTTGAAATCCTCCTCGCTCGGCAGTTTCGATTCGAGGCGGGCGGAGAGCGAATTCTCGAGCTTGGTGACGCGCTCGTCCATCGCCTTCATCGAGGTTTGCAGGCGGTCGACCTCGTCCTGGAAAGCAGCGCGTTCGTCGGCCGCCATCTTGCAGACGAGCTGGCCCGAACGTTCCTCGCAAATCGACATGGCGCCGGTCTGCGTATCGATACGGACAAAGCCGCTATCGGACTTTTCCAGGCGGTAGCGGTCGGTCTCTTCCGAATAAGCTGAAGCCGCGACCAGCGAAACGAGCGCGGCGGGGATCAAGATGTGCTGCAGACGCATGTTGTCCTCCATGGCCAAGGCCTCAGATATCGCATGTTTGCGCCGGAAATGGGGAAGACCCTTGGCATGGCCTTTCCCGAATGGCTGGTTCGGACTATAGCGCAACCATGTCTCAGATTATCTACAAGATAACCCCGCAAGCGCCTTGGCGCGAGGCCGAAACGCATGGTCGCTTCACCGGCGCGCCGATCGATGTCGCCGATGGCTTCATCCATTTCTCAACGGCAGCACAGGTCAGGGAAACGGCGGCAAAGCACTTTGCCGGCCAGACGGACCTTCTGCTGGTCGCCATCGACGGCGCCAGCCTGGGCGCTGCGCTGAGATACGAGGTCTCGCGCGGCGGCGCGCTGTTTCCGCATCTGTATGGCGTGCTGGACCTGAAAGCAGTGCTGTGGGTCCGGCCACTGCCGCTTGGCGCCGATGGTGTGCACCAGTTCCCGGCACTGGAGGGGCAATGAGCGTGCTCGACCGGCTCGGCCAGAAGCTGCTGTTCGCCTTCGATCCGGAAACGGCGCATGGCCTGTCAATCGCCGCCTTGCGATGCGGCGTTCCGGTTGGTGCACCGGCGGTCCGCGACGACAGGCTGAAGGTCAGCGTCTGCGGCCTCGATTTCCCCAATCCGCTCGGCATGGCGGCCGGCTATGACAAGAACGCCGAGGTTCCGGACGCGTTGCTTGGCCTGGGCTTTGGCTTCGCCGAGGTCGGTACCATCACGCCGTTGCCGCAGGCCGGCAATCCGAAGCCGCGTATCTTCCGGCTGACTGCCGACGATGCGGTGATCAACCGATTGGGCTTCAACAATGAAGGCCATGCAGCGGCCGAAAAGCGCCTTGCCGCACGTAAGGGCCGCTCCGGCATCGTCGGCGTCAACATCGGCGCCAACAAGGACAGCAGCGACCGCATCGGCGACTATGAGCGCGGTGTCGCCCGGTTTGCGCAATACGCCAGCTATCTCACCGTCAACATCTCCTCGCCCAACACGCCGGGCCTGCGCAACATGCAGGCGCGCGAGCAGCTTGGCGAGCTCTTGTCGCGGGTCATGGCCGCGCGCGCCACGGCAACGGCGCAGCCGCCAGTGTTCCTGAAGATCGCGCCGGATCTGGTCGAGGCAGAGCTGGAGGACATCGCCGCCGAGGTCACCGAAAAGCAGGTGGACGGCGTCATCGTCTCCAACACCACCATCTCCCGACCGCCGTTGCGCAGTAGCGACACCGCGCGCGAGACCGGGGGACTCTCCGGCAAGCCGCTGTTCGAGCGTTCGACCATCGTGCTGGCGAAGATGCGCAAGCTGCTCGGACCGGACCGCGCCATCATCGGCGTCGGCGGCGTCGATTCCGCCGATACGGCGCTGGACAAGGTCCGTGCGGGTGCTGATCTGGTCCAGCTCTACACCGGCATGATTTATGCCGGGCCTTCACTGCCAGGCCGTATTCTTTCCGGAATGGTCCGTTTCGTCGAAAAGGAACGGCTGAAGTCGATTTGCGAGTTGCGCGACAGCCGCCTCGACTTCTGGGCGTCCAGGCAACTCTGAGCCTGCTCTCAGGAGCGTAGATTGCGACTGACGGCCCGCTCGCAAATGGCGCCGCCGATGGCAGGCAACACGCCGAAGAGAAGCAACTGCGCGGTGCCGCCGATGCCAGAAACCGCGGAGAGAATGAACGCAGCGAGCAATCCCAGCGCCGCGCCCAAGACATATGGCAGGTAGCTTCGCATAAGCTCGCCCTGGAACAATTGGTGCATCAAGTCTGTTGGAAATCGACTGAAAGTGCAAGTGCATCCGACCGCACAGCAGGGCAACGAACTCGGTTTAACGGGTTGCTTCGGAGCCTCGCCGGCGCATTGGCTGACGGAGCATCAAACGAAAAACCCGCCTGTGCGGCGGGCCACTGGCGCAAATCAGCACCATGGCCAAAAATGTACCATAGCTGAGGTCACCGAGTCAAGAAAAAGTTCCTATCGCGAACAGGTGCCGTTCGGTGCCTGGACGGCGCAGGGCCTTCCGGGGCACCGTCTAAAACGCCGTCCGCACCCTGAGCCGCAGGATCGTCAGCAGGCTGAAGCCTCGCACCAGCAGGAAGACGTGCAGCGCCGCCCACAGTCCATTGTTGCCGAAGGCGGGCGCAAGGGTCAGCAGCGCGGCCGCGAAAACCAGGAACGACAGCAGCATCATGTTGCGCATGTCGCGGGACCAGGTCGCGCCGATGAAGACGCCATCCATCTGGAACGCCAGCACACCGCTCAGCGCCGTGAATGCCGCCCATGGCAGGTAGATGTCGGCCACCGAACGGACTTCCTCCGATATCGTCACGAGAGCGACCAGATTGGCGCCACCAGACAGCATTACCAGCGTCGCGGCTCCCGCCAGTCCGAAACCCCAAAACAGCGTCAGCCGCACGGCCTGGCGGAACGGTGCGGCGGCACGTGCGCCGACGGCACGGCCCGCCAGCTGTTCGGCGGCGGTGGCAAAGCCGTCGAGGAAATAGCCGGCGACGAGGAAGAAGTTCATCAGCACGGCGTTGGCGGCCAGCGTCACCGTGCCGAACTGCGCGCCCTGGCGGGTGAACAATGCGAAGGCGGCGAGCAGCGAGAACGAGCGGATCATGATGTCGCGGTTGAGCGACATCATGCGCAGGAAGGCGGCCATGTCGAGCAGGCGGTGGCGCGGCAAGGATGGGGCGGCCCGGAACCGGCGGATCACGATCGCCAGGCCGAGCAGCATGGCCAGGAACTCACCGGTGACGGTCGCCCAGGCCACGCCGGCGACACCCCAGCCAAGTTCCAACCCAAGCAGGAAGCAGAGCGCGATGTTGATGCCGTTCAGCACCAATTGCAGCATCAGCCCAAGCCCGCCCTCGCCGCGCCCCAGCACATAGCCGAGGATGGCGTAGTTGATCAGCGAGAACGGCGCCGCGAGCAGCCTGATCCTGATGTAGACGCCCATCGCCTCGCTGACGCGCGGTTCGGCGCCCATGAACTTTTGCCCGGCGATGGCGACCAGCGGCGCAAGGGCAGCGAGCACGATGCCGGCGACGACCGCGATCAGCACGGCGCGCCAGAACACCGCCTGTTCCTCCAGGGCATCGCCGCGCCCAAACGCCTGTGCGACGAGCCCGGTGGTGCCCGAGCGCAGGAAATTGAAAGAGGTGAAGACGACGTCGAAGATCAATGCGCCGGCCGCCAAGCCGCCAAGCAAGGCGGCATCGCCGAACTGGCCGATGACAGCCGTGTCGACCAGGCCGAGCATCGGCGTCGTCAGATAGGCAAGCGTCATCGGCACGGCGATGGCGAGCACGGAACGATTGGTGACGACAAATGATCCGGGGTTGATTGGGGATCTGGCGTCGGCTGGGGTTGCACCCTGGTCCAAGGATTGCTGCCTTGCTGATTGCGGCTTGATCGAACTGCCGATGTGCCCCATTTTCCAGCCACCGCGCAATCACTCTTCCCGTGACGGCCAACCGAAATCCCCGGCCTGGCGCGAGCCGCCGGATCCAGTTCATGCCCCTGCAGATCGTCCATCATCCCGACTACGACGCCGGCTTCGCCGTCAACCATCGCTTTCCGATGAGCAAATATCCCTTGCTGATGGGGGCGCTGCGTACACGCGGCCTCGCAGGCCCCAACGCGCTCAGCACCGCCGAACCGGCACCGGCGTCATGGCTGGAGCTTGCCCATACGGCGGACTATGTCGACCAAGTCGTCAACTGCCGCGTGCCCGAGAAGATCGAGCGCGAGATCGGTTTTCCGATCGGACCCCGCGTCTCGCTGCGCGCGCAGCTTGCCACCGGCGGCACCGTGCTGGCGGCGCGGCTGGCCTTGCGCCACGGCATTGCCTGCAACACCGCCGGCGGCAGCCATCATGCGCGGCGCGCGCAAGGAGCGGGCTTCTGCACCTTCAACGATGTCGCCGTCGCCGCGCTGGTCCTGCTCGCCGAAGGCGCGGCACAAAACATCCTGATCGTCGACCTTGACGTGCATCAGGGTGACGGCACGGCGGATATTCTCGCTGATGATCCGCGCGTGTTCACCTTTTCCATGCATGGCGACCGCAACTACCCCGTGCGCAAGATCGCCTCCGACCTCGATGTCGCGCTGCCCGACGGCACGGGTGACGCCGCTTACATGAAGAGGCTCGCCGCCATCCTGCCGGAGCTCTCCGCCCAAGCCCATTGGGACATCGTGTTCTACAATGCCGGCGTCGACGTCCATGCCGAGGACCGGCTTGGCAGGCTGTCGCTATCGGATGACGGCCTGCGCGCCCGCGACGACATGGTGATCAGCCACTTTCGCACGTGGGGCGTTCCGGTCTGCGGCGTCATCGGGGGTGGCTATTCGACTGACGTGCCCACGCTTGCCGCGCGCCACGCCATCCTGTTCGAGGTGGCCTCGGGCCACGCCCGATAGCACGATCTTGTCCAAAAAACCGGGTGCCAGGGTTCGCTGACGCGGACCTTCGGTTCGGATCATGCTCTACTTCCGGTAGTTGGCGAGCCTCAACAGGATGAACGCCGGCACGACGATAGCCGCGCCCAGCAGGATATAGCCGAGGAAACGGTCGATGGCGTGGAAGCCGAGATTCCACAGGTCCATGAAGAATTTGCGGATGCCGTAGAGCACATCCATCGGCGACCAGCCGAAGGCGTTCATGACCAGGCCGACGAGGAAAGACACCACCAGCAGTTTCAGGATCACCTTAAGCGGCGAGTCGCCAAGAAAGCGCGTCAATGCGGACAAGGCCCGTCTCCAGATTGAGGTACCCTGGCTAGAGGGCGTCAGCCAGACATACGCACTTGGCTTGTCCGCTTCAAGCCGGGAGTTCTGCGGGGTAGCGAGACACCGAGCATAGTGTGGCCGCAAGCCGAGCCCAGGCGCATGGCAGACTGCCGGCTACTGCCGCAGCGATCCCGCTGGCTTATCTGTTTTCTAACCAATTGCCGCTATTCCCAATCGGATAGCGGGAGCAAGGCTTTGGTGGAGACGGAGAGAAACACCGCGCGACGCGGCGTCATGCTGTCGGTGGTCATCCCATGCTACAACGAGCTGGATGGCGTGGCCGAACTGCATCGGCGGGTAACGGCCGCATGCCTTGAACAAGGCCCTTCCTACGAGATCGTCCTTGTCATCGATGGCGCGACCGACGGTACGCGCGAAGCCATTCTCCAGCTGGCTGAAAAGGACGACCATGTCGTCGCCATCGACCTTGCCCGCAATTACGGCCACCAGATCGCGTTGAGCGCCGGGCTCGAATTCTGTCGCGGCCAGCGCATTCTCATTCTCGATGCCGACCTGCAGGATCCGCCTGAACTGCTCGGCGCGATGATGACGAAGATGAACGAAGGCTTCGATGTGGTCTACGGCCAGAGGCTGACGCGCGATGGCGAAAGCTGGTTCAAGCTCGCCTCCGCGTCCATGTTCTATCGCTTGCTGCGCCGGATGGTCGACGTCGACATAGCCCCCAATACCGGAGATTTCCGGCTGATGAACCGTCGCGCGCTCGACCATCTGAACGCGATGCCAGAGCGTTACAGGTTCATTCGCGGCATGGTGAGCTGGATCGGGCTGAAACAGGTGGCTTTCCCCTATGAGCGGCACCGCCGCTTTGCCGGCACCACCCACTATCCGCTGAAGAAAATGGTTCTTCTGGCGGTCGACGCGATGACCAGCTTCTCCATCGTGCCGTTGCGGTTCGCCTCGCTGCTCGGAATGATGTTCGGGCTTCTGGGGCTGGTCGTGCTCGGCTACACGCTTCTCGAATGGTCGGTCGGAAACGTGTTGCCCGGCTGGACCAGCCTTGCCGCGATCGTGCTGATCCTCGGCAGCGTCCAGCTTATGGTGCTCGGAATCTTCGGCGAGTATCTCGGGCGCATGTACATGGAGACAAAGCGGCGGCCGCTCTACTTCGTCAACGAGATCGTTTCGCGCAGCCAGGCAGTGGAGGACGGCGAATTGCCGGTCCATCGCCTGCAGGAGATGGCAAAGAGGGCCGCACGTGCTTGAGGCGGAGTTCGACCGGTTTGCGCGGGAATATCAGGAGCAGCATGCCGCAAGCATAAGGCTGAGCGGCGAAAACCCGGATTTCTTCGCCAGGTACAAGATCGACGACGTCGCCGCGACGCTGCGGCGGGCCGGTGTCAAACCGCGACGAATACTGGATTTCGGCGCCGGCGTCGGCAATTCGCTAGGCCATATGCGCAACGCGTTTCCCGACGCGGAGATCACCTTGCTCGATCCTTCGCGGGAATCGCTCGACATCGCCAGCAAGCGCTTTCCCGGCCAGGCCGCCTTCACGCATTTCGACGGCAAGACAATTCCTTTTGCCGACGGCAGCTTCGACCTGGCCTTCGCGGCCTGCGTCTTCCACCATATTCCCGAGGACCTGCAGATCGGACTGTTCGCCGAGATCGGCAGGGTGCTGGCCGATGGCGGCAGCTTCTTCGTCTTCGAACACAATCCCTGGAACCCGCTGACCACGCACGCGGTGAGAAACTGTGCCTTCGACGAAAACGCGGTTTTGTTAAATTCGCACGAGATGCGCAGGCGCATGGCCGAGGCGGGCCTTGCCAATACGAGGATCGTCTACCGGATTTTCTTTCCTCGGATGCTTGCGAGACTGAGGCCGTTCGAGCGCTTCCTCACCAAGGTACCTGTCGGAGCCCAATATTTTGCGCATGTGGTCAAGCCTGCCGTTTGACTTCCCGAGGATGCTGCGATTTGGCGCCGTCGGTCTGTTGAACACGGCGCTGGGATACGCGGTCATCCTGGCCGGGCTTGCGCTTGGTCTGGGCGACATCCTTGCCAACGCCACGGGTTATGCCGCCGGCCTTGTCCTCGGCTTCTTCCTCAACCGCCAATGGACCTTCAGCAGAGCCGATGGCTTCCAGCCCGGAACCGCGCTGCGCTACGGGGGTGTCTTTCTGGTCGCCTACAGCATCAATCTGGCCGTCGTGATCGCCGCCCGTTCGGCAGGCATCGTCGAAAACCCGCTGGTCCACCTCGCGGGAATCTGCGTCTATTCGGTGGTTTTCTACCTTGGCTCGGCCCGCTTCGTGTTTGTGGGACGTGGGGACGATAGCACCGACCGCACAGTTCGGGTGGCCGACAAGCCTCGGCGGCAGCCCGCCAGTCCAACACCTTGAACCCAACTGTCACCGGAACCGATCAGAGGCGGCGCATCATGAACGACGCTCAGGCCAGTGTGGCGGCCGCGACATACAACGAGCGGAACAGGCTGATCTTCTGCCTGCTCGCGGCCTTGGCGATGGCGGGTGCGTTGGCTGCCCAGGCAGGCGCCACCCTGCAGGATCCCGACAGCTGGTGGCAAGTGAAAGTCGGTCTCGATTTCCTGACAAACCGGACATTTCCGACGGTCGATCCTTACTCCTACACGTTTGCCGGCCAGCCCTGGATTGCCAAGGAATGGCTGGGGCAGGTCCTGCTGGCTCTTGCCTACCGGGCGGGCGGCTGGAACGGGGTCGTCACCGCGATCATCGCCTCGATCTCCCTGACGGTTTTCCTCATGGGGTGGTTTCTCAGCGCATGGCTGAAACCGATCCTGGCGATTACACTGGCCTTCGCGGCGGTGTTCCTGATCAACCCGATCTTCACGGCGCGTCCGCATGTCTTCACCTTCCCGATCATCGTCATCTGGACGGCGGTGCTCTTCGATGCGGCAAGGGAAGAACGGGCGCCGCCCTGGTGGCTGCTTGTGCTGGTCGTATTATGGGCGAACCTGCACGCCACCTTCACCTTGAGCTTCGTCATCGCGGCTTTCGCCGGTCTCGATCTGCTGGCGCGCACGGGCCTGTCAAAACCGGCCCTGCTGGCGAAGTGGATCGCGTTCGGCCTGCTTTGCCCGCTGGTCAGCCTGTTCCACCCGTACGGCGTCCAGGCCATCCTGGCGACGCTCGCCGTGGCTTACGGCAATGAGGCAGTGTCGCTGATCATGGAATGGAAACCGTTCAATCCGCCGGACAGTCCCGTCCAGGAAGCGGTGATGCTGCTGGCGCTTTTCGGGCTATTGGTGTCCCGATTGCGAATTGGCTGGGCCAAGGCGTTGTTCGTCGTCTTCACCTTGCATGTCTATCTCGCCCATGTGCGCTTCATGTATCTGTTCTTCCTGCTGATTCCGCTGGTGATGGCGGCCGAGGTCGCACAGCAATATCCCTCGCTTTCAGCTACCGCATGGCTGGCCGAAAAGCGCGACGGGCTGGAGAGATTCTTAGCCAGACGGTTCTACGCCATCTGCGGCACGGCAGCCGTTCTGCTGATTGGCGGGGTCGCTGTGCTCGGCAGCGTCTATCAGGTAGCGCCAAGTCCGAAGACATCGGCCAGCGGGGCGCTGGCATTCGCGCAAAGCCATCATCTATCCGGCAACGTGCTGAATTCCTACAATTTCGGCGGCACGCTGATTTTCCACGGGTTCAAGACCTATATCGACGGACGGACGGACCAGCTGTTCCTCGGCGGTTTCACAAAGAGCGATAACGACACCGGACGCGGCGACGGCAAGCCGCTCCTCGAAGCCCGCCTGAAGAAATACGCAATAGATTGGGCGCTGCTATCGGCCGACGACAGCCGCATTCCCTTCTTCGACCAGTTGGGCTGGAAACGGGCCTATTCGGACGACTACGCGGTAATCTATCTGCCCGGCGCCTGATCCCGGTGCGTTCCTGGCGAATTTCGCGACAGCAATATATGCCTTGACACCCATGTTGCAGCGCAGCAAAATTGCTGCCTGAGGGTAAGCCTGTGAGATCGACGAGCCGGGATTTTCAGCACGATCGACGACATCGCCGCATGAGCGTGTCGGGTGCGGCCGCACGGATCCTTGTGGTCGCGCGCGGGCCGGCCGGATGAACTACCGGCGCGACATCGACGGTCTGCGGGCCGTTGCGGTGCTGCCTGTCGTGCTCTTCCATTTCGGCGTGTCTGCCATTCCCGGCGGCTTCACCGGTGTCGACATCTTCTTCGTCATATCGGGCTATCTGATCAGCGGCAGCCTGCTCGATGATCTTGAGCGGGGCCAATTCTCGATCGGCCGCTTCTACTGGCGCCGCGCACGGCGCATCCTGCCGGCGCTGACCTTCGTCATCCTGCTCGCGAGCATTGCCGCCTGGTTCATCCTTCTGCCTTCGGATCTCCACGAATTCAGCCTCAGCGTGATCGCCGCCTCGACCTTCTGGTCGAACATCTATTTCTGGAAAACGACGAACTATTTCTCCATCGACGCCGAACTGCGGCCGCTCCTGCACACATGGTCGCTTTCGGTGGAAGAGCAGTATTATATCTTCGCGCCGATCCTCCTTTATCTGATCTACCGATACGTCTCGAAGCGCTGGCTGACGGTACTTCTGCCGATGGCCATCGGCAGCTTTGCCCTGGCAGTCATAGCAACCTCGCTGGCACCGACGGCAGGGTTCTATCTCTTGCCGACGCGCATATGGGAGCTGGCGCTGGGCGCCATGCTGATGTTGCGGAAGCCTCCGGTCCTAGCCAGTCGGCTGGCGGCGGACCTGATCGGCCTCGCCGGCTTTGCCCTCATTGCATTTGGCTTTGTGATGATTTCGGACAGCGATCCGTTTCCCGGCTACAATGCCCTATTCCCCTGCATCGGAACAGCTCTGCTGATCTATGCTGGCCAGGATAGCGCCGACAGGCCGGCACCTGTCGCCACTCGCGTGCTTCGGTTGGCGCCGCTGGTCTGGGTCGGCCTCATTTCCTATTCGCTTTACCTCGTCCACTGGCCAATCAACTCCTTCGTCCATTATCTCTCCCTGAAGACTGTCGGTGTGCCAACGATTATCGCGATGACGGTTGCCAGTTTCGCCTTGGCGGCATTCTCCTGGAAATACGTCGAGCAACCCTTCCGCCACAAACGAGCCTATACCGCCCCGCTGCCCATCTTCGCCTTTTCGGCGACGGCAATCGTGCTGCTGTGCGCCGGTGGTTTGGCCGGCGCACTGGGCAACGGTTTCCCGCAACGGTTTCCGGATTTCTCGACAGAACGTATCCGGGTCGGCGACTGGCGCAACGGCATCTGTTTCAACGAAAACGGGACCCGCATCGAAGACTGGAACCTTGCCAACTGCACCCGTACAACGGGCTTTGCCACCAATGTGCTGCTGTGGGGCGATTCTTTCGCTGCCCACTATGTTCCGGGACTTGAGCCCAACGCCCAGAAAATCCAGGCCAATGTCATCCAATACACCTATGCCGGCTGTCCGCCCGACCTGACCTATTTTTCCTATGCTCGGCCCGCCTGCACCCGCTTCAACGAACGGGCCTTGTCGATCATTCGCGACGCCAACATCCAGGCGGTGATCCTGAGCGGCCGATGGACCGACTACCAGGCCAGGGGCTTCGACGGCCTGCAGAAGACGATCGATCGGCTTCGCGAGATGGGGGTCAAGGTCTATACCGTCGGCCAGTCTCCGGAATTCATCGCCGACGTCCAGAAGATCGCTTTCTTGGTGAGACGGGAGCATGCCGGAACCACATCCTGGCCGATGGCTATGGATCCGGACATCAACGCCCGGGTTCTGCCGTTCACCAAAGGGGCCGATTTCATAGATCCGCTGACGTATCTGTGCGACTCGGCCGGTTGTTCATACGCCGATGCCACGACCAATGAATTTCTCTACTTCGACTATGGCCACTTCTCTTCCGCCGGCGCGACGCTGGCCATCTCGAAATACTGGCCAAGCTTCGCCACCAGCAATGAGGTCGCGGAGGCAAAACGGCAAATCACGGCCGCGGGCGCGCCGTGATCCGCAGCACGACCGTCGTGCGAACAGACCGCTTTGCGATTGCCCGAAGGCTAACCCTCATGGTAACGAGGGCGCACGCGGGTATGATGTAATGGTAGCTTGTCAGCTTCCCAAGCTGAACGCGAGGGTTCGATTCCCTCTACCCGCTCCAGTCTAAGGCGTCAGAACCATTTCAGCGCCTGCCTGTTCGTCGAACACAACCGAGCAGCCTCGCGCAAGCGCCACCGTTGCGAGGGCGTTTGCCGCCACGTCATCCGATGAAACGAAATCGCCGGTCAACACCCGCAATTCTTCCACGCCTTCAGCCATGGAAACGAAATTCCCGACCGATCGATCGTGCTTGCAGGCCTCGATCACGTAAAGCAGATCGATGATTTCGAAGCTGCGCATGTTCAGCCTCCAGAAGAAATCGTCCCTTGCAAGATCATGAACGCATCGGCGGGAAACAATGTTCCCAGCTCGCTTTCGCCAGCCTCGGCCTGGCGGTGCTTTCGCCGGAAAACCTTACCCGAGCGAGCCATCATCCCACTTCCCTCAGAATGAAGTCGTGCAGCATCTTGGCAGCCGGCGACAGTGCGCGATTCCTGACCGTGATCAGGCTGTAGGGCCTGACCTCGATGTCGAATTCGGTCTGGACGACGTCGATGGCGCCGGCCAGCCCGTCAGGGTTCTGGATGAATTTCGCCACCTGGACAGAGACCGGTGCGATGGCATCGGATTGCGCGACCATGACCAGGGTCAGGAGCAGCGAACTGGTGTTCAGGATACGGTCCGGCAAAGCGATGTTGCGGTTGAGGAAGTTGCTCTCCATGGCCTGGCGCAAGGGCGAGCCGCCAGACTGGAAGACCCAGTCATAGGCGGCGGTCTCTTCCAGCCGCACCGCCTCGCCCTTGGTGAGCGGATGGCCCCGGCGCACGATCAGGCAGGCCTTCTCCACCCCGATGACGCGCGACTCGAACAGCCGCGGATTGAGATCGTCCGGGATGCGCGCGATGATGAAGTCATGGCGCGTGGCGATCAGCTCGCGTGCCAGCACATTGGAGGTCTCGACCTGCATGGTGATCTCGATGCGCGGATAGATGCGGCGGATTTCACGAATCGCCGGCACCGCCAGTTCGATTGCCGGCGCGGTCACGGCACCCAGGAAAACCGAACCGCCCTTGCCCGCCTTGAGTTCGGAAATCTCGCGGTCCACCTCGCGCATCTCCAGCAGGATCGAGCGCGCCCGCCTGGCCAAAGCCTTGCCGTATGGCGTCAAGGTGATACCGCGCGGCAGCCTCTCGCACAGCTTGACCTCCAGCACCGCCTCCATCTCCGCGATCATGCGCGAGGCGGCCGGCTGCGAAATGTTCAGAACCTGGGCTGCCGCGCTGACCCGGCCATGGTCGTCGAGCGCGACGATCATGCGCATGTGACGCAGACTGAGACCGCTGCGCAGCAGGGTTTCGCCATCGCCCGGTGCTTCTCTGTAACCATTTGAAGCTGTTGTCGGATTCCCGGGCCGCGCCATCGCTTTTCCCTGCCTTCTGCTCGTGTACGGCCGACATTGGAGTCAGCCCGTCACGTCCCAATACATATACCAACCATGATATAGCAACCATCAAAGATCGCATTTGACAGTTATGGCAAAGACCCACACCCTCCGCGCGTTCCAAGACGTGACGGTCGCTGACGAGAAAAATCGTATCGATTGAATCAGCGTCTCGGGGCCATGGGAGGATACCGGAGATCGATATGACGGCAGCAGTGCCCTTGGCGCTTCTGCACGATTGCGCGGCCCGCGACCCCCGGGGTGCCGCGTCCATCAAACAGGGAGAGTTAAAGTGAAAATCATCAAGACACTGGCCGCCGTCGCGGCCCTTGGCATCGCTGCCATAACCTACTCGGCGCACGCAGCCGACAAGGGTCTTGTCGGCGTGCTGATGCCGACCAAGACCTCGCAGCGCTGGATCAATGACGGCGACGCCGTCAAGTCCCAGCTCGAGGCTCTCGGCTACACCGTCGACCTGCAATACGCGCAGGACGACATCCCCAACCAGCTCAGCCAGCTGGAAAACGAAATCACCAAAGGCCCGAAGGCGCTGATCATTGCTTCGATCGACGGCACCACCCTGTCGGATGCTCTGCAGAAGGCCGCTGACGCGGGCGTCGTCGTCGTCGCCTATGACCGCCTGATCAAGAAGACCGCCAATGTCGACTACTACACCACCTTCGACAATTTCGGCGTCGGCGTGATCCAGGCGAATTCGCTGGTCAAGGGCCTCAAGGAGCGCTTCCCGAACACCAAGCCGTGGAACGTCGAACTGTTCGGCGGCTCGCCCGACGACAACAACGCCTTCTTCTTCTACGACGGTGCGATCTCCGTCCTGCAGCCGCTGATCGACGACGGCTCGATCAAGATAAAGTCCGGCCAGACCGGCATGGACAAGGTCGGCACGCTGCGTTGGCTCGCCGCCACTGCCCAGGCGCGCATGGACAATCTGCTGTCGGCCAACTATTCGGACGGCAGCCGCGTCGATGGCGTTCTTTCGCCCTATGACGGCCTGTCGCGCGGCATCACCGCCTCGCTACGCGCCGTCGGCTACGGCACCGAGGCTCAGCCGTGGCCTGTTGTGACCGGCCAGGACGCCGAGACCGCTTCGGTCAAGCTCATCATCACGGGCGAGCAGTACTCGACCGTGTTCAAGGACACCCGCGAACTGGCCAAGGCCACCGTCGAACTCGTCGACAAGGTGCTCTCGGGCGGCAAGCCGGACGGCCTCGATGAAAAGACCTACAACAACGACGTCAAGGTCGTCCCCTCGATCCTGTTGACGCCGCATGAGGTCGACAAGTCGAACTACCAGGCGCTGGTCGTCGACTCCGGCTACATCAAGGCCGACGAACTGAAGTAATCCCGGTTACAAAATCAGGGGTCCTGCGCAACGCAGGGCCCCTTTTCGTTCACCAGCGAGCCCGGTATTGTCGCCGACCTCGCCGGCAATGTTTGCCGACCTCTCAAGGAGCGGTAGTCCCCATGGCCCCGACGATTTTGGAGATGCGCGACATCACCAAGACGTTCCCCGGCGTGAAGGCGCTGTCGAACGTCAACCTCAGCGTCGAGGAAGGCGAGATTCATGCCGTGGTCGGCGAAAACGGCGCCGGCAAGTCGACGCTGATGAAGGTGCTGTCGGGCGTCTATCCCTCAGGAACCTATGACGGCCAGATCATCTTTAACGGCGAGGAATGCCAGTTCAAAGGCATCCATGACAGCGAGCGCAAGGGCATCGTCATCATCCACCAGGAACTTGCGCTGGTGCCGATGCTGTCGATCGCCGAAAACATCTTCCTCGGCAACGAGCACGCCAGATACGGCATCATCGACTGGAATTCCAACGAGGCGCGCACCAGCGCCCTGTTGAAGAAGGTGGGCCTCAAGGAGGACCCCAAGACGCTGATCACCAATATCGGCGTCGGCAAGCAGCAGCTGGTCGAGATCGCCAAGGCGTTGAGCAAGGAAGTCAAGCTCCTGATCCTCGACGAGCCGACGGCGTCGCTCAGCGAAAAGGACAGCCAGGCGCTGCTCGACCTTCTGCTCGAATTCAAGCGGCAGGGCATGACCTCGATCCTGATCTCGCACAAGCTCAACGAGGTGAACCGGGTCGCCGACAAGGTCACGGTCATTCGTGACGGGCGCACCATCGAGACGCTGGCCAAGAAGGACATCTCTGAAGACCGCATCATCACTTCGATGGTCGGCCGCTCACTCGACGACCGCTATCCGCCGCGCGAGCCTGACATCGGCGAGGTCGTGTTCGAAGTGAAGAACTGGTCGGTCTATCACCCGATCCATGCCGAGCGGCAGGTGATCAAGGGCATCGACATCAACGTGCGCAAGGGCGAAGTGGTGGGCATTGCCGGGCTGATGGGCGCTGGCCGCACCGAATTCGCCATGAGCCTGTTCGGCCGCTCCTACGGCCGCCGCATCTCCGGCGAGGTGCTGCTCAAGGGCAAACCGGTCGACGTATCCTCGGTGAGCAAGGCGGTCCAACACGGCATCGCCTACGTCACAGAGGACCGCAAGACCTACGGTCTCAACCTCATCGACCATATCAAGCACAACATCACGCTGGCCAATCTTGGCGGCGTCTCGCGCCACAGCGTGATCGACGACATGCGCGAGCTCGCCGTTGCCAACGACTATCGCAAGAAGACCAATATCCGCGCTTCCAGCGTCTATCAGATGACCGGCAATCTCTCCGGCGGCAACCAGCAGAAAGTGGTGTTGTCGAAATGGCTGTTCGCCGACCCGGACGTGCTGATCCTCGACGAGCCGACGCGCGGCATCGATGTCGGCGCCAAGTACGAAATCTATACGATCATCGCCCGTCTCGCGGCTGAGGGTAAGGCGATCGTCGTCATCTCGTCGGAAATGCCGGAATTGCTTGGCATCACCGACCGCATCTACGTCATGAACGAAGGGCGCATCGTGGGCGAAATGCCCGCCGCGGAAGCAAGCCAGGAAAAAATAATGCGCGCCATCGTTCGTGGAGAAGGAAAAGCAGCATGAGCACCGAAAGCGCCCCCGCCCCGCAGGGCAACGTCGCCGAAGAGCAGCGCCCACGCATCGCCGTCTCGGCGCTGACGACGAACCTGCGCGAATACGGCCTGATCCTGGCGCTGATCGCCATCATGGTGTTCTTCCAGTTCACCACGAACGGAACGCTGTTCAAGCCGGTGAATCTTAGCAACCTGGTGCAGCAGAACTCGTTCATCATCGTGATGGCGCTGGGCATGCTGCTGGTCATCGTCTCCGGCCATATCGATCTAAGCGTTGGCTCGGTCGCTGGCTTCATCGGCGCGCTGGCGGCGATGATGATGGTCATCTGGCCGCTCGGTCCGTTCAGCAATCCGCTGCTGGTGTCGATCATCTGCCTGATCGTGGGCGGCGCGATCGGCGCCGCGCAAGGCTATTGGATCGCCTATCACCGAATACCGAGCTTCATCGTCACGCTGGCCGGCATGCTGATCTTCCGCGGCATCTGCCAGGCCCTGCTGGGCGGCGGATCCTCGGTGGGGCCGCTACCCGATGGCTTCAAGGCGCTCAGCTCCGGCTTCATCCCGGATGTCATCGGCCCGCTGACGCTGATCCCGCCTACGGTGAACGCGGCCGGCAAGACCATCATGGGCAGCGGCCTGACGCTGCACATGACGACGATCGTGCTGGGCCTGATCGCTGTGCTGGCCTACGCCTATTTCGGGGTGAGGACGCGCCGCAAGCGCGAACGCCATGGCTATGAGGCCGAGCCCTTTGCCCTGTTCGTCGTCAAGACGCTGGTCGGCAGCGCGCTGGCGCTGTTCCTGGTCTACCAGTTCGCCAGCTACAGGGGCCTGCCGGTGGTGCTGCTCGTCATGGGCGTGCTGATCTCGCTGTTCGTCTTCGTCACCAAGCGCATGACCATCGGCCGCCGTATCTATGCCATGGGCGGCAATTCCAAGGCCGCGCAGCTGTCAGGCATCAACACCGAGCGGCTGACGCTGATGGTGTTCATCAATATGGGCGTGCTGTCGGCGCTCGGCGGCCTGATCATCGCGGCGCGACTGGGACAGGCGGTGCCGGCCGCGGGCCTCGGCAGCGAGCTCGACGTCATCGCCGCCGTCTTCATCGGCGGCGCCTCGGCGATGGGCGGCGTCGGTCAGGTCATCGGCGCGGTGGTCGGCGGCTTCATCATGGGCGTGATGAACAACGGCATGTCGATCATGGGCGTCAATGTCGACTGGCAGCAGGTGGTCAAAGGCCTGGTGCTGCTCGGTGCCGTGATCTTCGACGTCTACAACAAGAACAAGGCTTGAACGGGCTTAAGAGCAATTCCAAGGAAAAGTGTGAAACGGTTTTCCGCCTGGAATTGCGCCAAGACAATGAGTTAGAGCGGTTCGCCGTTTCCGTGAAACGGTGAACTGCTCTAGGCGAGGCAAGCAGGAGGCATACGATCGCGGCGCTGCCGGCAACCCGCTGGTAACAGAAGTCCCTGAGGGACCAGGCCCGCGAGCGCAATCCGAACTGAGAATTTAAACCGTGGCATGGACGAGGTCCCGGCCGCGCTGAGTAAGGTCTGCCGTTTTGGCAGTCCTGCCAAGGCAAATGAGAGAGGATTCATCATGCTGATCTCCCAGATCCTCGACGACGCCGAGACCATCCGCGTCGTCGCCCGCAATGGCGGCAAGACCCGGATCATCAATGGCGCCCGCAGCGTCTATTCGCTGGCGATGGAGGCCGCCCGCACCGGCGTCGGCCTCGTCGCGCTGATCGAACGCAAGGGGCTTGGCGAGACGGTCGATCTCGAGGCCGCTTACAAGAAGGGGCGGCTGCTGTCGCCGATCAATCATCCTGATCCGGCGCATCTGCACCTGACCGGCACCGGGCTGACGCATCTCGGCTCCGCCGCGACGCGCGATTCCATGCACAAGAAGCTGAGCGCCGACGGCGAGGAGCAGCTCACCGATTCCATGAAGATGTTTCGCATGGGGCTGGAGGGCGGCAAGCCGGCGAATGGCCAGATCGGCGTGCAGCCGGAATGGTTCTACAAAGGCAACGGCACGATGGCGGTGGCGCCAGGTGCCGCACTTCTGTCACCGGCCTTTGCCAAGGACGCCGGCGAAGAGCCCGAGGTGGCCGGCATCTATGTCATCGGCGACGACGGCGCACCTTTCCGCGTCGGCTTCACGCTGTCGAACGAGTTTTCCGACCACGTGACCGAGCGCGTGAACTATCTGTTCCTCGCCCATTCCAAGCTGCGCAACGCCTCGTTCGGTCCGGAAATCCTGATCGGCGACCTGCCGCCCGATATCCGCGGCACCTCGCGCATCGTGCGCGACAGCGAGGTGCTGTGGGAAAAGCCGTTCCTGTCCGGCGAAGCGAACATGTCGCACACCATCGCCAATCTCGAACATCACCATTTCAAATACGCGGCCTTCCGCCAGCCGGGCGACGTGCATGTGCATATGTTCGGCACGGCCACGCTCTCTTTCGCCGACGGCATCAGGACCGAGGCCGGCGATGTGTTCGAGATCGAGGCCGGGGACTTCGGCCTGCCGCTGCGCAACCCGCTGGAGATCGAAAAGCCGGTGAAGGTGGCTGTGAAGGCGCTTTGAGGTAGCGCCTTTTTCCTTCTCCCCTTGTGGGAGAAGGTGGATCGGCGCGTTAGCGCCGAGACGGATGAGGGGTGTTCCAGCGAAATAAGACGTTGGCGTTCCCTGGAACACCCCTCATCCGTCGCCTTCGGCGACACCTTCTCCCACAAGGGGAGAAGGGAAGAAGCGCCAGCCTCAATAAATATCGAAGTCGAAATATTTGGCCTGGATCTTCTTGTAGGTGCCGTCGGCAACGATCGCATCGATGGCCGCGTTGAGCTTGTCGCGCAGGGCCGTGTCTTCCAGGCGCACGGCAATGCCGGCTTGCGTTTCGGTGCCCTTGACGTCGCCGACCAGCTTGCAGCAGCCGTCGCTTGCCTTCTTCAGCCAATCCATCAGCACGAACTTGTCAGAGATCACGGCGTCAAGACGACCGTTGGTCAGGTCGGTGATCGCCTCTTCCTGGGTCGGATAGAGTTTGGCCTCCGCGCCCGCCTTGCCATATTCATTCTGGGCATAGTCGGCCTGCGTGGTCGAAGCCTGGGCGCCGACCGTCTTGCCGGCAAGCGCCGCCGGTTCGGTCGAGGTCAGGTCGCTGTCCTTCGGCGCCACCAGAGCCAGCGGTGTCGTATAGTATTTGTTGGTGAAGGCGACCTGCTTCTTGCGCTCCTCGGTGATGCTCATCGAGGCGATGATGGCGTCGAACTTCTTGGCCTGCAAAGCGGGAATAATGCCGTCCCAATCCTGGGTGACGATCTCGCATTCGACCTTCATCTGCGCGCACAGCGCATTGGCGATGTCGATGTCGAAGCCTTCGACCTTGCCGTCGGCGGTAATGGTGTTGAACGGCGGATAGGCGCCCTCGGTGCCGATCTTGATTTTCTCCGCCGCCTGCACCGACAGAGAGCCGGCCAGTGTTGCCAGCATGGCAGCGCCTGCCGCCGATATGACCCATTTCGAAAATCGCATTTTCTTGGTTCCCCTTGAACGCCGCCAGCTTGACGGGCGGCAAGGCAGCCAAGCATGGCGAGCCGGTACAGGCAAGTATTTTGCCTTGGGGCAATGGGGGTCAGCGCGCGGCGCGAAAATGCTTGGACAGCTTCAGACCCTGCGCCTGATAGTTGGAACCGAGATCGGTGCCATAGAGCGCCTGCGGCCGCTTCAGCATATGCTCGTAGACCAGCCGGCCGACGATCTGGCCGTGGTCGAGGATGAACGGCACTTCGTGGCTGCGCACCTCCAGCACCGCCCGGCTGCCGGTGCCGCCGGACGCGGAGTGGCCGAAGCCCGGATCGAAGAAGCCGGCATAATGGACGCGGAATTCGCCGACCAGCGGATCGAAGGGCGTCATCTCGGCGGCGTAGAGCGGCGGCACGTGCACCGCCTCCTGGCTGACGAGGATGTAGAACTCGTCGGGATCGAGCACCAGTTCGCCGGCGCCGCTCTTGTGGATCGGCTCCCAGAAGTCGACGACTTCCTGCGCGGCGCGCTTGTCGACATCGACGAGGCCGGTGTGATGCTTGCCGCGGTAGCCGACCAGGCCGTTTTGGTCGCCGTTGAGGTCAATCGACAGCGCGATGCCGCCGCCGGAAATGTTCGGCGGCTCGGTAGCGACCAGCATCTCGGCGCGATGCAGGGCGTGCAGCTCGACTTCGGAGAGCAGCGCATTGCCGGTGCGGAAGCGGATTTGCGACAGGCGTGAGCCGGTGCGCACGACGATCGGGAAGGTGCGGGGGCTGACTTCCAGAAACAGCGGGCCGTGATAGCCGGCAGCGATCTTGTCGAACTCGTGGCCGCGATCGGTCATAACCCGGGTGAAGATGTCAAGCCGCCCGGTCGAGCTCTTCGGATTGGCCGAGGCCGAAATATCAGCCGGCAATGCCAGGCTTTCAAGCAAGGGCACGATATAGACGCAGCCGGTCTCCAGCACCGCGCCCTCGGCAAGACTGATCTCGTGCAGCTGCAGCCGGTCGAGCTTTTCCGAGACCTTGTGGTTGGGGCCGGGCAGGAAGGAGGCCCGCACCCGCCAGGCCTTGTCGCCGAGCCTGAGATCGAGACTGGCCGGCTGGATCTGGTCGGCGTCGAGCGCACGCGCCGACTTCAGCGCGCCGGACTGGAACAGCGCCGATATGTCCTGATCGGGAAGAATGCCTGTCTGCCGCAAGGCTCCACTCCTAGGTCAGACGTTTTTCTTGTCGCAGGTTCTGGTCGCAAAACCGTGGAACACTTTTGCGGAACCTGCTTGGTACAAACCTCTTAATGAAGCCGGCAATTGACGCAAGCGTGGCGCGGGTCTAAAGGGTCGTTATCCCGTGGTGATTTGGCCGGTCGGCTTGCAGCCACGTTAAACAAGTCGCTAAAGGACCGTCGGGCCGCAAGGCCGTATGGACCGGTTGCGACTTTCGCGGCCGGTTTTTTTGTGTCTGGAAGAAAAGCGATGAGCACCAAGAAGCACAACTGGAAGCCTCAGACGGCACTCGTGCACAGCGGAACGCTGCGTTCCGGTTTCGGCGAAACGTCGGAAGCGATCTACCTCACCCAGGGCTATGTCTACGAAACGGCGCAGGCCGCCGAAGCCCGTTTCAAGGGTGAGGAACCGGGCTTCATCTATTCGCGCTACGCCAATCCGACCGTCGACATGTTCGAAAAACGCATGTGCGCCCTGGAAGGCGCCGAAGACGCGCGCGCCACCGCGTCGGGCATGGCGGCGGTGACGGCCGCCCTTCTGTGCAGCGCCAAGGCCGGCGACCATATCGTGGCGGCACGTGCGCTGTTCGGCTCCTGCCGCTGGGTGGTCGAGACGCTGGCGCCGAGATACGGCATCGAGGCGACGCTGGTCGACGGCACCGACATCGCCAACTGGGAAAAGGCGGTCAAGCCGAACACCAAGCTGTTCTTCCTGGAAAGCCCGACCAATCCGACGCTGGAAGTGGTCGATATCGCCGCTGTCGCCTCGCTTGCCAATTCGATCGGCGCAAGGCTGATCGTCGACAATGTCTTCGCCACGCCCCTGCAGCAGAAGCCCTTGCAGCTCGGCGCCCATATCGTCGTCTATTCGGCGACCAAGCACATAGACGGCCAGGGGCGCTGTCTCGGCGGCGTCATCCTGTCGGACAAGAAGTGGATCGACGAGAACCTGCACGATTATTTCCGCCATACCGGTCCAAGCCTGTCGCCGTTCAACGCCTGGACGCTGCTGAAGGGCCTGGAGACGCTGCCGCTTCGTGTGCGCCAGCAGACGGAAAGTGCCGGCCGGATCGCGGATTTCCTGGCCGAGCGGCCGGAAATCGCCCGCGTCATCTATCCCGGGCGGGCCGACCATCCGCAGGCCGACATCGTCAAGAAGCAGATGTCGGGCGGCTCGACGCTGATCTGCCTCGACGTCAAGGGCGGCAAGCAGGCGGCCTTCGCCTTGCAGAACGCGCTCGACATCGTCTTGATCTCCAACAATCTCGGTGACGCCAAGAGCCTGATCACCCATCCGGCGACGACGACGCATAAGAATTTGAGCGACGAGGCGCGCGCCGAGCTCGGCATCGGGCCGGGCACGCTCAGACTTTCGGTTGGGCTGGAGGACACCGACGATCTGCTCGAGGACATCGCGCAGGCGCTGAAGGCCAGGTAGCGCGCGCGAGCGTCGTCACAGGATTACAGGCCGACCGCCTTGCGCAGCACTTCGTTCATGCGGGTCTGCCAGCCATCGCCAGCGGCCTTGAAGCGGTCGAGAACGTCGGCGTCGAGGCGTAGCTGTACGGCACGTTTGGGCCGGGCAAGCGGCGGCCGGCCAACCTTGCGGCGCGAAACGGCATCGGTTGGCTGCGCATCCGGATCGGCTTCGGCCGCAGCGGTGATCTTGGCATCTTCTTCGTCGGTCATCGCGGCAAGCGCCTTTTTGGCCAACGCCAAAGCGTCAGCACGTGACAGCTGGGGCGCAGCAGCCTCACGGCGTACGATCGTCTTAGAGGTTTTCGACATAGTCCGTAATTTCCTGCCTTGTGGCCTTGCGCAGCGAAATAACGCGGATGGCGTATCGTCGCTCGACATAAACCATCACATGGACGCCAGTTCCGATCAGACCGATGGCAACGAGGCGGTCCTCGCCAAAGTCCTCGCTGTCGTCGAGCCTGATAGCGGCGTTGGCGAAGTCGAAGGATGGTGCGATCGCAAAATCCACGCCATGCTTGGCCCTGTTCGTCCTGGCCTTGTTTTCATCCCACTCGAACTGCATCGCCGCCGGTGCGTTCCCATAAATTATGTATACACAAAAATAGAGCCTAACGCAACATTTCCGTATATACGATAATTATTCCAGCGGTCAAACCTAGCTGACGCCTTCAGGCGCCGGACGGCGTCTCTTCCAGCTCGGCCGTCTTGGTGCCGATGGTCATCGCATTGCCGCGCCAGTCGACGGCGCCGCCGAGCCAGCCGCGTCCCCACATCGCCGGCAGGATCAGGTCGCGCGCCATGATCGCGGCGACCATGCGTGGCGACAGGTACCAGCCCTTGGACCAGGCCAGGGCGCACTCCGGAAGGTAGAAGGCCGCCAGTACGGCAATGGCGGTTGCCCAGAGGCTGAAACCGGCACTGGCTGCGGCAATCAGCGCAAGCACCAGCGGCACCAAGGCGCCGGTCAGGATTTCGGGTGCGAAGAACAGCGGGAAAGTGACGCGGCGCAGGCGCGCCCAACGGGCCTGACGCGACCAGATCTCGTCAAACGAGCGCCGGCCAAGCGGCTGCTCGAAGGGGGCGGCGACGAGATTGACGCGCAAGCCGAGGCTGTTCACCAGCTTGGTCGCGGCGGCGTCCTCGGCGATCTCGGCGGCCAGCGCGCGGATGCCGCCATTGGCGTCGAGCATCGGCTTGTTCCAGAGCATGCTCTTGCCCTGGGCAAAGCCAAGGCCGAGCGCCTCGCCGGCATATTGCCAGCGCGCCTGCAGCGTGTTGAGGAAAGCGCATTCGACCTCGGCCCAGAAGCCGGCAGGCCGGGAGCCGATCGGCGTCGAGCAGACAAGGCCGGTGCCGGACCGCCAGGCAGCCATCAGGTGCTGGACGTAGTCTCTCGGCATCAGCACGTTGGAATCGGCCAGGACGACCCAGTCGTGCCGCGCCGCTTCCCAGCCCTTGACGCAATTGTTGAGTTTCGGATTGGCGCTGATGCGGTCGTCGCCGATAAGCAGCCGGGCTGGCACTTTCGGAAACCGGACGATCGTCCTGTTTATCAATTTGACCACCGGATCGTCGGCATGGGCAACGCAGAAAATCAACTCGTAGCGCGGCCAATCGAGCGAGAAGGCGCGTTCCAGCGTCTCCTGCGTGAACGGCTCGACGCCGCGCGACGGCACGACGATCGACACCGGCCGCGGCTTGGCGGCCGGCGGCCCAATGGTGTGGCGCCGTTTCAGACGCGAAGCGGCGAGCACGATGCTGGCGAGATTCGAGAGGATGAGGACAGTTGAAAGCGTGGCGGCTATGAGAGTGAGTTCCATCGAGATCCGGTCACTCCAGGAAAACCGGTCCACAAGATGGCCGGTTTCAACAGTTCAGCAGAGCGCCCGAGTCGCGCATCACCAGTCCGCGCACACCATCATTGTCATATGTCACTTAAATGACATTCTTTGTCGGCACCTGCCCGCGAGGTCGGCCAGAGGAGGCTTCGGTCGGTTGACCTAACCGCACAGAGCGCCGAAAGTTCCGCTGGAACCGTTTTTTGGAGCCGCTTATGTATAGCGCCGTCACGCGCAACATCGAAGTGCAGGTCAGGCCATTCTATCTGGAGGACCGTTCGGATCCCTCGGAGAACCGCTATGTCTGGGGCTATCAAATAACGATCGACAATCAGTCGGACGACTTCGTGCAGCTTCTGTCGCGCTATTGGCATATCACCGACGGCACTGGCCGCGTCGAGGAAGTGCGCGGCCCCGGCGTCGTCGGCGACCAGCCCGAACTCAATCCCGGCGACAGCTACCAATACACGTCCGGTTGCCCGCTCTCGACACCATCCGGCATCATGGTCGGGCACTACACGATGCGCAACCAGCAGGGCGAGACGTTCGACATCGCCATTCCGGCGTTTTCGCTGGACCTGCCGGGGACGCGGCGGACGGTGAATTAGCGCCTTTCTCCCCGTTCTACGGGGAGAAATGCCCGGCAGGGCAATGAGGGGCGGCACCGAACTCGTGAGATTATCTCCCAAGCACGACAACGTCTGAGTGGACACACGCGGCCATTCGCCAAAGTTCGCGCTGCCCCCTCATCCGCCCTTCGGGCACCTTCTCCCCGTAAACGGGGAGAAGGAAAAACCCTGCTACTGAGCCGCGAATTCCGCCGGGTCGAAGTCATATTGCTTCGAGCAGAATTCGCAGGCGACGTGGATGCCACCATCCTCGGTGCTGTCCTTGATCTCCTGCGCGGAAAAACCCTCGAGGATGCCGCGGATCTTGTCCTTGGAGCACGAGCACTGGTCGGCGACCGGGACGCCGCCGAAGACGCGCACGCCATGCTCGTGGAACAGCCTGTAAAGCAGCCGCTCGGCACCGATCGTCGGGTCGATCAGTTCGGTCGGTTCGATCGTGCCGAGCAGCGCCAGCAACTCCTGCCAGGAATTGTCGACCGGGTCGTGGATCTCCTCGCGCGGATCGCCATCGCCACCCGGCAGGTCCGGGACGCGCATGCGCTCGGGCGACTGCGGCAGGAACTGCGCCAGGATACCACCGGCGCGCCACTGCTCGCGGGCACCGCCAGGACCGGGCGTCAAAAGCTTGGCCACCGACAGCCTGAGATCGGTCGGGATCTGTTCCGACTGGCGAAAATAGGTGCGTGCCGCATCTTCCAGCGTCTCGCCGTCGAGTTGGACGATGCCCTGGTAGCGCTGCGTGTGAGCGCCCTGGTCGATGGTCAGCGCCAGCACGCCGCTGCCGAGCAGCGTCTGCTGGGAAGTTTCGCCGGCCGCGACAAGCGCTTCCAGCCGGTCGGCGTCAAAACGCGCATAGGCGCGCAGCGCCGAGGGCGTGGAAAAATCCGCGACCAGCATGTCGACAGGCCCGTCGGTGCGGGTCTGCAGGATAAACTTGCCCTCGAACTTCAGCGAGGTGCCGAGCAGCACGGTCAGCACACAGGCCTCTGCCAGCAGGCGGGCGACCGGCTCGGGATAATCGTGGCGGCCGAGGATGGCGTCGAGCATCGGCCCGAGTTGGACGGTGCGGCCCCGCACATCGAGCGGGCCGACCTCGAACGGCACGACATGATCGTCGCCGGCATAGCCAAATTCGCCGAGTTTGGGGTGATGTTCAGTCACTTGATAGGTTTCCAACATGACAAAGCTCCAGGGCGCGGCCATGCCGCCCTCCGGGGCGCATGCGTCGAAACGCGCTTGATTTGCGTGATGCGGCGCAAATAGGCATCACACCCTCGCAGATCAAGCTCCCGGGGATCAAGCGCCCAGACACTTCAAGCGCCGAGACACTTCAAGCGCCGAGACACCAGGCAAGCACGGCCTTCTGGGCATGGAGCCGGTTCTCGGCCTCGTCGAAGACCACCGAATGCGGCCCGTCGATGACGTCGTCCGTCACTTCCTCGCCACGATGCGCCGGCAGGCAATGCATGAACAGCGCGTCCGGCTTGGCCTTGGCCATCAGCTTGGCGTTGACCTGATAGGGCGAGAACACATTGTGGCCGCGGGCGCGATGCTCCTGGCCCATCGACACCCAGCAATCGGTGACGATGCAGTCGGCCTGATCGACGGCTTCCTCGGGCGAGCGGGTGAAGTGCAGCTTGCCGCCATGCGCCTGCGACCAGTCGATATGCTTCTGCGCCGGCTCACTGCCCTCGGGCACGGCGACGTTGAGGTTGAAGCGGAACCGGGCCGAGGCCTCAAGTAAGGAATGCAGCACATTGTTGCCGTCGCCGGTCCAGGCGATGGTCTTGCCGGCGACCGGACCGCGATGTTCCTCGAAGGTCATGATATCGGCCATCAGCTGGCAGGGATGGGTGTCGTCGGTCAATCCATTGATCACCGGCACGGTGGCGTTCTCGGTCAATTCCAGCAGGCGCTCATGCGAGGTGGTGCGGATCATGATCGCATCGACATAGCGCGACAGCACCTTGGCGGTGTCGGCAATGGTCTCGGAGCGGCCGAGCTGCATCTCGGTGCCGGTCAGCATGATGGTCTCGCCGCCGAGCTGCCGCATGCCGACGTCGAAGGAGACGCGCGTGCGCGTCGACGGCTTGTCGAAGATCATTGCCAGCACCTTGCCTTCGAGCGGTTTGGTGCGTTCGCCGGCCTTGAGGCGCGCCTTTCGCACCACCGCATCGTCCAGCATCAAGCGCAGATCGCCTTCGGAAACGGTGGAAAGATCGGTGAAATGGCGAACTGACATCTGCAATGGTTCCGGGATTACTTCGCCGCGGCGGAAGCGATCGCCTCCGCCAGGCCCTTGGCGCCGGCGCGGATGCGGTTGAGCGCGTCATGGATCTCGGCGTCGGTGACGGTGAGCGGCGGCAACAGGCGAATGACGTTGTCGCCGGCCGGAACCGCCAGCAGGTGCTGGTCGCGCAAGGCCATGTTCACCTTGGTGTTGGGCATGGCGCATTTGAGGCCGAGCATCAGCCCGGCACCCCTGATGTCCTCGATGATTTCGGGAAACTCGTCGGCGACCGACGCCAGTCCCTGCTTCATCAGCAGCGCCTTGCGCTGGACATCTTCGAGGAAGCCGTCTTCCAGCACGACATCGAGCACGGCGTTGCCGACCGCCATGGCAAGCGGGTTGCCGCCGAAAGTGGTGCCGTGCACGCCAGCAGTCATGCCTACGGCCGCTTCATCCGTGGCAAGGCAGGCGCCCATCGGGAAGCCGCCGCCAATACCCTTGGCGATCGCCATGATGTCTGGCGTGACACCTGACCATTCATGCGCGAACAGCTTGCCGGTGCGGCCGATGCCGCACTGGACCTCGTCGTAGATCAACAGCAGGCCGTGCTGTTCGCACAATTGCCTGAGCCGCTTCAGCGACTGCGTCGGCACCGGGCGGATACCGCCCTCGCCCTGCACCGGCTCGATCAGGATCGCGGCCGTCTCCGGCGTGATCGCCTTTTCGGCGGCGTCGATATCGTCGAAGCCGACCTGATCGAAACCTTCGACCTTAGGGCCGAAGCCTTCGAGATATTTGTACTGGCCGCCAGCCGCGATGGTCGCCAGCGTGCGGCCATGGAAGGCGCCCTCAAAGGTGATGACGCGGAAGCGCTCGGGATTTCCTTTGACGAAATGGCAGCGCCGCGCCGTCTTGATCGCGCATTCCAGCGCCTCGGCGCCGGAATTGGTGAAGAACACCTTGTCGGCGAAGGTGGCGTCGGCCAGCCGCTCGCCAAGCCGGCTCTGCCCCGGAATCTCATAGAGGTTGGAAACATGCCAGAGCTTGGCGGCCTGCTCGGTGAGTGCGGCGACCAGATGCGGATGGCTGTGGCCCAGCGAATTGACGGCGATGCCGCCGGCGAAATCGAGATATCGCTCGCCCTTGTCGGTAACCAGCCAGGTGCCTTCCCCGTGGTCGAAGGCCAGGGGTGCGCGAGCAAAGGTCTCGTAAAGCGCCGAACCGCTCATTATATGCGTCTCCGGTACCGGAAAATCAAAAAAGCCGCCAAAGCGGCGGCCTGTGCGGCTTATCCCGTTTTTCGGCCATGAAGTCAACGAAAACGTCGCGTAGTGGCGCGCGGCAAGCCCTCCGACGGGACGCCGGCTCATCAGCGACCGGGCAAGTTGGGGAAAACCGAAAAAACCGATTCGTGTTGCACTTGGGACTCTTGTCACCGAGTCAGCGCATAGAGTAGTTGTAGTTGAGAAATAACTAGATTTCGTGCGGCGGACCTAATCACCAGATATATGTGGTGTCTGCCCTGGCAAATGTTGCCGGGTCGGGAGAAGGATTCCGATTGCCGCACGCTTAGAGGAGCGCGGTCTCATGAACTGGACTGACGAGCGGGTAGAACTCTTGAGAAAACTGTGGTCGGAGGGTCTGAGCGCAAGCCAGATTGCTGCGCAGCTTGGAGGGGTCAGCCGCAACGCGGTCATCGGGAAGGTGCATCGGCTGAAACTGTCGGGCCGCGGACGCTCGACCGCCACACCGGCACGCCAGAAGAAGGCAGCGCAAGGATCGACCGTCCAGAAATCGGTATCACGCGCTGCAACCACGGCACGCCATGTCACGACATCGATCGGCGCGACCGCCTTGCAGACGCAGTTCGACGCCGAACCCGTGGCACGCCATTACATCCGTCCGGTCGAGAATGTCGTGCTGCCGATCTCGCGGCATCTGCAGCTGGTCGAGCTGACCGAGCGAACCTGCAAATGGCCGAACGGTGACCCGCTTTCAGAGGACTTCCATTTCTGCGGCAACGAAGCCGCCGAAACCGGACCCTACTGCAAATATCACGCCCGCGTGGCGTTCCAGCCGGCATCGGAGCGGCGGCGGAGTCGCTGAGCGAATAGCGAATAGCGAATAGCGAATAGCGAATAGCGAATAGCGAATAGCGAATAGCGAATAGCGAATAGCGAATAGAAACGGCTTGCCTTCCGTCACAGGAAGCAAGCCGTTTTTGTGTTCGCTATTCGCTACTCCCTATTCGCTCTCTTCTCACAGCCAACCGTTCTTCCTGAACCGCCAGTAGAGAAACGTGCAGATGAGCGCGATAGCGCCCAGCACCACCGGATAGCCGTATTCCATCTTCAGTTCCGGCATACTGTCGAAGTTCATGCCGTAGATGCCGGCGAGCGCCGTGGGCACCGCCAGGATCGCGGCCCAGGAGGCGAGTTTCTTGGTGTTCGCCGTTTCCTGACTCTGGCCGACCAGGAGGCTGGCCTCGAAAGCGAACGCCAGCACTTCGCGCAGGCTGTCGATCTTCTCCTGGACGGTGCGGATGTGGTCGGTCACGTCGCGGAACAGCGGGTGCATGGCGGTATGTATCTGCGGCAGCTCGGCGCTGGTCAGCCGTCGGCAGACTTCGACCAGCGGAAGCGCGGCATTGCGCAGGCGCAGGAGATCGCGGCGCAGCATATAGAGCCGTTCGATGTCGGGAGCGGTCATTGGCTTCAGCAGAACCTTGTCCTCGATCGCCTCGACTTCGTCCTCGATCTGCTCGAGCACCGGCATGTAATTGTCGACGATGAAATCGAGAATGGCATAGAGGACGAAATCCTCACCCTTGGCCAGCGAATGCGGGCAGCTTTCCCAGTGCTGACGAACGGCGGCATAGGACGTCGAGGGACCGTGCCTGACGCTGACGATGTAGCCTGAGCCGACGAACAAATGGGTCTCGCCGAAGGTGACCCGGCCGTCGATCAGCTGTGCGGTGCGGGCGACGATGAACAAGGCGTCGCCATATTGCTCGATCTTCGGCCGCTGGTGCGGGTGCTCGGCATCCTCGATCGCCAGTTCATGCAGGTGAAACTGCGCCTGGACGCGCAGCAACAGGTTACGGTCGGGCTCCAGCAGGCCGATCCAGACGACATGGCCGGATTTTTTTGCCCATTCG
The DNA here is from genome assembly GCF_004006095.1 of Mesorhizobium sp. M7A.F.Ce.TU.012.03.2.1. Lineage (NCBI taxonomy): Bacteria > Pseudomonadati > Pseudomonadota > Alphaproteobacteria > Hyphomicrobiales > Phyllobacteriaceae > Mesorhizobium > Mesorhizobium sp. M7A.F.Ce.TU.012.03.2.1. The sequence goes on from NZ_CP034779.1 coordinate 454,424, forward strand.
CCGGCTTCCTCGATGGGAATGTCGGCGATGCGGCGCCCGGCCGTGTAAACGCCGCAAGCGACAATGCCGGATATCGACGCAGGCGCCGGGGTCAGGTTCCGAACATTTTCCATCACGACCTCCCGGAGCAAATCCACGGACGAGGATAGAGGCAAGGCCCGGAAAGCTTAGCGTAAATCGGATGGCGGTTCGAGAGGCGCGTTCACTTCACCGGCTGCGTCTCGGAAAGGCTGATCTTGTCGGTCTTGTCGCCCTTGGGCCGCTCAGCCGGCAACTGATCGCCGGTGACGATGTAGTAGATGGTCTCGGCTATGTTGGTGGCGTGATCACCGATACGCTCGATGTTCTTGGCGCAAAACAGCAGATGCGTGCAGGGCGTGATGTTGCGCGGATCTTCCATCATGTAGGTCAGCAATTCGCGAAACAGCGATGTGTACATGGCGTCGATCTGGTCGTCACGATCGCGCACGAAGCCGATTTTCTCCACCGAGCGAGACGCGTAGACGTCGAGCACTTCCTTGAGCTGGGTCAACGCCAGGTTGGACAGGGCCTCGAGGCCTCGGAACAGGCTGGTCGGCTGGCGTCCGTCGGTGACGGCGACCACCCGCTTGGCAACGTTCTTGGCGAGATCGCCAACCCGTTCGAGGTCGGCGGAGATGCGAATGGTCCCGACGATCTCGCGCAAATCCGACGCCATCGGCTGACGCTTGGCGATGATGATGATCGCCTTGTCGTCGATTTCGCGCTGGCCCTCGTCCAGTACGGTATCGTCGCGGATGACCTTCTGGGCAAGGCCTGGGTCGGCATTGACGAGAGCGGTGACCGCCTGCTCGACCATGCGCTCGGCATGGCCTCCCATCGCGGCGATGCGCTTCGACAGATATTTCAACTCCTCGTCATAAGCGCTGACGATGTGCACGGACTGCATGGCAAAATGCCTTCCCACGGGGTGTTTTGATTTTGAGTCGTTTCCTCGAATCCCCGCTGATACGCTAGCCGGATGACAGAAAAAAGAAACAGTCCCCTTGAATTAGGGCGATATCAGTGCGTCGGCAAATGAACCGAGAATGCCGCGCCGTTGCCGACTTCGGACTTGATCGAAAGCCGGGCGTTGTGGCGCGTCAGTATATGCTTGACGATCGACAGGCCGAGGCCGGTACCCTTCTGGGTCCGGCTGGTCTCGACGTCGACGCGGTAGAAGCGCTCGGTAATGCGCGGAATGTGCTCCTCGGGAATGCCAGGGCCAAAGTCCCTGATCGTCACGTCGATGCCCGGTTCTGATCCGGCGTCGCTATGGGCTATGGATACAACCACGCGCTCACCCGACTGCCCGTATTTGCAGGCGTTTTCCAAGAGGTTCTCGAAAACCTGGAAAAGCTCATCGCGATCGCCAGGCACATGAAGCGGCCCATCGGCGTAGTGCCGCTCGATGGCAACGGCGTTTTCGCTGGCCAGCGGTCCGAGCGAGTCGATGACGCTGTCGACTGTCTGCCGCAGATCCACCTCGGTTCCCGGCTTCAGATAGGGTTTCATCTCGAGCCGCGACAGCGACAACAAATCGTCGATCAGACGCGCCATGCGACCGGTCTGGCTCTGCATGATCTGCAGAAACTGGTCGCGCGCCGCCGCGTCGTTGCGGGCTGGCCCGCGCAGCGTTTCGATAAAGCCGGCGATGGAGGCGAGCGGCGTGCGCAGTTCATGGCTGGCATTGGCAATGAAATCGGCGCGCATACGGTCGATCCTGCGTGCTTCGCTCTGGTCCTTGAACACCAGCACATAGAGATCGGTGGCGTGACCGACCGAGGACACACTCACCCGGTAGGCCCGTTCGACCGGCAGCTTCTCCATGTAGTCGACGACATCGGAGGCGATATCGCCTGATAGCACGCCGTCCAGCAGGGTCTGCATCTCCGGCGCCCGGAATTTCAACGACAGCGACATGCCTGGCGCGATGCCACCGAAGGCGGCGAAGGCGGCGGCGTTGGCATGGACGATGGTGGCGGTCCGATCGAAGATGATCAGCGGATCGGCGACGGCGGCGGCCAGATATTCACCAGAGAGCCGCTGCAGGCCGATGGCCTCGATGGCAGCGCCGCTGCCGGTGGATTGGCGCGCGCCAGTGGCCGGCAGTATGGCCGCTGCAAGCAGCAACAGCAGCGCCGCGAGGACGACATAGGCTGAAATCCCGGCCAAGGCATAGACGGCGACGACCGCGGTGACGCCGGCCGCAAGCAGCCAGCGGCTATGCCACAGCCGTGCGGCCATGGTTTGCGTCATGCCTCTCTGCTCTGTGTCCAGGTCAGCCATTCGCTCGTGGACCTGCCCCCATGTCTTCGCACCCGGTCGCACGGTGGCGGAAAACTTCCACTAGACCGCTTGCCGCATGACCCCGAAAATCGGGATCGATTTTCGGAAAGGATCATGCGCAAATCAAAAGTGCTACAGCGTCCTTTGCGCATCCAAACGGACGCGCGACGCTGTAGTGGCTCCCCATAGCATGAGTCCGGAAGCTGGAAAGGGTTCGTCTCGATGAAAAAAGCCAAAGAAAGTCCCGCCGCGCCAACTTCGGGGCCGCTGAAGATCAGGATCGGTGGCAAGGAGAGGGAGTTCGACATCGAGAATCCCGTGCTTCCCGACTGGGTCGAGGACAACAAGCTGACCGCTGGCGGCTATCCCTACGACAAGAAGATGAAAAGCGACGAGTATGACGAGATACTCGAGAAGCTGCAGATCGAGCTGGTCAAGGCGCAGGCTTGGCTGCAGTCGACCGGCAAACGGGTGATGGCGCTGTTCGAGGGCCGCGACGCTGCCGGCAAGGGCGGCACGATCTTCGTGGTGCGCCAGTACCTCAATCCGCGCACGGCACGCAACGTGGCGCTGACCAAGCCGACCCCGACCGAGCTTGGGCAATGGTACTACCAGCGCTATGTCGACCACTTCCCGACTTCAGGCGAATTCGTCACCTTCGACCGCTCCTGGTACAACCGCGCCGGTGTCGAGCCGGTGATGGGTTTCTGCACCCCGCAGCAGCACGAGCAGTTTCTCGACGAGACACCGCATTTCGAGCGGATGATCTCCAACGAGGGCATCCACTTCTTCAAATTCTGGCTGAACATCGGCCGGGAAACGCAGCTCGAGCGCTTCCATGACCGTCGCTACAGCCCGCTGAAGAGCTGGAAGTTTTCGCCCATCGACGTTGCAGGCATCACCAAGTGGGACGACTACACCAAGGTGCGCGACACCATGTTCGAGCGCACCCACAAGGAATTCGCGCCGTGGATCATCGTACGGGCCAATGACAAGCGGCGCGCGCGGCTGGCGATCATGCGGCGCATCCTGTCGTCTCTGCCCTATGAGGGGCGCGATCTCGAAATCATCGGCAAGGAAGATAAGAAGATCATCGGCGAAGGGCCGTCATTCCTCGGCAAGCAGGATTGACGCTTCCGCGCCGCGCGGCCTTGGCCGCGCGGCGCGGAACTTGAGGCTTTCGCTCAGGCCGCGAGCCGGGCGATGCGTTGCAATCGCCGCAGCGTGGTGTCGTCCTGCAGCGCCTGCTGGAAAAGCGAAATCTCCTGATCGATGCGGTCGCAGAGGGCCTCGGTGTTCCCTTTCAGCAGGCCGCGCGTCTGCAGCAAGGCGGCGACCGGCTTCTTGACGAGCTGTCTTGCCCGGCCGAGGGCCGCCTCCTCGACGGTGCCTCCCGGCACGATCTCCGCGACCAGGCCGAGCGCCCTGGCGTCCTCGGCGCGAAGCGTGTCGCCGAGGCAGAAGAAGCGGAAGGCACCGGCATAGCCGAGCTTCTGCGGCGCCAGGATGCTGGTCGCCGCGTCCGGCACCAGGCCGAAATCGACGAACGGCACCCTGAACGTGCTCTCATCGGACGCGATCACCATGTCGCAATGGAACAGGATGGTGCAGCCGACACCGACGGCATCGCCGTCGACGCAGGCAAGGATGGGCTTGGGAAACGTCGCCAGCGTGCGGAACAGGTCGGTGACGGCGGCAATCAGTTTCTGGTGCTTGGTGGCGTCGAGGAATTCGGAGAAGTCGCCGCCCAGACAGAAACAGCCTGCCAGGCCGCGCAGCACGACGACGCGAACCTCCTCATTGTCGGCGGCTTCATGGAAGGTCCTTGCCAGGCTTTCATAGGCTCTCCTGTCCAGCACCGGCCGGCCGTCGCTCGACGACACGGTGACGACCAGCGTGTGGTTGCGAAGTTCAGGTTGCGGGTGTGTGCTCATGGCTGTCTCCGATCTCATGACGCACGCCTTTGCCCGAGCATGTCAGGATATCCCCTGGCCAGCACGGGAGCAAAATGATTGCGGCGCGACCGCACCACATCGAGGGTGTGTTCGTTGAAGGTCAGCAAGGTGGCGACGACCTGCTGGTTGCCATAGGTGCGCTGATAGCCCAGCGGGGAAGCCAGGAAATGCAGTTGCAAGGCGCGCAGCACCCACATCGGCTCGAACTCGATGATCACCTTGTCGACGCCGCGCTTCAGCCCCCACTCGACGAAACCGGCAATCAGTTCGGTGCCGACGGTCGAAACGCCGCGACGGCCGTCACGAAAACCGGGAGCCACCGCGTAGCGGGTCAATTCCCAGATGTTTGGACCCGATGGCGGCGTTCCTTCGGAAAGATCGGTCAAGACCTCGGTCAGCAGATGTGGCCGCGTCGTCGGCAACATCCTCTGATAACCCGCCACTTCACCGCCCCTGATGACGATCTGATGGACCGCCTCGTCGTGATCGAACTGGTCAAGTTCGAGCCCGTCGGGACGCCTGAGGTCATCCCACCCCATCTCTTCGACGAATATCTTGTAGCGCAACCGATGGACGGCCTCCCAAAGGTCGGGACGTTCCATCAATTCCTGGGTTGTAAGGGAAAAAAGCATTCCGCCGTCTCCTGCGTTCAGAGGAAGATACGGCCGTGCTTTGATGAGAAAATTGCGTGATCGCGTAGGCAAAAATTCCAGGTCGGCACGGCCGACCTAACTAATGTAGCCGCGCCGTATCGCTTCCGCGACGGCCTGCACCCTGTTGACGGCACCTAGTTTGCTTTTGGCGTTAAGAAGATGTTTCTCCGAGGTGTGTTCGGAAATGCCGAGGATTTGCGAAATCTCCCATTCGGACTTGCCGACGGCGGCCCATTGCAGGCATTCGCGCTCGCGCGGCGTCAGCACGATATGATCGATGGTGTTGCTCGCCATGGTGTGGAGTTGCATGGCGCGGCCAACCGCATAGGTCGAGACCAGCGACACCTGGCCAAATTCGGCGGCGGACAATTCCACAGCCTCGCCGCCGAGCGACACCATGACGATCTGGCCGTCAAGCGTGATCAACGGAAAGGCCAACCCATCACGCAATTTGAAGGCGCCGGCATCGCCCATCACCTCGCCGCTGCTCTTGTCTATGCGGATGCCCTGCGACGCCTCGTGCCACTGGAAGGGCGCCTGCAACTGTTTCATGTGGCTGACGACCGGGTCGTGGTCGACATAGTTGCGCGCGACATAGCGCTCCAGCCACTCGCCCGGCCAATCGCAGAGAAGCACATGCTGCTTTTGCTGGCCGGCCGGCGTGCCTGGCTGCGGTACAGTTCCCGCCATCAGTGCGGTGAGGCCGAAATCCGATGTTATGCCCAGCAGCCTTTCACAGACCGCCGCCGCCGTCGCGGCGTGCTGCAGTTGGTCTATGTATTCCAGCGTGCGATCGAACTGACCCATCGCAACATCAACCCCATGTTGCCTCGTGCATTGCGGCCAATGATGCGTGCCTGATTTACACTTCGCCACCGACCACGGATTGCAAATCGCATACTTATTTTGTGGCTCCCTCTCACGAGGCGACCGAAGCTGATTTGCAAACCGGCTAAATCATATCCTGAAATCGGCGGGTTGAAATCAAAAACCATTGTGCCTGTACCATTTTCGTACCAAAACCGGTGCGAGCACGACTGTGGCGGAGTTTTATCTTGGCGTTCCGGTGGAGGTCCTTCGCCCTTGCGATGCTGATCGGCTTGCTGTCGTTCGCCGACGGCGCGCGCGCCGCGGCGCCTCAGGTTCCGGTGCTGTGGGATGCCAAGGAGCGGCTGCCCAAGCCAGACCTTTCGACGCTGCCCCGGCTGAGGTTCCTGACCACCACGGACTTCCCGCCCTTCAACTTCCTTGACGGCGCGGGAAAGCTGTCCGGCTTCCATATCGATCTGGCACGCGCCATCTGCGCCGAGCTTGGCATTGTCGAAAAATGCCAGATCCAGGCCCTGCCCTGGGCCGAGCTGGAAGGCGCACTGCGGAAAGGCGAAGGCGAGGCGATCATCGCCGGCATCGCCGCAACACCGGAATCGCGCGCGACCTACGCCTTCTCACGCTCCTATCTGCAGTTTCCAGCGCGCTTCATCATGCCGAAAGGCAAGGCGCTGACCGAGCCCATCTTTGACAAATTGCACGGCAAGCGTGTCGGCGTAATATCAGGCTCGGCGCATGGACGCATGCTGCGCGACTATTTCAACACGGTTCAGGTCGTCCCTTTCGACAGGCCGGAGGACCTCTATGCCGATCTCAAGGCCGGCAAGGTCGACGCCGCCTTCGGCGACGGCATGCGCCTGGCCTTCTGGCTGGGCGGCTCGGACGCGGCGGGCTGCTGCCGCTTTGCCGGCGGGCCCTATCTGGCGCCTGAATATCTGGGCTCGGGCATGGCCATTGCCACCAAAGCGGACAATCCGGCGCTGGCCGCCGCGATCGATTACGCGCTGCAGGAGATTTCGATGAAAGGCACGTTCGCCGAATTTTATCTGCGCTATTTCCCGGTCAGCTTTTTTTGATCCGGTTCCGGTCAGCTTTGCCGGCCTGACCTGAATCTCAACAGCGTCCGGCCAAGGACTTCAGGTCAGCGTGCGCAGCCTCGCCTTGGCCGCGCGGCCGATGGCAGCAACCGTCAGCGTGTCGAGATCGAGCTGACGCCGGATCAGCTGCAGCACCCGTACCTCTTCCATGCGCATTTCGAGGTCAACGGCGGCAACCTCGAAGGCAGCGGCATAGGCGGTGTCGCGCAGCCGCTCAGGCAAGACCTCGGCGACTTCAGCCAGCACACCCTCCAGCCCGTCCTTTTCGTGCAGGCGCTTCTGGCAGTCCTGGGCAACGCCGACCAGCCTGTCGTGGTTGAAGTCCTCGAACACCGGCCAGGAGCGGACGACCTCGCCGATCCGCGCCAGTTCGACATCGGTCATGTCGCGGTCGGAGGCCGAGGTGATGACCATCAGATAGATCAGGGCTTCATGGGGTGTCGGCAATTTTTTCTCCTTGAACCGGGCCTCGAAGTTAGGAACGCCCATTCTGCACCGCAAGGAAAAAGCGCCGCACGCGTTGACGCTCCGGCGCTGCACGCCTAGAGACCGGTTGAAAAAGCCTTGCCGCGGCCCGTCTTCGGGCCGGCAAATGATTTGGAAAACTGTGACATGACGGGATCAAACATCATCGATCTCAACCCCGAGCTGCTGGCGGCTGCGACCGAAAGCAAGGCGTGGCCGTTCGAAGAGGCCAAAAAGATCATCGAGCGCTACAAAAGCGCCGACTTCCCGCAAACAGTCCTGTTCGAGACCGGTTACGGACCGTCCGGCCTGCCGCATATCGGCACGTTCGGCGAGGTGGCGCGCACCTCGATGGTGCGCCATGCCTTCCGTGTCCTGACGCAGGATAAGGTCGCGACCAAGCTGCTGTGCTTTTCCGACGATATGGACGGCATGCGCAAGATACCCGACAGCGTGCCGGACCGCGCCGCACTCGAGCCGCATCTGCACAAGCCGCTGTCGTCGGTCCCCAACCCCTTCGGCGGCGACTATGCCAGCTTCGCCGACCACAACAACGCGATGCTTTGCCGCTTCCTCGACACGTTCGGCTTCGACTACGAGTTCGCCAGCGCGACGCAATACTACAAGTCCGGCCGTTTCGATGCGATGCTCAAGCGCGCCGCCGAACGCTATGAGCAGATCATGGCGGTGATGCTGCCGACGCTCGGGCCTGAGCGGCAGGCGACCTACAGCCCGTTCCTGCCGATCTCGCCGAAGAGCGGCCGCGTGCTTTACGTGCCGATGAAGCATGTCGACGCCAAGGCCGGCACCATCACCTTCGACGACGAGGGCACCGAGACCACGCTTTCGATCACCGGCGGCCGCGTGAAGCTGCAGTGGAAGCCGGATTTCGGCATGCGCTGGGCAGCGCTTGGCGTCGATTTCGAAATGTTCGGCAAGGACCACCAGACCAATGCGGTGGTCTACGACCGCATCTGCAACATTCTGGGCGGACGGGCGCCGGAGCATTTCGTCTACGAACTGTTCCTCGATGAGAACGGCCAGAAGATTTCGAAGTCGAAAGGCAACGGGCTGACCATCGACGAGTGGCTGACCTATGCGCCGACCGAAAGCCTGGGGCTCTACATGTACCAGCGGCCGCGGCAGGCCAAGAAGCTGTATTTCGACGTCATCCCGCGGGCCGTGGACGAATACTATACGTTCCTCGCCGCCTATCCCCGGCAGGACTGGAAGGAACGGCTGGGCAACCCGGTCTGGCATATGCATGACGGCAACCCGCCCGCGATCGACATGCCGGTGCCGTTCTCGCTGCTGCTCAATCTGGTCAGCGCCTCCAACGCGCAGAACAAGGATGTGCTGTGGGGGTTCATTTCACGTCATACGCAAGGCGTGACGCCAAAGACGCATCCCGAGCTCGACCGGCTGGTCGGCCATGCGATCCGCTATTTCGACGATTTCGTGAAGCCGACGAAAACCTTCCGGCCTGCCGACGAGGTCGAGCGCGAGGCGCTGGCAGCCCTCGACGAAGCGCTTGGGGCGCTGCCGGCCGACGCCAACGGCGAAGCGATCCAGAACGCCTCGCTCAACGTCGCGCGCAGGATCGAGCGCTATCAGGATCATTCCAAGCAGAGCCCGGAGGGTGGCCCCGGCGTATCGGGCGCCTTCTTCCAGATGATCTATCAGGTGCTGATCGGCCAGGAGCGCGGCCCGCGCTTCGGCTCGTTCGCAGCGCTCTACGGCGTTGCCGAGACACGTGCGCTCATTGAGCGGGCGCTGGCTGGTCAGCTGGCTTGAGCACGCCGTCGACCTCTTCCAGGATCGAACCCGGCGCCTGAGGCGCCTGGCGTGGCGCGGCCGGCATCGCCGGCATGCCGGACAGATCGGGCGCCGATCCGAAAATGCCCTTCTTCGCCGTGCGTGCCATGTCGCCAGCCTCGACATAGGGTCCGCCCTTGGCGGCGCGCGCCCAGCCATTTTCGACCAGCCACTGACCGACATCCTGCTTGCCGATCCGGCACTCGGCTGCGATCAGGTCGCGGCCACCTTCCGGCGGCACGGTGCAGACCACCGCGCGGCCGCGCAGGAAGGCGCGGAACGCCGTCCGCGCCCGGACACCGCACGGCCAGGGCTTGCCGTCCTCGCTGCAGGTCTCATCCTGCCTGACGATATCGATGCCGGAAACCGCGACCGAGTAGCCCTTAGCCTCGATCAGTCCGGCGGCCGGCGCAACCGGCTGGAACAGCTTTGTGCCGTTCCAGTCGTCGGGCATTTTCGGCTTGGGCGGCACGGCCAGCGCGAGCTTGCTCAACGGCTCGCGCGGCTCGACCCGTTCAAGCCCCTCGGCGGGCAGTTCCGGGGGCGCGACGATTTCGGGATCGATCGCCCTCGAATGCGGCGCCGGCTTTGGCGGCTGCGGGGCTGCTATGGCCGATGTGGCCGGCTCCTGCGGCACCGTCCCGGCAGCCTGCTGCGCCATCGTATCGGCGCCCGGATCAAGCTGGTCCACCGTGATGACGCTGTCGCTTCCCTTCAACGTGCGACCGCCGGCGACGACCATGGCCGCCATCACCGAGACCATCAGAACCGCCAGGGCATGACGAAGGAGCCGCACCAGCCGGACCTACTGGCTAGCCCAGACAATCCGCGCCACCCACTCGACATCGCGCATGGGAATGTCGCGGTCGGGATGATCGGGATTGAGCGAGACCAGCGCAATCGACTTGACGGTCTGGCGCTCGAGCACCTTGGCCATCACCTCGCCTGATGTGGTCTTGACGACGACGCGATCGCCCTTGCGGGTGACGGCGCCCGGTTCGACGATGAGGACGTCGCCATTGCGGTAGAGCGGCAGCATGGAATCGCCTTGCACCTGCAGCGCGTAGGAACTCTCGGTCGATTGCGCCGGCAGTTCGATCAGATCCCAACCCTGCCCGACTGGAAAGCCGGCATCGTCGAAGAAGCCGCCGGCGCCGGCTTGGGCAAAGCCGAGCAACGGCACGGAGCTTCTGCGGGCGACCGAAGCGGCATGGCTGGTCGAAGCACCATTGCTGATCCCGGGCCGGCCTTCGATCAGACCGGTGAATTCGTCGAGTGAGGCGCCCGTCGCCTCGATGATCTTGGCCAGCGATTCGGTCGAGGGCCAGCGTGGTCGGCCATCCGACGACAAACGCTTCGACTTGTTGAAGGCAGTGGAATCGAGCCCCGCACGCTTGGCCAAACCCGAGGCCGAAAGCGAATAACGCTTGGCAAGAGCATCGATGGCAGCCCAGACTCGGTCGTGCGAGAGCATGCTCGCTCTCCTTCGGTGCAGGAAAAAATACCTTTCCCTTCTAGTCTTGGAATGTCGTTTTGTCCACCGGTCGTGGAGTGGTTGCAAACGTTTCCGTCGATCGCGGAAAGTCCGACTACCGGGATCGATCGACGCCCTTGGCCAAGCTGCGCAGACCCTGGTGCGATGTCATGAAAATCCGCTCCGTTTGCGTCGGTGGCCGCGGGTTCACGGCACGACCAAGTGCCGCAACGACCTCGCCAATCTCAAGAAAGTTGCGAGCCTTGCGATCGTAGACGCCGGCTGTCGTCAGGATCAACGCGGCCGTCTCGCCATTGTCGAGGACGAAGCGGTGCTTGCCGACAACCTGGGTGCCTTCCCAGGTCTCGATCGAGGACACCACTTCGAAGCGGCGCCACAGCCTGATCTCGCGTGCATAGACCGCTTGTAGTCCGCCCATCATCGGCGCCCAGCCATTCTTCCTTGCCAGCGTGATGAGGCCTGCACGAACAAACAGGTCGATGCGGCCGAGATCGGCCAGCATCATGTAGCGCGCATTGTTGAGATGGATGTTGAAATCGATGTCGGTCGGCAGGCAGCGGAAAGCCAGCCGGCCTTCGCCGCCCATCACATAGGGGCCACGGCTGTGTGCCGTGGCCATCATGCGCACCATGCGCGCCCAGACATACATTACAGCGCCCCATGTCCTCTTGGACGCGCAAAGGTCGCTGCAAGACGCTTGATTTTGCCCATGCGTCAGGCTGCCTGCTTCACGTCGCCTTTCGCATAGGGATCGAAGCGCTGGTAAAAGGTCTCGCCTTTCTCGGCCATGTCGAGCAGCAGCTTGGGTGCCTTGAACTCGGCGCCGTATTTCTTCTGCAGGTTCTTGGCGATCTTGACGAACGCCTTGGCGCCGATGCCGTCGATGTAGGACAGCGCACCGCCGGTGTAGGGCGCGAAGCCGAAAGCGAGGATCGAGCCGACATCGGCCTCGCGCGGGTCGGTGACGATGCCTTCTTCCATCACCCGCGCCGCTTCCAGCGCGATGGTGACCAGCAGCCGCTGCTGCAGTTCCCCATAATCGACCTTCTCGGGTGCAAGCTGCGGATAGAGCCCCCTGAGGCCCGGCCACAGCTTCTTCTTGGCGGGCTTTGCCGGGTAATCGTAAAAACCCTTGCCGTTCTTGCGGCCGAAGCGGCCGTGATCGTCGACCATGGCGTTGATCAGCGCCATCTGCTTGGGATCGACCGCCTTGTCGCCCAGATCCCTGATGGTCTGCTTCATGATCTTCTGGGCAAGGTCGATGGCCGTCTCGTCGGTCAGCGCCAGGGGGCCGACCGGCATGCCTGCCGCCTTCGCCGCGTTCTCGATCATCGGCGCGGGAACGCCTTCGATCAGCATCTTGTAGGCTTCCGACATGTAGCGCAGCACGCAGCGATTGACGTAGAAGCCGCGCGTGTCGTTGACGACGATCGGCGTCTTCTTGATGGCGCGAACGAAGTCGATGGCGGTGGCCAGCGCCTTGTCGCCGGTCTTCTTGCCCAAAATGATCTCGACCAGCATCATCTTGTCGACCGGCGAGAAGAAATGGATGCCGATAAAGTTTTTCGGCCGCGCAGAATTCTTCGCCAGGCCGGTGATCGGAATGGTCGAGGTGTTCGACGCGAAGATCGCCGATGGCTTCAGCACGGCTTCCGCCTGTTCGGTGGCGCTCTTCTTCACGCTCGAATCCTCGAAAACGGCCTCGACCACCAGATCGCAGCCGGCAAGGTCGGCATAGTCCGCCGTCGGCGTGATCAGCGACAGCAGTTTGTCCTTGTCCTCCGGCTTGGCGCGGCCCTTCTTGACCTGATCCGAGATCAGGCCGTCGGAATGCGCCTTGCCCTTGGCAGCCGACTCCAGATCACGGTCGAGCAGCACCACCGGGATGCCGGCCTTGGCGGTGACATAGGCGATGCCCGCGCCCATGAAGCCGGCGCCGAGAATGCCGATCTTCTTGAACTTGGTTTCGGGCACGCCGGCCGGGCGGCGGGCGCCCTTGTTCAGTTCCTGCAGCGACACGAACAACGAGCGGATCATCGCCGCCGCTTCCCTGGTCTGCATGATCTCGGTGAAATAGCGCTGCTCGATGCGCAAACCGGTGTCGAACGGCACCAGCAGGCCTTCATAGACGCATTTGAGGATCGCGGCGGCGGCCGGATAGTTGCCGTAAGTCTCACGACGCAGGATGGCGATGGCCGGCGGCCACAGATTGAAGCCGGCGGGCGAATAGATCTGGCCGCCGGGCAGCTTGAAACCTTTCTCGTCCCATGGCGCCACCGGCTTCAGGCCATTCCTGATCATCGCCTTGGCGGTCTCGACGAGCCTGGCCGGCTCGGCGATCTCATGGATCAGGCCCATAGACTTGGCCTTCTGCGGCGACAGTGTCTGGCCCGAGGTCAGCATCTGCAGCGCTTGCTGCTGATCGGTCAGCCGCGGCACGCGCTGGGTGCCGCCTGCGCCCGGGAAGATGCCGATCTTCACCTCGGGAAGCGCCATCTTCACCTTGTCGCTGTCGGCGGCGACACGGCCGTGGCAGGCGAGCGACAATTCGAAGGCGCCGCCCATGCAGGTGCCGTTGATCGCCGACACCCACGGCTTTCCGCAAGTTTCCAGCTTGCGGAACAGGCCGGTCATCATGCCGGCATTGTCGAACAGCGCCTTGGTCGCCCTTTCGGCGTCCTTGCCTTTTTCCGCGGCGAAGGTCGTCAGCATCTTCTGCAGCAGGGTGATGTCGGCACCGCCGGAGAAGGTGTCCTTGCCGGAGGTGATCACTGCGCCCTTGATGGCGGCGTCACCAGCCACCTTGTCGACAATGGCGTTCAATTCCCGCATCGCCTCTTCGGTGAAGACGTTCATCGAGCGGCCAGGCATGTCCCAGGTGACCAGCGCAATGCCGTCGGCGTCGATGTCGAGGGTGAAATTGGTGTAGCTCATCGTTTCTCTCCCCGTCAGACGCGTTCGATGATGGTTGCGGTCCCCATGCCGGCGCCGATGCACAGCGTCACCAGAGCCGTGTTGAGATCGCGGCGCTCGAGTTCGTCCAGCACCGTGCCGAAGATCATCGCGCCGGTGGCGCCGAGCGGATGACCCATGGCGATAGCGCCGCCATTGACGTTGATCCTGTCGTGATCGATGTCGAACGCCTGCATGTAGCGCAGCACCACCGAAGCGAAGGCTTCGTTGAGCTCGAACAGGTCGATGTCCGAGAGCTTCATCTTGGCGCGCTTCAACAGCTTCTCGGTGACGTCGACCGGGCCGGTCAGCATCAGCACCGGCTCGGAGCCGATGTTGGCGAAGGTGCGAATTCGCGCGCGCGGCTTCAGCCCCATCGCCTTGCCCGCCTTCTTCGAACCGAGCAGCACGGCGGCGGCGCCGTCGACGATGCCGGACGAATTGCCGGCATGATGGACGTGATTGACCTCTTCCACCTCAGGGTGCTTCTGCACTGCGACGGCATCGAAGCCGCCCATTTCGCCTGGCATGACGAAGGACGGGTTGAGCGAGGCCAGCGACTGCATGTCGGTCGATGGGCGCATATGTTCGTCATGGTCGAGGATGGTCAGGCCGTTCTGGTCCTTGATCGGGATGACGGAGTTCTTGAACCGGCCATCGGCCCAGGATTTGGCGGCGCGCTTCTGGCTCTCGACCGCATAGGCGTCGACGTCGTCTCTGCTGAAGCCGTATTTGGTGGCGATCAGGTCGGCCGAGATGCCTTGCGGCACGAACCAGCCGGGCAGGCCTACGGACGGATCCATGAACCAGGCACCGCCGGAGGCGCCCATGCCGACACGCGACATCGATTCGACGCCGCCGGCAATGACGATCTCATCGGCGCCCTGGGCGATCTTGGCGGCGCCGAAATTGATGGCGTCGAGCCCGGAAGCGCAGAAGCGTGAGATCTGCATGCCGGGCGCCTTGGTGTCGTAGCCGGCCTCGAAGGCGGCGGCGCGCGGAATGACCGAACCGGCTTCGCCGACCGGATCGACGCAGCCGAAGATGATGTCATCGACAGTGCCGGTGTCGAGCCCATTGCGATCGCGCAGCGCCTCAAGCGTCTTGGCGGCAAGCCGCACCGCCGGCACCTCGTGCAGCGATCCGTCCTTCTTGCCCTTGCCGCGCGGTGTGCGCACGGCGTCATAGACATAAGCTTCAGCCATTTGCTTGCTCCTTGGGTTTGCCTGATGTCGCTCTCAGAGAGAGCGGCCGATCAGCAATTTCATGATCTCGTTGGTGCCGCCGTAGATGCGCTGGACGCGGGCGTCGCGGAACATGCGGGCGATCGGGTATTCATTCATGTAGCCATAGCCGCCATGCAGTTGAAGGCATTCGTCGACGACTTTTCCCTGCAGGTCGCTGAGCCAGTACTTGGCCATCGACGCGGTCACAGGATCGAGGCCGCCGGCGATGTGGCGGGTGACGCAATCATTGTAGAAGACGCGGCCGACGGTGGCCTCGGTCTTGAGTTCGGCCAGCGTGAACTGGGTGTTCTGGAAATCGATGATCGCCTTGCCGAACGCCTTGCGTTCCTTGACATAATCAATGGTCAGCGCCAGCGCCCGCTCGATCATGGCAATGGCGCCGGTGCCGATCTGCAGCCGCTCCTGCGGCAATTGCTGCATCAGTTGGACGAAGCCCTGCCCTTCCTCGTGGCCGAGCAGGTTGGAGGTCGGCACGCGCATGTCGTTGAAGAACAACTCCGACGTGTCGTTGGCCTTGAGCCCGATCTTGTCGAGGTTGCGGCCGCGCTGAAAACCTTCGACCTCGTCGGTCTCGACGACGATCAGCGAGGTGCCCTTGGCGCCCTTCTCCGGATCGGTCTTGGTGACGACGATGATGAAGTTCGCAAGCTGGCCGTTGGTGATGAAGGTCTTGGAACCATTGATCTTGTATTGGTTACCATCCTTCTGCGCCCGCGTCTTGACGCCCTGCAGGTCGGACCCGGCGCCAGGCTCGGTCATGGCGATGGCGCCGATCAGCTCGCCGGTCGCCAGCTTCGGCAGCCATTTCTTCTTCTGCTCCTCGGAGCCATAGTGGAGGATGTAAGGGGCGACGATCGAATTGTGCAGGCCGATGCCGAAACCGTCGACGCCGACATGGCCGATGGCCTCGATGATGGCGCTCTCATGCGCGAAGGTGCCGCCGGAGCCGCCATATTCCTCCGGCATAGAGGCGCAGAGCAGGCCGGCGGAGCCTGCCTTCAGCCAACTCTCGCGATCGACCATCTCGTTCTTCTCGAACTCGTCGTAGCGCGGCGCGATCTCCTCCGACATGAAGCGATGCGCCATGTCGTAGAGCATGCCGACCTCGTCCGCCGCCCAAGCGGGCTTCGGAAGGCCAAGGATTTCAGCTGGGTTGGTCATGCTGGTATGATACTCCTCCCGACATGCATCATCGAAACTGAGGCCGGCGCACTGCCGCAGCGACCCCTCCCGACCCTTCGGGCCACCCTCCCCTCAAGGGGGAGGAGGACGCCGATCATCTTTAGAACGCTTCCGCCGGCAGTGCCATCAATGTGTCGGCGCCGCTCGAAATGCGGGCGAGATGCGCCGACGTCTCCGGCATGATCCGCTCCATGAAGAAGCGCCCCGTCACGACCTTGTTGTCGTAAAAAGATTGCGCGCCATTGGCGTCCGTCTTGCCAAGTGCCACCTTGGCCATCTGCGCCCACATATAGCCCAGAGCGACCAGGCCGAAGAGATGCATGTAGTCGGTCGAGGCGGCACCGGCATTGTCGGGCTTGGCCATGCCGTTCTGCACCAGCCACATGGTGGCGGCCTGCAAATCGTTGAGACCTTTCTTCAGCGCCTTGGTGAATGGCGCCATCTTCTCGTCGGAGCGGTTCTCCTCGCAGAACTCACCGACCTCCTTGAAGAAGGCCTGCACGGCGCGGCCGCCATTCAGGCCGAGTTTGCGGCCGACGAGGTCGAGCGCCTGGATGCCGTTGGCGCCTTCATAGATCATGGCGATGCGGGCATCGCGCACGAACTGGCTCATGCCGTGCTCTTCGATATAACCGTGACCGCCGAACACCTGCTGCGCCATGACGGCGTGGTCGAAGCCCTTGTCCGTGAGCACGCCCTTGACCACCGGTGTCATCAGGCCGGTGTAATCGTCGGCGGCCTGGCGGTCCTTGTCGTCGCCGGAGCGGTGGGCAATGTCGGACTTGATCGCCGTCCACAGCGCCAGCGCGCGGCCGGCCTCGTTGAAGGCTTTCATGGTCATCAGGCTGCGGCGGATGTCGGGATGGACGATGATCGGGTCGGCCTTCTTGTCCGGCGCCCTCGGCCCCGACAATGAGCGGCCCTGCAAACGGTCCTTGGCGTAGCCGACAGCGTTCTGATAGGCGATCTCCGACAGCGACAGCCCCTGCAGTCCCACACCAAGGCGCGCCTCGTTCATCATCGTGAACATCGCCTTCAGGCCGCCATTGGCCTCGCCGAGCAGCGTGCCCTCAGCCTCGTCATAGTTCATGACGCAGGTCGAATTGCCATGGATGCCCATCTTCTCCTCGATCGAGCCGCAGGAGACGGTGTTCCTGGTGCCCGGATTGCCCGACGGGTCGAGCTTGAGCTTCGGCACGATGAACAGCGAGATGCCCTTGACGCCTTCCGGCGCACCCTCGATGCGGGCCAGAACCAGATGGACGATGTTGTCCGACATGTCGTGTTCGCCGGCCGAGATGAAGATCTTCTGGCCTGAAATTTTATAGGTGCCATCGCCGTTCGGCACCGCCTTGGTCCGCAACAGGCCCAGATCCGTGCCGCAATGCGGCTCGGTCAGGTTCATGGTGCCGGTCCAGGCACCCTCGATCATCCTCGGCAACCATGTTGACTTCTGCTCGTCGGTGCCGTGGGTGATGATCGCGGCGATCGCGCCTTGCGTCAGGCCCGGATACATCATCAAGGACATATTGGCCGAGACCATATATTCGGCGACGGCGGTATGCACGGCATAGGGCAGGCCCTGGCCGCCGAACTCGACTGGTGCGGCCAACCCCATCCAGCCGCCTTCGCGATACTGGTCGAAGGCCTCCTTGAAGCCTTTCGGCGTGGTCACCGAGCCATCGTCGTGACGCACACAGCCTTCCATGTCGCCGACACGGTTCAGCGGATGCATGACGTTTTCGGCGAGCTTGGCGCCTTCGGCCAGGATCGCCTCGAGCACATCGGGCGTGGCGTCGGCAAATCCGGGAAGGTTCGAATAACGCTGATAACCCAGAACCTCGTTGAGCACGAACAGCGTGTCCTGGACCGGAGCCCTGTATGTCGGCATGCTTTTTCTCCACCCTGCAAACCCGGTCCGAATGCCCCGAAGACAAGCCAGGGGCGGCATGCGGACCCATATTGGGAGCGGGATAGCAAAAATTGACGTTTGCGTAAACGTCAATTTTTTCGATGCGACAAGATTCCCCGCCCACTGGAGCAATGAGCGTAGCGGCGCGACGTTGCGCAAGCCAGCGCCGAAAGGCCATGAGAGTGGGCCAGGACAACGAAAAGCCGCGTGGCAGGCCACGCGGCTCGACAGAACTCAGACAATCAGCAGACGACTTGGTCTGCCGCAAATCCGAACGGTTGTTTTAGCTGGCGGCGCTCGCCTGCGGCGCCGAACGCTCGCTCAGCATCTGGCGCACCGCCGACATCGAGCCGCTCAGCTCGTTGATGGCGTCGTCGATCAGCGCCCTTTGCTTCTGCAGGCGGGCAAGCTGCTTTTCTGACTTGTCCAGCGCGAGCTTGAGCTGCTTGGTGTTTGAACCGGTCGGATCGTAGAGATCCATCATCTGCTTGACGTCACGCAGCGAGAACCCGACCTTGCGGCCGAGCAGGATCAGCTTGAGGCGGGCCTTGTCGCGGCGCGTGTAGAGACGGGTCGACCCGTCACGCTGCGGGTTGAGCAGGCCTTTGTCTTCGTAGAAACGCAGCGTGCGCAGCGTCACTCCATATTTTTTCGCCATCTCGCCGATGCGGACGAGGTCCTCGCCGGCTTCGGCAGATATATTGGTATTGGCCGCGGTCTCGCCGGCCGAGATAAGCTTCATGGTCACTGGCTTTCCCCGTCTGGTGGCGTCGCGGTCTCGGACCGTGCGTCGCCTGACTGGAAGCGGGGGCCTGCTTCCAGTCGTGGTTTCAACAAACAAATCGCAAACATGCGCCCAATGCGCCTTTTACGTTTACGTCAATTCTATACCGATTGCCGCATGATGACGCAAGGGCGTTCTGCGCGCCGCCCTTTATGCCGCACCGTCAGGCCGGCAGCCGGCATCCTTTCAATTTCTTAAGTTTGGTTAACGCGTTGTTTACCACGTTGGGGGAAATGTGGGCGCGTCGGCTACCCGTGTTTATCCTGTATCGAATTTTTCACGGTTTTTCGGAGCGCGGGCGAGAGCCCGGGAAGCTCGTCTTCCGCCGCGGCATCGCCGCCGGTCGCCTTCGTTCCGATAGGGACCTGGGGGAACTGGCCGCGAGCCAGCCATTCTGAAAGACGGACGCACCGATGAACAGCAAGCGGTCCTATCTCGACACACTCAATGCCGGCAGGCAGCGCAGGCCGCAGACCACGCTCGAGCAGTTGAACCAGTCGCTGGAGACACTGGAGCAGCGGCTGGAGCGGACGCGCGAGGATCCGGTGGCACGTCCCGAACTCCGCCAACCCGATCCACGCCAATATGGTGCCGATGCGCGCTATCCCGCAGCCCGGCCCGCTGGCCAGCAGCGCTGGTACGAGGACCCGCAGCCCGCGTTGCGTCCGAAGAGCCCGATTCAGGGAGCCGCCGCTTTCGAGCAGAACTATCAGGCCATTGCCCGCGACATTGATCGCGTGCGCGGCCAGGAGGACGGCGTTGCCATGGTCGGCAAGATCGCCGGCGAATTGCGCGGCATGCGCGAGGAATTGCGCCACCAGATGACCGCAGGCCTGCAGCGGGAATTCGAAGCGCTGCGCAAGGACATCGAGCGGGCTTTCCAGTCAGGGGCAAGGCCCGGTGCTTCGGCCAAGGGCAGTGCTGAACTCGGTCTTGAGTTCGAGCGGCTTTCGGGCGCCATCCAGACACTGGCCGAGAAGAGCGACGACAGAAGCGTCAACATGCTGCGGCTCGAACTCGAACAGGTCAAAGCCGCACTCGAAACGCTGGCACGCGAAGAGAGCGTGCAGAAGGTCGACCGCCGCTGGGACGATTTCGATCGCCGCTGGACGGCGTTCGAAGACCGCGTCGACGCCGACCAGCGCAAGCGGTCGGACGACCCGGGCCTGTCTGCTCTGACCGCCCGGCTGGAGCAGATCAGCAATGCCGTCAACAATTTGCCGGAATCGTTGTCGCTGCGATCGCTGGAGGAGAAGGTGCGCACGCTTGCCGGCGCTGTCGACCATTTCGCCAGCCACCAGGACAATCGCGGCAGCGACACGCTTGGCATGATCGACGAGCGGCTGGATGAGATTTCCCGCGCCATCGTCGCATCCACGGTCGCCGCGCAAGCCAATTCATTCGACCACGAGGCTTTCGAGCGCATCGAGAGGCGGATCGACTCGCTTGCCAGCCAGATCGAGGAAGTGGCGCAGGATCGTCCAGGCAACGCAGTCATGGACCGGCTGAGCACGCTGTCCGGTCGGGTCGACGAACTCGCCGGTCGCGCCAATCTGCCGGAGCAGGCGATGGAGCGCCTGGCCAAGCAGATCGCACTCATCGCCGACAAGATCGACCAGGCACCAGCCATGCCTGACGCCGACTACATCTTCCATGGGCTGGAGCAGCGCTTCGACGTGCTGTCGAGCATGATGGAACGCCGCCAGGGTGACGCCATCGAACAGGGCAACATGCTGTTCCGCGATCTCGAGCGCAGGCTGGATGAGGTTGCCGACAGGCTCGACCAACGCATGCCGCAGATCGACAGCGCCGGCATCATGGACGCCATCGATGCCCGCTTTACGGCGCTCGCCAAGCGTATGGAAACGCGTGTACCGGATCCCGCGGGCGAAGCCGCAATCCGCGGCCTGGAGAGCCGGCTCGAAGACATTTCAAGCCGGCTGGATGCGTCGGCCGCGCAGGTGGCCGGCATCGATCCGGCGCTGATCCGCAGCCTGGAAGCACAGGTTGCCGGCCTGTCCGCCCATCTTTCCAGGCCCAGCACCCCGCTGCCGGAATTCGAGGACATCAGCCCGCGTCTCAACGAAATTGAAAAGTCGCTCGCAGGAACCCGCGATTCCATCCTTGGCGCAGCGCGCGAAGCCGCCGAGAACGCAGTCCAATCGCTGGCCGGTTCGAGCGCCAATACGACCGCGGTTTCCGGCCTCGCCCAGGATTTGAAGACGCTTGAAACGCTTACGCGGCGCTCCGACGAGCGCAATTCGAGAACGTTCGAGGCCATCCACGACACGTTGCTCAAGATCGTCGACCGGCTGGGCTCGCTCGAACCCGGCGAGCCGGTCGAGGCGATGAGCGAATTGCTGGACGCGGCACCGGTCGAGCCGAGCAACTGGCGCGGCGCGCGGCGACCCAAGATGGCCGTGGACGCGCCATCGATGGATATCGATCAGCCCCTGCCATTGACTGGGGACTTGGCCGATCGCGATGGCCGTGCCGCCGCCATCCTGCGCAACGAGCCGGGTGCTCGTAGCGATCTGGGCGGCCTGGGTATGGGAACGCGCACGCCGGCCGAAGCCGCAGCGGCTGCGGCCATGGCTGCTCTCGGCTCCGACACAATTGTCGAGAAGAACGAACAGTCGGGCGGCCGCAGGTCGATGTTCGGCGGACTGGCCCGCGCCTTCAAGGGCAAGAAGGAGGCGGACATCCCGCCACTGGCCGGCTCGGCGCCGAGTGCCCCGATCCCGAGCGTCGATCTCGACGAACCGCTCGATCCGAAAATGGCCAACCGGCCGCTGGAGCCCGGTTCCGGCGCACCTGACCTCAACGCCATCATGAAGCGCGTGCGCGACGAGCGCGGCCAGCCGGCCAAGCCCAGCGACACCGACGCCGCGAAGTCGGATTTCATCGCCGCTGCCCGGCGCGCGGCGCAGGCCGCGGCCGCCGAGGCCGATGCGCTGAAGCGCCAGTCGACGGTGACCGGACCGGTGAAGGCACTGCGGATCGGCGACCTGCTCAAGGCACGGCGCAAGCCGATCCTGATGGGGACAACCGCGATCCTGCTGGCGCTGGGCGCCCTGCAACTGGGCAAGGCCTTCTTCGCCGATCCGGCCCAGGTGGCGAGCAACGATGTTGCGCCGATCGTCGCCTCACAGCCGGTGCAGACCGCCTCGCTCGATCCCGCCGGCCAACCTAAGATGGACGCGCAGCCCGCGGCAGTGGAAAGTGCGCCTGACCACACCGTCAGGCAGGCCGAGCCGTCCGCACCGGCAACCAAGGACGACATGGCCGCGCAAAGCATGATTGCCACGCCGCCAGGCGCCGAGCCGTCGATGAGTGCCGCGCCGACCGCAGAGCCGGTTCCCGCGCCCGTCGCCTCGGTTACATCGGCTGATGCGAACCAAGCGGTGTCTGGGGAGACAGCCTCGGCTGCGCCGGCCTCGACCGTTCCGGTCGCCGCGGAAGCTGCCGACACCGGCGCCCAGCCTATGGCGGCTGAGCCGATCACCGCCAAGGACACCACGGGCGCGGTCCCCCCAGCGGACGCCTCGCCGGCGATGACGACGAAGTTCGACATTCCCGCTGACGCCGGCCCGGCCGCCTTGCGCGATGCCGCCGCCAGCGGCGACGCCAAGGCGCTGTTCGAAATCGGCTCGCGCTATGCCGAGTCACGCGGCGTCAAGGAAGACATGGCGGCAGCCGCCAAATGGTACGAGAAATCGGCGGAACTCGGCTTCGCGCCGGCCGAATACCGCATCGGAAACTTCTACGAAAAGGGCATCGGCGTCGCGCGCGACATCAAGAAGGCGAAGACCTGGTACCAGCTTTCCGCAGCACAGGGCAACGCCAGCGGCATGCACAATCTGGCCGTATTGTTCGCCATGGCGGCAGACGGCGTGACCGACAATGAATCGGCCGCGCACTGGTTCCAGGCGGCCGCCGACGTCGGCGTCAAGGACAGCCAGTTCAATCTCGGCATCCTCGCCGCCAAGGGCGTCGGCATGAAGCAGAACCTCGAGGAATCCTACAAATGGTTCGCGCTCGTCGCCAAGACCGGCGACAAGGATGCCGCTGCCAAGCGTGACGAGATCGCCAATGCGCTGCGGCCCGAGCAGCTCGAACGCGCCCGCGCCGCGACCGAACTGTGGAAGGCCAAGCCGCTGGATGCAGCGGCCAATTCGGCCGACATTCCCGAGTCCTGGCAGGACGGCACACCGCAGACGACAGCCAGCATCGACATGAAGAAAGCCGTCCAGAACATCCAGCGCATTCTCAACAAGAACGGCTACGACGCCGGCGGCGCCGACGGCAAGATGGGCCAGAAGACGAAGACCGCGATCATGGCTTTCCAGACCGACAACAAGATGCCGGCGACCGGCGAAGTCGATGAAAAACTGGTCAAGGCACTGCTGGCGCGCAAATAACGGCAGAGGCGTCGTTTCCACGACGCCCTTGCCACACATTCGCCTGTTAACTGATTGAGATGTTTTTTGTTTCGGTGGCGTAGCGCGGTTTGACTTCGCAGCACCTCCGGCGCAAGAACGAATTGGCTTGTCGGGCCAAGATGCCCGCAACGGTTGCATTCGCCGACAGGCAGAACTGATCGAGACTGACGGGTGGGCATCTATCTCCCGATCGCGGAAATTTCCGTCAATATCTTCGTCCTGCTGGCCATGGGCGCGGCGGTGGGTTTCCTGTCGGGCATGTTCGGCGTCGGCGGTGGCTTCCTCATCACGCCGCTGCTGATCTTCTACAACATACCCCCGGCGATCGCGGTCGCCACGGGCGCCAACCAGGTCATCGCCTCCTCCGTCTCCGGCGTCCTTTCGCACATGAAGCGAGGGACGCTCGACTTCAAGCTCGGCGGGGTATTGCTGGCCGGCGGCATTGTCGGTTCCACCGGCGGCATCTACGTCTTCGCCTTCCTGCGCAGGCTCGGCCAGCTCGACCTGTTCATCTCGTTGCTCTACGTCGTGCTGCTCGGCACCGTCGGCGGGCTGATGCTGGTCGAAAGCGTCAATGCGCTGCGCGCCACGCGCAGCGGTGCGGCGCCGGTGCTGAAGAAATCCGGCCAGCACAACTGGATCCACCGCTTGCCGCTGAAGATGCGGTTCAGGGCGTCAAAACTGTTCGTCAGCGTCATCCCCGTCCTTGGCCTTGGCGCCGGCATCGGCTTCCTGTCGTCGATCATGGGCGTCGGCGGCGGCTTCATCATGGTGCCGGCACTGATCTATCTGCTGAAAGTGCCGACCAACGTCGTCATCGGCACCTCGCTGTTCCAGATCATCTTCACCTCCGCCTATACGACGCTGGTCCACGCCACCACCAACCAGACGGTCGACGTCGTGCTGGCCTTCCTGCTGATGGCGGGCGGCGTCGCCGGTGCGCAGTACGGCGCCAAGGCAGGCCAGCGGCTGCGCGGCGAGCAACTCAGGGCCTTGCTGGCGCTGCTGGTGCTGGCGGTGGCGATACGATTGGCGATCGATCTTTTCGTCACCCCGCCCAACCTCTATTCGCTGTCTGCCGCGGGCCTCAACTGATGATGGCTCGCAACACATTCGCAACCGCCATTGTCCTGACGCTGCTTGCGGCCGCCGTGCCGGCGAAGGCACAGGTCCCGCTGACCGAAGGCATCCAGATCGGTCTCTCCACCGATAATGTCTCGATCACCGCCGGCTTTTCCGGGGCCGACCTGACCATTTTCGGTTCGCTGGAAAACCCGGATCCACTTGTCGCGCGCCAAGGCCGTTACGACGTCATCGTCGTGCTCGAAGGTCCGCCCAAACCGGTGGTGGTGCGCCGCAAGGACAGGGTGCTAGGCGTCTGGGTCAATCTGGATTCCGAGACCTTCGAGAACGTGCCGGTCTCCTATTCGGTGGCGACGACGCGGCCGCTACAGGACATCACCGAACCCAACAGCTACAAGCAGCTGTCGCTCGGCGCCTCCAACCTCTACATGCAGCCCGCCGATGCCGGCGACAGCCCGGCGACGATCGAGGAGTTCACGGCGGCACTGCGGGAGCGCAAGTCGGCGACCGGCCTCTACAGCGAGAATGTCGGCGGCGTGCAATTCCTGTCGCAGAACCTTTTCCGCGCCACAGTGAGGCTGGCGCCAAATGTGCCAGTTGGAACCCATAAAGCCCGCGCGTTCCTGTTCAAGAGCGGCTTGTTCATCAAGGAAAGCTCGGCCCAGCTCGAAATCCGCAAATC
Source organism: Mesorhizobium sp. M7A.F.Ce.TU.012.03.2.1 (assembly GCF_004006095.1). Classification (NCBI taxonomy): domain Bacteria; kingdom Pseudomonadati; phylum Pseudomonadota; class Alphaproteobacteria; order Hyphomicrobiales; family Phyllobacteriaceae; genus Mesorhizobium; species Mesorhizobium sp. M7A.F.Ce.TU.012.03.2.1. The sequence continues at coordinate 479,323 of NZ_CP034779.1, forward strand.
CGGTTTCGAACAGTCGATCTTCCGTGTCGCCCACAATTATTCCTTTCTCTACGGCGTCTTCGCGATATCGCTGGCCATGCTGACCGGCTGGCTCGGAAGGCTGATCTTCCGGCGGGATTAATGCATGTCGCCCAAAAGTGGCCCGGTTTTGGGCGAGCGACATGCATCGAATCAAGACCTGAAGTGCGTCGCGTGAATCCACTCAAACGCGACGCACTTCAGAATTTTTCCCGAAAAGTGGTTTCCCTTTACCGGGGCATGCGGTAGACCGCGCTCCCCAGCCAAATGGCAGACACAAACAATTCGGTTCGGCAGCGCAGCCCGTCCCCGGGCAGCGCGCGATTTCTCGGCGCCTGTCGGCTCGCCGACGACAAATACAGGAACTTGTCATGCGACCAGCCTTCGGCGGCATCGACTTCGGCACTTCGAACTCCACCGTTGGCGTGGTCCGCAACGGGCAGCCGCGCCTCGTCGCCTTGGAGGACGGCCAGGTGACACTGCCCAGTGCCGTGTTCTTCAACTTCGAGGACAACCGCACCTGCTTTGGCCGTCACGCCATCGCCAACTACACCGACAGCATCGAAGGCCGGCTGATGCGTTCGCTGAAGAGCGTGCTCGGCAGTTCGCTGGCCCATGAAAAGACCCGCATCAAATCGCGGTCGATCGGCTTCATGGACATCGTCGGCATGTTCCTCGGACATCTCAAGATGAGGCTGGAAGCAGATGCCGGCGATACGGTCGAGACCGTCGTTCTTGGCCGGCCGGTGCAATTCGTCGACGACGATGCCGAGGCCGACGCGAAGGCGCAAAGCGAACTCGAGAACGCCGCCCGTGGCCAGGGCTTCAAGCACATCGCTTTCCAGTTCGAGCCGATCGCGGCGGCGCTCGACTACGAACAAAAGGTGACATGCGAGGAACTGGCGCTGATCATCGATATGGGCGGCGGCACGTCGGACTTCTCGATCGTGCGCGTCTCGCCGCAGCGCTCCCGCTCGCTCGACCGCAAGGACGACATCCTGGCCAGCCGAGGCGTCCATATCGGCGGTACGGATTTCGACCGGCTGCTGAGCATCGCCCATGTGATGCCGCAACTCGGCTATTTGACGCCGACCAAGGACGGCAAGCGCAATCTGCCGGCAAGCTACTTCATCGACCTCGCGACATGGCAGCGCATCAACCTGGTCTACACCGCCAAGGCGATGACGCATCTGCGCCAGATCCGCTACGAGGCCGAGCGCGCCGACCTGGTCGACCGTTTCATCCACATCGTCGAACACCGCTATGGACACGCGCTGGCCGCACTTGTCGAAAAAGCCAAGATAGAGCTGACCGACAGGTCATCCGCAGAGGTCGTGGTGAAGCTGCCGGGTGCGGAGTTCGCCGCCGAAATCACGCGCAACGGGCTGGATGCCACGATCGCCAGGGACATCGAGCGGGTCACGGCGACGGTAGCGCAGACCATCCGGGACGCTGAGGTGAAGCCATCCGATATCACCGCGGTGTTCCTGACCGGCGGATCGACCGCGATCCCGCTGGCAAGGCGAGAAATCCTGTCGCTGGTGCCGCAGGCATCCGTCATCGAAGGCGACATGTTCGGCTCGGTCGGACTTGGCCTGGCGCTGGATGCGCAGCGAAAGTTCGGTTGACCGGGTCCATTGATATTCAGGATGCCGGCCTGCAAGTGGCTGATACCTGCGCTTCCGGTGCTCACGTACTTTAAGTACGCTCCGCTCCGGTTCTCGGCATCAGCCATTTTCGACTCGGCCTGACCTGAATCTCAGCGAACCCTCACCGTTGATCCGACGTACCCAGATGCGCCTTGAGCGCCATCTGGGCCAGGCTTGCCTGGCGATCGCGATGGGTGATCATGGCGAAGTCGCGTTTCGGCAAGTCGAGCGGCACCGATTTGAGACTGCCTTCGGCGACGGCGCGCGCCACGACAAGTTCGGAAATGATGGTGGCGCCGGCCCCCGCCTCGACGGCCTGGCGAATAGCTTCATTGCTCGGCAGCACCAGGAATATCTGGAGGTCGGCGAGCGAAATCCCTTCGTGGCGCGCCAGATCCTCCAGCACCTCGCGCGTACCCGAACCACCCTCGCGGATGATCCAGCGCAGGCCCGTGATGTCAGGGCGGCCGGGCGCGATTTCGGGGATCTCCGGATGCGCGCTGGCAACCACCAGGATCAGCCTGTCGACGTCGACCTTGGTGCGGCGCAATATGTCGGACTCGGTGCGCCCCTCCACCAGGCCGAGATCCGCCGCGCCATCGAGGACATTGGCCTCGACCTGCCTGGTGTTGCCGATGGAGACGCTCAGCCTGACGGCCGGATAGGCTTCGTGGAAGGAAGCCAGCCGGCGCGGCAGCCAGTAGCTGGCGATGGTCTGGCTGGCGGCGATCGAGAGGCTGCCGGTGACGGTCTGCGAGACATGCTCCAGCACATTGCGCGCGGCGGCGGCCCGCTCGAGCACGGCCTTGGCCTCGGGCAGGAACCGGTGGCCGGTCTGGGCAAGCTCGATGTTGCGGCCGACGCGGTTGAACAGGTGGACGCCGTGCTGTTCTTCAAGCGCCCGGATGGCGGCCGATGCGGCCGACTGCGAAATGCCCAGCAATTCAGCCGCCTTGGTCATATGGCCGCGCTCGGCGACGGCGACGAAAATGCGCAACTGGTCCAGGGTCATGTCTGTATTAAGAATCAATATCGATCGAATTTACAAGAACAACTGATTAGACGGATCGATAGCTTTATTCTAAGTTTCCTCGTGAAGTTAGAAAAAATTCGCCGAGAGATCGCAGAGAGCAGAATGATCGGGCGGTTCAGATCCCTGCTTGCGCATTGGACCCGCGGCATAAGACGGCGGCTGGCCGGTGATCGCTACCACCCGGAAGAGCATTACATGCGCGGCCCCGGACCGAAGACGCGGGCCAAATCCATGGGCCGTACAGGCGCCACCGGATCATGATGCAGGGACCGCCGCGCGGCGCGAATTCGGCACCATCGCAACGCCCGCTTGCCGACACGCGGGCGCCTGACGAAGGCGACGGCGTCGACACCTCGCCTGATGTTTCCGACAGCATCGCCAAGACGACCTGCTACATGTGCGCCTGCCGCTGCGGCATCGACGTGCACATCAAGGATGGCAAGGTCCGCTACATCAACGGCAACAAGGACCATCCGGTCAATCGCGGCGTGATCTGCGGCAAAGGCAGCTCCGGCATCATGCAGCACTACAGTCCGGCAAGGCTGAAGAAGCCATTGCTGCGCACCGGCCCTCGCGGCTCCGGCGAATTCCGCGAGATCGAGTGGGAAGAGGCGTTTTCGATCGCCACCGAACGGCTCTCGGCCATCCGCCGGACCGACCCCAGGAAGCTGGCCTTCTTCACCGGCCGCGATCAATCCCAATCCTTGACCGGCTGGTGGGCGAGCCAGTTCGGCACGCCGAACTTTGCCGCCCATGGCGGCTTCTGTTCGGTCAACATGGCGGCCGGTGGTCTCTATACGATCGGCGGTTCGTTCTGGGAGTTCGGTGAGCCCGACTGGGACAACACCCGGTATTTCATGCTGTTCGGCGTCGCCGAGGATCACGATTCCAACCCGATCAAGATCGGCCTCGGCAAACTCAAGGCGCGCGGCGCCAAGGTCGTCTCGATCAACCCGTGCCGCACCGGCTACAATGCCATTGCAGACGACTGGATCAGCATTCGGCCCGGCACCGATGGGCTGTTCGTGTTCGCGCTCATCCACGAATTGCTCAAGGCGGGCCGCGTCGATCTCGATTATCTGCTGCGCTACACCAATGCCCATGTTCTCGTCGTGCAGGAGCCGGGTGCCGCCGATGACGGGCTGTTCGTGCGCGACGCCAACGGAAATCCGCTGGCGTGGGACAGGGTTGCGAAGACGCCTGTCGGCGCCACCGATGCCGGTGCGAAGCCGGCACTGACGGGCAGCTTCACGATCGGCGGGCGCCACAGCGTCCCGGTGTTCCAGCTCATCGCCGACCGCTACCTCGATGAGAGCTATGCGCCGGACGCGGTCGCCGAGCGCTGCGGCATTGCCGCCGATACGATCCGCAGGATCGCCGCCGAACTTGCGCATGTCGCCTTCGAACAGACGATCGAGTTGCCGATCGCGTGGACCGATTGGGCCGGGCGCCGGCACGAGACGATCAAGGGGCGGCCTGTCTCGATGCACGCCATGCGCGGCATCTCGGCCCATTCGAACGGCTTTCACACCTGCCGCGCCATCCATCTCCTCCAGGTGTTGCTGGGCACGGTGGATGTCCCTGGCGGCTTCCGTTTCAAGCCGCCCTACCCCCGCTCCGCTCCGCCCGGTCCCAAGCCAGCCGGCAAGACCGTCAAGCCGATGACGCCGCTTGACGGCATGCCGCTCGGTTTCGTCTGTGGGCCGGACGATCTTTTGGTCGATGAGGCCGGCACGCCGCTTCGCATCGACAAGGCCTATTCCTGGGACGCACCGCTGGCGGCACACGGCCTGATGCACACCGTCATCCGCAATGCCTGGGACGGCGACCCGTACCCGATCGATACACTGATGATGTATATGTCGAACATGGCGTGGAATTCCTCGATGAACACCGTCGAGACAATCGCCATGCTGACCGACCATGACGATGCGGGCAACTACAAGATCCCCTTCATCATCTATTCCGATGCCTATTATTCCGAGACCGTGCCGTTCGCCGACCTCGTGCTGCCCGACACCACCTATCTTGAGCGGCATGACTGCATCAGCCTGCTCGACCGGCCGATCAGCCATGCCGACGGACCCGGCGACGCCATCCGCCATCCCGTCGTCGAACCTGATCGCGACGTCCGGCCGTTCCAGTCGGTGCTGATCGAACTCGGCGCGCGGCTCGGCCTGCCCGGTTTCATCAATGAGGACGGCGCGGCCCAGTACCGCGATTATGCCGACTACATCGTCAACCATGAGCGCACGCCCGGCATCGGCCCGCTCGCCGGCTGGCGCGGCAAGGATGGGACCTCGACCGGCAGGGGCGAGGCCAACCCGGACCAGCTGCAGCGCTACATCGACAATGGCGGCTTCTGGCACCACGATTTCGCCGACGACCAGCGCTACTACAAGATGGCCAACCGCTCTTATCTCGATTTTGCGGTGCAGATGGGCTTTATCCCCAAGGCCGAGCCGATCGTCTTCCAGCTCTATTCCGAGCCGCTGCAGCGTTTCCGTCTGGCCGCGCGTGGGCACGGTCGCGTCTTGCCGCCGGCGGCTGATCGCCAGCGCATCGAGACCTTTATGGACCCGCTGCCGTTCTGGTACATGCCCTTCGAGGAAGCGGTCGTCGACCTTGGAAAATATCCGCTGCATGCGCTGACGCAGCGGCCGATGCATATGTACCATTCCTGGGGATCGCAGAATGCGTGGCTGCGGCAAATCACCAGCCAGAATCGGCTGTTCGTGCATCACCGGACGGCAGCTGGCCTCGGCCTGGTCGATGACGACTGGGTGTGGATCGAGAGCATCAACGGCAAAGTGAAGGGGCAGATCAAGCTGATCGACGGGGTGAACGAAAGCACGGTCTGGACCTGGAACGCCATCGGCAAAAGGCGCGGCAGCTGGGGGCTGAAGGACGATGCGGCGGAATCCAACCGCGGCTTCCTGCTCAACCACATCATCGGCGACCAGACCTCGGCCGACGCTCAGGGCAAACGCTATTCGAATTCCGATCCGGTCACCGGCCAGGCGGCGTGGTTCGATTTACGCGTGCGCATCGTCAAATGCGCAGCGGAAGAAGCCGGCTTCACCGAGCCGCAGTTCGAACGTTTCCAGCAGCCGCCGCATTTCGAACCCTCGCCCGACAGACTGACTTTCGGCGCTGAATTCCGCCGGGCAAGAGAGGCGGCAAAATGACATGTCTGCCAAGTCAAAGCGGCAAGAAGCTCGGCCTCGTCATCGATCTCGATACCTGCGTCGGCTGCCAGGCCTGTGTCACCGCCTGCAAGGAATGGAACACCGGCGGCCACATGGCGCCGCTGACCGACATCGACCCCTATGGCGGCCATGTCGACGGCGTCTGGTTCAACCGCGTGCACGCTTACGAGCACACCACCGAGATGGGCGGACGGACGGTGAACTTCCCGCGCTCCTGCCTGCATTGCGAGACGCCGGCCTGCGTCACCGTCTGCCCGACCGGCGCCTCCTACAAGCGGGCCTCGGACGGCATCGTGCTGATCGACGAGGACAAGTGCATCGGCTGCAAATTGTGCAGCTGGGCCTGTCCTTACGGTGCACGCGAATTCGACACCGATGTCAGGGTGATGAAGAAGTGCACGCTGTGCGTCGACCGCATCTACAATGACAATCTGGCCGAGGAAGACCGCGTGCCGGCCTGCGTCGCCGCTTGCCCGACCAGCGCCCGGCATTTCGGCGACCTAGGCGATCCCCTGTCGGCTGTCTCGCAACTGGTGGCGGAGCGTGGCGGCGTCGACCTGATGCCTGAGCTCGGCTATCGCCCAACCAACAAATATCTGCCGCCGCGCGCCCACAGCAAGCGCGCCGCATCGGTGGCCGCGCCGGCATTGGAACCGGTGCGGGCCGAAGGCGGTTTCCTCGGCTGGGTCGACCGCATGCTTTCGAACTAGCCCATGCATCCGGCCTTCTCCGTCGTGTTCTTCACCACCGCCACCGGTGCGGGCTACGGCCTGCTCGCGCTGCTGGGCGTGCTCGGAGGCTTCCAGTTCATCCCCCCCGATTTCTGGCTGGGCTTCATCGGCATGGGGCTGGCACTCGGCCTGATCGTGGCCGGCCTGTTGTCCTCAACGGGTCATCTCGGCCGCCCCGAACGCGCCTGGCGGGCGTTCTCGCAGTGGCGCAGCTCATGGCTGTCGCGCGAAGGCGTCGCCTCGGTCATCACTTTCATTCCGGCGGGACTGTTCGGCATCGGTTGGATATTCTTCGGCAAGACCGATGGCTGGGCCGGCATCGCCGGATCTCTGGCCGCCATCGGCGCAATCATCACCGTCTGCACCACCGGCATGATCTATGCGTCGCTGAAGCCGATCGCCCAATGGCACAGCCACTTCACCCTGCCCGGCTACCTCATCTTTTCGGCGATGACCGGCAGCGTGCTGCTGAACGCGCTGCTGCAGGGCTTTGCGCTTGGTTCGAAGGTGCAGCTGGCGGCTTGCCTGCTGCTGACCTTGTTCGGCTGGGGCTGGAAGCTGGCGACCTGGCGCCACAACGACCAACTGGAAATCCCGACCACCGCCAACACCGCGACGGGGCTGGTCGGCGGCACGGTGCGGTCGCTGGAATGGCCGCATACCGAGGAGAATTATCTGCTCAAGGAAATGGGCTTTCGCATCGCGCGCAAGCACGGCGCGCGGCTGCGCCAGATCACGCAGCTTCTGGCCTTCGCGTTGCCCTTGGGGGTGCTCGCCATTGCGTTCGCCCTGCCATGGCCGCTGGCAGCGTTGCTGTCGGTACTTGCTGCTGCAATCCAGTTCGCCGGCATGCTGGTCGAACGTTGGCTGTTCTTCGCCGAGGCGAAGCACACGGTTACGCTCTACTATGGCAGGTAAGGCTGTTTAGCCCGGCCGCAGCATCGAGCCGGAAATGGCAAAGATGCGTTGGGCGCCCAGCATATAAGCCATCAGCGTGTCCAGCCGGAACAGCCCGGCATAGGCGCGGTCGAGCACGTTGAGCGAACCGGTATAGGCGCCGAAGGCCGGCATGATCATGCGGCCGCCATCGCCGGCAAAGCAGCGCCGCCTCACCGAGCGTCCCTGCTGGACTATGCGGGCGCAGGGATGCAGATGGCCCGCTATTTCGCCTTCGACACGCTGCTTCGACGGCTCATGCCGGAACAGCAGCGAGCCTATAGCAAGTTCACGCACCGTTTCGCCGGGGAGATCGGCTGGCGCTTCCGGGTCATGGTTGCCGGCGACCCAGAACCAGTCTCGGCCTGATATCAGCGCTTCCAGCCGCTCGCGGAAGCTTGCATGCATACGCTGGGCGCCGCCGCCATCGTGAAAGCTGTCGCCCAGGCTGATGACGATCGACGGCTGGTAGTCTGATATCACGGCCTGAAGCCGCAACAAGGTCGCGCCGGTGTCGTAGGGCGGGATCAGCGTGCCGCGGCGTGCCAGCGACGAACCCTTTTCCAGATGCAGGTCGGACACGGCCAGAAGCCGCAGATCCGGAAAATAAAGCACGCCGCGCGGGTCGCAGACGGCGCGCTCGCCTGATATGCCGACAAGGTCGGCCTCGGCAATCAGCGATGTGCGCGCCAGCGAAAAATTCATTCCTCAGCCATTTCCGGCCCCATGGCCTCCTCGACCAAAGTCGCCGCATCCATCAAAAGCGTTTCATCGGCTTCGCCATGGACCGGCATCTTGCCGATCTCGAGCATGATCGGCACGGCGAGCGGCGATATCTGTTCGAGTGCCTTATGCACGATTCGACCCTGGATGCGCGAGAGCATGTCGGCAAGTCTGCTGACATCGAGCAGGCCGGTGGCCGCATCGGCACGTGTCGCCTGAAGCAGGATGTGGTCCGGTTCATGGCTGCGCAGCACGTCGTAGATCAGGTCGGTCGAGACCGTGACCTGGCGACCACTCTTTTCCTGGCCCGGATGGCGTTTCTCGATCAACCCCGAAATCAGCGCGCAATTGCGGAAGGTGCGTTTGAGAAGCCAGCTGTCGGCCAGCCAGGCTTCGAGGTCATCGCCCAGCATATCCTGGTCGAAAAGGGCGCCAAGCGAGGGCTTCCTTGCTTTGAACATCGCGCCCATGTCGCCCAATGACCATATCGCCAGCGCATAGTCGGTGGCGACAAAGCCGAGCGGCCTGGCTCCTGCCCTGTCGAGACGGCGGGTGAGCAGCATGCCGAGCGTCTGGTGCGCCAGCCTGCCCTCGAACGGATAAGCCACCAGATAATGGCGGTTGCCTCGTGGAAAGGTCTCGATCAGCAGGTCATCGCGTTTGGGCAGCACCGATTTGTCGGCCTGGAATCGCAGCCAGTCGGCGACCTGCTCGGGCAGCTTCTTCCATCGCTGCGGGTCGTCCAGCATGATGCGGACCTGTTCGGCGAGATAGGTCGAAAGCGGGAACTTGCCGCCACCATAGTAAGGCACCTTGGCATCGCTGCCGGGCGCGTTCGAGACGAAGCATTCATTCTCGCGGATGCCTTCGAAGCGGAGAACCTTGCCGGCGAACATGAAGGTGTCGCCATGCGTTAGCGTTTCGAGGAAGGCCTCCTCGATCTTGCCGAGAACCCTGCCGCCGCGCGACGCCGCGCCCTTGCTGCCCGCTTGCACATAGCGCACGTTAAGCGCCGGCACCTCGATGATGGTGCCGACATTCAGCCGGTATTGCTGGGCGATACGAGGATTGGACACCCGCCAGAACCCATCCTTGTTCAGGCGTATGCGGGCGTAGCGCTCGTAATTCTTGAGCGCATAGCCGCCGGTGGCGACGAAATCGATGACGCGGTCGAATGTCGTCCGGTCGAGGCTGACATAGGGCGCAGCCGTACGCACTTCCTCGAACAGGTCATCGGCACGGAATGGCGCGCCGCAGGCGCAGCCGAGCACATGCTGGGCCAGCACATCGAGCCCGCCATCGATCAAGGGAGGCGTGTCCTGCGCGCCGAGATAGTTGGCGTCGAGGGCGGCCCGGCATTCCAGCACCTCGAAGCGATTGGCGGGAATGAGGATCGCCTTGGACGGCTCGTCCATGCGGTGGTTGGCGCGGCCGATGCGCTGCGCCAGCCGGCTCGCCCCCTTCGGCGCACCGACATGCACAACCAGATCGACATCGCCCCAGTCGATGCCGAGGTCGAGCGTCGAGGTGGCGACGATGGCGCGCAGTGCGTTTTCCCCCATCGCCTTTTCGACGCGCCGGCGCTGGGCGACGTCGAGCGAACCGTGGTGCAGCGCGATCGGCAAAGTGTCCTCGTTGACCCGCCACAATTCCTGGAACAGCAACTCCGCCTGGCTGCGCGTGTTCACGAACAGCAGGGTCGTCTTGTGGCGCTTGATCTCGCGATAGATTTCCGGCGTGGCGTAGCGCGCGGAATGTCCCGCCCAAGGCACGCGCTCTTCGGAATCGAGGATGGAAATCTCCGGTTTAGCTCCCCCGGTGACGACGATCAGTTCGGCCATGCTATGGCCGGTCGGACCCTTGGGCGGATTCTGGCTGACCAGCCAGCGCCGCAACTCGTCCGGTTCGGCCACCGTCGCTGACAGGCCGATCGTCTGCAGGCCGGGGACAAAGCTGCGCAGCCGCGCCAGGCCGAGCGCCAGCAGATGCCCGCGTTTCGACGTCACCAGCGAGTGCAACTCGTCGAGCACGACGTAGCGCAGATCCTCGAAGAAGCGTCTTGCATCGCCTGCCGCAATCAGCAGCGCCAGTTGCTCGGGCGTGGTCAGCAGGATGTCGGGCGGCACCAGCTTCTGGCGCTGGCGCTTGTGGGCGGGAGTGTCGCCGGTGCGCGTCTCGATGGTGACGGGAAGGCCGATTTCCTCCACCGGCTTGCCGAGATTGCGCTCAATATCGACGGCAAGCGCCTTCAGCGGCGAGATGTAGAGCGTGTGGATACCGCGACGCGCCTGGCCCGGCTTTCTCTTGGGCCGGTTGGCCAGTTCAGTGAGCGAAGGCAGGAACCCGGCCAGCGTCTTGCCGGCACCGGTCGGCGCAATCAGCAGGACTGATTGCCCGGCCTGGGCTTTCGCCAGAAGTTCGATCTGATGGGCGCGCGGCGACCAGCCTTTCTCGCCAAACCATCTGAGGAATGGTTCGGGCAGGGCCACGGCGGCATTCTGTTCGGCAAGGCGCGGCTGCTCTGTCACCCGCCAGAGGTAGCGCGACGGCACGCGAACGCCAAGGAAAATCGGAACAAAAGGTGATCGAGGTGAGCTTTCCTCGCCCCGTTTACGGGGAGAGGATGCCGGCAGGCAGGTGAGGGGCAGCGCGAACCTTCAAATGCTGGCACTGCCCCTCATCCGCCCTTCGGGCACCTTCTCCCCGTGAACGGGGCGAAGGAAGAAAGGCTACGGCCTCCTGAACCCGGTCGGACCGCCGTAAAGATATCCGATGCGGGCGACGGCGTCCTTCAGTCCTTCGCGCGACACCAGCATGGTGTGGCCGTTGGCGTGGATCATCGTGTCGGCGTCGGTCATGACGGCGACATGGCCCTTCCAGAACACCAGATCGCCGCGTCGCAACCCGGAGAAATCAGGTCCCGGTTCGAGCGGCTCGCCAAGTGTCGCCGCCTGCATGTCGGAATCGCGCAGCACGTCTCTGCCGGCCATGCGCATCGCCAATTGCACCAGACCCGAACAGTCGATGCCGAAACCGGAAGTGCCACCCCAGAGATAGGGCGTGCCGAGAAACGCTTCGGCAACTGCGACATAGTTGGAGGCAGCTTCACTGAGCGGCCGCAGATGACCTGCAATCAGTGTCTCCCCGGAAGGCAGGACCGCATAGTGCGTACCGCGTGTCTCGGCGGCCTCCGTCACCGTCACCGTCGATCCCATCGACAATTGTCCGGCGATTGGAAAGCGCAGATCCGGCCCGGGGTAGAGGAAGGTGCGCGGCACGCAGACGATGTGCGTCGGCGCATGGTCCCGTTTGCCCAGCATCGTGTCGGCGACGTAGCCGACATAGCCGTCGCGTTCGGCCTGGACCCACGCCCAGCCCTCAGCGACATCGAAGACCAGGACATCGTCGCCGAACAGCGCTTGCGTGTTGACGCCGGCGTCCGGCCGCGGCGCCTTGCGCATATCGGCCACTGACGCGGTGACCCGCGCCGGCCGGCCGGCGACGAAGCGCTCGGCGGTGACCTCGCCCTTCAGCCTTGCATCGGCGAGGTCGGAGCGAAAAGCGTGAAGGCGGGCATCCCTGGCAGTCAAATCGAACACTCTGTTGAAAAGGTAATGCGCTCACATCGGCAGTTCGAGCGCCTTGGCGATGATACCATCGCCGAAGCGCTCGACAAAGAGCGCGCCCTCGACCGTGCGCCTGATCAGAACATTGCGCTTGTCGAGTTCGTCGCGATGGCGCGACACAAGTTTCAAAGCGCCCATCGTGTCGAGGGCGCGGGTGATCACCGGCTTGGTGACATTGAGGCGCGCGGCGAGCCCGCGCACGGTGTGTGGCGGCGGATCGAGATAGATGGTGAACAGGATTGCCGTCTGGCGCATGGTCAGATCGGGCGCGTCGTCGCGCACCTGTGACAGCATCACTTGCTGCCACAGTCGCAAGGCCTGGCTCGGGCGCATAGCAATCGACATCGCGCCAGCATGACGGCAAATTGTTTCGGTTCCGTTTCAGTCGAGGCAATTTTGCCGGCTCCGCCTGCAACCGTCAGCCGTAGCGTTTCGCGATGATCCGCTCTAGGGCGCGGATGCCTTGTGCCTCGCCGCCGGCGGGGCCATGCGGACGATCGGCCGGGTTCCAGGCGAAGATGTCGAAATGCGCCCAGCCCTCGGTCTTTTCGACGAAGCGTTTCAGGAACAGCGCCGCCGTGATCGAGCCGGCGAAACCGTCTGATGTGACATTGTTGATGTCGGCAATTTTCGACGACAGTTTTGCATCATAGGGCCGCCACAGCGGCATGCGCCACAGAGGGTCCTCGGCCGCGACGGAAGCCGCCGCAAGATCGGATGCCAGCGCTTCGTCACTTGTGTAGAACGGCGGCAGATCGGGGCCGAGCGCGACGCGGGCAGCCCCGGTCAGCGTCGCCATGTCGACCAGAAGCTGCGGCTCCTCCTCGTCGGCCAGCGCCAGCGCATCGGCCAGCACCAGCCGCCCCTCGGCATCCGTATTGCCGATCTCGACAGTGATGCCCTTGCGGCTCGCAAGCACATCTCCGGGCCGGAAGGCGTTGCCGGCAATCGAATTCTCAACCGCGGGAATGAGCACGCGCAGCCGCACATTCAGCCCGGCATCCATGATCATCGAGGCAAGGCCAAGGACATTGGCAGCACCGCCCATGTCCTTTTTCATCAACAGCATGCCGGACGATGGCTTGATGTCGAGACCGCCCGTGTCGAAGCAGACGCCCTTGCCGACCAGGGTCACCTTCGGCGCCCCTTGCTGCCCCCATCGCATATCGATCAGGCGCGGCGCGCCGGCCGACGCACGGCCGACAGCATGGATCATCGGGAAATTCCGTTCGAGGAGATCGTCACCCTTGACCACCGAGACTTCGGCCTTGTGCCTGGCGGCCAGGGCCCGCACCGCCTGCTCCAAATCTTCCGGACCCATATCGCTGGTCGGCGTGTTGACCAGATCGCGTGTCAGGAAGACGCCATCCGCAATGCGGCGAACGCGCCCGGCATCGACGCCTGCCGGCAGGCCGAAGCGCAGCGCCCTGCCTGACTTCTTGCCGTAACGGGTGAAGACATAGCCGCCGAGCAGCAGCGCGGTCGCCGCGAGGTCCGGCTCGGCCGGCGCCGAGGCGAAATGCCAGTCGCCTTCCGGCAAGGCTTTCGACAGCGCGCCAAAGGCGAGCGCGCCTTCGCCATCGCCGATACCAAACAAGGCGCCGCCGAGCGCCCCGTTTTCGCCGGGCACGACCAGCGTCCTGCCTGCCTCGCCGGAAAAGCCGTTGGCCCTGGCCCAGACGACAGCGGCCGGCGCAAGGCCGGCCGCGTCCAGACCGTCCCTGGCGACCAGATGGACCGGCAGCGCGCCCGGCAATGTCTTCCCGACGAGTTCGACAGGCATGCGATGTTCTCCGTGTGAGTCGCCGTTCTTAACCGTCCGTTAGGGTTAACAGAATATTTCTGCGGGAGGGAAGACGGCCACGCAATGGCCGCGCATGAATGGAGGCTTAGGTGGCCATGCCGACCAACCGCAGGATCAACGCCAGGGGAAAACGGCTCATCACCACGGCCCTTGTGCTGGCGCTGGCGGCGGGCGTCGCCGGCTGCGGAACCGACAAGATCTCCACCGGCTCTATCGCACGCACCAGCGGCAAACCGCTGGAAAGCATGTCGGCCGGGGAACTGCACAATGCCACCGGCGCACTCGGCCAATCCTACGCGAAGAACCCCAACGACAAGCGGATCGCGACGAATTATGCGGCGGCATTGCAGATGGATGGCGACGCCGATCAGTCGCTGGCCGTGATGCGCAAGCTCGCCATCGCTTTGCCCAAGGATCGTGACGTTCTTGCCTCCTACGGCAAGGCGCTGGCCGCCAATGGCCAGTTCGAGGCGGCACTCGACGCCGTGCGCCGCGCTCAAACACCGGAATATCCCGACTGGAAGCTGGTGTCGGCCGAAGCGGCCATCCTCGACCAGACCGGCCAGAAGGACGATGCGCGCCAGCTTTACCGCAAGGCGCTCGACCTCAAGCCGAACGAGCCTTCCGTGCTCTCCAATCTTGGCATGTCGTATGTGCTGGAAGGTGACCTGCGCACCGCCGAAACCTATATGCGCTCGGCCGCGCAGCAGCCGAATGCGGACAGCCGCGTCCGCCAGAACCTGGCACTGGTCGTCGGCCTGCAAGGCCGTTTCGACGAGGCCGAGAAGATCGCCTCGCAGGAACTGTCGCCCGAACAGGCGCAGGCAAATGTCGCCTATCTCAGGCAGATGCTGGCCCAGCAGAATGCCTGGAGCCAGCTCAAGGACCAGGACAAGCCGAAATCCGCGACCAACTGAGACCACAATCCCACCAACCTCAAACGAAGAAGCCGCGCTGCATGCGCGGCTTCTTCGTTTGAGGGAATGCAGGAATTTGCCTTACCGCTACTGGGCGTTTGTTGCCGGCGCCGCATGATCGCCGAAGATACCGCGCTGGCTGACCTGAATGCCGGCGGGACCCAGGATGATGGCGAAGAGCACCGGCAGGAAAAACAGGATCATCGGCACTGTGAGCTTTGGCGGCAGGGCGGCCGCCTTCTTCTCGGCCGCATTCATGCGCATGTCGCGGCTTTCGGCGGCAAGCACGCGCAGTGCATGCGCCACCGGCGTGCCGTAACGCTCGGCCTGGACGAGCGCCTGCGACACCGACTTGACCGAATCCAGCCCGGTGCGGCTTGCCAGGTTCTCGTAGGCCTGCTTGCGCTCCGGCAGATAGGAAAGCTCGGCGTTGGTGAGGATGAACTCTTCCGCCAGCGCCACCGATTGCGCGCCGATCTCGTCGGCGACCTTGCGCAGTGCCGCTTCCACCGACATGCCCGATTCGACGCAGATCAGCATCAGATCGAGCCCATCCGGCCATGCCATCTGGATCGACTGCTTGCGCTTGGTGGCGCGGTTGTTGACGTAGATGACTGGCGCGTAGAAGCCGCCGTAAGCAACGAGGACGCAGACGAACAGCCTGATGACCAATGGCTTGTCGGGCAGTCCTCCGAGCGCGAAGATGTAGATTGCGGCCAGCGCGAAACCGACGAAAGGAAGTACGAGACGGAAGAAAAGAAACCGCGTCAGCGGATTCTGTCCACGAAAGCCGGCCACCTTGAGTTTCTGCAAGGTGCCTTCATCGGCGAGCGCGCGTCTCAGATCCAGCCGGTCGACAATGTTGCGCATGCCGACCGACTGTTCCTCGCGCAAGCCCTTGCGACGGCGGTCGGCCTCGACCGCAAGCCGGGCGCGCTGTTGCGCACGCAGTTCGTCGCGTTCCAGCGCAACGGATTTCATGCGTGATTTGAGCTGGTTTCCGCCAAACGCCGGAAGCAAGGTGAAGACGGTCGCAAACACCGCTATCGCGACCAGCATCGCGATCAGGAAGCTCGGATCCGTCAGGGTCTTGATGACTTGCTCGGTCATGCCAGCATCCTAGACTTCGAAGTTCATCATCTTGCGCATCACCAGGATGCCGATCGACATCCAGACCGCAGAGCAACCAAGGATCAGGTTTCCGACGCTGGTGTTGAAGAGCGGCATCAGGTAGGCCGGGCTCGACAGGTAGACGAGAAAGGCGACGATGAAGGGCAGCGCACCAATGATCGCGGCGGACGCCTTCGCTTCCATCGACAGCGCCGCGACCTTGGCTTTCATCTTCTTGCGATCGCGAAGCACGCGCGAAAGATTGCCCAGCGCCTCGGAGAGATTGCCGCCGGCCTGCGACTGTATCTGGATAACGATGCCGAAGAAGCTTGCCTCGGTGCAAGGCATGGTTTCAGGCATGCGCAAGGTCGCGTCGGGGATAGAGAGGCCCATCTGCTGTGAATCGACGATGCGGCGAAACTCGGTCTTCACGGGTTCGGGCGATTCGTTGGCGATCAGGCGCACGGCGTCGTTCAGCGGCAGGCCGGATTTGACCGCGCGCACGATGATGTCGAGCGCGTTTGGAAATTCGTTGAGGAATGCCTTGACCCGGCGGGCGCGACGAAACGTGACGAACCAGCGCGGCAGGCCCAGCCCCCCGGCCAACAGCACGCCCGGCAAGGCGATCAGCGGGGCTCCGGCCACAAAGGCGACAATCGTCAAAACGATGCCGCATACGGCGGAGTATATATAGAAACGCTCGATGGTGGTCTTGAGGCCGGCTTGGCGAAGCTGGGCTTTCAGCGGCGGTTTCTTGACGCGGCTGTCCTTGGTTTTCTGCTTGGCGTCGAGTTCGTTGAGCGAATCCTGAACCGATTTGCGCCGCTTGACGGCTTCCGCCACGCGGTCACGCGAGGCCTTGACGACGGAGCGATCCGTCTCGGCGGTCCTGATCGTTTCGAGCCGCTTGCCGACCTGTTTCTCGTTGCTGATCCGGGTGAACAGAAATGCATAGGCGACGGCGCCGGCGCTGAAGCCGGCGAGCACGACAAACGCCAGTACTGTGCCGTCAATTCCAAACATTGGCCCGAACCCTTACACCCCAGCATGCGTCAGTCAGCGCGTTTCTCCATCGCCTCAAGCGCAATGGCGAGACGCTGCTCCTCGCCGTAATAGCGTGCACGCTCCCAGAAATGCGGACGGCCGATGCCCGTCGATACGTGCTCACCCAACAGCCTGCCGTTGGCGTCCTCACCCTTGATGTTGTAAAGGACGATATCCTGCGTGATGATGACGTCGCCTTCCATCCCGATCACCTCGGTGATGTGGGTGATGCGGCGCGATCCGTCGCGCAGGCGCGCCGCCTGGATGATCACGTCGATGGAACCGACGACGATTTCGCGCACTGTCTTCTGCGGCAGCGAATAGCCGCCCATGGCAATCATGGATTCGATACGGTTCAGGCATTCGCGCGGGCTGTTCGAGTGGATCGTGCCCATCGAGCCGTCATGGCCGGTGTTCATCGCCTGCAGAAGATCGAACACCTCGGGTCCGCGCACTTCGCCGACGATGATGCGCTCTGGCCGCATGCGCAGACAGTTCTTGACCAGGTCGCGCATCGTCACCTCACCCTCGCCCTCCAGATTGGGCGGGCGGGTTTCGAGGCGCACCACATGCGGCTGCTGCAATTGCAGCTCGGCCGAGTCTTCGCAGGTGATGACGCGCTCCTCGCGGTCGATATAGTTGGTCAGGCAATTGAGCAGCGTGGTCTTGCCCGAACCGGTGCCGCCCGAGATCACGATGTTGCAGCGAACACGACTGATGATCTTGAGAACTTCGGCGCCCTGCGGCGAGATGGCGCCGAACTTGACCAGCTGATCGAGCGTCAGCTTGTCCTTCTTGAATTTGCGGATGGTGAGCGTGGCGCCATCGATGGAGAGTGGCGGCGCGATGACGTTGACGCGGGAGCCGTCGGGAAGGCGCGCGTCGCAGATCGGGCTGGATTCGTCGACGCGGCGGCCAACCTGGCTGACGATACGCTGGCAGATGTTGAGGAGCTGCTGATTGTCACGAAAGCGGATACCGGTCTGTTCGACCTTGCCGTTGACTTCGATGTAGACGTTCCTGGAGCCGTTGACCATGATGTCGGCGATGTCGTCACGGGCGAGCAGCGGCTCGAGCGGCCCATAGCCGAGCACGTCGTTGCAGATGTCCTCGAGCAGCTCTTCCTGCTCGGCGATCGTCATTGCGAAGTTCTTGATCGCGATGATGTCGTTGACGATATCGCGGATTTCCTCGCGCGCACTTTCAGGATCAAGCTTGGAAAGCTGCGACAGATCGATGGTGTCGATGAGCGCGGAGAAGACCTGACTCTTGGTATCGTAATAAGTTTCGCTCTTTTCGCGCTGTGCCCGCTTCGGCTCAGGCGCCAATGGCGGTGCCTCGACGGCACGGCGCGCCGGCGGCGCGACAGGCGCGCTTGGCGCCGCCGCGGGCCGGGTCAGAACCGCCGTGTCCATGGAACTTGCAGCCGGCGGCGCAACCGGCGCCGGTGCTGGCTGGCGAAATTCCGGCGTGAACCGGTTGCCGTCGTCGCTGCCTCTTTTACCAAACATGATCGACTACCGGTTCCACTGCTGAAGCGTCACTTCTTGTTGCGCGAGAGCTTGCCGAGCAGGCTGCCGAGCCCGGCCTTCTTCTTGGCCTTGATTTCGCTGCGCCCGGTCAGCACATGCGCCATTTCGTTGATCATCGCGACAACCGGGTTTTTGGCATCCATTTCGCCAAGCATGCGACCGTTGTTGGCGGCATTGCCGAACAGCAACGGATCAAAAGCAATGATCGACATCGGTGACAGGCCGAGCGGCTCGGCGAAATCTGACGGCGAAATCTCCGGGCGCTTCGGCACGCCGGCCTGGTTGATGATCAGCTTGGGCGGCGGATCATTGGGACGAAGCCGCTTGAGCATATCGACCAGGTTCTTGGTGTTGCGCAGATTGGCGAGTTCCGGTGTCGCGGTGATGACGATCTCATCGGCCTTGACCAGGGTGTTCTTGGTCCAGCCCGTCCAGGCATGGGGGACGTCGAGCACCAGAAGCGGCACGCTGCGCTGGGCGGTGTCGATCAGCTGAACGAAGGCCTCGGGATCGAAATCATAGACCCGTTCGAGCGTCGAAGGCGCTGCCAACAGCGACAGATGCTCGGCGCACTGGGTCAGCAGCCGGTCGAGATAGACTTCATCGATGCGTTCCGGAGAAAACACCGCCTCGGCGATGCCTTGCGCCGGATCCTGGTCGAAATTGATGTTGGCGGTGCCGAAAGCCAGATCGAGATCGGCGACGACCACTTCGGATTTGAACAGCGAGGACATCGCCCAAGCCACATTGTGGGCGATCGTCGAGGAGCCGACACCGCCCTTGGCGCCGACAAAGGCGATCGAGCGGCCGAGCGGCTCGGCTTCCGGATCGATGAAAATCGACGACACCACGCTGACGATGTCGGCCATCGAGACCGGAGCGATCACATATTCGGAAATGCCGTTGCGGATGAGCTCGCGGTAGAGGCCGACATCATTGTAGTGGCCGATCACCACCACCTTCGACGTCGGATCGCAATATTCCGAGAGCTGGGCGAGTTGTTCCAGCAATTGCTTGGGCTCGCTGCGCGATTCCAGCAGGATCAGGTTGGGCGTCGGCGCCGATTGGTAGAATTCGATGGCGGTGGGAACGCCGCCCATATGGACCTTGAGATGCGCCTTTGTCATACGGCGGTCCTCGCCGGCGCGCTCGACCGGATTGGCAACACCCTCGGTCTCGCAGAATGCCTGGATCGAGATGCGCGGGATCGGCCGCAACGCCTGCATCGCGGCGATGTCCTGCTGCGAGGTATCGCTGCCGTCCACCGGGGCGTCGTAGGCAAGGTTGCTCATCGTCATGCTCTTTCCCGTGGCCTGTTCTGTCCGAGACTGGCGGCTCAGTACGTCACTTCCGAATTGCCGAGGAACTCTTCCGAAATGCCTCTCTTTTGGTAAACATCGATGGCTTGGCTACGATTTGCCGGATCAATATTGGCAGATTTACGCGGGCCGAGCAGGTCGGCCGGATTGGCCATCTGGGCGGCAAGATTGTTCTGATAGGAGCAGCCGAAGTCGGCATAGTGCTTGTTTTCCGATGTCTCCATAAGATCTTCGGGCCAGCGGCCGCACTTATCGGTCTGGGCTTTCACCGAGATATAAGCAACGCGAATCGGGGCAGAGGCTTCGGCGGAGGCGGACTGATAGGAGGTCACGACAATCCGATTGCGCTTGATGCCGCTGGCAACCGCCAGCCGGGCGAAATCGCGGGCCGCCGTGGTCGCGGCGACCTCGTTGGCCGATCCGCTCGGGACCTGGATCGTCAGCGTCGGGGCGGCACTTCTGTCATAGCCATCCAGGAAGCCAAGAAGCGTATCGCGCTGGGAGCCGGTCATGCCGCGGTCACCGGCACCGACAGGCAGGTCGATCTTCTGATTCTTCTCGGCGATGACGATCGGATGGTTGGTGCGGTAATCGTCCGGAATGGCGCCGACCGTGATGCTGTCGCGCTGGGCGCAGCCGGCGAGCAGCGCCGCCACCGCAACCGCCAGGACAGGAACGGCTCGCCGGGTCGTTGCGGCGATGGTGCTTGCCTTCAATGCTGACTGAGACATGTCCGCTTCCCCGCTTACTTGTAGATGAAGCCGACAACGCCGTGGTAGCGGCCATTGGGCTTGTCGGTCTGCATGGTGCCGTAGACGCGATTGACGCGGCCAAGGAACATGCCGGCGCCATCGCTGGCGGCGTTGAAATTGTCGTCCGGCTTGGCGAGGTCGTTGCGCGCCACCGGCTTCACCAGATAGGGCGTGATGATGATGACGAGCTCGGTCTCGTTTCGCACGAAATCCCTGCTACGGAAGAGCGCGCCAAGCACCGGGATCTTTGTCAGTCCAGGCAATCCGTTGACGGCTTGCCTGACGTCGTCGCGAACCAGGCCGGCGATCATCATGGAGCCACCGGATGGCAATTCCACCGTTGTGTCGGCAAGGCGTTTGCGCAGCGACAGGGCATTCATTCCGGGACTCGTCACGCCTGAGGAGAACGATACGGATCCCTCGGTTGTCGGCTCGGAAACCGACGTCCTGACTTTCAAACTTATGCGGCCGGGAGACAACACAACCGGCTGGAATTCCAGGCCGATGCCGTACTCGATCTTTTCGACGCTGTAGGTCTTCAGGCCGGTCTGGTTGTCTTGCGATACATTTGCCGAGACACCCGTGACCATATTGTATTCACCGCCGACTTTGAAGGTTGCCTTCTCGCCCGACACAGCCGTCAAGGTCGGCTCGGCCAAGGTCTTCATCACCCCGGACTGCTCCATGGCGTTCACATAAGCCTGCAGTCCTGAAGCGCCGATTTGAAAGCCGGAGTTCGACAGCTGTTTGCCGAGACCCGTGAAGTTGTCGCTGATTGCGCCGTAACTAATGCCGTTGCTGCCGCCGCTGCCAACCATGTTGACGCCGAGCTGCTTCATCACCGAGCGGCTGACTTCGGCGACCGTCACCTTCAGCGTCACCTGGTCATCGCCAATGATCTGGATCAGGTTGACGATCTGGCTGGTGCGGCGCTCCTGGTCCGGATTGTTGATGTCGACACCGCTCTGGGCCGAACCGCCGGCCGCGGTCTGCGAATATTGTCCCGTCGTTGCCTCACCACCCGACACGAACATGTTTGCCAACTGTTCGGCACGCTTGGCATCCAGCGGGGTATCCACGGTTCCTGTGAGAACGACGTTATCGTTCAGCAGTTCCACCTTGACGGCCGACGTCGGCAGGAAGCGCCTGATATAATCCTCAAGGCCGGCAACGTCGCGTTCGACGGCAAGGTCCAGACTGACGATCTGCTCGCCATTCGGGCCGAAGACAAATATGTTCGTCTCGCCGACCGCCTTGCCGAACAGATAGATGCGCCGCGCGGTTCGGGTCACCGCATCGGCCACCGCCGGGTTGGCGACGAGAATGTCGTAGGCATCGCTCGGCAGGTCGATGACCACCGACTTGTTGAGGCCGAGCTTGACGCGCTGAGTGGCCGTCGATGCCGTGACCTGCGCGTTCTTTGCCTCGACGACGCTGCCTTGCAAATTCGATCCGACGAGCAGCAGGCCGAATGCCGCGGCTACAATTGCCGGCAGTTTGCCACCTAGCCTCATTTCCTTGCTCCCACTTCGGAAACTTCGCCCGACTTGATCAGCCTCACCGTTCCTCTGCGGCCATTGCCGGAAACGAGATAGTCGGCCTCACCCAGATTTTTTTCCTGCGTGTCCGCGACCGCCCGCAGCGCCAGGGTCAGGCGATCCGCCATCTGCTGGGCGACGGTGATGATCTCCGCCTGCTTGGGCGTCAGTTCCAGCGTGGCGGTCTGACCCACCCTGGTCTTCTTGCCTTCCTCGTCCTCCTGAATGGTCTGATCGATGGCCAGGACGCGGATGTTCTTGAGGATGGTCTCGGTGTTGAAGCCGGCGGCGCCGCTGGCGGCATCGGCCCTGCGGGTCATGATGACGTCGACGAAATCGTTGGGAAGAATGAAGCCGCCGGCCGACGTATCGGCCGAGATGGCCGTGGCGACCGCCCGCATGCCGGAAGGCAGGATCGACGACATGAAGCTCTGGCCCTCGCCGATCAGCTTGGACCGCCGCAGCGGTTCTCCGGCATACATCGCCACACGGGCAACGGAACTCTTCAGCTTGTCCAGTGCCTCGGGCTCGGCCGTGCGGGTGATGAAATTCGCGTTGACGCCGTCGGCGGGCCAGGATTGCCAGGCGATGTTGTTTTGGATCGGGCTACCCATCGGAACGTCGCCTGAAAGCACAAGCACATCCTGGAGTGCCACCGCCGGGGCCTGGGGGCCGGAATCGACGACGACCTGGGGCGGCGGTGCCACCATGTTCTTCGCGACATAGCCAGCGCCACCCGCCGCGGCCACCGCCACGCTCAGAATTATCAATCGCGATGCTGGCATTTGTCCGAACCCTTGCCCTGGCAAACCACGTAGCCAAGCCGGACTTTGCAGCGGCAATCGTCAAAACAAGGTTAATGTAATGCTTACGATCGTGATTAATTTAAGGTTTACATAAATTAGCCGGAATGTGGCCTGACCGGCCAAAATGGCCGGGCCAGCCCTGTTGAGAACGAGGTTTCGGCAATGCTGACGGACAACAAAATAAGATCGCGCTCAGGTCGCCAGCCTGGCAAGCGCCCATGCCATCAAGGGCGAATCCGGATAGGTCAGCAAGCCGCCAAGGCCGAGCGCGACACCGTAGGGAACACCTTTTTCCTCGTCGGCGAAATGGCGCAGAAACGGATTTTGGCCGGTAACGGCCGCAAGCAGCGACTTCCGGTAGAGGATGATCGCCAGCGTCAGCAGGCCGCCGATGATTGTCGAGGCGACAAGATACTCCACGAGATTGACATTGACGCCCATCCACATCGCGGTGGCGGCCAGAAGCTTGGCGTCGCCGCCGCCCATGCCGCCCATCGCAAACAGGCCGAACGTCACGGCCAGGACCAGGGCGCCGGCGGCGAAATGTCCGCCATAGGCCGCCCAGTCCATGCCTGTCAGGGGCGCGACCAGCGCAAAAACGGCGACAAGCAGCACCGGCACGCGATTGGCGATCGTCATCGACAGCATGTCGGAGATCGCGGCAAACAGCATGCAGAACGGAAAAACGACGAAGATCAGGGCTTCAAGCATCGGCGCCACGCCTATTGTCCGATTTCATAGGGCTCAATCTAAGCATGTTCGATTAACGATTGATGAGGCCAGGAACGAAAAGACGACCTATATTGGCAGCGGCATAGAAAAAGGGCCGCCACGCGGCGGCCCTTTTCCAGAAATGTAATGCAAGTGCTCGGCGATAAGCCGATCAGCTGCCGCTCGGCGTGCCGTTCAGGGTGCTGCCGATGTTGGTGAACTTGGCGTTCAGCGCATTGCCGAGCGTGCCGGCGCCAGTGATGATGGCGAGCGCGATGAGAGCGGCGATCAGACCATATTCGATCGCGGTCGCGCCGGATTCGTCCTTCACAAAACGTGCGATGAGATTAGACATTCGAGAGCTCCTACTCCACGTGTTACAGCACTTCCGTCAACTTCTGTGATGGTTGATCGGATGCTGCCAATCTATGGAGAAGCTCTTTCGATCGGCTTAAGAAACAGCCTTACCGATTCCTTTCCCGGTTCGAACATATTGCGTGGTTAACCTCGGGCTAATGTACCGCTGAGCCTTCCAGACCCGGGTTTGGTAGGCTTGCGACCCGACCGGACCGCGCGTCGCGGACGCCCTTGGCGGCCATTGCACGATTGGCAACATCGCATGCTTAACCGTTGGTTCACCAATCTCGTTCATGTTCCGTTGATCAGTCCGCCTGCGTGGAGCGCCTCAATGGCCCAGCCTAGATCGTCAATCCTGATTGCCGCGCTTCTTGCCGCCACGACCTTCGGCACGCCCGCCATGGCCGGCGCCGGCATCGAGGTCACGATGAACCAGGCCAAGATCGTCAAACTGTCGCGTCCCGCCGACACCATCGTGGTCGGCAACCCGGCAATCGCCGACGCTTCCGTGCAGGACGCATCGACGATCGTGCTCACCGGCAAAGGCTTCGGGGTCACCAATCTGGTCGTGCTCGATACGGACGGCAGCCCCATCGTGGACGAGCAGGTTACCGTGGTGCGGCAAGCCGCCTCGTCCGTGCGCATTTACCGGCGCGCCGAAATCCAGACGATGTCGTGCACACCCTATTGCGAAAGCTCATACAAGAGCGAGGCGGAGAAGTCTTCAGAAGCGGAGATGAGCGTCAGCCGATAGGTGGCGTTGCCGACTGCCGTTCCGGTTATTGTCTGGTTAAGAGGCCTGCGCCGACTTTAACGATCATCCAAACCGGACCTCAATCGGTTTGCGCTAATGCTCCTTCCGAGACCACATAGAGATCGGCAGGATCGGACATGAGCAAGGAATTCGGTCGCGCAGGCGACCACAGAGTGAGACGCCCAAGGTTTTTCGCCCGCTTCCTTCGTGACCGGCGCGGCGCCACGGCAATCGAATTCGCGATCCTTTCAGTCCCCTTCGCGCTGCTTGTCTTTGCCATTCTGGAAAGCTGCATCTCGTTTGCCGGCCAGGAGGTGATGGCCAACGTCACCGACGATGTAGCGCGCAAACTGCGCACCGGCCAGTTGGGGGCGGCTGACGTTGCCGGAACCAATTTGCGGGACATGATCTGCACGAAACTGCAGATCATCGTCTCCCAGGATTGTCCCAATCAACTGCTGGTGGATCTTCGCCAATATACATCGTTCGCCGATGCGGCCACGGCAGGCTTCAAGATCCAGAACGGCGATGTCGTACTGACGAAAGGCACCGCAACCCAATCGTTCTCAGTGACAGCGGGTGCGGCGGAGTCGAGGAACATGCTTCGGGTCTTCTACAAGTGGCCCATCATGACCGACCTCATGGCGCAGTCGATGGGCGGCAACAGGACCCTGCATTTCGCATCGGTGACCTGGCAGAACGAGCCGTTCGACAACTGAGCGGAATGCACGAGCAGTATAAGAAAAGGGCAATGGCATGATTCGTGCGGGGGCACATCTTATGAATACGGGAGTTTGGCGGAAAGCAAGTCGATTCTGGTCCGATCGGCGCGGCATCGCGGCGGTCGAATTCGCGTTGATCATGCCAATTCTGTTGATCATGTACTTCCTCACAATGGAAGCGTCGCAAGCCATCGAGACCAGCAAGAAAGTCAGCCGTATCGGCAGCATGGTGGCCGATCTCGTCACCCAGCAGACGAACGTCGCCAAGGCGGATGTCGACGCCATCATGCAGATCGGCAGCGTCACCCTTCAGCCCTACAACCGCTCACCCCCGACCATCACCATCACGGCAATCCAGGTTACGCCCGATGCGACGAGGGCACTGGTGGTGTGGTCACGCAAATTGGTAGCCGGCGTCGCCAGCCCTGGCGCCGCCGCGACCACCGAGACAACGGTCCCGGCGTCGCTCAGAGTCGCCAACACTTTTCTCATCCGCGTCGAAAGCAACCTCGGCTACACGCCGGTCATCGCGTGGAGCGCGAGCAGTCAACAGAAGCTTGGGCTGACCTCGGCTTTCAGCAACATAACCATGGGCGAAACCTACTACCTGCGCCCCCGCAGAAGCATGGCGATCCCTTGCAGCGACTGTTGAACACAGAAGCAGCCAGGCGCTGGGCAGGCCGCTCCAGCTACTGCTGCGGCCCACGGTCCGAAACGAAGCGCACGATAGCAGCGGCCATCTCGTAATCTTTTGGCGCCACGCGAGCGAAGCCGCCGGAATGTCTCGATTCCAGGAGATCGTAGATATCGGGCGTCGTCGACTTGAGGTTGGTGAGGAACACGGCAAGCCTGCGCTTGGCTTCCGGGTCGAGATCGCTGCGGACAGCATGGGGGCCGTATCTCAACAGGCCCGACGTCCATACGATCCGAAGCGCCGCCACCGAGAGCCCTGCCGCCTCCAACCTGGCCTGCGTGCCCGACGGTTCTCGCGGGCCGTCGGCAGCGGCCGTCACCCAGCCGAACAGGCCATCGGCCTTGCCGTCGACCAGCATCGTCTCGGCCGCCGCGGCCGAATCGGTACGGGCCAGAAACGGTGCATCTTCCGCGATCTTGCGGCCCTCCGCGGCCAACGCCGCCAATGGCAGGAGAGAACCGCCGACGCTGTCCGAAGGCGCCATGGCGATACGATGGCGGTCCATCGCCCCCAGGGCAGGCAGCTTGCCGTCTCGCGTCAGCAGAACGGAGCGGATGCCGATCGCGCCGTCTGAATCGACCGGAGCGACAAGCGGCTCGATACATAAGCAGCGCTGCGAAGCCGTCGCATAGGCGGTGGCCGAATAGATTGCATATTCGATGCGGGCATTGGCCTGCGCCTCGATCAGCGCGGCATAGTTGCGGGCAACGACAAACTCGACCTTCATGCCCAAGGCCTTGGTGTAGGCGTCGGTCAACAGTGCCAGCCCCGGAACGGAGTTGCCGGCGCCTGGCTCGGCAACGATGCCGATGCGAAACCTGCCGATATCATCGCGCCAGTCGGCATGCGCCGGGTTGGACCAGAGCCCGACGAGCGTCAGCATGAGAGCGGCATAAGTCTTCAGCGCAACCCTCATGACAGGAACCACAGTCTGTTGTCCTCGATCCATGCCCATCCCAGTGCACTGGACTATCACGCCAAGCCGTTGCCGTTTGGTTTCCGAATTGCCAATGAAGTCGCGGAACCCTATGTCTGGTCGGTCAAACTGGCAACAAATCGATGGCGCGCGCTTTCCTCTTCGTTCTGGATTCCTTCGGCATCGGCGGCGCGGCCGACGCTGACCGCTACGGTGACACCGGCGCCAACACATTCGCGCACATCGCAGAGGCCTGTGCGGAGGGCCGTGCGGATCGCGAAGGGCTTCGCAGTGGACCGCTGTTTGTCCCTCACATGGCGTCGCTCGGGCTTGGCAAGGCCGCCGAAACCGCGACGGGGCTGGGGTTTGCCAACAGCGGGGCGGATCTGCTCCCAACTGCCTTTCACGGCGCCGCACAGGAGGTTTCGAGCGGCAAGGACACACCATCCGGCCATTGGGAAATCGCCGGCCTGCCGGTGCGCCTCGACTGGGGCTATTTCCCGGATACGGTTCCGGCCTTTCCGGCCGAACTGACCGAGGCTATCATTCGCGAAGGCAAGGTGCCGGGCATTCTCGGCAATTGCCATGCGCCGGGCACCGAGATCATCGAGCGCTTCGGCGAGGAGCACATCCGGACCGGCAAGCCGATCTGCTACACGTCGGTCGACTCGGTCCTGCAAATCGCCGCGCATGAAGTCCATTTCGGCCTCGACCGGCTTTATGAATTCTGCCAGGTGGTGCGCAGGCTGGTTGACCCGCTGAGGATCGGACGGGTGATCGCGCGGCCATTCGTCGGCCAAACCACCGCCACTTTCGAACGGACATACAACCGTCATGACTACGCCGTGCCCCCGCCGGAACCGACCCTGCTCGACCGGCTGACGGCACGTGGCAGCCGTGTCATCGCCGTCGGCAAGATCGGCGACATCTTCGCCCATCGCGGAATTTCGCAAGTGCGCAAGGCGGCAGGCAACATGGCGATGTTCGACGAGGCGCTGGGTGCGATGGATGATGCCGGCGACGGTGACCTCGTCTTCGCCAATTTCGTCGACTTCGACACCGAATTCGGACACCGCCGCGATGTCGCAGGCTATGCTGCCGCGCTCGAGGCCTTCGACCTGCGGCTGCCGGAGGCATTTGCGAGGCTCCGGCAGGGCGATCTTCTCATCCTGACGGCCGACCACGGCAACGACCCGACCTGGGGCGGGACCGATCACACTCGCGAGCGCATTCCGGTGATCGGCACTGGACCGGGTCTCAAGGGCGGCGACATCGGACTGAGAACGACATTCGCCGACATTGGGGAGACCGTGGCCGAGCATCTCGGGATGGCGCCCGGACGCTACGGCACGTCTTTCTATACGGCGATCGGCGGTCATGCCTGAATTGCCGGAGGTCGAAACCGTCCGGCGCGGACTGCAGCCGGTTCTGGAAGGCGCCACCATCGCCCGCGTCGAGGCGCGCCGACCGGATCTGCGCTTTCCATTTCCCGAGAAATTCGCGCAGCGGCTGACCGGCAAGACGATCACGGCACTCGGCCGCCGGGCCAAATATCTGACGATGGACCTGGAAGGCGGCCCCGTGCTGATCTGCCATCTCGGCATGTCGGGCTCATTTCGCATCGAGACGGCGGATGGCAGCGAGATGCCCGGCATCTTCCAGCACGACCGTTCGAAGAGCTCCAATCACGACCACGTCGTCTTCCATGTCGTGTCTCCGGCCGGCGCCCGATCCCGCGTGATCTTCAATGATCCACGCCGCTTCGGCTTCATGCTGTTTGCGGATGGGCCGGACGTTCATCCGATGCTGGCTGGACTTGGCGTCGAGCCAACGGGCAACACATTGGACGGTGCGCTGCTCGCCTCATTGATGAAGGGGCGGCGATCACCACTGAAGGCAGCGCTTCTCGACCAGAGGCTGATCGCCGGGCTCGGCAACATCTATGTGTCGGAGGCGTTGTGGCGTGCCGGCCTGTCGCCGCTGCGCGAGGCGGGCACGATCGCCAGGCCCGGAAAGAAAGCCCAGGCCCAAAGCGAACACCTCGCGCAAGCCATTCGTTCGGTGATATCGGATGCGATCGCAGCCGGTGGCTCCTCACTGCGGGACTATATGCAGACCGATGGGTCGCTGGGCTATTTCCAGCACGCCTTCGCCGTCTACGACCGCGAGGGGGAGGCCTGTTCCAAACCCGGCTGCGGCGGCCACATCGAACGTGTCGTGCAGAGCGGCCGATCGACCTTTTATTGCCGGACATGTCAGCGATGAGTCAGAGTAATTCCAGGAAAAGTGGGAACGGTTTTCCGTCGAGAATTGCGTCGAGACAAGGAGATGGAGCGGTTCTGCGTTCCGTGAAACGATGAACCGCTCTAGACGAGCGTGAGCAAGGAGAAGCAGCCATGACCTATGAGACGATCATCACCGAGACGCACGGCAAGGTCGGGCTGATCACGCTGAACAGGCCGCAGGCGCTCAACGCGCTGAATTCGCAGATTCTGACCGAGGTGGTGGCGGCCGTGAACGGGTTCAGCGCCGATCCCGGTGTCGGCGCCATGGTCATCACCGGTTCCGAAAAGGCTTTCGCCGCCGGCGCCGATATCAAGGAGATGCAGTCCATCTCCTACGCGGACGCCTACGCCCAGGACTTCTTCGTCGGCTGGGAGGAACTGACGCGGGCGCGAAAGCCTATTATTGCGGCGGTAGCGGGCTATGCACTCGGCGGCGGCTGCGAGCTGGCCATGATGTGCGATTTCATTATCGCCGCCGACACGGCCAAATTCGGCCAACCCGAGATCACCCTCGGCGTCATTCCAGGCATGGGCGGGTCACAAAGGCTGACCCGCTTCGTCGGCAAGTCGAAAGCGATGGACATGTGCCTGACCGGGCGGATGATGGATGCCGCCGAGGCCGAGCGGTCTGGCCTGGTGTCGCGGGTCGTGCCTGCCGGCGAGCTTGTCGAGGAGGCGCTGAAGGCCGCGGCCAAGATCGCCGCTTTCTCGCTACCATCGGTGATGATGGCGAAGGAGGCTGTCAACCGCGCCTTCGAGACGACGCTTGCCGAGGGATTGCGGTTCGAGCGCCGGCTGTTTCACTCGCTGTTTGCACTGGACGATCAGAAGGAAGGCATGGCGGCCTTTGCCGAGAAGCGGAAGCCGAATTTCACCAACCGCTGACGCCAATCCCTTGGCCGCGAAGAAGATGGCTGCTGGCCGCCAAAAAGAAGGCCGGGCAGCGTTGACGCGCCGGAAAAGCTGAACTATAAGCCGCACCAACCGAGGCGGCCCCGTGGCTGCCCGTTTGTTTTTTGCGCCCTGCGGCATCCCGCATGCGCCGACCAGATCAGAAGAGAGGCATCATGGCCAATACATCCTCGGCCAAAAAGGCAACGCGCAAGATCGTCCGCCGCGCAGCGATCAACAAGAACCGCCGCTCGCGCGTCCGCACCTATATCCGCCAGGTCGAAGAGGCCCTTGCCTCCGGTGACAAGGCTGCCGCACAGGCTGCCTTCAAGATCGCGGAGCCGGAATTGATGCGTGCCGCGACCAAGGGCGTGATCCACAAGAACACGGCGTCCCGCAAGGTGTCGCGACTGGCTCAGCGGGTCAAGGTACTGTCGGCCTGACATTACTTGCCTAGACTGACGTTCTTCGAACCCGGCCGTTTGTGCCGGGTTTTTTCGTTTGCCGGCAAGCACTTAAAAAGAATGTCCGGAAACGGCGTCTTATGCGGCATTTCACAATTAGGAATAGTTTGCCGGCATATGCATGCCTGCTGGTGATCGGCATGCTTGAAACGGCCGACCTAAAGATTCTTAACTGTCAGAAATAGCTTATACCTTTCAGTGACTTACAGATGGTGATCCACAGCTTGTCCACACCGGACCGGCCCGATCGGGGAGAAGTCGCTGTCAAGCGAATTATTTCAGAATATTTCTGTCAGCGCCCGGTTTTTCATATTCGCCGGAAAAGGGTTTGAATCACAATGGCTTTGTTAAAATGTGCCGTCGCGGCACGCCATTCGAACCCGCCTCCACTAACCAGATTCCTTAAAAATCCGTTAGACGTGGCCTTGCCCTATCCACAGCGATTTCGGTAGTGTCGATCTATCGAAAGGGACGGGCTCTGGCTCTTAACCTAAGCCTGAATCGGCCAGCTTAAATTGGCGGGATTTGCAACGCGGATTAAGTCCGCGGACGGCTTTGGTTTGTCGATACGGTAGGGGACTGGCGTAACTAGACATGGCAGGTAGACGGCGCGCCGGCGCTCTTTTCGCCGGGCGGTGTTGTATTGCCCTGACATACCCAACGCGGACTGGCTTCCATGGGCCGGCACCGGTTCCCACGGATAATGGGCGACGTTCATCTGCCGGCGGCGGCAGCGGACATCGTAGCAAAGACTTAGGTCGCCGGAACCGGATGCAGGAGGCGCATCCCCGGTGGAAAACAGGTACGGAAGGACAAGGAAAAGATCATGCAGAGCGGCATTGAAAGGGAACTTACGGGCGACCTCCCATTTCCTGGAACTTTGATCGGAGCAAACGACATGGCGGTGTCCAGCGACGCGGAACAGAAATTCGACCGGGTCAAGACCCAGTTGAAGGCGCGCCTGGGAACCGAAGTCTATTCGAGCTGGTTTGGCCGCATGAAGGTCGCCGAGGCTTCCAAGGGCATCGTCCGCATCTCCGTGCCTACCGCCTTCCTACGTTCATGGATCAACGGCCACTATCTCGACCTCATTTCCGAGCTGTGGAAGCAGGAGGATGCCGATCTCC
The DNA here is from genome assembly GCF_004006095.1 of Mesorhizobium sp. M7A.F.Ce.TU.012.03.2.1. Classification (NCBI taxonomy): domain Bacteria; kingdom Pseudomonadati; phylum Pseudomonadota; class Alphaproteobacteria; order Hyphomicrobiales; family Phyllobacteriaceae; genus Mesorhizobium; species Mesorhizobium sp. M7A.F.Ce.TU.012.03.2.1. The sequence continues at coordinate 510,991 of NZ_CP034779.1, forward strand.
TCAAGATCGACATCGTCGTGCGCACGGCAACCCGTCAGGGACGCAGCCAGGCCGAGCCAGAGGTAACGCCAGCACGCAGCAAGATGACACGGCAGACGCAGACGGCACTTGCCGCCGGCACAGTCAGCCCCAGCCGGGTGGAGCGCGCACCGGCTCCGCGTCCGGGCACACCGATCGAGAGCGAATTTCGCCACAACGTGCTGGGGTCGCCGCTCGATCCGCGTTACACGTTCGGCTCCTTCATCGAGGGACCGTCGAACCGGGTGGCCTTCGCCGCCGCCAAGGCGGTAGCGGAATCGCAATCGAGCGCAGTGCGCTTCAATCCGCTTTTCCTTCACGCAACCGTCGGGCTCGGCAAGACACATTTGCTGCAGGCCATCGCTGCGGAATCGCTGAAGCAAAACCCCAAGTCGCGCGTCGTCTATCTCACGGCCGAGTATTTCATGTGGCGCTTTGCCACCGCGATCCGCGACAACAACGCGCTGACGCTCAAGGAACAGCTGCGCGACATCGACCTGCTCATCATCGACGACATGCAGTTTCTGCAGGGCAAGTCGATCCAGCATGAATTCTGCCACCTCATCAACATGCTGCTCGACAGCGCCAAGCAGGTCGTCGTCGCCGCCGACCGGCCGCCATCGGAACTGGAATCGCTCGAACCGCGGGTCCGTTCGCGCCTCAATGGCGGTGTCGCGCTTGAAATGTCGGCGCCCGATTTCGCCATGCGCCTCGGCATGCTCAAATTGCGCCTTGCCACGGCCAGGAGCGACGACGCATCGCTCGACATTTCGGAGGAGATCCTCAATCACGTCGCCCGCACCGTGACCGGCAGCGGACGCGAGCTGGAAGGCGCCTTCAATCAGCTTTTGTTCCGTCAATCCTTCGAGCCGCAGATCACCATCGACCGGATCGACGAAATCCTCGGCCACATCTATCGCACCGGCGAGCCGAAGCGTGTCCGTATCGAGGACATCCAGCGCATCGTGGCGCGTCACTACAATGTGTCGAAGACCGAATTGCTGTCCAACCGGCGCACGCGCACCATCGTCAAGCCGCGGCAGGTCGCCATGTACCTGTCGAAGGTGATGACGCCGCGCTCGCTACCCGAGATCGGACGGCGTTTCGGCGGCCGCGATCACACCACGGTGCTGCATGCCGTGCGCAAGATCGAGGACCTTTCCGGCAACGACAACACGCTGGCGCAGGAACTTGAGCTTCTGAGGCGGTTGATCAACGACCAGGCCTGATCCTCCGGGGATGGCCGAGCCGGAACAATACCGGAATTCAATGGCTTGCCAGTGCGGCGCTGGGCCTGGATCGGGCTCGTGGCGCCGCCTGGAAGCGATCTGGATTTCGGTTTTACGACACTGGCTCGCGGACTTCGGGCGCGTTATCCCCAGAAAGCCCGCGTAGCCGGCCTGAACCGGTGGCGCGGGCTTGCGTTTGCTGGTTTTTTCCTGTCAGTTTACGCAGATTCTGAACCTGTTCAGACCTTTCGCGGGACGCCGCTCACTGGTGACCCGTCATTCATTCAAGCGAGCCTGTTTCGTCATGCGTGTTATCCTGGAACGGTCAAATCTCCTGAAGTCGCTCAACCACGTCCATCGTGTGGTCGAGCGGCGAAACACCATACCGATCCTGTCCAACGTGCTGCTCAGCGCCGAAGGCGCCAGCCTTGAAATGAAGGCGACCGATCTCGACCTCGAGGTGACCGAAGCCACGCCCGCCAAGGTGGAGCGCGGCGGGGCGACGACAGTCCCGGCACATCTGCTCTACGACATCGTGCGCAAGCTTGCCGATGGCGCCGAGGTGATGCTGAAGACGGACGAGGACGGCAACGCCATGACGGTGACGTCTGGCCGCTCGAGCTTCCGCCTTCAGTGCCTGCCGCAATCCGACTTCCCGGAGCTCTCGGCCGGATCGTTCTCGCATATCTTCCGTCTCGACTCGGTTGCCCTGAAAGGCCTGATCGAGAAGACCCAATTCGCCATCTCCACCGAGGAGACGCGTTATTACCTGAACGGCATCTATCTGCACACGCATGAGGTCGGCGGCAAGTTGAAGCTGCGCTCGGTAGCGACCGACGGCCACCGCCTGGCGCGCGCCGAGATCGATGCGCCAGCGGGTTCCGAAGGCATGCCGGGCATCATCATTCCGCGCAAGACGGTGAGCGAGTTGCAGAAGCTCGTCGACGATCCGGATGTCGCGGTCACCACCGAACTGTCGGACACCAAGATCCGCTTCACGATCGGCAGCGTGGTTTTGACCTCGAAGCTGATCGACGGCACCTTCCCCGACTATCAGCGGGTCATTCCGACCGGCAACGACAAGAAGCTGATCATCGACCGCCAGAGTTTTGCCGCCGCTGTCGATCGCGTCTCGACCATCTCTTCCGAACGCGGCCGCGCGGTGAAGCTGTCGATCAGCGAGGGTCAGGTGACGCTTGCGGTCAACAATCCCGATTCAGGCAGCGCCACCGAAGAGCTGTCCGCCGACTATTCATCCGATCCGATCGAGATCGGCTTCAACGCCAAGTACCTGCTCGACGTTGCCGCGCAACTGACCGGCACGGAAGCCAAGTTCATGCTGGCCGACGCCGGCTCGCCGACGCTGATCCACGACATGGCCGACGAGACCGCACTCTATGTGCTGATGCCGATGCGGGTGTAGCGGCGCGGTGTCAGCACTTCGGTCCTGTTGTGGACCGGCAAGCGCGATATTTACGGCAACTTCTAGAGCAATTCCAGGAAAAATGTGAAGCGGTTTTCCCGGGAAAGGCGCATAGCGCTTTCCCTTGGGAATTGCGTTAAAACAAAGAGATAGATTGGTTTTGCGTTTCCGTGAAACGATGGAACGCTCTATAGGCGGATAGCGGTTGCCGGCACAGAACCACATAAGTAAGCTTACACTTACCAATTTCCGAAACTACGCGGCGCTGACGATCGATCTGGCGCCAGGTGCCGTGGTTTTTTCCGGCGACAACGGCGCCGGCAAGACCAATCTCCTCGAAGCAATCTCCCTTTTGACACCGGGGCGTGGTTTGCGCCGCGCCCCTTACGTGGATGTCGCACGCGAGGGCGGCGACGGCGGCTTTGCATTGCATGCCCGGCTCGACGGACCTGACGGCCAGGTCGAGATCGGAACAGGCATTTCCGGCGGCGACACCGCCGGCGAAGGCGGCAGGCGGGTGCGCATCAACGGAGCGTCGGCGCGTTCGGCCGAAGACATGCTGGAATGGCTGCGCGTGGTGTGGCTGACGCCAGCCATGGACGCGTTGTTCACCGGACCGGCCGCGGATCGCCGGCGATTTCTCGATCGGCTCGTGCTGGCGATCGATCCCGGGCACGGGCAACGTGCGATCGACTACGAGAAGGCTATGCGCGGTCGTAACCGGCTGCTTACCGAAAACTCCCGGGACGACCGCTGGTTCGACGCTATCGAGACGCAGATGGCCGAAACCGGTGTGGCGATAGCCGCGGCGCGGGCCGAAATGGTGCGGCTGCTCGCCACCATGATCGACAGGCTGCCCGACACGGGACCATTTCCGCGGGCCGATATCGGCCTTTCGGGCGATCTGGAAGCCGAAATCGCCGCCGCGCCGGCGGTCGATGTCGAGGAGCGCTTCCGTCGGACGCTTGCCGGGGGCCGTGAGCGCGATCGCGCCGCCGGGCGCACCCTCGACGGCCCGCACCGTTCGGATCTGGTGGTTCGACACCGCCCCAAGGCGATGCCGGCCGAACTCTGCTCGACCGGCGAGCAGAAGGCACTGCTGGTCGGCATCGTGCTGTCGCACGCAAGGCTGACCGGCGAAATGTCGGGCATGACGCCGATCCTGTTGCTCGACGAGATCGCCGCGCATCTCGACAGCCGGCGGCGCGCGGCGCTGTTCTCCATCCTGGAGGAACTGAACTGCCAGGCGTTCATGACAGGAACCGATGCAGCGCTGTTTTCCAGTCTCCAGGGGCGCGCGCAATTCCTGACTGTCGACCATGGGACGGTTGGGCCAACGATCTAGACCATTGTGCCTCGTGTTCCTGGGCGACATCAACAGGTGCGTTGGCCCCTGACAAGGTTTTTCAGTCCCTGTATGATCAGGCAATGACCACTGCCGCCCTGACCGCAGACGAGATCGAACGCTATGCCCGCCACATCGTGCTGCCGGAGATCGGCGGCGCCGGCCAGCAAAGGCTGAAACAGGCCCGGGTGCTGGTCATCGGCGCTGGCGGACTGGGCGCGCCGGTGCTTGAATATCTTGCCGCCGCCGGCGTCGGCACACTCGGCGTGATCGATGACGACACCGTTTCGCTGTCCAACCTGCAGCGCCAGGTCATTCACGGTACCGACACTGTCGGCCTGCTGAAGACCGATAGCGCCAAGCCGGCAATCGCTCGCATCAATCCCAACACCACAGTCGAACCGCATACGTTCCGGCTGACCACGGACAATGCGCCCGCCCTCGTCGCCCGCTATGACATCGTCGTCGACGGTTCCGACAATTTCGAAACGCGCTATGCCGTGGCCGATGCCTGCGCGAGCGAAGGCAAGCCGCTGGTGCATGCCGCCGTCGGACGCTTCGATGGTTCGGTAACGGTGCTGAAGCCATTCGAAGACGGCAAGGACGGCAAGCCCAACCCAAGCTATCGCGATCTGTTTCCCGAGGCGCCACCGCCGGGCCTGGTGCCGTCCTGTGCCGAAGCCGGCGTGCTTGGCGCGCTGACCGGCGTCGTCGGTACGCTGCAGGCGATGGAGGCGATCAAGCTGATCACCGGCATTGGCGAGCCGCTGGTCGGCCGGCTGCTGCTCTATGATGCGCTGGCGGCGCGCTTCGACACCATCCGCTACAAGAGAAGCTGAATTCTTGGACCGGAACGAAGCTGTCTCCATCACGCGGATCCCGACCGATTTCGACCGTTGGGACGATGTGCTCGCATTGATCATGCGCGCTTTCGCTTCGATGGACGGCGTTGTCGACCCGCCCTCCTCGGCCCACCATCTGACCGCCGACACCCTGAGCGACAAGGCGCGGCTGGAGACCGGCTTCGTGGCGGTGCAGGGCGACAGGATCGTCGGCTGCGTCTTTGCCCTTGAGAGGGCGGCGGACCTTTATGTCGGCAAGTTCGCGGTCGCGCCGGACCGCCAGGGACAAGGCATTGGCCGGCGGCTGATGCAGGCAGTCGAAGACCTTGCCCGTAGCCGCGGCAAGGCCGCCGTCGCGCTTCAGACGCGGATCGAGCTGACCGGGAATCATGAGGCCTTTGCTCGCCTCGGCTTTCGCGAAACTGAACGGACGGCGCATGAGGGCTATGCCAGGCCGACCTCGATCACCATGCGCAAAGCTATCTAGTAAGGTTTATCTTAGGGTTTGTGGGCCGCGACAGCGTCAGGTCCTGAGCGGCAGCACCCGATCCGGCGGGCGGTGGCCGTCGACGAAGGCACGGATATTGATGATGACCTTCTCGCCCATATCGATGCGGCCCTCGAGCGTCGCCGAGCCCATATGCGGCAAAAGCACGACCTTGTTCTTGGCGGCGAGCTTCAGCAGCTTGCTGTTCAAAGCCGGCTCATGCTCGTAGACGTCGAGGCCGGCCCCGGCGATCTTGCCGTCCTGAATCAGCTTGACCAGCGCTTCCTCGTCGATGATGTCGCCGCGCGCGGTGTTGACGACATATGCGGTGGGCTGCAGCAGCGCCAGCCGCCGCGCTGAAAGCAGATGGAAGGTTGCCGGCGTCGAGGGACAGTTGACCGAGATGATATCCATGCGGGCCAGCATCTGGTCGAGGCTTTCCCAATACGTCGCCTCCAGCCCGTCCTCCACGGCCGGCAGCACGCGGTGGCGGTTGTGATAGTGGATCGACAGGCCGAAGGCCTTGGCCCGTCTGGCGACGGCGGTGCCGATTCGCCCCATGCCGACAATGCCGAGCCGCTTGCCCCAGATGCGCCGGCCCAGCATCCAGGTCGGAGACCAGCCGGCCCATTTCTTGTCACCGGTGAGCACATTAGCGCCTTCCGCCAGCCGCCGCGGCACCGCCAGCATCAGCGCCATGGTCATGTCGGCGGTGTCCTCGGTCAGGACATTCGGCGTGTTGGTGACGGTGATGCCCCTCTTGGCCGCGGCCGCGACATCGATCTTGTCGACGCCATTGCCAAAATTCGCGATCAGTTTGAGGTTGTCGCCGGCCTGGGCGATCAGTGCGGCGTCGATATGGTCGGTTACCGTCGGCACCAGCACGTCGGCCTCCTTGACCGCCGCGACCAGTTCCGGCTGCGTCATCGGCCTGTCCTCGACATTCAGCCTGGCGTCGAACAACTCGCGCATGCGGGTCTCGACCGGGTCGGGCAGCTTTCGCGTGATGACCACGAGAGGCTTCTTTTTGCCTGCCATTGTTTCCCTCGTTGAGACCTCTTTAACCAAGACCGGCGAAACTGAAAGCCGGTCGCGGTGCCGATTACTCCCTGTAACAAGCGGTGCCGCCGAAGACAAAGAAAAAGGGGCGCCGAGGCCGATGGGCAAGCGCCGAAAGGAATGAAAGTGTCTGGTTTCGCGTCGCTTCGCCTGACCCTCAGCGCAGCATTTCTCGGCGCTCTGCTTTATTCTCCGCTTGCCGTGGCGCAGAGTGCCGCTGCACCTGCCCAGGGCGTCGTCACGCTTGGTCCGAGTGGCCTGCCGCTGCCGCGCTTCGTCAGCCTGAAATCCGGCCGTGTCAACTCGCGCGTCGGTCCCGGGGCCAACTACTCGGTCGACTGGATGTATATGAAGGCCGGCCTGCCGATGGAGATCATCCAGGAATTCGACACATGGCGCCGCGTGCGCGATGCCGATGGTTCGGAAGGCTGGATCAACCAGTCGCTGCTTTCCGGCCGGCGCACTGCAATCGTTGCCCCGTGGCAGCGCGGCAAGGGTGCCCAGATCAACCTTCTCAACAGCCCCAACAAGGACGCAAGGGTGGTCGCGATGGTCGAGCCGGGCGTCATGGGCACGATCAAATCCTGCGACGGCCAGTGGTGCGAAATGACATTCGATGGCCACACAGGCTGGCTTGCCCAGTCGATCGTCTGGGGCGCCTATCCCGGCGAACGGGTCAAGGACTGATTCTTGACCCAGAATCTTAACCCCGATCCCTCACGGCCCGGTTTGGGTGTGTTGAAATTCAGGTCAGCCTAGCGCCCGATACGGCCGAGATGGGTGTCCTGAAAGCCGGTTGGCAGCTTCAGGCCATGGGCCAGCGCACGGTCGATGGCGATGTGCGCGATCCAGATCAGCGCAACCGCCATCGCGGCCGCATTGCCCCACATGTGCCCGCCGAGCAGCAACAGCACGGGCACGGTAAGGGGGCCTCGCCGGTCATTCTCGGCGTTTGGGGCGCAGCCTCACCACGATATCGACATTGGCGATCTCCATCCCTTCCGGCGGCTCCGGCAGGTTGGCGACCGTCACCGGACCACTGTCGATGTCGAATATGCGGTTTTCGCCTTCGATGTAGAAATGGTGGTGGTCGGAGGTGTTGGTGTCGAAATAGGTTTTCGCGCCCTCGACGGCGAGGATGCGCAAAAGTCCCGCCTGGGTGAACTGGTGAAGGGCATTGTAGACGGTGGCCAGCGACACCGGCACGCCGGCGGCAACCGCCTCCTCGTGCAGTTCCTCGGCCGACAGATGCCGGTCGCCCTTGGCGAAAAGCAGATCGGCCAGCGCAATGCGCTGACGCGTCGGCCTCAGGCCAGCTTCACGGACCCGCTTGTCCACAGCGACATTTTCCTTCCGGCCGTCCAGGTCCATCTTCTCGTCGAACCCCACAGTTCCGCCCCAAGACACGCCCAGAATGGCAAAAAAATGAACGTCTGCCGAAACCGGACCTCTCAGGACATATATTCTGTCGTCCGAATGCGATCAATAGCGCGCATTGACCCAGGCAGACGAGCAGGTTAAGCGCAAACGCCGGTTTCCGGCCTGAAACAGATTGTGTTAGGAAACCAACGACAAGGGCACCCGATAGCCCGGAACGATATGGGGATGAGATTGATGGCGGGTAAATCCAGCTACGAGTACGACGAATTGCTGGCCTGCGCCCGCGGCGAACTGTTCGGACCGGGCAACGCCCAGCTTCCCTATCCGCCGATGCTGATGTTCGACCGCATCACCGAGATCAGCGAGACGGGCGGCGCCTTCGAGAAGGGTTTCATCCGCGCGGAGTTCGACATCAAGCCGGACCTGTGGTTCTTTGCCTGCCATTTCATCGGCAATCCGATCATGCCGGGGTGCCTCGGCCTCGACGCCATGTGGCAATTGACGGGCTTCTATCTTGGCTGGCTGGGCGAACCCGGCAAGGGGATGGCGCTGTCGACCGGTGAAGTGAAATTCAAGGGCATGGTCACGCCCTCGGTGAAGAAGGTCGAATATGGCATCGACTTCAAGCGCGTGATGCGGGGCCGGCTGGTGCTCGGCATCGCCGATGGCTGGCTGAAGGCGGATGGCGAACCCATATACGCGGCAACGGATTTGAAAGTCGGTCTGTCCAAGCAGTCGGCGGTTGGCTGACCGGCATCCCTGGCCAGCTCTCTGGCCAGCACCCCTGGAAGGAGTTGCGAATGAGACGTGTCGTAGTCACAGGCATCGGCATTGTGTCGTCGATCGGCAACAATGCCAACGAGGTGCAGACCTCTCTGCATGACGCCAGATCCGGCATCAGCTTCTCCGATTCCTTCGCCGAACACGGCTTCCGCTGCCAGGTCTGGGGAGCGCCGACGCTCGATCCATCGGCCATGATCGACCGCCGTGCGATGCGCTTCCTGAGCCAGGGGGCTGCCTGGAACCATGTCGCCATGGATCAGGCGATCGCGGATGCGGGCCTCGGCGAGAGCGACATCACCAATGAGCGCACCGGCATCGTCATGGGATCGGGCGGGCCATCCACCCGCACCATCGTCGAAGCTGCCGAAACGACGCTGAAGAACGGCAGTCCCAAGCGCATCGGTCCGTTCGCGGTGCCGAAGGCAATGTCGTCGACTGCATCGGCGACGCTTGCCACCTGGTTCAAGATCCACGGCGTCAACTACTCGATCTCGTCGGCCTGTTCGACCTCGGCGCATTGCATCGGCAATGGCTATGAATTGATCCAGTGGGGCAAGCAGGACATCATCTTTGCCGGCGGCCACGAGGATCTCGACTGGACGATGTCGGACCTGTTCGACGCCATGGGCGCGATGTCGTCGAAATTCAACGACAAGGCATCGACCGCTTCCCGCGCCTATGACGCCAATCGGGACGGCTTCGTCATCGCCGGGGGCGCCGGGGTGCTGGTGCTGGAAGAGCTTGAGCATGCCAAAGCGCGCGGCGCGAAAATCTATGCCGAGATCGTTGGCTATGGCGCGACGTCGGATGGTCACGACATGGTTGCCCCTTCAGGCGAGGGCGCGGTCCGCTGCATGCGCCAGGCGCTGGCCACGGTTTCCACACCGGTCGACTACATCAACACCCATGGTACCTCGACGCCGGTGGGAGATTCCAAGGAAATGGGCGCGATCCGCGAGGTGTTCGGCTCAGAGATGCCGTATATCACCTCGACGAAGTCGCTGACCGGCCATTCGCTGGGCGCGGCTGGCGTGCAGGAATCCATCTATTCGATCCTGATGATGCAGGGCGGCTTCATCGGCGAAAGCGCACATATCGAGACCCTCGACCCCGAATTCGAGGGCATGCCGATCGTGCGAAAGCGCATCGACGACGCCAGGATCGACACTGTCTTGTCCAATTCGTTCGGCTTCGGCGGCACCAACGCCACGCTCGTTTTCCAGCGCTATTCCGCATAAGGATTTGCCGGCCATGGACGGATTGATGAAGGGCAAGCGCGGGCTTGTCATGGGTGTCGCCAACGATCATTCGATCGCCTGGGGCATCGCCCGGAAATTATCCGAACATGGGGCGGAACTCGCCTTCACCTATCAGGGTGATGCCTTCGGACGCCGGGTCAGGCCGCTGGCCGACAAGCTCGGCGCCTCGCTGGTCGTGCCGTGCGACGTCGAGGACAGCGATTCTGTCGCGGCCACGTTCGAGACTCTGGGCAAGGAATGGGGCGGGCTGGATTTCGTCGTCCACGCCATTGGCTTTTCCGACAAGAACGAGCTGAAAGGCCTCTACGCCGACACCAGCCGGGACAATTTCGTCCGCACCATGGTGATCTCCTGCTACTCCTTCACCGAGGTCGCCCGCCATGCGGCCACCTTGATGAAGGACGGCGGATCGATGATCACGCTGACCTATGCGGGGTCGGTCCGCGTCATGCCGAACTACAATGTCATGGGCGTCGCCAAGGCAGGGCTTGAGGCGAGTGTCCGGTATCTTGCGAACGACTACGGTCCGCGCGCCATCAGGGTGAACGGCATATCGGCTGGACCGGTGCGCACGCTTGCCGGCGCCGGCATTTCCGATGCGCGCCACATGTTTTCCTACCAGCAGCGAAACTCGCCGCTGCGCCGCACGGTGACCATCGACGAGGTCGGCGGCTCGGCGCTTTATCTGTTGTCGGATCTGTCTTCCGGGGTTACCGGCGAAATCCACTATGTCGATTCCGGCTATCATATCGTTTCCATGCCGACGCTCGACGAATTGAAGCAGACCGACGGCGGACGAGACTAACGCCTTCCGGCCAAAGGTGCGCGACGGTTTTGAAATGGCGGACATTTGAAGACACGAAGCTTAAAGCGCGCCAACTGAATCGTTTCAGCGCCAGGCGCATTGATCCGCTCAAGAAATACTTTCGGTCCAATAAAATTGGATTCATTCGCGGAAACTCATTTTAAGGAGATATCCGCTAGAAAGCCCCGTACTCAGGGGAACTTTCAATGCTCGCCGTCAGCAACCCGAAGCGAACACCGGTGTTCCGACTGCTCACCATAGCGAGTTCGGGTCTCGGCAGTTTCGTCCTCGGGCTCTGGGGCCTGAAGCTCGGTCTCGGCGATGGTTTTGCCGGCATCTCCGCGGACTTGATGGTCCCGGTGATGGCCGCTCTTTGCGCACTGGCGGCGTCGGTCGCCGCGATGTCCTTCTTCGCCGGCGTCGATGAATCGGCGGATTTCGTCTTCACGGAAACCCATTTCGACAAGCTGACCGGCCTGGTGGCACGCCCGGCGATGGTCGGCAAGATTGCCGAGGCGGCATGCGCGACCAGCCGGACCGGCGAGCCGATGTTCCTCATCGATATCGACATCGACCGCTTCAAGCAGATCAATGACGCCATCGGCTACAGCCAGGGCGACGAGTTGATCCGCGCCTTCACCAAGCGCTTGAAGACGTGCGTGCCACCGCGCGCGCTGATCGGACGCATCGGCGCCGGTGAATTCGCGATCCTGCTGCCCGACAATCAAGTCTCAGGGTCCTTGGAAAGCACCATAGAGAGACTCATCGACGAGATGATGGAGCCCTATGATCTCGGTACGCACCTGCAATCGGTCAGCCTGTCGGTCGGCATCGTGGCGATGCCAAAGGACGGCGTCGATCCGGTCCTCATCCTGCGCCGCTCCAATCTGGCGCTGCAGAACGCGCGCGCCAGCGGCGTCGGCAACTGGTCGGTCTTCCATGCCGAAATGGGCAGGGTCGCCGACCATCGCCAATGGATCGAATCCGAACTGCACATAGCCTTCGAGCGTGGTGACTTCGACCTTCATTACCAGCCGCAGCTCGATCTCCCGACCGGCCGCATCGTCGGGTATGAAGCGCTTATCCGCTGGCGGCATCCGGAACGCGGCATGATCCCGCCGATGGAGTTCATTCCGATCGCCGAGGAAACCGGCATGATCGGCCCGATCGGCGAATGGGTGCTGCGCAAAGCCTGCAGCGACGCCCGGCATCTGCCCGACGATTGCTTCGTCGCCGTCAACATCTCGCCCGTGCAGTTCATGACCAAGGACTTCGTCGGCATCGTGCGCGACGCCATGACGAGCACCGGCATCAAGCCGTCGCGGCTGGAGCTGGAAGTGACCGAGACGGCGATGATGCAGGACCGCGACCGCGCCGCCGCCATCCTGAAGGAGCTTGCGGATATGGGCATCTCGGTCGCCGTCGACGATTTCGGTACCGGCTATTCCAATTTGAGCTACCTGATCGATTTCTCGTTCGGCAAGCTGAAGATCGACCGGTCCTTCGTCAGCCGCCTCGACACCGATTCCAGCTCGGGTGCGGTCGTCTCGACCATCGTCGGGCTGTCGCGCGCGCTCGGCGTCAGCATCATTGCCGAAGGTGTCGAGACCGAAAGCCAGGCGACGCTGCTCAGGGCGGCCGGCTGCGAGGTGGTGCAAGGCTATCTTTACGGCAGGCCGGCCCCCCTCAAGATCAGGGTCGGCGACGTGCATGTCACCGATGAGGTCCGACGCGTCGCCAATCTGCATTGAACGCGGTGCATTGTATCAACGACGAGCGACAAGCACCTTGAACATGCCATCGCGGGCGAGTTCGGCATGGCTCGAAAAGGCGGCCGCCAGGATCGGCTCATAGGGAAGCTGGCGGTTGGCGACCATGAACAGCCGCCCACCCGGCTTCAAGGCCTTGGCCGCCGCGCGGATCATGCCGGCGCCGATCTCCGGCTCGGCCGCCCGACTACGGTGAAAGGGCGGGTTCATGGCAATCGCGTCGTAGCGCTTCTCGACAGGTTCCTTCAGCAGATCGATCCAGAAGAAGTTTCTGGCGATCGACTGGGTGACCCCTGCCAGATTGAGCTTCGCGGCTTCGAGCGAGGCGAAATCGGCCTCATAGAGGTCGAGCGCCGAAATGCCCGGTGAGCGGACGGCGATCTCGGCAGCCAGATACCCCCAGCCGGCGCAGAAATCGGCAATGTTGCCACGCAGATCATTGGGCAGGTTCTCGACCAGCAATTTGGAGCCGGTATCGATCCGGTCGAAGGAAAACATGCCGGGCCCGGTGGGGAACCGGTTTTCAACCAGCAGAGCGGGATTGGCGGCGCGCAGTTCTTCCGCGGCGGCGAGGTCCGCGGGACGGCGTAACCAGAAGGCGATGCCGTGATATTTTGGCAGATGGCCCTCCAGCGGCACAAGTTCGCCGACGCGCTTGCGCAGGCTGGCAATGCCATCATCCTTGCCGCCGCCAACGACGACCAAGCCGCCCGGCGCCACACGCTCAAGCGCCTGCGCGAGGCGCACTTCGTTCAGACCCCGATGTCGCCCGGCCAGCACAAGTGCCATATCGAAGCCATCGCCTTCCACTTGCGCGGTGACGACGCAGCCAGACGCCTGCAGCGCGCTAAAATGCGGCCGAAAGCCCTGCACGAGGTGAAGCGTCGCCTCGAAGCCTTCAGGCAGGCGAAAACCCGGCTCAGCGCCGAGAAACAGCACGCGCTCGCCCTTTCCCGGCAAAGCAACAGCCTCGGCCTCGAAGGGATGGAAAAGCGTCTTCAACGGCTCGGCGGACATTGTTCGATCTCGACTTGTCTGGGCGATTTGAGAGTGAAAACCGGGGCTGAAATGAAAACGGGCGCGACATAAGCCGCGCCCGCTTCAATTCATGAACTCAAGACGTTCAGGCGGCGTTTTCTTCGCCTTCGGTCTTCTTGTCGCGGGCGAGTTCCTTGCCGGTGGCCTGGTCGACGACCTTCATCGACAGGCGGACCTTGCCGCGCTCGTCGAAGCCCATCAGCTTGACCCAGACCTTGTCGCCTTCCTTGACCACGTCCGAGGTCTTGGCGACCCGGTCGTTGGCAAGCTGCGAGATGTGGACGAGGCCGTCACGCGGACCGAAGAAGTTGACGAAAGCGCCGAAGTCGGCGGTCTTGACGACCGTGCCTTCGTAGATCTCGCCGACTTCCGGCTCAGCGACGATGGTGTGGATCCACTTCTTCGCCGCCTCGATCTCCTTGGCGTTGGACGAAGCGATCTTGACCGTGCCGTCGTCCTCGATGTTGATCTTGGCGCCGGTCTTTTCGACGATCTCGCGGATCACCTTGCCGCCCGAGCCGATCACGTCACGGATCTTGTCGGTCGGGATGTGCATCACTTCGATGCGCGGTGCGAACTCACCCAGTTCCGAACGCGCGCCGGTCAGAGCATGCGCCATTTCGCCGAGGATGTGCTGGCGGCCATCCTTGGCCTGGTCCAGCGCGATCTTCATGATCTCCTCGGTGATGCCTTCGATCTTGATATCCATCTGCAGCGAGGTGATGCCGTTCGCGGTGCCGGCGACCTTGAAGTCCATGTCGCCGAGGTGATCCTCATCACCAAGGATGTCGGACAGAACGGCGAAACGCTCGCCTTCCTTGATCAGGCCCATGGCGATACCGGCGACCGGCTTTGCCAGCGGCACGCCGGCATCCATCAGCGCCAGCGAGGTGCCGCAGACGGTGGCCATCGACGACGAACCGTTGGACTCGGTGATCTCCGAGACGACGCGCAGAGTGTAGGGGAACTGGTCGGCACTCGGCAGCATCGGGCGAATGGCGCGCCAGGCGAGCTTGCCATGGCCGATTTCGCGGCGGCCCGGCGAACCCATGCGGCCGGTCTCTCCGACGGAGTAGGGAGGGAAGTTGTAGTGAAGAAGGAACTTCTCCTTGTACATGCCGGTCAGCGAATCGACATACTGCTCGTCCTCGCCGGTGCCGAGCGTGGCAACGACCAGCGCCTGGGTCTCGCCGCGGGTGAACAGCGCCGAACCGTGGGTGCGTGGCAGGACGCCGACTTCAGAGACGATCTTGCGGACTGTCTTCAGGTCACGGCCATCGATGCGCGAACCGGTGTCGAGGATGTTCCAGCGCACGACCTTGGCCTGGAGTTCCTTGAATACCGAACCGATCTGCTCGGAGGTGTACTTGGCATCTTCGCCTTCGGCCGGGGCAAACGCTGCCTTGACCTTCGCCTTGACGGCATCGACGGCGGCGTAACGCTTCTGCTTGTCGACGTTCTTGTAGGCATTGCTGAGTTCGTCACCGACGATCTTCAGCATCTCGGCTTCAAGGGCGGAATAATCCGGCGCGGTGAAGTCGCGCGGCTCCTTGGCGGCGACTTCGGCCAGCTTGATGATGGCGTCGATGACCGGCTGGAAGCCCTTGTGGCCGAACATGACGGCGCCGAGCATCAGCTCTTCGCCCAATTCCTTGGCCTCGGACTCAACCATCAGCACGGCGTCGGTGGTGCCGGCGACGATCAGGTCGAGCTTCGATTCCTGCATCTCGTCGACATGCGGGTTGAGCACGTATTCGCCGTTGATATAGCCGACGCGGGCGCCGCCGATCGGGCCCATGAAGGGCACGCCCGAGAGCGTCAGGGCAGCCGAGGTGGCCACGATCGACAGGATGTCGGGATCGTTCTCGAGGTCATGCTGGACGACGGTGACGACGATCTGCGTGTCGTTCTTGTAGCCGGAGGCGAAGAGCGGGCGGATCGGGCGGTCGATGAGGCGGGAAACCAGCGTTTCCTTCTCGCTCGGACGGCCTTCACGCTTGAAATAGCCACCCGGGATCTTGCCGGCGGCGTAGGTCTTTTCCTGGTAGTTGACGGTCAGCGGGAAGAAATCGAGGCCGGGCTTCGGCTCCTTCATCGAAACGACGGTGGCGAGAACCTTGGTCTCGCCGTAGGTGGCGAGCACCGCGCCGTCAGCCTGGCGTGCGATCTTGCCGGTTTCGAGGATGAGCGGACGGCCGCCCCATTCGATTTCCACTTTGTGGTGATTGAACATGTCTTGTCCTTAATATGAGGAAAGGGCCGCGCCGTTTCACGGTGCGCGGATGCCCTTTCCCTGGCTTCCTTTCTCGGGCAGCCACGGGCAAGACAACGGGAAGCTCGGGTGATTTCGGCGCACTGCGCGCGCGAGCGTCCTGCAATCCTGCCCCATGACCGTCCATGGGCGGTTTCGAGTGCCCTCTGCACGATCGAAACCGGGTCTGGCCAGTCGATACGACTGGCAGAATGCGCGACCGGCGGGCTCTCCTTCGAAAGCCCGCCGGTCAATTCGTCAACGACGCAGACCGAGCTTCTCGATCAGCGTCTGGTAGCGCGCGTCGTCCTTGCGCTTGAGATAATCAAGCAGGCTGCGGCGCTGGGAGACGAGAGCAAGCAGACCACGGCGGGAATGGTTATCCTTCTTGTGGTCCTTGAAATGGTCGGTCAGGTTCTTGATGCGCTCGGAAAGGATGGCCACCTGGACTTCCGGAGACCCGGTATCGCCCTTGGCGGTTGCGAATTCACCCATCAATTCCTGTTTGCGCTCGGCAGTAATCGACATCGTGTTTTTCCTTATCTGTTTGAGGAAACGGGTCGCCCTCAGCCGGGATGTCGTCCAGCAGGGGCCGGTGCAAGCAAAGCGTCACAGCGCTATGCTGCGGCGCATATAGTGCAATTCCCCGGAAAACACCAGCCCAATTCACCAGCCGGCTTTTCAGGCCCAAAATGGCAGGTTTATCCTTGTCAAAGCCATTTCTTCCATTTGAAGAAGGCGATCAGCCCGAACGCGACAAGCGCCATGAACAGCAGCGACAAGGGATAGCCATAATAGGCCTTCAGTTCCGGCATGTTCCAGGGCGAAGACTCCGGGTCGAAATTCATGCCCCAGATGCCGACCAGGAAGGTGAGCGGCATGAAGATGACCGATACGATGGTGAGATAGCTGATGACGTCGTTGGTGCGCGCCTGGCTCAGCGACAGGTGCATTTCGATCAGGCCGGTCAGCATGTCGCGCTGGGTTTCGACCAGTTCGATCAGCCGCAGCGCATGGTCGAGCGTGTCGTTGAGGAAGATCTTGGTCTCGGCCTTCACATAGGGCACATCGTTGCGGATCAGCGTCGCCAGCGCATCGCGCATCGGCCAAAGCACGCCTTTCAGCACGTTGGCGTCGCGCCGCAATTCATGCAGTTGCCGCATCTGATGCTTGTGCGGCGAATGCAGCATCTCGTCCTCGATGCTGTCGACCGTATCGCCGGCGGCCTCGATCGGCGGAAAGTAGCTATCGACGATGGCATCGATCAGCGCATAGGCGAGGTAATCGGCACCGCGGGCGCGCAGCCGGTTGGGCGCCGAACTTTCGATGCGCTTGCGCACCGGATCGAACGGATCGCCTTCCCGCTCCTGGAAGGTGACGACGAAGTTGCTGCCGAAGAAGACGGCGATCTGCTCATAGCGATGCGAGGTGACGTCGTCGATCATCCTGACGACGACGAAGGCATGGTCCTCGAAGAAGTCGACCTTCGGCCGCTGGCCGGTGTTGACGACGTCCTCCAGCGCCAGCGGATGCAGGCTGAAAATGCGGCCGATTTCCTCGATCAGCGGGATGTTGGCGAGGCCGGTGCAGTCGAGCCAGAGGACCGGCCATTTGTCGCAATGGGTGTTGAGGTCGTCGATGCTGGCATTTTCGATGGTCTTGAATTTTTCGGGCGAGATCAGCGTCAGCCTGAGTTCGCTGCGACGCGCCGAGGGGTCGGCGATCAGCGTGCCAGGCGACGCACCGACCGGCGGCCGGCGCGTTTTCACCGGCGCCCGTTTGTTCACCGCTTCGGCCTTTGCCATGTGCCCCTCGAGCGTAGAGTCGAACTGAAGTTAGACGAGAGCCGTCACCCGGCAAAGACCCGCTTGGGCTTGAACATGCCTTGCTCGATGGCACCGATGGCGACCAGCTTGCCGCGCGCCGTGGCGCAGGCTTCCTCGGCTTCCACCGGTGCATCGCGGCCGCGGATGATGACTGGGTTGCCAAGGCGGATCTTGGTCGCCGCATCGTCGCTGATGGCGATCTGCGGCAGGCAATCGAGGGCAGCCGATGTGTCGACCAGGAGCGCATCGATGGCATCGAAGTCGATTGGCACTTCCACCTTGTCGGCAGCCTCTGCCGTGTCGGCGGCTACCGTAGCGTCGGCGATATCAATCGCGTCCGCGTTTCCCTCCACCACGCCGAAACGGGCAGCTTCCAACTCGGCGATGGTAACGAAGTCCTCCGAGGTGAACGGTTCGACCTCCACCCGGCGCAATTCGCTGATATGGCCGAAACAGCCCATGTCGCGGCCCATGTCGCGGGCCAGCGAGCGCACATAGGTGCCCTTGCCGCATTCGACCTCGAAAACAGTGTGGTCGGCGCCATGCTCGACAACGTCCAGACGGCCGATCTCGATCTCTCGCGCGGGTATGTCGACCGTCGCACCGTCGCGGGCCAGATCATAGGCGCGCTCGCCGGCGATCTTGATGGCCGAGAATTGCGGCGGCGTCTGCATGATGACGCCGGTGTATTTCGGCAGCAGGGCGAGCACCTCGGCTTCCGACGGACGCAGATCGGACTCCTTCGTCACCGGACCTTCGAGGTCATCGGTGGAGCGCTCCTGCCCCCATGCGACGGTGAAGCGATAGATCTTGGCGCCGTCCTGCACGTAGGGAACGGTCTTGGTGGCCTCGCCAAGCGCGATCGGCAGCATGCCGGACGCCAGCGGGTCGAGCGTGCCGGCATGGCCGGCCTTTTCGGCCTGGAACAGCCATTTGATCTTGGAGACGGCTTCGGTCGAGCCCATGCCGACCGGCTTGTCCAGGATCAGCCAGCCCGAGATCGGCCGGCCCTTCTTCTTGCCGCGGCGCGCCACTATTCGGTGTCCTTGTTGTCGTCTTTGTCCTGGTGCGCGTTTTGCTGGTCCTCAGGATCCAGATCGCGCGCCACTTCCGGCGATTTCAAGAGGTCGTTGATCTTGGCGAAATTGTCGAAGGAGGTGTCGAGCTTGAAGCGAAACTCCGGCATGAATTTCATCTGCCGCAGCGCGCCGGAGACACGGCCACGGATGAATTTCGCATGCTTGTTCAGCGCCTCGACCACCGCATCGGTATCCTTGGCGCCGAGTGGCGAAACGAAAGCGGTAGCGACCTTCAAATCGGGCGACATGCGCACTTCCGAGACCGACACCACGGTGTTCTCGATCAGCGGATCGATGATCTCGCCGCGCTGCAGGGTTTCGGACAGCGCATGGCGCACCTGTTCGGCGACGCGCAGCATGCGCTGGGATGGGCTGGATGTGGTTGGACGGGGCATTTTTCTCTATCCTGAAGCGTGAGGCGCGGGATGGGACCGTGCCGCATGTCTCATATGGGTCGTTCTCAATAGACCTCGGGCGGCGGCCTTTCGGCCACCGCCCGGTATGGACAAGTCACTCGAACTCAGAGTGTCCGGGTCACCATCTCGACGCGGAAGCACTCGATGACGTCGCCGACGCGCATGTCTTCGTAGTTCTGGAAGGCCATGCCGCACTCCTGGCCGCCGGGGACTTCCGAAACTTCGTCCTTGAAGCGCTTCAGGGTCTTCAGCGTCCCTTCGTGGATGACGACGTTGTCACGGATCAGGCGCACACCCGCGCCACGCTCGACCTTGCCTTCGGTGACACGGCAGCCGGCGATCTTGCCGACCTTGGTGATGTCGAAGATCTCGAGGATCTGCGCGTTGCCGATGAAGGTCTCGCGACGCTCCGGCGACAGCAGGCCCGACAGAGCCGCCTTCACGTCATCCACGAGGTTGTAGATGATCGAGTAGTAGCGGATCTCGATGCCAGCCGCCGCTGCGGCGGCACGCGCCTGGACGTTGGCGCGGACGTTGAAGCCGATGATCGCGGCACCCGAAGTCTCCGCCAGCGACACGTCGCTTTCGGTGATGGCGCCGGCGCCGGCATGGACGATGCGCGCACGCACTTCGTCGGTGCCGAGTTTGTCGAGTGCGGCGTTGATCGCCTCGATCGAGCCCTGCACGTCGCCCTTGATGACCAGCGGAAATTCCTTCAGCCCGCTTGTCTGCAATTGCGACATCATCTGCTCGAGCGAACCGCGCTGGCCGGCATGCTTGGCAACCGCCTTCTCGCGCGCCAGCCGCTGGCGGTATTCGGTGATCTCGCGGGCACGGGCCTCGTTGTTGACCACGGCGAAGCGGTCGCCGGCCTGCGGTGTGCCCTGCAAGCCAAGCACTTCCACCGGCATCGCCGGCGGCGCTTCCTTGATCTGCACACCACGATCGTTGACCAGCGCACGCACCCGGCCCCATTCGTTGCCGGCAACGAGGATGTCGCCCGGCATCAGCGTGCCGGTCTGCACCAGCACGGTGGCGACGGGGCCACGGCCCTTGTCGAGCTGGGCTTCAATGACAACGCCTTCGGCGGTACGATCCGGATTGGCCTTCAGGTCGAGAATTTCGGCCTGCAGCAGGATCGCCTCGAGCAGCTTGTCGAGATTGGTGCCCTTGGTCGCCGACACTTCGACGTCCAGAACTTCACCGCCCATGGATTCGACGAAAACCTCGTGGCGCAGCAGTTCGGAGCGCACTTTCTGCGGATCGGCATCATGCTTGTCGATCTTGTTGATCGCCACGATGATCGGAACGCCGGCCGCCTTGGCATGGCTGATCGATTCGATCGTCTGCGGCATGACGCTGTCGTCGGCGGCAACCACCAGGATGGCAATGTCGGTCGCCTGGGCGCCACGAGCACGCATCGCCGTGAAGGCGGCGTGGCCGGGCGTGTCGATGAAGGTGATCTTGTGACCGTTCTTCTCGACCTGGTAGGCGCCGATATGCTGGGTGATGCCGCCGGCTTCGCCGGAGACGACATTGGCGTTGCGGATCGCGTCGAGCAGCGAGGTCTTGCCATGATCGACGTGACCCATGATCGTCACGACCGGCGGACGCGAAACCAGGTCCTCGGCATTGTCGGCGATGTTGAACAGGCCTTCCTCGATGTCGGACTCGGCGACGCGGCGGACCGTGTGGCCGAATTCGGTAGCAACCAGCTCGGCCGTGTCGGCATCGATGACGTCGCCCGGCTTCAGGATCTGGCCCTGCTTCATGAAGAACTTGACCAGATCGACCGCGCGCTCGGACATGCGTTGCGCCAGTTCCTGGATGGTAATGGTCTCTGGCAGGATCACTTCGCGCATGACTTTCTCGCGCGGCTCATTGTGCATCGCGCGCTTGAATTTTTCCTGGCGGCGACGCATCGACGACAGCGAACGGGCTCGCGCGTCTTCGTCGGACAATGCTGAATTCAGCGTCAGCTTGCCGCGGCGGCGGTCTTCCTCGGCCTTGGTCGGCTTGGCCGGACGCGCCACTTCGGGCGTGACCGGACGGCGCACCGGTGCGCCGGCACCAACACGCTTCGGCTTGGCCACTTCCTCGTCATCGACCGTTGCCAGTTCGGCAGCCAATGGCGCGCGTCGACGGGCCTCTTCCTCAGCCCGACGGCGGGATTCGGCCTCGGTCTGCAACCGCGCCTCTTCCTCGGCCTGGCGGCGTGCGGATTCATCGCGTTCGCGCTTGCGGCGCTCTTCGTCCTCGGCGCGACGCTTGGCATCCTCGGCGGCGCGCTGGCGGTCCTCGACCTCGCGAACCTTCGAGCCCTCGAGCGCCCTGCGGCGTGCTTCCATTTCACTGCGCGACAGCTCGTTCAGCACCATGCCGCTGCGTTCGACCGGGGCCGGTGGCGGTGGTGGCGCCTTCGGTGCTTCCGGCACGACGACGGGTGCGGCCACGACCGCCGGCTTCGGTGTGAAGACCGGGGCGGCAACAGGCTCCGGCTTGTCGCCGGGCATCGAGAACTTGCGCTTCTTGGTTTCGACGACGACCTGCTTGGTGCGGCCGTGCGAGAAGTTCTGGCGCACAGTGCCCTGTTCCATACCGGGGCGCTTCAGCGTCAAGGTCTTCTTCGGCGTCACACTCAGCGTATTGTCGTCACCCGATTTCGTATCGCTCATTCCATATCCTCTGCGGCATCATCTTCGTCAGCAACAGCCGCAAGCATTGCCAGATCGTCCGGGGAACCGCCCCGATACCGGTCGAGCGCAACCATGCGCTTCTGGACCGCCCTGCCCGCGTCTCCCGCGAGAACGGCAGCATGTATCACATTTGTACCCCCCAATGCCAAGCTCAACTCGGCCTCGGAGAAAAGTTTGTAGGCAAGGATGGCGGGCCCGCCGAGATGGACTGTCGCCCGTCGCGCCTGGCTGATCTTGCGCACGCCGTCATCGGACGCCTCGGTCGCGTGGAGCACGAAAAGCGCCAATCCGCCGCGAACAGCACTTTCGACCTTGGTAGCACCAAGCGAAATTGCGCCTGCCTTACGGGCAAGACCAAGCATGCCCAGAGCGTGCCTGGAAAGCAGCCCGTCGATCATGCCGCCAAGATCGGGCGGCACGACCACCTGTGCCTTGAAGGCGCGGGCAAAGAGGTTCTTCGCCGCAGCCTTGTCGATATGTAGGCGGTCGGCGCTCACCCAGCAACCGCGGCCGGGCAGATTTCTCTTGATGTCGGGAACGACGGCCGAATCCGGGCCGACGACGAACCGGATCAGATCATCCGGTTCGGCTTGTTTGCGCGTAACGATGCAGGTGCGATCGTTCATCTCGTCCAGGGGCGGGTTCGGTGCGATGCGGTTTCACCTCACGCACCAACGGCTTCGTCAGCCGAGACTTCTTCGGCTGCAAGCTCGTCTTCGGTGATCCAGCCGGCCTTGAGGCGGGCGGCCAGAACCATCTGTTCGGCGTCTGCGCGGGTCACGCCATGATTGGCCAGCACGCCCGGATAGACCTTTGTCTCGCCGTCCTTGCGTTCCTTCCAGCCGGTCAGGTCGTCGGCGGCATAGCCGGCGAAATCCTCGATCGTCTTCACGCCGTCCTCGCCAAGCGTCACCATCATGGCGGTGGTGACGCCGGGAATTTCGCGCAACTCGTCCGAAACACCGAGCGCCTTGCGCTTGTCATCGTGCTCGGCCTCGATCTTCTCCAGATATTCGCGGGCGCGGGTCTGGATTTCCGAAGCGGTGTCCTCGTCGAAACCGTCGATCGAGGCGATCTCGCCGGAATCGACATACGCGACTTCCTCGACGCTGGTGAAGCCTTCGGAGGCCAGCACCTGGCCGACCATCTCGTCGACGTCGAGGGCTTCCATGAACAGCGACGAACGCTCTACGAATTCCTTCTGGCGACGCTCGGATTCTTCGGCCTCGGTGAGGATGTCGATATCCCAACCGGTCAGCTGCGAAGCCAGACGCACGTTCTGGCCGCGGCGGCCGATGGCCAGCGACAGCTGGTCGTCGGGAACCACGACTTCGATGCGTTCGGCATCCTCGTCGAGCACGACTTTGGCGACTTCCGCCGGCTGCAGCGCGTTGACGATGAAGGACGCCGCCGAAGGCGACCACGGAATGATGTCGATCTTCTCGCCCTGCAATTCGCCGACGACGGCCTGGACGCGGCTGCCGCGCATGCCGACGCAGGCGCCGACCGGATCGATCGAGCTGTCGCGCGAGATGACGGCGATCTTGGCGCGCGAACCTGGGTCGCGGGCGACCGATTTTATCTCGATGATGCCGTCATAGATTTCCGGCACTTCCATGGTGAACAGCTTGGCCATGAACTGCGGGTGGGTACGCGACAGGAATATCTGCGGGCCGCGCTGCTCGCGGCGCACATCGTAGACATAGGCGCGGACGCGGTCGCCATATTTGTAGTTCTCGCGCGGGATCAGCTCATCGCGACGGATGATCGCTTCGCCGCGGCCGAGATCGACGATGACGTTGCCGTATTCGACGCGCTTGACGGTACCGTTGACGATCTCGCCGATGCGGTCCTTGTACTCGTCATACTGGCGGTCGCGTTCGGCCTCGCGGACCTTCTGCACGATGACCTGCTTGGCCGACTGGGCAGCGATGCGGCCGAAATCCATGGGCGGCAGCTGTTCGGCGATGAAGTCGCCGAGCTGGGCGTCGGGATTGCGCTCGCGAGCCGACGAAATGGCGATCTGCGTGGCGTAGTCATCGACCTTCTCGACCACTTCCATCAGCCGCTGCAGCTTCATCTCACCGGTGTTCGGGTTGATGTCGGCGCGGATGTTGGTCTCCTGACCGTAACGCGAGCGCGCCGCCTTCTGGATCGCATCGGCCATGGCGGCGATGACGATCGACTTGTCGATCGACTTTTCACGCGCGACCGCGTCGGCGATCTGCAGCAATTCAAGTCTGTTGGCGCTTACAACCATCGTTTTTCTCCGGAGCTTGTTTGCCGGGCCTTTGCGCCCGGCAGCTCAATCATAGTTCCTGTTCGTGGTCTTCCGTGGCGTCCGCTTCCGCACCCGACTCGTCGTCGTCCGGTTCGCCGCGGCGCTTCTTGGCTTCCTTGCGCGCCCTGTTGTCCTTCGACAGGGCATCGCGGATGAGATCGTCGGTCAGGATCAGGCGCACGTCGGCAATCGCATCGTAGGGGACACGCACCGTCGGCTCCTCGCCATAGGCTGCCTTGTCGCGCTCGATCAGCACATCGTCTTCGCCGGCTTCGGCGATCTTGCCCTTGAAGCGCTTGCGGTCGGCGACGACCATCGATGTTTCCATCTTCACCAGATGACCCGTCCAGGTCGTGAAATCCGATTTACGGACCAGTGGCCGGTCGATGCCGGGCGACGAGACTTCGAGGTGATAGGCCTTTTCGATCGGATCATCGACGTCGAGCGCCGGCGACACAGCGCGGCTGACCTCTTCGCAATCCTCGACGGTCATGGTGCCGTCCTCGCGTTCGGCCATGATCTGCAGCGTCAGCCCGTTCTGGCCCGACAGATGCACCCGCACGAGGCGGAAGCCGATGCCGCGCAGAACCGGCTGGACGATCAGTGCGATGCGCGCATCGATGCCGCTTTCGCGGATGATGCGATCGTCGCCCTCGCTTGCCGTTGCAGTCATTGAAATCCTGTCGTTCTCTACGAAGTTATCGGCAGGTAATAAAAAAGAGCGGGACCGGGTGGACCCACTCTTCGTCATACCGACCAAGAATTTGAGGCTGATATAGACGATCGCGGCCTGTGTTTCAAGCCCGCTGTGCTGGTCGGGCAGCGCCGCCATCGAGGCGGCCCGCGCCAGCGTTGCATGGGACGCATGGCGCCTATGCGGCGATACCCATGGGATTGGCGCCGAAACGCACCTACCTATGTTGCGCTGCACAAATGTGACCGCGCGTCACACGTGCGCGAAAGGACATGATCATGAGCAATCGCAAGATATTTTCTGCAATAGGCGACTTCTTCACCGTATTCGGCAGCGCCGTGGCCGCTTCGCGGGCCGTGGAAGCCGGTCGCAGGCCGCGCGCCGACGACCTGCGCAATCTCGGCGTCGAGCCTGCCGCCTTCGATCGCATCGGCCGCCGCTTCTAGCTTTGACGCAATTCCGGACGGAAAACCGTTTCACACTTTCCAGGAATTTCTCTAAGACCGCGAGCTTATTTCCGAATGAAGGTAAGATAGGCCGGCCGCCGGCCCTCACGAATGGCCTTGGCCTCGTAACGGGTGCCCGGCCAACCTTCATAGGAAAGGTGCCAGTCCGCCGCCTCGCAAGCCTGCCATGCGAACGCGCCATGCGCGCGGCAATGCAGCAGGGTCCAATTGACATAGGTGTCGATGTCGGACGCGAAGCGGAATTTTGAACCAGGCTTCAGCACACGCGCGAACCGCTCGAGATTGACCGGGCTGACGAAGCGCCGCTTCCAGTGTTTCTTCTTCGGCCAGGGGTCGGGATAGAGCAGATCGATGCCGTCGAGCGAGGCTTGCGGCAGCCAGTCGAGCAGCCTTGTGGCGTCGTCGTCATAGACCCGCAGATTGGCGAGTGGTTTCTCGCGCACCGCCATCATCATCTTGGCCATGCCGTTGACGAAGGGCTCGACGCCGATAAAGCCGATCGAAGGCGCCTCGATCGCACGATGCAGGAGATGCTCGCCACCGCCGAAGCCAATCTCAAGGCGAACCGCGCGGACATCCGTCTCAAACAGAGCGTGCAGATCAGCCGGCGGTTCAGCCGTCAGATCGAGCCGATATGTGCCAAAGCCGCTTTCCAGTGCGGCCGCCTGCTGCGGACGCATGGTTTTGCCGCGCCGGCGACCGAAAAAGGCTTCGGTCGCGCGGCTTGGTCTGTCCTTCGGATCCATGGTGGGACTTTGCGGCGCCGCTGTCAGGCGGCGACCGCGTCCTTGAGCGCCTTGGCGAGATCGGTCTTTTCCCAGGAGAAAGACCCATCACGGCCGGCCTTGCGGCCGAAATGGCCGTAGGACGACGTCTTGGCGTAGATCGGTTTGTTGAGATCGAGGTGACGGCGGATGCCCGACGGCGACAGATCCATCACCGTGCGCAGCGCGTCCTCGAGCTTTGCCTCGTCGACCTTGCCGGTACCGTGCAAGTCGACATAGACCGACAGCGGCTGAGCAACGCCGATGGCGTAGGAAAGCTGGATGGTGCAGCGGTCGGCGAGTTTCGCCGCCACGACGTTCTTGGCCAGGTAGCGCGCCGCATAGGCCGCCGAACGATCCACCTTGGTGGTGTCCTTGCCGGAGAAGGCACCGCCGCCATGGGGTGCGGCACCGCCATAGGTGTCGACGATGATCTTGCGGCCGGTCAGCCCGGCGTCGCCGTCCGGCCCGCCGATGACGAACTTGCCGGTCGGATTGATGTACCACATGCAGTTGTCGGCGATCTTCAGCTCGCCCAGCGCCTCCCGGATATAGGGTTCGACGACCTTGCGGACCTTCTTCGAATCCCAGCTCGCATCGAGATGCTGCGTGGACAGCACGATCTGCGTCGCCTCGGCGGCCTTGCCGTCGACATAGCGAACGGTGACCTGGCTCTTGGCATCCGGTCCGAGCCTGCCGGCTTCACCGCTGCCCTCGTGGCGGGCGGCTGCCAGCAATTCGAGGATCTTGTGGCTGTAGTAGATCGGCGCCGGCATCAGATCCGGCGTCTCGCGGCAGGCGTAGCCGAACATGATGCCCTGGTCGCCGGCACCCTCTTCGCCCTGACGGTCGGAGGCATTGTCGACGCCCTGGCCGATGTCAGGCGACTGGCCGTGCAGCAGAACCTCGATCTTCGCGGTTTTCCAGTGAAAGCCGGCCTGCTCGTAGCCGATCTCGCGGATCGCCTTGCGGGCGACCGACTTGAACTTGGCCGGATTGACGACCGAATGCCCGGCGGCATCCTTGAGAATATTGCCTGCCTTGTCCCTCTTGAGCAGCGTGTCGGGAACACGCACTTCGCCGGCGATGACGACACGGTTGGTGGTGGCCAGCGTCTCGCAGGCGACACGGACTTTCCACGGGTCCATGCCGGTCTTCTTGGCTTCGCGATACACCAGATCGACGATCTCGTCGGAAATCCGGTCACAGACTTTGTCGGGATGGCCCTCGGCAACGGATTCCGAGGTAAAGAAGTAGTTCTGCCGCGTCACGGGTGTCCCCTCTTGAAAAACGATCGGCAGGCTGCCGATTTTGGCGCGCCACGTGTTAGCGGGGCGAAGCGCCGCTCGTCAAGCGGTGCTTCGGCTCTGGCATGAATGTCGATGCAGTTATCTTGTGCCACCAGCGGCAAGACGCCGCCGGTGCTGGCGTGATTGAGGATCAGTCGGGATCGTCGGCGGAGAGGGACTTGACCAGGTCTATAATCCTGCGGCGCACCTTGGCATCAGCGATCTTGACAAAGGCCCGGTTGAGCTGAAGGCCTTCAGGGCTGCCGCAGAATTCGACAGCGAAAGCCATCGACGCGTCCTCGGCAAATCCACGGCCCGCCACGGGCTCCTGGCCGGGCGCATCCTCGAAAAAGAAGGCGACCGGCACGCCGAGTATGGACGCTATCGCCTGCAATCGGCTGGCGCCGACGCGGTTGGTGCCTTTTTCATATTTCTGAATCTGTTGAAATGTGATGCCGAGGTTTTCTCCCAGCTTTTCCTGGCTCATTCCCAGCATGTTGCGGCGAAGCCGGATGCGACTGCCAACATGGATGTCGATCGGATTCGGTTTCTTCTTGTTGTCTTCTGTCATTTTTTCCTCGCCGAATTTTTTCGGCTTTCTCTATTTTTTCTTGCCCAAACAAAGCCGGAGGCAACTGCCCCAACAGAACGATCCACCGGCTTCGAGAAATTTTCAGGCACTTACAGTATGAGTTTCTAATGTGTTGGCTGTCAATTCACCCGTAGCCTTTGCCTTACGTTCAACAGCGCTGCCCCAACGGCAAACAGCAACATGATCAGCATTCCGTTAATGCGCCGTTGGCCGGGAGATATGAGCGCCTGTCCGGAAATCGGTATGTGGGCATCGATGGCGCCGCGTGCGTCGATCGCAAGCGCATCGACGATGCGCCCGCGCGGATCGACGACGGCCGAGATGCCGTTGTTGGCAGCACGTACCAATGGCAATCCATTTTCCACCGCGCGGATCTGGGCCTGCCTGAAATGCTGATACGGACCCGGCGTGTCGCCGAACCACGCATCGTTGGTAACGTTCACAATAAGCTGCGCTGACGCAGCGTCAACTGCCACAAGATCGGGAAAGATCACCTCATAACAGATAAATGGCAGCGCACGGATGCCATCGGGCAGCGTGATGGCGTGCCGCTCATTGCCGGCCGCGAAACTCATCGGCCCGGCAACCAGTTGCTCGATGCCGAAACGCTGGAGCAGATCGGCGAAAGGCAGGTATTCGCCGAACGGCACCAGGTGAACCTTGTCGACGGCGTCAGCGATTTCACCCTTGTCGTCGATCGCCACCACGGAGTTGTAGTAACGGCTGTCGGCATTCGCGGCCGAACCGCCTTCCTCGCGAACGACGCCGGCAATCAGCATCTGGCCGGATCCGAGCATGTCTCCCAGCGCCGTCAATGCGTCCGGACGCTCGGTGAAGAGGAAAGGCACCGAGGTTTCGGGCCACAGGATCAGCTGCGGCTTTTGATGGCCTGGGTCCGGCGCCTTGGCCGAGAGCCCCATCAGGACCGCGAAGATGCGGTCGCGCACCGAGGCATCCCATTTTTCCGACAGGTCCACGGCCGGCTGAACGATGCGGACATCCAGGCTGCGTGAAGCTGGCGGTTCGGGAGCGCCAAGCCTGACATAGCCGAAGCCGACATGGGCGGCGGCGAGCATGACAAACAGTGCCGCGCCGAGGCGCAGGTGCCGACGTGCCGCCAGCAGTGCCGGCAGTGCGAAGACGAACACGGCGAGCGCGTTCATGCCGATCATGCCCGTCACCGAGACGCTCTGCATCAGCAGCGGCACGGGCATGGCCGCGTAGCCGACGGCATTCCAGGGAAAACCGGTGAACAGGAAATCGCGCAGCCATTCCGCCAGGCCGAAGCCGAAGGCAAGGGCGGCGATGCGGCCAATGTCGTTGCTCCACAGCAGCCGGGCAACGATTGCCGCAAAGCCGTAGAAAAAGGCGAGCATGAAAGGAATGCCGACCACGGCGAAGGGGAGCGCCCAGGCAAAGCTGTCGGCCTCGACCAGCAGCGCCGAACCGATCCACCAGAGGCCGGCGAGGAAATAGCCGAAACCGAACCACCAACCGACGGCAAAAGCCGGCCGTAGACGCCGGAACAGACTGCCGGAAGCTTCACCGGTGGCGCCGTCGAGCAGCCAGACCAGCAGCGGAAACGAGACGAAACAGGCGGCGAAGAAATCGTAAGGCGCCTGACCAAGCACCGCCAAGGCACCTGCGAGAAACGCCACGAGCGCACGCCGCCAACCCCAAAGCAGAATTATCCGGCCGGTGAGGCGCTCCATGCATACTTCCGAGTCGCGAATCAGGACACAAGATTTAACAGGCTGCGCTCCGCGCTCCAAACGGCGGATGGGCTGGCTGAGATGCACAGCTCCGGCCCTGCCCTACCAGTGCCAACCCTCGATTTGAACGCTCCCCAGCCGCTCGGCCTCCTCGCGCGGAACCGAACGGATGGTCTGCGTGAAGGTCCAGACATGGCCCTCGGGGTCGCGGGCACGATACTGGCGCTCACCGTAGAACTGATCCGCCGGCTCCTGGATTATCCCGGCGTCGGTCGCCCGCGCCTGCTCGCAATGCGCATCCAGGCCGCCCTTCAGCCTGATATAGATCGACTGCGTGTTGCTGCCCGAGACCGAAGCCGGGCTGGCGACATAATCGCTCCATTCGGAATCGACGATGATGTAGCTGTCGCCGAACCGCATCTCTGCATGGATGAGTTTTCCCTCGGCATCGCTGACCACCATGCTGCGCTCGAAGCCGAAGGCGGCTTCCAGCCAATCCAGCGCGGCACGAGGGTCCTTGTAGAAGACACCAGACCCCAGACTTGGATGCTTGAACGGGTCGTCGACAGTCATCGGGCGAGCGTGACGCTCACGCCTGTTCGGTGCGCGCGGTGGCGCGCCGGCGGCGCTCACCCTTCTGGCTCTGCACGATGCGCACGCGCTTGACGCGGCGCGGATCAGCATCGAGGACGTGGAATTCGAAGCCGGGTATGGCCTGCACCACCTCGCCGCGGGCCGGAACACGGCCAAGCGTGTTGAAAATCATGCCGCCGATCGTGTCGACATATTCGCCATGTTCACCGGCGGCGAAATCCCCGCCGATCATCTTGGCCACGTCGTCGATCTCGGCCTTGCCGTCGACGATGAACACGCCGTCGCCGCTCTGGGTGATCATCGGCTCGTCGTCGTCATGCTCGTCCTCGATGTCGCCGACCACCATCTCGACGATGTCTTCCAGCGAGGCAAGACCGTCGGTGCCGCCATATTCATCGATGACCAGCGCCATTTGCGTGCGCGTCGTCTGCATGCGGCCCATCAGGTCGGAGGCAAGCATCGACGGCGGCACGAACAGCACCGGGCGGATCAGATTGAGGTCGCCAATGGTGCGTGCGAGGTCGACCTGGGCAAGATCGAGAACCGTGGCAGCGGGGGTTTTCCTGGTCGTGCGGCCCTTCTTGACGCGCGCGATCTTGGTGATGTGGGCCAGCACGTCACGGATATGGACCATGCCGCGCGGATCATCGAGCGTCTCGGAATAGACCGGCATGCGGGAATGGCCGGATTGTTCGAAAGTGCCCAGGAGATCGCCGAGCGTCGTCGTGATTTCGACCCCCTGAATGTCGGCGCGCGGTACCATGACGTCCTCGACGCGCACTTCGCGCAGCCGCAGGATGTTGTTGAGCATGGCGCGTTCGCCGGGCGAGAAGGCGCCGGCATCGCTCGTCGTCTCGGCAAGCGCGCCGGCAATTTCCTCACGCAGGCTGGTTCCGTTGCGTTGCCGAAACAGGCCCAGAACGCGGTCGAACAGGGAGGGACCGGCAGGCAACGTCTCGCTGGCAGCGCTGCCAGCACCGGCAACAGCAGAGGTACTGCTAGCGCCAGAGGTACTGTTAGCACCAGAGGTAACGGTACTCGGACTTGATCCCTCTTCCGACGTGTCGGAAGCCTTGGTCGCACTGCCGGCGTCGGGGCGGGCGGCAGTTTCTGGTTTGTCGTTCATCGTCGTCCGGTCAATTGATCAGATGTAGTTACGCGTAGGGGTCGGGAATGGCAAGCCTTGCAAGCGCCGCGCGTTCGACGGCTTCCATCGCCTCGGCTTCAGTGTCGGTCTCGTGATCGTAACCCAGCAGATGCAGCAGGCCGTGGATGACGAGATGGGTGATATGGTTCTCGACCGGCTTGTCTTCCAGTGCCGCTTCACGCGCGACCGTCTCGGCGGCGAGCACGATGTCGCCCAGCATCGGCGGCAACGGTCCGCCTTGCACAAACGGAAAAGCCGGGAAAGACAAGACATTGGTCGGCTTGTCCTTGCCGCGCCAGCCGGCGTTGAGAACCCGGACATGGGCGTCGTCGGTAAAAACGAGGCTGAGTTCGGAACGGCCCGCCACGCCGGTTTCGGCAAAAGCCGCCTTGACGGCGCGATCGACCAGCCGCGTCAGGCTTGCCTCGTCGGGCCAGTTGCCCGCCTCAACCGATATGTCGATGTCGACGGGAACATTCCCGTCGCCGGATGTTATGTCCTCAGGCATGAAGCCGCATCGTCAACATCAATTCTCGGCGCCGAGGCCGCGCGCCAGCTTGGCGTCCCGGTCGTAGGCCCTGACGATTTCCGCCACCAGTGGATGGCGGACCACATCGCCGTCGTTGAAGCGCACGGTGACCGCGCCCGCCACGCCGTCCAGCACCCGCAAGGCTTCGACCAGTCCCGATTTGGTGTTCGAAGGAAGGTCGATCTGGGTCGGATCGCCGGTGACGATCATGCGCGAATTTTCGCCCAGACGCGTCAGGAACATCTTCATCTGCATCGGCGTGGTGTTCTGCGCCTCGTCGAGGATGACGGCGGCATGCGCCAGCGTGCGGCCGCGCATGAAGGCGAGCGGCGCGATCTCGATCACTTCGGCGGCAATGGCGCGCTCGACCTTGTCGGCGGGCATCATGTCGTAGAGCGCGTCATAGAGCGGCCGCAGATAGGGATCGACCTTCTCCTTCATGTCGCCGGGCAGGAAGCCCAGCCGTTCGCCGGCCTCGACCGCAGGCCGCGAGAGAATGATGCGCTCGACCATGCCGCGCTCGAGCAGCATCGCCGCATGGGCCACCGCCAGATAGGTCTTGCCGGTGCCGGCCGGGCCGATGCCGAACACCAGTTCCGACCGTTCCAGCGCCCGCATATAGGCGTCCTGGTTGAGTGAGCGGGCATAGATCGTCTTCTTGCGGGTGGCGATCTGGGCGGCGGAAACCTTGCCCTTGCGCTCCAGCGTCGGCAGGGTCAGCTGATCGTCGGCGGCGATCGCCATGCGCACGGCGCCGTCGACGTCGGACTGGCCGATATCGACGCCTTTCTGGAGAATGCCGTAGAGGTTGTCCAGGGCGCGGCGCGCCTGCTCGGCGGCCGACGCCGAACCCTTGATGGTCAGCTGGTTGCCGCGTGAGCGGATGTCGACGCCAAGCTTCTGCTCCAGCCTGGCGAGGTTTTCGTCGAACTGACCATAAAGGGCGCTGGCAAGCTTGTTGTTGTCGAAAGTCAGAACGATGTGCGCCATGTCAGAAGCCCCAGATGCCGGTACCGGGGGCAGGTTCTTCAGCTCTGCTGCGCTCAACCGTCTCTCCTCATCTGCCGAGACCCTCAGGCCAATTCGGCGAACAGGCTGTTGTAGCCCGTCTTCGTGATTCGCACCTGGATAATGTCACCGATTTCGCCGGCCTTTTCATCAACAATAACCGGCTGCAGCCAAGGCGAGCGGCCAACCTTCTGGCCGGCCTGACGGCCGGGCTTCTCGATCAGCGTGTCGATGGTGCTTCCGACGAGGCTCAAACCGAAATCCTGCTGCTGCTTCACAAGCAGAGCCTGCAGTCTCTGCAAGCGCTCGTCCTTGACGGTTTCCGGCACGTGATCGGACATTTCGGCGCCCGGCGTGCCGGGGCGCGGCGAATATTTGAACGAAAAGGCCGAGGCGTAATTCACCTGACGCACCAGCTCCATGGTCGCCTCGAAATCCGCCTCGGTCTCGCCGGGAAAGCCGACGATGAAGTCGCCGGAGAGCGCAATGTCAGGCCGCGCGGTACGGATACGGTCGAGCAGCGCCAGATAATCCCTCGCCGTGTGCCGGCGATT
This sequence comes from Mesorhizobium sp. M7A.F.Ce.TU.012.03.2.1, assembly GCF_004006095.1. NCBI lineage: Bacteria > Pseudomonadati > Pseudomonadota > Alphaproteobacteria > Hyphomicrobiales > Phyllobacteriaceae > Mesorhizobium > Mesorhizobium sp. M7A.F.Ce.TU.012.03.2.1. The sequence goes on from NZ_CP034779.1 coordinate 544,327, forward strand.
CATCGCCTTGAGGATGCGGTCGGAGCCGGATTGCACCGGTAGATGCAGATAGGGCATCAATGCCGGCAGATCGCGATGGGCCGCTATCAGTTCGTCATCCATGTCGCGCGGGTGGCTGGTGGTGTAGCGCAAACGCGCCAGCCCGGGGATTTCGGCCAGCCTGAACAGCAGGCGGCCAAGCCCCCACTCCTGACCGCTCCCGCCCTGGCCATGCCAGGCATTGACGTTCTGGCCGAGCAGCGTCACTTCGCGCACGCCGGCTTCGGCCAGGCGCTCAGCCTCCGCGACAATCTGCGCCACCGGCCGGGAGACCTCGGAGCCCCTTGTATAGGGCACAACGCAGAAGGTGCAGAACTTGTCGCAGCCTTCCTGCACGGTGAGGAAGGCGGTGACGCCGCGCTTGATGACCTCGGCCCGCTTGGGCTGCGGCAGGTGCTCGAACTTGTCTTCGATGGCGTAATCGGTCTCGACGATCTTTTCGCCGCCGCGCACCCGCGCCAGCACGTCCGGGAGCCGGTGATAGGTCTGCGGACCGATGACCAGGTCGACGGCCGGCGAACGGCGGATGATCTCGGCGCCTTCGGCCTGCGCCACGCAGCCGGCGACGCCGACCAGCATCTCACGGCCGGCCAGGGCACGCTCGGCTTTCATATCGCGGATACGGCCGAGCTCGGAATAGACCTTTTCGGCCGCCTTCTCCCTGATATGACAGGTGTTCAGCAGCACCAGGTCGGCCTCGCCAATGGCATCGGTCGCGGAATAGCCGTCGGCAGCCAGCGCATCGGCCATACGCTGTGAATCATAGACATTCATCTGGCAGCCATAGGTCTTGATGAAGACTTTTCTCGCTGCCGCGGGAAGCACCGCCGGCTGTCCAGCCGTAGTGCCGATGTCGTCGCTTTCTATCGTGTTCAAGTCCATAAGGCGGCTTCTAACGCCTTTCCGTGACAAAAAACAGACGATTCTCGGCCCGCGCCAGCAAGAGCGTGCCGGAGCTACCGGCTCGGCCGCGGGTCGGCAAGCGCCGCCTGCATCATCTCACGCACCTGGCTTTCCATCAGTTTCGACGTCTCCTTGCGGTTCGAACCCTTGGAAAAGGCGATTGCCTCGCCGAAATGCACCTCGACGTCGAGCGCGCCCTCCGCCAGCAGAACCTTGAGATGCGGCATCAAATCCTCATCGCCGATCCAGGCGGCAAGCGGGCGATGCCGGCGGCCGAGCGGCACGCCGTGCAGACGCGTATAGGCGATCGCCACCGGCTGGATGAACACCTGTTCCGCCGCGCCTTCGGAAATCGCCATCGAGGCGGCGCCGAACAGCGTGCTCTTGAACGGCAGGACCATATTGCCGTCGCCGGTCGAGCCCTCGGCAAACAGCACCATCGCATCGCCCTTGGCCATGCGGCTGGCAATCTCGCTTGCCTGGTCGCCCGACGAACGCTTGCGCTCGCGCTCGATGAAAACGGTGCGCTGCAGCTTCGACAGCATGCCGATCAGCGGCCAGCCTTCCATATCCGCCCTGGCGATGAACTTTACGTCGGCAAAAGAGCCGAGCACCATGATGTCGGTCCAGGAGATGTGATTGGACGCAACCAGCAGCGGGCGCTTGTCGGACAGCGCTCCCTTGACATGGATGCGCATGCCGAGCGCCCTGACGATCAGCCTGTGCCAGACCTTGAGGATGAAGGTTTCCGGCCACCAGCCAGTCTTCATCGACAAGATCTGTAGCGGCACGAGGACCAACGAACCGGCGACAACGAGGCCCAGCGCCAGGAAAATCCTGATTTTCTTGATCATCGCCCCATCCCGGCCGTCTCGCTAGCGAAGATCGCGGCGCATGACAAGCGCGCCGGTCGGTCCGTGTTCGGCCGATCTGTAGTAATTCGGCCGCTTGCCGACCTCGCGGAAGCCCAGCCGACGATAAAGCGCGATCGCCGCGACATTGGTCTCGTCGACCTCGAGGAACAGCGCTTCGGCGCGCTGCGCGTGCAGTTCGCGCAACACCGCGTCCATCAATTGCCAGCCCAGCCCCTGGCGACGATGCGATCGCGCCACCGCGACGGTCAGGATCTCGCCCTCGCCTGCCGCAAGCCTCGCCAGCACGAAGCCGACGGGCGGCTTGGAGCCCTGTCCGGTTTCGCGCGCGGCATAGCCGAACACGGTGTCCTGTTCGAGCAGGGCGGCGAATTCGCCATCGGTCCAGGGGCGGACAAAGTCCTCGCGATGCAGCAGCGAGACCGCCGGACTGTCGGCGATCCTCAGCGGCTCGAGCGCGTAGTCCCGGCGGCGTGGTTGGAGAAAAGGTATGCGCATTTATCTTTCTTGCCTTGATAGAATAAAGCCAGCCTGCGGCTTGGCGTCGGCGCCGCGCATATAGAGTGGTTTCGGCCGTTCGCCCGCGCCCTTGGCGGCAGCCAGGCGGGCGTAGGTGACAATGTCGGCGGTGGCTGTCCGAGGGCCGACATCAAATTCGCGCCCGGCCGATGCGCTGATGAGCGCTGCCGCGGTGCCGGCAAGCACCGGAGACGTTTCCTTCGCCATAGTCACCACGTCAGCCAGCGTGGCCGCGGCCGGACCGTAAGTCAAGACTAACCTTTCGTCGTAAAAGGCCGCGTGGATCTCTTCACGGCCGGCATCGAGCGCCGCCAGCACGGCGCGATCGGGAAATGCCGCTGCTGCTTCGGCGGCCAGCGCCTCCAGTGTCGTCACCCCTATCGCCGGTATCTTCAGCGCCAGCGCCAGGCCACGCGCGGTCGAGACGCCGACGCGCAGACCGGTGAAAGAACCGGGGCCGACAGAGACGGCGATGGCGCCAAGACCTGCATAGTCGGTTGCGCTTGCCTCCAGCGCTTCGGCGATGACCGCCATCAGTTGCTCGGCATGGCCCTTGCCGAGATCGAGCACCTGATGGCCAAGCTCCTGCTTCGCCGTCGCGTCATAGACGCAAGCGGCGCAGAGGTTGGCGGCACAGTCGATGGCAAGCAATTTCATGAGGCAACCGGTTCGAAAAACAATTCCCTGTGCCCGCCACGGCCCGCCACCGCAAGGGGATAGTGCATAATTCGTTAAGCGGCTTCGCTTGTAGCCTATGCGGCCTGTTCGATACGCAGCATGTGGTTGTCCCAGACATAGTCCGGTTCGGAGCGTGTCGCGCCGCTGCCCTCGATGATCTCGCCGGCGCCGGTGGTGGCCATGAAGCCGGTTCCATCGGGCGCCACGCCGCAGACCTCGACCAATGCGCTGTTCGCAACGACCCGGCCGCTGGCCGCATCGATCACGACGAGCGAGTTGCCTTCCGGCGAGGAAACGGCGACGGTTCCGGCAGCCCGATTGGCGGCTACCGAGCCTATGTAGTTGCGGAAGCCGGACAAAACGTCCTGCGGCATGTCCAGCAACTGCAGCTCCTTGCCGCGCGCGGCGCGACCGACCAGCAACGGTCGATCGGTGCCCGGCCCCCTGTACTGGCAGCCGAACCAGACGCTTCCGGACCGATCGGTGTCCATATGGCGGATCGACAGCTGATGCAGTGCGGCCGGCAATTCGTGCTTCTCGATAAGATCGCCGGTGACGCGGTCTATCAGCACATAGGACGGCTTCATGGTTGCAATGTTGAGCTCGGCGCGGCCGTAATCCGGATGGGTCTCGATGCCGCCATTGGCAACCGCGATCGTCCTGCCATCGCCCAGGAGCAGAAGCTCGTGCGGACCCATGCCATAGGTCGGGAATTCGCCGACACGGCTGAATTTGGCCCGCGCATCGTAGACGCCGACGACGCCGGCGGCGTTGTCGAAGTCGTTTTCGGTGGCATAGAGCAGCGCACCGTCGGCCGAGAACACGCCATGGCCGAAGAAATGCCGGCCGGCGATGCTGGCGATGGTCAGCGGCGCGTCACGGCCCGAGTGATCGAAAACCACGGCGAAGGTGCCGGGCTGACGCGCGAAGACCACCGAGCGTTTCGATATGGGATCGAAGGTGACATCGTGGCCGCGATCGGGCAGTTCGATCGCATGCAGGACCTTGCCGGCCTCGGACAGGACGGCAGCGCCAAAGCTGCCGTCGCGTTTGACGAAAGCCGTGGCGAAGACGGCGTCGGCCACAAGCGTGGTTGCCCAGGCCGAGGGCGTCATCGTCGCCATGAAGCCAACGCCTGCAGCTCTCAGGAAATCGCGGCGATCTATCAGAGGGGTTTTCAATTCAGTCCCCATCCAGCGAAGAGAAGCCTGCGGTCAGTCCGAATTCGGCGGTCAACCTCGTGCCGATCAAGGCCGACAGGCTGGAGGTGATCAGCGCGAAATGATCGAGCTTGTCACGAAGCGCCGGATCGGCAAGCGCCTTGTCGATTGGACCGCTGACCGCCTTGGCGGTGGCGACACCGTTGACCAGCTGGATGTGGATCGACTCGGCCATCCAGCGCGCATCGGCCGGCAGAGCATCGCCAAGTTTCGAGGCCTGGAACAGCGTATCGATGCCGGAGAGATTGCCGGCCAGTGACGCGGTGGTGTTTTGCGAGCGCCAATAGATTGCCTGTTTCGGCTTGTCCGCATCCGGCTTGCCGCCGAAAAACCCTTTCAGGCGCACGTCGCGGACCATTTCCAGTTCGTTGATGAAGACGCCGACCAGTTCCGTCACCGCTTCGTTGCCGTCGCGGTAGAGCGGGTTCTGCGCCCCCGGATTGGCCCAAAGCGCGGCAAAGCCGTCCGGCTTGTTCCAGGCGGCGCTGACCTCGCCGGCCATGGTTTCGATGTTGCCGGCAACGGCAGTGCCATAAGCGCAGCGGTAGGGATCATCCTTGCCGGCAAGTGCATCGGCGCCGTCGCCGTAAAGAACGAATTCGAGCGCGCCCAGCCCCTGCATGGCAACGCTCTTGCCGGCCAGTTGTGCCGGATCGGTCGCGGTCGGATCCTTGTCGGACAGCGCCGCCTGTACCTGTTTCAGGCCGATGCTCTTGCGATCCGGCCAGAACAGCATGCGCTCCAGCCGGTTGTTCTCCTTGATCGGTCCGAAGCCGATGATTTCGGCTAACGACCAGGCATAGACGGTGGCGGAGAATTCGGCGCGTGCGGCATCGAGTTTTCCTTGCGAGGGCGTGACGCACAGCTTGCGCATGGATCCGGTCAAGGCTTCCGCATGCTCGTGCAGGCCGGCATAGGCCGGGCGGACGAAGCCATCGATCGCGCGCTGGATGATATCGGAGGCTTTGACCGCCGCAGACGCAGGGGCAACGCCCAGCAATGCCAGCGCAAGAACGAGAAACAATGCAGAACGCTTGAACATCACAGTGACTCCAGGAATTTGAGCAGCGCGTCACGCTCAGTCGCACTGGCGGCGGCAAAGCGGTCGCGCGCTTTCTGCGCCTCGCCGCCATGCCACAGGATCGCCTCGGTCAGGCTGCGCGCGCGCCCGTCATGCAGGAAGAAGGAATTGCCGTTGACCGTCCCGGTCAGGCCGATGCCCCACAGCGGCGGCGTGCGCCATTCATTGCCCGTCGCATCTCCCACAGCCTGGCCATCGGCCAGATCTGGCCCCATGTCGTGCAGCAGGAAGTCGGAATAAGGCCAGATCAACTGGAACGCCTGCGCCTTGTTGGGCGTATCGCGGCGCGTGACGAATTTCGGCGTGTGGCAGGCAATGCAGCCGATCTCGTAGAATGTTTTTTTGCCCGCGAGCACGTCGGGCCGGTCGAGGTCGCGGCGCGGCGGCACGGCCAGGTTCTGCGAATAGAAGGTGACGAGATCCATCACCGGCGGCGGCGCCTCGATCGGGCCAAGACGCTGCTGCACGCCGTTCGGCATGTCGAGGCATTTTGCCTCCGCAGCAGTGCAATCGCCCCAATGCTTCGGCTCTTCGGGCGTCGAGATGCCGATGTCGCCGGCAAAGGCGTCCGCCGCCTGCTGGCGGAGCGACGCGGTCTGTGCCTTCCAGCCGAAACGGCCAAGCGTCAGTTTTCCGTTCAGGCTATCGCGCACGATGTTCGGCCTGCCGGAAATGCCGTCGCGGTCCCTGTCGTCCGGATCGGCGTGGGCGAGAATATCAGCCGGCGCGATCTGTTCGATCAGGCCCAAGCCGATCATCGGCGGGGTCAGGCGCGGCGACAGCGTGGTGCGTGGGTCAAGCGGCCCGTAGCCAAGGCCGTCAACCGAATAGCTCGGCTTGCGCAAGGAGATCACAGTGCGGTCCGTCAGCTCTACCTTACGTTCTTGGTAGTCGACATGCATCCTGCCTTCACCGGGCAGGCCGGGTACGGCGAGCTCCTGCAATTGCCTGCCGTAGACCGGGTCGGGGAAGTTGAGCACCTCGTGGTCGGCAAGCGCCGCCTTCTCTTCCGCGCTGCTGGCGTCACGGGCCAGCCGCAGGAACATCGACGTGGTGCCGACGTCGCCTTGCGGCGGGCGGCCGCGGCCATCCTTCAGATGGCAGTTCTGGCAGGCACGTTCGTTGAACAGCGGGCCGAGCCCGTCCGACGCCTGCGTCGAGGATGGCGACGAGACCCAGTTCTTGCGGAAAAGGGCATTGCCGAGTTTGAAGTCGCCCTCTTCCTCGAAGGTGATGTTGGCCGAGGATTGCGAGAAGGAATCGCGGCTGACGTCCTTCCGGGACGTGCCGGCGCCACCTTGCATCAGTTCGAACTGCTCTGGCCTGGAAAAATCCGCGGTCGGCCTCGTGACGGCGATGACGCGCGCCTGGTCCTTCGCATTGAGGTCGGTGCGCGTGGTGGCGAGCCCGGCAGGCTGAAGATCACCGGCCATCGCCGAGGAGGCAAGCGCCAACACGAGCACGACATAGCGCCGACGCGCCAATCCGGCCGGCGTCTTGCGAAGGAGCGGCGAGCCATTGGCCCGCCGCGAGCGGCGCACGAATTCTAGCAGGCGCCGCATTCCCGCATGCCCTTACTCCGCCTCGTCCGCCGATGCGGCGTTGAGCTGGCCGTATTTTTCCTCGCCGATCGAGGCAAGCAGGTCGAGCTGCGTCTCGAGAAAGTCGATGTGACCCTCCTCGTCGGCGAGCAATTCCTCGAACAGCTTCATCGTGACGTAGTCGCCGGCGTCGTTGCAGATTTCGCGCGACCGCTTGTAGGCGGTACGTGCGTCATATTCGCCGGCAAGATCGGATTCGAGCACTTCCTTGACGTTCTGCCCGATGCGCAGTGGCGCCACGGACTGCAGGTTCGGATGGCCTTCGAGGAAGATGATACGGGCGACGAGCTTGTCGGCATGGTGCATCTCCTCGATCGATTCCGCCCGCTCCTTCTTTGCCAGCTTGGCGTATCCCCAGTCCTCAAGCAGACGGAAATGCACCCAGTACTGATTGACGGCCCCAAGCTCCAGAAAAAGAGCCTCGTTAAGCCGCTCGATGATCTGCGGATCGCCTTTCATGAATTCTGCTCCCGTATTGGACGCGCAGGCCTCTGACGCGATCCAGGTGTGAAACGACATCCACGCCGCTCGCCTCCGAGCGGGCGTGGTAATTTTCGGTGACCCGAATGATCGTTTCCACCACATTTGGGAAGCAGCCGCAACAGCGACCGCGCTTTTGCATGGCATGATAGATCTTCGCCGGCACGATCAGCTGCCAGGGATCCTGGTCCAGCAGCGCGACGATCGTCTGCTCGATCTCCTTCTCGGTGATGATATTGCAATGACAAATCAGCATTGGCTTGCTCGGCTGGCTGACGGCGTCTCCCGCGCCGTGTGGCTTGATTTTCTAGCGGAGGCCGTTCCAGAGCCGGTTGTCCGGCTCCGGATCAGTCTCCTGTCTTTCGGCCCTTAATTGAACACCTTGTCCGGCGCGTCGAGGCTGTCGGACCCTTCGAAGGCGATGGTGCTGAGCTTCAGGGAGCCGACGGCGCGCTCAATCGACTTGGTCTGATCGACCAGCGCATCGATCGCCGCCTGCACGGTGGCGTTGCCCTCAACGTTGCCCTCGGCGATCTGCTGGTCATAGGCCTCGCCGGCCAGTGCACGCGCCTTGATCGCCTCCATCTTGGCGACGGTGAGATCGAGCTTGTCAGACAGTTCCTTGTCGATCGCCGGATCGGCCGCCTTCACCATATCGGCCACCGAGGGACCCGAAACGACGGTGCCGTCGAGACGCGTGTAGCTCGCACGATAGGCCGCGCGAATGCCGATGGCGTCGTAGAGATGCGAATTGTAGGTGTTGTCGGAGAAGCAATCGTGCTCCTCTTCCGGATCATGCAGCAGCAGGCCGAGCTTCATGCGCTCGCCGGCCAGTTCGCCGTAGGACAGCGAGCCCATGCCGGTGAAGATGGTCGAGATCGCCGTGTTCGGCTCGCCATCGACGAGAGCCTTGCGGGCGGCGCCGTCTTCCTTCCAGTTGCCGACCATCTCCTGAATATCCGAAACCAGAAGGTCGCTGGCCGATTTCAGATACTCGGCGCGGCGATCGCAATTGCCGCCGGTGCAGTTCTTGAGGTCGTAGTCGGTATAGGGGCGCTCGCCGGCACCCGGGCCGGTGCCATGCAGGTCCTGGCCCCAGAGCAGGAATTCGATGGCGTGGTAGCCGGTGGCGACATTGGCCTCGATGCCGCCGGCTCCCTGCAGTGTGCCGGAGAGGAACTCCGGCGAAAGCTTCGATGCATCGACCTTCTTGCCGTTGATCTCGATCTCCTTGTTGGCGATCACATTGGCCGTGTAGAGCGCGTTCGCGTCCGATTCGGTGCCGTAGCTCTTGGCAACGTAGTCGATCAAGCCTTCATCCAGCGGCCAGGAGTTCACCTTGCCTTCCCAGTCGTCGACGCTCTTGTTGCCGAAGCGGTAGACCTCGGTCTGCTGGTAGGGAACGCGCGATGCCTTCCAGGCGTCACGGGCAGCGTTGAGGGTTTCCACCGATGGCGCGGCGAGCAGCGCGTCGACCGCCTTGTCGAGCGCCTGCGCGGTGGTCAGCGAATCCTCGTATTTGGCGAGTGCGATGTCGGAATAGGTCTTGATGACCGCCTTTGCATCGGTTTCCGCCTTTGCCGGCAACACGAATACCGCCGCCGTCAGCAGGGCAGTGGCGCCGATCGCCGCAAGCCTGCTGCCATATCGTGCTGTCATAATCACTCTCCAGTTTCTCGGAAATTCTGTAAACGGCGCGCGCAACAACCGGCGCCAGGCCATCTGTGGGCCATTGGGCGCAAGAGATGCCGCGCCATCGCGCGGTTCGCGGAAGAAAGACACCAAAATGCCTCCAATCGAAAGGGTTCAAGGCCCAGACATTAAAGGGATGCGCTGACGCGCGAGCCTCCATAAAGCTGCGACATCGTCGGATGTCAATGACAATCCGCAGGAAAAGTCAATTGAAACAACAGTTTAGAATTATTCTAAACTACGACTCTCAACTTTATGCATTTTCCTGCACCGGTCTTGCCGCTGAACTGTGCGATTGACAGCCGCCATCCCGGATGCGACCCGCAAAAGCTCGCTTGCAGCGGTGCCAGACAATTGCCATCTGGCGAAACATCCTAGGGTAGAATCAGGATTGGATGCGATGAAGAACGGTGTGGTCATTGTCGGCGCGGGTCATGCGGGCGTGCAAGCGGCCGCCAGTCTGCGCGAAGACGGCTATGACGGGCCGGTGATCCTCGTTGGGGATGAGGACGAACTTCCCTATCACAAGCCGCCGCTGTCGAAGACTTTCATCAAGGATGCCGAGGCCAAGCCGCAACCCTTGCGCGGCGAGGCCTTTTACACCGGCAGCGCCATCGATTACCGGCCTGGCGTCAGGATCGATCGGATCGATGCCGGACGCCGCAGTTTGGATATTGCCGGCGGTGGTGCGCTGGCCTTTGACCATCTGATCCTGGCGACAGGCTCGCGCCCGCGCACGCTGCCGCTGCCCGGTGCCGACCTGTCCGGTGTGCTGTCGCTGCGCTCGCTGGCCGATGCGCGGCTGATCCGCGACCTCAGCGCGCAAAGCGACGAAGTCGTCATCCTCGGCGGCGGTTTCATCGGGTTGGAGATCGCAGCCACGTTGAGGGCCGCCGGTCGCACGGTGACAGTGGTCGAGGCGGTGGACCGGCTGCTCGGCCGCGCCGTGGCGCCGGTCGTGGCGAGCCACGTCCGGCAACGGCTGGAGGCGACAGGCGTGCGCATCCTCACCGGCACCTCGATCGCCAGGCTCGATGGCGAAAACGGTCATGTCACGGCCGCCATCACCTCATCAGGCGAAAGGCTGCCGGCGCGCATGCTCATCGTCGGCGTTGGTGCCGTGCCCAATTTAGAACTGGCGCAGGCGGCCGGCCTCAGCATCGCCAACGGCATTCGCGTCGATCATCAAATGCGCACATCGATGCCGGAGATTCTCGCTATTGGCGATGCTGCCTCTTACCGTCACTGGCTCACCGGCGGCGACGTGCGGCTGGAATCGGTGCAGAATGCCACCGACCAGGCGCGGCTTGCCGCGCGCACGATATCGGGCCACCCCGACGCCTATTCGGCGGTGCCATGGTTCTGGTCCGACATCGGCGACATGAAATTGCAAATGGTCGGCCTGACCGCCGGCGGCGACAGCCATGTCGTGCTGGGAGATCTGCCCGACAACAAGTTCTCGATCTACCACTATGCCGGCGACCGGCTGCTCGGTATCGAATCGGTCAACCGTCCCGGCGACCACATGCTTGGCCGCAAGATGCTCGGCGCTGGCTTCTCGCCGACGCCGCAGCTGGTTGCTGAGGGACCTGACGGTCTGAAGGCGGCGCTGGCCGCATTCCAGCAGGATGAGCCTGCAAGGGCTGCGGGCTAGCCCCCCGCTTACCCTCCCCCTTGTGGGGAGGGTCGCTGCGAAGCAGCGGGGTGGGGGTGGGCGCCAAGCCCCCACCCGGACCTTCGGCCCGACCTCCCCACAAGGGGGAGGTAGAAGTTCAGGCGGCGCAGACTTCGCGGATCGAGCTTTCCAGGATGTCGAGTGCTTCGTTCATGACTTCGTCCTGGATGGTGATCGGCGCCAGGAAGCGGATGACGTTGCCGTAGACACCGCAGGTCAGCAGGATCAGGCCCTTGTCGAGCGCCTTCAACCGGATCGCATTGGCGATCTCAGCCGACGGCAGGCCCTTCTTGACGTCGTTGAACTCGACCGCATTCATGAAGCCGAGGCCTCTGATGTCGACGATCTCGGGCACGTCGTCACGGATCGACTGCAGCCGCTGCTTCAGCCTTGCGCCCAGCGTGTTGGCGCGGTCGCACAGGTTTTCGTCCTCGATCACGTCGAGCACGGCGTGCGCGGCGGCAACACCGATCGGGCTGCCGCCATAGGTGCCGCCGAGCCCGCCGGGGCCGGGCGCATCCATGATTTCGGCGCGGCCGGTGACCGCGGCCAGCGGGAAACCGCCGGCCAGGCTCTTGGCCATGGTGGTCATGTCTGCGGCCACCTCATGGTGATCCATCGCAAACATCTTGCCGGTGCGGGCAAAGCCGGTCTGCACTTCGTCGGCGATCAGCAGCATGCCGTGCTGGTCGCAAAGCTTGCGCAGCGCAACCAGGAAGTCACGCGGCGCGTCGTAGAAACCGCCTTCGCCCTGAACCGGCTCGATGATGATGGCTGCGACGCGGGCCGGATCGACATCGGCCTTGAACAGCCGGTCGAGCGCGGCCAGCGAGTCGGCGACCGAGACACCGTGCAGCGGCACCGGGAACGGCGCATGATAGACGTCGCCCGGCATGGCGCCGAAGCCGACCTTGTAGGGCACGACCTTGCCGGTCAGCGCCATGCCCATGAAGGTGCGGCCATGGAAGCCGCCGGCGAAGGCGATGACCGCCTGACGGCCGGTGGCATTGCGGGCGATCTTGATGGCGTTCTCTACCGCCTCGGCCCCGGTGGTGACGAAGATCGTCTTCTTCTCGAACTTGCCGGGCAGCATGCCGTTCAGCCGTTCGGCCAGGCGCACATAGCTCTCATAGGGCACCACCTGGTGGCAGGTGTGGGTGAAGCGGTCGAGCTGTGCCTTGACCGCCTCGATCACCCTGGGATGGCGATGCCCGGTGTTGACCACGGCGATGCCCGACGAGAAATCGATATAGCGACGTCCCTCGACATCCCAGATTTCCGAATTTTCAGCCCGGTCGGCATAGATCTGCGTGGTCATGCCGACGCCGCGGGAAATCGATTGGTTCTTGCGTTCGGAAATGGCTGAATTCTTCATCGTATCCCTCACCGGGCCGGCGCCCGTCCTGTTTGATGCCGTTGAGACGTCTTCTGACCTTATTTCACGTTTTCCTCAAGTCGGCACCACCGGCAGGCGATTGGGCCTGCGGTGGGCAGATCCGGCGCTTAACCAGTCAGGCGATACACGTACGAGACCGGTTTCCTTTTCTCGGGGATCGACTATCCTCTGGATGTCCACGAGGCATCGCGATCAGCGGGCGGCCCGCGGCCGGGGGAGCCCATGAGCAGGAACGTGACTTCGCCCGTCTCGCAGCCATCGGTCCCAGCTCCCGGTCTTTTGTCTTTTCCAGCCGCCCCGGCGCTTTTCGCCTGCACGGCTGCGCTGCTTTTGGTCGGCTGCCAGAAGCAGGAAGCGGTGGACAAGAAACTGCAGATCATGGTGCGCACCGAAACGGTGGCGATGGCCGACTATGCGCCAAGGACCTCACTGACCGGGGTGATCGCGGCGCGTACGCTGAACAATCTGTCGTTCCGGGTCGGCGGTCGCGTCGCCGAACGGTTTGTCGATGTCGGCCAGCATGTCGATCAAGGCACGGTGCTCGCCCGGATCGATCCGCAGGAGCAGGAATCCGATTTGCGCTCGGCGCAGGCCGATCTCGACGCGGCGCAGGCGCAATTGACCCAGTCCGCCGCCGCCTTCGAACGGCAGAAGACGCTGCTCGCCCAAGGTTTTACCACCAGGCGCGATTATGACGCCGCGGACCACGCCCTGAAGGTGGCACAAGGCAGCGTCGATGCCGCGCAGAGCGCTTTCTCCAACGCCCAGCAAAACCTGTCCTTCACCGAGCTCAAGGCCGGCGCCGCCGGCGTGATCACCGCCCGCCAAGTCGAAACCGGCCAAGTGGTGCAAGCCGCGCAAACCGTCTTCACCGTCGCCGAGGACGGTGACCGCGACGCCGTGTTCAACGTGCAGGAGACGCTGATCGCCAAGACACCGGCGTCGCCTGCGGTGACGATCACGCTGTTGTCCGATCCGCAGGTCAGGGCGACGGGCAAGGTCCGCGAAATCTCGCCTGCGGTCGACCCGGCTTCGGGCTCGATCCGGGTCAAAATCGCCATTCCCGACACGCCCGCCGGCATGCCGCTTGGGGCAGCCGTCATCGGCACGGTAAGCGCCAAGCCGGCGAAGGCGATCCTGCTGCCTTGGCAGGCGCTGACGTCCAGCGGCGGCAAGCCGGCGGTCTGGATCGTCGATCCCTCGACCAAGGCAGTGACGATGGCGCTGGTCGAAGTGCTGGCGTTCAATTCGGGCACGGTCGTGATCGCCAAGGGGCTGGACGCGGGCCAGAGCGTCGTCACCGCTGGAGGACAGCTGCTCAGCCCTGGACAGACGATCGAGATATCGGGAGCGGGCCAATGAGCCGGACGCCACGCATCCTGCTCGGCGTGCTCATGCTCGGCGCGCTGGCATCCTGCTCCAAGTCGGAGGAAAAGCCGCCCGAGATCGTCCGACCGGTGCTGTCGATGGTGATCGAGCCGCGCACCACGCAAATCTTCGGTTTTGTCGGATCCGTCGAACCGCAGGTCAGCGCCGACCTGGCCTTCCGCCTGCTTGGCCGGGTCGTCTCGCGCGACGTCCAGGTCGGCGACATCGTCAGCAAGGGCACGACGATAGCGGCACTGGATCCGACCGCACTGGAGTTGGGCCTCCAGGCGGCCAAGGCGGAACTGTCCAATGCCGAGGCGCAGCTCGCCAACGCCGCCGCCAGCGAGGAACGGCAGCGCCAGTTGCTCGCCTCGGCCAACGCCACGCAAGCTGTCTTCGATGCCGCGCAGCAGGCGCGCAAAGCTGCGGAGGCAGGTGTCGAGCGGGCCAAGGCTTCGCTTGCCAAATCGCAGGAACAGCTCGGCTATGCCAGGCTGTTCTCTGATTTCGACGGTGTCGTCACCGCGGTCGGCGCCGAAGTTGGCCAGACGGTCTCGCCCGGCCAGACCGTCGTCACCGTGGCGCGTTCGGACCTGCGCGAGGCGGTGGTCGACATTCCCGATCAATTGACCGGTGATCTTGAGGCCGGCACGCCCTTCCAGGTGATCCTGCAGTCGCTGCCGACGATCCAGACCGGGGCCAAGCTGCGCGAGATCGCACCGCAATCCGAAGGCTCGACCCGCACGCGGCGCGTCAAGCTGACGCTCACGGATCCGCCACAGGCCTTCCGGCTCGGCTCGACGGTGACGGCGACCCGCGTGACCAAGGTGGCACCGACGATAGAACTGCCCATGTCGGCGCTGTTCGAAAAGAATGGTGCCGCGAAAGTGTGGATCGTCGACCCGCAGACATCCAGCGTGAACGCACGCGACATAAAGGTCGCGTCGAAGAATGGCGGCACCTTCACGGTGGCCGAGGGGCTGGAGGCCGGCATGCGTGTTGTCACGGCGGGCGTCCACAGCCTGAGCGAAGGCCAGAAGGTGACAGTGCCCGAGGGAGGGGCCTCATGAAAGGCTTCAATCTCTCCGACTGGGCGCTCAACCACCGCTCCATGGTCTGGTATTTCATGCTTGTCTTCGTCGTGGCTGGCGTGTTCTCCTACCTCAATCTCGGCCGTGAAGAAGACCCCAATTTCACCATCAAGACGATGATCATCCAGGCCAACTGGCCGGGCGCCTCGGTCAGGGAAACCGTGCAGCAGGTGACCGACCGTATCGAGAAGAAACTCGAGGAACTCGACAGCCTCGACTACACCAAGTCCGTCACCACGGCCGGCCAGACCGTCATCTTCGTCAACCTGAAGGACACCACCAAGGCACGCGATGTCGTGCCGAACTGGATTCAGGTGCGCAACATGGTCAACGACATCGCGGCGCAGTTTCCGCAGGGGGTGCAGGGACCCTTCTTCAACGACCGCTTCGGCGACGTCTATGGCAACATCTACGCCTTCACATCGGACGGGCTGACGCCGCGCCAGTTGCGCGACTATGTCGAGGACGCCAGAACAAAAATCCTGACCGTGCCCAACGCCGGCAAGGTCGACCTCGTCGGCGCCCAGGACGAGGCGATCTATCTCGAATTCTCGACCCGCCAGATCGCCGCCCTCGGCCTCAACCAGCAAGCGATCGTGGCGAGCCTGCAGGCGCAGAACGCGATCACGCCGTCCGGCGTCATCCAGTCCGGGCCGGAGCGCATCAGCGTGCGTGTCGGCGGGCAGTTCACCTCCGAAGACAGCCTGCGCGCCATCAATCTGCGGGTCGATGACCGTTTCTTCCGCCTCAGCGACGTGGCGACGATCACGCGCGGCTATGTCGATCCGCCTACGGCGCTATTCCGCTTCAACGGCCAGGACGCGATCGGGCTCGCCATCGGCATGAAACCCAACGCCAACCTGCTCGAATTCGGCGAGGCGCTGCACAAGGAGATGGACAAGGTGCTGGCCGACCTGCCGGTCGGTGTCGGCGTGCATCTGGTGGCCGACCAGCCGGTCATCGTCGAGGAGGCCGTCTCGGGCTTTACGCGCGCGCTGTTCGAGGCGGTCGCCATCGTGCTCGCCGTGTCGTTCATCAGCCTCGGCATGCGCGCCGGCTTCGTCGTGGCGCTGTCGATCCCGCTGGTGCTGGCCATCACCTTCACGGTCATGGCTTATCTCGGCATTTCGCTGCAGCGTATTTCCCTGGGGGCGCTGATCATCTCGCTCGGGCTTCTGGTCGACGACGCGATGATCGCGGTCGAGATGATGGTGGCGCGGCTGGAGGTCGGCGACAATCTGCGCAAGGCGGCGACCTATGTCTACACATCGACCGCCTTTCCGATGCTGACCGGTACGCTGGTGACGGTCGCCGGCTTCATCCCGATCGGCCTCAACAACAGCGCCGCCGGCGAATATACCTTCACCCTGTTCGTGGTCATCGCCGTTTCGCTGCTGGTGTCATGGATCGTTGCGGTGCTGTTTGCGCCACTGCTCGGCGTCACCATCCTGCCGGCGACAATGAAAGCCAAGCATCACGACCAGCCTGGCCGCTTCACCTCGCTTTTCCGGCGCGTGCTTGTCGGCTCGGTGCGCCATCACTGGCTGACCATCATCGTCACCGTGCTTTTGTTTGCCGGCTCGATCGCCGGCTTCGGGCTGGTGCAGCAGCAGTTCTTTCCGCCATCGGACCGGCCGGAGCTGATCGTCGACTGGAACCTGCCGCAGAATGCCTCGATCGCCGATACGCGCGACCAGATGGAGCGGTTCGAGCAGCGGGCGCTGGTCGGCAATCCCGACATCGACCATTTTTCGTCCTATATCGGCCAGGGCGCGGTGCGTTTCGTGCTCGCCTATGACGTGCAGCCGGCCAACCCCTATTTCGGCCAGACCGTCATCGTCACCAAAAGCATCGCGGCCCGCAACCGGGTCAAGCCGGCGCTTGAAAAACTGCTACGCGAGGAGTTCGTCGGCACCGACGCCTTCGTCAAGCCGCTCGAACTCGGACCGCCGGTCGGCCGCCCGGTGCAATATCGCGTCGGCGGTCCCGACATCCAGACGGTGCGCGAACTGGCGCAGCAATTCGCCGGTGTCATCTCCGCCAATCCAAAGCTAGCAGCGCCGACCTTCGACTGGAACGAGCCGCAGCGTGTGCTGAGGGTCGACGTGCTGCAGGACAAGGCACGCCAGCTCGGTATCACCTCCTCCGACATCGCCAGCGCGCTGAACAGTACGGTCGGCGGCGCCACCATCACGCAGGTGCGCGACGCCACCTATCTGATCAATGTCGTGGCGCGCTCGCGTGGGTCCGAACGCGGCTCGATCGAAACCTTGCAGAACATGCAGCTGCCGACCAGTACCGGCGAGGCGATCCCGCTCGCGGCCGTCGCCAACTTCCGCTACGATCTGGAGCAGCCAACGGTGTGGCGACGCGACCGCATCCCGACCATCACCGTGCGCGCCGGACTGGTCGGCGACGTGCTGCCGGCCACCGTCGTCAACGAGTTGAAGCCGTCGGTCGATGCCTTCACCGCCAAGCTGCCGCCGGGCTATTCGATCGCCACCGCCGGCTCGGTCGAGGAGAGTGCCAAAAGCCAGGGACCAATCGCCGCCGTCGTGCCGTTGATGCTGTTCGTCATGGCGACGATCCTGATGGTGCAGTTGCAGAGTTTCCAGCGCCTGTTCCTGGTGGTGGCCGTGGCGCCGCTCGGCCTGATCGGCGTGGTGGCGGCCCTGGTGCCGAGCGGAGCACCGCTCGGCTTCGTCGCCATCCTCGGCGTGCTGGCGCTGATCGGCATCCTGATCCGCAATTCGGTCATCCTGATCGTGCAGATCGAGGATCTCGTCCGGGAAGGCAAGGACCGCTGGGCCGCTGTCATCGAAGCGACGGAACACCGCATGCGGCCGATCGCGCTGACGGCCGCCGCCGCCAGCCTGGCGCTGATCCCGATCGCACGTGAAGTGTTCTGGGGGCCGATGGCCTATGCCATGATGGGCGGCATCATTGCCGGCACGGCGATTACGCTGCTGTTCCTGCCGGCGCTTTATGTGACGTGGTTCAGGATCAAGGAGCCGAAAGCCCAGGAAGAGCCACCCGTGGAGAGCGGCGAACCGGTGCAAGCCCAGACTTAAGGCTTTGGCGGGTCACTCGTTGTCGTTGGAGGGTACGGGGCGTGACTTGGCGCGCCGCCATGGCAACGATTTCGAGGCGCGCCAAGCACGCCAACGTTTCGGCAAATCGGCCAACTCCAGGATGGTTTCATCCAGTTGAACCACCTCTTGCAGGCCTACGAGCATTATCTCGCGTTCATCCCAATCTCGAATGTCGCTACTGTAGAATTGCCAACTGCCACCTTCGTCGTTGTAGCTGTCGTCGTCGTCATCTTCATGCACAACGTATGCGATCCAGTCGCCACGTTTAAATAGGCTCTTGTCCGACAACACCGCGAGATTGGGCGGATCCGCAAATTTCCATTCCTCCACGGGCAGTCCCCAAGATGGTTGTTCGGCGCAAAAGAGAAAACGAATTCAGGCGGTTCTCACAAACCCATCGCTGGCCCGCAAAAGATTGCGCGTATAATCCTTGGTCACGCGGCGTTCGACAAGTTCAGCCGCCGCCAGATTCTCCACCGCCTCGCCGCTTTGCATCACCATCAGCCGCTCGCACATATGGGTGATGATGGCGAGGTCGTGGCTGACCATCAGGAAGGTCAGCTTGCGCCGCTTGCGTACCTCTTCCAACAGGTTGAGCACTTCCGCCTGCACCGAGGCATCGAGCGCCGAGGTCGGCTCGTCGAGCAGCAGGATCGACGGTTCGAGAATGAGTGCACGCGCAATCGCCACGCGCTGGCGCTGGCCGCCGGAGAGCTGGTGCGAATAGCGGAACCGAAAACCGTTGCCGAGGCCGACCTCGTCGAGCGCCCGCTGGATGCGCTTTTCGCCGTCGGCAAACCCATGGATGGCAAGCGGCTCCTGCAGCAGACGGTCGACGGTCTGGCGCGGGTGCAGCGAGCCGTACGGATCCTGGAAGACCATCTGCACTTCGCGGTAGAAGGCCTTGTCGCGGCGTGCGCCGAGCGTCTTGCCGTTGACGGCGATGCCGCCCGAAGCGACCGGTGCAAGGCCGGCGATGGCCCGCAGCAGCGTCGATTTGCCAGAGCCGGATTCACCGACCAGGCCGAAGGATTCGCCCGGCTGCACGTCGAGGCTGACGCCCTTCAGTGCGCGAAAACGGTCGAAGATCACTTCCAGCCTGTCGACGGCAATCGCGGAAGTCATACCGCCCACTCCGGCTTGCGGTCGAGCACCGGCAGCGGGTGGCGGTCGGCGCCGATCTTGGGCATGCAATTGAGCAAGCCGCGCGTGTAGGGATGCTGGGCATGGCCGAGTTCGGACGCCTTGAGCTGCTCTACCACCTTGCCGGCATACATGACGATGACGCGGTCGCAGAAGGACGAGACCAGGCGCAGATCGTGCGAGATGAAGATCAGCCCCATGCCGCGCTCACTGACCAGCCGGTCGAGAATGCCGAGCACATCAAGCTGCACGGTGACGTCGAGCGCCGAGGTCGGCTCGTCGGCGATCATCATTTCCGGACCGGCGATCAGCATCATGGCGATCATGGCGCGCTGGCCCATGCCGCCCGAAACTTCATGCGGATGCAGGTTGAAGACGCGAGAGGGATCACGGATCTGCACCGCCTCCAGCATGGCCAATGCGCGGTCGCGTGCCTCGGCCTTGCCGACCTTTTCATGGGTGCGCAGGGTCTCGACGATCTGGCGGCCGATGCTCATGACAGGGTCGAGCGAATATTTCGGGTCCTGCAGGATCATGGCGATGCGTTTGCCGCGCAGCTTCCGACGTTCGCGCGCCGAGACGCTGAGCAGGTCGATGCCGTCGAAGGCGAGCTTGTTGGCCGATATCCAGGCCTGCGGCGGCGTCAGCCCCATGATGGCGCGGCCGGTTTGCGATTTTCCCGAGCCCGACTCGCCGACGATGCCGAGCCGTTCGCGGCCGAGCGAAAAGGAAACGCCGCGCACCGCCTCGATTAGACCGGTGCGGGTCGGGAAGGTGACGCGCAGGTCGTCGACGTCGAGAAGCGTCTTCGTTTCCCTGCTCATTGGTCACCACTGCGAGGATCGAGCGCGTCGCGCAGGCCGTCGCCGAGCAGGTTGAAGCCGAGGCTGACGATGAGGATGGCGAAGCCCGGCGCACCGGCCACCCACCACTGGTCGAGCACGAAGCGGCGACCCGACGCGATCATCGTGCCCCATTCGGGCAGCGGCGGTTGCGCGCCGAGGCCGAGGAAACCGAGCCCGGCGGCGGTCAGGATGATGCCGGCCATGTCGAGCGTCACCCTGACGATCAGGGACGAAATGCAAAGCGGCATGATATGGCGCAGCACGATGCGGAAGGGCGAGGCGCCCATCAGCTGCACCGCCTTGATGTAATCGGAATTGCGCACCGTCAGCGTCTCTGCCCGCGCGATGCGGGCGTAGGGCGGCCATGAGGTGATGGCGATGGCCAGCACCGCATTCTCGATGCCGGGGCCAAGTGCTGCGACAAAGGCCAGCGCCAGGATCAGCTTGGGAAAGGCGAGGAAGATGTCCGTGATGCGCATCAGGATGGCATCGGTCCAGCCGCCGGCATAGCCGGCCACCGTGCCGACCAGAAGGCCGATCGGTGCCGCGATGATGGCGACCAGGATGACCACATAAAGGGTCCAGCGCGAGCCGTAGAGGATGCGCGACAGGATATCGCGGCCGAGATCATCGGTGCCGAACCAGTGCTCGGCGCTCGGCGCCAGCAGGCGCGCGTTCTTCAGGTCGCCGAACGTCGGAGAATAAGGTGCCAGCACGCCGGCAAGGGCGGCAACGACCAGCAGGGCAACGATGATGAGCAGGCCGAGAAAGGCCAGACGGTTGGCGGAAAAGCGCCGCCACGCCACATAGGCGCGACCGAGCCTTGCCTGCATGCGCGAGGCCGGCCGCTCGCTGAGCAGCCAGTCGCGACGGGAGAGAGGGCGGGCGTCGGAGGCGGTCATGACGATGCCTCTTGGTACTGTCGACCCCCACTCCGGCCCGCTTCGCAGACCACCTCTCCCCCGCTCGACGGGGGAGATGAAAGGCGCCGGGCGTGCGACCGGCTTTTCCTCTCCCCCGGGCAGGGGGAGAGGTGGCCCGAAGGGCCGGAGTGGGGGTGATTGGCCGCAGCAATTCCAGGAAAAGTGTGAAACGGTTTTCCGTCCGGAATTGCGTAAAAATAAGGAGTTAGAGCGGGTCGCCGTTTCCGTGAAACGGTGAACTGCTCTAGGCCCGAAAGTGGAATACCTCTGCTCATTGAACCTTCGTCCTCGGATCGAGCACCCGATACAGCAGGTCGGAGAGGAGATTGATGGCGATGAAAACCGAGCCGATGACGATGGTGCCGCCGAGCACCGCATTCATGTCGGCGTTCTGCAGCGAATTGGTGATGTAAAGGCCGATGCCCGGCCACGAGAACACTGTTTCGGTGAGCACCGAGCCTTCGAGCAGCCCGGCATAGGAGAGCGCGATCACCGTCACCATCGGCACCGCCGCATTGCGCAGCGCGTGGCCCCAGATGATGCGGGTTTCCGACAGGCCCTTGGCGCGTGCCGCGACGATGTATTCCTGGGACAGTTCGTTGAGCATGAACGAGCGCGTCATGCGGCTGATATAGGCGAGCGAGAAGTAGCCGAGCAGCGATGCCGGCAGGATGATGTGGCGGAAGGCGTCGTAAAACACGTCCCACTGCCCCTGCATCGCGGAGTCGAGGAGATAGAAGCCGGTGATCGGCGTAAAAGTGTATTCGTAGACGACGTCGAGCCGCGCCGGGAAGGCAACCCATTGCAGCTTGGCATAGAACAGCACCAGCGCCAGCAGGCCGAGCCAGAAGATCGGCACGGAATAGCCGATCAGGCCGATGATGCGCACGATCTGGTCGATGAGACTGCCGCGCTTGACCGCCGCCAGCACGCCGAGCGGCACGCCGAACAGCGCCCCGATAAGCGTTCCCAGCGTCGCCAGTTCGGTGGTGGCCGGCAGCGCCCGGCGAATGTCGGTCATGACCGGATTGGTGGTCAGCACGGAGATGCCGAAATTACCGTTCAGGGCATTTTTCACATAGATGTAGAACTGCTCGATCAACGGCAGGTCGAGGCCCATCTCCCGGCGCGTGCGCTCGACGACATTGGCCGGCGCCCGGTCGCCGAGCACCGCCAGCACCGGGTCGATCGGAATGACGCGGCCGATGAAGAAGGTGACCGCGAGCAGACCAAGATAGGTCGTGATCGCAATGACCAGGAAACGGCCAAGCGATGACGCAATAGCGACGGCGCGGGCGCTGCCACGCCCCGCCGCCACTTCCTTTTCAACCGTGCTCATGCGGCGTGTCCGCGAGCACTATTCCTTGGACACCGGCCCGACGAAATTGCTGTCGAAGCTCGGGCCGAGCGCAAAGCCCTTGAGGTTCTTGCGCAGGCCGGCGACTTCCAGCTGCTGGTGGATGACGACGAAGGGGCTGGTGTCCAGGATCTTCTTCTGCAGATCCTTGTACATGTCAGCGCGTTTACCGGCGTCCTTCTCGAGCAGTGCTGCTTCCGTTTCCTTGGTCAGGTCCGGAATGTCCCAGGCGTTGCGCCAGGCGAGCGTCTTGGACTTGCCCGCATCCGAATTGTCCGGGTTCGAGGCAAAGGTCTGGGCGTTGGAATTCGGGTCGAAATAGTCCTGGCCCCACTGGCCGATATAGATGTCGTGGTTGCGGGCGCGATATTTGGTCAGCGTCTGCTTGCCGTCGCCCGGGATGATCTCGAGCTTGATGCCGGCCTGGCCAAGCGTCTGCTGGATCGATTCCGCCATGCCGGTCGTCGGCTGGCCGGTGCGTACGTCCATGGTTACGCTGAAGCCGTCGGGCAGACCGGCCTTGGCCAGCAATTCCTTGGCCTTGGCGACATCGAGCTTGAACGGATTCTCATCCAATTCGCCGAGCACGCCCTTGGGCAGGAAGGTCTGGTGGATTTCGCCGATGCCCTTGAGGATCGTCGAGCTCAGCGCATCATAGTCTACCAGGTATTTGAACGCTTGGCGTACCTCCGGCTTGGCAAGGTTGGCATTCTTCTGGTTGAGGCTGATGTAATAGACCGTGCCCTTCGGCGCGCTGGTCGAGGTCAGATCAGCATTCTTGGCGATGGCGTCGAGATCGTTCGGCTCGAGATTGCGGGCAACGTCGATGTCGCCGGCTTCGAGCGCCAGGCGCTGGCCCGAGCTTTCCTTCATGTTGCGGTAGATGACGCGGGCAAGCTTGGCCTTCTCGCCGTAGTAATTGTCGTTGCGCTCGAGAACGACTGCCTCATTGGCACGCCATTCGCGCAGCTTGAAGACGCCGGAGCCGGCATAGCCGGTCTTCAGCCAGGCATTGCCGAAATCATTGTCCCATTTGTAGTCGGCGCTCGGCGTCACCGCAGCGACATGTTCCTTGACCAGCTTGGCGTCGACCACCGACGCGACCGTTGCCGACAGACAGTTCAGCACGAAGCTCGGGGCATAGGCCTTGTCGACGGTGAACTGGAAGGTGGTCTCGTCGACCGCCTTGGCCTTCTCGGCGACGTTGTCGCCGTTGATGCCGAACTGGCCGATGATGAAGGCCGGGCTTTTGTCGAGCTTGACCACACGTTCGAAAGACCAGGCGACGTCGGCGGCGGTGATCGGATTGCCGGAGGCGAATTTCAGGCCGGGCTTGAGCTTGAATGTGTAGGTCAGGCCGTCGTCGGAGACGGTCCAGCTTTCGGCAAGGTCTCCCTTGACCTTGGAGGTGTCGCTGAGGTCGAGACGGACAAGCAGATCATAGGTGTTGCCGGTGACCTCGGCGGTCGACAGCTCGAACGCCTCGCCCGGATCCATGGAGATGATGTCGTCGATCGCGAAACCTTCGACCAGCGTGTCGGCGGGCGTGACCGCACCGGCGGGTGCGCCGGCCAGAAGCAGCGCGGACATGGCTGCACCCGCGAGCAGGAAGCGAGAGCGTAGAGCAAACTTTTCCATCATCATCGTGATTGTTCCCTGTTTTGTTGTTTGTTGACCTGAGTTCCCGGCTCAGGGTTGTGGAATTCTTTTCGGGCCTTGAGACGGCCCCACTGACCTCTTACCGTTGCGGTTTTTGTCCAGTTGGTCAACACCATATCCGGCGGCCTCGTGGCGGGCAACGAGCATTTATACGACGGCTCAATGGGCCAGAAAGGCCGGTGGATGTCGACGCATAAGCCAGCCAATAGAGGCTGCCGATCGGGGAAAATCTGGCGAATGTCGCGGCTACTTCAGCGCCGCGACCAAGCCGGCGTCAGGGAAGCAGGTGGCGGCGCGGCCGTTCTTGGCTTGCCAAGCGCCGATCGAACGGCGGGTCTTGAAGCCGGGCAGGCCATCGGCGCTGCCGACATCATAGCCCTGGGCTTCCAGCGCGCGTTGCAGAGCGGCGATGTCCGAACGGTGGAGCCCGCCAACCGCGCCCCAGCTGCCGGCGAAATTGCCATCGCCATGGGCGATGCGGTCGGCGCCGTGGCCGATGAACAGCGCGTAGAGGTCGCTGGTGTTGTATTGCTTCAGCACGTAGAAATTGGGTGTGGCGATAAAGGCCGGGCCGCTGCGCCCTGCCGGCATCAACAGAAAACCCTCGGCCTTCAGCTCACTTGCCGGAAACGGTTTGCCGCCAACGCGCTTGATGCCCATATCAGCCCATTGCGAGATTTTCTTGCCCTGGTCCGGGCCTTCCAACGAACAGGAAACGCTTTCCGGCACCGTCACCTCGAAACCCCAGCCACGGCCCTTTACCCAACCGTAATGGACGAGATAATTGGCGATCGAGGCCAGCACGTCCGGCGTCGAGTTCCAGATGTCGGCGCGGCCGTCGCCGTCGAAATCGACGGCATGTTTCAGGAACGAGGTCGGCATGAATTGCGGCTGGCCGAGCGCTCCGGCCCAGGACGATTTCATCGCGCCGACCGGAGCCAGCCCGCGCTCGACGATCTCGAGTGCAGCAAGCAACTCGGTGCGGAAGAAGTCCTTCCTGGTCGACATGAACGCCTTGGTGCCCAGCACCTCGAAGGCGTCGTAGGGTATTTTTGCCGCGCCGAATCCGGTCTCGCGGCCCCAGATCGCCAGCAGCACTTCGCCCGGCACGCCGTAGCGCTTTTCGATTGATGCAAGTGTCCTGGCATTGGTGGCTTCGCGCGCCCGCCCGCCCGCCGTCACCGCGCGAACGGTCTTCTCGGCGAAATAGGCGCCGGGTGAGCCGAATTCGGCCTGGTGCTGCTTCCGCGGCGTGGTCGCCTTATCGCCCGGCTTGACCAGGTCGGGCAGCTTCAGATTGGGCTTGATGCCGTCGAAGGCGGCATCGAAGGTGGTTTTGGAAATGCCTTGTGACTTGGCCTGCGGCCACAGGTCGTTCTGCAGCCAGGCGCGGAACTGGTCGTCGATCTTTGCGGCGGAGGCGGGGGTGGAAATGAAGAGACTGGCTAGCGCGGCCAGAAGAAGTGCAGAGATGAGATTGCGAAGGTTGCGTTCCGTGGCAGTCATCTCAGCAAGCATCCCCGCCAATTGCGTCAAAACGCCGTCCGCGAGCGTAGCGCCGCGGCCAGCGTGCCCTCGTCGAGATAGTCGAGTTCGCCGCCGACCGGCACGCCATGCGCGAGCCGTGTCACCTTGATGTCGAAGCCGGACAGCTGATCGGTGAGGTAATGCGCGGTCGTCTGGCCCTCCACCGTCGCATTGACGGCGAGGATGATCTCCTTGACCTCGCCACCGGCAACGCGGTCGACCAGCGAGCGCATGTTGAGCTGGTCGGGGCCGATGCCGTCGAGCGGCGACAATGTGCCTCCGAGTACGTGGTAGCGCACATTCATCGCCGCCGCGCGTTCCAGCGCCCACAGGTCGGAGACGTCCTCGACGACGATGATGGTGCCGGCATCGCGGCGCGGATCGGTGCAGATCATGCAAGGGTCCGATGTGTCGACATTGCCGCAGGTCGAGCAGATGCGCACTTTGTCGGCCGCCTCGGCCATGGCGGCGGCAAGCGGCGACAAAAGCTGCTCCTTCTTCTTGATCAGATGAAGGGCCGCACGCCTGGCCGACCGGGGACCCAGCCCCGGCACCTTGGCCAGGAGCTGGATCAGACGTTCGATCTCGGGACCGGCGATTCGCTTCGACATCGCTCTGATCTAGGATTTTTCAGAGCGCTTTGGAACATCCGCATATGCATGACCGCCATATTGGCCTTGGCGGACCAAAATGGGCGGGGCCCATGGGGACCATGGAGAGCAGATCAGTTGGTTTCGAGCGGCCGGCCCTGGCTGACGATCATCGCGCCGACAGCGTCGGTGTTCTCAGGCGTCGACTGGAATCCCATAGACGCCTCTTGCGGCGCTTCCTCGACCGAGGAGATGACCCTTGTCCTTGTGTTCAAGGTTCCGCCAAAACGGGCGGCATCCGGTTCCTCCATCGGCTCCTGCATCGCCACCACCGTCGGCTCCGCCGAGACACGCGCGGATTTCGCGGTCGGCGCGGCGGCCGCGGTCATATAGGTCTGCTGGGCAGGGACGGACCGGACGGTCGCCGGCTTGGCCGGACGCACCGGCTCGGCGGACGCGACCATCGTCACCGGCTCCGCTGGCTTCTGCGGCGCCGCCGAGGCAATGGCGACCTGCGGCTCGTCCGGCAGCGGCTGCCAGTTGCGGCCGCGCTTCTCGTAGAAGGCATTGCCGCCGGCAACCATGGTGTAGTGCATGTTCTTGTAGGGGAAGCGTAAGCCGGCGGTGTGGAAGAACATGGTGTTCTTGAGCTTGGCCTTGCGCTCACCCTTGAGCACCGCCTCGGCAGCCTCTTCGACATCGGGCATTGCGCGTGAATTCATCGGCCTTGTCATGACGCCGGGGGCGAACTGCCCGCGCTCGCCCACCACCTGGCAGATGGTGCTGCCGTGCTTGCCGGAGCGCAGCCGGTTCATCACCACCGTGCCGACCGCGATCATGCCGTCGCGGCTCGATCGGTTGGATTCAAAGAACATCGCCCGTTCCAGGCATTCCTTGTCCTTTGGCGTGTGGCTGTAGGCCCGTGAGCTGAGGAAACCCGGCGTGATGGCGTCGGTCAGGCTGGCGACGGACATGCCGTGTGACGTGGTCTGGCTGCAGGCAGCCAAAAACAGGGGTGAAATGACGGCGCAGAGCAACAGCGGCGTCTTCCATCGCGTGGCAATCAACAGGTAACCCTCTCACTTCCATGCCCGCCCCCAGGCTGCGGCAAGAATGAGACACTTTCGGGCAAAATGATGGCCAAAACGTTATTGATGAGTCTCTGTTGCCAATTTGGTACAGCTGCATGGCCTAAAAGTGAATTAGTGCCCCACTGTGATGGCCGCCGGCTGGCCGGGCTCAA
Organism: Mesorhizobium sp. M7A.F.Ce.TU.012.03.2.1; assembly: GCF_004006095.1. Lineage (NCBI taxonomy): Bacteria > Pseudomonadati > Pseudomonadota > Alphaproteobacteria > Hyphomicrobiales > Phyllobacteriaceae > Mesorhizobium > Mesorhizobium sp. M7A.F.Ce.TU.012.03.2.1. Next base: position 571,321 of record NZ_CP034779.1, read on the forward strand.
GCTCCTCGACCTTCTCCGAAAACAGGCCGCGCCGGAGGAACAGCGTCCGCGCCTCCCTGGCCGTCGGCGCGATCTTTCCCGGCCAGTCGCTGTCTATGAACTCAGCCTTGGTGAAGTCCGGATTTGTCTCGCTCGCTGCCTCCAGGAACTCGGCGATCTCCAGCACGATCGCGCGCTCGTCCTTTGAAAGCGCCGATGTGCCGGCTTCGATCGACGGGCGATGGACGAAATCCTCGAACAGATAGAAATAACCCTTGATGCCGACGAGATCGACGCCGTCGTCACAATCGGCCAGGATTTCCAGGATCTCGTAGATCCTGTTGCGGATACGCTGCTCGATCAGTCTTTCGGAGGGCTCTTCGGTCATGGCGATCATGGGCGCGCGCGCCGAATGCTAGAAGGGCAGTTTCATTCCCGGCGGGATCGGCAGACCTGCGGTCAGCGCCTTGGTCTTTTCCTGCATGATCTGCTCGACCTTGGTCTTGGCGTCGTTGTGAGCGGCCAGCACCAGGTCTTCCAGGATCTCGACATCGTCTTCCTTGAACAGAGACGGATCGATCTTCAGCGACTTCATCTCGAATTTTCCGGTCAGCGTCACATTGACCAGGCCGCCGCCGGCCTGGCCGGACGCTTCCAGCGTGGCGATCTCGTCCTGCATGGCCTGGAACTTGGCCTGCATTTCCTTCGCCTTGCCCATCAGGCCGAGAAGATCTTTCATGGTCGGGTCCTTTGCGGATTCGTGGCTGGATCAGGTTTCATCGTCGTCAGCCGGCGGCTCTACCGGCACTTCAGCCTCTGTCGTTTCGGCTTCCGGCGCGTCTGGAATGCGCACGTCGATGATCTTGGCACCGGGAAAGCGCGCCAGGATGGCGGCCACGGTGGGATCGCTCTTGGCATCGAGAAATGCCGTCTCGCGTTTGGCCGATTCCATTTCGGCGAGCGTCTGGCCGCCCTCTTCCTTTGACAGCGAGACCAGCCAGCTGCGGCCGGTCCAGGCGCGAAGCTTCGTCGTCAGGTCGTTGAGCAGCATCTTGGGCGCATCGCTGGTCAGGCCGACGTCGATGCGGCCGGGCTCGATACGCACGAACCGGATGCAGCTCTTGACCAGCACCTTGAAGGCGATGTCGCGTTGCGCATCGGCGAGCGCAATGATGTCGGCCAGCGATTTCAGCGGCGCCGATTCCATGGCAGGCTCCGGCGGAGCGACGTAGGCAACGGCAGCAGGCGAGGCTTCGACCAGCCGCATGCTCTGTGCCCCGCCCGATCCGGATGGCATGCGCGTCTGCGCCACCGCGCTGGCACCACCGCCATTGCCGGAACTTGCCGGCGTCCCATTCGGGCGCGGCGCGCCATTCTGCATGGGGGCAGCGCCCTCGAGCGATCTCAGCGCCTCGTCCAGCGTCGGCAGATCGGCGGCATGCGCCAGCCGGATCAGCACCATTTCGGCGGCACTGACCGGCCGGTTGGAGGACTGCACTTCGGGAATGCCCTTGAGCAGCATCTGCCATGTCCGCGACAGCACCCTGACCGACAGCGTCCTGGCGAAATCGGCGCCGCGCTGCCGCTCGTCCTCAGATAGCGAGGCATCCTCGATGGCCGTCGGCACGAAACGCAGCCGGGTGACGAGATGGTTGAATTCGGCAAGATCGGTCAGCACGGCGGCTGGATCGGCGCCGGTGTCATATTGCGCACGGAATTCGCCAAGGGCTGCCGCCACATCGCCCTTCATCACATGTTCGAACAGGTCGACGATGCGGGCGCGGTCGGCGAGCCCGAGCATCGCCCGAACCGCATCGGCGCCGACAGAGCCGGCGCCATGGGCAATCGCCTGGTCGAGGATGGAAAGCGAATCACGGGCCGAGCCTTCGGCGGCGCGCGCGATCATCGCCAGCGCGTCGTCGTCGACAGAAATGCCTTCCTGGGCCGAGATCGAGGACAGATGCGCGACCAGCGCGCCGGCGTCGATGCGCCTCAGGTCGAAGCGCTGGCAGCGCGACAGGACGGTGATCGGGACCTTGCGGATTTCGGTGGTGGCGAAGATGAATTTGACGTGCGGCGGCGGCTCTTCCAGCGTCTTCAGCAGGCCGTTGAAGGCCTGCGTCGACAGCATGTGCACTTCGTCGATGATGTAGACCTTGTAGCGGGCCGAGACCGGCGCATAGCGAACGCGCTCGATGATATCCCTGATGTCGTCGATGCCGGTGTGCGAGGCGGCGTCCATCTCGATGACGTCGACATGGCGGCCTTCCATGATCGCCTGGCAATGTTCGCCGAGGACGGCGAGGTCGACCGAAGGCTGGTCGATATCGGCGGTTTTATAATTCAGGGCCCGCGCGAGTATGCGCGCCGTCGTGGTCTTGCCGACGCCGCGCACGCCGGTCAGCATCCAGGCCTGGGCGATGCGGCCGGTGGCAAAGGCGTTGGTGAGGGTGCGCACCATCGGCTCCTGGCCGACCAACTCGGAAAAATTCGAAGGACGGTACTTGCGCGCCAGCACGCGATAGGCGGCGGCCTTGCCTATCTCCAGGCTTTTTGGTCCCGAATTTCCGGCTTCGCTCATACGCCCGTAAAGCTCCAAATGGCCGCGCCCGAAGGCGGCCGATTCCTGCGCATAGTCTCGCCCGCGCTGCAATGCGTCGTCAATGTCGCGAGAGGGGCCGATGAGGTGGGAGGCTGGAACAATGACCCGTTCCGGGCTCGTTAGGGCTGCTTCCTTCCGGACCTGACCCGGTTGGCGAGTGGATCGTCCACCACCAACCTCCCGCTTTCCATATCGGCAATTGCGCGACGAAATGCAAGTCCGCCGAAGAAATCGTTAAATGTCGAATCGGCGCACCAAACCGTGAGGGCGCAATGATTCGCTTGCAGCCCCCTTGCCGCCGCTCTAGCCTTCATGTGTTGAGCAAACCAAGAAAAGCAAGGGAAACGCCGATGTTGCCGGGCCTGGAGGCCGGATTTACGCTGGACGCACGGCTGGAGGCGGACAGCGAACAGTTGATGTGGCTTGGGCTGTGCGAATTGCGGGTGATGAACGACCGCCGCTGGCCATGGCTGCTGCTGGTGCCGCAGCGGCCCGGCGCGGAGGAAATCCATGACATGACGCCGCTCGACCAGGCGATGCTGACCTTCGAGACCAATATGGTGGCGCAGGCGCTGAAGAAGGCGACCGGCTGCGCCAAGATCAACACCGGCGCCCTCGGCAACATCGTGCGCCAGCTGCACATCCATGTCATCGCGCGTTCGGAAGGCGATCCCGGCTGGCCAGGCCCTGTGTGGGGACATGGCCTGCGAGAGCCCTATCAACGTTCCGACTTGCGACGGTTTGCCGAAACGATCAAGGCGGCGCTATAAGCGTTCCCAGTGTCCATCCCTCAACATATTCCAGAGTCCCCATGAGCTTCCGCCTGTTTGACGCGCCTTTGCGCGAGCCGAGCCAGTTCGTCGGCTTCGCCGGCAACACGATCGACCGGCAGTCCGAGAACCGGGCCGACGACTCGGTCGACAAGGCGCTGGCCGATCCGGCGACGCGGCTGCTTCTGATGCATGGCGGCCGGCTCTATCTGAAGCTCGGCGATGGCGGCGCTCTCGATCCCTGGTTCGGCGCCACCGAGAGCGAGCCCTTCAAGGTTTCCCTGGCGCAAGGCATCCTGCTCGGCTTTTCCGAACGAGGACCGGTGCTGGCCGTGCCCGCCGGCGTCGAACCCGAACAGCTTCCGGAAACAGTCAAGGCCATCGACTACCGCTCGGTCTACATGCAAGGGCTGATCGACGAGGCGGCGGCTGGCGCGATGGCGCAAGGGGCGGCCCTGCTTGCCTGGCATGCCAGCCATCGCTTCTGCAGCAAATGCGGTACAGAATCGCAGATGCGGGCGGGCGGCTACAAGCGCCATTGCCCGAATTGCGACACCGAGCATTTTCCGCGCACCGACCCGGTGGCGATCATGCTGACGGCAACGCGGGAGAAGTGCCTGCTCGGGCGCGGCCGGCATTTCGCGCCGGGCATGTACTCGGCCCTTGCCGGCTTCATCGAGCCGGGCGAGACGATCGAGGCGGCGGTGCGCCGCGAGACGCTGGAAGAGGCCGGCATCCGGCTTGGCCGCGTCGTCTACCACGCCAGCCAGCCCTGGCCGTTTCCCTATTCGCTGATGATCGGCTGCTTCGGCGAGCCGCTCAACGACGACATCCAGGCCGATCTCAACGAGCTTGAGGACTGCCGCTGGTTTTTTCGCGACGAGGTGCGCCTGATGCTGGAAAGGACGCACAAGGACAATCTGGTCACGCCGCCGAAAGGCGCCATTGCGCATCACCTTATCCGCGCCTGGGTCGACTCGGAATGATGGCAGCGAACACCGAAAGACATTGCAGGAGCAGGACATGATCCGTCACACCGTCGTTTTCACGCTGAAGCATCCGCCGCATTCGCTGGAGGAAAAGCGGTTCCTGGTCGACGCCAAGAAAATCCTCACCGCGATCAGGGGCGTCACGCATTTCGAGCAATTGCGGCAGATCAGCCCCAAGAACGACTATCGTTTTGGCTTCTCGATGGAGTTCGCCGACCAGGCTGCCTACAACAGGTACAACGACCATCCCGACCATGTCGCCTTCGTGCGCGACCGCTGGGTGCCGGAGGTCGAGACCTTCATGGAGATCGACTATGTGCCGCTAGGCGCGGTGATTTAGGGCATGGTCCCGAAAAGGGGAAACCGGTTTTCTAGGACAAACGGTTCGTTTGTCCGGAGATCATGCCCAGTAGCGATCAGTCCGCCACCTTCCACTGCTCACGCGACTCACTGGCCGGATAGACGCCCAGAATCCGCACTTCGCGCGAGAAGAAACGAAGCTCGTCCAGCGCCAGCTTGACCAGCGGGTCGTCGGGATGGCCCTCAATGTCGGCGTAAAACAGCGTCGCCGTGAAAGCGCCCAGCTGGTAGCTCTCCAGCTTGGTCATGTTGATGCCGTTGGTGGCGAAGCCGCCCATCGCCTTGTAGAGCGCGGCCGGCACGTTGCGGACACGGAAGATGAAGGTCGTCATCATCTTGACGTCAGGCGACGGGCGCTCGGCCCATAGCTTGTTCTTGGTCAGGACGACAAAGCGGGTGACGTTTGAGTCGGTGTCCTCGACATTTTGCTCGATGATATCGAGCCCGTAGAGGGTCGCTGCCAGGGCCGGCGACAGCGCCGCCATGCTGCGGTCCTTGACCTCGGAGACCATCTTGGCGGCGCCAGCCGTGTCGCCGGCGACGATCGCCTTCCAGCCGTTCTTGCGGATGTATTTGCGGCACTGGCCAAGCGCGTGGATGTGGCTGTGCACCGTCTTGATCTCGTCGCGCTTGACGCCCGGCAGCACCATCAGCTGGAAATGGATGGGCAGGAAATATTCGCCGATGATGTGCAGCTTCGATTCCGGCAGGAGATGATGGATATCGGCGACGCGCCCGGCAATGGTGTTCTCGATCGGGATCATGGCGAGGTCGGCCTTGCCGGTCTCGACCGCGCTGAACGCATCCTCGAAGGTCGGGCAGGGCAACGGCTCCATCGAAGGGAACATGTTGCGGCTGGCGGTGTCGGAATTGGCGCCCGGCTCGCCCTGGAAGGATATTCTGTTGGTCTTTTCAGGCATGCCGATATCTCAGGTTGAAAGGATTGTTCTGGCGCGTTCGAGGTCTTCGGGCGTGTCGACGCCGAGCGGCAGCGACTGGACGATCTCGGCGTCGATGCGCATGCCGGCTTCCAGCGCCCGCAACTGTTCCAGCCGCTCGCGCCGTTCGAGCTGCGACGGCTTCAGCGCGACGAAACGCTCCAATGCGGTGCGGCGGTAAGCGTAGAGGCCGACATGATGGTAGAGCGGCCCCTCGCCCCAAGGCGCCGTGGCGCGGGTGAAATAGAGCGCCCTCAGCCTGCTGCCGGAAAGCGGCGAGCCGACGATCTTGACGACATTGGGATTGGTCTTTTCCTCATCGCGGACGATCTCGACGCCGAGCGTGGCGATATCCACCGCACCGTCCTCGAAAGGCCTGAGCGACGCGGCGATGATCTGGGGATCGATCGTCGGCAGGTCGCCCTGCACATTGACGATGGTTTCGACCTTGCGCCCGGGGTCGAGCGCGATCAGCGCCTCGTGGATGCGGTCGGAGCCGGATTCGTGGTCCATGCGCGTCATCACGGCCTCGAAACCGTGCGCGCGCACCGCCTGCGCCACGCTTTGGGTGTCGGTCGCCACCACCACCCGTCCAAGGCCGGCTTCGGCGGCACGGCGGGCGACATGGACGATCATCGGGGCGCCTGCGATGTCGGCCAGCGGCTTGCCCGGCAGGCGGGTCGAAGCCATGCGGGCCGGGATCAGGATCAGCGTGGACATTTCGGGTGCAAGGCGTCTCGAAAGAGGACAGGGAAAGTGGCAAAAGGTCTCACTGGAAGCGCCCTTATAGGTGTTGCAACGCCGCAGCAAAAGACCTAGTTTCCGCCCGATTTGACCGCCCTGGCAGGACGGGTCACGATACCGACGGACGGAGTGGACGGTTCTGTCCGCCGGAAAAGGGAGCAAGGGGCGTATGGATTCCAACGAAGTCAACAAACTGCTCGCCGGATTGCTCGGAACCGTTTTCGTCGTCTTCTCGGTCGGCATTGTGTCGGACGCGCTGTTTGCCTCGCCGGCGCCGGAAAAGCCCGGTTTCGCCATCGAGGCCGCCGAGCCCGCCGAGGGCGGCCCGGCCGCTCCTGCAGCAGCCGAAAAGCCGATCGCAGATCTTTTGGCCAACGCAAGTGTCGAACAAGGCGCTGCCATCTTCAAGAAGTGCCAGGCCTGCCATTCCGGCGAAAAAGGCGGTCCGAACAAAGTCGGCCCCGACCTGTGGGACATCGTCGACCGTCCGGTCGCCTCTCACGAGGGCTTCGCATATTCGGCGGGGATGAAGGAATATTCCAAGGGCGGCACAGAGAAGTGGACCTACGATAACCTCAACCACTTCATCACGTCGCCCAAGAAGGACGTGAAAGGCACAGCGATGGGCTTTGCCGGCCTGCCGAAGGAAGAAGACCGCGCCAACGTTATCGCCTATCTGCGCACGCTGTCGGACAATCCCAAGCCGCTGCCGGCACCGGGTGCCGCCGCCGATGCAGGCGCGCCCGCCAAGCCTGCCGATGCAGCCGCTCCGGCAAAGCCGGCTGAGGGTGCCGCGCCGGCCGCTCCCGCCGCCCCGGCTCCGGCCGCACCGGCACCGGCGCCTGCCCAATAGCCAGATATCATCTCGACGACCTTGAAAAAGCCGGGTTCAGCCCGGCTTTTTTGTTGGGAAAACCGCATAGGCGGCGACAAAGCCGCGCATGGCGGTTTTCACGAGCGCCAAATCATCTAGATTGCCATGAACGGGCATTGCGAAGAGGATAGTGCATGACGGTTGGCCGAACGCTTCTCAAGTCGTTGCTGGCGGCAGCCCTTCTGGCGGCGGGCTTGCAGGCTGCCCGCGCCGACGAATGGCGCACCACCTCATCGCTGATCGGCGAATCCAAATACGGCGCCAATTTCCAGCACTACGACTACGTCAACCCGAACGCGCCCAAGGGCGGCACGCTGAATTCGGTGGTGCCAGGCACATTCGACAGCTTCAACCCCTACATCGTCCAGGGATCACCGGCCGCGGGCCTGGTCGGGTTCGGCGGCGGCCTGCTCTACGACACGCTCATGGAGCAGGCGACCGACGAAGGCAGCACCAGCCATCCGCTGATCGCCGATGCCTACAAATATCCTGATGATTATTCCTCCGCGACCTACCGGCTCGATCCGCGCGCCAAATGGCATGACGGCCAGCCGATCACCGTCGATGACGTGATCTGGTCGTTTCATGTGCTCAAGGCCAACAGCCCGCAATACAGCCGCTATTTTGAAAATGTCACCGATGCGGTGGCGATTTCGGATCGCGAGGTGGAGTTCCATTTCAACCAGAAGGGCAATCGCGAACTGCCCAAGATCATCGGCGACCTTGCCGTGCTGCCGAAACATTGGTGGGAAGGCACCGATGCCAACGGCAAGAAGCGAGACGTAACCAAGCCGACGCTGGAAATTCCGCTCGGTTCGGCCGCCTACAAGATCGCCAGCTTCAAGCCGGGTTCGGAAATCATCTGGCAGCGTGTGCCGGACTATTGGGCGGCCAAGCTGCCGGTGAAGATCGGCCGTGAGAATTTCGACACCCGACGCTACACCTATATCCTGGACGACAACGCTGCCTGGCTCGCCTTCACCAAGGGTGGGCTGGAAGACATCAACCGCGAATACAGTTCGCGCAAATGGGCGACGGCTTACAATTTCCCGGCATTCCAAGCCGGCGATGTCATCAAGAAGGATTTCCAGACCCAGGCGCCGGAACCGATGCAGGGCTTCGTCCTCAACCAGCGGCGGCCGCTGTTCCAGGACCGGCTGGTGCGTGAAGCGCTGACCATTCCGTTCGATTTCGAGAGCATGAACCGCACACTGTTCTTCGGCTTCAACACCCGCACGTCGAGCTATTTCCAAGGCACCGAACTGGCCTCGAACGGGTTGCCGCAGGGCAAGGAACTGGAAATCCTGGAAAAATACCGAGACAAGCTGCCGCCCGAACTTTTCACCCAGGAATTCAAGCTGCCGGTTTATGATTCACCGCAGGCGGAACGGAAGTACCTGAAACAGGCGGTCGATCTCTTCGCCAAGGCGGGCTGGGTGATCAAGGGCGGCAAGATGGTCAATGCCAAGACCGGCGCGCCGTTCAAGTTTGAAATCCTCGGCTGGAACGACACCGACCAGGTCATCGCCAGCCCCTACATCGCCAATCTGCGCAAGATCGGCGTCGACGCCACTTTGCGCATCATCGACCAGACGCAGTACATCAACCGCGTCAACAATTTCGATTTCGATGTCGTTACCGGGATGCTGCAGCAGTCGGAATCGCCGGGCAACGAGCAGCGCGACTTCTGGAGCTCGAAAGCTGCCGACTCGCCCGGTTCGCGCAATCTGATGGGCATCAAGGACCCGACCGTCGACGCGCTGGTCGATCGCATTATCTTCGCGACCGATCGCGACGATCTCGTCGCCGCCACCCATGCGCTCGACCGCATCCTGCTGTGGAACTTCTACGTGGTTCCCCAATATTACCGGTCGGCGGTGTGGCTGGCCTATTGGGACAAGTTCAAATTCCCCGACAAGCAGCCTGCCTATGCCGGAGCCGACATCGATTCCTGGTGGATCGACCCGGACAAGGAGAAGGCGCTGGCGGCCAAGTACAAGGGTGGCAATTGATGGCGGCCCTTCCCCGCCGCGACTTCCTGGCCCTGGGCAGTGCCGCGGCAGCCGCCGCCTTGCTGCCCGGCAAGGCCTTCGCCGACACTGCGACCGGCACCAAGCTGCACGGCCTGTCGGCCTTCGGCGACCTCAAATACAAACCCGATTTCGCGCATTTCGACTACGTCAATCCTGACGCCCGAAAGGGCGGCCAGATGAATTTCGCGCCGCCGAACTCGACCCTCAATCAGAGCTTCCTGACCTTCAACACCCTGAATTTCCTGGTGTTGAAGGGAGAGGCTCCGCCGCGCGCCGAACTCTGTTTCGATTCCCTGATGACAAGCGCGCTCGATGAGCCGGATGCGGCCTACGGCCTGCTCGCCGAAACCGTTACCCTGTCGCCAGACCGCAACGGTTTCCGCTTCGCCCTGCGACCGCAAGCGCGTTTTCATGACGGCTCGCCGCTGACCGCGGACGACGTTGTCTTCGCGCTGAAGCTTTATAAGGACAAGGGCCATCCGAACCTTTCCCAGGCGTTGCGGTACATGACCGACGCGGTTGCGGTCGATCCCGCCACCGTCAACCTCACTTTCAACGGCGAACAGTCAGCGCAAAACATCCTGGCGATCGTGGGGATGCCGATCGTCTCCAAGGCCTTTTACACGGCCAATGATTTCGATGCCTCGACCATGACACCGCCGCTTGGCTCGGGTCCCTACAAGATTGGACGCGTGGCGGCCGGACAGACTGTCGAATATGACCGCGTGGCCGACTATTGGGGCCGCGATCTGCCAGTGAACCGCGGCCTCTACAATTTCGACCGCATCCGCATCGACTTCTATCTTGACCGGCAGGCGGCGTTCGAAGCCTTCAAGAAAGGCGACACGCATTTCCGCGAGGAATTCACCTCGCGGGTATGGGCGACCGGATACGACTTTCCGGCGCTGAAGGACGGCAAGGTCGTCAAACGGGAATTTCCCGGTGAGAAGACGCCGGACATGCAGAGCGTCGCACTGAACCAGCGTCGTCCGCAATTCCGCGATGAGCGGGTGCGGCGGGCGATCGCCAGGTGCTTCGATTTCGAATGGATGAAGCGGGCGCTGTTTTACGGCTCCTACGAGCGTTCTCAATCGAACTTCGAACGGTCGGATTACAAGGCCGAAGGCCTGCCCTCGCCTGAGGAATTGGCCCTGCTGGAGCCGTTCCGGGCCGAATTGCCGCCAGAGGTTTTCGGTGAAGCGGTGACGCAGCCCCTTTCCGACGGTTCGGGCCATGACCGCAAGCTGCTGGGCGAGGCTTCGAGATTGCTTGCGCAGGCCGGCTGGAAGCGCGATGGCAGTTTCGTCGTCAACGACAAGGGTGAGCGGCTGCGGGTCGAAATGCTGGCGGAGGACGACGGCATCGTTCGCATCTACACCCCTTGGTCCGAGAATATGAAGGCGATCGGGATCGACGCATCGATCCGGCAAATCGATTCGGCGCAGTATGAGCAGCGGCACAGCAATTACGACTTCGATCTTGCCTTGCTGCATTGGTCGATCGGGGCGACGCCGACCGACGACAGCCTGCAGATGCTCTATGATTCCCGAATGGCGAAAATCCCGGGGCAGCGCAACTATCCGGGCACGGAAAGCAAGGCCATCGACGCCCTGATCGCCGCAGCCGGCAAGGCGAAAGACCGTATAGAACTCGTCACGGCGCTCAGAGCGCTCGACCGGGTCTTGCGCGCGCGGCTGGACTGGATTCCAACATACTATCTGGCGAATCACCGCGTCGCCTATTGGGACATGTTCGGCTTTGTCGAACAGAAGCCCGATTTCGGCTTTCCGGTCGAGACGCTGTGGTGGTTCGATAAGGGCAAGGCGGCAAAAATTGGCAAAGGCTGAGATGTTCGCTCAAGCGGGGCAAAAGGCCTGATGGGCGCCTATATCCTGCGCCGCATCCTGTTGATGATCCCGACCCTGTTCGGCATCATGGCGATATCCTTCGCCGTTATCCAGTTCGCCCCCGGCGGCCCGGTCGAGCAGGTTATCGCCAGGCTGACCAATCAGGGCGGCAGCGACCGCCTCGGCGGCGGTGGCGGCGACGCGGGTTCTGGGGGCAACCTGGATGTCGCCGGTGACGTCAGTTCGAAATATCGCGGGGCGCAGGGGCTCGATCCGGAATTCATCAAGAAGCTGGAAAAGCAGTTCGGCTTCGACAAGCCGCCGCTCGAGCGCTTCGGCATGATGCTGTGGAACTATGCCCGCTTCGATTTCGGCGACAGCTATTTCCGCGACATTTCGGTGCTCGACCTGATCCTGGAGAAGATGCCGGTGTCGATCTCGATCGGGCTGTGGATCACGCTTTTGTCCTACCTGATCTCGATCCCGCTCGGCATCCGCAAGGCAGTCAAGGACGGCACTCCCTTCGACGTCTGGACCAGCGGCGTCGTCATTGTCGGCTATGCCATTCCGGGCTTCCTGTTCGGCATCATGCTGATGGTGCTGTTTGCCGGCGGGTCGTTCTGGGACTGGTTTCCGTTGCGCGGCCTCACCTCGGACAATTGGGATCAATTGTCCTGGTGGGGAAAGATCGTCGACTATTTCTGGCACATGACCTTGCCGCTGACCGCGCTGGTGCTGTCGGCCTTCGCCACCACGACGCTGCTGACCAAGAACTCGTTCCTCGAAGAAATCCGCAAACAGTATGTGGTGACGGCGCGGGCCAAGGGTCTGTCGGAACGGCAGGTGCTCTACGGCCACGTCTTCCGCAACGCCATGCTGATCGTCATCGCCGGCTTTCCCGGCGCCTTCATCTCGGCCTTCTTCACCGGCTCGCTGCTGATCGAGAACATCTTCTCCCTCGATGGCCTCGGCCTGCTCGGCTTCCGGTCGGTGGTCGAGCGCGACTATCCGGTGGTGTTCGCCAATCTCTATATCTTCTCGCTGCTGGGGCTGTTCGTCGGTCTCTTGTCCGACCTGCTCTACACCTGGGTCGATCCGCGCATCGATTTCGAGCGGAGAGACGTCTGATGTCGGAGGCTACAGTCCCCGTGGACGCGGCACCCGCGCGGATAAAGCGGCCGTTTCTGTCGCCGCTCAACAAGCGGCGCCTGCAGAATTTCAAAGCCAACCGGCGCGGCTACTGGTCGCTGTGGATCTTCCTCGTCCTGTTCGTGCTGTCGCTGTTTTCCGAGTTCATCGCCAACGACAAGCCGATCATCGCCTCCTACAAGGGCGAGATCCTGTTTCCGGTGCTGGTCGCCTACCCCGAGGAAAAATTCGGCGGTTTCTATGCCGTCACCGATTATCGCGACCCGGTCATCCAGGACGAGATCAACGCCAATGGCTGGATGATCTGGCCACCGGTGCGCTACTCCTATCAGACCGTCAACAACGCCATTCCGGAAGCAGCACCGGCCAGGCCGTCCTGGCAGTATGACGCCACGAAGCGCTGCAACCAGTATCCGCAGGGTGCCGCCGACCCGGCCTGCATGGTCGGCAACTGGAATTGGCTCGGCACCGACGACCAGGCGCGCGACGTGCTGGCACGTGTCATCTACGGCTTCCGCATTTCGGTGCTGTTCGGCCTGATCCTGACCGCCGGCTCGGCCTTGATCGGCGTCGCGGCCGGCGCCGTGCAAGGCTATTTCGGCGGCTGGACGGATCTCTTGTTCCAGCGTTTCATCGAAATCTGGTCCGCTATCCCCGTGCTCTACCTCTTGCTCATCGTCGCCGCCATCCTGCCGCCGGGCTTCTTCATCCTGCTCGGCCTGATGCTGCTGTTCTCCTGGGTGGCGCTGGTCGGCGTGGTGCGGGCCGAGTTCCTGCGCGCCCGCAATTTCGAATATGTCAACGCGGCCCGGGCGCTCGGCGTGCCCAACCGCACCATCATGTTCCGGCACCTGCTGCCCAACGCCATGGTGGCGACATTGACCTTCATGCCCTTCCTGCTCTCAGGCTCGATCTCGACGCTGACCTCGCTCGACTACCTCGGCTTTGGCCTGCCGCCCGGCTCCGCCTCGCTCGGCGAACTGCTCAAGCAGGCGCAGCGGAACCTCAATGCGCCGTGGCTCGGCATCTCCGGCTTCGTCGTCATCTCGCTAATGCTGTCGCTGCTGGTCTTCGTCGGCGAGGCGACGCGCGACGCCTTCGATCCGCGCAAGACGTTCAGATGAGCGAAGCCCCCTTGCTCAGCGTACAGGACCTCAGCGTCGCCTTCAGCCAGGGCGGCGGCCAGTCGACGGCGGTCGACCACATCTCGTTCGACATCGCCAAGGGCGAGACGGTGGCGCTGGTCGGCGAATCCGGTTCCGGCAAATCGGTCTCGGCGCTTTCGGTGCTGAAGCTGTTGCCTTATCCAAGCGCCAGCCATCCCTCGGGAAAGATCCTGTTCCAGGGCGCCGACCTGCTGGCGATGAACGAGAAGCAGTTGCGGCAGGTGCGCGGCAACAAGATCACCATGATCTTCCAGGAGCCGATGACTTCGCTCAATCCGCTGCACACGATCGAGCAGCAGATCGTCGAGATCCTGAAGCTGCACCAGGGCATGGCCGACCGCCCGGCCAAGGAGCGCACGCTGGCCTTGCTCAACGAGGTCGGCATCCGCGATCCGCACAAGCGCCTCGATGCCTATCCACACCAGTTGTCCGGCGGCCAGCGCCAGCGCGTGATGATCGCCATGGCGCTGGCCAACGAGCCCGAACTTCTGATCGCCGACGAGCCGACGACGGCGCTCGACGTCACCGTGCAGGCGCAGATCCTCGAACTGCTGGCAGGCTTGAAGAGCCGCAAGGGCATGTCGATGCTGTTCATCACCCATGATCTCGGCATCGTGCGCAAGATCGCCGACCGTGTCTGCGTGATGACCAAGGGCAAGATCGTCGAGACAGGGCCGACCAAGGAGATCTTCGCCAATCCGCAGCATGCCTATACGCGGCATCTGCTGGCGGCCGAGCCGAAGGGCAAGCCGCCGGCCGCCAATGCCGATGCCAAGCCTGTCATGACCGGCAAGGACGTAAAGGTCTGGTTCCCGATCAAGCAGGGCTTCTTCCGCCGCACCGTCGACAATGTGAAGGCGGTCGACGGCATCGATGTCACCGTGCGCGCCGGCCAGACGCTTGGCGTGGTCGGCGAATCCGGCTCCGGCAAGACGACGCTCGGCCTGGCGCTGGCAAGAATGATCTCGTCGACCGGAACGATCCAGTTCAACGGTCGCGACATCAACCAGCTGACTTTCAACGCCATGCGGCCGCTCAGGCGCGAATTGCAGATCGTCTTCCAGGATCCGTTCGGCTCGCTCAGCCCGCGCATGTCGATCGCAGAGATCATCGAAGAAGGCCTCAAGATCCACGAGCCGAAGCTGTCGCCCGACGAGCGCGACGACAAGGTGGCCGCCGTGCTGAAGGAGGTCGGGCTCGATCCGGCGACACGCAACCGCTATCCGCACGAGTTTTCCGGCGGCCAGCGCCAGCGCGTTGCCATCGCACGCGCCATGGTGCTCAACCCGCGCTTCGTCATGCTGGACGAGCCGACATCGGCACTCGACATGAGCGTGCAGGCGCAGGTCGTCGATCTGCTGCGCAGCCTGCAGGCCAAGCACGACCTCGCCTATCTCTTCATCAGCCATGATTTGAAAGTCATCCGGGCGCTCGCCAACGACGTCATCGTCATGCGCAATGGCCGGATCGTCGAAGCCGGTCCTTCCCAGCAGATTTTTGAAAATCCGCAAACCGACTATACTCGGGCGCTGATCTCGGCCGCCTTCAAGATCGAGACGGCACCGGTCGGCATCGTCAGCGAGTGATTTGCGTAGAGAGGGACTAAAAGACCGCAATGGAAAAAGGCCGTATCCTGCTTGCCGTCACCGGCTTTCATCCGCAGCGCTGGCGCGAGCTCCTGTCGGCCGAGCGCGAGGTGGTGCTGGAGCCCGACGGCGCCAGCGACCCGTCGATCACCTATGCCGTGGTGTGGAAGCAGAAGCCGAACCTGTTGTCGTCGCTGCCCAATCTGCGCGCCATCTTTTCGATCGGCGCCGGCGTCGATCATATCTTCGCCGATCCCGGCCTGCCCGATGTGCCGATCGTCAAGGTCGTCGCCGACAACCTCACCCAGTACATGACCGAATATGTCGTCTGGCGGGTTCTCGATCATCACCGCCAGGGCCTGCTCTACCGGTCGCAGCAGCCGAAGAAGATCTGGCACGAGCCGCAGCAGAGGCCTGCCGGTGACATTTCGGTCGGCATCATGGGCCTCGGCAGTCTCGGCCGCGCCGCGGCCTCGGTGCTTTTGTCGCTCGGCTTTGCCGTCAATGGCTGGTCGCGCACCGACAAGGCCATGGAAGGAGTCGCGACCTATTCCGGCGAGGCTGGACTGATCCCCTTCCTCAAGGCCACCGACATCCTGGTGGTGCTTTTGCCGCTGACGCCGGAGACCAAGGGCATTATCAACTACGGCGTGCTGAAGGAATTGCGGAAGCGCAACGGCCTCGGCGGTTCGGTGCTGATCAATGCCGGGCGCGGCCGTCTGCAGAAGGATGCCGACATTTTGCGGGCGCTGGATGACGGCACATTGAAGGAGGCGAGCCTCGACGTGTTCGAGGTCGAACCGCTGCCGAAGACCAGTCCACTGTGGGGGCATCCAAAAGTGTTTGTGACGCCGCACGCGGCAGCGACCTCCGATCCGGTGCATCTGGCGCCGATCATGCTGCGCCAGATGGACGCCTTCGAACGCGGTGAAAAGCTGGACAATCTGGTGGACCGCAAGGCGGGGTACTAGCCAGGCAGAGCGATCTTCTTCTGCTTGTCCGGCTGGCCGCAGTCGCGTCGATCGATCGACCGGTTCATGGCATCGATCTCACCGCTTGCCTTGTCGGTATCGCGCTTGGCCTTGGAGCGCATGTCAGGCGTGAACGGGCCGAAGCCCATCGCCGGGTTGGAGAATGTCGGCTTGGCCTTCGCCGGAAGGTTGTATTGCTGCGCCAAGCCATTGCGCTGCGCCAGCAACTGATCGCACGGCACGGTGTCGTATTGCAGGGAGGACTGGACGTTCGCATCCTGCTGTTCCGACATCGAGGTGCCGCCGACACAGCCGGCGGTCAGCAGGCAAGAGGCCAAGATCATCATGTTCCAGCGCATCGGCTATGCTCCTCCTGATATCCCGCCCTGATGCGAGCAGATCGCAAATATCAGTCGCGCATGCAAATCGGACTTTTTCACAGCAAGAAGCGGCGAGGCTGCCCCTCCGCTGGCGCGTGGCTGACGGAGCATCAAACGAAAAACCCGCCTGCGCGGCGGGTCACTGGCGCAAATCAGCACCATGGGCGAAAATGTACCATAGCTGAGGGCAGGGTGTCAAGAAAAAATTCCTATCGCTGCCGGCAAAAGCTGCCGACACCGCCGAACTGGCTGGCGTCAGGTCCTTTGTCGGGCTGAGTTCGGAGCCCCGGCCACAACGACCAACCCGTTGACGTGTTCCCCACGATCCTGCCGGATGACGGTTGGCTCCAGTGACAGGACCGAAAGCCCGTTGGCGGCCAGGACGTCGCGCATATAGTGTTGCGCATGCGCGTAGCGGCGCGACGGCAGCAGCACGAAATCGCCATCGCCAGCCAGCGTCTCGACGGAAAACGCGAACAGGCCGTCCGTCGCCAGCAAGCGGGCAATCGTCTTCACCACGCCGTCCAGCGCGCCGACATAGATGAAAACATCGGCCACCGTCACCAGATCGGCTTTCGGACCGGCATAGGGAAAATCCCGCAGATCGGCCTTGTCGAGGAAATCGTAGACGCCCTTGGCCCGCGCCTTTCTCAGCATTTTGGCCGAAATGTCATAACCCTCCAGCCGGTCTGCGATCGGCCGCAGCCTCTGCCCCATCAGGCCGGTGCCGCAGCCGAGATCCAGAGCGAGCGGGAAGCGTCCCGGCCTTGCCGCTCGAATGGCCTGGTCGAGCATCCGAGGCAGGCGGTAACCCAGCCTGCCGACCAGGGACTCATCGAAGCTCTCGGCATAGTGGTCGAACAAGGTCTCGACGAAGGCGCTGGGGAGCGCGTCGGGCGCCGGCGCCTTGCCGATCAATTGCAGGTTCAGTGCAGCGCCTTGACGATCCGATGGATCGAGTTGCAGCGACATCGTCCAGGCCTGCGCGGCCAGCTCCGCCGCGCCCGCCGCCTGCTGCATCTCGCCGAGGCGAAACCAGCCCATCGCCCATTGCGGTGTCATTTCCAGCGCGCCGAGCAGCAATTCCGCCGCCGCCGCATGGTCCCCGTCCGCGTGCAGCATCTCGGCATAATCGGCACGGCGATCGGCGTTCAAGTCGCCGGACGAGGCCTGAAGCGGTTTCATGGCGATGGGTCCTGCCGGCGGATCGAGCCGACGGTGCTCTATGCGGGAGTCAGCAGTGACTTACAACAGGCTTCCCGCCGCGGAATTATATCCTATCTTGGGGATCATGCGCGCCAGCGACCTGCTTCATCCCCGGCCCGAGGGCCTCTATTGCCCGCCGGGCGATTTCTTCATCGACCCGGTCCGGCCGGTCGACCGGGCATTGATCACGCATGGCCATTCCGACCATGCGCGTTCCGGCCACCGCTCGGTGCTGGCGACGCGGCAAACGCTCGACATTATGGGCCTGCGCTACGGTGAGAATTTCGCTGGCACGACGCAAGCGGCACAGCTCGGCGAGACGATTGCACTCAATGGCATCAGCGTCAGCTTCCATCCAGCCGGCCATGTGCTGGGCTCGGCGCAGATATTGGTCGAGCATCAGGACACGCGCATCGTCGCTTCCGGCGACTACAAGCGGCAGAGGGACGCAACCTGCGCGCCATTCGCGCCGATCCCGTGCGATGTGTTCATCACCGAAGCGACCTTCGGCCTGCCGGTGTTTCGCCATCCGCCCGACACCGAAGAAATCGCCCGCCTGCTGAAATCGGCAGCGCAGTTCCCTGAGCGCTCGCATCTGGTCGGCGCCTATGCGCTGGGCAAGGCGCAACGGGTGATGCGGCTGTTGCGCGACGCCGGCTACGACAGGCCGCTCTACATCCATGGCGCATTGGCCAAACTCAGCGAATATTACCAGAGCCAAGGCATCGATCTCGGCACCCTCGAACCGGCAACCGTCGAAAGCGGCGGCAAGGATGATTTTACCGGCGCCATCGTCGTCGGCCCGCCATCGGCCTTCGCCGACCGCTGGGCGCGGCGTTTTCCCGATCCGATCTCGTGCTTCGCGTCGGGCTGGATGCGCATTCGCCAGCGCGCCAAGCAAGGCGGCGTCGAGCTGCCGCTGATCATCTCCGATCATGCCGACTGGGATGAGTTGACCGCCACCATCAAGGAGACCGGAGCCGAGGAAATCTGGGTGACCCATGGCCGCGAGGAAGCGCTGGTGCGCTGGTGCGAACTCGAAGGCATCGCCGCCCGGCCGCTGCATCTGGTCGGCTACGAAGACGAGGGCGATTGAAGCCATGAACCGCTTCGCCGAGCTTCTCGACCGCCTGGTGCTGACGCCGTCGCGCAACGGCAAGCTGACCTTGCTGACCGACTATTTCCGCGCCGTGGAGGATCCCGATCGCGGGCTGGCGCTGGCTGCCATCACCGGCGATCTCCACATCGCCGCGGTCAAGCCGGCGATGCTGCGCATGCTGGTCACCGAACGCATGGATCCGGTGCTGTTCGGCTATTCCCACGATTATGTCGGCGATCTCGCCGAAACGGTGTCGCTGATCTGGCCGCAAACGCCTGGGAACATCGCGAACCGCGAGCCGACGCTTGGCGAAGTCGTGGCCAAACTGCAGGCGGCAAGCCGCTCCGACGGACCGAAGGTGCTGGCCGGGCTGCTCGACAGCGCGGGCATCTCGGCGCGCTTCGCGATCATCAAGCTGGTCACCGGCGGCTTGCGCATCGGCATGTCGGCGCGGCTGGCCAAACAGGCGCTGGCCGATTTCGGCAAGGTCGACGTGGCCGAGATCGAGGAACTCTGGCACGGGTTGACGCCGCCTTACACAGCGCTGTTCGCGTGGCTGGAAGGCAAGGCCGAAAAGCCCAGGAACACGGCGTTGGCATTGTTTCGCCCGGTGATGCTGTCGAACCCGGTTGGCGACGGCGATCTCGAAAAGCTCGATCCGGCGGATTATGCCGCCGAATGGAAATGGGACGGCATCCGTGTCCAGGCGGTGGCCGAGGGCGGCATCCGCCGGCTCTATTCGCGCACCGGTGACGATGTTTCCGGCGCCTTTCCGGACCTCGCCGATGCCATGCATTTTTCCGCAACGCTGGACGGCGAACTGCTTGTCGGCGATCCCCGAGAGGCGACGGGAACCTTCTCGGATCTGCAGCAACGGCTGAATCGCAAGACGGTGACACCGAAGATGCAGCAGCAATACCCGGCCTTCATGCGCTGCTACGATCTGCTCCAGGTCGGCGGCGAGGATCTGCGCGCGCTGCCGTTTCGCGAGCGGCGCGGCCGGCTGGAAGCGTTTGTCGGAACGCTCGACCCGAGCCGTTTCGATCTTTCGCCATTCGTCGACTTCACGGATTGGCAAACGCTTGAGGAACTACGCCGGGTGCCGCCGCATCCGATCATCGAAGGCGTCATGCTGAAGCGCTGGGACTCAGCCTATGTCGCCGGCAGGCCGAAAGGTCCATGGTTCAAATGGAAACGCGATCCGCACACGGTGGACGCGGTGCTGATGTATGCCCAGCGCGGCCACGGCAAACGCTCGAGCTTCTATTCCGACTATACGTTCGGCGTCTGGACAGGTGCCGAAGGCGAAGAGGAACTGGTGCCGGTCGGCAAGGCCTATTTCGGCTTCACCGATGAGGAGCTGAAGCAGATCGACAAATATGTCCGCGACAACACGATCGAGCGTTTCGGGCCGGTGCGCTCGGTGCGGGCCGACCGCGACAACGGCCTTGTGCTGGAAGTCGCCTTCGAAGGGTTGAACCGCTCGACCCGGCACAAATCCGGCGTCGCCATGCGCTTTCCCCGCATTTCGCGGCTGCGCTGGGACAAGCCGGCCAACGAGGCCGACCGCATCGAGACGCTGCAAGCGCTGCTCGACCGCTAGACCGTCAGCGCTCTTACGGCTCGATCGAAACGCGGATTTCGTAGATGTCCGCGGCCTTGCCCTGCTTGTCGAAGTCGGAATTGATGGCAATGGTGCCGGCCGAGCCCGGACGCTTGTCCGGAAACTGCACATCGAACAGATATTCGTTCTGCTGCTGGCCGACCGCATAGCGCTTGCGGCCGCAGTCGCCGAGTTCGCCGAAATTGCAGTCGACCGAAATCTGCGTCTCCTTGCCTTCTTCGGAGCGGGCAATGATGTCGAACACGGCATGTTTGCCGGCCAGTTTCTCCAGCACGCCTTGTCCGACGTCGAAGCTGATCGCCGAACCGGACGCGCCGGAACGGATGCGCAGGAACGAACCGGTATCGTCCTTCATCACCTCGGCCCTGGCGTCAGACGGCGCGCTGACATGGGATGCATCGGCCGGCGAAAACACATTGATCCAGTCGCGCGCCTGGTCCGCGGCGCCGGGTTTTGCCGGACCGCCGTCGGCCGGTGTGAAATCGTCGTCCTCGACGGTCGGCGGCGCTTGCGGCGGGGCGGTGTCGAGTTGCGCGGATGTCTTGAACACGCCGGTCTGCACGGCGAAGAACAGGCCGATGCCAACCGCGGCGAGCAGTGTCACGGTCAGGAAGATGGCGGTCAGCGGCAGGCGACGCCCCCTTATGCGCCGTTCATCGCGGTCGGGCGCCACCTCCGTCGTCGCGCCGGCCGAGGCCGGAACCGACATGTCGATGGCCGGAGCATCGGGAAGCGTGGCGTCCGGCATGATGTCGGGAACGACGGGCAGAACGCGGGAGCGCGGCGCATCGGCAGCGGATTGCACGGGTCCGTCGACGACGACATCGGGGGACGATGCCTGTCGGCCGGTTTCGACCGCGGGCGCCGGGTCCGCTCCGAGTTCGACCGCCGGTGCATCGCCCTGCGGACCGACATCCGGCACCGCCGGCAGGAACTCGGATTCGATTTCGGTGATTTTCGCCTGGATTGCCTTGCGGCGCTTGATGGCGACCTCAACGGTCACACCGGGATTGGCCTTGAGCGCGCGATCGAGCGCGGCAAAAGCCGAGCGATAGACCCTCTCGCGGAACGCGCGGTCCTCGGCATTGCCTTTCTCCAAGGCGTTCCGGATCGCTTTTTCGATCGCGTCCAAGCGGGTCCCTCTGTCTTTGCCAACCTTGCCGTGATCGTTAGCCGCAGGCGACCAATCAATCAACGGGCGAGCGGCGCATTCTGCCTCGCAGAGGTGTGCAAAGTCCATTCCGGCGCTGTTCCGGCAACAAAATCAGCATGTTTCGCCGATTTTCGCGCACAGGGAGCACACGCACCGTGCGCCGCATTCCCTTGGCGACTGACTGGCGGACAAGGCGGCGGCCGGCTTTCGAGGGTGCCACGACGCCGACGCAGGAATTGCCAAGTCGCATCTTGAATTCGCGCCCGGTTGCGTCTATCACCGCCGCATCCTGGAGGCCTTGGCTTCCTGGGCCGCTTTAGCTCAGTTGGTAGAGCACCGCATTCGTAATGCGGGGGTCGCGTGTTCGAGTCACGCAAGCGGCACCATTTCTTCATGCAACGATGTCCACCTTCGTCCTAAAATGACATGTAATCCTGGCACTTAGCCGGCGGCGTCGACCGCTGGAGTCCAGCGATGTCCGGTTGCATTCAACAAAAATGGGGGTATCGTTGGGGGTATTGAGCTTAGCAAACTGAAGCGATACCCCCAAATGGCTCTTACAGACGTTGCCGTTCGCGCACTCAAGCCCGGCGACAAGGATCGAAAAATTGCCGATGCCGGCGGGTTATTTCTCTTGGTGACCTCAAAAGGCGCTCGGCTTTGGCGTCTAAAGTACCGGTTCGATAATAAAGAGAAAACGCTTGCCTTCGGCGCTTATCCCGATGTCGGGTTAGCTGAGGCACGAAAGCGACGGGACGATGCGAAGCGGCTCCTGAGAGAGGGCGTCGATCCCAGTGCCCAAAAGCGCCTTGACAAAATTGCAGGGACTTTGGCACGCGCGAATACCTTTGACGCCGTCGCAGACGAATATGTCGCTCTTCAGAAACGCAAAGGGCGGGCTACGGCTACGATCGTAAAAACAGAATGGGTTCTCGACCTGGCGCGTCCAACCTTCGGCTCGCGGCCTATCAATCTGATCACAGCGCCCGAAATACTAGTAGCTTTGCGACTGGTGGAGAAACGCGGGCGGTTGGAGACTGCCCGACGAATGCGTGGCGTTATCGGCAGTGTATTCCGTTACGGCATTGCGTCGGCTCTTTGCGTATCGGATCCCACGCAGGCACTGAAGGGAGCAATTGCCGGGCCACAAACGAAGCATCATGCAGCATTTCTCGATGCTAAAGCTTTCGGCGGTCTTCTTCGAGCAATTCGCACCTACGAAGGCACGCCTGAAGTTCGCATGGCTCTTGAGCTTTCCGCTCTACTGTTTCCTCGCCCAGGGGAGATAAGGCAGGCGGAATGGAAGGAGTTCGATTTTTCAGCTGGGCTGTGGACGGTACCTGCCGGTCGAATGAAAATGCGCAGTGAGCATAGGGTGCCGCTGCCAACGCAAGCGATTGAAATTCTAAAAAACCTACAATCGATAACAGGATGGGGAACTCTTCTATTCCCTTCGACCCGATCGAGTAGAAAGCCGTTATCTGACAACGCTCTTAACGCAGCCTTGCGCCGCATGGGGTTCACAAAGGCGGAGGCGACCGCTCATGGATTCCGGGCCACAGCCAGCACATTGCTAAATGAAAGCAACAAGTGGTCGATTGATGCAATTGAACGTCAACTCGCGCACAAGGATGCCGACTCTGTTCGGCGTGCTTACCATCGAGGTGACCATTGGGAAGAACGTGTTCAAATGATGCGGTGGTGGGCTGATCAAATCGACGAAATGCGTGGCAAATCGTAAGTGCAAACTCTCAATCGCTACTTTTCAGCCATCCGACGAGCGGCCGGACGTGGAGAGGGGCGCAACTGTCACTCTCGAAACATCATCGATGGACGCGATCTTCACTGCATGGGTGCCGGCCGACCTCTGCCAAAAGCGTTGCGCTGCGACGCGCCCCGGGCCAGTGAATCGCTTTAGTGCCCGAAGAAGAGGGCTTTCAAGGTCGTGATTCAGGGTTGGGACTCGCCGAAGGCTTTCCCCCCATTAATAGGGCACGCCGCCGTTAAGAACTTAAGCAGCAGGCAGCGCCAGGCCTGTCCGGTGACGGTCAAGGTAATATTAGCGGCGCTGCACTGCTTGAACTCACCCTTGAGGTCGGCGCACCGCAGATCTTGGGCAGGAGTGCCTACGCCAGCTAGGTCCCCTCAGCCTTGCGGCGCCGCCGCTTGCGGGCATGGGCGACCAGGCCGTGGCGGTCGAGCACGGCATGCACCGTGCTCCTGGCCGGGATACGACATCAGCGGCAAGCTGGCGCACCAGAAAGCTCGCGTATCTTACTGCAGCCGCTCGATCGGATGGGGCAGCTGATTGGCGTAGCGCACCGGCGACGGCGGGTCGGTCGGAATCGCCTCAAGCAGGCCCTCAACTGAGAACGGCAGGCATCGCCGAAGTTGGCTCCTGCGGCACGCTAAGGAATTTTACCTCTGTCTAATATTCCCGTTTCGATGTACCTTACTCGCCTGCAAATACCCAAGCGAGGGGGAAGCTCGTTATGAGCAAGTTGTCGCGAGTGCGTTTTTCTTGCAGCGTGTTCAATGCTTTCGCTCAGTCAGGCAGAGGC
The DNA here is from genome assembly GCF_004006095.1 of Mesorhizobium sp. M7A.F.Ce.TU.012.03.2.1. Lineage (NCBI taxonomy): Bacteria > Pseudomonadati > Pseudomonadota > Alphaproteobacteria > Hyphomicrobiales > Phyllobacteriaceae > Mesorhizobium > Mesorhizobium sp. M7A.F.Ce.TU.012.03.2.1. The sequence continues at coordinate 595,352 of NZ_CP034779.1, forward strand.
CGCAATACTGTCGGTGGAAGCGCGCGCTGTTGCCGGGCTGGATCAAGCGACGCGCCATCTTATTCTTCTCATGCCTAAGGAGATCAGAATTCAGATCCTTCAAGCTCGAACTGGCGATGTTCGGCGCGATGAGCGGGCGCGAAAGCAGCTCGAAGATACCGTGGCGTTCATAGATGCAGCCGAAGCAAGATTGATCGCGGCTGAACTAGCGATGAATGCTTCTCTCGAACAGTTCGTGCGAATATTGGTAAGAATGAATAGAGCCAAAAAACGGGACGAAAGCACTGCAACGTCGGACGTCGTTAAAACAGAGATTGCTGCCGAATTAACGCGTATGGCCGGGCTTGTTGCCCAAGCTCAGAAACTTGACCAAATAAATTTGGCCGATTTCTGAATGGGAGACATAGTCGCGCATCGAGCTGGCTGGCGCGGACGTCCGCATCACGGGACGCTGATCAGGCTGGAGTTTCGCGGCACTGGCGCAATTCCAAGAGGTGCCGCGACGCAGTCGACTGTTAGCCGAAGGAGAGAGGATGTTGAACCGACGCGAAGTGCTTCAATTGCTACCAGGTGCTGTACTTGCCCCTTTGCTCATGCAGAGTGCCCCCGCCGAGGGGCAGGACGCGGCGCAACCAATCGATGCTTGGAGCATCGATCGGCGCGTATTTGTACTCGACCGATCGACAGAAAGCATCCAGCGCTACTTCATCATCGGAGATATCGTCGAACTCTCCGCCGCAACGTTTCCGTCACTATTCCGCGACAATGGCCAATATCTATCTAAAACTTTTGAACTAAACATCGATGCCCGTCACGCAATCTTCAACATGCCGCTTCGCATGGCGGATGGCAGGCTTCGGATCATTGCACAGAGGCTTGAATTTGGGTTCGATGGTCTAGCAGGGTTCGTTTCGCCACCTAGCAACGGCCAGTTGATCTCAATTAGCGCCGAGGTCATCGACTTTACTAGGGCTCGAAGCCTTCCATTCGCGTTCCGCACCGGAGTAGAGGGCCGCAGCATTAACATTAGATGTCTCTCTGCGACCGGTCTTACGCCCGGCGCCGCCCCGACCAATGAGTTTGCGCATTTCATCGCACAAATGACGCTTGGAGATGCCGGCGGCGTTCGCCCCGATATCAGCTTCGGCGATGCCGCTGTGAGCGCATACGAAACTAGCTTGGCAAACGCGAAATGGCCTGAGGCCTCAACATTGAAGCTTCAGAGGTTTCTGAGCAACGCTCCCTATAGCGAAAGCAATCGGGCGTTTGTGAGGGGCAAAGTTGGGGAGTTGCTCACCGCTTTGCGTGGCACGCAGTCGCCACTGGTTAGCGCGGCCGTTCAGCGCACCTCCGACGCCATCGCCAATCAATCGGACCTGCTTGGCCTCCGAGAGAATGACACGCCGATGTCTAGTCTCTCGCAGTCGATCGAGCGCACTGATCGCCTAGTGAAGACCCTATTCGACGAGGGCTTACTCTCAACCTGGGACAGTATTGCGATTACTTCCGCAAATCCCGCCAGCATTGATACCGTGCGTTTTCAGGACGTCGCCGGAGCACGCGATGCTGCGGCGCGCCAATTGGACGAACTGGCAGCCGAAGGAGCGAAGATCTCTGTGCGGCTTCAAACGCTGGAAGGACTCATCGGACAAACCGACAAGGAGTTGGAAAATCAAAAGACTTTCCTAGCCCAGCAGGAGTTTGCCATTCAGCAGAAAGGCCCCAATGACAACGTCGCAAAGGGGGTTGGCGCGATTGCTGCTGTCGGCAGCGTCGTTTTTCCCGCAGCCGCGCCATTCCTCATGGTAGCTTCTGGTATGGTCTCGGCTGCCATGGAAATGAGCAACAATGACGGCGACTTCGTCTCCCATATTACGAACATAGCCGACATCGTCAAAAACCATTCAGAACTGATGAAGGTCTCGCTGCAACTGCGCAAGGACTGGGATTCGGTAACCGGCGACTTTGGGTTGGCGCGTCGTTCGGTCACCGACAAAAGGTCTCTTACCCCAGACGAAAAGAAGCGTGTCGAGCAGTGGAAGGCCAGCGCGAGCTCGCTTGGCAATCAGGTCAAGGCGATAGCCGCCATTCTGAAAAGCTCGCCTCCGTCTGCTGAGCTGAAGGATGAGACAGCTACAGCAAACAGCGATCCCGAAATCAGGACGATCATCCTACAGCGCAACGATTGTGTTAGGGAACAGAGCGACCTGCTCAACAGGCAGATTTCCTTGGCCCAAGAACTTCAGGTCGAAAGCGCCCGCATTCTTGAGCTAGATGCCATTCTTGCGGAGATGCAGCAGCTTGCACTCGTCAATGACGACGATCGAGCTCGCTACAGGATGCTAGCCGATTGGGCGCGGCGGTCCCTTATCGAGAGCATTGCGAAAGAAGCGATCCTACTGAACCGTTCGCTGCGTTACGCGGGGGCACCTGCCTCCGATATGCCACACGAGCTATTGAGCTATGCAGAGGGCGCGGCTGGGATGACGGCTTCCCGGTTCTTCATCGATTCCGGCGAAACAGAAACCGAACTTCAGCAGGCCGCCAAAAAACGGGAGGCTATTTACCGAACATTACTGCTTGATGCCCGCGGGTTGCGAGACTCCTTGATCGAAAAAAAGCGGTGGAACATACCCTCGCCGATTACAGTATCCGCCCGTAGGAAAGATAACCCTGGTACACCGGCTCATCAGGCGCGTATGGAAGGTTTCGTTCGCGATCTCAATAGGATCATCGCCGACGCAATTCGAGAGGGAAAATCGCAGCCGGTCCCGATCCCTTTCAACCCAGGCGACATTCAACACACCACCAATGCCTTCCTTCTTGGGATCAATATCGCAAGGCTGGAATTGGCCGAGACAAGAGCTCCCGACGGAGAATTCATTCTCTACATAGGCCATCCCAGGTTCGGCAAACTTGTTCGCAATGGCGGTGAAGAGTTTTTCACCGACTTCGTCAGGGATCGCCGAAATAACGCGCTGAATTCAGCCTATTGGCCGCTGCGCCTTCCAAATGATGTCGAGCCCGACTGGCAGAAGCGGATTCTATTCGCCCAGGAGCTCGCCAAGATCCAGGACACGATGCTGCCACTCCTTACCAGCTACGAGGTACACGTCGAAGTAGCGAACCGCGACGAATGGAGCACGGTTCCACAGATCGAACGTATTGATCTCGAATTCATTTCGGTGGGAGGGAAATGAAAATGATCCGATCCTTCAGAGTGGCCCTTATTCCGGCCTTTGCGGCAGCCCAAATCACCGCATCACCGGCCGCGGATATAGATTTTGCAGAAGCTTTCTCTAACGTCACCGACCAAACCGTGGTTGTCGAGGTCGGAAGCGACGATACCCTTGTGTTCAAGGGCGGATCGTTCAACCTTGATGGCAAGCGCATGATTGTTCGGGTCCAAAAAGCCAGAGTGGACGCGAATACCGTGGTGCATTCGTTTCCAGCGGCTTCAAATTTGCCTGCGATTGCTGGGTTCGGTCCTGCCGGACCTAATGGAGCGCCAGGTAACACATGGGGGTGCCATGACAAAGTGATCAAGGTGCTCGTAGTTTCGATGAAGGTTAAAGTCTGTGAACGCTCAGGCCAAGTTGGCGGCGTTGGAGGACCTGGTGCTGAAGGGTCAATCGGCGCCCCTGCAAATCCGATCGAGCTCACGATTGGCCAAATGGAGGGAAATGCTCTTCTCGTCGTTTTGGGCAATGGCCAAACAGGCGGCAAAGCCCAGCAGGGGGGGAAAGGCGGTCCAGGTGGCGGCGGAATTAACGGCGACAACCGCGCTGGAGATGCGGCCTGTGGTAATCAGAATAGTGAGCTAGATGGCAGTAATGGTGGCCAAGGAGGTCCCGGCGGCCCAGGCGGGACTGGAGGCAAAGGGGGAGCCGGCGCCAATCTGCAGGTCGTTGTTGGCCAAGATGTCGGCGCTGTTCAACTGACAACCGAACAACTGGCGGCCATTGTCGATCTGGATGCGCCTTGGGCGTCATTGCGACTTGATGGATCCGTGCGTCTCGCTCTTGGCTCGCCAGGTGGCTTCGGGGGACAAGGGGGCGAGCCGGGCATCGGCGGCGATGGGGTTGCCGGCGGCAATGCCGGCAAAAAATCACACTGTGGTGGTGGGGGCAACCCGGGACGCCCTGGCGGTCCAGGACCGCAAGGATCGACCGGGCTGCAAGGGCAGCCAGGTGACCCAGGGGCAATCGCGATCACACGCAGGTAGCATCGCCCATTCCGGAGGAGTGAGCGATCTGAACGCCGAAGGTCTCGTCTAGAATTTCAGGCCGCCAATGGGAGTTTTGACCGTAACGCCCAGACCGCCGTGACCGCCACCGGTGCTGACAGAACCAGCGGGCGTCTTTACGGTGACACCTCCATCGGCGTTCGTTCCGACTGTTGGAGGAGAAACAGCACTCGCGATAGCATTGACCGCCTTTGCCGCTTCGCTGTTTTGTCCCAAAGTTTGAGCTGCGAACCCATTAATTTCATTCACGGCGGCCTTGGTGGCATCATCAATCGCCTCTCCTGACGCTATCATGGCGTCGGTTGCAGTCTTCAGGATCTTAACCGCCTCGTTGTTTTTTCCGGGCCCCTTGGTGATGTCGCTCCATGCATTGCGGAGAAACTTTACGATCTCGTTGTTTGGGCCGAATTCCAAAGAGCCAAGCTTGACCGCAAATGAGTACGCGCCCGGGCAAGGCTTCATTGCTGAACTCTTTTTGACCAACGCCTCCCGCAGTTTTTTCTCCTCGGCCGCCCTGTCATGGATGTCTGGCTGGTCAGAATACTCGGCGGTCAACCCAGCCGAGATGACGTATCCCTCCTTGCCGGCTTTGACGGCCGAGGGCGTCAGAATAAACTTCGCCCTCTGCCAATTGGTCGTCACAAGAACGCGATCCCCATCGGCCGGGACCACGAGAGGCTTTCCGTCCTTGCTGCGCCCTGACAGCAAGATCGGGAGGTCGGTGGCGACAAGTTGAGGTGGGATGGCTGAAAGGCCGACCGGCCCCTTGAAGATGCCTCCGACGGAAGGCACCGAGGTCCAGCCGCTGCCGATTTTCAGTTTGCCGTCAGTCGTGAGTTGCAGCCGGGCTTCCTTGCAGGCCGATTCCGGCAACAGTACAAGCAATTTGTGGCCTTCTACTTCCTGGACACCGATGTTGACGGTTCCTTCAAACTCAAGGTCGGCGCTCCCTAGCATCCCGGCAGTTGTCCCCGCTCCACCGCCGATGAGAGGGTCCACGTGCGCATGAATTTTGGCATTGGCGTCGGCGTGTACCCGGCTTTTGAAGGTAAGTCCTTTGTCGGGGGTCCAGGATGAAGAGATCTCTCGCAGCTCGATTTTCCCGCTGACTGCATTATTCCCGGTAAGTTCGGCAAACGCACCGCCCTCGCCAAGGATATCATCCCTCCATTTGTCCTCTGCCAAACGTCCGGCGGATTTAGTGGAAATGACAGTGACCGTCCGCTTGTCGAGCGGGAGTTCTTGGATCTTCTTCAACACGTTGCCAACGGTTTCGCCTCTAAGCCAAACAGAGACATCAGTTTCCTCAGGAACGACATACGCGGCCAGTTTCGCGCGCATTTGACGGATTTCGGTTTCGACCTCCCCAGCGGTACGTGTTCCGACATCTGGAGACGGTGCAAGTTGCTGCCCTTTGTCGTCAGCGCTTGCCAACAGCCACAATCCACCGTCGAGGAAGAGCGGATGTGCGTACGAGAGCCGTTGCTCGATCGACGAAGAAAGCATGGTGAATCTCAGGTCGATGTAGTTCTCAGCCTTCGGTTCTCGAACCGGCACGGTTTCCTTGTGATCCAACTCCAGGTCGACTTTCAATTGGTCGTCGAACGGCAGCCTGACGGTCAGAGAGTCGGCCAAATATGCCATGATCCCAGCTTGGAGCAGATCGCTAGCATAGCTCCTGATGCCGAAATCCAGCGAGTACCAGCTTATCTGCGGCTCGAGATCGATTAGGTGGATGGAAAATACAGCCGTCGGACTCCCATCATTGTCCCTATCGATGCCATTGAAGATTGCCGCAGCCGTGCCTTTGAATTCCAGATTCAATTCCCTTTTGGCTGATGTCGCCATCAGTGTGATGTCGCCTGAAGCAAAGCCGGGTTCGAAGGCGACACGGAAGGACCCAACGGTAACAACGGTGTCTTCGTCGGGGCGGCTTTCGGGGTCGAACGCGACAGTCGCATTGTCCAGCCCCTTGAAAAGAGTGTTCAGCCCTGCTTCCGAAACGAAAAGTCCTGCCGACCATGCCTCGGGCACCGATTTCCCTTCGACCATCTCGGTGGACCCAGCCAGTGAAGCCCATTCTAGAAGAGTTCGATCGCGCTCCATCCGCGAAGATTGGAACGCCAGCCAGCCAACCCCAATCAACAGAAACAAACTGATCGCAAGGACGCAGCTCTTTATGATTGCGCCAATAATGCTCCCGCGAGACTTGGCCATGTTCGCCCCCCTCTGAACGAGACTTCTTGATATAAACAAATATTTTATCATATCAGGAGTGGAGAAAGTGCATTATTTAAAGTCAGTATTATTGTCGTTTGTCTGGCGGCTCCAATCCTTGACCCGCCGACGGTCTCGCGGAGATCGACCGGAAGACCGCAGCGTGAACGACCGGCTTGAGAGAATCCTGATCAATGAACAGGCCGACGATATAAAGCGTCTGGCCGACCACTTCGATGTCACGCTGAATGAAGCCGATCGGCCCTACGAACAATAAGATTTTGGCGAGACGCTGCTGCCGATCCGGCGAGGGTGGCCGCACGTGAGTTGCGGGAAAAAGCTGTGCTGTCGATCAATGACGCTACCTTCAGAGGCCTACCGATCACGACCGCTTTGCGCCTCGGCGCACCGCACTGCCGCCAGCCTCCTTAAAAAGGGGCTCTATCCCGATGTATCGGACGCAGCCGAGGCGGACTGAGCACCAAGCTGCAAGTGGTCTGTGACGGCAAGGGACGTCCGCGGCTGCTGCATCTGAGCGAAGGGCAGACCAATGATCACAAGACTGCTGCGGCCGTGATCGAGGATTTGCCCGCCGCCAACACCCTGCTGGCCGATCGGGCCTACAGTTCAGCGGCCTTCCGCCAGGCGCTCGTCGAGCGCGGTATCACGCCATGCATCCCACCCCATGCCAAGCATCGTGCTCAGCACTGCTACGATCCTGTCCTGTACCGACAACGCCACAGGATCGAGAACATGTTCGCACGCCTCAAATACTGGCCACGCATCCACACCAGATACGACCGATGTGCTCACACCTTCCTGTCGGCGATCGCCTTCGCTGCAGCCTTCATCTTCTGGGTCAATGAGTCCTGACCCTAGCCTGCAGAAATGCTTCAGGGATCCTCGCAAGGTATGGAAGGTCGGTTCATTGCGATGATAGAATGCGTCCATAGATGGAAATATGGGCAACCCTTCCTTTTATTGTCTGTTCCCCGAATGGTTAGCACTAGCAAACCATCTGCGGTCGATTGACGGTCCGCTATCCACCTGCTGCTGTAAGCGTTTTGTCAGAACAGTGTGTCGAACCCTATCCTCGACGCATAGTCCTCAAGCGCTGTGTCTGAGATGGCAGCGGGCACTATGGGAATTCGGTGGGCGTCTTCCAGCGAAGTTGCACAGCCAACGGTATCGACATTCCACTTCCCTGCGTGATCGCCAGAACAAGCCGTGCTAACCTTGCCGCCGGTGCGCATGCGATCGTCGCGCTAGACGCCTGGAATCATTTTTAGGTCCTGCAGCATGTGCGCTGGCTCGTCCAGTCGTTGGCCGCCTCCATCCTACGCCAGGCCGGCGTCCCCATCGGTGGCATCTCGCGGACTGGTCGAGCTCGTATGGCGCGGCTGCTCATCTCGGGCGTGGGGTGTGACAACTAGCTTGATTCTGGATGCAAGCTCAACCAGCCTCTTGGAAGGTGGTACCCGCTCAACGGGTGCGCCAGCCATCGTTTCGAAATTTCATGGCATCTCGCCTTGATTTTGGCATTCGGAGCCTGCCTCTTTCGGTCACGTGGGCCGACTTCGATAGGGTGCTCCAGCAATGGTTTGCAGCCGAGGAGCATGTTCGATCGTATCCGGAAAACCCAGTTTCTGATCTCGATAGGATCGATGACGAGTTCCTGCTGGAATCCCTCAAGGTTCTTCGACTGAAAAGGCTAGAGCCGAGACTGACCGACGCAGAGCTTGCCGCAGAGATGAGCATGCTAGAGGAAAGCGACATATCGGCGGCAGCCTACCAACACTTCGGCAGACGCCGACCGGCCCTTCTACGAAAAATTGGACATTCCAACATCGACTCGTTTTCCGTGCCTGCGAGAGACGTTGATAAGACAGATTGAACTATCTGCAGCTTCTACCCTGAGTCGGCGGCTCAAGGCGAGATGCCGTAAAATCCCGGAGTCTTTGAACTAGCCGTGTAACGGTAGGTGCCCAAGTGTCGAAGTCGGTCCTTTCCTTCGCACCGCGCTCGAATGCTCGGTTTCTGTTGGCCAAGTCTTCAATCAACGCCACGGCCTCATCGATTTGCGCATCTCCGTCGTTTCCGACGCGGAGGTACGTGGCTAGAAGTTGAAGGCCTTCGATTGCGGTCGGCACGCCGTCTGGATTGTAGGCTTCGGCTGCTGCTTGAAGGTCATCCAACGTCCTTTTCCAGCCGGAGAGTGCTTCTGCCTGCGACGCCCCTTCGATCGTTTTCTGTCCCAGCGATATTGCAAGCAGGTGAAGTCGTTCCGGGGCTTGATCCAGCCATCGATCGATAATCGGCATCGCCACTTGGGTCGGTGTGCGGGACCTGGTTCGAGCATCGGCGGAAATGGTGGTGATGCGGCCCGGTCTAAAGCCCAGGTCACCGCAGATCTCCCATTGTAGAAAGCGAAGCTCGGCAACGTTGATAGGCCACCACCGGGCGAATTCTTGGGCTCGGTAGAAGGCAATCGCGTCCAGTTCCCTTTGCCCGCTAGCGAGATCACGGCGCTTGAACTCAACGAGACAGAAAGAGGCGAACTCCTCTTCTTTTCCATCTATGGTGAAGTCGCGGAAAGGGTCTATCAGAACAGCCAGTGCACGCGTGCTCGCTTTCTCACGAAGAAGGCTTTTGATGCGGGCTATCTGATCGATCTTGCCTCCGAACCGACGAAGCCGCCCGCCATGCACATATGGCATCCGGTGGTCGAGACCCGACCGATCCAACTGCCACCACCCAACAAGTTCCTTCAGCCATTGTTGCCGTTCTTTTTCATTTAAGGGCTCTGCAATCGGGTATTCCTTCGGCAATGGAAGAGAGCCGGGCAAGGAGACTGGAAGGTCAAGATGGACAATTAGGGTACCCTCCTTCGCCTCCGAAGCGGCTGCCTCGCATGCCCGGTTGTAGACCTCGTCAATGTCGGTTCCCTGGATGATGATTGGAGCGCCGGGAACTGATTTGTTGTTCCAAATCCGCGTGGAGGCCAATACGGTGGGCTTCGTATCGACGCCACCACGAACAAGGGCAATTGGTTCGATCAAGATAGATGGGTTGAATGGCATCCCGGAAATTGAAATTAGACGCGCTGCGTCCGTTTCCCGCCCGACTTCGAACGTCGAACCCGAGATAACCAACGTTTTCCAATGTTCGTCGGAGTCTTGCATGTAGAAATGTTCGAACTGCACCGCGTGCTCATGCTTGTGGCCGTGGATCAGAACTGAAATTCGGCGGTCGCGTACGAACGCGCGAAGTTGTTCCAGATTCGAAAAGTCGGCGAAAGGCTTCAGCTCTTCCCTCAACGAGGGCGCGCGAATGTGATGATGAAGGAGCCCGATGCGAAGCTGTTGGCCGGCCGCGGGTCTGGAAGCGCCTTCAATCTGTTCGCGCAGAACTTCCAGTTGACGGGGCGACACCCTCGCCATGTCATATCTCGCAAGCCCGTTGAGTTGCTTCCGCAAGGTTTTTTCCATCTCGGGATTTTCAGGCGCGAGCAGTGATGGAATGCTGTCCCAGACACCCGAAAGGGGTTTGGGAAGAATTGAGCTAACCTGAGACCAGTTACTCGTGTTGATCGGGAAGACGGCCCAAGCGAGATCTTTCGCCACGAGCACATGAGGTCCGCCGTCGGCAGCCGCTTGGTCGATCCCGTCCAGCCACGGGGTCACACATCCCTCGGCACGCCAGCTCTCCAAAAATTGCCCGTAGCGCTCCGGCGAGCCCGGCTCAGAATCTTTCACCACGTCGTGATTACCGGGAACGGCAACGATGTTTGCCGGCGTAATCCCCACATCAGCCAAGTGCTTTACTAGCATCTCGAACAGAATCTTGTGCCCGCCTGGTTCGCCTTTGTCCTGAGCGTCGCCCGAAAAGAGAACGCCATCAAGTTGCAGCGATTCCTTGCGCAACCGTTCCGCAAGTCGGCTCAACATCAGCTCGAGCACGCCCTCGCGGGTGTCTTGCGTAATGCCGGGGATGTTCACTTTGTGATCGTCACGGGGCAGGGGATTTCCCGAAGCCATTAAATGCACGTCGGTCAAATGAAGAAACACGGCCCGCTCTGACACAAATGTCCTCCCACTGGGTTCCAATATCTCATGATTGCATTTTTTAATGAAATCATAGTATCATGATCTCATGAAACATCCAGCAGTTGCTTCTGATGAGCAGCAGGAAGAATATCTCCAGGTGTTGATCCCCGCTTCAACCAAGCGGCAGCTTGATATTCGCTCCGCTGAGACTCGCGAGCCCTTGCGGATGGTGGTCCTTCGTGCCCTGGATGCCTATGGTTTCACAGTTCCGGCCGGGTCGATCGCTGACAGACGCAGGACGCGCAGAACATGACCGAAGACTTTACCCCGCTGTCAGTAGATGAATATACCGTCAGGGCGATAAGGACCGATCAGCGAAGCGATGCCGGGTCGATGGCTTTTCCGCTGCTGGGGTTGTTCGGAGAAACCGGCAGCCTGCTCAGCGAAGTCAAGAAGAAACAACGTGACCGAACCTCCTATATTGGATACGCGAGCGCGGTCGCTGAGGAGCTCGGCGACGTGTTATGGTATCTCACCGTCGTCGCCGAACGGGCTAGTATCCCTTTGTCGGAGATCGTCGGCGGCGAGAGAACCGCTCAAAAGGGCACGTTGTCATTCTCATCCATTCAGCCGGAGATCATGCCGCGCCGGACGCAGCCGACGCCAGCATTTGAGCGAACATTGCTGCAATTGGCTGGGGCCGTTGGCAGCCTGCTGGCGGATCATGAAGCGGGGCGCCTTTCGGACGACCATTCGACACTCATCGCGCGCCTGAAAACTGTTATGGGATATCTTGTCCAAGCCGCGAGTGAATCCGGCACCACGCTTGAAGCAGCCGCGATCAAGAACTTAGCGAAGATTGACGACCGTTGGCCGGCGGAACGGATTCATCCGGATCTCCTCGATTATCTGGCCATTCCGGAAGAGCAACTCCCTCGCGATCTACGCGTCGAGATCTTCGAACGTGAAGTCGGGTCGCAACGCTATGTTTTCCAGCGCTGCAACGGCTTGAATATAGGTGACCGCCTCACAGACAACGCGATGACGTCCGATGACTACCGCTTTCACGATGTTTTTCACTACGCCTATGTCGCTGCCCTCGGCTGGTCTCCCGTCATCCGCGCCCTTTTAAGGCTCAAGCGGAAGAGTACAGCCAAGATCGACGAGGCACAGGATGGGGCCCGCGCTATCCTGATTGAAGAAGGGGTCACGACCTGGATTTTCGGTCAGGCTGTGAATCTAAATCTTTTCTCTGGTATGGGCGCAGGAGATCTGCCATTCGACCTCCTCAAACACGTTCGGCAGTTTGTCAGCGGCTATGAGGTAGAAGCAGTGCCATTGTGGCTTTGGGAAGATGCGATCCTCCAAGGGTATGCAGCCTTCCGGTTTCTCCGGGAACACCGCCGAGGGTTGCTACATATTGATTCTACGCAGAGACGCCTCACGATCGAGGAGCTACCGTGATCACACCTCGCTCTTTCACCGCCGCGCTGGCCGAACTCGAGCTTCAGAACGTCTTCAATCCCTATCGTGAATGTTGCACCACGCATGATCGAGCCGATGCAGCTCAGATCCGTCGCGACAATTTCGAACGTTGTCTCTCGGCGGCGTTGGAAGCTCATGTCGATACAATCTGGATCGCACGGGACCTCGGCTATCGCGGTGGGCGCCGTACCGGGCTCCCTTTGACGGACGAAGTGCATCTCGATGATGCTTCTCGCTTAATTGGAGGGCACAGGCTCCAAAAAGCGACCACCGGTCCGGTTGTCGCAGAGCGGACCGCGGCCGTCGTATGGAATATGTTGTCGGCGATAGACGAACCTACCGTCCTTTGGAACGTCTTTCCTTTGCACCCGTACGACGCCGGCGATCCCTTCTCAAACCGGTGCCATACTCGCAAGGAGCGCGACATTGCGTGGCCGTTTTTGACGGCTCTTATTTCAATGATAAAGCCTCGCAGGATCATCGCGATCGGCCGGGACGCCGGCCTCGCTTTGGACGGGATCAGCGTGCCCGTATCCACTGTGCGGCATCCGAGCTACGGAGGTCAGGCCGATTTCATCTCCGGTCTTCGCAAGATCTACGGCCTAACGGCCACCAGCCGACAGGGCACCACTTTAGAGTTGCCTTTTTAGAGTAACATAGCATGCGCGACTTACGCTGAGTCGAAATCGGCAAGCAACTTCTCGATGTCAGCTCGCTTGGTCGCTTTGCCTGGCTGGTCTATAACAGCATGCGTTGAGATAACGGTCAGGCTTCCGAGTTCAACCTGACCTTCCCGCGCAACGAAATCCATCAACCTACCTAACCCGATCAGGTTTCCGAGCAGCTTTTCAATATAATAGTGGTTGCGGTACATCACCGTGAGGTTCAATTTCTTCCGATTGGCGCCTTGAGCAAGCTTGAAGCTTAAAAAGCTCAGGCACTGACCGCCATAGGGTGAGTCATCGATGTCGCGGAGGGGATCAAAAATGGCCAGCTCGAACTTGTTTAAAGCGGTGACGTCAGGATCCCTAATTCGTCTGACAATGTCCCAGAGCGGATTTGGCAAATTGTCACTTCCCCCAGGGAGGTGGGTCATCCGCTCAAAGTAGTAGCCCGACCATCGGTCATTCTTCCGTACTTTCGAAAGCACTTTTTCATCGAAGACTTTAAAAAAATCCGGAGCGCCGAAGCTATAATAGAGGCTTTGCGGGAAGATCGTATTTGCGACGGCCTCAACGGCCTTCTCGTGCTTTTCAAGGAAGCTATTGACGACAGCGATTTTCGGATTGGCGCGATCGGCCCCAGCTAGGGGGCTAACGACATCAATGATTACATTGTGCGCTTCATGGCCTGGATTCGCATCGACCAAACGAACGGCCTCGCGCCACGCGGTATCGCAATCAGGCTGCGGCGGAACTGCCAGATACATCTACGTCCTCCAGTAATTCGAGTGCGCCCCACAGACGCGGTGCTAGGAAGTCTTCGGTAAGCCAGGCATAACCAGACACTCCCCAGCGCTGCCCCCAGCTGTTGCGCACGAGCACAGAGCGCTTGTTGTCCACGAAGCCGTGGGCAACTGCGATGACAGCATGTCGGCGTTCTGGCTCCGGCTGCTCCCCTATCGCCGGCGTGACGACGCCTTCGCCCGTGGGACGGAAAAACGAACGGGAGAGGCTCATGAGCAGCACTAGTGGTGTGCCTTTATCGATCAAGCCGATCACATCAGCGATCGAAGCCGCTATCCCGCGGCCGTTGCGGCCGTAAAGCGGAATAGAATTGCCAGGGGGGTGCCATGTATTTTCGTCCTCCGGCGACTTGGGCAAGTATGGCCACCAATCCTCCTCGGGCTGTCCCGCCTTTTTCAGAGCGCCAAGGATTGCAGCCGGCAGAGCCCCCTGCGTGGGCAAGCGGCTGGATCGGCGTTGAGCCTGAAAGAACAGATATTCGCAGGATAGCGGGGACCATTCCCCGCGTGCCGCTGCGTGGGTATCGCTGGCGGCAAAGGCGAGACATGTCGGCCGTGCACCTTGGTTTCGCGCCGGCCCGAACTGCAGGCGAAGATCTTCAATAACGACGATATCGCTCATGCCGCCTCAAGCAAATCGCGACGCTCTGCCCGTGAGAGCCCTTCCTCTTCGGGGCCCGTAAGATCGAACTCCACTTCGAGAGAGGTCAGAGGTGCGTCATCGGGGTCCCAAGGTCGACGCTCGTCTAGCGCCATCGTTCCTCGATAAGAGGAAGCCGGTTGTGCGGTCACCCGGCGAACGACTGGCCCGCCGACCCCACCGCCATCAACCACCTCCAGTTCTTCACGGACGATTGCGAATCCGCTCGCATTTAGCTGATCCATGTCCCAGAGATAGCCGCCGCCGCTATGCTCCTTCAGCCGCAAAACGAAATGATCATTGCGACTGCCATCAATACGCGTGTTCGCGTCTCGCTCCGTCAGCAGCCAGACATCGCCTCGATAGTTCTCGGGTTCATAAGGTTCCAAAAGGGCGGCTTTCAGTTGCCGGGGCTTTGTCAGCAGCAGCTCGCGTGCCAATTTTCGGTCAACGAGGTTATTGCGAACGAGGGTCCAGCAGGTAGCCTCGTAACTGGCCCCCAAACGCAGCGCCAATTGGTAAACCGTACTTGGTCGCCGAAAATTCTCGACCGTCCATTCCTGCCGCATCATGTGCCAGCCTAACAGCCATACCGGCAACATAAAGGCTGCCGCAAATGCATCCGCTTCGACTTCTTGAAGGTCGGACGCCGGTTGCGCATTGATCGGCATCCGGCGCAGCATGCTCTCGTCATCTAAACTCGGCGCATGTTTCATAACATAATGACCGAGTTCGTGAGCAGCGGTGAACCGTTGGATACTCATGGGACGTTCGGTCGTGACAAGGATGCCTGGCGAGGGCTCATTTAGAAATGCACCAAGCAATCCCTTAAGCGGGCGAAGCAAGAGCGGCACATCAAGTTGATGAATCGCCTTGAACACGTCGATATTTCCGCCGCGTGCTTCAATCGTCCCCTTCAGGGTCATATCCCGGTGCACCCGCGCAGCCGCCATTGCGCCTGCCCTCACTGCCCCTGCGTAGTTTTGCGCGACCATTCAATGTCCCCTACTCGCTCGGGATCGCGAACGCAGATATTCGGCAAATTTTCCAAGTTCCGCTCGATCCTGAGTCGACAGGTCCGCAGCACGCCTTGCCAAATGGGCGACATCAACGGGCAGCTCCGACGTAGTTTTATCCTCGCCCGTGAAATAGCCAACAGGCTGGCGGTATAATTTCGCCAAACGACTAAGTTCGATGGCCTCCACCTTGCGTTGACCATTTTCTATATCTGTCAAAGCGGTTCTTGGGATTTTAAGATACTGAGCAACCTCTTCTTGCTTCAACCCAAGATATTTCCGAGATTCACGAAGGCGTTCACCCAAACGTCTTCGCTCGACATCATCATCATCGTCCTTAGCGATCGCGGAACTCTTCATACCTTGATACCTTTGTGTTTTTTCCACCTATCTTCGATTTTCGGCAGCAGATGCTGGATGGCCTCGTCGACCGATGAATATCCGCCCGATTTTACGACCTTGTCGGGCAGCAGGAACCCGAGCGTTGGTTCGACATTGCACAAGATTGAGACCACAACCAGGGAGTCTACCGGCACGGGCATGCTCGAGATCGCAGCGATAGTCGATGGGAGGACAATCCCCTTCATCGCCGCCTCATTCTTGATCGCATCGACCAAATCAGCGCGCAGCGTCGCCTCGATTGACGATGCAGGGAATGTAACACTGCCAAGCGTAGCGGTCGTAGTCGGCACGATGACGCCCCCGTCGTTAACCAGGACATTTTGGGATTATAATGTCGGAAATTCCGACATGCAAGAGTTTTTTACAAGACTGTCATGATGCCATAATTCTCAATTCACCGCCAAGATGACGATCATGATGGAAGCGGATGATGCCCGCCCGTCTGACATGGCTCACGCTTCAACTGCGTCAAAAATTGCCCTACTTATCTTGGGGCTGCGAAGATAAGCGGCGATATCGTGACGATCGTCTTCATTGTCAATAATATCGGTCACGTCTTCGACGCCCTCGAAGCCGATCGATTTCTTTGTGATCGCCTTACCCATCGTCACGAAATCTTCCTGGTTCCGACCATTAACCCATCTCGCAACGGGTGGGGACGGGAGCCGGCCCCGCTTCGGAAGGATCGGCCGGAACATGTCCACGCTCAAAGGCGATCCCACCGTCACAAAAAGGGGAAGCGAGCGCCCCGCAAATGCCTGCCCCGCAAGCATCCGGTAGCTGACGACGGAACCCAGAGAGTGACCAATGACGATGCTCGGATCCTGCTTTCCGGTGAAGACCTGCTTTGTAACGATGCTTTCAATTTTAGCGGCCAATGCCGGATCACCGATATAGATCGCGGCCTGTCTCAAGAATAGCCTTGCGACATATTTCCCTTTTGTCGGTAGCAGCCTCTCCAGGACCCTAGCGAAGGCAATGACCCATCCCTCGTGGGGCACGCCTTGGGCCACGGCCTCCGGCGGAATGCCTTCGGCAATCGCAGCGGCCCGAAGCTCTTCTTCGCTAACGTCGGCTTCGTCGGCATATGCTCTCAGAAATTCGATTGCCAAACCCGAGCTTACGTCGCCGTCACCCATTTCCACGGCCGCGTTCTTTCCATCGCTGGCCTGCGCGAGGATGTCTGCGTAATAAGCAGTGTCGACGGTGAACGTTCTGGTCGGAACGAGTTGCTGGTCCTGCCAGCCTTTTTGGAGTGCCGATAGCCATCTCTCTTTGATGTCATCGACCTTGTACGATTCATTATTGATCCCATGAACAAAAACTAATCTCACGATCAATCTCCTCTGAAGGCAGCGGCGATGTATTTGACGGGAAAGCGTCCGGTGAACGTAGTCACCGGCGACGGCGCTAAATGGTCGATGAATTTCCAGCAACTCTTGTGAAATGGATGGCGGCTCTCGCGGAGGTAGGGCCATCCCATCCGGAGAACAGGCGCTAGACCAGCAACGTTCCCCGATGCGTCAGGAGTGGCGACTTGCGTGAAGTTCGGCGCACCTTGATCTTGTTCAAGAGCTCTTGGTACCGCGGGAACCTCTACCGAGAAGCCATTGTCAGACGGGATAAGTTCAAGTCCCGCGAGCATGGCGATATCGAACGGAATCGGCTGGCCGCGTGTCGTGTAATAATAGGCCATGCGCCGGACGTTATCGATGTCGCCGACCCCATTGTAGAGATAGGCAGCCACGATACCCATCATTGGGTCAAGGTGCTTCGCGTAGCGAACTAGGCCGGCGATCTTTTTGGCGTCGGTGGATCGTAGGTACCCTTGAGACAGACCCTTAAGCGCCTCGGCCGAATGAAGTACGCGGTCTTCGCGACGATCGCCGTAAACAGACACCCAGCTAAGAAATTCAATCCCCTGCTCGTGCTCAAGATTCTCAACGGATGCTACTACGTGCATATCCGCAAAGATCGGAACGAGACTGAGCGAACGGCCCCCATACCGCAGGCAAGCCGTATCGCCGAATCGACGACTGATATTTCCAAGAGTGAAAAAATCAACCCGAGAACCGGGGGCGTCCGTGGACAACAGACGTCGGGCCTTAGCGTGTCTCGGCCCCTGGAACAGGATGTTGGGCCGGCGGCTTCCAACGATCGCAATCGATGATCTTTCTGGACTCGCCTTATAGAGTTCCTCCGCGATGAGCGTAACTAGCGGCGCGCGCCACTCCGAACGGGACAACTCAAACCGCTCTGCCTGCCCTCGCTTGATGCGGTCTTCTTCCTTCGACCGGTATTGCTTTCGGAGGTAGGCGGCAATGTCAGCAAAAACCGTGCGCTCAGACTGTTCCCTGTCGTCCCCACCTTCCCCGGATGCGCCATCGCTGAAATCGGGAAGGTCGGCGCTGCCGTTGCTGAAGGTTGCATTATCGACATCCGATTCTTGGTCGTGAGCGTGGGAAAATGAGAACTCTTCGTAGATGTGATTGAGTGGCCGAAAGCCCGGGTCACACTGTGGCGCCTGTTGTCGATCAACTCCCAACGCAGCTGCAGGGACGTTGCCCTCCAGATAGTCTGAAAGGCTTTGGCTGGTTACTGCCTGTCGGTTTAGTTGCGTTAGTAGGGGGTCGATGTTCGCGCCATCTGGGGCCGACAGCGCCCTCATCAAAACGGACGAGAAAATAAGATATGCCGGCTCGCTACCTGTCGCTGGCATTGCAAAGGAGCTTGTTCCCTCTCGGCACGAATAGAAAATATCCTTCTGCGGATTGCGGGAGCTCCCCTCGAGACGATCTAGTACCGGGTCTCCCGTTCCCGAAAGTGTGCCAGGTGACCGACAAGCATCACTTATGAAAGCGATCTGCAAAGGATCGTAGGATGCCAATACATCACGAAAGGCATTGGCACTTATGCGATCGCGAGATTGGTTTGGGCCAGGTGACAATATCCAGTACTGATCAGGCCACGCGGAAATACCATGCCCGCAGAAGTAGACCACGATACGGTCACGGTCCAACAATACTGATGGATCCGGTTCGTCCTCGCGGTTCGGCGTCAGGAGTTTCCGGATACGGTTAACGGTAACTGGAGCCTTCCTGTCATCTATCTGGACAACATCATAATTGCGTCGCGCCGCCCAGGCGCAAATTCTGTCGTTGGCTTCCAAAACCCCCGGAAGCGTCGCCATATAACGCGGTTTGTGAACTGCTATCCCAACAAAAAGCGGCTTCCCCACCTGAAGTATCTCCCAAATATGATTTACAACTACCTCTAAACGAGCTCCGCAATAAAGTCGCCACCTGTGATTTGCTAGTCAATAAGATCCGCAAGTCATTCTCAACATTCAATTCGCGTTTGCTGGGGACCAGTTAGACGCAGGTTCGGCGGGAGCCAGTCGATCCGCCTCCCGCTGCGAGGCGCCCCCGTGTCGAGGTCAGGCTCTGTGATAACTCTCCTGGGACGACACGAGATCGTCGTTTGCAATCGGTCGCAGCGGTCGCTGATGACAATTTGCTGGCTTCAGTTTTCGACAAAGGTCGAGCTTGCTAAGGAGTGGCGAGATGTCCATGGCCAGATAATTCTCGCACGGGACCTGTTCACTGGCGGTATCAGGGATTGGCTTCGCCCGGCGGACCTAGCCAATCGAACTTAGAGGCCTTTGGTTCGACTGCATTCAAAACCGGCGTCCCACAACTGCTCTTCTTCCTTTCGGACGTTGGCCGGCCATTGGCAAGGTGTCCGCGTTTGGGGGGGCAGTCAGGGACCTTGGACCTACCGGATTGAATGTCCGCTATCGCTATTTTGCTTGCCAGAAACTGCCTGTCGGCAAACGGGCCCCATGGCAGTCATCAAGCAGCGGATAGCCGCACACTACGGCCCCGCAGCTCGCACTTCAGGGTATGCCCTGAAGTGACGTAACATGGTCAGTGTCGGACGATGTAACATCGGAGTTGACACCGACTATTTGTGACAGTGTAGCCTCGGGCTTGAACCTTGAGGTGACACCACATGAGCCGGATCGGTTACGCCCGCGTCAGTACGATTGATCAGGATCTCGACACACAAATCGCCAAGCTCAAAGCTGAAGGCTGCGAAATTGTCCGTTCTGAGAAGGTGTCGGGAGGAAGTCGCGACGGGCGCACTGAGTTGGCAACCGTTTTGGATTTCTTGCGGCCAGGCGATGAGCTGGTGGTGACCAGGTTGGACCGGCTCGGCCGCGATACGCGCGACGTCCTCAACCTGATTTACGAGTGTGAGCAGAAGGGAGCATTTGTCACCGTCCTTGACCCACACGTCTCGACGAGAGGTGAGATGGGTCACATCGTGTTGACCGTTCTTGGGATGGTCGCCCAAATGGAGCGCCGTTTCATCAAGGAGCGGCAGCGGGACGGTATCGAACAGGCTAAACGTAATGGGGTCTACAGGGGTGGCCAGCAGCGCTTAGATTACCACTGTGTGATCCAACTCCACGGTGATGGGGTCAAACCCGCCGAAATCGCGAAAGCTGTTGGCTGTTCTCGAATGCAGGTTTATCGAATTCTGGGCGGCAGGACCAAGCTTCAACATGAACCTACCGAACCCTAACGCAGCAAAGCTCGGCGGCCATTGAATGACCGATATTGGCCGGAAGCAGTCCGACCGGTTCTGGTAGGAACGCACGGCAATGCAGACATTCAATCCGGTGGGTCCGAAGCCTCGAACTGACTCAAAGCAGACCCAGACTGAATGACAGGAACGCGCCGGAGTTGGCGTTCGACGCCGGGGGACATTGCGAAATTGAACTGGTCACCACTCGTCCGTGACGTGTCGTGTCCGCTCGTCAATCTGCGATTGCTGAATCCTGCATCTCCAAAGCTTCCCAAGGCAGGCCTGGCCGCCATACAAAGGCATCCGGGGCGATACCGCGACGAACAACAACGTCTCGCGCCTCTTGAGCGCGTTCGAGCGTGGTACAAGCGGCGACCATTGCTGTCCAATATTTGTTGCGGCCACGAGGTCGCCAAGCCTCCGCTGTCATGTCTGGATACGATTGGCGCAATCTTTCGACGGCCTGCCGAACGCTTTTCTCAGTCCGATAGGAGCCAGCGATAGTCCAATGAGGAGACCCCACCAATGGTTTCCCACATTGGAAATAGCGATCCAGGTATTGCTGACGGTTTGCTGTCTGAAACTCGCTGAGATCTCGATCCGGCTGCGCAAGACTGCTGCACGTCGTGTCCTCGGACAAGAGCCGCCCTGTTTGTGGGTCCTGAGTGTGCGGGAATGGATGCTGCTTGCAGGCGGGGAAGCGATAGTTTCCCCACTGCAGCTCTTTTCTCTGCCCAAGCGCGCCGAGTACCCCTTCCGGGAAGAGTTTCGAGAACACGCGCTCCCTAAGGTAGACATTGGTCCAGATTGGCATTCCTTGCGCGCTGTCTTTATATCCGTCCCTGCCGTAGGTAAGGCGCGCGGGTCCAGAGTGACCTACGCCAATCCTCCTGGGATAGGGAAGACCGTAGGCCTGCCACTGATGGTTCCCATCAATGCTGCGCACCGCATTCTGCAGAAGCGTGTAGTTTCCGCCAAGGGTCGGAAATATTTCTGAAGTGGGTGAGCCGGGTGCAATGTTTCCCACCAGTCGGTTAAGTTCGGGTGGAGCTAACAGGGTGAGCTTGGCTAGGGTAACGGCATTCATGAGCGCAGGAAACTTCTCGGGGGTTAGCTTTGAGTTCTGGATCGACAAATCCCTCTCCACAACACTCGCTACGTCGCCAAAGGTAATAAGTCCCTTTCCCGATTCATCTCTTCCGTAGACATCGTTCAATTTCTGCCTATCTGCATTTCCCTGATTCGTCAGCAATTCGAGAAATTGGGCGGTGCTACGATCAGTAAGGAACCTCACAATTTGGAACGTTGCCTTTACGATTTCAGGCCGTACCTTCTTCTCTACTTGCTTCCTAATTTCTCGTGTAGGCGCAACAATCCATCGAACGATCTCCGGAAGACCATCGATAACTCTATCGACTTCTCCTTGAACGTCCTCAACGAAATTGCGGACTAGGCATCCAGCCTGTCCAACTTCCTTCGGAGCGGCCACAAACACCTGCCCGTAGCACGCGTACCATTCTTGATACTCACCCAGAGGGTTGCCAGTGCTTTGCAACATCGACAATCCAGCTCGATGGCTGGCTTTTATATACTCCTCCATCGCGATGTCGATATCGTCTAGCCAATTTTGAATGAGCAGCGTAAGAGGATTGTAGCTGTCTATGGCCTTCTTGATCTCCGCAACTATCGGAATTATATTTTCCAACTCGTTCGATATCTTATCGCTAAGAGCTTCAGCTTCGATTACGATTTTCTTCTTCGCGTCAAGAATTTGCTCCTGCAATCTAACATCTGCCTCTGCTGCAGCAACCGCAGCATCGTATGTGCCTTCCGCAAGCCCTTTCGTAGCACGGTCTAGTTCAAGCCTCAAATTGTCCAAAATTCCTTTCGTGGCGTCTCTTAGTCGAGCTGCCTCATCGGCTATTCTCTGGGCAGCGTCCTTTCGACGGTGCCAATCTCCGATCTGTCTTCTTGCGCCGGATATTTTATCCTGCAGTTCTTTACATTCTGGCAAAAAGCCCAACAACGTATTGCAGACAAGGTTGCCTAGGCGATCTGCCCATCCAGTAATAGTGTCCTCTAACGCGTCTATTGCCCCCAGCGCTTGAGCCGCTATCCTTGCGGCTTCGGCAAGGGCGTCCGCAGCTATTATCCCCTGTTCGATCCAAAGCTGTTCATTAAAGGTGATGAGTCGCGGGTTTCGCTGAACGATGTTCTTCGCTTCTTCCAAGGCACCCAGCGCCGCCTGATATGCATCGCGCTTTAGGTTCATTGTGGCTTCCTCGGCCTGCAATGAGGTCTTAGCGGCTTGCACCGCGAGCTTTGCACTGGCGAGATCGATCTCGAGTTTGAGCTGCTGCTCAAAAAATTTCGCAGCCCACGACGTAAGCGTCTTGATGACTCCCTGTGTCCCTTTCTGCAGTTCTTCCACCGCGTGGCGGACCTCGTGCATTGAGGTCAGATGATAGCCCGCTTTCGACATTAGATTCTGACGAGCGACTTCGCCGCCCTTGATGAGTGTTTCGCGAAGGAATGATGTCGCGGTGCCAAGGTCTCGACTGAGGTCTATTTCGGCCCCGTTTATGTCGGTCGGATTAGGTGTAAGCCCCTCAATGTATTTCTCCAGAACAAAATGGCGGAGTTCGACCTCGGTTTCACCGTCTGTCAGCAAAAAAATGTCACCGGCATATGCATTTACATAAGAGTGCGCAAATATATCTGCCGCGGCATGACCAACAAATCCGTACGAGAAAGCAACTTCTTCCGACGAATTTGCGTTAGTCAGCAAATGTTTCAGCCAGTCATCGGTCTGCCAGCCACCTTCCACTCCAGGGTGTGTCGTCATCTGTCCAACGATAGGATCAGGAAAGACATCTGGCCCGAGGCTGCCCATTCTATAGCGATCAGGGTGCGCTCTTAGGGCTTGTAGGATGTTGGTCGGAACGTCGTAGTTGTCACCGGCAATCGTTAGGTGGCCATCAGCGGCGTCATTGAGCACTTGCTGAGATATCCAAACGTGAGTCTTCAAACTCCACGCGTGGGCCGACGGGCTGAAGTTGCCCAATATCATTGATACCGTTAGTACAAGGGCCGTTGATCTCCTCTGAAAGAGCAGTTTCATCATCCCCTCCGGTAAAAAGGGTGAGACTTAGGGCCTCGCCCATCTCGTAATAACAGCAACAGGAAAATCCTGAGGTCGGCACTCTGACACAAAGGTATCAGAGTTGCGAGTCGATATATTGTGGTCTGGGCCATCGATAAGTACTTATCGTAACATCGCGGGCGCCAGCGAGTTGAATGTGTTCATTCACAATGCCTCTCCTGCGAGGCGACGCGACGCGAAGGTCCGCTTCTGCAAGTTGAATGCCTCAACGTCTGCCGCGCGAATTGGACAACGTCCGCTCATGGCGCAACCGCGACCTCCAGCGCGGTCGCCGGCGACGTCAGCTTTAAGGAAGCGGCAAAGCTGATCTCTACGGCTGATATTGGGCGCATAGCGGATGTTCGTGCTAAGGCCGAAACTGGAGCCGGCTTATCGCCATTGTCACATCGAGGTTTAGGCTCAACGCTACCTTGTCACAAATAGTCGATATCAACCCAGATGTTACGCTGACGCGTCGCCGGCTGGTTACGTCACTCGGGGGTATACCCTGAAGTGCGAGTGACGGCACAAGGTGAGGGAGGGGAACTACCCGATAGTGGCATCCGGCTTGATCGAGCTAGCTGGCTCCAAGTTGTGTCGATCACTGACATTCTCTCGGCGATCGCCCGCACTGATCGATAGCACGAGCTGCGGTTTCTCTGCTGTGTCCGAACTACAACTTGGCCGCATCGGCCAGGTTCAGGAATCGGCCAGAGGTGCCGCCAGCCCGGCTAATCTATTTGCAGGCGGTCAGCTCCTCAGCGAAGTGAGACAAGGATAGGACATTCGGCAGAATTCTGCGACCCAACCATTTGGCCCCGACGTCATCTGTTCACCCGAACGCGTGTCAGATTGGTTGCTGCGGCGGTATGATTACCGCCGCAGAGTTTTAACGGTCACTTTCTATAAGTTCGTCTGCACCGCCAATCTTCGGCCCTGTCATCCAAGGCGGCGCCACGGGAACGTCTTCGATCACACCCACCCTGCGTGCCCAGGTCGCAAACGTCTTGTGCGCGGCCTCGACCGACTTGCGACCATCATATGCCGAGTAGCATGTATCACAGGCCGCTCCATGGAGGAGGCCGCGCCTTTCGACCGGCCATTCTTCCAGAAATTCTATGGCATCTATGACGCAACCGATCTTTCTAAGGACGAAACTGTCATCTCGTACAAGAATCGGCTGTTTGAACGTAGCGCTTTCCATCGTGACCTCCCTTCCAGCCTAAAGCGACGCTTGTGCCTCTTCGGGTGACGCAGGATGGTTCCTCGGCAAAAGTATGCCGGTCTGCGTGACGCCTTCTGGGCATAGAGAGGATATTGGAAATGGCTCTTTTCAGTTCAAGAGAGAATTGGCGGCCGAGCGCAGCAGCCCCTTTGTGTCGATGGCATCTGATACCCGGCCAGCGCGTCGCTTCAGTCCGCGAGGGCTTCGCACCACCAACCTGTACCTCGGCGCTCTTGGTGGCGTAGCAGGGCCTCGAACCGGCTATGGGGAATTGGCGTCCAGATGTACTGGAAGAGCACCAGCCCCGCGAACGCGCCGATCCTCTACCGGACGGTGAACTGTGTTTCTGTTACTCATGTCCGTTGCGGCCACTCCACACAGGTGCGGGATATAGGTCGCCAAACCGGGACGGCATCGATTGTGGTCTCGCGAAAAAAGAGCGGGCCCGGAAGATTCGGACCCGCCAGCGGCTATGATCAGGCTGCAGAGAGCGGTCGGTCGTTCGCCAGCCAAAGGCTGGCTGCTGCCAGGGCAGCAACCACAACGCCAGCGATGACGTGCGACCACATTGCTGCCGCCAGGCCGGCAAAGCCAAGCACCCAAGGTGCGGCCACAATCCACAGGCCGACGACAAGGTTCGCCCATTCTTCATATTTTTGGAACGCCACCAACGCGCGCGCCGCGATCAGAACGGTGATTACGCCCGCGATGAAGGCGTGCCAGACGGCAACAGCATCGGCAGCATAGCCAAGGAGCCAGGGCGAGAGCGCCAGCGCGATGCCGGCAAGGATGTTTACGACGTCGAGCGCCGGCCTGCTGCTGCCGGAAGTGAGGTTCTTCAACATCGATCATTCTCCTTTCCTGCGTTTCAGTACGTCAATGTACCGCCCTTGAGTCGAGGGCGGGTGCGGCAGCGGGCCTGTTCGGCCCGATGCCGCAAAGCTTCTTGGGTCCGGGTTTGAAACGGACGCAGTCCTTCGGCGAGATCGGCTCAGTCAGGAGGAAGGGTTCGATCTCCCGAGGTTCGAACGCATTGCCGGCGATCTCACTCAATGCGAGATGCGGCCGGCTCGTCGGGCTGGCCGCCAACCGGGGCGCTGCGCCGCGCGCCAGTGCGCGCGCCCGGCCCGCTGCCGCGACCGCAAGCGCGAAGGGGTTCGGGATGGTCCGTTCGGCGTCGAAGACGATCAGTGGGTCCATTCTTGCCTCCAATCATGCGGCTATCCGGGAGCATACCGGGCTGAGCCGAGTCTGGAATCTCTGGGTGTGGCCTTCCAAGGCCAGCAGAGCGAGTTCAACCTCGTCCAATCGCGTCGGACGTGCATTTTCCGGCATGCCTTCAGCGGTGGCCAGGTCGATCAGGTACTCGTTCCAGGCCCAGTTCTTGAGCACGGAACGTTTCTCGTCGGGTGCGAGTACCGGGTCATCCACCACCTCCATCGGGGAGGCGTAGAATGTCTCGGGCTCGGAAAGCGCCGTCTGTATGTGCGCTGCCTGTGCACCAGCGCCATAGTTGTGGCTTGCCTGAAGCCATGCCAATTGCAGACGCTGCCAAACCACGTCGGAAAAGGCGTGCCTCTCCTCCGAGGCTTGCCTGACCTTGGCCTGGCAGCCAGAAGATGGTGCCTGCACCACGTGGTTGAGGCCTTGGCGCTTCGCATAACGGATCGCCGCCTCCAGCGTCGGAAAATCCAGTTGAACCTGGGTCAGAGTGTCCCGGCCGCCCGTATATCCCATCAGCGGCTCGATGAACGGGGCTGTGCGAGGTTCGAAGATCAATCGCCACTCCTTGCGGGGCCTTGCCGAGGTCGTGGCCGAGCGGCATGGCTGGTAGATCCGTGCCGTCACGCCGTCCGGAAACACTGACCGCCCCATTGACAAAGCCGGCTCGTCGAGACGAGGCCGATTGTCATTGTCCGGCCGGACGGAGGTCCTGGTTGGGTTTCTGATGTCGCTGCTTTGAACTGTCTCCATTGTCTGTCCCTCCCATCATTGAAGGGTGGTACGAGCAGCGGCCGTGACGGCCGCTGCTCATACTGCCGTGCGTCAGCTCTTGCCGTTGATTGCGATCCGCTTGGCCTTCGCTTGCGCCCGCTCGGTCTTGGGCAAGGTCACGGTCAGCACCCCGTTCTTGAAGGCGGCGTTGACCTTGTCTTCTTCGACCTCGTAGCCGAGCGGAATGAGGCGCTCGAAGCGACCGTAGAAGCGCTCGGAGAATTGCCGGTCCTTGTCCTCGGTCTCGGAACGCTTCTCGCCTTTAAGCTTGAGCGCCCCGTTGTCCAGCAGGACTTCTATGTCGCTCTCGTCGAGGCCAGGTATTTCCGCCGTGACGCGGACTTCCTTGTCCGTGTCAGAAATTTCTACGCTGGGCCAAGTGGCGGCAAAAGAGGGACTGAAGTCCGGCAGTCTGGCGCCAAAGCTGCGGAAGGCGTCATCGAACAGCCGGTTTACCTCCCGGTGGAGGGAGACGAAGGGGTCTCGATCTCCATCAGGGAAGAGACTGGGCGCGGAGTTTCCGTTGCCCCGGCCCCATGGGATCAAGTCGCGCACGCTCATTGTCTTTCTCCTTTCGTTGGTCTCTGAGCCGGGCCGGACGCCCGGCTCAAGCGATGCCTTCACAGTGGATTGCTCAGGCCGCCAGCTTCTCGGTCTCGACCCTGGGCGCTTCGATCTTCGGCATGCGAGCCCCGCTGGAGATCTCGACCTTGCGCGGTTTCATCTCCTCGGGAACCTCGCGCTTGAGATTGATGCTCAGCAGCCCGTTCTCGAGGCTGGCGCCAGCAACTTTGACATGATCGGCCAGTTCGAACCGACGCTCGAAAGCGCGCCCGTTAATGCCGCGGTAGAGATACTGGCCGTTCTCATCGCCCGATTGCGACCCGCTCACAACCAGCATGTTGGGCTGGCAAGTGATCGTCAGCTGGTCCTGCGAGAAACCGGCGACCGCCATCGTGATGCGATAGGCATCATCATCAACCTTGGCGATATCGTAGGCCGGCCAGTTGTCGAACGAGGCCACACGGCTCGCATTTTCAAGCATGTCGACCATGCGGTCGAAGCCGATGCTGGACCGGTACAGGGGGGTAAAATCGAGGTTCATAACCACATCCTCCTTTGAGCAACATGGATCATAGGAGGCGCCAAGAGCCTTGCCGCCTCCTGGTCTGCCGGCCCCATTGGGCGACCGGCGACTATCAAATTTAGAATCGCGACTTGCACCTTCAAGAGGAAGAATAGGAAAATTTTCAGCGACAATCTGGGCAGACGCACCCATGCCACCCTCCCGCCGGCGGGGTCACTCGCCGACGGGTCCATGGTGCAGGAACATTATGTCGCGCTTAAATCCGATCGATGAATGGCACGAACCCGGCCACCACCGCGCCGTCACTGCCATCAGGACCGGCAAGCTCTTCCGATTGATCCAATTGTTGCAACGCATCCATGATCGCATCGAAGCTGACCGGTTCACCCGCCCCCGGCAGCATACGAAGCGCTGGCACGGATTCTACCGCGCAGGCATCCGACGCCCATGACGAAAGGATGGCGCGCTTCTCCTGAACGTCCAGGGCAACGTCGGCCAAAACGTCGTGGGGGTGTTTGAAATGCCGTGCCGGATGCAGCAAGCGGTCCAGAAAAACGTCAGGGGCCACGGGTTCAATCGAGGCAAAATGGGTCGAAATGGCTGCTTCCATTGATGGTCCTCCGCTTCAGACAATCTCCTGCGTGGTTGAATTTGGCGGCTCTCGCGATTCCCGCCAGACGAAATTTTGGAACGCCTCAAGCAACTTTCAATGGCTCGGCACGGGTCACATCCCCGTCGCAACGCCTTAGAACCATTTTATCGGGCCGGTGAAACAATCGGCGAGAATCTCAGTTCTGACGTCGGGCGAACGAAGGGCCGAATCCGGCAGGAGAACCAGTCATGTCTTACCTCCCAAGGAACTTGTGCATTGGCTTGATCACAGGAGCCCTGATGCTCTCGGCTGGCGGCCTTGCTCCGGCCACCGCACAGGAAATTCCGAACGACTTCAGCGTAATCGTGCGTCAGAAGCTGCCAGCGGTTGTCGCGATCACGACCAGGCAGATCATCCAGGATCAAACGACGCTCAACGACTTTCTCAATCCCTTCGACCGCGGAGGGCATATCCAGCCCCAGGTGCGGGAAGCACTCGGCTCCGGCTTTGTGATCCGTCCCGAAGGCTACATCGTCACCAATAACCATGTCGTCGCCGACGCAACTGAGATTCATGTCGTGTTCTCCGACAAGGAGACGGCGCCCGCGCGGGTGGTGGGCCGCGATCCGGCAACCGACATCGCGGTATTGAAAGTCGATCCTCGACCCAACATGACGGCGACGGCCTGGGGGGATTCGGACGCGATGCAACCAGGGGCTTGGACCATCGCCATCGGCAGTCCCTTCGGCCTCGGGGGCACGGTCACTGTCGGCGTCCTTTCTGCCCGCTCTCGCGATATCCAGGCCGGTCCTTACGACGATTTCCTGCAGACTGACGCCTCGATCAACAGAGGTAACTCGGGAGGTCCTTTGTTCAACGCGCGCGGCGAAGTCATCGGAGTCAACACGGCAATCGTGTCGCCGTCAGGCGGCAGCATAGGCATTGGGTTCGCGGTGCCCTCGCGCACAGCTCGGACCATCGTCGATCAACTGATCAGCACTGGCCGCATCGAGCGCGGCTTCATCGGCGTGCGTCTTCAGGAGATCACGCCCTCCATTGCCGAGGCGCTCGGAATGCCGGGCGCCAAGGGAGCGCTGGTTGCCTCGGTCGAGGCTGGCAGCCCGGCGCAGAAAGCGGGAATCCAGTCCGGCGACGTGATCACCCGGTTCAACGGCAAGGACATCCAAGGCGTCCATGACCTGACGCTGGCGGCAGCAAGCCAAAAGCCGGGATCGAAAGTGACCGTGACAACGAACCGGGGCGGCACAAATCAGGAATTGTCGCTGACTGTCGATCAACGCAGGGACCAGGAGGAACAGACCGGTGCCATTCCAAGCCTGGGGACTGAGGACCAGCGCCTTGGTCTGTCGCTGAGCGCCATTCCGGACGAAGCGCGCCAGCAACTCGGCCTGCAGGCCGACACCACGGGCGTGTTCGTCCAGGATGTCGCTCCCAACAGTCTTGCAGCCGAAAGCGGCATCCGGCCAGGCGACGTCATCGTGTCTGCCAACAACCGAAACATGACCCAGCCGTCCGACGTCCGTGAGGAATGGGCGAAATCCCGTCAGCAGAAAAAGCCAGTGCTATTCCGTATCGACCGGCAGGGACAATCGCTTTTCGTTGCTGTGGCAAACTCTTGAATGGCTGGGGGGCATTGGTCATGTGTCAAAGGGTAGGTCGACACGATCAGTTTACCAAGCAAGGGTCACGGTGATCGTGCCGACCAGCACTGGTCATAAGGAGGGACCCATGCATGTAACCTTTCCGGAACGAGGGATTGCCCAATTATCGCCGACACCCAGGAAGGGCGGTTGGAGCTAGGCATGGTCGGATCGGAGGGTCTGGCGGGAACGGCTGTCGTGCTCGGCGTCGACTGCACGCATCACCTAATGTCCGTTAGAAGTAGGCCCGCACCGCGGGGTGAGCACCGATGCGGGCCCGGCCGAGGGTTGCCTTTCCTCGGCTAGCAGCGCGCGGAGTCGCTGCCGCCAAGAACTGGCCAGAAGTTATTGGGTTCCGCTGATACAAAAAAAAGCCCGCCAGCCGTCAAGCAGCGGGCAGTTCTCATGGGGGAAAGCACTGAATGGGAACAGTGCAACGGCCGAAGTTCGACAGCGCGATTTTGTTCCACCATCCGTGAACCGGCCTGACGTGATTTGGTAAAACCCGTACAGCACCTTTCCGGCCTTTTCGATTTCCATGCGATATGGCTCGCCATGTCTTCGACCTTCCCGACACCGATGCCTGACCGAGATCCTTGCGGAGCTGGCGAGTTCTGGTGCTGGTTCGCGTCTCGATCTGATATGCAAGGTCTGCGATGACGAGGGCAACGAAATCCAGCAATTCAGGGTAGCGTTAAAGGTTCGTGAGAGCCCGGACCTGACGTTTACCGGCCAACCTGCCATTGAAAAAGCCCGCCACCTTTTCGGCAACGGGCAGCATCGGGAGGACGCCCGCCGACCGCCAGCGCTCGGTCAGACGCTCACTGCTTGCGCCACCCCTCGTATCGGATGCGGAGTTTAGTTGCGCATTCACGCTGATATTAAATGGAGCGATTTGAGCGCACGGGAGTTGAGGACCGTGATTATCATTTATGGGTGGGGTCCCGATGTCGCTACCTATAAGTGTTCTGGTTGTCGAAGACGAGCCGCTTATCCTCATGGACGTCGCGGATTTTCTCCTGGGTGACGGGTTTCTGGTTTTTGAAGCGGCCAATGCCAACGAGGCTATTGTTATACTTGAAGCCGGCGTAATGATTGAGGTGATGTTCACCGATATCGATATGCCTGCCGGTATGGACGGCTTGAAACTCTCGGCTGCTGTTCGTGATCGCTGGCCGCCGATCAAAATCGTCGCGACATCCGGCCGTCGCGTCGTGGCGGTGGCGGATCTTCCGCCAGGCAGCGTGTTCTTCGGCAAGCCATATGATCGTGCAGTGGTAGCCGCATGCCTGCGAGGCCTGGTTTCCCGGCCAAGGGTGGCCGGGCGAGGACATGATTAAATCAGTTCGCGCAGGTCGCTTTTGCGATCATTGACCAAGGCGTTCGGGCTGGACTTTCAACGTGACAACCAGTCCATCCTTTGCCCAATCATAATCGATCGAACCGCGCAAATGACCGGTGACGCTGCGTTCGACCAATTTGCTCCCGTAGCCTGGAGCGGCGGTCGGCGGCTTGACGAGAGGCCCCCCGCTCTCCGTCCAGACAATGGAGACGGCATCGGGTTGAGCCGAACAGGAAACGTCGAGCGCTCCCGTCTCGGTCGACAGGGCGCCATATTTCAGAGAGTTGGTTGCAAGTTCGTGGATGATAAGGGCGAGGATCGTTGTCGAAGACTCGCCAACGCTCATCCTGGGCACCGAAACCCGTATGCGACCGCTGAACGCACCCAGATCATCGTACGGCGCAAGAAGTACCGTCAGAAGGTCGCCAAGCAGCGCCGAGGCGGCCTCCGTCTGGCCGGGCACGGGCCTGACCAGATCATGAGCGCGCCCCAATGCAGTCAACCGCTGGGTGAGTTCGCGCGCCATGTCATTTGTCGTGGTCGTGGAACGGGAGGTTATATTGGTAAGGCCGGACGCGATGGTCAGCAGGTTCTTGACGCGGTGGCTCATTTCGCCGGCCAGAAGTTCCCTACCTTCCTCCGCCTGTTTTCTCCCTGTGACATCAAGAAAAATGCCGAACATTAGCCTCTGGACCATTCCCTCGTCATCGCCTTGGCCTCGGGCCGAAATCCACTTCAGTTCGTCACCGATCATGATTCGGAAATCGATTTCATAGGGGCCGACTATCGCCCGCGTCGCGTTGAATGCCGCTCGCACCCGGTCACGGTCGGCCGGATGAATGCGCGCGGACAAGTCCTCAAACTTAACGTCGGTGGCGCGGGGTATACCCCAAAGGTCATAGGCGCGATCGTCCATGGCCAACGCATCGCTATCGACATTCCACGACCAAAGCGTGACACCTGCCGCTTCTATGGCCCGGATCAGGTTCCTGGGCTCCCACAAGAGGGGCTTCAGTTGTTCGGTCGTGGTGGCCATCAACTCGCAAAAGTGTTCGTGGGGGAAATATCTGACGTATAGGAAGCGGACCCTCGGTCCGGTTATTCCAGATCTGCATAAAAGTCGCAGATCAGATCGGCGAGTTTGGTCGCTTCGAAATCCGTCATGTGCGCGGCCGTTTCGACGGCGGTCGTTTCGAGGTCGTCCTGATCCACAGCCAAAAGGTCGAGTATCCGGGCAAATCTGATCTTTAGCTCTCGCGTGCCTTCGAAGTCGTCAATCGTGACCTGAAGAATGCTCTGCGTCGCGTCGATGAGGCGGGTTTGAATGCTGTCGGGAGACGATGCGAGGGTACGGATAGCGGAGAAAAACTGGTCGCGCGCATTGGTGTGGAGTTCGTCCATGGGGAAAATACCTTCTCCGCTGAGGCATGCCTTGGACGTGAGGCGTGAAACGGAATTAGAGCTGGGGGCTATTGGTAGCGAGACGTTTGCCAATATCATATCTCTCAACGATTACCCAGCCTGCAAAAGGCCGGCACTGTCTCAGTTGAAATTGATCCGCCGTCAATCGGCGTCAACCCTCTGTCGCACGACGGGCCGATCTCCTGTATGCTTAGCGGAAAGCATGTGAGTGCCTATGCCCTTCACTGTCATCTGGTATGGAAGACGCGGCATCGTCGACAAAGTGTCCTTCGACGCGGAGAAGGCGGCAAAAGACCATGCCATCGCAATGTTCCCGACCCGTAAGGGTGACGATGGGATCATTTCCGTTGAAGTTCGTAAAGACAACGGCGCTGTCGTCTTTAGTCACGCGGAGAACTGAGAGAGTGAGACCAGCGCCACAGCCGTTATGCCGGTCCGCCTTTCAACAGCAGAGCTTGTGAGCCGGACGCTCAGTTTTTGGCCCGCTCATCGGTCCAGTTACGGCCTGCCTACAATCATGGTTGTGAATGTCAGTTCTAGACGTATTAGCCGCAAGCTGCGCGCTTTAGATTACCCCGCCCGTCGGTTTCGAGGTTCAGCCTCGTGTCGCTGTAGTTGTGAATGACGGCCTGGCCGGGCGCGATTACTCTGACGTCCCCTTTGGACCGGACCGGCGCGCCACCTACACGGACATCCTCAGCGGAATTGCCCGTGACGGGAAGGCCGATCTTGTTTTGCAGAGCGGCGGCTCCGCAGTCTGGTGGATGGCGTGCGGGCGGAGCAATACCAGTGCACCCGGCCATGGTGATCGTGCTCGCGATGAGACTGAAACCGAAACATGACCGCAACTGCATTTGGGCTGGTCTCCTTTGGGCAGGCATCCGCTCGTGCGGCCTTATCTATCGTTCTTGGTGGATATTCGAAGGCTTTGGTGCTCATGAACGAATTTTATGACGATATGCAGGCAAGGCTTGGAGATCCTTGGCGAATCGCGCGCCCCATTAACCACCTTCATGGATAGAGTGGACCCCAAAGGGCAAGCTGGGGGTTGAGGTTGCATGGAAAATCACCAGCACAGATTCTACTGTCATATTGAACGCGACGGATCGTGGGGAGTTTGGGATTGCGTCGCCAATAAGCCGGCAAGGTTGGGCGGTGGCGACCTTCTCGGGTGCACTGCCCAAAGGGCGGAAGCTGCTGAGCACGTCCTGACGAGAATTTACGATGGCGGACTTGATGCCGTCGCTATCCGCATCGCGGGGATTGTCAGATCTGCGGGTTCTGCGTGATCGATCTCCCGGAGTCACGTTGTCGGTTCCATCTCCATCTAAAGCTCCTTGAAGCCGCGTGTTAGCGTCACTTGGCTAAGCCAAAGCGCGGCCAGTCGCGGCGAGCTACCGGTCAAACTGACTGAGGGTGGAACCCCCGGCTCTCCAAAGCTCGGTTCTGTACTGCTTGTGCAGGCCGGAGCCTCAAGAACTCGACAAAGTGCGGAGCAGGCTGTTTCGCGCCATATCCGTCAGTGGATTACTTCAGAGACGATCCGCCGCCAACTTCGTCATTTACTGAAGCTGCCATATGTTCGCCTGGCAGCCTGCTGATGCGTGGGAGCGTCGGCTGAACATCTCGATGTGGGGTTACGCCGAGGGGACTTGCTAGTCCTCGAATGCTCAGGACCCTGAAGCGCAGGGTATCCCAAGATGACGGCCTAGGAGCTGGTTCGAGAGGTCCTTTTAGGATCCCAACCGGCGACATCATTTCCATGAAAGCAACCATTACATTGGTGCGCGCACAGCGGCATTTGGATGACCTATAATAGGCCGCAAGCGGCGGATGTGCGATAGCTAAATGCAAACGAGCAGGGAGGCGATTGAGTTGCCTCGCCAAGCTTTCCCAGCAACCATGAATCGGAATTGGACGGCAGCAGTAATTTTCTCTTAAGCCCGGGCCGATAGAAACCGGTATGGACGAGATTTCTGAAAACCTTTTCCACCTTTACGCCAACACGCCGGTGTTGATGGCGGCATATGATGGCTTCGACCGCCTCCGTTACGCAAATCAAGCATTCCGTTCAGCGTTTTTCCTCGACGACGATGAGACGCCGCTTTGGTCAAATCTGATGCGCCGCAACTTCAAGGCGGGTAGAGGGACCTTTGTCCGCGACCCCGACTTCGAAACATGGCTGATTTCCACGCAATCGCGGCGCGGCAAGACCGGGTTCAGAGAGTTCGAGACGGACCTTGTTGACGGCCGTTGGCTATGGATGACGGAAACGGTCCAAAACGACGGTTGGATGCTTTGCATTGCGACCGATATCACCAAATTGCAATCCGATGGACGGTCGGTCCGGCAAGACCGCGACAGAGCCATAAAAGCTTCTTATACGGACGAACTGACGGGCGTTGCCAATCGCCGCTTTGTGAACGCGCGTATGGAAGAAGTGCTCCAGCGACCGGGCGTTCTGAGCTGCGTCTGTCTGCTAGACCTCGACAACTTCAAATACATCAACGACAGGTTCGGGCATCACTCGGGTGACATCATTCTGCGCGACTTCGCGGTGCGGATTCAACGCCAAGTGCGACGGTCTGATTGTTTTGGTCGTGTCGGCGGAGAGGAATTCGTGTTGGTCTTACCAGCCACCTCGACGTCAGAGGCAGAATTGATTGTGGAAAGGATGCTCGCCGCCATTCGCAAATCGAGGCCGCTTAAGGAAAGAGCGGATTTCGGTTACACCTTTTCTGCGGGTATTGCGGCAGCGTTATCGGGCGACGCCATCCCCGATTTGCTGTCGCGCGCCGACACTGCGTTGTATTCCGCCAAGTTCGCGGGGCGTAATCGCATCCATCTGGCTGCTTAAAGTATGGACCCATAAGTCCATTCGTCTAGAGAGCTATGAGCGCTATTCCCGGCCATCAATGACAAAGAACGGGTTCAAAGCGTCGTTAACCATCATATCTTGGCCCTGTCGGCAGGGCTGCCGATGGGCGCTCGGCGGGCTCACACGCTGGAGCCCCCACAGCCTAAAAAGGAAAGCCGGGTAAGCTCAAAGCCCACTCAGCTTCTTCTGAAGGGTGATGCTCAAGCTCAGCAGCCCTTCACCAGTCTCGTCCCTGACGTAGATAGCTAATTGCTGGCCATCGAGATCCTTGAGGGATTCTCGGGCCAGATCTCTGAGTCCTTCTATGCCCTCACGACATGCTCCCTCGATGCCGTCACATTCAATTCCCACCTCGTCTTTCACGAGCTCGTCACAGTCAGCGCTGTCAAAGAAATATCTCGCCATGGAACACCTCTGTTGCAACAACGCTTCAGCGGCCTGTTTGGTGCAGATAGGTAGGGTCAAAATCTCCGGCGCGAATGAGCCCTGCCCAGTCGGTTGCATGAAAACGGGAACCAACGGTGGAGATCAGACCGTCGCGTCTAAGGTCCTGGAGCACTCGGTTTACATGCACGGTGGAAAGGCCAAGCGCATCACCAAGCGCAGCCTGCGTTATCGGAAGACGGGCCACATGATCTTCAATGCGGCCGACCGCCCGGAGGCGGACAATGAGTTCGCACAAAATGTGAGCCATACGAGTATAGGCGTCGCGTCTTCCAACGTTGGTGACCCACTCTCGATAGATCGCCGCATCAATTACTGTCGAGCGCCAAAAAACCCTCATGATGGAGGGGTGCTGGTCGCAAATAGCGCGAAGGGCGTCATGCCGCATGAAGCCTACGCGAGAGCGCATTAAAGGTGTAAAACTGCAGTCCATGACCGACAGGTGCAGTCCATGGAGGTCAGGAATATCGCCGGGAACGAAAAACGAGGTGATCTGGCGTTTGCCATCACCTGTCATTTTAGTCGAGCCTATCAGGCCGTCTAGAACAACAAAGGAAAGCGTCGGCTGGTCGCCGTCGCGCAGAATGTCCGCATTGGCCTGATATTCCTTCTCCTGAATTTCGACGTTTTCCAAAATCGCAGTGTCTGATTGTCCGAGGCCAGAGATCGTCTGGAGCTTACGGATCAAAATGTTCGAGGAAGGATTCTGTGCCATCGAGGACCTTATTGGGGTTGGAACCCAACTTACAGCGGGCGCTAATGTTCCGCTGCGCTGCCGAGCAGATGACGGCCGTGGCCAGAAAGCGCGGCCATTCTTGCGACCGAAGCCTTTTTTGCGACAATCGAGATGTCACTATCATAGTTGATTGTGGCTGCTGGTGACCTTGCGTAAGGGACAGCTATCGTAACTGTCCAACAGGGAAACGGTATGTTGTATCCGGGTAGGTTTTTGGAGCCGAGCGATATTGAGATGCTGGCCCGAGTTTGTCACATGGTCTGCAAAGAGCACGGCGTATCTCTTAGTTCGCAGAACGGAGAGCGCATAGCTGCGCACGTGCTCAGGCTTTTTATGAATGGTTTGACTGGGCAGAGTGAACTGCTCGACGCTGAAAGGAACTGGGCCAAGCAGCGTTCGGTCCAGCAGATCGATGTCAACTACGCAAACATGAGAGAGGCCGCGTGATACAGCACGGTTGTGGCAGCCGAACACCCGCCGCTACCCGAGATATACGGCGGGGTTGTTCTCCTTCAAGGATGTAGCCGGTTGCTGCAAGGATGAGACGAAGCCCGCCGCGCTCTTAACTGTGGCGGGTTCTCGTTGTCCGCGCTACCCAGCGGTAGGATAGCCGTGCTACATGGGGGATGACATTCCCGCAATGGCCGTTTAGTCGGGCGTGATTCCCGATATTCCGGACGGCTTCAACGAGATCGTGCTGGCGCGCGCTCTACGCGCCAGCCTTGCACACCAGAGGGCGCGAATGCGTGTGTTGCTTGACGAACTTGCCCGCCTGCGCATGGAGGTCAGGGACGCCTCTGCCTTCCGCTATCACGTGCGCGCAGACTTCCTCAGCAGCTTTGCTTCGCGGAGCAGCGAGGACCAATTGAGCCCAAGCAAAAATATCAGTTCTCGGGCTTGATCCTCGGTGATCCCGGCCTCTTTGACCAGCCTTTCAATCCATGCAGTAGCCGTGTCGTTTTTGGTCTCACCCATAAGCGAACCTTCGATTTGGCCCGCCTAACAACCACGTAAGTTGAAGGGCGTTCCACCCCTACGATTGACTGTCTGAAAGCGTAAGAAGATGAGCCGACAGTTGGAAGTGGCCTCATTGGGGTCCCAGCGCGTGACCGCGCTAAGCGGCTTTTCTAGAAAAGGCCTTGAACGGTTGTGCGAGCGTGAAGGCGTCCGGCCGGACCTAAGTCCCGCCGCCCAAACGCATTGGTCTGAGCTTGGCTTCCGGTAAGGAACTGTCTCGAGAGATCGATGTTGGGTGCGCAGCCGCAGCTACGTCCCTTCCTGCGTCGATTAGGTTCGCTCGTCGTTTCGCTCGGGGGGCGAACCCTAGGCTCAAAAGGGATGAGCGGTAGCGTGGGATGGACCTATGATTTTCTAATCTTCGACCATGGTCACCGGGCTTACCCTGACCGCAGTTTACCGGATGGATCAAAACTCCCCAAAAAGGACTTTCAATGCCCATACCTGACGAGTTGGGGGATGCGGAGCTTGTTTTCGACTGTCCCAAATGCTCACATCCTATTGTAAGGCGAGGGTCATGGTTCAAGGTAATATCCATGTTTCGCTGCGAGACGTGCGATGCTAAGATTCGTCTCGGCTACCCAGACAAGCTAGTGTTGTTCGAACGGCATCGCCATTTGGTAAAAATCCCACCAGCGGATGCATCGGCTCTTTGAATGAGTTCATAGATCGGTGGGACTATTCGGGAATTCCGGCGTCGAAGTGGGCGATGGCTTCCACGAAAATGCGGTAGAGGCTCTCCACATCCTCATCTAGCTCTATCCTCTTGATGCCGACCGCTTTGGCGTCGGCCAAGAGCTTGTGGGTGAGTTCTCCGATTGAGACCGCATCGGGAGGCGCTGTCTCTGGGATGTCGTTAGCAATCCATTTGTGCAGAAAGTTGATGCCGCGTGTGCTCATCTAAAGATCCACCAGCCGCCAAGAGCACAGAACGCGAGCACAACGACTGCGGCCGAGATCAAAATTCCCTTCCGGTTCTCCCACTTTGGTGCAGGGCCGGGTCCCAGCTTCTCGGCATGATCGTTCATATCGAGACAAGCAACGCCGGGAGATTAGGTTCCGCTAATTTGACGCGTTCGGCGAACGGCAGGTGCCGGAGAGGTAAGCTGGACCGCAGCTAGTCGGCTTTGTGCCTATCGCTTAACCTTTGTTATTGCGGTGGTTCTGCCCTGCGGTATTTACGCTGCGCCGCTGCGTCCTATGATCGGTCACCGAGAGCTTCCGAAATTGAGCACGTGAAGGAATCGACCTATTTTGGGTGATGCCGATGCTCGTCATTGTCCATCTTTCGAGTGTCGCGAACGCCGCAGATCAACAGGATGGATTTGGCCGTGAAAGGAAGCCGACCGAGTATTTCGTTGTTCGATTTTGACATACTCTCCCGGGCTCTAACGTCAGCCGTCCGGGATAGCCCGGACTCCGATTGGAAGGTCCAGGCGCGCGAGCTTGTGCGCCTATACACCGGCAAAAAGTCAGCCGACGAAAATTTGATCGCAGCA
Organism: Mesorhizobium sp. M7A.F.Ce.TU.012.03.2.1; assembly: GCF_004006095.1. NCBI lineage: Bacteria > Pseudomonadati > Pseudomonadota > Alphaproteobacteria > Hyphomicrobiales > Phyllobacteriaceae > Mesorhizobium > Mesorhizobium sp. M7A.F.Ce.TU.012.03.2.1. The sequence goes on from NZ_CP034779.1 coordinate 634,499, forward strand.
TTGCTTCATGCCAGTCGCGCCCAGTTGGACTTGGAGGAATCCAAGGCCGGTCGGCCCGGCAAGATTGACTGAATACCTGCACCTGCTCGACGTGCTCTCACCGGGTTCTAGGTGGCGGTTTGATGCGAGGATTGAAATTCAGTGCGGCGGAATTTGACCTCGGGCATCTGAGTCACGAGACAACGTCTTTCTCAGCTGAAAATACGCTCAGCACCAGCGGGTGCACATGGAACAGTTCCAGCAAATCGAAGTTCGGCTCCGAACGGAGACGGACGTGGCGGTGACACAAAATTCCAACGACAATCGAATGCCAGAAAAGAAGCCGTATGGCCGCGCGGGAGAGATGTCGCGCGAGCAGGCGGAAGAAGCAGTCAGATCGCGACGCAGGTACAAGATGGCGAGACGGGCACGGGAGTCGAAGCGAGGCTCGGCCATGCCTCGCATCGTTGCTGTCAGAAGCCAAGAATAGGCCGTTGCCGCTTCCGCTGGTCTGGCTAACTAGAACGCCGCATCAGCCAACTACAGTTCAGCGGCGACAGAGCTACGAGCACGAACCACTCGCTGACGTGCAAACAGTCGAGGGCGCTTGGCTTAAGAAGGATAGCTCGTGAAGAGGACCGTCTTATATTCCATAGCTCAGCGCAAGCCATAGCGCGGGGACAAAGATCAGGCAGATCGCCATCCCAACTACCAATGCGATGGCCTTGCGCTCGGTCCGCCTGACGAGGTCAGCAATGGCTTCATCATCGTCTGCCAAATAGATGCCGTCGAGAGCCGAAAGGAATGCAGGAGCGGCATTATCGTTATCATTTGCAGGGCGGTTTGCGCCGTCACCGGCATCGGATCTCTGGATCAAGGTCAACGCTTCTTGCTCCCACTATTCATGACCGAAACTGGACCTACGGTCGGCGGCCCGGCGGTAACGCATCCGGTCCATACAGGTTGCACCGTAAGACCTCAGTCGGAGCGCTCCGCAGACCTTAGCCCCCCGGCGGAACGCAACGCGGCGGGCAACGTTGATGATCCGTAACCGATTGAAATAGGAGAGGAAATCATGGCCGATGGCCCAACTGTTGTTAATTCGGGAGGTGGCGGCGGCACTGCGGTCGCCGTTGTTCTCGGACTGATCGCAATCGTTGTCTTGCTGATTTTCACCGGCGTCATCAACATTCAAGGTGGAAGCGGCAAGGACATCAACGTCAAGGTTGAGGCGCCAAAAGTGGAAGCGCCAGCCGCACCCTCCAAGCCCTCAGCTCCTGCCCCTGCTGGCTAACGCCACTTGGCACCGCTGAGTTAGCTCCAAATCCTGAGAAGGACTTTCCAAATGAAAAAATTTGTCGTCAGCGCAACAGGCGCTCTCATGCTCATGGCCGGTATCGCCACTTCGTTTGCCGGTGACGTGCTGATCCTCAAGCCTGAGCAGCAGACGGTCGTTCGCGAATATATCCACAAGCAAAAGCTCGCATCGGTCAGCCTCCTAGGCGTGGAACTCAACGTCGGCACCGCGCTTCCTGATACCGTTGAGCTTCACACAATCGACGTCCCCGACGTGAGATACAAGTACACCGTCGTCGGCGATCATGCAGTGCTCGTAGATCCCGATACGCGCAAGGTCGTGCAAATCATCGAGTGATCCTATCCACCACGTGGAGGCCGCCCGCCGCTTGTTGAGGAGCGGCGGGCGTACTTTGTGAGGCAGCCGCCGGTGCCAGTTGGGTAGACAGCTCGAGGGGCGCCTTTGGTCCCGGCTCAGACTGAAGTCCTATACGGGAACGTTTGGCCTCGCTCCCTGTTCGGTCGGCGCACAGAGGATAATCGCTGTCGCTAGACACTTGAGGAGATAAACTATGAGGATGCACCTTTCCAGCGCCGCTGCGGGGCTCTTGCTGTTAGCCAGCGTCGGTTCGGTTGCGGCACAAGATGTTGTTATCACGCCGGAACAGGACACCGTCGTGCGCGAGTACGTGAAAAAGCAACCGATGGCTTCTGTTAAGCTTCCGGGTGTGGAGTTGACTGTCGGCACGGCCTTGCCAGACACGGTCGAACTCCACGAGGTTCCCAATGTTAAGTACCGGTATGTGGTGATCGACAACCGCACCGTTTTGGTGGACCCGAGCACCCGCAAAATCGTGAAAGTCTACGACTGAAAATCGAACTGATCAGCAACCCGCCGCTCGCCATGGCGGCGGGTTACGCATGTCAGCTCGCCACTCACTCGGACAACGAAAGATGATGAATCTTGAAGCCGAGACGTCGCAAGCCCTCTTTGCGCGCCTTGCTGATCTCCAAGCGAAAATGCGGGAAGGGCGTAAAGCGAAGGTCGACATGAAGACCTCCCAAAAGGTCGCATCGGACGAAGATCGCAGCCAGATTGATGGTGACAACCTGAAGGCGAGTGTAAACCGAACAACACCGTTGTCATGACGGCACCAAAGTCATCGAGTACTTTTCAAAGAGATAGATCGCGGACGATGGTGGCAAAATGTCTAGCTCGCGCAGCCGCGACCGATCAGTCGCTGACGGAGGTTCCATGGTTGGTAGCGGTGAAAGCAGGGGCACGAAGCTGAAACGGCTCGCGTCCTTGGTGCCCAAACATGAATTCGAATTCCTGATGAAGCTCGGCAAAATGACTCGAGAGGAAACATTGGCGTTGATCGAAAAGTACGACGGCGACCGGACAGAAATTTATGCCGATCTGGCGCGCAGGGCCGCTCGCTGAGGGTCTTCGCTGCCCTCAAGAGGGGGCGAGATTGCAGTCTCTCTGGCCTAGTCGCTACTCGAAATTCGCTTGCGGAACGCGTTCGACCGTCAATGTCAAATTGTTGTCCATCTGATGGAGCGAAGCCGTAAACCGCTCCGAGTTGGCTTCCCTGATGCCGACGTACTCTGTGTACTTGAACTGGTACGCTCCATCGCCGCGCATTTCCCAATGGCCAGACATGCCGTCCTCGAGCTCATAGGTCTCGGTGATCTGTCGCGCGAAATCGCCGATCGACATCCCATCGCCGATATCGAAATAGCACTGATAGAACCGCAGGCGAGCTGCAACACCGTCGCGCATTAAGATCTGCCCACAAGCTCGTTGGCCCTTGACGATAAACAGCATCTGGCCCTGCGGTCCGTTTGGGTTCAGGTCTTTGGCAAGAGCGGAAAACGCTTGCAGGGTGCCAGCCCACTTTGAGGTCAAAGCAAATGATTGATCCAACGATTGCGTAAGCTGGGCTTGTGTCATTCCCAACTGGACGCCGCGGAAAGTCGATCCATTCAAAGTGGCGTCCGTGACGGATTCTTCAGCCACGTTTGGGGCAGATTGTTCGGCGTCGTCAGGGCTGATTTCTTCGGCAAGCTCAGGAACGGGGTCTTCTCGATCGGCTCGCTCAACTCTGGCGGGACACAGCGCCTTGAACGCCTCAATCGCCACATCATAGTTGGCTCTGTAATCAAGCACTTCGTGCGGAACGACGTCTGGTTGAACTATGTAGGAATAATCGCCATTGGCAGCGCGGCCCTTGAATTGGAAGCCGTTGCCCCATGGGCTGGTGAATTTTCCTGTAAAACAATTTCCTACGATGCTCGATTGAACTTTAGCGGTGGCCAGCCTTTTGCCAACACATGTCTCACCGTTATCCCCGTTGGAATCGATACAGAAGCCCTTCGAGTTCGCGGCTGTGGGATCGAGGGTAATCTCGGCATGGTCGGTGTCGATGCCGGACCGGCCTGTGATCGTGACAGTCATCCCGGCGCGTGATCCGTACGACAGGAGATCTCCAGTCTGCGCTGCGTTGGCAACGCTGAGGCTCGGATCTATCGCCAACTCAGCGATCAGGAAGACCGCCGCGCAGGCAAGCCAGATCCAAAGGTATCTGAACGGTGCGCGTATGACGGCCGATCGACGCCAGAGATAGCCGACTGGGGTCAGCAGCATGAACGGAACGAGTGCCTTGCCCGTCGGGTTTTGCCCGGCGTTCTTGATCGCCTTGGCGTCCTTGTAAGCCAGCCAAAAAACGCCGATCGCTGCCCACAGCGATACGCCGGTGCTGATGGGCGGGATGTTGGGGTGGCCACCGGCGAGCAGGACGACCGTATCGGCGGCGAGGATGATCAGGGGCGAGAACGCGATCCATTTCGCCCATCTATCGACAACAGCGGTCGCGGGAACAGCCGTTTGAACAACACTCAACGGAGGCGGAGTTACCCTGACTTCTTTTGGGAAGATGTCCGTTTCGGAGGCCGCTTTCCACTGACTGCCGAGAGCATCCGTCCAAACCTGTGTATTTGCCGGAAGCGCTTTACTCGAGAGCATGGCAGCCAGATCGGTTTCTGCGATCGGGCCGCGGGGCTGTCCGTCTTCTTCGTAAAACCAAGCAGTCATTTTGGGGTCGCTCCCGAAGGCGTAGTCTTGGCCTTTCGAGCGCTTCTCCACGCGAAGTAGGCCATGGCAGCGAGGATCAGGTCGGCGAAGGCCCAAATCTTCATGTCGGTGAATGAGCTGGCCGCGATGAGAGCAAACAAGCTGCCGACGACGAAAATGATGGCCGAGACCAGCGGCAGGCCGAAGGCGAAGGCACCGCCGACGAAAAACAGCAAGCCGACCAACAGGCCGACTGATCCAGCGCCCGCCAGATCATGATTGGCTACGATGTTTCCACCTGTCGCGACCGCGCAGGACTGCAGCATCGAAATCATGCCAAGCAGAATTCCGATAATTCCAACTGCGATTTTCATTTCACTCCCCCAAGCAAGCACATGAATCGTGCGATCCCCCGAAATCGGAAATAGGGGACTATTGGTCCGTCGATTGTCAAGCCGTTTGTATTGCCTTCTTGCCTACGATGAACGTGCGCAAGATCATTGGTTGGAATCTCCGCAAGCTGCGTGTCGAACGCGGGCTGTCGCAAGAGCGGCTGGCGCTGGCGGCTGAGATCGATCGTTCGTATGTCGGTCGCGTCGAACGCGGTTCTGAAAACGTAACGACCGATACGCTCGAAGCTTTGGCGAAGGCACTTGCCGTTCCGGCCGCGGCTCTTCTGACCGAACCTCCGAAAGGGGCTCATGAGCCGCCGCCGCTTTCGTCGGGAAGAAAGCCAAAGGCAGGTTAGACGAGCGGGGAACTGCGCCCCTGTGCCCTGTGCAGGGGAAAACATCAGTATTCCTCCGGCAGCATGACGGTCATCACCCGGATAGTGACTGCGGGGTCCGAGGCGTCAGGCGACAGGTTCGCCAGAGCGCGGTCATAGTAGTCTATCTTGAAGAATAGCTGGCGATCGCCGACGTGCAGCAGCGCGCAATCGTGCTGGCCCCATGGATCGTTGTTCTCGTCAAATGCGTCGAATTTGGCGATGGCCAGCAGGATAGCGCCGATCTCTTGGGCAGGCAGGGCGGCGACACCGGCGGTCATCACCATGCGCCCGCCAGCGCCGGTCTGGCGCAGTTGGTCATTGAGGGTCCGAATACGCGCGGTTCGATCAGCCGCCGACAGCCGACCGACGCGCTCTGTTGAGCATGTCATTGGGTGGTTCCTTCGAATAGATGTCTGGTTGAGGGGTGACGGGCCAGGACGAACCTTGGCCCGTTTGCAAGGCCGATTACTTCTTCGCCAGCTGGCGGGGGTGAATGAGGCCGAGCTGGTAGTAGCTGCGATCGACCTGCGGGGCTTCCGGGTAGTCTCTGAACTTCAATGTGAAGATACCCTTGGCTTTCGCCTTCATGATGCGGGCCTCGAAATATCCCTCGTCGGGTCCTTCCGATGCCAGCACGACATCGCCAACAGCTAAGCGGGCCCAGGGGTCGGGCGAACCGCCGTCGCCGCCACCGTCGCCCGAACCACCCCCTTGGCCCTCGTCGGCATGGCTCGTCAGTGCCTCAGGCGAGCCCGCTGAAGCGTTTTCGGGGCTGTCGGGGTCACTCGCATCGGCCGAGTGGGGCCGAGGCTCGTCAGCAACCCCCGCCAGGGCGGCGATGCGAGTGTAAAGCTCCGATTTGACGAACGGCACGAAAGCCTTGCCACTGTCGAACAGCTTGCCCGCTGGCAGCCGCAGGACGATGTCGGGCGCATCGCCGGGTTCAACTCGATGCGAATGCATCCCCATCAGCCTCGCTGCGCTTTCTGCCGCTTCGACTTCGGGTAGCAGGAACACCGACGCGTGAGCCTTGCGGGACTCATCCCGGCCAAAAACGATCAACGAGCGGGTGGTTTCGGAGGCGACATTCATTCGCCGGCCCCCTGATATGCGAAGGGGGCCAGAAGGCCCCCGTCGAAGTTATTTTCGTGCCGCCGCCAAGGCGCTTTCGGTCGCTGGTCAAACGTCATTTTCATCTCCTGTTACGATCTGGCCCAGTTTGCAAAAATCGATGCAACTTGCCGTTGTCATCATAGCAGGAATATTTTCCTATGTCAATGAATCCCCTTTAATGCCGATCGGGATTGGGCCGAATTCACGGATCGAAGAGGCTCTCAAATCACCTCCCGCTCGGCAGCTTCGAGACCTCCCGAGTTTGGCACCCTCACATCCACAGAAGCTCCACGCGCTGCCTCGAACCTCCTTCGACTTCTTATCCGGACATGCTTCTTGGATTCGGTAACCCGTAACTTGGTCTGCAGCGACATAGCCTTGATCAGCACAAAAAAGAGGTAGTCAGCTCCAACGTCAGTGCCGCTTTGCATTCCCCGAGCAAGGATCAATGGCGGGATCCACTTCACGTAGGGGCTGCACCTGACCATCTTCGAGCTGTTCGCGAGGACGCCGAATGAATTTGCCAGGTTTTCTGACCATTGGTTGCCGAGGTGGACGTGACATCCATTGATCCGGAATTCGTCTATTGTCACATCGAACACCTCGATAAAGCCGTCCGGCACATCGATCTGGGGCGGAGACGACTTAACCTCTTGTACAAGTAGGTCAATCAGATCGTTGCACTCGGTGATTTTGCGCAGCGCTGGCGTGACGCGTCGAGCGTTTGGCATGTGAATTCTCCTTGCTTGTGGAAGTCGCTTTAACAGCGATGCGGAACCCGTGATCGACAAGGAATTGGCTTGTGCTGACGACCTCAAGCCCGGCCCCCCGTTCCCTAAATGTGGCGTTGTCATCTAGCTCGAGCATTGGCGTTAGGGACCGGACGAACGTGGCAGCCGTCACCTTGCCACCAGTCCGACCGCTGCTCACTAAGATGCCCCTAATAGACAGGATCGATGGGCTCCCTGAGCTTCTTAGGTATCGTGAGATCGATGGCCACCCCTTCCGCCCCGTCAAACTCGACGCACGACTGAAATCGGACACCCTTCTTGCCGAGATCCTTCACGTTGATTTTCAATTCAAGTGCTGCGACTAGAAAACGACAAAACTCGTGCAGTTCGATGTGAGGTTCCTCCGGCAGCAGCAACTCGTTGAAGACTTCCTCCAACAGCGATTGCAATCCGGCGTGGCAGGAAGCAGGCTTGCCTTGCCTGATGAACCCGTCCGCTACATGCTGCAGCAGCTCAAAACGACCCGATCCGAGTACGTAGCCATAAGCCCGCGCGCCTCTTATCAGCGCCTGAAAATAGGTCACGGCTTGTTCAGTCACTTGAATCTGTGGCTCTCGATGCAGCATGCAGCTTTCGAGCCAGCCGAGAAACTGGTCTACGTTGTAAATCCGGCGAAGTGGTTCGACATTTTGCATAGTTTGCTCTCCATTTGGGATGATTGGCAACACGAGGCTTCCATCGCAAAAGCGAAGCCAAGCTCGATGCCGTGCTGTGCTTTGCGGAATGAGAATTGGCCCTGGGCCGTTGTCAAAGATCGGCATCAAGAACTTTGCACTGCCAATCGGCTTCGGATATTAACGCGCCGGAAGCCGATCGTGCGTGAGCAGATCTCCCGTGCGAATAGGCTTCCGGAGTCGGTGAGCACTTACTGTCAGCATCGGGAATAACAGGCCGGGACCGCCACCATCTTGGCCATCCGGTGCGCTCAGCGCCGGCTACCTGCTTCTCTGTTGATGATGCCGCCTTGGTGCTTTACCGCGTTGGAATTGGCCATCGGAATGCGAAACGCTCAATCTGGCGGCCACCTCACGTCGTTAATCGACGTATTCCCCGTTCTTCACAGTCACGTCGCAGCGGAAGCCGAAGCGCTCGCGAAAACCTAGTGTGCTCTTGAAGCGGGTGCGGTCGTCACCTTTTGTTGCTACTACCCGTTTCGTCAGATCGAGCGCGTCGAGCATAAGGGCAATGAAGCACTCCGCTCCGGCATCACCATTTTGGAACACGTAGCCGAGTGCTTCGGCAGCAACCCAACGAACCCTGGCGGAACATTCTACTTTCTCGTCCTGGTCGGCAATATCGTCAAAGACCTCGCTAAGGTATTCTCCCGGCTCCATCGGGGCACAGAATCGCCCATATTTGAATTCCTCGGCGATCGAATCGAAGAGCTGGACTTCACGGGCTCCGACCAACGTCGGCTCGGTAGCTTTCACTTGCTCGACCAGCCAATCGATAAGTTCGACTTGATCCGTTATGGTGCGCACGACTTTCGTTGGATCTTTTGCCATGGGTTCTCCTAGATTTGCAGGTTGGGAAATTGGCTACATGCGACTCGTATGCGGCACAGCCCTTTACGCGTTGGGGATCTCATCGAAGGCCGCTGCTCGGATCTGGTAGGGAATGTTGGTCGTTCACCGGAAGCGACGGCGGCGGCGATTGTTGCCGCCCGATGCACTGCTGAGCTTCCGCAGTTGTCGCGGGAGCTTCACGCAGACAAGGATGCGGTGCGCTTCAGCCAAGGCCACGGGAGAGGAAATGACGACCTCGTCTCCTGCAACTTCGTCGGATGTCGTGAGGGTCAGGCCAGCGATGTCCGCCAGACGCTGTACGACCTCATGAAACTCGATTGGCTGCTCGAGGACGAGAAGCCGATGCATAAACTCTGCCAGCAACGGCAAGAGACTCTCGTTGCAGAGGAACGGTGCACTTGGCTGGGCAATGGTGGTGAGCGCTTCGCGAAGATAGTCTCCTGAAACTGCCGGAACGGGCAAGAACCCGACCTTATGGAGATGAGCGATCTCGTAATTGAGGAGATCCAGAACGCTGCCGGAAGCCTCAACGACGGGATCAGCGTTGACCGCCACATCGACGACCCAGTCGAGCAGCCTATCAGGGTCGATGATCACCTTCACCACGAACACGTTGCTGTTCATTGACAATTCTCCATACGAGTTTTCTGCTGGCAAAGCGCCGCGCTTAGACGTCGAGAAGTGGCGATCTGCGCGGTCGCTACGAGGACAGCGGTATTCGAAACGTGACATGGCGAGGACCGAGCAGCGGTTCGCCCTCCTTGGCAAAGAGCGAGACGTCGATGCTAACGCCGTGGCGGAGCTCGAACCCCTTCTTCGACTGAAGTCGCGTGTGTTCGCCGTCTTCCCAGAGCAGCAATTTGGTGCTCTTAGCGATGCCCCCGAGGAGGGTGAGAAGGGCATAGAGGTAGTGGACCCGAAGCTCCCGTGGATGGCGAACATCCCGCATGGTATTTGCAATCACGCCGACGAATTCCCCAACCTCGTTGCCGCATGACACAAGGCCGGCTTCCGGCTTCTCGACCCCGTCCAAAAGGGCTTGGATAAACTCGTCGTGCGATCCGTCAAAAAACCACCACCCTGTGGCTCCAAATGCTTCGATCATCTCGTCAAAGCGGCCGATCATGGGAGTGGGCATTTGTGTACGGGGCTTAGACAGCTTGCACTTATCGCCCAGCCAGTTGAAGAGCGCGGTTTGTGTAGTGATCTTCACCGGCTCTGCGGTTTTGATCTTCGGTTTGTCTGGAGGCGTTGTCATGTCACTTCCTTTCCGTTGTGGATGTTGGATGCGCAGCGCTTTACCGACCGGGAATTGGATTCCCGGCATCAGCAGTTTGGGTGATCAAACGTCAGGTATTTTGGGGATGAGACCCATCACAAGAGGGCGGGTCTCATCGGTCATCAAATGGCCCATCAGGGCGTAGTTGATGATGATATGACAGGGCTATAAGTGACCTATCGATGAACACATCAAAAACGGGCGATGAGTGAGTTGTTGATGAAGGCGGGGTAGTTGATGGGTTCAAAGGGGCAGTTGGTGATGGGTACATTACCTACTGCAAGCGCCCCTCATTCACGTCTCCGCATCCACCGTTGATAAGATTAAAACCCGCCCGCTCACCGTCTCCTTTTTCGCGGCACGACTCCTCCCCTCGACACCATCATCCCGCTCAAAAATGAACGGTCTCGCGGTCTCATCGTCATCATCCAGCGATCATGCTCAAGCAGAGCAGCGGCGGGCACATCGAAGGGCCGGCGGTTGGTGTTGCCGCGACCATCCAAAAAAGCTTCGCGCGTCCCCACTGTTGGCTTGAGGCTGTAGGCGATCGCGTTGGCGAGGTTGGTCACCCGCTCCACCGTGACCGGCCTGAAGGCGCGCCCGACCATGTCGGCCGGCGGTGCACGACGTGGCTTCAGTACCCGTCTAATCTCTTTGGCTTGCGCATCAACCGCGATCGCAAGGTGGATATGAGGTGCCCACCACTCACGACCGTCCCGCTCGCGATCGTAGGCCATATCTACGGCACCGACGATGCGAGCAGAGTTCCAGGTTTCCGGAGCTTCACGCAGGCGACGCCGCAAGCTCTGTATGAGCGCGCCGATCGAGAATCGGTTGAGGCGTCCAGGCCGCAGGAAATAGTGGGGATCGATGATGGTGACGAAGTATTGGTGGCCTTCCCCGCCCCTCACCAACCTCCGGCTCTGGCGCACGAGGCGGTTCAGCTCCTTGCGCTCGCCGAAAACACAGGCCGCCGAGCAGGTCTTGTGCGGACACTCGGACCCGCGGCAGCGCCTCAGATGGCTCCAACTCTGTTCGTCGACGCCGGCTAGGGAGAGCCTTTCGAGGCGCTCACCATGAACGTGAGCTAGTTCTTGAGGGCTCAGCACACACTGGACGCGTAGCCGTTGCAACGCTTCGGCGTCGCGGGCGGCATGAAGATCAAACTGCTGGGTTTGCCTAGTCATCCTGACCCTCCCGGTAGTTCCAGGGCGACTTCTCGTATGCGTCGGCCAAGCGACGGAGCAGCGTGGGCAGGGAGTCCGCGTTGGAGACGCGCGCCACCACACCGACGCGATTTTGGCTGGGTCCGTAGGCGATGACGTACTTGGGCACTGAGTTGTGCGTTCTGACAGCTACCCTGAGCTTGTAGCCGCTGTCTTCAGCGACGCGTCCTTCTGGGGCGCTCGGCATTTTCGCATCGGATTGTGCCCTGGGTTGGCCGACATCCCCATGAACGGCAGCGGTCCTTTTCGACTTGGCTGCTCGCTTCGCCCTGGTGGCTTTCTTGCAGTCGCCCAGTGTCGTGCTCGCCAACCAGGTTACGATCTGCTCAGGCTTGATCCCTTGATCATGCGCAGTTTCAAGAACGCAGGCGTAGTCTGAGCAAAGTGACTTTTCGCCTGTAGCCTCCGGCCGCGCAAAATATGTGATCGCGATGAGAGCGGCCTTTTCAAGATTGGGCTTTCGTTTGCGGGGCGGAAAAAAGGCGTCGGCGAGCACGTGCTCGACCGCTCTTTGACCACCAGCCTCCATCGCCAGAAACAGCCTGAACGGGGCAACGAAGGAGGCAAAGCGAGATCTCCAAGAGGGAAGCAACAGTTGTTCGTCGCGTCTAATGCGACACACTTCCATCGCCTTCACCAACTCTGGTGAGACGCTGACGGCCGCTACCGCTCCATCCGCATCGGTCAGGTCGTGCTGTTGGATCGGCACCGATGCTATTTCGGTTGCGCCGGAATAGGGCTGAATCGAACCGCGCTTGGCGTTTGCCAACAGCCCATTCGGCATCCTTTCTCCAGCGAAGATGCAGGTTCCTCCCAAGGTGAGGGGTCTAGCCGTAACAGGCATGTGTCACTCCGTTTCATAAATGATGGCCGGCGCCGGTTTCCGGCTGAGAAGGCGCAAAACGACCGCCCAGCCCTTCACGGACTGAGATCGTCGTCGCAGCGATGTTCAAAGACCCGCCCGCGAATCGCTCGTCGGCCGGTGGCCTAAGTCTTACTTGACTCAGAAAGTCTTTCGATAAGAGCCCTGACGTCCTGAACTTTCCATCCGTTCGTCCGAGGTCCGAGCTTGATCGGGCGTGGAAACTCTCCGGCTTCGACACGCGCCAGAAAGGCAGATCTCGAAATTGGGATCGGACCTCCCGGGCCAATGATGGCGGGTAGCCGAACGAAACCCTCGGCCGGTAGCGTTGATCCGAGCGAATTGTTGTTTCTGTCTGATGTCTCGTTCATTTGAGGCTCCGTTGTCGCCAAAAGATCTATCGACGAGAGCCGCAGTTGAATATTCTGCAAGTCGAGCTTGCACTATAAAAGGCGCTGCAAAATCCAATTGAATTTTCGCGATCCGCATCACCCGGAAAACTGGCGTCGGATATAATACTCTTCCTCAACCGAGAAGGGCGCGATCTCGAACCGGAGAGGCGGCACGGCTGGCAAGGCTTTCAACGCGTTCTGAGCCAATGAGTCGTCGCGCAGCCTGGAGAGAACTTCCTCGCCAACGTAACGGGCACGTCCGATTAATTCACCAATCAAAGTTGGCTTGCTCGCAAAGCGTTTTCCATCAAACATGGCGTCGATAAGTGTGCCATTAGCATACTCAATCGAACTCGCGCTGTACGCAATTGCTATGCTTTCCACGTGCCGAGCCCAATAACTCTTTAAAGATCTCGGTCCGGAAATCCAGTCAAAACCGGGTACACGCTGCCGAATATCCCCAGCGACCATTATAGCTCCGTTCAAGCTCGGCCTTCTTCCACCGTGTGATGATATTTTCTCAGCGACAAACTGCAATATTCGTATGACATAAATTAGATTCCTAACGGCATTTTTATTTCTACGCAACGAACGTAAGTGCGATTGTCGAGCGCTTGTCTTGTGAAAAGCTGCAGCACCGCCGATCGGATAGTATATCTCCTCGAAGAAATGTATTCCAATTTCCTGGTATCTGGCTAACAGGTCGATCGCCAGCCTGACCCTTGAGAATTCACCAATCAGCCTGGATTCTCCCTTGACCATTTAGCTGATGGCGGCCAATGCAATTGCATTTCGACGTAGCCGCAACTTGTCCGGTCTGATTATCCAAGCTGTATAGCCTTGCAACGCGGTTTCTTTCAGGCCAAAGAACGCGCGCCGTTTGTCTAGAAGAACTTCGGCTACCGAGACTGGGTCGAACACTTCCCATACAGAGTCTCGAAAGTTGAATTCTTCAATCGGCAGTTCTGGACTCTGTTGCCGTTTAAGTTCCGCATCAAATTTCAGCCAGACTTCTGCGGCCTTAGCTCGACTATCTGGTCGTTTCATGGTGCCGTGCCGACTACCCTGTTAGCCTACCTGCTCCAAATCGTAGCACGGGCGTGTTGGGTCCGCATGTCGCGATTCCACGCTTTACATCGCCCCAAAGCGACGAATTCAACAGTGTTTTAATATGGGGGCATTGTAGGGGGTATTTTGATTTTCCGCTTGAAAATTTCGCTTATATTATAGCTGGAAGTTAGTGCTGTTAGGTGCCCGCAAGCGGCACCATTCCTCCTCCATTTTTGTCGTCTGTCTGCCCCTTCGCAGCTGGTGCAAAGGATTGCGGCGCCGGCCTGGCAGATCTGCCATTGTCGAGACACCGGTTTGGTGTGAAAATCATGGCCTCAGCATGGGAGGTCAAAAATGCCCAACAATTTCAAGACCGGAGACGTCGTCAGGCTGAAATCCGGAGGTCCCAGGATGACGATCAGCGATGGGGCAGCCTCGGGCATGTATCTGTGCCACTGGTTCAATCGCGAGGGCGAGGTGTGGACCCCGCAACATGCCGGGTTCAAGCCGGAACAACTGATTGCGGCGGACCAGTCGGACTAGAGTTCCTTCCATCCCGATCGAGTCGGGATGGGCACCCTCTTTTGTCCGGGCGTGAACGGATCAGCAGGCGCGACCGACGGATTTTCCGGGTCGCGGCGTTTAACGGTTGAAGCGCGATGGCGGCACAAGCCGTCTGCGTCGCGCCAACCTGGAGAGACGCACAACATGATCAACCGTTCGATTCGTTGCCTTGAGTTTGCAGGCCGTTGCGGCTCTCGCCCAGGCAACGACGCCGCCTGCACCGCCGACCGCCGCGCCACTTGCCGCGCCAGGCGCCTCGGTGGCCAGGTCCGACATCACGCTGGCCAAAATTCCAGAAGCGGCGCGAAAAGGCGATCATGGCGGCCGACACGGATGGCGACGGCAAGATCAGCCTGCTGGAATGGGAGGCCTTTCAGACGAAGCGCAACGTCAAGGGCGACGCCGCCAAATCCTTCGCGCGGATCGATTCCAACCATGACGGCTTCATCGACCGCGCCGAACTCGATGCCTTCTTCGCCAGGCGCTTTGCAAGGCTGGACAAGAATGCCGACGGCATTCTGACGGCCGACGAACTGCCGGGCCATAAAACCGCTCCCAAGCCGGGGCAATGACCAAGAGGCAATGACGCGCGATGAATATCGGGAGTGCGCCGACTGATGGCTGCGGATCCGGACGAGGAGCTGGTTCGCCGTGTTGGCGCCGGCGAGCCCGCAGCCGTGCAAACCCTCGTCGCGCGCAAGCTGCCGCGTATCCTGGCGCTTGCCGTGCGCATGCTCGGCGATGCGGCGGAGGCCGAGGATGTCGCGCAGGAAACCTTCGTGCGGATCTGGCGCCATGCCGCGAGCTGGCGGCGCGGCAATGCGCGCTTCGACAGCTGGACCCACCGGGTGACGCTCAACCTTTGCTACGACCGGCTGCGTCGCAGGCGCGAGTGGGTGACCGGCGACCTGCCGGACGTGGTCGACCCTGCGGCACTTCCCGACGCCCCTCGCCAGGAGGACGCGCTTCGGGTCGAACGGGCGCTGCAAGCCATAGCGCCGCGCCAGCGCGAAGCGATCGTTCTGGTCTACTATCAGGAGATGTCCAATATCGAGGCGGCAGCGACCTTGCAGATCAGCGTCGATGCCCTGGAAAGCCTGCTTGCGCGCGGCCGGCGGTCGCTGCAGGCGATCCTGGCGGGGGATGGCACCGATGAGTAAGCGCCGGGCAAGCACCAACGCACCATTGCGCCTTGCTGGTGCCGCCTGGCGCTCGGCGCCGACGGGCAAGGGGGAGACACATGGCTGAAGGATCCAGGAACGAACCCGCAATGGATGCCAGGCGCTTTGCCGTCTTGGCCCAGGCCTATGGCGGCGACTTGCGGCGATGGCCCGCGGCTGAGCGAATGGCCGGCACGGTCTTTGCCGCGAGCGGCGCGGGCAAGGCCATCTTGAGGCAGGCCGGAACACTTGACGCGCTGCTCGACAGCTACCGCGTCGACGCCCCGGACAAGGCACTGCACGGCAGCATCTTGCAGGCTGCCGGCCGGCACCTCGTCCAGCGCCGGCGTCAGCGGTTCTGGTGGCTGGGACTTGGACTTGCCGGCATTGGTCTGGCCGGCGCCGTGGCAGGGCTGGCCCTGGTGACCATCGTCACGCCGGAGGTCCAGCCCGACCATACTGTGCTGGATGCCAATGTGACGGCGTTTGGTGATGCCGGCCCCGCTGCCGAGAACGGTGAGGAAAGCCTATGAGCACGCGCTGGGTCCGTGGTCTGGTCATTGCTTCCGTGGTGCTGAACGTCTTTCTTGCCGGCGCATTTGTCGGTGGTGCGGTCTGGCTGAGAAATGCCAAATCGGGTGTCTCGCTGGAATCGGCCGGCCGACAACTTCCCGACCAGGATCGCAAGGCGTTCCGCGAGGCGCTGCGCCAGGTTCGCGTGCAGTCCCGTCAGATCATTCTCGATGGCCAGCAGGCCAGGCAGCAGGCAGCGGACCTGCTGCAACAGCCTGTCATGGACAAGGCCGCCTTGTCCGCCGCCCTGGAGCGGGCACGCAACGCCGACGCGACGGTTCGCACCCGGCTCGAGCAGGCCATTGTCGACTTCGCGGCGAACACATCACCCGAAAACCGGAGCGTGCTGGCACAGGCATTGCTGCGCCATATGGAACGCCGCGCTGCCGTTGCGCCGAAAAAATCGCCATGACGACCGACGGAAAATGCTCGAGACGCCGTTTAACGAAGAGAAGGGACAAGCCTGCCCGATCGCACCGTGCCGGGCGGCCATCTTCAAACTCGAATGCACTCGGAGCCCAATTATGAGTCGCCTGAAAAACTATGCAGCAGCCGCTATCCTGGCGGTCAGTGGAACTGTCGTGACCGCCACCGCGTCCAGCGCAATGCCCATCGTGTCCGTTGCCCAGCCGGCCGCCCTGGTCGAGCATGTCCGCTGGGGTTGCGGCATCGGCTGGCACCCGAACCGATGGGGCCGTTGCGTGCCGAACGGCGTCGTCATCGTGCGCCCGCGCTACCACTACTGGCACGCTCCGGTCTATGGCTGGCACCCGCACCATCACTGGCGCCGCTGGCACCATTACTGATCAAAGCACCGCGGGGTCAGGCACCTGGCCCCGCGTCAGCGCCGGCGCACGGGCAATCCTGTCAGCCAGCCCGGAGTTAAGGTTAGCGCCGCTCCAATCCGTGGACGCCCGCTAGATATCTCAGCTGATTGGGTCCGGCCCCAGCGTCGCCACCGTCTTCAGCGCGCCGTCGAGCATGTCGCCCTTCTCGTCCTTCAGCGCCATCTCGCGCAGGCGGCGGATCCAGTCGGCGGCGTCCGTCCGGCCCTTGACCAGGTCGAGCGCCGACAGCACGCGGTCGAATTTCGACTGTGCCCGGACATGGGTGTCGCTGTAGCCCTTGATCAGCCGGCGGCAATTGAGGATCTCGACGGCCAGTGCGTAGTCCTGGGGCACATGGTCGAGAGCCAGCGCGTACCAGCGATCGAGATGCGCGACCTCGACCTTGTGGCGCAGCAGACTGCGACGCCAGCGGCGCAGGCCGCCGATGAACCACAAAGCCGCAAAGCCGGCAAAACTGTCGGTGCGGATGCGGCGGCCATGGTTGATGCGGCGGTCGAGAAAGGCGGCGAGCTTCGGCCGTTCCTCGATGTAGCTGCCCAGTCCCGCCGGCAGCGTGCCGCAGAACTCCTCGATGCGCGGGTGGAAATATTCGGTCACCTGCAGGATCGAGCCGTCCTTGACGCCGACCTCGCGGCGCACACGTTTGCCGCGCGTCGAGCGCGTCTTGAGATCGGCGACGCGGATCATATCGTCGTAGCATAGCGCGTTGGCCAGATGCTTGGCGGCGGCGATGGACAAGCCATAGCCCTGAAGCGGCCCGTCCAGCGCGACGGCCTTGTCCAACCGGTCGAGATACTCGCACCCATAGGCGATGTCCTGATAGTCGACGACCTTTCTCAAGCCCCGAAGTGCCATGTCGCGCACGGCTACCGGCAACAGGTCGATGCGGGCAGCCAAGGCCTGCCAGCCCTGCAGCAGGTTTTGCGGGCCACTCACCTGTCCTGTGCCCAAGGCAGATTCGACCATCGCGGGCTCGGCCGGCTTCGGCGCCGGCGCTGCCGTGCCGCGCGCGCGGTCAAACGCAGCGCCGAAGGCAGCGAGGCTGGCCTTGACGCCCCGGCCGCCGGCACCGATCGCCTGTTCGTAGCTCTCGCGGGTGAAGGGCAGCGCATCGGACCCCGCCAGCGCGCCAAGCAGGCTGGCCGAGATCATCGAGCCATTGTCGGCTGCGATCTTCTCCATGTCGAAAGCGATGAAGCGCTTCGATGCGGCTTCCGCCGTCGCATGCACCTTGGAGGACGAAGCCCGGCCATCGCCCGGTTCGATCTTTTCCGACACGGCGGCGATGCGGTGCGACGAGGCAATCAGCGTGGTCCGGTCGGGCGTGACGAAGCCGCGAATGATGGCACGGCCGGCTTCCATCAATTCGGCGGCGATCAGGATGTCGACGTCGCCCTGCGACGGCGACAGCGCGAAGACCGGCAGCCGGCCGGTGTCGCGGGCCATCTCGACATAATAGATGGTGGCGCCGGTACGCTGGGCGACGCCGGCGACCGAGGTCGATTGCCCAACATAGCCGTTGCGCTCGGCGACAGCGGTGATCCAGTCGGCGAGCACGCCACCGCCTTGGCCGCCGACCGCCAGCACGGCGAGCTTGATGACACGCTCGCTATCCTGAGCGCCGGCGCGGGCGCGAAGTGGGGGGACGGCGTCAAGCATCGGCGAAGGTCAGGCGCCGGCTTTCGCGGCGGCGTTGCAACAGGCTGATGGTGGCCCGGCGCGCGGCTTCCAGGAAGCGATCCCAGCGGCTCGGATTGTGCACGACATCGGCGCGGTAGAAGGATGGGC
Source organism: Mesorhizobium sp. M7A.F.Ce.TU.012.03.2.1 (assembly GCF_004006095.1). Taxonomy (NCBI): domain Bacteria; kingdom Pseudomonadati; phylum Pseudomonadota; class Alphaproteobacteria; order Hyphomicrobiales; family Phyllobacteriaceae; genus Mesorhizobium; species Mesorhizobium sp. M7A.F.Ce.TU.012.03.2.1. Next base: position 652,791 of record NZ_CP034779.1, read on the forward strand.
AGAGCACCGCCGCATCGGCGACGTCGCCACAATTGCCGCAGCCAACGCAGCTCTGGTCGATATGAGCGACCGGATCGTCGCGCAGCGGATCGTCTGTTGACTTGACCGACAGCGAGGGACAGCCGGACAGCCGCATGCAGGCATGGTCGCCCGTGCAGATGTCCTCATCGACGCCGAATTTCGGTTTCACCACACGCTCGCCGCCCTTGATCGCCTTGTCGACCAGCGGCTTTTCGCGGCGCTGCCGGTTGAGCATGCATTCGGACGAAGCGACGATGACCTTCGGCCCTTTCTCCTCCGTCGTCAGTGCTTCGCGCAGCGTGTCCTGCACCTTGGTCACGTCATAGGTGCGGTCGACATGGCGCAGCCATTTGACGCCCATGCCTTTGACCGCCTCGGTGATCGGGTGCTTCGTCGACTTGGTCTTGTTGCCGGCGCGCGATGACAGGATGTCCTGCCCACCCGTGGCCGCCGAATAAAAATTGTCGACGATGACGATGACGCCGTCGTTCTTGTTGAACACCGCATTGCCGATCGAGGAGGTCAGGCCATTGTGCCAGAAACCGCCATCGCCGACGAAGGAGATCGAACGGCGCTTGGCATCGGGCGAGTTGAAGGCTGAGGCAGAGGCCGGACCCAGGCCATAGCCCATGGTGGTGGCACCGAGCTCGAAGGGCGGCATGATCGAGAACAGATGGCAGCCTATGTCGGAGGCTATGTGGTGCTTGCCGAGCTCCTGCTCGACCAGCTTGGTCGCGGCAAAGATCGGCCGTTCCGGGCAGCCGATGCAGAAGCCCGGCGGACGGCCCGGCACGACATTGATCAGATCGGCTGCGTCGACGCCGTCACCGACCTTGTTGGGCGCGCGCACTTCGCCGGGCAGCAGATGCGGCGCCTCGGCGCGCAGGAAGGCGCCGATGCCGTCAAGCATGACCTGGCCGGTATATTCGCCGGCCATCGGCAGGTACTCCTTGCCGACCAGCCTGGTGCCGCGACCGGCCTTGTGCAGCATCGAAGCAAAGGCCTGTTCGATGTAGTTGGGCTGGCCTTCCTCGACGACCAGCACCGCCTGCTTGCCCTCGCAGAACGACAGGAACTCGTCATCGATCAGCGGATAGACGGCGTTGAGCACATAGAGCGGCACGTCGGTGTCGCCATAAATGTCGGCAAGGCCGAGCCGCTGCAGCGCGCGGATGACCGAATTGTACATGCCGCCCTGCAGGACGATGCCGACCGAACCATGATCCGAGCCGAAGAACTCGTTGATCTTGTTCTTGGCGATGAAGTCCACCGCCGCCGGCCAGCGCTTCTGCACCTTCTCCTTCTCATGCAGGAAGGACGCTGGCGGCAGCACGATGCGGCCGGTGTCGCGGCGCGGCGCGTCGAGCGCATCGGCGACGGTCATCGGCGGCCGCTTGTTGTCCTTGGCGATGAAATGGCCATGCACGTGGCAGCAGCGGATGCGCACCTGCAGCATGACCGGCGTGTTGGAAATCTCGGACAGTTCGAAACCATCCTCCACCGCCTTGACGATCGACGGCAGATTGGGTCGCGGGTCGAGCAGCCAGACCTGGCTTTTCATGGCGAAGGCATGGCTGCGCTCCTGCATGATCGAGGAGCCTTCGCCATAGTCCTCGCCGACAATGATCAGCGCGCCGCCGGTGACGCCGCCGGAGGCGAGGTTGGCCAGCGCATCGGAGGCGACATTGGTGCCGACCGTCGATTTGAAGGTGGCGGCGCCGCGGATGGGATAATGCACTGACGCCGCCAGCATGGCGGTGGCGGTGGCTTCCGAAGCGCTGGCTTCGAAATGCACGCCGAGTTCGCCCAGAATGTCCTGCGCGTCGGCCAGCACGTCCATCAGGTGACTGATCGGAGCGCCCTGATAGCCGCCGACATAGCCGACGCCGCATTGCAGCAGCGCCTTGGTGATGGCGAGGATGCCTTCGCCGGCAAATTCCTCGCCGGCGCCGAGCCGAAGCTTTTCGACTTCCCTGGCAAAAGAGCGTTCGGCCATTTTTCAATCCTTCCGTTGCCGCCCTGCGCTGGCGGCGCGTAGGTCTATCTGCTTGAGCATGACCTCTTCCGAAAACCGGGATCCACTTTTCGGGGTCATGTTAGATGTCGTGCTTGCGAATGTTCTTCAGCATCTTCAAAAGCGTGGCGATGAGTGCGGAATATTCGGCGTCGTTGATATCGTCGAACATCGCCTCGAAGGCGTCATGCATGGCCGGCCAGGCGCGCGCGAACTCGGCGCGGCCCTCGTCGGTCAGGAACACATGGCGGATGCGGCTGTCGGTGACACCCTGTTCGCGCCGTACCAGGCCCTGGCCCTCCAGTGAGTCGAGCGTCCGGCTCAAGGTCGATTGCTCGATGACCGTATAGACCGAGAGGTCGTTGACGGTGATGCCGTCGGTGACCGACAGCACGGCCAGCGTGCGGACCTGCGGAATGGTCAGGCCTTGCTTGCGGAAATCGTCGCGCAAAGTGGCGTTGTAGCGGCCCATGATGCGGTTCATCAGATAGGGCGCGAATTGCTGCAGGCCGATCTGCCCCAGGGTCGAAATGCGCTGGCGCTTCTCAGTGACCTTCTCTTCCATTACAGCCTCCCCGCCAGGAGAAAGCCGGAACCGCCGCCAAGGCCCGCGCCCGGGTGGGTCGAGGCGCCGATATGGTAGAGGCCCTTGATGCCGGTCTGATGGTTGCGGCTGGTCTTGAACGGCCGCCAAAGGAAGGACTGGTCGATGGTCGAGGAACCGCCATAGGGATCGCCGCCGATCAGATTGATGTTCATCGCCTCGAGATCGGCCGGCGAATAGGCGCGCCGCGCAATGACGCTGTCCTTGAAGCCCTCGATATGGCTGGCGAGGATCGCTTCAGCGCGATCGGCATAGGCTTCGCGCAGCACATCGGTCCATTGCCCGTCCGCTGGTGCCTGCAGCTTGCCGGCGGCGTCGCCCTTGATGTGGCGAGGCGCCTCGGGCAGTTGCAGCCAGAGGACCGCCTTGCCTTCCGGGCAGCGCGACGGGTCGAGCGCATGCGGCTGGCCGACACAGATGGTCGGCACCTCCGGCAGCATACCGCGCGCCGCCTCGTTGCAGGCTTTGGAGACGCCATCCAGCCCAGGCGTCAGATGCAGCAGTGCCACCTTGTCCAGGCCTTCGCCCCGCCATGCTGGCGATTTGTCCAGGGCGTAGTGGATCTGGAAATTGCCTTTGCCGTAGCGGTATTTCCGCGTCGCCTCGACATCGGCTTTGGGAGCATCCGCGCCAAGCAGCCTGCCATAGAGCTGCGTCGGCGTGACCGAGCAGATGACGCCCTTATTGGCCGTGATTGTCTCACCCGAGGCCAGCAGCACGCCGGTTGCCCGGCCATTGCTTTGAACGATCGAAGCGACGTCGGCGCCGGTGCGGATGTCGCCGCCGCGTTCCCGGATCAAAGCCTCGAAGGCCGCCAGCAGGTTTTTTGCCCCGCCCTTGACGATCGGCGCGCCCGCCGCCTCAAGCGCGAAGGCGATAACCCTGGCGATCTGGCCGGAGAACGCATCTTCAGGGCCTAATCCAGCATGCAGTACCCAGGGCGCCCACAGCGCACGGATGGTTTCAGACTGGTAGGTGCTTTCGAGCCAGCCGCGCGCCGGCACGAGCGCTTCGCCGAGAAAGGCGGCAAGGCCACGCGGGCCCCGCCGCCAGCCATCACCGGCAAGCAGCTTCGCTGTCGGGTAAGACCACAGGCTGCCGCCGAGCAGGCCGAAAAGCAGGCCGGCATTGCGCTCGATGCCGCCGACATCATCCGCGTGCCGGTCACCCTCGCCTGCCGCGATCGCATTAAGGGCGACGACGTTGGCGGCACGGTCGGTGGCGAGCACGGCATGGCTGCCGTCCGGCCGCAGCACGCCGGTCGGCGTGCCCGTGTGGCAGAACTCCAGCCCGTGGCGCGCGAGGTCGGCGCCCAGTGCCGCAAAGGCCGGCGAGGTGATGAACAGCACGAAGGTCGTCGCCATCACATCATGGATGAAGCCGGGCGCGGTGATCTCCTCGGTGCGCAGGCAGCCGCCGATGCGGTCGTTGCGCTCCAGGACGAGCACACGCGCCCCTTTGCCGCCGAGCATCGCCGCGCAGACCAGCGCGTTGATACCGCTGCCGACGATGATGTGATCCGGCTGGGTCACGGCAAACGCTTTCGCTTAGCCCTTCGAAACCAGCGCCAGCGCGCGGATCGGGCTGCCGGTGCCATGTTCGATCTTGAGCGGCGCCGCGATCAGGATGGCGCCCTTCGGCGGCAGCTGGTCGAGGTTGCAGAGGCTGGCAAGACCGTAGCGGTTGGCCTTGTGCATCAGCGTGTGCGCCGGGAATGGCGGCTCCATGCCGCCGGCCTTGCCGGCATCCGTGCCGATCGTCTCCGAGCCCCAGCCCTTGATGTCCTTGCCGATCAGGAACTGGATGGCTTCGGCCGTCGGCCCCGGCGTGTGCGGGCCGGTCTCGTTGGCGTTGAGGAACTCGGCTTCCGAGCCGTTGCGCTTGTACCAGTCGGTGCGCATCACCACCCATTCGCCGGCATTGATCGCGCCATGCTCGGCTTCCCAAGCCTTGATGTGGTCGACGGTGAGCAGGAAATCGTGGTCGGCGGCGGCTTCCTTCGAACAGTCGATGACATTGACCGGGCCGACGAAATTCTGCGCCGGAATGGTGTCGGTGGCGCCGTCCGGATAGTCCTTGCCGGAGATCCAGTGCTGCGGCGCATCGAAATGCGTACCCGAATGCTCGCCGAGCTTCAGCCAGTTCCAGGCCCACCACGGACCGTTCTTGTCGTAACGGGAGATATTGTGGATCTCGACCTTCGGCGTGTCGACGGCGAGTTCCGGCGGCAGCTTGATCAACGGCGTATCCGGCCCGAGCGTCGCCGACAGGTCGACCACCTTGATGGCGCCTGAAAGAAGCTGGCTGGCGACTTCGCCGAGGAGTTTTTGCGTGTCCATGGTTTGAAGTTCCCTCTTTCGTGTGATGATCAAGGCTCGTCTCGGCCCTTAATATCCTACTAGACGAAAACATATGCATCTGCAATTATCTTTAAGCATAAAGGAAATGGGGACGAGGCGTGAGCGAGTTCGACGCCATCTTTGTCGGGGCGGGCCACAACAGTCTGGCATGCGCCGCGCATTTGGCGCTCAAAGGCTGGAAAACCGGGATTTTCGAGCGCCGCGCAACAATCGGCGGCGCCGTCCAGACGCGCGAATTCACCCTCCCCGGCTTCCGCCACGATTTCGGCGCGATGAATCTCAGCCTCTTCGCCGGCTCGGCCTTCCACCGGAAATATGCAAATGAATTGAAAGCGCAGGGGCTGGAGTTCGCCCCGGTCGTCGACTGTTTCGCCAGCGCATTCCCCGACGGACGCTGGTTCGGCGTCAGCAACGATCTGGAAAAGACCGCCGCGCGCATCGCCGCCTTCTCCGCCGCCGACGCCCAGACATGGCGCAGGCTGGTCGCCGCCTTCCCGGCGGAGGCCGAACACCTGTTCCGGCTGCTGGGATCGCCGATGAGCGCCCGTGCGCTGGCCGGCACGGCGTGGAACCTGTGGCGCAAGAAAGGCATGTCTGGGGCGGTCGACACCTGCCGGCTGCTGTTGTCCTCGCCCCGCGCCTGGCTGGAGGAGAATTTCGAGTCGCCGCATATCAGGGCAACGCTCGCCACCTGGGGCATGCATCTCGACTTCGCGCCCGACATCGCCGGCGGTGCTGTGTTCCCTTATCTGGAATCGATGGCCAACCAGAGTTTCGGCATGGTGCTGGGCAAGGGCGGCGCCGACACCATCATCCGTGCCCTCTCGGGCATGGTGACCTCCGCCGGCGGCAGGATCGTCACCGGGGCCGAGGTAGCGGAAATCACGGTTTCAGCCGGCAAGGCGACCGGCGTGCGGCTCGCTTCGGGTGAAACGCATAGCGCCACCAAGGCGGTCATTGCCGGCGTCGCGCCCAAGGCGCTGACCGGCAAGCTGCTGGCGAACGGTTCGGGCGATGCCGGCTTCGATACGGCGATGCAAAAATTCCGCCACGCGCCGGGGACGATGATGATCCACCTAGCGCTCGACGATCTGCCCGACTGGCGTGCCGGAGCGGAGCTTCGGCAGTTCGCCTATGTGCATCTGTCGCCGTCGCTCGACGCCATGTCCCGCACCTATCAGCAGGCGATGGCGGGCATGCTGCCGGACGAGCCGGTGCTGGTCGTAGGCCAGCCGACGGCGATCGACCCGTCGCGGGCGCCTCAGGGAAAGCATGTGCTGTGGGTGCAGGTGCGCATGCTGCCCGCCGAAATCCTGGGCGATGCCGCCGGCAAGATCGCGCCGGACCATTGGGACAAGGTGAAGGAAGCCTACGCCGAGCGTGTCCTCGATATCATCGAGACCTATGCGCCCGGCCTGCGCAACAAGATCCTCGGCCGCGCCGTGTTTTCGCCCATCGATCTCGAGCGCGAGAACCCCAACCTCGTCGGCGGCGACCAGGTCTGCGGCAGCCATCATCTGGCGCAGAATTTCCTGTTCCGCCCGGCGCGCGGCTATGCCGGATGGAACACGCCGGTGGCCAATCTGCACCTCACCGGGGCCGCGACATGGCCGGGCGCCGGCACCGGTGCGGCGTCGGGCTTCATGCTCGCACAACAGCTTGGCGGGAGGTAGGAGCCGAGGATTTCCTTGAGGCTGCAAGGGGCAAGGCGCTGCTGCCCAAGAAGCCTGAACCAATGAACTAAGACGCCGCGCGCAGAAACAAAACCAACAAGGGGAACGACCATGACAATCAACAGACGTGAATTGCTGGGATACAGCGCCGCGGCACTCGGGGTGGCCGCCGTCGGCCTGCCGTCGATCGCTAGGGCGGCTGCCGGCGAACTGACCATCGCCTACAACGTCAACCTGCCATCCTGGGATCCAACCACCGGCCCCTCGGCCGTCAACCCGACCATCCAGGGGCTGTACCAGTCGGTGTTCGACCAGTTCATCCCACAGAAGCCCGACCTTTCCTTCGCGCCGGGCCTGCTCACCGAATGGGGCTGGAACGACGACCGCACCAAGATCATGATGACGGTGCGCGAGGGCGTGACCTGGCATGACGGCTCGCCGTTCACGGCCGAGGACGTCGTCTGGTCGCTGCAGCGGGCAGGCGACGAAAAGACCGGCAACCCGATCCAGTTCGTCTGGAAGAACGTCAACAACTTCAAGATCGACGGCAACAAGATCACCGGCGACGTCGTGCAGTTCGACCCAGTCTATTTCAAATGGATGTCGTTCCTGACCGGCTACATCATGCCGAAGGCCTACTACGAGAAGGTCGGCGCCGAAGGTTTCGAGAAGGCGCCGATCGGCACCGGCCCCTATATGGTCGAAAAATTCGAGCGCAACGCCTTCCTGCGGCTCAAGGCAAACCCGAACTACTGGGGCGGCAAGCCGGCCTTCGAGAATGTGACGATCAAGTTCGTCGCCGACGCGGCAAGCCGCGTCGCCGAGATCGAATCCGGCTCCTCGCAGGTGACGCTCGAAATTCCCTATGAGGAGTATGACCGGCTGATCGCCAAGGACGGGCTTGCCGGCTCGTGCAAGAACGTTTCCGACATCGGCATGATCTTCTTCAACGATATCGAGGCGATGCTGGACAAGAACGTCCGTCAGGCCGCCGTGATGGCCGTCGACAAGAAGCTGCTGGTCGATCGCCTGCTGCGCGGCTACGGGCAGCCGATCGATACGCTGGAAACGCCGGAATACGCATCCTACGACGCGTCGATCAAGGTCGAGCACAATCCGGAAAAGGCCAAGGAATTGCTCGCCGCTTCCGGCTACTCGCCGGAAAAGCCGGTCAAGTTCACCATCCAGACGACCAAGGGCTTCAAGCCCAAGGACTATGAGATGATCCAGGCGATCGTCGGCATGTGGCGCAAGGTCGGCATCGAGGCGACGATCGAGGTCTACGAGATCGCCAAGCACTACGAACTGCGCGCCGCCGACAAGCTGGCGCCGGCCGCCTTCTACAATTGGGGCAATGCCATCGGCGATCCGACCACCTCGACCGGCTTTGCCATGTACGGCCCGAGCCCGCATTCGGTGTGGGACAGCCAGGATCTGATCGACATGATCAACCCGCTGTGGGGCGAAAAGGACGAGGCCAAGCGCATCGCCGGCTGGAAGGGTGTCGACAAATACATCGCCGAGCAGGCCTATGTGCTGCCGCTGATGCAGTATGCGCAGCCGATCGTGCATGCCAAGGGCGTCAATGTGGTGCAGCATGTGTCCGGCGCGCTGCTGCCGGCCCTGATGACCCCGGCCTGACATCGGCCTGGAATTGCCGCGCGCCGTCCATAGCGACGGCGCGCATTTCTATCCGGCATACGAGCCAACGAGCTCCTGCAAAGATTTACATGCTCCTGCAACGATTCCTGATCCGCCTTCTGACGATGCTGATCACGCTGTTCGGCGTGGCCGTCGTCGTCTTTGTCGTGATCCGCGTCGCGCCCGGCGATCCGATCGCCATGATGCTGCCGCCCGGCGCGACGGATGCCGACATTGCCCGGCTGCGCGCGCTCTACGGCCTCAACAAGACCATCGTCCAGCAATTCTTCATCTGGCTGTCGGGCGTGGCCCGGGGCGATTTCGGCACTTCGATTTCGCTGCGGCAGGATGTGCTGGGCCTCGTCTTCAACCGGCTGCCGGCGACGCTGGAACTCGCCATCGTCGCACTTGTGATGGCGGTGGCGATCGGCGGCACGACGGCGATCATCGGCGCGCGCGAACGCGGCACGGCGGTCGAGACCGGCATCGACATCGCCAGCGGCGCGGCGCTTTCGATTCCCGATTTCCTGTGGGGCCTGGTGCTGATCCTGCTGTTCGGCGTGCTGGTGCCGATCTTCGACATTTCCGGGCGGGTGTCGCCGCAACTGGACCTGCCCTTCGTGACCCAGTTCTATCTGTTCGAGAGCCTGTTGCGCCTGCGCCTCGACCTCACCTGGGATCTGCTGAAGCACATGCTGATGCCGGCCGTGGCGCTGGCGCTGCCGCTGGCAGCAATCATCTCGCAGCTGCTGAAACAGTCGCTGAAGGAAGTGCTCGACCTCGACTATGTCGTGCTGGCGCGGGTCAAGGGGTTTTCGGAAACGCAGGTCATCCTGCGCGAGGCGCTGAAGAATGCCGCGCTGCCGACGCTGACGCTGGTCGGCGTGCAGTTCACCTTCCTGATCGGCGGCACCGTCATCGTCGAACGGCTGTTCTCCTATGAGGGTCTCGGCAATATGGCGATCGACGCGGTCATCAACCGCGACCTGCCTTTGATTCAAGGCATCGTGCTGGTCTTCGCGCTGCTGTTCGTGCTGATCAACCTCAGCGTCGACATGATGTATGCGCTGCTCAATCCGAGGCTGCGCCATGGATGAGGGCCGTGCTCGAAGGCGAGGTGTGTCGCCACGCCTGTGGCTGGCCGGCGGCTGGCTGCTGCTGGCGCTGTTGGCCGCGATCTTCGGTCCGCTTGTCGCGCCCCAGGATCCGCTGGCACAGGATCTGATGCTGGAACGACTGCCGCCATTCTGGATGAATGGAGCCGAACCCGGCTATTGGCTCGGCACCGACAGCCTCGGCCGCGATCTGTTGTCGAGGCTGATCTTCGGCGGCCGCATCGCCTTCATCGTCGCATTCGCCGCAGCCATCGCCGCCTGCGTGGTCGGTTCGACGCTAGGCCTGATCGCAGGCTATTTCGGCGGTTGGGCCGACCGCATCATCTCGCGCATCGTCGATGTCTGGATGGCGTTTCCGCCGGTGCTGTTTGCCATATTGCTGGTGGCGGTGCTCGGCACGGGCTTGAGTTCCGTCATCCTGGCCATCGCCATCATCGACTGGACGCGTTTCTGCCGGGTGATCCGTGCCGAGACGATGGGTCAGTCGCGCATGGACTATGTCGAGAATGCCCGCATTGCCGGCTACGGCCGCATCGGCATCATGCTGCGCGAAGTGCTGCCCAATGTGGTGCCGTCGATCGTCGCGCTGCTGTCGCTGGAAATGGGCATCGCCGTCATCGTCGAGGCGATCCTGTCCTTCGTCAATCTGTCGATCTCGACCGACGATCCGACCTGGGGCGGCATCATCGCCGAGGGCCGGCTGTCGATCCATCAGGCCTGGTGGGTGCTGGTGTTTCCGCTGATCACGCTGATCCTGACCGTGCTGTCGTTCAGCCAGTTCGGCGAGGCGCTGAAGACGCGTTTCGATCCGGTGCTGCGATGAGCGCCTGCCTCGACATCAGGGATCTGAGTGCGGTGCTGCCCAACGGCCAGCGCGTGCTGCGCTCGGTGTCGCTCTCCGTTCAGCCCGGCGAAGTGCGCGCGCTGGTCGGCGAGAGCGGCGCTGGCAAGACGATGATCGGCAAGGCGGTGCTCGGTGTGCTGCCGTCGAGCGTGCGCATTGTCGAAGGCGACATGCTGCTCGAGGGTGAAGACCTCGGCAAATTGCAACCCAAGGCACGACGCACGCTGATCGGGGCGCGCACGGCGCTGATCCCGCAGGACCCGCTGACCGCGCTCAACCCGTCGCGGCGCATCGGCTCGCAGATGACCGACCGGCTGGTGCGCATCCTCGGCTGGAGTGGCGAGAAGGCCGATACCCGCATCCGGCAATTGCTGGACGAGGTGCAAATCCGCGATCCCGACCGCGTGCTGAAGAGCTATCCGCACGAACTTTCCGGCGGCATGCGCCAGCGCGTGCTGATCGCTGCGGCCTTCGCCGCGGAGCCAAGGCTGATCGTCGCCGACGAGCCGACCACGGCGCTCGACGTCACCGTGCAGAAGCAGATCCTGCGGCTGATCGTGCAATTGCAGCGCGAGCATGGCACGGCGATCCTGTTCGTCACCCATGATCTCGGCGTCGTCGCCAAGATCAGCCAGAGAGTCTCGGTGCTTTATGCCGGCAAGGTGGTGGAGGAGGCCGACACGGCTGCCCTCTTCGCAGCACCGCAGCACCCCTACACGCGAGCGCTGATGGCGGCGACGCCACGCTACACCGATCCTTTCGCCTCGCTGAAGCCGGTGGACGAGGCGGTGCTGGCCGGGCTTGCTTCGGAGATCGCTGCCGCCGACCAAGCCTGGAGGCGGCCGTATGGTTGAACCGTTGTTCTCCGTGCGCGGGCTGAAGGTCGCGCTGCCCGACATGACGCGCAAGCCACTGATCGGCCGCGCGCCATTGGTCGAAATCCTGAAGGGCCTGGATTTCGACCTGCCCAGGGGCTCGGTGACCGGCATCGTCGGCGAATCCGGTTCCGGCAAGTCGACGCTCGGCCGCGCTTTGGTGCGCCTGCTGGAACCCAGCGCAGGCAGCATCACTTTCGACGGCCGCGACATCACGCATCTGCCGGAAGCGGAGCTCAGGCCTCTGCGCCGCAATCTGCAGATGATTTTTCAAGATCCGATGTCGTCGCTCAACCCGCGCCGCACCATTGCCAGCATCATCGCCGCACCGCTCAAGCAGAATGGCCTCGGCGACAATCTCAAGGCGCGCGTGGCTGAGGCGCTGCAGCGTGTCGGCCTGCCGCAAAGTTTCGCCAGCCGCTACCGCCACGAACTGTCGGGCGGCCAGCGCCAGCGCGTCGGCATTGCGCGCGCGCTGGCGCTGTCGCCGAAATTCGTGCTGGCCGACGAGATCGTCTCCGGCCTCGACGTGTCGACGCAGGCGCAGATCCTCACCCTGCTGGAGAAGCTGGCGGCGGAGATGGGCCTGACCGTCGCTTTCATCAGCCACGATCTGTCGGTCATTCGGCGGCTGTGCCGGCAAGTGATCGTCATGCGCGAGGGCGTGATCGTCGAGGCGAGCACCACCGACGTCTTGTTCGACAATCCACGGCAGGCCTACACGCGCGACCTGATCGCAGCCATTCCGCTGCCCGAGATCGATGCTGGCTGGCTGGACATCCCCGCCGCCGCCAAGGCGCCGACATGAATGCATACGCACGCCGAAGAGCGGGCCTCGGGCGTGCGACCACAAAGACCCAAGTCCCGCCAAATGGAGAGGACTGACATGAAGACCACTATCGCAATTGCAACGCTGGCCGCCGCGATGCTCGGCAGCGCCGGCATGGCCTCGGCGGATTCGATCCCGGGCATGCGCGGCCACGACCACACCGGCATCACCGTTCCCGACATGAAGCAAGCGGTCGACTTCTTCACCGAAGTGGTCGGCTGCAAGAAGGCGATGTCGTTCGGTCCGTTCGCCGACGACAAGGGCACCTTCATGCAGGATCTCCTGGGCGTCGACCCGAAGGCGGTGATCGAAGAGGTCACCATGGTGCGCTGCGGCTATGGATCGAACATAGAGCTGTTCAAATACACAGCACCGGACCAGAAGGACCTGACGCCGAAGAACAGCGACATTGGCGGCTTCCACATCGCCTTCTATGTCGACGACGTCGCTGCCGCCAAAGCCTATCTCGAAGGCAAGGGCGTCAAGACGCGGATGGGGCCGCTGCCGGTCAAGGAAGGGCCGGCCGCCGGCCAGACCATCCTCTATTTCCAGGCGCCGTGGGGACTGCAACTGGAAGCGATCAGCTATCCCGATGGCATGGCCTATGAGAAGGACGCCGAGACGGTGCTGTGGAGCCCGAAGAACCCGGAAAAGTGATCCGGCAGCGCGCTTGCGCGATGACACGCAGGCGCGCTTTCGCCATGTCAGGATAATCGTTTTGATATAAAACTTTAAGCTTGAAATATCTTGTTGCCGGCGCGATACTGAACTCCAGCAAGCGAAGAGGAGATCGCAGACATGAAGGTTGCGGTTCTCGGCGGCGGACCAGCCGGCCTCTACTTTGCCATTTCGATGAAGCTGAGGGACGCCGCGCACGATGTGACGGTGTTCGAGCGCAACCGCGCCGACGACACGTTCGGCTGGGGCGTCGTGCTGTCGGCCGAGACGCTCGACAATCTGTCGAAAAACGACCCGGTCAGCGCTGTCTGGATCAAGAAGCACTTTGCCTACTGGGACGACATCGCCGTCATCCATGACGGCGTGCGCACGGTCTCGTCAGGTCACGGTTTCTGCGGCATCGGCCGCAAGCGGCTGCTGGTCCTGCTGCAGCGCCGGGCGCGCGAACTCGGCGTTAAGCTGATGTTCGAGACGGACATCGCCGATCCCAAGCCCTACATGGAGACGCATGATCTGGTTGTCGCGGCCGACGGCCTGAACTCCAGGGCGCGCAACAGTTTCGTCGACATCTTCAAGCCCGACATCGACACCCGCAAATGCAAGTTCGTCTGGCTCGGCACCAACCAGAAGTTCGACGACGCCTTCACCTTTATCTTCGAGAAGACCGAGCATGGCTGGGTGTGGGCGCACGCCTACCAGTTCGACAGCGACACCGCGACCTTCATCGTCGAGTGCAGCGAACAAACCTGGGCTGCCTTCGGCTTCGGCGCGATGTCGCAGCAGGAATCGATCGTCCTTTGTGAGCGGATCTTCGAAAAACATCTCGGCGGCCACGCGCTGATGACCAATGCCAACCACATCCGAGGTTCGGCCTGGATCAATTTCCCGCGCGTGCTGTGCGAGCGCTGGTCCTACAAGAATCTGGCGCTGATGGGCGATGCGGCGGCCTCAGCCCATTTCTCGATCGGCTCCGGCACCAAGCTGGCACTGGAAAGTGCCGTGGCGCTGGCCGAATATGTCGAAACCGAGCCGGACCTGGATGCCGCCTTCCGTAAATATGAGGATGCCCGCCGCACCGAGGTGCTGAAGCTGCAATCGGCGGCGCGCAATTCGCTGGAATGGTTCGAGGAGGTCGAGCGCTATCTCGGCCTCGATCCGGTGCAGTTCAACTATTCGCTATTGACCCGCTCGCAGCGCATCAGCCACGAGAATCTGCGACTGCGCGATGCCGAATGGCTTGAAAGCGCGGAGGAATGGTTCCAGCGCCAGGCGGGCGCCGGCGGCAACAGCCTGCGCCGCGCGCCGATGTTCGCGCCGTTCAAGCTTCGCGACATGAGGCTGCAGAACCGCGTCGTCGTTTCGCCGATGGCGCAGTACAAGGCCGTCGACGGCTGTCCGACCGACTGGCATTTCACCCATTATGCCGAGCGGGCCAAGGGCGGCGCCGGCCTCATCTATATCGAGATGACCTGCGTCAGCCCGGAAGGGCGGATCACGCCCGGTTGTCCGGGGTTCTATGCGCCCGAGCATGAGGTGGCATGGAAGCGGCTGGTCGATTTCGTCCACACCGAGACCGAGGCGAAGATCTGCGCCCAGATCGGCCATTCCGGCGCCAAGGGCTCGACCCGGCTCGGCTGGGAAGGCACCGACATGCCGTTGACCTCGGGCAACTGGCCTGTGATGGCGGCCTCGGCTGTCGCGTGGTCGCCGCAGAATCAGGTGCCGAAGGCGATGGATCGCGCCGACATGGACCGTGTGCGCGACGAATTCGTCGCATCCACCGAGATGGCCGCTCGTTGCGGCTTCGACATGCTCGAGATCCACGCCGCACACGGCTATCTTTTGTCGTCCTTCATCACGCCGGTCACCAACCGGCGCACGGATGAACATGGCGGTTCGCTGGATAATCGCATGCGCTATCCCCTCGAAATCTTCCGCGCGGTGCGCGCCGCCTGGCCGGCGGAGAAGCCGATCTCGATGCGCATTTCGGCCAATGACTGGGTCGGCATCGAGGGCGTCACACCGGCCGACGCGGTCGAGATCGCACGGCTGCTGCACGAGGCCGGCGTCGACATCTGCGACGTCTCGGCAGGCCAGACCTCGGCACTGGCCAAGCCTGTCTATGGCCGCATGTTCCAGACGCCGTTTTCCGACCGCATCCGCAACGAAGTCGGCATGGCGACGATGGCGGTCGGCAACATCTACGAGCCGGACCATGTCAATTCGATCCTGATGGCCGGCCGCGCCGATCTGGTGGCGCTGGCACGGCCGCATCTCACCGATCCCTACTGGACACTGCATGCCGCCGTGACGCTCGGCGACCGTGGTGTCAAATGGCCAGATCCCTATCTGCCCGGGCGCGACCAGCTCTACCGTCTGGCCGAGCGCGACGCCGCAGCGGGGCTGAAAGTATGAGTACCGCCGCGACGATACCCGGCAAGCATGCGCTGGTCACCGGCGGTGGCTCCGGCGTCGGGCGGGCCATCGCGCTGGCGCTGGCTGCTGCCGGCATCGATGTCACCATCTGCGGCCGCCGGGAAGCCGAGCTCACTGAGGTGGCCGGGGAGAACGGCCGCATCTTCGGCATTGCCGCCGATGTCACCGACGAAGTGGCAATGGCGGCGCTCTACGAGACGGCGCAAGCCGCGCGCGGACCCTTCGACATCGTCGTCGCCAATGCCGGCATGGCCGGCAGCGCCCCGGCGCACAAAACCGCGCTCAGCGACTGGCAGCGAACGCTCGACGTCAATCTGACCGGCGCCTTCCTGACGGTGAAGCCGGCGCTGGCCGGCATGGCCGTGCGGAAAACAGGACGAATTGTTTTCATCGCCTCGACCGCCGGCCTGAAAGGCTACGCCTACGTCGCGTCTTACGTCGCCGCCAAGCATGGCGTCGTTGGCCTGATGCGGGCGCTTGCCGCCGAAACGGCGAAATCGGGCGTCACCGTCAACGCGGTGTGCCCAGGCTTTGTGGAAACCGAAATGCTGGAAGAGTCCATCCAGCGCATCATCGAGAAGACCGGCCGCTCGGTCGAGCAAGCGCGGTCAAGCCTCGCCTCGACCAACCCGCAAGGCCGCTTCATCCAGCCGGATGAGGTCGCCGCCGCCGTGCTGTGGCTGTGCGGCGACGCCGCCCAGTCGATAACGGGACAGGCGATTTCCATCTCAGGAGGCGAAACATGGTAGCCGGCCCCCTGCCCGCGCCGTCGGGACCCGGCAAAGACCGCTTGCGGCTGTGGATCAGGCTGCTGCGAGCCTCCCGCACGATCGAGGCCGAGCTGCGCGAGCGGCTGAAGAAGGAGTTCAACACGACGCTGCCGCGCTTCGACGTGATGGCAGCACTCTATAGGATGCCGGAAGGCATGCTGATGAGCGACCTGTCGCGCTTCCTGCTGGTCTCCAACGGCAATGTCACGGGCATCGTCGACCGGCTGGTTTCGGAAGGACTTGTCGCCCGCGCAAGGCGCAATGGCGACCGCCGCACGTCGATGGTGCGGCTGACCGAGGAAGGCGCGCAGGCATTTGCCGCCATCGCTGCGGCGCATGAAGGCTGGATCGGCGAATTGCTGGGCAAGGTCAGCGAGGACGACGCGCGCCGGCTGACCGGCATGCTGACCTCGTTCCGCAGCAACTGGGAGGGACGCGAATGACCGCAATGGCCGGGCGCAAGCCGAAGCATTTCCTGTGGGAGGTCGAGGGCAGGATCGCCAAGGTCCGGCTCGACCGGCCGGAGCGCAAGAACCCGCTGACCTTCGACAGCTATGCCGAGCTGCGCGACACGTTCCGCGACCTCGTCTATGCCGACGATGTCGACGCCGTGGTGTTCCTCTCCAATGGCGGCAATTTCTGCTCCGGCGGCGATGTCCACGACATTATCGGCCCGCTGGTCAAGATGGACATGAAGGAGCTCTTGGCCTTCACCCGCATGACCGGCGATTTCGTCAAGGCGATGCTGAATTGCGGCAAGCCGATCATTGCTGCGGTCGACGGTGTCGCGGTCGGCGCCGGCGCCATCATTGCGATGAGCTCCGATATCCGCATCGCCACGCCGGAAGCCAAGACCGCATTCCTGTTCACCCGCGTCGGCCTCGCCGGCTGCGACATGGGCGCCTGCGCGATCCTGCCGCGCATCATCGGCCAGGGCCGCGCCGCCGAACTGCTCTACACCGGCCGCACCATGACGGCGGCGGAAGGCGAACGCTGGGGTTTCTACAACCGGCTGGTCGATGCCGCCTCGCTGGAGCACGACGCGCTCGATATGGCGGCGCGCATCGTCTCCGGCCCGACCTTTGCGCACGGCATCACCAAGACGCAGCTCAACCAGGAATGGTCGATGGGTCTCGACCAGGCGATCGAGGCGGAAGCGCAGGCGCAAGCGATCTGCATGCAGACCCGCGACTTCGAGCGCGCCTACAAGGCGTTCGTGGCCAAGGAAAAGCCGGTGTTCGAGGGCGATTGAGGATGATGCATTCCGTGGAGACGTCGGCGGGACAGCGCCCCCCTCTGTCCTACCGGCGCCGCAGAGCGCAGGGCCTGGAGAATAGTGGTGGAAGCACCCATGCCTGACCGCTCCTTCCTCTCCTGGCCGTTCTTCGAAGACCGCCATCGCAAGTGGGCCGAGCAGCTCGACGTATGGTGCGCGAAAAACCTGCCGGTCTCCCACCATGATGTCGACGCCGCCTGCCGCGAGCTGGTCAGCAAGCTCGGGCGAGACGACTGGCTGAAGCCGACGGCGATCGACCCAGACAATCCTGGCCCCCTCGACGTCCGCACTTTGTGTATCACGCGCGAGACACTCGCCCGTCATGACGGGTTGGCCGATTTCGCCTTCGCCATGCAGGGGCTTGGTACCGGCGCGCTCAGCCTGTTCGGCACGCCGCACCAGCAGCAATGGCTTGCGAAGACGCGTGCCGGAAAGGCGATATCCGCCTTCGCCCTGTCGGAACCGCGCTCGGGATCGGATGTCGCCAACACGGAAATGACGGCGACCCGCGACGGCGACAATTACGTTCTGTCGGGTGAAAAGACCTGGATCTCCAATGGCGGCATCGCGGACCTCTATGTCGTCTTTGCCCGCACCGGCGAGGCGCCGGGCGCCAAGGGGCTTTCCGCCTTCCTCGTGCCTGGCGACGCCAGGGGCCTTGGCATCGCCGAACGGCTGGAAGTGATCGCGCCGCACCCGCTGGCGCGCCTGTCTTTCGACCAGGTCCGCCTGCCTGCCGCTGCGCGGATCGGCAAGCCCGGCGACGGCTTCCGTATCGCCATGTCGGTGCTCGACGTGTTCCGCTCGACCGTCGGTGCGGCGGCGCTCGGCTTTGCCCGCCGCGCGCTGGACGAGAGCATCAAACGCGTGGCCGAGCGCAAGCTGTTCGGTGCCCCGATGGGCGAACTACAAATGGTGCAGGGCCACATCGCCGACATGGCGCTCGACATCGATGCGGCGGCGCTGCTGGTCTACCGCGCCGCCTGGACCAAGGACATGGGCGCCGCGCGGGTCACCCGCGAGGCGGCGATGGCCAAGCTGTTTGCCACCGACAAGGCGCAAGAGGTGATCGACAAGGCCGTGCAGTTGCATGGCGGCGACGGCGTCCGCAAAGGCCATATCGTCGAAAGCCTGTATCGCGAGATCCGCTCGCTGCGCATCTACGAGGGTGCCTCCGACGTGCAGAAAGTGGTGATCGCGCGGCAAGTGATGGGCGCGGCCTGACGGCTGGAAATCGACGAGCGATTTTTGAGACTTGGTTTTTTGGGTACCGGGAGGTTTTGAATGCATACGATTCTGCAGCCGGAAGGCTGGGCAAAACCTGTCGGTTACGCCAATGGCGTCGCGGCACGCGGACAGCTCGTCTTCGTTGGTGGACAGGTCGGCTGGAACGGCCAATGCCAGTTCGAGACCGACGACTTCGTTGGCCAGGTGCGACAGACGCTTCAGAACATCGTGGCGGTGCTGGCCGAGGCCGGTGCGGGGCCGCAGCACATCACCTCGATGACCTGGTATTTCACCGACAAGGCCGAGTATCTGGCCAACCTCAGGGGCATTGGCGAGGCCTATCGCGAGGTGATCGGCCGGCACTTTCCGGCGATGGCCGCCATGCAGGTGATGGCGCTGGTCGAAGACCGCGCCAAGGTGGAGATTCAGGCAACTGCCGTCATCCCGGAATAGGTGTACTGATATTCAGGTGATGCCGGTCTGCAAACGGCAGCTTCCTGCGCTTCCGGTGCTCGCGTACGAAAAGTACGCTCCGCTCCGGTTCTCGTAACCCACCGTTTTCGACTCGGCCTGACCTGAATCTCAACACACCTTCGGCTATACGCGCAGTCCCGCTTGCCGTAAAATCGGCAGTACGTGATCGCAGAAATAGGGCAGTTCTTGCGTGTAGTTGACGAAGGACAGCGCGATGCCCTGGTAGCCGTGTCCGGCGATGGCGGCCATGTCGGCGGCGATCGTTTCAGGCGTTCCGATCAGCGGGTAGGTGCCGGCGCCGCCGGCGAAGCGCTGCCGGTAGCGGTCATAGGCGTGCGGGTCGTGGGACTGCGAGAATTCCTTCTTGCCGGCCATATGGGCATCGACCGCATCGTGGTCGGCCATATCGAGGGCATAGCGCGTGTAGTAGGCCTGCGCCTCTTCCATGGTAGGGCGGCAGACGACATGCGCCACCGTGTAGACACCGACATCACGGCCTGCCTTGTCGGCCCGCTCGCTGATATCGGCGACATGCTTGCCGGCATCGCTCATTTCCGAAAAGGTCGTGAACAGATAATCGCACCGGGCGGCGGCGAAATCGCGGCCCGGCCCGCCGAATGCGGCGTTCATGGTCACGGGGCGGGGAACCTGCAGGCTGGCCGGCCGGCTGACAGCCTCCTTGAGGCGATAATAGGTGCCTTCGTAATCGAGCGGTTCGGCCGAGGCATAGAGCTTTTCGAGGATTTCGATCCATTCGGCCGCCTGGTCATAGCCCTTCTCGACCAGCGGCGTGCCGAACATGCCGAATTCCTTCGGGTTCCAGCCGCAGACGATGTTCAAGCCCGCGCGGCCCTGGCTGATATGGTCGACCGTCGCCAGCGCCTTGGCGGCATAGAGCGGATGCACCAGCGGCACATGCACGGTCATGAACAGGCCGATCTGCTCGGTAGCCACAGCAAGCGCCGCCGCCCATGTGAAGGTTTCGAACGACCATTCGCGCACCTTGTTGCGGCCGCCAAAACCGCGCCAGCGCGCGATCGGCAGCATGAACTCCAGCCCTGCGCGGTCGGCGATCTGGGCCGCGGTCACATTGTCCTGCCAGTTTGCCGTCCAGCGTTCCGGAACGTCTGTGATAGCAAGGCCGCCATCGGCATTGGTCGAAAAGACGCCAAGCTTCAATCTGTTCGGGCCGTGCAAAGGGTGTGGTTTGTTCATGTCGCGACCTCCCGGCGAGAGAGCACACGCTAGGCCCGTGCCGAGATATTTCAAGCCTGAAATAGCTTCGGGTCGCCATCGCTCGCGGGTATCGGTTCCAGCGGGCCGCACGGTGTCCGCCACGCAACCGACACCGCAGCTTTTTAAGCTTAAAACTTTCGCCTTGAAAAGCGCCGCACTTTGGATAAGCATTCCACAGTCGATGGCGATTGCCTTGCCGGACGGGCTTGCCGGCCAGTCCATCGTGCAGACCAGTCCATCGTGCCGGCCAGTCCATCGTGGGTGCTCCGGGTGGGAGTCTCAGTTCTTGTCGTTCATACTGTCCCAGTCATCATCCAATGCGCGCCATGCCTTCGATGACGTGCGCGCGCAGATCCGCGATCTGCAACAAAAAACGTCGCCAACCATGACCGCATTGGTCGCTGCCATGAATTGACGCCCTGCGGTGCGGGGCGGCAAAAAACCGTGCGGGAGCAACCCGCCCGATCAACAACAGAGGGAACACAAATGAGCTTCACACGTCGCAAATTGCTTCTTCTCGCCGCCGCCATCGGCATCGCCGCCGGCCCCGCCACCGCTTATGCCGCCGATGTGCTCAATGTCGGCGCCTACCCGACCAATCCACCCTTCGAGTACAAGAACGAGAGCGGCACTTTCGAAGGCTTTGAAGTCGACATCGTCAACGAAGCCGCCAAGCGCATCGGCATGACCACCGACATCGCCGATCTCGGTTTCCAGGCACTGTTTGCCGCCACCACCTCGAAGCGCATCGACGTCGCCATCTCGTCGATCACCATCACGGCGGAGCGGCTGAAGTCACAGTCGTTCACGCAGCCCTATTATGATTCGGACATGGGCATCGCCACCAAGACCGACAGCGCGATCAAGGCCGAGGCCGACCTCAAGGGCAAGATCATCGGCGTGCTGTCCGGCTCGACCGGCGAAACCTGGGTCAAGGCGCATCAGGAAGCCGATGGCTTCAGCGACGTGAAGGGCTACGACACGCAGCAGAACCTGCTCCTCGACCTCAGCGCCGGCCGCGTCGATGCGGCCGTCAGCGACATTCCGGGCATGGAGTATTCCTTCACCAAGATGAAGGACCTGGTCGTCAAGGAGCGCATCAAGACCGGTGAGCAATACGGCCTGATGATGACCAAGGACCACCCGCTGCTCGGCAAGCTGAACGATGCGCTGAGCGCGATGAAGAAGGACGGCACCCTGGCCGCCATCCACAAGAAGTGGTTCGGCAGCGACGCGCCGGCCGACTCCTCGACCATGAAGGAAATGCCGCTGCCGAAGGCCTGATCTGAAAGCTGCGCTGACATCGTGCCGGCTTTCCAGGCCGGCACGATTCATTTCATGCTCCAGCGCCGGCTTCCGCGCCGACTGCCTCGCCATCTGCGAGGCATATTGGTTTTAACCTGAGCATGATTGCTCTCGGGTTCGGGAACGCTCCCATGTCGCTGCTGGATACCTTCTTTAACCCCGACGTCATCATGTCCAGCCTGCCGGCGCTGCTGCGCGGCTTCCTGAACACGCTGCTGCTCGGCATTTTGAGCATCGGCATCGGGATCCCCATCGGCCTGGGGATCAGCCTGGTGCGGCTCTATGCGCCGAAGCCGCTGCGCTGGCTCGCGGTCGGCTACACCGACATCTTCCGCGCCCTGCCGGTGCTGGTCGTGCTGATCCTGATCTACTACGCGCTGCCCTTCCTCGGCATACGCCTGTCGTCCTGGGCGTCGGCGGTGACTGCCTTCGCCTTCATCATGTCGGCTTACTCGGCCGAAGTGTTCCGCTCCGGCATCGAAAGCATTCCGCGTGGCCAGTTCGAGGCGTCGCAGGCGCTTGGCCTGCCGTTCCTCCTGACCTTGCGCAAGGTGGTGCTGCCGCAAGCGATCCGCGTCGTCATCCCGCCGATGACCAGCAACTGCGTCTCGATGTTCAAGGACACCTCGCTCGCCTCCACCGTGGCGCTGCCGGAACTCTTGAAGGAGGCGACCAACGCGCAGTCGCTCTACGCCAACCCCTCGCCGCTGATCGGCGCAGCCCTCGTCTATCTCATCTTCCTCTGGCCGATGGTCCGCCTCGTCAGCCTGCTTGAAGAGCGCTTCAAGACCGAAAAGAAGCGCTGACCTCCGCCACCTGATCCCCGCCCAAGTCCTTTGCAGGAGCCTACCCGTGAACAAGCACCAGACCGACAATGCGAATGCCACCGCGTTCCCCGTCGACGCCATCCGCGCCATGTTTCCAGCTTTACAGCGGGCTGGCGACTTCATCTTCTTGGACAATGCCGCCGGCGCGCAAATTCCGCAGAGCGTGCTCGACGCGGTGACCAACCATCTGGTTTCGCACAATGTGCAGCGTGGCGGCCGTTATGGCCGCAGCGTCACTGTCGACCAGTCGGTCGCCGATGCGCGGACAAGCGTCGCGCTGCTCATCAACGCCTATAGCCCGGCGGAAATCTGCTTCGGCATGAACGCCACCTCGTTCATCCGCCTGGTCAGCCTCGGCATCGGTCAGATGCTGCAGGAGCGCGACGAGATCGTCATCACCGACATGGACCATGATGCCAACATCGCGACCTGGCTGGCTCTGGAGTCCGCCGGTGCAAAGTTCAAATGGTGGCGCATGCGCGAGGACGGCAATCTGCATGTCGACGACCTTCGCCCGCTGGTTTCCGACCGCACCCGTCTCGTCGCCAGCACGGTCACCGCGCATTCGATCGGCTCGATCGTCGATGTCGCCGCGGTGGCCGAGATCGCACATGCGGCCGGCGCCGAAGTGTTCCTCGACTGCGTGCATTACGGACCGCACGGGCTGATCGACGTGCAGGCCTGGGATTGCGACTATCTCGTCTGCTCCGGTTACAAGAATTTCTCGCCGCATATGGGCTTCCTGTGGGGCCGTTTCGAAACGCTGAAGCGGCTGCCGACCTTCCGCGAGGATTTCATCCCCGACGAGCCGCCCTACAAGGTCGAGGCCGGCACCTTCATCTACGAGAACGTTTCCGGAATGGATGCCGCCGTGCAGTATCTTGAACTGATCGGCCGCAATCTGGCGCCGTCCAACAACCGCTCGCGGCGCGACAACATCGTTGCCGGCATGGGCGCCATCCGCGACTATGAGCTGGTGCTGGCGCGTGAGATGCTGGCCGTGCTGAAAGGTTGCGGCGCGACCATCTACGGCGTTGCCGACGAGGCCCGCATCAATGAGCGTGTGCCGACCTTCTGCTTCAACATCGGCAGACTGTCGCCGCAGCGGGTCGTCGAGGAAATGGCCGAGATGCAGATCGGCATCCGCGACGGCCACATGTACGCGCCGCGACTGATGAAGCGTCTCAACCTCTCAATGGACAGCGGCGCCATCCGCGCCTCCCTGGTCCACTACAACACCGTGGGCGAAATCCACAAGTTCGGCGAGGCGCTGCGCGCCATCATCGCCAAGCTGTCGTGATCGGCGTCTAGAGCGAGATGCAGTCAGGCCGAACCGGCGTGGGCTCCATCTACCTTCAGCGCATTTGGTGCGACGCCAAGTTATTCCACCTAGCTGAAAACGCTCCAAGTCAAAACTCGGTCGGCTGGCAGCCGCAAATGGCTGGTCAGAAATGGACGCTAGGACCGCGCCAGAAGCGGCCATTCGGATATGCATTTCGGAACGATGGGAACGGGGCCGACAACGGACTGTCAGCATTTATCGGTAGAATGGCTATTGGGTCGGCCAGGCTCTCATCGCGATATCAGCGATGCGGTGGAGTTCGTCTGGCTGGGCTCCGCTCGCGGCCTCGACGGCGATGCCGCGCAGAATTGCAACCAGGTATCCTGAGAGGGCAGCTGTATCGGTGTCCTTGCCGACATCACCGTCTATCTGAGCACGTTCGAGACGTTTAGCTATCTGGTTTCTAAGTTGCCCGCGTCGAAGATTTGTCTCCTTGCGGGCCGACGCGCTGTCGTCGCTCCCTATCAGGGCACCATGCACCATAAGGCAACCTGGCGGATTTCTCGTGTCGGAGTGGAACGCGCATGCACCATATATCAGCCCCGCAGCAAGCGCGCGTGCAGTTGGCGCGTCCAAGGCATTCTGGATGAAATGCGACGT
Source organism: Mesorhizobium sp. M7A.F.Ce.TU.012.03.2.1 (assembly GCF_004006095.1). NCBI lineage: Bacteria > Pseudomonadati > Pseudomonadota > Alphaproteobacteria > Hyphomicrobiales > Phyllobacteriaceae > Mesorhizobium > Mesorhizobium sp. M7A.F.Ce.TU.012.03.2.1. The sequence goes on from NZ_CP034779.1 coordinate 676,938, forward strand.
CTCGCGGTCATAGCGGTCGAGCACCTTCAGGAACAACTCTTCCTTGTTGCCGAACGCCGCGTAGAGACTGGGGCGCGTAATGCCTAGCTCTTCAGTAAGGTCAGTCAGCGATGTGCCCTCGTAGCCCTTGCGCCAGAAAAGCCGCATCGCCTGCACGAGTGCTTTCTCGGTATCGAACTCTCTCGGCCTGCCCATAGTCACTCACTCTCTTTATTGTACCGACTGGTATATTATCGCTTGACGCGTGAATCGATCTGCCTTTTATATACCGATCGGTAGATAATGGGGAAGTGAAGCGATGTCGAAGCTGTTGATCTTTTGTACTGCGCTGTTGCTGGCCACGCAGACCGCCAGCGCCAACGTTAAACCGTTTCCGGCCAGCTTCGAAACGCGCGAGGTCAAGACGGACGGTGTGACGATCCACGTGCGCGTAGGTGGTTCCGGTCCTGCGGTACTAATGCTGCACGGGTACGGTGAGACGGGAGACATGTGGGAGCCGCTCGCCGTTGAAATGGCAAAGGATCACATGGTCGTCGTGCCGGATCTACGTGGCATGGGTCTGTCGTCTCATCCTGAGACTGGCTACGACAAGAAAACTCAGGCTGCCGACATGGAAGCAGTCCTGCGCAGCCTAAATATCCAAAGCGTCGATCTCGTCACGCATGACATTGGCAATATGGTGGGTTTTGCCTTTGCTGCGCAGCATCGGGATCAGGTGTCCAAATTTGTGCTGATCGACGCACCTGTTCCCGGCGTCGGCCCCTGGGAAGAAATACTCAAGAACCCGCTTCTCTGGCATTTCAGGTTCGGTGGACCGGATATGGAGCGGCTCGTGGCAGGTCGGGAGCGGATTTATCTCGACCGATTTTGGAACGAGTTTTCTGCCGATCCATCACATTTCGACGAAGCGTCCCGTGAGCACTATGCCGCTCTCTACGCTTTGCCGGGCGCGATGCACTCCGGCTTCGCGCAGTTCGCAGCCTTCGACCAGGACGCGCTCGACAACAAGGCGATCCTGGAAACGTCAGGAAAGCTGAAGATGCCCTTGCTGGCAATCGGAGGAGAAATGTCGTTCGGTACTCAAATGGCGACGGTGATGCGCTTCGCCGCGGACAACGTTACCGAGGGCGTCATTCCCGGTTCGGGACATTGGATCATGGAGGAGAATCCGGTCGCCACGGTGAAAGTGGTCACTGACTTCCTCAGATAAACGCGATCGGTTTGCTATCAGCTTTCAGGCATCGCGCAAACAGAGTTTGGTGGACGACTTGGGCGCAAAGCTGCCGTCCACTTCGCGGAAGACGTAAGTCGTGTTCGGGCAAAACTCAATCGTTCAGAGTAATTGGGTTTTGGCTCAAGCCGCCTTCTTCTTCGCCAGTCTTGCCTTGATCGAGGCGACGTCGGCGCGCGGGGTCGCGGCGAACAGCGTCCTGGTGTAGCTGTGCTTGGGGTCGGCGAAGACCTCGTCGCGCGAGCCGTATTCGACCGCTTCGCCGAAATACATCACCATCACATCGTCGGCGATGTAGCGCACCACGGACAGATCGTGGCTGATGAAGACATAGGTCAGCTGGAACTCGTCCTGCAGGTCGGCGAGCAGGTTGAGCACCTGTGCCTGCACGGAAAGATCTAGCGCCGAGACCGGCTCGTCCAACACCAGCAGGCTTGGGTTGAGCATCAGCGCACGGGCAATGGCAATGCGCTGGCGCTGGCCGCCCGAGAACATGTGCGGGTAGCGGTTGTAGTGCTCGTGACCGAGGCCGACTTTCTTCAGCATCTTCATCGCCAGGTCGCGCCGCTCGGCCGCCGGCTTGTCGGTGTTGATCAAAAGCGGCTCGCCCAGCACGTCGCCGATCTTCTGGCGCGGATTGAGCGATCCATAGGGGTTCTGGAAGACGATCTGGACCTTGCGGCGCATCTCTTTGGTCAATCCGCCCTTGGCGATATCGACCTTGTTGCCGTCGATGAACAGGTCGCCTGACGTCGCCGGATCGATCAGCGTGATGATGCGGGCGAGCGTGGACTTGCCGCAGCCGCTTTCGCCGACGATGGCCAGCGTCTTGCCCTTGTCGACCTTGAACGAGACGCCCTTGACCGCGTGCACGGTACGCGGCCCGGTGAACAGGCCACCACCGATGTGGTAGTCGCGGACAATGTTCTTGCCTTCGAGGACCGTGGTGTTCATGAGGCGGCTCCCGCGGCAGAGGGGGCCGGCTCGAACAGCATGTCGGAAACGGTCGGCAGCCGGTCGCCGACGGCGTTCTCCGGCAAAGCCGACAACAGCGCCCGCGTGTAATTGCTTTTCGGCGATTCGAACAACGACAGCACGTCGGCCTCTTCCATCTTGCGGCCCTTGTACTGGACGATGACGCGATCGGCGGTCTCGGCCACCACGCCCATATTGTGGGTGATCATGATCAGGCCCATGCCGTATTTGGCCTGCAGCGAAACCAGCAGATCGAGGATCTGCTTCTGGATGGTGACGTCGAGCGCCGTCGTCGGCTCGTCGGCGATCAGCAGTTTCGGATTGCAGGCGATAGCGATGGCGATCATGACGCGCTGGCATTGGCCGCCCGACATCTGGTGCGGAAACGAGCTCAGCCGTTCTTCCGGATCGGCGATGCCGACCAGCTTCATCAATTCGATGGCGCGGGCCCGCCGCTGAGCGCGATCCATACCCATATGGAAGCGCAGCACCTCCTCGATCTGGAAGCCGACGGTGAAGCACGGATTGAGGCTGGCGATCGGCTCCTGGAAGATCATCGAGATGTCCTTGCCGACGATCTTGCGGCGTTCGGACGGGCTGAGCTTCAGGAGATCGACGCCGTCGAAGGCCATGCGGTCTGCCTTGACGGTTGCCGTGTTGGGCAACAGGCCCATCACCGCGAGCATCGCCACGGACTTGCCGGAACCGGACTCGCCTACAATCGCCAGCACTTCGCGCGGCTCGATCGAGAGGTCGATGCCTTGCACGGCCATGAACGGTCCGGCCGCGGTGTCGAAGGAAACGGTGAGGTTCTTGATCTCGAGCAGAGGCATGCTCACGACCTCTTCAGCTTGGGGTCGAGCGCGTCGCGCAGGCCGTCGCCGATCAGGTTGATGGCGAAGACGGTGATCAGGATGGCGAGGCCCGGGAAGGTCACCACCCACCAGGCGCGCAGGATGAACTCGCGCGCTTCGGCCAGCATGGTTCCCCATTCCGGCGTCGGCGGCTGCGCGCCCATGCCGAGGAAGCCAAGGGCCGCCGCCTCGAGGATGGCGTTGGAGAAGGACAGCGTCGCCTGCACGATCAGCGGCGCGATGCAGTTGGGCAGGATGGTGACCAGCATCAGCCTGAGATGGCTGGCCCCGGCGACCTTGGCCGAGACGACATATTCGCGGGTCTTCTCGGCCATCACGGCGGCGCGGGTGAGCCGGGCGAAATGCGGCTGCAGCACAAAGGCGATGGCGATCATGGCGTTGACGAGGCCAGGGCCGAGAACCGCGACAAGCACCAGGGCCAGCAGCAGCGACGGGAAGGCCAGGATGATGTCCATGATGCGCATGATCAGCGTGTCGACCCAGCCGCGGCAGTAGCCGGCGAGCAGGCCGAGAATGACGCCTGAGATCAGCGCTGACGTGACGACGACGAAGCCGATGGCGAGCGAGAACCGCGAGCCGTAGATCAGCCGCGACAGCATATCGCGGCCGACAGCGTCGGTGCCGAGCAGGAACTGCGCGTTGCCGCCTTCCTGCCAGGCCGGCGGCGTCAGGAAGAAGTCGCGGAACTGATCGTCCGGCGAATGGGGCGCCAGCAGCGGCGCGAAGATGGCGATCAGGATCAGCAGCGCAAAGACGAAGAGCCCGATCACCGCGCCCTTGTTGACGGAGAAGTAATGCCAGAACTCGCCGAACATCTGCAGCCTGGCGTCCTGCGGCTTGACGACGGTCGCGGCTTCGATGGTGGCTGGGCCTTCGTTGCTCATGTCAGTTGGCCCGGATGCGTGGGTTGATGACGGCGTAGAGCACGTCGACGATGAGGTTCACCGACATGACGATCAGCGCGATCAAAAGCAACCCGCCCTGCACGGTGAAATAGTCGCGCTTGGAAATGGCGTCGATCATCCATTTGCCGATGCCGGGCCAGGAGAAGATGCTCTCGGTCAGGATGGCGCCGGTCAAAAGCGTGCCGACCTGCAGGCCGATGGTGGTGACGACCGGGATCAGCGCGTTGCGGAAGGCATGCAGGCCGATGACGCGGCGCGGCGCCAGGCCCTTGGCACGCGCGGTGCGGACATAGTCCTCACCCAGCACTTCGAGCATCGCCGAGCGCGTCTGCCTGGCGATGACTGCGAGCGGGATAGTGCCGAGCACGATCGTGGGCAGGACGAGGTGCGACAGTGCCGAGCGGAATGCGCCCTTCTGGCCCGAGATCAGCGAATCGATGGTCATGAAACCGGTCACCGGCTTGAAGAAATAGAGAAGGTCGATGCGGCCGGAAACCGGCGTCCAGTGCAGCGTGCCGGAGAAGACGATGATCAGCAGCAGGCCCCACCAGAAGATCGGCATGGAATAGCCCGCCAGCGCCGTGCCCATCGTCAGCTGATCGAACCAGGAACCGCGACGGATGGCGGCGAAGATGCCGGCGGCGACACCCAGGATGACGGCAAAGATCATGGCGAAGATGGCGAGTTCGACCGTTGCCGGGAAGCGCACCAGGAAATCCTTCAGCACCGGCGTCTTGGTGGAAAACGAGGTGCCGAAATCACCGCTGAGGATGTTGGTCAGATAGGTCAGATATTGTTGCCAGATCGGCAGGTCGAAACCGAACTGGTGCATCAGCGCCGTGTGGCGTTCGGGCGACAGGCCGCGTTCGCCCGCAAGCACCAGCACCGGATCACCGGGCAGGATGCGCACGAAGCCAAAGGCGAGGATGGTTATCCCGATGAAGGTCGGGATGATGAGGGCGAGCTTGCCGAGGATATAACGCAGCATGGCGGGCGAGTGGGGGCGTCACCATATGGTGGCGCCCCCGTTTCGCAACCTTATTCGGCGATATCGACGCCGTCGAAGCGGTGGATACCGAGCGGATCCATCGCAAAGCCGGTGACGGTCTTCTGCATCGGCATGAACACCTTGGAGTGAGCGAGCGTCGCCCAGGGTGCCTGTTCCTTGAAGATGACCTGTGCCTGTTCATAGAGCTTGGTGCGCTCGGCCTGATCCGAAACGGTCTTGGCCTTGTTGATGAGCGCATCGAAGTCCTTGTTGCACCATTCCGCGCGGTTGTTCGAACCGACGGAAGCGCAGCTCAGGAGCACGCCGAGGAAGTTGTCCGGATCGCCATTGTCGCCGGTCCAGCCGACGATGACGGCGCCGTCGTGATCGACCGCGGAAGCGCGCTTGAGGTATTCACCCCAATCGTAGCTGACGATCTCGACGGTGACGCCGACCTTGGCGAAGTCCGCCTGGATCAGCTCGGCGGTACGGCGCGCGTTCGGCATATACGGGCGCGACACCGGCATGGCCCAGACGTTCATCTTGAGGTCCTTGACGCCGGCCTCTTCAAGCAGCTTCTTGGCTGCATCCGGATCGTAAGGATCGTCCTTCACTTCCTTGTTGTAGGACCACATGGTCGGCGGGATCGGATTGATCGCCACCTGGCCGGCGCCCTGGAAGACGGCGTCGATGATGGCCTTCTTGTTGATGGCCATGTTGAGCGCCTTGCGGACGCGCACGTCGTCGAACGGCTTCTGCTGGGTGTTGTACATCAGCGCGCCGACATTGAGGCCTTCCTGCTCCTCGACCTTCAGGTTCGGATCGGCCTGCAGGCCTGCGATGTCGGCCGGTGCCGGGTACGACATGATGTTGCATTCGCCGGCCTTGAGCTTCTGCGCGCGCACCGCCGGATCGGTGGTGATGGCGAAGACCAGATCGTCGATCTTCTGCTTGCCGCCCCAATAGTCCGGGTTGGCCTTGTAACGGATGGCGGCGTCGGTCTGGTAGTCGACGAAGATGAACGGACCGGTGCCGATCGGCTTCTGGTTGAACAGCTCAGGCGTCTTGTCGGCCTGCAGCTTGTCGGCATATTCCTTGGAGACGACCGAAGCGAAATCCATGCCCAGCGTTGGAATGAAAGTGATCGCCGGCTCCTTGAGGGTGAACTTCACCGTCAGGTCGTCGACCTTCTCGACCTTGGCGATGTTTTCGCCGAACTGGTCATTGTAATACTGGTATGCAATGCCCGGAATGTACTGAAACCAAGCGCCGTTCTTGTCGACCTGGCGTTCGAACGAGAACACCACGTCGTCAGCGTTGAAGTCGCGCGTCGGGGTGAAATAGTCGGTCGCGGCGAACTTGACGCCCTTGCGCAGCTTGAAGACATATTCCTTGCCATCGTCGGAGATCGTCCAGCTCTCGGCCAGGCCCGGCGAGGTCGTCGTCTTGCCGTGATCGAATTCGACAAGGCGGTTGAAGACGGTGCGCGATGACGCGTCGAACGTCTGGCCTGCGGTATACGGCGCCGGATCGAAACCCTCCGGCGAAGCTTCCGCGCAGTAGACCAGAGTTTTCGCATTGGCCACGCCGCCCAGGACGCTTGCAGCCAGCAACGCGGCTGCAAAAGTCAGCTTCTTATTCATTGAGCACTCCCTGATGTTCTTCCAAGCCCCTCTATCAGGCTCGCGAAGCGCGCATATAAGCACCGTTTTTCCGGCTTTGGAACACCCCGTTTGCTTACCCCGCGGGAAGCAGGAAAAAAATCCGCTATTTTGCCAAATTGGAGAAAAAATTAGCAGTTTCTTCCATTCACGAGATTATTAACAACCGAATTTTTTTATTGATCGCCAAGCTGACGATATAATGTTCCCCGCGCTTCCGAGCGGCCGAGGGATGCGCCAGAACACCGTTTGGCAGCGCTGGCGGCGGCAAGGACTTTCGACGGCAAATCTTTCGCCGTGTTGCCGCAAGGGCAAGACTTGCACGGTCACCAAGGGAGGCAATACATAGGGTATAACGGCCGCAGCGGAGGGCGCCCTTGTCAATTCAGAGGCGAGGTCAATTCAGGGGCGAGCGCGGCGCGAATGAACAAGACTTGTCCAGGGAGGAACGGGTGGCAAAAGCATCAAGGACGACGACGGTGAAAGCGGGAGCCAAGGCGCCGTCGAAAGCAGCCGGTACTGCCAAGCCGAAAGCACCCGTTGCCAAGGTCGCCACGCCGAAGGCGGCCGCGGCGCCCGTAAGGGCAAGCACAAAGCCGGCGGTGAAAGCCCCGGCCAAGGCCGCGGCCGAAAAGACGGCGCCGGGGAGTAAAGCGGGTGCGGCAAAGCCCGCTGTCAGGCCGGCGTCGAAGGCTGCGGCGGCGGTGAAGGCCCCACCGGCGGCAAGGCCGACCGCCGCCACCGCCAACCGATTGCCGAAAGCATTGACGGCGCTGGCCGCCGGCTTGCCGGAAAAGCCGTGGCTCAAGAGCTATCCGAAAAACGTGCAGGCGGAGATCGGCGCCCTGCCCTACAGCTCGATCGGCGATTTCCTCGTCGGCGCCTGCAAGCAGTTTTCCGCGCAGCCGGCCTTCACCTGCATGGACAAGTCCATCAGCTACACCGATATCGAGCGGCTGTCGGCGGCCTTCGGCGCCTACCTGCAATCGAAGGGCCTGCAGAAAGGCGCGCGCGTCGCGCTGATGATGCCGAACGTGCTGCAATATCCGGTGGCGATGATGGCGATCTTGCGCGCCGGCTATGTCGTGGTGAACATCAATCCGCTCTACACGCCGCGCGAGCTCGAACACCAGTTGAAGGATTCCGGTGCGCAAGCCATCGTCATCCTGGAAAACTTCGCCAACACCTTGCAGGCGGTGATCGCGAGGACGGCGGTCAAGCATGTGGTGGTCGCCGCGATGGGCGACATGCTCGGCGGCCTGAAGGGCACCATCGTCAATTTCGTCGTGCGCCGCGTGAAGAAGATGGTGCCGGCATGGTCCTTGCCCGGCCATGTCAAGTTCAATGCCGCCATGAAGGCCGGCGCCGGCATGGGCTTCAAGCCGGCCAAGGTGGAAGCCGACGATGTCGCCTTCCTGCAATATACGGGCGGCACCACGGGCGTGTCGAAGGGCGCCACACTGCTGCACAGAAACGTGCTCGCCAACGTCGCGCAGAACGCGCAGTGGATGGAGGACGCCTACACGATCAAGCCGAAACCGGCGCACCCCAACTTTATCTGCGCGCTGCCGCTCTATCATATTTTCGCGCTGACCGTGAACGCACTGATGGGCATGCAGCAAGGCGCCCGAAATGTCCTCATTCCCAATCCGCGCGACATTCCCGGCTTCGTCAAGGAACTGCAGAAGTATCCGGTGCACATCTTTCCCGGCCTCAACACGCTGTTCAACGCGCTGCTCAACAATGAGGATTTCCGCAAGCTCGACTTCAAGCCGCTGGTGCTGACGCTGGGCGGCGGCATGGCGGTGCAGAAGGGCGTTGCCGAACGCTGGAAGACGCTGACCGGTTGTTCGGTCACCGAAGGCTACGGCCTCTCGGAAACTTCGCCGGTGGCCACCGCCAACAAGTTCACCGCCGGCGACTTCACCGGCACCATCGGTTTGCCGCTGCCCTCGACCGAGATCGCCATCCGCGACGACGACGGCAACAATTTGCCGCTCGGCGAGGTCGGCGAGGTCTGCATCCGAGGACCGCAAGTGATGGCGGGCTACTGGAACCGGCCCGATGAGACCGCCAAGGTGATGACCAAGGACGGCTACTTCAAATCCGGCGACATGGGCTTCATGGACGAGCGCGGCTACACCAAGATCGTCGACCGCAAGAAGGACATGATCCTGGTCTCGGGCTTCAATGTCTATCCGAACGAACTCGAGGAAGTCGTGGCCATGCATCCGGGCGTGCTCGAAGTGGCGGCGGTCGGCGTGCCGGACGAGCATTCGGGCGAGGTGCCGAAACTGTTCGTGGTCAAGAAGGATCCGGCGCTGACCGCAGAGACGCTCACCGCCTTCTGCCGCGAGAACCTGACCGGCTACAAGCGGCCCAAATACATAGAATTCAGGACCGAGCTGCCGAAGACGCCGGTCGGCAAGATCCTGCGGCGAGCTTTGCGCGAATGATTGCAGCCGGCGGCGCGGATGCCGTAAATGCACCTTGCCGTCCTGACCCGGCAGAATTCATCAGGACGAACATGCGCCTCGCCCCGGTGCCGTCGGTGCCTGAGATCCGGCTCTACACGCCGCACCCGGCCAGCGGCCTGAGGCGGCTTACCGATCCGCTCCAAGGCTCCGACGCCGATGACGACACATTCGAGGCGGACGAACCTGAGCCGCAGCCGCCTTACTGGGCTTATGTGTGGGCCGGCGGCGCGGTGCTTGCGCGCCACATCATGGATCACCCGCAAACGGTGGCCGGTCGCCGCGTGCTCGACCTTGGCGCCGGTTCCGGCCTCGTTGGCATCGCCGCAGCCAAGGCCGGTGCGCGCGAAGTGATCGCCGCCGAAATCGACCGCAACGGCGTTGCCGCAATCGGCCTTAACGCCGCGGCCAACGACATCGAGATCACCATTGTCGACAAGGACATCACGACGGCTCCCCCGCCGCCGGTCGACCTCGTGCTTGCGGGGGACGTGTTCTATGGCCGCGAGGTCGCTCTACGCTTCATCCCGTTCCTCGACCGCTGCCTGGCAGCCGGCATCGAAGTGCTGGTCGGCGATCCCCGCCGCAACGACCTGCCGCTGTCGCGGCTGCGGTTGCTCGCCGAATACAAGGTGCCGGATTTCGGCGACGCGAAGGGTGCCGCGAGCAAGCCGAGCGGTGTGTTTTCCTTCGAGGCGGATAACCGCTGGCGCTGAGATCAAAACCCAGTCAGTCGGAATGACCGGGTTCGACCTCCATCTTTGCCGCAACGACGTTGCTGGCCATTACCTGCAAGCAGACATTCGACTGCTGCACCACGTTGGCCGTTTTGCGCCTCATTTCGGCCGTTGCCGTCGTGACGGCCGCTGCCCAGAAGCGGACAAAGGCGAGGCAGAGCACCGTGGCACCTTTGCGCCAGAAGCTGCCATTGGCAAATGACCAAGTTAGGTCAATCCCCCTGCTCGACCGCCAGTCCTTCGATGAGAGTGTCCAGTGCCGCCTCGAGGGGGTTCGGCCCCACCTTTTCGGGCACGAGAAGGCCGTCAATAGCAAGCATGGCGATGCCGTGCAGCAAGGCCCAGCACGTCGCTGCCTGGCCCTGTATTGGTCGATTGCGAATAAGGCCGGCGGCCTGACCCCGTCGCAACAGCTCGACCGTCACCTCAAATACGCTGAGAGCACTATCGCTCAAGTGGAGGCCTGTCGATCGTCCCTCTTCAGCGCTGAACATCAGGCGATAGAGCGCCGGATTTTGCATGGCGAAGGCGATGTACGCCTGTGCAATCGGCACGACCTCATCGCGCAATGATGCAGTGTTTTTTGGTGTCGCACCGTTGAGTGTTGCCGCTAGTTCGGCAAATCCCAACTTCGCCAGCTCGGCCAACAACGCCGACTTGTCGTGAAAGTGCTTATAGGGCGCCGCGTGGCTCACACCGGCCCGGCGAGCGACTTCCCGCAGCGTGAACTGCCAGTCCTTCTCCTCCCGAAGCATGTCCTGTGCCGTGTCGATGACTGCACGACGGAGATCACCGTGATGGTAGGGGCGACTAATCGGGTCTGGCATGATAGCAAAGTTTCTCGTGGATACATTGTTGACAGTGACTACTTCAAGGCTTATGTAGAGGCATAAGTTTCTCTTGTCTACATCAGAGTGGATCATGAACGCCATATCAAAAACCACCGACGCCGATCACATAGGCGGTTTTCTGTCAGCCCAGCTGCGCGACGAGGCCCTGAGCCATGCCAAGGGCATCTATGAGCAGGTTCGGTGGAACACCATCAAGCTCCTGCACGCCCCCTCCGGGCGGCCGGTCGAAATCAGTCTCAACATGATGCTGCGGTGACCGGAATGGCGTCCCCAAATGAAACCCAGAAGCATCAGCACGTGACCGCCGACAGCTCGTTCCCGCTCACCGGCTCGTGCGAGTGCGGCGCCTGCTCGTTCGAAATCCAAGTCGCGCCAAAGGGCAGGTTCCGGTGTCATTGTCTCATATGCCAAGGCTTCACTGGCAGGCACTTTTCCGACGTCGTCGTCGTGCCGGCCAGGCATGTCACGCTGAATGACGCCTCGAACATCTCCTTCGCTAAGTATCGCCCGCCGCCGAACTTCAATCGCGGCAAATGCCGGACATGCGGAAAGCCCGTAGTCGAGGTCGCGGGGGTAGGCTCCCTGCAGCTGATGTTCATTCCGGTCTTCAATCTGCGGCCGACCGCGCCTTTGACTCCCGTTCGCGCCGACGTCTTCTACCACCGCCGCGTCGAGGACATGCATTACGGCGTCCCCCACTACAGCGGTTACTGGCCAAGCCAATATGCCATCACCCGCACGATTATCCGCAGCCTGTGACGAGCTGCTTCTCAGCGCTTGCTGCCATCACAAATCGAACCAACTGAAAGAGACATTCAAATGAGCAAAGACAACAAGGCAATCGCGCTGGTGACCGGCGCTTCCTCGGGCATCGGCCTGGCGACCGCCAAGGCACTGGTCAGGGCGGGCTACTGGGTGTTCGGCACGAGCCGCAAGGCCGTTGCAGACCGCGACGGGATCACCATGCTGGTCTGCGATGTCACTGAAGATGCATCGGTGGAGGCGCTGGTTGCCGAGATCGCGCGACGCGCCGGGCGCATCGACCTCGTCGTCAACAACGCCGGGATCGGCATGCTGGGTGGCGCCGAGGAATCATCCATTGGCCAGACTAAAAGACTGTTCGACGTCAATGTGTTCGGCGTCGCCCGCGTCGTCAACGCGGTGTTGCCCATCATGCGCCGTCAGAAGAGTGGTCGGATCATCAACATGAGTTCCATTCTCGGCCTGATCCCCTCGCCGTTCAACGCCTTCTATGCATCGACCAAGCACGCCATCGAAGGTTATTCGGAGTCGCTGGATCACGAAGTGCGGGGCTTCGGCGTCCGCGTCCTCATGGTCCAACCAGGCGTAACGCACACCGCCTTCGAGGAAAACCTGACGCGGGCGGACCAGCCTATTGACGTCTATGGCGTCGGCCGCGACCGCAGCGAGAAGCTGATGCGCAAATGGGTGGATGCTGGCGATGATCCGCAGGTGGTCGCCGATGCTGTGGTGAAGGCCGCAACCGCGGCCAACCCCCGGCTGCGTTATCCTGCAGGACCACAGGCCCGCCAGCTCAGCATGGTGCGCCGGTTCATGCCGCAGCGCATCATGGACCGCATGCTGCATCGGTATAACGGCTTCAACGGCTAACGCTCGCAAACCGAAGGCCCGCAGCCCGACCGCACCTTGGCGAAGCTCGCGACGGCGATCCGGCACACCCAAACAATCAATCAATCTGGAGGCGATGATCAATCGTGCCGTACTGCCGCCCGACGCCGACCTGGTCGCCGCGTATGGTGAGTTCAGCCGATCACTCACCTTGCCAGGATTTCTCGTGCGTGCCGCTGGGAGCCAGGCCTTGATCCAGCAAGCGGGCTCCGATATCGAGTACCGTCTAGGGCACTACCTCGGCATCGCCAATCAACGGGGCTGAGACAACGCCGGGTGACGAGCGCAACAGCGCTCCTCACCCCCACTGCTACACAAAGTGTGAGGCAGCTTTGGGCCACTTCCGGCCCTAGGCTTTCATCGGCGGTATGTCCGTTTCTCGATAAACGTCCCCCAATAGCGGCCTGTCTGCCACCGGCCCCATGACAGACATAGAAGCGAGCGAACTGCACGTCTGCTTTCCTGAACTGCTTCCCCGAAACCTGCCGTTCCGCTTTCCACCAATCAGCCGTTGGCGGGAAAGCCCAAGTTGATTTTGCCCCGCCTCGGCCGTCAGATCGCCTCCTTGACCCGCGCCGAGAGAAAATCCGGCAGGTCGGCGACCGAATCCAAGATCACATCGGCAATGCCGGCCAGCGATTCGCGGGTGCCGGTGCCGGAGAGCACGCCGACTGCCAGCCCGCAGCCACCGGCACGCGCCATTTCGAGGTCGTGCCTGTTGTCGCCGACCATGGCGATCTCCGCCGGCCTGAGGCCGGTGAGGTCGCTGAAAGCCAGGATGGTGTCGGGCGCCGGCTTCGGATTGGCCACCGCGTCGTAGCCATAGGCCGCGTCGAACAATTGGGCGACGCCGAGCGTCACCAGCGTCTTTTCCGCGCCGCTGGTCGAATCATTGGTGGCGACGCCAAGCCGGTAGGATTTCCTGTGCAAGGCCGTCAACGTGTCGACGATGCCCGGCAGCGCCACGGCCATCGCCGAGCCCTGCACAGAGGTGATCTCGTTGAAGCGGGCAACCGCAAGCATCTGGTCCTCGTTGGACAGGCGCGGAAACCACAATTCGACGACGTCGAGATTGGTGCCGGACGCAAAGATCGAGTCGGGCTTGAAGCGTTTGTTGGCGAAATCGAAGCCGGCGGCGGCCAGCAGCCTGTCGGCTTTCCAGCGATCGCCTTCGGACGCATCCATGGCCATGAAGTCGGCAACGCCGAGCCAGGTTGCGTTGAAGTCGACAAGCGTGCCGTCCTTGTCGAACAATATTCCCTTGATGTCTGCCAAGCTTTTCACTCCGCGCCACGCAAATGGTGGATGAATCCCACAAGGCCAGCGGTCGATGCATCCCGCTTGGCGGCACTTTCCTTGCCCTCCACGACAGGCAGAAGGCCGGTGGCCAGTTCCTTGCCGAGCTCGACGCCCCACTGGTCGAAGGAGTTGATGTCGAACAGCGTGCCCTCGACGAAGACGCGGTGCTCGTAGAGCGCGATCAGCCGGCCGAAGGTGCGTGGGTCGAGTTTGCGGTAGAGGATGGTCAGCGAGGGCCGGTTGCCCGAGAAGACGCGGTGCGGCGCTATCTTGTCGACGTCGGCCGGCTTCATGCCCTTGGCCAGCATCTGGGCGCGGGCTTCGTCCAGCGTGCGGCCCTTCATCAGCGCTTCCGACTGCGCCAGGCAGTTGGCGAGCAGCAGATCGTGCTGGTGTTTGAGTTCCGGCTCGTGGCCGACCGCCGCGGCGAGGAACTCGACCGGGATGAAATCGGTGCCCTGGTGCAGCAGCTGGAAGAAGGCATGCTGGCCGTTGGTGCCGGGCTCGCCCCAGACCAGCGGTCCGGCCGGCGTCGTCACCTCTGTGCCTTCGAGGGTGACGCTCTTGCCGTTCGATTCCATGTCGAGCTGCTGCAGATAGGCCGGCAGCCTGGACAGGCGCTGGTCATACGGGATGACGGCGCGCGCCGGGTAGCCGCAGATGACGCGATGCCACCAGCCGACCAGTCCAAGCAGCGCCGGCAGGTTCTCCTGCACCGGCGCGGTGCGGAAATGCTCGTCCATCTCATGCGCGCCATCGAGGAAGGCGCGAAAATTCCGCGGGCCGACAGCGATCATCACCGGCAGGCCGATGGCGCCCCAGAGCGAATAGCGGCCGCCGACCCAGTCCCAGAAGCCGAAGACGCGATCCGGCTCGATGCCGAACTTGGCCACCAGGTCGAGTGCGGTGGAGACGGCGGCGAAATGCTTGCCGACCGCTTCCTTACCCAGTGCTTCCTGCACCCATTTCCGAGCGGTTTCGGCGTTGGTCATCGTTTCGACGGTGGTGAAGGTCTTGGAAGCGATGATGAAAAGCGTGGTTTCGGCGGAGAGGCCCTTCAGCGTGTCGTGGATATGGGCGCCGTCGATGTTGGAAACGTAATGTGCGCGCGGCCCGTCATGATAGGGCGCCAGCGCCAGCGTCGCCATGGCCGGGCCGAGATCGGAACCGCCGATGCCGATGTTGACGATGTCGGTGATCTTCTTGCCGGTGGCGCCAGCCGCCTTGCCCGAGCGCACGGCATCGGCAAAGGCGCCCATGGCGTCGAGCACGGCGATGACGTCAGCCTTGACGTCCTGGCCATCGACGGTGACGCCCTTGCCGGTCAGGTTGCGCAGCGCCGTGTGCAGCACGGCACGGTCCTCAGTGACGTTGATCTTCTTGCCGGCGAACATGGCGGCGCGGCGGCCTTCGAGATCGGCGGCCTGGGCGAGCTTTTCCAGCAGCTCCATGGTGGTCGCGTCGACCGCGCATTTCGACCAGTCGAGCAGCAGATCGCCGTCGGCAGCGGAGAATTCCACGAAGCGCTTGGGATCGGCGGCGAAGGCCTGGCGCATGCTGGCGGGCGCCGCCGCGCGGTGGTCACGCAAGGCGGCGAGCTGTTTTTGAAAGGACGATTGATCCACTGCCAAACTCCGAGACCTCGAGCCATCATTACGGACCGGATGTTTCCGGCGCGTGTCGTCGCGACAATCTATCGGGCCGAACTCCACCCGTTTCAATGCGCAGCGATGACGCACACCGTCACCCCAGCGATGACGCAGACGTCACGCGGCGATCACGCAGACGTCACGTACGGTGTCATCGCCGGGATGAGGCGCCGCGTCACCCCAGGATGCCGCAACGCGGCATCAAAAGGACGTGAAGGATCACTGGCATAAATCCCAACGATCAGAAAAATTGATTGGCGCAACCCCTTGTGCCACGGTTACGTTCGGCTGGTCCAGCCAAGCGAAAAAGGCTGGCCATCGAGGAAATCTCCCATGCCACAGCGAAACGACACGGCGATATGGTCCGGCCTGTTCCGGATTTCGGCCGAATCCGGCCAAACCCTGCAGGCGCAGATCCGCCAGGCCATCGTAGCCGCCATTCTCGACCGCCAGATCGCCGCTTCGATGCCGCTTCCTTCCTGCCGGATCCTGGCCGAAAAACTTGGCGTGGCTCGCGGAACCGTGGTGCTGGCGTTCCAGCAGCTCGTCGACCAGGGTTTCCTGGTGGCGCGCGAGCGGCGTGGCCATTTCGTCAATCCCGATGTGCTGGCGACACCGGCCAAGCCCCACCAGAAGGCGCCCGACCAGGCCAACGAGATCGACTGGAAGGCACGCCGCAAGATCGCCGCAAGCGACATGCCGCCGCCAGCGAAGCACGAGAACTGGATCAAGTCGTCCTATCCCTTCGTCTACGGGCAGTTCGACCCGGCGCTGTTCCCGACCGCCGAGTGGCGCGAGTGCAACCGCATGGCGCTTGCCGTGCTGGAAATCCGTAACTGGGCGTCCGACATGGTCGACCGTGACGATCCGCTGCTGATCGAGCAGATCCAGGCGCGGCTCCTGCCCCGGCGCGGCATCTTCGCCAATCCGGACGAGATCATCGTCACGCTGGGCGCTCAGAACGCGCTCTACATGCTGGCGACGCTGCTGATGTCCAAAGGCTCCAAGGTGGCGATGGAAGACCCGGGCTATCCCGACGCCCGCTCGATCTTCCGCCTTGCGGGCGCGGAGATACAGCCGGTACCGGTTGACCAGTCCGGCATCGTAACTGCTTCTATCCCCAACGATTCCGGCTTCGTCTTCGTCACGCCCAGCCATCATTGCCCGACCATGGTGCCGTTGTCGGCGGAGCGGCGGCAGGATCTTCTGGCGCGCGCCAACCGCTACAACCAGATCATCATCGAGGACGGCTATGACAGCCAGCTTCTCGACGAGGCACCGCAGCAAGCGCTGAAGAGCCTCGATCGCTCCGGCCGCGTCGTCTATGTCGGCTCGATGTCCAAGACGTTGGCTCCCGGCCTGCGGCTCGGGTACATCGTGGCGTCCGCTGGACTAATCTCCGAGCTGCGGGCTCTGCGCCGCTTCATGCTGCGTCACCCGCCGGCCAACAATCAGCGCGCCGTAGCGCTGTTCCTGTCGCTCGGCCACCACGAGGCGCTGGTGCGGCGGCTGTCTTCAGCCTTCGATGAGCGGCGCAAGCGGCTGGTCCATGCGATTTCCGCCTTCCTGCCGGAATGGCGTTCGACCGATTCGGCCGGCGGCACGTCGCTGTGGCTCGAAGGGCCGCGCGGCACCGATTCGCGCGGGCTGGCCGAGGCAGCCGCCTCGCGCAGCGTCATCATCGAGCCAGGCGACCGTTTCTTCGATCGCACTGAAAAGCCTTCGCGTTTCATGCGGCTGGGCATCTCGTCGATCGCACTGCAGCACATCGAGCCAGGCATTCGCGAACTGGCCACGGCCGCCGGACGCAGACCCGCGGCCGCCTGATCCATCGTCGATCTCTCGTGACCGGAGCCGTTCGCAGCGGCTCCGGTATTTTAGCTCTGGCACATGGAACTGGGCCAGCTGGCCCATAGGATGAGCCAGTGCCAGCGGCATAGTCGGCGTCAGGGGAAGAAGCAGGCCGATAGTGGAGCAACCGCCACGAGTCCCTGCCGACGACGGTGGAGTGCTTCCATGCCAGTGGCTGTCGAACAGCAGGACACGCCGGCGAACCGTCGTCCGCAGCGCTCCGGTCTTCGCGAAACAGGACATGCCATGCGATCATCTCCCCTGGTGGAGGATACCAGACCCCAGCACAAGGCCATCGAGGGCGGCGGCTACGGGCCGCTGCGCGGGGATGACCGCGAGCGTATCCACGAGGGCGTGATGACGCTTTTGGAGACAGTGGGTTTCGCCAACGCCATTCCTTCCTGCATAAAGGTGCTGACCAAGGTGGGGGCGGTCCACGGCGACGATGGCCGGGTCCGCTTTCCGCGCGCGCTCGTGCTCGACACCATCAAGCGGGCGGCACGACATTTCACGCTTCATGGCCAGGACCCCAGGCACGACATGGTGGTCCAGGGCAAGCGCGTGCACTACGGCACGGCAGGCATCGCCGTGCACCTGGTGGATCTGGAGAAGCGCGAGTACCGCGAGTCCAAGCTGCAGGATATTTATGATGCCGCCCGCATCGTCGACGGGCTGGACAACATCCATTTCTTCCAGCGGCCGATGGTGGCGCGCGACATCGCCGATCCGCTCGAGATGGATTTCAACACGCTTTATGTCTGTGTGATGGGAACATCGAAGCACGTCGGAACATCCTTCACCGTGCGTGAGAACGTGAAGCCTGCGCTTGAAATGCTGTACGCCATCGCCGGCGGCGAGGAGAATTTCCGTGCCCGGCCGTTCGTTTCCAACTCCAACTCATTCGTCGTGCCGCCAATGAAGTTCGCCGAGGATGCCTGCGGCGTGCTTGAGGCCTGCGTCGAAGGCGGCATCCCGATCCTGCTGCTGTCGACCGGCCAGTCCGGCACCACGGCACCCGCGGCGATGGCCGGCGCCGTCGTGCAAGCAGTGGCCGAAGTGCTGGCCGGCCTGGTCTATGTCAACGCGCTCAAGCCCGGCCATCCGGCGATCTTCGGCGCATGGCCGTTCATGTCGGACCTGCGCACCGGCGCCATGGCGGGCGGGTCGGCCGAGCAGTCGGTGGCAACGGCGGCCTGTGCCCAGATGGCGCAATTCTACGACCTGCCCGGTGGCTCCGCCGCCGGCATGACGGATTCGAAATTGCCCGATATTCAGTCCGGCTACGAAAAGGGCATCACCAATGTGATGGCCGGCCTCTCCGGCCTCAACCTCGTCTACGAGGCGGCCGGCATGCATGCCTCGCTGCTCGGCTTCTGCCTGGAGAGCCTGGTCATCGACAACGACATGCTCGGTCATTGCCTGGGCTGCGCGCGTGGCATCGACGTGACTGACGAGGCCCTGTCGATCGACAGCATCGCCGAGGTCTGCCTCAAGGGGCCGGGCCACTATCTCGACAACGAACAAACGCTCAAGCTGATGCAGACCGAGCACTTCTATCCCGCCCTCGGCGATCGTTCCTCGCCGAAGGAATGGAACGAAAAAGGCCGGCCTGATATATTGCTGCGTGCGATCACCGAGAAGAAACGCATTCTTGCCGAGCGATTTCCGCGCCACGTGCCAAAACAGGTCGACGACAGATTGCGTGCCCGCTTCGGCAACCTGATCCACCTGCCGCGCACGCAAATGGGCGGCTGACCGGAGACGAGTTCGTGCAGCCATACAGCCACCACCCGGAGCCAATTCAGGACGGAAAACCGCTTCACACTTTTCCTGGAATTGCGCTCTTCGTTTGACGCAATTCCTAACAGAAAACCGCTTCACACTTTTCCTGGAATTGCTCCGGGATCAACCATCGGGCAGAACGACAAATGAGTGTGCATCCTATCCAGCAAGCACCCACCGACGGCGACGCGATCGATCGGCTGGTGGCATCTCATCGGCCAGGTCACGGCCTGGTGCGTGCCTTCTATCATGATTCGGCGATCTTCGAGCGCGACATGGAACGTGTCTTTCGCCGCCACTGGCACTGCCTGGCGCATGCCAGCGTCATCGCGAACCCGGGCGATTTCGAGCTGTTCAAGCTGGGTGACGAGGCGGTCATCCTGACGCGCGGCATGGATGGCACCGTGCATGCCATGCTCAATGTCTGCCGCCACCGTGGTGCCGAGGTCTGCACCAAGGAGAAGGGCAATGCGAAGATGTTCGTGTGCCCCTACCACGCATGGGCCTATTCCAATGACGGATCCTTGCGTGCCGCGCGCCTGATGCCAAAGGATTTCGACCGCTCGGCGCACGGGCTGAAGAAGCTTCATGTCCGCGTCGCTTCCGGGCTGGTCTTCATTTCCTTCGCCGAGACGCCGCTCGATTTCGATCCGATCGAACAGTCGCTGCGCACGAGTTGCGGCCAATATGGCTGGGGCGACGCCAAGGTGGCGTATCGTCAGTCCTATGCGCTCGACGCCAACTGGAAGCTCGCCGTCGAGAACTATGTCGAATGTTACCATTGCGGGCCGGCGCATCCGGAATATTCGCAGACGCATGCGCTGGAAAAACCGGCCGAGATGATCGAGCAGCTCAATGCGGCGATGGAGCAACGCACCTGCGCGCTCGGCATCGAGATCGGCAGCGCCAACCGCTGGCAGAACTCGGCCGCCGGACAGGAGGCGATCCACACTTTCCGCTATGCGCTCTATGACGGCGTTTCCAGCGGCAGCAAGGACGGCTCGCCGGTCGCGCCGCTGATGGGCCGTTTCACCGACTATGATGGTGGCGTGACATCGATCCATCTTGGCGGTACGACCTTTCTCGTCTGTTATCCCGATCACGGCATGATCTATCGTTTCATCCCGAAAACAGCTGGTACCTGTGAGATGGAGCTGATCTGGCTGGTGCGCGGCGACGCGGTCGAGGGCCAGGACTACGATCTGGAGAAGCTGACCTGGCTGTGGAAGGTCACCACCGAAGAGGACAAGAAGATCATCGAGCACACCGCGCGCGGCGTGCGTTCGCACTATTTCGTGCCCGGACCGATCGCGCCGATGGAATACAACGAACTGCGCTACATCGGCTGGTATCTCGAGGAGATCAGCCGGGCCTGATCGGCTCGGCTGCCGCGGGGGATCAGGCAGATCTTGCCTTTCGCGTCATTCCGCGCTGAGCCCGTATCGGTCGACGACTTCAGCGTTGATGAGCTTGGCATGCAGCGTCATCAGCACGATCTGCGCGTCGAGGCTGTCGCCGGTTTCAAGCGCCGCCTCGATGCGACGCTCGGCTTCCAGCGTCCGCTCATGGCCATTGGCTTGCTCGAAGGTTTCCGGACCCGCGATGCAATAGCTGCATAATTGTGCCACCGACGCATAGGTGCCCGGCGGCGGCTCGTCGGGCCAGCGATCCTTCATCAGGTTGACGATGGTAAGCTTCACGCCCTCCGGCACAAGGGCTGGATGCAGATCGGCGCCGCGCAAGGCATCGTCGAGTTGCCTCAAGTCGCCCGAACGGCCGAACATTCCGAGGAAGCCGAGGGAAGAGCGCCGTCCGGCCATGATGTTTCCTTCCGTTTCCAGCCCACTTATGTGGTGGGCAAGCGGATTACAAAGGCGGTGCTGGCTAACCAGCCGCCGCCAGCAAGACCCCTGCAAGGGCGGATAGCGCGAGTGTCGGCAGCATGCCGACTTTCAGCTTCAGGATGGCGACCATGGCGGCCACGGATAGCAAGGCCGCACGCCAGTCGATGGACGAAAGCACCGGCACGTTCATGCCAAGCCCCGTCGCGTGCACCTCACGGAAAATGACATGCAAAGCAAACCATAGGGCCAGATTCATGATCACCCCAACAATTGCGGCAGTGATCGCGCCCAGTGCGGCCGACAATGCCTTGTTGCCGCGCAAGGCCTCGATGTAGGGCGCCCCGAGGAATATCCAGAAGAAGCAGGGCGTGAACGTCACCCACAGGGTGAGCAGCGCCCCCAGCGATCCGGCAAGTAACGGGTCGAGCGAGCCGGAATGGCGGAACGCGGCGATGAAGCCGACGAACTGCAGCACCAGGATGAGCGGTCCTGGCGTCGTTTCTGCAAGTCCAAGACCGTCGACCATTTCACCCGGCGCCAGCCAGCCGAAGGACTGGACGGCTGCCTGGGCGACATAGGCGAGCACCGCATAGGCGCCACCGAAGGTGACGACAGCCATCAGGCTGAAGAACCGGCCTATCTCGGTCCAGACGCTTGCGGAGCCGGTGAACCACCAGATCAAAAGAACAGGCCCGAGCCAGATCGGCAGCCAGATGGCGAGGGTGCGCGGCGCGTGCCATTTGGTCGGTTTGACATGGGCCAGTTCGCCCCGCTCGAACATCAGGTCGACCGCTCCCTTGGAGTCGGCAACACCGTCCTTGCCATGGGCCGAGCCGGAAAACAGGCCGGGAGCAACGCGGTCCCCCAGCCATCCCGTCAGGCCGGCGAGAAGGACGATGAGCGGAAACGGCACATTCAACGCATAGATGGCGATGAACGCCGCGACCGCGATCGACACCATGACCGGATTTTTCAGGGCGCGTCGCCCGATCCGGATCACCGCCTCGATGACGATGGCGAGCACCGCCGCCTTGACCCCGAAAAATAGCGCCGCGACGAGCGGCATGTCGCCATAGAGGACGTACAGGCTGCTCAAGGCGAGCATGACGAGCGCGCCCGGCACGACGAACAGGATGCCGGCGACAAGGCCACCGGCCGTCCTGTGCAGCAGCCAACCGATGTAGATGGCGAGTTGCTGGGCTTCCGGGCCAGGCAGCAGCATGCAGTAATTCAACGCATGCAGGAAACGCCGTTCCCCGATCCAGCGCCGCTCCTCGACCAGTTCCTTGTGCATCAGCGCGATCTGCCCGGCCGGTCCGCCAAAGCTGAGCAATCCGATTTTCGCCCAGACCTTCGTGGCTTCCGCGAAGGTCGGCGCAGCCGGCGGCTCGACGGTCACCGCCTTATTGTCGGGGACAAGAATGGTCATGATGGTTTACCTGCAGCGGGCCAGTTGTGCGTTTCTTCGGTGGCGTCGCGACACCAGCGGAAGAACGCGTCGTAGAGCAGCATGCCTGCTTCCAGTTGTTCCAAATCGTCGCGGAACATACGCGACAGGCCCAGCGAGGCAGCCAGAAAACCGGCCGCCTGGGGCACTAGGTCGAGGCTTGCGGTGTCGGCCGCGCGCACGATTGCGGCGAGGCGATCGAGCGCCCCGGATTCCAACCCGAACTCCTCGATCATCGTGTCGAAGGTGCAGCGTTCGCCGCGATGGCTCCAGAACACATTGTCGATGTCGAACGGCACGGCCTGAAAGCGGTCGGCAACAGCCAGTACTTCAGCGGGTTCGACAAACAGGAACACCGCGTCAGGGTCGAGGAAACGCCGGATCAGCCATGGGCAAGCGATGCGGTCGACCTTCGGGCGGGATCGCGTCACCCAGACGGTGGCGCCCTTTTCATTGCGTGGCGGCAACTTGGCGGTGCGGACCAGAAGCCCCCCGGCATCGCGCCAGGCCTCAAAGCCGCCTTCAAGGGATTCGGCTGATATCCCCTCATGGCGCAGCCATGCGACGACGCCTTGCGAGAGCTTTTGCCCCTTCTGGCAGACGACGGCCACCGGCTTGCCGGCGAATGCAGCGGCCCAGGTCGAAACGGTTTTGAAATCGCGCCGGCAGGAGGCCGGCAACAGGCGCGGATCGGCTTCGAAATCTTCTTCGATGCGAACATCGATGATGACAGGTGCACCCGGCAGACCTATGAGCCGGGACAATTGCGGTACGGTGATAGCGGTTGTTGACGGCATGGCGTCCACCTCCTGAAAAGAGAAGCTTGGACGCGAACGTTGGGCTGACGCCTCACGGGGTCGTCGCGATGCACCCCTTGTCATGATGGTGGATTTGTTGGGCGCGCTTGTCAAGGACGGTGACCGTTCTCGACCTACCCGGCCGGGATGCGACACGCCGACCGGAAAAACCGATGGCGGCCTGATTTGATCAAGCCGCCGTCCGTCGATCCAGAATCAATGATTGTCTCTGGGGACACCGCTGGTGTGCGCGACATCCTGGTATTTCACCGCCGGCTTCAGCACCATTCCCTCCGAGAACTGCGCGACCATGCCGCGCTGGATCTCCTGCCAGGGTGTCTGGTGCTTGGGATAGTGGAAGCCGCCATTGTTCTGCAACTCGGCGCGGCGCCGGGTGATCTCGTCGTCGGTGACGAGGATGTCGGCCGTACCCTTGCGCAAGTCGATGCGGACACGATCGCCCGTCTTGAGCAGCGCCAGTCCGCCGCCAATCGCCGCTTCCGGCGAGGCGTTGAGGATCGAGGGCGAACCCGACGTGCCCGACTGGCGGCCGTCACCGATGCAAGCGAGCGCGTGGATGCCCTTCTTGATGAGATAGGCCGGCGGCTGCATGTTGACGACCTCGGCACCGCCGGGATAGCCGACCGGGCCAGCGCCGCGCATGAACAGGATGGTGTGTTCGTCGATGCCTTGCGCCGGGTCGTCGATGCGGGCGTGGTAATCCTCCGGCCCGTCGAAAACCATGGCGTTACCTTCGAAAGCCTCGGGATCCTTGGGGTTGGAGAGATAGCGTTCGCGGAATTCCGGCGAAATGCCGCTGGTCTTCATGATCGCCGAATCGAACAGATTGCCCCGAAGATTGATGAAGCCGGCATTGGCCTTCAGCGGCTTGGCGACAGAGCGGATGACGTCGGGATTTTCGTTGGCAACGCCCTCGCTGTTCTCACCGATCGACTTGCCGTTGACGGTGCGCGCGCCGGGATGCGGCAACAGCCCGCCCTTCATCAGTTCGGCGATGACCGCCGGCACGCCGCCGGCATGATGGTAGTCCTCGCCGAGATATTCGCCCGTCGGCTGCAAATTGACCAGCAGCGGCACATTGAGGCCGACCGTCTGCCAGTCGTCATTGTCGAGCTTGACTCCAAGGTGGCGGGCGATGGCGTTGAGATGGATAGGCGCGTTGGTCGAGCCGCCAATGGCCGAATTGACGACGATGGCGTTCTCGAAAGCCTCTCTCGTCATGATATCGGACGGCTTCAGATCCTCATGCACCATCTCGACGATGCGTTTTCCGGTCTCATAGGAAATCTGGCCGCGCTCGCGGTAGGGCGCGGGAATGGCGGCCGAGCCCGGCAACTGCATGCCAAGCGCCTCGGCCAGCGAGTTCATCGTGGTGGCGGTGCCCATGGTGTTGCAATAGCCGGTGGACGGCGCCGACGAGGCGACGATATCCATGAACTCGTCATAATCGATCTCGCCGGCCGACAGGCGCTGGCGTGATTCCCAGACGATGGTGCCGGAGCCGGTGCGCTTGCCCTTGTGCCAGCCATTGAGCATCGGGCCGACCGACAGGGCGATCGCCGGGATGTTGACGGTGGCCGCCGCCATCAGCAGGGCCGGTGTCGTCTTGTCGCAACCGATGGTCAGCACGACGCCATCGAGCGGATAGCCGTAGAGCACCTCGACAAGGCTGAGATAGGCAAGGTTGCGGTCAAGTGCCGCGGTCGGGCGCTTGCCGGTCTCCTGGATCGGATGGCAGGGAAACTCGAAAGGAATGCCGCCCATCGAGACGATGCCTTCGCGCACACGCTTGGCGAGTTCGATATGGTGACGGTTGCAAGGCGACAGATCCGAGCCGGTCTGGGCGATGCCGATCAGCGGCTTGCCGGACATCAATTCGGCGCGCGTCAGACCGTAATTGAGATAGCGCTCGAGATAGAGCGCCGTCATGCCCGGGTTGTCGGGATTGTCGAACCACTCCTGCGAGCGAAATTTTTTCTTATGGGTGGGGGCGCCTGCCATCATGGTCTCCGTATTTGTAAGACAAATCGATATGGCAACGCGCGGGAGCAGGCAAGAGGGCGTGCGGTCGCAACCGGACTTTGGTGCGATAGACACGCACCGAGCCGTGCGTTACGGGTTCGGGCAGTCTTGTCCGGGAGGTTTTCATGGCTTTGGTGATCGAAGGCGAGGAGCGCATTGCCGCACCGCTGCAAAAAGTGTGGGAAGCGCTGAACGATCCCGAGGTCTTGAAGGCGACGATTCCCGGCTGCCAGAGCCTGGAGATGAAGTCGCCGACCGAGATGGCGGCGACCGTGGTGGTGAAGATCGGACCGATCAAGGCGACGTTCAACGGCGAAGTGACGCTGAAGAACCTGAAGCCGCCGCACTCCTACACCATCCAGGGCGAAGGCAAGGGCGGCATTGCAGGATTCGCCAAGGGTGGCGCCGACGTGACGCTGACGGCGGATGGACCCGACGCCACGATATTGAACTACGCGGCCAAGGCCGATGTCGGCGGCAAGATCGCACAACTCGGCAGCCGCCTGATCGAATCGACCTCGAAGAAACTGGCTGGACAGTTTTTTTCCAGCTTTGGCGAGAAGGTCGGCGCGGCCTAGGCTGCAGCACGGCGGCGCCTGCTATTCAAACACAATACTCGGCACGGCAGCAGCAGCCGCACCACGCTCTTCGTTGACCCGGTCCCAAACCTTCGAGGCGATGTCGCGGTAGATTTTCGCCTCGGCGCCGTCAGGCTTGGAGACGACAACCGGCGTGCCGGCATCCGAGCTTTCGCGAATGCCCATTTCGAGCGGCACCTCACCGAGGAAGGTGACGCCGAGGCGCTCGGCCTCGCGGCGGGCGCCGCCATGGCCAAAGATGTCGTAGCGCTTGCCGGTGTCCGGGGCGATGAAATAGCTCATGTTCTCGACGATGCCGAGCAACGGGACGTCGACCTTCTTGAACATGTTGAGGCCTTTTCGCGCGTCGATCAGGGCCAGGTCCTGTGGCGTCGAGACGATGACGGCACCAGCCAGCGGCACCTGCTGGGCCATGGTCAACTGCGCGTCGCCAGTGCCGGGCGGCATGTCGACGACGAGCACGTCGAGACGGCCCCATTCGACCTCACGCAGCATCTGCGTCAGCGCCGACATCACCATCGGGCCGCGCCAGATCATCGGCGTTTCCTCGTCGACGAGGAAACCCATCGACATTACCTTCAGGCCGTAATTCTCCATCGGTTTCAGGATCTTGCCGTCGACGGTCTGCGGCCGGCCGTGGATGTTGAGCAGCCTTGGCATGGACGGTCCGTAGATGTCGGCATCCAGCACGCCGACGCGCAGGCCGTTGGCGGCGAGGCCGAGCGCGATGTTGACGGCGGTGGTCGACTTGCCGACGCCGCCCTTGCCGGAAGCAACGGCAATGATCGCCTCGATACCGGGCACGCCACGTTTGCCCGAACTGTGCGAGGCGGGCGCGTGCGGAGCCGCACGCGGCGCGGCGGCAGCGGGCGCAGCCGGCGGAACGGGCCTGGGTGCGGCGCGCGACGGAACCGGCGCCTCCATGCCGCCGCCCTTCTTCTCGGCCGTCAGCGCGACGACCGCGCCGGCGACCCCGGGGATTGCCTTGACGACGCGCTCGGCGGCGGCGCGCAGCGGCTCCATTTCCTGGGCACGAGCGGCGGGAACGGTAATCGAGAAGAAGACCTTCCCGTCGGCGATGAAAATCTCCGAAACCATGCCGAGGTCGACGATGTTGCCGGTGAAATCCGGCCCGTTGACCGTCTTCAGACGCTCGGTGACGATTTCCTTGGTGACGGACATGGCAGTTTTTCCTTACGCAGCTTGCGCCTGAGATGCAGCTTGCACCTGAGATAATGCAGTTTCCGGACAGAACCAAGCCGTGGAGCAATGGCTGCCTTGGCGTGTCTGGAAAAGCGGCGGGTCCTGTCGGATTTCATCCGCGCCAAACGTCTTCCAGATAATCGAGCGCCGATGCGGCCAACAATCAGGTCGAGCGACAGTCGTCAAACGATCGCGGCGACCTATTTCGGTGACCAGCACGGGGTCGACAACCAGGAAAGGAGACCATCATGCTCGCAAACAGCAATGCAACGGCCAATCTCGCGGTGAAGGATCTCGCGAAAGCCAAGGCTTTCTATGAGGGAACGCTTGGCCTGAAACAGGTGCACGATGAGGGCGGCGAACTGATCGTCTACAAAAGCGGCGATACCACCCTCAACGTCTATCATTCTCAATTTGCCGGAACCAACAAGGCGACAGCGGTAACCTGGATGGTTGGCGACGAGATCGGCAACATCGTCAAGGAACTGAAGTCGAAGGGCGTCGCCTTCGAGCACTATCAGATGCCGGGCTTGACGCTGGAGGGCGATCTCCACGTCGGTTACGGAATGAAGGTCGCCTGGTTCAAGGACCCGGACGGCAACATCCTGAACCTTGTGGACAGGTAGATTTCTTTACGTCACCTCGCCAGGCCAACCGCCAGGTAGGTGAGCGCCGAAATCAAAGCGGTGGCCGGCAAGGTGACGATCCAGGCAATGACGATGTTGCCGGCAATGCCCCAGCGTACGGCCGAGACGCGGCGTGCGGCGCCGACGCCGACGATGGCGCCGGTGATGGTGTGCGTGGTCGATACGGGAATGCCGAGCCAGGTCGCCGCAAACAGCGTGATCGCCCCGCCGGTCTCGGCGCAAAAACCCTGCATCGGGTTCAGCCGGGTGATCTTCGAGCCCATGGTGTGGACGATGCGCCAGCCACCGAACAGGGTGCCGAGCGCCAGCGCGGACTGACAGGTGAGGACGACCCAGAGCGGTACGTAGAAAGTCGCGCCGAGCATGCCTTGCGAATAGAGCAGCACGGCAATGATGCCCATGGTCTTCTGGGCGTCGTTGCCGCCGTGCCCGAGGGAATAGAGCGAGGCGGAAAAGAACTGCATGACGCGGAACGTGCTGTCGACCGCAAACGGCGTCTGGCGCACGAAGAGCCACGAGACGACGAGAATCAGGACGAGCGCCAGGATAAAGCCGGTCGCCGGCGACAGGACGATTGCCGCAACCGTCTTGCCAAGCCCGGTCCAGACGATGGCGCCCACGCCTGCCTTGGCCACACCGGCGCCGACCAGGCCGCCGATCAGCGCATGCGAGCTACTCGAAGGGATGCCGGCGATCCAGGTGACGATGTTCCAGACGATGGCGCCGACGAGGGCTGCAAAGATCACCGCCGGGGTGACGATGCTGACGTCGATGATACCTTTGCCTATGGTCTCGGCAACGTGGAGGCCAAAGAACATGAAGGCGATGAAATTGAAGAATGCCGCCCACAGCACCGCATATTGCGGCCGCAGCACCCTGGTGGAAACGATGGTAGCGATGGAATTGGCGGCATCGTGCAAGCCGTTGAGAAAGTCGAAGAACAGTGCGACGCCGACGAGGCCGACCAGCACGGGAAAGGCAATGGTGGCTTCCATCACCTAGACATTCTCAATGACGATGCCGCTGATCTCGTTGGCGACGTCCTCGAAGCGGTCGACCACTTTTTCCAGTTGGCCATAAATCTCGCTGCCGATCATGTAGGCCATCGGATCGCTGCTGCCGTGCTTCCTGAAGAGATCCTTCAGCCCTTGCTCGTGCAGGTCGTCGGCCCGGCTTTCGACGCGCATCACCTCTTCGGCGATGGCGTTGAGGCGCACCGTGTGCGTCGCGACCTTGTTGAGCAGTGGGATCGCCTCGGCCACCAGCTTGGCGGCGGCGACGATGACGCCAGCCATTTCCTGCATCAGCGGATCGAACTCCTTGCGCTCGAACAGCTTCACCGTCTTGACCGTCTTGTGCATCATGTCGATGGCATCATCCATCGACTGGATCAGGTCCTTGATGTCGCCGCGATCGAAAGGCGTGATGAAGGAGCGCCGCACCGCCAGCAGGACTTCCGCGGTAATGTGGTCGGCCTCATCTTCGAGATCGATGATTTTCTGGCACCAGAGGTCGATGTCCCTGCCCTGGAGAAGCTGCTCCAGCGCCTCGGCGCCGCCGACCACGGTGCGGGAATGTCGTTCGAACAGGTCGAAGAAGCGATCTTCGCGCGGCAAAAGCTTGCGGAACCAGCCCAGCATGGTCGATCTCCCAGTTTCATCCACATAGCGCCGCATCGCGCCGCGGGAAACAGGTAGCCGGCTTAAAGGTGTGGATGCAGGGCAATTGTGCATCGCGCTTGCGGCGAGGCGCGATTTCCCCGACCTTGCAGCGAACCACCGGAAAGATCGCATGATCGACAAACTGGAATTCTTCATCGCGCTCGCCAGGGAGGAGCATTTCGGCCGGGCGGCGGAGGTATGCGGCGTCACCCAGCCGACGCTCTCGGCCGGCATCAAGCAGTTGGAGGGCCAGCTTGGCGTCATGCTGGTCCTGCGCGGCTCACGCTTCCAGGGCCTGACGCCGGAGGGAAAACAGGTGCTGGTGTGGGCACGCCGCATCGTCGGCGACACCAGGACCATGCGCGAGGAAATGCGCGCGGCGCGCCACGGACTTTCCGGCCGCATCCGCATCGCCGCCATCCCGACGGCACTCGCCATGCTGCCGCGGCTGACGACGCCGTTTCGCGAAAAGCATCCCGGCGTCACCTTTTCGGTGCTGTCGCGGACCTCGATCGAGGTGCTGTCGCTGCTCGGCAATTTCGACATCGATGCCGGCATCACCTATCTCGACAACGAGCCGCTGGGGCGGGTGACCAGCGTGCCGCTCTATGACGAGCGCTATCAATTGATCACCGCGATGGGAAATCCCTATTCCGACCGCGACAAAGTGACATGGGCGGAGCTCTCAAGCCTGCCGCTGTGCCTGTTGACGCCGGACATGCAGAACCGCCGCATCATCGATCAGCATCTGGCCGAAGCCGGCGTGCAGGTGCGGCCGACGCTGGAATCCAATTCGATGATCGTGCTGTTTTCGCACATCCGCACCGGCAAATGGTCGTCGATCATGCCGCTCAACCTTGCGGAAACATTCGGTTTTTCCGAGCCGATCCGGGCCATTCCGATCGTCGAGCCAGACGCCAGCCACACGGTCGGCCTGGTGGCGACACCGCGCGAACCGCACACACCTTTGGTCTCGGCGCTGCTGGACGAGGCAATGGCGCTGGCGGACGATTTCCATGCCAACCGTTCCGCTAGACAGGATTAGTCAAACGGAGCGATAGAAAATTTCTATCGTGCAACGAAACCGCTTTATTGATTTCAGAGGTTTTCTCTGGTTTCTTAAGCACTTAGCGATAAAGCGGCACGCGCATGTCGTTGTTCCAAAACAGCTTGATGCTTCTGGCCGATATGTATGGGTCGCTACGATAGGGAGGGCGCTGCATGACAATGCAGCCTGCAAGTACCGAGATTACATCGCGCACGGTCGCGATCATCCAGGAGATGAAGGGCCTTGAGGGCCCGTTGCTGCCGATCCTCCACGGCATCCAGGAAGAGTTCGGCCATGTGCCCAAGGATGCGCTGCCGGTTATCGCCGAGGCGCTGAACATTTCCAGGGCCGAGGTGCACGGCGTCGTCAGCTTCTATCATGATTACCGCAGCCACCCGGCAGGCCGGCATGTGCTGAAGCTCTGCCAGGCGGAATCCTGCCAGTCGATGGGTTCGGACGCCATCGCCGCCAAGCTGAAGCAATTGCTGGGCATCGGCTTCCATGAGACGACCCGCGACGGTTCGGTGACGCTGGAGCCGGTCTATTGTCTCGGCCTGTGCGCCTGTTCGCCCGCCGCTATGCTGGATGGCGAGGTGATCGGGCGGCTCAATGACGAGAAGCTCGACGAGATCGTTGCAGAGGTGCGCTCATGATCCCGCGCATCTACATTCCCGGCGATTCCGGTGCGCTGGCGCTTGGCGCCGAAAAGGTCGCCAAGGCGATCGCCGGCGAACTCGCCGAGCGCGGCATCGAAGCCAAGATCGTGCGCAACGGGTCGCGCGGCGCCTATTTCCTCGAACCAATGGTCGAAGTTGCGACAGCGAACGGCCGCGTCGCCTATGGGCCGGTAAAGCCGTCCGACGTCAAAAGCCTGTTCGACGGCGGCTTTCTCACCGGCGGCCATCACAAGCGCTGGCTGGGCTCACCGGACAAGATCCCCTTCTTCGCCAAGCAGACGCGGCTGACCTTCGCGCGCTGCGGCGTCACGGATCCGCTTTCGCTCGAATCCTACAAGAAGCATGGCGGGTTGAACGGACTGACGAACGCGCTGGCGCTGACGCCTGCCGACATCGTCGCCCAGGTTACCGAATCGGGCCTGCGCGGGCGCGGCGGCGCCGGCTTCCCGACCGGCATCAAGTGGAAGACGGTGCTCGATACCGTTGGCGACCGCAAATACATCGTCTGCAACGCCGACGAGGGCGATTCAGGCACCTTCGCCGATCGCATGATCATGGAGGGCGATCCCTTCGTGCTGATCGAAGGCATGACGATCGCCGGTATAGCCACGGGCGCGACCAAGGGCTTTGTCTATATCCGCTCGGAATATCCGCATGCGGTGGCGGTGATGAACAAGGCCGTCGAGATCGCCCGCAAGGCTGGCGTTCTTGGCGCCAGCGTGCTGGGCTCAGCCTACGCCTTCGACATGGAGATCCGGGTCGGCGCAGGCGCTTATGTCTGCGGCGAGGAGACGGCGCTGCTCGATTCGCTCGAGGGCAAGCGCGGCATGGTGCGGGCAAAGCCGCCGCTGCCGGCGCATAAGGGGCTGTTCGGCAAGCCGACGGTGATCAACAACGTCATCTCGCTGGCCTCGGTGCCTGTCATCATGGACAAGGGTGCGGCCTTCTACAAGGATTTCGGCATGGGCCGCTCGCGCGGCACGATCCCGATCCAGATCGCCGGCAACGTCAAATATGCCGGCCTGTTCGAAGCCGCTTTCGGCATGACGCTGGGCGAGATCGTCGACGAGATCGGCGGCGGCACCGCTACCGGCCGGCCGGTGAAGGCGGTGCAGGTAGGCGGACCGCTCGGTGCCTATTTCCCGCGCGCGCTGTTCGACACGCCATTCGATTATGAAGCCTTCGCCGCCAAGGACGGGCTGATCGGCCATGCCGGCATCGTGGTGTTCGACGACACCGCCGACATGCTGAAACAGGCCCGCTTCGCCTTGGAATTCTGCGCCATCGAAAGTTGCGGCAAGTGCACGCCCTGCCGCATCGGCTCGACGCGCGGTGTCGAGACCATCGACAGAATAGCCGCGGGCATCGAGCCGGAGAAGAACCTCGCTCTGGTCACTGACCTCTGCAACACGATGAAATTCGGCTCGCTGTGCGCGCTGGGCGGCTTCACGCCCTACCCTGTAATGAGCTCGATCACCCATTTCCCCGACGACTTCAAGCCAGCGCCCGTGCGCGTGGCTGCCGAATAGGAGCTGGCAGATGAACATCAAGGCCGACTTCCCTTCCCTCGTCGAAGAGATCGACTACGGAACCCCGCAATCGAAGGCGCAGAAGCAGGTCACGCTGAACGTCGACGGCCGCAGCATCACCGTGCCGGAAGGCACCTCGATCATGCGTGCCGCGATGGAAGGCGGGGTCGAGATCCCGAAGCTTTGCGCCACCGACATGCTGGACTCCTTCGGTTCGTGCCGTGTCTGCCTTGTCGAGATCGAAGGACGCGGCGGCACGCCGGCATCGTGCACGACGCCCGTCGGCGAAGGCATGATCGTGCGCACGCAGACCGAGCGGCTTGACGCCATTCGCCGCGGCGTCATGGAACTCTATGTCTCGGACCATCCGACCGGCTGGAACGAACAGGCCGGAACCGGCGCGAGCGAGTTCGATGCGGTGGCGAAGTCGATCGGCCTGACCGAGAACCGCTACGGCATCGAAGGCCGCAACCACGTCAAGCCGGAAGGTGGCGTGGCGCCCGGCCATGGCTCGCTGGCGGTCGACTACATCGCCCGCGATGAATCCAACCCCTATTTCACCTATGATGCCTCGCAATGCATCGTCTGCTCGCGCTGCGTGCGGGCCTGCGAAGAGGTGCAGGGCACCTTCGCGCTGACCATCGAGGGACGAGGCTTCGAATCCCGGGTTTCGGCGGGGATGCACGAGGCGTTCATCGATTCGGAATGCGTGTCCTGCGGCGCCTGCGTGCAGGCCTGTCCGACCGATGCGCTGCGCGAGAAGACGGTGCTTGCCAAGGGCCTGCCGGAGCGCTCCGCCGTCACCACCTGCGCCTATTGCGGCGTCGGCTGCTCGTTCAAGGCCGAGGTGAAGGGTGACGAAGTCGTTCGCATGATGCCCTATAAGGAGGGGAAGGCGAACCACGGCCATTCCTGCGTCAAGGGCCGTTTCGCCTATGGCTACGCCACCCACAAGGACCGCATCCTGTCGCCGATGATCCGCGAAAAGGTCACCGACCCGTGGCGCGAGGTGAGATGGGAAGAGGCGATCGCCCATACGGCCAAGGAATTCCGCCGCATCCAGTACCAGTATGGACGCACCTCGATCGGCGGCATCACCTCGTCGCGCTGCACCAACGAGGAAACCTATCTCGTCCAGAAGATGGTGCGGCAGGGTTTCCGCAACAACAATGTCGACACCTGCGCACGCGTCTGCCATTCGCCGACGGGCTACGGGCTCGGCCAGACCTATGGCACCTCGGCCGGCACGCAGGATTTCGATTCCGTCGACTTCACCGACGTCGCCGTCATCATCGGCGCCAATCCGGCTTCCGCTCACCCGGTGTTCGCCTCGCGGCTGAAGAAGCGGCTGCGCCAGGGCGCCAAGCTGATCGTGCTCGATCCGCGCCGCACCGAGATGGTCAAGTCGGCCCATATCGAAGCGGATTACCACCTGCCGCTGAAGCCCGGCACCAATGTGGCCGTGCTGACGGCGCTGGCGCATGTGATCGTCACCGAGGGCCTGTTCGACGAAGCCTTCATCCGCGAACGCTGCGACTGGACGGAGTTCCAGGATTGGGCATCGTTCGTCGCCTTGCCGGAAAACAGCCCCGAAACCGTCGGCAAATTGTCCGGCGTCGATCCCGAACTGATCCGCGGTGCCGCCCGCCTCTACGCCACCGGCGGCAACGGTGCGATCTATTACGGCCTCGGCGTGACGGAACACAGCCAGGGCTCGACCACTGTGATGGCAATCGCCAATCTCGCCATGGCCACCGGCAATATCGGCCGGCCCGGCGTCGGCGTGAACCCACTGCGCGGCCAGAACAACGTGCAGGGCTCCTGCGACATGGGCTCCTTCCCGCACGAACTGCCGGGCTATCGCCACATCTCCGGCGAAGCCGTGCGCGATATCTATGAGACCTTGTGGGGCGTGAAGCTGGACGACGAACCCGGCCTGCGCATCCCCAACATGCTGGATGCCGCCGTCGACGGCAGCTTCAAGGGCATCTACATCCAGGGCGAAGACATTCTGCAGTCCGATCCCGACACCAAGCATGTCGCCGCCGGCCTTGCCGCGATGGAATGCGTCGTCGTGCATGACCTCTTCCTCAACGAGACGGCGAACTACGCGCATGTCTTCCTGCCGGGCTCGACCTTCCTGGAGAAGGACGGCACCTTCACCAACGCCGAGCGCCGCATCAACATGGTGCGCAAGGTTCTTGAGCCGAAGGCGCGCTACGCCGATTGGGAGGCGACACAGGAACTTGCCCGTGCGATCGGGCTGGACTGGAACTATCAGCATCCCTCCGAGATCATGGACGAGATCGCGATGACCACGCCGAGCTTCGCCGGCGTCTCCTTCGAGCTGCTCGACCGTGTCGGATCCGTGCAATGGCCCTGCAACGAGAAGGCGCCGCTCGGCACCCCGATCATGCATATCGACGGGTTCGTGCGCGGCAAGGGCAAGTTCATCCGGACCGAATATGTGGCGACGGACGAAAGGACGGGGCCGCGCTTCCCGCTGCTGCTCACCACCGGCCGCATCCTGTCACAGTACAATGTCGGCGCGCAGACCAGGCGCACCGACAACAGCATGTGGCACTCGGAGGACCGGCTGGAGATCCATCCGCACGATGCCGAGAACCGCGGTTTGCGGGACGGCGACTGGGTCCGGCTGACCAGCCGATCGGGCGAGACGACGCTGCGCGCGCTGATCACCGACCGGGTGTCGCCCGGCGTGGTCTACACGACGTTCCATCATCCGGACACGCAGGCCAACGTCATCACCACCGACTTCTCCGACTGGGCGACCAATTGTCCGGAATACAAGGTGACGGCGGTGCAGGTCGGCGCCTCCAACGGACCGTCGGAATGGCAGCGCGACTATGACGAGCAGGCCAAGCAGAGCCGGCGCATCGCGTCTTTGCAGGCGGCGGAGTAGTCTTGAGCGCGCGCCGCAAAGCCACGACGCAGGTATCGCGGCTGGCGCACCGCGCGGTTGGGACGACGGCTGCCAACCGGATGGTGCCGGAAGAGACGCCGGTGGCGTTCTCCTTTGCCGGCACCACGCATGCGGTGATGATGGCAAGCCCGGCCGATTTCGAGGATTTCGCGCTTGGCTTCTCGCTGACCGAAGGCATTGTGGCTGCGCCGGAAGAGATCGAAGCGATCGAGGTCGGGGACCATGGCGCCGGCATCGACATTCAGATCCGGCTGAAGGACCGAGCCAACACACGTTTCGAAGCGCGGCGGCGAAGGCTCGCCGGCCCGGTCGGCTGCGGGCTTTGCGGCATCGAATCGATCGAGGAAGCAATGCGCTCGGTCGATGCGGTTGGTGCCTCAAAACTTACACTTGACGCCGACGACATCGTCCGCTCGGTCAAGCTTCTGTCGAAAGTGCAGCCGCTGCACACCGAGACCGGAGCCGTGCACGCCGCCGGTTTCTATATGCCTGGCAAGGGCATCATCATGGCGCGCGAAGATGTCGGCCGTCACAATGCGCTCGACAAGCTGGCCGGTGCACTCGCCAGGGCCGGCATCGATGGCGCATCCGGTGCCGTCGTGGTGACATCCAGGGTGTCGGTCGAAATGGTGCAGAAAACGGCTTCTATCGGCTCGGCCTTCATCATCGCCGTCTCGGCGCCGACCGCACTTGCCATCCGCACGGCGCAAGAGGCCGGCATGACGCTGGTGGCGCTGGTTCGCGGCGACGATTTTGATATTTTCACCCACCCCGACCGGGTGGTTTGCGGAGTTGCCAAGCATGTCGCATGACGAAGAACACATTATGAGCACCGCCGAGAAGCTGGTGCGCATGGCAAACCAGATCGCCGATTTCTTCCATTCCAAGCCGCGCGAGGAAGGCATTGCCGGCGTCGCCGAGCACATCAACAAGTTCTGGGAGCCGAGGATGCGGCGGCAGTTCTTCGAAATGCTGGACGACGGCACCGGGAACTTCAACGAGTTGGTGGTGGCCGCCTCCGCCAGGATCAGGCGGCCGATCACGCCGGCTGCGGCCGACCTCAAACTCGGACTCGAGCCCTCCCCTGCCGACGTCGCCGCCTCGCAGGAATAATCGCCAAGCCGCGCCGGCTTACATTCGTCATCGCTAAAGTTTAAGCTGCCGCATCCGCGCTGTTCTGCTATGGTTTGACGACCAGAAATCGTCAGGCCGGGGTGGAAATCTCGTGAGGCCGATCGAGACGCGATACGCCCGTAGCGGCGATATGAGGATCGCCTATCAGGTGGTCGGGCAGGGATCGCTCGATCTGGTCTTCGTGCCGGGCTTCATTTCCAACCTCGACCTGCACTGGGAAGACGAGGGCTATACCAGGCTCTTGAAGCGGCTTTCGGCATTCTCGCGGCTGATCCTGTTCGACAAGCGCGGCACGGGTCTGTCCGACCGCGTCGACGCGCATAACCTGCCCAGTCTCGAAACGCGGATGGACGATGTGCGCGCGGTTATGGACGCCGCCGGCAGCGGCCGTGCAGCCCTGCTCGGCTCCTCCGAAGGCGCGCCGATGGCGATGCTGTTCGCCGCCACCTATCCGGAGCGGACGCGGGCGCTGGCGCTCTATGGCGGCTATGCGCATTTCCACAAATGGGTGATGTCGCCCGAACGCCTCGACGCTTTCATCGAGATGGCGGAGACAGCCTGGGGCACCGGCGCCACTCTGCCCCATTTCGCGCCGAGCCGGGTCGACGACGCGCATTTCGCCCAGTGGTGGGCACGTTTCGAACGATTGTCGGCGAGCCCGACGGCGGCGGCGGCGCTGGCGCGCATGAACGCCGACGTCGACATCCGCCACATCCTGAACGTGATCAGCGCGCCGACGCTTGTGATTCATCGCCGCAACGATGCGCGGGTCGACCCCGATGCCAGCCGCTTCCTTGCACAGAAGATTCCCGGCGCCCGGCTGGTCGAGATTGCCGGACGCAACCATCCGATCTGGACCGGCGATGTCGACGGGGTGGCCGATCTGATCGAGGAATTCCTGACCGGCGAGCGCGCCGTAGGCGAAGTGGACCGCGTGCTGGCGGCACTTCTGGTGACACGCATCTACGATACGGCGCGGCTCGGCGACCGCATGTGGAGCGAACGCAGCCAACGTTTCCAGGAAACCTGGCGGCTGCTGGTCGGACGCCATGGTGGGCGCTCTGTGGGCCTGCATGGCGAGTTGATGATTTCGCGCTTCGACGGCCCGGCACGCGCCATACGCTGCGCGGCAGCCCTGCGCGAGGCGGCGCAGGAAATCGGCGTGGCAAGCGCGCAAGGGGCGCATGTCGGCGAGATCGAAATGCGCGGTCCGCCCGTCGGGATGACGGCGCGGGTGGCGATGCAACTGGCCGCCCATGCCGGCCGCGGCGACATTATCGCGTCGCGTCTGATCGCCGATCTGGCGGCTGGGTCGGGCCTGCATTTCACCGACGCCGGGCGCATCAGCGTCGACGAGTTGGAGGAGCCGCTGGCGCTGGTCCATGCGACGTCCGAACAGCATCTGGAACCCGCCTGCCGGCCCAAACCCAGGGTTGCCGAGCCGGCCGCATTGACGGCGCGCGAAGGCGAGGTGGTGAGCCTCGTCGCCGACGGCAAGAGCAATGCCGCGATCGCCGCCGAATTGAGGCTGAGCGAACACACGGTCAAGCGCCATGTCGCCAACATACTGCTCAAGCTGGACCTGCCGTCGCGGGCGGCGGCGGCGGCGTTTTCGGCCAGGCACCCTGGCCCGCACGGGCCATGAGAGCCATGGCGCTTTCGGGCGAAGCGGCCATGGGCGGGTCAGCGCTATCAATTCTCTCCATGCAGGCCAGGCGGATGTCGTCGGGAAAGGTGCTGCGAACGGAGGAGGAAATGCTGACGTCGAACCAAACACTCAAATCGCTTGCGATAGCGGCAGGGCGCCAGCGATGAGGAGATCAAGGAGGCGGTGGCGATGTCTGCGATCGTGCGCCACTGGCCGACGATGCTCAACGGCAGCCAGGTCGATCTGACGACCTTCAAGGAGCAGGCCGACGACGTGTTCGCGGCCGTCAAGGCGAAGTCGCAGTAACAACCACTGCCCGGCGACGAGCGCCGGGCAGCCCTTCGACCATCAACCGCCCGGTCGCAAGACGGGCCAATGGAGGATGACATGCTGACCAAGACCCAAACAGTGGATGGCGCATCGATCAAGAAGGCCATCGAAACCCGTGACGGCAAGATGCTGTCGAGCTTCTACGCCGACGACGCGCTGGTGCGGGTGATCGACCGCAACAACCCGCCGAGCAAGCCGCGCGAGATCCGCGGACGCGCGGCGATCACCACATTCTGGGACGACATCTGCAGCCGGGCGATGACCCACAAGGTCGATACCACCATCGCCGACGGCGACAGTCTCGCCTTCACCCAGGCCTGCGCCTATCCGGACGGCACCAAGGTGTTCTGCGCGGCGATGCTGGAGCTGAAGGACGGGCGGATCGCAAGGCAGACCGTCGTGCAGGCCTGGGACGAGTAAATCAACAAGCCGGTGGATCAACCGCGGCCTGGGCCGCAAACTTGGAGGAGAAGACAATGTTCAGCGCCAGATGGCAGATCGACGCCAAATTCGGACACAAGCAGACCGTGCTCGACCTGTTGAAGAAATGGGAACGCGAGATCGGGTCACAGGTCGGCCTCGCCGAGCTGGAGTTCCAGATCATGACCGGTTCGATCGGGGCGCGGGAGGCGACGGTAGAGTCCCATCATCAGGTCGAAAGCCTGGCCCAGTTGGAGGCGTTCTTTGCCAAGATCGGCAAGATCGACGCGCATGCCAAATGGGGCAAGGAGATCGAGCCCTATGTCGTGTCGGGCACCAGCCTGTGGAATATTTACCGCATTGTGGAGTAGTGATTCTTCTCCTCGTTTCACGGGGAGAAGATGCCGGCAGGCAGATGAGGGGCGGAGCCGGCTTTGCCAGCGACGCGCTGCTCCTCATCCGGCCCTTCGGGCCACCTTCTCCCGTAAAACGGGGAGAAGGGAAGGCGCTAGCTGTGAGCCACCATCACATGGCGCACGGCGGTGTAGTCTTCCAGCGCGTAGAGCGACATGTCCTTGCCGTAGCCGGACTGTTTCAGCCCGCCATGCGGCATCTCGTTGGTCAGCATGAAATGCGTGTTGATCCAGGTGCAGCCATATTGCAGGCGGGCGGCCGTCGCCATGGCGCGCGAGACATCCTTGGTCCACACCGATGACGCCAGGCCGTAGTCGCTGTCATTGGCCCAGTTCACCGCCTCGTCGACCTCCGAAAAACGGGTAACCGAGACGACCGGGCCGAAGACTTCGCGGCGGACAATCTCATCTTCCTGCAGCGCGCCGGCGACGACGGTCGGCTGGTAGTAGAAGCCAGAACCCTCGCCCGGCTTGCCGCCGGTGGTGATCTCGATGTGCTTCAGTTCCGAGGCGCGCTCGACGAAACTCGACACGCGGTCGCGCTGGCGGCGGGAGATGAGCGGGCCGATCTCGTTTTCAGTGTCGTCGGGACGGTTGTACTTGATGGTCGAGACGGCCGAGGAGAGATCGGCGACGAGTTTGTCGTAGATCTTCTTGCCGGCGTAGATGCGGCAGGCGGCGGTGCAGTCCTGGCCGGCATTGTAATAGCCGAAGGCGCGCAGGCCGTTGACCACGGCACCGAGGTCGGCGTCATCGAAGACGATGACCGGCGCCTTGCCGCCGAGCTCGAGATGCGTGCGCTTGACCGACTTGGCAGCCGCCTGCAGCACTTTCTTGCCGGTGGCGACGTCGCCGGTGATCGAGATCATGTTGACCTTGGGATGATTGATCAGCGTGTTGCCGACGCTGTCGCCGCGGCCGAGCACGACGTTGACCACGCCCACCGGCAGAATATCGGCGAGGATTTTCGCCAGCTTCAGCGCCGTCAGCGGTGTCTGCTCGGATGGTTTGAAGACGACGGTATTGCCGCCGGCGATCGCCGGCGCCAGCTTCCAGGCCATCATCATCAGCGGGTAGTTCCACGGCGCGATGGAGGCGACGATGCCGATGGCATCGCGGCGGACCATCGAAGTATGGCCGGGAATGTATTCGCCGGCCACGACGCCCGGCATCGAACGGACGGCGCCGGCGAAGAAGCGGTAGCAGTCGACGATCGCCGGGATTTCGTCATTGAGCACAGCGTTGATCGGCTTGCCGCAATTGAGCGCCTCGAGCGTGGCGAACTCCTTCGCGTCTGTTTCGATGCGGTCGGCGATCTTCAGCAAATAGCCGGAGCGCTGCGCCGGCGTGGTGCGCGACCACAAGACGAACGCCTGTTCGGCGGCGGTGACCGCCGCCTCGATCTGCGCCTGGCTGGCCTCGGGCAGGCTGAGGATGGTCGCCCCGGTCTTTGGATTGAGGATCGGCTCCTCGGTCTCGGTGCCCTTCTCGAATTTCGAGCCGATCAGCATCTGGGTGTCCATTGGATTCTCCCTTAACAGGAGCGAGTAGCGAGTAGCTGAAAGCGAGCAGGGTTGACCGTCGATGATCCCTACTCGCTGTTCGCTACTCCCTATTCGCCGTT
Source organism: Mesorhizobium sp. M7A.F.Ce.TU.012.03.2.1 (assembly GCF_004006095.1). Lineage (NCBI taxonomy): Bacteria > Pseudomonadati > Pseudomonadota > Alphaproteobacteria > Hyphomicrobiales > Phyllobacteriaceae > Mesorhizobium > Mesorhizobium sp. M7A.F.Ce.TU.012.03.2.1. Next base: position 717,874 of record NZ_CP034779.1, read on the forward strand.
TTTCATTTCCCACTTCCGGCGATCTGGTCGCCGTCACGGGTGAGGTAATAGGCGGCAAGGATCGGCAGCAGCGTCACCAGCACCACGACCATGGCGACGACATTGGTGACCGGGCGCTGGCGCGGACGGATCAGCTCTTCCAGCATCCAGATCGGCAGCGTCTGCTGCTGGCCGGCTGTGAAGGTGGTGACGATGACCTCGTCGAAGGACAAAGCGAAAGCCAGCATGCCGCCGGCAAGCAGTGCCGTGGCGATGTTGGGCAGCACGACATGGCGAAAAGTCTGAAAACCGTCGGCGCCGAGATCCATCGAGGCCTCGATCATCGATCCGGAGGTGCGGCGGAAGCGGGCGACGGCATTGTTGTAGACGACCACCACGCAGAAGGTGGCGTGGCCGAGCACGATCGTCCAGAACGAGAACGGGATATCGGCGAGCGAAAAGGCCGAGCGCAGCGCGATGCCGGTGATGATGCCGGGCAGCGCGATCGGCAGGATGACCAGCAGCGAGATGGTTTCGCGGCCGAAGAATTTTGTCCGCGACACCGCCGCCGAACAGAGCGTCCCGAGGACCAAAGCAATCGCAGTCGAGATGGAGGCAACCCTGACCGATAGCGACAGCGCCTGCCAGACATCCGGCCGGTTCCAGGTCACGGCGAACCATTGCGTGGTCAGCCCTGGCGGCGGCCAGACGAAGCTCTTCTCCTCGGTGGTGAAGGCGTAGACGAAGATCAGCAGGATGGGCAGATGCAGGAACAGCAGGCCGCAGGCGGCGGCTATCTTCAGGCCGAGCGGAGCCGACTGGGAACCATCAGAGCGCATCGAAGGCCCCCATGCGCTTGGCGCCCCAGAGGTAGAAGCCCATGATGACGATCGGCACCACGGTGAAGGCGGCGGCGAGCGGGATGTTGCCGGCGGTGCCTTGCTGCGAATAGACCGCCTGGCCGATGAACAGCCGCGAGGTGCCGATGATCTGCGGGATGATATAGTCGCCGAGCGTCAGCGAGAAGGTGAAGATCGACCCGGCGACGATGCCCGGCAGGGCCAGCGGGAACAGCACGTTGCGGAAAGTCTGCCCCGGAGAGGCGCCGAGGTCGGACGAGGCCTCGACCAGATTGCCCGGCACGCGCTCGATCGCCGCCTGTACCGGCAGGATCATGAACGGCAGCCAGACATAGACGAAGACGATGAAGGTGCCGGTGAACGATACCGACAGCGAATTGCCGCCGACGATCGGCAGCGACAGCCAGGCGTCGAGAACCCACAACAAATGCAGCTTGGCGAGGAGCCAGGTGAGGATGCCCTCCTTGGCCAGGATCAGCTTCCAGGCGTAGATCTTGACCAGATAGCTCGACCACAGCGGCAGCATGATGCCGAGATAGAACAAGGCCTTCCAGCGGCCGCGCGCATAACGTGCCGCGTAATAGGCGATGGGGAAAGCGATGACGGCCGAGGCCAGCGTGACCAAGGCCGCCATCGTCACCGTGCGCAGGATGATGTCGAGATTGGCGGCCTGGAACAGGTCGCCATAGGTCTTGAGCGTGAACTCACGGTTGATAAGGCCGGAAAACTCGTCGATGGAGAAAAAGCTCTGCGCCAGGAGCGCAAACAGCGAGCCAATATAGACGATACCCAGCCACAGAACCGGAGGCAGCAGCATGAGCAGCAGCAGGACCTTCGGCTTGCGCCAGAAAAGGTCCGATAGCGCGCCGCGCAAGCCGCCGCTGCCGGGCAGGATGGCGGGCGCTGTTGCACGCATCATGGCGGCGTCGAGGCTCATGCCGGCTCGTCCATCAGATGCAGGTGCTCGCGGTTGAAGGTGAGCACCACCGCCTCGCCTTCCCCAGGCAAGGCCGTGCCGGCGGGCACGATGGCGTGCAGCCGCAGCCCGTCGGCGTCGAGCGCCAGCTTCGTCGTGGCGCCGAGATAGTTGGTCGAGACGAGGCGGGCGGATACGCCTTCGCCACTTGTGCCCGCGCTGGCCGCGCGGCCGACACGAATGGATTCAGGGCGCAGGCTGCCCCAGCGATGCTGGCCGGAATAGCGCTGGACGAAATCCGGCGGCAGCACGTTGGAGGAGCCGACGAAATCGGCGACGAAGCGCGTCTTCGGTCGCTGGTAGATATCCTCCGGCGTGCCGATCTGCATGATCTTGCCGTCGTTGAAGACAGCGACGCGATCGGCCATCGACAGCGCTTCGCCCTGGTCGTGGGTGACGAAGACGAAGGTGATGCCAAGTGCCTTCTGCAGCGACTTCAGCTCCTCTTGCATGTTCTCGCGCAATTTGAGGTCGAGGGCGCCGAGCGGCTCGTCGAGCAACAGCACCTTGGGCTGGTTGACCAGCGCACGGGCGAGCGCCACGCGTTGGCGCTGGCCGCCGGAAAGCTGGCCGGGCCGGCGGGCGCCGTAGCCGGGCAGCCGCACCAGTGACAACGCCTCTTCCGCCGCCTTGTGCCTGCCAGGCTTGCCGACGCCCTTGACCATCAATCCGTAGGCGACGTTGTCGAGCACGTTCAGATGCGGGAACAGCGCATAGTCCTGAAACACGGTGTTGACGTTGCGGCGATAGGGCGGCACGCCTTCGGCGCGTTCGCCGAAGATCGAGATCGAGCCCGAAGTCGGCTGCTCGAAGCCAGCGATGAGGCGCAGGCAGGTGGTCTTGCCTGAACCGGACGGCCCGAGCATGGCGAAGAATTCGCCGGGCACAATGTCGAGATCGACAGCGTCGACAGCGCGCACGCTGCCGAAATGGCGCGAGGCTTTCTGGAAGGAGACGGCGGAGGTCATGGGCTGTCCTGATCTGTCAGGCAAATCAATTCGGGCTGCGGTGCAGCGTTCTTCTAGCTCAGGCGTTTGCGCTGCCCCTCATCCGCCTGCCGGCACCTTCTCCCCGTATAGTGACGGGGAGAAGGGAAGCGCTCCAGCGCTGACGCCCCCCTCTCCCCGTTCTTCACGGGGACGGGTAAGGGTGAGGGGCAGCGCTATGCTCTTACCGCCCGCCGATGACGCCGATATAGTCAGACACCCAGCGGTAGTAGGGCACGCACTGGTCGTTCTGAGTGGTGCATTTCGACACCGGCGTTTTCCAGAACTTGATCTTGTCGAAATTCTCGTAGCCGTTCGTCTTGCAGCCTTCGTCGGTCAAAAGCTCATTGCCCTTGCAGGCGGCGGGCACGACCGGCAGCGAACCGAACCAGGCAGAGACATCGCCCTGCACCTTAGGCGACAGCGAATGTTCCATCCACATATAGGCACAGTTGGGGTTGGCCGAGTCGGCTTCCATCATGGTGGTGTCGGCCCAACCGGTGGCGCCCTCCTCCGGGATGGTGGAAGCGACCGGCTTCTTGGCGGCAACCAGCGTGTTGACCTGATACGGCCACGAACCGGAAGCGACGACGCCTTCGTTCTGGAAATCGTCGACCTGGATGGCGGCGTCATGCCAGTAGCGGCCGACCAGCGTGCGCTGGACGCGCAGCAATTCAAGTGCAGCCTTGTACTGGTCCTCGTTCAGTTCGTAGGGATCCTTTATGCCGAGTTCCGGCTTGTGGAACATCAGATAGTTGGCCGCATCCGCAATGTGGATCGGTCCGTCATAGGCCTGGACGCGGCCCTTGTTGGACTTGCCGTCCGGCAGCTTCATTTCCTCGAAGACGATGTTCCAGCTCTTGGGAGCCTCCTTGAACACCTCGGTGTTGTACATCAGGACGTTGGGACCCCACTGGTAGGGAACGCCGTAGTGGGCGCCGCCGACGGTGAACCACGGCGCGTCCTTGAGGCGCTCGTCGACCGTCTTCCAGCTCGGGATGAGATCGGTGTTGATCGGCTGTACGCGCTTGCCGGCAACGAGGCGCAGCGAGGCATCACCCGAAGCGGTGACGAGGTCGAAGCCACCCTCATTCATCAGCGAGACCATCTCGTCGGAGGTGTTGGCCGTCTTGACGTTGACTTTGCAGCCGGTCTCCTTCTCGAAGGAGGTCACCCAGTCATAGCCCTTGTCGGTTTCGCCGCGCTCGATATAGCCCGGCCAGGCAACGATGTTGACCTGGCCTTCGCCCTTGCCAAGTTCCTTGACCTGGGCGACGGCTTGACCGGAGAAGGTCAGCGCGACCGTCAGAGCAGTGCATGACTTCAGGAATGAATTCATTGTCGATCTCCCATTTAGGCGCCTGGCCCCGAAGGCCGGTTTCGGTCTTCGCTAGGGGTCACGCGCGGACTGAAAACTGTCAGTTCGTCCGTTGGGCTTGATGCCGCTCTGATGGCGGCTTTGGTCCCTGAACCGAAAGTGCTTTGAAAATTCCGGTTTCGCAAATTCATTTATCAGAAGGGCGATATCGGTTTTTCCGATAGGTTGCAGCCGATCTCTCAGGGACGCTGGCGAACCGTCCGCTGCGACTGGGCAAGGCCGATGAAATCGCGCGCGGCCTGCGGCAGACCGGAGCCGCGCCGCCAGACCATGCCGACCTGGACCACCGGCAAGGAGCCGGAAATATCGCGCGATTCGATGCGGTCGCCTTCCAGCGACCAGGGCCGGTAGACGAGGTCGGGCAGCAGCGCCACGCCGGCGCCGGTGGCGACGAGACTGCGCACGGCTTCCACGGAACGGGTGCGGAAGGCGACATGCGGCTTGGCGCCGATTGCCGTCAGCAGCTTGCCGGTATTCTCCTCGATCTCGTCGACGGTCAGCATGATCAGCGTTTCGGAGGCAATGTCGCCAATGCTGATGATGTCGGCGCCGACGAGCGGATGACCGAGCGGCAGCCACAGCCGATAGGCCGAGACTTCGAGGATTTCCGACTGCAACGCGGTGCGGTCGCGCAAATTGGAGGTGACCATGACGGCAATGTCGAGCTTGCCGCCAATCAGGAGGTGTTCGAGATAATCGCCATTGTCCTCGATGGCAGAGACCTCGACGCCGGGATAGGCGCGACGGTAGCGGGCGAGCAGATCCGACAGCACATAACCGGCAACCAGGGAGGTGACGCCGAGCTGCAGCCGGCCGGCCGCCACCGTCTGCTCGCCGGAGAAAGAGCGGCGCGCGTCGGAAACGTCCGCGAGGATCTTCGTCGCGTGGCGCAGGAACTGGTGGCCCTTGTGGGTGATGTTGAGGCCACGCGGATGGCGTTCGAACAGTTCGACGCCGAGATCGCTTTCGAGCTCCTTGATCGCTTCGGTGACCGACGACTGCGAGATTGACAGGTTCTGCGCGGCGCCCGAAACCGTGCCTTGCTCGGCGACGGCGATGAAGAACTGCAACTGGCGGATGGTGAAAGCCATGGCCGGACTAAACACGGCGGACGCGATGCTGGGAAGTGGCAACCGGCGAACACTTGACGGCTTCGCCAATCGTAACTAACTAAGTTACATGAAACGCAACAGCCGACTGTCCTCGACCTTGCACATTCTCGTCCACATGGCCGAGAAGCCCGAACAGGCGCTGACCTCCGAGCAGCTTGCCACCTTCATTCACACCAATCCGGTCGTGGTCCGCCGCACCATCGCAGGCTTGCGCGATGCCGGCATCGTCACCTCGTCGCGCGGGCACGGTGGCGGCTGGCTGCTCGGGCGGGCGCCCGAGAAAATATCCCTGGCCGAGATCAGCGTCGCCCTTGGCGAGACGCTGCTGCCGTTCAGCACCGAGCCGGAAAGCCCCGGCTGCCTCGTCGAGCAGGCGGTGATCGCCGTGCTCGACGATTTTCGCATCGCCGCCGAAAGGCTGCTGGCGGAGAAGCTGAGCAGCATCACGCTGGCCGACCTGACCGCCGATTTCCGCCGCCGTTTTGATCTCATTGGAGTCTCCAGCCATGCAGTATGATCTTGCCGTCGTCGGCGGCAGCTTTGCCGGCCTGTCCGCCGCCATCCAGGTGGCGCGGGCAGGACGCAAAGTGCTGGTGATCGACGCCGGCCAGCCGCGCAACCGCTTTGCCGAGCATTCGCACGGCTTCCTCGGACAGGACGGGCGCGCGCCCGGCGCAATCCTGGCTGACGCAAGGCGGCAGCTGCTGGCCTATCCGACAGTTAGGGTTGTCGACAGGCGTGCCGACAAGGCCGTTGCTGCCGGCAGCAGCGATTTCGAAATCACCACCGATGGCGACGAGACATTCGGTGCCGCACGATTGGTTCTGGCCACCGGGGTACGCGATATCCTGCCGGAGGTTGCCGGGCTTGCCGAGCTCTGGGGCAGGAGCGTGCTGCACTGCCCCTATTGCCACGGCTACGAGGTTTCCGGCGGGCCGCTCGGCGTGCTCGCAACCGGCCCGATGTCCCTGCATCAGGCACAGCTGATCGCCGATTGGGGCGATGTCACACTGTTCGGCAATTGCCTGTTCGAGCCTGACACAGAGCAGATGCGCGCGCTGGAGAGCCGAAAGGTGCGGTTTGAGCCCACCAGCGTTGCCGAGCTAAGGGAAGACGGCTCCGGCGGGTTGATCGTCCGCCTCGACGACGGCAGAAAGGCCGGCGTCAGGGCGATGTTCACCGCTCCGCGCAACATCATGGCCAGCCCGCTGGCCGAACAGCTCGGCTGCGGCTTCTCCGAAGGCCTCCTCGGCCCGGTGATATCAGTCGATGACAGGCAGCAGACGACCGTGCCCGGCGTCTACGCCGCCGGCGACGCGGCACGTTCGATGCACAATATTGCCTTTGCGGTATCGGGTGGCGCCTTTGCGGGCGTCTGCGCCCACCAGTCGCTGGTGTTCGGCTAGAACCCGGCTTCCTCGCCGGCGATGCTGAGCCGCGCGCCGGCCTGGGCCAGGGCGGCAGCCAAGTCGTGCGGCGGCGAGCGGTCGGTGGCGAGTTCGGAAAAGCTGTCGAAGCCGCAGACCTGGACCAGACCAAGACGGCCGAATTTCGAGTGATCGGTGATGACCAGGGATCGCTGACCGCGCGACAGCACCATGCGGGCGAACTCGGCCTCATCCAGATCAAAATCCATGACGCCCATCACCGCGTCGACGCCGCCGGTGGAAATGATGGCGTGGCTGACCGAGAAGCGACTGACAAAATCGATTGCCGAGGCACCGAAAGCAGCACCGGAATCGCTGCGCAGCTCGCCGCCGGCCATATAGACCTTGTTGCCGTTGATGGTGGCCAGCGTGCGGGCGATGTCCGATGAGTTGGTGACGACCGTCAGGCGCCGGTGGCCAAGCAGTTCACGCGCAAGGAACGAGGTTGTCGTTCCGGTGTCGAGCATGATCGATTCCCCGTCGCGGATGGTGGCGGCGACCATGCGGGCAATGACGCGCTTGGCATCGGCGTTCTCACGCATGCGCCGCTCGAAGGGCGCTTCGCCGATCATCGACGGCAGGCCGATGGCGCCATGCATCTTGAGGACAGAGCCGTCACCAGTCAGTGGCTTGACGTCGCGGCGCACCGTCTCCAGCGACACGCCCAGCCGGTCGGCCAAACTGGCGATGGTGACGGTGCCCTCTTCCTGCAGGAGACGCAGGATCTCGCCGTGTCGTTTGGACTGGGCCATCTGGTTTCCCGAACTGATGCTCCTGACCGATTTTAAGGTAATTCAAGTGCTTTTAAAGGAACTACCTTATGCTTTCAGGCAAAATACCCAAAAAAAGTCACACCTTTTTATTGACAAGCGGGCAGCCCTGGCGTGAAATCGAAGACATCAACAGGCTTCAGATCTGCGGCTGGGGCAGAGCCGCAACTCAGCGATCAGGCCGTTTGGAACGTGCCTGTTCAAGGAATTTTCAGGTCCGCGGGGGCGGATGCCGGGCTCAAAAACCTGGCCAAGGGGCTCGTCGGTGCGGTGCGGGATACCGATCCTGGCGTCCCGCACCGACGAGATTATTTACGTTTTTCCCGCCATCGTTGCGCTGTTCACGGCGCCTTGTCGAAGCCCAGCAAACCAGGGATGTTCCGTGACCGCCGAAGATCGCATCCGCGCCCTGCCCTGCTGGACCGGTGGCATCGAGATCGCACCGCTGCCCGGCGGCCTGAGCAACGCGAATTATGTGGTCACGGACGCGGCCGGACGACATGTCGTGCGCTTCGGCAAGGACTATCCGTTCCACCATGTCTTTCGCGAGCGCGAGGTTATGACCGCGCGGGCGGCGCATGCCGCCGGTTTCGCGCCAGCCGTCCGCCATGCCGAACCGGGCATCCTGGTGACGGAATTTCTCGGTGCGAAAACCTATCTGGCGGAAGACGTGCGCGCCAATCTCGGCCGGGTCGCGGCCCTGATGCGCGCCTTCCACCGGGAGATGCCCAATCACGTCTCGGGCGCCGGCTTCATGTTCTGGGTGTTCCATGTCATTCGCGACTATGCGCGCACGCTTGAAGAAGGCGGCAGCCGCAAGCGCAGCGACTTGCCGCGCCTTTTGACACTGGCCGACGAACTGGAGCGCGCGCAGAAACTGCTGCCGATCGTCTTTGGCCATAATGACCTGTTGCCGGCCAATATTCTCGACGACGGCAACAGACTATGGCTGATCGACTTCGAATATGCCGGCTTCAACACGGCGATGTTCGACCTCGCAGGCGCCGCCTCCAACGCCGGCATGAGCGACGAGGAATCCTTTGCCTTCCTGACCGCCTACTTCATGAAGGAACCGGACGAGGCGATCCGCCGTTCGCACGCGGCCATGCAATGCGCCTCGCTGCTGCGCGAGGCGATGTGGAGCATGGTCTCCGAGCTCTATCTCGACGCGCCGGGCATCGACTACGTCGCCTACACCGAGGAAAACCTCGCCCGGCTCGACGCGGCACTGGAAAACTACCGGACAAAATACGGGATACAGAAATCATGACATTGCCGAGCCAGGCCGCCATCGTCGTCATCGGCGGCGGCATCATCGGCTGTTCGACGGCCTATCATCTGGCGCGCGACCACAAGGCTGACGTGGTGCTGCTGGAGCAGGGCAAGCTGACCTCGGGTTCGACCTGGCATGCCGCCGGCCTTGTCGGGCAATTGCGCTCGTCGGCGTCTATCACCCGCGTGCTGAAATACTCCGTCGACCTCTACAAGGGACTGGAGGCCGAGACCGGTCTCGCCACCGGCTGGAAGATGACCGGTTGCCTCAGGCTCGCCACCAACGCCGACCGCTGGACCGAGTACAAAAGGCTGGCGACGACAGCAAAAAGCTTCGGCATGGACATGCAATTGCTGTCGCCGGACGAGGTGAAAAGGATGTGGCCGCTGCTGGAGACCGGCGATCTCGTCGGCGCCTCCTGGCTGCCGACCGACGGCCAGGCGAGCCCCTCCGACATCACGCAGTCGCTGGCCAAGGGCGCGCGCATGCATGGCGCCAAACTGCTCGAGGATGTTCGCGTCACCGGCTTCGAGATGAAGGACGGCCGCATCACGGCGGTGAAGACCAGCAAGGGCGACATCGCCTGCGACAAGGTGGTCAACTGTGCGGGCCAATGGGCGCGGCAAGTGGGGGCCATGGCCGGCATCAACGTGCCGCTTCAGCCGGTGAAGCACCAGTACATCATCACCGAGAAGATCGACGGTCTGGCGACCGACGCGCCGACCATCCGCGACCCTGACCGACGCACCTATTTCAAGGAGGAAGTCGGCGGGCTGGTGATGGGCGGCTATGAGCCTAACCCGCAGGCCTGGGCGACTGGTCTCCCCGGCGACGACGTTCCCAATGATTGGGAATTCAGGCTGTTCGACGACGACTACGACCATTTCGAGCAGCACATGAGCCAAGCGATCGCGCGTGTGCCGGCGCTGGAAACCGTCGGCGTCAAGCAGATGATCAACGGGCCGGAGAGTTTTACGCCGGACGGCAATTTCATTCTCGGCACAGCGCCCGAATGCGCCAACATGTTCGTCGGCGCCGGCTTCAACGCCTTCGGCATCGCCTCGGGCGGCGGCGCTGGCTGGGTGCTGGCGCAGTGGGTGGTCGATGGCGAAGCACCGCTCGACCTGTGGGTGGTCGACATCAGGCGCTTTTCCAACCTGCACCGCGACCGTCAGTGGGTCTGCGACCGCACGCTGGAGGCCTATAGCAAACACTATACGATCGGCTTTCCGCATGAAGAGTACGCCAGCGGGAGGCCGCGCATCGTCTCGCCGCTGTACGAGCGGCTGAAACAGCAGCGCGCCGTGTTCGGCTCGAAGCTCGGCTGGGAGCGGCCGAACTGGTTCGCGCCCGAAGGCGTCGAGCCGCAGGACATCTATTCGATGGGCCGGCAGAACTGGTTCGCGGCGGTCGGCGACGAACACCGGCATGTGCGTGAAAAGGTCGGCATTTTCGATCAATCGTCTTTCGCCAAATACGAGCTGAGCGGGCCTGATGCGCTGAAGGCGCTGGACTGGATCTGTGCCAACGACGTCAGCAAGCCGGTCGGCCGGCTGACCTATACGCAGCTTCTCAACACGCGCGGCGGTATCGAAGCTGATCTCACTGTGGCGAGGCTGGCCGAGGAGAAATTCTATATCGTCACCGGCACCGGTTTCCGCACGCATGATTCCTCATGGATCAGCGATCATATCGGCGAAGGGCTCGATGCCAGGCTTGTCGACGTCACCGAGGATTTCGGCACGCTGTCGCTGATGGGTCCTCGGGCGCGCGACGTGCTCTCGGCGGCGACCGGAGCCGACGTGTCGAGTGCCGGCTTCCCGTTCGGCCATGTGCGCGAGATTACCATCGCCGGCCGCACGGTTCGGGCACTACGCGTCACCTATGTCGGCGAACTCGGCTGGGAACTGCATGTGCCGATCGCGGCCACCGGCGAAGTCTTCGACGCACTGATGGCGGCAGGCGAGAAGCATGACATCCGACCGGTCGGCTATCGGGCGCTGGAATCGCTAAGGCTGGAAAAAGGCTATCGCGCCTGGGGCTCTGACATCACCCCCAACGATACGCCGCAGGAAGCCGGGCTCGGTTGGGCGGTCAAGCTGCGCAAGAACACCGATTTCGTTGGACGGCGCGCGCTGGAGAAGACCAGCGGCGCGGCACTGAAGAAACGCTTTGCCGGCTTCACGGTCGACGACCCCGAGATCGTGCTGCTCGGCCGCGAAACCATCCTGCGCAATGGCGAACCGGTCGGTTATCTCAGCAGCGGCGGTTACGGCTACACGCTGGGCAGGAACATCGGCTACGGCTATGTGCGCAACGCCGACGGGGTGAGCGATGATTTTCTCGCTTCCGGCGACTATGAACTGGTGGTTGCGATGGAGAGGACAGCGGCCAATATCCACCTCGAGCCGATGTATGATCCGGCAGGCGCCAGGGTCAAAGCGTAGGTCAAATAACGCGCAAAGCGAGGCCGCGGCTTGGTACCGTGTCGGCCTCGCCGGGCATCGAGACGTAAGGACGCGTTTCCTCGACGCGGGTGACGAGGCCTTGCGCCTCGATCTCGCCGACACGCGTGGCAAAGCCGGCATCCCACAGCGTGTTCTTGACCGTCAGCACGATCACGCCGCCCGGCCGGCAGATGCGGATTAGCTCGTCCAGCCCTTCGACGCCGACATGACCCGATGTGAAGACGCCGGCCGAGATTATCCCGGCATAGGCATCATCGGCAAAGGGCAGATGACCGCCGAGCGCAAGGCAGTGGAGCGCGGAATAGACGCCCTTGCGGGCCGCCTGATCCAGCATGCCTTGTGAAATATCGAGTGCCTCGACCAGGGGATAACCAGCAATATCAAGCCATTCGCCGATGAGCCCGGTGCCGGCCCCGGCATCGAGCAGCGGTGCTGAACCGCGCGGCAGATGGCGGGCCAGCAACGCAAGGCAGATCGTCGGATGGCGATAGCCAGCGGCCGACATGTCGGCGTCATAGGTTTCCGACCAGCGGTCATAGAGTGCAGCCACCTCTTCGGGCCGTTTTGCCGCGTAGGCCGCGCCGAGCGCGCCCTGATGTTTGCTGTCCGCCACTTTTATCCAGTCCGCCAATTTTTGATCTCGCAGTGATGATAGCCAAAGCGCGAAAATTGTGGAACCGTCGCTGCGACAAATAACAGCGTGGGGGCGCAGGCATGGTGACAGACGAGGCGCGTGCGGCACTGGACGCCATTCCCATGCTGGCCGGCTACAGCGGGCCGCTGGAACGGCTGGGCGGCCTCACCAATCTCGTCTTCAAGGCCGGCGACTTCTGCCTGCGCATTCCCGGCAAGGGCACCGAGGAATACATCAACCGGGCCAACGAAGCGGTGGCCGCGCGCGAAGCTGCAAAAGCGGGGGTCAGTCCCGAGGTGCTGCATGTCGACCCCGGTACCGGGGTGATGGTGACACGCTACATCGCCGGCGCCGAAACGATGTCGCCGGAGAAATTCCGGACACGTCCGGGCAGTCCGGCACGCGCCGGCGAAGCCTTTCGCAAGCTGCACGATTCAGGCGCGGTGTTTCCCTTCCGCTTCGAATTGTTCGCGATGATCGACGATTACCTCAAGGTGCTGTCCACCAAGGAGGTCGCCCTGCCCGCCGGTTATCATGACGTGGTGCGAGACGCCGAGAGCGTCCGCTCGGCGCTGGCCGCCCATCCGCTGCCGATCGTCGCCTGCCACTGCGATCCGCTGTGCGAGAACTTTCTCGATACTGGCGAGCGGATGTGGATCGTCGACTGGGAATATTCGGGCATGAACGATCCGCTCTGGGACCTTGGCGACCTCAGCGTGGAGGGCAAGTTCGACGCCGCCCAGGACGAAGAGATGATACGCGCTTATTTCGGCGGCGAGGCGAGGCCGGCGGAGCGCGGCCGCATCGTCATCTACAAGGCAATGTGCGACCTGTTGTGGACCTTGTGGGGGCTGATCCAGCTCGCCAACAACAACCCGGTCGATGATTTTCGCGCTTATGCGGATGGCCGTTTCGCTCGCTGCAAGGCGCTGATGGAGACGCCGGAGTTTTCGCGGCATCTGGCAGCAATACACCGGGACTGAGCCTGGACTAACTCACGCCCTTCGGCACGTTTTCGGGCGGCACAGTGATCTCGACCACTTTCTGGCGATGGAAGATGAACAGGCCGGCGAGAACAACGATGGCCGAGCCGATCAGGATGCGCGGACCGGGAACGTCGCCGAAGAACACCAGGCCGAACACCACCGCCCACAGCAGCAGTGTGTAGTGCAGCGGCGCCAATGTCGAAGCCGGCGCCAGCTTGAGCGCCCTGGTGATCATCAGGTGGGCGCCGCAGGAGACGATACCGAGCAGCAGCATGGCGCCGAGATCGAGTGCCGACGGCGTCTGCCAGGCGCCGATGGTCAGCACACCGCCGACCAGCAGCGTGCCGATGGTTTGCCATGTCACCAGATTGGTGTCGCTGGTGCCACGCAGGCGGCGGTTGAGGATGATGGCGAAGGCGAAGGAGATGCTGCCTACCAGCGCAAAACCCGATGACAGCGAGAACGCCGCCGAGGACGGTTTCAGCATGATCAAAACGCCGCAGAAGCCGAGCAGGATCGCCATCCAGCGGCGCCAGCCGACCTTTTCGCCAAGCAAGAGGTGCGAGAGTGCCGCAACGTAGATCGGCCCGGCCATGTAGAAACTCATCACATCGGCAAGCGGCAGATAGACCACGGCGGCATAGAAGAGCGCGGTGTCGAGCGTGGTCATCACCACCCGCAGCAGCTGCAGCTCCAGACGTTCCATGCGAAACAGCTTGGCCGGGCCCTGATTGGCGATCATCGGGCCGAGCACGAAGAAGGCGCCGATAGAGCGGATCAGCACCACCTGACCGACGGAGAAGCTGGCCACCAGCCACTTGCCCATGGCGTCGTTCAGCGCAAACAGGAAGTCGCCGGCCAGCATCAGCAGAATGCCGGCCAGAAGCACATTCCTGATCGTCGAACTCTGCGCCACGGGCTGCGTCATGCCGATCCCGATTCCTCCCTAGTAAGCCGCGTCGTAGACGGAAGCGGCGGCTTTGACGAGGAGAAAACCGGAAATCGGCAAGGCCAGCCTCGGGAATCGGCTGGGTCTGCGCGATTCAGTTCCCTTTTGGCTGCGGCCTGAGAATAATGGGCCGATAGATCACCGGCCTGTCCCAGGGGTCGAAAGCCGGGGTGCGTCTGAGCTCCGCACGCCGCTCCAGATCGATGCGCTGCAGACACTCGGCAAAGGCGTCATTCTTCTTGACGAAGCCGTAGGACCGGCATTTCGCTTCGTCGGCGGCGCGGCGGTCCTCTGCCGTCACCGTCGTGCAGCCGGTGCAAAGCACCGTCAACGCCACCGCCATCACAGTCTTGCGCCACATGGAATCCTCCTCGAATAAAAGTGGAGCCTTTATGTGGACTTATTTCCGGACGGGCGAAGCTCAGACCCTTGATGCAGATGCGGTGTCCTATTGGTCCTGATGCGAATGGTGCCGTCGGTTCACAAGTACCGGCCTTCCGTCGATGGACAGCCTGGTTTCCTGCTTCGTCCGCTCCGCCACCACCTTGCCCCTGGCGATGACGCACAGGCGTTCGGCGCGCAGGCGCAGGGCCTCCACCGGATTGCCGGCATCGAGGACGACCAGGCTGGCGCGCTTGCCGACCGCCAGGCCGAGATGATCGAGGCCCATGATCGCGGCATTGACGTTGGTGACCATGTCGAAGCAGCGCGCCATCTCGGCCGGGCTCGACATCTGAGCGACGTGCAGGCCCATGAAGGCGACATCGAGCATGTCGGCGGTGCCTAGCGAATACCAGGGATCGAGCACGCAATCCTGGCCCCAGCCGACGCGAATGCCGAGCGCCAGCATTTCCTTGACCCGAGTCAGGCCCCGGCGCTTCGGGAAGGTGTCGTGGCGGCCCTGCAGCATGATGTTGATCAGCGGATTGGGAATGACCGAGACGCCGGCCTCGGCGATCAGCGGCAGCAGCTTCGAGACATAGTAATTGTCCATCGAATGCATCGAGGTGAGGTGCGAACCGGCGACCTTGCCCTGCAGACCAAGGCGCTGCGTCTCATACGCAAGCTGTTCGATGTGACGCGACAGTGGATCATCAGTCTCGTCGCAATGCAGGTCGACCATCAGGCCGCGCCTGGCCGCGATCTCGCACAACTCCGTTACCGAACGCGTGCCGTCGGCCATGGTGCGCTCAAAATGCGGGATGCCGCCGACGATGTCGACGCCCATGTCCAAGGCGCGGATGGTGTTCTCCCGAGCCGTTGGCGAGCGATAAAACCCGTCCTGCGGGAAGGCGACCAGTTGCAGGTCGATATAGGGGGCGACCGTCTTCTTGACCTCGAGCAGCGCCTCGACCGCCAGCAGCCTGTCATCGCAGACATCGACATGGGTACGGATTGCGAGCAGGCCCATCGACACCGCCCAGTCGCAATAGGCCAATGCGCGATCACGCACCGCCTCATGCGTCAAAAGCGGCTTCAACTCGCCCCATAGCGAAATGCCTTCGAGCAGCGTACCCGACGCGTTGATGCGCGGAATGCCGTAGGAGAGCGTCGCGTCCATGTGGAAATGCGGATCGACGAAGGGTGGCGAGACCAGATTGCCGCGGGCGTCGACCTCGGTCCGCGCAGGACCCTGCAGGGTGGGCTCGATCGCCGTGATCGTCTCACCGTTGATGCCGATGTCGGCAACCCTGCCATCAGGCAGTGTGCCGCCGCGAACGATAAGGTCGAAAGCCATCTGTCGTCATCCCGTCAAAAGAATCATCTGATAGTGCCGAGGCTGAAAATCGCATCCCGTCGATGCCGCTTGCAACAGCGGTTTGTCCGCGGCGGCCGCGGATGGTTCCATCCGGCCGCAACTCCCTCTATAAGCCGCCTTCGTTGTCCCGGTTTCAAGGATCCGCCGTTTGTTTCGTTTCTTCCGCTCGACGGAAAACCAGCGCCTCGTTGCGAGGTTGATCCGGGAATCCTTTTATCAGCACAGGTTTGGCTACGGCGCCGCGATCTTGTCGATGCTTGTGGTGGCCGCCACGACCGGCGCCAGCGCCTGGATTCTCAAAGAGATCACCGACGAATTCGTGGTCTTCAAGCGGATTGACCGCGTCAACCTGATTGCGGCGGGGGTCGCCACGATCTTCATTCTCAAGGGTCTCGCCAACTTCATCCAGGCCTATTTCATGAGCCGGGTCGGCAACGCCATCATCGCCGACCGCCAGCGCAAGATCTACGACCGCATCCTGGCGCAAGGCATCGAATTCTACCATTCGACCTCGTCGTCCGACCTGATCACACGCATGACCAACAATGCGCAGGCGGCGCGCAACGTGCTCGACCTCGTTGTCACGTCCTATGTGCGCGATCTGTTGTCGCTGGTTGTCCTGGTAGGAGTCATGGTCTGGCAGCAGCCAGCCTTGTCTATAATCTGCTTCGTCGTCGGCCCCTTGGCTATCTACGGGGTCAACCGCATCCTCAAACGTGTTCGCAAGTTCGCCGCGATGGAGTTTCGCTCGGTCGGCCAGATCGTGCAGGTGATGCAGGAAACGGCAATCGGCGTCCGCGTTGTCAAATCCTTCAACCTCGAAGGCGCAATGCGCAACCGCATGTACAAGGCCGTGTCGGACGTCGAGAACCGCGCCAACAACATCGCGACGCTGGAGGCTGCGACAAGCCCGGTGATGGAGACGCTAGCCGGGCTGGCAATTGCCGGGGCCATCTTCGTCAGCGGCTTCCTGGTCTTGCAGGGCGGCCAGATGCCGGGAAACATCATGGCCTTTATCGGGGCGCTCCTGTTTGCCTATGAGCCGGCAAAGCGCCTTGCGCGCGTGCGCATATCGCTGGAAAGCGGTATTGTCGGCGTGCGCATGATGTTCGAGCTCGCCGACCAGCCGCTGACTCTGGTCGAGAAGCCCGACGCGAAGCCGCTTCTGGCCGGACCGGGCGAGATCCGGTTCGACGCCGTCGACTTCGCTTATCAGAACGGGCCGCCGGTGCTGGACAGGTTCGATCTGACGCTTGCGCCCGGCAAGATGACGGCGCTGGTCGGGCCTTCCGGTGGCGGCAAGTCGACCGTCCTGAACCTGATCATGCGCATGTACGACCCGAAGAGCGGCAAGGTGCTGCTCGACGGCCAGGATATTTCCCATGCGACGCTCGCATCGCTGCGGGAAAAGATCGCCTATGTCAGCCAGGACACGTTCCTGTTTGCCGGCACCATCATGCACAACATCCGGCTTGGGCGCGAGGGTGCGACCGACGAAGAGGTGATCGCCGCCGCCAAGGCGGCCAACGCCCATGACTTCATCAGCGCACAGGCGAAAGGCTACGAGACGGATGTCGGCGAGAATGGCGGCCTGCTATCGGGCGGCCAACGCCAACGGATCTCGATCGCACGCGCCATGCTGCGCAATGCCGAGATCCTGCTGCTGGACGAAGCTACCAGCGCGCTTGATGCCGAATCGGAAGCGCTGTTCCGCGACGCGCTGCAGCAATTGACGGAAGGCCGCACGACGATCGTCATCGCGCACCGTCTGTCGACGGTGCACCAGGCAGACACGATCGTGGTGCTCGAAGCCGGCAAGGTGGTGGAAAGCGGCCCGCACAAGACCTTGCTCAAGCAGGGTGGGCTCTACCAGAAGCTTTATGAGTATCAGTTGATGCCGTGATGGTGTTCCGGATGTTGGAGCCAGCCCCCTCATCCGGCCCTTCGGGCCACCTTCCCCCCGAGGGGAGAAGAGATCGTCAGCGCCGGCGCCAGCCTCTTGTCCCCAGCGGGGAGAAGGTGGCCGCGTAGCGGCCGGATGAGGGGGCCTGGGCGCAAACCTTATTCCGGCACAAACCTCACCGCGCCCTTGGCCGCGCTGGTCGCCATGGCGGCATAGGCGCGCAAGGCGGTCGTCACCTTGCGCTTGCGCTTTTCCTCGGGCTTCCAGGCCAGGGCGCCCTTGGCCTCCATCGCCGCCCGGCGGGCAGCGAGTTCCGCCTCATCGACAGCCAGGCGGATGCTGCGGTTCGGGATGTCGATCTCGATCGTATCGCCCTCCTGCACCAGCCCGATCAGCCCGCCTTCGGCGGCTTCCGGCGACGCATGGCCGATCGACAGGCCCGACGTGCCTCCCGAGAAGCGGCCGTCGGTGACCAGGGCGCAGGCCTTGCCGAGCCCTTTCGACTTCAGATAGCTGGTTGGATAAAGCATTTCCTGCATGCCTGGGCCGCCGCGCGGCCCTTCATAGCGGATGACGACCACATCGCCGGCCTTGATCTCGTTGGACAGGATCGCCTTGACGCTCGAATCCTGGCTTTCGAAGACGCGGGCCGGGCCGGTGAACTTCAGGATCGATTCATCGACGCCGGCGGTCTTCACGATACAGCCGTCGAGAGCCAGATTGCCTTTCAGCACGGCGAGGCCGCCATCCCTGGAAAAGGGATGTTCGGTCGAGCGGATGACGCCTTTCTCGCGGTCGAGATCGAGTTCGTCCCAGCGGCGGTCCTGGCTGAAAGCGACCTGTGTCGGCACGCCACCAGGGGCGGCGAGGAAGAAATCGCGCACACTCTGGCTGGTCGTGCGGGAAATATCCCAATGGTCGAGCGCTTCGCCCAGCGTTCGCGTGTGCACCGTCGGCAGGTCGCGGTTGAGCAGGCCGGCATTGTCGAGCTGGCCGAGGATGGCCATGATACCGCCGGCGCGGTGCACGTCTTCCATGTGCACGTCGGACTTGGCCGGAGCAACCTTGCACAGCACCGGCACCTTGCGCGACAGCGCGTCGATGTCGTCCTGATCGAAATCGATCTCGCCTTCATGCGCGGCAGCCAGGATGTGCAGCACGGTGTTGGTCGAGCCGCCCATGGCGATGTCGAGGGTCATGGCGTTCTCGAAGGCGCCCTTCGAGGCGATGTTGCGCGGCAGAGCCGTCTCGTCATCCTGTTCGTAGTAACGCTGAGCGAGATCGACGATCAGGTGGCCGGCCTCGACGAACAGCCGCTTGCGGTCGGCATGGGTGGCCAATGTCGAGCCGTTGCCGGGCAGCGACAGGCCAAGCGCCTCGGTCAAACAATTCATCGAATTGGCGGTGAACATGCCCGAGCAGGAGCCGCAGGTCGGGCAAGCCGAGCGCTCGATGACCTTGACGTCCTCGTCGGAGACCCTGTCGTCGGCGGCCGCCACCATGGCATCGACCAGGTCGAGAGCCTGCGTCTTGCCGGCGAGCACCACCTTGCCGGCTTCCATCGGACCGCCGGAAACGAAGACGGTCGGGATGTTGAGGCGCAACGATGCCATCAGCATGCCGGGCGTGATCTTGTCGCAATTGGAGATGCAGACCATGGCGTCGGCACAGTGAGCATTGACCATGTATTCGACGGAATCGGCGATCAGCTCGCGCGACGGCAGCGAATAGAGCATGCCGTCATGGCCCATGGCGATGCCGTCGTCGACGGCGATGGTGTTGAATTCCTTGGCGACGCCGCCGGCCTTCTCGATCTCGCGCGCGACCAACTGGCCGAGATCCTTCAGATGGACATGGCCCGGCACGAACTGGGTGAAGGAGTTGACCACCGCGATGATCGGCTTGCCGAAATCGCTGTCCTTCATGCCGGTGGCGCGCCAGAGGCCGCGAGCGCCGGCCATGTTGCGGCCATGGGTGGTGGTGCGGGAGCGATAGGCAGGCATGTTTTTTCCTTGGTGGCTGGCCACAGCCATGCATGGCGCGGCGGAGCTGAATTCGGACCGCAGGCGTTATAGACGCGCAAGCCCGGTCTGGCCACAATTTTGCAATGCGCCAGATTCTCTCAAAAAAATGCGTAGCACTGTCGGATGGCGCACTGCATGCCCGTCCTTAGGCAGACGACATGGAAATGGCACCACGTTCGGAGTCAGCCGTTTCGCCGTAACGCAACCAAAACAACCCGAGGAGCACGACATGCAAAAGATCACCACCTGCCTGTGGTTCGACGGCCTGGCCGAAGAGGCCATGAATTTCTACGTCTCCATCTTCAAGAATTCGAAGGTGCTGAGCGTAATGCGCTGGCCCGAAGGCCACGCCGATGAAGGCAAGGTGCTGGTGACCACGTTCGAACTCGACGGGGTGCAATTCCAGGCGCTCAATGGTGGACCGCAGTTCAAGCACACCGAGGCGATGTCGCAGTCGATCGACTGCAAGACGCAGGAAGAGGTGGATTACTTCTGGGACAAGCTCATCGAAGGTGGCGGCCAACCGTCGCAATGCAGCTGGCTGAAGGATAAATTCGGCGTCTCCTGGCAGGTTGTGCCGGAGCAGCTGCCGCGCCTGCTGCTGGATCCGGACCGGGCCAAGGCCGGCCGCGTGATGTCGGCGATGATGCAGATGAGCAAGATCGACATCGCCAGGATCGAGGAAGCGGCGAGAGGATAGTCGAGGGTTGGCGCTGCCCCTCATCCGCCCTTCGGGCACCTTCTCCCCGTGAACGGGGAGAAGGGAAAACTGGCGCCTACGCCGCCTTGTCGCGGACCTGATAGTCCTTGATCGTGGCAAACTTGATCGCCTTCCAGCGTTCCGCTTCGTAGTTCAGCGAGAAAGCGTGCTGGGCGAGGAACACCGGATCATTGTCGAGGTCGCGGGCGATGTCACCGCGATGCGCCTCGATGAAGCGAAGCGTCTCGGCTTTGTCGTCGGCCGATATCCAGCGGCAGACTGAAAACCGCGACATCTCGAATTCGACCGGCAGCGTGTATTCGAAGTTCAGCCGTTCCTTCAGCACGTCGAGCTGCAGCGCGCCGACGACGCCGACGATGGCCGGCGAGCCATCCTCCGGCGAAAACAGCTGCACGACGCCCTCCTCTGCCATCTGGTGCAGCGCTTCCTTGAGTTTTTTCGCCTTCATCGCGTCGCCGAGGCGCACACGACGCAGGATTTCCGGGGCGAAATTCGGAACGCCGCGGAACAGTATCTCCTCGCCTTCGGTCAGCGTGTCGCCGATGCGCAGCGTGCCATGGTTGGGGATGCCGACGACGTCACCGGCAAAAGCCTCGTCAGCGGTAACGCGGGTCCGGGCAAAGAAGAACTGCGGCGCCGACAGCGACATCGGTTTTCCCGTGCGCACCAGCTTGGCCTTCATGCCGCGCTCGAGCTTGCCCGAACAGACACGGACGAAGGCGATGCGGTCGCGGTGATTGGGATCCATGTTGGCCTGAATCTTGAAGACGAAGGACGTCATCTTCTCTTCGGTCGCCTCGACCTTGCGGGTGTCGGCCTCCTGCGCGCGCGGCGGCGGTCCAAAAGCGCCGAGTGCCTCGATCAGGTCGCGCACGCCATAGTTGCGTAGCGCCGAACCGAAATAGACCGGCGTCAGATGGCCCTCGCGGAAGGCCTCAATATCAAGGGGTCTGCACGCTTCTCGCGCGAGTTCCAGTTCCTCGATGAAGGCTTCGCGCTCGTTTTCGGGCAGCAGCCCGGCGACGCGGTTGGAATCGGGGCCGTTGACCGGCGTGCGTTCCTTCTCCGCGTCGCCCCTGCGCACGGCATTCAGCGCCAGATGATAGGTGCCGGCAAAATTCTTGCCGCGGCCGATCGGCCAGGTGACGGGGGCAGTATCCAGCGCCAGCTTCTGTTCGATCTCGTCCAAAATCTCGAACGGATCGCGGCTTTCGCGGTCCATCTTGTTGATGAAGGTGATGATCGGGATGTCGCGCAGGCGGCAGACTTCGAACAGTTTCAGCGTGCGTGGCTCGATGCCCTTGGCGGCATCGATGACCATGACCGCCGAGTCGACCGCCGACAGCGTGCGGTAGGTGTCGTCGGCGAAATCCTCGTGGCCGGGCGTGTCGAGCAGGTTGAAGACATTGTCCTCATACTCGAAGGTCATCACCGAGGTGACGACCGAGATGCCGCGTTCGCGCTCGATCTTCATCCAGTCGGACCGCGTCTGGATCTTGTCCTTCTTGGCCTTGACCTCGCCGGCGAGCTGGATGGCGCCGCCGAACAGCAGCAGCTTTTCGGTGAGCGTCGTCTTGCCGGCGTCCGGGTGCGCGATGATCGCGAAGGTGCGGCGGCGTGCCACTTCTTCTTCTATTGCTTCGGGCATTCTCTGGGATTTCCGTGTGACAGGCCGGGCTTCTAGCAGCGCAGTGCCGGCCTGTCGACCGGTCCGGCGGCTCGGGCGCTGCTGATCGCCGCCTCACCGTCAGAGCATACAGCTCAGTCGTGCTGTGGCTCCGGCCAGTGCATTGCCGCATATTTTACGCTGCGCGATGTTGGCAAGCGGCTGCCGGGATGGCACTGGATGAAC
This sequence comes from Mesorhizobium sp. M7A.F.Ce.TU.012.03.2.1, assembly GCF_004006095.1. Lineage (NCBI taxonomy): Bacteria > Pseudomonadati > Pseudomonadota > Alphaproteobacteria > Hyphomicrobiales > Phyllobacteriaceae > Mesorhizobium > Mesorhizobium sp. M7A.F.Ce.TU.012.03.2.1. Next base: position 739,931 of record NZ_CP034779.1, read on the forward strand.
ATCCCTCCGGATGACGAGGAAGAGGAGCAAGCATGACTGCGGCGAAACAAGTAATCGTCATCGGCGCCGGCATCATCGGTGCCTCCACCGCCTGGCATCTGAGCAGAGCGGGTGCGCAAGTGACGGTGATTGCCGACAGTGCTGCCGGTGGGGTGGCGACGCCAAATTCGTTCGCCTGGATCAACGCCAGCTGGGGCAATCCGGAGCCCTATTTCCGGCTGCGCACCCGCGCCATGGCCGAATGGTCGCGGCTGGCGCAGGACCTGCCCGACCTGCCGCTTATCTGGTGCGGCGGCCTGTGCTGGGACTTACCGGCGGCCGACATGGAAACCTACGCCACGGAACATTCCGCCTGGGGCTATGGCATCAGCCAAGTCGACCGCGCCGGTGCAGCGCGCATCGAACCTAATCTCACCGAGCTTCCGGATTTTGCCCTGCATGTTGCCGAAGAAGGTGTCGCAGAGCCCGTGGCCGCCGTCCGTGCCCTATTGGCAGACGCGAAGCGACATGGCGCGAAGACCATCTCCAGCACGGTGACGGCCCTGGTCCAGACCGGCGGCAGGATCACCGGTGTCGACACATCGCATGGCCTGATTGCATCGGACGAGGTGGTGGTCGCGGCCGGCGTTGGCTCGCCGGAGATCGCCGCGACCGCCGGGATCAACCTGCCGATCGAAACGCCGCCCGGCCTGATCGTCCATTCGCGACCGCACGAAAAGCTGCTCAACGGGCTGGTGCTGGCCGAGCGGCTGCACATGCGCCAGACGGCGGAAGGCCGCATCATCGCCGGCTCGGATTTTGGCGGAGCCGATCCGGGCATGGATGCCGAAGCCACCGCCCACGCCCTGTTTGCGGCCATGAAGGCCATGCTGCGCGACAGCGATGGGTTGGAACTCGATTTCCACACGGTCGGCTACCGGCCGACGCCGATCGACGGCTTTCCGATCATTGGCCGCGCCGAGGGCTTGGACGGTGTCTATGTCGCCGTCATGCATTCCGGCATCACGTTGGCGCCGGCCATCGGCCTGTTCGCCGCTCGGGAAATCCTCGACGGCGAGCGCGACCCCTTACTTGCCCCTTATGGATTGTCGCGTTTCGCTCAATAGGCGGGCGGACGCCGAAAGCCGCCGGTCAGTGGTTCGATTGCCCTGGCGATGCCGAGCAGCTGTGACTCCGACCAGCGTTTGCCGACCAGTTGCAAGCCGATCGGCAAGCCCTCGCTGCCCTGTCCGCATGGGATGGAAAGCGCCGGATGGCCGCTGTAGTTGAAGACGGCGCCATAGGCCGGCAGCATCCAGTAGCTCTGCTCCTTGCCGTCGACCGTGATCGGCGTGCCCGGCTCGCAATGCGGGAAGGCGGAAGTCATGGCGACCGGGCAGAGCAGCGCGTCATGGTTTTCGAAAAACCGGTCCCAGGCGAGAATGGACCTGTCGCGGCGGGCGAGTGCCTCGAACCAATGCGAGACCGGTGTCGGGTTCTCCGGGGACTCCGGCTGGGCGGCCTCCAGCATCATGCCGATCAGCGCGCCGCCCTGCTCCAGATCGTGGTGCAGATCGAGTTTCGGCAGTTTTGCCTCCTCAACGAGGGCACCGGCCGATTGCAGCTGCCTTGCGAGGTTTTCGACCGCGGCGCTGATGTCGCCGGCCACCGGAAAGCCGGGAAAGGACGGCGCGAAGGCGATGCGCAATGTCCTAGGGTCGAGCTTCGGCATATCCTGGACCGGCACCGGAGCAAGATCGGTGTCGCTTCCATCCGGGCCGGCGATGATTTGATAAATCAGCGCCAAATCTTGCACGCTGCGCGCCAACGGCCCGAGGCAGGACATCAGCCGCACGCTGCGCGCGGCACCGCCGGGATCGGGGAAGGCACCGGCCAGCGAGACACGATGCTCCGTCGGCTTCAAGCCATAAACACCGCAAAAGGCGGCCGGCAGCCGGATCGAATCCTGCATGTCTGTGCCCACGTCGAACGGCGTCATCCCCAAGCAAATTGCCGCTGCCGCGCCTCCGCTGGAGCCTCCCGCCGTGCGCTGGAGATTCCATGGATTGTTGGTGCGGCCGAACAGCGGGTTGTTCGATTGCCAGTCCGAAAGCATGGCCGCGACATTGGTCTTGGCCATCAGCACGCCGCCGGCCGCTTTCAGTCTGATGACGACCGGGCTGTCCTGCTTGGCGACATAGTCGGCAAAGGGCGGGAAGCCGACCGTGGTCCTTATGCCTGACGTTTCGTGCATGTCTTTCAGCGTGAACGGCACGCCATGCAGAGGTCCGGGTGCGGCGCCGCGCGCCTGGGCAGCGTCCGCCTTCTTGGCACGCTCGCGGGCGCCTTCCCTGTCGAGCGAGATGACGGCATTCACCGCATGGTTGTGCGCATCGATTTGCGCCAGATAGGCGTCGAGTGCTTCCACGGCGGAGATTTTGCGCTTGGCGATGGCTGCAGCGAGATCGACGGTTGAGGAGAAGACGATGTCCATGAGGAATGCTCCGGCTTGGCCGCGCGTGCCTGACCAATTGGCGGAACGCGGCGCGATTTCAAGCGGAGTTGAGCATTCGGTATTCGCTAGTGCTTGATCGAAGTTGTGCTGCCGATGTCGGCACTCTACGGCGCCCCCCTCTGGCCTGCCGGCCATCTCCCCCTCAAGTGGGGAGATTGGATAGCGTCACGGCTTTCGCCAATCTTCAACGTTGCAAGAACGCGCGGTCGGCGAAGCTGCCAATCTCCCCACTTGAGGGGGAGATGTCCGGCAGGACAGAGGGGGCGCTGGCCCGCGACTTTGCAGCATTTGCGATCCGGCGAAGAAACTTACCCGACCAGCGCCAGCTTTGCCGCCGCTGGAGCAAACGGGCGAATGCTGATGCCGTCCCGCGTCATCGTGACAAAACTCGATGGCGGGATCGCTTGCCAGTCGCCGCCCTCGCGGTCGAACGGCTCGGACACGATGCAGCGGCCGCCGCCCTTGCGCAAGACGGAGGTGTAGAGCGTCGGCGCGTGGGCGTCGGTGGCATAGCGCACCGCATGCAGCGCCTGTCCATCCGAGAAGGCGGCGGTGAGCTTCAGCGCTGGTTCGAGGCCGGCGCGGCGCGAGGCTTCGAGCACGCGGCTAGTGGCGCGGGACACCGCGCCTTGCGGATCGCCGGCCAACCCTTCGTCGATCATCAGCAGGAAAAAGAGTTCGGAATCGGTGGTGCCTTCGCGCTGGTCGAAGACGGCGTCTGACAGCGAATTCTCCAGCGCGCGGCGGATCTTCTCGAAGCCGCCGATCTGGCCGTTGTGCATGAACGACCAGGCGCCGGAGATGAACGGATGGCAATTCATGCGGCTGGTGGCGCCGCCGGTGGACGCCCGTACATGGGCGAGGAACAGGCCGGATTTGATCTGCCGGCACAGGCTTTTCAGATTGGGATCGGACCAGGCCGGCAGGATATCGCGATAGAGACCCGGCTCTGGGCGGTCGCCATACCAGGCAAGGCCGAAGCCGTCGCCATTGGTCGGCGATTTCGCTTCCTGGGCGCAATGGCTCTGGGCGATCAGCGAGTGACAGGGCGCCGTGAGGATGTCTTCGAGAAAGACCGCTTCACCGAGATAGGCCGCCCACCGGCACATCGCTTCTGTCGTCCTCTAGGCGCGATCCATAAGAGCCGCAGGCTCCTTGATCGCGTGTGTGTCTCTGTTGTGCGTCCGCTCGTAAAGCTCGCGAACGATTCGGCTGGCGGTAGTTTCAAACAGAAATGGCAAGAAAGCATGAACGAGCGCAGCACAAGCCGCCATCAACAGGCGCGACGAAAACCAGGCGGCAAAGCCCATGTGGCTGAAATAGGTTTCGCCGACCTTGGCCGGGTGAGAGGTGAAAATCTTGGCGACCGACATGCTGGTTCCCCTTCAGCGCTTCAAGTTCCTGATATGAGTATCCTGACACGCTTCGCCGGTTCATCGGTCTCAAAATGTCCTTGTATTTCGGTGATCCTTGGGACAAACATCCCACATGACGCTGGAAATTGACGAAATCGACCGGAAATTGCTCGCTGAGCTGCAACGCGACGGCACGCTGTCGGTCGACCAGCTGTCGGAACGGGTGGCGCTGTCGCGCAATGCCTGCTGGCGCCGAGTGAGGCGGCTGGAAGAGGCTGGTGTCATCACCGGCAGGGTGGCGCTGGTCGATGCCGAAAAGCTCGGGCTTGGCCTTTCCGTCTTCATCCTGATCCGCACGTCCAACCACGATCCGGAGTGGCTGCAGAAGTTCCGGGCGGCGGTGACCGGCTTTCCCGAGATCATCGGCGTCTACCGCATGTCCGGCGACCTCGATTATGTCTTGCGCGCCCGCGTCGCCGACGTGAAGGCCTATGACCGGCTCTATCAGCGGCTGATTGCCAAGGTGGCGCTGTCGGACGTTTCCGCGTCGTTCGTGATGGAGGAAATCAAGGAAACGACCGTCGTTCCGATGGAACTGCGTTAGGGGCAGCGCATGTGGGATTGGGTAGTGTCTCGGTATGAACTGGGCGCTTCTGGTCTTTAGGTCCGGTGGGCCTCGTGTAGCCTTAGCAATTCTGACTTGGCATCCACCAAAACCTGTTTCCAATGAGCGATATCGTCCGGCGTCGCTGGTTCTGGCAAAGCGTTTGCTGCATAGGCCTTCAACATGGCCTCAGCGAGACGCTTGCTAGACTCTGCAGTGCTTCTCAATAGGGCTAAGATGTCGGGTTGGTCATCGGCCTGATTATCCATGCGGCCAACATATCGAAATTCGAACAGTTAGGCGACAAACTACCGGACCGGCCATCGTGCCGCCCAAAAGAAAGCCGTTGATAGAATTACAGTCGAGTTGACCGAATCGCCGTTCGCGCCGATAGGATCGATTTTATGCGCGCAGCCCTTCAAACTTCCTCCGTCATCGGTCCGACCGTCGGCTTCGTCAGGTTGCCGCATGCTGAAGGACTTCCCCTTCCCGCCTATGAAAGCACTGGTGCCGCCGGCATGGATCTGCGCGCCGCTGTGCCGGACGACCGGCCGCTGCTGATCCTTCCGGGAAAGCGCGCTCTGGTGCCGACCGGGCTGATCCTGGAAATTCCGGAAGGCATGGAGGGCCAGGTGCGGCCCCGCTCCGGACTTGCTTTCAAGCACGGCCTGACCGTCCTCAACACGCCCGGCACCATCGATAGCGACTATCGCGGCGAGGTGAAGGTGCTGCTGATCAATCTCGGCGATGAAGACTTTGCCGTGACGCGCGGCATGCGCGTCGCCCAGATCATCTTCGCTGCGGTGGCCCAGGCGACCGTGGAAGAGCGCAGTCTGGCCGGTGGTACGGCGCGTGGCGCGGGCGGGTTCGGATCGACCGGCACCGCCTGATGCCTGAACTGCCTAAGCTTGTCATCTTCGACTGCGACGGGATCCTGGTCGATACAGAGAATTTGGCCAATCGGCGTCTCGCCGAATGGCTGACCGCTGCCGGCTATCCGACAAGCTTCGAATATTGCCGCAAGAATTTCTCCGGCCGCAGCATGGCGTCGGTGCAGAAAGAGATCGAAGAAGAGACCAGCGTCAGGCTCGGCGCCGGTTTCGTCGATCGCTGGAACGCCGGCCTGCCGGACCTGTTTGCCCACGGCGTCGAAGCGATCCCCTACGTCCGCGAGTTCGTCGAAGCCGTGCGTTCAGCCGGTATCGCCTATTGCGTCGCCACCTCGGCCCGGGTGTCGAAGATGCACATCACGCTTGGCCAGACCGGGCTGCTGCCGCTGTTCGAACACGCGATGTTTTCCTCGACCATGGTCAGCCGTGGCAAGCCGTTCCCGGACCTGTTCCTGCATGCGGCCAAGACCATGGGCTTCGCGCCTGCCGACTGCATCGTCATCGAGGACAGCGTCGCCGGCACGCAGGCCGGGATCGCCGCCGGCATGCGGGTGTTTTCCTACCATGCCGATCCCTATTCCGACCGCGCCGGCCTGATCCAGGCCGGCGGCATCCTGTTCGACGACATGCGCGAGCTGGCCGGGCTGGTGCCGATCCACTGACCTGATCTTCAGCCTGCAGCTGTACGCCTCGATTGTCCGTGCTAGCTTGGCGCCGCCAACTCGAGGCCACGCATGAACCCCAGCCTGCTCCGCCTCATCCTCGCCTTGATGCTGGCGCCGTTTCTATGGACCGCGGCCGGCGCGCAAGCCATCAGCTTTCCGGAGCTCGGCAGCGCTCTGCCCGGCCGCACGGATGTCACCTATCTCGACCTCGCGAGGATGGTCATTCCGGATCTCGCTGCGGACAAGGACGGCTTCTATAGGGGTGGGTTGCCGATCGAGATGCGTCATATCGAGGGACCGGACAGCGGCGGTTCGCCGCCCGAGACTTCGGGCTTTTCCAATGCCGCGGTGCTCGCCATCAAGGCCGGCGGCAAGGATCGGCTGACCATGCTGTTCGACCTTGGCGATTCTCCCGACAGCGCCGAAGGCTATGCGGTGCTGGCGCTCTACGACATCACGGCCAAGCCAAAGCTGCTCGACGCCGTCAATGTCGCGCTCGACCGCGGCACCTATTTCCACGAGCCGGGCAGACTTTCGGTCAGCGCCAACGATGACGTCCTCATCACCATGAGCGCGCATTTCAATTCGAGCCAGAACTATGTGATCACGCCGCTGATCATGATCCGCGACGACAAGTTCGAACCGATCGACATGATCTATACGTTCGACGAAAACCTGTGCGCCTACAGCCGCAAGCAGGACGTGACTTTGCAGACCGTAGGCGACGGCCAGCCTTATGCCGCCATCAAGGTGACCGTGACCGACTCTACTGTGCTGAACGGCGAAAGCTGTGACGACACTCCGCCCAGACCAGAGTCCCACGAGATTTCCGTCACCTATCACTGGGACAAGAAGACATCGCGCTACACCAAGGATTCCGACGCGCTGGACAAATTGGCAGGAGAGAACGCCAATCGCTTCTGAACCAACCGCATTCGTTTGCCCGGTCAAATCGGGCAGGATAAAATCCGCTTAGCCACACCGCACATGATGGGGGAACTACCATGGACAAGGGCAAGATCTTTCGCGACCTGCATGCCTCGACCTTCGTCATGCCCAATCCCTGGGATATTGGCACGACGAAGCTGCTGACCTCGTTCGGTTTCACGGCGCTGGCGACGACCAGCGCCGGCTTTGCTTTTTCACGCGGCCTGCCGGATGGCGCCGTAACCTTCGACCAGATGATCCACCATTGCCGCGAGGTGACGGCGGCGACCAGCCTGCCTGTCTCCGCCGACCTCGAGAAGGGCAAGGGCGACAGCGCCGAGCAGGCCGCCGAAACCATCTTCGCGGCGGAAGCGGCCGGTCTTGCCGGCTGCTCGATCGAGGACCACACCGGCGATCCCGACAAGCCGATCTATGATTTCGCGCATGCCGTCGAGCGCATTGCGGCGGCGGTGGAGGCGGCGCGGGCGCTGAAGCGCGATTTCGTCTTCACGGCGCGGGCTGAGAATTTCCTGTGGGGCAAGTCCGACCTCGACGACACCATCAAGCGGCTGCAGGCCTTCGAGAAGGCCGGCGCCGACGTGCTCTATGCGCCCGGCATCGGCGACGTCGAGATGATCCGCACGCTCTGCTCGGCGGTCAGCAAGCCGGTCAATGTCATGGCAAAGCCTGGCTTCACCATCGCCGACCTCGCCATGGCCGGCGTCAAGCGCATCTCGCTCGGGCCGTGGCTGACCAATTTCGCCTATGGCATGCTGGAAACGGCGGCGCGCGAGATCCAGCAGGACGGCACCTTCGGCTTCACCCGCGCCGCCATGCCGTTCGGCAAATTGCAAGCCCTCTTCGGCAAGTCTTCAGCTTGAACGGGGCCCATCGCATGACGCTTACCGTCGTCGATATGCATACCGGCGGCGAGCCGCTCAGGATCGTCACCGGCGGCTATCCCAGTGTCCCCAGGGGCACGATCCTGGAAAAGCGCGCCTATGTGCGGGACCATCTCGATCATCTCAGGAAGATCCTGATGTTCGAGCCGCGCGGCCATTACGACATGTATGGCGCCTTGCTGGTCGAACCCGACCTGCCCGGCGCCGACCTCGCCGTGCTGTTCATGCACAATGAGGGCTATTCGACGATGTGCGGCCACGCCATCGTCGCGCTCGGCCGCTACGCCGTAGATGAAGGATTGGTGGCGAAACAGGAACCAATCACGACAGTGAATATCGAGGCGCCGTGCGGGCTGGTCGTCGCCTCGGTCGAGGTCAGGGACGGCAAGGCCGGTGCGGTGTCGTTCGAAAGCGTGCCGGCGTTTCTGTTCGCCGGCGGGCAGACGATAGAGCTGGCGGGCCACGGCACGATCGGCTTCGACGTCGCCTATGGCGGCGCTTTCTACGCGCTGGCCGATTGTCACCAATTCGGGCTCGAATTCGGCAAAAGCCGGGTGCGCGATTTCGTCGATGCGGCAACCGCGCTGACGGACAGGCTCAAGGCCGAATTTCCGATGTCGCATCCCGACCATGCCGACCTTGCCTTCCTCTACGGCACCATCCTGACCGATGGCCGCGATGCCTTTTCCGATGAGGTGACCAAGAACATCTGCGTCTTCGCCGAGGCGGAGGTCGACCGCTCGCCGACCGGCTCCGGCGTCACCGCAAGGCTGGCGGCCATGCATGCCAAGGGCGAGATCGCGATCGGACAGACGCGCACATTCGAAAGCATTGCCGGCTCGCGGTTTTCGGGAGCCGTGGTGCGGACTGCGAAGGCTGGCCCGCACGGGGCGATCATCGCCCGCGTCGGCGGCCGCGCCTATTATAGTGGCAGGACGGAGTTTATCGTCGAAGCGGACGACGAGCTCGGACGCGGATTCCTGTTGCGCTGAAGAAAATGCTCAGCGGCGCGAGGAGCGAGCCACTTCCCGCACCGAGATCGCCTTGTGCAGATGCACCATCACGGCGGCGGCGAAGAGCGGCGTCAGCAGGTTGAGCAACGGCACGGCGAGGAAAGCCGCGATGAGCAGCCCGGCGAGAAACACCGTGCCGGCATAGTGCCTGCGCAAGGCCCTGGCCTCTTCTTCCCCGCGAAAGCGCATGGCAGCGAATTCGAAGAACTCGCGCCCGAGCAGATAGCCGTTGACGATAAAGAAGGCGGCTATGTTGACGCCCGGCACCAGCAGAAGCAGCAGGGCGACGATGTTGCCGAGAATGACGACGCCGAGGAATCGCGCCGACAGCACCAGCGAGCGCAGCGCCGGCATGGCGCGACCGGTCGGATCGCCGGGATAGTCGGTGCGCTCGACCACTTCGGCGATATCGTCGAGGAACAGGCCGGCGACAACAGCCGTCACCGGCGCGATGAGCAATGCCATGCCGAAGGCAAGCGCTATCGCGGCGATGATGCCACCCAGCCAGCCGGCCCAGGACGGTATGCCGGGCAACAGCGTCTGCAGCCACGGCAGGGCGAGCCACTCGACGAGGCTGGTCAGGCCGAACCACAAGGCGACAAGCGCCAGCAGCGTCAGACCCAATGTCTTGAGGAACACGGCCCGAAAGGGAGGCGAGAGCAGCTCGAGGGCCGCAGTGCGGGCAGCGTCGAAAATCACCGTGCTTTACCCCCAGGTCACACCAGACACCGTCGAAAAGGCGGATGCTTCCGAGATAAGCAGAGCACGGCATGAGCGCAAGCAGGCCGGTTCTTTTGCTTTGGCGCAATCCCCAAGGGGAGAGCGCTATGCGCTTTTCCTTGGAAAACCGCTTCACACTTGTCCTGGAATTGCTCTACCGCGCAAATGCTGGCTTTCGAACCGGAATGGTCATGGCGGCGACCCCAGCCACGACAAAACCCATGCCCAGCCATGCCGTCGAGCCTAGGCTTTCGCCGAGGAAAAGGGCGCCGATGCCGACGCCGATCGGCACCCGCAGATAGGCCTGCGAGGTGGTGCCGACCGAACCCAGCGTGTGGATGAGGCGGAAATAGATGACGAAGGCCAATGCGGTGGAAAACACCGACAGGCCGAGCAGGGCCAGAATCGATGCGGCCGAAGGCGCCAGCGTCCACGGCTGGTCGAACACCAGACTGAGGGGCACGAGGATGACGGCGCCGCACAGCATCGAACCCGCGGCAGGCAGCATCGGATCGAGACCCTTGAAGCCGCGGCCGAAAATGGCGGCCCCGGCATAGCAGATTGTTGCCGCTACGATGGCCAACTGCGCCCACAACTCGTGACCGAGACCACCCAGTGCCTGCGTGCCTATGATGAGACAGATGCCGGCAATGCCGGCGCCGACGCCAATCAGCTTGCGCACCGTGACCGGCTCGTGGCGGGTGATGAGCGCTGTCAAGAGGAAGGTGAAGATCGGCGAGGTCGCGTTCAGGATGGTGGCGAGGCCGGCATCGACCGAACGTTCCGCCGCGGCGATCAGGGTGAACGGGATGACGCTGTTGAGGCAGGCCTGGAAGGCGAAGCGGCGCCAGCTTGCCGCATCGCCCGGCATGGCGAGCCCGCGCCAGCGGAGGATGGCAAACAAGATACCACCGGCAATCAGGGTGCGGGCGGCGATGAAGGTGACCGGCGGGATGGTTTCGACGCCGATCTTGATGAAGGTGTAGGAGGCGCCCCAGAGCACCGCCAGCACGACGAGCAGCGCAAGGTCGGTGGTCATGTCGTTCTTTGCAGGCTCGTTCTTTGTCGGCATGGCTCGCCTTCAAACGGGATCGGGTGAGCCATGCTTGTAGGCGGCCCGGCGATGAAATGCTTCGGCCACGGTCGAATTGTCATAGCGCCTCGCGGCTGATGCGCCTTTTGCCTGTTCCGCCAAAGTTGCGTGTCACGCCCTAGGCAAACCGGTTTCAAATCGCTAGACCCGCGCCGGACCGGCGTGGCAAGAAGCCGGCTCGGGTTTTGGCGGAGATTTTGATGCCGGATTATGACGTGCTTTGCATCGGCAATGCCATTGTCGACATCATCGCCCAGTGCGACGAGNGAAGCCGGCTCGGGTTTTGGCGGAGATTTTGATGCCGGATTATGACGTGCTTTGCATCGGCAATGCCATTGTCGACATCATCGCCCAGTGCGACGAGGAATTCCTCGAGACCAACGGCATCATCAAGGGCGCGATGAACCTCATCGACACACAGCGCGCCGAACTGCTCTACAGCCGCATGGGGCCGGCGATCGAGGCGTCCGGCGGCAGCGCCGGCAACACGGCGGCCGGCGTCGCCAGCTTCGGCGGCCGCGCCGCCTTCTTCGGCAAGGTCTCCAACGATGCGCTGGGCGAAATTTACGCCCACGACATCCATGCGCAGGGCGTCGCCTTCGACACCATACCGCTCAAGGGTGAGCCGCCGACGGCGCGCTCGATGATCTTCGTCACGCCCGACGGCGAGCGCTCGATGAACACCTATCTCGGCGCCTGCGTCGAGCTTGGCCCTGAGGATGTCGAAGCCGACAAGGCATCTGGCGCCAAGGTCACCTATTTCGAAGGCTATCTGTGGGACCCGCCGCGCGCCAAGGAGGCAATCCGCCAGACGGCGAAGCTGGCGCACGCAGCAGGCCGAGAAGTGTCGATGACACTGTCGGATTCGTTCTGCGTCGACCGCTACCGCGACGAATTCCTTGAGCTGATGCGTTCGGGCACGGTCGACATCGTCTTTGCCAACAGCCACGAGATCAAGTCGCTCTACCAGACGTCGTCGTTCGACGAGGCGCTGGCCCAGATCCGCAAGGATTGCCGGATCGCCGCCGTGACCCGCTCGGAAAAAGGCTCGGTGATCGTGCGCGGCGACGAGACCGTGGTCATCAAGGCGACCGCCATCAAGGAACTGGTCGACACGACGGGCGCCGGCGATCTCTATGCCGCCGGCTTCCTGCATGGCTACACGCAAGGCCGCGACCTGCAGACNATCAAGGCGACCGCCATCAAGGAACTGGTCGACACGACGGGCGCCGGCGATCTCTATGCCGCCGGCTTCCTGCATGGCTACACGCAAGGCCGCGACCTGCAGACCTGCGGCGATCTTGGCTCACTGGCGGCCGGCTTGGTGATCCAGCAGATCGGCCCCAGGCCACGGCAGAATCTGCGCCGCGAGGCTGAGCAGGCGGGGTTGCTGTAGGGAAAGCTCTTCCCTTCTCCCCCTGTGGGAGAAGGTGTCGCCGAAGGCGACGGATGAGGGGTGCTCCAGCTTGGCACTGACGGTACTCCGTCCTACACCCCTCAACCGTCTTGGCGCTGCGCGCCAATCCACCTTCTCCCACAGGGGGAGAAGGGAAGGCCGCCTCCGCTTCTCACCGTCGCGCGGCTGTCATACATCGCACCTACACGCAATCCGGGCGTCCCGCGACTGACATTTCGGTGCGCCCTCAGTTAGTTGGGGGTCAAGAAATGCTAGACAGCATGCTGTCGGGCCGCAGCATCTGTTGCCGTCGCGATTTCCGCTTTACGCTCTAGAGATTCAAAAGCCGGCCGCAGCTGTGGGAGGGGAGCGCGGCCCAGAAGACAGATGTATGAACAGATTTCAGATCCAAGGCCTCAAGCAGGACGACTTCGCCGAGATGGTCGCCGAAGACGTCGAACGCGCGCTTGCCCGCTATGACGAGACTATCAACAAGCCCACCATGGTCTCGGTCGGCAAAATCGCCGGCAGCATAGCGTCCGCCGTCACCTTGCTGTCACCGAAGCACCAGCGCGCTATCGACGCCATCCATGCCGACCTGCCCGGCCTGGCCTCGAAATTCGTGCGCGCGCTGGCGGCGGAAGCCGCGCGCCGCAGCGAAGCCGGTATAGCCGGCGTGATCAATCCGCCGACGACCCCGTTGGCCGATGTCGAGCCTCCTTCGCTGCCAAAATCCGACGATCTCGAATCGATGCTGATCGAGGACTGGGCGGGCCGCGTCGCCGGCTCGACCTATCTGGAAGAGAATTTGCGTATCGCCCGCTCGACCCTGCACCGCTGGCAGCGGCGGGGCGAGGTCATCGCCTTGCGCAAGGGCGGCCGCAAACATGTCTTCCCGCTGGCGCAGTTCGTCGACGGCCGGCCGGTAGCGGGCATTCGCGACGTGCTGTCGCTGATCAGCAATCCCAGACTGGCGTGGCTGTGGCTGACTCGCCCCTCGGCGCAGCTCGACGGCCGCGTCCCGATCGACTTGCTGCGGCAGGATCAGGTGGACGAGGTCGTCGAGGCCGCGCGCGTGTTCGCGCCGGGCTGAACGCCTCCCGGACTCACCGCTAAGGCTCGCCGCTCAAGTCCCCGCCGTATACGCCGCGATCGCCGCCATGTTGACGATGTCCGAGTCCTTGGCGTTCAGCGACACGATCTGAACCGGCTTGTTCAGCCCCACCAGCAGCGGGCCGATCACGGTCGAGCCGCCGAGTTCCTGCAGCATCTTGGTCGAGATCGAGGCCGAGTGGAACGCCGGCATGATCAGCACATTGGCCGGGCCGGTCAGCCTTATGAACGGATATTGCGCCATGGCCCGCGCATTGAGCGCCACGTCGGCGGCCATTTCGCCGTCATACTCGAAATCGACGCGGCGCTTGTCCAAGATGCGCACCGCCTCCTGGACACGCTCAGAGCGTTCGCCCTGCGGATGGCCGAAGGTCGAATAGGCGAGCATGGCAAGCCGTGGCTCGTAGCCCATGCGGCGGGCAAAGCCTGCGGCCTCCTCGGCGATGTCGGCGATCTGCTCGGCATTCGGCATATCGTGCACGGCGGTGTCGGCGACCAGCACGGTCTTGCCTCGCGCCAGCACGATCGAGACGCCGATGACGCGGTGGCCGGGCTTGGCGTCGATGACGCGGCGGATGTCGTCGAGCGCGGTCGAATAGTTGCGGGTGACACCGGTGACGATGCCGTCGGCATCACCCAGCGCCACCATGCAGGCGGCAAAATGGTTGCGGTCGTTGTTGATCAGGCGCTGGCAGTCGCGGAACAGGAAGCCTTTGCGCTGCATGCGCTCGTAGAGATAGTCGGTGTAGATGCCGTTGCGGCGCGACAGCCTTGCATTGATGATCTCGATGCCTTGCTTGTTGAGGTCGATGCCGGCGTGCTTGGCGTTCTCCTTGATGACGTCGTCGCGTCCGAGCAGGATGGCGGTGCCGAGCCGCTGGTTCACATAGGAGACGGCGGCACGCATGACCTGCTCCTCCTCGCCCTCGGCGAAGACGATGCGCTTGGGCTGGCGGCGCACGCGGTCGTAGATGCGCTGCAGGGTCGAGGCGATCGGGTCGCGGCGGGCCGACAGCTCCTGCGCGTAACGGTCGAGATCGAGGATCGGCTTGCGGGCGACGCCGGAATCCATCGCCGCCTTGGCGACCGCGATCGGGATGGCCGAGATCAGGCGCGGGTCGAACGGCACCGGGATGATGTAGTTGGGGCCGAATTTCGGCCGGTTGCCCTGATAGGCGGCGGCGACATCGTCGGGCACATCCTGGCGCGCCAATGCCGCCAGCGCCTGCGCGGCGGCGATCTTCATGTCGTCATTGATGGTGGTTGCCCTGACATCCAGCGCGCCGCGGAAGATGTAGGGAAAGCCGAGCACATTGTTGACCTGGTTGGGATAATCAGAACGCCCGGTGGCCATGATGGCGTCGGTGCGGATTTCGGCGACCTCCTCCGGCGTGATTTCCGGGTCGGGATTGGCCATGGCGAAGATGATCGGGTTCTTGGCCATCGACTGCACCATGGCGGTGGTCAGCGCGCCCTTGGCGGAGAGGCCGAGGAAGACGTCGGCGCCATCGAGCGCCTCGGCGAGGCTGCGCGCCTCGGTCTTGACCGCATGCGCCGATTTCCACTGGTTCATGCCTTCGGTGCGGCCCTGGAAGACGACGCCCTTGGTGTCGCACAGGATGATGTTTTCCGGCGCAAAGCCCATCGCCTTCATCAGCTCGATGCAGGCGATGCCAGCGGCGCCAGCGCCGTTGCAGACCATTTTCGTGGTCTTCATGTCGCGACCGGTGATCTCCAGCGCGTTGATCAGGCCGGCGGCCGAGATGATCGCGGTGCCGTGCTGGTCGTCGTGAAAGACGGGAATGTCCATCAATTCGCGCAGGCGCTGCTCGATGATGAAGCACTCCGGCGCTTTGATGTCCTCGAGATTGATGCCGCCGAAGGAGGGGCCGAGAAAACGCACGCAGTTGATGAACTCGTCGGCGTCCTCGGTATCGACCTCGAGATCGATGGAATCGACATCGGCGAAGCGCTTGAACAGCACCGCCTTGCCCTCCATCACCGGCTTGGAGGCCAGCGCGCCGAGATTGCCAAGGCCGAGAATGGCGGTGCCGTTGGAGATGACGGCGACCATGTTGCCGCGCGTCGTGTAGTCGAAGGCGCGCGAGGGGTCTTCGGCGATGGCCAGAACCGGAACCGCGACACCAGGCGAATAGGCGAGGCTGAGGTCGCGTTGCGTCGCCATCGGCTTGGTGGCGACGACCTCCAGCTTGCCCGGCCGACCCATGGCGTGGAATTCGAGCGCTTCCTGCGCACTGACGGACGGACCGCTGTTCTCGGTTTTCCTGGCCATGATGTTCTTGATTTCCTCGCCGGTGCAGCACCTCGTTGAAGCGGGTGCTTTGTGTCGGCCCGAATTAAGACCACGCGCCGCCGCGTGTAAACCGCCAGTGCGCCGGAATCGCCGTCCGCATCGGCAATTGCGGACAAGCTGCCGTCCCGTCGTCCCCTGTTTTTCGAGGCGCCGGCATTAAACCGCATCATCACATCTGCTAGCGTGCCGCGCATGAACATGCACAGCCCGAACGAGCCAGACGCCCCCGAGGCGATGACGCCGGCGCCGACCGTCCATGCCGGTGCCACGCCGATGATCGAGCAATTTATCGAGATCAAGGCGGCGAACCCCGATTCGCTGCTGTTCTATCGCATGGGCGATTTCTACGAGCTGTTCTTCGACGATGCCGAGAAGGCGAGCCGGGCGCTCGGCATCGTGCTGACCAAACGGGGGAAGTATCAAGGGCTCGACATTCCGATGTGCGGCGTGCCGGTGCATGCTGCCGACGACTATCTGCAAAAGCTGATCGGCCAGGGCTTCCGCGTTGCCGTCTGCGAACAGATCGAGGATCCGGCCGAAGCCAAGAAACGCGGCGGCAAATCGGTGGTGCGCCGCGACGTGGTGCGGCTGGTGACACCGGGCACCATCACCGAGGACAAATTGCTGGCGCCCTCGGAATCGAGTTTCCTGATGGCGCTGGGGCGGGTGAAGGGCGGAGCGGACCACTCCTTTGCGCTGGCCTGGATCGATATCTCGACCGGCGCCTTCCGCGTCACCGACACCACCGCCGACCGGCTGCTGGCCGATATCTTCCGTGTCGATCCGCGCGAGCTGATCGTCGCCGAGCCGGTGTTCCACGATCCGGAGTTGAAGCCGGTGTTCGACGTGCTCGGCCGCGTCGCCAGCCCGCAGCCGCCGTCGCTGTTTGATTCGGCATCGGCCACGGGACGCATCGCCCGCTTCTTCGATGTGGCGACACCGGATAGTTTTGGCGCCTTTTCGCGCGCCGAACTGTCGGCGATCTCCGGCGCCATCGCCTATGTCGAGAAGACGCAGAAGGCCGAGCGCCCGCCGCTGTCGCGGCCCGAGCGCGAAGAGCAGGGCTCGACCCTGTTCATCGACCCGGCAACACGCGGCAATCTCGAACTCTTACGCACGCTGTCGGGCAGCCGCGAAGGCTCGCTGTTCAAGGCGATCGACCGTACGGTCACCGGCGGCGGCGCAAGGCTGCTCGCCGACCGGCTGATGGCGCCGCTGACCGACCCGGCTGCGATCGGCGCCAGGCTGGATTCGGTGTCGTTCTTCCGTTCCCAAACGCGGCTCTGCCAAGCGGTGCGGTCGAGCCTGAGGAGCGTCGCCGACATGCCGCGCGCGCTATCCAGGCTGGCGCTCAACCGGGGCGGGCCGCGCGACCTCGGCGCGCTGCGCGCCGGCTTCGAGGCGGCAGGCGCGATCGCCGAAATCTTTGCCGCGACCGCCCTGCCACAGGAATTGACGGCCGCACTCGCCGCCATCCAAGCGCTGCCCCAGGCGCTGGCCCAGCATCTGACGCAGGCGCTGGGCGACGAACTGCCGCTGCTCAAGCGCGATGGCGGCTTTGTTCGCGGCGGCTATCATGCCGATCTCGACGAGATGCGGGCGCTGCGCGACGAATCGCGAAAGGTGATCGCCGGGCTGGAGCGCTCGCTGATCGACGAGACCGGCATCCGCTCGCTGAAAATCCGGCACAACAATGTGCTTGGCTACTATATCGAGGTGACCGCCAACCATCATGCGGTGATGACCGGCAGCGATGGCGCCAAGGCGCGCTTCATCCACCGCCAGACCATGGCCAACGCCATGCGCTTCACCACGACCGAGCTCGCCGAACTCGAGACCAAGATCGCCAATGCCGCAGACCGGGCGCTCAGCATCGAGCTTGCCGCCTTCGACGCGCTGACGATGGAAGCGGTTGGCGAAGCGGAGAAGATCCGCGCCGGTGCCGATGCGCTGGCCGTGCTCGATGTCTCGGCGGCGCTCGCGCTTTTATCGGAAAGCGAAGCCTGGTGCCGGCCGGTGGTTGATTCGAGCCTTGCCTTCGAAATTACGGGCGGGCGGCATCCGGTGGTCGAACAGGCCTTGCGCCGTTCGGGCGAAGGCCCGTTCGTTGCCAATGATTGCGACCTGTCGCCGGAGGGTAGCGCCAGGAACGGCGCGATCTGGCTTTTGACCGGCCCCAACATGGGCGGTAAATCGACGTTCCTGCGGCAGAACGCACTGATCGCCATCCTGGCCCAGACCGGCTCCTTCGTGCCGGCGACATCCGCCCATATCGGCGTCGTCGACCGGCTGTTCTCGCGGGTCGGCGCCTCGGACGATCTGGCGCGCGGCCGCTCGACCTTCATGGTCGAGATGGTCGAGACGGCGGCGATCCTCAACCAGGCCGGCGAGCGCGCACTGGTTATCCTCGACGAGATCGGCCGCGGCACCGCCACTTTCGACGGCCTGTCGATCGCGTGGGCGGCAGTCGAGTATCTGCATGAGAAGAACCGCTGCCGGGCGATCTTCGCTACTCACTTTCACGAAATGACCTCGCTGGCCGGCAAGCTGGCGCGGCTCTCCAACGTGACCATGCGGGTCAAGGAATGGGAAAACGACGTCGTCTTCCTGCACGAGGTCGGCAAGGGGGCCGCCGACCGCTCCTACGGCGTGCAGGTGGCACGGCTGGCCGGCCTGCCGGAAGCGGTGGTCGACCGGGCCAAGGAAGTGCTGCACCAGCTTGAGGAAGGTGAGGTTTCGGGCAAGACGAACCGGCTGGTGGACGATTTGCCTCTGTTTTCGGTGGCGGTGAAGCGGGAAGCACTGAGGCCGCCCAAAAGCGATGCGCTGGGTATGGCGCTCGGCGAGATCAATCCCGACGAGATGACGCCGCGCGAGGCGCTGGAAGCGCTCTACCGGCTGAAGGGGCTGGCGGGGATATAGTCAGATCATCTCCAACCCGCGCTTGCGCGCTGGTGGCGGGAAGGCGCGGTCGAGATCGGCGATGTCCTGCGGCGTCAGCTTGATGTCGAGCGCCGCGACGTTCTGGCGGACGTGCTCCTGGCTGCTGGCCTTCGGGATGGCGATGACGCCCTCCTGATGCACCACCCAGGCCAGGGCGATCTGCGCGGAGGTCGCATCGTGGCGAGCGGCGACGGCGTCGAGCCTGGCATTGCGCGCCAACGCGCCCTGCTCAACCGGCGAATAGGCCATTAGCGGAATGCCGCACTGCCGGCTCCAGGGTGCCAGGTCGAAATCGAGGCCGCGCCGGACCAGATTGTAGAGCACCTGGTTGGTCTGGACATTGCCGCCATCGGGAAGGTCGATCAGCTCTTCCATCTCGTCGGTGTCGAAATTGCTGACGCCCCAGTGGCGGATCTTGCCGGCCTTTTTCAGGGTCTCGAAAGCCGCGACCGTTTCGGTCAGAGGCACGCTGCCGGGCCAATGCAACAGATAGAGGTCGATGCGGTCGGTGCGCAGGCGCTTCAGGCTGTTTTCGCAGGCGCGCTGCACGCCCACGCGCGAAGCGTTCGACGGTAGAACTTTCGAGACCAGGAAGGTCTCGTCGCGGCGCCCGGCAATGGCTTCGGCCACCACCTCCTCGGCGCCGCCGCTGGCATACATTTCGGCGGTGTCGATCAGCGTGATGCCGAGGTCGAGGCCGAGCTTCAGAGCATTCACCTCATCGGCGCGGCGACTGATATCTTCGCCCATCTTCCATGTGCCCTGGCCAAGCACCTGAACGGCTTCGCCTGAGGGCAGTTTGGTGGTTCTGATGGTCGACGGCATTGCGGGCTCCATTTGGGCCGATCGCATCACAGGCTGGACGAGAAATCCAGAGGCGTTCTCGCCGCGCTGACGATGGCTGAAGACTTACTTCACCGGATGGGCGGCGAGCCAGGCCTGCATCTGCTTGATCTCGGCTTCCTGCGCGGCGATGACGCCTTCGGCCAGCTTGCGAATTTCCGGGTCCTTGCCATTGGCAAGTTCGACCTTGGCCATGTCGATCGCACCCTGATGGTGCGGGATCATGCCTCTGACGAAATCGACGTCGGCATTGCCGGTATAGTCGGACGCCATCATGTCGGCATGCATCTTGTCCATCGCCGCCTTGTAGCCTTCCGTCGAAGGGCTGGTCGCATCCGCCGCCATGGCGCCCATGTCGTGTTTCATCTCTTCGCTTTGCGCCGGAACGCTTTCGAGGAAGACGGCAACCAGCATTCCGGCTGCCATCAGCAGCAGCACGAGTTTTTTGGCGAAGGTCATTCATGGTCTCCTGTTGGATGGGTTTCGTATTTGGGGGCTTGGATCAGAGTTTCAATGTTCTCAGCCGCAACGCGTTTGCGATCACCGACACCGAAGACAGGCTCATCGCCGCCGCCGCCAGCATCGGCGACAGAAGCGTGCCGGTGAGCGGATAGAGCACGCCGGCGGCGACCGGCACGCCAAGCACATTGTAGAGGAAGGCAAAGAACAGGTTCTGGCGGATGTTGCGGATTGTCGCCTGGGCAAGCGTGCGGGCGCGGACAATACCATTGAGGTCGCCCTTGACCAGAGTGATACCGGCGCTTTCGACAGCGACATCGGCGCCAGTGCCCATGGCAATGCCGACATCGGCGGCTGCAAGCGCTGGTGCATCGTTGACGCCGTCGCCGGCCATGGCAACACCGGCGCCTTTTGCGCGCAGTTCCTCGACAAGGGCTGCCTTCTGTTCCGGCAGCAGGCCGGCGCGGACCTCGTCGATGCCGAGGCTTCTGGCGATCGCGTTGGCCGTGCGTTCATTGTCGCCGGTCGCCATGATGATGCGCAAGCCGCTTTCATGCAGCGCCTTGATCGCCTCGGCCGTCGTTGCCTTGATAGGGTCGGCGACGGCGACGATGCCGGCCAGCTTCTTGTCGACAGCGACGAACATCGCCGTCTTGCCTTCGAGTTGCAACGCCTCGGCCTTGGCAGAGATGGCTGCGATGTCGACGCCAAGGTCCGCCATCATCGCGGCATTGCCGAGCGCGACCGTCTTTCCCGAGACCGAACCGGACACGCCCTTCCCGGTGACCGCCTCGAAGGCGCTGGCCTCGGCAACGGTCACGCCGCGCGTAGCAGCGCCGTCGACGATGGCTTCAGCCAGAGGATGCTCCGACCCCTTCTCCAGACCGGCGGCAAGCGCCAGCAATTCCTCCTCGGAGAAGCCGTTTGCCGTGACGACATCGGTCAGTTTCGGCCGGCCTTCGGTCAGCGTACCCGTTTTGTCGACGATCAGCGTGTCGACGGAAGCGAAGCGTTCGAGTGCTGCGGCCTCCTTGATCAGCACACCGGCATGCGCTCCGCGCCCGGTGGCGGTCATGATCGACATCGGCGTGGCGAGGCCGAGCGCACAGGGGCAAGCGATGATCAGCACCGACACCGCCGAGACGATGGCAAAGATCAGGCTGGGCTCGGGTCCAAACACGGCCCAGGCGATGAAAGCGACAATCGCGACAAGGACGACGGCCGGGACAAAGTAGAAAGAAACGCGATCGGCCAACCCTTGAATCGGGGCGCGCGAGCGCTGCGCCTTGGCGACGAGATCGACGATGCGCGCCAGCGTCGTCTCGGCGCCGACCTTCTCAGCGCGCATGATCAGCGCACCATTCTTGTTGAGCGTGCCGCCGGTCAGCGCATCGCCCTCGACCTTCTCGACCGGCAACGGCTCGCCCGTGATCATCGATTCGTCGATCGAGGATCGCCCTTCGAGCACCGTGCCATCGACCGGCACGGCGTCACCGGGGCGTATGCGCAGGCGATCGCCGGCTTTGACCGCATCGAGCGGCACATCGCTTTCGGAACCGTCGGCGGCGATCAGCCGCGCGGTCTTCGGCGCGAGATCAAGCAAGGCGCGGATTGCCGAGCCGGTCTTTTCACGGGCGCGCAGCTCCAGCACCTGGCCAAGGAAGACCAGCGCAACGATGACGGCAGCAGCCTCGAAATAGACCGGTACCGCACCGCCATGGCCGCGGAACTGATGCGGAAAGATATCCGGAAACAGTGTGGCGACGACGCTGTAGAGATAGGCAGCACCAACGCCGAGCGAGATCAGCGTCCACATGTTGGGGCTGCGGTTGACGAGCGAGTCCCAGCCGCGGTGGAAGAAGGGGAAGGCGGCCCAAAGCACCACCGGACTTGCCAGGACCAGTTCGATCCAGACTTTCGCCCGGTCCTCGACCAGACCTTCAAACGTCAGGCCGATCATGGGTGCCATGGCGATGATCAGAAGGGGGACCGACAGGGCAGCGCTCACCCAGAACCGCCTGGTGAAATCGACCAGCTCGGGATTTGGCCCTTCATCGCCCGTTGGTACGCCCATCGGCTCCAGCGCCATGCCACAGATCGGGCAGGATCCTGGCTTGTCGCGGATGATTTCGGGATGCATCGGGCAGGTGTATTGCGTGCCTTTGGGCATCGGCTGCGGTGCCGGCCTGTCGCCGAGATATTTTTGCGGCTCCGCCTCGAATTTCGCCTGGCAGGCGGCCGAGCAGAAGTAAAAGCCCTGGCCTTCGTGGCGGGCAAAGTGCCTGGCTGTCGCGCGGTCGACGCTCATACCGCAGACCGGATCGGTGGCCGTCAGGAATTTTTCCGGCTCGGCGACGAATTTCGCGCGGCAGCCCTGGCTGCAGAAATGATAGGGATGGCCATTATGCTCGGTCGTCGGCTTGCCGGCGACCGGATCGACAGTCATGCCGCAGACCGGGTCGCGGACGACGTTCTTCGTGGTGGGCACCGCGCCTTTTGTCGAGCAGCAGCTACCATGCGCGTGATGATCGTGATCGGAATGCGTCATTCGAAAATGCCTCGATGGATCGGTGTGTGACGTGGAGATAGGGCTTCCAGTAACTGGAAGGTCAAGGGCTGTTTCGGTTTTTCTTCTCCGGTCCACCGCGCGTCCATCCACCCCAAAAAAAGTCTCACGCGGCAACACCACGCCTGCTAGAGAGCGAGCGTCCCGGGGGTGAGATTTTCTTTGGCAATGAAGCGTCTGGTCATCAATCTCGATCGGTCTCCCGATCGCCTTGCCCGTGTGACGGCGGAGTTTGCCCGCATCGGCGTCCCATTCGAACGCGTTCAGGCCATCGACGCACGGGATCGGCCGGACCTGGACCAGCTGCCGCAAAATGTCGGATATCGGAACAGGCTGCCATTGACTGACGGCGAGATCGCCTGCCTGCTCAGTCACCGGGCCTGCTGGGCCGCCATCGCGCAAGGCGACGCTCGCTACGGGGCAATCTTCGAGGACGACATCGTCTTTGCCGCGAAAGCCGGCGCATTGCTTCGCGACAGCGACTGGATCCCAGCCGATGCCGAAGTCGTCAAGCTCGAAAGCTATTTTTGCAAGACCGTGATCCGACGCAAGCGCATTGCCATCGGTCACGGCTTTTCCACATCCAAACTCGACGCCGGACATATAGGAACCGCCGGCTACATCATCTCCAGGCAAATCGCGCTCGACCTGATCAAGGCCACAGAGGAGATCGGCATCGCTGTCGACGACCTTGTCTTCAACCCCGAGTTTTCGGTTTTGCGAGGCGAGACGATCTATCAGCTTGTTCCTGCGCTCTGCGCACAAGATCAGTTCCTTGGCGACAGGGCGCTCCAATTGCCAAGCCTGCTCAGGGAAAAGCGCGATATCCAGTGCGCCGTCGGGACCGGGAGACGCAGAAAGACAGCCATAGCGACGGTAAAAGCCGAGGCTCGGCGAATAGGCAAGCGCATTGCCGATTTCTGTCGACTGAAGCGGAGAATGGTCATTCCATTTACTTATCCGAGCCAGAGATCAGCCGGGTCTTGAACCGGCTTTCAACGCCCCATACCCAGCGTCGCGAAAACGCGCTATAGACGCCGCCGAACGGCAAGGCCGGCTGGGTATATGGCAAGAATCTCCCTGAAGCTCGACGAATTGATCGACGGCGAAGCCTTGCGCCGCGAGATGACCGCGCTGACCGCGGCCACGGCGGGCGACGGCTCCGGGCAGGTCGCGCGCAATGGCGTGCTCCAACTGCTCAAGGGACGACTGGCGGAAGGGCGCGCCATCGCCGAACGCATGCTGATGGACGATGGCGGCGGCAGCGCCTGCGCGGCGCGGCTGTCGCACCTCATGGACGAGATCATCCGGGCGCTTTACGATTTCGCCGTCACCCACGTCTACCGGGTCAAGAATCCGTCTTCGGCGGAGCGCATGGCCGTCGTCGCTGTCGGCGGCTACGGCCGTGGAACGCTGGCGCCAGGGTCCGACATCGACCTTCTGTTCCTGCTGCCTTACAAGCAGACGCCGTGGGGCGAACAGACAGTCGAATACATGCTCTACATGCTGTGGGACCTGGGGCTGAAGGTCGGCCACGCCACCCGTAACATCGACGAATGCCTGCGCCTGTCGCGCACCGATGTCACCATTCGCACCTCGATCCTCGAAGCACGTTTCCTGTGGGGCGAGGAAAAGCTCTATGATGAACTGATGCTGCGGTTCGACCATGAGGTGGTGCGCACGACCGGCCCCGAATATGTTCAGGCCAAGCTTGCCGAACGCGATGACCGCCATGCCAAGGCCGGCGAAAGCCGCTATCTGGTCGAGCCCAACGTCAAGGACGGCAAGGGCGGCCTGCGCGACCTGCAGACGCTGTTCTGGATCGGCAAATATTTCTATCGAGTGCGCACCGGCGAGGAACTGGTCGACAAGGGCGTCTTCACCGAGGGCGAATACCGCGAGTTCCAGAAGGCCGAGGATTTCCTGTGGGCGGTACGCTGCCACATGCATTTCCTCACCGGCAAGGCCGAAGAGCGCTTGCATTTCGACATCCAGCGCGAGATCGCCGAACGGCTCGGCTACACCACGCACCCCGGCCTGTCGGCGGTCGAGCGCTTCATGAAGCACTACTTCCTCGTTGCCAAGGACGTTGGCGACCTGACCCGCATCTTCTGCGCTGCGCTCGAGGAGGAGCAAGCCAAGCACGTTCCTGGCTTCAACCGCATCTTCCTGACTTTCTCCAGGCGCAAGCGCAAGCTGGCCGGCACCTCCGATTTCATTGTCGACAACCACCGCATCAACATCGCCGACGACCTGGTGTTCGAGCGCGATCCGGTCAATCTGCTCAGGCTGTTCTGGTTCGCCGACAAGCACGGTCTGGAATTCCACCCTGACGCGCTGAAGCTGCTGACCCGTTCGCTCGGCCTGGTCAACAAGTCGCTGCGGCGCGACGAGGAGGCCAACCGGCTGTTCCTCGACATATTGACCTCGGATCGCAATGCCGAACTCAATCTGCGTCGCATGAACGAAGCCGGGCTGCTCGGCAGGCTGATCCCGGATTTCGGCAAGATCGTCGCCATGATGCAGTTCTCGATGTACCACCATTACACGGTGGACGAGCATCTGATCCGCTGCATCGGCGTGCTGGCCGAGATCGAGCGCGGCGACGGCGAAAAGGTCCACCCCTTGTCGCACACGCTGATGCCGGGCCTGAAGAAGAGCCGCGAGGCGCTCTATGTCGCCGTACTGCTGCACGACATCGCCAAAGGCAGGCCGGAGGACCATTCCGAGGCCGGGGCCAGGATCGCCCGTCGCATCTGCCCGCATATGGGGCTGTCGCCTGCCGATACCGAAACCGTGGCCTGGCTGGTCGAGAACCACCTCGTGATGTCGATGACGGCGCAGACCCGCGACCTCAACGACCGCAAGACCATCGAGGATTTTGCCGCGATCGTGCAGTCGGTCGAGCGGCTGAAGCTGCTTTTGATCCTCACCGTCTGCGACATCAGGGGCGTCGGACCCGGTGTCTGGAACGGCTGGAAGGGCCAGCTGCTGCGCACGCTCTACTACGAGACCGAATTGCTGCTGACCGGCGGGTTTTCGGAAGTGTCGCGCGCGCAGCGCACGGCGGCGGCGCGCGAGCGCCTGGCCGAGGCGCTTGCCGACTGGCCGGACAAGGCCCGCAAGCGCTATGTCGGCCAACACTACGAGAATTACCTTTTGACCGTCGATCTCGCAGACCAGTTGCGCCATGCCGAGTTCATCCGCGAAGCCGACGTGTCAGGCAACAAGCTTGCCACCATGGTCAAGACCCACCAGTTCGAGGCGGTGACCGAAATCACCGTGCTGGCGCAGGACCACCCCCGTCTGCTCTCGGTCATCGCCGGGGCTTGCGCCGGAGCCGGCGGCAACATCGTCGACGCGCAGATCTTCACGACGTCGGATGGCCGCGCCCTCGACACGATCCTGATCAGCAGAGAATTCGATCGCGACGAGGACGAGCGCCGGCGTGCCGAGCGTGTCGGCCGGCTGATCGAGGACGTGCTGTCGGGCAAGAGCTGGCTGCCGGAAATGATCGAGAAGCGCACCAAGCCGCGGCGCGGCTCCAAGGTGTTCAAGATCCCGCCGCGCGCCGAAATCCGCAACACGCTGTCGAACCGTTTTTCGGTCATCGAGGTCGAGGGCCTCGACCGGCCGGGACTGCTGTCGGAGATCACCGGAACGCTTTCCGACCTGTCGCTCGACATCGCATCGGCCCACATCACCACCTTCGGCGAAAAGGTCATCGACACTTTCTATGTCACCGATCTCACTGGCCAGAAGATAGATAGCCCGGCCCGCATCGCCACCATCCGCAATCGGCTGATGGCAACGCTCGAAGGCATCGTGCCCGAACGCGGCGGCAAGTCCAGGGCGGCGGCCGAGTGACAACGACCATCACTTTGTCCCAATTTCGCAGGCAGTTCCCAAAAGCATGAGCCTCGTCAAGAAATTCGCAACGGTCGCTTCCGGCACGCTGATGAGCCGCGCGCTCGGTTTCGGCCGCGAGATGCTGATGGCCGCCGCACTCGGCACCGGACCGGTCGCCGATGCCTTCAACGCCGCTTTCCAGTTTCCCAACACCTTTCGCCGGCTGTTTGCCGAAGGCGCCTTCAACGCCGCCTTCGTGCCGCTGTTCGCCAAGGAGATCGAAACCCACGGAACCGAAGGCGCCAAGCGCTTTTCCGAGGAAGTGTTCGGCGTGCTGTTCACGGCGCTGCTGGCGCTGACGATCATCATGGAACTGTCGATGCCGCTGATCGTGCGCTATCTGGTGGCGCCGGGTTTTGCCGGCACGCCGGGGAAGTTCGACACCACGGTGACGCTGGCGACGATCATGTTTCCCTATCTGATCTGCATGTCGCTGGGCGCGATGATGGCGGGCATGCTGAATTCGCTGCGCCGCTATTTCGCCGCCGCGGTGGCACCGGTGTTCCTCAACATCATCCTGATCGGCGTGCTCGCCTATGCCTGGTACAAGGGCTCGGATGCCCTCACCGTCGGCTACGGGCTGTCCTGGGGCGTGCTTGCCGCCGGACTGGTGCAACTGGCGATCGTCTGGGTGGCGGTGCGCCACGCCGGCATCTCGATCGGCTTCCGCCGGCCGAAAATGACGCCCGCCGTCAAGCGGCTGCTGATCCTGGCGCTGCCGGCGGCCATCACCGGCGGCATCACCCAGATCAACCAGCTGATCGGCACGGCGATCGCCTCGGCGCAGAACAGCGCGGTGTCCTCGCTCGCCTATGCCGACCGCATCTACCAGTTGCCGCTCGGCGTGGTCGGTGTTGCGGTGGCGATCGTGCTGTTGCCCGAACTGTCGCGGGCGCTGAAGTCGGGCAATCTGATCGAGGCGGCCAATCTGCAGAACCGCTCGGTCGAGTTCACGCTGTTCCTGACGCTGCCGGCAGCCGCGGCACTCTGGGTGATGTCGGAGCCGATCGTGCGGCTGGTCTATGAGCGCGGCGCGTTCGCCGCCAACGGCTCGACGCCGACAGTGGCGGCGATCCTGGCGATCTTCGGCCTCGGCCTGCCGGCTTTCGTGCTGATCAAGGCGTTCACCCCAGGCTATTTCGCCCGCGAGGACACGCGCACGCCGATGATCTTTGCCGCCATCTCGGTGGCGGTGAACGTCACTACGGCGCTGACGCTGTTTCCACGGATGGGCGCGCCCGGCATCGCGGTGGCCTCGGCCGTCGCCGGCTGGGTCAACGCGGTGATGCTGCTCGGCGTCTTGATCCGGCGCGGCCATTGGGGGCGCGACGTGCCGCTGATGAAGCGCATTCCACGGCTGGTGCTGTCGGCGGCCGTAATGGGGGCCGCACTCTATTTTGCCGAGCACTGGTTCGCCGTCAGGCTAGGGCCGGGCTCGCCGCTGGTGGTCAAGGCGACGACGCTGCTGTCGCTGGTTGCCGGCGGAGCGCTGCTTTATTTCATCACCGCCTTCGCCACAGGCGGTGCCGATTTCGGCATGATCCGACGCAACGTCAAGCGGGGATCGGGCAAGTCGGCGCCACCGGTCGCAAAGACCGACCTGGACGAGTAGAGCGCCCGACACGCCCGCAGCGCCGTCTTGATCGCAGCGCCGTCTTCGTCCATAAGCGCGCCGTCGCAAGACTTTCGCCGCGCGCGGTTTCCAGCCGCGCGATTGGCTCCGAAAAGTCTGCAACTTTTCGGAATCACGCTTATACGGCCCTCCACAAGCCATGAGGACAATCATGACCGCCTTCAAGCCACTCGTCTTTTCCGGTGTCCAGCCGACCGGCAATCTGCACCTCGGCAACTATCTCGGCGCCATCAAGAAATTCGTTGCCCTGCAGGACACCTCCGATTGCATCTATTGCGTCGTCGACCTGCATTCGCTGACAGCCCAACTCGTTTATGAAGACCTGGCCGATCAGACGCGGTCGATCACCGCTGCGTTCCTGGCCTCGGGCATCGACCCGAAGAAGCACATCGTCTTCAACCAGTCGCGGGTCATGCAGCACGCCGAGCTCGCCTGGATCTTCAATTGCGTGGCGCGCATCGGCTGGATGAACCGTATGACGCAGTTCAAGGACAAGGCCGGCAAGGATCGCGAGAACGCCTCGCTCGGCCTGCTTGCCTATCCTTCGCTGATGGCTGCCGACATCCTGCTCTACCGTGCCACCCACGTGCCGGTGGGCGAGGACCAGAAGCAGCATCTGGAACTCACCCGCGACATCGCGCAGAAATTCAACAACGACTTCTCCGACCGCATCGCGGCCCTTGGCGTCGGCGTCGAGATGCAGGTCGGCGAAGAGACCGTCAACGGTTATTTCCCGC
The DNA here is from genome assembly GCF_004006095.1 of Mesorhizobium sp. M7A.F.Ce.TU.012.03.2.1. Classification (NCBI taxonomy): domain Bacteria; kingdom Pseudomonadati; phylum Pseudomonadota; class Alphaproteobacteria; order Hyphomicrobiales; family Phyllobacteriaceae; genus Mesorhizobium; species Mesorhizobium sp. M7A.F.Ce.TU.012.03.2.1. The sequence continues at coordinate 768,507 of NZ_CP034779.1, forward strand.
TGACCGAGCCGGTCATCGGCGGGCCGGCGGCGCGCATCATGTCGCTGCGCGACGGCTCCAAGAAAATGTCCAAATCGGACCCGTCGGATTTGTCGCGCATCAACCTGACTGACGATGCCGACGACATCTCGAAGAAGATCCGCAAGGCCAAGACCGACCCGGAAGCGTTGCCGAGCGAGCTGGACGGCCTGGCCGGCCGGCCCGAGGCGGAGAACCTGGTCGGCATCTATGCGGGTCTCGCCGAGATATCGAAGGCGGATGTACTCAAGGAATTCGCCGGTCAGCAGTTTTCCGTGTTCAAGCCGGCCTTGGCCGATCTTGCAGTGGAAAAACTGGCGCCGATCGCCAGCGAGATGCGCCGCATTTCGGATGACCGCGCCTATGTCGACGCTGTGCTCAAGGACGGCGGCGAGCGCGCCGGCGTGCTGGCCGAAGCGACGATGAAGACGGTGCGCGACATTATCGGCCTGCTGCAGGGCTGATCGCGACATCGGGTGCACTGGCACAAGGCCGGCGACTTGCCGCCGGTCCCCCGCAGTGGCAGATTGCGGCCGCACGACACCGAGTAGATAGACATGGTCTCCAAACGCCTCAGCCGCGAAGCCGGCCATCGCAGGAAATTCCTGACGATCATCGACGACACGCCGGAATGCGAGCGTGCCGTCGCCTATGCCTCGAAACGGGCGCAGAGCACCAGCGGCACGCTGGTGCTGCTCTATGTCATCGTGCCGGACGATTTCCAGCATTGGCTGGGTGTCGAGAAGATCATGCGCGAGGAAGCCAACGCCACCGCGCGCGCCGCGCTCGACAGCTATGCCAACAAGGTGCGCCAGAAGCTCGGCATCGAGCCCGAGATGGTGGTGCGCGAAGGCAAGCCGACGGAAGAGATCCACAAATTGATCGAGGAAGACCAGGACATCGCCATCCTGGTGCTGGCCGCCGGTGCGGGCAAGGAAGGGCCGGGGCCGCTGGTCGGCGCCGTGGCCGGCAAGGGTGCCGCCTTCCCGATCCCGGTGACTGTCGTGCCGCAGAACCTGTCGGACGAGGAAATCGACAGCCTGGCCTGAGATTCTGCTCTTCAGGTGATGCCGGTCCGATGATGGGCGCGAAAAAACATTCCGCCAGCCAGCTGTTCCGGCGATGCGTTTCGCTTGAATGTCCAGCCAATTGAGCCTATTTAGAATTGTTCCAAACTAGATGCCCAAACGGGCACGGAGACGGCCATGTTCATCCAGACCGAATCGACGCCAAACCCGGCGACGCTGAAATTCCTGCCCGGCAAGGAAGTGCTTCTGGAAGGCACCGCCGATTTCCGCGATGCCGACAGCGCCGCCGTCGCCTCGCCGCTGGCCGGCCGGCTGTTCGAAATTCCTGGCGTCACCGGCGTTTTCTTCGGCTATGACTTCATCACCGTGACCAAGGATGGCCCCGACTGGCAGCATTTGAAGCCGGCGATCCTCGGCGCCATCATGGAGCATTTCATGTCCGGCGCGCCCGTCATGGCCAAGGCCGGCCCGGCCGCCGAGACCAGCCAGACCGGTGAGTTCTACGACAAGGCCGACGAGGAGTTGGTCATCACCATCAAGGAACTGCTCGACACGCGGGTGCGCCCGGCGGTCGCCCAGGATGGCGGCGACATCACCTTCCGCGGCTTCGAGAATGGCACGGTGTTCCTGCACATGAAGGGCGCCTGCGCCGGCTGCCCATCCTCGACGGCGACGCTGAAGCACGGCATTCAGAATCTGCTGCGCCATTTCGTGCCGGAAGTGCAACAGGTCGAGCAGGTCTCCTGACGCCCCCTTTTAAAATTCTACCCTGCTGACCATCTGGTCCGATTTCTTCGCTTCCGGCGCCTCGGCCAGAAGGAACTCCAAAATGATCTACGAACTTCGGGTTTACCGGGCTTTGCCGGGGCGCTTGCCGGCGCTTCTTGATCGTTTCGACAAGATCACCCTCAAATTGTGGGAAAAGCACGGTATCCGCCAAGCGGGTTTCTTTACCACGCTGATCGGTGCTTCGAACAACGACCTGACCTACATGCTGGCATGGGAATCGCTGGCCGAACGCGAAGAGCGCTGGACGGCGTTCGTGAAGGACCCGGCCTGGACACAGGCGCGGGAAGATTCCGAGCGTGACGGCCAGATCACCGAGACAATCACCAACCAAATTTTGGCTCCCACCTCGTTCTCGGCGGTGTCCTGACCACCGAGCAGGCGTCGCATCGCGCAAACAACAAAAAACCGGGCCGAACTGCCCGGTTTTCTGCTTGGGACGTCCGTTGTTGCCTGGACGGTCCGCGTACGAAAACTGCCTCTAGAGAACGATGACCTTGGCGCCGACCGAGGCGCGGTCATAGAGGTCGATAATGTCCTGATTCATCAGGCGGATGCAGCCAGACGACATCGCCTTGCCGATCGAATTCCACTCCGGGCTGCCATGCAGGCGATAGCCTGAATCACCGCCCTTGTTGAACAGGTACATGGCGCGCGCGCCGAGCGGGTTCTTCAGGCCCGGCTCCATGCCGCCGGCAAACTTTTCCAATTCCGGCTGGCGCTGGATCATCTGCCTCGGCGGCGTCCAGGTCGGCCATTCGCGCTTGAGCGCAATGTGGGCGGTGCCATGCCACTCGAAGCCCTCGCGGCCGACGCCGATGCCGTAGCGAATGGCCCTTCCGTCGCCCTCGATGAAGTAGAGGAACTTGTTCTGCGTATCGACGATGATCGTGCCCGGCTTTTCCGGGCTGTCGTAGTTCACTTCCTGCCGATGGTACTTCATCGGCACTTTCTCGATCGGGATGCGCGGCAGCTGATAACCTGCGTCGGTGACCGCGCCGTAGTTGTTGGAGAATATCTGCGAGCCGATGGTGCTGCAACCGGCGATAGCAGTGGAGAGCGCCAGTGCGGCGATGATTGCAAACGACTTCATGCGCATCAGGTGATCCGGTGCCCCGCCCAACTTCGGCGGCACGAGTCGGCCGCTCTCTCATCATCATTCATGCTGGCATTTGCTTTGCTTGCCAAGCGTGCGATGCCTATATGCCTGCCTTGACGTACCGGTAAGCGTATCACTATGGCATTTTGGCAACAGTGCCCACAGGATTGTGAAGCAAATTCAAGGGGCCCGCTCCGTGGGCTCCTGGAAATCGAGGAGAACCGTCATGAATGTCGGTGACGCCGCCCACCGCTCCGGCCTGCCGGCCAAGACCATCCGCTACTATGAAGAGATCGGCCTGATCGCCCCGGCGCGCGCCGCCAACGGCTACCGCGATTATTCCGGAGACGACATCCATCGGCTGGCCTTCCTGCGCCGCGCGCGCAATCTCGGCTTTTCCATCGACGATTGCCGCCAGTTGATGGCGCTTTACCAGGATCGCAGCCGCGCCAGCCAGAACGTGCGCGAAATCGCCGCCGCCCATGTCACGGCGATCGAGGAGAAAGTGCGCGAGTTGCAGTCGATGCGCTCGACGCTGCAGAAACTGATCCATGCCTGCCACGGCGACGAAAGGCCGGATTGTCCGATCCTTGATGACATGGCGGGGGCGGCGTTGCCCAGCGACAAGGCCGCCTCTGCGCCTGCATAATGACTCTACGTCGACGAGGCCCGACGCCTGGTCGACTCCTGCCGGGAGGACATCAGCAATGGTCTCGATGACCGTCGAACTGCGCAATGTGGAGGACACGCAAGCCGCCATGGGCTGGGCCGGCGGCCACACGATCATCGTCGACCGGCCCGAAGGCAAGGCCGGCGGCATGGGCCTGGGCTTCAATGGCGGCCAACTGCTCGCCCTGGCGATCGGCGGCTGCTTCTGCAACGACCTTCGCTACGTCGCCGAGGAAATGGGTGTAACGCTCAACAAGATCGCGGCGATTTCCACGGTCAGCAACTCCCTGCGCCAGGGCGTGCCGGTGAGCATTGAAACGGACGCAACGGCGACCGGCTTGTCGGAGGAATGATCCCTGGGAACAGGCGCATTTGGCCGCGTGGATTGTCGGAGACCGCTAAAAAGATCCGCCGCCGGCACGGCAGGGGGATTGACCCAATTTTCTTCGGCATCTGGGCGCGTCAATCTGCCGCTCTATGTCTTCCCTTGTCGCAATGATCAACGATGGAGGTTGGCATGGATCGGCGATTGTTTCTGACTGGAATGCTTGGGCTTGCAGGGGCTGCGACCGTCGTCGCAATCGCGCGTCCTGCCACCGCCCTGGCCGGCATCCCTGATACGGGGCCCGGCATTCTCGATGAACTCGACAAATCATCCGACGACATTCTCGGCCCGGATGGTCCCGATGTTCAGGACGGCGTCGAGTTCGTGCGGCACCGCAGATGGCACCGCCGCCGTCGCCGACGCGGGTGGAGGCGGGTTTGCCGTCGCTATTGGCGCAATGGCTATTGGCGCCGGCGATGCTTCCGCAGATCCTTCTGGATCCACTTCTGACGGGATCACCAAACGCGAAGGCTCCGGCATCCGCCGGAGCCTTCGCTATCGCTGCGGGCTTGAATCCAATCGGCAAAAAAGGCCCGCCGCCCCTCGGCAGCGGGCAGGTCCTGGAGTGCCGGGGGATCAACCCGGCATGGGTCAACGAGCGGATCACCGGTTGGTTGCAGGGATCGGCCCGGTAGCCTTCCTTTGGGTGGACCGCCACCGGGCCTGACCGGAGCGGGGTGTATTGGGGGAGCCCCGGCTGCTTCTAAAATATCACCTTTCACTTAAATTAGCTTTAGCTAATTTACAGAAAGCCATGCGCCACCCGCAGATGGGTTGCGCACTTCACGGAAGTGTCGAAGCGACGTCTCCCTGCTTATGCCATTCGACATTCGCGGAACTAAAGCGGTTGCATCTGACTTTGGTTGGTAACGCGCAAAGATTTTTTTCTGCTATCTTAAGGTTACTAAGTGGAAATTGATCGGCGCGGCATATCAAGTCGATTCGCGCTGACGATCTCTTTGTTTTTCGAGGAACTGCTTGGCGTGTTCCGCCCAATCAGCCGCCGTGACTTTATGCTCCCGAACGGACTTTCTGAAAGCCTTGCGCAGAGCGTCAAGGTCAAAGGCCCATACTTGTTGGCCTTCCTTAGTGTTCGATTTTGCGTCACCCGTCCCCATGGAAGCGACGGTATGCACCGCAAACCCAATCTTTCAAGGATCAATGCCTGACTTCTTTTGGGTATATCCGGGTATATCGAATATACAATCGCCTTCATAAAGGCGATTATCCGGTTGACAAACCCAACCGCTTACGTAGGGTAAGGACATAGGAGATTTCCATGTCCGTTCTGTCCCGCCCCGAGTTCCACGACGAAGCCAAGGCTTTCGAGCATGTGGAAGGCATTCTGTGGCCGCAGGGTCCGGTTTGCCCCAAGTGCGGCTCTATGGATCGCCACTATGCTTTGAAGGGCGTTCGCACGAAGGCCTCGAAAAAGAACCCCCACGGCGTCGAGCGTCATGGCTTGTACAAGTGCAGCGCTTGCCGTTCGCAGTTCACCGTCCGTATGGGTTCGATCTTCGAGGAAAGTCATCTGCCGCTAACCAAGTGGCTTCAGGCTATCCACCTTATGTGCGCTTCCAAGAAGGGCATCAGCGCTCACCAGATGCACCGCATACTCGAATGCACCTATGAGGCTGCATGGTTCCTGTGCCACCGCATTCGCCTTGCAATGGCGTCTGGCGACCTCTCCCCACTTGGTGGCAATGGCAAGACCGTCGAGGTTGACGAAACCTATACAGGTCGCCTTGCCGGCACTCAGGTTAAGCGCGGCGGCGGCGCACACAAGAACACTGTCGTCACACTTGTCGAGCGTGGTGGCCGCGCCCGTTCCTTCCACGTCGATACCGCCCGCATTGGCACTGTGATGCCGATCGTTCGCGCCAACATCGCCAAGGAAAGCGCCTTGATGACCGACGAGGCTGGCATGTACCGCCGCGTGGGCCAGGAATTCGCTTCGCACGATGTCGTCACGCATTCGAAGGACGAATACGTCCGCTACGAAAGCGAAAAGACCGTCCATGCCAATACCGTGGAAGGCTTCTATTCGATCTTTAAGCGTGGAATGAAAGGCGTTTACCAGCATTGCGGCGAGCAGCACCTCCACCGCTACCTTGCCGAATTCGACTTCCGCTATTCGAACCCCACCGCGCTTGGCGTCGATGATGGCACCCGCGCTTTCATCGCGTTGAAGGGTGCTGCTGGTAAGCGCCTCTCATATCGCGGGCCTAGTTGAAGCGAAGGCCCGCCACTTCCGCAGGCCGGTCCAATTGGAGTTGCCGCTGCGGCGGCAGAAGCGCCGACCGCGCCGTTAAATAGGGTTTAACAACCCAATAGCAAAAAACAAACCCAATAGCTAAACGCCTTTGGATTGACTCTGGATAGCATTTGGCCTCATAACGGCCTCACCGAAGGAGCCGATTCGATGTCGCTTGCATTGGACATTTTGAAGAAAAAGAAACTGGAACTGCTGGCCCAAGCCGCGGATATCCGAAAGGGCATTCGCGAGATTGATGCCGCCCTAGACGTCCTTGGCGATCCGGACGCAGCGAAAGCAACCACCGTTTCAAGCGGTGCAGGTCCTAGCCCGATCAACAACGCAATTATTGATGCCATCTCCCAAGGCAACACCACGCCTGCGACGATCTTCGATTTCATTACCGAGCATCGGCAGATCGACACCAGCAAGGCGTCCGTAAGCACTCGGCTGTCAAAGATGAAGCATGAGGGTTTGATCGATAACGACGGCCAAGGCTGGGCATTGGTCGGAAAAGCAGAAGGCTCCGGCGCGGAAACGCCAGAGCCTTCTAATACAGAATTGGGGCCGGTTGGACGGGAGAGGGGCTACCCACCTTCTGCTCCCGAGGGTTCGATTCCCTCCGGCTCCACCGTTGTCCAGAACTTGCAAGCGGGAGTGGCAAACGTCCAAGCGACGATGCCGGCTCGCTCGCGAGAGCTGGACGATGAGATTCCCTTTTAACCCGCCGTTGCGAGGCACAGGAGAAAGGAGCATCCCATGTGGCAAACCCGCATAATAGTTGAATGAGGGCCGAAGCTCTGCATTGCATCTAAGGCTCGGGTTGCCCCACTGGTGAGTCACCTCACCAGTGGGCTCCTTATATATATGAACCTATCGAATCCGTCTAGAGTGGGGATCATGACCAAGGAAAAAGAGCAGGTTGAGAAATTCCGCGAAGCCGCGCGCGAACTGAAAACGGACCAGTCCGACGCCGCCTTCGAGGCCGTTGTCAACAAGATCGCCCACGCACCAAAGCTCACCAATGAACAGATAAAGACGTTCGTGCAGGGACAGCGCGCGAAGGTGGCGAAACCCGCGCGTCCGAAGGACGCCAAGGCGAAGCATTCCAAATGATCATCCTTTTTGCGGTCGCTGCAATCATATCTCCGATATTGGGGCTAGTTGTTTTCCTGTCTCGCAATCTCGAAATGCCTCAGCGCGTGTTCGTATTCATCCTAGCTGTCGTTTTGAGTATTCCAGCTGGCGGTGCTCTCTACCTTAAATTCGTTCTAATGCTGTTTGACGGCCACTCGATGTGAGTCGAAAGCGGGAAAGCGCTGCCATTCCCCTACGGCTGGGTAGCGCCTAGCTCCGTTTAGTTACCCTCAAAGGTAACGGCCTGTCAGGGCCATTGACGGTCATCTGGCGCTAGCTTCGCCCTAGCTTCCTGAGCGGCTTCGATAAGGAGGTCTAGGTCGACCGTCCGCATCGGGGAGAAGTTCGAATCTTCGCCTGACAGGACGCTCATACGGCACATCCGTTCGCCATCATCTGACTGGTAGATTTTGAACGAGATCGTGAAGTATTGGGCATTAACCTTGTACCTGGCGATGAGCTTGCGCGACCAGAACCGCCGCCAACCAGCTACCAGCGATTGAAAAACCAAAGTGCCCCCCCCTGAGTGGGTGAGACTCATATCAGGCTGCAAGCGATTTGTCTTTGGGTTTGTCAACCGGATAGTCGCCTGCATAAAACAGGTTCAAACCGTGAACAAAATCTGGCATGGTGCCTGGCATGCCGATCATCTCCCCCATCCTCATCAATCCTCTCATCGACGGCCGCCAGTCCGAACGCGCCATGCTGGTGCGGCGCGGCGTACAGCGGCTGCTCATGGATATGGGCGCACATGTGTTGCCCGAACTGTCGCTGGCCACGGGCCGCCGCGCCGACCTCGTCGCGCTGACCCGGCAGGGCGATATCTGGATCATCGAGATCAAATCCTCGATCGAGGATTTCAGGGTCGACCGCAAATGGCCCGACTACCGGCTGCATTCCGACCGCTTCTTCTTCGCCACCCATCCCGGCGTGCCCTCAGTGATATTTCCCCAGGAGTGCGGCTTCATCCTCTCCGACGGCTACGGCGCCGAGATCCTGCGCGATGCGCCCGAGCACCGCATGGCAGCGGCAACGCGCAAAGCGCTGATGCTGCGGATCGCGCGGGCCGGCGCTTCACGGCTGCTGGCGGCAGAGCTTGCCGGCGTGTCGGTGCCGGCGCTGGAGGGTGAGAGCGAGTAGCGATTGTCCCCCAGGTTCTAAGACTGCCTCTACTCTTCACCGTCCTCCACGCCACCCCTGCCGGGCGCCATGAGCAGCACGGCAGCGCCCAGGATAGCGGCGATGAAGGAACCGGCGAGGATGCCGACCTTGACCGCGTCCTGCAACGCCACATCGCCGGCGAAGGCGAGCAGGCCGATGAACAGGCTCATGGTGAAACCAATGCCGCACAGCAGCGATATGCCGATCATGTGCGTCCAGCCGGCATTGGCGGGCAGGTCGGCAAGACCGAGCCTAATGGCAAGTGCCGAGGAGCCGAACACGCCGACCAGCTTGCCGACCACCAGGCCGGCGGCGACACCCAGCGTCAACGGCTCAATCAGCGCACTGACGCTGAGACCGGCGAGCGAAACGCCGGCATTGGCAAAGCCAAAGATCGGGATGACGAGGAAGGCCACAATCTTGTGCAGGCCGTGCTCGAGCCGGTGCAGGGGCGAACGGTCGAGATCGTGGCCAATCCCGGCGGAACGCTCAAGCGGGATGGTCAGCGCCAGCGCCACGCCGGCGAGCGTGGCATGGACGCCGGATTTCAGAACCAGCACCCACAGGATGACGCCGAGCACGAGATAGGGAACCAGCGTCATCACCCGCATGCGGTTGAGCACGACAAGCGCGGCAATGACGGCGAAGGCAGCACCCAGATAAGCCAGCGAAAGGCCGCTGGTGTAGAAGATGGCGATGATGATGACGGCACCGAGGTCGTCGATGATGGCAAGGGCTGTGAGGAACACTTTCAGCGAAGCCGGCACGCGGCTGCCGAGCAGCGACAGCACGCCGAGCGCGAAAGCGATATCGGTGGCGGTCGGGATCGCCCAGCCGGACAGGGCGGCCGCATTGTTGCGGTTGACAGCCACATAGACGAGTGCCGGAACCAGCATGCCGCCGGCGGCTGCAATGCCGGGCAGCACGCGCCGGGGCCAGGTGGAGAGCTGGCCGTCCAGCATCTCGCGCTTGATCTCCAGTCCGACGAGCAGGAAGAACACCGCCATCAGCCCGTCATTGACCCAATGCGAGACACTGAGCGGGCCGAGATAGGCGTGGAGGGCGGAGAAATAGGTTTCGGCGAGCGGCGAATTGGCGACGATCAGGGCCAGTGCCGCCGCCACCATCAGGATGATGCCGCCGGCCGCTTCGCTATCGAGGAATTCGCGGAAGACGGAAACCGGCCGCTGCTTCAGATCCTGCATGTCGCCTCCGTTAAGCCGCCTGTTTGGCGGGCTTCATTGTCCAAGCGCTAGCGCCGCCCCTCACCTGCCTGCCGGCATCCTCTCCCCGTATAGTGACGGGGAGAGGGACGC
>NZ_CP034779.1:778459-1520984 GCF_004006095.1 Mesorhizobium sp. M7A.F.Ce.TU.012.03.2.1
GCCGCGAACCCATCATAAGGGGGAAAACTGTTACCTATGTATCCGGTTCAAACTGTTACCCATCTATCGGCTGGACAGCTGTCATTTATGATTTCGCCAATCACCAACGTTACAGAAATTACGCCTAGGTTGCGGCRAGCCACTTCTCCCCGTCACTATACGGGGAGAAGTGGCCGGCAGGGCGATGAGGGGCGGCGCTGACTTCGGCGATTGGGCCCTCTCCGCCGCTGGTTACAAACTTGGCCCCAAGCGACACCCTGCGATCCTAACGTGGCGCGCGCTTGGCCAGTATGCGCTGCAAGGTGCGGCGGTGCATGTTGAGCCGGCGCGCTGTCTCGGAGACGTTGCGCTCGCACATCTCATAGACGCGCTGGATATGCTCCCAACGGACGCGGTCGGCCGACATCGGGTTTTCAGGCGGCGCCGCGCGCTCGCCGGCGGTGCGGGTGAGTGCAGCGAAGATATCATCGGCGTCGGCGGGCTTGGAGAGATAATCGACCGCACCGAGCTTCACCGCGGTCACCGCGGTGGCGATGTTGCCATAGCCGGTCAGGATGATGGTGCGGGAATCCTCGCGCTTTTCGCGGATGGCCGCGACCACGTCGAGGCCGTTGCCGTCGCCCAGCCGCATGTCGACCACGGCGTAGGCGGGTGGATTGGCGCGCGCCTTGGCAACCGCCTCCTCGACGCTCTCGGCCGTCTCGACCACGAAGCCCCTGGCTTCCATGGCGCGGGCCAGACGCGTGAGGAACGGCTTGTCGTCATCGACGACAAGCAGCGAGGTGTCCTCGCCTTCAACCATTGCGCCAATATTCTCGTCGCCTGTCATAGTCTCAAAATTCCTGCTGCCTTAATTTTACGCAAATATAGTTCCTGAGCCCGATTGTCCAATTTTTAGAGGTCCTTCAAGGCTCTCAAGCGGTGTCGAACATGCTGGCCGAAGTGATTTCCGGATTGAGGAACACACCACGCGGCCACGATATCTGTACCATGGCGCCCTCGCCCAGGCCGCTCGAATTGCGGAAATCGAGCACGGCACCGGAGCGTTCGAGCAGGGTCTTGGCGATGAAAAGGCCGAGGCCCAGACCGCCGCCGGTTTCATTGCCCTGGCGCGTCGACATATAGGGCTCGCCGATGCGGTCGATGATCTCGGCCGGAAAGCCGGGGCCGTCATCTATGATCGAGAAGGTGACGGTGGCCTCGTCCCAGCTCCAGTGCACGGTGACGCTTTTGCGGGCGAAATCGACGGCGTTCTCGACCAAATTGCCGAGGCCGTAGATGACGCCCGGATTGCGTCGCCCGACCGGCTCGGGGCCGATGCGTTCGCCGGGCCGAAGCTGGATCGAGATGCCGAAGTCCCGGTGCGGCGCGGTGACCTCCTCGACCAGCGAGGTCAATGGCAATCGCGAAAGATGCGCTTCGCCCTCGGAGGACAGGCTGGTCAGCCGCTTGAGAATCTCGCGGCAACGCTCGCTCTGCGAACGCAACAGCGTTACGTCTTCCCCATATTTCGCATCCTTGCCGAGCGCCTTTTCCATCTCCTTGGCGACAAGCGCGATGGTGGCGAGCGGCGTGCCGAGCTCATGCGCGGCCGCGGCGGCCAGCCCGTCGAGTGCCGAAAGGTGCTGCTCGCGCTGCAGCACCAGCTCTGTTGCAGCGAGCGCATTGGCCAGAAGCCGGGCTTCGGCGGCCACCCGGAAGGCGTATATGGCGGTGAAGGCGATCGAGGACAGCACCGCCATCCACATGCCGGCGACATAGAGAAAAGGCATCGCCAGCGGCGCGTCCTCATGCCAGGGCAGCGGCAGATGGACAAAGACCAGAAAGGTCGCCGCCGACATGACCAGCCCGCCGAGGATGGCGGTCAGGCGCAGGGGCAGCGATGTCGCCGAAATGACGACAGGCACGGTCATCAGCAGCGAGAACGGGTTGGTGAGGCCGCCGGTCATGTAGAGCAGGCCGGCAAGCTGCAGGCTGTCGAAGATGAGGATGCCGAAGGCGGCAAGCGGCGTCAGCCGATGCGCCGCCGGAAAGCGGAAGGCGAGAAACAGGTTCATCCAGGCCGAACAGGCGATCAGGGCAAAGCAGAGGCTGACCGGCAGCGGAAACTTCAGCCCATAGGCGACGACGAGCACCGTCAGGCTCTGCCCGACAATGGCAAGCCAGCGCAACCGGATCAGCGTGTTGAGGCGCAGTCTCTGGCTCTGCTGGAAATCGGGCGAACGCAAAACGTTGATCATGGCCATGAATTACAGCCGCAGGAGGACAAGCGCTAGTAGCGGTGCGCAGTCGGCATTCGCGATTGACCGAAGCCCCCCGACGTCGTCATCCCTGGGCGAAGCAGGAGCGAAGCTCCGTCACAGAGACCCTGGAATGACGAAGTGGTCGATTTTTGCACCAAATTTTCAAGGGAATCCCTCCTGATCCAAGCGGTCCGCCCAAGCTTCCCGAGGCTAGGTGCCTCTGGGTTTTGCGCGGGCGGTGGCGGTCGCGAGCAGCGGGTTTTCCGGCCAGACATGCTTGGGATAGCGGCCGCGCATGTCGGCGCGCACATCGGCCCAGGAGCCGCGCCAGAAGCCGGGCAGGTCGCGCGTCGTCTGGATCGGCCGGTGCGCCGGCGACAGGAGTTCGAGCGTCAGCGGCACGGCGCCATTGGCGATCGAAGGATGGCGGTCGAGGCCGAACAGCTCCTGCACGCGAATCGCCAGCACCGGCCATTCGCCGTCATAGCGGATCGGCACATGGCTGCCCGACGGAGCATCGAAATGGGTCGGCGCCAGCGTATCGATCCTGCGCTGCAGATCGTGTGGCACGAGGCTGGCCAGCCCGGCCGAGACAACGCCCGCATCGATGGCGGCAAGCGATGCCGCGCCGGACAGGTAAGGCAGCAGCCAGTCGTCGAGGCACTCGATGAGGGCGTCATCCGCCATATCGGGCCAGGGCGCGCCAAGGCCGCGATGCAACCAGCCAAGCCGCTGGCGCAGCGTTTGCGCCTCCTTGCTCCAATTCAGCAGCGACAGCCCGTGCTGGCGCACCGCGTCGAGGACGGCGCGGTCGGCGTCAGCACCGATTGGCGGCGGCAGCATGCGTTCGGCAAGCGTGATGGCGCCAAGGCGCACGGTTTCGCGGACGCGCACGGCGCGCTTGTCGCGGTCGAAGCTCGTTTCACGGCGGACCTCGATCCTGTCCGCCAGCGCGGCGCGGACATCGTCCTCGCCGATCGCTGCCGCCGCCGTGATGCGCGCATTCTGTGCCTTGCCCTGCAGGTCGGCGACGACCAGAAACGGCTCGCCCGCCAGCGGATCGGCGGCGTCGAGCATGGCGCCGGAGCCGTTGGCCAGCACGAAACGGCCACGCTCGCCGCGCGCCTTCGCCACCCGATCCGGCCAGGCGTGGACGAGCAGGGGACCGGCTGCCGCAGCTTCGCTGCCCTTCGCCTCGCCAGCCTGCCTCGCCAGCCGTTCGGCGAGCTGCTTGGCGGCTGTAGCGCGTGGCGATTTTTCCCCACGAAAACGCATCAGCCGCCGCTCCAGATCGGCGCCGTCGCCACCAAGGCCGCGTTCGGTGAGCAGCACGGCAAGCATCGCCGCCTCGAAGGCATGGCCGCTGCCGGTTGCCTCGGCAACCATGTGCGCCAACCGCACCGGCAGGGCGAGCTTGCGCATCGCTGCACCCGCGTCCGTCAGGCGCCCCATGTCGTCGATGGCATCCAGCGCGCGTAGTAGCCCCCTTGCCTCATTAAGGGCCGGAACAGGCGGCGGATCGAGAAAAGCGAGCCCTGCCGGATCGGCAACGCCGAAGGCAGCGCAATCGAGCAGCAGTCCGGACAGATCGGCCTCAAGGATTTCCGGCGGCGTGAAGGCGGGGAGTGCAGCCGTCTGCTCGGCCCGCCACAACCGGATGGCGACGCCTGGCTGCGTGCGCCCGGCACGGCCGGCGCGCTGGTCGGCGGAAGCCTTGCTGACGCGCACGGTCTCCAACCGGGTGAGGCCGCTGGCCGGCTCATAGCGCGGCAGCCGCGACAGGCCCGAATCGATGACGACGCGCACGCCGTCGATGGTGATCGAGGTTTCGGCGATCGAGGTGGCCAGCACCACCTTGCGGCGGCCGGCCGGCTGCGGCTTGATCGCCGCGTCCTGCGCCTTGCCGTCGAGCATGCCGTAGAGCGGGACGATGTCGGTATCGGTGCCGACCTTGCCGGCCAGCCGTTCGGCGGTGCGCTCGATCTCGCGCTGGCCGGGCAGGAAAGCAAGCACGCTGCCGCTTTCGTCGGCGAGGGCGGCGCGGATCGCCTTTGCCATGGCGTCCTCGATGGCGATGCCGGCCGGCCTTTCGTCATAGCGGATTTCGACGGGAAAGGCGCGGCCCTCGCTCTCGATCACCGGCGCGCCCGACATGAGTTTGGCGACACGCGCGCCGTCGAGCGTCGCCGACATCACTGCCAAGCGCAGATCCGGCCTGAGCGCCCCTTGCACGTCGAGCGCCAGCGCGAGACCGAAATCGCCGTCAAGCGAGCGCTCGTGGAATTCGTCGAAGATGACAGCCGAAACACCGGGCAGTTCGGGATCGTCGAGGATCATGCGCGCCAGCACGCCTTCGGTGACGACCACGATCCTGGTCTTTGCCGAAATGCGGTTTTCCATGCGCATGGCATAGCCGACGGTGGCGCCAGGTTCCTCACCAAGCAATTCAGCCATCCGGCGGGCGGCGGCGCGGGCGGCGAGCCGGCGCGGTTCAAGCAGGATGATCTTGCCGGCGCCGAGCCAAGGCGCGTCAAGCAGCGCCAGCGGCACCAGCGTCGTCTTGCCGGCGCCCGGCGGCGCCACCAGCACGGCGCTGTTGCCATGGCCCAGCGCTTCCCTCAGCGCCGGCAGCACGGCGGATACAGGAAGCTCCGGCAGGGGTTTTGTGGTCATGGCGCCCGCATATCAGCGGTTACGGCCAAGGCGCAACCAGAGTCGGTTTAAAGCCGGGTGCGCGAAAACGGGTTCCAGCGCACGGTGCCCAGCCGCGCTTCCTCACGAACCATGGTCAAAAGGCCGGCGCCGCCAACGACCGCCAGGCCAACCAGCGACAGCCCGTCCGGATATTCCTGGAAGAACAACGCGCCGAGGATCACCGCCCAGGCGATCTGCGAATAATGCGTCGGCGCGACGCGGTTGGCGGGCGCGTATTTCATGGCCAGCAGCTGCAGGAATTGTCCACCCGCGGTGAAGGCACCGGCCATTGCCAGCCACAGCAACTGCTTTCCGCTGGGAACAGTGAAGGCGGTGGCGGCGGCACCGATGCCGTTGAACAGCAGGCCGCAACCGACCAGCACGCCGAGCATGGTGGTGCGCTTTTCCTGCTGCGCCAGCGAGCGCATCAGGATGACGCTGGTGGCCGCGAGGAAAGCAACGCCGAAGGCGGCAAGATGGCCGAGATTGAGTTCGCGAAAGCCAGGCCGCACCACCAGCATGACGCCGGCAAAACCGGCGACCACCGCCAGCCAGCGCCAGGGGCCGACCTTCTCCTTGAGGATCACCGTGGAGAGAATGGTGACGCAGAGCGGCGCCAGGAAGATCAGCGCATAGGACTCGGCCAGAGGAATGGTGGTGAAGGCGTAGACGCTGAGCACGCCGGAAGCGATGCCCGCCCAGGCGCGCGCCTGCACCGCCCATGGTCTTTTGGTGCGCCAGAAATCGCGCCAGCGTTCGCCCGCAGGTCGCGTGAAGAATAGGAAGAAGCCCGCGAACAAAGTTATGAAAAAGCCGATCTCGAAGATCGTGAGTTGACCGCCCAGGCTTTTGACAACGGCATCGCTGCCCGAATAGCTTGCGTAGGCGATCAGGGCGAGCAGGATTCCGTTCGTCACGTTGTTCCAGTTCCGGGGAGAGAGTGATTTGAAAATCCTGGCGCTCGGTGCCCATCCGGACGACATCGAGATCTTCATGTTCGGTACGATGGCCGCCTATGCCGCGCAAGGCGCAGAGCTCACTTTTGCCATGGCCACGGATGGTGCCAGGGGCGGCACGAGTGATCCCGCTGTTCTCGCTCGTGTCCGTCGCGATGAAGCAACGGCCGCGGCTGCGCTGGTAGGCGCAATGCCACGCTTCCTCGACTTTCCGGACGGCGAGTTGGTGGCCGATGCAGCGCTGATCGGAGCTCTGAAAGCACTGATTGGTCAAACCGGCCCGGATCTGGTGATCACGCATGCGCCCAACGACTATCATGCCGACCATCGCGCGCTGTCGGACGGCGTGCGCATCGCGGCGTCTTTCGCCGTCCCGGTGCTGCATGCCGACACGATGGGCGGCACCGGTTTTTCGCCGACGCACTATGTCGACATTTCCGCCCATGCCGACGTCAAGGCCGAAGCGATCCGAATGCATCAGTCGCAGGATCCCGACCGCTTCGTCGACATCGCGCGGACACAGAACGCCTTTCGCGCCGGCCAGTGCAACGGCGCGCAAGGCTCCTCGGCCGAAGCCTTCCGCTTCGAACCGTCGTTCCCGTTTGCCGATATCCGTATGCTGCTGCCGCCGGCACCGCCGATCCGGAAGGTGATGGTGAGCACCAGAAGGGTCGGTTGAGAAGCCGAGGCGACCCCACGTCCTGGTCACAATCGGCCTGAACAGCTTCGGTAAGCCGACCAGCGAGCCGCGCTTCTCCAACGTTTTCAGACATCGCGATAAGCATGCTGCGGCGCAGCAACGAATTCGCTTGCTTTGTTTAGTAAAAATTGCATCACTAAACAAATTACTAAACATCCGCAGCGTAACCGCGCAGCCATGTTTGGGCCCCTGAGGAGAGGGGTTGAGGGCTTTTTGAAACCGTCATCCGGGCGCGTTTCGCAAATGGGAGGAAGTCATGAAATCGAGCTTGAAACTGGCGTTGGGACTGACCTCGGCGATCACAGCGTCGACAGCCGTCTCGAACGTCGCGCACGCTGAAGACCTGACGCTGTGCTGGGCCGCCTGGGACCCGGCCAACGCGCTTGTCGAACTGTCCAAGGATTTTACCAAGGAAACCGGCATCGGCATGAAATTCGAGTTCGTGCCATGGACCAACTATGCCGACCGTTTCCTCAACGAGCTGAACTCGCACGGCAAATTGTGCGACCTGATCATCGGCGACAGCCAGTGGATCGGCGGCGCTGCCGAGAACGGCCATTACGTCAAGCTGAACGACTTCTTCGACAAGGAGAAGATCAGCATGGACGATTTCGTGCCGGCAACCGTCGTCGGCTATTCGGAATGGCCGAAGAACACGCCGAACTACTGGGCGCTGCCGGCCATGGGCGACGTCGTCGGCTGGACCTATCGCAAGGACTGGTTCTCCAAGCCGGAACTGCAGAAGGAATTCAAGGAGAAGTACGGTTGGGATCTCGGCCCGCCGACCACTTTCGACCAGTTGAAGCAGGTCGCCGAGTTCTTCCAGAAGCGTGAGATCGACGGCAAGACCGTCTACGGCGCCTCGATCTACACCGAGCGCGGCTCTGAAGGCATCACCATGGGCGCCATGGACGTGCTCTACAGCTATGGCTTCCAGTACGAAAACCCCAAAAAGCCCTACGAGATGGAAGGCTTCGTCAACTCCGACAAGTCGGTGAAGGGGCTGGAGTTCTACAAGGCGCTCTATGATTGCTGCACGCCTCCGGGTGCCTCGAACAGCTATATGGGCGAAGGCGTCGATGCCTTCAAATCCGGCCAGGTGGCGATGCACATGAACTTCGCCTTCACGTGGCCGGGCCTGCAGAAGGACGAGAATGTCGGCGGCGACAAGATCGGCTACTTCGTCAACCCGAAGGGGCCTGACGGCGAGCAGTTCGCCCAGCTCGGCGGCCAGGGCATCTCCGTGGTGTCCTATTCCGACAAGCAGGAAGCGGCGCTGAAATACATCAAATGGTTCGCCAACAAGGACGTGCAGGCCAAATGGTGGTCGCTCGGCGGTTATTCCTGCCTCAACGCGGTGGTCAAGGATCCGGGCTTCCCGGCCAGCCAGCCCTACGCGCAGACCTTCCTCGACTCGATGGCCATCGTGAAGGACTTCTGGGCCGAGCCGAGCTACGCCCCGCTGCTGCAGGCCTCGCAGAAGCGTTTCCACGACTATGTCGTCGCCGGCCAAGGTTCGGCCAAGGATGCGCTGGACGGCCTGGTCAAGGACTGGACGCAGGTCTTCCAGGACGACGGTAAGATGTAACTGGGGCAAGATGTAACCCGGCTCCTCCCGAGCTCGACCCATGCGTCCCGTGCCGCCCTTGGCACGGGACGCAGTTCAGATAAATTCCATGACAGAGACGACCAAGTGACCGAAGCAGGACTCACCATGCTCAATCGGACCGCGGAGAACGTTGCCCGGGCGACGCCGGAACCGTTGGCCCGCAAGGTCCGGGGCATCAGCGACAAGGGCCTCGCCTGGCTGTTCATCTCGCCGACGATCCTGTTGCTGCTGGCCATCAACATCTTCCCGCTGTTCTGGGCGATCTATCTGTCGTTCACCAACTACCGCGCCAACCGCCCGAACGAGGTGGTGAAGAACCTCGGCTTTGCCAACTACCAGCGCATCCTCGGCGACAAGGATATCTGGATCGCCATGCAGACGACGGCGCATTTCGTGTTCTGGACCATCCTGCTGCAGACGCTGATCGGCTTCACCCTGGCCTGGCTGATCGACAGGAAGTTCCGCGGCCACGCCTTCTGGACGACGCTGATCCTGGTGCCCATGATGCTGTCGCCGGCGGTGGTCGGTAATTTCTGGCGCTTCCTCTACGAGCCGCAGATCGGCCTGTTCGCCTACGCGATTTCCTTCGTCACGAGGATTCCGCCGACCGATATCCAGATGCTCTCCAACGTGTCGCTGGCGCCCTGGTCGATCATCATCGTCGACACCTGGATGTGGACACCCTACGTGATGCTGATCTGCCTCGCGGGCCTACGCTCCATCCCCGAATACATCTACGAGGCGGCCGAGGTCGACCGCGCCTCCAACTGGCGGCAATTCTGGTCGATCACGCTGCCGATGGCGCTGCCCTTCATCATGCTGGCTGTGCTGTTTCGCGGCATCGAGAACTTCAAGATGTTCGACATGGTCAATCTGTTGACCGGCGGCGGGCCGGGCTCGACCACCGAGGTCGCCTCGATAACGCTGAAGCGGCAGGCTTTCGAAAGCTGGCGCACCGGCTATTCCTCGGCCTTCGCAATCATTCTTTTCGTGGCGGTGTTCGGCCTCGCCAACATCTACGTCAAGGCGCTCAACAAGGTGAAGCAGAGATGAGCCTGACCACAGCCCATTCGGTCGTCGCACCGAGCAGCAACTCGAAACGGATCGCCGGCACGATCATCGTACTTTACGCACTGATCTCGATCGTGCCGCTGCTGTGGATCTTCGCCACCAGCTTCAAAACGCCGCCGGATTCGATCGCCTATCCGCCCAAGATCCTGTTCCAGCCAAGCCTTGAGGGCTACTGCAATCTGTTCACGACGCGGACCCGGCAGACGCCGGAATACATCAACTCGCTGGGCCCGGCGACAGGCTTCTGCGACGAGACCACGCGCAAGCGCAACATGGTGATCGCCGGCCCGTCCAACTTCCTGCCGCGCTTCGTCAATTCGCTGATCATCGCCTTCGGCTCGACTTTCTGCGCCGTCTTCCTCGGCACGCTGTCGGCCTACGGCTTCTCACGCTTCAAGGTGCCGCTCGCCGACGACCTTTTGTTCTTCATCCTGTCGACGCGCTTCATGCCGCCGATCGCCGTCGCCATTCCGATCTATCTGATGTACCGCGAGCTTGGCCTGTCGGACACGGCGCTCGGCATGATCCTGCTCTACACGGCGGTCAATGTTTCGCTGGCGGTGTGGCTGCTGAAAGGCTTCATCGACGAAATCCCGCGCGAGTACGAAGAGGCGGCGATGATCGACGGCTATACACGGCTGCAGGCCTTCTGGCGCACCGTGCTGCCGCAAGCGACGACCGGCATTGCAGCGACCGCGATCTTCTGCCTGATCTTCGCCTGGAACGAGTATGCGTTCGCGGCACTCCTGACCGCGGGCACCGCGCAGACCGCGCCGCCCTTCATCCCAACCATCATCGGCGAAGGCGGCCAGGACTGGCCGGCGGTCGCGGCCGGCACGACGATCTTCCTGGTGCCGATCCTGGTCTTCACCATTCTGCTCCGCAAGCAATTGCTGCGCGGCATCACCTTCGGCGCGGTGCGCAAATGAGCATGACCAAGCCTCAGAAACGCAAGTCGCGCTGGCCGGTCTGGGCCAGGCGCGGGCTGATGGAAAACATCGCCACGGCGCTGATCGCCATCGGCTTCCTGATGCTGTTCCAGCCCTTCGCGCTGTCGCTCTACACCTACTCCTTCATCACCATGCTCGCCGGCACCGTGATGTTCATCATCGTCTCGAAATTCCCGGAATAATCATGGCCGAAATCCGCGTCCAGCACCTGAGAAAGGCCTTCGGCGATTTCGTTGCCGTGCAGGATTCCAACTTCGTCGTCGAGGATGGCGAGTTCTTCGTCATGCTCGGGCCGTCGGGCTGTGGCAAGACGACGACCTTGCGCATGATCGCCGGGCTCGAACTGCCGACCGGCGGCCAGATCCTGCTCGGCGGCGACGACGTCACCATGCTGCGGGCACGCGAGCGCGACATCGCCTTCGTCTTCCAGCTGTTCGCGCTCTATCCGCACATGAACGTGCGCAAGAACATCGGCTTCCCGCTGTTGGCGCAAGGCATGCCTTCGGCCGAGATCCGCACCCGTGTCGAGGAAACAGCAAAACTGCTGCGCATCGATCACCTGCTCAACAAATCCGTCTCCGGACTTGCCGGTGGTGACCGCCAGCGGGTCGCGCTCGGCCGCGCCATCGTGCGGCGGCCAAAATGCTTCCTGATGGATGAGCCGCTCGGCACGCTCGACACCGAATTCCGCGATTTGATGGTCCATGAACTGCGCGAACTGCACAACCGCATCCGTGCCACGACGGTCTATGTCACGCACGACCAGATGGAAGCGATGTCGATGGCCGACAAGATCGCCGTGATGAACCATGGCGTCATCGAACAGTTCGGAAGCCCACGCGAAATCTACGACCGCCCGGCAACCATGTTCGTCGCCGACTTCATTGGCTCGCCGCCGATGAACTTTTTGGGATTTGGCGGCGGGGTCGCCAAGGGCGCCAGGGAGATCATCGTGCAAGGTGCGAAGGTCGCGGTGCCGGAGGTACGAGAGGACATCGCACCCAGCGACATGGCCCTTGGCATCCGCCCGGAGCACATACGCTTCGACGACGCCTCCAAGCTGCGCGGCGCCATCTACGGCACCGAATATCTCGGCACCACGCAGATCGTCGCGGTCGAAACGGCGGACGGTATCATCAAGGCACGCGTGCCGGCCGAAATCCGGCTGTCCACCGGCGACCATGTCGGCCTGACGCTGAGCAGCGCGCGGCTGTCGCTGTTCGAGAAGGGATCGGGCCGCGCAGTGAGAACCGCGATCCACGATGTCGCCTCGGAGCGGAGGACCCAGCATGGCTGAGGTGCACATCAAGAACGCGACCAAGAGTTTCGGCGATCATGCCGCCGTCAACGGCCTCGACCTGCACATAGCAGATGGCGAATTCGTCGTGCTGCTCGGGCCGACCGGGGCCGGTAAGACAACGACGCTGCGGCTCATCGCCGGGTTGGAACGGCCGGATACCGGCACGATCGAGATCGGTGGACACAACGCCACGACGCTGTCGCCGGCCGAGCGTGACACCGCCTTCGTCTTCCAGCAGTATTCGCTCTATCCGCATCTGTCGGTATTCGACAACCTCGCCTTCCCGCTGCGCTCGCCGGCGCGGAAAATGCCGGAGGACCAGATCCGCCGCCGGGTCGAGGAGGTGGCGAAGATGGTGCGCATCCATCACAAGCTCGCCAATCGCTCGACCAAGCTTTCGGGCGGCGAAATGCAGCGCGTTGCCATCGGTCGCGCGCTGGTGCGCAAGCCTTCGATCTATCTGATGGACGAGCCGCTGTCGTCGCTCGATGCCAAGCTGCGCGGCGATCTCAGGCTCGAGCTGAAGCGCATCCAGACCGAACTCGGCGCCACCATGCTTTATGTCACGCATGATCAGATCGAGGCGATGACGATGGCAGACCGCATCGGCATCCTCACCGAGGGCGTGCTGGTGCAGATCGGTTCGCCGCGCACCATCTATTCCGAGCCGGCAAACCTTCATGTCGCGGCAAGGCTCGGCCAACCGGCGATCAATCTTCTGCCGACCGGACTGCTGCCTGATGCCGGCGCGCCAGCCGGGACCAAGACGATCGGCGCGCGCACCGAACATCTTTCGATCGCGAAGGCTGCGAATGGTCATGCCGACGGCGTCGTCGACTGGGTCGAGCATCTCGGTGATCAGAACCATTTGCATGTGACGGTGGGGACCAAGAAACTGGTGACGCTGACCGATCCCGACACGGATCTGGCGCAGGGCGACAAAGTGGTGATCCGCTACCGGGCGCCGCTGTATTTCGGCGCCGATGGACAGCGATTGATGTGAGCGGTTTTCGGTGATTCAGCACCGGTTTTGACTTTGCCAGTATGGGACGAATTCGATGAAGCACTTTTTCAATCGCAGGGAAACGATCGTCACCGAGGCGCTCGACGGCCTGTTGCGGACCATCGGATCAGGCGATCTCGCGCGCCTCGACGGCTATCCCGAGATCAAGGTCATCCTGCGCGCCGACTGGGACAAGACGAAAGTCAGTGTCGTCTCCGGCGGCGGGGCCGGGCACGAGCCGTCCCATGCCGGCTTCGTCGGCAAAGGCATGCTGACGGCGGCGGTCTCAGGCGAGATCTTTGCCTCGCCGAGCGTCGAAGCCGTGCTGGCCGCCATTCGCGCAGTCACCGGCCCGGCCGGCTGTCTGTTGATCGTCAAGAACTACACCGGCGACCGCCTCAATTTCGGCCTGGCCGCCGAGAAGGCGCGCGCCGAAGGATTTCATGTAGAGATGGTGATCGTCGCCGACGACGTCGCGCTGCCTGATATCACCCAGCCGCGCGGCGTTGCCGGCACCTTGTTCGTGCACAAGATCGCAGGCCATCTGTCGGCGGCCGGCCACGATCTGGCATTCGTCGCAACGGCCGCTCGCGCGGCGGCGAAGGATATCGTTTCGCTCGGCATGTCGCTGTCGTCCTGCTCGATCCCCGGCCAGCCGCACGAAGACAGGTTTGGCGAGAACGATGGTGAACTCGGCCTCGGCATTCATGGCGAGCCGGGCGTCGAAAGGATTGCGGTGCAGAGTGCCGACAGACTGGTGGCGATCATGGTGGAGCGCCTCGCGGCACGGCTTGATCCCGAGGCCACCTACGCCTTGCTGATCAACAATCTCGGCTCCGTGCCGCCGCTCGAAATGTCTGTCGTCGCCAATGCGGTGCTTGCATCGCCGCTCGCCAAGACCATCAAGCTGACGATCGGCCCGGGCCCGCTGATGACGGCGCTCAACATGAACGGCTTCTCGCTGTCGCTGATCCGGCTGGATGCGGCGCGCGAAACCGCCTTGCAGGCGCCGGTCGGTCCGCACGCCTGGATGCCGGCAAAGCCGGTTGTTTCACCTGCCGTCGTGCCGATGGCGAAAGCGGCCGGACAGAGCGCGGCACGCAAGCCCAGCCAGGATGCGCGCACGAAGCGTCTAGTCGTCACGGTCTGCGAACGGCTGATCGCGCTCGAAGCGACTTTGAACGGATTGGACGCCAAAACAGGCGACGGCGACACCGGCTCGACGGTGGCGACCGGCGCGCGCAGTGTTCTCGAGCGGCTTGATGCGCTGCCGCTTGCCGAGCCGGCGGCGACCCTTGGCGCGATAGGTGACATTTTGAGCGCCTCGATGGGCGGCTCCAGCGGCGTGCTGCTGTCGATCTTCTTCACCGCCGCGGCGCAAGCTCTGGAGAGCGGCGCAAACCTGGCCAAGGCGCTGCTTGCCGGCCTCGAGCGAATGACTTTCTATGGCGGCGCAAGGATGGGGGATCGCACGATGGTCGATGCCCTGGAGCCCGCCCTCAGAGCGCTCGATGCCAGGAGCGTGGAAGAAGCGGCTGTGGCGGCCCGACGTGGCGCCGAGGCCACCGCTGCCATGGACAGGGCAAAATCCGGGCGGTCCGCCTATGTCGGCAGCAAGCTGCAAGGCGTGGCCGACCCCGGCGCCTATGCAGTGGCCGAGGTTTTCGCGGCGGCGGCCGCGCTGCATGAAGCGGCCTGATTCATGCTCCAGTTGTCGAATGAGCGTTCTTTCGATACTGCGGGCGGCATGGAAACCGGAAATGCGGGTGACATGGCGGCGTTGAACCTTGCCAGGCTGATCGCGGCCGCTGCGGATACCATTGCCGCTCACGCCCAGGAGTTGACGGCGCTCGACCAGGCGATCGGCGACGGCGACCACGGGCTGAACATGAAGCGCGGCTTCGAGGCCGTGCGCGCGGAAGCCGAAGCATTTTCGGCCAAACCGCTGCCCGATGCCTTGAAGGCGATCGGCACCAAGCTGGTGATGACGGTCGGCGGCGCCTCCGGCCCGCTATTCGGCACCCTTTTCCTGGCACTCGGCAAGGAGATTTCAGCGGCGCCTGATCGCGCCAATCTGACGGCGGCGTTCGGCAAGGCGATCGAAGCGGTGGCAGCACGGGGCAAGTCGCAGGTTGGACAAAAAACCATGCTCGACGTGCTGCAGCCGGTGCATGACGCGTTGCTGCAGGGAAAGACGGCGCCGGAAATCGCAGGTATCGCCGATGCGGCCGCCGAGGCGACCGTGCCGATGAAGGCCCGGCGCGGCCGTGCGTCGTTCCTTGGCGACCGGTCGATCGGCCACATGGATGCCGGTGCACGCTCGACCGCGCTTCTGGTGTGCACAATCGTCGAAACGCTGGAAGGTCAGCCATGAGCAATGTCGGCATCGTCATCGTTTCGCATTCGCCGCTGGTTGCCGAGGGCACGGCCGACATGGTGCGGCAGATGGTGGGCGACGAAGTGTCGCTTGCATGGTGCGGCGGAAACGGCCATGGCGGGCTCGGCACCAATGTCGAGGCGATCATGGGCGCCATCGACAAGGCCTGGTCGGAAGCCGGTGTCGCCATTCTGGTCGATCTCGGCGGTGCCGAGACCAACTCGGAAATGGCGGTGGAGATGATCGGCGAGCCACGCTCGCACAAGATCATCGTCTGCAACGCGCCGATCGTCGAAGGCGCGGTGATGGCGGCGACCGAGGCCTCCGGCGGCGCCTCGCTCCGGGAAGTGGTGGCGACGGCACATGAATTGTCGCCGTCGTGAGTGAACGGGAAGTTTGAAGACATGTCCGCATCCGCCGAAGCGACCGTTGTGATCACCCACGAGGTGGGCCTGCACGCGCGTCCTTCGGTGAAGTTCACCAAGCTGGCCAAGAGCTTTGCCGCCGAGGTGGAAATCGCGCTTGCCGCCAACGGCCCCTGGTTCGACGCCAAGAGCATCGTCAAGGTGATGGCGACCAAGGCGCCGAAGGGTACGCTGTTGCACATCAGGGCCAGCGGAGACGGCGCCAATGATGCCGTCGACGCGCTGGTCGAACTGGTGCGGCGCGATTTCGACGAAGGCGCGGACCATGCCCGAACCGCTTAGGATTAAAGGCATTTCGGCCTCGGCCGGTTATGCCGAAGGGCCGCTGTTCGACCTCGACCAGACTGTCGGCTCCTATGTCGGCAAAGAAACAGCCGACGATGAGAAGGCCGCGCTCGAAACCGCAATCGGCATTGCCACGGGCCGTCTCACTGCAATGATCGGGATGGCCGAGGGCGATGCCGCCGACATTCTCGAGTTTCAGATCGCCATGCTGCAAGACGATGCGCTGAGCAGCCCGGCCTTTACCGCGATCCGCTCCGGCCTGCCAGCGGACAAAGCATGGCGGCAAGCGCTTGATACTGAGACTGCCGGCTACGATGCTTCGGACCAGGATTATTTCCGCGCGCGCGCCGCCGACATCCGCGATATCAGGGACCAGGTGCTGCGGGCTCTGTCGGAGGTTGGCAACGTCGAGCCGCCCGCCGGCGCCATCCTCTATGGCGAGGATATCGCGCCGACGCGTTTTCTCGAAACCGACTGGAGCAGCGGCGGCGGCATCGCGCTGAGGGCGGGCAGCACCGCCAGCCATGTCGCCATGCTGGCGCGCTCGCGCGGCGTACCCATGATCGTCGGTCTCGGTGCTTCGCCGGCTCATCTCGCCGGCATCGCCCTGCTCGACGCCGAACATGGCGGCATCGTGGTGTCGCCCTCCAGGACCGAAATCGCCGCTTTTCGGCAATCCTGCGCGTCGTTCTCTGCGCGCCGCAACCGGGCCGGGACATTCCTGGCGCGGCCGGCGGTCACCAAGACCGGCAGGGCGGTGCGGGTGCAACTCAACATCGCCGACCCGTCCGAGGTCGACGGCATCGATATCGCCACCTGCGACGGGGTCGGGCTGATGCGCACCGAATTCCTGTTCGGCAAGACGCTGCCGGACGAGGGGACACAGTATCGCGCCTATCGCAAGGTGCTGGAATGGGCTGGTGACAAACCGGTGACGATCCGCACCGTCGATGCCGGCGGCGACAAGCCGGTGCCCGGCTTCACCATCGAGGAGAGCAATCCGTTCCTCGGCCTGCGCGGAATCAGGCTGTCGCTGGCAAGGCCGGAGGTGTTTCGTGTACAGATCCGGGCACTGCTGCGCGCCGCGGTGCACGGCAATCTGAAAGTGATGTTTCCGATGATCGCCATTGTGGAGGAATACCGACAGGCAGCGGCGATGTTCGCCGAGGAGCAGACCGCACTTGCCGCGCGCGGCATCGCGAGCAAGATGCCGCCGCTCGGCATCATGGTCGAGGTGCCGTCGGTGGCGATCCTGCCGGAAGCCTTTGCTGATGCCGCCTTCTTCTCGATCGGCTCCAACGACCTCACCCAATATGTCATGGCGGCTGCCCGCGACAACTCTGCCGTGGCTCATCTCAATTCGGTCCGTCATCCAGCCGTGCTGCGGCTGATCGCTGCCGTGACCGCGTTTGGCGAACAAGAAAAAATACCGGTCAGCCTGTGCGGCGATGCCGGCGGCGATCCGGCCTCGATCCCGTCACTGCTCGAGGCCGGCCTGCGCGATCTTTCCGTCGCTCCGGCGCAACTCGCCATGGCCAAGGCGGCCATCGCGGACGTTTCTGTCTAGGCGCGGCCAGCATGGTCGACATCAAACCCGAACCTGGCTCCGAGGACGCGATCCGCGCCTACAAGACGATCCTGTCGCACGTCATCGACCAGCGCCCATCCGGCATGCGCCAGCGCCTGGCCGATGCGCTCGGCAAACACCGAAGCTTCGTCACGCAGATTTCCAGTCCTGCCTATTCAATTCCGATCCCGTCTAAACATTTGCCGGCTATATTTTCGGTCTGCCATTTCAGTCCGGTTGAGCGCGATCAGTTTCTCGCCGCCTACCATCAGGCGCATCCGGGGAAAATTTCGGTCGCGGCAGGCATGCGCAAGACGCGGCATGTCTCGCTTGTGGTGCCGGATTTCGGCGACGACAAGCAGAACGCCGCACTCGACAAAGCGGTGAACGACTTTATCCAGAAGATCACCAGCATCACCGGCAAGGGTAGCTGATCGAACTCTTTGTTTTACGCAATTCCGGAAAAAACCGCGACACATTTTTCCTGGAATTGTTTGGAAGGCCTATTTCGGGAGGAGACGATCGTGAAGAAGTTCATGAACTCGGTGGACACGGTGCTGACCGAGAGCCTCGACGGTTTCGTGGCCGCCCATGCCGACATCCTGGTGCTTGGCGACGAGCACAAATTCATCCGCCGCAAGACCTTGCGGCCGGGCAAGGTGGCGTTGATCTCCGGCGGAGGCTCCGGCCACGAGCCGCTGCATGGCGGCTTTGTCGGGCACGGCATGCTCGACGCCGCCTGCCCCGGCCAGGTGTTCACCTCGCCGACGCCGGACCAGATGCTGGCGGCGTCGCAAGCCGTCGACACGGGCGCCGGCTGCCTGTTCATCGTCAAGAACTATGAAGGCGACGTCATGAACTTCGAGATGGCGGCCGAAATGTCGGAAGGCATCCTGCAGATCGTGACCAATGACGATGTCGCCGTCGAGAATTCTTCCTATACGACGGGCCGGCGCGGCGTCGCCGGCACGTTGGTGGTGGAAAAGATCGTCGGCGCGGCCGCGGAACATGGCCTGGCGCTGGCGCCGTTGAAGGCGCTAGGCGACCGCGTCAACACGGCAACCCGCTCAATGGGCGTGGCGCTGACAAGTTGTACCGTGCCGGCGGCGGGCAAGCCGACTTTCGACATCGGTGACGGCGATATGGAGTTCGGCGTCGGCATCCATGGCGAACCCGGTCGTCGGCGCGACACGTTGAAAAGCGCCGATGCGATCGCGCAGGAGATCTGTGCCGCAATCCTGGGCGATCTCGGCGACCGGGCGAAGGGTCCGGCGCTGCTGTTCGTCAACGGCTTCGGCGGCACGCCGCTGATGGAGCTCTATCTGATGTACAACAGCGCGCGCGCGATCTTCGAAAAACACGGCGTGACGGTGACCCGTTCGCTGGTAGGCTCCTACGTCACCTCGCTCGACATGGCCGGCTGCTCGATCACGCTGACCATGCTCGACCACGAGACGACCGCATTCTGGGACGCGCCGGTGCACACAGCAGCGCTGCGCTGGGGCATGTAAAGCTGGCTTCCACCCTGCTTTTCTGCAACATCTTTCCCTTTAATCGCAACATTGTCCGGGTTGATGCTGCCACCGCTTACCCCTGCCGAAGAAAAGCTGCTGCTGCGCTACGCAGATCCGGAAGCGCCGACTGTCGACGTCGATAATTTGCCGGCAAAGACGCTGATGTCGCTGCTCGACAACGCCGAATTCCATGGCGTCCTGCCGATCATGCTGCGCAAGCTCAGCGGCGACGCGCAACTGCCATCGGATCAGGAGCTGGGAGACAAACTGGAGGACCTGCGCCAGAAGGCAACGATCGCCACCGGCCAGTCGATGCTGTTGAAGTATCATGGCGACCGCATCATGAAGGGACTGGCGGCGGACAATATTCCGGCGCGGATCGTCAAGGGGCCGGTCTTCGCGCGAAAGCTCTACCGCAACGTCGCCGACAGGCCGTTCACCGACATCGACATCCTGGTCGAACCCGCCAATCTGGCCAAGGCAAATCGGGTGATCGCGGCATGCGGCTTCGAGCTTGGCAGCAACGAGGCCGAGTCCTACGAATTGCAGGAATTCAAATGGCTCGAAAAGGAGAATTCCAGCCTGCTGGTCGAACTGCATGGCGACCTCGTGCATGACACCGGCATGCGTCGGCGCCTGTCGCTGGGTTTCCCTGAATTGCGCGCCATCGACGGCGACGCGACAGACACACCGGCGGCTCTTCTGACAATCGCCATCGTGCACGCCGCCGGCGGCCACAAATTCCACCGGCTGCAGCTTTGCGTCGACGTGCTGCAAGGCGTGCGGGCGCTGCAATCACCCGAAGCGGAAGCACGCCTCTTCGACGCTGCCCGTACCACCGGCATCGAGCTCGAGTTGGCAATCGTGCTCGATGTGACCGGCCAGTTGTTCGACGAAAGCCGAGCGCTCGACCTCGCCGGCCAGATCAAGCCCGATCTCTCCATACGGCTGGCCAGACGGTTGATCACCACGAATACGCTGCTCGGCGTCAATTCCAGGGATAAGCTTGGTTCGCGCCTACGCCGCGACGCCTTCCGCTGGATCCAACGGCTGGCCAGGGCCAGAGCAATTCCAGGAAAAGTGTGAGACGTTCTCTCCCGGAAAAGCGTCGCGCCATCACCTCAGGTCGGAAAGTGATGGCGCTCTTGGCTTGACCGCTCTGAGTCTTTAGCCTGCGTCGGGAAGCACACGACGAAGGATTGAGGAATTTGGCCGATCTCAATACCCACATTGCGAATGCTGCGCGTGATCGGAGTTCCCCGCGAGTCGTCGCGGTCCTTACAACACGGAACGAAGAACGGTTCGTTGCCGGATGTCTCGAGAACCTCTTTCGTCAAGGCGTACAGGTCTACATCTGCGACAATCAGTCGACGGACCGAACGCTTGAGATTGCCCAGCGCTACTGCGGAGCCGGATTGATAGGATTCGAAACCATCCCGCATAACGGCTGGTATTGCTGGGAGCACCTTCTTCGTCGCAAAGAGGAACTGTTTCGGTCGCTCGAAGCAGACTGGTTCATGCATGTTGACGCTGACGAGATCCACCTCCCGCCGACTTCGTACTCATCGTTGGTCTCCGCCATTGCGGCAGCCGACGCACTCGGCTTCAATGCAATCGAATCTTCCGAGTTTACGTTCATTCCTACCAGGGAAGCTCCCGATCACGACAATCCCGATTATCAACACACGCTGCGCACCTACTACCCGTTCCGGCCGACCTCCCCACACTGCGTCCGTGCCTACAAGAAACAGGACGGCCCCATGGAGATTGCGTGGTCAGGCGGCCATCTCGTACGGTTCGCGGGTCCGGTGAGGCTTTACTCCGAGCGTTTTCGCATGAAGCACTATCTGTTCCTTAGCGCAGAGCACGCCGCATGCAAGTATGCTGGCCGCCGGTTTCTGAGCGAAGAGGTCATTGGTCGTGGCTGGCACGGATGGCGACCCCGCTTGCGATCAGAGGATATTCTGCTGCCGGACGCCAGCCAGGTGCGCGCCAGCGCGACGGACGACGATCTGGACGAGGCCAATCCATGGTCGGCACACTGGCTTGAGCGGTACGCCTCGTGAATGAGGTACACCTCCCCCGCGTCCTGGCGATCGCGGATCGACCCGGCTGGGCGATTGATCGCAAGACCCAAAATCTCCGGCGCGTGCTGGAAAGAAGGTTCGAGATCGTCCAACGATTTCAACATGATGTGACTGAGTCGGACGTGAACACGGCGGACATCGTGCTCATCTTCTATTGGCTCCAGATCTCGAAGCTGCCCCTGCCGGAATCGGCCCTCGCCGGGCGGTCTGACAGGCTGCTCATCGGGATCTGCAGCCACAGAGAGCTGGAGGGCGAATTCCGCGAGCCCGGGCTCGCCGCCCTGCACCGGCTGGCGCGCGCTGTCTTTGTCAACAATCGGCAGCTCGAGCACGAATACGGTCCTCTACTGCGTGTTCCGGTCCACTACACGCCCAATGGAGTCGACACGACGTTCTTTTGTCCCGCACAAGAGCCACAACCCGGTTCTGGCGAGCTCCGTGTCGGATGGGCGGGAAGTCTCGGCAACCATGGTCCAGCACATCGCGGCTTCCACGACGTCATCGAGCCCGCGGTAGCGGCCGTGCCGGGCGCGCGCCTACTGACGGCGATTCGCGAGCAACGCTGGCGTAGCCATGACGAGATGCCCGACTTCTATCGGGATCTCGACGTTTATGTCTGCGCCAGCCTCAGCGAAGGCACTCCCAATCCTTGCTTGGAGGCGGCGGCGTGCGGTGTCCCTTTGGTGACCACCCGTGTGGGAAACATGCCCGAGCTGATTCGGGATGGCGACAACGGGCTGTTCTTCGATGGAACTGCGGAGGGGCTTGCGAACAAGCTAGCCTTGTTGCGGGACACGCCATCGCTCCGGTCGAGGATGGCCGCCCGCATGATCGAGACGATCCAAGAGTGGGATTGGGGCGTGCAGGCGGAGAACTACGCGCGCATGTTTGCCTCGTTGCTTACTGCGGGCGGAGCTGTCGGGCCCATGAGATGAGCGGCTTCGGGTGTGCCCTGCCAAACCTGACCTTTGTAGCGCCATTCGAGTTTTCCCGGACCCTTGCTCTTCCGTACCTCGCGCAGCAAGGATAACGAGGCGGCGCTGCGCTTAAATCGTTGTTTTTGCGCAAAACTGCGAAGTAGAAGCACTCCGAAACACGCTATCCCCACGCCCTTGGGAACAAGGAATAGCGGCCCCACGTTGCCTGGGGTATTCAGTCCCGCGTCGTCAGAGCGGCGCTGATCAGTGCCGCAGCGTCAGCCGGGCGCGCGCCCACCTCCAACCGGAAGGTCGGCACCGCATTGACCACCCCGGCGATGGTCGCCAGCCGGCGTTTCTGCATCGGCAGCAGCCCGGTCATACCGGTGCGGACGTTGTCCACCGCCAGTGCCACCATTGCGTCAGTGCCGGCCATGGCGACGAGCCGGCTCTGGCTTCCGGCGGAACGCGCCAGGTGCAGAAGGGCCGCCACCGGCCGGGCGGATGCGTTTTCCACCCGCACGATCGCTGCCAGCCTTTCAAGCGAGACGGGCTGTTCGCCGTTGCGATCCCAGGTCTGGCCAAGGCATGGCGCAACCTGCGGGATCATTTCGGCAGTCTTTCGGTGGATCTTGACGGCGCGCGGCAGACCCCAGGCTACGACCTTGCCCGAAGTGGCATTCACGATCATGGCGTCGTCGGAGCAGAGGCCAAAGCCCTGAGTTGCCAGCGCGAGCGACGTTGTGGTCTTGCCGGTGCCGCTCGGAGCATGGATCAGCACCACCGCATCGCTGTCCGGCAACGTCAAGCCGGCAGTGTGCAGCATATGCTGGCCACCGGCGTCGAGCGCGGCGTCGAGCACCAGCATTGCCGGTGTCCACGCGGCTTTCGCGCCAGGGCGGATCCGGAGTTCGGCCCATCCCGCCACGCCGTTGATGGCAACGGTCTGACGCCCGGGAAAGACCAGATGGATGATACCACCATCCTCGAACATCCGGCAGGGACCATCCTCCGGCACCTCGCCATCGAAGACGAGGGATCCGTTGGGTGCCTCGTCCAAGGTGTCTGTCTCGGCGATCTCGAGACGAAAGTCCGGCTCGACGGGTTCCGCGATACGCAGGCTGCCCAGCATCCGGTCGAAATCCTGCCACAGCTCTGGGCGCTCGGCCGATATGCCAAGGATCAGGCCGTCGAGGCCATAGCAGGCTGAAGGTCTGGTCAAGCGGGACGCGCCTTTACGGCATCGGCATGATGACGATAGATTTCGACCATGCCGGGAAGCTTGTCGCTGACCACCGGCCTGCCATCGAGGCAGACCCAGCAATGCGCTGCCAGGCGCTGCGCTTGCATCGACTGCGGATCGACGCCGAAGCGCAGGTCCGGATCGAAGCCGGCCAGGCGCAGGAAACGATGACCTAGCAGACCCTCCCTCAGGCACCTGCGGTCACGCATCAGCCAGGGACGGCGGACGGCGCGGTTGACGCTGGCGACTATGTAGGCGGACGGCAGACCGCGATAGGGCGTCGACGAGGCGAGCGGCGCCCATTTGAGCACCTCCTCGAAGCTCCGGTTGGTGACAAGGACCGGCATCAGTCGCGCGCTTGCCCAGAGATGGCAGCGAAACAGAGCGCGCAGGAGCGGGCCGTCAGCCATCAAGCACCTGGCGCGGCGAGGATACCTTCAGAGATCAGATCCGTGGCCAGTGCCGCCATGTCCTGATCGAGCGTCCCCTTGTCAACCTCGAACTCCTCGCAAAGCAGGTCGACGATCTGGTCGAGGTTGCGCGCGCCGTCCACCTTGTCGAGAAAGGCTTCGGTCGTGCCGTTGCATGTATAAAGCTGGCCGCTGCGCGCCAAAAGCACGACTGCGCCATCGCCCACATGCTGCACCGAGGCATCCTCGGCCAGCCGCAGAACGGTTCCAGAGACTATTTCCACCACGCCCCTCCAAGCCACGCTCATCCCGGAAATCAGATAGCGCGGAGGTGGAGCGCTGTCTATCAGCCGATCATGGGAGCCCAGTGCACGGACCAACGGCTTTGCTGACGGATTCTCCGCGCCAGTCGCGTTAGAACCTGCTCGGTTGCGTCTTCCCGGCCGCACTCGTCCCAGAAATAGTTATCGATGAAACGTGACAAGCAGCGGGCCTGCCGGCAGCGGACGTTGCATTTCTTCCCCTAAGTAAGGTAAAACCTGTCCGGGTGTTGGGGAGATTGCGTATGCGTTACAATTGGGAGCGGGCTCCGACGAGCTTCGAACGTCACAGAAAAGCGCTGGCTACAGCCATTTTGATCGCTGGCGGCATTGGCCTCATGCTTGTGGCCCTGCCGATCTAGAAACAACCTTCAGACAGAGCGGCTGCCGGCGCCTGGGCGTGACCTCTCAGCGTGGCTGCCCGGTCACCGCGAGGAAGCGGCGATCGCGCCCCTCGAAACCCTGGCTGAAACGCTGCACCAGCACAACGATCACCGCCGGCTTGCCGGCCGGGGTGAGTTCGTAGGATTCCGACAGGCTGTAGGAGGTCGGGCAGTTTCTTGAGCCCGGCACGGTCTTGTCCTCGTGCAGGATCTTGATCGGCTTGCCGTCCTGGCCATGCAGCGTCAGCCGGAAGCCGAGCGCCTTGCCTGCCTTTTCACCTTGAAGTGCCTGGTCACGCTGCTGTGTCGTTGCGAAACTCGCCGAACAATCGCTCGTGCTGGCCGCCAGGATTTCGTCGAGCTGGATGGTCGAAATGCCTGTTTCGCCATGGAGCGGCGACAGCCATTTCTGCGACACCTGCTCGAGGCGAGAAATATCGTTGTAGGCAACCGTTTCGCCCGGAAACGTGAACTTGTCGGAAGCCGCCTGCTCGGCTGGGAATGTGATGGCATATTGGGCGAGAATGGGCGCCGCCTGAGCGGCGGCCTGCGCCCTCGCCTGCTCCAGCGTCAGTGTCGCCTCCTCCGTCTCGTCGACGACGAGGATCGGCTTACCGCCAACGAGCTGATCCGTGCGGGTATCGATGATGTCTATCTGCGACCAGCCAGAGTCCGAGGCGCCGGCGTCGAGCGTTCCATATTGCTCGAAGGCGAAATAAGCGCCATCCGGCGAAAAGCCGATGATGTGCCGTGCCGCGGCATCGCCAGCCTGAGCGATTCCAGCGGAGATCGCGAGCACGACACCCATGACCAATGGGAGCGCAAGGCGCCCGATGATCCGCACAGCAGCAAACATCCCCACTCCAATCTCGTATCGCAATTTCATAGCTGCTTGCCCCCAAGCGCCAGGTCGATATCGGCCGTACAATGGCGTGCATTTGCGGCCAAGGGTAGAGCGCGCTATCTGGAGGGAAGAAAATCATTCCTGGGGAGGTATGGATGGCTTCACGCTATCACGAGGTCTATGAAGGCTGGAAACGCGACCCGGAACGCTTCTGGGCGGACGCAGCCGGCGCCATCGACTGGTATTCGCCCTGGAACAAGGTGTTCGACGCCACGGCTGGCGTCTATGGCCGCTGGTTCACCGGCGCCACCTGCAACACCTGCTACAACGCCATCGACCGCCATGTCGCCGGCGGGCGCGCCGACCAGATCGCACTGATCCATGACAGCGCGATCACGGGAACGATCAGGAAGTTCACCTATGCCGAGTTGAAGCGCGAGGTGGTTGCACTCACCTCGGTGCTGAAGAACCGTGGTATTCGCAAGGGTGACCGCGTCATCATCTACATGCCGATGGTGGCCGAGGCGGCCATCGCCATGCTCGCCTGTGCCCGCATCGGCGCCGTGCATTCGGTGGTCTTCGGCGGCTTTGCCTCGCATGAGCTTGCCACCCGCATCGACGATGCCAGGCCGAAGCTGATCATTTCGGCATCCTGCGGCCTGGAGCCGGGCCGCGTCGTTGCCTACAAGCCGTTGCTCGACAAGGCGATCGAGATCTCCCGCCACAAGCCGGACGCCTGCCTGATCCTGCAGCGCGACCAGTTGCGCTGCGAGTTGAAGGAGCATTTCGACATCGACTACGCCGATGCCGTCGCTCGCGAACGGGCAGCGGGCGCCAATGTCGATTGCGTGCCGGTGCTGGCCACCGATCCGCTCTACATCATCTACACATCGGGCACGACCGGCCAGCCCAAGGGCATCGTGCGCGACAATGGCGGCCATATGGTCGCGCTGAAATGGACGATGGAAAACGAGTTCGGCGTCAAGCCGGGCGAGGTGTTCTGGGCGGCGTCCGATGTCGGCTGGGTGGTCGGCCATTCCTACATCGTCTACGGACCGCTGCTGCATGGCTGCACCAGCATCCTGTTCGAAGGCAAGCCTGTCGGCACGCCCGATGCCGGCACCTACTGGCGGGTGATAGCGGAGCATGGTGTCGTAGCCCTTTTCACCGCACCGACCGCGTTCCGCGCCATCAAGGGGCAGGACCCGAAGGGCGAGTTCATTGCTAAATACGACCTCTCGAGGTTCCGCACGCTGTTTCTTGCCGGCGAGCGCGCCGACCCGGAAACCATCAAATGGGCGGAGCAGAAGCTGAATGTGCCTGTGGTCGACCATTGGTGGCAGACCGAGACCGGCTCGCCGATGACGATCAATCCCGCCGGCCTTGGCCTGCTGCCGGTGAAATACGGCTCGCCCGGCGTGCCGATGCCCGGCTACGACATCCGCGTGCTCGACGATGCTGGCCATGAGGTGCAGCGGGGCACGCTGGGCAATGTGGTGATCAAACTGCCGCTGCCGGCCGGCTGCCTGCCGACGCTTTGGAATGCCGATCAACGGTTCCGCCAAGCCTATCTCGACGAGTTCCCCGGCTTCTACAAGACGGCGGATGCCGGCATGGTCGACGAGGACGGCTACCTCTACGTCATGGCTCGCACCGATGACATCATCAACGTCGCCGGCCACCGGCTGTCGACCGGCGCCATGGAAGAGGTGCTTTCGGCCCATCCCGATGTCGCCGAATGCGCGGTGATCGGCATTGCCGACGCCATGAAGGGCCAAGTTCCGCTGGGCTTCGTGGTGTTGAATGCGGGTGTGACGCGTGACGTCGGCCTGATCGAGAATGAAGTGGTCGGCCTTGTGCGCGAACGCATCGGCCCGATTGCCGCCTTCAAGACGGTGGTGACGATCAAGCGCCTGCCCAAGACGCGTTCGGGCAAGATCCTGCGCGGCACCAT
Source organism: Mesorhizobium sp. M7A.F.Ce.TU.012.03.2.1 (assembly GCF_004006095.1). NCBI lineage: Bacteria > Pseudomonadati > Pseudomonadota > Alphaproteobacteria > Hyphomicrobiales > Phyllobacteriaceae > Mesorhizobium > Mesorhizobium sp. M7A.F.Ce.TU.012.03.2.1. The sequence goes on from NZ_CP034779.1 coordinate 805,312, forward strand.
GCAGAAGATCGCCGACAAGGAAGAATGGACCATGCCGGCGACGATCGACGATCCGGTCATTCTCGACGAGATCACTGCCGCCTTGAAGGAACGCGGAATCGGACTTTGAGCCACTGAAGGGTGGGCCGCGGACGACCTTTTCGATCGGCAAGCAATACTTTTATTGTGCGACGCAGCAATGCACCCTAAAGTCGTTCGCGGGGGGACATCGACAAAGGTCGCATGGCTCAGCAGAAGATTACATTTGGTGGCGTAGACATCCTGCGCTTTCTCGCCGCCGTCATGGTCATGGTCTACCACTATGGCTTCTGGGTGTGGGCGTATCCGGACGGTGTTTCGGCGCGCGCGACGGGCGGCGTTCCCCCGCAGCCGGCAATAGGCGCCTGGGTCGAATCCGGCTGGGTCGGCGTCCAGATCTTCTTCGTCATCAGCGGTTTCGTCATCGCCTTCAGCGCCGAAAGGTCGACACCCCTGCAGTTTTTCGAAGCAAGGGTGAAACGGCTGGCGCCGGCGGTCTGGATCTGCGCACCGGTCACGGCGGTGGTGCTGCTGCTTGTCGGGCTCAGTTGGCCGACCGATGCCGTCATCAGGCTCCTACGCACCGGCCTGTTCGTTCCGTACGCGCCTTGGGTGGACAGCGTCTACTGGACGCTGGGCATCGAGATCGCCTTCTATGCCATCGTCTGGATCCTGCTCAGCTTTGGCCGCTTCCATCTGATGGAGATTGTGGCCGTCGCCATCGGCTTGGTCAGCACGCTGTTCTGGTGCCTCTACTATCCGCTCGGCTGGGCCGATCTTGCCGAAACACGCACACTCGACCTGCTGCTGGTGCATCACGGCGTTTTCTTCGCCACCGGCGTCATGCTGTGGCTGATGCGCATCAAGGCGGTGACAGGCGCCCGACTTGCCTTCTGCGCCCTGTTCCTGGCCGGTGGTGTGCTGCAGATCGCCAGTTCAGTCGACGTTCATATCCTGAAGGTCGGGCGGGATATGCCGTTCGCGCCGCCGATCCTCATCTTCCTCATCGGCATCGCGCTGATGGCATGGTCGCTGCGGCTCGACCTCTCCTGGAGCGGCTGGCGCCGGATCGGGCTGCTGACCTACCCGCTCTACCTGCTGCACGATGTCGTCGGCGCGGCCCTGCTCGGCATCCTGGTTCGCGCCGGTCTGCCACATCTGTTCTCGATGGCGGTCGTCGGCGCGACGATGATCGCGGCAAGCTGGCTGGTGGCGATCGAGGCCGAACCACGCATCCGGCTGCTGCTCGACCACACCGTTTTCCGTTATCGGCTCAAGGCAGCCTGACGACGATCCGGCAGACCGGGCCGGCCGCCGACCTAAAGCATGTCGCGCCTGAGCGATTCAGGCCCGCTTCAGGCCTTTGTTTCCACAGATCGTTTTCCCAAGACCGAGCTCATTTCTGAGCGACATGCATTGCGGTCCCGACCCGGCGGGGCTGCATTTTCCACGATTGCGGAATTCTCCGTTTCGGGCATGATAACAGGCACTTATGCCTTCCGTATGAGAGCTTGCCTCGAGACGCCCTGCACGTGAACCTGTTCCAGCGAAAACCCCGCATCGCGGCGCGTGCGCGCCTCGATATCGACATGCAGGACGCCGTCGTCTATGCGATCGGTGACGTGCATGGCTGCTACAAGGAACTCCGTGCCCTGGAGCAGAAGATCCTGCTCGATTCGCTTCGCTTCCAGAGCCGCAAGATCATCGTCATGCTTGGCGACTACATCGACCGGGGGCTTCAGTCGGCGCGGGTGCTGGATCACCTCCTGGCGCCGCCGCCGAAAGGGTTTCAGCGCATTTGTCTTGCCGGCAACCACGAAGTGGCGATGCTGAACTATCTCGACGGAAATCTGTCCCGCGAGCCCTGGCTGGCGACGGGCGGCCTGCAAACCCTGTTTTCCTATGGCATCGATCCGGCGCGCCTCGCCAGCCTCTACGGGAGCAGCGCGCAGATCGACCGACGCATAAGGGAGATCATTCCAGATGATCACGTCAGCTTCCTGCGCGGGCTGCCGATCATGGTCCGTTCGCGGAAGTTCGTGTTCGTCCACGCCGGCATCAGGCCCGGCGTCGACCTTGCGGCGCAAACCGACCACGACCTGGCCAACATCCGTTCGGACTTCTTCGAGGCAACGCACCTGCTCGACCGCTGGGTGGTGCACGGGCATACTCCGGTGGACGTCCCGAAGCTCGAAGGGCGCCGGCTCGGCATCGACACAGCCGCCTTCCAGAGCGGACGCCTGACCGCCGTCAGGATCGCCGACAAGCAAGGCAGGCTGATCTTCTCTTGACGCGCATCGATATTCAGGTGTGCTGACCTGAAGATCGATACACTTCAGAGAGGGTCCACTCGCGCAACGGTCGACGTCACACCGGCGCCTTGCCGCGCACTTCCGACTTTTCCAGATAGTAGCTCGAATATTTATCAAAGAATTTTTCCGAGCCGCCGAACGATCCGTATTTGGCCAGTTTCTTCAAATCGACCTTGTTCAGCACCGCGCCGACGATCTTGTTGGCGACATAGGGTTCGGATTCCAGCATCGACCTGACCATCGCGCGCGGGGTGCGCCCCCACTCGGTGACCAGGACAAAACCGTCGACCAACGGCGCGAAAGCCTTGGCGTCGACCACCGGTCCGAGCGGCGGCAGATCGACGACGATGTATTCGAACGTCTCCTTGGCGTTCTCGATGAAGCGTCGCATGCCGGCCGAGGAGAGAAGTTCGCTGGTATGCGAGAAGTGACCGCGCAGCACCGCCGGGATGATCGCCAGCTTCGTCTGCCTGTCGATCTTGCCGACGGACTGCCAGGTCTGGCCACTGACCACCGCTTCCATCAAGCCCTGCTCGGTTTCCATGCCAAGGCCCCGGCTGAGGCCGGGATTGCGCAAGTCGCCGTCGATCAGCAGCGTCTTGGAGCCATTGGCGGCGAGCAAGCCGGCGAGATTTGCCGCGACCGTCGACTTGCCTTCGCCGGGAAGCACCGAGATGACGCCGATGACGCGGCTGCCTTGCCCTTCCATCACGACGTCGAAGGCGATCTTGGCGCTGCGCAGCGTTTCGGAGAACATCGAGGCTGGAGAATCGATGCTGACCCGCATGCGCGCCCGCCTTTCGGCCGCCGACAGCGATTGGGTGGTCTTGGCGTCTACCTGGGTCTCGCCCGGCTTTTCGTCCTTGCCGAGCTTGCCGCCGATCGTCGGGAGATAGCCGAGGAATTTCAGGTTGACGCGGTCGCGCACGTCCTCGCCGGTCCTGAAGAAGCGTTCGTTGAACTCGTTCAGCCCACCAAAGCCGGCGCCCATCAGCAGGCCAAGCACCAGCGAAAGTCCGAGCACGACGATGGTGCGCGGGCTCGAGGCCGCCATCGGCATCGACGCGTCGGAGATGATGCGGATCTTGCCGACAGGGAAGGATTGCTGTTGCGCAGCTTCCTCATAGCGGCCGAGGAATGTCTGATAGAGCGTGGTGAGCGCCGTCGCCTGCTGATCGAGTTCACGCAGCTTGACTTGCGTCTGGTTGTCGACGGAACTCTTGCCCTGTGCGGCCGCGACGTTGGCCCGGAGCGCGGTCTCGCGTGCCTGCGCCACCTCATATTCGTTGCGATAGCTTTCGGTCAGCTGCTTCAGCTCGCCGAAAATCTGCGTCGATATGTCGGCCTTCTCCTTGGAGAGAGCCACCGCCTGCGGGTGCTCGGGGCCGAAATTCGCCTCGACGTCCTGCAGACGCTTGGCCACCGTGAGGTAGCGGGTCTTGAGCGCCGATATGACCGAGCTGCTCGGCTGGTCGCTCGATATGGCGGCATCCTTGAAGGCGTTTTCGGAGCCGCTGTCGACAATGGCTTTGTACTGCTGGTAGCGGGCGCTGGCGCGCGCGGTGTCGGCCTGCGCCACGATAAGCTGGGCGTTGAGGTCGGAAAGCTGCTTGTCGCTCATCAGCTGGCCATCGCTGTTGGCGGCCAGCCCGTGTTCGGCCCTGAATTTCTCAACCGCAAGCGAAGCTGCCTGCGAGCTCTGGCGCAGCTCCGTCAACCGGCCCTGGAGCCAGACCGCAGCCCGCTCGGTGGCATCGAAGCTGGCGTCGAGCTGATCGGCGAGATAGGCATCGGCGTAGGCCTTGGTGATCGCGTTTGCCAAAGCCGGGTCCGTCGCCTGATAGCCGAGCGCGATGACGTAGCTTCGCCCGATGCGTTCAGCACGGATCTCGTTCTGCAGTTTGAGGATCGCGTAGTCGCGGCGCGACGTGGCGATCAGCGCATCGCGGGCGGCCGGGTCGAGCTTGCTGAAGTCAGTGCCACCCGGCATGGAAGAGTTGGGGCGGACATACTGGATCAGGCCGCGGATGAGGCCTATGCCTTGGGCAAGCGCCGACTGGGGCGGATTCATGAATGTGTCGTTCTGGTCGAGCTTCAGCTTGTCGACGACCACGGCGGCAAGCCGCGTCGAGGTCAGGATCTCGATCTGGCTCAGGATCGCCGAATCGGTCTGCATGGTTGTCGACGTCGCCGAAATGTCGTCGACGATTTTGTTCAAGCCCTCATCGATCAGCACGCTGGCGACCGACTGATATTTAGGCGGCGTCGTCTGCAAATAGAGCAAGCCCAGGAAGAGACCGATGACGGCACACACGGCAACCACCTTGGCCTGCCGTGCGGCCATGCCAAGCAGCCGCTCGATATCGATGAAGTCTTCGCCGTCTCCTGCGTCCGAATTCGGCAATGGCATCCTCTTGTCGAGAGGAAAGTTGGCATAATTCATCTTCGGTCCAATTCTAGAGCCGGTCCATCGCAATGGACTCTATCTCACTGTTTCAACATGATCTTTTCCGGAAACCGGGACCCACTTTCCGGGATCATGCCTTGGCTTGCAGGCGCCTCGAAGATCGGGAGCATCGCCAGAAGCGAAGCAAGCGTCGTGCCAGACGGCGAGAACCTGCCGGCCCCTCTTCGCCGGCCATCTGACCATGCTCCCGAAAGATGGGCATTATGCGGCTTCTTCCTGGCGTTCATGCGACCGGACGAACTCCTGAAGCATCTCGAAAACCGGACCCTTCATGTCGTCGCGCGCCAGCGCGAAGGCGATGTTGGCCTGGATGAACCCTTCCTTGGAACCGCAGTCGAACATGCGACCCTTAAAAGGCTGGGCGAAGAACGACTGATCCTTCGACAGACGAACCATGGCGTCCGTCAATTGAATCTCGTTGCCGGCGCCGCGCTGCTGATTGCCCAGAAGCGCGAAAATCTCGGGCTGCAGGATGTAGCGGCCATTGATGTAGAAATTCGACGGCGCATTGGCCGGCGCCGGCTTCTCGACCATGGCCGTCACCTCGAAACCGCCACCGATCTCGGCGCCACGGCCAACGATGCCGTATTTGTTGGTCTCGCTCGGTTCGCAACGCTCGACGGCGATCACGTTGCCGCCCGTGCGCTCATAAAGCTCGACGGTTTCGGCGAGGCATCCGCGCCCGCCGAAGGACACCATGTCCGGCAGCAGCAAGGCGAAGGGCTCATTGCCGATAACCTCGCGCGCGCACCAGACGGCATGGCCGAGGCCTTGCGGCGATTGCTGGCGGATGAAGCTGGTGGCACCGGCCACAGGCAGCATGCTTTCGAGCGCCTCCAACTGGGTCTTCTTGCCGGTCTGCTCCAGGGTGCCGATCAATTCCGGATGCAGGTCGAAATAGTCCTCGATCACCGCCTTGTTGCGGCCGGTCACGAAGACGATGTGCTCGATGCCCGCCTCGAAGGCCTCGTCCACCGCATATTGCACGACAGGCCTGTCGACCACGGGAAGCATTTCCTTTGGCATCGACTTGGTCGCCGGCAGGAATCTTGTTCCAAGCCCCGCCACCGGTATCACGGCCTTCCTGATTTTCTTCATCGCAAATTCCTTCTGAGGAGATCGACTTCAGTCCATTCACAGGCCACGAAAAATCCCTCCATGTGCCTGCATCTTCACCTCCCCGCCCCAACGGCAAATTGTGCCGCCATTCTTCGCAACCGCACGGCGATCGGCATGCCCATATGCCTGACCGCCGCCGGGTCGCTGAGCGCTGTCCGGATCGCCTTGAGCGGGGACCGCGCCTTGATGTGCTGTACCAGTGACAGAAACGATGCCGCCTTGCGCAGGCTGCGGCCGCGCCGGGCGAACGCGGCCTGCGCGGCCTCATCCATCCGATGGGTTTGAGCGAACACGGCATCCGCCCTGCGCATCGCTTCGACGTGGTGAAGCTCGAGCACGCGCGAGATGGAGCCGCTGCGGATATGATAGGCATAGCCGATATCGGGCTCGACGACGCATTTTCCGCCCCTGGCCAAGGCGCCGGCAAACAGGATGTAGTCTTCGCCGATCCTCAGCTTTTCGTCGTAGCGAAGCCGGTTTTCGTTCAGGAACGCGCGCTGGAAGATCGGCTTGAGGTAGCCGAGGTTGAACTTGGATTCGAAGACGACGTTGCCGGCGATGTAGGTGGCCAGCGAAATCTCGCGCAAGCCTTCCAGATACTGCCGCGGAAACATCGCGTCCTCGATGACGCCATCCTCGCGAACGACCTGCAGATTGTCGACGGCGATCTGGGCATCCGCGCTTTCGGCACGAGCGATCATGGCCGCGAGCCGGCCGGGAAGGACCGCGTCGTCGGAATCGAGAACCGCGATCCATCTGCCGCGGGCGGCGTCGAGGCCGGCATTCCTGGCGCCGCCAGGGCCGCGGTTGCTGGCCAGGGCGACGACACGGACGATATCCCCGGGGTAGGCCCGCGCCACGTCGAGCGTCGCATCGCGCGACTTGTCGTCGACGACGATGATTTCGACGCTGACACCCTTCTGGGCGATGGCGCTGGCAATCGCCCGATCAAGGGTCGCCTCGGCGTTGTAGGCGGCAATAACGAAGGAAACATCCGGGACAGAGCTGACGTCAGGCTGCACGTTTGCCTCCCTCCTGTGGCGACGGCTGGCCATAGAGGCGAATTTCGCGGATGCCGACGAGGCCGCTGACGACACCAACATGCATAATGCCGCGCAGCACGCTGCGGTTCCTGCGGACTGGACTGACGACGACCGGAAGTGCCGAGGCGAAGCAATAGATGGCCTTTGCCGAGGCCAGGCCGACCTGCTTGACCAGGCCGATGCCGCTGGCGCTGCTGCCCAGGAGATGGCCATGCGTCTGGCCGACGCGGAAGCGGCGGCGGCCGAGCCATTCGAATGCCGCCCTTGAGCGCGGCACCACCTCGTCGACCCACGCCTCGGGCGCGAAGGCGATGCGGCCGCCGGCCTTGTGCATCTGGTCGAAGAATTCGGTGTCCTCGCCGCCGGTCTGGCCACGCGCCAGGCTGAAGCGGCGGCCGCGCAGGCTGTCCGAGCCCATCCGCAGCAGAACATTGCAGGTGTAGCCGGTGCGGATCTCGCCGCGTACCCAGACCGGCAAGGTCGAATGGAAATCGCCGCGCCGCATCCAGTCCGGCGCATCCGGGCGATAGCGCGCCCTGACCGGGCCGAGCACGACGGCGACACCGCTTTGCTGCGCCATCGCGACCAATTCGGCGAGCCATTGAGGCGTGGCCGTTTCGTCGTCATCAATGAAGGCGACGAAATCCGCTGTGCTCGCATCGAGGCAGGCATTGCGGGCGATCGAGATGTTGCGCGCCGGGGCATGCCGATAGTGGATCGGCACCGTCAATTCCCGCGACAGCGCGGCCACCAGGTCACGGGCCGTCGGGGTGTCGTCATTGTCGGCGACGATAATGCGGATATCGAATCCCGCCGGCATCTCCATCGCGTCGAGCGAGCGCAGCGTGTCAGCCAGCTCCGGCCGGCGGAACGTGCAGACGCCGATGTCGATGCTGCGGTTCTTTGCCGACACCGCCATCAGGCCACTCCGCGTCGCGAGCCGAGGCCGAGAAGCTGCAGCCAGAAGCCAACCGACCAGCCAAGATGCATGACCATGGCCGAGACACCGGCCAGCGCAACGTCAGCCTTGCGCTGGCGGATAGCCGTCACCAGTCCGTAGCCCAGGCACACTGACACCCACAGCAACAAAGGCACTGCCGCAATCCAATGCACGAAGGAGAAGGCCGCAAGAAGAACCACCGGGAAGACCGCCAGCGGCACCATCTGCCGGATCTTTGGGATGACGCGGTGCTTCAGCACATTCTTGGCACGCCCGCGACCGTAGCCGAGATACTGGAAATAGAGGCCTGAGAGCGAGGCGCGCGGATAGTAGACCATCTGCGTCTTGCCACTCATCCAGATCTTGTAGCCCGCCTTGCGCAGGCGATAATCGAGCTCGGCGTCCTCGTTATGGCTGAACGCTTCGTCGTAGCCGCCGACGGCGCCGAATGCCGATATCCGCATCAGTGCATGATGGCCGTGATCGATCCACTGTCCCTGCGAAAGATGCCGATGCTTCGAGCCGCCGGTGCCGAGCTTGGAGTTCTGCGCCGCGGCGGCCGCCTTCTGCACGGCACCGCTGCCGCTGGTCAGCATCGAAACGACAACCGAATCCGCGCCCGTGGCCAAGGCTTCCTCGACCAGCCGGTCGCAATAATCGTCGGGATAACCGCCATGCGCATCGATGCGGATGAGATAGTCGACACCATCGCCGAAGGTACCGACGGCGAGATTGATCGCCGCGCTCTGGATGCGCCGCTTGTTGTGGAGCAGGATAACCCGCGGGTCCTTGGCAATCACATCCTCGACGATGGAAAGCGTGCCGTCGGTGCTGCCGCCGTCGGCGACGATGATCCGGGCGCCAAGCCGGGCGGCCGCGGGCCGCAATTGATCGAGCAGCGCACCGATATGGGCGGCTTCATTCAGGCACGGAACGACGATCAGGCTGGATGAGGGTTTGTCCGTCTGCGTCATCAAGCTCTGTCCATCTTGCCTCTGTCCATCCTTAGCCATCCTATGCCAATGCCTCGGCGGCAAAGGAGCCGGGCACGGCCGTCAGGCTGCGCAGCCGCTCGACAAGCGCCCGGCAATCGCTGCGATCGTAGCTCCAGGTCCTCGGATTGCGGGCCAGAACGCGCTCCTTCAGCCTGGCGAAGCGATGCTCTTCCATCTTGCCGAGCACGGCTTCGAGCGCTTCGGGCGACGCCTGCGGCAACAGCACGCCGATATCCTGCTGTTTGAGGAACCGCCCGGTCTCGGTGTTGCCCATCGAGATCGGCACCGCTCCGAAACGGCAGCCTTCATAGAGCCGGTTGGGCAGAAGCCATTCGGAGTTCTGCCCCGCCTCGAAGAAATCGATCGCCCACGAAAAATGGACATGGTTGTAGATCGCCGCCATGTCTTCCGGATTGCGGTAGGGCCCGAGAAACGACAGCCACGGCTCGGCTTCGACAAAGCCGTGAAAGTCAGGGAATTCCGACAAAGCCGGACGTCCGCGCAGCACGATCTCGAAGCGGCCCTCCATGCGGCGGGAGAAATCGGCCAGCAACTCGAGTGAGCGTCGGCAACGCAGCGCACCGAACCAGCCGATCCGCCATGGCGGACCGACCGGGCTCTCTTCAGTCTGCGGAGCGCCGGGCAAGATCGTCGCGGCCTCGAAATATTTGTTTTCGACCAGCTCGATGGGTGCCGCGACCTGGCCGAACGGCTTGAAATAATTGGCGATAAAGGCAGGAGAACTGGTCACCAGCAGCTTCACATCCCTGGCCAGAAAGCGTTCGGTGGCGCGCAGCGCCTTGCCCAGGACATCGTTGCGCAGCACAAGCCGATGAATGTCGAGGCACTCGTATACGATCGGAACCGATGCACCGAAGGCTGACCTGGCGCGGCGGGCAAGCGCCAGCATTTCCAGGTTGCGCGCGATGATGATATCCGGTTTTGGCATGCCGCCCAGCTTCGAGCCTATCGAAACGGCTGCTTTGGCCACGGCCGCGAGGCGTTGGCCGAATCGCCCGTCACGCGTCGCGCCGAGGTCGATCGGGCGCAGTCCCTCGATATCCGCAATCGGATTCGCGGTGCGACGGAAGCCGGCCAAAGTGACCTGGGCCCCACCTGCCCTGAGCATCGTGATCCGCCGGCGCACCGCCGGGTCGGAAACGTCGTGCACAAGGTACAAGACATGCAGCATAAAAACTCGACCGCTGTTGGCCCACCCGAGGGAATGCTAGTACAGGTCTTGCTGCATCGCAACATTTTTGGTGCGGCGGTCCACGTTTTCTGTTGCACTGCAAAATTATTGCCGTAGTTTGTGGTCGGCGGCGGTCGTGGATTTTCGGGCTCGGAAATCCACGTAAAAAATCAGGAATCCTGAATTTGGAAGCCAATGCATTCGATCCGCCAGAAGGCTCCTTGCGCAAATCGGTTGGGCGCGGCGCGGTTGTCACGGCCATGGCGCAATCGGTGCGGGTCGCGACACAGATCCTGTCCGTCATCGTCTTGTCGCGGTTGTTGTCGCCACAGGATTTCGGCGTCGTGGCGATGTGCGCGCCGGTGCTTGCCTTTATCGCCCTGTTCCAGGATTTCGGCCTGACCCAGGCGACGATCCAGAAGTCGGGCATCCGGCATGAGGAGGTGAACTACCTCTTCTGGATCAACGTCGCGGTCAGCGCGATCCTGGCTTGCGTGCTTGCGGGTGCGGCGCCGCTGGTTGCCGCCTTTTACGGCGAGCCGCGCGTGACGGGCCTGGTGGCTGCGTTCGGGCTGCAGATCATGGCCTATGGGCTGGGCGCCCAGCATCTGGCGCTCTTGACGCGCCGCATGCAGTTCGGCCGGCTGGCCGTCGTCGACGTCGCCAGCGCCATTGCCGGGCTTGCGGTGTCGATCGCCTGGACCTTTATCGATCGCTCCTATTGGGCCCTGTTTGCCGGCACGCTGACCGGTGCCGTGCTGCCGACGCTCTGCTATTGGGCGAGCTCGCGCTGGCGTCCGGGCCTGCCGCGCAAGGTCGCCGGCATCGGCGAGCTGATTAATTTCGGCGCCGGCATCACCGGCTTCAACTTCGCCAATTTCTTTGCCCGCAACCTCGACAATGTGCTGATCGGCAAATATTGGGGCGAGGCGCAACTCGGCCTCTATGACCGCGCCTACAAGCTGCTTCTGTTTCCGCTGAGCCAGATCACCAACCCGCTGTCGAAGGTGATGGTTCCGGCGCTTTCGAGGCTGAAGGATGAGCCGGATCGCTACCGCAGCGCCTATCTGCGCGTCATGCCGCTGATCCTGCTGGTGGCGCTTCCCGGCGTCGCCTTCGCCACCGCGATGTCGGATGTGCTGATCCCCTTCGTGCTCGGCGAGCAATGGCGCGCAAGCGCCTCGATTTTCCTGGCGCTCGGCTTTGCCGGGCTGCTGCAGCCGCTCAACAATCCGGCGGGGTGGCTTTTCGTCAGCCAGGGCCGCTCCGGCGATTTCATGCGCTGGGGCATCATAACGGCCGTGACGTCGGTGCTGGCCTTCATGCTCGGCCTGCCCTATGGCGCGCTGGGCGTGGCGATCGCCTATGCGATCAGCGAATATCTGCGGACGCCGTTCCTGTGGCTCTATGTCGGCAAGAGCGGGCCGCTTCAGGCGCACCATGTACTTCGAGCGGCAACGCCGTTCGTGCTTGGCGCCCATCTGGCACTGGCCGGCATCTGGTTCATCAAGCCAGCGCTGCCGCAGCAGCATGTCGTCGCCCTGGCCAGCGGCGCCGTGCTCGCCTACCTCATCACCATCGTCATCGCACTGGCATTCGCCTCCGGCCGCGAAGCCTTGCGCGAGGCCCTCAAGATGCTGCCGGCAAGGCTGCCTGCGGCGGCGGCGCGCGAAGCGCAATAATTTGGGCGTCTTCGACTGCTACCCACATCTCCTCCAGGACCAGGTCTGAACCATGCACTACCGATCGATCTCCGATATGAACGACGCCATCGTCAGGGGCCTGCACCGGCTGCCGCGCGACATCGACCTGGTGGTCGGTGTGCCGAGAAGCGGCGTTTTGGCAGCGACGCTGGTCAGCCTTGCCGCGAACATCCCGATGACCGATCTCGACAGCTTCCTGGAAGGGCGTATCTATACGTCTGGCGTCACCAAGCGCCGTGCCGCTCTCGACCGCAAGGTTTCCGAGATGCGCAAGGTGCTGGTGATCGACGACAGCGTCGCCGGCGGCAACGCCATGCGTGACGCACGCGCCCGCATCCAGGCTGCGGGCATCAAGGCGGAGTTCACCTTTGCCGCCGTGTTCGGCCTTGAGCCCCAGCACCAGGAAACCGACCTCGTCTTCGAAGTCGTGCCGCATCCGCGCATGTTCCAGTGGAACTTCATGCATCATAAATTCCTGGCGCAATGCTGCGTCGACATTGACGGCGTGCTGTGCCTCGATCCGACAGAGGCGGAAAACGACGACGGCCCGGCCTATGAACAATTCCTCAGCGAAGCGCGGCCGCTCCATGTCGCGACCCACAGGATCGGCTGGCTGGTCACCAGCCGGCTGGAGAAATACCGCGCGCTCACCGAGGCATGGCTCGCCAAGCATGAGATCAAATACGACCAGTTGATCATGCTCGATCTGCCGAGCAAGGCGGAACGGCAACGGCTCGGCGCGCATGGCAGTTTCAAGGCCGATTTCTACCGCAAATCCGATGCCATCCTGTTCATCGAGAGCGAGCACGAACAGGCGCTGAGGATCACCGAACTGTCAGGCAAGCCGGTGCTGTGCGTCGAAACGCATATGGTCAGCTTTCCCAACACGCTGTCGCTGCCGGCACTTGGCCAGGCGGCCAGAAACCTGCCGGCAAGGCTGCGGCAGATCAAGTCGCAAGAGGGCCGCAAAAGCGCCGCCAAGACCATTGCCCGCGCGCTGCTTGGCGCCCGCGGCTACGAGACGCTGAAAAGCCGGGTCAAACGCCCGGCCTGACCTGCTCAGGCGGCGCCGTCAGGCCGCCTGCCGCGCGCGTTGCTGCATGGCCCTGTCCAGTATCGAGAAGAAGGTGATGAACTGGCGATCGGGATCGAGTTCCGGGCGCCCGGCGAAGCTGCGGGCGAGGCTGGAAAGCCGGTCATATTCCTGATTGTCGTTCCACAGCCGCCTGACGGCCGCGACCCAGTCGGCCAGCGGTGCATCATAATCCAGCACCACGCCACCGGAGCCAATCGCTTCGGGCAGACCGCCGCGCCGCGAGCCGACAACGGGGATTCCGCTGCAATGGGCCTCCGACGCGACGCGGCCCCAGGCCTCTTCCCACTTGCTGGGAGCAAGCAGGATCTTCGTGCGGCCGTAGACCGTCTTCATGTCGCTGGTGCGGCTCTCCAGGACGACATTGCCCAAGGGAGCGATCGTCTGCTCGATCCGCGCCCGGTGATCGTCGTCGAGCTTCCAGCTTTCGACGAACAGGAATGGAATTTCGCGGCAGGCGCCGGCGATCCGCACCGCGAGCTCGAACCCCTTTTCCTCATAAGGGTTGATCAGCGTGACGAACTGGCCCGTCGTCGGCGTCGAGTAGTGCGCCGGGTTGATGGTTGGCGGGATCACCACCGCCTCGATGCCGAACTCCTGTCTGTAAGTACGTGCGGTGAAGTCAGAATTGGCGATGTAAAGCGCGGAATGCAATTCGCGCAGATCGCCGCCCAGTTCATGGAACTCGACATTGCGGAGATAGACGACCAGAGGCACGCCCTCCGCCTGCAGCGCCTTGCCGATCGGAACCGATTTGTGACACTGGACCACGGCGACATCGGGCTTCAGCCTGTCGACGGCATAGCCCGCTGCTTCCCAGGGAAACCAGGCCCGCACCACCGGATAGCCGGGATAGCTGTCGACAACCGCCGGCTGCCGCAGCAGCTTCATCTTGGCGCGCGCCTTGAAGCCGAAGACACCATCACCGAACAGGGCGGCGAGCACAGCGGCTTCATGACCGTGCTCGATCAGCTGTTCGGCCAGATGATGCGTGCTCGACTGAACGCCGCCGCTGAACTCGGGCGGGTAGCCGTTGCCGCCTGCAAAGAGAACTTTCATGATCGGGCTCCTTGTCGCATCTCGTATTCCTTGCTCGGAGACAACAGGCAAAGTCCGCCGCCTCGCTTTCGACGTCAGGCAAGTTTCGGCGGCTCCAGATTGGCGAAGGGATTGGTACACGATTGCCAGCCGGTAAATCGGATCGGGTCGTTGGGCGAACTGCGCCAGGCATAGTCCGTCAGCATATGGAATTCGGCGACCACCCAGCGGTCGAAATGCACTAGATCTTCCCGCTTTCGCTCGGGCAGCAGGCGGCGTGCTGCGCCCAATTTGAGTTCCTCCACCAGCGTGACGGCGTCGCTTAGTTTTTCGCTTGGAAAGTTCCACGGATTCCTGTTGCGGAACGCCAGCACGAACTGCTGCAGATGCTCGATGCGGATGTTCAACTTGCCAAGGTATTTTTCCAGCGTGACGCGCACCAGATCCTCGTCCGAGAACGAGGAAACGGCGGCGTAGGCGACCCCTGTCGAAACCACTCCGCCAGCCATGACGGCCAGGGCCGAGCGTCTGGAAATCTCGATCATGCGATACCTCCTTTCACGCGATCCGGCTCGCCGCCCGCAAGGACAGCGCTGCCGCGGTCAGGCTCGGGTTGGCGCAGGAGCAGCTCGGATAGGTGCTGGTGCCGACGACGACCAGATTTCTGAGCTGGTGGTGGATCATGCCGCTGTCGATGACCGAATCGGCTGGGCCCGTACCCATCCTCAGCGTGCCCTGGACGTGCGATTCGCTCGGCCGAATGCCGCGGTCGAAGAGCTTTTCGACCGGCAGCGGCGCCAGAAGGCCAGGCAATTTCTCCAGAGCGCGCGCCATGCCCTTCACCGCATAGTCCGATGGCGCCTTGAAGCTGACGAAGGCATTCTCATCCTCGTCAAGCGTGACGAAGTTCTCGGGATCGAGCAAGTCCTCGGTGACCACGACAAGCGGCAGCGCCTGGCGTAGCCGCCCTTTTTCGGCACGCAGTCCGTGCTGCCAGCGGTTCTCGAAATAGACCAGTGCCGCCGCATGCTCCGATCGGTGAGGACCATCATAGAGGCCGAAATTCAGGCCGGTGGTGATGGTGCTGCCATCGAAATTGTCGACGCCGTCCAGATAGACCTCGAAATTCCAGCCGTAGGATTCATGCAGGCCGCTGCCGACGAACTCGCCGCCCAGGCCGGATCGCAGCATGATCGCCGCGCTCTGGATGGCATTGGCGCCGAGAATGAAGAGATCGCCGCTGACCTGGTATTCCTTGCCGTCATGGCGGAACGTGACCGAACGGACAGCGCCGCCGACGTGATCGAGCCGGCGGACTTCCGCACCGAGGCAGACCGAGACGTCGGGATGCTCGAAGACGTGCATCAACCCGTTGTTGACGGTGAATTTGGCGTCGACCGGGCACAGCCAGCAACGCAGATTGGCACAGCACGAGGTGCGTTGTGATGTCGGCAGCCGCGCCCGCGCGGTTGGCATGACAAAGTGCTGGCCGGGCTGCGCCGCCTTCATCACCCTGTCCGGTGTCGACATGCGATGCGGCGGTTGCGGAAACGGCTTCGAGCGGGGCAGCATCGCCGCCATGTCGGGATCGCCGGAGATCGACATGATGTCTTCCGCGTCGCAATAGAACGGCTCGACGTCGTCATAGCTGATCGGCCAGTCATTGCCGATACCGTAGGTGCTTTTCAGCCGGAAATCATTGGGATGAAATCTTGGCGTCTGCGCGAACCAGCAGTTCGTCCCGCCACCCAGTCCGATCGTGTAGTTCCACGGCTTGTTGGAATTGGTCTTGTAGGTCGTTTCGTCTTCGATGTCGGTGTTGACGTTCTGCTCGAGCTGCCATTCATGGGTGTTGTGGCGCCCCCACTCCAGCACCAGAATGCGTGCCTTTCGGCGCTTGGCGAACTCGTGCAGGAAGAAGGCCGAACCGAAGCCGGAACCGATCGCTACGAGATCGAAATGATCCTTGGTGATTTGCTCCGGCTTTACGTCCAGCACCATCGGCTACAACTCCACACAGAAATACGCGCTCAGTCCCAGCGCCCGCAGGCCATGTGCGGACCGGTATTGCATCCGTCTGCCAGGGCCTAGTCTCATGCCGCCATTCTGCCGATCGAGTGATATTCGATGCCGTGGCGGGCGATGACCTTGGGGTCATAGAGGTTGCGGCCGTCGAAGATGACCGGCGTAATCAGCGCATCCTTTACCGCGTCGAAGGACGGCGCGCGAAAGCTCTTCCATTCCGTGGCGATCAGCAGCGCATCGGCACCGCGCAGCGCTGCCTCCTTAGTGCCGCACAGAAGCAGGTCGTCGCGCAACCCGTAGATGGCCTGGCATTCCTGCATCGCCTCGGGATCATAGGCCTGCACATTGGCGCCGGCCTTCCAGAGCGCTTCCATCAGGACGCGCGCCGGCGCCTCACGCATGTCGTCGGTGTTGGGCTTGAAGGCCAGGCCCCAGAGCGCAAAGGTCTTGCCTTTGAGGTTGCCCTTGAAATAGCGGTCCACCTTGTCGAAGAGAACCGATTTCTGTGCGTTGTTGCGCTCCTCGACGGCGCGCAGCAGCTTGGCGTCGAATTTGACGCCTTCGGCGGTCTTGATCAGCGCCCGCACGTCCTTGGGGAAGCACGAACCGCCATAACCCAGACCCGGATAGATGAAATGGTAGCCGATGCGGGGATCGCTGCCGATGCCCTTGCGGACCTCCTCGATGTCGGCGCCGAGCTGTTCGGCCAAATTGGCCATCTCGTTCATGAAGCTGATCTTGGTCGCCAGCATACAGTTGGCGGCATATTTGGTGAATTCGGCGCTTCGCACGTCCATCACGATCATCTTCTCGTGGTTGCGGTTGAACGGCGCGTAGAGTTCGCGCATCACAGCCTCGGTGTCCTCGCTGTCGGTGCCGACGATGATGCGGTCCGGCTTCATGCAATCGGCGACCGCGGACCCCTCCTTGAGGAACTCGGGATTCGAAGCGACATCGAAAGCCAGGTCCTCGCGGCCTCTTTTCTTCAACGTGTCGGCAATCCTGGCCTTCACCTTTTCGCAGGTGCCGACCGGCACCGTAGACTTGCCGACGACGATCTTGGGTTTGTCCATTTCGCGGCCGATGGTCTCAGCGACGGCCAGCACATATTTGAGATCGGCCGAGCCGTCCTCGCCCGGCGGCGTGCCGACCGCGATCATCTGGATCTCGCCATGCCTGACAGCGGCGGCGGCATCGGTGGTGAACTTGATGCGGCCGGCGGCATGGTTTTCCTTAACGAGGTTTTCCAAACCGGGTTCGAAAATGGGAACCAGGCCCTGGTTGAGCCGCTCGACCTTGGCGCCGTCGATGTCGACGCACACCACCTGGTGCCCGACTTCGGCAAGGACCGCAGCCTGCACGAGGCCGACATAGCCAATTCCAAACACCGTCAAATTCATTCGGTTTCATTCCCATGCAAGGCAGCGGACCGTTTTCGGTCCCGCCGGTTCAAATCGACTTTCCCAACTACTTTACACTGCATGCCAGCGATTCCGGAAATTGACAGGGTTCGCCGAGCGCCGTGAAGGCAACCCGCTCGATCTGCAGGGAAAGCTTGCGGCCCGGATCCGCGAACGCTCCCATCCAACCCTTCATCGTATCGCTGCCCCAAAAGCTGAAGAATATCTTCTGTGCATGGCTGGGCAGCTTCGCCGGGTCGGTAATCGTGTTCACCAGCTGGCCGTTGACGTACCATCGCAAGCTGTCCTTCTGCCAGACGAAGGCGTAGTCGTTGAAGGCGTTCTCCGTGCCGCCAGGCACGTCGACCAGCTTCTCGTTCTTGCCCTTGCCCGCGATATAGGCATTGACCTGCACCTTGGAAGTGTCCTTGGTCAGCACCTCGAAGTCGATCTCGTCCCAGGGCTGCTTGTCGCTGGGACCGATATAGGTGAAGAACGCCGCGTTGAGGCCGGAGCCGGTATCGGTCTTCAGCCGTGCCTCATAGGTGCCGTAGCCGAAGCGCTGCTTGGTCTGTATCTCGCCGCAGACGTAGTCGCGATCCTTCAGCGTCTGCTTTTCGAAGCCGAGCGACAGCACATTATTCGACAGTTCGACCATGCCTTTCGACCAGGTGCAATTCTGATGGCTGCCGTTGTTCCAGCCGTCGGAAACATACCAGCGCGCGCGATCGAAGCTTTTGAAATCATCGACGAAGGACGGCGATGTCGGAATTTCCTGGGCGTAGGAAGGGGTTGCCAGGAAACCGCCGAGAGCAGCCAGCAGCAACGCACCGAGCGACCCCAGCCGTCGCCAGGCGGCTTGTCCGGTCCGATATGCGAGAGGCGGCGCGTCAATTGCCGTCGTAGGTTTCGGATTCGACTTCATATCAAACTCACCTTTGCGCTGTGTGTCCCCAACCCAAAGTCGACGTGCGAACCGCTCCTGAACGGGCCAACCTTGACCTTCCCTGTGACCCTCTCGATTGCTTCCCGCCTTGCATCAAATCTGTTGCAACAGTTCCGAGCCTTCACGTTTCAACCTCTGCCGGCGCCTGCCGGCCAGGCGAATTCCGCCGAGGCGGCCGAATCGGCGTCCTCGTCGAAGACCATATCCAGCGAATGACGGAGCTCTTTCATCATGCCGTCCTGGCGCGACAGCGCCGCAATGCGGCGTTCGCAATTCAGGATCGACTGTGTCAGTGCGCTGACTTCCGAAGACCGCTTGTCGGAAGCTGAGCCGTTTTCCATGGCTTCGACCAGGAAGGCGGCGTTGGTCGACGTTGTCCGGTAGCGATTCTCAAGCCCGGTTCTCTCGGCCTCGATCTCGGCCGCAATCTGTTCGAACAGCTTTGCCAGACGATCAAGACGTGAAACATCGGCCTGCCGGTCGCGGGCCGGATCCCTTGATCTGAAACCGAATATCGAGGCCATGAACTCAGATTCCTGTCATCGCCGGCTTGTGGGCCGGGCTTCTGGCCGATCCCCGCAGCCGGGGCTAAAAAATTCGTGTTGCGTTGTCCTGCTCCTTTTGAGGGAGAGACATCGGACCAATCCGATCGGGGGCCAGTTCGGCTGGTCGTCCACTATGCTGCACCGCAACATAGACTGCCATCGTCGGAGCCGCGAGGCAACCACCCAATTCGTAAACTCATAAATCTGGCCGAAATGGTTTGCGTGATGACGTGCTGCGAGCGGACAAATCGCAAGCACCGGGGTCCGCTCTCAGCGTTCCTTGCCCGTGCTGGTTCCGGCCATCAGAAAGCGCAGCGGCGGCACAGGCTTTTGGCTGGACATAAGGCCGACGCGACGAAACAGCGCCTCGAGCTTGTCGGAAGCCACGCCCTGGACGATGGCGACGAGGTTGGACAGGCTGGCGAAAGCGTAAGCCGCGGCCGATGCCAGCCCCCGCTCAGCCTTGACGTCAAGGAAATTGCGCAGCCGATATTTGTCGCGCACGTGCCGTTCATGCCGCCGCAGCACCGCCTTCGAGCCTTCCGGCAGACTGTCGATCGCCAGCAGCGCCAGATCCGCATCGGCCAAACGCTTCAGGTCCTGAGTCTTGTGGCGGCCGCTCAAAGAATCGGCGCGGACGACGGCGCCGTAGCCGCAGGAGCGAATGACCTTGAACCGCGCCCCGCATGCGACCGCGCGGGCGTAGAGTTCATAGTCCTCGCCCAGCCGCAGGCTCTCGTCGTAGCTCAACCCGTGGCGGTCGAGGAAGGCACGGCTGATCACCGGCTTCAAGAAGCCCAGTTCGCCCCTCTGCACGCGGCGCCTGGAGATGTTGCCTTCGACGAAGCGCTCGAAATCGAGGAATTCCGGATCGGCGGCAAATTGCGGCGCCACGATTTTCGTCGCGTCGCCCGTCGCATCATCCCTGATCAGCATGATGTTGTCGGCTGCGAAATCCCAATCGGCGCCGGCAAACAGGTTGCGAAACCGGCCTTCGAGGAAAAAATCGTCGGCATCAAGAATGCTGATGAACGGCGATTTCGAGCCGGCGATGGCTGCGTTGCGGGCAAAGGAGGGGCCGCGATTGACATCGAGGCGCATCACGGAGAGCCGCCCGCTGCCATCATCGGCGGATCGTGCGACATCGGCGGTGTGGTCGGTAGAGGCATCATCGACAACGACGACCTCCGCCACTTCCGGTTCGCGCAACGCGGATGCGATGGCGACGGCGATTGTCGCTGCCGCGTTTTTTGCCGCGATGATCACGCAGACCTCGGATTTCGTCATCGACATGGATTTGCCTCTCGTACAGGTAATATCGATTTGCCCTCGCCCCATACTCCTTCGATGCCCTACAGAATTGCCATCAACACCCAATTTGCCTTCATTCAGCGACTCCCCGGCCGCTCGAAGATGCGGCGGCTGATATCGGCGGACGCCGCCCAACCGGCTTCGGCCAGATAGCGGACCGGCGCGCGGCCGCACAGTTCCCACAGCACCGTTCGCCGCTGTGGCCACCGCAGCGACGGCAGCCATGGCGCGATGACCATGCTGAGCAGATCCTCATTGCCGATGCGCGACAGGATCCTGGTCGCGCGCTGCGACAGCAGCGTGCCACCGCCGCCGAGTAGCACATCGGCGGCGCGCAGGCCAAGCAGCAGCGTGTCGTCCAAACCTTGCACGGTTGCGGCATCGAGCAAACGCTGCTGATCCGCCTCGTCGAGGCGGGCGGCGCTGGCACCGATATCACAGACGTAGCCCGCGCAGGGTTCCCGGTTGAAAAGTGCCTTGGCGACGCTGATGCAGGACAAAAGCAAAGTATCGGCCACCGAGGTGAACGGCACCGTCGCACCGGCGATTTCGACCTGTCGCTTGCGCCGCAGGAACCCGTCCGCGTCGCGCGGGCTTGGCGAGCCGGGCTGCTGGAGGCGGTAGTGGAGATCTACCGTGGACGACCTCGGCCCGTCGTCCCGGGTCATGTGCTGTTCGCCGAGGAAGCGGACCCACCAGACGGAATTCGACTTGCCTGATACCTCATAACCGATCTGGCGAAGCGCATCACGCGCCCTGAAAAATCCGAGCGGCGAAACCAGGATGTCGACATCGCCGGACGGCTTCATGAAGTGGTCGTCGTAGAGAAGCTGCTGCTGGAACGGACCCTTCAGAAAAACAAAATCGATCTCGCTGGCGCGCAGCACATCATGGACCGCCATGGAATCCATGATGCAGGACGCGTTCATCGAAACCGTCCTCCTGCGGTAGGTGTCGAGCCATCGGAAAAGCTCAGGCGGCCTCTCAAGCGCGGGTGCGCGCGAAAGGGCCTTGAGGACAAAGGTGGCGACCTTGTTCAGCCTGGCGATGTCGGCAATTTTGGCACCGTCCAGATCACGCATCGAAATGTCGCCCGCGCCGGCGTGCGGCCCGGCGAAATACAATCGCAGGCAGGCCTGCACGCAGGCCACCTCGTCGGCACAGCCGGCGGTGCGCAATCGTTCGTATGAGCCGTCAGGCAAGGCCATTTAGCGCACAATCTCCCAAGAAAGCGGTTTGCGCGAACACTTATGCTGCATGTGCGAAGCAAACATCACCAAAAACCTCGATGCCGTAAAGCCTTTCCTTTTGCAGTGCGAATTTTTGCAACCGAAGCGCCTATCGAGATCACATCGTAAAGAAGTGAGAACCGCGGCTGAAATATCCTTGCCAAGTCTTTTAGCCGATCCCCGGCCGAATTTTCCAAACAGAAAATTCTTCCATTAGCGAAGCCTAAAAATAAGCACAAAGCAAACGACTTATGCAAGCAAAATCATATGCTTAAAGAATCAGCACAGGCGCTGCCATCATGCCCAAGGAATCGGCTAAAAAGTGACAAGTTTTAGGCATGGCCGCTCATGTCCTGACGCCAGCAACGTAATTGATTAACGGAAAGTAAAACAGTCTTGACTCATAAATGCTGCCGTGCAGCTATTGCATTGCAGCATAAAAGTGCTGACGGCACTCGACAGGCCGTTTCCAGTCCTAAATCGGAGAGTAAAATGGAACAGAATGTTGAAAAGCATGAATACGAGACACCAAGCCTGACGGTTCATGGTTCGATTGAGACCATCACCCAGGGTGGCGGCGGCAACACGGCGATCGACGCATCGTTCCCCGCGCACACGCCGATCGGCGACCTGACGTTCTCCTGAGACTTATAGCCGTTCCAGAGTGACATTTTGGGACTCTGGATTCAAAAGCAGACGTAAGAGGGGTCGGGGGGCCAGCCTCCCGACTTCTCCTGCGCCAACCGGAGATGTCGAAGCGTTTTGTCAGTGAGGTGCGGGGATGAACTGGAAGCAATCCGACCATGATCTGGCCGACCACGATAGCGTGAGTGCGACCAAGGATGCCGTGGCTTGCGAGTTCGGCGATGGCTTGGCGCTGCTCAATCTCAAATCCAATGTCTACTACAGCCTGAATGGCGTCGGCGCCTTCATCTGGGATTTGATCCAGGAGCCCCGGTCGATCGGCGACATCCGCAGCGCCGTGCTTGCGCGATATAATGTCGACCCGGTGCGCTGCCAGGCCGATGTCGACGCATTGCTGAAGGGCCTGACTGATAATGGGCTTGCGAGACGGCATCATGAGGCACTTGTCTAAGCCGGTCCAGCACAAGGCGCTGGTTTCGCAGGCCATAGTTTCGCGGACCCTGATTTCTCGGGCCACGGCTTTACGGCAGGAACCTGCGAGGGAAACAGGCTTCAAGCAGTCGAAGCGCGGCGGAAGCCGGCACGGGCTGGTCAGGATTTTCTCCCTGAGCGGCTCGGAAATGATCTTCCTTGGCCATTGCCTGCTGGTGGTGGCGACAGTTCGGCTGGGGCTGACGCTGCTGTCCTACAATCGTGTACGCAGCCTGGTGACGCGGCTCGACGCGCGGCAGTGCGCCTCGATGGGTGAACTGCGGCGTGTCGCCTGGGGTGTTGCCGCCGCGGCCCGTTTCGTCCCTTACGCGACATGCCTGACCCAGGCGCTCTCCGGCCAGTATATTCTCGCCCGCCAAGGCAATGAATCGACAATACGCATCGGCATCGAACGTGGTACGGGCGAGCAGTTGAAAGCACATGCTTGGCTGGTCAGCGACAACCATATCGTGCTTGGCGGATCGGTCGACGGCTTCGCCCATCTCGTCGACCACGGCAGCCGATGAGCGGCGTCGCCGGAATCCTGCTGCGCGGAGCACACGCACCGGCGGTCGCGGCGGCAGACATTCAGCAAATGCTGGCGCGCATGCGCCATCGCGGTCCCGACGGCGGTTCATGGTGGCTGGACACCAGCATCGCCCTTGGCCACGCCTGGCTCAACACATCGGATGAGGTCGGTCCAGGCCCTTTGTCGATGGCTGGCGACCGGCTCGCCATCACCGCCGATTGCCGGCTGGACAACCGTGACGAGTTGCTAGCCAGGCTCGGTATCCGCGACCAGTCGGTGGCCGACGCGATCGTGCTGATGCGGGCCTATCTGCGTTGGGGCGAAGCCTGTCCGGAGCATCTGCAAGGCGATTTCGCGTTCGCCATCTGGGATGACGAGCGGCAATCGCTGTTTTGCGCGCGCGATCATTTTGGCGTCAAGCCGTTCTACTACCACGCGGCGGACCGGCGTTTTGCCTTCGCGTCCGAGATCGGGCCGATCCTGGGGGTCGAAGGTATCCGCGCACGTGTCAGCGAGCGCCAGATCTCCGGCTTCCTGGCCGGGCTTCCCGACGACCCGCAGTCGACCCCCTACAGCGATATATTCAGCCTGCCGGCCCGCCACAGCCTGACCGTCACCGCGCAACAGGTGATGTTGCGTCGATACTGGCAGATCGAGCCGTCGGCGCGGCCCTTGCGGTCGGATGCATCGGAGGAATTCGCCCATCTTTTCTCGCAATCGGTGCGCAACCGCATGCGAGGGACCTCGGCAGTCGGCGCAATGTTGAGCGGCGGCCTCGATTCCTCATCTATCGCCTGTGTCGCCGGCCTGCAGAATGCCGCTGCGCGCAAGCCGAAGCTGCCGACCTTCTCGCTGGTTTTCGAGAAGGGCTCGCCGATGGACGAGCGGCCCTTCATCGATGCCGTTCTCGACCAGCAGAAGGTCGACGCGACACTGATCCCGGTCGGCAACTATGCCCCTTTCGCCGAATTCGAACGCGTGCTGGAAGAACAGGAAGGAATGTTCCTGGCGCCGGGCCTGACGCTCACCCGCGGTATCTACCGGACTGCCGGCGCCAAGGGCATCAAGGTGCTACTGGACGGCCATGGCGGCGACGAGGTCGTTTCCCAAGGCCATGGTCACCTGCACGAGCTTGCGAATGGCGGCCGATGGATGGATCTGTGGCGCGAGGTCCGCAGCGCCTCCAATACCTATGGCGACAGCACGCTTGGCCTTTATCTCCAGTTCCTGACCCTCTACGGGCCGGCCTGGCGCATCGCCAAGCTGAGGCATCTGGCCAACCGTGCCCTGAACAGTATCCGCAAGCCCGCGCACGTGCAGCGCGCGCGAAGCTGGCGCGACCTGATCAATCCGGACCTTGCCAAGCGCACCGAGCTTGTCGACCGGTTTCACCGGGCCGGCTATATGCCGCCCCGCGTTCAGGCCAGCGACGCCTTGAGCCATCGCTGGATCCTGTCGAACGGCTATGTCCCGCATGCTTTCGAGGTTCTCGACAAGGCCGCCGCCAATTTCGGCGTCGAGCCGCGATACCCATTCTGGGACAAGCCGCTGGTCGAGTTCTGCCTGGCATTGCCGGGCGAGGAGAAGCTGAGCCACGGCTTTGGTCGCTATGTGCTGCGTCGCGCCATGCAAGGCGTATTGCCGGAGGCGGTGCAGTGGCGACGCGACAAGATCGACTTCACCGCCAATCTCGTCAACGGCATGCTGCGCAATCATCGCGACCTCCTGGAACAGCTGCTGGTCTCGGATGCAGGCCGCATCGCGCCTTATGTCAATCTGCCGCAAGTGAGTGCTGCCTATGCGCGACTGCTGCGCCAGCCCGATCAGGCAGCCCCCCTGGATGTCCAGTATGTCTGGCGCTCGGCCTCGCTGTCGCTCTGGCTGCGGCAACTCCAGCACGGCGGGAGCCCCACGTGATGCCGCGCAACGAGCCGATGGCCGCATACAGTGATAATCCCCGTCCGCATGGCAGGGCCATGCGAGAACGCCGCTTCTACCGCGCCTATGGTCTGACCATCGCGTCGGAGGTGATGTTGCCCGAACTGCAGCCGGCGCCGCCCGGGGCGGCGGATGTCGTGATCGCCGTCGGCGCGATCGACCTGCCAAAGCCGGCGCCCGAAGCCGCGACCGACTTTCGCTTCGAGGCGGACCGGCAATATCTGGCCTGGCATGCCGTGGGCGCGTTCCTGATCACCGATTCCAACCGTATCGACATTGAACCGGCGCCCGGCGTCGACGACGCGCTGCTGGCGTTTCCGCTGCTCGGCCCGGTCATGGCGCTGCTCTTGCACCGGCGCGGCCTGCTTGTCCTGCATGCCAGCGCCATCGCCGCCGCCGGCACGAGCGCCATCTTCATGGGTGACAAGGGTGCCGGCAAGTCGACGACCGCAAGTGCGATGATCCGGGCCGGGCATCGACTGCTTACCGATGATGTGGTGGCGCTGGACCTCGCCAATCCGAGTGAGCCAATGACCGTTCCGGGATTTCCGCAGATCAAGCTGGCGGCCGACGCCGCGGCGGCGATCTCGCTCGGGGAAGCGGAAGTGCGGCCGCAAGTGCATCCGGCGATCGACAAGATGCAGCATCGCCTGAACGGTGACTTTTCGGGCGATAAGGTGCCGGCGACCAGGATCTATATCCTCGAGCGCGGCGAAAGGGCTGGCATCACGCCCTTGCCCGCCATTGCCGCCCTGCCGGCCATCATCAAATTCTCCTATGTGACGCGCTTCGGCCGCGCGGCCCTCCCCGACGACTTCGCGGCGGCGCATCTTCAGCAATGTTCATGGATTGCTAACCATATCGGCGTGTACCGGCTGGAAGTCCCGACGGGCCTGGACAGGATCGGCGAAGCCGTGGAGCTGATCGAAAAGGATCTGTCGGCTAGCAGCCGGCGGTCGTGAGCGCAACCATGTCGAAGTCCCCAACCCTTCGCCTGTCGCTGTTTCGAGAAATTGCCGCATTCGGCGCCGCCATTGCCCGGATCGGCGGCCGGCGAACATGGACGGCGCTTTTCTTCCTCATCCTCGGCAGCCTGACCGAGGGCATCTCCATCCTGCTACTCATCCCGCTGCTGCATCTGGTCGGACGCGCCGACCAGGATTTCGCTGTTCGGCTGCCCAACAATGATTTCGTGCGCTGGCTGGTGCCTGACGGCACGCTGCAACTGACGACCGTGCTTTGCATGCTGGTCGGGCTTGTTGCAGCGCAGGCGGCGTTCAATCGCTTCAAGTCGGTCTACATGGCCAAATTGCTGTTCGATTTCGTCAACCGCGTTCGCATGAACCTGTTCGAAAGCATCGGCAAGGCGCGCTGGGGCGTTTTTACCCGAATGCGCAGTTCCGACCTCGATCATGCCCTGACCGGCGACATCGACCGCGTCCAGGGCGCGGCGTTCTCACTGCTGATGCTGGTGCAGATCGCCGTTCTTCTGGCTGGCTATCTCCTGGTTTCCATGTTCATCTCGCCGGTCATGACGCTGTTTGCCGTCGTCATCGGCATGCTGATGTTCGTGGCGCTGCAGCCCTTCCGGACACGGGCCACTGCCTTCGGCCGTGTGCTGACCGCCAATCGACAGGATCAGTACCGGACGGTCTCGGAATTTCTCGGCGGCATCAAGGTGGCCAAGAGCCTGAACGTTGAGGACAGCTATTTCGCGCAGCTGCGGTCGACGCTTGAGAAGATGAAGGCCGACAACATCGACTATGTGCGCAACAGCACCATCGGCACCGCGGTATTCCAAGTGGCGAGCGTGGTGGGCCTGAGCCTGTTCATCTATGTGGCTTTGGTTCGCTTCAACCTGTCGCTGGCCGAGATCGTCGTCCTGCTCCTGGTCTTCATGCGCATCGCGCCGCGCTTCATGGACATGCAGACGCAAGCCCAGCAAGTGCTGATCAACCTGCCCGCCTTTACGGCAATGCGCAGCCTGCAGGCACGTTTCGATGCCGAACGCGAACCAGGCCATACCGAGTTCGCCGACGCCGGGACACTCTCCCTCAATACGGGATTGAATATTCGCGGTGTCTCCTTCGCCTATGGAGATGCTGGCGACAAGGTGGTGGTGAGCGGCATCACCTTCGGCCTGCCGGCCGGCAAGGTCACCGCCCTGATCGGCCCGTCCGGATCGGGCAAGAGCACGATCGCCGATATGCTGCTTGGCCTGCTGGAGCCCACCACCGGCATGATGCTTGTCGACGGCGTCGAGATTGATGCCAGCAATCGCCGTCGCTGGCGCGACCAGGTGGCCTATGTGCCGCAGGACGTGTTCCTCCTGCACGACACGATCGCGGCGAACCTGCGCCTTGCCGCGCCACGGGCCAGCGATGGCGACCTGTGGGCCGCGCTGCATCAGGCGCACGCCGGCGAGTTTGTCGAACGGCTCGACCTCAGGCTCGAGACGGTGGTCGGCGATCGCGGCGTGCGGCTCTCGGGCGGCGAACGCCAGCGCATCGCGCTCGCGCGCGCGCTGCTGCGCAAGCCGTCACTGCTCATCCTGGACGAGGCGACCAGCGCGCTCGACTGGCAGAACCAGTCGCTGATCGCCAGGTCGATCGACGGATTGCGCGGCACGATGACGATCCTGACCATCGCGCACCGGCCGTCGATGATTGCCTTCGCCGACTGGGTGGTGGCGATGGAAAACGGCCGTATCGTCGAGGTCGGCCAATATCAGCGGCTGAAGGAAAAAACCGGCAGCCGGTTGTCGAGGATGCTGTCGGGGGAACAGTCAGAGGGCGAACCCGCCGATGTCGCGTGAGCCGGCGACCAAGACGCGCCGAAACCGATTCACGCGGCGCCTAGTCTCTTGTTTCGAAGCATGCCTACAAACCGGGGGCAGGTTTGAGCAATCTGCATCAATGCAGGCCGCGCCTGGCACCGCCCAGCTTCTCGCTTTCGGCGACCTCTGGTGCGTTCAGTTTGCGCTCGGCGTCACGGGCTATGTCGGCAGGCGTCGGCGCGCTCCTGGCGATCATGGTGTAGATGAGCACGAAATAGCCGGCCTGAATGATCACGGCGCAGATGATGACGCGCACCAATATCGTGCCTATCGACGCTCCGCCCAGCCAGGACCAGCCGACGACGATCGCCAGAGCGAAAATCATCCCGAGGATGAATTTTGGAAGTGCCATACCCAACAGCCCATAAACCGGCTCGGGTATTATCACGATTGCCCCACCCGAGCGCCGTCCCTTGTCATGTGGGCTTGTTAAGGTCGCCCACTCTCGACCGGTTGCTTCCGGCCTTTTCCACCTGTCGTCACCGTGACAGGTATAATTTGCAATTCTATTAAGGCGAGCAATAGGCGGCAAGGGCAACTTCGGATATTTTTGATCGAGCTTTTGCGATCGACTCTGCCATGCTGCAATGCACGCAACGGGAGCTAAGCCGATCTCCTCTCCTCGGCATTTTTCAGTAAGATAGACAATATTAAGTAGTATTTTATACGGTTTTCACCAAGCATCAGGGCATGATAAAGCACTAATTTGCAGCTTGCCTTGGCAAATAGGTAGGTCCGCCTAAAAACCGCCCCACAAAGGCCTCTATTTTTTCGGCCGTGCCCATTTATTGTCACAAATGTGCTAAATACGCCGAAATTTGTGCATGACAAGCTTATTATTTAGTCAATTCATGACGTGACTATTTCAATGGGGTGGTAAATTGTGTGTTGCGCTGCAACATTTTTTTGGTATCGTGCGCTGAACCATTCGTTCAACGCATGGAGTTTACGGCATGAGGGACGTTGCCAAGTCGGCCACGGCGAGCTTTTCGCAGGCTGACATCGATTTTCCGCCACCGATCGGCGGCTTGCTCAAACGCAGCTTCGATATCGCCGGTTCACTGATTGGACTGATCGCACTCAGCCCGCTGTTTGTCATGATAGCGCTGCTGGTCAAGTTTTCCGACGGCGGCTCGATTTTCTACGGTCACAGGCGAATTGGACGCGGCGGGCGGATTTTTCCTTGCCTGAAGTTCCGCACCATGGTTCCGGACGGCGACAGGGTATTGGCAACCTATCTCGCCGCCAACCCGGACGCCAACGCGGAATGGATCGCCACCCGCAAGCTGAAGAACGATCCGCGCGTTACCCGTGTCGGAGCTGTGCTGAGGAAACTCAGCCTCGACGAGCTGCCGCAGATCATCAACATCCTGCAGGGCGACATGAGCCTTGTCGGCCCTCGTCCGGTCGTGCGCGACGAGCTGGAGATCTATGGCACGTCCGCCGTCTATTACCTGAAATCCCGCCCGGGCCTGACCGGCCTGTGGCAAGTCAGCGGCCGCAACGATGTGTCCTATGACAGCCGCGTCGCCTTCGATCGCCACTATGTCGAGAACTGGTCGCTGTTCGAGGACGTTCGCATCATCATCAAGACCGTCCCGGCCGTCTGGATGTCGCGTGGTTCTTACTGACCGGCCGGTGGCCAATGCCAGACATTGGCATCGGCCATTCAACGCAAGCTCATCGGGCGATGGGGCTATAGCGGATCGGAACGTTGAGTTGAAAACAGATTTGTTCGAAGCCTTTCGCAGCGGCCCGGATTCCGGCCGGCTGCGGCGGGCGCGTTTGCTGGCCACATGCCTTGCCATGGCGCTCGTCGTCCCGCACATCGCCGCCGCCGGCGACTATCGCCTCGGCTCGCAAGACAAGCTCACCATCCGCGTCGCCGAATGGCAGACAGTCGAAGGCACATTTCGTGACTGGTCGGCGGTGAATGGCGAGTACACGGTCGGTCCATCCGGTACGCTGTCGGTGCCGTTCGCCGGCGAGTTGCCGGCATCCGGCAAGACCACGTCCGAAATCGCGGCGGCGATCGGCGAGGCGCTGCAGAAAAAGCTCGCTTTGTCGGACCGACCGGAAGCCTCGGTCGAGATGGCGCAGTTCCGGCCCTTCTACATTTCGGGCGAAGTCCAGAACCCAGGCCAATTTCCTTATGTCCCGGACCTGACGGTGTTGAAGGCGATCAGCGTCGCCGGCGGCATCAGGCGCAACGCCGATTACGGCCCCCAGCTCGGCAAGGACCTGGTCACCGCCAAGGGCATGTTCGACATCTCCGACGACCAGCGCATCCGACTGATCGTCAGGCGCGCCCGCATCGATGCGGATATGGCCGGCAAGGCGAGTTTCGACGTGCCGAAGGAGGTCGAGGGCGATCCGAGACTGCCAGCCATCGTGGCGGACGAGATGACGATTCTGACGGCCGACCAAAAGGCGCTGAAGCTGAAACTCGAGGCGCTCGACGACCTGAAGGGGGTTTTGGAATCTGAAATCGAGTCGCTGCAGAAGAAGATCGTCAATCAGCAGCAGCAGGTCGACTTGGCGCAGCAGCAACTCGCCAGCATCGGTCCGCTGGCGCAAAAAGGCCTGATCGCCAATGCCCGACTGCTGGATTCGCGCCAGTCCGTGGCCGACCTGCAGGGCAAGATCCTGGACTACGAAACCGCCATCCTCACCGCCAAGCAGGCGATCAGCAAGGCGAAGCAGGATGCTATCGATGCCCAGAACACCTTGAGTTCAAGTCTCGCCACTGACCGGCAGCAGACCGAAGCCGACCTGAACGAGGCCGCGTTGAAGGTGAACATGCAGAAAGGCCTGATAGCCCAGGCCAGCGATCCCGCGATGGCGGCCGCTATGACAAATGATCAGCAGCCGACCCTGCTCTATTCACTGGTGCGCAATGTCGACGGCAAGACCACCGAAATAGCCGCCAAGGAAGAAACCCCGGTGCTGCCTGGCGATGTGATCAAGATCAAGCTGGCGCCGCTGGCCAGCCAGTAGACCGACTTCCAACACGATCCAGTGTTTCGAGCCAGAGCCTCACCCGACAAATCGGGATGAGGCTCTGGCTCAGTTGTTTGAACATCTCCTGCGGAAACCATAATAGCCGTCTCGGGATCGAGGCTTCCCGTCCGAGCACATGCTTGCTCAAAAAAGGAAGGCCGCTCCCTTCAGCCCGCGAGATGATAGTTTATGAGGGACCGGCGCCCGCCGGATGGCCGGCATACCGAGGCCAGTCAGTCTCGCCCCCGGCCGCGTCAGCCGGCTCCAGAGCCGGTGACCGCCGCCTGCGGGTAACGGGCAGCCGCGCCAGCTTGAAGAAGCTGAAATACATCAGGAAAGAACCCATGATGTAGGGATTCAGTATCTCGACCTCGACGAAGGAGCGGATCAGCAGCAGGACCATCACGCCGAAAAGTATCACCGAGTCCGCCTGCCATGCCTTGAAGATCACCGCCGAGACGTGGCCGTAGAGCGTGCGCAGCATGATCAGCGACACCAGCGTCGCTCCGACGAAGCCGAGTTCGACGAGGGCCTCGATATAGGTGTTGTGGAAGTGGAAGCCGGTGCGGGTGGTGATGTAGAATTCGTTCCACAGCCGCTCGGCTTCAGCGAAGCCCTGCACCCAATAGGCGGCATAGCCGACGCCGAGAATCGGCGATTTCTGGACCGTGTTCCAGCCTTGCTCCCACAGATAGGTTCGCCCGGTGAGCGTCGAATCCTTGCCGAAGAGGCCGAGGACGAAGTCCATCAGCCCGAGATTCAAGGCGACGAAGGCCGTCACGACCAGCAGCCCCGCGCCGATCAGGAAGATGACCCGGCGATAGCGGCGTGACAGAAGTTTGCTCATCGCAAGAAGCGCCACCAGCGCCAGAACCGCGGGTATCGAGGCCATCGAGGTGGCGGAATGCGAGGCGACCAGGACATAGGCCGACAGCAGCACGACGGGCACCGCCAGTATGAAGCTCAGCCGGCCGCGTCTGTAGAATGCAAGGAAGACAACGCAGAAATAGATGCCGAGCGAGCCGACAAAGCCGATCTGATTCTTGGAGGCGAAGGCGCCGACGAAGTTCACGGTGCCGTCGAGGACATCCTCGGAATAGTTCCCGACCTTCAGCGAATAGAGAAGGACGACGAATATCCCGACCAGCGCCCCTATGGTCAGCGTGCGCACGCTGACGGTGCGCGCAGCTACGTAGGCGCAGGCAATATGGGAAAAATACTGGACCGACGTCCTTGCGGTGACGCCGGGAGCCTGCGACCAGAAAACCGAGAAGCAGATATAGGCCGCAAACAGCAGCGGCAGCCAGGCGCTGGACAGATGCCGCAGAAACCGCCGGTAATCGACCAGGATGAGCGGAAGCCAGACCGCATAATAGGCCAGGATCAAGATTTGGCCGAAGATGACCGAATAAGAAAACGCCCAGATCGAAACGGCTACGGCAAAGGCGCCATAGACCGAATTCTTCTCGGGATCGATAAGCAGGGACTTTGGAATCTTCATCTCAGGGTTCCGCCGACACGACCCAGGGCCGGCAAGCCATGAGCCGGCCGGAATCTTCGCAAATATGGGCGTGCAATAAACGGCGTCTCCATTGTGCAGTGCAATATAACCTATTGCGCCCGGCGCTCAATGGCAAATCCGGTCACCTTGTCTTACAGCGAGGCATCTGCGGAGAGATCAGCCGCTACCAAAGCGCTCCGCCGGTGATCTGGATGTTCTCCATGGTGATGCCCTTGGCGAGATCCGAGCACAGGAACACCGCCAGAGCCGCGATCTCCTGCGGCTGCAGCATGCGCTGCTGCGGGTTGCTTTTGGCGATCTCGGCCATCGCTTCCTCAGCGGTGCGCCCCTTGCCTTGGCGCTCGACGACCTGCGCCACATTGCGGCGCATCAGTTCGGTCTCGACCCAGGTCGGGCTGATCATGACGCAGGTGACGCCATGCGCTGCCCCTTCCAGCGCCACGCAGCGTGTGAGGCCGAGAAGGCCGGCCTTGGACGCGCAGTAGGCTGGGTTGTCCTTCCAGCCGACCGAGGCGGCGGTTGAGCCGATGTTGACGATGCGGCCCCAGCCGCGTTCGATCATGCCCGGCAGTACCGCACGCGTGACGCGGAAGGCGCCCGTCAGGTTGGTATCGACGATCTTGTCCCATAGCGCGTCGGAATGGCCGCAGACCGGCTGCTCCGCGGTCGTCCCAGCGGCATTGACCAGGATATCGGCGGGGCCGATGGCCACCTCGGCGTCAGCCGCGAACCGATTGGCGACGTCGCTGTCGCGCACGTCTAGATGAGCGGCGTGAACCCTCGTTCCGTGGGCGGCAAGAGCCGCACGCACGCGCCCGATCTCGTCCGCGCCGGGATAATAGGCGGCATCGGACCTGTCGGCGCCGGCCGGCGCGATGTAGGAGCCGACGGCGACGTTCGCGCCGGCTTCAGCCAAAGCCGTGGCAATGGCAAAGCCCATGCCCGAGAACCCACCGGTAACGATGGCGCTACGGCCGAAAAGGTTGTTCATGGCGCACGGTCTCCACTTCGTTCCGGGCAGGCAATCAGGCCTGACCGTATTTGGCAATCACACCGGCGCAGCCTCCATCGCCAGCGTTTCATGTTTGCTGGAGCGGTTTGCCTAGCCATTCGCGATAGAAGCCTTCGAGGTCGGGCTCGAAATCGTGGACGATGGGATAGCCAGGTGCCGCCGCTTCCACTTCGTGCAGCGTGCCGCATTGCGGACAGATGAATTCGCGGATCTCCATCCATTCGGGATCGGGGAGATCGCTGTTGGGATAGATTTCGCGCAAAGCCCCCTCGGTGTTGCGGACGTTGATCGCAGCCTTCAGCTTCCAGTTCTTGCGATAGTCGCCGAAGGAGTGGCCGCATTCGCAGCGGGTAATGCGCTCATCGCCGCTCTGGCAGATGAACAGATGGTCCGAGACCGGCAGCAGGATCGGATCTTTCCAGGCGACACGATCCTGATAGACGGCAACCATCTTGAAGAAACGGTCATCGTCCTTGTAGGCACTCATGATCCGCCTTGTCTGTGGCCAGGGCAGCTTGCCTGCGGCCAGATCGCCCAGGACTTCCTTGCTATACGAGGTCATGGCTTTGCTCCCGGCATGAAGATCGATCTGGCATCGACGTTCCAGAACTCGCTGAATTCGCTGGTGAAGCGCGGCGACAGCTTGATCGCGCTGGCGTACATTTTCTTCACCTCGGGGGCGAAATCGGCCTTTTCGACACGACCACGCTCCTTGGCGATCCAATCCACCACAGGGACCGCCTTGGCCAGACGCTCCTTGCGCATGGCGGCGCGGCGCTCGACCGTGGCGTCGATATCGGCGATGGGATAGCCGTCTTCATCGTCCTTCAGCACAATGCCGAAAACCTGGTCCGCCGCTTGCCGGGTGAGAAAGCCGTTCTCGACATCCCAGGCGGTCTTGATCGGATCGCGCTCCAGTACGTCGCCGTAACCACCGCCGCCATTGTAGGAATGGCTGAAGATGTCGCCGGATTTGTGCGGCGCAGTGATGTAGGGGCCCTCGACCACGACATGGTCGCCACCGATGTTCCGCTCGTAGTCGGAGACATGCGGATCGATGCCGGGCGCATGCGCCAGCGGTTCGCCTTTTGCCGCGAGTTCGTGAATGTCTGAGTTGCGCACGGCGCGATGCTTCTGGCAGGTCGGCGCCGGATAACCGCCGCACATGCCGCCATTGTCGAACACGCGCGAAGAATGTTCGGAGGTGTGGAGCCGCAGATGCGACGTCTTGTTGATCAGCCAGGTCGAGACGAAGGAACAGCCGCCGCGATATTTGCCGGCACCGCCGGAGTTGGGCACGATCGAGCGGCCGATATAGACCATCGGCATCGACTGTTCCCAGACCTCGATGTTGCCCATGTCGGATTCCGGGTTCCAGCCGACATAGGCGGTGTCGAGACCATCCTTGATTGCGAGCGCGCCGGAGCCGGCGGCGGCGCATTCAAAATGGGCCATGCCGAACGGCGTGCCGTACTGGCTCTGGCCACCCATTTCGATCATGGGGCTGTTGACCTGACCGACGAAGGCCTCCTCGACGAAGCCACGCGCGATAAAACTGCGCGACAAAAGCCGCTGGAAGACGCCATAGGCTGGCAGCAGCAGCGCCCACGAGGTGGCGGTCGCCACCATCTCGTTGTCGGGATTGGTCCAGGTGCCGTGCGGCAGTTTCAGTTCGGTCGCCATCCAGGCGCCGTCATTGACCAGCCCTTCGAAATTCATGTGCTGGGTCAAGGTGACGAACATGCCGCCATCCATGCCGGCCGGCGTGCAGTTCATCGAATGGTAGCCCCAGGGCTGCGTGCCCTCGAAGTCCATGGTGATCTTGCCGTCGGTGGTGATCTCCATCTCGATCGGGATGTTGTAGAGCCAGTCCGGATCGCCGAGCAGCTGGAAGCCGGGTTTGCCTGCGGTGACGTGGCCGTAAAAAGTGTGGCCGCGATAGATTCCGGGGACGGTGAGCTGGCGGGTGCGGGCGAGCTGGGCACGGCGGCCTTCCTCGATGAACTCCTTCGACACCTTCATCCAGTAGTCGAGGCCGATCTCGGAGATGAGCTGCTTGACGCTTTCGCGCATATCGATGCAGGAGGCGACCTTGGCCTTCTCGTCCAGCACCCAGTAGATCGGCATGCGCAGATTGCGCTCGCAGCGGATGACGTAGTCGCGGCGGATCTCGTCGTTCTCGCCGATCTTCTCGGCGCAGACGAACAGACCCTCGGTGAAGCGCTCCTGCGCGAGACACACATCACCGCCTGGGGTAATGCCGCCGGCCTCCAGCTCGTGGCAGACGGCGCCGGCCCAGCCGACAAGCGTGCCTTCATGAAAGATCGGCACCACGTCCATCACGTCGGGCACCTGCACGGTGCCTATGAAGGCGTCGTTGTTGGCGAAGATGTCGCCTTCGCGGATGCGCGGGTTGTCCTCGTAGCCGTTTTTGATCATCCATTTGATGAAGCGGCTCATCGTATGGACGTGCACCATGATGCCGTTGGAGAGAGCGATGGCGTCGCCCTCGGGCGTGTAGATGGCGACCACCATTTCGCCGACCTCGCGCACGCCGGGCGAGGCCGAGATGCGGCGCGCCATTTCGCGTGCCGAGACGCAATAGGCGCGCAGCTTGGTGTGCAGCGTCTCGAATTTCAGCGGATCCTGGTTGCGCAGCGTGAGTTCCGTGATGCCGTCATAGCAGCCGGTCTCCTCCATCAGCCGCTCGGAATCGAGCAGTCTTTCGCGAAGGCGCAGGGCCGAGGCAGGTTTGTCCAACATGGCGGTCGCCCTCTCAAGCGTGGGTGTAGTGCAGCAGCGTCCATTCATCGACATGGACACGGTCCTGCGGATGAACGACGAGCGTGGTGGCGGGATGTTCGATGATGGCCGGGCCGATGACTTCATGGCCGGGCTGAAGCAGATCCATCTCGTAGAGATTGGCCTTGTGCCAGCGCCCGCCGATATAGGCCTCGCGCACGCCCTTGTGGGCGACTGCCGGATCAGACTTGCCGAGCGGCCGCTTGAGCAGCACCGGCTTGACCTTGTCTGCGGTGGCGATCAGCCCGAGTTCGGTGATGGTGAAGCCGGCTTCGCCATAGCGCGACACGCGATGGTTGACCTTGGCATAGACCGCCTCGAACTCGTCGATAACCCCGCGCATGTCGTCGGCCGAACCGACCTCGGCCAGCGGCGCCATGACTTCGACGTCCTCGAGCTGGCCGGTGTAGCGCATCATCAGGAACGGCACGGTCCTGATCTTCTCCCTGGTATGGCCGTCGGCGATCATCTCGTCGACCGCTGCCTTGGTCAGGTCGTTCCAGACCGTGGTGACCTTGGCGCCGAAGGCGGCCAGCGTAGCCCCGTCGGCGCGTGACGGGATGTCGTGCTGGGTGGAGACGGAATGACGCCGCATGAAATCGGCCGTGGTGCAACCGAAGGCGGAGAAGGCGGCCGCGAACTGGAAGGTGATGATGTCCTTGAAGCCGATGCCCCTGGAGCAGCCGGCCAGATGCAAAGGTCCCGAGCCGCCATAGGACAGCAGCGTGAATTCGGAGGGATGGATGCCTTGCCCGGAAATGACCCGGCGCAGCGCGTTGTTGGCATCGGACTCCAGCATGTCGATCATGCCTTCCGCGGCTTCCTCGACACCAACGCCGAGCACGCTGGAGCACTTTTCCTCGAAGGCGCGGCGCGCCTTTTCGACCTGCAGCACGACCTTGCCGCCCAGGAAATAGTGTGGGTTGAGGCGGCCGAGGATGGCGTCGCAATCGGCGATGGTCGGCTCGGTGCCACCGCGATCGAAGCAGATCGGACCGGGATCCGAGCCGGCGCTTTCCGGCCCAAGCGAGACCTTCTTGGTCAGGGGATCGACCTTGAGGATCATGCCGGCGCCGGCGCCGATCGTGTCGAGATGCAGCGTCGGCACGTTGAGCTTGAAACGGTCCATCAGCGGCTCGTTCTCGATCCGCGTCTGGCCGCGTGTGATGACGCCCATGTCGAAAGAGGTGCCGCCCATGTCCGAGCAGATCAGCGAGTCGTTCCCGATCAGCTTGCCGACATAGGCAGCGCCCAGAATGCCGCCGATCGGGCCGGAGATCATGGTTTCATGCAGGCGCGGGTGGTTGATCGAGGTCAGGCCGCCGAAGGAGAGCAATGTCTGCACGCCATATTTGAAGCCGTATTTCTTCGAGACATCCTCAATGCCCTTGAGCTGCTTGCGGCCGCGCGACGTGGCGTAGGCCTCGATCAGCACCGAGTTCAGCCGCGACTGCTCGCGGATGACCGGACGAACCTCGTGGCTGGTGTAGACGATGATGTCGGCACCGGCCTTGTCGACCTCCGCGCGGCAGATCTCTGCGATGCGCTTCTCGTGCACCGGATTGACATGTGAGAAGATGGTCATGATGCAGATCGCCTCGACCTTGTCGGCGATCAATTTTTTCGCCGCGGCGGAGACTTCGTGTTCGTAGAGCGGCAACACGATGTCGCCGAACTGGTCGATGCGCTCGGTGACGCCATGCGTGCGGCGGCGCGGCACCAGCGGATCTGGATGGTGATGGGTGACGGCATGCAGCCGGTCGGCATAGGAATAGTCGGCCCAGGCCTGCAGCCCCCGGCCCATCAGGATCATGTCCTCGAGGCCCTTGGTGGTGATCAGGCCGAGCCGGCGGCCGGTGCGCGACAACAGTGTGTTGAGCATGCCGGTGCCGGAATAGAGCACGACGTTGACGCCGGAAAACAATGATTCCAGCGAGATGCCCCAGGCATCCGCCGCGTCCTCGGCAGACGCGAGAAAACCTTCGGCTTCGTTCTTCGGCGTGGTCGCCGACTTGCCGATCTTGAAGTGGCCGTCCTGATCGACAAGGATCGTGTCGGTCATGGTGCCGCCGGCGTCGATACCGATGACGATTGGATTGCCGACGATGGGGCCGGTGAGATTGGGTTGGGTCACGGTCGCCTCGGGATCTGGTCTAGGTTGACGCAAGGCTAGATTCGATGGGCGGCTTCGCGCCATATGCCTAAAGACATAATGACGGCTGAGCTGACATCGCCGAAAAAAGGGCATGCGCATGGGGACCATCTGGGCGCCGCTCGCCAAAGCGATCGCCGCCACCGGCACGGACAGGCATGTCGACTGCCTGATCGACCTGATCGGCGCGGATATCGAGCACGACCTCGTCACGGTGACGCGCTATTCGACGACGCAGACACCCGAATTCATCAAACACCGACGCTTCTCGGACGAAATGGTCCGGCGCTATCTCGACAATTACTATGTCTTCGACCCGTTCTATGCGTCGTGGCGACGCGAGCGAAGGCTGGGCATCATGCCGCTGAAACGGCTTGCCAACGATGAGGCCAAGCGCGGCCAGTACATAGCCGGCTTCCTGGCGCAGTCGGAGATCTGCGACGAGGTCGGCATCATGCTGGCGGACGGCGGCGACTGGTGCCTCGGCATCTTCCTCGACCGCTCGACCACGCCATTCAAGGACAGCGAGATCGCCCTGCTGGATGAACGGCTGCCGGTGTTCGAGGCGCTGCATGCGCTCGACATCAAGGCGCGCGGAACGGAATTCTCCCGCACGTCAGCGCCGACAGGCCCCGGCGCCTCGCCCCGGCGGGAACCGACCATTCCAGCCAGCCTGTGGCCGGAGCTGTCACTACGCGAGCGGGAATTGGTCCAACTGATCCTCGCCGGTCACCCGACGGCCAACATCGCCGAACGCCTCGGCATCACCGTCGGCACGGTCAAGAACCATCGCCGGCGCATCTACGAGAAGCTCGACATCACCACGGAGCGGGAATTGTTTTTGCAGTTCTTCCAGCATCGGGTCGACCGATAGCCCGGGTTCGGACAGCTAAGCGGGTTACGCTTTTCCCGTTGCAGGTTAGAGCTCATCCTCCCAATTGGCGCCGCCATAGAACACACGGAAGATCACCACTTGGTCGGATTCCACTGTAAAGGTCACCGTTACACGGCGCTCGAAACCGACAACCCGAAGGCCCTGGCCGCAGATCGTCACGGCGTGTTCCGCGCTCCGAGGCGTAGTCGAGACCCTGGCAGTAGGCTTCGATACGCTCGATATAGCGTATGGCCGTGACGTTGCCGGCGGCGATCTCGATGGTGTCGTATATCCATCTTAAGTCCGCTAAGGCTTCCGGCAACAGAACAATATGCCGGCGCTTCACACATCCCTCTTAAAGCGGGCGGCGTGGTGAGCGCGGATGTCGTCAAAAGCCTGGTTGGCTGGGATAACTCGGGAAGGATCCGCCTTCCACCTGTCATAGGTCGGCACAACCTCCTCGCGGAGCCAGCGCTCTACGGCCGCGTCGCGCTCTTGCAGGGCGCGAAGGCCGGCGCGGATCACTTCACTGCTGGTCGCGTAGGTTCCTGATTCAACGAGACGGTCGATGAAAGCAGCCTGCTCTGTTGGCAGGCTGAAGGTGCGCTTTTCGGTGGCAGCCATGATTTCTCCTATAATGTCGGTGTGATTATATCATACCAATATCCAATACGTGAGAAAACCTGTCGGCCCAAGAAACCGACATCGGCGCTGCTAGCAGTCTCAAAATTCCTCTTGCGGAACCGCGCCGTCCCGGCTTAGTCTTTGCCTTCTCGCAAAAATGAAATTTAATTCCATTTGCCTGCAACCTTCTTGCCAGCGTCGTGCCCCCAGGAAAAATGAACGGCCCAATCGACTGAGAAAATATTTGATATATCATCTACCAGAGCGGAAATAGCTGACATGGTCCAGCAGACATCGATCCAGCCATCGGCGCCCTGGTTGCGGCTAGATGTCGATGATTCGGACTGGACCGACGCCGAGGTGTCGAGCCTGGTGCGCTGGTATCACCAGATGCTGCTCATCCGCCGTTTCGAGGAAAAGGTGCTCGATCTGGCCAATGCCGGGCTGGTGCATGGTCCGGCCCACGCCAGCATCGGACAAGAGGCCACGGCGGTCGGCGCCATGTCCGTGCTCGGCACCGGCGACCGCATCAACGGCACCCACCGTGCCCATCACCAGGTGCTGGCCAAGCTTGTCAACGCGCAGACGCCCGGCGGATTCGACCCGCTGCATGATGCTTTCAACCCAGGCATGCAGGGATCGGTTCGCGGCCTGATGGCCGAGATCATGGGCCTCAAGTCAGGCTATTGCGGCGGCCGTGGCGGCTCGATGCATATGCGCGACGATGCCTCCGGCATCCCAGGCACCAGCGCCATTATCGGCGGCAACCTGCCGCACGCGGCGGGCTATGCGCTCGCCGACAAACTGCTCGGCACCGGCAACATCTCGGTCGCCTTCTTCGGCGACGGCACGATGATGGCAGGGCCGGCCTATGAGGCGATGAACATCGCCGCGCTCTACCGGCTGCCGGTGATCTTTTTCGCCGAAAACAATCTCTATGCCGTCTCCACGCACATCAATGAGCAGACGCGAGAGACGCGGCTGGCCTCGCGCGGACCTATGCTCGGCTTTCGCGGCATCGAATGCGACGGCATGGATGTGGTGGCAGTCCACCATGCCATGCGCGAGGCGCGCCGGACGATTGAGGAAGACGGCGGCCCGGTGCTGGTCGAGGCGCTCTGCTATCGGTTTCTACACCAGAGCGGCGCCCGCCCGGGCAGCGAATTCGGCTACCGCACGCGCGCCGAGGAAGACGTCTGGAAAGCGCGCGACCCGCTTGCGACGATGGCGGCTCGCCTGAAGACGATGGGCATCCTGAACGCTTCGGACCTCGGTACACTCGACCAGCGCGTCATGGAGGTGGTCAACACCGCTGCCGATTCCCTGACCGAGATGAGCGGCAACGCGCTGCGCATTCCTGATCATCTGTGGCCGGACCCAAGCGACGTCGACAACCAGATCCGCGGCGATCTTTCCGAACTGAAGGGCGAGCGCTTCCTCGAGATCGAGGACGTGCCGCCGGCCGACACCAGGCCGGTCAAGTTCATGGTTGCCGCGTCCGAGGTGATTGCGCGCGCCATGGAGCAGGACGCGCGCATCATCATCATGGGCGAGGATGTGCACCGGCTGCGCGGCGGCGTTTCGGGCGCCACAAAGGGCGCGCTGGAGCGCTGGCCGGAGCGTGTGCTGGCGATGCCCATCGCCGAGAATGGTTTTGTCGGGGTGGCGCTGGGTGCAGCGCTTTGCGGCTTGCGGCCGATGGTCGAGATCATGTTCGGCGACTTCTGCCTGGTTGCCGCCGACCAGCTGTTCAACGCGGTCAGCAAGGTGCGCCACATGTTCGGCGGCGGCTTTCCGGTGCCAATCGTGGTCAGGGTGCGCGTCTCGCCGCACACCGGCTACGGCTCGCAGCATTCGGGCGATCCGTCCGGCCTGTTCGCCCTGTTTCCCGGCTGGCGCATCGTCGCGCCGACGACGCCCTTCGACTATATCGGCCTGATGAATTCAGCGCTGAAATGCGACGATCCGGTCGTCGTCATCGAGCATGTCGAGCTGTTCCCGAGCGAAGGCCCTGTGCCTGCGGACGACCGCGACTATTGCGTGCGGCTCGGCAAGGCGAAGATCGTCAGGCCGGGCAGCGCCTGTACACTGCTCACCAGCGCCAGCATGGTTGCCGTCGCCAGCCAGGTGGTCGAGGAGACCGGCGTCGATGCCGAGATCATCGACCTGCGCAGCCTCGACCCGACCGGGCTCGACTGGCCGCTGGTGGAGGCCTCGATCCGCAAGACCAACCGGGTAGCCGTCATCGAACAGGTGCAGCGTGGGCTATCGCTTGGCGGACGACTGACACAGGAGATTCAGGATCGCGTGTTCGATTATCTCGATCACGAGATCCTGCATGTGACGGGAAGCCTCTCGGCTCCCGTCGTATCGGCCCCGCTCAACCGCGCCGCACTGGGCGGCGCTGAAAAGCTCAAGGCCGCGCTTCAATCCCTCACTGCCGTGGGTGGATAGAGCGAACGCATTGCCACAAAGATCCGACAAGAAAATGGGAGAACTGACATGAGCATCCTACAGAGAAACAAGACCAGGGCGACGATGCTGGCAGCCGTGCTGCTGGCCACCAGCGCCTTCTGGGCGCCGGCCACGTTCGCGCAGGACAGCAAGCCGCTGGTCATTGCGCGCAACATCGACCTCAACTCGCTCGATCCGCACCGCGCCTTCTGCGACACCTGCCAGATCTACAATTCCAGCGTCTATGAATCGCTGCTGACGCTGGACAAGGACAACAAGCTGATCCCGTTGCTCGCTTCCAAATGGGAAGGCAATGCCGACCAGAGCAGCTTCACCTTCACGCTCGACCCGGCCGCCAAATTCTCGGACGGTTCGCCGGTCGAAGCCAAGGACGTGAAATGGTCCTGGGAGAGGCTGAAGAACCTCAAGGGCAGCGCCTCGTTCCTGATGGACAATGTCGCCTCGATCGAGACCCCGGACGCGCATACGGTGGTCGTCAAGATGGTCGCGCCGAGCTCCGAATTCCTCAACATCGCGGCGGCGCCCTACGCAGCGGTCGTCAACAGCAAGGTTGCTTCCGAAGCCGGCGCCAAGGCCGATGCGGACGCTTCGACGACAGACAATGCCGAGGCCTGGTTTCTGGCGCATTCGGCCGGCAGCGCACCGTTCGTGCTGAAATCCTATGAGCCCAATTCGGAACTGCGGCTGGCACGCAACGACAAATACTGGCGCACGGCGCCGGCGCTGAGCGAAGTCGTCATCCGCCAGACCAAGGATGCGGTGGCCCAGGCACAGATGCTGCAGAGCGGCACCGCCGACATCGCCATGCAGATCGACCCGGACACGGCCAAGACGATGACCGGCAGCGACGTGAAAATCGAGACCGTGCCGTCCTACAATTTCATCTATGTGGCGCTGTCGCCCGGCGCCAAGGCCAACAAGGTTCCGCTGACGCCCGAAGTGCGCGAGGCCATTTCGCTCGGTCTCGACCGTCCGAGCATCCTCGACTTCACCATCGGCTCCGAGGGCCAGTTGATCAGCGCACCGATCCCGCTCGGCTTCCCCGGCGGTTCGGGCTTCGAGGCGCAACCCTATGACGTCGCCAAGGCAAAGGAACTTCTGGCCAAGGCCGGCCATGCCGACGGCTTCGAGATGGAAGCGGCGTTTCCCGGCATGAACGTCTATGGCGTCGATCTGTCGCTGTTGATGCAGAAGGTTCAGCAGGATTTGGCCAAGATCAACATCAAGCTCGACCTGCAGCCGATCCCCTTCGCCAACTGGCGCGAACGCGTCAATGGCGACGGCATCCCGATGACGGCGGTGTTCTACGCGCCGGACTATTACGGCACGTCGCAATACGTCGATTATTTCGCCATGACCAAGGGCAGCCCGTGGGCGCGCCGCGCCGGCGCGGAGCGCGATCCGTCGGTGCTCAATCCGAAGGAAGCGGATATCTACAAGGCAGCCCTTGCGGCGAGCGGCGACGAGGCCGCCAAGCTGTGGCACCAGGCCGGCGAGGAGATGATCAAGGACAGGATCATCCTGCCGCTGATCAGCCCGAACCTGATCCTGGCCTACAAGTCGGACGTCAAGGGCGTGCGTTACAGCGCCTGCTGCAACCTCCCGCTGGCGGAACTCAGCCACTGAGCGAAAAGATGCGGGAGGCGGCCAGCCGCCTCCCGCTTCCTTATCCTGGACGGTCAGCAAATCCTGTTCTTCCAGCATTAAGATCAATATATGATATATCAACACGCGGAGAACTCGCTATGCCTTCCCTGATCAACTCCAAGGACCAGTTGCTGCGCGAGCGCGCGGCCTCGGTCATTCCGGGCGGCATGTGGG
Source organism: Mesorhizobium sp. M7A.F.Ce.TU.012.03.2.1 (assembly GCF_004006095.1). Classification (NCBI taxonomy): domain Bacteria; kingdom Pseudomonadati; phylum Pseudomonadota; class Alphaproteobacteria; order Hyphomicrobiales; family Phyllobacteriaceae; genus Mesorhizobium; species Mesorhizobium sp. M7A.F.Ce.TU.012.03.2.1. Next base: position 849,389 of record NZ_CP034779.1, read on the forward strand.
GACACATGGCGACGCGCTATCTCGGCTCCGCCTATCCGCAGTTCTTCGAGCGCGCCGACGGCTGCCGGGTCTGGGACGTCGATGGCCGCGAATACATCGACCTGATGTGCAGTTGGGGCCCCAATATCCTCGGCCACCATCATCAGGCGGTCGAGGCAGCGGCCGAGCGGCAGCGTCGTCTGGGCGATGCGATGAACGGCCCTGGCGAGGTGTTGGTCGAGCTGGCCGAACTGCTGGTCAAGACCGTCGCGCATGCCGACTGGGCGATGCTGCAGAAGAACGGCACCGACGCCACCACGGCCTGCGTGACGATCGCACGCGCCGGCACTGGCCGGCGCAAGGTGCTGGTCGCGCGCGGCTCCTATCACGGCGCCGTGCCGTGGTGCACGCCTTCGCTCGCCGGCGTCACCGCCGAGGACCGCGCCCATATCATCCATTTCGACTACAATGACGTTGCCAGCCTCGAGGCAGCCGTCGAGCAGGCCGGCAGCGATCTTGCCGCCGTCGTCGTCACCGCTTTCCGCCACGATATCGCCCGCGACCAGGAACTGCCGACCGCCGCCTTCGCCAGACAGGCGCGCGAGCTGACCACCGCCGCCGACGCGGCGCTGATCGTCGATGATGTCAGGGCCGGCTTCCGCATCGATCTCGCCGGCAGCTGGGAACCGCTCGGCGTACGGCCGGACCTGTCCGCTTTCTCGAAGGCGATCGCCAATGGCTATCCGCTTGCCGCGATCACCGGCACCGACCGGTTTCGCGAAGCCGCGACCAAGGTCTATGTGACGGGGTCGTTCTGGTATGGCGCCGTCGCCATGGCCGCCGCGATCGCCACCATCAACACGCTGCGCGACACCGACGCAATCTCCAGGATGACTGAAGCCGGCGACAGGCTGCGCTCAGGCCTCGATGCCGCAGCGAAGAAGCATGGCCTGTCGCTTCGCCAGACCGGCCCAGTGTCGATGCCGATGGTGCTCTTCGACGGCGATGCCGAATTGAAAAAGGCCGACGCCTTCTGCTCGGCCGCCTTGCGCGAGGGCGCCTATTTCCACCCCCGGCACAACATGTTCCTGAGTGCCGCGCATACCGCAAAAGACATAGATCTCGCCCTGCAGGCTGCCGATGCCGGCATGGCCGCAGCGGCGCAGGTGGCGTGACCAGCGCCGATGCGGTGGGAAGGAACAAATCGCTCAGCCGACGGCCGACACCAGGCGGCCGTTCTGCGCCGCGCGGCGCAGTTCCTCCGGCGTGACCGCACCGTCGTTCAGCCGTTCGAGAACCTTGACCAACAGGCGTCCGCCTTCGATCATGTCCTGCTGAATGCCCTTGCGCACGCCGTTCTCGTCACGCGCCCGCAGCGCGTCGAGAATGTCGAGGTGCCGGTGGCGGCCGTCGTAGGTCGGCCTGGCGTGCGGGTATTGATAGTTCACCAGTGGTCCGTTGCGCAGCCAGATGCCCTCGATGATGGCCAGCAACTCCGGCATTTGCGCCGCCTGGTAGATCGAGTGATGGAATTCCCAATTGTCGCGGACGGCTTCGAACCAATGGCCATTGTCCTCGTTGGCAATCAGTCTGTCATGCACCTCGGCCAGACGGTCGATCTCCCGTGGCTCGATGCGCGTTGTTGCCGCCGCCCCCGCCATGCCTTCGAGATGCAGCCGGATGCTGCGCAGTTCCAGATATTGGGCCAGCGACAGCTGGGCGACGGTGATCGAACGGCCAGCCTCCATCTCCAGGCCTTTTTCGCGCACCAGCTGCATCAGCGCCTCGCGCACTGGCGTCTCAGACACCTGAAGGCTGGCGGCAAGGTCGCGGATCTTGAAGCGATGGCCCGGCCAGAAGCGGCCCTCCATCATGGCGCGGCGAAGCTCCTCGTAGACGCGCGTCGTCAGATTGTCGCGCGCGATCGGCGCGATAGAAGCAGTCACATCCGCTCTCCGTTCTTGCAGCGGCGCCGGCGTCGCCTGCGTCGCGTGGGCTGTGTATATGATACCACGAATGGCCTGACCACCGACATGAGACAGGCAGCTGCGAGACGGGCAGCCATGGTGCAGACGGACATGAGACGGGGCGCATGACCGCGACGCCTTCACTCCTGTTCGGCGCCATAGCCGACGATCTGACCGGCGGCACCGAGCTGGCGTCGATGCTGGTGGCGCGCGGCATTCCAACGGGATGCACGGTCGGACTGAGTGCGCCGATCCCACCAGGCAATCTTGCCCATGTGATCCTGCTGAAGACCCGCGTCATCGCGGCCAGCGATGCGGTGCGCCAGGTTCTGGAGGCGGCGGACCGGCTGCTTGAAGCTGGTGCCCGGCAGATCTTCTTCAAATATTGCGCCACTTTCGATTCGACGCCTGCCGGCAACATCGGTCCTTGCGCCGAGGCGCTGCTCGAGCGGCTCGGCGGCGGCGTCACGCTGTTCACCCCGGCGCTGTGTGAGACCGGCCGCACCGTCTATCAGGGACACATGTTCGGCGGCGCCCAATTGCTGGGTGAATCGCCCAAGCGCTTCGATCCGCTGACGCCGATGACCGATTCCAATCTGGTTCGCGTGCTGCAGGCGCAGAGCAAGGGCAAGGTCGGGCTGGTGCCCTATCTCGTCGTCGATGCCGGGGCGGAGGCCATCCGCAACGCCATACGAGAGCACAGCGCGGGCGGCGAGACGCTGCTGGTCACCGACACGATTCGCGAGCGCGACCTGGTTGCGATCGCGGAAGCGACCTTCGACCTGCCGCTGATGACCGGCAATTCCTCGGTCGCCGCGCATCTGCCACCGGCCTGGCTCACGCATGGGCTGCTGAATTCAGTCGATCTCGTTACCGCCAGCCTGCCGGCCATAAACGGCCCAGCGGCGGTGCTGGCCGGCAGCGTCGCCGACCGCACCATCGAACAGCTCGAACGCTTTGCGCAAAACCATCCACTGCTGACGATCGATCTGGCCAGAGCCTTCGCCGGCGCCGATGTAGTGGCCGAAGCGCGTGCCTTCGCCCAGCGGCATTTGCCCGGCGCGATGATCGCCATTGCCACGACAGCGCCGCAAACGACGGTCGAAGCGCTGCAGCAGGCGCATGGCCGCAAGGCGGTGGCGGCAAAGGCGGAAGAGATGCTGGCCGGGATTGCACAGATTCTGGTGCGTGAACTCGGCGTCCGACGGCTGGTCGTCGCCGGCGGCGAGACAGCCGGTTCGGTGGTCAAGGCGCTCGGCATCGACCGCATCGCCATGGGTGCCTATGAGGGGCCGGGACTGTCGCGTGCGACTGCTCACCTCCCCGGCCTGCCATCCGAGCCGCTGGCGCTGATGTTGAAATCGGGGAAGCTCGGCGGCCCGGATATTTTCGCCGACGTCCTGCAAGACATGACACGGGCGACCACCGTCGCGCCGGCGATCGATATATGGCCACCGGCAAAACCTGTCATGCGGCCAACCACAGGAAAAGCATCGTGATGGACACCGAGACTGCACGCGCCAGCCTGATCACCGCGACGCAGACGCTGGACGCCAGCGGGATGAATGTCGGCACCACCGGCAACATCAGTGTGCGGACGACAAGCGGCATGATGATCACGCCGACGGGAATAGCTACAAGCGCGCTTCGGCCGGAGCAGATGGTGCCGATGCAACTCGATGGCAGCTGGGAGGGAGCGTTCCGGCCGTCGAGCGAATGGGAAATGCACGCCGAGATCTACAAGGCTTTCCCCGAGGCCGGTGCCGTCGTGCATGCCCATCCCGATCATTGCGTGGCGCTATCGTGTCTGCGCGAGGGACTGCCGCTGTTCCATTACATGGTCGCGGGTTTCGGTGGCGATGATGTGCGCTGTTCGGGCTATGCGCTGTTCGCGTCAAGCGAACTGGCCAAGGTTGCCGTCGTCGCGCTCAAGGACAGGTCGGCCTGCCTGCTCGCCAATCACGGCATGGTCGCTTTCGGCGGCGATCTCGACATGGCGCTCATCCGCACCATCAAGCTCGAGACCTTGGCGCGGCAATACCTTTTGGCGCGCAGCGCCGGCACACCGGCGATCATCGAGGGCACCGAGCTTGCCGCCATTCGCGGGCGGTACAAGAATTACGGCCAGCAGAAGTAGCTGGCCGAGCATTTCCGGGAACGGCTCTTCGCGCTCTTGAAGTGAAGAACCACTCAGTCGACCCGCAAATGCGAGACGAGGGCTGCCACGTTCCGTGGAAGATCAGGCGGGGATCGGTTCGGCTGCAGGCGCATAGACGCTGACAGCCCCGGAGCCGATCAGTTGGTCGATGGTCTCGGCGCTGTAGCCGAGCACGTCGGCCAGCACGGCAGCTGTGTCCTGGCCCAGCATCGGCGGCGCGGTAAAGTCGGCGGTCAGCTGCGCGGCAAGTCCCTGTGCCGGGCGCACCATGGCGACGGAGCCGAGATGCGGATGCGGCAAGGTCTGGACGAGGCCACGTTCGCGCACATTGGGGCTATCGAAGACTTCCGGTATCGATTTTACCGTGCCGGCCGGCACGCTGGCGGCGGCACAGGTTGCCATCCAGTGGTCGCGTGGCTTGGTCTTGAAGGCAGCCGCCAATTCGGGGATCAAAGCCTCGCGGTTGGTGGCACGCGCGCCTGCCTTGATGAAGCGCGCATCCCCAGCCAGATGTGGCAGATCAAGGACCTTCTCGCACAGCGCCGCGAACTGGCGGTCATTGCCGACGGCCAGCGCGAAGCCGCCATCGGAGGCCTCGAATATCTGATAGGGGACAACCGTCGGATGCGCATTGCCGTAGCGGGCGACCTCGCGGCCGGTGTTGAGGTAACCGCTGCCGACATTGATCAGCAGGCTGAGCGCGCAGTCGATCAGCGACAGGTCGAGGAACTGGCCCTTGCCGGTCGTCGCGCGCTCGTAAAGCGCTGCCAGGATCGACTGCGTCGCGACCATGCCGCAGACGATGTCGGTGATGGCGACGCCGACGCGCATCGGCTCGCCATTGCTCTCGCCAGTGATGGCCATCAGGCCGCTTTCGGCCTGCATGACGAAATCATAGCCGGGCCGTCCGGCATCGGGTCCGGTCTGGCCATAGCCGGAGATCGAGCAGTAGATCAGCCGCGGGTTTGGCGCGCTGAGTTCCTTGAAACCGACGCCGAGGCGGTCGGCGGTGCCGGAGCGGAAATTCTCGACGACGATGTCGGCCTTCGCCGCCAGTTCGCGCACGATGGCCAGCCCCTGCGGGCTTTTCATGTCGAGCGCGATGCTCTGCTTGCCGCGATTGGCGCAGAGATAGTAGGTCGAGACACCCTTGTAGCTCGGCACCGACCACGCCCTGGTGTCGTCGCCGCCATCTATGTTCTCGATCTTCCAGACCTCGGCGCCGAGATCGGCAAGGCTCATCGTTGCCCAAGGACCGGCGAGCACGCGGGAAAGATCGAGAACCTTGATGCCTTCGAGCGGCAGGCGCGCGGATCCTGCCGTACCGGCATTCTCGGAATGGTCCTCAGTCACGATCAAGATTCCTTCGGGTGAATTCGGCAGGCCAATCACACAGTCTTGAACGTGTTGACCGGCTCCGGAAAATGACAGGCGACGCGATGCGAACCGCCAGCCGGATCGAGCGGTGGTTCGACGGCAGCGCAGATCGCCTGCGCCTTGAAGCAGCGCGTGCGGAAGCGGCAGCCGGATGGTGGGTTGAGCGGGCTCGGCACGTCACCGGTCAGTACGATGCGCTCGCGCTTGCGCTCCTTCTCGGGATTGGCGAGCGGCACCGCCGACAGCAGCGCCTGCGTGTAGGGATGCAGCGCCCTCGAATAGAGTTCGGCCGCAGGTGCGATCTCTACGATCTTGCCGAGATACATCACCGCGACCTGGTGCGAGATGTGGCGCACGACCGAAAGATCATGTGCGATGAACAGATAGGATGTGCCGAAGGACTGCTGAATATCCCTGAGCAAATTGAGCACGCCAGCCTGCACTGAAACGTCGAGCGCCGAAACCGGTTCGTCGAGGATCACCACTTGCGGGTTGAGCGCAAGCGCGCGGGCGATGACCACGCGCTGGCGCTGGCCGCCGGACAGTTCATGCGGATAGCGCTTGCCGTGATCGGGATTGAGCCGCACGAGTTCGAGCAATTCGGCGACGCGCGCCCGGCGGTCGGCCGCCGACATGTCGCTCATGCGCAAAGGCTCGGCGATGTTGTCGGCGATGCGCATGCGCGGATGCAGCGACCCGTACGGATCCTGGAAGACCAGCTGGATGTAGCGCCGCATCAGGCGCATGTCTTCGTGGTTGAGGGCGAGCAGGTTCTGGCCACGGAACCAGCTTTCGCCGCTGGTCGGCTCGATCAGCCGCATCAGGCAGCGTCCGAGGGTCGACTTGCCGCAACCGGATTCGCCGACGAGGCCCAGCGTTTCGCCCGGCGCCAAGTCAAAGGACACATCGGCCACCGCACGCACATGGGCAACCGCGCGGTCGAAGACGAGGCCGCCGCGAACCGGAAAATCCTTGACAAGATGGCGTACGGAAAGCGCTGCCGCCGGCTTGGTTTCGACTTGAATTTGCTCCACTGCGCTCATGGGGCCATGCTTCCACTGTCCAGTTCTGCCGCCGCCAGCGCAGCACTATGGAAGGGCGGCAAGGTCGTCGCGAAATGGCAGGCCGAGAAGCGGCCGCCTATGTCGTGCAAAGGCGGATCCTCGGTCCTGCAGCGTGCCTCGGCATAGATGCAGCGCGGATGGAAGGCGCAGCCGCCCGGCAAGCGCCCAAGTGCGGGTGGCGAGCCATCGATCGAAAACAGCCGCTCGCGGCTTTCCTCGAGATTGGGGATCGAGGCAATGAGGCCGCGCGTATAAGGATGGCGCGGGTCGGCGAACAGCTCGGACACGCCAGCCTGTTCGACGACGCGGCCGGAATAGACGACCGCGACGCGGTCGGCATGACCGGCGACAACGCCGAGATCATGGGTAATCAGCACCAGGCCAAGGCCGAGCCGCTCCTGCAACGAACGCAGCACTGCCAAAATCTGCGCCTGCACCGTGACATCGAGCGCCGTGGTCGGTTCGTCGGCGATTAGCAAATCGGGATCGTTGGCGACGGCCATGGCGATGACCGCGCGCTGGCGCATGCCGCCGGAGAATTCGTGTGGATACTGGTTGACCCGGCGTTCGGGCTGCGGGATCGCCACCAGATGGAGCAATTCCACCGCGCGCGCCATGGCCTGCTTGCGGGTGACGCGCTGATGCAGCCTGACCGCCTCGGCGATCTGGGCGCCGACAGTCATCACCGGATTCAACGAGGACAGCGGGTCTTGGAAGATCATGGCGATGCGCGCGCCCCTGATCTTGCGCATTTCGCGTGACGATTTGCCGACCAGTTCGTCGCCGTTGAAGCGGACCGAACCGGTGACGACCGCGTTCTTCGACGTCAGGCCGAGCGCGGCGAGCATGCCGACGGACTTGCCCGAGCCGGACTCCCCGACAATGCCGACCACTTCGCCCTTGGCGAGGTCGAGGTCGATGCCGCGCACCGCTTCGAACTGATCGCCTGCCCGCCGGAAGCCTACCCGCAGGCCGCGTATGGACAGCAGCGGCTCACCTCTGCCCGCCTTGTCGACTGCACCCGGCGGCGCTGTAGATATCTGTGCGCTCATCGCTTAATCCGACCTTGGATCGAGAATGTCGCGCAAGCCGTCGCCGATGAAGTTGAAGCCGAGCACGATGGTGAGGATGGCGACGCCCGGACCGAAGGCGATCCACCATTGGTAGAAATGGACGGCGCCATCCGAGATCATCGACCCCCATTCGGGGGTCGGCGGCGTGGCGCCGAGTCCGATGAAGCTGAGCGACGCGGCAAGCAGCACGACCTGGCCAAGATCCATGGTCGCGCTGATCAGCACTGGGGTCCAGCAAAGCGGCAATATGTGCGTGAACAGCACGCGGCGCGGCCTGGCGCCGGCGGCGATCGCCGCCTCGACATGCTCACGCTCCTTCACCTCCAGCACCTGCGCCCGCATCAGCCGGGCATAGACCGGCCACCAGACCAGAACCATGGCGATGGCGGCATTGCCGAGGCCCGGCCCAAGCGACGCCGCGACGGCCATAGCCAGCAGCATCGGCGGGAAGGACAGAGTGACGTCGACAAGCCGCATGATCGCCGCACCGGTCAGCCCGCCGACGAACCCGGAAATGGCACCGAGCAGCGAGCCGATCACCACAGCCGAGACGACGACCAGAACCGCGATCGGCAGCGAATGCGCCGCCCCGTGCAAGGTGCGGGCGAGAACATCGCGGCCGAGAGCATCGGTGCCCAGCCAGTGCGCCCAGCTCGGCGGCTGCAAGCGGCGCGCGACCATTTCGAGCGGATCGAACTGCACGATTAAGGCGGCGAAGACGGTCATGAACAGCCAGAACAGGATGACGACCGTGCCGATGACCAATGGCGCGGTCAGCCATTCGGGAACAGCGGCGGAATGGGATTTGGTTGTGACCGCCGACATCAGCTCAACCTCACGCGCGGATTGGCCACCACGTAGAGGATGTCTGTGATGAGGTTGGTGACCAGGAAGGCGAGGCCGCCGACGATGGTGACGCCGATGATCGCCGGGAAGTCGAGCGCGCGCGCCGCCTCGACGGCATAGGAGCCCATGCCCGGCCAGGAAAAGATGGTTTCTGTCAGCACCGCGCCGGTGATCAGATAGGCGAAGGAATAGCCGATGACGGTCAGGGTCGGCACCATGGTGTTGCGCAACGCATGGACGATGACGACGCGGAATTCGCTCGCGCCCTTGGCGCGCGCGGTGAGGACGAACTCGCGGCTCATCACATCAAGCATGTTGGCGCGCACCAGCCGCGATATGGTGCCGGAAACCGTCCAGCCGAGGACGAAGGCCGGCAGAAGCAGGTGCCGGAGCGCGTCCTTGAAGACGGTCCAGTCGCCAGCCAGAAGCGAATCGATGGTCAGGAAGCCGGTTATGCCGGGCGGCAATGCCAGGCGGGCATCGACCCTGCCCGGCCCCGGCAGCCAGTTCAGCATGACGGAGAAGATGAACAACAGGCCGAGTCCCGACCAGAACACCGGCAGCGACGAGCCGAACAAGGCGAAGAGCCGCGCACCATGGTCGATCAGGCTGTTGCGGAAATAGGCGGCCAGCACACCAAGCACGATGCCGAGCGTGGTGCCGAAGATCATCGCGGTGAAAACCAGTTCGAGCGTTGCCGGCAAGCGGTAGAGGATGTCGGTGCCGACATTGCGCTTGGTGATGAATGAGGTGCCAAGATCGCCGCTCAGCAGATTGCCAAGATATATCATATAGCGTTCCGGCAAAGGACGATCGAGACCCCAGCGCGCCTTGGCGGCGGCCACCACTTCGGGGTTGCTCATCTGCTGTTCGGCGACAATCGCGGTCAGCGGATCGCCCTTGGTCACCGTGGTGATCAGGAAGGCAATGGTGACGATGCCGAGCACCAGAAACGGCATGGCGATAAGCCGGCGCAAAATATAGCGAGACACGTGGCTACCTTCACAAGGAGGGGCTTCGTAAGATGGCACAGGGCGCTTGGAGATGCCATCGAGGGAAGCATATTGACAGTGGGGGAAAGCGCCTGTCAATATAAATGGAATTTAATTTCATTTTTTAGACAACGCCGGCGACGCTGGCCCGACAGGCGGACGACGACGCCAGAAAGACCTCAGCGTGCGCAAGCGAGCCACCAGGGACGAGACGGAGCTTGAAGTCGAAGGCGCGCAGCTTTCGTCGTCGCTGGTGCGCGGGCTCGGCATCCTGCGCGCCTTCCGCCCGGGCGATGCCTCACTCGGCAATCAGGACATCATTGCCCGCACCGGCTTGCCCAAGGCCACGGTTTCGCGCATCACCTATACGCTAAGCGCGCTTGGCTATCTCCTCTACGACAAGGACCTCGGCCGCTATAGCCTGGGACCAGCCACCGTGGCGCTGGGCTATTCGGCACTGAGTTCCAGTGCGGTCGTCCACGTCGCCCGGCCGCTGATGCAACCGCTGGCCGATCTGACGGGGGCGGCGGTGGCGCTTGGCACCCGCGACAGCCTCAACATGGTCTATCTCGCCAACTGCCGGTCGGAGAGCCTTGTCACGCTGCGCCTCAACCCGGGCTCCTACCTGCCGATCTGGAAGACATCGATGGGGCTGGCCTATGCGGCGGCCCTTTCACCTGAGGAGCGCGCTCGCCTTGTGGAGGCTTTGCAGGAGGCCGAGCCGGACAGGGCGGCGATGATCGGGGCGGCGATCGACGATGCGATCGCCCAGTATGCAGACAAGGGCTATGTGACGTCGTTCGGCGCCTGGCACAGCTATATCCATGCGGTCGGCGTGCCGTTCCGTCCGAGTGACGGCTCGCCGCTGGTTGCCATCACCTGCGGCGGCATCGGCGAGATCATCACGGAAGAGCGCGCGCATGCCGAGATCGGACCGGCGCTGGTGGCGATGGTGAAGGCGCTGGGCAGAGAGCTCGAGGGAAATCCCGGGTAACGGGATTGGCCCAGACGATCGGCCTCGCATGCCGGCTTGAACTCGCCTGATGGGGACCGCACAGTCGCAGTCGATGGTATGGCGGTCGCGTGCCGTCATCGTCCATCGGGTTGGGATGATCGGGAAAATAGGATGCCGATGAATTTTACAGGGCGGTTCAGCGGTCGAGCGGCGGTGATCACCGGCGGCGCTTCAGGCATCGGTCTGGCAGTGGCTCAGAGGATTGTCGAAGAGGGCGGACGGGTTTCAGTCTGGGATCGCGATCCGGCTCAGATCGAACAGGCCAAAGCCACCCTTCCCGGCCTCCACGGTGTTGCCATCGACGTCGCCGATGCGGCCGGCGTGGAACGCGCCAAGCAGTCGGCGATCGAAGCGCTTGGCGGTGTCGACATCCTGGTCACCAGTGCGGCGATCACCGGGCCGAACATGACGACCTGGAACTATTCGACCGAGGATTGGCAGAAGGTCATCGACATCAACATCAACGGCGTCTTCTACTGCAACAAGGCGCTCGTGCCGCACATGCTCGAGCGCAACTATGGCCGCATCGTCAACATCGCCTCGATCGCCGGCAAGGAAGGCAATCCCAACGCTTCGGCCTACAGCACCTCGAAGGCCGCGGTGATCGGCCTGACCAAGTCGCTCGGCAAGGAACTGGCCAAGACCAAGGTGACGGTCAATTGCGTCACACCGGCGGCCGTGCGCACCGCTATCTTCAAGCAGATGAGCCAGGAGCACATCGACTTCATGCTGTCCAAGATACCGATGGCGCGCTTCGGCGAGGTCGAAGAGGTGGCGGCGCTGATCTGCTGGATTGCCTCGGAAGAGTGTTCGTTCACGACCGCCGCCGTGTTCGACGTTTCCGGCGGCCGCGCCACCTACTGAGGCAGGACGCATCTCAATTCCGCGTGACGACGCAACGAACGGGAGCGTAGGGGCGTATAGTCTCAGGCGTCGAATCGACGTTGACGCAACAAAGCTATACGGGAAAGCTATGACACGGCATGACAGTTCAGCGTGCGTGATGACCTGCCGATGCGGGGCAACTGGTTGGCGGTTGACGGACGCTGCAGCCATCCGGCGGGAGCTTGCTTCCTTTGCTTAGACCCGAGCCTGCCGCGCTGTCCGACGACGAGCTTCTGGACCGCTATCAGCGCGCCGCCTTCGACTATTTCCTCGAGAACGTGAACCCCGAAAACGGATTGGTCGCCGACACGTCGCGGCCGAATTCGCCGGCCAGCATCGCTGTCGTCGGCTTCGCGCTGTCCTGCTACCCGATCGGCGTCGAGCGCGGCTGGATGGCGCGCGATGCCGCCGCGAAGCTGACGCTGGCCGCGCTGCGTTTCTTCTCGACCAGCCGGCAAGGCAATAGCGACGACGTCACCGGCCACAAGGGTTTCTACTACCATTTCCTCGATATGCGGACCGGCCTGCGCGTCTGGCGCTGCGAACTGTCGATGGTGGATACGGCATTGCTGATATCGGGCATGCTGGTGGCGGGCGCCTATTTCTCCGGTGACGATGACGAGGAAGCCGAAATCCGCCAACTAGCAGAGGCGCTCTACCGGCGCGTCGACTGGCGGTGGGCACAAGGCTCAAGCCCGACCTTGCGACAAGGCTGGAAGCCGAAGAGCGGCTTTCTCCACTATGGCTGGGAGGGCTACAACGAAGCCACGATCCTCTACATCCTGTCGATGGCCTCGCCCGACAGCCCGACCTCGGACAACAGCTACGAGGGCTGGACGGCGACCTATCAGTGGGAAAACATCTACGGCTACGACGTGCTGTATGGCGGTCCGCTGTTCATGCACCAGTTCTCGCATGCCTGGATCGATTTCGCCGGCATCCGCGACGCCTTCATGCGCGAGAAGAACTCGGACTATTTCGAAAACAGCCGCCGCTCGACCCATCTGCACCGCGACTATGCACGCCACAACCCTTACGGCTATGGCGGCTACGACGAGAACCTTTGGGGTCTTTCGGCGGGCGACGGGCCAGGCGGTTTTCGCACCAGCGTGGAGCGACAGCGCCGGCGGTTTTCCGGCTATGCCGCGCGCGGCGCGCCGTTCGGGCCCGATGACGGGACGATCGCGCCTTGGTCCTATCCGGCATCACTGCCTTTCGCCCCGGAGATCTGCTTGGCGGCGTTGCGCCATCTCGGTGATCGCTACCCCGAGGTGATCGGTAATTTCCGACTGCCGAGCGGTTTCAACCCGACATTGGCGAACCGGCGTAAATTCGGGAGGCACGGCTGGGTGTCGGAAGGCCACTATGGGCTGGATCAAGGCATCGTGGTGATGATGATCGAGAACCATCGGTCAGGGTTGATCTGGAGACTGATGCGGTCAAATCAACACATCCGCAACGGCCTGCGCAAGGCCGGGTTCAATGGCGGCTGGCTGTCTCAGCCAGCAAGCCCGGCGTCGGGTGGCGGCGATGTCGCGTGACCGGACCAGGACTACCGCCTTTCCTGTCGATCACAACGACATTGAGCTGATCAAGGGCGCCCATCCGCCGCACTGGAAGAACCCGCAGCCGGACGATCCCTACAATATCGTGGTCATCGGTGCCGGGCCGGCTGGGCTGACCGCCGCCTACGAAGCGGCCGGCCTCGGCGCAAAGGTCGCGCTCATCGAGCGCAACCTGATCGGCGGAACTTGCGTCAATGTCGGTTGCATCCCGTCGAAGTCGATCATCCGCACCGCAAGGCTTTATGCCGACATGCGCGATGCCGAGAATTTCGGCGGCGACATGCCGGACCGTCTTCACGTCAACTTTCAGCGCGCCATGACGCGGATGCGGCAGATCCGGCAGCGGATCAGCCGCGCCGATGCCGCCGATAGCCTGGCTTCCGAAGGCATCGACCTTTATTTCGGCGAAGCGCGGTTTTCCGGAAGGGACACTGTCACGGTCGCCGGACAAATCTTGCGTTTCAGAAAGGCGCTGATCGCGACAGGCGCGCGCCCGAGGCTGCCGACGATCCCGGGGCTTGCCGACGCCGGCTATCTCAGCAACGAGACCATGTTCGATCTCACGGAGTGCCCGAAGCGGCTTCTGGTCATCGGCGGCGGACCGCTCGGTTGCGAGGCGGCGCAGGCCTTCTGCCTGCTGGGCGCGAAGGTCATCCAGGCGCAGCGCGAACCGATGTTCCTGCCCGGTGAGGAACGCGATGCCGCCCAGATCCTTTCGGATGCGCTGGCGCGCGAAGGTGTCGAGGTTCGCCTCAACACCGAGGTGGTGGCGATACGAACGGAAGGCGACAAGAAGCTCGCCGACCTGGTGTGCGACGACATCACGACGACGATTTCCGTCGATGAGATCATCACTGGCATCGGCCGATCGCCCAATGTCGACGGCCTCGACCTGGAAAACGCCGGGGTGGCTTACGATGCCGACGGTATCAAGGTGGACGACTGTCTCCTCACCACAAATCCGCGCATCTATGCGGCGGGCGATGTCTGCCTCGCCTACAAATTCACCCACACCGCCGAGGCGACAGCCCGCATGGTCGTACGCAATGCCCTGTTTCTCGGACGCAGGAAGCTGAGCGAACTGGTCATTCCGTGGTGCACCTATACCGATCCGGAGATCGCCCATGTCGGCCTCTATCCGGCGGAGGCGCGCCAGAACGGCATCCCAGTCAAGACCTATACAGTGCTGATGCACGATGTCGCCCGTGCGGTGATGGATGGCGAGGAGGAGGGTTTTGTCAAAATCCACGTCAGGGAGGGATCCGACCGCATCCTGGGCGCCACGGTCGTTGCCAGCCATGCCGGCGAGATGATCAATGCGGTGTCGCTGGCGATCAAATCGGGCATCGGATTGCGTGCGTTGGCCGACGTCATCCATCCATTCCCGACGCAGGCGCAAGGCATCAAGATGGCCGGCGACGCCTATCGGCGGACAAGGCTCACCTCATCGTGGAAGCGTCTGGCGGGCCGCTGGTTGGCGTGGTCAAGGCGATGGTGACAGCAGCCTGCCGCAACTGGTGCATCTGACAATCAGCGACGATGCGGCGCTTGACGAAAGCCTCGTTCGGCTGAACAAGTCGAAGCCGATTGTTATGGTTTGGGGCCGTCGCGCATGCCGTCTGGAATGAAGCCTACGGCGCAAAGCCCAGAGTGCCCGCTTTGAAACCCGCGGGCGCACAACCGCTCGACGCTGTCTCCGCGGCGAAAGCCGGGCGACGTGTGCTGGTTGTGTCCCACGATCCAGCCTTTCCGCCGATCTCCGGCGCGGATCTGCGGAACTACCGCAATGCTGAGTCTGCTGCGCAATTCGGCCCGGTCTGCCTGGTGTCTGTGCTGCCGCAGGCGACGGAAACAACCGATCCGTCGATCCGCACCGAAGCCTTGTCGATCAAGGGAGAGGCCCGCTCCGCCTCGATCGGGTGGTGGCGTATAAGGGCGGAGCGTCGCATCTCGCGCGTCGCCTTGACGCGGCTGGAGACACTGGTTCGGGACTTCCGCCCGGACACGGTGGTGATCGAGGGTATCGGCCTGTTCAAGCTGCTGCGGCCTTTGCGGGCACTGACGAAACAGCTCATCCTCGACATGCACAATGTCGAGTCCGACCTGGCGGGACAGTTGCGGCACGTCGATGCGAAGCGGGCTGCGGTGGCGACGATCAGCGAGGGCCTTGGCATCAGGCGTCTCGAGAGAAAGGCGCTTGCCCTTGTCGACAGGGTCTGGGTCTGCTCGAGCCAGGATCGAGAGCGGTTGATGGCGCTTTCCCGGCACAAGTTGCCGATCGATGTCGTTCCAAACGGAATTCCGCACGCCGGGCACAGCCCCGAAACGCTGCCCGCCGAGCCCGTATCCGACGAAAGCTTTCCGGTGATCCTGTTCGTCGGCCATCTCGGCTATCCGCCAAACGTCGATGCCGTCCAGAGGTTAGCCGGCTCCATACTTCCGCGCATCCGACTGGCCTTGCCGACCGCGACACTGATTCTCGCCGGGCGCAACCCAACAACGGCCGTGCAAGCGCTGGCAGGATTGCCTGGCGTGGAGCTCGTCGAAGACCCCGGAGACATGGCGCCGCTTCTGTCGAGAGCGCATCTCACCATCATCCCGCTTGCGGCAGGCGGCGGCACCCGCATCAAGATTCTGGAGGCGATGGCGTGGGGCGTGCCGGTGATCGCCACGCCTCTGGCGGCCGAGGGCCTGGACCTGGTCGACGGGGAGGAACTGCTGCTGTCGGATACCGATGAAGGACTTGCCGAGACGGCTGTCGGACTCTGCCTGGATGCCGACCGCAGGGCACGGCAGCGCATCCGCGCGCATCAAGCGGTTTGGGCAAGGTTCGGCCCGGAAGCCATCCGCGATGCTGTCCGCGGCGGACTGGGGCTGGACGAGGCTGGCACATGATCCCTCACTCCACCAGATATGGAGGAGCGACATCGTTCCACATCGCTTGCAGGAGCTCCGCTTCGCACCGCGTCCAACCGGAATTTCGTGGCCTGCCCAATCAGGATGCGTGCAGAAGCTCTTGCCGAATGGGGCCGAGATAGGTTTGCGGATGCAAGCGTCGCCAAACATGGTCCCGGTCGGTCAGATGCGCGACCTGCTCTATCCAGCGTCTCGGCGCATCGGGGTCCCTCACCTCATGCCAGTCGTCGACGATAATGACAGGCAGGCCCTGGTAGAGCGGGTCGAGCGGCGAGGTCCTGGTGACGACGATGCAGCCGAGATAAAACAGCTCCCATGTCCTATGGCAGTCCAGGCCGTTGCCTTCGGTGGACAGCACGAGCGGGTATTGCGAGTACAGTCGCCAGATCGAGCGCTGCGAGACGCGTTTCGTCAGGAAATCGACGTGCGGACATCCGCCGAGGGCATCAAGCAGTTCCCGGCGCTGCCTCGAGCCATTGCTGATGCTGAAATCAGAGAACAGCCTGGGCGGGCGGCGGTCCACATGATCCTGCCGGGCGCGTATGATTTCCAGTTGCTTCACAAGCCCTGCCGGCGTGGCAAGGGACCGAGGCGTGTGAAGATCGAGCCCGATCGGGAAAGGCTTCACCCTGGGGTGAGTGCCATCACAATTCTGGCTGTACCAGGAGACCAGGAAAGGGTTGGCGAGAAGCTGGTCGACGGTGTCCTTCGCCAGATCCGACGGCACCGAAGCATCTCCATCGGTCGTCAGCAGCGTGAACGGTGCCGTAATCGTCGGCAGCACGATCCTGACGAACGTATCGAGGTCGCAGGTTTGCGCATCCCTGGACAAGGTGCTCAGGCGCAGCCAGACGATGCCATGCGCGCCGCTGTAATGTTGGCGGAAAAATGCCTCGCCCTGCGTCGATGCAGTTGGCGCGTTGCGATACCAGCGCGGCCCGGCGAAATCGCAGAAATGCCCGATGCCCTGCGACCACAGCACGGGCGGAACGCCAAGAAACCTTAGCGCCCTGGAATAGACGGCTCTTTTGACAGCCCTTCGAAACCTGCCCATCGGCAACTCCTAGCGCGGATGCCAATAGCGTTGCAACGTCCTTGCACCGCCGGAGCCGAACCAGGGGCCAAAAATTTCGAACCGTCTGGCGGCATCGCAACTGGCTGACGATCTCGCCGGCTGCAGTGCCGCGACAACCCCCCGGCTCGGCCGGAGGCACGGCGGTCTACAGACTTGATTGTGGCAAAGGTCGAAGTGCTTGCGGTTCAGCGCAAGACCGCACGTCTCAATCGTGCAATTCCCGCGATATCGGCGGACCGAGGGAGAAATCCGAGAACGTTACCTCAAAGCCTTCGCGTTGCGGCGAACAGCACATCATGCCGATATCGACCGTCTTCGAGGTCGGGAAATAGGCAAGCCGCACAGGCTTCCAGTGGCCGTTGGAAGCATCGAGGTACTGGACGCGGATCGCTTCTGCGTGACGGGTCAACCGGATCCTGACGCCGTTCGGATCGGCATGAATGGCGACCAGCGACCAGTCTGACGTGTCGTTGGTGACGACGACGGAGAAATAGGCAAGGCCGTCGGTGTACTCGATACCGGCCTTGATCCAGTGCGTTTCGCTGAGCCGGACCATCAGCCCGGCCTGATCATAGAGGACCTCGTAGTCGCCCTTGACCGTGACTTCGGCGCTGAAATCGCCTTCGACCGGCCGGTGCAGGAAGTGGCCGTTGTCGCGACAGAAACCGTAGAAGGTCTCACGCCAGAAATCGGTCTCCTTGCCGGTGCGCACACGAACGCTATCGCCCTCGATTGCGTGGTGCGGCGGCGGGTTAAGCCAGGTCAGGTTCTGCACTGTCATCCCTTCGCGCCGCTCCAATCCAGATGTGCATGGCGGTGTGCCGGTCCGATCAGCCCGGCATGATCGGTCGACGGCCGATCAGCCTGCGAACGTATAGGCCGTCTTTACCGTGGTGTAGAACTCCGCCGCATAGTGGCCCTGCTCGCGCGGCCCATAGCTCGAGCCCTTGCGGCCGCCGAAGGGAACATGGAAATCGACACCCGCCGTCGGCAGGTTGACCATCACCATCCCGGCCTCCGAATTGCGCTTGAAGTGCGTGGCATGCTTGAGGCTCGAGGTGCAGATGCCGGAGGTCAAGCCGAAGGGCGTGTCGTTGGCGACGGAAAGCGCCTCGTCATAGTCCTTGACGCGAATGACGCTGGCGACAGGTCCGAAAATCTCCTCGCGCGAACTGCGCATGGCATTGGTGGCCTCGGTGAGCAATGCCGGCTGCAGGTAGAAGCCTGGCGTCTTGCGGTCGAGCCGCTCGCCGCCGAAGGCGAGCGTGGCACCTTCCCTGACGCCGATGGCGATATAGTCCTCGTCCTGCTTCAGCTGCGTCGCGTCGACGACAGGACCGATCTGGGTCTGCGCGTCGAGCGCATCGCCGATGACCAGTTTGCTCATGCGGTCCTTGAGGGCATCGACGAAACGGTCGTGAATACCGTCAGCCACAATCAGCCTGGATGACGCGGTGCAGCGCTGGCCGGTCGAGAAGAAGGCGCCATTGAGCGCGCAATCGACGGCGATCGCAAGATCGGCATCGTCGAGCACGACCAGAGGGTTCTTGCCGCCCATTTCAAGCTGGAACTTGCGCATGTGTTCGATGCTTGCCGCGGCAACGCGCTTGCCGGTACCGACCGAGCCGGTGAAGCTGATGGCGTTGACGTCGGGACTGTCGAGCATCGCCTGACCGACGACCGAACCCTTGCCCATGACGAGATTGAGCACGCCCTTTGGCAGGCCGGCGCGATGCAGGATGTCGACAATGGTCCAGGCGCTCTCGGGAACCAGCTCCGCCGGCTTGAAGACGACGGTGTTGCCGTGGGTTAATGCCGGAGCGATCTTCCAGGCCGGAATGGCGATCGGAAAATTCCACGGCGTGATGATGCCGACCACGCCGACCGCCTCGCGCGTCATCTCGACGCCGACGCCCGGTCGCACACTCGGCACGACCTCTCCGGTTAAACGCAACGTTTCGCCGGCAAAGAAATCGAAAATCTGGGCGGCGCGAATGGTCTCGCCTATGCCTTCGGCCAGCGTCTTGCCTTCCTCACGCGCGAGATTGCGGCCAATCTCGTCCTTGCGCGCCAGAATCTCGTCGGAGGCCTTTTTCAGCACTGCGTGACGCGCCAGCGGACCGGAACGGGACCAAGCCGGGAACGCTGCCTTGGCCGCGGCGATCGCCTGCTTGGCCTGTTCGACACCCGCCGAGGCATAATCGCCGACGATGTCACCGGTATCCGAGGGGTTGATGTTGCGCGAACCGGCGTCGCCGACCCATTCGCCATCGATGAGGTTCTTTCGAAACAGCGTCATATCGTGTGTTCCTGCTTGGCCGCGCGGGCATCTGTCTGAACTGGTATTTGCCAGACAATTGCCTCGCGGGAAAGCAAACAGTGAACCAGCAGCCGCGACAAAAATCCCCCCGCTTGCGCCGCGCGGATGGCGGGTGACGACATTGCCTCATCGAGCTTCGATGCGGCCAACATCCATGGTGCGTCGTCCGGCTTGGGCCGATTTCCTCTATACACTTCTGTCCATAGCCTTGATTTGCCTGAGGCAGCATGTCATGCGTCGTGCCGATGGCAGCTCTCGAAACGACGATTCAGCGCGCCGGCGCCACCGGCAACATCAAGGCCACTCGCGAAGACTGGCTGAAACTTGCTCTTGAAACGTTGATCTCCGACGGTGTCGAACGCGTCCGCGTGCTGACGCTTGGACAGAAGCTCGATGTGTCGCGTTCCAGCTTCTACTGGTATTTCAAGAGCCGGCAGGATCTGCTCGACCAGCTGCTGGATTACTGGCGGCAGACCAACACCAAATTCATCGTCGAACGGGCCAGGCGGCCTTCCGCGACCGTCATCCGCGGGGTGATGAGCATTTTCGAATGCTGGGTAGACGAAAGGCTGTTCGATCCGCAGCTGGATTTCGCGATCAGGGCCTGGGCCCGCCGCTCGCCCGCCATCAGACGCGCGCTCGACGAGGCCGACGAGGAGCGTGTCAACGCCATCCGCGACATGTTCATGCGTCATGGCTACGACGAGGAGGATGCCTTCGTGCGGGCTCGCGTGCTGTACTTCATGCAGATCGGCTATTACTCGCTTGAGCTCAACGAGCCGATGAGCAGCCGCCTGCCTCACGTCGCCGGTTATCTGCGCAGCTTCACCGGCCAGGAGCCCCCGGCGGAGGATGTCGAGGACTTTTCGCGCTATGTCGAGAAGACGCTTTCGCGCAACCGATAGTACGGCCCGCCCGGCCGCCGCGGCTGACGATTTCGCTTAGCGCATCGCCCCAATAGCAAGCACGTTTGCTGCCGACAGCAGCAGAGGAGCCCCCTCTGCTGCATCGGCGCAGAGCGGAGTCATGGGCCGCTCATTCTATCGCCTTTCCAAGCTCTAGACACATATGTACAATACCAGTAGGGTACGCCACTGACTGGGTGGAGTGCGACAGGATGAAATCCCAATACAGGGCGATCGTCATCGGCGGCGGCGTGGTTGGAGCCTCGGTGCTCTATCACCTGGCGAAGTTCGGCTGGAACGACGTCGCGCTGATCGAACGCGAGGTACTGACAGCGGGATCGAGCTGGCATGCGGCCGGCGGGTTCCATGCGCTGAACGCCGATCCCAACATCGCCGCCCTGCAGGCCTACACGATCGACCTGCTCTCCGAAGTCGAGAAGGAATCGGGCCAGAGCATCGGCATGCACATGACCGGCGGCATCTCGGTCGCCTCGGCGCCCGAGCGCTGGGAATGGCTCAAGGCCTCCTACCGCATCTTCCAGACCATGGGCATCGACGATGTCCATCTGGTTGGCGTCGACGAAATCCGACAGCGCTGCCCGATCCTCAACACCGACGGCATGCTGGGTGGGCTTTATGCCGCGCGCGAAGGTCATATCGATCCTTCGGGCGTCGTTCACGCCTATGCCAAGGCAGCCAGGCTGCGCGGCGCCGACATCATCGAGCACAACCGCGTGCTGGAACTCAACCGCCGCGCCGATGGCGGCTGGGACGTGGTGACAGAGAAGGGCACGGTGATTGCCGAGCACGTCGTCAATGCCGGCGGACTGTGGGCCAAGCAGGTTGGCAGGATGGCCGGCATCGACCTGCCGGTGTCGCCGATGGAGCACCATTATCTCGTCACCGAGGCGCTGCCCGAAATCCAGGCGCTGGACAAGGAATTGCCGCTGATCGTCGATCTCGAAGGCTTCACCTACATGCGCCAGGAGCAGAAAGGCCTGCTACTGGGTATCTATGAGGTCAACCACAAGCACTGGAACATGGACGGGGCGCCCTGGGACTACGGTATCGAACTGATCCAGGAAGACACCGACCGCATCGCCGACGAACTGGCGCTCGGCTTCAGCCGTTACCCCTGCCTGGAGAATGCCGGCATCAAGCGCTGGGTGAACGGTGCCTTCACCTTCTCGCCGGACGGCAATCCGCTGGTCGGCCCGGTGCGCGGCGTTCCCAACTACTGGGTGGCGTGCGGTGTCATGGCCGGCTTCCTGCAAGGCGGCGGCGTCGGCAAGTCGCTGGCCGAATGGATGATCCATGGCGAGCCGGAAGCCGATGTCTACGGCATGGACATCGCCCGCTATGGCGACTTCGCCTCCAACCGCGAATACATCAAGCAGACCACCGGGCAGTTCTATTCGCGCCGTTTCGTCATGAGCTATCCCAACGAGCAACTGCCTGCGGGACGGGCCTTGAAGACGGCCGGCGCGCATGACGCCATGGACGCCGCCGGGGCGCGCTGGGGCAATTCCTGGGGCATGGAAGTGCCGCTCTATTTCGCGCCGCAAGGTTTCGTCGAGACACCGACGCTGAAGCGCTCCAACGCCTTCGACATTGTCGCACAGGAATGCCGCAAAGTGCGCGAAGGTGTCGGCCTGCTCGATATATCGGCCTTCTCGCGCTACGAGATCACCGGCCCGCAGGCCGAGGCTTGGCTCGACCGGCTGCTCGCCTGCGCGCTGCCCAAGCCGGTACGCGCCAAGCTCGCGCCGATGCTGGGTGAAAACGGCAAACTCAAGGGCGATCTCACCGTCTTCAACTGGGGCGATGGCTCCTGGTGGATCATGGGATCCTACTATCTGCGCCAGTGGCATATGCGCTGGTTCGAGCAACATATGAGCGATGGCGTCACCGTTCGCGACATCTCGGACGCCGTCGTTGGTTTCTCGCTCGCCGGTCCCAATGCGCGAAGGTTGCTTGAGCGCCTCACACATCAGGACGTTTCGCACGAGACCTTTGGCTTTCTTGCCTGCAAGACATTGGATGTCGGACTGGTTCGCGCCAAGGTCGGACGACTGTCGGTCATCGGCGAACTCGGCTACGAGATCCATTGCCAGGCCAATGAACACGCGGGGCTGCGCCGTGCGCTGCTGTCGGCAGGCAAGGATCTTGATGTGACCGAATATGGCTTCGGCGCGGTCAATTCGCTGCGGCTCGAAAAGAGCTTTGGCATCTGGTCACGCGAGTTCACGCAGGACTATACGCCTGATGAGACCGGAATGGGCCGCTGGATCGCTTTCGACAAGGGCGATTTCATCGGCCGCGAGGCGGCTCTGAAGGAACGGCAAGTCGAATCCCGGCGCACGCTGGTGACGCTCGAAATCGACGCGGCGGATGCCGATGCCAGCGGCTACGAACCCATCTGGAACAAAGGCAGGCTCGCCGGCTTCGTCACTTCGGGCGGCTACGGTCACACGGTCGGCAAGAGCCTCGCCATGGCGCTGGTCGAGCGCGAAGCGGCCGATATCGATACGCCGTTGACAACCCACATCGTCGGCGTCGAAAGAGATGCGCGCGTCATCGCTTCGTCGCCATATGATCCACTGGGCAAGGCGATGCGGGCATGACCGATCGAACCGATGACGTCGGTGCGAAAGACCATTCGATGATCCACATTTCTTTCCGAACATCAGGCCTGTCCGGCACGTCATGACCACACGCTATTCCGCCCTGTCGCTGTTCAAGGAGGGCCTGGCTGGCCAGACCGGCTGGCAACCGGCCTGGCGATCGCCCGAGCCGAAGCCGTCCTACGACGCCATCGTCATCGGCGGCGGCGGCCATGGGCTGGCGACGGCCTATTACCTGGCAAAGAATCACAACATCACCAGGGTGGCCGTGCTGGAAAAAGGCTGGATCGGCGGCGGCAACACAGGGCGCAACACCACTGTGGTACGCTCCAACTACTATTATCCCGAAAGTGTCGAACTCTACGGGCTGGCGCACCAGCTCTATGAGGGATTGTCGAAAGACCTGAACTACAACGTCATGCTGTCGCAGCGCGGCATGGTCAATCTGTGCCACTCGACTGCCGAGATGGAGATCGGGGCGCGCACCGTCAACGCCATGCAGATCAACGGCATCGATGCGGAGTTGTTTTCACCTGACGATGTGCGCCGGGTAGCGCCGATCTATAATTTCTCAGCCAATGCACGCTTCCCGGTGTTCGGCGGCATCTGGCAAGGCAGGGCCGGCACGGCGCGCCATGACGCCGTCGCCTGGGGCTATGCGCGGGCGGCGAGCCGGCTCGGCGTCGACATCATCCAGAACTGCGAGATCACCGATTTCATCATCGAGGGCGGCCGCTGTCGCGGCGTCCAGACTTCGCGTGGCGCGATCCGGGCCGAGCGCATCGGCATGGCGGTAGCCGGGCATTCTTCGGTGCTAGCGGCCAAGGCCGGCTTCCGGCTGCCGATCAATTCCTATGCGCTGCAGGCCTGCGTGTCCGAGCCGGTCAAGCCGATCCTCGACACGGTGGTGCTGTCGCCCGGCTGCGGCGTCTATGTCAGCCAGTCGGACAAGGGCGAGATCGTCATCGGCGGCGGCCTCGACCGCATTCCTTCCTATGCGCAGCGCGGCAATCTGCCGACGCTGGAGGGGGTGATCGCCGGCCTTTTGGAGATGTTCCCGATCTTCGGCCTGCTCAAGCTGATGCGGCAATGGGCTGGGATCGTCGATGTCGTGCCGGATTCCTCGCCGATCATCGGCGAATCGCCGCTGCCCGGCCTGTTCCTCAATTGCGGCTGGGGCACGGGCGGCTTCAAGGCCATTCCCGCAGGCGGCACGCTGCTGGCAAACCTGCTGGCATCAGGCAAGCACAACGACATCAGCCGCCCGTTCGACCTCGATCGCTTCGCCAGCGGGCGGCTGATCGACGAAGCGGCCGGCTCCGGCATCGCGCACTGAGACAAAGACCAGAGGCAATCATGCAACTCTTTCCTTGCCCGTTCTGCGGCTCGCGTGACGAAACCGAATTCCACTATGGCGGCGACGCCGGCAATGCCAGGCCGGATGGCGCCGACGTGCCGATCGATCGCTGGGCAAACTATCTCTATCTGCGCACCAATCCGAAAGGCGCGGCGCGCGAGATCTGGGTCCACATGATTTGCGGCGAGTTCTTCGTCATGGAGCGGGACACCGTCACCCACAAGGTGCTGTCTTCGGCCGCTCTCGACGGGGAGCATGCCGCGTGACCGCCTCGCGTCTTGCCACCGGCGGCAGCGCCATCGACCGCTCGCGCCCGATCCGCTTCAGCTTCGAAGGAACCATCGTGCAAGGCTTTGCCGGCGACACCATCGCCTCGGCGCTGCTGGCGGATGACGTCGCGGTCGTCGGCCGCAGCTTCAAATACCACCGGCCGCGCGGCATCTGGGGCGCCGGCGTCGAGGAGCCGAATGCGCTGGTCGATCTCGGCGGCCCGCGGACGATGCCGAACACCCGCGCCACGACCGAGCCGGCGCGCGACGGACTGGTGGCGAAAAGCGTCAACGCCACGCCCAGCGCACTGGCCGACCGCAACGCCTTCCTGGACCGTTTTGCGCGCTTCATCCCGGCCGCGTTCTACTACAAGACCTTCATGTGGCCGGACTGGCACAGGTTCGAGCCGCGCATCCGCGCCATGGCGGGGCTGGGCACGGTCGATGCTGACTGGACCTCGCCCGGCATGGCCGACCAGATCAACCATCATTGCGACGTGCTGGTGGTGGGCGCGGGGCCGGCAGGGCTGGCGGCGGCAAGACTGGCGTCCGGTGCTGGCCTGACCGTCACACTGGTCGACGACCAGCAGAGCCCTGGCGGATCGCTCGGCCATCGTGCCGCGGAGATCGACGGCAAGCCGGCGGCCGTATGGGTCAAGGAGACGATTGCCGAGCTTGCCGCTGGCGGTCACCTCATCCTGCCTTCGACCACCGCCTTCGGCATTTACGACCACAATCTGGTCGGGCTGAATCAACGCCATTTCGACGGCCGGCCGGATACGCTGTGGCGGGTCAGGCCGCGCCAGATCGTGCTGGCGGCCGGCGCCATCGAGCGGCCGCTGCCTTTCGCCAACAACGATCTGCCGGGCATCATGTCGGCGGATGCGGCGTTCGCCTATCTCCGGCGCCACGCTGTGCTGGTCGGCCGCCGCATCATCGTCGCCACCAACAATGACAGCGCCTATGAGGTGGCGGGGGCGCTTGCCGAGGCCGGCGCCGAAGTCAGGCTTGTCGACATCCGGCGCAACGGCACGCCTGCCGCGCCGGCCAATGTCCGGTTGATCAAAGGGCGTTCTCTCGCATCCGCCAGCGGCAGACTGCGCGTCGACGGCGTGACGCTCGACGACGGCACGAGGTTCGATGCCGATTGCGTCCTGGTCTCCGGCGGGTGGACGCCGACCATCCATCTCTTCGGCCAGGCCAAGGGCAAGCTCGCCTGGAGCGATGCGCGCGCCGCCTTCCTGCCAGGCGATCCGGTCGATGGTATCTCCGTGGTTGGCGCCGCAGCCGGCGCGGTCTCCTTGTCGGAGGTGTTTGCTGGCGTGGGAAAGGCATTCGCCGGCAAGGAGAACTCGGCAACACCACGCAGCACCGGGCCGGAGGCGACGGGCGGCATAGTCGCGGCATGGCCAATACCGGGCTCTAAGGGGCGCATCTGGATCGATTACCAGAACGACGTGACGGTGAAGGACGTCGAACTGGCGGCGCGCGAAAACTTCGTCTCGGTCGAACATCTGAAGCGCTACACCACGCTCGGCATGGCGACCGACCAGGGCAAGACCTCCAACCTGCCCGGCCTGGCGCTGATGGCCGGTATCACCGGGCGTACGGTGCCGGAGGTCGGCACCACCACCTATCGTCCGCCGTTCACGCCGGTGCCGCTGGCAAGCTTTGCCGGCGCGCGCGTCGGCGAATTGATGGCGCCGGTGCGCCGGCTGCCGCTCGAAAATGTCCACCGTTCCAGTGGCGCCGTTTTCCAGGAATATGGCGGCTGGCTGCGCCCGGCTCACTATGGCGGCAACGGGGACGCGGAACGTTCGATCGCGGACGAGGCGCGCCGTGCCCGCCACTCGGTCGCGCTGTTCGATGGTTCGACCCTCGGGAAGATCGAGGTGATCGGGCCGCAGGCGGCCGCGTTCGTCGATTTCCTCTACTACAACACCATGTCGACGCTGAAGCCGGGCCGCTGCCGCTATGGCTTCATGCTGTCGGAGAACGGCGTGGTCTTCGACGACGGCGTTCTGGTCCGACTGGACGAGCATCGCTTCGTCGTCTCGTGCTCGTCCTCGCATGTCACTTTGGTGCATGCGCGGCTGGAGGAATGGCGCCAGGACCGCTTCGGGCGCGGCGCCGTCTACATCCACAACGCCACATCGGACATGGCGACGCTGACAGTTTCAGGACCGAACGCCCGAAAACTGCTCGAAGCGCTGGATCTCGGTCTCTCGCTCGGCGACGCCGATCTTCCGCATATGGCGATCGGTCATGGAACCTACGCCGGCAACGAAGTCCGCATTGCCCGCGTCAGCTTCACCGGCGACAGGAGCTACGAGATTTCGATCCGGGCCGATCGCGCCGAGCCGTTATGGGCGCATCTGCGCGAGGCCGGCCAGGCGCTCGAGGCCGTCGTCATCGGACTCGAGGCGCTGATGATCCTGCGGGCCGAGAAAGGCTTTATCGTCATCGGCAAGGACACTGACGGCACCACGCTGCCGCATGATCTCGGCGTCGACGGTCCGCGCGTCAAGCGCCAGACCGAGTTCTTAGGCCGCCGCTCGCTGTTCACAGAGGAGGCCTCGCGTGACAACCGCATGCAGCTTGTCGGACTAGCGGTGCCGCAAGGCGAAGCGCCGCTGGCCACCGGTGCGCATGGCATCAAACGGATCGACGGCGGATTGCACAGCCAGGGCTTTGTCACCTCGAGCTACCAGAGCCCGACGCTTGGCCGCGCCGTGGCGCTTGGCCTGATCGAGCGCGGCGCGGCGCGTCACGGCGAAACGATCGAAATCCAGCATCTCGGCAAGATCAGCAAGGCGACAATTACCGCCCCTTGCGCCTTTGACCCGGCAGGAGACCGGCTGCATGCGTGATCTCGCGGAAAAATGGTCTGTTGCACCGGACTGGCAGAGCGCGGCCATCACCACGCCGGGCCTTGCGATACGAGCCGTCCTCGACCTCAACCAGTTGATGGTCAGCGGCGACCTCGACGCGTGGACACGGGCTTCCAGCATCGGCGGGACTGGCGTGGGTGCCTTTGGTATCGCACAGGGCGACCGCTACGCGGCGCGGCTGGCGCGCGACCGGTTGCTCGTCGTATCGAAGAGCCCGCTCGCCATCGCCACGGGCTGGCATGCAGACGGGTTCGCGGTGACGGCGATCAGCGCTGGGTTGCAAATATTCGAGGCCGAGGGCATGGCGCTCGACGCTTTCATCGCGCGTGGAACGACGCTCGATCCCGCGAAGCCAAGTGCCAGTGCAGCACTTTCCTTCGCCGGCATCAGCGCCGTCGTCTATCGTCTTGACGGCAAGCTGCGCATCCATGTCGACCGCGGCCTTGCCACTTATCTCTGGACATGGATGGAAACGGCCGCCGGCAACATCGCGACCGGATCAGCCGACTAACCGGCGACACGTCAGAGCGTGAACGACCAAAACAGGCAGGCCAGCGTCGCGGCGGCAAAGACCACGAAGAACAGGCTGCGCAGCAGCACATTGCGGCGCAGCTCGTTCATGACGAAGTGACAACCGACGATCGCCGCGGCAAACAGGAACCGCCAGTTCAGCAGCGCCCACACGGCGCTGCCCTGCCCGAACGCCCATCTGGCGACCAGACAGCCGACGATGGTCGCAAACAGCGCGATCACGGTCCAGAAAAGGGCGTCGGCGGCATGGGTCAGGACGATGCCGGCCGCCCTGATCGGCAGGATCATCATCAGCATCGCGCTGAAGAAATAGACAGCGGCAATCGGGATGAACACGCCGGCGTCGGCAATGCCGTCAAGGCGCCTGACGCCGATCGCGCCATAGGGATAGCCGTGCCTGGCCACAGCCAGGCTCAACGCCATGAGCAAGGCGGTCAGCACGGCGACCAGTGCGAAGGATGTGAGGGCTTTGCTCATGACGTTCCTGTCCCAGACGAATCAGACAGGAACGTTTTTAGCGGGCGGTCGTAAATTGCGGGTAAGCGAGGGCGCTGCCCTCGCCTGTTTCGATCGCAATCTGGTGACAAAGCCTATTCAGCGGCGATCCTGCCGGCCGAGCGGTTGGCCAGCACGAAGCCGACCTCGTCAACCGCCTGTGCCGCACGCTTCAGGATCGCCTCGGAGCGCAGCACACCGTCGGTGAAATCCTTGTCGGTGGCGTAGACGGCGGTCGGCAGCGCGAAAGCCTCGAAGAAGCCGAACAGCGGCCGCAGCTGATGCTCGACGATCAAGGCATGGCGCTCGCCACCGCCGGTCGCCGTCAACACGATGGGCTTCCCCCGCAGCGCTGCCGGATCGATCAGATCGAAGAAATGCTTGAACAGGCCGGTATAGCTGCCCTTGTAGGTCGGCGAGCCGACGACGAGCACGTCGGCGGCAAGGATTTGTTCCAGGATCGCGCGCGCCTGGCCGTCGAGATCGCGGGCCCATTTCGCCGTGCCCAGCGACGGGCCGAGATCCTCGATATCATAGGTGCTCGCCGATAGGCCGTGGCTGGCGGCGATGTCCCTGGTGACCAGGTCGACGAAGGCGCGCGTCTTTGACGGCCTGGTGATGTTGCCGGAAAAGCCGACGACTGTTGGATTTGACATGGCAGTGGGCCTCTTGGATGGTCGAAGGTTTGACGTGGCAGGCCGCCCGCCCGCCGGTGGGAATCAGCTCCAGGCGTGCAGCGGCGGATTTTCGCCGTTGAGGAAATATTTGCCGAGGATGGAATATTTCCAGCGCACCGGATCGTGCAGCGTGTGCGTGCGCGCGTTGCGCCAATGCCGGTCGAGATTGTATTCGGCCAGCGTCGAGCGGGTTCCCGCAAGTTCGAACAGCCTGTTGGTTGCGGCAATGGCGATCTCGGTCGACAGGATTTTTGCCTCGGCGGTGACGATCTGGGCATGCGCGACGGTCTCGGCGGTCGGATCGATCACTGCCCGGTCGATCGCATGACCGGCCTTTTCGAGCAGCGCCTGCGCCGCGTGCAGGCGCAGCGTCAGGTCGCCGATGGCCTGAATGGTGTAGGGATCGTCCCAGGCATTGTCGACGCCGCTGTCGATCCAGGCGCGGCTTTTGGTCCTGACGAAATCGACGGTCTCGTCGATCGCCGCCTGGGCGATGCCGGTGTCGACCGCCACCTGGATGATCTGGAAGATGGCGCCGTCGGCGGTCGGCCTGTCGTAGCCCTTGTAGCCGGGTACCAGATGGGTCTTCGGCACCTTGACGTTGTCGATGATAACGGTGCCGGACAGCGTCGTGCGCTGGCCGAAGCTCGACCAGTCGTCGATGACCGTCAGCCCGGGTGCGGCACGGTCGGCGATCGCATACCAGGCGCGGCCCTCGTCATCGAGCGCCACGATCGGCACGAGATGGGCAAGCAGCGCGCCGGACGAATAGAATTTGCGGCCGTTGACAACCACATGATCGCCGGCATCGGTGAAGCGGGTCTCAAAATCGGCGGCGCGCTTGGAGCCGAACTCGGAAAAGGCGTTGCCGAACCGCGTGCCTTTCAACGCTTCGGCAAACAGCAGCTTCTGCTGGTCCGCGTCGGACACGGTGCGAATGGCGGCGACAACACCGAGATGGTTCTGCGCAACCTGGCCGATCGAGGAATCCGCCGCCGAGATGATCTCGATTACCTTCGCCAACGTCGCATAGGACACCTCCGGCCCACCGAATGCCTTGGGTACATTGATCGACCACAGGCCGCTTTGCGAAAAGGCATCGAGTTCGGCGACCGGCCAGATCCGCTCGCGGTCGCGCTGGGAGGAGTCCTTCACGAATTCGGCGGCGAGTGCGTGGGCAATCGCAATCGCCTCGGCATCATCCTTGATGATGTGCGCTGGGGCGGTCGGCCTTGCGACTGGCGGCACGGCGGCGGAAGCCTTGTCGGTTTTGACGGTCGAAACGGTCATTTCACTGCTCCTTGGGATTTTGGCTCAGGCAACGGCGTGGAGATGGGCGGGCTTGGTGGCGGGTGACACCTGTTGCCCGGGGGTTGATTGACCGAGATAGAAGGCTCTGATGTCCTCGCGCTGGCGAAGTTCGACGGCAGCGCCGGCGAGAACGGAAACGCCGTTTTCGAGCACGGTGGCGTGGTCGGCGTATCTGAGCGCGACCGCCGAGTTCTGCTCGGCAACCAGGATCGACAGGCCGGTCTCGCGGTTGAGTTTTTTCAAGCTCTGGAAGATGTCCTGGACGATGAGCGGCGCGAGTCCCATCGACGGTTCGTCGAGAACCAGCAAACGCGGTCGCGACATCAGCGCCCGGCCGATGGCGGTCATCTGCTGTTCACCGCCGGAGGTCAGGCCGGACAATGTCCGGTGCTTCTCCCTGAGGCGCGGGAAATAGCCGTAGATCCGTTCGAGATCCTCGTTGATCTCGGCGCGGCTGCCGCTGCGGCCGATGCCGCCGGCGATCAGATTCTCCTCGACGGTGAGGCTTTTGAAGCAGTGGCGGCCTTCCAGCACCTGGACCAGCCCGGCGCGCACCAGATCACCCGGTTTGCGGCGCGAGACATCGGACCCTTCATAGCGGATGGTGCCGGCATTGACCTGGCCACGTTCCGCCGGCAGCAGGTTGGAGACGGCCTTCAGCGTCGTGGTCTTGCCGGCGCCATTGGCACCGAGCAGCGCCAGGATCTGACCGCGCCTGAGCTCGAAGCTGACGCCATGCAGCGCCGTGATGGCGTGGTTGTAGGTGGCATGGACCGTGTCCACGGCAAGAATGACGTCATCGTTCGGCATAGGCTGTTCTTTCGCGGTTCGAAAACCGAACAGGTCGGGCGCCACGGAAACTTGGTCCGCGACGCCCGGCACTGACTGATCAGTTGGTGGTCACAGCATTGGCATCGTCGGCGGTACGCAGCTTGATGCCCTTCTCGGCGGCGTAGGCCTCGGCGGACTTCTCGATGATCGGCCGCAGCAACGCCCAGTCCGGCGCGATCCAGTCGGAGACGACGTTCCACTTCCTGCCGTCCCACTGCTGGAAGGTCACGTAGCCTTCGCCTTCGTGATTGTCCCAGCTGACGTTGATCGAATGGAACAGATCCTTGGCGCCGAGCGCCTCGACCTTGGCCGGATCGAGCTTGAGATGCTCGAAGCCCCAGCGGACCTCGTCGCCGGTCAGCGTGCGGTGGCCGAACTTCTCCTGCGCGACCCGGATCGCCTCGACATTGAGGATGCCGTTGACGATGCCGAGATTGTGGTAGACTGAGCCGATGCGCGCCTTGTCTTCAAGGTTGCCCTTGGAGGCGCCGTAGACCGTCTTCACGATCTCCTGCACCACCGGATAGGAATTCCCGGAAGCCTGGGTGGTGATGGCGGTATAGCCCTTGGCGGCGTCGCCGGCCGGGATCACGTCCTCTTCCGAATTCGACCAGACATTGCCAACGATGTGGTCGACGGGATAGCCGACCTTCACCGCCGTCTTCAGCGCCACCGGGTTCATCACGCCCCAGCCGCGCAGGACGACGAAGTCCGGCTTGGCGCGGCGGATCGTCAGCCACTGGGACTGCTGCTCGTTGCCGGGATGCGGCACCTCGATCTGCTGCACGGTGAAGCCGTATTTCTGCGCCAGCAATTCATAGATCGGGATGGTTTCCTTGCCGTAGGGCGACCCATGATAGAGCACGACGATCTTCTTGCCCTTCAGCTTGTCGATGCCGCCTTCCTTCGAGGCGATGTAGTTCACGATGCCTGAAGTCTCGCTGTAGGGATTGAGCAGGAGCGGGAAGACGTAGGGGAAAACGCGCCCATCTGTGGAATCGGTTCGGCCGTGATTGACGGTGATCAGCGGCACCTTGTCGGCGGTGATGCGATCGATCATGGCATAGGCGATGCCGACCGAGAGCGGGTTCCAGGCGGCGGCACCGGCATGGCTCTTCTGCCGCTCATAGCATTCGACACCACGCTCGACCTCATACTGGGTCTCGCATTCGTCCCAAGTCAGTTTGACGCCGTTGACGCCGCCGTCACGGATGTTGATGAGGTTGAGATAGTCGATGAAGCCGCCGAAGAAGCCGGTGCCGCCGGCCGCGTAAGGCCCGACGCGATAGCTCTGCAGCGGAAAATATTGCTCGTCGGCGTGCGCGGCCGGTAAGGCCACCGACACGATCATCGCCGCGGACAGCGCCGCCGCCTTGATTGTGCTGAGGAAAGTCATGGTCGAGATACTCCCGGTATGGGCCGTCTTGGGTTCGGCCCCTTGTTCATTTTCGGATTGGATTCATTTTCAATGCATCAGCTCAAGTCGACTGCCAGGCGAACAGGAGCCGTCTTCGGACCCTGTCCCACAGCGCCACCAGCCCGTCAGGTTCAAGGATCAGAAACAGGATGATGAGCGCGCCCAGCACGATGCGCTGGCTCATGTCGAGCACGCCCGAGTCGAAGAGATCGCCAAGCAGAAAGCCGCCGAGGCGCGACAGAGCGAGTGGAAAGACCACGATGAGGGCGGCGCCGAAAAACGCGCCGCGGATCGAAGCCAGACCACCGATGATGATGATGAACAGGATCTGGAACGACCGGTCGAGATCGAAGCCGTCCGGCTCGACCGTTCTGAGATAGGCGAAGGCCCAGATGACGCCGGCAACCCCAATGATGAAGGACGAGATGGCGAAGGCCAGAAGCTTGGTCTTCAGGACCGGAATGCCGATGATGCGGGCGGCGGTTTCATTGTCGCGGATGGCGATGAAGTTGCGCCCGGTCTGCGACGAGACCAGCCTATAGGCAAGGAAGGTGAGCACAGTGACGATGGTCAGCGCGAACAGATAGCGGCCGATGGCGCCGTCGAGCGCGAAACCTGAAATCGACAGTCTCGGCGCGTCGATGACGCCGGACGCCGAGTTGTTGGAAAACCAGCTGAACTTGGTCAACGCCCATTGCACGAAGAACTGCGCGGCAAGGGTCGAAACCGCGAGATAAAAACCCTTCAGGCGCAGGCTCGGCAGGCCGAAAACGACGCCTATCGCGGCCGCCACTATGCCGGCCAGGAAGATGCTGCCGACCAGCGGCAGGCCTTCGACACGCAGGTTGAAATTATAGGCGGCAAAGGCGCCGGCCGCCATGAAAGCAGCACTGCCAAGCGACACCTGGCCGGCATAGCCGGTCAGGATGTTCAAGCCCACGCCGGCAAGGCTGAGCGCCAGGAAAGGCAGCAGGATGGCCTCGAACAGATAGCTTGAGCCGATCAGCGGCACGACGCCGTAAGCGAAAGCGAGCAAAAGCACGGGCACGACCCATTTCGGCAGCACCGGCGCGGCGGCGAAATCGCTTGTTATCGCGGTCATCGTTCAGATCCTCTCGACAAGCTTCTGACCGAACAGGCCGGAAGGGCGGATCAGCAGGAAGACGAGCGCGACGACATAGGCAAACCAGCTCTCTATGCCGCCGCCGAAATAGTCGCCGATATAGACTTCGGCGAGCTTCTCGCTGGCGCCGATCAAGAGGCCGCCGACGATGGCGCCGAGGATGGAATCGAAACCGCCGAGCACCAGCACCGGCAGCGCCTTGAGCACCACCAGCGACAGCGAGAACTGCACGCCGAGGCGTGCGCCCCACAGCAGTCCGGCCACCAGCGCGACGAGGCCGGCGGCGGCCCATACAGTGGCCCAGATCAAGGGTAGCCTGAGGCCGACCGCGAGTGCCGCGAACTGATCGTCGGCGACTGCGCGGAAGGAGAGGCCGATGCGGGTGTAGCGGAAGAACAGCGACAGCAAGAGGACCATGCCGGAAGCAACCACGGCCGCGAAAATATCGAACTGGCTGATCAGCACGCCGCCGATTTCCAGCGGCACGTCCTCGATGCCGAGATCGAGGCCGTGGACCTGCGTGCCCCAGATCAGCTGGGCAGCGCCTTCGATGATGTAGGACAGGCCAAGCGTCGCCATGAACAGGGTGATCGGCGGCTTGTTGGTCAGTGGCCTGAGCACCGTGCGCTCGATGGCGATGCCGATCGCCACCATGATGGCGAAGGTGACCACCAGCGCCAGCGCGAAGGGAATGCCGCGCTCGGAAAGGCTGACGAAGGTGAGTGCCGCAAACAGCAGCATCGCGCCTTGCGCGAAATTGAGCACGCCCGAGGTCTTGTAGATGAGCACGAAGCCGATCGCGACAAGCGAATACATGACGCCTGAGAGCAGGCCTCCGACGAGCACTTCGATGAAGAACTGGTAGTCGAAACCGGCGATCATATGCCTGCCCCGTCTTCATTGTCCGAGGCGACGCCGAGATAGGCATCGATGACGCGCTGGTCGTTCCTGACCTCATCGGGCGTGGCGTCGGCGATCTTGCGGCCGTAGTCGAGAACGGCGATGCGATCGGACAGACCCATGACGACGCCGACATCGTGCTCGATCAACACCACCGTGGTGGCGAAACGATCGCGCGCGGCACGGACGAAAGCCGCCATCTCGCTCTTTTCGCTCGCTGTCATGCCGGCCATCGGCTCGTCGAGCAAAAGCAGGCGCGGCTCGGCCACCAGCGCGCGGGCCAGTTCGACACGCTTCTGCAGCCCGTAAGGCAAGGTGCCGACAAGACGGTCGCGAATGGCGGTGAGATGGAGGAATTCGAGGACCTGTTCGGCACGGCTGCGTGAATCGCGCTGCTCGCCACGCGAGCGGCCGATGCCGAGCACCTGGCCGGCAAAGTTGGAGCGAACCTTGTAGGCAAGGCCAGAGGCGACATTGTCGAGGACGCTGAGGCCCTTGAACAGTGCAAGGTTCTGGAAGGTTCTGGCGACGCCGAGATGGGCCAGCCGCTGCGTCGGGACCTGGGCATAGAAGGTACCGTCGAGCTGGACATGGCCACGATCCGGCCTGTAGACGCCGCTGATGACGTTGATCAGCGAGCTCTTGCCGGCGCCGTTAGGGCCGATGATGGCGCGGATCTCGCCTGGTAGAACCGACAGGTCGATATCGGCAAGTGCGACGACGCCGCCAAACGACAGGCTTATGCCCTGAAGCGCGAGCAAGGGAGAGGCGGCGTCGGCAACGGACCCTGCCGGCCTGGCGGCATCTTCGAACGACTGCTCCGACCGCAGGCCTGACGGCAAGCCGCGTGCAAAGACTTCCGGCGCATAGACCGAAGCGTCCATCACTCCGAGCGTATAACTGGGCAACGGCATTCCAATCGTCCTCGATTAGGCGCGCAAAATCCTATTGCCGCCCGACGGATCAGCGCGCCGGGCAAGCTTCATGTGTGCAGGCCGGCGCCTGTCCGGCGTGCCTATGGGGTGACTACTCCGCCGCCAGCGACGCCGCCGCCTCGGCATCTTCCAGTTCGCGAACGAGTGGGATGACATGCTTGCCGAAATACTCGACCTCTTCCTGGAAGTGCAGGAAACCGAGCAGGATGAGATCCGCACCCGCGCGCTTCAGGTCGACGACGCGTTGAGCGACCTGCCTGGGGGTGCCGATCAGGTTGGAGCGGAAGCCGTCATTGTACTGGACCAGGTCGTCGAAGGACGATTTCGCCCAATTGCCCTCACCTTCCGGCGAGGCCTTACCGGCGTTCTTGACCTCATGGCCGAAAGCATTGACAGCCTCGGGATTGGCCTTGGCGATGATTTCGGCGAGCACTGCTCTCGCCTCGTCCTCGGTCTCGCGAACGACGGCGAAAGCGTTGACGCCAACCTTGACGGAATGGTTGTTGGCCTTCGCCTTGATCCTGATATCGTCGACCTGCTTGGCGATTTCGGCCGGCGTGTTGCCGTTGGTGAAGTACCAGTCCGAGACGCGCGATGCCATGTCGCGCGCGGCGCGCGACGAGCCGCCCTGGAAGATTTCGGGCAGCGGCTTCGGCGGCTTCGGCTTCAGCGAATATTCGTTGAAGCGGTAGAAATCACCACGGAAGGTGAAGCTGTCTTCAGTCCATATTCCGCGCAGCGCACGAATGAATTCTTCCGAGCGGCGGTAGCGCTCGTCATGGTCGAGCCAATGCTCGCCAATGGCGTGGAACTCGCCGCGGAACCAGCCGGAGACAAGATTGATCGCGACGCGGCCGTTGGTCAGGTAGCTGATGGTGGCGATCTGCTTGGCCGCCAGCGCGGGGTTCCATGGCCCGGGCAGGATCGCGGCGATGACCTTGAGCGTGGTGGTCGCCGCCAGCAGATCATGGCTGAACGCCACCGATTCATGCTGTTCGTCGGCGCCGTAGCCGGCGGTGAAACGGATCTGGCTGAGCGCGTAGTCGAAGCCGGACCTCTCGGCGATCTGCGCCAGCTTGCGGTTATACTCGGCCGAATGGTTGGTGCGCTGCTCGATGTTGGAGATCACCAGGCCGCCCGAAACATTCGGCACCCAGTAGGCAAACTTGATCGCGTCGGTCTCTGCGTGTGCCATGAAATGTCTCCCATTCAGGCCGTGTCATTGATCGATCCGGCCGCAGCCGGACTTCGCCGATATTTATTATGTTTATAGAATATATATACAAAGAAGGATTTTCCGTTTTTAGGGCACTCTTGGGACGGAAATACCAATTTTCGCTGCCGAACCCGGCCTGCAGATGTCAGCCCGCAAGAGGTCCATGCGCGGCATGGGCGCCGATCGCCTGCGCTGACGGCAGCGTAACCAGCAGCTTGGCAATTTCCCCCGCGACCGCACGGGCATGGCGGGCGACTTCCGGCAGACCCATGAGCTCGCCGAAAGTGCCTCTTGCCAGCGGGCCGGCGACCAGGAGTGTCGCAACCGCCTCACCGTCCGAGCCGATTGCGCGGCTGTCGAGACTTGTCTCGATGCCAAGTCCATATTGGTCCGTCCTGATCAAGCCGGCTTCCGCCAGCGAGCTCAGCGCCGGGTTCAGCTGTAATGCCTGCCCATGAGCCGGACCCGTAGTGTTGATGACGGCATCGAAGCGCGTCGTCTCGATCCGTGTCTGCCCGCGCCGTTGAAAGCTGACAGCCAGGCTGCCGTCCTCATCGTTCGACGCGACAATCCTGGCGGCAATGGTGTCGAATGTTCCGGCCGCATGACGCCGGTCGAGCACCGCCGCCACCTGCGGAGCGATCCTGAAGCGATGCACGTCCCAGAACACGCGCAGCCGGCGGACCAGCCTTGTCCGCTCCGGCGGGGCAAGTGCGGCCCACAGCACCGGCCCCTGCAGGCGCAGCTGGTCGAAGACCGACTGCCAGTTGACATTGGCCGCTCTCGCAGCTGTCAGCGTCGCCCGAATGGCCCTGAGCAGGCCGAGCGCCGTCGTGGCCGGCTCGAATGCAAAATCGCCAAAGGGCTCGCCCCTGACATCGGGGTGTCCGCGCGAGCGTAAGCCGCGGCGCGACAGCGCCAGGATGCGACCGCGATGGCCACGACGGTCGAGTTCGGCGACCATGTCGGCAGAGGTCAGCCCGGAGCCGACGATCAGCACCGACGCCTCCGGACCGATCCCGGCAAGCGCCGCTGGTGCGTACGGGTCGGCGATGAAACCCGGTGCTTCCGACAGGTGGACCAGCGCGGCTGGAATCGCGGGCTGTGGGTGCGTCGCTGCCAGGACGACGATATCGGCAGCGACCAACCCACTGGACGTATGCACGGTCCAGCCCGCGCCACTGGCATCGCGCGTCACGCGCATGGCGGGACCTTCGACATGACGGACAAGGCCGGAACCAAGATACGGCGCCAGATGCTTGGCGACGTAGCGACCGAACACGCGTCGGCGCGGAAAAGCGTCGCCGTTCTTCCAGATGGCGTCCGGGTCGCGTTCGAGTTCTCCGCTGCCAGTCAACCAGCGTGCAAAATGCTGCGGGTCGTCGGGAGCCATGCTCATCCTGGCTGCGGGGACATTGACCCGATGAGACGGTTCCTCGCTGGAATAGGCAAGGCCACCGCCAAGAACCGGCCGTGGCTCGACCACGGAAATGGAAATCCGCTCCGGCCGAGGCATTTGCGCCAGGTGCCACGCCACCGCGGCGCCGGAAAAGCCGCCGCCAATAATGGCGACGCGCAACCGCGAGGACGCAGGAAGCAAGTTCACGAGGCGCTGGCGAGCGACTTCGGCCGGTGGTCGCCGGCGATGGTTTCGCCGAACGGACCGGTGTTTACGGACGAGCCGGCTGCTTTGACCGGATGGTCGGTCGGCAGTTTCGGCAGCACCAGCTCACCGAAGCGATAGGCTTCTTCGAGATGCGGATAGCCGGAAAGGATGAAAGTATCGATACCGAGGCGCCGGTACTCGTCGATGCGCTCGGCGATCGTGTCGGGATCGCCGACAAGTGCGGTCCCTGCGCCGCCGCGCACCAGGCCGACGCCGGCCCAGAGGTTGGGGGCGATCTCGAGCTTGGCGCGATTGCCGCCATGCAATGCGCTCATCCGCGCCTGGCCGACCGAATCCATGCGGGCAAAGACCTTCTGCGCCGAGGCGATCGTCGCATCGTCGAGCCGGCTGATCAGCCTGTCGGCCGCGGCCCAAGCCTCCTCGGTGGTTTCGCGGACGATGACATGCAGCCTAATGCCGAAGGAGAGCTTGCGGCCAGCCTTCTGCGCCAGTTCACGCATGCCGTCCAGCTTGCGCTCGACATCGGCTGGCGGCTCGCCCCAGGTCAAATATTTGTCGATCTCCTGCGCTGCCACAGTCGACCCGGCATCGGACGAGCCGCCGAAGTAGAGCGGGGGATAGGGCGTCTGCACCGGCGGAAACAGCAGCCTTCCATCCTCGATGCGGAAATGCTTGCCCTCATGCTCGACCGTCTCGCCGCTCAGCACCCGCTTGTAGATCCGAAGGAATTCCTGCGTCACCTCGTAGCGCTCGGCATGCGACAGGAAAATGCCGTCGCCCTTGTTCTCCAGCGGATCGCCGCCGGTGACGACGTTGATCAGCAGGCGGCCATTGGAGATGCGATCCAGCGTCGCAGTCATGCGCGCGGCCAGCGTTGGCGACTGCAAACCGGGCCGCACGGCGACAAGGAAACGCAAGCGTTCGGTCATCGGCACAAGAGCCGATGCGATCACCCAGGAATCCTCGCACGAGCGGCCGGTCGGCAACAGCACGCCATAGTAGCCGAGCGTGTCGGCCGCCTTCGCCACTTGAGTCAGATACGGCAGATCGACCGATCTGCCGCCCTCGGCCGTGCCAAGATAACGGCTGTCGCCATGCGTCGGCAGAAACCAGAGCACCTTGATGCGGTCCGGCACGACCCGGCTCATGGCCTCTCTCCCGCTGCCTGACGAAGGCGGCCGGATATGCCTGCTTTGGTGAGTAGCTGATGCGAAAGAGTGGGCATGGCGTGGTCCTGTCCGGGTGGAAACCAGATCGCCAGTGCAGATTGCTTATTCCACAAACTCTGTAGAGTTAGTTTATTCCAATTCTGCCGCCGCTATTAGAATTTCTCTCTCTGGAAGAAAAGGAGGCCGGCCCGAATACACCGGGCCGGCCTCCTCGTATCAGAACGCTGGTTCGACCGCGTTGACGTTGTCCTTGGTGACGACGGTCAGCGGGATGGGCAGCCGGTCCTTGACCTGCTTGCCGTCGATGATCTCGGCCATCGTGTTGATCGCCAGGCGGCCATCCTCGACGGGGGACTGGACGATGGTCGAGTACATTTCATTGGTGCGGATCCATTCGAACGCATCCTTCTGGCCATTGATGCCGACGATCGGCGGTGCGGCCTTGGAGGGGTTGGCCTCCTTCCATGCGTCGATGAAGCCGCGGGCCATCGTGTCGTCATTGGCGTAGACGCCGCTGATCTGGTCGCCGAAGCGTGTGATCAGATCGCGGCTGACCACCAGTGCCTTTTGCTGGTCGAAGTCGGCGTTGACCGTGTCGAGCACCTTGATGTCGGCATTGGTTTCCTTCAGACGGTCGGTGAAGCCGCTGACGCGTCCGATCGTGGTGCCGTTGCCGGCCTGGCCGGCGATGATGACGACGGAGCCCTTGCCGCCGAGCGCCTTGCTCAGCGAGTCCGCCGCCAGCTTGCCTTCCTCGTAGACGTCAGGCCCGGTGAACGACTTGATGAACGGCTTGGCATCGTCGCTCATCGGTGAATTGATGAGGATCGCCGGGATGTTCGCCTGCTGCGCGCGCGCCAGCCCCGGTATGTATGCCTGCGGGTCGAGCGGCCACAGGATGATGCCGTCGACCTTGCGCGCAACGCAGGTGTTGAGCTGCTCGGTGCCTTTCTGGACATCAAAATCCTGGCTGAGGCTCAGGATCTCGATGCCGAGTTCCGCGGCGCGCGCCTGAAGCGCCTTGTTGGCCGGCGTCGCGTAGGCATGCGAATCCGCTGCCGTCACGTAGCAGACCGTCTTGGCGCTGGCCCAGCCCGTCGATGCCAGCACAGCCGCCACGGCGGCGACGTGAAGCATGCTTTTCTTGCCAATCATGTGTTTCCTCCCAATCATGTGGTTCCTCCTTGCGTGATTGGATTGTCGCGAACGAGCGCCGGGCGCGTGCCCGGAGCCCTCCCCTTGGTGGTAACGGCCCGATCGAGCACGACGAGCAGGATCAGGATAAGCCCGGACACGACCTGCTGGACGTATGCGGGAACGGACTGGAACTCCATCGCGATGGTCAGCGAACCGATCGTCAGCACGCCGCCGAGCGTGCCGAGCGCAGATCCCCTGCCGCCTTCGAGACGAGTCCCGCCGACAACGACCGCGGCAATGACGGCAACCGTCAGTTCCGAGCCGAAGACAGGCGAGCCGGTGTTGGTGACGAGGCTCTGGAGAACCCCCGCCAGGCCGGCAAGCGTGCCGGCAAAGACAAAGCCGAGAAAAACGATACGGTCCGAGGCGATACCGCTTTCCTTGGCAGCCGCCGGGTTGGATCCCACCGCAAAGACGTTGCGCCCAGGTATGGTGCGCGTCAGCCAGAAATGCAGCAGCACGATCAGGGCGATGAACAGCGCGCTGCGGAGGGTGAAGACATCGAGATAGATCTTGGCCAGCGCCAGGGAGAGCATGATGTCGGTTCCGGTCACCGGCTGGCTGTTGGTGATCCAGTGCGCGAGCGAGCGGAAGATGAGCATCGTCGCGAGCGTCAGCACGAGCGAATTCACCTTCAGGCCGACGACCAGCATGCCGTTGACGGCGCCTGCCAGGGTACCGACCAGGATGCCGACGATCCCGGCAGGCAGGATGCCGATCTCTCGCTGCAGGATGACCGATACGATGCCGGCCAGGGCAAACACCGCGCCACCGGAGAGGTCGATCTGGCCCGATATCAAAAGCACCGTCAGGCCGATCGCGATCAGGCCGATTGTCGCCGCCCGGTCGAGGCCGAGGCCGAGGGTCGATGCCGAGAGGTAGCCGGGGACCACCAGCGCGGAAATGACGAGCGTCAGACCGAGAATGACGATGACGCGATACTGCGAGACAAGCGAAAGAAAACGCATCACGACACGCCCCGCTTGCGCAGCGCCGCATCCATGCCAACGGCGCCGACGATCAGGATGCCGAGCACGAAACCCTGGATCGGCGTGCGCACACCGTCGAGCACCATGACGTTGGTCAGCAGTTGCACGAAGATGAGGCCGGCGATGGCCCGTGGCACCGATCCGAAGCCGCCGACGATCGACACGCCGCCGACCACCACCGCCGTGATGGCACTGAATTCGTAGCCGCCGCCGATGAGCGGCCGCGCGCTCTGCAGCGTCAGCCCGAGCAGGCCGCCGCTGATGCCGGAAGCGAGTGCTGTGATCACGAAGGCGCCAGCCTTCACGGCCTGCACCGGAACCGCACTTGCCTCGGCGGCGCTGTAATTGCCGCCGGTGGCAAGCGTCCATCTGCCCCAGAAGGAGCGGGACAGCACGAAATGGCCGACAAGGGCGATGACCAGGAAGATCAGCACCACGACCGGAATGCCGAACAGCCGGCCCTTGGCGAACTCGGCGGAAGCGGGATTGCTGCCATAGACGATGACGCCGCCGACAGCCGCCTGGACGATGCCCAGTCCGATCGTGCCGATGCCGAGCGTGGCGATGATGGGGTTGATGCCGACATAGCCGACCAAGACGCCGTTGAGCAGGCCTATGAGGCCGGCAAGGCCGACGGCCAGGACGAATGCGGGCAGCGGCCCGATCATCGGCTGCAGCCCGAGCGACAGGATGGCGCCGCAGGCGATGGTGGCCGGCACCGAGAGGTCGGCCAGGCCGCCGACCACGAGCACGAAGGTCATGCCGACGACGACGATGCCGACGATGGACATCGAGGTCAGGACGTTGAGCAAATTGCCTGATGTGAAGAAGGCGGGGCTGACGAAGGAGCCGTAGAGCATCACGGCGAGGATAGCGAAGGCGAGCCCCGCCTTCGACAGGACATCGACAAGCCTGCTGCCGCGCGTAAAGCGGTCATTGCGGTTCACACCGCCGATCTCCATGGCCGCTTCGGTCACGCCATCTCCTCCCCCGTGGCCAGCGCCATGATGCGCTCCTCGCTCAATTCGCTGCGCAGGAGAGGCTCGGAGGCATAGCCATCGCGCATCACCACCACGCGGTCGCAGACACCGAGGATTTCGGGCAGCTCCGACGAGATCATCACGACCGCCATGCCGCCGGCGACGAGTTGGCCGATGATGTGGTGGATCTCGGCCTTGGCGCCGACGTCGACACCCCGCGTCGGCTCGTCGAGGATCAAGGCCGAAGGTTTGGCGGCAAGCCATTTGGCGATGACCACCTTCTGCTGGTTACCGCCCGACAGCAGGCTGATGCGCCGTTCGCCGTCGGGCGGTGAAATTGAAAACTGCTTGACCGAGTCCGCGGCAAGCGCGTGATCGGCGCTGCGGCTGATGCGTCCGAAACGGCTCAGGCGGCGCAATATGGGCAGGCTGATGTTTTCCCGGATCGACATTCCAGGCACGACGCCGTCGCCCTTGCGATCTTCCGGAACATAGGCAATGCCTGCCCTGACCGCCTGGGATGGCGAGTTGATCGAGACCTCGCGTCCGTTGACGCTGACTGTGCCTTCGACAAGCCGCGACAGGCCGAAGATCGCGCGGGCGACCTCGGTGCGGCCAGCGCCCACCAGCCCGGTCAAGCCCAGTATCTCGCCGGCGCGTACATCGAAGCTGACATCGCGGAAGCGCGCGCCGTCGCTGATGCGTTCGACGCGCAGCACCGACTTGCCGATCTCGGCCGGGCTTTTCGGGAAGACATTGCTGACTTCGCGACCGACCATCAGCCTGATCATGTGAGCGGCATTTATGCCTTCGATCGGCCGCGTCTCGATCATTGAGCCGTCGCGCAGCACAGTCACCTCGTCGGCGATTTCGAGCACCTCCTTCAGTCGGTGGCTGATGTAGATGATGGCGATGCCGTCATCGCGCATCTTGCGCAGGATCCGGAACAACGCCGCCGTCTCATGCTCGCTGAGGCTCGATGTCGGTTCGTCCAGGACGATGATCCTGGGCTGCGCCGCGTAGGCCTTGGCGATCTCGACGAGCTGCTGCTGGCTGATCGACAGGTTGCCGAGCCGTTCACGCGGGTTGATGGCCGCTCCGAGCTCATCGAGGACGGCGGCTGCCGCCCGGATCATCTCGCCCTTGCGCAGAAAGGTCCACTTGCCCGGCATGCGGCCGAGATAGACGTTTTCGGCGACGCTCAGGTCGGGGACCAGATTGATTTCCTGATGCACCATGCGGATGCCCAGCGCCTGGGCGTCGGCGGGCCGGCGCATGCGCACTTCGGCGCCGCCGACCCTGATTGTGCCGCTGGTGGGTGCGTAGGACCCGTTGAGTACTTTCATGAGCGTCGATTTGCCGGCGCCGTTCTCACCCACGACCGCATGAACGGTGCCGAATTTGACGGCGAAATTGACGTTGGACAGAGCCTTCACGCCCGGGAACGTCTTGCTGATGCCTCGCATGTCCAAGGCGCAATCGGCGACGACAGTCATATCTGGCTAGGTTCCTCCTGGCGGCTGGCCGATCGTCCTCGGTATCGGCCATCGATATGTTAGTATAATAGTCGCTTCAACACAGCTCGACCCCTCTTCGAACTGGCTTGAACGTCCGGGCTTTTGAACACGCGACTCAGTCAAGGCTCTCGGTTGCGGTTGAATTTCTCACCGCGGATGATGACTATTGCACTAATATAATAGTTCTGGCAAGGTGGATTCCGGCGGTCGTTATGAACATCGTGTCCACCGACACCCGACCGCTTCCATTGGATGCGTTCCGATTGACATTCTAGTATTATCTGGCCATTTCTGGTGAACGAAGACACGGATTTGCAATGGACCTGGATCCTTCGACGCTCAATCGGGCTCTTCCGCTCCGCGATCAGATCTACCACAAGATCCGCAACCTGATCGTCGTCGGGCAGCTGAAGCCGGGAGAGGTCATCAACGAAGTCGCCATCGCGGAGGCCCTGGGGGTGTCGCGCACC
Source organism: Mesorhizobium sp. M7A.F.Ce.TU.012.03.2.1 (assembly GCF_004006095.1). Lineage (NCBI taxonomy): Bacteria > Pseudomonadati > Pseudomonadota > Alphaproteobacteria > Hyphomicrobiales > Phyllobacteriaceae > Mesorhizobium > Mesorhizobium sp. M7A.F.Ce.TU.012.03.2.1. The sequence goes on from NZ_CP034779.1 coordinate 894,052, forward strand.
CCGGTGCGCGAAGCGGTCAAGCGCATCAGCGACGAGGGCCTGGTCAAGATCTTGGCACAGACCGGCACCTATGTCGCTCCGATCAGCCGGGCCGACCTGGAAGAAGCCTATGTCATTCGGCGGGCACTGGAGATGGAGAGCGCCCGACGCGCGGCCGCCAAGTTCACAGCGGCGGCCAGCGAATTGCTGGAAGACAACATGGCGGCGCACCGGCTTGCCATATCCCGCGGCAGATATGCCACCGCGATACAGCTCGACGATGTCTTCCACCGCACCATAGCCGAGATCTGCGACCTGCCGATGATCTGGAGAGCCGTCGACATCTCGAAGGCACAGATGGATCGCGGACGCTATCTCGCCATCCCAAGACCGGGCTATGGAGAACAGACGATCGAGCAGCACGAGGCCATTTTCGACGCGCTGAAGCGCCACGACGCCGAGGGGGCGGCAAGGGCCATGGAACATCATCTCGAGACGTCGTTCCGCAACACGCTCGAAGTCGCCGCCGACCTTCTCGACTGAAGCCCCTGCGAGCCACCGGCATGCAAAGAATGGGACTATGTATCGGCGTGAAAGCCGAGGCGATCGCGGACTACAAGCGCGTCCACGCCGCCGTCTGGCCCGAAGTGCTCGACGTCATCAGCCGCGCCAACATCCGCAACTATTCGATCTTCCTGCGCGAACCGGAGAACCTTCTGTTCGCCTGCTGGGAGTATCACGGCAGCGACTTCGCCAGGGATGCGGCGCGGATGAGCGAGTCGCCGGCGATGCGCAAATGGTGGGAGCTGTGCGACCCCATGCAGACGCCACTGCCGACGCGCGCCGACAGCGAATGGTGGGCGGCGATGGAAGAGGTCTTCCATCTCGACTGACCGTGTCCCGGCCGGGCGGCGATCCGTTGTTTCATCCAGCCGTTTGCCGCCCTCAAACTGCGCCGCAAGGCGCACTCATCGCACGCCACTCACCTGACCGATCCGCCGCAACGCCCTGCAGTCCAGGCCTTTCGCAACCGCACCTTGACCACTGACATTCTATTATATTAGTATTCCAAATCACTTTTGCCTCTCGACGCTCCTTGTCGGGGAGAGCTTTTTCAGAGTTTGGGTCCTGGCACGGTTCATCAAGCTGTCGAATACCGACAACATTCTTCTGGCAGTCGATCCGTTGAAGATCGGCGACAAGGCCGGGGACGTGGCAGCGAAGGCGCGCATACCGCGCGGGCATAAGATGGCGCTGTGCGACATCGGCTCGGACGACCCGATCGTGAAATACGGCCAGACCATTGGCTTTGCGCGGGAACCCATCGTCGCCGGCGACTGGGTTCACGAGCACAATGTGTATCTGCGCAATTTCGAACGCGACTACGTCTTCGGCACCAATACCAGGCAAACCGAGATCGTTGCCGAGGCCGAGCGGGCCACCTTCATGGGTTACCGCCGGCCGAGCGGCAAGGTCGGCACGCGCAACTTCATCGCCGTCCTGACGTCAGTGAATTGCTCTGCCAGCGTCGCCCGGTTCATCACCGACGAGGTCAACCGGTCTGGCATCCTGCGCGACTATCCCAATATCGACGGCATCATCGCACTCGTCCACGGCACCGGCTGCGGCATCGACACCAAGGGTCCCGCTTACGACCTGCTGAAGCGCACGCAATGGGGCTTTGCCACGAACCCCAATGTCGGCGGCGTGCTGATGGTCGGGCTCGGCTGCGAAGCGTTCCAGATTCCGCGCTGGATGCAGTCGTACAACATCGAGGAGAGCACGATTTTCCGCACGATGACGATCCAGGAAACCGGCGGCACGCGAAAGACAGTCGAGGCCGGCGTTAAGGCGATCGTCGACATGCTGCCTACGGTGAACGCCGCCGAAAGGACGCCGCAACCAGCCTCCGAACTGGTGCTAGCACTGCAATGCGGCGGATCGGACGGCTACTCCGGCATCAGCGCCAATCCGGCACTGGGTGCTGCGGTGGACCTGCTTGTCGGGCAAGGCGGCACGGCCGTGCTCTCGGAGACGCCCGAAATCTATGGCGCCGAACATCTTCTCGCCTTGCGCGCCGAGAGCCGCGCGGTGGGTGAAAAGCTGATCGAGCGCATCCGCTGGTGGGAGGATTATACCGCCAGGCACGACATGGAGATGAACAACAACCCTTCGCCCGGCAACAAGCTGGGTGGGCTGACGACCATCCTGGAGAAATCGCTCGGCGCCTCCGCCAAGGGCGGCACCACCAATCTGCGCGCAGTGCTGGAATATGCCGAGCCGATCAACGAGCGCGGCCTCGTCTTCATGGATACGCCTGGCTACGATCCGGTCTCGGCCACCGGGCAGGTCGCCGGCGGCGCCAACATATTGTGCTTCACCACCGGCCGCGGTTCGGCCTTCGGCTGCAAGCCGACGCCCTCGATCAAGCTTGCCTCCAACACCTTTATCTTCGAGCAGATGCGCGAGGACATGGACATCAATTGCGGAGACATACTGGACGGCGTCTCGCTGGCCGAGAAGGGCCGGGAAATCTTCGCCGAGATCCTGCGCGTCGCATCCGGCGGGCGCACCAGGTCGGAAGCGCTCGGCTATGGCGACAACGAGTTCGTGCCATGGAGCCTTGGCGCAACCATGTAGCGATATCGCCCGCCTGCGCAGGCCGGCCTTTATCCCGGAAGTAGCTCAAACGGAAAGAACCGCTCGACATGAACAGGATCGATCTTGACGGCCAGCACGCTGTGGTCACCGGCGGCGCCCAGGGCCTCGGCTTTGCGATGGCCAGACGTTTCGTCGCCTCCGGCGCGACGGTAACCTTGTGGGATCTCGATGAGGCCCGCCTCGAAACCGCCAAGAAGGAACTCGGCAGCGCCGCCACGACGGAGACCGTGGACGTCGCCGATTGGGCGTCGGTGGACGCGGCGCGCGCCAGGACCGAAGAGCTGGCCGGCAAGATTTCCATTCTGGTCAATTCCGCCGGAATTGCCGGCCCGGCCGCCCCGCTCGACGTCTACGACATCGAGACGTGGAAGAAGGTCATCGACGTCAACGTAAACGGTACGTTCTACGTCAATCGCGCCGTGGTTCCCGGAATGAAGGAGCGCAATTACGGACGGATCGTCAACATCGCTTCGGTGGCCGGCAAGGAAGGCAACCCCAACGCCTCCGCCTATTCAGCCTCGAAGGCGGCGGTCATCGGCTTGACCAAGTCGCTCGGCAAGGAACTGGCGCAGTACGACATCGCCGTGAACTGCATCTCGCCGGCCACGGCACAGACGCGCATCCTCGAACAACTGACGCCGGAGCACATCGAATATATGCGCTCGCGCATTCCGCGCGGCCGCCTGCTGGAGGTTGACGAAGCCGCGGCGATGGTCGCCTGGCTCGTCTCCAAGGAGAACAGCTTTACAACCGCCTCCACGTTCGACCTGTCGGGTGGACGGACGACCTACTGAAAGGCAGTTGCCGTTCAGCCAGGCAACCGACCCAGACCAATCGCAAAGCGCTCCACCATTGCGAGGCCAGGCTCGCCTGGCCGCATCGCCGGAGCCCGGTCATGTACCGGGATGCCGGCGCGGGCGCCGAACAGCCGCTTGCCGTAACAGACCAGGCTCTCGATGCCTTGCATGACGAACACGGCAGCCGGCAATATTCTTGCATATTCAGCCTCGGCCGTGACTTCGTCTCCGGCGCGGAACGCATGATAGGCGCGCACGGCATAGTCGGCGCAATCCGGCGCCAGGATCATGCCGCGGCAACCGATGCGGAAATTGTCGATCAGTTCCAGGCCGCCGCGTCCGTTGAAAACCGGTATCCGGCCTTCGGTGCGCTCGATCAGCCCGGCGATGTCGGTGACCGGACCTTCGCCCTTGATCAGCCTTATGTTGGGATGCAGCGTGACGAGTTCGCGGATTTCGTCCGATGACAGGCCGCGCCCGAAAAACGCCGGCGCGTTCTGGATCGCCACCGGCAGGTCGGTCGCCTCGGCGACGCGGCCGAAGAACTTGATGTATTCCGGCGCACCATAGGATCCGGCTGGCGGCGGCTGCAGGATCACCCAATCCGCTCCGACGCTTTCGGCATGGCGAACCTGCGCCACCTGCTCAGCCACAGAAGAACCGAAGATGGTGAAGGCGAGCGGCACTTTTCCTGCGGTGTCTTCCGCCGTCCAGTCCATGATCGTCCGACGCTCGGCCTCGGTCAGCTTGGCGACTTCCGTTGCCAGGCCGAGCGCCGCCATGCCGTGCACGCCGGTCGCGAGGCAGATCTCGACCTGCCGACGCATCGCCGCGCGGTCCAGCTGTTCGTTCACGTCAAAGAGCGCGTAGAGAATGGCGTGAATGCCGTGGAAATCGAAAGGCCGGAAATTAGGCATGCTGGTCGGCCTCAATGGCTTTCGCGCGGGATGGCGTGGCCACGGCTTCCGACGAGAAAGTCGAGGTCGGCGCCACGATCCGCCTGCAGGACATGGTCGACGTAAAGCCCCTGATAGCCGCCGCGCATCGCCGGGACGGGCGGTAGCCAGGATTCACGACGCCGCGCCAACTCCTGTTCCGACACGTCGAGATGCAGCTTCCTCGCTTCGACATCGAGCTCGATGAAGTCGCCGCTCCTGACCAGCGCCAGCGGGCCGCCGATAGCGGCTTCGGGTGCGGCATGCAGAACGACAGTGCCGAAGGCGGTACCGGACATGCGGGCGTCGGAGATGCGGATCATATCGCGGACGCCTTGCTTCAGCAGCTTCCGAGGCAGCGCCATGTTGCCGACTTCGGCCATGCCAGGATAGCCTTTCGGCCCGCAATTCTTCAGCACCATGATCGACGCATCGTCGATGTCCAGCAAGGGATCGTCGACGCGCGCCTTGTAGTCGTCGATGTCCTCGAAGACGACGGCGCGGCCGCGATGCTTCATCAGCGCTGGCGAGGCGGCGGACGGCTTGATAATGGCGCCGTCGGGCGCCAGATTGCCGCGCAGCACCGCGATGCCGCCGTGCGATGTCAGCGCCTTGTCGCGCGGGCGGATCACCTCCGGATTGTAGTTTTGGGCGTCAGTGATGTTCTCGCACACGCTCTTGCCGGTGACGGTCAGCGCGTCGAGATCAAGCAGATCGGCCATCTCCTTCATGACGGCCGGAATGCCACCGGCGTAGCAGAAATCCTCCATCAGGAAACGGCCGGACGGCATCAGGTCGAGGATGGTCGGCACATCGCGGCCATATCTGTCCCAATCGTCCAGCGTCAGCTCGGTGCCGACGCGGCCGGCGATTGCCAGCAGATGCACGACCGCATTGGTCGAGCCGCCGATCGCGCCATTGATGCGGATCGCGTTGGCGAAGGCTTGTCTGGTGAGGATAGCCGACAGGCGCAGATCCTCATTGACCATCTCGACGATGCGCCGTCCGGTCATGCGGGCGATGCGGCTGCGGCGTGCATCGACTGCCGGATAGGCGGCGTTGCCCGGCAGCGCCAGGCCGAGCGCCTCGACCATCGAGGCCATGGTCGAGGCCGTGCCCATGGTCATGCAGTGACCGGGTGAGCGCGACATGGCGCTCTCGGCATTGGCGAAATCCTGCTCGCTCATCACGCCGGCGCGAACGTCTTCCGAAAACTTCCACACATCGGTGCCGGAACCGATCTCCCGGCCCTGGAAGCGGCCATTGAGCATCGGACCGCCTGAGATGACGATCGACGGCAGGTCGCAGGAAGCCGCGCCCATGACCAGCGACGGCGTGGTCTTGTCGCAGCCGGCCATCAGCACAACGCCATCCATGGGATTGCCGCGGATTGCCTCCTCGACATCCATCGAGGCGAGGTTGCGAAACAGCATCGCCGTCGGCCGCAGATTGGACTCGCCGCAAGAGAAGACCGGGAATTCGAGCGGCAGGCCGCCGGCTTCCAGCACGCCCGCCTTGATATGCTCGATCAGGCCGCGGAAATGCACGTGGCAAGGCGTGAATTCGGAGAATGTGTTGCAGATGCCGATCACCGGGCGGCCGTCGAAAGCATCATCGGGCAGGCCGTTGTTCTTCATCCAGCTGCGGTGGATGAAGGCATCCTTGCCCAGCCCGCCGAACCACTGCTGCGATCGTCTCTTGGTCATGGTCTTTCCGGCGTTCAGGCGGGATGCTGGAGCTGGCTCAGTCCACCGTCGACGACGAGCGTGGCCGCGTTCATGAACGGGCACTCGTCGGAAATCATGAACACCGCGGCAAGCGCGATCTCGTGCGCCGTGGCGATGCGGCCGCCGGGGTGCAGTGCCATGGTGTTGGCGCGTGCTGTGGCCGGGTCGGCAAAGCTGTTCCAGTAATCGATCGCCTTCTGCGTCTCGACATAGCCCGGCGCCAGCGCGTTCACGCGCACGCCTTGCGCCGCATATTCGAGTGCCAGCGATTTGGTCAGGCCGAGCAGCGCGTGCTTGGCGATCGGATAGGGGAAGGTATGCGGGATGATGGTGAAGCTGTGCGTCGAGGCGATGTTGAGGATGGCGCCGCCGCCGCTCGCGATCATGCCCGGCAGCACCGCCTTGCTGCAGTTCCAGGCTCCCTTGACGTTGACGTCGAAGTTGCGGTTCCACTCTTCCTCGGTCGCCTCGAGCGGCGTCGAGAACACATTGACCCCGGCATTGTTGATCAGCGCGTTGATCGGGCCGATCTCGGCAGCCGCTTGGCTGACGGCAGCCGCAATCCCGGCGCTGTCGCTTATGTCGGCCGCAACATGTCCGACATGGCCTTGCGGTGCGGCAAGGCCGGCGACTGCCTTGTCCAGCAGTGCGGCATCGCGGTCGACCAGGAACAGTTTTGCGCCTTCGGCCAAACAGGCTTCGGCGATGGCAAGCCCGATGCCTTGCGCTGCACCCGTCAGGAAGATGCGTTTGCCGGAAAGGCGCTCAGCCATTTTTGTTCCTCCAGCCTATCGCCGACCCAGTGCCGATGAGCGCAGATTGTCGAGCAGCACGGCCAGCAGCAAAATAACGCCGCGCACGATGTACTGGTAGAAGGCCGGGATGTTGAGCAGGTTCATGGCGTTTTCGGCGATTCCCATGATCAGCACGCCGACGATGACGCCCGACATGGTGGCGCGGCCGCCGGCAAGCGAAACGCCGCCGAGCACGCAGGCCGAAATGACCGAGAGTTCCAGCCCGACCGCCGCGTTGGGCTGGCCCGAGGTGATGCGCGACGCCAGCAGGATGCCGGCGATACCGCAGACGACGCCTTGCAGCGCAAAAATCCAGATGCGCGTCCGGTCGACATTGACGCCGGCAAGCCGCGAGGCCTCCGGATTGCCGCCGATGGCCAGCGTGTTCTTGCCGAAGACGGTCCGGTTGAGGACGAAGCCGAAGATGCAAAACAGGATGGCAAGCACCCAGACCGGCGTCGGTATGCCGAGCAGTTTCGAGAGCGCCAGCTGATAGAAATCCGGGCTGTTGATGCCGACGGCGCGGCCGTCGGACGCGATCAGCGCAAAGCCGCGCACGATCTGCATGGTGGCCAGCGTCGTGATCAGCGCGTTGATGCGAAATTTGGCGATGACAACGCCGTTGATGAAGCCGACGAAAGCGCCGCAGGCGATTGCCGCCAGCAGGCCAAGCAGGATCGAGCCGGTGTAATTCGAGGCCATCACAGCGACCATGCCGGCAAAGGCGACGATCGAACCGACCGACAGGTCGAAGTCGCGCGCGGCGAGGCAGAACATCATGGTGCAGGCGACGATACCGACGGTGACCACCGACTGCAGCAGGCCGAGCATGTTGCGGTCCGTAAGGAAGTTCGGCACCAGAGCCGACACCAGCGCGAAGGCGACGACAAAGATGACGACGAGGCCCTGTTCGCCGAGCAGGATTTTTTTCAACTGGTCGGTCATGCCAAAGTCCTCAGGATGCGATCGCGTCGGGGGTTTTCTGATCGGGCAGAGCGGCGGCCAGGATCGCCCTTTCGGCGAACTGGTCGCGGGTGAGTTCAGCGCTGACGCGGCCACCGCACATCACCAGAATACGGTCGCAGATGCCCATCACCTCCGGCAGTTCGGACGAGACCACGACGATCGCCATGCCGTCCTGCGCAAGCTGGTAGAGCAGTTCGTAGATTTCCGATTTGGCACCGACATCGATGCCGCGCGTCGGCTCGTCGACAATGAGCACCCGCACGCCCTGTTCGGACAGCCAGCGGCCGAGGATGACCTTCTGCTGGTTGCCGCCGGAGAGGTTGATGATGTCCTGCTTGCGCGACGGCGTGCGCACCTTCAGCTTCTTGATAAAGGTCTCGGCCGTGGCGATCTCGCTGGCGCGGTTGAGCACGCCGAAGCGTGTGTGATGGCGCCGCGACGAGATGTTGATGTTCTCCTCGACCGAGCGCCCCTGGATGATGCCGTCATGCTTGCGATCCTCCGAGCACAGCACGATGCCGGCCCGGATCGTGCCACGCGGATCGGTGGCGCGAACCAGCTTGCCGTCGACGGTGATGGTGCCGCCCGAACGCGGATCGGCGCCATAGACCAACCGCATCAGCTCCGAGCGCCCGGCGCCGATCAGGCCGAAGAAGCCGACGATCTCGCCTGCCCTTGCCTCGAAACTGGCCGGTGTCTGCAGTTTGGGGCCGCTGAGAGCGTCGACCTTCAGGCGGACATCGCCTGTTTTTCGTGCGCGAAAACCCCAGATATCCGAAATCTCGCGGCCGACCATCTCGGCGACGACCTGATCGCGGGTGACGCCTTTCAGCGACGCGTGGTGCGCCGCGAGCTTGCCGTCGCGCAGCACGGTCAGGCTGTCGCAGAGCCGGAACACCTCGTCGAGCCTGTGCGAGACGTAGATGATGACCTTGCCCTCGCTGCGCAGGCGATTGATCAGGGCAAACAGGATTTCGCTTTCGCGCGAGGACAGCGACGAGGTCGGTTCGTCCAGCGCGATAACGCGTGCGTCGAGCATGACCGCCTTGGCGATCTCGACCATCTGGCGTTCGCCGATCGACAGCGTCTTGACCTTGCGGCGCATGTCGATGTCGATACCGGCCGATTTCAGCTTGGCGCCGACGTCGTCCAGCATCCGGCGACCGGCGATGATGCCGGCGTTGGCGGGGAAACGACCTAGGCTGAGGTTTTCGGCAACGGTGAGTTCAGGAACGAGTTGCAGTTCCTGATGAATGACAATGACGCCATTGTCGAAGGCATCCCGGGTCGAGGTATAGGCCTGAACCCTGCCGTCAATGCGGATCTCACCCTGATCGGCATGCTGGTCGCCGGACAGGATCTTGATCAGGGTGGATTTGCCGGCGCCGTTCTCGCCCATCAGGCCATGCACGGCGCCTTTGTCGACGCCGAACGAAACGTCCGACAGCGCCTTGACGCCCGGATAGGTCTTGGTGACGTGCGAGAAGTCGAGAAAGGACACGAGCCGATCCTTTTGAGCCATGACAAACAGGCGGCGGGATGAGCCGCCGCCTGTTTGTACAGGGAGGATTATTCGATGCCGAGGCCCTGGCGGACCTTCTGGTAGTCGTCGCGCTTGGCGAGTGCACCCGAAGTCAGGATCAGCTTCTCCGGTTCCTTGTTGTTGGCAACCCAGTCATACATGTTGAGCGCCGTCTCGTAGCCATGACGCTTCGGCGAGATGATCACGGTGCCGACGAAGCCGGTGGCGGTCGGCTTCTTGAACTCGTTGATCGCGGAATCCGCGCCGCCAATGCCAACGCCGATCACGCTGTCAGCGGGGATGCCGACGCTTTCGGAAGCACGCACTGCGCCGAGCACCGCCTCGTCGTTGAGGCCGAAGGAGACCCACTTCTTGATGTCGGCATGGGCGTTGAGCACGACAGTCGCCGCATTGAGGGCAGCTTCCGTGTCGGTCTTGGCCTGCGGGGCGTCAAAAATGTTCTCGGCTGTGAAGCCGTTTGCCTTCAGCACCGAGATGGCGCCTTCGACGCGGTCAACCGCGGTCGGCAGTTGGTCATACGAGACGCGGATTGCGCCGACCTCGTCCGCCTTCCAGCCGCGCGCCTTCATTTCGTCGACGATCGCCTGGCCGACGGCTTCGCCGATCTTGGTGGCCGAAATGCCCATATGCGGCACGTCTTCCAGCGCCTTGCCGTCGGCGCCGACCAGACGGTCGTCGACAGTCATCAGCTTGAGATTGTTGGCGGCGGCCTTGGCGACGATGCCGGGGCCAAGCTTTACGTCCGGTGTGCAGACGATGAAACCCTGGGCGCCCTGGGCGCCGAGATTGTCGATCGCCGACATCAGCTTCTCACCGTCCTCGGCGCCGATCTTGACCAGGGTAAAGCCCTTCTCCTTGGCGGCCTGGTCGGCGAACTTCCATTCATCCTGGAACCACGGCTCCTCGGGCTGTTTGACGATGAAACCGATTTTGGTGTCCTGAGCATATGCAGCGATGGTCGTGACGGACAGCACGGCAAGCGCGCCCGCGACGAGCGCGGTCTTCAAAAGTCGCATGATTACCTCCCAGCGATAGACCGGGCGCTCAGCCCGGATGCCGGAGTCTCTAATCGCTTTTATCATACTCGTCAATTGATCTGGTATGATAATTAATGTACATGCTCTGACCAGCGATCGCTAGCGCAATCGATCCGCATCCGTTAAGGGCGGACCGGTTGTGCGAAACCAGCGGTTCGCCGCCTTGGAGGAGGGCTGAGGTGACCGAGATTCTGAAAAAAGCCCCGGGAGATACGACCACTCGCCGCCCGCGCGTGATGCCGGATGTGACCAAGGCGATAGCCTCTGACATCTTCTCCGGGCGCTATCCGGCCGGCTCCTCCTTGCCGACCGAAAACGAGCTCGGCGTCGAGTATGGGGTCAGCCGCACCGTGATCCGCGAAGCCCTGAAGGTGCTGGCCGCCAAAGGGCTGGTGCTGTCGCGGCCACGCATCGGCACGATCGTCTGCAACGAGGACGACTGGAACATCATCGACCCGCAGGTGCTCGCCTGGCACGCGCCGCACGCGCTGGACGACAAGCTCTTCGACGCCATCCTCGAAACGCGCCGCGCCATCGAACCGCTGGTCGCAGAACTCGCCGCCACCCGCGCGACGCTGCAGGAAATCGCCGACCTCGAAGCGGCATGGCGAGGCATGGCTGGCGCCGGCGAGGATCTCGCCGCCTTCTCGCGCAGCGACATCGCCTTCCACCAGATCGTCTATGCCGCGAGCCACAACCCGATCTTTCGCCAGATCGGCAATCTCATCGACACCGGGCTCAAATTCTCGCTCGAGGCGACGGCGGTGATTTCGCTCGACCGGCGCATGGAGGCCGTGGCGGCGCACCTCGAGGTGGTCGAGGCGCTGCGCATGCGCAATGCCGAGGCGGCACGCGGGGCGGCAAACAAGATCCTCGACCTCGCGGCGCGCGACCTCGTCAGCGCCAAGAAACTCAAGAGCAACTGAGACTGCGCATGAAAATCATCTCGCTCACCACCTACATCGTTCCGCCGCGCTGGCTGTTCCTGAAAATCGAGACCGATGCCGGCGTCACCGGCTGGGGCGAGCCGGTCGTCGAGGGCCGGGCACTGACCGTCGAGGCAGCGGTCAAGGAGCTTGGCGATTACCTCATCGGCAAGGATCCCCGCCTGATCGAGGACCACTGGACGGTGATGCACCGCGGCGGCTTCTACCGTGGCGGGCCGATCCTGATGAGCGCCATTGCGGGCATCGACCAGGCACTGTGGGATATCAAGGGCAAGGCGCTCGGCGTGCCTGTGCATGAATTGCTCGGCGGCAAGCTGCGCGACACGATCAAGGTCTATTCCTGGATCGGCGGGGACCGGCCGGCAGAAGTCGCGGCCGGTGCCCGGGAAATGGTTGCGCGCGGTTTCCTGGCGTTGAAGATGAACGGTACCGAGGAGTTGCAGATCGTCGACAGCCACGACAAGATCGATGCCGCTGTCGAACGCGTCGCCATGGTGCGCGAGGCGGTCGGACCCAACATCGGCATCGCCGTCGATTTTCATGGGCGCGTCCACCGGCCGATGGCGCGTGCCCTGGTCAAAGAACTGGAGCCTTACAGGCTGATGTTCATCGAGGAGCCGGTGCTCAGCGAAAACCGCGAGGCGCTGAAGGAGATCGCCGCGCTTGGCTCGACGCCGATTGCGCTCGGTGAGCGGCTCTACAGCCGCTGGGACTTCAAGTCGGTGTTCGAGGAAGGTGTCGTCGATATCATCCAGCCAGACCTGTCGCATGCCGGCGGCATCACCGAATGCCGCAAGATCGCGGCGATGGCGGAAGCCTATGACGTGGCGGTGGCGCCGCATTGCCCTCTCGGGCCGATCGCGCTTGCTGCGTGCCTGCAGCTCGACGCGGTCAGCTACAACTGCTTCATCCAGGAGCAGAGCCTCGGCATCCACTACAATGCCGCCAACGACCTGCTCGACTATGCCGCCAACAAGGATGTCTTCCGCTACGAGGATGGTTATGTCGCCATTCCCGACGGACCGGGCCTGGGTGTCGAGATCGACGAGGACTATGTCAAGGAACGCGCCAAGGAAGGCCACCGCTGGCGCAATCCGGTCTGGCGCCACAAGGACGGCTCCTTCGCCGAGTGGTGATCGGGCTGCCTTTCAGTCTCTAAGCGCTCCATGAACAATGAGGACTTTGTCCGGCGAGCGATCGCTCTCGAGAAATGGCTCGTTCGTTCCGTTGATGGAGGCGCTTTCAGCGGCGTTGCCTGAACTGGCCATCAAGCGCGATGGCCGCAGTGCGGCACATTCATCGGCTGCGAATTGCAGAGGGACTGTTTGGTGGAGCCAATCGGGATCGAACCGACGACCTCTTGAATGCCATTCAAGCGCTCTCCCAACTGAGCTATGGCCCCACTTCCGGCAGTCAACCGGCGCCGTTTCCGGCGAAGAGATCCGGCGCGGGTTGGAGACCGCGCCGTTAGTGCAGGCGGCTTCTAACCCCGCCCTTCTCAGATATCAAGCCTTCGAGAGCCGCTTTTTCTTCACAGGCCTCGAAAGCCCGCAAACGCCCGCTTTCAAGGCCGATCAGACCTCGTCGTCGTCGTCGCCGACGCCGATCATGTCGGCGACATCGTCGTCTTCTTCCTCTTCGTCGGCAAGGAAGGTGTCATCTTCGTCGTCGCCGAGATCGACGTCGTCCTCGTCGTCGCCAAGATCCGGCAGGTCGTCGCCCTTGACGTCCTCATCAGCCTCTTCGAGCGAGACGACCTCAACGCCTTCTTCTTCCTCGGCGTCCACTTCCTTCTCGGCCACTTCCTCTTCCTCCTCGAGAGCGGCAATTTTGCCTTCCTCGAAATAGGAACGCGGATAGGTCTTGCCAGTGTATGGCGAGACGATCGGGTCCTTGTTCAGGTCGTAGAATTTTCGGCCCGTCTCCGGGTCGATACGTTTTGTGCCAAGTTCGGTTTTTGCCACGGCAAGCCTCGTCAATAAAAGAGTGGTCCCCTTAACCACAGTTTGCAGCGCTGTCAAAGCGAAAAGCCGGCGTCACAAAACCATGCATTGAAAGGCCTCGCGTCAGTGACGACCATGGGGGATGACCATTTCGGCCCGCCGTGATACGAGACCGCCGCAACAAATGAAAAGCGCCGGCCTGCCGGCATTCCGTCCAGGGAAATTCCATGTCTCACGCCGCCGCCCCCAAGCCGGCCACCGCCCGCCAATCCCCAGCCCTTTCCGGCATCGCGCGCGTGCCGGGCGACAAGTCGATCTCGCACCGTTCCTTCATGTTCGGCGGCCTCGCCTCCGGGGAGACTCGCATCACCGGCCTGCTCGAAGGCGAGGACGTGATGCGCACGGGTGCGGCCATGAAGGCAATGGGCGCACATATCGAGAAGAACGGCGACGAGTGGGTGATCCGCGGCACCGGCAACGGCGCACTGTTGCAGCCGGAAGGCCCGCTCGACTTCGGCAATGCCGGCACCGGCTCGCGGCTGACCATGGGCCTTGTCGGCACCTATGACATGGAGACGACCTTCATCGGCGACGCCTCGCTGTCGGGCCGGCCGATGGGCCGCGTGCTGGAACCCTTGCGCCAGATGGGCGTGCAGGTGCTGAAGGCGACGCCAGGCGACCGCATGCCGATCACGCTGCATGGACCGAAGCACGCCGCCCCGATCACCTACCGCGTGCCGATGGCCTCGGCGCAGGTGAAATCGGCGGTGCTGCTGGCCGGGCTGAACACGCCGGGCATCACCACGGTGATCGAGCCTGTCATGACGCGCGACCACACCGAAAAGATGCTGAAGGGTTTTGGCGCCAATCTGTCGGTCGAAACCGACGAGCGCGGCGTGCGCCACATCTTCATCGAAGGCCAGGGCAGGCTGACCGGCCAGACCATCGCCGTGCCGGGCGACCCGTCCTCGGCCGGTTTCCCGCTGGTGGCCGCACTGATCGTGCCGGGTTCGGACATCACAATAGAAAACGTGCTGATGAACCCGACCCGCACCGGCCTGCTTTTGACGCTGCAGGAGATGGGCGGCAGCATCGAAATCCTCAACCCGCGCAATGCCGGCGGCGAGGATGTCGCCGACCTGCGCGTGCGTTATTCCGAACTGAAAGGCGTCATCGTGCCGCCCGAGCGGGCGCCGTCCATGATCGATGAGTACCCTGTGCTCGCGGTCGCTGCCAGCTTTGCCGAGGGGGAAACGCTGATGCAAGGGCTGGAAGAGCTGCGGGTGAAAGAGTCCGACCGGCTGTCGGCCGTCGCCAACGGGCTGAAGCTCAACGGCGTCGATTGCACCGAGGGCGAGGCTTCGCTCGCCGTGCGCGGCAAACCGGGCGGCAAGGGCCTTGGCGGCCATCCCAACGGCCAGGACACCACCGTGCAGACTCACCTCGACCACCGCATCGCCATGAGCTTTCTGGTGATGGGGCTGGCGACGGAAAAGCCGGTGACCATCGACGATCAGGCGATGATCGCGACGAGTTTTCCGGAATTCATGGGGCTGATGAAGGCGCTGGGCGCGGAGATTGGATAGCAAATGTTGCACGACTGGCCAATCCTAGGAGCTTGCCTAGGAGCGGCGTTGGTCCCTTATCTAATTGAGCGTTTTGTTTTCAAAAACCGCGTAGGCATTTTTGCCTTTCTTTTTTGGATTTTGTTACTTCAATTTCTGATGATGTATCTGTCGGTTTACGCAGCCACCCTCCTGGAAAACAACAAATGGGTTTTCCTTGCGGTGCTGATCAAAGGGTTCGGTGCAATGGCTTTTGTAACAATTGGCGTCGTACCGTTTATAGCGCTGCCGCTGTCGGTTCTGATTGCCGCGGCGGTGTTGGCATTTCGATTTTTCAGACCAGCCAAATGAGCTCGACCTTCACCATCGCCATCGACGGCCCCGCCGGCGCCGGCAAAGGCACCCTCGCCCGGCGGTTGGCTGACCATTACCGGCTAAACCTGCTCGACACCGGTCTCACCTATCGCGCCGTCGCCTATGCGCTGATCCAGCACGCGCTGCCGCTCGGCAATGTCTCGGCCGCCGAAACCGCGGCGCGCCAGGTCGATCTGGCAAGGCTCGACCGGACGGTCTTGTCGGCGCATGCGGTCGGCGAGGCCGCCTCGAAGGTCGCGGTGTACCCCACGGTGCGGCGCATCCTCGTCGAGAAACAACGCGACTTCGCCAAGACGCCGCCCGGGGCCGTGCTCGACGGCCGTGACATCGGCACCGTCGTCTGCCCCGACGCCGACATCAAACTCTATGTGACGGCCAGCGCCGAGGTGCGGGCACAGCGCCGGCTGGCCGAGATCGAGAGCATCGGCGGGACCGCTGATTTCACCGAGATCCTCGCCGATATCGTGCGCCGCGACGAGCGCGACATGGGTCGAGCGGACTCACCGTTGAAGCCGGCGGTCGACGCGCACTTGCTTGATACCAGCGAAATGGCTATAGAAGCCGCGTTTCTTGCAGCCATGGCGATCATAGACGACGTGCTGGCCAAGAGAGACAAGGCCTGATCCGGGTTTTCCCTCGTATTTCCGTTGTCGGAGGCGAAGAAAATACCCATATCGGGCACGAACCAGCCTGCCAGCATTCTTCATGCGCCGGAATTGCCGCTTAAAGAGCGGCCCAGGGTTTTTGTAGCCCGGAACGCCGGCAGGCCAACGCAACGCTAACCTACGGCGCCCGTCCCGCTTCTAGATGCGGGGCACTCCAGGAGAAACAATGTCAGCTGCAAATCCCACTCGCGATGATTTCGCGAGCCTGCTCGAAGAATCATTTACCACAGGCCATTCCGGCGAAGGTCAGGTCGTCAAGGGTACGATCACCGCGATCGAAAAGGACATGGCCATCATCGACGTCGGCCTCAAGGTCGAAGGCCGCGTGCCGCTGAAGGAATTCGGCGTCAAGGGCAAGGACACCACCCTCAAGGTCGGTGACACCGTCGAAGTCTATGTCGAGCGCATCGAGAACGCGCTTGGCGAAGCGATGCTTTCCCGTGAGAAGGCCCGCCGCGAAGAGAGCTGGGTCCGTCTCGAAGAGAAGTTCACCAAGGGTGAGCGCGTCGAAGGCGTCATCTTCAACCAGGTCAAGGGCGGCTTCACTGTCGACCTCGACGGCGCCGTGGCCTTCCTGCCGCGCAGCCAGGTCGATATCCGCCCGATCCGCGACGTCTCCCCGCTGATGCACAACCCGCAGCCCTTCGAGATCCTCAAGATGGATCGTCGCCGCGGCAACATCGTGGTGTCGCGCCGTACCGTGCTCGAAGAGAGCCGCGCCGAACAGCGTTCGGAAATCGTGCAGAACCTCGAAGAAGGCCAGGTTGTCGAAGGCGTCGTCAAGAACATCACCGACTATGGTGCGTTCGTCGACCTCGGCGGCATCGACGGCCTGCTGCACGTCACCGACATGGCATGGCGCCGCGTCAACCATCCGACCGAAATCCTCAACATCGGTCAGACGGTCAAGGTGCAGATCATCCGCATCAACCAGGAAACCCACCGCATCTCGCTCGGCATGAAGCAGCTCGAGAGCGATCCGTGGTCCGAGATCGGCACCAAGTTCCCGATCGGCAAGAAGATCAAGGGCACCGTCACCAACATCACCGACTACGGCGCATTCGTCGAGCTGGAGCCGGGCATCGAGGGTCTCATCCACGTTTCGGAAATGTCGTGGACGAAGAAGAACGTGCATCCCGGCAAGATCCTGTCGACGACCCAGGAAGTCGACGTGGTGGTGCTCGAGGTCGATCCGGCCAAGCGCCGCATCTCGCTCGGCCTCAAGCAGACGCTCGAGAATCCGTGGCAGGCTTTCGCCTCGAGCCATCCGGTCGGCAGCCAGGTCGAGGGCGAGGTCAAGAACAAGACCGAGTTCGGCCTGTTCATCGGCCTCGAAGGCGACGTGGACGGCATGGTGCACCTTTCCGACCTCGACTGGACCCGTCCGGGCGAGCAGGTCATCGAAGAGTACAATCGCGGCGACATGGTCAAGGCGCAGGTGCTCGATGTCGACATCGACAAGGAGCGCATCTCGCTCGGCATCAAGCAGCTGGCCAAGGATACGGTCGGCGAAGCGGCGACTTCAGGCGAACTGCGCAAGAACGCGGTCGTCACCTGCGAAGTCATCGGCGTCAAGGATGGCGGTCTGGAAGTGCGGCTGGTCGACAGCGGCATCGAGACCTTCATCAAGCGCTCCGATCTGAGCCGTGACCGCGACGAGCAGCGCCCCGAGCGCTTCACCGTCGGCCAGAAGGTCGATGCCCGCGTCATCGCCTTCGACAAGAAGACCCGCAAGCTGCAGGTCTCGATCAAGGCGCTGGAAATCGCCGAAGAGAAGGAAGCGGTCGCTCAGTACGGCTCGACCGACTCCGGCGCTTCGCTGGGCGACATCCTGGGTGCCGCGCTGAAGAAGCAGGGCAGCTAAGCATTAGCTGTTGCCGCGCCTTGCGCGCGGCCTCAACAAAAACCCCGCCGGAGCGATCCGGCGGGGTTTTTCTTTGACTTGACCGACGTGAAGGGTTGGAAGGTTACGCCCTGCCGTAAAGCGGCACCAGCGTACCGCTCATCGCCAGATTGGCCGGCGATGCCAGGTAGGCGATGGCTTCCGCGGCGGCTTCGAGGCTGACCCATCTGGTGACATCGGCATCCGGCATGTCGGCGCGGTTTGCCGGCGTATCGAGCGTCGACGGCGCCACGGCATTGACCAGGATGCCCCTGTGCTTCAGCTCTTCGGCCATCGCCACCGTCATCGCGGCAACCGCCGCCTTGCTGGCGGCGTAAGCGACCATGCCAGCGCCGCGCCGCGGATCGAGCCCGGCGCGCGCCGTGACGTTGACGATGCGGCCCGCGATGTCCGACGACAGCATTGAGCGGATCGCGGCGCGGCAGCACAGGAAGGCGGTGCGTGCATTGGTGTCCATCATCTCGGCAAAGGAGGCCGACTCGATCTTTTCCACCGGTGCGGCGGTGAAGCCGCCGGCCAGGTGGATTGAGCCCCACAGGCCTGGAACCTGACTGTAGAACGCCTCGACCTTGGCGGGGTCCGAGAGATCGACATTGTGCACCAACTGGACACGGTCATGCGCGGCGAAGGGAAAATGCGCTGGTGCGGCGGCATGGGCATTGGGCACATGGCAGATCGCGCCGTCACTCAGCAGTTTGCCGACAACCGCACCGCCGAGCGCACCGGTTCCACCGGTCACGACGATATGCTTGCCTTCAAGTGTTTCCGTCATCTTGGACGCTCCTGTCATTTTTTTATCGTTAGGTCGTTTCTGTGCCGCCGACGCGAAGCGTCGCGCCTTTTGCCCCGTCACTCAATTGACATCTCGACATGGCAGTTGTCGCGTCTTTGCATGCGTCCGCCCACCGGCCGGCCGAGGTTCAGGGCCGGCGAGACGGGAAATACGTAGCACCGTCCTTCAGTCAACCGTGATTTCGATGACGCGCGGCAGTCCGGTGGCCCGGGCGCGCTTCAACGCGTCCGCGAGAGCGTCGATGTCGGCAAGCCGTTCGGCGCCGATGCCATAGGCCTCGGCCAGCTTGCAGAAATCCGGCGGCGCCGGCGATACACCGACCGGCTCGACACCGACATCGAGCATCGAGGTTTCGATCTCGCGGTAGCCTCTGTTATTCCAGACGATGAAGATGACCGGCGCCCGCGCATCGAGCGCGGCGCCCAACTCCGGCAACGTGAACTGGAAGCCGCCGTCGCCGGTCAGGCAGACAACCGGCGCATCGGGTATCGCAAGGGCCGCGCCAATCGCCGCCGGCGGGCCATAGCCGAGCGCGCCGAAGCCGGTGGCGGCATTGAACCAGCCGCCTGGCCGGTCGTGGTCGTAATAGAGGTTGGCCGCATAGATCGGCTGCGTCGAATCGCCGACGATGAGCGCGCCCGGCAAGGTGTCGCGGATCATCTCGACGGCGCGCACCTGTGCCTGCAGTGTCGGATTGAGCTCGGCAAAGGCTGCTTCCCGGGCGGCGGCGGCGCGTGTCGGCCCACCTTCGCTTGCCGGGATATGGCCCGTCTGCAGAAGCAGCGCTTCGAGCGCCTCGGCGCAATCGGCCTGGATCGAAACGGTTGCCGGGCGGCGGGCAAGCTGGTCGGCGCCGATATCGATGCGGATCAGATTGGCGGGCAGGACGAAGCCACCATCGCTGTAGCCGTCATAGTCGGTCGGGCCGAATTCGGTGCCGGCGGCAATGACCAGGTCGGCGTCGGCCATCAGGGCCCGTACCGCCTTCAGGCTGGGACTGGCCGGCACGCAAAGCGGATGACCATGCAGCAGGCCGCGCGCATTGGCGGTCTGGACGACCGGCGCTCCCAGCCGCTCGGCCAGACGCCGCAGCGGCGCTTCGGCGCGTTTGGCGCCGCCGCCGACCAGGATCAGCGGGCGGCGCGCGGCACCGATGAGTTTGGCCGCGCTGGCAATTGCGGCACCTTCCGGCGCGGGTGGGGTCACATTGCTCAGCATGGCAGCGATGCCATCCGCCGACTTGACCATGACGTCGGTCGGGATCTCGATATGCACGGGGCCGGGCCGGGCCGATGAAAACAGGGCAAAGGCCTGCGCCAGGGCACCGGGCAATTCGCTGGCCTCGGTAACGCGCTGCGAAAACAGCGCCACCTTCTCCATCATGCCGCGCTGGTCCGGCAATTCATGCAGATGGCCCAGCCCCTTGCCCAGCGTCGGCGTGGCGTTGACGCCTGATATGACCAGCATCGGTACCGAATCGGCGCGTGCCTGCCCCATGGCGGTGATGGTGTTGGTGAGCCCCGGTCCGGTGATGACAAAGGCGACGCCCGGCTTGCCGCTGGCGCGCGCATAGCCATCGGCCATGAAGCCGGCGCCCTGTTCGTGACGCGGCGTGACGTGGCGGATATTCGAGCGCGCCAGCCCGCGGTAGAGCTCGACCGTGTGGACGCCCGGAATCCCGAACACCGTGTCGACGCCATGCGCTTCAAGCAGCGAGATGAGGGCTTCGCCGAGTGTCGTCATTGGTTTTCCTCCCCGTCCGGCGCGAGGCCTAGTTCGGCCTCGACAGTCTTGATGCCGATCGCCGCCAATTCGCCGGCCGAGAACATCTCGCCGGCCAGGCAGCCTTCGATCCAGAGTCCGTCGATGATCGCATTAATCGCGATGGCATGGTGGCGCAATTGGCTTGCGTCCGGATTGCGCCGTTCGGCGGCGAGCACCTCAGCCACAACCGCCTCCACCTCATTGCGAAAACCAAGGTAGCCTTCGCGGTGGGCGTGGGCCAAGGTC
Organism: Mesorhizobium sp. M7A.F.Ce.TU.012.03.2.1; assembly: GCF_004006095.1. Taxonomy (NCBI): domain Bacteria; kingdom Pseudomonadati; phylum Pseudomonadota; class Alphaproteobacteria; order Hyphomicrobiales; family Phyllobacteriaceae; genus Mesorhizobium; species Mesorhizobium sp. M7A.F.Ce.TU.012.03.2.1. The sequence goes on from NZ_CP034779.1 coordinate 914,692, forward strand.
GGATCCGCTCTGGCGCGGCCGATGAAGGTTGCCCAGAGCGAAAACACCCGCGCATCGATGATCGGCGCATTGAGGTTGGCGGTGACGAAAGCCGCAAGGCGCTGGCGAGGCGAGGCATTCTCCATGACCAAAGCCGCTTTCGCCTGCTCGGTCATGCGGCCCATCAGCGCTGCATAGGCTTCCTGCAGCAATTCTTCCTTGCCGGGAAAATAGTGCCGGATCAGCCCAGCGGTGACGCCGGCACGCAATGCGATGGTGCGCAAGGTGGCGCCCTGCAGGCCATGTTCCGCCACGCTGTCCAGAGTGGCCTCGATCAGATCCTGCCGCCGCCGCTCCTCGCCCTCGCGACGGAACCTGCGGCGGGATGGCATATTCATTGGCGCAGGATCGGTCGCGTCAGGCATGTCGGCCCGCCCTCGCAGGCGATGCAGAGCGCATCCGCCTCGAAGATTTCGACCGTGCAGCCGGCGGCTTCCATCGCGGCTTTGGTCTTTGGAAAGCCTGCGACGGCAATGACCTTGTGTGGGCTGGTCGGCAGCACGTTCAGGCTAAGGCCGTTGGAAGCCGCGAACTCTTCGGCGTCGCCTTCGACCAGTCGGATGTTGCGCGCCTTCAGCATCTGATAGAACGGGGCCGGCAAAAGCGGTGAATAGACCAGTGCGAGGTCGTCGGCCAGCGGGCTGATCACCGACATCAGATGCAGGCACGCCTCTTCGCCTTGCCACAGCGGCAGATCAAAGCCGTAGACGGAAACGCCCAGCGGCGTCAGCAGGTTGGAAACCTGCTGGATGCCTTCCTGGTTGGAGCGGACACCGCGCCCGATCACCAGCGTGCGGGCATCGAGCCATACACAATCACCGCCTTCGACCTGGCCAGGAACCTCGACGCGGCCCAGGATTGGAATACCCAGCCTTCGGTAGGTTTCCTCATGAAGCGAGGGCTCCCTGGCGCGCAACGGCTTGCCCATGGACAGGATCAGCGCGCCGCGATCGGTCATCAGCGACGGGTCGTGCGTGAACACCGAATCCGAAAGTCCATCCGCCGCGTCCTCGATCCATTCGATTTCGGCACCGGAAGCCGCCACCAGTTCAGCAAGGAGCGCGTGCTGCGATGCCGCTTTCGCCGGATTGAAACCCGGGCCATAGTGCCAAGCAGCCCTGTCGGCATTGCGCATGGCGTTGGCCGCCGACCGCATCAGCACGCGGCGCAGCGGCGCCGCCATGGACTGTGATCCGAAAGCGCTCATCGAAGTCCTTTTTCGCTGAAAAAAATCGAGAAAATTTCATGGAAGGCTATTTATACACTTGCACAACAAGCTCGCAAGTGCCGTAATAAGCAGGATTGACGGGCTCGCGCCGTTGGGTCCATGCTGAAGTCTGGAGCGGGGCAGTACAGCGTATATGTTGATTAGCCGGATAGACGTTCGACGAACCGCCACCGACCCTATAGAGGTCACCCAGTGAGCGTGGTGGAAGCTGCCACAGTCCAATCCGGCAAGGCGCATGACGGCGCCGCCGAAGCCATCCACGTCGAAAACCTGCACAAGAAGTTCGGTGAGCTGCATGTGCTGAAGGGCGTCTCGCTGTCGGCGCGCGACGGCGAGGTCATCGCAATCATCGGCGGCTCGGGCTCCGGCAAATCCACCCTGCTGCGCTGCATCAACTGCCTGGAAAACCCGACCAGCGGCATCATTCGCGTCAATGGCGAGGAGATCAAGCTCAAGGCCGACAGCCACGGCCACACCATTCCGGCCGACCGCAAGCAGATCGAGCGCATCCGCTCCAAGCTCGGCATGGTGTTCCAGAACTTCAACCTTTGGAGCCACATGACGCTGATCGAAAACGTCATCGAGGTCCCCGTACATGTGCTTGGCGTCAAGCGCGATGTGGCGATCGGCGAGGCCGAGAAACTGCTCGCCCGTGTCGGTCTGGCCGAAAAGCGCGATGTCTATCCGGCCTATCTGTCGGGCGGCCAGCAGCAGCGCGCGGCGATCGCCCGTGCGCTGGCCATCAATCCGCGCGTCATGCTGTTCGACGAGCCCACCTCCGCACTCGATCCCGAGCTGGTCGCTGAAGTGCTGAAGGTGATCGGCGACCTGGCGCGCGAAGGCCGCACCATGGTGCTGGTCACCCACGAGATGAAGTTCGCCCGCGAGGTCGCGACGCATGTCGTCTATCTCTACAATGGATTGGTCGAGGAAGAAGGCCCGCCCGAGCAGATCTTCGGCGCGCCCAGATCCGAAAGGCTGAAGCAGTTCATCCGCAACATCGGCTAGGACAGGCCGGGACGGAAGAAAACCGGGAACCAACAACAAACTGGGAGTCATGAAATGAAGACCGTTCTGAAGACATTCGCCGCAGCGCTGCTGCTCGGCGTCGCAGCCATGGGCGTGGCCAAGGCCGATCCCGTCAAGATCGGCGTCGCCGCCGAGCCTTATCCGCCCTTCACCTCGCCCGATGCTTCGGGCAAGTGGGTTGGCTGGGAGATCGACTTCATCGATGCCGTCTGCGCCGAGGAGAAGCTCGATTGCGTCATTACCCCGGTCGCCTGGGACGGCATCATCCCGGCACTGACGACCAAGAAGATCGACCTCATCGTCTCCTCGATGTCGATCACCGCCGAGCGCGCGAAGACGATCGATTTCTCGGACAAGTACTATAACACGCCGACCGCGATCATCGGCCCGAAGGACCAGAAATTCGGCTCCGCCCCGGACGACCTCAAGGGCAAGATCGTCGGCGTGCAGGTTTCGACGGTACACGCTGTCTACGCCAAGAAGCATTTTGGCAGCACAGCCTCCGAGATCAAGGAATACCAGACCCAGGACGAAGCCAACAACGATCTTGCCGCCGGCCGCCTCGATGCGGTTCAGGCCGATTCCATCGCGCTTGGCGAGTTCCTGAAATCCGACCAGGGCAAGGCCTGCTGCGACTTGAAGGGGATGGTCGCTCCGGACGACGAAGTGCTCGGACCGGGCGTCGGCGCCGGCGTGCGCAAGGAAGACACCGAACTGAAGGGCAAGATCAACGCCGGCATCAAGGCGATCCGCGCCAACGGCAAATATGACGAGATCTCGAAGAAATACTTCGATTTCGACATTTACGGCGGCGGCGGCGCGCAGTCGAACTGACTATCCTCGCATGAGCCGTGGAGCATGGCGTCAGCGCCATGCCCCACCTGCCCGATCTTTCCCAGGCATGTTTGCCGCCGACACAGCCGTCGGCGGTTGGCCAGCACTTCGGGGGCGACGCTGATTGACGCACTTCTTTCGGCCTCCGCGGCCGGCATCACCGAGCTTCTCTCGCCCTACCCGCCAGGCTGGGGCGGGACGCTTCTGGTCGGGCTGCTGCACTCAATCGAGATCGCGCTGGGCGCCACGTGCCTCGGCCTTCTGATCGGCACCGGCGGCGCCTACGGCAAGCTTTATGGCGGGCCGGTGGTGCGCGATCTCCTGGCGGTCTACACCACCATCGTGCGGGCTGTGCCCGAACTGGTGCTGATCCTGCTACTCTATTACGCCGGAACCGACCTGATCAATCAGGCGCTGACGGCCATGGGCTATCAGCGCGTCGACGTGAGCGGCCTTGCCGCCGGCATCGCCGTGCTCGGCTTCGTCCAGGGCGCCTATTCGACAGAGGTGATACGCGGCGCGATCCTGGCCATTCCGCAGGGCCAGATCGAGGCCGCCCGCGCCTATGGAATGTCTCCGGGCCTGCTGTTGCGGCGCATCACCTTGCCGTCAATGCTGCCCTTCGCCATACCGGGCCTCGCCAATCTCTGGCTGATCGCCACCAAGGATACCGCGCTATTGGCGGTCGTCGGCTTCTACGAACTGGCGCTGGCGACGCGGCAGGCGGCGGGTGTCACCAAAGCCTATTTCACCTTCTTTTTCGCGGCGGGCGTGCTCTATCTGCTTTTGTCGCTGTTCTCCAACCTCGTCATCGGCCGGGTCGAGACCTGGTCGCGGCGCGGCATGCCTTCGCTCAAGGAGGCGCGCTGATGGCCAACGAGGCTGCCATCATCAACGTCGTCGCGCGAACATCGCTGTGGCTGCAGCCGCACCGCATCGTGCTGATCCTGATCGCACTGGGCCTTGTTTTGTCGGCTGCCTTTTTCATGCGCTGGGACTGGCTGCCGCAATATTATGAAATGGGCTTGATCGGCATCTGGCGGTCGCTGTGGATCCTGGCCGTCACCTGCGTGCTGGGCTTTCTGCTGGCCGTGCCGCTCGGGCTGGCGCAAGCCGCCGGCTCATTCTGGTTCGCCGCGCCTGCCAAGGTGTTCTGCACGGTGATCCGGGGCACGCCGCTGCTGATCCAGCTCTGGCTGCTCTATTACGGCCTGGGTTCGCTGTTCCCGCAATATCCGTGGATCCGCGAATCCTGGATGTGGCCATATCTCAGGCAAGCCTGGCCCTATGGCGTGCTGGCGTTGACCCTGTCTTTCGCCGGCTATGAGGGCGAGGTGATGCGTGGCGCCTTTGCCGGCGTGCCCAAGGGACAACTGGAGGCGGCGCGTGCCTTCGGCATGAGCCGCTGGAAGGCATTCCGGCGGATCTGGCTGCCGCAGGCCATCTACCGGGCGCTGCCGACGCTGACCGGCGAGACCGTGCTGCAGTTGAAATCGACGCCGCTGGTGGCAACGATCAGTGTCATCGACATCTTCGCCGTTTCGTCCAAGGTGCGGCAGGACACCTACCTCACCTATGAGCCCCTGCTGCTGCTGGCGCTGATCTACATGACGATCACCGGTATTCTGGTCTTCGCCTTCAGCAGGATAGAGGCCAGGATTCCCAACAAGATTGGTTAGAGGGGAGTAGGGGAGTAGGGGAGTAGCCAGCCACTATTCACGTTCACAATTCCATCCCCATTCGCTATTCACTGCTCACCATTCCCCTATTCCCTTACTCCCCTATTCCCCTAGGATTGCCATCATGCAACTCAGTCTCGACCAGGCAAAAGGACTGTGCCGGATGGCGGCACTTGGCGCTGGCGCCAATGAGGAAGCGGCACAATCGCTCACTGCTTCGATCATATCAGCCGAGGCCGAAGGGCTTTCCTCGGTCGGTCTGTCGCATTTCATCGACTATCTCGAGGCGCTGGAAGCCGGACGCATCGACGGCAATGCCGACCCGGTGATCACCCGGCCGGCGCTTGCGGTCTATCTCTCCGATGCACGCCGGGGGCTGGCGCATACCGGCTTCGACCGCACCATCGACGACCTCGCCAAGGCGGCAAAACTGTTCGGCGTCGCCATCTTCTCGCAGAAGAACGCCTATACATGCGGCGCGCTCGGCTATTTCACCGGAAGGCTGGCAACACTCGGGCTGGTGTCGTTCGCCGCCACCAACGGCCCGGCCGTGCTTGCCGGCTCGGGCTCGGTCAAGCCGGTCTACTGCACCAACCCGATGTCGTTTGCCGCCCCCGCCGCCGACGGGGCGCCGCTGGTCATCGACCAGTCGTCGAGCGCCACCGCTTTCGTCAACATCCGCAAAGCGGCCGAGGAGGGCAAGACAATCCCGGAAGGCTGGGCGCTGGACGCCAGCGGCAACCCGACCACCGATCCCGCCGCCGCCATGAAGGGCGCAATGCTCGCCTTCGGCGGCCAGCGCGGCGCCAACATCGCGCTGATGGTCGAGGTGCTGGCGGCGGGCCTGTCGGGCGCCAACTGGTCGCTCGACGCGCCATGGTTCAGCGGCGGGCCGGACAGCCCCGGCACGGGACTATTCGTGCTTGCTATCGAACCCAAGCTGCTCGATCCGGATTTCGAGCAGCGGATGAAGGATCAGCTCGACCGGCTGCGGCGGCGCTTCGGTGTGCATGTGCCCGGTCGTGCCCGCGCAGAGGCCGCCGAGAAGGCGCAAGCGCGGGGCATCACGGCATCCAAGGCGGTGGTGCAGCGCATTTCCGAATTCGCCGCACGCTATTCTTCCTGAATAGCTGTTAAATATCAAATAGTTATCTGAAATCTGCCCGCCGCAGGCGCGGCGCGGTGCGATTTTCTTTGCGCGCTGCTGAACCTTTCCGCGCCTTGCTGCGACCCAGCTTTGTCCAGGGCAAGGCGAGCTTGCCCGATCCACACCGGGGGAAGCAGCAAACCGAAATCGAAAGCCTGCATCACGCGAAGGCCGGTCCTTCGCGCCTCGGAAACCTCAACCCAAATCAAAGGAAATTGTCATGACCAACACCAAGATTACCATGCTGACCGCCGTCCTTCTGCTCGGCTCGTTCATGGGTGCCACACAGGCAGCCACCCTGAAGGCCGCGCCGATCAAGCCGACCAGCCCGGGTGTCATCGCCGCCCCGAGCGGCGGCGCCACCGAAGACCATTACTGCAAGAACGGCCATGCAAAATTCGCCAATTGCAGCGCCGATTTCGTCGCCGCCTGCAAGAAGGTTGGTGGCACCATGTCGGATGTTCAGGGCTGGGGTGGGCGTACTTGCTTCACGCCCTCCTGATACCGTCTCAGGTCAGGCCGCTCCGTCGGCCCCTGACTTCGCATGGATGTCACCCGGAAAACCCCGCTTCTGCGGGGTTTTCTGCGTTTTGATCGCACAATGGTAAAACATTCTTGTTTTGGTCAACTTTTGTTTATTTGACTTCGGCCAACCCGACCGGCCGTTTGCGCTGATTGAGCAAAACAGAGGAGCTATAATGCCGGCAAGCATGGACAATCCCCGCAACGCCCTTGTCATCCCGGTCCTTGGCAGGCTTTACGCGGCTCTGCACGATGGTGCCGAAACCGTTCTTCGCGTCGTCGCCGGCGGGTTTTTCGCCATCCACGGTTCGCAGAAGATCACCAATCCTTTCGGCGCTGCCGAGATGGTCGAGGGTCTCGGCTTCTATCCGGGCGCGTTGTGGTCGTTGCTTCTGGCCTGCACTGAATTCTTCGGCGGCATCTTCATCGCCATCGGGTTTTTGACGCGGCCGGCCGCCTTTGCCGGCCTGTTCGTGCTGCTGGTCACGGTCTGGTTCCACTGGGTCACGATGGACCAAGGCTATTCGGGCGCGGAAAAGTCGCTGCTTTGGGCGGCGATCCTGCTCTTCTTCGTCATTCGCGGCGGCAACCGCCATTCGGTCGACGCCCGTATGGGCAAAGCGTTCTGACAGGCTGATAGCGACGACGCGTCGCCCTTTGCCTTTGGCACGAAACGGATTATGAAACGGCTTCAGCCAAGCTTGCGAGCGCCGGAGCCAGCCATGACCGAAATCCTGCAGACCCCAAAGCTCGTCGTCGTCTTTGGCGGGTCAGGCTTTGTCGGCCGCCATGTCGTGCGCGCGTTGGCCAAGCGCGGCTATCGCATCCGGGTCGCCTGCCGGCGGCCCGATCTTGCCGGCCATTTGCAGCCGCTTGGCAATGTCGGCCAGATCCAGCCGGTGCAGGCCAATGTGCGCGTGCGCTGGTCGGTCGACCGCGCCGTGCAGGGCGCCGACCACGTCGTCAATCTGGTCGCCATCCTGCATGAGAGCGGCCGGCAGAAATTCTCCGCCGTGCACGAGTTCGGCGCCCGCGCAGTGGCCGAGGCCGCACGCTCGGTCGGCGCCGGCCTGACCCACATTTCTGCGCTTGGCGCCGATCTGGACTCCGAATCAGACTACGCGCGCACCAAGGCGCTTGGCGAAAAGGCTGTGCTGGAGACGATCAAGGACGCCGTGATCTTCCGGCCGTCGATCAATTTCGGACCCGAAGACGGCTTCTTCAACCGCTTCGCCAACATGGCGCGCTATTCGCCGGTGCTGCCGCTGATCGGCGGCGGCCAGACCAAGTTCCAGCCGGTCTATGTCGGCGACGTGGCCGAAGCGGTGGCGCGCTCGGTCGACGGCAAGGTGGATGGCGGCCAGATCTATGAACTTGGTGGACCGAAGGTGCTCACCTTCAAGCAGTGCATGGAAGAGCTGCTCGACGTGATCGAGCGCAAGCGGCTGCTGGTGCCGGTGCCGTGGTGGGTGGCCAACATCCAGGCCTCGATCCTCGGCCTGTTGCCCAATCCGCTGCTGACCAAGGACCAGGTGACGCAGTTGCGCGAGCACAACATCGTTTCGGACGCCGCCAACAAGACCAACAGGACGCTTGCAGGGCTCGGCATCCAGCCGCAATCGATCGCGACGATCCTGCCCAGCTATCTCTGGCGCTACCGCGCCGCCGGCCAGTTCCAGCAACGCAAGCCTGCTGCTTGATTTATCACAACCGTCTGAAGCTGTGTCTCATGCCGGTCGCGGCGTGACCCGCATCGGCAGACCGCCTTGCGGCTGCGTGGTCAGTTTCTGTACCGGCCAGGGTTTGGTTTCGGCTGTCGTGTCGAAGCGGAAGCGCGACAGCATGATCGCCAGCGCGATGATCGCCTCCTGCATGGCGAAGCTGGCGCCGATGCAGACGCGCGGACCCGCGCCAAACGGCAGATACTGGAAGCGGTCGATCTTTTCGCGATTCCCCGGATGGAAGCGCTCCGGCAGGAAGGCATCCGGCCGGTCCCACAGTTTCCTGTGGCGATGCACGACCCAGGGCATCACCAGCACCGCGGCGTGCTTGGGAATATGAAGATCCTTCCACATTTCCGGTTCGATCGGCTCGCGGTTGATCGACGGCGCCGGCGGATACAGCCTGAGCGCTTCGTCGAAAGCCGCACGCGTGAACGGCATGGCGTCGAGCCACTTCGTCGGATCGGGCTCGCGCGCCAACACCTGGTCGATCTCCTGCTCGACCCGGTCGCGCTCCCACGGTGATTCAGCCAGGCAATACAGTGTCCAGCCCAGCGCACGCGCCGTCGTCTCATGGCCGGCGCCGATGAAGGTGATGATGTTGTCCTCGACCTCGGCCCGCGTCAGCCCGTCGGGTCCCTCGGCCTTGAGCAGCAGCGTCAGGAAATCCTGCGGCACGGCATCGGGGTCGCGCTTGAATTTCGCTTCGCGCATCTTGACCGTATCGGTGACGATCTTGCGGAAATAGGCCATGGTCTTGCGGCCGCGGATACGGGTCAGCCTCGGCAGCCAGTCGGGCGCGCGCAACAGATCGAGCGGATCGACGCGACCCATGGTCTCGAACAGGCGGTCGATCTCGTTGGCGAAACTGCCGGGCTCGCCTGATATCTCGCCGGAAAACAGCGTCTCGGCCAGGATGTCGTAGGTGAGCAGCGTCATGTCATGGGCGATGTCGGACGTGCCGCCGTCTTCGTAGCGGGCGACGAAGTCCAGCGTGCGTCTCAGCATCGGCTGGGCGAAGCCGAAGATGTGGCGCGGCGTGAACACCGGCGCCATCGCCTTGCGCGACCGCTTCCAGACCTCGCCCTCGGCGGTCAGCAGGCCATCGCGCAGGATCGGCCGCAGGATCTTCTGACGCACCGTCGCCATCTTGTAGTTCCTGGCGTTGTCGACCAGCACATGGCGGATCAGGCCGGGATCATTGGCGACGATCAGATGTCCACCAACACCACTGGCCGAGATCCACGGCTCGTTGTAGGTGTGCTCACCCCACAATTCGAGCGGGTTGCGGTAGACGATGCGGATCATCTCCAGCGTCGAGGGCGGCGTGGTGCGCGGCTTCGGCGCCGGGGGAATGAAGGGGGCGGGCTGGATGTCCATGGGCTGCTCCGCTGATACCCCAATGTAATGGCTGGCAATGCGGGCGTCCATGTGACCGAACGGCAGGCGCAAATATGCAGCCCGAGGCGTCACAGCAGGCGATCCGTTCAGCCGATTGTGACCGCCTCCATGGCGGTGCCGCCTTGTCCGCGGCCGCGCCCTGCCGTAGGTCACCAACAGATACCGCCAGACCTAGGAGCCCGCCTTGAAGCACCAGTTGAACATCATCATCGGCAGCACGCGGCCAGGCCGCGCCGGACCGGTTTTTGCCGAGTGGCTGGAGACGTTCGCGCGCGAGCATGGAAAATTCGAGCCGGTACTGACCGACATCGATACGTTCAAGCTGTGCTGGACGAACCGCACCATCCAAGGCTCGGCAATTACAAGAACGACCATACCAAGGCCTGGTCGAAAGCGATCGATGCCGCCGACGCCTTCGTCTTCGTGGCGCCGGAATACAATTATTTCGTGGCGCCGGCGATCGTCAACGCGGTCGATTATCTCGCGCGTGAATGGAAGTACAAGCCTGCAGCCATTTTCAGCTATGGCGGCGTCTCCGGCGGCCTGCGCGCGGCGCAAGCGCTGAAGCCGTTGCTGACATCGGTCGGCGTCATGCCGATCTCGGAAGGCGTCGCGCTGCCGATGTACCAGAAACTGCTCGATGAGAACGGCGCTTTCAACGCCAGCGAACAGGTGCAGGGCGGAGCCAAAACCATGCTCGACGAGCTGTTGCGCTGGAGCGAGGCTTTGAAGCCTATGCGGGTTGCCTGAAAACGCTGGTCTTCCGCAAAAAGCCCGGCTTGCTCATGGCATAAAGAGGTGGAATGTTTGCGCAAATGGACAAGCCGGGGGGCGGTTCGACTTGCGCTTGCTTTTTGCCTTGCTGCTGATGCTCATGAGCACCGCCGCCGCGGTGGCTGAGCGACGCGTGGCCTTGATCATAGCCGAGGACGGCTACCGCCTGGTTCGGCCGCTCGCCAATCCGGTCCATGACGGCGAGGCGATGGCAGCGGCGCTGAAGAAGCTCGGCTTCGAGGTCATTCTCGAAACCAATCGCGACCTGCGGCGAATGCGCCGCGCGCTCGACGATTTTCGCCTGGATGCCAAAGGCGCCGACGTGGCGCTGGTCTACTTCTCCGGCCACGGCGTGGAAATCTCGGGCGACAACCGGCTGCTCCCGATCGATGCCGACGCCTCCTCGCTCGATGCGCTGGAGAAGACCAGCCTGCCGCTGGAAGAGGTGCGCGACAGCGTGGCCGCCACGGCCAAGGTCGGCCTGATCATGCTCGACGCCTGCCGCAGCGATCCCTTTTCGGGAAGCAGCGGTGAAGGGCGCGGCGCGACATCGCTGGCAAAGGATGTCTCCGACAAGGTGAAGCCGGGTCTCGGCCGGATTGGCCGCGCCGAAAACATCCTGTTCGCCTTCTCCGCCGCACCGGGCGAGACGGCTGCCGACGGCACCGGCCAGAACTCGCCCTTCACGACAGCGCTGACCAAATATCTCGGCACCGACGGGCTCGAGATCCGCTCGGTGCTGACGCTGGTGCAGCAGGAGGTCTACGATTTGTCGCGGGGCAAACAGCTGCCTTACGTCGAGAGCGGCCTGCCGAAGCTGTTTTTTGCCGCGGCCGCCAAGCAACAATTGCCGGAGCGCGAGCGCCTGTTGCTTGCCATGGCCGACGTGACGCCGGAAATGCGCGGTGAGGTCGAGCAGGTCGCCAGCGATGTCGACATGCCGCTGGCGCCTCTCTACGGCGTGCTGATCAGCTCCGACGCCAGCCACCTTTCCGCGGACAGCCTGAATGCCCGGTTGCGCGAGGCGGCCGACGCCTTCGTCAAGGTGCGCGGCGAAATGAGGACGCTGGCCTCCGATGATCCGCAGGTGACGGAATTGCGCCGGCAGGCCGAGGAGCAGCTTTCGCTCGGCGCCTTCGATGGGGCTCGCGCCATCCTCGCAAAGGCCGCCGACATCGACAATGTTTCGCGCAACGCCTTGAAGGCCAACTTCGTCAACCGCACGCTGTCCGAGGCGGCGACGCGTTTCCTGTCGGGCGGTGCGGCGCGTGCCGACCTCGACTATGCCACGGCCATCAAGGACTATGAATCGGTGCTGGTCCTCTACGGCGAGGCCGGGCAAACCGATCTGACCCTGGACCAGGCCGACCGCCAGATCCGAACCCTGGACGAGCTCGGCAAGCTCTACACCCTTGTCGGCAACACCGATGCGGCAGGCCGCGCCTTTGCAGCGCTGGTGTCCAATCTCGAGCTGCGTTCGGCCCGGGAAACCGACCCGAGCGTCAAGCGCGATTTTGCCGTCAGCCACATCAAGCTCGGCAACATCAAGCTGGCGCAAGGAGACCTGCCGGAAGCGCTGGAAAACTATCGGACCGCCAGAACCATGCTCAGGGATTTGACCGCTGCCGAACCCGATCGGCTGTCATGGTTCAGCGACTTCGCCATGGCCGACGACAAGATCGGCAATGTGCTTGTGACGCAAGGCGATCTGGCTGGGGCCTCGCAGATCTACCAGGAAGGCTTGTCGGTCAAGAAGCAGCTTGCCGACAACGAGCCGGAGCGCGCCGAACTGCAGCGCGACCTGACGATCAGCTATGACGAGATCGGCGGCCTTGCCCGGGTCATGGGGCAACTGGACAACGCCCAGATGGCCTACGAGGAGAGCCTGAAGATCCGATTGGCATTGGCCGAAAAGAAGCCGCAGGATGCCGAACGGCAGCGCGATGTGTCGGTCAGCCATGATACGATCGGCGACCTCAAGCGCGAGCGCGGCGATGCGGCGGGCGCACTCGCGTCCTATAAAGCGGGCCATGCGATCGTCGAACAATTAGTGGGCCGCGACCCCGACAACAGTGAGTTGAAGCGCGACCTGTCTGTCGGCAACGCAAAGATGGGCAATGCGCTGAGCGATCAAGAGGAATGGCCGGCAGCCCTCGCCGCCTATAGGCAAGCCCTCTCGATAGCCCGCGTGCTGGCGGCCAGTGACCCTGCCAACGCCGACTGGCAACGCGACCTCTCGGTCAGCCTGGAGAAGGTCGCCGGCATTCTGGCGATACAGGGCGACCGCGCCGGAGCACTCAAGGCCTATACAGACAGTTTCGCTATCGCCGACCGGCTGGCCAAGCTCGACCCTGCCAATGCCGACTGGCAACGCGACCTATCGATCACCCTGTCCGAGATCGGCATGCTCAAGGCCAAGCAGCGCGACGTCAAAGGCGCGCGGCAGGCTTTCCAGGACAGTCTCGACATCCGCCAGAAGCTCGCCCGGTCCGACCCAAACAACGCCACCTGGCAGCGCGACCTGGTGGTTGCCATGATCGACTACGCTCAGGTCGCCAAGAACCCCAAGACGGTGCTTTCGCAGGCGCTGGACATGACGCTGGAGCTCGACCGCAGCGGGCGGCTGGCGCCGCGATACAAGTTCATGATCAAGTTTCTCAGGGACCGGCTGGCCAAAGTGAAATAGGGCCTGACGGGAGGCTGCCATGGACAGCCGGCTCATTCCCCGTGAAATGCCTGCAAACCTTGGAAAAACCGCCTTTTGCGCCTATATCTAGTGCATATCAGAGGCGCGATTCGGAGCGGGTTTTTCGCGCCGTGCAAGCGGCATCCAGACAACAGGTTTTCATGAGCGATCAGATCGACAACAACAACGGCGCTGAAGCCGAATACGGCGCCGATTCCATCAAGGTTTTGAAGGGGTTGGATGCTGTCCGCAAACGCCCCGGAATGTATATCGGCGATACCGACGACGGTTCGGGCCTGCATCACATGGTCTATGAAGTGGTCGATAACGCCATCGACGAGGCGCTGGCCGGTCACGCCGATCTCGTCACCGTAACGCTCAACCCCGATGGTTCGGTCACCGTGATCGACAATGGCCGCGGAATTCCGACAGATATCCACACCGGAGAAGGCATTTCGGCGGCCGAAGTGATCATGACGCAGCTGCATGCCGGCGGCAAGTTCGACCAGAATTCCTACAAGGTCTCGGGCGGCCTGCATGGCGTCGGCGTCTCGGTGGTCAACGCGCTGTCGGCGTGGCTGAAGCTGAAAATCCGCCGCAACGGCCAGATCTTCGAGATGAGTTTCACGCATGGCAATGCCGACGCGCCGCTGAAGGCGACCGGCAGCTATGAGCAGGACAAGCAGCCGGGCACCTATGAGGGCCGCAGCGGCAGCCAGATCACCTTCTTCCCGTCGGCCGAGACCTTCACCATGGTCGAGTTCGACTTCAGCACGCTGGAACACCGGCTGCGCGAGCTTGCCTTCCTCAATTCCGGCGTGCGCATCATTTTGACCGATGCCCGTCACGCCGATGTCGTGCGCCATGAGCTGCACTATGATGGAGGCCTCGAGGAATTCGTCAAATATCTCGATCGGGTCAAGAAACCGCTGATCGACAAGCCGATCGCCATCCGGGCGGAGCGCGATGGGATCACCGTCGAAGTGGCGATGTGGTGGAACGACAGCTACCACGAGAACGTGCTGGCCTTCACCAACAACATCCCTCAGCGCGATGGCGGCACGCATCTGGCCGGCTTTCGCGGCGCGCTGACGCGCCAGATCACCGGCTATGGCGAATCCTCCGGCCTGACCAAGAAGGAAAAGGTCTCGCTGATCGGCGACGATTGCCGCGAAGGCCTGACGGCGGTGCTTTCAGTCAAGGTTCCAGATCCGAAATTCTCCTCGCAGACCAAGGACAAGCTGGTCTCGTCGGAAGTCCGTCCTGTCGTCGAAGGCCTGGTCAACGAAGCGCTCGGCACCTGGCTGGAAGAACATCCGAGCGAAGGCAAGGTGGTCGTCGACAAGGTGATCCAGGCCGCGGCGGCGCGTGAAGCGGCGCGCAAGGCGCGCGATATCACCCGCAAGAGCTCGCTCGGCGTCACTTCCCTGCCCGGCAAACTGGCCGACTGCCAGGAACGCGACCCGGCGAAGTCCGAAATCTTCATCGTCGAGGGTGACTCCGCCGGCGGCTCGGCCAAGGGTGGGCGTTCGCGCCAGAACCAGGCGATCCTGCCGTTGCGCGGCAAGATCCTCAATGTCGAGCGGGCGCGCTTCGACCGCATGCTCGGCTCCGACATGATCGGCACGCTGATCACGGCGCTCGGCACCTCGATCGGCAAGGACGAGTTCAACGCCGACAAGCTGCGCTACCACAAGATCATCCTGATGACCGACGCCGATGTCGACGGTGCCCATATCAGAACCTTGCTGCTGACCTTCTTCTTCCGGCAGATGCCGGAGCTGATCGAGCGCGGCCATCTCTATATCGCCCAGCCGCCGCTCTACAAGGTGACGCGCGGCAAGAGCTCGCAATACATCAAGGACGAGAGCGCATTCGAAGAGTTCCTGATCGGCTCGGGACTGGAGGAAGCATCGCTTACGCTCGGCTCGGGCGAGGTTCGCATCGGGCAGGACCTGCGCGGAGCCATCGACGACGCACTGGCGGTGCGCCAGCTGATCAACGGCCTGCACACGCGCTACAACAGAGGCGTCGTCGAACAGGCGGCGATTGCCGGCGGGCTCAACCCGGACGTGTTCACCGATCTCGGCCGCGCCAACGCCATGGCGGAGCGGATTGCAAAACGCCTCGACATCATTGCCGAGGACACCGAGCGCGGCTGGACCGGCCGCATGTCGACCTCGAATGAAGGTGTCGGCGGCTATGTGTTCGAGCGCACGGTGCGCAGCGTCAAGGAATACGCGCATCTCGATCTGGCGCTGATCAATTCGGCCGACGCACGCCAGCTCGACCGCTACGCACAGCGCCTCAGCGAGGTCTACGGCTCGCCGCCGGTGCTGCGCCGCAAGGATGTCTCCGAAACCATCTCGGGGCCGCTGGCGATGCTCAATGCGGTCTTTGCAACCGGCCGCAAGGGCCTGACAATGCAGCGCTACAAGGGTCTCGGCGAGATGAATGCCGAACAGCTGTGGGAAACCACGCTCGATCCGAACGTGCGCTCGCTGCTGCAGGTCAAGGTCAATGACGCGACCGACGCGGACTCGCTGTTTTCGCGGCTGATGGGCGACGAGGTCGAACCCAGGCGAGAATTCATTCAGGACAACGCACTGTCCGTCGCCAATCTGGACATCTGATATCTGGTCTGTGACATTGGCGCTGTGCGCGCCAATTGTTCGCCGGCGGCAAGAAAATCATTTTATAGTCCGCCGGAACGGAAGTCCCCTTGGAGCATTGTGACAACATCGATCACGATTTCTAACAGGAGGCCTTCATGGGACGCGGCATTTTGCTCTGGTTGCTCGGCATTCCGATCCCGATCATCATTTTGATCATGCTGTTCGCGCGATAGGGGGCTGTCATGCAGTCCACCCTATCGGCTGTCGACGTTTCCGCCTCAACCGAATCCTCCGCCACCGCCGTAAGTTGGGGGCCTATCGTCGCCGGCGCCTTCGCGGCTTCGACGCTGACCCTCATCCTCATGCTGCTTGGTTCGGGGCTGGGGTTGAGCATGGTGTCTCCCTGGTCGGGGTCTGGCACAACCGTTACCACATTCGCGGTTTCCACCGCGGTCTGGCTGGTCATCGTGCAATGGCTGTCCTCCGGCCTCGGCGGCTATCTTGCCGGACGGCTGCGCACCAAATGGGTCGGCGTTCATACCGACGAGGTCTATTTCCGTGACACCGCCCACGGTTTTCTCGCCTGGGCACTCGCCACATTGCTCGTCGTCGGCGTGCTTGGCTCAGCGCTTTCCGCGGCGATCGGTTCAGGCGTGCAGGCGGTGTCCACCGTCGCGTCCGGCGCTGCCATGGGGGCATCGGCTGGGGCCTCGGCCAATGCCGGCACCCCGTCGGTCGACAATGCGACATCCTATCTGGTGGATTCGCTGTTTCGTCCGGCCGATCCGAGCAAACTGGCGGCCGCCAATCCGGACAGTGATGCCGCGGCGGCCGGGCAGGCCTCGCGCATCCTGATCGCCGGCGCCGTGGCGGGTGAAGTGTCGGCCGAGGACAAGACATATCTGTCGCAACTGGTCGCCGCCCGCACGGGGCTTTCCGAGGCGGATGCCAAGACGCGGGTGGATGCGGTCATCGCCAAGGCTCAGGACGCCAAGGTCAAGGCGCAACAGGCCGCCGACACCGCCAGGAAGGCCAGCGCGACCTTTGCGCTGCTTGGTGCGCTGTCGCTGGCGATCGGCGCCTTCATCGCCAGCGCCGCCGCGGCTCTCGGCGGCAGGCAGCGCGACGACGAGGAAGCGGTGTTCCTCACCAGCCGCTGATCCGGCCAAGACGCCCAAAACAAAAGCCCGGCCGCAAGGCCGGGCTTTTGTTTGCTTCCGTCGCGCCGTGGTCGGATCAGTGATCCATGGCCTTGACGATCTCTTCGGTCATCTTCTTGGCATCGCCGAGCAGCATCATGGTGCCGTCCTTGTAGAACAGCGTGTTGTCGATCCCGGCATAGCCGGAACCGAGCGAGCGCTTGACGAACAGGCAGGTGCGGGCCTTGTCGACGTCGAGGATCGGCATGCCGTAGATGGGCGAAGACTTGTCGTCGCGCGCGGACGGGTTGGTGACGTCGTTGGCGCCGATGACATAGGCGACATCGGCTTGCGCGAATTCCGAGTTGATGTCCTCGAGTTCGAACACTTCGTCGTAGGGCACATTGGCTTCGGCGAGCAGCACGTTCATGTGGCCGGGCATGCGGCCGGCGACCGGATGGATGGCATATTTGACGTCGACGCCATTGGCCTTGAGCTTGTCGGCCATTTCGCGCAGTGCATGCTGCGCCTGGGCAACCGCCATGCCGTAGCCCGGCACGATGATGACTTTCTGGGCGTTCATCATGAGGTAGGCGGCATCGTCGGCGGAACCCTGCTTGACCGTGCGTTCGATGCCGTCATCGGCGGCCGCTGCCGTCTCGCCGCCGAAGCCGCCGAGGATGACCGAGATGAAGCTTCGGTTCATGCCTTTGCACATGATGTAGGACAGGATCGCGCCGGACGAGCCGACCAGCGCACCGGTGATGATCAGCGCCAGATTGCCGAGCGTGAAGCCGAGTGCGGCCGCCGCCCAGCCCGAATAGGAGTTGAGCATCGAGACGACGACCGGCATGTCGGCGCCGCCGATCGGGATGATGAGAAGGACGCCAAGGACGAGCGAGGCGGCAACGATCAGCCAGAAGACCAGCTTGGACTCGGTGGTGACCAGCAGCACGATCAGCACGACGAGCGCGATGGCAAGTGCCGCGTTGATGAAGTGGCGTCCGCCGATCATGATCGGCTTGCCGGACATGCGGCCGTCGAGCTTGAGGAAGGCGATGACCGAGCCGGTGAAGGTGATGGCGCCGATGGCGACGCCAAGGCTCATCTCGATCAGCGCCTGGGCGTGGATGTCGCCATCCGTGCCGATGCCGAAGCTTTCCGGCGCATAGATGGCGGCGGCCGCCACCATGACGGCAGCGAGGCCGACCAGCGAGTGGAACGCGGCGACCAGCTGCGGCATCGAGGTCATGGCGATGCGGCGCGCGGTGACGGCGCCGACGCCGCCGCCAATGGCCAGGCCGAGCACGATCAGGCCGAAGCGGCCGGCCGAGGGGGTTGCCAGCGCCAGCGTGGTGGCGATGGCGATGCCCATGCCGATCATGCCGTAGAGATTGCCCTGGCGGCTGGTGGTCGGATGCGACAGGCCGCGCAGCGCCATGATGAACAGGACGCCGGAGACAAGATAGAGGAAGGACGCGAAGTTGGCGTTCATGGCGCTCTACTTGTCCTTCTTCTTGTACATGGCCAGCATGCGCTGGGTGACGAGGAAGCCGCCGAAGATGTTGACCGACACCAGCATCAGCGCGACGAAGCCGAAGCCCGCGGCAATGCCGGAGGCGGCGATGCCGACGGCAAGCAGCGCGCCGACGACGATGACCGAGGAGATGGCGTTGGTGACGGCCATCAGCGGCGTGTGCAGCGCGGGGGTCACCGACCAGACGACGTAGTAGCCGACGAAGATCGCCAGGACGAAGATGGCGAAGCGGAAGACGAAGGGATCGATGGCGCCGCCGGACAGCGCATGCGCAGCATCACCCGCCGCGTCGGCACCACCAGGCGCGGTCGCCATGTTTTGCACCGCCAGCCGGACGGCGGCGGAAGCCTGGTCGAGCTGGTCAAGGGCTTTCTGCAGGGTCTGATCCATCACGCAATGCCTTTCGACTTCGACGAGGGCGACTTGGATGCGGCCGGTTTCTTGGGCGCGGCTTTCTTGGGCGAAGCGTCGGCGACCATGGTCTTGGCCGGGATCGCCGCCGGCTCGACATGGGGCTGCTGGTCAGACTTCACGAATGCCGGATGAACCACCTTGCCGCCGTCGGTCAGCATCGTTGCCTTGACCAGATCGTCATCGCGGTTGATGGCAAGCGTCTTGGTCGTCTTGTCGACCAGCGTTTCCAGGAAGGCAAACAGGTTTCTGGCATAAAGCAGCGAGGCCGACGCCGCGATGCGGCCAGGCACATTGAGATGGCCGACAATCTTGACGTTGTTGGCGGTGGTGACGACCTTGCCGGCTTCGGCGCCCTCGACATTGCCGCCACGCTCGACCGCCAGATCGACGAGAACCGAGCCTGGCTTCATCGAGGCGACCATGGCCGCTGAGACCAGCTTCGGCGCCGGTCGGCCGGGGATCAGCGCCGTGGTGATAACGATATCCTGCTTGGCGATGTGCTCTGATGTGAGTGCCGCCTGCTTGGCCTGGTATTCCTTAGACATCTCCTTGGCGTAGCCGCCTGCCGTCTCTGCGGCCTTGAATTCCTCGTCCTCGACCGCAAGGAACTTTGCGCCGAGCGAGGCGACCTGTTCCTTGGCGGCGGGGCGAACGTCGGTGGCGGTGACGACCGCACCAAGCCGGCGCGCGGTGGCGATCGCCTGCAGGCCGGCGACACCGACGCCCATGATGAAGACCTTCGCCGCCGGCACCGTGCCGGCCGCCGTCATCATCATCGGCAGCGCGCGATCATATTCCGAAGCCCCGTCGATCACCGCCTGATAGCCGGCCAAATTGGCCTGCGAGGACAAAACGTCCATCGACTGCGCGCGGGTGATGCGCGGCATGAATTCCATCGAGAAGGCGGTGACACCGGCCTTGGCCAGGGCTGCCACAGCGGCATCATTGCCATAGGGATCCATGATGGCAATGACCGCTGTACCGGGCCTGTAGCTCTTCAGCTCGGCATCGCCGGGCCGACGCACCTTCAGCACGACATCGGCCTTGGCGACATCGGAAGCCTTGCCTATGGCGGCGCCGGCGCTCGCATAATCGGCATCGACGATGCGCGAATTCAGACCGGCACCGGCCTCGACGACGACGTCGAAGCCCAACGCCGCCAGCCGTTTCACCGTATCGGGCGAGGCCGCGACGCGCGGCTCGTTGGCATCGAGCTCACGAGGGATGAAAACCGTCTGTCCCACCGCATGATCCTTTCGGCCGGAAGCTATTTCCCGCAAGACGCCGGCCGGCCTCGCGGCGGCGCCGTGGACAAGGTGTCGGAAAATCTATCGGAGGATAAAGGCGCCGACGGCCATAATCAGCACGAACAGGATGGTCGCCGAGAAGAAGCCGCCCGCGAAGAAGCCGAAGGCCATCGCCAGAAGCAGGGCTCCGCAGAAAAGCGATCCGTATTTGGCCAGCGCGAGGAAGCCCGCATAAGTGCGGTCATGCTCGGCATAGTCCATCTTCGCGCCCAGCTCGACAGGACCGGTCGGCGAGTGATCAGCCATAGGAATACCCCTTCGAAGACATCTTTCTGGCACATAGCGAAAAGCCGGGCCGAGAGCAATGGCGCTATTGCCGCACAACAGCGGACAACTGCCTCAAGGAAAGGTTGAAGCCGGCTGCCAACGCGCGACGGAGTCCGATCGCTGGATTCTGATGCTTGATGCGGAAAGATGCTTTGAAGGCAGACGCTTGCGTGGCCTAAGCCGGCGCCCTCAGCCGGCTAGATGCGGAAATAGCCCGAGCAACCCGACGACGATCAGATAGAGCGCGACGATGTAGTTCAACAGCCTTGGCATGACCAGGATCAGCACGCCGGCGATCAGCGAGATAAGCGGGGTGAGCGCAAGTGTGGAAATGGTCATGACGGGTTCCTTT
Source organism: Mesorhizobium sp. M7A.F.Ce.TU.012.03.2.1 (assembly GCF_004006095.1). NCBI lineage: Bacteria > Pseudomonadati > Pseudomonadota > Alphaproteobacteria > Hyphomicrobiales > Phyllobacteriaceae > Mesorhizobium > Mesorhizobium sp. M7A.F.Ce.TU.012.03.2.1. The sequence goes on from NZ_CP034779.1 coordinate 935,383, forward strand.
GGCATATCCCTGGATTCGGCGACCAATGGCGAGGACGACAAGGCGCCGAGCCATCAGAACGCGTATCCGGCCGGAAAGCTCCAGTGGTTCTGCGAACGCCTAATCTCAGGCGGCTTCGCGAAAATATTTGGCAGTCGGCAGGATGGTCAGCGGCGCCAATTCTCCAGCACCAGGTGTCTCGAACAGCATACGCTGCTCCAGAGATGTGGATCGGAAGAATGGGAAGCGCGAGAACGACCGCTCGCGAATGGCAGCGACATTGGCGCGATAGAGCACGACCTTGTAGTTCAGGCCCGGATAGTCGCGCAGTTCGCCGATCTGCTCAGAACAGTAGATACGACGGTAGAAACCCGCATGTTCGGGCCGGATAGTCGAGAGACAGTAAGGTGCGTCGAAGTAGAAGCAGGCCATTCCGGCAAGGCGCAGCGTCAGGTAGGGGATCTGCGGATAGACCTTCGACCAGTCTGGGTCGGCAGCAAAGCGGCTCGGATCGGCAAAGTGCGCCCCGGCAGCCAGCATCGGGCGCAGGATGTCGCCGTAGACAGTTGTAGACGGCGATTGCGGCGTGGCCCGGCAGGCATGATGAATGCGCACCGTGGAGACCAGGATGCCGTCAATATAGACGCCGAACTTGGAACAATTTTCAGCTTCGTCGAGCTCGTCATGCACAATATGTTCCGGGTTTTCCGGCACCATATCATTCAAGCGATAGGATTTGTAGCGTAACCTATAGATGTCTTCGAGATCCTCTCCCTTGTCGCAGCGGCGATATTCCGTCCGCTCAAGCATCGCTGAAACATTGCGGGCGAAACTCGACATGCTGTCGGGCGAATTTTCTTCACCCCCGCCCGCCACATGGCCAAGCGCTTCCAACTGCACATCCATACTCAAACCCTCGTAAGTTTCCGCCGCAGTTCAACCTACGACGGGACCCTGAGATGTAAAAGATGAAAATGGAGCACACGTCGTTTACCGATCATTAACGTTAACGATCCGTAAATTTTTATGAAAAGGCGACACTCTTCCCGGCACCGGTCAGCGGCGTGCGGCTCTCTTGGCTGAATTGATGTCCTTGGCGAAGGGCCATACCGTGTTCGACATGGTCTCGATGCCGGAAGCGCTGAGCGCCGAACCGAACAGGAACCCCTGGACAAGGTCGGGCTTGACCTGCAGCGCCAGTATCTTGAGCTGCTCGAAGGTCTCTACACCCTCGACGGTGACCGAAAGGCCCAGCGGCCGCGATAGGTTGACGATACCCTTGAGCAGCTCGAGCGAACGGGGGTTCTGGGTGACGTCCATCAGGAACGAGCGGTCGATTTTGATCTTGTCGAGCGGCAGTTTGTGCAGATAGCTCAGGCTCGAATAGCCGGTGCCGAAATCGTCGAGCGCGATGCGTACGCCGATCTGCTTCAGCTCCTCGATATACTGGCGCGTCAGCGACTTGTCGTCCAGCAGCGCCGTTTCGGTGACCTCGATCTCGAGCCGGGAGGCGGCGAGGCCGGAGCCGGCCAACGCATCGCGAACCTTCTGGATGACGTCGCGGTTGCGGAAATCCTTGGCCGAGAGATTGACCGAGACGCTGGTCTGGTCCGGCCATTTGGCGCATTCGGCGCAGGCTGCCTGCAGCACGAAGGTGCTGATCTCGGAAATGATGCCCATTTCCTCAGCCAAAGGAATGAAGATGCTGGGCGAGATCGGCCCGAGATCGGGATGATCCCACCGGCACAACGCCTCGCAGCTGGCGATACGCATGGTGCTCATCGCCACGATCGGCTGATAGACCACCCTCAAGCCCTTGCTTTCCACGGCTGTACGCAGGTCCGCCTTCATCAGCTGACGGTTGCGGAAGGCGGCATCCATCGAGGCTTCAAACAGCCGCCAGCTGTTCTTGCCGAGCTCCTTGGCCTTGTAGAGCGCCAGGTCCGCCTTGACGATCATGGCGTCGACATCGGTATCCTTGACCCGTGACAGCACCGCGCCGCCGCTGGCCTGAATACGCAGCCCGTGACCGGCGACGTCGACTTCCCCTTGCAGGCCGGCGAAAATCTCGTCGAGCTGGCTGGTCAGATGGCTCTCATCCTCGACGCGGTCGAAGAAGATCATGAACTCGTCGCCACCGAAACGGCTGACCGTGATATCTTGCCTGGCAATGGCGGCAAGCCGCTCGGCAACGGCATAGATCAAGCCATCGCCGATCGGATGGCCAAGCGTGTCGTTGACGCTCTTGAAATCGTCGAGGTCGAGCACCGCAAGGCCGCAGAGACGATCGCGATCGCCGGATACCATGGCCTCGCCGACCAGTTCATGGAAATAGGCGCGGTTGGGCAGGCCGGTGAGGTTGTCGTAACGTGCCATGAAGCGGATCTTGTCTTCCGCCTCGACACGGGCGGTGACGTCCTCGAAGGTGATGACGCCCAGTTCCTGGCTGCCTTCGCGAGCCGAGAACTCGTAATGCTGGCCGTTGGCGAGGGAAACCAGCACCTTGCGGTCGCGGCCCTCGCGCAGGGCACGCGTCAGCTGGGCCTCGATGTAGCGGCAATCCTTGGGCGCCAGCATGCCGCCGGCGACACCGCGCATCAACAGACCATGGATCGACCGGCCGAGCAGCGCGTCGGGCGACTTGAGCGACATCAGATGCGCCGCCTCGGCATTGGCCACCGCGACGCGGCCGTCCGGGCCGAGCATGACAAGGCCGTGCGACATGGTGTTGAGCGCTCGGTTGAAGCGCTGGGCGATGCGATTGGCCTTTTTTTCCTCGGACAGGGCGGCGAAAAGCACCTCGCGGACCAGATCGGCGAAGCGCTTGATGGCAAAAAGAAATGGCGCCGAAAGCAGGCCGAGAATGAAGTGATAGGGATCGCCCCGCAGGATGAAGCCCAGCGAGATCGGCCAAGTCATGGTCATAATGAAGATCACGACCATCCTGGGCGAACCATAGTTGCGGCCAGCAATAGACGTGGCGGAGGCAAGCGTCACGCAGACGGCAGCTATTTCCGCGAATGGGTCATAGGCAAGATAGATGCCGACAAAGCAGAAGGCACCAAGCATGAAGCCATGCATCGAGCCGTACAGTATGTAGTCGTTCTCGCGGCGACGCGCCTCTTCCCAATTTTGAGGCGAAGGAGCGTGACGATATTTCCTGATGTTGCGAAGACGAAGGAAGGCGACGGCCAGCAGTCCGAGTGTGACCGCGAGATAGGCCGGATCCATGGTTTTCCAGTAAACCAGCACGACCAGCAGGGTTTGGGCAAAGAATCCTATCGAAAGCGTCAACCCGTCGCGAAACAAGGTTTCCACGAACGGAATGTAGACGTCGACCGGGATCTCGTTCTTCTTTATCAGATTCAACGCCTGAATCCCAACCCTGGGGAGCCAAGCAGTGCCACATCCGCCTTAAGAAAGATTTAGAGAGGCCCCGCCGCTCCTGCCGTCAAGCCGGGTGACGCAACGGAAAGCAAGGAAACTGTCGTTCAGGTAAACAAGGCGTATCGATCATTCCGCGGCCTGAAGTTTCGGCCGCGCCGGCGTACTCGATAGGCGTTTGAGCAGCCTTTGGCGTTCGCTCGAGGCCTTGTCGGCGCTGGCTCGACGGACGTGACCATAGCCGCGAATGAGGGCCGGCACCGAGGCCAGCGCAACCGCCGCATCGACCTTGGCCGGGGCCAGCGATCCGGCGATGAGTTCCAGATCCGCCTCATACTGCGCCAGCAGCCGTCGCTCCATGCGCCGTTCGGCGGTGTAGCCGAACAGGTCGAAGGCGGTGCCGCGCAGGCCCTTCATCGCCGACAGCAGGCGAAAACCCTTCATCATCCACGGGCCGAAGCTCGATTTCCTAGGGCTGCCGTCATTGCCGCGACGGCCCATGATCGGCGGCGCGAGGTGGAATTCGAGCTTTTCGTAGCTCTGGAATTGTTTTCCAAGTTCGGCGACGAAAGAGCCGTCCGTGTAAAGACGCGCCACCTCGTATTCGTCCTTGATCGCCATCAGCTTGAACAGGTTCCTGGCGGCGGCCTGCGATACCGTGGTCGACCCGGGTATGGCCTTCGCTTCGGCGGCGCGCAAAACGGCCAGTTTTTCGGCATAACGCCTGCCATAGGCGGCGTTCTGATAGGCTGTCAGGAAGGCGACGCGGCGGGCGATGATATCGTCCAGTGTCTCGGCGACATCCGTGCCCGGGCCGGCCTTCCCAGCCACGGCTGGACCCGGCTGGGCAACGAGGCCGCGCACGAATTCCGGCTGATGGGCAGCGCGACGCCCCCAGCGGAACGCGGCGACGTTCATCGCCACGGCTTCGCCATTGAGCTCGATCGCCTTCTCGACCGCCTCGGCGGATAGCGGCAGGCCGCCATGCTGGAAGGCAAAGCCGAGCATGAACATGTTGGCGCCGAGCGAGTTGCCGAAAAGTGCCGTGGCGGTGCGGGTGGCGTCGAAGAAATGCGCCTTGTCGTCGCCCGCGGCCGCACGGATCGCCTTTTTCAGCCGCTCTATCGGCAACGAAAAATCCGCCGAGCGTGCAAATTCGCCAGGCATGATCTCGGCGGTGTTGGCGACGAAGATGGTGTGGCCCTCGCGCACCGCGGTCAGCACCTTCTTGGCGCCCGAAACGACGAGATCGCAGCCAAGCACGAGATCGGCCTTGCCGGCCGAGACGCGGATGGCATGGATGTCGTCGGGGGTGCGGGCGATGCGGACATGCGTGAACACCGAGCCACCCTTCTGGGCGAGGCCGGCCATGTCGATCATGCCGCAGCCCTTGTCCTCGAGATGCGCCGCCATGCCAAGCACCGCACCTACGGTGACGACGCCCGTGCCGCCGACGCCGTCGATGATCGCCGCCCAGCCCTGCTCGCCAAGCGGGAATTGCGCCGGCACAGGCACGCCTTCCAGCGGATCGGCCTTGCCGGCCAGGCCCTCGGCCTTGCGGATCTTGGCGCCGTGCACAGTGACGAAGGATGGGCAGAAGCCGTTGACGCAGGAGAAATCCTTGTTGCAGCTCGACTGATCGATCTTGCGCTTGCGGCCGAATTCGGTCTCGACCGGCTGGATCGAGACGCAGTTCGACTGCACGCCGCAATCGCCGCAGCCCTCGCAGACCAGCTCGTTGATGAAGACCCGCTTGTCGGGATCGGGGAAGGTACCGCGCTTGCGGCGGCGGCGCTTTTCGGCGGCGCAGGTCTGGTCGTAGAGCAGCACCGAAACGCCCTTGACCTCGCGCAGCTCGCGCTGGACGAGATCGAGGTCATCGCGGTGATGGATGGTGGCGCCGGCCGGGAATTCGGCCTTGCCGGCATATTTGCCGGGCTCATCTGTGACGATGGCGATGCGGTCGACGCCTTCGGCGCGCACCTGCCTGGCGATCATGTCGACGGTCAGGCCGCCTTCGTGCGGCTGGCCGCCGGTCATGGCGACGGCGTCATTGTAGAGTATCTTGTAAGTGATGTTGGCATCGCTCGACAGCGCGAAGCGGATCGCCAGCGTACCGGAATGGTTGTAGGTGCCGTCGCCAAGATTCTGGAAGATGTGCTCGCGCTTGGAGAACGGCGCCTGGCCGACCCATTGCGCGCCCTCGCCGCCCATGGCCGTGAAACCGACGGTGTTGCGGTCCATCCACAGCGCCATGAAGTGGCAGCCGATGCCGGCCGCGGCGATAGAGCCGTCCGGCACCTTGGTGGACGAATTATGCGGGCAACCGGAACAGAAGAACGGTGTGCGCGAGCCGATGTCGGTGGCCTCGGTGAGCATTGCCTGGAACTGGCGCAGCTTCGCCACCCGCGCCGAAATCTCTTCGGACGGGCCGATGGTCCTGACGATCCTCTCGCCAAGCGCAATGGCGATCTCGTTGGGATCGAGCGCGCCCTTGGCCGGAAACAGCCAGTCGCCGCGCTCGTCCTTCTTGCCGATAATGACCGGTTGGGTGGCAGTGCCATAAAGGCTTTCGCGCAGCTGCACTTCGATCAGCGAGCGCTTCTCCTCGACGACGACAATGGTGTCGAGGCCGCGGGCGAAATCGGCGATGTGATGCAGGTCGAGCGGCCAGGGGCAGCCGACCTTGAACAGCCGCACGCCGATGCGGTTGGCGGCCGCCTCGTCGATGCCGATGTCCTCCAGCGCCTGACGGACATCGAGATAGCTCTTGCCCAGCGTGATGATGCCGATCTTCGGGTTGCGGCCGCCCGAATAGACGATGCGGTTCAGCCCGTTGGCAAGGATGAAGGCGGAAGCCGCGGCGCGCTTGTGCTCATGCAGCCGCTCCTCCTGACCGAGCATATCGATCTCGTGGCGGATGTTGAGACCGCCTGATGGCATGTCGAAATCCGGCACGACGATGTTCAGCCGCTCGAGCGCGGCATCGACCGAGGCGGTCGATTCGATGTTATCCTTGACGCATTTGATCGCCGCCCAGGTACCGGCAAAGCGCGACATGGCAAAGCCGTAGAGCCCGTAATCGATGATCTCCTGGACACCGGCGGGATTGAGGATCGGCACCATCGTGTCGACGAACAGGAATTCGGTGGCGTGCGCATTGGTCGAGGATTCGGCCATATGGTCATCGCCCATCAGCGCAAGCACGCCGCCATGCTTCGACGATCCGGCGAGGTTGGCGTGGCGGAACACGTCGCCTGAGCGATCGACACCCGGTCCCTTGCCGTACCAGACCGAAAAGACGCCGTCATGAGTGCCCTCGCCCAGCAGTTCCGTCTGCTGCGTTCCCCAGCAAGCGGTGGCGGCAAGCTCCTCGTTGAGACCCGGCTGGAAGACGATGTCAGCCTGGGCGAGCTGTTTCTTCGCCTTCCAAAGCTGCATGTCGAGGCCGCCGAGCGGCGAACCGCGATAGCCGGAGACGAAGCCGGCCGTGTTCAGGCCGGCGCGGCGATCACGCTCGCGCTGCATCAGCAGCATGCGAATGACCGCCTGCGCGCCAGACAGGAAGATGCGCTCCTTTGCGAGATCGAACTTGTCGTCGAGCGCGACGTCGTGCAGCGTCATCAGGCATTTCCTCTGCGGAGGCCACGCGGGGCAGGCAGCCAACGTCGGGGTCGGATGACGCATCCTTTCTCCCCTTGCAAGGCAGGTCAAACAAAATCGCAGATGCCAGGCAACGCGCAACGGACAGTCCGCGGCCATCCTGAATCGGGTATGAAACCGATCCACGGACATTGCCCGGCGCACGAAAATTTCAGCTGCGGCCCGGATGGCCGCGACGCGTCAGCCGCCCTTCGAGCAATCCGGCTTCGGTTCGCCCGGCAGCTTGCCGTCGGGATGGCCGACGAGATCGGGATTGGCGGTGTAGAGCTGGTCGATGACCAGCGGCCGGTCGGGCAGGATCGACTGGTCTTCCGTCGACATCAGCGTGGTGTCGATCTTCTGCAGGACCGCGCCGTCGGCGCCTTTGATGCTGATGGCAATCGCATAGGGCTTGTTCTTGACGACGCAGGTCAGTGCCGGACTCTCCAGCGTCACCTTGTCGAGCTTCGGCCAGACCTTCTGCTCGACCACCAGAGGCGCGCCGCCGGCGGGATCCTGGAAGCTGGCGACCGCGACCTGGCCCTCTCCCATCGGCTTCAGCGGCCGCAGGGTCACGACATAAGTCGCCCTTGCGAGGCGGTAGTTGAAGACGAATATCTTGCCGGAAATCTCGAACAGCTTGCCTTCGTCATTGCCGGTATCGCGGCAGGCGCCCAGCGCAACGGCCGCGATGAGTGCCACGCCGACAAGGATCGAACGGGAAAGGCCGCTACGCATTCCTGACCTCATTTTCCGCCATGCGACGGCGACGATAGTGACGGCTTGCCTTCTGCCTGTTGCCACACACCGCCATGTCGCACCAAAGGCGGCTGGAATTGCGGCTTCTGTCGACGAACAGCCAGGTGCAATTGGGACAGATCCTCAGCCTCGCGACGGTGTCGTCACGCAGAAGCGACAACGCCGAAACCGCCAGTGCCGCCTCGAAGGCGATCGGCGTCAGGGGATCACCGAACGGCCGCCCCGGCGCACCGATCTCGGTCCGGCTGCCGGCAAGGCCATCGGCGCAGGCTCTCAGGAATCCGGGCAGATCAGTGGTGGCAACCGCGCCCTTCGACGCCGCTCCACGAAACAGCCGGTCGGTCGCCTCGCGGATCGACAGCACGACGGGTGCGATCGCCACCGCCGAGGATACCGCCAATGGCCTGTCGCCAAGTTCGGCAGCGCGAAAGCGGCTCGCCGCATCGGCGAAGCGGGCAATCTCGGCCGGATCGTCGAAGCGATCGAAGGTTCGCCCCGGATCGCCGCGCAGCACGACGGTGTTCGCTGTGTCGAGCGCAAGCAGGCCGCCGGTGAAGCGGTGCGGGGTCCAGGATACCGTCATGGCGAAAATCTAACCTATAAATCGTATTTGACAAGTTAGATTCAGCGATGCACCCTCACTCTGGGCTGCGATGATCTTCGCAGCCTTTTGAGCCTGTCGTTGGCCAGGACCGCTTCGCACTTTTGGGCGGCATGCTTCGAGGTTTTGCATGCTCTATTTCTTCCAGCAGGTGCTGAACGGGCTGCATTCGGGCGCGCTTTATGCGCTGCTCGCCTTTGGCTATGTGCTGACCAACGGCATCCTGCACCGCACCAATCTCGCCTATGGCGCATTGTTCGCCTTTTGCGGCCAGACGATGATCCTGACCGCGGCCTTCGGCTATCAGATGCTGTGGCTGACGCTGCTGGCGGCGGTGGCGCTCGGCGTCGTCGCTGCGTTCCTCTATGCCGCGCTGATCAGCCACGTGCTGTCGCGCAGTGTCTTCGAACCTTTGGCCGACCGCACGCCCAATGCAATTGTGGTGACGACGCTCGGCATCCTGCTGCTGCTGTCCGAAGCGAGCCGCATCGCCGCCGACACGCATGATCTGTGGCTCCCGCCGATGCTGGCGCAGCCTATCGTTTTCGCGCAGGGCGCCACCTTCACGGCAACGCTGACGCTCATCCAGCTCATCGACTGCGCCGTGGTGGTGGCGGCAATCGCGCTGGCCAGCTGGGCATTTGCCCGGTCGAGCTTCGGACGGCGCTGGCGCGCCGTCTCCGACGACCCCAAGGCAGCCGCTATGTGCGGCGTCGACGTGCGCGCGGTGTTCCGGCACGCGGTCCTGTTCGGCGGCTTCTGCGCCGCGCTGGCCGGTGTGATGGCCGGGCTCTATTACGGCAATGTCAGCTTCGGCTCGGGCCTCGTCTACGGCCTGAAAATCCTGTTCGTGACGGCGGTCGGCGGCTATCTCTCGCCGTCGCGCGCGGCACTCGGCGCGGCCGCCTTCGGCATGGCCGAATCGCTGTGGGCCGGCTATTTCCCGGTCGAATGGCGCGATGCGTGGATGTATCTGTTCCTGGTCACGACGCTGATCCTGATCGGCGCCGGCCGCGACACCGGCAAAATCGCCTGAAACGTCAGACTTTGGTTGCATGACGCCAGGGCAGATCGCCGGTATTGGGCACTGTCTGCCATGCGATGACATTTGCTCCCTCTATCCTTGTTGACCCGTCAGTCCACGCGCGGCATACCGTTGGACCACGCGGCGTGACGGACAAAAAGGGGGAAGCCGGCACGCCTCCGGTACAAGGGAGGAATGCATGGCAGGGCTTCTTGCTCTATCCAGGACAATTGATCGCGCCAACGAATTCATCGGCAAGTGGATATCGTGGCTGATCCTGCTGGCGATCCTGGTGAGCGCCGCCAACGCCATTATCCGCAAGGTGTTCGACATATCCTCGAACGCCTGGCTCGAACTGCAATGGTATCTGTTCGGCGCCGCCTTCATGCTGGCCGCCGCCTATACGCTGAAGCAGAACGAACATATCCGCATCGACGTCGTCTACGGCCTGTTTTCACGCCGCGTGCAGCACTGGATCGACCTGCTCGGGCATCTCTTTTTCCTGATGCCGTTCGTGACGTTGATGGTGATCTATTTCGTGCCCTATGTGTCGCTGTCGTTTCGCAGCGGCGAGATGTCCAACAATTCCGGTGGTCTGATCATCTGGCCGGCCAAGGCCATCCTGCTCGTCGGTTTTTTCCTGCTCGCGCTGCAGGGCATCTCCGAGATCATCAAGAAGATCGCCATCATGCGCGGCGACATGGACGATCCCAATCCGTTCATTTCCGTGCATGAACAGGCCGAACTCGAAGCCAAGGCGCTGGCCGACGAGGTGCGCTCGTGATGGAGTTCATCGCGCAGAACATGGCGCCGATCATGTTCGCTTCGCTGATCATCTTCCTGCTGATCGGCTACCCCGTCGCTTTTTCCTTGGCCGCCAACGGCTTGATGTTCTTCTTCATCGGCGTGCTGCTGTCGCCTTATTCCGGAGGATCGATCAACCTCGCCTGGCCGCTCCTGCACGCATTGCCGGATAATTTCTACGGCAGCCGGGTGATGTCGAACGACACGCTGCTGGCCATCCCGTTCTTCACCTTCATGGGCATCGTGCTCGAGCGATCGGGTATGGCCGAAGACCTGCTCGACACGATCGGCCAGCTGTTCGGGCCAATCCGCGGTGGCCTTGCCTATGCGGTGATCTTCGTCGGCGCGCTCTTGGCGGCGACCACCGGCGTGGTGGCGGCTTCCGTCATCGCCATGGGCCTGATCTCGCTGCCGATCATGCTGCGCTATGGCTATGACCGCCGGCTCGCATCCGGTGTCATTGCCGCCTCCGGCACGCTTGCCCAGATCATCCCGCCGTCGCTGGTGCTGATCGTGCTTGCCGACCAGCTCGGCCGTTCGGTCGGCGACATGTATGCCGGCGCGCTGATCCCCGGCCTCGTGCTCACCGTCCTCTATATGTCCTACATCCTGATCATGTCGATCATCCGGCCGAACTCGATGCCGGCGCTGCCGCTGGAAGCCCGTACACTCGGCCATGGCGTGATGTCGCTGCTGGTGGCTTTGCTGGTCACATTAGCGGTTTCCTACGCGGCGTATCGTTATCTGGCGCCGGCGCATGGCGACAATGCCGACATTCTCGGCGCGACTGCCGGAGTCCTGTTCATCTACATCGTCGCCATTGCCGACAAACGCCTGAATTTCAACATGATGTCCAGGCTCGCGCAGCAGGTGATCATCGTGCTGATCCCGCCGCTGGCGCTGATCTTCCTGGTGCTGGGCACCATCTTCCTGGGCATCGCCACGCCGACCGAAGGCGGCGCCATGGGTTCCGTCGGCGCCTTGATCATGGCGGCGGCAAAGGGGCGCTTGTCGCTTGACGTCGTCAAGCAGGCACTGGCCTCGACGACAAGGCTATCGTCCTTCGTGCTTTTCATCCTGATCGGCGCACGGGTGTTCTCACTGACCTTCTACGGCGTCAACGGCCACATCTGGGTCGAGCACCTTTTGACGTCGCTGCCGGGCGGCGAGGTCGGCTTCCTGATCGGCGTCAACATGCTCGTCTTCTTCCTCGCTTTCTTCCTCGACTTCTTCGAATTGGCGTTCATCATCGTACCGCTGCTGGCGCCCGCCGCCGACAAGCTCGGCATCGACCTGATCTGGTTCGGCGTGCTCCTTGGCGTCAACATGCAGACCAGCTTCATGCACCCGCCCTTCGGCTTCGCGCTGTTCTACTTGCGTTCGGTGGCTGCGCGCGTGCCCTATCTCGATCGTCTCACCGGCAAACAAATCGCGCCGGTGACCACCGGACAGATTTATTGGGGCGCGGTGCCCTTTGTCTGCATCCAGGTGATCATGATCGGGTTGACCATCGCCTTCCCGCAAATGGTGATGCACTACAAGGGAACGACCGTCGATCCGGGCACGATCGACTACCAGGTGCCGGAGATGCCCGGCCTGTCGCCGCTCGGCACGCCGCCGGCGGATGGCGCAGCGCCTGCCGGCGGCGGCACGGCTCCCGCCGCCCCCGATCTGTCGCAGCCGCCGAGCTTCGGCGACGCGCCGCCGGCCAAGCCGGCAACGCCACAGCCCGACCTGTCGCAACCGCCAAGCTTCAACTGAACCGGCATGGTCAAAACCATGAAAGCGGTGCGGCTGGAAGCAGTGGGCGGCATCACGCTGCGCGACGTCGACATGCCTGACATCGGTGCGGATGAGCTACTGGTGCGCATCGAAGCCTGCGGCGTCTGCGGCACGGATCGGCATCTGTTTCACGGCGAATTTCCGTGCACGCCGCCGGTGACGCCCGGCCATGAGTTCTCCGGTCTCGTCGAGGCGATCGGAAAATCGGTCTCGGGTTTTGCCATCGGCGATCGTGTCACCGGCGACCCCAACATCGCCTGCGGGCGCTGCGCGCGTTGTCACGCGGGACAAATCAATCTCTGCAGCAATCTGCGCGCCATCGGCATTCATCGCGACGGCGGCTTTGCCGAATACCTTGCCTTGCCGCAGAAGCAGGCTTTCGTCCTGCCTGCGGGTCTCGATCCCATGCACGGCGCGTTCTGCGAGCCGCTCGGCTGTTGCCTGCACGGCGTCGACCTTGCCGGGATCAAACCGGGCAGCTCGGTGGTCGTGCTTGGCGGCGGCGTGATCGGCCTGCTCACCGTGCAGCTGGCAAGATTGGCGGGAGCCACGACCATCATCCTTTCGACCAGGCAAGCCTCGCGGCGCGCCCTCGCCGAGGACCTCGGCGCGACAATGACTATCGATCCAACCACCGCCGATGTCATCGATGCCATCGCCGGACCGGTGGGGCTGGTGCCAGGCGGTGTCGACGTCGTCTTCGAATGTGCGGGCGTGCGAGAGACCGTCGAGCAGTCGATGCGGCTGGCCCGCGCCGGTGGCACGGTCGTCATCGTCGGCGTGACGCCGCAAGGCGTGAAAGCTGAATTCGAGCCGTTCGACCTGCTGTTCCGGGAACTGAAGGTGCTCGGTTCCTTCCTCAATCCCTACACCCATCGCCGTGCCGCCGAACTCATTGCTTCCGGCACGATCGAGATCGATAGGCTGATCTCCAGGCAGGTGTCGCTTGAAGAAGCGCCAGCGGTGATCGCCAATCCGCCGGCGCCCGGCGAGGTCAAGGTTCTGGTGGTGCCGCGCCGAGGCTGAAGCGCCGGTTTCGCCTCCGGTATATACAGAAAAGCTCCCTGAGCGGGTTCCGCCCAGAGAGCTTTTGAGCAGAAGTCCGGCCGACTACAGCTTGCCGTTGCGCTGCTGGACCATCATGAAGGTGTCGTAATTGTATTCGGCCACCTGCGCCCAGAGATAATGCTCCTTGCGGAAGCCCTTGATCGATTCCCAGATCTTCTTGAACGGGGCGTTGGAGGCTTCCATTTCGGTATAGACCTCGTTGGCCTTTTCGAAGCAGGCGGCCATGATCTCCTGGCTGAACGGGCGCAGTTTCGCGCCGCCGGCTACCAGTCGCTTCACCGCCGCAGGGTTCAGATAATCGTATTTCTGCAGCATGTTGGCGTCGGCCGCCTGCGCGGCAGTGTGCAGCAGCGACTTGTACGTCGGCGAAAGTTCTTCGTACTTCGCCTTGTTGAACATCAGGTGGACGGTCGGGCCGCCCTCCCACCAGCCGGGATAGTAATAATAGGGCGCGACCTTATAGAAGCCGAGCTTCTCGTCGTCATAGGGACCAACCCATTCGGCCGCGTCGATGGTGCCTTTCTCCAGCGCGGGATAGATATCACCGCCGGCGATCTGCTGCGGCACGACGCCGAGCTTCTGCACCACCTTGCCGGCAAAACCGCCGATTCGCATCTTGAGGCCGGAAAGGTCGGCCACCGTGTTGATTTCCTTGCGGAACCAGCCGCCCATCTGGACGCCGGTGTTGCCGCCCGGCAGGCCGAAAAGGCCCTGCGTGGCGAGAAACTCGTTGAACAGGTCGATGCCGCCGCCATGGTAGTGCCAGGCATTCATGCCGCGTGCGTTGAGCGAAAAGGGAACCGCCGCACCGAGCGCCCATGTCGGGTCCTTGCCCCAGTAATAATATGCCACCGTATGACAGGCCTCGACCGTGCCGGCCGTGGTGGCGTCGGCGGCCTGCAGGCCAGGCACCAGCTCACCGGCAGCAAAAACCTGAATCTGGAAATTGCCGTCGGTGGCTTCCGACAGCATCTTCGAGAACACCTCGGCGCCGCCATAGATGGTATCGAGCGACTTCGGGAAGGACGACGCCAGCCGCCATGTCACCTTGGGATTGGACTGGGCGATTGCAGGCGCTGCCAGCGTGGCCGCCGCCGCGGCGGCACCGACGCCGGTGACACCGGCCTTGCGAATGAATGAACGACGATCCATGAACTTCCTCCCTTTTGGATCAACAGGCCGACGTCAGGAAATCCTCGGTTTCCCTGTCGGTTCGTTCGAGACAATACACGGGCAAGAAGTCGAGTCCAGCAGGCCGACCCGATTTGACGGCGAAGCCCGGCTGCCCTGCAACTATAGTCTAACAGGCCGTTTCGTGGCCCATGCGACACGCCGAAACTTGGCATGGAAAAACAACCGGGGATCGCCTATTTTAGCGGCAGGTATCCCTTGCCCAGATGGAACACAGAGCAAAAATGCATCAGCCGCTCGTCGCCATATCGACCGACGTCCGTCAGTTCGACAACTACACCTGGCACGCCGCCCCACAACAATATCTGGAAGCGGCGGTCACCGGCGCCGGCGTGTTTCCGGTGCTGGTGCCATCGTTCGGCGACCGGCTCGATTTCGACGAACTTCTATCGTCGGTCGACGGCGTCATGGTCACCGGCTCGAAATCCAATGTGCATCCCTCGCTCTATGGCGGCGACGCCAGCGAAGCCAATGGCCCCTATGATCCGGCGCGCGACGCCACGACGCTGCCGCTGATCCGCCGGGCGATCGAACGCGGCGTGCCGCTGCTCGCCATCTGCCGCGGCATCCAGGAATTGAACGTGGCGCTGGGCGGCACGCTCGGCACCGAGATCCAGGAGCGCGAGGGCTCGCTCGACCACCGCGCGCCGGTGAGCGATAAGCAGGACGAACGCTTCGCCATCCACCAGACCATTTCGATCAAACCTGACAGTTGCCTGGCCGGTGTGTTCGGTGCCGGCGACATCAAGGTCAATTCGTTGCACCGCCAAGCCATCGACCGGCTCGGCTCGAAGCTGCAGGTCGAGGCCGTCGCCACCGACGGCACGGTCGAGGCGGTTTCGGTGCGCGACGCCCGCGCCTTCGCCGTCGGCGTGCAATGGCACCCGGAATACTGGGTCAAGTCGGACAGCAATTCGGTGAAGATATTCCGGGCCTTCGGCGATGCGGTCAGGGGCCACGCCCTGATCCGCCAGGCAGCGCGTACGGCGGCAGAGTAAACGACCGGGTCCGCCCCCTGGCGCGAACCCGCGATCAGAACTTATAGCTGACGCCGAAGCGTACGGTTTGAGTCGTCACGTCGGTTGGGTAAAGCCAGGAACTGTCGGTCGCTGGATTGTCGGAGAACGTGCCAAAATCGCTGTAGCGATACTCGACCCGCGTCGTCCAGTTTTGCGCGAAGGCATATTCGATACCAGCGCCCACAGTCCAACCTGCCTTTGTGTTGGACGAGCTATCCGTCGTGGTGCCGTCGTCATATTTGGTATCGAAGTGAGCGACTGCGAGACCGCCCGTACCGTACAGGAGAGCCGGTCCCACCGCATAGCCAAGACGTGCGCGCAACGAGCCCTGAACGTCGATTTTGGTTTTGATATTGCCCGCATACGCGGAATCCACGGAGCCGCCCGCTCCCGAGGCTTCGAGATCGGCCTCGACGCCAAGAACGATCGAATTGAAGGCCTGATTGTAGCCGGCGTGGATACCTCCAATCACTCCGTCGGACTTCCACGCGTCAGCCCAATCGGAACTGCCGTCGTCGATATTGACGTCGTGGCTATCGACGTGCCCCCAATTGTATCCAAGCTGCGCGCCCACATAGTAGCCACTCCATTCGTAAGCCACCGGAGCTTCGACAAGCGCGTCGGCAGCGAAAGCGCCACCCGAAAGGGCGACAAGCATGGTGGATGCGAGAAGGATGGATTTCACGTTAGGCCCCCAATTGAATGGTGCATAACGATCTATCTTCGTTTGTATCGCAAGATGCTAAAATAGCGTGGAACTTCTTTTCGCAATCGGCGTGGCAGAACGGCCACTATGATTGGCTGGCTAAACCGCCATGGCGGTGCGATACCTGCCCTTTGAAGCGGCAGAATAGGCCGCTGGGCATTAATAGCTATTCAGCGACAGCAACGGTAGCGCCGGGGCATAAGATTCGTAGCCGTCGCCATCGGCAGCCGCGAAGGTGACGATCGGATCGACGCCGTTGGCGCTGAAGGCGACCGTGCCGTCGTTTTGCTCGCGCCAGAACTTCGCCTGCTCTATGCCGGGCAAGAGCCGGCGGCATTTCGGAGCAACGGTGACCAGCGACAAACCGTCCGAAATTTCGGCCCCGCGGCTGACTGCACAGACCGCCTCATCGCCATTGGCGACCAGCCTGTAGCTGTTGGACGGGGCGGCCTCGTTGGCCACGCTTTCTCGGCTGCCGCCATGAAACAGCTGAATGCCGCCAAACAGCGCTGCGGCAGCGATCAATGCGGAAAGTGCTTTCATCATTTTTCATCCACGTACACGGACAGGTTGAACAATGATTCCAAATGGTTAAGCTGACGTTAATAAATGTGGCGGCCACCGATCAGTTTCTAGCCTTGACTTCTGCTGTCTCGGGGACCGGCGTCAACGGCCGACGCTCGGTGAACCAGGACACCAGATTGTCGACGCACAGATCCGCCATGGCGCGGCGGGTGTGGTCCGAGGCCGAGCCGACATGCGGCAGCAGCGAGGTGTTGGGCGCGTTGAGCAGCGCCTTGGGCACGTTCGGTTCGTCGGCAAAGACGTCGAGGCCGGCGGCGGCGATGGTGCCGGTGACAAGGGCTGCCGCAAGCGCTGCTTCGTCGACAGTGCTGCCACGGCCGATGTTGACGAAGACGCCGTTGGCGCCAAGTGCCGACAGGATTTCGGCATTGACCGCCTTCTCCGTCGAGGCGCCCCCCGGCGCGACCGAAATCAGCGTATCGACGGCTTCTGCAAGCCCTTTCAGGGTCGCATGATACTGGTAGGAAAGACCTTCGACACGGCGCCGGTTGTGGTAGGCGACCGGCAAGCCAAAAGCTTCCAGACGCCGGGCGATGGCCTGCCCGATGCGGCCCATGCCGAAAATACCCACACTGCGCCCGCGCAAGGTCAGCCGGCTCAGCGGATAGTTGCCGTTGCGCAGCCAGCTGCCGTCGCGCAGCCAGGTTTCGGCGCGCGGCAGGTCGCGGATGGTGTTGATCAACAGCCCGATCGTGGTGTCGGCGACCTCCTCGGTCAACACGTCGGGCGTGTTGGTGACCATGATGTTCTTCGCTCGGGCATGGCTGACATCGACCGAATCATAGCCGACGCCGAAGGAGGCGATGAGCTCGAGGTTGGGCAATGCATCCATCATCGCCGCGTTGATGCCGGCAAACGAAGCGATGCCGCGCACATCGCTGCGCATCTCGTCGGTGATGAGGGACGGATCGGCGCGTTCTATTCTGACACGCCTGAACGTACGGTTGATGCGGTCGACCGCATGGTCGTTGAAATCGCCCGGCACCAGGATGGCGACGGTCTGCAACTGTTCGGCCTTGGTCATGCACGCTCCACCGGCTTGCCGGTCGACTGACGCACATGCAGTTCCGGCTTGATCAATTCCTGCGAGGGCCGCACCGTCTGGCCGTTGAGCTTGTCGAGCAACGCGCTGGCGGCGCGGCGGCCAACCTCGCGCTGGCCGTTCCAGACGGTGGTCAGGGCCGGCGTCGCGATCGCCGCCTCTTCGAGGTCGTCATAGCCGGTAACGGAGATGTCGATGCCGGGCACAAGGCCGGCACGGGCAATGCCGTTCATCAGGCCGATGGCGACAAGGTCGTTCCAGCAGCAGGCAGCCGTCGGTCTGTCCTTCAGCGCCAGGAACTGTCCGGCGGCCTCGAAGCCGGCCTGCTTGGTGCGTGGGCCGGCGATGCGCCATGACGGCCTGACTTCCAGCCCGGCCGCCTCCATCGCGTTGACATAGCCCTGGTAGCGGTCACGGCCGGTCGAGGTCTGGTCGGTGCCGCCGATCATGGCGATGCGCTTGTGGCCGAGCGAGATCAGATGGTTGGTGGCGAGGCCTGTTCCATAAGAGTCGTCGCCGCGAAAGACCGGCACGTCGGCACCCTCGACGGTGCGCGCGATCAGCACAGCCGGCAGGCCGTTCTCCTCGGCCATCAGGATGTCGGAAGCCGGCGTGCCGATGGCCGGCGACATGATGACGCCGTCGGCGCCGAGCTGTAAAAGCGTGTCGATGAAGGTGCGCTGCTTTTCGAGCTGATCGTAATGATTGGACAGGATGAAGGTTTGACGGCTGCGGTCGAGCTCGCTTTCGATTGAGCGCAGGATCTCGGCGAAGAATGGGTTCATGATGTCGTGGACGACGACGCCGACAATGCCGGAACGCGAGGTGCGCAGGCTGGCGGCGCGTCGGTTATAGATATAGCCGATGGCGCGGGCATGTTCCTTGATGCGGTCACGCGTGGTACCGGCAACCAGAGGGCTGTCGCGCAGCGCCAGCGAGACCGTAGCCGTGGACACGCCGAGCGCATCCGCGATCGTCGAAAGCTTGATTTTTTGTGCCAGCGACGTGTGCTCCCCGGACCTGAATTTCCAGACCTAAACTGTTTAAAGGCGGCGTTATGCCACCGATCGGGGGCAAATCAAAGTTTTTTTGCCAACGCCTCGGCCTCGACATCCGAGGCCGCGCGGCTCCGCAGCCGAAGCCTATGCTCGCGATGGACGATGTAGAGACCGCTGGCGACGATGATGGCGGCGCCGACCAATGTCCAGCGGTCGGGAAACTGCTTGAAGACGATCCAGCCGGAAATGATCATCCACACCATCTGCGAATAGGGATAGGGCGCCAAAGCCGTGGTTGTCGCCAGCCGGTAGGCCTGGACCAGCAGCCAGTGACCGACGCCGCCGAACACGCCGAGCATCAGCAGCACGAACCAGTGCCAACCGTCATGCGGCAGGGAAAACGAAAACGGCAGCAGGGGCAGAAGCAACAGCGCCGGCGCCAACGCCGAAAACAGGATGAGGCTCTCCGATGTCTCGGTCGCCGACATGCGGCGCGTCATGATGACGTAGAAGCAGTTCGACAGCATCGAGCCGAGCGCGAAGAGATGTCCGATGCCGAAAACGCCGACGCCCGGCCGGGTGATGATGAGGACGCCGGCAAAGGCCGCCAGGATGGCCAGCCAGCGCCGCCAGCCGGCCCACTCGCCAAGCAGCGGACCGGCCAGTGCCGTGATCACCATCGGCCCGAAGAAATAGATCGAGGTGGTCTCGGCCAGTTGCAGGGATTTGAGCGCCAGGACATTAAATATGGTCGATCCGAACAGGAACGCCCCGCGCAGGATATGCGCCGGCAGGTTGACCGGACGAAACCGCACCGGTTGGCGCCAGCCGCGCAGCAGCGCGCCGACCAGCACGACATGCACGGCAAAGCGCACCCAGGCAACGACCAGCACGGAAACGCCGGCAAGGACGAGGTATTTGCTTGATGTGTCGAGGAAGGTGAAGAAGACATAGGTGGAAAGCATGCACACGATCGCCACCGGGGGCGTCGCGCTTTCTACATGTCTTTGGGGAGCACTCACTTGCAGGCCGGGTGGGAAGCTGGGCTGGAGCCCACCTTTGCGGGAATTGCCGGCTCCCGGCAAGCCAATTGTCGACTGCCGCGACATGAAAGCCTGCTGGCACAACAAGAGCCGCCGGCAGGCGTAGTGCCTTGGCTAGGCGTGCATGCGGGCGCCCTTGGTGATTTTATCGACCAGCTTCTTGTCGGCGCGAAGCGCGATCCCGACCACCTTGGCGTCTTCAGGCGCGAATTCGGCGAAGACGGCACGGTTGGCCGCGTCAAAGCCGGTCGAAAACATTTCCTCGACATAGAGCGAGGTGGTCACGCCGCGCTCCAGCGTGCGCCGGTGGATGGTGCCCAGCGTCGTCTGGTCGGCGGACAAAACGATGACCGGCTGGATCGACAGCGGGTTGTAGAGATTGCCGGCGCGGTCGCGATAGGGTTCACCGATGATATCGGGAAACTGCGCGACGATGCCGCTGGTCAGGAAAGCGGTGACGTTGAGTTTCTGCCAGACCGGCAGATCTTCCCTGAGCACGATTGCAAATTTCGTATCGAACATGAGACATTGGCCATTCGGTTTGTGCCCCAATGCGAGGCTGAAGGAGACGATGTCGCACGATCTAGACAGCCAGGCCTTCAAGGGTCTTGGACGTTTGTGCGTCGATGCGGCGGAAAACCGCATCATCTCCGCCCCCGATCCCGCAGGCATGGAGCGGATCGAAGCGCGCTTCCATGGCAGCGCGTTCGACCTCCATCGCCACGACACCTATGCGATCGGGGTGACGCTGCACGGTGTGCAGACGTTTCGCTATCTCGGCGCTGCGCGCCACAGCCTTCCGGGCCAGATCATCGTGCTGCATCCCGACGAGTTGCACGACGGCGGCGCCGGCACCGAGGACGGACTGCGCTACCGAATGCTCTATCTGGAACCGTCGCTGATGCTCGACTGCCTTGGCGGCGCGTCGCTGCCTTTTGTCAGGGATGGCGTGGTGGCGGACGCCGCCTTCTGCGCAACGCTGCTTTCGGCGCTGGGTCCGCTGGAGCAGGAACTCGACGAGTTGTTCGTCGACGACTTCCTGACGCAACTGATGCAAAGCCTGATCCGGCATGGCGGCCAGTCGGCGAAGCCGATGAGCAGGACGGCGTGGCGGGCGGCTGCGCTGGCGCGCGACTATCTCACGGAAAACCTGAACCGGCCGGTGCGTTCCGGCGAGCTGGAAGCTGTAACCGGGCTTGATCGCTATGCCTTGTCACGGCATTTCCGTGCCGCTTTCTCCACCAGTCCACATCGCTTCCTGGTGATGCGCCGGCTTCAGCGGGCGCGGCGGATGATCGCCGCCGGCGAACCGTTGGCACAGATCGCGGTCGAAGCCGGCTTCAGCGACCAGAGCCATTTCATCAGGCAATTCAAGAAGGCGTTCGGCATGACACCGGGACGCTGGTCGTCGCTGATCCAGGGCTCTGCCGCGGCGGCCTGATCGCCTGCCGCGACAATCCGCCGGTCAGTCGTCCGATTCGGCGTCGTCGTCGATGAGCACCAGTTCCTCGTTCGAGAGGTTGGCCTCGATGCGGGCAAGCAGTTTGAACAGCGACTTCTGGTCCTTCTTGTCGAGACCCTTCAGCGCCAGCTTTTCGGTCTTCTTCACCGATTTCTCGATGGCGTGAATGATGTCGCGACCGGTGTCGGTGAGGAAAATATGCGCCTGACGGGCGTCGGCCGAGGAGGCGCGTTTTTCCAGAAAACCCTGGGCCTGCAGCCGGTTGATTGTCTTGGTGATGGTAGGTGGGCGCACGCCGAGGCGTCCGGCAAGATTGCCCGGCGTCTGGCCGTCCTCACGGTCGAGCGCCAGCATGATCTGATCCTGGCCGGCATAGAAGCCGTGCGCCAGAAGCCGGGCCGCCAGCGCCGTTCTTGCCAGCCTTGCCGCCGAATGCAGCCGGCTCATTGTCGCAGTCTTATCCGCCTTGGCCATGGTCATCCCTCTTCGGCCGTACCGGTGCGGGCAGCATAGAGGCAGCCGGCCGGTTGGCAATCGACGATGAAAAAGATTCCGGAGCTTCAAACAGCTTTGCCGGCAAGCATTGTGGTGTCCGCCGTGGCTAATGCCAGATGTTTATTTCAGTTAGATGACAAACGAATTCCCAGCCGGAATTTTCGCCGCGAGCAAAGTGATGGAGTGACCGCCGCTCAGCCGGACTTCACCGCGATGATCATCAGCGCCTGATAGGCATCCTCCAGCTCGCGCAGCGCAGCCTGCGATTGCGGTCCAGCCCGCCTGGCGATGCCGTCCGCGGCATTCGAGGTGTCGCGCTCGCCCGACCGGTCATTGTAGGGTGCGGCCGTGGTGAAAATCTGCTCGCTGAGGCTGTCCGGGAAAAACAACTGTCCGGTCATCACCGAACTGTCGTCGGGAAAGACCTTAAAATGGATGTGGGTGGTGCGGCCGCGATACCAGCCGGGATAGATCGTGGCGAAGGAAACGATGCCACTCGCGTCGGTCCTTTGCCAACCACGCAGGAAGGTCTGGCCCGAGGTGTCGAGATCGCGGCCATCACCCTGTCCGGGATAGCCGGAATAGGCGCCTTGCGCGTCGCAATGCCAGATGTCGACACGAGCGCCGGCAAGCGGGCGGCAGCCCGCGTCGACAACCTGCAGCCGGACATCAAGGGCAATGCCCTTCTTGCCTTCGGTGACATCGGCGCGTTCTAGCTTCGGATCGAAATAGAAAGGTCCCTCGGTCGCCTCGGGCGTGATGGTGCAGACACCGGCGCCGTTTTCGAACAAGGCCAGTCCGGCATAGGGTGAAGTCTGGTCTGCTATCGCGGCGGCGGGCAGGAAGGCACCACCGCCGGCGGTGACCGCGATCAAACCGAGCGCCTGGCGCCGGCTCATTGAGAACGAGGATGGCTTGCCGGACATATCTTGCCTCTCGAATTGGCATCTGTCGCCCTGATCTAGGCGATCACAACGGCTTTCGCCACGATTCGGCAATGCAGCAAGCCGGTTTGGCCCATCGGTTTGCCCCGTGCAAAAGCCCCGCACACATCCTATATGGAGCCGACATTCCCTTTTCTCAGGCCGAATTTCCGAGGCCCAGATAATTCGAGGCAAGCCATGAGCGACGCACAGACGCAGATCCCCGTAACCGTTCTCACCGGCTATCTCGGTGCCGGCAAGACGACGCTGCTCAACCGCATCCTGTCGGAAAACCACGGCAGGCGCTACGCCGTCATCGTCAACGAGTTCGGCGAAATCGGCATCGACAACGACCTGATCGTGGAATCCGACGAGGAAATCTACGAGATGAACAATGGCTGCGTCTGCTGCACGGTGCGCGGCGACCTGATCCGTGTCGTCGAGGGCCTGATGCGCCGACCCGGCCGCTTCGATGCCATCGTCGTCGAGACCACCGGGCTCGCCGATCCGGTGCCGGTGGCGCAGACCTTCTTCATGGATGACGACGTGCGCTCCAAGACCAGGCTCGACGCGGTGGTGGCGCTGGTCGACGCCAAGCACCTGCCGCTGCGGCTCAAGGATTCCCGGGAAGCCGAGGACCAGATCGCCTTCGCCGACGTCGTCGTGCTCAACAAAACCGACCTCGTCACATCAGAAGAGCTCGCCAAGGTCGAGGCGACGATCCGCGCCATCAATCCGGCGGCGAAGATCCACCGCACGACCCGAGCCGGCGTCGCCCTGACCGAGGTGCTCGATCGCGGCGCTTTCGACCTGTCGAGGGCGCTGGAAAACGATCCACACTTCCTCGAAGCGCATGACGATCACGATCATCATGACCACGACCATGACGGCCACGATCACCACCACCATGATCATGACGGGCACCACCATCATGCGCATGCTTCCGACATCCATGACGTGACGGTGCAATCGGTGTCGCTACGCGGCGGCGAGATGGACCCGAAGAAATTCTTCCCATGGATCGAGAAGATCACCCAGATGGAAGGCCCCAACATCCTGCGGCTGAAGGGCATCATCGCGCTCAAGGGCGATGATGAGCGCTATGTCATCCAGGGCGTGCACATGATCATCGAGGGCGATCACCAGCGCGCCTGGAAGGACGGCGAGAAGCATGAGAGCCGGCTGGTGTTCATCGGCAGGGAACTCGACGCCGAGCGGCTGAAGAAGAGTTTTGACGCCTGCCAGGCGGCTTGATTTCCAGACTTTATAGCGCTAGCGCTGCCCCTCCTTCCTTCTCCCCTTGTGGGAGAAGGTGGCCGGGCGAAGCTCGGTCGGATGAGGGGTGTTCCAGCTTGGCGCTGACGGAGATCCGTCACCCACCCCTCAACCGTCTCGGCGCTGCGCGCCGATCCACCTTCTCCCACAAGGGGAGAAGGCCGGCCGCACCCCAGCCGCGCTGGCGACCCAGCGAGGTTAGACGACCAGCATAAATCTCGAATGGAATAATCTCCCATGCCGACCGTTGCCCCGCTTGATCTCGAAGGCCACTGCATCGCCGCCGTCTTTCTCGGCGACGTGCCGCATTTTGCGATGGCCGACGGCGCCGTCCATCGGCTCGACCATGGCCACAAGACAATTCAGGCCAATGACGGGCTGCTCGCCGCCTTTCTTGATGCGGCCAATGACCGGCTGATCACCGGCGGCGAGGACGGCAAGGTGTTTTCCGTGAAAGCGGGCGGCGAGGCCACGGAATTGGCAAGCGCGGCCAAGAAGTGGATCACCAGCGTTGCCGCCGGGCCGCAAGGCGCCATCGCCTATGCCTCAGGCAAGACCGCCTTCGTGCGATTCGCCGACGGCAAGACGAGGGAATTCGTCCATCCGCGTTCGGTCGAGGGGCTGGCCTTCTCGCCCAAGGGCATGCGCTTCGGTGTCGCCCGCTACAATGGCGCGACGCTGCATTTCCCGGCCGCCGAGGGCAAGCCGGTGGAGCTTGAATGGGCCGGCGCCCACACCGGCATCACCTTCTCTCCCGATGGCGCCTTCCTCGTCACCACCATGCAAGAAAACGCATTGCACGGCTGGAAGCTCGCCGACGGCAAGCACATGCGCATGACCGGCTATCCCGGCAAGGTCAAAAGCCTGTCGTGGAGTGTGAAGGGCAAGTGGCTGGCGAGTTCCGGCGCGCCGGCGGCGATCGTCTGGCCGTTTTCAGGCAAGGATGGTCCAATGGGCAAGGCACCGCTGGAGCTCGGCACGCGCGGCAACGCCATGGTGACGGCTGTCGCCTGCCACCCGAGCCAGGATGTCGTTGCCGTCGGCTATGATGACGGCATGGTGATGGCGGTGCGTTTTGCCGACTCCAAGGAAGTGCTGTTGCGACGGCCGGGCAAGGGCGCCATCACCTCGATGATGTGGGACAAGGAAGAACGCCGGGTCGCCTTCGGCAGTGCCGCCGGCGTTTGCGGCGTCATCGATATCACGGCCTGACCCCGCTCACTCCGCTCCGCACGACACTTTGCCGCTGATTTCAACCGGTTTGCCGTCCTGGTCCGTATCCGCCGCGGCGTCGTAGATGGAGAGCGTATAGCTCCCGTCGTAGACGCCTTCGTCGCTGGTCTTGGTCAGGATCGTCAGTTCGACCGAATTGATCTTTTGGGCGACCTCGTGCTCGCGATAGATGTTCAGCCGCAATTCCTTGCCGTCGAGCCAGTACTGCGTCAGGTTGGAATCCTCGAACACCGTCTTGCGCAGGCTGTCGCCGGCAGGCCGGCTCAGAATTTCGAGGTTGCCTCGAAAGTTGAAGGTCGGCCCGCCCATGCCTCTGGTGACGCCTGCCTCGACCTCGAATGTCGCCGCCGTGTCCTCAGTGGAGCACCAGATGCCACCCGACGCGAAGGCAGCGCCAGCCGACGACAGAAGCATTGCCACACACATGATCGTTCGCATTTTACCCCTCCACCTAAATTCCCGCTCATATTGGCGCTGACTTCGGCAGCACGGTCAAGCGCCGCCGCCAAAGGCTGAGCCAACGCAGGGCAGATGCGCGGCCAATTGCGGATGCGGACACGGATTGGCTAAGAGGGATCGACCAGAGGGGTTTTCATGCACAGCGACACGTCCAACACGTCCATCGGCGGCATCGGCCGCGACCGCATTGCCGATTTGCGCGAAACCGAGGGGGCAGCCTTCCGCAAGGCGCGGCCAAAATCGCAAGCCAAGATCGGCAACGGCCTGCCCGGCTTCTTCGGCGGCGTCCCGATGCACTGGATGAACGATTGGCCGACGCCGTTCCCGATCCTGGTCGACAACGCCAGGGGCGCGAACATCACCGACATCGACGGAAACAAGCTCGACGATTTCTGCCTTGGAGACACCGGCTCGATGTTCGGCCATTCGCCGCCACCGGTGGCTCGCGCCATCCGCCGGCAGGCCGGACGCGGCCTGACCTATATGCTGCCTTCGGAAGATGCGCTGGCCATCGGGCCGCTGCTGCAGCAGCGCTTCGGCCTGCCGTTCTGGCAGATCGCGACGACGGCGACCGACGCCAACCGCTTTGCATTGCGCGTTGCCCGTGCCGTCACCGGCCGCGAAAAAATCCTGGTCTTCAACGGCTGCTATCATGGCTCGGTCGACGAAACGATGGTGCGGCTGATCGACGGCAAGCCCGTCAACCGGCCAGGATTGGCGGGCGAGTTCCGCGACTTGACCCGCACGGCCAAGGTCATCGAGTTCAACGATGTTTCAGCACTCGAAGCCGCGCTTGGGGATAAGGACGTCGCCTGCGTCATCGCCGAGCCAGTGCTGACCAATTCCTGCATGGTGCTGGCCGATCCGGGCTACCATGACGCCCTGCGCAAACTGACACGCCAAACCGGCACGCTGCTTCTGATCGACGAGACGCACACGATCTCGACCGGCCCCGGCGGCTACACGAGGAAATATGGTCTCGACCCGGACTTCTTCGTGCTGGGCAAGCCGATCGCCGGCGGCGTGCCGGCCAGTGTCTGGGGCATGAGCGACGACGTTGCCTCACGCTACGCGGATTACAACAGGACCAAGGAGCCGGGCTATTCCGGCATGGGCACGACACTCTCGGCCAACCCGCTTCAGTTCGCGGCGATGCGCGCCACGCTCGAAGAGGTGATGACGCAGGAAAACTACGACCGGATGGATCATCTGGCGCGGCGGCTCGATGCCGGGCTGACCGGCGTGATCGATCGCTATCGCCTACCCTGGCATGTTTCCCGCGTCGGCGCTCGTGTCGAGTTCATCTGTGCGCCCGGTCCGCTGCGCAATGGCGCCGAGGCGGAAATGGCGCATGCACCGGAACTGGAGGCCGCTATCCATGTCGCGCTGGTCAATCGCGGCGTGCTGATCGCACCCTTCCACAACATGATGCTGATCTCGCCGGCGACCTCGGCTGCCCAGGTCAACCGGCTGATCACCGCCTTCGGCGCGGTTGCGGCGAAGCTTGCGGCATGAGACAAGCGGCGATGGACCACCCTAATGCCATGATAACCTCACCTTCGGGCTCGACACCTGCCGAGGCGCACGCCTTTCTCGACGCCCATCCCGAGATCGAGGCCTTCGATATCGTGCTGACCGATGCCAATGGCGTCGGCCGTGGCAAGATCGTGCGCCGGCATGAACTGAAGAGCATCTTCGAGGGCGGCCGCCATATGCCGATCTCGATCCTCGGCCTCGACATCACCGGCGAGGATGTGCACGAGACCGGACTGATCTGGACGACCGGTGATGGCGACCTTAGGGCATGGCCGATCCCCGGCACGCTGGTGCCGCTCTACGGTACGAGCCCGCCGCGCGGCCAGTTGCTGATGGCGATGTACATGCTCGACGACCGACCGATGTCGTCGGATCCGCGCCTGGCGCTGGCTCGGCAGGTGGAGATCCTGGCGGCCAAGGGCCTCTATCCGGCCGGCGCCTTCGAGCTCGAATTCTTCCTGCTGGCCAATGAGCGCGACGCCGACGGCAAGGTGCAGCCGGCGCGCGCGGTGCTCGATGGCCGCGTCTCGGGCAAGACCGAAGTCTATTCCGTCGATCATCTGCACGGCATGGAGCCGCTGTTTTCCGACATCTATGCAGCGGCCAAGGCGCAAGGCATTCCGGCCGAGACGGTGATTTCCGAATATGCGCCCGGCCAGTACGAATTGACGCTGAACTACCGCAAGGACGTGATGCGAGCGGCCGACGATCTGGTCATGCTGAAGCGGCTGGTGCGGGCGCAGGCGCGCCGCCATGGCGTCACCGCCTGTTTCATGGCCAAGCCGATCGAGAAATATGCCGGCTCGGGCATGCATTTCCACGTCTCGCTGCAGGACACGGCCGGCCGAAACGTCTTTGCCGAAGCGGGCGGCGAGAGCTGGTCGCTGCCGCTGCTGCAGGGGCTCGGCGGCCTGATCCAGACCATGGCGGAATCGATGCTGGTGTTTGCGCCGCATGCCAATTCCTGGCGGCGCTTCGTCTCGCAATCCTATGCGCCGGTGGCGCCGACCTGGGGCGTCAACAACCGATCGGTGGCGCTGCGAGTGCCGGCAGGCGACGCCAAGAACCGGCGCATCGAGCACCGGCCGTCCGGCGTCGATGCCAACCCTTATCTGATCGCCGCAACCGTGCTCGCCGGCATCATCAAAGGCATGGATGAAGGCCTCGATCCGGGACCCGAAACGACCGGCAACGGCTATGAGGCAGCGGTCACGCGCACGACCATGCCGGTCGACTGGCGCGCCGCGATCGAAGCGGCGCGGACGTCCAGCTTCCTGAAGAACGCGCTCGGCGAAGACCTGCACCGCACCTTCGTGGCGATCAAACAGTCCGAATATCTGCGGGTGGCACGCACGGTCAGCGAGTTGGATTACCACCTCTATCTGCACGAGGTTTGATGGATTCATGATGGGCGGCAAATCACTTTTTCGCCGCCTCCATCAAATGAGGTAGCGGATCTCCTGTTTAGGACATATCATGAACAGATGAGCGCACTTACCGTCCGTGAAAAGCTGGCGATCCTCTCCGACGCCGCCAAATACGATGCCTCCTGCGCCTCTTCCGGTGCGGCAAAAAAGGATTCGTTGAAATCCGGCGGCATCGGCTCCACCGAAGGCATGGGCATCTGTCATTCCTACGCGCCGGACGGCCGCTGCATTTCGCTCTTGAAAATCCTGCTGACCAATTTCTGCATCTACGATTGCAGCTATTGCATCAACCGCTCGTCCTCCAATGTGCGGCGCGCCCGTTTCACCATCGACGAGGTGGTGAAGCTGACCATGGATTTCTACCGGCGCAACTACATCGAAGGCCTGTTCCTGTCTTCAGGCGTCGTCCGCTCACCGGACGAGACCATGGGCGAGATGGTCGAGGTGGCACGCCGACTGCGCGTGGAGGAGAAGTTCTCCGGCTACATTCATCTGAAGACGATCCCGGAAAGTTCGGCCGAACTGATCGAGAAGGCAGGGCTTTATGCCGACCGGCTATCGATCAATGTCGAACTGCCGACCGACGAGGGTGTGAAGCGGTTGGCGCCCGAGAAGAAGCCGGAGACAATCCGGCTTTCCATGGCCAGGCTGCGCCAGAAGATGGAGGAGAAGGCCGAGCCGACTTTGAAAACCAAAAAGCGCGAACGCTTTGCGCCGGGCGGCCAGTCGACGCAGATGATCATCGGCGCCGACAAGACATCCGACGACGGCATCCTTCACACCAGCGCGCGGCTCTATGGCAGCTATCATCTGCGGCGCGTCTATTACTCGGCTTTCAGCCCGATTCCGGATTCGTCATCGTCGCTGCCCTTGCTGAAACCACCGCTGATGCGCGAACACCGGCTCTATCAGGCCGACTGGCTGATGCGGTTCTATGGGTTTTCGCAGCCGGAAATCCTTGCCGGGAGCAGCGACGGCATGCTCGATCTCGCCATCGACCCGAAGCTCGCCTGGGCGCTGCGCAACCGGGGGCAGTTTCCGGTCGACATCAACCGCGCCGACCGCGAAGCTCTGCTGCGGGTGCCGGGTCTCGGCACCAAGGTGGTGGCAAAGATTTTGGAGACGCGCCGGCACCGGCGCATGCGGCTGGAGGATGTCGGGCGGATCTGCCAATCGATCGCCAAGCTCAGGCCGTTCATCATCGCCGAAGGCTGGTCGCCTGGTGCGCTGACCGACAAGGCCGGCTTGCGCGACAGGATCGTCCACTCCTGCGAACAATTATCGTTGTTCTGATCATGCGGCCGGCGGAACTTGATCTCGTCAGATACAGTGTGCGGCTCGATAGCGAGACGGATTTTGCCGGCTGGCGTGACGCGGCACGGCGGCTGGCCCTGAATGAGGTCAGGCCCGAGGACGTCGGCTGGCATGTCGCGCCGGGCTCTGATCAGGCAGAATTGCCTGAAGTGCCTGCGGGCGCGCAACTCGTCGTGCCGCGCGACTTCATCGGGCATGCCGAAACGGCGTTCTGCCATTCCGATCCCGGCCGGTTTGCCTTTCTCTACCGAATGCTTTGGCGATTGCGCGACGAGCCTAAACTACTGGAAATCGCGTCGGATCCCGACACCAGGCGGCTTGAGGCCATGGAAAAGGCGGTGCGGCGCGACAGCCACAAAATGCATGCCTTCGTACGCTTCCGTAAAATCGGCGACGGTGCCGATGAGCGTTATGTCGCCTGGTTCGAGCCGGATCATTTCATCGTCGAGCGCAACGCCGATTTCTTCGTCAGGCGTTTCACCGGCATGCGCTGGACGATCCTGACGCCCTACGCCTCCGCCGATTGGGATGGCGAAAGGCTGGCTATCGGACCGGGCGCGGCCAAGGGCGATGCGCCGGATCAGGACGACACCGCGGCGCTCTGGCGCACCTATTTCGAGAACATCTTCAATCCGGCGCGATTGAAGGTGAAGGCCATGCAGAAGGAGATGCCGAAGAAATATTGGCGGAACCTTCCCGAGGCTTCGCTCATTCCAGACATGATCGCAGGAGCGGACAAGGCCGCCAAGGACATGATTGCGAAAATGCCGACAACACCCGCGCCGCACCACGCCAAGGTGCAGGCACGGCATTGGCCGAAGCAGCCCGCCGAAGCACCGGAAGATGATGCAGACACGATTCCCGAGTTGCGTGAGGTAGCGAAAGGCTGCCGCCGCTGCCCGCTGTGGCGCGACGCGACGCAGACTGTCTTCGGTGAAGGTCCCGACAATGCCAAGGTGATCTTCGTCGGCGAACAACCGGGGGATCAGGAGGATCTCGCCGGCAAACCTTTCGTTGGTCCGGCCGGCAAGGTGTTCGATGCGATCCTGGATGATGCCGGTGTCGATCGGCAAAAGGTCTATGTCACCAACGCAGTCAAGCACTTCAAGTTCGAGCCGCGCGGCAAGCGCCGCATCCACTCCAAGCCGAATTCCGGTGAGATTCAGGCCTGCCGCTGGTGGATCGACCAAGAATTCGAGCTGATCAAGCCGAACCTCGCCGTGGCACTCGGCGCGACAGCGGCGATGTCGCTGCTCGGCAAGGCGATCCCGGTGACAAAGATGCGCGGACAAGTGATCGAGCGCGAGGACGGATTGCGCGTGTTCATCACCATCCATCCCTCCTTCATTCTGCGCATCCGCGAGTCCGCGGACAAGGAGGCTGAACGCGAACGGTTCCTGCAGGATATGAAGCTGGTGAAGCGGCTGATGGCTGCCTGATCAGTCTGTTTTGCGCAATTCCGGACGGAAAACCGCTTCACACTTTTTCCTGGAATTGCTTCAGCTACCTGATCAGAATCGCCCTGAGGTCGTTGACATTCGTGCCGGTCGGGCCGGGTACGAAGAGATCGCCAACTGCGTTGAAGGCCGTCCAGGCATTGTTGCCGGCAAGCATAGCCTTGGCGTCCACCCCGGCTGCGCGCATGCGCGATACGGTCGAGCCATCGGCGAAGGCGCCGGCATTGTCTTCCGAACCGTCGATGCCGTCCGTGTCGGCGGCCAGTGCGTGGATGCCGTCGACGCCGTTGATGCCGATAGCAAAGGCGAGCAGGAATTCCGAATTGCGGCCGCCCTTGCCTTTTGCCCGTAGAGTGACGGTTGTCTCGCCGCCCGACAGGACCAACACCGGCTTCGAAAATGGTCGGTTGCGCGTCGCCACTTCGCGCGCGATCGCGGCATGGACGCCGCCCACCTCGCGCGCTTCGCCCTCGATGGCATCGGAGAGGATAACGGCCTCGACACCCTGCCGTTTCGCTTCCGCAGCGGCGGCTTCCAGCGATACCCCGGCCGAAGCGATCAGATGCACCTCGTTGCGCGAAAAACGCTCGTCATCCGGGCTTGGCGCATCGGCGACCGGCGAATTGATATGCGCCATCACCGAGGCCGGCAGTTTCATGCCATAGGCCGATATTGAGGCCAGCGCGTCGGCGCGGATGCCTGTATCGGGTACGGTCGGGCCGGAGGCGACCATTGCCGGATTGTCGCCGGGAATATCGGAGACGATCAGCGATACCACCCTGGCCGGCCATGCGGCCGCTGCCAGCCTGCCGCCCTTGATGGTGGAAAGGTGCTTGCGGATGGTGTTCATCGCCGCGATCGGCGCACCCGAGGCGAGCAGCGCCTCGTTGACGGCGATCTCGTCGGCCAGCGTCAGGCTGCCGGCCGGCGACGGCAACAGCGCCGATCCGCCGCCGGAAATCAGCGCCACCACCAGATCATCCTCAGTCAGACCCTGGACCTTGGCGAGCAGGCGCCGCGAGGCTTCCCGACCGGCAGCGTCCGGCACCGGATGAGCCGCCTCGATGATCTCGATGCGCTCGCAGGTCGCGCCATAGCCATAGCGGGTGACGACCAGCCCATCGATGAGGCCGTCCCACACTTTCTCGAACGCTGCCGCCAGCTGCGCCGAGCCTTTGCCCGCGCCGATGACGATGGTACGGCCCTTTGGCTTGGCCGGCAGATGATCCCGGATGGTTCGCTCCGGATCGGCGGCGGCGATGGCGGCGTCGAAGATGGAGATCAAGAATGTCTTGGGATCAAGCACGGTCATTCGGCTTCCGGAGGCAATGCCAGGCCGCGCTTGTCGACGCCCAAATGATCGCACAGCGCATCGACGACGACGCCGTGATCCTCGCGCTCCGGCAGTCCGGAGACGGCGATCACACCAATGACGCCGGCGCCCTTGACGGTCACCGGAAAGCCACCGCCGGCCAGCACGTAGTCGGCAATATCCAGCCCCTCACCAATCTTGAAGGTGCGGTCGGGGCGCTGCTGTTCCAACACCATGCGATAGGTGCTTCTCAGGAACCGTTCGACCACATTGATCTTGCGCCGCGCCCAGTCGGGATTGGAAGCATTCGAGCCCGGCAGCGCGGCATAGAACAGCGGCCGGTCGAAGGTCCGGATATCGACGATGATTGGCAGGTTGCCGGCCAAAGCCCTATCGCGAATCGCGGTACCGATCTCAAAGGCAATGGCCTCGTCGAACTCCGAAAAGACGAGCGTGGCTTCCTGTCTTTTAATAGTCTCGATGTCGTCGGCCACTGTCTCGCTCCCGATGTCGTTGTTGGCTTTCGCCGACTATCGCGGCGCGGTCAAGACGTCAGCGGTCAGGCGCGCCCATCTGCTAGGACTATGTCCAGCGCCGCCTCGGCATGAAGTTGGGTGACGTCGAAAGCTGGCAACGGATAGTCGTCCAAAGCGGCCAACAGCGGAAGCTCGGTGCAACCTAAGATCACCGCCTGCGCGCCGCGCGCCTGGAGGTCCAATGCCATATCCATCAGCGCAGCCATTGAGTCCTGCTTCACGATGCCCAACGTCAGCTCATCGATGATGATACTGTGCAAGGCTTCACGTTGTTGCTGCGGCGGTGTGAGGACTTCGAGGCCATGACGCTGGCGCAGACGTCCCGAGAAGAAATCCTGCTCCATCGTATATCGCGTTCCCAACAGCCCCACACGCGCGAAGCCCCGTAACTGAATGGCCTGCGCTGTGGCATCGGCGACATGCAGCAGTGGGACGGAAAGCTGAGCCTCCACTTGGTCGGCCACACGGTGTGCGGTGACTGAGGTGAGCATCACTAAATCGGCGCCGGCCCTTTCCAGGTTTCGCGCCGCTTCGGCTACCGTTTCAGCGAGATCATCCCAGCGTCCGAGCGCGGCCATCTCGTTCAGTTCGTCGAAATCCAACGTGAACAGGACCGACCTGGCATTGTGATGTCCGCCGAGGCGCCGATGCGCGGCCTGATTGAGCAGCCGATAGTAAATCGCGCTCGATTCCGAACTCATCCCGCCTACCATACCGATGAGTTTATTCTGACGGACGGTCATCGACGGGCTCCCCTCGCACCTGCCGCTGCACTATAGCAGATCGCTCTTCGCTGCGCGCCCCGCGACATAGGCCTCGCGCACGGTGCGGTCGTCGCCAAGCGTCTGCAGGAGAAACAGTTCCTGCGCCAGCGTCTCGACCGTTTCCATCCTGAGCCGCATCGCCGGCGTTGCCCTGGCGTCCAGCACGACGATGTCGGCATCGGTGCCCTCGTCCAGCGTGCCGATCTTGTCGGCCACCGACAGCGCCTCGGCATTGCCGCGCGTCATCTGCCAGAAGGACTGGAACGGGTTGAGCTTCTCGCCATTCAGCGCGATCACCTTGTAGCCCTCGTCCATGGTGCGCAGCATGGAGTAGTTGGTGCCACCGCCGACATCGGTGGCGGCGGCGATGCGGAGCGGCTTGTCGCGGCGACGAATGCGCTGATAATCGAACAGGCCGGAGCCGAGGAAAAGGTTGGAAGTCGGGCAGAACACCGCCACCGAGCCACTGTCGGAAAGCGCATCCGCTTCGCGCTCCGAGAGATGGATGCAGTGCCCGAACAGGCTCTTTTTGCCCAACAGCCCGTAGTGCTCGTAAACGTCGGTATAGTCGCGCGACCACGGGTAGAGTTCCTGCGTGAAGGCAATCTCAGCGTGGTTCTCCGACAGATGCGTCTGCATGTGCAAATCGGGATGTTCGCGGCACAGCGCGGCCGCCATCTCCATCTGCTCCGGCGACGAGGTGATGGCGAAGCGCGGCGTGATGGCATAAAGCTGCCGTCCCTTGCCATGCCACTCCTTGATCAGCGCCTTCGTGTCGTCGTAACCCGATTGCGGCGTGTCGAGCACGCCGTCGGGCGCATTGCGATCCATCATCACCTTGCCGGCGATGTTGAGCATATTGCGGTCATGCGATTCGGCAAAGAAGGCCTCCGCCGAAGCCTTGTGCACCGAGCAGTAGGCGGCGACCGTCGTTGTACCGTGGCGCACCATCTCGTCGAGGAACAGCCGCGCGATACGGCGGCCATGTTGCGCGTTGGCGAACTTCGTCTCTTCCGGAAAGGTGTAGGTGTTCAGCCAGTCGAGCAGCTCAGCGCCATAGGAGGCGATGATCTGCATCTGCGGAAAATGCGCATGCGCGTCAATGAAGCCGGGCAGCAGCAGATGCGGCCGGTGGTCGATTTTTTTCGCTACCTCGCCGGCTTGCTTTTCAACATCGGCATAGGTGCCAGCGGCGACGATCCTGCCGTCGCGGATCAGCAGGCCACCATCCTCCTCGTAGCGCCAGGCGGAATGATCGTCGATGGTCTGCGGCCAGCGCGCGAAGGACAGCGTGCGGCCGCGCAGGAGTGTCGAGGTCATGCTATTTCCCCGCGCCTTCGAACCAGGCCACCAGCAGCGCCCGTTCCTTGTCGGTGATCTGCGAGACGTTTGCGGGCGGCATGGCGTGGCTGCGGCCGGCCTGCAGATAGATCTCGCGGGCGTGGTTGGCGATATCCGCGTCGGTGTCGAGCATCACGCCCTGCGGCGCATGATAGATGCCTTCGTAGACCGGCTCCGCCGCATGGCACATCGAGCAGCGGCCGAGCACGGTGTCGCGCACGGCCGGGAAATGCGCCGAAGCGACATAGATTTGCGCCGATGCCGATTCCCTGGGTTCGCCGGTCAGCACCTTCGGCGCGGTCGACAGCCAGATGATGACAATGAACAGGACGAGTGCCGCCATCCAGGTCCAGGTCGGATTGCCCTTGCGGGCATGGATCGAGTTGAAATAGTGCCGGATCAGCACGCCGATGATGAACACCAGCGAGGCGATGACCCAGTTGAACTCAGTGCCGAACGCCAGCGGATAGTGGTTCGACAGCATCAGGAACAGCACCGGCAGCGTCAGATAATTGTTGTGAAGCGAACGCTGCTTGGCGATCTTGCCATATTTCGGATCGGGCTTGCGGCCGGCGATGAGGTCGGCGACAACGATCTTCTGGTTTGGGATGATAACCATGAAGACATTGGCCGACATGATCGTGGCGGTGATGGCGCCCAGATGCAGGAAGGCGGCGCGGCCGGTGAACAGGTGCGTCAGCCCCCAGGCGATGAACACCAGCACGCAGTAGAGCACCAGCATCAGGCCGGTATCGCTTTTTCCCAGCGGCGAGCGGCACAGCAGATCATAGACCACCCAGCCGACGCCGATCGTCGCCAGCGACAGCAGGATGCCTGTAGGCACCGACATCGGCAGCACGTTGGGATCGATCAGGAACAGATCGGCTCCGGCGTAGTAGACGACGCACAGCATGGCGAAGCCGGACAGCCAGGTGGCGTAGGATTCCCACTTGAACCAGGTCAGGTGTTCCGGCATTTCGGCTGGTGCCACCAGATACTTCTGGATGTGGTAGAAGCCGCCGCCATGCACCTGCCATTCCTCGCCGAAGGCGCCGACGGGCATGCCGGGACGCTGGCGCAGGCCGAGGTCGAGCGCGACGAAGTAGAAGGACGAGCCGATCCAGGCGATGCCGGTGACGACGTGGAGCCAGCGCACGGCAAAACTCAGCCAGTCCCAGAAAATCGCGAAATCCATCATTGAAATCGTCCCTGCCGATTGGGCGACTTTACGGCTTGGAGCGCAAACGGAAAGAGGCGAGGTGCACGATGACTTTCAAAAAAAAATGGAAAATACTAGGGTAGTCACACGCAGCAGGATGGGAGCCGCCCGAAAGCGGCCTCAGGAAAGCCACGAAACCGCATGGCCTATCTCGACAACATTGCCGTCTTCGTTCGCGTGGTCGAACTCGGCAATCTGTCGGCGGCCGGGCGCGACATGCGGATTTCGCCGGCGGTCGCCTCCAACCGCATCAAGGAGTTGGAGAAGCACCTGGGCGTGCGTCTGTTCAACCGCACGACGCGGCAATTGATGCCGACCGAGCATGGCACGGTTTTTTACGGGGGCGCAAAGCAGGTGCTGGAGGCGATCACCGAAGCGGAAGCCGCGGTCTCGGCGCTTTCCGGTCAGCCGCGCGGCACCATCCGCGTCACCGCCCCCTTGGGCCTCGGCCGTCGGTTGGTGGCCTCGGGCATTCCCGATTTTCACGACAAATACCCAGACATCGAGGTGAGGCTGAGGCTTTCGGACCACAATGTCGACATCATGAAGGAAGGCATCGACGTCGCCTTCCGGCTCGGTATCATCGAGGATTCCAGCCTCAGGATGCGCGGCATCATGGAATGCGAGCGCGTGCTGGTGGCGGCGCCGAAATATCTCGAGGCGCGCGGCGAACCGATCGAGCCGCAGGAACTGATCGGCAAGAAGCACGACTGCCTGATGCTGCGTTATTCCGGCGCGCGCGAATATGTGTGGACGCTGCAGACCCCCACGGGCCCGCAGAAGTTCGAGGTACACGGACCCTACGACACCGATGATGGCGACGTGCTGACCGGCTGGGCGCTTTCAGGCCGCGGCATC
This sequence comes from Mesorhizobium sp. M7A.F.Ce.TU.012.03.2.1, assembly GCF_004006095.1. Taxonomy (NCBI): domain Bacteria; kingdom Pseudomonadati; phylum Pseudomonadota; class Alphaproteobacteria; order Hyphomicrobiales; family Phyllobacteriaceae; genus Mesorhizobium; species Mesorhizobium sp. M7A.F.Ce.TU.012.03.2.1. Next base: position 972,621 of record NZ_CP034779.1, read on the forward strand.
ATCAACAAGCCGCGCTTTGAGGTCGAGCCGTTCATCCGCGACCGGCGGCTGAAGGTGATCCTGAGCAGCACGCCGCCGACACCGGTGCAGTTCGCCGCCGTCTATCCGCACAAGAAGCTGCAGGATCCAAAAGTGCGGCTGCTGCTCGACTTCATGGCCGAGCGCTGCCAGCGACTGATCAACGATCTGCTAGCTGGGAAATAATGCTGGCCTCCACGTGCCCGGCGGTTGGCCCAGCGCCAGCGGTTGCCATCCCCTGAAGTGGCGAACATAGTTCGGGTGGTATTTCGTCTCGCAGGCACCATCGATGGACAGCGGCGCCACAATGCATCTTGCCGTTTCGCTGTTTCCGGGGATCGCCGATCCATCGCCGGAACCGGGATTCAGCCGCCTGACTGGTTTCGTGCAAAAGGCCGAAGCAGCGGGCCTGGACATGGTGCTGCTTGCCGATTCCGCACCGGCGTCCGGCGGCGGTGCCGCGAACAGCCCGATGCCCTTCGAAGCGACCACTTTGCTGGCCGCATTGGCGACTGTCACAAGCAGGATCGGACTGGTCGCCGCGGCATCGACCGTCGCCCACCAGCCATACAATCTGGCGCGCCGTTTCGCCTCGCTCGACATTATCAGCCATGGCCGCAGTGGCTGGAACGCAACCATGACGCAAGCGCCACGGGAAGCAGCCAATTTCAGCCGGGCCGAAGGATTTTCGCCTGACGATTTCCGCCGTCGCAGTGAGGAATATATCGGCATCGTGCAAGGTCTGTGGCGGGGCTGGGACGCGGACGCGATGCTGTTCGACCAGAGCGGCGGCCGCTTCCACGACCCCGAAAAGATGCATCTGCTCGACCACAAGGGCGGGTTCTTTTCCGTGCGCGGACCGCTGAACGTCGCCCGTTCGCCGCAGGATACGCCAGTGCTCGTCTTGTCGGACCTGAGCGAAGCCGACCTGGATATTGCCGCCCGCACCGCCGATGTCATCCTGCTGGATGGCGGACCGTTGGACGGCACGACAGAACGCTACGACGATATCCGGCGCCGTGTCACGGCGTGCGGACGCGATCCGGACGCTGTGAAAGTGCTGACGAACGTCGCGCCTACCGCCGATAGTAAGCCGGCTGCCCGCGCCGACAGGCTGGAAAAGGAATTCCGGGCGAGAGGCTGCGACGGGTTCAACATCCTGATGCCGGCACAGCTTTCAGCGCTCGACGATTTCGTCGATCTGGTTTTGCCGGAACTGAGGCAGCGTGGCCTGTTTCGAGAGAACTATCGCGGCACGACGTTGCGCTCGCATCTCGGGCTTGCCGGCGGAGGTGACCGATGACCGCTCGCCAGATGAAGCTCGGCGCCTTCCTGTGGGCGACAGGCCACCACATCGCGGCCTGGCGCCATCCCAAGGCACACGTCACCGCCGGCATAGACATCGATCATTACATCCAGCTGGCGCGCACGGCGGAGGCGGCGAAGTTCGACATGATCTTCTGCGAGGACGCCGCCGGCCTGCGCGAGGCCAATGTCGGCATCGCCAGCCAGACCTCGCGCTCGATCGGCTTCGAGCCGATCAGCCTGCTTTCGGCGCTCGCCGTCCAGACCAGCCGCATCGGCCTCGTCTCGACAGCCTCGACAAGCTACAACGAGCCCTATGGCCTGGCGCGAGCCTTCCTGTCGCTCGACCATCTGAGCGGCGGCAGGGCCGGCTGGAACCTGGTCACCTCGGCCAGCCCCGTCGAGGCCGCCAATTTCGGCTCGACCGGCCTCAAGCCCCATGCCGATCGCTATGAGCGCGCGCGCGAATTCGCCGAGGTGGTAACCGGGCTCTGGAACGGCAAGCTCGATGGCGCTTCTGGATCCGGACATGACGGCCAGAGCTTTTCGGTTCGCGACCCGCTCGATCTGCCGCGTTCGCCGCAGGGCGCGCCGGTGATGGTCCAGGCCGGCGCCTCGGATGTCGGCCGCGACCTTGCCGCCGGCACCGCCGATGTGGTGTTCACCGCGGCGCAGACCTTCGAGGAAGCGAAGGCCTTTTACGACGACCTCAAGGGACGTCTGGCGGCCTACGGGCGCGAGCCTGACGACATCAAGATCATGCCGGGCGTCGCGCCAGTGGTGGCGGAGACCGAAGCGGAGGCCCGTGAAAAATATGACGAATTACAGGCGCTGATCCCCGACGACGTCGGTGTGGCGCTGCTGTCCAGCTATCTCAGCATCTCCGATCTGTGGCGCTATCCGATCGACGGGCCGCTGCCGGACCTGCCGGAGAGCGAGGGGATGAAAAGCCGGCAGGCGCTGGTCATCGAGCAATCGCGCCGCGACGGCCTCTCTATCCGCGAGCTTGCCCGGCATTTCGCCGGCGCGCGTGGCCATTGGCGCATCGTCGGCACGGCGGCCCAGGTGGCCGATGAGTTGCAGGCGCGGTTCGAAGGCGGTGCCGTCGACGGCTTCAACGTCATGCCCTCTTATTTCCCCGGCCAACTCGATGCCTTTGCGATGCTCGTCGTGCCGGAATTGCAGCGACGCGGCCTGTTCCGCAAGGAGTACGAGGGCCGCACATTGCGCGACCAACTGGGTTTGAAACAGCCGGTTAACTGCGGCGCAGCCTAGCCTGCCATCACCCTGCCATGCGGAATTTGATGGTCGGCACTTGAGGTTGCGTTGTGACTGACCAGCGCCGTCATGATCTCGGCTGCCGCCAGCGCCGCGATGACCTGCGGGCGCTTGTCCTTGACCGTATCGCCGCCGATCGGCGAGACGAGGCGGGCAAACTCGGCCTCGCTGCCTGCCGCTGATTTCAGGAACCAGTTCCTGAACGTCGCTTTCTTGGTCTTCGAGCCGATCATGCCGACATAGGCGGTGTCGCCGCGCTTCAGCGCCTCGGCGACGATCAGGAAATCCAGCGCATGATCGTGGGTCAGGATGGCGAAGGCGGTGCCGGCGGGAGCGTTTCGCACCTCGGACTCGGGGATCGGCGTCAACCGCGGCTCGACGGTTTCCGGCATGCCTTCCAGTGCCTCGGCCCGCGTCTCGATGACGACGCAATGCACGGGGAGAAGTGCTATCGTCGACGCCAACGCCTGGCCGACATGGCCGCCGCCGAAGACGTAGACATATGGCAGGTGTGCCTCTTCGGCTTCCGCAACCGCAACCAGTTCGGCGGCAAGCGCGGCATCGACGAGCCGGATCAGCACTTCGACGCGCCCGCCGCAGCATTGGCCGATTTCCGGGCCTAGCGGGACGTCCAGGGTAGCGCAGACTTTGTCAACCTCGATGCGGGTTCCCCTCCCCCTCGAGGGGAGGGTGGCGGCGAAGCTGCCGGGTGGGGTCGGATCGACCGGGCTCAACGCCCTGGCGGTGCCTTCTGATAGGACCCCCTCTGTCGGCTTCGCCGACATCTCCCCCTCAAGGGGGGAGAAGAGCATCTGCCTGGCCTTGTCGATCGCCATGTATTCGAGCTGACCGCCGCCGATCGTGCCAAAGATCGCCGCCCGCGAGACGAGCATAAATGCGCCCTTCTCGCGTGGCGTCGAACCTTTTGTGCCAGCCACTTCGACCAGGGCAATCCAGTCGGCGCTGGCAAGGAAGTCTCTCAGGCTTTGCACTTTCGAATTCATCATTCGCATTCCCGTGCGGGAAATATAGGTTTTTTCGGCCCGGATTGCACGCATTGCCGACCTTGCGCCAGACTCAGGCGACGGCCTCTTTCTTCAGCCTCTCGATCGCCATCAGCACGCGCTCCGGTGTGGCGGGGGCATCGAGGCGCGGGCAAATCTTGTTGTCGGCGACACTGGCCACCGCATCCGACAGCGCATGCAGCACCGACATGCCGAGCGGGAACGGCGGCTCGCCGACCGCCTTGGAGCGGTGGATGGTCGGCTCGCCCGCTTCCGGCCAGTCGGCCAAGGTGACGTTGAAGATCTTCGGCCGATCGGAGGCGAGCGGGATCTTGTAGGTCGACGGCGCATGCGTGCGCAGCCGGCCCTTGGCGTCCCACCACAGTTCTTCCGTCGTCAGCCAGCCCATGCCCTGGATGAAGCCACCCTCGATCTGGCCGATGTCGATGGCTCGGTTCAGCGAGCGGCCGCAGTCGTGGAGAATATCGGTGCGCTCCACCATGTATTCTCCGGTCAGCGTGTCGACCGAGACTTCCGAACACGACGCGCCATAGGCGAAATAATAGAAGGGGCGGCCCTCGCCCTTGTCGCGGTTCCAGTGGATTTTCGGCGTCTTGTAGAAACCCGCCGCCGACAGCTGGACACGGGCCATATAGGCCTGCTTGACGAGGTCGGCGAAGGCGATTTCCTGGTTGCCGATGCGCACCCGGTTGGGCAGGAACAGCACCTGATCGCGCGGCACCTGGTATTTTTCGGCGGCGAAATCGGTCAACCGATCCTTGATCTGGCGAGCGCCGTTCTGCGCCGCCATGCCGTTGAGGTCCGAGCCAGACGACGCTGCCGTGGCCGAGGTGTTCGGCACCTTGCCGGTCGTGGTCGCGGTGATCTTGACCTGGTCGAGGTCGATCTGGAACTCTTCCGCCACCACCTGCGCCACCTTGATATAGAGGCCCTGCCCCATTTCGGTGCCGCCATGGTTCAGATGCACCGAACCGTCGGTGTAGACATGCACCAGCGCGCCGGCCTGGTTGTAGTGGGTGGCGGTGAACGAGATGCCGAACTTGACCGGTGTCAGCGCCAGGCCGCGCTTGATGAAACGGCTGTTGGCGTTGAAGGCCGATATCTCACGCCGCCGCCGCGCATAGCTGGCGCTTTCCTCCAACTCGGCGACGATGCGCTGGATGATGTTGTCCTCGACCGTCTGGTGGTAGGGCGTGATGTTGCGGCCCCCCTCGCTATCACCACTGGTGCCGTAGAAATTCTTTTTGCGGATTTCGAGTGGATCCTTGCCGACGGCAAAGGCCACCTCGTCGATGACGCGCTCGGCGCCAACCATGCCTTGCGGGCCACCGAAACCCCGAAACGCGGTGTTCGACACGGTGTTGGTGTAGAGCGGCGCCGACTGGGCATGCACCGCTGGCCAGAAATAGCTGTTGTCGCAGTGGAACAGCGCGCGATCGGTCACCGGGCCGGAAAGGTCCGACGAAAAACCGCAGCGCGCCGCGAACATGAAATCGACGCCGAGGATATTGCCCTCGTCATCGAAGCCGACCTCGTAGTCGACGAGGAAATCATGACGCTTGCCGGTGGCGATCATGTCGTCGTCGCGGTCGGGCCGGATTTTCACGGCGCGATGGTGTTTCTTCGCGGCGATCGCGGCCAATGCGGCAAACTGGTTGCCCTGCGTCTCCTTGCCGCCGAAGCCGCCGCCCATGCGGCGGATTTCCACCGTGATGGCGTTGCTCGGCACGCCGAGCGCGTGGCTGACCATATGCTGGACTTCGCTCGGATGCTGGGTCGAGGAATAGATGGTGACGTCCTGATCCTCGCCCGGAATGGCCATGGCGATATGGCCTTCGAGGTAGAAGTGTTCCTGGCCGCCGATGCGCATTTTTCCCTTCAACCGGCGCGGCGCCTGACGGATCGCTGTAGCGGCATCGCCGCGCTTCAGCGTCAGTGGCGGCGTGACGAGCTTGTCCTTCCTAGGATCGAGCGCACCAATGTCGGTGACGAAGGGCAATTCCTTGTATTCGACCTTGGCCAACCTGGTGGCGCGGCGCGCCTGCTCGCGGGTCTGCGCAATGACGCAGAAGATTGGTTGGCCGTAGAATTGCACCTTGCCGTCGGCCAGCACCGGCTCGTCGTGACGGCCAGTCGGCGAAATATCGTTCTCGCCCGGCACGTCACTGGCCGTCAGCACGCCGACAACGCCGGGCGCTGTACGCACCGCCGAGAGATCCATGCTGGCGATGGTGGCATGCGTGGCGGTGGAAAGCCCGAGGCAGCCATGCAGCGTGCCGGCCGGTTCCGGCATGTCGTCGATGTAGACGGCGGTGCCGCTGACATGCTTGTGCGCGGAATCGTGGCGCTGATCGGTGGCGACGCCGCCGGCGATCTTTTCAGCCTTGAGGTTAGGGGCAGCGTGCTTGTTCATCATGCGCGCCCTTTCCCTTCTCCCCGTTCACGGGGAGAAGGTGGCCCGAAGGGTCGGATGAGGGGCAGCGCCGACGTCGACAGCCTTGCAGACAAAGATCGACGACGGCGCCGCCCCTCATCTGCCTGCCGGCATCTTCTCCCCGTGAACGGGGAGAAGGACGCTACTCGCGACCGTTCGGCTGTTTGTTCACTGGCATTGGTGCTCATCATGCCGCCTCGTTGCGTGACACTTGGAATGGTGCCCGGGTATCCGTGGTCTCGGCGAAGAAGCGCAGCAACAGGTTCTTTGCCGCTAGCGCCCGGTATTCGGCCGAGGCTCGCATGTCGGTCAGAGGGGTGAAATCCCTTGCATATTCGCCCATCGCCGCTTCAACCGTCTGTTCGGTCCACGGCTTGCCGAGCAGCGCTTTTTCGACAGAAGACGCCCGCTTCGGCGTCGCCGCCATGCCGCCATAGGCAATGCGCACCTCCGCGACCGTGCCATCGCTGGCCAGCGTCAAGAAGAAGGCGCCGAGGGCTGCGGTAATGTCTTCGTCGCGGCGCTTGGTGATTTTGTGGACCGCGAATTTTGTGCCCTTGGCGGGAACAGGAACGTGCACCGCCTCGACGAATTCGCCCGGCTGCCGGTCCTGCTTGCCATAGGCGATGAAGAAATCCTCCAGCGCGATCGTGCGCTGCTTCTTGCCACGGCGCAGCGTCAGTTGCGCGCCGAGCGCTATCAAGGGCGGCGGCGTGTCGCCGATCGGCGAGCCGTTGGCGATGTTGCCGCCGATGGTGCCCATGTTGCGCACCTGTTCGCCGCCGATACGATCGAACAACGGCCCCAGCGCCGGGATACGCTTCGCCAATGTCGCGAAGGCATCAGTGTAGGTGACGCCCGCGCCGATCGAAATGATGCCGTTTTCTTCCGAGATGGTGGAAAGTCCGTCGAGATTGCCGATGAAAATGGCCGGCGAAATATCGCGCATGTGCTTGGTGACCCAGAGGCCGACATCGGTCGAGCCGGCGACGATGGTGGCGCCGGGTTCCTTGTCCAGCACGGCGGCGAAATCATCGACATCGGCCGGCACGACCAGCCGCGCCTTGGCCGAACCGATCTCGACCCGGGCGCCGTCATGCAGGGCCTCGAGCCTCTCGGTGATCGCCTTGCGCTCCGCGGCCAGCGGATCCTCCGCCGCCTTACCGTAGCTGGAAATGGCATGCGCCGCGCGGATGATCGCCTCGTAGCCGGTGCAGCGGCAGAGATTGCCTTGCAAGGCCTTTTCGATATCCGCGTTCGACGGATTCGATGACTTCATCCACAGGCCATAGAGCGACATGACGAAGCCCGGCGTGCAGAAGCCGCATTGCGAGCCGTGGAAATCGACCATCGCCTGCTGCACCGGATGCAGTTGGCCTGATACGCCGCGCAGATGCTCGACGGTCACGACATGGGTGGCGTCCAACGAGCCGAGGAAACGGATGCAGGCATTGACGCTTTCATAGACCAGCCCGCCGGCCGAGAGCTTGCCGACCAACACGGTGCAGGCGCCGCAATCACCCTCGGCGCAGCCTTCCTTGGTGCCGCGCAGCGACCGCTCTAGCCGCAGCCAGTCGAGCAGGGTCGCGTCTGACGCCACCGACGAAAGCGCGACGTCCCTGCCGTTGAGGATGAAGCGGATTTCTTTGCGGATGCTGATTTTGGCCATGCCTCAGCTCCCCCTGTATGTCGAGTAGCCGTAAGGTGAGACCAGCAGTGGCACATGATAGTGCACGGGCTCGGCCATGCCGAAGCGGATCGGTATCACATCGAGAAAGGCCGGTTTCGGCAGGCTCAACCCCTGCTGGCGCAAATAGTCGCCGGCGGCGAAGACCAGTTCGTATTCGCCGGTGCGGAACTCCGCGCCGACGAGCAGCGGCTTGTCGCAACGGCCGTCGGCATTGGTGACAACGGTCTTCAAATGTGTCCGTGCCTTGCCGTCGAGGTGATAAAGCGCGATCGACAGTCCCGCCGCCGGTTTGCCGGTCGCCGTGTCGAGGACATGGGTCGTCAGACGCCCGCCATCGGCATTCGACGTTTCTGCCATTGGCCGCCTCCATTTCCGGTACGAGCGAATTGGCCCGGTACGATCAAGTATCAACAGTGAATTGTGCGCCAATTAAAGGCGATGCATAAGTCCCGGTCGAGCGGAGTGCGACAAAAACACTTTCAAAAATTTTCGGGGGAATGCGAGAAGCACCCTTTCGATATCCTGATCATACTTCGGGCCGTGCCCGGCGGGAGGGACGATGCGTTACTGCAGAGACATGCGCGGCTATGGAGCCAATCCGCCGGACCCGAAATGGCCTGGCGGGGCACATGTCGCCGTGCAGTTCGTCGTCAACTACGAGGAAGGCGGCGAGAACTGCGTGCTGCATGGCGACAAGGCGTCTGAAGCCTTCCTGTCGGAAATCGTCGGCGCGGCACCCTGGATGGGCCAGCGTCACTGGAACATGGAATCCATCTACGAATACGGTGCCCGCGCCGGCTTCTGGCGGCTGCTGCGGCTGTTCACCGAGTCGCAAGTGCCGATCACCTGCTACGGCGTCGCCACCGCACTCGCCCGTTCGCCGGATCAGGTGGCGGCCATGCAGGAAGCCGGCTGGGAGATCGCCTCGCACGGGCTGAGATGGATCGACTACCGCGACCACAGCGCCGAAGATGAGCGCCGCGACCTCAAGGCGGCGATCAAGCTGCACTACGAAGTGACCGGCGTGCGCCCGACCGGCTGGTATACGGGTCGCACATCGATCAACACAGTGCGGATTGTGGCGGAAGAAGGTGGTTTCGACTATGTGTCGGACACCTATGACGACGAGCTGCCCTACTGGTTCGAGCATGAGGGCGGCGCGCAGCTCATCATTCCCTATACACTCGACGCCAACGACATGCGGTTCGCCACGCCGCAAGGTTTCAATTCGGGCGACCAGTTCTTTGCCTATTTGAAGGACAGCTTCGATACGCTCTATGCCGAGGGCCAGGCCGGCCGGCCGCGCATGATGAACATTGGCCTGCATTGCCGCCTCGTCGGGCGGCCGGGCCGGGTGGCGGCGCTGAAGCGCTTCGTCGACTATGTGAAGTCGCACGACAAGGTCTGGCTGGCGAGGCGCATCGACATCGCCAGGCACTGGCAAGAGGTCAATCCTTATCAACCGCCGGCGCTCCGCCCATCGAAGATGGAATTCGAGACCTTCGTCCACACTTTCGGCGGCGTGTTCGAGCATTCGCCCTGGATCGCCGAACGCGCCTATGAACTGGAACTGGGCCCGGCGCATGACACCTCAGGCGGTCTGCACAATGCGCTTTGCCGCATCTTCCGGTCCGCCAGCGAAACCGAGCGGCTTTCGGTGCTCAACGCCCATCCCGACCTTGCCGGCAAGCTGGCCAAGGCCAAACGGCTGACGGCGGAATCGACCAGGGAACAGGCCTCGGCCGGCCTCGACGCGGTGACCGACAAGGAGCGCGAACTGTTTTCCAAGCTCAACGCCGCCTACGTCACCACCTTCGGCTTCCCCTTCATCATCGCGGTGAAGGGCAAGACGAGGCAAGAAATCCTGGCGGAGTTCGAGGCGCGCATCGGCAACAATCGCGGCGTTGAATTCGAGACCGCCTGCAAACAGGTCGAGCGCATCGCACTGCTCCGCCTCAAGGACATGCTTCCGCAATAGGTTTGAACCCATGGATACGATCAGGATGCCCGAGCGAACCTATTACGCGCCACATGGCGGCCTCCCCGGCCAGAGCGAGCTTCTGACCGGTCGCGCCGTCTTCACCCAGGCCTATGCCGTCATTCCTCGGGGTGTGATGCAGGATATCGTCACCAGTGCCTTGCCGTTCTGGGACGAGACCCGCGTCTGGATATTGTCGCGACCGCTGTCGGGTTTTGCCGAGACGTTCTCGCAATACATAGTCGAGGTTGCGCCAGGCGGCGGCAGCGACCGGCCGGAACCCGATGCCGGTGCCGAAGGTGCGCTGTTCGTGGTCGAAGGCGAGCTGACGGTTCTGCTTCAGGGCAAAAAGCATAGTTTAAGGCCCGGCGGCTTTGCCTTCCTGCCGCCGGCCAGCGGCTGGAAGGTTCGCAACGAAGGCAAAGCCGATGTTCGCTTCCACTGGATTCGCAAGGCTTACGAGGCGGTCGACGGTCTCGATGTGCCGGAGGCCTTCTTCGCCAACGAACAGGAGATCGCGCCGACGCCGATGCCCGGCACCGAGGGCCGCTGGGCGACGACGCGTTTCGTCGATCCAGCCGATTTGCGCCACGACATGCACATGACCATCGTCACGCTTGAACCGGGTGCGGTCATTCCCTTCGCCGAGACCCATGTCATGGAGCACGGGCTCTATGTGCTGGAAGGCAAGGCGGTCTATCGCCTCAACCAGGACTGGGTCGAGGTCGAGGCCGGCGACTATATGTGGCTGCGCGCCTTCTGCCCGCAGGCCTGCTATGCCGGCGGCCCGGGCAAATTCCGCTATCTGCTCTACAAGGACGTCAACCGGCACGCCAAGCTCGGCGGCGCCGGTGTCCCTGGGCGGACGCCGTGACGCGGATCATTACGCGGCCACTGACCCGCGAGAGCTTTGCTCCGTTCGGCGACGTCATCGATATGGGCGGCGACAACCACTACCCGATCAATGGCGGCCGCGCGGAACGCTATCACGATCTGGCGACCGCCGAGGCGATCGGACCGAATGCCCGCGTGCTAATCTCGATGGTGCGCGGCACGCCTTACGAACTGCCGCTGAAGCTGAGCATGGTCGAGCGCCACCCCTTCGGCAGCCAGGCCTTCATCCCGCTGTCGCCGCGTCCATTCCTGGTCGTCGTCTGCCATGACGGCAAGCAAGGGCCTGATGAGCCGCATGCCTTCATCACCGCACCCAGCCAAGGCATCAATTACCGGCGCAATCTCTGGCATGGCGTGCTGACGCCGCTCGGCGAGCCTCAGGATTTCCTGATCGTCGACCGTGGCGGCGACGGCTCCAACCTCGAAGAGTTCCATTTCTCGCACGCCTACGAGATCCATCTCCCTTAATTTTTTGTGCGTGTCGTTACCCCAAACCCGGGGGCACTTTGGGCGACATGCGGCAGGAGACCCCCTGATGACGGATATTTCGCTGATCGACCGCCTGCTCGACGTTATCGAGCACGACATCGTGCCGAAGACGGCCGACGGCGTCACCCATGGCAACAAGCTGTTCGGCGCCGCGATCCTGCGCAAGGACGACCGGTCGCTGGTGCTGGCCGAAACCAACAACGAGATGGAAAACCCGCTCTGGCACGGCGAGGTGCACTGCCTGAAGCGCTTCTACGAAATGCCCAGGGCTGAACGCGTCGATACGAAAGACGCCATCTTCATCGCCACGCACGAACCCTGCTCGCTCTGCCTGTCGGCTATCACCTGGACCGGCTTCGACAATTTCTACTATCTGTTCAGCCACGAGGATTCGCGCGACAGCTTTGCCATCCCGCACGATCTGAAAATCCTGAAAGAGGTCTTCACCCTCGATCCCGGCGGTTACAACGCCGAAAACGCCTACTGGAAGAGCTTTTCCATTCGCCGGCTGGTGCGAGCTTTGCCCGAGGCCGAACGGCAACGGCTGGAAACACGTATCGGCGCGATTTCGGCGCGCTACGATGAGTTGTCCGGCGTCTATCAGGCGAATAAGGACGATAACGACATTCCGCTGAATTGACGCGGATTGACCAGCCGAATTCGTTGGCTGGCCCACGACGCGACCCCACCGGCTCCATCATCTGACGATCCTGGAGCATGCCATGAAAACAGTCACCGAATTTTCCCGCAAGGTCGTCGAATTCCCGGACATGGGGATCGTCATGCCGGACGGCTGCCGGCTCTCGGCGCGGGTGTGGATGCCGGAGGATGCGGGCGACGATCCGGTGCCGGCGATCCTCGAACACCTGCCCTACCGCAAGCGCGACGGCACCATCTTTCGCGATCAGCTGACGCATCCCTATTTCGCCGGCCACGGCTATGCCTCGATCCGCGTCGACATGCGCGGCAATGGCGATTCCGAAGGGCTGATGGACGACGAGTATTCCGAGCAGGAATTGCAGGACGCCTGCGACGTCATCGCCTGGGCGGCAAGCCAGCCCTGGTGCAACGGCAATGTCGGCATGATGGGCATTTCCTGGGGCGGCTTCAACTGCCTGCAGGTGGCGGCCAAGCAGCCGCCGGCGCTGAAAGCCGTGATCAGCCTATGCTCGACCGTCGACCGCTATGCCGACGACATCCACTACAAGGGCGGCTGCCTGCTGATCGAGAACTTCGGCTGGGCCTCGACCATGCTGTCCTACTCGTCGCGGCCACCGGACCCGCTGCTGGCCGGCGACAACAGATGGCGCGATCTGTGGCTGACCCGGCTGGAGAACCAATCCTTCCTGGCGCCGCTGTGGCTGAAACACCAGCACCGTGATGCCTACTGGAAGCGCGGCTCGATCTGCGAGGATTTCTCCGCCGTCAAAGCCGCGGTGCTGTCGATCGGCGGCTGGCATGACGGCTACCGCAACACGGTCTCGCATCTGGCCAGCAACATCGAAGCCCCGGTCAAGGGCATTATCGGGCCATGGATCCACAAATACCCGCACTACGCAGGACCAAAACCCGCCATCGGCTTCCTGCAGGAGGCTCTGCGCTGGTGGGACCGCTGGCTGAAGGGTGTCGACACCGGTGTCGAGTCCGACCCGGCCTACCGCGCCTATGTCATGGACAGCGTGCGCCCAGCGCGCTGGCACCCCGAGCGGCCTGGCCGCTGGGTGGCGGAGCAGGAATGGCCATCGTCCAACATCAAGACGCAGACGGTCGATCTGATCCCCGCAACGGAAAAACCCGCCATCGTGGCCTCGCCGCAAAGCTGCGGCCTGGCCGGCGGCGAGTATTTTCCTTTCACCTTCGGCCCCGAACTGCCTGGCGATCAGCGCCCCGACGATGCCCTGTCGGCGTGTTTCGACCAGCCGGAACTCAGCGAGCCGATCGACATCGTCGGCGCCCCGGAGGTCGAGCTGCAGCTATCCTCTGATCGTCCGCAGGCCAACATCGCGGTCCGGCTTTGCGATGTGCATCCCGACGGCGCCTCGGAGTTGATCTCCTATGGCGTACTCAATCTGACCCACCGCAATTCGCACGAATTTCCGGAGGCGCTGGTGCCGGGTGAAACCGTGTCTGCGCGCGTAGTGCTCGATCAATGCGCCTACCGCGTGCCTGCCGGCCACCACCTGCGCGTTGCCGTTTCGAACGCCTATTGGCCTGCCATCTGGCCGTCGCCGGAGCCGGTCCGTCTGACCTTGTCGGCGGCGACGCTCCGCTTGCCGCTGCGGCCGCTGGCGACAGACGACGAAGCGGCGTTCGCCGAGCCGGAAGGTGCCACTCCCTGGGCAACGGAGACGATCCGCGCCAGCAATTCCGAGCGCCATATCGATCGTGACGAAAAGACGGGAATCGTGACGCTTTCCATCGTTGATGATTTCGGCGAGGTGCGCGATCTCGCTCATGGCCTGGCCAATGGCAGCATCGCCCGCGAGACTTGGACGATCCACCCCGATGATCCGCTGTCGGCCTCGGGGAAGACGCACTGGACGCAGACCCTGTCGCGAAACGGATGGTCGGTACGCACCGAAACGACAGCCGAAATGCGGTCGGACGCGCAAAACTTCATCGTCAGCGCCAGAATCGAGGCCTATGAGGACGAAACGCTCGTCTTCGAGCGCAATTTCGAGGAGAAGGTGCCGCGCGCGCTTCTTTGAGCACCGAGTTCATTGGTCCAATTGCGACGTACGATTTACGCCACGGCATGTCGCATTCGGTCTTGCTTACCGCTTTCCCTTGCGGTCATTATTCTCCTCACAAGAAATAAGAAAAACGACCGCAGAGTCGAACCAACAGAGTGAGGAACTCAAAATGTCGAACGAACTGGAATTTCTTAGCCGGCGTGTCGCGTCGGGCAAACTGAGCCGTCGTGATTTTCTCGGCCGGGCGGCGGCGCTCGGTATCTCCGCGCCCTTCGCCAACTCGCTGCTTTCAAGCGCTGCACGCGCGGCAGGTCCGGTCAAGGGCGGTACACTGAAAGCCGGACTTGTCGGCGGCGAGTCCACCAACAGCCTTGATCCGGCACTGTTCATGACTCAGGTGCCGTTCGCCTTCGGCAAGATGTGGGGCGAATTGATCGTCGAGCTTTCGCCGGAAGGCAAGCTCGAGAACCGCATCGCCGAGGAGATCGGCTCGTCGGACGACGCCAAGGTGTGGACGCTGAAGATCCGCGACGGCGTCGAATTCCACAACGGCAAGACGGTGACCGCCGAGGATGTGGCCGCCACACTTGAGCGCCATTCCGACGAGAAGTCGAAATCCGGCGCGCTCGGCTACATGAAGGGCATCGAGACCATCAAGGCCAGCGGCAAGGAAGTCGTGCTGACCCTGAAGGAAGCCAATGCCGATCTGCCCTATTTGCTCAGCGACTACCACCTGATCGTCCAACCGAATGGCGGCAAGGACAAGGCCGACGCAGGCATCTCGGCCGGTCCTTACAAGGTCACGACCAATGAGCCCGGCGTGCGCCATGGCGGCGAGCGTTTCGCCAATTACTGGCAGGGCGACAAGATGGGCCACGCCGACCAGATCGAGATCATCGTCATCAACGATGCGACGGCGCGCACGGCCGCCCTGCAGGGCGGCCAGGTCAATATGATCAACCGCGTCGAGCCAAAGATCGTCGATCTGATCAAGCGCCTGCCGGGCGTCACCATCCGCAACCACGCGGGTCCCGGCCACTATGTCTTCATCGCGCATTGCAACACCGCACCCTTCGACAACAACGATCTGCGCATGGCGCTCAAGCTGGCCATCGACCGCGAAGAAATGCTCGACAAGATCCTGCGTGGCTACGGTTCGATCGGCAACGACTTCCCGATCAACGCTTCCTACCCGCTGTTCAGCGATATCGAGCAACGGAAATACGATCCCGACAAGGCCAAGTTCCACTTCAAGAAGTCGGGCCATGACGGGGCCGTGCTGCTACGGACTTCCGACGTCGCCTTCCCCGGCGCCGTGGATGCCGCGCAACTCTATCAGCAGAGCGCGGCCAAGGCCGGCATCAAATTGGAGATCAAACGCGAACCGGGCGACGGCTACTGGTCGGAAGTCTGGAACAAGCAGCCCTTCTGCGCCTCCTACTGGGGCGGCCGCTCGACGCAGGACCAGATGTACTCGACCGCCTATCTGTCGACGGCGGACTGGAACGACACGCGTTTCAAGCGCCCGGATTTCGACAAGATGGTGCTGGCGGCCCGGGCCGAACTTGACGAGACCAAGCGCAAGGCGATGTACCACGACATGGCTGTCATGGTCCGCGACGAAGGCGGCCTGATCCTGCCGATGTTCAACCAGTTCATCGACGCAACAGGCGCCAAGGTCGACGGCTGGGTCGACGATCCACATCAGGAGCTGATGAACGGTTACGCCTTGGCGAAGTGCTGGCTGCAGGCCTGAGCCGGCTTTGCGGATATGTCTTCACCCATCCTGAAACTGATTGCCCAGCGCATCGCGCTGGGCATTCTCCTCTTGTTGGCCGTTTCGGTCCTGATTTTCGCCGGCACGCAGATCCTGCCCGGCGATGTCGCGCAAGCCATTCTTGGGCAATCGGCGACACCGGAGTCGCTCGCCAATCTGCGCGAGCAGCTCGGCCTCAACGATCCGGCCTATATCAGGTATTTCCGCTGGCTCGGCGGGGTGGTGACAGGTGACCTGGGTACCGCCATGTCGAGCGGCCAGGATATCGCCACGTCGATCAAGGGACGGCTGTGGAACACGCTGTTTCTCGCCTTCTGGGCGGCGATCGTCGCCGTGCCGCTGGCGATCATTCTCGGCCTGATCGCGGTGCGCTACCGCAATGGCTGGGTCGACAAGCTGATCTCCGGGCTGGCGCTGGCCTCGACCTCCTTTCCCGAGTTCTTCATCGGCTATGTGCTGGTCTATTTCTTCGCCGTGAAATGGCAAATCTTCCCTGGCATCTCGACCGTCTATGACGGCATGCCTTTTGGCGAGCGCATGCAGGCGATCGCTCTGCCGGCGGCCGCGCTGACGCTGGTCGTGCTCGCCCACATGATGCGCATGACACGCGCGGCGATCCTCAATGTCATGCAGTCGGCCTATGTCGAGACGGCGGAACTGAAGGGCCTGTCGGCCTTCAACGTCATCCGCAAGCACGCCTTCCCCAATGCCATCGCGCCGATCATCAACGTCGTCATGCTCAACCTCGCCTACCTGATCGTCGGCGTCGTCGTGGTCGAGGTGATTTTCGTCTATCCGGGCATGGGGCAGTATCTGGTCGACCACGTCACCAAACGCGACGTGCCGGTGGTGCAGGCGGTCGGCCTGATCTTCGCCGCCGTTTATATCAGCCTGAATATCATTGCGGACATAGCGGCGATCGTCGCCAATCCGCGTCTCAGACATCCGAAATAGGGGGCGGATATGCTCGATATCAAACGCATCCCCCTCCCCGCGCTGATCGGGATCGTGCTGACGGCATTGTTCGTGCTGGCGGCGATCTTCGCCCCCTGGATCGCGCCGCACGGCAATGGCGAAATCGTCGGCGACGTCTGGGAACCGATGTCGGCTGCCCATTTGCTGGGCACCGACAATCTCGGCCGCGATCTTCTGTCTCGCATGATCTACGGCGCCCGCATCACTTTGTTCATCGCGGTGCTGGCCACCGCACTGTCATTCTCGCTCGGCGCCATCCTCGGCTTCTCGGCGGCCGTCTTCGGCGGCTGGTTCGACACGCTGCTGTCGCGCCTCGTCGATCTCTTGATGTCGATCCCGACGCTGATCATGGGTCTCGTCGTGCTGTCAGTGCTGCCGACCAATCTGGTGACGCTGATCCTGGTGATGGGCATTCTGGATTCGACCCGCGTCTATCGCCTGTCGCGCGCGGTCGCCGTCGACATCAACGTCATGGACTATGTCGAGGCGGCGAAACTGCGTGGTGAGGGCAGCGGCTGGATCATCTTCCGCGAGATCCTTCCCAACGCATTGTCGCCGCTGGTTTCGGAACTCGGCCTACGCTTCATCTATGCCGTGCTGTTCCTGTCGACGCTGTCGTTCCTCGGCCTTGGCGTGCAGCCACCGGACGCCGACTGGGGCGGCATGGTCAAGGAAAACAAGGATGGCATCGTCTTCGGCATCGCGGCCGCGCTTATCCCGGCGGCGGCGATCGCCCTGTTGGCGATTTCCGTCAACCTGGTTGCCGACTGGGTGCTCAACCGGACGACCAGCCTCAAGGGAGGACGCGGGTGATGGCCGACACCAAAGCGAAATCAGGCCTGCTGCTCGACATCCGCAACCTGCGCATCGAAGCCACCGTCTTCCCGCCCGGCGAGCCGCCAAAGAACATCGTGTTGGTGCACGATGTCTCGCTGACGCTTGAAAAAGGCAAGGTGCTCGGCCTGATCGGCGAGTCCGGCGCCGGCAAGTCGACCATCGGCCTGTCGTCGATGGGCTATGGCCGCGGCGGCGTGCGCATCACCGGCGGCGAGGTGATCCTGAACGGTCGCGACATCCTCAAGGGCGGCAAGGACGGCTTCCGCAAATTACGCGGCCGCGAGGTCTGCTATGTCGCGCAATCGGCGGCAGCCGCCTTCAACCCGGCGCACCGGCTGATGGACCAGGTGGTGGAAGCCACGCTGCTGCACGGTACGGCAACGCGGGCCGAGGCCGAGAAGCGCGCGGTTGCGCTGTTCAAGAAGCTCAGCCTGCCGAACCCTGAAACCATCGGCGAGCGCTTTCCGCACCAGGTTTCGGGTGGCCAGTTGCAGCGCGTGATGACGGCGATGGCGCTGTGCTCCGAGCCGGACCTGATCGTCTTCGACGAGCCGACAACGGCGCTCGACGTGACGACGCAGATCGACGTGCTGGCGGCGATCAAGGATGCCATCCGCGACACCCATGTCGCTGCGCTCTACATCACCCACGACCTTGCCGTCGTCGCCCAGGTCTCAGACGAGATCATGGTGCTGCGCCATGGAAGGCTGGTCGAATGGGGCGGCACAAGGCAGATCATCAAGGAGCCGCGCCAGGAATACACCAATGCGCTGGTCTCGGTGCATGAGATCGAGCATCAGGAGCAGAAACCCGGCACGTCGCCATTCCTGTCGGTGAAGAACGTCACCGCCGCCTATGGCCGCAGCGACATCAAGGTGCTGAAGAACGTCTCGGTCGACATCTATCCGGGTCAGACGCTGGCCGTCGTCGGCGAGTCAGGCTCCGGCAAATCGACGCTGGCACGCGCCATCACTGGCCTGCTGCCGCCCGAACAGGGCACCGTCACCTTCGACGGGCGTCCGCTGGCAAATCGGCTGGCCGACCGGCCGAAGGAAGATTTGCGCCAGTTGCAGATGATCTACCAGATGGCCGACGTGGCGATGAACCCGCGCCAGACCGTCGGCACCATCATCGGCCGGCCGCTCGAATTCTATTTCGGCATACGCGGCCGCGAGCGCGACAGGCGCGTCGCCGAACTGCTCGACAAGATCGAGATGGGCAAGGGCTTTTCCGACCGCTATCCGGCCGAACTTTCCGGCGGCCAGAAACAGCGTGTCTGCATTGCCCGATCGCTTGCCGCCAAGCCGAAGCTGATCATCTGCGACGAGGTGACCTCTGCGCTCGATCCGCTGGTCGCCAACGGCATCCTCAAGCTGCTGCTCGATTTGCAGAAGGAGGAGAACGTCGCCTACCTCTTCATCACGCACGACCTCGCCACGGTGAAGTCGATCGCCGATTCGATCGCGGTTATGTATCGCGGCGAGGTGGTGCGCTACGGCCCCAAGAGCCAGGTGCTAAGCCCGCCCTTCGACGCCTACACCGACCTGCTGCTCTCCTCGGTTCCAGAGATGGAAATCGGCTGGCTGGAAAAGGCAATCAAGGGACGGCGCATGACCAGCGCGGGCAACTAAAGCAATTCGGGGAAACTGGAACCGGTTCTCCCAGAAGAAGCGCATGGCGCTTCCCCTGGGAATTGCACCAGACCAAGCCGCCACATGGGGCGCCGGCGACCGTCATCCGGATGCAACACAAGAGCGCCAAACGTCCTTCGGGACGAGCGCTGCTCGCACGACTTTTAAAACAGGGGTAGGACATGAAGACTGAACTCGATTATCTCGCCGAACTCGCCGGTCAAGGCCGGATATCGCGCCGCGCCTTTCTTGGGCGCGCCGCCGCGCTCGGCGTATCGGCGGCCCTGATGCCGGCGCTGGCCGGCAAGGCATTTGCCCAGACGGCGGTGAAGGGCGGTATCATCAAGGCCGGTCTGCAGGGCGGTGAATCCACCAACAGCCTCGATCCGGCGCTGAACCTCAGCCAGGTTACCTTCAGCTTCGGCAAGCTTTGGGGCGAGTATCTCGTGCGCCTCACCCCGGACAACAAGCTGGTCAACCTGATTGCCGAGGAGATTGGCGCCTCGGCCGACGCCAAGACATGGACAATCAAGATCCGCGACGGCATCGAGTTCCACAATGGCAAGACGGTCGGCGCGGAGGATGTTGCTGCCACCATTGAGCGCCATGCGGACGAGAAGTCCAAGTCCGGAGCACTCGGCATCCTCAAGAACATCAAGGGGATCAAGGCGAGCGGCAAGGAGGTCATCGTCACGCTCGGCGACGCCGATGCCGACTTCCCCTATCTGATGGCCGACTACCATCTCACCATCCAGCCGAATGGCGGCAAGGACGATCCGAACGCCGGCATCAGCGCCGGTCCCTATAAGGTTAGCGTCAACCAGCCCGGCGTGCGCCATGGCGGCGAGCGCTTCGCCAATTACTGGCTGGGCGACAAGGCCGGCCATGCCGACCAGGTCGAGATCATCGTCATCAATGACGCGACCGCACGGCTTGCCGCCCTGCAGGGCGGCCAGGTGCACATGATCAACCGCGTCGAGCCGAAGGTCGTCGATCTGGTCAAGCGCATCGCGGGCGTCTCCATCGAGAACGTCTCGGGCAAGGGCTACTATCCGTTCAACATGTTCTGCGACACCGCCCCCTTCGACAGCAACGATCTGCGGATGGCGCTGAAGCTTGCCATGGACCGCGACGAGATGCTGGAAAAGATCCTGCGCGGCTATGGCTCGGTGGGTAACGACTTCCCGATCAACGAGGCCTATCCGCTGTTTTCCGCCGACATCGAGCAGCGCAAGTTCGATCCGGACAAGGCGGCGGCAGCCTATAAGAAATCGGGCCACAGCGGCTCGATCGTGCTGCGCACCTCGGACGTCGCCTTCCCGGGCGCCGTCGATGCCGCACAGCTCTATCAGCAGTCCTGCGCCAAAGCCGGCATCAAGATCGAGATCAAGCGCGAGCC
Organism: Mesorhizobium sp. M7A.F.Ce.TU.012.03.2.1; assembly: GCF_004006095.1. NCBI lineage: Bacteria > Pseudomonadati > Pseudomonadota > Alphaproteobacteria > Hyphomicrobiales > Phyllobacteriaceae > Mesorhizobium > Mesorhizobium sp. M7A.F.Ce.TU.012.03.2.1. The sequence continues at coordinate 993,044 of NZ_CP034779.1, forward strand.
CGGCGACGGCTACTGGTCGGAGGTCTGGAACAAGCAGCCTTTCTCGCTCTCCTACTGGGGCGGACGCGCGACGCAGGACCAGATGTATTCCACCGGCTATGTCTCGACCGCCGACTGGAACGACACGCGCTTCAAGCGGCCGGAATTCGACAAGATGCTGTTTACCGCGCGCGGCGAGCTCGACCAGGCCAAGCGCCAGGCGATCTACCACGACATGGCAGTGATGATGCGTGACGAAGGCGGGCTGATCGTGCCCTTCTTCAACCAGTTCATCGACGCGGCCGCCACCAGCAAGATCGGCGGCTATGCCAAGAGCCCTATCGGCGAAATGATGGACGGCTACGCGCTTGCCGAGTGCTGGCTCAACGCTTGAGCGGACTCTGATCGTCCGATTTCATCTAGCAAGAACGCCGTGTGCCCAAGACGGCACACGGCGTTCCCGTTTCAACCGCCAACCGCATGGAGCAGCCCGTGGCGCTCAAGTCCAAGCTTCTGCTGATCATCCTCGACGGCGTGCCTTACCGGAACTGGCGCCGGCTGATGGGCAATCTCGAAGGCTGGGTGCAATCGGGCGAGGCGCGCGTCTGGAAGATACGCTCGGTGCTGCCGTCGACCTCGGCCTGCTGCTATGCGTCGATCCACACCGGGGTCTCACCGCAGGTGCACGGGATTCTCTCCAACGAGAACCGGTTCCGCGTCGAGCAGCCCGATATCTTCTCCGAAGTCAGCAAGGCAGGCGGCAAGACGGGGGCGGTGACCCATTCCTACTGGTCGGAATTCTTCCGCGGCTATCCGTTCGACCTGGTCGAGGACATGGAATTCGACGAGCCAGGCGGGCCGATCACGCATGGCCGCTTCCACACCATGACCGGGTACAATCTTCGCAACCAGATGACGCCGAGCGATGTCGACCTGTTCGCGACGCTGACGATGCTGACGAAACGCCATGGCATCGACTACGGCATCCTGCACACCTGCACGCTGGACTCGATGGGACACCGCTTCGGCCACGACTGCCACGAGATGGACCATGCCGTCTATGCGATGGACGGGATGCTGGCCGCCTTCCTGCCGCGCTGGATCGAAGCCGGCTATGAGGTGATCGTCACCGCCGATCACGGCCAGACCGATCGTGGCCATCATGGCGGCCATGACGACGAGATGCAGGATTTCGCGCTGTACTATTTTGGACAAGGTAAGGGTCCGCAGGCCGACACGCTGCTCGACCAGCTGCAGCTGGCGCCGACAGTGCTGAGCCGGCTGGGTGTGGCAATACCGGAGACGATGAAGGCTAAATCTTTCTTGGAGTGAGCGGGCGCGCAGAACTCTTCCCTTCCCCCCTTGTGGGGGAAGGGAAGACCCTGCCTCTGGCAACACTTCCTTACTTCGGTTAGCCTCCGCAAAATTCCTTGGCGGAGGATGAACCTTTTTGGACCGATCAGCGACAGAGCAGACAGGAGCCAGGCGGCTCGACCGGCCATGACGGCAGCGACGGAGACCGATCGCGCTCTCGTCGACCGGGTCGCGAAGGGCGACCGTGCCGCCGTGCGGCTCCTGTTCATGCGTCACCACGCGCGGGTCTACCGCTTCGTGGCGCGCCAGACGGGATCGGAAATGATGGCCGACGATATCGCCAACGAAGTCTTCCTCGAGCTATGGCGCCAGGCGCCCGGCTTCGAAGGGCGTTCCGAAGTCTCGACATGGCTGCTCGGCATCGCCCGTTTCAAGGCGCTGTCCTTTCTGCGCAAGAAGAAGGAAGACTGGATCGACGACGAGGCCGCCGCCGCGGTGCCCGATGGCGCGGACACGCCGGAAGTCGTCACCATGAAGGAAGACAAGGCCGCCGCCCTGCGGCGCTTCGTCGACACCTTGCCCGAAGAGCATCGCGTGGTCATCGATCTTGCCTATTATCACGGACAGTCGGTGAGCGAGATCGGCGAGGTGCTCGACATTCCGGTCGCCACCGTCAAGACCCGGATGTTCTACGCCCGCAAGAAACTCGGCGAGGCCCTCAAGGCCGCCGGTTACGACAGGGGGTGGCCATGAGCGCCGCTGAAAAGATGTCGCGCCGCGACGAAATGGAAACGCTGCTGCCATTCTACCTGAACGGCTCGCTGGAAGGTTCCGACCTGGAAGCGGTCGAGGAGTGGCTGGCCAGCGATCCGGCCGCACTTGCCGCCCTTGGCGAGGCTGAAGCCGAATTCTCCGGCGCCACGGCCGCCAACGAAGCAATCCGGCCGCCGGCCGATGCGCTCAGCCGCTTTGCCAAGGCACTCGACGCCGAGGCCGGGCCTGCGCGCAAGCCGGCAGGATCGTCCTGGCTGGCGCAGGCCTGGGGCCGCTTCATGGCGGTGCCGGTCGGTGTCGCCTGGGCGGCAGCCGCGGTTCTGCTGGCTCTGGTCATGGTGCAGTCGTTTGTCGAACCCGGCGGCAAGGGCAATGATTTCGAGATTGCCGGCGCGCAAGACGATCCGGCGAAAATGCCGTTCGCCCTGGTCAAGTTCAAGCCGGATGCCAAGATGTCGGACATTTCCGCCTTCCTCGGCAGCAACGGGCTGAAGATCATCGGCGGACCGACCGCCGACGGCGTGTTCCGGCTTGGCATTCCGGCCGCGACAGCTGCCGACTACAACAAGCAAATCGGCCTTGTTGCCGCCCAGGCTTTCACGGAAACTGTGATCGAGGGAAGGAAACCCGTTGATGGCGGCTGAGGCGGTCATTCGATTTGCGGCAGTGCTTGCGACGGCGATGGCAATCGTCGTGCCCGCGTCGGCGCAGACCAACGACCCCAATCCAGACCAGACGAAAATCGACTGCCGCAACGGGACCAACGCGGCGGGCGCCGATTGCGCCAAGGATGGCAATGACACAAAGAGCGGATCGGACGCAGGCCAATCCGGCGCGGTCTTCCTGCCGGCGCTGATCGTCGACCTGTTTCCCAACCCGGCGGCGTCTCCAACACCGGTACCGACGCCCCGGCCGGCGCCCGCAACGCCGCCGGCCGATACTCAAGCCGGCCCCCCGCCCGGTGGCCCGATCGTCTCGCCGACCGATCTTATTGCCGTTCAGCCGCCGCGCGCGGTGGTTGGCGATTTCGTGCCCGACGAGGTGCTGGTGACCGTCGACGGCGATGCCGGCGCTGTCCAGCAGATCGCCGCCTCCTTCGGCCTGCAGGTGCGCTCGCAGCGCCAGTCGCTTCTGCTTGGCACCACGCTGGTGCGCTTCGGCATTCCCGACGGCCGGCCCGTCGGCGTCGTGCTGGCGCAACTGGCCGCCGACGGCCGCACCCAGCGGCGCGAGCCCAACCATGTCTATTCGCTGCAGCAGGCCGCCGGCATCGTCAACTATGCGTTCGATCGTATCGCGCTCGATGCCAAGCAGGCGAGCGGCGAAAACGTCCGCATCGCGGTGATCGACACTGGCATCGACGACACCAACCCGGCGCTGTCGGGCGTCATTGCCGGGCAGTTCGACGCCATGCCCGACGTGCCGATCGAAAAGCGCGATCACGGCACGTCGATCGACGGGCTGATCGCCGGCGTCGGCGTGCTGGAAGGCATGGCGCCGGGCGCAAAGATCTATCACGCCCGCGCCTTCGAGGGCGGCAAGTCGACCATGGACGTCATCCTGTCGGCGCTCGACTGGGCGGCGGAACAGGACGTGCGCATCATCAATATGAGCTTCGTCGGGCCGAAGAACGATTTGCTCGGCGTCGCCTGCCGCAATGCCCGCGCACTCGGCATGGTGCTGGTCGCCGCAGCCGGCAACAACGGGCCGAAGGCGCCCTATGGCTATCCGGCGGCTTTCGATGGTGTCATCGCAGTCACCGCCACTGATGCCAAGGACGGGCTGATGCCGCAGGCCAATCGCGGCGCCTATGTCTTCATCTCGGCGCCCGGCGTCGAGATGGTGGCGCCGAGCGGCGGCGGTTCGGACGTGGTCACCGGCACCTCGTTTGCGGCGGCGATCGTGAGCGGCGCCATCGCCAATCTCATCCATGCCGCGCCCGATCGCTCGGCCGACGACATCGAGAAGGCGCTCGCGGCGACGGCCAGGGATCTCGGCCCCAAGGGACGCGACGATGATTTCGGCTACGGTCTGCTGGACATCAGGGCGGCGGCGAGGGAATAAGGTCAGTCAAAGTGGGTTTGGGTCAAAACTCTATCAAGTGACTGCCGTCAATGGCTGAGATGGGTGGGCAGCGGAAGCCCGAGGCTGGCACCGAGCAGCAACTACATTAACCAGAAACAGTCATCCGCCACCGTTGTCGAATGACCGGGATGAGGCCGGAAACTGACGGTCGGCTTTCAACTGTTAAAGGGGTGGAAGCGGACTTTCAGAACTTGGGGAGCATCGACGCGATCTGACCCATTCCGGTCATTCCCAGAGCATTTCGGCGTCTCCAAAGCGGACACTCAAACCAAGCCGGCGCTGATGACCTAAGCGGACATCTTGTCGAGAGAGCATTCCGTTCAGATTCGTGGGTGGAAGGTCCGGCGCGTTGCCATTCCGAGTAACACCGCCCCTCTAGCTGTGCCGTAACACGGTCGCGCACACTCGCGTCCGAAGCAGGACTAGAATAGGCTGGAGCCAAAGCCGCTTGGACCGACCAGGGAAGGCGCAGGGCACGTATGGAGCGACGGCTTACAGCAATACTTGCTGCCGACGTGGTTGGTTACAGCCGCCTCATGGGCGAGGACGAGGTAGGAACGCTTGAGGGACTGAAGAGCTGCCGTCGCGAACTGATCGACCCCGAGATCAAGAAACACCACGGCCGCATAATCAAGCTAATGGGCGACGGCGCGCTCGTCGAGTTCGCCAGCGTCGTCGATGCCGTCCAGTGTGCTGCTGTGATCCAGCGCCGGATGGTCGACCGCAACAAGGGTATCCCCGAAGCCCGGCAGCTCCGGTTTCGCATCGGCGTCAATCTCGGCGACGTCATCGTAGAGGGCGACGACATCTATGGAGATGGCGTGAATATCGCGGCGCGCTTGGAAGCGATGGCCGAGCCAGGCGGTGTTTGCATCTCCGGGACGGCGTTCGATCACGCGGTGCACAAAGTGGATGTCGGCTTTGCGGATCTCGGAGGGCAGCGCCTCAAAAATATCGCCGATTCGGTTCGCGCCTATCGGGTTCTGCTCGATCCCGGAGACGCGGGGAAGATCTTAGCGGCGCCAAGCCGGCCAGGTTCCCCCATCATGATTTTGGCAGGAGTAGCAGCGCTGCTCGTCGTCTTGCTTGCAGGCATTTTTGCATGGCAATGGCAAAAACTCTCCGCGCTCGAAAAGCCCTCCATTGCAGTACTGCCGTTTACGAACCTGAGCGGCGATCCTGGCCAGGACTATTTTGCCGACGGCATCACTGAAGATTTGATCACCGATCTTGCGAAGCTTTCCGGGCTCGATGTGATCGCCCGTAACTCCGTCTTCGCCTACAAAGGAACCTCCCCCGTTTTGGCAGATATTGGGCGTGACCTTGGCGTGCAATTTGTCGTTGACGGCAGCGTGAGGCGGACCGGCGATCAAATCCGCCTCAACGCGCAGCTCATCGATATCGCCACTGGCGACAATCTATGGGCTAATCGGTTCAATCGCGGCATCGCGGACGTGTTTGCGGTCCAGGACGAGATGAGCCGGGAAATCGCCAAGGCGCTTGGCGTCCAAGCTTCGGCAGCCGAGAGAGAGCGAATGGCACGCCCGCCGACTGCAAATCTCGAAGCCTATGATACCTACCTCCGTGCGGAGCGGGAGGCGCGCACCGGTCGAGGCGACGGATTGCGCGAGGCGCTTGCGCTGTATGAGAAGGCGCAGAAGCTCGACCCCACCTTCGCCGAGGCCTTTGCCGCCGACGCACGGCTGAGTGTCTATCTTTGGCGGACTGCCTCCGATGATATCATTCAGAGCGCGCTTGCGCGAAAGAGAGCATATGAGAAGGCAAGCCGTGCTTTGGAGCTCGATTCGGATTTTTCATCGCCCTACGCCGTTCTCGGGATTATGCAGGTCATGGATCGCCGCTATGAAGATGCGATCACCTCGGCGGAGCGTGCTGTCGCATTAGGCTCCGGAGACGCTGCGACGGAAATTGCCGTTGGTTATATCCAGCTGTTCGCCGGCAACCATAACAAAGCGGCATTGGCGGTCGAGACGGCATTGAAACTTGATCCCAATCTGGCTCCGATAGACCGGGAGGTTGTCGGGGTTGTCTTGCTTTTGCTCGGGGACATCAGGAAAGCCATTGAGACTCTCGAGCGCGCTCGCGACGATGCTCCAGAGGCGGGCAGCCTGAGGATTCTGCTCGCAGCGGCCTATGCCCGCGCCGGCCGCACAGAGGACGCCAAAGCGGCGATTGCGGACGGCCTCCGGCTGGTGACGAAGACCGAATCCTTGGCTCGACTGCGGTCGTTGGACGCGTTTCGGAATCACTATGCCCATCTTCGCAACGCTGAAGATTTGGCACCGCTCATCGACGCCCTCCGTCTGGCAGGACTTCCCGAATGGCCGTTCGGCTTCACCGCCGACGAACAGGACCGGTTGAACGGTGCGGAAATCGCATCTTTTGTTGTTGGCAAGACCTTGAAAGGCAACCTCGAACCGGACGGGCTTCCAGCCATTATGCAGATAGAACAGGACGGCACGGCAGTCTTCCGAACGATGACACGAATGCTCACCGAGAGGGTCTACGTCGATCGCGACCTCTTATGTGAGCATAGCGAAAATATGTTTGGGCGGCCCATCTGTGGTCCCGTCTACAGACGCAGGGACGCTGCCGGCAACGGGTATTCGTATGTCAATACAGGTATGGTGTTTCACTTCGTGACAGTGAATTGAGCTCGCAAGACTCAGGGGTTATTGATCAAGTTCCAATCCGGCACATCGACTGCCAACTTTGCTTCGACGATCGGCCATTTTGCATCGCCCTTCGGAACAAGATCATCGGCATTGTCCGCAAAGGCGGCCGCGTTCCCTTCGTCGTAGATCAAGTAGAGCTTGCCATCGATGATCTTGAATGCTTCCGGATCGACATTGACGGTGACGGATTCGTGGAGTGCGACCTCGCCCGCGCAGTAACCACCGTATTGAGGAGCGTATTTGGCAGGTTCGCTCATGAACATTTCCTTGTGTTCCTTGCTGGCGAAATGCCACGGCGTGCCAAGCCACTCATAGGAAAAGTCTTCGGAACCCTTCACGGCCTTGCCATCGGTGAAATAAGCGACCGTGTCGTAGCCCATGATCGCCACTCCGCCGAAGTAGCCGGTATTCACCGAGTCGGCCAAGGCAGAGCCTGCACCGGCCATCAAGGTGAGCGCACATATGACTGCCGACGCCGAATTGGAAACCAGTCTAGTCGATCTGTTCATCTGCGTTCTCCGTTCAATCGTGGATAGCTTCGCACTTCGCAGCGTTCGCTTCGCCAAGGACGTTCGCCTGGCACGTCGCGCCATGCCGTTTGAATAGTTTTATGATGTCGGTATTGCCTTTCCAGAACGCGCGGGTAATCGGCATGTAGCCATGACCCTCGGCATGGTTCACATCCGCACCTTGCGCAATGAGGAATTCTGCGAGTTCTACATGGTTTTCCTCACCCGCTATCACCAAGGGTGTGACCCCAGACTTGTTAGCCGAGTCTTCGAGCACCGCCCCCTGTTCGAGCAACAGCTTGGCGACTGGGAGACTTCCAGAAAAGGCAGCCGCGTGGAGGGGGGTAAACCCACCGGAATTGCGCGCCATGACGTCGGCGCCCTTGCTCAGCAGGAATTCCGCAATGGGAAGCTGATCGTCGAGAGCAGCAGCGATGAGGAGCGTTGCCTGGTCGCGTGCCCGGCTGTCGACGTCGGCACCGCCCGCCAAGGCTTGCTCCACGGCATTCTTGTCGCCGGCGGTGATGGAGTCGAACAACGGCTCACCTGCGACTACTCTTGTAGCCGCCAATACCAGCATAGTAAGTGCCAGCAGTCCGCGCATCATGTAGAATAGCATATTAGCTTCGACTTATTCAAGCTGCATTAGGCTCGTCGGGGCAAATGCCGGGGGACAGCGCGGCCGGATGTCTGCTTCAGGTCGGTCACGTGGCCCACTTCAACGGCTGGCTTGAGGCGCGTAGCGGCCACTAGCGTCGTGGAAGACGGACGTAGGCTTTGGGTCGAGCTCGATCGCTACAGGTGATTAAGTTCGGACCTCAGCCAGGCGCCCCTGCCACCGATCCCCGGACCACCAGGTCGACCGGCCAGACCTCGCCTCGCGCCCCCTCCTCCAGTCCTGAAATCCGCGCCGCCAGCCGCTCGGCGACACGGGCGCCGGCGAGACGGATCGATGAACGCGTCGTCGACAGCGGCACCGAGAAATTCTCCGGCCTCAGCCAGGGGAAGACGTCGTCATGGGCGATCAGCGAGACATCGCCGGGAATGCTCAGGCCGAGGTCGCGCACCGCGCGCACGACGCCCAGCGCCATGATCAGGCTGGAGCAGGCGATCGCCGTCGGCGCGTCGTCCTCTTCCAGCAAACGCCTGGTGGCGCGATAGCCGTTCTCCTCGGTCATATCGACCGAGCAGACATGGCGTTCGCTCAATGACAGTCCGCTCGCGGCGAGCGCCCGGCGCACGCCGCGTTCGCGATGGATGGCGAAGGTCTCGCGGTCGTCACCGTTGATCAGCGCCAGCCGCCGATGACCGAGCTGGATCAGCAGCCTGGCCGCCTCGTGGAAGGCGCCCTCATTGTCGATGTCGGTAAAAGCATAGTCGAAGTCGAAGCCCTCACTGCGGCCATGGACGATGAAGGGAATGCCGAGCGTGTTGACCAGCGCCACGCGTCGGTCAACGGGCCTTGGAGAGGAGATATAAACAGCGTCGACCTGCCGGTTGGCGACGATGCGCCGGTAGGTCGTCTCCTGGTCGTCGGCGTCGGCCGGCGACAGCACAAGGTCAAGCTCGTGCGAGCGGGCATAGTCACCAAGGCCGGACAGGAACTCGACGAAATGCGGATCGATGTCGACCGACGCACCGGTCGGCAGGACATAGCCGATCATGCCGGTCTTGCCGGTCGCCAGCCGGCGCGCGCTCGGATTGGGACGATAGCCATGGCGCTTGGCGGCATCCATGACACGCCTGCGCGTCTCCTCGTTGACCTCGGGATAGCCGTTCAGCGCACGGCTTACCGTGGTTTGCGAAAGTGCCAGCATATGGGCGAGCTGCTTGAGGTTCACGAAAGGTCTCCATTCCCTCAAAGCGCTTTTAAATTGAATCGACCCAAGTGCCAGCGGGGCCGAGCCATACCAAGCCTAACATAGACGCGGTTCGGGCGTGTTTGAAACAAAAACTGCTGCTGCATCGCCATAATAGTATGTTGCAGCGCACTTTCGGGGGCGCAAATGCGCGAACCTAAATCGATTAATCCGCCGGCCTCTTGACTTCCCAGCAATTCAATGGCGTGATCGAAAAAGCCAAAGCGCTTTGGAAGACTCTTCGAAAGGTTGCGGTTCCTTTCCGACTGAGTCACAGCCCTGCGGCGTCGGCGGGCGGAATGGAGGTTCCGTCCGGTGTGTGAGACCCACTGGGAGGAATACCGATGAAGAAAATGCTTTTGCTGGGTGCTGCGTTTGCCACGTTCGCCCTGAACGCGCCCGCGCAGGCCGAACTGAAGTTCAAGCCCGGCGAAGACAAGCGCTTCAACTGGGCGAACTACGAAGAGCTCAAGAAAGTCGACCTCAAGGGTGAGACGCTGTCGATCTTCGGACCGTGGCGCGGCGAGGACGAAGGCCTGGTGCGCGGCGTTCTCGACTATTTCTCGGAAGCCACCGGCGTCGAGATCAAATACTCCTCCTCGGAGAATTACGAGCAGCAGATCGTCATCGATACGCAGGCCGGCAGCCCGCCGAACATCGCCGTGCTGCCGCAGCCGGGCCTCATTCAGGACCTGGCGTCGAAGGGCCTTTTGACGCCGCTCGGTGACGACACCGCCAAATGGGTCAAGGACAATTACGGTGCCGGCCAGTCATGGGTCGATCTCGGCACCTTCAAGGACAAGGACGGCAAGCCGGGCTTCTTCGCCTTCCCTTACAAGGCCGACGTGAAGTCGCTGGTCTGGTACTCGCCGGACAATTTCGAGGAAGCCGGCTACAAGGTGCCGAAGACGCAGGAAGAACTCGCCGATCTCGAAAAGAAGATCATCGCCGATGGCGGCAAGCCGTGGTGCATCGGCCTCGGCTCCGGCGGCGCCACCGGCTGGCCGGCGACTGACTGGGTCGAAGACCTGATGCTGCGCACCCAGCCTCCGGAGGTCTACGACAAATGGGTGAAGAACGAGATCCCGTTCAACGATCCGGCGGTGGTCAACGCCATCGACATTTTCGGCAAGATCGCGACCGACGACAAGATGGTCGACGGCGGCGCCAAGGCGGTTGCGGCGACCGACTTCCGCGACAGCCCGAAGGGCCTCTTTTCGGTGCCGCCGAAATGCTACCTGCACCACCAGGCATCGTTCATTCCGACCTTCTTCCCGGAAGGCACCAAGGTCGGCCAGGACGCGGACTTCTTCTACTTCCCCCCCTATGCCTCCAAGCCTGAACTGGGCACGCCCGTGCTCGGCGCCGGTACGCTGGCGATGATCACCAAGGACAGCAAGAGTGCGCGCGCGTTCATCGAATTCCTGAAGATGCCGCTCGCCCACGAGATCTGGATGGCCGAAGGCGGCTTCGTGACGCCGCTCAAGTCGGTCAACAAGGATGCCTATGCCAGCGACGCGCTGAAGAAGCAGGGCGAAATCCTCGCCAATGCCTCGACTTTCCGCTTCGACGGTTCCGACCTGATGCCGGGCAAGATCGGCGCCGGCGCCTTCTGGACCGGCATGATCGACCTGGTCGGCGGCAAGTCGGCGCAGGACGTCGCCACCGACATCCAGAAGAGCTGGGACGCCATCAAGTAGACGGCTGGCACGTAGACGACCAACCATTCTCGCACTGGATCCGGACCGTACTGGCCCGGATCCGACGGCGGCCCGTGCCGCAGCCTTTCGTCATGAGCGCATTGACATGAAGCGCGATCGGCAATGTGCGCAAGCCGCCGATGACGCGCTCCAAACAACTGAATCGGCGCCTGGTCCCCGTCACCAAGGTCATTCCTTGTCGGGTCATGCGCAGGGGGAGAGGGACCCATGGCGGCTCAGATTTTCTCGGCCATAACAGTCATCATCGTCGGCGTCGGCGGTTGCGTCGCCTATTTCTGGGGCGCCAACAAACTGGTCGACCTGATATTCCCGTCACGCGGCGTCGCCGGTGCCGCGGCCATCGACAATCTGCGCCGGCAAGGGCTGGTCAGGCCATGGCTGTTCGTCGGTCCGGCGATGATTATCCTCACCATCTACCTGATCTACCCGGTGGTCGAGACGCTGCGGCTGTCGTTCCTCGATCGCGGCGGCATCAATTTCGTCGGCCTGGCGAACTATGAATGGGCGTTCGGCGATCGCGAGTTCCGCAACTCGATCCTCAACAACATCATCTGGCTGGCGGTCGTGCCCGCCGCCTGCACGTTCCTAGGGCTGATCATCGCCGTGCTCACCGACAAGATCTGGTGGGGCACGATCGCCAAGAGCCTGATCTTCCTGCCGCTGGCGATCTCCTTCGTCGGCGCCAGCGTGATCTGGAAATTCATCTACGAGTATCGGGGCGAGGGCCAGACCCAGATCGGCATCCTCAACGCCATCATCCAGCATTTCGGCGGCCAACCGCAGGTCTGGATATCGCTGCCGTTTTGGAACAATTTCTTCCTGATGATCATCCTGATCTGGATTCAGACCGGCTTTGCCATGGTCATCCTGTCTTCCGCCCTGCGCGGCATTCCCGAAGAAACGCTGGAAGCCGCCGTCATCGACGGCGCCAATCCGTTCCAGATCTTCTGGAAGATCATGGTGCCGCAGATCTGGGGCACCATCGCCGTGGTCTGGACCACGATCACCATTCTGGTGCTCAAAGTGTTCGACATCGTGCTGACCATGACCAACGGCCAGTGGAACAGCCAGGTGCTGGCCAATCTGATGTTCGACTGGATGTTCCGCGGCGGCGGCGATTTCGGCCGCGGCGCCACCATCGCCATCATCATCATGATTGCCGTCATCCCGATCATGGTCTGGAACATCCGCCAGGCGAACAAAGAGACGGGAGAACATTGAGATGGCCGTCGCGACCGGAAATTCCTTCGCCAGCCGCTTTGGCGTCCACATCGCCGTGCTCATCTTCGTCGCAATCTGGACCATACCGACGCTCGGCATCCTGGTTTCGTCGCTGCGCGACAAGAACCAGATCATCGCCTCGGGCTGGTGGAACTCGTTCGCCAGTTCCACCCAGACGGAAGCCGGCCGGCTGCCGCCCGCCTCGGCGCAAGTCGAGAAGGACGGCAAGTTCGTCCTCGAAGGCAATATCTTCGGCGACGGCGCCAAGCGCGACATCAGCGCCTTCGGAGTCAAATCGGCGGCACCGACGCAATATCCCGCCGGCACCACAGCCGATCTCGGCGACGGCATGACCTTGCAGCTCAATGCCGACGGCAGCTTCATCATGCAGTCCCCGAAAGCGTTCGAAGGCGATCGCGGCCAGCGCGTCTATTATGCTTCGTCGGCGCCGCCGAAATTCACCACCGACAATTACAGAACCGTGCTGTTCTCCGAAGGCATCGGACGGTCATTCATGAATTCTCTGACCGTCACCATTCCGGCTACCGTCATCCCGATCCTGATCGCCGCCTTTGCCGCTTATGCGCTGGCCTGGATGCGGTTTCCCGGCCGGGCGTTGCTGATCGCGGTCATCATCGGCCTGCTGGTGGTGCCGTTGCAGATGTCGCTGATCCCGTTGTTGAAACTCTATAATGGTGTCGGCGCTTTCTTCGGCATGCCGTCGAAGACCTATCTCGGCATCTGGCTGGCGCATACCGGCTTCGGCCTGCCCTTCGCCATCTACCTGCTGCGCAGCTACATTGCGGGCCTGCCGCGCGAAATCATGGAATCGGCGCGCATCGACGGCGCCAGCGATTTCGAGATCTTCGTCAAGATCGTCTTGCCGCTGTCGTTCCCGGTGCTGGCTTCGTTTGCCATCTTCCAGTTCCTGTGGGTATGGAACGATCTGCTGGTGGCGATGGTTTTCCTCGGTACAGAGGCAGACCAGATCGTGCTGACCGCCAAGCTCAACGCGCTGTTGGGCTCACGCGGCGGCGACTGGGAGATTCTGACGACATCGGCTTTCGTGACCATCATTGTGCCGCTGATCGTGTTCTTTTCGCTGCAGCGCTATTTTGTCCGCGGGCTGCTTGCCGGCTCGGTGAAAGGAGGCTGAGACGATGCAATCCGCTTTGAAGGCCAGCTCGAAGCCTGACCTCGCCATCGATCGCGACTGGTGGCGAGGCGCCGTGATCTACCAGATCTATCCGCGCAGCTACCAGGACTCGAACGGCGACGGCATCGGCGATCTCAAGGGCATCATAGGCCGCCTCCCCTACATCGCCGCACTCGGCGCGGATGCCATCTGGATTTCACCGTTCTTCAAGTCGCCGATGAAGGATTTCGGCTATGACGTGACGGATTACTGCGATGTCGATCCGATGTTCGGCACGCTGGCCGACTTCGACGCGCTGACCGCCGAGGCACACAGGCTGGGCTTGAAGGTGATGATCGACGAGGTGTTGTCGCACACCGCCGATAACCACCCATGGTTCAAGGAAAGCCGGTCGAGCCGCAGCAACCCGAAAGCCGATTGGTACGTCTGGGCAGACGCCAGGCCGGACGGCACGCCGCCCAACAACTGGCTGTCGATCTTCGGCGGCTCGGCGTGGCAATGGGACACCAGCCGCCAGCAATATTACATGCACAATTTCCTGGCCGAACAGCCCGACCTCAACTTTCACAACCACGAGGTCCAGGACGCGTTGCTCGACGTCACCCGCTTCTGGCTGGAGCGCGGCGTCGATGGTTTCCGGCTCGATACCATCAATTTCTATTTCCACAGCCAGGGCCTGGAAAACAATCCGCCGCTGCCGCCGGAAGAGCGCAACGACCAGACCGCGCCGGCGGTCAACCCCTACAACTACCAGGACCATCTCTACGACAAGAGCCGGCCCGAGAACCTCGGCTTCCTCGAACGGTTCCGTGCCCTGCTCGATGAGTGTCCGGCAACCGCAGCGGTCGGCGAGGTCGGCGATTCGCAGCGCGGGCTTGAAGTGGTTGCCGCTTACACCGCAGGCGGCAAGCGCGTGCACATGTGCTACTCCTTCGATTTCCTGGCGCCGGAAAAGATCAGCGCGGGCAAGGTCCGCTCGGTGCTGGAATCCTTCGGCAAAGTCGCCAGCGACGGCTGGTCGTGCTGGGCCTTCTCCAACCACGACGTGATGCGCCCGGCCTCGCGCTGGGCCGCCAATGAGGCCGATCCGACCGCCTACCTCAAGGTCATCTCGGCGCTGCTGATGTCGTTGCGCGGTTCGGTCTGCATCTATCAGGGCGAGGAGCTTGGGCTCGGTGAGGCAGAGCTGCGGTTCGAGGATCTGCAGGATCCCTACGGCATCCGCTTCTGGCCGGAATTCAAGGGCCGCGACGGCTGCCGCACGCCAATGGTGTGGGATGGCGATGCCAAGAATGGCGGCTTCTCCCAGGCAAAGCCCTGGCTGCCGGTGCCGGCCAAGCATCTGGCGCAAGCGGTCAATGTCCAGCAGGACGACGAGGCTTCGCTGCTCGAGCACTACCGGCGCTTTCTCACCTTCCGGCGTGCCCATCCGGCGCTGGCCAAGGGCGACATCACCTTTATCGAAAGTGAGGGAGATACCGTCGCCTTCACGCGCCGCGCAGGCAACGAGCAGATCGTCTGCGTCTTCAATCTGGGAGCCGGGCCGGCCAAGGTTGACCTTGGCGGCCGATCGCTGCAACCTCTGCCCGGGCACGGATTTTCGGGGCAGGCGAACAGCGGTTCCATCGAGCTTGGCGGCTACGGCGCCTGGTTCGGGCGTCTCGACTGAATTTCCAATCACTGGAGGAAACCAATGGCCGATGTCACGCTAAGACAAGTGAAGAAGTCCTACGGCAATCTGAACATTCTCCACGGCATCGATCTCGAGATCAAGTCGGGCGAGTTCATCGTCTTCGTCGGCCCGTCGGGCTGCGGCAAGTCGACATTGCTGAGGTCGATCGCCGGGCTCGAGGAAATCACCTCCGGCGAGCTCAGAATAGCCGGCGAAGTGGTGAACGACGTGCCGCCGTCGAAACGGGGCATCGCCATGGTGTTCCAGTCCTATGCGCTCTACCCGCACATGACCGTCTACGACAACATGGCGTTCTCGATGAAGATCGGCAAAGAGAACAAGGCCGAGATCGACCGCCGCGTGCGTCAGGCCGCCGAGATCCTGCAGCTGACCAAATATCTCGACCGCCTGCCTAAGGCGATGTCGGGCGGCCAGCGCCAGCGCGTCGCCATCGGCCGCGCCATCGTGCGCAATCCCAAGGTGTTCCTGTTCGACGAGCCGCTTTCGAACCTCGATGCCGCGCTTCGCGTCGCCACCCGCATCGAAATCGCCAAGCTCAAGGAATCGATGCCCAACACGACGATGATCTACGTCACCCACGACCAGGTCGAGGCGATGACGCTGGCCGACCGCATCGTGGTGCTCAAGGACGGCCATATCGAGCAGGTCGGCACTCCGATGGATCTATACAAGAAGCCCGGCAATCTGTTCGTTGCCCAGTTCATCGGCTCGCCAGCCATGAACATCCTGCCCGCGACCATCGACAAGACCGGAAACCCGACCGTCGTCAGCCATGTCGGCGGACGCAAGGCGACCGTGCCGATCGCGACGCCGGCCTCGGCAAAGGGCGCTGCGGTTAGTTTCGGCGTGCGGCCGGAGGACCTGATCATCGCCAGCGGCGCGGACTATCTGTTCGAGGGGACGGTCGACTATGTCGAGCAACTCGGCGAGGTGCAGCTTGTCTATGTCGACATCGGCCGCGCCGACCTGCCGCTGGTGACCAAGCTGCCCGGCAATGTCGAGGTCAAGCGCGGCTCGACATTGCGGCTGAGCGCCAATGGCGAGGACTTGCATATCTTCGACACCGATGGGCGGTCGTTTGCCCTTCATGAAGCGGAAGCGAAGGCGGCCTGACGCAGGACCGCGTCTTGGACGCAAAAAGAGCGGCGGGCCAGGCCCGCCACTCTTTTGTTGAAGATCAGCTTCGGCTGTTAACGGCCAAAGAGATTCCGGTCGCTGCCCTGAGGGGCGGACTTCTCTTCGTCGCCCGACGAATTGAGCAGCTTCTCGACGAGGCCACCGCTGTTGCGGACCGAGCTCGTATGCGCGCTGTCAACCGAGGTAACCGCAGGCTGGTTGGCGCCGTTGGAGCCAAAGTTGTCGCTGCCGGCGAAGGCACTGCCGGTGATGGCCAGAACGGCGGCGGCAGCAATAAGGATCTTGTTCATTTTAGTCTCCTGAATTCTGGATTTCGCCAGACGGCAGACACAGCTGCCGTCGCTTGCGAAATTGGTTTTAGCGACCGAAGAGGTTACGGTCGCTGCCCTGAGCGGGTGTCTGGGCAGCCGGTTCCGAGGTCTTGGTGGAAGCCGTGTACGACTGGTCCACAGCGGCGGCAGGCTGGTTGGCGCCGTTCGAACCGTAGTTGTCGCTGCCCGCGAAAGCGCTGCCGGTGATGGCCAGAACGGCGGCGGCAGCAATGAGGATCTTGTTCATCTTAAAATACTCCTGAATGTCTGAATTTCGAATGTCTGAATTTCGCCAGGGCAGCGGGCGGGCCCGCCGTCGACTGGGAATCGGCTGTTAGTTGTTGCCGAAGAGGTTGTGGTCAGCACCCTGGGCAGGCGCCTGAGCAGCCGGTTCCGACTTCTTGGTCGAAGCGGTGTACGAGCTGTCGACAGCAGTGGCTGCCGCGGCGTTCGAACCGTAATGGTCGCTACCAGCGAAGGCGCTGCCGGAAATGGCCAGAAGGGCTGCGGCAGTGAGAATGATCTTTTTCATTTTTGTACTCCAGTATCGTCTTTTTCCGTCCGTCTAGCGGCGTGTCTTGGAAATGAAATCGCGTCGTTCGGACAGCCCCGATGTGGGAGGGCAACCCCGCCTTTTCCAATCACGAAGTTGTTCCGTGTGGACCATGAATCCACACCTTGAAATTGTGCCAGGGGAATCTAGAGATACATTTTTCCTCTCTAAATCAGCATGTTAAGTTTAACCATCCGATGGATCACTGACTGTTTCAAAGGCCCGGCGTTCACACCGTCCTGCACGCACCGTCAACAGAAACGAACCGTTCGGTTCGATTTTAGGTCAAGCTAATAGTCACTTTTCGAAACCGTTAACCTTTTTTGACCCCCGCCAAGGGTCGGACTCGGGAAGATCGCAGCCGGCAAATGGCGGCCCGGGAGGCGGGATTTCGGCCCGCGACGATCTGCGGTGACGTTTCGCATGCCGTGTCGCGCCGCATGGATACGATGTCGTTTTCATGCCGACGGCGCGCCAGCGATCGTGGTTAGATCATACCATCTCAGGTGCCGCTTCGTGACGACGAGGCGGAGAATTGGGAAGCCGGTCAGAATCCGGCGCTGCCCCCGCAACGGTGGTGGAGTTCAAGTCGCAACGGGAGACCACTGGGCAACTGCCTGGGAAGGTGTCGCGATGGTCCGCAAGGACAACTCCAGAGCCCGGAAACCAGCCCGAGATTTTTAGACTCGACTGATCGCGGTGGGCGGTCAAGAGGTGGATAGCGCATGTCCGGCACCTAGCCGGCCTGCGTTTCAATCCTTCCTCCATCACCACCAGTTCAGTCCTTAGAAACGAGGACAGGACATGGATATCCGCAACGACATGCTGAGGCTCCTGAAGGGGCGCCGGCAAGGCTTTTCGCTGGAGCAGCCCTTCTACACCGATCCAGACTACTTCAAGCTCGACATGGAGCTGATCTGGTATCGCGACTGGCTGTTCATCGGCCATGATTGCGAACTGCCGAAGCCGGGCAGCTACATCACCGTGCAGATCGGCGACTATCCGGTCGTCCTTGTCCGCGACCAGCAAGGCAAGATCAACGCCTTCCACAATTCCTGCCGCCATCGCGGCAGCCGCGTGTGCAACACGGAGAAGGGTACGGCGGCAAAGCTCGTCTGCCCCTATCATCAGTGGACCTATGAGTTGGACGGCCGCCTGCTGTTTGCCCGCCAGATGGCCGACGGTTTCGACAAGAGTGATTTCGGCCTGAAGCCGGTCGCCTGCGAGAGCGTCGGCGGCTACATCTTCATCTGCCTGGCCAAAGAACCGGCGGATTTCACGCCGATGCGGGCGATGATCGAACCCTATCTTTTGCCGCACCGGTTGCGTGAGGCAAAGATCGCCTTTGAGAGCACGATCATCGAGAAGGGCAACTGGAAGCTGGTCTGGGAAAACAACCGCGAGTGCTACCACTGCGTCGCCAATCACCCTGAGCTGTGCAAGACCTTCCCCGAGGCGCCGACCGTGACCGGCGTCAACGGCGCCGACAGCGACCCCGAGATGGTCGCGCACTGGGCCAAATGCGAGGCCGCTGGCTTGCCGAGCAAATTCCGCATCGATCCGGCAGGGCAGTACCGCGCCACCCGCGCGCCGCTGCTGCGCGATGCCGTCAGCTACACCATGACGGGAAAACGGGCGGTCCAGAACAACCTGTCCGACAGCGTTTCAACCGACCGCATCGGCTCCTTGCTGCTTTATCATTATCCGACAACCTGGAACCATATCCTCGGCGACCATGCCGTCACCTTCCGCGTGCTGCCGATCAGTGCCACGGAAACCGCGGTGACGACGAAATGGCTCGTCCACAAGGATGCGGTCGAAGGCATCGACTACGACCTCGCTGAGCTCACCCATGTCTGGACCGAGACCAACGACCAGGACCGCCGCATCGTCGAGGAAAACGCCTTCGGCATCCTGTCGCCGGCCTACGAACCAGGCCCCTATTCGGAGCTGCATGAGGGCGGCGTGATCCAGTTCGTCGAGTGGTACGCGTCGTTCATCGGGCCGCGCCTTGCCGAAGGCGGCCGGCCGGCCCTGCGCAGCGTCGCCTAGCTCAGGGGACAAGAGGATGAATGCGATGACGGACCTTGGCCTCTATCGCCATCTCGACCAGATGACGCCCTGGAACGACCGGCTGCAGGTGCTGGAAGTGATCGGCGTCAGCGACGAAGCGCCGGACGTGAAGACCTTCACCTTCCGCTCCGACAACCAGACCTGGTTCCGCTACAAGCCGGGCCAGTTCGTGACGCTGGAACTGCCGACATCGGAGGGGCCGCTGATGCGCACCTACACGCTGTCGTCCTCGCCGTCGCGGCCGTTCTCGATCGCGGTGACGGTCAAGGCGCAGGCAGGCAGCACCGGCACGCGCTGGATGTTCGACCATCTGACGCCGGGCTCGCACGTCAAGGCCTATGGGCCGACCGGTGATTTTTCGCTGCACAGCCACCCGGCGGCCAAATATCTGTTCATTTCGGCGGGCTCCGGCGTGACGCCGATGATGTCGATGCTGCGTTGGTTGAACGACTGTGCGCCATGGACAGATGTCGGCTTCGTCAACTGTGCGCGCCGCCCGGAAGAGATCATTTTCCGCAAGGAACTCGAGCTGCTCGGCAGCCGCATGCCCGGCCTGTCGCTCGGCTTCATGATCGAGGAGCGGTCGAGCCGCGAGGGCTGGTTCGGCCATATGGGCCGCATCGACGCGATCCGGCTGCCATTGCTGGCGCCCGATTTCCGCGAGCGCGAGATTTTCTGCTGCGGCCCCGATCCCTTCATGCGCGCCGTGCGCGGCATGCTGGACGCCGCCGGCTTCGACATGGCGAAATACCATCAGGAAAGCTTTGCTGCGCCTGCCGTGGAGGAGATCCCGGCGCCGTTCTCGCCGCCGGCGGAGGACGGCGCTGCTGCTGCCGTCGAGGCCGTGACACCGATCCGGTTTTCGCTTTCCGATGTCGATGCCGAATGCGTCGCCGGCCAGACCGTGCTGCAGACGGCACGCGCCTCTGGGGTGCGGATTCCCGCCGCCTGCGAGTTCGGCCTGTGCGGCACCTGCAAGGTGAGGAAGGTCGCGGGCGATGTCGAGATGAGTCACAATGGCGGCATCCTCGATCACGAAATCGAGGACGGCTTTATCCTCGCCTGTTGCTCGAAGCCGCTTTCTGCGCTTGAAATCGAAGCGTGACCGGCTGCGCTCGCCCCCAAGCCTGCGCCATCTTGCCAAAAACCCTGCAAATGGTTAGACGCCTGCAACGGTGGGGTTGACCGTAAGGCCCGAAGATCATCTCCGCGGCCTGCTCGGCGGGGGAGCAAACATGCGACAATCCGGCATCTATGCCATTGCCAGCAAGGATATCGTCTTTGAATCCTTCGACGGCGAAGCCGTCGTTCTTGACCTGACCACGGGCAAATATTTCGGCTTCTCTGATTCAGGCAGCAGACTTTGGGATGCACTGTCGTCCGGCGTGCCTGCCTCCGAACTGGTCGGCGCCACGACCGGCATTGGCGCCCTCGATGCCGCCGCGATTGACGGCTTTGTTTCACAATTGCTCGAATTCGGTTTGCTGGCGGCCGTAACCGATGGCGTGGCAAGACCGGCTCCAAGCGAATTGCTGGCTCAGCTCGCCGCTGCCAGAGAGCCCCTCAAGGTCGACATCCATGACGATCTCGCCGATCTCATTGTCGTCGACCCCATCCACGAGGTCGAGGAGCCCCTCGGCTGGCCCGCGGTGAAGCAGGCCAACTGAAGCGCCCATCAGGTTCTCGTTGCCGGACAGCTCCGGAACAGGCAAACCCATGCCGAACGTCACTCTCGAAAACTTGGTTGACTACGCACGTCATGTCCTGGCGCAAGCAGAGAGCAGCGCCGAGCATTATCCACTGACCCGCAAGGCGAGCTTGCCGCATCTGGATTTGACCGCGAATGTCAGCGCCGGCGCATTGGCGGATGCCGTCGCTCATGGCTTTGTCCCTGCTCCGGGCAACCGAACGCCTGCCGATATCTGCCGCGTCTTCGTCGCACATCCCGGCATAGACGGCATCGCGGCACCGGTCAGTTGGGGCCAGGGGCCCTTCACGCAGCATGGCTTCGCCACCCGGCTGGCGGAGGCCGGATTGCGCGGCAACCATTTTCACGACCTGGATTTCTGGCAGTTCTATGATCCGCAACGTCGCGTTGGGGTGCAGTTGATGGCTTCGGCCGATGCCTTTCCACCGTGGGAGCCGGGAGCGCCGCTGCGCCCCTTCCTCCATTGGGAATATGCGGCGCGCGGCATGCGCCTTGCCCATGCCGGCACGCTCGGGGCCAATGGCAAGGGCGTGCTGTTGGCCGGCGCGGGCGGGGCCGGGAAATCCGGAACCGTCGCCGCCGGCCTCCTCAACGGACTGGACAGCGTCGGCGACGACTATGTGCTGGTCGACCTCTCCAACGGGGTGACTGCCCGCCCACTGTTTTCAACACTCAAACAGGATCCCCAGGGGTTCGTTCGGCTTGGGCTGAAGCATCGGCTGAAAGCGCATGGTCCGCTCAACTGGCAAGGCAAGCATGCTTTTCACATTGATGACATCGCGCCTCGGCCGGTGCCCGAAACTCTGGACATCATCGCGCTGCTGGTGCCACATATCGGCGGAGGCGAGGCAAGTTCGATCGTGCCGGTGTCGCGCAGGGATGCCATGATTGCCTTGGCGCCGTCGGGCATAGCGCAGATGCCGGGCGAGCGGGAGAGCGGCTTTCGCTTCTTCAGCGACCTGACCCGCCTGCTGCCGTGCTATCGTCTGTCGCTGGGGACGCAGCCACAGGAGATAGCCGGTACGATTGCCGACTTTCTCACGCGGGGCGCTTCGTGAAACTGAGCGTGATAATGCCCGTCTACAACCGTGAGCGCTATGTCGTTTCGGCATTGCGCTCGCTGGTGCGGCAGCGGGACGCCGCCGATCTCGACATCATCGTCATCGACGACGGCTCGACCGACGGCTCTGCTGAGGCCGTGCGCTCGATGATGCGCGAAAACCCCTGCATCCGACTGTCCCAGCAATCCAACATGGGCGTGGCCAAGGCGCGCAACGCCGGGCTGCGGCAACTGCCGCCGGATGCGGAGTTCGTTTCGTTTCTGGATTCTGACGACATCTCGCTGGCCGGACGGTTCAAGAAGGACCTTGCACGCTTCAGAGCAGACCCCGGACTCGAGCTGACCTATTCGCTGATGACGCTGGTCGAGCGGATTGACGATGAGCGGCTGAAACCGGCAGCCGACAGCCGCACGATGACGCTTCGGGGAATTTCGCTGAGCGCCGCCGTGTTCAGCAGAGGGCTTGTCGACAGGACGGGCGAGTTCGATGAGGATTTCGAGCAGGCTGAGGATACCGACTATCTGCTGCGCGTTTTCGAGGCGGGACCGAACTACGAATTGTTGGACGCGGTCGCGATCTACTACCGACGCCATGCCGGAAATGTCACCAAGGAACATAGCGGCAGGGTCCGCAACCACTTGCGTGCAATCCACAAGTCGATGCGGCGGCGCAAGGCCGATCCGTCACGGCGAGAGGTCCAGGGCATCTTCGAATTGAAGAGTCCCACCGATTGGCGGATGCTATGATGCTCGACACAATCAAGTCGGATCAGCCAAGCCCGCAACGCTGCCGGAGACGCCCATGAAGCTGAGCGTCATCATGCCCGTCTACAATCGCGAACAATTCGTTGGCCTCGCGCTGCGCTCGCTGCTCAGGCAGCGCGAAGACATCGATCTCGACATCATCGTCATCGACGATGGGTCGACCGATGGTTCGGCAGCCGTCGTACGGTCGTTGATCGACGAGGCCCCGTGCATTCGTCTTTTCCAGCAGATCAATGGCGGGGTCACCAAAGCGCGCAATGCCGGGCTGAAGCAGTTGCTGCCGCAGACTCATCTGGTGTCGTTTCTCGATTCGGACGACATCTCCCCGACAGGGCGCTTCAAGGCGGATCTCGCTTGTTTCGGAGAGAATCCTGGCCTCGACCTGACCTATTCGCGCATGACGCTGGTCGACAAGATAGATGGCGAGACGCTGGAACCGGCCGCCGACAGCCACTCCATCACCGTGCGAGGGATCCACCTGTCCGCCGGGATCTTTGCGCGAAACCTCATCGAGCGCACCGGTGGTTTCGACGAGGATTTCAAACAGGCCGAGGACACCGACTATCTGTTGCGTATCTTTGAGAGCCAGACAAAATACGTTATGCCCGATACGGTGGCTCTCTACTACAGGCGTCATCCCGGCAACATGACCAAGGAAGCCGATGTGCCCTTTCGCGAGTTCATGCGCGCCCTTCACAAGTCGATGAAGCGTCGTAAGGCCGACCCCAACTTGCGCCGAGTGGAGGGAATCTTCGACTTCAAGGATCTCGCGCAGTGGCGGTTCCTTTGATGGCAGCCTACGGCGTCGTCATTCCGGCTTTCAACGCGGCCGCCACCATCGGCGCGGCCCTGAACTCCGTCCTGGCCCAGACGGCAAGGGCGGAGGCCGTCGTCGTGGTCGATGACGGTTCGACCGACGATACGGTTGCGGTGATCAATGCGATGAACTTGCCGGTGACGGTGCTGCGACAGGACAATGCCGGACCTGGCAGCGCAACGACCCGTGGCATTGCGGCACTCTCGACGCCGCTCATCGCGACGCTCGATGCCGACGATTTGTGGTTGGCGGACAAGATCGAAAAGCAGCTGGTCCATCTCGACCGTCATCCCGGGACAACGGGCGTCTTTACGCATTGGCGGACGTTTCGCGGCGACAGCCCCGATTTGCCCGATGCGACCAGTGGAGCTGGCTGGTCGCGCACGACGATGATGATCCGCCAAGAGGTGGTGCAGAGCGTCGGTCCCATCATCGACCCACCAGGCGGTCGCGGCGAGATGATCGACTGGATCGCCCGGGTTCGTGAGGCAGGCTTTGCCCTTGCCATGCTCGACGACGTGCTTGCATTGCGCCGCATCCGTCCGGGCAGCCTTTCCTACGGCCGCGATCCGGCACGCGACCGGGGCTACCTCCAGGTCGCAAGGCTCGCCATGCAGCGGCGAGCCCAGAACAAGGCAGGTTCCAGTTGAACGCCACGCCCGTTCGCCGCATCGGCCGCCGCTTCCCGGACTATGGCTGGTCGTGGCCCACCGGCCAGCTGGACCTGTTGCTGAAGGCGGCGCTGCTCTCCGATGAGGACGCAGCCGCTGCCTGTGCCGCGCGCTGGCTGGACGAGAACGACATCGATCTCGTCTCGTTTCGAGAACATCGCCTGCTCGCCGCCATCTCCGACAGGTTCGGCAGGAAGCTGGCCGGGCATGCCGCCCATCCGCGCCTCGTCGGCCTGCAGAAGATGCTGTGGACGAAGTCGCGCATGGCGATGCGCGAGGCCGAGCCGGCGCTGAAGGCGATGGCCGACGGCGGCGCCGACATCATGCTGATAAAGGGCGCCAGCCGCATTGCCTTGAACGCGTCGGCGCAGCGTGGCCGGGTGGCGCATGATATCGACATATTGGTGCGCCCGCGCGACATGGCTGCCGTCTTCGACATCTTGCGCGATCGCGACTGGCAGATCGCCTCGGGCGTCAGCGCGCAATATTTGCGAACCCGGTTGGCGTCGCTGCGGTCGATGAACTTCTTCAAGGGCCGTTTCGGTGACATCGACCTGCACCAGCTCGGCTATGACGGGTCGCAGACGAGCGCGGAAGACGACCTGGCGATCTGGCAACGGGCGGTCCCGGCACAATTCAGCGGCGTCGCGGTCTTCGTGCCGTCGCCGGCCGATCGCATGGCCCTGGCCATCGCCCATGGCGGCCTCGACGCCCATACCCACAGCGACTGGCTTGTCGACTGCGCGGTCGCCATTCATGGCGAAGACGTCGATTGGGACACGTTCCTCGACATCGTCGGCAGACGCGGCCTGGCGGTTCCAGCGGCGGTGGCGTTATCCTATCTAACGTTCGAGATCGGCATTCCGGTGCCGGAACCGACAATGGCCAGAATCTTGGACATGGCCGACGGGGTTGGCCTGTCGCGTTGGTCGTCGGTTCTGCAAGCCAAGCCGCGCACGGATTTCGGCGGCCTGGTCTGGCTATCGCGCGGGCTTGCCAAGCAGTTGCGCCTGAAGCGGAAGAAGGGCCGGTTGCAGCAGGAGCCGCCCGCCACACCTTGGCGCGGCAGATCGGCCGCGCGCAAGCCTCAAGCAGCATCGGCGCCTTTGGTGTTTTCGCAGGCCATCGCCTGTCCGCAAACGACCGGCGACATGATGCTCGAAATCATCGTCAGGATCGGCGTTCCGCCGGTCCGGCGCCGCATCGAGATGGAGATCAATGACGGTGGCGAGCATATTGCCCGCCTGCGCGCCATGGCCATCAGCCGGTCCGGCAGGGAACGCGTGCTGCATTTTCGCGGCAAGGTGACTCTCGACGGCGCGCGAGTTGCCTTGACGCTCGAGGCGCGACCATCGCGACAGTTTCGCGAGTGGAACGACGCGGCCACGGTGGCCGCCTATGGCGCCTTGCCTTTCCAGTTGCTGTCGGCGGATTTCTTTCCGGTCGGCTGAAGGAAGGCCCACCCGGCAGCTATAAGGCGTCGGGAGTGATCAGCCTCAAGGATGGGAAATAGGTCTGGTAGCGGCCGACATCACGGGTCAGAAGCGGAAGCTTGGTGACGGCGGCATGTGCGCCGATGAAGAAGTCAGGCAAGACGCCGGTCCTCGATCCTCCTGATCGGCGGTATTGCGTGAATACCTTTCCAGCAAGGAAAAGGGCGGCTCTTGGCATCGGAGCCATTTCGAGACCGGCCGCATCCAGAAATGCCTCAAGATCCTCGATTCTGATGTAGCGAACGGCAAGTTCTGCATAGACCGCATCATTGATCAACAATGGCCCATCGAGGCTTGCCGCCTCGAGTTGCGCGATCGACCAGCCCGCCCAATTGGGATCGTCCGTAACAAGGTCGAGCAGAACGTTGGTGTCGACGAACGTCACGCTCCGCCACGCGTCAGCGCCATGATAGCCTCGGTCGTGAGCCCCTCGCCGGCATGGCCGCGCAGATTGGCGAAGCGGCTCGCAGGCGGCTTTCTGTCAACCCGAGCCAACACCACGCTGCCATCGGCGGCGCGCCGGAAATCGACTCTGCTGCCCGGGACGATCCCCAGGAGGTCGCGGACGGGTTTGGGAATGGTCACTTGTCCCTTTGCCGTGACGGTGGTGGCCATCTTCACTCCTTGGTAATACCATATTCCGACAAGGTATTACCTCATCGGTCGATTTTCAAGGCTTGAAGCATCGTGTCTCGACCGAACCGCCAGAGTCCGTTCAAACTCCGTAGCGTTCGGTGCGAATGATTTCCGCTGCAACGCCGGCATCGATCAGCGCTTGGGCGGCCGCGGAAACGAAGGCGTTGGAGCCGCAGACGAAGGCGATGCCAGGCGGCTCCGGCAGCCGCGTCATGGCTTGAACCATCATCGCGACGTCTACCCGCCGCGCATAGTCGGCTGGACGGCGTGCGGCTTCGCGCGTCAGTGTCAGCATCAGGTCGAAGCCGTCCTGGCGTTCGTCGAGGGCGATCAACTCGTGACGAAAGATCACTTCGTCCCAGACCCGGACCGAAAAGACCAGGACGACGGGCACCGCTGAATTACGCGCGGCGCGGTGGCGGAGCATCGACATCAAGGGCACGACGCCCGAACCGCCGCCGACCAGAACAAGCGGTCCACTCTCATCCTCCGGCCAGACGAAATGCCCGCCAAGCGGCCCGCGCAGTTCGATTTCATCGCCCACTGCCGCGACCTCGTGGAAGAAGGGCGAGACCTCGCCATCGTCGAGTTTTTCGATCGCCAGTTCGATTGCGCCGCTCGTTTCGGGCGCGGAGGCGATGGAATAGGAGCGGCGCGCCTGATAGCCGTCCGGCGCCGTCAGCCTGACGTCGACATGCTGCCCGGCGCGATAGGCGAAGGGCCGAGACGGCTGGAAAAAGAAGCTGGTGACACGCGGCGTGCGCTTTTCGATGCGGACGATGCCGGCTGTTTGCCAGGGCGACTGCACTGCCGCCGCATCGCTCATGGATCGTCCGTGTAGCGCTGCTCGCGCCATGGGTCGCCATAGATATGGTAGCCGCGCAATTCCCAGAAACCGGGCTCGTCTCGCGTGGTGAATTGCAGGCCGTTCAACCATTTGGCCGACTTCCAGAAATAAAGATGCGGCACCAGCAGCCTTGCCGGGCCGCCATGGTCCGGTGTGATCGGCTTGCCTTCGTAGAGCAGCGCCACCATGGCCTTGCCGGCGGTGAGGTCCTTGACCGGCACGTTGGTGGTGTAGCCGTCGAACGCGTGCGCCAGCGTGAAGCCGGTCGGCGGCTCCAAACCGGCATCGGCAAGGATATCGTCGACCAGCACGCCTTGCCACGGCGTGTCGAACTTGGTCCATGCGGTCACGCAATGGATGTCGCGCGTCATCTTGTTCAGTGGCAGGGCGTTGAACTCGGCCCAGTTCCATTTCTTGATCGGGCGTGGCCCATGTTTCAGCGTGAAAGACCAATCCTCGGTACGCACGCGCGGCGTCGGACCGGCCGACAGCACCGGAAAACCCTGTTCCAGATATTGGCCCGGCGGGATGCGGGCATCGCCATCGGTTGGCGGGCGCCGTCCTGAAGAGAAACCTCGGGTGACCATAGCGGCAATCCCCATGCAATCAGGCCACTATCGGCCTGACGCAATGTTCTCGAAGATGCCCTGACGGGCAACCGAAATCTTGACGGGCGGAGACCGGCGGGATCGTCACCGATGGACCTGCCGGTCCCATGTTCACGTCAACGCCATTTCTCAGCCATTGGCGAAAGGCACCGCGATGTACATTTGAGCGTCGCCACGCTCGACCAGCAACAGCACCGATTTCCTGCCGGACTTGCCGGCCAAGGCGATCGCCTGGGTTACCTGCCTGGCGTTCTTGACCGGCACCTGATTGACGGCAACGATGATGTCGCCGGCCTGTATTCCGGAAGCGGCGGCCGCTTTGTCGGGGTTGACGCTGGCAACCACCGCGCCGTGCTGCTTGCCGGCTAGGTTCATCTGCTGGCGAATGTCGGGCGTTATATCCATCAAGCCGAGTCCTATCGCGGGAGCGCGCCCGGCGCTCGGCGCGTCGGACCCGTCGTCCAGCGACGCGGTCTTCGCATCGGCGCTGTTTTGGCCGACATCGACGGAAATCCGCATCGGCTTGCCTTTGCGCCAGACATCCACCGTTTCCCTGGCGCCCGGCGCGACATCGGCGACCGCCCGCGACAGGTCCTTGGGATCCTTCACGTCCTGCCCGGCAAAGCTGGTGATGACGTCACCCGTCTCGACGCCGGCCTTGGCCGCCGGCGAACCGTCGTTGACCTCTGAAACCAGCGCGCCGCCGGAATGGCCGAGCCCGATGGCGCTCGCGACATCGGGTGTCACCTCCTGGATCTGAACGCCGAGATAGCCGTATTGGATGGAGCCGCCCTTCATCAGCTTGGCGACCACCTTCTGGGCCTGATCCGACGGAATGGCAAAGCCGACGCCGACGCTGCCGCCATTGGGTGAATAGATCGCCGTGTTGATGCCGACGACATTGCCGGCGACATCCACCAGCGGACCGCCGGAATTGCCGTGGTTGATCGGCGCGTCGATCTGGATGAAATCGTCGAACGGGCCACTATGCAGGTCACGGCCGCGCGCTGAGACGATACCTGCCGTGACGGTGGTGCCGATGCCGAACGGATTGCCGAAGGCCAGCACCTGGTCGCCTGGCATGAGCTTGTCGGAATCGCCCCATTTGACGGTCGGCAGGGGTTTGTCCGACTTGACCTTGAGTACGGCGAGATCGTTCTTGGCATCGCGGCCGACAAGCTTGGCCGGAAGTTCGGTGCCGTCGTCGAGCGTCACCTTGATCGAAGAGGCACCATCGATGACGTGATTGTTGGTGACGACGGTGCCATCCGCGCCGACGATGAAGCCGGAACCCAGCGCCTCGGCGCGCTGCGGTTGCTGTTGTGGCGGCGTCTTCGGCGTCGGCATGCCCTGGTCACCGAAGAACTGGCGGAAATAGTCATCGAAAGGCGAGCCGCCGTCGAAAGGAGATGCATCGCTCATCGTTTCAGGCTGTGCCTTCATGACGGTGGTGACCGTCACCACCGCCGGCTTGTCGGCGGCAACGATGGGTGCGAACGAGCCATTGGGCGCGGTGATGCCGGCGACAGGCGTCTGGGTTGTCGGAATGGTGTTGCCCTCGCCTTGGGCGAAAGACATGACGAAGGGGGATATGATCAGCGCAGCGCCCAGCAAGGCCGCGACGCGATGCCTACGAAGGATATCTGACATGGTCGTTTGTCCGGGCGAGAGTTGATCCAGCGCCGTGGCCTCTCCCGTGCGGGGAAATCGGTCATCGGCGTGTCGAGGTCGCAATTGCCCGTCTCGCCTACATGGCAGCCAACCGGATCGACGGCCTTGCATCTAGGGCGCGGATTCGCCCGATTTAGGGTTTTAGGGCGACCTTACGAAGATTTAATATCCGCACGGCGGCAGGGCCGCAAAGTCGTTGGGCGGCACCTTGCTGTCTCGCTGGAGCCTCAGCCACCGGCGCTTCGCTCGAGATAGGCCGTGGCAATCTCGCGCATGCGCTTGCCGTCGAAGCTCGGTCCGTGTCCACCATGACCGATGCGGATCGGCAGGTCGAGCAGGCGCCGCATCGTGCTGACATAGGCGGCTCGGTCGGAATCCGGCAGGTCGTCGATCAGCATGGCGTCGTAGATGGCATCGCCGCTGAAGAACAGGCCGTCGACCTCGTCGAACAGCGCGATCGAATCCGGTGAATGGCCCGGCAAATGCAGCACGCGAAATTGCCGGTCGCCAAGATCGACGACATCGCCCTCGTCCAGGGTTCGCGTCAACGGCGCGGGCGGGATCCTGTAGTCGGCCGACTTCCATCCGGGCGCCGGCAGTTTCGAGACGGCACCGTCGAGGTCATGGAACATGTAGGCGTAGGTCGCGGCCTCATCCATGGTCTCGAACCGGGCCGCGCTCATCCTTGGCCCGGCCCGCAACGGGAATTCATGCAGCGAGCCGACATGGTCGAGATGGATGTGGGTGGCAACGACCAGCAGCGGCTTGCCTTCCGCCGTCTCGATCTGCGGCGCCAGCGGACAGATGCCCATGCCGGTGTCGACGAGCAGGTCGGCATCGCGACCGCGCAGATGCCAGATATTGGCCCGAACATAGGCATGGACGAAGGGCTCGGTCAGCATCGTCGTCTTGTCGTCGACGACGCTCCTGCTGAACCAGTCGGGCATCACCTGTGAGCCGGGCATCAAGTGTGAGCCCGGCATCAGACGAAGGGCTTCCCGACCTTGTACTTTTCCGGCACCAGCCGCTTGAGATAGGCCATGCCGGCATCCGACAGCTGATTGACATCGGGCTTCATGAAATCGTCCGGCATGTGGCGTGTCTTGCCGGCGACGTTCTTGAGCGGCACTTTCTTCAGCACCGTTCTGGTGCCGTCATATTGCAACGCCACCGAGCCGCCGCCCTGTTCGGCGACGGTGACGGCGAAAGCGCCGGCATCGAACGCCTCCTGCGCGTCGACCGCGCTGATGGCGCCGATATAGCCGCGCGGCATGTAGCCGAGCGCATCGACGCGGGCCCGCTTGCCCGGCAGGCCTTCCGCCAACGCGCGCTCGAGTGCGGCCGGCAGGTCGCTGCCCGACAGCTTGACGTTGCCATGCGCGTCGCGCTCAAGCTTGTCCGGCGGCACCAGGCTTTCGACCAGCGCCTTGCCGTCGGCGGTGCTGACGCCTTCCGAAACGGCGACGATGCAGCGCTTGTGGCGATCGAGCGTGGCACGCACGTCGTCGATAAAGCCGGCGGCCGAGAATGGGCGCTCGGGCACGTAGACGAGGTGCGGGCCGCTGTCGGGGTCGAGCTGCCAGGCGGCCGCGGCCGCGGTCAGGAAGCCCGCATGCCGGCCCATGACGATGCCGACATAGATGCCGGGCAGCGCACGAAAATCGAGATCGACGGACAGGAAGGCGCCGGCGACGAACTCGGCCGCCGAAATGAAGCCCGGCGTGTGGTCGTTTTCCTCGAGATCATTGTCGATGGTTTTTGGCGCATGGACGAAGGCAATTGAGCCGCCGGCGGCATCGGTCAGGATCTGCTGGGTACCCGACGTGTCGTTGCCGCCGATATAGATGAAGGCGTCGGCGCCGGCCTTCTTCAGGCCGTTGAGGATGACATCGCAATAGGCGGCGTCGGGCTTGTCGCGGGTCGAGCCGAGGGCGGCGCTCGGCGTGCCGGCAATCAGCCGCAGCCGGTCCTCGGGGATGGCGGAAAGGTCGATATAATTGCCGTCACGGATGCCGCGCACACCATGGATGGAGCCCAGCACCTTGGCACCGGGATGCCGCTTGCGGACCTCCAGTGTCGCCCCGACAACCGTCTGGTTGATGACGGCGGTTGGGCCGCCGCCCTGCGCGATGACAAACGTTCCAGCCATGCTTGATTTCTCCCGGCGCGATGGTTTTCAAGGCACCTTGGCCTGTCTTGCCGCATCGCGCAACGGGAGTTTCGAGCGGCGCCAACACGCCGCATAAGCGTCAGACGACGACGACCGGATTTTTTTTGGAGACGCGGCTGTAGAGGTCGATGATGTCCTGGTTGATCAGGCGCACGCAGCCCGACGACATCGCCTGGCCGATGCTCCACCATTCGGGCGAGCCGTGGATGCGATAGCCGGTGTCCTTGCCGTCCTGGTAGATGTAGAGGGCACGCGCGCCGAGCGGATTGGTGAGGCCGCCGGGCTGTCCGGCTTGCCATTTCACCAGTTCAGGCTTGCGGGCAATCATCTCCGGCGGCGGCGTCCAGGTCGGCCATTCCCTGCCGTACTGGATGTTGGCGCGACCCGACCAGCGGAAGCCATCCTTGCCGATGCCGACGCCGTAGCGAATGGCGTCGCCACCCGGCTGGACGAGATAGAGCATGCGCTCCTTGAGATGGACGACGATGGTGCCGGGCGCCTCGCCTGTCGTGTCGACGACGATCTGGCGACGGAATTCCGGCTTGACCTTCAGATATGGCACTTCCGGCACGTTGAAGCCGCCGTCGGTCAGCCCGGCATACATGACGCCGGGGCTGGTGATGTTCTTGTCGACGCTGATGCTTGGCCGGATCGGCCGCACGGAACCCGTGGTGACGTCGTCGAGCTCGAGCGCCGGCAGACCCAAGCCCGAGGTCGAGCAACCGGCGGCGCTCAGCAGCGCGAGCGCCCCTGCCCCGGACAGGATGGCGCGGCGGGAAAGATGATGATCGGTTTCGATTGCGTCGCCATTTCGCGGCGGCGTCAGACCTTGCGGCAACTCACGCATATACCCAGACCCTACGCTGTCGGCGGGAAGCACGGTCCGGCCGGATAGCGGGCATTTTCATCATTCATGGTTGATAAAGCGTGAAGACGTTGCACAGCCTGCATTTGCGCATGGCCTTGACGATGTCCGACCTTCTTGCCTGGGCTTGAACGAAGGCTGCTGCACAAAAAGACCTCGGCCGGGTCATATTCCCGGCGCCGGCGTTTCCTACTCCTCGAACCATCAGCGAGGGGCCTCCATGTGCAAGATCTTAAAAACCGACATCAAGCTTTTTGCCGCTGCCATTGTCGCGGCGGCAACCGTTCTCGGTGCCAATGTCAGCCTGGCCGATATCGTGAGCACGCTGAGCGGCGCGAACTGACACCGATCTGCCGCTGGCGCAGTCAGGGAAATCGCCTCTTTACATTCTCCTGGGCCTGAGGATTTATCCTCTTCTTTAAGCTCAAGGGAGACGAGCATGTCCTTCGAAAACTGGGCCGCCTTCGCCGCCGCGTCGACGATCCTCCTCATCATTCCGGGTTCGACCATCCTTCTCGTCGTGTCCTACGCGTTGGGCCAGGGCTGGCGCACCGCTCTGCCTATGGCAATCGGCGTGGCGCTGGGCGACTTCACCGCGATGACCTTGTCGATGCTGGGCATCGGCGCGCTGCTGGCAGCTTCGGCTGGTGTCTTCACCATCCTGAAGCTGATCGGCGCCGGCTATCTGATCTATCTCGGCGTGAAACTGTTTCGCGCCGGCGGCGCGCTGAAAGCCGAACCGCGCACCGACGCGGTCTCCTCGGCCAAGATGATGGCGCACGCCTGGCTGGTCACCGCGCTCAACCCGAAAAGCATCACCTTCTTCGTCGCCTTTCTGCCGCAGTTCCTCGACCGGCACGCCGATTTCTGGACGCAGATGCTGATCTTCGAGACGACCTTCCTGGCGCTCGCCTTCGCCAATGCCTTTGGCTATGCGCTGATCGCCTCACGCGCACGCAACGTGGTGCGCAATCCCAAGGCGATCCGGATCTTCAACCGCACCGGCGGCACGCTGCTGGTCGGCGCCGGCATCGCCACGGTGGCGATGCGTTCCAGCAATTAGCTGTCTTTTTGCTCATGACCCCGAAATTGTTTTCGGGTCATGATCAACCTTACCATTTGACGCTGAACCCAAGATTGCCTTCGAGTATCCGACGCTCGTCGCCGCCGAGATTGGTGGTGTAGTCGCCGGTGGCGAAGATGCTGACCTTGTCCGTCACCTTGGCGATCACACCGCCACCGAATTCGAACGAGGTCGATCTGCCCTCGGTGGAGATATCGGTGGTGTCGAAATTGACATGGCTCGTGCCGCCGAAATCGTGCCAGATGTTGGCCTTTAGGTACGGCTGCAGCGCCATGCCATTGATCGTTGTTTCGCCTTGCAGCCGTGCGCCGAGCCGGCCGGTCACGTTGCCGTCGGTATCGAAGGAAACCGAAGCAAAGCGGTCCGATGCATCGTCGAGCGACAGTTGCTGCCAGACCAGTTGCGCCTGCGGTTCAAGCGTCCAGCCTTGCCCCAGCGCGATGGGATAGCCGCCTTCCAGCGAAGCGGTGACACCGGTCCCGCCGACGTCGATGCCGATGCCGCGCGACGATGTTGCGTCTCCGCCGAAGAAGGTGGCCATGAGGACGCCGTCCAGGTACCAGCCACCCTGACCGATCCGGGTCCAGTAGCCGCCGACGCTGGTGCCGTTGATATCCATGCTGCCGACGGACAGATTGTCCCAGCCCAGCGCCTGGCCGCGCACGTCGCCATTCATGCTGGCATAGGCGACGAACAGGCCGGCGCGATCGGTCTGGCCCGACGCGGTTTCGCGGCCGAACAGATCGAAGCCCGCCTGGAGGCCGAACAGGGTGCCGTCGAAGGACGGCGATACGGTTCCTGAATACGCCATCTTGCTGTCCTGGCCGAAGATGCGGCCCCAGACCGGCGACAGCTCGGTGTTCGACAACAGGCTCTGCTCGCCGCGCCGTTCGTGGAAGGTGCCGAGCGTCGTCATCGCCAGATGTTCGGCGACCGGGGGCAAGGCGGAATAGACCGGAACCTCGATGCGATAGAGCAGGATCTCCTCGCCCGCCGCCGGTGTCGGCAGGTCAGGCACATCCGTTGGCACAACCGGCGGCGGCGGGGGCGGATCCGCAACTGGTGCCGGCGGTGGTGCCGGCGGCGGCTCGGGCTCCGGATCGGCGGCCTGCACCGGCGGTGTCGGATCGACCGGCGGGTTGTTGATGTCGCCCTCGGTCGGAGGCGGCGTCGGCGGCAGCTCGGAAGGCGGCGGCGGCGGCGGTTCGGCCGCCGGCGGCTCTGGTTCCGGCGGCGCAGTAGGTTCCAGCGCCGGCGGGGCGGCGGCCGGAGGGGCCGGCGTGTTCAGCGTCGAGCGCAGGTACCAGTTCTCCTCGCTGCCGGCGCTGACGCCGCCCTTGAACAGATAATATTCAAAGGCACCGGCGGCGACCGGGGCGTCGAGCGCGAATGTCGTGGCGCCCGAGGTGGCGCCGTTGATTGCCTGGACGACCATGATGCCGTCCTGCGTGGTCGCAGCCCCCGCGCCGCCGAGATTGACCACGGAGATCCCGGTCGAACCGGAAGCCGTTCCGCTCGACAGGACCAACTTGTCGGATGCGGAGGAATCGTCACCGAGCTCGGTCTGGATAAGCAGCAGGCCCCCCAGCCCGACATAATTGCCCGAAATCGTCAGGCTGTCGGTGGCGCCGGTGCTGCCATTGGTCAGGTCGATGCGGCCGGCATTGGTGACCTGCGCCAACTGGCCTGCCGTAAACGCCTGGATCGCCGCATTGAAGCCGCCGCCATAGAGCGTGCTTGCGGCATCGACACTGAGCGAACCTGTGCCGGTGCCGCTATCGCCGAGCACCAGATTGCTGTCCATCGTCAGTTCGGTGTCGTTGGTGGCGTCGATGCTTTCCCAGTTCTGGAGCCGGCTGACCCCATCCAGTTTGACGTTGTCCAGTGTCAGCGCGTCGGTACCGAGGCCGCCTGATATGGCATCCGTGGCACCGAGATTGGCGTTGGTGAGGTTGCTGAGCCTGGCGGTGTCGTTGTCGCCGCCGAGATCGACGGCGCCATAGATGATGCCGCCACCGTTCCAGACGAAATCGTCGGCGCCAAAGCTCATCAGTATATCGCCACCGACCGTGCCGCCGGTGACCGTGACGCTGTCATTGCCGCCGCTGACGCTGATGTTGCCGCCGATGGTGCCGCCCGATAGGATGATCGTGTCCTTGTCGAAGCCGGTGACGAGGTTGCGGTCGATGGTGCCGCCGGACATGTTGAAATAGTTCTGGTCGAGCTTCATGTTGACGCGGCCGATGCGGCCACCGGTCATCACGGCGCGGTCGCCATCGTCGAAGAAATCGACGATGCGTCCGCCGGTCATGGTGAAGGTGTCGAGGCCGTCGCCCTGGTTGAGCGAGCCGATCTGGCCGCCGCTCATGTTGAAGTCGTCGATGCCGGCGCCCTGCTGGACATTGCCGCCGACGGTCCCCGCGCCAATGGTGAAGAAATCCGTACCGCCGCCCTGATCGACGGTGCCGGTGATGGTGCCGGACTGCATGTCGATGCGGTCCGTGCCGACACCAAAGGTCACGTTG
Organism: Mesorhizobium sp. M7A.F.Ce.TU.012.03.2.1; assembly: GCF_004006095.1. Classification (NCBI taxonomy): domain Bacteria; kingdom Pseudomonadati; phylum Pseudomonadota; class Alphaproteobacteria; order Hyphomicrobiales; family Phyllobacteriaceae; genus Mesorhizobium; species Mesorhizobium sp. M7A.F.Ce.TU.012.03.2.1. Next base: position 1,029,045 of record NZ_CP034779.1, read on the forward strand.
CCTGATATCTGCCCGGTGCCGCCGGCGGGAAAATTCAGCGTGTTATCGCCATCGGCATCGGTGAGGCTGCCGCCCGAGTCGCCGCTATCGCAGGTGTAGACGGTATTTCCGGCGATTGGGCCCAGCACGCATGCGGCAAACGCAGCTGAATTGGGCAGCAACGCAAAGGCCGTAGTTGAGAGGATGCTAATAAGCCAAGGGTGTAGCGGATGCGGCTTTCGCCGTGGCGAAGCAACTGTCACCTGCGCATCCTCCGAACGACTGTTCGGAAGCGAGTTCTTCATATGCCACATCGCGTCCCCTCTCGATTCGCGATTTCCAGCCCCCGCCAGTCGCCGTAATGAAGACACAATTCATTCGATTTTACAAAGCCTAATCTGCCCCGCATGGTTGCTAAACTGCAAAGACTACTGAAATGATCTGGCGTAGCGCACGGTTGGCGTGTCCGTGGCCCATGCTTTAGGATCGGTTTGGGCCGAAGGATCGAGGCCCTGTCACGGATCGATGAAAGGACATCGCATGGCAGCCAGGGACGCATTCGGCCTGACGCTTTCGGGTGCAACGGAGGCGGGGTTCGCCCCCTACAGCCAGGCAGTGCGCGAACTGCAGTGCTTCATCGGCGATCCCGTGGCGTCCATCGACCACGCCATCGCGGAAGATCCCGGCTTCGTCATGGCGCATGTCTTCAAGGGCTATCTGTTCGGCCTCGCCACCGAGCGGGAGGCGACAGCGGTGGCCAAGGCTTGCCATGAGGCGTCACTGCCGCTTGCCGCGACCACGCGCGAGCGGGCGCATGTCACAGCCCTGGGTCATCTCGCCAACGGACGCTGGCATCAAGCCAGCCGCATTCTCGAGGACATCACCATCGAGACCCCGCGCGACGGGCTGGCGCTGCAGGTCGGCCACCAGATCGATTTCTTCACCGGCAATGCACGCATGCTGCGCGACCGCATCGCACGCGCCCTGCCGTCCTGGCAAAGCGGCATGCCCGGCTACCACGCCATGCTCGGCATGCACGCCTTCGGGCTGGAGGAAATGGGTGACTATGTCAGGGCCGAGCAGCTTGGCCGCGCGGCGGTCGACTTCGAGCCGCGCGACGGCTGGGCGCAGCATGCCGTCGCCCATGTCATGGAAATGCAGAGCCGGCAAAGGGATGGCATCGCCTGGATGCTGACCAACCCGGAAGCGTGGACAAGGGAGAGTTTCCTGCAGGTCCACAATTGGTGGCACCTGGCGCTGTTCCACTATGATCTCGGCGAGACCGACGCGGTGCTGGCCCTCTATGACGGCCCCATCTACATCGTGCAATCGACGATGGCGCTCAACATGGTCGATGCCTCGGCAGTCCTGTGGCGGCTCGCCCTCGGCGGCGTCGATGTCGGCGACCGCTGGGCGGCGCTCGCCGCCAATTGGCATAAGGCCGGCGCCGGCAATTATGCCTTCAACGATGCCCACGCGATGATGGCCTTTGTCGGTGCAGGGTTAGATGCGCCGGCCCTCGCTTTGCTTGAGGCTCAGCGCGAGGCCATGCGTGGCAGCGACGACAATGCGGCTTTCACGCGGGATGTCGGCCATCCGCTGACGCTCGCCATCAAGGCATTCGGTGAGGGCAGTTACGCCGAGACCGTGCGCCTGATCCGGCCGATCCGATCGATCTCCCATCGCTTCGGCGGCAGCCACGCCCAGCGCGATGTTATCGACCTGACGCTGATCGAGGCAGCGTTGCGCGCCGGTGACGGTGCGCTGGCCAGGGCGCTCACGGCCGAGCGTTCGATGGCGCGGCCCGACAGTCCGCTGTCAGCGCTGTTTGTGCGACGCGCCGCCGATTTGTCGGAGAATTGACCCGAAGCGGATCTTGTTTTAAAAACTGGCCAAGCCAGATTTTTTCGAGACCCGAAAAAATTAACTGGCGTGGGAGGAAGACATGTATCTGGGCCTCGATCTCGGGACGTCGGGCGTCAAGGCGCTGCTGATCGTTGCCGGGCAAACCGTCGTCGGTTCCGGCCATGGTTCGCTTGATGTTTCACGGCCGCATCCCGGCTGGTCGGAACAGAATCCCGAGCACTGGATCCGGGCCTGCGAAGACGCAATTGCCGAGCTCAAATCCTCCCATCCGGATGAACTCGCGGCAGTCAAGGGCATTGGCCTGTCCGGGCAGATGCATGGCGCCACGCTGCTCGACGCCGCCGACAAGGTGCTGCGTCCCTGCATCCTGTGGAACGACACGCGCAGCCATGCCGAGGCGGCTGTCCTCGATGCCGATCCGCGCTTCCGCGCTCTGACCGGCAACATCGTCTTTCCCGGTTTCACCGCGCCGAAACTTGCCTGGGTGAAAAACAACGAACCCGCTCTCTTCGCCAAGGTCGCAAAAGTGCTGCTGCCCAAGGATTTCCTGCGGCTCTGGCTTTCGGGCGAACACATTTCGGAGATGTCGGATTCTGCCGGTACCTCCTGGCTCGATGTCGGCAACCGGCGCTGGAGTACGGACCTGCTCGCAGCGACGTCGCTCGACGAGGAGCAGATGCCGTCGCTGGTCGAGGGTACGCACAAGGCAGGCGCACTGCGCAGTGAATTGGCCTCGAAATGGGGCGTCCAGGCCGGCATTCCAATCGCCGGCGGCGCCGGCGACAATGCGGCCTCGGCCTGCGGCATGGGCACGGTCGGCGCCGGCCACGCTTTCGTCTCGCTCGGCACATCGGGCGTGCTGTTTGCCGCCAACGCTTCCTACCTGCCCAACCCGGCTAGCGCGGTTCACACCTTCTGCCACGCCCTGCCGAACACCTGGCACCAGATGGGGGTCATCCTGTCGGCAACGGATTCGCTCAATTGGCTGTCCGAAATCACCGGGAAGAGCGCCGGCGAATTGACCGCTGAACTCGGCGACACATTGGAGGCGCCCAGCGGCGTGTCCTTCCTGCCTTATCTCTCGGGTGAGCGCACACCCTACAATGATGCCGCCATTCGCGGCGCGTTCGCCGGGCTGGCGCATGAATCGAGCCGTGCCGTGCTGACCCAGGCCGTGCTGGAGGGTGTGGCCTTTGCCTTCCGCGACAGCCTCGACGCCCTGGCGAAGGCCGGCACGAGTTTGACGCGGGTGACGGCGATCGGCGGCGGTTCCCGCTCGCGCTACTGGCTGAAGGCGATTGCCACCGCGCTTCAACTGCCTGTCGACATTCCCGCCGACGGCGACTTCGGCGCCGCCTTTGGCGCCGCACGGCTCGGCCTGATCGCTGCGACTGGTGCCGATCCCCTGGAAGTCTGTACGGCACCGAGGACGGATGCCACGATCGAACCGGACGCGGCGCTTGGCGGCGTCTATGCCGATGCCTATCAGCGCTACCGGGAGCTGTACCCGGCGATCAGGGCTGTAACCGCGTGATTCAGTGCGAGGCGCCCCCCTCTGCCCTGCCGGGCATCTCCCCCTCTAGGGGGGAGATCGGCAGCGTTGACGGCTTTACTCGTCTTGCAAGGTTGATAATTAGCGATGGCGGGAAAGACAGCCAATCTCCCCCCTTGAGGGGGAGATGGCCGGCAGGCCAGAGGGGGGCGCTTCGCACCCGCCTCGCCCAGAAGTCCTTACTGCGCAGGCACCTTGTCGAGAAAGCCGGTGACGCTCTTCAGGCGGCCGTTCTCGATGATTCCGATGTCGGTACCTTCGATCACCGATGGCGTCCCCTCAGGCCCGAGATTCCACGAGAAGCGGATCTTGTCGGCAAAACCGTCCGGCGTGCCCTTCAGCGAGAACCGGAAGCCGGCAAAGCGCTGCTGCACGCCGTCGATCAGAGCCGCGACGCCTTCATGGCCGTCGCCCTGCATGAGCGGATCACGATAGCTGACGTCTTCCGTGAAGGTCGCCTTGAGCAATTCGGTCCGGCGGACGGCATCGCTTTCGTTCCAGGCGGTGATGTAGTTTTCAGCGATCTTGGTGAGGTCGGTCATGGTCTGTCTCCTTCATTTGACGGTTTTGACATGACCCTTTTCAACCGGCGCTGGCCTGAAACCAATTACGCCTGAGGTAATGGCGGCAGAACTTTGTGAGAGGACAGAAATCATGAGCAGCGGATTTTTCGGCGACATCAAGAAAATCAAATATGAAGGGCCGGATTCGACCAATCCGCTGGCCTATAGGTTCTACAATCCCGACGAGCTCGTCGCCGGCAAACGGCTGGAAGACCATCTGCGCTTCGCCGTCGCCTACTGGCACTCCTTTGCCTGGCCGGGCGGCGATCCGTTCGGCGGCCAGACCTTCGACCGGCCGTGGTTCCCCAAGGCAGGTGGCACCGACACGATGGAGCTGGCAAAGCTGAAAGCGGACGTCGCCTTCGAGATGTTCTCGCTGCTCGGCGCGCCCTATTTCTGCTTCCACGACGCCGATGTGCGGCCGGAAGGCAAGGATTTTTCCGAAAGTGCCGCGCGCCTCGACGAGATCGCCGATTACTTCGCGGGGAAGATGAAGCAGACCGGCGTCAAGCTGCTTTGGGGCACCGCCAATCTGTTCTCCAATCGCCGCTTCATGTCGGGGGCGGCCACCAATCCCGATCCGGATGTCTTTGCCTACGCAGCGGCGACGGTAAAAAGCTGCATCGACGTCACCAAGCGGCTGAAGGGCGAAAACTACGTGCTGTGGGGCGGGCGCGAAGGCTATGAGACGCTGCTCAACACCGACCTCGCGCGCGAGCAGGAACAGGCCGGCCGGTTCCTCAGCATGGTCGTCGACTACAAGCACAAAATCGGCTTCAAGGGCGCGATCCTGATCGAGCCGAAGCCGCAGGAGCCGACCAAGCATCAGTATGATTACGATGTCGCCACGGTCTACGGCTTCCTCAAGCGCTTCGGGCTGGAGAAGGAGGTCAAGGTCAATATCGAGCAGGGCCACGCCATCCTGGCCGGCCATTCCTTCGAGCACGAACTGGCTCTGGCCAATGCGCTCGGCATTTTCGGTTCGATCGATATGAACCGCAACGACTATCAGTCGGGATGGGACACCGACCAGTTCCCCAACAACGTGCCGGAAATGGCACTGGCCTACTACCAGGTCCTGCAGGCCGGCGGCTTCAAGACCGGCGGCACCAATTTCGACGCCAAGCTGCGCCGCCAGTCGCTCGATCCGCAGGACCTGCTGATCGGCCATATCGGCGGCATGGACTCTTGCGCACGTGGCCTGAAAGCCGCGGCCCGCATGGTTGAGGACAAGGCGCTATCGGCGCCGCTGGCCGAACGTTATGCCGGCTGGAACACGGCCGAGGGCAAGGCGATGCTCGCCGGCAAGCGCACGCTTGAGGATATCGCCGAGCGTGTCGTCAAGAAGAAGATCGAGCCGCAGCCGAGGTCCGGCCGCCAGGAACTGCTGGAAAATATCGTCAACCGCTACGTGTAAGGCGCGCGCCGCTCCATCTCTGGACCGACATCCGGCACCACTGGATGAAAGCCGCCGCCATCGCTATCTGCTAGTCAGCCCACTTCGCGAGAGGCTGCCGAGGATCGCACAGATCTTCGGCAGCCAGCGTGAGATCAAGATGCCACGCGTGTCGCCGAAAGAGAGCCCGTGCGGCAGCCTTTATTTTTATGCATGTCGTCATCCCAAAACCGCTGGCACTTTTGGGCGACATGCATTGGCGGGAGACGGAAAATGGCAGAGGATCGAATCATCGTGCGCCCGGCGCAGGCGAGCGATATTCCGGCGTTGAAGCAGGTGCTGCAGGAAACGTTCGAAGGCACATGGCTGCCGAACATCACCGAAGCAGCGGCGCGGTGCTATGTCGAGACGGATATTGGCGGGCGCTATGTCGACCGGAGCTGGCCTGAGTTCGCCGTTGCCGAGATCGATGGCGAGGTCGCCGGCCTGATCCATTGGCGCGCGGATTTCATCGAGGCCCTGCACGTCATGGCATCCCGTCAAGGCCAAGGTGTCGGCCGCAAGCTGCTTTCCCATGCCGAACAGGCAATCGGCACCGCCGGGTTGGCGCAGGCGCGGCTGGAAACCGACACGTTCAACCTGCCGGCACAAGCCCTCTACAAGGCGGTCGGCTATGTCGAGAAAAACCGCTATCCAGACGACGAATGGGACAGTGGCTTTACCACGAGTGCTGTTCGAAAAGCGGCTGTAGATCTCTCCTTGACCTGACCTGCCAAGGCGCAGGAACAGCTTTGCGCATGGCCCGGTCCCGCGACACGGTTTTGCCCTTCGACGCCCTTCAATGACCTCGCTCTTGCCTTCAAACAGCCGTCACGAATCTCGTATAAGACTGGCTCGTGGCGGGAGAGGAAGAAGGAGGCGAACCGATATGCAGAACGAACGTGAAATCGACGCCCTGCTCTCACCTGGCGAGGCTGGATCGATCATCGACCGGCTGATGGCGATGCCGCGGAAAACGGACGACGCCAAGATTTCGAATGAATGGGATCGCGCCGTGGCCAGCCGCTTCGAGACCCGTCTGGCCAGACAGATGCGCTCGCAAATCGACGGCGACCGCCAGAACGCGGCCTGATCGCGCGTTGAAACCTACCCCCTCCGCAACCTGACCGGCGCTTCGCCGAAAGTCTTTGAAAACGCCCTCGAAAATGCCGCGGCGGACGAGAACCCGGTCCGCCCGGCAATGTCGGCCATGGCAACCCTTGTATCGACCACCAGCCGGCGCGCGGCACCGAGGCGCAGCCTGAGATAATAGGCGCCCGGCGTCTCGCCGATCGACTTGCGAAAGATGCTCTCCAATGTCCGCGCCGTCACCCCGGCGCGCTTTGCCACTGCTTCTATGGTCAGCGGCTGGTCGACATGCGCTTCCATCAGCCGGATGGCTTGCGCAAGGCGCGGGTCGTAGCCGTCGAGCCGGCCGAGCGAGACCAGCGGCTGTGCGTCGGTGGCGGCGCGCGCCTGGTCGTAGATGAAGACGCTGGCGACATCGAGTGCGACGGCCATGCCGAGCCGCGTACGGATGAGATGCAGCATCAGGTCGAAGGTCGGCGACGCGCCACCCGACGTGAACACCGGCCCGTCGATGACATAGCGGTCAGGGCGGACATCGACGCCGGGAAAGGCCGAGGAAAAATCCTCCATGTCCTCCCAGTGGGTGGTGGCGCTGCGCCCTTCCAGCAGGCCGGCGCGAGCCACCAGCCAGGTGCCCGCCTCGACACCGCCGCAAGCACGCGCCGTGCGTGCCGCCCGGCGCAGTCCGGACAACAGAGCCGACGTTGCATAATTCTGGGTGCCGAAGCCGGCGACGACGACAAGGACGTCGGTTGGCTCGCCCGCGTCGAAACGGCCACTGACCGCCACCGGCAGGCCGCATGTGGTGACCGGAGCCTCGCCGGTCACCGAGACCAGCCGAAAATCGAACAGGGTCTCGCCGGAGATGCGGTTGGCGGCCCGCAGTGGATCGACGGCGGATGCGACGCACATGATGGACGAGCCGGAAAACACCAGCAGCGTCACCTTGAGCGGCGAGCGCTCGGCGCGAAAGATCGTCGGTTTTTCGCTTTTCGTCATGGAAGCTTCGTAAAACGCAAAACAGTTTCCGGCAAGTCGGGCATTGTTGTGGTCATCTTTGTGCATGTCGTTATCCCAAAACCGGTTCCCACTTTTGGGCGACATGCATACTATTGGAGGAGAATTCCATGCCGCTTGCGATGAACCGCGAGGTCTTCATTACCTGTGCCGTGACTGGGTCCGGCGGGTCGCAGGACCGCAGCCCTCATGTGCCGCGCTCGCCAAAGCAGATCGCCGATTCGGCCATCGACGCGGCCAAGGCTGGCGCCGCAATCGTGCACTGCCACGTCCGCGACCCCGAAACCGGCAAGCCCAGGCGCGATGTGCATCTCTACCGCGAAGTGACCGAGCGCATCCGCGAGGCAGAAGTCGACGTCATCCTCAACCTGACCGCCGGCATGGGCGGCGACATGGTGTTCGGATCGCCGGAAGCGCCGCTGCCGCTCAACGAAAAAGGCACAGACATGGGCGGCGCCACCAACCGCATGGAACATGTGCGCCAATGCCTGCCGGAAATCTGCACGCTCGACTGCGGCACCATGAATTTCGCCGAGGCCGACTATGTCATGACCAACACGCCCGGCATGCTGCGCGCCATGGGCGGCATGATGACGGCGCTCGGCGTCAAGCCGGAGATCGAGGCCTTCGACACCGGTCATCTGTGGTTCGCCAAGCAGCTGGTCGAGGAAAAGGTGCTCAATCCGGATGCACTGGTGCAGCTCTGCATGGGCGTGCCGTGGGGCGCGCCCGACGACCTCAACACCTTCATGGCGATGGTCAACAATGTGCCGTCGACCTGGAACTGGTCGGCCTTTGCCATCGGCCGCAACCAGATGGCCTATGCTGCTGCGGCGGTGCTGGCCGGCGGCAATGTCCGCGTCGGTCTCGAAGACAATCTCTGGCTCGACAAGGGCGTACTGGCGACCAATGCGCAGTTGGTCGAGCGCGCCGCCAGCATCGTCACCAATCTCGGCGCCAGGATCCTTGGGCCGGAAGAGGTACGGCAGAAGCTCAACCTCACCAAGCGGGCGCCGATCGCGGCATAAATTATTCGTCGGGAGGGTCGGCATGACTACCGTAAAATTCACCGCAATGAAGGATGGCGACCGGGACGACTACGAGTTCCTGACCGCGCATGAGATCGACTATGCCGCCAGGACCGGCGAGCGGCTGCTCGATGCGCTGGTGCAGCTCGACGCGGGCCTTTCGGGCTACAAGATCACCCGGCTCGGCCATTCGCTGCAGGCGGCGACGCGTGCCTGGCGCGACGGCGCCGACACCGACTGGATCGCCTGCGCGCTACTGCACGACATCGGCGACATCTATGCGCCTTACAATCACGACGAATATGCCGCTTCGATCCTGAAACCCTTCGTGCGCGAACAATGCACTTGGGTGGTGGAGAAACATGGCGACTTCCAGCGGCTCTACTATGCCCATCACCTCGGCGGTAACCGCCATGCGCGCGACCGCTTTGCCGGCCACGCCTATTTCGACGATTGCGACCAGTTTTGCGAACGCTGGGACCAGTCCAGCTTCGACCCCGATTATGACACGCTGCCGATCGAATTCTTCCGGCCCTTCGTCCTCGAAGTCTTTGCCCGCAAGGCATACGACCCGTCCGTGATCCGCGCCGGCGAACGCGTGCCGCTCATAGATCCCACAACCGCCATGACCAGAACCGGAGCTTCCGCATGAGCATCATCAACAAGGCAGCCGCCATCGGTGGCGGCGTCATCGGCGCCGGCTGGGTGGCGCGGCTGCTGCTCAACGGCATCGACGTGTCGATCTTCGATCCCGATCCCGAGGCGTCGCGCAAGGTCGGCGAAGTGATGAAGGGCGCGCGCCGCGCCTACAAGCAGATGGTACCCGGCGGTTTGCCAAAAGAGGGCAAGCTGACCTTTGCCAAGACCATCGCCGAGGCAGTGGCCGATGCCGATTTCATTCAGGAAAGCGTGCCGGAACGGCTCGACCTCAAGCACCGGGTGCTCGCCGAGATCGATACCCACGCGCCGGCCAATGCGATTGTCGGTTCCTCGACCTCCGGCATCAAGCCAACCGACATGCAGGTGGCGATGAAGAAGCATCCGGAGCGGCTGGTCGTCGGCCATCCGTTCAACCCGGTCTATCTCCTGCCGCTGGTCGAGATCGTGGGCGGCGAGCAGACCTTTCCCGAGGCGATCGAGGTCGCCAAGGAGATGTATGCCTCGATCGGCATGAAGCCGGTCGTCATCCGCAAGGAGATCGAGGCCTTCGTCGGCGACCGCCTGCTCGAAGCGGCATGGCGCGAGGCGCTGTGGCTGATCAAGGACGGCATCTGCACGGTCGAGGAACTCGACGACATCATGCGCTACGGCTTCGGCCTGCGCTGGGCGCAGATGGGCATGTTCCAGGTCTATCGCGTCGCCGGTGGCGAGGCCGGCATGCGCCACTTCATGGCGCAGTTCGGGCCCTGCCTGAAATGGCCATGGACCAAGCTGATGGATGTGCCGGAGTTCAACGACGAACTGGTCGACCTGATCGCCACGCAATCGGACGACCAGGCACATGGGCTGTCGATCCGCGAACTGGAAAAAATCCGCGACGACAATCTGGTCGCCATCATGGATGCGCTGTCGAAGCAGAACAAAGGCAAGGGCTGGGGCGCCGGCGCCCTGCACAAGGACTATACCAGGCAGCTGGCCAAGCTGGCGGCGAAGAAGCCCACAGCCTCCAAGGCTGCCGAGAAGGCCAAAGCCTTGAAACCGGTCAAGAAAGCCGAAAAGCCGAAGAAAAAGCCCGGCAAGAAGAAAGGCTGAGAGCATGGATTTCGGGCTGTCGGAGGAACAGAGGCTCATCGTCGAGACGACGCGTGCGTTCGTCGAGAACGAGCTTTACCCGCATGAGCGCGAGGTCGAGCGCACCGGCGTGCTGCGCCGCGACCTGATCGAGGAGATCAAGGTCAAGGCGATCGAAGCTGGGCTCTATGCCGCCAACATGCCGGCCGATGTCGGCGGTGCTGGCCTCGATACGGTGACTTGGCTGCTCTACGAAAAGGAGCTTGGCCGCGCCAATTACGCGCTGCACTGGACTTGCGTGGCGCGGCCCTCCAACATCCTCCTGGCCGGCACGCCGGAGCAGCGCGAGAAATATCTGTTCCCCTGCATCCGCGGCGAGAAATGGGACTGCCTGGCGATGACCGAGCCGGGCGCAGGCTCCGATTTGCGCGGCATGAAGGCGACCGCCGTACAGGACGGCGACGACTGGGTGCTGAACGGCACCAAGCATTTTATCTCCCACGCCGACCTCGCCGACTTTGCCATCGTTTTCATGGCCTCAGGCGAAGAGGATTCGCCGCGCGGCAGGCGCAAGAAGATCACCGCATTCTTCGTCGACAAAGGGACGAAGGGCTTCACCGTCCGCGATGGCTACCGCAACGTCTCGCATCGCGGCTACACCAACGCCATCCTCGAATTCGACGATTGCCGGCTTCCCGCCGCCCAAGTGTTGGGCGAAGTCCACAAGGGGTTCGACGTCGCCAATTCATGGCTCGGCGCCACCCGGCTGCAGGTCGGCGCCACCTGCCTCGGCCGCGCCGAGCGGGCGCTTGGCCATGCCATCGAGTATGCCGCGCAGCGCCAGCAGTTCGGCCAGCAGATCGGCAAGTTCCAGGGCGTGTCGTTCAAGCTTGCCGACATGGCGACCGAATTGAAGGCCGCCGACCTGATGGTGTTCGAAGCCGGCTGGAAGTACGATCAGGGCACTGTCACCGATCAGGACATGGCCATGGCCAAGCTGAAGGCCACCGAGATGCTTGCATACGTTGCCGATGAGGCGATCCAGATTCATGGCGGCATGGGACTGATGGACGATTTGCCACTGGAGCGCATCTGGCGCGACGCGCGCGTCGAGCGCATCTGGGAAGGCACGTCAGAGATCCAGCGCCACATTATTTCAAGGGCGCTGCTGCGTCCGTTCGGGGCATAACATATGCATAAACTTGAGCGTCTCCTGCGGCCGAAATCGATCGCCGTCTTCGGCGGTGCGCAGGCCGCGGCCGTCGTCGCGCAATCGATCAAGATGGGCTTTGCCGGCGAGATCTGGCCGGTGCATCCGACCAAGGACGAGGTCGCCGGTCGCAAGGCCTATCGTTCGGTGGCTGACCTGCCGGGCGCGCCCGATGCTGCCTTTGTCGGCGTCAACCGGCATTTGACCATCGAGGTGATCAAGGCGCTGGCCGAGCGCGGCGCCGGCGGCGCCGTCTGCTTTGCCGCCGGCTTCCTCGAAACCGAGGCCTATGACGATGATGGCGAGCGGCTGCAGGCCGAGCTGGTCGCCGCAGCCGGCTCGATGCCGATCATCGGGCCGAATTGCTACGGTCTGATCAATTATGCCGACGGCGCGCTGCTGTGGCCCGACCAGCATGGCGGCATAAGATTGGCCGAGGGCGGCAAGGGCGTCGCCATCATCACCCAGTCCTCCAACATCGCCATCAACATGACCATGCAGAGGCGCGGCCTGCCGATCGCCTTCCTGATGACCGCCGGCAACCAGGCGCAGACCGGTCTGTCCGAAATGGCGCTCGGCCTGATCGAGGACGAGCGGGTCACGTCGCTCGGCCTGCATATCGAGGCCTTCGATTCGGTAGCCGGCTTCGAGAGGCTGGCGGCACGGGCGCGCGAGCTGAAAAAGCCGATCATCGCCATGAAGGTCGGCCGTTCCGAACAGGCCAGGCAGGCGACCGTCTCGCACACCGCCTCGCTGGCCGGCTCGGACGCGGCCTCGGGTGCGTTCCTGCGGCGGCTCGGCATTGCGCGTGTCGATTCGATCCCCGCCTTTATCGAGGCGCTGAAGCTGCTGCACATCACCGGACCTTTGCCCGGCTACAGGCTGTCGTCGATGAGCTGCTCCGGCGGCGAGGCCTCCGTCATGGCCGACAGCGCCGAAGGGCGCTGGGTCAATTTCCCTGTGCTGACCGACAGCCACCGCGCCCATGTCAAATCGACGCTCGGGCCGCTGGTCGCGGTCGCCAATCCCTTGGACTATCACACCTTCATCTGGAACAACGAGCCGGCGATGACCGCCACCTTCACCGCCATGGTGTCGGGCGGCTTCGACCTCAACATGCTGGTGCTGGATTTTCCGCGACCTGATCGTTGTTCGGTCACCGATTGGTGGGCGACGTTGCGCGCCTTCGAATCGGCGCTGAAGACCAACAAGGCGCATGGCGCGATCGTCTCGTCGCTGCCGGAAAACCTGCCGGAGGAGTACACCGCCGAACTGATGGCGCGCGGCATGGTGCCGTTGTTCGGCATTTCGGAAGCCATGGATGCCGCCGGGGCGGCGGCCTTCATCGGCTGGGCTTGGGCCGAACCGCAGGCGCAGCCGATCGACACTTCTGCTGCCGGTGCGCCTGGTGGCGACCATGTCACGCCCGACGAGGCCGAAGCAAAATCGCGGCTGATCAAGGCCGGCCTGCCGGTGCCGAAAGGCGAACGGGCCGCCAATGCGGTCGAGGCGGTGATTTCGTCGATGGCGCTCGGCTTTCCCGTCGCACTGAAGGCGCTCGGCGTCAGCCACAAATCCGAAGTTGGCGCCGTCAGGCTCAACCTCAGGGATGCCGAATCCGTCAGCACCGCGGCGCATGACCTCTTGCCGCTCGGCACCGGGCTCTATGTCGAGCGCATGGTGCGCGACGGTGTCGCGGAACTGATCGTCGGCTTCACCCGCGACCCGATGTTCGGCGCGGTGATGACCTTGGGCACCGGCGGCGTGCTGGTCGAAATGTTGCGCGACAGCGTCACGCTGATGCTGCCGGCGACGCGCGACGATATCGAGGCGGCGCTGCGCGGCCTGAAACTGTTCCCGCTGCTCGAGGGCTATCGCGGCCGGCCAAAAGCCGATGTCGCGGCTGCCATCGATGCCATTTCGGGCATTGCCGCCTTCGTGCAGCAGAATGCCGGTGAGATCGAGGAACTCGACATCAACCCGCTGATCGTCTGCAGCGAAGGCAAGGGCGCCTGGATCGCCGACGCACTGCTGGTGCTGGGAGAGAACAAGAATGTCTGACGTCATTTCGACCCGCCGCGAGGGCACCATCCTCGAGGTCACCCTCGACCGGCCCAAAGCCAACGCCATCGACCTGAAGACCTCTCGGCTGATGGGCGAGACCTTCAAGGCATTCCGAGACGATCCGGAATTGCGCGTCGCCATCGTCAAGACCGCCGGCGACAAGTTCTTCTGTGCCGGCTGGGACCTCAAAGCCGCTGCCGGCGGCGATGCCGTCGATGGCGACTATGGCGTCGGCGGCTTTGCCGGGCTGCAAGAATTGCGCGACCTCAACAAGCCGGTGATCGCTTGCGTCAACGGCATGGCGGTCGGCGGCGGCTTCGAGCTGGCGCTGTCCTGCGACCTCATCTATGCCTCCGATCATTCCTCCTTCGCGCTCCCCGAAATCCGCGCCGGCACGCTGGCCGACGCGGCAACGATCAAACTGCCGAAGCGCATCCCCTACCATGTCGCCATGGACCTTCTGCTGACCGGCCGCTGGATGGATGTGGCCGAGGCGCATCGCTGGGGCCTGGTCAACGAAGTGCTGCCCAAGGAGAAGCTCGAGGACCGTGTCTGGGAGATCGCCCGGCTGCTCGCAGGCGGCCCGCCGCTGGTCTTTGCAGCGATCAAGGAGACCGCGCGTGTGGCCGAGGCGCTGACCTTCCAGGATGCAATGAACAAGGTGACGCGGCGCCAGCTGCCGACGGTCGATGCCCTCTACGGCTCCGAAGACGGCATGGAGGGTTTTCGCGCTTTTGCGGAGAAGCGTGAGCCGGTGTGGAAGGGGAAATGAGGATTGTTGCCGAAATGACAGCGCTCACCCCCCTCTGTCCTGCCGGACATCTCCCCCTCAAGGGGGGAGATTGGCAGCTTCGATCTCTGCGCTCTTCTTGCGACGCAGAAGGTTGGCGAAAGCCTTCGCAACATCCGATCTCCCCCCTTGAGGGGGAGATGTCCGGCAGGACAGAGGGGGGCGCCCTGGCTCAGCCTTGGGCGCCTTTCCAGCACCCATGACCGATTACAAAACCCTCATCGACGCCGAGACCTGGGCGTTCATAGAGCGGACCAATTCCTACTATCCGCCCGACACGATCGACTACACGATCGCGCAGCAGCGCGGGATCTATGACCGCATGTGCCGCGAATTCTTTGCCGGCTATCCCGAAGGCGTGGCGGTCGAAACCTCAGCCATTGCGACGCCCACGCACGACATCCCGATCCGCACCTACCGAAGCACACACAAAGCTGCGGTGACGGTGCTCTATGTCCATGGCGGCGGCTTCATCCTCGGTGGGCTGGACAGCCACGACGATGTCTGCGCCGAGCTCTGTGCCCGCACCGGCTATGAGGTGGTCTCGGTCGATTATCGGCTGGCGCCGGAGCATCTGCATCCGGCGGCCTTCGACGATGCGATGAGCGCCTTCGAATGGGCCGCCGCCAATCGCGATCATCCTATCGTGCTGTGCGGCGACAGCGCCGGCGGCAATCTCTGCGCCGCCGTCAGTCACGCCACGCGTGACCGTTCGAAAAGGCCGGTTGGCCAGGTGCTGATCTATCCCGGCCTCGGCGGAGACCGCGCGAAAGGCTCCTATGTCAAGCACGCCGAAGCGCCGATGCTGACCATCCGCGATCTCGAATTCTACAAGCACATCCGCACCAGCGGCGTGGATAGGACCGGGGACATCACGCTGTCGCCGCTCGCCGACACCGACTTCTCCAACCTGCCGCCGACAGTACTGATCACCGCCGAGTGCGACCCGCTGTCGTCGGATGGCGAGAGCTATCACGACCTGGTCGTGGCGGCGGGCGGACGCGCAACCTGGTTCGAGGAAACGGGGCTGGTGCATGGTTATCTCCGAGGCCGGCACACGGTCGGCCGCGCCCGCGCAAGCTTCACCCGGATCGTCGATGCGGTGACCGCGCTTGGACAGGGCGATTGGCGCTGGTGATCGCGGCTGGACTCTGAGGACCGACCGGCCCCGGCTCATCCCACCGAAGCGGCCGCCGCACGGCCGGCGCTGCGGCCGGAAAAGATGCAGCCGCCGAGGAAGGTGCCCTCAAGCGCCGCATAACCATGCACACCGCCGCCGCCAAAACCGGCGGCTTCGCCGACGGCGTAGAGTCCCGCAACCGGCTGGCCATCGGCACCCAGCACGCGGCTGTCGAGATCGGTCTGCAGGCCGCCCAGCGTCTTGCGCGTCAGGATGTTGAGGCGCACCGCTATCAGCGGGCCGTTTGCCGGATCGAGCATCTTGTGCGGCTTGGCCGTGCGGATCAGCCGGTCGCCGAGATAGGCGCGCGCCCCGCGCAGAGCGGTGATTTGCATGTCCTTGGAGAACGGGTTGTCGAGCTGCCGGTCGCGGGCGCGGATTTCGCGCTCGACTTGGGCTACCTCAAGAAGCGGCTCGCCGCCGGCAAGCGCGTTCATGCGCGCGACCAGCGTCGGCAAGTCGGCCTCGACGATGAAATCCTCGCCCTTCTCCATGAACGCCTTGACCGGGCTCGGAATGCCCGATGTGGCGCGACCGAGCACCTGGCGCCAACTCTTGCCGGTCAGGTCCGGGTTCTGTTCGGAGCCCGACAGCGCGAACTCCTTCTGGATGATCTTCTTGGTCAGGATGAACCAGGAATAGTCGAAGCCGGTGCTCATGATGTGGCTGAGTGTGCCCAGCGTATCGAAACCGGGATAGAGCGGCACCGGCAGGCGCTTGCCGCGCGCATCGAGCCACAGCGATGACGGGCCGGGCAGGATGCGGATCGCATGATCGGTCCAGACCGGCGCCCAATTCTTGATGCCCTCGACATAGTGCCACATGCGGTCGCGGTTGATGATCGAACCGCCGGCCCGTTCCGTGATCGCCAGCATGCGGCCGTCGACATGATCGGGCACGCCGGTGATCATGCGCTTCGGTGCCGCGCCCAGCCGCTGCGGCCAGTTTTCCCGCACAAGCTGATGGTTGGCGCCGATGCCGCCGGAGGCGACGATCACCGCTTGCGCGTGAAGCTCGAAATCGCCTGATATTTCGCGCGAACTCTTGTGGCCGCGCTCGACAGCGCTGGGCTGCAGGATGTCGCCACGCACACCGGTCACAACAGCACCCGTCCGCGTCAGTTCATTGACGCGGTGGCGGAATTTGAAACTGATCAATCCGCGCTTTTGGGCCTCGCGCACGCGCTGGGCGAACGGTTCGAGCACACCGGGGCCGGTGCCCCAGGTAATGTGAAAGCGCGGCACCGAATTGCCATGGCCGATGGCATTGCCGCCGCCCCGCTCGGCCCAGCCGACCACAGGAAAGAATTTCAGGCCGCGCTGCATCAGCCAGGAGCGTTTCTCGCCGGCGGCGAAGCCGACATAGGCTTCCGCCCATTTGCGCGGCCAGAAATCCTCCGGCCGATCGAAAGCCGCGGTGCCCAACCAGTCTTCCAACGCCAAGTCATGCGAATCGCGGATGCGCATGCGCCGCTGCTCGGGCGAATCGACGAGAAAAAGGCCGCCGAACGACCAGAATGCCTGGCCGCCCAGCGACTGCTCGGGCTCCTGGTCGACGATGATGATTTTCTTGCCGGCCTCGGCAAGCTCGGCGGCGGCAACCAGCCCTGCAAGGCCGGCGCCGACAATGATCACGTCCGCATCGTCAGCCATCTTTCCTCCCAGAATTAGCCGGCTACTTCAATTGCAAGGGGTCAGACGGTCTCCCAGCCTTCTTTGCCGCCGGCGCGGAAGATGGCATCGATGACTTTCTGGTTGAGCACGGATTCCTCCAGCGTGAAGACGCGCTCCTTGCCGCCCTGTGCTGCACGCGCGAAGGTCTCGACCTCCAGCCGGTATTGCTGCGTGCCGGGAAAGCGGAACACCTGCGCCTCGGTGTGGTTCTGGTTGTGCAGTTCGACGCGGTGGTGGTCGTAGAGCCCGGCATTGAAGGGCGAGAACAACTCGATGAAACCCTTCTCGCCGTGGAACACCATCACCTGGCGCGCCGCCATCTGCGTCGACAGATAGAAGGACAGCTCGAAGTCGCCGAAATCGGCGCGGATCGAGGAGTAGATGTCGGTGCCGAATGTCTTGTCGCGCTCGATCGTCGCCTGCACGCGCAGCGGCTCCTTGCCGGTCGAAAAGCGCGTCGACACGGTCGGGTAGACGCCGATATCGGGCAGCGCGCCGCCGCCGAGGTCGAGCTGGTTGCGCATGTTGCTGGGGTCGACATTGTAGTAGGAGAAGGCACCCTGCACATGGCGCAGCCGGCCGATGGCGCCGCTGGCGATGAGGTCGCGTACTTTGATCCATTGCGGGTGGTAGATGACCATGAAGGCCTCGCAGACCAGCACCTTTTTCTGGTCGCGCAGCTTGATCAGCGGCAGGATGTCCTTGGCGTCGAGCGCCAGCGGCTTTTCGACCAGCACGTGCTTGCCGGCTTCGATGGCCTTGGCCGCCCATTCGACATGCTGCGAGGTCGGCAACGGGATGTAGACGCCATCGACCTCGTCGGAGGCAAGCAGTTCCTCATAGGAGCCGAAGGCATGGCGCGCGCCGAAGCGCTCGGCCAGCGCCTTGGCCTTCGACAGGTCACGGCTGGCGATCGCCGACAGCACGCCGTTCTCCGCCTCGACCATCGCCGGCAACAAATGCTCGCGGCCGATCTTGGCCGTCGACAACACACCCCATCGGAACATCAGGCTTCTCCATCACAATTACAGGCAACGAGGTTTGCCCGAAATCGCCGGAAAAGCCAATGACGAGGGTCAGCCCCTTTTGCCGGTCAGCGTCATGTCGAAGTCGACGATGTTGGAATAGATTGGCGTGCCGACATCCATGCCGTAGCGCGACCTCAGCACCTTGCCGGTGACATGGAATTTGATCGTCCCGGCCTTGAGACCGCCAAGCTCGGCCGTGAACTTTTCCGGAAACGTCTTGCCGCGCGCCGTCAGCCGGCCGCTGACGAGGGCCGTGGTGTCGCTGGTTCGGGTCACGCTGGTAGAGCGGAACTGGATCTCCGGGTTGTTGGCGGCATCAAACACCGCGTCGGAGCGCAGGAAGGC
Organism: Mesorhizobium sp. M7A.F.Ce.TU.012.03.2.1; assembly: GCF_004006095.1. NCBI lineage: Bacteria > Pseudomonadati > Pseudomonadota > Alphaproteobacteria > Hyphomicrobiales > Phyllobacteriaceae > Mesorhizobium > Mesorhizobium sp. M7A.F.Ce.TU.012.03.2.1. The sequence continues at coordinate 1,047,595 of NZ_CP034779.1, forward strand.
ATCGATACGGCTCTGGCCGGTGCCAACGCTTTCGGGAAAGATGGTGAAATTGACCTGCGAGTGCCCGACATCGCTGTTGTCGATGCGGATCGAGCCCTTGAAGCGGGCGAAGGCGCCATTCAGGCCGCCGCCGCCGACCTTGCCGATGGAGAAGCGGATGCTGGAGTTGGCCGGGCTGATCGAATAGCTGCCGGCGGCGTCACCAAGCGCGACGGCCGCTGAAACAGGCATGGCGAGGCAAGCGGCGACCGCCGCAAATCCGAGGATGCGCGTGTACATGGGGATGTTCCTTGTTGGAGGCAGCGCATTTCTCGCGCCCTCACTCCATGAACGAATGAACCGCTCGCTCTATTCCGGATCTGACGAAGGCGTGATCATGCGCATGAGCACGCCATCCCTGAGCTGGAAATGATGCCGCAGTGCCGCCGCAACGTGGAGAGCCACAAGCGCCATGCCGGCATAGGCAAGATACCAATGCGCCGCCGCCCAGAAGCTTTCGGCACCATCCGATTCGGCCAGCGGCAGGTTCGGCATGACGAACAGGTTGAACGGCAGGCTGGGTATCTCCAGCATCGAGACCGACACCAGCGCCCAGCCGGACAAGGGCAAGGCAAGCTGAAACGCGTAGAGCGCAAAATGGGCCAACGGTGCCGCCCGACGTTCCAAAGTCCCGACCGAGCCCGGCAGCGCCGGCGTTGTATTGCCGCAGCGCCAGACGATGCGCAGGATGATCAGGCCGAGCAGCAGGAAGCCGAAGGATTTGTGCAGCTGGATCAGTTCGAAGGCGGTGCGCTGGCTGGTCACCCGCACCATGACGAAGCCGAGTCCGAACTGGCTGATGAAGATCAGCGCAATCAGCCAGTGAAGAATGATCGCGCCCCAGCCATAGCGGGTGGTGCTGTTGGTGATCGATGTTTGCATCGTTGGTGAACGACCGCGATGCCGGTTATCTTCCACCAAGGGGGGGGCGAGCCCGCTTTATCCACTCACCTTGAAGAAATCGACAAAGGCCCTGAGCGCTGGCCGCATCTGACGGCGGCTCGGATAATAGACAAAGAAGCCGTCGAAGGGCGGGCACCAGTCCTCCAGCACGCGGATCAGCCTGCCGTCGGCGAGCGGTGCGCGGACATAGTCCTCAAAGACGAAGGCGAGCCCGGCGCCGTCGACCGCCGCCTGGGCGATCAGATGGTCCTCGTCGAGGATCAGCGGTCCCTCCACCGCCATCTCGATCGTCTCGCGGCCTTTCTCGAACTCCCAGCGGTAGAGGATGCCGCTGGAGAAGCGGAAGCGGATGCAGCGGTGGCCGGCCAGGTCGCGCGGGTGGCGCGGCTTGGGGTTGACCTCGAAATAGACCGGGGCGCCGACCACCGCGCCGCGAAGGTCCGGCCCGATGCGCACCGCGATCATGTCGCGCTGCAGGCTCTCGCCAAGCCGGACGCCAGCATCGAAGCCGCCTTCCACCACGTCGGTGAAGCGGTCCTCGATGACGATCTCCAGCACGATGTCGGGATAGGCCGACGCAAAGGCGCCCAGCCGTGGCGTCAGCGCCAAATGCGCTGCCGTGCGCGGCACGGTCAGGCGCAGATTGCCGGCCGGCCGGTCGCGCGTCTCGATTGCCGTCTCCAGCGCCAGGTCGATCTCCGACAGCGCCGGCCGCAACCGCTCCAGCAACTGCGCACCTTCTTCGGTCGGCGCGACGCTGCGTGTGCTGCGCGCCAGCAGCCGAACGCCAAGCCGCGCCTCCAGGCTGGATACCGCGTGGCTGACAGCCGAAGGCGCGATGGCCAATTCCCTGGCGGCGCCCCGAAAGCTGCCGCATTGAGCGACAGTTGCCAGCACGGCCAATTGGGAAAGATGCGCGCGATTCATTGATCTATCTTTTAGTACAGCCCGTGCGGATGGAAGCCGATTATCGAACACAAGGCAAGGCGCTATTTCTCCCACATCGCAACAAGGAGACGCGTTATGCAAACCCGCAAGCTAGGAACTGAATTGAACGTCTACCCCGTCGGCCTCGGCTGCATGGGCATGAGCTTCGCCTATGGCGGCCAAGCGGAAGCCGATGCGATCGCCACGCTGCATCGCGCCGTCGATATCGGCGTCAACTTCTTCGACACGGCGGAGGTCTATGGCCCCTTCGAGAACGAGATCCTGCTCGGCAAGGCGCTGAAGCCGGTGCGCGATCATCTGACGATCGCGACAAAATTCGGCTTCCGGATTCTGGAGGAAGGTACAGGCCTCGACCGCATGGCTGGCGTCGACAGCCGCCCCGAGCACGTCAAAGCGGTCGCCGAGGCCTCGCTGAAGCGGCTGGGCACCGATGTGATCGACCTCTACTACCAGCACCGTGTCGACCCCAACGTGCCAATCGAGGATACGGTCGGCGCCATGGCCGAACTGGTGCGCGAGGGCAAGGTGCGCGCGCTTGGCCTGTCCGAGGCGAGTGCCGCGACCATTCGCCGGGCCCATGCCGTGCATCCGGTATCGGCCGTGCAGAGCGAATATTCGCTGTGGAGCCGCGACCCGGAAGACGAGGTGTTCGCCGTCTGCCGCGAGCTCGGCATCGGCTTCGTTCCCTATAGCCCGCTCGGCCGTGGGCTGCTGACCGGCACGATCGCCAAGCCCGAGGCCTTGAGCGACGGCGACTGGCGCCGGACCTTGCCGCGCTTCCAGGCCGAGGCGATGGAAGCCAACGCCGCTGTCATCGCCACCTTGGAAAAGCTGGCTGTTGAAAAGGGCGTGACCTCGGCACAGCTGGCGCTGGCCTGGGTGCTGCACCAGGGCGATTTCATCGTACCGATCCCCGGCGCGCGCAAGATACGCCATCTGGAGCAGAACACGGCGGCGGCGGACATCGCGCTAAGCGCGGCCGAGGTGCAGGCTATTGGTGACGCGCTGTCGCCCAACAAGGTTATGGGCAAGCGCTACACCGAAGAGTTGCTGGCACTGGTGAACCGCTAGGTCTTCCCCCTCCCCCTTGTGGGGAGGGTCGGCTCGCTGTCGCAGCGAAGCGGAGACAGCGGGACGGGGTGGGGGAGCGCCCTACGAAGACCCCCACCCCGCTCCGCTGCGCGGATCGACCCTCCCCACAAGGGGAGGGTGAGGTCACCACGGCACAACCGTAATCTCCGGCCAGCACTCCCTCGCCCTCGCCCCCTTCACCTCATGCGTCTGCTGGTTGTCCATCACCCGGTTCGGTGTGATGCGGAACGAAAAAACATCATCCAGCCCGAACGGCGCCACCAACACCAGCTGCCCGTCAGCATCGTATCGAACCCCGACGGCGTGCGTCTTCGACGCGAAATAGCAGACGGGATCGCTGGCGTTCGAATAGCGCGGGCAAGGCCGCCCGAATTTCTGCGGATACCAAAGATGCACCCGCGCCTGATTGCGCACCTCGACCGGCAGCGGCAGTCCTTCGAAATGCTTCTCCGCGCGGCGAATAACGGCGTCCTCGGCCTCGTAGGAGAGGTCGCTGTCATCGAAGTAGAACAGGTCGACATCCCTGATGCCATACCCCGAAGGCTTGCCGGTCAGATGGTTCCAAACACTGTTGTAGAGCGCGCCGGAAACCACCAGCCAGTCCGGCAGGTCGAGCGTGCGAGCCCGCGCCAGCGCGTCGCGTAACAGCGGGTCGGCAAGCACGATGGCGAGAAACGCCGCGCGCTGCTCTTCAAGAGGAAGGCCCGAATAGCAGAGAGTATCCATCGCCCTTTGGAGAGCGATTCGGCAAGTATCCGCAATGCTTCGCCCATAGCGCCACCAAAGATGTGGCCAGATTGCAACGTGACCGGACCATGATGCTCGGCCTGGCCCTAAAACAGCCCACCCTCGTCATCTGACGACTATGCGCGTCTGCCCATCTGCCGGCATGGACGATTGCTATTGGAATTTTCCACACCGGCTGGAGTAGCCTGGGCATGCAGATATCGTCGGTTTGGCCAGCAGCATCGTCGAGAGGACCGATCGACAGGGCAAAATTGACTGCGAAGTGGTTCTGGATTGCCGCGACCTTCTGCGTTCTGATCGCAGCCTCGCTCAATGCAAGTGCTGCGGCGGAGCCGATCGTGATTTCCCCGGCCACGCTGCCGGATGGGAGAGTTGGTGAGCACTATGATCGGACGCTGATGGCTTCAGGCGGAGCTGGCGGGCCATACACGTTCGCGCTCACTTCGGGGGTCACGCCGGTCTCCTTCAGCAGCGGCGGCGTCCTCTCCGGGGCAGTGATAGCCGCCCCCGGCACCTATAATTTCAGAGTCCTGGCGACAGATCAGGTCGGCAACACCGGCACACGCGACTACACGATTGTGATCGCGGACAACCCGGTCTTGATTTCGCCTGCTGCGTTGCCCGGCGGGCAGATTGGCCAGCCGTATAACCAGGCGCTGACGGCTTCGGGTGGCGCTGGCGGTCCCTACACGTTCTCGATCGTTTCGGGCTCCATGCCCGTCGCCTTCAGCAGTGCCGGCGTCCTCTCAGGGCCAGTGATAGCCGCCCCCGGCGTCTACAGTTTCAGGGTCCGGGCGACAGACCATGTCGGCAACAGCGGCGAACACGACTACACCATCGTGATCGCGGACAACCCGGTCGTCATTTCACCAGCTGCCTTGCCCGGCGCGCAGATTGGCCAGCCCTATAGCCAGGCGCTGACGGCTTCGGGTGGTGCTGGCGGCCCCTTTACGTTCTCGATCGTTTCGGGCTCCATGCCCGTCGCCTTCAGCAGTGCCGGCGTCCTCTCCGGGCCGGTCATAGCGGCCCCCGGCGTCTACAGTTTCAGGATTCGGGCGACGGACCATGTCGGCAACAACGGCGAACGCGACTACACGCTTGCGATCACCACTGGCCCGCCCATCGTAATTTCACCGGCAGCTTTGCCCAATGGCCAGGTTGGGCAGCCCTATAGCCAGATGCTGACCGCAACCGGCGGTGTGGGCGCGCCTTACACGTTTCAGCGGATCATCGGAAATCTGCCCGAAGGCGTTTCGCTCGCAACCGATGGCACACTCGGCGGCACGCCGACCGAGAGCGGATCATTTGCCTTTGCCGTCGATGTGTTCGACACCTCCGAGAACAGGGCAAGGCGCGAGTATACGCTGGACATCGCTGCGGCGCCCCGACCGACGGCGCCGTCACGGACCATGACCATCGTTGCCGGCATGTCGGCTTCGCTGCCGTTGACGCCGGGTGCTACCGGCGAACCATTCAGCGCCGCGGCGATCATGTCCAGCGCCCCCGCCGAGGGCGGCACGGCGACGCTGTCCGGCGCGCCCAACTACCTACTGACCTTCGCGTCCTCGCCGGTGTTTTCAGGCACCGTCATCGTAACGTACACACTGACCGGCCCCGGCGGCGTTTCCGATCCGGCCACGGTGACCATCACCGTCACCACGCGGCCGGACCCCTCCGACGATCCGGAGGTCGCCGGGCTGCTCAATGCCCAGGCGCAAGCGGTGCAGCAATTCGCCGCCGGGCAGACAGACAATATCAACCATCGCATGGGCGCTTTGCGAAGCGAGGCGTGCCGCAAGGCCTTTGCGAATGGGCTCGAACTGTCTGGCCAAGGCGCCGATGGCAATGCCGCCAGCGTCGACTTTCCAGACGGATCCGATTGTGGGGGCGACGCGGCAAAGCTGGGCTTCGGCTTGTGGGCCGGCGGTCACATCGATCTCGGCCATAGTTTGCCTGACAATAGCGCGGAGCGGGACTCCGTTTCGATCAACATGACCACCGGCATCGACTACCGTTTCAACGACCGTTTCGTCGCCGGTCTGGCCGTCGGCTACTCCAGCGACGACAGCGACATTGGCGGCAATGGCACCGAGAGTTCCGGCGAGGCCTACAGCGCGACGCTCTATGCAAGCTATCGCCCGGCCGAAAACCTGTTTCTCGATGCCCTGGCCGGCTACGGTTCGTTCAGCTTCGATTCGAAGCGCTTCGTGACAAGTGTTGGCGGCTTTGCCGACGGTCAGCGTGACGGCGACCAGATTTTCGGCTCGCTGACTGCCGGTTTCGATCATAGCGTCGGCGGGCTGCGACTCACTCCGTTCGCCAGGTTGACGGCATCCTCTTCGAGCCTCGACGCGTTTACCGAAACCGGAGCAGGCATCTATTCGCTGAGCTTCGGCAAGCAGAGTGTCGACAGCCTCGGCGGCACGCTTGGCCTTGCCGGCGGCTATGACATGCCGGTGGCCCTCGGCGTCTTCACACCACGCTTCCGGTTTGAATACACTCACGAATTCTCCGGCTCGAGCGGCGTCGATATCCGCTACGCGGATAGTCCGGATGGCCTTGTCTATGGCTTCCAGACGCAGCCTTTGGCGAGTGACCAGGTGATGATCGGCCTGGGCGCCGATCTGCTGCTGCACCAAGGGTTATCCATCGGGCTCGATTATCGCGGCACAATCGGCTTTCAAGACAGCTACAGCCATGCCTTTGGCCTGAGGGTCGGCGGCGGGTTCTGACCATTGCGGCAACGGCTGCTCATCCGTCCCGTGGACGGATGAGCAGCCCCATCGCTAACAGTTCAGTCGCCTTGGGCGCTACGTCCTCAGAACGCCACCGGCCTGCTTACCGACATTCTCGACGATACGCTTGGCCAGTGCCTCGAAATCCTCGTCGGTCAGTGTCTTTTCAACCGGCTGGATCGACACTTCGACGGCGATCGATTTCTTGCCCTCGCCCAGCGAAGCGCCTTCGAAGATGTCGAAGACCGAGACGGCGGTGATGAGCTTCTTGTCGGCGGCGAGCGCCGCGCGCACCAGCGTGCCGGCCTCGACCGTTTTGTCGACGACGAAAGCAAAGTCGCGCTTGACCGCCTGGAAGGGGGACAGTTCCAGTTTCGGCTTGGTTTTCGTCGGCTTGGCCTTCGGTTCGGGCACGGCATCGACGAAGACTTCGAAGCCGCACAGTGGCCCGGAAACATCAAGGCCTTCCAGCGTCTTCGGGTGGAATTCGCCGAAGGTGCCGAGCACGGTTTTCGGACCGAGCTTGATCGTGCCGGAACGGCCGGGATGATACCAGGCCGGGCCGCCGGCCTCGATCTGCAGCCGGTCGACAGGCGCACCGCAGGCTTCCAGTGCGGCGATCGCGTCGGCCTTGGCGTCGAACACGCCGACCGCACCCGAATTGCCGGCCCAGTTGCGGCCTGAGCCGTCGAGCTTGGCGGTGCCGCGGCGCACGCCGGCGGCCACGCGCCGCTGCTGGTCGGCGCCGTCGCCCTCATAGGTGCCCGAGACTTCGAACAGCGCCACGTCGCCGATGCCCTTGTCGGCATTGCGCTGGGCAGCAGCAATCAGGCCCGGCAGCAGCGACGGCCGCATGTCGGACATGTCGGCGGCGATCGGGTTGGCGAGCTTCAGCGCGGTCTGGCCGCCGCCGAACAGCTCGGCGTGCTTGGCCGGAATGAACGACCAGGTGACGGCTTCCATCATGCCGCGCACGGCAAGCGCGCGCTTGGCGGTGCGGGTACGGACCTGCAGCGTGGTGAGGATCCTTGCATTGACCGCGTCATGCGCACCGAGCGGCTGCGGTGCGATGTTGTCGACACCATGGATGCGCATGACTTCCTCGACCAGGTCTGCCTTGCCGTCGACGTCGGGGCGCCAGGACGGCACGGCGACATTGACCACATCGCCCGATCCCTCCGGCTTGAAGCCGAGGCGCGACAGGATGTCGAGGCTTTCCGCCCTGGGAACCTCGATGCCGGTCAGCCGCTTCACTTCCGAAAGCGGGAAGGAAACGATCTTCGACTTGTGGCCGGCGTAGCCGACGACTTCCATTTCGGTCGGCGTGCCGCCGCAGAAATCGAGCACCAGTTTCGTTGCCAGCTCGACGCCGGGAACCATGAATTCGGGGTCCACGCCGCGCTCGAAGCGGTAGCGCGCGTCGGTGATGATGGCGAGCGTGCGGCCGGTGCGCGCCGTGGTGATCGGATCCCAAAGGGCGGATTCGATCAGCACATCTGATGTGTTCTCGTCGCAGCCCGAATGCTCGCCGCCCATGATGCCGGCGATGGACTCGACGCCGTTGTCATCCGCGATGACGCACATTTCCGGCGTCAGCGTGTATTCGCGGCCGTCGAGCGCCTGCACCTTTTCGCCATCGCGCGCGCGGCGCACGACGAGATTGCCGGCAACCTTGCTGGCGTCGAACACATGCAGCGGGCGGCCGCGGTCGAAGGTGACGTAATTGGTGATGTCGACCAGCGCGCTGATCGGTCTCAGCCCAATGGCGATCAGCCGCTGCTGCAGCCATTTTGGCGACGGCCCATTCTTGACGCCCTTGACCAGGTTGAGTGCGAAGCCGGGGCAAAGCTCCGGCGCTTCGATCGTTACCTTGACCGGACACATGCCGTTGCCGACATGCGACATGATGGCGCCGCCGACGAGGCGGCCAAGCCCGCTCGCCGCCAGATCCCTGGCGATGCCGTAGACGCTGGTCGCATCCGGCCGGTTCGGCGTCAAATTGATCTCGATGACCGGATCGTCGATATGCGCATAGGCGGCGAAGCTGGTGCCGACCGGCGCATCCTCGGGCAGGTCGATGATGCCGTGGTGTTCGTCGGACAGTTCCAGTTCGCGCTCGGAACACATCATGCCGTGGCTTTCGACGCCCCTGATCTTGCCGACCGTCAGCGTCACGTCGATGCCGGGCACATAGGTGCCGGGCGCGGCAAAGGCGCCGATCAGGCCGGCCCGCGCATTGGGCGCGCCGCAGACGACCTGCACGGGTGGTTTGCCGTTGCCCGTATCGACAGTCAGCACGCGCAGCCGGTCGGCATCGGGGTGCTGCACCGCCGTCAACACCCTGGCTATGACGAAGGGTTTCAGGCTCGACTTGTCGTCGACATGCTCGACTTCGAGGCCGATCGAGGTCAGTCGCTCGACGATCTCGTCAAGCGTGGCGTCGGTCTCTAGGTGGTCCTTGAGCCAGGAGAGGGTGAATTTCATGGGACTGTTCCGTCTGGTCTTTTGACGCTTGTTTTCAGATGTCTCGGCAGGTCGTCGGATATATGCAGGAAGGCAAGCTGTTCGCTGACATAGGCATGCTGCGTCGGCTCAAAATCGGCCGGCATGTCCATGGTGCCGAGCATGAAGTAGATGTCGTCCTCCAGCCGCTCGTCGACATAGGCGATGGGTGAGCCGCAAGTGCCGCAGAACGAGCGCGTCACCGGGCCGTTCTCATACATCTTCAGCGCCTTGCCGGTGAACGCGACCTGATCGACCAGGAAGCCGACAAAGGCCGACACCGGCGCGCCGCTGGCCCGCCGGCAATCGCCGCAATGGCAATAGCTGACGTGATGCGGTTCGACTGATGCCTCGAACCGCACGGCGCCGCAGCGGCAGCCGCCGGCATAGGGCGCTGTCATGCGCTCAGGCCTCCGAACAGCGTCGGCATGTCGAGCGGCCTGAACCCGTAATGCGACAGCCAGCGCACGTCGGCATCGAAGAAGGCGCGCAGGTCCGGCATGCCGTATTTCAGCATGGCGATACGGTCTATGCCCATCCCCCAGGCAAAGCCCTGATATTCGTCCGGATCGAGCCCGCCATGGCGCAGCACGTTGGGGTGCACCATGCCGCAGCCGAGGATCTCCATCCAGTCGGAGCCTTCGCCGAAGCGCACTTCGCCGGGCCTGGAGCGGTCACACTGGATATCAACCTCGAGGCTCGGTTCGGTGAACGGGAAGAAGGACGGCCGGAAGCGCATCTTGACCTGCGGCACCTCGAAGAAGGCCTTGCAGAACTCCTCCAGCACCCACTTCATGTTGGCGACGTTGGCCGTCTTGTCGATCACCAGCCCCTCGACCTGATGGAACATCGGCGAGTGGGTGGCATCCGAATCCTGCCGGTAGGTCTTGCCCGGAATGACGATGCGGATCGGCGGCTTCTTCGTCTCCATGGTGCGGATCTGCACCGGCGAAGTGTGGGTGCGCAGAAGCTTGCGCTCGCCCTTCTCGTCCGGCTGGAAGAAGAAGGTGTCGTGCATCTCGCGCGCCGGATGGCCTTCTGGGAAATTCAGCGCGGTGAAATTGTAGTAATCGGTCTCGATATCGGGACCTTCGGCGATGGAGAAACCGAGGTCGCCGAAGATCGCCGCAATCTCGTCGACGACCTGGCTGATCGGGTGTATACGGCCGCGCTCAGCCGGCGACTGCCGCACCGGCAGCGTCACATCGACCTTTTCGGCGGCGAGGCGCGCGGTGATCGCCACATCTTTCAACTCGGCCTTGCGCGCCGTCAGCGCATCTGTGACGCGGTTCTTGAGTCCGTTGATTGCGGGGCCTTTGACCTGACGCTCCTCGGCGGTCATGGCGCCAAGGGTCTTCAGCATCTCGGACACGGCGCCCTTCTTGCCGAAAGCAGCGATGCGCACGGCCTCGATGGCCGGCTCATCGGCGGCCGAGGCGATTTCGGCCAGAAGTGAGTTTTCAAGCGTATCCAGGCCAGTGGTTGCGTCGTTCACGGTCAAAACTCGCTACGTTGGAAATCAGCTCAAAGTGAAAGTCACTTTTAAGTTGAAGTTCAGGCAAAAGAAAACCCGCGCCAGCCGTGCCAGCGCGGGTTCCCCAAATCAGAATTGCGAATGCTTGGGAAGCGCTGGTCTTAGGCGACAGCGCTTTCAAAAGCGTTCGGCGTGGTGTTCTTCAGATATTCGAGCGCCACCTTGGCCTTGGCGACCAGGGCTGCGAAAGCCTGCGGCTCGTGGATGGCCATGTCCGACAGGATCTTGCGATCGATCTCGATGCCCGACTTGTTGAGGCCGTCGATGAAGCGGCCATAGGTCAGGCCATGCTCGTGGGTCGCGGCGTTGATGCGCTGGATCCACAGCGCGCGGAACGAGCGCTTGCGGTTCTTGCGGTCGCGATACGCGTACTGCATCGACTTTTCCACCGCCTGCTTGGCGATGCGGATGGTGTTCTTGCGGCGGCCGTAGAAGCCTTTCGCGGCTTTCAGGACCTTCTTGTGCTTGGCGTGCGAAGTGACGCCTCTTTTTACGCGTGCCATGTCATGATCTCCTTAAAACGTGTCCGGACCGAATGCCTTAGAGGCCGTTCGGCAGAAAATTCTTGATGACCTTCTTGCCATCCGGTTCAGCCAGAACCATCGTGCCGCGGGCATTTCGAATGAACTTGTTGGAACGCTTGATCATGCCGTGACGCTTGCCGGCCGCAGCCGACAGGACTTTACCCGTACCTGTGATCTTGAACCGCTTCTTGGCGGCCGATTTGGTCTTCATCTTGGGCATTTTGCTACTCCGTATTGTTGGCGCACTACCGCGCTTCTTGTTCGCTTCAGGCCGACCAAAGCCCGAAAAGCAAATGAAACCGCCACGGCATGCCCTGCCGGGCGGTTTTCTTGAACCGCGGTGCTATACGTCAAACACGGCCCGCGCGCAACACCTGTGGAGATGCGGCGCTGTGTCCTCGTCAGGGCAGCGTGAACCAGACCGGCAACATGCCTGACTGCTGGGCGCCGTCAATCAATTCAAAGGCCGGCAGCGCGACGAGGAAGACCAAACCGTCGAGCAGCGTGGTCAACAGCAGGCGCGGCTTGAAGTTTCCGGTATTGCCCTCCTGGTAGAGCGACAGTTTCGGGAAAAAGCGCGGCACCCGCGCCAGATAGGCCTGATACGGCGCGCCGAGCGCTTCCTTGAGGAACTTCTCCTCGCGCAGGATGACGATATGGAACGCCCCCGCGCACAAAAGCCCGAAGAGGATGATGCCGGAGAACGAACCGATCTGCGCGCCGACGCCAGCCGCGGCTACGGTCGAGAACACATAGAGCGGGTTGCGGGTTATCGAGTAAGGCCCGCCAGTCACCACCTCGGACGATTTGCGCCCGCCTATGTAGAGTGTCGCCCAAAGGCGGCCCACGATGCCGAGGAAAATCAGCAGCACGCCGAACATTTCGATCGTCTCGTGCACGGCTGTGTCGGGCGGAAACGTCGATTGGCCAAACAGCAATGCTGCAAACAGCACGACCACGAGAACGGCAAGCACTATCCGGCGCATATGCTGGTAATTGCCCAGCCCGTGTTTGAAGTCCACGTCCGAAACCTTGACTTCATCGACCATAGTGAATCCGATCGTCAGGAATTTTGCCGGCGATCGCAGCGTCTGAACAAGAAGAAGGCGTCCCGCCGATCGCCGGGACGCCTTGCGATGTGATTCAGGCGGATTTAAGCGCGATGGCCAAGCCTGACGTTATCGTGATCCTAGATACGCGCCGATGCAGATCTTAGCGCGGCGACAGCACCATCATCATCTGGCGGCCTTCGAGCTTCGGTTCCGCCTCGACCTTGGCAATCGTCGCCACTTCCTCACGGACCTTGTTCAGAAGCTGCATGCCGAGTTCCATATGCGCCATCTCGCGGCCACGGAAGCGCAGCGTCAGCTTGACCTTGTCGCCTTCCTCGAAGAAGCGGCGAACCGCCTTCATCTTGGTCTCGTAGTCATGGCTGTCGATGTTCGGGCGCATCTTGATCTCCTTGATCTCGATGACCTTCTGGTTCTTGCGCGCCTCGGCCGCCTTCTTCTGGTTGGCGTATTTCAGTTTGCCGAGATCGAGTATCTTGACGACGGGGGGTACCGCATTGGGCGATATCTCGACGAGATCGAGCCCAGCCTCTTCGGCGAGCAGCAATGCGTCGTTGATGGAAACATCGCCGCGGTTCTGGCCTTCGGCGTCGATAAGCTGGACCCGGGGAACCCGGATGTCACGGTTGGAGCGCGGGCCATCCTTGGTCGGCGCCGCTGCTTTGAAAGGTCTGCGAATGGTCGTGGTCTCCTTGGCCGTTTCGTTCAGGGTCTGTCAGTGTTGATGCATGGACGCGCCAATGTGGTGAGCGCGCGGGCGGAGTCAATAGCACAGCATTGACAGAAAATCACCCTGATCGCTGCTCTGCACCAAACAAACAACATCGTGAGCACTTTTCGCCACGCCACCGTCCGTGTCACAAGACCGGCGTTGAGGAAAAGCCATGACTGCCACGCCCCCAATCTTTCTGGATGTAGATGGATCGCGCATCGCGGTGCGCCATACTGCTGGCTCTACGCCGGGCATCGTCTGGCTCGGCGGCTACAAGTCGGACATGCTGGGCACGAAGGCTCAGACGCTGTCGGACTGGGCGGCAAAAGAAGGCCGCGCCTTCCTGCGCCACGATTATTCCGGCCATGGCGAATCCGGCGGCGCCTTTGCCGACGGCACGATTTCGACATGGCTTGCGCAAAGCCTTGCCGTGTTCCGGCATTTCACCCGGGGCAGCCAGGTCCTGGTCGGCTCCTCGATGGGGGCCTGGATCGCGCTGCGCATGGTGCAGGAATTGCGCAAGGCAGGCGATAGCAACGTCGCCGGCCTGGTGCTGCTGGCGCCGGCCCCGGATTTCACCGCCGAACTGGTCGAACCGGTGCTGACCAAGGCGCAGAAGCGCGATCTCGCCAAAAAAGGTTTCTTCGAAGAGCCGTCGGACTATTCCACGGAACCCTACATCTACACCCGCGCGCTGATCGAGGACGGGCGCGACAACCGGGTTATGACAGGCCCGATCGACACCCATTGCCCGGTGCACATCCTGCAGGGTCTGGCCGATGCAGATGTGCCGGCAAGCCATGCGCTGAAGGTGGTCAGCCTGCTGCCCGCCGACGACGTGACACTGTCACTGATCCCCGACGGCGACCATCGCCTGTCGCGACCCCAAGATCTCGACATGCTGGTTAGGGCCGTCGATGCGATGGTGCAGAGGGGAAACTGATGCGCGCATCCATTCCGATATCCGCTTTCGTCGCGGCGATCGTCGGCTTCGGCGGCACGCTGGCCATCGTCATCGCAGCCGCCAACGCAGTCGGCGCGACGCAGATCGAGACGGCAAGCTGGGTGACGACGATCTGCCTGGCCATGGCGATCGAGAGCCTGTGGCTGTCATGGCGCACGAAGATGCCTGTCATCACCGCCTGGTCGACGCCGGGCCTGGCGCTGATCGCGGCATCGAGCGGCTTTTCGATGGGTGAGGCCGTCGCCGCCTTCATCGTCACCGGCGTCCTTCTGATCGCCACCGGGCTGTTTCGGCCCCTGACCAAGCTGATCTCGAGGATACCGCCCTCCGTTGCCTCGGGCATGTTGGCTGGTATCGTCGTCACCTTCGCGCTCAATGCGGTGAAAACCATTCCAATCGACCCGTGGCTGATCCTGCCGCTGATCGCTGCCTTCTTCGTTATCAGGCTGTTCAACCCGGCGCTGTCGGTGCTGGCGGTTCTGATCGGCGGTGGCCTCGCCGCTTTCCTCACCGGCCGTGTCGGTGGCCTGCCGACACCGGAACTGTCGACGCTTACGCTGATTGCGCCTGACTTCACCACCAAGGCGGTGATCGGCCTGGCACTGCCGCTCTACCTCGTCACCATGGCGTCGCAAAACCTGTCCGGCCTCGCCGTGCTGCGCGCCGCCGGCTATCACCCGGAGCCCGGCCCGCTGATCGGCGTCACGGGCCTGTTTTCGCTGCTGTCGGCGCCGTTCGGCGGCTCGACGACCAATCTGGCGGCGATCTCGGCGGCGATCTGCACCGGACCGGACGTCCACCCCGATCCCGCCGAGCGCTGGAAGACCGGGCCGTTCTATGCACTCGCCTATCTCATCTTTGCTATTTTCGGCGCTTCGCTGGTGGCGATCTTCGCGGTGCTGCCGCAGAGCCTGATCGTGCTGGTGGCAGGCCTGGCGCTGATGGCGTCGCTCGCCAACGCGCTGTCTATCGCGCTGAAGGAAGAGGCGGATCGCATGGCCGCCACCGTCACCTTTGTCGTCACCGCGTCGGGTCTGACGCTGTTCGGCGTTGGCGCCGCATTCTGGGGCCTGATTGCCGGGCTGGTCGTGCTTTTCCTCGATATGATCAAAAAGCGATAATCATTTCAGATGCTTGTCCGGATTTGGCGGACATTGTCTTGAATCGCCGTTTTTCTCTTCCCATTTCGATTCCACGCAGCCCGGATTTGGCTGTCTCCAACCGAAGGAATGGGAGAAAATGAACGCATCCGCATTGATCCGTCCGGCCTGGACGCCGGCAACCATCGCGTTGATGGTTGTAGGTTTCATGGTGTTCTGGCCACTCGGCTTCGCCATGCTCGCCTACATCATCTGGGGCGACCGCCTCGATGGCTTCAAGCGTGACGTCAACCGCGCGACCGACGGCATCTTCGCCGGATGCCGCCGCGGTTCCGACAAGGCCGCGCGCTGGGGCAATGGCTCCGCCCGCACCGGCAACGTCGCTTTCGACGACTGGCGCGAAAAGGAACTTGAGCGGCTGAACGAAGAGCGCCGCAAGCTCGACGAGATGCTGACCCAGTTCGACGAGTATGCCCGCGAATTGCGCCGCGCCAAGGACCAGGACGAGTTCGACCGGTTCATGGCCAACCGCAACAAGTCGACGGCTCCGACGAAGACCGATCCAAGCACCGGAACGACGACCACCAAGCGTGGCAAGGGCTCGAACCTGCTTGACGACTGAGGCCAAGCGACTGGCCACATCGTGAAAAAACGGCGTCGCGCGAGCGGCGCCGTTTCTTTTTTGTTCTAGTCGTTTTTCTCGAATCGCGTATCGTCCCGCCATGACTCTCGGCTTCTTTCGCAATCTGACAAAGCCCAAGCCCACGCCTGTCGTGGAGCGCGAATATTGCGTCGCCGGCCGCACGCTGCCGCTCAAGATCGTCGAGAGCGCCAGGGCGCGCCGAATGACGCTGCGCATCGATTCAGGCGGCCAGGGTCTACGCATAACCGTGCCGCCAGGCCTGCGCCGCGGCGAAGTGGACAGGTTCCTCGAGCGGCACCAGGACTGGCTGGAGCAGCGACTGGCCAAGGTGCCGACGCGGCCGCAGGTGCGGCCCGGCATCAGGATCCCGGTGCGCGGCGTGCCGCACCGCATCGTCCATGAACCATCAAAGCGCGGCACCGTCACCGTGTCGCGCGACGAACGTGGCCCGCTCTTGATCGTGCATGGCGACCGCATACATCTGCCGCGTCGCCTCGCCGATTTCCTCAAGCGCGAGGCCAAGAAGGAAATCGAGAAGCTGGTGGCCAAACACACCGAGGCGCTCGGCAAGCGCGCCAAGGCTATCCGCTTCAAGGACACATCAAGCCGCTGGGGGTCATGCACCTCCGAAGGCAATCTGTCCTTTTCCTGGCGCATCATGATGGCGCCGTCGCCGGTCATCAACTACCTCGTCGCGCATGAAGTGGCGCATCTCAAGGAGATGAACCACGGTCCGAAATTCTGGAAATTGTGCCAAAAGCTCTGCCCCGACACCGATCGCTGCAAGGACTGGCTGAAGCGCAATGGCGGTGCGCTGCAGGCGATCATGTTCGAGTAGATCGCTCAGTCGTCGTTGGCGGCGTTCAAGTCCTCAGGCCGTAGCCCTTCATCGCCATGATGCGGCCACGGCAGGAAATTGCCGTCGAATTCATCGCCGCCGAAATAGTCGAGCGCGCGGTGCGCCTCGGCGCCGTTGAAGGCGGCCTTGTCGATCAGGTGCGCGATGACCTCGCGCGCCTGCGCGATCTTCTGCCTGAGTTCGGCAATTGTCCTGTCGGTCATGATCGTGCTCCCGCCATGTGTCCTATTCATCCATAGGTAGCGCCTTTGGCCGCGCCGGCAAACAGCATGCTTTTTCTCGACTCTTATCGCTTTTCATGCCAATTCCCGCGCCATGGCACTCGAAATCAAGATCTGCGGCTTGAAGACCGACGCGGCAATGGCCGCGGCGCTGGCCGGCGGCGCCAGCCATGTCGGGTTTATCTTCTTCGCCAAAAGCCCACGCTATGTCGAACCCGCCGAGGCTGGCCGTCTGCGCGAGGCGGCGCGCGGCAAAGCGACGGCGGTTGCCGTCACCGTCGATGCCAGCGACGCTTTCCTGGATGAAATCCTTGCCCAAATGCAGCCCGACATGCTGCAACTGCATGGCGCGGAAACGCCCGAGCGCGTCGCCGAGGTCAAAGCCCGTTATGGTTTGCCGGTGATGAAGGCGCTGCCGCTCAGCGAGGCTGCCGATCTCGAACGGACAAAGCCGTTCATCGGCATAGCCGACCGGTTCCTGTTCGACGCCAAGCCGCCGAAAGGCTCAGAGCTGCCGGGCGGCAATGGTGTGGCCTTCGACTGGCACATCCTCGCCGGCCTTGACGGCGGCGTCGATTACATGCTTTCCGGTGGGCTCAACGCCGCCAATATCGGCGATGCCCTTCGGCTTGCCGACCCGCCCGGAATAGACATTTCCTCAGGCGTGGAAAGCGCGCCGGGCATCAAGGATCCGGCGCTGATCGAACAGTTTTTCCGGGCCGTCAGGACCGCGCGGAACACCCGCGCAGCCTAGTAGTGCCTTAAACCAGAGCATGTCCCGGAAAAGTGGGAACCGGTTTTCCGACAAGGACATGCTTCATAAGTCAAGATGCCAGGAGATCGGCGATGAACAAGCCGGCGACACCCAATTCCTTCCGCACCGGACCCGACGAACAGGGCATGTTCGGCATTTTCGGCGGTCGTTTCGTTGCCGAAACGCTGATGCCGCTGATCCTCGATCTGGAGCGGCACTGGAACGAGGTCAAGAACGATCCGGATTTCAGGGCTGAATTGACGGACCTGTCGACCCATTATGCCGGGCGACCCTCGAAGCTCTATTTCGCCGAAGGCCTCACGAAGCATCTCGGCGGCGCAAAGGTCTACTTCAAGCGCGAGGATTTGAACCACACCGGTTCGCACAAGATCAACAACTGCCTCGGCCAGATCCTGCTGGCCAAGCGCATGGGCAAGAAGCGCATCATCGCCGAGACCGGCGCCGGCCAACATGGCGTGGCATCGGCCACGGTCGCGGCCCGCTTCGGCTTCCCCTGCGTCGTCTATATGGGCGCCACCGACGTCGCCCGGCAAAGCCCCAACGTCTTCCGCATGAAGCTGCTGGGCGCCGAGGTCCGGCCGGTGACCGCTGGCCACGGCACGCTGAAGGACGCCATGAACGAGGCGTTGCGCGACTGGGTGACCAATGTCGAGGACACCTATTACCTGATCGGCACCGCCGCCGGCCCGCATCCCTATCCGGAGCTGGTGCGCGACTTCCAGTCGGTAATCGGCACCGAAGCGCGGGCGCAGATCCTCGAGCAGGAAGGCCGACTGCCGGACACCATCATCGCCGCTGTCGGCGGTGGTTCGAACGCCATCGGCCTGTTCCATCCCTTCCTCGACGACAAAGAGGTCCGCATCATCGGCATCGAGGCCGGCGGACGCGGCCTTGACGGCATCGAGCATTGCGCCTCGATGAATGCCGGCGCGCCCGGCGTGCTGCATGGCAACCGCACCTATCTCCTGCAGAACGCCGACGGCCAGATCATGGACGGCCATTCGATCTCGGCCGGCCTCGATTATCCCGGCGTCGGGCCGGAGCACTCGTGGCTGCGCGATTCAGGCCGCGTCGAATACGTGCCGATCCTCGACGACGAGGCGCTCGAGGCCTTCAAGCTGACGACGCGCGTCGAAGGCATCATCCCGGCGCTGGAATCCGCGCATGCCATTGCGCACGCGGTGAAGATCGTGCCTGCCATGGACAAGGACCAGATCGTCATCGTCAACCTGTCCGGCCGTGGCGACAAGGACGTGCATACGGTGGCCTCGATGCTGGGTATGGAGATCTAGGCCCCTTTGGACAGTTTCGATTTGGGAGTTGATTATGAGCAAAATTCGTCCAAAGGGCCAGACATGGTGACCCGGATCGACCGCCGCATGGCAAAACTGAAAGCCGAAGGCCGCCCGGCGCTCGTCACCTATTTCATGGGCGGCGACCCTGGCTACGACACCTCCCTGTCGATCATGAAGGCACTGCCCGGCGCAGGCTCCGACATCATCGAGCTCGGCATGCCGTTCTCCGATCCGATGGCCGACGGCCCGGCGATCCAGGCGGCGGGCCTGCGGGCGCTGAAGGGCGGCCAGACGCTGGTCAAGACGCTGAAGATGGCGGCCGACTTCCGGACCAGTGACAATGAAACGCCGATCGTGCTGATGGGCTACTACAATCCGATCTACATCTATGGCGTCGACCGCTTCCTCAAGGACGCGATCGCCAGCGGCATCGACGGGCTGATCGTCGTCGACCTGCCGCCCGAGATGGACGAAGAACTGTGCATTCCGGCGCTCAAGGCCGGCATCAATTTCATCCGGCTGGCGACACCGACGACCGACGACAAGCGCCTGCCGAAAGTGCTGCAGAACACGTCGGGCTTCGTCTACTATGTGTCGATGACCGGCATCACCGGCTCGGCGCTGGCCGACACCGGCAAGGTGGCGGCGGCGGTCAAGCGCATCAAGGGCCATACCGACCTGCCGGTCTGCGTCGGCTTCGGCGTCAAGACCGCCGAGCAGGCGCGGGTGATCGGCGCCAACGCCGACGGTGTCGTCGTCGGCACCGCGATCGTCAATGCGGTGGCCAATGTGCTGGGACCGAAGGGCGAGATGACCGCCGACCCGGCCGAAGCCGTCGCCACGCTGGTCAGCGGCCTTGCGCAAGGCGTGCGCTCGGCCCGCCTTGCTGCTGCCGAATAGTTCTCCTACCTCTTCCCAATCCTCGTCAGGACAGGAGCCGAAGCGATGAACTGGATCACCAATTACGTTCGCCCGAAGATCAATTCGATGCTCGGCCGGCGCACCGACATGCCCGAGAACCTCTGGATCAAGGATCCGGAGACCGGCGAGATGGTGTTCCACAAGGACCTGGAATCCAACCAGTTCGTCATTCCCTCGTCCGGCCATCATATGAAGATTTCGGCCAAGGAGCGGCTGAAATTCTTCTTCGATGGCGGCAAATACGAGACCCTGGACAACCCCAAGGTGATGCAGGATCCGCTGAAATTCCGCGACGAGAAGCGCTATGTCGACCGGTTGAAGGACGCCAAGGCCAAGACCGGCCTTGAGGACGCGATCATCAATGCGCTGGGCACCGTCGAGGGTCTGCCGGTGGTGGTCACGGTGCAGGATTTCGCCTTCATGGGCGGCTCGCTCGGCATGGCCGCTGGCGACGCCATCGTGCATGGCTTCGAAGTGGCCCTGCAGCGCAAGCGGCCGCTGATCCTGTTCGCCGCTTCCGGCGGCGCGCGCATGCAGGAAGGTATTTTGTCCCTGATGCAATTGCCGCGGACAACGGTTGGTGTCGACCGGCTGAAGGAAGCCGGCCTGCCCTACATCGTCGTTTTGACCAACCCGACCACGGGCGGCGTGACCGCCTCCTATGCCATGCTGGGCGACGTGCACATTGCCGAGCCCGGCGCGCTGATCGGCTTTGCCGGACCGCGCGTCATCGAACAGACGATCCGCGAGAAATTGCCCGACGGCTTCCAGCGCTCCGAATATCTGATGGAGCACGGCATGGTCGACATGGTCGTATCCAGGCTGGAAATGCGTGAAACGATCGCGCGCCTGCTCAAGATGCTGCTCAAGCTGCCGGAAGAGCAAAAAACGCTGGAGCCGGAAATCCTGCCCCCGGCGGTGGTCGCCGCGGAAGCTCGGCCGCAAGCCTGAAGCGACACGAAGCGCCGCGACCGCGATTGCACGGGTGCTTCGGCGCGCTGTAGCTTTTGATTGCCATGGCCATCCGAAACCGATTCTGGTTTTCACGGCTCATGCGCTAGGATTCTGCCATGACGACGCTTGCCGCCGACCGCGAAATCGAAGCCCTGATGGCGCTTCATCCGAAAGGCTTCGACCTTTCGCTCGACCGCATTTCGCGGCTGCTGGAGCGGCTTGACGATCCGCAGGATCGGCTGCCACCGGTCATCCACATCGCCGGCACCAACGGCAAAGGCTCGTGCGCCGCCTTTTCGCGCGCCCTACTCGAGGCCGCGGACTACCGCGTCCATGTTCACACCTCGCCGCATCTGGTCAACTGGTATGAGCGTTACCGGCTGGCCGCCGATGGCGGCGGCAGGCTGGTCGAGGACAGGGTTTTCGCCGATGCTATTGCCCGTGCGGCCAGAGCCAATGAAGGCGAGAAGATCACCGTCTTCGAGATCCTCACCGCCGTCACCTTCCTCTTGTTTTCCGAACACCAGGCCGACGCCGCCATCATCGAGGTCGGGCTCGGCGGCCGCTTCGACGCGACCAATGTCGTCAAGGAGCCGGCCGTGTCAGTGATCATGCCGGTGTCGCTCGACCACGAGGCCTATCTCGGGGACCGTGTCGAACTGATCGCGGCCGAAAAGGCCGGTATTATCAAGCCCGGCTGTCCGGTGGTCATCGGCGCGCAGGAGAGCGAAACGGCGCTGCAGGTGCTGATCGAAACCGCCGAGCGGCTTGAATGCCCCACCTTCGTCTACGGCCAGGACTTCCTTGCCTTCGAGGAAAACGGCCGCATGGTCTACCAGGACGAAGACGGCTTGATGGACCTGCCACCGCCCAGGCTGCCCGGACGCCATCAGTTCGCCAATGCGGCGGCGGCGATCGCCGCGGTCAAGGCGGCCGGTTTCGAGATCAGCCATCGCGCCGCCGAAAAGGCGATGATCAATGTCGCCTGGCCAGGGCGTATGCAGAAGCTGATGCAGGGCCGGCTGGCCGAACTGGCACCCAAGGGCGCCGATATCTGGCTCGACGGTGGCCACAATCCGGGGGCCGGCGTGGTGGTTGCCGAAGCGTTGGCCGAGCAGGAAGAGAAGAACCCGCGTCCGCTGTTCCTCATCTCGGGCATGATCAACACCAAGGACCAGAGCGGCTATTTCCGTGCCTTCAAGGGCCTCGCCCGGCATGTCTACACGGTGCCGGTGAGCCTTAGCGAGGCCGGCGTGCCAAACGACGAACTGGCGGTCCGCGCGACGGAAGCCGGGCTGACCGCCGAGCCGGTGAGTTCCGTCGCCAGCGCGCTGATGCTGTTGCGCGACACCTGGGACGGCCCGGCGCCACGCATCCTGATCAGCGGTTCGTTGTATCTGACCGGCGCGGTGCTGGCCGAGAACGGCACCCCGCCGACCTGAAGGCGGATTTTTCTGCGAGGAGCCAGTCATGATCAAGGTCAAGCAACTCGCCCATGTCTGCATCTTCGCCAACGACCTTGAAGCGACACGAAGCTTCTATCGCGACGTGCTGGGTATGGACACCCGCTTCAATTTCCTGCGTGACGGCAAGATTTTCGGGTTCTACCTCGATTGCGGCGGCGGCAGCCATGTCGAGGTGTTCGGGAAAAACGAGGCCCGCTATGGCGACCTGAACCAGATCAACCACTTCTGCCTAGAAGTGGAGAACATTGATGCCGCGATCGCCCACATCAGGTCGAAAGGTGTCGACGTCACCTCAAAGAAACTGGCCTGCGATGACACATTTCAGGCCTGGATCCGCGATCCAAACGACGTGAAAATCGAGTTGTTCGAGTACACCGAAAAAAGTGCACAATTCGCCGGCGGCGACCGCATAGCCGACTGGTGAAAAGCGCCTGCCAGCCCTGACGGCTTACTTCAGCTCGATCTCGATAAAGGCGTATTCGCCTTCATTGGCGTTGATGACGTCGTGCTCGACGCCCTCCTTGCGGAAATAGGGCGTGCCCTTCTTCATTTCGGCGAAGGTCTCGCCGTCCTTGGTCAACAGCTTCACCTTGCCGTCCATCAGCGGCACGACGACATAGTCGTGGCCGTGGCGATGCCAGCCGGTGTTTTCGCCCGGCGCGAAGCGGTACTCGGTGACGATAACGCGCTCATTGTCGATGAAGACGGTGGCCTTGGCGGATCCGGTCATGGGTTTCTCCTGTCTGGCTCAAGCAGATGACATGGAGTGGCCGGACGCGAGAGCCAGAGCCACGCACCCGATGACGCCAACAAAAAGCCCGGCGCGAGGCCGGGCTTGATGGTCATATGAATTTCAGATGGATCAGGCGAGATTGCCATTGATCCAGTGCGACAGCGCGGTCTTGGGCGCCGCACCGACCTTCATGTCGGCCATTTCGCCGCCCTTGAAGATCATCAGCGTCGGGATCGAGCGCACGCCGAACTGGGCGGCAAGCTCCGGATTCTCGTCGATGTTGAGCTTGGCGATCTTGACCTTGGCGCCGAGTTCGGTGGCGATGTCTTCGAGCGCTGGCGCGATCATCTTGCAGGGACCGCACCATTCCGCCCAGAAATCGACGACGACCGGTACGTTGGCGTCAAGCACGTCGGCCTGGAAGTTGCTCTTGTCGACCTTCACGGTTGCCATATGGAAAATCCTTTTGAAAGTTTTTGTCTCACCAAATGTGGTGGCGATCGCGCCCTTCTTCAAGCAGGTGTTGTGTCACGCTCCCGTGAGTCGGGCAAGGGCGTCGTCCATGGCACCGGCCGGCAGCTCGATCAGCCGCGGCGCCTCGGTGAACAGCAGGGCCGCCTTTACCGTGCGGCCGGGATAGAGCGGCTGCAACAGGGCGCGATAGAGCGCGAGCTGGAGCAGGTAAGCTGGCGGCACCTCGGCTAGAGTGGCGGGCGCCGGCCGGTTGGTCTTGTAGTCGATAATCGATACCGTGTCCGGCGTCACCGCCAAACGGTCGATCTTGCCGGAAATCGAGCGCTTTTTGCCCTTTACTTCCAGGCTGCCCATGATCGCGACCTCGGCACGTGACGATGGTGCAAACAGCTGACCGAAGCCGACGTCGGCAAGGATTGATGTCACCGCCGCCAGGGTTTTTTCGCGCTCTGACGGCGGCCAGTCCGCGCCCGTTCGCAAGAGATAGCGCTCCGCCGCGCGCTGGCGTTCGGGCTCGGCAATGCCGGGCAGCATCTGCAGCAGTTTGTGCAGGGCAAGCCCGCGCAGCACGGCAAAGCCCGGCTCGGCATCGGCGTCCAGCACCGGAGACGCCTTGTCGACCACAGCTTCCTTGCCTTCGTCGATCAGCGCCGAGGGGCCCGATGGCGAGAGCGGACGCGGCAGATCCTCGAACGGCGGCAAGGGCCGAAACAGGGTCGACGGCAAAGGTCCGAAAGCATCTGTCGGCCGCGCCTGCTCGCTGGAAGCCAGTGCGACGGGCGGCAGCTTGGTGACATGGAAACGATGCACCGGTTCGCCACCGGGGGGATGCGGACGCTGTTCGCTCTCCGGAGCGCCGATCAGCGCGCGGCTGACGATCGAGTGCCAGGTGCCGGCGTTCGGCGCCCGCTTGCCGTGATAGCCGCAGACGATCAGCCGGTCCTCGGCACGGGTCATGCCGACATAGAGCAGCCGGCGGTATTCGTCGTCGGCGAGTTCCCGTGCCCGCGCCGCCGCTGCTTTGGAAAAGCCGTTGGCGACGTCGCTGGCAGAGCGCCAGAGATAGCCCTTGCCGTCCCAATTCGCGCCGGAGCCATCGACGGGCATCAGGCGCGGCAGATGCTGGTCACTGAACGGGGCGGAACCGCCATCGACCAGGAACACGACCGGCGCTTCCAGCCCCTTGGCGGCATGCACGGTCATGACCCGGACCTCGTCGCGGGTCTGGTCCATCTCGCGCTTGATCTCGGGACCGGCGTTTTCCAGCGTCGACAGGAAGGCTTCAAGCCCCGGCAGGCCGGTCCGTTCCTCGGCCAGGCAGAAGCTGAGGAACTCGTCGAGGATGTCGCCGGCTTCGGGCCCGAGCCGCGCGATCATCTTGCGGCGCACGCCATCACGCGCCAGCAGCCCGGCGTAGAACTCGAACACCGGTTTGAAGGCGGCCTCGTTCGTCCAGATGTCGACCTGGGCGACGATCTTCGCCAGTCTCTCGCTGTCGCCGGCGTGCTGTCGCAGCGACGCGATCAGCGACAAGCCGGACGGCCTCTGCGCGGCGAGCGTGAAAAGCGTCTCTTCCGGCAGATCGAAGATCGGACTGCGCAGCACGGCGGCAAGCGACAGATCGTCCTGCGGCTGGATGAGGAGATGACCGAGCGCAATCAGGTCCTTGACCGCGATGTGTCCAGGCAGGCTCAGCCGGTCGGCGCCGGCGACCGGAATGTCGCGGCGTTTGAGTGCGCGGGTCAGCGCATGGACGAAGCGATCGCGCTTGCGCACCAGCACCAGCACGTCGCCCGGCCGCAGCCGCTTGCCGCGGCCTTCGACGATTTCGCCACTGCCGATCCAGCCGGCGATGGTGGCGGCGACGTTCTCGGCCACGCGCACCGCCGGCGCATGCGCATGATCGATGGCTTGCGTCCAGTCGTCGGGCTCGTCGACCACATCGGCGCCGACTGACGGCCACACCTCGACATAGCCCGGTGCGTCGGTGCGGATCGCCTGGTGGCGCAGCGGATCGGGATCATGGCTGATGCCGCGCCGCACGCTCGCGTCGGCAAAGACGCGGTCGACCGCGGTCAGAACATCGTCGGTCGAGCGGAACGACCAGGTCAGCTTGAGGTCGGCAAAGGACGCCTCGGCGTCGCGCACCCGTCCGGCGAACAACAGCCGGCTGTCGGCGAAGGAGTCCGGGGCGGCACCCTGGAACGAATAGATCGACTGCTTCTCGTCGCCGACGGCGAAGACCGTGCGATGGACCCTGTCGCGCGCGCCAAAGCCGGCAAAGAATTCTTCCGCCAGCCGCTTCACCACTTCCCATTGATCGGGGCTGGTGTCCTGCGCCTCGTCGAGCAGGATATGGTCGATGCCCTGGTCAAGCTTGTATTGCACCCATGGGCCGGCGTCTGGCCGCGCCAGCAGGTTGACGGTGCGGGTGATCAGGTCGTTGAAATCGAGAAAGCCGCGGCTGCGCTTCAGCATTTCGTAGCGGGCGATCAGCCAGTCGGCGATGGTCAGCGCCGCTCTTGTACCCTCCAGCATCCGGAACAGGGCCAGCCGGTCGGTGGTTTCGACGATGGCATTGGCGGCCGAGAGATAGCGCTCCGCCAGATCCGGCAGCCGGTCGACCAGGGCCTTCCTGAAGGCCTTTGCCGGGTCGTAGGCGTCGCCATCGGTCTTGAGGAAGGCTCGCGCCAGCAGTTGCAGGCGCCGAATGGGATCGCCCTCGGCGAAAGCCTGCCGCGCATAGGGCAGGATGTTGTTCAGCACCGATCTGGCGTCGGTGGCCTCGGCTGCGTGGGCGAAGCCGGCAAAATAGTCGGGCAGGAAACCCGGCAACGGCCATACCGAAGCGGCTATGCCCTCGGCCGTCTGGCCTGGATGGAAATGGAATTCGTCGAACAGGGCCTGGAAGCGCGTGCCATCACGCCCGACGGCGTCGATGAAATTGCGCAAGCCGTCGCGCTTGCGCACGATCTCACCCAGCAAGGCGTCGAGCCCGGCTTCGCCGCCCCGATCGAGAATGGCGGCAAAAGCCTCGGCCAGATCCCTGTCGCCGGCGGATGTGCCCGAAATCATCTCGCGGCGCGCCGCGGCAAACAGCGAGGCTTCCATCTGGCCGTCGAGCATCTCGAAATGGGCCGGGATGTTGGCTTCCAGCGGGAACTGGTGCAGCACCGATTCGCAGAAGGCATGGATGGTCTGGATCTTCAGCCCGCCGGGTGTTTCCAGCGCCTCGGCGAACAGGCGCCGCGCCCGGCGCATGGTCTCGAGATCGGGCCGGCGCCCCTCCAGAGCCTCGACCTTTGCCGCCAGATCCGCGTCACCAAGCGTCGTCCACTCCGACAGTGTCGAGAACACCCGGTTGGACATGTTGGCGGCGGCGGCGCGCGTATAGGTCAGGCACAGTATCTTCGACGGATCGGTGCCGCGCAGCAGCAGCCGGATGACGCGCTGGGCCAGCACATGGGTCTTGCCGGATCCGGCATTCGCCGACACCCAGGCGGAATTGCCGGGATCGGCGGCGCGGGCCTGGCTGGTCGCGGTGTCGCTGGGGATCGGATAGGCCTTTTTCATGCCTCTCCTCCCTCGTCACCGGCATCGCCGCCTGCCGACCATTCGAGCACGCGGGCAAGATGGTCGTAGTCGCCATCAGTCTCGCCTTCGCGGAACGGCAGCGCGCGCGACAGATAACCCGTCGCAGGATCGGCATAGTGGATCAACAGCTTTTCCAGCCGCGCCCAGGCCTCTTCGGCAAGATCGGTCGCGGTCCGCGGCTGGCGATTGTGTTCGAGGATGGATTCCTCGAACACCTCGCCATTCGGCTTCAGCCTGATGAAGGCCAGTTGAGAGGGCTCGCGCGCGCCTAAATCCTTGAAGGCGCCGCGCCTGAGCAGCGCACCCTCCAGCGCCAGTTGCGGCGCTAGCAGTGTGTGCGCCTGCGCCTTGGACGGCGAGGAACCGGTCTTGTAATCCAGTATGTCGGCCATGCCACCGGCCAAAAGGTCGACCCGGTCGGCGTAGCCGGACAGAGTCACGCCGGACTGGCCGACAACGGTCTTGCCGGCGCGCTCCTCGGCATAACGCCTTGTCACCGCATCGGCGCGCGTGCGCTCCCACTCGATGATGTTGGCGGCGAGTTTCTCGAAACGTGGCCACCACACCGCCTCGACATCGGCCGGAAGCGCGGCCCCGGCAAAACAGGCGCGGCCGGCGGCGATAAGGCCGGCGAGCGCCTCGGGGGTGCGCGGATCGGCGACACTGCCTGAGAACAGGTGCAGGATGGCGTGAAACAGCGTGCCGCGCTCGGCCGCACCAGGATCGCGGATGACCTGATCGAGCGGCATCAGGCCAAGGATGCGTCTCGCATAGACGGCGTAGGGGTCACGGCGCAGGGTCTCGATCTCGGTGACCGAGAAATGCGTCGGGCGCACCGACAGCGGCGGCTTCGGCTGCGGCCGTGGCGCGAAATCCTGCCTTGGGCCGGTATCCAGCGCGCGCGCCCAGGCGAGCAGTTCGTCGCCACGCCGGCGCAGCTCCGCTGCCTGGTCGCTGCCGATGAAGGTCAGCAGCCGCTGCAGCCAGCGCGACGGCACGGCGGGGGCGTCGCCGGCACGCGCCGAGCGGGACAGCACCACTTTCCCAGCGCCCATGGCCATCTGGAAATCATGCGCGGCAAGGCCGATGCGCCGCTCGGGCGGTTCGAGGTCGATGCCGGTCTTCATCAGCCGCGACATGAAGCGGTCGCTCTCGGGCTTGCGCGGCCATACGCCCTCGTTGAGCCCGCCGATGACCAGCGTGTCGACGGTCTGCAATCGGGCTTCCAGCGCACCCCAGATGGCGATGTTCCGGTCGGTGCCTTGTGCCGGCTTGACCGTTTCAGGCGCGATCAGCGCCGCCATGATATCGGGCCACTCGGTCGCCGCGAAGGACAGTGAAGCCGAAGCCGAGACCAGCCCGCGCAGCAGTTCGGCAAGCTTTTCACCGGCGTCACCGGCATAGAGCTCGCCAAGACCACCGTCGGCGGTGCGGCCGAGATTTTCGAGTGAGACGACACTGGCCCTGACAAGCGCGGCAAGGTTGGCGTCATCCCGGCCGCGGAAGGCTGCGAGCGGCGCCAGCGCTTGCTTGAGACGTTCAAGCAAATTCCGGGCAGTTTCGATGGAGCGCACGGTCAGCCGGGAAAACCAGAAGGGCTGTCGACTGCCGCCGCCCAGGCCGGTGAGGCGGGCCTCGAACAGTTCCGGCAGCGAAACGATGTCTGGGCGGCCGGTGCCGCCGCGCAGCGCCACCAGCTCGACGAGTTCCGCCGCGTGGCGCACATCGGCCCGTTCGAGGCCGAGGCCAAGCAGCGGATGCTTGAGCAGCGACAGCAGGCCAACCGGATCGCCTGGCCTGAACAATGCCTCGAGCGCCAGCCTGAGCAGGCTGGCCGCCGGGGTGTTGGCGAGCGGCGTGCCACCGGAATCGTCGGCGACGACGCCGAAGCGCTGGAGCTCGATCGAGACGCGCCGTGCCAATGCGCGATCGCCGGTGACGAGAGCCGCCCTTTGGCCGGGCTGTTCGACCGCGCGCTTGAGCGCGACGGCGATGGCGACAGCTTCATCACGTTCGCTGGCAGCTTCGAGCAGGGTCACCTCGGCGAAGGCGCCGGCAATGTGGGACGCCGGGAAGCCCGCACGTGTCTCGGCCCAGAGTTCGGTGGTTTCGGCCGGCCGCAGCGCTTCGCCGACAAGAGCGGCGCGAAGCGCAAGTCGCGGTTCGGCCACGCCAATCTCCTCGACGTCGCCGCGCAATACGCCGATCTTGCCTATCAGCCTGGCCAGGCCATATTGCGGGTGGCCGAGCACAGCTGGACGCGCGCCGGGCGCGGCAATCGCCTGGAATGACGCTTCGTCCAGCGTTCGGTCGAGACCCGGCAGCACAATGGCGCCGCCGGGCAGGCGCGCGATGGCGGCAAGCAGTTCAGCCGTGGCGGGGATCGAGCCGGTCGACCCTGCGGCGATGACCGGGCCAGCGGGCGGATTGCGCAGCAGCCGCGCCGCCTCGGCGCGGATCAGCGCGCTGCGATGCGCGGCCGGATTGGAGCGGTCGCTTTCCGCGAGGAATTTCGGCCAGGCTTCGGTGACGATGCCGAGGAATTCGAGGGTCACCTGCCACCATCCGGCAAGGTTGCCGGTCACCAGATCGGTGAGCTTGGCCCAGTCCGTTCCTTCCGTCTCGATCTCGTCCATCAGCCGGGCGAGATCGCGCGCCAGCCAGATCGCGTCGGCGGTGGAAGCCGGGATGACGATCTCCTCGGCAAAGAGGGCGGCGACATGTGCCGGCAGCCGGCGTTTCCAGGCGCGCACCAGCGGCGTCAGCAGCAACAGGCGTTCGGTTGCCGAAATCGGCGGCGCGAGATCGATGGCCGCCGATGCCTCGGTCTCGAACGCGGCCTCATCTTCGTCGAACTCGCCGAGCGGCCGGATGACCGGCAGGATTGCCGAGCCGCCGCCGCCGCGTGCCGCCAGGCTGTCGACGAAGACACCCCGCAAGGCACGCGCGGCACGGCGTGTCGGCACATAGATGGTGACATCGGCCAAAGCGAGCGGGTCGCCGTCAAATCGAAACCCCGGAACAAGGCGACCGGCAAGCAGCGCCTCGGCAAGCGTCGGCAGAAACGGCGCTCCGGGCGGGATCGAGAAAACGCGGCTGGAGCCGCTCATTGCGACTCGATGAGCGCGCCGGCGACCGCCGCTTCCGCGAGCGGTACGGCATCGGGCGTGCCGACGGTGACCCAGTGGCCATGCATGGGCATGCCGAACAGGCGGCCGGCCGCGATGGCGGAATCGAAATAGGCGTTGAGCGAGTGCGGCCCGGCCGGTGCACCCTCGAACAGGCGCGGATGGACGATCGCCGCCCCGGCATAGATCAGCCCCGCCGGGTCGCCTTGCGAACGCCGCAAGCCGCCATCCGGCGCCACCAGGAAATCGGTGCTGCCGCAGTGTCCGGTCGCCTGTTGGAGATCCGCCAGCATCAGCAGAATATCCATTTTCGCCGCGTCCCATGCAAGGGCGAGGCGCTGGAGATTGAGAGGACCGTCATCGATCCAGAACGTGTCGGCGTTGAGGATGTAGAAGGGCTGATCGCCCAGTTCGGGCAACGCCTTGACGATGCCGCCGGCGGAATCGAGCAGTTGTTCGCTCTCGTCAGAAATGACGATGTTTGGCGCGCGGCGGGCAGTGACATGGGCGACGATCTGTTCGGGAAAGTAGTGGACGTTGACCACGGCCTTCGCGACGCCGGCGGCGGCCAGGCTGTCGAGGCTCCAGTCGAGCAACGTCTTGCCGGCAATCTTGACCAGTGGCTTGGGAATGGTGTCGGTGATCGGCCGCATGCGTTTGCCAAGCCCGGCGGCAAGTACGATGGCGGTGTCCGGTCTTGCTGTCACAGCGCTCGCTCCTCCAGCAAACCGTGGGCGTCGTAGAACTCGCGCAGGCTTGCCAGCGCCGGATGAGACAGAGCCCGGCGCAGATAGTCGCGGATGCGCGGCAGGTGCTTCAGATAATAGGGCTTGCCGTCGCGTTTTTCGAGGCGAACGAAGATACCGAGTATCTTGGAGTTTCGCTGCGCCGCCATGACGGCGTAGGATTCCAGGAAGCTTGCTTCGTCGAAAGCCCCGGCTGCGTGGCGCGCCGTGACATAGGCATCCAGCGTCTGTTTCTCGATCTCGGGCGAGATGGTGACCCGCGCGTCCATAGCGAGCGAGGCGACGTCATAGGCGCAAGGGCCGATCAGCGCATCCTGGAAATCGACAATGCCCAATCGATCATGCCCTGAACGGTCGCCGCGCCAGATGATGTTGGGCGAATGGAAGTCGCGCAGCATCAGCGTGACCTCGCGGCCCTGCAGCCGGTCGAGGAGTGCGTTCCATTGCTTGTGGTAGCCGGCGCGCAAGCTGTCGCTTGCCGGGCTGCCCGATATCGCCGGCACGTACCAATCGACCAGCAGATCGGCTTCGATCATCATGGCATCGCGGTCGAAAGGCGGCACATCGTGGAAGCCGCCTTGCCCTGTTTCCAGGCGCTGCGGCCAGGCCCTGCCATGCATCATGGCCAGCAGCTCGGCCGCCGCTGCGCAACGCTCGGCCAGCGGCTGGCCATCGCCGCCGAGGAAACCTTCGGAACCAAGATGTTCGAGCAGCAGGAAACCTTGCTCCTGGTCCTCGGCATGGATTTGCGGAACGCTGACGCCACCTTCCTTCAAGGCGCGGTCGATGGCGACGAAGGCGGAGACCGACTGAGCGGTATGCGCGATCTCGGCATAGGGCTTGCCGTCGCGCACAGGCGGACCGAGAACCAGCCGTGGCGAGTTCATCAAGACCCGAGGCTTTTGGTCCGGCAACGAAACGATCTCGTAGGAGCGGGCCGAAGCATCGCCGATGAAATGGCGGCGCTGCGCTTCCCCCCAGCCGGCGTTCACAAGAAAGTCGCGCATGGCCAGCGATCGTGCCGCCCGATCGAAGGCATCACCCTGGCCTGACAATCGCGCCAGCCGGCCGTCGCCATGCTGGACGAGCTCGATCAGGACCGTGGTTTTCGGCAGATGGGCTTCCGCCCGTTCCGGCCATTCGACCAAAGCAGCACCCTGCGCCAGGGCTTCGTCGAACCCAAGCTCATCGAGCTCGTCCGCCGAGGACAGGCGGTATAGATCGAAATGATGGACCGGAATGCGGGTGTCGTAGCTCTGCACCAGCGTGAAGGTCGGACTCGGAACCTCGAGGCCGGCATCGTCGGCCAAGGTCCTGATCAAGGCCCGCGCCAGCGTCGACTTGCCGGCGCCGAGATCGCCCTTGAGGGCAAGCACGTCGCCTGGGCGCAGCGACAGCGCAAGATCCTCGCCCAGCCGCGCTGTGTGTGTTTCGTCGGCGAGTAAACGCTCCAGCACCAATCCCGTCATCGAGCGCGCTACTCGGCCGCGGCGCGGATGCCCGGCATGTCTGGAAAGGTGCAGATGACGGTCGTGCCCTTGTCCTTGCCGGTTTCGATGCGAACGCTGCCGCCATGCAGCTCGACGAAGCTCTTGACGATCGACAGGCCGAGGCCGGCGCCGCGCCGGCGGCCGCCATTGGCGCGCGGCTCGAAACGGCGGAACACCGAATCGAGCACATCCGGCGGCATGCCGGGACCATCGTCATGAACCGAGAATTCCACCCCATCCGCCAGATGGCGGCATGTGAGCCGGATGATGCTGGCTTCCGGGGCGTAATTGGCGGCGTTGCTGAGCAGATTGTAGAGGATCTGGCGGACGCGGACCTCATCGCCGTGAAACGTCTTCGGCGCCGCGATGGCGTCCACCTGGAGACTGATCGAATGCTCTTCCAGCCGGTCGGCCACCAGTTCGGCCGCAGCGGCGATGGTGCGATCGACCTGCACCTCGGAAATGTCGAGCTGCATGATGCCGGCGTCCACCGTCGCCAGGTCGAGGATATCGTTGACGATGGTGAGCAGGACCGCGGAGGACGAGCTGACATGCTCGACATATTCGCGCTGTTTCTGCGTCAGCGGACCGGTCGTGGGCTGCGACAGGAGTTCGGTGAAGCCGATAATGTTGGTCAGCGGCGAGCGCAGTTCATAGGAGACGTGCTGGACGAATTCGTTCTTGAGCTGGTCGGATTTTTGCAGCGCCTCGTTCTTGTCCTTCAGCGCCCGCTCTACATGGACGCTGTCGGTCA
This sequence comes from Mesorhizobium sp. M7A.F.Ce.TU.012.03.2.1, assembly GCF_004006095.1. NCBI lineage: Bacteria > Pseudomonadati > Pseudomonadota > Alphaproteobacteria > Hyphomicrobiales > Phyllobacteriaceae > Mesorhizobium > Mesorhizobium sp. M7A.F.Ce.TU.012.03.2.1. Next base: position 1,080,518 of record NZ_CP034779.1, read on the forward strand.
CGTCGACGAAGGTCATCATCACCTGCCCGTTGGGCAGCGGGATCATGGCGTAACTCAGCACATTGCCGTTGTTGAGCTCGGTCTGTCCGTGGCGGTCGCGGCGCTCGTCGTCAAAGCCGGTGATGGCGGCAACGAAGCTGGGCCAGGGGCTGTCCGCGGCCTGCCGGTCGCAGAGGTCACGTATCGTCGACACGTGGACACTGGGCTTGGCCGCTTCACCGCTCAATCCCCAGAGAGTGGCAAAGGCAGGATTCGACAGCCGGAGCCTGCCGTCGGGTCCGAACACCGCCACGCCTTCGGCAAGATTGTCGAGCGTCTCGCCCTGAACCCGCACGGCTGTCTGGTAGCGGCTTTCGAGGTCCATCTTCTCGGTCAGGTTCTCGAACACCCAGGTCACGCCGCCCTTGGGCTGCGGATTGGCGACGACGCGAATGGTCTTGCCATCCGGCAGATGCCACCAATGTTCCTGGGATTCGACGGCGCGATAGGCGCCGAGCAGGCCTTCCTTCCAGCGGCGCCATTCAGGCTGTTCGGCGATCTTGCCTTCGCTGCGCAGCCGGTCGAGCAGCAAGGCATTGTCGGGTGCGCTGTGCAGGAAGCCGGCGTCCAGCCCCCAAAGCTTCTGGAAGGCTTGATTGAAGAACCGCAGCTTCTCGTCGGTGTCGAAAATGGCGACTGCCGTGTTGAGCTGGTCGAGCGTGTCGGCGTGGCTTCGCACCGTCCGTTCGTATTCGCCGCGAACGGCCTCAATGGCACTGGTGTCACAGGCAAGGCCGGCCGAGCCATCGCTGCCGGCGAAATCGGTGACCGCGAACACACGGCGGTCACCTTCGATCACGGTGGACAGCGACTGCTCGAAAACCGGATGCGTCTTGTGCTGGGCGGCAATCGCATCGCGCGCCTGGCCGCCGAGGAACTCTTTTTTCTCCCGGACCGCGGCTTCGGCATTTTCGGCTTCGACGGCATCGGCATAGGCGCGGTTGACCCACTTCAGCCCGCCACCCTCGCCGCGGAGCCATGCCGGCATGTTCAGCGCGTCGAGCAGGCCGATCATCGTGTCGTGGTCGGCGGCCAGCCGCTGGTTCTCGATCTTCAGCCTGGCCTGGCTGCGCTGCGTCTCCGAGAGCGAGACGAAACGCACGAGCACATGCGCGGCACTCTTGCGGCCATGCACTTCGAGCGGCGCACCGGCCTGCGATTCGATGACGAGGTCGAAGGGTTTGGCCTTCTCGCGCAATCCCGCGACGGCATGTTCGAGTGCCGCCGCCGAACGCGGCATCAGCCAGCGGCCGAAAGCGAGAAAAGCGGCCCTATCCTCGGGAGCGCCGCTTTCGACGGGCAATGTGCCGATAAGCTCGGGCTTCTTGTTTTCCGCGGCCCAGACGACCACGCGCTGGTCACGGAGATTGAGCAGCGCCTCGGAGCGGCGGAGCGCCGCGTTGATGTCGGCGAGGCGGCTCCTGAGTTCGACATTCTCCGCCGAGGTGCGGGCTCTTTCGCGGATGAGAACGATGGCCGATATCAGTGCGGCACCCGTCACGCCGACGAACACGGCAAGCTGCATGACCTCGATGGCGCTCACCGACAGTCCCGCGACGCTGGCAGCAGCGGTTTCGGCATGCGCGACGGCGCCAGCCAAGGGGCCCGCGAGCGCGGAGGTGGCAAGGAATGTCGACGCACGGGCGCGCCAGGACAGGCTCCCGCCTTCCAGGGCGGAGCCAGCAATCCCCGAATCGTCATGGCCGCCGGAAACGGCCCGTCCCGCTCTGTGCGGGTGTTGCCCCGGCATGTCTTGGTCCTCTCCGCCGCCTGAATGCAAGACCGCCCTGATGCGTGCCTCTCTTGACCCTCTCGGGCTGGAAGCATCGCCGAATCACCTGACAATAACCCCTCGCCGAATCGCCGTGAAGGCTGATGGCGCGCAAAAATAAGGCCGGGCGAAAAGTCAATCGCCCGACCTCAATATCTGGTAGTAATTTTAGCTTTGGTTAATAGCGGTAGTGTTCCGGCTTGAACGGGCCCTGCGGCGTGACGCCGATATAGGCGGCTTGTTCACCCGACAGTTCGGTCAGACGGGCGCCGAGCTTGTCGAGATGCAGGCGCGCGACCTTTTCGTCGAGATGCTTGGGCAGGACATAGACCTGGTTCTCGTACTGGCCGGGCTTGGTGTAGAGTTCGATCTGCGCCAGCACCTGGTTGGTGAAGGATGCCGACATGACGAAGCTCGGGTGGCCTGTGGCGTTGCCGAGATTGAGCAGCCGCCCTTCCGACAAAAGGATCATCCGCTTGCCGTCCGCGAAGGTGATCATGTCGACCTGCGGCTTGACGTTGGTCCATTTCAAATTGCGCAGCGCGGCGACCTGGATCTCATTGTCGAAGTGGCCGATGTTGCCGACGATGACCATGTCCTTCATCGAGCGCATATGGTCGAGGGTGACGACATCCTTGTTGCCGGTGGTGGTGATGACGATGTCGGCGGTGGGGGCCGCATCTTCCAGCGTGACGACTTCAAACCCGTCCATCGCCGCCTGCAGCGCGCAAATCGGATCGACCTCGGTGACCTTGACGCGGGCGCCGGCGCCCTTGAGCGAGGCCGACGAGCCCTTGCCGACGTCGCCATAACCGCACACGACAGCGACCTTGCCGGCCATCATCGTGTCGGTGCCGCGGCGGATGCCGTCGACCAGCGATTCCTTGCAGCCATATTTGTTGTCGAACTTCGACTTGGTGACCGAGTCGTTGACGTTGATGGCGGGGAAGGGCAGCAGGCCCTTCTTCTGCAGCTGATAGAGCCGGTTGACGCCGGTGGTCGTCTCTTCGGTGACGCCGCGGATCGCCGCCTTCTGCTTGGTGAAGAAGCCGGGCGAAGCCTTCAGGCGCTTCTTGACCTGGGCGTAGAAGTATTCCTCTTCCTCGCTCTGCGGGTTGGACAGCACATCCTCGCCGGCCTCGGCGCGGGCGCCGATCAGGATGTACATGGTGGCATCGCCGCCATCATCGAGGATCATGTTGGAGAGGCCGCCGTCGGCCCACTGGAAGATCTTGTCGGTGTAGTCCCAATACTCCTCGAGCGACTCGCCCTTGACGGCGAACACCGGGATGCCGGCTTCGGCGATGGCCGCGGCCGCATGGTCCTGGGTCGAGAAGATGTTGCAGGAGGCCCAGCGGATATCGGCGCCCAGCTCCTTCAGCGTCTCGATCAGCACCGCCGTCTGGATCGTCATGTGCAGCGAGCCGGTGATGCGCGCGCCCTTGAGCGGCTGCTTGGGACCGAATTCCTCACGGCAGGCCATCAGGCCCGGCATTTCGGTTTCGGCGATCTCGAGTTCCTTGCGGCCCCAGCCGGCAAGCGAGATGTCGGCGACCACATAGTCCTTGCTACCCGTCATGGCAGTACTCCGATGCGAATGTTGTGCTTGCGAATTTGTTGCGGGCACGCCCGCGCCGGTCGGCGCGTCGAAGGGCGCGAATTGCCGGCCTGACTAGCAGATCGGAGCAAGGACGACAATGGGATATAAAGAAATCTTTATCCCTGCATGTCTCTCAGACACGCATCGGCGCTCTACCTGATCAGCATTCCTCGCCAAAGCGGGACGCCACCAGCTGCTCCAGGGCGTCGATGACCTGCCGGGCTTCCGGCCCGCTCGCGGTGACGCGGATCGAATAGCCGGGGCTTGCCGCCAGCATCATCAGGCCCATGATCGAGGTGCCGCCGACCTTGACGCCATCCTTCTCGACATGCACCGAGGCATCGAAGCCGCTGGCCAGCTGGACAAACTTCGCCGAAGCGCGCGCATGAAGGCCACGTTGGTTGATGATGGGAAAATCCCGGACAATTTGGTCTTTTTCCGGGGACAGCGCGGTCATTTGCTGCTCAGGAGCTGGCTGGCGACATTGATGTATTTGCGGCCGGCGGCCTGAGCCTCATCGAGCGCGGCGGCCATATTGTCGCCCTTGCGGATCGAGGAGAGCTTGATCAGCATCGGCAGGTTCATGCCGGCGATCACCTCGGTGCGGCCGGATTCCATCACCGAGATGGCAAGGTTGGAGGGCGTGCCGCCGAACATGTCGGTCAGCACGATAACGCCCGCCCCGGTATCGACACGGGCAACAGCGTCGACGATGTCGCGGCGACGCTGCTCCATATCGTCGTCGGCACCGATCGCCACGGTTTCGAAATTGTCTTGTGGCCCGACGACATGTTCGACGGCATGTCGGAACTCGGTGGCCAGTTGACCGTGCGTTACAAGCACGAGTCCGATCATTCTTTGGTGGCTCCCGTCATCGCCGCTTCACAGGCGCATTTTATGCTCGCCAGCCAATCCAGGCGGCGGGAGCGCTATCTTGTCGACGCACGGCCCGTTGACAAGCCCAAAATTGCGCAGGCACATGCCATTTTGACGCATTGCAGCAAAAAACCCGGAACGGATCATAGAAAAGGCGCGATCGACAGCCGCGCCATCACGACCGGCAAGGCGGCAGCGACGTTGCGTTCGACCGCATCGATGCGCGGCACCCGACAGCCGGCGATGCTGGTGTCGGCATCCTCCTGAAAGCGTGCCGTTTCACCGGCCGGCGTCAGGCGGACATGCAAGTCGACAATGGCGGCGGGCTCGAACGGCACCGCTCGCGGCCCGAGCCCAGGCACCTCGACGAGGCCTTCTATGGTGGCGGGAGCGCGGCAGAGAAGCCGCCCTGCATGCGCCTCGACAAAGAGCTGATCGTCACCGACGAGCCGCGAGAACAGGCCGCGCTGGCGACAATGATCGAGGAGGGCCAGCGCCAGCGTCGTCTTGCCCGAACCGGAGGCTCCGGTGACGAGAATGCCGCGCTCGCCGATCAAAACCATTGTCGCGTGAATGTTTTCAGGCTGCACGATCATGCCTTTAAATGAAGCATGAACTCTGGACGAACGAAACCGTTCGTCCGAGAAAACCGATTCCCATTTTTCGGGATCATGCTTCGGCCGGCAACGTGACCACGAAACGCGCGCCCTTGATCTCGCCGGGTTTGGTGCCGGGGATGTTCTCGGCGGTCAGCGTGCCGCCATGGGCTTCGACGATCTGCCTGGATATCGACAGGCCAAGGCCCGAATTCTGGCCGAATGCCTCGCCGGCCGGCCGGTCCGTGTAGAAGCGCTCGAAGATGCGGTCGATGTTGTCGGCCCGGATGCCGGGGCCATTATCATCGATGGTGACGATGTTGAACTTGCCGGCACGCGCCAGCGACAGGCTGATGTGGCCATGATCCTCGGGAACGAAGGAACGGGCGTTCTCGATCAAATTGGTGATGACCTGGCCGATGCGCAGATCATGCCCGACGACGACGTAGCCTTTGACGCCCTGCGGCAGTTTGGCGGCCTTGAACTCGATCTCGACCGCCTTCTTGTTACGCGTCGCTTCGCGCGAAACGGCGACCAGATCGGTGATGAATTTCTTCAGGTCAACCGTCCCCGCATCTTCACGCGCGAGTTCCGCGTCCAGGCGCGATGCGTCGGAAATATCGGTGATGAGCCGGTCCAGCCGCCTGACATCGTGCTGGATGATATCCATCAGCCGGCCGCGCGAATCGTCGTTCTTGGCCAGCGGCAAGGTTTCCACCGCGCTGCGCAGCGACGTCAGCGGGTTCTTCAGTTCGTGCGAGACATCGGCCGCGAAGCTTTCGATCGCCTCGATGCGGGCGTAGAGCGCGTTGGTCATGTCGCGTATGGCGATCGACAGATTGCCGATCTCGTCCTGACGGTCGGAAAAATCGGGAATTTCCTCACGGCTCTTGACGCCGCGCCGCACCCGCACCGCCGCCGCCGACAGCCGGCGCAGCGGATTGGCGATGGTGGAGGCAAGCAGCATCGACAGGATGGCGGTGACAAGCGCCGCGATACCGAAGACGCGCAGGATCGCCTTGCGCTCGGCAGCGACGATCTTGTCGATGTCGCCGCCTTCGGTCGACAGCATCAGCACGCCCAGAACAGCACGAAAGCGCTGGATCGGCACCGCCACCGAAACGATCTGCTCGCCCTGCTCGCTGACGCGCACGATGGTCGACGGGCTGCCGGTGAGAGCCTTGACCACTTCCGGGAAAGCGGCGCCATTGCCGCCCGGCTGCTCGTGATAGACCGGCAGCTCGGTGTTGCGGAAGAAGTCGAAGACGAATTTCTGGATGCGCTCGACCAGATCGGGCTCTTCCTCCTCGACCGGCGGCAGGTCGTAGCGCAGGATCTGGCCACGCGAATAGAGGTGGCGTGAATCGAGCAGCAGATTGGCGTCGCGGTCATAGATGCGGGCGCGGGTCCTGGTCGGCGAGATCAGCCTTCGCAGCACCGGGGCGACGCGCTCCGGGTTGATCGGGAAGTCGAGATTGTCGAGCTGGTCGGAGCCCGGCCCCAGGCTTTCGCCGGCCTGCAGTTCAAGCAGCTTTTCCGGGTCGATGCTGATCGAATCCGTCTCGACCGTCGCCGACGCGGCGATCGCACCGGCGATGATCTCGCCCTGGGTCATCAGGCTTTCGACGCGGGCGTCGATCAGCCCGTCTCGGAAGGTGTTGAGATAGAGGATGCCGGTCACCAGGACGGCGAGGCCGGCAAGGTTGAGGAACAGGATACGCCGCGTCAGGCTGGAAAAGATATGATGGCCAAGGAAGCGGCGCATCGGCACCGTGATCTTCGAGACGAAGGACGGCATGATCCGCGACGGCCGCCTGGAGGCGCCCGCCGGTCTTGTTCGCTGTGCTTCCACTGCCATCGAATAGCAGCTCCCGCCTAGTCCTTGGCCTGATGCATGTCGTTGTCCCAAAACCGGGACCACTTTTGGGCGACATGGATTACCTTGCTTTGATGCATGTCGGCATCCCAAAACCGGGACCACTTTTGAGCGACATGCATCATTACGCTTCGCGGAACCGGTATCCGACTCCGTAAAGGGTTTCGATCATCTCGAAGTCGTCGTCGACGGCCTTGAACTTCTTGCGCAGCCGCTTGATGTGGCTGTCGATGGTGCGATCGTCGACATAGACCTGTTCATCATAGGCCGAATCCATCAGCGCATCACGGCTTTTTACGACACCGGGACGCTGCGCCAGCGAATGCAGGATCAGGAACTCGGTGACGGTGAGCGTCACCGGCTCGCCTTTCCAGGTGCAGGTGTGGCGCTCCTGGTCCATGACGAGCTGGCCGCGCTCGAGCGAGCGGGCCTGCTGGCTTGGCGTCTTGGCGGCAGCCTCGCGGGCACTGGCGCGGCGCAGCACGGCGCGCACCCGCTCGACCAGCAGGCGCTGCGAGAAGGGTTTGCGGATGAAATCGTCGGCGCCCATCTTGAGGCCGAACAATTCATCGATCTCGTCGTCCTTGGAGGTCAGGAAGATCACCGGCAGGTCTGACTTCTGGCGCATCCGGCGCAGCAGTTCCATGCCGTCCATGCGCGGCATCTTGATGTCGAGGATGGCAAGGTTCGGCGGGCGTGCCGCCAGGCCTTCCAGCGCCGACGCACCATCCGTGTAGGTCTCGACGCGATACCCCTCGGATTCCAGGGCGATCGACACCGATGTCAGAATGTTGCGGTCGTCATCGACAAGCGCGATTGTTGCCATTTCAAGCGGCTCCCTCATGAGCTGTCCCTTCTGTCGTAGAGAAGGGGCTTTTGCAGGACAAATTAGGTACAAAATGTGGCATAGGCCTTGTCCGCTGTCACGCGCGGCATGCCGGCGGCCACAATCCTACCTCGACATGGATTGGACGAACGTACATCGCCAATCCTTTGGGCAACCGCGAAACTTTTTGCACATATAAACGATTTAAACAACTTTCAAAATATTTAAATCGATTAATGATTTGATATCATTTGCCTTTTCTGGTTCTGACCATCTCAGCCCGCGTAGTGGGCGTGCTGGAAACGTGCCGGCAAAGATGCGGCAAATCCAAGAGGGACACTCGATGTCGGAAGTCGGCAAACGCAATTCCGCCTGCGCGATCGATCATATCGGCCTGAAAACCACCGGCGTGGTGCGCTATAATTTCGGTGCGGCTGCCCTTTATGAGGAATCGATCCGGCGCGGCGAGGCCCGCTTGACCGCCCATGGCGCGCTGGTCGCCGAGACCGGACAGCACACCGGCCGCTCGCCCAAGGACAAGTTCGTCGTCCGCGATGGCGCCACCGAACCACATGTCTGGTGGGACAACAACAAGGCGATCTCGCCGGCCCAGTTCGACACGCTGCTCGCCGATTTCCAGGCGCATGCCGCGGACAAGGACCTATACGTCCAGGATCTGGTCGGCGGCGCCGATGCGGAGTCGAGGCTGCCGACCAGGGTGATCACCGAATTTGCCTGGCACTCGCTGTTCATCCGCAATCTGCTGATCCGTCCGGATGCCGCCGAACTCGAACAGTTCGTGCCTGAGATGACGATCATCGACCTGCCGTCCTTCCGCGCCGATCCCCTTCGTCACGGCAGCCGCACCGAAACGGTGATCGCCGTCGATCTTTCGCGCAAGATCGTGCTGATCGGCGGCACCTCCTATGCCGGCGAGATGAAGAAGTCGGTGTTCACCATGCTCAACTATCTGCTGCCGGCGAAAGGCGTGATGCCGATGCATTGCTCGGCCAATGAGGGTGCGGCCGGCGACGCCGCCATCTTCTTCGGCCTGTCGGGCACCGGCAAGACGACGCTCTCGGCCGATCCCTCGCGCACGCTGATCGGCGACGACGAGCATGGCTGGGGACCGCACGGCATCTTCAATTTCGAAGGCGGCTGCTACGCCAAGACGATCAAGCTGTCGGCGGAAGCCGAGCCGGAAATCTTCGCCACCACGCAGCGCTTCGGCACGGTGCTGGAAAATGTCGTGCTCGACGCTGATGGCGTGCCGGATTTCAACGACGGAAGACTGACCGAGAACACACGCTGCGCCTACCCGCTGGACTTCATCCCCAATGCCAGCAAGACCGGCCGCGCCAACCATCCCAACAACATCATCATGCTGACCGCCGATGCGTTCGGGGTGATGCCGCCGATCGCGCGGCTGACCCCGGCGCAGGCGATGTATCATTTCCTGTCCGGCTACACCGCCAAGGTGGCCGGAACCGAAAAGGGCGTGACCGAGCCCGAAGCGACGTTTTCGACCTGTTTCGGTGCGCCGTTCATGCCGCGCCACCCTTCCGAATACGGCAATCTGCTGCGCGAGCTGATTGCCCGCCACGGCGCCGATTGCTGGCTGGTCAATACCGGCTGGACCGGCGGCGCCTACGGCACCGGCAAGCGCATGCCGATCAAGGCGACGCGCGCCTTGCTTGCAGCCGCACTCGACGGCTCGCTGAAGACGGCCGAGTTCCGCACCGACCCTCATTTCGGTTTCGAGGTGCCGGTGGTTGTGCCGGGCATCGACAGCGCCATTCTCGACCCGATGATTCTGGACCCCCGGGCGACCTGGGCCGACAAGGCCGGCTATGACCGGCAGGCGGCACGGCTGGTCGGCATGTTCGCCGTCAATTTCGAGAAATTCGAAAGCCATGTCGACGCCGTGGTGCTGGGCGCGGCGCCGCGCATGCAGGAAGCGGCGGAGTAATCGCGCCACAGGGGTCAGCTTTCGTTGAAAGGCCCGGTTCGATCGGGCCTTTTCTTTTTCGATCCGCCGCGCCATGACTGCGGCATGGCGAGCGACGACAACATCATCATATCAGGCGATGCGGTGATCCATCCGGGCGACCTGCACGAGGATTTCATCCGCTCGTCCGGTCCCGGCGGCCAGAACGTCAACAAGGTGGCGACGGCGGTGCAACTGCGCTTCGACGCGGCCAACGCAACGGGTCTGTCGGAGCGCGTGCGCGAGCGGACGATCAAGCTTGCCGGCCAGCGTGCCACCAAGGACGGTGTCATCGTCATCGAGGCAGGCCGCTTCCGCACCCAGGAACAGAACCGAGCCGATGCGCGGGCACGGCTGACGGCATTGGTCGCCAAGGCCGCCGAACCGCCACCGCCGCCGCGCAAGAAGACACGGCCGTCAAAGGGTGCCGTGGAACGGCGGCTGAAGAGCAAGGCCGGGCGCGGCACGATCAAGAAGCTGCGCGGCCGGGTGGAGAACGATTAAGCACCACACCAATCACGCGCAAAACGACTTCCCATTTTGGACCGCAGATGCAAAGTTCAACCATTGCCATTAGCAAGGGAGACCAAGGATGGGCATGTTCGATTTCGTCAAGAGCGTCGGCAAGAAACTGGGCATCGGCGGTGACGACGAAGCCGCACCCACGGCCGACACACTCAAGAAGGAGCTCGATTCGCACAAGCTCGGCACCGATGGCGTCGAGGTCGTCGTCACGGGCGACACGGCGGTGCTGAAGGGTGTGGTCAAGGACCAGTCGATCTTCGAGAAGGCGGTCATCGCCGTCGGCAACACGCTCGGCGTCTCCAAAGTGCAGGCCGACGAATTGCAGGTCGCGCCAGCACCTGGCACGGCCGCCGCCCCCGCCAAGGAGCCCACCTTCTACACCGTGAAGAAGGGCGACAATCTCTGGAAGATCGCCGAGAAAAGCTACGGCAAGGGCCAAGGCGTCAAGAACACGGTCATATTCCAGGCCAACAAGCCGATGCTGACCCATCCCGACAAGATCTATCCGGGCCAGGTGCTGCGCATTCCCGACCTCGCCTGATCGGCGGCTGCCAATTCGACAAGAGCGGCGGCTTTCGGGTCGCCGTTTTCATTTGATCGTGACCTTTTACGGTTCCGAACCATCCAAGAGGTAATCGAATCCGTGCTCGTCCTGCCCAAAGGCGTCCGCCACATGCCGGCCTACCTGTCGCGCAGCGCGCAGGAAGAGCTGGTCGACGAGGTGAGACGGATCGTGCAGCAGGCGCCGCTGTTCGTGCCGGCCATGCCGCGCACCGGCAAGGAGATGAGCGTGCGTATGACCAATTGCGGGCCGCTCGGCTGGGTCACCGACAAGGAGCACGGCTATCGTTACCAGCCGGCGCATCCGGTAACCGGGGCGCCTTGGCCGCCAATTCCGGATGCGCTGCTCGACCTGTGGCGCGAGGTCTCGGGCTATTCGCACCCGCCGGAAGCATGCCTCATCAATTTCTACACGCCGGACGCAAAAATGGGCCTGCATCAGGACCGCGACGAGACCGATCTTTCGGCGCCGGTCGTCTCCGTCTCGCTCGGCGACGACTGCCTGTTCCGAGTCGGCCAGACTACGCGTGATGGCGCCACCAAGTCGTTCAGGCTGCAAAGCGGTGACGTCGTGGTGCTCGGCGGCGAGGGGCGGCTGTGCTTTCACGGCGTCGATCGTATCTATCCCTCGACCTCGGCGCTGCTGAAAAACGGCGGGCGGATCAATCTGACACTGCGGCGGGTGACGGAGCCGGCCGTCACAGCTTCCTGAGCGCCACTTCCTCGATCAGGTGGTCGGCGCCCTTGCGCAGGATCAAGTCGGCGCGGGCCCGCGTCGGCAGGATGTTCTCGCGCAGATTCTTCAAATTGATGTTGGTCCACAGGCCTTCGGCGATGGCGCGCGCCGAACTCTCCGACAGCTGCGAATAGCGGTGAAAGAAGGAGTCCGGATTGCGGAAGGCGGTCTCACGCAGCCGCATGAAGCGGGAAATATACCAGTTGTGGATCAGCTTCTCGTCGGCATCGATGTAGATGGCGAAGTCGAAGAAGTCCGACAGGAAAGGGACGATCTTGCCGTCCTGCGGCAGCTTGCCGGGCTGCAGGACATTGATGCCCTCGAAGATCAATATGTCGGGCCGGTCGATGGTGACAAACTCGCCGGGAATGACGTCATAAGTCAGGTGCGAATAGACAGGCGCGCGGACATCGGGCAGCGCCGACTTGATGCCCGACAGGAAGCGCAGCAGCGCGCCCACATCGTAGCTGTCGGGGAAACCCTTGCGCTCCATCAGGTTCTCGCGGCGCAGGACCTCGTTGGGCAGCAGGAAGCCGTCGGTGGTGATGAGATCGACCTTGGGGCTCGACGGCCAGCGCGCCAGCAGTTCCTTCAGCACGCGTGCGGTGGTCGATTTGCCGACGGCGACCGAACCGGCAATGCCGATGATGAACGGTGTCTTGACCACGTCGACCGCGTTGAAAAAGGCCTGGCGTTGCCGAAACAGCAGCTGGCTCGCTTCGACATGCGCCGACAACAGCCGCGACAGCGACAGATAGATGCGCGTGACCTCTTCGAGATCGACCGGATCGTTGAGCGAGCGCAGGCGGCGGAATTCGTCCGCGCTCAGCGTCAGCGGGGTATCGGCGCGGAATTGCGACCATTGATCGGCGGAGAAGAAACGAAAGGGGGAATATTTCTCGGTTGGCGCGAGCTGATCCATCGAGATACCTGCCCTTCCTCGCGGTCAGCCCTTGGGCCGTGACGCCTTCTCGGCGATGCCCGAACGCCGGGTGCGGCCTTCGAGTTCCCTAAGCACGTCGCTCAGCGGTACCCCGGAGAGGCCGAGAACGACGAGCCAATGATATATAAGATCGGCGCTTTCTGAAACGATGGCCGGTTTGTCGCCCCTGACGGCGGCAATCACGGTCTCGACCGCCTCCTCGCCGAGCTTCTGCGCCGCCTTGTCGATGCCGCGCGCGAACAATTTTGCCGTCCACGAATCCGGATCTCCGGAATGGGCGCGTTCCCCAATGATTTTTTCCAGATCGGAAAGCGAAAACTCGGTCATGGCGTCATCTATCTGCTTGTTTAAGCATGATCTTTTCCGAAAACCGGTTCCCACTTTTCGGGATCATGCTTTAGGGCCGATTATTCACAGAGTCCAGCCGCATCGGCAGCCCCGCGGCGGCCATATGCGCCTTGGCCTGCGCTATCGTGTAGGTGCCGAAATGGAAGATGGACGCCGCCAGCACCGCGCCGGCATGGCCGTCGCGAATGCCTTCGACCATGTGGTCGAGCGTGCCGACGCCGCCGGAGGCGATCACCGGCGCACGCACGGCGTCTGATATCGCGCGGGTCAGCGCGATGTCGTAGCCGGCCTTGGTGCCGTCCCGATCCATCGAGGTCAGCAGGATCTCGCCGGCGCCGCGATCGACCATTTTCCGGGCGAACTCGACCGCATCGATGCCGGTCTTTTCGCGGCCGCCATGGGTGAAGATCTCCCAGCGGTCGGTCTCACTGGTGCCCGACACCTTCTTGGCGTCGATGGCGACGACGATGCACTGGTTGCCGAACTTGTCAGCGGCCTCGGCGACGAAATCCGGGTTCTTCACCGCGGCCGTGTTGATCGACACCTTGTCGGCGCCGGCCAAGAGCAGCTTCCTGATATCGGCCACCTGGCGCACGCCGCCGCCAACGGTCAGCGGCATGAAACATTGTTCGGCGGTGCGTGCGATGACGTCGAAGATGGTCTCTCGATTGTCCGACGAAGCCGTGATGTCGAGGAAGCAGAGTTCGTCGGCGCCGGCCGCGTCATAGGCCTTGGCCGCCTCGACCGGATCGCCGGCGTCGACGAGATCGACGAAGTTGACGCCCTTGACGACACGGCCGCTCTTGACGTCGAGACAGGGGATGACACGGGCTTTCAGCATCAGCGACCCTCTATCGTGGCGATGAGATCGTTCAGCAACTGGCCGACCAGCGGCGGAACATCGGCCTGGGCGTCGAAGGCCGGGTCGTAGGCGGAGACGGTGATGCCGACGATCGGCACCGCCAGCGCCATGGCGCACGTGGCATCGCGCAACTGTTCCGGGCTCGGCCCGCCCGAAGTGATATAGCGGTTGGCCTGCAGCTCCCGGGGATCGTGCACGTCCATATCGAGATGCATGTGCACGCGTCTGGCGCCGGCGACCATCAGTCTTTCGGCCGCCTGGGCCACCCCGGAGCATTCCGTCCGCACGATCGGCAATGTCTCGAGAAGCTGTTTTTCCGCCGGATCGAGATCGCGCGCGTTGACGAGCACGCAGCGTGACGGATCGATCGGCTTGAAGCCCGGAATGGCCGACGCCATCGGCCGCCAGCACAGGCCGAGCACGGTCGCCAGCGCCATGCCGTCGAGAAAGCCATATGTGGATGTCTCGGGCGTGTTGAGGTCGCCATGCTGGTCGGCCCAGATGATCGCATCGGCGTCTTCGCCGGCGACCGCGCCGGCGCTGGTCAGGCAGTTTCCGGCAAGGACGATGGGAAACCGACCGGCGTCGCGGGCAAGGCGAACCTCGCTCGCAACCGCGTTGCAGACGGCAAAGCCGGTGGCGATTTCACGCTCCTGGGCATCTCCAACCTTGCCGATATCCTCGACCATCACATCGTGGCCAGCCATCGTCAGGGCGTCGACGAGCCCGCCCGAGACCAGCGCGTCCGGCCCCTGGCCCATGCCGCCATGGTAGTGGCCGCTGTCATAGGAGGCCAGGATAATGGAGATTTTCACGTCCGCGTCTCCGCCCTGCCCTGCAGGATCGCCAGGGCCTCGGCCGGTTCGATGCGGCCGTCATAGAGCGCGCGGCCGGAGATCGCGCCTTCGAGCTTTTGCGCATCGGGCATGGTCATGCGCACGATGTCGGCGATCGAGGCGAGGCCGCCCGACGCGATGACCGGGATCGACACGGCATCGGCGAGGTCGATGGTGGCGTCCCAGTTGATGCCGGTCAAAACGCCGTCGCGGTCGATGTCGGTGTAGATGATGGCAGCGACGCCGGCGCCCTCGAACTTCCTCGCCAGTTCGATGACGCCGAGGCTCGACGCCTCGGCCCAGCCCTCGACGGCGACCTTGCCGCCCTTGGCGTCGATGCCGACGGCGACCTTGCCCGGAAACGCCTTGCAGGCCTGTTTGACAAGGTCCGGGTCACGCACCGCCACCGTGCCGAGGATGACCCGGGCCAGGCCGCGATCGAGCCAGTCCTCGATCTGCGCCAGCGTGCGGATGCCGCCGCCGAGCTGCACCGGGTTCTTCGTTGCCTTGAGGATGGCGCCGACCGCCGCACTGTTGACGCTCTGGCCCTGGAAGGCGCCGTTGAGGTCGACGACATGCAGCCATTCGAAACCCTGTTGCTCGAAGGCCCGCGCCTGCGCGGCAGGATCATCGTTGTAGATGGTCGCGGTCGCCATGTCGCCATGCCTGAGGCGCACGCACTGGCCGTCCTTGAGATCTATCGCCGGGAAAAGGATCATCCGTTCAGGCGCCTTCCACAATGGCGAAATGGGATGTCGAATAGAGGCGTCGGAATTTCAGCGCCACCTGGTATTCAGGCGAATGGAAGCAGGCGAGTGCGACCGCATAGCTCTCGAACTCGATGATGACATGGCGATTGCCCGATGGCCCTTCCGGGCTCGACGACTGACCGCCGCGGGTCAGGAACTTTGCGCCATATTTGTCGAAAGCCGCTTTGTTGGCGGCAATGTATAGCGGATAATTTTCCGGATCGGTCACCTCGACCATCGCCATCCAGTAGCCCTTCTTGCTCATGGTCTATCCCTCTGCTCGAGCATGATCTCCGGACAAACGGGAACCGTTTGTCCGAGAAACCGGGGTCCACTTTTCGGAATCATGCTCTAGGGCCTCCAGCGCAGGAAATTAGTGATCAGCGCGAGGCCGAGCGCCTGGCTCTTTTCCGGGTGGAACTGCGTGCCGACAAGATTGTCGCGGGCGACGGCCGCCGTCACCGGGCCGCCATAGTCGGCAACCGCCAGAACCTCGTCCGCCTTGCCCGCATCGAGATGATAGGAATGCACGAAATAGGCATGCAGCCCGCTTGCGCCAGTCGGTATGCCGGCAAACAGCGGATGCTGGCGCTTGAGCTCGATCGTGTTCCAGCCGATCTGCGGGATCTTCAGCGCCGGATCGGAAGGCATGATCTCCTTCACGTCGCCCGATATCCAGCCGAAGCCCTTGGTAATCGTCTTTTCGAGGCCGCGCTGCGACATCAGCTGCATGCCGACGCAGATGCCGAGGAACGGCCGGCCCTTGACGATCGCAACCTCCTCGACGGCTTCCCACATGCCTTCGACGGCCTGCAGGCCGGAGGCGCAGTCGGCATAGGCGCCGACGCCGGGCAGGACGATGCGATCGGCCGTGCGCACCCGCTCGGCATCTGCGGTCAGGTCGATATCGGCCGATATGCCGGCTTCGCGCGCGGCGCGCTCGAAAGCCTTGGTGGCCGAGCGCAAATTGCCCGAGCCGTAGTCGATGATCGCAACCCGCATGTCAGCTTCTTCCCGGAATGTGGGTCAGCCCCAGCGCCATGCCCGGCTGCGCTGGCCGCGCGAGGGCAGCATCGGGGACCATACGCGGCGCCGGCACAACCTCATCGGCAAGCGCTTCCGCTTCCAGCGCATAGCGTGTGTCGGCGTCGTCGAGCCAACCGGCTTCGACCGCGCCCCATTCGTGCCAACCGCGCCGGCGAAGTGCCGCGATGCGCAGGCCTTGCCCTTCCAGTCCGACATAGAGCGAAACCAACAGTGACAGCAGCGAGCCGGTCAGACCAAGGCCGAGCTTCTGGCCCAGCATCGAAAGCAGGCCCATGACGACGAAGGCAAGCGCTGCCTCGATCCACAGCCGATGCCAGGCGAACCATAGCGGCGGCACCAGGAGGCCCAGCCAGGTGAAGCCATCGCGGACAAAGGCCGTGGCATCGGCCCTCTCGCTGCGGCCTGGCGGTTCCATCACGACATAGGTGGCCATGGCCTTATCCCTTCAACGATCCCTTGGTGGAGGGAACCGCATCCGGCTGGCGCGGATCGCGTTCGAGAGCCGCGCGCAGCGCGCGCGCCACCGCCTTGAAGCAGGTCTCGGCGATGTGATGGTTGTTGGCGCCATAGTGATTGGTGACATGCAGCGTGATGCCGGCATTCTGCGCCAGCGCCTGGAAGAATTCGCGCACCAGCTCGGTGTCGAAAGTACCGATCTTCGGCGACGAGAAGGAAACGTTCCAGACCAGGAAGGGACGGCCGGACACGTCGATCGCAGCGCGCGTCAGCGTCTCGTCCATGGCAAGGTCGATCGAGGCATAGCGCATGATGCCGCGCCGCTCGCCCAGTGCCTTGGCCAGCGCCTGGCCAAGCGCGATGCCGGTGTCCTCGACGGTGTGATGATCGTCGATATGCAGGTCGCCTTTGGCCCTGACCGTCATGTCGATCAGGGAATGGCGCGCCAGTTGGTCCAGCATATGGTCAAAGAAGCCGACGCCCGTCGAAATGTCCGATTTTCCGGTGCCGTCGACATGGGCCGAGACGGCAATCTCGGTTTCCTTGGTCTTGCGGCTGACTTCGGCGGCGCGGGGCGGCATCACTCTATCCTTGTCCAGAGGTTCACATCGTGACCGGCTCAGAGGTTCAAGCCCTCGCAGGCTTGAAAACGAAAGCCTTCTAGCAGCATGATCCGGCGATTGCCAGTTGCGAACCCGGCCGCTATCCAGCGGTTTGCAATCATCGGTCCCATGCATACATATGGCCGATCAAGTCACTCGTACCGCGCCGATCGCCTTATCGGGATGGCGCTGCTCGGAGCCAGAAAATGTCCGATAATCTGACCATGCACGCCACGACCATCGTGACGGTGCGCAAGGGCAACAAGGTGGTGATCGCCGGCGACGGCCAGGTCAGCCTTGGCCAGACCATCATGAAGGGCAACGCCAAGAAGGTGCGCCGCATCGGCAAGGGCGGCAATGTGATCGCCGGGTTCGCCGGCGCCACCGCCGACGCCTTCACGCTGCTGGAGCGGCTCGAAGCCAAGCTCGAACAATATCCAGACCAGCTGACGCGCGCCTGCGTCGAACTAGCCAAGGACTGGCGCACCGACCGCTATCTGCGCCGGCTCGAGGCGATGATGCTGGTGGCCGACAAGTCGGTATCGCTGGCGCTGACCGGCACCGGCGACGTGCTCGAACCCGAATTCGGCGTCATGGCCATCGGTTCGGGCGGCAACTACGCGCTGGCCGCGGCCCGCGCGCTGATGGACAGCGACAAGGATGCCGAGGAGATCGCCCGCAAGGCGATGCAGATCGCATCCGACATCTGCGTCTACACCAACAACAATTTCGTCGTCGAAACGCTCGAGGTCGGCTGAAAAGGCCGGCCATGACCCCGAAAAGTGGAAACCGGTTTTCTCGGACGAACGGTTCCGTTCGTCCAGAGATCATGGCCGAACAAGAAGATAGCTACGACTTTCGGCCGGTGACGGAAAAAGACCTGCCGATGATCGCCGGCTGGCTCGCCGAGCCGCATGTTGCAGAGTGGTGGGACGATCCGGAGACGGAAATCGCCGGCATTCGCGAGCACATCGACTCGATTTCGGTCGAGCCGCTGATCGTCGAGCTCGACGGCAAGCCGATCGCCTATCTGCAGAGCTACGACCCGCATCTGGAAGACGACCATCCCTATGCCGACCAGCCGTTCGGCACGCTCGGCATAGACGTGTCGATCGGCGTGCCGGAGTTGCTCGGGCGCGGCCATGGCTCGGCAATCGTGCGCCAGTTCGTCGAACAGCTTTTCGAGGAAGGTGTTCCGCGCGTCATCATCGATCCGGATCCCGCCAATGTCAGGGCGATCCGTGCCTATGAAAAGGCTGGCTTTGTTGCCTTTGACACCAGAACATCGGAGTACGGGCCGGCCTTGATGATGGCGCGCGACGCGACGCAGGAGCCCAATTGATCAGCGCCGAAACCCTCGACAAGGCAGTCGCGAAAGGTTTGATCTCGCAGACCCTGCGCGATCAGTTGGAGGCCATGGAACGTGCGGTCGCTCTCGCCCCCGAGGCCAGGCGCGCCGATGACGAGGGTGACGAGGAAAACCTGCGGCTGGTAGGCGGCGGCAACGATCTGTTCGTCACCGTGGGAACCGTTCTGCTCAGCGCCGGCTTCTTCTTTGTCCTGACCACCTTGCTTCCAGGTCAGACATTCTGGATCGCAGGCATCCTCGCGGTTTTCGCCTGGGGGCTCGCCGAAATCGTCACGCGTCAGCACCGGATGAAATTATCGTCGTCCGTGCTTGCCCTGATTTTCATGGCCGCCATTCTGGCCGCTCTGGCGCTACAGGTGGAGGCCAGCTTCGGCATACGCAAGCCGGAGACTATCTGGCAGCTATTGGCGTTGCGCCAGACGGCGTCCCAGGCCGGATATCTGTTCCTGGGCGGAGGAATAATCGCGGCGGCGATCTATTTCTGGCGTTTTCGCGTCCCCATCATTGCCGGGGCTATCGCCATCGCTTTTACACTGCTTGCCTTCCTGCAAACGGCGATAATCCTGTATGACAGCGTGACAGCGGGTGCGATTGCGCCACCGCGTATGGAGGATGTTCCCGAATTGCTCCGCGCGGCACTTTACATGCCGCTGATCTGCGGCCTGATCGTGTTCGCAACGGGTGTAGCTTTTGACATTTACGATAGGGATCGACGCAAGATCTGGTCCGATTGCGCTTTCTGGCTGCATGTCGTCTCGGCGCCTATGCTGGTGCATCCGCTCTTCATCATGGCAACCGGCCAGAACGTCGTATTCGGACATATCGCGCCGGATGCCAATGCAACCATCATGCTGACGATACTGATCCTTGGCTTCCTCTATGTCGCGCTTGCCATCGACCGCCGTTCGCTTCTGGTTCCGACATTGGCTTACTTCGGCTCGCTGGGCATCTATTATCTGGTGAATTCCGCCTCCGATTCGACGGGCATCCCGCCTTTTGCCTTGATCCTGGTCGTTGTTGGCGCGCTGATCATTCTGTTCGGGGCTGGCTGGCAGCGTATCCGGCGGTTTGTGGTCAAACCCACCTTGCCGGCGGCCGTGATCCGCCGGCTACCGCCGCTGAAGGCGTGACAAGGCTTTGTGATGATCGACACGGCGACGCGAAACGAGGGGGAATGAACCGATGACGACACCGACCGCGGAGAACAGCTATTCGGCCTATGAAGACAGCTGGCGAATGGGGCTTCTGCTGGTGCTTGCCCTGGTCATCTTCCAGGCCGGGGCGCTCTACGGCATGGGGCGAACGCCGATCTGCACCTGCGGCTACGTCAAGCTCTGGCAAGGCGTCGTGCAGAGTTCGGAGAATTCCCAGCACATTTCGGACTGGTATACGTTTTCACACATCATCCATGGCTTCCTGTTCTATGCGCTGGCAAGATTCCTGTTCCCGCGTTCGCCGATCGGCTTGAGACTGGCGTTCGCCGTCTTCATCGAAGGCGGTTGGGAGCTGCTCGAAAACAGCCCATTCATCATCGAGCGCTACCGCGCCGGCACCATCTCGCTCGACTATTACGGCGACAGCATCATCAATTCGGTGTCGGACACTCTGGCCATGGTGCTGGGATTTGTGATGGCGCGAAGGCTACCTATATGGGTGATCGTCAGCCTCGCCATCATCTTCGAACTCGGTACCGGCTATCTCATCCGGGACAATCTGACACTCAACGTGATCATGCTGCTGCATCCGTTCGAGGCCATCAAGCAGTGGCAAAGTGGAATCTAGTGATATGAGCACATTTTCTCCCCGCGAAATCGTTTCGGAACTCGACCGTTTCATCATCGGCCAGAAGGACGCCAAGCGCGCCGTGGCCATCGCCTTGCGCAACCGCTGGCGCCGCCAGCAGCTGGAAGGCCAGATGCGCGAAGAGGTGATGCCGAAGAACATCCTGATGATCGGGCCAACCGGCGTCGGCAAGACCGAAATCTCGCGCCGCCTGGCGCGGCTCGCCGGTGCGCCTTTCGTCAAGGTCGAGGCGACCAAGTTCACCGAGGTCGGCTATGTCGGCCGCGATGTCGAGCAGATCATCCGCGATCTGGTCGAGATCGCCATCGGCCTGGTGCGCGAGAAGATGCGCGAAGACGTCAAGGCGCGCGCCCACGTCAACGCCGAGGAACGCGTGCTGGAAGCGCTGGTCGGCAAGACGGCGAGCCCGGCCACCCGCGATAGTTTCCGCAAGAAGCTGCGCGACGGCGAGCTCGACGACAAGGAGATCGAGGTCGAGGTTGCCGACACCGGCAATGGCGGCATGCCCGGCTTCGAAATCCCCGGCATGCCGGGCGCCAATATCGGTGTGCTCAACATCAACGACATGCTGTCGAAGGCGATGGGCGGCAAGAAGACCAAGATGCGCAAGACGACGGTCAAGGAGTCCTACGACCTGCTGGTCAATGACGAGTCCGACAAGCTGCTCGATCAGGACGAAGTCGTGCGCCGGGCGCTCGATGCCGCGGAGAATGACGGCATCGTCTTCCTCGACGAGATCGACAAGATAGCGGCGAGATCCGACATTTCGGGCGGTCCGTCCCGCGAAGGCGTGCAGCGCGACCTGCTGCCGCTGGTCGAGGGCACCACGGTGGCGACCAAATACGGGCCGTTGAAGACGGATCATATCCTGTTCATCGCTTCCGGCGCCTTCCACGTCTCCAAGCCGTCCGACCTTTTGCCGGAGCTGCAGGGCCGCCTGCCGATCCGCGTCGAATTGCGGGCGCTGGAGAAGGACGATTTCGTCCGCATCCTGACCGAGACCGAGGCGAGCCTGATCAAGCAGTATATCGCTCTGATGAAGACCGAGGGCGTCGAGCTGACCTTCACCGTCGACGCTATCGATTCGCTGGCCGGCATCGCCGTCGACCTCAACGCCAGCGTCGAGAACATCGGCGCAAGGCGGTTGCAGACGGTGATGGAGCGGGTGCTGGACGAAATCTCCTACGATGCGCCCGACCGCAACGGCACATCAGTCACCATCGATGCCGCCTATGTGGAGAAGCATGTCGGCGACCTGTCCAGGAATACCGACCTGTCGCGGTTCATCCTTTAAACGACGGCGCCGGAACGTTCCGGCGCCGGTCCAGGCAACATTTTCCGGCAAGCAAAATCATGTGTGGCCAGATGGTACCATCTGGCCACCTTTCGTAGTGCCGGGTGAAGGGGCGCTCTCGACTCGACCAAGAGCTTTACCTAGTTTGCGCGGCAATTCTCGATCTCTTGGTTGACGCAATTCCGGGAAACCGTTTCACACTTTTCCTGGAATTGCTTGGGCGGCGGGTGCATGAAAAAATTGATCCTGGTCATTCTCGGCTTGACGCTGGCGGCGACGCTGTTCGCCGCCGAGGCAGCGACATTGGTGCCGCCGGGAAATCGCAATGCCGTGCAGCCCGACATTCCGGGTGCCTCCAGCCGGCGAACGCAGGCGACCAACACCAGCTTCCAGGCAAAGTACCGCAAGGTCTACGCCCTGCTGCAGAACGACGCCGAATTGCGCGGCAAGATCAAAAAGGCAGCAGCCACCTACGGCATTGATCCCCTGCACATCGTCGGCGCCATCGTCGGCGAGCACACCTACAATGTCGATGCCTATGACCGGCTGCAGACCTACTACGTCAAGGCGATCTCCTATCTCTCCAGCAAGCTTTCCTTCGCCTATGACGGCGAGGACATCACCGATTTCGTGCAGCGGCCGGAATTCAAGAAATGCGCCCCAATGTCCGACAGCTACGATCTGTGGGAATGCCGCGAACAGGTGTGGAACCGTTCGTTTCGCGGCAAGAGCGTCGGCGGGACGAACTTTCCCGACGACCGCTTCGGTGCCACCTTCTTCCAGCCCTATTATGCCGGCCAGACCTTCGGCCTCGGCCAGCTCAACCCGCTGACCGCCCTGCAGATGAGCGATCTGGTGCACAAGGTTTCCGGCCTGCCGAAGCTCGACGTCGGCGATCCCAATTCGGTCTACAAGACCATCATGGATCCCGACCTGACGCTGCCCTACGTCGCCGCGACGATCCGGAAATCGATCGATGCCTATAAAAGCATTGCCGGCTTCGACATTTCGGGCAATCCGGGGGTCACGGCCACGCTCTACAATGTCGGCAATCCGGAGCAGCGCGCCGACGCGCTGAAGGCGGAGAACGACAGGCGCCGCGCCGCCGGCGAGCCGGAAAAGCTGCCGGAAGAGAATTACTATGGCTGGCTGGTGAATGACAAATTGGCGGAGCTGAAGGCGCTGTTTTAGGCTGGGGTTCAGGCGCGCTGACGTTAATTTGCCGACGCCTGCGCCGCCCCTCATTGTCCTGCCGGACATTTCTCCCCGTATAGTGACGGGGAGAAAGGGGCTGGCCGCAACCTCGGCGCCCTTCTTGCGATGCTGGTGATTGGCGAAACCGGCGATGATAGCGCCCTTCTCCCCGTCACTATACGGGGAGAAGATGCCGGCAGGCAGATGAGGGGCGGCGCAGACGTCGGCAATTGGCGTGACGGCTCAAGCCGCCAGCAGCGACTTCAGCTTGACCGCCTGTGATCCCAGCGCTTCCGGCGCCGGTTTCGCGTGCTTGCCGATCAGTATTTCGGCCAGCCTGATATCGCGGGCGACCGCGTTGCCGGGGCCGATGCCGCTGGCGGCCACCAGCCTGCCGTCTTGGGCCAGATGGAAGAGGATGAAAGCGCCGTCGCCGAGGTCGCGGCGCACGGTGCTGCTGCCTTCGTCGGCGAGCCCGGCGATCTGCAGGGACAGACCATATTGATCCGACCAGAACCACGGCACCGACGCATGCGCCTCGCCGGCGCCGAGCATGTTCCTGGCCGCCAGCGCGCCCTGTTCCTGGGCGTTGCGCCAGGCTTCCAGCCGGACGCGGCGGCCGCCATAGACGGCGAGCGGAAACGAGCAGCAATCGCCGGCGGCAAAGATGTCGGGATCGCTGCTGCGCAGCTCGGCATCGACTGCAATGCCGTTGTCGATCGCCAGGCCGGCTTCGGCCGCAAGCCCGGTCACCGGCACGGCGCCGATGCCGATGATCGCGAGGTCGGCGACGATTTCCCGGCCGCCGGCAAGCGCTATGCGCACCTTGTTGCCGTCGTCGGCGATGGACGCGATGCCATCCCCGCACAGAGTATCAACGCCCTCGGCGACATGCGCGTCATGGATGATTTCGGCGATCTCCGCCGGCACGCCGCGCATCAGGATGCGCGGCTGCGCCTCGATAACGGTGACCGCAGCGCCTAGCTTGCGTGCCGCGGCGGCGAGTTCGAGGCCGATGAAACCGCCGCCGATGATGGCGATACGGTTGCCGGGGGTAAGATGCGCGCGAATGGCGAGCGCGTCGGCGAAGGTCCTGAGATAGACGCAGTGCGCGCCAAGGCCGGGCATCGGCAGCTTGCGCGGCATCGAACCCGTTGCCAGCAGGAGCTTGTCGTAAGGCAGGACCGATCCGTCCGACAGGCGCACCGCATGCGCCGCCGGATCGATCGCCACGGCCTGGACGGAATGGATATGCCGGATCGATTTCTCGGCCAGAATGGCGTCGCTGGCGATCGCCTTGATCTCTGGCGCATCGCTGGCCATCGCCTCCTTGGACAGCGGCGGGCGCTCATAGGGCAGATGCGGCTCATCGCCGACCAGCGTCACCGGCCCCTGATAATCGAGGTCGCGCAGCGCCAATGCCGCCCGCCCGCCGCATTCGCCGGCGCCGATGATGACCATTCCCCGCGCCATGTCAGTCATCCGATCTGGATCAGGACTTTGCCGGCATCAACCTTGACCGGATAGGTCTTCAGATTGACGCAGACCGGCGCGCCGCGGGCATCCCCTGTCTTGTAGTTGAAGCGGCCATTGTGCTTGGGACATTCGATGATGTCGTCCATCACCAGCCCGTCGGCCAGGTGCACCTTTTCATGCGTGCAGAGGCCGTCGGTGGCGAAGAACTCGTCGTCGGGGCTGCGATAGATGGCGAAGGTGCGGCCGCCATGGTCGAAGCGCATCACATCCTCCTCGTCTATGTCGCCGGTGGCGCAGGCCTCGACCCAGTCGCTCATTCAAGTCCTCCCCAAAGCAAATCCAGGAAAAGTGCGCAGCGGTTTTCCGCCCGGAATTGCGTTAAAATAAACACTCTAAACCAGATGGAAGCACGATCATTCCGCCGCGGCGGCGATAGTGTCGTTGTGGAATTCTTCGCGATATGGCCGTGCGGTCGGCGGCAGCTCGCGCTTGAGGAAATAGTCCTCGTTGCGCAGCTGGCGCAGGAAGACAGGGATCATCTCGCGATAGCCGGCCAGGATCGACGGTGTCGGTTCCGGCAGGTCGTGCTTGATCAGTTCGTGCAGCCTCGGCAGCGCATGATAGGGCACCATCGGGAACATGTGATGCTCGACATGGTAGTTCATGTTCCAGTAGATGAAGCGGCTGATCGGGTTCATGTAGACGGTGCGGCTGTTCAGTCTGTGGTCGGTGACATTGTCGGCTAGGCCGCCATGCTGCAGCAGCCCGACCATGACATGGTGCCAGGCGCCGTAGAGCCTGGGCAGGCCGACCAGCATCAGCGGCAGGAACGAACCGGTGTAGAGCGCCAGCCCGACGGTGGCGGCATAGATCGCCGTCCAGATGCGGGCGACGCGGATCGCCTTGGGCTGTTCCTGTTCGGGAATGAAGGCCTTTTCGGCGGCGCTGACGGTGCCGGCGGCGTTGCGCAGCATGTCTGACATCGCATGCCAGGCATCGAGCACACCGACGAAGCCCAGCATGGCGCGAACCAGATCAGGCGGCCGCATGACCGAGATTTCCGGATCGCGGCCCACGATGACGGTGTCGGTGTGGTGGCGCGTGTGGCTCCAGCGCCAGGTCACCGGATTGCGCATGATCATGAAGCAGGCGATCTGATAGACGGCATCGTTCATCCACTGCGTCCGGAAGGCGGTGCCGTGGCCGCATTCGTGCCAGCGTGAATCCGTCGAGGAGCCGTAGAGCACGCCATAGACGAAGAAGAACGGCACGCACCACCATGTGCCCCAGAACCAGGCGCCGCCGGCGCCGCTGACGATCAGCGCGGCGAACCAGATTGCCGTATCGCGGATCGCCGGCCCGTCGGAGCGCTGCATCAGCTCCTTCATCTGCTTGCGCGGTACCTCGGTGTGATACCACTCGGCCGCCGACAGGCCGGTCTCGACGGCGAGCTTGGCATCGCGGCCGATCAGGCTGTAGTCACGCCGGGACGGCGCAGTGGACATGATTGCCTCCCTCGGCAAAGGCATCCGCCAGAGCGAATGCCATGAAATCCTTTGGCTTCGAGCATCAAAGTAACGCCGACCGATGATGGACTCAACATCACAAAGATAGTTTCTATCATTTCCCATCAGGATGATGTACGAAGGCTCAAGCAAACCCGACGAGGCAAGCATGGTGAAGCGGCCGACAATATCAGATCTGGCGCGCATCTCGGGCGTCAGTGTCGCCACCGTCGACCGCGTGCTGAACAACCGGCTGCCGGTGCGCGAAGAGACAGCGCGCCGCGTCTACGAGACCGCTACCGATATCGGCTATCACGCCGCCGGCCTTATCAAGCAGCGCATGCGCCAGGAATTGCCGGAGTACCGGCTGGGCTTCCTGCTGCTGCGGGGCAATGATGCCTTTTACGGCGACTTCGCGCGGGAACTCGAACTGGCCATCTCGCAATCGCAACGCTTCCGTGGCGTTGCGACCATCGATTTCGCCAGCTCCCTGGCTCCCGACGAGATCGCCTCCCAGATGCGCAGGCTGGCGGCGAAATCGAGGGCCATCGCCGTTGTCGGTCCGGACCATCCGACCCTGACAGCGGTCGTGGAAACCTTGAAGGCGAGAGGGCAGCCGGTCTTTTCCGTGCTGTCCGACTTTGCCGCCGGCATCCGGGAAGGCTATATCGGCCTCGACAACCGCAAGGTCGGGCGCACCGCCGCATGGATGATCTCCAAGGCAGCCAAGCGGCCCGGCAAGGTCGCCCTCTTCGTCGGCAGCCACCGCTTCCACGGCCATGAGCTGCGCGAGATCGGCTTTCGCTCCTTCTTCCGCGAGCACGCGCCGGAGTTCAGCGTGCTTGAAACGCTGGTCAATCTGGAAGCCAACCAGGTGACCCATGACGCGATGATCGATCTTCTGGCGCGTTATCCGGATCTTGCCGGCTGCTACGTCGCCGGCGGCGGCATGGAAGGCGCGGTCTCGGCGCTGCGGGCAGCGAAGCCCGCGACCATGCCGGTGGTCGTCTGCAACGAGATCAACGCCGAATCACGCGCGGCACTCGCCGACAACATCCTCACCATGGTGATCTCGACCCCGCTCGCCGCTTTGTGCCGTGAGCTTGTCGACCTGATGGCGCATGCCATCGAGACCGGCGCCGCCAACGCTCCGGGCCAGACCTTCCTGCCCTTCGACATCTATCTGCCGGAAAACATCTAGCCCGCCGCCGCGCAAGGCCGCCGAGGCAAATGATAGAATCCATCAGAGCGAGGCGTAAATCGGCCCGCAGGCCGCGGAATCGCCCTTGACGCCCCGATGTGAAATGGAATAAATATTTCATCATCTGTGTATTTTGGTTCTTTCGTTCCGTAATATCTGTTTCAAACGGAGGGTTTGACGTTCCAGCCAGGAGGCAGGCGTCACCCGGAACAGAAGAGACATCAGGGAGAGATTCCCCGGGGAGATCGGGGATTCCGGATAAATCGGTGAAACCGGACACCAATATGTGGAGGAGAAACACAATGAAGAAATTGATTTTGGGCGTCGCCTTCGCGGCGCTGATGAGCTCATCCGCCCTGGCCGCCAAGGTTGGCGTGTCGATGGCCAAGTTCGACGACAACTTCCTGACCGTGCTGCGCAACGGCATGATCGAGCAGGCCAAGGGCATGAGCGGCGTCGAGCTGCAGGTCGAGGACGCGCAGAACGACGTTGCCAAGCAGCTTGACCAGATCAAGAACTTCGCCGCCTCGGGCGTCGATGCCATCATCGTCAACCCGGTCGACACTTCGGCCACGCAGGCGATGTCGGACGCAGCCGCCGCAGCCAAGATCCCGCTGGTCTATGTCAACCGCGAGCCGGTCAATGTCGACACGCTGCCCGACAACCAGGCCTTCGTCGCCTCGAACGAAGCCGATTCCGGCACGCTCGAGACCAAGGAAGTCTGCCGCCTGTTCAAGGAAGCCGGCAAGAAGGAAGCCAATGTCTATGTGATCATGGGCGAGCTTTCCAACCAGGCCGCCGTGCAGCGCACCAAGGACATCGACGACGTGATCGCGACGCCGGAGTGCAGCTTCATCAAGATCATCGACAAGCAGACGTCGAACTGGAACCGCGACGAGGCGCAGAACCTGATGACCAACTGGCTGTCGACCGGCAAGCCGTTCGACGGCGTCATCGCCAACAATGACGAAAGCGCCATCGGCGCCATCCAGGCGATGAAGGCCGGCAACATCGACATGAAGGCGGTTGTCGTCGGCGGCGTCGATGCCACCCAGGACGCGCTGGCGGCCATGCAGGCGGGCGACCTCGACGTAACCGTGTTCCAGGACGCCGCCGGCCAGGGCGCCGGCGCTCTCGATGCGGCGCTCAAGCTCTCCAAGGGCGAAAAGGTCGAGCACAAGGTCTACGTGCCCTTCCAGCTGGTGACGCCAGCCAACATCGACAAGTTCCTGAAGAAGAACTGAGCCGCCAACGGTTCGATACGGAGCGGCGCTCTCGACCAAGACAGCGCCGCTCCCCTCTCTCCCTCAGCGCCGCAGGCGCGAGGGCGACCGCGGCTGATGGAGGACAGAATACGTGGCACAGACATCTCATGGCGTGGGCGGCGTCGGTTTTGATGCGAAGAAGCGCACATGGCCGGCCGAGTTCAATGTTTTCCTGGCACTGGTCATTCTCGTCGTCATCTTCGAACTGATCGGCCGCATTTTTCTCGGCGACAGCTTCCTGTTCAACACACGCAGCGACGTCGGCGGCATCTTCAACGAAGCGCGCCTGCAGATCATCATCCTGCAGGTGTCGATCGTCGGCATCATCGCCATCGGTGTGACGCAAGTGATCATCACCGGCGGCATCGACCTGTCCTCGGGCTCGATCGTCGGCGCGACCGCCATGATCGCCATGAGCTTCGCCCAGGTGGCGACGGTCAACGGCAACCCCAATCCCAAGGCGATGTTCCTGGCGCAAGGCTGGACCGACCTGCCTGTCATCGTGCCGCTGCTGGTGGCGATCGCCTGCGGCCTGTTCGCCGGCCTGGTCAATGGCGCGCTGATCGCCTACACGCGCATTCCGCCGTTCATCGCCACGCTCGGCATGATGGTGACCGCGCGCGGCATCGCCAAATGGTGGTCCAAGGGCCAGCCGATCTCGTTTCCCACCGAGAGTTTCGCCGGCATCGGCAAAGGCCTGATGCCCGTCGTCATCTTCCTGTCGCTGGCCATCCTGTTCCAGCTGATCATGACCTACACCAGGTACGGCAAGCACTGTTACGCGATCGGCTCCAACGAGGACGCCGCGCGCATGTCCGGCATCAAGATCGCCAACCACAAGATCCTGGTCTACGTCATCGCCGGCATTCTCGCCGCGCTCGCCGCCGTGGTGCTGAGCTCCAAGAACCTGACCGCGCAGTCCGGCATGGGCGTGATGTACGAGCTCGACGCCATCGCCATGGCGGTCATCGGCGGCGTCTCCCTGTCGGGCGGCCGCGGCTCGATCATCGGCACGGTGATCGGCTCGCTGATCTTCGGCGTCATCATCTCCGGCTTCACCTTCCTGCGCCTCGACGCCTACTACCAGGAGATGGTCAAGGGCGTGATCATCGTCGGTGCGGTGGTTCTCGACCAGTGGCGCCAACGCCTGCGGGCAATGAGGGCATGACCATGTCAGACATCGTCCTGAAGACTGAAAACCTGACCAAGCGCTATGGCGGCGTGCACGCGCTGGAAGGCGCGAATTTCGAACTGCGCAAGGGCGAGCATGTCGCCATCATGGGCGACAACGGCGCCGGCAAATCGACCTTCGTGCGCCAGATCACCGGCGTCGAGCAACGCACCAGCGGCCAGATCTGGTTCGACGGCAAGGAGGTGAATTTTGCCGGGCCGATCGAAGCCCGCACGGCGGGCATCGAGACCGTGTTCCAGAACCTGGCGCTGGCCGACGATCTCGACGTGCCTTCGAACCTGTTCCTCGGCCGCGAGAAGGTGTTGTTCAACCTCGGCCCGTTCTCGATCCTGGACCGCAAATACATGCGCAAGGCGACCGAGGCGGCGCTCGTCCGCACGGCGGTGAAGATCCCCAATCTGTCCAACACCATCCGCCACATGTCGGGCGGCCAGCGTCAGTGCGTGGCGATCGCCCGGACGGCGACTTTCGCCTCCAAGCTGATCATCATGGACGAGCCAACGGCTGCCCTTGGCGTGCAGGAGACCGCGCAGGTCGAAAACATCGTCCGTACGCTCAAGGACAATGGCGAGCCGCTGATCCTGATCAGCCACAATATGCGCCAGGTGTTCGATCTCTGCGACCGTATCGTCGTGTTCCGGCGCGGCCGCATCGTCGCCAATCTGCGCAAGGAGAACACCGACGGAAACGACATCGTCTCCTACATCACCGGCGCCAAGACCGGAGAGGCGGAACTCGCGGCCTAAAACAGGATGATCACCCTGTTTTAAGGTATGCGTGCGTGAAGTAATCTTGCCCCCTTCCTCAGGGAAGGTGCGGACACAACTCTCTCAAACCCATCCCCTAGAGGAAATACCCATGACCGTTCGCTTCGCTCTCCTCGGTGCCGGCCGCATCGGCAAGGTCCACGCCCGCGCCGTCGGCTCCAACCCGCAGGCCAAACTGGTTGCCGTTGCCGATGCGTTCGAGAAGGCCGCCAAAGAGCTGGCGAGCGCCTATGGCGCCGAGGTGCGCAGCATCGAGGATATCGAGAAAGCCGGTGATATCGACGCCGTCGTCATCTGCACGCCGACCGACACCCATGCCGATCTGATCGAGCGCTTCGCCAAGGCCGGCAAGGCGATCTTCTGCGAGAAGCCGATCGACCTCAACGTCAAGCGCGTCGAGAAGTGCCTGGCCGTGGTCGAGAAGACCAAGGCGACGCTGATGGTCGGCTTCAACCGCCGCTTCGATCCGCATTTCGCCGCCGTACGCAAGGCGATTGACGACGGCGCCATCGGCACCGTCGAGATGGTCACCATCACCTCGCGCGATCCCGGCGCGCCACCGATCGACTACATCAAGCGTTCGGGCGGCATTTTTCGCGACATGACCATCCATGATTTCGACATGGCGCGCTTCCTGCTCGGCGAAGAGGTCGTGGCGGTCAGCGCCCATGCCTCGGTGCTGGTCGACAAGAAGATCGGTGCTGCCGGCGATTTCGATAGCGTCAGCGTCATCCTGGAAACCGCTTCCGGCAAGCAGGCGGTCATCTCCAACTCGCGCCGCGCCACCTATGGCTACGACCAGCGCATCGAGGTGCATGGCTCGAAAGGCATGGTCGCGGCCGAGAACCAGCGCCCGGTGTCGATCGAACTGGCCAACGAGAAGGGCTATACCCGCCCGCCGCTGCACGACTTCTTCATGACCCGCTATCTCGACGCCTACGCCATTGAGATCGCCGCGTTCATCACGGCCGCGACCTCGGGCAAGAAAGCGTCGCCGAGCGGTGCGGATGGGCTGGTGGCGCTGAAGCTGGCCGACGCGGCGCTGAAATCAGCAACGACCGGCAAGACCGTCCGTCTCGACAAGTAAGAACCGGAAACTAGGGTACAGGGAGCCGAGCGATGAGCACATCCGCCGATCGCAATTCGAAGACGCGCGCCATCGTCACAGGTGGCGCCCAGGGGATCGGCTTTGCCGTCGCCGAAGCTCTGGCCGAGGAAGGTTGCCGGGCACTGGCGCTCATCGGCCGTTCGCAGGAGAAGGGCGACAAGGCCGTCGCCCATTTCAGGAGAGCCGGCGTCGACGCGATCTTCATCAGCGCCGACGTCTCTAAAGTGGCCGACTGCAAGCGGGCGGTCGCCACCGCGATCTCGCATTTCGGCACCATCAACGCCCTGGTCAACGCCGCCGCGACATCGGCGCGCGGTTCGCTGGTCGAAACCTCCGAGGAGCTTTTCGACACCATCTTCGACACCAATGTGCGCGGCCCGTTTTTCCTGATGCAAGGCGTGGTGGCGCATCTCCTGGAAAAGAAGGCACCAGGCTCGATCGTCAACGTGCTGTCGATGTCGGCGCATACCGGCCAGTCGTTCCTGACGCCCTATTCGACCAGCAAGGGCGCGCTGATGACGCTGACCAAGAACGTCGCCAACGCCTATCGTCACAACCGCATCCGCTGCAATGCGGTGCTGCCGGGCTGGATGGACACGGAGGGCGAGGACATCGTGCAGAAGAAATGGCACGATGCGCCGGACGACTGGCTGGCAAAGGCCGAAGCCGCACAGCCGATGGGGCAATTGGTGAAGCCGGACCAGTTGGCGCGGCTGATCAGCTACATGGTCAGCCCGCAGTCCGGCGTCATGACCGGATCGCTGGTCGACTATGACCAGAGCATTGCGGGGTCGTCTCCGGAATAGGGTCAGCCGAATAGCCTCTCGTCCAGAAGCAGCTCGGCCAAGCCTTGGCCGAGCTTGCCCTCGCCAGCGTGACCGGCTCCAGACCAAAAATCGCCAAGGGACCCGAGCTCTGAAAGCCCTCCCTTCCCCTGTTGCCGCCGCATCACCACTCCCATATAGTCAAGATAGTCAGACTGGTCATGGAGGTCGCAATGCTGTCTGCGCCCAAAGAGAATACCAATTGGACGGTCGCCGGGGCAAAAGCCCGGCTCTCGGAGGTTATCGAGCGCGCGCAGTCTTCGCCGCAGACGATCACCAGAAACGGCAAACCAAGCGTGGTTGTCGTCTCGGCCGAGGAATGGCAGCGCAAGACCGCGCGCAAGGGTACGCTTGCGGAGTTCCTGCTGGAGTCGCCGCTGCGCGGCGCCGATATCAACCTTGAGCGTCAGCGCGATGAACCGCGTGATCTGCCGCTGTGAGGCTTCTGCTCGATACGAATGTCCTGTCTGAAGTGACACGACCGGCGCCGGACGCACGCGTTCTGAACTGGCTGGATCGGCTTGATGAGGACCGCTCCTTCATCAGCGTCGTGTCGATCGCCGAGATCCGGCGCGGAGTCGCCCTCATGGATGAGGGTCGGAAACGTGAGGCCCTGGCCGAGTGGCTTGCTCGGGACCTGCCGCAGCGCTTCGAGCAGAGGGTTCTTCCGGTGGACGAACCGGTTGCCTTGGCCTGGGGCGACTTGATGGGCCTTGCAAAACGCAGCGGTCGCGGCCTGTCGTCGATGGACGGCCTGATCGCAGCCACGGCGATTGCGCAGGAGCTTACCTTGGCAACACGCAATACGAAGGATTTCGAAGGTTTTGGAATTGAACTTTTTGATCCCTGGACTGCATGAAGCGCTCGGCGGCGTATGTCTGCATCGGAAACACCATCACTTCGTCATCCACGGGCGGAGCAAGGAGCGTAGCGACGCGGCGCAGACCCGAGGATCCATGCCGCGACTTCCGAGTGCGCGCCACGGTGCAGAATTCTGCTCCGCTGCACTCTATGGTCAAGGTCGCGGCATGGATCCTCGGGTCTCCGCGACGGAGCTACGCTCCTGCTCCGCCCGTGGATGACGAAGGCGGGGAGGCTTCGGCCAATCCCGAATTGTCTCCAATCAGGGCACGTGACAAGCGCCTCCGCATCGACTATATGAGCCTCATGATCAACCTGACCGCCACATATTGGTACTTTAGGAGCTCGCTGGCGGCGGGAGGATTGCGCTCGATCTGAAGATTGCAGCAACAAGATCCGAACAGCCGCCATACCTGGCGGCTTTTTTGTTTCAGCCGGCAGGTTCCCTCTAAATCAAAGAGGAGCATGATGTCGTCCGAAACCGCTTCACACTTTTCGGCATCATGCTCTCGACAGGAGCAGAAAGCCGTGTTGACCACCACAGACGACCTCCGGGTCAAGGAAATCCGAGAACTGAGTACGCCGGACGAGGTGATGCGGGAGATCCCGCGCACTTTGACGGCGACGCGCACCGTCAGCGCATCGCGCAACGCAACCCATGCCATCCTGAACGGCACCGACGACCGGCTGCTCGTCATTGTCGGCCCGTGTTCGATCCACGATCCGGTCGCGGCCGTCGACTATGCCAGCCGTCTGGCGGCGCTGCGCGAGAGCCTGTCGGACCGGCTGGAGATCGTGATGCGGGTCTATTTCGAGAAACCGCGCACGACGGTCGGCTGGAAAGGCCTGATCAACGATCCCGACCTCGACGGCAGCTTCAACATCGACAAGGGGCTGCGAATGGCGCGCAATGTGCTGTCGGCCGTCAACAATCTCGGCCTGCCGGCGGCGACCGAATTCCTCGACATGACCACGCCGCAATACATTGCCGACCTGGTCGCCTGGGGCGCGATCGGCGCGCGCACGACCGAGAGCCAGATCCATCGCGAACTCGCCTCGGGCCTCTCCTGCCCGGTCGGCTTCAAGAACGGCACCGACGGCAATCTGCGCATCGCCGCCGAGGCGGTGAAATCGGCCGCCCAGCCGCATCATTTCATGGCGGTGACCAAGGGCGGACGCAGCGGCATCGCCACGACCACCGGCAATGAGGACTGCCACGTCATCCTGCGCGGCGGCGTTCAGCCCAACTATGACGCGGCGAGCGTCGAAGCCGCCGCTGTGGAACTCGCCCGCATCGGCATTGCGCCCAGGCTGATGATCGATGTCAGCCACGCCAACTCGGCCAAGAAGCCCGAGAACCAGCCCAAGGTCGCGGCAGATGTCGCCGGCCAGGTCGCGGCAGGCGACGAGCGCATCATCGGCCTGATGATCGAGAGCAATCTCGTCGCCGGCCGGCAGGACGTGGTGCCGGGCAAGCGGCTGCTCTATGGCCAGAGCATCACCGATGGCTGCATCGACTGGGCGACCACCGAGACGGTGCTGCACGGCCTTGCCGGCGCCGTCGAGTGGCGCCGCTCGGCACGCCGCGCCATGATCGACAACCGGCAGGGAGCCGCTTGAGCCACTATTGCCGGCCTTTGCCCGGCACGACCCCCACCCTAACCCTCCCCACAAGGGGGAGGGAACGCTGCCGCGCACTCCTACTCGAATCTTGACGTCTGAAAGCCTCGGCAGTTTGCCATTGTCAGCGCCGGCGGGAGTCTCCCTCCCCCTTGTGGGGAGGGGTTAGGGGTGGGGGTCTTCTTCGCAAGAAATCCCTACGCCGCTCTCAGTCCTTCCCATGCGGTAAACACCGACACGGCAAAGAGCAGCAGTCCGGCCGCCCGGCCGGCAAAAATGGTGGCCCGCGGATTGGCGATCAGAAGGTAGCGGCTGCGGCCGGCCGTGATCGCCAGCCCGCCATAGATCGCAGCCTGCGTCACCACGGTCAGCAGCCCCATGATCGTCGCCTGCATCCAGATCGGACCGTAGTCCGGTTTCAGGAACTGCGGGTAGACGGCAAGCACGAACAGGTATGCCTTCGGGTTGATCAGGCAGGTCACAAAACCCTGGCGAAAAGCCTTCCATGCGGAACGGCTGCCGGTGGGTCCGTCCTGGCCGACAGTGATGGAACTGCGCATCAGCGTGATGCCGATAAAGGCCATGTAGGCGGCGCCGGCAAGCAGCAGCGGCCTGAACAGGATCGGCACGAAATGCATCAGCAGGCCGACGCCGATGGCGCCGTTCAGCGTGTGCACCATGCCGCCGACGATGATGCCGCCGGTCGCGGCGAGAGCCCTGTCGCGCCCGCCGGTCAGTGCATTGGCGAGCACGAAGAGCATGTCCATGCCCGGAACGGCGATGATGCCGAACAGCAGGATAAAGAAAAGCCAGAGATTTTCCGCATAGCCCATGTCAGTTGCCTGCCGCCTCGCTCCGCCAAACCGCAGCGGAACCTGTTGATTTTCAATTCGATAGGCGCTCCTATAGGTCAGCCCAACTGACAATGCTGTGTCAGTTGGGCGCGCAACCTGGGGTAAAAAATGCGCAAGGCGTCACGCCTGTTCGAGATCATCCAGATCGTGCGGCTGGCGCGGCAGCCGGTGACGGCGGCAACGATTGCCGAGCGGCTGGAAGTGACGGTGCGCTCGATCTATCGCGACATCGCAGCGTTGCAGGCGATGCGCGTTCCGATCGAAGGGGGCCGCGGCATCGGCTATATCCTGCGCCCCGGCTTCGACCTGCCGCCGCTGATGTTCTCGATCGAGGAGATGGAGGCGATCGTCCTGTCGCTGGCGCTGCTGGAGCGCACCGGAGACAGCGAGCTCAAGCAGGCGGCCAAGCGCGTCAGCGCCAAGATCGCCGGCGCGGTGCCGCCACCCTTGCGGCAGGCATTCGACGCCAATGCGCTGCATGCATGGGGGTTCGCCGCGCCTTCGACCGGCGCGATCGATCTGGCGCTGGTGCGCCGCGCCATCCGCGACGAGGAGAAGCTCGATCTCTCTTATCGCGACGAGATGGGCCGCGCCTCCGAGCGTCTCATTCGCCCGATCGCGCTCATCTACTACGCCGAAACCGCCAACATCGTCGCCTGGTGCGAGCTGCGCCAGGCGATCCGCAATTTCCGCAGCGACCGGATCGAGGATTGCCAGGAGACGGGGCTGCGCTTCAAGGGCGAAGGCGACCGGTTGCGGCAGGTCTGGGTGAGCGGTTGGGAGATCAATGCGGCGGTTGGCGACTGACGCGATTTCCCTTCTCCCCCTTGTGGGAAAAGGTGGATCGGCGCGCAGCGCCGAGACGGATGAGGGGTGTTCCAGCGGAGTGAGACGTTGGTGTTCCCTGGAGCACCCCTCATCCGACCTCGCTTCGCGAGCTCACCTTCTCCCGCAAGGGGAGAAGGTGAGCCGCCGCCTTACCTCACATCGACCCAGCGCTTTTCCTCAAACGAGCGCGCCATTGCGTGGACGGTGCGCTCGATCTCCAGCCCTTCGGCAAACTCGATGAGCCGCGCCGGCTTGCCGGCAAGCCGCGTCAGCAATTCGTGGCATTCGATGATCTTGAGGTCGTTGAAGCCGAGGCCATGGCCGGGAGCCGGCACGAAGAGGTCATAGGGCTTGTGGTGCGGCGCCACCAGGATGGTGCGGTAGCCCTGTTCGGTCGGACGGTCTGATGTGAGATAGAGCTGGAATTCGTTCGATCGCTCCTGGTCGAACAGGATCGACCCTTTAGAGCCGAAGATCTGGACGGCGATGCGGCCCTTGCGGCCCCAGGCCGAGCGGTTGACCAGCAGCGTGCCGGCAATGCCATTTTCCAGATGCATCAGCACGCTGGCGATGTCGTAGGTTTCGACCGCGCGACGGCCGCCGCTGGCCAGCTTGCGGTCGGCATAGGGTTTGGCCATGTCGCAGATGACACTGGCGACGCGGCCGAACAGGGCTGAGACCAGCGACAGCGGATGCACGGCGAAATCGTCGAGCGCGCCATAGCCTGAAGCTGCTTCGTGCTTCCAGAAGAACAGCGCTTCGGGATCGGCCATGAAGTCCTCGTCCATCTCGATGCGCAGATGGTTGACCTCGCCGATGATCTTCTCGTCGAGCAACGCGCCGATGTGGCGGATGGCCGGGCTCTGGATGTAGTTGTAGCCAAGCGCCGCGACCTTGCCGGACTTTCTCGCCGCCGCCGCCATCGCCTCGGCCTCGGCAAAGCTCGGCGCCATCGGCTTTTCGCACCACAGATGCTTGCCGGCTTCGAGGATGGCGATGGCCATTTCCGGATGGAACTGGTTGGGCGTGGTCAGCGAGACGATATCGACTTCGGGATCGTTGACGACGGCACGCCAGTCGCCCGACGCCTTGGCGAACCCGAACTCGCCCGCCT
This sequence comes from Mesorhizobium sp. M7A.F.Ce.TU.012.03.2.1, assembly GCF_004006095.1. Classification (NCBI taxonomy): domain Bacteria; kingdom Pseudomonadati; phylum Pseudomonadota; class Alphaproteobacteria; order Hyphomicrobiales; family Phyllobacteriaceae; genus Mesorhizobium; species Mesorhizobium sp. M7A.F.Ce.TU.012.03.2.1. The sequence goes on from NZ_CP034779.1 coordinate 1,118,029, forward strand.
TGCGCCGGGCGAGCTCTTCATTGACCTCGCCGAGATGGACCAGCCGTGGCTTGGCAACGTCGGGAAAGACGGCGCCGACGGCACTCCATGCGATGGCGTGACACTTGCCCATGAAACCCGTACCGATGAGACCGACGCCGACCATTTTCCGTTTCTCCACTGCTTGAAGCGCTGCGTGGATGAATTAGTCCATTTTTCCCTGGAATGGAATGTCTGCCTCATTTTTTATGGTGTTCTTGCGCAGGCTCGCTATGATGGTGCACAGAGGACGCTTCACGCATGAGCCTGGACAGAGCGACGATGGACGAACGGGTACCTCGCGATTTCGAGACGCTGCGCACCACCATCCTGGAGCGGCGCGAAAGCCTGCCGAAGCGCATCGCCCAGATCGCTGCCCATGCGCTCGACAATCCCGACGACATCGCCTTCGGCACCGCCGCCAGCATCGCCGCTTCGGCCGGCGTGCAGCCTTCGACCCTGATCCGATTTGCCCAGCAGCTTGGCTTCGATGGTTTCACCAGCCTGCAGCAGGTGTTTCGCGAACGGCTGCGCGAGCGCAACTCATCTTATGACGAAAGGCTGCAGGCGTTGCGCGCCAAGGCAGAGGGGGGTGCCGGCCACCGGGCGATCTTCGACGGCTTCGTCGCCGCCGCCTCGACCTCGCTCAACGACATTTCGCGCACGCTGGACGACGCGCATCTGGAAGAGGCCATTTCCCTGCTGGCGAAGGCGGAAACCATCTACGTTCTGGCCAAGCGCCGCTCGTATCCGGTGGCGTCCTACATCGCCTATGCGCTGGGCAAGCTGAAGATCCGCAACCAGCTGATCGAATCGGCGGCCGGGCTGAATGCCGAGATGATCGGCTTCGCCACGCCGGCGGATGCCGTCATCGCCATCTCCTTCTCGCCCTACGCGCCGGCCACGATTGAGGAGGCGCGCAGTATTTCGGAACAGGGCGTGCCGATCGTCGCCATCACCGACAGCTCGTTTTCGCCGCTCGCCCAGTTCGCCAAGGTCTGGTTCGAGGTTGCCGAGGCCGATTTCGCCGGCTTCCGCTCGCTGTCGGCGACGATGGCGCTGGCCATGGCGCTGACCGTCGGCGTCGGCGAGAAGCGACGCGACACGGGCCGCAAGCGCAAGGGCTGATCCACCGCCGAAAAGGTACTTTTCATGAAAGGAACGCTCATTCCATATTGACTATGGATTGGAATTATTATTTCATATTCCCGGCGCCACGCTGCCGCTCGCGCGTGTACCCCAACACAACAAGGCCGACGGGAGGTTCCAATGAGCGAAGCCGTGGACGCTGAATACGCGCCGCTCGACGTCATCACCATCGGTCGCGCTTCCGTGGACCTTTATGGGCAGCAGATCGGCTCGCGGCTGGAGGACATCACCTCCTTCGCCAAGTCGGTCGGTGGCTGCCCGGCCAACATCGCGGTCGGCACCGCCAGGCTCGGCCTGCACTCGGCGTTGCTCACCCGCGTCGGCGACGAGCAGATGGGCCGCTTCATCCGCGAGCAGCTGACGCGTGAAGGCGTCAATGTCGACGGGCTGAAGACCGACAAGGAGCGGCTGACCGCCTTGGTGCTGCTGTCGGTCGAGGACGAAGGCGTTTCGCCGATGATCTTCTACCGCTCGGACTGCGCCGACATGGCGCTGGCGCCGGAAGACATCGATGAGGCCTTCATCGCCTCGGCGCGCTCGATCGTCGTTACCGGCACGCATTTTTCCAGGCCCAACAGCGATGCCGCGCAGCGCAAGGCGATCCGCATCATGAAGGCCAAGGGCGGCAAGGTGGTGTTCGACATCGACTACCGGCCGAACCTGTGGGGCCTTGCCGGCCATGCCGAAGGGTTCGAGCGCTATGTGAAATCGGACCGGGTCTCGGCGCAGTTGAAGACGGTGCTACCCGATTGCGACCTCATCGTCGGCACCGAGGAAGAGATCATGATCGCGTCGGGCGCCGACGATTGCCTGAGCGCCTTGAAGACGATCCGCTCGCTGTCGTCCGCCACCATCGTCCTGAAGCGCGGCGCCATGGGCTGCATCGTCTATGACGGACCGATCAGCGACGATCTCGAGGACGGCGTCGTCGGCAAGGGATTCCCGATCGAGATCTACAATGTGCTGGGCGCCGGCGACGCCTTCATGTCCGGTTTCCTGCGCGGCTGGCTGGGTGGCGAAGACCATGCGACAGCGGCGACCTGGGCCAATGCCTGCGGCGCCTTCGCCGTGTCGCGGCTGCTCTGCGCGCCGGAATATCCGACCTTCGAAGAACTGCGGTTCTTCCTCAAACACGGCAGCAAGCATCTCGCCTTGCGCAAGGACGAGGCGATCAACCACATCCATTGGGCGACGACGCGCCGGCGCGACATCCCCTCGCTGATGGCGCTCGCCTGCGACCACCGCGTGCAGCTCGAGGATGTGGCGGCGAAGGCCAGCGCCGATCCGGCACGGATCGAAGAATTCAAGGTGCTGGCGGTCAAGGCCGCTGCGAAGGTCGCCGCCGGCCGCGACGGCTACGGCATGCTGATCGACGAGAAACACGGCCGCAAGGCAATGTTCGAATTCGCCAGGCATTCCTTCGCCTGGCTCGGGCGGCCGGTGGAGTTGCCGGGCTCGCGGCCGCTGCGCTTCGAATTCTCGCAGGACATCGGCTCGCAGCTTGTCGAATGGCCGGTCGACCACTGCATCAAATGCCTGTGTTTCTATCACCCCGACGATCCGGCGGCGCTGAAGGAAGAACAGCAGCAGAAGTTGCGCGCCCTGTTCGAAGGCGCGCGGAAGGTCGGCAGGGAACTTCTCATCGAGATCATTGCCGGCAAACATGGCAAGCTCGACGACACGACGATCCCGCGCGCGTTGGAGGAACTCTATGCGCTCGGCATCAAGCCGGACTGGTGGAAGCTCGAGCCGCAGGCGTCGAGCGGCGCCTGGGCGAAGATCGAGGCCGTCATCCTGAAGCACGACCCCTGGTGCCGCGGCGTCGTGCTGCTGGGCCTGGAAGCGCCGCAGGACGAGCTGGAAGCGGCGTTCGCCGCCACCGCCAAGGCGCCGATCGTCAAGGGCTTTGCCGTCGGCCGCACCATCTTCGTCCATGCGGCCGAGCAATGGCTGGCCGGCAAGATGTCGGATGACGAGGCGATCGCCGATATGGCGCAGCGCTTCGAACAGTTGACGGATGCGTGGCTTGCCGCGCGCGGCCGCAAGGCGGCATAAGAAGGCGCGGAATAGGACTGCGGAGGAAAACACCATGAGCAAGACAATCCGCCTGACGATGGCGCAGGCGCTGACCCGCTTCCTCAGCCGCCAGATGACCGAGATCGACGGGAGCAAAGTCCCGATCTTCGGCGGCGTCTGGGCGATCTTCGGCCACGGCAATGTCGCTGGCATCGGCGAGGCGCTTTATCAGCTGCGCGACGAACTGCCGACCTTCCGCGCCCACAATGAACAGGCGATGGCGCATGCGGCGATTGCCTACGCCAAGGCCAATTTCCGCCGCCGCTTCATGGCCGCGACCTCTTCGATCGGCCCCGGCGCGCTCAACATGGTGACGGCGGCGGCGCTCGCCCATGTAAACAGGTTGCCCGTCCTGTTTTTGCCGGGCGACGTCTTCGCCAACCGCATCCCAGACCCGGTGCTGCAGCAGGCCGAGGATTTCTCCGACGGCACGGCGACGGTCAATGACTGCTTCCGTCCGGTTTCACGCTATTTCGACCGCATCACCCGGCCGGAGCAGATCATCCCGGCGCTCAGCCGCGCCATGGCTGTGCTGACCGATCCGGCCGAATGCGGCCCGGTGACGCTGTCTCTGTGCCAGGACGTGCAGGCCGAGGCCTACGACTACCCCGAGAGTTTCTTTGCCGAGAGGGTCTGGCACCAGCGCCGGCCGCGCCCGGATCGCCATGAGCTTGCCGCTGCGGTAGCGGCGCTGAAGGGCGCAAAAAAGCCGCTGGTGATCGCCGGCGGCGGTGTCCTCTATTCGCAGGCGTCGGACGAACTGGCGAAATTCGCCGAGAGCGCCGGCATCCCGGTCTGCGAGACGCAAGGCGGCAAATCCTCGTTGCCGGACGATCATCCGCTCAACATGGCGGCGGTCGGCGTCACCGGCACTTCTGCCGCCAATCGGCTGGCTGAGGAAGCCGATGTCGTGCTGGCCATCGGCACGCGCCTGCAGGACTTCACCACCGGCTCGTGGGCGCTGTTCAAGAATTCCGGCAAGACCATCATCGGGCTCAACGTGCAGCCCTTCGACGCCGGCAAGCACCGGGCGCTGCCACTGGTCGCCGATGCGGCCGAGGGCCTGGCGGAACTCGGCGCGGATCTGAAAGGCTGGAAGGCGCCGGCAAGCTGGACCGCCAATGCGGCCACCGGCAAGAAGGCCTGGCAGGCCGAGGCGGCCAAGGTGACCGCGTCGACCAATGCCGCCTACCCGTCCGACGCGCAGGTGATCGGCGCCGTGCAGCGCGCCATGGGCTCCGGTGTGACGCTGCTGAATGCCTCCGGCGGGTTGCCGGGCGAATTGCACAAACTTTGGCAGGCGGGCGCGCCCGGATCGTATCATGGCGAATATGGCTTCTCGACCATGGGCTACGAGATCGCCGGCGGGCTCGGAGCCAAGATGGCGAAGCCCGGCGAGGAGATCGTCGTCATGATCGGCGACGGCTCCTACCTGATGATGAACTCCGAAATCGCCACCTCGGTGATGCTCGGCCTCAAGCTCACTATCGTGCTGCTCGACAACAGAGGCTATGGCTGCATCAACCGGCTGCAGATGGCGACCGGCGGCGCGAACTTCAACAATCTGCTGAAGGACTCGCGCCACGAGGTCCTGCCCGACATCGACTTTGCCGCGCATGCGGCGAGCATGGGGGCGATCGCCGAGAAAGTGCCGTCGATCGCCGGGCTGGAAAACGCGCTGGCACAAGCCAAGAAGAATACGCGCACCACGGTGCTCGTCATCGACACCGACCCGCTGGTTTCCACAGATGCCGGCGGCCATTGGTGGGACGTGGCGGTGCCGGAAGTGTCGGCAAGGCCGCAGGTCAACGCGGCGCGCAAGGCGTATGACGAAAAGCGGAAGATGCAGAGTGTGGGTGATTGAGGTCGGCGCTGCCCCTCACCTGCCTGCCGGCATCCTCTCCCCGTATAGGGACGGGGAGAGGGACGCTGTCACCACCGGTTTCGCCAATCACCGCCGTCGCAAGAAAGACGCCGAGGTCGCGGCTAGACCCCTTCTCCCCGTCACTATACGGGGAGAAGGTGCCGGCAGGCGGATGAGGGGCGGCGGCAACCAAAGGATAACTGTTCTAAACCGGAGTGACGACTTGAAAGCCAAACTGGGCATGTCCCCCATTGCGTGGTGGAACGACGATCTTGCGGAACTCAGCGATGATGTGTCGCTGGAAGAATGCCTGCGCCAGTCGCGCTCGGCCGGCTTCACCGGCATGGAGATGGGCCGGCGTTTTCCCAATGATCCCGAAATCATGCTGCCGATCCTGAAGGCAGCCGACGTCACGCTATGCGGTGGCTGGTTCTCCGGCACGCTGGTCGATGGGGAGATGGCCGACAACAAGGATCGCATCCAGCCGATGATCGACCTGTTCAAGGCGGTGAATGCACCTTGCATCGTTTATGGCGAAGTCGGCCGCTCGATCCAGGGCGACCGCTCGAAGCCGTTGGCGACCAAGCCGAAGCTGTCGGATGACGAGATGAAGGCCTACGCGAAACGCCTGACCGAATTTGGCGAATGGTGCGCCGAACAGGGCATGCCGCTGTCCTACCACCACCACATGGCGGCGGTGGTCGAGACCGAGCCGGAACTCGATGCCTTCATGCGCTATTCCGGAGCCGGCATTCCGCTGCTGCTCGATGCCGGACATCTGGCATTCGCCGGCGGCGACGTGCTGCGTGCCATCGACAACCATCACACCCGCATCAGCCATGTGCATGTGAAGGACGTTCGCATGGAGGTGATCGACAGGCTCGATCGCACCAAACAATCCTTCCTCGACGCGGTGGCGCTCGGCGCCTTCACCGTGCCGGGCGACGGTTCGCTGGATTTCGGCGCCATCGTGCAGCGCTTCGCCGACCATGGCTATGAGGGCTGGTTCGTCGTCGAGGCCGAGCAGGACCCGAAGAAGAACCCGCCGCTCAGGATGGCGCAGGTTGGCTACAAGGAATTGATGCGCGTCATGACCGCCGCCGGCTACACGGTCGAGACGCAAGGCTTTCCAAATGTCTAGTTTCCCAATGGCTGGTGCGACGGGTTCCCGGCGGGGCCGATTGCTGTAGATTGGCCCGATGAAAGATTCCGAACACCCCTTCTTCCGGCCTTTGTGGCGGCGTGCCGCCATCGTCGCGGTCTGCGTCATCTGGTCGATCATCGAGTTCGCCACCGGCACGCCGTTCTGGGGCATGATCGCGCTCGGCTTCGCCGGCTACGCCGTCTGGCAGTTTTTTTATCTCTACAAGCCTGCTGACGAGGCGAAGCCTTCGGTCGAGCCCGAGCCGAAGGAGTAACTGATCGCATGCGTTGGCGACTAGCTTGCAGTGCTTCTCGTTTCGTCATCCTAGGGTCTCCGCGACGGAGCTTCGCTCCTGCTTCGCCCTAGGATGACGAAGTTGGAAGGGCGCCGGCCGAAGATTTGCGATGGCCCTTTCAAACAGGCGGCTTGGCTTCACGGAGTCCTTCAAGCCAACGGAATAGGAGACAAAAATGTCGAAGCTGCTCGTCAAAGCCGACAAGGGCCATGGCCGCGTCGCCCATGTAACGCCGAAAGGCGCCGGCTGGACCTATGTCGGTTTCGACCTGCATCGGCTGAAGCCGGGCGAGAGCGTCTCCGGCAAGACGGAGGATCGTGAAGTCTGCCTGGTGTTCGTCACCGGCAAGGGCAAGGCGTCAGCCGGCGGCAAGGAGCTCGGCCTGCTCGGCGAGCGCATGTCGCCCTTCGAGGGCAAGCCGTGGTCGGTGTATGTGCCTGAGGGTTCGGACTGGTCGGTGACAGCGGACACCGGACTGGAACTCGCGGTCTGCTCGGCGCCGGGCCTTGGCGGCGGTCTGCCGGTGCGGGTGATCGCGCCGGACGACCTCGGCCAGGAGGTGCGCGGCAAGGGCACCAACACGCGCTACGTCACCAACATCCTGCCGGAAGGCGAGCCGGCCGATTCGCTGCTGGTGGTCGAGGTCATCACGCCCGGCGGCCACACGTCGAGCTATCCGCCGCACAAGCACGACCAGGACAATCTGCCCGCCGAATCCTATCTCGAGGAAACCTACTATCACCGTCTCAACCCGCCGCAGGGCTTTGCCTTCCAGCGCGTTTACACCGATGCCGACAAGAATGGCCATCGCGCGCTCGACGAAGCGATGGCGATCGAGGATGGCGATGTCGTGCTGGTGCCCGGGGGCTATCACCCCTGCGCCGCCTGCCACGGCTACGACCTCTATTATCTCAACGTCATGGCCGGACCGAAGCGGACGTGGAAATTCCACAACGCGCCCGAGCACGAGTGGTTGATGAAGGCCTGATCGGTCGCTGCGTGAGCACTCGCTCCCTGGTCCAGCACGAAAAAATCGTCGGCTAATGACCCCGCCGCAGCGTTTTGTTACCTGAAAAGCCAGCAAGGCTTCGTCAATTCGTCATGGAAATCACCTATGGCAGCGAAGCTGACAAGGACTTTCCATGCGCTACGCCCTCTATTTCACCCCCCGGCAGGACGAGCCACTGGCGCGGATCGCCGCCGACTGGCTGGGCCGCGACCCGTTCGGCGCCGCGACGAGGCCGGTCGAAGCGGTGGCAGACCTGTCGGCGGCGGAAGTCGCTTTCCACACCGCTTCGGCGCGCCGCTATGGCTTTCACGCAACGCTGAAAGCCCCCTTCCGCCTGGCTGCCGACGAGACGGAAGCCTCGCTGCGCGCCGCACTCGACCAATTCGCCGAGGTGACGCCGGTGGTTACCATCCCGCGTCTCGTCGTCAGCCAGATCGACGGCTTCTTCGCATTGGTGCCGGAAGGGCCAGTGCCTGCGCTCAACCGGTTCGCCGATGACGTGGTGCGCGATTTCGACCGGTTTCGCGCACCGCTGAGCGAAGCGGAAATCGAGCGGCGCAGCCCGGATTCGCTGAAGCCGGCCGAGTTCCGCAATCTCTGCCAATGGGGTTACCCCTATGTCTTCGAAACCTTTCGCTTCCACATGACGCTGTCGGGCCGGGCGGGGTCACAGGAAAGCCCTCGTTTGCGCGCAGCGATCGACAGCCTGTTCGCGGAAGTGCTGCAACAGAAGGTGCTGGTGGATGCGCTGACCTTGTTTGTCGAAACCGAACCGGGTGCACCGTTCATGGTGCTCTCGCGTCACGCGCTCGGGCGCCGCCCGGCCAGAAAAACCGCCTGAAGGACTGCCTGAAATGACCGCCGAGACTGTTCTCCACAATGCCCGCATCGTGCTTGCCGACGAGATCGTCGAAGGTTCGCTGGTGCTGCGCGACGGCTTTATCGCCGGCATCGAATCCGGCATCAGCCGCATCGGCGAGGACATGGGCGGCGACTATATCATTCCCGGGCTGGTCGAATTGCACACCGACCATCTCGAAGGCCACTACGCGCCGCGGCCCAAGGTGCGCTGGAATCCGATCGCCGCCGTGCTCGCCCATGACGCGCAGGTGGCGACCGCCGGCATCACCACCGTGCTCGACGCCTTGCGCGTCGGCATGGACGAAGACGCCGACCTGACATCGGCCGACATCCGCAAGCTGGCCGACGCGATCGAGGACAGTGTGAAGCAGGACCGTCTGCGCGCCGACCATTTCATCCATCTGCGCTGCGAGGTTTCGGCACCGGACTGCCTCAGGGCTTTCGCCAATTTCGACGGCGACGAGCGGATCAAGCTGGCGTCGTTGATGGACCATGCGCCAGGCCAGCGCCAGTTCGTCGATCTCGAGACCTATGCCTACTATTACCAGCGCAAGCTGAAGCTGACCGATCGCGACTTCAAGCTGTTCTGCGAAAAGCGGATGGCCGAATCGGCGCGCAATTCGGCGCCGAACCGGGCGGTGATATCAGCCGCCTGCCAGGAGCGCGGCATCGTGCTGGCCAGCCACGACGACGCCACGTCAGGCCATGTCGACGAGGCGATCGAGCAGGGCGTGCGCGTCGCCGAATTCCCGACCACGGAAGAGGCCGCCAGGGCCTCGAAAGAGGCCGGGATGGGCGTGCTGATGGGCGCGCCCAACGTTATGCGCGGCGCCTCGCATTCGGGCAATGTCTCGGCCCGTACCCTGGCCAGCGACGGCTTGCTCGACATCTTGTCGTCCGACTACATTCCCTTCAGCCTGATCCAGTCGGCGTTCTTCCTCGGCGATGTCGTCGAAGGCATTTCCCTGCCGCAGGCCGTCGCCATGGTCTCGAAAAACCCGGCCGATGCGATTGGCCTGACCGATCGCGGCGTCATCGGACAGGGCCGCCGCGCCGACCTGGTGCGGGTGCGCGTCGACGACCATGTCCCGGTCGTGCGCACCGTGTGGCGGCAGGGAAGCCGGGTCGCATGATGGTGTCGGCGTCGATCGAGCGGGAATTGTCGGCCGAGACGTTTCCGATCCGCGATGGCGTTTTCGTCGCCGTCGTCGGCCCTAGCGGCGCCGGCAAGGACACAGTGATCGGCTACGCCCGCGCCCGCTTTGCCGATGAGACAAGGCTGGAGTTCGTCCGCCGCGTCATCACGCGGCCGAGCGATGTCGCCAGCGAGGACCACGACACGCTGGCCGATGCCGCCTTCGTCGAGGCCGAAGCCGATGGCGCCTTCGCCATCTCCTGGGAAGCGCACGGCTTGCGCTACGGCATCCCCGCCGATGTCGACTGGTCCGTTGCCAATGGCCGTGTCGCTGTCGCCAATGTGTCGCGCGCGATCATCGCCTCCTTGCGCGAACGCTATGCCAATCTGGCTATCGTCGAGATCACCGCCTCGCCTGAAGTGCTGGCCGAGCGTCTGGCGATGCGCGGCCGCGAGTCACGCGGCGAAGTGCTGGCGCGGCTGGCGCGCAGCGCCAATGTCACTCTGTCCGGGCCCGGCGTCACCTCGATCGACAACAGCGGCCCGCGCGAAGCGGCCGGCGAACGCTTCGCCGAGGTGCTGCGCAAGGCGATGGCTTTTTCCGACATGTCGGGCCTGATCTAGATCGTCGGCTCCTGACGCCTCGTTCACGCGATGGGCGCTTTAAGCCCCAAGCGCAAAGGGCATCAGCGACACCGTGCCGGCCGAACTTTCACCTGGGGCGAGCACGATGGCGCCCTCGTCCGGATCGCTCCATCCGCCCCGGTTGAAAGCACCGGAGGCCATGGTCTGCGGTTCGACGCAAAAATAAGGCTTGGCCGGGTCGGCGTACAGCATCAGGTGCTTGAAGATCGGATCGGCCTTGATGCGCAAACCCGCGCCGCGCGCCGGAAAGCGAAGCGTCGCCTCACCCGTCCAGCCGCCATAATCATTGTTGCGCCAGCCGGCGGGTAAAGGCCGGCTCTCGGCGAAGTCGAGTTCGGGCGCAAGCGCTATCGGATCGCCGGCGATGCCTTGCGGTTCCTCCAGATAGAACCGCGCGGCCTTGAATTGCAGCGTGACGTCCGGGTCGCGGTCGAACCAAGGATGCAGGCCGAAACCAAACGGCATGGAAACCGGCCCCATGTTGGTCAGTGTCATGGTCACGTCGAGGCCTTCTTCGGACAGCACGAAAGCCTGCGTCGCGTGATAGGAGTAGGGTTCGAGGCCGGCTGCGATATCCAGCGACAGCGTTGCCTGGGCGTCGCCCGTCTCAGTGACAGTCCAGGGGTGTTTCCAGCCGCTGCCATGCACGTTGATGGTTTCGGGCGGATTGTTGGGCTGGACCCGCCAGCGCTTCGCTCGAAACTCGAAGGTGTTTCCGGCGATGCGGTTGGCGTAGGGCATCATCGGGAACATGGCGACGCCAAGCACGTTGCCCGCTTCACGATCGTCATCGGAAATCCGGCGCATGAGATCGATGCCGCGCCAGCGCAGCGCGCTCACGCTGCCGCCGATACGCGGCACCAGTGCGACCTCAAGCGCGCCGGCCCTGAGCGTCAATGGTTCGGGAATTGCAGCCATCGCCGCCATTCGCCGCGAGGCGCTTATTCCGCGGCCGCGCCGGCGGCGCTTTTGCGGGTGGCGTCGACCATCAGCCGCCGTTCCCGGAACACGCCCCATTGCTGGTCGACCAGCACGCCGATGAGGATGACGCCGCCCATCACCGCGAAGTTGAGCGAGGACGGGATGCCGAGCAGGTTGACGAGGTTCTGCAGCTCCTGCAGCAGCACGGTGCCGAGGATGACGCCGATCAGCGAACCTTCGCCGCCGCGCAGCGAAAAGCCGCCGAGCACGGCTGCGGCGATGGCGTAGAGTTCGTAGAACTGGCCGTGGCTGGCCGGTGAGATCGAGCGCGTGTACATGGCGAAATAGATCGCCGACAGCGCCGTCAGCACGCCGCAGATGACGTAGGCGGCGATGACGACGCGGCCGGTGCGGATCCCGGAATATTTCGCCGCCTCCTCGTTCTTGCCGATGGCGTAGAGGTAGCGGCCGAACACCGAGCGGTGCAGCACCACCCACATGACGATCGAGATGACGATCAGGGCGATGAAGCTGTTCGGCACGCCATAAGAGCGCCCGGCGGTCAGGAATTCGAGGTCGGGGAAATTCTGGCCGAAGGCAAAACCCGCCGTGCCGTCGGCGGTGTAGAAGCGGGCGACGCCGCGATAGATCAACAGGCCGCACAGGGTGACGACGAAGGGCTGCAGCTTGAGCCTTGTGATCAGCCAGCCATGCGCCAGGCCGATGATGGCGCCAAGCACCAGGATGAGCACGAAGGCCAGCGGCCATTCCATGCCACGCACGGCGATGAAGTCGATGAACAGCGTTCCCAGCAGCGCGACCACCGAGCCGACCGACAATTCGATGCCGCCGGTGATGATGACGAAGGCCTGGCCGATCGACAGGATGCCGAACAGGCCGATCAGGTTGGAGGTGTTGGCGAGGTTGATCGGCAGCAGGAAGCGCGGATTGATGATCGCCACGATCGCCCCGACCACCAGGATCAGGATCAGCAGGCCGAGATCTTTCTTGCTCATCGTCTTCTCCCCAATGCCTGCCTGAGCGGATCGCGTTTGCGCGGCCCGTGGCAAGAACTATTTCGGCTGCTTGCCCACCGCCAGCAGCAGCACATTTTCCTGGCTGAACCGGTCCTTGTCGAGAATGCCGGAGATCTGGCCCTCATGCATGACGGCGATGCGGTCGGACACGCCGATCACCTCTTCCATGTCCGACGAGATCATCAGCACGGCGACGCCGGCATCGGCCAATGCGCGCATCAGGCCATAGATTTCCGCCTTGGCGCCGATGTCGATGCCGCGCGTCGGCTCGTCGAGGATCATCACTTTCGGGTTCATGGCCAGCCACTTGCCGAGCACGACCTTCTGCTGGTTGCCGCCCGACAGCGTGCCGGTGCGCGTCTGCACCGAAGGCGTCTTGATGCCGAGATCTTTCTTCTGCTTCTCGGCGGTGGCGGTCTCGGCGCTTGAGGACACCAGCGAGCGGCGCGCATGCGCGGGCAGATTGGGCAGCGAAATATTCTGCGCGATCGACAGGTCGAGCAGGATGCCGGTGAGCTTGCGGTCTTCCGGCACCAGGAAGATGCCGTGCGCGACGGCGTCGGCCGCGGACGCCAGCGCGAGCGGCTTGCCGTCGAGCTCGAGCGCGCCGCCGAGCTTCGAGTCGATGCCGAAGAACACCCGCGCCAGTTCGGTGCGGCCGGAACCGACAAGGCCGGCAAGACCGAGGATTTCGCCGCGCCTGACGTCGAGGTCGACCGGCCGGCCGGGATAGGCCGGTGTGCGGATGGCTTTGGCCGCAAGCGCTACGGCGCCGGGCGCCCGCGCCGCTTCCGAGGCCTTTTCGCGCTCCTTCAGCATGCGGCCAATCATCAGCTTGACCATCTGGTCGTGGCCGATGTCATGCTTGCCCAGCGTACCGGCCAGCATGCCGTCGCGCAGCACGACGACGCGGTCGGCGACGCGCTCGACCTCGTGCAGGCGGTGCGAAATGAAGATGACGCTGATGCCGTCCGCCTTCAGCGCCTTGATGACGTCGAGCAATTTGTCGGTCTCGGCGAGCGGCAGGCTCGATGTCGGCTCGTCGAGGATGACCAGCCGCGCCTCGATCGACAGCGCCTTGGCGATCTCGACCATCTGCTGCTGGGCCAGCGACAGGGTCGCAACCGGCGTGTCGGCGGAAAAATTGGCGCCGACGCGCTTCAACAGCGGCGCCACCATGGTGCGCAGCCTGGCGCGGTCGACGAGTTTCAGCGGCCCGGCGCGCAACGGCTCGCGGCCGAAGAAGATGTTGGCGGCGACGTCGAGATTTTCGAACAGGTTGAGTTCCTGGTGGACGAAGGCGATGCCCGAACCCAGGCTGGCCTCGACGGAGAGCCTGTCATGCGCGGTGCCGTCGACGGTGATGGTGCCGCTGTCGGGCGTGGTGACGCCGCCGAGGATCTTCATCAAGGTCGATTTGCCGGCGCCGTTTTCGCCGACGAGGCCGATGACCTCGCCCGGCCTGACCTCCATTGAGAAGCCATCGAGCGCGACGACGCCGGGATAGGTCTTGCGCACGTTCTCGAGGCTGAGGAACGGCGTAGTTGCTGCGATGGATGTGTCGGAATAGTTCATCATGCCTGACAGCAGCCGGCGGGCCGTTTTTGGTCCATCTTCAGACTGACGATCCGCGCGCGGTTCGTCAATGCGAGCAGCCGGCCCAAGCGAAGTTGAGCCGGCTGAACTGCTTCAAGTCTTAGTTTCCAGACATCGCCTTCAGATTGGCGGCGTAGGCGTCGACGTCATCCTTGCCGATGATCTTGGTCGGGATGATGATGAGGTTGCCTTCCGGGATGCCCGACTTGTCGCCCTTGAGATAGGCCGCCATCAGCTTCATGCCCTGATAGGCCCATTCGAAGGGCTGCTGCACGACGGTGGCGGCAACGGTGCCTTCCTTGACGCCGCCCAGCGTGATCGGATCGTCATCGAAGCCGACGACGGTGATCGAGCCGAGCTTGCCGGCATCGCGCAGCGCTTCATAGATGCGCGGCGTGTTGTAGGAGTAGAAGCCGACCATGCAGGTGACGTCGGGGCTGGCGACCAGCGCGTCCTCGACGTTCTTCTTGGCGCGCGCCTGGTCGATGTCGTCGCCGCGCACGTCGATCAGCTCGATCTTGGTGCCGGCGAGACCGTCCTTCATGCCCTGGATGCGCTCCTTGGCATTGTCGGCGCCGAGCAGGCCGACGAAGCCGAGGCATTTGCCGCCATTGGGCATCGCCTTCTTGGCGATTTCGGCCGCCTGCTTGCCGGCGTCGACATTGGACGAGCCGATATAGGCGACGCGCTTGGTCTGCGGTGCGTCCGAGTCGGTGGTGAACAGCGCCGTTTCCGAAGCGATCTTGTTCAACCCGTCGGTCGAGGTCTTGGGATCGACGGCCGAGACCATGATGCCCTTGACGCCGGCGGTCACCAGATCGTCCATCAGCCGCTGCTGGATGGCGACCGAGGACTGCTCGGGATATTTTAGCTCGAGCGTATAGTCGGGCAGCTCGCCCTGCGCCTTCTTGACGCCGGCTTCGGCGGCCTTCCAGAAATCGGAAGCGCCGTTGACGACGAAGGCCAGCGTCGGCTTGTCTTGGGCGCGCGCGATGGCCGTGGCCGACAGGCCAAGCAGCAGCGCGGTCGCGGCTACGGATGCATTGCGTATCAAGGATTTCATGTTCAACCTCCCGTTTGGCTCAGTCGTTGGACCGGCCGATCTTGCACTGACCTGATTTGCCGTTTGCAGCGTGGACGCCCTCCTCCTCAAAGGGGTTCCCGGCACCGAAAGAATGGCGTCGTTCCAGCCACGATCATGGACCTTAGAGACTCATCCTTCGTTCGTAAATAGTCCGATTTGTCTGACATATCACATATCCGAGACAAGGCTTGCGGAGGTAGGTTCCGCTCGCCACCGGGCCATTTTTCGCACTCTCCCGCCGCCCCGGACGTGACCGGCCGGACGCGACGGATTGACGGTACAGCGCATTTTTGTATTAGTAAACAGTATTAGTTCCGAGCCAGTGCCGGGGTTTCGCAGTGCGCCCGCCGCCGAGCCGTGGTCACCGCTGGCCCACCGCCCAAGCCTTTCGCCCTTTGAGTTTTGGCTTGTATGGAGATCCACGGCGGATGGACCTCCTGCATACTAATAGTTATAAACGGCCTGGACGTTATCTCTATGCATCGACAGCGTCACGCCATCTTGCCGGCCTGACCGGCCAGCCAGACTGGGATTTGCCATGAGCGAGACGACGGATCGGGCCAGCGACACGGCGAGGCGGCGCAAGGCGCCGGCCAAGGGCGCCAAAGGCCGCGTCACCATGATCGATATCGCCAGGGCGGCCGGCTGCTCGCAGGCGACCGTCTCCTTCGTGCTCAACAATTCGCCAGGGATCAAGCTGTCGCAGCAGACCCGCGAACGGGTGATCGAAACCGCGCGCACGCTCGGCTACACCGCGCCCGCCTTCTCAGCCCTCCACCCGACGTTGCCTGCCTTCGGGGGGCCCGCCTTCGAAGGGCTGGACGGGGTGATCGGCTTCGCCGTCGACCAGCTCGCCACCAGCCCGGAAGCCGTGGTCGCCATCGAGGGCGCGCGCCAGGCCTCTTGGAACGCCGGCAACGTGCTTCTGGTGGCGCAGACGCTGGGCGATGCCGTCATGGAGCCGCGCGCCATTTCGGCACTGACCAAGCGGGGCATTTCGGCGCTGATCTACATGACCATCTTCACCCGCGAGATCACTGCGCCCGATTATCTCTACGGCCTCGACATCCCGGTGATCCTGCTCAACTGCTATACGGCCGACTACGCCTTCCCTGCCGTGGTGCCGAGCGAGATCGCCGGCGGCCAGAGCTCGACCCGCCACCTGATCAGCCACGGCCACCGCCGCATCGCCACCATCACCGGCGAGCCGTGGATGCAGGCCGCACAGGACCGGCTGAAAGGCTACCGCCGCGCGCTCGCCACCGCCGACATCCCGTTCGATCCCGACCTGGTGGTCGAGGGCGACTGGTCGGCCAGCGCCGGCTACGCCGCGACCGTCAAGCTCCTGGCGCTCAGGGATAGGCCCACCGCCATCTTCTGCCAGAACGACCGCACCGCGATCGGCTGCTACGAAGCGCTGAAGGAAGCCGGCCTGCACATTCCTGCGGATATTTCCGTCGTCGGCTACGACGACGAG
This sequence comes from Mesorhizobium sp. M7A.F.Ce.TU.012.03.2.1, assembly GCF_004006095.1. Lineage (NCBI taxonomy): Bacteria > Pseudomonadati > Pseudomonadota > Alphaproteobacteria > Hyphomicrobiales > Phyllobacteriaceae > Mesorhizobium > Mesorhizobium sp. M7A.F.Ce.TU.012.03.2.1. Next base: position 1,134,340 of record NZ_CP034779.1, read on the forward strand.
GAAATCGCTAGGCATTTGTTCCCGCCGCTGACGACCTCGATCCTGCCGCACATGGCGATGGGCCAATGGGCGATCGAGCAGCTGGAAGCGCCAGCGGCGCCTGGGCGAGGGCGGTATCCGATTACGAAGCTGGAGTGCCCGCTGGTGGAACGGGAGAGTGTGCGGGCGGTGAAGGCAGGCTGAACGGTTTTCAGGAGACGGCAGCCATCTGCAATATCCAGTCAACTTCGGCCGACCCAGGTTTCTTCCTTATTCGCGCACCAATGCTGCGACCTTGGGGTCGTATCTGTAGTCGGTAATTGTCCCGTCCCTGATCCGGCCGACAGCCTCATCTACGACAAACAGGGGCACGAGGAACCATTCCCGCGGGATCGTGGGATGCCCAAATCGATCTTTGATCTCGATGTCGAGCCGCGCCGCGTCGAAAATACGATGGATGAGGTGTTCGAGCCGGGTGCGGTTAATGTTGTATAGTTCATAGGTAGCGACGATCTCCACATCGGCCATCAAGAAAGTCGGGTCGAGCTTCGCGATCGCCAAGCGCCTAGTGATATCGCCGCCGGTCACGCCGATCTTATGCAAGACATCGCGGTTTGCTGCCACAGTGGGGTGGTCAGACTTGCTGCGTAGCACGTAAATTATACCGCTGGCTTGGTCGCCATCTTCGCTTTCACCGGCAAACAGCGGACCAGCCGCCGGATCGGTGATGCGCCTTCCGGTCTCATCCTTGTAGAGGGCACGTTGGAGTGATCGGCGAAGTAAGTTGCTCTCCGTTCCGTTGGAATAGATGACGCGAAGGCGAGCGTCATACTCACCGTTTGGCGCTCTGAAGGTCTCACCGACCTCGGCGACATAGGCAATCTGACCGCCGAGAATGAAGAACTGTCCTTCCATGATGTCCGCTTTCAGGAACCCTGCATCCCGCACGAACGGGCGGGGAGTCCTAGCGCCCATGTCGAGATCGCGCTGAACAGCGGCGAACAGCTGTTTGAAAGTCTCAAAATCCAAGCAGGGTTCGCGGTTGGCAATTTCCTCGGCCGCACGCTTCTCAGCGCTCGTACGGACGTACCGAAGCTCGGTGATCTCAGCCGCGCCAGCCGCGCCGGCCAGTTCCGCGAGCAACTCATCATCATTGACTGGTTCCGCAAAGCCGCCTGCGGCGCTGGCCGGTTGGAGAAGGCCTTGGTGATCTAGAGAGGAGAGCAGCGATCTGCATTCTTCAAGCGCGGAAAGTCGGTCCAGTCGCACCGCATATAGCCGCTCGAAAATATCCCGGTCTTCGGTATGAAACGGCGGATGACCGTGCTTTTCGACAAAGCGCTGTATCTCTTCGAATCCTGCGATGATGCGCTCCTCGCGCGGGGAGCGACCATTCTTCTTCTGAGGCTGGGCGAAGTCGTCGAGTTCGGCGCGCAGTTCGTCCAGGTCGAGGTCACTCATAACGGCCCTCGTCCTTGAAGCGTACAAAGGCGGCGGCGCCTTCGGCCATCCGCTTCTCCCAAGCGTCAGTCGAGCTGATCGAGGGAAGACGCCCTCGCTCTTTCTTGAATTTGACCGCGCGGATGGCCAGATCCTTCGCCTCCTCCGGTGTCAGAGTGGTGTGTTTGGCGGCGATTGCGGCTGCGACCTCTTTCAAGCTAGCCTCACTCATGGCCTTAGCGAGGATCGCGTAAGCCTCGCCGAATGGGTTGATCCGGTCGATAAGGTCGATATCCAATTCCCGGACATCCATGGCAAACTTGCGCACGCCGTCGATAAGAGCGGTGTTGGCGCTCGGTTCGCCGTCGGAGCTTCCAGCACCGAGCGCAATTTGCTTCGCTTGCTGCGTCAGGTTAAGAGCGGCGATGGTGTGCTGGCGCACGGCTTCCTGATCCGCATCATCCAGTTCGGGATATTTGTCCTTGATGATCTTGCCCAGGCGGACTTGCGTCAATTCCTCGGGCACCAACTCATCATCGAACAGGCCCCGCGTAATGGCAGTCTTGTCTTGAACGAAGGCTGCAATCACCTCGTTCAAATCTTCCCGACAGATGCGTGCCGCCTCTTTGCTCTTGGGTTCAGCCAAACCTTTAATTTCGATCTGGAACTGCCCCGTCTCGTGGTTGAAGCCGACATTGCATTTCTCGCGACCGTAGCCTTCCTCCCCATAGTCGAAGCCTTCGACCGGGACGCCGTTCGGATTCTTCGGCGTGAAGTTGAAACGGGGCGCCAGAACCTGCTCCATCAAGAGGCTGGCCGCGATCGCTTTCAGCGTGTCATTGACTGCCTCGTTCACGGCTTCATCAGAAGCGTCCGGCGCTGCGATCAGATTGCTGAAGCGCGCGCGTGCCTTACCTGGCGCATCGCGGGTCGCACGGCCGATGATCTGCACGATCTCTGTAAGGCTCGACCTGTAGCCGACCGTCAGGGCATGTTCGCACCAGATCCAGTCGAACCCTTCCTTAGCCATGCCGAGCGCGATGATGATATCGACATGGTCGCGGTTATTCTTCTGTGTCGAGTCTTTCAGCGCGGCGGAAACCCGGTCGCGCCTGGATGCATCGTCATCTACAAGATCGGCGATCCTGAGCACGCGACCACTCGGTGTTTTGACTAACTGGAACCCCGTCACGGGGTCGCTCCCCTGCCAGTCCCCAAGCTCCTCGATTATGTGCTCGACCTCCCTGACCTTATCCTTGGTGCTTTCGCGGGAATTGACACTCGGAATGTGGACGATTGTCTTTTCGGCCGGGTTGAGCACCTTCAGGATGTCGTCGGCATAGGAGCCGGAATAGAAGAAATATCCTATGTCGAGCTGCTTCAAATACTCGTAGCCGTTGAGCTGTTCATAGTAGGTGTAGGTAACGGTATCAAATTTGGCTTCATCCTGCGGGGCCAGCACGGCTTCGGCGTCGCCCCGAAAATAGGAACCGGTCATCGCCAACAGATGCACGCGGTTGCGGCCAATGAACTGGCCGAGATGCAGGCCGAGCCTATTGTCAGGGCTGGCCGAAACGTGATGGAACTCGTCCACCGCGATCAGCCGGTCGTCGAACGCTTCGACCCCAAATCTGTCCACAGCAAAGCGGAATGTCGAGTGGGTGCAGACCAGCACCTTGTCGTCGCCCGCAAGGAAAGCGCCGACGGAATTGACCTTGCCGCCGTCTGTACCGGGCGAGTTACAAAGGTTCCATCTCGGGGCGACGATCCAGTCCGCCCAAAAGCCAAATTTGGTCAGCGGTTCGTCGTTGAAGCTCGCTCCGATCGACTTTTCGGGCACCACGATAATCGCCTGCTTGAGCCCTTGGTTGTGCAACTTGTCGAGGGCGATAAACATGAGCGCGCGGCTCTTGCCTGAGGCGGGCGGCGACTTGATAAGAAGGTATTGCTCGCCCCGCCGCTCATAAGCGCGCTCCTGCATCGGGCGCATGCCGAGCTCGTTAGACCTGGTAGAACGCCCATTGCGGGCGTACGTGACCGACACGGCAGGAACCGGGCTGCCAACAACGTGGGCATCCGCTCCTGCAGGCCTAACGCCACCTGGCATCACAAGTCTGGCCCTCGCGAAGAATGCCTCGCCTGCTTCGGAGATGTCCGAAGTGTCGATCTCCTCTTCGGCGATCGCCGCTATTTCAGCTAGTCGCTCTTTTGAGATAGGCATCGAAATGTTTCCGTTCTTGCTTGGTCGCTTTGCGAGCGCTTATCAGTCGTATGGCTTGGCCTCTGTCCGTGTGTATGACGCAGATTACCACTATCCCATTGAGGAGACCGAAGCTCCGCTCCCGGATCTCGTCATACGCCCCATAGTCTTCTGCCGAAACGACAGGGCCTTCGAAGATCGTTATCGCCTCCTCAAAGCTTATCCCATGCTTGGCGATATTCGCCGCATTCTTGTCCTCATCCCACTCAAAGGTATGCATTAGACGGCGGACCTCCAAGATCTGTCGACCATCGCAGCCCCTAAGCTGGTTGCCGCTTGCGCGCGGTCATTTTTGTGTACATCTCAAAAAGCTTTTCCAGTCGCTCGGTATCATTGCGGAACCGACGGCCGATATAGATGCGCTCAAGGACGTCGTCGTTGCGCTCGTGAGCCTCGCGCAGATCAGAGGGCATAGCATCGGAGTCGTAGAGATCGGCAATGGCCGCCGGGAAATGGGCCTCGCGCGCCAGCAGTATGTCTTCGGCACAACGGGTCAGATCAACCTTGTTCTTCTCGGTGAGCGCCGGGAGGGTAAAAGTGTTCCAACAAAGAGTATTTGTAAATCTGTAGTCGGTTCTCATTCGCGCGCACACAGCGGCGACCCATGAAAGCATCATCCGTGACACCACAATGCTTAATACCCAAATCTTAGTGCAAGGCATGCCAAACGCAAGATTTGAAATTACTACTTCCGCAGGAAGCAAGCCCGCGGGCAGATACTCGCGATTCTCCGAACTCGTAATAGGTACACAAATTGTTGGTACGCTTGGCAGAGGCTTCCTCTCATCAAAGCGATAAGCCCACTCGGCGGCCTTTCTCGTTGCGGCCTTTGTACTTTCGAGGCGAAAAGATCGAACGCGCGCCACTCGATCGGCAATCGCCGCGACTGACAATCCGTCATTAACGTCTCGGTCTTCAATCCAGATGCAATACCGATTTGCTCCTCGGATTAATTCGAAAGATCCAACGAATGGGCGGACAAATCTATGAACTTGATCCTCGGTCAGACCCATTTCAGCCAGGTCATTTCTATCAAGAAGAAGATTGCCGCCGTCGGTAGGGGAGTTTCCGCGATCAAATTCTGGCAGGTTGGATATCTGGCTCCTTCGAGCTTCCACAATCGCATTAGATCCCGGAATCAAGTATGCATTGATGGTGGACACTTCTCGTACGATCGAGGAACCTCGTTCACCGGGCTCAAATATTCGACGCACACCGGTATACAACGACGAAATGCCAGCAATTATAACTGTTACTCCAGCGTTATTACTAGCTAAATTTTTCCAATTGAATGAACTATAAGCAAAAAAAATCTCGTGCCTTGATTTGAATATAAGAGGCCATAGAATAGACGCCTGCTGTCCCTGACAAATGGAATTCGTCGCAACAAACGCAGCTGCAGATTTTGTGTGCCTTCCATAATTTGCCGCCTTCATAAACCATGAAGCAACATAGTCTAGCGATCTCCAGTTATTTGTTAATTCTCCGAAGATTGCCTCGAGATCTGATTTCTGCTCTTCAGTTTGCCGTTTGCTGCCCAAATATGGCGGATTTCCGCAGATATACGTTTCACCGCCCTCATTCTCAAAGTCGATCTGCGCCTGATCAAATGGCATGTGAAATAAGTCTTCAGCGTGGTGCTTCACACCAGTTCCGGTGGGCGGGCAGATGCTTAGCCAGTCTAGCCGCAGCGCATTGCCACATGTGATCCAGTTCTGCGCGTCGAGCGGTAGAAATTCGGCCAGTGCTTCCTTTTGCCCACGATAGAGAACGTCGCACTGAAACTCTGCGATGATAAGCGCAAGACGCGCAACCTCGGCCGGGAAATCGCGCAGTTCGATCCCGCGAAAATTGGTTAGTGGAATTTCCGTGCGTCGATCCGGCTCGCCACGCCGTCGATTGATTTCGACTTCGATCGCCCTCATTTCCTTATAGGCTATGACCAGGAAATTGCCGGAGCCGCAGGCCGGGTCAAAGACCCTAATTCGTGATATGCGCTTGCGCAGATTGAGCAGCGTACGGGCATTGTCTCCTGCCCCCCCAAGCTGCTCTCGCAACTCGTCGAGGAACAGCGGATTCAGCACCTTCAGGATGTTCGGCACACTGGTGTAGTGCATGCCGAGCGCGCCACGCTCGTCGTCATCCGCGACAGCCTGAATCATCGACCCGAATATGTCGGGATTGATCTTCTTCCAGTCGAGACTGCCGATGTGAAGCAGATAGGACCGAGCGATGCGGCTGAAGCGCGGCACATCTGTGCTGCCTGAAAACAGCCCGCCGTTTACATAAGGAAAGCCATCGGCCCAGCGCGGCAGCTTCGCCGTGGCGCGATCCTTGATCGGCGTATTCATCGCGCGGAATATTTCGCCGATCACCTCATTGGTGTTGGACGAGTCCCGTGCGCTCATCTGCTCGATCGTGGCCGTGAACAAGCCGGTGCCGTTGAAGATGTCGGTGTCTTCCGCGAAGAAGCAGAAGATCAGCCGCGCCATGAAATGATTCATATCAGGGCGCCGATCGACTGCACCCCATTCCGGGTTGTCTTTCAGCAGTTCGATATAGAGGCGGTTCAAGCGCCCCGTGGCCCTAATGTCGAAAGAGCTTTCGCGGATTTGTTTAACTGTTGTAATCCCCGCCAACGGCAGGAAAAAGCCGAAATGGTTAGGAAAATCCGCATAGCGGCAGGCGACTGGCGGGTCATCGGAAGTGACATCTTCCGCCTCAAAGAGGTCGCCGTCCGTCGCCAATACAAAGCGCGCTTTTGCTCTTGCTGTTGCCGGGCTGGCCTTCAGTGCTGCAAGCGCCCTTGTGACTTCGCCAGGCTTGCAGGTGGCGATGTGGATGTTGTTCGTTTGAAGAACGCCGCCCAAATCAGATTTATTGGACTCGCCTTTCCGCAGACGCTTGATCGTGGTTTCCTTGTTCCCGAAGGCGGTAAGGAAAGCGAACGGAAACTCACCCGCATCGAACGGGGCTTCTGACAGCTCAGAAACAGCTTCCTCGATCTCAACTGCGTTCACTGCGCTCCCCAACACAACAGATCGACTAACGCCGGCGATTGCGAACCATAGTCGCTGCTGCTGGACCCGCCGAGTGCCTAAAAACATATAGCCGTTGGCGCACCCGACAGGATTCGAACCTGTGACCTCTGCCTTCGGAGGGCAGCGCTCTATCCAGCTGAGCTACGGGTGCTTCCCGGAATCCGGAAAACGAACCAGCCGGTGAACCGGCAAGTCACGGCTTCTTAGCGGAAGCCGGGGCGGGCTTCAACGGGCAATTGGTGATTGGCGCAGCGACTTGGCTCGGTGCGTGCACGCTGCCGGCTATGAGGTTGCCGCCTCGCTCTTCACCGTCCGCCTTCCGCGCACCGCCCGCTTTGGCTTCTTGGCACCGGCCAGCTCATGCATGGCATCCAGCTGCATCTGCTGCATTTCGGCCAGGCGCGTCCATTGGCGCGAGATGAGGTAGTCGAGCTTTTCGTGCAGATGGCGCACTTCGAGCTCGGCCTTGAGGTTGACGCGGTAGTCGTTGAAGGAGCGCAGGCGGTCCTTGGACTCCTGCCGCCGCTGGCTCATCATGATGATCGGCGCCTGGATGGCGGCGATGCAGGAGAGCAGCAGGTTGAGCAGGATGAAGGGATAGGGATCGAAGGCGGCGCTCATGCCGGCGATCAGGTTGATGCCGATCCACACCAGAAGCACGCTGCCGAACGAGATCAGGAACCACCAGCTGCCGCCGAAGGCCGCCATGTTGTCGGAGACGCGGTCGGCGAAGGTGCGGTGCTCCTCGAATTCCTCCTCCGAGTTTTCGGAGATCGTGTCTTGCCGGGCGATCGATTCGACCACCTGGCGATCGAGCTCGGAGAATTCGCCGTGCTCCTGCTGCAGCAGCTCCTCCATGTAGCGCATGCGGTAGCGGCCGAGCTCGGCGCGGCTGATGCGGGCGCCGGCCGGCAGGTCGGGATGGTCCGAGCGGATGCGGTCGGCGAGGCTCGGGCGCAGCGTGTCGATGCGCACCAGATCGCGCTTGCGGAATTTGCGGCCCGAGATCGCCGACGGTTTTTTCTTCGGCTTGCCACGGTGGGCGCCGGGGCCGGCGGGTTCCGAGTCCGGCACTTCGGGCGTGTCGAAGTGCTCGTCCGATACCGGATCGGCCTCCAGCTCGCCAATGATCGGGGCCTCGAAATATTCGCCGCCACTGTCGTGCTGGTTGTCTTCCGGTTGCTCGGGCGTTTTGGGGACGGTGCTCATGGTGGGCTCCTTAAGGTGCTGGGCGACGATAGACAGAGGTGGCGGCGCATAGCCAGCGCGGGACACGGATTTCGCAGGCCGGACAAGTGGTTTTGATCGGGGAGGTGATGTGGCTGGCGGCGGCTCGCCCCTCAGGGCGTGTGGAGACGTTCGAGATTGGCCGAAGCCTCACCAACTTCGTCATCCACGGGCGGAGCGGGAGCGAAGCGGACGCGTAGACCCGAGGATCCATGCCGGGACGTTTGTGGAGGGTGCAGCGGAGCAGAATTCGGCACCGCTGCGGCGCTTTGAAGTCGCGGCATGGATCCTAGGGTCTGCGCCGCGTCGCTTCGCTCCTTGCTCCGCCCTAGGATGACGAAGCGATGGATGTCTTCGCTAAACGGCGCCAGGGCTGCGGGAGAAGGCGGCGCGGCGGCGGGCAACAAAAACCCGCCTTGCGGGCGGGTCACGTTTCCAGTGGGTCAATTGGCGCGACTCAGCACCATACCCAAAACAGTAGCATAACTGCCCTCATCGGTCAAGAAAAAATTCCTATCCGTCACCGTGCACCCAGACGCGAACCGCGCCGCGGCCACTACTGCTCGGCGAACATCAGCCTGGTCTTGGTGCCGTCCATGGTCGGCGACAGGCTGCGCTGGATCAGCGCTTCGACATGGTCGTTGCGCTGGCGGGCTGAGTCGGCGCCCATGACCACGACGATCAGATTGCGGCCGTCGGCATTGTAGGAGGTGACGATGTTGAAGCCCGACGCCCTGATGTAGCCGGTCTTGATGCCGTCGACGCCGCGCACGCGGCCGAGCATGTCGTTGTGGCCGCGCACCAGCCGGCCGCGGAACATGAAATCGCTTTCGGAGAAATAGTGGAACTGCTGGGGAAAGCGCCGATGCAGCGCCATGCCGAGCACCGCCATGTCGCGCGCCGTGGTCATCTGGCCATCGTCGGGCAGGCCGGAGGCGTTGCGGAAAATGGTGCTGGTCATGCCGAGCTGGCGCGCCCTGGAGGTCATCATGGCGGCGAACTGATCCTCCGAGCCGCCGAGATATTCGCCGACCGCGACCGCCACGTCGTTCGCCGATTTGACGACGATGGCGCGGATCGCCGAATCGACATCGATGCTCTCGCCGCGCCGGAAGCGCAGCTTGGTCGGCGGCTGCGAGGCGGCATGGTCCGAAACCGGGATCTGCGTCTGCTTGCTGACGCGGCCGGAGTCCAGCGCCTCGAACAGCAGATAGAGCGTCATCATCTTGGTCAGCGAGGCCGGGTAGCGCTGTGCCGTCGAGCTGACCTCGAACAGCTGCTTGCCGGTCCTGGCGTCGACGACGATGGCCGCATATTTCTGCGCCGGCGCCGGCACGGCCAGCACCGAGTCCGGCGGCGTCGTGGCGCAGCCGGCAAGCAGCACCAGCAGGGCGAGTGCCGCAAAAAATCTCTGGATGAGCGGAAGGGGGTTGTACAAGGGCAAGTCTGTTCTGGGGTCGGCTGTTGCTGAGATGCGGCGAAGCTAACGTAACGCATGTGATGCGTCCATTTGGTTAATGGCGGCAGCAAGGCATTTGCCCAGGTTTGCGCATATTTTCAGAGCTTGGCGCCGCCCCTCATCTGCTGCCGCCATCTTCTCCCCGTGAACGGGGAGAAGGACGCTCTCCTCGACGGGTTCGCCAACCGCCGGCGTCGCAGAGTGAACGCCAACGCCGCGGCATCTCCCTTCTCCCCGTTCACGGGGAGAAGGTGCCGGCAGGCGGATGAGGGGCAGCGCCGGCGTCGGCTATCGGCACCGCCGAGCATCTGCCCCGAAAACGCCGGTTTTCCCGTGTCTTTCCTTGCCAGGGCCGCGTTTCCCGTGGGAAGGGGCGTGGTATCTCAGGGCTTGGGGGCTTGGCATGACGAATATCGGGGCCGGGGGCGCAGCGCCCTCGCTTATCAGGGCATCGCTCAGCCGCACCGGCAAATGGGCCGGCAGCGTCGCCTTTATCGGGGGTGCGGTATCCGACATCCTCAATCCGCTGGCGCCGTTCGCCGCCTATATCGCGCTGATCGCCGCGGTGGCCGCAATCATCATCGCCATTGCCATCGTGCTCAGGCTGGTGCTGGCGGCCAGAGCGCTGCCGGCCTTGATCTTCGCCACCACGGCGGCGGCCGTCGCCGGCGGTGTCTACGGCCTGCAGCAGCAGACCAACGCCCAGAACGGGGTGATCGCAAGCCTGGTGCCGGCCATTGCCGGGCTGCAGCAGTCGATGGGGATCGTGTCCGAAAAAGTGGCCAGGATCGAGCAGACCGTCACGCAAACGCAAAAGACGGTCGAACAGGTCAAGCAGACGACCGACACGGTGGCGAAAAAGGCCGACGAGATCGCCTCGGCTCAGCAGCAGCAGACGCAGCAGACGGCGGAGGTGCAGAAGACCACCGACGAGGTGAAGAAGCAGACCGAGACGCTGGCCGCCGGCCAGGCGCAGCAGCAGGCCCAGACCGAGAAGCTGCAAGAAACGACGCAGCAGATCGCCGCCTCGATCGACACCATCGCCAAGGGCTTTGCCGCCTTGGCCGCGCAAGGCGGGGCGATTGCCGAGCCGAAGCGGCCGGACGAGTTCTACCACAATGCCCGCGTCTATGAGCTGTCCGGCGACATGCTCAATGCGCGGCGCTCCTACCTCGCCTTTGCCGGTTTCGACGTCGACGCCATCGACCCCTACACGCGCTTTGCCACGCTGCTTCGGGTGCAGGACGGCAAGGCCGGCGCGCGCGAAGTGTTCGGCGCGCTTGCCGACAAGGGCAAGGCGCTGTCGATCAAGCTGGTGCATATCCAGCAGTTCGACGACGCCCAGCGCCTCGACAAGCTCAACGCCTTCATATCAGCCAATCCAGATTTCGCGCCGGCCTATTTCCTGTTGGCGCAGGAGTTTTCGGAAGATCGGCTCGGCGCCCAGACGCTGGCCGACAAGCGCAACGAGGCCAAGGCACTGACCAGGTTCGTGTCCTACGAAAAGGATGGCGGGCTGCTCAAATATTTCGTCGACCAGACGCAGCTCGCCGACTGGCTGGACCGCAGCCGCAGCCGGCTGGCCGCACTCGGCGACGTGCTCGACCCCTCCCGCTTCGTGCCTTCGCTGACGCCGATGCGTTCAAACCAGGGCTGGTCGATGACCATCTCGCTGCCGGAGCCGGCAACCGCCATCTCCTGGCGCATGGGCGACAGCGGTCCGTTCACCGACACCGGTTTCCTGGCGATGAACGATCAGACGACCGGCAAGCCGATGGCCAATCCGAGCTTCGAGATGCCCGACAGCACCGTGGCCGGCATTATCGCCATCAAATATCTCGACATCAGGGGCCGCGAGACCGGCCCGTTCGACATCCGCTTCGACCCGGAGACAGCGCTCCAGCAAGGCAACAAGCAGATCCTCGACCAGTTCTGGACCTCGTGGATCGCCTTCGATGCCAGCGGCAATCACGGGCTGGTCTACTTCACCCAGATGCTGTCCTACCGCTGCGCCATCAAGCAGGTGCATTACAGCCTGAACGGCGCGGCGCTCGACAAGGAGATCGAGATGCCGCCTTGCGACAAGAAGGATCCCTACGCCATCCCCTACGACTACCAGCCCTATTTCAAGGTCGCCGATAGCGTGAAATCGATGTCGGTGCAGGTCACCTACACCGACGACACCAAGTCGCCGATACGGGAATACAAGCGGCAGTAGCTGCGCTCACCCTCCCCCTTGTGGGAGGGTGAAAGGGCGCTGATGCAAAATGCCTGCCGCAATGCTTGCGCAAGTGCCGCCGAACAGGCCAGTTTGCGCCTGCAGAATCGGTGAGAGCACAATGACCATCCACACCATCAAGGCCCGGGGCATTTCGGTTTCGCTCGACCTCACGGTCGGCCATATCGCCGACATGGTCGTCGAGGGTGGCGGACGACAGCTGAAGCCGCTGCATCGCGCGCCCTGGGTCGATGCGGGCGAGACGCTGCCGGACAATCTGCCGGAAGGCACGGTTCGGCTGTCCGGCGATTTTCTCTGCGCGCCGTTTTCGCGCAGCGATGTCGAGGAGGCGCCGCTGCATGGCTGGCCGGCCAACAGCGCCTGGGATGTGGTCGAAAGTGTCGCGACCGACGATGGCTGGGGCGCGGTCTATCGCCTGCGGCACAAGGTGATGGGCGCCAGCGTCGACAAGATCCTGACGCTGCGCGACGGCCATCCCTTCCTCTACCAGGAACATGTGTTTTCCGGCGGCCATGGTGCGATTTCGGTCGCGCATCACCCGATGACGGCAATGACGGGCGGCGGCAGGCTGGCCTTTTCGCCGAAGCGGTTTGCCGCGACGCTGGACGACCCGCTGGAGCCGGATCCCGCACGCGGCCGCTTCCTGCTGGCCTATCCGGCACGATCCGCCGATCTCGGCCGTTTTCCCGCCGCAGGCGGCGGTACGCTCGACCTGACGGAATACCGCATGGGCGACCTGCGCGAGGATTTCCTCACGCTGGTCGAGACGGATCATGGCGGACCGGGCTGGACCGCGCTTGCGCGCCAGGCCGAGGACGATCTGGTGCTGGTGCTGAAGAACCCTGCCGAGCTGCCGATCACCATGCTGTGGTTCAGCAATGGCGGGCGCGACTACGCGCCCTGGAGCGGTCGCCACCTGGGCGTGCTCGGCATCGAGGACGGCCGCGCCGCCGTCGGCCATGCCGCTTCGATCGGCGACAACTGGCTGAAGCGCGAAGGGGTAGCGACCGCCTTTGCGCTGGGCGAAAGCCAAAGCGTTTCCTTTCGCCATGTCATCGGCGTCATGCCGCTGTCGGGCGGCGAGCCGCCGCAGGAGGTCACGACGGCGGATGGCCGCATGCGGCTGACGGCCAGTGGCGCGGCGCGGGAGGTTCCCTTCGACAGCGATTTCCTGCGTATTGGCCGGCCAGCGGCTGCCTGAACGAACAGCACAGTTGACTTCTGTTCGTTCAAGGGTCCCCATCAATTGCCAAAGTTGGCGCCGCCCCTCACCTGCCTGCCGGCACCCTCTCCCCGTATAGTGACGGGGAGAGGGGTGCTCTCATCACCGATTTCGCCAACTACCAGCGTTACAGAGTAGGCGCCGAGATTGCGGCTGGCCCCTTCTCCCCGTCACTATACGGGGAGAAGTGCCCGGCAGGGCGATGAGGGGCGGCGCCAACTTTGGCAAAAGACCGCCTCCAATAGCTCAAATCCCGATTTGAAATTTCCGCCAACTGCCGACAAGATACAGCGGAAATTATCGTGCCGATCATCCAGGCAAGCGAGGCTCTCATGTCCGAAATCGCCCATCTCGCCGCCACCATCTTCAAACGCGCCGGCAAGGCAAACCGCTTCATCGTCGCCATTGCCGGTCCACCAGGCTCCGGCAAGTCGACGCTGTCGGCAAGGCTGCATGAACTGCTGCCCGAAGGTGCTTCGGAAGTCGTGCCGATGGACGGCTTCCACTATGACGACGCCGTGCTCGAGCGGCGCGGCCTGCGCGCGCGCAAGGGCGCGCCGGAAACCTTCGACTTTGCCGGGTTTGAGGCCCTGCTGAAGCGTATCCGTGCCGGCGAACCCGACATCGCCATCCCGGTCTTCGACCGCAGCATGGAACTGTCGCGCGCCGCCGCCTCGATCGTCGCCACGCAAACCAAGTTCATCCTGGTCGAGGGCAACTATCTGCTGCTCGACGAAGAGCCGTGGTCGCGGCTGGCGCCGCTGTTCGATTTCTCGATCTTCGTCGACGTGCCGCGCAACGAACTCGAGCGCCGGCTGATGGAGCGCTGGCACGGACATGGCCGCTCCGATGAAGATGCGCGCGCCTGGATCGCGTCCAACGACCTGCCCAACATCGAGCGCGTGCTGGCGCGGCGCCGGGCTGCCGATCTGGTGATCGGCCTTTCCGCTTGATTCGACGGATTGCGCAAGGGGAACCTTAAGACTTTCAGGCCGTTATCCCGACACGGCAATTGTGCCAAAAGAGGGATTCGGTTCTAATGGCAACCAAGGCAAAGAAGCCCGCGCCCGCCAAGGGCAAGGCGACCCAATCCGAGGCTGGCGCCGGCCCGGCGATGACAGCCCGTTCGAAGGACGCGAAGCCGACCTTCGGCAAGGCAGCGCCGAAGAAAGTGGTGCCGACCGCAGCGAAAGCCGCGCCGAAAGCCGCAAAGCCGACGAAGCCCGCGAGTTCCAGCGACTCCCTGAGCGGCAGTGCGATGCGCACGGCCAAGGCGACGGCCAACGTCGCTGCCGGCGCGGTCATGGTCGCCGCCCGGGGTGCTGCGTCGCTCGCTGCTTCCGTCACGGGCAAAGGCGGTTCCAAGGCCAAAGCGAAGGCGAAATAGCCGCGCTTCGGAGGCTGGTTCGGCTATCCCTTGGCCGGGATGGTCAGGCCTTTCTGCACCGCCGGCCGCGCCAGGCCGCGCTCCAGCCATGTCGAGACATTGACGAAATCGTCAAAGCCGACGAGTTCGCGCGCTTCGTAGAAGCCGATCAGGTTGCGCACCCAGCCGAGCAGCGAGATGTCGGCGATGGTGTAGTCATTGCCCATGATCCACTTGCGCCCCTTCAGCCTGCCGTCGAGCACACCGAGCAGTCGCTTTGACTCGTCGCGATAGCGCTCCAGAGGGCGTTTGTCGGCGATCTGGCGACCGGCGAATTTGTGGAAGAAGCCGACCTGGCCGAACATCGGCCCGACCGAAGCCATCTGAAAGAACACCCACTGGATGGTCTCGTAGCGGCGCGCGGCATCGATGGGCATGAGCAGGCCGGTCTTTTCAGCGAGGTAGAGCAGGATGGCGCCGGATTCGAACAGGCCGATCGGCTTGCCGTCCGGACCGTTCGGATCGATGATCGCCGGTATCTTGCCGTTGGGATTGAGCGACAGGAATTCCGGTGTCCAGCTTTCGTTCTGGCCGATGTTGACCCAATGCGGCTCGTAGGGCAGGCCGAGTTCCTCCAGGGCAATCGATATCTTCACGCCGTTCGGCGTTGTTGCCGAATAGAGTTGGATCTGGTCCGGATTCTTGGCCGACCAACGCGTTGCGATCGGAAAGGCGGACAGGTCGGCCATGGAAACTCCTGAATGGGGATTCGCGCCGAGCGGCGCGGTTTGGCGGGGGGCCAAGAATTAGACGCGCAACACGGCACGATCAATATAGCGGTGACCATTTCGTCGTGCACGGACGGTCAACGGAACGGCCCGTTTGGGGCAGATCGCGCGCCTGGGCTCAAACAGCCTTGAAGGCCAGCACGGCATTGGTGCCGCCGAACGCGAAGCCGTTGCTGATCGCGGCGCGCACCTTGCGCTCGCGCGGGACATTCGGCGTGACGTCGAGGTCGCAATCGGGATCGGCCTCACGAAAATTGGCCGTCGGCGGCACGATGCCTTCGCGGATCGCCATCACGCAGGCGATCATCTCCAGCGCCCCCGATGCGCCGAGGCAATGGGCGTGCATCGACTTGGTCGACGACACCGAAACCTTGTAGGCATGGTCGCCGAAGACGCGCTTGATCGCTGCCGTCTCGATCTGGTCGTTGGCCTTGGTGCCGGTGCCATGGGCGTTGAGGTAGTCGACATCCTCGGGATTGAAGCCGGCATCGGCCAGGCAGGCGCGCATGGCCGCCGTCGGCCCTTCGACGGTCGGCGCGACAATGTCGGACGCGTCGGCGGAAAGGCCGGCGCCGGCAATCTCGGCAAGGATGGTGGCACCGCGCGCCATGGCGTGTTCGTAGCTCTCCAGCACCGCCATGCCGGCGCCCTCGCCGAGCGACAGGCCCTGGCGATCTGCCGAGAATGGCCGGCAAGTGTCGGGTGCCAGCACCCGCAGCGCTTCCCAGCCCTTCAGAATACCCCAGACCAGCGGCGCATCGGTGCCGCCGGCGACCATCACATCGGCGCGGCCAAGCCTGATCTGGTCGACGGCCGAGGCGATGGCGTGGTTGGACGACGAGCAGGCCGAGGTGACGCCGAAGACCGGGCCGCGCAGGCCGAGATTCATGCTGACGTGGCCGGAGGCCGCACTTGGCATCACCTTTGGCACGGTGAAGATACCGGCGCGGTTCTTGCCCTCGATCAGGATGGCGCGATAGCTCTCTTCGATCGCCTCCCAGCCGCAGACGCCGACACCGACGACGGTGCCCATCCGATAGGTGGTGGCTTCATTCGAAACCAGGCCGGCCTGCTGCATGGCTTCTCTGGCTGCGATCGTCGCCAGCAGGCTGAAGCGGTCCATCGACACGGTCTGCTTGCGGTCGATTCCGTGATCGGGAAGTGCCTTGATTTCGCAGCCGACCTTGACCTTCAAATCATGCAGCTGGGGACTTGTGATCTGGCCGATGGCCGAGCGGCCGGCGCGCATCTCGTTCCAGATCGCGGGCGCGCTGGTGCCGAGCCCGCAAATGCCGCCCATGCCGGTGATGACAACGCGCTGCCGCATTCAGTTCAGGCTTTTTTCGCGATCAGCGCGCGCACAGCTTCGACCATGTCGCCGACATTCTTCAGATTGCTCCAGGCGTCGACCGTGTTCATCTCGATCTCGATGCCATACTCTTCCTCAAGATCGAAGATAATCTCCGTCAGCTCGAGCGAATGGATGCCAAGCGAGGTCAATTCGGTGGTGGTGGTGATTTCTTCGCCGCCGGGCTCGGCATGAGCCTTGATCTTCGCGATGATATCCGTTGCCAGCTGGTCGGCCATTCGGTTCCTTCCCCACTATCTCGACGTTTCCCGACGCCAACTGAGCAGCGCCCCTTTTTCTCCTGGTATCAAGCCACCGTCGTCGTTTAATACCCTCGCCAAGCGCAGCATGACCGTACCAAGGTGGTTCCCTCTATAGAAACCGAAACGTTGTCAAGCAACAAGCTATATCGAACTCCATATCGACAAAGCCGACGGAGTGCTTAACGTGCAGGCATGGATATGGGCGAACCTAACGGCGAACATGACGGGATTTCGACGCAGCGCGTTGCGGGCGTCGCGCGGCTTTCCTGCGCGCTCAGTGAGGGCCGCACGCGCCTGCGGCGCCTCTATCAGGACGGCGCCGCCAAGATAAGAATGCCGGCCGTCTCGACCGATCCGCTCGAAGCGGTGCTGATCAACACCGCCGGCGGGATGACCGGCGGCGACCGTATCGCCTGGGAGGTGGATGTCGGCGCGGCCGCTTCGGCGTCGATCACCACGCAGGCCTGCGAGAAGATCTACCGGGCGGCATCCAACCGTGCCGAAGTGCGGGTCAATTTGTCGGTCGGCGAAAATGGCCGGATCGCCTGGCTGCCGCAGGAAACCATCGCCTTCGACCGGGCGGCCTTTGCCCGCACGCTCGAGGTCGAGCTTGCCGTCGGCGCCGAGGCGCTGGTGCTGGAAGCCGCCGTTTTCGGCCGCCTGGCGATGGGCGAACGCGCCACGCAGGGCGACTTCCATGACCGCTGGCGTGTGCGCCAGGATGGCGCCCTCATTCATGCCGAGGATTTCCGCATCGGACCCGATATCGCCGCCACGCTCGACCGCCCGGCGGTTGCCGGCGGCGCGATTGCGGTGGCGACGCTGCTTCTGGTGTCGCCACGCGCCGAGGCCCTGCTCGACCGGGTTCTGGAGATCGTCGGCGACCACGGCAGCGCCAGCGTCTGGAGCGTGAAGAAATCTGGCAAGCTTCTTGCGAGGCTCTACGCCGGGGACGGCTACCGGCTGCGCCAGCGGCTGGTTCCACTCGTCGAATTGCTTAACGGAAGGGCGGGGTTGCCCAAATTATGGTCACTATAGGCCTGTCTCTACCAATCCAGGGAAACGCATGAACCTGACGCCGAGGGAAAAGGACAAGCTGCTGATCGCCATGGCGGCGATCGTGGCGCGCAAGCGGCTCGAACGCGGCATCAAGCTCAACCATCCGGAAGCGATCGCGCTGATCACCGACTTCGTCGTCGAAGGCGCCCGCGACGGCCGTCCGGTCGCCGAACTGATGGAAGCCGGCGCTCATGTCGTCAGCCGCGCGCAAGTCATGGAAGGCATCGCCGAGATGATCCATGACGTGCAGGTCGAGGCGACTTTTCCCGACGGCACCAAGCTGGTGACCGTGCACGAACCGATCCGTTGAGGAGGACAGGATGCTGGAGCTGCGTCCCAACTGCGAATGCTGCGACAAGGACCTGCCGCCGGAGGCGACGGATGCGCTGATCTGCACCTTCGAGTGCACCTTTTGCGCCGGATGCGTGGAACAGGTGTTGGGCGGCATCTGCCCCAATTGCGGCGGTGGTTTTTCGGCGCGGCCGATCCGCCCGCCAGCGATGCTGAAGAAATATCCGGCGTCGCGCAGACGCGTTCTCAAGGCTGAAGGCTGCGGTCCCAGCAAGGCGGCGTAAACACCAGACCGAGCAAAACGAAAGGCAAATAGAATGATCCCTGCCAAACGCCTCTGCCTGTCGGCGATCCTGCTGCTGGCCGCTGCCATGCCGGCCTATGCTCATGTCGGCATCGGCACGGCCTCCTCCTTCACGGCCGGCTTCATGCACCCGCTTTCCGGGCTCGATCACATGACGGTGATGGTCGCGGTCGGGCTGTGGGCGGCGCTCAAGGGCGGCAAGGCGGTTCTTGCCTGGCCGGCGGCCTTTGTCGGCGTCATGCTGGTCGGCGGCGCGCTGGGCATGCTGCACATGCCGCTGCCCTTCGTCGAACCGGGCATACTGGCATCGGTCGTGACGCTCGGGCTGCTGGTGGCGCTGGCGATCGATCTGCCGGTCTCGGCCGGGGTCGCCATCATCGGCCTGTTCGCACTTTTCCACGGCCACGCGCATGGCACCGAGGTGCCGGAGAATGCCGGCGGGCTTGAATACATGGCCGGCTTTGCCATCGCCACGCTGTTGCTGCATGCCGCCGGCATCGCTGCCGGTCTCAGTCTCGGCATCCGGTTCCGTGGAGTGGCCCGTGCTGCCGGTGCCGCCTGCGCGGCGATCGGCATCGGTCTCGCCTTCGGCATCGTGTGAGGGTGACCATGATCCCCGGTGAAATCATCACGGTGAGCGGCGACATCGAACTCAACAAGGGCCTGCCGACCGTCACCCTGAAAGTCGCCAACAGCGGCGACCGGCCGGTCCAGGTCGGCAGCCACTACCATTTCTTCGAGACCAATGAGGGGCTGAAGTTCGACCGCGAGCGCGCCAGGGGCATGCGTCTCGACATTGCCGCGGGCACGGCGATGCGTTTCGAGCCGGGCCAGGAGCGCGACGTCACGCTGGTGCCGCTCGGCGGCAAGCGCGAGATCTACGGATTTCAGCAGAAGGTGATGGGCAAGCTGTGAGATCTTCCGGCGCGCTCAGCTCAGTTCGATGGCTTGGCCGCGGCGTAGATGACGATCTTTCCGGGATCGCCGAATTCGACGGCAAGGACATCCTGCGCCTGCACGCGCCGCGATTCGATGGCGTTGAACAGCAGCGCGTTGGCCTCGATCTCCTTGCGCAGCTCGGTGATGTCGTCCTGATGCTGCTTGACCTTGCTTTCGATCTCCGGCGGCGGGCCGCCTTCGCTGCGCGCGGCATCGGTGAGGAACACGATGTCGACCTTGTCGAGCTTGGACGTCTTGCGCACCGTACCGATGTTTTCACGCGTCCGGTCGATCGCCGTGTTGACGTTTGCGGCCTCAGTGGTGGCGTTGGTCTCTTCCTGCTTGACCTGCGAGCCGACGATG
This sequence comes from Mesorhizobium sp. M7A.F.Ce.TU.012.03.2.1, assembly GCF_004006095.1. Classification (NCBI taxonomy): domain Bacteria; kingdom Pseudomonadati; phylum Pseudomonadota; class Alphaproteobacteria; order Hyphomicrobiales; family Phyllobacteriaceae; genus Mesorhizobium; species Mesorhizobium sp. M7A.F.Ce.TU.012.03.2.1. The sequence continues at coordinate 1,153,928 of NZ_CP034779.1, forward strand.
CGGTTAACGGTCTCAGTGCTTTCCAGCCCCTGCGCCTTCAATCCGGCAACAGGACCCGCCACCGCCAGGAACGCCATAGCGGCGATTGCCCGCATTCCGGTCGAGAAAGAATTGGTCGCCATCGCTCGCTCCTGAGAGAAATCGTTTCGGGGCGCGGGTTAGCGCGAAAAGAACAAAACGAATGCCGCCCGGAGAAGGTTCCTTTCCCGATGCGGCCGGCCGGCCGGATGCCGGCCCGCCGTGCCGTGGCGTCAGCTCGCCTTCTTGGTGATCAGGGTCAGTGCGCCATTGGGTTCCATGCTGGCCGCGACCACCTGCGCAGAGGTCATTCCCTTGGCCTCCAGCGCCGACTTCACCTTGGGTGTGGCATCGATCGAGCTGCGCAGTTTCTTCAAGCCGTCATCGCCGCGCTGGGCGATCACCTGGTTGACCTGCGTCTGGGTGTCCTTTGGCAACTCGGTGATGTCGACGATGTTGACGCTTTGGATCGTCGGCACCGCAGGCTGAGTCTGGGGCGTGGCTGGAGCAGGCGTTGCCGGCGCCGGAGCGGGCTGTGGCGCGGGTTGCTGCTGGGCACTGGCGGCGCCCGCCAGCATCAGGCTGGCTGCGGCGGCAAGAATTATCGTTTTGCGCATGGATCTTCCTTTCCATCGATTGGCAAACGGTCGGTCTGGGGTGACCCCCTAACCTCAACCGCCAAATGGGATCAGAAGGTGTCGCCCAGCGGGTCATTGCGTGACCATAGGATGGCAGCAATGTGCAGCACCGCTTCAATCCAACCGCATTTCAGGAGCAATCGCTGATGGCCAGAATTACCCGCGCCGCCTATGCGCAGATGTATGGCCCGACGGTCGGCGACAGAGTGCGCCTTGCCGACACCGAACTGTTCATCGAGGTCGAGAAGGATCTCACCATCCATGGCGAAGAGGTGAAATTCGGCGGCGGCAAGGTGATCCGCGACGGCATGGGCCAGAGCCAGGTTTCCCGAGCCCAGGGCGCCGTCGACACGGTGATCACCAACGCGCTGGTGATCGATGCCAGCGCCGGCATCTTCAAGGCCGATATCGGGCTTCGCGACGGCCGTATCGCGGCCATCGGCAAGGCCGGCAATCCGGACACCCAGGATGGCGTCACCATCATCATCGGCCCCGGCACCGAGATCATCGCCGGCGAAGGCAAGATCCTGACGGCAGGCGGCTTCGATGCGCATATCCACTTCATCTGCCCGCAGCAGATCGAGGAAGCGCTGATGTCAGGCATCACCACCATGCTCGGCGGCGGCACCGGCCCGGCGCACGGCACGCTGGCCACCACCTGTACGCCGGGACCATGGCACATGGCCCGCATGATCCAGTCCTTCGATGCCTTCCCGATGAACATCGGCCTGTCGGGCAAGGGCAATGCCTCCCTGCCCGCCGCGCTCGAGGAAATGGTGCTGGGCGGCGCCTGCTCGCTGAAGCTGCACGAAGACTGGGGCACGACGCCGGCGGCCATTGATTGCTGCCTGTCGGTCGCCGACGACTACGACGTGCAGGTCATGATCCATACCGACACGCTGAACGAATCCGGCTTCGTCGAGAACACGGTCGCCGCCATCAAAGGCCGTACCATCCATGCCTTCCACACCGAGGGCGCCGGCGGCGGCCACGCACCTGACATCATCAAGGTCTGCGGCCTGCCCAACGTCATCCCGTCCTCGACCAACCCGACGCGGCCCTACACGGTCAACACGCTGGCCGAGCATCTCGACATGCTGATGGTCTGCCATCATTTGTCGCCGTCGATCCCCGAGGACATCGCCTTTGCCGAAAGCCGCATCCGCAAGGAGACCATCGCGGCCGAAGACATTTTGCACGACATCGGTGCCTTCTCGATCATCTCGTCGGACAGCCAGGCCATGGGCCGCGTCGGCGAAGTCGCGATCCGCACCTGGCAGACCGCCGACAAGATGAAGCGCCAGCGCGGCTCGCTGCCGCAGGAGACCGGCAACAACGACAATTTCCGCGTCCGCCGCTACATCGCCAAATACACGATCAACCCGGCCATCGCGCATGGGCTGTCGAAAGACATCGGCTCGATCGCGGTCGGCAAACGCGCCGACCTGGTGCTGTGGAACCCCGCCTTCTTCGGCGTCAAGCCGGACATGGTGCTGATCGGCGGCATGATCGCCGCAGCACCGATGGGCGACCCCAACGCCTCGATCCCGACGCCGCAGCCGATGCACTACCGGCCGATGTTCGGCGCCTATGGCAAGGCCAGGACCAACTCGTCGGTGACCTTCGTTTCGAAAGCCGCGCTCGAATCAGGCCTGCACGGCAGGCTCGGTGTCGACAAGCAGTTCGTCGCCGTCGAGAACACCCGCGGCGGCATCGGCAAGCATTCGATGGTGCTCAACGACGCCACGCCGCATGTCGAGGTCGATCCGGAAACCTATGAGGTGCGTGCTGACGGCGAGCTTTTGACCTGCGAGCCGGCGACGGTGCTGCCGATGGCGCAGAGATACTTTCTGTTCTGAAGCGGCGATTCGACCGGGCGAGCATTATCCGTTGCAACCCTTGGGGGGAGGCAGCAATATGCGGCCGACCAACAGTTGCATTGTGATCGAGCATGGCCACCGAAATCGCTTCCGCCCACGACATTTTCCCGCATATCCGCATCGTCATGGGCATGGTGATCGGGCTTGGCGTCGCCCGCCTGCTGTCGGGGGTGGCGCGCATCGTCCAGCATCCCGGCCAGTACAAGCTCTATACCGTGCATCTGGCCTGGGTCGTCTCGGTGCTCCTGATGCTGGTGCATTTCTGGTGGTGGGAGTTCGGCCTCTACGCCATCGAAACCTGGACCTTCGGCAAGTACCTGTTCATCATCTTCTACGCGATCACGCTGTTCCTGCTGTGCGCGCTCTTGTTCCCAGATTCGATGCTGGACTACACCAGCTATGAGGATTTCTTCTATTCGCGCCGTGCGTGGTTCTTCGGCCTGCTGGCTGCGACCTACCTGCTCGACGTGGTCGACACGCTGCTGAAAGGGCCAGAGCATTTCGCCCGCTTCGGCAGCGAGTATCTGTTCCGCACGCCGGTCTTCGTTGCGCTGTGTATCGTCGCGATCCTGGTGCGCGATCGCCGCTTCCACATCGCCTTCGTCACGGCGGCGCTTATCTACCAGATATCGTTCATCCTGCGGCTCTTCGACACCATCGTCTGAACGAACGCGATGGTCTAGCTTGTTGGGGAAAGGCAGGGTTCGACATGTACAAGGCCGTCGGATCGCGCGGATCCCGGGTCAGCCGCGTTCTCTGGATGCTCGAGGAGCTCGCGCAGCCTTATGAATTCGTCGAGGTTCATCTGCGCTCACCGGAAGCCTATGCGCTCAACCCATCGGGCAAGGTGCCGATCCTCATCGACGGCGAACTGACGGTGACGGATTCGGCGGCGATCTGCGTTTATCTCGCCGACAAGCACGCGGACAAGGGAATGGGCGCCAATCCGGGTGTCGCCGGCCGGGCCGAGATGGATTCCTGGATGCATTTTGCCCAGAGCGAGTTGGAAGCGCCGCTGTGGAACAAATTGCGCCATCGCTTCCTGCTGCCTAGGGATGTGCGCGTCGATGTCGGTCCTGCGGCGGCTTACGATTTTGCCTCGGAACTGAAGGCGCTGGAGCGGCGGCTGGGCGACAAACCGTTTGCGCTCGGCGATCGGTTTTCCGCTGTCGATGTGCTGCTCGGCGACATGGGCGGCTGGGCTCGCGCCGGCCGATTCCCGATCGACTCCGAGCGCGTCAACACCTATTTCGACCGCGTGCTGGCACGGCCCGCCCGTGCACGGGCGCAAGCAAATGGGGGATCCATGAAATGAAGCTCAACCTCAACACCGACTTCACCAAATTCCCGCGGGCCGTCTCCGTACTGTCCGCCGGCAATGCCGGAACCACGCTACCGTCCGGCCGGGCCATTCTCGCCCATGACGAGCGGCATTTGCGCCGCCGCGCCATCGAGCTTGCCGACGGCAGCAAGGTGCTGGTCGACCTGCCCGAACCCGTCGCCTTGAACGATGGCGACCGGCTGGTGCTGGAGGATGGCGGCCATGTCGAGATCATCGCGGCGCCGGAAGAGGTCTATGACATCCGCGCCCGCGACGGCGTGCATCTGGCCGAGCTCGCCTGGCACATCGGCAACCGCCATCTCGCAGCAAGCATCGAGGCCGGTCGCATCCTCATCCTGCGCGACCATGTCATCAAGGCGATGCTGGAGGGGCTCGGCGCCACGGTGGCCGACGTTTCCGAACCGTTCAAGCCGGTGCGCGGCGCCTATTCCGGGCATGGCGGGCAAAGCCACGATCACGGCCATGCGCATGCCCACAGCCACGCCGAAGCGCACAGCCATTCTCATGACGAAGCGCATACCCATTCGCACAGTCACGCCGGCCACCACCACGATCATGACTGACCAGCCTTCGAACATCGCCCTGCTGCGGCTGATGGCGTGGCTGTCGCCTGCCTTTCCGGTCGGCGGCTTTTCCTACAGCCATGGTCTCGAGCGCGCGGTGCATGACGGGCTGGTTGCCGATGCCGGGAGCCTGGCCGGCTGGCTGGAAACGCTTGTCGAGATGGGCTCGGGCTGGAACGATGCCGTGCTGTTCGCCGAGAGCTGGCGCCGCGCACGCGGCACCGGTGATCTCGATGAAGTGGCGGCACTCGCCGAGGCGCTGGCCGGCTCGCGCGAACGCCACACCGAGACCATGCTGCAGGGTGCGGCCTTCCTCAAAGCGGCGGCAGCCTGGCCTAATTCAGCGCTGGCGCGTTTGCCGGCCGAATGCGCCTATTGCGTCGCCGTCGGCGCAATCGCCGGCGGCAATTCAATTGCACTTCCCGATGCGCTGTCCGCCTTCCTGCAAACCTTCTTCTCCAACCTCGTGCAGGCAACGATCCGCCTTGGCGTTGTTGGCCAGAACGGCGCGACCGCGTTGTTAGCCGGCTTCGAGCCGCTGGCGCTGGCGACCGCAAGCCGCGCTGCGCGCTCGACATTGGACGATCTCGGCGGCTGCGCCTTCGTCTCCGATGTCATGGCGATGAAGCATGAAACCCAGTATTCGCGACTGTTCCGCTCATGATTTTTCTCGCTTTCTCGCTCTCCCTTGCTCTGCTGCTGATCACCGCGCTGCATGTCTATTGGGGCCTTGGCGGCATCTGGCCGGGCCAGGATGCGGCCTCCTGCGCCCGCGCCGTTGTCGGCTTTCGCGGCGTCGATGAAATGCCGACGCCGTTCGCCAGTTTCGCCGTCGCCGCGTGTCTCTGCCTGGCGACACTGTGGCCGCTGGCGCTCGCAGGCGTCTTTGCTTCACCCTTCCCAAAGCAGGGGCTCGCCGCCACTTCGCTGCTCATCGGTCTGGTGTTCCTGGGCCGCGGCATAGCCGGCTTCACGCCATGGTGGCGGCGGCTGGCGCCGGAACAGCCTTTCGCGCGGCTCGATGTCCGCTATTATTCGCCGCTGTGCCTGTCGATCGGGCTCGGCTTTGCCATCCTCGCCATCACGGAGTTTCCCGCATGACACAGACAAATGGTCCGCTGCGCGTCGGCATTGGCGGCCCGGTCGGTTCGGGCAAGACGACGCTGACCGAAAAGCTGTGCAAGGCGCTGCGCGACGAGTTTTCCATCGCCGTCGTCACCAACGACATCTACACCAAGGAAGACGCCATGATGCTGGCGCGGCTGCAGGCACTGCCCGAGGACCGCATCATGGGTGTCGAGACCGGCGGCTGCCCGCACACCGCCATCCGCGAGGATGCGTCGATCAATCTGCAGGCAATCGCCGAAATGAACAGGAAATTCCCGGATCTCGACATCGTCTTCATCGAATCCGGCGGCGACAATCTTGCCGCGACCTTCTCGCCTGACCTCGCCGACCTGACGCTCTATGTCATCTCGGTTTGCCAGGGCGAGGAGATTCCGCGCAAGGGCGGGCCGGCGATCACCCGCTCCGATTTCCTGGTGATCAACAAGAGCGATCTTGCTCCTTACGTAAACGTCAACCTCGATGTCATGGAGAGCGACGCCGGCCGCATGCGCCGAAAACGGCCGTTTGGCTTCACCGACCTGTCGCGCGGCAAGGGGCTGCAGGAGGTGATCGATTTCATCATCGAGCATGGCGGCCTGCGAGCCGGCGCTGCCGCTGCCAGCACGGCGGCGTGAGACAGCTATCCCTGCACCAACCAAAACCGGTTGCGGGGATCGACTGGCCACGGCATTCTTGCCGAAACCGGAGGATTTTAGGATGAGCATCGCCCGCCTGCAAAAGGAAACGCTGACCAACCTGCCCTTCTATGAGGAGCGCGTCGATCTCGCCTGCGCCTTCCGCTGGACGGCACGGCTCAATATGCACGAGGCGGTCGCCAATCATTTCTCACTGGCCGTCAATGACGACGGCACACAGTTCCTGATGAACCCCAACCAGGTGCATTTCTCGCGCATCAAGGCGAGCGACCTTCTGATGATCGATGCCAACGATCCAGAAACGCTCTCCGGCCCCAATGCGCCCGACCCGACGGCGTGGGGACTGCATGGTGCCATCCATCGCAATGTGCGCCACGCGCGCTGCGTCATGCATGTGCACTCGATCCACGCCACGGTGCTGGCATCGCTCGCTGACTCGACATTGCCGCCGATCGACCAGAATTCGGCGATGTTCTTCAATCGCCATGTCGTGGACGCGCACTATGGCGGGCTGGCCTTCGAGGAGGAGGGCGAGCGCTGCTCGCAGCTTCTCGTCGATCCCAAGGTCAAGGTGATGGTGATGGGCAATCACGGCGTGCTGGTCATCGGCGACACGGTCGCCGATGCCTTCAACCGCATGTTCTATTTCGAACGCGCCGCCGAGACCTACATCAAGGCGCTGTGGACCGGCCGCCCGCTGCGCACGCTTTCCGACGCGATCGCAGAAAAGGCCGCGAGCGAGATGGACGACTATCCCGGCCAGGCCGAACGCCATCTCAGCGAGTTGAAGGCGATCCTCGACGAGCAGGAACCGGCCTACCGGAATTGAGGACCCTTCTCCCCGTCACTATACGGGGAGAAGGTGCCGGCAGGCGGATGAGGGGCGGCGCAAGCCCCGAAAGTGTGGGACGAACCAAAACTCGGCCTGACCGTGATCTCAATACGCCATGGAAAGCGCCTTCATTGTCAATCGCGGCGCCGCCCCTCATCGCCCTGCCGGGCACTTCTCCCCGTATAGTGACGGGGAGAAGGACGCTCTTATTCGCCGGTTTCGCCAATCATCGACGTCGCAGGAAGAGCCACCCACTTTCCCCAAGCTTAAAGCCCCAGTTCAGTCCGCAATTCCTCGGCGCTGTTGATGACGACGGCGCCGGGCGGGCCTTCCATCGGCTTTTCCGGCCAGAAGATCGTTTTCATGCCCGCCGCCAGTCCCGCCATGGCGCCCGGCCAGCTGTCGTCGATCGCCACGGCGTGCGCAGGGTCGACATCGGCCAGATAGGCGGCGCGCAGGAACGGCTCGGCATGCGGCTTGCCTTCGCGCACATCGTTGCGGCTGATCGTCTTCATGCCGGGGTAGATCAGGCCGACCATGCTCAGATTGGCGTCGACGATCATCCGGTCCGAATTCGAGACCACGGCCTGCTGGATGCCTCTTGCACGCAGCTCGTTGAAGATCTCGATCGCGCCGGGGCGCGGCTTCAAGCTCTCCACCAGCGGCAGATAATGCTCGTATTTGCGCACGATCCAGTCGTCGAAAGGCAGGTCCAGGCCGAACTCGTCGCGCATCATCTCGTAGACCGGCCAGGCGGCGACGCCGAGCACGCGCTCATGCAGATCGTCCGGCGGGACAAGGCCGACATTGCGCATCGCCGCCACCAGGGCTGCTTCGTGCAGCGGCTCACTGTCGACCAGCGTGCCGTCCATGTCCCAGAAAACCGCTTTCGGCGTCATGCGAGGCTCCTTTTTGCCATCCCTTAAAGGGTTTGGGCTGGGAGATAAACCTTCGGAGCGCAAGAACCTGCCGTCTGTCGGGACCGCCGCCAAGTCTCTTTGGCGACGCAGGGCATCGTGGGAGAAAAAAACCCGGGCCGTGCCTACGCCGGGAAACAGCAAGCAATTGCTCCCGAGATTGACAATTGCGCAGCAGGCCGTTCCCTGCGAAAGTGGGCATGAGCCGCTCTCATGACCGGCGGTCTCGGGAGGCAGGACCTTGAATAGCCGGCAGGATGGTGGCAGCAACAGGCTGGACGATGCGGCGCGCGCCGGCTGGCTTTATTATGTTGCCGGCAACACACAGGACCAGATCGCTTCGACGCTCGGCATTTCGCGGCAAACGGCGCAGCGGCTGGTATCGCTGGCGGTGTCGGAGGGCTTGATCAAGGTTCGCGTCGACCATCCGATCGCCAACTGCCTCGATCTGGCGGCACGGCTGAGATCGCGCTTTGCGCTCGATCTGGTCGAGGTGGTGCCGAGCGACCCCAATTCGTCCTCGACCACGATCGGCATCGCCGAGGCGGCTGCCGCCGAGATCGAGCGGCGGCTGCGGTCACCGACCCCGATCGTCATGGCGATCGGCACCGGGCGCACGCTGAAGGCGGCGATCGAGCAGCTGCCGCCAATGGAATGCCCGCAGCACAAGGTGGTGTCGTTGACCGGCAACATCTCGCCGGACGGCTCGGCCGCCTTCTACAACGTCATCTTCACCATGGCCGACAGGGTCAAGGCGCGCTCCTTCCCGATGCCGCTGCCGGTCATCGCCTCGTCGCCGGAGGAGCGCGAGATGCTGCTCAACCAGCCGATGATCCAGCCGACGCTTGCGCTTGCCGCCGAGGCCGACGTCACCTTCATCGGCATCGGCGACCTCGGCCCCAAGGCGCCGCTCTACGAAGACGGCTTCATTTCGGAGAGCGAATTGAAGGCGCTGCAGAAGGCCGGCGGCATCGCCGAGATCGTCGGCTGGGTGTTCGACAGGGAGGGCCGCATGATCGAGGGCATCACCAACGACCGGGTGTCGTCGGCGTCGCTTCCGTCACGCGAGAAATCGCTGGTCATCGCACTGGCCATGGGCGAACGAAAGCTGCCAGGCATTCTGGCGGCCGCGAACCGGCGGTTGATCAACGGCCTCATCACCGATGAACGGACCGCCGCCGCCCTGCTGGCCAACATCTGACCGGAACCACACCTGATTTGCGATAAAACCAACCGCGCTAGCTGTGCCGCCCGAAAGGGTCGTTGCCATCGAGAAAACCGAGATCGCGCTGCAGATGCGGCGACAGGTCCCTGATGTCGAGATGTGCCCGTTTCTTGCCCGCGAACCAGCCGAATCCGTCTGTCAGCCACGAAATCCAGCGGTGATCCGGAGCGGGACTGCATTTTTGCTGCGCCATAGTCATGATCGTCAACCTTCGCTATCCTGAACCCGAATGACGGGTTGACTGGGAATGTCGGTCTTGACGGCAGTCTTTGCCAATCGAACGTCGATAAGGACCCATAAGGAGGCTTTATGCCGGACCTGAGCTCTCGGCAGGTTTCACAGCTTCCGCCGCTGCAGGCGATCCGGGTGTTCGAAGCGGTGGCGCGGCATCTTTCCTTCACCAAGGCCGCCGGCGAACTCGCCATGACGCAGGCAGCGGTCAGCTATCAGATCAAGGTGCTGGAGGAACGGGTCGGCGCACCGCTGTTCCTGCGCCGGCCGCGCCAGATCGCACTCACCGAGGCCGGACAGCGCCTCGCGCCGGCGGTCAGCGAGGCCTTTGCCATTCTCGGCCAGGCCTATGCGGCGGCGCGTGGCGGCGCCGATGGATTGCTGTGCGTCACGACGGTGCTGACCTTTGCCTCGAACTGGCTGGCGCACCATCTGGGCTCTTTCCAGATCGCTCATCCCTCCCTTGCCGTGCGGCTCGAAACGTCGAGCCGGCTGACGGATTTCGCCCGCGAGGATGTCGACCTCGCCATCCGGTCGGGCGGCGGCAAATGGCCGGGGCTGGAAGCCTACAAGCTGCTCGATGCCGACTTCACCCCGATGCTGAGCCCGAAGCTCGCGGCAAGCATCGGCGGCGTCAGGGAACCGGCGGACCTGTTGCGGCTGCCGATCCTCGATCCCGGCGACATCTGGTGGACGCAATGGTTCGAGGCTGCCGGCGTGCATTCGCACGATCTTGCCAAGCGGCCCGGCAGCAGCATGGGCGCGCAGGCCTATGAGGCCAATGCGGCGATCGCCGGTCATGGCGTCGCGGTCCTGACCAGGGCGCTGTTCAAGGCGGAACTTGCCGACGGGCGCCTGATCCAGCCTTTCGATCTTGTTGGCGACGACGGCCATGCCTATTGGCTGGTCTACCCCGAAGCGCGCCGCAACGTGCCGAAGATCCGTGCCTTCCGCGACTGGCTGCTGGCCGAGATCGCCGGCTGACCGGCAAGCTTTCGGGCTGCACCTGGTTTTCGCAGATCTATCCGCTGCTGCCTCACTGTATCCGGCCGGGATGATTCTCGCCCTGGCAATTTCCGCTCGTCCCGGCCTGCGGTGTCGCCCGGGTGCTGCGCTGCAGCATCGAATCCGACTTGACATAATTCACGCCAAGTGAGTAATTGCCCAAAGCCAAGGCAAATGCTCATCTTGGTTCAAGGGAGGAATTTGATGAAACTTCGCACGCTCACCCTGGGCTTGTTGTCGGCCAGCACGCTTGCGTTCGCCGCACACGCCGAATCCATCACCATCGCCACCGTCAACAATGGCGATATGGTCCGCATGCAAAAGCTGACCGACGACTTCACCAAGGCGAACCCGGACATCCAGCTCAACTGGGTCACGCTCGAAGAAAACGTGCTGCGCGAGCGCGTCACCACCGACATCGCCACCAAGGGCGGCCAGTACGACGTGATGACCATCGGTACCTACGAGGTTCCGATCTGGGCCAAGCAGAGCTGGCTGCTGCCGCTCGACAAGCTCGGCGACGACTATGACGCCAAGGACATCATCCCCGCCATCGCCGGCGGCCTTTCGGTCGACGGCAAGCTCTATGCCGCGCCCTTCTACGGCGAAAGCTCCTTCGTCATGTACCGCAAGGACCTGATGGAGAAGGCCGGACTGAAGATGCCCGACGCGCCGACCTGGGACTTCATCAGGCAGGCCGCCGACAAGATGACCGACCGCGCGAATGGCGTGAACGGTGTCTGCCTGCGCGGCAAGGCCGGCTGGGGCGAGAACATGGCCTTCCTGACCGCCATGTCGAACTCCTTCGGCGCCCGCTGGTTCGACGAGAACTGGAAGCCGCAGTTCGATCAGCCGGAATGGAAGAACACGCTGCAGTTCTATGTCGACCTGATGAAGGCCGACGGCCCCGAGGGTGCGTCCTCCAACGGCTTCAACGAAAACCTGGCGCTGTTCCAGCAGGGCAAGTGCGGCATGTGGATCGACGCCACCGTCGCTGCGTCCTTCGTATCCGATCCCAAGGCATCGCAGGTCGCCGACAAGGTTGGATATGCGCTGGCACCCGACAATGGCCTGGGCAAGCGCGGCAATTGGCTGTGGGCATGGTCGCTGGCGATCCCCGCCGGCACGCAGAAGGCCGATGCCGCCCAGAAGTTCGTCTCCTGGGCGACCAGCAAGCACTACGCCGAACTGGTCGCTTCGAAGGAAGGCTGGGCCAACGTTCCTCCGGGCACGCGCTCCTCGCTCTATGCCAACGCCGAGTACCAGAAGGCGGCTCCGTTCGCCAAGATGACGCTGGACTCCATCAACGCCGCCGACCCGACGCATCCGACCGTCAAGCCGGTGCCCTATGTCGGCGTACAGTTCGTCGCCATCCCTGAGTTCCAGGGTCTTGGCACCACGGTCGGCCAGCTCTTCTCGGCGGCTCTTGCCGGCCAGTCGAGCGTCGACGACGCGCTGAAGCAGGCCCAGGACGCTGCCACCGCGGCAATGTCCGAAGGCGGATACATCAAGTAAGGCTCCTCCCGGTGCCGACTGCCGGTCGCCTCCTGACCGGCAACGGCCGCCCGAGTTCCCAGTTCGGGCGGCCGCCTTTAACGCCTTTTGAAAATTCCGTCTGACCAGTGAAGGGTGACCGTCATGGCTACTCAGCAGACCCGTTCGCTTGCCCGTTTCATGATGGCGCCATCCGTGGTGCTGCTGTTCGTCTGGATGATTGTGCCGCTGGTCATCACCATCTGGTTCTCTTTCCAGCAATACAATCCGCTCAATCCGATCCGCGACGGCTTTGTCGGCTTCTCGAATTACGCGTTGTTCTATTCCAACCCGGCCTTCCTGCAGTCGATCCTCAACACGCTCACCCTGGTGGTCAGCGTGCTCCTGATCACGGTGATCGGCGGCATCCTTCTGGCACTGCTGATCGACCAGCCGATGTGGGGCCAGGGCATCGTGCGCATTCTGGTCATTTCGCCGTTCTTCGTCATGCCGCCGGTGGCCGCATTGGTGTGGAAGAACATGATCATGCACCCGCAATATGGGGTGTTCGCCGACATAGCGCGCTTCTTCGGGGCCCAGCCGATCGACTGGTTCGGGCAGCATCCGATGCTGGCGATCATCATCATCGTCGCCTGGCAATGGCTGCCTTTCGCCACGCTCATTCTCTTGACCGCGCTGCAGTCGCTCGACGGCGAGCAGAAGGAAGCCGCCGAGATGGACGGCGCCGGCTTCATCAGCCGCTTCATCTATCTGACGCTGCCGCACATGTCGCGCGCCATCACGGTCGTCATCCTGATCCAGACGATCTTCCTTCTCTCCGTCTATGCCGAGATCCTCGTCACCACCAATGGCGGCCCGGGATACGCCTCCACCAACCTGCCCTTCCTCGTCTACCAGAAGGCGTTGCTGGAGTTCAAAATCGGCCAGGCATCCGCCGGCGGTGTGATCGCCGTCATTCTCGCCAACATCGTTGCCTTCTTCGCCATGCGCGCCGTCGGCAAGAACCTGGACAAGTAAGGGAGGCTACGATGGCACGCTCAGTCACCACCCAGCACAAGACGATTGCGACAGTTGCCGCCTGGATCGTCGCCCTGCTGATCTTCTTCCCGATCCTCTACACGATCATCACCTCGTTCAAGTCGGAGCAGGAAGCCATCCAGGGCTTCAGCATCATCCCGTCGGGAACGTTCGAGAGCTATGCCGAGGTTCAGGCGCAGAGCGGCTACTTCAAATTCTTCTTCAACTCGGTGCTGCTCTCGGTCGGCTCGACCATCCTGGCCCTGCTCGTCGCCATACCGGCGGCATGGTCGATGGCCTTCTCGCCGACCAAGCGGACCAAGGACATCTTGATGTGGATGTTGTCCACCAAGATGATGCCCGCGGTCGCGGTGCTGTTCCCGATCTACCTGATCTTCCGCGACACAGGACTGCTCGACAGCCGGATCGGCCTGATGATCATGCTGATGCTGATCAACCTGCCGATCGTGGTGTGGATGCTCTACACCTATTTCCGCGAAATCCCGGGCGAGATCCTGGAAGCGGCGCGCATGGACGGCGCGTCGCTGTGGAACGAGATCGTCTATGTGCTGACGCCGATGGCGGTGCCGGGCATCGCCTCGACGATGCTGCTCAACATCATCCTGGCCTGGAACGAGGCATTCTGGACGATCCGGCTGACGACGACGGAAGCAGCACCGCTGACCGCCTTCATCAGCTCGTTCTCCAGCCCGCAAGGCCTGTTCTGGGCCAAGCTTTCGGCCGCCTCGACACTGGCCATCGCGCCGATCCTGATCATGGGCTGGTTCAGCCAGAAGCAGCTGGTGCGCGGCCTGACATTTGGTGCGGTCAAATAATTGATGGTGCGGTGAAGTAACGGAATTGCCCGAAGCAATCGGCAGAAATAACCCCTCGGGGAGGAAATCATGGGAAACATCACGCTCAAGAACGTCTCCAAATCCTTCGGAGCGACGTCCATCATCCCCGGTCTCGACCTGGTGATCGAGAATGGCGAGTTCGTCGTCTTCGTCGGCCCGTCGGGTTGCGGCAAGTCAACGCTGCTGCGGCTGATCGCCGGGCTCGAGGACACCAGCGGCGGCTCCATCAACATCGACGGCCGCGACGTCACCGGCGAGGCACCGGCCAAGCGCAAGCTCGCCATGGTGTTCCAGTCCTACGCGCTCTATCCGCACATGACGGTGGCCAAGAACATCGGCTTCCCGCTGAAGATGGCCGGCGAGGACAAGGCGACGATCGACAAGAAGGTGGGAGACGCGGCGCGCGTGCTCAACCTGACCAACTATCTCGAACGCCGGCCCGGCCAGCTTTCCGGCGGCCAGCGCCAGCGCGTCGCCATCGGCCGCGCCATCGTGCGTCAGCCGACCGCCTTCCTGTTCGACGAACCGCTGTCCAATCTCGATGCGGCACTGCGCGGCACCATGCGGCTGGAGATCAGCGAGCTGCACCATCAGCTCAAGACGACCATGATCTACGTTACCCATGACCAGGTCGAAGCCATGACCATGGCCGACAAGATCGTCGTGCTGAACGCCGGCAACATCGAGCAGGTCGGCTCGCCGATGGAGCTCTACAAGACGCCGAAGAACCTGTTCGTCGCCGGCTTCATCGGCTCGCCGAAGATGAACCTGATCGAAGGCGCGCCGGCTGCCAAAAACGGCGCCAGGACCATCGGCATCCGCCCCGAACACCTGGAGATCTCGACCACGGCGGGCGAATGGAAGGCGGTCGTCGGCGTCGCCGAGCATCTCGGCTCCGACACCTTCCTGCATGTCCAGGCCGATGGCGTCGGCCCGCTGACGGTGCGCGCCGACGGCGAACTCGGCGTCCATCATGGCGACACCATCTATCTAACGCCCGACAAGGCCAAGCTGCATCGCTTCGGCGCCGACGGGAAGGCAATCTGAACATGCGGCTGGCCGGCAAATCCGCGCTGATCACAGGTTCGGCCCGCGGCATCGGCAGAGCCTTCGCCGAAGCCTATGCCGGCGAAGGCGCCACCGTCGCCATAGCCGACATCAATCTGGATGCGGCGGAGAAGACGGCCGCCGAGATCGGCGGCAGGGCCTATGCGGTCAAGCTCGACGTCACCGACCTCGCCTCCATCGAGGCGGCGGTGAAAGCCGTCGAGACGAAGACCGGCGGCCTCGATATCCTGATCAACAACGCCGCTCTTTTCGATCTGGCACCGATCGTCGAGATCACCAAGGCAAGCTACGATAAATTGTTTTCCGTCAATGTCGCCGGCACGCTGTTCATGCTGCAGGCAGCCGCCCGCTCGATGATCGCCGCTGGCCGGGGCGGCAGGATCATCAATATGGCGAGCCAGGCCGGACGACGCGGCGAGGCGCTGGTCGGCGTCTATTGCGCCACCAAAGCCGCCGTCATTTCGCTGACACAGTCAGCGGGGCTCGACCTGATCAAGCACCGCATCAACGTCAACGCGATTGCCCCTGGCGTCGTCGACGGCGAGCACTGGGATCACGTCGATTCGCTGTTCGCCAAATATGAGAACCGGCCGAAGGGCGAGAAGAAGAAGCTGGTCGGCGAGGCAGTGCCGTATGGCCGCATGGGCACGGCGCAGGACCTCACCGGCATGGCGGTTTTTCTCGCCAGCAGCGACGCCGAATACATCGTCGCCCAGACCTACAATGTCGATGGCGGCCAGTGGATGAGTTGAGGGCGGGGGACGGCCTCTGCTCCTCGTCCCTCCGCGGGGAGCAGAGGCCGACATCAGCGGGCGCGTAGCCAGTGCCACCCCTTATCCTCTCCCCAACCGGGAGAGGAGCGTAACGAAGGCCTAGATCCGGCCAAAGGGTAAAACAGATGACCGTGAAACTCTCGTCCTCAAACCTCTCCAAACTGCCCGCTGAGGTCGCCGGGCCGAAGTATGACCGCGCGACATTGAAGGCCGGCATCGTGCATTTCGGCGTCGGCAATTTCCATCGCTCGCATCAGGCCGTCTATCTCGACGATCTGTTCAATTCGGGCGTCGGCCATGACTGGGCACTGATCGGCGCCGGCGTGTTCGACGGTGAAAAGATAGGCCGCGGCAAGCTGGAAGAGCAGGACTGGCTGACCACGGTGGTCGAGCAGGACAGCGGCCATATGAGCGCCCGCGTCACCGGCGCCATGATCGACTTCCTGATGCCCGGCGATGCGGCCGGCATCATCGAACGGCTGGCCGACCCGGCGATCAAGATCGTTTCGCTGACCATCACCGAGGGCGGTTATTTCATCGATCCGGCATCCGGCGTGTTCAACCCGACCCACCCCGACATCGTCGCCGATGCGCAGCCCGGCGCGACACCGAAGACGGTGTTCGGCATCATCCTTGCCGGGCTGGTGCGGCGGCGCGACGAGGGCACCGTGCCGTTCACGGTCATGTCGTGCGACAACATTCCCCACAACGGCCATGTCACCTCGGACGGCGTCATCGGCCTGGCCCGTTTGATCGACGAGGATCTGGCGAACTGGGTCAGCGAGCATGTCGCCTTCCCGAACGGCATGGTCGATCGCATCACGCCGGCGACCACCGACCGCGAACGCGGCATCCTGGCCAAGGATTTTGGCCTTGAGGACAACTGGCCGGTGTTCTGCGAGCCGTTCCGGCAGTGGGTGCTGGAGGACCATTTCACCGGCGGCCGGCCGCCGCTGGAAAAGGTCGGCGTGCAGTTCGTCAAAGACGTTGCGCCCTACGAATTGATGAAGATCCGCATCCTCAATGGCGGCCACGCCACCATCGCTTATCCGGCCGGGCTGATGGACATCCATTTCGTCCATGAGGCGATGCAGGAGCCGCTGGTGAGCGGGTTTCTGGCCAAGCTCGAACGGGAGGAAATCATCCCGACCGTGCCGCCGGTGCCGGACACGGTCCTGGAAGACTATTACCAGCTCATCGAGAGCCGCTTTTCCAATCCCAAGATCGGCGACACGGTGCGCCGGCTCTGCCTCGACGGCTCCAACCGCCAGCCGAAGTTCATCATCCCGACCATCGCCGACCGGCTGAAGGCCGGAAAGAGCGTCGCGGGCCTGGCACTGGAATCGGCGTTATGGTGCCGCTACTGCTTCGGCACGACGGATAGCGGCGCCGTCATCGAGCCCAACGATCCGAGCTGGGACCGGCTGCAGGCAACGGCAAAAGCGGCAAAGGATGCTCCCGCCGCCTGGCTTGCCATGGAGGACATCTATGGCGATGTCGGCCGCGCAACCGCGTTTGTCGAGGCCTTTGCACATGCGCTCAACGTGCTGTGGGCGAATGGCGCGCGCGCGACGCTGACGCGCTACCTCGCCGGCAAGCTCTGAGAGCCATTCTCGGCCATGACGCCTGAACTGGTCATCTTCGACTGTGATGGCGTGCTGGTCGACAGCGAGGCGCTCTCCGTCTCGGCGCTGCTCGGCATGGTCAAAGTCGCCGGCGGCAGCGTCAGTGAGGATGCCGCCTACGAGCATTTCCTCGGCAGGAGCATGAAAAGCGTGCGCGAGATCCTCGGCCGCGACTTCGGGCTCGATATCACAGACCTGCACCTGACCGAGATGCGCGTCGAACTGATGCGCAAATTCCGCGAGGAGCTGAAGCCGATCGCCGGCGTCAAGAAGATGCTGCCGAAGCTTGGGCTGCCGTTCTGTGTCGCGTCCTCAGGCACGCTCGACCGCATCCGCTACGCGCTCGACGTCACCGGAT
This sequence comes from Mesorhizobium sp. M7A.F.Ce.TU.012.03.2.1, assembly GCF_004006095.1. Classification (NCBI taxonomy): domain Bacteria; kingdom Pseudomonadati; phylum Pseudomonadota; class Alphaproteobacteria; order Hyphomicrobiales; family Phyllobacteriaceae; genus Mesorhizobium; species Mesorhizobium sp. M7A.F.Ce.TU.012.03.2.1. Next base: position 1,171,534 of record NZ_CP034779.1, read on the forward strand.
TGCTTGGGCTGATGGAACCGCATCTGTTCAGTGCCACCATGGTGGCCAAGGGAAAGCCGGCGCCGGATCTGTTCCTGCATGCCGCCGCCAGCATGCGGGCCCATCCGCGCAAATGCCTCGTCGTCGAGGACAGCCCGGCCGGCATCATTGCTGCGCGGGCGGCGGGGATGCGCGTGTTTGCCTTCACCGGCGGCTCGCATGCCGGCAACCCGACCTTGAAAGCGCGGCTTGCGTCGAGTGAGCCGGACTTTATATTCGCTGACATGCTGCAATTGCCCGATCTGATTGCAGGCCTGGGAGCGAGAGACAGAGCATCTTGACGAAACAGTTCGTTTGCGCGGTCGATGTCGGCACCGGGAGCGCTCGCGCGGGCATTCTCGACACCACAGGCACCTTGCTCGGCCGCGCCGAGCGGCCGATCGCCATGAACCAGCCGAAGCCCGATCACGCCGAGCATGATTCGCGCGATATCTGGTCGGCCGTCTGCACCGCCGTGCGCGCTGCCCGCGAAAAAGCCGGTGTCGAGCCTGAGGACATTGTCGGCATCTCCTTCGATGCCACCTGTTCGCTGGTGGTGCGCGACCGGCAAGGCGGCCAGCTCAGCGTCTCGGTCACCGGCGACAAGCGCTGGGACACCATCGTCTGGCTCGACCACCGCGCCATCGCCGAGGCCGACGAATGCACGGCAAGCGGCCACGCCGTGCTGAATTACATCGGCGGCGTCATGTCGCCGGAAATGGCGACGCCGAAGCTGATGTGGCTGAAGCGCAATTTGCCGCGGACGTGGAATGAAGCCGGCTATCTATTCGACCTAACCGATTTCCTGACCTGGCAAGCGACGGACTCGCTGGCCCGCTCACAATGCACGCTGACCGCCAAATGGACCTATCTGGCGCATGAGGAGACAGGCTGGCGGCGCGATTTCTTCGAACTCGTCGGCCTCGACGATCTTTTCGAGCACGGCAGCCTGCCGGGAAAAGCCAGCCCGGTGGGCGCCGATATCGGTCGATTGACGGCGCAAGCGGCGGCCGAACTTGGGCTGAGCGAGAAATGCCGGGTCGGCGCCGGGGTCATCGATGCCTATGCCGGCGCGCTTGGCGTGCTCGGCGGCTTTGCCGGCGACGAACAGGACATCGGCCGGCATTTGGCGCTGATCGCCGGCACATCGAGCTGCGTGATGGCGATGTCGCCCGATCCGCAGCCTTTCGCCGGCGTCTGGGGGCCGTATTACGGCGCGGCGCTGCCCAGGCTGTGGCTGTCGGAAGGCGGCCAGTCGGCGACCGGCGCCCTGCTCGACCACATCATCCGCTGGCACGGCGCCGGCGGCGAGCCGGATGCCGCCATGCATGCGAAGATCGCCAGGCGTGTCGCCGAGCTGCGCGCCACCGAGGGCGACAACCTCGCCGCAAGGCTGCATGTGCTGCCCGACTTTCACGGCAACCGCTCACCGCTCGCCGATCCGCATGCCGTCGGCGTCGTCAGCGGGCTGACGCTGGACTCCTCCTTCGACAGCCTGTGCAAGCTCTACTGGCGCACCGCCGTCGGCATCGCGCTCGGCGTGCGCCACGTGCTGGAGGCGCTGAACGAGAACGGTTATCTGATCGACACGCTGCACGTCACCGGCGGCCATACCAAGAACCCGCTGCTGATGGAGCTCTATGCCGACGCCACCGGCTGCACGGTGATCGAGCCGCTGGCCGACGAGGCGGTGCTGCTCGGCACCGGCATGATCGCAGCCACCGCGGCCGGGCTGTTTCCCGACCTCAACGCGGCCTGTCTTGCCATGCAGCAAGGCGGCCGGACGCGCCCGTCGAACCCGAAATCATCAGGGCGTTTCGAGCGCGACTACAAGGTTTTCCTCGAGATGCACCGCCAGCGGCGGATGCTGGACGCGATCCGCTAGAGCATCGGGGCCGGTCGCTGGCTCAATCCGTTCCCGTCCCTCCTCTCTTGCCTTCATGTCGCGTTTCGTCCAGAAGCTGACGCAAACGCCGCGAAACCGAAGGTTTTGCCGTTTGACATGCGGCTTCCGGCTCTGGCCGACGTGCCGTAGCTGGAAAGAGCGGAACAATGTCTGCGATCGAAGCCGGCGCTCGCGCGCCGGAAAATCTTTGGCGTCAGGAAATCAGGGCGACGCTGGCGCTTGCCTGGCCGATGGTGCTGACCAATCTCGGCCAGACCGCGATGACTGCCACCGACGTCATGATGATGGGTCGTCTGGGGCCGGACACGCTGGCCAGCGGCGCGCTTGGCGCCAACCTTTATTTCATGCCGCTGATCTTCGGCCTCGGCCTGATGCTGGCGACCGCGCCGATGATCGCTACCGAGCTCGGCCGCCGCCGCTATTCGGTGCGCGACCTGCGCCGCACCGTGCGCCAGGGCCTGTGGCTGGCGATCCTGATCTCGATCCCGATCTGGCTCGTGCTTTGGCACGGCGAGGGCATTCTATTGGCCATGGGCCAGGACCCGGTTCTGGCCCATCAGGCCGGCATCTATCTGCGCTGGCTCGAATGGGCGGTGCTGCCCTTCTACTTCTATATCGTGCTGCGCTCGTTCATCTCGGCGCTGGAACGGCCGGGCTGGGCGCTGGTCATCGTCTTCGTCGCCGTCGCCTGCAACGTCTTCTTCAACTGGGTGTTCATGTTCGGCAATCTCGGCGTGCCGGCAATGGGCATTGCCGGGTCAGGCCTTGCCACCTCGCTGTCGAGCACGCTGATGTTCGTCGGCATGGCGGCTGTGGTGATGCTGGAGAAGAAGTTCCGGCGCTACCGGCTATTCGGGCGCTTCTGGCGGTCCGACTGGCCGCGCTTCAAGGGTCTGCTGCGGCTCGGCATGCCGATTGCCGGCATCCTCGCCTTCGAGGTGACGATCTTCAATGCGGCGGCGCTGCTGATGGGCCTGATCGACGCGGATTCGCTGGCCGCGCACGCGATCGCCATCCAGATTGCCTCGATCTCCTTCATGGTGCCGCTCGGCCTCAACCAGGCGGTGACGGTGCGCGTCGGGCTTGCGCATGGCGCCGGTAATCCGGAAGGCGTTTCGCGCGCCGGCTGGACCGCTTTCGTCATCGGTGTCTCGTTCATGGCGCTGATGGGGCTGGTGATGATCCTGTGGCCGCATCCGCTGATCAGCGCCTTCATCGATCTGAGCAATCCGGCCAATGCCAGGGTGATCGAACTTGCCGTGTCGTTCCTGGTCTTCGCGGCGCTGTTCCAGGTCTTCGACGGCGCCCAGGCGGTGGCCGCCGGCATGCTGCGCGGCCTGCACGACACCAAGGTGCCGATGATCTATGCCGCGATCGGCTATTGGGGCATCGGCCTGCCGCTCGGCGTGCTGCTCGCCTTCCATTTCGGCCTGCATGGCGTCGGCATCTGGATCGGCCTGTCGACGGGGCTGGCCGTGGTGGCCGCGCTGCTTCTGGCGCGCTGGCTGCGGCGGGATCGGATCGCGCCGCCGCTGGTGTTCGGGCATTGAAACAGGACGATTGGACCCGGCGGCTGTGTCCTGTGGACGTTGGCTCATTGAACAACGCCTTCGGAGCTGCCTCGAAATCCGGCACCGCGATGGAGGCGGTCAGAATGTCGGCGGCGTGTTGACCCAGAGGATACGGACCGTGGTCGAACCGATATTGCGGTAGCCGTGGCCGAGTTCGGAGTTGAAATAGAACGCGTCGCCTGCCTCTAGCGCCACCACGTTCGCTTCGACCAGCAACTCGACCGAACCTTCGAGCACGTAGCCGAATTCCTGTCCCTTATGGCTGATCAATTCGGGGCTGCCGCCGCCGGCCTCGATCACGTGGACATTGATCTGCAGCAGATATTCCGGACCGGATGGGACCAATTGCTCGAGCACGACATGGTTGCCCGAACGCCGATGTCCCGTCTCCATGTGCGGACGCTCGTTGTGCCGCAAAACGAACACTTCCGAGGCATTGTGCTGCAGCGTGCCGAACATTGCGTTCATGTTGATGCCCAGCGCCTGCACCAGCCGGTGCAGAGCCGCCATCGACGGCGTCGCGCGGTCGTTTTCGATCTTCGAGAGATAACCCTCTGTCAGCCCGATGCGAGCGCCGAGCTCTTCCAGGCTGAGGCCAAGCACCTGTCTGGCATGGCGCAGCTTGACGCCGATCCTCGGGGTTCCGTTTTTGTCGCGCATGTCAGGTTCGCGTCTTCATCCAGTCCGCCAGCTTCGCCAACAGGAAATCGACTTCCGCCTCGGTGTTATAATGGGCCAGCCCGATACGGACGACGCCGTTGCGGTCCGCAAGCCCCAGCCGCTTGATTGGCTCCAAACCGTAATTGTGGCCGTGCCAGAGATAGATGCCTTCCTTTGCCATCGCTTTGGCGATATCGGCGGGATCGGTTCCGTCAACGGTGATCGACACGGTAGGCACACGGCGCGCCAGCGCCACCACATCTGATATACCCTGGATCAAGACGCCATCAATTCTGGACAATCCGGCAATCAACCGTGCTGTCAGGACACGCTCATAACGGTCGGCGACTTCAATGCCGGCGACGATGCGCTCCCGCCGCGTCGCCTGCGGGTGAACGTTGCCGAAGGACTGTCCGAGCCAGGCATAGTGCTCGACGGCGCCAAGCACCCCGGCAAGCGCCTCGCGGCTTGTCGTCCCCGTCTCGAATTTTCCAGGTGGCGTGTTCGAAGCCGCGCGCACTCTATAGGCGGTCAGCGCCTGCAGCAGATCGAACCGGCCCCACAACACCCCGTGATGCGGTCCGAAAAATTTGTAGGCCGAGCAAACCAGGAAATCACAGCCAATCTCCTGGACGTCGATCACCCCATGCGGCGCGAACTGCACCGCGTCGATATAGCTCAGCGCCCCGACCGCGCGTGCGCGCTGCGCGATCCGCTTCACGTCGTTTATTGTGCCGGTAACGTTGCTGGCATAGCCGACGGCGACCAGCTTGACCTCCTCGTCGATAGTGGCCTCCAGCGTCGACAGGTCGAGTTCGAATGTTTTTGGATCGAAGTCGATCCAGCGCACTTCAAGCCCGCGATCCTCCGCCAGCATCAGCCAGGGTGCGACGTTGGCGTCATGATCCATGCGCGTCAACACGATGGCGTCGCCGGCGTTCAGATCGCGGCCGATGGCGCGCGAGACGGCGAACGTCAGAGTCGTCATGTTCTGGCCGAACATCACCTCACGCCGGTCCGCGGCATTGAAGAAATCGGCCATCGCCTGATGCGCGTCGTCGACCATCGCCTGGGCCGCGAGTGAGGTTTCGAAATAGCCACCAAGATTGGCGTTGGTCTCGATCATCGCACGCGTCATACGCTCGATCGAACGGCTCGCCATCTGGGTTCCCGCGGGATTGTCAAAGAAAATCCGCTTCGTCGGCGCGGCATCTTTCGCCATCGCCGGAAAAGCATCGCGGACTGTGTTTATATCCATGTCTGAATTCCGTGTCTGATGAACGTTGTGCGACGGTCCCTAGACCGCCGCCAGCTGCGGTTTCACGCGTTCAGCCGGCCGCTTCATGGATGGCGACAGCGCGAGCCGGGAAGCCAGATCCGGCCTTTGGCTTTGGCCAGCTTGCCATTATCAACGCGCCGGCTTCAGGCACCTTGTCGAGATTGGCCAAGAGCTCGATCTGCCAGCAGTCGCGGGACAGCACATAATATTCCAGGCTTGCGTCGCCTGCCGAAGTGGCGCGGCCGGGATCGGTGTCCATGCCCTCATGCCCGATCGCAGCGACACCGCGGCATTCCAAAAGTTCCTTCAGCACCGGCTTCGACCAGCCCGGCGCATGCGAGATACCGTCGGCCGACTTGTTCTGAAACGTCACGGGGTCTGGCCAGCGCGGCCACCACCCTGTGCGAAGTGCGACAAAACACTTTTCGGGGATACGGCCGTTCCGTGTCTCCCAGGCGGAAATGTCGTCGAGCGTCGGCGTCGCGTCGGGATCGGCGGCGACCCTGTCGCTGATATCGAGGATGACCAATGGCAGAAGCATCTCCGCCACCGGGAGTTGGTCGATCGAGCGGCCGCCGTCGATGAAGTGCACCGGCGGATCGACATGGGTGCCCCACTGTCCGACGAAGGCGTAGTGGTGGACCTGGAAGGCGTCGCCCTTCGAAAAATCGAGCAAGGCACGGCGTTCCTCGTCCGGGAAAGCCGGGAAATGCGGCTGGCCCGGATGAAACGCATGCGTCAGGTCGGTGAAGGTCGCGGCGGAGAGCCGCGACCTGTAGATGTCCCAAAGGGAACCCGGAGTGGACAAAATCACGGCTCCGCGACGAAGGTCGGTGCCGCTTCACTTGCCAGGACAAGCTTGCCGTCCTTGACACCGATGACCGAGACCGATTTGTCCGGCACCGAAATGCCTGGGCGGTAGGTGATCGTTCCGGTCACGCCGTCGAGCCCGGACGTAGCCGCCAGCGCGTCACGGATCTTGGCCGGATCCGGCGCGCCGGCACGCTTGATCGCGTCGGCCATCAGCTTGACCGAGTCGTAGCCGAGCGCAGCGAACGCGTTCTCCGGGGCATTACCGGCCGATTTGGTGTAGGCATCAATGAAGGCCTGCACCTTCGGGGTGGCGCCCTCGCCGATATAGGCGTGGGTGGTGAAGTAGGTGTCCTTGGCCGCGTCGCCGCCGACCTGGATCAGCAATGGCGTGTCGTAGCCGTCGCCGCCGACCACCGGCAGGTTGATGCCGGCCTGGCGCATCTGCTTCAAGATCAAGCCGATTTCCTCGGCATTCGACGAGGCATAGACGAAGTCGGGCTGCGGCGACAGCGCCTTCAGTTTGGCGATCTGCGCGGTAAAGGTCTTGTCGCCGATCTTGTAGGTGTCGCGCTCCAAAATCTTGCCCCCGCCATGCTCGTAGGCGGTGACGAAGTAGTCCGACAGCAGCGTTGTGTATTCGGTGCCGATGTCGGTCAGCAGGTAGGCGGTCTTGCCGTTCAGCTTGTTCAGCGCAAATTCCGCGCCAACCGCAGCCTGAACGTTGTCGCCGAAGGCGGCGAGGAAGATCTCGTTGCCGAGCTGGCTCGGCAATTTCGGCGAGGTCGCGCCGGGCGTGATGAACGGGATCTGCGCCTTCTGGACCTGCGGTCCGATGGCCAGCACCGAGTCGGAATCGGCGAAGCCGATGATGCCGACGACCTTGTCGCTGTCGATCAACTGGCTGGCGACGGTCGAGATCGTCGTCGAATCGCTCTTGGAGTCGTAGATCACCAGTTCTATCTGCTGGCCGAGCACGCCGCCGGCGGCGTTGATTTCGCTCGCTGCCAGCTTGGCGCCATTCAGCATCGGGCCGTCGAGCGAGGCCTGAATGCCGGTCAGGTTTGCCGGATAGCCGATCTTGATCGTGTCGGCAGCAAGTGCCGTGCTGGCCGAGGCAAGCGCGAAGAATGCGCCCAGTCCCAGGCCGATGGTGCCGCGTCGAGTGAGTTTGATCATGGTTTTCGTTCCTCTGTCTGGTTCACCGTTGCCGATCTTTGGGTTAATCCGAACGTAAGTTCCCGGTCCCCCATGATCCCCTTCGGCCGGAAGATCATGACTAGAATGAAGATGAAGCCGAGCACGATCTGGCTGGCGCCAAACAGGGCCGGCACCGCGAAATCGCCGATCGTGAAGCCGCGTTCGACCGAGCGCAGGACCTCCGACAACAGCGAAACGCAGATGACGCCGACGACCGCGCCGGTCAGGGAGCCCATGCCGCCCAGCACCAGCATTGTGATCAGGCTCATCGTCAGCGCGAAGTAGAAGGTGTTCGGCGAAAACGAGCCGAGATAATGTGCGTAGAGCGACCCGCCGACGCCTGAAAAGAACGCCCCGATGACAAAGGCGATCAGTCTGGTCCGCAACACGCCGATCCCGACAGCGCTGGCCGCGATTGTGTCGTCACGCACCGCCTTCATGGCGCGCCCGAAAGGCGAATAGACCAGGCGCGCCAGCACGAACACCGTGATGGCGAGCCAACCCATCACCCAGGGCAACGTCGTCTCCAGCGGCACGCCGGTAAAAGTGCGGGCGCCTCGGGTGAAATCCGATGCATTGATCAGCACTACGTTGACGATGATCAAGAATCCCATCGTCGCCACCGAAACGAAATAGCCCGACAGGCGCATCAAGGGATAACCGACGACCACGGCAAGCAGTGCCGTCAGAAGACCCGCCATTAGCGTCGCCGGCAGGAAGGGGAGGCTGAAAGCATGCAGAAACGTCGGCAGATGCGGCAGCAATGCCATCTTCTGCTGCACCGGAATCGACAGGATTCCCGAAATATACGCGCCGGCGCCGATGAAGCCGACATGACCGAGCGAAAACACGCCCGTAAAACCGTTGCTCAGCGACAGCGCCAGCACCAGGATTGCATTCAGCGCGATCAGCAGGATAATCCGGACGAAATAGTCGCTCAGCACGTGCGGTGCACCGAATGCGACAGCTGCCCCCGCCACAAGGACGACCAGGACGACGAGTGTGATCCACACTTCCCGGCTCACAGCTTTACCTCCCGGTTTGGCTGGAGCAGCCCGCCCGGGCGCACCAGGAGAAAGGCGATCAGCACAGCGAAGACGATTGCGTCGCGATAAGACGAGACGCTGCTCGGCAGGAATGCGACGATGAAGATCTCCAGCGCGCCCAATATGTAGCCGCCGACCAGGGCGCCAGCGATCGACCCGAAGCCGCCGATGATAGCCGCCACGAAAGCCTTCAGGAGCGGTGTGAAGCCCATCTGCGGCTGCACCACGCCGGCCTGTGCCGCCCACAAAATGCCGGCGAGGCCGGCATAGGCGGATGCGACGATGAAGGCGACGATGATCAGCCGGTTGACGTTGAGTCCGACAAGGTGTGCCGCCGACATGTCCTCGGCCGCGGCGCGCATGCCGAGCCCGGTCGTGGTGCGCGTGATGAACCAGCCGAGGAGCAGCAGCGACACGAAGGTCAGCGCGATGGTCAGCAGATTGATGCTCGTGAAGGTGATGGCGCCGTTCGACATTTCCCAGGAGGTGTTGAGAATATCGGGAAGTGGAAAATTGCGCGGCGAGGAGGTGAACACCAGGATGCCGACGTTTTCGATGATGTAGGTGACGGCGAGGCTCGTCAGCAGTCGCGCAACGTCGGGCGCGTCGCGGATCGGGCGATACGCGATGCGTTCGATGAGGAAGCCCGCGACGGCGGCCGCGGCGATGCCGCAGATCACGGCGACCGGGAACGGAACGCCGACTCCTGCCAGCAAGGCAACCCCGAAGGCGCCTACCATCATCACGTCGCCATGCGCGAAATTGGTCAGCTTGAGGACGCCGAAGACGATCGACAGACCGACCGCCACCAGTGCGTAGAGGCTGCCGAGGCTCACCGCATTGACGATCTGCTGCAGGATATAGTCCAGCTGGGTCATGTTGCCGCCCCGAGATATGCCTGCGCCACGCGTTCGCTGTCGCGCAGTTCCGCGGACCGGCCCGACAGCGCCACCTGACCCGTGCGCAGCACATAGGCGCGGTCGGCGAGGTCCAGCGCGAGCGTGATGTTCTGTTCCACCAGCAGCATCGTCATGCCCTGGCGCTTCAGTTCGGCAAGCGCGCTGAAGATGTGGCGCACCAGCAGCGGCGCAACGCCCAGCGAAGGCTCGTCGAGCAGCAGCAGGCGCGGCGCCGCCATCAGCGCACGCGCCAGAGCAAGCTGCTGCTGTTCGCCGCCCGACAGCGTGCCGGCCAGCTGCTTCAGCCGCTGCTTGAGAATCGGGAACAGCATGAACATGCGCTCGCTGTCTCTGACGACGGCCTCCTTGTCGGTGCGGGTGCAGGCGCCCAGCCGCAGATTGTCGGCCACCGTCAGGCCGCCGAACAGGCGCCTGCCCTCCGGGCTCTGTGCTATGCCCAGACTTACGATCCGCGACGGAGCGACACCTCCAATCGGCTTGCCATCGAAGATGATCTTGCCGCCGCGCGGCCGCGACAGGCCGGAAATGGTGCGCAAGGTCGTGCTCTTGCCGGCGCCGTTGGCCCCCACCAGCGCCACCACCTCGCCGGCATGGACGTCGAGCGAAATGCCCTTCAGCGCACGCACCGCGCCGAAATTGACCTCCAGGTTCTCGACGCTGAGCAGAACGGGCTTAGGCGTGGCCAAGATACGCCTCCCGCACTTTCGGGTGTTCGCGTACCTGCTCCGGTGTTCCGACGCAGATCACCTCGCCAGTCGCCAGCACCTGGATGCGTTCGCACAGCGCCATGATCAGGTCCATGTCGTGCTCGACAACGACCACCGTTACGCCATAGCGGTCACGGATCGTCCGAATCAGCGCTGCCAACACCTTGGTCTCTTTGGAATCAAGCCCGGCTGCGGGCTCATCGAGCAGCAGCAGCTGCGGACCGGTCGCCAACGCACGCGCAATCTCCAGCCGCCGCTGATCGCCATAGGGAAGATCCGCGGCGACCCTGCCGGCCTGATCCGTCAGGCCCATGAGGTCGAGGAGTTCGTCGGCCTTCTGCCGCGTCGCGGCCACCCGCTCGCGATAGCGCCGACCGCGCAGCACGGTATCGGCGGCGCCTACAGGATGGCGCAACTGCGCCGCCGTCAGCACGTTCTGTGCGACGCTGAGGCTGCCGAACAGACGAGAGCCCTGGAAGGTACGGGCGATGCCCATTGCGACGATCTGCGATGTGCGCAGGCCGACGAGCGAACGGCCCTCCATCTTGATGCTGCCGGAATTCGGCTGGGAGAAGCCGGTGATCAGGTTGAAAAGCGTGCTCTTGCCCGAGCCATTCGGCCCGATTACCCCAACGATTTCACCTTCGTGGAGCTCGATGGAATGATCCCGCAGGGCAACCAGCCCTCGAAAGGCTTTTGTCAGCCCAACCGTCCTCAACAGCACTCGACTTGACTGTCTATCCACGCGCCGGTTTGCCCCTGTCCGCCCTCGCCGCCCCGTTCGGCCCGGTCAAGCATCAAATGGACAATTCGAACGGCAAGATGTCAAGGCCTATTCCTAACAGGAAAGCTATATGCCTGCCTCGGCTCGACCGCGACAGCACCGGCAGCGATGCAGCGCTACGCTACCGAACTGGGTTTCCTGGCTTGCAGTCCAGCGCGCCGGCGCTCGCTTCTCGAGCCTCCACCCATATTGCGCGGGCGAAGGCACGTGACGAAGAAGATCAGCGCGACCGGCCCGTAAACCTTGGCCGTCCTCGAACCGCGCTTCAGCTTGTTATCTGTTCGGCGACAGCTTCTTCGAGGCCGGCCGCGGCTTGGGCGGCGAGGCCGCGCGCCGCCGCCTGTGAATCGTAAAACTCCTCGAGCGCATGAACCGTGCCCCACCGCAGCGTGAACACGTGGAGACCACGGTTGATGTAGGATGTATCGCCGTTGAGCAGGGTTGCGGTGCCATCCCACTGGGCAAACACGGTGGTATGCCACGGCCAACCCTTCACCCAGACGTGGTTGACCGTGAGATGGAGAGTGGGCAGAACACGGCCGAGGCGCTCGAACCACCGGCGCAGGGCTTGCTTGTCGTGGCGCTCCCCACCAAGCGCGTGGGCGCCACCAACCCGGTGATGGACATGCGGCGCGATGGCCTTCACCGCCGCGTCCCAGCGATGGTTGTTGACGTCGTCGAAGCTCTGCCGGATCGATTTCTCGACAAAATAGCTGTAAAGCATGTGACCTCTCTCCAGACTTGTTGGTGGCTCGCCCTTCCGACGCGAGAGCCCCGGCCAGCATCGCGCGGCCGCGGCCTGCGCGTCATGTCAGGGCATTGTCGCGTCGGCTCGCAGGGATGTGTCAGTCTCGGTCGAGACCGTCACCTCCTTGCCGGACCTCGAGAACGCGTAGAGCGAGCCCGGGTAGCCCGGTATGGAGAACGCCACCGAGTCACTGTTGGCGAGGCCCATGACAACCCGCAGCGGATCACCCCCGGCCTTCGGTGCGAAATTGGCGGTGACCTCAAGCAGGTCGCCGCGCGGAACGTAGTAGGCCACCATGTCCAGGTGTCCCTGGTGCAGGCTGCCGCCTTCGATCGGGCGTCCGATGGTGGCTTCCTCGGCAAGAGCCGGGGTTGCAAGAAACAGCGCGGCCAGCAGCGAGGCGCTCAGGGTTTTGCGGATCATCTCATTTGTCCTTTTTTAGATTGCGTTCACCCTCTATATAGGGTATAGATTACGAATACAATCTAAAAAAGGAGATGACGATGCGTGTGAGTCGCACTCAGGCCGCGGAAAACCGCGAGACCGTGATCAATGTGGCAAGCCGGCTTTTCCGGGAGCGCGGCTTTGACGGCATCGGCCTCAAGGACCTGATGAAGGGTGCCGGGCTGACCCAGGGCGCCTTTTACAAGCAATTCGAGTCGAAGGACGATCTGGCGGCGCTGGCGTCCAGGCGGGCGATGGAAAGCGCCACCCACAAATGGTCGGCCGCGACCGCCGCACATCCTGGGAGCCCGCTCGACGGGGTGATCTCATTCTACCTCAGCATGGATCATCGCGGGGAAAAGATGGACGGCTGCCCGGTCGTTGCGCTCGGTTCGGATGCAGCCAGGCAGGGTGCCGAGGTGAAGGCGTCATTCGAAGCCGGCATCAAGGCGTACCTTGAGATGCTTGGCGGTTGGGTTGGCGAGGGCGACAGCGAAAAGACCGGCAACAAGGCAATGGCCGTTCTCTCGACGATGGTCGGCGCGGTGGTGCTCTCGCGGGTCGTCAACGACCCCGACCTCGCGCGGGCTTTTCTGGATGCGGCGGCCGATCAGGTTCGCGAAGCAGTCGCCCCTTGAACGGCGCGAGCAGTGCCGCCGGCACACCAAGGACAGGAGAGCAGATGCAACGGATTGTCGTCACGGGCATGGGAGCCGTCACGCCTCTTGCCGCCAATGTCGAAGCGTCCTGGTCACGCCTGCTTGCCGGCCGGTCGGGCGTTCGCAGGCTTCCGGACGATGTGGTGGGAGAGCTGCCGGTTAAGATTGGCGGCGTGGTTCCCTCCCTGGGCGAAGATCCGGAGGCTGGTTTCGATGCCGATGCCGTCCTGTCGGCGAAGGATCAACGCAAGGTGGACCGGTTCATTCTCTTCGCGCTGGCCGCGGCGGAAGAGGCGCTGGCGCAGGCGCAATGGAAGCCTGCCCTGGAAATCGATCGCCTGCGCACGGCCACGATCATCGCTTCAGGGGTCGGCGGGTTCCCCGCCATCACCGAGGCGGTGCGCACGGTGGACCTGCGTGGCGCCCGCCGCCTGTCTCCCTTTACGGTGCCGTCCTTCCTTGTAAACCTCGCGGCGGGCCACATCTCGATCCGTCATGGTTTCAAAGGTCCACTCGGCGCACCGGTGACGGCATGCGCGGCGGGCATCCAAGCGATCGGCGACGCCGCCCGCCTGATCCGCGCCAACGAAGCCGACATCGCCGTATGCGGCGGAACGGAAGCGTGTATCAACACCGTCAGCCTCGGCGGTTTCGCCGCGGCGCGTTCTCTTTCAACCGGCTTCAATTGGGCGCCGGCTCAAGCCTCGCGCCCTTTCGACATATCGCGGGACGGCTTCGTCATGGGCGAAGGAGCCGGCGTGCTGGTCATCGAGGCATTGGACCACGCGTTGGCGCGCGGCGCAAAGCCGTTGGCTGAGCTCGTCGGCTACGGCACGACCGCGGATGCCCACCACGTCACCTCCGGACCAGAGGACGGCGACGGCGCGCGCCGGGCCATGCAGATCGCGATTGCCCAGGCAGGGATTTCGCCACGCGAGGTTCGTCATCTCAATGCGCATGCGACATCCACGTCAGTCGGCGACCTGGGTGAGATCGAAGCGATCAAGAGCGTGTTCGGGCGCGATTTCGCGATAGCTGTCAGTGCCACGAAATCGGCGACCGGACATTTGCTCGGAGCGGCCGGCGGGCTTGGTGCCATCTTCGCAATCCTGGCGCTCAGGGATCAGGTCGCCCCGCCAACCCTCAACCTGGGCGAGGCCGATCCAGCCGGCGACGGAATCGACTTCGTCGCAAACGCGCCCCGGCCCATGGAGATGGAGTACGCGATCGCCAATGGCTTCGGCTTTGGCGGCGTGAATGCCAGCGCCCTGTTCAGACGCTGGAACTAACCGGTTGCCAGACGCAGTCATGACCAACGCCCTTTGCCCCGGCCTCTCATGCTTTTCCCAATCCGATCCAACGCAAAGAAGGATATGATCCCATGAACAAGACTCCTGGCGTCGCCCTGGTCACAGGGGCATCTTCCGGCATCGGGCGCGCTACCGCCGATGCCTTGCTAGGCGCCGGCTTTCGCGTCTTCGGAACCAGCCGTCGCGTGGCCTCCCGGCCATCCGCCGGCGTTACCATGCTGACCTGCGACGTGACCGACGACGCGTCCGTTGCGACAGTGGTCGATGACGTTCTGGCCAAGGCCGGACGCATCGACCTGCTTGTCAACAATGCCGGCATGGGCCTGTTTGGCGGCGCGGAGGAGTCTTCGACCGTTCAGGCTAAGGCGCTGTTCGACGTGAACGTCTTCGGCGTCTTGCGTGTGACCAACGCGGTTCTGCCGGCAATGCGACGCCAAGGGAAGGGCAGAATCATGAATTTGAGTTCGGTGCAGGGGTTCATCCCCGCTCCCTATTTCGCACTCTACTCGGCGACCAAACATGCCATCGAGGGTTATTCGGAGTCGCTCGATCACGAATTGCGCCCGTTCGGCATCCGCGTTTCGCTGGTGGAGCCCGCCTATACCCGCACGGCATTCGAGGACAATCTTGCCGCCCCCGACCGGTCGCTCGAAATCTACGACTCCGCGCGTGCCGGGATGACTGCATCAGTGCGGAAATCGATGGAAAAAGGCGATGCGCCCGAAGTGGTCGCCAACACCGTTTTGGCCGCGGCGACCGATCCCGCGCCGAAGACGCGCTATGCGGCGGGAAAGATGGCGCGCCAGGTCAGTTTCCTGCGCCGTTTCGTCCCCGCGTCCGCATTCGACAAGAGCCTGCGCAAGCAGCTTGGGCTGCCGGCCTGAAATCAAGCGCTGCCTTGGCGCGTCAGCGAGCAGCCGCCTGTTTCTCGAGCCTGCGGGCGTATTGCGTCAGCGGAAAGCACATGACGAAGAAGATCAGAGCCACCAGCCCATAGACCTTGAACGGTTCGAAAGTCGCATTGTTGATGGCGTTGGAGGTCCGCACCAGCTCCTCGAAGCCGATGATCGAAGTGAGCGCGGTCGATTTGATCAGCTGAACCAGGAAGCCGACGGTGGGTGCGCGGGTGATCGAAAAGGCCTGCGGCAGGATGATCAGCCTCAGCTCCTGCAGATAGTGCAGGCCAAGGCTTGCGCCGGCGTCCCATTGCCCCAGGGGTAGCGCCACGACGCCGGAGCGCCAGATTTCGGCGAGATAGGCGCTGGCGAAGAAGGTGAGGCCGAGCGCCGCCGCCGTCCAGGGTTCGATGCGCAGGCCGAGCATCGGCAGCCCGAAGAACATCAAGAACAGCTGCATCAAGAGCGGCGTTCCCTGGAACAGGGCGATGTAGCCGGAGGCTATGCGCCTGCTCCACTTGTTCTTGGCGATCCTGAAGAACAGCACGATCAGGCCGACGATGCCGCCGCCGATGAAGGCGGCCAGCGATAGCAGCACCGTCCAGCGGGCGGCGAGCAGCAGGTTGCGCACGATGTCCCAGGAGGTGAACTCGATCATGATACACCGGCTCCGAGCGCACGGCGCCCGCCTGACACCAGCAGCCGGCGCAAGGCCATCGACAGAGCGAGATAGACCAGCGTCACGACGAAATAGGTCTCGAAAGAGCGGAAGGTGCGCGCCTGCAGCATATCGGCCTCGTAGGTCAGTTCACGCACGGCGATCTGCGACACCACGGCCGACTCCAGCATCATGATGACGATCTGGCTGGTGAGCGCGGGATAGATAATCTTGAGTGCCTGCGGCAGCACGATCTTGACGAACACCTGGCGTGGCCGCAGCCCAAGTGCGAGCGCTGCTTCCGTCTGTCCGCCGGGCACGGCGTCAAGCCCGGCGCCGACGATCTCGATCGTGTAGGCCGCCATGTTGAGCGTCATCGCCAGCATGGCGGCCAAGATCGGATCGAGCCGGATGCCCAGGCTGGGCAGGCCGAAGAAGATGAAGAACAGCTGCACCAGGAACGGCGTGTTGCGCATCACCTCGACGTAACAGGCGATCGCCCGCTTGAGCAGAACCGGGCCGTTTCGTCGCCCCGCGGCACCCAGGATGCTGAGCAGCGTTCCGGCCAGCGTGGTCACGGCGATCAGCAGGATCGTCGTGGCCGCGCCGTGCGCGATGTCGCCCAGAGCACCCGGGAGCCAGGCAAAGGCCACGGAAACTCAATCCTTGAGGTTTTCGGGATTGAGCGGCGTCTTCAGCCAGGCTTTCGAGCTTTCGTCCAGCTTGCCGTCGGCCAGCATCTTGGCGACCGCATCGTTGACAGCCTTCTTCAGGCCGTCTTCGTTCTTGTTGAGGCCGATATGCGAGGGCGAGGTCAGAAGCTGGAACTTCTGCTCCGGCTTCAGTGCGTCCTGCTTGGCCAGCACCTGCGCGCCGACATCGTTGCCGACGACCATCAGCTGCGTCTGGCCGGAGATGAAGGCCTGGATCACCGAATTGTAGTTGTCGAAGCGCTTGATGTCGGCCGACGCCGGTGCTGCCTCGGTGAGCGAGGTGTCTTCCAGCGTGCCACGATTGACGGCGATCGACTTGTCGGCGAGGTCTTCCTTGCCCTTGACCGTCAGAGCCGCCGGACCGATCACGGCGATGTAGTAGGGCGCATAGGCGGCGGCGAAGTCGATGACCTGTTCGCGTTCCTTCGAGTAGCCGACGCTCATCAGGATGTCGACGCGCTTGTCGTTCAGATACGGGATGCGGTTCTGGCCGGTGACGGCGATGGGGTTGAGCTTCACCTTGAGCGTATCGGCAATGTATTGCGCGACATCCATGTCATAGCCCTTGAGGCTCATGTCGGCGCTGGCCGAGGAGAAGGGCGGGAAATCGGCGAAGACGCCGACATTGATGGTGCCGGCCTTGGTGATGTCCGCCAGCGCATCGGCGCTTGCGGCTTGTGTGGCGAAGCCGAAACCGGCGGTGCCAAGCATCAGCACGGCGGCGATCGAGGCAAATGTCTTGCGGATTGTCATTGTTATTCCCCTGTCTGGACGCTTGTTTGTTGGATACGGCCGCCGGCTCCAGCGCGGCGGCCGCCTTCGTTCGGATTGGTAGAGGTCAGGCTCCCTTGCCGGTGACAGCCGGGCTGAACACCATCAGGCTCAATATCTCGAACAGCACCTGTGCGGCGGCGTGCGCCGTGTTGGTGGTAGCGTCATATTGCGGCGCCACCTCGACGACGTCGCCGCCGACGATGTTGAGGCCCTTGAGGCCGCGCAGCAGTTCGAGCACTTCGCGCGTCGTCAGCCCGCCGACTTCCGGCGTGCCGGTGCCCGGCGCGAAGGCCGGGTCGACGCTGTCGATATCGAAGGACACATAGGTCGGGCCGTCGCCGACTATTCTGCGCGCCTTCTCGATGATGGCCGGAATGCCGAGACCGGTCACCTCCTCGGCATGCACCACGGTCATGCCGGACTCGTAGGTGAATTCCCACAGATATTCGGCCGAGCCGCGGATGCCGATCTGGATCGTGCGCGTCGGGTCGAGCACGCCGTCAAGCACCGCGTTGCGGAACGGGCCGCCATGGTGGAACTTGGTCATGTCGAACAGGCCACTGGTGTCGCAGTGGGCGTCGATATGGATCAACCCGACCGGAGCTTTCTTGCCGACGGCCTTCAGGATCGGATGGCTGATCGAATGGTCGCCGCCTATCGAAAGCGGGATGACGCCGGCATCGACGATCTGGTTGGTGCGGCGCTCGATATCCTCATGGCTTGTCTCAAGCCGGTAGCGGCTGCGGAACGGCGTGTCGCCGATATCGGCGACCCGGAGCTCATGTGTGGGCGCGCATTCCAGAACGTGATTGTAGGGGCCGATGCGCTCGATGGCACGCAGCGCTCGCGGCCCGAAGCGCGAGCCTGGCCGGTTGGTGACGCCGAGGTCCATCGGCACGCCGATCATCGCCACCTGCAAATCGCCGAAATCCGGATTGTCGGCCGATATTTCGCGGTAGGGCGCGGCGAGGAAGGTCGGGATGCCTGAATAGGGCGCCAGCCGCGTGCCGCTCTTGGAGAAGATCTTATCGGCGACCTTGCGGAATTTCGGGTCGAACATCTCGCCGCCATGGCTTTCACCATATTTGCGACGCAACGCGTCGAGCTTGCCGCGATCGTATCCCATGTCCGCTCCTCCTGGGCTGATGCAGTGCCGCCGCGGATGACGCCTGCGAACCGACCGTCATCCGGCCGGGCCGCTGTCCCGCTGGCTGCCTGCAGATTTCACGTCTTGATGCTGTTCCAGGTTCAGTGTCCGGCAGCGGCATTGAAAAATCAATTGATATTGTTAGGGTGTTTTCTGTGAGAAAATCTCACAATAAAGTTGATACCCATGACCAAGCGCCTGCCACCGCTTAATCCACTGCGCGCCTTCGAGGCAACGGCCCGACATGGCTCGCTGACCAAGGCAGCCATTGAGCTGAATGTCACCCATGGCGCCGTCAGCCATCAGATCAAAGCGCTCGAGCAGTCGCTCAATGTCAAGCTGTTCGAGCGGGCCGGCCAGCGGGTCAAACTGACACCGCATGGCGCGGAGCTTCTGCCGGCGGTGTCGACCGCCTTCGACGGCATCGCCGCCGCCACCCAGCGCATGACAAGGCCGGCGAGCAGCGGCACACTTTCGGTCTCCTGCGTGCCGGCGCTTCTGTTGTTGTGGATGACACCGCGGCTCGGCAGTTTCATGGCGCAATATCCCGACATAAGGCTGACGCTTATCCCTTCCAACGATTCCAAGGATTTGCGGGCGCCCACCATCGATGTCTGCGTGCATTATGGCGACGGCAGCTGGACCGATTGCTGGATGCGCAAATGGTCGGGCCTCGAACTGTTTCCCGTGGTCAGCCCGACACTGATCAACAACCGGCCGATCCGCAGCGTCAGGGATCTCGCCGACCATGTCTTCCTGCATGGCGATGACGGCCGCGAATGGCATACCTGGCTGGCGGCCGCCGATGCGCTGGACCTGGAGCGGGGTCGCCGCCATCACCTCGGCGATGCGCGTATGGCGACCGAGGCGGCGGTGCATGGCCATGGCGTGGCGCTGGGCGACTCCGTGACGGCAAGCGCGCTGCTGGCCAGGGGCATGCTGGTCGCGCCGTTCAGCCTGTCGGTGCCGGCGGTCGACGATTTCTATGTCGTCTGCCGCAACGAGATGCGGGCGACACCGATCGTGCAGGTGTTCATCGACTGGCTGTTCGCCGAGAAGGCCGGGGATGACGGGCGCGCCGACGCCCCTGTGGCCGGCCGCATCGTCAGCCGCCGCAAGCGTCCGGCGCTCAGGGTGATGGGCGGAAAATCCGCAAGTTGATGCCAAGCTCTGCGCCACCGCATGCAGGCAGCTCTTTTTGTCGGGCCAGCCTGAAAGCGGGCAGCGTTCTGGCCGATTCGATGCTATGAGGCCTGTCGCGATTGTGGATGGCAGGCAGCGAAGGCGGTGTTGAGACATGGCTAAGACCGATATTGCGCGGCGCGTCTACAACCACACCTGGAAGCTCGACCCGATCGTGCGCAGCCTGCTCGACACGGATTTCTACAAGCTTTTAATGCTGCAGATGATCTGGGGCATGTATCCCAAGGTCGACGCAACCTTCTCGCTGATCAACCGCACGACTTCGGTGCGCCTTGCCGACGAGATCGACGAGGCCGAATTGCGCGAACAGCTCGACCATGCCCGCACCTTGCGCTTCTCCAAGAAGGAGATGATCTGGCTCGGCGGTAACAATTTCTACGGCCGCAAGCAGATCTTCGAGCCAGAATTCCTCGCCTGGCTGGAAGGCTTCCGGCTGCCCGAATACGAGCTGTCGAAGCGCGACGGGCAGTATGAGCTGACCTTCAGCGGGCCGTGGATGTACACCACACTGTGGGAAATCCCGGCGCTCGCCATCATCAATGAACTTCGATCGCGCGCGGCGATGCGGGCGTTCGGGCCTTTCGCGCTCGACGTGCTCTATGCCCGCGCCAAGTCCAAGATGTGGGCCAAGACCGAGCGGCTGAAGGCGCTGCCCGGCATCCGCATCTCGGACTTCGGCACGCGCCGGCGCCATTCCTTCCTATGGCAGCGCTGGTGCGTCGAGGCGCTGAAGGAAGGCATCGGCGAAGCGTTCACCGGCACCTCCAACGTGCTTCTGGCCATGGACAACGACCTCGAAGCGCTCGGCACCAACGCACATGAGCTGCCTATGGTGTTCGCCGCCCTCGCCGACTCGGAAAAAGAGCTGAGGCAGTCGCCCTACAAGGTGCTGCAGGACTGGCAGCGTTACTATGGCGGCAATCTCTTGATCGTGCTGCCCGACGCCTTCGGCACGGCATCGTTCCTGCGCGATGCGCCGGACTGGGTGGCCGACTGGACGGGCTTTCGCCCCGACAGCGCGCCGCCGATCGAAGGCGGCGAAAAGATCCTGTCCTGGTGGCGCGACAAGGGCAAAGATCCCCGGCAGAAACTGCTGATCTTCTCCGACGGGCTTGAAGTCGAGACCATCGAGGAGACCTATCGCCACTTCAAGGGCAAGGTGCGCATGTCCTTCGGCTGGGGCACCAATCTGACCAATGATTTCGAAGGCTGCGCGCCGACGGAAACCAACAGCCTCGACGCCATATCGCTGGTCTGCAAGGTCACCGAGGCCAATGGCAGGCCAGCGGTCAAGCTTTCCGACAATCCGGCCAAGGCGACCGGCGATGTGAAAGAGATCGAGCGGTATCTCAGAATTTTCGGCGAGAAGGACCGCGTGGAGCAATTGGTCAAGGTGTGAGGGGTGGGGTTCCTGGATAGTACGAGTTCCCTGGCGCCCCCCTCTGTCCTGCCGGACATCTCCCCCTCAAGGGGGGAGATTGCTCCCTCATCTCTGCTTTCGCCAATCAACAACATTGCCAGGGAAGAGCCGGCGGCGAAACTGCCAATCTCCCCACCTGTGGGGGAGATGTCCGGCAGGACAGAGGGGGGCGCCGTAGGGTGCTTCCCTTCGCAAATTCCGCCCATTTGCTTCTCCGCTTCGTTGGCCCTCCTCCCCTGCCTTCGCCCACGCCTCCGACCGTGGCCATGTCCTGCTGCTGCCGACCGGCTACTATCTGATCGGCGGCGCCTTCGCCGTTGCCGTAAGCTTCCTCGTCCTGGCGCTGCTGCCTGCGGATTTGCTGGACCGTTTCTGGCGCCGGCGCCTGCCGTTGTTTGCCCTCAGCAACGCCGCCCGCACCGTCATCAGCCTGCTCTCCTTTGCCGGCTTTGTAATCCTCATAGCCGCCGGCCTTTTCGGCAGCCGCGACCCACTTTCCAATCCTCTGCCACTGGTGATCTGGACACTGTTGTGGGCCGGCGTCACGCTGCTGCAGGGTGTCTTCGGCGACCTCTGGTCATGGCTCAACCCCTGGTATGGAGCATGGCGTCTCGCCTCGCGCCTGTTCGGGACCAGGGATCACGGAGCATGGCGCCTGCCCGGATGGGTCGGCTGCTGGCCGGCTGTCATCCTGTTCTTCGCCTTCGCCTGGTTCGAACTCATCGATCCGGCGCCCGACGATCCGGGGCGGCTGGCCTTGGCCGCCGGCCTCTACTGGCTGTTCTCTTTCCTCGCCATGCTGGCGTTCGGCTATCGCGACTGGAGCCGCAGCGGTGAATTCCTGACGGTTTTCTTCTCGATGGTGGCGCGCTTCGCCGTGGCCGAACGCAACCAAGACGGCCGGCTTGGCCTGTGCTGGCCCGGCGCCAAGCTGCTGACGGCGCAGCCCCTGCCGGCCAGCGGCATCGCCTTCCTGCTGCTGGCCCTGTCGTCGGTGTCCTTCGACGGCCTGTCGAAGACCTTCTTCTGGCTCGGCCTGTTCGGCATCAACCCGCTCGAATTTCCCGGCCGCACCGCGCTGATCGGCAGCGGCACTTGCGGGCTGATCCTGACATTCGCGCTGCTGGCGGCGGTGTTCCTGCTTGCCGTCCGGCTCGGCCAGCGTCTTGCCGGCAGCGATCACACGCTCGGCCAGGCCGCAGGCCTGCTGGTGTGGTCGATCGTGCCGATTGCGCTTGCCTATCACGTTGCGCATTATCTGACGGCGCTGCTCGTCGACGGCCAGTATGCGCTTGCGGCACTGTCCGATCCGTTGGCGCTGGGCTGGAACCTGTTCGGCACCGCCGACATGCAGATCGAGGCCGGCATCGTTGCGGGGGCGGACTCTGCGTGGTGGCTGTGGAATATCCAGGCCGGCGCCATCATCCTGGGCCATGTGCTCGCCGTCCTCGTCGCTCACGGCTTCGCCTGGCGCCTGCACCCACAGCCCTCCCGCGCGGCACTCAGCCAGTTCCCGCTCACCTTGCTGATGATCGCCTACACCGTCTTCGGCCTCTGGTTGCTTGCCACGCCGACTGTCGGATGAGAAAAGGCGACCAGCATGCCTTCGGGGAAAGCCCGCTTGCCACGTCGGGGCTTTGGTGATTTAGTTTGTACACATGCGATTTTTTGCCTCGTTACAGCCAGTCAAAACTCAAAAACAGGGGAACTGCCGTGACTGACAAGAATGGGTTTTTCGATCTCTCCAGATCCACGCTCACCCGCCGCACGGCGCTGAAGGGTCTGGCCGCCGGCGCCGGTCTGGGCCTGGCCCCCGGCTTCGTCCGCTATTCCCAGGCGCAGAGCTCGGCGCCGATCAAGATCGGCTTCCAGTCGCACCGCACCGGCATCGGCGCCGCCTATGGCCGCTGGTACGAGAAGACCACGGCTGCCGCGGTCAAGGCGATCAACGCCGCCGGCGGCATCAACGGCCGTCAGGTCGAGGTGATCATCGAGGATGACGGCACCGATCCCGGCCGTGGCGCCGAGGTGGTCGGCAAGTTCGCCACCCAGCACAAGACCGACATCGTCTTCGGCACGCTGTTCTCGCATGTCGTCATTGGCTCTGCGCCCGCCGCCGGCGAAAACAAGATGCCCTATTTCGTCGTCAGCGAAGGCCATCACGTCGCCTCGACAAAGCTGAACCGCTATGTCTTCCAGCCCGGCATCACCGACGTGAAGAGCCAGATCCAGTCGATGGCGCCGTGGATCGCGGCCAATGCCGGCAAGAAGGTGACGCAGATCTTCCCCGATTTCGCTTTCGGCTACGACCATCGCGACTACCTGCCGCCGGCACTGAAGGCGCAAGGCGGCGAGGTCATCGCGCAGATCGCCATCCCGCCGACGGAATCGTCCTTCACCAAATACTTCCCGCAGATCCCGGCCGAGACCGAGGTGATCTACCACGTCATGGTCGGCCCGGCCGTGCTGACCTTCGTCAAGGAGCTCGGCGAGTTCTATGGCTCCAACCGGCCGCAACTGTTCGGCTTCATCGATTCGCTCGAAGCCACCGACATCAACAGTCCCGGCCTCGAATTCCTCGACGGCAGCCATTTCTGGGAAGGCTCGCCGCGTTATGCGCAGGCCAACGATTCCGAAGCGCAGAAGGCCTACCGCACCGCTGTCGGCATCGATGACAATGGCGCTGCCGTCGGCGATCCCAAGGATGTCTCCACCGCAGCCCACATGTTCGGCTGCTGGGAGACGCTCTATGTCGTCAAGAAGGCAATGGAAGACGCCGGCTACAAGGGTCCGGAAGACCGCGCCAAGCTGGTCGAGGCGACCGAGGCACTGACCGAGTTCGCCGAAGGCCCGCAGCATCCGCAGGGGCCAAAAACCTTCAACGGCAAGATCCACCAGTGCTTTGGTATCCAGAACATCTCCAAGGTCGAGGGCGGCAAGCTCAAGGTCGTGCACAAGACCAAGATCGAGGACGGGCTTTACGAGGCCGAGGGAGATTATACGACGCAGGCGCTGTGAGTTTGGCATTCCAGCAAGCGCCTGCCAGCGTGTAACCGATGCACTTTGGTCCCCACCTCCTCCTCGCTGCCCTCGAAGGCCTCGTCACCTCAGCCGTGCTGGCGCTGACGGCGCTTGGGCTGTCCCTGGTGTTCGGTGTCATGCGCGTGGTCAATGTCGCGCATGGCGAGTTCTTCATGCTGGGCGCGGTGCTCGCCTGGGCGATCACCACGGCCATCGGCGGTCACCCTGCGCTCGGCTTCCTGGCGGCGCTGGTGATTGCCCCGCTGATCGTCGGCGCCATTGCGCTGGTCGCCGAACGGCTGGTGCTGCGCCGGCTCAATTACAATCCGGAAGCCACCATCGTCGCCACCATCGGCATGCTCTACATCATCCAGCAGCTGGCGCTGACTTTCTATGGCCCGGAGGCTCGGCCGGTCGAGCCGCCGTTCAGCTACCGCATCCTTTTGCCTTGGTTCGGCTATTCCGGCTACAAACTGTCTGTTATCGCCGCTTCCGCGCTGCTGCTCACCGCGACATGGCTGGTGCTGACGCGCACCAGGATCGGCCTCGTCATGCGCGCCACGCAGTATGACAGCGAAACCGCACAGGCCTTCGGCATCCCTGTCGGCCGTGTCTATGGCGGCGTCTTCGCGCTCGGTGCCATGCTGGCGGCCATTGCCGCGGTGCTGATCGTGCCGATCAGCCAGGCGCATTATCTGATGGGACAGGATCCGCTGCTGCTCTCCTTCATCGTCGTCATCATCGGCGGCCTCGGCTCGCTGCGCGGCACGGTCGTCGCCGCCGTGCTGATCGGCCTCTCCGACGGCATCATCTCGATGTTCTTCTCGCCGACGCTGGCCAAGATCATTGCCACGCTGCTCGTCGCCATGGTGCTGGTGTTCCGCCCGCAAGGCCTGTTCGGGACGGCATCGCGATGAGCGAAGCTTCGCCGGCAAAAGCCTATGCCCTGCATCTCGGCGTCATCGCCCTGCTCTTCGTGCTGAGCTTCCTGCTGCCGGACTACTATCACGGCCTGCTTGCCCGCATCATGGTGCTGGCGGTCTTTGCCACGGGCTACAACATGCTGTTCGGCTATGCCGGCCTGCTCAGCCTCGGCCATGCGATGTTCTTCGCCGCCGGGCTCTATGGCGCCGGCCTTGCCGTCATCCAGCTCGGCTGGAGCGTACCAGCGGCATTCGCCTCGGGCCTCGGCTGTGGTGTTGTTGTTTCACTCGTGATCGGCCTGCTGGCGTTGCGCACCACGGGCGTCGCCTTCATGATCGTCACCATGATGTTCGCTCAAGTGTTCTACCTCCTCATCCTCTACTTCGCGACTTGGACCGGCGGCGACCAAGGCATGGTCGTGCCGCAGCCGGCGCGGGTGCTCAGCTTTGGCGCTACATCGCTCGAACTCACCAATCCGACGGTGCGCTACATGACAGCGCTGGCGCTGTTTTCCATCGTGCTGCTCGTCACATTGGCCATCGTCCGCTCCCGCTATGGCCGCGTGCTGGTCGCCATCCGCGAGAATGAGGAGCGCACGAAGATGCTCGGCTACGATACGTTTTCGAACAAGCTCGCCGCCGTCGTCATCTCCGGCATCATCTGCGCGGCCTCGGGGGCCGCCTATGCGCTGCTGTTCGGCTATGTCGGATCGAGCTTCGCGTCGGTGCAGTATTCGATCCTGCCGCTGCTGTGGGTGCTGCTGGGGGGTGCCGCGACGACGCTCGGACCGCTGATCGGCACGCTGTTCATGTACTATGTCATTGATATCACCAGCGGCTACACCTCCGCCTATCTGCTGATCGTCGGCATCGCGCTGATCCTGCTGGTGCTGTTTTTCCCGAAAGGCATTCTGGGCAGCATCCGCCAGCGCTGGCTCGGGTGGCTGCCATGATGCCGCTTTTGACCACCAAGGGCCTGTCGCGCAATTTCGGTGGTCTGCGCGCCGTCGACAATGTCGATTTCGCGCTGATGCCGGGCGAGATCCGCGCCGTGATCGGCCCCAACGGGGCGGGGAAGACCACCTTCGTCAGCCTGGTCAGCGGCCGCATCCAGCCGTCTGCCGGCATGATCGTGTTCGACGGCGCCGACATCACCAATCTGCCTGCCTATGTCAGGGTGCGCAGGGGCATCGCCTACACCTTCCAGCTCACCAGCGTCTATGCCAACCTGTCCGTTTACGCCAACGTCGCGCTGCCCGCGCAACTGACGCAGCGGCATGGCAGTCTTTCCAAGAGCGCGATACAGGCCGCTGTCTTGACCGCACTGGAACGCACCGGCCTGGCCGATCGTGCCCACATGCCGGCCGGCCAATTGTCCTACGGCCATCAGCGCCTGTTGGAAGTGGCGATGGGCCTGGCGCTGAAGCCGCGCCTGCTGATCCTCGACGAGCCGACGCAAGGGCTGGCCGACAGCGAGATCGACAATTTCATCACCCTGGTGCGCGAGATCGCCAAGAACGCCACCGTGCTTCTGATCGAGCACAACATGCCTGTCGTCATGCAACTCGCCGACCGCATCACCGTCTTCAATGCCGGCAAGATCCTGGCCGAAGGCACCCCCGAAGCGATCCGCGAGAACGCGGCGGTGCAGGAAGCCTATCTGGGGACCGCCCCATGACCGAGGCAAAGTCCGAGGCGCTGACCATCTCTGGACTGGACTGCTACTATGGCGAGGTCCAGGTGCTCTATGGCCTCGACCTGGTGCTGAACAAGGGCGAGGTGCTGTGCCTGTTCGGCCGCAATGGCGCCGGCAAGACGACGACGCTGAAAGCCATCATGGGACTGGTTCCCTCAAGCGCCGGCTCGATCAAACTGGCTGGCCAAGAGTTGACTGGTCTGCCGGCGCATGAAGTGCCCAAGGCCGGCGTCGCCTATGTGCCGCAGGGAAGGCGGCTGTTCGCCGAAATGACGGTGGCCGAAAACATCGAGATCGGCCTGATGGCGCGCGGCAAGGGCAAGGCGACGCGTGAAAACGTGCTCGACCTCTTTCCATTGCTGCGCCAGCGGCTGCGGCAGCGTTCCGGCACATTGTCCGGCGGCGAACAGCAGATGCTGGCCATGGCGCGCGCGCTCTGTCTCGAACCGCAAGTGCTGCTGCTCGACGAGCCAACCGAAGGGCTGATGCCGTCGATGATCGCCAAGATCCGCGAGACGGTGTCGAAGCTGCGCGACATGGGCGTCTCGACCATCCTGGTCGAGCAGCGTGTCGATGCCGTGCTTTCGGTCGCCGACCACGTTGCCTTCATCGAAAACGGCCGCAACCGCGAGACGGTCGACGTCGAGGAGTTGCGCGCCGACCCGTCGGCGGTGCGCCGCTATGTCGGCGTCGGGTGATCAGCCGAAGAACAGAAAGCCCGCGACCAAAAATGTCGGGATCAGCACCAGCCCAGACCACAGCATGTAGCCGAAGAAGCCCGGCATCTTCACGCCGCGATGGCGGGCGATGGCGTAGACCATGAAGTTCGGTGCATTGCCGATATAGGTGTTGGCGCCCATGAACACGGCTCCGGCCGAGATCGCGGCAAGCGTCGAAGCGAACTCCGTCATCAGGTGCCTTGGGTCGCCACCGGCAAGCTCGAAAAACACCAGATAGGTCGGCGCATTGTCGAGGAAGGACGACAATGCCCCTGTCAGCCAGAAATAGGCGAGATCGTTGGGCGCACCCGAGGGTGAACTGACAAGCGACACCAGCGGCGCCAGTGCCCCCTCATGGCTCGCCCTGAGGATGGCGATGACCGGCACGATGCAGACGAAGATGCCGGCAAACAATTTGGCCACCTCCGCTATCGGACCCCAGTTGAAGCCGTTCGCCTCGCGGTGGCTCTTGTAGGAGAGCGGAAGCGACAGCAGGGCGAGCGCCAGGATGATGGCATCGCGCACCAGGTTCTGCAGTTCCAGGCTGACCCCGAACACGGAGAAGCTGACGCCCGGCTTCCAGGCCGCCGACAGCAGGATGGCGCCGATCACACCTGCCAGCAGCGGAAGGTTGGCCAGGCCGCGCAGGCGCACCGTTTTATCCGGCGTCGGGTCCTTGATCTTCGGCGCACCAGCCTCGCGCCGATGCAGGATGATGTCGATCACCAGAAAAACGGCCAGCACGGCACCGCCGACGAACAGCGTCTCGCGCCAGAGATTGGCGGTCGTCCAGAAGAAAGCGACGCCTCTGAGGAAGCCGACGAACAGCGGCGGATCGCCAAGCGGCGTCAGTGAGCCGCCGATGTTCGACACCAGGAAGATGAAGAAGATGACGACATGGGCGTTGAACGGCCTGTTATCGTTGGCGCGGATGATCGGCCGGATCAGGATCATCGAGGCACCGGTCGTGCCTATCACCGAGGCCAGCAGCGCGCCGACCAGCAGCAGGCCTGCATTCACCAGCGGCGTGCCGTGAATGTTGCCGGCAAGGAGAATGCCGCCCGAAATGGTGAACAGCGCAAACAGCAGGATGATGAACGACATGTATTCCGTGAGCAACGCATGCAGCACCGCTTCGGTCGCTGTGGGAACACCGAAGGCAATCGCCAGCGGCACGATCACCAGCGCGGCCCAAAGGGCCGATATCTTGCCGTAGTGATGTTCCCAGGCATGAGGAAACAGCAGCGGACCGGTGGCGATCGACAACAGCAGCCCGGCAAAGGGCAGCGCCCACCACAGCGACATCGAAGCGCCGGGTAGGCCGTGGTCTTCGGCGGCAAAAGCTGTTCCAGGAAACAGTATTGCGAAAACTGTTACAGCGCATGGGATCGCGTACGAGAAAGGCCCCCTCATCCGGCCGCTACGCGGCCACCTATGCCGGGGCGAGTCACGGGCCTCGCCCGTCCTTCGGACCCCCGCTGGGGAGAAGAGACGAGCTTCGGCGCCGGCAGCCTCCTCTCCCCTCGGGGAGAGGTCGGATTGCCCCGAATTGCCCTTCGCAATTCGGCTGGCAATCCGGGTGAGGGGGTGCTTGCCCAACGGCCGTTCAATCCGACAAAGGGTCTTCGAGCGTCACGCCGGCGTCGCGCATGCGCTGCAGCATTGTATCGAGCGAACCGTTGAGATCGATGCCGCGGCAGGCATCGAGCCGCACTGTGGTTTTGAAGCCCTGGCTGACGGCGTCCAGCGCCGAAAAGCCGACGCAGAAATCGGTCGCCAGCCCGACCAGGGTCAGCGTGTCGATGCCGCGCTCCCGGAGGTAGCCGGCAAGGCCGGTCTGGGTCGTGCGGTCGTTCTCGAAGAAAGCCGAATAGCTGTCGATGTCAGGCCTAAATCCCTTGCGAATGACGAGCTCGGCCTTGGTCCAGGCGAGGCCGGAATGGAAATCCGAGCCCAGGCTGCCCTGGATGCAGTGGTCCGGCCACAGCGTCTGCTGACCATAGGGCATTTCGATCATCGTGAAAGGCTGCGCGCCAGGATGGCTGGAGGCAAAGCTGGAATGACCGGCGGGATGCCAGTCCTGCGTCAGCACGACATGGTCGGTTCGCCGGATCAGGTCGTTGACCAGCGGCACGATCTCATCGCCGCCGGCAACCGCCAGCGCACCGCCCGGACAAAAATCGTTCTGCAGGTCGATGACGACAAGCGCTTCGTCGGCCATGGGCTTTCCTCTTCCGTATGCAGGCTCCAGTGGAAAATGCCGCTGACGCGACCGGACGCAGAAACTTGACCAGATGGCCGGCGGCGTCAACCCTCTCGCGACATAACAAATGCGTGCCGGCCGGGCCGCCGCAAACTCGGGCTTTGACAAATCCTGCGGGCTTGATATCATTTGCATACGAATGAGTTTCTCGGCTCGAACGCCGGAAATACCGGATTCGGAAAGTTCCTTTCTGGAAGGCAAAGCGTGATCCGTTACGCGAAACCCACCTCGGTCGACGAAGCGCTCGCTTTGCTTGGCGAGGGCGCCTGGCGCATCCTTGCCGGCGGCACCGATTTCTATCCGGCACAGGGCAGCAAACCCTTCCGCGACAATGTTCTCGACATTAACGGCCTGGCGGCGCTGCGCGGCATTGCCGAGACGCACGACCATTTCGTCATCGGCGCGCGCACGACCTGGACCGACATCGTCCGCCATCCCTTGCCTCCGGCCTTCGATGCGCTGAAACAGGCGGCGCGAGAGGTCGGCTCGGTGCAAATCCAGAACGTCGCCTCGGTCGCCGGCAATCTCTGCAACGCCTCGCCGGCCGCCGACGGGGTGCCGGGCCTGCTCATCCTCGATGCCGAGGTCGAGCTGCGCTCGGTGGCCGCGACGCGGCATCTGCCGTTGCAGGACTTCATTCTCGGCAACCGCCGAACCGCTCTGCTGCCCGGTGAGATGGTCACGGCCATCCGCGTGCCGAAGCCCAGCGGCACGTCGGCCTTCGTCAAGCTCGGCGCGCGCCGTTATCTCGTCATTTCCATCGCCATGGTGGCGGCGCGTCTGGTCGTCCAGGATGGCCTTGTCCGGCAAGCGGCGGTCGCCGCCGGCTCCTGTTCGGTGGTGGCCAAGCGGCTGGCCGGCGTCGAAGCCGCGCTGCACGGTCTGCCGGTGGACGGCGGACTCGCCGACGCGGTCCTGGCCGCGCCGATGGCAGAACTGTCGCCGATCGCCGATGTGCGCGGCAGCGCCGAATACCGGCTCGATGCGGTGCGCGAGATTGTTGCCCGCACGGTGCTCGCGGCTATGGGGCGTACGACTGGCGAAGAGGTGGCGGCATGAGCCAAATTCAGCCTGACGCGCGTGAAGCCCTGCCCGATCCGGGCAGGGCCCAGCCAGGCTTCGGCGCTGCGCGCGCCGATATCGCCTTCGAGGTCAACGGCGCCGCCGTCTCGGTCAATGTGCCGCCGCTGCGCCGCCTGTCCCTGGTGCTGCGCGATGAATTGCTGTTGACCGGCACGAAGGTCGGCTGCGACGCCGGCGACTGCGGCGCCTGTACGGTGCTGGTCGACGGCGATCCGGTCTGCGCCTGCCTGATGTCGGCGGCTTCCGCCGCCGGGACGGCGGTAACATCCGTCGAAGGCCTCGCCAATGGCCGGCTGTCGGCGCTGCAGGCCTCGTTCCTTGCCCATGGCGCGGCGCAGTGCGGCATCTGCACGCCGGCGCTGCTGGTCGCGGCAACGGCGTTGCTGGACAAACAGCCAAGCCCGACCGAGGCCGAGGTGCAGGATGCGCTGGGCGGAATTCTGTGCCGCTGCACCGGCTACCGGAAGATCATCGCGGCGGTGATGGATGCCTCGCTGCAGGCAGCAAGCCTGGATTTCCGCTTGCCTCGATCAGGCCATGCGATCGGCTCCTCGCCCGTCCGGCTCGATGGCGTGCCGAAGGTCACCGGGGTTGAGAAATTCGGCGGCGATTCCTTCCCCGCCGATGCGCTGGCCGTGCTGGTGGTCCGCTCGCCGCATTATCACGCCGGCTTCGCCTTCGGCGACCTCGACGGCTGGACGAAGGCGCATCCCGGCATAGCCGGTGTCTTCACAGCAGCCGACATTCCCGGAAAAAACTGTTTCGGCGCTATCGGCCCGTTCGCCGACCAGCCGGCGCTGGCCGAAGGGTTTGCGCGGCTCCGTGGCGAGGCGGTGGCGCTGGTTGCCGGCGAGCGCGAGGCGATACTCGA
This sequence comes from Mesorhizobium sp. M7A.F.Ce.TU.012.03.2.1, assembly GCF_004006095.1. Lineage (NCBI taxonomy): Bacteria > Pseudomonadati > Pseudomonadota > Alphaproteobacteria > Hyphomicrobiales > Phyllobacteriaceae > Mesorhizobium > Mesorhizobium sp. M7A.F.Ce.TU.012.03.2.1. The sequence goes on from NZ_CP034779.1 coordinate 1,202,983, forward strand.
TCTCGATTTGTCGGATTTTCCTGTCCGCTGGAGCGAACTGCCGCATTTTCTGCAACCTGCCGAGGCGCAGGCTGAGGGTGCTGCGCTGATCCATGAAAGTCGGCCGGCGAACCTGCTCACCTCCGGCCTGGTCGAGCGAGGCGACCCCGAGACGGCGCTTGCCGGCGCTGCGTTCACCGTGTCCGGCGCCATCGACACCTCCTATGTCGAGCACGCCTATATCGAACCGGAAGCCGGCTATGCCTATCTGGACGGCGACACGCTGGTCGTCGTCGCCTGCACCCAGGCGCCCTATATGGACCGCGACGAGACGGCGAAGGTGCTCGGCCTAGCCGTCGACAAGGTGCGCATCGTGCCGACCGCGACCGGCGGCGGTTTCGGGTCCAAGCTCGACGTTTCGCTGCAGCCGCTGATCGGCCTGGTGGCGATGAAGACGGGGCGGCCGGCGGCACTTGCCTACACCCGCACCGAATCGATGATTTCGACCACCAAGCGCCATCCGGCCGAGATGAGAGCGACCATCGGCGCCGATGCCGATGGCCTTGTCACCGGCATGATCTTCGAAGGTGACTTCAACACCGGCGCCTATGCAAGCTGGGGCCCTACCGTGGCCAACCGCGTGCCGGTGCACGCCTCCGGACCCTACGCGACGCCGAATTACCGCGCCGAAGGTCGCGCCATCCACACGCATGGGCCGATCTCCGGCGCCTTCCGCGGCTTCGGCGTGCCGCAAGCGACGATCATGCAGGAGACGCTGTATGACGAGCTAGCCGGCAAGCTCGGCATGGACCGGCTCGATTTTCGCTTGAAGAACTGCCTTCGTAACGGTTCCGAAACGGTTACCGGGCAGCTTCTGGAGTCCGGCGTCGGCATTGCCGAATGCCTCGAATCGCTGCAGCCGCACTGGGTGCGCGCAACGGCCGATGCGGATGCGTTCAACCGTGCCAGCAGGGATAGAAAGCGCGGCGTTGGCGTGGCGTCCTGCTGGTATGGCTGCGGCAACACCTCGCTGCCCAATCCGTCGACCATCCGGGTCGGCATCGCGGCTGACGGCACGGTCATCCTGCACCAGGGCGCCGTCGATATCGGCCAGGGATCGAACACGGTCATCGCCCAGATATGCGCCGACGCGCTCGGCCTGCCGCTTGAGAAATTCCAGTTGAAGAGCGCCGATACAGCCATCACCCCCGACGCCGGCAAGACCTCGGCCTCGCGCCAGACCTTCGTCACCGGCAAGGCGGCCGAAAAGGCTGGCCGCGCCTTGCGCGAAAAGATCCTGCGCTTCGCCAATGTTTCGGAAAAAGCCGCTCTGCAACTGGACGGTTCGGTGATCGTCATCCGCGAGGGAGAAGCCACCCGCCGCATCGATCTCGCTACATTGGACGTGGATGCCGAAGGCTTCGTCTTTCGCGCCGAGGAGACCTACGACCCGCCGACGCTGCCCCTCGACGCCAAGGGCCAGGGCAAACCCTACGCCGTCTACGGCTATGGCGCGCAGATCGCCGAATTGGAGGTCGACCTCAAGCTCGGCACGGTGAAGCTGCTGAAAATCACCGCCGCGCATGATGTCGGCAAGGCGATCAACCCGCTGCTGGCCGAGGGCCAGATCGAAGGCGGCATTGCGCAAGGCATCGGCATGGCGCTGATGGAAGAGTATATCCCCGGCCGCACCGAGAATCTGCACGATTATCTCATCCCGACCATTGGCGACGTGCCGCCGATCGAGACCATCCTGATAGAAGTTCCGGATCCGGAAGGACCCTTTGGTGCCAAGGGTTTGGGCGAGCACGTGCTGATCCCGACGGCGCCGGCGATCCTCAACGCCATCCGCCACGCCACCGGTGTGCTGGTCACCAAGATTCCGGCGACGCCGACGCGTATCCGCGCTGGCATCCGCGAAAAAGATGGCATCCGCGAAAAGGAGGCACGCCGATGAGCGAGCTTGCCGAGCGCTTCGAAACCCATGATCCCGGCGAGAAGCTGGTGGCGGAGAAGATCCGCTGCGATGCCTGTCCGGTGATGTGCTACATCGCTGACGGGCGCACCGGCGCCTGCGACCGCTACGGAAATGTCGGCGGCAGGATCGTGCGGATGGATCCGCTGACCATCCTCGATCATGCGGCCGAGACCGGCGCGGCGATCGTGCCGTTCGTCGCTGTGGGCGAGGCCTGGGACGGCGAACTGGTCAACACCGGCCGCCGCTTCGTCACCGCAATAGGCGCCGGCACCACCTATCCCGACTACAAGCCGGCCCCCTTCATCGTCAGCCAGGAGGTCGAAGGCGTCGATCTCGTCACCGTCGTCACCGAGGGCATCTTCTCCTATTGCGGCGTCAAGGTGAAGATCGATACCGACCGTCACCTCGGTCCCGAGACGGCAATAGTCCGCGCAGCCGGCGAAGCGATCGGCCATGTCACGACGGGCGAGTATGGCTCGCAGATGCTGTCGCTGGGCGGTGTGCACCATCTGACCGGCGGCTCCAAGGCCGAGGGACGCGCCACCTGTGACGCGCTGCTCAATCTGTGCAACCGCAAGCCGGTGGAACTGGCCATCGACGGCGGCGCCACCATCATAGTCGAAGCCGGCAAAGCACCTGTCATCGACGGCAAGCAGGAACACCGAATGCGCGTCGGCTGCGGCTCGGCCACCATCGGCATGTTCGCCACGCAATGGCGCGGCCTTGTCGACGAGGTGGTGGTGGTCGACGACCACATCACCGGCGTCGTTTCCGAGCACCAGGCCGGCAAGGTGCTGGGCTGGCAGGATACAGGTATAAAAATAGTCGGCCGCCGTTCGACGCCGGGCCGCTATTTCAAGGTCTCCGAACCCGGGCTGGGCTGGGGCGGCACCAGCATTTCAGACCCGCTGTCGATCCTCGGCGAATGGAATGCCAAGAAAGGCGCGCGGCCGGGCCTTTCGCTGCTGATGGTGTCGACCACCGGGGAACAGTTCGCCTATTACGAACTCGACGACGAACTGAAACCGGTGCAAAAACCTTTCCCCGAACGGCTGCAGAAGTCCGTCGGGCTGATCGAGGACAATTGCGAGCCAGCTTTGTGCACAGTGCTGTTCATCGGCGGCGCCGGCGGCTCGCTGCGGGCCGGCGTCACCGAAAACCCGGTCAATCTCACCCGCTCGGTTCAGGGCCTGACCACCTATGTCACGGTCGGCGGCGCGCCGGTCTATGTCTGGCCGGGCGGCGGCATCACGCTGATGGTCGATGTCACCAGAGTGCCTGAGGGTGCCTTCGGCTATGTGCCGACGCCGGCGCTGGTGGCGCCTATCGAATTCACGCTGCGCCGCGACGACTATGTCAGGCTCGGCGGGTACGAGGCCGAGATCCGCAGCGTCGAGGATATTGTCGCAAAAGGCGGTGAGTACCTGAATCCGCGCCGCGGCACAGGCGCCGAAGCCACCAATCCATGGCCGCCACTCGCGCAGCTGCGCCGTGCCGGCTCGAACGGGGCCGGGTGATGCAAGGCCCGCAAGCCAACTGGCTGCAGGACGGCAAGCGGCTGCATCTCAACCACGGGCCGATCGACCTGATCGTCGAGGTTTTTGGTGAGGCGGATGAATGCCGCCGAGCCTATGAACAGGCGGTAGCGCGGTTCCAGACGATCCTGATGGAGCTGGTCGAGGAGCTCCCCGAATTGCGACTACCGGCGTTTTTCCTGGCGCCGCGCACCTTCGCCGGCCCGACGGCGCGCCGCATGGAAGCAGCCGTCATGCCCCTGGCGGAATGCTTCATAACACCGATGGCCGCCGTCGCGGGATCGGTAGCCGACGAAATGCTCGCCGCATTGCTTGCCGGTCGCAAGCTCGAGCGCGCCTATGTCAACAATGGCGGCGACTGCGCAATCCATATCGGCAGGGGAAAGTCGATGGGCTTGGCGGTCGCCGGCACCGGTAACGGCATGGCGGACCGGATCACGATCCGCGCGGAAGATGGCGTTCGCGGCGTTGCCACCAGCGGCTGGCGCGGCCGCTCCTTCTCGCTTGGCATTGCCGACGCCGTCACCGTGCTCGCGCGGACCGGCGCCGAGGCCGATGCGGCGGCGACCCTCATTGCCAACGCGGTGGACCTGCCCGGCAATCCGGCCATCAAGCGCATTCCCGCACACGAACTGTCGCCCGACAGCGATCTCGGCGCGCGCCTGGTGACACATAGTGTCGGCACGCTTGCCCTTGGCGAAGTGGCGCGGGCGCTGGACAATGGCCTTGCCGTCGCCGAAGATTTTCGCCGGCGCGGCCTGATTGCCGGATCGGCGCTGTTTCTTGGCGGTGAGATCCGCATCAGTGGCTCGGTTGCGCTTGCCGCGCCCAACAAAAGTTCGAGGGAGGAAGTTGCCCATGCCTGAGTTTCCGATCCGCAAGGTCGCGGTGCTGACCGAAGAGATCTTTCACGAGGGCGGTCCAATCGCAGAAGTGCCACGCCGCCGCGCCGCCGCCATGGCCTTGGTGAAGAACCCGTTCGCCGGGCGCTATGTCGAAGACTTGCAGAGCGCCATGGACGATCTGAAGCCGCTCGGCCTGTTGCTCGCCGACCGGCTGATCGTGGCGCTCGGCGGCGACGTCAAGCAGATCGACGGCTACGGCAAGGGCGCCATTGTCGGCACGGCGGGCGAGTTGGAGCACGGTGCGCTGTGGCATGTGCCCGGCGGCTACGCCATGCGCGAACGGCTCGGCGACGCCAAGGCGATCGTGCCGTCGGCCAAGAAGGTCGGCGCGTTCGGTTCAAAGCTCGATGTACCGCTCGGCCACATCAACGCCGCCTATGTGCGCAGCCATTTCGACGCCATGGAAGTCGGCATCAGCGATGGTCCGCGCCCAGACGAAATCCTGTTCTGCCTCGCCATGACCTGTGGCCCGCGCATCCACAATCGCATGGGTGGTCTCGCGGCCGATGACATCAAAGCCTGGGATGGCTTGCGGTGAGCGGCGAGGACAATCTGCTCAAGCTGGTCGAGGTCGAGGCGCCGGACGACCAGGATTACCTGCTGCAGGAGCAGGTCGGCTTCATCCTGCGCAAGGCGCATCAGCGCCATGTGGCGATATTTGCCGCGCATATCGGCGATCTGACGCCGCCGCAATTCGCGGCGTTGGCCAAGCTGCGTGACGTCGGCGAGACCTCGCAGAACCAGCTCGGCACGCTGATCGCGATGGATGCGGCGACGGTGAAGGGCGTCATCGACCGGCTGAAGGCGCGCGGCCTGGTCGAGCTTTCCAGGCACGAGGTCGACAAGAGACGGCTGCTGGTCAATCTGACCGCGGCAGGCCGCGATGCCATCGACCGCCTGATCCCGCTGGCGCGCGAGATCACCCAGGAAACGCTGGCGCCGCTCTCCGCCAAGGAGATCGCCACCTTCATGAAGCTGCTGGTGAAGCTGGCTTAGACCGCCGGGCGCCAAAAAGGCACCCGGCAGGAAGCTTGGCTCAGAGGCCGTTGTCCTTCAGCACCTGGGCGGCGTTTTCCTTGGTGATCTTCTCGGTCGGCAGAGTGATGGTCTTTTCGACCTTCTCGCCGTTGAGGAACTTGATCGCCTGGCGCAGGCCTTCGGCACCGGGAGTGACATAGGTGAAGGTTGCCGTCAGCTCGCCCTTGTTGACCATCTGCACGCCTTCGTTGGGCAGGCCGTCGATACCAATGAACTTGATGTCCTTCTCCCGGCCGACATCCTTGGCGGCGAGATAGGCACCATAGGCCATCGGGTCGTTGTGGCCGTAAACGAGATCGATCTTCTCGTTGCTCTTCAGCGCGTTGGCCATCAGATTGTAGGCCTGATCCTGCTTCCAGTCGCCCGATTGCTGGTCGAGCAGATATTTGATGCCCGGCTCCTTGTCGGTGAATTCGTGGAAGCCGTCGTGGCGGTCATGCGCCGGCTGGGTGCCCATGCCGCCCCAGATCTCGACGACGTTGCCTGCAGCCTTGCCCTTGCCGCCAAGCAGTTCGACGGCATATTCGCCGGCCGCGCGGCCGATCAGCGCGTTGTCGCCACCGACGAACTGCGTGTAGTCCTTGGTCTCGACATTGCGGTCGAGCACGAAGACCGGGATCTTGGCATCGATCGCCTGCTGCACGACGCCGGTCAGGCCGGCCGATTCCTTCGGTGACACCAACAGCGCATCGACTTCCTGGCGGATCAGGTTCTCGACATCGGCGACCTGCTTTTCGGTCTTGTCCTCGCCGTCGGTGATGATCAGTTCGACCTCGGGATGCTTGGCGGCTTCGGCCAGAATGTCCTTGTTGAACTGCGCGCGCCAGGGCTCGATGGTCGTCACCTGCGAGAAGCCGATCTTCCACTTCTTGTCCTGGGCGAAGGCATTGCCGGTGGTCAGCAGCGCGGTGGTGGTCAGCAGTGCCGCGGTCACGGCGGCAAGCTTCAACATGTCACGTCGTTTCATTTTTTGTTTCCTCCGAGATTGAGAGACGGTGTCTCTTGCGACGGCCGCTTTGCCGCGGCCGTTTCCTTGTGCGCCGATTGCCCGCCGGGCAGGCGCAGATAGGCCAGGAGATCACCGGCATTGCGCTCCTGCACGAGCACGGTGCCGATGATGATCATCCCCTTCAGCACCAGCTGAAGGTTCGAATTGATGTTGTGGAGCTGCAGGATGTTGGAGAGCAGACCGAAGATCAGCACGCCGCAGAACGTGCCGGTGAGGCTGCCGCGCCCGCCCATCAGGCTGGTGCCGCCGATGACCACGGCGGCGATGGCGTCGAGCTCCAGCCCGGCGCCGGCATCCGGCTTGCCTTGCCGGTACTGTGCGACATAGAGCACGGCGGCGATCCCGGCGAGCAGCCCCGAGACGGCATAGGTTGCGATCTTGACGCGGCCGGCGGCGATGCCGGAGAGGCGCGCCGCCTCCTCGTTGCCGCCGATGGCGTAGACGTAACGGCCGAACGGCGTGAAGCGCAGCACCGCGCCATAGATCAGGATGGCGCCGAGGAAGAACAGGCCCGGCATCGGGATGATGCCGAACACCAGCGAGCGCAGGATCTCGAAATCGGCGGTCGCGTTGGAGCCGGTATAGACCGGCAGCACCGCATTGTTCTGGCCGGCGGTCAACCGTGCGATGCCGAGCGCCGTCACCATCATCGCCAGGGTGACGATGAAGGGCTGCAGGCGCCCGGCAACGATGATGAAGCCGTTGAGCGCGCCGAACAGCAAACCAACGCACGGCGCCACCAGCAGCACGCCGAGCACACCGAATTTCGGCTCGATCTGCGGCAGCAGAAACCACAGCGACAGGCAGCACAGGACCACGCCGACGACGGCGGGCGTGACCAGGCCGCGAATCCCGTCCAGCTTGATCTCACGGAGGAGGTCGGCGCCGGCACGGGATTTTGCCAGGTTCTGGAAAATGAAACGGGTGACGACGAAACCGAGGCAAAGCGCCACCAGGGCGACGGTTGGCACGCCCAGCACGACGCCCGGCGTCACGCCTGGAACCGTCAGCAGCATGGCGCAGACCACCGAGCAGATGGCCATCAGCGAGCCGACGGAGAGATCGATGCCGCCGGTGATGATGACAGCCGTCATGCCAGTGGCGATCAGGCCGGTGGTCGACACCTGGCGCAGCACATCGAGCAGATTGCCGTAGGAGAGGAAGATGTTGTTGCCCTTCGAGCTCATCGGCGAGCCCAGGACACCGATCAGGAAGATGGCGATCAGGCCCCAATAGAGCTTGGTCCGGGACAGGAGTTTCAAAACGGTCATGCGGCTGGTCTCGATATGGTCCGGCGCGGGGCGGCGAGGCGCATGATGGCCTCCTCACTGGCCGCGTCGCGGGAAAGAATGCCTGTCTGGCGGCCATCGGCCATCACCAGGATGCGGTCGGAGAGGTGCAGCAGCTCCGGCAGTTCGGAGCTGATGACGGCGATGGCGAGACCGTCGCGCGCCAGCTTGAAGATCAGGTCGTAGATCTCGCGTTTGGCGCCGACATCGATGCCGCGCGTCGGCTCGTCGAGCAACAGCACCCTCGGCTTCGTCGCCAGCCATTTGCCGATGACAACCTTCTGCTGGTTGCCGCCCGACAGCGTACCGGCGGGCTGGTCGATGTCCCGGCAGCGGATGCCGAGGGCCTTGACCGCCTGCCGCGCCAGCCCCTGCTCGCCGGCCAGCGAGCGGATGCCGAAGCGGGCCAGCGAGCCGACCAGCGGCAGCGCGACATTGTCCGCGATCGAAGCCTGCAGATGCAGCCCTTGCGTCTTGCGGTCCTCGGTCACCAGCGCAATGCCCAGCCGCCTCGCATCGCGCGGCGAACGGATGTCCACGGGATGGCCGTCAATACGGATTTCGCCGCCGGTGCGGCCATTGCTCGAGCCGAAGATCGCTTCCAGGATCTCGGTGCGGCCCGAACCCAGCAGCCCGCCAATGCCGAGGATTTCTCCGGCGGCAAGATCGAAGCCGACGCCGTCGATCACCGTGCGCCAGCCATGCGCATCGGGCTTCGACAGCGACAGGTTTTCGACCGAAAGCACGGTCATGCCGCTGGTGTTGCGCTCTTCCTCGGAGGAAGCGAGCAGGTTGCGGCCGACCATCGCCGAAATGATCGTATCTTCGTCGAGCCTGGCCATCGGCTCGGTCAGCACATGGCGGCCGTCGCGAAACACGGTGACGCGGCCGGCCAGATGCATGACCTCGTCGATGCGGTGCGAGATGTAGACGATGGCGACGCCGCTGTCGGCAAGCTGGCGGATGATGCGGAACAGCCGCTGGCATTCGGCCGGCGAAAGCGCCGAGGTCGGCTCGTCCATGATCAGGATGCGTGCCGACATCGACAGAGCCTTGGCGATCTCGACCAGTTGCTGCTCGCCGACACGCAGGGCGCCGACGCGGGCTTGCGGATCGAGTTCGATGCCGAGCCGCTGCAACAAAGCACCTGCCGCGCGGCTGCTCGCCTTGCGGTCGACGATCAGCCCGGCGATCAGCTTCTCGCGGCCGAGGAAGATGTTGTCGGCGACGCTGAGTTCGGGCACCAGGTTGAGCTCCTGATGAATGATGGCGATGCCGGCATCCTCGGCGTCGCGCACGCCGGCGAAGCTGACGGGGCGGCCATCGACGCTGACCGTGCCTTCATAGCCGGTATAGACGCCGGAGAGGATTTTCATCAGCGTCGACTTGCCGGCGCCGTTCTCGCCCATCAAGGCATGAACCTCGCCGCGACGCAGCTCAAAGCCGACATCGACAAGCGCGGCGATGCCGCCGAAGCTCTTGGAAATGCGCTCGGCACTCAGAACGATGTGCGACCGATCGGCCGCACCGTGCTCCGGTGAAAGGGAATTGCTCTCTTGCATGACAATGGCGGCCTCCCTTCCGTCGTCGTCAACTTCCCGCAAACGCTAATCTAAACGTTTCGATCATGTCAAGCCGATATAAGGTGCCGGGCGTTTGATGCAATTCGATTCTTGCTTAAAAGGACAGGATTCCGTACGTATTGGCCAGCAAGGGTGGCGAAACGTTTCGAAAATGACAGCGTCAGGGCAAAAAAGACACCGCAAATCCACCGCGCCCACCATGCTCCATGTGGCTGAAGCGGCGCGTGTTTCTGTCGCCACCGTTTCGGCGCTGATCAATGGCACGGCGACGGTCAGCCCGGAGCTTAGCCAGCGCATCGAGCAGGCGATCCGCGATATCGGCTACAAGCGCAACGCGATCGCCCGCAGCCTGAAGATGGGCACGACCCGCACCATCGGACTGACCGTGCCGCACATCACCAACCCGTTCTTCACCGATGTCGTCTCGGTCATCCAACAGGCCTTCGACCGGGCCGGCTATGCCGTCATGCTGTGCTGCACGGACGAGGACTTGAACACCCAGGACGACCAGATCAGGCTGCTGCTCGATCGCATGGTCGACGGGCTGATCGTGGCGCGCGTCGGCGACGGCGCGATCCTCAAGCGGATCGTCGACGACGCCAACGTGCCGGTCGTGCTGCTCGATCGTATCTGCAAAGGCATCGACACCGATGCCGTGGTGCTGGACAACCAGCGCGCGGTGTTCGACGCCATCACCTATCTGATCAATCTCGGCCACCGGCGCATCGGTTACATCACCGGCACCTCGGACATCTCGCCGATGCATGACCGCATGGCGGGATATCGCGAGGCGCTTCACGCCGCCGGCCTGCCGATCGCCGAGGAGCTGATCCGCTTCGGCAATTTCCACGAGATCGATGGCTATAACGAAACCATGCAGATGCTTTCCTCGCATGATCGTCCAAGCGCGATCTTCTCGGCCAACAATCCGATGGTGATCGGTACCATGAAGGCGATCCGCGACATCGGCCTGTCCTGCCCGGAAGATATTTCGGTCGCCTGCTTCGACGACTTTCCATGGTCCGACGTGTTCCAGCCGCAGTTGACCACGGTGGCCCAGCCCGTGCAGGCGATCGGCGAACAGGCGGCCAATCTGCTTCTCGATCGTCTCGCCGGCAACAGGGACGCGCCGCCGCGCAAGCTTTTGCTCAAGGGCAGGCTGATGATCCGCAATTCATGCCGTCCGCTCGGCGCGATTGCGCAGAGCGTGAGCGCGTAGCCTTCCCCCGGCGTAAGTTGTACCAGGATTTGTCAGGCCGCCTGCGACAGGGATTTGTGCGCGTCGGCCAGGATCTCGAACGATCGCACCCGTGCCGCATGATCAAAAATCTGCGCAGTGACCATCAGCTCGTCGGCACCGGTGCGGCGCACGAAGGCATCGAGGCCTTGCCGCACCGTTTCCGGAGAGCCGACGACGGCGCAGGACAATGCCTGGCCGAGCATTGTCTTTGCCATCGGATCGAGATCGCGGTCATAGTTCTCGACAGGTGGCGGCAGCCGGCCGGCCCGACCGGTGCGCAGATTGACGAAAGCCTGCTGCAGCGAGGTGAACAACAAACGGGCCTCCGCATCGGTGGGCGCGGCGAAGACATTGAGGCCAAGCATGACATGCGGCTTGTCGAGCTGCTCGGACGGCTGGAAGCGCGAGCGGTAGACATCCAGCGCGTGATCCAGCTCCGCCGGCGCGAAATGCGAAGCGAAGGCGTAGGGCAGGCCGAGCATGGCGGCGAGCTGCGCGCCGTAGAGGCTGGAGCCGAGGATCCAGACCGGCACGTTCTGGCCTTCGCCGGGCACGGCGCGAATTCGCTGGCCTTCCTCGGCCGGCTGGAAATAGCCCATCAGCTCGACGACATCCTGAGGGAAATTGTCGACCCCGGCCTCGAGATTGCGGCGCAAGGCACGGGCGGTGCCCATGTCGGTGCCGGGCGCCCGGCCGATGCCGAGATCGATGCGGCCCGGATGCAAGGCGGCCAGCGTGCCGAACTGCTCGGCAATCACCAGCGGCGAATGGTTGGGCAGCATGATGCCGCCGGCGCCGACACGAATGGTCTTGGTGCCGCCGGCGACATGGGCAATGACGACGGCGGTTGCAGCGCTGGCGATACCCGGCATGTTGTGATGCTCGGCCAGCCAGAAACGCTTGTAGCCCAGGCGCTCGGCATGGCGGGCAAGATCGAGCGAGTTGGCCAGCGACTGCGAGGCATCGCTGCCTTCGACGATCGGCGACAGGTCGAGAACGGAAAGAGCGGTCATGGATGGGATCCTGTGTCAGGACCGCATGTAGGAAGCATCCGGCGGCGCCGCAAATTCAAAAATATTGATCAGCCTTTGATAGCTTCGGGGTCGGCGATGTCGTCCTCCTCGACGACAACCGCGTGCTGCGCGGCGAGAAAATTGCCGACATGGCTGAGCCCGTCGAAATGATCGCAGAATACCTTGATGACGACCAGCAGCGGCACCGCCATCAGGGCGCCAACGAAGCCCCACAGCCATGACCAGAAGGCGATGGCGATCAAGATTGCCACGGCGTTGATCTCCAGGCGCCGGCCGACCACCATCGGCGTCACGAACTGGCCTTCGACGATGTCGCACAAGATCACGAAGGCCGGCGCCAGAAGCGCGTAGAAGATGGTATCGAAGCTGATCAACGCCATGACCGTGACAAGCACGATGGTGATCAGCGCTCCGACATAGGGCAAGAAGTTGAGCAGCGCCGCGGCGGCTCCCCAGACCAGCGGATTGGGCATGCCGAGCGCCCACAGACCGAGAGCGATGACTGTGCCAAGGCCGGCATTGATGATGGTGACGGTGAGCAGATAGTGCGAGATTTCGCGCTCGACGTCATAGACGACGCGCAGCGCCCGTTTCTTTTCGCTGAGGCTGGCGAAGGACTGGATGATCTTTTCATAGAACATCGTCCCGGAGGCGAGCAGGAACAGCGACATCACGAAGATGATGGTCAGGCCTGTTCCGGCCGACAGGATGTTGCTGGCGGCCGCCGACAGGATGCCGGACTGCGCCATCGCCACCCTCTGGATGCCCGGCTCCTGCGACGTCTGGGTCAGTTGTTCGATCTGATGCGAAATCTGCATGATCTTCTCGAGCGGGCGGCGCAATTGCGCCAGCCGCTCGGCAAGTTGCTGGCCTATCGAAGAGGTGTTGTTGATGAGGTCGATGATCGGTCCGCTGAGGAGGTAGCCTACGCTGGCAAAGATGCAGATCGACAACAGCACCAGAAGGGTCGCCGAAATCACTTCGGAGATGCCGTGCCTGCGCAGGAGCCTAACGATCGGCGTCAGCGTCAGCGCCAGCAGGAAAGCCAGAATGACCGGCATGAAGAAAGCGCGAGCGAAGTAGAGCGCATAGACGGCCATGAACAGGAAAATGCCGACGAGCAGCGAACGCATCAGATGCGTGTCGGCGCGGGCCGTAACGCGCGAATCCGATTCGTCGGCGATGGCGTGGCCCAAGGCAGCGGGTTCGGTTTTCATGCTCACCCTCGAGCCGCCGCCCTCGGCGATCGGCTACTGCCTGCATGAACGCAGAGTTATGGGCGCAGGTTCCATGAGCCGGCTTCCGGAATGAGGCCCGTTTGCACGGGTCCGGAAATCAGAGGGCGCCGCAGCATCCAGGACTGCACTCACGGCGTTGGAAGAAAGATTTGGCTTTATTCCGAATGTCATGGCGACGAGAACGAAAAATCCGGTCCTTCTCAATGGTAGCAGCCAGCAGCCGACATTTCCGTCAGGCTGCCGGCGCGGTGACGGCTGTGGCAGCCCTGGCTGTTTCCTTGCGCACGATCGGCGCCACCCTGGTGCCGTAGAGTTCGATCGCCTTCATGATCTTGGCATGCGGCATGGTGCCGATCGCCATTTGCAGCAGGAAGCGGTCATTGCCGAAGATCTTGTGCTGGGCGACGATTTTTTCGGCCACTTGCTCGGGACCGCCGACGAACAACGCGCCGTTCGGGCCGCGCGACTGGTCGAAATGCGCTTGGGATGTCGGACCCCAGCCACGCTCGCGGCCGATGCGGTTCATCACCTCCGCCTGCGGGCCGTAAAAATCGTCGGCCGCCTGCTCGGTCGTCTCGGCGATGAAGCCGTGCACGTTGATGCTGGTGGCAAGGCCCGCCGGGTCACCGCCGGCGCGCTTGGCGGCCTCACGGTAGAGATCGAACAGCGGCGCGAAACGTGCCGGCTCGCCGCCGATAATGGCGAGCGCCAGCGGCAGGCCGAGCGCGCCAGCGCGGGCGGCAGACTGCGGCGTGCCGCCAGTGGCGATCCAGACCGGTAGCCTGTCCTGGAAGGGCCGGGGATAAACGCCGCGATCGTTGATCGGCGCGCGCAGATTGCCGGACCAGGTGACCTTCACGCTGTCGCGGATGGCAAGCAGCAGATCGAGCTTTTCGGCGAACAGCTCGTCATAGTCCTCGAGGTTGTAACCGAACAGCGGGAAGGATTCGATGAACGAGCCGCGTCCGGCCATGATCTCGGCGCGGCCGCCCGACAGAAGGTCGAGCGTTGCGAACTGCTGGAACACGCGCACCGGGTCATCGGAAGACAGAACGGTGACGGCACTGGTCAGCTTGATGCGCTTCGAGCGCTCGGCGGCCGCGGCCAAGGCCACGACCGGTGCGGAGGCGGCATAGTCGGGCCGGTGATGCTCGCCGAGGCCGAAGACGTCGAGGCCCACCTGATCGGCCAGCTCGACCTCCTCGATCAGGTTGCGCAGCCGCTCATGCGGGCCGATGGCGCCGGGGCCCGGCTGCGGGCTGACGTCGGCGAAGGTGTAGAGACCGAGTTCCATCTAATGTCGTCCTGGTGTTGGAATTTGCCGCTAGACGTAGCCATCCGCCAACCTCGCCGCCAGAGGCGCGACGGTGAACAGTGCATGTCGTTTTCGGTTCAATCTCTTCGTCGCAATTCCCAAGGGAAAGCGCTGCGCGCTTTCCCGGAAAACCGTTTCACACTTTCCCTGAAATTGCTCCAAAGGCGTCTCCCGAGTGCAACAGCCGACAATTTCATGGCTGCCATGCCGTTTTGGCGCTTGAACTCTCGGTTTTCGCGCGTATGTAAGCGTCGCGAATTGACTTCAGGGAAGTGGACTTGGCTATCTACAGGGAAAAAGACGTTTTCGAGCGGCGCAATGCCGCAAACGAGGCAAAGAAGGCGCTCCTCGAGCGCTTCAAGGCAAAGCCGGCGGCGGATGATCCTGCTGTGCTGGCACGGCAGGCTGAACGCAAGGCGATCCTTGCGGCCCGCGAAATCCGCGAGGCTGAAAAGGCTCGGCTGAAGCAGGAGAAGCTGGCACGCGAAGCGGTCGAGAAGGCCGAGCGCGAGGCAGCAGCCGAAGCGGCACGTATCGCCGCCGAGGAAGCTGCACAGGCTGAGGCCAAGATTCGGGAATCCGAAGAGAACGAGCGCATCGCCCGTTTTCTGGCCGACGAAGCCGAACGCAAGGCCAAGCGTGACGCGCGTTATGCGGCACGCAAGCAGCGCACCGGCAGGACGCCGCCGGGCTTCTCCGCCCGCTAGCCTCAGGATTACCGAAGCAGCCAGCTTCGACAATCAGGGTCGCCTCACAGCGGCCCTGAAGGTGTTAGTCCGTCGCCCAAATATTGGTCCCGGTTCTGAGAGGACGACATGCGCAAACCAAAAGACCGTCAGGCGGCGAACTTCAGCCCCATGATGCCGCAGACGATGAGCGCGATGCAGGCCAGCCTGATCGCGGTGGCTGGTTCGCCGAGCAGCCAGATGCCGAGCAGTGCCGTACCGACGGTGCCGATGCCGGTCCACACCGCATAGGCGGTGCCAACGGGCAGCGCCTTCAGCGCCAGGCCGAGCAGAGTGAGGCTGACGACCATCGAGGCAACGGTCAGCACGGTCGGCACCAGCTTCGAGAAGCCATCTGTGTATTTGAGGCCGATTGCCCAGCCGATCTCGAACAGGCCCGCGAAAAAGAGAAGAATCCACGACATCGACAACGCTCCATCAGAGCATCGGACCGGAAGGTGATTTCGGCGTCCGACGATCAGTCAAACAATGGCGGGTCGTCCCGTCCGGATTTTGGGGAAGCGCGAGGTCGTCCCCGCCATGCCAATATAGGAATTTCGAGCGCTCGATCAACAGCGGCCGGCAACAGTGTCGCCGGCCGTAACCCTTATTGCGAAGTGGATCGCCGGACCTACTTGTCCTTGAGCTTCATCGCCTTGACCGGCGGCGCCTTCAGCGCGGGAGCCGGAGCGGGCTTCTTGGCGTCCTTCTTCGGCTTGCGGGCTTCCTTGCCTGCCTTCATCGCACCTTTAGCCATGATTCGTTCCTCCTGATGTGGGACGCCAAGTGAAACAAGAGAACCGCCCGACCGCAAGGGGTTAGCGACCGTTGCCGGCGTCGCCGGCTCGCTTTCAACCGGTTTCTAATTTGCTCGTAAACCATGACGGTCCGTGCGATGGTCATTTTCGCACTGCAGCATCGACCCGAGCTTCGCCGGGTGATCGTCAGGCAGGCCGTCAGGACGACAATGCGAATCCACATCGGCTGCGAGATGAGCTTCGACTTTCCGCAGGAAACGCCGCTCATCGCGATGCTGAATGTGCATTATTCGCGTGCCTCCGACCTCGAGCGGCCGGATTTCCTGATTTCCAACCCGCCGGTGCCGATCGAAAGCTATCGCGACAGTTTCGGCAATTGGTGCAACCGGTTCGTCGCGCCGCCCGGGCGTTTCACCTTCGGCACCGACGCGGTGATCCGCGATCCCGGCACGTTCGAGATGGGCGATCTGATGGCCTGGCAGCACGAGGTTCGCGACCTGCCGGCGGACACGCTGCTGTTCCTGCTGCCCAGCCGTTTTTGCGAAAGCGACCTTCTGGCTGATGAAGCGTGGCGGCTGTTCGGCAACACGCCGCTGGGCATTCCGCGCGTGCAGGCGGTCTGCGACTTCGTCCACAACCACATCGTCTTCAACTACGGCAATGCTCGGCCGACACGCACCGCCGCGGAAGCGTATCGTGAACAGAGCGGCGTGTGCCGAGACTACGCGCATCTCGCCGTCACCTTCTGCCGGGCGCTCAACATCCCAACGCGCTACTGCACCGGCTACATCAGCGACATCGGTATGCCGAAACCATGGGCGAGCATGGATTTCTGCGCCTGGATGGAAGTCTATCTCGGCGGCCGCTGGCATGTCTTCGACCCGCGCAACAATGCACCGCGCATCGGCCGCATCCTGATCGCCTCCGGCCGCGACGCCGCCGACGTGCCGCTGACCCATATATTCGGCCCGGGAACGCTTGCCGGCTTCAAGGTGTGGACCAGCGAGATCGTCGAGTAGTCGCCGTTTTCCATAGGCCGATCTCTCATGACCGCTGGCTTGGACGACCCGACATTCGCGCGGTGTGATGCCTGTGGAGCTTTAGCGGCCTGGCCGCTAGACTGCGCCTTGAATGGGAACAAATGCCATGGCCGGGCACGGCGGCTCAAAAAAGGTGATCTACGCGGCGCTCGCCGGCAATTTCGCCATCGCGCTGACCAAGTTCGCCGCCGCCCTCTTCACCGGCAGTTCGGCGATGCTGTCGGAGGGCGTGCATTCGCTGGTCGATACCGGCAATGGCGGCCTGCTGCTCTACGGCATGCACCGCGCCGCCCGCCCGGCCGATCGCACGCATCCGCTCGGTCATGGCCGCGAACTCTACTTCTGGAGCTTCATCGTCGCGCTCCTCGTCTTCGCGCTGGGCGCCGGCGTGTCGTTCTACGAAGGCGTGATCCATATGATGGCGCCGGAGCCGGTCGCCAACGCCGAGGTGACCTACGTCGTGCTCGGCCTTTCCTTCCTGTTCGAAGGCAGTTCGTGGTGGGTGGCGCTGAAGGAGTTCCGCCAGCAGAAGGGCAAGCAGGGCTGGCTGCGGGCGGTGCAGTCGAGCAAGGATCCGAGCGTCTACACCGTGCTGTTCGAGGACAGTGCAGCACTTCTCGGCCTGATCGTCGCGTTCGCCGGCATCCTGGCGGCGGAAGTTCTGGAGATGCCGGAACTCGACGGCGCCGCCTCGATCGGCATTGGGCTGATCCTGGGCGCGACGGCGATCTTCCTGGCCCGCGAAAGCAAGGGCCTGCTGATCGGCGAGCCGGCATCGCCCGAGGTGCAGATGAAGGTGCTGGCGATCGCCCAGCAGGATCCGGCGGTGCAGCGGGCGAACGGCGTCCTGACCGTCCATATGGGGCCGACAGAGATCGTCGCCGGCTTGAGCATCGAGTTCGAGGACCATTTGACTGCGCCCGAGATCGAAGCTTGCGTCGAGCGCCTGGAGGCGCAGCTGAAGAAGGAAATGCCGGAGATCACGCGGCTGTTCGTCAAGCCACAGACGACAGGCACCTGGGAGCAGCGGCGCAAGCTGATCGAGACCGCATCCGATCCGGCTCTGGACTAGCGCTGCGCCATTGCCTCACGGCCTTGCCCCGCTAGATTGAAGGGACTTTGGAGGAACGAAGATGAGAATAGACGGCGGCTGTCATTGTGGCGCCATCACTTACGAGGCCGAGGTCGATCCGGAAAAGACCACGATCTGCCACTGCACGGATTGCCAGCAACTGACCGGCACGGCTTTTCGCCTGACGGTTCCGGCGCCGGAAAGCAACTACCGCATCACCAAGGGCACGCCGAAAATCTACATCAAGATCGTGGCGAGCGGCGCCAAGCGCACCCAGGCCTTTTGCGCTGACTGCGGCTCGCATCTTTACGCCACGTCTGTCGGCGATGGCCCCAAGGTCTATGGGATTCGCGTGGGGACCGCGCGGCAGCGCCAGGATTTGATTCCAACACAGCAGAAATGGCACCGCTCGGCGCTGCACTGGCTGCCTGAATTTCAGGGCATGACCACGTTGGAGGAGCAATAGCGCCGGTCCGGCACCGCGCCTCAATCGTCGCCTTCGACGACCCTCAGCCTGAGCTGCCCGGTTTTCGAATCGGCAACGCGCGCGCCAGTATCGACCTTCGCGGCGGGAGCCCGTGACGCTGCGTCCGCGACGGCATCGCCGTCGGGCTGTGCGCCGAACTCCAGCGCTTCGATCTTCTGGCCGCGCTTGGTGACCTTCGACGTCGAAACCAGGATGTCGTCGATGTCCTTGGCCGACTGGCCGAAATGGACCTGCAGCTTGCGCACCCGCTCATCGACACGCGCGACATCCTCCATCAGCCGAATGACCTCGCCCTGGATCAGGTGCGCCTGTTCGCGCATGCGGGCATCCTTGAGGATCGCCTGGATGACCTGGATCGACAGCATCAGCAGCGACGGCGAGACGATGACGATGCGGGCACGGTGCGCCTTGTGGATGATCGCCTCGAAATTCTCGTGGATCTCGGCGAACACCGATTCCGACGGCACGAACATGAAGGCGGTGTCCTGCGTCTCGCCCTGGATCAGGTATTTTTCCGAGATATCGCGGACATGGATCTCGATGTCGCGGCGGAAGGCCTGCGAGGCGGCCTTCTGCAGGTCGGCGCCGTCGGCGGCGCGGATGGCATTCCAGGCTTCGAGCGGAAACTTGGCGTCGATAGCCAGCGACGGTGCGCCGTTCGGCATCTTCACCAGGCAGTCAGGACGGCTGCCGTTCGACAGCGTCGCCTGGAATTCATAGGCGCCATGGGGCAGGCCGTCGGCAACGATCGCCTCCATGCGAGACTGACCGAAGGCGCCGCGCGTCTGCTTGTTGGAGAGGATCGCCTGCAGCTGCACGACCTGGCCGGCGAGCGACTGGATGTTGCCCTGCGCGACATCGATGATGGCCAGCCGCTCCTGCAATTTGGCCAGGCTCTCATGCGTGGATTTGGTCTGCTCGGTCATGGTCTGGCCGAGCCGGCCGGTCATGGCGTCGAGGCGCTGGCCGATCGACTGCGTCAGCTCCGCCTGCCGTGCGCCGAACACTTCGGCGATGGCGCCCATACGACCCTGCATTTCGGCCTGGCTTTGCAGAATGCCGGCCATCCGCACTTCCGCATCGCGGGCATGATCGGCGGCTTCCGCAGCCGCGACGGCGCGCGCCTTCGCCGACCGCCACAGCGCAATGACCAGCGCCACGAACAGGGCCAGAAACAGCAAAGCGCCGAAGGCCAGCGCATGGCCGAGCGTGACGGTTGTGGCGCCAAGCCGGGCGACAGGTTCGGAAAGGATGGTGCTCAAATCATTCATGTGGACAGCATAAACGATTCGCGCTGCCGGCACAGATCAAAACGTGAACGAGCCTCCAGCCTACCGGTTGACGCTTTTCTCTGGAGGTCTTAGGTGGAACGCCATGTCGATCAAGCCGCTCATCATCCTTCCCGACCCCATCCTGCGCCAGGTTTCCAAGCCCGTGGAGCGTGTCGACGCGCCTTTGCGCAGATTAGCCGACGACATGCTGGCGACCATGTATGACGCGCCGGGTATCGGGCTGGCGGCGATCCAGATCGGCGAACCGCTGCGCTTACTGGTGATCGATCTGGCCAAGGAAGACGAGACGCCGGCGCCGCATGTCTTCATCAATCCGGAAATCCTGGAGAGCGCAGATGCGCGCTCCGTCTACGAGGAAGGCTGCCTGTCGATCCCGGATTATTACGCCGAGGTCGAACGCCCGGCCGCCGTGCGGGTCAAGTATCTCGACCGCGACGGCAAATTGCAGGATATGGAGGCCGAAGGCCTGATGGCGACCTGCCTGCAACACGAGATCGACCACCTCAATGGCGTCCTGTTCATCGACCACATCTCGAAGCTGAAGCGCGACATGGTGGTGAAGAAATTCAAGAAGCTTGCCAGGGACAAGGCGCCGGGCAAGCTGGCGGGATAGGGATCATTCGAGCACGCCACGCAAAACCCAATCCCTGCCAAGCTCGAACGCTTTTGCACCGATCTCTAATGCAAGCGCGCGAGATTCTGGCGAGATGATCAGCACCAGAGAGACAACCACGGCTAACACCATCAGTAGCAGGGTGTTATAAATGGCGAAATTGCTCTCTCTTCGCCTCGACAATTCGCCTTTCTCGTATCGTTCTTCGACCGATTTGTATTCAGCTATTGGCTTCCTGCGTTTCCCAAAGGGATTTTGAGCGCGCTGCATATGAAGCTCCCAGGACAGATCCGCGAAGCATACGCCTGAACAGTTGGTGTAGACTTAATGGACCGTTTTGAGTGGCTGGGTGAAGGGGCGGAACTCTTGTTGATCAATGACTCCGGGGGTGATATCAGTGATATCAAATCTTGGAGGCATCCATGGGCGATATGTTGATCAGAGATATTCCCGAACCCTTGAAGCGCGAAATCGAACACGCGGCGCGCAAGGGCGGCCAAAGTCTGTCGGGCAAGGCGATCGATCTCTTGCGTAAAGGCATGGTCGCGGAGAAAGAAGCCAAACCGGAGCCGGGACTTTCCGCGTGGGATGCCATTCGTTCGGCGTTCGCTGCGGAAAATGCAATAGGCGATGAATTTTCCGAGATAATGGACCAAATCGAAGCGGACGGAAAACGCGACTTCGGCCATCCAGTTGAGGATTTCGAGTGATCATCCTCGATACCAATGTTGTTTCCGAAGCCAGCAAACCGGCGCCCGACTTGAATGTCTCCGCCTGGTTCCGCAAACAGGATCTTCTCGCACTCTACATGTGTGGGCCAGTCATCATGGAGCAGTCTTTCGGGGCCGAACGGTTTTTGAACAAGACGGGATCAGACCGTTATATTCGCGTGCTCGATCAGCTGATTTCGCAGCAGTTCGCCGGCCGTATCGTGGAATTTTCCGGTTCGATCCCCCGACTTGCCGGCAAGCTGCGGGCGACGCGGGAAAGAATTGGCCGTCCGATCAGTCTTTCCGACGCCAAGATTGCCGCGATCTGCCTCGCCCATGATGCGACGCTTGCCACGCGCAACGTTCGCGACTTCGACGAGCTTGACCTGAAGCGCGTAAACCCGTTTGAAGCGGACGCCTGAGCCGGCACACGGTGCGAGCAAGAAGACAGGATACCAGAAGAAAAAATGCCCCTTCGCGTCATCTTCATGGGCACGCCGGAGTTTTCGGTGCCGACTTTGCGCGCGATCGCCGAGGCTGGCCATGAGATATCGGCCGTCTATACCCAGCCGCCACGCGCCGCAGGGCGGCGCGGGCTGGAGTTGACGCCATCGCCGGTGCAGCGCGAGGCGGAGCGGCTGGGCATTGAAGTCCGGGCGCCGGTTTCGCTCAAGGGCGAGGCCGAGCAGGCCGCTTTCCGTGCCTTGCAGGCCGATGTCGCCGTGGTCGTCGCCTATGGCTTGCTGCTGCCGAAGGCGGTTCTCGAGGCGACCCGGCTCGGCTGCATCAACGGCCATGCGTCGCTTCTGCCGCGCTGGCGCGGTGCCGCGCCGATCCAGCGCGCCATCATGGCCGGCGACCTGGAAAGCGGCATGATGGTGATGCGCATGGAAGAGGGGCTGGACACCGGCCCGGTCGGGCTGGTTGAAAAATGCGCTATCGAACCCGATATGACAGCCGGCGATCTGCATGATCGGTTGATGAGTGTCGGTGCTGCCTTGATGGTGGAAGCGCTGGCGCGACTGGAAAGGAATACCCTGACATTCACCACACAAGCTGTGGATGGGGTGACCTACGCCAAGAAAATCGATAAATCCGAGACTCGCGTGGACTGGACTCGCTCAGCAAGTGAGGTCCACAATCATATTCGCGGCCTGTCGCCCTTTCCCGGCGCGTGGTCGGAGATAGGAATTGGCGGCCGTCTGGAGCGGCTGAAACTGCTTCGCTCGACGCTGTCGCAAGGCCTGTCGCTTTGGGAAGAGTTGGGCGAGTCGGGAGGAATTCTCGATGACCGGCTGACGGTCGCCTGTGGGGCAGGCGCGATCAGGCTGGTCGAAGTTCAACGCGCGGGCGGAAAGCCCGCTGCCGCGTCGGAGTTCCTGCGCGGGGCCAAGATCGAAAAAGGACTGAAATTCTCATGAGCATGATGTCGATACGCGCGGCAACGCCGCGGGATCGCGAGGCCATCCGCCTCGTCGAGGAACACGCTTTCGGCCAGCAGGCGGAGGCCGGTCTGGTCGACGCGCTGGTGACCGGCGGCGACGCTGTTGCCGAACTGGTGGCGGAAGAGGACGGCCAGGTGGTCGGCCACATCCTGTTTTCGCGGCTGTTCGTCCAGAATGGCGGCAAGACTTTCGCGGCCGTGGCGCTGGCACCGCTGGCGGTGGAGCCCTCGTTCCATGGCAGCGGCATCGGCGGCGCGCTGATCCGCGAGGCGCATATCCGCCTCAGGGATGCCGGCGAAACGCTGGCTGTGGTGCTCGGCGACCCCATCTATTACGGGCGTTTCGGATATAGCCACACGCGTGCCGAGAACTTCGAGAGCGAGTACCAGGGCGAAGCGCTGCAGGCGCTGGCCTGGGGTGACGCACCAGAAGCAGGCAGGCTAGTCTACGCCTCTGCCTTCACCGCTCTCGCCGCCTAGGCGAGAGCGTATAGCCGCCCGGCATGCCGCGTTTTCGCCTCGACATCGAATATGATGGCAGTCTGTTTGCCGGCTGGCAGCACCAGGCGGATCAGCCTTCGGTGCAACAGGCGATCGAGCGGGCGATCGAAAAATTCTGCGGCGAAGCGATCCGGCTGCGCGCCGCCGGCCGCACCGATGCCGGCGTCCATGCGACCGCGCAGGTGGCGCATGCCGACCTCGCCAAGGCGTGGCCGGGCGACAAGGTGCGCGATGCCGTCAACGCCCATCTGCAGGCGGGCGGGGCGCGCATCGCCATCCTGAAAGCGACAGTCGTCTCCGACAGCTTCGACGCCCGCTTCTCGGCCATCGGCCGCCACTATCTCTACCGCATCCTGAACCGCCGTGCCCCGGCCGCGCTCGACAAGGGCAAGGTATGGTGGGTGCCGAAGCGGCTCGACGCCGGCGCCATGCACGAAGCGGCGAAAGTCCTGCTCGGACGGCATGATTTCACCACCTTCCGCTCGACCCAGTGCCAGGCCAACAGCCCGATCAGGACGCTGGAACGGCTCGATGTGAGCCGACAGGGCGACATGATCGAGGTCAGGGCTTCGGCGCGCTCATTCCTGCACAATCAGGTACGTTCGATGGTCGGCTCGCTCAAGCGCGTCGGCGACGGCGGCTGGACCGCGGCCGACCTGAAAACGGCGCTCGAGGCGCACGACCGCGCCGCCTGTGGCCAGGTGGCGCCGCCCGACGGGCTGTTTCTCACCGGTGTCGATTATCCAGTCGAGACGAGCCCGGACAGGCTCTGAACTCCGACATCCTCCGGCACGGTGATGCCGAGCAGCGCCTGCAGGCCGAACAGCACCAGCAGCGAGGCGATGAACATGCCGACGAAAACGGCGGTGCCGACCGATGCGCCCCTGCCGATCGTGGCGTTGGTCATGCGCCAGATCAGCACCATCGACAGGGCAAACAGGAACAGCGACACAAGGCTCGCAGCCTGGCTTGCGGACGACAGGAAAAGCCGGATCAGCGCCGAGGGCAGCATCAGCCATGCGGTGATGGCCGAAGCCCAGTTGCTGGCGACGACGTAGTGGACGAAGCGGCCGCCGATGCCGGCGCGCGGCGCGATCAGGGCGAGCGCAACCAGCGGCAGCACCCAGGAGCCGATGTCGACCGTCGCCAGGCGGACCAGCATGCTGAAGCGGCCCGCGAAGGCGTCGGGATCGCCGATTTCGTTGGCGATGCCGACCCAGCCGACGATCAGCGCCGGTGCTGCAACGACAATGGCGAAGAAGGAATTCCAGAAGCCGTCGGCCGACAGGTCGAGCAGGCGCAGGCCGTCGGCCTTGCCGAGCATCAATCGCCAGGCGCCCGTCAGCGAAGCTTGGGTTTCGTCCGCCGAAAGCATGCTGTTCAGCCCTGTCCGAACCAGTCTTCTATGAAGCGCTGGTAGATTTGCGTCAGCGTTTCCAAATCGGCAATGGCGACGCGCTCGTCGACCATATGCATTGTCTTGCCGACCAGCCCGAACTCGACCACCGGACAATAGTCCTTGATGAAACGCGCGTCGGACGTTCCACCGGAGGTGGACAGCGTCGGCTCCTTGCCGACCGCCGACTTGATCGAGCCGCGCAGCGTTTCGATAAGCCTGTCGTCGCGGGTCAGGAAGACATGGCTCGGCCGGTCGCGCCAGACGAGCTCGTAGTCGACCGGCGTCTTCTTGCCCTGCCGGTACTTCCTGCGCCTGGCCGCCTGGTCGAGCCGGTTGTGGATCTCGGCCTGCAGGGTCTCGTCCGTCCAGGTGTCGTTGAAGCGGATGTTGAAGGTCGCGGTCGCTTTGGCCGCAATGACATTGGTGGCAGGGTTGCCGACATCGATGGAGGTGATCTCCAGATTGGTCGGCTGGAAATCCCTGGTCCCCTTGTCGAAAACCGGATGCAGCAAGGCGTCGACCAGGCTCATCAGCCCGCGCACCGGATTGTCGGCAAGCAGGGGATAGGCGACATGGCCCTGGCGGCCATTGACGGTGACCGCGCAGGACATCGAGCCGCGGCGGCCGATCTTGATCATGTCGCCGAGAGCGTCCGGATTGGTCGGCTCGCCGACGACAGAGGCATCCCATTTCTCGCCCCGCGAAGCCGCCCATTCGAGCAGCTTCACCGTGCCGTTGATGGCCGGGCCTTCCTCGTCGCCGGTGATCAGCAGCGAGACCGACCCTTTCGGACCGCCATTGGCCTCGACATGGCGCGCCACGGCGGCGATGAAACAGGCAATGCCGCCCTTCATGTCGACGGCGCCCCGGCCATACATCTCGCCATTGGCGATCTCGGCGGCGAAAGGCGGATGCGTCCAGGCGGCTTCGTCGCCGACAGGCACCACGTCAGTGTGTCCGGCGAACATCAGATGCGGGCCATTGCCGGAGCGCCTTGCATAGAGGTTTTCGATATCGGGCGTGCCGTCTTCGGAAAACACCGGCCGATCGACCAGGAAGCCGAGCGGTTTGAGCATCGTCTCCAGCGCGGTCAGCGCACCGCCCTCAGCGGGCGTCACCGAAGCGCAACGGATAAGGGCGGCGAGGTTTTCGGCGGGATCAGTCGGCAGCGTCATGGCAAAAGCGATAGTCGAAAGCGCAGGGCCTGTCACGGCCAGACATAGGGGCCAGCCTCATGGCTGGCGATACCGCCAATATTATGGTTTTCATGTCGTATAGCTCCGACCCGGCGCGGGCGACAGGATGGCAGACAAGGACAAACGGATCGTCATTGCCGGTGCTGGCAGCATCGGCTGCTATGCCGGCGGCTGCCTGGCGCTGGCCAACCGAGAGGTCATTCTGCTGGCTCGGCCGCGCATCGAGGCAGCGCTACGGCAGGGTGGATTGCGGGTCAGCGACCTCCAGGGCCGCGATCGCTCGATCAAGCCCGAGGCGCTTGTCGTCACCGTCGATCCGGCCGCCGCTTTGCCGCTGGCGGACGTGATCCTGGTCACGGTCAAGAGCGGCGCCACCCAGGATATGGCGGATCTTATCAAAGCCCATGCCCGGCCCGACGCCGTGGTGATCAGCCTGCAGAACGGCGTCGACAATGCCGACAGGCTGCGCGCTGAACTTGCCGGACGTACGGTGCTGGCCGGCATGGTGCCGTTCAATGTGGTGCAGTCGCCGGACGGCGAACTGCCGCTGCGCGTTCACCGCGCCAGCGACGGCACGGTAATGGTCGAGGATGGCGACGCCGGCCTGGTCGGCCTGCTTGGCGTCGAAGGGTTTGCGGTCGAAGCCCATGGCGACATGAAAGCCGTGCTGTGGGGCAAGCTGCTGATGAATTTGAACAACGCGTTGGTGGCGCTTTCCGGCCTGCCGCTGGCGACCGAACTGGCCGATCGGCGCTGGCGGCTGATCCTGGCCAGCCAGATCGACGAGGCCCTGAGAGCGATGAGAGCGTCCGGCATCGAGCCGGCGCGGATCGCCGGCCTGCCGCCGGCGTTGCTGCCCAAGGTGCTCAGGCTGCCGGACTGGCTGTTCAAGCTGCTGGCGCGGCGCTTGCTGGCGATCGACCTGCAGGCGCGCTCGTCGATGTGGGACGATCTTCAGCGCGGCCGGCCGACAGAGATCGACGACCTGCAAGGCGCCATCTTGCAGCTGGCGGGGAAGGCCGGCACGCCCGTGCCGACGGTTCAGCGGGTCACCGCTTTGGTGCGCGTGGCGGAAGCGGAGCGGCTTGGCTCGCCGGGCCTGGCGCCGGAGCAGGTTGTTGCACCGGCCGGCCGTCGATCAACGTGATCTTCTGCCAGATTTTCCGCGACAGGTTGGATGCCAGGTTCTCGATGTCGTTGACGCCGTCGATGACCACGTCGTCATTGACCGACTGTGCGAACAATGCGGCGATCTTGCCCGTGATCGACAGCATTTCGGAGCAATAGTCGAGGTAACGCGCCAGGTCGGCGGCATTGGTGATGCGGGCCGGCGAGTGCGCCGTCGGCTTGAAATCGGCCGAAAGGGCTGCCGGATCCTTGGTCAGCTGGTGCATGTCGATGACATGGATCAGCGAACGCAGGCCGTGCAGCTGGCGAAACACCCTTTTGCGCTTGATGCGCTCCTCGGTGCGGATCAGAGCAAGCAAGCCCAACACTGCGAGTATGACGGTGTTGATCGAAGCCTCTATGCCTTGCACCGACTGCAGGGCATCGTGGGTTCCCGAAATGCGGTCGATCGGCAAGATGGTACCGACGAACAGGAACACCAGCACACCCGTGACGAAGGCGGCGACGATGAGCCCGCGCAGCCACCAGATCGGTGCTTCGAGCACCTTGGCCGCCTTGGCCAGATCGCGCGACAGCGAGACCAGTTCGGCGGCGACGCCACGCAATCCCGCTTCAGGGAAACGGTCGGCGATCCGCTCTTCCAGCCGCTCGGCGGTTTCGACGATCAGTTTCGGATCAAGCGTGCGGTAGCGCATGTCCGATCGGCCCTCAGGATTGTTCCGGCTCGTTGGTGCGCCGGCCGTAGCGGTTGGGTCCAGGCTGCCCTGGAAACAGGCACAACACAAGGAAGGCGACGATCGAGACCACCGGCACGAACAGGATCAGCGCGGCAATGCCCGGCTTGTCCAAATCGTGCAGCCGCTTCACCGCCAGCGCGATGTTCGACCACAGCGAGGCGATGAAGGCGACGAAGAAGATGAACGACCACATGTTGCTCTCGGCCGAACCTTCCGGCACCAGCGTGAAGCGGTAGAGCGGGAAGGCCTGGATGATGGCGACGAGCAACCCGCCAAGAAAATAGGCCGCGCGACTGACGCGGCCCGAGGTTTTGAAGAAAAGCCAGGTGAGATCTGATCTGTCAGGCAAGCGGGTCCGGTCCATATTGATTGGCGCCTCTGGCGCCTTCGAGAATGCCGCACTCCACCAGAAACCAGATCGGGCCGATGAGCGGCACCAGCATGATCAGGCTCCACCAGCCCGACTTGCCGCGATCATGCCAGCGCTTGGCGTAGACTGCGAGCGCGAAATAGATCGAGGCCAGAGCGATGAGAATGCCGATGATGCCGATCTGGGCGCCACTGGCGGTGGTGAGACGTGTACCGAGGATCGCATCGAGAATGAAGGCAACGATACCAATGACGATGAAAACGCCAATCGCGGCCCAGAACTTGCCACGGTTGATGCGACCATCAAAACTTGTGAGCAGATACTTCCAGTCCATGTCACCCCTCCATCTTGAACCAGCGCGACCGATTGTCGCGCCGGCGGAAGGTGCGCTCGCTTTGCGCAAAGATCAATCGCGCAGCAATTCGTTGATCGAGGTTTTGGAGCGGGTCTTGGCGTCGACACGCTTGACGATGACGGCGCAGTAGAGGTTGGGACCCGGCTCGCCGTTCGGAAAGGGCTTGCCCGGCATCGTTCCGGCGACGACGACGGAATTCGGCGGCACTTCGCCATAGAAGATCTCGCCGGTGGCGCGGTCGACGATCTTGGTCGACTGGCCGATGAAGACGCCCATGCCGAGCACCGAGCCTTCGCGCACGATGCAGCCCTCGACCACCTCCGAACGCGCGCCGATAAAACAATTGTCCTCGATGATGGTCGGGCCGGCCTGCATCGGCTCCAGCACGCCGCCGATGCCGACGCCGCCGGACAGATGCACGTTCTTACCGATCTGGGCGCAGGAGCCGACCGAGGCCCAGGTGTCGACCATGGTGCCGCTGTCGACATACGCGCCGACATTGACGAAGGACGGCATCAGCACGGCGCCCGGTGCGACATAGGCCGAACGGCGCACGACCGACGACGGCACGGCTCGGAAGCCCGCCTTTTCGAAATCGACGGCACTCCAGCCGTCGAACTTCGACGGCACCTTGTCCCACCACACCGCCTCGCCGGGTCCCCCCTTGATGATCTCCATCGGGTTGAGCCGGAACGACAACAGCACGGCCTTCTTCAGCCACTGGTTGACATGCCACTTGCCGTCGGCCTGCCGCTCGGCGACGCGGACGGCGCCGCGGTCGAGCAGATCGAGCGCCGACTGGATGGCGTCGCGCGTTTCGCCGCGCGTTGCTGTCGAAATCGCGTCGCGTTCCTCGAAGGCCTTCTCGATGGTCTTTTCGAGGCTCGCCAGATCGGGCTTCGACATGAATTCGCTCCATTACCAAGCTGTTAAGGGGCAACGCCTTAACCTGTTTTGAAAGTCGCGCGGACCCCTTGGCAGGCTTTGCCTGCCTGGATCTTCGCATGTAGCAGGTTCTTGTCACAAAACCGCGGGACACTTTTGCGGAACCTGCTTATGTGAAGCCTTGGTGAGGGTCAATCGCGGCTGCGTCATGGGGCGGCGCAAGTGAAGAATTTGGACGGGTAGAGCATATGACACCTATGGAAAAGGCGGGCTGGACGCCACTGCCGCATTCGGACGAGGATCTGGAGCGGTCGAAGAGTGTGCCGGATACGCCGCAGACGCGTGCCGAAACCTACCGGCTCGCCTGGAACGATCCCGACTTCATGACGCGGCGCGAGTTGCGCGCGGTCCGGCTGCAGCTTGAATTGCTGAAACCGGAAATGATCCTGGCCGAACGCGGCATCCGTTCGACGGTGATCCTGTTCGGCGGCGCGCGCCTGCCGGAACCCGGCGGCGAGGCCTGGGCGGCCAAGAACGAGACGCAGAAGAAGAACCTCGAGGAGAACAGCAAATACTACGAGGAAGCGCGCAAATTCGCCCGCCTCTGCTCGCAGCAGTCGGCTACCTCCTATTACCGCGAATATGTCGTGGTGACCGGTGGCGGGCCCGGCGTGATGGAAGCGGGAAACCGCGGCGCCGACGATGTCGGCGCGCCGTCGATCGGCCTCAACATCGTCCTGCCGCACGAGCAGGCGCCGAACATCTATGTGACGCCGGAGCTCTGCTTCAACTTCCATTATTTTGCTATCCGCAAGATGCATTTCGTCATGCGCGCCAAGGCGGTCGCGGTGTTTCCGGGCGGCTTCGGCACGATGGATGAATTCTTCGAGACGCTGACCCTGATCCAGACAGGGCGCATGGAGCGCGTGCCGGTGATCCTGTTCGGCAAATCCTTCTGGAAGCGGGCGATCAATCTCGATTTTCTCGCCGAGCAGGGCACGATCAGCCCCGGCGATCAGGACATCATCGACTTCGTCGACACCGCCGACGAAGCCTGGGGGATCATCAGCCGGTTCTACAAGTTAGGGGAGTAGGGGAGTGGGGAATTGAAGAACTGGGGAACTGGGGGAATTGATCCGTAGAGACCGTCCTTCATTCTTCAATTCTTCAATTCTTCAATTCTTCAATTCCCCTCTTCCTCCCCCTCCACAATCGCCGTCAGAAACCCCGCCAGATCGTCGGTGACGAAATCGACATCATCCTCATTGGCCGGGTCGCGCTCCCAGATCTCGGAAAAGGTCGGCTCGAAATTGCGCGGCACGATAAGCACCGTGGTCATGCCGAGCGACTTCGGCACCGACAGGTTACGGGCAAGGTCTTCGAACATCACCGCATTGTGGCCGGTGACGGCGTGGAGTTCGGCGAACTTCTCGTAGGTCTGGCGCGCCGGCTTGGGATTGAGCCCGGCGGCGACGATGTCGAAGATGTCGTCGAAATGGTCGAGGATGCCGAGTTGGCGCGCGGTGCGCTCGGCGTGCCTGCGGTCGCCATTGGTGAAGATGAACTTGCGGCCCGGAAGCTGGCGGATGGCGGTGCCGAGAACGGGGTCTGGCACCAGCCATGAATAGTCGATGTCGTGGACCTTCTCGAGGAAATCATCGGGGTCGATGCCATGACGTGTCATCAGGCCGTTCAGCGTCGTGCCATATTCGCGGTAGAGTTCCTTCTGCAACTTGCGCGCATCGTCGCGCGGCAATGCCAGCAGCTCGCCGACATAGGCGGTCATCTTGACGTCGATCTGCGAGAACAGATTCGAATGATGCGGATAGAGCGTGTTGTCGAGATCGAAAACCCAGTCGGTGACATGGGCGAAGCGGGCGGGGTCAGGGAGCGTGGTCATGGGCTCCTTATGGCATGAAACGCGCATTCCGGAAGCGACTTTATCCACAACTTCTGCTCGT
Organism: Mesorhizobium sp. M7A.F.Ce.TU.012.03.2.1; assembly: GCF_004006095.1. Lineage (NCBI taxonomy): Bacteria > Pseudomonadati > Pseudomonadota > Alphaproteobacteria > Hyphomicrobiales > Phyllobacteriaceae > Mesorhizobium > Mesorhizobium sp. M7A.F.Ce.TU.012.03.2.1. The sequence goes on from NZ_CP034779.1 coordinate 1,233,799, forward strand.
TGAGGTTGCGTAAATCGCCTCACGATTCAAATTTTAGGCATCTGGGAAAGGTGGCCTTTAGGGCTTGCTGGCAGAGAGGCAGTCTTGTGGGAGCAAGCGATGAACAGCATAATTCTGAGATCCGCCGCCGTTGCTTTCGCCTCAGTCGCGGCCTCTCTCCTGCTGACCCTGATCATCGTTCCGGCCATGGGATTTCCGGTCAACCGCACGATCTGGCTGACCTCCACCCTCTGTCCGCTGGTGCTGGCGTGGGCTGCCAGCGCAAGCACTTTCTGGCAAAGCGACAGGCTGAAAAACGCGCATCGCGATCTCGCCCGAGCCCATGCCCAGCTCGCCGCCGCGCATCGCCGCCTGGCGGAAAAGGCGAGCCGCGACGACATGACCGGCATGCTCAACCGGGAAAGTTTCTTTGCCGCGCTCGACGGTTCGCGCCGCAAGTCCGATCGCGGCGCGCTGCTGATCATCGATGCCGACCACTTCAAGACCATCAACGACAATTTTGGCCACCTGACAGGTGATGACGCGCTGCTTTTGATCGCCAGCGCGATCCAGCGCGGCGTGCGCAGCGGCGATGTGCTCGGCCGCATCGGCGGCGAGGAGTTCGGCGCCTTCCTGACCGGCGCCACCGAGCAGGAGGCCAAGCGCGTCGCCGAGCGCATTCGCCGCGAAGTGGAGCTGATCCGCTTCCGGCCCGTCGACGAGCGGACCATTCCGCTCACGGTCAGCATCGGCGGTACTGTCTGCGGCGAGGAAGCCAGTGTGTCGGAGCTGATGCGCGCCGCCGACCGGCGCCTCTACCAGGCAAAGCACCAGGGCCGTAACCTGACGATCATCGACACCGGCATTTCCGAGGCGGCGTGATCCGATCTGCCGCAACCGGCCTGTTAAGAAAATTCTAACCCTGTTTGCACTCGGTTGTACCGCTTAGCCGGGTTTTCACTGCTTTGCGGCCAGACTTGGCACGATACTGGCTTCCACGGTGATGCATGTGTCGTTCCGGGAATTGCCGTTCTGGGAACGCCATGCAGTGCCGAAGCCCAGCCGAGAGACCAGCCATGAGTTTCATCATCAAGAGAATGTCACGCCGCGCGCTCGTGCAGGCGTTGATCGCATTGCCTGCCCTGTCTTTGTTCCGCAAGCTGCCTGATGCCGATGCCGCCGGTCCAAAGCCCGACCCGAACGAGATCGTCGAGGTCAATGGCTGGATCCTCAAACGGAGCGACCTGGCATGATCTTCGACAGCTACGAGGCGTATCGCGCCGCGAACTTCACTCCAAAAGTCTGCATTCTCGGCTCCGGCCCGGCCGGTATGACCATTGCGCGCAAGCTTGGTGCGGCCGGCATTCCGGTGGTGGTGATGGAGGCCGGTCCGCGCGAATTCAGCGACGAGTCGCAGGACTTTTACCGTGGCAGCACGGTCGGGGATTTTTATTTCGATCTCGACATAACCCGGCTGCGGTTGATGGGCGGCAGTTCCAACCACTGGGCCGGCTGGTGCCGCGTGCTCGACAAGCAGGATTTCGAGCCGAAGGCCTGGGTACCCGATACGGGCTGGCCGATCCGCCGCACCGACATCGAACCCTATCTGCCGGAAGTGCGCGACATTCTCGACCTTCCGGCCCTCCGGCCCGATATGCCGATCTCGGACGACATTCGCTGGGTGCAGCTGATCAAGAGCCCGGCCGTGCGCTTCGCCGAGAAGTTCGGCGATGAACTCGACAAGGCCAAGAACATCGCGGTGGTGCTCAACACTTGTGCCACCGAACTTTCCGGCGACGGCAAACGTGTGACGGGCGCCAGACTGTGGTCGAACGGGCAGGATGCCGGCTCCTTCAGTGCCGACTATTTCATCGTCTGCACCGGCGGGCTGGAGAATTCGCGGCTGCTTCTGTGGTCGAACCAGCGTTCGAACGGCGGCGTCGTGCCGAATGCGACGGCGCTTGGCCGCTACTGGATGGAGCATCCGACCTTCGAGGGCGGCAACGCGATCCTGGCCGACTACAACGCGTTCGAGGTCGACGCCGTCAATGAGGCCTTCTTCTCGCCGACCCTTGCCGCCATGGAGCGGCTGCAGATCATGAATTTCGGCATCCGGCTGATCGAGACGCCGTATCCCGGCGTCAAGAGCCTTATCGCCGACCTCGCCTGCACGGCACCCGACATGGCCGAGTGGATGTCCTCCAAGCTCAGTCAGAGACTGCGCTGCGCCGCCCAGCTCTACGTCGCCTGGGAACAGGCGCCGCTGGCCTCCAACCAGATCGAGTTGTCGAAGACCGATGTCGACCATGCCGGCGTGCCACGCATCGAATTGCACTGGAAGAAATCGGAAATGGAGCGCCGCACCCTGCTCGAAGGGCTCAGACTGTTCGGCAAGACGCTGATCGAGAAGAATCTCGGCCGCGTGCGTATTGCCGACTGGATCAGCAATGGTCAGGATTATCCGACCAACGACGAGACGGCGGGCCATCATCACATGGGCGGCACGCGCATGGGCACCGACGTCAGCAAGAGCGTGGTCGACGCCAACTGCAAGGTGCACGGCATGGACAATCTCTATGTCGGCGGCTCCTCGGTGTTCTGCACGTCGGGCCAATGCAACCCGACGACGACGATCACCGCGCTGGCCTGCCGGCTGGGCGACCATCTGAGCAAGGTGGTCACCGCCTGACGGTTCTGCGCTATAACGTCGCCGGATCGAGGGCCGGCTGGTCCTTGCGGCGGGCGACGATCGCCGCGAAATCGGCGGTCTGGAAGGCATCGCGCAAGGCGTCGAAGGACGGCAGCACGAAATAGGCGCGCTGGAACTTGTCGATCTCGTAGCCGGTGCGCATCACCGTTTCCAGGTCGAAGGGCACGTGGTGGGCGTCCTTGCCTTCGACCGCGAACTGCAGCTCGGTAAACGACGACATCAGGCCGGCGCCAAAGGCCTTTAGCGGCTGGCCGGCCTCCTGCATCAAGCCGTATTCGGCCGTGTACCAGTAGAGCCTGGAAATCATCTCGTCGCCGCCCAGCGCGATGATGTCGCCGGCCTTCTCGCCATACATCTGCATGAAGTCGGCGAACACCGGTTGCGACAGCGCCGGCACGTGGCCGAAGAAATCATGGAACATGTCGGGCTCGACAATGTAGTCGAGCTCCTGCCTGGTCCGCAGCCAGTTGGTGACCGGGAAGCGGCGATCGGCGAGATGATCGAAAAACGGGGCCGCGGGAATGAGACCGGGCACCGCGACGATCTCCCAGCCGGTCAATTTGCGCAGCTTGGCGCTGACCTCGTCGAAATCGGGAATACGGTCGAGCAGGCCAAGTTTTTTGACGCCGTCGAGATAGGAATGGTGGGCGAGCCTGCGCGTCAATTTGGTCTGGCGGTCGCACAGCGTGCGCCACACCGCCTGCTCTTCTTCGCTGTAATCGTAACCCTGGGACACGGTGAAATCGGCGCGGCAGACCGAATAGTCACCGCGCAATCCTTGCGCCGCGCAGTCGCGGGCATATTCGGCAACGCTCATCGTCGTCATGGTTTTCCTCCTCGCAAATCATGAATGGCTGACGTGCCGAAAGGCTAACCGGATTTGCCGAGGCAAATCGGTTTTGATGATGGCTCGAACGGAATATTTGGGATAACATCCACTCACAAAACCCTCTATCGGAGTGAAAATGCCTCAATTCGACGATTTCGAGATCAAGATGCTCGATGTCCTGCAGCGCGACGGGCGCAAGCCGGTTTCCGAACTGGCGCAAGAGATCGGCCTGTCGACGACGCCGTGCGCGCGGCGCTTCGAGGCGCTGCAGGAGGCCGGCATCATCAAGGGATTTGCCGCGGTGATCAGCCGCCGCGCGGTCGGCCTGATGGTCGAGGTGTTCATCCAGGTGCGCCTGGTCAGCCACAGCGACGGCTCGCCCGAAAGCTTCATCGCCGCCGTGCAGCGCATGAACGAGGTGTCCTCGTGCTGGACGATGACTGGCGACCATGACTTTCTACTGCATGTCATGGTGCCGTCGGTCGACGAACTCAACGCCTTCGTTATGCACCGGCTGATGCGGCTCGACGGCGTGCGCGACGTCCACACGCAGTTGGTGCTGCAGAACATCAAGGGGCCGGGCCATGTGCCGCTCGGGCATCTCAGGCGATGACAATGCCTCTCTTCGCACTCCTTGGGGAAAAGCTGCACGCAAACTGCTGAAACGGGCCAATCGCGTGTCCACATCGCCGGCCAGCTTGCGCGGACCAACTGCCCAAGAGGTCCGCCATGAAAATCGTCCTGATCAATCCGCCGCACACCGCCATCGGCAGCCGCGTGCCTGACGATCATTTGCCGCCGCTCGGTCTGCTGGCGATCGGCGGACCGCTGATCGATGCCGGCCATCAGGTGCGGCTCGTCGACGCCGAGTTTGGGCCGATGCCGCTCGATGACGTCGTACGCAACGCACTGGAGGACCACCCCGACTTCGTCCTGATCGGCCATTCCGGCTCGACCTCGGCGCACCCGACCGCCTTGCTGATCGCTGAGCAGATCAAGCAGCGGGAGCCGGCGACCATCATCGTCTATGGCGGCGTTTTCTCGACCTATCATTGGCGCGACATCCTGGCCGCTACCGATGCTTTCGACTTCATCGTGCGCGGCGAGGGCGAGGCGACCGTCGTGGCGCTGGTCGAGGCGCTGGAAATGCGCCAGCCGCCGGCGAGCGTGGCCGGCATTGCCTGTCGCGACGATCTCGGCCGTCCCGTCGCCACACAGGCCGCCATGACCATTGCCGACCTCGACGCCTACCGCGTCGGCTGGGAGTTGATTGAGCACTCGCGGTACAGTTACTGGGGCGGCAAGCGGGCCGTGGTCATGCAGTTTTCGCGCGGCTGTCCGCATCTGTGCAACTATTGCGGCCAGCGCGGCTTCTGGACCCGCTGGCGGCATCGCGACCCGGTGAAATTCGCCAGGGAGATCGCCTGGCTGCACCGCGAGCACGGCGTCGAGCTGATCAATCTCGCCGACGAGAATCCGACGGTCTCGAAGAAGGCCTGGCGTGCCTTCCTCGACGCCCTTATCGCCGAGAACGTGCCGGTGCTGATCGTCGGTTCGACCCGTGCCGACGACATCGTGCGCGATGCCGACACCCTGCATCTCTACCGCAAGGCCGGCGTCATCCGCTGGCTGCTCGGCATGGAAAACACCGACGAGCAGACGCTTCAATTGATCCGCAAGGGCGGCAGCACATCATCCGACCGCGAGGCGATAAGGCTGCTGCGCCTCAACGGCATCCTGTCGATGGCGACCTGGGTGGCCGGCTTCGAGGACGAAGGGTTCCGCGATCTGTGGCGCGGCTTTCGCCAGCTCATCGCCTACGACCCCGACCAGATCCAGGCGCTCTATGTGACGCCGCATCGCTGGACGCCGTTCTTCCGCATCGCGCGGGATCGCAAGGTGATCCAGCAGGATGCGCGCCTGTGGGACTACAAGCACCAGGTGCTGCAGATGACGCGGCTGAAACCCTGGATGCTGTTCTTCAGTGTCAAGCTGATCGAGCTGGCTGTGCAGTCGCGGCCGAAGGCGCTGGCCCGCATCCTGTTCCACAAGGATCCCGAGCAGCGCCATTCGATGCGCTGGTACACGCAGATGGGCCGCCGCGTGTGGTTCCGCGAGGTCTGGGGCTTTCTGATCCGCGACATCAGGGTGAAAGACGGCCCGACGCTGGCCGAATTCTGGGGCGCGCCGCAGGACGCCGAGGAGGAATCGATGTCCGTTCGACGCCCGGTACGCAAGCTGGCACCGCCCGAGGTCACGATTTTGCCGAGTGCCTGACTGTTGCTGTGCCCTGGTTAAGGGGTGTTGAGATTCAGGTCAGGCCGAGCCGAAAACGGTGGCTTTCGAGAACCGGAGCGCAGCGGACGTTCGGGTCCGTGAGCACCGGAAGCGGAGAAAGTCGCCGTTTGCAGGCCGGCATCACCTGAATATCAATGCCCATCAAGGCACGATCAGCGTGCCGGCACCGTGCTCGGTGAACAGTTCCAACAGCACCGCATGCGGCGTCTTGCCGTTGAGGATGACGACGCCTTCGACACCGCGTTCGATCGCTTCGATGCAGGTCTCGACCTTGGGGATCATGCCGCCCGAGACCGTGCCGTCCTTGATCAGCGCCTTGGCCTCGGCCACGGTCAGTTCGTCGATCAGCTTCTTGTTCTTGTCGAGCACACCAGGCACGTCGGTGAGGAACAGCAGGCGCGTCGCCTGGCAGGCGCCGGCAATGGCGCCGGCGAAGGTGTCGGCATTGATGTTGTAGGTGTGGCCGTCGCGGCCTGGCGCCACCGGCGCCAGCACCGGGATCATTTCGGAGCGTGCCAGAAGATCGAGCAAGGTGCGGTCGACCTCGACCGGCTCGCCGACGAAGCCGAGATCGAGCACGCGCTCGATGTTGGAGTCCGGATCGATCATGGTCTTGCGGGCCTTTTCGGCGAACACCATGTTGCCGTCCTTGCCGCACAGGCCGATCGCCCATTCGCCCTCGGCGTTGATCAGCGCGACGATCTCCTTGTTGATCGAACCGGCCAGCACCATTTCGACGATCTCGACCGTCTTCTGGTCGGTGACGCGCAGGCCGCCCTCGAACTTGGATTCGATGCCCATCTTGGCCAGCATGGCGCCGATCTGCGGGCCACCGCCATGGACGACGATCGGGTTGACGCCGGACTGCTTGAGCAGCGCGATGTCGCGCGCGAAGGCCTTGCCGAGCTCGATGTCGCCCATGGCATGGCCGCCATATTTCACCACGACCGTCTTGTGCTCGTAGCGCTGCATGTAGGGCAGCGCCCGCGACAACAGGGCTGCCTGCATTTCGGCGGTGGCGGTTATTTCCGTCATCGGCTTGGTTCCCGGCTTTTTATTTTAAGCACGTCGTTGTCCCAAAACCCCTGGACCCTTTTGGACGACATGCATCAGGTAAGGACGGCGGCGTCTTAGCGGGAATTGGCGCCGCCCGCAAATGGCTTTGCTGCCATATTCAAGCGCTTCACGACCTCGTCATCGTGTCGGCACCATCAGCGGCGCCCTGCGGTCCAGCCAACCCGAGATCTTCTCCATCTGCGCGGCGAGCGACAAAAGCGTCTCCTCGTCGCCCGGACGGCCGGCCGCCTGGACGCCGAGCGGCAGGCCGGCGTCAGTGACATGGACCGGCAGCGCGATCGACGGCTGGCCGCTGACATTCTGGATCGCCGGCCAATGGGTGAACCAGAGGCTCTTATCCATCAGCTGGCCGAAGAACGGCTTCAGCTTCAGCAAGGGAGTGAGGTGAAGCTTGTCGAGCAGGTTTTCGATGAACTCGTCGGCGCCTTTCGGATCCATGGCGCCGCAGGCGAGCGGCGGGTGGGCAATGACCGGCATCAGCACGGCGTCGTACTGCACGGTCTCCGAAATCAGCTGCCGCGAGGCGGCATGCAGCCGCTGCAGGTCGGCATAGGTCTCGCCGGCCGACACCATTTCGCCGAAGCGGGCGAGCACCCGCGTCGCCCGCTCGATGTCGCCGGTAACGGAACGGCCGACACGCAGCGCTTCGGCCCGCATCGTGCCGGCGACTGCGGAGGCAACCGTCCTGCAGAAATCGGCGAAGAACTCGCGGCCGATAAAGGGTAGGTCGATCTCCTTGACCGTGTGGCCGCCCTCGCGGGCAAGCGCCATCGCCGTGTCGAGCGCCTTGAGCGTCTCGTCCGAGATCGGCAGGCCAAGCGGGGATTTGCGGTACACGGCCAGGCTGAGCTTGCCGGGATCGCGTGCGGCAGCGGCCGCGAACGTGCCCTTCGGCGGCGGCGCGGCATAGGGCGACAGAGGATCGGACCCATGGGTGAGGTCGAGCAGCAGCGCGCAATCACGCACCGAACGGGTGAGCGCATGGTCGACGACCATGCCGTACCAGCTTTCGCTCACCAGCGGCGTCAGCGGGGTGCGGCCGCGCGACGTCTTCAGGCCGACAAGCCCGGTGCAGGCGGCAGGCACGCGGATCGAGCCGCCGCCATCGGAGGCATGCGCCACCGGCACGACGCCAGCTGCGACCAAGGCTGCCGAACCGCCCGAAGAGCCGCCGCTGGTATGGCCGGTGTTCCACGGATTGCGGGTGATGCCAAAGGCCCTGGATTCGGTCATCAATCGAAGCCCGTGCTCCGGCGATGTCGAGGTGACGATCGGGATAAGCCCGGCGGCGAGATAGCGGTCGGTCAGCACCGAATTGACATCGGCCAGCCATGCCGGAATGCGGCTGCCGCCATGCGTCGGCACGCCCCTGATGGCGATGCCGAGATCCTTGATGGCGAAGGGAACGCCGGCCAGCGGCAGCGAGCGGTCGACGGTCTTCGCACGGGCGCGGGCGGCATCGTAGAGCGGTTCGGCCGTGGCATTGATGTCGGGACGGGTGGCCTCGGCGCGGGCGATCGCGGCGTCGGTCAGCTCGACGGCCGAAACCTCGCCCTTGCGGACCAGATCGGCGAGGCCCGCGGCATCTTCTTCCCAAAGGATCCGTTCGACCGACATGCGCGCTCCCCCCATCACTGAGGGCAAGCTAGCCAGTGGCGATTCCATTGGCAATCGGTCGACGGACCCGGGCTGGCGACACATAAAAGCCTAGGCGTGCACAAGGTTATTTCCGCCGTTGCAAATACATTGCAATCGCCTAACTTGCCGCAGATGACGCCGCAGGACATCACCAAGCTGATCGTCCGGACTTCGATGAAGGATCGGGCCGCGTTCGATCTGCTTTACCGGCAGACCAGCGCGAAACTTTTTGGCGTCTGTCTTCGTGTATTGAACGACCGGGGAGATGCGGAAGAAGCGCTACAGGAAGTCTTCGTCAAGATATGGACGAAGGCGGATCGTTTTGCCGTCTCCGATCTAAGCCCGATCTCCTGGCTGGTTGCAATTGCGCGCAATCATGCGATCGATCGCATACGAGCGCGGCGCAGGCCTGCCGCCGACATCGATGCCGCGCTCGACGTGGCCGATCCGGCGCCGGGGCCTGAAGCGATGGCGGTGGCGGGCGACGAATCCGAACGTATCCACCATTGTCTCGATGAGTTGGAGAAGGACCGGGCAGCCGCCGTCCGGGGCGCCTATCTCAAGGGCGAGAGCTATGCCGAACTGGCGGAGCGCCATGGCGTGCCGCTGAACACGATGCGGACATGGCTGCGCCGCAGCCTGTTGAAACTCAGAGAATGTCTGGAAAGATGACGCTGGCAGAAGACACCGGACCGGAACGTGGAGGCGACGACCTGCTCGCCGCCGAATACGTTCTCGGCGTGCTCGATGCCGACGAACGCCAGATCGTCGCCCGCCGCATCGATGCGGATACGGTTTTTGCTCGTCTTGTCGAGGGATGGGAGGTCCGTCTCTCACCGCTGGCCGCCGCCTACCCGGAAATCGAGCCGCCGGTTTCGGTGAAGACCGCGGTCGACCGCCGGCTGTTCGCGAACGCTGCCGCCGTGACCACGCCCGCCGAATCGCGCGGCGGCCTGTGGTCCAGCCTCGCTTTCTGGCGCGGCCTTGCCGCGGCTGCGGTTGCGGCACTGGCGATTTACATTGCCGTGCCAGTCCTCAACCGGCCGGTCGAGGAGCCGCAGGCGCGCCTCGTCGCTTCGCTGGCCGCCGAAGGCAGCGACGTCAGATATCTTGCCGTCTACGACGCCGCGCATCACGAAGTCGGCCTGTCGCATGTCTCCGGTGAGCGTGCTTCCGGCAAGGACTTCGAGCTGTGGATGATCGAGGGCAAGAACCCGCCGGTCTCGATGGGCGTCATTCCGACCGGTGCTACGGCACATATCGTCGTCTCACCGGCGGCCCAGCAGAAGCTTGCCCAGGGCGCGGTGCTTGCCGTCAGCCTCGAGCCGTCAGGCGGTTCGCCGACCGGACAGCCGACCGGACCGGTGGTCGCCGCCGGCGACCTGAAGAGCATCTGACCGGCTCTTGGCGTCGCCAGACTCAAAATAGAGTACCTGAAGTGTATCTCCCACCTTCCACGTCCGTAGACAGCATGGTAGCCGGCAAGCCGTTGCGTGGCAAAATCTCTTCGGCATCCCGGGCAAAATAAAAAATAAGAATATTTCTGAAACTCCCGCACTTCTGTTCCGTATCTCCTCGCGTCCCCAAAAATGGGAAGAGAAAACCCGAGGAGTTTGACATCATGCGCAGATACGCCACCCTTTTGCTCGCCGGTACGATCGCCGTTTCGGCCCTTGCCACCGCCGCCTATGCCGAAAACCCGATGGTTGGCGGCGCCGCGATGTATGCTAACAAAAACATCGTCGAGAACGCCGTGAACTCGAAGGACCACACCACGCTGGTCGCCGCCGTGAAGGCCGCCGGCCTTGTCGAAACGCTGCAGGGCGCCGGTCCGTTCACCGTGTTCGCTCCGACCAACGAAGCCTTCGCGGCTCTTCCGGCCGGGACGGTCGAGACGCTGCTCAAGCCTGAAAACAAGGACAAGCTCACCAAGATCCTGACCTGCCATGTCATCGGCGCCAAGGCGATGGGGGCGGATGTCGCCGCGATGGCCAAGGCTGACGGCGGCGCCCACAAGGTCAAGACGGTCGGCGGCTGCGAGCTGTCGCTCAAGGCCGACGGCGGCAAGGTCACCGTCACCGACGAGAACGGCAATGTCGCCAATGTGACGATCGCCGATGTCGAACAGTCCAATGGCGTCATCCACGTCATCGACAAGGTTCTTTTGCCGAAGATGTAACAAGGGGATTGCTGCCGGCGAACTGGCAGCAAGGGCCCTCCGTCGATTGCACGATCCCGCTCCCGTGATCCGCAATTGACCCGCGCACTCCGCGCCGCCCATATTCGGATGTGGGAGGGCGCGGAGTGTTCGTTCGAGGGGGCTACCGTCACCGGCTTTTGATTTCCGCGCGGCGGTATAGTTTGGCAAAAGGACATCAGGAGGAACCGGTCATGAACCGTCGCGACTTTCTTTTGAGCGGTGCCGCCGCCATCGGCGTCGTCGGGGCCGCAGCAACGATGCTGCGCATGGGCGATCCGCAGGCAGCACAGGCCGCCGAAAAATTCGAAGTCACCAAGACCGACGCCGAGTGGAAAGCCATCCTGTCGCCGGCCGCCTTCGACGTGCTGCGCAAGGAAGGCACGGAGTATCCCGGCACCAGCCCGCTGCTCAACGAACACCGTAAGGGCATCTTCGCCTGTGCCGGCTGCGACCTGCCGGTCTATTCGTCGGAGACGAAATTCGATTCCGGCACCGGGTGGCCGAGCTTCTGGCAAGAGATCCCCAAGGCTATCGGCACGACCGTGGACCGCTCGCTCGGCATGACGCGCACCGAGGCGCATTGCCGCCGCTGCGGCGGCCATCTCGGCCACGTCTTCGACGACGGTCCGGCGCCGACCGGCCTGCGCCACTGCATCAACGGCGTCGCGCTGACCTTCGAGCCCACCACAGCCTGACAAATTCCAACTGGATATGAAAAACTCCGGGCTTGCGGCCCGGAGTTTTTTGCGCGGTCAGAGCTTTTTCGGGCGTGGACTGGAGGAGCTTCCCGAAACAGCTGCCCACGTATCTCTGTCTTGTCGCAATTCCTAAGGGAAAGCGCTGCGCGCTTTTCCCGGGAAAACCGCCTTACACTTTTCCTGGAATTGCTCCGGTATCAGTGGCCGCCGCCACCACCTCCACCCGCCGCCGCGGCCGGCTTGCGGATCAACATGGTGAACAGGCCAAGCGTCGCAAACAGCACCGTCAGCATGAAGAACACATCCATGAAGGACAGCAGCGCCGCCTGCTGCTGGACCATGCCCGACAGCTTGGAGATGGCGGCACTTGTCGCGTCCAGGCCGGGGGTTTGCTCGAAATTGAGCGTCATGTTCTGCAGCTTGGTCTGCGCGGCTTCACTGCCCCATTGCACATGCTCGGAGAGCCTTGCGTAGTGGAAGGCATTGCGGTCGATCAGCACGGTGTTGATCAGTGCGAGGCCAACCGCACCGCCAAGGTTGCGGGTGAGATTGAACAGGCCGGACGCATTCTTCAGCCGCTCGGGCGGCAAGGTGCCGAGCGCGATGTTGTTGATCGGCACCATGCACAGCATCATCGAACAGCCGCGCAGGATCTGCGGGATGAGCAACTCGTAGAAATCCCAGTCGGCGGTCAGATGCGTCATCCACCAGGTGCCGGTGGCGAAGCCGAAGAAGCCGATCATCATCATCAGCCGCGGGTCCATCTTGTTCGACAGGATGCCCGAGATCGGCGCGGTGAAGAACATGGCCAGGCCGCTGACGAACAGCGCCTCGCCGATCATCATCGAATCGTAGCCACGGATGCGCCCGAGATACACCGGGTAGAGATAGGTCAGGCCGTAAAGGCCGATGCCGATGACGAAGGAGAACAGCGAGCCGAAGGCGAAGTTGATGTTGGTGAAGGCCTTCAGGTCGACGATCGGCTCCTCGGCGGTGAACACCCGCCAGAAGAACAGCACCGCGCCGATGGTCATGACGATGGCGCAGATGAAGACGCCCTGGTCCTGCAGCCAGTCATTGTTGGGGCCTTCCTCGAGCACATATTCCATGCAGCCCAGGAAAGCCGCCATGCCGGCGAGGCCCCACCAGTCGAACTTGCTGAACAGCTTGAGGTTGGGCTTGTCGAAGTCGATCAGCGTCCAGGCCGCCGCTGTCACCAGGATGCCGGGCACGACATTGACCAGGAACAGCCAGTGCCAGGACATGGCATGGCTGATATAGCCGCCGACAGTCGGGCCGATGGTCGGCGCCAACGTCGCCACCAGGCCGATCATCGGCGAGACGAAGGCGCGGCGCGAGGGCGGGAAGATGGTGAAGGCAGCGGCGAAGACGCTCGGTATCATGCCGCCGCCGATGAAGCCCTGGACGGCGCGGTAGACAATCATCTGGTCGATGTTGGTGGCAGTCGCCGCCAGCGCACTGGCCGCGGTGAAGCCCGCCGCCGAGATCGTGAACAGCACGCGCGTCGACAGCATCCGGCTGAGGAAGCCCGACAGCGGGATCATCACCACTTCGGCGATCAGATAGGCGGTCTGCACCCACGGGATTTCGTCGGAGCTGGCGCTCAGGCCGGCCTGGATTTCCGACAGCGAGGCGGAGACGATCTGAATGTCCAGGATGGCCATGAACATGCCGAACACCATCGCCAGGAAAGCGATGACGCGCCGCGTCGAAATGGTGTCAGGCACAGCCGGCCTCGCCGGCGGTGCTCCTGCTGTCAGGGTTGCGGTTGCCATGGCATTGCTCCCCGGCAGCCGCTCAGTTCGACGCTGCCGCTGATGCCGACCCGGATGGGGCGGTACGGCTGTCGACGGCGACGATGACGCTCAGGCCGGCGCGCAGTTTGCCGCTCTTCAGGACATCTGCCGGCACATCGATACGGACCGGAACGCGCTGCACGACCTTGGTGAAGTTGCCGGTGGCGTTTTCGGGCGGCAGCAGCGAGAACACGGCACCCGAAGCCGGCGCCAGCGACGAGACGGTTCCCTCGAAGTCCTGGCCGTCGGTCGCATCGACCGAGATCTTCACCTTCTCTCCGGGCACCAGCCGGGCAAGCTGCGTCTCCTTGAAGTTGGCGACGATGTAGAGCTTGTCCATCGGCACGATGACGGCGAGCTTCTGGCCGGGGCTGACAAGGTCGCCCTGTTCGACCGAGCGGTTGCCGACGATGCCGTCATAAGGCGCCTTGAGCACGGTGAAGGAAAGATCGCGCAGCGCCTTGTCATGGCTGAGCTGCAGGGACGCCAGCGTGCTCGCCGATTCCGCGCGTTGCGCCTGCAGCACGCCGATATTGGCCTGCGCGGCGGCGATCGTCGCGTCGGCGCCGACAAGGGCGGCATCGGCCTGCTGGACCGCCGTCTGGGCGTCGTCCAGCTGCGCCTGCGTGCCGACATGGGTCTTGAGCAGTTGCGAGGCGCGCGCCGCGACCTTGGCCGCATTGTCGGCGGCGGCCTGATCGGCGACCTTCTGCGCCTGCGCCTGCTGCAGCGAGGCGCGCGCTGCTTCAGTCTGGGCGTCGATACGGTCGAGCGTCTTGCTCAAGGTGGCGATCTGCGCCTCGGCCTGGGCGACGGCAATCTTGTAATCGCCGTCATCGACGACGAGCAGCGGATCGCCGGCCTTGACCTGCTGGTTCTCGCTGACCTTGACCTGATCGACATAGCCGGAAATCTTGGGCGAGATGAACGCCATGTCGGCCTGGACATAGGCATCGTCCGTGGAGATCATGAAGCGGCCCGTTGTCCAGTAGTCATAACCATACCAGGCGCCGGCGCCCAGCAAAGCGGCGCCGATGACCGGCAGCAGGAAGGAACGCACCGAACGCTTCTTCTTGGCCGGAGCCTCTGCCGGTGGCGACGAGACAGGCTGGACAGGCACTTCCGGGGCTTCCGTCGCCGGCGCAACCTTGGCGTTGGGAAAGGGACGGACTTCGGCAGTGGTCGGCGCGTTCGAGGACATGACATCTCTCTAAAGTTATAATATAATACTGAACCGTTCGGTTCGATCCGGCCGTTGACATAGCGCGTAAAGAGGACCATATCAAGGGCAATCGAACCGCTTGGTTCGAATTATTTTCGAGGTGTGACTTTCATGGCCGAGACCCCGCCCAATGTTGAAAACGAGTCGTGCGACGACCTGTTGGAAAGCTTGCGTCGTGGCCGCCCGGCCGCGGGGCAGGATCCGGTCAAGCGCAGCCAGATCATCGACGGCGCCCGTCGTGTCTTCATCGACAAGGGCTTCGAAGCCGCCTCGATGAACGACATCACCCGCGAGGCCGGTGTCTCCAAGGGTACGATCTACGTCTATTTCGCCAACAAGGAAGAGCTGTTCGAAGCGCTGATCGAGGAAGAGCGCGGCACCATCTTCAAGAACATGTATGACGTGCTGGACAATGCCGACAACCTGCGCGAGACGCTGGTGAAGTTCGGCAAGGTGCTGGCCCTCAAGATCACGTCGGCCAAGGTGATCCAGGCGCAGCGCACGGTGATCGGTGCATCCGACCGGATACCCGACATGGGCGCGCGGTTTTACGAGCGCGGTCCCAAGCGTGGCCACGACAAGGTCGCGGCCTTTCTCAATGCCGCCATCGAGCGCGACCTGCTGCGCATCGACGATGTCGATCTTGCCGCCTATCAGTTCACCGAACTGTGCCTGGCCGGTCTGTTCCGCCAGTGCATCTTCGCCTACCGCACCAAAGCCCCGAGCCAGGACGAGATCGACCGCATCGTCAGGTCAGGCGTCAGCATGTTCCTCAAGGCATACGGCACCGAAAGGCTTGTGGCGGAAGAAGGCCACCAGACGATTGCTATCGAGGCCAAGCCGTAGGCCATGCTCTAAGCTGTGGATGCTTAGCCGCCATTGGCGGCAAGCACGATGGCCGCCTGCAATTCCTGGAGGCCCTCGGCTTTTTCCGAAGACGTCGCCAGAACGAACGGGAACGCCGCCGGCCGCTTCTTGATCTTTGCCAGCGTCTCCTCGATCAGCCTCGGCACGCCGGCAGTCTTGATCTTGTCGGTCTTGGTCAGCACGATCTGGTAGGACACCGCCGCCTTGTCGAGCAGCGACAGCACTTCGTCGTCCTTGGCCTTGATGCCGTGGCGGGCGTCGATCAGCACATAGACGCGCTTCAGCGTGACGCGGCCCTTGAGATAGTCGAAGACCAGCTTGGTCCACTCGTCGACCTTCTCCTTCGGCGCGGTGGCATAGCCATAGCCGGGCATGTCGACCAGCGCCAAGGGCGGCAGGTCGGCGCCCTCACCCGAAAATCCGTCCGGCACGAAATAGTTGAGCTCCTGCGTGCGCCCCGGCGTGTTGGAGGTGCGCGCCAGCCCCTTCTGGTTGACCAGCGCGTTGATCAGCGACGACTTGCCGACATTCGAGCGGCCGGCAAAGGCGATTTCCGGCGGCCCTTCAGGCGGCAGGAATTTCATGGCCGGCACGCCGCGGATGAAGATCCACCCTCGCGTAAACAGTTCGGTGCCGATTATGCTGCTGTTCAGAGCGTTCAAGCTGCTGCCTCCAGAAGAGAGATATCGGCGCCCCGGATAGCATCGAGGTTGCGACTGACCTTGTCCACCGGCCAGTCCCACCACGCCACCGCCAGCAGCCGCCTGATTGTCCGGTCGTCGAAACGCATCTTCACCACCTTGGCCGCATTGCCGGCGACGATCGCATAGGGCGGCACGTCGTGCGTCACCACCGATTTCGCGGCGATGATGGCGCCGTGGCCGATTTCCACCCCGGGCAAGATCACCGCCTCCATGCCGATCCAGACGTCGCTGCCGACAATGGTGTCGCCGCGCACTTCCTTCGACCACGTCGCCGGGTCAAAACCCTTTTCCCAGCCATGGCCAAAGATATTGAACGGATAGGTCGAAAAGCCGGACATAGCATGGTTGGCGCCGTTCATCATGAAGCGCGCGCCCTCGGCGATGGCGCAGAACCGACCGATGATCAGCTTGTCGCCGATGAAGGGATAGTGGTGCAGGACGCATTTTTCGGCGAATTTGTCGGGGCCGTCCGGATCGTCATAGTAGGTGAAGTCGCCGATCTCGATGTTCGGCGCATTCACCAGCCCCTTGAGGAAGCCGACGCGGGTATGCATCGGGATCGGGTGCTTGATGTCTGGGTTGGGTCCGTCCATGTCGAAATCCGTCAGAGAAATGGCAGCCAGGCACATCCGAAACTCGAATGCGCCCGTTCAAAATAGCGTGATCCGCCCTATAGCACCAATCGGGCGACGAGCGAGCTTTCCTTGACGGCCTTGCTCATTTGCCGCCGCGACAGATCACGATCGGATCGGACATTGCGCTGTCGAAACCGCTGCCCTGATAGACGGTGACGTTCGCCGCGCCGGGCGGCAGCATGAAGCTGCCTTCGACGATTTTCTGGTCTCCGGCCGGCATGTGGAGAGCCCAGCTATAGGTGCAAAACTGAGGCGGCGCCTGGGGTTCGACGTGGCTGCAGTTCAATTGCGCGCCACCCAGCATCGCGGCGCCGCCGCAGCTGACGGCGTCCTTTGCGAGCGCAAGGCCCGGCCATCCCGCGATGGCCGCCACGGTCACGATCTTCAGCCAATTCATCGTCCTATCCTTGCCCGGCAACAGCCTGCTACCTGAGCCTTTTTATGGTGTCGCAGCACATGCGTCATTTTTTCCAGGCGGGCTTAGTCCGTCTTGCGCACCGCGTCCAGCGGGATTATGTGCATGATGATAATAAGCATGCTCACTAAAAGTTGCGCCTTAGAACCTCAGTACCTTCCATGCCATCGTCACCCAACATCAGCTTCGTGCTGCACGATGTCGCGCGCCTGCTTCGAAAGCGGTTCGAGCAGAGGTCGTGGGCATCGGGGCTGACCCGCGCCCAGTGGCAGGTGCTCGCCTATCTCTGCCTGCATGAGGGCATCCACCAGAACAAACTGGCCGATCTTATCGAGATCACGCCGATCACGCTCGCCCGGCTGCTCGATAAGATGGAGGCACGCGGCTTCATCGAGCGCCGGCCCAATCCCGCTGACCGCCGGGCATGGCTGCTCTACCTGAAGCCGCAAGCTTATCCGCTCATTGAAGCCATGCGCACCAATGGGCAGAAGACGCGGGACGAGGCCTTTGTCGGTCTTTCCGCGGATGCCCAGCTGCATCTGCTGCAAACCCTATCCCTCATCAAATCCAATCTGCTCGCGGCTTGCACCCAGCCTGCCGCCGACCGGGAGAAAACACATGGCTGAATCAACCTCACCAAAGAAGCCTGTCGAAGAAGACGGATCCTCCGCCGGCCGGGCGCACGACCAGATCATCCGACTGGACAGCGAACGCGAACAAAGGCGAGCCGGCACCCTCATCGGCAATGACGAACTCGAAGCACCGGTCGCCCTGGAGCCGGCCGCGCTCGAGGCGCCGTCCAAGGAGCCACGGCAGGCCGGGGTTGCGGTGGCGCCGCCGGCGCCGGTCAAGCCCAAGCGCGGCCGGGCACGGCCGATCCTGTTTGCCCTGCTTCCGGTCGCGCTGGTCGTCGGCGGCTATTACTACGTCATCGGCGGCCAGGTCATGACGACCGACAACGCCTACATCCAGGCGCAGTCGCTCGGCGTTTCCACCGATGTCTCCGGCACTGTGTCCGAGATCGACGTGCACGAGAACGAGGCGGTGAAGAAGGACCAGGTGCTTTTCCGGCTGCGGCCGGCCTCTTTCGAAACCGCTCTTGCCGCCGCCCAGGCGCAGCTCGGCACTGTGCGCAACCAGGTGCTGACCTTGCAGGCGAGCTACCAGCAGTCGCAGGCGCTGATCGAGCAGGCGCAGGCCGACATCCCCTATTACGAGGCCGCTTTCCAGCGCCAGCAGGATCTGCTCAAGACCTCCACCTCCTCCAAGGCGACCTTCGACAGCGCCCAGCACGACCTCGTCGCCGCCCGCCAGAAAGTGTCCGTTGCCCAGGCGCAGGCACAGGCGACGCTTGCCCAGCTTGGCGGCGACGCCAGCCAGCCGGTGGAGAAGAATCCGTTCTACCTCCAGGCGCAGTCGGCGGTGGACGACGCCCAGCGCAATCTTGCCGATTCCATCGTCAAGGCGCCGTTCGACGGCATAGTCACCAATGTCGACGCGCTTCAGGTCGGCAAGTACCTGCCGGCTTCGCAGCCGGCCTTCAGCCTGATTTCGGCGACCGATCTGTGGATCGCGGCGGAGCCGAAGGAAACCGAACTGACTTATGTGCGGCCGGGACAGACGGCGACGATCAGCGTCGACAGCTATCCCGGCACCGTCTGGCACGGCACGGTCGCCTCGATCAGCCCGGCGTCGTCGTCGAGCTTCTCCTTGCTTCCGGCGCAGAACACCACCGGCAACTGGGTCAAGGTCGTGCAACGCATTCCGATGCGCGTGACGGTCGACGATCTCCAGGGCAAGCCGCCGTTGCGTGGCGGGATGAGCGTCGTGGTCGGCATCGACACCGGTCATGCGCGCGGCTTGCCGGACTTCGTGACGGACCTCCTCGGCCGGTTCGGACAAAAGTCATGAGCAGCGCGTCCGCGACAGGTGGCGTGGTCGCCAACCGCGGCGCCATCACCGCCTGCGTGATCCTGGCCGTGATCATGCAGGCGCTGGACACGACCATCGCCAATGTGGCGCTGCCCTATATCCAGGGCAGCGTTTCGGCGAGCGCCGACCAGATAAACTGGGTGCTGACGTCCTATATCGTCGCGGCGGCCGTCATGACTCCGCCTTCGGGCTATCTTGCCAATCGTTTCGGCCGCAAGCGCATCCTTTTGATATCCATCACCGGCTTCGTCGTCGCGTCGGTGCTGTGCGGCTTCGCGCAGTCGCTGCCGCAGATCGTCGGCTTCCGCCTGCTGCAAGGTCTGTTCGGCGCGGCCCTGGTGCCGCTGGCGCAGAGCATCCTGCTCGACATCTACAGCGTCGAGGAGCGCGGCTCGGCGATGGCGTTGTTCGGCGTTTCGGTGATGGTCGGGCCGGTGCTCGGGCCGGTCATCGGCGGCTGGCTCACCGAAAACGTCAGCTGGCGTTGGGTGTTCTACATCAATGTCCCGATCGGGGCCCTGGCTTTCGCCGGCGTCTCGATGTTCGTCCAGGAAACCAAGACGGACCTCAAGGCCAGGCTGGACTGGCTGGGCTTCGGCATGCTCAGCGTCACCATCGCATCGCTGCAGATGTTCCTCGATCGCGGCGAGCAGCTCAACTGGTTCTCGTCGTCCGAGATCATCGTCGAGGCGCTGATCTGCGCGTCGGCCTTCTACATCTTCCTCGTCCACACCTTCACCGCCAAAAACACCTTCGTGAACCCGCGGCTGTTCCTCGACAGGAATTTCGCCGTCGGCATGATCTTCATCTTCATCATCGGCATCACCTATCTGGCCTCGCTGGCCCTGATGACGCCGTATCTGCAGACGCTGATGGGCTATCCGGTGGTGACGGCCGGCATCGTCATGGGGCCGCGCGGTCTCGGCACCATGGCTTGCATGTTCCTGGTCGGCAGGCTGATCGGCAAGGTGGACACGCGCTGGCTGCTGTTGACCGGCCTGCTGGTCACCGCCTGGGCGATGTACGACATGACCGGCTGGACCCCTGATGTATCGCAATGGACGATCATCAGCACCGGCTTCATCCAGGGCGCGGGACTGGGCTTCCTGTTCGTGCCGCTGACCACCATCACCTTCGCCACGCTGGCGCCGGAGCGGCGCGCGGAAGGCACAGGCCTTTACAATCTGTCGCGGAACATCGGCTCCAGCGTCGGCATATCCGTCGTCACCGCGCTGTTGACGGAGAACGTGCAGATCAACCACGCCAACATCGCCACCTATGTGACGCCCTACAACCAGGCTTTCAGCAATCCGGCCATCTTCCAGGCGATGGATCCCTACAGCGCCGCGGGCCGCGCCGCGCTCGACGGCGTGGTGACGCTGCAGGCGACAATCATCAGTTATATGAACGACTTCAAGCTGATGATGATCCTGTCGCTTGCCGCCATTCCGCTGGTTCTGTTGCTGCGCAAGCCGGCCACTCCGGCCAAGATCGACCACAGCGCCGTGATGGAGTGATGTTTTGGTCGAGGGCCTTTTGTTGAAGCAAGTTTCGAATGCGTCACTGTCGACAAAATGGAAATACAACGTATGGCGACGTCGTCGGCTGTCCCGTTGCACGTGATGCTAGGTTGCCCAAGTATCCAGCTGATTGAGGACGGCAATCGCCGGATACGATTTCCTGCCGGGATAACTTTGGCGGTAGTAGGCATTCCAATAGCTTGTCGCCTTAGCGCGTATTGCACGCATTACCTGCCGGTTCTGCCGGACGAAACTGGCGTAAGCTGTCTGATCGAAATACGGCATCGCCAAATGGATATCGTCGAGAATTTCGACGACGTACTCGCCTAAGAGAAGAACGATGAATGGAATCGTCCAAGGCTCGTTCAGCGGAAGGATAATTTTGGCTGATTTTTGCCTCAGATAACCGTCTGTCGAACGTGTCAGCAAGCACTGCGACCCCGGCGAAAAGCTAGCGAAATCGACAGCTACGGTCGGCAGAAAATGCAACCGATAGGGAATGTAGATGCTGATCCCATCAGATGTGAGATGCCTCGAGGTTGTTCGGTAAGTGTCGTCGACGATGGGAGTCAATTCCTCAGCAGCTATATCGCCAAGCGCTCCAACTCCGAAAGCTGACTTTGCGGCATTTGGGAAAGGCTTGCGTTGGGTAAACCAATCCACGTCGTGTTCCTAACAAGGCTACGAAATCGATATGCAGTCAGTATGTCACATCTGCGGGCGCTAGGTGAGCGTTGTCTCTCTACCCCTCAACCGCGTTGGCAGTCGCATCGCGACGCCACATTCCGGTGCGCGGCGGTCCGTGCCAGCTTACGGCTAGCCGGCATCTCGGCTACCCGCTCCGTTCAGGTATTTGTTCTCTACGGTCTTCGGTCCATGAACCAAAAGAAACCGGGGTCCTGTGAGGGACAGGACCCCGGCCGATGCCGATACGACTTCCCAAGAAACATGGCACCTCGTCATGAGGTGGGGATGGCAGGCCCGAGAAAGCCCCGACGGACCTGCCTTGCTCCCCTTTGCCGAAAGCCGTTACTTCGGCAACAGCACCTTGTTGACGACATGGATGACGCCGTTCGACTGGTTGACGTCGGCGATCGTCACTCGCGCCTCGCCGCCTGACTCATCCATGATGTAGAGCTTGCCCTTCTTGACTTCAGCGGTCAGCGTGTCACCGGAGACGGTTTTCATCTCGTACTTGCCGCCCATCGCTTTGGCCTTCTTCATCATTTCGGCGCCCGAAATCTTGCCTGCCACGACATGCGCGGTCAGCACCTTGGTGAGCTTGCCCTTGTTCTCCGGCTTCAGCAGCGTGTCGACGGTGCCCTTGGGCAGTTTCGCAAACGCCGCGTTAGTCGGGGCGAAGACTGTGAACGGGCCAGCGCCCTGCAGCGTGTCGACCAGGCCGGCGGCCTTGACCGCGGCGACCAGCGTCGTGTGGTCCTTCGAATTGACGGCGTTCTCGACGATGTTCTTGGTGGTGTACATCGGCGCGCCGCCGACATTCGGGTTTTTGGCATAGGCGGGCGCGGCAATCGCCACGCCGGCGACGAACGCGGAAAGGGCGATGGTCCTGAATGACGGCAAACGCATGTGGTCTTCCTCCGGGTGAGGGCTGATCGGAATTGATAGCCTTTGGAAACGCACAGGCAGTCACGCCGCCGACGGGGCGCAAGTTTCGCCGATCACGGGAACGTGATGCCGGAGCTGCTTAAACGAAAAGCCCCGCGCGAGGCGGGGCTTTGAAGGCTGGAGAAAGCGCTGCGTCTTCTATTCGGCCGGCGACGGTTTCTTTCGGAACAGCGCGACCAGATTGTCCCACAGCTCGATCTTGGCGCCCTGGCGCTTCATGATGATGCCCTGCTGGAGGATCGACAGCGTGTTGTTCCAGGCCCAGTAGATGACCAGGCCGGCCGGGAAACCCGCCATCATGAAGGTGAAGATGACAGGCATCCAGGTGAAGATCGCCGCCTGCGTCGGATCCGGCGGCGTCGGGTTCATGCGCATCTGCAGGAACATGGTGACGCCCATGATCAGCGGCCAGACGCCGATCATCAGCATGTGCGGCAGGGTGACCGGGATCAGGCCGAACAGGTTGAACAGCGACGTCGGATCGGGCGCGGCCAGATCCTGGATCCAGCCGAAGAACGGCGCGTGCCGCATCTCGATGGTGATGTAGAGCACCTTGTAGAGCGAGAAGAAGACCGGGATCTGCAGCGCCACCGGCCAGCAGCCGGCAAGCGGGTTGATCTTCTCGGTCTTGTACAGCTCCATCATCGCCTGCTGCTGCTTCATCTTGTCGTCCGCGTATTTCTCGCGGATCTCGAGCATTTTCGGCTGCACCTTCTTCATGTTCGCCATCGACGCGTAGGACTTGTTGGCGAGCGGATAGAAGATGGCCTTGACGATGACGGTGGTGGCGAGGATGGCCAGGCCGAAATTGCCGAAGAATTTGTAGAGCGTGTCGATCAGCCAGAACATCGGCTTGGTGATGAAGTGGAACCAGCCCCAGTCGATCAGCAGATCGAACCGCTTGATATGACGATCTTCCGCATAGGCGTTGATCTTGCCGACTTCCTTGGCGCCGGCGAAGATTTCGCTCTCCACCGTCGCCGACTGACCGGCATCGACGGTGATCGGATCGGTGAGGAAATCGGACTGATAGCGATGGCGGCCGTCCTCGAAATAGGCGTAGCGCGGCTGGAACGGCTGCTTCTCGGTCGGCACCAGCGTCACCGCCCAGTATTTGTCGGTGATGCCGAGCCATCCGTCGGTCGACTTGCCCGGCGTGAACTGCTTGTCCTTCTCGATGGACGCGTATTTGTGCTCCTGCAGGCCTTCGGTGCCGGTGAAACCGATCAGGCCCTCATGCAGCACATAGGTGCTGGCAACGAGCGGCTTGTCGAAGCGGGTGACGCGGCCGTAATTGGACAGCGATACGGCGGCCGTGCCCGCATTCTGCACTGTGTCGGACACCGTGAACATGTAGTTGGTGTCGACGGAAAAGGTGCGCTTGAAGGTAAGGCCCTTGTCGTTCGAATAGGTCAGCGTGACCGGGGTCGTCGGCGTCAGCGTCGCATTGCCGTCGACGGCCCACACAGTCTCGGGACCGGGCACCGCGCCAGTCTTGTCGTTGCCGACGAAGCCGATCTCGGCATAGTAGCCATTGGGCAGTGCCGCCGGGTTGAGCAGGCTGATCTCGGGCGAATTCTTGTCGACCGTCTCGGTGTAGTGCTTGAGCTTGAGGTCGTCGAGACGGGCGCCGGTCAGGTTGATCGAACCCTCGAGGCTCGGCGTGTCGATCCTGGCGCGGGTCGTCGTGGCGAGTGCCTGTTCGCGGCCGGCCGGCGTCACGGCGTCTGTTCCCGGTGCGTTGGGAATGGCGCCAGGGGCGTCGGGCGTTCCGGTGTCGGTACCGGGATTGGTGCCGGCGGCCTTCTTCTGCTCCTCGACGCGCTGCTGTTCGACGCGGGCGGCCTCGCGTTGCGCTTCGCTGCGCGGCAACACGTAAAAATATTGCCATACCGCCAGGATCAGCACCGACAGCGCGATGGTGATGAAGAAGTTCCGGTTGTTTTCCATCGAAAGCCCTTGGCCTATCGTGTTCCGCGCAGTCGGCGGGAAAGTTCGGCCTTCAACTGGCCGAACGGAGTGGTAAGCACGTCTTCGCGCCCGACGATGACATAGTCATTGCCAGGCGCCATGTCACTTGCCGCATGCGTGCGGACGGCTTCTCGCAACCGCCGCCGGACACGGTTGCGGACAACCGCATTGCCGACCTTCTTGGTGACGGTGTAGCCGACGCGCGGCGACAGGCCGTCGCCGCGGTCGAGAACTTCAACGAGAAAAAGCCGCCCGCGTCGCTTTTCACCACGACGGACGGCCAGGAATTCCGCGCGCTTCAGAAGCCGCTTGGGATTTGGTCCCACTGGCTTGCCGGTTGCGGGCAACGATCTCGTCTTCCGTTCAGGCGCTGAGCCGCTTGCGACCGCGGTTGCGGCGAGCTGCGACGACGCCGCGACCACCCTTGGTGGCCATGCGGGCACGAAAGCCGTGCCGACGTTTGCGGACGAGTTTAGACGGTTGGTAGGTACGCTTCATTTGTTTTAATACCGCGGGGTGCGGCCCTTCTTGATTCTGTCACTGTGTAACAGGAGCTTTGCCGGGCCGGCTTTGGCGCGATCGAAACCGCGCCGGGACGAATGGCCCGAGCGTGTGCGGGCTTATAGAAAGAAGGCTTTTGGAAGTCAATCCGGAGTCGTCGGGCGCAATCCGGCTCCGTTCAGGCCGGTTTATGTTTGCGACCAAGGATGAAATTGGCAAAAAAGCCGTAATCGCCTAATCTGCGTTGATCAAGTGATCGTGAAGACATTAGCCGCATGAGCGAAACCATACAGGCACAGGAAGGGATCGGCACGGCGGCGTCCACCGAGGCGCCAGCCGCCGTGCGCACGGTTCCGCTGTCGCGCGGCCTGTCGACCAAGCTGCTGCTGCTGACCATCGTCTTCGTGCTTTTGGCCGAAGTGCTGATCTTCCTGCCCTGGATCGCGAGCTACCGGCTGAACTGGCTGAAGGAGCGGCTGAGCACGGCGGCGGCGGTGTCGATCGTGCTGGTGCAAGGTGAATCCACCTCGCTGTCGCGCACGGCCCAGAACGACGTGCTGATGGCGATCGGCGCCAAGGCGATCGCGGTGCGCGACGGTGGCGTCTCGCGGCTGCTGGTGGTGGCCGAAATGCCGCCGAAGGTCGACGAGCACATCGATATCGCCTCGATCGGCATGATCAAGGGCATGACCGGTGCGCTCGACACGCTGTTTTTCGGCGGCGACCGGATGCTGCGCGTCTTCGGTCCGGTCGGCGACTCCGACAAGGAGTTCGAACTGATCATGCCCGACAACAGCCTGCGCAATGCGATGCTGCGCTATTCGCGCAACGTCGCCTTCGTCTCGCTGCTGATCTCGCTGTTCACCGCCATGCTGGTCTACGCCGCCATCGACCTGATCATGATCGGGCCGATCCGGACGATGACGCGCTCGATGCTGTCCTTCTCCGAGGCCCCCGACGATCCCGGACGGATCATCCATCCGGCTGCCCGCGCCGACGAGATCGGCGTTGCCGAGCGCGAGCTGTCGCAAATGCAGGAGCGGCTGCAAAAAATGCTCTCCGAGCAGAAGCATCTTGCCGACCTCGGCCTCGCGGTCTCCAAGATCAACCATGACATGCGCAACATCCTGGCCTCGGCGCAGCTGATGTCGGACCGCCTGCGCCAGGTCAAGGATCCGACCGTGCAGGCCTTCGCGCCGAAACTGCTGCGCGCACTCGACCGTGCCGTGTCCTATTCCGAAGGCGTGCTTCACTACGGCCGCACCCAGGAGCCGCCGCCCGCGCGCCGCCGGCTCCGGCTGCGGCAGCTGGTCGAGGATGTGCAAGGCCTGCTCGACATCGAGCAAGGCATCGAGTTCGTCAATTCGGTCGAGCCGGCCTTCGAGGTCGATGCCGATTCCGACCAGCTGTTCAGGGTGCTCACCAATCTGTGCCGAAATTCCGTGCAGGCGATGGCGGCCGACAGCGAAAACGCCCTGGTGCGCCGCCTGGCGGTTTCGGCCGTGCGTCTGGGCAGCGTCAGCCGCATCGCCGTCAGCGACACCGGACCCGGCCTGCCGCCCAAGGCGCGGGAAAACCTGTTCGCGGCGTTTCGCGGCTCGGCGCGCAGCGGCGGCACCGGCCTTGGCCTAGCGATCGCGCACGAACTGATCCGCGCGCATGGCGGCACGGTGGAACTGGTCGAGAGCATTGGCGGGCGCACCACATTCGCCGTCACCATCCCCGACCAGCCGGTCCGGCTCGACCAGGCCCGCAACAGCCTGCGCCGCCCCGCCTGACGGTTTAGAGCGCTGGGTCGCCCGGCCCTCTTGTCTTCTGGCCCGATTCTTCCAATGAGCAGGAACCGGCTCGACTTCGGACCGTTGCCAGGTGCCGGAATCTCCAGCGTTCATCGCCGGCCAAGGCACTTGTGACAAAACTTTTGCCGGATCGGCTTGCTTTTCCGAAATTCAGTCGCTAGGGAACACGTCTCGTCGCGACCGGTCGTTTACGATCGGATTGCGGGGTCATGGAAAGCATGGCCTGTTGCGCGCCCGTAGCTCAGCTGGATAGAGCACCAGACTACGAATCTGGGGGTCAGGAGTTCGAATCTCTTCGGGCGCGCCATTCCATCCAGCTGAAATTGCTTCCTTTCAGGCCTCGCCAATCAACCGCATCGGCATGATCGGGCTGGCGGTCAGCGCTGTCGCTGGGTACACGCATGAGGCACCGGTGTTGATGTTGCCGGCTCCCAACGCAAAACCTAGGGAATGACTGTCCGAAAAAGGCCGTTTTCAACTGCCGCCGATTCCTCGCGTTCTCATACATGCTGATCGGCGGGATGAGGCGCGCTCTCGCTCCGGCCCTCGCCCGCACCTCGAATTTGGTGCGCTTCAACTCCGGAAGAGTCTTCTGATGCTGCAGATGATCCAGCACGGTCTTCTGCGCGACGTTGCCAAACCCCCAAAGGCGCCTGCAAGCAGGGGCCTCTGTCTTCGACATGGGCCGTCACGTTCGATCTCGGTTGCCGGCGGACGATGCCGGCGCGCTCCCGGCTCGCACCTCCTGGAGCAGCAGCAACAGGTCTGCCTTGGCCCAAAGCAGATAGCAGACAAGCAATGTCAGCGGCGCTGCGACGAGCGTCCAGGAAGCGCCCGACCATACCAGTTGCAGGGCACCGCCGCTCCCCACCGCGGCCGAGACCAGCGCCGGCAGACGGCTGGCCAGAACGGCACTCCGGAACGGATTGGGCCAGTTGGCTGGCCAGCCGGGCAACGGCTTGCCGTCCTCGAAGGCGCTGCCGAACTTGCCGAGCGCATGCAGCAAGCCCGAGGTCGCCGCAAGCACAGGTTCGCCGAACAGGAACAGGGCGATGCCGAGTCCGATCGCCCCGACCCCTGACGTCATGTCGCCAAGGCGGTTTAGGGACACGTCTGGGGACGGCTTCCTGGCCCATGCGCGGCAGTAGATCTCGCCGCTCCAGAAGAAGACCAGCGTGGCCAAGGTGAGCGACAGGGCAGCGATGCTGCCAACGAAATAATCGAGGAGCGCGGCATGGCCACTCACGGCGGAACCCGGCGGCACGTCAACGATCTGGACCATGACGCCCGTCGCCAGCCCGAGCCCATTGCCGAGATTGTAATATCCTCCGGGACCTACCATGCGTGAACGGATTGCCGCGGCGAAACGCGACAGGCCTGAAGTGTCGCCCGGCTCTCCGGCGGCATCGGGAAGGTCATGCATGATCATTGATAACGAACCCCGCGATCAGGCAGCGCACGCAGAAGACGTGCTGGATCATCTCGATCCGAGCAGCAGACAGTTGGCCCGCACCTTCGACATATCGATGTTTCGACAAAAGCTGGTGTATGTGGCGCGCGGTGAGACCAGCTTAGATCAGGCCGCGGTCTATCGGGCTTGGTTCGGTGATCGGCTCGGTCGTCATCGTGCTCTCGTCGTCTCCCGCCCTGTTCAGATTGGCGCAGTGCGGGTGAGCGTTGGCGGGGACAATCTCATAACCGGCTGCGATCAACTGGAGACTCATCTCCTCGAAGTGACGCTTCGAGCCGCTGACGATCGATTCAGGCGTGTAGTTCCAGCCGTTGCTGGCAGCATTGGCCAAGATGCTGGCATAGGCATGCATGCTGGCGATTTTCACGTTTGATTCCAGCAACTGTCGGCACCCGCTTGCGAAAGAAGGTGACGGTTGGGCGGAATAGCCCAAGGCCGTGCATGCCAGCACTATGGATACAGGACGCATGGAACCCCCTTAGCCGATTGTTTGTTGCCGTTAGGGAAGCTTGCGCCGTGCGAGCCTGCGGCGGAATCGGGCAGATGCGGTATTCGGCCTAGTGCATTTGTAGCATTCTTCTGTAGCATTCTTCGGCTACGGAGGGGTTTCCAAGGACGGGGGTCCACAATGGTGCTCGGCGCTTCGAAAGCTCAAACGCTTGTCGCTTTGTCGGGTCGTGAGCGCGAGGTCGCGGAAAAATTCGCCGCCGGCCTGACCTATCGGGAGATCGGCAAGGCGCTTTTCATTGCTCCGGCCACTGTTCGCACTCACCTTGCGACCATCTACGGAAAACTTGGGGTGCGGACCAAGATCGGGCTCGCGGCGTACTTTGCCGGCGCTTCCGGCGCCCGGCCAGGCGGGCTGTCACCCCATCAAAGCGAAAAACCGCGGCTGGCGGTGATGCCGGTCAAGGGTCAGTTCGGCAAAACAAGGACCGATGCGGATGCATTGACGCGCGCGTTGACCGCAGAGCTCGGACGCTTCTCCCAGATCGGAATCGTCGCAGCGGCCACAATGTTCGCGCTCGCGAAGCGGCATCTCACTGTCAAGGAAATCGGCAGGACCACGGGAGCCAACTATGTCCTGGAGGTCGCGGTCCATAGCCAAGACAAAGCCATGCACGCCTTCGCGCATCTCGTGGACGCCGAGGAGGAAGTCGAGGTCTGGAGCGCAAGATATGATCTCGCCCAGACGTCATCGCATGACGAATTGACAGGCGTGATCAGCGGAAATCTCTTCCAGGTGTTGATGAAGCACGCGGCAGGCCCGCCCGCCCTCGAGGAAGCAATTCAGCACCACAAGCTCTATCTGAAGGCGTTTTACCACGTCGAACGGCCGACGGCGAAAGGCATGGTCGTAGCGCGGCGTCTCTGTGAAAGGCTCCTCGCCGCCGAGCCAGAGCATGCATTGATAAGGGAGACTCTTGCCTGGGTCGATTTCCACTCCTGCTTCAACGGATGGTCCATTGAACCCATCGAGGCCTTTCGCCGGGCTGGTGATGAGGCTCGGGCCGGACTTTGTGGCCATGACCGGGAAGCATCTCTGCACAGTGCTCTCGGATTGGCCGAGACTTATCTCGGAAACTTGCAGACGGGCCTTGGCTGCCTGTGGCGGGCCATCGCACTCAATCCGAACGATGCAGAGTGTCGTACCTGGCTGGGAATTGGGCTAACTTACGCCGGAGATCTCGAAGGTGCACAGGCAGCTTTCGCGCGGGCCGACCTTCTCAGTCCGAATTATCATCCGATCTTTCTGTTCAGGGGCGATGCCGAATACGCCGGCGGGAACTATAACGCCGCGACTGCCTCGTTTGATCGATTTCTGATGGTCCTGCCTGAATACCACTGGGCACGGCTCCTGCGGGCTGCATCATACATGGGGATGGGCGATCTCGAGTCTGCGCGGAAGGACGTGTCGTTCGTCTCGCGCGAGTCGCCCAGGTTGACCGGCGAGTATGTCGATCGATTGCAGCAAGCGCGCGGTCCGGAGTTTAGAAATAACCTGTGGTCACGCCTCAGCGCAGCAGGACTGCCATGGAAGTGACCTATCGAGGATGACATTGGGCGCATAGGGTCCGGTTGCGTGTCAACTTGCGTCATGGCGGGCTCCAACCCGAACGGCGGGAACGAGTGACGGCCTGCGACTGCACGGCGGTGGCAGGATGGCTGGTCAACACCGGCCACGCAATGGACTAAGCATTCGGGCGGCGCCTACGCGGGTCACCAGGACGAAGCTCGGCAAAGCGGCGCAGAATGCTGCAGAGCAAATCTTCGCAGCGCCGTCGTCCAATCTGCGTGGTAAGACCGCGACAAGGCGGAAACCAGCGGAGCCTGATTTGACCATTCCCCATACCCGCATCAAACGCGCACTTATCACCGGCGCGGGCGCGGCCGACGGCATCGGCTTTGCCATTGCCCGGCAGCTCGGCTATGCCGACCATGCCGTTTTTCTCACCGGTGCCAGTGCGCGTGTGCTCGATCGCGCCGTTGGGCTCCGTGCAGAAGGCATCGATGCCAAGGCCGTGGTCGCCGATCTCACCATGGCAGCTGATGTCGCGCGGCTGCGGGCTGAAGTCGGCGCCGTCGACATCCTGGTCAACAATGCCGGCATGGGCTCGCTGGCATCGCCATCGGTCGACAAGGCGTTTCTCGCCATGACCGAGGCCGACTGGGATCAGGGGATCGACGTTAGCTTGAAGACGGCATTCCTCGTCACGAAGGCCTTTCTGCCGGCGATGGTCGAAGCGGGCTACGGGCGCATCGTCAATGTGGCGTCGGTCACCGGCCCGCTGGTATCTTTTGAAGGCACGGCCGCTTATTCCGCCGCCAAGGCCGGCATGGTCGGCCTGACGCGGACACTGGCGCTCGAAGTGGCCAAAAGCGGCATCACAGCCAATGCCGTGGCTCCCGGCTGGATCGAAACGGGCTCGTCGAGCGAGATGGAGCGGCAAGCCGCCCTACATACGCCGCCAGCGCGGGCCGGGCGGCCGGATGAGGTGGCCGCCGCGGTGGTATTCCTGGCCTCGGAAGGCGCCAGCTATGTCAATGGCGCGCTGCTGGTGGTCGACGGCGGCAACAGCCTTCAGGAGCGCAAGGGCTGAGAACTCTGCGACTTCGCCGGAACGACCGGTGTTCATGATCGGACAGCGGGTCCGTGCTCTCACTACATCGTGCGCCAGGGCAGCTTCTATCGTCACCGTCGACTGCTCGATCTCACTTGACCTTCCAGCTGCTGGAACCCTTAGGGTCACGCGAGGTCTTCCGGCGGGCCTTTCATCGAGAGCAAGGAGTGGAGAAATGCATCGACGCGGATTTCTGACGGCAAGCCTGGCGACGGTTCTGGCGAGCCCGCGTGCGCTGGCGCAGACGAAGATGGACGATATGTCGATGCCCGGCATGGGCGGCCATGCCGGGCACGACATGGCCGCGATGGTGCAAGACGCGGTCACCCTGCCCGAAGGCCAGGCGTTGCGCGCCCTGCAAGTGCTTGCCAACGAAGCCGACCGGCCGGGCCTGCTCAGGGCGAGGCTGACCGCGGAACCGGCCATTGCGAGGTTCGCCGAGGGGCGCGACACACCGATCCTCGCCTATAATGGCATCACCCCGGGGCCGCTGATCGAGGCCTTCGAAGGCGACCGCGTCGAGATCACATTTGTCAACCGCATCGATAACGAGGTGAGCACCATCCACTGGCACGGCATGCCGGTGCCCGCCGACCAGGACGGCAGTCCGATGGATCCGGTTGCGGCGGGCACCGAGCGCGTTTATGCCTTCGAGCTGCCGGAAGGCTCCGCAGGCTCCTATTGGTACCACCCGCACCCGCACGGCAAGACGGCAGAGCAGGTCTATCGGGGTCTTGCCGGCGCCTTCGTCGTCAAGGCCAAGGCCGATCCCATCCCGGCCGAATATGGCGACACGGTGCTGGTGTTCACCGACCTCAGACTTGCCGCCGATGGCTCGATACCGAGCAACAGCATGAGCGATCTGATGAACGGCCGCATTGGCGACCACGTGCTGGTCAATGGCCAGAAGAATCCCAGGCTCTCGGTGGCAAAGGGCGCCAAGCGACGCCTGCGCCTCTACAACGCCACCAACGCACGGTTCCTGAAGCTTGCCTTCGACGGCGCGACGATAACAGTCATCGGAACGGATGGCGGGCTGCTCGCGGCGCCGGTGGCGGCGGACGAGATCCTGCTCAGCCCGGGCGAACGCCTCGAGTTGGTCGCATCCTTCGACAGGCCCGGCCCCATCACCCTCGATACGCTCGGCTACGACCGTGGCTGGATGGGTCCCGGCCGCCCGGCCGATGCGGGGCTGACGCTGCTGACGGTCGATGTCTCGGAGAGCGAAGCCGAGGCGGTGCCGCAGCTGCCGGCGCGGCTGCGGTCGATCGCACCGTTCGCTGACCCTGTCCTCACCCGGCGGCTCGTTTTAACGGAGACCATGGCGATGAAACCCACCGGCATGGAGATGGGTTTCCTGATCAACGGCAAGGCCTTCGACATGGAACGCGTCGACTTCGTCGCCAGGGCCGGCGAGATCGAGCTCTGGGAGATAGTCAACGAGGCCGACATGGACCATCCCTTTCACGTCCACGGTACTCAATTCCAGGTCGTCGAACATGAGCGCGACGGCGCGGTGTCCAAGCCGCCCTATCTCGCATGGAAGGACACGGTGAACGTCGCCCGCGGCGAGACGGTGCGGCTCCTGCTGCGCCAGGATAGGCCGGGGCAGCGCATGTATCACTGCCACATCCTCGAGCACGAGCAGCTCGGCATGATGGGCGTGCTCGATGTCATGGCATGAAGTTCGGCATCGCGTTCGGAGCGGTGGTGCTGGCGCTGGCCGGTTCGCTGAGCCTCTCCTCGCCGCAGGCGGTCGCCTCCAGTGATGAGATCGTGGCCGCACGCCAGGCCTCGATGAAGGTTATGGCGGCGGCAGCGAAAACCATCGCCGAGATGTTCGGCGGCAAGCGCGCCTACGACGCCGCCAGCTTCAAGGCGGCGGCGGAGGCGCTCAGCGCCCGTACCGGACCCGCCCTGATGGCTGAATTCCCGGCGGGCACGCTGGGCGCGCCGTCGGGCGCCAAAGCGGAAATCGATCAGGCGCGGCCGGAGTTCGAGGCGCTCGCCAGTCACATTGGCGAACTCGCCGATGCATTGGCAGCCAAGGCCGAAACCGCGCCTGCCCGGATCACCTCGGACATGCGCATGGGCGCGATGACGTCAATGGACGGGGGCAGTCTGCTCGGCAAGCGGCTGAAGACAACGGAGGCGGATCCGGCCGGATTGCCGGCGGAGCATCTTCTGCACCTTATCCTCCAGGATTGCTCAAGCTGCCATTCCAAGTTTCGGCAAAAGGTGAAGTGAGAACCGGCGATCACACCGCCATTTGTTGCCCTCTTGTGCAGCGATGCGGAATGCCAGGAAGGCCACCTGTATCAAGACGCCTTCGCCAGAAAATTCCGATAATCCGACTTGGCCTGCAGCAGGCGCAGCACATTGTCTCGCGAGCCGCGCACATGGGCGCGTGCCAGCGTGCCGGCTCGGGCGGCGTCGCCGGCGCAGATGGCATCGACGATCTCGGCGTGCTCGTCGCGGGCGATCTTCCATTCGTCCAGCCACAACAGTTCGGTCCAGACGTAGTGCTGGCACTTGTCGAGAATGCCGCACAGCATGTTGTGCAGCATCACGTTGCCGCTGATTTCGGCGATGACGCGGTGCAGGTCGATGCCGACTTCCAGTTCCTGGAATTTTTCCCGGTTCGTGCGTTCCGGAATGGCTGCCAGCCGTTCGCATTCGGCCAGCATGGCGCGCAGCCGCGCCTTGTCCTGTTCCGTCGCCGCCGTTGCCGCAAGTTCCGTCGCATGGCCGTCGAGCAGTTCGCGGATCTCGAAGGCCTCGCGGAACATGTTGATGTCGAACTCGGTGACGACATAGCCCTGGCGCGGCCGGCCGGTGACCAGCCCGTCACGCTCGAGGCGATTGAAAGCCTCGCGCACCGGGGTTCGGCTGACCGTCAGCTTCGCCGCGATGTCGTTTTCGGTGACGCGGGAGCCCGGCGGGATCTGGCCGGTCACGATCATCGCCTTCAGCGCGGAGTAGACCGAGTCGCGCAGCGTATTTTTGGTTTCCTTGGCCAAGCTTCCCTTCCCACTTCTCCGGCCTTTCAGCCGGAACACGCATAGCTGTAGCCGCAGTCGGCGCAATTTGCCACGCCTCCGGCGAAGCCGTCCCTCACCAACCTGGTCCGGCACGAAGCGTACATTTCGAGCGCGCCGGCGGTGTTGACAACATCGATCGCTAGGCTACACTCAAAATTGTATACAAAATAGCATGCCAAATCAAAAACAATGGGAACACCGGTTGGAGAGCCGAAAAATGAACAGAACCAGAAACGTTAGCATCGTTGCGATGGCGGGCCTCATGGCTTCGTTCGCAGCCCCCGCCATGGCGGGCGACACTATCACCGTCGCCTCATGGGGCGGCACCTACCAGGAGGCGCAGACCAAGGCGTTTTTCAAGCCGACCGCCGACGCGCTCGGCATCACCATCAAGGAAGACACCACCAACGGCCTCGACGACGTCCGGCTGCAGGTGACCGGCAATGCGGTGAAGTGGGACATCACCGAACTTGGCGCCGACGAATGTGCGCGCGGCTCGAAGGAAGGGCTGTTCGAGAAGCTCGACTACGGCATCATCGACAAGAGCGGCATCAACCCGAAGCTTGTCCACGACGACTGGGTCGGCATTTCCTACACCTCGGTCGTGCTGATCTACCGGACCGACGTCTTCGGCGACAAAGGCCCGAAGACCTGGGCCGATTTCTGGAACGTGGAAAAGTTTCCGGGACGGCGCGCGCTGAGCGGCAGCCAGGCGACGGAAACGCTGAGCGTTGCCGCACTGGCCGAGGGCATTCCGATCGACAAGGTCTATCCGGTCGATATCGACGGCGCGTTGAAGTCCGTCGACAAGATCCGCGGCAATGTCGACGCTTGGTGGACCTCCGGCGCCCAGGCCATGCAGCTGGTTAAGGACGGCGAAGTCGACATGGCGAGCATCTGGAACGGCCGCGCCGGCACCTTGAAAAAGGAAGGCGCGCCGATCAGCTTTTCCTTCGACCAGGGCGTGCTGACCGCCGACTGCATGGTCATCCCCAAGGGCTCCAAGAACAAGGAAGCGGCCATGAAGGCGCTGGCGATGTTCGTCAGCCCGCAATTGCAGGCCAATCTGCCGCTCTATGTCGACAATGGCCCGGTCAACGAGAAGGCTTTCGAGACTGGCAAGATCCCGCAGGACAGGATCAAGGACATCAATTCGGCGCCCGAAAACGTCAAGAAGCAGGTGTTGCAGGATGCAGAATTCTGGCGCGACAACCTGGTCGAGGCGACGGAAAAGTTCAACAATCTGATCCAGCAATAGGCTGCGGCCGCAATCCAAACCACGGCAGGGCGACGCCTCGCCCTGCTTTCGCCGCCTCAGCCCCTGGGAGAGAAAAATCTTGTCCATTGCGCCATCCGCGTTGCCGATCGGCATGCGCGGGATCGAGAAACGATTTGGCAGCGTGCCTGTGCTGCGCGACCTCAACCTCGATGTCGAGGCTGGTGAATTCCTGACGCTGCTGGGGCCTTCCGGTTCCGGCAAGACGACGCTGCTGATGATCCTGGCCGGTTTCGTGCGGGCCAATGCCGGCTCGATCAGGGTCGGCGGCGACGAGATCATCACCACGCCGCCGCACAAGCGCAACATCGGCATGGTGTTCCAGAACTACGCGCTGTTTCCGCATATGAACGTCTTTCACAACATCGCCTTTCCGCTGAAGCAACGCGGCGTCGCCGCCGCCGAGACGGCCGAGCGTGTCGAGAAGGCACTCGATCTGGTGAAATTGCAGGGACTGGGCGAGCGCCGGGTCGACCAACTCTCCGGCGGCCAGCGCCAGCGCGTGGCGCTGGCGCGCGCCATCGTCTTCGAGCCGCGCATCGTTCTTATGGACGAACCCTTGTCGGCGCTCGACAAGGGCCTGCGCGAGCACATGCAGATCGAGCTGCGCGCCCTGCATCGGCGGCTCGGCATGACCACCGTCTATGTCACGCACGACCAGCGCGAAGCCATCACCATGTCGGACCGCATTGCTGTCATGAACGGCGGACGCATCGAACAGCTCGACAAGCCCGAAAGCCTCTACGCCAGGCCGCAAACGCAATTTGTAGCAGGCTTCATCGGCGAATCGAATTTCATTCCGGTCGAGTGCCGCAACGGCTCCGTCTGGTACGAGGACCGAAGAATCCATACGGCGGCGGCGACGCCGGCGGCAGGCCAGTACCTGATGGTGGTGCGGCCGGAAAAGCTGCGGCTCTTGGCAACCGCCGAACCGACAAGCGGCGTCAACGTGCTCAACGCGACGCTCAGTGACATCATCTATCAGGGCGACAGCTTCGTCTGCTATGCCGTGCTGCGCGACGGCCGGCAGCTGACTTTGCGCGACTATTGCCGCAGCGATGTGCTGGCGAAAATGCCGGCGCCCGGCCAGCCAGTCTCGTTCGGTCTCGATGCGCAGGACACAATCCTGGTAGCGGCAGACCGATGAGCGCGCAGACCGCCGTCATGCAGGAGAATGCCGGCCGCGCGGGCCCGGATTTGAACACGCAGGCGCTGCGCACGGACGCGCGGCGCGAGTCGTTGCGGCTGCTGGCGCTGCTGTCGCCGAGCCTGTTGCTGGTCTTCGCCATCATCATCGTGCCCATCGGCTGGCTGTTCTGGCTGTCGCTGTTCGACGAAGCGGGCGGCTTCAGCGCCGCCAATTATGCGCGATTCTTCGAGCAGGCCTCCTACATCAAGACCTTTGTCACCACCTTCAAGGTCGCCTTCATCGTCACCGGCGCCTGCGTGCTGCTTGGCTATCCCCTGGCCTACATGCTGTCGCAACTGCCGCGCCGCGCAGCGTCGATCTGCCTGATCTTCGTCATCCTGCCGTTCTGGACATCGGTCCTGGTGCGCACCTATGCCTGGGTGGTGATCCTGCAGCGCAAGGGCCTGATCAACAGCTGGCTGATCGACCTCGGTGTGATCAGCCAGCCGCTATCGCTCGCCAACAATTTTTCGGGCGTCGTCATCGGCATGACGCATATCCTGCTGCCGTTCCTGGTGCTGCCGCTTTACGCCTCGATGAAGACAATCGACACCGACTGCCTGCGCGCCGGCATGAACCTCGGCGCCGGCCCGGCCGCCACCTTCCGGCAGATCTTCTTTCCGCTGTCGCTGCCCGGCCTCGCCTCGGGCGTGGTCATCGTCTTCGTGCTGTGCCTGGGCTTCTTCGTCACGCCTGCGCTGATGGGCGGCGGCAAGGTCATCATGTGGGCGATGCGCATGGAACAGACCACCAGCCTCTATTCCAACTGGGGCGCGGGTGCAGCACTCGGCGTGGTGCTGCTGGTGGTCACGCTGGCGCTTCTCGGCCTGTTCCAGTGGCTGCTCGGCGCGCGCGCCACAGGTGTGTGGAGTTCGCGATGAGCGAGGATTTTGGCCTGCCTATCTCGCACCGGCAACGGCTGTGGCTCTATTGCCTCGGCGGCCTCGTGCTTCTGTTCCTGATCGCGCCGTCGATCATCATCGTCATCATGTCGTTTTCGGACTCGACGCTGCTGCAATTCCCGCCGCAGCAATGGTCGCTGCGCTGGTACCAGACCTATTTCGGGTCGCTGGAATGGCGTGACGCCACGATCGTCTCGGTCAAGGTGGCTGTCATGACGGTGCTGGTGGCGACACCGCTCGGGACCGCGGCCGCCTATGCCATCAACCGGGGCACGCTGCGCTTCAATGGCACCATCAACGCGCTGCTGACGGCGTCGCTGATCGTCCCGGTGATCCTGATCGGCATCGGCACCTTCTTCCTCTATGCGCGCATCGGGCTCAACAACACGCTGACCGGCCTGGTCATCGCGCACACGGTGCAGGCGCTGCCGCTGGTGGTGCTGACCGTGCTTTCCGGGCTGCGCTCCTACGACATGAACCAGGAGCGGGTGGCGCGCAGCCTCGGCGCCGGCCGCGTCGCCGCCTTCTGGCAGGTGACGATGCCGCAGATCCGCTTCTCGATCGTCTCGGGCGCGCTGTTTGCCTTCATCACCTCCTTTGACGAAGTGGTGGTTTCGCTGTTCATATCGGGCGGCGAGACCACGACATTGACGCGCCGCATGTTCAATGCGCTGCGCGATCAGATCGACCCGACGATCGCCGCCATCTCGACCTGCCTGATCGTGCTCTCGGTCGTGCTGTTGTCGGTTGCGCAGATCTTCGGCCGGCGGCATTGATTCACCAGACGAATTCGCAGAAGTGACCCATGGGATATCCAGACAGAATGCGTGATTTCCAGTTTCCCGGCCGCTCGCCGGTTCGTGCCACCGAGGCGGTTGCCGCGACCTCGCATCCGCTTGCAACCCTTGCGGCCATCGACATGCTGCGCTCAGGCGGCAATGCCATGGATGCCGCGGTCTGCGCCGCCGCCGTGC
This sequence comes from Mesorhizobium sp. M7A.F.Ce.TU.012.03.2.1, assembly GCF_004006095.1. Classification (NCBI taxonomy): domain Bacteria; kingdom Pseudomonadati; phylum Pseudomonadota; class Alphaproteobacteria; order Hyphomicrobiales; family Phyllobacteriaceae; genus Mesorhizobium; species Mesorhizobium sp. M7A.F.Ce.TU.012.03.2.1. The sequence goes on from NZ_CP034779.1 coordinate 1,272,215, forward strand.
AGGGCGTGGTCGAGCCGCAATCGACAGGCATCGGCGGCGACTGCTTCGTGCTCTATTCTCCCGGGGGACAAGGCAATGTGCTGGCCTTCAATGGGTCCGGCCGCGCGCCTGCCAGGGCGACAGTCGACTGGTACCGCGAGAAAGGCTTCGACCGCATCCCGTTGCAGGGGCCGCATGCGGTCACTGTGCCGGGTGCCGTCGACGCCTGGAGCCGCCTGCTCGAAGACCATGGCCGCAAGGGCCTTGCCGAGACGCTGGCGCCGGCCATCCACTATGCCGAGAACGGCTATGTCGTGCACGACCGCGTCGCCTTCGACTGGGCCGAGCCGGAAACCGACCTGTCGGCCGACGAGCATGCCGCCCGTATCTTCCTGCCCGGCGGCAAGGCGCCGAAGGCGGGTGACGTCCACCGGCAGCCGGAACTGGCGGAGACCTTGCGCATCATCGCCAAACACGGCCGGTCCGGTTTCTACGAGGGCGCGGTCGCCGACGATATGGTGAGCCGGCTCAACGAATTGGGCGGACTTCATACGGCCGAGGATTTCGCCGCTACCAGAGGCGACTATGTGGCGCCGGTCAGCACCTCCTATGGCGGCCATGACATCCACCAGATGCCGCCGAACAATCAGGGGCTGACGGCGCTTTTGATGCTCAATTTGCTGTCGGGCTTCGAGCTCGGCGGGCTCGACCCCAATGGCGCCGAGCGCCTGCATCTGGAGATCGAGGCCGGGCGCCTGGCCTATCGCGACCGCGACCGCTATGTCGGCGACCAGGACCATGTCCCAGTGCCCGTGAAGCAGCTCCTGTCCGGCGCCTATGCCGACCGGCTGCGCGCCGAGATCGACCGCGACCGCGCCATGACGCATCTGCCGCGCGTGGAGCTGCCCGGCAGTGACACGGTCTACATCTCCATCGTCGACCGCGACCGCAACGCGGTCTCCTTCATCAACTCGACCTATTATTCGTTCGGCAGCGGCGTCGTCGGCCCGAAGACCGGTGTCGTGCTGCAGAACCGTGGTTCCAGCTTCCGCCTCGACCCGGCGCATCCGAACGCGATCGCACCGGGCAAGCGGCCGATGCACACGATCATGCCGGGCATGGCGACGAAGAACGGCCGCGTGGTGATGCCGTTCGGGGTCATGGGCGGCGGCTATCAGCCGTTCGGCCATGTCCATCTGCTGACCAACATGATCGACTTCGGCATGGACCCGCAGCAGGCGCTGGATGCGCCGAGGGTGTTTTACAATGATGACACCGTGGAGGCCGAGCGTGGCGTTCCCACCGAGGCGATCGAGGGCCTGCGCCGGCGCGGCCACCGCATCGCCGAACCGCATCACCCGCTGGGCGGCGGGCAGGTGGTGCTGATCGACTGGGAGAAGGGGACGCTGACCGGCGCTTCCGATTCGCGCAAGGATGGTTTGGCGCTTGGCTACTGAGGCGATCCGTTGTCCAATGGCGTATCCGTATCGAGGCAAGCCCGTCAGAAGGGCTCCCGCCAGTAGTCGTTCGAAATCCAGCCGGTGATCATGACCCAAACTGAAACCCACGCAGATCTCTCCCGCCGTCTCGCCGCCGGCGCCGACGATGCGCCCGCCATCCTGGCACCCGACAGGGCGACGCTCAGCCATGGCGGATTGCGCAGCCTGATCGCCGATACTGCAAAACAGCTGCATGCGCGCGGCATCGGCCGGGGCGACAGGGTGGCGATCGTGCTGCCGAACGGGCCTGAGATGGCCACCGCCTTCGTCGCCGTCGCGGCCGCCGCCTCGACGGCACCGCTCAACCCCGCCTACCGGGCCGACGAGCTGGATTTCTACCTGACCGACATCGGCGCCAAGGCGATCCTTGTCGGGGAGGGCGAGACCGGACCGGCTGTGACGGTGGCCGAACGCCTCGGCATCGGCGTGCTGCGGCTTATCGTGCAGCCCGGCACACCCGCCGGCAGCTTCATGATCGAGGGCGCAGCGATCGGACCGCAGGCCGCGCCCGACATGGCGCAAGACAGCGAAATTGCGCTGCTGCTGCATACCTCCGGCACGACATCGCGTCCAAAACTGGTGCCGCTCAGCCATGCAAACATCGCGGCCTCGGCTGCCCATATCGGCGGCACGCTTGGCCTGACGGCAGATGACCGTTGCCTCAACATCATGCCGCTGTTCCACATCCACGGCCTGATCGCGGCCGTGCTGTCGTCGCTGGCTGCCGGTGGCAGCATCTACTGCACGCCGGGTTTCAACGCGCTGCGCTTCTTCCAGTGGCTGAGCGAGGCGCAGCCGAGCTGGTACACGGCGGTGCCGACCATGCATCAGGCGATCCTGCCCCGCGCGGCACGCAACACCGAGGCGCTGGCGGCGGCGCGTCTGCGCTTCATCCGCTCATCCTCGGCGTCGCTGCCGGCGCAGGTGATGACTGAGCTGGAGGCGACCTTCGGCTGCCCGGTGATCGAATCCTACGGGATGACCGAGGCCGCCCACCAGATGGCATCGAACCGGCTGCCGCCGGGCCAGCGCAAGCCCGGCAGCGTCGGCGCCTCCGCCGGTCCGGCCGTGGCTGTCATGGCGCCCGACGGGCGGCTGCTCGCAGCCGGCGAGACCGGCGAGATCGTCATTCGCGGACCCAACGTCACGACGGGCTACGAAAAGAACCCGGATGCCAATGCCACGGCTTTCGCGCATGGCTGGTTCCACACTGGCGACCAGGGCGTGCTCGACGAAGACGGCTATCTCAGGGTCACCGGTCGGCTCAAGGAGATCATCAACCGCGGTGGCGAAAAGATCTCGCCGCTCGAGGTCGACGACGTGCTGATGGACCATCCGGCGGTGGCGCAGGTCGTCACCTTCGCCATGCCGCATGACAAGCTTGGCGAGGAGGTGGCCGCGGCGGTTGTGCTGCGCGAAGGCATCAGTGCCACCGAGGGCGACATCCGCACCTATGCCGCGACACGGCTTGCCGATTTCAAGGTGCCGCGCAAGATCCTGATCCTGGACGAGATCCCCAAGGGTGCGACCGGCAAATTGCAGCGCATCGGCCTTGCTGCCAAACTCGGGCTTTGACGATGAAGATCACCATCTTCGGCGCCGGTGCGATTGGCGGCTATCTTGCGGCCAAGCTCGCCATCACTGGGCGGACCGATCTTTCGATCGTCGCGCGCGGCGCCCATCTGGAAGCCATCAAGGCGGACGGCCTGCGCCTGATCGAGGATGGCCAGGAGATTTCGGTCCCCGTCCGGGCCGCCGCCAAAGCCAACGAGCTTGGCGCCCAGGATTACGTCGTGCTGGCGCTGAAGGCCCATTCTCTCTCCCCAGCCCTTGACCAGATCGCGCCGCTGCTTGGGGACCACACATCAGTCGTCACCATGCAGAACGGCGTGCCCTGGTGGTATTTCCACGGCGTCGGCGGGCCGCTCGAAGGCACCAGGCTGAACGCGGTCGACCCCGGCGGCGCGATCTGGCAGCGGATCGGACCGGACCGCGTCATCGGCTCGGTCGTCTATCCCGCGGTCGAGGTCGATGCGCCGGGCCTCATCCGCCATGTCGAGGGCAAACGTTTCTCGCTCGGCGAACCCTCCGGCGAGCGCAGCGAACGGGTCACGCTTCTGGCCGAGGAGATGGTCAAGGCCGGCCTGCAAGCGCCGGTGCGCGAGGACATCCGTAGCGAAATCTGGGTAAAACTGTGGGGCAACCTCTCCTTCAACCCGATCTCGGCGCTGACCGGCAGCACGCTGGCCGCGATCGTTGCCGACGATGGCACCCGCACGCTGGCCCGCACCATGATGCTGGAGGCGCAGGCGATCGGCGAAAGCCTCGGCGTGCGTTTTCCCATAGCGGTCGACCGGCGCATCAAGGGCGCCGGCGATGTCGGCGAACACAAGACCTCGATGCTGCAGGACCTGGAGCGCGGCAGGCCGATGGAGATCGACGCGCTGGTGAGCGCGGTGCAGGAACTTGGCCGGCTCACGGACAAGCCGACCCCGACCATCGATGCCGTGCTGGCGCTGGTGCGGCGGCTGGCGGTGGAACGCGGGTGTTATGGGTGAGATGGAAGGACAGGGCAAATCAGAGCCGTGGCGCGCGACGATCCAGGCCTTGAAGCGTCTTGGCCTCATATCCCGGCTTGACCAAGGTTAGCAGCATGCTGAACGCCATTCACCACGTCGCGCTCATCTGCACCGACTACGACCAGTCGCGACGGTTCTACGTCGAACTCCTCGGCCTCGATCTGATCCGGGAGGTTTATCGGGAGGAGCGGCAATCATGGAAGGCGGATCTGCGGATCGGGTCGGCCCAACTGGAATTGTTCTCCTTCCCTGCACCAGCGATGCGGCCATCCCACCCAGAGGCTACAGGCCTGAGACATCTGGCATTCGCCGTGGCTAATCTTGAGCCCGTAATTATCCGCCTGGAAGCCGCAGGCGTTGCCGTCGAGCCAATCCGGATCGACCCATACACAGACCAACGGTTTACCTTTTTCAGGGACCCGGATGGATTGCCGCTGGAACTCTACGAAGCACCATAAGGAACGGTTCGCTTTCACGACGGGCGCTGTGTACTGACGGTCTCGGTATCGGCGGACCGCGAATCTGTGCTAAGCGCCGCCCAACCAACCAAAGGACGACACCAATGAGCGAACTGACCGTGGCCGAGGCGACCGAGAGCATCTATGCCTCGCTCCGGGCGGACAATGCCGACATCGACACACATATCGCGGCGCTTAAGGCGGCGCTGACGCGAGAGGGGATCAAACAGGCGGTGTTCGATCCGGCCAAGCTGGCGCAGAACAACCGCTCGGGCCGCAAGTTGATGCAGGCTTATTTTCGGCAGCGCGGCGTGAGCGTGAAGTTCTCGGACCAGTAGAACCGCGCGGGCGATCTCAATCGCGCGATTTGGTTGGTTTCGGACGCAAGTTCCCCGACGCTTCGGGCCATCCCTTTTGACCGGCTCAATAACAGCGATCTGCCGCCGCAAGTGCATCGACGCGGTGAGCTTGGTCCAGTGCGCCAATCCGTCGGACTGACGCATAGAACCTGACATAGTCGCCCGAACACAAGTCGAACAGGCGCAGAAACGCGGTCACCCGATCGCTATAAACGGACGTCGCGGCGAGCTTTGCGTTGTTGATCGGGGAAGCGAACCAGGCGTCGTATCCCCGGTATCGGCCCCAGCGCCTGTCGCGCATGTGTCGGTAGCGCATCCGCAGCCGTTCAATCGCGGCCGTCTTCGCGGCCAGTTTTTGCTCCGAGGTGCCGGCGTTGGAATAGACTTGCGCCAACTCGTCCCGGGTCCGCGACACCAGCGCAAGAAATTCAGCTTTTCGCTTCCGGGCGGCTTCGTAACGGCGCAACGCGGCGGCATCGCCAGTCGCGCGCAGCCATTTTTTCACGCCGGTTGTTTCGACGGCGACAGCGAACGCCTCGTTGAATGCGGAATCGTCGTGCACGTAGACGCGCTGGTGGGCCAGTTCATGGAACACCAGCGCTGCGAGATTGGTTTCATCCTGGCCGAACATCGTGCTGAGCAGCGGGTCGCTCGACCAGCCAAGCGTGGAATATGCCGTGATGCCCGTCACATAGACGTCCATGCCCTGTCCTTGAAGTTCGACAGCGGTTTCAGTCGCGGACTTCCTGGAGAAATACCCCCGGTAGGGAACACAGCCGAAAACAGGGAAACACCATGTTCGCGGCGTCAGCGAAAATGCCGGCGCGGCGAAGACGGCCCATGTCACCGAGTCCCGACCAATGTCGACATAGCTGCGGTAGCTGTTGTTGTCAGGCAGCGCCAGTTCATCCGTTGCGAACTGTCGTATAGCGCTCGCCGATGCCATTCGCGCGCGCAATGCCTTCGGCGTCGACGGATCCTCGATCAGTTTTCCGACATCCTGGCGCGCCGTCATGATCCGCACATGGCCCTGCACGGATTGCGCGTAGTAGGAAATACTGGTGCAACCGGTCACGCCGGACGCCACGATTACAACGACAAGCAATCGAAAGAATGCGCGCATCACGATTTGCCCAAAGCAGTGCTCACCCGTTCCGATGGAGTCGCAATTGCCCCAGGTCGCAAGCAGTCGCATCGATTTGATCGAGGTCTATAGCTTTCTGAAGTATCCGGACAGGTGCTCATTGGGGAGACGCATGCGTCATCACGCGCAAGCCGCGTCCCATCAACCTGCAGCTGATCAGTCCTTTCCCGCCCGCTTGAAAATCCGCGCGTAAAATTCGCCGACGATGCCGCGCCGGAAGACGAGCACGCACACCATGAAGATCAGGCCAGTGGCGATGGTCACCGGAAAGCCGGAAGTGGCAAGCGTGTTTTCCAGGCCGATGACAAGGCTGGCGCCGATGATCGGCCCGACCATGGTGCCGATGCCGCCCAGAAGCGTCATCAGGATCACCTCGCCCGACATCTGCCAGGTGACGTCGGTGAGCGTGGCGAACTGGAAAACCATCGCCTTGAGCGAGCCGGCCAGCCCGGCCAGCGCCGCCGACATGACGAAAGCGCCGAGCTTGTAGTTGGCGACGGAATAGCCCAGCGAAATGGCGCGATTCTCGTTTTCGCGGATCGAGCGCAGGATCATGCCGAACGGCGAATTGACGATGCGCCAGATGGCGAAGACGCCGACGAGGAACACCGCCAGCACGAAATAATACATGTTCAGCGAGACGTTCAGGTCGAGGACGCCCAGCAGCATGCCGCGCGGCACACCTTGGATGCCATCCTCGCCTTGCGTGAACGGCGCCTGCACGCAGAAGAAGAAGAACATCTGCGACAGCGCCAGCGTGATCATGGCGAAATAGATGCCTTGCCGGCGAATGGCGAAAAAGCCCATGACAAGGCCGAGCAAGGCCGCACCCGCCATGCCGAGCAGAATGCCGGCTTCCGGCGGCCAGCCCCAGACCTTGACGGCATGCGCCGTGAAGTAGGCGGCGCCGCCGAAAAAGGTGGCGTGGCCGAACGACAGCAGCCCGGTGTAGCCAAGCAGGAGATTGAACGCACAGGCAAACAGCGCAAAGCACAGCATCTTCATCAGGAAGATCGGATAGACCAGGAAAGGCGCCACCAGCAGCGCCAGGATGCCGAGCCCGACCAGCGTCCATTCAAGCCGCGCCGAGGTTTTGGCCGATGTCTCGCGAAGCGTCAGTTCCGACATGTCAGATGTCCCTTCCGACATGTCAGGCGTCCCTTCCGAACAGGCCGGCCGGCCGGACCAGAAGCACGATGGCCATGATGACGAAGACCACGAGGTTGGAGGCCTCAGGATAGAAGACCTTGGTCAGGCCTTCGGCAAGGCCGAGCATGTAGCCGGTGACGATGGCGCCAAGGATCGATCCCATGCCGCCGATCACGACGACGGCGAAGACGACGATGATGAGATCCGACCCCATAAGCGGGCTCACCTGATAGATCGGCGCTGCCAGAATTCCGGCAAGCCCAGCCAGCGCGGAGCCCAGACCGTAGGTCAGGGTCAGCAGCAACGGCACGTTGACGCCGAAAGCCTGGACGAGGCGGGGATTCTCCGTCGCGGCGCGCAGGTAGGAACCGAGCCTGGTCTTCTCGATCAGCACCCAGGTTCCGAAGCAGACGATCAGCGAGGCGACGACGACCCAGCCGCGATAATTGGGCAGGAACATGAAGCCGAGATTGGTGCCTCCCGAAAGCAGCGGCGGGACGGCGTAGGGGTTTCCCGAGACGCCGTAATAGTAGCGGAAGATGCCTTCGAGCACGAGCGCGAGGCCGAAGGTGAAGAGCAGCCCGTAGAGCGGGTCGAGATCGTACAGCCGCGACAGCGCCAGGCGCTCGACCACGATGCCGAAGACACCGACGATCAGCGGCGCAAGGATCAGCGCCGGCCAGTAGCCGATGCCGAGATGGGTGAGCAGCAGATAGCCGACGAAGGCGCCGAGCATATATTGGGCGCCATGGGCGAAATTGATGACCCGCAGCAGGCCGAATATGACGGCCAGGCCCAGGCTCAGCATGGCGTAGAACGAGCCGTTGATCAGGCCGACCAGCAACTGGCCGAGGAAGGCCTGAACCGGGATTCCGAAGATCATCGTCATGGCGCCATCATACACCCAGGACTTCGTGGAGCTGCGTCATGCGGTCCGGCAACTCGCCGACCGGGAACCCCGCCACCACCTTGCCGTGCTCCATCAGATAGAAACGATCGGCGACACGGCTGGCGAAGCGGAAGTTCTGCTCGACCAGCAGGATCGTCATGCCGCGCTTTTTCAACGTCGCCAGCAACGCGCCGATGCGCTGCACGATGACGGGAGCGAGCCCCTCCGTCGGCTCGTCGAGAAGCAGCATTTTCACACCCGTTCTCAACATGCGCGCGATCGCCAGCATCTGCTGTTCGCCGCCCGACAGCCTGGTGCCGGGACTGTTGCGCCGCTCCTTCAGATTGGGGAACAGATCGAATATCTCCTCGACGCTCATGCCGCCCTCGGCCACGACCGGCGGCAGAACCAGGTTCTCGTCGACGGTCAGCGTGGCGAAAATACCGCGCTCCTCCGGCACGAAGCCGATGCCCTGATGCGCAGTGCGGTGCAGCGGCAGCCGCATCAGATCCTGGCCGTCGAAGGCGATCCCGCCGGTTCGCTTGCGGATCAGCCCAATGATGGCGCGCAGCGTCGTCGTCTTGCCGACGCCATTGCGGCCGAGCAGTGTGACCGTCTCGCCGGAATACACTTCCAGATCGACGCCGTGCAGCGCATGGCCCTCGCCATACCAGGCGTTGAGGCCGCTGACGGCAAGCAGAGGTGCGGTACTAGTCATCGGCGGTGCCCATATAGGCGATCTTGACGCGCTCGTCGCGGCTGACCGTGGCGTAGTCGCCGGCGGCCAGCACCTCGCCGCGCTGCATGACCGTTATCCAGTCGCAAAGGTCGGCCACGACAGTCAGATTGTGCTCGACCATCAGCACGGCGCGATCCTTGGCCACCGAACGGATAAGGTCGGAAACCGTGGCCACGTCCTCGTGCCCCATGCCGGCCATCGGCTCGTCCAGCAGCAGCACTTTCGGATCGAGCGCCAGGGTCGTGGCGATCTCGAGCACGCGTTTCCTGCCATAGGAAAGGTCGCCGGCGAGCCTGTTCCTGGCGTCGTCGAGACCGACCGAGCGCAGCAATTCCTCGGCACGCGGCGTCAGCCGGTCGAGCGCCGCCAGCGAGCGCCAGAACTGAACGCTGAGCCCGCCCGGCCGCTGCAGGGCGACGCGGACATTGTCGAGCACGCTGAGGTGCGGAAAAATCGCCGATATCTGGAACGAGCGCACCAGGCCCATCCGCGCGACCCTGGCCGGCGACGTGCGGGTGATGTCATGGCCAAGCAGCTCGATCCTGCCGCTGGTCGGCGCCAGGAACTTGGTGAGCAGGTTGAAGACAGTCGTCTTGCCGGCGCCGTTGGGTCCGATCAGGGCATGGATGTTGCCATGGCGAACATCCAGATCGACGTTTTTCACGGCGATGAAGCCGGCAAAGTCACGCCGCAACCCGCGGGCGGAAAGCACCACAGGCGGCTCGTTCGCGCTCAGGTCAGTCGGCGCCATCGGCCGCGCCGATCACTGGCCGGCCGTCGGACAGCCGCTTTCCTTTTCGCTCAGGAAGGCCTCGTTGCCAGGAATGGTGGCGAGATATTTGTAGTAGTCCCACTCCTTGGTGCTCTCGGCTGGCGACTTGACCTGATAGAGGTACATGTCGTGGACCATGTTGCCGTCCGCCTGCACTTTGCCGTTGGTTATCGCGGCGTCGTCCACAGGCATCGAATGCAGTTGCTTGGCGACGGCTTCGGTCTCGTCCGTGCCGGCCTTGTCGATCGCTTTCAGGTACTGCGTCACCGCCGAATAGGTCGAGGCCTGGATCATGTTCGGCATGCGGTTGGTGCGCTTGAAAAAGCGCTGCCCGAATTCGCGGCTCTTGTCGTCGCGATCCCAATAATAGCCTTCGGTCAGCACAACGCCCTGCGCCGCTTGAAGGCCAAGCCCATGCACCTCGGCCAGCGTGAACAGGAGTGCGGCAAGACGCTGACCGCCCTGCACGATGCCGAATTCGGCCGCCTGCTTGATCGAGTTGGAGGTATCGAGGCCGGCATTGGCCAGGCCGATGACCTTGGCGCCCGACGATTGCGCCTGCAGCAGGAAGGACGAATAATCGGTCGATCCCAGGGGATAACGCACCTCGCCCAGCACCTTGCCGCCATGGCTCTCGACGAACTTGGTGGTCTGATCCTTCAGCGAATAGCCGAATGCATAGTCGACGGTGACGAAGAACCAGCTGTCGCCGCCCTGCTGCACGAGAGAGCCGCCTGTCCCAACCGCTTGCGAATGAGTGTCATAGGCCCAGTGGAAGCCATAGGGCGAACATTGTTTGCCGGTCAGCTCCGTGGTTGCCGCGCCGGTGACGATGTCGATCTTCTTCTTTTCCTTGGAGATCCCCTGGACGGCGAGCGCCACCGAAGAGGTGGTCAGTTCCATGATGGCATCGACCTGTTCGGTGTCGTACCACTGCCGCGCGATGTTGGAGGCGATATCGGGCTTATTCTGGTGATCGGCGCTGATGATTTCTATCGGCGCTCCCTGCACCTTGCCGCCGAAATCCTCGACCGCCATCTTGGCCGCCTCGACCGACCACTTGCCGCCGAAATCGGCGTAGACGCCCGATTGGTCGTTGAGAATGCCGATTTTGACCTTGCCGTCGGAAATTTCAGCGGCCGAGGCAGGGATCGCGGATGCGGCGAGAAGTGCCGCGGAAACGAAAAGGCTTACCTTCATGGTTGACTTCCTCCCATAGCGATGAATCCGACCGACCCTCCTACGATCGATCATCGCAATGGTATTGAACATGAGGAAGATAGGGACAGAGGGCAAGAGGCCGTTAGGGATTTCGTGCTCGAAGCGATACGGTTTGGCGGCGGAACGCGAGCCTTGAGCGCGAGATAGAGACACAAACACGTGAACCGCCGGCGGCAGTGCAGGCTCAGCCCTCGGCGGCGACGAGGTGGCCGTTGCCGACATCCCTCAGCGCCAGTTTCAACGGCGCCTCGCCGATCCTGCGGGTGGCGCTCGGGATCTCCTGGTCGAGGCGGGCGAAGCGGCTTCTTCGCTTGGCTGGATCGGGCACCGGCACGGCTTCGATGAGGCGTCTGGTGTAGGGGTGGCGCGGGTTGGAAAAGACCTGGTCGCGCGTGCCCATCTCGACGATCTGGCCGAGATACATGACGGCGACGCGGTCGGAGATGTTCTCGACCACAGCCATGTCGTGCGAGATGAAGAGATAGGCGACGCCGAATTCGCGCTGTAATTCCTTCAACAGATCGAGCACGCGCGCCTGCACCGAAACGTCGAGCGCCGAGACGCTTTCGTCGGCGATGATCAGCTTCGGCCGCAGCGCAAGAGCGCGTGCAATACAGACGCGCTGGCGCTGGCCGCCGGAGAATTCATGCGGATAGAGCTCCATCTGATCGGCCGACAGGCCGACGCGCTCGAACAGCGCCGCGACACGGTCACTGCGCTCTTGCTTCGAGGCGATGCCATGGATCAGCAGCGGCTCGGCGACGAGTTCGCCGACGCGCATGCGCGGGTCGAGCGAGGCGTAGGGATCCTGAAAAATCATCTGCACGTCGCGGCGCACCGCCTTACGCTCGTCGCGACCAAGGCCGGACAGATTGCGCCCGCCAACCGCGATATCGCCGCTGTAGGGCACCAGTCCGGCCAGCGCCTTGGCGGTGGTCGACTTGCCACAGCCGGATTCGCCGACCAGCGCCAGCGTCTCGTTGGGCGCGATCGAGAAGCTGACGCCTTCGACGGCGTGGACGCGACGGGTGACCCGGCCGAAGAAGCCGCCATGCAGGTCGAAGCGGACATGCAGGTCGGTGACTTCGGCGACATTGGCCGGCAGCGCCGTCTCGACATCCCTGGATTTTTGGCGGCCGACGCCGCTGCCGATGCGCGGCACTGCGGCCAGCAGCTCGCGCGTGTAGTCGGCTTGCGGCCTGGCAAAAATGTCAGCGGTTCTTCCCTCTTCGACCATGCGGCCATGCCGCATGATGATGACGCGGTCGGCCATTTCGGCGACGACGCCCATGTCGTGGGTGATCAGGATGACGCTGGTGCCGTGCTGGCGCTGCAGGTCGCGCAGCAGCTCCAGCACCTCGCCTTGCACGGTGACGTCGAGGGCCGTCGTCGGCTCGTCGGCAATCAGCACGTCCGGCTCGAGCGCCAGTGCCATGGCGATCATCACCCTCTGGCGCATGCCGCCGGAGAGCTCGTGCGGAAACTGCTTCAGCCGGCTTTCGGCTTCCGAAATGCGCACCGCCTTCAACGCCTCGATGGCGCGCTGACGAGCTTCGCCCTGCGACAGGCTGGTGTGTGCCTCGATGGATTCGGTGAGCTGCCGGCCGATCGACAGCACCGGGTTGAGCGAGGTCATCGGCTCCTGGAAGATCATGGCGATGCGGTCGCCGCGAATGCGCCGCATCCGGCGCTCGTCGAGAGTCGTCAGATCTGTATCGCCCAGATGGATTTTCCCAGACGATATGCGCGCCGCCGGCTGCGGCAGCAATTGCATGATGGCCAGTGCGGTCATCGATTTGCCGGAGCCGGATTCACCGGCAATGCAGAGCGTCTCGCCACGCGCCAGCGTCAGCGACAGGTCGGAGACGACCTCGCGCTCGCCGTCCTCGCCGCGCACGCTGACGCAGAGGTTGGCGATGTCGAGGATGGGTTCGGGGGTTGAGGTCATTGCAAAGGCAAAGTTCTGAGAGGTTTATTCCGGCACGCCCCCCTCTGTCCTGCCGGACATCTCCCCCTCAAGGGGGGAGATTGGCCGTCACGTGGGCCGGCGCTCCCCCTTGCAACATTAGAGATTGGCGAAAGCCGAAGTGACATCTGATCTCCCCCCTTGAGGGGGAGATGTCCGGCAGGACAGAGGGGGGTGCAGCGCCGACTTGACATCATTCAAACACGCAGCGCGGAAAATAGAACGACACCACCCAGTTCGGCATGTCGACGATCTCGCTGATCCTGAGATCGCCGCACACAGAGGCCAGCATATAGGCTTCGACCGGGTCGATCTTGTACCTCCCGGCGAGCAGGTCGACCATCTGCGCGACCGCTTCCCTGGCGCCCGCCATCAGGTCCGGGCCGATGCCGGTCGTCACCTCATAACCCTTGGCGTCGAGATGGCGCGTCACCGGGCCTGGCGTGGTGAAGCGCGGCGTCTTCAGCCTGGCATCCTTGACCAGATCGAGCTTGAGCACGACGTCCATCGGGCTTTCGATCGCCGTGCCGCAAACCTCGCCGTCGCCTTGCGCGGCATGGGTATCGCCGACCGAAAACAGTGCGCCCGCCACTTCCACCGGCAGGTACAGCGTGGTGCCGGCGGCGAGATCGCGGATGTCGAGATTGCCGCCGACGCGCCTTGGCGGCACCACCGAATGGTGGCCCTTTTCCGCCAGCGCGTTGCCGATGGTGCCGGCGAAGGGTTTCAACGGCACCCGCGCATTTTTGCCGAACAGCGCCGGCTCGAGCGAGGCAGCGTCGTATTTCCAGATGTTCAGCGCCGGCTCCTTGAAGTCGTCGGCGAGCAGCCCGAAACCGGGAATGTTGGCCGTCCAGCCGAAGCCGGACGGTTTGAACATCTCGATCGTCACCTTCAGCGCGTCACCCGGCTCGGCGCCCTCGACGAAGATCGGCCCAGTCACCGGATTGACGGTGGCGAAGTCGAGCCTGGCGACGTCGGCGACCGTGCTGTCGGCCTGCAACTGGCCGCCGGAGGAATCCAGGCACTGGAACTCGATGGTCGAGCCGGGCGCCACCCGCTCGGCCGGGGCAAACGAATTGTCCCAGCCGAAATGATGTTGGCGCCCGTGGATGGTGTAGTCGCAGTTATTGCACATCTTTTACGTACACATTGTCGTAGTTGATCGGGATATGGACCGGGTCGACATAGAGGTTGTCGGCGCCGCCCATGCGCGCCGATTTCATGGTGAAGCGCTGCTCGTTGAAGACCGGCGCCCAGGGCGCGTCTTCCATCACCTTGTCGTAGATGGCGCTCCACATCTTGTCGCGCTCGCCGGCCTTGGCCGGGTCGACCACCGAGTCGGCCTCGGCCGCCTTGGCGTCGAGATCCTTGTTGCAGTACCACGACCAGTTCCAGCCGCCCGGCACCGCGCCGGCGCAGCCGAGGATCGGGCCGTAGAAGTTCGACGGATCCGGGAAGTCGGCGATCCAGGCCATGCCGCCGGACCAGATCATCGGTGCGCCGGCCTTGTCGCCGCCGGCGGCAATGACGTTTGCCTGAGCCAGCGATTGGATGCTGGCCTTGATGCCGATCGCCGCCAGGTCCTGCTGGATCGCCTGGGCGATGCGCGGGTTGGGGTCGGTGTTCATGGCGAACAATTGCGTGTCGAAACCATCGGGATGGCCGGCCTCGGCAAGCAGCGCCTTGGCCTTGGCGACATCATAGGGATAGCCCTTGTACTCCTTGTCGTAGCCGGGCATCGACGGCGGCAGCGGCTGGTTGGCCGGCACGGCGCGGCCGTTGATGATCTGGATGATGCGCGCCTTGTTGATCGCCATGTTGACCGCCTGGCGCACCTTCACATTGTCGAACGGGGCCATGGTGGTGTTCATGGTGACATAGCCGGTGTGCAGCTGGCCGCCTTCGACGACGCGTGCCTTCTGCTCCGGATCGGCCATCACCTCCTGGAATTTTGCCGGCGGAATGCCGTCGCCGGGAACGTCGATCTCGCCCTTCTGCAGGCGCAGCAGCGCAACGATCGGCTCCTGGCCGATCTCGAAGGTGATCTTGTCCAGATGCGGCAGGCCCTTGTGCCAATAGTCCGCATTGCGCTCGAAGACGATGCGCTGGCCGAGTGTCCACTCGGCGAGCTTGAAGGCGCCGGTGCCGACCGGATGCTTGCCGAAATCGGCGCCGTATTTCTCGACCTCTTCCTTCGGCACGACATGCGAGAAGTTGATGGCCATGACATGCAGGAAAGTGGCGTCGGGCCGGGTCAGCTCGAACTTGACCGTATAGGGATCGACGACGGTGACGCCGGAGAGGCTCTCGGCCTTGCCGGCGGCGACATCGTCATAGCCCTTGATCGAGCCGAAAAAGCCGGCGCCGGGGCTCTGGGTCTTTGGATTGGTGACGCGGTCGAGCGAATATTTCACGTCGTCGGCGGTCATTTCGCGGCCGTTGTGAAATTTCACGCCATGGCGCAGCTTGAAGGTGAAGGTCTTGCCGTCGGGCGCGATCTCGTAGCTTTCGGCAAGGTCGGGCTTCAAATTGGTGGTGCCCGGTTCGTAATCCATCAGCCCGTCGAACAGGCTCTTGATCATCGACCAGTTCTGCCAGTCATAGCCGATCGCCGGATCGAGCGTGGCGACATCGTCCTTGTAGGTGATGGTGATGGCGCCGCCCTGCTTGGCGTTCGGATCGATCGCGTCTTCGGCGCGAACACTTGTCATGCCGAGCATCAGCGCCAGCGCCGATGCCGCTACCGTGGATGCGAGAAACTTTTTCATTTTTATGTTCCCTTTCTCTGTCTGGTTTTCATTTTCATCTGAGCTTGATGCGGGGGTCGATGAAGGGCGCGATGACGTCGGCCAGCAGATTGCCGAGCACGATGGCGAAGGCCGAGACCAGGGTGACGCCCATGATGATCGGGATGTCCACGCGCTGGATGGCCTGCCACGCCAGCTGGCCAATGCCAGGCCAGCCGAACACGCTTTCGACGACAACAATGCCACCCATGAAGATGCCGATGTCGATGCCGATCATGGCGATGACCGGCAGGATGGCGTTGGGCAGCGCATGGCGGAACAGGATGGCTCGCCGCGCCAGGCCCTTGGCGCGGGCGGTGCGGACATAATCCTGGCGCAGAACATCGATCATCGACGAGCGCATCATGCGGGCGTACCAGCCGGCGCCGAGTATGCCCATGGTCAGCGACGGCAGCACGAGATGACGCCAGGTGCCATAGCCGCCGATCGGGAACCAGCTGAGCCGCACGGCAAAGACGTAGAGCAGCAGCAAGCCGACGACGAATTGCGGCGCCGAGACGCCGACGAAGGAGGCGACCATCAGCGTCTGGTCGGTGGCGGTGCCGCGCTTGACGGCGGCGATCAGGCCCATGCTGAGGCCGAGCAGCAGCTCGCACAGGATGGCGCCGACCATCAGCAACAGGCTGGCCGGCAGCCGCGAGACGATCAGCTCGGTGACTTCGGAGCGCTGGATGTAGGAGCGGCCGAGATCGCCGCTGATGAGCTTCGTAAGATAGCGCCAGTACTGGACGATGAAGGGCTGGTCGAGGCCGAGCTGCTGGCGGATGTTCTCGACCGTCTGCGGCGTGGCGCTGCGGCCGGCGATCTGGCGCACCGGGTCGGCCGGCAAGAGATAGAGCAGCGCGAAGGTGATCAGCGAGACGCCGAGCAGGATCAGCAGCGACTGGATCAGGCGGCGGCCGAGAT
The DNA here is from genome assembly GCF_004006095.1 of Mesorhizobium sp. M7A.F.Ce.TU.012.03.2.1. Classification (NCBI taxonomy): domain Bacteria; kingdom Pseudomonadati; phylum Pseudomonadota; class Alphaproteobacteria; order Hyphomicrobiales; family Phyllobacteriaceae; genus Mesorhizobium; species Mesorhizobium sp. M7A.F.Ce.TU.012.03.2.1. Next base: position 1,288,685 of record NZ_CP034779.1, read on the forward strand.
AGGCGATCATGCCCGGCCCCTTTGCGTCGGATCGAGGATGTCGCGCAGCGCGTCGCCGATCAGGTTGAAGGCCAGCGCCAGCGCCAGGATCGCCGCGCCGGGAAAGAACACCAGCCAGGGTGCTGCCTGGAAGTAGGTCTGGTTCTCGAAGATGATGTTGCCCCAGGACGCGGTCGGCGGCTGCACGCCGATGCCGAGGAAGGAGAGCGTCGCCTCCAACAGCACCGTGGTCGAAATGCCGAGCGTGCCCCAGACGATGATGGTCGGCAGGAGATGCGGCAGGATGTGGCGAAACAGGATGCGCGGTGCGCTCGCGCCGATGGTGCGCTCGGCGTCGATGAACTCGCGTTCGGCGAGCGAAGAGGTCTCGGTGTAGATAACGCGGGCGGTCTGCACCCAGTTGACCAGGGCGATGACCATGGCGACGATCCACAGGCTTGGCTCGAACACCGCGGCCAGGCAAATGGCGAGCAGCAGTGCCGGAAACGCCATCATCAAATCGGTGAAACGCATCAGCGCACTGCCGATCCAGCCACGGAAATAGCCGGCGACAACGCCGACCAGCGTGCCGATGAACAGCGCCACGCCATTGGCGACGATGCCGATGATCAGCGAGGTGCGGGCTCCGTAGAGGATGCGGGTCAACAGGTCGCGGCCGAGCAGGTCGGTGCCGAGCCAGAATTTTGCATCCGGCGGCAGTGGCGAGCCCTCGATGGTCAGGCCGTCGAACATCTGCTCGTTGGGATCATAGCCGGTCAGCCATGGCGCCAGCACGGCGCCGGCGACAACGGTGGCGACGATCACCAGCCCGAGCAGCGCCAGACGGCGTTTGACCAGCCGGCGCCAGACGCCGGCGCGCGGCTTGACCGACATGCGCCCTGGTGCGGTGAGATCAGGCGCGATGGGACTGGTCATCGCCGCCTTCTTCCCCCGTTGCTTCTTCACTTGTCATGGCCACGATCCGCCGCGCGGCATCCTCGACGCTGATCTGCCAGCTCATCGCCAGCGAGCGAAGCTGCGCATAGGCGCGGCCGTCATCGGCGCCTTTCGCCAGTGCCGTCACCGCGCGCACGATGGTCTGGCGCTCGGCGACGCGCTGGCGAAGCGAGGCGATTTCGCTGGCCAGGTGTTTTCGCGCCTCGAAACTTTGCCTTGCGATCAGCAGTGCGCTGTAGACGCCGGCATTGCCGACCGGCTTCAAGAGCTGGGCGTCGGCCTTGTGCGACAACGCCCATTCGATGCGGCCGGGCGCCTCGGAACCGATCAGCGCCACCAGCGGCATCGGCGCTTCGCCCGGCTTCCACGGGAATTGCTCGTCGAAGCCGAGATCGGCGTCGAAGAAGACGAAATCGGCCGCCAGCGCCTCGGGCGGCAGTTCGGGCCAGCAGTCCAGCGTGATCAGGCCGATGGCCGACAATTGCCTGGTGATCGCCTGCACCGTCGGATGCGGGCGGTGCAGGATGAAGGCCCTGGCGCCGCCGAGATTGGGGATGCGTGGGGTTCTCGTCACGACACCACCCTCAGGCGCGGGCGGCCGAATGTTTTTGCCGGGTCGTAGCGCGACAGATACGGGTCTGGCGCGACTTCGTCCTCGCGGCTGACGACCTCGAAGAAGCCATCCGCGATGCGCCCGATGATCACCGGCAGTGTCGCGTGCTGGGAATGGGCGTCGATGGCTATCGGCCCGAGCCGGGTGGAGAAGCGACGTTCTGCGAAGGCTCTGGAAAATTCCGCCGGACCGGCTTCGTGATTGCTGGAGAGCACGTCGGCCATCACCTGCACGGAGGCATAGGCGGAGGCCTCGAAAGACGAGGCGAAGGCGGCCGGCCGCGGCGCGAAATACGGCCCGACCGACAGATGTCCCTTGCCGGATTCACCGATCGCCGGCAGCTCACCTTCGGTGAGGTTGCAGGAGATGACGGGACAAGTCTCGGGACTGAAGGCGGCATCCTCGTGACCCAGGTCGCGATAGGCCGCGAGGAAGGCGTAGGACGAGGTGCCGATCAGGTTGTTGAGGACGAAGTTCGGCCGCGTGGCGCGGATCTCCGCGATCAGCCGCGACACATCGGTCTCGCCGATGCGCAGGTAGCGTTCGCCCAGAACCTTGCCGCCGGCATCGGCGATCAGGTCGCGCGCGACGCGGTTCATCTCCCAGCCCCAGATGTAGTTCGAGCCGAGCAGGAAACCGTTGGCGCCGAAACGCGGCACGACATGCGCCATCAGCGGCACCAGATGCTGGTTGGGGCAGGCGTGCATGTAGACGACGTGCTCGTTGGCCTCGAAGCCCTCATAGGGGCAGGCGTACCAGAGCATGCCGCCCGCCTTCTCGAGCACCGGAATGGTTTCCTTGCGGCTCCACGAGGTGACGCAGCCGACGACATGGCGCGCGCTGCTGGTCCTGAAAATATCCTCGCACAGCGTCGCGTAGCGGTCCGCATTGCTTTGCGGATCGCGCTCGACCGGCACCAGTTCGATGCCTGAGCTGCGATCGGCGTTGATGTCGGCGATGGCGCGCATGGCGCCGATGCGGCACGCATCGGAGACGAGCTGATAGCTCCCCGAGCGGGAATACAGGATGCCGATCTCGATACGCCGTTTCAAACAGATCCCCAAAATGACAATGCCCCGCAGCCAGCGCCGCAAGGGCGAGGCATACGAGGCATTCTTGCCGCCCGGCGATCAGAGCCGGTATTTTGCGCTAGCGTATTCTGTCCGGCGGGTCAGTCAAGCCCTCAACGATATTTGCGTGACCGTCATCGCTGTTTCGCTGCCGCCGGCTATCTGGCCGCCGGCCTCTGAGCGTGTTGACGGGCATAGGTCACACAGGCGTCCACCGTGCTGACACAAAGCGCGTCGCGCCTGTTCGGCAAATTGTTGTCGCCGGCATAGGCAACTTCGGCGACGCGGCCGTCGACTATGCGAATTTGCGTGTCGCAATAACCGCCGGGAGCGACATTGACGGAGCCGCCGACCGCGGGGATCGCGCCGACCGCCAAAGTCGGAACCACAATGCTGAGATTGCCGCGCTGGACGATGCGCTTGTAGGTCCAGATCTGGCCCGATCGGCCGGCGTCGGCGGTGGCGGTCGGAAACCCGGCGCACATTCGAACATCGGCTTCGCTGAGGCCGACCATCTCCTTGCGGGCGGCCGCCGCCGTTGGATCAACCTTGGCGATACGCGACGTATCGTCGGGAACGACGCAGGAAGACTGGATGCCGACACAGAGAACAGCGAGGGCAAGCTTTTGAATGCAGGAAAATATCATGCCGACTGTCAGATTGGTCCGATGTCAGATTTGCGTGGCGCCCGCCGCTCCTTTCTACCTAGGCAGACAGGCGAAGGGATCAACCCGTTCAGCTTCACGAAAAAGTGGCTGTGGCTGCAACATGGAGAATTGCGCGTCACGGGTCTGCATTTCACGCAGGATCAATGGCCCTGCAAGTGCCTCCGGCGCCAGGCGGCGGGCGCTTCGCCGACCCGCGCGCGAAAGAACCGTGAAAAATACGCCGGGTCGTCGAAGCCGATCTCGTAGGCGATGTCCTCCACCGTGCGTACGGTGAACAGCAGCAGACGCTTGGCCTCCAGCAGCCGCCTTTCGCTGACGACCCGCTTGACGCCGACGCCCAGCACCGCATGGGCAGCCTTGTCGAGAAGATGCGGCGTGGTGGCCAGCGCCTCGACGTAGCGATCGACCGGCCAGTTGTCGCGGAAATGCGCGTCGGCGAGCCGACGCAGGCCCCGCGCCAGCGAAGCATCGGAAGAGGCGGCGGATGCGGTCACGCCGGGGCTGAGGCGCGCAATGTGGGAGAGTGCGACTGCGATCAGCGCCGGCAGGACCCTGTCATTGCCGGCTTGCGCCTCGGCATATTCGGCGGCGATCATCTCCAGCACCGCCGCCAGTCTCGCCCACGCCGCGTGTCGTGGCAGACCGTCGGCAAAGACCGGCCTGTCCAGCGGCAGCAGGCTGTGAGCGGCGATGGCCGCGAGCGCGCCGTCGGCGACCGAGACGACGATGGCGTCGGTGCCGGGTCCGATCGAGAAGCCATGCACGACAGCGCTCGGCACGAAGCTGACGGCAGGCGCCGAAAAGTCCCAGGATCGGTCTTCGATACGGTAGTTGCCGGAGCCGCTGGTCCAGTAGGTGATCTGGCCCATCTGCGGATGCTTGTGCGCCGCAACCTGACCAAGATGGATATTGCTGCGCGCAAGCACCGTCTCGACATGCAGGAAGCCGACATCGAGCGGCCTTACCGGCTCGCCATAGACGAAGAAGTCGGGGATGGAATTCTGGCTCATGGCGCCCGAAAAAGTCCAATCGGTTTTGCCGTTCCGTCCATAACAGATGCATGCCCAAGGTGCTAGTGTTGCGGCTTAAGAGGAGGACCATCATGCGATCAGAAGACTTCCGCGCCGACAAGGCACGGCCGTTCACCGGGGCCGAGTATCTGGAGAGCCTGCGCGACGGCCGCGAGGTCTATATCAATGGCGAACGCATTGCCGATGTCACCACGCACCCGTCGATGCGCAATTCGGCGCGGTCGCTGGCGCGCCTCTACGATGCGCTGCATGATCCCCTGCGACGGGACACGCTGACCTCGCCGACCGACACCGGCTCGGGCGGCTACACCCACAAATATTTCCGGGTTGCCAAATCCTCTGGCGAACTCGCCGCCCAGCAGACGGCGATCGCCGAGTGGTCACGCATGTCCTATGGCTGGATGGGGCGCACGCCCGACTACAAGGCGGCGCTGATGAACACGCTCGGCGCCAATGCCGACTGGTACGGGCCGTTCAAGGACAATGCCCTGTCCTGGCACAGGCGTGCCCAGGAAGCCGCACTGTTCATGAACCATGCCATCGTCAACCCGCCGATTGACCGCCACAAGCCGGCCGAACAAGTGAAGGACGTCTTCGTCCACATCACCAGGGAGACGGATGCCGGCATCTACGTCTCCGGCGCCAAGGTGGTGGCGACGTCCTCGGCGCTGACGCACTATAATTTCCTGGCGCAGGGATCGGCGACGGTCACCGAGGATCCGTCGCTGTCGGTGATGTTCATCGTGCCGATGAATGCGCCTGGAATAAAGATGTTCTGCCGCGTCTCCTACGAGCAGACCGCCAACACGATGGCGGCACCCTTCGACTATCCGCTGTCGTCACGCTTCGACGAGAACGACGCGATCCTGGTGCTCGACAATGTCTTCATCCCCTGGGAGGACGTTCTGGTGCTGCGCGACGCGCAGAAAATCCTGTCCTTCCATCCGGCATCCGGCTTCATGCATGGCTATTGCTTCCAGGGCTGCACGCGTTTCGCCGTCAAGCTCGATTTCCTCGCCGGCCTGCTGGCCAAGGCGCTGCGCGCCACGGGCGGCGATGCTTTCCGCGGCAACCAGGCGGCACTGGGCGAGGTCATCGCGCTCAGGCACATGTTCTGGAGCTTTTCCAACGCCATGGCCTACAACCCGATCCCGTGGGCGAATGGCGCGGTGCTGCCCAATCTGGAAGCCGCGCTCGCCTACCGCACCTTCATGTCGGAAGCCTATCCGCGCGTCATCGACACCGTGCGCCGGGTGATCGCGTCCGGGCTGATCTACCTGCCGTCGTCGGTGCGCGACTTCAACAACCCCGAGATCGACAAGTATCTGGCGCAATATGTGCGCGGCTCCAACGACATGGGCCACATCGAGCGCATCAAGATCATGAAGCTTTTGTGGGACGCGACCGGCACCGAGTTCGGCGGCCGCCACGCGCTCTACGAGCTCAACTATGCCGGCGCGCCGGAAGAGGTGCGGCTGCAGGTGCTGAAAGGAGCTGAGCGCGGCGGGCGGCTGAAGGCGATGGAAGAGCTCGTCGACACCTGCATGGCCGACTATGACGAGAATGGCTGGACGGGCGATACCTGGTTCAATCCGCTTGTCTCAACGGCCGAGTGAAACCAGATGGCCACGCAGATTTCGAAAGCCGATTTCCGCGACGCCATGGCGAGGGTCTGCGCGCCGGTCAACATCGTCACCACCGATGGCCCGGCAGGGCGCGGCGGCTTCACCGCCACCGCCATGTGCAGCGTCTCCGACGAGCCGCCGACGCTGCTGGTGTGCATGAACGGGCGCTCGACGCAGGCCGCCATGTTCCTGTCCAACCAGCGCTTCTGCGTCAACGTGCTGACGCATGACCACATGCATCTGGCGGGAAAATTCGCTGGCGCGGCCAGGGACATGGAGGCACGCTATGCCTCGGCGCGCTGGCAGACGCTGACCTCCGGCACGCCGGCACTCTCGGATGCGATCGTCAATTTCGATTGCGAGATCGAGACTGTACATGTCGTCGGCACGCACAATGTCATGATCGGCCGCGTCATCGACGTCCGGCACGGCAGCGGCGGCTCGGCCCTGCTCTATGTCGACCGCAGCTATACGCAGCCCACGCGGCTGGGCAGCTTTGGCGGGTGAAGCCGGGCGTCAGACGGTTTGGTGGCGGAAAGGCCTCCGCCTATCCCGTACGCGGCCGTGCCATCAGCCAGTCTTTCACCCCCGCCGATCCAGCCTCGCCACCAGCCGGTCCCCCGCCCACTGGATGCCGCAGACCAGGATGATCAGCACGATGACCACCGCGATCATGACGGACGTCTCAAATCGTTGATAGCCGTAGCGGATGGCGAGGTCGCCGAGGCCGCCGGCGCCAATGGCGCCGGCCATGGCCGAGGCACCGATCAGCGTCACCAGCGTCACCGTGAAGCCGGCGACGATGCCGGGCAGGGCTTCCGGCACCAGCACCTCGCGGATGATCGTCCAGCGGTTGCCGCCCATGGCGCGCGCCGCCTCGATCAAGCCACGGTCGACCTCACGCAACGACACTTCGGCAATGCGCGCGTAATAGGGCGTGGCGGCGATCGACAGCGGCACGATGGCTGCCCATGTGCCGATCGAGGTGCCGACGATCAGCCGCGTCACCGGGATCAGTGCCACCAGAAGGATGATGAAGGGCACCGAACGGAAGCCGTTGATGACGGCGCCGAGCGCCCGGTTCACCCACAGGCTTTCGGCAATCCCGCCGCGTTCGGTGGCGATCAGTGCCAGGCCGAGCGGCAGGCCGAAGACCAGCGAGATGAGGCCGGAGGCGGCTGTCATCAGGACGGTTTCCCAAATCGAACGCAGCAGAAGTTCAAACAGGATCGGCGACATGGCCAAGCACCTCCACCCGCGCCTGGCGGGTCTTCAGGAATGTGATGATGTCAGCGAGATGATTTGCATCGCTGCCGGGAACAGACAGGAACAGCGTGCCGACGGGCTGTTGCTGGATATGGTCGATGCCGCCGTGGATGAGGCGGAAGGCGCCTGGAACAGCCGTGGCAAGGTCGGACAGCAACGGGCCGCGTGCCGCATCGCCGGCCACGTCGACGCGCAGGATCGTCTCCGCGCCGGCCGCCGGCAGCAGCCGGGCCGCCAGTTCGGCTGGCAGCTGCGGCCGGATGGCGCCGAGCAGGCTTTTGGTGATGTCTGATTGTGGGTCGGCAAACACCGACCAGACCGGCCCTTGCTCGACGATGCGCCCGGCGTCGATCACCGCAACGCGGTCGGCGATCGAGCGGACCACCTCCATCTCATGTGTGATCAGAAGGATGGTCAGCCCAAGCTGCCGGTTGATGTCCTTGAGAAGGGCGAGGATGGAGCGCGTTGTTTCCGGATCGAGCGCCGAGGTGGCTTCGTCCGACAAGAGCAGCGCCGGGCGTGCTGCCAGCGCCCGGGCGATGCCGACACGCTGCTTCTGGCCGCCCGACAGTGACGCCGGATAGGCTTTTGCCTTCTCGGACAGGCCGACGAGGTCGAGCAGTTCGGCGGCGCGCTTCAGTCGCTCGGCCTTCGGGCGGCCCTCGATCTTCAGCGGCAGCGCCACATTGTCTTCGACGGTCTTGGCCGACAGCAGGTTGAAATGCTGGAAGATCATGCCGATGCGCCGCCGCAGCGGCTGCAGCTCGCGCTCGCCAAGCCGGCTGATCTCTCGGCCTTCGATGAACACCTCGCCGGAGTCAGGCCGTTCCAGCCCGTTCAGGCAGCGGATCAGCGTCGACTTGCCGGCGCCGCTGCGGCCGATGATGCCGAGGATCTCGCCCTTGCGCACGGTCAGCGAGATGCCGTCGAGCGCCGCTGTCACACCGAAGCGGCGCTTGAGCTCGACGAGGCGCACGACGTCCTGAGACGGGTCGGGCCGGCCATGGGTCGGATCGGCGGTTTCTCCGGATGCCGTGATATGCTGGTTCATGAATGTTCCTGTTCCCGAAAACGCAATCGCGGCCCGCGCCTAAGCGCGGGCCGCTGTTGCTCTCGAACCGGGCTTCCGGTCGACGATCGGATCAATAGGCGCTGAGGCCGGTGCCCTTGTAAACCTTGTCGAACTCGGCCTTCACCGCCTCGTTCTGATAGGAGGCGACCAGCGTCTTCACCCAGGCTTCGTTCTCGTTGCCAGCCTTCACCGCGATGAAGTTGCGGTAGGGATTGTCGGCGATCGGCTCCTGCGCGATGCGGTTTTCCGGCGTCAGGCCGCTTTTCAGCGCCCAGTCGGTGTTGACCACCGCGGCGTCGAGATCCTCGACCGAGCGGCCGACAATGCCGGCGTCCAGCTCCTTGATCACCACCTTCTTCGCGTTCTCGGCGATGTCGGCGGTGGTGGCCAGAATACCGGTGCCGTCCTTCAATTTGATCACGCCTTCATTCTGCAGCACGCGCAGCGCCCGGCCTTCATTGGATGGATCGTTCGGCACGCCGACGACCGCGCCCTCGGGCAGGTCGGCGACTGCTTTGTACTTCTTCGAGTAGAGGCCGATCGGCCACACGCCGGTATAGCCGACGCGCACGATATGATACCCTTGAGTCTTGATCTGGTTGTCGAGATAGGGCTGGTGCTGGAAGGCGTTGGCGTCGATTTCGCCGCGCTCCAGCGCCTCATTGGGCTGGGTGTAGTCGTTGAACACCACGGTTTCGATGGAGAGGCCCTTTTCGGCGGCCTGGGCGACGACGACTCGCCAGACATCCTCGTCCTCACCGCTGATGATACCCACCTTGATCGCCTTTTTGTCCTCGGCGAACGATGCGCCGGGCGCCATCAGGCTGCCGATCGCCACGGCCGAGGCGAACAGCAGAGCAAGGCCACTGCGCCGGTTGACGGTTGACCCCGGGGAAGATGGCAAAGTGTTCTTGAAGTCGGACATGATTGATCTCTGTGGTTGTGAAGTCATGGCAGCCAGGCGGATTGCCTAGCCTTGGTCACATCCTCAGAAATTCTATCAAGTTTATCAAAGAACGGGTTTCGCCGTTCTCGCCAAAGCCGGGAATATTCTCTCAAAATTTTCAAGAGCGTGAGCAAAAGCCGCCGCTTGACCGGCCGCAGCGGGTCGCGGCGCGATCTTGCGCGCCTCTGGAGGTCGTCAGATTCTCAGAGAGCCCGGCGTGCCGTCAAAGCGCGATCCACGCCGTCTTCAGTTCCAAATATTTCTCCAGCGCGTGAAGCGACTTGTCGCGGCCGAAACCGGACTGTTTGACGCCGCCGAGCGGCACGGTGATGTCGGCGCCGCCATAGGTGTTGACGTGGACGACGCCGGCATTGATGGCGCGCACCATGCGGTGTGCTGTGGAGAGGTTGGCGGTCCACACCGCCGAGGCGAGCCCGTAGACGGTCGAATTGGCAAGCCGCACCGCCTCCTCCTCGGTCTCGAAGCGCATGACGCCGAGCACTGGCCCGAACACCTCCTCGCGCGCAAGCTGCATGTCTTGCGTGACATTCTCGAAGATCGTCGGCGCCATGTAGCTGCCGCCGGTCTCGGTCAGAATCCGCTCGCCACCGGTGACCAGCTGGGCGCCTTCTTCCGTCGCCCTGGCAACGAAACCGAGGTTCTTGTCCAGCTGTTCGGCGCTCGATACCGCGCCGACATCGCTGGTGAGATCGAGCGGATCGCCGACTTTCAGCTGCGTGGTTGCCGCGACAAGTTCGTCCATGAACCGATGATAGACCGCTGACTGGACCAGAAGCCGCGAGCCGGCGACGCAGACCTGGCCGGAATTGCGAAAAATGCCGTTGGCCGAGACGACCGCCGCCTGTTTCAGGTCTGAGGCATCGGCAAAGACGATGTTGGGCGACTTGCCGCCGAGTTCGAGGAAGACGCGCTTCAGATTGGAGCGAGCGGAATATTCGAGCAGCCGTCGACCGACCGGCCCCGAGCCGGTGAAGGCGATGGCGTCGACATCCATATGCAGGCCGAGCGCTTCGCCGGTGACCGCGCCACGGCCGGTGACGACATTGAGCACACCGGCGGGAAGTCCGGCCTCGCTTGCCAATTCGGCCAACCGCAGCAGCGTCAGCGAAGCGATTTCCGGCGGCTTGACCACCACGCAATTGCCGGCGGCAAGTGCGGGCGCGATCTTCCAGGCGCCGATCATCAGCGGAAAGTTCCACGGCACGATGACGCCGACGACGCCGAGCGGCTCCTTGTGGATCAGTCCGAGCACATTGTCGGCCGTTGGCGCGATCTCGCCGTAGACCTTGTCGATCGCCTCGGCATAGTAGCGGATGGTGCCGGCGGCCGAGAGCGGTTCGGCCTTGTAGGCCATGCCGATCTCGGTGCCATTGTCGCGCACGCCGAGCACGGCGAGCTCGTCGGCATGCTTTTCGACCAGCTCGGCGAACTTCGTCAGCACCTTCTTGCGAAAGGCCGGCGCTGATCGCGACCACGAGCCCCTCTCGAACGCCTTGCGCGCCGACTTGACGGCGCAGTCGATATCGGCGGCATTGCCGTCGGCGATGCTGGCGAAAGGTCGGCCGTCGATCGGCGACGTCACCGGCAGGCTTTCGCCGCTTGTTGTCTCGATCTGCACGCCATCGATGAACAGGCCCCGTGCGCCGATCTCCGTCTGGCGCAGCGTGTCGATGGCATTCTGACTGATCATGGGTGACGGACTCCCAGGGAAACATGCAATGTGGTTGGCGCGCGGAATTCCCAGCCGCGAAACACCGGCTCCTTGCCAGGCACAAGGCTGAGATGGGGGAAGCGCAGAAGCAACAGCCTCACCGCAAGGCACATCTGCTCGCGTGCGAAAAACCGGCCCGAACAGAAATGATGGCCGAAGCCGAAGGCGGCATGATTGCCTTCGTCGCGGTTGATGTTGAAGCGGTCGGGATCGGCAAAGCGGCTCTCGTCGCGGCTTGCCGAGGAGACGAGTGCGGCGACCGCGGCGCCGGCCGGGATCGTCACGCCGCCAAGCTCCACCGCCTGCGTCGTCTGCCGCGTCTGCGTGCCGATCGGCGCCACCCAGCGCAGGCCCTCGTCGACCGCCTTCGGCACGAAGGTCTCGGGATCGGCGAGCACCTGCCGCATCTGTTCGGGATGGCCCAGCAGACCGGCGAGGATCGAGCCGGCGCCATGTCCGGGTTCCTGCATGCCGCCAAGCAGGATGACCTTGATGCTTGGCATCAAAAAATCGATTGGCCGCGTCGTGCCCTCCGGCATGCCGTCATGCAGCATGTGCGACAGCGCCGAGTCATCTGGCTGGCGCGCAAGTCTTTCCAGCGTCGGCAGGATGGCGTCGCCGACCTCGGCACTGATCGCGTCGGCGATCTCCTGCCGCTTCGGGTCGTTCTCGAAATTGATGGCGCCCTGGGCAAGGCCATAGAACCAGCGGCGCAGCGTCGGCATGTCGATGTCGGCAAGGCCGAGCGAGCGTGCCAGGCTGAGCGTCGACACCGGTTCGAAATAATCGGCCATCAGCTCGGCGGAGCCTTGGTTGGCGATCCGGTCGAGAAAGGGTTCGGCAATCGACCGCACGAGGTCGCCGGCATAGGCGGCGACGGTGCGCGGCCGGTATTTCGGATCGACGCCTTGGCGCAGTTGTTTGTGCGTCTCGCCATCGGTGGTCAGGATGGTCGGCTTGCCGAAGGAGCGCTCGACCGGCGACGAGCCGACGACGGCGGAGAAGATGTCGGGCGACTTGGCGACGCTCTCGACATCCTTCCAGCGGGTGACGAACCACAGATTGACCGCGGGCACGAAAGCGACAGGCGCACTGCGCCTGAGCTCTGCATAGATCGGGTAGGGATCGGCTTCCAATGCCTCGACGGTTATATTTTCGGCAAAGCTCAAATCCGCCACTCCCCTTGTGGTGTAAGGGCGGCGTGGCACGCCGCCCCTTTGCTTTTCTCAATCTTTCAGCGGCTGGCCGAGGTTTTCGAAGGCTATGGGATCGCGGCTCTTCAGCGCGCTGGCCAGCAGCAGGCCGACGATCGCGGCGATCAGCACCAGCCCCGGCAGGAACACGCCAAGAAAGCCGCCCGCCCCGGACAGGCTGCCGAAATTGATGACGATCAGGTAGATGATGATGACGAAAGCGATGAAGGTCAGCCCGGGCAGGATGGTGGTCTTCAGCGCGTTCTCCTGGGCTGCCGGGTTGGCGCGGAAGAACATCACCACGGCAAGCGATGCCACCGCCATCATGACGATGACGCCGAGCGTCGCGACATTGGTCAGCCACGAAAACAGCGCCAGCACCGGATCGAGGCCGAGCACGGCGAACAGGCCGACGACGATCGCAGCGAGCACGCTCTGGATGACGGAAGCGACATGCGGGCTCTGGTGCACCGCATGCGTCACGCCAATCGTCTGCGGCAACAGTTTTTCGCGGCCCGAGACATAGATATAGCGCGCAACCGCATTGTGGAACGCCAGCACGCCGGCAAACAGGCTCGACACGAACAGGATGCTCATCGCCTGCGACAGCATCGTTCCGGCGTAGCGGTCGGACAGGCCGAACAGGAAGGTCGTTGGATCCTGCAGCCCTTGCAGCGTCGGCAGCAGCTTGTCGACACCGGCGCCGACCGCCATCAGCCATGCCGTGAGCATGTAGAAGACGCCGATCAGCACGACCGAAAAATAGGTGGCGCGCGGAATGGTGATCTTTGGATCGCGGGCTTCCTCGGCATAGATCGTCGTCGCCTCGAAACCGATGAAGGCGGCAAAGCAGAACAGAATGGCGATGGCCGGCGAGCCCGATGTGATCTGGCTCCAGCTGAACGGCGCCGCCGACAGGCCGCTATCGCCGCCGGTCTTGAGGATGGCGATGTCGAGGACCAGAACCACAAGATATTCGCACAACACCAGCACCGTCAGGATCTTGGCGGAGAGGTCGACCTGCCGATAGCCGAGCACGGCGACCAGCGCGATGGCGATGAAGCTCCACACCCACCAGGGCAAATTGATGCCCCAGCCGGCGAACAGGCCTGATGTCGCGGCGCCGAGCAGGCCCATGACCCCGATCTGCATGGCATTGTAGGACAGGATGGCGATCAGCGCGGTGGCGCCGCCGGCCATGCTGCCGAGGCCGCGCGCGGCATAGGCATAGAAGGCGCCGGCATTGCCGACATGGCGTGACATGGCGACATAGCCGACCGCGAACAAAAGCAGCAGGATGGTGACGATCAAATAGGTGCCGGCAAAGCCGGCGCCATTGCCCATCAGCATGCCGAGCGGCGTGCCGCCGGCGACGGCCGTGAGCGGGGCGGCCGCCGAAATCACCATGAAGGTGATGGCGCCGACGCCAAGACTGTTCTTGCGCAGCCTGTTGGCCGGCGCCTGTTCTGCAACTGCTGTCATCGATCCCTCCTGTTTGCAAACCCTTGAGTTCGCCGGCCGAATGGCCTGTCCCATGCACTCTGGCGGTTGGTTCATTATTTGAACCGCTATTTTGAATATAGACTTGCAAACAATGCCGATGCCTGTCAAGTTAATTCACACGTTAAATGATTATCCCGAACCGGGAGGCAAATTTGAGTACGGTCGGAAAAGCGATCTCGCTTCTGGAGCTGTTCAGCGTCGACGAGCCCGAGCTCGGCCTGTCCGATCTGGCGCGCCGCTCGGGCTTCGACAAGGCGACGACACGGCGGCTGCTGGTTGCGCTGGCCGGCCATGGTTTTGTCGAGCAGGATATCGGCACGCGGCACTATCGCCTCGGCGCCGGCCTGTCGCGGCTGGCGCGCATCCGCGAAGCGCGCTTTCCTTTCCTGCAGACAGCTGTTCCGCTGGTGCGGGACCTGGCAGCATCGACGGCCGAGACCGTGCATTTGTCGGAATTCGGCGTCGACAGGCTGGTCACCGTTCATGTCGAGCATCCGGCATGGGCGAACCGGGTCAACATCGACATCGGTCAGTTGCTGCCCCTGCATTCGACCGCGTCGGGCATCGCCTATCTGGCCTTCGCCCGCGACGAGACCGTCAAGGTGTGCCTGACGGGTTCGCTCGACGCCTTCACGGCCCATACGCTGATCGAGGCAGCGGCCATCTCAAGATCCATGGGCGAGGCGCGCGAGCGCGGCTATTCGATCTGCGACCAGGGCTATGAGGAAGGCGTGATCAGCGTCGCGGCGGCAATCCGCGCGGCGGATGGCTTTGCGCTCGGCACCATCGCGGTGGCGGCGCCAAAGGCCAGAACGACGGCAGCCGCGATCACGGAGCGGGGACTTGCCGTGAGGGAGGCGGCACGGGAGATTTCCATGCGCCTCAACGGCGAAAACCTGCAAATCTTGAGGAGGCAGGCCTGATGCCCTCGGAGACTGCGGCCCGCATCCTGGTCATCGGCACGGGCGACACAAAGGCCGAAGAGCTGTTGTTCATGAAACAATGCATCGAGGCATCGGGCGGCCGCGCCGTGATGATGGATGTCAGCGTGCTCGGCGACCCGCCCTACAGCCCGGACCACGACAAGCACGCCGTGGCGCGGGCGGTGGATGTGACGATCGCCGAGATCGTTTCGAGCGGTGATGAGAACACCGCCATGACGCTGATGGCCGGCGGCGCGGTGCAGCTGGTGCGCAAGCTCCATCAAAGTGGCGAGATCGACGCCTTCATCGCCATCGGCGGTTCGATGGGGACAGATCTGGCGCTCGACGTGGCGCTTTGCCTGCCGCTCGGCGTGCCGAAATTCGTCGTCTCGACCATCGCCTATTCGCACCTCATCCCGCCCGAGCGCGTCGCGCCCGACCTGATGATGATCCTCTGGGCCGGCGGGCTGTACGGCCTCAACTCGATCTGCAGGCTGGTCCTGTCACAGGCCTGTGGTGCGGTCGTCGGCGCGGCCAGGATTGTGCTGGAGGCCCGCATGTCGGCTCCGGCAATCGGGCCGACCATCGGCATGACCTCGCTCGGCAGCAGCTGCCTGCGCTACATGAAGACGCTGAAGCCGGCGCTGGAACAGCGCGGCTATGACGTTGCCGTCTTCCACACCACCGGAATGGGCGGCCGCGCCTTCGAATCGATTGCCGGTCAGGACCATTTTTGCGCGGTGTTCGACTTCAGCCTGCAGGAAATTACCAATCATCTCGCGGGCTCCGTCGTCAGTTCCGGCACCGACCGGCTGGAGAATGCCGGCGCTCGCGGCACTCCGCAGATCGCCGCACCCGGGGCGGTCGACATGGTCGATCTGCCGACCTGGCAGGATTTGCCGGCTAAATTCTCGACGCGGCCCTTTCATGCCCACAACAGGCTGATCGCGTCGATCACCGTCGATGCCGACGATCGTCGACAGGTCGCCAGGACCATCGCCGCCAAGCTCGGCGCCGCGAAAGGCCGCTCCGCCTTCATCCTGCCTACCGGCGGCATCCAGGAATGGGACGTGCAGGGCGAGCCGCTCTATGAACCCGAGGCTCTCGCGGCCTTCGCAGATGAAATGCGCAGGGCTATTCCCGCCGGGGTCGAGTTCCACGAGATCGACGCTCACATCAACAGCGACGACTTCGTCGGCAAGGCGCTCGAGATATTCGACCGCTGGGTCGAGGAAGGCATCGTCCCGCGCGGCAAGCCGGCCAAGGGAGTGGCAGCGTGAGCGCTGTTCCCGCCCAGGCACTGGTCCTCGATTTCGGCGGCGTCGTCACCCGGACGCTGTTCGAGACGCATGCCTTGACCGAACAGGCGCTCGGCCTCGCGCCGGGGACGCTGCAATGGCGCGGGCCGTTCGATCCGGGCAGCGATCCGCTGTGGCGCGCCATGCAGGCCGACGAGATCAGCGAGCGCGACTACTGGCGCTCCCGCACCAGTGAGGTCGGCCGGCTGGTTGGCGAGGACTGGCAGACGATGGAGACCTTCGTCCAACGAGCGCGCGGCGCCGAGCCGGAAAAGGTGGTGCGGCCCGAGGCCGACAGCGCCATTCGCACGGTGCATGCGGCCGGTTTTCGGATGGCGATCCTGTCCAACGAACTCGACCTGTTCTACGGCGCCGATTTCCGCCGGCGGCTGCCATTGCTCGGCCTGTTCGACCTCATCGTCGACGCCACCTATACCGGCATCCTCAAGCCCGACCCCCGCGCCTATGCCTTGGTCACCGAGGCGCTCGGCCTGCCTGCCGGCGCTTGCGTCTTCGTCGACGACCAGCGGCGCAATGTCGATGGCGGCTGTGCTGCCGGCATGCGCACGGTCCATTTCGACGTCGCTCGCCCGGCTCATTCCTATGCCGAGGCCCTCGGTCATTTCGGCCTCGTCCCAATTGCCTGAGATTTTTTTGCGGAGCCTTGTATGCGCGACATCAATTTTCTCACCGAAACCAACGCCAAGCCGATCTGGCACCCGATGGCGCATCCGGCCGAGATGCGGGCCAACCCGCCGAAGGTGATCATGAAAGGCGAGGGTGTGATGGTCACCGACATAGCCGGCAACACTGTGCTCGACGCCGTCGGCGGTCTGTGGAACGTCAATCTCGGCTACAGCTGCGACCCGATCAAGCAGGCGATCGCCGACCAGCTTTCGGCGCTGCCCTATTATTCCGGTTTTCGCGGCACTTCGACAGGACCGTCGATCGAACTCGCCTACGAACTCTGCGAATGGTTCGAGCCGGAAGGCATGGTGCGGACCTTCTTCACCTCGGGCGGCTCGGATTCGGTCGAAACGGCACTTCGGCTGGCGCGGCAATACTGGAAGATCCGCGGCCAGGCCGACCGGACAAAATTCCTCGCCTTGAAGAAGGGCTATCACGGCACGCATTTCGGCGGCGCGTCGGTCAACGGCAATGCCAATTTCCGCCGCAACTACGAGCCGCTGCTGCCCGGCGTCTTCCACATTCCCGCCCCTTGGACCTTCCGCAACCCGTTCGATGAGACCGACCCAGCGCGGCTGGCGAAACTGTGCGCCAAGGCGCTGGAGGACGAAATCGCCTTCCAGGGCGGCGACACCATCGCCGCTTTCATCATGGAGCCGGTTCTCGGCGCCGGCGGCGTCATCGTTCCGCATGAGAGCTTCATGCCACTGGTGCGTGAGATCTGCGACCGCCATGAAATCCTGCTGATCGCCGACGAGGTAGTGACGGGCTTCGGCCGCACCGGCGCATGGTCGGGCTCGCGTCTGTCCGGCGTGAAGCCGGATTTCATGACCATCGCCAAGGCGATCACGTCAGGCTATTTCCCGCTCGGCGCGACCTTGATCGGCGGAAAAGTCGCCGATGTCTTCGAGGCCGACAAGACCAGTTTTGGTGCGATCGGCCACGGCTATACCTATTCCGGCCACCCGGTCGGCTGCGCGGCGGGTCTGGCGGCGCTTGCCGAGACCAAACGGCTTCGCCTGAACGAGAACGCTGCGGCACGGGGCGTCGAACTCGCGGCCACGCTGGAGGGGCTGAAGGCCAGGCACGCGATCGTCGGCGATGTCAGGTACAAGGGCCTGATGGCGGCGCTGGAGCTGGTCTCGGATCGCACCACCAAGAAGCCGACCGACAAGAAAACCATGGCCGTGGTTTCGGAGGCGGCCTACGAAGCCGGCGTCATGCTGCGTGTCTCCGGCAACGCCATTATCCTGTCGCCGCCGCTTATCATCACCGCTGCCGATGTGACGAAGATCGGCGAAGCATTGGATGCAGGCCTGTCGAAGGTGTGACGGTTTAGCTGGACACAACGGAGTTTCAAGACGCAATGAGTCAACCGCAAGAAGCACTGGTTAGCCGGCGTTCGCGCCTGCTTGGCGCGAAATCGCAATTGTTCTACGACGAGCCCGTGCATCTGGTGCGCGGCGAAGGCGTTTGGCTCTACGATGCCGATGGCCAAAAATATCTCGACGCCTACAACAATGTTGCCCATGTCGGCCACTGCCACCCGCATGTGGTCGAAGCCCTGTGCCGGCAGGCCAGCCTGCTCAACACCCACACGCGCTATCTGCACACCGCCATCCTTGATTATGTCGAGCGGCTGACCGCGACCTTCGATGCCAGCCTGTCGTCCGCCATCCTGACCTGCACCGGCAGTGAGGCCAACGACATCGCGCTGCGCATGGCGCAGGCCGCCACCGGCCGCATGGGCGTCATCGCCACCGACGCCACCTACCATGGCAACACCACGGCGGTTTCGCAGCTCAGCACCCGCATGCCGCCGGTCGGTGGCCGCGCCCGCAATGTCAGGCTGGTGCCGGCGCCTGACAGCTATCGCCATCAGGATGCGATGGCCAACGGCAAAGCCTTTGGCGACGCGGTGCGCGAAGCCATCGCCTCGCTGGAGCAGGATGGCATCGGCCTGTCCGGCATCATCCTGTGTCCGCTGCTCGCCAATGAAGGCTTTCCGACGCTCCCATCCGGATTTTTCGACGACGCGATGCGCGCGGTGCGTGACGTCGGCGGACTGGTCATCGCCGATGAGGTGCAGCCTGGTTTCGGCCGCACCGGCAGCCATTTCTGGGGCCACCAGCGCGCCGGCTTCGTGCCCGACATCGTCACCATGGGCAAGCCGATGGGCAACGGCCATCCGGTCGCCGCGGTGGTCACCACCAAGGACACATTGGCGACCTTCCGCAACGCTTTCCGCTACTTCAACACCTTCGGCGGCAACCCGGTTTCCTGCGCGGTGGCGAATGCCGTTCTCGACGTCATCGAGCAGGAAGATCTCGTCGCCAACGCGCGTAATGTCGGCGCCTATGCGCTTGGGCTGCTGCGCCCGCTGGCGGATCGGCATGAATGCATCGGCGAGGTCAGGGGCGCCGGCCTGTTCTTCGGCGCCGAGCTGGTTCACGACCGCGAGACGCGCGAGCCGGCGCCCGACATTGCCGAGCAGGTCGCCAACCGCATGCGCCACCGCGGTGTGCTCATGGGCAAGACCGGCATCCACGGCAATGTGCTGAAGATCCGCCCGCCCATGCCGTTCTCGCGCGACAATGCCGACGTCCTGATCGGCGTCCTCGACGAGGTGCTGGGTGAAGTCGGCGGAGTGAAGGCGTGAACGCTGTTTCCACGCAATCCGAGCCCGAGACGGCAGCCGATGTCACCGAGCTTGCCAGGCGTGCGCTCGCCCATTGGGGTATTCGTGAGGGTGAGCCGGAGCTGCTGAAATTCCGCGAGAACGCGGTGTTTCGCGTCATCTTGCCAACAGGCCAGCCGGCCGCCATGCGCATTCATCGGCTTGGCTATCACACGGATGCCGCCCTGCGCTCGGAACTGCAATGGATGGGCTTTCTGCAATCGGCCGGCATCGCCACGCCATCTGCGGTCGCCACGCCGGCCGGCGATCTGTTCGTGCTTGCCAGCGCGAACGCCTCAATGCAACCCCGGCAAGTCGATTGCCTGAGCTGGCTGGAAGGCCGCGCCGTCGGCGCGCGAGGCGTGCCGCTGGATTTTACGCCCGAGCAGGCTAGACAGGTCTTTACCGCGATGGGCCGAACCATCGCCCACATGCACAATGTCACGTCTGCCTGGACGCCGCCCGCCGGCTTTGCCCGCCATGCCTGGGATTTCGATGGCTTCTTCGGCGCGAACCCGAATTGGGGCCGCTTCGAGACCTCGCCCTTCCTCGACGGCCCTCATCGCGAGCTGGTTTTCCAGGCGCGGGAAAAGGCCGTGAAGGTGCTGTCGGAGCATGAACGCAGCGCCCGCAATTTCGGCATCATCCACGCCGATCTGGTGCGCGAGAATGTGCTCGTCCATGACGGCGCGATCCGCATCATCGACTTCGACGATTGCGGCCATGGCTGGCACATGTACGACCTTGCCGTCGCGCTCTACCAGAACCGCGATGAGGCGATCTATCCGCTGATCGAGGCCGCTTTGCTCGACGGCTATCGGCAGGAGCGGGCACTGACCGCGCGCGACATCGCCGCGCTACCACTGTTTTCGGCCTTGCGCGCCTTTGCTTTCCTCGGTTGGGTGCAGAGCCGCGTCGAAGGCGACATCACCAGGGATGTCGGCCAGCGTATGTCGGCCATCGCAGCCGATGTGGTGATTGCCTATCTGCGTGGCGAATAGGGCCGATCGATAAGAACTGGCGGGTCGTCAGCCCTTCGCGAAATGGATGCTGACCGTGCCCGAACTGCCGAAATCGGCGACGATCGTGTCGCCGGGCCGCGCCTCGACCGGGCGCACGAACGATCCCGAGAGCACCACCTCGCCAGCCGCGATCGACATGCCGTAGCGGGCGAGCCTGTCCGCCAGCCAGGCGATGCCCATGGCCGGGTGGTTGAGCACGCCGGCGCCGAGCCCGGTTTCCTCGACCTCGGCGTTGCGCGAGACGATGGCACCGATCCAGCGCATGTCGGCCTCATCAGGACGTTGCCGCCGGCCGCCGGTGACAATGCCGGCATTGGCGGCATTGTCGGAAATCGTGTCGAAGAAGGTGCGCACCTTCTTCGTCTCGGCATTGACGCGCTCGATGCGCGTATCGAGGATTTCCAGCGCCGGTGTGATGTAGTCGGTGGCGTGGAGCACGTCGGAGATGGTCACGCCGGGGCCTTTCAGCGGCGCCTTCATGACGAAGGCGATCTCGGCCTCGACGCGCGGCTGGATGAAGCGGCCGGCCGGCACCGTCGCGCCGTCATGGAAGAACATGTCGTCGAACAGCACGCCCGAATCCGGCGTGTCGATGGCAAGCGCGTACTGCATTGCCTTCGATGTCAGCCCGATCTTCCAGCCCTTCGGCTTCAGCCCGGCATCGATCTTGCGCGCCACCAGCGCCGCTTGCACGCGATAGGCGTCCTCCATCGTCGCATCGGGAAAATCGAGGCTGAGCAGACGGATCTGGCGGCGCGACCGCTCGGCCTCGAACAGCCGTGCCGCGGCGTCCTCCACCTGTTCCGGGGTCATTGCGCTGCCTCGTCGACGACACCGTTTCTGAGCACGCCGATGCCTTCGGCCTCCACCTCGATCACGGCGCCGGGCTTCAGCCAGATCGGCGGCTCAAAGCGGGCGCCGGCGCCGGCCGGCGTGCCGGTGACGATGATATCGCCCGGCACCAGCGTGGTGAAGGTCGAGATGTAGTTGATGATCTTGCGGAAGGAAAAAATCATCCGGCTGGTGCGGTCCTGCTGGCGCAACTCGCCATTGACGCGGGTGGTCAGCGCGATATCGGCGATCTGCGCCTCTTCGCTGAACGGCACCAGCCATGGGCCGATCGAGCCGCTGCGGTCGAAATTCTTGCCTTGCGTGACGTTGAACTTGGCATGCCGCACCCAGTCGCGGATGGTGCCTTCATTGCACAGCGAGAGCGCCGCGATATGGCCGAGCGCGTCGGCCTCGGCAATGCGCCGGCCGGCCTTGCCGATGACGATGACGATCTCGCCCTCATAGTCGAGCTGCGGTGATTCCGGCGGCCGCACCAGCGGCGCGCCATGGCCGACGAAAGATCGGGGGAAGCGGATGAACAGTGACGGGTTGGAGGGCGCTGCCTGGCCGTCCTTGTACTCCTCGTTGCGGTCCGGATAGTTGACGCCGACGCAGATGATCTTTTCCGGTGACGGGATCGGGATTTCATAGGCGATGGCGTCGAGCGGGAAATCTGCGGCGAAGGCCTCGGCCGCTTCCGCCAGCCGCCGCAAGGCGCCGGCCTCGATCACTTCACGCAGCGTCGGCCATTGGCCGTAACGAGCCGACAGGTCGATGACGCCCTTGCTCGTGATCGCGCCATAGCGCGCCTTGCCGCCGACTGTGAAGGTGGCGAGCCGGCCATGTCCAGTCATCCGTGTCTCCTCGTAAGGTTCATCGTCACGGCGCAATGATCGGCGAAGCCGCCAAATCCGGCTGGCGTGCCTTCGCTCCGGCAAACACACTGCCCTCCTCGAACCAGCTTTTCGGCGCCGGCGCGCCCCACAGCGTCTGGCGTTGCCGGTCCTTGAGGTCCCATTTGATCGGCTCGAGGTCCGGATCGACCGTCTGGTAATCCGAACAGTAAATCTCGATGCGGTGGTTGTCCGGGTCTCTGACATAGAGGAAGAAGGCGTTGGAAATGCCGTGCCGGCCGGGGCCGCGTTCGATGTTCGGCAAATAGCCCGTCGTTGCCATCAGATCGAGCAGGTCGATGATGTTGAGCGGCGTCGGCACCCAGAAGGCGACATGGTGCAGGCGCGGCCCGATGCCGTTGGTGAAGGCGATGTCGTGCACGCCGCCCTTGCGGTGCGTCCACGCCGCCCACAGCTTCCCGCTGCTGGCATCCTCGGTGTATTCGGTGACGCGAAAGCCGAGCTCGTTGTAGAAGGCGACCGACTCGTCGACGTTCGGCGAGAAGCAGTTGAAGTGGTCGATGCGCAGTGGCTTGACGCCCTTGTACAGCGCATATTTCTGGTGGATCGGCGGCAGCCGCTCCATCTCCGCGTAGAATTCAAGCGGAATGCCGTGCGGATCGCGGGTGCGGAAGGTGCGCGACTGGTAAGGCCGCTCGACCCATTCCACCGGCAGGCCCTTGTCCTTGAAGAAATGCACTGCCTTGTCGAGGTCTTCATCCGAGAAGACCTTGAAGCCAAGGTCGCGCGCTTCTGCCGTGGCCGCCTTCTTCAGCACGATGCAATGGTGCCCACGCTCCTCCAGCGCCCTGAGATAGATGGTGTCCGATGTCTCGTCGGTGACCTGCAGGCCGAGCGTATCGACATAGAAGGCGCGGGATTTGGCGAGGTCGGTGACGGCCAGCTCGACATGGCTGAGGCGCACGATGTTGAAGGCGGGGTAGAGATTGGGCTTGGGCAAGGGCATCTGATTTCCTCCGGTCAGCCGCCGAGTTTCTGGATCGCGTGCGCCGTCGTCGCAAAGGCTACGTTCTTCGTCTCCATGTAGAAGTCGAAGGAATGGTCCCCGCCGTCGCGGCCGATGCCGGAATTCTTGACGCCGCCGAACGGTGTCGGCAAATGGCGCACATTCTCCGAGTTGACCCAGATCATGCCGGCGTCCAGCGCATCGGTGAAGCGGAAGGCGCGGGTGACGTCCGAGGTCCAGAGATAGCCGGTCAGGCCGTATTGCGTGTCGTTGGCCAGCGCAAGCGCCTCGGCCTCGTCGTTGAAGGGAATGGCGCTCAGCACCGGCCCGAAAATCTCCTCCTGCGCAATGCGCATGCCGTTGGTGACGTTGGTGAACAGTGTCGGGCCGACATAACAGCCGCCGCCCGGCCCATCGACCTTGCCGCCGCCGACGGCGAGCGTGGCCCCCTCCGACCTGCCGATCTCGATATAGGACAGCACCTTCTTTTCATGCACCGGATGGATGAGCGGCCCGACCACCGTTTTCGGATCGAGCGGGTGGCCGACGACGATGCGCTTCGCCCTCTCCGCGACTTTGGCGGTGAAGCTTTCATATATCGAGGCTTCGACCAGCAGCCGCGACGACGAGGTGCAGCGTTCGCCATTCAGCGAATAGATCATGAATACGGCGGCGTCGGCGGCGCGCTCGAGATCAGCGTCGGCAAAGACGATCACCGGGTTCTTGCCGCCAAGCTCGAAATGCACGCGCTTCAGCGTGTCGGCGCCTTGTTTCATGATCATCGAGCCGGTGCGGCTCTCGCCGACAAAGCCGATCGCCTTGATGTCGGGATGCTCGGTCAACGCCTTGCCGGCATCTTCACCCAGGCCGTTGACCAGGTTCCAGACACCCTTCGGCAGGCCGGCCTCCTCGGCGATCTCGACCAGCAGGCGGGCGGTCAGCGGCGAGAATTCAGCCGGCTTATGAACCACGGTGCAGCCGGCCGCCAGCGCCGGTGCGATCTTCCAGGTCGACAGCATGAACGGCGTGTTCCACGGCGTGATGATGCCGACCGGGCCGATCGGAACGCGCGTCGTGATGTTGACCTGGCCGGACGTCCGCAGCGTCTCGCCGTCTCGGGCTTCGGGTGCACGGTCGGCGAAGAAGCGGAAATTCTCGGCACCCCGCAACGCCGCCTTGGCCATGAACTTCAGCGCCTGGCCGGTATCCATGGATTCGACGAAGGCTATCTCCTCGGCACGCGCCTCGATCGCGTCGGCGATTCTGTGCAGCAGCTTCTTGCGCGCTTCGCCCGGCATGGCGGCCCAGGCCGGAAACGCAGCCTTGGCTGCCCTGGCGGCGCGGTCGATGTCGGCGGCTCCGCCGCGCGCGACGCTTGCCAGCGGCTTCAGGTCGACCGGCGACAGCGTTTCGAACGTCGCGCCGTCGAGCGCCGGTACCGCCTCGCCGCCGATCTGGTTCAACACGCCGTCGCGCTTGAAGCGGGCCAGATAGGCCTCGGCCTTGTTCAGATTGCCTTGCAGGTCGGACATATCGGGTTCCGTCACTTGCCGCGCAGTCGCGGGTGGATTGCGTTTCTCTTCCAACTCAGCTCCGGGTCGATTTCCCGGATTTCGAGCGACAGGGCGAAATGCGGGGTCTCGAACAGGGTGGCAAGGTATTCGCTCACCGCCGCGAAGACGGCCTCGCCGGTCCGCTTCTTCTCATCAGGGCTGCGGCCGGTGCCGATGCGGAACGACATGTCGAGAAAGGCGTTTTCCGGCAGACTGTCGGCCATCGCGTAAGCCTCGGCGCGAAAGGCCCGCACTCGCACGGCGCCGGTCTCGAACAGCCCGGTGTCCAGCACGGTGCGCAACACCAGCGCGCACAATTCGCCCATGTCGACCCTGGCATCGAGATTGGCTGAATACTCGATGGAAAAGTGTGGCACGGCGTTTCCCTGGTCTATTGCTTTTGTTGTAGTTAACGCGTTAATTACATGCAGCGCCGACGAAGTCAAGTCTTGCATCGGCCTTGGCGCAACGATACGGGATGGCAGCAACGGGCCCTGGCAGGCGGATTCGGCTGAGGGAAGGCCTGTTTTCGATCGCAAGCGTGGGAGGCTCTTTTCTTGCTGCCTGAAAACACCCGTCGTTCCCTGCCGATGGCGCTGCTTCATGCCCGCGAAGCGGTGATGGCGCGGTTTCGGCCGATGCTTGCGGCGCATGACGTGACCGAACAGCAATGGCGCGTGCTGCGCGTGCTGAGCGAAGCCGGCCCGGTCGAGGCGACGGAACTCGCCGACCGCGCCTCGGTTTTGCCGCCCAGCCTGACGCGCATCATCAAGGCGCTCGAGGGCCGCAAATTCATCACCCGCAACAAGGCCGAAGGCGACGGCCGACGCGTCGTTCTAACCATTGCGCCCGCCGGTTCCGCCCTGATCGACGCCCTGTCGCCGGAGCGTCGCGTCATTTATGACGACATCGAACAGCGCTTCGGCCACGAAAAGCTCGAGCAGTTGCTCGATCTGCTGGAGACGCTGATCGACGGCGAGAGCTGATCGTTCCGGCTACCGCGGAAGTTTCGACGGTCGCTTGGGTTGACGGCCCGCATACCTTGGGAATGGCCGAAACACCCGATGGGGGTCAGCTAACCTCGCAACCTCGCCCCTTCCGGATCGAAGAAGGGTATCGGCGCCGCCACCGCACGCGTCGGCTTACCACCGATATCAATGCTCAATTCGGTGCCGACAGCCGTGAACGGCAGCCGCAGATGCGCGGTGGCCAGCACCTTGCCGAGGGAATAGCCGTGGTCGCTGTAGGTGACGATGCCGGCGTCCTCGCCATCGGCCAGAATCCTGGCATCGGCCGCGGCCGGCTTGTCGCCGTCGAGGATCAGTCCGACCCATTGCTCGTCGAGGCCCTTGTCGCGAACCTTGAGCAAAGCTTCGCGGCCGATGAAATCGCCCTTGTCGAACTTGATCCAGCGGTCGAGGCCGACATGGAACGGGGTGCGGGTCTCGTCCATGTCGATGCCGTGCGCCGGATAGGCCTTTTCCAGGCCCAGCGTGAACATCGCCAGCACGCCATAGGGTTTCAGGCCAAAGTCACGGCCGGTGCGCATCAGCGCGTCCCAGAGAGAGGCCGCCTCGTCGGCCGGCACGAACAGTTCGAAGCCGAGTTCGCCGGTGACGCCGGTGCGCGAGATCAGTACTCTCGTGCCGTTGATATGGCCCGACGTGAACGACCAGCGCTTCAGTCCATCCAGATCGGCATCCGCGATCAACGCTTTCAGCAGTTCGCGCGAGCGCGGACCCTGGATGGTCGGGAAGGCGATGGCCGCCGTGATGTCGGTGACATAGGCCTTGCGGCCCTGAGCGTGATGCTGCAGCCAGGGCAGCATCTTCAGGCGGTTGACCGAGCCGGTCACCAGCATGAAGTGCTCCGGGCCCAACCGAAACACGGTGAGGTCGTCCATGATGCCGCCATCCTCGCGGCAGACCGTGGAATAGCGGACCTGGCCCGGTTTCATGGCAGCGGCATTATTGACGATGACATGGTTGACCAGCGCCTCGGCCTCCGGCCCCTTGATATCCATCTTGCCCATCGTGCTGAGATCCTGCACGCCGACATTCCTGCGGGTGTTCAGGTGCTCGTCGGCAATGCCGGAATAAGTTTTGGCCGAGATGAAATCGCCCCCGACACGACCCATGGTCGCGCCCAGCCCGACGATGCTGCTGTAGAAAGGGGAACGCCGCTCAGCCAAGGAAATCTCCATCGTTCATGAAAAACGGCAGCGCCAGGCAGCGCTGCCGGAAGGCATTTGTTGTCGTTCTCAGCTGCCGTAGACGTCGAAGGAAAAGTATTTGTCGTTGATTTCCTTGTACTTGCCATTGGCGCGCAGCGCGTCGATGGCCGCATTGAGCTTGTCGGCCAACTCCTTGTTGCCCTTCTGCAGGGCGATGCCGACGCCGGGGCCGTGTATGGCCGGATCGGCCGTCAGCGTGCCGAGCAGCTTGCAGCAGGCGCCGTCTGGCTTCTTCAACCACTCGGTCAGGATGATCGAGCCGTCCATCATCGCGTCGAGGCGGCCATTGGCCATGTCGGTGCGGGCATCGTCGCCCGTCGGATAGGCCTTGACCGTCGAGCCTGCATATTTCTGGTCGGCGAATTTCTGGTGTATGGTCGCGGCCTGCACGCCGAGCGCCTTGCCTTTCAGATCGTCCGGCGAGGTGCCTGATATGGTCGAATCCTTCGGTACGGCGATGGCCGGCGGCGTCTGGTAGTATTTGTGGGTGAACTCGATCTTCTCGGCCCGCTCGGGCGTGATGGTGATGTTGATGATGGCGTCGAACTTGCCGGCCTGCAGCGCCGGTATGGAACCATCGAAATCCTGCACGCTGAACTCGCACTCGGCCTTCATCTCGGCGCACAGCGCCTTCCCCAAGTCGATGTCGAAGCCGCCCAGCGTGCCGTCGGCACTGGCGTAATTGAAGGGCGGATAGGCGCCCTCGGTGCCGATCCTGAGTTTTTTGTCCTGGGCGGAGGCGGCGCCCGTGGCAAGGGTGAGAGCGACGGAAGCGGCAAGCACGGAACGACCGAAAAGACGCATGTTCGAGTTCCCCGTTGAAAGCGGGAAGTCTACGGGCTTTCATGATCCCGGCGGAGACGGAAACGACATGCGCTGCGGCGATCGCGGCGCGGCGAGCGGACCAAGCCCTCACGATTGGTCGTGCGTTAGCCGGCGCGCTGCTTGTTCGTCGCTGTCCGGTCGATGCCGAGTTCGCCTGCCGAGAGGACAACGCCAAATTTTTCGTTGGCTTCCTCGACCGTATAGTAACCCAACGCCACGTCGCGCAGCACCAGATCCGGATCGCGCTGCAGCGGATCGCCGTAGCCGCCACCGCCCGGCGTGCCGACACGCACGCGGTCGCCGGCCTTGAGCGCGATGTCCTGCTCCTTGGACAAATGCGGCGGTACATGTTCCTCGCCGTTGCGGAAGACGGTCACCATGTTGACCGCGCCATCCCTGCCGCCGAGTGCGCCTTGGGGGCCGAAACGGCCGTGATCCATGACGAAAGAAGCACGGGCGTCGCCGCGCAGGATTTCGACCTCATAGGCGAGGCCGAAACCGCCGCGATGCTTGCCGGCGCCGCCTGAACCTTCGCGCAAGGCATAGTGGCGGTAGAGCACCGGGAATGCCTGTTCCATGATCTCGACCGGCGGCGATTTGGAAATGCCGATGGTCGAGCAGCCATTGGTCAGTCCGTCATGGCCTGAATTTCCGCCGTAACCGCCGCCGGAGATCTGGTACATGACGTAATCGCGGCCGCGCGCCGGGTCGTTGCCGCCGAGCGCGAAATTGCCGCTGGAGCCGGCGGGCGCCGCCGTCACCTTGTCCGGCAACGCCTGCACCATCGCCGCGAACACCGCTTCGGCGATGCGCTGCGACACTTCAGCCGCGCAGCCCGAGACCGGGCGTGGATATCTGGCGTCGAGGAAAGTGCCTTCCGGCCGCTTGACTTCAAGCGGTTCGAAGGCACCGGCGCTGATCGGCACATCAGGGAAAATGTGGCGCATGGCGAGATAGACCGACGACAAGGTCGTCGCCAGCACACTGTTCATCGGCCCGGCGCAGGGCTTTGACGAGCCGGTGAAATCGAAGGTCAGCGTATTGCCCTGTTTCTCCACCGCGAGCGCGATGGTCAGCGGCTCGTTGACCACCCCATCGGAATCGACAAACGCCTTGGAATGGTAGGTGCCGTCGGGAATGGCTGAGATGTTGGCGCGCATCTGCTCGGCCGCGCGGCGGCGCAGTTCGGCGATCGCCTCGACAACCGTTTCATCACCGTAACGATCCAGGATCCCATTGAGCCTGTCCTGACCGATCAGCAGTGCCGCAGCCTGGGCGCGGATGTCGCCGATGCGCTGGTCGGCGACACGGATGTTGGAGCAGATGATGGCGTAGATCTCCGGATCGAGCACGCCCTTCTTGAACAGTTTTACGGGCGGCAGTCGCAGGCCTTCCTGCTCCACGGCAGTCGCCGAGGCTGAAAATCCCCCCGGCACCGAGCCGCCAATGTCAGGCCAATGGCCGGTATTGGACAGCCAGCAGAAAATCTTGCCGTCCCGGTAGACCGGCATGGCAAAGCGCACATCCATCAGATGCGTGCCGCCGAGATAGGGATCGTTGACGATGTAGATGTCGCCCGGCTCCGGGGCCAAGCAGCGGCCATCGGCGATCATCTCGATCACCGTCCTGGTCGAATATTGCATGACGCCGACGAACACCGGCAGGCCCTGGCTGCCTTGCGCGATCAGCGAACCATCGACGGCCGAATAGATGCCGTCGGAGCGGTCATTGGCCTCGGCGATGACAGGCGAGAAGGCGGCGCGCGAGAAGGTCAGGTCCATCTCGTCGCAGACCTGCTGCAGTGCCGCCTGCAGGACCGAAAGGGTGATGGCGTCGAGCTTTGCCCTATCAAGATTTGGCATCTCAGGCCTCGCCAATGTCGATGATGATGTTGCCGTCGGCGTCGCTGCGTGCGCGGTCGCCGGGCTCGAGCACGGTGGTGGCGTCCATCTGTTCGAGGATCGCCGGCCCTTCGATTTCAGCGTCGAGCGGCAGTTTTTCGCGCGCGTATACCGGCGTGTCGTGCCAGCGTCCGCTGTACCAGACCGGCCGGATCTCGCGCCGCGCCTCGTCGAGCGTTGTTGCGCGCCCAGCCGGGTCGATCAGGCGCGACAGGTCTATCGACGGGCGGACGCCCGTCACCGAGGTGTTGAGATTGACGAGGTTGGCGCGGATTTCCGGCAGTTCGACCTTGAAGCGGGCAAAATAGGCCTTTTCGAAAAGCTGCTGCAGCGTTGCCCGCGTCACCGATGAGGACGGCAGCGGCACGTTGATGATGTGGGTCTGGCCGACAAACTGCATGTCGGCGGAGTGCGTGACGCGGATCGTCTCCGGCTTCACCGCTTCCTTGCCGATCAGCTCTTCGCCTTCGTTCCGGTGGCGTTCCAATACAGTATGAAGCTGAGTTTCGTCGAGCACCGCCACCGGCTGGTTGATGGTGTTGACGAAGTCATGGCGCAGGTCGGCGACAACGCAGCCAAGTGCGTTGGTGATGCCCGGACGCGCCGGTACCAGCACCCGGGGCAGGCCGAGTTCGCGCGCCAGGGCCGTTGCGTGCAGCGGGCCGGCCCCGCCAAAGGCGAACAGCGCGAAATCACGAGGGTCATGGCCGCGCGACACCGAGACCATGCGGATGGCGCCCGCCATCTTCATGTTGCCGAGCCGCAGCACCGCGCCCGCCGCCTCGACGCCGGACAGGCCGGTCGCCTTGCCTATCTTGTCTTCGAAAATGCCGGTGACGCGCTCTGATGTGACGGGATTTTGGACCGCCAGCAGCTTCTTCGGCGCCAGCCGGCCGAGCACCAGATTGGCGTCGGTGATGGTCGGCTCGAGACCGCCGCGTCCGTAGCAGATCGGGCCGGGATTGGCGCCGGCACTTTCCGGACCGATCTGAATCAGGCCGGCCGCATCGACGCGGGCGATCGAGCCGCCGCCGGCGCCGACCGTGTGCACCGCCACCATCGGCACATGGATCGGCATCGCATATTCGATCTCGATCTCGTTCGAGACTGCCGGCTCGGCATTGCGGATCAGCGCCACGTCGGTCGAGGTGCCGCCCATGTCATAGGTGACGAGGTTTTCGAAGCCGGCGCGTTTTCCCGTGTAGGCGGCGGCGATGACGCCGGAGGCCGGGCCGGACATGACCGTCTTGGCCGATTCACGTGTGACGAAGCGGGCCGAGATCATGCCGCCATTGCCGTTCATGATCAGGAAGTCGCGGGCATAGCCTTTCGCGCCCAATTCCTTGCGCAGCCGCTCGACGTAGCGCTCGAGGATCGGCTGCACGGAGGCGTTGACCGAAGCGGTCACGCCGCGTTCGAATTCGCGCGCTTCCGACAGCAGCGCATGGCCTGCCGTGATGTAGCCGTTCGGCCAGAGTTCGGCGGCGATTTCGACGGCGCGCCGCTCATGTGCCGGGTTGGCGTAGGAATGCAGGAAATGGATGACGAGGGATTCGCAACCGGCCGCGATCAGCGTCTGCACGGCGTCGCGTATCTCGGTCTCGTCGAGCGGCGTGCGCACCGCGCCCGACGCTTCGACGCGCTCCGAGACTTCGAGCCTGAGATTGCGAGGAATGATCGGGACGAAGCTGCCGGTCATGCCATAGGCCTGCGGCCGCGTGCGCCGGCCCAGTTCGATCACGTCGCGAAAACCGCGCGTGGTGATCATGCCGGTTTTCGCCAGCCGGCGTTCCAGCACCGCATTGGTGGTGGTGGTCGTGCCATGCACGATGAGGTCGATGCCGCCGATCGGAAATCCGGTGGCGCCGAGTGCCGAAACCACACCGAAAGCTTGGTTGTCCACCGTGGTCGGCGTCTTGGCCAGATACACCCGGCCGCCGTCGCTTCCGTCGATCAGGAGCAGGTCGGTGAAGGTGCCGCCGACATCGATACCGGCGACGACATTTCCCCGGGAATTGCGCGCTTGCGCCGAAATATTCTCTTCCATCGTCGAAACCCGAAATGCGCGGACTACGGATATGCGCCAGTTTGGAAAGCTGTTTTAAGGGAGCATCTTGACGCAAATATCGTTTGTATACTAATAAATTCCGGACACAAGAGCTTGCCGCTTTGCAGTGTGCGAACAGCACGCCGGGACCTGAATGGTCCGGGCGCGCAGGTGAAAGTTTGGCGCCCGCGTCCGTAAGCTGGGCCAGAAGGTTGGATTTGATGAACACCACATCCGCTCTCAACACCGTCGGCGCCCGACCGCTGCAGTTCCCTATACCGGCCAACGTCTATGCCGAGACCGTCGTCTCGGTGAAGCACTATACCGATCGGCTGTTCTCGTTCCGCATCACCCGTCCGCAGTCGCTGCGCTTCCGCTCCGGCGAGTTCGTCATGATCGGCCTGCCCAATGCCGAGAAGCCGGTGTACCGCGCCTATTCGGTGGCGAGCCCGGCCTGGGACGAAGAGCTGGAATTCTTCTCGATCAAGGTGCCGGATGGTCCGCTGACCTCCGAGCTGCAGAAGATCCAGGTCGGCGACACGATCATCATGCGCCAGAAGTCGACCGGCACGCTGGTGGTCGACGCGTTGACGCCGGCCAAGCGGCTGTTCATGATCTCGACCGGCACCGGCATCGCGCCTTTCGCCAGCCTGCTGCGCGACCCCGACACCTACGAGAAATTCAATCAGCTGATCCTGACCCATACCTGCCGCGACAATGCCGAGCTGACCTATGGCCAGGAACTGGTCGCGGCGCTGGAAAGCGACCCGCTGATCGGCGAGCTGACCACCGGGCGCGTCACGCTCTACAATTCGACGACCCGCGAGGAATCGGCACGCATGGGCCGCATCACCGCGCTGATCGGCTCCGGCAAGTTCTACAGCGATCTCGGCATCGACAAGCTCAACCCGGAAACCGACCGGATCATGATCTGCGGCTCGATGCATATGCTGAAGGACGTCAAGGAACTGGCCGAAAGCCTCGGCTTCGAGGAAGGTTCGCTGAGCCACCCGGCGACTTTCGTGGTCGAGCGCGCTTTCGTCGGCTGAGCCGCACCTGACATTTCGAAGTCTGCGTTTTTGACCACACGGTCAAAAACTGCTGCTTTCGCGGCCTTTTTCGGATATCACCGTCTGCAGGACTCGTGAAATACGACTTCACGGGCTATCTTCGGCACACGTCGCTGAATGAAAGGGCAGGAGATGAGCAGCACAATCCGCGAAGCCGATGTTGGCTCGTCCAAGGTGACGCCGCTGCCGGCGCGTGCCGCCGCCAACACAGCCGTTCCACCGGACCATCGCATTGCGCGCAATCCAGGCATGAAGCTCGACCTCGGCTTCATGGAATCGGTGCGCAGCGTCAATCGCTCGGCGCTGGAACGGCGCGTCGCCAGCCTGACCAAGCGGCGCTCGATAAAGGCCGACAACCAGGCGGCCTGGCTGCTGCGCGCCGTCGCCTGCATGGATTTGACGACGCTGAATTCCAACGACACCGAGGAGCGCGTGCGCCGGCTCTGCGCCAAGGCGATCAATCCGTTCCGCCGCGACATTGTCGAGGGTCTCGGCATATCAGGTGAAACCATCCGCCCGGCCGCCGTCTGCGTCTACCATCCCTTCGTTGCCACCGCCGTCGATGCGGTGCGCGGCACCGGCATCCATGTCGCCGCCGTCTCCACCGCCTTCCCGCATGGCCTTACGCCGCTGTCGACCCGCCTGCAGGAGATCGAGGCCTCGGTCCGCGACGGCGCCGACGAGATCGACGTCGTCATCCCGCGCGGCCTGGTGTTCGGGGCCAAGTGGCGGGAGCTTTACAACGAGATCGTCTCGATGCGCGCCGCTTGCGGTGACGCGCATCTGAAGGTCATCCTCGGCACCGGCGACCTCGCAACGCTGCGCAACGTCATGCTGGCCTCGATGGTGGCGATGATGGCGGGCGCCGATTTCATCAAGACCTCGACCGGCAAGGAAAGCGTCAACGCGACGCTGCCCGTCGGCCTCGCCATGGTCCGCGCCATCAGGGCCTATTTCGAGGAAACCGGCTATCTCATCGGCTTCAAGCCGGCCGGCGGCATATCCACGGCCAAGGCCTCGCTCGACTGGCTGGTGCTGATGAAGGAAGAGCTCGGCCGGCCATGGCTGGAGCCAGACCTGTTCCGCTTCGGCGCGTCGAGCCTCTTGACCGACATCGAGCGCCAGCTCGAGCACCATCTGACGGGACACTATTCGGCCAATCATCGCCACGCGATGGCTTGAGAGATTTACCCCCACCCCGATCGGCAAGCCGATCGACCCTCCCACAAGTGGGAGGGGTGAAGGAGGCGCCCAATGAACATTCTCGACCGCTACCACGCCATGGAATACGGCCCGGCGCCGGAAGCCCGCAACGAGGCCGACGCCTGGCTTGCCGCGCGCGATTTCGGCAAGGCGCTGTTCATCGGCGGCGACTGGAAAGCCGCGTCCGGCGGCAAGACCTTCAAGACCAGCGAGCCGTCTTCCGGCAAGCTGCTGGCCAACGTCTCGGACGCCAATGCCGCCGATATCGACGCGGCGGTTGCGGCCGCCGCCAAGGCGCTGCCGAAGTGGTCGGCAGCCTCAGGCTATGTCAGGGCCAAGGTGCTCTATGCCATCGGCCGCGCCATGCAGCGCCACCAGCGCCTGTTCGCGGTGCTTGAGACAATCGACAATGGCAAGCCGATCCGTGAAAGCCGCGACATCGACGTGCCGCTGGCGATCCGCCATTTCATCCACCATGCCGGTTGGGCGCAGGCGCTGGACAAGGATTTCCCCGGCCACAGGGGTGTCGGCGTGGTCGGCCAGATCATCCCGTGGAACTTTCCGCTGCTGATGCTGGCCTGGAAGATCGCGCCGGCGCTCGCCGCCGGCTGCACCGTGGTGCTGAAGCCGGCCGAGTTCACGCCGCTGACCGCTATCCTGTTTGCCGAGATTTGCGAACGCGCCGGCGTGCCGAAAGGCGTCGTCAACATCGTCCAGGGTGGGCCGGAAGCGGGCGCGGCAATCGTCAACCATCCCGGCATCCAGAAGATCGCCTTCACCGGCTCTTCCGAGGTCGGCAAGATCATCCGCAAGGCTACCGCCGGGTCAGGGAAAAAACTGTCGCTGGAGCTCGGCGGCAAATCGGCCTTCATCGTCTTCGAAGACGCCGATCTCGACAGCGCCGTCGAAGGCCTGGTCGATGGTATCTGGTTCAACCAGGGCCAGGTCTGCTGCGCCGGCTCGCGGCTGCTGGTGCAGGAAGGCATCGCCGACGCCCTGATCGCCAAGGTCAAGACGCGGATGAGCCGGCTGCGCGTCGGCAGCCCGCTCGACAAGAACACCGATATCGGCCCGCTGGTCGACTTGACCCAGCTTGACCGCGTCAAGGGCCTGGTTGCCGAAGGTGCCAGGCAGGGCGCCGTCTGCTGGCAGCCGGATGCGGCGCTGCCGTCTTCCGGCTACTACCATCTGCCGACGCTCGCCACAGGTGTTTCGCCGGCTAACATATTGGCACAAGAAGAGGTGTTCGGCCCTGTTCTGGCGACCATGACCTTCCGCAACACCGAGGAAGCGATCGAGCTAGCCAACAACACGCGCTACGGGCTCGCCGCCTCGGTGTGGAGCGAGAACGTCAACCTTGCTTTGCACGTCGCGCCGCAATTGAAGGCCGGCGTGGTCTGGGTCAACGGCACCAACATGTTCGACGCCGCCTGCGGCTTCGGCGGCTACCGCGAGAGCGGTTTCGGCCGCGAGGGCGGGCGCGAGGGCATGTTCGAATATCTCACGGCAAAGCTGCCGCTCGGCCCGGTCATCAAGCCGGCGACGACCTCCGCACAGCCAGTCGAGCAGCCGGACGGCGACACGATCGACCGCACCGCAAAGCTGTTCATCGGCGGCAAGCAGGTACGGCCGGACGGCAATTATTCGCTCGCCATCGCCACCGCCAAGGGCAAGCTTGCCGGCGAGGTTGGGCTCGGCAGCCGCAAGGATATCCGCGATGCCGTCTCTGCCGCCCGCGGTGCCAAGGCCTGGCCGGAGGCGACCGCCTATAACAGGTCCCAGGTGCTCTATTATCTGGGCGAGAATCTTTCCGGCCGTGCCGGCGAGTTCGCCGCCCGTCTCACCGAATTGACCGGCGCTACGCCCAAGGCCGCGCGGGAAGAGGTGGAACAATCCATCGAACGGCTGTTCCTCTATGCCGGTCTGGCCGACAAGTTCGAGGGCCGCGTGCACCAGCCGCCGGCGCGTGCCGTGACGCTGGCGCTTCATGAACCGGTCGGCGTCGTCGGCATCGTCGCCCCCGATAGCTCGCCGCTGCTCGGCCTGATATCGCTGGTCGCACCGGCTCTGGCCATGGGCAACACCGTGGTCGCGGTGCCGTCGGAGCGCTACCCGCTGCTGGCGACCGATCTCTACCAGGTCATCGAATATTCCGACATTCCCTCAGGCGCCATCAACATCGTCACCGGTCGCAGCGCCGAACTCGCCGGCGTGCTGGCCAAGCATGACGATGTCGACGGGCTCTGGGTGTTCGCCGACGCAGAGACCTGCGCCAAGGCGGAGGCAGAGTCCATCGGCAACCTCAAGCGCGTCTGGAGCGGCAATGGCCGCAGCCTCGACTGGGCATCCGACGAAGCCGCCGGCGACGCCTTCCTGCGCCGCGCCGTCGAGGTCAAGAATGTCTGGGTGCCTTACGGCGATTGATGTCCCGCCGCGCCGTTGAGACGGTTCGGGGTTGACGCACGGACAGATGTTCTTTAACGAGAAAAAACATCTTTATCAGTGAACGGTCAGCGGCGCAGGCTGCACGATCACGCGTGACTGGCACATGACGCCTTGGCCAGCCGCAGGTAGACCCGGACTATCCCAGCGGACGAGGAGAACAGCATGGCGGATCTGGCAGGCAAGGTCGTTGTCGTCACGGCAGCGGCGCAAGGCATCGGCAAGGCCAGCGCACTGGCGTTCGCAAAAGCTGGCGCCATCGTCCACGCCACCGACATCAACGAGGCACTGCTGGCGGAACTCGCCAGGACGCCGGGGATCAAGACCCGCAAGCTGGACGTACTCAACGACGAAGCCGTCAACGCCGCCTTTGCCGAGATCGATGTCGTCGACGTGCTGTTCAATTGCGCCGGTTTCGTCCATGCGGGCTCGATCCTGGAGATGAAGGACGGCGACCTCGATTTCGCGCTGAACCTCAATGTGCGCGCCATGATCCGCACCAGCCGGGCCGTGCTGCCCGGCATGCTGGAACGCGGCGACGGATCGATCATCAACATGGCCTCGCTGGCCAGTTCGACCAAGGGCGTGCCCAACCGCTTCGTCTATGGCCTGACCAAGGCCGCCGTCATCGGCCTGACCAAGGCGATCGCCGCCGACTATGTCGGCAAGGGTATACGCTGCAACGCCATCTGCCCCGGCACGGTCGAGAGCCCGTCGCTGCAGGACCGCATGCACGCGCAAGGCGACTACGATGCCGCCCGCGCAGCCTTCATCGCCCGCCAGCCGATGGGCCGGCTCGGCACGCCGGAGGAGATCGCGGATCTCGCCGTCTATCTGGCCGGCGCCACCTATACGTCAGGGCAGGCCTACAATATCGATGGCGGCTGGTCGATCTGACTGCGGAAATCTTGCCGAGCCGGACGATCCGGCCCTTTCCCGGCGTTTGACAGGGGATCGAAGAGTCTGAAAATCCCGCGCGCCGGCTATCTTGTATGGCGATCGCGCTTGTCCGTAGTCAGGTCGATGGGTACGGTCCGCCCGTTCCTTGAAGGCGCAATCGCCTTGGCGGAAAGTTTGCAAAAGGCCACGAGGCCGCAATCAGGAGAAGGATTTAGATGAAACTGCTGCGCTATGGCGAGGTGGGAAGCGAACGTCCCGGCCTGCTCGATGCGGATGGAACGATCCGTGATCTCTCCGCTCACGTCACCGATATCGGCGGCAAGACGCTCGACCCGGCATCGCTGGCGGCACTGGCCAAGCTCGATCCGAAGTCGCTGCCGGCGGTTTCCGGCAGCCCGCGCCTCGGCGCCTGCGTTGCCGGCACCGGCAAGTTCATCTGCATCGGCCTCAACTATTCCGACCATGCCGCCGAAACCGGCGCCACCGTGCCGCCGGAGCCGATCATTTTCATGAAGGCAAGCTCGGCCATTGTCGGGCCGGATGACGACGTGCTGATCCCCCGCGGCTCGGAGAAGACCGACTGGGAAGTCGAACTGGCCGTAATCATCGGCAAAACCGCCAAATATGTCAGCGAGGCCGATGCGCTCGACTATGTCGCCGGCTACAGCGTTGCCCACGACGTCTCCGAGCGCGCCTTCCAGGCCGAGCGGCAGGGCCAGTGGACCAAGGGCAAGAGCTGCGACACGTTCGGCCCGACCGGCCCATGGCTGGTAACCAAGGACGAAGTGGCCGATCCGCAGAACCTCAAAATGTGGCTGACCGTCAACGGCAAGACGATGCAGAACGGCTCGACCAAGACCATGGTCTATGGCGTCAAGTATCTGGTTTCCTATCTCAGCCAGTTCATGTCGCTGCACCCCGGCGACATCATCTCCACCGGCACGCCGCCCGGCGTCGGGCTGGGCATGAAGCCGCCGGTGTTTTTGAAGGCCGGCGATGTGGTGGAACTGGGCATCGAGGGCCTGGGCCAGCAGAAGCAGACGTTCAAGGCGGACGTTTAGGCAGGAGCTCTTACCTTCTGCTCTTGTGGGCTCCTGAAGGAGCGAAGACGGCTTGGCGCCCTTCCTCTACCCCGTCGATCGGGGGAGAGGTGTCGAGCGAAGCTCGACGGAGTGGGGGTCGACTGCTCGGCGAGAGACTAGGCGCTCACTGGGTCGTGCCTAATTTTCGGCGACTGTGCTCGGGGGAAGCGGCTTCCCCCACTCCGTCGCCGCTTCGCGGCGCCACCTCTCCCCCCTCCGGAGGGAGAGGAAAGGAGCGCCGGTGTGTCTACTTCAGCACCTTGCCATCCGCCCCAAACCTGTACGTCTTCGCCGGATCCGGCGTCGCATAGAGCGTGGCTCCCGGTTCTGCATCGTACACCCCAAAAATCCTGACCGTAATCAGCCCGGCCTTCTCGCAATCGAGATACAGATTAGTGTCGGCGCCGAGGTGCTCGGCATGCACCACCGTTCCCTTCCAGGCGCCGGATTTCGGATCGACGGTCAAATGTTCCGGCCGCACGCCGATGGTCTTGGCGGTTTCGCCGAGCCTGGCGCCGTCGACGAAATTCATCTTTGGTGAGCCGATGAAGCCGGCGACGAACTCATTTGCCGGCGAATTGTAGAGCTCCATCGGGCCACCGATCTGCTCGATTTTCCCTGCGTTGAGCACCACGATCTTGTCGGCCAGCGTCATCGCCTCGACCTGGTCGTGGGTGACGTAGATCATCGTCGCCTTCAGCCGGCGATGCAGCTGCGCGATCTCCAGCCGCGTGTTGACGCGCAGTGCTGCATCGAGGTTCGAAAGCGGCTCGTCGAAGAGAAAGAGCTTGGGTTCGCGCACCACGGCGCGGCCGATGGCGACACGCTGGCGCTGGCCGCCGGAGAGTTCGGCCGGCCGCCTTTCGAGATAGGGCTCCAGCGACAGCATCGACGAGGCGATGCCGATGCGGCGGTCGATCTCCGGGGCGGGCGTGCCGGCCTGCTTGAGGCCGAGGCCCATATTGTTCTTCACCGTCAGATGCGGATAGAGCGCATAGGTCTGGAACACCATGGCGATGCCGCGCTTGGCCGGCGGCGTGGCCGAGACGTCCGCGCCATCGATGACGACGCGGCCCGAGGTCGAGTCCTCCAGCCCGGCAATGACCCTGAGCAAGGTCGACTTGCCGCAGCCGGACGGCCCGACGAAGACAACGAACTCGCCGTCGTTCACTTCGAGGTTGATGCCCTTCAGCACCTCGACCGGCCCAAAGGCCTTCTTCACGTTCTCGATGTTCAGCGAGCCCACGGCTTCGTCCCTGTTCTAGAGTTT
Organism: Mesorhizobium sp. M7A.F.Ce.TU.012.03.2.1; assembly: GCF_004006095.1. Classification (NCBI taxonomy): domain Bacteria; kingdom Pseudomonadati; phylum Pseudomonadota; class Alphaproteobacteria; order Hyphomicrobiales; family Phyllobacteriaceae; genus Mesorhizobium; species Mesorhizobium sp. M7A.F.Ce.TU.012.03.2.1. Next base: position 1,328,164 of record NZ_CP034779.1, read on the forward strand.
GACGGCGGTGCCACTGCGCACGCTCTCGTCGGCTGCAAGGCAGACGGCGAGCGATTTGACCGCGTCGTCCATATGTTTGGTGAGATCGAGATCCTCGCGGATCGCCTTCAGCACGAAGGCCTGTTCGAGGTCGCAGAGATCCTGATGGCCGGGTTCGCCCTCCATCGACAGCATCTCGTCGGCGTTGAGAAACTTGCCGTCCGCGCCGGTCGCCGCACTGTGCAGGCGGATGGTCGAGGTCTTGGTGTGGGTGTCGATGTCATCGGACTTCACACCTTCCTTCATGACGATCGACACGCAGCCATTGGGCGAGATGACGTCCTTCACGAAGAACGCCGTTTCCGAAATCATCGGACCCCAGCCGGCTTCGTACCAGCCGACCGAGCCGTCGTCGAACAGCACCTGCAAATGGCCGTAATTGTACATCGACTGCGCCACCTCGTCGGACAGCCGCACGCCCATGCCACGCACCTCGATCGGCTTCGCATCGGTGATCTGCAGCATGACGTCGAGATAGTGCACGCCGCAGTCGACGATCGGCGACGTCGTCTGCATCAACTGCTTGTGCGTCTCCCAGGTGTGGCCCGAGGATTGCTGGTTGAGGTTCATGCGGAACACGTAGGGCCCGCCGAGCTTGCGGGCTTCGGCGATCAGCCTGATCCAGGACGGGTGATGGCGCAGGATGTAGCCGATCACCAGTTTCCTGCCGTTAGCCTTCGCCGCCGCGACGACGCGCCTGGCGTCGGCCACCGTCGTTGCCAAAGGCTTCTCGACGAAGACGTGGCAGCCGGCCTCGAACGCCCTCACCGCATAGTCGGCATGGCTGTCGGAATAGGTGGCGATGCAGGCGACATCGGGCTTTTCCTCGCGCAATGCCTCATCGAAGGAGCGCCTGATGCCGTAACCCGACAGCCCGTCCGGCAGCGGCACGTCGGAGCGATTGATCAGCGCCCCGATCTGGAAACCTGGATTGGTATGATAAGCCAGCGCATGGCTGCGACCCATATTGCCGAGCCCGGCGACGACGACGCGAAGAGGTGTTTCAGAACTCACTTGACGGCTCCGGACGTGATGCCGCGGATCAGCTGCCGCGAGAAGATGACGTAGAGGATCAGCACCGGCATGATCGCCAGCGACAGGGCTGCCAGGATGGCGTTCCAGTTGGTGACGAATTGGCCGAGGAACAGCTGCGCGCCGAGCGTCACGGTCTTGGTTTCCTCCGACGGCGCCAGGATCAGCGGGAACCACAGGTCGTTCCAGATCGGGATCATGGTGAAGACGGCGACGGTCGCCATCGAGGGCCTGACCAGCGGCAGCACCAGGCGGAAGAAGATGGTGTATTCGGACAGGCCGTCGATGCGGCCGGCATTCTTCAGATCGTCGGACACCTGCTTCATGAATTCCGACAGGATGAACACGGCAAGCGGCAGGCCCTGCGCGGTGTAGACCAGGATCAGCGCCGTCAGCGTGTTGACCAGCCCGCTCGCCACCATCAATTGCAGGATGGCGACGGTGCCCAGCCGGATCGGGATCATGATGCCGAGCGCCAGATAGAGCCCCATCAGCGAGTTGCCGCGGAAGCGGTATTCCGACAGGGCGAACGCCGCCATGGCGCCGAACAGGAGCACGAAGAACAGCGAGGCGACGGTGACGACGAGGCTGTTCTGGAAATAGTGGATGAAGTCGCCCTGGCCGATGACGGTCGTGTAGCCGATCAAGTCGAAGGTCTTTGGCGTCGGCGGCGTCAGCGGCGCGCCGAAGATGCCGGCGCGGGACTTGAACGAATTCATGATGACGAGGATCACCGGAAACAGCGCGATTGCCGTGTAGGTCAAAAGGATCGCGTGGGCGCCGATGGTGCGGGGCACGGAACGGGTGGCGGTGCTCATCTCTCGGCCCCTCAGAACTGATAGCGACGCAGGCGCGTCTGGACGAGGAAGAGGTAGACGCAGACGCCGCCGAGGATGATCAGGAACATCATCGTGGCAATCGCCGCACCCATATTGGGGTCGCCGGTCTGCAGCTGGAAGCCGAAGAAGGCGCGGTAGAGGAAGGTGCCGAGAATGTCGGTCGAATAGTTTGGCCCGGCGAGCGCGCCTTGCGCGGTGTAGATCAGGTCGAAAGCGTTGAAATTGCCAACGAAGGTGAGGATCGAGATGATGCCGATCGACGGCAGGATCAGCGGCAGCTTGATCTTCCAGAACTGTGAAAGGCCGGTAATCCCGTCGCATTCGGCGGCCTCGATCACCTCTTCGGGGATCGACAGCAGGGCGGCATAGATCAGCATCATCGGGATGCCGACGAACTGCCACACCGAGATCAGGCTGAGTGCGGTCAGTGCATATTGCTCCTTGCCGAGCCACGGCGTGAACAGGCTTTTCAGGCCGACGATATCCATCAGATGCGGCGCCACGCCCCACAGCGGCGACAGGATCAGCTTCCAGGCGAAGCCGACGATAACGAAGGACAGGATGGTCGGAACGAAGATCGCCGTGCGGTAGAAGGCCGCGAATCTCAGTTTCGGGCTGGACAGCAGCGCCGCCAGCATGACGCCGATCGGGTTCTGCACGATCATGTGGATGATGAAGAACCAGACATTGTTTCTCAGCGCGTTCCAGAAACCCACCGACCAGTTGGGATCGCCGAACAGGGTGCGGAAGTTTTGCAGCCCGACGAAGACCTGGTGCTGCTCGATGTTGCGGAACAGCGACAGCTGCAGCGTGCCGGCGAGCGGCAGGATCATAATCGCCGTGTAGACAAGCACGGCCGGCGCCAGGAAGATGCCGATGTGCCAGCGGAACGATCTTTTCGGTCTGATATCTGCGGCCATGAGTTCGGTCCCCGCCGTCTCTCGGTTCCAAAGGGTATCGATCTAGATGATGCCTCGATGCACGGCCCGAACATTCCTGCCCGATGCGGCAAGAACAAAGGCCTGCGACTGATCAGCTAGCCTTCCCCGATGAGAGGGTAAGGCCGGGAGGCGGTGCCGACAATCGCTATCTGAATAAGCGCACTCTGAACGAGGTAGTCCGGAACCGGCCAGGCCTGCGCCCGGCCGGTTCCGTTGCCTGAGCTCTTACTTCGCCGGCTTGTACCAGCTGTCGAGACCGGTCTGCAGCTTCTTGGCCGCGGCTTCCGGCGTATCGGTGCCGTTGATGACGTTGGCCGATTCAACCCAGGTCTCGTTCTCGAGGTTCGGCGTGCCGCGCGACAGGATCTGGTAGGTCGAGCGGATCGTCGACTTGCACTTGCCGCGCCAGGAGACGAATTCCTGCGCCAGCGGGTCTTCCATCTTCACCGGCGCGGAGTTCAGGCTGAAGAAGCCCGGCAGCGCGTTGGCGTAGATGGTGGCGAAATCCGGCGAGGCGACCCAGGACAGGAAGGTCTTGGCCGCATCGGCGTTCTTCGAAGCCGCATTCAGGCCCATGCCGATATCGGTATGGTCCGATATGTAGCAGGTGTCGCCGGCCTTCTCGACCGGCGGCGGGAAGGCGCCCATCTTGAACTGCGCCTGGGTGTTGAACAGGCCGATTTCCCACGAGCCGGCCGGATAGATGGCGGCGCGGCCGAGCGTGAACAGGTTCTGGCTGTCCGGATAGGTCTGCGCCTCGAAGCCGTCGCCGAGATAAGGCTTCCACTTGGCCAGTTCCTCATACGGCGCGACCCAGTCCTTGTCGGTTAGCTTCTGCTCGCCCTTGATCAGTGCTGCGCGGCCGTCCTCGCCCTTCCAGTAGTTCGGGCCGATGTTCTGGTAGCCCATGGTCGCGGCTTCCCAGAGATCCTTGGTGCCCATCGCCATCGGGATGTAGGTGCCGTCGGCCTTGATCTTGTCGAGCGCAGCGAAGAACTCGTCGCGGGTCTCCGGCACCTTGATGCCGAGCTTGTCGAAGGCATCCTTGTTGTAGATGAAGCCGTGGATGACCGATGCCATCGGCACGCAGAAGCTCGCCTTGCCGTCGTCGGTCTGCCAGGCGGACTTGGCCACCGGCGAGAAGTTCTCCATACCGGGCAGCGCCGAGAGATCAGCAAGGTTGCCCTTCTTGAACAGCTCGAGCGACTTGTCGAACGGGCGGCAGGTGATCAGGTCGCCCGCCGAGCCGGCGGCGAGCTTGGCGCCGAGCGCTGCGTCATATTCGGTCGGAGCCGATGGCGCGAACACCACCTTGATGCCTGGGTTCTTGGCTTCGAAAGCCGGGATCAGCTTGTCCTTCCAGATGGCAAGGTCGTCGCCGCGCCAGCTTTCGATGTTGAGCGTTACGTCTTCGGCATAGGCAACCCCGGCCGAGCCGAGAATGCTGGTGCCCAAAAGCAGTGCCGTCAGTAGTTTCGTTGTCATGCTCAGTCTCCCTGTTGACCTTTTTCAGGTTCGGTTTTGATGAGAACAGAGGCTTTTGAGCCCTTGCACCCCTCGCAAGCCTGTTTCACCCCGATGAAAATCGGGATGAACCAGGCTCTATTTCTCTGTTCGAGCATGATCTTTTCCGAAAAGCGGCTTCCACTTTTCGGGATCATGCCCCAGCGCGGAAAGGGCCGGCCGCAGCTTCTGGCCGGCCTCTTCCAGTATCTTCTGCGCCGCGTCAGTGCTGTCGGCGCCGGCGGCGAGCAGAATGGCGGTCTTGACCGCGCCGCCGCTCTTCTCGAGCAGGCGGGCCGCTTCGTCCGTGCCGCGCCCGCTGACGGCGGCGACGATGCGCGCCGCGCGGTCGCGCAGCTTGATGTTGTCGGCCATGAGATTGACCATGTAACCGTCATGCACATGGCCGAGATGGATGGCGGTCAGCGTCGACAGCATGTTGAGCGCGATCTTCTGGGCGGTGCCGGCGCCCATGCGCGTGGAGCCGGCGATCAGTTCCGGCGGCGTTTCGAGCAGGATGGCGGTTTGTGCCTGGCGCAGCAGCGCAGAGTCCCTGTTGTTGGCGATGCCGATGGTGGCAGCGCCGCGGCGGGCAGCCTCCTCGATGGCCCGCACGGCATAGGGCGTCGTGCCGCTGGCGGAAATGGCGATCAGGCAGTCGCCCTTGCCGAGGCCGGCCTCGGCGACCGCTGCCGCAGCCTCCTCGGTATCGTCCTCCGGCCCGCCGGCGAGTGTGCGGAAAGCGTCGTCGCCGCCGGCGATCAGGATAGCGATGCGGTCGCGGTGAATGCCGAAGGTGCCCGGCAGCTCCAGCGCATCGGCCAGCGCCATCAGGCCTGAGCTGCCGGCAGCGGCGTAGGCGAGCTTGCCGCCGCTGTTCAGCCTGCCGGCAATGATCTCGGCGGCCCTGGCGATGGATGGAATGGCGTGGCGCACGACCTTGGCGGCTTCGATCTGCGCATCGGCCAGATAGGAAAGGACGGTGTCCGGGGCCTGGATGTCCAGCCCCTCGGCATTTTTGTGAAGCGCTTCGGTGCGCGTTTCGGCCATCCCGGTTCCTCCAATACCATAACAATACCAAAAAAATACCACTTGTCCACACGCATTAACGAATTCGCTGGTAGGAAGGCGTCGAGTCGACGAAATATTCAGATTTTTCAATAAAATACGGCTTAATCTTTTTGAAACGGAAATTAACCCTTGGCTATTGGTATTTTATTGGTATTATCCGCCCGGAGGAGAAATCACGTGAATTTCGTGCTCGGAATCGATGGCGGCGGCACCAGCTGCAGGGCCGCCCTGGCAACGGCGGACGGCACGGTGATCGGCCGCGCCAAAAGCGGCGCCGCCAACATCCGCACCGACCTGACCGGCGCCCGCTCGAACATCGTCGAGGCCGCGCGGCAGGCGTTTCTCGCCGCCGGGCAGAATCCGGAACTGATCCCGCGGACGCCGGCCATTCTCGGGCTGGCCGGCGCCAATGTCGGCACCTACCGGCAGCAGCTCGAAGCGATCCTGCCGTTCAGCATCAGCCGCGTCGAGACCGACGCCGAGATCGCGCTGGAGGGCGCTGTCGGCTCGGGTGACGGCGCCATGGCGATCCTCGGCACCGGCACCGCCTATATGGCGCGCAGACAAGGCAAATCGCGGGCCATCGGCGGCTGGGGTTTCCAGGTCGGCGACCAGGGCAGCGGCGCCCGTATCGGCCGCGACCTGCTCGAACAGACACTGCTTGCCTATGACGGCGTTCGCGCCGGTTCGCCGCTGACGCACAGCATGCTGGCCGTCTTCCGCAACAACCCGGAAGACGTCGTCGAATTCACCACCAATGCCAAGCCGGGCGATTTCGGCGGCTTCGCACCCAAGGTGTTCGAGCATGCCGAGAAGGGCGACAGCGTCGCCAACTGGATCCTCGACAGGGTGGTCGCCGATGTCGAAGCCTCGCTCGGCGCGCTCGACCTTGCTGACGACGCGCCGCTGTGCCTGCTCGGCGGGCTGGCGCCGCTCTACGCGCCGCGCCTGTCTGCCCGCTACCAGGCACTGCTGAAGCCGCCGCTCGACGACGCGCTGGGCGGCGCGGTGCAGATGGCGGTCCGCCTTTTCGCCGGACACGCGGAGGCAACTCGATGAGCGAGGCCGCCGACCAGATCTTCGCCACGCTAAAACATCAGGCGCAAAGCGGCGCGCCGCTTTATCTGCAGCTTCGCAAGAGCATCGAGGACGCGGTCAATCGCGGCCTGATCGGGCCGGGCGACGCGCTGCCTTCCGAGCGCGACATCGCCACCAAGGCCGATATTTCGCGGGTCACCGTGCGCAAGGCGGTGCAGGATCTGGTCAAGGGCGGCATCCTGGTGCAGCGCCACGGCTCCGGCACTTTCGTGGCGCCGCGTATGGAGCGTGTCGAACAGTCGCTGTCGCGGCTGACCTCGTTCACCGAAGACATGGCGCGGCGCGGCATGGCTGTGCGTTCGGCATGGCTCGACCGCGGCCTTTACGCACCTTCGCCCGACGAGATGATGGTGCTCGGCCTGTCCTCGAGCGAACTGGTGGCGCGCGTGGCGCGCCTGCGCATCGCCAACGACACGCCGCTGGCGATCGAGCGCGCCTCGCTGTCGGCCAGCGTGTTGCCCGACCCGGCCGATATAGGCTCCTCGCTCTATGCGGCGCTGGAATTGACTGGCAACCGGCCGGTGCGCGCCGTGCAGCGCATTTCCGCCGCCAATCTCGGCGACAGCGACGCGCGCCTGCTCGAAGTGCCGCCAGGCATTGCAGGCCTGCACATCGAACGCATCTCCTATCTGGCGAGCGGCAAGGTGATCGAATTCACCCGCTCCATCTACCGGGGCGACGCCTATGATTTCGTCGCCGAACTGCGGCTGACCGGGCCGAGCGAAGAGGGCCGACCATGAGCACGACAGAGCCGACCATGTCGGCAGAAATGACCCATATGCGGCGCGAGATCGAGGAGGTCCCGCAAGCGGTCGCCCGCCTGCTCGACGGCTCCGGCGCGGTGCTGACCGAGGCCGGGCGCGGCATCAGGGAACGCGACCCGCAGTTCGTCGTCACCGTGGCGCGCGGCTCGTCCGACCATGCCGCCACCTTCATGAAATACGCCGTCGAGCTGACCGCGGGCCTGGCCGTGGCGTCTGTCGGACCGTCGATCGCCTCGATTTATGGCCGCAAGCTCAGGCTCGCCGGCTCGGCCTGCCTGGCGATCTCGCAGTCGGGCAAGAGCCCCGATATCGTCGCCATGGCCGAAACCGCGCGGGCGGGGGGCGCGCTGACCGTCGCCATCACCAACACCGCTGATTCGCCGCTGGCGCGTGCTTCGGACTATGCGATCGATATCCTGGCCGGCCCCGAGCGCAGCGTGGCGGCCACCAAGACCTTCATCAATTCGGCGGTCGCCGGCCTCGCTCTGATGGCGCACGCCACCGGCGACGATGCGCTGTTGGCCGCACTTGCCCGCCTGCCGGAACATTTCAGCAAGGCGATCGCCTGCGACTGGATGAGCGTGCTCTCTGAGACGATCGAGAAGCAGAAGTCGCTGTTCATCCTCGGCCGCGGACCGTCGGCAGCGATGGCCAATGAAGCGGCGCTGAAATTCAAGGAGACCTGCGGCATGCATGCGGAAGCCTATAGCGCGGCCGAAGTCATGCACGGCCCGCTGGCGCTGATCGGCCCCGATTTTCCGGTGCTGGCGCTGGCTGCGCGCGACGCCTCCGAACCGTCCATTGCCGAGGCCGCCGACAGCCTGGCGGCCAAGGGCGCGCCGGTGTTCGTCACCTCCGCGCTTGCCAAACGCGCCGTGCGCCTGCCGCATGTTGCCACCGGCCATCCGCTGACCGATCCGCTGACGCTGATCGTCTCCTTCTACATGTTCGTCGAGGCCTTTGCCCGCCATCGCGGTCTCGATCCGGACACGCCGCGCAATCTTCGCAAGGTGACGGAGACAGTATGAGCGATCGCTTTGCCCTGACTGGCGCCCGGATTTTCGACGGCGACGACTGGCATGAAGGCCACGCACTTGTCGTGCGCGACGGTCTCGTCGAGGCCATTCTGCCCACTGGTGCCATCCCCTCGGATATCCGCGTCGTCGACACCGGTGGCGGCCTTCTGGCGCCGGGGTTCGTCGACCTGCAGGTCAACGGCGGCGGCGGCGTCATGCTCAACGACCACCCCGATGTCGCTTCAATCGAGACCATCTGCCGCGCGCACGCGCCCTTCGGCACGACGGCGCTGCTGCCGACGCTGATCACCGACACGCCTGCAATCACGGCCGCCGCTGTCGCCGCCGGCGAGGCAGCGGCGCGCCAGAAGGTGCCTGGGTTTCTCGGACTGCATCTCGAAGGCCCGCATCTGTCGGTCGCCCGCAAGGGCGCGCATGATCCGGTGCTGATCCGGCCGATGACGGATGCCGATCAGGCGATGCTGATCGCCGCGCGGCAAAAACTACCGTTGCTGCTCACCACCATTGCCCCTGAATCCGTCGAGCCGGCGCGCGTCGCGGTGCTCGCCAAAGCGGGCATCATCGTCAGCCTTGGCCACTCCGATACCGGCTATGCCGCCGCCAGCGCCTTTGCCGCGGCCGGCGCCTCGATGATCACCCATCTGTTCAACGCGATGAGCCAGATCGGCAACCGAGAGCCTGGCCTGGCGGGCGCGGCCATCGACATCGGCACCTTGTCGGCCGGTCTCATCGCCGACGGCATCCATGTCGACCCGGCCACCATCAAGATCGCGCTGCGCGCCAAGCAGGGGCCGGCCAGGATCGTGCTGGTCACCGACGCCATGGCGACAATCGGCACCGAGATGACGTCGTTCACGCTCAACGGCCGCACCATCTATCGAAGGGACGGCAGCCTGAGGCTCGCCGACGGAACGCTGGCGGGCGCCGATCTCGACATGATCTCGGCCGTTCGTTTCATCCACCGGGTCGTCGGGGTCGAGCTTTCCGAAGCTTTGCGCATGGCCTCACTCTATCCGGCGCAAGCAATCGGTCAGTCGCACCGGCTTGGCCGATTCGCCAACGGCACGGCTGCGGATATTGTCGCGCTGTCGGACGATCTCGACACGAAGGGCGTCTGGATCGGCGGCGAAAAGGTTTTTGCGGCCGGCTCCGACACTGTGCGTTGATATCAGGTCAAGTCGGCTGACGTCATGAAACCTTTTGATTTTGAGGTCGTTGTCGGAGCGTATGTCCGAGGCGAAACCCAAATTGAAACAGGCCGACGGCATCAAACCGCGCGGTGCCTTGAAGCCGCCACAGAAAGCGCCGCGTGACCAAAGGCCACGCCACGAGGAGCTGCGCGAAAAAAAGCTGTCGAGTGCCGAAGCTGCCCCGGAGGTCGACGGCCAGCCGGGGCCACCACCGGATGCTGTCGAGCCCGATCCGCAACTGACGCCCGAAGGGGCCGAGCAGGAGCGCAAGAAATATCTGCTGCGGCGTTTCTGGATCAGCGCGCGCGGTTACTGGAGCCGGCGCGGCGACCGGCTTGCCTGGCCATTGACGATCGGGGTGCTGCTGCTGATCTGCATCAATATCGGCTTCCAGTATGGCATCAATGTCTGGAACCGTTCGATGTTCGATGCCCTCGAGCAGCGCAACGCCCGCAGCGTCTATTTCCTCAGCGCCGTCTTCGTGCCGCTGGTAATCTGCAGCGGCAGCCTTGTCGTCGCGCAGGTCTACCTGCGCATGACGATCCAGCGCCGCTGGCGTTCCTGGCTGACCACCGCGGTCATCGCGCGCTGGCTGGCAGGCGGCCGCTACTACCAACTGAATCTCGTCGGCGGCGACCACCAGAACCCCGAGGCCCGCATGACCGAGGATCTGCGCATCGCCACCGAGTCGCCGGTCGATTTCATCGCCGGCGTCCTCAACGCGTTCCTGTCTGCCTCGACCTTCATCGTCGTGCTGTGGACCATCGGCGGCGCGCTCACTTTGCCGATCGGCGGCGAGAGCATCACCATTCCCGGCTTCCTGGTCATCACCGCGATGATCTATGCCGCCATCACCTCGACCGCGATGGTGGTCATCGGCCGCAATTTCGTCCAGCTCTCCGAGCGGAAGAACCAGGCGGAGGCCGAACTGCGCTACACGCTGACGCGCGTGCGCGAAAACGGCGAGAGCATCGCCTTGCTGGGCGGCGAGGAAGAGGAGCGCAGCGGCATCGACAGGAATTTCGGCCATGTGCTGAGGCAATGGGCGCTGCTGACGGGCCAGCACATGCGCACGGCGGCGGTGTCGCAGGGATCGAGCCTGTTTGCGCCGGTCGTGCCGATCCTGCTGTGCGCTCCAAAATTCCTCGAAGGCTCAATGACGCTTGGCGAGGTGATGCAGGCAGCGTCCGCCTTTGGCATCGTGCAAGGCGCGTTCGGATGGCTGGTCGACAACTACCCGCGTCTTGCCGACTGGAACGCCTCCGCGCGGCGCGTAGCTTCGCTGATGATGTCGCTCGACGGGCTCGAGCGTGCGGAGCAGAGCGATGCGCTTGGACGCATCCAGCACGGCGAAACCGACGACGGTGCCATGCTCAGCCTCGACGATCTCTCCGTCACGCTCGACGACGGCACCGCCGTGGTCAAGGAGACCGAGGTTGCGATCGAACCCGGTGAGCGGGTGCTGGTGGCCGGCGAATCCGGCTCGGGCAAGTCGACGCTGGTGCGGGCCGTCGCGGGCCTGTGGCCGTGGGGCGGCGGCAGCGTCAATTTCCACGCCGACAGGCGACTGTTCATGCTGCCGCAACGCCCCTACATCCCTTCGGGCACGCTTCGCCGCGCGGTCGCCTATCCCGCGGCGGCGGACAAGTGGACGATCAAACAGATCAAGGCCGCCCTCGACAAGGTCGGCCTCGCCTACCTTGCCGAAAGGATCAAGGAAGAAGCGCCATGGGACCAGACGCTGTCGGGCGGCGAAAAGCAGCGTCTCGCCTTCGCGCGCCTGCTGCTGCACCGCCCCGATATCGTCGTGCTGGATGAAGCAACCTCGGCGCTCGACGAGAAGAGCCAGGACACCATGATGGCGACGGTGATCCGCGAATTGCCTGATGTCACCATCATCAGTGTGGCGCACCGGGCCGAGCTGGAAGCCTTCCACAGCCGCAAGATCACCCTGGAACGGCGCGAGGGCGGCGCCAAGCTTGTCAGCGACATCAACCTCGCCCCACGCAAGCGCAACCTGCTGAAGCGTGCCTTGTGGGGTTCCGGCAGCCGGGCCGAAAGGCCGCGCAAGGAGTAAGGCGCCCCTGCCCCAGGCACCGCGCAACTATGGTGCGTATATGTCCTTGTAGGTATCGCGCAGCACGTTTTTCTGTACTTTGCCCATGGTGTTTCGCGGCAGTTCATCGACGAAGATCACCCGCTTCGGGTGCTTGTATTTCGCCACCCGCCCGGCGATGGCGCCGAGAATTTCGGCACCGGTGATCCGCGATGACGGCGCACGCACGACGACAGCGGTGACACCTTCGCCGAAATCCGGATGGACAACGCCGATGACGGCGCTTTCGCTAACCCCGTCGAGCGCGTCGATCTCGCTTTCGAGTTCCTTCGGATAGATGTTGTAGCCGCCCGATATGATCAGGTCCTTGCCGCGGCCGACAATGTGGACGTAGCCGTCGGCGTCGATCATACCGAGATCGCCGGTGATGAAAAAACCGTCGGCTCGGAATTCCGCCTTGGTCTTCTCCGGCATGCGCCAATAGCCGCCGAAGACGTTTGGGCCCTTCACCTCGATCATGCCGACCTCGCCCTGCGCAAGCGGTGCGCCGCTGTCTGGATCGGCGATGCGAAGCATGACGCCGGGCAAGGGGAAACCGACGGTACCGGCGCGCCGCTCGCCCTCATAGGGGTTCGAGGTGTTCATGTTGGTCTCGGTCATGCCGTAGCGTTCGAGGATCGCGTGGCCGCTGCGCTCGCGCCAGGAGTTGTGCGTCTCGGCCAGCAGCGGCGCCGACCCGGAAATGAACACACGGATGTTTTTTGCCGCCTCATGGTCCAGTCCATCTTGCTGCAGCAGGCGCACGTAGAAGGTCGGCACGCCCATCAGGGCCGTGGCACGCGGCAGCAGCGAGACGATGCGGGCCGGATCGAACTTCTGCTCGAACAGCATCGAGGCGCCGGCCATCAGGACGACATTGGCGGCGACGAACAGGCCGTGCGTGTGGAAGATCGGCAATGCGTGGATCAGCACGTCGTCTCCAGTGAAACGCCAGTGCTCGACCAGCACGCGCGCGTTCGAAGCAAGATTCTCGTGGCTGAGCATGGCGCCTTTCGACCGGCCGGTGGTTCCCGACGTGTAGAGGATCGCCGCGAGGTCATCCGGCCCACGCGCTACGTCATGAAAATCCATCGGCAGCCGCGAGGCCTGATCGGGCAGCGATCCCCGGCCGTCCCGGCCGAGCGTGACGGTGACGGCGCCCGACTTTTCCGCCAGCGCGCCGATGTCGGCCGCTCTTGCCGGATCGCAGACGACCAGGCGTGGTTCTGCGTCGCCGAAGAAATACTCCAGCTCGGCCAGCGTGTAGGCGGCGTTGAGCGGCAGGAAGACGGCGCCGGCTCGCAGGCAGGCGAGATAGAGCATGACCGCTTCCGGGCTCTTCTCGACCTGCACGGCAACGCGGTCACCGGGTTCGACATCGAGTTGCAGGAGCGCATGCGCAAGCTGCGCCGAGCGGGCCAGCATATCGCCATAGGTGAGCGAGCGGCCATCATCGGTTTCCATCAGCAAGCGCGCTGGCGCCGGCATCCGGGACCGGAACGCATCGAACAGATGATTGCTCATGAAGACTTCCCTGGGTGCGGCGGCGCCGAGCATGCGCCTGTCGCGGCATGCCTCGGCGGCGAGAGTTCGCGGTTCTTGGCCACGCCGTCAAGCCCGCCGACAGCGGTTCACGCCAGCCGCGCTCGGCGCGGATTGCGAGCAAGAAACGAGCGCAAGAGCCCGCCAGGACACGACTGCTATCGCCGAGCGCGTTTGCGGGCGAGTTCCTTCGTTTCGTCGTCCTGCTCGAAGCGCTTCATGCACATGGCGGCAGTCAACTGGTAGTGATTGAGCAGTGCCTCGACGGCACCGTCGGCATTGCCGTCCAGGGCACATTCGGCGATCAGGCGATGCTCGCCGAAATCGTCGCGCTGGACGCCTTCGCCATCAATGGCCATTTGCCGGTAGCGATACGCGTGATCGGAGAGCTGGTCGCAAAATCCCACCAGCCATTGCGACCGGCAGGCCGAAATCAGCACCCTGTGGAAGATGCGATGCAGCCTCTCCCAGTCGGGATTGAGCGAAAAGAGATCCTGCGGAGACAGACGTGACGCGCGTCCCAGGCGATGCAGCGCCAGCACGAGCTGTTCTTCCCATTCGGCGGTGCGGTGGGCGATGGATTCGCGAAGCGCCCGCTCCTCGAGCCAGCAGCGGGTGCGCGTCAGCTCATCGAGCTCCGACGCACTGACCGGCATGATGAAGAAGCCTCGCTGATCGTGCCGGCCGAGAAGTCCTTCCGAGGCGAGGCGATTGAGAGCTTCGCGGACAGGCGAGGCGCCGGCTCCATATTTGGAGACCACCCATTCGACCCGCAGCTTGCTCTCAGCCTCAAGAACACCCCCGAGAAGATCGTCCCGCAATTGCTGATAGACCGTACTGGCAAGCGTACTCTTCGGTCCCGCAGCGTCATCGTTCAGATTGGCAGCTCCGTATGTCATAGCGACTCCTTGTCCCCAAGACTTGTCCTGGGCGATTCGAGTCCGAAAGCATTCGCCTTCTCGTACTTGTACCATACAGTGCGAGCATTCGCCTGCTCAAGCAGAAGATCGCGTTATTGTACTTTAGCACGAAGGAATATGCGGCATCTAGAGCTCAATGCTGTAATTCCGCGCATTTTCACAACCTGCGGAAACTTAACATGTTTTGTATGCACGCAGGAGAATCTGTTCTTTCTGTTCTTTTGTATTCGCGCGGGATCAACTGTCTGCTGTGAGGACCCTTGAGGCCGAATCAGGCAGCTGCTCCAGATCCGATACCGTTGCGCATCAGACCATCACAAGCCTCGGCCAGTACCAGAACCTTAGCCGGCATGCCGGGCAGAACGCGGGAACAGCGCTGGTTAGCCGGCTGCGCGGTCGGCTGCCGTCCTGATCGCCTGGATGTTCTGACGGTAAGCCTCGACGCTGCCGCCTTTGAAGATGGCGGCGCCCGCCACCAGCACGTCGGCGCCGGCAGCGGTGACCAGCGGCGCGGTTTCGGCCGAAACACCGCCATCGATCTCGATGCGGATCGGCCGGCCGCCGATCAGGGCCTTGACCCGCTTCACCTTGTCGACGATGGCCGGGATGAAGGCCTGGCCGCCGAAGCCCGGATTGACGGTCATGATCAGGATCAGGTCGAGCCGGTCGAGCACATATTCGACCACGCTTTCCGGCGTCGCCGGATTGAGCGACACACCGGCCTTCTTGCCGAGGTTCCTGATGGTCTGCAGCGAGCGGTCAAGATGCGGGCCGGCTTCGGCATGGACGGTCAAACCGTCGCAGCCGGCCTCGGCGAAAGCGGCCAGATAGGGGTCGGCCGGGGCAATCATCAGATGGCAGTCGAAGAAGGCCTCGGTGCGGTTGCGGATCGCCTTGATCACCGGCGGGCCAAAGGTGATGTTGGGCACGAAATGCCCGTCCATCACATCGAGATGGATCCAGTCGGCGCCGGCCGCCGCCACCGCTTCGACCTCATCGCCGAGTTTGGAAAAATCCGACGCCAGCACCGACGGTGCAATCAGGGTCTTTCTGCTCATGGATGCGGCCTTTCCGAGTGCCCTTCTCGTTCGGCCACTCTATCGACTGCCTAATGCGCTCCAGCCGACTTGTCGAGGGCACGGGCGCGGCGGCTGCACGGCCGGAGGTGGCGTTGCGGCGTCCGCGATCCTGTTGCAGCCAATTTCCGCTTGCCTCGGAGCCATAAGAAAACCCGCCGGATTGCTCCGGCGGGTTTCTGGTCTGGCGTCGAGCAGATCGTTATTGCTGCTGGAGCTTCAGGATTCTGTCTGGAACCGGATCCTGCTGCTGTTCGACCTGCGGCCTGCGCCGTGGCAGTACCTGCTGCAGCAGCAGGCCGGGGTTGAGCTCCAGCGACGGTTGCCCGCGTACCGCCCGGCAGTTCGGATAGCGTCCGATCGTACCTTCCGGGCAGCGCCGCCTGATGATCGGCTGGCACTGGCCGTTGATCATCTGCGAGCCCGGTGCGCATTCCACCTCTTGCCTGGGCTTGCGGCATGCGCCGTTGATCACCTGCGTCCCACGCGGACAGACACACTCACCACGCTTGTTGTGGACCTGGCCCCGTATGTCGCATTGCTCCTGCGTCGGCTGCTTGCGCCGGCAGGCATTGCCCCGCACCTCGGTACCCCTCGGGCAGACACAATTGCCGTTGGCGTCGTGGACCTGACCACGGATGGTGCACTGGTCAGGCTTTGGCCGGATCGGACGACAGGCGCCATTGCGCACCTCGGTCCCTCTCGGGCAGACGCAGTCTCCATCCGCGTCGTGAACCTGACCACGGATGGTGCACTGCTCAGGCTTCGGCCGGATCGGGCGGCAGGCATTGCCCCTGATCTCCGTTCCCCTGGGGCAGACACAATCGCCATCGGCATTGTGGACCTGGCCACGGATGGTGCACTGCTCGGGCTTGTCGGTCCTGACACATCTGCCGTTCTCAAGCCCGGTTCCGCGTGGGCAGACGCAACGTCCGTCCTCGGTGCGAATCTGGCCTTCGAGCAGCACACAGCGCTTCGGCTGTTCCGGCTTCGGCACGATACCGCCGCCCGGCGAGCACTGGCCGTTGCGATAGGTGGTGCCTTCGGGGCAAACGCAGCGGCCGGCATCGTTCATGACGAAGCCTTGCGAGCATTCCTTCTTTGCCTCCTGGCTAATGGTGAAGGGATGGCAGGCATAGGCCTTGCCGCGATCGCCCTGCACATTGGCCTGATCGCCGCCAAGCACGTCGCCACCGCCTTGCACCCGTGTGTCGGGAGAGAGCACGCCGACGCAGTTCTGGCCACTGACATTGCCCTGCAGATTGGCCAGACGACCGTCGTCGGGAATGACCACGGTGACATGATGCACCCGGCTTTCGCCGGCGCCGAGCGACAAATTGGCAATGCAGGACGCAGGCAAGGTTGCCGGTTCCGGCGAGCAGCCGAAGGGCGGATCGATCGACGTGATCTCAACGCCTTCCAGCCTGCCGAGACCCTCCACGCCGATCGCATCGCCAATGCGGACCGGCCCGGAGAAGGCGGTCGCTCCGTCATTGGTGACGGTGATCTCGAACGAGCAGGGTTGGCCGAGCCTGCATTCGCGGTCGCCGGTCTTTTCGACACGGATGGTCGAGGCGCCGCCGCCCTTGGCGCAGGCCTGGCCAAAGGGATAGACGACGTCGTCGCCCGGTGCCGGCCCATAGGAGCCCCGCGCGCAGTTTTCGAACGCGCCATTGGCCGAAACCGTCACGTCGAAGTGGCGACTGGTTCCAGGTGTCATGACGGCACCGGGAATCTGGCACGACAGCGCGTTGGCCGGAACCGGTCCGCACGCCCATTCCGCGCCGTCAGGGGTGACGGTCTGGATCTGGACGGGCGCGCCGCCGGCCACCAGCGTGGCGGCATCGTTGACCCGCACCGGACCGGTGGGGGCAGCGGTGCCAAGGCTGATGACGGTGATGCGGCAAGAGATCAGCGCGGCACCGGCGAGCGAGCCGTTGCAGACCTTGGTGATGCGCAGGGTCGGCTTGCCGCCATTGGGATGGCGGAAGCGTTCCTTGGCGCAGGCCTTGTTGTTGGTGAGGTCGTTTTCGCCGGGGATGGGCTTCACCGTCGCGCAATTCTCGACAATGTCCGACTGATAGCCGGCCGGCATGACAGCCTTGACCACAATCGGCGTCGAGCCGCCCGGAGGCAGCGAGATGCCCGCATGGTCGCAACGGAACAGCCCGGGACCGGTCGGTACGCAGGTCCATGGCGGGCTTGGGCCGAAGGTCGAGGAGGCCGGCGCGCCCGCCGGGTAGCTGTCGATCACCGTCAGCGGCCCGTTATAAGTCGATGTGCCGTTGTTGATGATGTCGATCACGAAGTGGCAGATGCCGTCGGCCGTGCAGACCGGGACGCGGGCACGCTTCTTCAGGATCAGGTCGACCTTCTTCTCGACCGGCGGCCGGCAGTCGCGGTCACGGTCGCCACGCCGGCAGACCGGGATCGAGGCACAGCCGCGATCGTTCGACTGGCTGCCGAAAAGCGGCTTGCCGCTAGCGCCATAATTGTAGGTGGCGCAGTTACGCAAGACGCTGCCTTGCCAGCCTCCGGCCGGCTTGAAGCCGAGCTTGAGGTCGACGGAGGCCCCCGGATTGAGCGTGGTCACCGGATGGGTGCAAATCATCGGGGTAATGCCGGGTACACAGACCCAGGGCGGATTGGGCCCTGAATCGAGCGTCGAGCCGGCCGGCAGCGTCACCTCGTCGAGCACGATCTTGCCGTGGTAGGCACCGGTGCCGACATTGGTGACCCTGATGGTGAAATCGCAGCCGCCGCCCATCGTGCAACGCGTCACGTCGGCGCGTTTCTCGACCTTGAGGTCCGGCTCCTTGTCCTTGGGCGGGCATCTCTGGTCACGCGGGATGACGATGTCGATCGTCTGCGTGCAGCAAAGGCCCCAGCCTTCCTTCGGGCCGGCATAGGTTTCGATGCCGGTGACGATGAGGTGGATGATGTCGCCGGGCGATGCGCCGACGATCTTCCAGTTGAGCACACCGCCGCCCGCCGGCACCAACTGGGTGTCGGGGATGATGGTGATGCCTGATGTGGTCGTCGACACCTGCACCCATTTGCCGCCCATCTCCGGGCCGACCGGCATGTGGTAGATGAAGGCGCCGCCGCCGGGCACGCAGTCCACCGTGCCGCGCTCCACCTTGAAGCATTCCCGGTCGGGAGGCGGTGGCCGCTTATCACAATTGGTGAGGTCGATCTTGATCGAGGTCTTGGCCCCGGTCTTGTAGTCGCCATCGTCGGGCTTGCCCGGATCCTGCGACGGGATAATGGTCCCGGGGCCGGCTCCGTTGCTGACCTTGATCACACCCTGGTTGTCGATCACGGTCGGCGAAGGAAACGCCGCATGGTCGATCTTGGCCGTGATCTGGAAGTTGATGACGCGTTCATTGGCGGCACCGGCGCCGTCGAGATCGGCGGCGGAGAGCCGGAAATCGGACACCGTTGCCGTATCGTTCGGACCGGCCGAGGTGCTGATCGAAACGCCGGGCAATGGTCCGCCCGAAGCGTCCGTGCCGTCGCCCGACACATTCGCGCTGACGATCGAAAGGCCGTGTGGAAGCTGGTCCTTGAACTCGATCTTGAGCGTTTTCAGCAAGGCTGTCAGGTCAGCGAAGGCTTGCGCATCGCCGCGCAGGCCAAAGCTCAGGGAGTAGACGACATAGTCGCAGCTCCGCTGGGTGCCTTTCTTGGTGAAGAAGGGCACCGCCCGCTCCGGCCTCGGATTGACGATCTTCGAATTGTCGAGATCGAGCCTCAGTTCCGGGGTGATCGGGGCGGCGTCTTCCGCGTGGCTTGCCACAGGGGTGAACATGGCGACCGCGATACCGGCCGCCATCAGCCAGCGCGCGCCGCGCCTGGCATATGACAGGGGTTTCATGATCGTCTCCATGACTGTGGATTGCGAGTTCGTCGTGAGCGGGGAGAGTGCGAAATTTTTCATCTTCCCCTCCTCAACGTTCGCAGCTGACGGCTGGGGTTCGGAGCGGCAAGATCATCTTGCAGCAAGGGTAGTAGCCACCCCTGTCCTTGTCGGACTTCCTGTAGAAGCAAAGTCCAACATCCACTCTGTCGCCCGGATAGTGGCCGGTGATGTCGACCGTGTAAGGCTTGCCGGGCGCATGCGACTGGGATGCTGTCACCCCGACGCCTGGCGTCCTGGACTTTGTCTCATTGGAAGGTTGGGCCTTGATCGAATCGCCGCCGAAGCCGGCATGGTCATGGAGATAGAGATCTGCCTGGAGGCCGCGAGGCGTACAGTAATACCTGATATCCTCGACATCGATGCACGGAGGCAGGCTACCGGGTGGTGGGAAATCCGGCGGGTAGAAGGGGGGCAGGTAGCCGCCCGGGATTTCCTCGTAATAGCCGGCGCGGCCCTCGCAAGGATGCCAGACGGCAACGTCGCCGACATGGCCCTCGACCTCCGGATCTTCAAAATAACCGTCGAAGTCGACGAACCAGGAGCCGAAGGGCGGCACGTTGGCCGGCTTGACCAGCTCTTTCGGCGTGATCTGGACGCCATGCACGGCCAGCGGCCCACCGGCGGCGAGCTGTTCGGCGAGTGAAGGATTGTCGCGCAGCTTGTCGCCGGTGTTGACCAGCGTCTGCGTGCAGACCGATGTGTCGAGATTGCCGTCAGAATCATAACCATATTGCAGGTCGAGACCGCCGGCGGCCTGCCGGTTGCCCTGCGGGAAACCGACCGCATATTCCTGCGGCACTTCGACCCAGATCGATTCCGTCTCCGGATCGTCCGGGTTCTCTCGGAAGTAGCGGATGACCTCGCCTTTGCCGGAATCGGCGAATTGGCTGTAATCGTAGCGGTTCTCGACTGGGCCGCGCTGGGCCAGGTACATGAAGCCGCTATTGTCGAAGGCGATGTCGGTGACGGCGTAGTCCTTGTCGGCCTTGACCGTCAGTTCCCAGCGCGGGTCGCCGGCAAAACTGCCGTCGCGGGCGATGCCCACCGACCAGATTTCCGACTTTTCGCCGACCGAGTAGTAGAGCCGGCCGCCATGGTAGGAGACGCCCCAGACGCGGCGCTCGTCCTGCGTGTAGCCCCAGCTGTCGGGGTCTTCGCTGTCGAAGGCCGCGCCCTTTATGTCCATCACCGAACCGTCGTCGGCGACTGGAGCAAGCCCATGCGCGGGACGGCCGGCAACGCCGTGATCGAAGCTGTCGATCAGACTGCCTTCGGCGTCGATGCGATGGATCAGGCCGGTATCGAGATCGGACGCGAAGAACTCGCGATGAGTGGCGTCGAAAGTGAGATTGCCAATGCCGGGACCGCTGTTGGTGTCGATGTCGGCGAATTTGGATACCTGGCCGGTGATGCCGTCGATCTTCCAGACGGTGCCCGGCCCGCCGCCGTTTTCGGTGCCGAACTGGCCATCCATGAAGATGGCGCCGGCAGCGCCGCGGCGCTGCCGCTCGGGGCGGCCGTCATCGTCGGCGTCCGGGGTGACGATACGGATGCCGTGCAGCGAGGTGGCGCCGGCATAGAGATTGGGAATGCCCGTCGGAACGCCGTCGCGCACGCCGTCATCGTAGGTGACGCCGAACACCTGGCCGACCTGCTCCGCCGTCACCTCGAAGGGCGGTGGCGTGTTGACGAGCTGGCCGGTGGCTGGTCCGCCCAGTTGCGAGACGTCGAAGACGCGCAAGGTGGCGCGCGTGGTGTCGATGAAGGTTTCGTCGACCGGATCGACGCCGGGCGGCAGTCCCTCTTTTTCGGAATCAGGGGGGTCGAAATTGGGAATGATGGTGCCGGAAAATCCGGTCACCGCCATCGAACCGGGATAAATGATCCGGGTTTCCTGCGCCTGCGCGGCGCCCAGCCACAGGCCGAGTGCCAGCAACCCGCCTGGATGCACAGCGCGGCGCAAGCCGCCAGCAAGAGACGACACAAACGAGCCGCGGATGCGAGACATGACACTACCCCCCGTAGTCGACGGGAGAACGTCGGGTCTGGCCGCGCAAATCAGGGCAAGGCGCGGCGGTCCGGCTCGTTCTTCCCTGATCGAATTGTCTGCTTTCCTCAAGATGACGATACGCCTGCTCTTACGCAGGGTCAACGGAATCAACAGAAAGCCCAGCGCATCGACCTCGTCCCGAAGGCGGTGGTCGCGCCGAGCTCCTGTTGTTCCCGGAGACCTGGGAGTCTCTGGGTTATTGGTCATGGGGGCTTCCTTTCCGGGCCGCACCATGCGGCACCTGGAGATCAGTCGCGGGCGGAGGTGGAAAGGTTCATGGAAGCCTTGCGCAGAATGCTTGCGCGCGATGCCGCCTGTTCTTATATACGCGCCAAGCCGTTCGGCGCCGGAATGCCGGTTGCCGGAACGGGATTTCTTGTGAACAGGGGCTTTCGTCGGAACGCCTGTACGGGTCCTGATAGCCTGCTTAGCGGAGAGACTAGAAAAATGGCAAAAGTAATCGGTATCGACCTCGGCACCACCAACTCGTGTATCGCCATCATGGATGGCAAGGAGCCCAAGGTGATCGAGAATGCGGAAGGCGCGCGCACGACGCCTTCCATCGTCGCCATTTCGGGCGACGACGAACGTCTGGTCGGCCAGCCGGCCAAGCGCCAGGCGGTCACCAATCCTGAAAACACCATCTTCGCGGTCAAGCGCCTGATCGGCCGCCGCTATGACGATCCGGTGACGGAGAAGGACAAGAAGCTTGTCCCCTACAAGATCGTCAAGGGCGACAATGGCGATGCCTGGGTCGAAGCCGGCGGCAGGAAGCAGTCGCCCTCGCAGATCTCGGCCATGATCCTGCAGAAGATGAAGGAGACGGCGGAAGCCTATCTCGGCGAGAAGGTCGAGAAGGCGGTCATCACCGTTCCAGCCTATTTCAACGACGCCCAGCGCCAGGCGACCAAGGACGCCGGCAAGATCGCCGGCCTTGAAGTGCTGCGCATCATCAACGAGCCGACCGCGGCAGCGCTTGCCTATGGCCTCGACAAGAAGGAAGGCAAGACCATTGCCGTCTATGACCTTGGCGGCGGCACGTTCGACATTTCGGTGCTCGAAATCGGCGACGGCGTGTTCGAGGTCAAGTCGACCAATGGCGACACTTTCCTCGGCGGCGAGGATTTCGACATGCGCCTGGTCGAATACCTGGCGGCCGAGTTCAAGAAGGAACAGGGCATCGACCTGAAGAACGACAAGCTTGCCCTGCAGCGCCTCAAGGAGGCGGCTGAAAAGGCCAAGATCGAGCTGTCGTCGACCACCCAGACCGAAATCAACCTGCCCTTTATCACCGCCGACGCGACCGGGCCGAAGCACCTGACGCTGAAGCTGACGCGCGCCAAGTTCGAGCAGCTGGTCGACGACCTGGTCCAGCGCACGATTGCCCCTTGCAAGGCTGCATTGAAGGATGCCGGCCTGAAGGCCGGCGAGATCGACGAAGTCGTCCTGGTCGGCGGCATGACCCGCATGCCCAAGATCCAGGAGATCGTGAAGCAGTTCTTCGGCAAGGAGCCGCACAAGGGCGTCAATCCGGATGAAGTCGTTGCTCTCGGCGCCGCCATCCAGGCCGGCGTGCTGCAGGGCGACGTCAAGGACGTGCTGTTGCTCGACGTGACGCCGCTGTCGCTCGGCATCGAGACGCTGGGTGGCGTGTTCACCCGCCTGATCGAGCGCAACACGACGATCCCGACCAAGAAGAGCCAGGTGTTCTCGACGGCCGAGGACTCACAGTCGGCCGTGACCATCCGGGTCTTCCAGGGTGAGCGCGAAATGGCCGCCGACAACAAGGCGCTTGGCCAGTTCGACCTGGTCGGCATTCCGCCGGCGCCGCGCGGCGTGCCGCAGATCGAGGTCACCTTCGACATCGACGCTAACGGCATCGTCAACGTTTCGGCCAAGGACAAGGGCACCGGCAAGGAGCACCAGATCCGCATCCAGGCATCGGGCGGTCTTTCGGACGCCGACATCGAGAAGATGGTCAAGGACGCCGAGGCCAATGCCGAGACCGACAAGAAGCGGCGGGCGCTGGTCGAGGCCCGCAACCAGGCCGAAGCGCTGCTGCATTCCTCGGAGAAGTCACTGAAGGAATATGGCGACAAGGTTTCGGAAGGCGAGCGCACGGCGATCTCCGACGCGATCGCGGCGCTTAAGACCGCGACCGAAGGCGACGACCCGGCCGACATCGAAGCCAAGAGCCAGGCGCTTGCCGAGGCTTCGATGAAGCTTGGCCAGGCCATGTACGAGGCTTCGCAGAAGGAAGCGGCGGAAGCCGACGCCAAGGCGGACGCCGCCAAGGACAGTGACGTTGTCGACGCCGATTTCGAGGAAATCGACGAGGACGACGACAAGAAGAAGTCGGCCTGAACCGTTTGACGGCAAGATTAAGCGAAAAGCCCGGCGAAGGCCGGGCTTTTTTGCAACCCCTTGCAGAAAAACAGCGGGCCTTGCTGAAAAAATGCAGGCAAAGCCGCGTCGACACTGGCATCCCCCTTCCATCGCACCTAAATCGAAACGTCAGTGCCGGCAAGAGACGCAACAATGCTTCAAGACGTTGAGCATCCGGACAGCGGGAAAAAATGAAAGCTGATTTCTACGAGACGCTGGGCGTCCAAAAAGGCGCCGACGAGAAGGAGCTCAAGAGCGCTTTCCGCAAGCTTGCCATGCAGTTCCATCCCGATCGCAACCCCGGCGATCATTCCTGCGAGCACAAGTTCAAGGAAATCAACGAAGCCTACGAGACGCTGAAAGACCCGCAGAAGCGCGCGGCCTACGACCGCTTTGGCCACGCCGCCTTCGAACAGGGCGGCATGAATGGCGGCGCGCAAGGTTTTGGCGCCGGCGGTTTCGCCGATATCTTCGAGGACATTTTCGGCGACATGATGGGCGGGCGCCAGCGCCGTTCGTCGGGCGGCCGCGAACGCGGCGCCGACCTGCGCTACAACATGGAAATCACCCTGGAAGAGGCTTTTGCCGGCAAGACCGCGCAGATCCGGGTGCCGGCGTCGATCTCCTGCTCTGAATGTTCGGGCAGCGGCGCCAAGCCCGGCACCCAGCCCGTCACCTGCTCGATGTGCAACGGCCACGGTAAGGTGCGCGCCACGCAAGGTTTCTTCTCGATCGAACGGACCTGCCCGCAATGCCAGGGCCGCGGCCAGACGATCAAGGATCCGTGCCCGAAATGCGCCGGCCAGGGCCGCGTCACCGAGGAGCGTTCGCTGTCGGTCAACATCCCGGCCGGCATCGAGGACGGCACCCGCATCCGCCTTGCCAATGAGGGCGAAGCCGGCCTGCGCGGCGGGCCATCGGGCGACCTCTATATTTTCCTGGCGGTCAAACCGCACGAGTTCTTCCAACGCGACGGCGCCGACCTGTATTGCAAGGTGCCGATCTCGATGACGACGGCAGCCCTTGGCGGCTCCTTCGAGGTGACGACGCTGGACGGCACGCAGACAAAGGTCAAGGTGACCGAGGGCACGCAGAACGGGCGCCAGTTCCGTCTCAAGGGCAAGGGCATGCCTGTGCTGCGTCAGCCCAATGTCGGCGACCTCTACATCCAGACCGCGGTCGAGACGCCGCAGAACCTGACCCGCCGCCAGCGTGAGCTGCTGGAGGAGTTCGAACAGCTCTCCTCGCAGGACAATTCGCCCCAATCGAGCGGCTTTTTTGCCCGCATGAAGGATTTTTTCGAGTCCTTCGGCGAACGTTGATGCACTTTGGCCAGCCTAAGCCGATTTGCAACGCGTAAATCCTTGAATCGCGTCACCCCTTGAGACGCGACGAAAATTATCTTATCCACGACATGCGTCCGGCCGCGCCTTGCCTAGCACCGCTCAGGTGCTAAGTAACTTTGCGGGGAGCGCTGAGGAGAGCTTGCATGACACGTGGCCCTGGACTGCGGAAGGCGCTTGTCGAAAAGTTCGACGACGAACTCAAATTCTTCAAGGGCTGGATCGACAAGCCGAAGGCGGTTGGTTCGATCGTGCCCACCAGTTCGGTCACCGCGCGCAAAATGGCCTCGATCGTCAATCCTAAATCCGGCCTGCCGGTGCTTGAGGTCGGCCCCGGTACCGGCGTCATCACCCGCGCCATCCTCGCTCAGGGCGTGCGGCCCGAAAACCTCTACGCGGTCGAGTATTCCGCGGATTTCGTCCGTCATCTGCGGCGGCTCTATCCCGGCGTCAACGTCATCGAGGGCGATGCCTTCAATCTCAACGCCACGCTTGGCGACAAGAGCGGGATGATCTTCGATTCCGTCGTTTCCGGCGTGCCGCTGCTCAACTTCCCAGTCGCCCAGCGCATTGCCTATATCGAGAGCCTGCTCGACCGCATCCCGGCCGGACGGCCGATCGTGCAGCTGACCTACGGCCCGATGTCGCCGATTCCGGCCGGCCGTGGCAATTATACGGTCAAGCATTTCGATTTCATCCTTCGCAACATCCCGCCGACCCAGCTGTGGATCTACCGCCGCGAAGCGCATTAATTTGTCGGCGCGGGGTTGTTCGCGGATCGCCAGTGCTCACCGCATACCTTGGCAATGGCGGGAACGTCCCTCGCTTCGTCATCCACGGGCGGAGCAAGGAGCGTAGCGACGCAGCGCAGACCCGAGGATCCATGCCGCGACTTCCGAGCGCCGCTACGGCGCAGAATTCTGTTCCGCTGCACTCCTGGATAGCTGTCACGGAATGGATTCCAGGGTCTCCACGACGGAGCTTCGCTCCTGCTTCGCCCAGGGATGACGAAGTTGGCGTTGATTTGCTCGGTCCTTGGCTGTACCTGTCCGGGAACAAGGGTGGCCAATGGCAGTGATCCCGAAAATCCTCGTCTTCGCCGGCTCGGTGCGCAGCGGCGCCTATAGCGGCAGGACGGCCGACGTGGCGCAGAAGGAACTTGCCATGCAAGGCGCCGAGGTGACCCGCATCTCGCTCGCCGACTATCCCTTGCCGATCCTGGACGAGGATCTGGAAAAGGAAAAGGGTGTTCCCGAAAACGCCCAGAAACTCGGCCGTCTGGTGATCGCCCATGACGGGCTGCTGATCGCCACGCCCGAATATAACGGCTCCATTCCGCCGCTGCTCAAGAACACGATCGACTGGGTGAGCCGGGTGCGCAGGGATGGCGGGCGGCCGGTGAGGCCACTTGCCGGCAAGGTCGTTGGCCTCTGTTCGTCCTCCAGCGGGCACTTTGCCGGCATCCGCTGCATCAACCATCTGCGCGCCGTGTTGGTACGTTGCCGGATGGAGGTGGTGACGCCGGAATGCTCGGTGCCCGAGGGTGGCAGCGCCTTCGACGAGGACGGCAATTTCCGTGACGAAAGACTGTACACATCGATGGAGCATCTATGCCGCACGCTGATCGAAACCTCGCGCATGCTGTCCACCCGGATAGAGACATGATTGCCAGCACCTTGCAGGCCCAATCCATGCAGGAAAGGCTGATCGTCGGCCTCGACGTGCCGACAGTGAGAGAAGCCGAGCAGGCGGTGCGCGAACTCGACGGCGTCGTCTCCTTCTACAAGATCGGCTACCAGCTTGCCTTCGCCGGCGGGCTCGATTTCGCCAGGGAACTGGCCAGCGGCGGCACCAAGGTCTTCCTCGACATGAAGCTGCTCGACATCGACCACACGGTGGCCAAGGGCGTCGAGAACATCGTCAAGATGGGTATGACCATGCTGACCATCCACGCCTACCCGAAGGCTATGCAGGCCGCCGTAGAGGCGGCCAGAGGCAGCGACCTTTGCCTGCTTGCCGTCAGCGTGCTGACCTCGATGGACGAGCAGGACATGATCGATGTCGGTTACGAGTACGACCCGCATACGCTGGTGCTCAGGCGCTCGGAACAGGCGCTGCATGCCGGCATGGGCGGCATCGTCTGCTCGGCCGCGGAGGCCGAGGCGGTGCGCCGCATCGTCGGACCCGACATGGCGGTGGTGACGCCCGGCATCCGGCCGGCGGGCAGCGATCATGGCGACCAGAAGCGCGTGGTGACGCCGGGCCAAGCGATCCGCAACGGCGCCAGCCACCTCGTCGTCGGCCGTCCGATCGTGGCGGCGGCCAACAAACGCGAAGCGGCCGAAGCCATCCTCGACGAGATGCGCTCGGCCTGAGATTTCCAAGAACAAGTTCGGAGACCAAGAAGATGCCCAAGGGATACTGGATCGCCCGTGTCGATGTGCGCGACGCGGAAGGCTACAAGGACTATGTCGCCGCCGCCAAGCCTGCCTTTGAGCGCTTCGGTGCGAAATTCCTGGCGCGCGGCGGTGAGCATGAAAAGGCCGAAGGACCCGGCCGCGCACGCAATGTCATCATCGAGTTCGAATCGCTCGCTGCGGCGCATGATTGCTACCACTCGCCGGAATACCAGCGCGCCGTCGCCATCCGCCAGAAGGTCGCCGACGGCGAGATCGTCCTGGTCGAGGGCGCCTGAGGTCCTTGCAAGCATAGTTCCGAAGAAGTCATTCCGGTTTTCGCCGGAGATCATTGCTCAAAATCGGATAAAGCCTGGCGGCGTTTGAAGCCCCGAAGGCTCATTTACATATCTTTGCTCCGCGATTTCACGGTGATCTGCCTGGCGCAGTTGCCGGGTGCGGAGCCGTGCCGACGAGCGGTCATTCAACGCGGGTCGGATTGCCGGTTGACATGCAGGTATTTACCTGCATATTGTGACTTACAACAGAGTGAGGCAGATGGACGCCGA
The DNA here is from genome assembly GCF_004006095.1 of Mesorhizobium sp. M7A.F.Ce.TU.012.03.2.1. Lineage (NCBI taxonomy): Bacteria > Pseudomonadati > Pseudomonadota > Alphaproteobacteria > Hyphomicrobiales > Phyllobacteriaceae > Mesorhizobium > Mesorhizobium sp. M7A.F.Ce.TU.012.03.2.1. The sequence goes on from NZ_CP034779.1 coordinate 1,355,976, forward strand.
CAAGGTTTTCAAAGCGCTGGGCGACCCGACACGCAGAAGGCTGCTTGACCTTCTGTGCGAGCAGAACGGGCAGACGCTCGGTCAGCTTTGCGACCATCTGGACATGGCCAGGCAATCCGCCACCCAGCACCTCGACCTGCTGGAGGCGGCCAATCTGGTGAGCACGGTCAAGCGCGGCCGCGAAAAGCTGCATTTCATCAATCCCGTGCCGCTGCACGAAGTCTACGAGCGCTGGGTACGGAAATTCGAACGGCAGCGGCTCAGCCTGCTGCACGACCTGAAGCAAGAACTCGAAGGAGAAGACCAATGACCAGGGAAACGACCAGCTTTGTCTACGTGACCTATATCCGCTCGACGCCGCAGAAGGTGTTCGAGGCCATAATCAAGCCCGATGTCGCAAAGCGCTACTGGGGCCACGAGAACGTCTCGGAATGGATGCCGGGCTCGAAATGGGAGCATATCCGCGCCAATGACGAACGGACCGTCGAACTCGTCGGCAATGTCGTCGAGATTTCGCCGCCGACCCGCCTCGTCATCACTTGGGCGAACGCTTCGCAGGCCGACGATCCGTCGAAAGCCAGCCGGGTGACGTTCGCCATCGAGGAATACGACACCATGGTGCGGCTGACCGTCAGCCATGACGAGCTCGAAGCCGGCAGCGGCATGGCGAAGGGCGTCAGCCAGGGCTGGCCGGCGGTGCTGTCGAGCCTGAAATCCTTCCTCGAAACCGGCAGCGGCATCGACATTTTCGCCAAGCCGAAATTGGCTTGATGTTGCGACCTCAAGCAGAATCAGGCCCGTGGAGAATGACAATGACCAAGCGCTATACCGGCGGCTGCGCATGCGGCGCGATCCGTTACGAAACCAATGACGAGCCGATCTTCCAGAACCACTGCCAGTGCAGCGATTGCCAGAAGCGCTCAGGCACCGGCCACGGATCCTACCTGACCTTCGGCCAACGTGCCGATATGGCCATCACCGGGGAGGTGAGCACCTGGCGCGTGGCGGGCGCCAGCGGCAACGAAAAAATCCACACCTTCTGTCCAACCTGCGGAACGCCGGTCTTTCTGATACCCGTCGCCATGCCCGAGCTGATAGTGGTCCATGCGGCCAGCCTCGACGATCCGGAACAGTTCAGCCCGCAGATGGTGACCTACACGAGCCACGGCCATGCCTGGGACAAGATGGATCCGTCCTTGCAGGCGGTCGAGCGAATGCCCTGGGGCTAAACTCGCTGGAAGTATTGGACCTCCAGAGGTACGCTGTAGGCGCTTACAGAGGGGGCGCCTACATGGCCGGAAGTAATCGATATTCACCGATCGGCAAGGGCCTTTTCATCGCACAGATGCTTGTTGGCGGTACCGGCGTGGCAGCCGGCCTTGGACGGGGAAAGCCATTTCACTGCAGCATGGCCGGGGGATCTTTCTCGTAGATCGGGCCCAAGACCCGTTCCTTTATTGGTCTGCACTGATCATAATCCTGCTCGTCCTTGTCGCGTGGCCGCTATGGTATCTCTGTAGGGGCCCACCAAAGCGCTAGAAGCTGCGGGAGAAGCGTCAAGGCACGCGCCTGCGCCTGCAACGCTGCCAGGCAAAGGCACGACGAGCGCTAGTTGCTGCGGCGCGGGCCGATCAGCCGGCTCGCCGCTGTCTCGGCCATGGCGTCGGCCAGCTCGAGGCCCCATTGCTGGCGGCAATAGGCGCGAAAATCGAAGCAGGGCAAGCCGGGGCAGACCTCGAACTCGATGAGGTGAACGGTATCGTCGGCCTCGACCCTGAGATCGACGGAAAACACGTCGCGCAGGCCGAGCCCGCTCATCAGCCGCCCGGCGATCGCACGTATCGTGGCGTCGGCGGCCGGCTGGCTGTCGGCCACCGCGACGAGTTCCGGTTCGGCGTAGTGTCCCGCCGCTTTCGCCGCCTCGCCAGTGTCGCCGTAGAGCGCCAGGCTGTCGGCCATGGTCTGGAAATCGGCGCCTGAATCGACAAAGGCCACGCCAAGCGCTTCAACCCCGGCACCAGGCACCAGGCCGAGGAAACTGGCGCGCACGTTGCGGCCGGCGACATAGGGCTGGACGACGACATCGTCGCGATAGGCCGAAAAGACGCGCCTGCTGAGCTCCAGCGCATGGTCGAGGTCGGCCACACGCGAGTCCGGCCAGATACCGATCTTGGCGCCGAGCCGGTTGGGCTTGACGAACCAGCCGGCGGGCGAGGCTGGCGGCTCGACCAGCCATTGGCCGTCGCGCGCAAGCCCGGCCTGCGGCACCGGCAGGCCGAGTGCGCCGAGCACGGCGCCGGACCGGAACTTGTCCTGGCAGAGCGCGAACAGCGCATCATCTGCGCCGATTGTCTTGAAACCGCCCAGTCGCGCCAGAGCGGGCGCCGCGCCGCCGCGAAAATAGGCAATGCCGTCGGTCAGCGTCCAGACCAGCGTTGTGCTGGGATGCTCACCGGCCAAGACGCTTGCGGCGTCGTCCAGCGCCACCGGCGTGAACGACAGGCCGCGTGCCTGGCAGGCGCGGCCAAGCGCCTCGAATTCAGGAGCGAGATCGGTCGACTGCGCCAGATAGGACGCGATTTCGGCGGCACGCTGCGGTGCATGACCGTCGGCGACCAGACGGTCGAAACAAGCCTTCTCCGGCTCATGGACGAGGATCAGTCTTCGTTTTGTGCTCGTCATGGCTTCGACGGTTTCCGGCGGCGGGGCCACCTACCATCGCACGGCCGATACTATCGGCTCTCGCGAAACCGACATGGCGCGGGCGCCTGCGTGACAGCACCGGCGTGGAACCGGGAAGGCCGGCCTCGTTCAGGCGATCAGCACGCGCGGCTCGAAGCGGCCGTTGACGGGAATATCGAGCAGAAAGGTCATGCCGCCCTGCAGATCCAGCAGACGCTGCTTCTCATCCTTGCCCGACCAGGCGGAGGTGACCGCCAGCCGATCGGCCTTGGCGCCGGCAAAGGCCGGGCAGGATGGCTGCGTCACCGGCATGGCGACCGTGCGGACGAGCTTGCCGTCGGGTCCATAGGCTTCGATGACGCTGCCGCCCCAGACGGCGTTCCACAGGATGCCGTCGCGGTCGAGTACGGACCCGTCGATATAGCCCTTGGCCGAGCGGTGATCGACGAACAGCTTTGGCTCACCTGCAGGCAGACCGGTCGCCGGGTCGCAGGCGACGCGCATCAGCAGCCCGGTCGAGGTGTCGGTGTAGTAGGCGATCGCGCCATCCTCGGTAAAACAGATCGAATTGGAGACGGTGATGTCCGAAAACAGGCGGCGCAGTTCGCCCTTGAAAAACCAGTAGATAGAACCCGCGCCTTTTTCCTCACCCTTGCCCATGGTGCCCATCCACAAGGCGCCGCAGGGATGGACCCGGGAATCGTTGGAGCGCGTGACCGGATTGTCGGCCTCGACGGGCGTGTGCAGCGTCAGTTTGCCGGTCGCGACATCGCGGACATAAAGGCCGGTCTCGGCGGCGACCAGCTGGCGCTTGTCGTCGACGACGGCGATGGCGCTCGCCATTTGACCAAGCTCATGGACGGTAGTCGCGCCGCCTGACAGCCGCTTTTCCAGAAGCTGGCTGTTGACGATGTCGAACCAGTAGAGCGTATCGGTGGCGGGATCGTAGCTCGGCCCCTCGCCGAGCCGGCAGACGTGATCGGAAAAAACCGAAACAATGGCTTCGCTCATCCTGCTTCTCCGAACACCGCATCCCAGGCCGCGACGGCAGCTTGCGCACGCGCGGCCACCTCGTCGACGCTCATGCCAGGTTTGAACAGGCTGGAGCCCAGACCAAAGGCGGTCACGCCGGCAGCCTTGTAGCCGGCAAAATCTTTTTCGGAGACGCCGCCGACGGCGCCGACCAATGTCTGCGCCGGCAACACGGCGCGCATCGCGGAAATGCCGCCGGCACCCAGCACGCTCGCCGGGAAGAATTTCAGCGCCGAGGCGCCGAGCTTGATCGCCAGGAAAGCTTCGGTCGGCGTGAACACGCCGGGCATCGTCACCATGCCGTAGTGCATGGCGCGCGCCATCACCTCGGCATCGATGTTGGGACTGACCAGCAGCCGCCCTCCGGCCTGGTGCAAGCCATCGACATCGGCCGGCGTCAGCACCGTGCCGGCACCGACCAGCGCCGTTTTCGGCAGCACTTGGACGATGCGGGCGATCGACGAGAACGGTTGCGGTGAGTTCAGCGGCACTTCGATCGCCTCGATGCCGGTGTCGAACAGTGCCTGGCCCATGGCCATCGCTTCGGTGGGCTTGAGCCCGCGAAGGATGGCAACCAGGCCGCGCTTGAGTTTTGGAAACGGTGCGGTCTGGCTCATCGAGCTGCTCCAATTCTGGCGATCATGTCGTTCTCACGCGCCGCCTCGACGAGACCTGCACGCACCGCCTCGTCAGCGTCGACGGCCCGAACCTCGAGGCCGGCAAGGCCGAGTGCCTCGCTGTACAGCGTTCCCAGCGCACCGGAGGCGACCAGCACCACGGGTTCCGCACCGGCGCCGTGCCGACGGCTGGCGGAGGCGATCTCGCCGCCGATCAGAAGGCCGGACAGGCAGGCTGCGGCATCGTCGGCTTTCAAATCCTGCAGCAGGCCGGCGGCGCGGATGGAAAACAGCCGCGAGGTGACATCGCCACCATCAGCCAATGCGGTTTCGCACCAGCGACGGAAGAACGGATTGTCCGATGTGACCGGCTTGGGTTGCTCGCCGAGCGAATGGCGCAGGATCGAATGCGCGGCAAGCACGGAAAACAGCTCGCCGGTCGGCCAGGTGCCGAAGCCGGTGACAGTACCGTCCTCGACCAGCACCCATTTCGAATGGGTGCCGGGCATACAGACCAGCTGGCGTCCCTTGGCCGGCAAGCCAGCGCCGGCAAGCTGGGTTTCCTCGCCGCGCATGACGTCGGGCGCGTCAGTCAGTCGCTGAGCAAGGCCCGGAACGATGCGGATGTCGTGGCTCTGGCCGGGCACGCTGGCGGCACCCGCAAGGATGGCGCTAAGCGGCGCCGGCACGGTGACATAGGGTGCTTCCAGCCAGCCCTGGCGGGATCCGGCCATGCCGCAGATGATGACGGGCAGCGCCGCTGGTGCTCCCATCGCCGCCAGATGCCCTTCGAGGATGGTCGAAAAGCCCTTCTGCTGCGCCGTGATCAGGCCATCGTCGCCACGGCGTTCGGCAAGCACCTTGCCTTGCCCGTCTATCAGCCAGACCCGCATGCGGGTCGTGCCCCAGTCGACGGCGGCGACCGCCGGTGCGTTGCCGGCTGGGTTCACAGGAAACCTCCATCGACGACCAGCATCTGCGCTGTCAGCATGCGCGAGGCGTCCGAGGCCAGGAACAGCACGGTGCCGACGATGTCGTCGGGCTGCATCACCTGCTTGATGCATTGCTTGGCGACATGGGCGGCAAGCCCCTGTTCGGTCACCCAGAGCTCCTTCTGCCGCTCGGTGATCACCCAGCCGGGCGCAATGGCGTTGACGCGGATGCCGTCGACACCGAGCTTGCCGGCCAGCCCCTTGGTCAGGCCGAGGATACCGGCCTTGGCGGCCGTGTAGGACGGCATGTCAGGGTGGTTGATCAGATAGGATGTCGAGGTGAAGTTGATGATCGAGCCGCCGCCCGCCCGCTTCATGCCCGGCGCCACCGCTTGCGCGGTGAAGAAATGCGGCCTGAGATTAATGGCCTGGTTGTTGTCCCAGAACTCGACCGTCACGTCCTCGACGGCGTGGCGTTCATCCCAGGCCGCATTGTTGACCAGCACGGTGACATCGCCATGCGCCTCGGCGGCCTTCGCGGCGGACGCCCGCAGGGCCTCGACGTCGCGCAAATCGGTCTTGAGATAGAGAGGCCGGCGGCCGAATTCTTTCTCAATGCGGTCGGCAAGAGCCGTGCTTGGGCCGTCGGCGATGTCGATAAAGGCGACATTGGCACCCTGGCGCACAAATCCCTCGGTCAGGGCAGCGCCAATTCCGGAGCCGCCGCCGGTGATCAGCACCGAGGCTCCTTCGAGGTCGGCAAAATGCGCCGATGGCATCATCGTTCTTGTCTCCCAGCGCATGACCCCGAAAATCGGATCGAATTTCGGAAAGGGATCATGCGCAAAATGTAAATTGCTACAGCGTCCTTTGCGCGTCCAAAAGGACGCGCGGCGCTGTAGCGTGATCGGCGCGCATCCTAGCCACGCAAGGCGCGCGGGCAAGGGCGAACCGCCGGATTTCTGGGCTTATGTCAGACAAAACGACAATGCGCCGCACCGGATGCGCACAGCGGCAGCACCAGGATTGCGGATCACGGGGATCGCCGGTCAGATCGCCTTGGCGCGCAGGGCGCCGCGGAAGGAATCGCGGAGATAGCCGAGCGTGGCGTCGGCATCGACCGGCTTGCCGAACAGATAGCCTTGCCCGCCGGCACAGCCGAACTGGACCAGGCGATCGGCCTGCGCTTCCTGCTCGATGCCTTCGGCGACGACGTCCATGCCGAGCCCCTCGCACATTGCGAGAATGGCGCGGATGATGTGTTCCGAGGGACGGTCGTCGAGAATGGAGGAGACGAAGGCGCGATCGATCTTGAGCTTGTCGAAATGGAATTCGCGCAGACGGCCGAGCGAGGACTGGCCGGTGCCGAAATCGTCGAGCGAGACGCGGATGCCGACGCGGCGCAGATCCTCGACGATCTGCGCGGCAGAGGCCGGGTCGTTCATCAGGCCGGTCTCGGTGATCTCGATCTCCAGCCGCCGCGGATCGAACCCGGTGCGATCGAGGATCGCCAGTATGTGCAGGCCGGTGTTCTGGTCGACGAGCTGCGATGGCGACAGGTTGAAGGACAGGAACAGGTCCTTCGGCCAGCTTCTGGCCGCTTCGGTCGCCTTGCGCAGCACCAACTGCGACAACGGGCCGATGATGCCGCGCTCCTCGGCGATGGGAATGAAGACGGTCGGCGGCACCGAGCCGAGGTCGCGATCGGTCCAGCGCGCCAGCGTCTCGAAGCCGATGGTGCGGCGCGTGGCGAGATCGACGATGGGCTGGAAATGCGGCTCCACCTCGCCGGCCGAGACAGCCCGGCGCAGCGCCTGTTCGATGCGGGTGACGCGCTTGGCCGCCTCTTCCATCTCACGGGTGTAGACGACGACGCGGCCACGGCCGGAACGCTTGGCGTGGTAGAGCGCCGTCTCGGCCTTGTTGATGAGGATTTCCGTGGTCTCGTCGCCCGAATAGAACAGCGAGCAGCCGACCGAGGCCGAAAGCCTGGCGGTGCGTTCGCCGACATCATAGGGCGCCGACAGGATCTCGATCAGCATGCGCGACTTTTCGGCCGCCGCCTCCTCGCTGAACACCAGGGGATAGAGAAAGGCGAATTCGTCGGCACCGATGCGGCAGACCGTGGAATGGCCGTCCATCGAGGCGCGCAGCCGCATCGCCACCTGGATCAGGATATCGTCGCCGGCCTTGTGGCCGAACAGATCGTTGATCGGCTTGAAGCCGTCGAGGTCGAGAATGCCGACGGTAAAGGGCGCGGGATCGTCGGCACGGTCGGCGATCAGGCGATCGACCTTGTCGAAGAAGCGGCGATGGTTGCCAAGCCCGGTCAACGGATCGGTGAATGCCAGATCCGTGCTCTCCCTGTTTGCCTGACCGGTGCCAAACGAAGTTTGCATCGGTGTCCCTGTTTTGTGACGTCGGAATTTATTTTCAGACTGGCAGCAAACCCTTTAGGAAACGTATCGCGAAATCGATTTTCCACGGGCAACCGCGACTGTTTCGAAGGATCGATGAAAGCAGCGCATTCGGGTGTCGGATGCCAATCCTAGGAATGTCGCGATTGGCAGACGGGCAGTGAGCCTGTACAGGCAAGACAGTCGTCCATCCGAGCCGCCGGAGACCCGCCATGAAGCTGAAAATCGCCGTCCAGATGGACCACATCTCCACAGTGTCGATCGCCGGCGACACCTCGTTCGCGCTGTCGCTGGAAGCGCAGCGGCGCGGCCATGAGCTGTTCCACTACACGCCGGATCGGCTGTCGTTGCGCGACGGCAAGGTGTTTGCCCGCATCGAGGAAATGCAGGTGCGCGACGAGAAGGGCAGCCACTATTCGCTGGGCGAGAAGGTGCGCACCGACCTGTCGGAGATGGATGTGGTCCTGCTGCGCCAGGATCCGCCCTTCGACATGAACTACATCACCACCACGCACATCCTGGAGCGCATCCATCCGAAAACGCTCGTGGTCAACGACCCGGCCTGGGTGCGCAACAGCCCGGAAAAGATCTTCGTCACCGAATTTGCCGACCTGATGCCGGACACGCTGATCACCAAGGATCCGCTGGAGGTCGCCGCCTTCCGCAAGGAGTTCGGCGACATCATCGTCAAGCCGCTCTACGGCAATGGCGGCGCCGGCATCTTCCATCTGCTCGAGGGCGACCGCAACCTTGCCTCGCTGCTGGAAATGTTCGGCCAGATGTTCCGCGAACCCTACATCGTGCAGCGCTATCTCAAGGACGTGCGCAAGGGCGACAAGCGCATCATCCTGATCGACGGCGAGCCGGTCGGCGCCATCAACCGGGTGCCGGCCGAGCATGATTCCCGCTCCAACATGCATGTCGGCGGCCGCGCCGAAAAGACCGAACTGACGGAGCGCGAACGCGAGATCTGCGCCCGCATCGGCCCATCGCTGAAGGAGCGCGGCTTCATCCTGGTCGGCATCGACGTGATCGGCGACTACATGACCGAGATCAACGTGACCTCGCCGACCGGCGTGCGCGAGGTCAAACGCTTCGGCGGCGCCGACATCGCCAGCCTGTTCTGGGACGCGGTTGAGGGAAAGCGCGGGTAAGCCGTTTTCATTTTGTCTTAACCATGTTCCGTTTTTGCAACCGCGCTCAATTCCGCTGCAACCCGAGCGGTCATGCGTTCCCGTAATGTTCTTGATTTGACCGGGGAAGTGTGATTGTCTTCCCGGCGGGCCATTCCTGGCCTGATCGCAGGGGCTGGGGCCAGCCTGAATTGGGGTTGCACGATGGTGGCGCGGGTTCGCACGGTCGCTTTCCAGGGCATCGAGGCCGTGCCGGTCGACGTGCAGGTGATGATCGCGCCCGGCAAGGTCAACATGCACATCGTCGGCCTGGGCGACAAGGCGGTGGCCGAAAGTCGCGAGCGGGTGCAGGCCGCGCTGCATGCTTCCGGCCTGTCGATGCCGTCGAAGAAAGTCACGGTCAATCTGGCACCGGCCGACCTGCCGAAGGAAGGCAGTCATTACGACCTGCCGATCGCGCTTGGCCTGATGGCTGCCCTTGGCGCCATTCCGGGCGACATGCTGGCCGGCTATGTCGTGCTTGGAGAATTGTCGCTCGACGGCACGATTGCCGCGGTCGCCGGCGCCTTGCCGGCGGCGATCGCCGCCAATGCCGAGGGCAAGGGCCTGATCTGCCCGTTCGCGTGCGGGCCGGAAGCGGCCTGGGCGGGCAAGGAATTCGACATTCTGGCGCCGCGCAGCCTGATCGCCATCGCCAACCATTTCCGCGGCACGCAGGTGCTGTCGCGGCCGGAAGCCGGCATCCATGCCGCCGCTCTGGATTTGCCTGACCTCGCCGACATCAAGGGCCAGGAGACCGCCAAGCGGGCGCTGGAAGTGGCCGCCGCCGGTGGGCATAATCTGCTCATGATCGGACCCCCGGGATCCGGCAAATCGATGCTGGCGCAGCGGCTGCCGTCGATCCTGCCGCCGCTGGCGCCGAAGGAGCTTCTGGAAGTCTCGATGATCGCCTCGGTGGCGGGAGAGCTCGGCGAAGGTAAGCTGACCGACCGGCGGCCGTTCCGCGCGCCGCACCACTCGGCCTCGATGGCGGCGATGGTCGGCGGCGGTATCCGCGCGCGGCCGGGCGAGGTGTCGCTGGCCCATCACGGCGTGCTGTTCCTCGACGAGTTTCCCGAGTTCACGCCGCAGACGCTTGATGCGTTGCGCCAGCCGTTGGAGACCGGCGACTGCATGATCGCGCGGGCCAACCATCGCGTCACCTATCCGGCGCGCATCCAGCTGGTGGCGGCGATGAACCCGTGCCGCTGCGGCATGGCCGGCGAGCCGGGCTATCGCTGCCTGCGCGGCGAGCGTTGCCGTACCGACTATCAGGCGCGCATTTCGGGTCCGCTGCTCGACCGCATCGATCTCAGGATCGAAGTGCCGGCGGTCTCGGCCAGCGACCTGATCCGGCCCGACCGGGCGGAGAAAAGCGCCGATGTGGCGCTGCGCGTGGCACGCGCACGCACCATCCAGCGCGAGCGCTTCGAGCGGCTCGGCGCCACCCGCGCCACCACCAACGCGCATTGCGCGCCCTCGGTCATCGAAGAGATCGCCATGCCGGACGCCGCCGGCCTGTCGCTGCTCAAGGACGCCAGCGAAAAGCTCGCCTTTTCGGCGCGGGCCTATCATCGCGTGCTGAAGGTGGCGCGAACGCTCGCTGATCTCGACGCAAGCGAAACCGTCGGCCGAATCCATCTGGCCGAAGCGATCTCCTACCGCATGAGCTCGGAGCGGATGGCGCAGGCGGCGTAGGTCCGCCGACAAGCCGGCCTCGCCACATTGCATTCCGCGATCACGCCATAACCCGGCCTCCGCGAATCGATCATCTCCACGATGCGGCGGACCTGATTGTCCGCTTGGCCGGCGTCCTTACCACCCAACGGCCCCCACCGACCGGACGCCGGCCATTTTCTTCCTCTTCCAGAAAGCGTGGATGTCATCGGCGTCGGACCAAGGTCCTGGCCCCCGCATTGACATTCCTTATTTAGACAATGCGAATATGGTGTGGTCGGGGAGCGAGCTATGTTCATTGATTATTACGAAGTTTTGGAAGTCAGCCCGAACGCCAATTCGGAAACGCTGGAGCGCATATTTCGCTATTTTGCGATGCGCTATCATCCAGACAATCGCGAAACCGGCGATGAAGCCCGTTTCAGTGAAATCGTGGAAGCCCACAATACGCTCAAGGATCCGGTCAAACGCGCACAATACGACATCGCGTACAGGGACCATGCCGGCCTTCGCCGTGAATTGACCGAGGAAGCTAGCAACACCAAAGGCATCGAGCGTGACGTCGTGATCCAGGCCAGGCTGCTGTCGCTGCTTTACGCGAAGCGCCGGCACGACGTCGGCAATCCCGGGATCGGAGATGTGGAGCTCGAACGTCTGTCAGACTGTCCGCGAGAGCATCTCGAGTTTCATCTCTGGTATCTGAAAGCGAAGGGCTGGATAGCAAGAGTGGAAAACGGGACGATTGCGATTACGGTGGAAGGCGTCGATCGGGTCAACTCCGAACACCGTCGCGATCCCACCATCCGGCTCCTGGACCATACAGCTCCCTGACGCCTCACCCCGGAGAAAGCAGGCCGAAAACCCGCCGCCCATACACGACACTGGCCTATTCAGCTCTGCTGCGCCTTCAGTTCCAGCCGCCGCGCGTGCAGCACCGGCTCGGTGTAACCGTTGGGCTGGACGCGGCCCTTGAAGACCAGGTCGCAGGCGGCGAGGAAGGCTATCGACTTGTCAAAGTCAGCCGCCATCGGCTGGTAAAGCGGGTCGCCCGCGTTCTGGCGGTCGACGATGTCAGCCATGCGCTTCATCGTCGCCATCACCTGGTCCTCGCTGCACACGCTGTGGTGTAGCCAGTTGGCGATGTGCTGTGAGGAAATACGCAGCGTGGCGCGGTCTTCCATGAGGCCGACATCGTTGATGTCAGGCACTTTCGAGCAGCCGACGCCCTGGTCGATCCAGCGGACGACATAGCCAAGAATGCCCTGCGCGTTGTTGTCGAGTTCCTTCTGGACGTCTTCGGGCGACCAGTTCGGCCGCACGGCGACGGGCACCGACAGGATGTCGTCGAGATTCGCCTTGGGCCGGTTCTTCAGCGCCGCCTGCACGGCGTGGACATCGACCTTGTGATAGTGCGTGGCATGCAGCGTCGCCGCCGTCGGCGACGGCACCCAGGCGGTGTTGGCGCCGGCCCTGGGGTGGGCGATCTTCTGTTCCAGCATCGCCGCCATCAGATCGGGCATCGCCCACATGCCCTTGCCGATCTGGGCGTGGCCGGCCAAGCCGCATTCCAGCCCGATGTCGACATTCCACGCCTCGTAGGCGGAAATCCAGGCGGCCTGCTTCATGTCGCCCTTGCGGATCATCGGGCCGGCTTCCATCGAGGTGTGGATCTCGTCGCCGGTGCGGTCGAGGAAGCCGGTGTTGATGAACACGACGCGCTCTTTTGCGGCGCGGATCGCCTCCTTGAGGTTGACGGTGGTGCGCCGCTCCTCGTCCATGATGCCCATCTTGATGGTACTTCTGGCCATGCCGAGCAGTGCTTCGACGCGGTCGAATATCTCGACGGCGAAAGCGACTTCGTCGGGCCCATGCATCTTGGGTTTCACGACATACATCGAGCCCGCGCGGGAATTGGCGCGGCGGCCGTTTGGCCCTACATCGTGCAGCGCGATCAGCGCCGTCATCGCCGCATCCAAGATGCCTTCCGGAATCTCGTTGCCGTCGCGGTCAAGGATCGCCGGGTTGGTCATCAGGTGGCCGACATTCCTGACCAGCATCAGCGAGCGGCCGGGCACGGTCAGCGTGCCGCCGGCGGGCGTCGTGTAGGAGCGGTCAGGATTGAGCTTGCGGACAAAGCTCTTGCCGCCCTTGGTGATCTCTTCCGCCAAATCGCCCTTCATCAGGCCGAGCCAGTTGCGGTAGACGACGACCTTGTCTGGCGCATCCACCGCGGCGACCGAATCCTCGCAGTCCTGGATGGTGGTCAGCGCCGATTCCAGGATGACATCGGCGATCCCCGCCGGATCGGTGCGGCCGATCTGGTTGTTGCGGTCGATGACGATCTCGATGTGCAGGCCGTTGCGCACCAGCAGCACCGCATCGGGATTGGCGGCATCGCCGCGATAGCCGACGAATTGCCTGGGGTCGGCCAGCGTCGTCGAGCCGGCGCCGGCGCTCAGCCGCAAGGCACCTTGCGCCAGCGACAGACCATTGACGCCGGCCCATTTGCCTAGGGTGAGCGGGGCAGCCTCGTCGAGAAAGGTCTTCGTCCAGGCAACGACCTTGGCGCCACGCGCCGGATTGAAGCCCTTGCCCTTTTCGGCGCCATCCGTTTCGGGGATGGCATCGGTGCCGTAGAGCGCGTCGTAGAGCGAACCCCAGCGCGCATTGGCGGCGTTGAGCGCATAGCGCGCATTCATCACCGGCACGACCAGCTGCGGTCCGGCAACATCAGCGATTTCCGGGTCGACATTGTCGGTCGAGACACTGAAGGCCGCGCCTTCCGAAACGAGATAGCCAATCTCTTTCAGGAAGCCCTTGTAGGCCTCCATGTCGACCGGTGCGCCATGCTCGCGATACCAGCCGTCTATCTGTTCCTGGATGGCGTCACGCTTTGCCAGCAGCGCCCGGTTCTTCGGCGCCAAATCATGGACGATGGCCGAAAAACCGTTCCAGAAGGCGTCCGCTTCGATCCCCGTGCCCGGCAGCGCTTCCCTGGCCACGAACTCATGCAGCTCGCGGGCAATCCGCAATCCGGCGATCTCGATGCGGTCGGTCATCAGGCTACTCCAGATGAAAGGCTTTGCGGGCCTTTGGCATGTCAGGTTTGCCGGGTCAATTCAGCTTAGGGTGAAGGTGGCGTATTTGCATCGCTTCGTCCTCCAGAGAGGAGCGCCATCGCAGGGCACAACTTGCCATGTCCAATCGCATATCGCGTCAATTTTCTCATTCCAGTAAACCCGGCTTTATACATTGCCTGTCAAATAAAGCAGGCAGCTTTGGAGTATGCCGATGTTGAGATTTGCCTGGCTTACTTTTGTTTCACTCGCTCTTGCATTCGCTGGCGTTGCTCCTGCCGCCGCTGCCGATATCGAGTTCATTGGCACATGGCAGCAGGTTTACTCAACCGGCGGCCAATGTGCGATTGCAGAGTCGTTATCCGCAGCGATCCCGGCCTGCAGGTCGATGCGAGCAATGGGTGGACCGCCGATCTAAAGGAGAAAACGATCAATGGGGAACAGGCCTTGATCGGAAACGGCAATTGGCCGGGTTCGGCATCAGCGGGGGCTAAGGCCAGAGCCTTGTCGGCAGCGTTCAAGATTCATCAAAATCGGCTGCTTTTGGTCATGCAAATCATCGACCCGAACGGCAGTCGAATACGGGTACACGCAGTATTCGAGCGACTTACTGTGCCCAAATCTTCCATCTGACGGCTGCCATGCGCATGTGTTCAAATGCGCCGACAGGTTTTCACAAAGGCTGCATCACACCGCAATGCGCGGCCGTCCCGAGGCCACGGCCACGACATGCGCCTCGATGAACATGCGCTGGGCTTCGACGGTCGAGACCCGGAATTCGGTGGCGACGTCGATCTCGGCGCTGTCGGTGCCGGCATCCCTGGCGCGCTCCGCGACGATGGCGCGGACATCGGCCTCGGCCGCCGCGATCGCCGCCGCCTCGTCGAGGAAATCGCGCACGGTTTCACCCGAGGCAAGACGAAACAGCCCTTCTATGGGCTGGCTGACCCGCGCCTCGGCCGAAACCCTGACCTGGCCGACGACGGCGCCGAGCGCGTTGGCGACATCGGTATCCCTGGGCACCACGCAGTCATTGCCGATCAGCGGCGGCAGCCCGGCATAATGCAGCGGCGCCGAGGCGCCGAGGCCGATGACCGGGCGGTCGAGCGCAACGCTCAGGCGGGCGATGCCGGGATGCGCGTCGACCGCGCGCTGCACCAGGGCGTGCGCCACCGTCGACGCCCCATCGAGCCCATCCTCGGCAAAGGCGGTCTCGAGGATGTATTCGGCCGACCAGCGGGTCAGCGTCACCAGCACCCGCTCCGAGATCGCTTCCGGCGAGGCGGCGATGTACTGGCCACGGCCGTCACGCTTGCGGGCGAACAATTCGGCGCCGAGGCGCGCGGCAACGGGATCCCAGTTCGCCTGCTTGCCCAGCACGTGGGCGGCATCCGACGGGGTGAAGCCGGCGACATGCACCAGCCCGCGCGACACCAGCCGGTTCAGCGTCGCGTTCTGCGCGTTCGAGGTCAAAAGCCTGTCGACGGCGAGCGGCACGGCACCAATCAGCTCGTAGAGCTTGGCTTCGGCGCCGGTCAGGCCGGCGGCGAGCCGATCCGGCACGCCGGTGCGCACCGCGAAGCGGCCGTCCATGCGGCCGGGATTGGGCGCCCGCAACTGGCGCTCGAGTTCCGATGTGACGGCGCTGCCATGCGCCATGCCGGCCAGCGCCAGCGGCACCAGGCGGCGCGGCCCGAGCAGGATCTTCGGGTTGAGCGCGCCATCTTCCAGCGCCACTTCGGAATCGCCGCCGAGGCCGAAGGTGCGCATGGCGACGGCCTCGACCATGGTCCGGAAGCCGCCGACGGTGGCGCCTTCCGGATCGAGCCTGGGACGGCCGCCGTCGAGCACGGCGACGTCGGTTGTGGTGCCGCCGATGTCGGACACCATGGCGTTGTCGAGCCCGGTCATGTGGCGGGCCCCGACGAGGCTGGCGGCCGGGCCGGACAGGATGGTCTCGATCGGCCGCTGGCGGGCAAACGCCGCCGAAACCAGCGCGCCATCGCCGCGCACGACCATCAGGGGTGCTGCAATGTTGCGTTCTCCAAGAAAACCTTCGGTTGCCGCCACCAGCCGGTCGATCATCGAGATCAGCCTGGCGTTGAGCAAAGTGGTCAACGCCCGGCGCGGGCCGCCGAGCTTGGCCGACAACTCGTGGCTCGATGTGACCGGCAGGCCTGTCTTCTCGCGGATCAGCTCGCGGGCGGCGATCTCGTGCGCCGGATTGCGGGTGGCAAAATAGGCGCAGACGGCAAAGCCGGACACCGAGGCGCCGAGTTCCGGCAACGCCGCTTCCAGTCCGGACAAATCGAGCTTGGCGGCATTGCCATGCACGTCGTGGCCGCCCGGACAAAAAACCACCGGATCGGTGCCGAGCGCGGCCTTCAGCCCGTCGCGAGCGAGGTCGCCCTCGGAAAAGCCGATCATCACCAGCGCGACACGGCCGCCCTGGCCCTCGACCAGCGCGTTGGTGGCAAGCGTCGTCGACATCGAGACCAGCTTGATATGAGCCGGATCGGTTCCGGCTTTCTGCAGCACCGCATCGACGGCACCGGAAATGCCCACGGCAAGATCATGCCTTGTGGTCAGCGCCTTGGCCTTGGCCAGCACCTTGCCCTTGTTCGGCCCTTCTTGCGGGCCTTCCGTTTCAGACCACAACACGGCATCGGTATAGGTGCCGCCGGTGTCGATCCCGAGGAACAGCGGCTTTGGCTTGGTCTTGGCGGTCATTTTTGGCGGCGGTCCGGGTGGCAATTTATTTGTCCCTGCCCTTAGCCGATACGGAGCGGGCGATAAAGCCGCGAGCGCTGGGCCACGGGTAATCTCCCCCCTCGAGGGGGAGATGTCGCCAAAGGCGACAGAGGGGGTCGGCACGACTGGATGCGACTTCATACGAGGCGAAAGAGGAAGCCAGCGCTCTACGCGAGATGACCCCCTCTGGCCTGCCGGCCATCCCCTCAAGGAGGGAGATCGCAGCTACCCCACAAACCCCACCTTCTTGTGCGTCCCATCGCAGAACGGTTTGTTGGCGGAATGGCCGCAGCGGCAGAGGAAGGCGCGTTGCGTACGGTCGACCGTATGGCCGGTTCCGGTGACGATCTCGAGATTGCCCTCAAGCTTGAGCGGGCCATTGGTGGTCGGCGTCACTTTCAGCGGACCATTCCTCGCTTCGAGCGCCAGCGTGTCCTTCAGCGGCGGCTCGCCAGTGGCGGCAAAACCGGATTTGTTGTGGCTGCCGTCGCAGAACGGCTTGTTCTCCGAAGCGCCGCAGCGGCAGAGCGTGGCACGATAAGAAGTCTCGCCGTCGAGCACGATCTCGGCGTGTACCGCCAGCGGGCCGTTTTCCCGCAGCCGCACCGTGTTGACCACCGGT
Organism: Mesorhizobium sp. M7A.F.Ce.TU.012.03.2.1; assembly: GCF_004006095.1. NCBI lineage: Bacteria > Pseudomonadati > Pseudomonadota > Alphaproteobacteria > Hyphomicrobiales > Phyllobacteriaceae > Mesorhizobium > Mesorhizobium sp. M7A.F.Ce.TU.012.03.2.1. The sequence continues at coordinate 1,372,955 of NZ_CP034779.1, forward strand.
GATTGCTCCTGCGGCCCGCCATCCTTCCTGACATAGGTGATGGCGCCCGACGGGCAGCTCTCGGCGATGGCGACGATCTTCTCGACGCTGGCCGCCTCGGGATGGATCCATTGGCCCGGCGCGTTGGGCACGAAGACATGCGGATCGCCGAGCACGCAGTTGCGCGAATGGATGCAGCGCTTGCCGGAAAACCCGACGTCGATCTTGTCGCTTTCGACCATGCCGGCCATAGCTGGGCTCCTTTTGCCTGAAGCACGTCGCGTCTGAACAGTTCGAGGCGGCGCGCGCTGGGTATTTGCACAGGCTATGGCTCCGGCCCGAAGACCGTCAAGCTGGCAAACCGGTCAGGGGACCAGCTCGATCTCCTCGGTCTCGCCGCCGCTACAGGTGTAGCAGCAATCCTCGCATTTTTCCGTGTTGCCGGGACCGACGCCCCAATAGGTGCCCTCGTCGCCATCGACCCAGGCGCCGTAGCAGATCGATTCGCCCGCGTTGCAGGATATCGGCAGCTGCTTGGTCTCGCCGTCGTCGAGGAAATAGTCCTTGTCCTCGCCGGGCCAGACATAGTCGCGATCCTGGCTGTAGAGCTCGACGCGCATGGCGTTCGGGTGGCTGTTCTTGATGGCGAAGGTGACATCGTCGGCTTGCGCCGCCGACGCAACCAGCATGACGAAGGACAGCGCGGCCAGCATGCGGCGCGCATAGGCATGAAACATGATAACCCCCCGAATAAGCGGCCCACCCGGCCGCGGGGCAACCATTGCATGCAGCGCTGAATCGCGGAAGTGGACCGGACGAAGCGATCCCTGACTTAATTTGGGTCCAACGACACTTCCGCGCTCTACGGCACCAGATCGATCGTCTCGGTCGAGTGTTCCACGCAGATGAAGCAGCAGGTGTCGCAGGGCTGGTCATTGTCCGGCCCGACGCCGGCCGAGAGGCTGTCGTTGCCGTCGGCCCAGGCGCCATAGCAGATTTGTTCGCCCTGATTGCAGGACAGCGGCACGGATTTCTGCGACTCGGGTTCGATCAGGAACACCTTGTCATTGCCCGGCCAGACCGTCTCACGGTCGCGGCTGAACAGCTCGACCGCGACAGATTCCTTGCGCAGGTTCTTCACGAAGAAAGCCATGTCGGCGGCCTGCGCCGAGGCGGTGAAGACCAGCGCCGTAAGTGCAACCATACGAAACAGCGTCACGGCCTGGATCTCCCGAATCATCGCGGCAGAATCGCATGCCTGCCCGTAACTAGGAAGGCGCGGAACCCTGCGTTGCGATGTCATGCCCCAGCCGCACCGTTTCATGCACCAGAAGGTCGAGATCTTCGCGCCGTGTGCGATGATTGGTGATCGCCACGCGCAACCAGTGCTCGCCATGCACCGTGGTGTCCGAAAGGGCCGCAATGCCCTGTTCCTGCAGCCGCAGCATGACCTCCGTGTTGAGCGTCTTCAGAGCCTCGCCTGTCAGACCGGGCTGATAGCGGAAGCAGACGATGTTGACGGTCGGCGATGCCGCCAGCTGCAATTGTGGCGCGGCCTCGATCAAGCCGGCAAGATAGACAGCCTGGGCAATGTTCTGGTCGATCAGGCGGCCGAATTTCTCGACGCCGTGCTCCTTCAGCGCCATCCACACCTTCAGCGCGCGGAAACCGCGCGACGTCTGCAGGCCGTAGTCGTGCAGCCATTCGCCGGAAGCGAGGCCGCGCGGCGTCGATTCCAGATATTCCGGCGTCACAGCGAAGGTCCCGCGATGCGCGGCGGCATCCCTGACCAGGGCGCAGCCGACCTCAAATGGGGCGTGCAGCCATTTGTGCGGATCGAGCGCGACCGAATCCGCCCGTTCGATGCCGGCGACGCGATGCGCGTTTTCAGGCGCAATGGCGATCAGCGCGCCGATGCAGCCGTCGACATGGAACCAGAGGCCTTCCTCATGTGCCAGCTTCGCAAGCGCCTGCAAATCGTCGATCGCCCCGGTGTTGACGGTGCCGGCCGTACCGATGACGCAGGCCGGCTTGAACCCTGCTGCGCGGTCCTCAGTGATCGCCGCACGCAAGGCAGCGATATCGATGCGCAGCCCGCTATCGGTCGGGATGCGGCGCAGTGCCCGGTTGCCGAGGCCGAGTGCCTCCATCGCCTTGCGGTGGCACGAGTGTATCTGCTCCGAGCCGTAGAAGCGCAGCGGCTTCTCGATGGCAGCAACGCCATGCTCGCGCACGTCGATGCCGGCCTTGACGTTGCGCGCCACGGTCAGCCCTATGATGTTGGCCATCGAGCCGCCGCTGACCAGCGTGCCGCCGGCAGAAGCCGGAAAGCCCAGCATCTGCTTGCACCAGTTCACCACCTGGCTGTCCATCAGCCCGGCCGCGTGGTTGCCGCCGCCGAGGTTGGAGCCCTGGATGGCCGCCAGGAAATCGCCGAGCGCGCCGGTGAAGTTGCTCGACCCCATGTACCAGGACCAGAAGCGCGGATGGGTGTTGCCCATCGGATAGGACATCACCGTGCGCGAGACCTCGCCATAGACGGCGGCAAGCGGTGCCGGCGAACGCGGCAGCGGTGCCGCGAAGGCCTCTCTCACATCGGCCGGCATCTCCCGCCAGACCGGGCGGTCGCGCACATCGCGGAGATAATCGACCGCATCGTCGATGACGCGGTGCGACAGGGCCTGTACATCGGCCCAGTCCGGGGGATCGAGCGTTTCCTCGGCCACCAGGCCGAGGTTTTCTTGCATGGCGTCCATACCAGATCTCCCGTCAAGTCGCCGGGAACTGGCAGCCGGGCGTCGAGCGCGACAGGGCGGCCTCCTCGGCATCCATCTCGGCCTCGATGCCATCGAACAGCGGCGTCGACATGTAGCGCTCGCCGGTGTCGGGCAGCATGCACAGGATCACCGCCCCGGCCGGCGCCTTCTCCGCGACCTGCCGTGCCACGGCGAAGGTGGCGCCGCCGGAAATGCCGGTGAAGATGCCCTCTTTCCGCGCCAGTTCCCTGGCCCATTTGATGCCCTCGGGCCCGGCGATCGGCATCACCTCGTCATAGAGGCTAGTGTCGATCGCCTCCTGCAGCACGTTGGGGATGAAGTCCGGCGTCCAGCCCTGGATCGGGTGCGGCTCGAAGGCCGGATGGCTGGCGGCGGGCGCACCATCGGCGCCGCGCTGCTGGACCTTGCCGCTGCCGATGAGCTGCGCGTTGGCCGGCTCGGAGAGCACGATGCGGGTTTCCGGGCGCTCGCGGCGCAGCACGCGCGCCACGCCTACCACCGTGCCGCCGGTGCCATAGCCGGTGACGAAGCAATCTAGCCGCGAGCCGGCGAAATCATTGACGATCTCGCGCGCCGTCGTCGCCTCGTGGATGGCGGCATTGGCGGCCGTCTCGAACTGGCGGGCGAGGAACCAGCCATTGGCCTCGGCCAGTTCCACCGCCTTCTTGTACATGCCGAAACCTTTTTCGGCGCGCGGCGTCAGCACCACCTTGGCGCCCAGCATGCGCATCAGCTTGCGGCGCTCGACCGAAAAACTGTCGGCCATGGTGACGACCAGCGGATAGCCCTTCTGCGCGCAGACCATGGCGAGGCCAATGCCGGTGTTGCCGCTGGTCGCCTCGACAACTGTCTGGCCCGGCTTCAGCGCACCGCTGCGCTCGCCCTCCTCGATGATGTTGAGCGCCAGCCGGTCCTTCACCGAAGCACCGGGATTGAAGTACTCGGCCTTGACGTAGATCGTCGCGTGGGCCGGTCCGAGATTGTTGATGCGCACCACCGGCGTGTCGCCGACGGTATCGAGAATGCTGTCGAACAAGCGGCCGCGCCCGGCCGTGGTTCTGATCTTCTGCTGCTGCAACATCTTGGTCTCCTTGATTGTCATCGCGTTTTGTCTTCACGGGCCGGTTACAAACCGGCGGGTCGGGCGGCGAGGTTTGGTGACCTTGCCGCGCTAGGACTGACATGCCGCACAGCGGCAATGGCTGGCATCCGGCGCTGAAATCCGCTGCCGGATGCGCCGTGTCGTGTTTGGTGATACAGGAGAGGCCGACAGGCCAGCGTGGGAGCAGGCGTGGAAACGCACGTGGAATCCAGCCGATCGAGGCCGGACGGCGACATGCCGGTCCTTTCCGTGCGCCTGCTCGGACCGCTGGCGATCTCCCGCAATGATGTGCCGGTTACGTTGCCGTCGTCGCGCAAACTGCGCGCTCTGTTGGCCTATCTGGCGCTGGCGCCGCATCCTGTCAGCCGCAGCCGTCTGTGCGAGCTGCTGTGGGACGTGCCGAACGATCCAAGGGGCGAGCTGCGCTGGTGCCTGAGCAAGCTGCGCGGCGCACTCGACGCGCCGGGCCGACACCGGGTCGTGACACAGGGCGACACGGTAGCACTCGATCTGAGCGATTGTCTGGTCGATGCGCTGGAGGTGAGCAAGGCCGCCTCGCAAGGGCTGGGCAGCCTTGATGTCGACCGCTTGCGGGCGCTGGCCAAACTGTTTGCCGGCGATTTTCTCGACGGGCTGGAGCTCGAGCGCAGCCCGCATTTCAACAGCTGGCTGATCGCGCAGCGCCGCCGCTTCAGCGCTTGCCATGCCGCCGTTCTGGGACGGCTTGTCGCAAGCCTGCCGGCGCATAGTGACGAGGCGATCGCCCATCTCGACACATGGGTGGAACTGGCGCCGTTCGACACGCGCGGACATCTGGCGCTGCTGTCCAATCTGGCCGGGCGCGGCGAGGCCGGCGCGGCAGAGCAGCACCTGGCTTCGGCGGAGCGATTGTTTCGGTCGGAGGAGCTCGATTTCGCACCGCTTCGCGCGGCTTGGCGGGCGATCCGTGAACAACGGCCCGGGTCCTCGCCACGGACACAGGCGGCCTGCCTGTCCACGCTATCGCCACTGGTGGCCACCACCGTACCCGGCCCGGTCGAGCCCAGCCACGCGTCGCTGGCGGTGATGCCGTTTGTCGAGGAGAGCGGCGGCACGCGCGGCGGATTGGCCGACGGTTTCACCCACGACATCATCACCCGCCTGGCCAAGCTCAGGGATTTCTTCGTCATCGCGCGCGGATCGGTGTTTGCGCTGGCAGAGCAGAACATCGCGCCCGAGGATGCCGGCCGCCGGCTGAATGTCGACTATGTCGCCACCGGCACGGTGCGCAGCCCGTCCGGCCGCCTCATCGTCGGCGTCGAACTGATCGAGGTGCGCAGCGCCAGGATCGTCTGGGCCGAGACCTTCGAGCGCAGGCCCGATGACATCTTTTCCGTGCTCGACGACATCGGCAACAGCATCGTCTCCTCGATCTCGGCCGAGATCGAAACCGTCGAGCGCAACCGCGCCATGCTGAAGGCGCCCAGCTCGCTCAACGCTTGGGAGGCCTACCATCGCGGCCTCTGGCACATGTACCGCTTCACCCAGGCGGAAAACGAACAGGCGCGGCATTTCTTTGCCCAGGCCTTGCATCTCGACCCGACCTTTGCCCGCGCCTATGCCGGCCTGTCCTTCACCCACTGGCAGAACGCCTTCCAGCGCTGGGGCGACCGCGACCGCGAAAGCGCGCTGGCCTTCGAGAGCGCCGGACACAGCCTGCTGGTCGACGACCACAATCCGGCCGCGCATTGGGCGATGGGCCGGGCGCTGTGGCTGCGCGGCGAGCAGGACGGCTCGCTGCTCGAACTCGAGCGGGCTGTCGATCTCAGCCCCAACTTCGCGCTTGGCCACTACGCGCTGTCCTTCGTGCATTCGCAGTCGGGCGACCCGCGAGCGGCGATAGGCTCTTCGGATCATTCGCGCCATCTCAGCCCGTTCGACCCGCTGCTGTTCGGCATGCTGGGCGCACGCGCCATGGCGCATGTCCGGCTCGGCCAGTTCGCGGAAGCGGCCGAATGGGCGCTGAAGGCGGCGGCGCGGCCCAACGCCCACGCCATCATACTGGCGATCGCCGCGCACTGCCTGGCGCTGGCCGGACGGCTCGACGAAGCGCGCGGCTTCGCCGCCGCCATTCGCAAGACAAGGCCGGACTATTGCGCCGACGATTTCATCGGCACCTTCCGCTTCGAGCCGGACGCCGTGGCGCTGTTCCGGCAGGGCGCCAGGCTTATCGGGCTGAACTGAAGCTGGCTCGCCATCTCTGGGATCGCCTGGGAATTTCGCCTCAATTCCGCTGGGTTAACGAAGTCGGAAGGAGTTGTTTAACCGTTTGCAGCTATGTCACCGCGTGGGGGACCGACAAAGTGAGTATGATGAGCAACAGCCCCGACAAGCGCAATGAATGGCGTGCCATCTTTTACGTGCAAGCTCGCGTTGCCATCCTGTTTGTCCCGGTGGTTGCCAGCCTGCTGATCATAGCGGCGCTTGCCGGCAACGAACGCAAATCCGTTCCCAGCATGATCGACCCGACCGTCACCGGCTCCGTGCGGTAGACCGGCGGTCATCGGCTCTTCGAGATGCTGTCGGAGGCGGGCGCCTGGCGTGCGCTATCGGCGGTTTTCATTTGGCGCTAAAATCATCCGATGGCACTGAATGAGTGGGCCCGAACGATCAAGCGCGATGTGCATGCGCTCTACCTCGCCGCTCGCGATCCCCGAATGCCCTGGTACGCCAAGGCGCTTGCCGTGTGTGTTGCAAGCTATGCCTTGTCGCCAATCGACCTGATCCCCGATTTCATTCCGGTGATCGGCTATCTCGACGACGTCATCCTTGTCCCTTTGGGCGTCCTTGCCGTGGTCAGGATGATACCGCCCGAGGTGATGGCGGAACACAGAAAGACCGCCGCGCTGGCCGCCGACAGGCCGGTGAGCCGCTACGCGGCGGTGATCATTGTTTGTATCTGGACTGCCTCGGTCGTGCTGGCCGGATGGCTGGGATATCTGTATTTCGCCGACTGACTGCCAAGCCGTTCAGCAGGGAGGCCGCCGCCAAGAAAGCCCGGAGGGACCGCGCTTTTCCCAGGATTCCGTCGCCATGCGGCGCCGCTCAAACAAAGCGCGGGATCGGGCCGTTCTGCGGGGTCACGTCGTCGCCGAGGTCGACAAACACCTCGTCGACATAGCACCATGCCCAGCCTTCCGGCGGATCGTAGCCCTCGATGATCGGATGCTTGGTGGCGTGAAAATGCCTGGTGGCGTGGCGGTTGGGCGAGTCGTCGCAGCAGCCGACATGGCCGCAGGTGCGGCAGAGCCGCAAATGCACCCATTGCGACCCGCTCTTCAGGCACTCCTCGCAGCCGAGCGCGCTCGGCGTCACCTTCCTGATGTCGCGCGTATGCCTGCATTCATCCATCATGGTCTCCCTGCTGTTTGAGGTGCGTCCGCGCGCGCGAGATATGCATGCAATGCCGCGACCACCTGGGCGCCTTCGCCGACAGCCGCCGCGACGCGTTTGACCGAACCGGCGCGGACGTCGCCGATGGCGAACACGCCGCTGCGGCTGGTCTCCATCTGCGCCGATCCCAGCTCCGATCCGGTGCGCACGAACCCCCTGGCGTCCAGCGCCACACCGCAATTCGCCAGCCAATCGGTGTTCGGGTCGGCGCCGATGAAGAGAAAGAGATGGCGGATCGGGCGCGTCGTTTCCGCGCCGCTGGCGCGGTTGCGCCATCGCACCGTGCCAAGATTGCCCTCTTCGCCGTCCAGCGCCTCGATTTCGGTCCCGGTCAACACCTCGATGTTAGGCTGCGCCTTGATGCGTTCGACCAGGTAGCGCGACATGCTGGCATCGAGGCTGCCGCCGCGCGCCAGCAGCGCCACTTTGCGCGCATGACTGGCCAAGTAGACAGCCGCCTGCCCGGCCGAATTGCCGGCGCCGACCAGCGCCACTTCCTGGTCCGCGCAAAGCCGGCCTTCGATGGGCGACGCCCAATAGTGCACGCACGTTCCCTCGAACCGCGCCAGATTGGCGATGTCGAGGCGGCGATAGCGCGCGCCGCTGGCGATCACCACGCTGCGCGTGCGCACGGTCTCGCCATCGCCGACATCGAGCAGATAGCGGGCGCCTGACGCGTCGGAGGCGGCGCTCAAAAGCTTCGCCTCGTCCGGGATGACCATTTCGACGCCGAATTTCTGCGCCTGGTTGTAGGCGCGCGCCATCAGCGCCATGCCGGTAATGCCTGTGGGGAAACCAAGATAGTTCTCGATGCGCGAGGAGGCGCCGGCCTGACCGCCGAAGGCACGGCAGTCGAGCACGATCGTCGATAGGCCTTCGGAGGCCGCATAGACCGCCGCCGCCAGCCCCGCCGGGCCGGCGCCGACGATGGCCACGTCATACACCGTCTCGGCATCGATCGGCCGCAGCAGGCCGATGCAGCGGGCGAGGTCCTTTTCGCCGGGGTTCATCAGCAGCCTGCCGTTTGGACAGAGCACGATCGGCAGGTGGTGCGGATCGACCTCGAAGCGTTCTACCAGGGTTTTGGCGCAGGGATCGCTGCCGGAATCGAGCACGCGATGCGGCTGGCCGCTGCGGGCGAGGAAACCCTGCAGCCGCAACACGTCGGCATTGTCCTGGGGTCCGATGATGATCGGCCCGCTGGTGGCGCTCTCCAAAAGCCCGACGCGGCGCAGGATCAGCGCCCGCATGATGCGCTCGCCGAGATTGGCCTCCTGCACCATCAGGTCGCGCAGTCGCTGCGAGGCGATGACGAATGCCTCCACCGGTTCGGCGGCCTGCGCATTGACCAGCGAGGGCCGGGCCGAAAGCTGCGCCAGCTCGCCGACAAAGCTGCCTGGGCCATGCGTGACGATCGTCTCGCGCCGGCCGAGCCCGCCGTCCTGGGTGATGTCCACGCTGCCCGACAGCACGACGATCAGACCGGGCGCCACATCGCCTGCTTCGATGATGTGCTCGCCGGCGGCATAGGCGCTGGCCTCGCCGAACCGGCGCATGCGGTCGATATCCACCTCGGCCAGCGTGGGGAACGCCTGGTCGCGGCGGGCACCGAATATCTGGGTGGTGGATTGAGCCATGGTTTTGAGCGTAGCGAAGCGGGCGCGGAGTTTGAAGCGGTTTGTGAGGAGACTGGCCGGAAGGGGAGGTTGGCGGCAAAGAAAAAGCCCGGACGAGCCGGGCTTTTTCTCTAAGTTTCTGAACCGGCGAATGGTTCGAAACGGGAATTTGGTGCCCAGAAGAGGACTCGAACCTCCACTCCTTGCGGAACACGGACCTGAACCGTGCGCGTCTACCAATTCCGCCATCTGGGCTGGTGCGGGCTCATGTAAGCGGGCAAGCGATTGCTGTCAACGCGCTTTTTTCGCAGGTGCTCCGTTCGCCGGCTCAGTCGTCCAGCACTTCCTTCGAAGCGACGGTGGAATCGGCGTTGAGCTGGTAGATGATCGGCACGCCGGTGCCGAGTTCCAGCTTGACGATCTCCTCGCCCGACTTGCCGTCGAGCGCCATGATCAGCGCGCGCAGGGAGTTGCCGTGGGCGGCGACCAGCACGGTGCCGCCGCGCAGCACATGCGGCTGCAGATCGTGCAGGTAATAGGGCCAGACGCGGGCGCCGGTGTCCTTCAGGCTTTCGCCGGCGGGCGGCGGCACGTCGTAGGAGCGGCGCCAGACATGCACCTGCTCCTCGCCCCATTTCTTGCGGGCGTCGTCCTTGTTGAGGCCGGAAAGGTCGCCATAGTCGCGCTCGTTGAGTGCCTGGTCGCGGATGGTCTTCAGGTCGCTCTGGCCGACCGCGTCGAGAATGTGCTGGCAGGTTTTTTGCGCCCGGATCAGCGCCGAGGTGAAGGCGATGTCGAATTTCAGGCCGCGCGCCTTGAGTTTCTGGCCGGCGGCCTTGGCCTCGGCGTGACCCTGCTCGGTCAGGTCGACGTCGCGCCAGCCGGTGAACAGGTTCTTCAGGTTCCATTCGCTCTGGCCGTGACGCACGAGCACGAGGGTTCTCGACATGTTTGCTCCCTTCAGGTTGGCAGATTGGCCGCTCAGCTGAGGCCGAGCACGTCCCGCATCGAATACAGTCCCGGCTTCTTGCCACGAGCCCAAAGCGCCGCCTTGACGGCGCCACGGGCGAAGATGGCGCGGTCCTCGGCATGGTGCGACAGGGTGATGCGCTCGCCGGTGCCAGCCAGCAGCACGCTGTGGTCACCGACCACCGAGCCGCCGCGCAGCGTGGCAAAGCCGATCGAGCCGGTCTTGCGCACGCCGGTGTGGCCGTCGCGGACCCGCACGTCGTTGCCGGAAAGGGGGATACCGCGCCCGGCGGCGGCAGCTTCGCCGAGCAGAAGTGCTGTGCCCGACGGCGCGTCGACCTTGTGCTTGTGGTGCATTTCGAGGATCTCGATGTCGAAATCGTCGGCATCGAGCGCGCGCGCCGCCTGTTCGACCAGCACCGCCAGAAGATTGACGCCGAGGCTCATATTGCCCGACTTGACGATGGTCGCATGGCGCGCCGCCGCCGCGATCTTCGCATTGTCGTCGGCCGTGCACCCGGTCGTGCCGACGACGTGAACGATGCGCGCCTGCGCCGCATAGCCCGCGAATTCGACCGTCGAAGCAGGCGTGGTGAAGTCGAGCACGCCGTCTGCCTTGGCGAAGACCGGCAGCGGATCGTCGCCGATCGGCACGTTGATGATACCGATGCCCGCCAGTTCGCCTGCGTCCTTGCTCAGATAGGGCGAACCCGCCCGCTCGACCGCGCCGATGACCCGCGCGCCGGGGATGGTGTGGATGGCGCGGATCAGCGTCTGGCCCATGCGGCCGGCAGCGCCCACCACCACCAGGCCCATATCGCCTGCTTCGCTCATGTGCTCCTCACAGCAGTCTTCTTCGCACGCGTGGCCCGGACCGGAGTTTGGATCGGCTCGCGGTCCTCGACAAGCCCCAGTCCCTTCTTGCCCTGTATGCGGTGGAAGCGGGAATAGATGCTGTCCGGGTCGGCCATCAGCGTCGCATGGGTGCCTTCCTCGACCAACCGTCCCTCTTCCAGCACGATGATGTGGTCGGCATTGACCACCGTCGACAGCCGATGCGCTATGACGATGGTGGTGCGGCCTTGCATGACTTGGGTCAGCGCTTCCTGGACGCGCGCCTCCGCCTCGTTGTCGAGCGCCGATGTCGCCTCGTCGAGCAGCAGGATCGGTGCCTGGCGCACGATGGCGCGGGCGATCGAGACGCGCTGGCGCTGGCCGCCGGAAAGGGTCGAGCCGCCTTCGCCGACCGGCGTGTCGTAACCTTGCGGCTGCTGGCGGATGAACTCGTCGGCTGCCGCCTGTTTCGCCGCCTGCTCGATCTCTGCGTCCGTGGCCGACAGACGGCCGCAGCGGATGTTGTCGCGGATCGTGCCCTCGAACAGATAGGGCGCCTGCGCCACATAGGCGATCGACTGCCGCAGCGAATGCTTGGTTACCTTCGAGATGTCCTGGCCATCGACCTCGATGCTGCCCCGGTCGACGTCGTAGAAGCGCTGCAAGAGCGCCACCAGCGTCGATTTGCCGGCGCCCGACGCACCGACGATCGCCGTCACCTTGCCGGCGGCAGCGGTAAAGCTCAGGTCCCTCAGCACCGGCATGTCGGCGCTGTAGCCGAACGTCACATTGTCGAAACGCACCTCGCCGGTGGTGATCCTCGCCTCGACGGCATCGGCTGCGTCGCCCTGTTTCGGCTCCAGGTCGAGCAACTCGTAGATCATGCGCGCGTTGACCAGGGCACGTTCCATGCCCACCTGTGTGCGCGCCAGGCGTCTTGCCGGATCGTAAGCCATGATCAGTGCGGTGATGAAGGAGAAAACCGCGCCCGGCGGCTGCCCAAGATACAGCGCCCGGTAGCCGGAATAGGCAAGTACGGAGGTGATGGCGAGACCGCCCAGAATCTCGGAAATCGGCGACAGCCGCTCCGAGACGCGGGCGATCTTGTTGTTACGCTGCTCGGCCGTGTCCGCCATGATGCCGATGCGGCGCGCCAGCTCGGCCTCCAAGGTGAAGGCCTTGACGATGGCGATGCCTTGCGTGGCCTCCTGCACGGACCCGTTCAGCCGCGAATTGATCAGGACGGATTCCCGGTTGATACGCCGCAGTCGGCGGGTGATATAGACGACGGCCCAGATCAGTGGAGGGCCGATCAGCAGCGAGCTGAGCGACAACACCGGATCCTGATAGATCATCACGCCAACGAGAGCGACCAGCGTGACAGCGTCGCGGCTGATCGAGGTCAGTGTCAGCGACAGCAGATCGCGAACGCCGCCGACATTCTCGCTGACCTGTGCCGCCAGCCGACCGGAACGCGTATCGTTGAAGAAGTTGACGCCGAGCTTCATTAGATGGTCGAAGCTGCGCTTCTGGTAGCGCGCGACCAGATTGTTGCCGATACTGGCCAACGCGACTGCTTGGCCGTAACCGGCGAAGCCGCGCAGCAGGGAGGCCCCCATGAAACCGGCGCAGATCAACCAGAGCATATCGCCGCGTCGTTCGTAGAAGATCTGGTTGATCATCGGGGCCATGATCCACGCCGTGAAGGCAGTGGTGCCGGAAACGATCAGCAGGCAAGAGACGGCGACGACATAGGTCCAGCGATACTCTTTGCCGTTTTCAGCGAGGATGCGGCGGAGCACCGCTGTGACCTCGCCGGGCCGGGCTTTTTGTTTGTTTGGAGCTTGAAGTGTCAAATCGGGAGCGCTTTGTGGTTTTCCGCCTCGTGGGACCGGGGCTGCAAATTCGGCACCCCTCTTAACGCCCTGCGGCCTGATTGCCTATGCCCGCACCTGATTAACTTCGTCGCGGGGCGCGAGCGCTTCGCTGGCTTTCAGGCCTGCCAGCGCCGGCCCTCCGTCTGGACACCGAACAGCAAGGGGTTCCTGGCATAGGCGGCAAGGCCCAGAAGTGCGGCCAGCGGGTGGGTGATGACATAGACCGGCATGGTGCGCATCATCGCGCTGTGCGGCGCCTTGTCCTCGAAAGCGGCGCGGAAATTGCCGGCTTTCAGCGCCGGCACGATCTTCTGCGCGATGCCACCGGTGAGGAACACGCCGCCGCGGCTCATGAACACCAGAGCAAGGTCGCCTGCGGTGCGCCCAAGGCAGGTGACGAAAATCTCCAGCGCTTCCACTGCAACCGGATCGGTTTTCGCAAGTGCCGCGGCAGTGATCTCGGCCGGCGTGGTGAAGGGCGACGGCTTGCCGTCTGCCTTGGCAACCGCCCGATAGACATTGACCAGACCGCGTCCGCACAGGATCTGCTCGCCCGAAATGCGGCCCTCCAGCTTCTCGATATGCGGAAAAACCTCGAAATCGCGCGGTGTGCGCGGGCCGATGTCCATATGGCCGCCCTCGCCGGGGACCGGTATCCAGTGGTGCAGCGCGTGGACCAGCCCGGCGACGCCGAGCCCGGTTCCTGGACCGAGCACGACGCGCCCGGCATTGGGCTCCGGCGTGCCGCCGCCGATCTTTTCCATGTGCTCCTCGCCGAGCGCGACGACGGCCAGCGCCTGCGCCTCGAAATCGTTGAGCACGACGATGTCGCTCAGGCCGAGGCTGGCGAACATTTTCCTCGGCTTGACGATCCAGGGGCAGTTGGTGAGTTCGATCTCGTCGCCGTCGACCGGGCCAGCCACCGCCAGCACCGCCGAATTGGGGCGCACCGACGAGCGGTCGAGCACGGCCGCCTGGATCGCCTCGTCGATGGTGTTGTAGTTCGCCGTCTGGACAATGGTCGGCTCGCCTGCCTCGGAATTGGCGTCGAGCACGATCGAAAAGCGCGCATTGGTGCCGCCGATGTCGCCGATCAGGATCGGAAACCGCAACAAAGTATCGTCGTCGCCTGTGCGTGGCATGCTCTCGTCCGTCTCCGGCGCCCCCGACGGCATCTGGCCGTTCTTCCGTTGACTAGCGCATGAGTTTGAAAAGGGAAACGGTTTTCGACCCGGGCGGCGCGCTGAGGCCGGCTCTGCGGCCAAACCGCCACGGTTTCGCAAAATGAGGCGCTGAACCGATTGAGTCTGCCTATAAGCTGTAAGCTATAAGCCGTGACCGTCAGTTTCCAGGCGGTCGCGGTCTCGGCAGCGGCACGCCGATCTCGGGCGTCGCCGTGAAAGCGTTCATCGTGCTTGGCAAGCCGGCGGCGGCCGGGGTGGCGGGCAACGAGGGCGCTTCGGGTTCGGGCGCGGAGGCCGCGACCGGCACGCCGCCGCCATGGTAGGTCGCCGCATCGGCCGACGACGGCCCCGGCGCGTCGAGCACGGCGCGGCACTCGCTCGGCAGGTTCGCCATCGTCATCAGGTCGCGCGCCTTGGGCGCATCGGGGTTCTTGTTGGGTCGCCACGGCTCCTGCGTGAACCACCAGGCCAGCGGCTTGCCGCAACCGTCATCGTCCGGCGTCGCTTCCTGCGCCTTGCAGCCGGGCGATCCGGGCTGGCAGCCGATGCGCATGTGAAAATGATAGTCGTGGCCCCAGAACGGCCTGACCTTGCGCAACCAGAAGCGGTCGCCCTTGACGGTGTCGCAGAGCTTTTTCTTGATGCCCGGATTGACCAGGATGCGCTCGACCTGGCCGTAGCTCGCCGCCCGCTTCAGAAGCTTTGTGTGCGCCGGCGTCCACAGCGCGTCCTTCACCAGATGGGTCTTCTCATCGACCATCAAGGTGGCGCTCATCGATTCGCGCTGCGCTATCGACAGCGGGCGGCGGGGCATCGGCGTCAGCCAGATGTCGGCGTCGAGCCCGATCTGGTGCGAGGCATGTCCTGTCAGCATCGGGCCGCCGCGCGGCTGCGAAATGTCGCCGATCAGCAGGCCTGGCCAACCATCGGCCGCTGCGTCGCGCGACAATTTCTCGACTACTGCGATCATCGCCGGATGGCCCCAGCGGCGGTTGCGCGACGGCCGCATCACCTGCCAGGTCGGACCGTCCAAGGGAATGGCGACGCCGCCGGCAAAACAGCCCTTGGAATAGAATCCGATCGACTGCGCCGCGGTCGCGGCCGGCAGTTTCTTGGCGCCGAACAGGTCTTTTGCCCGCTCCTCGGCGCTCGCCGGCTGAACGGCTGACCCAAGCACGGCAAGCAGGCCGAGCGCAGCGGCCAACAGGGGCGTTTTGCCTAGAGATAGCCTCATCGCTGTCTTCATGAACCCGGTTCTCCACCGCAATCCCAAGGCCGAATCATAGCACGCCGCACCCGCGGCTTCGATCGTCAGCGCTTCATCGGGCTGCGCGCTTCGCCGTCACGCCAATCGCCGCTTGCCCACATATGATCGAAGGCGGCGCGGTAGTCTGGAAACCGCAGGGAATAACCCGCCGCCTTGATCGCCGCGTTGGCGACACGCTTGTTCTCGCCATAGAAGGACCGCGCCATGGGCGAAAGTTGGGCGGCGTCGAAGGGAATTTCGGGCGGCGGTTCGATACCCATTAGCGAAGCGGCATAGGCGACGACATCCTGCGGCGGCGCCGGCAGGTCGTCGGTGACGTTGAAGATGCCGCCTGTATTGCCTTCGATGAGCTGCCACAGGGCGCCGGCAATGTCGTCGCAATGGATGCGGTTGAACACCTGGTCCGGCTTGACCAGCCGCCTTGCAGTGCCGTTTTCCAGATTGACCAGCGCGTTGCGGCCGGGGCCGTAAATGCCGGACAGGCGCAGGATCGCCCCCGGTCGGCCGATCTCGCGGCCCAGCTCCAGCCAGTCTCGTTCGGCGGCCACCCGCATCACCGAGCGCTTCGACACCGGCCGGCATTCCGCCGTTTCATCGACCCATGCGCCGTCATAATTGCCGTAGACGCCGACCGTGGAGAGATAGCCGATCCATTCCAGCAAAGGCATTTGAGCGATTGCCTCTCGTGCGGCATTCAGAACGGGATCGCCGGCCTCTTCCGGGGCAATCGAAATCAGCAGATGCGTTGTTTTTCCCAATGCATCACCGATTTCGCCGGTCATCGCGCCGTCGAACAGGAGCGGCGCGATACCGGCCTGCCGTAGCGTCTCGAATTTTTCCGGCGAGCGTGTCGTGCCGAAGATCGTCGCGGCGCCTTTGTTAGCCCGAGCAAAAGCCCTGCCGGAATAGCCGGCGCCGAAGATGAATATCTGCTTTTCGCTCATGCATTCGCCCTGGTTGGCCGCGCCAGACGCCATTCGTCGCGCACGGCATCGTCGCTTTCGGTTTTCAGGCCGATGGCTGCCCGTTGTGAATATTCGGCATCGGGCACCAGCCGCGCCAGCGCCCATATTGCCGCGCCCCGCACCAGCGGCGAGGCATCGTCCAGCAAGGCGCGCACAGTGTCGGCAAGAGAGGCATCGCCGGTATTGCCGGCGGCGATCAGCACGTTGCGGATGAACCGGTCGCGGCCGATGCGTTTTATCGGCGAACCGGAGAAGAAAGCGCGGAAGGCCGCGTCATCGAGACCCAAAAGGTCGGCGAGCGGCGGCTCGCGCAAATCATCGCGCGCGACGAGTTTTGCTTCGGAAGCCGCCCTGGCGAATTTGTTCCACGGGCACGCGGCTAAACAGTCGTCGCAGCCATAGATGCGGTTGCCGATCTTTTCGCGGAATTCGTGCGGGATCGGCCCCTTGTTCTCGATGGTGAGATAGGAGATGCAGCGCCGCGCATCGAGCCGGTAGGGCGCCGGAAAGGCATCGGTCGGGCACGCGTCGAGGCAGGCACGGCAGGAGCCGCAATGGTCGATCTCGGCGCGGTCGGGCACGAGTTCGGCGGTGGTGAAAATGGTGCCGAGGAACAGCCAGGAGCCGTGTTCACGGCTGACCAGATTGGTGTGCTTGCCTTGCCAGCCGAGCCCGGCGGCCTCGGCCAGCGGCTTTTCCATCACCGGCGCGGTGTCGACGAACACCTTCACATCACCCCCGGCGCGCGCCACGATCTTGCCGGCGATCTCCTTCAGCCGCCCCTTCATCACATCGTGATAGTCGCGGTTTTGCGCATAGACCGAGATCGCGCCGGAGTCGCGCTTGGCCAGCACCCCGCGCGGATCATGGTCGGGGCCATAGTTCATCGCCAGCACGATGATCGAGCGCACCTGCGGCCAGAGGGCCATTGGTTCACTGCGGCGTTGCAGCGTCTCGGCGATCCAGTCCATTGAGCCGTGAAAGCCATCGGCGACGAATTCAGCCAGGCGCGCCGGCGCCAGCGGGATCGCATCGGGGGAGGTGACGGCAACGGCATCGAAGCCGGCGCGCTGCGCCTCCGCGTCGATCAGCGCGCGCAGTTTTGCGGCGTCAGAAGTCGAGGTCCGCATAATGCGACACCGGTGACAGGCCGCGCACCCGGTCGGTCAAAAGCGGCCGGAAGGAGGGCCGCGACTTGACCCGCGTGTACCATTCGCGTGCAGCGCTGTGCTCGCGCCAGTCGATCTCGCCGAGATAGTCGAGCACCGACAGCGTCGCCGCGGCCGCGAGATCGGCATAGGTGACCCTGGAGCCAGCCAGCCAATGGCGGGTGCCGGCCAGCCAGTTGGTGTATTTCATGTGCTGGCGGATGTTGGCGCGCGCGGCACGGATCGCGCCCGAATCGGGCGAGCCGCCGCCAGCGGTTTCCGGCATGACCGGCTTCAGCACGCGCTCGCGCACCAGATGGCGGGTGACTTCACTTTCAGCCTTGTTGAGATACCAGTCGATGAGCCGGCGGATTTCGGCGCGCTGCATCGGGTCCTCGGCGAACAGCCGCTTGTCGCGCTTCAGCACGCCGCGCGTTTCATCGAGATATTCCGAAATCACCGTCGCGCCGACGATCGGCACGTCGCCTTCGGCCAACAGGATCGGCAGCGTTCCGGCCGGGTTCAGCGCCAGGAACTCCTTGCGCCGGGTCCACGGCTTTTCCTCGATCAAAGCCAGCTCCTCGCCATACTCGCCGAATGCGAGGCGGACGAAGCGACAGGTGGCGAACATGGGATGGTGGAAAAGCGTCAGCATGGTTCCGCGATGATAAAGCGCACTGGCGAATCGCAGGGCGCACCGGTAAGTCTTGGCCGCCCGGTTAGCGGGCCGTCAGGGTGTTGCGACCTATAGGGGGACTTCAACGCCATGACAAGCAAGCCCTTCTGTCAGCCGTCACGCCAATGCCGAGGTAGCCATGGAAAGCCAGACCATCGTCGAAGCCCTGCTGCTCGGCCTGCTGGAGGGGTTGACCGAGTTCATCCCGGTGTCGTCGACCGGCCATATTCTGCTTGCCGGTCATTTCCTCGGCTTCCATTCGACCGGCAAGGCCTTCGAGATCCTGATCCAGCTCGGCGCCATCCTGGCGATCCTCAGCGTCTATTTCCGCCGCCTGTGGAAGATGCTGCTCGAACTGCCGCATGACCGGCTGACGCGGCATTTCGCCATCGGCATCCTGATCGCCTTCCTGCCGGCGGCGATCATCGGCGCGCTGGCGCATGATTTCATCAAGACGGTGCTGTTCGAATCGCCGAGGCTGATCTGCATCATGCTGATCATCGGCGGCGTCGTGCTGCTGGCGGTGGACCGCATGAACCTCAAGCCGGTCTACCGCGATGTCGAGCGCTTCCCGACCCGGCTTTACCTGCAGATCGGGCTTTTCCAGTGCCTGTCGCTCATTCCCGGTACATCGCGTTCGGGCTCGACCATCGTCGGCGCCCTGCTTTTGGGCGTCGATAAGCGCGCTGCCGCTGAATTTTCCTTCTTCCTTGCGATCCCGACCATGGTCGGCGCCTTCGCCTTCGACCTGTTCAAGAACCGCAACGTGCTGAGCAGTGCCGACCTGCCGATCATCGCCGTCGGCTTCGTCGCCGCCTTTGTCACGGCGCTCATCGTCGTGCGTTTCCTGCTCGACTACGTCTCGCGCAAAGGCTACGCGCTGTTCGGCTGGTGGCGGCTGGTGGTCGGCGGTGTCGGACTGCTGGCGTTGATGATCTGGGGTTAGCGAACGCGCATCGTTGCGAGCTCCCCCTCACCCGGATTGCCAGCCGAATTGCAAGTGCAATTCGGGGCAATCCGACCTCTCCCCGAGGGGAGAGGAGCCTGTCGGCGCCGGCACTAGTCTCTTCTCCCCAACGGGGAGAAGGTGGCCGCGAAGCGGCCGGATGAGGGGGCCGCCTCGCACAAGGGTCTGTACGGACTAACTCCTCCCGTAAAACGCGTTCTCGACATGCACCGGCCAGCGCCAGGGCAGCACCGCGACCATGTCGAAGCGCATCGACAGCCTGCCGTAGTCCGCTTGGCGCGACAGCCAGATGTCGGCCGCGCCTTCTATGCGACGTTCCGATTCATGACCGATCGCCTCCATGGCTTCCATCAGCGTGCGCCGCGCCTTGACCTCGACGAACAGCACCAGATCGCCGCGCCGCGCGATCAGGTCGATCTCGCCGAAGCGTGTGCGGTGGCGGCGCGCAAGGATTCTGTAGCCCTTCAGCATCAGTGCTGCCGCCGCCAGCCATTCGCCGCGATGACCGCGTCGATAGGCCTTTTGGCGGCTAACGCTTGGGCGCTCAGCCACTGTCGCTTTCTCCAGAAGTCTCCCTGAGGTCAAGCAGCCGCCGATAGAGGGCCTGTTTCTGGCCGCCGGTCATCTTCGCAGCTTCCGCGGCCGCCTTGGAGGCCGGCATTTCGGCGGCAAGCGACAGAAGCAGACGGTCGATGTCTTCAGGCTCGTCGACCCTGGCCTCGGCCGGACCGACGCAGACGACGATTTCGCCCTTCGGCGTATCGGCCGCAGCATAGTGGTCGGCCAGCGCCTGCAGCGTGCCGGTGCGCATCTCTTCGAAGGTCTTGGTCAATTCCCTGCCGATAGCGGCCTTGCGCTCGCCGCCGAGCGCTTCGACCATGGCAGCCAGGGAGTCAGCCAGCCGGCGCGGCGATTCAAAGAAAATCAATGTCGCCGGCACGGCCTTCAGTGCTTCCAGCCGTGTCAGCCGCTGCCCTGATTTGACCGGCAGGAAGCCGGCGAACAGGAAGGCATCCGACGGCAGGCCGGATGCCGTCAGCGCCGCCAGCGGCGCTGACGGGCCGGGGATAGGCACCACGCGAATGCCGTGGTCGAGCGCCTCGCCGACCAGCCGGTAGCCGGGATCGGACACCAGCGGCGTGCCGGCATCGGAGATCAGCGCCACGCTCTGCCCGGCCTGAAGTGCCGATATCAGCTTCGGCCCCGCCTCGCCGGCATTGTGTTCATGATAGGCCGTGGTGCGGCGGCGAATGCCGTAGCGGTCGAGCAGCACGCGCGACACCCGCGTGTCTTCGCAAGCAACGATGTCGGCGGCGGCCAGCGTCTCCAGCGCGCGCAGCGTGATGTCGGCGAGATTGCCGATCGGCGTCGCCACCAGATAGAGCGCCGGCTCCAATGGCCGTGCCGCGATCTCGGTCTGCCCGACCACATAGCTGCGCTTGCTCGTCTCTGCGGTCACCGATGACTTCTCCATTCAGCCCTGTTTGGCACGGCTGACGCGGGCTTGCAAAAGCTGACGCCGATGTAAGGAATTCGCCTTTCCTTTGCCACAGTGGGGAACCAAACCGGCGTTGGCAGATTAGCCCCCTGATTCCGGAGGAGGACAGGATGGACAGCCTGAAGATACAGGACGCTTTCGAGCCCTACTATGCCGGCCGCAAGCGCGGTGCCGCGCCCACGGCCAAGCGCCCGCCCGCCAAGACCGAGAACAGCCTGACCAAAGAGCGGACCGCGAGCACCTCGCCGACGAAGGGCAGGCTTTCGGACAGCAACAAACCAGACAGCACGACGGAGCACTGACCGGACGATGCCCAATCGCTTCGATATCTTCATCACCCGTCTTGAAACAAAGAATGCCCGCAACGGCGCGCAACTAGCCTCGATAGGCGACCAGCACCGCGCCCGCCGCGATAAGGGCGACGCCAAGCCAATTCGCTCCGGACAACCGCTCGCCGAGAAAGGCCGCGCCAAACACCGCCACAAGCACGACGCTTAGCTTGTCGATCGGCGCCACCTGCGCGGCATTGCCGATCTTGAGCGCCCGAAAGTAGCAGAGCCATGACGCGCCGGTCGCCAGACCGGACAGGCCGAGGAAAGCCCAGGTCTTTCCCGAGATCGTGGCCGGCGACTGGAACTGGCCACTGCCAAGCAGGATCGCACCGAGCACGATCAGGATGATGACCGTGCGGATGAAGGTGGCGAAATCGGAATTGATGTTCTCGATGCCAACCTTGGCGAAGATCGCCGTCAGGGCAGCGAACGCAGCCGAGAGCAATGCCCAGAATTGCCAGGAGGATACGGTCAGGTTCATCAAGGTGGCCTTCGCGGATGACGTCTCAACCGAGATACCGTGAGACGCGTGCCTTCAGAAGTGCAATCAGCTCCAGATCCATGAATTCATAGTTATCAGGTATATCCAGGCAGATCACACGGGCCTTCTTCAGGCTGGACTTGAATTTCTTCTGCAGCTTGGTGCGGTGCGCCTTTTCCATGACGAAGATGATATCGGCCCAAGCGACGAGTTCATGCGTCAGCGGCGTGTCCGCATCGTGGTTTGTCCCCGCCGAGGCCACCTCGATATCCCGGCGCGTTGAAAACACCTGTTCGGCGGTAGGGCTGCGCAAGCGGTTCTGGCTGCAGACGAAGAGGGCGTTCTTCAAGGGTTAGCGCGCCAGATCGGCGACCACGGCGTCGAGCACGATCATGCCGGCCGGTGTGGCGCGCAGGCGCGCATTGCCGATCGGCGCCACCAGCCCCTCGCCCTGCAGCATCGACAGCCGCGCTGACGACAGGCCGCGCCCGGAGAACGCTTCGTAGCGGGAAAGGTCGATGCCTTCGGCAAGCCGCAGGCCCATCAGCAGGAATTCGTCGGCCTCTTCCGAACGCGTCAGGATTTCGCCGCCGGTGACGCCGTGGCCCTTGGCTTCGACCAGATTGGCCCAGGTTTCCGGCATCCGCTCGGCGATCGTCACCGTGCGGCGGCCGTGCTCGACGAAGCGGCCATGCGCGCCGGGTCCAACGCCGACATATTCGCCATAGCGCCAATAGGTGAGGTTGTGCCGGCTCTCGGCGCCCGGCCTTGCGTGGTTGGAAATCTCGTAAGCCGGCAAGCCGTGCGCCGTGGTGATCTCCTGCGTCAGCGCATAGAGGTCGGCGGCGTGGTCATTGTCGGGAATGATGAATTTCTTTGCCGCGTGCAGGGCGTGGAAGGGCGTGCCTTCCTCGATGGTCAGCTGGTAGAGTGACAGATGGTCGGCGGCATGGCCGATCGCCTGTTCCAGCTCCGATGCCCAGGACTCCGGCGTCTGGCCGGGGCGGGCGTAGATGAGGTCGAAGGACAGCCTTGGGAATATTTCCCGCGCCAGGCCGATGGCGTGCAGGGCCTCATCGACATTGTGCAGCCGGCCGAGGAAGCGCAAATCCTTGTCGTTCAGCGCCTGAACGCCGAGCGACACGCGATTGACGCCGGCCGCCCGGTAGCCGCGAAAGCGTTCGGCCTCGACCGAGGACGGATTGGCCTCCAGCGTCACCTCGATGCCGTCAGGCACAGTCCAGTTCTTCGCCACGGCATCCAGAACCCTGGCTACGGTTTCCGGATTCATCAGCGAGGGCGTACCGCCGCCGAGAAAAACGCTGGTCACCTCGCGCGGCCCGGTGCGCTCGCGCATCGTCGCCAGTTCGGCCTCGAAGGCGGCGGCAAAGCGCTCCTGGTCGACCGGCTGGTGGCGGACATGGCTGTTGAAGTCGCAATAGGGGCATTTGGCCGCGCAGAACGGCCAGTGGACATAGACGCCGAAACCGGGCGC
Source organism: Mesorhizobium sp. M7A.F.Ce.TU.012.03.2.1 (assembly GCF_004006095.1). Taxonomy (NCBI): domain Bacteria; kingdom Pseudomonadati; phylum Pseudomonadota; class Alphaproteobacteria; order Hyphomicrobiales; family Phyllobacteriaceae; genus Mesorhizobium; species Mesorhizobium sp. M7A.F.Ce.TU.012.03.2.1. The sequence goes on from NZ_CP034779.1 coordinate 1,395,554, forward strand.
CCGGTCGAGCAGCATGCTCATGCCGAGCCCAATCTCGCCTTGGCGAATTTCTGGAAGGCACGGGCGCGATGCGACAGCGCCGTCGGCTGGCCAGGCTTCCAGCCATGCTTTTCCTCAGCGCTCATTTCGCCGAAGGTTTTTTCGAAGCCATCGGGCAGGAACACAGGATCGTAGCCGAAGCCGAGATCGCCGCGCGGCGGCCAGACCAGCGTGCCCTCGGCCTCGCCGCGATAATATTCCGCCTCGCCGTCTGGAAATGCCAGGCAGATGACGGCGACGAAGCGTCCCTTGCGCTGTTGCGGCAAGGCCGCGCCGACTTCCTGCAACGCCACTTCGGTGCGTTGCATGGCCATGCCGAAATCTCTGCTGCCATCCGGGGTTTCGGCCCAGTTGGCGGTGTAGACGCCGGGCGCGCCATCAAGCGCGTCGACGCATAGGCCGGAATCGTCCGACAGCGCCGGCAGGCCGGTCGCCTTGGCGGCGGCGAGCGCCTTGATGTAGGCGTTCTCCTCGAAGGTGGTGCCGGTCTCGTCAGGCTCCGGCAGGCTATACTCCTTGGCCGACTTGGCTTCGAAGCCGAACGGCCCCATCAGGTCGGCGAATTCGCGCAGCTTGCCGTCATTATGGCTGGCGACGACGATCTTCTTTCCATCGAGAGAATGCATCAAAGGCCCCAGATTCGTGGCTCGGCAAATTCGATCGAATTGCCCGAGGGGTCGCGTATATAGATCGAACGGCCGCCCTGCGGCCACTCGAATTCGCTCTCGATGGCGATCTTCTTTGCCTCCAGATGGGCTTTCCAGCCGGCGATTTCATCGGCGGTCGCAGCAAAGCACAGATGGCCCTCGCCGACCGCGCCATGCGACGGCACCGGCAGCCTGGCGTCAGGCGCCGGCGGCACTTTCGTCGCCTCGGCATTGAAGACGAGCAGCACGCCCGGCCCGCAGCGGAAGAAGAGGTGGCGGCCGTCGACCTTGCCTAGGAGATTGAGGCCGAGGATGTCGGTGAAGAACGTTTCCGCGGCGGTCAGGTCTGTGACGTAGAGGGCCGATTCCAGGATCGCGGAGGGTGTCACGAGGCGCCCCCCTCTGGCCTGCCGGCCCCGGCCCTTCGCTGCCGCTCTGGGCGTTCGTTGTTCGGAAAGCCAAGCAATTGGCTTTCCGTCCGCTTCGCGGACCACGCCTCACCCCCCTCAGGTGGGGAGATTAGCAGCTTCTGCATTGTCGCGCACCCTGCAACGCCGGAGATTGGCGAAGACCGAAATGGCATCCGATCTCCCCCCTTGAGGGGGAGATGGCCGGCAGGCCAGAGGGGGGTGTTCAAGCTCGGCATTTAAGTCCTAAGCCACCGCCATCTGCTGCAGACTAACCAAGCGCTGGATGCCCTTCTTGGCCAGACCCATCAAATCCGCGAACTGCTCTTCCGAAAAGGGCTCGCCCTCGGCGGTGCCCTGGATCTCGACGATGCCGCCCTTGCCGGTCATGACGAAATTGGCGTCGGTGCCGGCCGCGGAATCCTCGACATAGTCGAGGTCGATGACCGGCTGGCCGTCATGGATGCCGCAGGAGATCGCCGCGACGTGGTCTTTCAGCACCTTGGCGACGCTGGCCATCTGGCGCGCTTCCATCCAGCGCAGGCAGTCATACAGCGCCACCCAGCCGCCGGTGATCGATGCGGTGCGGGTGCCGCCATCGGCCTGGATGACGTCGCAGTCGACGGTGATCTGCTGCTCGCCCAGCGCCTGCAGGTCGACCACGGCGCGCAGGGAGCGGCCGATCAGCCGCTGGATTTCCAGCGTGCGGCCGCCCTGCTTGCCGGCCGAAGCCTCGCGGCGCATGCGCTCGCCGGTCGAGCGCGGCAGCATGCCGTATTCGGCCGTCACCCAGCCCTTGCCGGAATTGCGCATCCAGCCCGGCACTTTTTCCTCGAGGCTGGCCGTGCACAGGACATGCGTGTCGCCGAACTTCACCAGGCATGAGCCTTCGGCATGCTTGGAGACGCCGCGCTCGAAGGAGATGGCACGCATTTCGTCGAATTGGCGTTTGGAAGGGCGCATTCAGGCTGCTTTCTTGTCATTTTTCGGAATCTTGGCCGGCTTGTAACCGCATGGGACGCGTGGCGCAAAGGAAAATGGCCTGACGATCTGACACAGACACCGGGTGGTCCCACAAAGACACCCGGTGATCTCACACAGACACCGGGTTGCGCGGGTGCAGTGTAAGTCTGTATCCTTGGGCCGGAGGTTTTTGGCCGTATGACCAAGGCAGTCGATCCCGCTTCGCAGTCGCCCGCGCTCCAGTCGCTCGACATGCGTTCGCGCGACATCTTTCGGCGCATCGTCGATTCCTATCTCAAGGACGGCGAACCCGTGGGCTCGCGCAGCCTGTCGCGCATCCTGCCGTCTTCGCTGTCCCCGGCCACCATCCGCAACGTCATGAGCGACCTCGAGCATCTCGGCCTGATCTACGCGCCGCACATTTCGGCCGGCCGGCTGCCGACGCAGGCCGGCCTGCGTTTCTTCGTCGATGCCTTCATGGAGCTTGGCGATCTTTCCGACGAGGAGCGCCGCGCCATCGAGGCACAGGTTCGGGCGTCCGGCTCGGGCGCGACGCTGGAACACATGCTGACCGAGGCCAGCCAGATGCTGTCGGGCATGTCGCGCGGCGCCGGCCTGGTGCTGGCCGCCAAGAACGAGGTGGCGCTGAAGCACATCGAATTCATCCAGCTCGAACCGACCAAGGCGCTGGCAGTGCTGGTGTCGCAGAATGGCGACGTCGAAAACCGCGTCGTCGAGCTGCCCGCCGGCATCACCGTCTCGCAACTGCACGAGGCCTCGAATTTCCTCAACGCCCATATACGCGGCCGCACGCTGGCCGAGGCGCGGATCGAGATCGCCCGCATCAAGGAAGAAACCAGGGCCGCGCTCGACACGCTGTCGCAGGACCTGGTCGAGAAGGGGCTGGCGGTGTGGGCCGGCGCCGATAGCGGCCTGCCGGCACGGCTCATCGTGCGCGGGCGCGCCAATCTGCTCGAAAACGTCACCGCCCAGGCCGACATCGAACTGCTGCGGCATCTGTTCGAGGACATGGAGACGCAGGACGGGCTTATCCAGCTGCTTGACCTCGCCGAGCAGGGCTCGGGCGTGCGCATATTCATCGGCTCGGAAAACAAGCTGTTTTCGCTGTCGGGCTCGTCGCTGGTCGTCGCCCCATATCGCGACAAGGATGCCCGCGTCGTCGGCGCGCTCGGCGTCATCGGCCCGACCCGGCTGAACTACGCGCGCATCGTCCCAATGGTCGACTATACGGCGCAGCTGATTTCACGCATGCTGCGCTGAGCTGATCCAACCGAGGAGACGATGATGGCGCTCGAAGAATTCAAGGCCCGGATCAGCCTCCTGCTGGAGGAGATGGTCAACCAGCCGGAAGACCAGCACGAGATCCAGGAGCAGTTGCGCGAAAAACTGCAGGAAATGCGCGCCATGGGCCTGCCGCTGCCGGCCGATCTCGTCGAGTTGGAAAAACGCCTCGACGACGATTTTTACGCCGCCGGGACCTGAACCGGGAAACCGGAAGCTTCCTCCACCTCATCATGTGCCGTGGAACGATCGACGAAACCGGTCGTTCCTGTTTTCACGCCCAAACATTGGAGGACCGAATGATGCGTTTTGCCGGCCCCGCACTTTCCGCCGCACTGTTTCTCTCGACCGCTTCATTCGCCCAGCAGGCGGACGAGCCGGCGCTGAAAGGCGCGGACGCTTTCGGCGACTGGCGAGCGGACAAGCCGGGCACACGCCGCCTGATCAGACCGGATGATCTGCCTAAGCCCTATGCCAACAGATCGACCTCTAACAGCGCCGGCGTTGCGGACATGCCGGCAGACGCGAAGCTGCAACTGCCGCCGGGGTTCTCGGCTGAGCTGGTTGCATCCGGCATCGACAATCCACGCGTCGTGCGCGTCGCGCCGAACGGCGACCTGTTCGTCGCCGACAGCAAAGCCAACCAGGTCCGCATCTATCGCCTCGCCGAAGGCGGTGCGAGCCCTGTGCAGGACGGCATCTTTGCCGGCAGTCTCAAACGGCCCTATGGCATTGCCTTCTATCCGCCGGGCGCTGACCCGCAATGGGTCTATGTCGCCAATAGCGACAGCATCGTGCGCTTTGCCTACCGCAATGGCGACCTGAAGGCCTCCGGCGATCCGGAAACCATCGTCGGCAACATCCCTGCCAGTCATCACTGGACCCGCGACATCGCCTTCTCGCCGGATGGCAAGACGCTTTATCTGTCGGTCGGCTCGGGATCGAATGTGGCCGAGCGCATGGGCAAGGAACCGAAGGGCGGCCTCGACGCCTGGGCGAAGTCGCAGCCGCTCGGCGCCACATGGGGATCCGAGGACGGCCGCGCCGGCGTGCTGGCCTTCGATCCCGATGGCAAGAATGGCCGTATCTTTGCCACCGGCCTGCGCAACTGCTCGGGCATGACCGTGCAGCCGGCGACCGGCGCGCTGTGGTGCGTCGTCAACGAACGCGATGCACTTGGCGACAATGTGCCGCCCGAATACGCGACCGTGGTCAAGGAGGGCGCCTTCTATGGCTGGCCCTGGTACTATATCGGCGGCAATGAGGATCCGCGCCACAAGGGTGAGCGCCCCGATCTTGCCGGCAAAACGACCGTTCCCGATGTGCTGATGCAGGCGCATTCGGCTCCGCTCAACATCGCCTTCTACGAAGGGAAGAGCTTTCCGGCCGAATACAAGGGCAATGCTTTCGTCGCTCTGCACGGTTCATGGAACCGCGGCAACCGGACCGGCTACAAGGTGGTGCGATTGCTGTTCAAGGACGGCAAGCCGACCGGCGAATATGAGGATTTCATCACCGGCTTCGTCTCCAACGGCGAGGTCTGGGGCCGGCCGGTCGGTGTGGCGGTGACCATGGATGGCGCGCTGATCGTCACCGAGGACGGCAACGGTACCATCTGGCGTGTCACCCATGGCGACGGTCGCTCCTGATCTGCTTGGGTAACGCAGGCCCCCTCACCCGGATTGCCAACCGAATTGCGAAGAGCAATTCGGGACAATCCGACCTCTCCCCGGCGGGTAGAGGAGGTAGGCGGGCCCGTGCTCGTCTCTTCTCCCCAGCGGGGAGAAGGTGGCCGCGAAGCGGCCGGATGAGGGGGCTTCGTGAGGCGAGGCCCCCGATATCTGGTGCAATAGAATCCGACCCCAGGGAATTCAATCTTAGCCGGTCCCATGCGACAAGGCATTCTGATCTGAGACGAATGCCATGACCCTTACCGGATTCCTCGCCTACAGCGCCGCCCTCGGCATCGCAGCCGCGATCCCTGGTCCCGGCATCACCGCGCTGGTCGCGCGTGCGCTCGGCTCCGGCTTCCGCTCGTCGCTGGCGATGTCCTTTGGCCTGATGGTTGGCGACATCACCTATCTGACCGCCGTGGTGCTCGGCCTCGCCTTCGTCGCACAGAGTTTCGGCATGGTTTTCCTGGCCATCAAATGGCTCGGCGTCGCCTATCTCGCCTTCCTCGGCTGGCGCTTCTGGAACAGCGGCATCACGTCCGAGACCGTCGAAGCCCAAACGGGCAGGGCGGGATTGCTGTCGAGCTTTGCCGCCGGCCTGACTGTCACGCTCGGCAATCCGAAGACGATGATCTTCTATCTCGCCATCACGCCGACCATCGTCGACCTGAAAACCATCACGCTGGCAGACTATGGTATCCTCGTCGCGCTGACCGTTGTCGTGCTGTTGGTGGTGCTGGTGCCGTATCTTGCGCTGGCCGCCAAGGCGCGCTGGTTCCTGAAATCTCCGCGCGCGCTCAAGGCGCTGAACCGCACGGCTGCCGGCTTCATGGTCGGTGCCGCTGCAGCGATTGCCGCCCGCCAATAGCGGGCTTTCGGCCAAAGCATTTCGCAAACGGGCCTTTGCGGGAAATGCTTTTCCGAGACGGCACTGTTTTAGACACAGGTCCCACTCGGATATTTTCAATCGACAGTCTATCTTGCGCGGTCGAAGGTCCTATCTTGCCTGCAATTCCACTTGCCTGAAGTTCTGGGAGCGAAACAAATGAAGAAGCCCGCCACATCAGCCCGCGTGCCCGGCCGCGGCCGCGTCTACGATTCCATCACCGACACGATCGGCGATACGCCCCTGGTGCGGCTCGACAAGTTCGCCCGGGAAAAGGGCATCGTCGCCAATCTCATCGCCAAGCTCGAATTCTTCAACCCGATCGCCTCGGTCAAGGACCGCATCGGCGTGGCGATGATCGAGGCGCTGGAGGCGTCGGGCAAGATCTCTCCCGGCAAGACCACGCTGATCGAACCGACGTCGGGCAACACCGGCATCGCGCTTGCCTTCGCCGCTGCCGCCAAGGGCTACAAGCTGATCCTGACGATGCCCGAAACGATGTCGATCGAGCGCCGGAAAATGCTGGCGCTGCTGGGCGCCGAGTTGGTGCTGACAGAAGGCCCGAAAGGTATGAAGGGCGCCATCGCGAAGGCCGACGAACTGGCAGCGACGATCCCCAATGCGATCATCCCGCAGCAGTTCGAGAATCCGGCCAATCCGGAAATCCACCGCACGACGACAGCCGAGGAAATCTGGAACGATACGCATGGCGAGGTCGATATCTTCGTCGCCGGCATCGGTACCGGCGGCACCATCACCGGCGTCGGACAGGTGCTGAAGAAGCGCAAGCCCTCCGTGCATGTCGTCGCCGTCGAGCCGGACTCCTCGCCTGTTCTGTCGGGCGGCCAGCCCGGCCCGCACAAGATCCAGGGCATCGGCGCCGGCTTTGCGCCCAAAATCCTCGACACGACGATCTATGACGAGATCGTCAAAGTGTCGAACGAGGATTCCGTGGCCAATTGCCGCCTCGTCGCCCGCCTCGAAGGCGTGCCTGTCGGCATCTCTTCGGGCGCCGCCCTGCAGGCGGCCATCGTCGTCGGCTCGCGGCCGGAGAACAAAGGCAAAAACCTTGTGGTGGTCATCCCGTCCTTCGCCGAGCGTTATCTGTCGACCATCCTGTTCGAGGGGCTGGGATCGTAATCCGACGCTTCTTCGTGACCAAGCTGGCCCGCTGAAAAAACGCCCGTGGCCGCCATCGGCGGCTTGAGCGCCACACCGCTTCCGGTTCATATCTCCCCCGGCCTGCTTTGCGCGGGCCGGGGGAGAATTTATGTACAAGCTTTATACCCGTCCCGGCAGCGGCGGCTTCGTGGTCGAGGCGGCGCTGGCGCTGGCCAATGTACCATTTGAGCAGATCGACGTGCCGAAGACCGACCGGCCCGATCCCGCCTTCCTCGACATCAGTCCGTTGAACCAGGTGCCGGTGCTGACCTTGCCCGACGGAAGCTCGATGACCGAATCCGCAGCGATCTGCATCGTGCTTGCCGAGCGCCACCCCAACGCCAATTTGGCGCCGGGAGCAGAAGCGCCTGCCCGCGCGGATTTCCTGCGCTGGATGGCCTTTATGTCGTCTGTGCTCTATTCGGCGGTGCTGCGTTTCTACTACGCATACCGCTACACTGCCGATCCCGAAGGCACCAAGGCGGTCAAGCAGGCGGCCGTGGCCGAGATGGACCGCGGCTTTGCCGTTCTCGATGCCGCGCTCGAAGGCCGTGACTGGCTGGTCGGTGACCGGATGTCGCTGGCCGACATCTATCTGGTCATGCTGGTGGCCTGGTATCCCGACATCGACAGCGCGCGGACGGCATGGCCGAACATCGAACGCCTGTGGGCGCGGCTGCGCGACCATCCGCTGATGAAGACGCTCAACACCTCGCACGAGATGTGGCCGGGCTGAAGCTCAATTTCTGAGCACCGCTCTTTTTCCTTGCAGGAACCGGCGCACCGCCGGGTCGCGCTCGAGGCCGATCGCCCGGTCATAGGCTTCGCAGGCTTGCGGTACCTGACCAAGCCTGGCCAGGAGACCGGCGCGTGCGGCCCAATAGGGCTGGTACTCGTCAAGCCGCTTGTCGTCGCCCAGCACGTAAAGAGCCGCCAATCCGGCCACTGCGCCCTCGGCCTCGGCGATCGCCACCGCGCGGTTTATCGCCACCACCGGCGATCCTGCGATCGAAAGCAGCGCGTCGTAGAGTTCCTGGATCGCCACCCAGTCGGTGCGGCCGGTGAGCCTTCGTGCCGCATGCGCGGACTGCACGGCCGCCTCAAGCTGGTAGCGGCCGATGACGCCCTTGGCCGCGGCGTGGGAAAGCAGCGCTTCCGCCTCGTCGATGAGGGCACGGTCCCATAGAAGGCAATCCTGCTCCGCCAACGGCACGAAGTCGCCTTCGGCGCTGCGCCGTGCGGCGCGGCGAGACTCGGCAAACAGCATCAGCGACAACAGGCCCAGTGCCTCCGGTTCCTCCGGCATCAGCGAGGCCACCAACCGGCCGAGCCAGATGCCTTCGGTCGCCAGGTTGCGGCGCCGCGTTTCGGTGCCGGCCGGATCGGACCAGCCTTCGGCGAAGGCGGCATAGATCGCCTCCAGCACCGCGTCCAGCCTTTCGCCGAGTTCGGCCCGCTCCGGCACGCGGAACGGAATGCCGGTTTCACGGATGCGGCTCTTGGCCCGCACCAGGCGCTGGCCCATGGTTGCGGGGGAGACCAGGAAGGCGGAGGCGATCGTCGCGGCGTCGAACCCCAGCACCGTCTGCAGAATGAGCGGCGAACGTACGCTCGATTCGATCGCCGGATGGGCGCAAGCGAACATCAGCCGCAGCCGATCGTCGGGCAGGTCTTCCTCGGTCATGCGTGCCTCCGCCTCCTGCGCAATCAGCTTGAGATGCTCGCGACCGGCCTCGCTGGTGAGCCGCCGCCGCACCGCATCGACACGGCGCCGCCGCGCCACCGCCAGCAGCCAGGCTTCCGGCTTTTCCGGCACGCCGGTTCGCGGCCAGCGCTCGAGGGCGGCGGCAAAGGCATCGGCCAGCGCGTCCTCGGCGGCGGCCACGTCGCGCGTGCGCGCAGCGAGCCAGGCGACCAGCTTGCCGTAGCTCTGCCGGGCGGCAGCCTCGGCGGCCGCCCGGGCGGTCTCGGAGCGACTGTCCATCACATCGTCATTTCTCAGACAGGTACTCGGTCAGTTCCCAGATCGGCCGCAGCTCGACAGTGCCGGCGCTGGCCGCCGGGCAGCGCGCCGCCCAGGCGATCGCGGCGTCGGCATCCGCGGCCTCGATCATGTAGAAGCCTGCAAGCTGCTCCTTGGTGTCAGCATAGGGGCCGTCGAGGACGTTGGTCTTGCCACCAGCCACCCGAACCGAGGTGGTCGCCTGACTCGGGCGCAGCCGGTCACCGGCCAGCCACGCGCCGGATTTCTTCAGGGCCTCAGTATAGGCGCCATAGGCGGCACTCATCTGGTAGGTCGCCTCGGCCGGGGCATTCGCCATCGCGGCTTCGTCGGCGTAAATCAAAATCATGTATCGCATGGTCTTCTCCCGTTGTTTCGAAGGCCGCGTCGTTGCGAGCCGGACGTATGTCGCGCGGCAGCGCACGATTTCGACAGGCTGCGGAAAAACTTTCCGCTCCGACGGATTTTTGTGCAAGCCGCCATCTGCTTCCCGATCTCTCAACCGTTCGTCTAACGAGCACAATTGCGGGTTGGCATTTCCGGCCCACTGTCTAAACTCGCCCCGGTTCGCACCTGGGAGGCGGTGCGGTCGTCGATATTTCAGGGAGGGAAATCGGATGTTTCATTTCAGAACGAAACTTGTTGCAGCCGGCGCTGTGGCGCTGTCACTTGGCCTTGGCGCTGTGTCGGCAGGAGCCCAGGAATTCATCAACGTGCTGACCGGCGGCACATCCGGCGTCTATTATCCGCTCGGCGTGGCGTTGTCGGAAATCTACGGCAAGGGCATCGAAGGCGCGCGCACCCAGGTGCAGGCGACCAAGGCTTCGGTTGAAAACCTCAATCTGCTGCAGCAGGGCAAGGGCGAGATCGCTTTTGCGCTCGGCGATTCCGTCAAGATGGCCGCCGAAGGCAATGCCGAGGCCGGTTTCCCAGGCAAGCTCGACAAATTGCGCGGCATCGCCGCCATCTATCCCAATTACATCCAGATCGTCGCCAGCCAGGAGTCCGGCATCAAGACGCTGGCCGACCTCAAGGGCAAGAGCCTGTCGGTCGGCGCACCGGCGTCGGGCACCGAACTCAATGCGCGCGCGATCTTCGCCGCCGCGGGGCTGAAATACGAGGATCTCGGCCGAGTCGAATACCTGCCCTTCGCCGAATCGGTCGAGCTGATCAAGAACCGGCAGCTCGACGCCACGCTGCAATCGGCCGGGCTCGGCGTCGCCTCGATCCGCGACCTCGCCACCTCGGTGCCGATCAATGTCGTGGCGGTGCCGGCCGAGGATGTTGCGAAGATCGGCTCGCCCTATCTTTCGGTGGTCATTCCCAAGGGTACCTATGAGGGCCAGAGCGAGGATGTCGCCACCGCCGCCGTCGGCAATTTCCTCATCACCCGCGCCGATGTCTCCGACGAAACCGCCTATCAGATGACCAAGCTGATGTTCGACCATCTCGACCAACTGGCCGCGGCCCATGCCGCCGCCAAGGCGATCGACCCGGCCAAGGCGCTCGCCGGCATGCCGGTGCCGCTGCACCCCGGCGCTGAGCGTTATTACAAGGAGAAGGGGTTGTTGAAATAGCGGAGCATGGCTCGGCTATCTGAGATGCCCGGCAGGGCAGAGGGGGGCGCCTGGCGCTACAATTCGCTTGCTTTGGAGTGCGTCGGATGAGCGAAATAACCGACGGCAAATCCGCCACCTTCCATCTGCCTGCCGTCGAAGAACAGGTCGAAGGACTGCCACCCGGCTTCGGCGACGGCATCGCCGGCAAGGCCGCCTTTCTCATCGCCGTCGCCTTTTCCGTGTTCCAGATCTATGTCGCCGCCTATGGCAGCATTCCGAGCCAGGTGGTGCGGGCCATGCATGTCGGCTTCCTGCTGCTGCTCGGCTTCGGCCTGATCGCCAACCTGCGCGCCAAGAGCATGCCGGCCAAAGCAGCGTTCTGGGCGCTCGGCGCGCTCGGCTTCGGCACCGGCCTGTACAATTGGGTGTTCTACACCGACCTCATCCGCCGCTCCGGCTTCCTGACCACGCCGGATCTCATCGTCGGCGCGGTGCTGGTGGTGCTGGTCTTCGAGGCGGCGCGGCGGCTGATGGGGCTGCCGCTGGCGATCATCGCCTTCATCTTTCTCGCCTACTGCTTTTTCGGCAACCATCTGCCGCCGCCGCTCGTCCATCGCGGCTATGATTTCGCCCAGCTGGTCGACACCTTCGCCTACGGCACCGAAGGCATCTACGGCACGCCGATCTATGTCTCGGCCGCCTACATCTTCATCTTCGTTGTCTTTGCCGCCTTTCTCGAACGCGCCGGCATGATCGCGCTGTTCAACGATTTCGCGCTCGGCCTTGTCGGCACGTGGCGCGGCGGCCCGGCGCAGGTCTGCGTGCTGTCGTCGGCGCTGATGGGCACGATTTCCGGCTCGGGCGTCGCCAATGTGGTGGCCAGCGGCCAGTTCACCATCCCGCTGATGAAGCGCTTCGGCTTCCGCTCGGCCTTTGCCGGTGCCGTCGAGGCGACCTCCTCCATGGGCGGCCAGATCATGCCGCCGGTGATGGGCGCGGTCGCCTTCATCATGGCCGAGACGCTGAACGTGCCTTATGCGGACGTGGTCAAGGCGGCGATCATCCCAGCGCTGCTCTATTTCGGCGCGTGCTTCTGGCAGGTGCATCTGGAAGCCGGCAAGGCCGGGCTGCACGGCATGGCCAAAGCGGAGCTGCCCAATCCATGGGACGCGGTGCGGCAACACTGGCCGCTGGTGCTGCCACTGGCAGCCCTGATCTACCTGCTGTTTGCCGGCTATACACCGATCTTCGCCGGCACGATGGGCCTGGCGCTGACCATCGTGCTCATCCTCGGCACGCCGCTGGCAGCAGCGATCGGACCGCTCGCCTTCCGCATCGTCTTCTGGATAGCGCTCGGGCTTGCCGCCGCTTCGTTCATGAAGTTCGGCGTCAACCTCCTCGGCCTGGTGATCGCCGCACTGGTCGTCGCCTGCTTCACGTTCAGGGGCGGCCGCGAGACGTTGCAAATCTGTGTCGACTCTCTCGCAGAAGGGGCGAAGAACGCACTGCCGGTCGGCATTGCCTGCGCCATTGTCGGCATCGTCATCGGCACGCTGACGCTGACCGGCATCGCTTCGACCTTCATCGGCTGGATCATCTCCATCGGCGAGAACAATCTGTTCCTGTCGCTGTTGCTGACCATGCTCACCTGCCTGGTGCTCGGTATGGGCATCCCGACCATTCCCAACTACATCATCACCTCGTCGCTGGCCGGGCCGGCGCTACTCGAGCTAGGCGTGCCGCTGCTGGTCAGCCACATGTTCGTCTTCTATTTCGGCATCATGGCCGATCTGACGCCGCCAGTGGCGCTGGCCGCCTTTGCCGCGGCACCCATGGCTAGGGAAAGTGGCCTGAAGATCGGCATCCAGGCGACTAAACTCGCCATTGCCGGCTTCGTCGTGCCGTTCATGGCGGTCTACACGCCGGCTCTGATGCTGCAGGACGCCGGGCCGATCGCCGCCCAGTTCGGCTATCCCGTCGAGGTCGCCTACATCGTCGCCAAGGCGTGCATGGGCATCGTGCTGTGGGGTGCCGCCGCCGTCGGTTTCCTCGCCAGCCGCATGGCATTGTGGGAACGGCTCATCGCCTTCGCGGCCGGCGTGCTGCTGGTCGCCGCGGTGCCGCTGACCGACGAGGCCGGCTGGGCGCTGGCGCTGGCCTGGATCGGCTGGCACTGCTTTCGTTCGCGGCAGGCTTCAGTCAAAACATGAGCCTTTGCATCCTGGCCGCCGGCAAGATGGTGACGTTCTCCGTCGCCGCCTTTACGCTGTCCTGGACGCATTCGGTGGAACGGTCGCGTTGGGAGGAAGACTGGAAGGTCACGCCTATCGGCCTGCAGCTGGTCGAGGCGCGGGTCAAGGGCTCGGGCGCCGGCATGGAGCCTCCGGAAGATGCGGTGCTGAAGGAGGGTTGGTGGAGCTATGCGCCAAAGATCGGTCCACAACGACGCGTCATACTCGCCGCCTCTGGCGCAACCGGCGACGGCTGGACGCTGTGCTCGGTTCAAGGCTGCCGGGAATTGGGCAAGGGGGCCGGCGACGCGATCGTGCTGAAGCCGTGCGAATCCACCGGTTCGAGCCAACCGCGATAACGCCCGATCAATGCGCTGAGCGGCGGCTCGTTCTCCAGCAGCCACATCCTCAGTCAAGGAACCGCTCGCGCAGCTCCGGAGAAGGAACCTCGCAGCTGTCCTTCCTGCCGAACAGCGCGTAGCGATTCCTGGCAACGCGCTCATAGAGCCAGTCGCGCAGCGGGCGCGGCAGCAGCAGCAGCGTTTTTGCGGCCCGCCAGGGCCAGCCGAGTTCCGCCATGACAGCGACGAAGCTGTCGAGCCGCGTGAAGGCGACGCCGTCGATCAGGACGAGGTTGGTTTCGTAAGAGTCCGTGCGCAGTCCATGCTTCCGGAACAGCGTTTCACCGAAGGGCGACTGCGCGGTGGCGAAGCGGAAACGGCCTTGGCGATCGAGCCTGACCACCATGCGCACGAAGCCTGAGCAGAGCACGCAGACGCCATCGAAAACGATCAATCGATGGCGTGCGTCGAGAGTTGTTGCGGAGGGACGATTTGACTGGGGTCGACTGGGTTGGGAATGGTCGGTCACGCTGGCCTCGGCTGCTCGTGTCCTATGACACTAAGCCGGCCAGCGTCGGTATCAAAGCCGTGGCGTTGTCGCACGGCGCCTGTCGGCGAGAGCGGGACGCTCGGCGCGATAGGTGGTGGCGCGGATAGAGGCGGCCGGCCTGCAGATCCTGCTGTCGTGGCGATTTTCGAAAGCCATGATCAGTGCGCGCCCAGCGAGTTGCCGCGACGGGCGCAAGCAGGGCCGGGCCCGCGCATGTAATAGCGCTCGGGCCGATATGTCGGCGCGACGAATTCGCGGATGGCGGCGGCATAGCCGATGAGGTGCGCGAGGAAGTTCATTACCCTTGTCCCTGTCCCGATTTTCGGATGTCCCTTCCGAATTGCGGTCATCATAGCGTCGAGGCGTGAATAGTCGGTGAACGTGATGTTAATATCTGGTCGAAAATGCCTCGCTTCGTGGCTGGATTGCGGCTGATTCGGGGTCTTTCGGTGCAGTTCGTCGGCATTCCGGCCAATGTGACTTTTGCATCACATATGTTTCGTTTGAATGTCGCGCGCGCGCGGTTCTGTTTCAACTTTTGCTGCGCCCGCAAAATTCAGGTGCTGACGGCCATAAGGCCTCGGGCGCGCCCTGGCGTCCAGATCGGTCCGTGAGCGCGGAACTGGAGCGCGGTCTGTCCGTTCTCACCTGCATCTGGTTGTGGAAGGGAGATATCATGGCGCCGCGTCCGGCCTGGAGAGGCTATTTAAAGCTTTCGCTGGTCACCTGTGCCGTCGAACTCACCAATGTCGTCACCCACACGGAGCGGGTCTCGTTTCGGATTCTCAACCGCAAGACCGGCAACACGGTGAAGCGCCTCTATGTCGATGCCGAAACCGGCAAGCCTCTGGGGGAGGATGACGAGATCAAGGGCTATGAACTCGACGATGGCGATTTCATCCATATCGAGGAAGACGAGATCGAGGCGGTGCAGATCGAATCCTCGCACACCATGGCCCTCGACGGTTTCGTCGACAAAGCTTCGATCCAGCAGATCTATCTCGATACGCCCTATTATGTCGCCCCGGCCGACAAGGTGTCGGAAGAAGCGTTCGCCGTCATTCGCGACGCGATGGCGGGCAAGAAGATGGCCGGGTTGGCGCGTATCGTGCTCTACCGACGCGAACGGCCGGTGGTTATCGAGCCGCTCGGCCAAGGCATGGTGCTGACGACGCTGCGCTACGACAACACGGTGCGCCAGCCGGACACCGTCTTCGGCGACATCGAGTCGGTGAAGACCGATCAGGAGATGACCGACCTCGCCGAGTTGATCATCGACAAGAAGAAGACGAAGTTCGATCCCTCGAAATTCGACGACAAATACGAGGACGCGCTGCTGGAACTGATCCGCGCCAAGAAGGCTGGCCACAAGGCGCCGAAGGCCAAGGCGGCGCCAAAACCTTCCAATGTCGTCAATCTGTTCGACGCGCTGAAGAAGAGCCTGTCAGATTCCGGATCATCGAAAAGGTCTTCGTCGGCGAAAGCCAAGCCGGCGGCCAAACGCGCCAAGCCGAAAGCCAGCGCGCCCAAACGCAAATCGGCCTGAGGACACCAACGAATGGCCAGCCTCGAACAATATCACTCCAAGCGCGATTTCAAGAAAACCGCCGAACCGGCCGGCAAGGTCGCCCGGACCAAGCAGGGCGGCGCGGGCGGCATCTTCGTCATCCACAAGCATGCCGCGACGCGGCTGCATTACGACCTGCGGCTCGAGCATGACGGCGTGCTGTGGAGCTGGGCGGTGACGCGCGGCCCGAGCCTTGATCCGCATGAGAAGCGACTGGCCGTGCATGTCGAGGATCACCCGATCGACTATGCGCCGTTCGAGGGCACCATTCCCAAGGGCGAATATGGCGGCGGTTCGGTCATCGTTTGGGACGAGGGCACCTGGACCCCCGAGATCGACCCGGCCAAGGCGATGAAGAAGGGCCATATCAGCTTCGAGCTCAGGGGACACAAGCTGCATGGGGCATGGCATCTGGTGCGACTGAAGCCGCGTGCGGGTGAAAAGCGCGACAACTGGCTGCTGATCAAGTCGGACGATGCCGCAGCGCGTCCCGGCGAGGACATCCTCAAGGAGGCGCCGGAATCGGTGAAATCGGGTCTGACCATCGAGGAGGTCGGCGAGGGCAAGACCGCGAAGGGTGAGAAGCCGAAAGTCTGGCATTCCAACAAGCCGGCCGCCGGCAAGACGAAGGCCGCGGGCAAGAAACTCGACTTCATCGAGCCGCAGCTGGCCACGCTGGAGCGCGATGCGCCGCCGGGCAAGGACTGGCTGCATGAGGTGAAGTTCGACGGCTATCGCATGCAGGCACAGATAGCCGGCACCGACGTGCGGCTGCTGACCCGCACGGGCCTCGACTGGACGAAGAAATTCGGCGGCGAGATCGTCGCGGAGCTGGCCGGGCTGAAGTGCAGCGACGCCATCATCGATGGCGAGGTGGTCGTGCTGGCCGACAGCGGCGTCTCGTCTTTCGCGCTGTTGCAGCAGGATCTGTCGGCGAAGCGGACAAATCGCTTCATCTATTACGTATTCGATCTGATGCGCCTCGATGGAAGGGATTTGCGGCGCGAGCCGCTGGTCGAGCGCAAGCAGGCCTTGCAGGATTTGCTCGGCAAGCAGTCCGACAATCCGGCGGTCCGCTTCAGCGACCACTTTTCCGAACCCGGCAAGATCATGCTGGAGCATGCCTGCCGGATGGGCCTGGAAGGCGTCGTCTCCAAGCGTGCCGATGCACCCTATCGCAGCGGCCGCGGCCCGACCTGGGTGAAGTCGAAATGCACGGCGCGGCAGGAATTCGTCATCGGCGGCTATCTGCCGTCGGACAAGACCGGGCGCGGCCTGCGCTCGATCCTGGTCGGCTTCCACGAGGGCGGCAAGCTGCATTATGCCGGCCGCGTCGGCACTGGTTTCTCCGGCAAGGGCGCCAACGAGCTGAAGGCAAAACTCGATGCATTGACGGCAAAGACATCGCCCTTCTCCACCGCCGTGCCGAAGGGCAAGGGCCTGGTCTGGGTCAAGCCCGAACTTGTCGGCGAAGTGGAGTTTCGCAGCTGGACCTCGGACCGTATAATACGCCACGCCTCGTTCCAGGGATTGCGCGAGGACAAGCCGGCGGAGGAAGTCGTGCAGGAAAAGCCCAAAGCGTCGACAGGCAAGCCATCGACAGGCGAGAGCACGGCCAAGCCGGCATCGGGTGGCAAAGCCGCCGGATCGATGACGACCACGGTAAAACTCTCGCATCCCGACAAGCTGCTGTGGCCGGACGAGAACATATCCAAGCAGGGCCTGCTCGACCATTACGCGCAGGTTTGGCCGCGCATGGAACAGTTTGTCGTCAACCGGCCGCTCAGCCTGGTGCGGGCGCCGGACGGTGTCGGTGGCCAGCGTTTCTTCCAGAAACATGCCTCGGCCGGTATGAGCGACAAGATCGCGCGCATGAAGGATCCGACTGACGGCGAGGAGATCTTGTACATCCGGGATTTCGATGGTGTCGCCGCACTGGTCCAGTATGGCGTGGTCGAGATCCACATCTGGGGGTGCACGATCGACGAGATCGAAAAGCCCGACCAGATCATCTTCGATCTCGATCCCGATGAAGGTGTCGACGTGAAAGCGGTCCGCGAGGCGGCACTCGATATCAGGGGCAAGCTCGACGAGCTGTCGCTGCCGAATTTCGTCAAGACTTCGGGCGGCAAGGGTTTTCACGTCATGGTGCCGCTGAGACCAGCGGCGGATTGGGATGAGGTCAAAACCTTCGCCCATGATTTTGCCCGTGCGCTGGAGCAGGGTGCCCCCGACCGCTACACGGCGACGCTGTCGAAAAAAGCGCGCACGGGAAAGATCTTCGTCGACTATCTGCGCAATGGCAGGGGCTCGACGACGGTCGCGCCCTATTCGTCACGCGCCAAGAAGGGCGCCACCGTGTCGATGCCGGTGACCTGGCCAGAGATCGATGCCGGCTTGGCGCCGAACGCTTTCCCGATCGGCGGCAAGACTACGCTGAAACAGCTGGCGAAAGCCGATCCGTGGTCGGATTTCTTTAAGCAGGGCAAGGCTCTGAGGCGGGGTTAACGCTTCGCCCGTTCAAGACAGAAACACCCTCTCAAACGCCTGTCTACCCGGCGGCGAGAAGATCACCGCGCGGCTGTCCTTCTCGCGGCGCGCCCATTTCTCGGCCAGGATCTTCTCGAGGATGGCGGCGCCCAGCGTGCCGGCGAGGTGCGAACGGCGCACGCTCCAGTCGAGGCAGGCGCGGCACACCGGCCGGCGCGGCTTGGTATAAACGTCGATGCCGATCGCCGCGAAATGCGAAGCCGCCGATGGCCCGAGCCTGATCTCCTGTTCGTCGCGGACCAATACGTTTTTGGCGACGAGCCGATCGAGCATCGCCACCGCCTGCTCGCCGGCGAGGTGATCGTAGCAGACGCGCGCCACGCGCATGGCGCCATCGCGCGGACCCGGGCGCACACGCTTTGGACCGACGGCTTCCGCGACGCCTGTGATGGCTTCGATCATGCCCGCCACCTGCGGTCCGGCGAGGCCGTAATAGCGATGCCGGCCCTGGCTCGCCACCGTGAGCAGCCCACCTTCCATCAGTTTGCCCAGGTGCGAGCTGGCGGTCGGCAGCGAAACGCCGGCCTCGAGCGCCAGTTCGCTCGCCGTCAGCGCCGTGCCGCCCATCAGGGCATTCAGCATGTTTGCCCGTGCCGGGTCGCCGACCAGGCTGGCGATGCGGGCGATGTCGGGTCCTTCACGCATAGTTCGTTCCTCATCGAAGCGTTCTTGTCAGATAATCACTATTCTCAGGTGAGATCAAGGAGACGACGATGGCCGAACGAACCGCTTTCCCCTCAGCCCCGCTCCCCAGCCGTCAATTCTTCCCGTTCGTCAGCTGGCTGCGTTCGCGGCTGCTGGCCCGCTGGTATGACCGCCATTTGCAGCGTCTGGACCTTGCCGAGATCGATGATCATCAGCTGCGCGATCTTGGGCTGACGCGTCGCGAATGCGCGAAGTCCTTCTGGCAGCCCTAGCAGACCAGACGACACAACGTTTCGACGCCGCTCGAACTATCGACGCAACCCCAAGGAGATCACAATGACCATCACCTGCTTCATCCGCTACGAGATCGACCCGTTCGGCAAGGCGGCCTTCGAGGAGTATGCGCGCAATTGGGGCCAGGCCATTCCACGCTGCGGCGCCGATCTGATCGGTTACTACGCGCCGCATGAGGGCTCGGCGACGACCGCGTATGCCGCCTACAACATCGAGAGCCTGGCGGCCTACGAAGCCTATCGCGCCCGGCTTGCCGCCGATCCCGCCGGCAAGGCAAACTATGAATACGCCAAGCGCGAGAGATTCATCCTGAAGGAGGATCGCATGTTCCTGAAACTGGCCTCAGGCCCGCACGCGAAACTGGTGCTGCCGTGATTGCCGTCATCTTCGAAGTCGAGCCGGCGGAAGGCCGGCGCGACGCCTATCTGAGCATCGCCGCGGACCTGCGTCCACTGCTCGACGGCATCGACGGCTTTCTTTCCATCGAGCGTTTCCAGAGCCTGGCCGATCCGAACCGCATCCTGTCGCTGTCATTCTGGCGCGACGAGGAAGCCGTGAAGGCCTGGCGCAACACCGAGGAACACCGGCAGGCGCAGAAGGCCGGCCGTGGCGGTATCTTTTCCGGCTACCGATTGCGCATCGCCCATGTGGTGAGGGATTATGGGCTGACGGAGAGGGACGAGGCGCCTAGGGATAGCCGGGCGGTGAATGGGTGAGTGGCAAGTTTCTTCCTTCTCCCCCTGTGGGAGAAGGTGTCGCCGCAGGCGACGGATGAGGGGTGTTCCCGGGAACGCCAACGTCTCACTCCGCTGGAACACCCCTCATCCGTCTCGGCGCTGCGCGCCGATCCACCTTCCCCCACAAGGGGGGAAGGGAAAAAACTATGCATTCCCGATCAGCACGCCGGCCGCGAACACCAGGGCGCCGCCCAGCACCACCTGGAAGGCGGCACGCAGGAAAGGCGTCTGCATGTAGCGGTTCTGGACAAAGGCGATCGCCCACAATTCGAAGAAAACCACCACCGCGGCAACCCCGGTGGCCGTCCAGAAATGCGGAATGACATAGGGGAGCGCGTGTCCGAGACCACCCAGCGTCGTCATGATACCGACGGTCAGACCGCGCTTGATCGGCGAGCCGCGGCCCGACAGCTTGCCGTCGTCGGAAGCGACTTCGGTGAAGCCCATCGAAATGCCGGCGCCGATCGAGGCGGCAAGCCCGACCAGCAGCGTCTGCCAGGTGTCGTGCGTGGCAAAGGCAGCGGCAAAGATCGGCGCCAGAGTGGACACCGACCCGTCCATCAGCCCGGCCAGCCCTGGTTGCACATAGGTGAGGATGAACTGGCGCTGCTCGGCGCTGGCCTCCTCGGCCTTGACGGCGCCCGGCACATGTTTCTGTTCCAGCCGCTGCGCCAGGGTCTCATGGCCCAGTTCGGCCACCGCCAGATCGTCGAGCAGTTTTCGCGTCGAAGCATCTGCCGTGCGCTTGGCCGCCTCGACATAGAAAAGGTAGGCTTGCCGCTCCATCGCCTCGGCATGGCTGCGCACGTGCTCGATGCCGAGCGGCCGGACCAGCCAGTCGGGCTTGCGCTCGTAATAACCCTTCACATGTTCGCGCCGGATCAGCGGTATGCGCTCGCCGAACCGCTTGCGGAAAAGCTCGATCAACGCATCGCGATGGCCATCCTCTTCCTCGGCCATCTCCTCGAACACTTTTGCCGATTGCGGGAAGTTTTCCGTCAGCCCGTCGGCATAGGCCCGGTAAATGCGACCGTCATCCTCCTCGGAGGAAATGGCCAGCGCCAGGATCTCCTGTTCGGAGAGCGATTCGAAGGGGCGGCGGCCGAAGCCGAAAACACGGGAAAGCATGAGGAATTCACCCTAGTTTAGAATAGTTCTAAACTAGGGTTTTGAACACCTTCGGTCAATTGCGCGCTTGGGTCGCGGTCAAGAATTGTTGAAGCCCCGCGCCCGCGGTGACTCTTCATTATCAGTGAATGTTCACCTATATTGCTGGACTCAAGCCAAGAACAAGGAACCGGCAGATGACGGCAAAACAGCCTCCGCACCCCTATGATCCCAAGCCCGTTCTCGATCTCATCGCCAGCATCGAGGCCGACCTGCAGCGCCTGAAGGGCCTGGTCGAGCAGCAGGTCGAGAAATTCGACCCCGCCAACCCGCACAACAAGGCGCCGGACGGCAAACTGACGGAGGAGGGCGTCGAGTGCTGCTACCGCATGTTCGACGAGGGCAAGTCGCGCTACTCGGTCGCCCAGCAGATGAAGATATCCTTTGCCGCTGCCAGCCACCGGTTCAACAACTGGCGCAAGCTGGGTGGGAGCAAGCGGCAGAGGGCGCTGTTGGGCTGAACATGGGGGATGTCTGCGGGACAGCGCCCCCCTCTGTCCTGCCGGACATCTCCCCCTCAAGGGGGGAGATTGGCAGCTTCGGCGTCCCGCTCACCTTGCAGCGTTAATAGGTAGCGAAGTCGACTGAGTGCGTAATCTCCCCCCTCGAGGGGGAGATGGCCGGCAGGCCAGAGGGGGGCGTGCAGCCGTGGTGTTGGCGACCGTCCCGCTAAACTTTGTAACGGTCACATTTTTCCCATGGTGCGCCACATCTGTTTGCGGGCATCATGAAAAGACCCTGTCCACTGGACCTCACATGAACGCCATATCCCTTCCCGGCATCGCCGACATCCACGCCGCCGCCGCGCGTCTCTCCGGCTTGATCATCGAAACCCCCTTGATCGAATCGCAGGAGCTGAACAGACGCTTCGGGGGCCGCATCCTGTTCAAGCCGGAGACGCTGCAGCGCACCGGCTCGTTCAAGTTCCGCGGCGCCTACAACAAGCTGTCGTCGCTCAGCGAGGCGGAACGCAGCCAAGGTGTCGTCGCTTTCTCATCGGGCAATCATGCGCAGGGCGTCGCCGCCTCGGCCGCGATGTTCGGCGTCAAGGCGGTGATCGCCATGCCTTCGGACGCGCCGGCGATGAAAATTGCCAACGTGCGCAAGATGGGCGCGGAGGTGGTCCCGTTCGACCGCTTTCGCGACGACCGCATGACCGTGATCCGCCCTTACATGGAAAGAGGCATGGTGCTGGTGCCGCCTTTCGACGATCCGGCCATCATTGCCGGCCAGGGCACGATCGGTCTCGAATTGATGCGCCAGGCAAAAGCGCTTGGCGTCAACCTCGACGCGGTGATCGTCCCCTGTGGAGGCGGCGGCTTGTCGAGTGGCATCTCCGTTGCCGTCAAGGACGCCTCGCCTGACACCGCGATCTGGGCCGTGGAGCCCGAGCATTTCGACGACACCCGCCGGTCGCTGGCCGCCGGTGCCAGGGTTTCGAACGAGCCCGGCCATAGCTCCATCTGCGACGCGCTGCTGACCGCCGAGCCTGGCGTGATCACCTTCGAGATCAACCGCAGGAACCTCACCGGTGGCATCGCCGTCTCGGACCAGGCGGCGGCGCAGGCGATGCGCGACGCCATGGCTTATCTCAAGCTGGTGGTCGAGCCCGGCGGCTGCGTGGCGCTGGCGGCACTGTCATCGGGTGAGATCGAGCTGTCCGGCAAATGCGTTGCCGTGGTGCTGTCCGGCGGCAATGTCGATTTCGGGACGTATGCCGGGATCATGGCGGCTGCTTGAGACGGCGATGTCCAAGGGTATCTGATGTGGAGTATCTGGCGACAGGCTCCGCCTTGGATCACTCCTCGCCCGCCGCCAAATCGTCGCCGCGCTGAGCATGGTCATCTACCGCCCGCTCACGCGTTCCGAGCTGCCCGACGATACGGCATCCCTTGCCCGCACCCTCATCGGCAAGATCGTGGTGCGCGAACTGCCCGAAGGCATCGCCAGCGGCCGCATCGTCGAGACCGAGGCCTATGTGACCGGTGACGCCGCCGGGCATGGCTACCGGGGGATGACGCCGCGCAACCGTTCGCTGTTTCTCGAACCCGGGCACGCCTATGTCTATCTCGCCTACGGCATCTCCTACATGCTCAACGTTTCGAGCGAGATGGCAGGGGTCGGAACCGGCGTGCTCATCAGGGCGCTCGAGCCGCTCGAAGGCATTGCGCTCATGCGGCTCAATCGCGGCATCGACCGCTTGCGCGACCTGGCGCGAGGACCGGGAAGGCTGGCCCAGGCATTGCGGATCGATCGTTCCCTCGACGGGCTCGATCTTTGCCGCAAAGGCCCGCTATGGCTGGCAACCGACGAGCATCAAGCCGGCGACATCGCCCAAGGCGTCCGGATCGGCATTACAAAGGATGCCGATCGCCCGCTGCGGTTTTACGTCAAGGGGAGCGCCTTCGTCAGCGGCCCGAAATCGCTCAACGGTTAGTGGCAGTTACAAACCATGGAGATTGGCGAAAGCATTTCTCCCTTCCGCAAAGGCTGGTGCCAAGACTGGAGGTCGTGCGGCATCTAATCCAGCGTCCGCCTGAACCGCACCAGTGCCACGCCGGCAAACAAGACCACGAACACCACCAGCCAGCCGATCTCCGTTGACACTGCCGGCAGTTCCGCGCCCTTCAGCATCACCGCGCGGGTGATGCGCAGGAAATGCGTCAGCGGGAAGATCTCGCCGAAGATTTGCGCCCAGTCCGGCATGCCGCGATAAGGAAACATAAAACCCGACAGCATGATCGACGGCAGGAAGAAGAAGAAGGTCAGTTGCAGGGCCTGCATCTGCGTGCGGGCGATGGTCGAAATCGTATAGCCGAGCAGCACCAGCGCCAGCACGAAGATCAGCACGGCGGTCAGGAGCAGCGACATCGACCCGGTGAAGGGGATTGCGAACAGAAGCTTCGCCGCCGCCAGCACCACCACCACCTGCACGCCGCCGACCGCCAGATAGGGCAGCACCTTCCCCATCATGATCTCGAGCGGACTGGACGGCATGGCCAGCAGGTTCTCCATCGTGCCGCGCTCGGTCTCGCGCGTCAGCGCGATCGAGGTCATCATCACCATGGTCATCTGCAGGATGACGCCGAGCAGGCCGGGTACGATGTTGTATTGCGAGATGCCTTCGGGATTGTAGCGCCGGTGTACGACGACATCGAGCTGGCCCTTGGCGGCCTCGGCGGCGGCTTCCTGCGTGCCTTGCGCCCTAAGCAGCGCCTGGCTGGCGACGGTGCCGAGCGTCGAGATGGCGCCGCTGGCCACCGCCGGGTCGGTGGCGTCGGCCTCGATGAGTATCTGCGGGTTGTTGCCGCTCTCCACCCTCCTGGCGAAATCGGCGGGGATGGTGACGACGAAGGCGACGTCGCCGCGCGATATCAGGAACTCGGCTTCGGCGGCACTTTGTGCGACATGGTCGAAACGATAGTAGCCGGTGGTCTGCAGCGCCGCGACAATGGCCCGCGTGTAGGGATCGTTGCTCGTCGCCACGAGTGCTGCCGGCAGGCTTTTCGGGTCGTTGTTGATGGCGTAGCCGAAAAGCACCAGCTGTATCAGCGGCACGCCGAGCATCATGGCGAAGGTGATGCGGTCGCGCCGCATCTGGATGAATTCCTTGATCAGCAAAGCGCCAAGCCGGGCGAAGGAAAAGACGCTGTTCATGCCATGTTGTCCTTCGACCCAGACATGAACTGGATGAAGACGTCCTCGAGGCTGGTTTCGCCGGGCGAAACTTTCACGCCCTTGTGCTCTTTCTCGACATCGGCGAGTGCGGCTTCGAGCTTCTTCTTGTCGGAGCCGACGACATGCAGCGTCGCGCCGAACGGCGCCACCTGGTCGACGCCGGGGCGGCCCTGAAGCGCTTCGGCGACCTGATCGAGCCGCGGACCCTGCAGGACGAAGGTGGTCAGCCCGGCATTTTTCACCACCTCGGCGACCGTGCCGGTGGCCAGCATCTTGCCGTAGGAGATATAGCTGATGCGGTGGCAGCGCTCGGCTTCGTCCATGTAGTGGGTGGAAACCAGCACGGTCAGCCCGCCGCTGGCCAGGCGATGGATCTCGTCCCAGAACTCGCGCCGCGCCTTCGGATCGACACCTGCTGTCGGCTCATCGAGCAGCAGCAATTTCGGCTTGTGCATGATGCAGGCGGCCAGCGCCAGCCGCTGCTTCCAGCCGCCCGACAAGGTGCCGGCCAGCTGGTTGCGGCGCGACGTCAGGCCGAGGTCCTCCAACGTGCGCGCGACATGGTCTTCGACCGGCTTCAGCCGATAGAGGCGCGCCACGAATTCGAGATTCTCGCCGATCGTCAAATCCTCGTAGAACGAGAATTTCTGCGTCATGTAGCCGACTTCGCGCTTGATGCGCAGGCTGTCGGTGCGGATGTTGAAGCCGAGTACCGTGCCTTCGCCTTCGTCCGGCGTCAGCAGGCCGCACATGATGCGGATGGTGGTGGTCTTGCCCGAACCGTTGGGGCCGAGAAAGCCGACGATCTCGCCCTCGGCGACCGACATCGTCACATGGTCGACGACGGTCTTGTCGCCAAAACGCTTGACCAGGCCATGGACGTCGATGGCGTTCATCTTGCGCTGTCCGCGAGATCAACATCGACGATCTGGCCGGGCTGCAGCGGCCCGGCATCGCCCTCCGGCCGCGCCTCGACCAGATAGACCAGCTTCTGCCGGTTCTCCAACGAATAGATCACCGGCGGCGTGAATTCCGGATCCGGCGACACGTAGCTGACGCGCGCCTTCACATCCGGGCCGCAGCCGTCGCAATGGACGCCGAGCAAGGTGCCGACCTTGACCGAGGAGAAGGCGCTCTCCGGGATGTAGACGCTGAGCTTGACCGCACCGTCGGGCAGGATCGAAATCACCGGCGCGGTCGGACCTGATGTGTCGCCCGGATTGCGGATGACATCGTTGACGCGGCCCGGCGAAGGCGCTGCCAGCACACGCTTCGACAGCCGCCATTGCGCCTGCTCCAGGGCCGCCTGCGCCTGCTTGACCTGGTTGTCGGCGGCCTTGATCGTTTCGGGCCGTGCCGGCAGGCCGCCGACCGCGAGATTGGCATTGGCCTGGCCGACCTGCGCATTGGCCGTTTCGAGCGTGGCCGACGCGGTGTCGAAATCGGCCTGCGTACCGGCGCCGCGCTTGAACAGATCGGCGGCGCGGTCGTATTTGCGCTTGGCGTCGGCGGCCTGGGCGCTGGCCATGTCGACCTCGGCCTTCAGCACGGCGATCTCTTCCGGCCGCTTGCCGATCTGCAGGTCGGCCAACTGCGCCTGCGCCTGGGCAAGGCCGGCCTGCGCCTGCGCAACCGCGATCTTGGCATCGGCACTTTCCAGCGTCACCACGGTCGTGCCAGGCACCACACGGTCGCCGCGCTTCACCGTGACGGTCTCGACCTGCGCCACCTCGATCGGTGCCAGCAGCACATAGTCGCCTTCGACATAGCCGACGGCCAGCGGGGCAGCCGGGGCACAGGCCGAGAAGAGCTGCGCGGCGAGCGGCAGCGAACACAGAAAGCTCATGGTCTTTGCCCCTTCATGCTTTGCTCTTTTTGGAAGCCAATATGGCCTTGAGATTACCCGATGTGACCGCCACCACCTTGGCCGCCTCGGCGGCGCCGATGTCTTTCCAGCCCATGCGGCGCATCACCGCCTCGCGGCCGATGCGGAAATAGATGACCTGGCCAATCAGCGTGAACACGGTGAGCCTTGTGGCCTCGCTTTCGGCGGGCTCGCCGGTCGCCTGTTCCCAGAGCTGGCACAGCCGGCGATGCGTCGGCTCGAAGACGCCGTCATAGATGCGGTCGAGGGCTGCCGTCGGATGCGAAAGCTCACGCAACACGAACTGCACGATCTCGCCGGCCTGCGGGCTGGCCACGACAAAGCCGACCATCCGCTCCAGCGCCGCGAAGAGTAGCGCTTGCGCCGCCTCCGGATTGGCTGGTCCCGGCGCAGGCGCCTGTACATTGCCGAGCGCCTGGCCGGCTACACCCTGGATGGTCTCGACGATAAAGTCGGCTGCAGCGGCGCGAAGACCCTCCTTGCCGCCGAAATGATAGGCGATCGAGCCTATATTGGCTCGCGCCTCGGCGGCGATCTCGCGCGTCGAGGTGCCATCGAAGCCCTGCCTTCCGAACAGCTTCAGCGCCGCCTGGACAAGGGCCGCGCGCGTCATCTCGGCGGGCTCGCGGCGAAGAATGTTGGGCTCAGGCAGTTTGACCATGAGCGCAATTTAATCAATCGATTGATTAAAGTCAAGTTCTGTTCGTCATTATCTTGCCATCGACGGCGGCAAACGCTTTAGTGCGCGGCCATGGGCAAGGAAGTCGAACGAAAATTCCTGGTCACCAGCACCGCATGGCGGGAACTGGCCGAGGCCAATATCCGCATTCTCCAGTTCTATCTCGCTGCCGGCCCCGGGCGCACGGTGCGTATCCGCATCAGCGATGGCGGTTCCGCCAAGCTGACACTCAAATTCGGCAGCAAGGCGCGCGAACGCGACGAATTCGAATACTCGATCCCGCTCTCGGAGGCGGTGGAGATGCTGGACTTTGCCATCGGACGTGTCATCGAGAAGACACGTCACCATGTTAGGCACCGTGGCTATCTCTACGAAATCGATGTCTTCGGCGGTCCGCTTGCGGGACTTGTGATCGCCGAACTTGAGACGCCGGAGGACGTGCCGGACGAAATGCTGCCTGATTGGCTCGGCCGCGAAGTCACCGGCGAGTCAAAATTCTACAACGCGTCGCTCGCCCTTGGGGGGATACCGGAGATCGCCGCATGAGCTTTCGTATCGATCCGCGCCTGCCGCTGACCGGCGAGGTCAGGCGTATCCTTGCCGAGGAAATCGGCAAGGCGCTGCATCACCTTGACGCCGCACGGAGCCGGCCGGAACAGGCGCTGCACAAGTGCCGCAAGCGGCTGAAGAGCGCCCGCGCCCTGCTGCGGCTTGTTCGTTCCGGCGACGAAACATTCTGCGAGACCGAGAACCAGTGCTATCGCAATGTAGCCGGCCTGCTTGCCGGTCCGCGCGAGGCGACAGCGCTGATCGAAACCATCGACCGGCTGGCGGCGAGCTTTCCCAAGGAGAGCGCCGACGATGGGCTTACTGCTGCGCGCGACAGGCTGATCGCGCGCCAGCATGAACTGCACGAAGGCAGCGGGCTCGAGGCGGCGATCGGCGCGGCGACCGCCGCTTGCGAGGATGGCCTCAAACGCGTCGAAGCGTTGGCCTTGCCCGACCAGCCGGAACAGGCGGCCGACGTGCTTGCCGAAGGTGCCCGCGTCACGCTGCGCCGTGCCAGGAAGGCGCTCGACAAGGCCAGATCGCGGGGCGCGGCCGATGATTTCCACGATTTGCGCAAGGCGGCCAAGACCCACGGCATGCATCTGTCGCTGCTCGGCAGGCTGTGGCCGACACCGATCAAGGCCCGGCGCAAGGCGGTCGACGAACTGGGCGAGCGGCTGGGCGACCTGCACGATGTGCTGGTGATGCGCGCGCTGCTCGAGGCCGACGACCAGCCGCTCGGGCTGCCCGAGGACACGAAACTTCTGGGCAAGCTGTTGAAACGGTCGGAGAAGCAGCTGAAGAAGAGCTGCCTGGCCGAAGCGGCCGAGCTGTTCGGCGACAATCCCAAACGCTCGACACGCAAACTGGCCCGCAAGGCGCGCGACGATCTGGCTGCGCCGCCGGAAGAGGCCGCGGCATCGTAGGACGCTCTTCCTCGCGCTCCGGACGGGGGAGGAAGGCGTGCGCTAGCCCTCATTACCCGCCCATGCTAATCGCCATGGGGCATGACCGAGCCCGGCGACACGCTTCTGGATCGACTTGGCCGCTGGCTTGCCGGCCGGCTGCAGGGAGAATCGTCCGGCTACGAGCCCTACACTCCGTCCGATGCCGAAACGCTGCGCCGCACGCTTGAGCCGGGCGACATCCTGCTGATCGAGGGCAACCAGAAGATCTCGGCGGCGATCAAGTACCTGACCCAGTCGACCTGGTCGCATGCGGCCTTCTATATCGGCGATGCCTTGCCCGCGCCGGAAGACGGCTCGGAGCGGCCGCGCCTGATCGAGGTCACGATCGGCGAAGGCTGCGTCGCCGTGCCATTGTCGCGCTACCGCACCTACAACACCCGCATCTGCCGGGCGAGCGGGCTGGCGCCGGAGGATCGCGACAAGGTCGTCGCCTTCATGATCGGCAGGCTCGGCCTGAAATACGACCTCAAGAACATTTTCGACATGCTGCGTTTTTTCTTGCCCACACCGCCGGTGCCGGTGCGCTGGCGCCGCCGCATGCTGGCCTTCGGCTCCGGCGATCCGACACGGGCGATCTGCTCGACGCTGATCGCCGAGGCCTATGGCCAGATCCGCTATCCGATCCTGCCCGAAATCACCCGTGCGCCCGGCCGAGCCTCCGCGCAGTCGAACTATTCGCGCAAGGAAATCCTGCACATCCGCCACCACTCGCTCTACACGCCGCGCGATTTCGACCTGTCGCCCTATTTCCGCATCGTCAAACCGACGCTGGAATATGGTTTCGACTACCGGCAGATGGTCTGGGACGACAAGGTTGCCGATCCCGGGGCAAAGGCCGCCGAATAGACGCGATCAAATGAGTCCAACGGCATGGACGGCACGGCACGGCAGCGCCGCCCGGCAGGCGGCGCTTTGGCGTCAGTGCTTGCAAGCCGCAGCGCGCACGTCCGAGGGAGTGGCGTCATAACGGCGGCGGAACGCCCGGTTGAAATAGGAAAGATCGTTGAAGCCGGCCTCGTAGGCGATCGCGGTGATGCTGCGTCCGGCATGGCGCGGATCGCCGAGCATGCGATGGGCACGCGCCAGCCGCTGGTTCATCATGAAATCAATCAAGGATGTGCCATCGCTCTCGAACAGCTTGCGGACATAGCGGGCCGACAGTCCGTGGCGGGCGGCGACGTCCCGCGCCGACAGGTCGACATGGCCACCATGCGCGACGATATCGGCCTTGATGGCGCGCAAGCGGGCAACGCTGACGCCACGGCCGCGCGCGATCTGGGCCGCATCCCTGGTCGCGCCCATGGCGAGTGCGGCAAGGTCGAAGACATGCGTCGTCGCAAGGTGGCAGGCCTCCGCAGTCAACTCGTCTCCGACCTCCTGGATCGAGCTGATATAGTCGAGCAACAGCCGCATCGCCCCGCTTTGGGTCGGCAAGGGCCGCATAAGGACCGCTGCCGGATCGCCGATCAGAGGCGAAAGCTGCTTGCGCGAAAAACTCATATTGATGAAGCGGAACCCGCCGGCGCCGATCAGGTTGAGGCCAACCTCTTCACCGCTCATCATCAGCGCCTGGCCGTTGCCGACCGCCTCCTCGCGGCCGCGGTGCTTCATCACGCTGCCCCCATCGAGGGCCGCCAGAAGAACGAAGTCGTCGTTGTCGATCAGCGACGATGTGCGATGCACCCGGAATTCCGATGAGCTGCCGGTGGCGATGCCGAGGCCCGGCAACGCGCGCACCCGCATGTCGATCTGCGCCGGCGCCAGCGGATCGAGGTCCACCCTCAGAACCGTGCGGCCGTAAACCTCGCGCGTAATCTCGACGCGATCCCGCTCCGGAAACATCTCCGTCGCCAGCCTGAACGAAGCTGACGGCCCCATCGTCGCAGTCATCGACACCCCCATGCCAAGAAGCGCGGTCATATGCGCCGCGGCCTGCAAAACGTCAATACCGGGCCGTTTTGGCCGCTTTCAGTGCCGTTCTGTCCAAGCTGTCCCCCTTCGATGCCCCTAGTTTGCGGCGCGATTCCGAAACCCGAACCGTATTGGCGGCAATCCAAGGGGGCACGATGTTTCATTTGCAACTGTTCAAGACGCTGTCGGCACTGGCCGCGGCGGGCTTCAATCCGCGTGCCTATCTGCTGTCGATCGCCTTGGGCAACACGGTGACCGATCACCGCGAGGTCAAGCTGCCGCCGCGCGCTACCCGATGATGAGGAGCACCATGAAAAAAAGCTTTTTCGTGGCCCTGACCGTTGCCCTGGCGGGCTGCCAAACGGGCCAGGCCGACAGCAACCCGGCATCGATCGCGAGCGCGGCCGGCAGCAACAAGGCCCGGAACGAACCATCGACGGAAACCGCCTGCGCCGAGGCCGCCAAGAAGGCGGCGAAGGCGCAGACCAATGCGGCTCTGCTCGGCGGTGTCCTGTCGATGGCGGGGGGTCTTGGCGGTCTGGCCGGCAATGGTGGGGTCATTGCCGGCCAGGCCGCCTCGATCGGCGGCTCGGTTCTGCAGTCCCAGGCGACGAGCAGTGCCCGGGCCGGCGTTGTGGAGGACTGTTATGGCTGAGCGGCGTTTCGCAGCCATGCGCCGGCTGTCCGGCGCGCTCGCACTTGCCGGCATGATGTTCGACAGCCCGCATGCCTTGGCGCTGACAGCGCGGGATGCGTCGGCGGTCGTCGGCCTGATCGAGGCCTTGCAGCCCGAATTCGGTCAGTTCGCCTATGACGAGGAGATCGCCGCCGACTGGTACGAGCGCGATGCCGCGGACAAGGGCTTGATCGGCACAGCCGGCTTCACCGCCGACAGCTGGAAGGTCGCGCTTGGCGAGACCATTCGCGGGTTCCTGGCGACGATGCCGGTCGCGGAACTCGATGCCATTTTCGTCAAGCTCAGGAATGCCATATCCGGCATGAGGGAGCTGACCGACGCACAGAAGACGGAGACCATCGCGGCCATCGACGAAGAGGTCGAAGGGTTGATGGCTTTGCGGGCCGAGGGCGACCCCTTCGCCGATGTCGTCAGGCCGCTGACGCCAAAAATCCGCAGCCTCATCCTCGGCCCGGCGATGGGGCGATAGGATGTTGGGCAACAGCAAACGGGTGGCGGGAAAAGCAACTCCGAGCGGGAGCCTCGAGGCCGAACATCGCGGCATTTTCCCAGCCACGGCACGTGTCAGGCGGGGCACCCCGATCGCGATGCTGGTCTGTCTGCTGGCATCCGGCTGCAGCCAGACTGCCGCCAGCCCGCCGATCACGCCAGACCAGCATGCGCAATTGGCGGAGCTGGCGGCCGGCCCGGACTCGCCGGAAGGTCTTGGCGAAGCCCTGGCTGCAGTCGAGGCGACCAGAAAAATGCAGGATTGCCGGGCGCGCATGAACGAGACCGCCGGGCAGATGAAGATGATGAGCGCGGTCAATGGCGCCGTCGGCACCGCCGGGGCCGTGCGCGGCCAGCTCAGCCGCCAGATGCAATCATGCTGAGACGATTTCGCACTCCTCGAGATCGCGCAGATAGAGGAACATCGACGCCTCGCTCAGTGCCTGCGAACGCATGATGCCTCAGGCGTGAACTTTCCGGCAGATGCAGGCGTTTCACATGGCGGCTATATCACGCCGAAACCGCAACAGCACCCTGGTTTTCGGCTCTGTGTTCGACCCAGACATGGACCGGTTCATCCCGACCGCGGATGCTCACCGGCCCATGATCGCGCGCATTCAACTGTGTCCTGGGCGATTCCGCCTTCGCGGCTTCTATCAGTCGTGACCCAAAGCAAATGTTTGCCTGAAGTTCACGGCAAAGCGCCTGCAAACGGCTGGCGACGTTGACGGTGTCGCCCACCACCGCGAAGGAAAGATTGCGCTCGCTGCCGACCGCACCGATGACGACTGCGCCATATTGTGCACCGATCCGAACGTCCAGCGACGGGTATCCCCTGGACACCCGCTGCACATTCCAGTCTTCGAGAGCGGCGATCATCGCTTCAGCGCACTGGATGGCTCGGGTTGCGTCGTTATGGCTGGCTTGCGGAACCCCGAATGTGGCCATGATGCAATCGCCGATATAGTTGTCGACGGTGCCATGGTGGTCGAAAACGACCTGCTCCATGCGACGGTGGAACTGACGCAGAAGTTCGAACACTGCTTCGGCCGGATGATCCTCGGAATAGTGTGTGAAGCCGACGATGTCGGCGAACAGTACCGCGATATCCTGCCGGCGGACCGGACCGAAGGGCTCGTCATCCGCGGCGAGCTGGTCGACGACATTTGGCGAAAAATGCCGGGCGAGATTGGCGCGGGCGCGCTCTGCCTTGACATAGTCTTCCGACAGATGTCGAGAACGAGAGACGACCAGCGCCATGATCGCGCCGATAATCAGCACTACCAACACGTTGGTCGCCTGCGCGAATGTGTCGACGAAATTGGGATTAAGATAGAGGTTCAGTCGCTCTGTCGTCGGCAGCGAATAGAGGTTCGTCGCCGGAAGGACGGTTCCCGCATGAAGAATCACCCATCCCACCCCGATCGTCCACGTCAAGGCTGCGAGCGCTCCGAGATAGAGCGCCAATCGGGTCGAAAGGGTCAGCGCGCCAAGGCACACGAAAATCAACAGGAATTTGAAGCTGCCTTCGCGCAGTTGCATCGCGGCCGGCGCGACCTCCAGGGAAAACGGGTTGGGCGTTACCAGCAGAACGGTCAACAGAACGATGTCCAGCGTGCCGACGAGATAACCGATCCACCATGGCGCGTTGCGACGGCGCGCAAAGCGAAACTGGATCAGGCCGACGAGCTGGAACAACATGAGGCCCGCCAGCACGAAGAGCAGAGAGGCATCCCAGCGGCTGATTAATGAAAAGAAGCAGGAGATCACGGCGAGCGATGCCGTACGCGCCCAGAACTGCAATGCAGCACCTTGGCGTTCTGCGCGCTCTCGCAAATTTCTCAGCCGTGAATAGCGGCGAAGTTCAAGTGTTGGCGCGGTCGGCATAGGATCACTTCGATTTCGCGGGGACGTGTCACGCATTTGGCAAACCCGCCTTCTACTGGCAAATCAGTGCGCGAACTCTACCATGATTGCGGTTTCATTTTTGAAACGCGGCTGCAAAGAGTAAAATGTCCGGACAAAGGACCACGGTGAAAGCTGAAGCAGGATAGGCGGAGGCTTCCCTGTTCAGGTCACGAAGATTGGTGGCATTCGACGCCGCCGCGAAGCGACTTTCCTTGCATCTGGGACTAAAGTGAGCCCGCTCGCCTAAAGCGTGCTCCCCGCTTGCTTGAGATCAAAAAGTTGACGTTCAAGCGACCGCCGGCCGGCAAATCCCGGCCCCTACCGCACCTCGATCTTGCCTTTCAGCTGCGCCCGCGCCTCCTCGATCGACGCGGCATAGGCCACCAGCGGGCGCTTGACGCCGTGGTTGATCAGCATGCGCCGGATCTGCGGCGCGGCACCTGATATGATGAAGCGGACGCCGGCGCGTTTCGCCTTGTGGGCGGCGCCCTCGATGACGTTGGCCGCCGTCGAATCGAAGAACGGTACGGCCGAGCAATCGAGGATGAAGTTTTTGCGCTGGTCGGCGATGCGGTCGAGCACGGTGCCGACGGTCGAAGCGGCGCCGAAGAAGAAGGCGCCGGAGATGCGGTAGACCACGGTGTCGGCGTCGGTCGCCTCGCTGGCATCGTAGGCGTTGGCGCTGTCGGCGACATCCTCCTGCACCAGCGGCTGATCGGCCTCGACCGCAATCGACTTGGCCATGCGGTCGATGAACAGGATCGAGCCCAGCACGAAGCCGACGACGATGCCTTCGGTGAGATCGCGGAAGATGACGAGCAGGAAGGTCGCCATCAGCACCAGCGCATCGCCGCGCGAGGCACGCAGCAAGGTGGCGAAGGCCTGCTTCTCGAACATGTTCCAGCACACGACCGCCAGCACGCCAGCCAGGGCGGCGAGCGGGATGTAGCTGGCGAGCGGCGCCGCCACCAGCATCAAAGCGAGCAGGATGGCTGAGTGGACAATGCCGGAAACCGGTCCGTGGGCGCCGGCCCGCACATTGGTCGCGGTGCGGGCGATGGTGCCGGTGGCGCAGATGCCGCCGAACAGGGCGGACGCGATGTTGGCGAAGCCTTGCGCCACCAGTTCGCAGTTGGAACGATGCCGCCGGCCCGTCATCCCGTCGGCGACCACCGCCGACAGCAGCGATTCGATCGCGCCGAGCAGGGCAAAGGCAATGGCATCCGGCAGCACGTCAATCATCCTGCCCAGGCTGATCGGCGGCAGAGCGGGCATTTGCAGGCTACGCGGGATGCCGCCAAAGCGAGTGCCGATCGTCTCCGCGGGCAGCGAGAGAAGCGCCACGACCAGCGATGCCAGCCCGATGGCGATGAGCATGGCAGGCCATGTCGGCCGCCAGCGCTTCAGGCCGGCGATGGTGAAGATGGTCAACACCGCCACGAAGGTCGCCGCAAGATTGATGGTGCCGGCCGCCTCACCGACCGCGATCAACTTCGGCACCAGCGGTCCCGGCTCCCTGCCGGCAAGCTTCAGCCCGAACAGTTCGACGATCTGTCCTGAAAAGATGATGACGGCGATGCCGGCGGTGAAGCCGACCGTCACCGGATAGGGAATGAACTTGATGTAGGTGCCGAGACGAAGATAGCCGATGGCGAGCAGGAAGACCCCTGCCATCATCGTTGCCAACAGCAGTCCATCGATGCCGACCCGAGCAACCGTCGCGGCCACCAGCACGATGAAGGCGCCGGCCGGACCACCGATCTGGAAGCGGCTGCCGCCGAGCGCCGAAATGATGAAGCCGCCGACGATCGAGGTGTAAAGGCCGCGCTCGGGAGCCACGCCCGAGGCGATCGCAATCGCCATCGACAAGGGCAGCGCGACGATGGCGACCGTCAGCCCGGCAATGGCGTCCGCCTTGAAGTCGGCGAACGTGTAGCCCTCGCGCCAGACCGTCACCAGCTTCGGCGTGAACAATTCGGAAAATGTCGGTTTTACCGGCCTATGGGCCGGTTGATGCACTGCCCGCTGCGTCTGATCCATGGACTGCCTTTCGCACCCTGAAAGGCGGCGGGATCGTCGGCAGGGCTGTCGGCGGTCGCCGTCGCGACTTTATGCCGGCTCAGCCTTGGGATCCCGCGGCACGGCAGGCTTGAGGCGCACGCCCCGGCCGCCGCGCTCGCTGGTCTGGTTCTCGCCGATCAGTTCCACCCCGGCCTCGTCGAGAGCCTGGATGACCTTCATCAGCGTGTCGACCACGCCCCTGACCACGCCATCGCTCGCCTCCATGCGCTGGATGGTCGGAAGCGAAACGCTGGCGCGCTCGGCGAGCGTCTTCTGATCGATGCCGGCCAGCGCCCTTGCGGCGCGCATCTGCGCGGCAGTGATCATCGGCCGGAATCCCCGTCTGAGTCTGCAGGAATAAGGTATAATACCATCATTGTGATGTTTCAAGCATTAGGATGAACGTCTGAGGCGTAAGGGGGCGGCTGACCGATCATGATACTTCCCGGGATTGTGCCTAGGGTGTCCATCTAGGCAGGGGGTAACGCGGTTGAATTCTTCAAGACCTTCATGACCTGGGCGGCCTTGCTGTCGGTGGGCTGCGGGCACGGACTGATCAACCGGCTGATCTAGTCTCCAGTCTCGCTGTCGCCGTTCAGGCGCTGCCCGCGCCATCGCTGCCACGCCCGGGCAGCGAGCCAGCACAGCATCGCCCAGACGAAGCCGGCGCACCAGCCGGCAAGCACATCCGATGGCCAGTGGACGCCAAGATAGATGCGGCTGATGCCGACCAGCAGCGTCGTCAGCACCGCCAGCGACAGCACATAGATCTTCGTCGTTCGACCGGGCAGGAAGCGTGCCGCCAGCGCGCCGAGCGTCAGATAGGTCACGGCCGACAGCATGGCGTGGCCGCTCGGAAAAGACAGCGTCGTTTCGTTGACGAGATGCGAGACGAGTTCGGGGCGCGGCCGGTCGATGCCGGCTTTCAGCAGGCTCGACAGCACCTGACCGCCGGCCACCGCCACGAAGATGAAAAGGGCGGTCGCCGGCCTGCGGATAAGCAGGAGATAGACGATTACCGCCGTCACGATCAGCACCAACACGCTGCCGCTGCCAAGACTTGTGATGTCGCGCATCGCCCCTTGCAGCCACAGCGGGCCGATCGGGCTGTCAGGGCGCCCCGCCTGGCGGAAGGCGAGCAGGATCTCGGTGTCGAAGGCGTGCGGCGTGGTGGCGCGCGCAATCTCCATCAGCTCCTCGAATCCCCACAGGCCGGCGGCGATGACCAGGCCGGCCAGCAGCACCGGGAATTCGACCCGGTTGAGCAAAGCGTTCGCGGCGTTCTTCATCGGCAATTCGCCCGTTACAGCCGGCCTTGCAGATAGGGTCCCAGCGTGATCAGCGCCACCGCTGCGATCGCCAGCATGATGCCGGTCGCCTGCAGCGCATTGACGCGCTCGCCGAAGAAGACCAGCGCCACGACGTTCACGGAGACCAGCTGGATGACGGCGGAAAGGCTGAACGACACCGACATGCCGAATTCGCGGATCAGCCGCAGCATGATCAGATTGCCCAGCGAATAGAGCGCCAGCGTCAGCGCTATCTTGCCAAGGCTCGGCGCAAGGCCCCATTGCTTGGCGGCTGTCGCCGCCAGCAGGAAAATGACCGTCGAAAAGCCGAGCTGCAGCAATCCCGAAAAACTCAACGTTTCGTCCCTCTCGAAGCGGCCGCCGCCGCGTGCGTCGCGGACGTTGTTTCCCAAGCGCGCCGGGACGTCAAGCGACCTCGACCAAACGAAGCTCTTGGCAATGGCAAGCCGGAAGCTCAAAGTACTAACATCGCCCAATCTGTCGGTTCGAAGGGCGGTCAGGGGCTCATGATTCGCAGTTTTCAAAACCTGGTGCGGCGCTGGAGCGAGCTTTCCCTTGCCCTGCAATTCGTCGTTGCCGGCGGCTTTGGCCTGCTGGCTGTCATGTTGGTGGTGGGCACCTGGGTGACGGCGCAGATCCGGGACGGCGTCATCCGCAATTCGGCCGCCACGACGGCGCTCTATGTCGACAGCGTGATTGCGCCGCTGCTTCCCGACTTGCGCAAGGACCAGGAGCTCAGCGAGTCCGTCAAGCAGGCGCTGGACGAGACGCTCGGCCAGGGTGCGCTCGGCAAGCGCCTCGAATCGTTCGTGCTCTGGCGCCGCGACGGCACGGTTCTCTACGCCAAGGAGGCGTCCCTGATCGGCCGCCGCTTCGGTCCGAGCGAAAATCTGCGTTCCGCCTTCGAAGGCAATGTCGTCGCTGAATTCAATACATTCGATGATGATGAACGCGAGGAGAAGGCTACCGGCTTGCCATTGCTGGAGATATACAATCCCGTGCGCGAGCCCTGGTCGGGCGAGGTGGTGGCGGTCACCGAGTTTTATGAGATCGCCGACGATTTCCAGGACACCCTGGCGTCCGCCCTGTGGTCGAGCTGGCTGATCGTGGCCGGCGCGACGCTCGCGGCATTCCTGCTCCTGTCGGGCATCGTCCTGCGCGGCAGCCGCACCATCGACGATCAGCGTGGGGCACTGCGCCGCCAGGTCTCGGAGCTGCAGGGTCTGGTGGCGCAAAACAGTGCCTTGCGGCTGCGCGTGCAACGGGCGTCCCGCCGCGCCACCGCGCTCAACGAAAGATATCTGCGCCGGATCGGCGCCGACCTCCATGACGGCCCGGCCCAACTCGTGGCACTGGCGGCGCTGCGCATGGACAGCCCGATTTTTTCCAGCGACGGCCATTCGAGCGTAAGCCGTTCGACCGAGGTCGCAATGATCCGCAAGACACTGGAGGACGCGATGCGCGAAATACGCGGCATCTGCACCGGCCTTGTTTTGCCGCAGATCGAGACGGCTGCCGCAACCGACATTCTGCGGCTGGCGGTCAAGGAACACGAGCAGAGGACGGGAACGTCGGTGACGCTGACGCTGACCGGACACTTGCCGGAGCCCGGCGCCTCCGAGAAGATCAGCATCTATCGTTTCGTCCAGGAAGGGCTGAACAACGCCTATCGCCACGGGTTGGGCAAGGATCAGGCGGTGAGTGCGGGGATGAAAGGTGGCCGGCTTTTTGTCGAAGTGTCGGACGGCGGGCCCGGTTTCGATCCGGCGGCACGGGTCGAGGGTCTCGGCCTCGCCGGCCTCAGGGAGCGGGTCGAAAGCATTGGCGGACAGTTCGAAACCTTGACCGGGCCGCAAGGTACGCGTTTGGTGATCCGTCTATCGGTCGAGGAGCAAGCATGACTGGGACCATTCGCATCGCCATTGTCGACGATCACCCCCTCTTTCGCGAAGGTGTGACGCGCAGCCTGTCGGAGATCGGAGGCTTCGAGATGGTTGGCGAGGGCGCCACGGCGCAGGATGCCGAACGCCTCGCCACGACGGTGCGGCCCGACATCTTGCTGCTCGATATCTCCATGCCGGGCGGCGGGCTGACCGCCGTCGCAAGCATCCTCGCCAGCCATCCGGCCCAGAAGATCGTCATGCTGACCGTTTCGGAGGCCAACGCCGATGTGACAAAGGCGCTGAACGCAGGGGTGAATGGCTATGTCCTCAAAGGCGTCGGGTCGCGCGGGCTCGCCGACATCCTGCGCAATGTTGCAGCCGGCGAAAGCTATCTGTCGCCGACGCTATCGGCCCGGCTGCTTTCGGATCTCCAGTCCCAGCAGCCGACCGACGGCATTGCGGAACGGCTGCGGCAGCTCACCGATCGGCAGACGGAAATCCTGCGGCTGGTGGCGGAGGGGCTGAGCAACAAGGAAGTCGCCTTGCGGCTTGAGCTGCAGGAGAAGACCGTCAAGCATCACATGACCGGGGTGCTGTCGAAGCTCAATGTGCGAAACCGCACCGAAGCGGCCTTGATGATGCGTGAGTTGCGCGACCGCGACAGGCCTTCCTAGAGCAACGAGAGCATGATGCCGAAAGGTGTGAAGCGGTTTTCGGAAGACATCATGCTCTATCTCTTTGATTTAGAGGCGGATTCAGTTTTCAGGCCGCTTCGACCTGAAATCATCCGGATTGCGCAAAACAATAATTGAACGGTTGCGTGCCTCCGCAAGGTGCGGACCGCGCAAAGCGCGTCGCGCCTCGGGACCGGCGTGGCACCGCCAAAACGATGTCACCTCCGCCGGGGGGCGGCGGAGGTGACGTGCAAAGCTGACCGTTGCCTGTTGGCCAGCTTCACAAGGCCTTGAGACGATCGGCATCGGCCGGCGTGGCCTGGCGGTCGATGATCGTGCGACCGAGCGCGTCCTTCATGCTGAAACGTCCGTTCTCGAGCTTTTCCGTTATGCCGTCGGGATGCCGGACCGTGATCTTGTTGCCGGTCACGTCGATCTTGTCACCGGTCTTTGCATTGACATGGCTTCCGCTCTTACCCTGATTGGATCCCGATTTGCCGCTGTTGCCGCTATTGCCGCTGTTGCCATTCCCGCTATTCCCGCCATTGCCGCCGCCGGAATTGCCGCCGTTGCCGCCGCCACCACCGCTGTTACCGCCACCCTTGGCGTATGCGCTGGCGGTGTGGATGCCGGGAACGGAGCCCTCGAAGACAATTTGGCAGGGAGCAATCGTCAACGCCAGCGCCGCTGCCGATTTGAGCGCCAGCCGGCAGCAACGGGTCGTGACCGATCTGTGCATTTTGATCTCCGACGACTGAGCCCGGCGCGCCCCACCCCAACGTTGCAGTGCAACAACATTGCCGAAAGACGCGGCGCCCGGAAGCGACCT
Organism: Mesorhizobium sp. M7A.F.Ce.TU.012.03.2.1; assembly: GCF_004006095.1. Classification (NCBI taxonomy): domain Bacteria; kingdom Pseudomonadati; phylum Pseudomonadota; class Alphaproteobacteria; order Hyphomicrobiales; family Phyllobacteriaceae; genus Mesorhizobium; species Mesorhizobium sp. M7A.F.Ce.TU.012.03.2.1. The sequence goes on from NZ_CP034779.1 coordinate 1,435,796, forward strand.
CCGACCGTTGCGGTTGTCAACTAGGACCTTTGCAAGCGCAAGATTGGACTAAAGTCCCAAGCGTATGCTACATTAGCTTTGCATGAACGGCGCCGCGACCGCCATCGCTAAATGGGAGACTCGCTTTCCCTACGCTGACGACGGCAGACGCCGAACATCAAGTCACCTCCGCCGGGGGCGGCGGAGGTGACTTTGTCGAGCCGGCTTTGTCCGTTGATCGGTTGCAGCGGCTGACGCCATGCGCCGTCGCAGGATGCGCGGCGAAACATGCCGCCGAAGGTCTCCTTCATCTCGAAGACCATTCCGGAGCAGTTCACGGCCTTCGGGAAGGCTGAGCCAGCGCTGCGCGTAATGCCAGTCGCGTCTGAAAGGTCCCCCAATGTCACGAAAATGTGACCCGGCGATTATAAGGGGGGTCCAACAGGTACCCCACGCTCCAGCCACCCAACAGCCAGAGGCAAGCCACCATGACTGACCTTCGCTCCCCCGACACCCGATTCCGCACCAGCCTGCTCGAGGAAAACGACGGCCCGGCCATCAACGCCTCCGACAACCGCACCATGGGCGAGATCATCGCCGCGCGGTTCTCGCGCCGCGGCTTCCTCAAGGGCTCGCTGGCCGTCTCGGCCATCGCCGCCACCGTCAGCCCGCTGGCGCTGATCAGCGCCGAAGAGGCCAGGGCAGCGGAAGGCTCCGCCTTCGCGTTCGACGAACTCGAGGCCGGTATCGACGACAAGCACCATGTCGCGCCGGGTTACGATGCCGATGTCCTGCTGCGCTGGGGCGATCCGCTTTTTGCCGATTCGCCCGACTTCGACCCGACGAAACAGTCGGCCGAGGCCCAGGCGAAACAGTTCGGCTACAACAATGACTATGTCGGCTACATCCCGATCGACGGCTCAGCCGAACATGGCCTGCTGGTGGTCAACCACGAATACACCAATCCGCATCTGATGTTCCCGGGCATCGTGAAGATCGTCGAAAAGGACGGCAAGAAGTCGGCAGAAGTCGCGCCCCTCTCGAAGGAGCAGGTCGATGTCGAGATGGCCGCCCATGGCGGCACCATCGTCGAGATCCGCAAGGACGGTGGCAAATGGCAGGTGGTGCGCGACGGCAAGCTCAATCGCCGCATCACCGCCAACACCGAAATGGCGCTGTCCGGCCCGGTTGCCGGCCATGACCGCGTCAAGACCAAAGCCGATCCGTCCGGCACCAAGGTTTTCGGCACCGTCAACAATTGCGCCGGCGGCGTCACGCCCTGGGGCACCTATGTGATGGCCGAGGAGAACATCCATGGCTATTTTTCCGGCGAGCTGCCGGAAGACCACAAGGAAGCCGCGAACTACAAGCGTCTCGGCATTCCCGAAGGCGCCTATGAATGGGCGGCGCATTACGAGCGTTTCGACCTCGCCAAGGAACCCAACGAAGCCAACCGCTTCGGCTGGATCGTCGAGGTCGATGTCAACGACCCGACCTCGACGCCGAGGAAGCGCACCGCCATGGGCCGCTTCAAGCATGAGGGCGCCGAATCGATCGTCGCCAAGGACGGCCGCGTCGTCTTCTATCTCGGTGACGACGAGCGCTTCGACTATGTCTACAAGTTCGTGACCAGGGCCGCGTTCAATCCGAACGACCGTGCCGCCAACAAGGACCTGCTCGACGATGGCACGCTGCATGTCGCCCGGTTCGCCGAAGACGGCACGGTCGAATGGCTGCCGATCGTGTTCGGCCAGGGGCCGCTGACGGCTGAAAACGGTTTCACTGGCCAGGCCGACGTGCTGATCGAGACGCGCCGCGCCGCCGACCTGCTCGGCGCCACCAAGATGGACCGCCCGGAAGACATTCAGCCCAATGGCGTCAACGGCAAGGTCTATGTCATGCTGACCAATAATTCGAAGCGCAAGGCCGACCAGGTCGACGCCGCCAACCCGCGCGCCGAAAACGCCTTCGGCCACATCATCGAGATCGCCGAGGACGGCGGTGATTTCACGGCCGCCAAGGGCAAGTGGGAAGTGCTGCTGAAATGCGGCGATCCCTCGGTTGCCGATGTCGGTGCCACCTTCTCGACGGCAACGACGGCCAATGGCTGGTTCGGCATGCCCGACAATTGCGCGGTCGATTCGGCCGGGCGTCTCTGGGTCGCGACCGACGGCCAGGGTCCGAAAGCCACCGGCCGCACCGATGGCTTATGGGCGGTGGACACGGAGGGGGCCGCGCGGGCGACCTCGAAACTGTTCTTCCGCGTGCCGATCGGCGCCGAAATGTGCGGTCCGCTGTTTGCGCCCGACGACCAGACCGCCTTCGTCGCCGTCCAGCATCCGGCCGACGGCGGAGAGGACTGGGAAGCGTTCGGGCGCCCGTCCTACTATGAGGACCTGTCGACGCGCTGGCCCGACTTCAAGCCCGACATGCCGGTGCGGCCGTCGGTCGTCGCCATCACCAAACAGGGCGGCGGCAAGATCGCGGTCTGATTGCCCACTCGCATGGGCAGCAGCGGAGCAGAATTTGCGCCGCTGCTGCGCCTTGAGCCGCGGCATGTATCCCTTGGGCTGCGGAGCAGCTCCTGGGGTCTGCGCCGCGTCGCTTCGCCCCTTGCTCCGCCCCAGGATGGCGAGGCGACGGGGGGAAGTCGGTCAAGCCTCGGGAAAGATTGGCAATTTAAACATGGCGCTCTAGGTCTTTATCAGGAGATCGCCATGTCGAAGTCCGTCTATGACCGTGGCTTGCTCAAGCCAGCCGATATCGCCAAGCTGCAGCGCGTGTTCGACGAGGCCTGCCGGCGGCGCGAGGCACATCCCGATTCCGCCGACGCGCGGGAAATCGCGCTTAACCTGCTCGCCTTGCACAATGCCGGCATGGTGGAAGAGGACATGCTGATGGAAGCCGTCGGTTTCCGGCGGCTGGAACCGAAATCAGCGTGATGCGCTGGATTGGTGCGAGGCCGACCTTGCAATTCGTTTGGCGATCGCCTTGGCCAGGATGCCGGCATTGGCGAAGCAGCCGCGAATGCTTGGCCGCATGCCGGTAAACCACAGACCGGGCAATTTTGGATCGGCTTCACCACCGTTGAAGAGCGGAACGCCCTTGGCGTCGAGCACGCCGAGCTTGCCGACCATGGGCTCCAGCCCCGTGCGGTAGCCTGTCGCGGCAATGACGATGTCGGGATAGATCGGGCTGCCATTGGCCAGGATCACGCCATCGCGGGTGAATTCCCGTATGCCCGGCACGACGGTGATCTTGCCGGCCTTGATGGCGCCGACGGCGCCGTCGTCGGCGGCGATCGCGGTGTAATCCGAGCTCAGGCGGCTGGCGCCGCCCGCAGGCGCGGGCGGCAGACCGAATTTGGTCAGGTCGCCGAAAACCAGCCGCTGCGTTGCCGCCATCACCGCATCGGCGAGCCGCAACGGCAAGCGCGCCATGATCGGCGAAAGCCGGTGCACGGCGATCTTGCAGATGCGCTTGGGCAGCAGGGCGGGACCGTTGCGGGCCGACAGCCAGATGGCGGCCGTGTCTATGCCGGCCAGATGATTGAGCGCATCGAAGCCCGAATTGCCGGCGCCGACGACCAGCACTTTTTGGCCCGCATAGGCTTGCGCGTCACCAAAATCCGCCGAATGGATGATGCGCCCGACGAAATCCTTCATGCCTTTCCATTCGGGCGTGAACGGCTGCCTGTCGCGGCCGGTAGCGATGACGACATTGCGGGCCAAGCGCGGTCCGGCGCTGGTGCGCAATGCCCAGTGATCGCCCTTGAAGGTGATCTCTTCGACCGCGACGCCAAACTGCACCGGCAGCCGGTTCTCCTTCTGGAAATCGTTCATGTGGCGGATGACGACCATTCTTTGCGGAAAGGCGGGCGTGCCAGGGGGAAAGGCGAGACCAGGCAGCGAAGAAAGATCGCGATGGGTGTTGAGATGCAATTGCTGGTGGCGCCGGTGCCAGGGCTCGGCCAGCCGGCTTTCCTTTTCCAGGATCGCCGTAGGCACGCCGGCGTTCATCAAGGCATGCGCGGCGGCCAGCCCGGCAGCACCGGCGCCGACAACGATTGCCGGCTCGACCGTGGCCGGCAGATCCGCAACCGATCTGATTGTCGTATCAGTCATTCACTCGAATCCCATTGGACGTCCCGCCGTAAGGCTCGCAGGACGCTGTAACCGTTTGATCGCGCGCAGGATCCCCTGCAGCAAACCGCGGCCGAATTTCGAGCGATGCGATTTAGCGCCACACGCCGGGCCGCGGTTGCGCTCTATATGGCATATGCGCGATATCAACGGTAATCAGGTCGCGGCAATGTGATTGATTCGAGGCCTTGGGTGGCTGGCGGGTCTCGGTTATCCCCCACGCGCATGCCCGAAATCGAGTCCGATTTTCGAGTCATGCGCAGAATCAAAGTGTTACAGCACCTTGGCGCGTCCTGGACGGCCGGCGCTGTAGGCGGCACGCGGAATCTCGACCATGCCCTCCTTGCGGTTCTATTTCGACAAGATCCTTGAGGCCGCCGCGCCCGAGGTCGAGCGGCAGGCGCTGACCCATATCGAACGCCTGGCACTGGTGCGCCGCTATGGCGACTTCTCGCTCGCCTATTCCACCGCCGTGCAAGGCAAGCTTTCCTATTTCGGCGACGCCGATGGCTACATCGCCTTCGGTACCAAGATGAAGCACCATTTCGCGCTCGGCGACCCGGTGGCGGCTCCGGTGCGTCGGGCCGATTACATCAACCGTTTCGTCGAGACCGCCGGCAGCCCATGGTTCGTGCAGGTCGGCGAGGACACCGCACGCGTGCTGGCCGGCCTTGGCTACAAGGTCAATCGCCTCGGCATCGACACCCGCCTCGCCCTGCCCGAGCATGATTTTTCCGGGAAGCGCAACGAGACCGTGCGCTACTCCGAGCGCTGGCTGCTGAAGAAAGGCTTTTCGTTCGAAGAGGACAAGCGCACGATCTACCTCGACGAGATCGCCCGGCTTTCGGAAAACTGGCGCGGCGACCGCATCGTCAAGCGCTGGGAGATGGGTTTTCTTAACCGCCATTTCGCCGACCATCTCGGCACCGACATGCGCCGTTTCGTCCTGCACGGTCCCGATGGCGAACTGGTCGCTTTGCTCGACTTCGACCCGTTGTTCGCCGACGGCAAGGTCATCGGCTACACCACCGCCTTCAAGCGCAGGCATCTCGACGCCTCACCGCATGCCGAGATCGGCCTGACCAAGTTCGCCGTCGACCGTTTTCGCGAAGAGGGCATCTCGGTGGTCACGCTCGGCCTGTCGCCGCTCGTCGATGTGGGCCCGAGCGGATTTGCCGAAAGCGATTTCTGGCGCAATGCCTTCCAGCGCGCCTATTCTTCGCCCTGGGTCAATCGCCGCAGGTTCAACCTGCAGGGCCAGGCGGCGTTCAAGCGCCGCTTCCACGGCGTCGAGGAGCCGGTCTACATCGCCTTCCGCCAGGGAACGTATGTCGAGATGCTGGGGCTGCTGCGGCTGATCAAGGCGATCTAGGTCTGGCGATATTCAGGTGAGGCCGGCCTGCAAATGGCGGCTTCCTGCGCTTCCCTAGTTCTACTGCCACGCAGTAGAACTGAGCTCACGTACAAAAAGTACGCTCCGCTCCGGTTCTCGGAATCCACCATTTTCGACTCGGCCTGACCTGAATCTCAACAGACCTAGCGGCGCTCAGGGCGCTTTCGCCGCTCAGTTCCTGAGCCGGTAGCCGGTCCTGAATATCCAGGCGACGATCGCTATGCAGATCAGCAGAAAGACGATCGTCATGCCGAGGCTGATACCGACCGAGACATCGGATTTGCCGTAGAAGCTCCAGCGGAAGCCGCTGATCAGATAGACGACCGGATTGAACAGCGTCACCGTGCGCCAGATCTCGGGCAGCATGTTGATCGAATAGAAGCTGCCGCCGAGGAAGGTCAGCGGCGTGATGATCAACAGCGGCACCAGCTGCAGCTGCTCGAAACTCTTCGCCCAGATGCCGATGATGAAGCCGAACAGGCTGAAGGTCACCGCCGTCAGCACCAGGAAGGCGAGCATCCAGAACGGATGCAGGATGGTCAGCGGCACGAACAGCGAGGCGGTGGCCAGGATGATCAGACCGAGAAGGATCGACTTGGTCGCGGCACCGCCGACATAGGCGATGACGATCTCCAGATAGGAGACCGGTGCCGACAGAAGCTCGTAGATCGAGCCGACGAATTTCGGGAAATAGATGGCAAAGGAGGCGTTGGAGATCGACTGCGTCAACAGCGACAGCATGATCAGACCCGGCACGATGAAGGCGCCGTAGCTGATGCCGTCGATCTCGGTGATGCGCGAGCCGATGGCCGAGCCGAAGACGACGAAATACAGCGACGTCGAGATGACCGGCGAGACGATGCTCTGCAGCACGGTGCGGAAAGCACGCGCCATTTCCATGCGGTAGATCGCCCATACGGCGCGAAGGTTCATGGCTCCCTCCTCACCAGATTGACGAAGATCTCCTCGAGCGAAGAGTTTTGCGTGTCGATATCGCGGAACTGGATGCCGCCGGCCTCGAGATCGCGCATCAACGAGGCGACGCCGGGCCGCTCGGCCTGATTGTCATAGGTGTAGGTCAGCTGCCCGCCATCGGGCGACAACTCCAGCGCATAGCGCGAGAGCGCCTCGGGAATGGCCGTCAGCGGATTGCGCAGTTCCAGCACCAGCCGCTTGCGGCCGAGCTTGCGCATCAGTTCGGCCTTGTTCTCGACCAGGATGATCTCGCCGCGGTTGATGACGCCGACCCGGTCGGCCATCGCCTCGGCTTCCTCGATATAATGCGTGGTGAGGATGATCGTGACGCCGTCCTCGCGCAGCCGGCGCACCATCGCCCACATGTCCTGGCGCAGCTCGACGTCGACGCCGGCGGTCGGCTCGTCGAGGAACAGGATGCGCGGCTCATGCGACAGCGCCTTGGCGATCATCAGCCGGCGCTTCATGCCGCCCGACAGGGTGATCGCCTTGGCGTCCTTCTTGTCCCACAGCGACAGGTCGCGCAGCACCTTCTCGACAAAGCCGGGGTTGGCCGGCTTGCCGAACAGGCCACGGCTGTAATTGACCGTCGCCCAGACGCTCTCGAAGGCGTCGATGGTCAGTTCCTGCGGCACCAGCCCGATCAGACCGCGCGCGGCGCGATAATCCTTGTTGATGTCGTGGCCGTCGACGGTGACGGTGCCCGACGAACGGTTGACGATGCCGCAGACGATCGAGATCAGGGTCGTCTTGCCGGCGCCATTGGGTCCAAGCAGCGCGAAGATCTCGCCGCGCTGAATGTCGAGATTGACTTCCTTGAGCGCGGTGAAGCCGGTGGCGTAGGTCTTGGAGACCCCGGAAATGGACAGGATGGAAGGCATGGATGAAAACGGCTGCTTGAAAGAGGTCCCCTGATATAGGCCGAATGTCGGTGCTTGCAACCGCAAGTCAATGCCCTGCTGACAGTTCTCGACAATCGTGCCGGCCGGCCGTTGCAGGTGCGGCGCACAGGCCCGGAGTTGCACGGCACGCAACCGGCAAAATTGTCCTGTGGCGTTCAGCCTCGCGGCAGGACGCCGCTTTGACCTGAACTCGCTTCGGGCCTATCCTTCGCGAGTATTTGCAGCAGCCGGAGCCCATCATGGACCCGCTCATACTTTCGCGTATCCAGTTCGGCGCGAATATTTCATTCCATATTCTATTTCCGACGATCACCATTGCGCTGGGTTGGGTGCTGCTGTTCTTCAAGTTGCGTTACAACGCGACCAACGATTCCGCCTGGATGCGCGCCTATTTCACCTGGGTGAAGGTGTTCGCGCTGTCCTTTGCCATGGGCGTGGTTTCGGGCGTCACCATGAGCTTCCAGTTCGGCACCAACTGGCCGGGCTACATGGAAAAGGTCGGCAACATCGCCGGGCCGCTGCTGGCCTACGAAATCCTCACCGCCTTCTTCCTCGAAGCGGCCTTTCTCGGCATCATGCTGTTCGGCTTCCGCCGCGTCTCCAACCGCATCCACACGCTGGCGACGGTGCTGGTCGCCGGCGGCACCACCGTCTCGGCATTCTGGATCATCGCGCTCAATTCCTGGATGCAGACGCCGGCCGGATTCGAGATGCGCGACGGCGTGGCGCATGCGGTCGACTGGTGGGCAATCATCTTCAATCCGTCGATGCCCTACAGGCTGACCCACATGCTGCTGGCGTCGGGGCTGACGGTGTCGTTCCTGATATCAGGCCTGTCGGCGCTGCGCTATCTCACCGGCGACCGCTCGGAATCGATGTGGAAGGCGCTGCGCACCGGCGTCTTCACCGCGGCGATCCTGATCCCGATCCAGATCTTCGCCGGCGACCAGCATGGGCTGAACACGCTGGAGCATCAGCCGCAGAAGATCGCCGCCATGGAGGCCAACTGGAACACCGGCCCCAACGTGCCGCTGGTGCTCTTCGCGCTGCCCGACGAGGCGGCGAAGGAAAACAAATTCGAGATCGCCATTCCCGATGGAGCCAGCCTGGTGCTGCGGCACTCGACCAGCGGCGTGGTGCCGGGGTTGAACGACTATCCCGGCAACCATCCGCCGGTCTTTCCGGTGTTCTGGGGTTTCCGCATCATGGTCGGCACGGGCATATTGATGCTGCTCGTCTCATGGTCGGCGGCCTTCTTCCTCAAGCGCCGGCACAGCCTGCCGAAGCCGCTGGCCATGCTGATGGTGCCGATGGCGCTGTCGGGCTGGCTGGCGACGCTGGCCGGCTGGTACACCACCGAAATCGGCCGCCAGCCCTGGCTGGTGACGGGCGTGCTGAAAACCGCCGACGCGGTCGGCCCGGTGGCCGGCAGCCATGTCGCGCTGACGCTCGCCATATACCTCGTTCTCTATGTGCTGTTGCTGATCGCCTATCTCGGCGTGCTGGTGCACCTGGCGCTGAAGGCGGCGAAGGACGGCGACAACTCGCCGTTGCCCGGCGTGCTCAACGCGCCGATGTCGCAGCCGGCTGCGGGGGAGTGATTTGATATGGCACTCCAGCCGGGCGCCGGCGCGGCCCCTCACCTGCCTGCCGGCATCCTCTCCCCTTATAGGGACGGGGAGAGGGGCGCTCMCATCGYRGGTTTCGCCAATCACCAGCGTTGCAAGAAAAGCGCCGAGATTGCGGCCAGCCCCCTTCTCTCCGTCCCTATACGGGGAGAAGTGCCCGGCAGGGTGATGAGGGGCGGCGCCGACTTCGGCAATCGATCTGAAGCCTCGATAGAGCCCCATCCGATCACATCGCGATTAGCCGGCTCTGGTGAGTGAGGAGAAAAAGATGACCTTCGACTGGCCAACCGCGCTTCCGCTGATCTTCGCCGGCCTGATGGGCCTCGCCATCCTGATCTACGTCATTCTCGACGGTTTCGATCTCGGCATCGGCATTCTGTTCGCGGCAGCCGAGGATGCTGAACTGGACACGATGATCGCCGCCATCGGCCCGTTCTGGGACGCCAACGAAACCTGGCTGGTGCTGGCCGTCGGCCTGCTGCTGGTCGCCTTCCCGCTGGCGCATGGCGTCATCCTGACGGCGCTCTACATTCCGGTCTTCGTGCTTTTGCTCGGGCTGATCCTGCGCGGCGTCGCCTTCGATTTCCGCGCCAAGGTGCCAGCTGGCCGCAAGCATCGCTGGAACCGTATTTTCTTCCTGGGTTCGCTCATCGCCTCGCTGGCGCAGGGCTATATGCTGGGCGTCTATGTGCTCGGGCTCGATGTCGGCCTCGGCGGCACGGCGTTCGGCGTGCTGGTGGCGTTCTGCCTTGCCGCCGCCTACGCGGCGATGGGCGCCGCCTGGGTGATCTACAAGACCGAAGGCGAATTGCAGAAGAAAGCGGTGCGCTGGCTGCGCACCGCGCTGGTGCTGACCGCGCTCGGCATGGCGGCGGTGTCGCTGGCGACGCCCTTCGCCAGCCCGCGCATCTTCGACAAATGGTTCGTCTGGCCGGAAATGCTTTATCTGTCGCCGCTGCCGATCCTGTCGGCGCTTTTGTTCCTGTGGCTGTGGCGGCAGACCTTCCATCTGCCGAAGCCCGACGACCGCCATTCGCTGATGCCGTTCCTGACGCTGGCCGCCATCTTCGCGCTCGGCTTTGCCGGTCTCGCCTGGTCGTTCTACCCGTTCGTGGTGCCCGATCGCCTGACCATCTGGCAGGCGGCTTCCGCGCCGGAGAGCCTGGCCATCATCCTCGCCGGCACCGTGGTCGTGCTGCCGGTCATCATCTTCTATTCGTTCTATGCCTACCGGGTGTTCGGCGGCAAGGCGACGGATCTGACGTATGATTGACCTGCCGATGCAGGCGCGAGGCACCCCTCTCTGGCCTGCCGGGCAGAGGGGGGTGCTGTCCCGCCGACGCCTCCTCAATAAAGCCGACTCAATTGCTCGCCGACAGCACCAGCACCGGCTTGTCGCTGTAGAGCGCCGGGAACAGTGCCTTCAAATTCGCCACCTTGGGCAGGTCGTTGTAGACGATGTAGGGATAGGTCGGGTTCAGCGTCAGAAAATCCTGATGGTAATTCTCGGCCGGATAGAAGGTCTTGCCGGTTTCCAGCGTAGTGACGATCGGCTCCGGGAACACCTTGGCCTGGTCGAGCTGGGCGATGTAGCTTTGCGCGATCTTCTTCTGTGCATCGTTTTCGGCGAAGATCGTCGAGCGGTATTGCGTGCCGGAGTCCGGACCCTGGAAATTCAGCTGGGTCGGGTTGTGGGCGACCGAGAAATAGACCTGCAGCAGCTGGCCATAGGTGATTTTCGATGGATCGTAGGTGATCTCGACGGATTCGGCATGCCCGGTGCGGCCTGAGCCGACCGTCTCGTAGACGGCGGTGTCCTTGTCGCCGCCGGAGTAGCCGGAGACGGCCCTGGTGACGCCCTTGACGTGCTGGAAGACGCCCTGCACGCCCCAGAAGCAGCCGCCGGCGAAGATTGCCTTTTCAGTGCCGGTGGCCGCCTTCTCGTCGATTGCCGGCGGCGGGATCTTCACCGCGTCCTCGGCCGAAACCGCCGGCGTCAGCCAGAAGGCGGCGCCCGCTGCGGCAAGTGCAAGCGCGGCGAGGGCGCCTTTGACAAAGCCGAGCGAACGGTTTGAAATCTTGATGTTGGTCATGGTTGCACTCCTCGTGGCTTCCATAGGGATCAGTCTATTGCATCAAATAGTGCGGCGCGACGCACATTCGCGTGCGCCGAATGCGGAATCTTACCGTCAGCGCTGCCCCTCACTGTCCTGCCGGACATCTCTCCCCGTAAAACGGGGAGAGAGCGACTGGCCGCGACGCTGGCGTTTCTACCTGCAACACCGATGATTGGCGAAACCGTCGATGAGCGCCCCTCTCCCCGTCACTATACGGGGAGAGGATGCCGGCAGGCAGGTGATGGGCAGCGCCAAGGGCCGCCCTTGTGAATGAACGGCTGAGACGCGGCAGAACTAGTTGGCCGGAGCCATCGCATCCGTTGCCGGTTTCATCGCATCCGTCGCCGGCTTCATGGCGTCGGCGGCCGGCTTCATGGAATTGGTTTCCATCGGATCGGCCGGCTTCATTGCATCGTTTGCAGGCTTCATCGCATCCGCGGCCGGTTTCATGGCATCTGCAGCCGGCTTCATCGCGTTGGTCGCGTCGTCGGCGCGAGCGATGCCGCCGGCAAACAGCGCCGTCGAGCACAAAGCGAGAGCGAGCGCCGGCAGCGTCAGGCGGGAAATGGTCATGATGATCTCCTTGGGTTGGTCGTCAAGGCGCGCCCTCTTGGCGGCCGTGCTATGCGGCGCCGCTCCATGCGGCGTTGCGCAATCTCTTGTTGAAGCGTGATCTAGTTTGTCGCGGCGGCCAGGATCGGTCCGCCACCGGGCGACTGCACGAGCACGGCGGTGCTCAGGCCGCCGGATGCGGCGGGCAGCGGATACGTCGTGGCCGCGCCGGTCCAGCCGCCGAGTTTTTCGAGCGCGTGCACGACATTGGCGTGCGGCAAGGTGCGGCCGGTGTTTTCGCCGCGCGACACCGGCACCTCGACGACGCCCTTGGCATAGTGCACCAGCCAGACATCGGCGTGGCCGCCAGGTACGGCGCCGGCGCCGATGCTGATCTTGCCGCCATCGAGCGACAATGCCGGGCCGCTCGTCCGGCCGCTCACCGAGATCAGCTTTTCGATCTCGCCAGGTGCGGCGCCGACGACATCGGCATGGCCGTTGACCACCACTTGCGGCGTGAACGGCCCGTCATGACCGAGCGCCGGCTCGTAATTGACCTGGCGCCGGGTGAATTCCTGTTTTCCGAAAATGTCCTTCCAGCCGAGATAGTCCCAGTAGGTGACGTTGAACGACAGCGCCAGCACGCCGGGCTGGTCCTTGACCCTGATCAGATTGGCGTTGGCCGGCGGGCAGGACGAGCAGCCCTGGCTGGTGAACAGCTCGACCACGCTGAGCGGCTGGGCGGCGGCCGCACCGAGCGACGCCGCCAGCGCAAGCGCTGAGAGGCTGGACACTGTGACGAACTTGCGGGACATCGGCTTGCTCCGTGGGCGGCGGCGCCTGAATGCACCGCTGATATCCCCACTTCGCCGCTGTCGGCGCCTTCGTTACAGCGCTCACCGGTTTGTAATCGCTAGCGTTCTTCCTTCTCCCGCAAGGGGAGAAGGCAAGAAGAGCAGCATCTACTGCGTCAGCCGCGTGTTGTTGGGCCGCTTGTTGAAGTCGCACTTGCCGGTGACGTTGTAGAAGAAGTCGGCGTTGCTGACGGGTGCCGGGACCGGGTTGCCGCCGTCTTCCCAGGCTTGGTAGCCTGTCGAGCCACAAGGCACGAGGCCAAAGATATCAACGATCTGGCCGGTCGCCATTTCGGCCAGGGGGATGTCCGCGCTTGTCGAGCTATAGAGCCGGTTGGACGTGGCCGGATCGTTCGAATAGAGGTTTTTCGGGTTACCCGATGGCACGTTCATCTGCAGATAGAGGCTGGCCATCTGGCTGACGTCGATTGACGCACCGGCGGTGTTGCCGGGAGTCATTGTGTCGACACAGTAATATTTCGTGCCAGACTGGTCGGTGTTGAGCGTCACCCCGTTGGGCGGGTTTTTGCCGACCTTGCAGACCTGCGTCTGGATCACCGTGGGGACGCCCAGACTGTCGATCTTGCTGACGGTGGTGGTTCCGTAACCTTTGGGATCCGTGCCGCCGCCGTATTTGTAATCGATCGTCATCAGCGGCTTGCCCGCTGCGGCACCGAACATCGTGCCGTAGAGCGTCATTGTCTTGTTCCAGTAACCCGACACGCCGGTGACCTTGAAGGTCGCCTCCACCAGAGCCGGCGCCTTGTTCACCGCCGAATTGACGCCGATAGCCACCGTGGGGATCCTGGCGATCTGCATGAACACGGTCTTCATGGCGAAACTCGCCGAGGCCTGCGCGGTGGCGGTGCCGTTGGCGCTGACGTCGAAGCTGTTCAGCGTCGCTGCGCCCTGTCCGCCGTTTTCTCTGTAGGTATCCTGGAGCAGCACCTGGCGCTGCGGCTTCGTCGACGTGGTATCCATCGTGGTGATGGACAGGATCGCGGCGTCGAGTGCCGCCTGCTCGGTCGACCTGGTCTGGACAGCGGAGGTGTAGTCGACGGAAAAGCCGACCGCGGTGATCAGCGGTATCATGGCGAGAACAAGTATCGGTGCGAACGAGCCGCTCCGCGACTCGATAAAACTGCCTGCAAGCCCCCGCATGCCTTCGTCCTTACATGAGATATTTCCCTCCGCTAACATGCCGATCACAAATTATGCTCTAACGCACGTGGTTAACATTTATCGATTTTTCGAGGAATCCGGGGGAAAAGGCGACGAGTGCCCGCGCCGCTTGCCCTGCAATGGCCGCCGCTTGCCTCGACAGCCGCCTGCTCTGCTTTCCCGGCAACGGCTGTACGGCTTGCCGGGCAACGGGCCGCGCCACATGTGCGGCGGCCGCTTGCTCGGGCAAGCCACCCCTGCTAAACGCGCGCCATGAGCACGCCCCTCGACCACATCCGCAATTTCTCCATCGTCGCCCATATCGACCATGGCAAATCCACGCTTGCCGACCGGCTGATCCAGCTGACCGGCGGGCTGGAGCTGCGCGACATGAAGGAGCAGGTGCTGGACTCGATGGACATCGAGCGCGAGCGCGGCATCACCATCAAGGCGCAGACGGTGCGGCTGAAGTACCACGCCAACAATGGCGAGGACTATATCCTCAACCTGATCGACACACCCGGGCATGTCGACTTCGCCTATGAAGTGTCGCGTTCGCTGGCCGCCTGCGAGGGTTCGCTGCTGGTCGTCGACGCCTCCCAGGGCGTCGAGGCGCAGACGCTGGCCAATGTCTACCAGGCGATCGACAACAACCACGAGATCGTCGTGGTGCTGAACAAGGTCGACCTGCCGGCCGCCGAGCCCGAGCGCATCCGCGAGCAGGTCGAGGAGGTGATCGGCATCGACGCCTCCAACGCCGTGCTGATCTCGGCCAAGACCGGCCTTGGCATTCCGGATGTCCTGGAGGCCATCGTCCACCAATTGCCGCCGCCGCGCGAAGGCGACGCCACGGCGCCGTTGAAGGCGATGCTGGTCGACAGCTGGTATGACGCCTATCTCGGCGTCATCGTGCTGGTGCGCGTCATCGACGGCGTGCTGAAAAAGGGCCAGACCATCCGCATGATGGGTACCGGCGCCAAGCACCTGGTCGAGCGCACCGGCGTGTTCACGCCGGCCCGCATCAATGTCGACGAGCTCGGCCCCGGCGAGTTCGGCTTCTTCACCGGCTCGATCAAGGAAGTGGCCGACACCCGCGTCGGCGACACCATCACCGAGGACAAGCGCACAACCGCCAAGGCGCTGCCCGGCTTCAAGCCGGCGCAGCCGGTGGTGTTCTGCGGCCTGTTCCCGGTCGACGCCGCCGATTTCGAGGATCTGCGCGCCGCGGTCGGCAAGCTGCGCCTCAACGACGCCAGCTTCTCCTTTGAAATGGAAACCAGCGCCGCACTCGGCTTCGGCTATCGCTGCGGCTTCCTTGGCCTCTTACATCTGGAAATCATCCAGGAGCGGCTGGAGCGCGAGTTCAACCTCGACCTGATCGCCACGGCACCGAGCGTCGTCTACCGGCTGGCTCTGACCGACGGCTCGATGAAGGAATTGCACAACCCGGCCGACATGCCCGACGTGGTGAAGATCTCGGCGATCGAGGAGCCATGGATCCGCGCCACCATCCTGACGCCCGACGACTATCTCGGCGGCATCCTGAAACTTTGCCAGGACCGGCGCGGCATCCAGGCCGACCTCTCCTATGTCGGCAAGCGCGCCATGCTGATCTACGATCTGCCGCTCAACGAAGTCGTCTTCGACTTCTACGACCGGCTGAAGTCGATCTCCAAGGGCTACGCCTCCTTCGACTATCACCTGACCGACTACAAGGAGGGCGACCTGGTAAAAATGTCGATCCTGGTCAATGAGGAGCCGGTCGACGCGCTCTCCATGCTGGTGCACCGCACGGCGGCGGAAAAGCGCGGAAGGCAGATGTGCGAGAAGCTGAAGGAGCTGATCCCGAACCATCTGTTCAAGATTCCGATCCAGGCCGCCATCGGCGGCAAGGTCATTGCGCGGGAAACCATCTCGGCGCTGCGCAAGGACGTCACCGCCAAATGCTACGGCGGCGACGTCTCGCGCAAACGCAAGCTGCTGGACAAGCAGAAAGAAGGCAAGAAGCGGATGCGGCAGTTCGGCAAGGTGGATATTCCGCAGGAGGCGTTTATCCAGGCGCTTAAGATGGGCGACTAAGCGGTTCGGCCTTCGGCCGAACGCATCGACCCGGTTGGTCGATGCGAGCACAAGTCCGGGTGGGAGCTGCCGGAGGCAGCGCGCACCCTGCCAGCGCGGCGGTGGAGCTGCACGATTGGGATCAAGCCATCGGTGCCGCGCCGCGGCGCTCGAGCGCGGTCTTGCGGATGATTTCCGCGATCTCCGGGCTGCTGCTACACAGCATCTGGAAATCCGCCGCGTGCAGCGACAGGAGGGAGACCGCTGTCGCGGCGTTGACGGTCGCCGAACGCGGTTCGCCGCTGATCAGCGCCATCTCGCCAAAGAAGGAGCCAGGGCCAAGCTCCACCGGGTTCGGCGTCGCGACGCTGACGCGCCCCTCCACGACGAAGAACATCCGATCCCCGGTCTCGCCACTGCGGCAGATCACGGCGCCCGCCGGCAAGTTGCGAGGTCTTAGCGCGCGCACGATCTCGACCAGCACGGCCGGGCCGAGCTTCTCAAACAAGGGCACGCCGGCG
Source organism: Mesorhizobium sp. M7A.F.Ce.TU.012.03.2.1 (assembly GCF_004006095.1). NCBI lineage: Bacteria > Pseudomonadati > Pseudomonadota > Alphaproteobacteria > Hyphomicrobiales > Phyllobacteriaceae > Mesorhizobium > Mesorhizobium sp. M7A.F.Ce.TU.012.03.2.1. The sequence goes on from NZ_CP034779.1 coordinate 1,452,078, forward strand.
ACCAATTGCCAATTGCGGACGAAATCCTCGCGACGGATTTCCTGATAGAAGCCGGAGGCAAGAATGCCGGCCCAGAGCGCGAAGATGCCGATGCCAGTCATCATGACCGCCCCGGCAAGGACGCGGCCGGCGAAGGTTTGCGGAATGTGGTCGCCATAGCCGGTGGTGGACAGCGTGACCACCGCCCACCACATTGCCTCGGGGATGCTGCCGAACTTTTCCGGTTGGATGTCGCGCTCGATGACATAGGCGGCGAGTGCGACACCAAACAGAACGACGCCGAAGAGCGTGGTGACGCCGATCAGGTTGCGCGCTTCGTTGGCCAGCACCCTGCCCAGCACCGGGAAGAAGGTCGAGTCGCGCAGCGGTTTCACCAGCCAGACACCACAGTAGAGGCTCCAGTCGGGCGTGCCGCCGAGCAGAAATGCGGCGAGTGGAACCAAAACCGCGAGCACATCGATGGCGATTGCCGGCGTCCTGTCCCGAAGGTCTCCCGCCCGGTGCTTGAGCAGCGTCGCGGCCATCTGCAGAAGATAGGCGCCCCAAATGACCGCGAGCAGTGCGGTCAGAGCCAGTCTGCTTCGTCCGGACAGGTTCGGTGTCGTGAGCGCAGCCACCACCAGAAGCCCAGGGGCAGCCAGCACCGCGTTGAGCGGCGCGTAAATTCTCAGGAAAGGCAGTACCGACATTCTGTGCCCACGAGCGGCTACTATTTGCCAAAGTAGGCTGCCTTCAAGGCAAGCGTAAAGGTGCTTGCTGCGATCCGCCGATATCGGTTCTCGGGCAAGGCTGACTTTGTCAACTGCGGACGCGCTGCGGACCGCTCTCTCGACAGTCTCTGCCTTCACGCCTTGTCGATTTCGGGCTGACACTGGAGCCGCGTCGGGAAGTCAAACAGGTGAGAGCGCCTCGCCATCGGCGAGCATTGGATCAGACACCGTCCTGCGGTATCCTCGAGCCAGCTTGGGGAGACATCAAATGCGCACCACTTTAGACACCATCGCCGCGATCGGCCTCGCCATCGGCGGTGCCTTCGGCCTAGCCGGCACCTTCGTCGCCAGCGCCCCGCTGCGCGAAACGCTCTGGACGATCGACGGCGTGGCACTCGTGGTGGCGACCGCCCTGCTGACCATGAAATATCAGCGGTTGGGCAATGACTGCATAGCTGCCGGCTTCCTGACCTTCCTCGCCGGCGAGACCCTGCTGCTGGCGGGCAATGCGGCAGGACTGGAGGCCAGCGTGCCCTCCTATGTCGGCGGCATCTCGCTGTGGGCGGCGGCACTGGTCATGGTCAGCGCGCCGAAGACTTTCGCCCTGTGGATGCGGCTCACCGCGCTGGTGGCTGCCGTGCTGTTTGTCATCTCGGCTTGCATGATCCTCTGGGGCGCGCCCTTGCTGCCGACGTCGGCGCCGCTGCCCGCCGCCGGCTATCCGTTCCTGGTACTGACCTTTGTTGGCTGGATCTGGACGCTACTGAGGCCGGCGCGGTGAGCCTTTGTCCGCTTCCGTACCAAACGTCCGGCCTGGTTGATCGGGCATTAGCGGGGCGGTAAAGAATCCGGGCGGCGGACCCTTATCAGGTCGCCAATGGCCGGCGCGGGCTCAGGCAACTGCCTCACCGGCATTCGCGCCGGCCATTTCCAACCCGCACATGATCGCAGCGATCCACCGGCCTGCGCCGCACTTGAAGGGGCGCCGACGCCTCAAGACTCGATCCAAACCTTCTCGAAATGCTGCTCCAGCGCCTGGTGCTGTTCGCAGCCTTCGACACCCTTGCGATACGTCCGGTAGACCGAGCGCCAGTAGGGTTGGATGATGATGCCTGAGTCACGCAGAATCTGCTCGATCTTGGCCATGATCTCCTTGCGCGCCTTGGCGTCCGGCGTCGCCAGCGCCTTGTCGAGCAGCGTGTCGAATTCGGGGTTGGCGTAGGCGCTTTCGTTCCAGGCGGCGCCCGATTTATACGCCAGCGCCAGCACCTGGACGCCGAGCGGGCGGCCGAGCCATTCGGTGCAGGAGAAGGGATATTTGCTCCAGTCGTTCCAGAAGGTGGCGGCCGGCAGCACGGTGCGCTTGATCTTGAGGCCGGCCTCGCGCATCTGCGCGCCGATGGCGTCGCCGGTGCTCTTTTGCCATTCGACGTCGACGGAGATGAGCTCGAATTCGTGGTCGGCCCTGCCGGCCTCGGCGAGCAGCTTCTTCGACTGCTCGACGTCGCGCCTGGCCGGGCCGATATCGGCATATTCGGGGTGCATGGGGCCGACATGGTGGTTGTCGGCGGGCTTGCCGCGGCCGCCGAGGCCGAGCGCCAGCACGGCGGAATTGTCGACGGCGAGCTGGGCGGCGCGGCGCACCTTGACGTCGTCATAGGGCGCGTTGGCGACATTGAAGCGGGCGACGATGGTCGAGCCGGTGGCGATCTCGGAATTCATCAGCCCCATCTGCTCGGTCTGCGAGACGGCGTCGGAAGCGGTCTCGTGGTCGGTGTCAATCTCGCCGGATTCGAAGGCCGACAGCATGGCGTTGGGGTCGGAGCCGTAGTCGACCCATTTGATGCCGTCGAGATGGAATTCGCCCTTCCACCAGGGTTTTTCCTTGCGCTTCACCTCGGCGCCCGTCTCCGCATCCCAGCTGACCAGCTCGCAGGGGCCGGTGGTGATGGCAAGCGCCTTCATGGGGTCGCCATCGCCCTCATAGGAGCGGTGCATGATCAGCGCCGGATAGTCGGCCATGCCGGCGATCAGCGAGATGTCTGACTTGGGCAGATTGAGCTTGATTGTGAAGTCGTCGACCTTGGCGATGCCGCCGTCGACGACCTTCTTGGTGTCGGCATTGACCAACGCGCCCATGCGCGCGGCGACCGAATTGCCGGGCACCGAGGCATCGCACCAGCGGGTGAGGTTGTGGATGACGTCGTCGGCGTTGAAGGCATCGCCGTTCGACCAGGAGATGCCCTTGCGCACATGCAGGGTGAGGGTCCTGGCGTCGTCGCTCGCCTCCCAGCTTTCGAGCAGCCAGGGCTCGAAGGAGAAGTCGGTGTTCCAGCGCACCAGATATTCGTTGCAGTGGCGGGCGACATTGGACATTTCGACGCCGTCGAAGGTGCGCGGGTCCTTGAAGCCCTTGACGTTCATGGCGACGCGCAGGACGCCGCCCTTCTTCGGTTCTGCCGCGCGGGCAGGGGTGGGGGCGAGCCCGCCCAGCGCAAACGCGCCGGCGGCACTGACACCGAGGCCGGCCATGAGCGCCAGATATTCGCGGCGGTTGATGCCGCCGGTCCTGAAATCATCGGCGACGGGTTTGGCTTGCGGGTGGAGTTTGCGGTCGGTCAGCATGAATTTCATCGTCGTTCCCCTGTTGTTGATGCATGCCGCCCAAAAGTGCCCAGCGGTTTTGGGACAACGGCATGCACAGAAAAATCGCCCCGGCCGATCGACAGACGCGGGGGCGGACGCGACCGCCGGGGCGCCATGCCTGAGGGTAATGATAGGGCCGGGTGACGCTGGGGAGTGTTCGGTTTTCCGCAGTGATTGTGCGGGGTTCCGCAGGGGGAGTCGGCAGTGCGCTTATGCTTTGCAGCCGCGCTGCGAGCAGATGCGCCAACGGCGCGGCGCCAATCTCCCTCCTTGAGGGGGAGATGGCCGGCAGGCCAGAGGGGGTCGGCACGACGGGACGCGACCTCCTACTTTAAACGGGACGCGACCTCCTACTTTAAAAAAGATGATGCTAGCGCTCTACGCGCGACGACCCCCTCTGTCGCCTTCGGCGACATCTCCCCCTCAAGGGGGGAGATTAGCGTTCCACCGTCGGCCACTCACCTCGGCCCAGCGCGCCGACCGCACCAACAATCCGCGCAAACGCCGCCGCCGCTGCCGGCAGCGACGTTCGGGCGCGCAGGAAGCTGTGCACCAGCCTCGGCTCCTCGTGCCACCAGGCCTTGCCGCCGGCGGCCACAATGCGGTCGCGGTAGGTCTCGCCATCCGACGACAGCGGATCGCATTGCGCCGTGACGATCACCGTCGGCGGCAGGCCGGAGAAATCGGTGTCGCGCAGCGGCGAGAAGGTCGGGTCGTCGGGCGATTGCCGCCAGGCCGAGCGGACGTCGCGGTAGAAGGCGATGTCGGCCACCGACAGCAGCGGCGCGTGGGCGTGCTCGATATAGGAACCGGCGGTATCGTCGCCACCGAGTTCGGGATAGATCAGCACTTGCCCGACCGCAGCTCTGATATGGCGGCGCGTCGCCTGCGCCACGGCGGCGGCGAGATTGCCGCCAGCGCTTTCGCCACACAGGACCAGCGGCAGGCCTGATGTCGCTGCCGCCCATTCGAAGGCGGTGACGGCATCGTCGAAGGCTGCGGGGTGGACGTGCTCCGGCGCCAGCCGGTAGTCGACCGACAGCACGTCGAAACCGGTGCCGGCGCAGAGCTCGGCGCAGATGTCGTCATGGCTTTCCAGCCCGCCGAGGATGAAGCCGCCGCCGTGGTAGTAGATCACCATCGCCTGGGCGGCCTTGCCCGCAAGCCGGTAACGGCGGATCGGGATGTCGCGGCCGGCGGCGGCGATCAGGCCGTCGCTGGCCTTCACGTCGGGCGGGCGGCCCTGGTGGAAGGCGCGGCTCATACGGTCATAGACGGCGCGCTGCTTGTCGATCGGCAGGCCGAGGATTTCGGGCGGATACCAGGCGTTGACGGCGTCGATATAGGCCCAAAGGGCCGGGCCGAGCCGTGTTTCGTAGGGGCCGCGCGTCATAGATCGGCGTAAAGCGCGGCCGCGTTGTCGAAGGAGAAGCGCAGCGGCACCGAGCCTTCGACCTGCCAGGCGGTGACGGTCTCGCCGGCCAGCAGCCGGCAGGCGCCATTGGTATCGGTGACGGCGCCGCCATAGAGCCGGTTGGCGAGGTTGAGGATGCCGGTCTGGTGCATGGCGGCGCTGCCGCTGCCGCAGGCATCCTTGACCAGAAGCACGCGAAAGCCTTTGGCCACCGCATCCTTGACCGTCGCGTCGATACAGGCCTCGGTCCAGACGCCTGATATGACCAGCCAGTCGATGCCTGAAGACTTGATGTCGCGCGCCGCCGGCCCGGTGCGGAAGGCGCTGGCCTCGGCCTTGATCAGCAGCGCCTCGCCGTTGATCGGCGCCACCTCACGGCAGATCTCGGTCAGCGGATCGCTCTTGTCGGAAAAAGCCGACTTGCCGTCTTCACCCAGCGGATGAAACGGCCGGTCCTGGCTGTCGAGATCGACGATGTAGGCCCAGTGGTAGATCGGCACATGGTTTTGCCGCGCCGCCGCTTGCAGGCGCTGGACGTTGGCGAGGATCGTGTCATAGCCGTCGACGAGGTAGCGCTTGTCCTGCCGGTGCTCTTCCTGCAGGTCGATGAAGATCGCGGCCACGGTGCCGGGTTTGATGGCGATGGGGGTTTTCATGCCGATGCGCCTTGGTTGTGGGCGGGCGACACCGCTCTGTTTAGCGAGCTGGCGCAAGCAGCGGTGATTGGCCGGCGCCTCCCCACCTTCGTCATCCACGGGCGGAGCAGGAGCGAAGCTCCGTCGCGGAGACCCGAGGATCCATGCCGTGACGTTGATCGAATGGTGCAGCGGTGCAGAACTTGTACCGTTGCGGTGCATAGAGGTCGCGGCATGGATCCTAGGGTCTGCGCCGCGTCGCTGCGCTCCTTGCTCCGCCCTAGGATGACGAAGTGGTGGGCGTTCGCGCTAGCCACGAAGGTCATGTCACCGAGGCGGGTTGCGGATATCAAACCTGCGTCTCCAGAAACTCATCCTCATAGGGAAAGCGCGACAGCAACTCCGTGCCCGTCTCTGTGATCAGGATCTCGTCCTCCAGCTTGACGCCCTCGCGGCCGCCTTTCTCGCCGATATAGCTTTCCACGCTCACCACCATGCCTGGCACGATATGGCCGTCGCGGCCATAGGTTTCGTAATCCATGGCATGCGCGATGAACGGTGTTTCGCCATGCATGCCGACGCCGTGCATGACCGAGGTGTAGCGCTGGTCGACGAAACGGTCCGGGATATTCCAGGCCTTTTCGGCGATCTCGCGGAACGCCATGCCGGGTTTGACGATCGAGATGTTGTGCTGAACCTGGTCGTGCGCCATGCGGTAGAGCGACTTCTGGTAGGGCGTCGGCTTGCCCGGCCCGCAGCGGAAGGTGCGCGAGAAATCCGAATAATAGCCGTAGCAGCCGATCGTGTCGGTATCGAGCGCCAGCAGTTCGCCGGGCCGGATCTTGCGGCCGCTGGCCTCGTTGAACCACGGATTGGTACGCTGGCCCGATGTCAGCAGCCGCGTCTCGATGAACTCGCCGCCCTGGCGGATGACCTCGCCATACATGATGGCGAACAGGTCGTTTTCGGAGACGCCGGGCTTGATCGCCTCGCGCACCGCATAGACGGCGGCCTCGGCGCCGGCCATCGACACCTGCAGGCATTTGACTTCCTCGGGCGTCTTCACCGCGCGCACCGCCAGGATCTCGCCCTGGCAATCGCGAACCTCGCAGCCGCGCTTTTCCAGGGCGAGCGCCTGCAGATGGCTGCAGCGGTCGAGCCCGAGCTTCATCGAGCCGCCACCATGCTGCTTCAGAAGCTCGGCGATCTCGTCGGCGAACGGCCCGGCGGTCTCGTCGTCACGGCCGGAGACCGACGACCAGACCAGCTTGGAAGGACGCGCCTCGTCGATCGTGTCGAGCACCATCGAGACATGATAGCTCTGCGGATATTCGAACAGCACGATCGGCCCTTCGGTCGGGATGAAAAAATAGCGGGTCGAGTTGCGCAGGAAATAGCCGAACATGTTGCGCGAACCGGTGGCGTAGCGCTGGTTGTAGGGGTCGAACAACACGACGCCGCCATAGCCGGCGTCGCGCATCCAGCCGCGCAGCTTGGCCAGCCGGCCCTTGCGCAGGGCATCGGCATCGATGAAGGACGGCTCGGTGTCCGACAGCCACATGCCGCCGGCCGGATCGGCCGCGGCCGGGTGGCGCATGCGGTCCTTGAAGTCCACGTCCTGCGTGCTGTCGGGGTCGAAAACGACGATGCTCATTGGGGGTACGGCCTTGGCTGGGTTGCGAGGTCGGAGCATGGCGCAGGAGAGGCGGGAGAATTGTGCGGAAAACCGCGTGTGTTGTGCGGGATGCCGCTGGCTAATCGGTTACGTCGCGATCCTTCGCGCCCCCCTCTGCCCTGCCGGGCATCTCCCCCTCAAGGGGGGAGATTGGCAGTTTCGATGCCGCCGTTCTTTTCTTCAACATCTGAGATTAGCGAAAGCAGAGATGCAGTCCGATCTCCCCCCTTGAGGGGGAGATGTCCGGCAGGACAGAGGGGGGCGCTGTCCCGCCAACGTCTCACCCGTCAGCAAGCGCCCTAATGCCGTCTCGCCAGTTTCGGCGGATGCCCGTGCTCTTCCCGAAACGCCCGGGCAAAACTCGACATCGATGCAAACCCACACGCCAGCGCCACGTCGCGCACGGCGAGCGTCGAATGCGCCAACAGGTCGGCGGCACGTTTCAGCCTCAGCCGCCGGTAATAGCCATTGGGCGAGATGGCGAGTTCGGAGCGGAAGGAGCGTTCGAGCTTGTCGGTCGACACGCCGAGCTTTGCGGTCAGCTCGGCCATGCCGAGCCGCTCCTCGACCGCGTCCTCCATGATGGCGATGGCCGACAGCACCAGCTCGTTCTGGACCCCGGTGCGCAGCCGCAGCGGCATCATCTTGCGGTCGATGCTGGAACGCAACTGGCTGTGCACGAACCATTCGGCGACGCCGGCGGCGAGCTCGGCACCATAGTCGCGGGTGATGATCTCCAGCATCATGTCGAGGCTGCCGACGCCGCCGGCCGAGGTGAAGCGCTTGCGGTCGATGACATAGAGGTCACGCCTGAGCTCGATGTTGGGGAAGGCTTCGGTGAAGGCGGCCTGGCTGGTCCAGTGCAAGGTGCAGGCATGACCGTCGAGCAGGCCGGCGCGGGCGAGGAAGAACGCCGCATCCGCCACCGCGCCGATATGGGCGCCGTTGCGCAGGCTCTTGCGGATCCAGTGTGCCGCGTCCTCGGCGACGAGATGATCGGCATCGCCGCCCGAGCAGACGACGATGCGATCGACCTTCGGCGCATCCTCGGCGTAAAAACCCGGCTGGATGACGACGCCGTTCGAGGCCTCGACCGAGCCTTTCGTGCCACCGACGATGATCCAGCGATAGCATTCTCTTTTCGCCAGGACATTGACGGCACGCAGTGGCTCAATGACCGAGCTGAACGCCATCATCGGAAAGCCGGGGAAGACCAGCACCGCGAAGGTGAGAGGGGTGTCGGTGGGTTTGGGTGGGGCGTGTGTGGCCATGGGCGCTAGACTTCGGGCAGATGGGGTGCGGCGTCAATTGGGCTGATGCTTGAACCTGGAACGTCAGCGCCGCCCCTCACCTGCCTGCCGGCATCCTCTCCCCGTAAACGGGGCGAGGGACGCTGTTATCGGCGCTTACGCCAATCACCGGCGGCCGCGGTTAGCGTCTTTCTTCCCGTCGCTATACGGGGAGAAATGCCCGGCAGGGCAATGAGGGGCGGCGCCGATTTTGGCGATTTGAGGGTCTATCCCCCCAGCGCCTGCTCCAAATCCGCGATCAGATCATCTCCATCCTCGATCCCCGCCGACAATCTTACCAGCGAATCCGATATACCGATCTCGGCCCGTTTCTCCGCCGGAATGGAGCCATGCGTCATCAGTGCCGGATGCTCGATCAGGCTCTCCACGCCGCCGAGGCTTTCGGCCAGCGTGAACAGTTGCGTGCGTTCGAGGAACTTTTTGGTGCCGGCAAGGTCGCGGTCGAGCACGGCCGTGATCATGCCGCCGAAGGCGTGCATCTGCTGGACGGCGACGGCGTGCTGCGGGTGGCTGGCGAGGCCGGGATAGATGACGCGGCGGATGTCGCGGCGCGCTTCCAGCCACTGCGCAATCTTCAGCCCGTTGGCGGAATGACGCTCCACGCGCAGCGCCAGCGTCTTCAGCCCGCGCAGCGCCAGAAAGCTGTCGAACGGGCCCGAAATGGCGCCGATGGCGTTCTGCAGGAATTTCAGCTGGGCGGCGAGATCCTTGTTGTCGCCGACCACGGCGACGCCGCCGACCATGTCGGAATGGCCGTTGAGATATTTGGTCGTCGAGTGCACCACGATGTCGATGCCGAGCTCCAGCGGGCGTTGAATATAAGGGCTGCAGAACGTGTTGTCGGCGACCGTCAGAATCCCCTTGCGCCTGGCAAGTGCCGCGACGCCTTCGAGGTCGACGATGCGCAACAGCGGGTTGGTCGGCGTTTCGACCCACAGCATTTTCGTCTCGGGCCGGATCGCGGCTTCCACGGCGGCCAGGTCGGTGAAGTCGACGAACGAGACCTGCAGATTGGCCGAGCGTTTGCGCACCCGCTCCATCAGCCGGAACGAGCCGCCATAGATGTCGTCGGTGGCGACGATGTGGGCGCCGGAATCGAGCAACTCCAGCACGGTGGCGATCGCCGCCAGGCCGGACGCGAAGGCAAAGGCGGCCGAACCGCTTTCGAGGTCGGCCACGGCGCGCTCGAAGGCAAAGCGCGTCGGGTTCTGGCTGCGGGCATATTCAAAGCCCTTGTGCACGCCGGGCGACTGCTGGGCAAAGGTCGAGGTGGCGTAGATCGGCACCATCACCGCGCCGGTCAGCGGGTCGTGGCTCTGGCCGCCATGGATGGTGCGCGTCGAGAAAGCCAGACGGTTCTTGCCCGGTGGTGGTGTTTCAGCGGTCATCGTGCGCGCCTCAGATGGTTGATCAGGTCGATGCGGGTAATCAGGCCGACGAACTCGTCGCCGTCGAAGATGATGGCGACCTCGTTGCGGTCGAACACCGGCAGCAGCGCATCCAGCGTCTGGCTGGCCTGTAGCGTGTGCAGATTGGAGGTCATCGCCGTGCGCACCGGGCCGTTGAAGCGCTCCCAGCGGCCGTCATAGGGGCCGTCGACCTTGGCCAGGATGTCGCTTTCGTCGACGATGCCGACGAGCTTGCCATTGTCGAGCACCGGCAGCTGCGAGACATCGGAACGGCGCATGCGGCCATAGGCGTTGAGCAGGCTTTCGTCCGGGCCGACATAGACGGTGTCGCCGGTGCGGTGCGAGCGCATCACCAGGTCGCGCAAATCGCCATGCTGCTCGTGCTCGGCCAGCCCCTGCTCCGCCAGCCAGAAATCGTCGAACACTTTCGACAGGTATTTGTTGCCGCTGTCGCAGACGAAGGTGACGACGCGTTTGGGCACCGTCTGCTCGCGGCAATAGCGCAGCGCGGCGGACAAAAGCGTGCCCGAGGATGAGCCGGCGAGGATACCTTCCTTCGACAAGAGGTCGCGCACCGCCAGCATGCTCTGCTTGTCGGGGATCGAATAGGCCTTCTTGACCAGCGACAGATCGGCGTTGGGCGGCACGAAATCCTCGCCGATGCCTTCGACGGTCCAGCTGCCGGCCTCTTCCATCTTGCCGGTCTTGATCAGCGGCGCCAGCACCGAGCCGACCGGATCGGCCAGCACCATTTCGGTCTTCGGCGACACTTTGGCGAAGTAGCGGCCAAGCCCGGTCAGCGTACCGCCGGAGCCGACGCCGACGACCACCGCATCGACGTCACCGTCGAGCTGCGAAAAGATCTCCGGACCGGTGGTGGTCTCATGCGCCAGCGGATTGGCCGGGTTGGCGAACTGGTTGGCATAGAAGGCGCCGGGCGTTTCCGCAGCGATCTTCTCGGCCATGTCCTGGTAATATTCGGCATGGCCCTTGCCGACATCGGAGCGCGTCATGCGCACCTCGGCGCCGAGCGCGCGCAGATGCTGGATCTTTTCGCGCGACATCTTGTCGGGCACGACCAGCACGATGCGGTAGCCCTTGGGGATGCCGACCTGGGCAAGGCCGAGGCCGGTATTGCCAGCGGTCGCCTCGACAATGGTGCCGCCGCGCCGGAGCTTGCCATGCTTTTCAGCCGCGGCGATCATCGACAGCGCGATACGGTCCTTGATCGAGCCGCCCGGGTTCTGGCTTTCAAGCTTGATGAACAGCCGGCATTTGCCGGTATCGAATTTGGTCAGCTCGACAACCGGCGTCTGGCCGATCAGGTCGAGCACCGATTTGTAGGGCGGACGCAGGCGGGATAATTCGTCGGCTGCGGCGATCTCATGCTCGCTCATATCGATGCTCCATGACCAAGCGACCGCCTCTAGGCAGGGCGGCAGCGTATCCTCTTTTCCAGCCCTTTGCAGTCGGAAAGAAGATAGATCGTGCCAATCAACCGGCCAGATGTGGAATGAAATTCCGGGTTTGCGTTGGCGAGAGTCGCTTCGAAGTCAGGCGAACCCTCCGCGCGTTCGTCATCCTAGGGCGAAGCGACGCGAAGCGGAGTGTAGACCCTAGGATCCATGCCGTGACATTGGTCGAAGAATGCAGCGGTGCAGAATTAATTTGGAAGCATCCGGCTGCATCGACAGGTTTGCACCGCCGCAAAGCTCGCAGGTCGCGGCATGGATCCTAGGGTCTCCGCGACGTCGCTTCGCTCCTGCTCCGCCCTAGGATGACGACGGCGTTGGGATTTGCGCGGAGCTCTCAGCCGAGCAGCTGCTTGCTCAGCCTCGCACACTGCACGCGGATATCGGGAATGGCGTCGATCTCGAAGAAGGTGCCGCGCGTCAGCGGGCCGACGGCGAGGATCTTGGCCGAGATGGTTCCGTCGCCGGCGATGATCTCGCATTTGGCCGATACATCGAGGCCGATGCGCAGCGGATCCGGCCGTGCCAGGCCGCGGTCGACCAGCGAGCGCACGACGCTGTTCGATGAGGTCGAGATGTCCCTGACGATACCAGAGCAATCGTAGATGCGGGCGACCTCGAAGGTCTCGAGACGCTGCGTGTGGCGCGACTGGACCTGGACGGTGAATTCGCCGTTGCGCGCGATGTCGACGACGCGGCCGGCGACCAGGCGGATGCGGCCGGATTGCACGGCTTCGGTGACACGGGCGTAGACCTCGGGCGCCATGCGATGGCGGTGGATGTCCCACCAGGCCTTGGTGTGCTCGACGAAGCGGCGCTTGGCGGAAGCCGGCCAGTTCTGCCAGATCTTCTGGTTGAACGGCCGCAGGCCGTCGACGACGTCGCGCCAGTCGATGCCGGCCTTCTGGTTTTCCTTGATCAGGTCGCGGAACCAGCCGACGAAATAGGAGAGCTGCGTGCCGAGCGGAATGTCGGCGACGTCGAGCTTGATCGGATTGCCCTTGCGATGCGGCGAGGGCAACAGGCCGCGCCGCGACACAGCTATGATGTCGCCGCGATGGCCGCGCTGTTCCAGCGCCAGGAAGGCATCGACCATGCTCAGGCCGGTGCCCAGCACCATGACGCCGGCGTCGGTCGGAAGTGCTGTATCGGCTTCCGATCCCATCCTGATGGCATGGCCTTGCGCCGGCTCCTCGTCGTGGCCGGTGGCCAGCACGGCGAGATGCGCAACGACGCTGGTGCCGTTGGCCAGCGCCACTTCGACACCGGATGCGGTGGGCGTGATCGAGAGGCTTTCCTCGCGGATCAACCGAAGCCGCCCGGTCTGCTTTTCGCGCGCCTGCAGCTCGTCGAGCAACTCGCCGAGGTAACGGGCATAGATGCTGCGCGGCGCATAGAAGGGCGCCTGCTCGGCCGTTGCCAGGCCGCGCTCCTGCAGCCAGCGCCAGAAATTGCCGGGATCGTCGGCATAGGCGCTCATGCCGGCGGCACTGACATTCAAGACATGCGCCGACAGCAGCGTCGAATAGGCGATGCCCTGGCCGAAATGCGGGCGCCTTTCGATCAGCGTGACGCGCAGGTCGGGATTGGGCGACTTCAGGAGATGTGCGGCCAGCACGACGCCGCTGGCGCCGCCGCCGACAATGATGATGGAGTTGGCGCGCCCGGTCATAGGCGTGCCTTCGCTCTGCGCAACGCCAGTGTCAGGCCTGGACCTTCACCGCGAGCGGCAGATCGCCGATGTCCCTCGCAACCGGCGGGTCGTCGAGAGAGATATCGCGCATTTCGGCGAGGCTGCGCTGATCGAGCACCTCGGCGATCGCCTGCCGGACCTCGAGCATCAGATATCGGACTTGGCATGTCGCCTCGTTGCAATCTTCACAGCGCTGGTACTGGGTGCGGCTGGCGCAGGGGATCGGCGCCAGCGGACCGTCGAGGACGCGCACGACATGGCCGACCTTGATTTCGTCGGCAGCGCGCGCCAGGCGGTAGCCGCCATCCTTGCCCTTGCGGCTCTGGACGAAGCCGGCGTTGCGCAACTCGCCCAGGATGGCGTCGAGAAATTTCTTCGGGATGTTGTTGCCGGTGGCAATGTCGTTGACGAAGGCGAGCTGTCCGGCCGGCAATCGCGCGAGGTGGACAAGCGCCTTGAGGCCGTACTTACCCTTTTTCGTGAGCATGAAATCAAAATTTCTCTGGCATGCGACGGCATGGAACCATCGGTTGCAAAACGCCTGGCGGGCGTTGCCGCCGCGTCCAAGCCCGCATGACACATAAATTCTAGTGACATGATGTACAAGCCGAGAACTGCTGATTTTGCTTTGTTTTCAAGCCGCGCCGGCCACTTTGGCCAGCCTTTGTGCCCACAGGGACACAAAAGCGCACGACTTTGAGGGCGCGATCGTCGCGATATGGTGACTGCTCATCGTCGCCTCCAGTCTCAATGTCGATAAGATTACTATACTTACCCTCGAACACGCGGGATAGGTTTTCTAAATGGGCCGTTGTTTGAGGTATGGATTTGCCTGATATTGGCCTGGGTAAGAACCTATCATTCGTGCGTGAACGGCACAGAGTTGAGTACCGAAGCGTACCTAACTTCGTCATTCACGGGCGGAGCAGGAGCGAAGCTCCGTCGCGCAGACCATAGGATGACGAAGCCGGGAGGCTCGCGGAGCGCCATTCTTGTTCGTATGCGATTTGTCATCGGGGCGATGATGGCGGTTGCAGCCGCCATATGCGCTCGGGTGCTCCGTCACCGACAGCTTTTTTCTAACAAGCCCGTCTCGGTTGGAAGGATTTAACTCTACAAACCTAATAGAATTAGCGGACTATCATGGGGCATTCCGATTTTTCTCTTTTCAGGAGCCCTTCATGTTCACCATTTCGCGACGCATTGTTCTCCTCTCGTCGGCGGCGCTTGCCGGCGCGGCCTTCCTCGGCCCGGCCCATGCCGACGACCTCAAAATCACCATCGGCTATCAAACGGTGGTCGAGCCTTCGAAAGTGCCGCAGGCCGACGGCGCCTATGAAAAGGAGACGAAGGCAGTAATCGACTGGCGCAAATTCGATTCCGGCGCCGATGTCATCGCCGCAGTCGCTTCCGGCTCGGTCGATATCGGCTATGTCGGCTCGAGCCCGCTGGCGGCGGCGGCTAGCCGCGAATTGCCGATCCAGACCATCTTTATAGTCGGCCTGATCGGCGAATCCGAGGCGCTGGTGGCGCGCAACGGCGCCGGCATCGAGAAAGTCGCCGACCTCGCCGGCAAGAAGGTCGCCGTGCCGTTCGTCTCGACGACGCATTACAGCCTGCTCGCCGCGTTGAAGCATGAGGGCGTGGATCCGAAGTCGGTCGTGATCCTCAATCTCAGGCCACCGGAAATCGCCGCCGCTTTCTCGCGTGGCGACATCGACGCGGCTTATGTCTGGGATCCGGCGCTCGGCCAGATCAAGACGACGGGCAAGGTGGTGGTGGATTCCTCGCAGGTCGCCGCCTGGGGCGCGCCAACCTTCGACGCCTGGATCGTGCGCACCGACTTCGCCGAAAAGAACCCGGAAGCGGTGCGCGACTTCGTCAAGGTGACGGGCGCCGCCTATGCCGAGTTCCTGGCCAAGCCCGACGCGTGGTCGGTGTCGTCGCCGCAGGCGGCCGCGATCGCCAAACTCACCGGCGCCAAGCTGGAAGAAGTGCCGCAGCTGCTCAAGGGCTATGTCTTCCCGACGCTGGAAGAGCAGGCCTCCGACAAATTCCTCGGCGGCGGCACGGTCAAGGCGGTGGAAGCGACATCCGCCTTCCTCAAGGAGCAAGGCAAGATCGACGCCGTGCTGCCGGACTATTCGAAATACGTGTCGTCGAAATACGTCACAGAGGCGCTTGCCTCGAACTAGTACTCGCTCAACGCAATTCCGGACGGAAAACCGCTTCACACTTTTCCTGGAATTGCTCTGAACCCGGCCCGCGCGCTTCTTCCCTGACGCCGCGTGCTGACTGCCCCGGAACCGCTGACGAGCGCCGGGGCCGTCGGATTTCAACGAAATTGCGAGGCATCCATGCCGCATCTCGTGCTCGACCCCCATCTCGTACTGGACCCCCATCTCGTACTGGACAAGGTCTCGATCCACTATGACGGCCAGGCGGAGCCTGCCGTCGAGCTTGTGTCGATCGATGTCGCCAAGGGCGATTTCGTCGTGCTGGTCGGCCGGTCCGGCTGCGGCAAGACCTCGCTGCTCAACGTCGCCGCCGGCCTTGTCGCGCCGGCACCCGGGCGCGCCTCCATCAACGGCAAGCCGATCACAGCACCTGGTTCGGACCGGGCGGTGGTGTTCCAGAACGACGCGCTGTTCCCATGGCTGACGGCGCGCGAAAACGTCGCCTTCGCGCTCAGGCTGCGCGGCGTCAGGCCCGCAGAGCGGGCCCAGCGCGCCGATGAGTTGCTGGCGCTGGTGAAGCTCACCGACGCCGGCGACAAGCGCATCTGGGAGCTTTCCGGCGGCATGCGGCAGCGTGTCGGCCTGGCCCGGGCGCTCGCCGCCGAACCGGAATTCCTGCTGCTCGACGAACCGCTCGGCGCGCTCGATGCGCTGACGCGCGAGCGCATGCAGACGACGCTGCTCGATTTGTGGACGGCAAGCGAGGTCGGCGTGCTGATGGTGACGCACGGCATCGAGGAGGCGCTGGTGCTGGCCACCCGCATCGTCGTGCTGGCGCCCGGTCCCGGCCGCGTGGTGCGGACTTTTGAACCCGGCTTCTCCAGGCGCTACGCATCGGGCGAAGCCATCCGCACCATCAAGGCCGATCCGGCTTTTGCGGTGGCGCGTGGCGAATTGACCGACGCGATCTTCGAAGGAGAGGCGGCATGACCGTTACCTCCTACACCGAGCGGGCGGGACACAAGATCGACGAGGCCGATGGCCTGTCGGTGCCGTGGTCGCGGCCCAGCCCGAAACGCAAAGGCGTTTCGGCGCGCGCGGTCAGCGCGGTGACCATCCTGATGGTGCTGGCGCTGTGGGCGCTGTCGGCCCGCCTGCAACTGGTGTCGCCAGTGTTTCTGCCATCGCCTGCCGCCGTGTGGAACAAGTTCATCACCGTCGCCCGTGACGGCTTCGTCGATGCTACGCTGCTGCAGCATGCCGTCGCCAGCCTGGGCCGGGTATTCGCCGCGCTGGTCGCCGCCCTTGCCATTGGCGTGCCGGTTGGTCTCGCCATCGGCATCAGCACCATCGGGCGCGGCATCTTCGATCCGCTGCTGGAATTCCTGCGGCCGATCCCGCCGCTCGCCTACCTGCCGCTGGTCATCATCTGGTTCGGCATCGGCGAGCCGTCGAAGATCCTGGTGATCGCCATTGCCATGCTGGCGCCGGTGGCGCTGTCGACCGCGTCCGGCGTTCGCGGCGTCTCGCAGGAACGCATCAACGCGGCGCGCTCGCTGGGCGCTACCCAGCGCCAAGTGGTCCGCCACGTCATCCTGCCCAGCGCGTTGCCGTCGATCCTGACCGGTCTGCGCATCGCGCTCGGCGCCGGCTGGTCGACGCTGGTGGCGGCCGAACTGGTGGCGGCGACACGCGGGCTTGGCTTCATGATCCAGTCGGCCGCCCAGTTCCTCGTCACCGACGTGGTGGTGATGGGCATATTGGTGATCGCGGCCATCGCCTTCGTGCTCGAATTCACCATCCGCAGGATCGAGCGCGTGCTCGTCCCGTGGGCGGGACGCGAATGATCCGAGCCCAGAGGAGCAGGAGAGAATGACGATGACCCATTCCACCGCCGTGCTGTTCGCCCAAGCCGGTAACTGGCTTCTCGCCTGGACCAGGGAAAGCCAGCCGCCAGAACAGCAACCGAAATCGCCAACGCCGGTCCGCTGGGACGCCGAGCGCGACCGCCTGCCGCCACGCGACGAGAGTTTTTACTGGGCCTGGCAGTATTGGTCGCAGTGAAGGGGGTGGCGCACGATTCATGTCACGAAGACGGCCTAACCCTGGTTTCGTCATCCTAGGGCGAAGCAAGGAGCGAAGCGACGCGCGCAGACCCTAGGATCCATGCCGCGACGGTGATGTTATGCTCCGGCGGTGAAAGAAACCGAGCGCCTACCAGCCGGTTCCACGAAAGAGCTCGAACCACTCTGGATTGGCTTTTTCGATCAATCGATCTTCCATTGACGTGGCCAGCGCTTCAGTGACTTCTCGCGCTGGATGGCATCGGTGATGTCGAAATACTCCTCGTACCAGACAAGGCGTTGCACGCCGTAGCGACTGGTGAAGCGCGAGCCCTCACCGGATTTGTGCTCCGGCATGCGGCGGCCGAGATCGTTGGTGACGCCGATGTAGATCGTACCGCGCTTCTGACTCGCGGTCATGTAGACGTAGCCGGTCATGGTTTCAGGGTAACAAGCCTCGGTGCGCGGACAAGCGCCATTCTGATCCGTAGCGTTCTAAGGCAAACGTCACGGCATGGATCCTAGGGTCTGCGCCGCGTCGCTTCGCTCCTTGCTCCGCCCTAGGATGACGAAGGAAGGGTCGCTGCAGAAAATATTTCCGCCGTTCGCAACGAACTCGCAAAATCATTCCTCTACTAACTTTATAGAACTACCTAGCCTGATCCATCTTCCAACCGGCGAGGCCATTTCCGGCGCCGATCCGCAGCGAAGGAGAGGGATCAATGTTCAATCTAACGAGACGTGTTTTCGGCATCGGCCTGCTGGCGGCGACGGTTGCCGTGTCATCCGGCGCCACAGCGCAGGACCTGAAGCAGCTCAGCATCGGCTATCAGAAGACCGGCCTGCCGGTGATCGCCAGGCAGCAGCAGGTGATCGAAAAGGCCCTTGAAGACAAGGGCGTGACGGTCAAATGGGTCGAGTTCACCGCCGGTCCGCCGCTCGTGGAGGCGCTCAATGTCGGCGCCATCGATGTCGGCTGGACCGGCGACGCACCGCCGATCTTCGGCCAGTCGGCCGGCGCCAACATCATCTATGCGGCAGCGCTGCCGTCGAACGGCGAGGGCGAGGCGATCTTCGTCAAGCCGGCGTCGCCGATCCAGTCCGTCGCCGATCTCAAGGGCAAGCGCGTCGGTGTCGGCAAGGGCACCAGCGCGCATAATCTGCTTGTCGCCGCACTGGAAAAGGCTGGCATTGCCTTCGACCAGATCACGCCGGTCTATCTCAGCCCGGCGGATGCGGCCGCAGCCTTCGCCAGCGACCAGATCGATGCCTGGAGCGTTTGGGATCCGTTCTTCGCCATCGCCGAAACCCGCTACCTGCCGCGTGTGCTGGCCCGCTCCAGCGAGGTGCTCAAGGTCAACACCTATTTCCTCG
Source organism: Mesorhizobium sp. M7A.F.Ce.TU.012.03.2.1 (assembly GCF_004006095.1). NCBI lineage: Bacteria > Pseudomonadati > Pseudomonadota > Alphaproteobacteria > Hyphomicrobiales > Phyllobacteriaceae > Mesorhizobium > Mesorhizobium sp. M7A.F.Ce.TU.012.03.2.1. The sequence continues at coordinate 1,470,656 of NZ_CP034779.1, forward strand.
CCAACAAGGATTTCGCCAAGGCGCACCCCGAAACCATCACAACGACGATATCGGCCCTTGGCGAGGCGGCGAAATGGGCCGACCAGAACCGCGACAAGGTGGCCGCGGCGCTGCATGAGGTGACCGGTGTGCCGCTCGACGCGCAGATCATCGCCGCCAACCGCACCAAGTTCGGCATCTTTCCGATCACCGACGAGATCATCGCCGGCCAGCAGGCCACCGCCGACCGCTTCTACAAGCTCGGGCTGATCCCGAAAGCGGTCCGCATCTCCGACGCGGTGTGGACGGCACCCGGCAACTAACTTGTCCCCTGACGGCGCCGGGTGAGTACGCCCGGCGCCATTTGCGTTTGCACCCATATCTACAGGAGATCCGCCCGTGACTGTGCCAGACATGACCGCGCCTGCCAGCACCGCACCGCTCGATTTCTTCTGGTTCATCCCGACGCATGGCGACGGTTCCTATCTCGGTTCCGAGGAGCAGCAGCGACCGCCCGAATTCGGCTACTTCAAGGAGATCGCGCAAGCGGTCGACCGGCTCGGCTTTCCCGGCGTGCTGCTGCCCACGGGTCAGAACTGCGAAGATTCCTGGATCACCGCGACAGGTCTCGCGACGCTGACCGAAAAGCTGAAGTTTCTCGTTGCGCTGCGGCCGGGCGTCACGCTGCCGACTTTCGCCGCGCGCCAGACCGCCGCCCTCGATCGCTTGAGCAATGGCCGCCTGCTGCTCAATGTCGTGGTCGGCGGCAACCCGACCGAGCTCGCCGGCGACGGCGTCTTCCTGCCGCATGACGAGCGCTATGCCCAGGCGCATGAGTTCCTGACCATCTGGCGCGGCCTGGTGTCCGGCGAGCGGGTCAATTTCGACGGCAAATATTACCGCGTCGAGAATGGCCGCCTCGACCTTCTGCCGCACCAGGAGCGGCCGCCGCTCTATTTCGGTGGGTCGTCGGACGCAGGCCAGGACCTCGCCGCCGACCTCGTCGACATGTATCTGACCTGGGGCGAACCGCCGGCGCAGGTTGCCCAGAAGCTGGCGGCGGCGCGCGCAAAAGCGGCACTGCGCGGCAGAAAACTGCGCTTCGGCATCAGGCTGCATTTCATCGTCCGTGAGACCGAGGACGAAGCCTGGCGCGCCGCCGACCGGCTGATCAGCCATGTCACCGACGCCCAGATCGAAAATGCGCAGGCGCGCTTCCTCAACCAGATGGATTCGGTCGGCCAGCGCCGCATGGCGCAATTGCATGGCGGACGCCGTGACAGGCTGGTCGTCTCGCCCAATCTGTGGGCCGGTGTCGGGCTGGTGCGCGGCGGCGCCGGCACGGCGCTGGTCGGCACGCCGGAACAGATCACCGAGCGCATCCGCGAATACCAGGCGATCGGCATCGATACCATCATCGGCTCGGGCTATCCGCATCTCGAGGAAGCGTACCGCGTCGCCGAGCTTCTGTTCCCGAAACTCGGGCTCGGCACCAGGCGGCAGCGGGCGCATGAGAACATCGCCAACGAATTCTCGGTCGGCTTCCATGGCGCCAACCGCCTGCAGGCTTCGTCATGAGCTTTGCCACGCGCCTGCATGGCAATGCCATCGGCTGGTTGCTCCCGGCGCTGGTTATTGCCGGCTGGGAGATTGCCAGCCGCGCGGGCGTCATGCCCGCCAACGTGCTGCCGGCGCCAAGTGCGGTCGCCGAGGCCTTCTGGCGGCTGACGCTGTCGGGCGAACTGGTCCGCAACATCGGCGTTTCGACCGCGCGCGCCCTTGCCGGCTTCGCCATCGGCGGCTCGATCGGCTTTGCGCTTGGCCTTGCCAACGGGCTGTCGACGCTCAGCCGCGGCCTGACCGACACGACGCTGCAGATGATCCGCAACATCCCGCACCTGGCGCTGATCCCGCTGGTCATCCTGTGGTTCGGCATCGACGAGGAAGCCAAACTGTTCCTGGTGGCGCTCGGCGTGTTCTTTCCGATCTACGTCAACACGCTGCTCGGCATCCAGAGCGTCGACCCGCAACTGGTCGAGATGGGCCGCGTCTACGGCATGGACCGGCGCGCCCTGTTCTTCCGCGTCATCCTGCCCGGTGCGCTGCCGGCGATCTTCGTCGGCCTGCGCTATGCCCTGGGCATCATGTGGCTGACGCTGATCGTCGCCGAAACCATCTCGGCCAGCTCGGGCCTCGGCTACATGGCCATGCAGGCGCGCGAATTCCTGCTGATCGACGTCGTCGTGCTGTCGATCCTGATCTACGCGCTGCTCGGCAAGCTCGCCGACAGCCTCGCCCGCCTGCTCGAGCGGCTGTCGCTCGGCTGGCATCCGGCCTTCCAGAACGGATGAGAGATTGCCCATGACCGCCGCCAGCCTGACCGCACCCCGTTCCTTCGTCGCCACGCCGGTGCGGCCGATCGGCTCCGTCGAAGGGCAGCGGGCCTTTGCCTTCAGGCAAGCCGGCAAGCGCTTCGGCGACAAGACCGTGCTCGACGGCATCGACCTGGACGTGCCGGCCGGACAGTTCCTTGCCGTCATCGGCAAGAGCGGCTGCGGCAAGAGCACGCTTTTGCGGCTTCTGGCCGGGCTCGACCGGCCGACATCGGGATCGCTGACATTCGGCGTCGAAGAGGAAGGACACAGCCGCACGCGCTTCATGTTCCAGGAGCCACGGCTCCTGCCTTGGGCCAGCGTGGTGAAAAACGTCGAGGTCGGGCTGACCGGGATTGCTTCCGGCGCGGAGGCAAGGCAACGCGCGCTCGACATTCTAGGCGAGGTCGGGCTTGCCGACCGTTCCGACGAATGGCCTTCGGTGCTGTCGGGAGGTCAGAAGCAGCGCGTGGCGTTGGCCCGCGCGCTGGTCGGCCACCCGCAGATCCTGGCTCTCGACGAGCCGCTCGGCGCACTCGACGCCCTGACCCGCATCGAGATGCAGCAGCTTCTGGAACGAATCTGGCTCGCGCAGAAGTTCACCGCCGTGCTGGTCACGCATGATGTCGCCGAGGCAGTGGCGCTGGCCGATCGGGTCGTGGTGATCAGCGAAGGCCGGATCGCGCTTGATCTGGATGTCCCGGTCGAACGGCCGCGCCGGCGCGGTTCGGTGGAGTTGGCCCGGCTGGAGGGCAAGATCCTGGATCGGCTGTTCGGGTAGGTTTGTTGGGGGCGGCGCCGCAATTGGCGGAGTGGGGGTCGACCTTTCTTCGAAGCTCACCCTCGAGAACGGTTCGCCCACACCAATCCCCCCAGCCCGACCAGCATGGTGACGACACCGATATACAGCCATTGCGACTGGCCGGTCATGAAGCTGCCGCCGACCACGCCGACGCCTTGCAGCGACCACAGCGCGCCGATGGCAAGGGCAATCAACGCCAGAAGATTTTTGGTCAGCCTCATTGCCGGATCTCGCTTTCGAAGTCGATTGGTTGGAGCATCGGGGCAGCGATAAAAGAGCCGAAGGAAGTGGCCCGACCATGCCGGTCTCTACTTGGATATTAATGTTCGATCTTGTCAAACGGACGTCTGACCGCAGCACAAAGATCATCATTGATTGACCATCGCGTGCCGGAAAATCCCTGACAGACTGTTACCCAGCGACTCCAAACGTGTGCCATTGCCACGGAACCGCCAGATCACTGCCGCATTTCGCGCCTTATTTGGCACCTAACGGCTGGGGTCTGTCAAAAACGGAGCCATCCCCCAAATATGAAGAACCCAAAACAGACCGCGCTTGTCGCGGTAACGATCGCTGCTGGCCTGATGGTCGGCGCTTCTTCGGCGACCGCCGCCCAGTGCGGCCGCGCCTCGTGGTATGCCCTGCACTCCAAGACCGCCTCGGGCGAGCGCATGAACCCGTCGGCGCTGACCGCCGCGCATCGCACCTTGCCTTTCGGCACCAAGCTCAAGGTGACCAACAAGAACAACGGCCGCAGCGTCGTCGTGCGCATCAACGATCGCGGTCCGTTCATCAAGGGGCGCGTGCTCGACCTGTCGAAGGGTGCCGCCGGCCAGCTCGGCTTCATCGGCTCGGGCCACACTTCCGTGTGCATGGCGCGCGTCTAGAGCTGCCTGTGTCCGGCAAGAGGGGCCGGACACATTACCTACACATTTCGCAGCCGCACACTGAGCCGGCTGGCGCCGTTCGGCCCCGATTTCCATGGCCTTGAACCAAAGATGCATTGGTCACGCAGCGTGACGTATTGCATCGCAGCAATTAGTTGTTAACTTCCCCGCGAGACATCTAGGGCTCGGCGCTGCTCGTCGTCCCTTCGGTCGCAGGCAGCAGCGGGGTTCTCGATGTTCTACCAGCTCTATGAAATGAACCACGCCGCCTTGCAGCCCGCGCGCCTCTATGCCGACGCGGTGCGGATGTTCTATTCCAATCCGCTCAATCCGTTTTCCCACACGCAATGGGGCCGTTCGATCGCGGCGACGGCCGAACTGTTCGAGCGCACCACGCGCCGCTACGGCAAGCCGGCCTTCGGCCTGAGCAAGACCGTGGTCGACTGGAAGAGCGTCGAGGTCGCCGAGAAGACCGTCTGGTCGAAGCCGTTCTGCAATCTCGTCCGCTTCGAGCGTGCCGTGCCCGCCGGGCGCAAGCCCGATCCGAAGCTTCTGATCGTGGCGCCGATGTCGGGCCATTATGCGACGCTGCTGCGCGGCACGGTGGAAGCGATGCTGCCCTATGCCGACGTGCACATCACCGACTGGGTCGATGCCCGCATGGTGCCGCTTGCCGACGGCCAATTCGATCTCGACGACTACATTGATTACGTCATCGACATGCTGCACACGCTGGGGCCGGACACGCATGTGATGGCGGTGTGCCAGCCTTCGGTGCCGGTGCTGGCCGCCGTGGCGCTGATGGAAACGAAGGGCGACCCCTTCGTGCCCTCGACCATGACCTTGATGGGCGGCCCGATCGACACCCGCAGCAATCCGACTGCGGTCAATCTGCTGGCGCAGGAAAAGGGCATCGACTGGTTCCGCGACAATGTCGTTATGCATGCGCCCTGGCCGGTGCCGGGCTTCGGCCGCGAGGTCTATCCCGGTTTCCTGCAGCTGTCCGGCTTCATGAGCATGAATCTCGACCGCCACATCATCGCCCACAAGGACTTCTTCATGCATCTGGTGAAGCATGATGGCGACAATGCCGAGAAGCACCGCGATTTCTACGACGAGTACCTTGCTGTCATGGACCTGACGGCGGAGTTTTATCTGCAGACCGTCGATACCGTCTTCGTGCGCCAGGCCTTGCCCAAGGGCGAGATGACGCATCGCGGCACCAGGATCGATCCGTCGGCGATCCGCAACGTCGCGCTGTTCACGGTCGAAGGCGAGAACGACGACATATCGGGCCTTGGCCAGACCAAGGCGGCGCATGATCTGTGCCCCAATATCCCGGCTGAGCGGCATGCCCACTACATGCAGCCGGCGGTTGGCCATTACGGCGTGTTCAACGGTTCGCGCTTCCGTTCCGAAATCGTGCCGCGCATCGTCGACTTCATCACCAGCTATGGCCGCCAGGAGCGTGTCGCGGTGAAACCGAAGCTGGTCCGCGCCGCCAAGAGATAATGCAAGTCGCCCAAATTGCGGATTTTGGACGATGACCTGCATAGAACCAAGCTTAACGGCGACAAACCGTGAGATTGACCGGTAAAAGCCGGCTGGCTGGCCGATTCTGTTGCACAAGTGCCGCTGTCCAGCCCCTCGGGTAACCATGCCGACAATCCGATCGTCGTCGTAATTGACACGGACTGTAAATCCCCCTTAACCTTTCGTTAATAACAAAGGGTGAGCGGGGACAATGATTTCCTCATCGATGGCGCAACGGCTGCGCGTGTATGTGGCGGCCGGGCTGGCAGTGACGGCAGGCTGGGTGGCACCGGCTTTGGCGGGTGGAGCGATGGCGACCGGGGGGCTCACCTCGCAGCCGATCGGCCACTATGATTTCTGCAAGCTGCATCCGGGCGAGTGCTCGATCCGACCGACCAATCTGGCGCCGGCTCCGATGAGCGACGGGCTGATGCGCAAGCTCCTCAATGTCACCGCCAGGGTCAATGCCGCCGTCAAGCCGATGAGCGACATGGACATCTATGGCAAGGACGAGGTCTGGGCCTATCCCGACAAGGGCGTCGGCGATTGCGAGGACTATGTGCTGGAAAAGCGGCGCCAGCTTTCACGCATGAGCATCTCGCTTGCCGATCTGCTGATCACCGTCGTGCGCAAGCCCGACGGCGAGGGCCACGCCGTGCTGACGGTGCGCACCGACGAGGGCGACTATGTGCTCGACAATCTGACCGACAAGGTCAAACCATGGGACGCGACCGGTTACCGCTTCCTCAAGCGGCAGGCGATCGACAACACCGGCCGCTGGGTCTCGATCCGCGGTGGCCAGCAGGTTCTGGTCGGCGCGGTTCAGTAGCTTCTGCGCGAACAGGGCGGCATCGGCGATCCTTGGCCCCCCCTCTGTCCTGCCGGACATCTCCCCCTCAAGGGGGAAGATCGGATGTTACCTTCGCTTTCGCCAATTTCCTGCGTTGAATAATGTTGAAGAGGCGATCCGGCGCGAAGCCGCCATCTCCCCCCTTGCGGGCAGGGCTATCGCATATGGGTTCTTGCGAAGAAGGACCCCACCCTAACCCTCCCCACAAGGGGGAGGGAACGCTGCCGCGCACTCCAATCCAATCCTTTTGGCGTCTGAAACATTGGCAGTTTGCCGTTGTCAGCGCCGACCGGAGTCTCCCTCCCCCTTGTGGGGAGGGGTTAGGGGTGGGGGTCCGTGCCAAGCAGACATCTCAGGAGTTCCATATCCGATAGCCCTGCCCACGAGGGGGAGATGCCCGGCAGGGCAGAGGGGGGCGCTGTCCCGCCAGCGTCTCGCTCGTGGCCCGGCGCCGCGCGCATCCTCTAATAATCTCGCATTTCTCCGTGAACCATTTCGCTCCGGCCTGCGACACACAGCCGTAACCGAAACCAACCATGGAGACTTCAGATGACTGCTTTTCTGCGAAACACCCTTCTTGCCGCTCTCGCGGTGTCGAGCATGGCCGGATCCGCCATGGCCGAGCAGACCACCAGCTGTTCCAAAACCAACCTCAACGACCTCTGGGCCGGCCGCTGTTGCGGTGATGCCGGGGCGTCGGGCTGCCTGGGGGGTGGAAACAATGGCCATGGCGGCAATGGCGATCACGGCCGGGGCGGAAATGGCGGCACGGCCGGCAAGAAATGATCTCACCACTGTGCCCGCTGGCGGTCCGCCGGCGGGCAGTTTCCTGCTGAGGCAGGCGAACCTGCATCACGCTCGGATCGTCGGCTACGGCCGCTGGTTCAACGCCGCGCGGATCGATGCAGTGATGCGGCGAAGCTCGGCCTCGTCGAGTTTCTCGATGTTTTCGGCCAGCAGATTGGCAAGCTCGGTGGCAGCGGGGGAAAGACCCGACGTGTCGAGTTTTACACGCGGGTGCGAGGCCTCGGCCAGCCGCGCCAGTTCCTCGGCATCGTCCCAGATGATGTTGAAATAGCCGATGATCTTCTGGATCAGCGTCCAGGTCGGGGCACCGCGCCTGCCATGTTCGAGCGCCGACAGGTAGGCGGCGCTGACGCCGATCGCCGCCGCCATGTCCTTCTGGCGGACACCGCGTTCGCCTCGTAGCGTGCGCAGCTTCTCTCCGAACGGGGTCATGTCCCCGCCCTCATGATAGAACTCCTCACAGGCGCGCCCGCCGCAGGCGGATATAGAGCGCACCCGAACCGCCATGGTTGCGGGCGGCATGGTCGTGGCTGGAGACGAGCGGCCGGAAGGCGGGCGTCGACAGCCAGGCCGGTACCGCGCGACGCAACACGCCATCGCCGCCGGAGGACGAGCCCTTGCCGGTGATGACCAGGACATAGCGGACGCCGCCGGCATGCGCCCGGTGCAGGAACGAAAACAGCAGCGAATAAGCCTCGTCCTGGGTCATGCCGTGCAGGTCGACACGGCCCTCGATCGGCAGCCGGCCTTTCGACAATTTGTCCAGCGTCGGCTCGTCGAGGCGGTGCGTGACTTGCTGAGCCTTCGGCTTTGCGGTCCCTGCGGCGTTGGCAGAGGCCAGCGCCGGCTGCGGCTGATTTGGCCTGGCCTCGGCGGCAATGTCGGGGACGTCGACGGCAAATTTGCCCTTCAGCGGCTTGGCCGTGCGCGCCACCAGGTTCCACAGAACCCGGTCGTCCTCGCTGAGCTTGTCCGGGCGCCGGGTCATCGGACCGCACCCGCAACGAGCGCGCGCGGCACCAGCGCATAAAAATCCGCGGCATTGCGGACCACGCCGGCGATCTCGCCCGCGGCATCGCCCGAACCGGCGAACAGGTCGCCCCGCGCCGGTCCGGTGATGGCCGAGCCGGTGTCCTGCGCGATCATCAGGCGGCGGAACGGTTTTGCGTCGAAGGCAGTGAGCGTCGGCGCGTCGATGTAAAAGGGCGTGCCGAATGTATGCAGCAGGCGGTCGACGGCGATCGAGCGGCCCGGCGTCAGCGGCACCTTGGCGGCGGCGATCGGGCCAAGGGCCGCGTCCTCGACATCGGCCTCGCGAAAGAAGATGTAGGAGCGGTTCTGACGCAGGATCTCGTCGACGCGGTCCGGATGCGCCTTGAACCAGGCGCGGATCGACTGCATCGTCACCTCCGCCAGCGGGATCTCGCCAATCTCGCTCAGGATCTTGCCGGGCCCGGTGAAGCGCTGGCCGGATTTGGCAGCATAGGTGACGCGGACAAGCCGGCCGTCGGTCATGGCGAGGCGTGCGGCACCTTGCACGTGAATGAAGAAGGCATCGACCTTGTCGGCCAGCCAGGCGATTTCCAGGCCCTTGCCGTCGAGCGCGCCGCGCTCGATCTCGCCACGGTCGGGATACTCGACCGGCCCGTTCGGCGTCTGGCGCGCGAAAGCGAGGTAGGGATCCAGGCCGGGCGGCCGGTTTCCGTCGTCGATATCGACGAGATCGGCCGGGCGCGACAGCAACGGCACCGAAAATCGGTCCGTGCGCACCGGTGAGGCCTCGACTTGCGGTTCATAGAAACCGGTGACGAGCCCGGCGCCGGCATTTTCGGCAGGGATAAGCGCCGGGGCAAAATGACGCTCGAAGAAGGCGCGGGCTTCCCCGCGGGTCGGCGACCGATTCGCCGGCGAAACGGTCCGCGCCTCCGCGTAGGCATCGGCAAAAGCGTGGAAGTCGACGCCGAGCGCACCGCTGCGATAGGGTTTGGTCAGGACATGGAAGGCCGAGCGGCGAAAGGCAGCGAAGGCCGCCAGATGGTCGTCATCGTCCCAGCCGGGCAGGTCGCCGAAGGCTTTCTCGACAAAAAGAGGCGATAGCGACACCGGAGCCTCGCCGCGTGTTTCGAACTAGTCTTCTTCCTCGGTGGCGACGAGCTTCCAGTTCGGATCGCGCGAGCGCGTGTCGCGCGCGAAGGTCCAGACATCCTTGACCTCGGCGACGGTTTCCGGGTCGCCGTCGATGACCGCGCCTGCCTTGTCGCGGGTCGCGGAAATCAGCTCGCTGATGATGCGCAGCGTGACATGCGCCTCGCCGCCCTTCATCTCGGCCGAGACGATGTCGGCCTTGTCGATGCCGACGAAGGAGGACTGGATCTTTTCCGCCTTGGCCTCGCGATCGCCGATGGCGGCGACAAAACCGTCATAGACCTCGCGCGACAACAGGTTCTTCAGCGTTTTTCGATCGCCGTCGGCATAGGCCATGACGATCATCTCGTAAGCCATCTTGGCGCCGTCGACGAAACCCTTCGGCTCGAAGGACAGATCATTGTCCTTGATGCTGCGCAGGCCCTTGTTGAGGTCGGTATCGGGCTTGGCGAAAGCGTCGATCGCGGCATAGGTGTCTGGAGCCGGCTCGCCTGGCGCGCGCTTGCGCGGCAGCGAGACGACGTTTTCGGATTTCTGGGCGGCATCCTTGTCGCCGGTGCGAGCCGCCGAATAGGGATCGAAGGGCGGCCGTTCGCTGCCGGTGCGGCGGCCCAGCACATTGCGCAGCTGGAAAAAGATGACCACCGCCGCAATCAGGAAGAAAATCGTGCCGAAGTCGAAGAATCCCATATCTTCCGCCAATCAATCCCTGCCCTGTGGCCGGACCGTCAGGCCCAATGGCCACGGTCGCATAGCGTTCAACATTCAAAGCATATAGAACGCAAGGCGCAATCATTCAAATCAAAGGCAGGCATACCTATCTAACAGCCTCAGTGCCAGCGGCGATTGCTCGCTGGCGGCCAAAACAATCGAAACGATCATAACAATCGAAAAAGGTTGGCAAGACTTGCGCATTTCGCTGCTTCCCTTCTTTCTCCTCGCGCTTCCGCTGCTGGAAATCGCCGGTTTCGTCATCGTCGGCCGCGAGGTCGGCGCGCTGGCGACGGTCGGCCTCGTGCTGGCCTCAAGCATCGCCGGCGTGCTTTTGCTCCGATACCAGGGCTTTGGTGTGATGGCCCGCATCCGCACCGAGATGGCCGCCGGCCAGAACCCCAGCCGCCACCTTGCGCACGGCGCCATGATCGTGGTTGCGGCGATCCTCCTGATCATCCCCGGCTTCATATCAGACATCATCGGCCTGCTGCTGTTCCTGCCGCCATTGCGCGATTTTGCCTGGAGCCGGTTCAAGGGCCGCATTGTCGTCGCCACCGATTTCTCGACCGGCGGTTTTCGTGGCCGGCGCGACAGGGTCATCGACCTCGAAGACGGCGACTATTCGCGCGAGGACGATCTGAAGCGCGGACCGGATCACAACTCGCCGTGGCGCCGCCTGAAGGACGATTAGGGCGCCGTCCCATCTCCATCCCGCAGCCCGGAAGCAAGGCGGCAAACCTTGTCTTGTCATCCCCGCCATGGTAGCGAACGCCCGATTTCAATTCGGTCAGCGACGCTGCCCAGGCAAGAGGACAAGGCTAATGGCCAGCAAAGATGACGCGCCGGTCGGCGCAGCCAACGGAAACGGCAATGCGGCGCAGCCGTCGCTCAACGTTCTGGCGCAATATGTGAAGGACCTGTCCTTCGAAAGCCCCGGCGCGCCCAATTCGCTGCGCGGCCGCGACAAGGCGCCGGGCATCGCCATCAACGTCAACGTCAACGCCAACCCGCTCTCCGACAAGCAATTCGACGTCAATCTGACGCTGAACGCCAAGGCGTCCTTCGACCAGGAAGTGCTGTTCAATGTCGAGCTGGTCTATGGCGGTGTGTTCGCCATTGCAGGTTTTCCGCAGGAGCACATGCTGCCGATCCTGTTCATCGAATGCCCGCGCCTTTTGTTCCCGTTCGCCCGCCAGATCATCGCCGAGGCAACCCGCAATGGCGGCTTCCCGCCGCTGATGCTCGACCCCATCGACTTCGCCCAGATGTTCCAGCAGAAGCTGGCCGAGGACGAGGCGTCAAAGGTCAAGGTGAGCTGAGCTGAGCTCGGCTGCCACGAATTGTTGAAAACCCGGCCTCGCGCCGGGTTTTTTGTTTTGGAAACGCTGGCAGGACAGAGGGAGGTGTGAAGGATCGCTGCGGAACGACATTGTTCCGTCTTGCTCAGCCAACCGCAACCTTCAGCCACAGCGCCTTTTCGCCAAGCGTCCCGACCATGCCGGCGTGCAGGGCGCGTTCGGCTTCGGTGACACGCGGCGGCAGGGGTGCCGGGCGCTGGCTGATGATGATTTCGATCTGGCGGACATTCTCGCCTTGCGCCGGCGCGGTGGCGCTGTCGAGGATGAGGGCCGCCTGCTTGCCGCCGATCAGCTCGATATAGACCTCGGCCAGCAATTCGGAATCGAGCAGGGCGCCGTGCTTGGTGCGCTTGGTGTTGTCGATGCCGTAGCGCCGGCAGAGCGCATCGAGCGAATTGGGGCCCATCGGGTGCTTGCGGCGCGCCAGCGCCAGCGTGTCGACGACAAAACCATTGTCTATGACCGGGTGACCAAGCCGGCCGAATTCGACGTTGAGGAAGCCGACATCGAAAGTGGCGTTGTGGGCGACCAGCTTGGCGCCGTCGGTGAAGTCCAGCCACTCCTGCACAATCTCGGCAAAGGTTGGCTTGCCCGCGAGATCCGCCGCGCTGATGCCGTGCACGGCCTGTGCCTCGGCGTGGATCGCGCGGCCTTGCGGGTTGATGTAGTGGTGGAAGGTCCTGCCGGTCGGAAAGCGGTTGACCAGCTCGACGCCGCCAAGCTCGATGACGCGGTCGTCGCGCGAATCGAGGCCGGTGGTTTCCGTGTCGAAGATGATCTCACGCATCGAATCAGTCGCTCCGCTCCAAGGGAGCAGATTCATACAACGGAACAAAATGGCAATGAGAAACGGCGTTGCCTAGGACAATCGCCACAGGTTTGCGCTGCCCCTCATCGCCCTGCCGGGCACTTCTCCCCGTATAGTGACGGGGAGAAGGTGCCGGTGTCCGAACCGGATAGATAGGTAACAGAATGGACTGATTAGATGGGTGACAGTTTTCTTGTCCGCCGGGAGGACCGGCGATGGTTTGGCGAGAGGCGATGGTTTGGCGAGAAACCCAACCGCTTGGCGCTGCCGCGAACCCATCATAAGGGGGAAAACTGTTACCTATCTATCCGGTTCAAACTGTTACCCATCTATCGGCTGGACACCGGCAGGCAGATGAGGGGCGGCGCCGACATCAGCCAGTGTCAGCGGCCTGGTTTGCCGACTCCTATCAGCTGCCTGATGATCGCATTGACCGCCGCGCGCGCGGCGTCCAGCCCCTGGCCGGTGTCGACGATGAAATCGGCCTGACGCCGCTTTTCCGCATCCGGCACCTGCTTGGCCAGGATCGACGCCAGCTTTTCCTCCGTCATGCCAGGCCGCGCCAGCACGCGGGCGCGCTGGGTCTCGGCCGGCGCAGTGACGACAACGACTTTGTCGACGCGGTTGCGGCCGCCGGTTTCGAACAGCAGGGGGAAATCGAGGACGGCGATCGGCGCGCCTGATCCACGATGCCTGGCCAGAAAGGCATCGGCGTCGGCGCGCACCAGCGGATGGATGATCGCCTCGAGCCGCTTCAGCGCGGCGGCGTCACCGAGCACACGCGCGCCAAGCTTTGCCCGGTCGACCACCCCGGCAGATGTGGTGCCGGGAAAGGCGGCCTCGACCAACGGGGCTGCCTTGCCGGCATAGAGGCGATGCACCGTCTCGTCGGAATCATGGACCGGCACGCCGGCGTCAGCGAACATCCTGGCCGTAGTCGACTTGCCCATGCCGATGGAGCCGGTGAGGCCGAGCACGATCATGGCTTCGGCACCAGATCGGCGACGATTAGCGCCCGGAGTTCGGCCGTCACCCGCGGCCTGACGCCGAACCAGCGCTCGAAGCCGGGCACGGCCTGATGCAGCAGCATGCCAAGGCCGTCGACCGCCTTCAGATTTCGCCCACGGGCGGCCGCGAGCAGCGGCGTCTCCAGCGGCACATAGACGATGTCAGTGACGATGGCATGGTCGGGCAGCCGGGCAGGATCGGCCGACAGGCCTTCATTGCCATGCATGCCGAGCGCGGTGGTGTTGACCAGCAGGCCGGCATCGCTGAGCAGTTCATCGGTCGCCGCCATGCCATGCGCCGACACGCCGGCGCCGAAACGATCGCGCAGTTCTATAGCCCGGGCCAGAGTGCGGTTGACGATGCGGATGTCGGCAACGCCGCGCTCCTTCAGCGCATGGATGACGGCGCGCGACGCGCCGCCGGCGCCGAGCACCACCGCCGAACCCTTGCTTGCCCAGCCCGGTGCATGATCGTCGAGGTTGGCGGCAAAGCCGTGACCGTCGGTGTTGCCGGCCCACAGGACGCCGTCCTCGAACCACAGCGTGTTGACGGCGCCGATTTCCTGCGCCGCCTGGTCGCGGCGTTCGGCCAATGCGAAGGCCGCTTCCTTGTGCGGGATGGTGATGTTGCCGCCGCGGTAATTGTTTGCCTGCAACGTGTTCACGAACTCGGCAAAATCCTGCGGCGCGACATCGATGGCCTGGTAGCTTCCGTCGATGCCATGTTTGGCCAGCCAGTGGCCATGGATCTTCGGCGAGCGCGAATGCTTGACCGGATGGCCCGACACGAAGGCCTTCTTTGACGCCTCAGCCATCGATCGCTCCCAGCGTGCGCAGTTCGGCGAGCAGCGGCAGAAGCGGCAAGCCGACAATGGTGAAATGATCGCCTTCGATTTTCTCGAACAATTGAATGCCTTCGCCTTCGATCTGATAAGCGCCGACGCTCCCCAGCGCCTTGGCGCCGACGCGGGCGAGATGGCGGCCGATGAAGGCCGGGTCGAGCTTGCGCATGGTCATCGAGGCGATGCCGACATGGCGCCACAAAACCTCGCCGTCGCGGACCAGCACCGCGGCGCTGTTGAGCTGATGGGTCCTGCCCGACAGCGCCAGCAGATGACGGCGTGCGCCTTCCCTATCGGCCGGCTTGTGGAACACCTCGTCGCCGAGCGACAGCGTCTGGTCGCAGCCCAGCACCAGGGCACCCGGCCTGCGCTCGCTGACTTCGGTTGCCTTGGCCTCGGCCAGCACCAGGGCGACGTCCTCGGGTGAGACACCGCTGTCCTGCAAAGGCGCCTCGAGCGCACGCTCGTCGACATCGGCCGGCACCGCCTCGACGTCGACGCCGGCATTGACCAGCATCGCCTTTCGGAACGGACTGCCGGAAGCGAGGATGAGTTTTTCGGTCATTTTGCACTCGGGCGCAGACACAGGCGCGGTTGGAGTATGATCAGCTCTAGTCCTGTAAGGTTGGCGCTGCCCCTCATTGTCCTGCCGGACATTTCTCCCCGTATAGAGACGGGGAGAAAGGGGCAGCTTCAGCGCTGGCGCTGTTTCCAGCCACAGTCGCGATTGGCGAAACCATCAATGACAGCGCCCCTCTCCCCGTCACTATACGGGGAGAGGATGCCGGCAGGCAGGTGAGGGGCGGCGCCGAATTTCCGCCAGGGAAGACTCGGAAAACGCACTCCTCGCTCATCTATCTATTCTTCCCCCGCAGGGCAACGATGGCCGCCGCCGTTTCCTCGATCGAGCGGCGGCTGACGTCGATCATCGGCCAGCCATGGCGCGTGCAGATCTTGCGGGCATAGGCGAGCTCCTCGCCGATTGCGGCGCGGTCGACATAATCCGATGCCTCATACGAGCCGCTGTTGCCGAGGATGCGATTTTGCCGGACATGCGAGATGCGCTCGGCGGTGGCGATCAGCCCGACGATCAGCGGCTTGCTGGCGGCAACCAGGCTTTCCGGCACCGGCACGCCGAGCACGATCGGGATGTTGGCGGTCTTGATGCCGCGATTGGCGAGATAGATGCTGGTCGGCGTCTTCGACGTGCGAGAAATGCCGATCAGCACCACATCGGCATCGTCCATGTTGAGCGGCAACTGGCCGTCATCATGGTCCATGGTGAAATTGAGCGCGTCGATGCGGCGGAAATACTCGGCGTCGAGGACATGCTGGGCGCCGACGCGGCGGCCGGCCGGGGTGCCGAGATAGGACTGGAACACGGTCAGCACCGGCTCCAGCACCGATACACAGGGCAGGCCCATGGCCGCGCAGCGCTCGTCGATGCCGCGCGCCAGCTTCTGGTCGACGACCGTATAGAGGATGATGCCCGGTTCCTCCTCGATGTCCTCGAACACCTTCGCCACCTGCTTTTCGGTGCGGATAAGCGGATAGATATGCTCGATGGCGCGCGCATCCTTGTACTGCGCCGAAGCCGCCCGGCCGGCGGCGAGCAGCGTTTCGCCGGTCGCGTCGGAAATCAGGTGCAGGTGGAAGAAGCTCTGGGGTTTGTTCACAGGGGGTCACCTGGGGCTGTGGGCTTCTGTGGATAAAGCGGGATGAAAAGACTGGCCTGTCGGAGGCGACTGTATCAGATGGCAGTTTGTCCACAATTCGATGCGCTGTCAGCTTCGTCGGGCGATTGGGGACAAGTTTGGGGGCGGCTTTTTTCGACTACGGTCCGTCCACAGGACCCGCCTTTCACCGCAATGCCTAACGCTTTGACTCGATTGATCGATTCCGAGCCATCCCCAGAACCCTACATCTGGGAAAAAGAAGCACGCGACAATATGTTGGCTGGTGTTTTCCGGGGCAAAGCGGGACAGGTGACAACCACCAGAACCAACAGACTCTTAGAATCAGAAGAATCTTAGATATAAGAATCTTTGATTATAGAAGAGGCTGGGAGAAGCGAGCGCCCGATGCCCCAGAACCGGATCATGCTGGATGTCCTGAAGGGCAAGGCTCATTTTCCGCCTCCGCTCTGGATGATGCGTCAGGCCGGACGCTATCTGCCGGAGTATCGGGAGACACGCAGGCGAGCAGGCTCGTTCCTGGACCTCTGCTACGATCCCGACCTTGCGGTCGAAGTGACCTTGCAGCCGATCGAGCGTTTTGGTTTCGATGCCTCGATCCTGTTTTCCGATATCCTTGTCGTTCCGCATGCGCTTGGCCGTGACGTTCGCTTTGAAGAGGGCAGAGGGCCGCTGCTGACGCCGATCACCGCGCCGGAGATTTTGGCTCTGGAAGGCAAGGTGTTTCACGTGAATCTCGAACCGGTCTATGAGACGGTTCGCCGGTTGCGGGCCAAACTGCCCGAAGAGACAACCCTGATCGGCTTCTGCGGCGCGCCGTGGACGGTGGCGACCTACATGATCGCCGGTCATGGCACGCCCGACCAGGCGCCGGCGCGGCTTTTTGCCTATCGCGAACCGGTGGCCTTTCAACGATTGCTGAAGGTGCTTGCCGAACATTCGGCCGCCTATCTCATCCGCCAGATCGAGGCGGGTGCGGATGTGGTGCAGATATTCGATTCCTGGTCCGGCGTGCTGGACGATGAGAGTTTCGACCTGTTCTGCGTTCAGCCGATGGCCGAGATCGTTGGCCGGGTGCGGGCGGTTCATCCCGATGTTCCGATCATCGGTTTTCCCAAGGGTGCCGGTTCGCGCTACCGGACATATCGACAGAAGACCGGCGTGACGGCGCTGGGGATCGACTGGACGGTACCCCTGATCGCAGCGAAGGAATTGCAGCGCTCGGGTGCGGTTCAGGGCAATCTCGATCCCTTGCGGCTCGTGGCTGGCGGCAAGGCGCTGTCGGATGGCGTCGAGGCGATCCTGAGGGCGCTGGGAGACGGGCCGCTGATCTTCAATCTCGGTCACGGCATCACGCCGGAGACGCCGATCGCCCATGTCGAGGCGATGGTGAGTCAGGTGCGGAGCGCGACACGCTGATGGCTGAGATGAAAAACGCGAACAGCACCGGTCAGGCGATGATGCGGATGATATCAGGTATCGCGGTGCTGGTCGTTCTCACCGCGCTTTTGTATTTCGCGGCACCCGACAGCTTCTATCTCTGGGCAAAGGCGATCCATATCCTCGCCGTCATCTCATGGATGGCGGGCATGCTCTATCTGCCGCGGCTGCTGGTCTATCATGCCGATGCCGAGAAGGGCTCGGTGCAATCGGAGACCTTCAAGGTGATGGAGCGGCGCCTGCTGCGCGGCATCATCAACCCGGCGATGATCGTCACCTGGGTGTTCGGCCTGTGGCTCGCCTGGAAGGGTTTTGGTTTCCAGGGCGGCTGGCTGCATGCCAAGATCGGTGCGGTGCTTTTGCTGTCCGCCGTTCACGGATATCTGGCCGGCGCGGTGCGCAAATTCGCCGAGGACCGCAATGAAAAACCGGCCAGGCACTGGCGGATGGTCAACGAGATCCCCACATTGCTGATGATCGCAATCGTCATCCTGGTGGTGGTCAAGCCGTTCTGATGCATGCTGCTCAAAAACGGCCAGGAGACAACGACGGGCAGTGATGCGTTTCAAGCCTTCATAGGTCACGCAAAACGCAGCTTGCTCTTTCACCCGACCGACGATAAAAGACGGGTCTTCCTTCCCGTCATGCGCCGCCCCTCATTGTTTTCGGCCGCGCCCGGCATTTGTCGCATCCCGCCGATATTTTCCCAAAGCCTACCCAGACTCCATCTATTCAAGGTCCGTCTATGCAAGAAATGAAACTCGCCGAGTTCAAGAACAAGAAACCGCCAGAGCTGATCGCTTATGCCGAATCGCTCGAGGTCGAAAACGCCAGCGTCATGCGCAAGCAGGAGCTGATGTTTGCGATCCTGAAGAAGCTGGCCGCCCAGGAGATCGAGATCATCGGTGATGGCGTGGTCGAGGTGCTGCAGGACGGTTTCGGCTTCCTGCGCTCCGCCAATGCCAATTATCTGCCAGGTCCCGACGACATCTATATTTCGCCGTCGCAGATCCGGCGCTTTTCGCTGAAGACCGGCGATACGGTCGAAGGGCCGATCCGCAGCCCGAAAGAGGGCGAGCGCTATTTCGCGCTGCTGAAGGTCAACACCATCAATTTCGACGATCCCGAAAAGATCCGCCACAAGATCCACTTCGACAATCTGACGCCGCTCTATCCGACCAAGCGGCTGAAGATGGAGATCGAGAATGCGACCACCAAGGACATCTCGCCGCGTGTGATCGACCTGGTCGCGCCGATCGGCAAGGGACAGCGCGCTCTGATCAACGCGCAGCCGCGTACCGGCAAGACGGTTCTGATGCAGAACATCGCCCACTCGATCACCGCCAACCATCCGGAATGCTATCTAATCGTGCTGCTGATCGACGAGCGGCCGGAAGAAGTGACCGACATGCAGCGCTCGGTGAAGGGCGAGGTGATCTCCTCGACCTTCGACGAGCCGGCGGTGCGCCACGTGCAGGTCGCCGAAATGGTCATCGAGAAGGCCAAGCGCCTGGTCGAGCATGGCCGCGACGTCGTCATCCTGCTCGATTCGATCACCCGCCTCGGCCGCGCCTACAACACCGTCGTGCCGTCATCCGGCAAGGTGCTGACCGGCGGTGTCGACGCCAACGCGCTGCAGCGGCCGAAGCGCTTCTTCGGCGCCGCCCGCAACATCGAGGAAGGCGGTTCGCTGACCATCATCGCCACCGCGCTGATCGATACCGGCAGCCGCATGGACGAAGTCATCTTCGAAGAGTTCAAGGGCACCGGCAACTGCGAAATCCAGCTCGACCGCAAGGTGGCCGACAAGCGCATCTATCCGGCCATGGACATCTTGAAGTCCGGCACCCGCAAGGAAGACCTGCTGGTTTCCAAGCAGGATCTGCAGAAGATCTTCGTGCTGCGCCGCATCCTGGCGCCGATGGGAACCACCGACGCAATCGAGTTCCTGATCGACAAGCTCAAGCAGACCAAGACCAATGCGGATTTCTTCGATTCGATGAACACGTAAGAGGACTGGCGAGGGCCAACGGGCAACTGCTTGCGCTGCCCCTCATCCGCCTGCCGGCACCTTCTCCCCGTATAGTGACGGGGAGAAGGGAGATGGCCGCACCCTCGGCGCTCGTTTGAAAATTGGCGAAACCGTCCATGACGGCGTCTTTCTCCCCGTCCCTATACGGGAGAAATGCCCGGCAGGGCAATGAGGGGCGGCGCCAGCGCCGCAATTTTGGGCTGATCGAGCAGCGTTGCCCTTATAGCCCTCGCAACAATCGTTCCAACTCTTCAGCATCCGTCACGACCGGCAAACACACCTGCCCAGTACACAACCATGCACCCGCCTCGTTGGTCGGCGGCAGGATTCCGCCAGGCAGCAAGGGTCGATTCGTACCCGTACCGATCGGCACGACAACGTCGACGCGGCGGGGGTCCGGACTTCGATTCGCAATCGGAACGAGCTTTGGATCGTCAAGCGCATCGACGATGACCAGTTTGAGTGGCTCGATCGCCAGCGCGCAGGCGTTGACGATGCCGGCCTGGCCATAGGCCTGGTGCGCCGCGCGGCCGGCGGCGTGCTCGGCAACTTGCCAGGCCCTTTCCTGCAGGTCGAGATTGCCGGTGACGGAGGCCAGCCGGACCAGTGCCTCGATGATCTGGCCGGTGGCGGAGGGAATGGCCTCGTCGACATCGCCGCGGATGCGGATCGGCACGTCGGTGCTGTCCGAGGCGGTCAGGTAATAACCTGTCTTTTCGGTATCGGCGTACCAATGGTCGAGCTGCTCGATAAACTGGCCGGCCTGGTCGACATAGCTCCAATTCCCAGTGGCCTCGAACAGCGAGATCGCTGCGTTGGCCATGGCGGCATAGTCGCTGGACAAAGCAGGGAATAGTTTTCTGGCGCCGAGCATCGAATGCGGCAGACGGCCGTCGCGGCCGGCGGTGCTGATGTGGGCAAAGGCCTTTGCCGCCGCGTCGATCCAGTCGGGCCGCGCCAGCGACCGGCCGGCCTCTGCAAGCGCTGCGATCATCTGGCCGTTCCAGTCGGTGAGGGTCTTTGCGTCAAGACCGGGCCTGACCCGCTGTTCCCGCACGGTGAGGAGTTTCGCCTTGAGCGGGCCGATCTGTTCGCGATCGATCACATAGTGCGATTGTTGGGACAGGGTTTGGTGGACGACCGGCTTGCCTTCCCAACCGTGCGGGCTGGAGAGGATGAAGTCCTTGAAAAACAAAGCGGAATCGTCGCCGAGGGCGGCTTCTATCTCTTCTCGGCTCCAGGTGTAGAACAGCCCTTCCTCGCCGTCGCTGTCGGCGTCGAGACTGGCGGCAAAAGCACCGCCGTCGACGCGCATTTCGCGCAGCAGCCACTCGATCGTCTCTTCGATTCGGACCCGGAACAACTCGTTGCCGCTTGCGGCATAGGCCCAGCTGCAGAAGCGGATCAGCTGGGCATTGTCGTAAAGCATCTTTTCGAAATGCGGCACCAGCCATTCGGCGTCGGTCGAGTAACGGCTGAGCCCGCCGGCGATATGGTCGTAGATGCCGCCGCTGAGCATCTGTTCGAGGCTGTTGAGGACGTCGTCGCGATGGCTGGCGTTGCCGTCGCGCAGCCAGGACAGCCACAGCGTTTGCATGAACGGCGCATTGGGGAATTTCGGCGCGCCACGCAAGCCGCCCAGATCGCGGTCAATCATGCCGTCTATGCCCTTGGCAAGCTCAGCCAGCGTGTCGCGATCGAGCCCTGTTTTCGCGTGCGAGCCGGCGAGCCGGGCTTCGACATGTGTGGTCAGGCCGTCGGCGCTCTGGTTGAGGCTCGCCCGCTTCTCGCGCCAGGCCTTGTCCACCGCCTCCATTACCTGGATGAAACCGGGGCGGCCGTAGCGTGGCTCGCGCGGAAAGTAGGTGCCGCCCCAGAACGGCTTGCCGTCCGGCGTCAGGAACATGGTCAGTGGCCAGCCACCCTGCTCGCCCATCGAGGACAGCGCCGCCATATAGATCTGGTCGATGTCGGGGCGCTCCTCGCGGTCGACCTTGATATTGACGAACAGACGGTTCATGACGGCGGCGACACCATCGTCCTCGAAGCTTTCATGCGCCATGACGTGGCACCAGTGGCAGGCGGCATAGCCGACCGAGAGCAGGATCGGCCTGTCCAGCGCCTTGGCCTCTTCGAGCGAAGCCGGCGACCAGGCCCGCCAGTGGACGGGATTGCCGCTGTGCTGCTGCAAATAGGGGCTGGCTTGTTCAGCAAGCAGGTTTTGCGTGGGCAGCGTCACTGGGCAAACTCGGGTGCGATTGGCTGATGGGCGTAAAGCTAGGGCGGTTCGGTAGAGCGGGCAAATGATTTCAGGCGATTCCATCGTAGCGCTGTCGAGCGGCCGGCTCCCGGCCGGCGTCGCCGTCATCCGTATTTCCGGCCCACAGACTCGATTCGTAGTCGAAACGATTGCCGGGGGTATGGTTAAAGACCGCGTCGCGGTCTTGCGCAGATTTACAGCGCCCGATGGAACCGTGCTCGATAATGGCTTGGTCATCTTCTTTCCCGGACCGGCCAGTTTTACGGGCGAGGATGTGGCGGAATTCCACGTTCATGGCGGACGCGCCGTGGTGGCCAGGATCCTGGAGACGATTACTGGTTTCGACGGCATCAGGCACGCGGAACCGGGCGAATTCACGCGCCGCGCCTTTCTCAACGGCAAGGTCGACCTGGTCGAGACCGAGGCGCTGGCGGACCTCGTCAATGCCGAGACGGAGGCGCAGCGGCGTTTTGCCGTTCAAAATGCCGAAGGCGTTCTCAGCGAACTCTATCTCGGCTGGCGCCGCCGACTGATCAACGCCCGCGCCATGATCGAGGCCGAGATCGATTTTGCCGATGAGGACGATGTCCCCGGTTCCGTTTCGGATACGGTTTGGTCCGATGTCAAAACTATGATCGGCGAGATCGACCGGCACATTGCCGGATTTCGCGCCGCCGAGATCATTCGCGACGGCTTCGAGGTCGTTATCCTTGGCGCGCCCAACGCCGGTAAGTCGAGTCTGTTCAACGCCCTGGCGCGGCGGGATGCCGCTATAGTAACGGATGAACCCGGCACGACGCGGGATCTGCTTGAAGTGACACTTGATCTCCAGGGGCTGCGGGTCCGGCTTACAGATACGGCCGGGCTGCGCGATGCGCCGGGGAAGGTCGAGGCGATCGGCATCGAGAAGGCCAGGGCCAAGGCGCATGGCGCCGATCTCTTGCTCTTGCTGCAGGACATCGCGAACCCAAGAGATGTCGGCGAGCTGCCGACTGTGGCGCCGACCGTGCGCGTCGGCACCAAGCTCGATCTGCTGGAAGACCGCGCGGCGAGTGACGCGACGAAGGATTACGACCTTGTCATTTCGGTAAAGAACGGGACGGGCGTCGAGGAACTGCTGGGGAAAATCGGCCGGCGGGCAGCGGATGCAGCCGGCAGCGTCGGCGATGTCCTGCCGTCGCGCCTGCGCCACGTCGAATTGCTCGGCGCAGCGAATAGCCACCTGCGTCGCGCAACCGACGGCCAGACTGTCGGGCAGGAATTGCGCGCCGAGGAGTTGCGGCTTGCAGCAGATCGTCTGGGCCGTATTGTCGGCGCCATTGACGTCGAGGACATGCTGGACGTGATTTTCTCACAGTTCTGCATTGGGAAATGACTCACGTGAAACGATGCGCTCTCGTAAAATGACTCAGTTTGTCGATGCAGAGATTTTGATGGACCGTTTGCGGAACGCCCCATCGCTTCGTCATCCCCGGGCGGAGCAAGGAACGTAGCGACGCGGCGCAGACCCGAGGATCCATGCCGCGACTTCTGAGCGCGCGCCACGATGCAGAATTCTGATCCGCTGTACTCTTTGGCCAAGATCACGGCATGGAATCCTAGGGTCTCCGCGACGTCGCTTCGCTCCTGATTTGCCCTAGGATGACGAATGTTGCGAACGTTTGGGTAAGACCTTCGAGCAGCGGCAAGGTGCGACTCACGTGAAACATCGGTGCCCCGATGACTCACGTGAAACACACGTGATGGCGGTGCACGGCTGTTTCACGTGAAACGACTCGCGGAGTTTTCTTGACAGCCAAGCCTCGCGGGGACATGTGTCCCTCAATCATTCGAGTCTGGGAAGTTTGTGATGACCAATCACTATGATGTGGTTGTGGTGGGCGGCGGTCACGCGGGTTGCGAGGCGGCCAGCGCTGCCGCGCGCGCTGGTGCCAAGACCGCACTGGTGACGCTGCGCTTTGATACGATCGGGGTCATGTCCTGCAATCCGGCGATCGGCGGGCTCGGCAAGGGCCACCTGGTGCGCGAGATCGATGCCATGGACGGGCTGATGGGGCGCGTGGCGGATGCGGCCGGCATTCAATTCCGCCTGCTCAACCGCCGCAAGGGTCCCGCCGTGCGCGGCCCTCGTACGCAGGCCGACCGGAAGCTTTATCGTCTTGCCATGCAGGAAGTGATTCGGCAGCAGAACGATCTCGACGTGGTCGAAGGCGAGGTGCTGGATTTTGAGATCGCCGATGGGCGGATCACGGCTGTTCTCCTGGCCGACGGCAGGCGGCTTGGCTGTGGTGCGGTCGTCCTGACGACCGGGACTTTTCTGCGCGGCCTCATTCATATTGGCGAGAAGAAGATTGTCGCCGGCCGCATGAACGAGCAGGCCAGCCTTGGGCTCTCGGCGACGATGGACCGCGCGGGCTTCAAGCTTGGACGGCTGAAGACCGGCACGCCGCCACGGCTCGACGGCCGGACCATCGACTGGGCGTCGCTGGAAAGCCAGGCCGCGGATGAGAATCCGGTGCCGTTCTCGCTGATGACCGACCGCATCACCACGCCGCAGATCGAGTGCGGCATCACCCGTACGACCACGGCCACGCATGAGTTGATCCGCGCCAATCTTGGCCGGTCGGCCATGTATTCCGGCTCGATCGAGGGCGTCGGGCCGCGTTATTGCCCGTCGATCGAGGACAAGATCGTCAAGTTCGGCGATAGGGACGGGCACCAGATCTTTCTGGAGCCGGAAGGGCTGGACGATGATACCGTCTATCCCAATGGGATTTCCACCTCGTTGCCCGAAGATGTGCAGCTCGATATATTGAAAACCATTCCGGGGCTGGAGCGCGCAATCATGCTGCAGCCCGGCTATGCCATCGAGTATGATCATGTCGATCCGCGCGAACTGCATCAGACGCTGGAGACGAAGCGCATCGGTGGTCTCTTCCTCGCCGGTCAGATCAACGGCACGACCGGCTATGAGGAAGCGGCCGGGCAAGGCTTGCTCGCAGGCCTCAATGCGGCGCGGCGGGCGGCGGGCAGCGAGCAGATCGTGCTCAGCCGCACCGAAGCCTATATTGGCGTGATGGTCGACGATTTGACCAGCCGCGGCATCAGCGAACCCTACCGGATGTTCACGTCACGGGCCGAGTTCCGGCTATCGCTGCGTGCCGACAATGCCGATGAGCGACTGACGCCTCTGGCTGCGAAACTGGGCATCGCCTCGGCACAGCGCATGCAGCGCTACGGGCAGGTCATGCAAAGCCTGGATGAGGCGCGGGATTTGGCGAAGTCGCTCGCCATGACGCCGAATGAGGCGGCGCGGCACGGGCTGGACATCAACCGGGATGGCGTGCGCCGGTCCGGCTATGAATTGCTGTCCTATCCCGACGTCGATGTCGCTTGGCTGGCCGGCGTCGATCCGCGCTTTGCGGCGATCGACGGCAAGACGGCGGAGCGCCTCGAGACGGAAGCGAAGTATTCTGTCTATCTCGACCGCCAGAAGACCGACTTGGCGCAGATCCGGCATGAGGAGAGCCGGCTGATCCCCGAGACGGTCGATTTCGCCGGAGTGCCGGGTCTGTCGAACGAGCTGAAGCAGAAGATGCAGGCGCGGCGGCCGCGCTCCATCGCCGATGCCCAGCGCATGGAAGGCATGACGCCGGCGGCGCTGGCGATCATCGTCGCGCATGTCCGTCACGCGGAGAGCGCCCAGCGCCCACAAAAGGATGTTGCGTGAGTTCTTTTTCCCTGGAGAGCCTGCAGGATGCGGCAGGCCCGGTTTCACGTGAAACATTCGATCGGTTGGTGGCGTTCGAGCAGATGTTCCAGAAATGGAACCGCAGCATCAATCTGGTGGCGCAGTCGACGTCGGGCGATGTCTGGCAGCGCCATATCCTGGACAGCGCCCAACTCGGGCGCATAGAACCCGTTGCCACACGCTGGGTGGATCTCGGCTCGGGCGGTGGATTTCCAGGCCTTGTGATGGCGTTCCTGCTGGCCGAACGCGACGGCGCCAGCATCGATCTGGTTGAAAGCAATCGCAAAAAGGCATCCTTCCTGCAGACCGTCGTCGGCCAGTTCAGCCTGCCGGCGCGGGTCGTGGCGCGCCGCATCGATGACAGCCATGCGCTGGTTTCGACGCCGCAAATCGTCACGGCGCGGGCGCTGGCTCCGCTTTCGACCTTGCTGGACCTGTCGGCGCCCTGGCTGATTTCGGGCGCGCGCGGCCTGTTCCACAAAGGCCGGGATTACCGCACCGAAGTGCAAGAAAGCGTTCACCGATGGTCCTTCGATCTGGTAGAACATCCAAGTGTGACCGACGTTGGCGGCGTCATCCTGGAATTGTCCAACCTGCGACCTGTCTGATCCGTCACTGACAGGCGATTTGGCGCCCAAAATGAATTTCTGGCATAAACCCATGATGAAGAATGGCCCCCGAATCATCACCGTAGCCAACCAGAAGGGCGGTGTCGGCAAGACGACGACTGCCATCAATCTGGCGACCGCGCTGGCTGCGATCGGCGAAAAGGTGCTGATCGTCGATCTCGATCCGCAGGGAAATGCCAGCACCGGTCTGGGCATCGACCGCAAGGACCGGACGGTGTCGTCCTATGACGTGTTGACCGGCGAGCTGGAGCTGGAAGCCGCGGCCATCCCCACAGCCGTGCCGGGCCTGTCGATCGTGCCGTCGACGCTCGATCTGCTCGGCATCGAAATGGAGATCGCCTCCGCGCCCGACCGGGTGCTCAAGCTGCGCAACGCGCTGCGCGCCGCCACCGAGCGCGGCGCACCGTTCGGCTATGTGCTGATCGACTGCCCGCCATCGCTCAACCTTTTGACCTTGAATTCAATGGCTGCAGCCGATTCTGTTCTTGTGCCGCTGCAATGCGAGTTTTTCGCGCTAGAAGGTCTCAGCCAGTTGCTGGAGACGGTCGAGCAGGTGCGCCGCTCGATCAATCCGGATCTCACCATCCAGGGCATCGTGCTGACCATGTATGACGGCCGCAACAATCTCGCCAACCAGGTCGTGCAGGATGTGCGGGCGCATATGGGCGACAAGGTCTACGAGACCATCATCCCGCGCAATGTGCGGGTGTCCGAGGCGCCGTCCTACGGCAAGCCGGCGATCCTCTACGATTTGAAGTGCTCGGGCAGCCAGGCCTATCTGCAACTGGCGTCGGAAGTGATCCGCCGCGAGCGCAAGTTACGCGCCGCTTGATGAGGCCGGATGCATAGTTAAGAGCCGATTCGATACCGAAACGATTTGGAATAGCCAACTGGAATAAAGATGAGCGAAGATCTTTCGAGAAAGAGACTTGGGCGTGGGCTGGCGGCGCTGATCGGCGAGATCGATCGCCCAGTAGCGCCTGAAAAACCTGGCATGAGCGCCGACGGCAAGGTGCCGATCGAGTTCCTGACCCCCAATCCGAAGAATCCGCGCCGGCATTTCGGCGACGCCGAGCTGACCGACCTCGCCCAGTCGATCCGCGAACACGGCGTCGTCCAGCCGGTGGTGGCGCGGCCTTCGCCGACACAGGCCGGACGCTACGAGATCATCGCCGGCGAGCGGCGCTGGCGTGCAGCGCAGCGCGCCGGGCTGTCCGAGATCCCGGTCATCATCCGTGAGGTCAACGATCGCACCGCACTCGAACTGGCGATCATCGAGAACGTCCAGCGCACCGATCTCAACGCGGTCGAGGAAGCGCTCGGCTATCAGCAGCTGATCGACGAGCACGGCTACACCCAGGCCGATCTCGGCCAGGTGATCGGCAAAAGCCGCAGCCATGTCGCCAATACGCTCAGGCTCTTGAAGCTGCCGGACGTGATTCGCGACATGCTGGTCGACGGCGCGCTGTCGGCGGGTCATGCCCGCACGCTGGTGACAGCGGAAGATCCGGCCGGCCTTGCCAAGCGCATCGTCGAAGAAGGACTTTCGGTGCGCCAGGCCGAAGCGCTGGCGCAGATGCCGGCCGGCACCAGCAGCGCCAGGGAAGCCAGGCCGGCGCCAAGTCCTGACGAAAAGGACGCCGACACGCTGGCGCTGGAAAAACTGTTGACCGATACGATCGGCATGATCGTGTCGGTGGATCACAAGGGCAGAGGCGGCACGCTTCGGGTAGCCTATCGCTCGCTGGAGCAGCTCGATGAGTTGTGCAGGCGGCTGAAGCAGGAACGATAATTAGCCGGCGAATTATCTTCTGAATTGAGCATGGGCTGGCGATTGCCAGCCCTTCTCTTTTTCAGCGATGATGATTGGCGAAATCGGCGACGCCGCTAATCTCCCTCCTTGAGGGGGAGATGGCCGGCAGGCCAGAGGGGGTCGCCTCACACCAAGCGCCGGCGCCCTTGTGGAAACGAAGAGGAGGCCAGCGCTCCACGCGCAACGACCCCCTCTGTCGCCTTCGGCGACATCTCCCCCTCGAGGGGGAGATCAGGCGCGCTGCGCCAGCCTGCTGCTTTCCACCGCAATCCCCAGCAATGCCTGCCGTGCCAGCGCCACGGAAAGGTCCGGCCGCCGTCGTGTCTGCAACACCGCCGTCTGCAGCCGGGTCAACGCGCGGCCGAGCGCGTCGGTGCTCCAGCGCTCCAGTGCCTTCTCGACCAGCTTGCGCCTGGAGAAAAACACCGGTGGCCGGGCGGCGGCGACGACCGAGGCGGCGTTGCGGTTGCCGGACTCCATCTGGCCGCGCATGATCTGGATCTGCTGCAACTGCCGCATCGCCGAGGACAGCACCAGGAAAGGCTGGCCGCCGGACTGGCAATGGCGAGTGAAGGCGGTGTCGAAGTCGCCGATCTTACCTTCGAGGAGCGCGTCGACCGCGTCGTCAAAAGACGCGCCGGAGACGTCGCCCGACATCGCCTTGACCTCCTCCAGCCCGATCTCGCTCTGGCCATGGGCGTAGAGCACGAGCTTCTCGATCTCGCCGCGCGAGGCCAACCGGTCGCCGCCGAGATTGCGGCGCAGCGCCTGTCTCGCCTCCATGGTCATCGACATGCCGGCCTTGCCCAGTTCGGCGTCGATGACGCCGTCGATGTCGCGCGCTTCATCGGCATAGCAAGGCAGCGCCATGGCGTTGTCGGCCGCCTCGACGATGGCGCGCAGGCCGACACCCTTCTTGAGATCGCCGGCCTCGATGAGAATGATGGCATCCCGCGCGGGCTCCGCCGTCAGCGCCTTGACGTCGTCGGCCAATGCCTTCTGGCCGCTGGCATTGCGCACCCACAGCAGCCGCCGGTCGGAAAACATCGGCACGGTGCGGGCCTCGTCGAGCAGCCGGCCCTCGTCACGGTCGACCTCCGAACCCTCGAGCCTGACCACCGAGAAGGGATCGTCGAGCGGCAGGCCGGTCTTGCCGGCAAACGCCTTCGCCCGCTCGGAGACGAGGCCGCGATCGGGGCCGTAAAGCAGGACGATCGAAATGCGCTGGTCCGGCTTCGCGAGCCAGCTGTCGACCTCGTAAGCTTTCTTCTGTGCCATGCCGGGTTGGTTAGCATGATGCGGGCGTGGGGTGAACCGGGGTGTGCGTGATCTCCCCCCTCGAGCGGGAGATGGCCGGCAGGCCAGAGGGGGTCGGTTCGACTGGATGCGACATTTTATGCGCCGAAAGAAGAAGTTGGCGCTCCATGCGCGGCGACCCCCTCTGTCGCCTTCGGCGACATCTCCCCCTCAAGGGGGGAGATTACGCTTCGCGCTTCCCCAATCACCCTATCTGCCAGCAAACCCGGCTCAATCTTGCGTCTAATTGCGCGCCGGCGCCCAACATCGACAAGAAATTTCGCCGACATATCTTCATCTTGGTGCGTGGGAGGCTGGATCGGCCGGCGCTGCCGGGACCGACGTCCGCAGGCTGCCCGACGAATTCGCACTGGCCTGGCGGCGCAGATATGTAAATATCGACACCAGGCAACATTGGAGGACAAAGGTCATGGCCGATGCTGGGATGTTGCGTTTTCACGTTCCGGAACCGGAAGTGCGGCCGGGCGGGACGCCTGATTTTTCCAATGTGCCGATCCCCAAGGCCGGCTCGGTGCCGCGCCCCGAAATCGATGTCGATCCGCGCACCGTCCGCGATCATGCCTTCTCGATTATCCGCGTGCTGAACCGCACTGGCGAGGCCGTCGGTCCCTGGGCCGGCCTGCTCTCCGATGAGGAACTTCTGGCCGGCCTGCGCCACATGATGACGCTGCGGACCTTCGACGCGCGCATGCAGATGGCGCAGCGGCAGGGCAAGACCTCGTTCTACATGCAGCATCTGGGCGAAGAGGCGGTGGCTTGCGCCTTCCGCAAGGCACTGGCGCCGGGCGACATGAATTTCCCGACCTATCGCCAGGCAGGGCTGCTCATCGCCGACGGCTATCCGATGGTCACGATGATGAACCAGATCTATTCCAACGAGGCGGATCCGCTGAAGGGCCGGCAATTGCCGGTCATGTATTCGTCGAAGGAGCACGGCTTCTTCTCGATCTCCGGCAATCTGGCGACGCAGTACATCCAGGCGGTCGGCTGGGCGATGGCCTCGGCGATATCGAACGATTCGCGCATCGCAGCCGCCTGGATCGGCGACGGCTCGACGGCCGAATCCGATTTCCACTCGGCGCTGGTGTTCGCCTCGACCTACAAGGCACCGGTCGTGCTCAATGTGGTCAACAACCAGTGGGCGATCTCGACCTTTCAGGGCATTGCGCGCGGCGGCTCGGGCACATTCGCGGCAAGGGGGCTCGGCTTCGGCATCCCGTCGCTGCGCGTCGACGGCAACGACTATCTCGCCGTCCATGCGGTGGCCAAATGGGCGGCGGAGCGGGCGCGCAGCAATCTCGGGCCGACGCTAGTCGAATATGTCACCTACCGTGCCGGCGCGCATTCGAGCTCGGACGATCCGTCCGCTTACCGGCCAAAGACCGAGTCCGACGCCTGGCCGCTCGGGGATCCGATCGTGCGGCTGAAGAACCATCTCATCGCGCTCGGCGTCTGGTCGGACGAGCGGCACGCGCAGGCCGAGGCGGAAATCCTCGACACGGTTATCGCGGCGCAGAAGGAAGCCGAAAGCCACGGCACGCTGCATGCCGGCGGCAAGCCGTCGACGCGCGACATGTTCGAGGGCCTCTACGCCGAGATGCCGCCGCATCTCAGACGCCAACGCCAGCAGGCGGGGGTCTGAGCCATGCCGAGACGGACCATGATCGAGGCCATTCGCGATGCCATGGACGTGTCGATGGGGCGCGACGACAAAGTCGTCGTGTTCGGCGAAGATGTCGGCTTCTTCGGCGGTGTCTTCCGCTGCACGCAGAGCCTGCAGGCCAAATACGGCAAGAGCCGCTGCTTCGACGCGCCGATCAACGAATCCGGCATTGTCGGCTCGGCCATCGGCATGGCCGCCTATGGGCTGAAGCCGTGCGTGGAGATTCAGTTTGCCGACTACATGTATCCGGCCTACGACCAGCTGACCCAGGAAGCGGCGCGGCTGCGCTATCGCTCGAACGGCGATTTCACCTGCCCGATCGTGGTGCGCATGCCGACCGGCGGCGGCATCTTCGGCGGCCAGACGCACAGCCAGAGCCCGGAAGCGCTGTTCACCCATGTGTCGGGGCTGAAGACAGTGGTGCCGTCCAACCCACACGACGCCAAGGGGCTCTTGATCGCGGCGATCGAAGACCCCGATCCGGTGATCTTCCTTGAGCCGAAGCGGCTCTACAATGGTCCGTTCGACGGCCATCACGACCGGCCGGTGACGCCGTGGTCGAAACATGAGCTCGGCGAGGTCGCCGACGGCCACTACACTGTGCCGCTCGGCAAGGCGGCGATCCGCCGGCCGGGTTCCGCCATCACGGTGCTCGCCTACGGCACCATGGTCTATGTCGCGCAGGCCGCGGCCGAGGAAACCGGCATCGATGCCGAGATCATCGATCTCAGGACGCTGCTGCCGCTTGATCTCGATACGATCGTCGCATCGGTGAAAAAGACCGGGCGCTGCGTCATCGTGCATGAGGCGACGCTGACGTCCGGCTTCGGCGCCGAACTGTCGGCGCTGGTGCAGGAAAACTGTTTTTATCACCTCGAAGCGCCGGTGGCGCGGGTCGCCGGCTGGGACACGCCCTATCCGCATGCGCAGGAGTGGGATTATTTCCCCGGTCCCGCCCGGGTCGGCCGTGCCCTGCTTGAAACCATGGGAGCCTGAGATGGGCGAACACATCATCAAGCTGCCCGATGTCGGCGAAGGTGTCGCCGAGGCCGAGCTGGTCGAATGGCACGTCAAGATCGGCGACATGGTGCGCGAGGACACTGTGCTTGCCGCCGTCATGACCGACAAGGCGACGGTCGAAATCCCATCGCCGGTCGATGGCGAAATCCTGTGGCTGGGCGCCGAGATCGGCGACACGGTGGCGATCGGCTCGCCCATCGTGCGGCTGAAGGTGGCGGGCGAGGGGAATGTTGTCGCAGACACGAAATCGCCAGAGGTCACAGCGGCATCTACCCCCACCCCTAACCCCTCCCCACAAGGGGGAGGAGGAGGCGCCACAGCTTCCAAGGGCGGAGCAAAACCTACTTCATCGTCATCAGCAAATCCCAAAGGAATCGAAGGCGGGGAAGCGGCGGCGACCGAATCCCCCTCCCCCTTGTGGGGAGGGGCTAGGGGTGGGGGTACGGCGCCGACATCTCAAGTTGCCACGCCCGCCGGCGCACGGCGTCCCGAGGGCGAAAGACCGCTGGCTTCGCCTGCCGTGCGTCTGCGGGCAAAGGAAGCCGGCATCGATCTCAGGCAGGTTGCGGGATCCGGCCCTGCCGGCCGCATCGGCCATGAGGACATCGAAGCGTTCCTGGCGCGCGGGCCGCAGGTTGCCAGGACATCCGGCCTCGCCCGCAACGATGCGATCCAGGATATCAAGGTGGTGGGCTTGCGGCGCAAGATCGCCGAGAAGATGTCGCTGTCGAAATCGCGCATCCCGCACATCACCTATGTCGAGGAGATCGACGTCACCGCGCTGGAGGAATTGCGCGCCGCGCTCAACAAGGAGAAGCGCCCAGGTAAGGGTGGCGTGGAGCGGCCGAAGCTGACGCTGCTGCCGTTCCTGATGCGGGCCATGGTCAAGGCGATAGCGGACCAGCCCAATCTCAATTCGCTGTTCGACGACGAGGCCGGCATCATCCACCAGCATGGCGGCATCAATATCGGCATTGCCGCGCAGACGCCGACGGGGCTGGTGGTGCCTGTGGTCAAGCATGCCGAGGCGCGCGATATCTGGGAGTGCGGCGCAGAAATCATCAGGCTGGCCGAGGCGGCCAAGTCCGGCACGGCGACACGCGACGAGCTGTCTGGCTCGACCATCACCATCACTTCGCTCGGCGCCATGGGTGGCGTGGCGACGACACCGGTCATCAATCATCCCGAAGTGGCGATCATCGGCGTCAACAAGATGATGGTGCGGCCGGTGTGGGACGGCACCCAGTTCATGCCGCGCAAGATGATGAACCTGTCGTCGAGCTTCGACCATCGGGTGATCGACGGCTGGGACGCGGCGGTGTTCATCCAGCGGATAAAGACGCTGCTGGAAACGCCGGCGCTGATCTTTGTGGATTGAGGGGCGGGACAATCGAGATGCCGGCGGGACAGCGCCCCCCTCTGCCTTGGAGGACTGGTTTTCTTCTTACAATGTTGAAAATCAGCGAAAGCAGTGGAGGGCGTAATCTCCCCCCTCGAGGGGGAGATGGCCGGCAGGCCAGAGGGGGTTGGTACGACTGGACGCGACCGCCTTGCGCGACAGATGCAGGCCGGCGCTCTACGCGCGGCGACCCCCTCTGTCGCCTTCGGCGACATCTCCCCCTCGAGGGGGGAGATTACGCGCTTCGAGGGCGGCGCGAAGGACCCAACATTATCTGCCTTCCAGCACCATTGTGAACCAGGATGCCAACATGAAAGAAATCTCCTGCAAGCTGCTCGTCATCGGCGCCGGTCCCGGGGGCTATGTCTGCGCCATCCGTGCCGGGCAGCTCGGCGTCGACACGGTGATCGTCGAGTCGGGCAAACCAGGCGGCACCTGCCTCAATGTCGGCTGCATCCCGTCCAAGGCGCTGATCCATGCGGCGGAAGAGTTCGAGAGGGTCTCACACATGGCGAGCGGCAAGAGCCCGCTTGGCATTTCGCTCACCGCACCGACGCTCGACCTGGCTAAGACGATCGCCTGGAAGGACGGCATCGTGAGCCGGCTCAACAGCGGCGTCGCCGGCCTGCTCAAGAAGGCAGGAGTCAAGACCGTGCATGGCTGGGCGAGCTTTCGCGACGGCAAGACTGTGGAGGTCGAAACCGAGACAGGAAGCCAAGTCATCCGCGCCGAGGCGATCGTCATCGCCACCGGCTCGGCGCCGGTCGAACTGCCGTTCCTGCCCTTTGGCGGTCCGGTGATTTCGTCAACCGAGGCACTGGCACTCGGCGCGGTTCCACAAAAACTCGCTGTCGTCGGTGGCGGCTATATCGGGCTGGAACTCGGCATGGCCTTCGCCAAAATGGGCGCCAAAGTGACCGTGGTCGAGGCCTTGCCGCGCGTGCTGGCGCAGTATGACGCCGAACTCACGCGGCCCGTGGTCAAGCGGCTCAACGCACTCGGCGTCGAGGTGATGCTGGGTGCCAAGGCCAAGGGGCTATCGACCAAAGGCGATGCGTTGCTGGTCGAGACGGCGGATGGCAAGAGCGCCAAGGTCGCCGCCGAAAAAATCCTGGTCACGGTCGGCCGCAAGCCGGTGACCGAAGGCTGGGGGCTCGAGCAGATCGACCTCGACAGGGCAGGCAAATTCATCCGCATCGACGACCAGTGCCGCACCTCGATGCGCGGCATCTTCGCCATCGGCGACGTCACCGGCGAGCCGATGCTGGCGCACCGGGCGATGGCCCAGGGCGAGATGGTCGCCGAGATCGTCGCCGGTCACAAACGCAGCTGGGACAAGCGCTCGATTCCCGCCGTCTGCTTCACCGATCCCGAGCTGGTGACGGCAGGCTTGTCGCCGGAAGAGGCCAAGGCGCTCGGCGGCGAGATCAAGATCGGCACGTTCCCGTTCGCCGCCAACGGCCGGGCGATGACCAAGCTCGGCGAGGACGGTTTTGTCCGTGTCGTCGCGCGCGCGGACAACCATCTGATGCTCGGCATCCAGGCGGTCGGGCAGGGCGTCTCGGAACTGGCGGCGGCTTTTGGACTGGCGCTGGAGATGGGCGCGAGGCTGGAGGACATTGCCGGCACGATCCATGCCCATCCGACGCAAGGCGAGGGATTCCAGGAAGCGGCGCTCAAGGCGCTGGGGCACGCGCTGCATGTTTGATTCGTGATAGTGCAAAGGCGGTGATGCTGGCGGGACACTCGCCCCCCTCTGTCCTGCCGGACATCTCACCCTCAAGGGGGGAGATCAGCAGTTTCGGGCAACCCGCCTCTTCCAAGACTTTGAAAATTGGCGAAATCTAAGATGACAGCCGATCTCCCCCCTAGAGGGGGAGATGCCCGGCAGGGCAGAGGGGGGCACTGTCCCGCCAGCCTCTCACAAGAGAGAGACGCTGATCACCCCGCCAGCCGGCTCACCATCTCGTGCTGCGCATAGGCGCGCCCGAAACGGTTGGCCAGAAACGCGTCAAGCGCGATGTCTTCCTGCTTGATGAAACCCGTCGCCGGCAGGCTGCCGTCGGCCAGCATGTCGAGCACGGCGCAGATGCCCGACGCGGTGGTGATCTGGATGGCGCTTCGCACCTGG
Source organism: Mesorhizobium sp. M7A.F.Ce.TU.012.03.2.1 (assembly GCF_004006095.1). Taxonomy (NCBI): domain Bacteria; kingdom Pseudomonadati; phylum Pseudomonadota; class Alphaproteobacteria; order Hyphomicrobiales; family Phyllobacteriaceae; genus Mesorhizobium; species Mesorhizobium sp. M7A.F.Ce.TU.012.03.2.1. The sequence continues at coordinate 1,505,909 of NZ_CP034779.1, forward strand.
TCGCCGATGCGCCTGGAGTAGATCTTGTTGGCGTAGGTCTCCTGCAGCAGGCGGCCGTTCTTGCGGCCGGAGACGGTGACGAAGACGATGACCACGTCCTGCAGCGTCGCCGGCAGGGCGCTTTCGAAAATGTCTTTCAGCACGTCACGGCGGTGGCGCAGGCCGAGATCGTTGAGCAGCGCCTTCATGATCGCGGCGTGGCCGGGATAGCGGATGGTGCGGTAGTTCAGCGTGCGCACTCTGCCCTTCAGCGTCTCGGCCAGCGTGCCAAGGCCGCCGGAGGTGTTGAACGCTTCGTAGGTGACGCCGTCGAGCGAGAACTCCTCGCGCTCTTCCAGTGGCGGCACCTCGACCAGCTCGCCTTCGACGATCGCCTCGCAGGGCTCGCAATATTCGTTGATGACGCCGTCGGTGCTCCAGGTCAGATTGTAGTTCAGCGCGTTGGAGGGATATTGCGGCAGTGCGCCGACGCGCATGCGCACGCTCTCCAGCGAATCGAACCGGCTGGCGAGATCGTTGGCGACGATCGAGATGAAGCCCGGCGCCAGGCCGCATTGCGGAATGAAGGCGCTTCTGCCCGAACGCGCCAGTTCCTTGACGCGGCGGGTCGAGACGACGTCCTCGGTCAGGTCGAGATAGTGCACGCCGGCACTGGCCGCCGCTTCGGCGATGCGGGTGGTCAGATGGAAGGGAGCGGCGCTGAGCACCGCGAATTTGCCGGCGAGCGCGGCTTCCAGCGCGCCGGCGGCTTCGATGTCGAGCTCCAGCGTCGCAACCGTGGCCGGCAGTTCGGCAGCAGCGAGCTGTGCTGCCGAGCGGTCGACGAGCGTGACCTGATAATCCCCAGTGGCGGCGAGCATCTCGGCAATGGTCGAGCCGATCTTTCCGGCGCCGACAACGACAATTTTTTTCATGACCGATCCCTCACTGATTGTGAGCTCAGATTCGCAGCTTGCCCGTCGAATGGAAGCGTGGTTTTGTTCGAAACGAAACCGTTGATTGGACAGTCTGCCGAGAAGAATCGTCGAAATGCTCAGTGACGCCGAACAGGCTCTGCTTTCCCTGCTGCGCGAGAATGCGCGCGCCTCGACCGCCGAGCTGGCGCGGCGGCTTGGCGTGTCTCGAACGACCGTGCAGAGCCGCATCGAGCGGCTGGAGCAGCGCGGCATCATATCAGGCTATGGCGTCCGGCTGGCGCCGGACTACGAGCAGGGGCTGGTGCGGGCGCATGTACTGCTCACCGTGACGCCCAAGCTCGCCGACAAGGTGGTGCGCGGCCTGCGCGCCCTGACGACGGTCCGGACGCTGCATTCGGTCAGCGGCAATTTCGACATGATCGTCATCGTCGACGCGCCATCGATCCGCGACCTCGACATGCTGCTCGACCAGATCGGCGCCATGGACGGGGTCGAGCGGACCCTGTCGTCGATCATCCTGTCGACGCGGATCGATCGGTGAAGCTGCTGGTCTCCCCCCTCGAGGGGGAGATGGCCGGCAGGCCAGAGGGGGTCGGTCCGACCGGATGCGACCTCCTTGCGACAGATGGAGGCTGGCGCTTCACGCGAGGCGACCCCCTCTGTCGCCTTCGGCGACATCTCCCCCTCAAGGGGGGAGATCGGCCTCTAATCCATCGCCAGCGGAAAACTCACCGCCACCGCAAGCCCGGGCTGCCCATCGCCCAGCGTGATCGATGCGCCATGCAGATCGGCGATTGCCCGGACAAGGCTGAGACCCAGCCCGCTGCCCGATGTCGACCGGCTATGGTCCAGCCGATAGAGCCGCTGGAACACTTTTTCATGTTCGTCGGCGGGAATGCCGGGACCGTTGTCGGCGACGCCGGCAACGACGCGTTCGCCCTGGCGCGCCGCCGACAGCTTTATCGTCGTGCCCGATGGACAATGGCGCAGCGCGTTCTCGACCAGATTGGCGAACATCTGCGTCAACAGCTCGCGATCGCCATGGATCCGGTCCGTCGTTTCCTGTGGTTGCGCCAACGACAGCGACTTTCCGTCGTCTTCGGCAACATCGGCATAGATCTCGGCGATGGTCTGCAGCACCTCGCCCAGATCGACATCGGTGAACCGCGCCCGGCGCGCGCCAGCTTCGATCTGCGCGATGCGCAGCAGGGCATCGAAGGTCTCGTTGATCTGCAGGCTTTCGGCATGCGCCTCGGCCAGTTCGCGGGCGACCTTTTGACCTGACAGGTTCTTTTCGGACGCGGTGTCGAGGATCATCTGCAGCCGGTTGAGCGGCGTCTTCAGGTCGTGGGCGATGTTGGCGCTGACCTGTTTCATGCCTTCGACCAGCGCCGACAGGCGGTCGAGCGCGGCATTGACCTGGCTGGAGACGATGTCGATGTCGTCGCCCTTGCCGGTCAGCGGAATGCGGGTGTCCAGCCGTCCATGCGAGACATCCACCATGGTGGCGGCGATGCCGTCGAGACGGCGCTGGACCCGCGAGGCCAGCAGGGCGCCGCCGGCGACCGCCAGCCCGATGATGATCAGGGTTCCCCAGCCAAAGCTCATCAGCACGATCCTCTCCAGCTCCTCCGTCTCGGAAAGGCTGAAGGCGACGGTCAGGGTGTTGCCCCCGACCGGGCCGGAATAGGCGCGGTACTCGGCGCCGGGCGGCACGCCGGGCATTTCGGTGTCGAACATCGAGAAGCCGTCGGGAAGCCCTGCCGCGGTGAAGTTGCCGGCCAGGCGATTGCCCGTCGCGTCGGTCAGCGAAAACAGCTGCTCCTTCCTAGGGCTGCGCAGGGAGTGGCTGCCGACGGTCTCAACCAGCTCCTTGAGATCGTTCTCGGCATAGGTCGCGGCGACTACCGCGTAAGTCTCCTTGATGGTGTCGTCGAGCCGCTCGGCAAGATCGGCGCTCATCATCTGGTAGACGATGGCGCCAGACAGGACGAACGCCAGCACGAACAGGAAGGCGAAGGTCAGGGCCAGCCGGAACGGCGTGCTGCGCAGCAGGCGGGACCATGTTCCGGTCATGACGGCGCGTGCAGGCTGTAGCCGGTGTTGCGGACGGTGTGGATGAGCTGGGTTTCGAAGGGCTTGTCTACCTTGGCCCGCAGCCGGCTGATATGGGTCTCGACGACGCTGGTCCTGGGATCGAAATGAAAATCCCAGACGCGCTCCAGAAGCATGGTCCGGGTGATGACGCGGCCTTCGCCGCGCATCAGCACTTCCAGCAGGCTGAATTCCCTGGGCTGCAGGTCGATCGGCTGGCCCCGCCTCGTGACCCGCCGCATGATCAGGTCCATTTCGAGGTCGGCGACCCGCAGGACGGTTTTCTGCTCCTGCGCCGCCGGCCGCCGGCCAAGCGCGTTGATGCGGGCGAGAAGTTCGGAAAAGGCGAAGGGCTTGACCAGATAGTCGTCGCCGCCGGCCTCCAGCCCCTCGACGCGATCGTCGATGCCGCCGACGGAGGTGAGAAAGATCGCGGGCGTTCGTACGCCCGCGGCGCGCACCGCCTTGATCATCGACAGCCCGTCGAGGCCGGGGATCATCCGGTCGGCGACGATCACGTCGTAATTGCCCCGGGTCGCCGCGAACAGCGCGTCATGTCCGTTGCGAAGCAAATCGCAGACATGGCCGGCCTCGGTCAGTCCCCTGACGATATAGTCGGCCGTCCTGTGGTCGTCCTCGACGAGAAGCAGTCGCATGAAAGGTCCGGTCCGTTGCCGAGATGGAGAGGCTATCACCGGCACGGGCTTGTTCCTAGGATGTCACGAAGGCGCAGGTATGGTGGCGCTAGAACGTTCAAGATTGGCCGAAGCGGTGGGGTTTTCGGCAATTATCAACGCTAGCGCATCCGCCCTGCACCTAGTCCAGGTCCAGCAACAGTTCGTCCGCCTCGTCGGTTGCCCCCTTCAGGGTCATGTGCAGGACGAGGGCAATGATACAGCCAAGGAAGAGCAGGCTGGTGAAGATGGTGCCGAGACCCAGGCCGCCGTGCCTGGCCGACCGCGACAGCAGGTCGCCGAACGAAGCGCCAAGCGGTCGCGTCAGGATATAGGCGAGCCAGAAGGCCAGGATGCCGTCGAGACTGAGCAGCCAGTAGGCGAGCGCTATCAGCGCGATGACGCCGCCGAACAGCAGCCCCGATGTGAGGTAGCCCATGTCGAAGCTTTCGGCGACGAGGTCGCCGGCGGCGGTGCCGAGCGCGAAGGTCAAGAGGATCGCCAGCCAGTAGAAGATCTCGCGCCTGGTGGTGAAGATGGTGTGGATCGACAGCGTCCTTTCGCTGGCGTACCAGACCGCGAATGTCGCGGCGAGCGCGACCGAGAAGGCGATGGTTGCCGTCTGCAGGCGCACGCCGAAACTGTCGACGAGGCTGTCCGTCACCAGCGTGCCGACGATGCTGATCAGCACCACCGCCGGCCAATAAGCCCACGGCACATAGCATTTCCGCGTAAACTGCAGGACAAGGGCCGCGATCAGGATGCCGGTCATGATCAGCGAGGTGGCGGTCAGCCCGAGCCCGATTGTGTCGGCAAGATAATCCGCCGCGGTCTCGCCCGTGGTGACCGCCATCAGCTTGACCAGCCAGAAGTCGAGGGTGACGTCGGGAACCCTGTTGTGGCTCGGTGCGGCGGGTTGTTGCCTGTTGGGCGCGAGCATGGCTGAAGTCCAGAAGTCGACGGTTGCGGCGGGGCGATGGCGATCCGCCCCGCGCATCGTAAACAAACGAGTTCACACCGGCCTGTCCGGCGGCATACAAATTCGTAAGAATGGGCGCAAAAGGCATTGCCAATGTCTGGCGATGCGTTTGATGGAATGCGGCGCCTTGCATCCGCCATCGCTGTTCAACGGCTCGCTGATGGCGGCCGCGGTGCCGGGCCGCACGTTCGGCCCGACCCATCCTGCGCTCTGGTGATCGGTGGTTCTAGCTACCGAGCGGATGCGGCATGTAGCCGACGAAGCCTGATATCTTCCAGCTGCCGCCGACCTTGCTGCAGAAATACAGCGTCTGCCATTTCAAGCGGTCGACGCTGCCGTCCGCCTTGGCAACCGAGCCGTCGAATTTCTTGTGCAGCACGGCGCGGTCGCCGTCGACATCGATGTCGCGCATGTTGGTGACGCGAAACAGCGCCTCGCGCAGCGGCTCGGAGAATTTGGTCGCCGCCGTCTCCCTGGCCTGGCGCAGCCATTCGTCGCGGTAGATGTCCAGCCTTGGAAACTGCAGCCGCCAGGCATCGGCATTGCTGAGGAAATGCGCGTGCATGCCGAAGAAGCTCTCGGCGACGAAATCATCCTCGACCATGGCCCAGTCCTGGCCGATGAAAGCGTCGATGTCGCGCCGCACCAGCATTTCCCAGAGCGCGTGGCGATCGGCATCGCCTGATGGAAACGGGTTCTTGTCGTAGGTCATTGCTGGGTGTCTCCGCTCTGGCTAATGCGTCTGTGCGGTGCGGCTACAAGGCAGCCCGCCAGCGCGCACGATGCAAGCGCTCCTGTAATAAAGCAACACGGATTTCGAAGAATGTTGCTTTCCAACAAGGCCCCTATGAGGATCGCCCCGATCGGCGTAAATGTCGATCGAAGCGGGCGCCGCCATGGCACCCCGTCCTGTCATCAGAGGAGGCTTGTCCCTTGCCGAAACAGTGTTTTGGAACATCGCATGTGCCGTTGTCGCCAGCCGTGCGGGCCGGCGATCTCGTCTATGTCTCGGGCCAGGTTCCCGTCGGCAGCGACGGCATCGTGGTAAAGGGCGGCATATCGGAACAGACCGAGCAGGTGCTCGCCAACATCAAGGCCGCGCTGGCGCTGGCCGGCTGCACCATGGACGATGTGGTGAAGACCACGGTTTGGCTGGAAGATGCGCGCGATTTCGGCGCCTTCAACGCGGTCTATGCCCGGCATTTCCCCAAAGACCCGCCGGCCCGCACCACGGTCGAATCGCGGCTGATGATCGACATCAAGATCGAAGTCGAGGCGGTCGCTTACCGGCCTCTGTAGGCAAAGCAACGAAGCGGAGGTGACCGCAATGCAATTCGACCTCCTGCTGAAGGGCGGACGGCTGATCGATCCGGCCGCTGGCCTCGACGCGCCGCGCGATGTCGCCATCGCCAATGGCCGCGTTGCCGCAGTCGATGCCGATATCCCGGCGGACAGCGCAGCGCAGATCGTCGATGCCGGCGGCTGCATCGTCACGCCGGGCCTGGTCGACCTGCACAGCCACGTCTATTGGGGCGGCACGTCGCTTGGCGTCGATGCCGACCGGCTGGCCGCCAAGAGCGGCACCACCACCTTCATCGATGCGGGCAGTGCCGGCGCCGGCAATTTCCTCGGCTTCCGCCGCCATGTCATGGAGCGGTCGAAGGTCCGCATCCTGGCCTATGTCAACATTTCCTTTGCCGGCATTTTCGGCTTCTCGCAGACAGTGTCGGTCGGCGAGTGCAGCGACCTCAGGCTGTGCGAGCCGCGCGAGGTGGTCGCGGCGGTGCGTGAACACCGCGATGTCGTGGTCGGCGTAAAAGTTCGCTCCGGCAAGCATGCCGGCGGCACCAGCGGCATCGCCCCGGTGGATCTGGCGCTGGAGGCCGCCGACCAGGCCGGCCTGCCGCTGATGGCGCATATAGACGAGCCGCCGCCCGGCCGCTCGGAGGTGCTGCCGCGGCTGCGCAGGGGCGACATTCTCACCCACTGCTTCCGGCCGTTTCCCAATGCGCCGGTATTTGCTTCCGGCGCGGTGCGGCCGGACATGCGGCTGGCGCGCGAGCGCGGCGTCATCTTCGACATCGGCCACGGCATGGGCTCGTTCGATTTCGCCGTTGCCCGCGCCATGCTCGAGGAAGGACTGGCGCCGGACGTGATCTCGAGCGACGTGCATCTCTACTGTGTCGACGGTCCCGCCTTCGACATACTGGTCTGCATGTCGAAGCTGCTGGCGCTCGGCATGCCGCTGGTCGAGGTCCTGCGCGCCGCGACGCAAGCGCCGGCGCAGGCGATCGCGCGGCCTGATCTGGGCACGCTGGCGGTGGGCACTGTCGGCGATGTCGCTGTGCTCCGGCAGCGCCCGGGCCGCTTCACCTTCGTCGACGCGGTCGGCGCGTCATTGGTCGCCGACCAGAGGCTGGTGTCGGAAGGCATCGCCATCGGCGGCACCTGGTGGCCGAACGAGGCGGCTGATCACAACGAGACCGAGCGTTTCGTGGCGCAGGCATCGCATACGCATGTCGAGGTTGCGGCGAGGCATTTCGGGCATCGGCACGATTAGCGATCTTCCCCCTTGAGGGGGAGATGGCCGGCAGGCCAGAGGGGGTCGGTTCGACTGGATGCGACCTCCTTGCGGCAGATGGAGGCTGGCGCTCTACGCGCGGCGACCCCCTCTGTCGCCTTCGGCGACATCTCCCCCTTGAGGGGGGAGATCAGCAGCGCCTGAATTGCTCGGCTTTCCGTAAACCGGCGTCTCAATGCCTTCCATCCGCGCCTTGATCTGCAGCGCCACATATTTCGAATAGAAGCGCGACAGCGCCAGATTGCCGCCGTGGAACCACAGCGCTTCCTGCGCGGTCGGCTTCCACATGTTGCGCAACTCGCCTTGCCAGGGTCCGGGATCGCCCTTGACGCCCGAGCCAAGCCCCCAGCAGGGGCCGACCTTGTCGGCGACTTCGCGCGAGACGATCGAAGCCACCGTCTCGTTCATCGACTGATAGCCGGTGCAGGCGATGATGGCGTCGGTGGCGAGTTCACTGCCGTCCTCGAACAGGATGCCGCTCGGGGTCAGCGACTTGATGGCGACGCCGCTGCGGATGCCGATCTTGCCGTCGATGATCAGGTCGGAAGCGCCGACATCGATATAGTAGCCGGAGCCGGTGCGGTAGGCCTTCATCAGAAGGCCGGTCTCGTCGTCGCCGAAATCGAGGGCGAAGCCGGCGGCGCGCAGGCGGTCGTAAAAGGCCGCGTCGCGCGCCTTGATCACCTCGTAGAGCGCCCGCTGGCCCTTGGGCACCAGTGCGAACGGCGTCGAGGCGACGATCATGTCGGCCTTCTCGGTGGTGATGCCGCGTGCCAGTGCGTCTTCCGAGAAGATCTCGAAGCCGACTTCCATCAGCGTGTCCGATTTGACCACCGTCGTCGGCGAACGCTGGATCATTGTGACCTCGGCGCCGCTTTCCCAGAGGTCGACGCAGACATCGTGGCCGGAGCTTGCCGCGCCGATGACCGCGACTCGTCTGCCGCGGAATTTGTCGCCGCTGGCATACTGGCTGGAGTGCAGCAACTCGCCCTTGAACCGGTCGGCGCCCGGCAGATCGATCCGCCGTGGCGGACCGTAGGCGCCGGTGGCGAAGACGATGTGCTTCGGCTTCAGCGTGATCTGGCGGCCGACGCGGTCGACGACCACGGTCCAGACTTTTTCGGCCTCATCATAGGACGCGCTGAGACATTTGGTGGCGACCCAGTAATTGAGCTCCATGACGCGCGTGTACATTTCCAGCCAGTCGCCCATCTTGTCCTTGGGCGTGAACACCGGCCAGTTTTCGGGGAAGGGAATGTAGGGCAGATGGTCGTACCAGACCGGGTCGTGCAGCACGAGCGTGCGGTAGCGGTTGCGCCAGGAATCGCCCGGCCGCGCATTCTTCTCGATGATGATGATGGGCACGCCGAGCTGGCGCAGCCGCGCCCCCAGCATGATGCCGCCCTGGCCGCCGCCGATGACCAGGCAGTAGGGCTGTTCATCAGTGCCGAGCTCGCGCGTCTCGCGCGCCCGCGCCTCCGACCAGGTCTCGCGCCTGGGATCGGCCTTGTGGCGCACGCCAAGCGGCCGCTTCGCTCCCTTGCGCTCCTCGAACCCTTTCAGGTCCGTCATTGCCGTGAACAGCGTGCGGCAGTGGCCGTCGCGCAGCCGTATGATGCCCTCTCCCCTGGCCACCGCGGTTTCGAAGCTGAACCACGCCTCGATGGTGCCATCGTCCGAGATCGCCTCGCCGATCAGCTGCCATGCCTTGGGCCTGGCCGCCGCCAGCGTCGACCCCAGCATGTCGGCGATCGCCTCGCGGCCTTCCATGGTGGTGATGTTCCAGGTGAAGGTCAGGAGATCGCGCCAGTAGCAATCGTCGACGAACAGGTTGCTCGCAGCGGCCACGTCGCCGGCTGCGAGCGCCTGCGCCAAGGATTCGAGCCATGCGGCTGCCTGTTTCGTCGGTGCTATTTCGAGCATTTCTTTCCTCTTTGTGCATGCGCCCAATCCAAGTTGGGATCATCAATTGTTGAACTCGGCGCCGCCCCTCATCCGCCTGCCGGCGTTCGTCGTTCGAAAAGCCAAGCAGTTGGCTTTTCGTCCGCTACGCGGACCATTCCTCACCTCCCCGTGAACGGGGAGAAGGAAAGAACTAATCTCCGAGCGGCTCCATCTCCTTGCCGGTGCGGTGGATCTGGGCGTTGTATTTGATGCGGCGCACCGTCTCGCGGGCCGATCCGTCGAGCTTGTAGGCGGAGGCCACCGCCAAAAGGTCGATCGCCGCCAGGAAGGCGAAGCGCGACGCCGTCGGCTTCAGTGTGTCGGGATATTCGGGCACCGCCACCGTCAGCCTGACGTCGCAGGCGCGGGCGAGTTCGGTGTCGGGCGCGGTCACGGCGATCGCATTGGCGCGATAGTGCTTGGCTAGTTCGACGGCCTCGATCACCTCGCGGGTGCGTCCCGTCGCCGAAATGGCGATCACCAGATCGCCGGGCTTGAGCGTCGAGGCAGTCATGCGCATCAGATAGGGGTCGCACTGGGCGCTGACGGTGATGCCGTAGCGGAACAGCCGGTACTGGGTTTCCTGCGCCAGCGCCGAGGAGCTGCCGCCGAGGCCGAAGACCGTGACCTGGCGCGCCTTGGCGATCAGCTCGGCCGCCTTCTGCAACTGCGCCGGGTCGAGCTGCCGCTCGGCTTCCTGCAGCGCCCGGCGCGCCTCGCCGAAAACGGCGTTCCAGAACGGCATGCCATTGTCATTGCTGACGGAAGGTGACTTGGCGAGATAGAGCGCACCGACGACGAGGCTCTGCGCCAGCTTCAGCTTGAAGTCGCGCACGCCCTCGCAGCCGATGGCGCGGCAGAACCGGGTCACCGTCGGTTCGCTGACCCCGGCACGCTGGGCAAGGGCGGCATTGGAGGCGTCGACGGCATATTTGACATCGTCGAGCACGACATCGGCGACACGCCGTTCGGCTGGGCGCAACTCGCTGTAGGAATCCTTGACCAGCGAGATGATGTCGGGGATGCGCCGGACATGATCGCGCCCCTCCACATCATGGCCTGGATCAGGCTCGTCCTGGCTGCCAGCTTCGGTCATGGGGTCCTGGTCTTTCCCTGGGTTGCGAGGCTGACGTCTTAGCATGTTTGCACGCCATGGCTCCACGTGCCGGTCCGCATAGCAACCGTAGCGTGTCGTTGGGGAAACCGCACCTTCTCTGCTTCCTTCGGTCCGCGTGAATTCGGAAGTATGTAGGAAAGCAACACGTATTTCAAGGCCATGAAAATATCATAAAAACAATCGGATAGCTATTACCATCCATTTTTGTGATACGGGTACCAGCGCTCGTGCTTGACAGGAAAGTAGGATAGTTACAGACTGATTTTCGCTGGAGATGAGCCAATGGATCATCGCGCAGTCTTCCCGGGGGGCAGATGAATACGGGCGATGCAAAAAACCCGAAGCTTGGCGTGCAGGCAGCGACCAAGATCTACCACACGGCCTCCGGCGACCTGCTGGCGCTGGACCGCTGCAGCCTCGATGTCAGCGCCAATGAAATCGTCTCGATCGTCGGTCCTTCCGGTTGCGGCAAGACGACCCTTTTGTGGTCGATGTCGGGCCTGCACAGCCTGACCAGCGGCGAGATCCGGCTCGACGGCAAGACCATCACCGGCCCGCATCCCGATATCGGCATCGTCTTCCAGGAAGCGAACCTTTTGCCGTGGCGCAATCTCGACGCCAACATCCGTTTCCCCTTCGAGATCAAGGGCGAAAAGCCGGACCGGGCGTGGATCGCGCATCTGCTCAACCGCGTCGGGCTCGACGGCTTCGGCGGCAAGTTTCCGCGCGAGCTGTCTGGCGGCATGCAACAGCGCGCGGCGATCGTGCGGGCGCTGGCGCTCAAACCCTCGGTGCTTTTGATGGATGAGCCGTTCGGCGCGCTCGACAGCTTCACCCGCGAGGAGATGAACCGGCTGGTCGAGGAGATCTGGCTCGACACCAAGACCACCATCGTCTTCATCACCCACTCGATCGAGGAGGCGATCTTCCTCTCCGACCGGGTGGTGGTGCTGAGCGCCCGGCCGGGTCGTGTCGCCAAGGAATATCGCGTGCCGTTTGCGCGGCCGCGCTCGCTGGAGATCATGGCGACGAAGGAGGTCTTCGACCTCACCAACCTGATCAAGATGGACATTGTCGGCGAACGCACGCGGCCAAAAACGCCGGAGCGCCCGAGCGCAGAGATCGTGAGGATCAGGCCGTGAGCGGAGGCGACGCCATTCCGGAATTCTCGAAGTCCAAGTCGGGTGCCAAGTCGGGCGACGGCCAGGAGGTCAGCCTGACCAATCTGTCAGCCTTCGCCAGCGGCCCCGGCATCAAGTCGGGCAAGGAGGTGGCAGCCATTCTTGCCGTGGCGGTGATCATCATCGGCGGCATCGAACTGGCGCTGCGGCTGTTCCACGTGCCGCTCTACATCATGCCGCCGCCGAGCTCGATCGCCTATGCGCTGTTCGACGAGTTCCCGCTGATCGCGCCGCATCTCGGCTACACGCTGGTCGAGCTGGTGTCCGGCTTCACCATCGGCGCGATCGTCGGCCTGGTGCTGGCCGCCGTCATCACCCAGTTTCCGTTCGCCGAGAAGATCGTCGCGCCCTACATCCTGCTTCTGGTCACCACGCCGATGCTGGCACTGGTGCCGCTTCTGATCCTGCGCTTCGGCTTCGGCTACACGCCCCGCATCATCGCGGTGGCGCTGGCCGCCGGGCCGATGGTGATGATCAATGCGGCGACGGGCTTTCGCCGCGTCGACAGCGCCAAGATCGCGCTGGCACGCTCCTATGGCGCCAGCACCCTGCAGATCTTCTGGAAGATCCGTGCGCCGATGGCGCTGCCGATGATCCTGGTCGGGCTGATGATCGGCGCCATCTTCGGCCTGCTGACCGCGGTCGGCGCCGAAATGGTCGGCGGCGGCTTCGGCCTCGGCAACCGGCTGACCACCTATTCGTCGATGATCCAGATGCCGCAGTTCTTCGCCGTGGTGCTGATCCTGTCGACGCTCGGCATCCTGATCTACGTGCTGTTCTTCCTGATCGGCAAGAAATGGGCGAGCTGGGAGGCTTGAACACAAAAGTACAGACGGCGCCCGGGAGGCGGGCGGCAAGAGACTGACAAACAAAAAAGGGGAATGCCATGACCAATAATTTCTCGACCAACCCGGCGGGGATCAGCCGCCGCACTTTCCTGCAGGTGACCGGCGCCGGGCTGGTGACCGCGACGGCGCTTGGCGCCACCGGCCTCAGGGCCAGGGCCGAACCCTACGGAAAATTCACCTGGATCTCGCCGCGCGGCACGCTCGAAGTGCTCGACGACTATCCCTACTGGGCAGCCAAGAAGGCCGGCTATTTCGATGGGCTGGACACCGACATGCAGCCGGGGCCGTCGGACGGCACCGCGACGGTGAAGTTCGTCGATGTCGGCCAGGCCGATATGGGCTTCCCGTCGCCCGGCGTGTTCTCTTTCGCCATCCAGAACGGCATGAAGCTGAAGTCGGTGTTCCATATGGGCGCCCGCGACACGTTCAGCATCGCCTTCCGCAAGGGCGAGGGATCGAACGATCTGAAGAAGCTGGAAGGCAAGACCATACTGCTCGGCTCCGCCGCCTGGCAGTCGATCACCGACCCGCTGCTGGCGGCGCAGGGCGTCGACATCAAGAAGGTCAAATATGTCGAAGCCGGCTGGCCGACATGGGGCACGGCTCTTGCCGGCGGCCAGGGCGACGCTGCCCTGTCGTGGGAAGGCCTGCGCGCCGAATGGATCGCCAAGGGGCTCGACTTCGAATACTGGCTCGGCGTGCAGAACTCAAAGCTGCCGGCCAATACTTTCGTCGTGCGCGCCGCCGATCTGGAGGACGCCGACAAGAAGGCGTTGCTGGAAAAGTACCTGCGCGGCTGGGCGATGGGCCTCGAATTCGGCTACCAGAATCCCCGCGCGGCGGTCGAAGCGGTGTTCGAGCAGTTCCCGACGCTGGCCAAGAATCTCGGGCCGGAGCTTGGCACCACCTCGATCCTGCAGCAGATCAACGTCTTCCGCGGCGACATGGACAAACGCGGCGGCTGGGGCTCGCACGACATGGCGAGCTGGCAGGGCTTCTTCGACGAGATCCACAAGATCGGCCAGATCACCGCTCCGGTGAAGGCCGAGGATGTCTGCACCAATGATTTGATCGGCCCGGCCAATGATTTCGACAAGGCCAAGGTCAAGGCCGATGCCGACGGGTACAAGCTGTCGGAAGGCTTTGCCGCGCTCGATGTCGAGAAGATCAAGGCGCATCTGTTCGATTCAGCGGTGAAGTAGGGCTGACAATGTCCAGGTCAGCGCCGCCCCTCACCTGCCTGCCTGCATCCTCTCCCCGTAAACGGGGCGAGGGGACGCTGTCGTTGATGATTTCGCCAATCGCCAACATTGCGGCCAGCCCTTTCTCCCCGTCACTATACGGGGAGAAATGCCCGGCAGGGCAATGAGGGGCGGCGCCAACCTAAGGTGATTGTCCTGGATAAACATGCGGGCGACGGCAACAGCGCCGCCCGTGATTTAATCAAGAATTTGGGAGGCAGCGGTGTCCGACAAGGTAAAAGTGCTGGTGGTGGGTCTCGGCAATATGGGTGCGTCGCATGCCAGCGCGTATCACCGGCTCGACGGTTTTGAGATCGTCGGCATTATGAGCCGCTCGATCAAGAGCAACACGAAGATTCCGGGAGAGTTAGCCGGCTACCCACTCTACGAGGATTTCGACCAGGCGCTGAAGGAAACAAAACCGGACGCGGTGTCGATCAACAGCTGGCCGAACACCCACGCCGAATATGCGCTGAAGGCAATCGCCGCCAACTGCCATGTGTTCATGGAAAAGCCGCTCGCCACCAACAATGAGGATGCCGAGAAGGTTGTCGCGGCGGCGCGGGCGAAGAACCGCAAGCTGGTGCTCGGCTATATCTTGCGCGTCCACCCGTCATGGATCAAGTTCATCGAGGTCGGGAAGACGCTCGGCAAGCCGCTGGTGATGCGGCTCAACCTCAACCAGCAGAGCAGCGGCAGCGCCTGGCACTGGCACAAGAACCTGATCGATTCGCTGATCCCGATCGTCGATTGCGGCGTCCACTATGTCGACGTCATGTGCCAGCTAACCGGCGCCAAGCCGGTGCGCGTGCATGGCATCGGCGCCAAGCTCTGGGCGGAGGCCGACAAGCAGAATTACGGCCACCTGCACGTCACCTTCGATGACGGCTCGGTCGGCTGGTACGAGGCGGGCTGGGGCCCGATGATGAGCGAAACGGCCTATTTCGTGAAGGACGTGGTCGGCCCCAAGGGCGCGGTGTCGATCGTCGCCGGCCAGCAGGCAAGCAATGCTGCCGAACTTGCAGAGGTTTCGAGCTCCGCCGACATCGACCGCCACACCAAGACCGATGCCCTGAAGATCCACTATGCCGCGGTCGACGGCAACAAGAATTTCTCGAAGCCCGACGAGATCGTCAGCATGGAGGACGAGCCCGGTCACCAGGAGCTCTGCGACCGCGAGCAGGCCTTCTTCATGCGCGCCATCCGCGAGGATCTCGATTTGACCGAGCAGATGGATGCGGCGGTCAACAGCCTGCGCATCGTGCTGGCCGCCGAACAGAGCATCGCACTGGGACGGACCATCGACCTGGCCTGACGCAATCCGGCTGCTGGCGGCAATCGTTTCAGGCCGGCGCTGCCCCTCACCCTTACCCTCTCCCCGTGAAGAACGGGGAGAGGGAGTCGGTGTCCGAACCGGATAGATAGGTAACAGAATGGACTGATTAGATGGGTGACAGTTTTCTTGTCCGCCGGGAGGACCGGCGATGGTTTGGCGAGAGA
>NZ_CP034779.1:1521084-1991501 GCF_004006095.1 Mesorhizobium sp. M7A.F.Ce.TU.012.03.2.1
CCAACCCAACCGCTTGGCGCTGCCGCGAACCCATCATAAGGGGGAAAACTGTTACCTATGTATCCGGTTCAAACTGTTACCCATCTATCGGCTGGACATCGTCAGCGTTGGAGCGTCTCCCTTCTCCCCGTCACTATACGGGGAGAAGGTGCCGGCAGGCGGATGAGGGGCGCGCCAACGTTGGCAAGATCAACGAACGACGGGAGAGAGACATGGTCACCGACAGTCTGCTGAAAACCTATGCCGAGTCCGACGCGCTCGACCTTGCGGCACTTGTGAAGCGGGGCGACGTTTCACCGGCGGAACTGGTCGAGGCGGCGATCACGCTGGTCGAGCGGCTCAACCCGGCGCTCAATGCGGTCATCCATCGCCTCTACGACATGGCGCGGGCGCAGGCCGAGACGGTCGACACATCAGCGCCCTTCGCCGGCGTGCCGTTCCTGCTCAAGGAGCTGGCCTCGTCCTGGACCGGGGCACCGAACACCAACTCCTCATTCTACCTCAGGGATGTCGTTGCCGATTTCGACACCGAGGTCGTTCGCCGCATGAAGGCGGCCGGGCTGGTGCTGGTCGGCAAGTCGAACGCGCCGGAGAATGGCTGGTCGATCACGACGGAACCAAAACTCTACGGTGTGACGAAGAACCCGTGGAAGGAAGGCATCACGCCCGGCGGCTCGAGCGGCGGCGCTGCCGCGGCCATCGCTTCGCGCATGGTGCCGATCGCCGAGGCCAGCGATGGCGCCGGCTCGATCCGCATTCCGGCCTCCTGCTGCGGCATCGTCGGCCTGAAACCGTCGCGCGGCCGCGTCAGCCTCGCGCCGTTCGGCGACTATTGGTATGGCGGCGCGTACTTCCTGTGCTGCTCGCGCACCGTGCGCGACACGGCGGCCTATCTCGACGCGGTTGCCGGCGCGCTGCCGGGCGACCCCTATACGCCGCCGGTGCCCGATGGTTCTTGGCTCAGCCTGTCGGCACGGGCGCCAAAGAAGCTGCGCATCGGCTTTTCCGTCACGCCACCCAACGGCACGGCGATCGATGCGGAGGTGAAGGCGGCGGTGCTGGCAACCGTGGCTGCGCTCGAGCGGCTCGGCCACGACGTCGAGGAGCACGATATGCCGCTCGACGCGAACGCTGTGTGGAAGACCTACACCAACATGACCTGCGTGCAGACGGCGGCGACGTTCGACTACCTTGAAACGGTGATCGGCCGGCCGGTGACGCCAAGCGATGTCGAGGCGGTGACTTGGGCAATCATCGAGCGCGGCCGCTCGACCAGCGGCACCAGGCACATCTCCGATGTCGAACAGCTCAGGCAGGTCGGCCGCGACATCGTCGGCGACCTCTGCGCCTACGATCTCTTCATCACCCCGACCCTGACGCAGCTGCCGCGTCCGTTCGGCTATTACGACATGTCGGAGACGGACATCGACCGCTACAACGCCAAGTGGGCGGATTCGGTGTTTGCGTTCCCCTTCAACATCTCCGGCCAGCCGGCGATCTCGCTGCCGCTCGGCTGGTCGAAAGACGGCGTGCCGATCGGCGTGCAACTGGTCGGCCGCTACGGTGACGAGGCAACGGTGCTGGCCGCGTCGGCGCAGCTGGAGCAGGAGATGCCGTGGAGCGATCGGGGGCCACCGGTGAGTGGTTAGGTGCTGGCGGATGGCGCGCGGCTTCGAGATTGGCCAAATCGCCCATCGCTTCGTCATCCTCGGGTCTCCGCGACGGAGCTTCGCTCCTGCTCCGCCCGTGGATGACGAAGGTGGGGAGGCTTCGGCCAACCTCCAGCGTGCAGACTCAAAGCCGGCTATCCAATCCTCTCCAGCCGCCTCGGCAGGCGGTTCATGGCGACAGGCCCGTCCGGCGTGATCAGGAACTGGTCCTCGAGATTGAAGCTGGCGAGGCCGTCTATGTAGAGCGGGATCTCGAAGGCCAGCACCATGCCGGCTTCGATGACGACATCGCTATCGGCGGCGATGAACGGCCATTGCTCCGAGAAGACCGACTGGCCGACGCCATGGCCGAAATGACCGCGGCGGTAGGTGCGCAGCCCTTGCCGCGCCAGGCTGTCGGTGGCGACGCGATGCACGTGAGCGAGCGTGGCTCCCGGAACAAGCGCGGCCAGCCCGTCGTCAAAGGCCCGCTCGGCGATCGCGTGCAGTTCGGCCTGCTCGGCGGATGGCGATCCGAAGGTGAAATTGCGCGACATGTCGGAGGCGTAGCCGCCGACCGTGCAGACCATGTCGCACTTCAGCGGATCGCCAGGCATGGCTTTCGCATCGGTGCTTTTGGCCTTCGCGCCCAGCGTCACATATTCGGCTGTGGCGACCGGATGGGACAGGCCGGACGCGGCCGTGGCGACGCCTTGCCGATAGAGGGCAATGAGATCGCCCTGACGCATGCCGGCCATGGCATCGACCTGCAGCCGCTCCAGCCCGGCTTCCGACAGGATGATGCCTTGCTGGAGCAGATCGATCTCGCGCGGCGACTTGATGGCCCGCAACCTGTCGAGCACGGCCGAGCCGTCGACCATCGTGCAGCCCGGCAGCAGCGCCTGCATGACCGAGAGATCGGCGGCGGGAATAAAATCGAGATCGACGCCGATCCTTGCGCGCTCAAGTCCGAACCCGCTCAGGATCTCCTTCAGTTCGCGGACGGAACGGGCAAGTTCGAATGTTGCCGGCCGGGAAAAACCAGGCGCCCGGCCAGACGAGGCAAGGCCGGCCTCGACGCGTTGCGCCAGCCCTTGCCCTGCGGTCGAGGCGTCAAGCGTGGCGGTTTCGATCCAGATTGGGTGGCTGCGGATGACGGCATCCGACAGAGCCAGTTGCAGCTGTCCCGCATTGAAATCCGCCACCACGACGCCCATCGGCAGGTCCTGGCCCGCGGGGATGACGACGAAGCCGGCGCCGGCGCGCCGGAACAGTCCCGACGGGCCGATCGAGGCGCCGGTCGCATAGTGGAAAGCCTCGGGCGCGCACAGCACCAGCGCCTCGATGCCGGCGCGGTCCATCAGTTGCGCCGCGCGCTGGCGATCGACAAAGCCTGTCATGGGTTTCTCCACTGTCCGAAGCGGCAACGGAGCATTCCGGGCATCGACAATCAAGCCGCTGACAGCAGCTACTTGATCGATTCCAGCTTGGCGACGGCGGCGGTGAAGCCGGCCAGCGACACCGGGATGGTGACCGGCTTGCGGGTGACCGATTCCATGCCGATGTTCAGATTGGTCCCGGACTTCATGGCCTTGATGAGATCCGCCGACAGCGGCGTGGCGGCATAGGCGCCGTTCTGGTCGCTGGTCTGGATGGCAATCGTCGTCTTCTGGCCCTGGTCGATCTGGAAGGAGGCGCCGGACGGCAGGAACAGGCCGTGCGGCAGGGCAAGCAGCATGGCGAGGCTGCCATTGCCGTTGTCGCGGCGCACGGTCACGGTCAGCACGCGCTGCCCGGTCTTGGCCTCCGTCAGGTTCTGCGACACCTGGCACTGAAGCTCGGTGGTCGCCGAACCGGAGGAGCAGTTCACTGCCCACGGATTGGCATCGGCCGGTTTTGCATTGCTTTCAGCCGGCTTTGGCTGGGCCGGCTTGGCATCTTCGGCAAGGGCTGGGCCGGCGGCCAGACCAAGCCAGAGGGCGGCCAGCCCCGCGGCCATGCCAAGTAAATTAGACTTGTCTAAAGTAAGTGCCATGTTGTTTTGCCGGATGCCTTGCATGTTTCCTCGCCGCGCCCCGGTATTCTCCCGAGCATGGCTTGATACAACACTCGCGACTGTTCCGAAAGCCGAGCCGGAGGCAAGCAAGCCGGCGAAATTACTGTGGCCTTTCAGACACAGCGAGCAATTTTGCAGGAAAGCTCTAGAAATCGGATCGGCCAGGACTCGCTATACAATAGAATTCGAGTAAGAATCTACACGGGGCGCGTGTAGTCCCCGAAGGACTCGCCAGGGATGGGAACTACCGAGACTTCTCGGCAAGTTGTTGAGATAGCGGCGCGTGGGGAGGATTTCCACGTTCGCGCTGGCTATCGCCGTTCGCAAATCGCCAGGCATCTTTGGAAGACGACGGCGCTGACGACGCTGGCGCTCGGCCTTTCCGGTCTGACGGCCCATGCCGATCCGAACGGCCTGTGGCAGCCGCAGATCCGCGCCATCATCGGCGCCGACAACAATGGCGGCAACGCCGCGCTCGAAGGTTTCATCCCGCTCAAGCAGACGGCCGAATCCGTGCTGTTCCTGGATGTCCGGGCCAAGCATGATTTCAAGGATGGTTCCGGCCAGGATGTCGGCCTCGGCATTCGCCGCATCGTCAACCCGGACCTGATGATCGGCGGCTACGCCTATCTCAACCTCGAGAACTACAACTCCACCCAGTTCACCGCGGCCACGCTGGGCGCCGAGGCAATCACGCCACATTTCGATGCGCATGTGAACGTCTATCTGCCGATCAAGGGCGATTCGACGGATCACTCGACCAACTCGACCCTGTCGATGGTCAGCAACCAGCTGATCGAGCAGATCTCGGTCCTCGACCACCGCGACTACGCGGCGTGGGGCATCGAGGGCGAGATCGGTGCGCAGGTGCCGGTCGCCCTGCCCGACAAGCATTCGCTGCGGCTCGACATCGGCGGCTATCATTTCGAGGACCCGCACGGCGACGACGGCAGCGTCACCGGCGGCAAGGCCGGGTTCGAGTATACGATCGGAGATGTCTTCGGCAGCAACACGGAACTGGTCTTCGCCGGCGAGGTCCGCAACGACAATCGCGACGACACCCAGTTCGCCGGCAGTGTGCGGCTGAACATCCCGTTCAATCCCGGCAGCGGCTCGGACAATGGAGCCGAAAATGGGGCCGATAGCGGGCCGGAGCCGGTCTATCCGGTCAGCGAAGGCCTGCGCAAGCGCGTCAACGAACGCGTGCGTGGCGATATCGGCGTCCGCGTCCAGTCGCAGACGCTGACCGGCGGCTCGACGACGCGTGTCGCGATCAACGCCGCCACCAATGACGCCTTCGGCAAGTTCTATTTCGCCGATGGCGGCCTCGCCGGCGCCGGCATGCTGGCCGACCCGACGACTCTGGACGACGCCGTGACCAAGTCGGGTGCGAACGGCTTTGTCGTCGCGCTTGGCGGCAACGGCAATCTGACGACCGGCGGCGTGACGCTTGCCAATGGACAGACCGTCATCGGCGGCGGCGAAAGCGTCACCGCCAGGCTTTTCGGCGGCGGCACCAGCACCTTCAACCTGGGCGGCAGCGACGGCACGATCCAGGGCACCAACGTCGCCAACCCGGTCATCACGCTGGGCAACGGCAACACGCTCAACGGCATCACCATCACCGGCGGCGCCGACGGCATTTTCGGCAACAACATCACCGGCGCGACGCTGACCAATGTGACGGTCACCGGTGCGGGCGGCAACGGCGCCGACTTCACCGGCAGCTCGACCGGCATCACCGGCTCCAATTTCACCGCCACCGGCAACGGTCTCGACGGCCTGCACATCGACGGCGACGGCACCTACAATTTCACCGGCACGACGCTGCTGCAGGGTAATCTCGACGACGGTCTCGATATCAGCGGCAAGGGCACCTACACCTTCGCCACCGTCAATGCGCAGGACAATACTGACCGCGGCATCACCGTGCAGGGCACGTCGACCGGCGGGACGTTCACAACCACCGGCGGCACCGTATCGGGCAATGGCGGCACCGCCGTCTTCATCGATCCGATCACCGCTCATGTCGTGCTGGACTCGATCAGCCAGAGCGGCGGCACGTCGGGTGTCGTGCTCGAGAATGTCGCGGGCAGCTTCACCGTCAACGGTGCGACGACGATCTCCAACACGACCGGGCCGGCGATCGCCATTTCGGATTCGCCGGCGGCGATCCGCTTCGGCGACATCAACATCACCAATCCCGGCGCCGACGGCATCTCGTTTGCCGGCGTCAATGCGGCGGTGGTCGCCGGCAACATCGTCATCTCCGGACTGGGTGTCGGCACCGGCCTCGACTTCTCCGGATCCAAGACCAGTTTCACCGCCCAGTCGCTCAACATAACCGGCACCGGTGCTGCCGGCTCGATCGGCATCGACCTGACCTCGCCGAGCGTCGGCGGCGCGGTGATCACCGTCACCGATGGCGGCGTTATCACCAATGTCGATACCGGCGTGCGCTTCGGCCTAGCGGGGTCGCCCGCCAATTCGGCCAACGCCGAGTTCACCTTTGGCGGCGGTTCCAGCTCCATCTCCGGCATCACCGCCTCGCTCGATGCGCGCGGGCTCAATGAGGGCAGCGGCCACTACGCCTTCGGCACGACACAGTTTGCCGGCCCGCAACTCTACGACCTGCGCAATTACATCTTCGTCGCGGCCGGGGCTTCGGGCGGCGGCACGTCCATCACCGACCTCGCCTCGATCGATTATGCCGACAGCATTACCGCCAGCGACGCCATCATTGTCCTGGTCAACCGCGGGACGATCGACGACGCCACCGGCTTCTCGCTGAGCGACGGACAGGAACTTGCGTCGTTCGGCAACGGCCGCGCGTTCTCGCTCGGCGGGGTGCCGTTGAATGTCACCGGCACCAACGTCCATCATGACGAATCCATCTCGGATTCCGCGGGCGCGGCAACGCTGACCAGTTCCGGCGGCGGCGATGTCGTGACGCTGGGCAACGGCAACACATTGCTCGATTTCAATATTGCCGGGGGCGCCGCCGCCGGCATCCACGGCCTGGGCATCAATGGCCTGACCGTCCAGGGCGTGACGGTCAGCAATGTCGCAACCGGCCTCTTCCTCGATGGAGTGACCGGTACGGTCTCGGTCGACGACCTGACCGTCCAGACCGCATCTGAAATCGGCATCGTGCTTGTCGGTTCGAGCGCGACCGTCAATTTCACCGGCAACACCAAGATCACCAACGCCACCAGTGCGGCGCTGTCCGCCAACAATTTCGACGGCATCGCCACCTTCGACGATCTCGACATCACCGGCGGCGGCGTAGGCATAGGCATCGTCGGCAGCTCCAGCGGAACCTTGACCTTCGGGGTCGGGAGTTCCATCGCCAACACGAGCAGCAACGCCTTCTCCATCAGCAACTCGACGCCCAACGTCACCTACAACGGCACCATCAACCAGACCGCTGCTACCAGCGCGGTGGGGATCTCCGGCATGAGCGGCGGCAGCGCCACGTTCGGTGGAGCGATCACCGCCAGCACCGCCACCGCCTTTGCGATCAACCTGAGCGGCAACACCGGCGGCACAATCAAGTTCACCGGCGGGCTGGATCTGACCACGACGACCGGCACCGGCTTCAGCGCCACCGGGGGCGGCACGATCACAGTCGCGGCCGCAGGCACGGAGCAGATCACCACCGGCACCGGCCACGCGATCAATCTCGACGGCGTCACCATCGGCACCGGCGGCATGGCGTTCGACAGCATCACGACAGGTGTTGCGCAAGCCACGGCGCTCAACTTCAATGCCGTTTCGGGCGGCCCGTTCCTGGGTGGCAATGTCACCATCGGCGGCACCGGTGGCGGCATCAACGGCCTTGCAATCAACGCTTCGTCATCGACCTTCACCATCACCAATCTGGTGACGACCAATGTCGCGGGCACCGATGTCAGCCTGACCAACAACACCGGCTCGATCGCGATCCTCGGTGGCGCCATCGCCAATTCGGGCACTGGCGACGGTGTCGTCGTTTCCGGTGGCAGCGCGACAATCGGTGTGGCGGCCAACATCTCCAGCTCGGCAACCGTGCCAGGCACGGCGCTCAAGGTCGACGGCACCACCGGCGGCTCGGCGACCTTCAGCGGCAGCATCACCTCGACCGGCACCGGCAATCTTTTCGCGATCGGCTCGACGCTGCCCCCGGTCGGCGGCGCGATCAGCTTCATCGGCTCGACGCTGTCTGCGACGGGCGGCGGTGGCGCCGTCGTCACCGGCCTTGCCGGAACCGCGACGCTGAACGTCACAGCTCCGCTGTCGATCACCGGCGCCACTGCCACCGGCCTGGCCGTCGCCAATGTCGCCAGCACCGCATCGGCGACCTTCGGGGCGGTGACCGTGTCGGGCGCCACGGGCAATGGCATCGACATCACCAACAATGCCGGCGCCGTCACCTTCGGCACCACCAGCGTGACGATGGGTTCGACCGTCGGTCCAGCCGGCATCAACTTCGCCCTGACCAATGCCGATGTCACATTTGGAACAACCAATGTGACGATGGGCTCCGGCGCCAACCAGACCGGCATCGACTTCAGCGGTTCATCGACCACGGCCGATTTCGGCGTGACAACGATCACCGGCACCGGCGACCTCACCTCGCGCGGCATCGACCTGTCATCGACGACGGGCAACAAGACCATCACCTTTCTGCAGGGCTCCAGCATTTCCAATGCTGGTGTCGGCGTCGAACTGTCGTCGGGCGGCACGACGGCGACGTCGGCCAACGCCAACTTCACCTTCGGCGACGGCGACGCGACTGTGCTGCAATCCTCGATCACAGCGGCCAGTGGCGGCTACACGGTCAACACGATCGGGCTCGATCCGACGCTCGGCAATTATGATTTCGATGATGTCGCCTTCACCGGCAGCGCCAATCTGGCCAGCGCGGTCGGCGGGGTCGTCATGATTTCCCAGGACGGTGGCGTGATCGCTGCCGGCACCAACGGGCTCAGCGCCGCGGTGACCACGGTCACGGCCGCTCAGGCCGATGCCATGACCGGCACACTGACCTTCGCCTTTGTCGGCACGGTCGATCTGAGCGCCACGCCGTTCACGCTCGATTCGGGCCAGTCGATCACCGGCTTCGGCAACGGCAGTTCGATCATCACCTCCGGCACCATCCAGCCGATCAATGTCCAGGGCAATCTCGGCGCCACCGGTGGCAACGTCACCGGCAATGAGGGCGTGGTCAAGAGCACGGGCGGCGATACGTTGCAGCTGCTCGGCAGCAACCAGGTGCGCGACACCGCGTTCGACTTCACCGGCGGCAGCGGTTCGGTCTTCACCATCGACCAGAATGCCGGCGGCTTCAGCAATGTCGGCGGCATCGTCATCCAGGGCGTCACGGTCAGCAATGTCGCCACCGGCCAGACGGCGTTCAAGGTCGCCGGCCTCGACACCAATTTGTCGATCACGGACAACAACGTCAACGTCGCCGGCACGCTGCTCGACGTCGATGGCGGCGCCGGCAACATCACGGTCACGCGCGGCACCTTGCCCAACAGCGGACCGGCGGGCACGCTGACCGGCGGCGGCATCTCGATCGCCAACCGCACCGGCGGCACGATCAACTTCACCGGCAAGGTCACAGTCAACGGCAATGGTGCCTCGCTTACCAACAACGCTGGCTCTACGGTCACCTTCGCCGATCTGGACATCACCACATCGGGCGCGACGGCGTTCAGCGCCAGCGGCGGCGGCACGGTCAATGTCACGACCGGCACGATCAACGCCACCAACGCGCAGGCGGTGGCGCTCGACGGCATCACGGCCGGTATCAACTTCGCCTCGACAAGTGCGACTTTCGCTTCCGGCAGCGGCATCGACCTGCAGAACCTGGCCGGCACCGCAAGCTTCGGCACCGGTACGCTGACCAACACCGGTTCGGGCACGTCGTTCAATGTCGGCTCGACGATCGCCGGCAGCGGTGGCAACGCGACGATTTCCTATGGCGGCACGATTGCCAGCAACGGCACGGGCGCCGCGGCGTCGATCCAGAGCATGACCGGTGGCTCGGTGACGCTGTCGGGTAATCTGGCCGATACCAATGCGTCCGCCGGCGGCAACATCGTCGTTGCCGGTAACGACGCAGCCGCGATCACCTTCTCGGGCACCAGCAAGGTGATCAGCTCGGGCGCGACGGACGGCGTGAGCTTGGGCATCATTGGCAATTACGGCTTAGGCGCCCCGGCACTCAATACCAACAGCACGATCGACTTCACCCATGGCGGCCTTGATATATCGACAATGGCCGGGGCGGGCTTCGTCGCAATTGGCGATTTAGGCCCGGCTGGCGCAACCTCCACCATTATTACCGTCACCGGCGCGGGCAACAAGATCAATGCCGGCAGCGACGGGCTTGCTGTGTATGGTGCCAATGTCGGCAGCGCCGGCATTACCTTCGACAGCATCTCGGCGGACTCCACGATCCCCCTTCCCGGCGACCCCGGCGGTGCCGGAGTGACGCTGTTGGGCGCCAATCTCGTCGGGGATGTCAACATCGGCGGCCTGAGGGATACTGGATACACCGGCGCCTGGCTGTACGCCCTGAGTGGCACCGGAGAGGTCAATTTCACCGGGACGATCGATCTCGACGTCCAGTATGCCGGGTTCAATATCGGCGGTCCCGAGGTTGGTACCGTCAACATCGCCAATGTCGCCGGATCCACCCTGACCATCGATGGCGGCCAGTTCGGCATCATACAGAGCTCGCAGGGCGGGACCGTCAACGTCGGCATCAACGGCAGCGCCAGCATCACGAATACCACCCTCTCGGCTATCAGCCTCGGCGGCGGCAATGACCTGGCCTTCACCACGCTGACCTACAAAGGTTCGATCACGGTCGGTGTGGGCGCGGTGTTAAGCGCCACGGGCGATGCGACCCGTCTGAACATGAGCGGTTCCGTCGTTTCCACCACGTCATCGACGGCCTTCGACTTCTTTGGCCATGCC
Organism: Mesorhizobium sp. M7A.F.Ce.TU.012.03.2.1; assembly: GCF_004006095.1. Classification (NCBI taxonomy): domain Bacteria; kingdom Pseudomonadati; phylum Pseudomonadota; class Alphaproteobacteria; order Hyphomicrobiales; family Phyllobacteriaceae; genus Mesorhizobium; species Mesorhizobium sp. M7A.F.Ce.TU.012.03.2.1. The sequence goes on from NZ_CP034779.1 coordinate 1,531,759, forward strand.
GAAGGCATATACGATATTTCGAGCACCATCGATCACAGCGGTGGCGAGGGTGTCGCCATCGGCGGCTCGGCCAACGGCACGGTCACCTTCTCCGGCACGTCGAAGATATTCAACACCGGCGCCAACGATGCCATCGTCAAGGCACCGTCGTACGTGATGGACCCGCAGACCAAGGGCACTCTCGCCTTCACCAATGGCGGCCTTGTCATCACCACCAGCAGCGGCGCCGGCTTCACCGCCAGCACCTTCGGTTCGGGAACAGTCAGCGTCACCGGCGCCGGCAACACCATCACGACCACGAACGGCGGCACGGCGCTGAAGCTTGGCGACGCGACGGCGGTCGTCGCCGGGGCGAAAGGCGCGACGGTCGGCGCCGGTGGTATCAAGTTCGATACGATTTCGGTCAATGGCGCGGCGACCGGCATATCGCTCAACAATGTCAGCGGCGGCGTAATCGATCTCGGCACGGTCAACCTGCTAGGCATCACCGGTGCCAATGCGCGCGGTGTCGACATTTCCGGCACGCTCGGCTCGACGTTGAATTTCGCCAGCCTGAACATCGGGCTTGGCGCGGCGAACACCATCGGTCTCGACCTCAACGGCGCGTCGCTCGGCGCGAGCAACATCACCGCTGGCGATTTCGACGTCGACGGCGGCGGTTTTGCCGGCACGATCGGCATCGACATGGCCGACACGACCGGCACCGGCACGATCCAGCTCGGCGACACGGTCAACAACAATCCGGCGGGACAGACCTCCAAGATCGACAATGTCGGCTATGGCGTCCAGTTCTCCAGCGCCACCAACGCCCAGCTCGTGTTCGGCGACGGCGCCGGCCCGGCCGAATCGTCGATCAAGACCACAGGCGGCCAGGTCATCCACGCCACCGACACTTTGCCGACCAACGGCGACTACAATTTCAACGACGTCAATTTCGATGGCGACATTTCGAACCTGTCTTCCTACAAGGTCTACTATGTCACGGCCGATGCCACCGCCCTTGGCGACGGCAATCTGCTCAATCCAGGCACCTACGCCAACGCCCAGACGTCTTCGGCCAATGTCATTGTGCTGATCGACAAGAACGTCGATGGCGGCCAGGCGACGATCGACCTCGGCGCGACGTCGTTCCAGCTCGATGACGGACAGGTGCTGCTCGCCTTCAAGAGCAACGACGCGGCGATCGATGTCTCGCAGCTCGGGGTCGACACCAGCGCCGGCGCGTCGCCGGCGTTCCACTTCACCACGGTGCAGAATTCGCCGATCATCGCGGCGCCGGCGGGCATCGACACGCTGCGGCCGGTCCTGCAGAGCAATAACGCCACGCAGGTCATCAATCTGGCGACATCAGGCAGCGGCATCTTCACAGGCGGCATCCAGAACCTGATCGTCAGCAATCTCGGTTCCGGTTCGGGCGTTGCCGCCAACGCGACCGGCGCCTCCAGTTTCTTCGTCAGGAACAACACCATCACCGCCGGCGGCAACGCGCTCGATTTCTCCACCACGGGAGCTCCGGCCAATACGCTTCTGCTTTCGATCGACGGCAACACGCTCAGGTCGACCGCATCCGGCCTGGCTGCGTCGTTCAACGGCCAGAACATCGATGCCGACCTGAATTCAATCGCGATCAGGTCGTTTGCCGGCAATACGGTGACCGGGGGCGCCGGCAGTGGCGGCATCGCCTTCAGCAATGTCCGCTTCGATTCCGACGGCGCCGGCGGCACCGTCAGCGCCGGCACGCTCGGCATCGGTAACCCAGGCGCTCGCGTCCAGGGCAATGGCCTCAGTTTCACCAACACCAGCGGTACCCTTAATCTAGGCACGCTCAGCCTTGCCAACAATGGCGGCACCGGTGTCATCGCCAACACCAAAACCACCACCTTCACGCTGAACAACACCGGTGGCGTGGTCACCACCACCAACGGCGCGGCGTTCGATCTCGATCCGCTGACCGTCAACATGACGTTTGCCACCGTAAACGCCAGTGGCGGCGCGAGCGGCATCATCTTCGACGGCGTCGCTGGTACCTTCACCGTTACTGGCGCGACCGCCATCGGCAACACGACAGGCTTTGGCATCGATGCCGTCAACACCAACACCGGCACCTTCAACTTCAACACGGTGACGGTGAACAATGCCACCGTCCCCAACACAGGCGGCGGCATCCGAGTCCAGACCGGCACGCTCAACGTCACCGGCCTCGCCAACATCGACACGACCAGCGGCGTTGGCCTCTCGCAGGCCGGCGGCACAACCAGCTTCACCAACGGCTTGACCATCGACACCACCGCCGGCACCGGCATTCTCGCCACCGGCGGCACGATGGGCATCACCGCTACGGCTGCCGCCCAGACGGTGAACGCAACCGGCGGCACAGCGATCAATCTCTCCGGTGTCGCCGCCACCATCGCGCTCGATTCGACCTCGTCGGCCGGTGGCATCAACAATGTCAGCCTGACCGATGTCACGGGCATTGTTGGACTTGGAACTGGTGCGCTGAGCGGCGCAACGGGCGCGTCGTTCAATGTCGTCGGCGGCACGGCTGCCGTGAGCTATTCGGGCACGGTCAACAATTCGGGCGCATTCAGTCCGGCGCTGAATGTCCAGAGCCGGCTTGCCGGCGCCGGCCCCGTCGCCCTGAGTGGTAATCTGACGGCCAGCGGGCTGGGCGTATCGCTGAACAACAATGCAGGCGGTACGGTGACGGTGTCCGGCGCCTCGAACAGCTTTACCGGTGGGGGCACCGGCATATCGATCACCGCCAACACCGGCGGCACCTACAACATCAGCGGCGTCAGCTACGCCATCGGCATGAGCAGCGGCGGGCTTGGCGTCGATATTGCCGGCAACAGCGCCCCGGTCACGGTCAATTTCAACGGCGGCGGTCTGGCGATCGTGACCTCGGCAGGCGCCGGCTTCAATGCCACGGGCTCCGGCACGATCAGCGTCACCGGCGTGGGCAACTCCATCGCCACGGGCACCGGTGTGGCGATGAACCTGAGCGGCGTCACGGTCGCGGCCACCGGCATGAATTTTTCCTCGACCAGCAACGGCGCCGGCGGCAACAGCGCCGTCGTCCTCACCAACGTCATCGGGTTGGGGACGATCAATCTCGGCGCCGGCACGCTGGTCGGCGGCAGCGCGGCAACCATCGCTGTCAGCGGCGGCACCGCCAACCTCAACTATACCGGCAATGTCAGCCAGTCGAACAATGCCACCCTGGTCAGCGTCGCGGGCGGGCACAGCGGCACGCTCAACTTCGCCACCGGTACGCTGTCGGCGACGAACGGCACCGGCCTGCAGTTCGACAATGCGGACGGCATCTACAGTTTCGTCGGCACGACGACGCTGAATGGCGGCAATGCCAGCGTCGACATCCTCAACGGCTCGGGCGGCACGTTCAATTTCGGCACCGGCACCTCGATCATCAGCCCCAGCGGCACGGCGTTCAACGTCAATGGCGGCACCGCCACCGTCACCTATGCCGGCACGATCACGCAAGCCACCGCCGGCCAGCGCATGATCGTCGTCGCCGACACCGCCGGCGGTTCGGTGAATTTCACCACTGCCGTGGCGAACGGGCTCAACGACACCGGCGGCACCGGCATCGTGATCGACGGCGCGGCGGGCAGCGTCACCGTCAACAATGCCAGCCTGACGGGCACGGCCGGCATCACCATTCTCGGCGATTCGACCAACAATGCGACCGGCACCTACACTTTCAACAATGTCGCCATCCAGACCGACGCGGGGGCTGCGAACAATGCCTTCGTCGTCGATGGCGACCAGGGCACGCCAGGCAATGACGACGTCAGCGCGGTCGTCAACCTGAACAATGTCGACATCACCAACCCTGGCGGCAATGTCGCCAACATCCGCGGCATGGCCGGCGGCTCGGTCAATTTCGACAGCGCCAGCACGATCACTCGCAACGACGGCGGGCTGGGCATTGCCGTGCTCAGCAACGCCGGCGGCACGATCAACTTCGGCGGCGCGATCAAGACTCTCTCGACCGGCGTCAACGCCGCCGTCATCCTGACCAGCAACCCCGGCGCGGCCATCAACTTCACCAATGGCGGGCTGGTTATCAACACAACGAGCGGCGGCGGCTTCAGCGCCACGGGCGGCGGCACGGTGACGGTGCAGGGCACCGGCAACACGATCACCTCCGGCACAGGCACGGCGCTCAACGTCGTCAACACGATGATCGGCGCCAGCGGGCTTAATTTCCAGAGCATTTCGGCGAATGGCGGCACCAACGGCATCGTGCTCAACAATACAGGCTCGGGTGGATTGACCGTTACAGGTGTCGGCACCACCGCCGGCTCGGGCGGCACAATTCAGAACACAACCGGGCGCGGCGCCAGTTTCATCAGCGCGAGCAACATCACGCTGAAGAACATGAATTTCACCAATGCCGGCACCGACGATCTCGATGCCGACAATTCGGGGCTTTCGACCGGTGACAACCTCACGACCAACGCGGCCATCCACCTTCAAAACGTCTCTACGGCGACGCTGGACCGGATCGCCATTTCGGGCGGCGCCGAGCAAGGCATCAACGGCAATACCGTTTCGAACTTCACGCTCAGCAACAGCAGCATATCGAATGCGGGCAATGGAGCGGACGAAGATGGCATCCATTTCTACAACATGTCCGGCACCAGCGCGGTCACCAACACCACGATCACAGGCAGCGGCGACGACAACTTCCAGCTGCAGACCCAGTCCGGCACGCTCGCGCTGACGATTTCAGGCGGCAGCTCGACTGGCGCCGTGCTTGGCAGCGGGTATCTGTTCGGCATCCGTGGAACGTCGAACGCCACGATCAACTTCTCGGGTGCCAATTCGAGCAACAACTTCAGCGGTGGCATCGTCGCCGATGCCTTCGACAACTCCACAATGAACCTGAACGTCATCAACAGCACTTCGAGCAGCAACAACGATCAGCTGTCCGTCAGCGCCGGGGACAACAGCGATGTGAGCCTCGTCGCCACCGGCAACACGCTGAGCAGCACGGCGGCGGGCGACTTCGTCGTGGTGAGCCTGCTCGGGTCGGCGTTCGACAACGGCTTTACTTTTGACGCTCGAATTGAAAACAACACCATCACGGTCGCAAACGGGCTGACAGCGGATGGCATATCCGTATTCAATGCCGGCGGCGGCGCCATGCGGGTCGGAATCAAAAACAACTCCATCGACTATGCCGGTACGCAACGTGCTATCCTTGTCCAGGCCGGACAGGACGGCGCCGGCAGCATCCTGGCCCAGATAACCGGCAACGCGATTGACATCAAACTGGATGGGACCGGAGATGCAGTTGCTGGCATTCTCGTCCAGTCAGCCGTCACGGACCCGGAGGGAAATGGTGCATCCGTCGATCTGAGCATAGGCGGCGCCGGCGCGCTCGCGAACATCTTTACGCATTCGCTTGGCGGCACCATGGCGGCTGGTGACATCCGGGTACGTCAGCGCAACAACGGGACGATCAACCTTAGCGGCTATGCTGGGGGCGCCATGGATACTGCTGCCGTGATCGCTTATCTGAACGGCCGCAATACAGTTGTTTCTGCATCTACCGCGACGGCGCAAACGAGCGGATTTACCGGGCTTGCCACGCCGCCGTTCCCATGATGGCTACGTTGATGAGGTAGAAAGGCCACCATTTGGTGCGACGATCTACAACTTTGGGTATACACTGCCTTCCTGCGCCTCTCGTTATTTAAATACTGTCTATTATTTTATAATAGTACTTGGTTTGTTAGAAACCCAAGTAGACTTCTATGTCGTTCCGTGTATTCTTCTGATATCTAATGAGGGCGCGAGACATGGCCGAGCCATTTCTATCGGAAATCAGGATTATGTCCTTTGTCTTCCCGCCCAAGGGTTGGGCGCTCTGTAACGGGCAGCTTTTGCCGATCAACCAGAACCAGGCGCTATTTTCACTGCTCGGAACCACTTTCGGCGGTGACGGCCAAGTCAATTTCGCGCTGCCCGATTATAGGGGACGTATCCCGATCCACGTTGGGAGCGGTCACACACTAGGCGAGCGCGGTGGCGAGCAAAGCCATACGCTGTCGATTTCCGAAATACCGACACACGTTCACTTTGCGCAGGCAAGCACAAACACCGGTAGCAGCCAGGATGGTGCGGGGAACGTTTTGGGGGTGGTTCCGGGGCGGCTGTATAGCGATTTCGCGAACGTGACGACGCTGAGCCCGAGCACAATTACCAGTGTCGGCGGCAGTCAGGCACATCTCAACATGCAGCCGTTCCTGACGCTGAGCTTCTGCATTGCTCTGCAGGGCATTTTCCCTTCGCCGAATTAAGGAGGCGCGATCATGGCACAGCCTTATGTTGGTGAGATACGCATGTTTGCTGGCAATTTTGCGCCGGCCGGCTGGATGTTCTGTGAGGGACAGCTTCTGCCGATCTCGGAGAACGAGACACTGTTCCAGCTGATTGGCACGACCTATGGTGGCGATGGCCAGAGCACCTTCGCGCTGCCCGACCTGCAAGGCCGTGTTCCGCTCCATCAGGGCAGCGGCTTTATCCTTGCGGAGACGGGAGGCGTGGAGGAAGTCAATCTGACAATTTCCCAGATTCCTTCACACAGCCATCCGATGGTCGCGTCCCTGAACATTGGTCAAGATACAAGTCCCAGCGGGAAGGTCGTTGCACAGATTGGCGGTGGCGCCTTGCCCTACATCCAGGACACGACCGATACCGACATGGCCCAGCAGGCTGTAACAGCCGTTGGCGGCAGCCAGCCGCACAACAATTTCCAGCCGTATCTTTGCATCAGCTTTATCATTTCACTTTTCGGCATCTTTCCGTCGCCGACCTGAGAGGGACATCATGGCTGACCCGTTCGTCGCCGAAATCCGAATCTTCCCCTTTTATTTCGCGCCCAGGGGTTGGGCGTGGTGCGACGGGCAGTTGCTGCCGCTGTCGCAGAACACGGCATTGTTCTCGTTGCTGGGCACGACCTATGGCGGCAATGGCAAAAGCAATTTTGCCTTGCCCGACCTTCAGGGCCGCTTGCCGATGCACCCGGGGCAAGGACCAGGGCTTTCGCTGCACGATCTCGGCGAGACCGACGGTACGGAAACGGTAAGCCTGCTCGAATCGGAGATTCCTAACCACACCCACGCAATGCGCGACCATGACATCGACCTAGGCGAACTCAATGCGCCGTCCTCGACGCGAAGCCTGGCCAAATCCACCAACGCAACAATCTATACCCCTGCGGCCAACCTGACGCAGATGAGCCCTCAAGCGCTCCCCCCTGCCGGCGGCGACCAGCCGCACAACAACATGCAGCCCTATCTCACCTGCTATTTCTGCATCGCGCTGCAGGGCGTCTTCCCGCCAAGAAGCTGAATTCCGAACCGAAAGGGCAGGACCGTACGATGGCCAAGAACGCAGAACCGAAGTCGAAGGTCCCCGCAGCGAAGACGCCGGCGCCGAAAGCGGCTTCCAGGGCCCGCCCGGCGCCGTCCAGCCCTCCACCCATTTTCCAGCACAAGCCGGCCGGCACGTCGTTTTTCGAACTGTCGCGGCTGATGGTGGTGGGGATCGATTCCGCCAAGGGGCAGTTGATCCAGAAGGCGCAGCTTTCGCCGAACGGGCCATGGCCCTCGGCCTGGTCGTTCATCGCGCCCGGCGCCTGGGTGATCATGACGGCGGGCCTCACCAAGGACGGCCGTGTCGCCGTGGTCGCGCAGCCATCGGGAACCACCAATCTGTCCTTCATCACCGAAGACGCCAACCAGATCGGCCCGGTCGAGAAATGGACCGCGCCGATGAGCATCGGCACGCCGCCCGGCGCCACCTCCTATCAGAAGCTTTCGATGGCGCGCGATGCCGATGGCCGCATCGAGGTCTTCGTCACCGACAATCAGGGCCGCATCTGGTGGATCTACCAGAATCCGGACCAGATCGTGCAGGTGCAGAAAACCATCACGCCGCCCGGCACGACGACACCGATCGTCGTCACCGTCGACGTGCTGACGCCGCCGGCCAAACCGTGGAGCGACTGGATCCAGATCCCCGGCGGCCTGGTGACGGTTTCGGCGATACGCCAGGGTGACGGCCGCATCGCGCTGTTCGGCCTCAATTCGAACCTGCATCTCTATCGCTGCCAACAGGCGAAGGCGCAGGCCCTGAAGGCCGCCGACTGGACGGGTTGGGTGCAGATCGACACGACCCAGACAGGTGGTTTCATCGAGATGGCGCCGGTCATCGGTCCATTGGGCGCCACCAATTTGTTCGCCCTGACCCAGAACGGCCAGGTGCTGCACACGCGCCAGATGCCCGCCGGATCGGATAGGTGGACGCAGTGGGCGACACCCGGCTACTCCAGGGCGCCCAACCAGGCGCTTGCCGCCGGCATCCAGGGCGACGGCGATATCGTGCTGGTCGCGGCCGACCAGCAGCACTTCCTCCAATTCAACGCGCAATGGGATGCCTATACCCAGAACTGGTCGGGATGGCGCGATTTCGGCGCATCCCTTCGCTCGACGCGCCTGACGCTCAACTACAATGCCGACGGCCGGCTCGCTTTGTTCAGCCTGGCGCTCATGCCGGACGGCACCAACGGGCTGTGGACGATCAACCAGATGGGCGTCGACAGTTCCGAATGGGAGTATAACTGGACGTCGCTGACCGACAACAATCTCAAGCAGATCGTCGTCGTGCGCGACCTGACGCCGCCGGTCTGACGGTTGATTTCCGGCAGCGTGGCGGAAGGCAAGCAGGCCCGTCCGGTCTGGCCCCGGTCTGACCCGGCCGGGCTCCGCTTTCGTGCGGCAGTGGAGGCGGACTTGCCGTTCCTGTCGCGGCTCTATGCCTCGACCCGCTTCGAAGAACTCGCGGTGACGTCGTGGAGCGAGGCGCAGAAGGCCGAATTCCTCGGCATGCAGTTCCAGGCCCAGCACGCGCATTACCGAAAACACTATCCCGAGGCCGATTGGCTGGTGGTGGAACGCGATAGCGAAGACATCGGCCGACTCTATATCGAGCGCTGGCCAACCCAGCACCGCATCATCGACATCGCCTTCCTGCCGCATCATCGCCGCAAGGGTTACGGCACCGCGCTGCTCTGCGACCTCATCGACGAGGCATGGTTAGCCGGCAAATCAGCGTCGATCCATGTCGAGAAGCACAATCCGGCGAGACGGCTTTATGTCGCGCTCGGCTTCGCGGTCGTCGAGGACAAGGGCGTTTATGACCTGATGGCCTGTGCGCCGCCGGGGGGCGACGATCTATGATCGTCAAAACCGATTTGTTGGCATGCGATCATTGTCTATGGTCATCGTTTGCGCTGCCCCTCACCTGCCTGCCGGCATCCTCTCCCCGTACAGTGACGGGGAGAGGGACGCTTCCATCGCGGATTTCGCCAATCTCCAGCGTTGCAAGAAAGGCGCCGGCGTCGCAGCCAGCCACTCTCGCCCCGTTTACGGGGAGAGATGTCCGGCAGGACAGTGAGGGGCGGCGCCGGCGGCAAGGATTGTCGCATTAGGCCCTGTCACGATGCGATAGGCCTGCATGCAGCCCAAAACTGGGTCCTAATTGAACACCGCCTCGTACAGCCGCCCCGTCGCATCGGCGGCGACCGGCACGATGAAGATCTCGTGGCTGCCGCTTTCCCCGGTGAAAAGATAGGTCGCCTGCGGCAGTGCGATGTCGCGCGGGCCTTTGAACAGCAGCGAGAAACCGCCACCCGGGCGCGGGCTGGCGGCGATGGGCTTGACCGCGCTCAGTTCGAGCGGGATCTGCTGGCCCCCGGCTTCTATGGTGAAGGTTTGTCCCTGCTCGAAATCCGCCATCCCGTTTGCCTCAATCTGTCCGCTGGAGCGGTTCAGCGTTCGGATCGCTGATCCGGCTTTTGTTTGTTCGCAATTGCCAGGGGAAAACCGCTCCACACTTTTCCTGGAATTGCTCCAGTGGAGGCACTGTCGCCGCTTCGCCGCAAGCTGTCCAGAGGCGGGCAGGCTGGGGTCGTGTTCCCGAAGACAATCGACCGCCGCAATCCCAAAATACAGCACCGCCTGTCCTTTTATGCGCGCGAGAGACGCTGTAGTACTTTGTTCCTGCGCGGGATTCCTTTCGACCCAAGATCAGCGCAAACAAGCATAGATCCCGGCGTCGGGACCATTGGCAGCCTGATGGGCGTGCGGGAGACGGATGATGGCTGATGCAAAGACGGAAGTGACGGGCGACGCGATGCCGCTGTTCTATTCGAGGCCCGAGGCGCTCAACCCGGCGCGGCACGGCTCGCTGGGCCTGACTTCACGCAGCGATTTCGGCTTCGCCCGCTCGGCGCACGCCATTCCGGTGGTGGCGTCGGAAATGCCGGCGGCGATGCGCTCCTACCCGATCGTCTTTATCGGCCCGGCCAAGGCGCCGGTGATCATCACCGGCGTGCGCCAGAACGAGAACCTGTTCGTCGATGCCGAAGGCAAATGGACCGCGCCGCACTACATCCCCGCCTATGTCCGCCGCTATCCCTTCATCCTGGCCGAAGACCCGACATCGGCCGGCCGGCTGACGCTGTGCGTCGAACGGACCAGCGACCGCATCGTCGACCAGTTGCTGGCGCCGTCCCGCGATGACAAGATCCTGCCGTTCTTCACCGGCAACGAGCCGACCGAAGCGACCAAACAGGCGCTCGCCTTCTGCAACCAGTTCCAGATCGACTTCCGAGCGACTCGCGAGATGGTCGAAAAGATCGATGCGCATGGCCTGTTTTCGCCACGCCAGAGCAAGGTGACACTGGAAGGCGGCGAGGTGCTCAACCTCACCGATTTCCAGGTGATCGACGAGCCGGCCTTCAACAAATTGAGCGACGAGGCGTTTCTCGACCTGCGAAAATCAGGCGCGCTCGGCCTGCTCTATTGCCATCTCGCCTCGACCAACAGTTGGACCTCGCTGGTGCATCAGGCGTCGCTGCGGAAGGCGGGGCGGCCAGCGAGCTGATTTCACCCTGGCACGCAGTAGATTGATCGTGACAACAGCGCAAGTGATTAACTTGAGGACACAGTGATAGTTCCGTCTTCAGGGCCGCTTACGATGGTCTCCTCGAAGTAATTGTTTGTGATCCGAACATAGTATTCTCCGGTCAGAGCGCCGGATTCCGCTTTAAGCTTAAAGTTAATTGTTGTTGTGTCTTCGATGTTAGTGTCGTTGTCGTTGATCAATAAACATGAGGCTATTTCTGAAGTGTCAGCATAAATAAAGTCGATTACCAGGTGCTCTGTGTCGTTAAACCAACCCCGATCCGGGGAGACCGTCACGCTCACAGTAATCGGCTCTCCGGCTCTTACAGCATTCCCTTCAGGTGTATCGACGCGAACTATATCTACTCTTGCCATGATCCATCTCCCTTTGGCATTCTCAAATGACAATCGGGAACGCTAGTCGAGATCGCCGCGCCCGTTGCGGTTCATGGCGCCGCCGGACCGCCCCATCGCACCGCCAGACCTGCCCATGGCGCCGCCCGATCGCCCCATCGCACCACCAGATCTTCCCATTGCTCCACCCGACCGGCCAAACGAATGCGGGTCCAGCTCTGCACCCAACAGAACATCTTCGAGCGTTCCCGTGTCGAGCTCCAGCCGCATTGTCAGGTCACTCTTGTCGTACACCCAGACCTGCATTCCGCGGGCAAATGAGCCTATCTGCGATGACAGTCCGGTATAGGCAGGGTCGCTTGGACCGCGGCTCATGACCTTCAGATCAGTGTCCGCCGGAGCTGGATAATCAACCGCGGTGCCAGGCCCATGAACAAGAAGTATGGTCGGTCTGGCCAGCTCGTAGAACTGCGCCTCGAAGGTGAACGCATAGATCCTTGCCAGCAGGCTGCCCGAGGCGTCGATCTGGTTCTGCAAGAATCTATTATTGCCAGGCCTTGGAGGCCGTCCCCCATCAATCCTCTTCTTCAGCTTCAAATCTTCAAGAACTCTACCGAACAAGTGTATGGCCGAGGTATTTAAAATGGTTTCAGTTATCATGGATCACCCCATCCTCTGCATGTCGATCAAAGCTCGGCGCCACTTCTGGACATCCAATATTTCTCGAAATAGCTCATATCCGGGAGACGCACCTGATCCCGTGGACGAGCGATCCGACCCTCATGAACATGGCTCTTTCGGTCTGGCCTCGTCAGGCGAGGCCCGGCACGGTAGCGAAAAATCCCTCTTCGGTCGAAATCCCGGAAGATGATGCTGGATAGTTCTCCTCCGGTCACGCGGTCGTCGACCGCGAGCATCGTTCTCGCCACGTCACGATAGTCCAGGAAATCCGGGGCGAGAGCCCACAGCGTCTCGGCGAGATAGGTACCCACGATATCGCGCGCGTCGAGCAGCGCTTCGACGAAACCGTCTGGATTGCGCGTGAAATCGCGGTCAAAGACCTTCTGGAGCGGCGCCTCGGCGGTTGGGTAGATCTCGGCGAGGTCGGCAAGATCTTCGGCCTCCGGCGAAATCAGTCCTCGATCCACCAAGCTCTCGTGAAAGACATCGACCAGAATGTCGAAGACGGCACCCGTTAGAGGTTGCGACAAGGCATGCTCGTCGGTCCAGCCGTCCGCGAAATCGGCCATCGTCAGCTTGTTGTTGGCCTCGCGTATCTGGCGGTGCGGTGAAAATTCCGAAAAGCGAGAGAGTTGATTGGCGATGTAGAGGTTCCCACGCGTCACCGTCAGAACGTTTTCGATCACGGATGGAAAATGCATGGCCGCGATCAACGAAACGCAGTCGGAAAAGGCCTCCTGAAAGCCCAGATATTCGGGGAACTCAGCTCCCGGCTTGGGTATGCCGAGGACGCTGTAGACGAACGCATGGCCAACCTCATGCGCGATAATATCGAAGTCGAGGCTGAAGGGGAGCGCGCGTCCGTCTTTCGTGAATTGGCTGCCGAGCTCGAGGAAGCCATAGCCGTATTGAGCGTTGTCCCAATCCGGCAGGATCGAGATTTCCAGACGGTCGTGGTGATCGTGGAAATGCCAGACGAGCGGTTGGCCGATGTAACGCTCCCAAACGTCGAGCGTGAAGCGCACGCATCCGAACGCGTGCGCTGCTTCGAAGCCGGGCGTCGAGGGCTGATAGTGATCGAAGTTGCCTTCCTCGTCGGGAATGGCCGGATCGAGGATCGCTCGCGTCCAGGGCGGCAGGGAGATGAAGGGCGTGCCCAACGGACCGTGGTTGACGCCATAGGGCCGCGTCTTGTCGGCCGGCTCGACGACATACATACGATCGTCGGATGGGCCAGGTCCGACACTGCCTCGCGGGGACGAAACCGTAATGATCTCGGGACTTGACGTAGGGTCTTCGAACGGAGGCTGAACGAACAACCTGAACCGGGTACCCATTCCCCACCTCTCGGTTATATTAGTAGCATAACATAATATCCGCGGGATGGCGAGGGCGTTGGTTTGTCGGGTAAATCTTCCTGAAGGCCGATTATTGATTATCGGCGACAATTTGACTCAAGAACAATGCGTATCGCTACTGCAGCAGCTGGAGCAACTTCTGGTAGCGAGGATGACTACGAACAGAGGCGAAATCGGAATCGTTCTTGAACCAGAGTCTCATCTCGGCGCCAGCCTGCGGCAGCCACGCTTCCAAAAGGTCGATCGAACGTTCGAACTCCCCCAGCAACGCATAGGTACAAGCTGCGTTGTATTGGACGTTGATATCGTTAGGGTCGATCGCCAGAGACCGGTCAAGCCACTTGGCCGCCCTATCGCGTTCACCAAGGAAGGCCAGCACGATAGCCCCCAGGCAGGCACAATTGGCGTTCTCGGGATGCAAACGGAGTTCCTCTTCAGCTCTCTCCAATGCGATTCGTGCATAAAGCTCCGCGTCGTTCTGTTGGCCGAGAGTCCGAAAGACGTTCACCAGCATGACCGGTGCGCCGTAGTCGGACGGTTTGATTTCCATCGCGCGCATGAAGTACGTGGCGGCGAACTCGAACTTGCCGCCGGTTACGCAAAACTCGGCATAGTAACGATTGGCCTCGTGGCAATTGGCGTCGAGCGTAAGAGCCTGTTCGAACGCCGCCGCGGCCTCGGAACGGCGATCGGCGAGGGAGAGGGCAAAGCCCCTGGCTGAATGCGCTTCGGCCAAATTCGCGTCCAGGGCTAGGGCCTTGTCCGCGGTCGCGAGAATGTCGTCCACATGGATCGGTGAGCCGTAGTTCGACTGAAGGCGTACGTCGCAGACCGCCAGACCTGCATAGGCACGGGCATATCCCGGATCGAGCTCAATGGCCCTGATATAGCTTTGTCTGGCCATCAGGTGGTTGGCTCTGGTCGCAATGTGGCTGTAATCGCGCCCTCGAAGGTAATGCGTATAGGCTTCCACATTGTCCGTCGGCGCCTGCTCGATAGCTTTCCTCTCCTCAGGCAGGAGCTTGACCCTGAGCTGCGCCACGACCGCTTTGGCGATTTCGTCCTGCACGGCGAAGATGTCGGTGAGGTCGCGGTCGTAGCGGGCAGCCCAAACGTGTCCGTCCGTGGCGCCCTCGATCAACTCGGCATTGATCCTGACCCGGTTTCCCGCCTTGCGGACGCTGCCCTCGACAATGTAGCCGACGCCAAGCTCCCTGGCGATGCGTTCCATCTTGTCGGTCCTGCCCTTGAACGCGAAGACTGTATTGCGGCTGAGCACGAACAGGCCGGAGACGTTCGAGAGGTCGGTTATGATGTCTTCAGTGATGCCATCGCTGAAATACTGCTGGTCGGGATCAGCGCTAAGATTGGCGAATGGCAGGATCGCCACCGACGGCTTGTCGGACCGCACCAGCGTCTGGACGGTTCTGGCCGCAAAATGCGTCTCGACATGAGACACGCCCTGGTCCCAGTTGGCGAAGTAGACATGCACCTGCTGGGCAATGTTCTTGACGGTCCTGGTGCCCTGATCGGCGAAGTCGACGCCCAGCTTGTTGCCGACCGCATGGCGCACCGCTTCCGAGCAGGCAATGCCGCCGGGCATCGCGAGGCCCTGCAGCCGCACCGCAAGATTGACACCGTCGCCCTGGAAATCATCGCCGTCGACGATGATGTCGCCAAGGTTGATGCCCATGCGAAACTTGAAATGCCGGTCCTCGGGAATGCCGGCATTCCGCTCGGGCATGCCGCGCTGGATCTCGACCGCGCAGCGCGCCGCATTAATTACGCTGCCGAACTCGACAAGAAAGCCGTCACCCATCACTTTGAAGATGCGCCCACCGTGCTTGGTGACGGTCGGATCGAAGAACTCCCGTCGATGCTGCCGAAGGAGATTGAGCGTGTGCTCTTCGTCGACCTCCATAAGGCGGCTATAGCCGACCACATCCGCGGCCAGGATCGCCGCCAGCCGACGCTCAACATGCTCCTCGGACATGTCGTCTCCTGAAATCGCAGACAATTGTTCCGCCTGAGTTAGTTCTAGCTGATTTACCTGCTCGGCGCCAACGCCGCTGGAGGTCGCTCGCGCCCGATTCGCGGTCTCGGCCGTCATGGTCGCGAAATGGAAGCGAAAGCCGTTGGCCGATTATCCATGGCATATCGATCGCCCTAGACGCAAATTCCGGAGCCGCCTCGCTCTACGCGCGGACAACCTGTTGAGGCTCAACACCCAGGTCGGATGGGCAGCCCTACGTTCCCGGCTTCGGCTGGAAACGTCGTCCCCCCGCTCCCCGGCGCCATAGCAAAAAGGCCCGGTTACCCGGGCCCTTTATGCTTTTCAAATCTAAAGAAGATTTGGAGCGGGTGAAGCGATTCGAACGCTCGACCCCAACCTTGGCAACCCATTGATTCGACGACATTTTTCGTCACAGGTCGTAACCTATTCAGCCAGAAAAGGATTGTCCAGCGCCCCGGGGAGCGGAACACTCTGTCCCACGGAGTTCCGTCGAAAACCGCGTCTTGCGGCTCCCCTCGGAAACCCGGTGGACGATTCACTCATTAAACCCGAACGCGCGGGGGAGCAAATGGCTACGACGAGCAAGAAGCGACTGACGAACCAGGTACTTGAACGCATGACGCCGCCCAAAACAGGGCGACTGGAGATCGGTGACGATCTATGCCCCGGCTTGATCCTGCGTGTCTCTGAACAAGGGGCGAAATCTTTCTCCGTGATCTACAGGGTTCTCGGCGAGGGCGGTGTCACCGACACCGGTCGCCCCCTGGCAGGTAAGCAACACCGGATTACGCTTGGTCGATGGCCGGTGGTCAGCCTGGGCGAGGTGCGAGAGCGGGCCCGGGCGATCCTGGCGAAGTCGGGTGCCGGCGCCGACCCGCGAGCCGAGCTGGCGTCCAGCGTTCGAGAGCGTCGGGCGAATACTTTCTCGGCGGTGTTGGAGCGACACATTAAGCAGGACGCCGCGAGGACGATATCGAGCTGGCCGAATGTCGAGCGGGTGTTGCGTTTGCACGTCGTGCCGCATTTGGGCGACACACCGATTGCAGATATCCGGCGATCTGACGTGCACGAAATCATCGACAACATTGTTGCAAGCGGTCGGATTGGAACCGCGCGCGAGGTCCGCAAGCAGATGTCGCGCATCTTCAATTGGGCGGCCGATCGCGAGCTTATTGCTAACAACCCACTTAGCGGCATGAAGCGAAACGATCTGGCGCGAAACACGGAGGCCGGACGCGCGCTTAGCGACATCGAAATCCGCTCGATCTGGATGGCCGCGGACGACTTGCGTTATCCGTTTGGCTCGCTCTATCAGACACTCATGCTTACAGGCCAGCGCCGGGCGGAGTGGGCCTTCTGCAAGCGTTCTGAGATCGACACAGACAATCGGTGGCTGGACCTTGGCAAGGAGCGCTTCAAGAGCCGTCGCGAACACATCGTGCCGATATCGGCACCGCTCTGGGCTTTGTTGGAGCGGCTGCCAGTTTGGACCGGCGCCAACGATTACTTCGTTTTCTCGTCGCGGCATGGTCGCGTTCCAGTTGCGGGCTTCTCCCAGGGTAAGCGAGCGCTGGACGACTTGGCCCAGGAGTATCTGCGGAAGGAACTGGGCAAGCCTGATGCGGTCCTCCAGCATTACCGCATTCATGATTTTCGGGTCACGTGTGAGACGCGACTGGCACATCTGGGTTTCAACCAAGAGGTACGCGATGCCGTGCTCGGCCACGCCAAGCCCGGTCTGCAGAAGACCTACAACAAACATGATTATCTGGAGGAGAAGCGGCGGGCGTTGCACGCTTATGCAGAGCACTTAATGGGCATCGTTGGCCGGCCCCTCAGGCCTGGCGGGCGGCTGCGGCCTGAAGCTTTAACCGCTGCCCAAGTGCCTGGCGACCGCCTTGAACCTTCCAAGTCGAGTGCCGAGGTCGAGGGGAAGCAATAGCTGCATTCTGTCTGCCGAGCTGACCAACCTGTGAATTCGCCGCTCAACGTCGCTGGGCGAAAACCCGACATTCAGCTACTGTCTGCCATGAATTGAAAAGGGCACGAACGTGGCGAAGAGGGTGAGGTTCGATCACGACCCAAATCGGGATGCGCAAGAAGATGCCCAGCGCGATTATCGCGCGGCTTCTGAGGCGATGTTTGAATCGAGAACAAAGTCAATAGGGCTGCTAGACGATAAGCTGATCCAGATTAATGATGAGATAGTGGCAGCTCATGGCATATCCGCAAAGGCACAGCACAAGCGATTGTTATTTTTACTATTGATGGTGATGGACAAGAAATCTGTTGTCGATTTGAGTGGAGCCGGGTGGAGCGTCCCCAAAGATGCGCCACCTTGGAAGGAGACGAGGCAAGCACATGTCGAGCCGATAGCATTGGCGTTAAAAAAGCTGATAGATCAGTTCGATAGAGCCATGGACAACGTGACGTTTGTCGCTGCTGTAGGCGAGGCGGACCCCAACGGTTGGTTCGCTGATCGCTATGCTGCACTCTATGACTTGCTGGATGTTATGGGCGTTGCCGCGAGCCTGAAAAAGGCTTTGCCGGAAGGGGCCGAGAGCTTCGGCGGAAATCGGCCGAATCCGGCGTGGGTACAAGATTTCGGGCGGATGGGTCAACGTTTTTGGGCAACGTACATGAAGCGTGGGACCCGGCAGCCCGGGACCCTACCGAGCTTCACAAGGGAAGCAAGCGTGGCCGGCGAGAATGCCTTCACCCGCTGGATCATTGACGTCTACACGGCGCTGACCCGGCCCGGTGAGCGCAATCTCGCAATGCTCCGCACTGAGCTTTCCAAATTGGGCGCCTATGGGGGATAAGGAGACCACCAAATAATGCCGCCGGACAGCATCCGGCCATGGTGGCATGCTCCTGCTCGTTCAATGTGCTTAAGGAGCAATAAATGACAGACGAAAACAACTCTTGCGCCGCGCCAGATATCGATCCAATTATCATGCCGCTACTTGAGTATGGGTATAACCATGTACTCGGCCCCCAGAAGAGAGTCAGCTCCATGCTACTCCGTGACCTCTTGGCCAAACCTTCGTTCTCGTTCGATGTTATCTGGAATAACCAAATTTCGGGCTATGAGCGCGCGAAGGTACGGCAATACGCAAATGACAGCCTGCGAGACATCATCAGCATGAAGCCTAAGGAGCGGGCCGCCTTCCTTGACGCGACCTCGTCTTCGATAAGTGCCCGAATAGTCCTGAACGGCCATTTCGACCGGTACCTGAACTTGGCCCGGCTGCGCTTCCGGCTGATTGAGGAGCATCACGCTCGCATCATGCGCGATTGAGGCTGAAACGGACTGCTGCTGACCTGGTGAACGGGTCGGCAGCAGTCCGCCGGTCGGGACAGCGTCGTGCCGACGCCGACTTGCGCGCATCAACGAAAGCATCAAAAAGCCAGCAGCGACCACCCCGATCAAGCGCAACACCGGGCTGCACGCTACCGACAGCGCTCAATCGGGTGCCGGAGAGCCCCGATTGATGAGAGCATCGGAACCCAGCCGGTTGAGCGACAACCTCTCCGTCCCCCGTTACGGAAAGGAATTAGCGGTGACAGATCGCTTCATCAGCATGGACGAGGTCCTCGACCGCGTCTCGTTTTCCAAAACCCATATCTACAGGAAGATTGCAAACGGCAGTTTCCCGCGTCCCGTGCAGCTCGGCAGCCACAAGGTGGCCTTCCTGGAACGGGAAATCGAGCAATGGATCACCGATCGCTTGGCGGCTCGCGACCTTGGTGTGGGCCGAGCCGAACGCGCGGAGCGGGCTCGCACTATTGCGCTTGGAAAGGTAGGGACGGCCGCCGCCGCACCCGTGGTTGGCGCCACCGGAGAGAGGAGCGGCCGGTGAACGCTCCCGTGAGGATTTCCGCAAGCGAGTTCGTCGACACGGACCAGGCGATCCAATTCCTACGGCTGGTGCATCCGACCGGACCATGGGTCCTTTGGGCCAACGCGGCCGACGGTCGAGGTCCTTGGTGCAGCGAAGCCTTCTACCCAGGCGACGAGGACAGAGTGAAGGCTTGGATCGAGGGCCACGCGCGGCACAACCAGTACTACCATGTGAACCCATACCCCAAGGTCAGGCGCAGCGAGCGTGGCGCTCTATTGAAGGCGAACAAGACCGACATCACCGAGGTGCGATACCTTCACGTAGATGTCGATCCAAGTCCGCCACCTGTCGGCGCGTCGGAGGAGGAGAAGGCGCGTCACGTCGGAGCTGAGCGCGATCGCATCGTCCCATTGCTGATGGACGCCGAGCCGACCTGCATCGTCGACAGTGGCGGCGGGTTCCAGGCGCTTTTTCGTCTCGACGTGCCGGTGCCGCTGGATGGCTCCGTGGAGATGGCAGACGAGTTCGCACGCCGCAACCATGGGCTCGCAGTTCGGCTTGGTGGCGATGTGTCGGCCAAGGACGTAAGCCGCGTGCTGCGTCTGCCTGGCACGACAAACTGGCCGGACAAGAGGAAGATCGAAAAGGGACGCGGGGTCGCGCCGGCCAAGATGCTCTGGCATGAACCCACGACATTTCCTCTTTCGTATTTTCCGGCCGCAGAGCGCGAAAAGGCGTCGCCAGGTCACCAGGGCGCGAGGCAGGCCACAGAGCGCACGGTGGACAGCAACACCGGAGAGCCAGCCACGACGGCGCCAGCGAAACCGGCATCAGGCGCCGATGTCGGCGAACTCCTCGCGCGCCTGCCGACCGACCTCTCCGCGATAATCAGGGCTGGTTCCGACGAGCGAAACCCAGGACGCTGGACCTCGCGCTCCGAAGCGGTATTCTTCGCTGCCTGCTCCCTGGTTCGCGCCGGTTGTTCCGATGAAGACATCGCCAACGTCCTGACGAATAGCGACTACGGCATCGGCGCTCACGTTCGCGATCAGAGCAACCCGCACGAATACGCGCTAAGGCAGGCACGGAGCGCACGCGAAGACGTCGACTCCGGGCCGCTGGTGCTAAGTCGCGAACATCCCATGAGCAGTGCCGGTCATTTCATTCGTCTTCGCCGGCCACATCTGATGCACACCAACGGCGAGTGGCTGGACTTCAACGGTTGTGCCTATCAAGCGGTTGAGGAGGAGACGATCAAAGCCGAGCTGTACCGCCTTATGGTGGCAGCCGTCGAGATCAGCGCCAAAGGCGAACCGAGGTCGTTTCCGGCGACGAAAGCTCGGGTAGCCGACGTCATAGACGCCCTGCAGGCCAACGCGCACCGAGAGAAAGACCGCTACCGCCCGCCATGCTGGCTGCGCGGCGACGGGCCGCCAGCAGGCGAGATACTCGCCTGCGCAAATGGCCTCGTGCACCTGCCGTCGGGAACGCTGCTGCCGCCGACGCCGGACTTTTACACTCGTAACGCGCTCGGGTTCGCGTATGACCCTGATGCGCCGGCGCCGGCGCGGTGGCTGGCTCTTCTGGAGGAGTACTGGCCCAACAGCCCCGGCTCCATCGACCTGCTGCTGGAGATGATGGGCTACCTGCTAGTCCCGGACACCTCGCTACACAAGATTCTCCTGTTCATGGGCCCGCCGCGCAGCGGCAAGAGCACCATCGCCCAGGTCATCGGACATCTGGTTGGCCAGGAGAACACCTGCGGCCCGAACGCGTCCAGCCTGTCGCATCCGTTCGGGTTGGAGCCGCTGATCGGCAAACAGCTTGCCATCCTCGGCGACATGCGCATCGGCAGCAAGACGGACCAGGCAGCCATCGCCGAGAACCTACTGCGGGTCAGCGGCGGCGACATGGTGAGCGTCAACCGGAAGTACAAGCTCGCTTGGAGCGGCCGCCTGCCCACCCGGTTCCTGATTCTAAGCAACGAGCTGCCTCACCTGGCCGACGCCTCCACCGCGCTCGCCAACCGCTACCTGCCGCTGGTCTTTACCAAAAGCTATCTCGGGCGAGAGGACCCTGACCTGCTGCCACAGCTGCTCGCCGAACTACCAGGCATTCTGAACTGGGCCATCGAGGGCTGGCGCCGGCTGAAGGCGCGTGGTCGCTTCGAGCTGCCGCCCGAGTCCAAGGAGGTGCTCGGCTCCCTTATAGACCTCGGTTCGCCTGTCACCGCCTTCGTCGAGGAGCTATGCGAGCTCGATCCCAGCGCGTCGACGGCCAAGCACGAGCTATACCAGGCATGGCACTCCTATTGCGAGGCGCGCGGCCTGCACCCCGGCACTATCGATACCTTCGGGAAGGACCTCATGGCGGCCTACCCCGGCCGCAAGATCAGGCCCAGCAAAGAGCGACGTGGTGGGGGCAGGGTCAACGTCTATCTCGGAATCCGCCTGCAGGGCGCTTTCGAGCCCGATGCGCCGTTCTAGGATCGGCCGGTACCGAACCGTGCACGTCGAAATCCAAGCCGCATGGATCGTAGGACGTCAAGTTCGCCGGCGCCGGCGGACTGCCCTCTAGCGGGTCGCGATTGCAGAAGAGGGGACCCGCGGCACGGGGCCGGCGTTGGTTTTTTGACCCGGGGGAGCCCTCCCGAACGGCGCGCGAGGGTGCCAACGCCCGCCGTATAGCGCCAGCCGAGCGCGCTGGCGGGTGCTCGACCAACAAAGGTGACACTGTCGGCGGACAGCGTGGAGGCAGGCCCCAGACAGGGCCATCGCAATCACCGAGCTGGAAGCGATCCGGCTTGCTCGGTCAGGGCGGCCTTGGGACGCGTTCACCCTGATCGTCACGGCAACACACACCGTCGCCTTGCGCGCCGGGTAGCGGTCCGGCGGCGCCACGGCCACAGAAGCCGAGTTGCACACGCCGTCCGACGGTCGGCTCGCCGGCCCGTGCAGACAGCGGGGCGAGCGGAAGGCGACCCGAGGGATGGCAGCCACAGACCTGCACGCGTTGCCACGCGTTCATGCCGACCCGCCCATTGTAGTCGAGGCGGCGGAAGCCCAGCGGCTAAGCCAGAGGCTCGGTCCGGCCGGTCCGACATAGAAGCAATTCTTCTCTTACTACTCTTCTTCCAGACGCTCTCTGACGTCTTCGCGCACCGCGATTAGAATAAGAAATGGTCGGACCGGGCGGACCGCTTTTTCGTGGACGGCTCAGGTGCCGAGCGACAACCTAGGCGAGCGCTTCGCAACGGGTAGTGTCCGGCACCGCACCGATGTAGGTCCTGGGCACGGATGATGCCGAAGGCGGTGCCGCATATGACCGCTTCGCGCCGCATCTCACCCGTACAGGCAAACCTTTTCTTCCGCTGTAAGCTGATGTAGCGACAGATCACCGAACGGCGGGAATGCGCCTAAGCCGCCTGACTGCTTTCTTTTGGCGATGATCTGGGCGTTAGCGGACGTTCACGGCGTCACTACAACCCGATGGTTTACCGGTGGCTTCGATCTGACGGGATCGGGCAAGCTGAGAGGATGTCGCCGATGGATGTGCTCGAGATGATGCCGGAACGCGCAGGCGAGCCGTCCGACAAGATGGACGGACCCGCGGCTGTCGGCCAGTTCCTACGGGAAGTTTCGTTGGTCGATCTTGTGGTCGAACTCGTTCAAAACGATCTCGACGCGGGCGCCACGCGCACATGGATCGAGTTCGGGGAGCAGGGTCTCGTCTGCGAAGGCGATGGTGAGCCGCTCGATGCCAAGGCGTGGGCCCGACTCGAGAGCGTGATCGGCGCGGGCGGAGATATCGAGGCTAAGCGCGACGGAATCGGGTCGAAGAACCACGGTCTCAGATCGCTTTTCCGTCTCGCCGACCGCATCGGGATACAGTCGGCCGGTTTGCGCAGCGACCTGACACTGCGCGGCGATCTGGCCAGACCGAAGCGGTTCAAGCCGGCGTTTTGGCCTCGGCAGGACGACCGCGGCGCGCCGCGCATGGGCACCAGAATAATTGCCCCATACCGGACGATGGCGATCAAGGTGCCGGACGGCGACAACACGACTCTGCACCCACCCGAGCCGAAGCTAATCGACGACCTATGGCGCGGGGCCGTCGATGACGCACCAGAGCGGTTCGTATCTGCCTCTCGTCCTGGGGCGCCGTGGCGCTATACGCTCAGACTCTCCCGGTACGGCCAGGGAGTTGTAGATTTCACGTTCGAGTGCGCCGCACTTGCCGGCAAGTCGCGGGGGCTGTGGCTTAGGACGTGCCGCGTGCAACAGGATGGCGGCACTACGCGGACAGTGCTCAGGCGTCACGCGTTGCGCTACCGGTGTAAGATCGGCGATGGCGGCAAGGTGCCGCGGCTGTTCCGCGCGGGTGGTCGAATCTGGGGGGAGCTTAACTGGAAGGTGGACCAGGCTGGCCGTCCGCTTCCCGATCGCGGTCGGCTGCGGTATCCGATCGCCTTTACCGGCCGCGAGGCCAGGAGCGGACACGGCTTCGACGTGTCGGCCGCCTTTATCGCGGGCCGGTCTAGGCACGACATCAGCGCCGACGCGCGCAACGACGAGCTGCTCCAGCAGGGCCGCGACGCCTTCGCTGCTGCCGGCCAGCTGCTCGCCCACTCATATGGCACGCGCGCCACGGGTCTTTTGCGCGGGCTCGAGACGCGTGACTTGGACTATCCCGCAGAAGTTGCGATCCTGAAGGAGATGGTCGCCGGCGGCGGCCTGTGCTCGGCAGTGTTCGGAAAGGAGGCGGTGCCGGCGCTCAAGGGGCACCGGGTGCTGCAAACGGGCGCTACCATCGTGCTACCGGTTGCGGACGATACCCGCCCGGCAACATTGAGGACGGTGGCCGCGCTGGGGGCGGCCGTCGGTGACATTCTGCATCCGGACACGCCGGCCTTCGTGCGCGAACACCTCCTAGGGCTTAGCCATGGGGAGGCTGCCATCCGCCGTTTCGGGATCGATGACGCAGCTCGGCAGGTGCTAATAACTGAGAACAGCGCGGATGACCGCATCGCCGACATCATCGTCAAGCGGACCGCGGCCGCGCTGCAGGCGCTGGATGCCAGGCGCGGTGCGGGCGGCATTCCGGGCGACTTGGCCGACGATCTGATGGGGAATGGCATCCTTCCGACATTCGACGGGCGCACCGTGCCGTGGAAGCGGGCGCGCCGGCTCGACCGGGTACCGCCTACGATCCCCGGCGTGCAGGCGCCGCCAGTGGTCCACAACACTGTCTCGTACTCAAATGTGCTGTTGAAGGGCACCTTGGCCGTCAAGGACTTTCGCCTTGACGAGTATCTCTCCACCCTCAACTTCGAACCGACTCAGCAGGTGACCCGTCGGAAGTTCTTCGGGTGGCTCGACGAGAACGCCCTGACCCTCAAAGCGATCACGCTGCGCAGGATCGCCGAGAAGCCGGTGTGGCCAGGCTCTGACGGCCAGCACCGGGTTCTCGACGCCTACTGCTATCCCAAGGCCCGTACGCTGCGGCAGCTACTGGCGTCCAGCATCATTGCACCGGCCGCGAGCACGGTGGCACTGATCGAGTCGTCAAAACTTCCCGCCAAGTCGCCGCGTCTACGGGGCGAACCGAGTGACGAGGAGTTGCTTGGATGGCACTCTGCGGAGCTGGCGACGGTGAAGAGCGAGCTGGATCTGGGCGCCGCTCGAGCACGCCTCGACGAACTCGAGCGGTCGATGACCTGGGTTCTGGACCGGTATCCGAGCATTTCAATCAGACTGGGCCACGCTCACGAGACGCTATCGCAGGCGGGCGAGATGGTCGCTGTTTCGGCGCTACACGTGCCGTCACCGGCCACGGCGGCTTGTGGCTTGCCGGCGACATCATTAACGCGACAACGCTCTACCGCGCTCTATCTCCGGCTGGGCGCGCGGCCGCGACCCACACCGGCCGCCATCCTGACTGCGCTTAGGAATGACCCGGATCCACAGAAGCTATTTGTGCGCCTTGAGGCATACAAGAGGGGCCAGGGCGACCTGTTCTTGCTGGCCGCCGAGAAGATCCTGACGGTCGACGGCATCGTGCGGGCTGCGGACGAGTGCGCATTTGTTGGGGAGCCAGACTTCTGGGGCGAGTGGAAGGTGGGCATCACCGCGGACGGCGTTGCCGACCACCACGCGCTTCTTTCCCAGATCGGTGTCACGCGAGCACGACCGACGAAGGATCTGTCGGTCGGCTTCTTCGATTGGCTCTCTAACCAGTCAAGGGCGGTGCAACAGCGGCACCATCCAAAGATCGACCGGCATTGGAAGGAGCCGTCGACGGGACCGGTCGCCTGGATAGGCGCGAATCAGGATGTTCGTTGCATCCCAGTCACGAGTGCTGCCAAGCCGTTCGAGCTGGTCGGACTCTCAACCGCAATGCGCACGTCGGAAGGCATCTGTCTCGACGACTTCCCGGAGATCAGGGACGCCGCGCTGGCAAGTGGGAAGCTAAGACTGACGCTGATCAAGGCACCTGGCTCGCGGTCGCCAATCCTGGACCTTCTAGCTGGTGTCGGCGTGCGTTCGTTGCGCGCTTTGGTAGGCAGCCCTCGCGCTGTCGGCGGCATCGGCTCGGTCGAGCTCGTCAGCGATCTGACCGTGGAACTTTCGTCGCTGCAGACGAAGAGGCGTCTGGCTGAGTTCCGTGCTCGGCTGCCGCTAAACGGCGTTGCTATCGCCGACCTGCGGCCAGAATGGCAGAAGATGCTTAAAGCGATCGCTGGCGTGCGCTCCCGGCCGAAGCTATCGGCGGTCTACCGACTGTTCGGCCGAGACTACGAGGTTCCAGTCCGCAGCGGCATCGACCGAGACACGAGGCTCGTTCTAGTTGCAGCCGATTCTGACAGGCTGCACGAGATGTATGAGGTAATTGCCGAATACCTCTTCAAGCCGGGTAAGATGAACGCTTGGGGCCTGCTTCGAGCGGCTCGCGATCGGCGACAGCTGGAGTTTCTCGCTACCGGCATTGAGGAAACGGAGGAGGAGACAGAAGAGGGCGACAAGGAAACAGAAGAGGACGACCAGGAGACATCAGATGCCAACATTGGCGGCGATGTAGAGAAGGGCCACGGTCTGTCTGCGGCCAAGCTCACGCCCGTCCTGCCGGACCCCAAGCCGCTTCCCCCCATCAGCACAGCTACGCTAGTGCCGCGGCCCAAGCGCAAGGGGGCGCTGGCCCGTACGCCGTCCCAGGGGACGCAGTCGCTAGAGGAGGAGGATCAGAAACGCGCGCTGAAACAGGAGCACTATGGCTATCACTGCCAGGCCTGCCTCGGTGCCATGGAGGTTCTGAAGGCCGCTCCGCCTGGGACATACGTTTTCGCTCCAGGCTACCGGCAGCGTTTCCTCCACGCGCACCATGTGCAGCATCGCCAGAACGGCGGCGCGCTCGGCGCCGGCAACTTGCTCGTCCTTTGCGAGTATCACCACCGCCTGTTCGGCGATCAGCTCTCGCGGGCGCTGGTGCTGGCTGGGCTGGCCGAGGCAACTCCGCTAAAGCGTGCTTTCCCTGTGGACGAAGCGGGCGAGAGGTTGCGGAGGCGATCGGGACTGCTGGCGCGAACCGCGTTGTCTGCCCCGCCATTCGAGGCCCGCCTCTACTTCACCGAGGAGCATGCGGCGGCATGGCGACGGAGCGAGGTATAGTGTTAGTTTTCCTACGAGTTTCCGTCGCGGGTCGGCCGGCGATGCTGTCATCGGCCCGGCCGGTCCGGGTCTCGACGATCCTTTCCTCTACTACCGCTTTCCAGCCCTTCGACGTCTTTTTCGGTTCACTGCGCTTAGAATGAAGAAATGGCCGGACCAGCCGGACCGCCGTTTTCTCGCAGGCTGGGGTTCAGCATCGACGACTGCCCAACCCTAGTCGCCCGTCACCATGCGCCTGGCGCGAGCATGCCGCTACCGGCCGATCGGCGAATCGGCCCAATGCGCGCACGTTAGAGGCAAGATCTGTCTGGGGACGAGTCGCTCTGACCTCCCAGGGCCTTTGACGGGAGGGCCATTGCCGCCGAAAAAGCGCTGCCGCTCCCCCCACGCTCCCCGAACAACGGACCAGCGCCAGCAAGACGCCAAGATCAACGGGCGTTGCCGCTCGGCACCCTAACCCTTACAGGGGTAAGCTGGGCAAATGGGGGGCGCCGAGACAGCCGTTCGAACAGCGGTGGCCCGCTTCACGCCGCTAGGCCGGCCTTCCGCAATCCGTTGAACAGCGGATCGCCCGCTTCCCTGTGCGCATACGGGCTCATCGCGACGACATCTCGCAAAGAGAGGTTCGGCTTGAGTTTCCGTCCCATCGCTAAGGCGTGGGCAGCCTCGGATGCATGGCCAAGTTGGGCGTGAGCGGCGGCAAGCTGAAGCCAGGCGCCGTATTCCTTCTGTGGGATGTTGCCAAGGGCGGCGATCGCTTCGTCGTACCGCTCCAGGTCGATCAAGATCCCGCCGCGAATCCACCAGAACCAATGCGGTGGAAATTTGCTCCTTTGCAGCGCATCGTCGATCGCAGACAAGGCAACCTCCGGCTGGCCGGCAAATCGCATCCCTTCCGCCCGGTCGGCGCGAATCTCCGCGTCAGCGGGATTGAGATCGACGGCGCGGTTGAAGTGCATGCTCGCACGTTCGTGTTGTCCCAGCCATAGCGCGACCATCGCGTTGGCCTGCTGGACGGCTGCATCGTTGCTGTCCAGTTCCAAGGCCCTTTGCGCGGCAACGCGGGCCCCTTCCAGAGTCGATGAATCGGCATCGGCCCAGTAGCTGCCGAGGTGCCCGATTGCGAGCCAGGCATGAGCCTGGGCAAATTCCGGATCGATGGAAATTGCACGAGCGAAGAAGGGTGCAGCTTCCCTGTCGCTGGCCCGGCGGGCGACTTCTCTACCTTGCATGAAGAAGTCGTAGGCGGTCCAGCTCAACGTTGGCTTCTTGCGCAGTTGCGCTACGGCGGTGCTCATCATGTGCCCTTCGAGCGTCGCAACTATCGCCGAGACGACCTCATCCTGCACGGCGAAAATGTCGTGTGTTTCGCGGTCAAATCGTTCAGCCCAGACGTGGTTGCCAGTACCGGCGTCGATCAGCTGCACGGTAATGCGTATCCGCTCGCCCGTTTTCCGGACGCTACCTTCGACAACAAAGTTCACACCGAGATCGCGCGCAGCCAGCACGGGGTTAACGCCTTTGCCGCCAAGCTGAAACGAGGCATGACGAGCGGCTACGGAAAGGTTCTTGAACCGGGACAGCTCGGTAATGATGTCCTCGGTGATGCCATCTGACAGGTATTTCTGGCCAGGATCGCCGCTAAGGTTGTCCAGCGGCAGGATGGCTATCGACGGCTTGTTGGAAACGGGTGAGATCGTCTGGGGTGCCATTGGCATGACGCTAGGTCCGGCACGATAGACGCGGACCGGCGTGCTGATATTCTTGAGCTGTCGTTCGCCCGATTCCTCGAAGATGACATCGACCTTGCCTCGGACCTCGTCGTGAACCTTGCCGGAAATACACAGGCCACCCGGCTCTGCCAGCGCTTCCAATCTCGCAGCGATGTTGATGCCTTCCCCATAGATGTCGGCACCTTCGCCGATGACGTCCCCGAGATTGATACCTATGCGGAGCACAATGCGGCTCTGGTCTGGCAAGTCCGCATTGGCTTCCGACATCTTTCGTTGCAGCTCAATCGCCGCGGTCACCGCGTTTACCGCGCTGGCGAATTCGATGAGCACGCCGTCGCCCATGAACTTGACGATGCGGCCACCCCTTGCGCGCACCGTGGGCTGCAGGATCAAGGTCCGACGCTCCTTAAGCGTGGCAAACGTGCCTGCTTCATCGGACTCCATCAGCCGCGAGTATCCGACCACGTCGGCGACGACAATGGCGGCCAATCGGCGGGTGAAGCTTTCTTCGACCAATTTGGGCAGACCTCCGACAACCGGCTGTGGTGATGGTATTTGTGCCTGTAGGCGAAGTCCATTCCGGAGGACTAGGGTTAGCACCGCCAAATCTGCATCGAGATCCGAACGGGAGAATGCCCGGACCGTCACAGACCGGTGCCTCGCGCTGGGAGCAGCCCTGGAGGCGTGTACCGCCCACGTGGGGTGGGCTCGTCTAATCGCCTGCCGTCGCTGTCTTCGCCTATCGACAGCCATACCCTGCCCACCGCCGTAGACAGAATCCGTCGCAGTCACTCGCCGTCCTTGGCTCGTGCCTGGAACACACCAGCGCGCTGCTCTCGACAATGCCGTGGCAGACGACGCGGCTCGCGTTGATCGCCTTCGATCTGCTGTACCTAAACAGCCAAGTCGATCACCGGGTAGCGTCCGATGCTTGGGTCACGAGAAAGTTCAAGGACACATGCACATCCACGATCCGTTCGTTAGCGACATCTTATCATTGTCCGTATTTTTAAGGATCGAGAAGCTGTTTTCATCCTTCTGTCTAAGCAAGAAGCAATCTTTAAATTTCGTAACGTACTGAAAAAGCAAATCCTGATTTGTTGGACCCGTCAGGTGAACGTATTCGCAGACATATGCGTTAGAGAGCTCCGGTGGAACGAACGCCACCTTTAACTTCGGATTTTCAGCAGTGGCCCTATAAACTAACTCGGTGAAGGGTTGCGTATACCCGTCCTTGGACGGAAACGTCGTATATTCTTTCGAGGCACTGCATGAGGTGACCACGAACGCGAGAACAATGCCAGTGATCGAGCCGACCACGCTGCCGACCAAAGCCGATCGGACATCTCCGACAATGCTCTCGGTCGAAAAAAGTTTATTCAGTCGGCGACCTGTCATCTCTCTTGGGCCTATTTAGAACCAAAAGGCATGTAGATCGTTAAGTGAAGGTTGGCAAAAGCCGTCTCGACCTCAAGGACTTTCAGGTTCTCACTCGTCTGACAGCTTAGAACAAGTTCCTTTTCCAACTTGAATTGTTTTCCCGCCAACGCGTCTGCAGCGCATGCTGCCAGATTATCAGCGGACTCCTCAAGCAGTTTGCTGAACGTGTTGGCGCCCGGTCTGTCGGAGTTGGAGGCCAGCTGCTCTTGCGACCATGCCACGAAGCTGGGAGCGAACTCCTTTGAGAGAACGTCCTTCCGGATATCTCCCGGCGAGGCAATAGCGTTCCAGAGTCCGATCGCGGCAGCAGCCGCTTTCGTATCCCCGGCGAGGTCCGGAGGCAAAGAGGCGGTGAAGGAACAGAAATTAACACCAGAATCGGCGAAGACGGTCACCAGGATACGATCATCCTGATTGATTTCTGCGATTGATAGGCAGTGTCGAACTATTCGATCTGCCCTCGCGACCCCGGCGGCGCAGAACGATAGCAGCGGCGAGATCAGGAGGATCGATATAAGCCGGAAGGCCACCGCTCTCATTCAGCGTTCCTTTGATCGTTGGATTTGGACATCACCTTTTCCCATAGCAGAAATGTTGGCGAAGAGCGTGGGCCTCTTGTTCAAACGTGGATTGCTCGGACCGACCGGATCGGCCCGCCTCCCTGAGGGCGACTAGCTCGCTCGCATCCCTTGTGTGGGCCGACCCGGTTGAGACGCAATGTAATGCCTTCGACGCGGTTCTGATCCGCCCAGGAGAGGATGGCGTTGAAGGTGATCTCGCTGCTATTGTGCCAGTTCAATTCGCGGGCAACCTGCATGCCCGAGAGAGACGTAGGCCCGCCAGCTGCCTGCAGTCTGCCACCCTAACCTTTGTTGGAGTATGCCAGCCAAGCGCTTCGTCGCCGGACAAGCGGTGACACCCGAGACCACTCCAATAGGCCCATCGGCGGACCCTCGCCATGGCAGTTGCATCTGTGGGAAACTATTCCGGAAGATTGCACATAATACGCGAAAGAGTCTTGTAAAAGTCTAGAACTGCTCTGCTCTCATCTTGTACAATCGTTGCCTTATTATTGCCACCGTCGTAATAAAATAGCGTATTTCCGACATAAGCACCGTATAAATTCTTGCCGTTAACGTACCCGCAAACCACGCGCGGATTTATGCCACGGAACAACCGCGAAAACTTCGCAGAGTACGGGTCATTTAACTCCATCCCGACTGCTTCAAGCGCGGCCTTTATTTCCGGTGCCGTGAACTTTCGCGCCGAGTCGTCTACTACTTCCTGAGCGGCGCCAATCCCTCCCGTCAAAAGGACAGCTAGCAAGCCTACGTAGACTAACGTTTTCGCATTGCTGTTCTGATATTCCATAAATCTCCCCTCAAGCTAACCGCGCTAGGCGGGACATAGTCCGAGCGAGCGGGCAAATGCCGAGGCAGCGCTCGCCCAGATAACACTGCCACAATACCCTAATTTGGGGTACTCCGAATTGGGGTTTTATTGAACAGCCAGTCCCAGCACTGGCGCTTCCCTTGTCCTCACTCCGTTCTGATCTTTACCGCAAAATGATCGAGCTTCTTGTTGAAGTGCGAAAGGATGCCGGCATCACCCAGATCGAGCTGGGCAGGCGCCTTGGGCAGCGACAGACGTTTGTCTCGAAATTCGAACTGGGCGAGCGGCGCCTGGACGTGGCCGAGTTCGTCACCGTCGCGAGGGCGATCGGCGCTGACCCCGTTGAGATCATACGGGTAGCGGAATCTGAAAGTCGCTGAGCGCGCGAAATCGGGGTTGCCCTCGGTCAGTGGAGTCCCGGCGCCAGTAAAAACGGAGCCGGCCTCGGGCGAAGGGCTGGCCGCCGAACTCTCCCGGTCCAGCGCCGGCAACACGCACACACAATAGGCTAGAGCCCTACGCCGCTTGGGCTGACTTCATGAGAAATTCGATCCTGCCTTCGAAACCCGCAACGGTTTCAAGGGCAATGTTGTCGAACGGCGACCCTTGCTCTTCTATAATCGCTTGGCGTTTCAGCACGTACCGGCTGATACAGAACGCGACCATGTCCGCCAGCTGCAGACCGGGAACGGACGCCGAATCGGCAGTGATGGGGCCGCCGCCTAAAAGGAACGCCCCTCCCTTCCAGTTCTCTACCGTTGGCCCGCCGCTTTTTTCTTGGTCCATTACGAGGACCGTACCTATCCCGCTTGCTTGAAGCCGCTCGAACAAGGATAGCAGGAAGACCCGCTTGAGGCCGGCTTTGTGGCCCAGATTAACGTGGCCGAGAGCCTGTGCCTCTTGCCTTAACTGCTGGTATTGGCCCTTGGAAACGAAAATATAATAGAGCTTCGTAGGAGGCTCAGCAAGAAGGTCGCGCAGGAAGGCCAACGCTGCTATGCGATTCTCTACCGACACCTGTCGCCAGGAGCAGGACTTCGGCGGGTTCACGATCTCCGTTGCGTGAAATTCGCTCTGACCGAGCGCTTGCAGGCGATTCTGCATGGCGGCCGACAGTTTGGCGTAGTGCTCAGAAGTCATCGCAACAGCGCAGAGGATTCGTAGGCCCGGCACAAGCCAATCGTTCGGGGATTTATCGATGTCGGTATCGTCACAAAAAACGACGACACGGCCTGGCTCCGTCAAACCCTCAAGGATTTGTGAAACGTGTCCGCTCATGTTCGCTCCCTTGCGACCGCCAGCTTGTGGCCGCCCAGCTCTACCATCCAGTGCCCATCTTGCCTTTCGACCAGCGCCGTGGCTTGCAATCTCCAAAAAAAGGCCTTTCCTTGTGCTTATCTGGATACGTTGACAGCATCCGCCAAGCAACGGGTTTAGCAGATCGGGCCTGCCGAGCGCAGTGTACGGCGGTCACCCTCAAATAGGTGAATGTTGACTGACAAATCTTCGAAGTACGATCCGCTCGGCCATTTTCTCGCTACATCAGAGGGGAATGAGGTAACGCTGAGCCTTGTCGATATCGCCCGGCTAGTTGGCCCTCTGCCTTCAGAAGCACAGCGAAATCAGTTCTGGGCCAATGCAGCCGACCACCATGACTCTCGGAGCCGGCAATGGCTCGGCAGTGGATTTCATGCATTCTTCGACCCTTCTGTTTCAAGAGTTCGCTTTGTCCGCGTGGGCGCCTTGAGCTCAGACTTAGATCGGTCGGACAAGCCTTGGTCTGACAGTGAGCTAAGAACCTGTGCCGAGGCCTATCGACGGTTATGGGACGCTCAACAACGTGGCGATCGCATGAACAAGTCTTCGCTCCGCCGTGAAATCCTAGACACCGGCTTAGTGGGACGGGTGAAGGGTTCCTATGAATTTCGAATGCAGAATATATCGGCGCTTTTGGACGAACTTGGCCTTCCGTTCGTCCACGGCTATCTGCCGAGGAAGAATTTGGGTGGCCTAAAGGGTCGCCTGATCGCGATTATCAACGAGGTATGGGATCGGGCCAAGGTTCCGGAGTCTCCAACCTTCGATTCCGATGAACTCGAGACGCGAGTAGTTGCCGCCCTCGACAAGTTTCGGGCTGGCGACGGCCGCCCGCCGCCGGGTATGACCAACGTGCCACGCGCTGCAGCTTTATCAAGCCGCTTTGTTCGCGACCCGAACGTGATGGCCTGGGTTCTCAGACGATCGGGCGGATTTTGTGAAGCATGCGGCGACGCCGCCCCGTTTTGCCGGTCAGACGGTACGCCGTTTCTTGAAGTCCATCATCTGAGGCCGCTGACCGAGGGAGGGCCCGACGTCGTGGCCAACGCAATTGCCGCCTGTCCGAACTGCCACAGGCGACTGCATCACGGTGCGGATCGCCTAAAATTTAAGCGATCCGTTTTTAAACGCATCCCAGGTCTAGTGGATCATCCGGAGCGAAAGATAGGTGATGCTCTCACGACATTTGGTTAGGTCGCTGTGACGACCGCCGCGTTCGGCTTGTTCTGCTGAACCACCTTAAACCTGATTGGCTCTTGGATACTGTTCTTAGGAAAAAGTAACGTGAAACCTGTGCTGAACGGCGGCTTTGCCTTCCCCTTCTCGATATCCGTGATCGGATAATAGAGCATCACACCCCGCCCTTTTTTTCGAAGAGCCTGTAGCGCGCCGTTCGGGTCTTGCAGTTCGTCCTCGTAGGCAATGTATTCCGCAAGAGCGCGATGTTTAGGGTCGTTGTAGGTGCCGAATCTATTTTCCGTGTAAGTTCGATAAATGACCGCAAACGGGACCCCCCCGATGCGAATATGATCGCGCGGCGTCGTGCTCTGTGGCGCCATTATGAGCCAGTCTTGGATGCCTGGATCATATTTCCCAGTCTTCTCTAAAAACTCCAGCTGCAGGCGAAACGGCGGCGTGCCCTCGGCCCCTTTGGTGAACCAACGAAAGGTCTTCAAAAACTCTATCATTGCCGCTGGTGTTGCGGTTGTGAGGTTGGCGTCGAACTCTATACGCTTGGCCGAGGTCGCGAGGAGCGTATCTGTTCGGATCGCTTTACCGTCAATTAGCTTCAACAGCGCATCATGGTTATGCCGGATGTCGGCAT
Organism: Mesorhizobium sp. M7A.F.Ce.TU.012.03.2.1; assembly: GCF_004006095.1. Classification (NCBI taxonomy): domain Bacteria; kingdom Pseudomonadati; phylum Pseudomonadota; class Alphaproteobacteria; order Hyphomicrobiales; family Phyllobacteriaceae; genus Mesorhizobium; species Mesorhizobium sp. M7A.F.Ce.TU.012.03.2.1. The sequence goes on from NZ_CP034779.1 coordinate 1,566,382, forward strand.
CCTTGTCGGGAGCGAAGGTAGATTCCGACAGTTTTCCGCCGAAGTTTCTGTAGGCGATTTGGGCGTTGAACATCTTGTTGGTGGCCGTCGGTTGCAACATATGGCTTGGTACCAGAGGGGGTATTTGGAGCGGTGTGATGCGCTCTTCCAAGTTGGCGTAACGCTTGAGTTCCTCCCGGAACATTTCTTCGTCCCGACAAATTGCGCCGAACGCTTTGTAGAGATCGATGGTGCCTGCCCCGCGACCTACAGGCTCCTGGCGCCCGATAAAGAGACGAACAAGGTCGCGATATTTCGGGCGGAACCCAAACCATCGGCCCATCTGCATTAGCGTGTCAGCTGTTGCCGCCCTTCTGCGATAATAGCTGATGGTGAGGCCCTCGACCGTGTAACCACGGGAAAGCTTGGTTCCACCTACCAGAATTTTCCACACTCCGGCCTTGTCGAAATCGGGAGTGTCCGCCTTGTTCTCGTTGTTAAGCACGCGGACAGCTTCGTTGGCGTCGCCGATTTCGGTCAGGCATTCGCCGACAAACGGAGCGAGCTCCCCAAAAGTTGCGGGGAACGGAAGATCGCCAGCCTGCCTCTGCGATACCGGCTGGAAGTCGTCAGTGAAGAGAGTTTGCAGCCGAGCCTGCCCCTTCTTGCCGTCGTAGGCGGCCGACTTAAGCGTCAATCGAGCTAGTGCCGCTAGTTGGTCGTGGTCCGCGACGCGGGCGGATGAGTGCGCGAGCATCGTATGGTGGCGAAACTTAATGGTTGGGTCCTTTGACGAACGATACTTCTTAATGGCTCCGGCCAGAATGAAACTGTCGATGGCCTTCTGAAGGTTCTCGGGCTTGGTGTCGTCACCCTTCAGATCGCGAACATAGTCACGCTCATTTGGACGGGAGGTGATGTCATCGTCCCGGCCATCTAGATCATAGAAGTCTCTGACGCCCATATAGCCGTCGGGCCTTGGTAGCGAGATCATGAAATCCTTTGGGAAAAGGTCCTCCTCGTTGGAAGGATCGACGAATACATTTGCGAACGGCGTAGCCGTGTAACCCACATACTGCGAGCGCGGCAAAATCCGAAGAAGTTCCGTAATGGCATCGTTGGTCGGCGTGATCCCGTTCGTGGATGCCCGAACGTTAATCGACGCCTGGTCGGATTCGTCATCGATAATGAGCGTCGGTATTTGATCGAGCGGTGCGCCAACCCCCCGACGCTGCAGCAGTTTCAAATCGCCGAGCAGTCGTTTTAATACCGACGGATTCTTCTTAACAATTGCAATGCGCGCCTTGGCGCCTGCTAAATTGTCACGATGCCAAAAGGGCTTTTGTTGATCGGCCGCTTCGAACTGGATGGCTTCCACACCTCGGCCGAGCTTCTGATAGTCCGATTCCGGTCCTGTGAGCCGGTACCAGTCAAATGCGCCAAGAGTGGCAGGTCGTGCACCGTGGCTCAAAAATTGATCCCAATCAGCGTCGGAGACATAGTCCTTGTCGAGCAATTCCTGTCCAACCATCTCCTTGTCGATCCGGCGCTGCGTTTGCGAACGAAGCACGTCGAGCGTGCCGGCCAGCAGAATAATCAGCTTGTAGCCGGCGTCGGCCGCCTTTGCGACCACACCCGTAAAATTGGCGGTCTTGCCGCTCTGCACATAACCGACGACGATTCCTTTGGTCTGATATGCACGTTCGTCGGCGGGGTCTGCCAAGCGCTCGACGATCTTGCTCGTGCTGTCATCCAGTTGGCGGACAGAATCCTCCTGCCAACCTTGTCGCTCCAACTGCTTCACATAGGCATCCCAATAAAAAGATTGCGCCCGACGACGGGGTTCGTCGTACCAAAGCGAATGCGCTTTCGCGATCACCACTGGCGCATCGAGTGGCTTAAAGGGAAACTTCTGTTCGCAAAGCGCGGCGAACGCCCCTGAAATATCAAGCGATGTGTAAATTAGAGCCCGTCGTGCGGCGGTGTTCCGGTCAGTCGCAGCACTCCAATCCCCCCCGCTCTCATTGTCCCATCCTGCCAGTGCTCGCCGAAGGGCATTCGCGGTCTCGTCTCCTGCGGATGCGGATTCGAGATGTGCCTGCAAGGCCTCGAGGGTCGCAGACGCCTCATCGAGGTCGTTGATTTCTGCGCTTAATTTCAGCGATCGCGCGAGTGGCTTTGGACCCCTCGCCATCGCACGCAGCGCACCATTAAGAAGATCAAATAACATTCAAGCCCTCATTCACTCAGAGGGAATGACGGCGGTAAATGCCGTCGTTCCCTCTACCAATCCCATGCCTTCGACATCTATACGATAGGTGACATCGCTGATCCTGGTCGGCGCAAAACGCACCGGCAATTCGACGAAAGCTCCTGCGGTAAGCCTCGGTACGCCGTCCTCGATAGGAATGAGTCGAGCGCGATCGGCCATCCGCCTTCGCCGGCTATAGTGCACAGCATCGGCCGCTCTGAAACCGACTGCGGAGAGCTTCTCTTGGAAACCGTGTAGGTCGCCGGGCGTGATGAGCGTAGAAATCCGCTCTACGGTTTCGCCCAAAGTCTCACCGCCGGCGCCAGCGTCGACAAACCTGAGAGACAGGAGATAAAGGCGAGCATCAGCGGTTGGGGCGAGCTGATGCAATCCGTTGATCATATGGACACGGCGGGCGCCGGAGGTGGCTTTCACTTCGAACTCGGCGTCGCCGAGCCGAAAGTCGTGGCTCTGGCTGCTGGGCCCGACCCAAGCCTGAAGTCCGATTGATCCGAGAGATCGAAGGAGCCGCTCCAAGAGCCATAATTCGCCGACTAGCCCAAGCTGTCGCTCGTCGCTGAGCAAGGCCGAGGTCTGTAGAAGCGCGCGCCAATGCGACAGGCTTGTATCCAAAGCTGCTATTGGCGGGATTGAACGCTCTAGCACTGCACGGACGACGTCGACCATAAGTAAATAGAATGTCCCGAACAAACTGGTCGCGTCCGTCGATATCTCGACGCAACGTGTGCCGTCGATACGAACTTCAACCATCGTGATGTCTGTGAACGGGCTCGGCAGTACCAAAGAATCTGACGGGAGAGCCAGCGTTGCCCCGAAGCGCATGCCGCCTGGGTCGACAAAGAGTTCAAGTTTGGGATTATCGCGTACCACAACCCGCCCGGGGAGCCCGGGCTCGATGAAATCGCGTCTGACGACGTCCCAACCTGGTAGGAGCAGTGACGCGGGTTCTAGCTCCGAGGTCATAGAGCTTTGACCGCTTCGTATAGAATGGCGTTGCAGCGTTCTAGCCAATCTCTGCGCTTTGCAGAAAATCGCTCGCGGTCAAACTCATTTTCGAGAAGAAGAAAGAGTAGCATTTTGACAACCGGCAAATCAGCTACGGATGCGCGACTCGGCCCGAGCATTCTTTGCCGGTACTTCTTATTGAGGAGGATGCGATCTTCTTCCGGGTCTATGGAAAAGACGGCTGCTTTCGGCAGCGTGATCCACTCGAAGGCAATCTCTCTAACGAAAGTGTCCTTAGTAACCTTGGTCGCGGCACCCCTGCGGACAGCGGCAGGCACACCCGCGCCTGGCACGATGGGGATGTTCCCCGACGGTCGCCTCTTATTTCGATCCGTCCGATACGTTTTGCGTGCATCGTCGAGATAGTTCATCAATGTCCGGCTACCAGCTTTGGCGTTGCGGAGCGCCGGGGCTAGAGCGGCGGTCAACTGCAGTCCTGATTTCTGCACGGACACGGCACGCATCGCCGATTTAGGAAGGTCGATCGCGGCCCGGGCGAGTGAAAGCTCCACGTCGGTTTCGTCCCTACAAACGCCGAGCCAACCGCCAGCCTGTACCAATCGATCGTTGCGATAGACGTAGAAGCCTTGACCGTGTGTGCCCGTGCGACGCCCTAGTCTGAAGTTCGTTTCAGTGGCACCGGCGGGCCAGATATGGGCGTCGATCTGAAGCATGCCGACGTCGGGAACGTTCGTCGTGAAGCTTCTGGGATATCCGTCGCGACCGGACCGGACATAGGCGAAGGGGTCATGCGCGCGCACTTGCCTCGGGAAAGCGAGGATCGAATCAACGTCTTGCGCTGCCAGTGTTATCGACAGTGTGCCGGCGGAGATAAAACGATGGAAAATCAATCCGAGCTGTAACTCAAGGCGGCTTAGTAGGTCGGAAATAAACTCGTCGAAGTCCCCGTCGACGTCCAACCTTGTTAGCCGGTGCCAGACCACAAGCGTGCCGGGTGCGTTCGCACGCGGCTTGGCATATCCCCCCTCGAACACTTTTCCTGCGCTTCTTGGATCGAGCGCCTCGCAGCTCCAGTTTCTGCCGATCCCTTCCTTTGTCCAGCGGCAAGCCGAGATTTCGCTGGCCTTGCGCGTTATGACGGTCAAGCTGCTGCATTGGCTGAACGAGGCGGTCTTCAGGCCCAGTCCGTACGTCCCGAGGTCACTGTCTGCGTGCTCATTGTTGCCAGCGAACCGCATGGCGGCCTGCAACGCTGCCTCCGTCATGCCGCGTCCAGTATCTGCTATGGATACTGCGGCGATGCGGTCGCCTTGCCGATGAAAGACGATTTCGACGCTGCCGGCCTTAGAGTCGACGGAGTTGTCGATGATATCTGCTAAAGCATCGACCAAGTCGTATCCTAATCGCGCAAACGCAGTAGCCGAGCCTCCGCTATCAGGCGGCAGCGAAAAGGTCTTCAGCGTAGGAATCTCATCCAGAATCATAAAATGAAGCTAGCCCCCTCCTTGCCCGTCCAGTACCCTAGTAGAAGGCGGAGCTGCTCGCTAGTCGCTATGCAACACAACTGTGTATTGAATTAACACCGACACGAGCCAGAACTATCGCATGGCAGACAGAATTTCATCAGCCGACCGATCGAAACTGATGGGGCGTGTCCGCAGCAAGAACACCGCTCCGGAATTGGCAGTGCGGAAAGCACTACACGCGGCTGGCTTTCGATTTCGATTGCATCGAAGGGATCTTGCTGGCCGACCCGATATTGTCCTTCCGCGGTTCCGCCTGGCCATATTCGTGCACGGCTGTTTTTGGCATGGCCACGACTGCCGTCGAGGGAGACTACCCGAAGACAATGCTGAGTTCTGGGCGAAGAAGATCGACCGTAACAAGGCCCGAGACGCCGCCGCGCATGCGACACTTTCACAAGCGGGATGGATCGTCGAGACGATTTGGCAATGTGAGCTTAAGAACGGTCTAGAGCCGCTGATCGAACATCTCAGGATGCTTCGCGAGCGTCCGTAAGTGAGTTGACGAGATATGTGGCAAAATACCGTGCTAGCTTAGGGGGGACGGCGTTACCGATCATCCTCGCGACGGGGTCGATCATATTGACCGGGTGAAATACGTAGTCGTCATCGAATGATTGAAGCCGGGCGGCTTCGCGCAGTGAGATGCCTCGGACCTGGTCCATGTCGTAATGGCCGAAGCGACCGTTTGAAATGCTGTGGCATTTGGTGGTTATCGTTGGCGAAGGGCGATCAGGGCGCATGCGAGTGTAGACATCACTGAAGCAGCGATCCTGCAGTCTTGCATTCACTTTGCGATGACATTCGAGACTGAGGTCGCCATGGATGGTATTCTCCATGTAGGCGTTGGACTCGCCCGGCTTGGCGCTTGAAAGCCTCTTCTGATTGAGATCGCTGAGAGCGCGTGCCCGATGGTTCGGAATTGCATCGTGCTGCTGACCAGCGATGATCGGTGGGAGATGGCCGATAGCCTGCTCGACCGTCATTATCGGTGAAGCGGGATCTGATTCGGGTACCACTAGCTCGGCAGCAAGAAAATCAGCTAGGCACTCTTGACGGACTTTCTGCTTCAGGACCGCGACTAAAATAGAGCGCTTTCGATATTGCGGAACGCCGAACCTTGATGTGCAAACCACACGTGTCCCGGTAGCATAACCCAGACGCTCAAGCTCGGAACGGAACTCCTCCCATATTCCGCCGTATCGGGCATCTTTGATGCCAGCGACATTCTCTGAGAGCACCATTTCCGGTCGAAACTGCTGCACAAACCGAGCCGCCTCTTTGAGCAGGTTACGATCCTTATCGCGTTTGGCGACGCGGACGTCGCTCATTTCCTTTCGCGACAGCGTGGTGAAGGGTTGGCACGGCGCACATATCGCGAACAATAGCGGCACGCCCGGTAGCTTCCTGCGAAACGGCGGTATCAGCATTTCCAGGTCGGCCTGAAGCTCGGCGTGTTCGCCGACGGGATATGTCTCATCGGCTGGGAAGATGTCACGCTGAAGATAAACCGGAGGCTTCTCGTCCCAACTTCTGTTGAGGTTGTTCTCGACAAAAGTTTTGCGACAGAATCCCTCTTTGTCTATCCCAGCAAGAACATAGCCCCCAGCATCGATCAAGCCGCGCGTTGTACCACCCGCACCACAGAAAAAATCGACAGCAAGAAACGCAGGCCGTTTGACCACTTGCGTCGAATCCGTTGCGATGGGATTGGAGCTGATACTATCTACTGACTTGGCCTCTCTGGCAGCTTTTCGACGCTTGCTCAGGCCCATATGCTTGAACCGCCCGGCAGATGTCGAAACTTCTGCACCACGCCGGAGCCGAGATTCTCGAATGCTCCGTCCGTTGCGGCGAATGACCATGACACCTCCAAGTGGCGAGAGTTATACTCGGCGACGGGTGCGGCGCAATAAATATTGTGCACCTCTTTAAGTTACTGAAAGGCAGTAGCTCTTGCCATCCCGGTGTGTCGGCGAATCAACAGGTTTAGAGGAGGTATCCTATCCACAAAGTTACCTCTTACCAAGCGTCCGGAGGCCGCAAGGTATCAACCGAACTCATAACGAACATTCCGATGTGGTGCTTTTGACGCAGACTCGGTGACGCCCGACCACCGTCAAAATCCCCGGCGCGCTCCCCGGCGCCAGATAGCAAAAAGGCCCGGTTACCCGGACCCTTTATGCTTTTCAAATCTAAGAAGATTTGGAGCGGGTGAAGCGATTCGAACGCTCGACCCCAACCTTGGCAAGGTTGTGCTCTACCCCTGAGCTACACCCGCTCGCGCGGCGTCTTGGCCGCAAGCCGGGCCTATATGGCTGAAGAGCGCGGCGATTGCAACAGGGAAATCGCAGGCTTTTTGCGACACGATGCGCGGGGCCGGCAAGCCGCCGGCGGGCGCGTGAGTGGCGGGCGGCGGGGCGCCAGCGCGAAGGGCGGTGCCGCTCACCATGATGTCGCATGACGGTCTTGTGTCGGCTGCCCCATTGGCCGTAAACGGCTGGCTTGAGAAACGGGACGAAACCGATGCCGAAGACCGAAGCCGATTTGATGGCCTTTCTTGCCGAACTCGGCATTGCCACGTCGACGAAGCGCCACCCGCCGCTCTATACCGTCGCCGATTCGCAGGCACTGCGCGGCGAGATCGCCGGCGGGCACACGAAAAACCTGTTCCTGAAGGACAAGAAGGACAATTTCTTCCTGGTCACCGTCGGCGAGGACGCGGTCGTCGACCTGAAGCAGATCCACCAGGTGATCGGCGCCGCCAGCCGGGTTTCCTTCGGCAAGCCGGAGATGCTGATGGAGCTGCTCGGCGTCACACCGGGCGCCGTCACGGTCTTTGGCGTCATCAACGACACGGCAAACAGGGTCAAGCTCGTGCTCGACGAGGATTTGATGGAGCATGCGGTGATCAATGGGCATCCGCTGACCAATGAGGCGACGACATCGATCGCGGCGTGCGACCTGATCAGATTCGTCGAGGCAACCGGGCACGATGCTGCTATCTTGAAAGTCTCCATGTGATCGCCACATGGATGGCTTGAGTCAGATGGTCTGAAGCATAGGGCGCCTGGCCGCCGGCCGGCGGCGCCACGGAAGGGTAGAGAGATGAGCGACAACAATCCGTTCGGCGGCTCCTTTGGCGGCAATGGCGGCCAGTACACCACCTCGGTACAGTATGGTGGAGCCGCGCCGGCGCCGGCGAAAGTCGCGCTTGGCGATGCGCCCGCCGCTCCCGCCGACGTGATCAAGGACACGACGACGGCTGCCTTTGCCGCCGATGTCATCCAGGAATCGCGCCGGCAGCCGGTGCTGGTCGATTTCTGGGCGCCCTGGTGCGGGCCTTGCAAGCAACTGACGCCGCAGTTGGAGAAGGCGGTCAAGGCCGCCGGCGGCAGGGTCAAGCTGGTCAAGATGAACATCGACGACCATCCCTCGATCGCCGGCCAGCTCGGCATCCAGTCTATCCCGGCGGTCATCGCCTTCAAGGACGGCCAGCCGGTCGATGGCTTCATGGGCGCCATCCCGGAGAGCCAGATCAACGAATTCATCACCAAGGTCGGCGGCAAGGGCAACGGCGCGCCGCCAGTGGCCGAAGCCCTGGCCGCGGCCATTGAGGCCCGCGCCGCCGGCGACATGCAGACCGCGGCCGACATTTATGACGCTATCCTGGCGCAGGCGCCGGAGACGATCGAGGCGATCGCCGGACTGGGCGAACTGTTGTTCGACGCCGGCGACACGGAAGGCGCCGAGGCGCTTTTGGCAACAGCCCCGGAGGCCAAGAAGGATGCGCCGCCGCTGGCAGCCCTGCGCGCCAGGATGGCGGTTGCGGCGCAGGCGGCGGCTCTCGGCAATCCAGCCGAGTTCGAGCGCCGGCTGGCGGAAAATCCCGGAGATCACCAGGCGCGCTTCGATCTGGCCATGATCCAGAACGCCAACGGCGACCGTACGGCCGCGGCCGACAATCTGCTGGCCATCATCAAGGCCGACCGGGCCTGGAACGAGGACGGCGCCAGGACGCAATTGCTGCAGCTGTTCGAGGCCTGGGGCATGACCGACGAGGCGACGCTGGCGGCGCGCCGCAAATTGTCGGCGCTGCTGTTCTCCTGAGCCGGCTGCCGGTTGTTTTGCCGCACGGGCTTGGCGTCGGCGACGACTGCGCCAGATTAGCTGGTATGACGCGCTTCTGGTGAAGCGATCGGAGGAATATGGTGCAAGCGGGAAACGCGCATTACCGGCTCGCCAAGGATTTGCCGTCGACGATCCCGATCTTTCCGCTCGAGGGTGCGCTTTTGCTGCCGGGAGGCCGCATGCCGCTCAACATCTTCGAGCCGCGCTATCTGCAGATGGTGGACGAGGCGATTGCCGGCTCGCGGCTCATCGGCGTCATCCAGCCCAGTCTCGATGGCGCCTTGCGCGGCGATGGCGAGCCGGAGCTCTGCAATGTCGGTTGCGCCGGGCGCATCATCGCCTTCTCCGAAAGTGGCGACGGCCGCTACCTGATTTCGCTGCAGGGCGTGTGCCGGTTCCGCATCGCTCACGAATTGACGGTCAAGACGCCGTTTCGCCAGTGCAAGCCCGCGCCTTTCCTTGCCGATCTCGACGAGGATCAGGCGGACAACGAGATCGACCGGCCATCGCTGCTCAAGGCATTTCGCGCCTATCTGCAGGCCAACGATTTGGAGGCCGACTGGGAAAGCGTCAGCCGCGCCGAAAATGCCATGCTGGTCAATGCGCTGTCGATGATGGCGCCCTACGGGCCGGCCGAGAAACAGGCGCTGCTCGAAGCAGCCGACCTGAAGACCCGGGCGGAGACGCTGATCGCCATCACCGAAATGGCGCTGGCGCGCGAGAATGAGGATTTTGGCTCGAGTTTGCAGTAAGAGGGCGCGATGGCGGACGGACGTGACGGGAAGAAGGTCGACCCCAAGCTGCTGGAACTCTTGGCCTGCCCGCTGACCAAGGGGCCGCTGGCCTGGGATCCAGAGCGCGGCGAACTGATTTCCAGGGTCGCCAAGATTGCCTATCCGGTGCGTGATGGCATCCCGATCATGCTGCCCTCCGAGGCGCGGACGCTTTCGGTGGAGGACGTGCTCGCCCCGCCGCCGCGCTTGGGTGGGTCGGGCTGAGGGGCACGTTTCTTATACCCGCCAATTTGCCGAAGGCTGGCGGGACAGCGGGGAGCGCGAAGGATCGCCGACGTCCGCTTTCGTTCCGCCCTTGGCATGGCCTTGCCTACTGAAAATTGCGCCCCTTGGGCATGACCCTTTCCGCTTCTTCCGACAGCGTTGCGAGATCCTGCCGGATCGGTGCGCTTTGTTTGGCGGGGCTGGAGCGATCCGAACCGTCCCTGGCGAGGTCTCCCGGAGGAACCGCTGGCGCGGCCCCGCTGACCTTCTCCAGAAGCACGGTCAACCAAGGCGTCAGATCCTCGATCCTCTCGGCGACGATGTGGACCACGCCCGATTCCGACTGCAATTTTCCGGTGACCTTGACGAACCGGGCGCCCATGACGATCGGCCGGTAACGGTCGAAGGTCCTTTGCCAGAAGATGACGTTGGCCACCGCCTTGTCGTCCTCCAGCGTCAGGAAGATCGCATTGCCCTTGCCGGGGCGCTGCCGCACCAGCACGAGGCCGGCGACGGAGACGCGCCTGCCGTCGCGCACGGAAGGCAGGTTCGCATTGGGGATGACGCCGGCGCGGTCGAGCCGCTCGCGCAGGAAGGCGACCGGATGCGCCTTCAGCGACAGGCCGAGCGCGCGGTAATCATGGATGACATGCTCGCCGAGCGGCATTTTCGGCAGCTTCGTCTCAGGCTCCAGCTCGCGCAGGCGAAGCGCCGGCTGGTCGAACAGCGGCAGCCTTTCGGCGGCGCTCTTGCCGTCGAGCGCGCGCACCGCCCACAAGACTTCGCGACGATCAAGGCCGAGCGAACGGAAGGCGTCGGCCTGCGCCAACCGCTCGATCTCGCCGACATCGAGGCCGGAGCGCAACCAGACATCCCGGACGGATACGTAGCCTGAGCCGCGCTGTTCGACGAAAGCCGCCATGCGCTCCTTCGACAGGCCCTTGATCTGGCGGAAGCCGAGCCGGACGGCATGCTTCGTCTCGATGACGCCGCGCATCTCGGCATGGCGTGGGAGGATGCGGGCCGGATCGAACGGCGCCTTTTCCAGCGTGCAATCCCACACCGAAAAATTGACGTCGACGTCGCGAATGTCGACGCCATGGTCGCTTGCGTCGCGCACCAGCTGGGCCGGCTGGTAAAACCCCATCGGCTGCGAATTCAGGATCGCGGCGCAGAACACGTCGGGATAGAAGGTCTTGAACCAGCAGGAGGCATAGACGAGCAGGGCGAAGGAAGCGGCATGGCTTTCGGGAAAGCCATATTCGCCAAAGCCCTCGATCTGCTTGAAACAGCGCTCGGCGAAGTCCTTCGTGTAGCCCTTGCCGACCATGCCATTGATCATACGGTCGCGGTAATTGCCGATGGTGCCGGTGCGCTTGAAGGTGGCCATGGCGCGGCGCAGTTCATCGGCCTCGCCCGGTTTGAAACCACCGGCAACGATGGCGATATTCATCGCCTGCTCCTGGAACAGCGGCACACCAAGCGTCTTGCTGAGGATCGCCTCCAGCTCCGGTTTTTGATACTCGGGTTTTTCCTTGCCTTGCCGGCGGCGCAGATAGGGGTGGACCATGTCGCCCTGGATCGGGCCCGGCCGCACGATCGCCACCTCGATGACAAGGTCATAAAAGGTTTTCGGCTCAAGGCGCGGCAGCATCGACATCTGGGCGCGCGATTCGATCTGGAAGACGCCGAGCGTATCGGCGCGGCAGATCATCTTGTAGACCTGCTTATCTTCCGGCGGCAGGGTGGCCAGCACATAGGGCTGCCCATAGTCATCCCGCGCATTAGGATAGTGATCCGTGAGCAAGGTGAAGGCGCGTTGCAGGCAGGTCAGCATGCCGAGCGCCAGCACGTCGACTTTCAGGATCTTCACCGCGTCGAGATCGTCCTTGTCCCATTCGACCATCTTGCGCTCGTCCATCGCCGTCTTGACGATGGGCACGATCTCGTCGAGCCGGTCCCTGGTTATGACGAAGCCGCCGACATGCTGCGACAGATGGCGGGGGAAGCCCATGATCTCATTGGCACGCTCCATCACGTGCCTCGACACCGGATCGGTGCGGTCGAGGCCGCCGGCGCGGGCTTCCTTCTCGCCAAGCTCCGATGTCGACCAACCCCAGATCGAGCCGGAAAGCGATGCCCTGACATCCTCGGACAGGCCCATCGCCTTCGACACTTCGCGCAGCGCCGAACGGCCGCGATAGCTGATGACGGCGGCCGCAAGTGCCGTGCGCTTGCCGCTGTATTTCTCGTAGATGTACTGGATCACGGTTTCGCGCTTTTCGTGCTCGAAATCGACGTCGATATCCGGCGGCTCGTTTCTCTCCTCGGAAATGAAGCGCTCGAAGAGCGAATCGATTTTTTCCGGTCCTACTTCGGTGATGCCGATGCAGAAGCAGACGACCGAATTGGCGGCCGATCCACGTCCCTGGCAGAGAATATCCTTGCTGCGCGCGAACTTGACGATGTCGTAGACAGTCAGGAAATAGCGGGCATAGTTGAGGCGTTCGATCAAAGCGAGCTCTTCGTCGATGCGCCTGGTCACCGAATCCGGCACACCCGCCGGATAGCGGTTGGCCGCTCCCTCCCGCGCCAGCCGCTCCAGTTCAGCCTGTGGGCCAAGACCCGATTCCGTCGGCTCGTCCGGATAATTGTACTGAAGGTCGCTCAACGAAAAGGTCAGTTCTTCCGCAAACCGCAGCGTCTCGGCCAGCGCTTGCGGATGCCTGCGGAACAGGCGGGCCATCTCCATTGGCGGCTTCAGATGACGCTCGGCATTGGCGCTGAGTTGCAGCCCGACCTCGGCGACGGGCGTGTTGAGGCGGATCGCGGTCAGCACGTCCTGCAGCGGGCGCCGTTCGGCCGTGTGGTAGAGAACGTCGTTGGTCGCCATCAGCGGAATACCGACGCTCTCGGCAAGCGCCGCGGCCTGCTCGATGCGGAAACGGTCATTGCCGGCGTAGTCGGGCGAAACGCCAAGCCGCAGGTTCCTGCCGAAGCGGCCTTTGAGGTCTCCAAGCAGGGGAAGACTATCTTCCGCGCCCGCCGACAGACCGGGCAGGACCGCCAGCGACATCAGGTCACCCCATTCGAGGAGGTCGCCGCGCTGGAGAAGGGTGGCGCCTTTTTCGTTCTCGTCGCGCAGATTGGCTTGGGTAAGCATGCGGCACAGATGTCCCCAGCCCTTGCGGTCCTGGGGATAGGCGAGGATGTCCGGCGTGCCGTCGCCGAAAACCAGCCGGCAGCCGGGGTGATAGGAGAGCTTTTCGACCTTGGCCTGCTGCCAGGCGCGCACCACGCCGGCCACCGTGTTGCGGTCGGCAAGCCCGATCGCGGAGAAGCCCAGGAGCTTGGCCGCGACCACCAGCTCCTCCGGCTTGGAGGCGCCGCGCAGGAAGGAGAAATTCGACTGGATGCCGAATTCGGCATAGGGGATGACGGTCAGCGCGTTCATGCGAAGACACCATGCATGAACCAGCGCGGCGGTACCTGCGTGTTGCCGTAAAGACCTTGCCGGTAGAGCCAATAGCGGCGGCCATCGGCATCCTCGATGCGGAAATAGTCGCGCGTCGATGCCGCCTCGTCGCTTGGCGCTTCCCGCCACCATTCGGCGGCGATGCGTTCCGGCCCTTCGGCGCGCGTGACCCGGTAGAGCGCGCGCCGCCAGCGGAAGTGCAGCGGTGGTCCTTCCGGCATTTCAGTGGCCGGCACATCGATGGGTTCGGGCGAGCGGAACAGCCGGATTGGCCGTTCCGGCGGAAAAATGGTTTGTGGCGCCTGCAGCCTGCCGGGCTTTTTCGGCGGCGTGGTCCGGCGCGGCGCTTCGGTGAAGGGGATCGTGGCGACGGCGCGCTCCGGCAGATGGCTCTCGACCGCGACCGGCCGGAGAACCGCGCCCTCGCCGAGCCGGGCGCGGATGCGGTCAGCGAACAGCGCGATATCGGCGCCATCGTCGATCGTTTCACCAGTCAGATCAGCCTGCTGCATGTCGAAGGTGGCGGCCGCCAACACCGAGAGCCGCACCAGATCGAAACCATAGCCGGCATCGATATCCTGCTCGAGCGCGGCCAGCCTCTCATGGAACAGTTTCTGGATCAGCATGGGTTCGCGCATCGGCCGCGAGGTGCCGATGGCGATGCGGCTGACGGCGCCGTCGACGCGAAAGAGCAGCAGCGCCAGCGTCCTGGCACCCTCGCCGCGGCGTTCGAGGTCGGTTTTCAAGGTCGCCGCCAGCATGCCCACCAGCCGTTCGATGTCCTCGGTCAGGGTGACGGGTTCGGCGAGGTGGCGTTCGACCGAAAGCGGCGCGACGGGAAGGCGCGGCGACACCGCTTCGTCGAGACGGCCAAGCGCCTGGTCGAGGCGCAGGAGCAGCAAGGCGCCAAAGCGGCGGGCGAGCGGCGCGCGCGGTGCCGCCATGACGGCGCCCGCCGTGCGCAGGCCGACGCTTTCCAGGCTGGTGCGGGTCGCCGGCTCGATGCGCAGTGCGGCCAGCGGCAGGGGTGCCAGCAGCGCTTCCTCCTCGCCTGACACAATGATGCGGTCACTGCAAAAGCGTGCCGCCGCCCAGGCCGCGCCCGGTGTCGCGGCAAGCCCGGCTCGGACATCGAAACCCTGATGGAAGAAGCGCGACAGGATCTCGTCCAGCATGGCGCGTTCGCCGCCGAACAGATGGGTGCAGCCGGTGACGTCGAGAAACAGGCCGTCCGCGCCATCCAGCGCCACCAGCGGGGTGTAGCGGTCGCACCAGTCGGCAAGGCCTTCGAGCAGACGGCGGTCGGCTTCCGGATCGGCCTCGACGATGTCGATCGACGGATGCATGGCGCGCGCATCGGCAATGCCCATGTCGCGCTTCAGGTGCAGGGCCTCAGCCCGCTCGTCGAGGGCCGAGATGCGCTGCGCGTTGCGGTCTCGATGGCTGATCACGAGCGGCGGGTGAGAGGGGTGATCCGACGGCCGGGAACGCCAGGACCGCCCCAGACGCTGGCGCAGGACCCTTTCCGCCGCCAGATAGGGAAACCACAGGGACAGGATTCTTTGGCCGGTTTCTTTCCCCACCTGCTCCTTCGTCGCCCGCTCTTTCGTCGAATGCGCGTTCATCGGGGTTCCACTCCAGTGTGAATTGTCCAGGCAGGGCCGTGCGGCTCTTGCCGATGGTGAGGATGAAGGCCGGGCGGTCGATCGAACCGGCCAGCGGCCCGGCGATGGTGTCGCGCGGTGTTGCCGGCGCCGATGCGACGATGAGGCGGACGGGTGCCGCCGTCGGTTCGGGTTCGGCCGCCTGCCGCAGCAGGAACACCGGGCGGCCGGCCGCTTGCGCCCTTGCATGCAGCCGGCGTGTCGCGGTCAGGTCCAGCCGCTGCGGATTGCCGCGGACTTCCAGGATGACCGCGGCCAGCGCCGTCATCCGGGCCGCCTCCTCGGCGACCCACAGCGCATCGACAAGCTTTGGCGCCTCGGTAAACAGCAATTGCTCCGGCCCGATGCCGAACGAGGCGTGAAGCCCCCTTGCATAGGGAAAGCCTGCCTCGCGGAAGATCTCCGATGTGCCGATCCACAGCACCGGCAACCCCGGCGTTTGCTTGAGGATCAGGCTGGTGAGCGACAAAGCGAAGCCGGCGACGGCCCCGGCATCGCGGGTTTCGCTGCCATGGATTTCACTCAGGGCGGCCTTCGGCAGGCCGCCGCTCAGGGCGGCGTCGAGGCGCTCGACGCCAATAGGCAGGAACGCATCCGGCAACGCCGCGGCAATGCCACGCCGGACGATTGTGAGATCGGTGTTGACGTCAGCATCAAGGGACGCGGCGGCCGGCGCAGCCAAGCGCTCGGGCAGCGTTCCCTCGATTTTCGCGATCTGGCGGCGCAGGGCAAAAACAGTCTCCCGCGCCACGGCGGTCATCGCCATGACGGTCAGCTTCCACTCACAATTGTTCCTGTTATGTTCCTATAGATTCCAGAGGCCACGGGAAGAGTCAAGCGGAGTCATGGGGAATTTATTCCTCTCCGCATGGATGGCGCAGGCGCATCGGCCCGTTCATTTGCCGATTCCGGTGCGAAAGCCTATATGCCGGGATCAAAGGACAAAGCATGGCCCGCATCTACAAGACCCGCACTTGGCACGACGAACTCTCGCCCTCGATGGACGAAATGGAGTTCCTGGCGCTGGAGGCGTACGCCCATCTGCCGGAGGATTTCCGCAAGCTGACCGGCGAGATCGTCATCCAGATCGCCGAGTTCCCGACCGACGAGATCATGGACGATCTGTCGCTGGAAACGCCCTTCGACCTGCTTGGCCTGTTTGAGGGACGCGGCATCGCCGAGCGCTGGAACCCGCAGACCGGCGAGGGCCCGAACCGCATCACGCTCTACCGCCGCGCCATCCTCGACTACTGGTCAGAGAACGAGGAGACGCTGGGCGACATCGTCACCCACGTGCTGATCCACGAGATCGGCCATCATTTCGGCCTGTCGGACGATGACATGGAGAAGATCGAAGAGGCGGCGGAATAGCGCTCAGATGACGGAAGCAGAATTCGCCGACCGGATCGATTGCAACTGGCCGTATCACGACATTCCACAAAGCCGGGAACTGATCGAAACCGCCGTCGGGATTTCACCGAATGCCGCTTTCCTCGCACTTGGTGAGCTTTGCCATCTGCCCGCAAGTGCTGCCGTCGAACCGGCCACTCTCGTTGCCCTGGTCGACTTTTGGCTATCCGAATTCGACCACCCGATGGCACCTATGACAGCGGAATGCGCGATCTCCATGATTGAACGCAAGCGGTTGCCGGTTCCTGAAATCCTTACGAGAATGGATTCCGTCTCCGGCTATCCCGGTCTCCTTGCAGCGCTATCGATCCTCTATTTCGGCTGCGATGACGTCGAGGGCCGCGCAGACGCACGGTTCAACGAAATCAGAGCCGCCTGGGAAAATCTGGCGTAGCCGGTTAGCTGATCAACCAGGCCTTTTGAGGTTTCGCCTCAGAGGTTGGTCATTCGGCTGATGAAAAGATGCAGCGCCTTGCGCACGGCGAGCGATGGCGGCTCGGACGGATGCCACTCCGGAAAATGACCATCAACCACCATTCGTGCCAACCCATAGACAAAGGCACGCGCGGCAAGAACCAGATGATCGAAGTCCGCGTTCGCAGCCAACTGACCCTGCCGCTGCGCCTGGGTCAGCAGGTCGATCATCTTCCGGCGAATGGCCTCATTCTGACCGCGAAGACTGTCCGACGCGTCGAAATCAATCAGCGTTCGGGAACTGATGATCTGGAAATGCGTGGGATTGCCGATCGCCCATTCCAGATAGCCTTGTCCGATTGCTTCGAAGGCCACGATGGGATCCGCGCTGTCGACTTCTGAAAGTGCATTGGCAACGGCCTCTGTCAGCCGGTTCATGGCTTGTTCGGCGACCGCGGTCAGCAGCGCTGTTTTCGACTGAAAATGCCGGAAGGGCGCGCCGGGCGAAACGCCGGCCCGCTTTGCGGCTTCGCGCACGCTCACATTGTCGGGGCCGCCTTCCTCGACAAGCTGGATTGCAGCATCGATCAACGTGTCGCGCAAATTGCCATGGTGGTAGCCGGTGCGGCGAGCCGTCTTGGCTTTTGCCATCTCTTTTCCTTCATTCCGTAGAGCTGCTTCACGCGTCCGTAGCACGATCCGCGATTTATGTAATCGCTGTTTACAATGCAGGTAACAGAATGTAATCAGTGATTACAGATGGGACCCGAACAGGCCTGCGGTCTTCGCGGGCTCCCCGTTTTCCCTGAATGAGGAGACGAACATGTCTGCCAGAACCGCCGAACCCCGCCGCCCGCAATCGTTGATTTCGCTGAGGAGTCCAGCCGAAGAACCTCAGCACAAGGAGAATCTCACGACTGTCCAGTCGAGCGCGGCTGTGCCCAGCGTCACGCTTTATCGGCTTGCCGCCGTCGCCGGGGTGGGAAGCGCGCTTATTCTTGTGGTTAACGCGGCCAAACGCAGCGCGCTCATCGCGACCACCGATCTGACACAACTTCTCGCGCCAGTCGCCGAGATATTGGCGCTTGGTCTTGTCGTCGGCCTGTTTCTCGCTTTTGGCCGGCGCGCGGGCCTGTTCGGCATCATCGCGTTTGTCATCAACTTCGTTGCATTGGCAAGTTTGGTCGGTGTGGAAGTGGTGATCAATCTGGTATTTTCGAAACTTCCGCTGACAACCATCGTCGAGCTGCGCGCCGGCCCTCTCGGACTGGCTCTGGTCGTCAGTTCGTTCCTTTTTCTGCTTGGGACGCTGGCGTTTGTAATATCTCTTGTGGTTGCAAGAGGCGTTCCGCGCATTCCACTCGCCCTCTATCTCATTGGCGCGGTGCCTATCGCGCTCCGTGCGTTCGTGCCGGAGTGGGCCCTTGACCTGGGTTTGGTGACGCTTGCGACAGCGATCGCCTGGCTGGCCGGCTGGCTGTGGATGCGAGCGGAGCCTACCAGTCGCTGAGCTTGGTATCGGGCCCGTATTCCTGGCCGTCGACATCCTTGACCACGGCCTGGCCGCAACGCATCGTTTTGGCTTTCTTGTCGTAGGCGTAGGTCGGCGAGCCGAACAGGTGCCAGCCCTTGTTCAGCGCCGCTGTCACCTTGTGGCAGAAGCTGGCATCGTCCGGAGCGGACAGAAAGCGGTAGAGTTTCATTGTTCAATTCCTGTCGTGAGTAGCCATAGCTCGCTCGCATCCATCGAGCATTTATGACCCGATGGCGGCTGCCTTCGCCAGCAGTTTTTCGGCCTGCGCCAGGTGCAGCCGCTCGACCATCCTGCCGTTCAACGCGATCACGCCCTTGCCGGCATTCTCGGCGAGCGCGAAGGCTTCCTTCACCGAGCGCGCCTCGGCCACCGCTTCCGCGGACGGCGCGAAGGCGAGGTTCGCGGCTTCGATCTGGGCCGGGTGGATGAGGCTCTTGCCGCCGAAGCCCATGGCCGCGGCTTCCGCGCATTCCTGGGTGAAAGCATCGAGGTTGCGAAAATCGTTGGAGACGCCGTCGAGCATGTCGATGCCGCCGGCACGCGCGGCCAGCACCATCTGCATCAGCCATGGCACGAGGTAACGTCGGTCAGGCGTTGCCAGAATGCCGGTCTCCTTGACCAGATCATTCGTTCCGGCAACGAAACAATTGAGCCGCGAGGCCGGATCGCGGCCAAGCTCGGCGATGGCGCCGATGTTGAGCAGCGCCTTGGGCGTCTCGATCATCGCCCATAGTTTCACGCTGTCGGGAGCGAAATTGTCGTCAAGCACATCGCCGGCCTCGAGCAGGTCGCGCGGCGTGTCGACCTTGGGCAACAGGATGCCGTCGGCCTCGCAGCCTGCGGCAGCCAGCAGGTCGTCGGCGCCCCATGCGCTGGCCA
Source organism: Mesorhizobium sp. M7A.F.Ce.TU.012.03.2.1 (assembly GCF_004006095.1). NCBI lineage: Bacteria > Pseudomonadati > Pseudomonadota > Alphaproteobacteria > Hyphomicrobiales > Phyllobacteriaceae > Mesorhizobium > Mesorhizobium sp. M7A.F.Ce.TU.012.03.2.1. The sequence continues at coordinate 1,585,627 of NZ_CP034779.1, forward strand.
GCGCATTGATGCGCACGACCATCTCGCAGCGTTCGTTGGGGCGATTGGCGAAAATGCCGGCCAGTTTTGCGCGGGCGGCGATCTTGTCGGCCGGGGCGACGGCGTCTTCCAGGTCGATGATGATTGCGTCGCAGGCAAGCTGCGCGATCTTGGCCAGGGCCTTGTCGTTGGAGGCCGGGACGTAGAGCACCGAGCGGCGCGGGCGATAGGTTTCCATGGGTGATCTATGCCGCTTGTGGGTGGGTGAGGCAAGCGGGCAGGGCTGTGACCCCACCCTCCCCCTTGTGGGGAGGGTCGCTGCGAAGCAGCGGGGTGGGGGTGGGCGCCAAGCCCCCAACCCGGACCTGCGGTCCGACCCCCCACAAGGGGGAGGTGGAAGCTCGGCGCCCCTCTTCGCGCCCCTGCGCGAAAACTGCACAGGCCTGCGGAAAACCTCCTCCGATCCGCCCCATCCTCTCCCCGCCCGCCTGACAAACAAGCGGCATGCAAAAGCGAGCAGAACCCCGATGGTCCCTGCCTTGCCGGCTGCGCCGCGAAGGCTGGTGGCTGGCCGATGCGCCGCGCGCGTGTCCCGTCGCAACCCTCATTCCCTTTGTCCGCAAGAGCCCGCCGGCAACCCGGCGGGACGCCATCAGGAAAGCCCGATCATGACAGCGTTGCTCTGCGCCGCGCCGAGCTATTGCAGCCGCTTCGGTGTCGCCATCCTCCTGGCAGCACTTGCGGATTTCCTGTTCTACGGCCAGCCCGCCGGCATCACGGTTTTCCTGTTTGCCCTGCTGATTGCCGCCGCGGTTGTCGCCGTGCATCCGGCGGCTTTCAGCGACGGTCGCGTCTGGCTCAAGCCCATCGCCTTGCTTGTCGCGCTGCTGCCGCTGGCTGAAAACGTCAGCACCCTGTCGGTTTCGATCGCGCTGGCGGCGCTGACCGTCTTTGCCCTTTCGCTGAGCGGGCGGCTGCGGCACAGCATCGCCCGTATTGCCGGGCAGATCGTGCTGTTCGGGCTGGCGGCGCCGTTCCGCTTCGCCAATGATTTCGTCCGCTGGCGCAGGACGGCGCGGCGGTTCGGCCGGCGGCGCATCCGGCTGGCGGCGATCGCTGTCTGGGTGATGCCGCTGACGCTGGGCGCGGTCTTCCTGGCGCTGTTCGGCGCCGCCAATCCGGTGATCGACTACTGGCTGTCGCTGATCGACCTCATGAGGCTGCTCGATCTTATCCAGCTGGCGCGGATTGCCTTCTGGCTGTTCGTGCTCGCCGCTGTCTGGGCTTTTCTGCGACCGCGCCTGGTTCGCCGCATCCCGCGCGCGGCGCCGGCCGTCAGCGCTCAAGCCGACAAAACCGCCACCACCATCGAAGACATCCTGTTCGGCAAGGCCGCCATCCTGCGCGCCCTGATCGTCTTCAACATCCTGTTTGCGCTGCAGACGGCGCTCGACGCCACCTATCTGTGGGGCGGGGCCGCCCTTCCCGACGGGCTGAGCTACGCCTCCTACGCGCATCGTGGCGCCTATCCCCTGATCGTCACCGCGCTGCTTGCCGCCGGCTTCGTGCTGGCGGCGCTGCGGCCAGGCAGCGAGACATCGGCCGATCCGCTTATCCGCCGGCTGGTCTATGCCTGGGTGGCGCAGAATATCATGCTGGTCATTTCGTCGATCCTGCGGCTCGACCTCTATGTCGGCATCTATGCATTGACCTACTGGCGCGTCGCCGCCTTTGTCTGGATGGGGCTGGTCGCAGCAGGCCTTGCCCTGATCATTGCCCGCATCGCGCTTAGAAAATCCAACGAATGGCTGCTCTCCGCCAATCTTCTGACGTTATCCCTGACGCTTTATGCCGGCTGTTTCATCAATTTTGCAGCGACGATCGCCAACTACAATGTCGACCATTCCCTCGAAATGACCGGCCAGGGCATTCCCCTAGACGCCTGGTATCTTCACTCGCTCGGTCCGGGCGCGTTTCCCGCACTTGATCGCTTCCTCGAGCAGCAGGGCAAGACGGCGGCCGCCGGCACTGTCCGCGAACTGGCTGGCGTGCGCGGCAGCGACGAAATCTGGTATCGAACTATCCAGCAGAACTGGCGGGCCTGGAGCTTTCGCGACTGGCGGCTGCTTCGATATCTCGACTCCAAGGGGCCGTTCGTGATTCCCTCCGCTATCGAACCTTCCATGCCGGGCCGCTGATCCATGCCGCATCACATCCTCGTCGCCGACGATGACCCGCACATCCGCGAGGTGATCTGCTTTGCGCTGGAAAAGGCCGGCATGAAAACGACAGGCGTGGCCGACGGTGCCGCCGCCCTGCAGGCGATCGGCCGCCGGGCGCCGGATCTTGTCGTGCTCGACATCGGCATGCCGGAGATGGACGGGCTGGAGGTCTGCCGGCGGCTGCGGCACACATCCGATGTGCCGGTGCTGTTCCTGTCCGCGCGCGACGAGGAGATCGACCGCATCCTCGGGCTCGAAATGGGCGGCGACGACTATGTGACGAAACCATTCAGCCCGCGCGAACTGGTCGCCCGCGTCAACGTCATCCTGCGGCGCGCCCGCCCGGCGGCGTCCGAGCCGGTCGACAACAGGCAGTTTTCGCATGGCAAATTGGCTCTGGCGCCGGCCAGTCACGCTGCCAGCTTCGACGGCAAGGCGCTTGCCCTGACGGGGATCGAATTCTCGATCCTGAAGGGATTCCTGGCGCGGCCCGCGCATGTGCTCGACCGCGACGCGGTGATGGCCAGCGCCTATGCCGCAAACATCCATGTCGCCGGCCGCACCGTCGACAGCCACATCCGCAACATCCGCGCCAAGCTGGCAGCAGTGGGTTGCCCTGACGTTATCGAGACGGTGCATGGCGTCGGCTTCCGGCTCGGCCGATGCGGCTGACGACTTCGGGCAAATGGATCGGCCGCAAGTGGCGGCCACGGCTTGCCACGGTCGTCGTCGCCATCCTGATCATGGTGATGGCCCTGCCATTGGTCGGCTTGTTCTTCTTCCGCCTCTACGAGAACCAGCTGATCCGCCAGACCGAAGCGGAGCTGATCGCGCAAGGGGCGGCCATCGCCGCCATCTATGCGCAGGATGTGCGCGACGCCGGCATTGCGGCGGACAAGCTCGGCGCGCCGATGCCGGGGCCAGGCGGGGATTCAAGCCGAAGCGTCAATCCGGGCCCGCTGTACAAGCCGATCGAGCCGCAACTCGATCTCGCCTCCGACTATGTGCTGCCGACCCGGCCGGCGGCGATCGCTGCCACCGCCGATCCTGCCTTCGCGGCGATCGGTGCGCGCCTGTCCGGTATTCTCGACGCCACGCAGAAAACCACGCTGGCCGGCTTCCGGCTGCTCGATCCCCGGGGCGTCGTCATTGCCGGGCGCGGCGAGGTCGGCCAGTCGCTCAGTGCGGCCGAAGAGGTGCGCACAGCACTTGCCGGTCACTATGCCAGCGCGCTCAGGCTGCGCATTCCCGACCAGCCGACGCCACCGCTCTATTCGGTCAGCCGCGGCACCAAGGTGCGTGTCTTCGTCGCCCTGCCGGTCGCTGTCGGCGGCCAGGTCGCCGGCGTGGTCTATGTGTCGCGGACGCCGAACAACATCATCAAACATCTCTATGGCGAACGCGGCAAGGTGACGTTGGCGGCGATTGCCATAATCGGCGGCACGCTGCTCATCGGCCTCATCTTCCTGCGCACCGTCAGCCGACCGATCTATGCGCTGATCGACCGTACCGAGCGCATCGCCGCCGGCGACCGCACGGCGATCCGGCCGCTCGACCATCACGGCACGCGAGAGATGGCGGAGCTGTCCGCGGCCTTCCTCGATATGGCCGAGAAGCTTCAGGCGCGCTCGGACTCAATCCAGACTTTCGCTACCCATGTCTCGCACGAGCTCAAATCGCCGCTGACGGCGATCCAGGGCGCGGCGGAACTGCTGCGTGATTCCGGTGCGGCGATGGATGATGAAGAGCGGCGGCGCTTCTCCAACAATATTGTCACTGATGCGGGACGGCTCAACCTGCTGGTACGGCGGCTGCTCGATCTGGCGAAGGCCGAAAATCTTGCACCCAGCGGCGAAAGCACATCGATCGGTGCGGCGCTGGCGCTGCTGCCCGTCGACAACAGGCTGGCGGTTAGAATCGGGGCCGGCGGCGACATCAGATTGCGCATATCGGCCGAGAACGCGGCTATCGTGCTGGCCAATCTCATCGACAATTCGGCCAGGCACGGCGCGACGCAGGTGTGGGTCTCCGCTACGAGCGCCGACGGTAAGGCAAGCATCCTGGTCAGCGACGACGGCGCCGGCATTTCGCCCAGCAACCGGGCGCGCATTTTCGAGCCGTTCTTCACCACGCGGCGCGAGCAGGGCGGCACCGGCATGGGGCTTGGCATCGTGCTGGCCCTCCTGAAAGCGCATGATGGTATGATCGCGCTGGTTGACAGCGAACGCGGCACGCGCTTCGAGATCATTCTGCCGGTGGCGTGAAGGACACTATCGGCCGGATCGGAGAGAACATGCGCTACGACATCGTCATCATCGGCGGAGCCATCGTCGGCTCCTCGGTCGCCTACTATCTGCGCGAGCAAGGGTTTTCCGGCACGATCGCGCTGGTCGAGCGTGATCCGCAATTCGCGCATGCGGCAACGACGCTGTCCATGGCCTCGATCCGCCAGCAATTCTCGATCCCGGAAAACATCCGCCTGTCGCAGTTCACGCTAAAGCTGTTCCGGCGGCTGAAGGAAGAGTTCGGCGCCGACGCCGATATCGGCTTTCGCGAAGGCGGCTACCTCATCCTTGCCGGCGAGAACGGCTTGCCGATCCTCAAGAGCAATCACGAGGCGCAGATGGCTGAGGGCGCCGACATCGTGCTCGAGGATGCCGACCAGCTTACGCGCCGGTTCCCGTGGCTGTCGACCGAGGGCATTTCAGCCGGCGCCTATGGCCGCACCGGCGAAGGCTGGTTCGACGCGGATGCGATGCTGACGCTGTTCCGCAAGGCGCTGCGGCAGAAGAAAGTCGATTTCATCACCGCCGATGTCACCGCCATCGCGCGCGATGGCAATCGCGTCACCGGCGTGAGCCTCGGCAATGGCGAGACGCTGGAGGCTGGCATCGTCGTCAACGCCGCCGGCCCGAACGCCGGCAAGGTGGCTGCCATGGCCGGGCTTGAGCTGCCGGTCGAGCCGCGCAAGCGCAATGTCTTCGTCTTCGAGGCGCGCGAGAAATATGCCGATATGCCGCTGCTGGTCGATCCCTCCGGCATCTATGTCCGTCCGGAAGGCTCGGTCTACCTCACCGGCGGCGCCGAACCGGAGGAAGGCGACTGCGCACCCGATCCCGGTGACTTCGAGGTAAACTGGCCGCTGTTCGAAGAGGTGATCTGGCCGGTGCTGGCGACCCGCATTCCCGCCTTCGAGGCAATCAAGCCGACCCGCGCCTGGGCCGGCCACTACGACTACAACACGCTCGACCAGAACGCGGTGATCGGCCCGCATCCCGAAGTCGGCAATTTCCTGTTCGCCAACGGATTCTCCGGCCATGGCCTGCAGCAGGCGCCGGCGGTCGGCAAGGCGCTGGCCGAACTGATCGTGCATGGCGGCTATCGCACGGTGGATTGTTCGGCGTTCGGGTACGGTCGAGTCGCGGAAGGGCGGGCGTTCCGGGAATTGAATGTGATTTGAGCGTTGGCGTTTCCTTCTCCCACAGGGGGAGAAGGAAAGGCGCGCTTCTCTCGTTCCCCAACCAGAGAGACCTCAGCCCTTGCGGTCGAACCAGAAGGCATCCGCCATGCGCTTCATGCCGATACGTTCGTAGAAGCCTACGGCATCGGGCATGGAGATCAGGCTGATGGCGACCGACGGTCCAAGCTGCCGGCGCGCCTCGTCCGTCAGGCCCTTGCCGATGCCGAGCCCCTGTGCCGATCGGGAAACGGGGAGTTCGGAGATGTAGCAGACCCAGGAGAAGTCGGTGATGCCTCTGATCACGCCGACCAGCGGCTTGCCTTCGACGTCGAGACGCGCGGTCAGCACCAGATTGGCGCTCGACAGCATCGCCCGCAGCCGTGCTTCATCATCGACCGGCCGTGTCTCGCCGAGGCCGGATTCGACCAGCACACGCCGGAATTCGGCGATGTCGAGCGCGGGTTCGCTGTTATAGAGGACGTGTGCGTTTTCTGCCATGGCCGCCAGACTGCACCATCGGGCTGGCTTGTGCCACCGTGCACGAACAGTTGCCTTTTATTTGCTGCCGGCTTTGTGTAAACCGTGCCTCAGCAATCCCCCCGCAACGAAAACACGGGCAAAAGCCATGGAAAAGTTCACCAAGCTCACCGGCGTCGCCGCTCCGATGCCGATCGTCAATGTCGACACCGACATGATCATCCCGAAGGATTACCTCAAGACGATCAAGCGCACCGGGCTCGGCACCGGCCTGTTCGCCGAAATGCGCTACAAGGATGACGGCTCGGAAAATCCGGATTTCGTGCTCAACAAGCCGGCCTACCGCAAGGCGCAGATCCTGGTTGCCGGCGACAATTTCGGCTGCGGTTCCAGCCGCGAGCATGCCCCATGGGCGCTGCTCGACTTCGGCATTCGCTGCGTCATCTCGACCTCGTTCGCCGACATTTTCTACAACAACTGCTTCAAGAACGGCATCCTGCCGATCACCGTCAGCCCCGAGGATCTCGAGAAGCTGATGGACGACGCCTCGCGCGGCTCCAATGCCACAGTGTCGGTCGACCTCGAAGCCAAGGAAATCCGTGGTCCCGACGGCGGTGTCGTCACCTTCGACCTCGACGATTTCAAGCGGCACTGCCTCTTGAACGGGCTCGACGACATCGGCCTGACCATGGAGAAGGCCGGCGCCATCGCGTCGTTCGAGAAGCGCAACGCCGAACAGCGCCCCTGGGCCTGAGCGGTACACACTCCAGGCGGAGGCCCGGCCGCTCTCAGGCCTTCGTTGCGCCGGGTTCGTTGCGATTGAGTGGAGGGACAGTCATGACACGTTTGCTTCTTGCCGGCGTTTGCGGGCTGGCCTTGTTGCTAGGGCAAACCGTGAGCGCGTTTGCGCAGACACAGGCACCCGCCACCCAGCCGGCCCCGGCGACGGACCAGCCGTCCGCCGATCAGGGGACGAACGCCGCCGACGCTGCCGATGACGACAAGCAGGCGCCCGTCCCCTTCGAGGGCGGCACGCTGACCATCACCCAACCGGAACAGGACGGTGAGAAGGTGCTTGCCTATGACGGCAAGCAGCTGGCCACCAACTATGACGTCTTCTTCGACAAAATAGTCGAGGTCGGCGGCGTCAAGGTGGCGCTGTTCGATGTCGGCGACGGCGGCAACCAATGCGGGCCGGCGACGGTGATCGTCTGGAAACCGGAAGGCGGCACCATCCAGAGCACCACGGTCGAGCAGGACCAGTGCGGCGCGCCGCCCTCGGCGGTGTCCGACAACGCCATCTATTTCGTGCCCTATCTGCTGCCGGGGGATGAGAAGCCGGCTTTGCAATGGTCGCCGACCGATGGGCTGACGATTTCGGGCAATCTGACCTACATGCCGGAACCCGGCACGGACTGGAAAGACATCGATCCGGAAAAGTACCAGAACATCATCGACGCCTTCCACAACGAGGCCGTCTACAAGGAAGCCGAAAAGCTGCTCGGCAAGGACATGCCCGACATGGCGACCAGCCTGCTGGTCGGCGGCGGTACCGAAAAGGCCGCTTCGGGCGCCTTCTACGCCAGCGGCTGCGTGCCGCATAATTGCGGCGGCAATGACGGCTTCATGGCGGTCGACCCGGCCCAGCACAAGCTCTATTTTGCGCGCCGCGGCGACAATGGCCAGCCGCAGGCGTGGCCTGATGTAGCGACATGGCCGGCGGATGTGAAGGCGGCGTTGGACAAGGCGCTGGGGAACTAGACGCGGCAGCGACCACCACGCCTTCGTCATTCTCGGGCTTGACCCGAGGATCCATGCCGTGACGGTTGTCGGAGGGCGCGGCGGAGCAGAATTCTGAACCGCTGCAACGCTTTGAAGTCGCGGCATGGATCCCTTGGGCTGCGGAGCAGCTCCAGGGGTCTGCGCCGCGTCGCTTCGCTCCTTGCTTCGCCATAGGATGACGAAGACGCCAGGGTTCGGCTAATCTCCACCGTCCTAGCTCCGGCTCGTGGCAACAATTGGTGGCCTCTGGCCCATGACCCGCCCTACCCTTTTCCGGCAAAATGGCCACCAAATCCTGCGAGGCCCCATGCGCAAACTCATCTCCACCGGTTCGCCGTTCGAAAAGACCGCCGGCTATTCGCGTGCAGTGGTGCAGGGCGACTGGTGTTTCGTGTCCGGTACGACCGGCTACGACTATGCGACGATGACGATGCCGGAGACGGTGGAGGCGCAGACGCGCAATTGCCTGGCGACGATCGGCAAGGCGCTTCAGGACGGCGGCTTCGAGATGGCCGACGTGGTGCGGGCGCATTACTACATCACTGACCAGGCCTTCGTGGACGTGGTCTTCCCGATCCTCGGCGAGACGTTCGGCGACATCAGGCCGGCGGCGACGATGATCGTCTGCCAGCTCAACAGATCGGAAATGAAGATCGAGATCGAGGTGACGGCGTTGCGGCGCACGGAATGAAAGGCGACCGACGATGAAAGTCCGGCGCATCGTTGCCAATATCGAGACATCGGATGCCACTGCGGCCAAGCGTTTCTATCAGGATGTCCTCGGCCTCGATGTGCTTATGGACCTTGGCTGGATCGCCACCTACGGCTCGCAAGCAAAGATGGATGTCCAGGTCAGCTTCATGGTGCAGGGCGGCTCCGAAACGCCGGTGCCGGATCTTTCGATCGAGGTCGATGATGTCGATGCGGCGTTCGATGCCATGAAAGCGGCGGGCTTCGCCATCGAATACGGACCGGCCGACGAACCCTGGGGCGTGCGCCGCTTCTATGTCCGCGATCCGTTCGGCTGGCTGGTCAACATTCTCTCGCATCGGTGAAGGCAAGGCGCTGCAATTTGCGGGAGGCTGGCGGGGCAGAGGGGAGCGCGAAGGATCGCAAACGAACGAGGTTGTTCTTGATCGCTGCGTTACTCCTTGCGCACAACCGGCTTGGCGTTTAGCAAGGCCGCGGTTCAAATTCTTTCCAGGACGGTTCCTCCATGGCAACGAAGCATCTTTTCCTGCTCCCCGGTGACGGCATCGGTCCCGAGGCCATGGCCGAGGTCAAGAAACTGATCGCGGTCATGAACGACAAGCTCGGCAGCGGTTTTGCCACCGATGAGGGGCTGGTCGGCGGCTGCGCCTATGACGCGCATGGCGCGGCGATCTCCGATGCCGACATGGAAAAGGCGATGGCGGCCGACGCAGTGCTGTTCGGCGCCGTCGGCGGTCCGAAATGGGACGCGGTGCCCTACGAGGTGCGCCCTGAGGCCGGCCTGCTGCGCCTGCGCAAGGACATGGAGCTGTTCGCCAATCTGCGCCCGGCCATCTGCTATCCGGCGCTGGCGGCGTCCTCCTCGCTCAAGCAGGAGGTGGTCGAGGGTCTAGACATCCTCATCGTGCGCGAGCTGACCGGCGGCGTCTATTTCGGCGAGCCCAAGCAGATCATCGATCTCGGCAACGGCCAGAAGCGCGGCATCGACACGCAGGTCTACGACACGTTCGAGATCGAGCGCATTTCGGGCGTCGCCTTCGAACTGGCACGCACGCGCAAGAACCACGTCACTTCGATGGAAAAGCGCAATGTGATGAAGTCGGGCGTGCTGTGGAACGAGGTCGTCACCCAGACCCACAAGGCGCGCTATTCCGACGTCAAGCTCGACCACATGCTGGCCGATGCCGGCGGCATGCAGCTGGTGCGCTGGCCAAAGCAGTTCGACGTCATCGTCACCGACAATCTGTTCGGCGACATGCTGTCCGACATCGCCGCCATGCTGACCGGCTCGATCGGCATGCTGCCGTCGGCCTCACTCGGCGCGCCTGACGTGAAGACCAAGAAGCGCAAGGCGCTGTACGAGCCGGTGCACGGCTCGGCCCCCGACATCGCCGGCAAGGGCATCGCCAACCCGATCGCCATGATCGCGTCCTTCGCCATGTGCCTGCGCTATTCCTTCGGCATGGTCGAGGAAGCCGACCGCGTCGAAAGCGCGATCGCCGCTGTGCTCGACGCGGGCCTGCGGACGAAAGACATCATGTCCGATGGCATGACCGAGGTCGGTACGGTTCAGATGGGCGACGCGATCATCGCCAAATTCCTGGGCTGATACCGTGACGGTCGACGTCCGCTGGGCGACGATCGAGGACGCCGCGGCACTCGCGGCCATATTGTGCGAGATGGCTGTTCACTACCGGCAGCCACCTCTCGATGCCGACCGGGCCCTGTCTGCTGCACGCAAATGGCTTGGCGAGGAAAGCCCGGCCTATCCGCATTTCGCGCTCGCCTTCGTCGACGGCGAGGTCAGCGGCCTGGCGTCGGTGGCGATCGCGCATCCCGGTATCGATCTTGAGCGGCTGCTGTTCCTCAAGGATCTGTTCGTGCGCGACAAAGCCCGCAACGCCGGCGTGGGCCGGGCGCTGATCGGCTTTCTCGCCGATCATTGCCTGCGCGAAGGCATCGGCCGCATCGACCTGACCACCGAGGACTGGAACGAGGGCGCACTGCGCTTCTACGACCGGCTTGGCGCCGAACGCCACGGCCAGAAGGTCTTTCTCAGGCTTTCGGGCGAGGCGCTGAAAAGCGGCTAGCTCCTGACGCCTGCCGGCACTGGTCCCCAAGGGTTTTCGCCCACCTGGGACGGCAGAAGTCCGAAGACCAGCAAGGCAATGCTGCCAATGGGAGTGATGAAGCCCAGCAGTGCAAACCAGCCGCTCAGACCCGCGTCATGCACACGCCGCACGACGAGGGCAATCGACGGCAGGATCAATCCCGAAAAGAAAACCAGCAAGGGTATGAGCCCTATGGCCCTCATCGGCGTCCTGTCCGCATTGGTTTTGAAGCCATTGAACGCTAGGTCAACGAGTATTCCGAAGCCTAGAAGCGCCAATATCCCGAGGGTGTAGAATAGCCAGAAGGCCCAGAATTCCTTGCGGCGGGCGCGGCCTTTGAAATTGCTATAGTCTGCAATTATCGCGCGCCAGAAGTAAGCCCACAGACCCGTGGAATAGGCGGGCCTGCTCTCGGCCGAACGGCGGGGCTGCCGTGGCTGGCCCGTGCTTGGCGATGGCGCTGTCGGGGTGACGGCGACTATATCGTGCGCCGTACCGTCATCCGGTTGAAACTCGACAAGGGTGCCCCTGACGAGGGTCACTTCATGGCTCACACCGTCACGAGCAAAAATATAACGCTTGCTGTCGATTCCGTCGATGTAGCCGTAGTCCTGATCCTGATCGTAGTGGAATATCGTGCCACGCATGTTTCTCCCCCGCGTTGCGCAAATACTACCCAAGGTTGTTTATGATTGCAATACACGTGGCGGCTAAATCCTGACGCCCGTAGGCACCGGCCCCCACTGGTTTTCCCTGGCCTGCGTCGGGATCAGCGCGAAGACCAGGATGATCAGGCTGCCGATGGTCGGGATCAGGATCAGCAGGCAGAGCCAGCCCGACAGGCCGATGTCGTGCAGCCGGCGCACGATCATGCCGAGGCTGGGAAGGAGTGTCGCCAGCAGGAACGTGCCGAACAGCCCGACCGTTATCGCGCCCGAGATATCACTGTCGAAACCGCCCATATCCATATCGGTGTACAGGCCGATGCCGCCGATGATCAGCAGGCACACCGTCCAGAACAGGCAGTAGCCCCAATACTCCTTACGGCGGGCGCGCCCGCCGAAATTGAAATAGTTTTGCGTCACGCCACGCCAGAAATAGCCCCAGAGATCGCTGGGCTCGGCTGTCTCGGAAGACCGACCGAAATGCTGCGTAGGAGATGGGGCCGCTGCAGGCGGAACGCTGGCCTGGGCCGGTGCGGCCTTGATGCTGGGGTCTGCGGCCGCCGGAGGGGCGGTCGCAGCAGCGATCGAAAAGACGTCGCGCGCTTGGTCGCCGCCCGGCTGGAACTCGACGGCCGTGCCGTTGGGCATGGCGGTTTTCCGGCGCAGGTTCTCGCGGGTGAAGGTGTAACGGTTGCCGTCGGCTCCGGTGATGAAGCCAAAACCGTGGTCCTCGTCATAGTGAAGCACTTCGCCGCGCATTTGCCACCCCCGCTCGCCACGTCCCGACCGAAGGTGGCACAGGGCCGAGCCGATGGGCAAGCCGTGGCTACCCTCTTCGCGGCAAATGAAGCATAAGGCATCGAGTGCAACCGCCTTCGACAGAAGCAGAACATGACAGTCGAGAGTCCTGACAGTAAAACCGTGATTGAAGATGGAGGGGAAAGAAGGCCTCCCAGGCTGGCCATCGACGCCACCGGCCTGACGTTCTGGTCGTCCGGCCAGGGACTTGTCGGCATCCCGCGGGTGGAAAGCTTTCTCGTCAGCGCAGCCCTGGCCGATCCCGACCCTAGCGTGGAGGTGGTGGCGTTCCGACCGTGGGAAGGTCGGTTTCGCCCCCTCGCTCCTTTCGAGCAGGACCATGTGGCGACGGGCGAGATTTCACCCTGGCGCCTCAAACGATGGCCTGGGAGACGCACGGCGATGTCGCAGGCCCTCGAAGCGGTGAGGCAGCAGCCATGGGGCAAGCGCGACGCCGACCGCCATCTCGCCAAGACGGTGACCCATGGCCGCAAAGGGATTGCCTATCAGGCGACGAGGCTGCTGATCAGGGCCTATCGTCTGTACCAGCGGGCGCGGATCCAGTCGGCCCCGCGTCAGGTTCCAAGCCAACCGAACGAGACCGAACGCGGCTTTGTCCTGATCAGCCATCACATTCTGACCGGGGATGACCGAACCGCCGTCTCGGGGCGCGCCGGTGGCCTTGCGTTTCTTTGCCACGATCTCATCCCGACACTGCGCCCCGACATGGTTGGTATGAGCCCTGGCGAGGCTCGCTACGGGTCATATCTCGAGCACCTCGTGCGTTCCGGCGCGCCGGCATTTTGTGCATCCGACGAAGTTGGTGCGACGCTGACCGATCATATGCAACAGGCAGGCGTCACGCAGCCGGTGGTATACCGGTTTCCGATGCCGTCCATCCTGTACGAGACGGCTTCGCGCATCGGCCAGACTTCGCGCATCGAGGCCGACGAGCCGTTCGTGCTCTATTGCTCGACCATCGAAGTGCGCAAGAACCACATCCTGCTGGCACGGATATGGCAGCAGGCGCTCGACGAGGACGTCAAGCTGCCGCGGCTCGTCTGCGCCGGGCGCTGGGGCTGGATGATCGATCCGCTGCGCGCCTATCTTAAGGCTCATCCGAGACTGCTCGAGCGGGTTACGTTCACCGGAGCGATCAGCGATGAGGAGCTCATCCGATATTATCGCAGCGCTTCCTTCGGCGTCTTTCCCTCGTATATCGAGGGCTGGGGCTATGGCGCCTCGGAATGTCTCGATTTTGGCATTCCGGTCATCGTCTCGACCGCGCCGTCGCTGATCGAGGCGAGCGGCGGGCTGATGCCGGCGATCGATTCCAATGACCAGGCCAGCTGGTACGCTGCGATCCGCAGGATGGCGGAAGACGCGGACTGGCGCTCATCGCTGACGGAACGCATCGCAAAGCAGCATCGCCCGACGCCGGCATCGGCCAGCTGGGCTGCCATCAAGGCTGGCCTGCAGGCAAGCGCTTCCCTCCGGCCGAAGTCCTAGAGCAATTCTAGGAAAAGTGTGAAGCCGTTTTCCCGGGAAAACGCATAGTGTTTTCCCTTGGGAATTGCGTCAAAACAAAGAGTTAGAGCAGATCGCCGTTTCCGTGAAACGGTGAAATGCTCTAGGTGGGCCGTTTCTTCGCCTTCTTGTGCTTGGGCGCGCCGGTGGTGTCGAATTTCGGCTTGCCCGGCTTTTTCGCCCATGGCTTTGCCTCATGCGCGGCGGCCGGGCGCTGATCGACTGCTGCCGGTGCACGTTTTTCGAATTTGCGCTTCGGCGCGTTGGGGTCGAACGGCGCCTTGCCGCGATGCGGCTTCTTGTCGGGGCTTGGCGGCTGATAGCCGGCGCGTGAAAGATCGGGCGTACCATCGAGCCGCTTCACCAGGATGTTGCCTTGCAGCTTGCGGTCGGGACCGATCGCGGCCAGGAAGCGGTCGGCCCAGTCGGCTGATATCTGCACGTAGGTCTCTTCCGGCTGCATCTTGATGGCGCCGATCTCGCGCTTCGAGATGCTGCCGGTGCGGCACAGCATCGGGATCAGCCAGCGCGGCTCGGCATTCTGCCGGCGCCCGATCGACAGCGAGAACCAGACGCTGTCACCGAAATCGTCGCGGCGGCTGGGCGCCTCGTCGCGGCGCGCGAAACCTTCGCCCGCCGGTCTTTCACGCGACGGCGTGAACGGCGCGATCTCCATGAGGTCTTCGGGCGCCGAGCGACTGGCGCGGCACTGGCGCACGAAGGCAGCGGCCACCTGTTCGGCGCCATGTCTGGCGAGGAGCGCGTCGATGAAACCGCGTTCGTCGTCCTTCACCGGCTCGTCGAAAACCGGATCGGCCAGGATGCGCTCGTCGTCGCGCCGCATCACGTCGTCGGCCGAGGGCGGGCTCGCCCATGTTGCCTTGAGGCCGGCGTTCTGCAGCAGCCGCTCGGTGCGCTTGCGGGCGCTGTTGGGAACGATCAGCGCGCTGACGCCCTTGCGCCCGGCGCGACCGGTGCGGCCGCTGCGGTGTAGCAGCGTTTCCGGATTGGTCGGCAGATCGGCGTGGATGACCAGCTCGAGATTGGGCAGGTCGATGCCGCGCGCCGCGACATCGGTGGCGATGCAGACTTTTGCGCGGCCGTCGCGCATTGCCTGCAAGGCATGGCTGCGCTCGTTCTGGCTGAGCTCGCCCGAAAGCGCCACGACGGAGAAGTTGCGGTTGTTGAAGCGCGCGGTCAGATGATTGACGGCGGCACGCGTGTTGCAGAACACCAGCGCGTTCTTGGCTTCGTAATAGCGCAGCACGTTGATGATGGCGTTCTCGCGGTCGGGCTGGGCGACGCTCAGCGCCCGGTATTCGATGTCGAGATGCTGCTTCTCCTCGCCGGCGGCCGAAATGCGCACCGCATCGCGCTGGTAGCCCTGGGCGAGCGTGGCGATCGAGCGCGGCACGGTGGCCGAGAACATCAGCGTGCGGCGTTCGGCCGGAGCGGCGTCGAGGATGAATTCGAGGTCCTCGCGAAAGCCGAGATCGAGCATTTCGTCGGCCTCGTCGAGCACCACCGCCTTCAGCGCCGACATGTCGAGCGAGCGCCGGGTGATGTGGTCGCGCAGCCGGCCGGGCGTGCCGACGACGATATGGGCGCCGCGCTCCAGCACACGCCGCTCCGAGCGCATGTCCATGCCGCCGACGCAGGACGCCACGGTGGCGCCGGTCAGTTCGTAGAGCCATTCCAGTTCGCGCGTCACCTGCAAGGCGAGTTCGCGCGTCGGCGCCACCGCCAGCGCCAGCGGTGCGGCGGCGTGGCCAAAGCGCTCCGCGCCCTCAAGCAGGGTCGGCGCCAGAGCGAGGCCGAAGGCCACCGTCTTGCCGGAGCCTGTCTGCGCCGAAACCAGCGCATCGGCCTCGCCGAGTTCCGGCGCGACGACCGCCTTCTGGACGGGCGTCAGCTCGGAATAGCCGCGTTTTTCCAGCGCCCTGGCAAGCGCTGGAACAAGTGCTTCGAAGTTGGACATCTCACTCTTTCGGAATTTAGGGTCCGCGCTCATCATGGAGCACATGCCGGGGCCGACCTAGCGCCAGCCAAACAATCTTGACCGTTCGTACTTCGCGCAGCCGCGATTGTACAGGGCGCAGGGGAAACCGGCGTCGCTCGCCAATTGACTCTTGACGCAAACCGCGTAAAAGCCGGCACCGAACAGGACAGTTTCGATGCGCGGCCTTTTGATGGCGCTTTATGCACTCGACTTCTCCGGCCATGGCAGCATGGTTCGCGGACGGTCGGAGCACGCGTTCCTGCGTTCAACCAAAACTATGGCCAAAACCACCACCAAAACGGTGTGACTCCCTTGGCCTAACCACCCTCTCCCGGGTTCGGCCCGGGGGACGGAACCCGCATCGGCCAGCGGGTTTCTCCAAAAACCAAGCGGAGAGGGACAGGAGATTTTTCGATGAGTTTCAAGGTAGCGATCGTCGGCGCCACGGGCAATGTGGGCCGGGAAATGCTCAACATACTGGAAGAGCGCGGCTTTCCGGTAAGCGAAGTCGTGGCGCTGGCGTCGCGGCGCAGCCAGGGCACGGAAGTGTCGTTCGGCGACCGCACGCTGAAGGTGAAGACGCTCGACCAGTATGATTTTTCCGACACCGACATCTGCATCATGTCGGCCGGCGGCAGCGTCTCCAAGGAATGGTCGCCGAAGATCGGCAAGCAGGGCTGCGTCGTCATCGATAATTCGTCGGCCTTCCGCTACGACCAGGACGTGCCGCTGATCGTGCCGGAAGTGAACCCGGACGCGATCTCGCTGTTCACGCGCAAGAACATCATCGCCAATCCGAATTGCTCGACGGCGCAGCTGGTGGTGGCATTGAAGCCACTGCATGACTTCGCCACCATCAAGCGTGTCGTCGTCGCCACCTATCAATCGGTATCCGGCGCCGGCAAGGAAGGTATGGACGAACTCTTTACCCAGACCCGCGCGGTCTTCGTCGCCGATGGCGTCGAGGTCAAGAAGTTCACCAAGCGCATCGCCTTCAACGTCATCCCGCACATCGACGTGTTCCTCGACGACGGCTCCACCAAGGAAGAGTGGAAGATGGTCGCCGAGACCAAGAAGATGCTCGACCCCAAGATCAAGCTGACGGCGACCTGCGTGCGCGTGCCGGTGTTCATCGGCCATTCGGAAGCGGTCAACATCGAGTTCGAAAAGCCGATCACCGCCGACGAGGCGCGGGATATCCTGCGTGAAGCCCCAGGCTGCCAGGTCTTGGACAAGCGCGAGGACGGCGGCTACATCACGCCGCTGGAATCGGCCGGCGAGGACGCCACCTTCATCTCGCGCATCCGCGAGGATTCGACCATCGACAATGGCCTGTCGATGTGGATCGTCTCCGACAATCTGCGCAAGGGCGCCGCACTCAACGCGGTGCAGATCGCCGAACTGCTGGTCGAACGCGGCCTGATCCAGCCGAAGAAGAAGGCGGCTTAGTTTTCGCTCACGGGCCGTATCGCCGCTGCCGCGGCGGGCCCTCCGCGGGGGCGCCGAACGATCGGCGGCCCGCAGTCGCGTGTTCGGCCTTTGGCCGTTAGCTCCCTTCTCCCCGTTCACGGGGAGAAGGTCCCGGCAGGGGGATGAGGGGCAGCACCAGCCTCAGCTTCGATTCTCAGCCGCCAACCCAACCAGCAGCTCCAGCGCTTCCTCCGCCCGGTCGGCGGGGACGAACAGATGGTCGTGGTAGAAGGCCGAAACCGGGTTCACGCCCATGCCGGCGGCGGCGAGGCGCATGGTGATGGCGGCGAGGAAGCCGACGGCCTCCAGCGACGAATGGATGTTCAGCGTGACCATCCGGCAGCGGAATGACGCGGTCAGTGCCGCAGCGATGGCCTTCTCCTCGGTTACGATCAGCGTCACGCCCTCGCGCTCGCGAAACACCATCACCGGCTCGAGGCCTTCCGGCTGAGCGACGCCAGGCGCCAGCGTGGCGAAGACATAGGTGCCGGCCAGCAGTTCCGGCGTCATCGATGCCAGCAGTGTCTTCAGATCGGTCTCGCCGGTCATTCGTTTCTCTCGCCTGCAGAAATGGGCCGCAGCCCACGTGCTCTTCAATATCCGCGACCGGCGCGTGCCGATAGTCCTGGCGCTGCAAGGACGACATGGCGATGTCGCTGGCGGCTGGGCTTGCGGACCTGTCGCATCGCACAATAGAGGAGCTGAGGGCCGATGCCGGTCCGTGAAAGGCCTTCGATGATCGTTCGCCCGCGCCCCACATTCCTGCAGCTGTTCTTCATCATGCGCGGTTCGGTCGTGCCACGCATCCTGCCGCAGATATTGGGCTTCGCGCTCTATTCCGCGATCATCCTGGCCGTGGCGCGCCGGTTCCAGCTTGATTTCAGCATCTTCAACATCACGCCTTTCGGCCTGGTCGGCGTGACATTGTCGATCTATCTCTCGTTCCGCAACAACGCCGCCTACGACCGTTGGTGGGAGGCGCGCAAGCTGTGGGGCGCGCTGGTCTTCGAAATGCGCAACCTGGCCCGCGCCACCACCAGCCTCATCCCGGACCAGACCGAGCAGCGCGCCTTGCTGATGGAAGCGCTCGCCTTCTGTCATTTCCTGCGCGGGCAGTTGCGCAAGATCGACAGCATGAAGGATGCCCGCGCCTTCATCGACGCCGAGGCGGACAAGGCCGCAGCCTTTTCCAATCCGGCAGATGAGATGGTCAGGCGAATGGGCCGGCGTGCCAATGCGCAGCGCCGGGCGGGCGACGTCGACTCGATAGGCTTTCGTATCCTCGATGAGAGGCTCGCGTCGATCGCAGCCATCCAGGCCGGCTGCGAGCGGATCGCCGGTACGCCGTTACCCTTCGCCTACACGCTGCTGGTGCATCGCACGGCCTATATCGTCTGCCTGCTGCTGCCGATCGGCCTGATCTCGACCACCGGTTGGGCGACGCCGCTGTTCACGGCGTTGATCGCCTACACCTTCTTCGGCCTCGACGCGCTGTCGGAAGAGCTCGAGGATCCGTTCGGCACCGAGGCCAACGACCTTGCACTCGACGGCCTCTGCCGTGTCTGCGAAATCTCGGTGTTCGAAGCGCTGGGCGAAACGCCGCCGAAGATGATCCCCGCGGAAAAGTTTTATTTTTCCTAGGCGAAGGCGCGCGGGCTTAAAACAATCGGACCTCTGTCGGATCGCAGCCCCATGCCACGTCCTTGGTTCGACCCCAGCGAAAAGGGCTCGAACCACTAGGAGGGACCACCATGAGCATTTCCGAAATCGCGCCCGTCTCGCCGGGCGCTTTATGGGCCGGCCGCGCGCTCAGCGGCGTCATCGTGCTGTTCATGATTTTCGATGGCGTCATCAAGCTGCCGCCGCTCGATGTCGTCACCCAGACGATGGTGCCGCTCGGCTGGCCGGCCGATGCCAATGCCGCGCGCATGCTGGGCGTCATCGGCCTGATCTCGACCGCTCTCTATGCACTGCCGCGCACTTCGTTGCTCGGCGCCATCCTGCTCACCGCCTATATGGGCGGCGCTATCGCCACCAATGTCCGCGTCGACAACCCGCTGTTCTCGCACATGCTGTTCGGCGTCTATCTCGGCATTATCCTGTGGGGCGGCCTGTGTCTGCGCGATGCCAGGGTCCGCGCGCTGATCCCGTTCAGCCGTTAGATCCAGATCGAAGCATCGCTTTCAACTCGAAGCCTGAACCCTTTGCCGGGCAATGTCTCAGGGATCGAATCGCCGAGTTGCGAGTTAGAGATTTGCCTGGCGGCGGAGGCGGCTCCTATCGGAGAGGAACGATGATGAAGAAAACGATGCTTTTGATGGCGCTGCTGGTGCCGCTCGCCGCTTGTTCGCAAACGGAAAAAGGCGCGGCCGTAGGCGGCCTCGGTGGGGCTGCCGTCGGTGCGGCGGTCGCTGGCGATCCGGTTGAAGGCGCCGTCGTCGGTGGTGCTGTCGGCGCCGTTGCCGGCGCGCTGATCGGCCGGGCGAGCGAGCGTGGCGAATGCCGCTACCGTGATCGCCGTGGCCGCGTCTACGTCGACCGCTGCCCGGACGGTTATTGATCGGCAGCTCTTACAGACAGAACTGGACAGCAAAACGGCGGGCACATGGCCCGCCGTTTTCCTGGATGCGAATAGAGCAATTATTCGGCGGTGGCGGCTTCCGCCTCGGCCGGTGCAGCGGCGGCCGCAACAGCAGCAGCGGCATCTTCCTGCGCCTTCTTCAGAAGGGCAGCGCGTTCCTGCGCCTTCTTGCCCGGCTCGGCCTTCTTCGGGTTGGAACGGGCGTCGCGCTTGACGAGGCCAGCCTCGTCGAGGAAGCGCAGCACGCGGTCGGTCGGCTGGGCGCCATGCGCCAGCCAATGCTTGACGCGGTCGGCGTCGACCTTGACGCGTTCGCCGTCCTTGGGCAGCAGCGGGTTCCACGAGCCGATCGACTCGATGAACCGGCCGTCACGCGGCGAACGGGCGTCGGCAATGACGACGTGGTAGTAAGGACGCTTCTTCGAGCCCGCACGGGCCAGTCGGATCTTCAAGGGCATTTCTTTTCTCCTAAACTAAGTTCGTTGATTGGGTTTCAGTTGGTTTTCGTCACGCCGTTGGAAGCGGAAGCGGCGATCTGTTCGTGGTGGCGGATCACTTCGCGGACGACGAAGTTGAGAAATTTTTCCGCGAAATCCGGGTCGAGATGGGCGTCCTTCGCCAGCTGGCGAAGCCGGGCGATCTGCTGCTGCTCGCGTGCCGGGTCGGCCGGGGGCAGGCCATGCGTCGCCTTCAGCACACCGACCGCCTTGGTGCAGCGGAAGCGCTCGGCCAGCATGTGGATGAGGGCCGCGTCGATGTTGTCGATCGAGGCGCGGTAATCGGCCAGGAGAGCGCGGGCGTCGGCCATGTCCTTCTCTTCGTTCATGGCGTCCTCACTTCTTCTTGCCAAGGCCGGGCAGCCCGCCACCGCCGAGGCCGGGAAGCCCGGGGAGTTTCATGCCGCCGGGCAGACCGGGCATGCCGCTAGGCAGGCCACCGCCGCCGGGAAGGCCTTTCATGCCGCCGCCAAGGCCGGCTGCCTGTGCCTGCTTCTGCAAGGCTTCGAGCTGCTTAGGGTCCATCTTCGACAGGTCCGGCATGCCGCCGCCCATCATGCCGCCCATACCGCCGGGCATCATGCCGCCGAGGCCCATCTTGGAGGCGAGACCGCCCATCATGCCGCGCATCAGGCCGCCGCCTTTGCCCTTGCCGCCCATCGCCTTCATCATGTCGGCCATGCCGCGATGCATCTTGAGCAGCTTGTTGATTTCGGCCGCGTCGGTGCCGGAACCGGCGGCGATGCGCTTCTTGCGCGAATGCTTGAGCAAATCGGGATTGGCGCGCTCGGCCTTGGTCATCGACGAGATGATGGCGAGCTGGCGGCCGAACATCTTGTCGTCGAGACCGGCGGCGGCCATCTGGTCCTTCATCTTGCCCATGCCGGGCATCATGCCCATGATGCCGCCCATGCCGCCCATCTTCGACATCTGCTGAAGCTGGCCGGCGAGATCGTTCAGGTCGAACTTGCCCGACTGCATCTTCTTGGCCATCGCCGCCGCCTGTTCGGCGTCGATGTTCTCGGCGGCCTTTTCGACGAGCGAGACAATGTCGCCCATGCCGAGGATGCGGTCGGCGATGCGTTTGGGGTGGAATTCCTCCAGCCCGTCCATCTTTTCGCCAGTGCCGATCAGCTTGATCGGCTTGCCGGTGACGGCGCGCATCGAAAGAGCCGCACCGCCACGGCCATCGCCGTCCATGCGGGTCAGGACGAGGCCGGTGATGCCGACGCGCTCGTCGAAGCTCTTGGCCAGATTGACGGCGTCCTGGCCGGTCAGCGAATCGGCGACCAGCAGGATTTCGTGTGGGCTCGACACCTTCTTGATGTCGACCATCTCGACCATCAGCGGCTCGTCGATATGGGTACGGCCGGCGGTGTCGAGGATGACGATGTCGTGGCCGCCGAGCTTGGCCGCCTGCACGGCGCGGCGGGCGATGTCGACCGGCGACTGGCCGTCGATGATCGGCAGCGTGGCAACCTTGACCTGTTCGCCGAGCTGGCGAAGCTGCTCCTGCGCGGCGGGGCGCCGCGTGTCGAGCGAGGCCATCAGGACCTTCTTGTTCTGACGCTCGGAAAGACGCTTGGCGATCTTGGCCGAAGTGGTCGTCTTGCCGGAACCCTGCAGGCCGACCATCATGATGACGACCGGCGCCGGGGCATTGAGATCGATGGCGACGCCTTCGGCGCCGAGCATGTCGACCAGTTCGTCATGGACGATCTTGACGACCATCTGGCCGGGCTTGATAGACTTGACCACGGCAGCGCCGACGGCCTTCTCGCGCACCTTGTCGGTGAAGGAACGCACCACTTCCAGCGCCACATCGGCTTCGAGCAGCGCGCGGCGCACCTCGCGCAGTGCTGCCGAGACATCAGCCTCCGACAGCGCGCCGCGGCCGGTGAGGCCGTTCAGGATCGAACCAAGACGTTCCTGTAGCGATTCAAACATTCGTTTTCCTTTTCCCTGGCACCCGGATGATGCCCGAGAGGTAATGCGTTCGCGCCCAGTGTCCAACCAAAAGCCAAAACCAAAAAGCACCCGGGGGCGCTCAGCGCTGCCGGGTGTTGGCCTCCAGGATCGATTTACAGCACTTCACCTCAAAGAGGTTTCGGCGTCCTGGTCGGCTTGCTCGGAGGGATACTCGTCGCGGAATTCGGGGCGTGTAGACAGGAAATCGGACGCGGAGTCAAGACAAGGCCGGATTGCGTCGTTCCCGGGCCTGCAATCACGCCGTGCTCGTCCGGTCCGGAAGCTCGGCGGCGAGCTTGAGCGGCGAACGCGGATGTAGAAGCAGCACGATGGTCAGCAGGCTGCAGGCGATGCCGATGAAGGCGATGAGAACCGCATCCGACGTCGCCCAGCCCGGCCCTTCGAGCGGCCTGGCGTTGAACAGGGCGAAGGAATTGTAGCTGTCCTGATGCGAGATCAAGAGAAACCCGGTCAGGTTGTTGCCGAGATGAGCACCAAAGGCGGCGCCGAGATTGCCGGTTGCGTAGACCACTAGCGTCAGCAGCAGCGCGAAAGCGGCGATAGACGCCAGCACGCAAGCATTGATGGCTGGCGACGAACTCGCGCTCCAATGCAGCGAGGTGAACAGCAGGGCCGGCAGCAGGGCCCAGATTACCGGGCTCGTGAACCGGTTGGCGAGACCGCGCAGCAGATAGCCGCGAAACAGCACCTCTTCAGAGGATGTCTGCAGCAAAGTGAGCGCGGCGATCGGGATCGCAAACAGCAGCCAGGACGACAGGCCGATCGGGCCACGCGTGATCTGCGGCTGCAGCAGATAGAGCAGGACCTCGGATATGAACGACGTGATCAGCACCGCGATCAGCCCTTTGAGGAAGTCGGGCCATGAAACTCGTCGGCTGTTGCCGAGCAGCGCCGACAGCTTCTCGCCGTGCACCCAGCGCATCGCGACCCACAGGCCGATCCAGATGCCGGCGAACGAGACGAGCGCGGTGAGGATGCCGAGGGGCGAAGCGAGGAAGCCCTGAATGCCGGATGATGGGGTCGCCTGCCAGGCGATGAAGGCATAGGTGCCGCCGACCAGCACGGCCACGGTGGTTGCTCCCCAAAAAAGGACCACGATGCCCGTTCCGAGCAACAGGCGCGGTAAGGTCGTCTTGGCGTTCGGCGAATGCCTGTAACGCTCGAAGGCGGCCGGATCGATGGTCACGCGGGCTCCCTTGCCAAAGTCATCGCCTATTTGACTAACCGATGGCCGGAAAAATCGGAATGGTTTTCCGCAAAGGACTAGGCCAAGCAAGTCGGCGCAGGAGAGCGCCGCGCGGCGGCGCCGCCTGCTGGCGGCCGCTGCAATCGCAGCGGCCGCTTGTGCCGATTTGTCGTCAGCGAACGACGTACATGATGCGCCGGGTCTGCGGATCGATCAGCGCCCGCTGGCCGTTCACATAGACATAGCGGTAATTGTAGTCCGGAATCTCGCGTAGCTCGACGGTGTCGGGCAGGGTCGCGCCGGTCACCACTTCGCCTTCGAGATAGATGGGATCGAGGCGATGCGTGTCGACATAGGTGCGGATTTCAGCCGGAGGCGGCGGGAAGTCATCCACGACCGGATCGCTGGCGATGATCGCGCCGGTATAATCGGTCGAGTAGTTGCCGATGTCCTCAGGCGGCGAGACGACAGCAACGCTGGAGCGCCGTTCCGTCAGCACCACGCGGCTGCCGCCGATATCGGCCGTGACATAGTCGGAATAGACCCAGCCCTGGCCGCCGGCCTCGGCTATGGTGCACCATTTGCTGTTTTCGATGCAGCCATTGAGCGTTGCCGACTGGCCGGCGGTGAGCACGCCGATCACAGGATATTGCGGGCCGGGTCCGGCGCGCACGTTAAGATCGGTGACGGCTGAGACAGCGGTATCGGCAAGCGCGGCGCCCGACATCACGGTCAGCATTCCGGCTACCGCCGGAAACAACAGGGATTTCATGGTTTCTCTCCGTTTTCAGGTCCCTCGGCAGCCAAAACGGGGCAGCAGCTTATGCGTTCCCGCTAAAACGCTTGCGCCAACTCACGATTTGTTCCCGCTTCTTTCGGCAAATCGGTCAGAAGTTCGTGAACGAATTCCAATTTCCGCGCCGTGACGTCCGAAATGACAAAGGGATAAAGGTCGGGCAGGCCCATGCAGCGGTTGATCGAATTGGAGGCCTCCGACAGCACCAGCCAGCGGGCAAGGATCTTTTCGAAAGGCTCGGGCGCGGTCGCCGGATCCGAGGGTGCGGCCTGCAACCCGCCGCCTGTGTCGCCGCGCGGCAAGTCGTTGGCCTCCACCGTCTCCAGCCGGCCGAGCGGAAAGTTCAGCGCGTGCACCATTTCCAGCGTGTCGGTGATGTGCAGGTGGTGAGCCCAGGTCTCGGCCCAGTCCTCCCAAGGATGCGAGGTCGCATAGGCCGAGATGTGGTCTTGCTGCCAGTCGGGGGGCGCACCATTGGCATAATAGGCCTTCAGCGCCTGTTCGTAATCGGCGCGGTCATCGCCGAACAGTGCGCGGAAAGCTTCGAGCCTGTGCGGATCGTCGCGGATCAGGCGGTCCCAGTAATAGTGCCCGAGCTCATGACGGAAATGACCGAGCAAGGTGCGGTAGTTCTCGCCCATCTCGACGCGCCGCTTCTCGCGCTCGGCCGAATCCGCCTCGGCGACATTGAGCGTGATCAAACCATTGTCGTGGCCGGTCAGAATCCGCTCGCCGCCGGGGCCGCCGCCGATCGGATCGGCGAGGAAGTCGAAGGCAAGGCCGATTTCGTCGGCCGGGTTCTGCTTGGGCGCCACCGGCAGCCCGAAGGCCAGCAGCGAGTAGATGGCGCGCTTCTTCGCCGCTTCGACACGGATCCAGCGGCGGCGGTTGCCGTCGACGGAGAGATCTGGGATCAACTGGTTCAGCACGCAAGCGCGGCAAAAAGCGTGACCCGGTTCCGCCATCCAGTTGCAGGCGCATTCATCGGCGTTGGTGCACTGGAAGACGCCATCGACGCCTGCCAGCGCAAAACAGGCGTGCTCGGGATCGTAGAGCACGGGGTTCCCGCAGTTCAGGCACTGGGCGTTCTCGAAATAGATGCGATGGCCGCAATGCGGGCAGTCGAAGAGTTTCATGTTGGTCTCAATTCACCGGAGGTGACACAAATGTTCACGGCGGCCCGTGCCCAACGCGAACAGCCGCGCGGTGTTCCACATTTTCCTGAAGCTATTTGGCCGCAAGCTGGGCGACAACCTGCCTTGCCACCGCCTCGCCCGACAGCCGTGCGCCGCCGCAGGTCTGGACCAGCGAGCCGGCCAGATGCTCGCCGGCGAAGAAGATCTTGTCGGCCACCGGCTGCATGAGTGCGGCGCGCGCCAGTGAACGGCCGGGGCGGGCCGCGGCATATGCGCCGCGCACGAAGCGCTCGCCGCCCCAATTGGTCATCATTGCGCGTCCGACATGCTTGCGCGTATCGCCGCCGAAGATGCCACACAGCCGGTCGACGACGAAGTCGATGCCGGCCGCCTCGCCGGCCGCCGACATTTCCCAGGCGAAATCGCCGCCGACGAAGCCGACCATCAAGTCAAGGTCGAACGGGAAGCAGAGGAAGTAGATGTCGTGCCTGGCCATCCGTTCGATCAGCAGGTCGTCGAAGGGCTGCAGCCCGAGCCTGGTGCCCGATATTTCGACTGGCAATTTGGTCAGCATGCCCATCGGCAGGTCGAAGAAGGCGCCGAAATGCGTGTCGGGCAGGGCCGGCGAGAACGCGATCTCCTCGAAGGCGAGCACCGCCGGCGAAGCGGTCACGATCACCGCTTTGGCGCGGACGGTGCCGCGATCGGTGACGCAGGCGACGCCGGGCAGGTCCCACAGGATCTTGCGCACCGGCGTCGACAGTTCGACCGGCACGCCGGCGCCGAAACGCGCCACCAGCGCGCCAAGGCCCTCCTTGCTGAAGTAGTTCGGGTCGAGATCGGCCGCGGCCTGGAAGTCCAGGATCGAGATTTCGTCCTCGTCGGCACCGAAATCCATCGGCCCGGCGAAGGTGGCGGCGGCGCGCGGTGCATGGCCTTTTGCCAACAGCGCCGAAAGACGATCGTCATCTCCGTCCTTCACTTCATGCCTGGCCAGCAGTTCGAACAGCTTTGCGTCGGCGGCCTTCATGTCGGCTTCTTCCGCTTCGCTCGCCTTGCGCTCGCGGTAGTAGAGATGATCGACGTTCATGTCGTGATGATGCAACGTCCAGCCTGCCGCCTGGGCTTCGGGAAAATAGGGATTGCGGTCGGCGGCATGCAGCCAGGCGCAGCCGATGTCGAAAGGCACGCCGAAATGCTGGTCGCTGGTCCAGGCTCGCCCGCCGATTCGGTCCATCGCTTCGAGCAGCGTGAAGGAAAGCCCCGCGGCCTGCAGGGTCCTGGCGGCGGCAAGACCCGCCGACCCGGCACCGATGATGACGACATCAACGTCTTGCATGCAGCCCCCTTGCCACAATAATCACTTGATCCTAGGCAAATTCCACGGCATTCGCCAGCATTGCAGCGGTGACAGTGACAAGTGCGCGTTTCGCTGGCAAGTTCGCAATTGGGACGTGATTCAGGCAACCAGGAGATCAACATGGCAATTCTTGCCAAGGGAAAGATGTTTGCAGCGGCCGTGGTGGCGGTGCTTGCGCTGGCGACGGGCGCACAGGCAGCGGCCAGCTGCGGCAAGACCGGCGCCGGCTTCGAGGCCTGGAAGCAGGACTTTGCCGCGCAGGCCAGGTCGGAAGGTGTGGGCGCCAAGGGGCTGGCCGCTCTGGCCGGGGCGAACTACGCGACAAAGACGATCTCCGTCGACCGCGGCATTCACAAGGCCTTCAGCGGCTCGGTGGAGGATTTCATGCGGCGGCGCGGCGGCGCGGCGATTATTTCCAAGGGCCGGTCGCTGAAAAAGTCGAATGCGGCGCTGTTCGCCAAGATCGAAGCGAATTACGGCGTGTCGCCGGGCGTGTTGCTCGCCATCTGGGGTATGGAAACCGGCTTCGGTTCGGCCATGGGCAACCAGAACACCGTCTCTGCCATTTTGACGCTTGCCTATGATTGCCGCCGCCCGGGGTTCTTCTACCCGCATGCCATCGCAGCCCTGAAGCTGGTTGATCGCGGGGCGTTGTCAGCCTCGTCGGTCGGCGCCGCGCATGGCGAGATCGGACACACGCAGTTCCTGCCAGGAAACGTCCTGAAATATGGCGTCGGCGGCGGAAACCTGCGCGACAAGGGCACGGCGCTGGCTTCCACCGCCAACTTCCTCAAGGGCCATGGCTGGCGGGCGGGCGCGAGCGCGAGTGCGAATATGGGCGCGATTGCCGGCTGGAATTCCGCGAGCGTCTATCAGCAGGCCATCGCCCGCATTGCCACGGCGATCGACGGCGATTGACGCCATTTCTGACTTGATCGAAAACCCGGCGCGAATGCCGGGTTTTTATTTGATTTCGAGCGTGTAGGAGCAGCCGGCCAGGGTCTTGCCGGGGTGCGACTCGACGGTCGAGACGTTGAGCTTGACGTCCGTTGAGAAGGTCAATCCTTCCGACTCTTCGGTGTTTTGGACAACGACCTTCTCGCCAAGGAATTTTTGCGGCGTGGAATAAACGGCGACGACGTTGAGTTCTTTGGCAAGCTCCGGCGCGGCAACACCGTCGAGCACGGCCATCGGCCCCGCAGCGGTAAACACGATCGATCCCGTCTCGCGGTTGAACACGCGGATCTTGGCCGGCAGTTCGTATTGGCTGAGAAAGGGATTGCCCGAGTCAACCTCCTTCCAGCCAAGCGTTTCAACGGCACCCGGTGCGCTGGACAGCCACAGGGCAAAGTCGTTGTAGGTCGGAACGTCCGCCCTGCACTCGATCAGCGCGGGAAGGTCGAGGGAGGCGGGGTCATAGTCGTTGGCTTTGGCAACGGCCAAGCTCGCCAGGACAGCCAACACGGACAGAAAACGGGTGCCAAGAACGGCCGAGCGCCTGCACACATCACTCAATGATTCGCCCAGCCGCTCAACGGGCAATTCTGAGAAATGGGAACTTGGAAGGCGCCGTCAACACCGCTGCAGTTGCGGAATTTGAGCGACCGTGGCGCCGGGGCTTGCGTGACCTTGGCGGGCTTGGCTTGCCCTTGATAACCGTCCAGAATTCGGTCGCCTGATCAAGTTGCAGATTGTTTATGTCGGAATAGCTGATCCGCCCGCTGCGCAGCCCTTCGGCAATGCGGTGGCAAAACAGCGCCGGCATGCGCTCCTGCGAGACGCCCATGAAAGAGGCGATCTCGTGCTTGAACGTAAGGTCCCATGCTGCCTGGACAGCGCTGACGCAGCTGCTCAAGTCCGCCTTCGGCTCGCGCTTACCGGCTGCCTGCGAAGACTGGCTCCCTGCAAAGACGGCCGTCGCCAGAAGCAGAAGAACAATACCAGTTTTCATTGTCAAACCCCATCATCCCACAAGAGACGTAAGATGAAGTTGCGAGAAGGTCAAACTATAAACCTGGCGGCTCCCTCGGGTTTCTTGGCGCGTGTCGCCCTTGGCGATCAATAGAGCTGTCAACCCTTGCGGTTGCGCGCGGCCAGCGTCCTCAGCCGCAGCGCATTGAGACGGATGAAGCCGGCGGCGTCCTTCTGGTCGTAGGCGCCGCGGTCGTCCTCGAAGGTGACCAGCGCATCGGAGTAAAGCGTCTTCTTCGACTTGCGGCCGGTGACCATGACATTGCCCTTGTAGAGCTTGAGGCGCACCGTGCCCTCGACGTCTTCCTGGCTCTTGTCGATCATCGCCTGCAGCATCAGCCGTTCGGGCGCGAACCAGAAGCCGTTGTAGATCAGCTCGGCATAGCGCGGCATGAACTCGTCCTTGAGGTGGGCGGCCCCACGGTCGAGCGTGATCGATTCGATGGCGCGATGGGCAGCGATCAGGATGGTGCCGCCTGGTGTTTCGTAGACGCCGCGCGATTTCATGCCGACGAAGCGGTTCTCGACCAGGTCGAGCCGGCCGATGCCATTGTCGCGGCCAAGATCGTTGAGTGCCGCAAGCATTGTTGCCGGCGACAATTTCTTGCCGTTCAGCGCGATCGGATCGCCCTTCAGGAATTCGATCTCGATCTCGGTGACGGTATCAGGCGCATCCATCGGGGACACTGTGCGCTGGTGGACGAATTCGGGCGGCTCCACCCACGGGTCTTCCAGCACTTTGCCCTCGGAGGACGAATGCAAGAGGTTGGCGTCGACCGAGAAAGGTGCGTCGCCCTTTTTATCCTTCGGCACCGGGATCTGGTGCTGCTCGGCGAAATTCATCAGGTCGGTACGCGACTTGAACGACCAGTCGCGCCACGGCGCGATGACCTTGATGTCGGGGTTCAGTGCGTAAGCCGAAAGCTCGAAGCGAACCTGATCGTTGCCCTTGCCGGTGGCGCCATGCGCAATCGCGTCGGCGCCGGTTTCGCGGGCGATCTCGACCAGATGCTTGGAGATCAGCGGCCGGGCGATCGAGGTGCCGAGCAGGTAGGTGCCTTCATAGACGGTGTTGGCGCGGAACATCGGGAAGACGAAGTCGGCGACGAATTCCTCGCGCACGTCGACGATGCGGATGTCCTTGATGCCCATCATCTCGGCCTTGCGGCGCGCCGGTTCCAGTTCTTCACCCTGGCCGAGATCGGCGGTGAAGGTGATGACCTCGGCGCCGAACTCCGTCTGCAGCCATTTCAGGATGATGGATGTGTCGAGACCGCCGGAATAGGAGAGCACGACTTTCTTGATGTCTTTGGCCTTGGACATTTTTACCCCGTCGATGGCGGACGCCCCAGCCTGGGCGTCACGGATTGTCGCAGCGCCTTTTAGCAGGAACGGCAGAGCGAGCAAGCACGCGTGCGTGCATGGCTTCTGGTCCAGCGCATGGCCGGGGGCGGCCGGCAGCGAAAACAATCTGCTGCAATCAAAGGCTGCATTTGCTGGAGGGACTTAATCAAGTTTTCACGCCGTGCCGCTAACACTTACGACAAAGCCGCCTTGGGCACGTTCCGGGCGGCTTCTTGCCAGCTTTGTCGCGGGTGTCCTCGGGCTCGGGCCGTTCTTGATGCGCGTTATATCATGCATCGCCATGGAGCATAATCTGTGGCTTGTCCTGCTGGCGGCGCTGATGTGCGTCACCGGCTGCTGGGTGACGATCGGCCTCTTCGACCGTTCGAGGAAAACCACCGGCGTGCAGATGAAGGGCTGGCTGTTCCTGACCGCGGTTGCCGCCGGCTCGTCGATCTGGTGCACCCATTTCATCGCCATGCTGGCCTACCAGCCCGGCGCGCCGATCACCTTCGATCCGGTCCTGACCATGGCATCCCTGGTCATCGCCATCATCGGCACCGGGCTGGGCTTCACCCTCGCATCCGGCAAGAGCCGGCGCCTGGCTCCGGAATGGGGCGGCATCGTCGTTGGCTTGGCGATCTCGGCCATGCACTACACCGGCATGATGGCTTATCACGTTGCCGGCATCGTCGAATGGGACGGCTCCTATGTCGTGGCCTCACTGGTCATCTCGGCGGTGTTCTCCGCCTTGGCCGTCGGCCATGCCGTGCGCCGGCCATACGGCTGGTCGCATTATCTCGCTATCGGGCTGCTGGTGCTGGCGATCGTCGGCCTGCATTTCACGGCTATGGCCGCGGTGGCGGTGACGCCGCTGTCCTTCATCAGCACAGGCACCAATCCCGATATTTTGGTGGCAATGGCGGTCGCCGTCGCCGTGGTCGGCCTGATCGTCGCGGCCACCGGCTTCGCCAGCTATCTGATCGATGAGCGTGGCCGTCTGGAGAGTTTCGAGCGGCTTCAGCATCTCGCCCTCAACGACGCCCTTACCGGCCTTCCCAACCGGGTTTCCTTTAACGACCGCCTCGACCATGAGATCGACCGGGCATGCGAGGGCGAGGACACAATGACGGCGGTCATCGTCATCGATCTCGACCGCTTCAAGGAGATCAATGACCTCAGGGGGCATGCGGCCGGCGACCAGGCGCTCAAGATCGTCGCCCGCAGGCTGTCGAGACTCATCGGCGAGGGCGAATTCGTCGCCCGGCTCGGCGGTGACGAGTTCGCCGCGATCAAGCGCTTCAAGGATCAGAAGGACCTTCTCGGGCTGGTCTCGCGGCTGGAGAAGTCGCTGTTCGAGCCGTTGCGGCTCGACGATTTCGAAATCGCCGCGGGCGCCAGCATCGGCGTCGCGGTCTATCCACGCGACGGAGCCGACCGCGAGCGGCTGGTCAGCAATGCCGATCTTGCCATGTACCGGGCGAAGAACGACGTCACGCGAGCCGTCTGCTTCTACGAATCCGCCATGGACGAGACGGCGCGGGCGCGCCGTGCCTTGGCCTCCGACCTTCGCCAGGCGATCGACCGCGGCGAGCTTTCGCTGCACTATCAGGTGCAGACCTCGGTCCCGACCGGCGCCACCTGCGGCTACGAGGCGCTGCTGCGCTGGACCCATCCCGTGCACGGCATGATCCCGCCCGCTGAATTTATCCCGATTGCCGAAGAGAACGGCTCGATCATGGCGATCGGCGAATGGGTGCTGCGGACCGCGTGCCGGCAGGCGGCCTCGTGGGGCAATGGCCACAAGATTGCGGTCAATCTGTCACCGGTACAGTTCGCCCATGCCGATCTCGCCAAGCTCATCCATCAAATCCTGATCGAGACCGGACTGTCGCCGAAACGGCTGGAACTGGAGTTGACCGAATCGACGATCGTCGCCGACAAGGTGCGCACGCTGCATGTCCTGCGCCAGATCAAGGCGCTGGGGGTGACGATCGCGATCGACGATTTCGGCACCGGCTATTCATCGCTCGATACGCTGCGCTCGTTTCCCTTCGACAAGATCAAACTCGACCGCTCGTTCATGGCTGACGTCGAGCGAAGCCCGCAGGCCAAGGCCATCATCCGGGCGGTGCTGACGCTGGGCCGCAGCCTCGACATTCCGGTGCTTGCCGAAGGCGTCGAGACGCATGTCCAGCTCACCATCCTGCAGGTCGAAGGCTGCAACGAGGCGCAAGGCTATTTCCTCGGCCGGCCCAAGCCGATCGACCAGATCACCGGGGACGCCGATGTTCGCAACGATCAACTCGTCGCGGAGGAGCCGGCGAGGATGCGGCTGAGCAGGCAGGCATAGGACGCCGCGGCCGGCCGTCCAGCGAATGCCTTGCGGACGCCTTCTGGATCGACATCGGGTGGCTGCTGTGTCTGGCATCGTCATGGCGCATCCTGTATAGGCCTCCCAATTCCCTGGGGCCGCTCATGTCGTTCATTCCAGACACCGCCACGCTGATCCAGTTCGCCATTGCCACGGTCATCCTGGCGATCACGCCGGGTCCGGACATGACGCTGTTCGTCTCGCGCACGCTCCACCAGGGCCGTGCCACCGGCTTTGCCTCGATGGCCGGCGCGCTGTGCGGCACGCTGATCCACACCACGCTGGTGGTTGTCGGTGTCTCGGCGCTGATCGTCGCCTCGCCGATGGCTTTCTTCGTGCTGAAGATCTTCGGCGCGGGCTATCTCGTCTTCCTGGCCTGGCAGGCAATCACCAGGGGCTCGGCCTTTTCGCCGGAGAAGAAGACAGGCCCCGAGATTTCGCTGTTGCGCAGCTGGGCGGCGGGCCTTGGCGTCAATCTGCTCAATCCGAAGATCATCCTGTTCTTCATGACCTTCCTGCCGCAGTTCGTCTCCGCGCAT
Source organism: Mesorhizobium sp. M7A.F.Ce.TU.012.03.2.1 (assembly GCF_004006095.1). NCBI lineage: Bacteria > Pseudomonadati > Pseudomonadota > Alphaproteobacteria > Hyphomicrobiales > Phyllobacteriaceae > Mesorhizobium > Mesorhizobium sp. M7A.F.Ce.TU.012.03.2.1. Next base: position 1,618,601 of record NZ_CP034779.1, read on the forward strand.
GATCCGAACGCACCGGGAAAGCTGTTTTTCCTTGGGCTGATGTTCATCGTGCTGTCGGTGCCGGTGACGGTACCGATGGTGCTGGCGGCGGAAAAGTTTTCGGCGGCGATGAAGGCCAGCCCGCGCGTCACGCGGGTGGTCGACTATCTGTTTGCCGGCGTGTTCTCCGCCTTCGCCCTCAAGATCCTGACGGCCCAGGCGAAGTAGGCGCCGTCATCCTGTCTGGCCATCCTCTTTTGATCCTGGTTCGCCTTGCCACCAGCTTGCGGCCCACCGCCCGGCGCTGAGCCAGTAAAAGATACCACCGACCATGCCGCTGCCGATCACGGCCATGATGGCGCTGGTGTCCCTGACGGCGAAGGCGGTGTCACCGCTGTGGTCGGCAAGCCCGAGGAAAACACCGGCAACCACCGCGCCCGCCAGCGCATAGAACAGCCAGTCGCGCCGGCCGAGGATTTCGGCAAGCAGGATGACGACAGAGGCCGGCATCAGGGCGAAATAGGCGACGAACAGGGCGGCGAAGGGAATTGAGAAATACAGGGAAGCCGTCGCCGTCGGATGCGCATGCTCCGGCGTGTAGCCGAGCGATGCCAGCAACAGGATATTGAGGAAGGCGCTCGCCGCCAGCGAGGCGACGGCATAGCCGAACAGGATGACGGTGAAACGGACGAGGTAGCCGACGAGACGCGCCATCAATCCCGGCCCAGAGTCTGTCGCGTGCCGGATCTGCGTCCAGCCAGAAGCCAGTAGACCGAACCGGCGGCGATGCCGGCGGTGGCGAGAAAACCCAGAAAGCCCGGATTGAAGACAAAGCTGCTGGCCGAGCGCGGCATGGATACGCCAAAGGCGATGGACGTGATCGCACCCGTGGCGGCGAAGTAGAACCATCCCCGCAGCGAAAACCGTTCGGCGACGAAGAGCGCCGGACCGACGATCAACAGCGCGCCGATCATCACGGTCAACACGGCGAGCGGGAACGAGCCCAGCCAGTCGAAGGCGAAAATGATGGACCAGTTGCCGTCTTCGATGCCTTCCAGAAGAGCGATCAGCAGCACCGGCACCAGGATCGAAGTCAGCACCGCGGCGACATAGCCGACCGCCATGATGGCGAAGCGTCTTAGCCAGGCGACGGGGCGGCTCACGCCTCGCCGTGCCCCGCTATCATCATCGCTTCCAGCGCCAGCCGGTCGACCTTGCGCATGCGCTCGGAGTCGGATTTGAGCTGGCCGCAGGCGGCGAGGATGTCGCGGCCGCGCGGCGTGCGGATCGGCGAGGCATAGCCGGCATTGTTGATGTAATCGGCGAATTTCTCGATCGTCTCCCAGTCCGAGCACTGATAGTTGGTGCCCGGCCACGGATTGAACGGGATCAAATTGATCTTGGCCGGAATGCCCTTGAGCAGCTTGATCAGGCCCTTGGCGTCCTCGATGGAATCGTTGACGTCCTTCAGCATCACATATTCGAAGGTGATGCGCCTGGCGTTCGACAGGCCGGGATAGGCGCGGCAGGCGGCGATCAGCTCCTTCAGCGGATACTTCTTGTTGATCGGCACAAGCAGGTCGCGCAGATCGTCATTGGTGGCATGCAGCGAGATCGCCAGCATGACGCCGATCTCCTCGCCGGTGCGGAAGATTTCCGGCACGACGCCGGAGGTCGATAGCGTGATGCGGCGCTTCGACAAGGAAAGGCCGTCACCGTCGGAAGCGATCAGCAGCGCCTTCTTGACCGCTTCGAAATTGTAAAGCGGTTCGCCCATTCCCATCATGACGATGTTGGACACTTTGCGGCCCTCGGCCGGCACGATGGCGCCGTCGGGCGTGTCGCGGTCGGGAAAATCGCCGAGCCGGTCGCGGGCGGTGAGCAACTGGGCGAGGATCTCCTCAGCCGTCAGATTGCGCACCAGCTTCTGCGTGCCGGTGTGGCAAAACGAGCAGGTCAGCGTGCAGCCCACCTGCGAGGAGATGCACAGCGTGCCGCGACCCTCTTCGGGGATGTAGACCGTCTCGATCTCGACCGGCCGGCCGGCGCCGCGCGGCGGAAAGCGGAACAGCCACTTTCGCGTGCCGTCGGCGGAAATCTGCTCCTCGACGATCTCGGGCCTGGCGACGGTGAAGTGCTTGTCCAGCTCGGCGCGCAGATCCTTGGAAATGTTGAACATGCCGGCGAAATCGGAGACGCCGCGCACATACATCCAGTGCCAAAGCTGCTGGGCGCGCATTTTCGCCTGGCGCTCGGGCACAGTGCCTGATGCAACCAGAGCCTCGGCGAGTTCGACCCGCGTCAGGCCGATCAGCGACGGCTTTTCGGGCTGTGCCGCGCGGGCGCGCAACGCGTCGCGGGCGCCGTCAGTGGTGAGATCGAATGAAAGGGTCATGGTTGCACTGATATAAGCGGTTTGCGGCCGATTTCACGCATCGTGCCGGAAAGGAAGCGCGGCGCATAGCACAGGTTGAGGGCAGAGTCATGGGTTGTGCCGGTTTAACCTCTGGCCTGCACGTGTTAGGGCTCGATACTCCCCGCTCGAGGACAGACATGGCCGGCACATCGCGAAGATATCCCATGCTGCGGCGTTCGCGCGCGATGTGGGGCTCACGGCGGGTGTGGCAGCCGCGCCTGGTGTTCTGGGCCGGGGCGCTTGGCATCGGTGTGATCAGCGTGCTGTTCGCGGTGCTGGCGGACAGGGCGCAGGAACTGTTTCACCTGATGACAGGAGACGCAGGCGGCTGGCGTTTCTATCTGCCGCTTGCCGTTACGCCGTTGGGTTTCGTGCTGTGCGCCTGGCTTGCCCACACCTTCTTTCCCGGCTCGCAAGGCAGCGGCATTCCGCAGGCGATCGCCGCCCGCCATCTTCGCGACGACGAGGACCGAAGTCATATCCTGTCCCTCAAGCTGGTGGTCGGCAAAATCATGCTCACCATCGTCGGCCTGTTCTGCGGCGCCTCGATCGGCCGCGAGGGTCCGACCGTGCAGGTCGGCGCGTCGCTGATGCTGCAGGCGGCACGCTGGGGCGGCATGGTGCAGGCCCGGGGTCTGATCCTGGCCGGGTCGGCCGCCGGGATCGCCGCCGCCTTCAACACGCCGCTGGCCGGCATCGTCTTCGCCATCGAGGAAATGGGCCGCACCTATGAGGCACGCACCAATGGGCTGGTGCTGACGGCGGTGATCCTGGCCGGCCTCGCCTCGCTCGGCCTGCTCGGCAACTACACCTATTTCGGCGTCGCCAAAGACACCATCTCGTTTGCCGCCGAGTGGCCGCTGGTGATCGCCTGCGGCGTCATCGGCGGCGGGCTCGGCGCGCTGTTTTCGCTGCTGGCGTTGAATGTGACACGCCGGATCCGGCGCTGGAACACTGGCCAGCCTTTGCGGCGCGCCTTGCTGGTCGCGGCCGTCTGCGGGCTGCTGGTTGCAGTGATCGGCATCGCCTCGGGCGGGCCGACCTTCGGCACCGGTTACGTGCAGGCACGGGGCGCCGTCGAAGGCGCGCCGCTGCCATGGTTCTTCTTTGCCGAAAAGTTCCTGGCGGGACTGCTGTCGATGATCTCGGGCATTCCGGGCGGCATCTTCGCGCCCTCGCTGGCGGTCGGCGCCGGCATCGGCAGTTCGCTCGGCCTCCTCTTCGGCGCCAGCACGGGGGCTGCGGCACTGCTCGGCATGGCCGGCTATTTCGCCGGGGTGGTGCAGGCGCCGATGACCGCCTTCGTCATCATCCTGGAGATGACCGGCAATCACGACAATGTCATCGCGCTGATGCTGGCCTCGATGCTGGGCTACGGTACGGCGCGGATGATCTCGCACGAGCCGCTCTACCACGCGCTGTCGCGTGTTTTCATCGCCGAGGCGATCCGGCGGCGGCGGGCGGAGGCCGGGCCGGGATCGGCGCAAGGCTGAAAGCAAAAAGGCCGGGGTTTGCGGCCCGGCCTTTCATTCAAAGCGAAGTGCGTGCCTGCACTCCTTGCCTATTTGCACTTGGCAATCGACGTCAGCGCCGCCGAAATACCTTTCAGCGAGAAGACATAGGAGGTGGGATTGCCGCGGCCGGACTTCGCCGTCACCTTCATGTCGGTGCCGGTCTTCATGGCGGCGATCAGCACCGGCTCCTCGGCGGCATTCTCGACCCAGGCCGATTTGCCGCGGGTGAACATCGAAAACGTCTTCTTGTCGATGGTCACGGTGGCCTTGGAGCCGTCCTGGAAATTGTAGCCGGCAATGAATTGCGGCTCGTAGGACACTTGCTGGCCGGGCCGCTGGCTGACGAAGAAGAACATGTCGCCATGATCGAGCGTAGGCGGCTGCTTGTCGGTCGGCACGGTCAGGACATAGCAGACCTTGCCGCCCGATGCCTGGTAACTGTAGGTGCCCCAGGCATTGTGCTGGCCGATCTTGGTCGCCGACTGCGCCAGCGCCGGCGCTGCCACGGCCACCAGGACCAGGCTCGAAACTAGTGCAATTAATCCGCGCATCGCTTTTCCCGTATTCCAAATGGTGCGGAGGCAGGCCGGCTTGGCGTCCTGCCCGTCGCTTCATTTTGATTTAATCTGGGTTACCAAACGGTGAATTTCCGAAGAGAAAAGGATACTCACCCGAGGAAACCGCCGCCATTCCCGCGCCGCCGCCTTGCGAGCGGCTGGCGCGACATCCCTTTGGCGACTTGGAGGCCACGAAAGCGGCAAGAGTTTGACTTTTTACGCTGCCGCAGAAAGCCGGCTTCAACGGCGTTCCGTGCGCGAGTTCAGCCCTTGTCGGCCATGGCGTCCCTGGCGGCTTGCCGGTGCGCAGTGGTGATGTGGGCGCTGACGGCGGTGATCGCGGCGGTGAGCACGGCGATGTCGTCGGTGAAGCCAAGCCCGAAGACGAAGTCGGGGATGACATCCACCGGCAGCACGAAATAACCGAGCGCCGCGAGCAGAATGCCTTTGGCGCGCAGCGGGGTGTTCTTGTCCATGGCGCAGTAGTAGGCGGCCACGACCTCTTCCATGTAGGGGATCTGCCGCGCGGCCTTCTTGGCTGTGCGCCAGAATTTCTCGCGCACTTCGCTCTCGTCTGCCAGCTTGCCGCCAAAGCCGAAGAAATCAAAACCGGATTGTTGCGCCATCAGTGTCTCCTTGCGAGCGCCCATGCGCATCCGGCGCATGCCCGCGGGGGAAAATGTGGTGAAACCCGACCCCGGCTACAAGATGCCGGTGCCGATTTGGGCTTGTCGAGGCGATACCAGGCCTCAGGCGCCGGCAAAACGGTTCATTTTCTTGGCCAAATCGATATCGAGCGCGGTGACGCCGCCGGCGTCGTGAGTGTTCAGCGTCACATCGACGGTCTTGTAGACATTCGACCAGTCGGGATGATGGTCCATCGTCTCGGCGGCAAGCGCGACGCGGGTCATGAAGGCGAAAGCCTCGGCGAAATTCGCGAAGGTGAATGTGCGCTTGATGGAAGCGCCGTCTTCCGCCAGCGCCCAGCCGTCAAGACCGGTCAATGCGGCTTCAGCGGCTTGCCTGCCCAGTTTCTCTCTCGCCATGTCCATATCCTGTGCTATTCGAAAACGACCCTTACCATAGCGACGGATCGATGAGCGCGAAGCCCATAAACTCCATTCTCTTCGTCTGCCTCGGCAATATCTGCCGGTCGCCGTTGGCGGAAGGTGTCTTCCGCGCGGTTTGGGCCGAGCGCGGGTCGGCCCGGGATATCCTGCTCGATTCAGCGGGAACCAGTGACTGGGAGGCCGGCTCTGCCCCCGATCGACGCGCGATCGCGGTCGCGGTGCGGCACGGCGTCGACATTTCCGGGCAAAGGGCGCGCAAGGTCACGACGCAGGACCTCCACCGTTTCGACCTGATCCTCGGCATGGACCGGTCGAATGTCGCCGACCTGAAGGCGCTGGCGCCGGCGGCCGTGCAGGACCGCATCCATCTGTTCCTGGAGTTCGCGCAGGGAAAGGCACGCGACGTGCCGGATCCTTATCATGACGAGGCAGAAGCCTTCGCTTCCGCCTATCGCATGATCCGCGAGGCGTCGGAGGCGCTGGTGACAAGGCTGGAGGCGCGGGCGTCCGTGCCTGACAGCGGCCAGGCTTCCTCGACGATGTAAGGTCCGCCGCCGACCGAATCGCGCGACGACATCAGCACGAAACGGCCGATGCGGAACGGCAGCGTCGAGAAATTGCCGCGCGCCGACAGATATTGGGCGACGTCCAGCGGAGTCGAATTGCGTAAGCGCGCCAGCGTCACATGCGGCATGAACTTGCGGGGATCGGCCGGGATGCCGAGCCGCTGGCAGATGCGGTCGATCTCGCCCTGAAGGGCAGCCAGACCGGGCGAGGCGGAAGCGCCTGCCCACACCGCATGCGGCTTCTTCTGACCGAAAGCGCCGACGCCGGACAGCGCCAGCGAGAAGGAAGGGCGGTGGACGCGGTCGAGCGCGTTGGCGATCTCGTCGGCGACATGGCCGGGGACATCGCCGATGAAGCGCAGCGTCAGATGGTAGTTTTCGACATCGATCCAGCGGGCTCCCGGCAAGCCGCCCCGCAGCAGGGACAGCGAAAGGGCAGCGTCACGCGGAATTTCGAGGGCGGTGAAAAGACGCGGCATGAAGAGCCTCCCTTCCTCGAATCGAACTGTCACCCCAGCGAATCATCGATAGTCAAACGGAGCAAGAGGTTTGTTGGCCACAGTCCCTGTTAAAAGCCCCCTGCGCGGAAACAGTTCCAATCCGTTAGGAATCGCCCGGCACTGCCGCGATCACCTTCTCGACCGTCGGCAGGATGCGTTCGACTATCTGGTCGACGCCTTCAACGCTCGGATGCAGGCCGTCCTCGAGTTGCATGCCGGGCTGGCCGGCGACGCCGTCGAGAAAGAACGGGTAGAGCACGACGTCGTATTTCTTCGCCAGGTCCGGAAAAATGGCGTCGAACGCATTCTGGTAGTCGGGGCCGAGATTGGGTGCGGCACGCATGCCGGCCAGAAGCACGGCAATCTTGCGCTGCTTCAGCTTGCTCAGCATCTCGTCGAGGTTCTTCCTGGTGATGTCGGGCGAAACGCCGCGCAGCATGTCGTTGGCGCCGAGTTCGAGGATGACCAGTTGCGTGCCGTCGGGCACCGACCAGTCGAGCCGCGCCAGGCCACCGCTCGTCGTGTCGCCGGAAACGCCGGCATTGGCGACGCTCACATCATGGCCTTTGGCGCGAAGGGCGGCCTGCAGCCTGTCGGTAAAGCCCTGGTCAGGCCCAAGGCCATAGCCCGCCGTCAGGCTGTCGCCGAAGCCGACGATTTTGAACGGCTCGGCACGCGCTGACGGCATGGCGCCGCAAATGGCGAGGAAAACCATGAGGCCTGCGGCAATACTGCGTTTGAAAGACATGCGGCAGGCCCCATATGAGCTAGGAATTCTTCAGTCGATGGCTTCCGGCAAGCAGAGCCTTCCCAGATTATAGGACGATTTCATTTTGACAGAAGCCGTCGTCGCGCTGAAAGATGTATTCCTGACCCTTGGCGAGGGCGCTTCATCGGTCCATGTGCTGAAGGGTGTCAGCCTTGATGTGGCGACCGGCGAGGCGACCGGCATCGTCGGGCCTTCGGGTTCCGGCAAGTCGACATTGCTGATGGTCCTGGCAGGCCTGGAAAGGGTCGATTCGGGTACGGTCCGAATCGCTGGTGAGTTGCTCAACGGCAAAAGCGAGGACCAGATTGCTTCGTTTCGAGGCCGAAACATTGGCATCGTGTTCCAGTCCTTTCATCTCATTCCCAACATGACGGCGCTCGAAAATGTCGCGGTGCCGCTGGAACTGGCCGGCCATGCCGATCCGTTTTCGGTGGCGGCGCGCGAGCTGGCGGCGGTTGGCCTCAGCGACCGCGTCACCCACTATCCCGGCGAATTGTCGGGCGGCGAGCAGCAGCGCGTGGCGATCGCCCGCGCATTGGCGCCATCGCCGCGCATCTTGATCGCCGACGAGCCGACCGGCAATCTCGACCAGGCGACCGGGCGGCAGGTCGCCGACCTCCTGTTTGCCAAAGCGGCCGAGCGCGGCATGACGCTGGTGCTGGTGACCCATGATCCGGCGCTCGCGGCACGCTGTTCGCGCCAGGTATCGATGCGCTCGGGCCGGATCGAGGCGCCGGCGCCTGTCAAGGTGACGGCCTGATGCCGCTGTCCCGGACGTTGAGGCTCGCGGTCCGCTTCTCGTTGCGCGAGATGCGCGGCGGCCTGTCCGGCTTCCTGATCTTTCTCGCCTGCATCGCGCTCGGCGTCGCGGCCATCGGCGGCGTCAACTCGGTGGCGCGTTCGATCACCGCCGGTGTCGCCAATCAGGGCCAGACGCTGCTGGGCGGCGACCTTCGCTTCGAGATCAACCAGCGTGACGCCAGCCAGGCGGAGCGCAGCTTCCTTGACGGGCTCGGCACAGTTTCCCGGACCGCCAGCATGCGTTCGATGGCGCGTCTGGCCGACGGATCCGACCAGGCGCTGGTCGAGGCCAAGGCGGTCGACCATGCCTATCCTCTCTATGGCACGCTGGAGACCGAGCCGGCACTCTCGAAACAGGAACTGTTCGGCGAAGAGTTCGGCGTCTTCGGTGCGGCGGCACCCGACCTTCTGTTCGAGCGGCTGCACGTCAAGATCGGCGACCGGCTGAAGCTTGGTACCGCCACTTTCGAACTGCGCGCCAGGCTGGTCGCCGAACCGGACGCCGTGTCCGACGGTTTCGGCTTCGCGCCAAGGCTGATGATCTCGACGGACGGGCTGGCGGCCACTGGACTGATCCAGCCGGGCAGCCTGGTCGAGAATGCCTACAAGATCCGCCTACCGGCAGACGCCGACGAGGCGCGACTGAAGGGCATCCAGGACCAGGCGGCCACGGATTTCCCCGAAGCAGGCTGGTCGATCCGCACACGCAGCAACGCGGCGCCCGCGCTGTCGTCCAACATTGAACGTTTCTCTCAGTTCCTGACCCTGGTCGGGCTGACGGCGCTGGTGGTCGGCGGTGTGGGCGTCGCCAATGCGGTGCGCGCCTATCTCGACGGCAAGCGCGGCGTGATCGCCACCTTCAAGAGCCTGGGCGCTTCGGGCGGCTTCGTCTTTGCCGTCTATCTGGTGCAGATCCTGATCATTGCCGCATTGGGTATCGTGCTGGGCCTTGTGCTCGGCGCGCTGATGCCGTTCGCAGCGAGTGCGGCCTTGCAATCCGTCATTCCGGTGCCGGCCGCAGGCGGCTTCTATCCCGGCGCGCTCGGCATGGCGGCGCTGTTCGGCCTGCTGGTGACGTTGGCTTTCGCGCTGCTGCCGCTCGGCCGCGCCCGCGATGTGCCGGCAGCCGCGCTGTTTCGCGAGATGGGGCTGGAAGGCCGCGGCTTGCCGCGCCCCGCCTATGTCGCGGCGGCCATAGGCATCGCGCTGTTGCTGGCGGCGCTGGCCATTCTGTTTTCCGGCGACCAGCGCATCGCCTCGATCTTTGTCGGCGCTACCGTCTTCGCCTTCCTAGTGCTGCGCGTGGTCGGCGCACTGGTGCAATGGGCGGCCAGGAAGAGCCCGCGCGTGCGCTTCGTGGCGCTCAGGCTCGCTATCGGCAACATCCATCGGCCAGGCGCGCTGACGCCATCGGTGGTGCTGTCCTTGGGGCTCGGCCTGACGCTGCTGGTGACGCTGGCGCTAATCGACGGCAATCTCAGGCGGCAGATCTCCGGCAGCCTGCCGGAACGGGCGCCGAACTTCTTCTTCGTCGACATCCAGAGCGCCGATGTCGCGTCTTTCTCGGCGCTGATCGGCAAGGAGGCGCCGCAGGGTGTGCTGGCCAAGGTGCCGATGCTGCGCGGCCGGGTGATGGCGCTGAACGGTATCGATGTCGACAAGGTGAAGGTGCCGGCGGAAGGCGCCTGGGTGCTGAGGGGCGACCGCGGCCTGACCTATGACACCCGGCAGCCGGAGAACGCGACGTTGACCGAGGGCAGTTGGTGGCCCGAAAATTACAGCGGCGAGCCGCTGGTTTCGTTTTCGGCGCAGGAAGGCAAGGAGATCGGGCTGAAGCTCGGCGATACCATCACCGTCAACGTGCTGGGACGCAATGTCACCGCCAGGATCGCCAATTTCCGCCAGGTCGAGTGGGAGACGATGGGCATCAATTTCGTCATGGTGTTCTCGCCCAACACATTCGCGGGCGCCCCGCATGGCTGGATGGCGACGCTGACCGAAAAGAGTACCTCGACGGCCGACGACGCCCGCATCCTCAACGCCGTCACCCGCGCCTTCCCGGCGGTGACGACGGTGCGGGTCAAGGACGCGCTCGATGTCGTCAACCGGCTGGTCGGACAGCTCGGCACGGCGATCCGGGCGGCCGCCGGCGTGGCACTGATCGCCTCGGTGTTGGTGCTGGCCGGCGCGCTCGCCGCCGGCAACCGGGCGCGCATCCATGATGCGGTGGTGCTGAAGACGCTGGGAGCGACACGCACGACGCTGATATCGGCCTTCTCGCTCGAATATATGCTGATCGGGCTGGCAACCGCCATCTTCGCGCTGGCGGCGGGCAGTGCGGCGGCCTGGTTCGTCGTCGCGCGCATCATGACATTGCCGTCGCATTTCATGCCCGAGGTGGCAGTGGCGACCATTCTGTTTTCGCTGGTGATCACGGTCGGCATTGGTCTTGCCGGCACCTGGCGGGTGCTCGGCCACAAGGCAGCGCCGGTGCTGCGCAATTTGTGACGACAGGCCCGGAAATGGGCATGCTGGATTAAATCTTGGTAAGAAAGCCCTCCGAAAAGCCGAGGAATCGGCACTTCGCCCTCTCACGAACCGTTACATCCGGTTACGGACTTGTTCTTGACGCGAATAACCATCATATTTCGCCACAGGCATGCTGGAGCCCTGCCAGCGGCGCCTGGGTCCGGAAGGACCTGACACCCGACGGGGCAGAAGCAATAGAGGACTACAATGGCTGATCCCATTCGCAACTACCAGACGCGCGCCGTGCCCGGCGTCAGCGTCGGTGCCGACATCGATCAGGGCCTGCGCGCCTATATGATCAGGGTCTACAATCTGATGGGGCTTGGCCTCCTCATCACTGGTCTTGCCGCGATCGGCACGATCATGCTGGCCACCACCACCGATCCGGCTTCGGCTGTCGCGACGCTGCCAAGCGGCGAGATGCTGACCTCCTTCGGCTACGCGATCTTCGGCTCGCCGCTGCGCTGGGTGGTGATGCTGGCGCCGCTGGCTGCCGTGCTGTTCCTGTCGTTCCGCGTTCAGTCGATGAGCGTTTCGGCGGCGCAGACGACGTTCTGGGTCTATGCTGGTCTCGTCGGCCTGTCGCTGTCTTCGATCTTCCTGGTCTACACCACGGCCAGCATCTCACAGACCTTCTTCGCCACGGCCGCCGCCTTCGGTGCGCTGTCGCTGTTCGGCTACACCACCAAGCGCGACCTGACGGCGATGGGCTCGTTCCTGATCATGGGCGTGTTCGGCATCATCATCGCGTCGGTGATCAATATCTTCCTGCAGTCGTCGGCGCTGTCCTTTGCCGTGTCGGCGATCGGCGTGCTGGTCTTCGCGGGCCTGACCGCCTATGACACGCAGAAGATCAAGGAGATGTATTTCGAGGGCGACACTTCCGACGTCGCCGGCCGCAAGGCGATCATGGGCGCTCTGACGCTCTATCTCGACTTCATCAACCTGTTCATGTTCCTGCTGCAGTTCATGGGCGACCGCCGCTAAAGCGGCATTGGACCATCAACTTCCGGAAGGGCGGCCCAACGGCCGCCCTTTTCTTTTGTCTTGGCCTTTGCTGTTATTGCGAGCAGAGAAACGGCATGCATAAACAATGAGCAATATTGCGATCCGGCCTGCCACGGTGGCCGACCTCGACAGCGTCACGGACATCTATGCCGATGCGGTGACCCAAGGCACGGCGAGCTATGAGCTGGAGCCGCCGAGCCGTGCGGAGATGGGTGTTCGATTCGACAGCCTGACGGCCGGCGGCTTACCTTACCTGGTGGCGGAGAAGGACGGCACCGTTCTCGGCTACGCCTATGCCGGCGCCTTCCGGCCACGCCCGGCCTATCGCTTCATCGTCGAGGATTCGGTCTATGTCGCGCCCGAGGCCAAGGGCCAGGGCGTCGGGCTCAAGCTGATGCAAAGCCTGATCGAGGCAGTGACGACGGCGGGCTTTCGCCAGATCATCGCGGTGATCGGCGATGGTCGTCCCGACAGCGCCTCGGTGCGGTTGCACGAAAAGCTCGGCTTTCGCCATTCGGGACGCCTTGAAGGTTCCGGCTACAAGCATGGGCGCTGGCTGGACACGGTGTTCATGCAGCTGTCGCTGAATGGCGGTGCGACGCTGCCGCCCGATCCCGAATCGCTGCCGGAGCGGAAGTTTCGCCTTAGGGGGAACTGAAGAATTGAAGAATTGAAGAATTGAAGAACGGGCGCCGAGTGCCTTTTCATCAATTCATCAATTCTCCAGCTCTTCAATTCCCCTGCTCTAATTCCCCAGCTCAGGCTTCGACCAGCTTCAGCTTGCTGTCGAACACACCAAGCACGCGGCCAAGTTCCTGACCACGCTTCAAGATGCGGCCGCCGGCGGCGATGACGGCAAAAGCGCCCTGCTTGCGGGCCAGTTTCGGATCCTTGACGATCTGGAACAGCGGCACTTCGCTGGTGCGGCGGAATACGGAAAACACAGCGCGATCGGCAAGATGATCGATGGCGTAGTCGCGCCATTCATTGGCGGCGACCATGCGTCCGTAGAGCCTGAGGATCTGGTCCAGCTCGCGGCGGTCGAACCGCACCGGCTGATCGAGACGTTCGCGTCGCGCCTCGTGCAGCGGGATCAATATCGCGGATGCATCCCCATCCCCCGTCCCGCCGCTGTCATCGGTCATGCCTCGATCCTTCAAAATGAATCTTTGCCAACCAAAGTTGGCGTGTTCGCGACTGAATTGCAAGCCCAGCGAACCGAGCCCCGCGCCGCGCTGTTTCCGTTACGTCCAGTCACTTTTATGAAACGCCGTGTTGGAATTGGTGATGTTCCGCCACATTTCTGCCTTTTTTTATCCGCGCTCATGCCCCAATGTCCGACGAATTTACCGGTGTTGCCTGAGACGGTTCGGTCCGGCACCGGCTCGTAAACCCCAAGCCCCCCGCCCACGGGTCTGCGTCGGATCGAACCAACCTCGGTTCTTCTTCGGAAGAATCGGGTGCGACGATCCCAAAACCTAAATGACCGACGTCAGAAGCAAGCTGACGTCGGTTTTTTATTGGGTGAGAAGCGGTTCGCGCAGCGAACGAAAAGCCAATTGCTTGGCTTTTCGAGCTTCGAACGCCCTGAGCCTGCGAAGGGCCGGGCGTGGTTAGTCGATCCACCCTGCCGGGTCCGCGCTGCTTCGCAGCGTCCCGGCGTTCGCCGGCCTTCATCGTGCCACCGGCACGATGAATTCGCCTTCGACGAACCGGCTGCTCGCCCCACAAGGGGAGAAGGAAAGAAGGCCTTAAGGCTTGTGGATGAACGCGGCGCCGAGAATGGGACCGGGCATGCCGTCCTTGCCGACCGACTGCAGCAGCACGGCGCAGCCGCCCTTTTTGGCAATCTCGCTCATCGGCAGTTCGTAGCGTTGTGCCTTGCCATGCCACATGCCGGCGGTCTGTATCCCGGTGACGGCGTTCCAGTAGGTCATCTTGCGGCCGGTGTTCTCGCCCTCGCCGACCTTGACCGTCTGCGGCGGGTCGAAATAGACGATGACGACATGGGCGTCGCTGGGGCCGTTGCCGGCATCGCCAGCGTCGATCGTCACACGGTCGCTGGTGCGGCTGACCTTGACGGCGACGCGCATGCCTTCGCCGCTCTTGGCCATGCGGGCGAGCGCGCCATCGACCTCGCCGCGGCTGGCGCCGTTGACGTGGACACGGCCATTGATAACGGCCTGCGGCGTATAGACGGAGCGGCTGCCGAAGGCGCGCATGTAGTCGTATTGCCGCTCGGTGTTCTCCTTGCGGCCCAGCGTATCCTGCCAGCCGAGATAGTCCCAATAGTCGACGTGATAGGCGAGCGCGACGATATCTTCCTTGGCGGCAAGTTCGGAGAACAGCGTATCGGCCGGCGGGCAGGAACTGCAGCCCTGGCTGGTGAACAGTTCGACCACGCCCAATGGCCTGTCGATCTGGGGCCTGTCGATCTGGACCCGGTCGGCATGGGCGCGATCGGATTCGCCGGCATGCCCGGCGCCGGCAGACGCCGAGAAGGCCAGCGCAAGAGCTGCCAGCCACAATGATTTTCGCGAGGCCATGGCCATTCCGATTCCCGCCGGTGGTGCCGGCTTTATCTTGATTGCTAAAATATGTGGCAGAAGCGGAAGTCAACGGGAAGTCACGTTGCGGTGAAATTTTGCCATTGCAGCCGACCGCAACCCCGCAATAGGAAGGATCTGCGCTTCAGGATAGAAACCGATTCGGGCGGCAATCACGATGTGGCAAACGTTTTTGGCGCCAGTCGACCTCTATTGCGAGCGAACCGGCCCGGAATTCTGGTCCGAACCGGTAAACGCCCTGACCAACCTCGCCTTCATCGCCGCCGGCCTGTGGGGCGTGCGCGAGGTACGAAGGCTGGGCACCGGCGCCTTCGCCGAGGTGCTGGCCTGGTGGGTGGTGGCGATCGGCATCGGTTCGACGATCTTCCACACCTTTGCCACCAAGGGCACGGTCTGGGCCGACGTGCTGCCGATCGCCGGCTTCACGCTGGCCTACACGCTGTTCAATTTACGACGCTTCCTCGGCATGCGATGGGGCAAGGCCATTGCCATCTTCATCGCCTTCTATGTGCTTGCCGGGGCGATAACCCTGGCCGTGCCGGACTGGCTGCGCCAGGCGTCGAACGGTACGACGGGCTATCTGCCGCCGTTCCTGGCGCTCGCCTTCTTCGGTGTCTGGGTGACGGTAAGCGGCAATCGCGCCGGCTGGTATAATCTGGCGGGATCGGCGATCTTCGTCGTGTCCGTCATCTGCCGGATGATCGACCCGGTGATCTGCGGCAGCTTTCCGCTCGGAACGCACTTCCTCTGGCACATCCTCAACGGCGTGATGCTCGGCGTGCTTTTGGCGGCAGCGTCGCGGTTTGGGAAGCCTAAGGTAGGCAGTAGGGCAGTAGGGCAGTAGGGCAGTAGGGCAGTAGGGCAGTAGGGCAGTAGGGCAGTAGGGCAGTAGGGTGCTCTATTCCCTACTCCCTTACTGCCCTATTCCCTTACTAAGCCGCCAGATCGCGCAGCACGTATTGCAGGATGCCGCCGTTCTTGAAGTAATCGAGCTCATCCAGCGTATCGATGCGGCAGATGATCGGCACGTTCTTCACCGTGCCGTCGCCATAGGTGACCTTGGCGATCATCGTCTGGCGCGGTTTGATGGTGCTCAAGCCGTCGATCTCGACCAGCTCGTCTCCCTTGAGGTTGAGCGATGCCCATGAGGTGCCTTCCTCGAAGACGAAGGGAATGACGCCCATGCCGACCAGGTTCGAGCGATGGATGCGCTCGAAGGACTGGGCGATGACCGCGCGGACACCAAGGAGATTGGTTCCCTTGGCCGCCCAGTCGCGCGACGAGCCGTTGCCGTATTCGACGCCGGCGAAGACAACCAGCGGCACGCCTTCCCTTTTGTATTCCATCGCCGCGTCGTAGATCGATTCCTCTTCCTTGGACGGGTAGTGGATGGTGTAGCCGCCCTCGCGACCGTTCTCGCCCAGCATGTGGTTGCGGATGCGGATGTTGGCGAAGGTGCCGCGCATCATCACCTCGTGATTGCCGCGCCGCGTGCCGTACTGGTTGAAGTCGGCGACGCCGACGCCGTGGTCGGTGAGGTATTTGCCGGCCGGTGAGGCCGCCTTGATCGATCCGGCCGGCGAAATGTGGTCGGTGGTTATCTTGTCGCCGAACAGGCCGAGCACGCGGGCGCCCTTGATGTCGCCGATCTTGCCGAAACCTGACGTCATGCCGGCGAAATAGGGCGGGTTCTGCACATAGGTCGAGTTGTCGTCCCACGCATAGGTCTGGCCTTCCGGCGCCTTGACGTTCTGCCAGTACTCGTCGCCCTTGAAGACGTCGGCATATTTGCGGGCGAACAGCTCGCGGGTGACGTTCTTCTCGATGAACTCCTGGATCTCGGCCGAGCTCGGCCAGATATCCTTGAGGTAGACCGGCTCGCCGTTCTTGTCCTCGCCAAGCGGCTCGGTGGTCAGGTCCTTTGTGACGGTGCCGGCCAGCGCGTGTGCCACGACCAGCGGCGGCGACGCCAGATAGTTGGCCTGCACGTCGGGCGAGACGCGGCCTTCGAAGTTGCGGTTGCCGGACAAGACCGCGGCAGCGATCAGGCCCTTGTCGTTGATGGTCTTCGAGATCGGCGCCGGCAGCGGGCCGGAATTGCCGATGCAGGTGGTGCAGCCGAAGCCGACCAGGTTGAAGCCGATCTGATCGAGTTCCTTCTGCAGGCCGGATTTCTCCAGATACTCGGCCACCACCTGGCTGCCCGGCGCCAGCGAGGTCTTCACCCACGGCTTCTGCTTCAAACCGAGGCGGTTGGCGTTGCGGGCCAGGAGGCCGGCGCCGATCAGCACGCTCGGGTTCGAGGTGTTGGTGCACGAAGTGATGGCGGCAATGACGACATCGCCATGGCCGAGATCATGGTCGGTGCCTTCGACTGCGTAGCGCTTGGAGATCTCGGCGGCCTTCTTGTATTCGGTCTCCATCGCCTTGGCGAAACCTTCCGGAATGCCTTCCAGGGCGACGCGGCCTTCGGGCCGCTTGGGTCCGGCCATCGACGGCACGACGGAGCCAAGTTCCAGCTCGAGCAGATCGGTGAACACAGGATCGGTCGAGCCGGTCTCGCGCCACATTCCTTGAGCCTTGGCATAGGCCTCGACCAGCGCGATGCGGTCCTCGCTGCGGCCGGACATTGTGAGGTAGCGGATGGTTTCCGAGTCGACCGGGAAGAAGCCGCAGGTGGCGCCATATTCGGGCGCCATGTTGCCGATGGTGGCGCGGTCGGCCAGCGTCATGTTGGAGAGGCCGGGGCCGAAGAACTCGACGAACTTGCCGACGACGCCCTTCTTGCGCAGCATCTGGGTGACGGTGAGCACGAGGTCGGTGGCGGTGACGCCTTCTTTGAGCTTGCCGGTGAGGCGGAAGCCGATCACCTCAGGCAGAAGCATGGAGACAGGCTGGCCGAGCATGGCCGCCTCGGCCTCGATGCCGCCGACGCCCCAGCCGAGCACGCCAAGGCCGTTGATCATGGTGGTGTGCGAATCGGTGCCGACGCAGGTGTCGGGATAGGCCGTCGTTTCGCCGTCCTCGGTGTTGGTCCACACCACCTGGCCGAGATATTCGAGGTTGACCTGATGGCAGATGCCGGTGCCCGGCGGCACGACGCGGAAGTTGCGGAACGCCTGCTGGCCCCATTTCAGGAATTTGTAGCGCTCCTCGTTGCGCTCATATTCCAGCTCGACATTGCGGGCGAAGGCCATCGGGCTGCCGAATTCGTCGACGATGACGGAATGGTCGATGACGAGGTCGACTGGCACCAGCGGGTTGATCTTCTGCGGATCGCCGCCGAGCGAGGCCATGGCGTCGCGCATCGCGGCAAGGTCGACCACGGCCGGAACGCCGGTGAAATCCTGCATCAGCACGCGGGCCGGGCGATAGGCGATCTCGACGCCGGCGGTGCCCTTGTCGGTCAGCCAGCCGGCCACCGCCTGGATCGATTCCTTGGTGACGGAGCGGCCGTCTTCGTTGCGCAGCAGGTTTTCCAGCAGCACCTTCATCGAATAGGGCAGCTGCGAGATGCCGGTGAGACCGTTCTTCTCGGCCTCGATGAGGTCGAAATAGGCATACTCCGCGCCGCCTGCGGTCAGCGTGCGGCGGCAATTGAAACTGTCGAGGGATTTTGACACGTGCGATCCTTGTCTGTTCAGCCTGAAAGGGAACGGACGCCGATGGCATGCAATCACGCGCAAAGGTGCGGGTACGGCCATTTCCGCTGTCCGTTCCCAAGCAACCCGAGCCGTTCAAGGCGGCGCGTGCGCTGGTTCGGCGCTAATTCTGTTCCCGTGCCGACCGCTGGCACGGATGCACCGCATATAGAGAATTTTCTGGAATAGTTCTAGACAGTTGGAAAGCAAATTTGTGCGATGCGGCAGCGGCCGCGACACATGGTTTCAGGGCAGGCGAGGAATGCGGCTGATCGCCGAAAATCTGGGCGGCGAGCGAGGCGGCGACGCGGTGTTTTCCGGCATCGGCTTTGTTCTGGAGGAGCGCCAGGCGCTCATCG
Source organism: Mesorhizobium sp. M7A.F.Ce.TU.012.03.2.1 (assembly GCF_004006095.1). Classification (NCBI taxonomy): domain Bacteria; kingdom Pseudomonadati; phylum Pseudomonadota; class Alphaproteobacteria; order Hyphomicrobiales; family Phyllobacteriaceae; genus Mesorhizobium; species Mesorhizobium sp. M7A.F.Ce.TU.012.03.2.1. The sequence goes on from NZ_CP034779.1 coordinate 1,636,877, forward strand.
TCACCGGGCCGAACGGATCGGGCAAGTCGACCCTGCTGCGGGTCATCGCCGGGCTGCTGCCGGCGGCGCAAGGCAGCGTAAGGATCGAGGGTGCCATGGAGATTGAAGACGGGGACGAAGCGTTCCCGTCTGTTGCCTCGGCCTGTCACTACCTTGGCCACCAGAACGCAATGAAGCCGGCGCTCAGCGTGGCGGAGAATTTGCGCTTCTGGCGCGACTTCAACGGCGACGGACAGCTCGGCGTCGAAGAGGCGCTGGAAACGGTCGGGCTCGGCGGCATCGGCCACCTGCCGTTCGGCTATCTGTCGACCGGGCAACGCCGCCGCGCGGCTATCGCGAAACTTATGGTGAGCCACCGGCCATTGTGGTTGCTGGATGAGCCGACAGCGGGGCTGGACAAGGCGTCGGAGGGACGGTTCGCGGGGTTGATGGCGAAGCATTGCGAAGGCGGAGGGATGATTGTCGCGGCGACGCATTTGCCGCTGGGGATCGAGGGGACGGAGTTGAGGATCGGGGGAACTGGTTGATGATGGCGCGCGAGCATCTCAAATCATGCTAGCCCTCTTCCTGCGCGACATCCGCCTCAACATCCGTGCGGGCGGCGGGGCGCTGACCGGGGTCATCTTCTTCCTCGCCGTCATCGCCACCATCCCGTTCGGAGTAGGGCCAGACCTGAAGCTGCTGGCCCGCATCGGACCGGCCATCCTGTGGATCGGCGCGCTGCTGTCCTGCCTGCTCGGGCTCGACCGGTTGTTCCAGGCCGATCGCGAGGATGGCTCGCTCGATCTCCTGGTGCTCGGAAACGACCGCCACATGCTGGCCTTGACGGTGCTGGTGAAATGCCTGGCGCATTGGGCGGGCAGCGTGCTGCCGCTGGTGGTCGCCGCGCCCCTGCTCGGGCTGTTCATGAACATGGAGCCGCTCGGCATCGGCGCCACGGCGCTGACGCTGCTGGTCGGCACCCCGGCAATCACGTTCATCGGCGCCGCCGGTGCTGCGGTGGCAGTGGCGCTGCCGCGTGGCGGGCTGCTGATCTCGGTACTGGTGCTGCCGCTGACCATTCCGGTGCTGATCTTCGGTGTTTCGGCGAGCTATGGGGCGACCGCCAATCCCGATCCGTTTCTGCAGCCCTTCCTCATTCTTGCCGCGCTGACCTTGTTTCTTAGCGTGCTGGGTCCGGTCTCGGCGGCACTGGCGCTGCGTCATGGCACGGAGTGACGCAGCGTATGACTGCGGCGCGGCGACCGATTGCGAAGCCGACGGAGCGAGGCTAAGGGAAAGGCATGTCTAGACTGGGCGACATGATCGGCTTGGAAGCCCCCACTTCAGCGAGGCCCGTCGCATGAGCGCGCATGCACTCTACGTGACCGCCGCCTATGGCATTACGGCCGTGGTGCTGGCCGGATTGATCGGCTGGATCCTGCTCGACCAGCGGGCGCGCAAGCGCGAACTCGCCGAACTGGAGGCATCCGGCGTGCGGCGGCGCTCCGACAAGGCCGCAAAGCCATGAGCACCGAAACGGAAACGTCGCCCCCACGCACTCGTCGCCTGTTCGTGCTGTTGCCGCTGCTGATCTTTCTCGGCCTGGCCGGACTGTTCCTGTCGCAGCTGCTGTCGGGGCGCGATGCTTCGGAAGTGCCATCGGCCCTGATCGGCCTGCCTGCGCCGCAAACCAGCCTGCCTGCGCTGGAGGGGTCCAACCTGCCGGGGCTCGATTCGAAAACCTTCGCCGGCAAGGTCACATTGGTCAACGTCTTCGCGTCGTGGTGCGCGCCATGCCGCGAAGAGCACCCGGTGCTTCTGGCGCTGTCGCAGGATAAGCGTTTCACAATGGCGGCGCTGAACTACAAGGACCGGCCGGAAAATGCACGCCGGTTCCTCGGCGATCTCGGCAATCCGTTCCAGGCGATAGGGGTCGACGAAGCGGGCCGCGCGGCGATCGACTGGGGCGTCTACGGCGTGCCGGAGACCTTCGTCATCGGCAAGGACGGCAAGATCGCCTACAAGCATGTCGGCCCGCTGACGCCCGAGACGGCGAGGGATCTCTTGCTGCCACAGATCGACAAGGCGCTGGCGGTTCCGGGTTAGACGGCAGCGCTAGGCCCCCTCATCCGGCCGCTATGCGGCCACCTTCTCCCCGTGGGGGAGAAGAGGGAAGCGGCGGCGCCAGGTAGCTCCTCTCCTCTCGGGGAGAGGTCGGATTGCCCCGGAATTGCTCTCGCAATTCGGTTTGGCAATCCGGGTGAGGGGGATTCCCCTCAAGCCGGACTCAGCCGTAGATCTGCTTGTGGATCTGGTAGAGCATTTCCGAGCGGTCGGCGCGCATGTCGGCCAGATCGCGGCTGGAAAAGCTGTCGATTTCGGCGACAAGGCGGTTGTAGTGCTTGCGCTTGGCAATGCTGTTGCGAGCGCGGGTCATGAGACTGTCGAGGATCATAGCAAGGTTCCTTTTTTGGCGCCGCGTTTCGGCGGCGGTTTCTTCCTCCCTTGATCGATACGAAGCATGACATAGTAATGGTGCATTGCAAAAAGAAGATGTTGCAATGCACCATTGCGCTGGACGCATAGCCGGTTAATACGGCGCTAACGTCATGCGCAGAGCCGGCAAGCGATCTTTTGCATGACACTGTGCGTACCCACATTGCCTTCTGTCCCTCCGGCTGGCTTGATCCGGGTGTCATTGATGCCGGGAGGAAAAGCATGGCGGCCGCAGACTATTATGAAATTCTCGATCCGCGCTTCGCGCGCCTGTTTAATGGCAACGCGCAGGTCGAGAAGCTGTTCACCGGATGCCAGTGGGCGGAGGGGCCGGCCTGGTTCGCCGCCGGCCGCTATGTCGTCTGGTCCGACATCCCCAACAACCGCATGCTGCGCTATGACGAGACCGACGGCAATGTCAGCGTCTTCCGCCAGCCGTCCGGCAATTCGAACGGCAACAGCGTCGACCGGCAGGGCCGGCTGATCACCTGCGAGCATTCGGGCCGCCGTGTCAGCCGCACCGAGTTCGACGGCTCGGTCACCACGATCGCGTCCAAATGGAAGGGCAAGCGGCTGAATTCGCCCAACGACGCGGTGGTGAAATCCGACGGCTCGATCTGGTTCACCGATCCGAGCTACGGCATCGATACGGATTATGAGGGCGACAGGGCCGAGAGCGAAATCGGCGCCTGCCATGTCTACCGGGTCGATCCCGGCACCGGCGAGGTCGAAGCCGTCATCACCGACATGGTCCGGCCCAACGGCCTGGCTTTCTCGCTCGACGAGAGCAAGCTTTATGTCGTCGATACCGGCCGCACGCATGGCGCACAGAATCCGGCACATATGCGGGTGTTCAATGTCGGCAAGGGCGGCAAGAAGGTTTCGGGCGAGAAAATCTTCGCCGACTGCACGGCCGGCCTGTTCGACGGCTTCAGGCTCGACGAGGACGGCCGCATCTGGACGAGTGCCGCCGACGGCATCCATTGCTACGATCCGGACGGCACGCTGATCGGCAAGGTCAAGGTGCCGGAAGTCACCGCCAACTGCGTGTTCGGCGGCAACAAGCTGAATTGCCTCTATATCGCCGGCACCACGTCGCTCTACATGGTGCGGCTGATGGTCAACGGCGCCAAGACATACTGAGACTGGAGCACTGGCTGAGACTGGAGCACTGGCGGCCGTTCGACGGTTTCATCGAAGCGGGTCGCGCGCACGAACATCCCGGGAGGACAAAAATGCCATTCGTCAACATCCGCATCGTCAAGGAAGTGATATCAGCCGATCCGGCAGGCAAGAAGGCGGACATCGCCAAAAAGGTGACGGCGGCCATCATGGACGCCACCGGGCTGAGCAACGACGATGTCTGGGTGGTTTTTGAAGAGGTCAACGCGCGCGATTGGTACGTTGGGAAGACCGATGTGGAGACGCTGCGAAAGGGGTAGCTCGAAGATGTAGGGTGGCCGCCGCTCAACGCGAGCGGATAAACTCCGCGAAGGCATTCAGCGCGTCATGCATCGCCTGCCGGTTCGCCGGCGCCGCCAGGATGCCCGCCACCTCCGGCGGCTTCTTGCCGAGCAGGGCAATCTCCAGCACATCGTCACAAAGCGCGAACGACATGGTGCGCATGATCTCGGCCAGTGCGGCGCGGGCGAACAGCGAGCGCGGCGAGGCGTGTGCCAGCATGGCGGGCTTGGCGACAGCGGCATCGCGCGAGACCAGCCAATCGAGCGCGTTCTTCAGCCCGCCCGGCACGCCATGGGCATATTCCGGACAGGAAACGATCAGGCCGTCGGCTCGGCTGACGGCATCGATCAGCTTGGAGGCTTCGAGCGGCGTCCGCTCGCCCTCGTCGTCGGGATTGAAGATCGGCAGACAGCCAAGCCCGTCATAGACGCTGACGCGGCAGCCGGGCGGTGCGTTGCGCGCCAGTGCTGCGATCAGGGCCGAATTGGTGGAAGCCGCGCGCAGGCTTCCGGAAATGGTAAGGATGTTCAGCAAGGTATGGAATCGGTCCAGACGCGAATCGCGTCCGGAAAAGCTACCACATCGTCTTCTTGTATTCCTCGTCGAGCCAGCGATCGGTCGCCTCGGCGGAATCGGCAACCGCCAGCTGATCGCGCATGATCTGGCCGAGCGTCGGCAGCGTCGCGCGATCGTACCAGGTTTCCGGCTTCCACAAATCCGAGCGCATGAAGGCTTTTGCGCAGTGCATGTAGGCGGCCTTGACGCTGACCACGACGACGCTTTGCGGCTCCCTGCCGTCGACTGCGAGCCGTTCGCGCAAATTTGCGTCGACGGTGATGCGGGCATCGCCGTTGACGCGCAGCGTCTCGTTCATGCCGGGAATGAGGAAGAGCAGCCCGACCGAGGGATTGAGGAGGATGTTCTCCAGCGTGTCGAGCCGGTTGTTGCCGGGCCGGTCGGGAATGGCGATGGTGGTGTCGTCGAGAACGGTGGCAAAGCCCGGCTTATCGCCCTTCGGCGTCACGTCGGCGTTGCCGGCACCGTCGGACGAGCCGATCAGCACGAACGGGCTCTTGCCGATGAAGGAGCGGCAATGGCCGTCAAGTTTTTTCAACTCCTTGCGGATAGAACCGTCGGTCGGCCGTGGCGTCTTGTAGATCGTCCTCAACTGGTCGCGCGTGGTGATGAATTCCATGTCCCTCTCCCCAGAACGTTTCATTGTTTCACGAACGCAGAACCGCTGTTTCTACTTTCCGGTTCTCTCTTCTTTGCCGGCCGTGTCCTCGAGTGAATGCCGCAGGATCAGCGGCATCTGACTGAAGGTGAACAGAAGCGTGATCGGCATGATGCCCCAGACCTTGAAAGTAACCCAGGCGTCGGTGGAAAAATTGCGCCACACCACCTCATTGACGATGGCCAGGAACAGGAAGAACAGGCCCCAGCGGAAGGTCAGTTTCCGCCAGCCTTCGGCGTCGAGGCTGAAGGCTGAATCGAAGACATAGCCAAGCAGCGACTTGCCGAAGTAGAGGCCGCCGAGCAGCACGCCGCCGAACAGCGTGTTGACGATGGTCGGCTTCATCTTGATGAAGATGTCGTCCTGCAGATAGAGCGTCAGCGCGCCGAAGATGAAGACGACGACGCCCGACACCATCGGCATGATCGGCAAGGTGCGGGTGAGCAGCCACGAGGCAATCAGCGCGATTGCCGTGGCGGCCATGAACAGCCCGGTGGCGACGAAGATCGGCCCGCCGAACTCGGCCAGAACAGGGAATTTCTGCACCAGCCATCCGCTGCGCGCATTGGCGAAGAAGAACACCATCAACGGCCCAAGCTCCAGCACCAGCTTGAGCAGCGGATTGACGCCTTCCTTCTTCTGCTTCTGCGGGTCCGACGGATCGCGTTCGAGAATGGGTGGGTTCATGGAATCTCTTTCTTGCGCATGATCTGATCCAATAAGTCTGCGACTTTTTGGGACATGCTTATTAAGCTACTCCAGCGATCGCCCTGGCGAATTCGCTTGCCGAGAAAGGTTCGAGGTCGTCGACCTGTTCGCCGACGCCGATGAAATAGACCGGCAATTTGTGCTTTGCCGCAATCGCCACCAGAATACCGCCGCGTGCCGTGCCGTCCAGCTTGGTCATCACCAGGCCGTTGACGCCGGCGATATTGCGGAAGATCTCGACCTGATTGAGCGCGTTCTGGCCGGTGGTGGCGTCGACCGTCTGCAGCACGGTGTGCGGTGCTTCCGGGTCGAGTTTGCCAAGCACGCGGACGATCTTTTCGAGCTCCGCCATCAGTTCGGTCTTGTTCTGCAGGCGGCCGGCGGTGTCGATGATCAGCACGTCGGAACCGGCCTCCCTGGCCTTCTCGAAGGCGTCATAGGCGAGCCCTGCGGCATCGGCGCCGATCTTGGAGGCGATCACAGGCGATTTCGTCCGCTCGCCCCAGATCTTCAGTTGCTCGATCGCGGCGGCGCGGAAGGTGTCGCCGGCGGCGAGCATCACCGACAGGCCGCCATCGGTGAGCTTGGCGGCGAGCTTACCGATCGTGGTGGTCTTGCCGGTGCCGTTGACGCCGACCACCAGGATGACATGCGGTTTGTGGGAGAGGTCGAGCTCCAGCGGCATGGCGACGTGGGTCAACACCTTTTCCACCTCGGCCGCCATGATGGCGCGGACCTCGGTGTCGGAGACGTCCTTGCCGTAGCGGCTGGCGGCCAGCGCGTCGGTAACGCGCAAGGCCGTCTCCATGCCGAGATCGGCACGGATCAGCACATCCTCAAGGTCCTGCAAAGTCTCTTCGTCCAGCTTGCGCTTGGTGAAGACGCCGGCAATGTTGCCGGTTAGCTCCTTGGAGGAGCGGGCAAGCCCGTCCTTCATGCGCTGGAACCAGGAGCGCCTCGGCGCCGGCTCCGCCGCCTTCTGCGGCTCGGCCTTCTGCTCGACTTTTTTGGTGACGGTCACCTTGCCGGGAGCGGGCTTTGGCTCCGGCTTCGGCACGGCCTGCGGTTCGGGCGCGATCTCGGCAATGACCGGCTGCGTCTCGACCGGGGCCGGCTGGCGAATGAAAGGTGCGATTTCGGCGGCGGGCGCTTCGGCCACGAGAGCAGCCGGCATGGCTTCCACGGGTGGCGCCGAATCTTTCGCAAGTTCGTGCTGCCCCTCACCCCTACCCTCTCCCCGTGAAGGACGGAGAGAGGGGGGCGTCAGCGTTGAGGCTTCGTCTTCGATGTTTGCAAGAGGAGGCGCAGCTTCACCGCTAGCCCCCTTCTCCCCGTCTCTATACGGGGAGAAGGTGCCGGCAGGCGGATGAGGGGCTGTGCCGGCCTCTGAAGACGGCTGAAGAGGGGACGGCGCCGGTGTCGGCACCTCGATCGGCGCTGGTGTTTCTGCCGGAACCTCGACAGGGGTCGGCACTTCGACCGGGGCCGGCTCCGGCTGCTTTTCCGGCCGCGACGGGACGATCTCCGGCTCGGCCGGCGCCGGAGCAGGGACTTCTTGCGGCTGCGGTTCGGGCGTGGGTTCCGGAACGGCGGGAGGTGTTGGTATCTCCTCGGGCGCCGGCGGCTCGGCTGGCGTCTCGGGCGCTGGTTCTTCTTCCGGCTCGGGCTCCGGCAGAGGTTCTGGCTTTGAGGGAACAGCCGGCTCCGGTGCTGGCGGGATGGTTGGCTCCGGCTCGGGCGCCGGTTCCTCGACAGGCGCCGGTTGCGGCGCAGGAATTACCTCCGGCTCGACTACCGGCGCGGGCGTCGTTCCCGCCTCGGGCCGCGACTCGTCGCGCTTCAAGAACTCCGGAACGACCTGTTCGGCCGCCGGCTTCAGCGCATCGAGTGCTTCCCATTTGATCGGCGGCAGCGGGGCGGTCTCGTCGATCCGCTCCTCGACAACCTCTTTCTTGCCGAACGAAAATATCTTCTTGAAAAAACCAGCCATGCTTTGTGTTCTCAGGCGGCGCGGGCGGCAAGGGGCGCCGCGATCAGCCTGCTACCATCGTGGCCTGATATCTCAGCCCCGACGATCTCACCCGGTGCGCCCGTGCCGAGTGCGGCAAGCGTAAAACCCTCGGTGCGGCCAAGGCCGTCGCGCTCGATCAGGATCGACTGGCGCGTTCCGGTGAGCGACGACAGATGCCTGAAATAGGCAGCTTCACCGGCGGCACGCAGCCGGGCGGCGCGCTGCTTGACGACCTCGCGGCGGAGCTGCGGCATGCGCGCGGCGGGCGTGCCTTCGCGTGGGCTGAAGGGGAAGACGTGGAGATGGGTCAGGCCACACTCCTCGACAATTTTTTCCGAGTTCTCGAACATTTCGTCGGTCTCGGTCGGGAAGCCGGCGATGATGTCGGCGCCAAAGACGATACCGGGGCGCAGCTTGCGCACATCCTCGCAGAAGCGGATCGACTGATCGCGTAGGTGCCTTCGCTTCATCCGCTTCAGGATCATGTCGTCGCCCGATTGCAGCGACAGATGCAAATGCGGCATCAGCCTGGGCTCGGTGGCGATGGCATCGAGCAAATCGTCGTCAGCTTCGACCGAATCGATAGAGGACAGCCGCAGGCGCTTCACATCGGGCACCTGCCTGAGGATGGTCTTCACCAGCCTGCCAAGCTTCGGCGCGCCCGGCAGATCGGCCCCAAAACTGGTCATGTCGACGCCGGTCAGAACGATCTCGGCATAGCCGTTGCCGGCGAGCCGCTTGACCTGCTCGACCACGGCGCCCATCGGCACCGAGCGCGAATTGCCGCGGCCGTAGGGAATGATGCAAAAGGTGCAGCGGTGGTCGCAGCCGTTCTGCACCTGGACGAAAGCGCGTGCCCGGCCCTCGATGGCGTCGACCATGTGGCCTGCGGTCTCACGCACCGAAAAGATATCGTTGACGCGCGCCTTCTCGGTGTCGTTGACGCCGAAATCCGGCAGCGCGCGATAGGAATGCGCCTTCAGCTTCTCCTCATTGCCAAGCACGAGATCGACCTCGTCCATGGCGGCGAATTTTTCAGGCTCGGTCTGCGCGGCGCAGCCGGTGACGATGATGCGCGCCCGCGGGTTATCGCGGCGGGCCTTGCGGATCGCCTGCTTGGCCTGGCGCACTGCTTCGCCTGTCACGGCGCAGGTGTTGAAGATCACGGCGCCACCTTCCAGCGCGCCCAGACCGGCACTTTCAGCCTCGCGCCGCATCACCTGCGATTCATAGGTGTTGAGCCGACAGCCGAAGGTGACGACATCGATGCCCTGGGACATCGGGCTCTTGGGCAGAGCGGACATCAGGCCGCGCTTTCGGTGTCGCGGGCCCATGTCCCGTTCGACGGGTCGAAGCTGCCGGAAAATTCCCATTCGGCGGCGCCGGTCAGCACCACATGGTCATCGTCGCGCCATTCGACATGCAGCGTACCGCCGCCTGGCGTCAACAGACCGACGCTGCGGCCGGTCCGGTTGGTACGGGCCGCGGCCACCACGGCCGCACAGGAGGCCGAGCCGCAGGCCTTGGTCAGGCCGGCGCCGCGTTCCCAGGTGCGGATGACCATTGTTTCGGGCGAAGTGACCTGCGCGATGGTTATGTTGGCGCGCTCGGGGAACATCGGGTGGTTCTCGAGCAGCGGGCCGAAGCGGTCGAGCTCATAGGACCAGACGTTATTGTCGACCCAAAAGATGGCGTGCGGATTGCCCATCGAGACGACCGAGGGTGAATGCAGCACCGGCGCGTCGATCGGGCCGATCTGCAGCTCGATCATGCGGGTGTCGCGGAATTCCTCGGCCAGCGGGATATCCTGCCAGCCGAAGCGCGGCGTGCCCATATCGACCGAGATCGAACCGTCGGCATGTTCGCGCGCATTGAGGATGCCCGCCACGGTTTCGAAGGTGAAGATCTTCTGGCCGGTCTCGGCGGCGAGCGCCTGGACGACGCAGCGCATGCCATTGCCGCAGGCCTGCGCACCGGTTCCGTCGGAGTTCAATATGTCGATGAAAAAAGCGGTGCCCGGCGTCCTGGCATCGTGGATCGCCATGATCTGGTCGAAGCTGGTCGCGGCATCGGCGTTCAGCGCAATCGCCGCCGCCGCCGTCACTCGATCGGCACGGCCGCGCATATCGGCAACGATGATCTCGTTGCCGATGCCGTTCATCTTGGCGAAAGGGGCAGTGCTGGCCATTGCTCCGAAAAATTCCGTGTCCGTTTGGCGCTATATGGCGGAAACGGGCAGGAATTACCAGTGCGCAGCCGCTTGGTCACGGCGAAAGCGCCGGACTTACGTGACGGCGAAAATGCCCAGCACCACCAGCAGGAAGATGATCAGAACGATGCCGATAAGGATGCGCGCGCCGGTGGCGGCAGCACCTGCCAGCGCCGGCATGCCGAGCAGGCTCGCCGCCGCGGCGACGATCAGGAGGATGATGATCCATTTGAGCATGGCGATGCCTCGCAACCGACAGATTTTTCAACCGCATGAAAACGCTGTTGCCGCGCTGGGGTTCCGTCGAAACCGATGCGGATCAGGGCACTATGTGCTCCGGTACATTCCATACCTCGCCCGGCCGCAAGGCGCGAAAGCGCTGCCGTGGAATGCCTTGATCGTCAAGCGCCTCGGTCAATTTGCGCGCCGGCTCGTCGATCGGCTCGTCAGTGAGCTGGAAAGTTCCCCAATGACAGCCGGCGGCATGGGCGGCATTGCACAGCGTCATGCCTTGCACCGCTTCCCAGGGGTTCTGGTGCTGCGGCGCCATGAACCAGCGCGGTTCATAGGCGCCGATCGGCAGGATGGCGAAGCGGAAACCGCCATGTTTCTCGGCCATCCGCCGGTAGTTGATGCCATTGTGAAAGCCGGTGTCGCCGGCGAAATAGAGCTTGCTGTCAGGCGTTTCGACGACGAAGCCGGCCCACAGCGCCATGCGCCGGTCGCGGGCGCCACGCGCCGACCAGTGATGCACCGGCTCTACATGGACGGCGGCGCCATTGCCGATCTCGACCCTGTCGCCCCAGTCATGCGCCGACAGTCGCATGCCGGGCACGGCGGCTTCGATGATGGCGTCGTTGCCGAGCGGAGTGAGCACCAGCGGGTCGTGGCCGGCCTTCAGCCGCTTCAACGTGGCGAGGTCGAGATGGTCGTAATGGTTGTGGCTGACCAGCACGAGGTCGATCGGCGGCAGGTCGGCAAAGGCGATGCCTGGCGCATTGATGCGTTTTGGTCCGGCGAAGGAAAGCGGCGACGCGCGCAGCGACCAAACCGGATCGGTAAGAATGTTCAGACTTGCCGTCTGGACCAGCAAGGTGGAATGACCAATCATGGTCACTTCCAGCGCGGCGCCCTCGACCCTTGTCGCCGGCTTTGCCTGCGGAAAGGGGCTTGCATCGCTCGCCGGCCATTTCGAGCGCTGGCCATTCAACTGCCATTTCAGCAGGTCGGCGAAACGGCCGGGTGGCTGGCCGTCGGGATTGAAGAACAATGCGCCGTCGAAATGGTCGCTGGGCGGGCCGCTGTAATAGCGATTGGCGGCAGTCTTTCTCGCGGCCAATTGCGGCTCCAGCAGGGTTTCGTTTTCCAGACATAGGCGCTGAGGCGGTTCGCGCAAGCGTCCACCGACGAAGTGTTGACCGGAATTCCCAAGCGACGCGCGACAAACGGTCAGCCGTGGCGATTGCGATAAATTTGCAACAATTCTTGCTGCAAACTGTATTTTAACCATATCGGGTTGAAATTTCGCCACCTTCTCCATCTTGGTGGGGGTGAGATTGTGCGGACGGCTTCCCCCCAGCCGGATCCGACGGAGGTTGGAATGACTTTTTCGAAAACCGGTCTGGTGGCCGTATCGCTGGCGGCCCTCGTTGCGAGTGGCTGTTCGACCTCACGTTTTTCCTCGATGGATGACCAGCAGCCGGCACCGCTGGAGGCCGCGCCCGCCGGCAAGGTGACGGCGAACCAACTGCCGCCGCCGGCATCGCCCGGCACCACCGACCCTTCGCAATTCCCGACCGCGCCGGCGAACACCCAGGTCGCCGCGCTGCCTTCGGACGGCTCGGCGCCGGCCGGCGCTTCCGACGTGACCGCCGCCAGCGTCGCCGGTGTCTGGAACGCCAGCGTTGCGGGCCAGAGCTGCAAGGTGGCGACACCGCAGACCAAATTCGGCGCCGGCTTCCGCGCCGGGCCGCTGCATTGCCCGGCGCCGATGGACGGCATCAAGTCGTGGAACGTCGCCGGCAAACAGCTGACGCTCTATGACGAGAGCGGCGGTGCGCTGGCGCGGCTCTATTCCTCGGGCGGCTCGAAATTCGACGGCCAGACTTCCAACGGCCAGCCGATTTCACTTACGAGATAGTTTTTGTTTTACGCAATTCCGGTTCCCGGAATTGCTCCAGAACGACGTGACCGATGCATCTGCGTGACGGCCTTCAGACCCATGCGACCGTCAGGCAGCGCTACGACCATCTGGTGGAAACCGGTACGATCGACCGCGATCCGGCGCAGGAACGGATCGTTGCGGCGCTTGACCGGCTGACCGATGAGATTTCGGCCAAGCGGCTGGCGCATAAGTCGAGCGCGCTGGGCTGGCTGTTCGCCCGCAAGCGCGAGACCCATGAGGCCGTCAAAGGCCTCTACATCCATGGCGGCGTCGGTCGCGGCAAGACCATGCTGATGGACATGTTCTTCGACTTGCTGCCGGTGCGGCGCAAGCGCCGCGTCCACTTCAACGACTTCATGGCCGACGTGCAGGACCGTATCCAGAAGCACCGGCAGGCGCGCAAGAATGGCGACGTCAGGGAAGACGATCCGATCCCGCCGGTGGCCAAGGCCCTTGCCGAGCAAGCCTGGGTGCTGTGCTTCGACGAGTTCTCGGTCACCGACATTGCCGACGCGATGATCCTGTCCAGGTTGTTTTCGGCGCTGTTTGCCAGCGGCGTGGTGCTGGTCGCCACCTCGAATGTGGCGCCGGAAAACCTCTACAGCGACGGGCTGAACCGCCAGCTTTTCCTGCCCTTTATCGGCATACTGGAGCGGCACACACAGGTGCTGGCGCTCGATGCCGACAAAGACTACCGGCTGGAAAAGCTCGCCCGGACACCGGTCTATGTCACGCCGGCCGATGCGGCGGCGGACCAGCTACTCGACGAGGCCTGGCAAGCCATGACGCGGGGCGCGCCGACCGCCGAGACATCGATTGCCCTCAAAGGACGGCAGGTGATCGTGCCGCGTGCGGCGGGCGATGCGGCGCGGTTCTCCTTCGCCGATCTCTGCGAGAAGCCGCTTGGCGCGCGCGATTTCCTGGCAATCGCCGGGCGCTTCTCAACCATTTTCATCGACCACGTCCCGGTGCTCGGCGAAGGCAAGCGCAACGAAGCCAAGCGCTTCATCCTTCTGATCGACACGCTCTACGACCATCATGTGCGGCTGGTGATGAGCGCCGAAGCGCCGCCGCAAGCGCTTTATGCAGCCAAGCGCGGCGTCGAAGTCTTCGAGTTCGAGCGCACCGCATCGCGGCTGACCGAGATGCAAAGCCGCGACTGGCTGGAGGATTGGGCGGAGCGGCAGAAAGGGAAGCCGGCGCTAGATGCAAAGCAGGCGCAGGCCTGAGTTTCCAGAGATCCGTTGGTAGCGATCTTTCGTGCCCCCCGTCGGCAAGACAGAGGGGGACGCTGTCCCGCCGACCTCGGCTACCCGCATCACAAGGGCGTCATCGCCCGCATCCGGCCTTACGATCTCCATCTTCATCGGCTACTTCTTCCCAAGTCGGCTTACAAGCTTTGACGTTTACGTAAATCCCAAATGATCTAACCGATTGAAAATGCTGACGCCAAAATAATCGTTTGAATTTTTTCTGTGCCGGGGCTATTGGGTGCGGCGAAAATTCGCGGTTCCCCGCAGCATTCCGGCCTCTTCTTCGACGCCGCCATCAAGTCACCAGAGATTTGAGACGTCGTCACCGACAAAGGAAAACATCCTCACATGGCACGCAACAAGATAGCGCTTATCGGCTCTGGCATGATCGGCGGCACGCTCGCTCACATGATCGGCCTCAAGGACCTCGGCGACGTGGTGCTGTTCGATATTGCCGAAGGTATCCCGCAGGGCAAGGGGCTCGATATCGCGCAGTCGTCGCCGGTCGATGGCTTCGACTCCAGGCTCACCGGCATCAACGACTATGCCGGCATCGAAGGCGCCGACGTCTGCATCGTCACCGCCGGCGTGCCGCGCAAGCCGGGCATGAGCCGCGACGACCTTTTGGGCATCAATCTCAAGGTCATGGAACAGGTCGGCGCCGGGCTGAAGAAGTATGCGCCGAAGGCCTTCGTCATCTGCATCACCAACCCGCTCGACGCCATGGTCTGGGCGCTGCAGAAGTTCTCAGGACTGCCCAACAGCCATGTCGTCGGCATGGCCGGCGTGCTCGACAGCGCGCGCTTCCGCTATTTCCTGGCCGAGGAATTCAAGGTCTCGGTCGAGGACGTCACCGCCTTCGTGCTCGGCGGCCACGGCGATTCCATGGTGCCGATGATCCGCTATTCGACGGTATCGGGCATTCCGCTGCCCGATCTCATCAAGATGGGCTGGACCTCGAAGGAAAAGCTCGACCAGATCGTGCAGCGCACCCGCGACGGCGGCGCCGAGATCGTCGGCCTGCTCAAGACCGGTTCGGCCTATTACGCGCCGGCCGCTTCGGCGATCTCGATGGCCGAAGCCTATCTCAAGGACAAGAAGCGCGTGCTGCCCTGCGCGGCGTATCTCTCCGGCCAGTATGGCGTCAAGAACACCTATGTCGGCGTTCCCGTGGTGATCGGCGCCGGCGGCGTCGAGCGTATCATTGAGATCGAGCTCAACAAGAGCGAGCAGAAGATGTTCGACTCCTCGGTGGCGACGGTGCAGGGCCTGACCGAGGCCTGCGTCAAAATCGCGCCGCAACTCGCCTCCAAATGAATCTCCAGCAAGTGAACCCCCAGTCGATCCGGAGACCATCCAGATGAACATCCATGAGTATCAGGGCAAGGCGCTGCTGAAGAGCTTTGGCGCGCCGGTGGCCGAAGGCGTGCCGGTGTTCAAGGCTGATGAAGCGGAAGCCGCCGCCAAGGCGCTGCCGGGCCCGCTCTATGTGGTGAAGAGCCAGATCCATGCCGGCGGCCGCGGCAAGGGCAAATTCACCGAGCTCGGCCCGGACGCCAAGGGCGGGGTGCGGCTGGCGAAATCGGTGGCCGACGTCGTCGCCAACGCCAACGAGATGCTGGGCAACACGCTGGTGACCAAGCAGACCGGCCCGGCCGGCAAACAGGTCAACCGTCTCTACATCGAGGACGGCGCCGACATCGAACGCGAGCTCTATCTGTCGATCCTGGTCGACCGTTCGGTCGGCCGCATTGCCTTCGTCGTCTCGACCGAAGGCGGCATGGACATCGAGGCGGTCGCCCATGACACGCCGGAAAAGATCATCACCGTCGCCATCGATCCGGAAAAAGGCGTCACATCGGCCGACCTGAAGGCGCTCAACGGTGCGCTGAAGCTCGACGGCGATGCTGCCAAGGACGGCGATACGCTGTTCCCGATCCTCTACAAAGCCTTCGTCGAAAAGGACATGAGCCTGCTCGAGGTCAACCCGCTGATCGTCATGAAAAACGGCCGGCTGCGCGTGCTCGACGCGAAAGTGTCGTTCGACAACAACGCGCTGTTCCGCCACCCGGACGTGCTCGAACTGCGCGACACCACCGAAGAGGACGAGAAGGAGATCGAGGCGTCGAAATACGACCTCGCCTATGTCGCGCTCGACGGCAATATCGGCTGCATGGTCAACGGCGCCGGCCTCGCCATGGCGACGATGGACATCATCAAGCTCTATGGTGCCGAGCCCGCCAACTTCCTCGATGTCGGTGGCGGCGCATCCAAGGAAAAAGTCACGGCGGCGTTCAAAATCATCACCCGGGATCCGGCGGTCAAGGGTATCCTGATCAACATCTTCGGCGGCATCATGAAGTGCGACATCATTGCCGAGGGCGTCATTGCCGCGGTCAAGGAAGTCGGACTGGAAGTGCCGCTGGTGGTGCGTCTGGAAGGCACCAATGCCGAGCTCGGCAAGAAGATCATCAACGACAGCGGCCTCAACGTCGTGTCGGCCGACGATCTCGACGATGCAGCCAAGAAGATCGTGGCGGCGGTAAAGGGCTGAGCGGATGCCTCCGCGCAAGATAAACCTCGTCGAGGCGGCGGATCGGACCATCACCAAGGTTTTCGATCCGCATATCGCCGGCGACGTCAACGACAGCCAGGCGAAGGTCGCCAAGTTCGGCGAGATGTTCGACTGGCATGCGCATGACCATGAGGATGAAGCCTTCCTCGTGCTGCGCGGGCGTATCGCCATCGATTTCCGTGACGGTCCGGTCGAGCTCGGCGAGGGCGACTTCATCGTCGTACCGCGCGGTGTCGAGCACCGGCCGCGTTCGCTCACCGCGGAACCGGTCGTGCTGATGTTCGAGCCGGCGACGACGCTCAACACCGGCAATGCCAAGAGCGACCTCACGGTCGCTGACCTGAAGCGGCTCTGACCATGTTTTCCTCGATCAACGGTTTTTAGAAAAGGGCTCCCATGTCCATTCTCGTCGACAAGAACACCAAGGTGCTGGTGCAGGGCCTGACCGGCAAGACCGGCACGTTTCACACCGAACAGGCGCTGGCTTATCACGGCACGAAAATGGTCGGCGGCATCCACCCCAAGAAGGGTGGCGAGACGTGGACCGGCTCAAAGGGTGAAAACCTGCCGATCTTCGCCACGGTCGCCGAGGGCAAGGAAAAGACCGGTGCCAACGCTTCGGTCGTCTATGTGCCGCCGGCGGGTGCCGCCGAAGCCATCCTCGAAGCGATCGAGGCCGAGATCCCGCTGATCATCTGCATCACCGAAGGCATCCCGGTGATGGACATGATCAGGGTCAAGGCCAGGCTCGACCGCTCGACCTCGCGCCTGATTGGGCCGAACTGCCCGGGCGTGCTCACGCCCAACGAATGCAAGATCGGCATCATGCCCGGAAACATCTTCCGCAAGGGCTCGGTCGGCGTTGTTTCGCGCTCGGGAACACTTACCTATGAGGCCGTGTTCCAGACCACCAATGTCGGCCTCGGCCAGACCACCGCCGTCGGCATTGGCGGCGACCCCGTCAAGGGCACCGAGTTCATCGACGTGCTCGAGATGTTCCTCGCCGACGACGAGACCAAGTCGATCATCATGATCGGCGAGATCGGCGGTTCGGCCGAGGAAGACGCCGCGCAGTTCCTCAAGGACGAAGCCAAGCGCGGCCGCAAAAAGCCGATGGCTGGCTTCATCGCCGGGCGCACGGCGCCGGCCGGCCGCACCATGGGTCATGCGGGCGCGGTCATCTCCGGCGGCAAGGGCGGCGCCGAAGACAAGATCGCGGCAATGGAATCCGCCGGGATCAGGGTATCGCCCTCGCCGGCGCGGCTGGGCACGACGCTGGTCGAGGCGATCAAAGGTTAAGGGAATAGGGGAGTAAGGGAGTAGGGCGGTAGGGAAAATAGCAGCGGCAAAAAGCCCTACTCCCCTATTCCCTTATTCCCCTACTCCCTCCAAAAACAGGAGACGGAGCCAGGCTCCGCGGACAAAAATGGCAAGACAAGATCAGGCCAACGACCAATTTTCACTCACCTCTTTCCTCTATGGCGGCAATGCCGATTACATCGACTCGCTTTATGCGTCTTATGAGGACGATCCGGAGTCGGTAAACCCCGAATGGCAGGAGTTCTTTGCCGGGCTGAAGGACGATGCCGGCGATGTGCGCAAGAACGCCAAGGGTGCCTCATGGGCCAAGCCCTCCTGGCCGCTGCAGGCCAATGGCGAACTGGTGTCGGCGCTCGACGGCAATTGGGGTATCGTCGAGAAGACGATCGAAAAGAAAGTCAAGGACAAGGCGGTCACCAACGGCGTCGTCCTGTCCGACGCCGACGTGCATCAGGCGACGCGCGATTCGGTGCGCGCCATCATGATGATCCGCGCCTACCGCATGCGCGGCCATCTGCATGCCAATCTCGACCCGCTCGGCATCGCCAAGCCGCTCGAGGACTACAACGAGCTGTCGCCGGAAAATTACGGCTTCACCGCTGCCGACTATGACCGGCCGATCTTCCTCGACAATGTGCTCGGGCTCGAATTCGGCACCATCCGGCAGATGCTGGAAATCCTGACGCGCACCTATTGCTCGACGCTCGGCGTCGAGTTCATGCATATTTCCGACCCCGAGGAAAAGGCCTGGATCCAGGCCCGCATCGAAGGTGCCGACAAGGAGATCACCTTCACCGCCACCGGCAAGAAGGCGATCCTGCAGAAGCTGGTCGAGGCCGAAGGTTTTGAGCAGTTCATCGACGTCAAGTACAAGGGCACCAAGCGCTTCGGCCTCGATGGCAGTGAAGCGCTGATCCCGGCGCTGGAGCAGATCGTCAAGCGCGGCGGCCAGCTCGGCATGAAAGAGATCGTGCTCGGCATGGCGCATCGCGGCCGGCTGAACGTGCTCTCCCAGGTGATGGCCAAGCCGCACCGCGCCATCTTCCACGAGTTCAAGGGCGGCTCGGCCGCACCCGACGAGGTCGAGGGTTCGGGCGACGTCAAGTACCATCTCGGCGCCTCGTCGGACCGCGAGTTCGACGGCAACAAGGTGCATCTGTCCCTGACCGCCAATCCCTCGCATCTGGAAATCGTCGATCCGGTGGTGATGGGCAAGGCGCGCGCCAAGCAGGATTATCTGTTCGGCCGCAGCCGCGAAGAAATCGTGCCGCTGGAAGAGCGCGCCAAGGTGCTGCCGCTCTTGCTGCATGGCGATGCCGCCTTCGCCGGCCAGGGCGTGATTGCCGAAATCCTCGGCCTGTCCGGTCTGCGCGGCCACCGCGTCGCCGGCACGCTGCATTTCATCATCAACAACCAGATCGGCTTCACCACCAATCCGCGCTTCTCGCGCTCGTCGCCCTATCCGTCGGACGTCGCCAAGATGATTGAAGCACCGATCTTCCACGTCAATGGCGATGACCCGGAAGCCGTGGTGCACGCCACCAAGGTGGCGATCGAATTCCGCATGAAGTTCCACAAGCCTGTTGTGGTCGACATGTTCTGCTACCGCCGCTTCGGCCACAATGAGGGCGACGAGCCGGCCTTCACCCAGCCGATCATGTACCGCAACATCCGCACCCACAAGACGACCGTGCAGATCTACGGCGACCGGCTGATCGCCGAGGGTCACCTCACCCAGGCCGAGCTCGACCAGCTCAAGGCCGACTGGCGGGCGCATCTGGAATCCGAGTGGGAAGTCGGTCAGCACTACAAGCCCAACAAGGCCGATTGGCTCGACGGCGCCTGGTCTGGCCTGCGCACGGCCGACAACCAGGACGAACAAAGGCGCGGCAAGACCGCCGTGCCGGTCAAGACGCTGAAGGAAATCGGCAAGAAGCTGACCGAGGTGCCGAAGGATTTCGAGGCGCACAAGACGATCATCCGCTTCCTCGAAAACCGCCGCCAGGCGATCGAGTCCGGCGAAGGCATCGACTGGTCGACGGCCGAGGCGCTGGCCTTCGGCGCCATCCTGCTCGACGGCAATCCGATCCGCCTGTCGGGGCAGGATTCCGAACGCGGCACCTTCTCGCAGCGTCACTCGGTCCTTTACGACCAGCGCGACGAGACCCGCTACATCCCGCTCAACAATCTGTCGGCGGCTCAAGCCGGCTACGAAGTCATCAACTCGATGCTGTCTGAAGAGGCGGTGCTGGGCTTCGAATATGGCTACAGCCTTGCCGAGCCGAAGGCGCTGACATTGTGGGAAGCGCAGTTCGGCGATTTCGCCAACGGCGCCCAGGTGGTGTTCGACCAGTTCATCTCGTCGGGCGAACGCAAGTGGCTCAGAATGTCGGGCCTCGTCTGCCTCTTGCCGCATGGCTATGAAGGCCAGGGTCCGGAACACTCCTCGGCCCGGCTCGAACGCTTCCTGCAGCTTTGCGCCGAAGATAACATGCAAGTGGCCAACTGTACGACGCCGGCCAACTACTTCCACATATTGCGCCGGCAGCTGAAGCGCGACTTCCGTAAGCCGCTGATCCTGATGACGCCGAAGTCGCTGCTGCGCCATAAGCGGGCGGTGTCGACGCTGCCGGAAATTTCGGGCGAAAGCTCGTTCCACCGATTGCTGTGGGACGATGCGCAGCTGCTTTCCGGCCAGGCGATCAAGCTCACCAAGGATTCGAAGATCCGCCGCGTCGTGCTGTGTTCGGGCAAGGTCTATTACGACCTCTATGAGGAGCGCGAGAAGCGCGGCATCAACGACATCTATCTGTTGCGCGTCGAACAGCTCTATCCGTTCCCGGCCAAGGCGCTGATCACCGAACTGTCGCGGTTCCGCAATGCCGAGATGGTGTGGTGCCAGGAGGAGCCCAAGAACATGGGCGCTTGGTCGTTCATCGACCCCTATCTGGAATGGGTGCTGGCGCATATCGACGCCAAGCATCAGCGGGTGCGCTACACCGGCCGTCCGGCCGCCGCCTCGCCGGCGACCGGACTGATGTCGAAGCATCTCGCGCAGCTCGCCGCCTTGCTCGAAGACGCGCTTGGTGAATAGAGAAAATCTGGGCGAATAACAGAACCCGAAAGAAAACGGACAGGCACAATGGCTACCGAAATCCGCGTTCCCACTCTCGGCGAATCCGTCACCGAAGCGACCATCGGCAAATGGTTCAAGAAGGTCGGCGACGCGATCGTCGCCGACGAGCCGCTGGTCGAGCTCGAGACCGACAAGGTGACGGTGGAGGTGCCTGCCGCCGCCGCTGGAACCTTAAGCGAAATCACCGCCAAGGAAGGCGAGACGGTCGGTGTCGGTGCGCTGCTCGGTTCGATTTCGGCAGGTGGCGCTGCCGCCGCACCAGCGACCAAGCCGCAGGCGGTGTCGCAGGCCTCGTCGCCGGATGCGGCATCGACCGGCAAGCAGGCCGCGGCCGAGACCGCCAAGATCGCCGGCGATGCCGGCCCGGTCGAGCCGCGCACCATGCCACCGGCACCGGCCGCGGCGAAACTGATCGCCGAAAGCAATCTCTCGGTCGACCAGATCTCCGGTTCGGGAAAGCGTGGCCAGGTGCTGAAAGGCGACGTGCTCGACGCCATCTCCAAGGGTGCGCCGTCGCAGCCGGCGGAGACGCCGAAGGCGGCACCTGCACCGGTTGCCGTGCGCGCGCCGTCCTCGGGCGACGATGCGTCGCGCGAGGAGCGCGTGCGCATGACCAAGCTGCGCCAGACCATCGCGCGCCGCCTCAAGGAAGCGCAGTCGACCGCAGCCATGCTGACCACCTTCAACGAGGTCGACATGTCTGCGGTGATGGCGCTGCGCACCAAATACAAGGACGTGTTCGAAAAGAAGCACGGCGTGAAGCTCGGCTTCATGGGCTTCTTCACCAAGGCCGTCACCCACGCGCTGAAAGAAATCCCCTCGGTCAATGCCGAGATCGACGGCACCGACATCATCTTCAAGAACTATGCCCATATCGGCGTCGCCGTCGGCACCGAAAAGGGCCTGGTCGTGCCGGTCGTGCGCAATGCCGACCAGATGTCGATCGCCGAGATCGAAAAGGACATCGGCCGCTTGGGCATAGCCGCGCGCGACGGCAAGCTGTCGGTCGCCGACATGCAAGGCGGGACGTTTACGATTTCCAACGGCGGCGTTTACGGGTCGCTGATGTCGACGCCGATCCTCAATGCGCCGCAGTCGGGCATTCTGGGCATGCACAAGATCCAGGAGCGGCCTGTCGTGGTCGGCGGCCAGATCGTGATCCGGCCGATGATGTACCTGGCACTCAGCTACGATCACCGCATCGTCGACGGCAAGGAAGCGGTGACCTTCCTGGTCCGCGTCAAGGAAAGCCTGGAGAATCCGGAACGGCTGGTGCTTGATCTCTAAGGCTGACGCGGTGGCTGAATCTGTCGAGCCAATCGATCTGTTCGAGCTTGTTACGACAGGCCGGGCGGGTCCGATTGAACTCGGAAAAAGCAGCCGTGAAACGGTGCGAGGCTTGATCGATCCGGAGGATGTGCGGGCGGACAATCATTATCGCCACGAGGACGCGGAGTCAGCGTGGTGCATCTATGGTAGAAATTGCGAGTTCTTCTTCAGTCCCGATTTTCATCTGAGGTCGATTAGCGTCGAGCCTGTCTTCGGAAGATTGCAATCGGGTGGAACGATGGCGACTTGGTACGGCCATCTGGACGTCGATTTGGGCCGGCATCCTGTGATTTTTGCAGGCACAAAGCCCATAGCCATACATACCTTGCCCAAGGCATTGCAGTTCCTGAACAAGAGCGAATTCAAGTGGGCAATCAGCGGCGGTCGTGAGCGCGACGTTTATATTGAGCTGGCGGAGAGTTCTCGCATCTTGACCCTCAAATACGAGGTTAATGCGGTTCCGGTCGACAGGAATGAAAACGTTGCGTTCGAGGTAGATTATTTTCTTTCGACGGTCTTCATCCTCGATCAAGCTGTTCAAGGCGGATAGCAGTGACGATCCGTTCTTTCTTGTCCGAAAGCCTGTCTACCGCATCGATAGCGGTCGGTGCGGCGATGATCCCGGCGGCAGCGTATGCCGCCTGTCCGATCGAACTCGCTGTCTATGGCGACACCCAAAGCGGCAGCGAAATCGACTTCACGCCGACCGTCACCTCGGCGACCGTCACCAATACGTTCCGCATGATCCTCGACAACGATGTGGTGCTGAACGGCATCGTCATTTGGAACGAGGGCGTGTCGCGGCCGAACGGCGCGCTGATGTACAAATGCCCCGAGGGCGACGTCACCGGCGAGGAGCTTGCCGCCTGCACGCCCTGGCATGGCGTCATCTACACGGCGGATGACAAGGGCAACATCGGGCTGCTGCCGGCCGAAGGTGTCGAAGCGCCGAAGACGCTGATACTGCCGGATCTCGGGCCAGCGTTGCGCCAATCCAGTGCCTATGGCGGCAGCGGGTTTTCGAAAGTGCCGGGGGATGTGTTTGCCTTGAAGGGATGCCAGGAATGAGCGGGACGCAAAAGGTGCTGCTGGTCACCGGCGGCAGCCGCGGCATCGGCGCGGCGATCTGCCGGTTTGGATCGAAGGCCGGCTACAGGGTCGCGGTCAACTACGCTGCGAATCAGGACGCCGCCGATGCACTGGTCGCGGAGATCGAGGCTGCCGGCGGCGAGGCTTTTGCGGTCAAGGGCGATGTCGGCAGCGAGGCCGATATCGTGGCCATGTTCGAGGCCGTCGACCGCGCCTATGGACGGCTCGATGCTTTCGTCAACAATGCCGGCATCGTCGACGTCAAGGCGCGCGTCGACGAGATGGATGTTTCGCGGCTGGAGCGCATGATGCGCATCAATGTCGTCGGCTCGTTCCTCTGCGCCCGTGAGGCGGTCAAGCGCATGTCGACCCGCCATGGCGGGTCGGGCGGATCCATAGTCAACATCTCGTCGGCGGCAGCGACATTGGGCTCGCCGGGCGAGTACGTCGATTATGCCGCCTCCAAGGGCGCCATCGACACCTTCACCATCGGGCTCGCCCGCGAGGTGGCGCTGGAAGGCATTCGCGTCAATGCGGTGCGCCCTGGCATCATCGACACGGACATCCACGCTTCCGGCGGGCAGCCGGACAGGGTGGAGCGGTTCCGCGACCTGCTGCCGATGAAAAGAGCCGGTACAGTGGATGAAGTCGCGGGCGCGGTTCTCTATCTTCTCTCCGACGCCGCGTCCTATACGACAGGCGCGATCCTGAATGTAAGCGGCGGCCGCTGAGCGCTCTCAAGCAGATCGAGCATGATGTTATCCAAAAACCGCGTCACACGGCATCATGCTCAAACAGAAGGACAGTATCATGGCTTATGACGTCGTTATCATCGGATCGGGACCGGGCGGCTATGTCTGCGCCATCAAGGCGGCGCAGCTCGGGCTCAGGGTGGCGGTGGTCGAGAAGAACGCGACCTTCGGCGGTACCTGCCTCAACATCGGCTGCATCCCTTCCAAGGCGCTGCTCCATGCCTCCGAGATGTTCGCCGAGGCCGGTCACTCCTTCGACACGCTCGGCGTCGAGATATCGGCGCCGAAATTGAACCTGAAGAAGATGATGGCGCACAAGGATGCGACGGTGTCGTCGAACGTCAACGGCGTCGCCTTCCTGTTCAAGAAGAACAAGATCGACAGCTTTCGCGGCACTGGCAAGGTGGTCGCGGCCGGCAAGGTGTCGGTGACGGCTGAGGACGGCAAGGTCGAGGAGATCGAGACCAGGAACATCGTCATCGCCACCGGCTCGGATGTCGCCGGCATTCCCGGCGTCAAGGTCGACATCGACGAGAAGGTGATCGTGTCGTCGACCGGCGCTTTGTCGCTTGATAAGGTTCCCGGCCATCTGGTGGTGGTCGGCGGCGGTGTCATCGGGCTCGAGCTCGGCTCGGTGTGGGCACGGCTCGGCGCCAAGGTCACCGTGGTCGAATTCCTCGACACCATCCTGGGCGGCATGGACGGCGAGGTTTCCAAGCAGTTCCAGCGCTTGCTTTCAAAGCAGGGTTTCGAGTTCAAGCTCGGCGCCAAGGTCACCGGTGTCGCCAAGGCCAAGAAGGGTGCGACCGTCACCTTCGAGCCGGTCAAGGGCGGCGCCGCCGAGATGATCGAGGCCGATGCCGTGCTGATCGCCACCGGCCGCCGCGCCTATGCCGACAGTCTCGGGCTCGGGGAAGCCGGCGTCGAGGTCGACGAGCGCGGCCGGGTCAAGACCGATGCCCATCTCACGACCAATGTCCCGGGCATCTATGCCATCGGCGATGTCATCGCCGGGCCGATGCTGGCGCACAAGGCCGAGGACGAGGGCGTGGCGGTGGCCGAAACCATTGCCGGCCAGGCCGGCCACGTGAACTATGACGTCATTCCGAGCGTCGTCTACACCAGCCCGGAAATCGCCTCGGTCGGTAAAACCGAGGAAGAGCTGAAGAAGGCCGGCATCGACTACAAGGTCGGAAAATTCCCATTCAGCGCCAATGGCCGGGCGCGCGCCATGCTGCACACCGACGGTTTTGTGAAGATCCTCGCCGACAAGACGAGCGACCGCGTGCTCGGCATGCATATTGTCGGCTTCGGCGCAGGCGAGATGATCCACGAGGCGGCGGTGCTGATGGAATTCGGCGGCTCGTCTGAGGATCTCGCCCGCACCTGCCACGCGCATCCGACGATGTCGGAAGCGGTGAAGGAGGCGGCGCTGGCGACGTTCTTCAAGCCAATCCACATCTAAAGCGACAACGCTTCGTTATCCTCGGGTCAAGCCTGAGGATGACGAACGTAGCGATATCGCCAAACAAAACGGCCCGCTTTTCAGCGGGCCGTTCGTATTTGATATCGAGCCGGTCAGTTGGCCGGAGCTGGAGCCGGCGCTGGCGCTGGAGCCGGCGCAGGTGCCGGTTCTGCAGGTGCCGGAGCCGGAGCCGGAGCTGCAGGCGCCGGGGCTGGGGCCGGTTCTGCAGGTGCCGGAGCAGGTGCAGGTTCGGCTGGCTTCATCGGTTCCGCCGGTGCGGGCGCGGGGGCCGGTGTGCTGGCCGCCGGCGGCTCGGCTGGTGCCGGGTGCTCACCACTCCTTCCGAAAACATAATACGCGACAACCGCCAGAATAACGACGACCAGCGCAATCAGCCAGCCACTACCGCCGCCACCGCTCTGCTTGATGGTGGTGTTGGTGGTGTTGGGATTGAACGGGTCGTTTGGATTCGGTGCGTTCGCCATAAAAGTGTCCTCCGTGGATGAAAAATATCAATCAACACCATATAACGCGCAATCATTGAACTGGTTTCACGCTAGGGTTGGAAAACGCCAAAAACAAGGACAATCCCGCCGTTCCGGAGCCGGAATGGCGTTGTTTCGCCACGCAACGCGCCAAGTTGGTGCCTACTATGGGTTTTTCCGGAGGATTTTTGTCGTGACGAATCCCATAGCAGAGTTTGTCCCGAATCACTGCGATGTTCTCGCCGGAGCCCAGTTCGCCGACCGCTTTGTGCTGATCACCCAGGGTCTTTCTTTAACGGCACTCGGCGCGGCGGAACGCGCCCTGGGGCGAATGCCGCCCTGGGTCGGCAGGCTCATGGCGCTGCGCAACCTTGCCGTCAAGCCGTTCCGGCTGAAGACGGGCCTGGAAACTACAGTGTTGCCGTCAGGCCGGATCGGGATATTTCCGCTCATCAGCCAGTTTCCCGGCAAGGTTGTGCTTGGCCTCGACGACCGGCATCTCGATTTCCGTGTCCTGGTCGAAGTCAGGGATCTCGGCACGGGCCGGCAAGAGGTGGCCGCGACGACGATCGTCAAGACGCACAATTGGCTCGGGCGCGCCTATCTTGCGATCATCATGCCGTTTCACCGGATCATCGTTCCGGCGATGCTGGCCCAGATCCTGGCGAAGTAAACTGAAGTAGCTAAAGTCCTATAGGCGTGACGGTGTAACCGGCCTTGCGAAAATCCTCGACCAAGCCTTCGGGGCCGGGAAGGTGGAGGGCGCCGACCGCCATGAAGACGTTGCCCCTGGCAAGGATCGGTTCGGCATGCTCGACCATCACCTTGTTGCGGCTGGTGATCATGGTTTCCTCGAACGCCGCATAGCCCGCGGGGTCGTCCGTGCCTTCCGGCATGGCCACGCGAAACAGCGGCCAGAACATTCCGGTGTCGCCGCGCTGGTAGAGCACGATCATGGTTTCGTTGATGTCGTTGATCTTATCGCCGAGCTTCAGCGTGTCGACGAGGCCCTTCATGTGAAACGCCAGCGGCAGCGAGGCCATGGCGCGCAACTGGCTTTCAGCAGTCTCCAATCCTTCCACCGGCTTGCCGGAAGCCTTTGCACCTTCCGCCAGCCTGACATCGAGCACCGGGGCGCCGCCTGACTGACGGGCGAGTTCGCAGGCCGGCAGTGCCATCATGGCCGAGAGCATCCACGGCTTCATCTTGGCAACCGTTGCCGGAGGAATGCCGCGGGCGTCGAGCGCGGCGTTCATGGCCGCCGCATCGTCGGGCGACAGCAGCGACGCCAGCGTCGTCGAATCAGTGAACATCATCAGGTCCGGCTCCTTGAGCATCGCGACCATCATCTTCTGCTTGTCGAGCACGTCAGTGGTTTCGATGATGATGGTGCCGGCGGCGTCATAGGCTTTCTGCGCGTCGGGAGGCAGCGTGGTGACGCGCGGGTCGGTCATATGCATGGTGCCGAACAGGAAGGACGGCTTCTCGCCGGGCTTTTCCAGCTTCCACAACAGGCCCTTGCCGTTCGGTGTCGCGGCGGCTTCCGCTTCGATCTTGCGGTAGGTCGCCGGATCGTTCTTCTGCAAGGCCGACAGCATGTCGGCGCCGGTGCAGGTCGAGATTTCGGCATGGGCCTTGCCGGCCGCGAACAGCAGCACGGCGAGAAACGACAGGAAGAACAAAACATTGAGCGCGACGAGCAGCTTCAGCGACACGGAAGCTGCACGGTCGGCGATGGCGATGACGCGTTTCATGATCCCATTCCTAGAACCGAAAAGCGGCAAAACGGTTAATTGGTACTGCGAAATTGTCTTCGACCGGCTATCGCCCTCAGCGGACGTCGATGGTGCTCATGACTCAATGATTAGCGGAAACGCCCATTTCTTCGTCATCCACGGGCGGAGCAAGGAGCGTAGCGACGCGGCGCAGACCCGAGGATCCATGCCGGGACTCTGGAACGCTGCAACAGTGCAGAATTCCGCTCCGCAGCACTCCATGGCAAAGGTCGCGGCATGGATCCCAGGGTCTCCGCGACGGAGCTTCGCTCCTGCTTCGCCCAGGGATGACGACGTTGGGGAGGCTTTCGGCCAATGGTGAACGTTTGGCCACCGATACTATGCGACGCTACTGGCGTTCATGCCCGTGGATGGGCCTGCTCGTAAATCTCGAGCAGCCTCGCGGTGTCGACGCCGGTGTAGATCTGCGTCGTCGAAAGGCTGGCGTGGCCGAGCAGTTCCTGGATGGTGCGCAAATCGCCGCCGCGGCCGAGCAGATGCGTAGCGAAGGAATGGCGCAGCGCATGCGGCGTCGCGGTATCGGGCAGGTTGAGCGCCGAGCGCAGCTTGGCCATGTCGCGCTGGACGATGGCCGGGTTGAGCGGACCGCCGCGGGCGCCGCGAAACAACAGGCCCTTGGGGTCGAGATGGTAGGGGCAGAGCCGGCGATATTCGGCGATCGCCCTGAGCGCCACCGGCAGCACCGGCACCAGGCGCGTCTTGCCGCCCTTGCCGGTGACGCGAAGCACCGTGTCGGCCGCCGACGCCAGATCGGCGCCGGCGAGGCCAAGCGCCTCGGAAATGCGCAGGCCGGAGCCGTAGAGCAGTGTCAGCACGGCGGCGTTGCGGGCAGCAATCCAGGGTTCCTCCGCCAGTTGGCCTTCAATGGAAACAACATGCTTGGCATCGCTCGCTGTCAGCGGCTTGGGCAGCGATTTGGGTTGGCGCGGCGAGCGCAGTGCTGCCGCCCCGGCCGCATTGGCGAGGCCGCGCCGCTCGAGGAAACGCAGCAGCGAGCGGATGCCGGCGAGACCCCGGCCCAGCGTGCGGGCACCGGCACCGGCATTGCGCCGCGCCGCGAGAAAGCCGCGCAGGTCGGCCGGGCGCAGATCGGCGATGTCCGAAATGCCGGGCGAGCCGCCGCAATGGCCGGTGAGGAAATGCAGGAACTGGCGCGTGTCGCGCTCATAGGCTTCCACGGTCTTGGGCGACAGCCGACGTTCTCGCGCGAGCATCTTCAGCCAGCTTTCGCGCGCCGCCTGGAGATCGGGTTTGGCCGGGATCAGGAATTCCTGCATGGCGGCATTTTCGGGTATTCGGGTTAGGAAGCGGTGAAGAGCCGTCATTGAAATGACAGCCGGCTGAGGTTAGGAGACCATCGATTGGTGGCAGGTGACTACCTTGGTGATTGGCTGAAATGCCCGCCCCCTTCGTCATCCTGGGGCGGAGCAGGAGCGAAGCGACGTCGCGGAGACCCCGGGATCCATGCCGTGACCTGCGAGCGTTGCTGCGTTACAAGTCTGATAGCTTTGCGGTGGAGACCGCGCGAAGTGTTTGCAAATAGAGAGTTGGCAGGAACGAGACTCGTGACCCTTTCTGAACTGCCGTGCTTTTTGGTCGCCGTAACGGAATGGATCCTCGGGTCTGCGCAGTCGCTTCGCGCCTGCTCCGCCCGTGGATGACGAAGGTAAAAGCGCCATGAGCAAGCCCCAAAACCCTGTCCAGATGGCCGTGATCGGCGCCGCCCATGGCATCAAGGGCGAGTTGCGGGTGAAGACCTTCACAGGTGAGCCGCTGGCGCTGGCCGATTACGGGCCGCTCTACGCCAGGGACGGGCGCGCCTTCCAGATCGTCGACATCAGGCCTGCCAACACCGTCGTCGTGGTCCGCTTCAAGGGCATTGCCGACCGCAATGCGGCCGAGGCGCTGGCAGGCACGGAGCTGTTCGTCGACCGTTCGATGCTGCCGGACGACGGCGAGGAAGACGAATTCTACCATGCCGACCTCGTCGGCCTCGAAGTCCGCGACGACACGGCTGCCGTGCTTGGCAAGGTGGTCGCGGTGCACAATTTCGGCGGCGGCGATATTCTCGACGTGACGCTGGGCGGGCGCAAGGGCGTGCTGATCCCGTTCACACAGGCCGCCGTGCCGCAAGTGTCGATCGCCGAGGGTTTTGTCCGTGTCGATCCGGCGGCTGCCGGGCTGGTCGACGACGAGGATGGCGATGGCCCGCGCGAGGAAGACTTCGATCCGAAGGGCCGGCCGCGCGGACCGAGCGATGCCGGGGGCAACCGGTGAGTTTTTCCGCTTCGGTGCTGACGCTTTACCCCGAGATGTTTCCCGGCGCGCTCGGCCTGTCGTTGGCCGGCCGGGCGCTGGAGGCCGGGACGTGGTCGCTGGAGGCGATCCAGATCCGCGACTTCGCCCCCGACCGCCATCGCACCGTCGACGACACGCCCGCCGGCGGCGGCGCCGGCATGGTGATGCGCGCCGACGTGCTGGCGAAAGCCATCGACCATGCTTCGCCGGAAGGCGATGCGCGGCCTCGGCTGCTGATGAGCCCGCGCGGCAAGCCGCTGACCCAGGCGCGTGTGCGCGAGCTGGCGGCTGGGCCGGGTGCCGTCATCCTGTGCGGCCGCTTCGAAGGCGTCGACCAGCGGGTGATCGACGCGCGGGGATTGGAGGAGGTCTCCATCGGTGATTTCATCCTCTCGGGTGGTGAGCCGGCCGCCCTTGTGCTGCTCGACGCGGTGGTGCGGCTGTTGCCCGGCGTGATGGGCAACGCGGTGTCGGGCGAGGAGGAGAGTTTCGAAAACGGCCTGCTCGAACATCCGCACTATACGCGGCCGCAGGAGTTTGAAGGCCGCGAGATACCCGAGGTGCTGATCTCGGGCAATCACAAGAAGATCGCCGCATGGCGGCGGGCGGAGTCAGAGGCATTGACGAAAGAGCGGCGTCCGGATCTTTTGAGAGGTGGCAGGACCAGCAGTGTTTGAAGAATAGACCATTCTCTTATTTGACTGCCTCGACTTCTGTGAGAATTGAGCGCTAGTCTCCCTAAGCATTTGGGGGGATTCATGCAAAAGAGCTTCGTTTATTTGGCTATGTCTGTATTGGCGGGCTGCGCTTCGGCAAGCACGGTTCAGACGTCGCGCGATACGGCTATAGTTCAGTCGAGCGCGGCGCCCGCTTGTGGGGGCATCGGCGCATCGAAGGTTGCGGCAAAGGAGGCTGCGATAGCCACGCTCAAAGCCGGCTTCGACAGCTATGTGATTTTCAACGGTGCCTCCGAGAGTAACATTGCCGTTGTACAAGGTCCGGGTACCTATAACACGACGGCCGTCGTCAGCGGATCGATGGTGAATGCGACAACAACTTATCAGCCAGGTATGCCAATGGTTATTGGACATCACGGGCAATCATTCGCAATCAAGATGTTCCACGATGGAGACCCTGGATCAGAGAGTGCGCTTTCTGCAAAAGCCGCTCTCGGGCCGGATTGGCAAAAGCAGATGAACAATCCCGTTCTTACTTGTGTTGGTTAGTCGATTGCGCGGAGAGCGACCAGCACGCGTTCTTCGCAGTTTGGCCCGGCTCAGCCTTTCGTGAAATAGTAGAAAGCCAAGAACAGGCCGACAGCGACGACGAAGCCGCGCACCGCGTTTTGCGGCACGCGCTTGGCGATCCAGACGCCGGCATAGCCGCCCAGCGCGCCGCCCGGGATCATGATGATCGCCTGCGGCCAGGCGACGACGCCGCCCGAGACGAAGACGACGATCGCAACAGCGGCGATGACCATGGCCAGCATGTTCTTCAACGCGTTCAGCCGGTGATAGTCGCCGGCTTGCGTCAGGCCGAGCGTCGCCAGCATCATCACGCCCATGCCGGCGCCGAAGAAGCCGCCATAGATGGCAGTGAGAAATTGTGCGAGCGAGCCGGCCAGCGAGCCCACCGCCGCTTCATGGCCGGGCTTCGGCCCTGGTTTCAGCCAGGGGCCAGCGGCGAACAGGGCCGTCGCGGCCAGGAGCAGCCACGGCACCAGAGCGCGAAACGACGGATTGTCGAGCGCCAAAAGGATCAGCGCGCCGGCCAGCGCGCCCACGGCCGAGATCAGGCACAGCAGCAGCGCGCCGCGCCAGAAATGCCTGATGTCGGCCGAGTAGGCGAGGGTCGAAGTGATGTAGCCTGGAAATTGCGTCACCGAGGAGGTGGCGTTGGCGACGATCGGCGGCAGGCCGACCAACGTCATGGCGCCGAAGGTGATGAAGGTGCCACCACCGGCGACCGCATTGGCGGCGCCTGACAGAAAGCCCGCCAGAAACAGCAGGATGGCATCGAAGACAGACATGAATTGCGGCCGCTCAAAACTGTGTTATTTCAGGCTTAGAAAGCCTGAACGACCGGCGCAACCCGGCACGGCTGGATTACGATGGTGCCATGAGAGCAGAAAATGCGCGCCCAAGGCGTGACAAAGCGGCGAAATAGCTGTATGGCCCGCCCGTACCGGCCAGAAAGAATCTGCCGGACCCGTCAACAATGACGGTGTAGTCGCCCCTGCTGGATGTTTCAAAGACAAATGTCTTGGAGACAAAAGGCATAGCCAAGCGGTCAATGAAACTGCAAGGCGAGTGTCGGACGCTCTGACTGTCGGAAGAACAAGAAGTGGACTTTTGAGATGGATATCCTCCGTCAGCTCGAGGCCGAACAGGCCGCCAAGATCGAAGCCAAGCGCAAGCTTCCCGAATTCCAGCCCGGCGACACCGTGCGCGTCCAGGTCCGCGTGACCGAAGGCACCCGCACCCGCGTCCAGGCCTATGAGGGCGTCGTCATCGCCCGCGCAGGCGCCGGCTTCCAGGAGAACTTCACGGTTCGCAAGATTTCCTACGGCGAAGGCGTCGAGCGCGTGTTCCCGGTCTACTCGCCGATGGTTGAAGGCGTCGAGATCGTTCGCCGCGGCAAGGTGCGTCGCGCCAAGCTCTACTACCTGCGCGATCGTCGCGGCAAATCGGCCCGTATTTCGGAAAACACCGGCGTGCGCGCCCGCAAGCTGAACGATGAGGAGCGCGATGCGCTGAACGCCGAGAAGGCCCGCATCGAGGCCGAGAAGGTGGCAGCAGCCGAGGCCCTGGCCGTCGAGAAGGCCGCCCAGGACGCCGCCGAGAAGAAGGCCGCCGCCGAAGCCGAAGCAGCAGCCAAGGCCGCCGCGGAAGCGACCCCCGCCGAATAAGGTTTTCGGACATCCCATTCAAAAAGGCGGCTTCGGCCGCCTTTTTCGTTTCACCGGACTGTGAACGCTTTCAGCGCCAGAAACGGGATCCGCTGTTGACGGCATATTATCTTGTGTACCAAATAATCGTGCACAAGGTAATTGGAGATTTGATATGGCACTCTACACCACACAGGCTCACGTCACCGGCGGCCGCGCCGGCCACGGCGAGACCAGCGACGGTCTGCTCAAGGTCGATCTGGCAATGCCCAAGGAGCTCGGCGGGCCGGGGGGCGCCACCAATCCTGAGCAACTGTTCGCAATCGGCTATGCCGCCTGCTTCGAAAGCGCCATCCGCTTCGTCGCGCGCAAACAGAAGCTGTCGCTGACGGATGCCGGGGTAACCTCCACCGTCAGCCTGCTTCCCAATGGCGAAGGCTTTAAGCTCGGCGTCGCGCTCGCGGCGGAAACGAAAGGCCTTGATCAGGCGGCGGCGGAAGCGCTTGTATCGGAGGCGCACAAGATCTGCCCCTATTCCAACGCCATCAGCGGCAATGTCGACGTAGCGCTTTCGGTAAAGGCGGCATGACGGAAAAGACGACAAAGAGCACCAGCGACGTCCCGGCGGAGGCCACCGGGACGTTTCACGTTCCGCGGCTCGACCAGCAGCTGTGCTTCGCGCTCTATTCGGCAAGCGGGCTGATGACCAAGCTCTACCGCCCGCTGCTCGATCCGCTCGGCCTGACCTATCCGCAATATCTGGCCATGTTGGCGCTGTGGGAACGAGCTCCAAGCACGGTTGGCGAGCTTGGCGAAGCGCTTGGCCTGGATTCCGCGACGCTGACGCCGCTGCTCAAGCGGATGGAGGCTGGCGGACTGGTCACACGCCTGCGCGACCCCGCCGACGAGCGCCGGGTTATGGTCGAGCCGACAGCGAAGGGCCAAGCGTTGCGTGAGCAGGCTAAAAGCGTGCCGGCGGCGATGCTTTGCAACCTGCCGCTGGATGCCGACGAGTTGAAATCCCTGCACCGCACGCTGACGCGGTTCGTCTCCGGCTTGCGCAAGGCAGATGCCGGCATCGCGAAGCGGAGCTGATCGCTGCCGCGACACCGTTCATTCCTGAATCCCGGAAATGAAGGCACTGGAATCCGCTTTCGCGCATCCTGACGCAGCGGACCGTCTTGCATGACGCTTGCGGAAAGCTAAAGTCGGCGCCGTATTTTCCTGCAAGCCCGGCCATGTCCGGGTCCGTCAATTTCCGGGGAGTGTGTCATGACCAAATCGAAACTGCTGCTGGCAGGCCTGCTTGCCCTCGTCCTGACGCCCGTTGCCGCCTTTGCGCAGGCGCTGCCCGACCTCGGCGGCAAAAAGGTGGTGGTTGTGACCGAAAACGCCTATCCGCCGCTGCAGTTCATCGATGCCAAGACCGGCAAGCAGATCGGCTGGGAGTATGACGCGATGAACGAGATCGCCAAGCGGCTCAATTTCACGGTCGAGTACCAGAACACTTCCTGGGACGCGATGATCCAGGCGGTTTCCGACAACCAGTACAACATTGGCATGACCGGCATCACCATCAAGGACGACCGCAAGGAGAAGGTCGATTTCTCCGACCCCTATATGCGCTCGGAACAGTTCATGCTGGTGCGCGGCGATGAGAGCCGCTTCACTGACGCCAAGACCTTCGGCGACTTCAAGGACGGGCTGATCGGCGCGCAGGCCGGCACCACGCCCTTCTACACCGCCGTCTATAGCGTGCTCGACGGCAATGAGCAGAACCCGCGCATCAAACTGTTCGAGACCTTCGGCGCGACCGTGCAGGCACTGAAGTCCGGTGACGTCGATGTCGTTTTGACCGATGGCACCGCTGGCAAAGGCTATGTCGACGCCTCCGCGGGCAAACTGAAACTGATCGGCGGGCCGCTCGGCACCGAGGATTTCGGTTTCATTTTCCCCAAGGGTTCCGACCTGGTGAAGCCGATCAACGCGGCAATCGTTGCGTTGAAGGCGGACGGGACGTTCGATGCGCTAAACAAGAAATGGTTTCTTGATTACAAGATGGGGCAGTGATTTCCCGCTGACTTCGCGCTTGAACGCCCCCCTCTGCCCCCACGTCTGCTTGGCCGGCATCGCCTGATGGCAACGCCTTCCTCTTCGTCCAAAGCCGACTTCCCCTGGTGGCTTGTCGTTGCCGCAGCCCTCGCGATCGCGGTGGCCGTCTTCGTCGCCACCAGCAACCTCTATGCCCAGGTGTTCGCCACGGTCGCCAAGGGCATCGGCGTCACCATCTTCGTCACCGTGATCGCCTTCGTGCTGGCTTCGACCATCGGTCTCGGCATCGCGCTGATGGGAATGTCCGGCTCGCGCTGGCTGCGCCAGATCGCTCGCTTCTATGTCGAGATCGTCCGCGGCGTGCCGATCCTGGTGCTGCTGTTCTGGATCGCCTTTGCCGGCGCGCCGGCCTTCGTCGCGGCCTGGAACGCGCTGACCGCGCCGCTGCAAAGCGCCGGCCTGTTCGGCGAGTTGCTGGTGCGCGACGTGTCGCTGCTCTGGCGCGCCATCATGGCGCTGACCATCGGCTATTCGGCTTTCATCTCGGAGGTTTTCCGGGCCGGCATCCAGTCGGTGGAGAAGGGTCAGATCGAAGCGGCGAAGGCGCTTGGGCTGACACGCGCGCAGCGTTTCCGGCTGATCGTGTTCCCACAGGCAATCCGCACCATCCTGCCGCCGCTCGGCAATGATTTCGTCGCTTTGGTCAAGGATTCCTCGCTGGTCTCGGTGCTCGGCGTTGCCGACATCACGCAGATGGGCAAGGTCTACGCCGCCGGCTCCTTTCGCTTCTTCGAGACCTATTCGATAACGGCCTACATCTATCTCATTCTGACCGTCGGCCTGTCGCTGGCGCTCAGGGCGCTGGAGCGGCGGCTGCGCCGCCAGCACGAGGAATAGTCTTTCGGCGAAGGCAGCGCTACGATCCCGGAGCATTCCCGTTGAGGAGGTCCCCATGATCGTCGACAAAGCCAATGCGGCGCTGGATTCCGTCTATACGGCCGACACGCCGGAAGCGCTTGAGGAGGCCTATGCCGCGTGGGCTGCGACCTATGACAGCGAGACCGCCTCGCTCGGCTACCTCCTGCCTTTCCTGATCACCGCCTGGGTGGCGCGTCATGTGCCGGCGGGCGATGGCCCCTTGCTCGATGCCGGCTGCGGCACTGGCCTGTCGGGACCCTCGCTGAAGGCGCTCGGTTACCGCGACATTGCGGGGCTCGACCTCTCGCACGATATGCTGAAGATCGCCGGCAGCCGCAATGCCTACAGCGACCTGAAGCAGGCAATGCTGGGCGAAACGCTGCCATGGCCTGACAAGTATTTCCGGGCCTTCTTCTCGACCGGCGTGTTCACCATCAGCCATGCGCCGGCGTCGGGCCTGCACGAGCTGGTGCGCATCACCCGCAAGGGCGGCCATGCCATCTTCACCGTGCGCGACCAGGTGTTTGAGAGCGGCGGCTTCCAGGCGGTGTTCGATGAGCTGGAGCTAGCTGGGAAATGGCGGCCGATCGAGGAAAGCCCGTGGTTCCGCTGCTATGCGATCGCCGAGCCTGACGCGCTGGTGAAGACGTTTGTGTTTGAAGTGTTGTGACTCCACTTACCTTCTCCCCTTGCGGGAGAAGGTAAAGGCGCTGAACGCCGCAATTGCCGAAAACCCAAAACATTGGTATGAGCCACGCCATGGAAGAGCTTTTTGGCGATCCGGCCTACAAGGGGTTCGTGCTGCAGGACAGGAAACGCCTGCCGTCGCGTTTTTCCGCGCGCGTGTCCGGGGCGCTGACCAGCCGACTACCCTAGGCCGACCTGTTCGGGTCCCTTTCGCCGGGCCTGAGGTCCGGTACCTGCTCTTTCCCATTCTCATATCGACGGATTTACGCACATGAGCGCACCGCGCACCCTCTACGACAAGATTTTCGACGACCATGTCGTCGATCGCCAGGACGACGGCACCTGCCTGCTCTACATCGACCGCCACCTGGTCCATGAAGTGACCAGCCCGCAGGCCTTCGAAGGCCTGCGCATGACCGGCCGTAAAGTCCGGCATCCGGAAAAGACGCTGGCCGTGGTCGATCACAATGTCTCGACCTCGCCCGAGCGCAAGTTCGGCATCAAGAACGAGGAAAGCCGCATCCAGGTCGAGGCGTTGGCCACGAACGCCAGGGATTTCGGCGTCGAATATTATTCCGAGAACGATATCCGCCAGGGTATCGTCCACATCATCGGTCCCGAGCAAGGCTTTACACTGCCCGGCATGACCATCGTCTGCGGCGACAGCCACACCTCGACGCACGGCGCTTTCGGTGCGCTGGCGCACGGCATCGGCACATCCGAGGTCGAGCATGTTCTGGCGACACAGACGCTGATCCAGCGCAAGGCCAAGAACATGCTGGTGCGTGTCGACGGCCAGTTGCCGGAAGGCGTCACCGCCAAGGACATCATCCTGGCCATTATCGGCGAGATCGGCACTGCCGGCGGCACCGGCTATGTCATCGAATATGCCGGCGAGGCGATCCGTGCGCTGTCGATGGAAGGCCGCATGACGATCTGCAACATGTCGATCGAAGGCGGCGCGCGCGCCGGCCTGATCGCCGCCGACGAGACGACCTTCGCCTATGTCAAGGACAAGCCGCGCGCGCCGAAGGGCGCGTCCTGGGATGCGGCACTCGAATACTGGAAGACGCTGCAGTCCGACGAAGGCGCGCATTTCGACAAGGTGATCGTGCTCGACGCGGCCAAGCTGCCGCCGATCGTCTCCTGGGGCTCGTCGCCCGAGGATGTCGTGTCGGTGCAAGGCATCGTTCCGAACCCGGCCGACATCGCCGATGAAAACAAGCGCACCTCCAAGCAGCGCGCGCTCGACTATATGGGTCTGACGCCGGGCACCAAGATCACCGACATCACGCTCGACCGCGTCTTCATCGGCTCCTGCACCAACGGCCGCATCGAGGATCTGCGCGCCGTCGCCAAGGTGGTCGAAGGCAAGACGGTCAGCCCGCATGTCGATGCGATGATCGTGCCCGGCTCCGGCCTGGTCAAGGAACAGGCGGAAGCCGAAGGGCTCGACAAGATCTTTGTCGCCGCCGGTTTCGACTGGCGCGAGCCGGGCTGTTCGATGTGCCTGGCCATGAACGACGACCGGCTGAAGCCGCATGAACGCTGCGCCTCGACCTCGAACCGCAATTTCGAGGGCCGGCAAGGCTTCAAGGGCCGCACCCATCTCGTGTCGCCGGCGATGGCGGCCGCGGCGGCGATCGCCGGCCACTTCGTCGACATCCGCGAGTGGAAGTAACCCGGATTTGAACAGAACCCGAGCCGCGCCCGGCTCGGGTCAGCTCTTTCCGTCGCGGCGGACGAGCTCGTGGAACTCCTCGCGGCGTCCCGGCTGTTCGGCCGCGACCACAAGCGCAAGCTGTTGTTCCTCGAAGAGCTTGAACCATTCGTCCCATTCGACGAGTTCATAGCCTCCCGCATTGAGCGGCCGTTCAGGCTGGTCCTGATCCTGATAGGCGTGCTGGCCGAAGACCAGCCTCAACATGGGCTGCGTCCCCGCTTCGGGCGATATGTCGACGATTGCGGGAAAGCCGGCGCGCCCGGCAGCCCATGAGCGGATCGCATCGTGGTCGGTCAGTGTGATTGTGTCGGCCATGGGTCGCTCCAGATTGTGAACGGAGGAACGCTGACTGGGGACTGCGGTTCCCTGACATTATTTTGAGACGGCGGTCCTGCTTACCGCTTTCGCTTAACCGCTTGTTTGGGCTTGCCCTCTAAGCTCTTCCCTGACGTAAGCCAGGGGAAGTCACAGTCGGTTGGACACGGGTCTGCTCATTGCGCTGCTCAACCCGACGATCGCGCTGGCGCTCGGCGCGGCCTTCCTTGTGCTATGGTCCTATCAGCGCCACCGCCCCTATCTGGCCGTTTTGGCGATCAGCTACAGTCTCTCGGCGGCTGGCTTCCTGCTGCAGTATTTCACCTTGCCCATCGGGATGCCGCTGACCAAGCTTACGTCGAACATCTGCTTCACCATCGCCTCGTGCTGCCTGGCCAGCGCTGTCATCCACCGCTATGGCCGCAAGGTGCCCTATGTGGGGATCGCCGTGCTGGCCGGCGGCGGCCTGGCGTCGTTGTGCTGGTTCCTGTTCGTCGCGCCGGATCTCACCTGGCGCATCCTGGCGATGAATTTCGCATTCGGCGGCATCAGCCTTCTGGTTGCTGCCGAACTGCGCCCGGTGCGCAACAACGGCCCGACCGAAAAAATCCTGTTCGTGCTGTCGCTGCTGTCGGGCGTCAATTTCTTCGTGCGCACCCTTGCCGTCGTCATCGCGCATGGGCCCTTCGCCAGCTATGACGGGTTCTATGGCTCGTCCTACTGGACGACGGCGCTGCTGTCGCATGCGCTGCTCTCGCTGCTCATCGCGCTGTGCCTGTTTTCCGCCGCGGCACTCGACGTGTTGAAGGCATTGAAGACCGAGACCTATACCGACCCCCTGTCGGGCCTGCTCAACCGGCGTGGCTTCGAGGAACGCGGCATGCTGCTCTTGCAGCACTGCGCCTCGGCCCGGTTCCCGGTCGCGCTGGTGCTGGCCGACCTCGATCACTTCAAGGCGCTCAACGATGTGCATGGACATGGCGCGGGCGATCGGGTGATCGCCGACTTCGCCGCCAAGCTTCGGTCGGCGGCCGGCGCGCGCGGTGTTGCCGGGCGTATCGGCGGCGAGGAATTCGCGGTGCTGCTGCCACTCAGCGATCTTGCCGCGGCCCGGCTGTTCGCCGAGGCGGTGCGCACCGTCTATTCGGCCGGTCATGTCGACGGACTTCCCCAGGGAACGAGGGTGACGGCAAGCTTCGGCGTGGCGGCCCGCAGCGGTGGCGAGGCGCTGGAGCCGCTGATGCGCCGTGCCGACGATGCGCTCTACAAAGCCAAGAAGAACGGCCGCGACAGTGTACGCCTGTCCTATGAGCGGCCGGAAACGACGTTCCTGCCGGAGCCGTTCAAGACCGGCTGAATCTGCCCGGCCGGGACGGCGTTAACGTCTTCTTCGCCCGTCGATGATTAGCTGTCGGCGCGGGTGCGGGAGAACATGAGCGGCGCCAACTTCATCCTGTTGATCAATCTGTCGGTTGCCGGCCTGCTGGCGGCATCCTTCATGGCGGTCGCCTTCCACGATGTCGGCCGCCCGCCGGCGCGCTGGCTGGCGTTTGGCTATCTGCTGGGCATGGCCTATTCGGGCATCGAATTCTCCATTCCCGCTTTCTCCGACGCGCGGCTCCCGGTCGTGGCCGCCTTCGCGGTTTTCCTTGCCGCCACCATTGCGTTCAATGGCGGGCTTGCCCGCAAATACGGCGTGGCACTGCCCTGGAAGCCGATGCTGTTGTTCCTGTTGACCACCACCATAGCTGTGTATTTCGTGCAGGATCTGCCCCGCCAGTCGCTGATCCGCATCATGGCTTACCAGCTTCCCTATGCGGTCATGCAGTTCATCGGGTTGGCCATCGTCTGGTCATCGAGGCAAAAGCTTGCCCGTCTCGATCGCATGTTGATGGCCGTGCTGGCGGCGAGCGGTCTGCAGTTTGCCTCCAAGCCGTTCATCGCGCATGCGCTTGGCGGCTGGGGCGCCAATCCGCAGGCCTACCTGCAAAGCAACTACGCGCTGGTGTCGCAATCGCTCGGCACTGTCTTTGCGCTGGCGCTGGCGCTGCTGATGCTGGCCATCCTGGTTCGCGACGTGCTTGCCGAAGTGACGTCGAAGTCGGAGACGGACACGCTTTCGCGCCTGCTCAACCGCGGCGGATTCACCCGGCATGCCGAGCTGGCGGTGCTTGGCGCGATGCGGCAAGGCGTGCCGGTCGCGCTGGTCATCGCCGATCTCGATCATTTCAAGAGCGTCAACGACAGTTTCGGCCATGCGTCAGGCGACCGGGTGATCGAGACTTTTGCAGGCTTCCTGCGCGAAGCTGCAGCCGCGCATCACGTTGCGGGTCGCATTGGCGGCGAGGAGTTC
Organism: Mesorhizobium sp. M7A.F.Ce.TU.012.03.2.1; assembly: GCF_004006095.1. NCBI lineage: Bacteria > Pseudomonadati > Pseudomonadota > Alphaproteobacteria > Hyphomicrobiales > Phyllobacteriaceae > Mesorhizobium > Mesorhizobium sp. M7A.F.Ce.TU.012.03.2.1. The sequence continues at coordinate 1,677,578 of NZ_CP034779.1, forward strand.
GCCATCATCCTGCCGGGAACCAACCTTGCCGCGGCGCGGCTGTTCGCCGAGGGCACGCGCAGTGCCTTCGGCGCGCTGCCCATCGACGGGCTGCCGGCGGACAACCGCTGCACCGCGAGCTTCGGCGTCGCCGAACTTCATCCAAGCGAAGACTTTGCCGATCTGATGCGGCGCGCCGACCAGGCGCTCTATCAGGCGAAGAATGCCGGGCGCGATTGCGTGCGCGTCTCCGCCGGACCGGCTGGCAACTGGTTGTCAGCCGGTATCGAGGCTAGCGGCAGGGGCTGAGTTCGGGCATCTCGCCGTCGGAGAGACCGTACATATAGGAGCGGCCCTTCACCAGCACCGGCGGCCGGTAGCAATCGCTGTATCCGCTGATCTCGTCGGCTTCGTTCTCGTAGATCACCTTGGGCTGGCCGGCGCTGGTGTAGTCGGACAGCTGCTTGGCCAGCTTGCCTTCGCCGACGATGATGCGCTTGTAGCCGGCGGCGCTGTCGATAACGAGATTGCCGAAGGAATCAGCGTAGACACGATCCTGATGCCGGGCCCCTGCGAGCGCGGGCGCTGCAAAGCCAGCGACCGAGGCCGCTACGATGAGCGCCGCAAGGCGCGATCTGCCTGAATTCGAACGCATGGCGTCCTCCGTGTCCTGAGGGAAAGCCTCCTCGAATCAGAAATTAACGTTTTCTTAACCTTTGTTAAGAGGCCGGCGCGTTTGGCGGCGATGTCCCGGTAAACATGGTTAATATCCGTTAATATCCGACTGGATGGAAAACCCGGTGGTCATCATTCGGCCATGCTTGGCCGCACCATCGCGGCTGGTGTCCGTCTCGGCGTCGGGATGACCTTGATCTTGGCAAAGCATCGCGGCTGGTTTGCCGCTCGGGAGGACAGCATATGGCGCTACGCCGGCCGATTTGGGCGTCCGTTTTCCCGTTGCTCGGGGTCGTCGCTGGCTGTGTGCCACAGGACGGCGCGCCGAAGGCGGCCAATACCGTCGTCGTCTCACCTGCGCCGGCTCAGCAGTCCGTCGCAGCCGCGGCGCCTCCGGCAGCTGCAGCCAAGATCATCACCAACCTTACCGCGCCGCGATCCGGCATAGGCACGGCCACCTACCGATGCGGCAACAACGGTATGATCTCCATCCAAAATCTAGGCACGTCGTTGCGTGTGGTCGGGTCCGATGGCGCGACCGAGGAGTTTGCGGCGTCGCCCGCCAACCAGAGCAGCCGCTACCAGGCGGCCACGCATGACGCAATCGTGATCGACGGACGCGAGGCGCTGGTGATGAAGAAGGGGTCGACGCCGCAGACCTGCAAACGCTAGCGCTAATCTCAACACCGCTGGGCCCTTGGGCCAGACATGTTGCACTGCAGCGATATCGAGCCGGCTTTGGGCCTCCCGGCCTAATCGATTGAAGCCTAAGCCGGCCTTTTAGTCAGACTAAATTACGTTTTCGAAACGGTTTTCTGGCTTTGACGCGGTGCAAAAAGAGCATTAGAAACCGGCTGTCCGAAGTCGCAACCGGAAGCGGCAATGCCGCATTTCCACCTGAGGCTCCAGAGAGACGCCGAACTGGGGGAGCCATGAGCAAATCACCAGCCACCCGCGAATTTGCCAGACGTGAACGGCCGATTTCGCCGCACCTCACCGTGTACCGGCCGCCGATCACCATGACGATGTCGATCATTCACCGCATCACCGGTGGGGCGCTGTATTTCGGCACGCTGCTGGTCGCCCTGTGGCTGATGGCGGCGGCCAGCTCGCAGGCGACTTTCGATTGGGCCAATTGGGCCTTCGGCACCTGGCTCGGCCGGCTCATCCTGTTCGGCTACACCTGGGCGCTGATGCACCATATGCTGGGTGGCGTGCGTCATCTGGTCTGGGACACCGGCGCCGGCCTCGAGAAGCATACCGCCTCGAAGATCGCCTGGGCGACGCTGGCCGGCTCGATCCTGCTCACGCTGCTGATCTGGATCGCCGGCTATATGGCGCGGGGAGCCTGACCATGAGCGGCAAAAACACCGACATGCGCACGCCGCTGGCGAAGGTCCGCGGCCTCGGCTCCGCCCGCGAGGGCACCGGGCATTTCTGGCGCCAGCGCCTGACCGCGATCGCCAACATCCCGCTGATCCTGTTCTTCGTCGGCTTCCTGATCGCGCTCAACGGCGCCGACTACGCACATGTGCGGGCAGCTCTTGCCAACCCGTTCGTCGCGCTGGTGATGGCCCTGGTGCTCATTTCCGGGCTTACCCATATGCGGCTCGGCATGCAGGTGATCATCGAGGATTACGTGCATGGCGAAGGCATGAAGCTGGCGCTGATCGCGCTCAATACATTTTTCACCATAGCGGTCGGCGTCGCCTCGATCTTCGCCCTGCTCAAGCTGGCATTCGGAGGCTGAGTTGGCCAAGGACGGGAAACAAGCCAACACGGCAGGCTATACCTTTGTCGACCACAAGTTCGACGTGGTGGTCGTTGGCGCCGGCGGCGCCGGCCTGCGCGCCACGCTCGGCATGGCCGAACAGGGCCTGCGCACCGCCTGCATCAGCAAGGTGTTCCCGACCCGCTCGCACACGGTGGCGGCGCAAGGCGGCATTGCCGCCTCGCTGTCCAACATGGGTCCCGATTCCTGGCAGTGGCACATGTACGACACCGTCAAGGGCTCGGACTGGCTGGGCGATGTCGACGCCATGGAATATCTGGTGCGCGAAGCGCCGGCCGCGGTCTACGAGCTCGAACATTATGGCGTGCCGTTTTCGCGCACCGAAGAGGGCAAGATCTACCAGCGGCCGTTCGGCGGCCACATGATGAACTATGGCGAAGGCCCGCCGGTGCAGCGCACCTGTGCCGCCGCCGACCGCACCGGCCATGCCATCCTGCACACGCTTTACGGCCAGTCGCTGAAGAACAACGCGCAGTTCTTCATCGAGTATTTCGCGCTCGACCTGATCATGGAGCCGGACGGCACCTGCACCGGCGTTCTCGCCTGGAACCTGGATGACGGCACCATCCACCGCTTCTCGGCCAAGATGGTGGTGCTGGCGACCGGCGGCTATGGACGCACCTATTTCTCGGCCACCTCGGCGCACACCTGCACCGGCGACGGCGGCGGCATGGCCGCGCGTGCCGGCTTTCCGCTGCAGGACATGGAGTTCGTGCAATTCCACCCGACCGGCATCTATGGCGCCGGCTGCCTGATCACCGAGGGTGCGCGCGGCGAGGGTGGCTATCTCGTCAATTCCGAGGGTGAGCGCTTCATGGAGCGCTATGCGCCGTCAGCCAAGGACCTTGCCTCGCGCGACGTCGTCTCGCGCTGCATGACGCTGGAAATCCGCGAGGGTCGCGGCGTCGGCAAGAACAAGGACCACATCTTCCTGCATCTCGACCATCTCGATCCCGCCGTCCTGCATGAGCGGCTGCCGGGCATTTCGGAATCGGCCAAGATCTTTGCCGGTGTCGACCTCACCAAGGAGCCGATTCCGGTGCTGCCCACGGTCCACTACAATATGGGCGGCGTGCCGACCAATTACTGGGGCGAGGTGCTCAATCCGACGGCGCTCAATCCAGACCAGGTGTCGCCCGGATTGATGGCTGTCGGCGAAGCCGGCTGCGCCTCCGTGCATGGTGCCAACCGGCTCGGTTCGAATTCGCTGATCGATCTTGTGGTGTTCGGCCGCGCGGCCGCGATCCGCGCCGGCCAGGTCATCGACCGCAAGTCGGCGATCCCTTCGCCCAACGAAGCCTCGGTCGAAAAGATCATGGACCGCTTCGACCGGCTGCGCCACGCCAATGGCTCGACGCCGACGGCCAGCTTGCGTGAAAAGATGCAGAAGGCGATGCAGGAAGACGCGGCCGTATTCCGCACGCAGGAGTCCCTCGAAAGCGGCTGCAAGCGCGTTTCGCAGATCTGGGGCGAGTTGAAGGACATCAAAGTGTCCGACCGCTCGATGATCTGGAACTCCGATCTGGTCGAGACGCTGGAGCTGGAAAACCTGATGGCCAATGCCATCACCACGGTCTACAGCGCCGAGGCGCGCAAGGAGAGCCGCGGCGCACACGCACGCGAGGACTTTTCGGCGCGCGACGACGCTGTCTGGCGCAAGCACACGCTGGCCAGGCTGAGCGAAGACGGCAAGGTGACGCTCTCCTACCGGCCGGTGCACACCGAGCCGCAGCTGGCTGAAAAGGACGGCGGCATCAGCCTCGCCAAGATCGCGCCCAAGGCCCGGGTGTATTGAGGATCGAACATGGTTGAACTCACGCTCCCCAAGAATTCGCAGATCAAGCCGGGGAAGACCTGGCCAAAGCCGGAGGGCGCCACCAATCTGCGGGAATACCGCATCTACCGCTGGTCGCCGGACGATGACGAGAACCCGCGCATCGACACCTATTTCGTCGACATGGACGATTGCGGGCCGATGGTGCTCGACGCGCTGCTGTGGATCAAGAACAAGATCGACCCGACGCTGACCTTGCGGCGTTCCTGCCGCGAAGGCATTTGCGGCTCCTGCGCCATGAACATCGACGGTTCCAACACGCTCGCCTGCACCAAGGGCTGCGACGACATTTCCGGCGCGGTAAAAGTCTACCCGCTGCCGCATATGCAGGTGGTCAAGGATCTTGTGCCCGACCTCACCAATTTCTATGCCCAGCACGCGTCGATCCAGCCCTGGCTGAAGACGGTATCGCCGGAGCCGGCCAAGGAGTGGCTGCAGAGCCACGAGGACCGCGAGAAACTCGACGGGCTCTACGAATGCATATTGTGCGCCTGCTGCTCGACCTCGTGCCCGAGCTACTGGTGGAACGGCGACCGCTATCTCGGCCCGGCAACGCTTCTGCAGGCCTATCGCTGGCTGATCGATAGCCGCGACGAGGCCACCGGTGAGCGGCTCGACAACCTCGAAGACCCGTTCCGGCTCTATCGCTGCCACACCATCATGAACTGCGCGCAGACCTGCCCGAAAGGCCTCAACCCGGCCAAGGCGATCGCCGAGATCAAGAAGATGATGGTGGAGAGACGGGTCTAGGCGGAGCGGATTTGCTGCAAACCTCGGATGTAGCGATCCGTAGCGGCCCCCCTCTGTCCTGCCGGACATCTCCCCCACGTGGGGGGAGATTGGCTGTCATCGCGGCTTTAGCCAATCTCAAAGGTTGAAGGATGACGCGCGCTCGGCGAAGCTGGCGATCTCCCCCACGTGGGGGAGATGTCCGGCAGGACAGAGGGGGGGCGCTGTCCRGCCGGCCTCAGAAAGGATTTTAGTCCAATGAGCGACGATCTTCCCATCCTCTCTCCCAGCGAAGCCCGGATCCTCGGCTGCCTGATCGAGAAGAAAGAGCTGACGCCGGATGTCTATCCGCTGACGCTCAACGCAGCACTGGCCGCCGCCAACCAGAAGACGGCGCGCGAGCCGGTGATGGCACTGGAGCAGACCGAGGTGCACCGGGGGCTGAAGCTGCTTGAACAAAAGGGGCTGGTGCGGCAGATGTTCGGCTCGCGCGTCGAGCGCTACGAGCACCAGATGGCGCAGCGCTTCTCGCTGACCACGCCGCAGACTGCTTTGATCGGCCTGCTGTTGCTGCGCGGGCCGCAGACGGCCCATGAACTGCTGGCGCGGGGCGAGCGCATGGCGCGGTTCCCGTCGATCGAAGATCTGCGCGCCGAACTCGACATGCTGATCGGCCGTCGACCGCCACTCATCCAGGAAATCCCGCGAGGACCAGGCCAGCGCGAGGACCGCTACGTTCATCTCCTCAGCGGCCCGGTGGACGTTGCCGCCCTTTCGGTGCAGCGAAGTGCATCGGTCCTGCCTGCTTCCGACCTGGAGGCGCGGTTGGAGGCGTTGGAGCAGGAAGTCGCCGCACTGCGCGCTCGCCTGGACGCGCTGGGAGCATAGGCCGGCGCGCGCCTGGGCGTTCGCGCCGGGTCTTTACACGGATGCAGCGCTTTCAGCCGAGCCGGGCATCAAGCGACACGTTTATGGCGCCGAGCGCCTTCGAGACCGGGCATCCGGCCTTGGCCTTCTCGGCCAGTTCCGTGAATTTCGCCGCATCGATGCCGGGCACCTTGCCGACCACGGTGAGGGCGCTGCCGGTGATGCCGGTGCCTGGAACCAGCGTCACCACGGCCTTGGCGTCGAGTTCGGTGGCAGGCGTGCCGTTCTCGGCCAGGAAATGCGAGAACTGCATGGCAAAGCAGCCCGCATGCGCCGCGGCGATCAGTTCTTCCGGGTTGGTGCCGGATTTGCCGCTCTCGTCCTCGAAGCGCGCCTTGAACGAATAAGGCGTGCCCTTCAAGGTTCCGCTCTGGGTGTCGAGCGTGCCCGTGCCCTCTTTCAGATTGCCTTTCCAGACGGCGTTTGCGGTGCGGTCCATGAATTCCTCCTTGGTTGTCGTGGTTGGGGTTCGTTGTCGAGGCCGAGCCGGCGTCCGGTCAACTATAGCGCGCGCGGACGCGAAGGCCACTGCGCTCTTTGAACCACCGCACGGTGCCGGCACCGGTGGCCAGATTTTTCCGAAAAATGCCGGTGCAGAAATGTCGATTTTGATCTGCTTCGCCCGTCCTGCGGATGGCCACCACGGATTTGTGGCCGGATGGAGGTTCACATGGACAATATGTTTTTGGCATCGTGGAAAGGTGCAGGCTGCGGGGCCGGGCGACGAGAAGAAGACTTCTGGCTGCATCCGCCGGCATCCGGCTTTGGCCGGCTTCTGGCGGCGGTTGCCGTCATCGGCATCGCGGCATGCCTTCTCGATCATGCGGCGGCGGTCAGTGGCAACACCGATGTCCTCGTCGGCGCATCCTATGGTTCACAGCGGCAAGGGGGCTGGAAATGAAATATGTCTGCCTGGTTTATGGTGAGGAAAAGGATCTTCACGCGCTGACCCCGGCAAAGTCGGCCAAGCTCGACGCCGATTCGCTGGCCTACGACCGGGCGCTGGAGGAGAGCGGCCTGCTGATCGTCGCGCAGGCGCTGCAATCGGTGAAAACGGCCAAAACCGTGCGGCGGCGTCAGGGCAAGCGGCTGGTTATCGACGGGCCGTTCGCCGAGACCAAGGAGCAATTGCTTGGTTTCGTCATGATCGAGGCCGGAGATCTCGAAGCGGCGCTGGACATTGCCGCTGGTATTCCACTGGCCGAACTCGGCACGATCGAGGTCCGGGCCATCTACGACATACCGGGATCATAGAGCCCTGCCAGCGTTGTGGCTGCTTCGAAAACCAGGGCGTCGGGCTGAGCGTTCGGGTTTCGGTTCCGTGCGCAACTTTTGCGTGTTGAAGCAAGGCGAGAGTTCTCCTATCGTCGCCGGGGTTCTTGGGGATTTCGACATGCCTTTCCTGATTGCTATCCTTGGCGTGATGGGCGCGGCGGCGTTCTGGTGGTACCGGATGAAGGCCATGAACGAGGCCGCGCGTGACGTTGCCGATGTCATTGGCCGGGTACAGGGCTCCGTGCGCCGCAAGAAGCTGCGCAAGCAGGCGGCGCTGTCGCCGCTGACGGCGATCGATGATCCGGTCGTAGCGGCGGCTACGCTGATCACATCAATCGTCTCCGAGGATGGGCCAATCCTGCCGCAGCGCGAGGCCGTCATCCGCGCGGTGATTTCCGAGATCGCCGACAAGAAGAAGACCGACGAGGCGGTGATCTATGCCAAATGGGCGGCGGCGCAAGTCGACGACGCCACCGTTGTCATCGACAAGCTGGCGCCGTTCCTGCGCGAACGTCTCGATGTCGCCGAGCGAAACGATCTGCTGCAGATGGTCAACCGCGCCGCCCAGGGCGGCGAGAAACGCCTGGAGATATCCGACCAGAGGATATTGCGGCTGCGGCAAAAGCTGGGTTTCGAGGTCAACTGAGCGCCTACCTTGGGTGATTGGCGGAAACGCCATCGCTTTCGTCATCCTGGGGCGGAGCAAGGAGCGAAGCGACGCGGCGCAGACCCCGGGATCCATGCGCGACTCAAACGCGTCACCACGGTGTAGAATTCTGCTCCGCTGCATTCTTCTGCCAAGGTCGCGGCATGGATCCTTGGGTCTTCGCTCCGCTTCGCGTCGCTACGCCCAAGGATGACGACGTTGGGGGCGCTGAATCGATCAGATCGCCTCGCCCTTCAATAGTCGCGGCGTGCTGGCGGACAGTCCCGACGCCTGCCGGATAAAAAAATCCTTCAGGCGCGGCATGCGTTCGACGAGACCGAGGCCGATGTCGCGGACGGTGCGCAGCGGGCCGATATCGTTCGAAAACAGCCGGTTCAGCGCGTCCGTGGTGACACCCATCTGCACCGTGTCGAAGCGGCGCCACTGCTGGTAGCGCTCGAGCACGTCGAGCGCGCCGATGTCCCGGCCGAGCCGGTCGGCCTCGACGATCACCTCGGCAAGGGCCGCGACATCCTTGAAGCCGAGATTGAGGCCCTGGCCGGCGATCGGGTGGATGCCGTGGGCGGCATCGCCGGCGAGCGCGATGCGGGGTGCGACGAAGGCGCGCGCAATGGTCAGGCCGAGCGGCCAGGCGCGCGGCTTGTCGGCAACGCGGATTTCGCCAAGCTTCAGGCCAAAGCGCTGTTCGAGTTCGTGTTCGAAGAGGAGATCGTCACCGGCCACCAGCTTTTCGGCATCGGGCGTACGCTCGACCCAGACGATCGACGAGCGGTTGGTGCCGTCCTCGCCGGGCTTGAGCGGCAATGTGGCGAAGGGGCCGGCCGGCAGGAAATGCTCTTCGGCGCGACCGTTATGCGGGCGTTCATGGGCCACGGTGCAGACGATGCCCGACTGGCCATATTCCCATTTCACCGTCTTGATGCCGGCCATGTCGCGCAGCTTCGAGTTGACGCCGTCGGCGGCGACCAGCAGGCGGGCCTTCAGGGTCGCGCCGTCGGCGAGATGCACTGTGATGCCAGCGCCGTTGGTCTCGAACCCCTGCACGGCGACGCCTTCGATGATGTCGATGCCGAGCTTTTCGGCGCTGGCCCGCAAGGCGCCGTTCAGCACCCTGTTGGCGACCATATGCGCAAAGGGCTCGCCCGGCGCCACTTCGCCGTCGAAGGTCAGAAAGACCGGACGCACCGGATCGGCGGTGCGCGAATCGGTGATGATCATCTCGGTGATCGCCTGCGCCTGGGGCACGATCTCGGCCCACACGCCGAGCTGGTCGAGCATGCGGCAGGCGGCGGCGGCGATGGCCGAGGCGCGGCCATCCCTTTGCCAGGCGCCAGCAGGTGCGGCATCGACGAGAGCGATGGCGAGACCCGGTCGCGCCTGCTTCAGCGACACGGCGGCGGCCAGGCCGACGTAGCCGGCGCCGGCGACCAGGACATCGAGCCCAGATACTGTTTTCGCGTTTGGCCCGGTTTTCGTGTCCGCCTTGCGTTCCATCATCTTCGCTCCTGCGCGCCGGCCGGGTCCTGCACCCTTGACTGCCTGTCCGTCCTGTCGGAAACCGCCATAACACTTCTGCGGCGAGGGCGCGAAATATGACGGCAGCCATGGACGAGCTTCTCGGCATTCTCGACCTCGAGAAGCTGGAACACAATCTGTATCGTGGTCGCAGCCCCTTGCTCGACTGGCAGCGCGTGTTCGGCGGCCAGACCATCGCCCAGGCGCTGGTGGCGGCGCAGCGGACAGTGGATCCCGATCGGCACGTGCATTCGCTGCACGGCTATTTCATGCGGCCCGGCGACACCAAGGTGCCGATCGTCTACGAGGTCGACCGTATTCGCGACGGCGGCTCCTTCACCACGCGGCGCGTGGTGGCGGTCCAGCACGGCCAGGCGATCTTTTCGCTCGAAGCCTCGTTCCAGCAGGACGAGGTCGGTCTCGAGCACCAGGTGCCGATGCCGCAGGACGTTCCGGGGCCGGACACATTGCTGTCGCAACGCGAATTGCTGGGCAAATTCGCCGAGGCGGTGCCCGATGGCATCAAACGCTACTGGGAGCGCGACCGGCCGATCGAGATGAAGCCGGTGATGCTGAAGCATTACACCAGCCGCGAAAAGCTGGAGCCGAAGCAGAATATCTGGATCCGCACCACAGGTCCGGTGCCGGCGGACCGCGCCATCCAGGCGGCGGTGCTCGCCTATCTTTCCGACATGACGCTGCTCGACACATCGACCTTTGCGCATGGCCGCGCCATTTTCGATCGCGATATCCAGGCGGCGAGCATTGACCACGCCATGTGGTTCCATCGCAGCCATGCGCTCGACGACTGGATGCTCTACACGCAGGACAGCCCGTCGACACAGGGGTCGCGCGGCTTTACACGCGGGTCGCTGTTTGCCCGCGACGGCACGCTGATCGCCTCGGTTGCGCAGGAAGGGCTGATCCGGCTCAAGCGATCGCCTGCAGAGTAGGCATTTTTCAAAAATTGCCTAAGTTTTAGGCAGATGCATCGCTGCAGCTGTGGGCAGGTTGCGTCGGTGTGCTCTCTAATCTCTTTGTTTACAACGGGTTAACACCCTGCTTCGGCACTTGGCACGGAGCTTGAATCCTCGTGGGCACTCTCCGGCTTTTTAGGATCGGTGAAGGTGTGCAAACGCGGGGGACCGCAACAGCGAAGGGTGAAACCTTATGAAAATTGTGATGGCAATCATCAAGCCGTTCAAGCTCGACGAGGTACGCGAAGCGCTTACCGCCGTCGGCATCCAGGGCCTGACCGTCACCGAAGTCAAAGGCTACGGGCGTCAGAAAGGGCATACGGAGATCTATCGCGGGGCGGAATACGCGGTCAGCTTCCTGCCGAAGATCAAGATCGAAGTCGCCGTCAGTTCCGACATGGTGGACAAGGCTGTCGAGGCCATCTCCGCCGCCGCCAAGACCGGCCAGATCGGCGACGGCAAGATCTTCGTTTTCGGCATCGATCAGGCGGTGCGCATCCGCACCGGCGAAACAGACACCGACGCGCTCTGAGCGGCGATCACGTATTCCAATGGAGAGTTCAATGAATATTCCTTCCACCTTGAAGTCAGCGGCGCGCTCCGCGCTGCTCGGCTCGTTCGCGCTCGGAGCATTGGGCACGGTCGCCGCATTCGCGCAGGAAGCGGCTCCCGCCGCGGCCGCAGCAGCGCCAGCTTTCACCGTCGACAAGGGCGACACCACGTGGATGATGGTTTCCACCGTTCTGGTGCTGTTGATGACGGTTCCCGGTCTTGCGCTTTTCTACGGCGGCCTGGTTCGCAGCAAGAACATGCTGTCAGTGCTGATGCAGGTCTTCACCATCACCAGCGTGGTCATGATCATCTGGGTTTTCTACGGCTACAGCCTCGCCTTCACCCCGGGCAACGCCTTCGTCGGCGGCCTTTCCAAGATGTTTCTCTCCGGCGTCGATGTGACGACCCTGTCGGAAACCTTTACCAAGGGTGTCGCCATTCCTGAACTGGTGTTCGTCGTCTTCCAGATGACCTTCGCCTGCATCACGCCGGCTCTGATCGTCGGCGCCTTCGCCGAACGCGTCAAATTCTCCGCTTTGATCCTTTTCGTCATCCTGTGGGTCACTTTCATCTACTTCCCGATCGCTCATATGGTCTGGTTCTGGGGCGGCCCGAGCGCTTATAGCGATCCGACGGGCCTCATCTTCAGCTTCGGCGCCATCGACTTCGCCGGCGGCACGGTCGTTCACATCAATGCGGGCATTGCCGGCCTCGTCGGCGCGCTCATGATCGGCAAGCGCAGCGGCTACAAGAAGGATCTCATGGCGCCGCACTCGATGACGCTGACCATGGTCGGTGCTTCGCTGCTGTGGGTCGGCTGGTTTGGCTTCAACGCCGGTTCGAATCTTGAAGCGAACGCCTATGCGGTGCTGGCCATGATCAATACCTTCGTCGCCACGGCGGCGGCGGCGGTCACCTGGATCGTGCTTGAATCGCTGCTGCGCGGCAAAGCCTCCATGCTTGGTGCTGTTTCGGGTGCGGTGACCGGCCTCGTCGCCGTCACGCCCGCTGCCGGCTTTGCCGGCCCGATGGGCGCCATCGTGCTCGGCATCGTCGCCACCTTCGTCTGCTACTTCTTCGTCTCGGTGGTGAAGAACACGTTCGACTACGACGACAGCCTTGATGTCTTCGGCGTCCACTGCATCGGCGGCATCATCGGCGCGCTCGGCACAGGCATCCTGGTCAATCCTGCCCTCGGTGGCGCCGGCATTGTCGACTATTCGACGGCCGACTTTGCTGCCGGCTATGCCGGCACGGCCACCCAGCTCCTGGCGCAAGCCAAGGGTGTCCTGGTGACCCTGCTGTGGTCGGGCATCGGCAGCGCCATCCTCTACAAGATCGTCGACCTGATCATCGGCCTGCGTCCGACAGCCGACGCAGAGCGCGAAGGCCTCGACCTCACCTCGCATGGCGAAGCGGCCTACCACTCGTAAGCCCGTGCGGGACGGCATTGGCCGCCCCGCAATTCCTATCCCGTCGTGATGCTCCCGAAAGGAGTTCACGCATTGAGGCCCGGATCGCATCCGGGCCTCTTTTTTTGGCAAGTCATTCCGGCAATGCCCGCCTTAGCGCAATCACGTTCGTGTGATCAAGCTTTTTGAGGAAACAACGACCGCTCTGGTTCCGAACTGGGGGGACGATCGTCGTTCTGACGCTCGTGCCAAACAACAGGGAAGGAAACCATTTCATGAACCTCAAGAATATCTGCCTTGGAGCGCTCGCTCTTTCCATGGTCAGCGGCTTTGCATTTGCCGGCGCTCTGGATGAGCCCGACAACATGGCGCCGTTCTTCACGGATTCCGGCATGAAGACCATGAAGCCGATGGCGGATTTCAAGACCGCTTTCATGGCCATGCCGATGGAAAAGCAGGAAGCGATGAAGAAGGAATGCCAGGATGCGGCGATGAGCAAGCCGTATGCGGAATTCTGCGCCAATGTGCAGGCGCTCGGCGGCGCCAACTGATTTGTCCGGTCGGGCCGAGGCCCGATCTTTGTTCCAGACGACCAATGGCGGGCCCGGCAGTCCGCCATTGTTTCGGCAGGCGGCAGCTCTATCCGCCGGCGCCGTCGTCCATCATGGTGTTCGTCAGCGCTTCATACGCGCTGCTGCATGTCCGGGAATGCGGGCAATTCCTGACGATCAGCACAGGCGCCACTGTCAGGACCGCGGCGATCAAAACCCGCAGGCCGAGGCCTCGCACTGCAAATCCCTTGCCGAAAGACCTCTGAACAGAAAATACAGGCCTTGTCCGAGGCAGGCTGTGGCGAGGATGTGCAGCAGCGGACCGGTCGCTCTGGCGAAGGTCGTCACATAGCCGTCCGGGAAGCCCACCATGCCGAGTTCGACGAACCAGTGCAAAGCGAGCAGCAAACTGAGCCCTGCCCAGGCCAGTGCCGCCACGCGAAGGAAGACGGGTTGCATGCCTCTACCCAAATTGGCGACCCCCCTTCGCCCACACTCGGCGCCATTCTTCGAGCAGCAAACGGCTCAACCAGTGGTAACGAGGCTTGATCATCTCAACCTCTTATAGTTAATGCGCCCTTAACCTTCCCACCGATAGTCTGAGACCCGAATCTGCCGGAATGCGCCACGCACCCGGCGAGACCATGACAGACGGGGAAGAGCATGCGTTCAGGGGCTTCAGCACCGCTTGCGCTGGCCGATACGGGGCACGGCATCCAGGCGTTCGCGCGGCGTCAGGTCGGGCGGCTGGTCGGCGTCGGCCTGTTCGCGCTGGCCGCCTTTGGCGTTGCCAGCCTTGCCACCTGGAATGTCGCCGATCCGAGTTTTTCCCACGCGACGAACAACACCGTCACCAATGCCATGGGCTATGCGGGTGCCGTGTTCTCCGACCTGGCCATGCAGTTCTTCGGCCTCGCCGCCGTCGCGGCCCTGGTTCCGACGGTCATCTGGGGATTCCTGCTGTTTTCCGCGCGCGGTGTCGACAGGCTGCCCAAGCGCGGGCTGTCCTGGTTCGGCTTCGCGCTGCTGGCCGCGGCCATGGTCGGCTGCGTTGTGCCGCCCAAGACCTGGCCGCTGCCCACCGGCCTCGGCGGTGTGTTTGGCGACATGGTGCTGAAGATCCCCGGCGTCGTCATCGGCGGCTATCCGACCGGGCTGATCGCCAGCATCATCGCCATCCTGCTGGCCGCACCCGCGCTGTGGCTCTTTGCCCATGGTTCGGCGCTGATCGGTCGCAAGAACGGCTTCGCCGTGATGGAGGACGAGCCCGCCGCCGATCCGCGCGAGGACGACCTGTTGTTCGACAATGACGAGGACGAAGGCGACGAGGGTATCCTGGCGCTCGGCGCCATCACCCATTGGTGGCTGTCGCTGCGCGCGTGGATGCACCGCCGTGCCTTGCGCCGCAGGCAGGAGCGGGACGAGTACGAGCCGGAGATGGAGCAGCGCTCCACCGCCTGGCGGCGCGCCGCCGAACGGGTCGAATCGGCGGAGTTTGCCGAGCAGCGGATGAGCCAGGATGGCCGCGCCCGCGTCGAGCCCGAATTCTTCGCCGCCATGGTCAATGACCGCAGCGCCTCGCTCGACCCCGACGATGCCGACATCTTCGACGACCGCTTCGACAATGCGGGCGAGGATGCCGATTTCGACGATGAACCTGTCGTGCAACGCCGCGGCGCGCCGACCGCCAGGGTGCAGCCGTTCCGCTCCGACGCAGCCACCCGCGTCGAGGCGCCGGCGGCGCGCCCCGTGCCCGGCGCCCGCGTCCAGCGCGAGGCGCAGACATCGCTGATCGGCTCGGAAAAATTCGAAATGCCGTCGCTCCACTTCCTCTCCGAGCCGAAGAACGTGGTGCGCGACGCCAGCCTGTCCAAGGACGCGCTGGAACAGAACGCCCGCCTGCTCGAAGGCGTGCTGGAGGACTTCGGCGTCAAGGGCGAGATCATCGCCGTCCGTCCCGGTCCGGTGGTCACACTCTATGAGCTCGAACCGGCGCCCGGCATCAAATCGTCACGCGTCATCGGCCTGTCCGACGACATTGCGCGCTCGATGAGCGCCATCGCCTGCCGCGTCGCCGTGGTGCCCGGCCGCAACGCCATCGGCATCGAACTGCCGAACGCCAAGCGCGAAACCGTCTATCTCAGAGAGATTCTGGCCAGCCGTGACTTCGAGACGACGAAGGCCAAGCTGGCGCTGGCGCTGGGCAAGACCATCAATGGCGAGGCGGTCATCGTCGACATCGCCAAGATGCCGCACGTGCTGGTCGCCGGCACCACCGGCTCGGGCAAGTCGGTCGCCATCAACACCATGATCCTGTCGCTGCTCTACCGGCTGAAGCCGGAAGAATGTCGGCTGATCATGATCGATCCGAAAATGCTGGAACTTTCGGTCTATGACGGCATCCCGCATCTGCTCACGCCCGTCGTCACCGATCCGAAGAAGGCCGTGGTGGCGCTGAAATGGACCGTGCGCGAGATGGAGGACCGCTACCGCAAGATGTCCAAGGTCGGCGTGCGCAACATCGACGGCTTCAACGCCCGCGTCAGCCAGGCGGACAAGAAGGGCGAGAAGATCTCGCGCACCGTGCAGACCGGCTTCGACCGCCAGACCGGCGAGGCGATCTACGAGACCGAGAACCTCGATCTCGAGCCGATGCCCTATATCGTCGTCATCATCGACGAGATGGCCGACCTGATGATGGTCGCCGGCAAGGACATCGAAGGTGCCGTGCAGCGCCTGGCGCAGATGGCGCGCGCCGCCGGCATCCATGTCATCATGGCAACGCAGCGGCCGTCGGTCGACGTCATCACCGGCACCATCAAAGCCAATTTCCCGACCCGCATCTCCTTCCAGGTGACGTCGAAGATCGACAGCCGCACCATTCTGGGCGAGCAGGGCGCCGAGCAGCTGCTCGGCATGGGCGACATGCTCTACATGGCCGGCGGCGGCCGCATCCAGCGCGTGCACGGCCCGTTCGTCGCCGATGAAGAGGTCGAGAAGATCGTCGCGCATCTGAAGCTGCAGGGCGTGCCGGAATATCTCGACGCCATCACCGAGGATGATGGCGAGGACGACGACGAGCCGTCGGGCAAGGGTGGGTCCGGTGGCGGCAACAGCAATTTCGAGGATTCCGACGATCCCTACGATCAGGCGGTCTCCGTGGTGCTGCGCGATGGCAAGGCCTCGACCAGCTATATCCAGCGCCGGCTGGGCATCGGCTATAACCGCGCCGCCTCGATCATCGAGAAGATGGAAAAGGAAGGTATCGTCGGCCCGGCCAACCATGCCGGCAAGCGCGAGATCCTGGTGCCGACCGAAGAGGACAAGTTCTGACCAGAAAGGCCGACCCTTGTGACATCCCGGTCCGGCAACCTTGAACCTTTCAAGGCGTTGAAGCGACCAAGGGACGTCTGACCCGCCAAATTTCAGCCTAACTGGGGGTCCAAGCACAGAACAACTCAGGAATCAGATGAGAGTGACCGACATGAAAAACGATCTTTCAGCGCTCAGCACATTTGCTCCATCCCGGCGTCAGTTGCTGGGCCTCGGCCTGGCGTTTGCGGGGGCGGCAGCCTTCAACGCGGTGCCCGGCTTCCAGGTGCTGGCTTCGGCGCAGGCGGCTGTGCCGACCGCTGCGCAGAAGATCGCCGACCACTTTTCCTCGGTCAAATCGATGAGCGGCGAATTCGTGCAGTTCGGCCCCAAGGGCGAGCAGACCGGCGGCAAGTTCTTCCTCGAACGGCCAGGCAAGATCCGCTTCAACTACGACGGCTCTTCAAACTTCCGGGTGATTTCAGACGGCCAGTCGGTGGTCATCCTGAATAAGAGGCTCAACACGTCCGATCTCTATCCGCTGTCGAAGACACCCTTGAAGCTGCTGCTCGACAACAGGATCGATCTCTCCGGCGACCGCGTCAAAAGCGTCAAGCAGGAGGATGACCTCACCACCATCCAGCTCGCCGATAAATCGGTGTTCGGCAATTCGAAGATCACCATGATGTTCGATCCGAAAACCCTCGACTTGCGGCAGTGGACGATCACCGACGCGCAGGGCAAGGACACGACGGTGATGATCTTCAACACCAAGGAAGGCGTCAGCTTCGCGCCGGATACTTTCGCCATCGACTACACGGCGAACCGCGAGCTCAACACCAACAAGGCGCGCTAGGCCAATCGCACCAATAGCTGTGGAAAGCGCCGGGTCACGCCTCAGCGGGCGTGGCCCGGCTTGTCTTTGCGACTTGCGGCTGGCAGTTTCCCGGACTGACTCCGTCGAAAGGCGTCTTCCCCGCCGGGGCCCATCGGTTCTGGTCGGTCGCACGCTGTCCTGGATTGCCAATGCCCTTCTCCATCGCCACCTGGAACATCAACTCCGTTCGCTTGCGCATGCCGATCGTCGAGCGCCTGCTTGTCGAGCATGCGCCCGACGTGCTGTGCCTGCAGGAAACCAAGGTTCCCGACGAACTGTTCCCCGAAAAGGCTTTCCGCAAGCTCGGCTACGAGCACATCGCCTTCCATGGCCAGAAGGGCTACCACGGCGTAGCAACCGTGGCTCGGCGGCCGATCGAGGTGGTCGAAAAGCGACGCTTTTGCGAGATAGAGGACAGCCGGCACCTCTCGGTGACGGTGCGGGCCGGCGGCAAGGCGATCCTGCTCCACAATTTCTACGTTCCGGCGGGCGGCGACGAACCGGATCCCGTCATCAACAGGAAGTTCAAGCACAAGCTCGACTTCGTCGCCGAGATGAATGCCATCCGGGCAGAACATGACGAGGTGTCCGGCTCGGTGCTGGTCGGCGACCTCAACATCGCCCCGCTCGAACATGACGTCTGGTCGCACAAGCAATTGCTCAACGTGGTCAGCCACACGCCGATCGAGACGGAAAATTTCGAGGCGATGCGCCGCGCCGGCGACTGGGTCGACCTGATGCGGCTCAACGTGCCGCATGAGCAGAAGCTCTACACCTGGTGGAGCTATCGCGCGCAGGATTGGGAGCTGTCCAATCGCGGCCGTCGTCTCGACCACGTCTGGTCGTCGCCAAACCTGGTGCCCAGCTTTTCCGGCTACGAGATCCTGCGTCCGGCGCGCGGCTGGGAGCGCCCGTCGGACCATGTGCCTGTCATCGCGCGGTTCGATCTGGACTAGTCTGGTCGAAAATGCCCGCGTGCGGCAGTCAGTCGGCAGAGGTGGAGTCGGCTGGATCCACCCACGGACGGCCCAATCGTGTCACCATCGCCGCGTACCCAACGGCACCTGCCGCCCAAAGGAAGATGCCAAGCTCTTTGACGACGTCTTCGGCGATGGCGGCCGCAGAACCAGGGGTGGGAAACAGATCTCCGAGTTGGTCGATGGATGCCGACAGCGCGAGCAGGAAGCCTGCGGCCACAAAGACGATCGTGCCGTCGAATGTCTTCCGTCGCAGCCGAAAAAACCAGAACAGCCCGGCGGCGGCGTAGACAATCATCGCAACGATCTCTGGTATCGCAACCATGGGGAGCACGTCCTCATGGATCAACAACAGGTCATCGAGCCCCAGGAACAGGGTAAGGCCGCCGAGAAACGTGCAATCCCATCGATGCGCGAGCAGGCCAGCAAACAGGGTCACCGCGCCGGAGCCGATCCACAGTGAAGCACCCAGGGACGAAATCCACCCTGTATAGAAGCCAACTTCGGCGACCGCAGATGGATCTCGATAAAAGATCCAAGCGTCCAGACCACGAATCTGCGCAACGAACAGAGCGGCTAAGAGCATCGCGACGTTAATCGCCGTCGCCGCCAGTATGACCAAGCGCCAGGCTATCGTCCATTCGCCGCCATGCTTGGTGTTCAGCGCGTTGTTCTCTGGCATTTGCTATTCTCATTGAGGACTGAGAGGAACTCCATTGGAACCAAAATGCGACAGCCGCCAGATCTGCCGCCGAGACTCCGCCTGCATGTGCCGGTGGTCACCAGGGTTGCAGCGCTTCGCCCCACCGAACCCATTGTACCATGGCGTCGATGTTCAGGTGAGGCTGGCCTGCAAATGGCCGACCTGAATCTCAACGCGCTTCGAAGCGCGACCAAATGAATTCAAGTTCAAACGGCGCGCTTCAAGTCTTCATGCATGTCGTTGTCGCGAAATTGCTGGGCTGACAGTTTGCGAGATCCGGCAGATGGGGATGGTCGCGGCGGCGTGTCGCCAGCATGCGTTGCGCCGCTTCGATGATTGTCGGCGCAGGCACATTGGCGACCAGACCGCTTGGACTTGCAAGACGGGATTCGATCACGTCCACGCAGTTCGAAAGCGGCCTCCAACGGGCCATGTTGGCGCCGCCACTGAGGATAACCATCGGCGTCATCACGGTTGCCATGAGATGTGCGGTACCGCCTTCGGCGCCGATGTAAAGATCGGCAAACTCGCCGAGCGCCAGCAAGATGTCACCGATATCGACACCTTCGATCGCGGCGGAATCGACAAGCCGCAGCTTCGGTACGCGCTGAGCCAGTTCAGCCATATCGGGACCATCGCCTGGGGTTTTCACATAGAGAAGGTTCGCCCCGTCGGCGATCAGGCTGTCGGCGATCGCGGCAACCTGATCCGCCGACATGCGCTTGCTGGCGCTGCCGTGCGCCGCGATAATGATCAACGGAGCCTGCTTGCCGTCCGCAAGGCTCCTGGCCGCCGCTCGCGCGGCCGGGCCAGGCTCCAGCCGATGATCGAAAGGCAGCCGCTTGCCGGCAAGGCGTTCGATGAGGCGGTGGTAGCGCCAGGCATTGTGCCCGGGTCGTGCTTCAGGTCTTTGGCCCAGGCGCCAGGAAAGGGCGAAAGCCGGAAAGTTTGCCTCATAGGCGATGCCGCGGCCGAGCAGTGATGCCGAGGCTTGAAGCAGCCAACGCGCCGAGATGCGGAAATCGACAACGGCCAATCGCCCCTTGCCCTTGCGGTGATCGGCGACCAGGCGCGCCAGCGGCGTCCGCACATTGATCGCATCGACCAAATGGCCGGCATGGCGATTGAGGCTATGTTCAAGGGACGACGACCGGGTGGTTCCGTAGACGATGAAACTATCGGGGAATGCCGTTCTGGCGGCGCGCAAAGCCGGAATCCGGATCAATCCGTCGCCGAACGCGTCATTGCGGGAATACAAGATAATCGTCTCGTACCGCCCTGACGGCATGGCTCGCTCCCCCCAGGAGCCTGGTGGTGATGGCGCCTGCTGTGCCGGCCGCCTTCGGGGTGCTTTAGGATTTCACCTCGGGCCTGTCAACGGACGCTGCCGCGCTTCCGCCTTTGGCCGCGAAACAACAGCTTCGCAGGCGGGCAGCCTTCAGCCGGAGAAGCGCGGCGCCAGTTCCTCGATGCGGCGGATCATCGCCTGAAATTCCTCCGAGATGCGCTGGTGGAGCTTGACCGCGATCTCGGGATATTCCTCCAGGATACGGCGGAACATCTTGCGGCTGAGACGCATCACTTCCGAATCGATCTCGGCCGAGGCGCTGGTCAACCGGTTGGTGTCGGCGATCAACGCCAGTTCGCTGAGGATCGTGCCGGGGCCTGCCGTGCCAATCGGAATGCGTTCACCACCCTGCTCCCGGTAGAGCACGATGCGCCCACTGACGACGATATAGGCGGAATCGGCCTCGTCGTCCTCGCGATAAAGCTTGTGGTTGGCAATCAGCCTGGTGTTCTCGGCGCCAAAGGCGAGCAGGCGCAATTGTTCCTGCGTGAAGCCCTCGAAGAGCCTCACGGCGGACAGGACGCGGATGTCGTCATCCAGCGCCATCTAGCTATGTCCCCGAACCGACAGTCCGACTCCTCCTCTGCGAGTTCGATCCAAACCACCCTCCAACTGGATCGTACCCGAAAGCGGCCCCGCCCGACCGCTCATTGGATAATGAAATGTTTAAGGAACCAGCTTGTAGCCGCCGCTTTCTGTCACAAGAATTTCCGCATTGGAAGGATCGCGCTCGATCTTCTGGCGCAGCCGGTAGACATGGGTTTCCAGCGTGTGTGTGGTGACGCCGGAATTGTAGCCCCATACTTCCTCGAGCAGCACGTCGCGCGTCACCACCTTCTGGTCGGCGCGATAAAGATATTTGATGATCGAGGCTTCCTTCTCCGTCAGCCGGACCTTGCCGCCGCGCGGGTCGAGCAGCAGTTTCTGGCTGGGCTTGAAAGTATAGGGCCCGACCGAGAAGGTGGCATCCTCGCTCTGCTCATGCTGGCGCAGCTGCGCCCGAATGCGTGCCAGCAGCACGGCAAAGCGGAACGGCTTCGTCACATAGTCGTTGGCGCCGGCCTCAAGACCAAGAATCGTATCCGAATCGGTGTCGTGGCCGGTCAGCATGATGATGGGCGCCTTGTAGCCGCCCTTGCGCAGGATCTTCACCGCTTCGCGGCCATCCATGTCGGGCAGTCCGACGTCCATGATGAGCAGATCGATGAGGCCGCCGCGCGCTGCGGCGACACCTTTTGCCGCAGTCGATTCCTGTAGCACGTCGAATTCCTCGTAAAGGGATAATTGCTCGACCAGTGTGCCGCGCAGGTCGTCATCGTCGTCGACGATCAGTATGGTGCGTGAAGTCATGGATCAATCCGTTGTTTTGAAAAGAAAATTCAGTTGACCGCTGCCTGTTTATGCGGAAGCTGATCGGCGCAACAGCCGTTCACAGTGATTTGTTCCTTGGCACGATCATACAAGAAAAAACACGATCGCAATGCAGCCGGCGCAATTTTGCGAAAAGGGCTGCGTGTGCTGACCGTGCGGGCGAGGCCTGGGCATCCAAGCCAGGGCCTGCTGCAGGCCGGGAAAACGGTGTTTGCCTGTGCGTTGGGGCGCGGTGGCATCTCGGCCGGCAAGCGCGAAGGCGATGGCGCCACGCCGCTGGCCGCGATGCGGATCCTGTCGGGGTATTTCCGGGGAGATCAGTTCTCCAGCGGCCGCAGGACCCGTCTGGCGATGACGCCGATCGGGCCCGATCTGGGCTGGTGCGAAGTGCCCGACGACCGCAACTACAACAGGCCGGTCAAGATACCCTATGGCGCCAGCCACGAACGCATGCGGCGCGACGACCGGCTCTACGACGCCTGCCTTGTGCTCGACTGGAACCTGTCGCCGCGCCGGCGCGGGCGCGGCAGCGCCATCTTCTTCCATCTGGCGCGCCCCGGCTTCACGCCGACGCAAGGCTGTGTGGCTGTCACGGCGCAAACCATGGCGCGGCTGCTGCCGCTGCTGTCGGACCGGACGGTGGTGAGGGTGGTGAGATAGTAGGGGAGTAGGGGAGTAGGCAGTAGGGGAGTAGGCAGTAGGCAGTAGGCAGTAGGCAGTAGGCAGTAGGCAGTAGGCAGTAGGCAGTAGGCAGTAGGCTACCTGTCGGCGCTGACTTAAATCTTCCTCTACTGCCTATTTCCTACTGCCTATTCCCTGACCTTCGCGGTCTCTGCCAGCCGATGTCTAGCAGGCCCAGCCGGCCAAGTTCTCTGTCCATTGCGCGAGCGACGTCACGGCGCTCGCCGCCGATATCGCGCAGTTGGCGATCGGAGAGATCCTCGACGTTCTGGTAGGCAATGTCGCGGCGGGCGAGGCGTATCGCGGCCCGGGCGTGACGCAGCCAGTCGAGAGTTTCGGCCAGCCAGGCCGGGCGGGGTGTCGATGAATTCAAAACGATGATGGACATGGTGTGCTCCGTTCTCCCCGGATATCAAATCCGGCTTGATGATGTTTCGATGGATGGATGATGCCAGATTGAAATCTCTGCGAGAAACGAGTAGTTTTCTCTGGATCATCAAGTTTTATTTGAGGATAGGATGGCTCGTCTTCTGCCCGGGACTCGTGCCTTGAGGACACTGGAAGCAGCGGCCCGGCACCTCAATTTCACCCGTGCCGCCGACGAGCTCGGCCTGACGCCGGCCGCCGTCAGCCATCAGATCAAGGAAATCGAGGATCAACTCGGGCTGGTTCTGTTCACACGCACCAGCCGCACCATCCGGCTCACCGAGGCGGGGACGGTGCTGTTCGACGCCTCGGCCGACGCGCTCGACCTGCTTGGCCGGGCCGTTTCGCGGGCGCAAAAGCTGGCGCGCGGCACCGCCCTTTTGAAGGTAACGCTCGACGCGCAGTTCGCGTCAAAATGGCTGATGCGACGGGTCGACGATTTTCGCAAGCATCACCCCGATATCGAATTGCGATTCGACATTGCCTATGAAGTGCGGGATTTCGAACTCGATGACATCGATGTCGGCATCCGTTTCGGCGCCGGCAAATATCCGGGTCTTCGCACCCACCGGCTGTTCGACAACATCCTCATTCCGGTGTGCAGCCCGAGCCTCTTGACGTCCGGTCCGCCGCTGCGTGAGCCGCGCGATCTCTTCAACCACACGCTTGCGCATATCGAATGGTCGCGGCAAGGCGTGACATGGCCGAACTGGCGGATGTGGATGGCGGCGGCCGGCATCACTGATTTCGACGACAGCCGGACCGTCGTGTTCGGAAACTCCACGGATGCCGTCCAGGCAGCGCTCGACGGCAATGCCGTTGCGCTCGCCGATTTCGCCATGGTGGCGAACGACCTTTCCCAAGGCAGGCTGGTGCAGCCTTTCGAACTCGGCCTGCGGGTGGCGCCCGAGTTCGCCTACTTCCTGGTCTATCCCGAAAATACCGCCGCCGATCCGCGCATCGTCGCCTTTCGCGAATGGATGCTCGAGGAAGTCGCCAAGACGCGGACCACGGACAAAGGGCAGTAGGGCAGTAGGGCAGTAGGGCAGTAGGGCAGTAGGGCAGTAGGGCAGTAGGGCAGTAGGGATAGGCGTCGGTGCCGTCTGCCCCCTATTCCCCTACTGCCTTACTGCCCTACTGCCTTTGATTCAGGTTGCCGCCGCGCCGAACCAGCCGATCACGGCGCCGATGATCAGCAGCACGCCGAGCCAGTGGCCGCCGTCGATGAGGGTCAGGTCCCAGCCGAAATTCTCGTAGCGGTGATTGACCGAGAGCGTCGTGGCGACGAAACCCAGCCAGAGCACGAAGCCGAAGACTAGTCCGGCGATCCATGTCGGCTCGCCGCCGGTCATCGCGCCGACGACCAGGGCCAATATGGTGGCCATGACCAGTTCGGCGATGAAGCTGATGACGAAGGGCAGCGGCGATTTCTTCATCGTCGCCGGATCGAGCTTGGCGGCCTTCAGCCACGCCTTGCTCAGGCCCATGTACCAAGCGGCGCCGAACAGCCATGCGACGATCGCGGCGGCGACCACCGCCAGCCAGTTCACTGCTGAAAAATCCATGAGCTCCCCCTCTGATCTGTATGTGATGGAACGCCTGTTCGGCGATCGCGTCAAGCGAACCGCCAGACCGTCGTGCGCTTGACCAGCGCATCCTCCAGCGCCCGCGTGACGGCCACTTCATACACAGAAAGCGGCTCCAGCCCTGCCTTCGGCAGATACGACCGTCCGGGATCGCCGACGAGGATTTCGGCGCCGCGCGCCTTCAGCGTTGCGAACCATGGCATCAGCCGGTCCGCGAAAGATTTGTCGTAGAAAACATCACCGGCCAGGACCACGTCCCAACCTGCATCGGTGCCGATGCAATCCGTGCCGAGGAATTCGGTCCCGACACCGTTGATCTCGCTGTTGAGCCGGATCGCGGTGGCACAGAACGGATCGATGTCGGCTGCGGTCACCTTGGCGGCACCTGCCTTGGCGGCGGCGATGGCGACAAGACCGGAGCCGGAAGCGAAGTCGAGCACGCGCTTGCCCCGCACCGTGCCGGGATTGTCCAGGATATAGCGGGCAAGGCCCTGGCCGCCGGCCCAGGCAAAGGCCCAGAAAGGCGGCGGCAGGCCGATCTCGACCAGCTCATCCTCGGTCCGCTGCCACAAATCATGCGCTTCGTCGGCAAGATGAAGCAGGATCTCCGGGACGTGCGGCGGCGCCATCAGCGCCGTGTTGTCGAGAATGAATTGCCTCGCGCTGTTGGGCGTCAGCGCCGTCACGGAGCCGGCGTCAAGCCGCCCATGCGGCAGACTTCCTTCCATTCGGCCGGCGTCACCGGCTGCACGGAAAGCCGGCCGAGCCGCACCAGCGCCATGTCGGCAAGCTTCGGATTGGCCTTGACCTGTTCCAGCGTCGGCGGGTTCGGCACATCCCTTACGGCGCGGATGTCGACGCATTCCCAGCGCGGATCGTCCGACGTGGTGTCGGGATGGGCAAGCGCGCAGACTTCAGCGATACCGACGACGTTCAGCCCCTCGTTGGAATGGTAGAAGAAGCCGAGATCGCCGATCTGCATCGCCTTCATGTTGTTGCGCGCGGCGTAGTTGCGCACGCCGTCCCATTGCGTGCCGGCCTTGCCCTTGGCCTTCAGCATCTCGAAGGAGAACTTGAATGGCTCGGATTTGAACAGCCAGTAGTTCATGTCTTTCTCCTCCTAGGCGTCGCGCGGGCGACCGGGATTAACTAGCCGCCGGCTTGTTGAACGTCCAGTTCCACGGGCGGATTTCGACGCTTTCGAACAGCCCGGCCTTGGCGTAGGGGTCGGCCGCCGAAAGAGCCTGGGCGCCAGCCAGGTCGGACGCTTCGACGACCACGAGGCTGCCATTGGGCTTGCCTTCGGTGTCAAGAAACGGACCGGCGAAGGCCAGCTTCTTGTCGCCGTTCAACCCTTCGAGAAAGGCGATATGCTCGGGCCGCGTGTCGAGGCGCACCTGCAGGCTTCCGGGCTTGTCCTTGCAAATCACAGCAAACAGCATCTTTTTCTCCTGATCGTTCAAAGTCGTGGGGATCAATCGTTGGTTTCCGTCTTCAGCGGCCGGGTCATCAAGGCCGTCACAGCCTGCCGGACGGTGATGGCACCGTCCAGTATGGCGGCGACGGCGGCAATGATCGGCGCGTCGATGTTGCGCTCGGTGGCGATGCGGGCAGCGATCGCCGCCGTCGGCACGCCTTCGGCGAGCGGCAATCCGGCAAGCGGCTTGCCTTGGCCGAGCGCCAGGCCATAGGCGAAATTGCGCGACTGGGTGGACGAGCAGGTCAGCAGCAGGTCGCCAAGGCCGGAAAGCCCCATCAGCGTTTCGGGCCTGGCGCCGAAGGCAGCGCCGATGCGGCGCAGCTCGACAAAGCCGCGCGTCACCATGGCGGCCTGGGCGCTGGCACCGAGACCCGCGCCAGTGACGGCACCCGCCGCAATGGCGAAGACGTTCTTCAAGGCGCCGCCGATCTCGACGCCGATCAGGTCGTCGTTCGAATAGCAGCGCAGGTTTTCGGCGGAAAAGCGGGCGGCGAGATCGGCGGCCAATGCCTCGTCGCGGGCAGCGACCACAACGGCCGTCGGCAGGCCGCGGGCGACGTCGCTGGCGAAGCTCGGACCCGACAGAGCGGCAACCGGATTGAGCGGCAGGATTTCTTCGACAATCGCCGACAGCAAGGCGCCGGTCTCGCTTTCGATACCCTTGGCACACAGAACCAGCGGGATACCGGACGGCATATGGTCCTTCGCGGCCGCCAGCGTAGCCCGCAGCGACTGCGCCGGCGTCACCGCCAGCACGCAGTCGGCACCGTCGAGCGCGGCCTGGATGTTACTCGTCGCCACGATGCCGGCCTGGAGCGTAATGCCCGGCAGGTAGCGTGGATTTTCGCCGCGGTCGATCGCGGCGACGGTCTCCGGGTCGCGCGCGTAAAGGCGGACGAAATGGCCGGCGCGCAGCATGGCCAAGGCCAAGGCAGTGCCCCAGGCCCCGCCGCCGAGCACGGCAACGCGCCAGCCGGTCGGCGCGGTGTCGTTGCCGCTCATTGCCCGCTCGTTCATGCCTTGGCTCCGCGCCGGCCGGAGCCGACCATCGGCGCCGAGATGCTATCCAGCGGCCAGCGCGAGCGCGGCACGAAATCGAAGCCGTTCTCCTGCGCCATGCCGGTGCGCAGCCGCTCGATGCCGGCCCAGGCGATCATCGCCGCATTGTCGGTGCAGAGCTTCAGCGGTGGTGCAATGAAGGTGAAGCCGGTCTCGGCACAGAGCCGCTCCAGCATGATCTTGATCGTGCGGTTGGCGGCGACACCACCGGCAACGACGAGGGCCGGGTTTTTCGTGCCGGGAAATGTCTCGCGAAAGCGCGTCAGCGCGCGGGAGACGCGGTCGGCCAGCGCATCAGCCACCGCTGCCTGGAACGAAGCGCAGATGTCGGCGACGTCCTGGTCGCTCAGCGGCGCAATGGCGCTCGCCGCCTGGCGCACGGCGGTCTTGAGGCCGGAGAAGGAGAAGTCGGGCTGCGCCGAGCCCTTCATCGGGCGCGGAAAGGCAAAGCGCGAGGCATTGCCGGCCTGTGCCGCTTTCTCGACATTCGGCCCGCCGGGATAGGGCAGGCCAAGCATCTTGGCCGTCTTGTCGAAGGCTTCGCCGAGCGCGTCGTCGATGGTCGTTGCCCAGCGCTGGTAATCGCCGACGCCGCGCACGGCGACGATTTGCGTATGGCCGCCGGAGACCAGCAGCAAGAGATAGGGAAAGTCGAGCCCGTCGGTCAGCCTTGCGGTCAGGGCATGGCCTTCGAGGTGGTTGATGGCGATCAGCGGCTTGTTCGCCGCAGCGGCAATCGCCTTGGCGGTCATCAGCCCGACGATCAGCCCGCCGACAAGGCCGGGACCGGCGGTGGCGGCAATCGCGTCGATATCGGCGAGTGCTGTGCCCGAATCGGCAAGCGCCGCCTCGATGATGCCGTCCAGTGCCTCGACATGGGCACGCGCGGCGATTTCCGGCACCACACCGCCGAAAGCGGCATGCTCCTCGATCTGGCTGAGCACGATGTTGGACAGGATTTTTGGCGCGGCGTCGCCGTCGATGGCCACCACGCTGGCGGCGGTCTCGTCACAACTCGTCTCTATGCCCAGCACGCGGATCAATTCGTCGCTGTCCCTAAAGATTGTATCATGGGGCTTTCCCCGTTAGGAGAACCCCGGAAAAGCCTCGCTTGCCGGGGGGTTATCACGGACTGCGCGCCATGCAAACAATCTTGAGAATCGGAACACGCGGCAGCCCGCTGGCGCTGGCACAGGCGCATGAAGCGCAGGCGCGGCTGATGGCCGCGCATGGCATGCCGGCGGAGGCGTTCGAGGTGGTCGTCATCTCGACCAGCGGCGACCGCATCCAGGACCGGCCGCTGTCGGAAGCCGGCGGCAAGGGCCTGTTCACCAAGGAGATCGAGGAGGCGCTGCTGGCGGGCCGGATCGACATCGCCGTGCATTCGTCGAAGGACATGCCGACGCAACTGCCCGACGGTCTCGAACTCTCGGCCTTCCTGCCGCGCGAGGATGCACGCGACGCCTTTGTCGGCAAGGCGGCGAAGACGATCGCCGAACTGCCGCGCGGGGCGAAAGTCGGCTCGTCGTCGCTGCGGCGGCAAGCGCTGATCCGCCGGATGCGGCCGGATCTCGACGTGGTGATGTTCCGCGGCAATGTGCAGACGCGGCTGCGCAAGCTTGAAGAAGGCGTCGCCGCGGGCACGATCCTGGCCTATGCCGGGCTGAAGCGGCTTGGGCTCGAGCATGTCGTCACCGATCTGATACCGCTCGATGTCTTCCCGCCGGCGCCGGGGCAAGGCGCGATCGGCATCGAAACCCGTATCGGCGACCGCGATGTCGAAAAAATGCTGGCAGCCGTCCATGATGTGCCGACCGGCCAGGCGCTGGCCTGCGAGCGTGCCTTCCTGGCGGCGCTCGATGGCTCCTGCCGCACACCGATCGCCGGCTATGCGGCGATCGAGGCCGGAAAACTGTCATTCGCCGGGCTGATCATCTCGCCCGACGGCATGCAGTCGCACACGGTCGAGCTGCAGGGGCCGGCGCAAGACGCCGCCCGCATCGGCGGTGAAGCGGCCCGGAGCGTGCGCGCCAAGGCCGGCGAAAAGTTCTTCGACGGCTGGCTCTGAAATGCTTCGCGTCCTGGTGACCAGGCCGGAACCAGGTGCTTCGCGCACAGCGCATCGGCTTGAGGAGGCAGGTTTTCAGCCGGTTCTTTTGCCCCTGACCGAAACAAAGGCGTTGCCTGCCGCCGCCGGACTGATCCCGGACGGTGCCGTCGCGGTGGCCGTCACCAGCGCCAATGCCATGCGTCATGCGCCGGAAGAAATCATCGCGACGCTCGCCGCCTTGCCTTGCCATGCGGTCGGCAAAAGGACGGCGCAAGCGGCGCGTCGAGCGGGGTTTTTGTCGGTCAGTGAAGGCTGGGGCGATGCGGAGGCGCTGGCCGACAGGCTCGCCGCCGATTTTTCTGGAAAGACGATTGTCTACCTCTGCGGGCGCGTGCGTTTTCCGGCGTTCGAACAGAGGCTCGGGACGGCGGGCGTTCGGGTCCACGCCGTCGAGACCTATGACACGCTGGCAGTGGGGTATTCGGACGAAGTCATCCTCGAACGCCTGTCGGGGCAACCTGCCGACGCGGTGTTGCTCTATTCAGCCAAGGCGGCGGCGGCGATGCAGACCTTGGCAAGACGGCCCGCTCTGCGCGGTCTCTTCGAAAAAACATGGGTTTTTGCGCTTTCCACTCGCATCGCGGCAGCCTTCGGCGGTGTCGCCAGCGAAAGAATCCGCATTGCCGCGCAACCCGACGAGGATGTGCTGCTGGCGCTTTTGCAGGCGCCTAGCTGAGCCGCGTCATCACACCGCCCCTTTTCACCGCTTGGTGATGTGCTAGACCCTTTCTGAACCATCATGCGCCGCCAGGCGTTGAGACGAAGCGAATTGTGCGGAGCCCAGGCATGGTCAAGACGCCGAAGATGCGACACTCGAAAAGCCGCCGCGAGCCGGTGACCATCGATCTCGAGCCGGGCGCCGTCTCACGCATCGCCGACGAGGACGCCGCCAGGCAGGAGGCCCGGACAGACGAGGCGAAGGCCGAGGAAGCAGCGAACGCTTCGCAGCCCGAGGTTCCCGAAGAGCCGGTTCACGCCGACCAGACCGATCTCGAGCCCTGGGAGCATGCCGACGCACGGGCCGAACCGGAGCAGCCGTCGGCAGCGGCGACAAAGCCCGCTAGCGAGGCCGAGATCCCCTATCCCGGATCGTCCGACGAGCCCGGATCGTCCCACGGTCCCGGATCGTCCGATGCGCCGGCCGGCAAGACCAAAGCCTACGACTACAGTTTCGAGGACGCATCGGCGAAGCGCACGCAGACCGACGGCAACAAGGCGAAACCCGAGACACGGGACGAGAAAATGGCGCCACCCCTTGAAAAGCGCGGCGGCCTCAACGGCGTCGCCGCCGGCATCATCGGCGGCGTCATCGCGCTGGTCGGCGCCGGCGGGCTGCAATTTGCCGGCCTGCTCGGCGCGCCGGGTTCGGGCGCCGGCGTCTCGCTCGATGGCGTCAACAGCGACATCGCCTCGCTGAAGACCGAAATCGCCGGTTTGAAGGACGCCGGCGGCAACGGCGATGGAGCGGCGAAGATGGTCGGCCTGTCCTCGGGCCTTGAACAGGTCAAGGCCGATGTGGCGGCGCTGAAATCGGCTGTCGAGAAAGGTGGAGCAGGCGACGCGGCCGGGGTCGCCGCACTGGGCGACAAGGTCGCGCAGATCGAGACGGCGGTCGCCGCCCTCGGCAAGGCCGGCAGCTCGGCGCCGGTCGATCTCGGTCCGCTCAACGAGAAACTGGCTGGCCTCGACGCGCTGGTGAAGTCGGCCGGCGAGGCTACGACGGCGCAGGAGGGCCGGCTGACAGCGCTGGAGCAGTCTGTGTCGCAGCTGTCCGGCAAGGTCGAGGCGGCGGCGGGGCAGCCGAAGGTAGCGCTTGCCATCGCGGCGTCGGCCTTGAAGGCGGCGCTCGAGCGTGGCGGGCCGTTTTCGGCCGAACTCGAAACCCTCGCGGCAATTTCGCCCGATGCGCCGCAGCTTGCGGCACTGCGCCCCTATGCTGAAAAGGGCGTTCCGACCCGCGCCGAGATCGCATCGCAGGCTGATGCCGCCGCCAATGCCATGGTCACTGCCGCGACGCCCGTCGATGAGAATGCCGGCTTCCTGCAGAATCTGATGTCGAGCGCCGAATCGCTGGTCAAGGTCAGGCCGATCGGCGCCGTCGAAGGCGCCGGCGCACCGGAAACCGTCGCGCGCATGGAGGCGGCGGTCAACCAGGGCGACTACGCGAAGGCACTCAGCGAGTATGAAACGCTGCCCGAGGCCGCCAAGGCCGCTGGCGCGGACTTTGCCGGCAAGCTGAAGGCACGCATCGAGGTCGAAACCCAGGTCGATGCGCTGATCTCGGGCGCGATGAAGGCATGAGGGCAACACAATGATCCGCCTGCTCGCCTTCCTCATCGTCGTTTTCGCGCTCGGGCTGGGCTTTGCCTGGCTGGCCGACCGGCCGGGCGACATGGTCGTCACTTTCAACGGCTATCAATACCAGGTCAGCCTGATGGTGGCGGCGGTGGCCGTCGTTGCCGTGGTCGCCGCGGTGATGATCCTGTGGTGGCTGCTCAAGTCGCTGTGGAACAGCCCCTACACCATCTCGCGCTATTTCCGCGTCCGCCGCCGCGACCGTGGCTATCAGGCGCTGTCGACCGGCATGATTGCCGCCGGCGCCGGTGATGGCGCGCTGGCCCGCAAGAAGACCAAGGAAGCCGCCAAGCTGATCCGTTCCGACCAGGAGCCGCTGATCCACCTGCTGGAAGCGCAGGCGTCGCTGCTCGAAGGCGATCATGAAGGCGCGCGGCAGAAATTCGAAAGCATGCTCGACGATCCCGAAATGCGGCTGCTGGGTTTGCGCGGGCTTTATCTGGAAGCCGAACGGCTCGGCGACCGCAACGCTGCCAGGCATTATGCCGGCCGCGCCGCGGTGATGGCGCCGCAGCTGGCCTGGGCGGCGGAATCGACGCTGGAAGAGCTGACCGCGCGCGGCGACTGGGACGGCGCCCTGAAACTGGTCGACGCGCAGAAGGCGACACGGCAGATCGAACGCGATGCCGCCAATCGCCGCCGCGCCGTGCTTTTGACCGCCAAGGCGCAGGCGCTTGCCGACAGCGATCCCGCCGCCGCCAGGACGGCGGCGATCGAGGCCAACAAGCTTAGGCCGGACTTCGCGCCCGCGGCCGTTGCCGCCGCGGCCGCATTGTTCAAGCAGAACGATGTGCGCAAGGGCTCGAAGATCCTCGAGGCGGCCTGGAAGGCCGAGCCGCATCCGGAGGTCGCCGAGCTCTATACCCATGCAAGGCCGGGCGACGCCGTGCTCGACCGCCTCACCCGGGCGAAGAAGCTGCAGGAAATGAAGAAAAACCACGCCGAATCGTCGATGACGGTGGCGCGCGCCGCGCTCGACGCGCAGGATTTCTCGACCGCCCGCCGCGAGGCCGAGGCGGCGATCCGGATGGACCGCCGCGAGGGCGCCTATCTGCTGCTCGCAGACATCGAGGAGGCCGAAACCGGCGATCAGGGCAAGGTGCGGCAGCTGCTGTCCCGGGCGGTGCGGGCGCCGCGCGATCCGGCCTGGGTCGCAGACGGCGTGGTATCGGAACGCTGGGCGCCGGTGTCGCCGATCACCGGCCGGCTCGACGCCTTCGAGTGGCGTGCGCCGATGGAGCGTCTCGGCCAGTTGATCGACAGCCATGATGACATGCCAGCCGATGCGGCGCCGGTCATCGAAGCATTGGCGAAGCCGACGAGCGAAAAAGGGCCGATCGAGGTGATCGATGACGCCGGTGGCGAGACGTCGGCGGGCAAGCAAGCTGAAAGTCGCGAAGAAGATCATGTCAGGCCGATCACGGCAGCGGCCTTCGCCGCGGTGCCGAGCGATGCCGAGGGCGTCGATCCGGCCGAGGAGCTTGCGCGGTTGCCGGACGATCCCGGCGTCGATCCGGACGAGGAAGCGGAGAAATCGCCGCGCCGGTTTCGGCTGTTTTGAGTTGGGCAGGCCGTCAGGCCGTTGGGGTATGGATCTATGTTTGAACGCGTTCTGTCGTTTCTCAGGGATTTGCCGGCCGGCGCCGGCACGCGTGCCAGCACGGACGATCCGCGCATCGCCGCCTCGGCGCTGCTCTACCATGTGATGAATGCCGATGGCGTGCGCCAGGATGTCGAGTGGGAACGATTCAAGGCGGTGCTGGCGGAGAGCTATTCGATCAGCGGCACGGAACTTGAGGCGCTTGCCGCCGCCGGCGAGCGGGCCGACAATGAGGCGATCGATCTCTATGCCTTCACCAGTGTCCTGAAGCGCCATCTCGATGCCGATGCGCGCAAGGCCTTCATCGGCCTGATGTGGGAAATCGTCTATGCCGACGGCGAGTTGCACGAGCTCGAGGACAACACCGTCTGGCGCGTCGCCGAGCTGATCGGCGTCGAACGCCATGATCGCGTCGAGGCGCGCCGCAAGGCAGCGGCGCACGCGCCCGGCGCCACCGGAACATCGAGCGACGAATAGGATTTTCGCCTTCCCATGCCGCGCCAAACGAGTTCGAAGCCAAAGATACTGATCGTGCTGCATCAGGAGAGTTCGAGCCCGGGGCGTGTCGGCCACATGTTGCTGGAAGAAGGGTTCGACCTCGATATCCGCCGGCCGCCGCTTGGCGACGCCTTGCCCGAAACACTGGACGACCACGCCGGCACGGTGGTGTTCGGCGGCCCGATGAGCGCCAATGACGACGACGAGTTCGTTCGCCGCGAGACCAACTGGCTGGAAATACCGCTGAGGGAGAACCGGCCATGTCTCGGCATCTGTCTCGGCGCACAGATGCTGGTCAACTATCTCGGCGGCAAGGTCGAAGGACACGGTGAAGGGCTGGTCGAGGTTGGCTGGTATCCCCTGAAAGCGACCGAAGCCGGCAAGCAACTGATGCACTGGCCGGAGATGGTCTATCAGTTTCACCGCGAGGGTTTTTCGCTGCCCAGGGACGCGACGCTGCTGGCGACGGCCGAGACCTATCCCAACCAGGCCTTTCGCTACGGCGACAATGCCTGGGGCATCCAGTTCCATGGCGAACTGACGAGGGTGATGATGCAGCGCTGGGTGGTGCGCGGCGCGCATCGCTTCGAATTGCCCGGTGCCCAGCCCGGCCGCGATCATCTCGGCGGCCGGCTGATCTGGGACATGCATCTCAAGCGCTGGCTGGACGAGTTCCTGCGGATGATTTTCGGCAAGCCGAGCAGATAGCTAATGCATGTCGCCCAAAAGCGACCTCGGTTTTGGGAAAACGACATGCATAAAACAAGACCTAAAGCGCGGCGCGTGAATCTGTTTCGACGCGACGCGCTTTAAGGTTCGAGCACCGGCCGCAGGAAGCTGCGCTCGTAGCTGAGAATGCTGCGATTGCGTTTTTCCATTTCAAACACTTCCTGGCATTCCGGGTCGGCAGCCATACGCTTGCGATAGACCTCGTAGTCGGCGAGGCTCGGGAAGCTGAACATGGCAAAAGCGATATTGCTCGCCCCCTCGCTCGGAAGGAAATAGCCGTGATGGTTTCCGCCGAGGCGGTTGACCAGAGCTATCCAGCGACGGCCATAATCTTCGAACTCGGCAAGCTTGTAGGGGTCGATGACATATTTCAGGTAGCAAGTGATCATGAGAGCTCCTGTGGCACGGGGGCGGGGCATTTTGGCTTGTCAACTGGAGGAAGATCAGTTGCGTCCGTCGAGATGGCGCACCTTGCGCAGTTGCGGGAACAGCACCATCCACAGGCCCGCTACGGCGATGGCGCCGATGCCGCCGATCACCACGGCCGGCACCGTGCCGATCAGTGCGGCCATCGTGCCGGCGCGGAATTCGCCGACCTCGTTGGAGGCGCCGACAAAGACCTGGTTGACGGCGTTGACGCGGCCGCGCACCTCGTCGGGCGTCCACAGCTGAATTAGCGTTTCCCTGATGTAGACGCTGAACATATCGGTGGCGCCAAGGAAGACCAGCGCCACGATCGACAGCCAGGTGATGGTGGAAAGGCCGAACAGCACGGTGAAGGCGCCGAACGAGGCGGCGGCGACCAGCATGATCATGCCCGCGTGGTTGCGGAGCGGATGCCCGGCCAGCCAGATGGCGACGCAAATGGCGCCGATGCTGGGCGCCGAGCGCAGCAGGCCGAGGCCCCAGGGGCCGAGCTGAAGGATGTCGCGTGCATAGACCGGCAGCAGCGCCGAGGCGCCGGACAGGAGCACGGCGAACAGATCGAGCGAGATGGCGCCGAGCACGATCTTCTCGCTCAAGATGTAGCTGAACCCGCCGAGCAGGTGCTGCATCGTCGGCTTTTCCGACTCGGTCCGCTGCGACGGCTTCGGAATGGTGAAGATCAGCAGCCCGGACACGAGCATCAGGACGGCGGCGGTTCCGTAGGCCGCTTCCGGCGACACGCCGTAGAGCAGGCCGCCGGCGACCGGGCCGACGATGGTCGCCGTCTGCCAGGCCGATGAATTCCAGGCGATGGCGTTGGCGAAATCCTGAGGCGGCACCAGATTGGCGAACAGCGAGGCGGAGGCCGGACCGAAAAAGGCGCGGGCGACGCCGAACATGGCGAGCACGCAGAAGATCGGCAGCGGTCCGCTGATGCCGCGCAGCGTCAGGAACAGCAGCGCCAGCGCGCACATCGCCTCCACCACGACCGCCAGCGCCATGATCAGGCGGCGGCCGAAGCGATCAGCGACGACGCCGGTGACCAGCACCAGAAGCAGCGACGGCAGGAACTGGACGATGCCGACCAGGCCGAGATCGAGCGGGTCGCGGGTCAAATCGTACATCTGCCAGCCGACCGCGACGGACACGATCATGGTGGCGAATGTGGTGAGGAAACGCGCCGCCCAATAGCTCAGGAAGGATCGATGGCGGAACGCGGCATAGCGCTGGTCCGGCGATATCTGTTCTGCTGTCATGATTTAAGAGGCCCCGTTCGAATGGCATCAGCTGGCGGGGCACTTCCACGATGGGCGCTGGTCCGGCTGGCGGAACTTTTAGCTCAGTTCGCAGCGGATATGCGTCAAAATCAGTGCTGGATCAAGGAATTTTCAGCCTAAAGCGCGTCGCGACTTTTGAGCGAGATGCATTAGCGCTACTGCGCCATTAGTTTCTGGCCGAACGGAGCAATCGTTGACGTTGGCGCTGCCCCTCACTGTCCTGCCGGACATCCTATAGTGACGGGGAGAGAGGGGCGGGCGGCGACGCCGGCATTTCTCCCGCAACGCTGGAGATTGGCGAAATCGCCGATGACGGCACCCCTCCCCCCGTCACTATACGGGGAGAGGATGCCGGCAGGCAGGTGAGGGGCGGCGCAGACGCTGGCCACTATGAACGGTCGCTGTGACGCAGTAGCATCAACCGGTCGCTGGCACGGGAAACTTACTGCCGCAGCGCGACGGAAATGGCGTCGAGGCCGCCACGCAATTCGGCTTCCGTCGGCCAGCCAAAGCCGACGCGGAAGAAGCGTTTTTCCATCTCGAACCAGTGGCCGGGTCCGACATAGGTGCCGTGGTTTTCCAGCAGGTTCACATAGAACCGGTCGAGGTCGAAGCCGGGTTCGACATTGAGGCGCGGAAAGCCGACGACACCCCCTTCGGGCCGCACCCAGTCGACCAGCGGTTCGCGATCGATCCAGGCCTGGACGATGTCGCGGCGCCCCGCCATTTCGGGCAGCAACGTCGCCAGGAAGGCGTCGCGGCGCTCGAGCATCCCGCGGGCAATGCCTTCGTCGATGACGCTGCCGCAAATGCCGATCTGCTCCTTGGCGGCGAGGAATTTCTCCTGAAGCTCAGCGTCCCGGGTGATCAGCCAGCCGATGCGGATGCCGGGAATGCCGAAGGCCTTGGACAATGACGAGACGCTGATCGCTCTCGGGCTCAGTGAGGCAGCCGTCGGCAGCCGCCGGCAGTAGGAAAGGTCGCGATAGGTCTCGTCGACCAGCAGACGGCAGTTGCTGCTTTCGGCAAGCGCCACCAGCGCATCGAGCTCGGTTCGGCTCATCATCGTGCCGGTCGGGTTGTGCGGGCAGGTGACGCTGATCAGCTTCGTGTCCGGCCGCAGCGCCGCCTTGACGCGTTCGACATCGATGGCGAAGCCTTCCTCGAAGGCCAGGTCGACAAAGCTGATGGCGCAGCCGATCGCCCTTGGGGTTTCGATGTTGGTGGCGTAGTTGGGCCTGATGACGACGAGATGGTCATTGGCCGACAAGAGCGAGGTCGAGATGATGAACAGCGCGCCCGCGGCGCCGGCAGTGACCAGGACATCATCCGGCGAAATGCCGGCATCCTGCGCCGAGATCAATGCACGCAACTGCTTGTCGCCGCGATGCTCGCCATAGAAAAGCGTGAGATCAGGCAGCGAAAGGCCGATGTCGGAGAGCTTCTGGTCGGCGATCGAACTTTCCGAAAGATTGTAGCGGATACGGTCGTAGCCGTATTCTTCCGGCGCTTCTTTCTCGATCACCATCCTGGTGTAGTTCATGGCTCGCTCCCCTAGAGCAGTTCACCGTTTCACGGAAACGGCGACTCGCTCTAACTCCTTGTTTTTACGCAATTCCGGACGGAAAACCGTTTCACAATTTTCCTGGAATTGCTCTAGGAACCCGTCCACCTATCCAAGCCATAAAAATAGGAAGCCTGCCAAGGCGAATTCGCCGGCAGGCTTCTGTTCCAGTCGTCCTAACTGTTGGCTCAGGACTGAATATTCAGGCCGAGGCCTTGGCCTTCCTGCCCTTGGCGGGTGCCTTCACGGGGGCAGCCTTGCGGCCGAGGCCGATGGATTTCGCCAGCAGCGAACGCGAGGCCGCGTAGTTGGGAGCGACCATCGGATAGTCCGACGGCAAGCCCCATTTGGCGCGATAGGCGTCCGGTGTCAGGCCGAAATGCACGCCCAGGTGACGCTTCAGCGATTTGAACTTCTTGCCGTCTTCGAGGCAGATGATGAAATCGGGTGTCACCGACTTCTTGGGGTTGACAGCCGGGACCAGGGGGGCAGCCACCGGGACCGCAGGCTTGCCGAGCGCGTTTATCGAGGCGCTGACGCTGGCGATGAGGTCGGCCAGGCCGGAGGCGGGCAAGCGGTTCTTCTCGACGTAAGCGGACACGATGTGAGCGGTCAGCTCGAGCAGATCGATGTCTTTACGGGCACTGTTGCTATCGTCGGTCACTCTATTTCTCCGTCTACAGCGAATGACCTGAAAATCGGATTCGACTTCCGGAAAGGATCATGCGCGAAATTAAAATGCTATGGCGTCCTTCGTGCGTCCACGGGACGAATGGCGTTGGTGTAGCGCGGAATTCCTAGTCGGCAAATCTGCGTATTGCAACGACTTGATGTCAGGTCACACGTTATTTTGAACAACTATATTAAACAATAACAGTATCAGACTATCAGCGCTTTGTCGCGCCACAAACGAAACCCGCCTTCGAAGGCGCGTGTGTTGTCGCCGCGCCTGGAGTCGGCGGGCAATTCATCGAGCTTGTCGACGTTGCCGCCGCCAATCACGACATAGTCCGGCTGCATGGCGGCACGGAGCCGGTCGACGACGTCGAAGACGTATTTGCGCCATTTCTTCTTGCCGCGCTTTTCCAGGCCGCGTTCGCCGACATAATCCTCGAAACTCCTGCCCTTCTTGTAGGGCAAATGCGCGAGTTCCATCGGTTGGGCGACGTTGTCGGCAATCATCGCCGCACCGAGACCGGTGCCGAGCCCGAGGAACAGCATGCGCCCGCCCTCGTAGCTGCCGATGGCCTGCATCAGCGCATCATTGACCACTTTCACCGGTTTGCCGAACGCGCCCGCAAAGTCGAATCCAGCCCAGCCCTTGCCGAGATTGGCGGGGTCGGCGAGCGGCCTGTTGTGATTGACCGGGCCGGGATAGCCCATCGAGACGACGTCGTAGGACAGGCCTTCGGCGAGCTTGTTGACCACGTCGATCATCTGCTGCGGCGTCAGGCCCGGCCCCGAATCGGCGCGGCGCTCCTCGCCGCCGGCGCTGGTGAGGATCTTGACGTGCGAGCCGCCGATGTCGATCGTGAGCACGATTTTTTCAGTGTCCGGCTTCTCGGTGCCCGATGCAGGTTGCTTCACCGCCTTGGCCATCGTGTGGTCCTCTCACTTCACCGGATCGATCCAGCCATTGGGCGGCCCGAACCCGGCCATGACGTCCGCCGGTCCCCATGTGAGCGGCTCGTAGAGATGCGGCGGCGTGGTGTCGCCAAGCACCGGGCCGACGATGCGCCAGGCCAGTTCGCTGGCGTCCTGGCGGGTGAACAACTGCCCGTTGCCGTTCATGGCGTCGCCGATCAAGCGCTCATAGGGCGGCATGTCGCCCTT
This sequence comes from Mesorhizobium sp. M7A.F.Ce.TU.012.03.2.1, assembly GCF_004006095.1. Taxonomy (NCBI): domain Bacteria; kingdom Pseudomonadati; phylum Pseudomonadota; class Alphaproteobacteria; order Hyphomicrobiales; family Phyllobacteriaceae; genus Mesorhizobium; species Mesorhizobium sp. M7A.F.Ce.TU.012.03.2.1. The sequence continues at coordinate 1,716,675 of NZ_CP034779.1, forward strand.
TGAGTCGTCGAGCGCCGTCAGTTCGACCTGCTCGCCGATCATGTCGTCGCCTGGCGCCTTGCGCTGGGCGCCGATGGCGATCACCACCTGTGGGTCGATGCGGAAGCGGACGTAGTTCTGGTCGGCTGGCTTGATCGGATCGAAGACATCGAGCGGCGGCCGCTTCAGCCGCACCACCACTTCGGTGACATGCACCGGCATGTTCTTGCCGGCGCGGATGAAGAACGGCACGTCCTGCCAGCGCCAGGTGTCGACGAAGAAACGCACCGCCGCGAAGGTCTCGACGGGCGAGTTCGGCGCCACGCCCGGTTCGGCGAGATAGCCGGTGAACTGGCCACGCACGACATCGTCTTTTGTCAGCGTCCTGATCGCGCGCAGCACCTGCACCTTCTCATCGATCAGGTCGTCGGCGGAACGGCCGACAGGCGGCTCCATGGCAAGTAGCAACAGGATGTTGAGCAGATGGTTCTCGATGACGTCCCTGATGCAGCCGACATCGTCATAGAAACGGCCACGTCCCTCGACGCCGAAATCCTCGGCCATTGTGACCTGTACGCTTTCGACGTAGTTGCGGTTCCAGATCGGCTCGAGCAGCGAATTGGCGAAGCGGAAATAGAGCAGGTTCTGGATCGCTTCCTTGCCCAGGTAATGGTCGATGCGGAAGATCGACTGTTCCTCGAACACCAGATGCAGGACCCGGTTCAGCCAGCGCGCCGATTGCAGATCGTGACCGAAGGGCTTTTCCACCATCAGCCGCGCGCCATGCGCCGTGCCTGATTGCTCCAGCCCCTGGACGACGGTCTCGAACATGGTCGGCGGCACCGCCATGTAATGCAGCGGCCGCTGTGCGGTGCCGAGCGCGCTCTTCAGTTTCTCGAACGTCGCTCCGTCACGGTAGTCGCCGCTGACGTAGCGCAGCAGCGAGGCGAATTTGGCGAACGCTTTCTCGTCGATCTTGCCGAGCGCATTGACGATGCCGTCACGGGCGCGCGCCTGCAATTGCTTGAGGTCCCAGGCATCGAAGGCGACGCCGATCACCGGTTCGGTGAGCGTGCCCTTGGCGACCATCTGGTAAAGGGCTGGAAATATCTTCTTGTGGGCGAGGTCGCCGGTTGCCCCGAAGAGCACCAGCGTGTCGGACCGTTCCTGGCTCATGCGCCTGTCTCTCCCAGTGTCGTCACTTGCCGGCCTTCGGCTTCTCGACGTGGCCGCCAAAGGCATAGCGCATGGCGGAGAGCAGCTTGTCGGCGAATTCGGATTCGCCTTGCGAGGAGAAGCGGTCGAACAGTGCCGAGGACAGCACCGGAGCCGGCACGCCGGTGTCGATAGCCGCCTTCAGGGTCCAGCGACCTTCGCCGGAATCCGAAACGCGGCCGCCGAAATTCACCAGGCCCGGATCGCTTTTCAACGCGCCGGCCGTCAGGTCGAGCAGCCAGGAGCCGATAACGCTGCCATGCCGCCAGACCTCGGCCACCTGGGGAAGGTCGATGTCGAACTGGTAGTATTGCGGGTTTTCCAGCGGACTGGTCTCGGCGTCCGCCGTCCGTTGCCGCTTGCCGGCATTGGCCGACTTCAGGATGTTCATGCCTTCGGCATAGGCGGCCATGACGCCATATTCGATGCCGTTGTGCACCATCTTGACGAAGTGGCCGGCGCCGCTCGGTCCGCAATGCAGATAGCCGAAGGGCGCGGTGCCGGCATCCCCAGGCGGATTGGAGCCGGCATCGGCGCCCGGTGCCAGCGTGGCGAAGATCGAATCGAGGTGCTGCACCGCCACGTCGGGGCCGCCGATCATCAGGCAGTAGCCACGCTCCAGGCCCCAGACGCCGCCACTGGTGCCGACATCGACAAGATGGATACCCTTGCCGGCCAGTTTCGCGGCCTGGTCGACGGCGTCGTGGTAGTAGGAATTGCCGCCGTCGATAACGATGTCGCCGGGCTCCATCAGGGCCGCCACCTGGTCGATGATCCTGCCGGTGATCGCCGCCGGCAGCATCAGCCACACGCAGCGCGGCTTGGCCAGCTTGCCGACGAATTCTTCCATCGAGGCCGCCCCTGACGCGCCGTCGGTCACCAGGGCGGCGACGCTGGCCGGGTTGATGTCGTAGACGACGCATTCGTGGCCGTCGCGCATCAGGCGCCGGACCATGTTGGCGCCCATCCGGCCCAGTCCCATCATTCCGATCTGCATGGTTTCGTCCCTGTTTTCTAAGAGATTTGCGGGGTTATCGAGGGAAGGTCTACTGGCTGTGATCTACTGGCCATCTTGGTCGCCCGATATGACGGAGAAGTCGACATTCTCCCAATCGCCGGTCGCGGGCCAGAAAAAAGTGAAGAGCAGCGTGCTTCCCTCGGGGAGGCTTGCCGCGGGCAGATCGGCAAGATGGATGCCGAAGGCGTTCTCCACCGTATGGCTGTCGTGGGCGGTCGCCCAGTTGTCGGTGCTCCAGTGGACTGTAGCCGGGTCCAACAATTCGACGCGCAACGTCTTGCCCTCCGGCATGGTGCGGATCTTGTTGTTGAACCGCCATGTCCTGAACGGCGATACGGTCTTGTCCTCGATATAGCGCTTGACGCCTTGCGGCGGCATGTCGAAGACCGCGCCGTCGCGCAGCGAGCGCAGCAGCTTGATATGCTCCGAATGCGCCCAGACCAGCGGCATGGCGCTGCCCGAGGGTCGGCCATGCAGCAGTTCGCGCTCCGGCAGATCGGCGCCGTCCCAGACCTGCTCCGGCAACAGGCCGCCCGGTCCGGCCGAGCCTTCCAGTGCTGCCAGCAGGCTGGCTGCCTTTTCCTCGTGTCCAGCCGCCAGCTCATAGTGGGCGCGTTCGCCGGCCAGCAGCGGCCAGGGGCGACCCTGGCCGGTGCCATCGAAAGGCGCGCCATCTTCATGCTCGCCGTAGCCATCGCCGTTGTAGCGATACCAGAGCGGCCCTTGCGGCAGATCGCAGCGCAATTGCGCGTCGATGACCTTGACCGTGTCTGTCATGCGCGGATCGTCGGCCGCCCGCAGACCGAAGCGGACAAGTGCCAGCGCATCCGGGCTGACGATCTCCTTGGCGGGCCGATCCGTGTCGCCGGGCGGCCGGTTCTTGATCGGGACATAGCCGTCCTTCGGCGAACCGGCCTCGGCGCTGTCGGGTGGTGCTATGCGGACATAGTAGCCTTCGACGCCGACTTGACTGCAGATCGCCGTGCCGGTGACGTAGGTCCAGCGCTCGACCTGGTCGTTCCAGACGTCTGATGTCTCGCGCAGATAGGTCGCGGCGTCTGTCTTGCCGCAAGCGTCGAGCAGGTCTGCCGCGGCAAGCAGTGCGGCGATTTCGACGGCGAGCGTGAACGGGCTGTAGCCGGCATCCTCTTCCCAGCGGTCCTCGCCGGTGACGGGTCCGTTGCGCACGACATAGCCGGCGGCGCGCTCGATCGTCGGCAGGAAGGTCATGAGCCTGGCGCGCGGCAAATGGCCGGCGCGGCGCAAAGCATCGGCCAGCAGCAGCGGAAAGGCGCATTCGTCCATCTGGATGCCGGGCCAATAGGCCGATCCGTCGAGCCAGGCGTTCTGCGGCCAATGGCCGTCCGGCTGCTGGATGGAGCTGAGGTAATCGAGGATTTGCAGGGCCGAGGCAGCATCGCCGGCAGCAAGAAAGCCGCCCGCCGTCTCGACCAGATCGCGCGGCCAGACCAGATGGTAGCCGCCGAGGTCGTCGTCACCCCTGTTGAAGCCCCACGGGATCGACAGGCTGGCGACCGCGGCGCCCGGTGTGGCGATCGACCGGTGCGTCGCCAGTACCGCGGTGCTGGTGCGATAGCTGTTGATACCCGATGATGCCGTGTGTCGATCAAGCGGCAGCAGGCCAGTCTGCCAATTGCGCCAGTTCTGAAGATAGGATTTCGCTGCGGGTTCAAAACCCTGCTTCAGGCTGGCGAAAGCATGTTCCGCGGCCTCGTCCGATGTCGCGCCGAACCCAAGCGCCAGCAAGGCCTTGGTCTCTGTGGCGGAAAAGCCGATCTCGCCCGTCAGCGCGACATTGCCGTCCTCGGCCCGCTGGTACGCAGCGTCGAGCTCACCTGTATTGTGGAGTTGCTGCCAACCGTCGGAAAAGCCGACATAGCCGGCCGAACCGGTTCGCCAGGGCAGCGACGAGGCCAGCGCCAGGCAAGAGCCGCGCCCCGAGGCGAACAGCATGGGCTTTCCCTCGTGCTCGCCGACCCAGGCGGTGTTGCCCATGCCGGCATTGACCAGATGCGGTGCCAGAAGCGCGTAGACGCGGTAGCCACCGGGCACCCCTTTCAGCGCCGTGAAGGTGATTTCCTGCAGCAGAGCCGGGCGCGCCGGGTCGGCGAGGATGCGCTTTTCGATCCGCCAGGCGCCGTCGCTCGCCGTGTTGACCAGCCTGTAGGCGGGCACGCCGTCCTCGAACGGTTCGATCGTATGCACGGCATCGCGTTTCTCTTCCGAAAAATAGCCGCCGGGACCGGTGACGATCAAGCCGAGGTCGCGGGTGCAGGCGCTGTCGACGCGCGGATAGTAGACTTCGTTGAGGATGCCGTGGCTGATCGTGAACCAGATCCGGCCGGCCGGCGAAAGCGACGTTCCGACGCCACTCTTGGCGCTTGATGTCCAGCGCGCCGGGATTCCCGGGGCGCCCGGAGCAACGTTTTGCGTCACTGGCATTCTGTTTCGGTCTCCTGGCCTCCTCCCTAGACCAGGACGCGAACCCTTTACAATCATTGCACCGCAAGTTGATCGGCCGGTCCAACGGCAGGGCAACGAACTCGGGCTGACGGGTTTCTTCGGAGCCTTCGCCCGCCATTGGCTGACGGAGCATCAAACGAAAAACCCGCCTGTGCGGCGGGTCACTGGCGCAAATCAGCACCATGGACAAAAATGTACCATAGCTGAGGGCATGGAGTCAAGAAAAAATTCCTATTACCGCCACAAGGCTGCCGGCACCGCCGAGCTGTCGTCAGGTCTTTTGTCAAGCTGAGTGCGGGACCCTATGGCCAACGGCGCCGTCGTTGACAGCGGCGGCGGCATGCGTCCACTATTTCGCGGCACGGGAGGATCGTGAAAGCAATGGCGGAAGTGTCCCTGGTCTTGATCGACCGGCTGCTGGCGATATCGCGGGCGCTTGCCGGCCATATCGATCCCGGCACGGCGTTCCGAGCGACAGCCATTGAGATCGGCTCGCTCATCCCGCACGATCACATGGATCTGGCGGTGCTGTCGCATGACGGCCGCCGGCACGCCTGTTACGAAGCCGGCTTCCACACCAGCTGGAGCGAGCTAGCCCAGCATCCGCTGCCGACCGAAGTCAGCCCGATCCGCTCGGTGCTGTGGGGCGAAGTCCCCTATCTGCTCGCCGACGATGCGTTGAGCGACGAGCGCTTCCATTTCGCCACCGCCATCGATGGTCCGATCTTCGCCGCCAGGCTGCGCAGCCGCATCGTCGTGCCGCTCAGGGCGCGCGGCGGCATCATCGGCGCGCTCAACATCAGCCGGCACGAGGTCGACTGCTACACGCTTGCCGATGTCGCGGTCGCCCAGCAATGCGCGGACCTGATCGCGCCCTACATCTTCGCGCTGATCCAGACCGAGGAGGCGCGCCGCGCCATGCTGGCCGAGAGCGAGGCGCGCAACCGGGTCGAACTGCTGCGCGTCGGCGCCTCGCAATTGACCGAAGGCATGGAGCGCGAACGGCGGCGCATGGCCATGGACCTGCACGACCAAACGCTTGCCGATCTCGCCCGCATCGCGCGCCAGCTTTCGGCCCTTCGCGGGCAAGGCGTGGCGCGGGCAGCGCAGCTTGCCGATCTCGAGCAGGAGGTCGCCGGCTGCCTGACGGAACTGCGCCACATCGTCGACGACATGCGGCCGAGCGTGCTCGAACTGTTCGGCCTGCGCGACGCGGTCGAGGCGCATCTCAACCGCAGCGTCGCCAGGGCCAAGCCGCCGATCGCCGTGCGCATCGCCGACACCAGCGACGGCGGTGCCGACAGCCTGGCCGAGCCAGTGCGGACCGCGCTCTACCGGATCGTGCAGGAAGCGATCAACAATGCCGTTCGCCATGCCGCGCCGCACCGCATCGACGTGCTGTTGGCGTCGACCGCGAGCGTGCTGCGGGTCATCGTGACGGATGACGGCCAAGGCTGCGGCACCGTCGACCCGGCCGCGTATGGCGGCATCGGCCATATGCACACGCGGGCAGCCCTTATCGGGGCGCGGCTGCGTATCGGCCAGGCCGGCCGCAAGAACGGCGGCACCCGTGTCGTCGTCGAGATCGACCGCCAGCCGTCGCGAGAATTGGCGGCGGCTGCAGCGGTGCCTGGCGAGTTCGCCGTATCGGAGGCCATGTGATGCTTGTGATGATCGCCGAGAATGACGGGCTGCACCGTAGCTTCGCGCGGCGAACGGTGGAGCAGCTGTGGCCCGGCGACGTCGAGGTGATCGAAGCGAGCGACGGCGAGGACGCCATCAACCTGGCGGCCGAACGCGAGCCACTGCATGTCGTGCTCGATTTGCAGATGCCCAAGGCGACGGGAATCGAAGTTGCCAAGGCGATCTGGAACCGTCGCGCCGGCACGCACATCCTGTTCTGGTCGAATTTCGCCGACGAAGCCTATGTGCGCGGCGTGGCGCGCATCGTGCCGCCCGGTTCGGTCTACGGCTATGTGCTCAAATCGGCGACGGAGGAGGGCATGCGGTCCGCGCTGCGCGGGGTTTTCCGCGAAGGCCACTGCATCATCGACCGCGAAATCCGCGGCATCCAGCACCGCGTGCAGGACAAGTTCGAGGGCATCACCGACGGCGAATATGAGAGCCTGATCGACATCGCGCTCGGCCTGACCGACCGGGCGATCGCGGCGCGGCGCGGCCTGTCGATCCGTGGTGCGCAGAGCCGCATCAAGCACTGCTACGACAAGCTCGGCATCGTGCCGGCGGAGGACGGCGCCGGCGATGCTTCCGTGTTCAACTCGCGGACACGGGCGATCTATCTCGCCATGGCGCGTGGCCTGATCAACATCGACGCACTGCGCCGCGAACAGGACCGGCTCGATGCCTGGCTGGCGGAGCACTGAAACAGCGGCGGCCACGCCCCGGAACTTCGGAAGGTCAGGCGCATTGCTAGTGAACGCCAACTCAATGCCTGCGGACCCGAAGTGCGACCCTCAATCACAGATTCATGGCATCTGGTGCGTGAAAGCATAGTCGGCTTCATCAACGACAATGCGCTTAGCCATGGTGCTGCGATGGCTTTCTATGCCACCACTTCGCTGGCGCCGATCTTGCTGATCGTGGTTGCGATTGCTGGTCTCGTCTTCGGCCACGATGCCGCACAATTGGCCTTGTCCGCGCAGATATCAGGGCTGATGGGACCGGAAAGCGCCGATCTCCTGAAGACTGCGCTGGAAAGTGCATCCGGCAGCCTGTACGGCACCTGGGCCGCGATCATAGGGCTGGTCACATTGCTGGTGTCCGCGTCTGGTGTCTTCGGCGAGATGCAGCAATCGTTGAACACGATCTGGAAGATCGAACCGCAAGGCAATTCCCTGTCGCGTCTGGTGCGGGCGCGGGCCGCCAGTCTGGGGTTGGTGGCCGCACTCGGGTTCCTGTTGCTGGTCTCTCTCATCGCAAGCACTGCGATTTCGGCACTGGGCGATTTCATCAACGCCTATCTGCCGTTCGGAACGATCATACTCAGCGGGATCAACGGCGTCGTTTCGTTTGCACTTATCTCGGTGATGTTTGCCGCCATCTACAAAGTTTTACCCGATCGAACCCTGGAATGGCGCGATGTGGCAATTGGCGCTGTCGGGACCGCGGCCCTGTTCACACTGGGGAAATCGCTTATCGGCTGGTATATCGGCACCAGCGCGATTGCGTCTTCGTATGGCGCCGCTGGCGGCCTGCTCGTCATATTGCTCTGGGTTTACTACTCGTCGGAAATTTTCCTCCTCGGCGCCGAGTTCACGCGCGCCTATTCCGTTCGGCACGGCAGCCGGTCCGACCTGGGCACCTTGGTTGACAGGTCTTTACCCGCGCAGCACGACTGAGCTCGAGCACGGCAGGAGTCCAACTCTGCCGGCGTGCGCGAGCGCAGCCCTGACCGCTTTTGCAGCGTGTTCGCCGGCCCTGATCTGACGTCGTCGCTATCCCGTGCTCGATAGGCACGGCCGACTGTGCAAACGCACAGTCGGCCGTGCGCTTTGACCCGTATCGGCTCGTCGGCACCGCGCCTACGCTCTGCCCCAACAAGAAGCCTATATCGGGAAGCGCTCATGCCATTTGTCACCATGCGGAGTAGCACGGCTGTTCGCGCCGGGAGCCGATGATGTCGGTGTCGGCGCGTGCGCGCCATTCCGGCTTCGACGATGTCGTCGGCGATGCGACCATTGAGACGGTGGCGAGCGGCTTCGGCTTCCTCGAAGGGCCGGTCTGGCACCCCTATGAGAAATGGCTGGTCTTCTCCGACATTCCGGAAAGTCGGATCTATCGCCGCAGTGCCGAAGGCGAGATCGAGCTGTTCCGCGCGCCGAGCCACAAGGCCAATGGCAACACGCTGGACCGCCAGGGGCGGCTGGTCACCTGCGAGCACGCAACAAGCCGGGTGACCCGCGCCGAGCCCAACGGCGGCGCGACGGTGCTTGCCACGCACCATCAGGGCAAGCAGCTCAACAGCCCGAACGACATCGTCGTTGCCACCGGCGGATCGATCTACTTCACCGATCCGGGCTATGGCCGGAGGGAATTCTATGGCGTGCCACGGCCACAGGACCTGCCGTTCCAAGGCGTCTACCGCATCGATGGCGACGGCGCCCGGCTGACATTGCTGGCCGACGATTTCGGGCAGCCGAACGGGCTTTGCTTTTCGCTGGACGAGTCGCGGCTGTTCATCAACGACACCGAACGCGGGCATATCAGGGTGTTCGGCGTCGAAGCCAATGGCGACCTCGATGGCGGCGCGGTGTGGGCAGTGACCGAGGGCGAGGGGCCGGGGGCGCCCGACGGCATGAAGATCGACAGCCGCGGCAATCTTTACTGCACCGGACCCGGCGGCATCCACATTTTCGACGCGTCGGGCGCCATTCTTGGCGTCATCCGGACACCTGAAGATTGCGCGAATTTTACTTTCGGCGACGACGATTTGCAAAGCCTCTACATCACCGCGTCGACGTCGCTGTACCGGCTCAGGGTGCGCGTGCCGGGATTGAGACTGTTTTGAGCTCGCGACAATCCGTGCTCAAATCAGAGTTGGGAGTGAGGCCGGGGTCAAAGCCGGTGGGAATGCAGCAGTCAACACATCTGGGAGGATAACGACATGAAGAAACTGTTCGTTCTGGGAGCCTTGGCGGCAATGCTCGCCTCGGGCACGGCGCTGGCCGACACCAGCGGCAAGAAGATTGCCTTTTCCAACAATTATGCCGGCAATTCCTGGCGGCAGGCGATGCTCGACAGCTATGGCATCGTCACCAAGAAGGCGGTCGCCGACAAGATCGTCGGCGCGGCCGACATCTTCACCACCGCCGACAAGGAGGTGCCGACGCAGGCAGCACAGGTGCAGAACCTGATCCTGCAGGGCTATGACGCGATCGTCATCAACGCGGCCTCGCCGGATGCACTCAACGGCGCCATCAAACAGGCCTGCGATGCCGGCATCGTCGTCGTCTCCTTCGACGGCACCGTGACCGAACCTTGCGCCTACCGTGTCGTCGTCGACTTCAAGGACATGGGCAAGCAGGAAATCGAGCAGATGGCCAAGTTCCAGCCCAAGGGCGGCAATCTTCTGGAAATCCGTGGGCTTGCCGGGACCTCGATCGACGATGCCATCCATGCCGGCATCCTCGAAGGCGTCGCCGCCCATCCCGAGTTCAAGATCGTCGGTTCGGTGACCGGCGACTGGGACCAGACGACGGCGCAGAAGGCGGTTGCGACCATCCTGCCGTCGCTGCCCGACATCGTAGGCGTCGTCGACCAGGGCGGTGACGGTTACGGGGCGGCCCAGGCCTTCGCCGCCGCCGGCAAGCCGCGCCCGACCATCATCATGGGCAACCGCCAGGACGAGCTTCAGTGGTGGAAGGAGCAGAAGGACAAGGACGGCTACCAGACCTGGTCGGCTTCGATCGCGCCCGGCGTGTCGTCGCTCGCCTTCTGGGTGGCGCAGCAGGTGCTCGACGGCCGCACCGACATTCCGCACGATCTGCTGGTGCCGTATCTGGCCTTCACACAGGACGATTTCGAGGCCGAGCTGCCGAAGATCCCCAAGGGCGGCGTCGCCAGCCACGAATACACGCAGGAAGACGCGATCGCGGCCATCAAAGCCAACATCAAGTGAGCCTTGAACAAGCGTTGCCCTCCGGATCATCGAGCGGATATCGTTGAGCATGCCTGAAGGGAACGCTGACATCATCAGACTGAACGGCGCCGAAAAGCATTTCGGCGCCGTTCGCGCACTGGGCGGCGTGGATTTCCATGTCGGCCCCGGCGAATGCGTTGGTCTCGTCGGCCACAATGGCGCCGGCAAATCGACGCTGATGCACATGGTGGCGGGCACGCTGGTGCCCGACAGTGGGCAGATCGGCGTGCATGGCGACACCGAGGACAACTACTCGGTGTCGCGCGCGCAGCAACTCGGCATACGCTGCGTCTTCCAGGAACTGTCGCTGTGCCCCAATCTCAGCGTCGCCGAGAACACGCGCATCAACCACGCGTCGCTGCGCGGCTTCGGCTGGCGGCGCAAGGCGGCGGATCTGATCGCCGCCAAGCTCGACGAGATCTTTCCGGGCCACAGCATTTCGGCGTCCGATATTGTCGGCGACCTGTCGATCGGCCGGCGCCAGATGGTGGAAGTGGCGCGCGCCTTCACCGTCACTCAGGATCGGCTCGACCTCGTCATCCTCGACGAGCCGACATCGTCGCTCGATGCGCATACGGCGGGCCAGCTGCTGGCCTTCGTCCGCCGCTTCGTTGCCGGCGGCAAAAGCTGCATCCTGATCTCGCATGTGCTGGGTGAGGTGCTGCGCAACGCCGATCGCATCGTGGTGATGCGCGACGGCAAGGTGGTTGTCGCCGACGCCGCCAGTGCCTTCGACCGCGACCGGCTGGTGACGGCGATGGGCGGAGCGGAAGCGCGCCAGAAGATCGCGGCGCAAATCGCTGCCGCCAAGCCCGGCGCCAGTCCGCTACGGGTCCGGGCGCGGCCCGCCGCGCAGAAGGACGGCACCGACCTTGTCGCCTGCGCCGGGGAGATCATCGGCCTTGCCGGTCTGGCGGGACACGGCCAGACCGACCTGCTGCTGGCGATCTTTAGCGCGGCATCGCGCGCCAAGGCAGGCATCGAGGTGACGGCGCCGGTGGCGCTGGTCGCCGGCGACCGCCAGTCGGACGGCATCTTTCCGCAATGGTCGATCGCTGAGAACATCGGCATCCGCTCGCTGGCGCGGCTGCGCAGCGGGCTGCTGATCTCGCCGCAGCGCGAGGCCGAACTCGCTGCATTCTGGCAGAAGAAGATCGGCATCCGCACGCCCGATATGAACAACAACATTTTCTCGCTGTCGGGCGGCAACCAGCAGAAGGCGCTGTTTGCCCGCGCGCTCGGCTCGGATGCGCAGATCGTGCTGATGGACGATCCGATGCGCGGCGTCGATATCGGCACCAAACTGGAGGTCTACGGCCTCGTGCGCGAAGAGGCTGCCCGAGGCCGCACCTTCCTCTGGTACACCACGGAAACCGAAGAGCTCGACAATTGCGATCACATCTATGTCTTCAAGAACGGCCGCATCGTCGCCAATCTGCGCCGCAACGAGTTGACCGAAGAGAAGATCATCCAGTCCTCCTTCGGCGATGCGGCCTGAGATGACGGCCGCCAGCCTCGACACCGCCGCCAAGACGTCCGCCGAGCGAGGCGCACTGGCCCGTGCCCGTCTGTTGCGCGGGCTGCTGCCGGCGCTGTCGCTGGCGCTGGTGCTGCTCGCCATCGCCTGGCTCAACCCGCGCGCCATCAGCTATTTCGGCTTCAGCCTGATGCTCAATTTGGCGATCCCGATCGCGTTGGCGACCATCGCGCAGATGTTCGTTATCGCCGGAAACGAGCTCGACCTGTCGATAGGCACCTTCGTCGGCTTCGTCGGCTGTGTCACCGCGACCTGGCTGAAGGACGCGCCGCTCATCGGCGTGATGATCCTGCTCGGGTCGATAGGCGTCTATGCGCTGCTCGGCGCGCTGATCCATCTGCGCAATCTGCCGTCCATCGTGGTGACGCTCGGCATGAGTTTCGTCTGGCAGGGGCTTGCCATTCTCGTCCTGCCCAAACCGGGCGGCAAGGCGCCGGACTGGCTGCTCGGGCTGATGGCGTTCAAGCCGCCCTTCATTCCGTTCCCGATCATCGCCGCGCTGCTGATCGGCGTCATCGTCCATTTCGGCCTGATGCGCACCTCCTACGGCGTGATCCTGCGCGGCTCGGGCGGCAATCCGGCGGCGCTTGGCCGCGCCGGCTGGTCGCTGCTCAAGACCAAGATCGTGCTGTTTGCGCTGGCCGGTCTGTTCGGCGTGCTGTCGGGCATGGCGCTGATCGGCATCACCACCTCGGCCGACGCCAATATCGGCAATGGCTACACGCTGCTGGCGATCGCCGGCGTCATCCTAGGCGGCGGCGAATTCGTCGGCGGCCGGGTGTCGCCGATAGGTGCTGTGATCGGCGCGCTGACGCTGGCGCTGGCCGCCTCGCCGCTGCTCACCTTCATGCACATCCCGCCCGACTGGCAGGTTGCCGCCAACGGCGCCATCCTCATCATCGTGCTGGCGGCGCGGGTGCTGATCAGCCGCAAGGAGAGGTGAGCGATGACATCGGTGAAATCGCTGCTCGCCAAACCCTGGATCTGGTCGTTCATTGGCGCGCTTCTGGTGTGGCTGGCGACGATCGCCTTCACCGGCGGTTATGGCGCCGGCGGCATGGTGACGGCGGCCCTGTCGCTGGCGGTGTTCACCGTCATTGTCGGCGTCGGCCAGATGTTCGTCATCACACTCGGCCCGGGCAATGTCGACCTGTCGCTGCCGGCCAATATCGGCCTTGCCAGCGCCGTCGCGATGAAAGTGATGGACGGCAATGATTCCATGATCGCGGTCGGGCTGCTGGCGGCGCTTGCCTGCGGGGCGGCGATCGGCGCCGCCAACTATCTGCTGATCTGGGCGCTGCGCATCCCGCCGATCATCGCCACTTTGTCGGCCAGCTTCATCATCCAGTCGATCGACATCAGCTACGGCCGCGGCCTGCAGATCAAGCCGCCGCCGGGCTTCGCCGATTTCGCCAACTGGCAAATCCTCGGCATTCCGGTGCTGGCCATCCTCACCGTGCTGTTCACCATCGGTGCGGCGGTCGCCCTGCAGCGCATGATCTATGGCCGCTCGGTGCTGGCGATCGGCCAGAATATCCGCGCCGCCTGGCTCGCCGGCGTCAATGTCGGCCGCATCCGCTTCCTCACCTACACCCTGTCGGGCGCGCTCGGCGGCATCGACGGCGCGCTGCTCGCCGGCTATTTCCGCGGCGCCAATGTCGATATCGGCAATGAATATCTGCTGGCCTCGATCGCCGTCGTCGTCATCGGCGGCACGTCGGTCGCCGGCGGCAAGGCCAATGTGCCTGGCGTGTGGGGCGCGGCGCTGTTCCTGGTGCTGCTTTTGACCATGCTCAACACGTTTGGGGTGAGTGCCGGGGTGCGATTGCTGCTGACGGGGCTGATCATTGTCGGGGTGATCACAGCGGCGGGCGGGCAGAAGGCGCCGCGGTAGGCTCCGCCTTCGTCGTCCCAGGGCTGTAATCATTGTGCCAGGCCGACACCCGGTTCCCTTCGACGTCATGGCGCTGTAAATCCCGTTCGCGCGGCCATGGCCGCTGAATAGCGCTGGGAGGTTTGCGTGTCCGATTTCGTGAAGGTCAGCCGTGACGGCGACGTCGCCGTCGTCACTATCGACAACCCGCCGGTCAACGCGCTGAGTTTTCATGTTCGCGAACCGCTGATGCAGGCGCTCGTTGAGTTGCGCGACGATGCTTCGGTTGCCGCCATCGTCATTGCATGCGCCGGCCGGACGTTTGTCGCTGGCGCCGACATCACCGAATTCGGCAAGCCGATGCAGCAGCCGGAGCTGCGCGCCATCGTGGCTATGCTGGAGACCATCGCCAAGCCGACGGTGGCCGCCATCCACGGCACCGCGCTCGGCGGCGGGCTGGAGCTGGCGCTGGGCTGCCATTTCCGCGTCGCCGATGCCGGCGCCAAGCTCGGCCTGCCGGAGGTGAAGCTCGGCCTGCTGCCGGGGGGCGGCGGCACGGTGCGGCTGCCGCGCCTGGTCGGCGCGGTGAAGGCGCTCAGGATGATCGTCTCCGGTACGCCGGTCGGTGCAACCGAGGCGCATGCCGCCGGTCTCGTCGATGCCGTCTTCGAAGGCGATCTGACGACGCATGCCGTGAACTTCGCCAGGGAAATTGCCCGCAAGGGTGGCCCCTTCACGCCAGTGCGTGATCGCGATGGGCTCAAGGAGACCGACCTCGCGGCTTTCGACGCCGAGGCTGCGGACCTCGCTAGGAAGGCGCGCGGGCTCGAGGCGCCGATCGCCTGTGCGCTGTCGGTGCGCAATGCCGTCACGCTGCCCTTCGATGCGGCGCTGGCGGCGGAACGTGCGTTGTTCGTGAAACTGGTCGGCAGCGACCAGTCGCGGGCGCAGCGGCATTTGTTCTTCGCCGAACGTGAGGCGGCAAAGGTTTCGGGAAAAGACATCGTCAAGCGCAGGATTGCCCGCGTCGGCGTCATCGGCGCCGGCACGATGGGCGGCGGCATCGCCATGGCCTTCGCCAATGGCGGCTATCCCGTGACCTTGCTGGAAACCAGCCATGAGGCATTGCAGCGCGGCTTGGCGACGATCGACAGAAACTACTCGGTGTCCGTCACGCGCGGTTCGCTAAGCGAAGTCGCCAAGCGCGAGCGGCTCGCCCAGTTCAAGGGCTCCACCGATTATGCCGATCTCGCCGATTGCGACCTGATCGTAGAGGCGGTGTTCGAGGACATGGCGGTCAAGAAGGAGGTGTTCGGCAAGCTCGAAGCGGTGGCCAAACCGGGCGCGATCCTCGCCACCAACACCTCCTATCTCGACATCAACGAAATCGCCGCCTCGACCTCGCGGCCGCAGGACGTGCTCGGCCTGCATTTCTTCTCGCCGGCCAATGTCATGAAGCTCCTGGAGATCGTGCGCGCCGACAAGACCGCGCTCGATGCGCTGGCGACCGTCGTCGACCTGGCGCGGCGGATCGGCAAGGTGGCCGTCGTCGTCGGCGTCTGCCACGGCTTCGTCGGCAACCGCATGCTGGCCGCGCGCGGCTCGGAATCGGAAGCGCTTCTTCTGGAAGGCGCGACGCCCAGCCAGATCGACCAGGTCTTCACCGATTTCGGCTGGCCGATGGGGCCTTTCCAGATGGGCGATCTCGCCGGTCTCGACATCGGCTGGCGCAACCGCAAGGCGCGTGGCTTGTCGGCCGTGATCGCCGACACGCTGTGCGAGCAAGGACGTTTCGGCCAGAAGACCGGCCGGGGTTTCTACCTTTACGAGGCTGGCGCGCGTACACCAGTGCCGGATCCCGAGGTTGAAGCGCTGATCTGCGACAAGGCCGCGGAGAAGGGCATCGTGCCGCGCGCGATCAGTGCGGAGGAAATCATCGAGCGCACGCTCTATCCCCTGGTCAACGAGGGCGCCAAGATCCTTGAGGAAGGCATAGCGGCCCGTGCGTCCGACATCGATGTCGTCTGGGTCAATGGCTACGGCTTTCCCATCGGCAAGGGCGGGCCGATGTTCTGGGCTGGCCTCGAAGGCCCGGCCAGGATCATCGAGCGGCTCGAGTACTGGCATCAACGGACAGGCAAGGACGTGTTCAAGCCGGCGCCGTTGCTGATGCGGATGGCCGAGACCGGATCGTGGAACGGCGACGCGATAGCCTGATCAAACGTCATGGGCAAGCCACCCAATTGTCGAGGTCTGCGCTGCCCCTCATCACCCTGCCGGGCGTTCGTTGTTCGAAAAGCCAAGCAATTGGCTTTTCGTCCGCTGCGCGGACCACGCCTCGACTCCCCGTATAGTGACGGGGAGAAGGGGCTCGCGGTAACCTCGTCGCCTGTCTTGCAACGTTGGAGATTGGCGAAACCGGTAATTACTGCGCCCCTCTCCCCGTCCCTATACGGGGAGAGGATGCCGGCAGGCAGGTGAGGGGCAGCGCCGGCGTTCGCAAAAAAGTGACGCGGATTCGAAATCCGAAGCGATTGCCCAGGTAAACGGCGGGGCGAAGTAGCTACCTTATCCGCGCGTCGATGATCTCGACGAAACGTGCGAACAGGCCGGCCTGCGACTTGATCTTGAGCTTGCGGTAGATGTTGCGGCGATGGACCTTCACGGTGCCCGGCACGATGCGCATGGCCCTGGCGATCGATTCCGTCGAATGCCCCTGCAGCACAAGGTCGACGACATGTTTTTCGCGCGGCGTCAGCGACAGGCTCTGCCAGATGTGGGCGCGGTCGAACTCGTTGACCGGAGTGGTCGTCTCGTCCTGCTGCGCCTCTGCAGGTTCATCGGCCGGAAGGGTGGGCCAGCGCAGCCTGGCGAAGCTGATCACCGCCGGCGCCATGTCGCGCAGCAATCTGGCATCGGCGGTGCCGAACGGGCCTGAAGCGCGCAGCCGCATCAGTGAGAGCACCAGCACATCCTTGCCCGGCAGAGGCACGAAGAAGCCGACCTCCTCGGCCAGCCTGGTCTGGCTGTAGTAGGAACGGAAATACTCGCTGGCATAGAAACGGTCCGGCGCCAGTTCGCGCATGCGCCAGAAGCCTTCCTTGCGCTCGACCGCCGCGTGATGGAACGGGTCGAGCAGATAGGGTCCCTCCTGATAGAGCGCGACGAAGACGTGGCTTTCGGCCGGCGAGAAGGTTTCGAACAGCAGCGGCGGGCGCGCCGCGCCGCGATAGCCGAACACCACGCAGTGGTCGAAGCCGACATGGAGCCGCAGCCAATCGACCAGCGCATTGCCGAACAGGTCGCCACTGGTCTCCCGCGTCGCCGCGACGAGCGTGGCGAGCTGGCTGTATTCGTCGCTGCGGGACAACCCATACCCCCTTAAACGAGAAAATAGATCAGATATACCACCTCAGAGGTATATACTAGCCGCCATTGGCTCTGCTAGCGTCCCGATATTGCCCTGTTGCTGGAGCCATCAGCCTTGACCGCAGTGCCCGACATCGAGTTTCGCGGCGTCACCAAGCGCTATGGCGCGGTGACCGCGGTCAGCGGCATCGATCTCGCTGTCCCGCCCTCCGCCTTTGTCGCGTTGCTCGGGCCGTCCGGCTGCGGCAAGACCACCTGCCTGCGCATGATCGGCGGCTTCGAACAGCCGAGCGAAGGCCGGGTGTTCATTCGCGGCCAGGATATGGCTGGGACGCCGCCCTACCGGCGGCCGGTCAACATGGTGTTCCAGCAATACGCGCTGTTTCCGCATCTCGATGTCGAGGACAATGTCGCCTACGGGCTGCGTCAGGCGCGGCCAAGGCTGTCTTCGCGCGAGATCGCCTCAAGAGCGGGCGAGGCGCTCGAAATGGTGCGGCTCGCCGGCTATGGCCGCCGCAAGATCCACGAACTGTCGGGCGGCCAGCAGCAGCGTGTGGCGCTTGCCCGCGCCCTGGTCAACAAGCCGGCGGTGCTCTTGCTCGATGAGCCGCTGGCTGCGCTCGACAAGAAGCTGCGCACCGACATGCAGATCGAGCTGCAGAACCTGCAGCGCGAGATCGGCATCACCTTCGTGCTGGTCACGCACGACCAGGAGGAAGCGCTGTCGATGAGCGATTTCGTCTGCGTCATGAACGGCGGCCGCATCGTGCAGCTCGGGCAGCCGAGCGAGATCTATGACGAACCGGCCGATTTGTTCGTCGCCGATTTCGTCGGCAAGACCAACCTCTTGAGCGGTACCGTCGCCGGACATTCGGGCGAGCTGGTGGAGGTGGCGCTTGCCGACGGCACCGTCATTGCAGCGCGCAAACGAACCGCCCTGCAGCAAGGCGAGGCCGTTTCGGTCAGCCTGCGTCCTGAATCGCTCAGCCTTGGCGCTCAGACGGGCGGCCCCTTCAAAGGCGTCGTCCGCAACCGGATCTTCCTCGGCTCGACGGCGGAATACGCGATCGAGGTCCAGGGCATCGGAACGCTGCTGGCCAGGGCCGATCACCTGATCGGCCACGGCAATCTCTTCAAGCCGGGTGAACCCGTCGCCATCGGCTTTGCCTCCGGAACGCCGCTGGCATTTCCGGAGACCAAGAACAACGGGACCAACCAGAGGGTAGATAAACATGTCGAAATCATATCGTGACGGACTGCCGATAAGCCCCGGGAACTTTGTCGACCAGCTGATGCGTTTGAAGCGCGGCTCGATCGGCCGCCGCGACTTCCTCGGCCTCACCGGCCTTGGCATTGCCACGGCGGTAATGGCGCGCGAGATCGGCATCATGCCGACACCGGCCTTTGCCGCCGAAAGCCTTGGCGACCGCATGTCGATCGCCACCTGGCCGAACTACCATGACCCGGCGACGTTCGAGAATTTCAAGAAGGACACCGGCGTCGCCGTCGAGGTCAACGTTTTCGGCTCCAACGAGGAGATGCTGGCCAAGCTGCAGGCCGGCGCCTCGGGCTGGAGCCTGTTCGTGCCGACCAACTACACGATCTCGACCTATAAGAAGCTCGGCATCATCGAGCCGCTGGAGATGGCGAAGCTGCCGAATTTCGACGGCTCGCAGCAAGATCCCCGCTTCACCGGGGAAGGCACGATCGATGCGGTGACCTACGCCGTGCCGAAGAACTGGGGCACCACCGGCTTTGCCGTCAACACCAAGAAGCTGACCCAGCCGATGACCACCTGGAAGGAGTTCTGGGATACCGCCATGGCCGAAGGCGACAGCCGCACCATGGTGCACGACTACCAGCTGACCACGATCGGCAATGCGCTGAAATATTACGGCTATTCGTTCAACTCGCTCAAGCAAGAAGAGCTCGCCAAGGCGGAGGAACTGCTGCTCAAGGTCAAGCCGCATCTCTTCGCGGTCTCCTCCGACTACCAGCCGGGCATGCGCGCCGGCGACGCCTGGATGACGATGTGCTGGACGAACGATGGCGCGCAGTTGCATCGCGACATTCCCGAGATCGCCTATGTGCTGGGCAAGGAAGGCGGCGAGATCTGGACCGATTTCTACGCCATTCCGAAAGATGCGCCGA
Organism: Mesorhizobium sp. M7A.F.Ce.TU.012.03.2.1; assembly: GCF_004006095.1. Taxonomy (NCBI): domain Bacteria; kingdom Pseudomonadati; phylum Pseudomonadota; class Alphaproteobacteria; order Hyphomicrobiales; family Phyllobacteriaceae; genus Mesorhizobium; species Mesorhizobium sp. M7A.F.Ce.TU.012.03.2.1. The sequence goes on from NZ_CP034779.1 coordinate 1,735,960, forward strand.
ACAAGCCGGCCGGCTACGCCCTGCTCAACTACCTGATGAATCCGCAGGTGGCGGTGAAGGAGCATTTGGCCAATGGTGCGCCGTCGACCGATGCGCGGGTCAACAAGCTGCTGCCCAAGGAAGTGCTCGACAATCCGATCCTCTATCCGGCGGCCGACCTGTTGACGCCGCTGGAATTCGGCGCGGCGGCAACGCTGACCGATCCCGGCCGCGCCGAACTGATGGCGCGCTTCAAGTCGGCCTGAGCGGCGGTCTGGCGCGGACAATTGACCGGCGGGCATATGTCCGCCGGTATCGGGGCGGTTTTCAATGCGCGGCAATAGATTTCGTTACAACCTCACGACCGCTTTGCTGCTCGGTCCGGCGACCGCGTGGCTGGTGGTGTTTCTGGTGCTTCCATTCATTGCCATCGCGGTGTTCAGCGTCGGCGAACGGGCGCCGGAAGGCGGCTATCAAGCGGCTTTTACCTTCGCGCAATATGCCAATCTTCCTGCGCGGGCGGCTGCCTTCTGGAACACGATGGTGCTGGCGCCGATAGGGGCGCTCGCCTGTCTGCTCGTCGCTTATCCCGTTGCTTATTATCTCGCTCTGCGCGCACCGCAGCGCTGGCGGCTGATCCTGCTGGCGCTGGTCGTCATTCCGTTCTGGACCAGCCTTTTGATGCGGACCTATGCCTGGATGTATATCCTGGGCGGGCGCGGCATCCCGGCTCTGCTGTCCTATATCGGTTTCGAGGATATCAGGCTGATCAACACGCCGGGCGCGGTGCTGCTCGGCATCGTCTATGGCTACCTGCCGCTGATGATCCTGCCGATCTATGTCAGCCTTGAGCGGCTCGACCGCCGGCTGCTGGAAGCCTCCGCCGATCTCGGCGCGACGCCGCTCTCGACCTTCCTCGGCGTGACCCTGAAACTGTCGCTGCCGGGCGTGATGACCGGCTTCTCGCTGGTGATGATCCTGCTGTTGGGCGAATATCTGATCCCGACGCTGCTTGGCGGCGGCAAGGTGTTCTTTATCGGCAATGCGCTGGTCGACCTGTTCCTGCAGTCGCGCAACTGGCCGTTCGGATCGGCCATCGCGATCACGCTGGTGCTGGTCTCGGTGGTGGTGCTGATTGCCGCCAACCGCATTTCGACCCGGGTTTCGGGCGCGCGCCGGGTGGATTTGATCTGATGCGCGCCTTCGTCATTGTGGTGTTCGCCTTCCTCTATCTGCCGATCGCACTGGTCGTGCTGTTCTCCTTCAACGCCGGCCACCATGCCAGCGAGTTCACCGGCTTTTCGGTGCAATGGTACGGCAAGGCGCTGGCGAACCCGTTCCTGGTCGAAGCGCTGAAGAACAGCCTGTTCATCGCCACCACCAGCGCCTTGCTGGCGGCGTTGTGCGGCACTGCGGCGGCACTCGGCCTGGCGCGCGTCGGCATCAGAACACGCGCGGTCTTCGATGCGCTTCTGGGCGCCGCGATCGTCGTTCCGGGCGTCGTCATCGGCATTTCGACACTGGTCGCGCTCGTCCAGCTGTTCACGGTCGTCAATCCGTTCCTCGCCTCGATCTGGCCCGACGACCAGCCGCCGCGCCTGGCGCTCGGCTACGGCTCGATCATCGCGGCGCACGGCCTGTTCTCCATGGCGCTGGTGACGATGATCGTCGGCACGCGTCTCGGCAGCCTCGACCGCAATCTGGTCGAGGCGTCGAGCGATCTCTACGCCACGCCATTGACGACGTTCCGCTCGATCGTGCTGCCGCAGATCATGCCGGCCGTCGTTGCCGGTTTCCTGCTCGCCTTCACCTTCTCCTTCGACGATTTCATTGTGGCCTTCTTCGTCGCCGGGGCGCAGACGACGCTGCCGATCTATGTCTTCGCGTCGATCCGGCGCGGCGTGACGCCCGAGATCAACGCCATCGCGACGATCGTGCTCGTCGCTTCCGTGCTGCTTGTGGTGCTTGCCCAATGGCAATTGCGCCAGCGCAAGCCGTCGAACTGAAAGTCGCATCATGATCCTCAAAGACCGCATCGCCGTCGTGACCGGCGCAGGCTCCGGCATCGGGCGCGCCGGCGCCATGATCATGGGCAGGGAAGGCGCGGTGGTCGTCATCGCCGACAGGGATCAGGCCGCCGGCGAAGCAACGGCTTCGGACATAAGGGCAGTGGGCGGGCAGGCCGAGGCGATCGCCACTGACGTCGCGGACGATGGGGCGCTGGAAAAGCTCATTGCCGGCACGATCGAGAGGCACAGGCGCATCGACATCCTGCACAATCACGCCGGCATCCAGGTCGGCGGAACGCTGACCGAGGTCGAGGTCGGCGGCATGGACGCGTCATGGCGGGTCAATGTGCGGGCGCAGTTCCTGGCGGCCAGGATGGTCATGCCGTCGATGGTCGCACGAGGCGGTGGTGTCATCCTCAACACCGCCTCCAATTCGGGCGTGTTCTACGACCGCGAGATGATCGCTTACGCCACTTCCAAACACGCGGTGGTGGCAATGACGCGGCAGATGTCGCTCGACTATGCCCGGCACAATGTCCGCGTCAACGCGCTCTGCCCGGGCTGGGTCGACACGCCGTTCAACGAACCGTTCATCGCCCAGATGGGCGGACGCGAGGCGATCGAAACCTATGTCCGCACCAAGATTCCGATGGGACGCTGGGCCAGCGCCGATGAGATCGCGGAAGCGATCCTGTTCCTCGTCTCCGACCGCTCATCCTTCATGACCGGCCAGGCGCTGGTAATCGACGGCGGTGAAAGTATCGGCTGAGACTTGTGCTTTCTTTATCAATTGCCCTGTTTCAAAGCCTTTCCGATATACCACGTCACGACTTTCACCCATGCCGCTGGATTCCGGCAGGACTATAGTCCTGCCGGCATGGGACTTCAGTGCCATCGCCGTTCAAGAGCGCTGATTCGTGTTTAATATCAGATGGTTATGCTTCGGGCTGATCGGCAGATCGCGTATTGAGACAGCATTTGTCTAAAGTTTACTCTGTACAATTAGCGATTTCTCATAGGACGGTCGCTAGCGGTCGGGCCAGGTGACGATTCCCGAGGAGATTACCATGACAAACCGGAAAACTCTGTTCGCGGCGCTTGCCGCATTGGCGCTTCTGGCGTCTCCGGCGCTCGCCGGAGCCGGCGGCAACGGGCACGGCGGCGGCAATGGCGGTGGCAACGGCAACGGCGGGGGCAATGCCGGCGGTAACGGCGGCAATAGCAATGGCAAGAGCGGCGCTTCGCACGGCAAGTCGTCGTCGGCTCGGGGGCAGGTGGCAAAGGCCAAAACGGACGACACCACGGTCGACAAGACCACAAAGGTCTCGTCGGTTCCCAAGGAGAAGAACATCCACGCCAAGCTCGGTCGGTTGAACTCGCTTCAGCGCAACATCAACGCCTATATGAACTCGAAGAGCAAGAAGTTCGCTGCCATCCAGGCCTTCGTGACGCAGTCCGCCAAAGCCAAGGTTGCTCAGGCCGCCGCTGAAGCGGCCCAGGAGAAGCTGGATGCGCTGAATTCTCAGTTGACCGCGCTGACATCGCTGACGCCCGAGCAGATTGCGGCCATGACGCCCGAAGATCAGGCGGCCTTGCCTGGGAAGATAACGGATCTGGAGGCCGAAATCACTGCCCAGGAGGCAGAGGTCACCGCCGCCAATGAGGCGGCTGCCGCGGCAGAGGTCGGCACCGATGATGCATCGCTCGACGCGGCACTGGCGGATATGGCCAACAAGCCGGTCGACGCTGCGGTCACGTCCTGGGCTCAGGGCGTCCTTGCCGACAAGATCGACCAGACGGCCGCCGCGATGGAAGCAGAAACGACGCCGTAACGACTTGCCGTTGAAACGGCAGTAGCCAATCGAAGAAAGATGCCGCCGGGCGAAGCCCGGCGGCATCGCTTTTTCCCGGCCATGGACTGGCTATCCCAGGATAGCCACCGAGCTGGCTATCCGGAGCTGGCGAGGTTCGAAACACTCAGACGTGCTTGCGGCCGCCGGTCTCACGGAACCAGCTGTCGGGGTACGGATACCACCATTCCTGGATTGTCGGCTTGTGGTCGATGATCACCATTTTGGAGCGGCGGAAGGCGTCGAGCCCCTGGCGTCCGAGCTCGCGGCCGAGGCCCGAGGCCTTCCAGCCGCCGAAGGGCAGGGCATCATTGTCGATCAGCGGGTTGTTGACCCAGACCATTCCGGCTTCGAGCCGTTCAGCCGCCTCGTGGGCTTCGGCCAGATCGGTGGTGAAGACAGAGGCGCCGAGCCCGAACGGGCTGTCATTGGCAAGCCGGATCGCCTCGTCGAAATCCCTGACCCGGCAGATGGCGGCGACCGGTCCAAAGCATTCTTCGCGCACGATTGCCATGTCCGGGGTGACGCCGGTCAGGATCGTCGGCTCGTAGAACCAGCCGGTGTTGTGTGCCGGAGGGATGCGTCCGCCGGTCACCGCCTTGGCGCCGCTGCGGATAGCATCGTCAACGAGGCGCATGACTTTGGTCCGCGCGCTTTCGCTGACCAGCGGTCCGATCTCGGTCTTGTCCATGCCGTTGCCGATGCGCAGCGCCCGGGTCCTTTCGGCGAACAGCTCGACGAAGCGGTCATGAACGGCGTCGACGACGAAGAAACGCTCGGCGGAGGTACAGACCTGGCCGGTGAGATGGAAGGCCGCGGTGACGCTGCCGGCCGCCGCGATCTCAAGCGGCGCGTGTTGGCTGACGATCAGCGGATCGCTGCCGCCGGCCTCGATGACGCAAGGCTTCATGCGTTCGGCGCAGGCCACCGCCACCGCCTTGCCGGCGGCGACCGAGCCGGTGAAGGCAACCGCATGGGTGCGTTCGGAGGCGATCAGCGCCTGCGCCGTAGCCGCTCCACCAGGCAGGCAGGAGACCAGCCCTTCCGGCAGCGAGCGGAACACGGTCATGTAGTCCAGCGTCGACAGCGTCGTCGCCTCGGCCGGCTTGATGACGCAGGCATTGCCGGCGGCGAGCGATGCGGCGACCGTCCAGCACATCAGCAGGATCGGGAAGTTGTAGGGCATGATGTGGACGGAGACGCCATAGGGCTCGTAGCGCGCATATTGGAACGAACCGGCCTGCGTCGTGCCGGCGATCTTGCCGGCATCGTCGCGCGCCATCTCGGCATAGTAGCGGAAGATCGGCGCGCAATTGGCGATCTCGCCGATCGCTTCGGGGTAGGGCTTGCCCATCTCGCGCACCATCAGCTCGGCGCAGCGGGTGAAGTCCGCCGCCTCGATGGCGTTGGCGACGGCATGCAGGTGCTTGGCGCGGCTCTTGGCGTCGAGCTTTTTCCAGGCGGCCTGCGCCCTGGTCGCGGCGGTGAGCGCGGCATCGATCTCGCCGTCGGTGGCCGCAGCGATCGCCCCGACGGTTTCCAGCGTCGCCGGATCGATCACCGGTTTGTTTGTGCCGGCCATCGGCCGGTAATCCGGGTTGACGAAGAAAGCCGGCCGGTCAGCTGAGAAATCCATAAGCATCCTCTCAGATCCGCTCAGCGGATCATGTAGACTTTCTTGATCGTCTCATGGACGGTGCAGACGCCCTTCCAGTCCTGCGGGAAGAAAGCTGCGGTGTCCGGTTCGATCTCGATGACCTCGCCGGATTCATGGACGTAGGTGCAGCGCCCTTCGAGGAAGTGGCAGAACTCGTCGCGGGTGACATGGCAGTGCCATTTGCCTGGTGTGCAGACCCAAAGCCCGCATTCGGAGCGGCCTTCCGGCCCCTTGTACAGCAGCTTGCCCGAGGTGTGGGATTGCCCCTCGATCATGGTCGGTATGACGCCCCAGTCGACGAGGTCGGTAATGGTGAGCGGGGATTTCATGATGGGTGTGGTCATGTCGATTTCCTTGAAAGGGTGCTCAGCGGCACATGAAGGCCTTGATCAGCGTTTGCGTGATGATGGAGATGCCGGTCCAGCCGGCTGGGAAGAATACAAGCGTGCCGGCCTCGACCGGGATTTCTTCGCCGTCGTCATGGACGTAGCTGCCACGGCCCGAGAGGAAATGGCAGAACTCGTCGGCGGCAAAGGTGACCTTGCGCGTACCCGGCGTGCATGACCACAGGCCGCATTCGCTCTATCCGTCCGGGTTCCGGGACAGGACCCTGCCCGAGGCGCGCGGCGAACCGGCGAGCGTGTTGCTGCCCGCGCCCCAGTCCTCCAGTTCCACGCTCGAGGCCTTCGGCCAGTGCGGTGTCGGCATGTCGTCAAGCTCCGTGGTCAGGCCAGCATGTAGACGTTGCGCATGGTCTCATGCACGGTGCATTCGCCTGTCCAGCCAGCCGGGAACATGACCACAGTCCCGGCGGAGATTTCTATCAGCTCACCGACATCCGACCGGTAGGTCGCGCGGCCGGCGACGAAATGGCACAATTCATCGCGCGGGATGCTCAGGCGCCAGCGGCCTGGCGTGCACACCCAGATGCCGGATTCCGGCTGGTTGTTCGGGCCTTTGTGCACGAGTTTGCCGGTCGAGTGGGAGGCACCGTCCAACGCATCCGGCTGGGCGCCCCAGTCGACGAGATCGGCGCGGGTGGAGGCCTGGTGGAGGTGGGGAGCGGAGGAGGTCATAGCAGCGTCTCCAGCAACCCGGCTGCTTTCTCCGGCCCATTCTGCGCGCGCATCTGCGCCGATGTCTTCGCCAGCTTGGCTTTCATCGCCGGGTCGGTCAGGCAGGTTTCGATCTTGGCAATCAGCTCGGCATCGGTCCAGTCGTAGCGCGGCATGCCGAAGCCGTGGCCGGTTTCCTCTACGCGGGTGGCGTTGTCGTGGCCGTCCCAGACATAGGGCATGATGATCGCCGGCTTGCCGAAATAGAGGCACTCGGTGAAGGAGTTGTTGCCGCCATGGTGGATCACCGCATCGACCTGCGGGATGACCGAAGGCTGCGGGAACCAGCTCTCGACGATCACATTGCCGGGCACGTCCGTGTACTGATCCTTGTAGCCGCCGACATTGAACAGCGCCCGGTAGCGCGTCTTGCCCAGGGTCGCGATGATGCGCTTCAAGAGCTCGACATCGCCGGCGCCGAGGCTGCCGAAGGAGACATAGAGCAGCGGCCCGTCATTGTTTTTGGCGAATGTCGGCACCGTGTAGGGTTTCTCCTGCCGCACGCAGCCTTCCAGATACTGGAACTTTGCCGGGTCGAGCGGATGGCGGCGCTTGAACTTTGCCGCTTCGGGATAGAGCAGCAGGTTGAGATGGGGCGAGGCCTCGAAGAACTGGCCGATCGGATAAGGCGCCTCGTTGTTGGCGGCGAGGAAGGCGTTGAAGTCGCCATGGATCGGCTTGATCACCGCGTTGAAATGATCGCGGTAGCGCTGGTGACCGGCGTGGTCGTTCTCGCCGCAGCCGGAGAGATGGGGCGGGATGTCCTCGTCGTCGATCTCGTTTTCCGAGCAGGAGATGACGCGCACCCACGGTTTGCCGAACTGCTTGATGGCCGGAAACAGGATGACATTGTCGACGCAGATCACATCCGGCTTGATGGCTGAGAGAACGCGCGGCAGATCCTTCTGCGCCCATTTGGCGCTGTCGACGATCGCCGTCCAGCAATCCTTGACGTAATTGTCGACCTGATCGTAAGGCGATTTGCGGAAGTTCGGGATGTGGCCGTTGATGAAATCCTCCCAGAATTTCGCCATCTGCTCGGGCGGCATCGGCTCCGACAGGTTCACCGGATGCGCCTCGAAACCGTAGCCCTTGTAGACATCGACAAAGCCGGGGTCGGACAGGAAAACGGCTTTGTGGCCGCGCGCCTCGACCGCCTGGGCGATGCCGACGGAATTGAGCGCCGGGCCGTAGGCGGCTTCTGGAAAAAACGCGATCGTCTTCTGCGCCATCAGGCTTCTCCTTTATTCTGCGAAAACTCTGACATCGGCGGCGTCCCAGCCGAGTTCGACCTGATCTCCCGACGCGACCGGCCGGCGGTCGGCGGCATCAGCGGTGACGCGCACCAGGAACGGCTTTGGCGACAGAGGTGTGCGGACATGCAGCTGCAGGTCGAGCCCCTGATAGGCCAGCGCCTCGACCGTGCCGGTGGTGCGGTTGGCGGTCTCCACCGACGGGAACAGCCGGATGCGCTCGGGCCGCACCGACGCGACAGCAGATGCACCGGGCGAGAGCGTTGCTGGAACCTTGCCGGATATTCGCGCGCCATTCGCGGCGACAACCCCATCGGTGGCGGCCTTGCCCGGCACGAAATTCATCACGCCGATGAAGTCGGCGACGAAACGGTCGGCCGGATGCTCATAGATCGCGTGCGGCGTGTCGCATTGCAGCAGTCTGCCGTCCTTGAGCACCGCCATGCGGTCGGCCATCACAAGCGATTCTTCCTGGTCGTGGGTGACGATGACGAAGGTGATGCCGACCTCATGCTGCAGGCGCTTCAATTCCAGCTGCATGGCGCCGCGCAGCTTCTTGTCGAGCGCGCCAAGCGGCTCGTCGAGCAGCAGCAGGCGCGGCCGCTTGACCAGCGCGCGGGCGAGCGCGACGCGCTGCTTCTGGCCGCCCGACAGTTGCTCCGGCTTGCGGTCGGCGAAGGGGACGAGTTCGGTTGTCGCCAGGATGGCGTCGACGCGGGAGCGGATTTCAGCCGCCGGCAAACGTTCCATCTCCAGGCCGTAGGAGACATTGGCGCGGACGCTCATATGCGGAAACAGCGCGTAGGACTGGAACATCAGATTGACCGGCCGCTTGTTGGGCGGGGTTTTGGCAATGTCGCGCCCGTCGAGCAGGATGCGCCCGTCATTGGGCGTCTCGAATCCGGCCAGCATCCGCAGCAGCGTGGTCTTGCCACAGCCGGACGGGCCGAGCAGCGCGAAGAACTCGTTCTCTCTGATATCGAGCGAGATGCCGTCGACAGCCGTCACCCGGCCGAAATTCTTCGATACATGATCGATGGCCAGCAGCGTGCGCGGTTCGCTCATTGGCCTATGATCCCACGGTTGAGCCGCTGCGACAGGGTCAGCGCGGTGATCGAGACCGCCATGACGATGGTCGCCAGCGCGTTGATCTCCGGCGTGATGCCGAAGCGGATCATGGCGTAGATCTGCATCGGCAACGTCGTCGAGGCACGGCCGGCGCCGGCGGTGAAGAAGGCGATGATGAATTCGTCGACCGAGAGCGTGAAGGCGAGCAGCGCGCCGGCGATCACCGCCGGCGCGATGACCGGCAATGTCACCCGCCTGAACGTGGTGAGCGCGGAGGCGCCGAGATCGGCGGAGGCCTCGACGATCGACCAGTCGAAGCTCTTCAGCCTTGCGCGCACCACCGAGCAGACGAAGGCGAGATTGAAGACGACATGGGCGAGGATGATGGTGTGCAGGCCCATGGTCAGATTGAGCATCGAGAAGAACGACAGCAGCGCGATCGCCAGCACGATGTCGGGAATGATCATCGGCGCGAAGATCAGCGCTTCGAGCCCCTTGCCGTATTGCCGGCGCATCTCGATGCCGATCGCCAGCAGCGTGCCGAGCAATGTTGCGATTGCGGTCGACACCAGCGCCACGATCAGCGTGTTGAGCGCAGCGGAGAGGATCGCCGAATTGCCGGCCAGCGAGGCATACCATTTCAGCGAAAAGCCCGACCATGCCGTCGGCAGCCCGCCTTCGTTGAAGGAAAGCGCGACCAGCACGGCTATCGGGATGTAGAGGAAGGCGAAGACCAGGCTCAGCACGAGCCAGAGCGTGCGCCGCGTGGCGGGGGAGCGCTCAGCCATCGGTGTCTCCGCCGGCTTGCGCGGCATGCCCCGAGGCGCGATTGGCGGCCAGCGCCTGCGCCATCAGCACCAGAAGCATGATGGCGATCAGCGCCATCGCGAGCGCGGCGCCGAATGGCCAGTCGTTGGCAGTCAGGAACTGGTCGTAGACGAGGTTGCCGATCATCTGGAAGCGGCCGCCGCCAAGCAGCGCGGGCGTGACGAAATTGCCGATCGACAGCACGAAGACGAACACCGCGCCAGCGGCGATGCCGGGCACGGTCAGCGGCAGGATGACACGGCGGAATGTGGTGGCGGCGGAGGCGCCGAGGTCACGCGAGGCTTCGGCGAGTTCCGGGTTGAGGCGCGACAGCGGCGCGTAGCAGGCGAGGATGACGAAGGGCAAATAGTTGTAGACGAGGCCGGCGATGACCGCGCCTTCGGTGTAGAGCATCGAGGGCGGTTCGCCAGTGTAGCCGAACCAGCGCAACAACTGCGTGATCAGGCCTTCGCGGTTGAGCAGCACGATCCAGGCATAGGTGCGGATCAGGTAATTGGACCAGAACGGCAGCACGGCGAAGAACAGGAATACCGGCTGCCACCGGCGCGGGGCGGCTGCGATGGCGTAGGCGGCGGCATAGCCGATCACCACCGCGATCAGGGTGGCGGTGCCGGCGATGCGCGCCGAATTGAGGAAGATGCCGGCATAGAGCGGGTCGAAGACCAGCCCGAAATTCTCGAGCGTGAAGGTGTATTCGATGCCGCCATAGATGCCGCGCCGGAAGAAGGCGAGCGCCAGCACCAATGCGCACGGCACCACCATCAAGGCCGCGAGCCAGGCCAGTGCCGGGGCCATCAGCAGGGAGGAGCGGGAGGGGAGGTGCTTCACGAAGCACCCCCCTCTGCCCTGCCGGGCATCTCAGCGACCAAAGACCCCCTCACCCGGATTGCCATCCGAATTGCGAAGGGCAATTCGGGGCAATCCGACCTCTCCCCGAGGGGAGAGGAGGTCGCTGGCGCCGGCGCTTTCCTCTTCTCCCCCACGGGGAGAAGGTGGCCGCGAAGCGGCCGGATGAGGGGGTGCTGCGCTGGAGATTGGCGACAGGCCGCGATCCAGCCAATCTCCCCCCTTGAGGGGGAGATGGCCGGCAGGCCAGAGGGGGGCGCGAAGGAACGCAAGCTTGATTCCAGCTACCGAAGTGGCGCGCCGCCTACTGCGCCGCCTTGATCTCGCTGACGATCTTCGAATAGTCGCGCTGGGCGTCGCCGACGTCGCGCAACTGCTCGAACTTGACGAGGTCGGCCACCGGCATCGCCATGTTGGGGAATTTGGCCAGGAAATCGGCCGGCAGGCTTTCCATGGCTGGCTTGTTCGGCACCTTGTAGTCGATGTTCTGCGCCGCCCAGGCGTGGTTCTTGGCGTCGAGCATGAAGTTGATGAACTGGAAGGCGGCATCCTTGTTGGCGGAGGCCTTCATCACCACCATCGTGTCAACCCAGAGGTCGGAGCCTTCCTTGGGAATGACGTATTTGATCTCGGGCTTTTCGGCGATGCCGTAATTGCACCAGCCGTCCCATGCCTGCACCATCAGCGCCTCGCCGGACACCAGCTTGGAATAGAAGGTGGTGTCGTCATAGGCGAGCAGGGTCTTCTTGGCCGAGATCAGCAGATCCTTGACCTCAGCCATCTTGGCCGGGTCGGTTTCGTTGACCGAATAGCCCTTGTCGAGCTGGCCGGCAGCCAGCAGCCAGCGGTCGGTCGCCAGCATGGTGGTCTTGCCCTTCAATTCGTCGGATGGCGCGAGCAGGTCGCTCCAGCTGGTGGGGGCAACCTTCATCAGGTCCGAACGGTAGCAGAGGCCGGTCGTGCCCCAGGTGTAGGGCACCGAGAATGCATTGCCGGCATCGTGCGGCAGCTTGGTTGCCTCGGGATAGAGATTGGTGAGGTTCGGTATCTTGGCGTGGTCGATCGGCTCGGTCAGGCCGAGCTTGTTCAGCACCTCGGCGAAGGGCGAAGAAACGAAGACCACGTCATAGCCCTTGCCGCCGGCGGCGATGAGCTTGCCCATGATCTCTTCATTGGTGGCGTGCACCACCACTTCGCCCGACACGCCGGTGGCGGTCTTGAAGGCGGCCATGGCGTCAGGCGCCATGTAGCCGTCCCAGTTGGAAATGACGAGGTCGGCAGCCGTCGCCGGCGCGGACAGCGCCAAGGCCAGGCCAAGTGCGATCGAAGATGTTTTCAGCGCACGGCGCCGCAGGCTGGTAGCGGTCATGACAGACTCCCATTTCGGTTGATCGTCGAATTGCATTCGCCGGACCAACGCTTGCGACCCTTGCCGCTGCCTCGATCCCGTTCCCTCGGTCTTTTTCTCGCCGATTGCCCTGACAGTACTATTGCAGAAAAAAGTACGTCAATCCATAATTTGCTAAGCGATCGTGGAATCTGGCCGATTGCGTCCGTGCGGGCGATCGGTCAGATCAATGCGGTCATGTCGTTTTCCACGAGACCAGTCATGCAAGCCGCAGCCCGACGACCTCGCACCAACCACCTCGATCTGGCGCAGCGCATCCTGGATGTGGCGCGGCAGCGCGGTTTTGAGCCCGGCGCACGCTTGCCGGAGCAGCAGATCGCTTCGTTGTGCAATGTCTCGCGCACGCCGGTGCGGGCGGCTCTCGGCCTGCTCGCTGAACGGGGTGTCGTGCGCTGGGAGGCAGATTCCGGTTATCACCTGGCCATCGACCTCACCGCGCAGGCTTCAGTCGCCACGGAACTGCCCGCCGCCGAGGAGGACGAGTTGGCCGAGGCGATCCTGCGCGACCGGTCGGCGCGTCGGCTGGACCAGACGGTGACCGTCGCGGGGCTGATACGGCGCTACAGTGCCGAGCGCAAGACGGTACTAAAAGCACTTAACAAACTGACCGAAGAGAATTTGTTGGACCGAGCGCCTGGCCAGTCCTGGCTGTTTCGGCGCACGCCCGACGATCCAGAGGCGCAAGGCGACAGCTATGAGTTCCGCTTGCTGCTGGAACCCGCGGCCATCCTGACGCCGGGCTTCCGGCTGGACGGCGCGCGGGCGGCGACGTTGCGCCAGGCTATGGAAGCGCTGGTGGCGCTGCCGGACGCCGCATTCGATACACGCGAGTTCCAGCGGCTGGACATCGATTTTCACGGCATGCTCGCCGAGGGCTGCGCCAACCGCTTCATCGCCGACGCGCTGGCCGATCACCTCAGGCTGCGCCGGCTACCGGGCATCTATACCGGCGTCAACGTCTTCCGCTTGCGGCAATCGCTGCGCGAACACCTTGTTATACTCGACCATCTTGAAAGCCTGCAGTATGAGGTGGCGGCCGATCTGCTTCGCATTCATCTGCGGCTCTCCCGCAACCAGCGACCGCAAGCGGCCAGTCGCGGGGCGCCCGCCCTGTTCGGCATGATCAGCCGGCCGGAATGACGAGGATTAATTGACGCGTAAAGCCAGCCCGACCATCGCGCTGTTCCCCGAAGCCAGTTTCGGCGCGGCGTTGAATTGCGTCGGCATCGCGCAGGCATTGCGTGCCAAGGGCGCCCGGCCCGTCTTCATTTGCCATGCCGGCTTCTCCGGCGTCTTTGCCGACTATGGTTTCCAGGAATACCAGCTGCCGACCGACGAGCCGCTGAGCGACAGCGAACGCCAGAGCTACTGGCAAGCCTTCGTGCGCAGGCACCTGCCGCATTTCAGGCTGAGCCCGATCGACCAGCTGGAAACCTATGTCGCGCCGACCTGGCAGGCGATCGTCGACACCGCGGTCAATGCCGAGGCGCCGCTGCGCCAATTGCTGGCGCGGCTGAAGCCGGATGCGGTGGTGCTCGACAATGTCATCATGTTCCCGGCGATCGCTGCCGCCGGCTGTCCATGGGTGCGCGTCGTCTCCTGCGCAGAGACCGAGCTGCCGGATGCTGAGGTGCCGCCCTATCTGTCGGGGCTTGGCGCGGATGACCCGCAGCGCGCGGCGTTCGAGGCCCGCTATCTCAGTGCCTCAGCACCGGCGCATGACCGCTTCAACCGCTTTCGGGCGGATGCCGGCCTGACGCCGCTGCCGAAGGGCCTGTTCCTCGAGACGTCGCCCGACCTCAATCTGTTGCTGACGCCATCGATCGTGCGCCGCGAGCGCGCCGAGCCGCTCGACCCGGACCGCTTCGTCTATCTAGAAGGCTGCGTGCGTTCGGAAGGGCCATTCGAGGTGCCGGTGTTTCCGCGCAATGGCGGGCCGCTTGTCTATGTCAGCTTCGGCAGCCTGGGCGCCATGGATGTGGGCCTGATCGAGCGCATGTTGGGGGTGTTCGACAGACTGCCGGCGCGCTTCATCGTCAATGTCGGCGGCCTGCGCGACGCCTATCGCGCGGTGCCGGACAATGTCTATCTCGACGCCTGGTTTCCACAGCCCTCGGTGGTGGCGAAATCGGACCTGTTCATCCATCACGGCGGCAACAACAGCTTTTGCGAAGCGCTGCGCTTCGGCGTGCCGTCACTGATCATGCCCTATTGCTGGGACGGACACGACAATGCGCGCCGCGCCGGAGAAACCGGCGTCGGTGACCATATCGGCCGCGACGCCTGGACCGAAGGAGTGTTGGAGAAAGCGATTCTCGGCCTGCTGGCCGACGATGCCATGCGCGCCCGCCTCAAGGACAATGCAGCCCAAATGGCGCTGAAACCTGGAACGGATGTGGCCGCCCAAGCCATACTCTCTTTGATACGGACATGAACGAAATGCCTGACAACAACACGAATGTCTCGCTCTCCAGCGGCAACGACGCCAAGGCCTGGCTGGCCCGGCACGGGATCAACGAAGTCGAGTGCCTGGTGCCCGACATGAACGGCGTCCTGCGCGGCAAGGCCTTGCCGACGGCCAAATTCCTCCAGGCGCTGGAAGATCGCGCGCTCTATCTGCCGAGCAGCGCTTTCCTGGTCAGCATCGACGGCCGCTACTCCGGCTCGATCGACGAGGGTTTTGCCTATTCGGACCCGGACATGCGCATGGTGCCCGATGTCTCGACGCTGTGCCTGGCGCCGGGTGCCGCTCCCGGCAAGGCCTATGTCTTCGCCGATGCCTTCCATATGGACGACCGGCCCTGGATGGCCTCGCCGCGCCATGTGCTGCGCGCCGTGCTCGACCTCTACGCCAGGCGCGGCTGGCGGGCGGTGGTGGCGCCGGAGCTCGAATTCTATCTGACCGCGCCCAATCCCGATCCGGACCAGCCGCTGACCGCTCCGATCGGCGCCAATGGCCGTGCCGAGGGTGTGCAGCATCCCTATGACATGGCCGCGCTCGAGGAGTTCGAGCCGGTGATCCGCCGCGTCTATGACTATGCGGCGGCGGCCGGCCTGCCGCTCGACACGCTGATCCATGAATCGGGTACGGCGCAGCTTGAGATCAACTTCCTGCATGGCGATGCGCTGCCGCTGGCCGACAAGGTGCTGCTGTTCAAGCGGCTGACGCGCCAGGCCGCGCAGCAAAGCGGAATGCACGCCACCTTCATGGCCAAGCCGATCGCCGCACAGGCCGGAAGTTCGATGCATCTGCACATGTCGGTCATCGACGAGGCCGGCAGGACCCTGTTTGCCGGCAGCGACGATGCCGACACCGCAATGTTCGGCCATTTCATCGGCGGCCTGCAGAAATATGTCCCGGAAATCATGCCGCTGTTTGCGCCCAACGTGAACTCGTTCCGCCGCATAAGGCCGAACCACAGCGCGCCGGCCAACATCGAATGGTCGCATGACAACCGTTCCTGCGGCCTGCGCGTGCCGGCCGGGGGCCGCGCGGCGCGGCGGGTGGAGAACCGGCTTCCGGGTGCGGATTCCAATCCTTACCTGGCGATCGCCGGCTCGCTGCTTGCCGGCTATCTTGGCGTCGAACAGAAACTGGCGCGCTCGGCCGAAGCGTCGGGCAATGCCTACAAGATCAAGAGCACGCTGCCGAAAACGATGGAGGAGGCGCTCGACCGTTTCGAGGCTTGCGGCCCGGTGCGAGAGTTGCTCGGCGAGGATTTCTTCCAGACCTATCTGCGCGTCAAGAGCGTGGAGCTCGATCTGTTCCAGGGCGTGGTGACGAGCTGGGAACGCGACCACCTTCTGCTGAAGGTGTGATCATGGCTTCCAGTTCAACGGGTTTCAATTCGGGCCTCGACATCGCCAAATCCTATTATGTCGCCACCGCCAAACCGGCGCCGGACCATCAGGCGCTTGTCGGCGATGTCGAAGCCGACCTGGTGGTCGTCGGTGGCGGCTGCACCGGCCTGTCAGCCGCCCTTCACGCCGCCGAGCGCGGCGTGAAAGTGGTGCTGCTCGAAGGCGGCAAGATCGGCTGGGGCGCGTCGGGCCGCAATGGCGGCCAGATGATCCCCGGCCTGCGCAAGGGCGCCAAGGGCCTGGTCAAACTCTACGGGCCGGAGCGGGCAAAGGTGCTGTTCGATCTTGCCTTCGAGGCACGCGGGCTGGTGCTCGATATTATTGAGCGCCACGCCATCGATTGCGATCTCAGGCTGACCGGCCATCTGGTCGGCGCGGTCAACGGCTCCGACCTCAGGGATCTCGAGGAAGAGGCCGAGTGTCTGGCCACGGTGATGAAATTTCCGCATGCCGAGATCCTGTCGGCGGCGGAAGCCCGCGCCAAGGTCGACACGTCATATCATGGCGCGATGTACGAGCCGCTCGGCGGCCACATGCACCCGCTCAATTACACGCTCGGCCTTGCCCGTGCGGCAGTTGCGGCCGGCGTCATCATCCATGAGAATTCGGTGGCGGTGAAACTGGAGCGCGAGCCTTCGATCCGGGTCTCGACGGCAAAGGGATCGGTTCGGGCCAGACATGTCGTGCTGGCGGGGGACGCGCTGTTCAATGGGCTGGAGCCGCGCGTCAACAGCCGCATCATGCCGGTCGGCAACTACATCGTCGCCACCGAGCCGCTGGAGGGCAAGCGCTATGTCATCCCGGCCAATGTCGCGGTGTCCGACACCCGCTTCGTCGTCAACTACTACCGCATGTCGGCGGATGGACGCCTGCTGTTCGGCGGCGGCGAGCGTTACACGCCGTCACCGCCGGCCGATATCGCCGGCTTCGTGCGGCCGCACATGGAAGCCACCTTTCCGCAGCTCAAGGGCTGCCGCATCGATCACGCCTGGGGTGGGCTGGTGTCGGTGACGACGTCGCGGCTGCCGCATGTCGGGCACTATGGCGAGGTCTATTTCGCGCATGGCTATTCCGGCAAGGGCGTCATCCTGTCGACGCTGTCCGGCAAACTGCTTGCCGAAGCGATCACCGGCGATGCCTCGCGGCTCGATCTGTTCTCGACGCTGACCCCGATGCCGTTCCCGGGCGGCACGGCGCTGCGCGGTCCGCTCTACGTGCTGGGCATGCTTTGGTACGCGATGAGGGATCGCATCAAGCATTGAGAGAATCGTCTTTGTCACCCATCGCTCAAGGAATGATGGACCTGATCTAGTAGACGCCAACTCCCGACGTTGGCGCTGCCCCTCACCTGCCTGCCGGCATCCTCTCCCCGTAAACGGGGCGAGGGACGCTGCCATCGCTGCTTTCGCCAATTGTCTGCGGTGCAGAAAAGATGCCAGCGTTGCGGCCAGCGTCTTTCGCCCCGTTTACGGGGAGAAATGCCCGGCAGGGCAATGAGGGGCGGCGCTGGCGGTTGAAGAGTTTTCGGGCGATTTGATTAGACGACGAAGAAATCCTCGATGCGCTGCTTTGCCTCCAGCAGCACCGGCAGGATTTCTCGCTCCATCTCCGCGACCGAAAATCGCGCCGACTGGGTCGAGACGTTGATGGCCGCGACGGTGCGCTCTGCCCGGTCGCGGATTGGCACGGCGATGGAGCGCAGGCCGAGCTCCAGCTCCTCATCGACGATAGCAAAGCCGTCGGCCTTCGCCTTGGCGATGGCGTTGGCTAACAAACGCCTGTCGGTGATCGTCTTCGGCGTCCGTCTCTCGATCGTCGCTTGGCCGAGGAATGCGTCCAACTCCTGGGGCGCCAGGCCGGCAAGCAGGATGCGTCCCATCGAGGTGCAGTAGGCCGGCAGCCTGGTGCCGACGTCGAGCGACACGCTGAGGATGCGGCGGCCGGGAATGCGGGCGACATAGACGACATCCTCACCCGACAGGATGGCCGCCGAGCAGGCCTCGTTCAGTTGTGCTGCCACAGAGCGCATGATGGGCGCGGCGAAGGCCCATAGCGAGGCGCCGCCGAGCCAGGTGCGGGCAACCGTCAGCAGGCGCGGCGACAGCGAGAACACGCGGCCGGCCTGTGTTGCATAGCCGGTGGCGGTGAGTGTCAGCAGGAAGCGGCGGGCGCCGGCGCGGGTGAGGCCCGCTTCCTCCGCCATTTCTGTCAGCGTCATGCCCGAGGGATGGCGGGCCAGGATCTCCATGACGGCGAGGCCGCGCTCGAGCGAGCCGACATGATCACGGGAAACAGCCGCTTCGTCCATCTTGTCTCCGCGGAACGGCATCGGCGTCAGGATTGACTCCTCGCCCTCGCTCAGCGTAGAAAGTATCGCATACAAAACATATGTTCGCAATACGAACTTTCTGAAAACCCGGAGCCGATGCGATGGTCAAGTTCCTGCCGCTCAAACAGGCCGTGGCCGAGAATTTGAAAGATGGCGACTCCGTCGCCTTCGAGGGCTTCACCCATCTGATCCCGACGGCGGCGGCGCATGAGGCGATCCGCCAGGGTTTTCGCGACCTGACCCTGATCCGCATGACGCCGGACCTGATCTACGACCAGATGATCGGCATGGGCATGGCAAAGAAAATCGTCTTCTCCTATGTCGGCAATCCCGGCGTCGGCCTGCTGCGGCGCGCCCGCGATGCCATCGAGAACGGCTTGCCGCGCTCACTTGAAATCGAGGAGCACAGCCATGCCGGCATGGCCAACGCCTATGAAGCGGGTGCTGCCGGCCTGCCCTGCGCGGTGTTTCGCGGCTATCGCGGTGCTGGCCTCGCGGCGGTCAACCCGAACATCAAGTCGGTGACCTGTCCGTTCACCGGCGAGGTGCTGGCCGCTGTCCCTTCGATCCGGCCTGACGTCACCTTCATCCATGCCCAGAAGGCCGACAGGAAAGGCAATGTGCTGGTCGAGGGCATCATCGGCATTCAGAAGGAAGCGGTGCTGGCGGCCAAACGCGCTGTGGTGACCGTCGAGGAAGTCGTCGACAATTTCGACGATCTGCACCCCAATCTGACCGTGCTGCCGCGCTGGACGATCGCGGCGATATCGGTCGTGCCCGGCGGCTCGCATCCGTCCTACGCGCACGGCTACTATGCGCGCGACAATGCGGCCTATCTCGAATGGGACGAGATCGCCGCCGACCGCGAGAAATTCCAGGCGTGGATGCAGGCCTACGTGATCGAGAAGAGCGCCGACGATTTCGCGGCCCGGGTCGAGCATTTGAGGAAAGCGGCATGAGCGACAATCCGGGATTCACCCCTAACGAGATGATGACCATCGCCGCCAGCCGCGCGCTGCGCAACGACGATGTCTGCTTCGTCGGCATCGGCGCGCCATCGGCCGCCTGCAATGTGGCGCGGCTGACGCATGCGCCTGACATCACCCTGATTTACGAGAGCGGCACGATCGGCACCGCGCCTGACGTGCTGCCGCTGTCGATCGGCGACGGCGAATTGTGCGAGACCGCTATCATCACCGTCGCGGTGCCTGAGATGTTCCGCTACTGGCTGCAGGGCGGCCGCATCTCGATCGGCTTCCTCGGTGCGGCGCAGCTCGACAAATTCGGCAACATCAACACCACGGTTATCGGCGACTATTTCCATCCCAAGACCCGGCTGCCGGGCGGCGGCGGCGCGCCGGAGATCGCGACGTCGTCGAAGGAGATCTACATCACCATGGCGCAGACCAAGCGCGGCATGGTCGAGAAGATCGACTTCTTCACCTCCTTCGGCCATGGCGAGGGTGGTGACCATCGAAAACGGCTTGGCATCGACACCGCCGGCCCGACGCTGCTGATCACCGATCTCGCCATCTGGAAGCCGGATCCGGTGAGCAAGGAATTCACGGTCGTGTCGCTGCATCCCGGCGTCACGCGCCAGCAGGTGAAGGACACCTGTGGCTGGGCGGTTAAGTTCGCGGAGGCGCTTGACGAAACACCGGCGCCAAGCGAACTCGAACTCAAGACATTGCGCGACCTGCAGGCCCGCACCAAGGCGGCGCATGAGGGAACCGGAAAAGCAAAGGCTGCGTAACATGGCCGAGGCCTATATCTGCGACTACATCCGCACACCGATCGGCCGCTTCGGCGGTTCGCTGTCTTCGGTACGATCAGACGATCTTGGCGCGATACCGCTGAGGGCGCTGGCCGAGCGTAATCCCGGCATCGACTGGCAGGCTGTCGACGACGTCGTCTATGGCTGTGCCAACCAGGCCGGCGAGGACAACCGCAACGTGGCGCGCATGGCGCTGCTGCTGGCAGGCTTGCCGAAAGAGATTCCCGGCTCGACGGTCAATCGCCTTTGCGGCTCCGGCATGGATGCGCTGACCATCGCAGCCAGAGCCATCAAGGCCGGCGAGGCGGAGCTGATGGTCGCGGGAGGCGTCGAATCGATGAGCCGGGCGCCCTTCGTCATGCCCAAGGCCGACACGGCGTTCTCGCGCAATGCCGAGATTTACGACACCACCATCGGCTGGCGCTTCGTCAACCCGCTGATGAAGAAGCAGTACGGTGTCGATTCGATGCCGGAGACCGGCGAGAACGTAGCGGAGGAGTTCGCCATCTCTCGCGCGGACCAGGACGCCTTTGCCGTGCGCAGCCAGGAGAAGGCGGTCGCGGCCCAAGCCAATGGAAGGCTGGCGAAGGAGATCACCTCAGTGACCATCCCGCAGCGCAAGGGCGATGCGATCATTGTCAGCAAGGATGAACACCCCCGCGCTGGCTCAACGGTCGAGGCGCTGGCCAAGCTGCCGACGCCGTTCCGCCAGGGCGGCACAGTCACGGCCGGCAATGCCTCCGGCGTCAATGACGGGGCGGCGGCGCTGATCGTCGCTTCCGAGGCGGCGGTGAAGACATATGGCCTGACCCCGATCGCCCGCATTCTCGGCGGGGCCGCCGTAGGTGTGGCGCCGCGCATCATGGGCATCGGCCCGGCGCCGGCGACGCAAAAACTCTGCGCGCGGCTTGGGCTGACCCCGCAACAGTTCGATGTCATCGAGCTCAACGAAGCCTTTGCCTCGCAAGGCATAGCCGTGCTGCGCCAGCTTGGCATTGCCGAGGATGCGGAACACGTCAACCCGAATGGCGGCGCCATCGCGCTTGGCCATCCCCTGGGCATGTCGGGTGCCCGCATCTCCGGCACGGCGGCGCTGGAGCTGCGCGAACGTGGCGGCCGTTATGCGCTTGCCACGATGTGCATCGGTGTAGGCCAGGGCATCGCGATCGCGCTGGAACGGGTTTGATCGGCGGCCCTTGCTTGGCCGGCTAAGATCAAGAATCCGGTGCGCGGTTCAAATTTGACCACGTGGACAAAAGTCTGGCGTCGTTCCATACTTCCCCGTCTGACATTTCTAGGAACAGCCGGCTCGACACGGCTGTCGAACAGAGGGGAATGCAATGGAAAACCGGAACAATAAATCGCAGATAAAACGCGAAGGGCTTTCGCGACGCAATGTGCTGGAGCTGGGCGCGCTTGGTTTGGCGGCTGCGATGCTGCCGGGCGCCGCCTTCGCGGCGGACAAGAAGCTGAAGGTGGCGGCGATCTTCGCCACGCCGATCGAGGAGCCATGGGACAACCAGATACATGTCGCCTTGCAGAGGGCCGAGAAGGAACTCGGCATCGAATACAAATGGTCCGAGAAGGTGCAGACCGCCGATTTCAGCCGCGTCATGCGCGAATATGCGCAAGGCGGTTATGAGCTGGTGCTGGGCGATGCCTTTGCCGCCGAGCGTGAATCGCGCCGCACAGCCAAGCAATTCCCGAAGACCGCCTGGCTGTTCGGCTCCGGCGCCGGCCCGGCGGAACCCAATTTCGGCGTCTTCGACAACTGGATCCACGAGCCGGCCTATCTCTCCGGATTGATCGCCGGCAAGATGTCGAAGTCGGGCACGATCGGCGCCGTCGCGGCGATGGGCATTCCGGAAGTCAACCGGCTGGTCAACGCCTTCTTCGCCGGCGCCAGGGAGGTCAATCCCAACATCAAGAAGAAGGTCGCCTTCATCGGTTCCTTCTTCGATCCGCCCAAGGCCAAGGAAGCGGCTGTCGCGCAGATCGACGCCGGTGTCGACGTCATCTATGCCGAGCGCTTCGGCGTCATCGAAGCGGCGGTGGACAAGAAGATACTTGCGATCTCCAACATGTCCGACCAGTCGAGCCTCGGCCCCGACACGGTCATCACCGGCCCGGTCTGGGACATGTATCCGACGGTCGAGCAGGCGATCAAACTGGTCAGGGCCGGCGTCTTCACCGCGCAGGACTATGGCGACTTCTCGCGCATGGCCAAGGGTGGCTCGCATCTGGCGCCCTACCACAAGTTCGACAAGACGCTGCCGGCTGATGTGAAGGAGCTGGTCGAAAAGAAGAAGGCCGAGATCCTCGAAGGCAATTTCCGGGTGGATGTGGACGAGAATACGCCGGTTTCGGATTGACGCTCTGGCTTTTGGGGGTTGGTGCTAAGCGCCCCCCTCTGTCCTGCCGGACATCTCCCCCTCAAGGGGGGAGATTGGCGACTTTGTCGGCGGCACTCCTGCTTCGGCATAGAAAATTGGCGAAAGCCGAAGTGACATCCGATCTCCCCCCTTGAGGGGGAGATGGCCGGCAGGCCAGAGGGGGGGCGGCGCATCCCTCTCAATCAAAGCTGAATCGTAAAGCCAATCCCGATCAGGAGCATCCTTGCCGACGCCCGCCCCCCTCATCGAAATGCGCGGCATCACCAAGAGCTTCGGCGCCGTCAAGGCGAACGAGGCTGTCGATCTCAGCGTCGCACCCGGCGAAATCCTCGGGTTGCTGGGTGAGAACGGCGCCGGCAAGACGACGCTGATGAATGTGCTGTTCGGCGCCTATGCGCCCGACGCCGGTGAAATCCTTATCCAGGGCAAGGCGGTGCGGATCACCAGTTCGGCCGATGCGCTGGCCGCCGGCATCGGCATGGTGCACCAGCACTTTCACCTCGCGCCGCGGCTGACTGTGCTGGAAAACCTTTTGATCGGCATCCCCGGCAAGACAGGACGGATCGACCGCGCCGGCGGGCTGGCGCGGCTGGCCGAGATCGGCCGCCAGCATGGGCTGATGCTTGACCCGAACCTGCCGGTCTCGGCGCTGTCGGTGGGCGAGCAGCAGCGGCTCGAAATCGTCAAGGCGCTGTTTCGTGGCGCCAGGCTGCTGATCCTCGACGAGCCGACGGCGGTGCTGGCGCCAAGCGAGGTCGACGGGCTGTTTTCGGCGTTGCGTTCTATGGCGGCGCAAGGTCTCGGCATCATCTTCATCTCGCACAAGCTCAACGAGGTGCGGGCGCTGACGCATCGCTGCACGGTGCTGCGGCATGGCCGCGTTGCCGGCCGCGTCGATGACCCCGCCAACACGACATCCTCGGAGATGGCAACACTGATGTGCGGCCATGAGATCGTGCCGCCGGCGCGGGGGCCATCGACGCCAGGTGCTGATGTGCTGACACTCGACGGCATTTCCACCTCGCATCATTCCGGCACGCCGCTGCGCGACATATCGCTTGCCGTTCGTGCCGGCGAAATCCTCGGCATTGCCGGAGTGTCGGGCAATGGCCAGCGGGCGCTGGCGGAGGTGATCTCCGGCGTGCGGGCGCCCGATGCCGGCCGGATGACGATTGCCGGCCAAAAGGTCTCGCGGTTTTCGCCGCGCGAGGTGCAGGCGCTCGGGCTCGGACGTATCCCGGAAGACCGCATGACCACAGGGCTGGTGACCAATCTGCCGCTCGCCGATTCGATGGTGCTGCCTCGCATCGGCACCGCGGCGTTCAGCAGCAAGGGCCTGCTCAAGCCGGATGCGATCCGCGCCTTTGCCGAGGCGCAGATCAAGGCCTACGATATCAGGTGCCCTGGGCCGATGACCCGGGCCGGCGCATTGTCCGGCGGCAATCTGCAGAAGGCATTGTTGGCACGCGAGCTTGCCTTCGATCCGAAGGTGCTTGTTGTCTCGCAGCCGACGCGCGGGCTTGACATCGGTGCCGCCCGCTTCATCCATGAAAAGTTCCTCGACATGCGGGCCAAGGGCTGCGGCATCATCGTCATTGGCGAGGATCTCGAAGAGCTGCTGGTGCTCTGCGACCGCATCGCGGTGATGTATGAAGGCCGCATCGTCGGCACGCTCGACAGCGCCGATGCGACGATCGCGCGGCTCGGCCTGATGATGACCGGGGCGGAGGGGAGAGCCTAGATGGACCTTCTGGCGGCGCTGACCCCCACCCCTAACCCCTCCCCACAAGGGGGAGGGGGATGCTGCCGCGCGCCGCTCACACAGCTTCCGAGCCCAGACTTCTGCTGTTTTGTCGTGGTCAACGCCTGCGAAAGTTCCCCTCCCCCTTGTGGGGAGGGGCTAGGGGTGGGGGTCCCTCTTCGTCAGAATTCTTGTTCGACAGACAGAACAGAGGGTGCCGCCTAATGTTCCGCCTGGAAGCCCGCACAAGCACACCTGCCTGGTTCAACCTCGCTCTGCCATTGCTGGCGATCGGCGGGACGCTCATCCTATGCAGCGGCCTCATCGCGCTGGCCGGCGCCGGCGTGCTCGAAGCTTATGGCGTGATGTTCACGGCGTCGCTGGGCGACAGCTATGCGATCACCGAAACGATGGTCCGTGCAACACCGATGATCTTCACCGGACTGGCGGTCGCGGTCGCCTTCCGGGCCAAATTCTGGAACATCGGCGCCGAGGGCCAATTGCTGGCCGGCGCGGTGGCCGGCTGCTTCGTCGGTGCCATTCCAATGCCGGGACCACTCGCCATGGTCTTGATGGCGGTCGCCGGTGCCGCGGCGGGAGCCGCAGTCGCGCTGGTGCCGGCGACGCTCAGAGTAAAATTCAAGGTCGACGATGTCGTCAGTTCGCTGCTGCTCAACTCGGTCATCTATTATGCGCTGATGGCGCTGATCGAAGGCCCGTGGAAGGACTCCTTCAGCGGCTATCCGATCTCGCCGCCGATCGAGGATTCGGCCAATTTCCCGGTGCTGCTCGAAGGCACAAGACTGCATCTCGGCGTCGTCGCGGCGCTGATCGCGGCGCCGCTGATCTGGTTCCTGATCGTGCGCACGACGCTCGGCTTCAGGATCAGGGTCACCGGCGAAAACCCGGAAGCCGCCAGATATGGCGGCATCCATGTCGAGCGGGTGCTGATCTCGACGGCGCTGCTGTCCGGCGCGCTGGCCGGGTTGGCCGGCGTCGGCGAGGTCGGCGGCGTGCATTTCCAGGTGATGAGCGACATCTCGCCGGGCTACGGCTATTCCGGCATCGTCGTTGCCATGCTGGCGCGGCTCAACCCGCTCGGCGTGGTGCCGGCGGCGATCTTCCTTGCCGCCGTGATGACCGGCGCCGAGGCGATGTCGCGGGCGACCGGCGTTCCGGCCTTCCTCAGTGACGTCATCCAGGGCACCGCATTGCTTGCCATGCTGGTGGCGCTGCTGTTCACCGCCTATCGCATCCGTCGCGTCGGAGTTGCCCGATGAGCGCGGTATTCGAACAGATATTCCAGGTCGGCTTCCTGGCCGCGATCATCCGCATTGCCACGCCGCTGGCTTTCGCGACGCTCGGCGAAATGTTCTCGGAGCGGGCTGGCGTGCTCAATCTCGGCATCGAAGGCATCATGCTGTTGTCGGCGATGACCGGCTTTACCGCCGCCAGCCTCAGCGGCAGCCTGTGGCTCGGCGTGCTGGCTGCGGTGCTGACCGGCATGCTGATGAGTGCGCTGCATGCGCTGTTCACCGTGGCGCTCGGCCTCAGCCAGCATGTCTGCGGCATCGGCGTGACGCTGTTCTCGTCGGGCCTCGCCTATTTCCTCTACCGGCTGATCTTCGGCCAGCAGTCGGTGCCGCCCAACATCAAGGGGTTTCAGACGCTGCCGATCCCGCTTCTGTCGGACATCCCGGTGCTCGGGACGGCGGTGTTCAACCAGTTCGCGCTGGTCTACATGGCGATCCTGGCCATTCCGCTCGCCGCCTTCGTGCTCTATCGCACGCCATGGGGTCTGTCGGTGCGCATGGTCGGCGAAAATCCGCGGGCCGCCGATTCGGCGGGGATCAGTGTCATCGCCACGCGCTTCCAGGCAGTCATCCTCGGCGGGGCGCTGATGGGGCTGGCCGGCGCCTTTCTGTCGATGGCGCAGTTCAACGCCTTTACCTTCGGCGTGGTGTCGGGTCGCGGCTGGGTGGCGATCGCGCTGGTCGTATTCGGCCGCTGGGATCCGTGGCGCTCGGCGGGCGCGGCGCTGCTGTTCGCCTTCGTCGATGCGCTGCAACTGCGCATGCAGGCCAGCGGGCTCGGGCACATTCCCTACGAGGCGTTCCTGATGCTGCCGTTCATCTTCACCATCGTCGCCATGGCTGTGATGTCGCGCAACGCGGTGGCACCGTCGGCGCTGCTCAAGCCGTTTCGTAGGGAAGAGCGGTAGCAAAGCTTGGGTTCCTCTCCCCCCACCTTCGTGGGGGCGGGAACCCGCATCCTGCCAAGTTCGCGCCTCCTTTGAGCGTTTCACATCGCCGTAAAACCATTGTCAACGAACAGATGCGTGCCGTTGACGAAGCTCGACTCGTCGCTGGCCAGGTAGAGCGCTGCCCTCGCCACCTCTTCCGGCTCGCCGATGCGGCCCTGCTGCGCGGCCAGTGCCGCGTCGGAGACGTCGACGCCGAGCCTGCCGAGGTCGGCGACCTCGCGCAGGCCGTGCGGTGTACGGATGAAGCCGGGGCAGACGGCGTTGCAGCGGATGTTGCGGTCGCGGAACTCGACGGCGATGGCGCGGGCGAACATGTGGCAGGCGCCCTTGGTGGTGTCGTAGAGCACTTCGTTGGGAGTCGCCGCCACCGCCGAGATCGACGAAGTACAGACGATCGAGCCGCCGCCGGCCGCAATCATGCCCGGCAAAACGGCGCGCGTCATCAGGAACATCGAGCGCACATTGACGGCATGCAGCCAATCCCATTCCTGCACCGTGGTCTCCAGGAAGGGCTTTATCACGATGGTGCCGGCGTGGTTGAACAGCACGGTGACCGGTCCGAGTTTTTCGATAGCACCCTTCACGGCCGCTTCGACCTGTGCCTCGTCGGAGACGTCGGCGACAAAATGCTCGGCGAGATGGCCGCGCGCCCTGATTGTCGCTGCGGTTGCGGCGGCCGCCTCGCCGTTGCGGTCGATGATCGCCACCTTGGCGCCTTCGGCGGCGAACAGCTCCGAAGTCGCTCCACCCATTCCCGTCGCGCCCCCCGAAATGATGGCGACCTTGCCGGCCAGTCTTGTGCCCATTTTTCTGCCCCTATGTGAGGTTTTCGCTTTGCGGGTTGGGCGATGCTACCGCGCCGGCGCCGGGCGGCCAATCCACGAGTTGCGTGCAGCGAAAGCAAGGCCATAGGTCCATTCGGACGCAGAAGCGAAAACGGACGCTCCATATGGATCGGCCGTTGGAGTGCTCCCTCTAAGCAAGTGCCTACCAACTTCCAGCACGACAGGAGAAAATTATTCCATCTTTGGCCAAAAAATAGCAATCGACAAAGTCTACAAATTTTATAGATTAACCGCCGAGACGGAGGTCGATATGTCCTATATCCAGAACGCCCAGACGGATCGCAGTGATCAGCGGTCGGCCAGTGCCCAGGCCTTTCGCCCGGCCTATGCCGGGGCTTTCGCCTATCTCGTCTTTGCCCTTGCGTTCGTGTTCACCGGGGCAGTCGTACTGGGCCTTATTCCCTGAGTCGTCAGATCGACCGGGCTTAGCTGCCCACCGCTTTCAGGCAATCGGAGTTGAATGAACCGAATCCTCGGCGTGCTTTCGCGCGCCCGACACCACGGAGGACATGGCAATGCCGATCGAGTTCACGCATATTCCCGGTAAGACCGCCGATGCCGCGGTTCCCTTTTTCTACGACTTTGCCGAGACCGCGACCAAGCTCGGGCTGATCGAGGATGGCGGCTTCCGCAAGATCGTCATCGACGATTCGGCCGGACTGCTGACCAACATGGATCTTGCGGCCCAGGTGCTCGATCGCACCTCGTCGCTGGAAGTCGTGCTCACCCATTGGGCGGGCGTGGTCGAACCGACCGTGGCGGCCCGCCAACTGGCGTCGATCGACAGGAAAAGCGGCGGGCGCCTGGCGCTGAGAATGATCAGCGAGCCGCTGAGCGACGCCGACGCCGAAACACGGCCGGTCGGGCACACCGTCATCTGGCAGCGCATCGACGAATATCTGGTGCTGCTGAAGCGGCTGTGGTCGAACGACCGGCCCTTCGACCACGAAGGAACGTTCTACAGCATCAAGGGCGGCTATGTGCCGCGCAAGGGACCGCACGGCGCCGACCTGGTCATCCGCATGGGCGGGCAGTCCGGAACGGCACTCAAAGTTGCCGGCCGGCATGCCGATGTCTTTGAATTGGCGCCCGGCTCGATCGACGAGATCCGGCAATTGATGGAGCGGGTGCGCCGCTCCGCCGCCGAACATGGCCGGGCCGGCAAGCTGCGCTTCGCGCTTCCGGTCGGGATTCACCAAGGTGCTTCCGCCTCCGGCCACAAGGCGGTCGATGTTGCCGGGCCGCCAGCCCAGGCCGCCCTGTCGCTGCTTGCGTATGCAGCCCTTGGGATCGATGAATTCATGATTGTCGGCGTCGACACGCCACGCGAGATCGCAACGCTCGGCCGGGAAACGATCGCTCTGCTGCGCAATTCGCTGGCGCGTCGCGAACACGAGGCATTCCAGCCTGGGGCATATGCGTCTCGTGCAGGATTGGAGACGCGGGCAACGGGCTGAAGTTCTTCAGCCTTTTGTTGCCTCGGGCCTGTCGCCAAGCCGCGACAGGCCTTCAATGACGGCGGCTGCATCCGCCAGCACTCCGAAGACGCCGTCTTCAACCGTCACCATGTGAAGGGCTGCTTCGTGCGCTTGTCTGTCGCCGCTGGCGCAGGCGTCCGAAATCGTCAGGCATTGGAAATTGCGGTCGCAGGCCTCACGCAGCGTGGTGTGGACGCAGACATCCGTGGTGCATCCGGAAAACAGCAGATGCGTGATGCCTTGCGCGCGCAGCACAAGTTCGAAATCCGTATAGGTGAAAGCACTGTTGCAGGTCTTGTCGACGATGATGTCCTGCGGGGCGACGTCGATCTCCGGAACGATCTGGAATCCTGGACCAGAGCGCAGCAGGATTTCGGTGCCTTCGAGCCCAGCGCGCTTGCGGCGCCATGTCTCGTAGGGCGTCATGTCGGCCATGTCAGCCCGGTAGCCCTGCCTGGTGTGGATGACCCTGACACCGGCCTTGCGGGCGGCTGATATCAGCCGGCTCACGGTCGGCAGGATCACCCTGAGCGGCGAGGGATCATATCCCTGCCTGGCGAAGTAGCCCGTCGTCGACAGGAAATCCTGCTGCAGGTCGATGACGATCAGCGCGGTGGTTTCGGCCATCAGCCTGCCGTCATAGGGAAAGTCGAAGGGCGTCGCCTTGATCATTTTTGGCTCCCGTTTTTCGATCGGCACTTGTTTGCTTGACGCAATTCCGAACGGAAAACCGTTTCACACTTTCCCTGGAATTGCTCCAGCGGTTTCGTATCAGCGCGACGACACCAGATGCTGGGCGTCATGCAGGCGCCGGTAGATGCCGCCGGCGCGGAGCAGTTCGCCGTGCGAACCCTGTTCGACGACGCCCGACTCCGAGACGACGACGATGCGGTCGGCGCCGCGGATCGTTGCCAGCCGGTGTGCGATGACCAGCGTGGTTCGGCCCTCGGCAAGTTCGGCCAACGACTTCTGGATTTCGCGCTCGGTCTCGGTGTCGAGCGCCGACGTCGCCTCGTCGAGGATAAGGATCGGCGGGTTCTTCAGGAACATGCGGGCGATCGCCAGCCGCTGCTTCTGGCCGCCGGACAATTTTACGCCGCGCTCGCCGATGATCGTGTCATAGCCGGCCGGCAGGCCCGATATCATGTCGTCGAGTTGCGCGCGCCGTGCGGCGTCGGTGATGGCCTCGTCGGAAGCGCCGAGGCGGCCATAGGCGATGTTTTCGCGGATCGAGCCCCCGAACAGGAACACATCCTGCTGGACGATGCCGATCTGGCCGCGCAGCGAAGCGAGCGTCATGTTCCTGATATCGATGCCGTCGATGCTGATCGCGCCGGCGCTGACCTCGTAGAAACGCGGCAGCAGCGAGCAGATGGTGGTCTTGCCGGCGCCGGACGGGCCGACGAAGGCGATGGTTTCGCCGGCGTGGATGGTGAGATCGATACCCCTGAGCACCGGCTTGCCGTCGCCATAGCCAAAGCTCACGCCGCGATATTCGATATCGCCCTTGAGGCCGCTTACGGTCACGGCACCTGGCCGGTCGGCGATGTCGGGTTCGGTGTCGAGCAATTCGGTGTAGCGGCGGAAGCCGGCAATACCCTTGGGATAGGTCTCGATCACCGAGTTGATCTTCTCGATCGGCCGTACGAAGACGCCGACCAGAAGCAGGAAGCCGACGAAGCCGCCATTGCTGAGGCCTCCCGTGATGACGAGATAGCTGCCGGCGATCATGACCACGAGCTGGATCAACCTGATGCCCATATAGTTCAGGGAATTGCTGGCCGACATGATGCGGTAGGCGTCGAGCTTGGTCTGGCGGTAGCGCTGGTTGTCATGCGCGAACAGCGTGCGCTCATGCTCCTCATTGGCAAAGGCCTGGACGACGCGCATGCCGCCGACATTCTCCTCGATGCGGACGTTGAAATCGCCAACACGCCGGTAGAGCGCCTGCCAGTTGCGCTCCATGCGGTCGCCGTAGCGCATCGTCACCCAGGCGATCAGAGGCACGATCACCGCCGTGATCAGCGCCAGATGCATGTTGACCGTGAACATCAGCACGAAGGCGCCAGCGAAGGTCATGATGGCGATGAACAGGTCCTCGGGGCCGTGATGGGCGATCTCGCCGATCTCCTCGAGGTCCTTGGTGACACGGCCGACGAGATGGCCGGTCTTGTGGTTGTCGTAGAAGCGGAACGAGAGTTTCTGCAGATGATCGAAGCTCTTGCGCCGCATCTCGGTCTCGATGTTGATGCCGAGCATGTGGCCCCAATAGGTGACGACCGCCATCAGCACCGTGTTGAGCAGATAGATCACCAGCAGCCCGGCAGACGCGATGATGATCAAGGTCCAGTCCTGCTGCGGCAGCAGCTGGTCGACGAAGGTGCGGACCGCCATGGGAAAGCCGAGTTCAAGCAGGCCGGCCAGCACCGCGCAGGAGAAGTCGAGCGCGAACAGCCCCTTCCAGGGCGCGTAGTAGGAGAGGAAACGTCTGATCATCGAGGTGAACCGCAAGCTGTCTTGACGGGCGCGGTGAGCGCGCCGGCCGTCATCGGTGGGCGCTGCTTACAATCGGCAGCGCAAGGGCGGCAATATGCCAGGACGGACTTCATTGCCTGCCTTTCCACATCAGCGCCATGAAATAGGGGCCGCCGACGAAGGCGGCGATGAGGCCGGCCGGCACTTGCCAGGGAAAGATCAGCGTCCGCCCTGCCCAGTCGGCGGCAACGAGGATCAGCCCGCCTGTCATGGCCGAGGCCAGAAGCTGCGGCACGGCGCGGCGGAAGCCGAGCATGCGTGCGAGGTGCGGCGCCATCAGGCCGACGAAGCTCAGCGGGCCGATGACCAATGTCGCGGTTGCGGTGGCCAATGCGGTGAGCGCAAGCAATGTGGCGCGAACGCGTCCCAGTCGCAGGCCAAGGCCACGCGCGGCGGTTTCGCCGAGCGGCAGTATATCGAGCCAGCGCGCGGTCAGCGGCGCCAGCGCGAGGACGGTGACCGCGACCGTTGCGGCGGTGAAGGCATCCGTTGGCGTTGCGCGATAGGTCGATCCCGACAGCCAGGCGAGCAGGAAGTCCATGCGCGGATCGCCGCTGGCCAGAAGCAGCGCGGCGAAGGCGGACGCGACCGTCGCAACGGCGACGCCGGCAAGCAGCAGCCGTTCCGGCGACAGGGCATTGCGTCGCCCGACCAGCACGACGATCGTCAGCGCCAGCAAGGCGCCCGCCAAGGCCGCGCCGAGCATTGTTGAGCGGTCGAAGCTGTCGCTGAGCAGCAGCAGCGCCAGCACGCCGAAAGAGGCGCCGCCGGAAATGCCCAGGACCTCGGGTGCGGCCATCGGGTTGCCGGTCATGCGCTGCATCAGCGTGCCGGCGACGGCGAGCAGGACGCCCGCCGACAGGGCGACGACGACGCGAGGCGCGCGCAGGGCAAGCAGCTCGGTCAAATCCGCGGATGCGATCCAGTGCCAACCGCCTGCGCCACGGCCAAAGCCGATGGCGAGGACAACCGCGAGGATGAGCGCCAGCAGGCCCGCGATCAACGGCAGGCCGTTTGTCGGCAGGCGTATCGACGACACCATGTCGGCCTGCCTTTCGGGGGTGGTTCGCATTCGCGGCAACAGGAACAGCAGCAGCGGCGCGCCGAGCAAAGCGGTCGCGGTGCCGGCGGGGATTTCGCCGGTGAACGGCAGATGCTGCACCAGGCGGTCGGTGAGCCAGAGCAGGGCACCGCCGACCAGCGGCGACCAGACCAGACGGCGGCCAAGCGTGCGCGCTCCGGCCAGCCGCGCCAGCGCCGGGGCGGCGAGTGCCACGAAACCGATGACGCCGACCTCGGCGACGACCAGCGCGCTGAGCGGGACGGCGACTGTCATGCCGGCAAGGCGGATGACGGCCGGCCGGGTGCCGAGCGATGCCGCGCCGTCGTCGCTGAGGTCGAGCAGGCGTAGCGGTCGCCAGAGCAGGAGCGCGGCGCAGATGCCGGCCAGCAGCCATGGCGCCAGAACAAGGACCGCCGCGTCGCCATTCTGCACCAGCGAGCCGCTCTGCCAGATGAACAGCTCCTCGGTGTATTCGCGGTTGAGCGCCATCAGCAGCGCGCCGGCCGAGCCGAAAGTGAGGCTGACGACGAGGCCGGCGATGATGATCGACACTGGCGAAAAGCTGCGCCCGCGCGCCAGTGCGAAAACGGCTGATGTGGCGAGCGCGCCGCCAGCCAGCGCCACGCCTTCGCGGCCGCCTTCCAGCAGCCATGGTGCGTAGAGGGTGGCGGCCGCCAAAGCGAGGCTCGCTCCGGCATTGGTGCCGATCGTGGTCGGCTCGGCCAGCGGGTTGCGCAGCACATGCTGCATGATGACACCGGCGAGACCAAGTGCCGCGCCGGCCAGCATGCTGACGGCGACACGCGGGAGGAAGGCATAGCGATACAGCAACTGCGCTGGATCGGATGTGTCGGGAGCGGTGAGCGCCTGCCACCACAGGTGCGTCGGGAAAAGGTTGATGAGATCGAAGATGGTCAGCATCAGTGCCAGGCCCGCGGGCACGGCCACCAGCAGGATGAGCGCGCCGATGCCGTCGCGCTGTCGCGGCAGGGACATTGCCTGAGCGATCATGCCGCTGCCACGAATTCGGCGAAACGCGCGGCAGCAGTGAGACCGCCGAACGGCCAGACTGGCGGAATGGTCCGCACCTGGCCGTTCCGGACGCAGGGCAGATTGGCCCAGAGCGAGCTGCGGGCAATCCTGATCCTGACGTGCGGCGGGATCGGATCGAGCGAGATCAGTTGCGCCCCGCCGACGGCGACCAGTTCCTCGATGCCGACCGTCGAAAAACCCCATTCATTGGTGGCGCCGGTCCAGGCGTTGACGAGGCCGAGCCGGTCGAGGACATCCTGCAGCAGGCTGCCGGCGCCGTAGACGCGGACATGGCGATCGTCGAACATGCTGACGACGCAGACCGGTTTTTGCACCGCCCGCTCCAGCCTGGCACGCGCTTGGGCGATCGAGGCTTCGGTGCGCCCGACAAGGTTTTCTGCTTCCGTCCTGCGGCCGAGCATGTCGCCAAGCTGCAGCGTCACCTGTTGCGCCTGCGCGTAAGGTGGAGCCTTGCCGCTGTAGAACGGCACGTTGAAGGTCGGCGCCAATCTGGTGAAGCTGTTCTCGTCCAAGCCATAGCCATAGGCGCCGACGATCAGGTCGGGCCGCAGTTCCCGAAGCAGTTCGAGATTGGGCTCGCTGCGCGATCCCAGGTCGATGGTGGCCTGCGGCAGCGCCGGGCCCTGCACCCAGTCGCCATAACCCCTGGTGTCGCCGACGGCGAGCGGCGACAGGCCGAGCGAGACCACCAGTTCGGCCGATGTCCATTCCAGGCAGACGACGCGGGCAGGTGCCGCGCGTGCCATGCCGCCCGGCAAAGCGAGGCCGGTCGCGGCGAGGCCGGCAAGATACTGGCGCCGTGTCAGCGCCGCCATTTTGGGCCGGCCCGCCACATTGCTTCTACCATGTGTATTTCACCGAACCGTTGATCCTGCGGCCTTCGCCGTAGAAGCAGCCGAAGCCCGAGGAGAAACAGGAGGCGACATAGCGTTTGTCGAACAGATTACTGGCATTGAGGCTGAGCGTGGCGTTCTGCCAGGCGTAATGCACCGCCGCGTCGGCGAGCACGACCGACGGAACCTTGAAGCTGTTGGCGTCGTCGCCATAGGTCGAGCCGACATAGCGGACGCCGGCACCCAGGCCGAGACCTTCGAGCTTGCCGCTCATGAAGGTGTAATTGGCCCAAAGCGATGCGGAATGGGCCGGCACGCCGAAGGGCATGTTGCCCTCGTTGCTGACCCAGACGCCGTTGACGTCTTCGACAGCGGTCGCCTTGGTGATCCTGGTGTCGAGGTAGGTGTAGGCCGCTCTCAGATCGAGGCCCGCATCCAGGCTCGCCACGGCTTCCAGTTCCACGCCGCGCGAACGGATCTCACCGGTCTGGAACAGATCGTTGGGTGAGCCCTCATTACCGGAACGCACGACATTCTGCCGGGTCAGGTCGAAAACCGATGCCGTAATGAAGGAGTTCCAGCCGGTCGGCTGGTATTTCAGCCCGATCTCGTACTGCCTGCCGGTCTCGGGCACGAACAGATTGCCGTCGCTGTCGGCGCCGGCCACGGGCTGGAACGATTCGGAGTAGCTGACATAGGGCGCAAGCCCGTTGTCGGCGAGATAGACGAGCCCCGCCCGGCTGGTGAAGGCGTTGTCCTTCTGCTCGGGAATGTAGCCGCCGGCCAGATTGTCGTAGACCTTGGCGTCCGACCAATCCTGGCGGCCGCCAAGGGTCAGCCGCCAGTTGCCGAGCTTTACCTGGTCCTGCGCATAGAGACCGACCTGCTGCTGGGTGGTGTCGGTATCGGTGTAGGGCGTCAGATCGGTGATCGGGTACCCGTAAATCGGATCGAAGACGTTGAAACCGTCCTCGACGGTCCCTTCCGAGGCATAGTCGCGGTAAGTATAGCGTTTGTAGTCGAGGCCGACGAGCAGCGTGTGGGCGAGCGGCCCGGTGTCGAAATCGGCTTGTGCCTGGTTGTCGATGGTGACGCCGCTGAGTTTGGTGCCGCCGGCATCTGCATAACGGTAGTAGTCGCCGCTTGAAGGTTCCAGGCCGTCCGAGTCCGTCAGCCCGCCACCAAAGACGCCCTCCTCGGTGTGGGTGAGGTGGACGTAGCGGGCATGCTGCCGAACCTGCCAGGTTTCGTTGAAACGGTGGTCGAATTCGTAGCCGATCGAAGCCTGGTCGTTGTTGTAGGAGTCGAAGCCGGGTTCGCCGACGAACATGCTGTTCGGCAGGTACTTGCCGTCCTTGCCCGGTATGACCGTGCCGTAGGCAGGCAGATACTGCATCGCCCAGCCCGAGCGATCGCGCTGATAGTTGGCGAGGATGGTCAGGCTGGTGTCGGCATCGGGCTGCCAGGTGATCGCCGGCGCGATGAAGATGCGGTCGTCCTTGACGAAATCGGTCTGCGTGTCGCCCATGTGAGCGGCACCGGTGAGACGAAACAGCAGCGACTTGTCGGCGTTCACCGCGCCGCTGAAATCGAACTTGCCTTCATACCGGTTGAAGCTGCCACCACCGAATTCGACCTCGCGCAGGTTTTCCTCGGTTGGCCGCTTGCTGACATAGTTGATGATGCCGCCGGGGCTTGCCTGGCCATAAAGTACCGACGCCGGTCCGCGCAGCACCTCGTAGCGTTCCGCGCCATAGGAATCGAGTGCGGTGAACAGGGTGAAATTGCTCTCCTTGAGCTGCAGCCCGTCCCTGTAGAAGACGCCGCTGGCGTTCGAAATGCCGCGCAACTGCAGGCCGAGGCCGCGATTGTCGGTGCCGTAGAGATTGCCGGTGGCGCCGGGTGTGTAGCGCAACGCGCTGTTCAGGCTGTCGACGGCCTGCGCTTCCATCTGGTCCCTGGTGATGACCGATATCGATTGCGGCGTCTCGATCAGCGGCGTGTCGGTCTTGGTGCCGGTGGAGCCCTTTGTGGCAACGTAGCCCTTGACCGGCCCGAAAGCGCTTTCGACACGTTCCTGGACTTTGATCGGGTCTAGGGTGGTGGTGACCGTCTCCTGGGCCAGTGCATGGCCGCAGCCAAGCAGGGCCGGCAGCGACACCGTTGCGATCAGCAGGCGCTTGCGCGCTATCCGGTTCCGCCAAATCGGTCCATGTCCTGAAATCATCTGGTGCGCCCCTGTTTCCAAATTTCGTGCCGATATTGCCGGTCGCGCCGATTTGTTGATCGTTGCAGTCATCTTCAATGTTGACTAGTAAGGTCATGTTTCATAGTCAACCGGGCACGACCCGTCGAAATGCCGGAATCTGGAAATGCGGGCGGCCGCACTGGAGAAAAGCCATGAGCATGGCTGGAATTGATGCCCAGACTGCCTTCCATATCGACGCGGTGCGCTTTGCCGTCGGCGAGCGGACGCTGCTCGGTCCGGTCTCGCTCGAATTGGAGCGCTCGCGCGTCTATGGGCTGATCGGCCACAATGGTTCGGGCAAGTCGACGCTTATCAAGCTCATGGCGCGCCAGCAGCCGGCGAGTTCAGGCGCCATCACTTTCGCCAGACGTCCGTTGCCGCAATGGGGCGCCCGCGAATTTGCCCGCGCGCTTGCCTATCTGCCGCAGACGACGCCTGCGGCGACCGGCCTGACCGTGCGCGAACTGGCGACGCTCGGGCGCTATCCCTGGCATGGCGCGCTTGGCCGTTTCCGCGCCGAGGACAGGCAGCATGTCGAGGAGGCGCTGGCCCTGACCGATATGGAGGGTTTTGCCGACCGGCTGGTGGACGAATTGTCGGGCGGCGAGCGCCAACGCGCCTGGCTCGCCATGCTGGTGGCGCAGAACGCCGGCGTCATGCTGCTCGACGAGCCGATTTCGGCACTCGACATCGCCCATCAGGTCGAGGTGCTCGGGCTGGTCAAGGAGCTCAGCCGCAAACGCGACCTATGTGTCGTCGTCGTGCTGCACGATCCCAACATGGCGGCGCGCTACTGCGACGAACTGATCGCGCTCAAGGACGGCAAGCTGCTGACGCGCGGCACGCCAGGCGAAATCATGCGCAGCGATGTGCTGAAAGGCATTTTCGGTGTGGAGATGGGCGTGTTCGCGCACCCCGTCACCGGCCAGCCTGTCGGCTATGTGCAGTGACAATATCTGATGCGGCGGCGGGAAATAGAAGGCGGCAGGCCGCTGTGAGAACAAGGAAGAAGCTGTTGTCGAGAACTGGTTTGTTGGCGGCGTTGGTCGCATCCGTCATCCTGTCGGCCGGCGATCGCAGCGGCACAGGCCCCTCCAAAAGCGAAGGCGCACAGACCGGGGTCAAAAGCAGCGGGATCAGCNGGGCGCTCCGCCGGCCACGATGGCGCCTTCGCAGCCAGGCACCCAGCCGAACACGGCCGCGCCGTCCGAGGCCGGACCTTCGACGGCGATGGAGTTGACCTTGCCGCATGATCTGTCGCCATGGGGCATGTTCATGGCGGCCGACATTGTCGTCAAGGCGGTGATGATCGGGCTGGCCTTTGCCTCCCTCGTCACCTGGACGATATGGTTGGCCAAGTCGCTGGAGCTTTTCGGCGGCAAGCTGCGCATTCGTCGCGCCGTGCGGGCGATCGGCGAGGCCGCCACGCTGAAGCAGGCCAGCCGTACCCTTGACCGCAGCGGCGGTCCCGGCGCGCTGCTGGTGCGGGCGGCCGAGGAGGAGACCGCACTCTCGGCCGGCGCGCTCGATCATGTCTCGGGCGACGGCCTCAAGGAACGGGTCACGTCGCGCCTGTCGCGCATCGAGGCGGCGGCGGCGCGGCGCATGTCGCGCGGCACCGGCGTGCTGGCGACGATCGGCTCGACCGCGCCCTTCGTCGGCCTGTTCGGCACTGTCTGGGGCATCATGAACGCCTTCATCGGCATCTCGCAGGCGCAGACCACCAATCT
The DNA here is from genome assembly GCF_004006095.1 of Mesorhizobium sp. M7A.F.Ce.TU.012.03.2.1. NCBI lineage: Bacteria > Pseudomonadati > Pseudomonadota > Alphaproteobacteria > Hyphomicrobiales > Phyllobacteriaceae > Mesorhizobium > Mesorhizobium sp. M7A.F.Ce.TU.012.03.2.1. The sequence continues at coordinate 1,774,119 of NZ_CP034779.1, forward strand.
CGCTGTGGTCGCGCCGGGCATCGCCGAAGCGCTGCTGGCCACCGCGATGGGCCTGGTCGCGGCCATACCGGCCGTCGTCATCTACAACGTCTTTGCCCGCTCGATAGCCGGCTATCGGCAGATCCTCGCCGATGCTGCCGCCGGGGTCGAACGGCTGGTCAGCCGCGACCTCGACTTCCGCACCGTCGCGCCGGCAACGCCACTGGCGGCGGAGTAGCGCCATGGGAAGCAGAATCCGACAGACCATTGATGACGATCTCGAGGAAAGCCACGAGATCAACGTCACCCCGTTCATCGATGTCATCCTGGTGCTGTTGATCATCTTCATGGTCGCGGCACCGCTGGCCACGGTGGATGTCAATGTCGACCTGCCTGGTTCGACCGCAACGCCCGCGCCGAGGCCCGAGACACCGCTGTTCCTGACGCTGAAGGACGATCTGACGCTGGCGATCGGCAATGACAGCGTGCCGCGCCCGGCTTTCGCCACGACGCTGGACGCCAAGACCAAGGGCGACAAGCAGACACGCATCTTCCTGCGCGCCGACAAGGCGGTCGCCTATGGCGACCTGATGGAGGCGATGAATCTATTGCGCGGTGCCGGCTATCTGAAGATCGCGCTGGTCGGCCTGGAGACGGCTCCCGCGTCCAATGCCCCGGCGCCCGCAGCCACTGGTGCGGCGGCGCCATGACGCAAGCGGTCGCCGTGCCCTCGGTCCAGCTGTCGCGCTTCGGTTGGCGCGACCTTGGCTTGTGGGCCGGTGCTGCCGCGCTGGTCCTTGGAGCCCATGTCGCGGTCGCCTATGCAGTGCAGAACCTCACAATGGTCACCGAAGCGGATGGCGGTCCACCCCCCGCGCAGATGATCGAGATGGCACCGATGGTGGTGATGCCGGCCGTGGAAGAGCAGGTCGCCGCGCTGGACGCGGTGACGCCAGATCAGACCGAACCGACACCGACGACCGAGCCGACACCTGAAGAACCGGTCGAAAAGGCGGAGCCGGTTGTCGAGCCGCCGGAAGCGGTCGCGCCAGACGAGGCCGAACCCACCCCGACCGAACCTACCCAGGCCGAAACGGCCGAACAGGTCGATCAGCCGCCGCCGGATGAGGTCATCCCGGATGTGGTCGAGGCTGTCACGCCAGACGTCGTCATTCCCTTGCCGCAGCCGAAACCGGTCGAAATTGTCAAAGACAAGAAACCGGTCGAGGCCAAGGCGAAGAAGCCTGTCGAGAAGCCCAAGCCGCGGCTTAAGAAGGAGAAGGCGGCTCCGCCGAAGACGGCAACCTTCGCCAGCGCCGACGCACGGCCCGCGGCCAAGACCGCCGCGCCGAAGGCGGCGGAATCGACGTCTCGCTCCGGCGACTCCAGCAAATGGGACTCCCGTCTGGGCGCCTGGATCAAGCGGCACACACGCTATCCCAGCTCTGCCAAGGCCCGACGCGTGGAGGGCAGGCCATATGTCGCATTCACGGTCGACTCGTCCGGCCGGGTCCTGTCTGCCAGGCTCTCTCGTTCCTCGGGGGATGCGGATCTGGACCGTGCGGCGCTCGCCGTGCTGCAAGGCGCCACGGTGCCGAAACCGCCACCGGAACTCGGCTCGCGTCTGAGCCGTACAGCGCCGTTCGTGTTCAGCCTGCGCAACTAGAGCAGTTCACCGTTTCACGGAAACGGCTAACTGCTCTAATTCTTTCGTTTGACGCAATTCCAAGGGAAAACGCTCTGCGTTTTCCCGGGAAAACCGTTTCACACTTTTCCTGGAATTGCTCTAGGACCGAATTTGTTCGGGCCGGCCTGTCAATAGGCCAGTGACAGACTCAGGGCCTCGACCTGTTCGAGATAGAAACGGCATTTCGTGCGCAAGGGCCCGAGGCCCGGGTCATCGGCGCCGTTGATCTCGATGGTCTGCATCATGAAGTCGAAATGGGCGTGGAAAGCGTCCACTGTACCCCAGAGACTGTCGGCCTGGCAGCTGTCGGCAATCGCCGTCGAGACGAGTTGGCGGGCCTCGACCCGCGCCGCGTCAGGCGATGGCGGCCGCCTGGCGACCAAGACGTCGAGCCGGCTGAAAACGCTTTCCCTGGCATCGACGCTTCTGATGTTGGCTATCATGTTCATGTGCAGGTCCCCTGGGCATTCCAGACGCGCAATAGGTTCCGGTCTGAAATTGAAAAACTGGTGATCAGAGCATTTTCAGCGGCCGCGTCGCGTTTTGGCGGGCGACATGCATCAAGCTTGAGCGACCGGATGCCGGTCCTGCGGGCAGGATGCAATCAGGGCCGGGATTGCGGTTGCATCGGAGGGGTGGCCCCTGATGATGTTGGCGACCTCGGCATCGGCCTGCTCGAACCAGTAGACCATGTCGGCGCGGCGCAGGTCCGTCGCGGCCTTCTTCAGCAACGGCAGCAGGCTTTGCAACGCGCACAGCGTCTCCCAGCGGTTTGGCCGGGAGGTCGAGCCGGCCACCGCGCATGCGGCTGACGATTGCATGTCGCTACGCTCTCCGTGGCTGGGCGGCCCGAGTGTCCTTTGCCTGCGCCTTGGGGTGCAGCGGGTTGCCGCTGAGCTGCGCATGCCTGGCCGGCCGTGCGCCGCGAAGAACGTCGAAGGCCTCTGCATAGGCCATGCCCAGCAGATAGGAGATCATCGGAAAACGGCTTGCTTCGGCCATCTGCACGAGCTCATTGGTCATCGACGAAATATATTGAAGGCTATCGATTTCCGACTGGCGTAAGGATTGATTTGGCACGTGCTGCTCCTGTCTCCGGTTATACCCTGGGGAACGCGTTACTGGCTGTGATGCACATAGTTGGTCGACTAATTGATGGACTGGCCCGCCGTGGACGGATCTCTTTCCGGCGTCGAGAGGGTCAAGGCATAGATCGGTGCGTCGGTGAAACTGTCGAGACCAAGCAGCCGCTTGATGGCGGAATGGCTGAGCGCGGCTGTCGGACATGCCGACAGGCCATGATTGGTCGCTGCCAGCATGATGTTCTGGCCGATATGGCCGGCCTCGATCAGCACGACACGATAGGCGTTGGCGTCCTCATATTTCCACATCGTGCGATCGAGCTTGGCGCAAAGCAGGACAAGGCACGGCATGGCGTCGGCCCACTCCTGTCCGCCGACCAGTTCGGAGATTTTCGGCAGATGGTTTGCGGAAATCCTGCCAAGGTCGTGATCCGCGGCGGAATAGTGATAGACACCGGGTTCGAGGCCATCGACGCCGAGCGCGACCACATAGGCCTCATAGGGATTTCGCGCGCCGCCTGAAGGGGTCATGCCGAGCGGCAGGGTGCCAACGCAATTGGCGGTCTCGCCGATGATGCCGAGCCCTGCGAACAGGCAATCGGAAAGCTGTTTGGCCGTGATGGTGGGCTGAGCCGCCGTGCGGTTGGTGCGGCGCCGCGCCATCAAGCTGAGAAGTTCATTGTCTTCCAGTGCATTCGGCAGCTGGATGGCGCCTGCGGAATTCTTGAGCATGAGGTTCGGCTGCGGCGTATGGCCGGCGCGTTCTATCTGCCGCTCTTCCGCTTGCTCGATGGTCATGTATTCGCTGTCCTGGACGCAGAAATGCATCAGCGCCGTCGGAAGCCCCCAACTCCATTGTCCTGAAAACTGTTCCTCCTGCTCGGCGAGAGGCGATCCGGCTGTGACCAGCGCGGAGAAATCGAGCAACTGGGGAACGACAGCCTTCAACTCGGACTTCGACCATCCATGGGCGCGGGCAATGTCCGCCGTCGATGCCCATTTGTCCCACGATGCGAGAAGGCCGACCATCTCGGGGCTGCATTCAAACACGCTTCTGGTCAGGAAGTTGCATGCCGTGACCTTGTTCGGTCCGGGGTAGAAAACAAGCGTTTTCGAAGAGCGCATTTTCATGAAGCTGGTTGCCATCTGCGGAGCCGAGGCGCCGACAAGCAAGACGCTCGTCGGCGCAGAACGGCTTCAGCGTTTGTTGTAGTGCATGCCCTGCGAAAAGAAGACGGTCTGCGTGCCGGCGGCAATCGTCAGCTTCGGAGCATTGGTCACTTTCTTGGCCATTTTCATCCCTTTCCTGACCCCATTTGGGATCCGTTGAAAGACCCCCGGAACGGGATCCGCGTGAAGAAAGGTAAGGTCGGAAGAGTTAATGGTTTGTTAAAATTATAGTAAAACAACGAGCCTAAGACGAACCCGTGGATTATCTTTCCTGGCATTAAAGTGTAAAATATCGATTTTATTCACATACAGAGTAGACAATCGTTGGCATACGCTTAATCGGCATACGCTTATTCTTATTTGGCGTAAGACACGGCGATCCGAGGGGTTAGCCCAACCCGTCCCGGGTGAGGCTGACAACCAGTTGATCGACGCCCGGATCGTCGAGATTGATGACATGCGCCATGCTGATGGCATCCCTTGGGTGGATGTTGGCAATGTCGCGCCGCATGATGACGGACACGAATGCCGGGCCGGCCTCCGTCAGAAGCATGGCCTTGCCCATCAGCACCGGTTCGGAGATGGGAGCCCATTGCACGGAGATCAGCGACGGCTCCCCGGTCTGGCGGCGATTGATGCCGCTGAAATAGATCCAGTTCAGCCGCGAGATCGCCACGCCATAGTGATTGCCGCGCGCTCGTGCCCAGGTCGATCCCCGGCGCTCCGACCATCCGGTGACCCTTCGGAAGGTGACCAGTTCGGCTTCGCGCCGCACGAAGGTCACCGAGCGTATCAGGAGGTCGAGGCGGCCCGGGATCGAGAAATAGGTGAAATAGGTGCCGCCCGCGATCGAAGGACTGGGAGGGCGGATCATCTGGTTGAACAGGCTCTCGGAAACCGGCGGCAGGCCACGCATCGCCAGCTCGGGTGCGCCGGGATCCTGGTACAGTTCGGCTTCGTCGATCCGAAAGTAATCGCATATCAGCTTGGCGGTAGCTTTGTTGGGAACGGTCTGCCCTTGCAGATAGCGTTCGAACTGCGTGCGATTGATGCGCAGCTCACGGCATACCGCACTTACGGAGGCATGGTCCTTGCACAGCCGTCTAAGGTTTGCAGCGAGATTGTCGCGAATTGACACGTCTTTGCTTCCGCAGGCGGATTTTTCATTTCGACTCGAAATCGATATAGCGTCTCCGGTCGCCCCCGCCGAAACGCCCTGGTCACAACGCACAGAAAAAACTGATTTGGTAACGTCAATTTAGTGGGGTGGTTTCCAAAAAAAACGGAAACAATCAGCGAGCTCTTCCGCCATAAGTCCAATTGACAAAAGTTTTGCCGGATATTGCGAAATAGGCGATGTAGCGCGGCCTTTTAAGGCGCGCCGGCACAGCAAATGCCAACCGCGGGGGCAAGCCGGGACGAGCGTCGCGGACTGCATCTGGCGCGGAGATGGGCATCTGGCGCGGAGCGTGGAGAATTATTCCGCTGGTGGAGCTGAGGAGGATCGAACTCCTGACCTCGTCATTGCGAACGACGCGCTCTCCCAGCTGAGCTACAGCCCCGTCCAGCGGATGGGCGCATTTATCGGGCGCCGCGGTTTCCTGTCAAGGCGGAGGTTTGCCGAAATCCAGTGCCGTCAAGCGTCGATCTGGCGCCGGCGGAAAGCGGCCCTTGCCGGTTTTGTGTATTCGCGCCTTCGTTGGGGTGTCGGCGACATGCCCTACAGTCCGACCGGGCCGGTATTGGCGCCCCACAGAAAGGCGGCCCTTGCCGGTTTCGCGTGCAATGGCTACATGTCGGCAACAATTGGAGACCGGCATGCTCGCCCTCATTCAAACAATCGTCATGGCGCTTGACCTCTACTGGTGGATCATCATCGCCTCGGCGATCTTTTCCTGGCTCTACGCCTTCAACGTCGTCAATTCGAAGAACCAGTTCGTCGGTTCCATCGGCAACATGCTCTACCGGCTGACCGAGCCGGCGTTGCGGCCTATCCGCCGCTTCATGCCGGACCTTGGCGGCATCGACATCTCGCCGATCATCCTGCTTCTGATCCTGTTCTTCCTGCGGCAGTTTCTGCTCACCACGGTGGCGCCTCTGATCCTGTGAGCAGGATGACCTTATGAGCACGCCGTTTCGCCTGCGCGAAAACGGCGCCGAGCTGTTTGTCCGGCTGACGCCAAAGGCTGCGCTGGACAGGCTCGAAGGCTTCGAGGCCACGGCGGACGGGCGAAGCCATCTGAAAGCGCGCGTCCGCGCCGTGCCGGAAAACGGCGCCGCCAATCATGCGCTCGAAAAGCTGCTGGCCAAGGCTCTGGGCGTGCCCGGGTCCGCTGTCTCGGTTGTCGCCGGCGGCACCGCGCGGCTGAAGACCGTGCGCATTGAAGGCGATCCGGCGAAATTGGCGAAAAGCATCGAGGCGCTCGGCCATCAATCCTGATGTCCTTGGCCGCAGGGGTTCAATCGCCCAATGGCAAACGCGGATCGTCGACTTTCAACGTGTTCACGCTCTGCTTGATGCGGCGCAGATTCTCCAAAACCCTCGGTCCGCGCGTCTCGGCGACCGAGGTGACGATCATGTCGACGATCGACAGCAGCGCATAGCGCGACGATGTCGGCTTATAGATATTGCCGTCCTCGAGCGACTGGAAATGGATGACCGTGTCGGCGACCTTGGCGAGTGCGGAGTCCGGCGGGGTGATGGCGATCGTGGTGGCGCCATATTGCTGGGCGACCTGCACCGCATCGATGACCGATCTGGCATAGCCGGAGACGGAGAAGGCGATCAGCGTGGTGTCGGGGGTGGCAACGGCGGCGTACATGCGTTGCAACTGTCCGTCGATCTGCGCCAGCACCGACACGCCAAGCCTGAACAGCCGGTTCTGCATTTCGGTCGCCATCATGGACGAAATGCCACCGGAGCCGATGCACAGCACATTACCGGAAACAGCGATGCGTGCGGCGACGGCGACCAGCGTCGTCATGTCGAGGTTCTCGCTGGCGCGCTGGATGGCCGATATCGCCGCTTCGGTGATGGCGGAAGCGATGCGCTGTTCGCGGGCATCGCGGCTCAACGGCTCCGGCGACAGATACTGGCCGCCGATGGCGATGGCTTGCGCCAGATAGAATTTGAAGTCGCGCAGGCCCTCGCAGCCGAGGTTGCGGCAGAACCGCGTCACCGTCGGCTCGCTGACACCGACGCGCAAGGCAATTTCCGAAATCGCCGCTTTGGAAACGAAATCGAGGTCTGCCAGCACGAAGCCGGCCAGCTTGCGATCCGACTTGGTCCCGTCCTGCGACATCAGCTGCAGGCGCGTGATGATGTCGGCCGGCGTCTTCATGCTGCTATTCTCATAGAGGCAGGCCCGTTGCCTTGTCGAACAGATGGATGTTGCCGGGGTCGACCGAGACCGGCAGCAGGTCTCCCGGCCTGACCGGCACCCTGTCGCGGAACACGGCGCGTACCGTATCAGCACCGATAGCGCCATAGACATGTGTTTCGGAGCCGGTGGGCTCGACGACATCCACTCTGATCGCCATCGCGTCGACAGCCTCGCCGACGATAAAATGCTCGGGCCGGATGCCAGCCTCCACCGCGCTGTCCGCCGGCACCTGTTTGCCGGCAAGCGCAAGCCGCCCGCCACCGGCCGATTCGAACCAGGTTTTCTCAAGCGTCGTCTTGAGCGAACCGGACACAAAGCTCATCGACGGCGAGCCGAGGAAGGAGGCGACGAACTTGTTGGCAGGCCTGTCATAGAGTTCCAGCGGCGCCCCGACCTGCTGGATTCTGCCGCGGTCCATCACGACGATGCGGTCGGCCATCGTCATGGCCTCGATCTGGTCGTGGGTGACGTAGACGATCGTCGATTTCAGCCGCTGGTGCAGCGCCTTGATCTCGACGCGCATCTGCACGCGCAATTGCGCGTCGAGGTTGGACAGCGGCTCGTCGAACAGGAACACCGACGGCTCGCGCACGATGGCGCGGCCCATGGCGACGCGCTGGCGCTGGCCGCCCGACAGCTGGCGGGGATAGCGGTCGAGATAGGAGAAGAGATTGAGGACGCCGGACGCTTTCTTGACCTTCTCATCGATCACCGTGCGCGTCTCGCCGCGGATCTTCGGGCCAAAGCCGATATTGTCGGCAGCCTTCAGATGCGGAAACAGCGCGTAGGACTGGAACACCATGGCGATGTTGCGCTGCTGCGGCGGCAGCGCATTGGCGCGCACGCCGCCGATCAACAGGTCGCCGGAGGTGATCGTCTCCAGGCCGGCCAGCATGCGCAGCAAGGTCGACTTGCCGCAGCCGGACGGGCCGACGAGGACGACGAACTCGCCGCTCTTGATATCGAGGCTGATGTTCTCGAGGATCTTGTGCTGGCCGAAGGATTTCGACAGATCGCGAAACTCGACATCGGTCATTGTCACGCTCCCAGGATGTCGTCGATGAAGGGCAGGCAGCCGGCGGTCAGTCCCGCGTCCACGGGCATCACCACGCCTGTTATTCCCGATGCGCGATCGGACGCAAGGAAGGCGACGGCTTCCGCCACTTCCGCGGCGTTGACGATGCGGCCGAGCGGATAGAGCCGCTGCAATTTGCCGAGGATTTCGGGATCCTTGGCAAGGCGGTGGTCCCAGGCGGCGGTGCGGATCGATCCGGGGCAGACGACATTGGCGCGCAGGCCGCTGCGGCCGAGCTCGACGGCGATCGCCTTGGCATAGGCGTTGATGCCGGCCTTGGCGGCGGCATAGGCCGGATTGCCGAAATGCGCGATGGCGTTGACCGAGGAGATGAAGACGACGCTGCCCGAGCCGCGGCCAGCCATCGCCTTGACCAGCGGGTCGGCGAAATTCATCACGCCAGTCAGGTTGAGATCGAGTTCCTGCTCTATTCTGTCGGGATCGAGCGCCGAAATCGTCTCGGCACGCGTCCAGCCGGCATTGTTGATGAGAATGTCGGGCACACCATCCCGGTCGAGGATCGCGCCGATCGCCGTCGCTATTGATGCCTTGTCGAGAAGATCGAAGACATGGCGGGAGGCAAGGTGCGGACTGTTCAGCGCCTCGCTTGACTGATCGCAACCGACGACCCTGGCGCCTCTTTGCGCCATCAGCGCCACGATGGCCGTGCCGAGACCGCCGCCGGCCCCCGTCACCACGACGGTCTTGCCCTCGAACTCGGCCCTGCTTTCGAACTCGGCCCTGCCTTCGAACTCGGCCCTGCCCTCGAACTCGGATTGCGAAACCACCGTGCGTCATCCTCCGGGAGTTCTGACAAATCGCATAAGGCCTAGGCCTGTAAATGTAATTAAGCAACACAATTATCCGCTTGCACGCCTTCAAATCATCGATAATGTAGGAAAGTCACATAAATCTTCTGCTCCGGCACGGAGAGGCGCGCAGGCGCAACACCAATGGGAGAGATCAAATGAGCCTTGCAAAATGGACTGTCGGCCTGATGGCCGGAATGAGCATGCTGGCAATTGCGGCGCAGGCGGATGCGGGCGAGGTGCGGGTCACCGTGGCCGAGTACAGCGCCAAGACTGCTCCCTATTTCGCCGACGTCAAGAAGGAATTCGAGGCGGCGAACCCCGGCATCACCGTCAAGTTCGAAGTGGTGCCGTGGGATGTGCTGCTGCAGAAGCTGACCACCGACATCACCGCCGGCACCAATGCCGATCTGTCGATCATCGGCACGCGCTGGCTGATCGACTTCGTCCAGCAGGATGTCGCCGAGCCGCTCGACGGCTACATCAAGCCCGACTTCAAGGACCGCTTCATCGACACCTTCCTGTCGCCCTCGATCATGGACGGCAAGACCTACGGCCTGCCGATCGCGGCCTCGGCGCGCGCCATGTACTACAACAAGGAGCTGTTCGAGAAAGCCGGCATCGCCAAGCCACCGGCAACCTGGACCGAGCTGCAGGAAGATGCGCGCAAGATCAAGGCCCTGGGGTCGGGCACGTTCGGCTTCGGCCTGCAGGGCAAGGAGATCGAGACCGACGTCTATTACTATTATGCGATGTGGTCGCAGGGCACCGAGATCCTCAACAAGGACGGCACTTCGGGCCTGAGCACGCCAGGTGCGCTTGAGGCCGCCAAGCTCTACAAGTCGATGATCGACGAAGGCCTGACCGAACCCGGCGTCACCTCCAACAACCGCGAAGACGTGCAGAACCTGTTCAAGCAGGGCAAGGTCGGCATGATGATCACCGCACCCTTCCTGTCCAACCAGATCAAGGACGAGGCGCCGAACCTGAAATACGGCGTGGCAGCCATCCCCGCCGGCCCGACCGGCGCGCGCGGCACCTATGGCGTGACCGATTCCATCATCATGTTCAAGAACTCCAAGAACAAGGACGAAGCCTGGAAGCTGCTCGATTTCCTGTTCACCACGGAGCAGCGCGCCAAGTTCACGCAAGGCGAAGGCTTCCTGCCGGTGAACAAGGAAGAGGCCAAGATGGACTACTACGTCAACAATGCCGATCTGGCGGCGTTCACCGCGCTGCTGCCCGACGCCCGCTTCGCGCCGGTCATCCCGGGCTGGGAAGAAGTCGCCCAGATCACGTCGGACGCCATGCAGAAGATCTATCTCGGCGGCGACCCTGAGGCGGGCTTGAAGGACGCGGCCGCCAAGGCCAACACCGTGCTGAAGAAATAGAGGCCGTGCTGAAGAAATAGGGCGTATCTCCCTGCGCCCGTGGCGCGCCCCAGACTCAGGCGGGGCGCGCCACACCTAGGTTCCCGGCCCGGTGCGGCGGATCCGAAATTCGCATAAGCAGAACCTTCTGATCCAGCACGCCGAGGTTGCAGGCCAGCAGATGCAAAATCGTTTCTTGCCCTATCTCCTGACCTTGCCCAGCCTGTTTCTGGCGGCGGTGGTCATCTTCTGGCCGGTCTGGGACCTGATCCAGATCTCGACGCATGAGGTCAGCCGCTTCGGCCAGCTTCGCGACTTCAACGACTTCGCCAATTTCGCGGCACTCGCTGCCGATCCCGATTTCACGGCCGCGCTCTGGCGCACCGGCCAATGGACGGTGATGGTGGTCGGCGGTGCGCTTCTCTTGTCGATCCCGGTGGCGATGATCCTCAACACCGATTTCTATGGCCGCGGCATCGCCCGCGTCATCATCATGCTGCCCTGGGCGGTATCGCTGACCATGACCGCGGTGGTCTGGCGCTGGGCGCTGAGCGGCGAAAGCGGCATGCTCAATTCGGCGCTGATCGGCCTCGGGCTCATCGATCACAACATCCAATGGCTGGCGAGCGCCGAGACCGCTTTCCCGATGCAGGTGCTGATCGGTATCCTGGTGACGGTGCCGTTCACGACGACGATCTTTCTCGGCGGGCTGTCGTCGATTCCGGACGATCTCTACGAGGCGGCGGCGCTCGAAGGGGCGACGCCGCTGCAGCAGTTCCGCGAAATCACCTTTCCGCTCCTGAAACCGTTCATCAACATCGCCATCGTGCTCAACACCATCTACGTCTTCAATTCCTTCCCGATCATCTGGGTGATGACGCAGGGCGGCCCGGCCAACTCGACCGATATCCTGGTCACCCATCTCTACAAGCTGGCCTTCCGCATCGGCAAGCTGGGCGAAGCATCGGCGGTGTCGCTGGTGATGTTCGCCATATTGCTGGTCTTCACCATGATCTATGTGCGGCTGGCGATGCGGGAGCAACGCACATGACGAGCAAGCTGAAACGCTCCATCATCGCCTGGCTGCTGCTGGCGCCGCTGATCGTGGTGACGCTCTTTCCCTTCGCGGTGATGTTCCTGACCGCGGTCAAGCCGAGGCAGGAAGTGCTGTCGCCGACCTGGTGGCCGAGCGAATTCCGCTGGTCGAATTTTTCCGATATGTGGGTGGCGACCGGCTTCGGCCAGGCGTTGCTCAATTCGCTCTACGTGTCTGTGATCGCCACGGTCGGCGCCATCCTGATCTCGGTTCCGGCGGCCTATGCGATGTCGCGCTTCCGCTTTGCCGGCTACGGCGCCTTGCGCCAGTTCCTGCTGATTTCGCAGATGATCTCGCCGATCGTGCTGGTGCTTGGCCTGTTCCGGCTGATGGCGGCCTGGGGCCTGGTCGAGAGCACGACGGCGCTCGGCTTCATCTACATGGCCTTCAACGTCGCCTTCACGGTGTGGATGCTGCAGAGCTATTTCGACACCATTCCGCGCGATCTCGAGGAAGCCGCCTGGATGGAGGGCGCCGGCCGCTGGCTGACCTTGCGCAAGGTGTTCCTGCCGCTCTGCCTGCCGGCGATCGCGGTGACCGCGATCTTCACCTTCATCAACGCCTGGAACGAATTCGTCGTGGCGCTCACCATGCTGCGCAGCCAGGAAAGCTACACGCTGCCGATCCAGGTGTTTTCGCTGGTCGCCGGCCGCTACACCATCGAATGGCACCACGTCATGGCCGCGACGTTGCTGGCGACCTTGCCGGTGGCCATCCTGTTCATCTGGCTGCAGCGCTACCTCGTTCGCGGGCTGGCGCTCGGGGCGGTCAAATAACGCCTATTCACGGACGGAGCTTTCATGCGCATTTTCACCGCCTCGCTGGCGACGGAAACCAACACCTTCTCGCCGGTGCCGACCGATAGGGCCTCGTTCGAGATGGCCTTCTATGCCGGACCCGGCAAACATCCGGACACGCCGACGCTGTGCTCCTCGCCGATGGTGGCGCTACGCCGGCGGGCAGCGGCCGAAGGCCTCGATGTCATCGAGGGCACCGCAACCTGGGCGGAGCCGGGCGGCCTGGTGCAGCGGCAGACCTATGAGGCTCTGCGCGACGAGATCCTTGGCCAGCTCGAGGCGGCGCTGCCGGTCGATGCGGTCATCCTCGGCCTGCATGGCGCCATGGTGGCGCAAGGCTATGACGACTGCGAAGGCGACTTGCTCGAACGGATTCGCGCAATGGTCGGGCCGCAGGTGGTGATCGCCGTGGAACTCGATCCGCACAGCCATCTGACACCGAAGCGCGTGGCGGCCTCCGACATCCTCGCCTACTTCCTCGAATTTCCGCACACCGATTTCTACGAGCGCGGCGAACACGTCGTCGAGCTTGGCCTGGCAGCGGCACGCGGTGAGATCAAGCCGGTCATCTCGACCTTCGATTGCCGCATGATCCAGGTGCTGCCGACCAGCCGCGAGCCGATGCGGTCCTTCGTCGACCGCATCAAGGCGCTGCACGGCAAGGACGGCGTGCTGTCGGTCTCCGTCATCCATGGCTTCATGGCGGCCGACGTGGCCGAGATGGGCACACGCATCCTGGTCGTCACCGACGATGACAAGGCCAAGGGTGACGCGCTGGCGGAACGGCTGGGGCGGGAACTCTATGCGCTGCGGGAAAAGACGGCGATGACGATGCTGGGCGCCACCGACGGCATCGACCGGGCGCTGGCCGTGCGCGGCAAGAATCCGGGCAAGCCGGTGGTCATCGCCGATATCTGGGACAATCCCGGCGGCGGCGTTCCCGGCGACGGCACCTTCGTGCTGCGCCAGATGCTGGCGCGTGGCCTGGACAGGTTCGCCGTGGCGACGATCTGGGACCCGATCGCGGTCACCTTCTGCCTGGCGGCGGGCGAAGGCGCGGTCATCGATCTGCGCTTCGGCGGCAAGGCCGGGCCGCAGGCCGGCGAGCCGATCGATGCGCGCGTGCGCGTGCTGAAGGCGGTTGCGGAGGGTTGGCAGAGTTTTGGGCCAAGCCGGGTGACGCTCGGGCCGGCGGCGCTGGTCCGCCTCGAAGGCACCGAGGTCGACATCATTCTCAACACCAACCGCACACAGACCTTCGAGCCGGATATCTTTTCCAACATCGGCGTCGATCCGATGACCAAGGACATGCTGCTGATCAAGTCGACCAACCATTTCTACGCCGGCTTCGAGCCGATCGCCGCCGAGATCATCTATGTCTCGGCGCCGAGCTCGTATCCCAGCAATCCGGCGGTGACGAATTATACCAAGCTGACGCGGCCGGTGTGGCCAAGGGTGACGGATCCTTGGAAGGATGCTGGCAATCTCCCCCCTTGAGGGGGAGATGTCGCTGAAGGCGACAGAGGGGGTCGCCTGACATAATGCGCCAACCTTCTTCTGCCGCAGCAGGCCGAGCCCGGTCGAACCGACCCCCTCTGGCCGCTTCGCGGCCATTTCCCCTCGAGGGGGAGATTATCCGGTGCTACACCAATCCCCGCTTCACCATCATCGCTTCGGGCGACGGCATCTTGCCGCGGAAGGCGGTGTAGAGTTCTTCCGGATCCTTCGAACCGCCGGCGGCGTAGATGTTCTTGCGCAGCCGTTCGGCGAGCGACGGGTTGAAGGGGTCTCCGGTTTCCTCAAAGGCAGCGAAGGCATCGGCGTCGAGCACTTCCGACCACATGTAGGAATAATAGCCGGCCGAATAGCCGTCGCCGGAGAAGACGTGGCCGAAATGCGGGGTGCGGTGACGCATGGCTATGGTGTCCGGCATGTGCAGCTCTGCAAGCGTTTCGGTTTCGAAACGAAGTGGTACTTCAGGCGCATCCGGCCGTGCGTGATAAGCCATGTCCATCAGCGCGGATGCGGTGAACTCTACTGTTGCAAAGCCAGCGCCAAAAGTCCGCGCGGCCAGCATCTTGTCGAGCAGCGCCTTGGGCATCGGCTTGCCGGTCTTGACGTGCAGCGCGTGTCTTTCCAGCACCGCCGGCACGGTCAGCCAGTGCTCGTAGAGCTGCGAGGGCAATTCGACGAAATCGCGGCTGACCGAGGTGCCGGCTACCGACGGCCAGGTGACGTCGGTCAGCATGCCGTGCAGCGCGTGGCCGAACTCGTGGAACAGCGTCTTCGCCTCGTCGACCGACAGCAGCGCGGGCTCGCCGGCCGGCGGCTTGGCGAAGTTCATGATGTTGTAGATCACCGGGCTCGCACCGTGGCCGAGCCTGTAGCCGGACTGCAGCGCGCTCATCCAGGCGCCGGAGCGCTTCGAGGGCCGGGCGAAATAATCGGCGAGGAACAGGCCGCGCTCGCTGCCGTCGGCATTTTTCACCACGAAGACGCGGGCGTCGGGGTGCCAGGCAGCGATGCCCTTCTTCTCCTCGAAGGTGATGCCGAACAGCCGTGTCGCCACATCGAAGCAAGCGTCGATGATGCGGTCGAGCTGCAAATAGGGCTTCAGTTCCGCCTCGTCGAAGGCGAATTTTTCCGCGCGCAGTTTCTCCTGGTAGAAACGCCAGTCCCAGGCAGCAAATTTTTCGTTGCTGCCGGCCTCCGTCGCCAGCCGTTGCAATTCGATCTGGTCGCTTGCTGCCTTCTCCAGCGCCTTTTCCCACACCGGATCGAGCAGCGCGTGCACGGCCTTCGGCGTCTTGGCCATGGTGTCATCGAGCTTCAGCGCGGCGAAGGAGGCGTAGCCGAGCAGCTTTGCCTTCTCGGCGCGCAGGCGCAGCATGTCGCGCACCACGTTCGTGTTGTCGGTGGCGCCGCCATTCTGGCCGCGCATGGTGAAAGCGCGGAAGGCGATCTCGCGCAGATCGCGGCGCTCGGAGAAGGTCGAGAACGGCTCGTAGATCGAGCGCGACAGGGTGACGGCGTAGCGGCCCTTCTGGCCGCGTATCTCGGCGGCTTCGGCCATCGAGCTTTTCACGAAGTCCGGCAGGCCGGCAAGGTCGGCCTCATCGAGGAACAGTGCCCAGTCGCTCTCGTCGGCCAGCACATTCTGGCCGAAGCTGGTACCGAGCGAGGACAATTCCTCGCTGATCTTGGCCAGCCGCTTCTTGCCGTCGGCATCGAGTTTGGCGCCGGAGCGGACAAAACCCTTCCAGGTCTTTTCCAGGACCCGCAGGGTCTCTGCGTCGAGCTTCAGGCTCTCGCGGCGCTGGTAGAGATCGTCGATGCGGGCAAACAGCCGCTCATTCATCGAAATCGCCGAGAAATGCCTGGACATTTTCGGCGAGATGTCGCGCTCCAGCGCTTGGATCGTCTCGTTGGTGTAGGCGCCGGCGCGGCACCAGAAGATCGACGAGACGCGATCGAGCGCTTCGCCGCCGAGTTCCAGCGCGGCAAGCGTGTTCTCGATGGTCGGCGCATCCTTGTTGCCGGCGATCGCCTCGATCTCGGCCTCGTGCGCCTTCAGCGCCGCGTCGAAGACCGGGGAAAAGTCGCCATCGCCAATGCGCGTGAAATCGGGCAGGCCGAGCGGCCCTTGCCACGCGGTCAGCGGATGGGCGGCGAGGTCGACGGCTTTCGTGGAAGGCATGGACAGTCTTTCGATCGTTGACGGGGAGAGGTTTGGTCGTCCCCGATGTAGGGCGAGGCCTCGCAAGGCGCAACGGCTCGGCCCTCAAGATGGCGTCAGAAGCCGTCGCACGTCTCGGCGATTGCCGCTTGCGAACTGGCGGTGATGCGGTCGTCGGTCACCGCGAAAGTCTCATGCATGAGCTTGTCATTGTTGGGAAAGTCGTAGCAGGCGACCACGGTGGTGACCCCGCCTTCGCTCTTTTCGATCCGATGCCGGATCGCTGCGCCCGCAACCGCACCTTTCCATTCGTCCATCGAGGCGATGAATTCCTGCTTGCTTTGCACGATGCCGAGGTCGTCCAGCTTGATGCGGACATCATCGGCGAGCAGGTCGGACAGTTCGGTGCGGTCGGCGACCAGCAGCGCCGAATACCAGCGGCTGATGAGGGCACGATCATCGGCGCGGGCGGCAATAATCGCTATCAGCAGCGCGGCCGCCGTCAAAGCGGCCGACCTGATGTTTACCACCTTGCGCGCCGCTGTGTTCATCCCAGCTCCGGCCGTTCGAAATCGCCGGTTTCCTTGTTCATCGTCCAGAGTTCGCCGGTCGAGATATCGAACCAGGCCCCATGCAGCGACAGTCGCCCCTTGCCCTCGAGAATCGAGACGCAGGGAAAGGTTCTGAGGTTGGCGATGGAATAGCGGATCGAGATGCGCTCCAGCGCGGTCTGGCGCTCCGACGCGGTCATGAAGGTGCTGGAGGAGACGGTTTCGGCCGCCGGCGCGATCAGGCTCATCCACTTGCCGATGAAGTCGCCCGGCGAAAGCGGCGCGGAATTGGTGTCGAGCGCTGCACGGATGCCGCCACAGCGGCCATGGCCCATGACGACGATGTTCTTGACCTTGAGGCTCTGCACGGCGAATTCAAGCGCCGCCGAGGTCGAATGGAACTCGCCATCGGGAGCATAGGGCGGCACCAGATTGCCGACATTGCGCAGCACGAAGAGTTCGCCGGGCCCGGCGTCGAAGATCGCCTCGGGCGCCGAACGCGAATCGCAGCACGCGACGATCATCGTCTCCGGCGCCTGGCCTTCCCGAGCGAGATCGCGATAGCGCCCGCTCTCCGTGAGATAGCGGCCATTCATGAAATTGCGGTAGCCGGCGAGAAGATGTTCAGGGAGATGGGACATGGGCGGCGTCTGGAGCCTTTCCGGGTTGGATGCGGCAGCTCGTTGCGGTCTAGAGAGGCTCTAGCGGCAAAAGCCGGTCGCGAGCAATGCAGAATTATGAGGGCTGGCTAGAAATGCCATGCATCGAGCGCAACCTTGGCCAACAGCGTTACGCCCAGATGGCGACAGGAATGCCAAAGCTGTCGCGGCCCGGCGGGTCGGGCAGCGGCCGTGCCTCACCGCTGGCGATGCGACCGGCGATCAGCGTCATCGCGGCCGCGTCGAGGAAATCGTCGGCGGTGGCGCCGCGCGGTGGCGGCTGGTCGAGAAAGGCCGTGTCATAGCCATGCCGGCAAAGCAGAGCCTTGCGTTCCGCCATGCCGGCCGGATTGATGCTGCCCTTGATCTTCTTCGGCAGTTGCATGGCCTGATCGCCGTTCAAGCGGCAGAAAGCGACTTCCGGATGCGATTCGAACACACGGCCGCGCAGATCGGGTCGCGCGATCAGCAGGGCGTCGATCTCGCGGATCTTGGCAAAAATGCCGAAGGCCTGGATCGAGACGCCGCGCGGCGGGTCGGAGGTGGTCAGGGCCACCTCGCTTGCCCTGATGTGCGCGGCATACCAGGCTTCGATGGTGGTGAAATCATTGGTCTCCGCATAGAGCGCGGCGCGGGAGGGGATCGAGAAGACGCTGGATTGGCGTGCCCCGAGCAGTGGCCGCACCAGCGCTTCGGGGCCGCGCCCGCCCTTGCCCGACAAGTCGGGCAGGCCGATCGGCATGTCGACAGCGATGACAGCGTCTTCGGGAAGGGATGCGAGCAGGGCAGTGAAGGTTGCAAAGACACCGACCGACGGTGCCATGCCAAAAGCGCGCCGGACGGCGATCCAGCCGGCCTTGCAGCCGTCGACGCCGACAAGCACGGTCTCAGTCGACGTCACGCCCGGCGGCCCCGCCCCGGATGCGTGAGGTGGCGAAGCTGGACCATCGCCATCGGATGCGACAGGCTCTGCGCATCGGTTTCGAGCTGCAGTTCGTCGCCGCCGCGCTTGGCGGTGCGCGCCAGGATCTCGTAGACCGCCGCCGTCGTCGATTGCAGCGCCTTGACCGGCGGCTGGCCGGACAGGATACGTGCCAGATAGACGGCCGCCGTCAGATCGCCCAGGCCATTCGGCGGCTTGTCGATCAGGCGATGTTCGGCGAGCAGCGCCTGGCTGCTATCGAGCAGCAGATTGCCGGTGCCGCCCGTCATCATCGACGGCGCAGAGGTGACCAGCATGGTCGATGGTCCGGCGTGGAGCGCTGCCGCGATCGCAGATTTCAGGTCGGGCAACGCGGCGCCGGCCATCCATTCCAGTTCGTAGCGGTTGGGGGTGGCTATGTCGGCGATCGGCATCAGCCGGTCGCGCATGGCGATGGCTGTCGGCTCGGGCACGTAGAGGCCGCCCGAATCACCCATCACCGGATCGCAGATATAGACGGCGCCGGGTGTCCTTGCCTTCACCGCGGCGACCAGCGAGGCGACGGCCTCGGCCTGGCCGGCCTCGCCGAGATAGCCGGACAACACGGCGCCGACTTCACCCAGCCATGGCGCCCGCTCGAGATCGGCCATCAGCGCCTTGAACTGGTCGAGCGGCGGTACGATCCGTGTTGCCCGTCCATGGCCGGGATGCCAGGGCAGGATGACGGTCGGCACCGCCCAGACCGGGAACCCCAGGGTCTCCAGCGCAAACACGGCTGCACGGTTGCCGACCGAGCCGCGCGCGACATGGCTGGAAATGACGATGACCGCACGCGGCGCGTCGGTTTGTTCGGCGCTCATTGTCGTTTGATTCCTAACTGCCCCGGATGACGTAAAGCACGAGCCAGACCATCAGGCCCAGCGCCAGCAGCAGGCCCAGCGTGCGGCCAAAGCGGGTGCCCCAGACTTCGATCGGATCGGCGCGATCGGCATCGGCCGCGGTGACGTGATCGCGCATGCCTTTCGCGGCCCGCCCCGCAAACGAGTCGCCCGCCGGATTCGTCTCGTGCGCGATGCGATCGAGGATACGGCGCGATTCCTTCTCGCTGTCCTGGCGCTCCGCCATGATGATGTCCCGTTTTGCGGACCTTATCGCGTTCGTACGGCCAATCACAGACCCTTGCAGCGGCATTGGGCATGGCAGGCGAGGGGCTGCCGGCCCGGGCGGTTTTCTTGCGCGCTGATTGTGGTAATGCTTCGCGTGCAACTTCTACCGAGGGACCCCATCATGTTTGCCCAGCGCCTTGCCTCGCCGTCCATTTTCCGCACGCTGCCCGCCTTCCTGATGATGGCGATCGTGCTGCCGCTGCTTGCCGGCTGCGGCTACAACACCATCCCCACAGCGGAAGAAAACGCCAGGGCGGCATGGAGCGAGGTGCTGAACCAGTATCAGCGCCGCGCCGACCTCATCCCCAATCTGGTCGAGACGGTGAAGGGTTATGCCTCGCACGAAAAGGATACGCTCGACGCGGTGGTCGAGGCACGCGCCAAGGCAACGCAGATCACGGTAACACCGGAAACGCTGAAGGATCCCGAAGCCCTCAAGAAGTTTCAGGATGCCCAGGCGGGGCTGACCAGCGCGCTGTCGCGGCTGATCGCGGTCTCGGAGGCCTATCCCGACCTCAAGGCCAATCAGAATTTCCTGGCGCTGCAAGCCCAGCTCGAAGGCACCGAGAACCGCATCGCGGTGTCGCGGCGCGACTACATCCAGGCGGTCAGGGACTACAATCTGACGCTGAGGACCTTCCCCTCGGTGCTGTGGGCGACCTTCTGGTTCCGCGGCAATGAGCCCTTTGCCAATTTCACTGTCGCCGAAGACAAGATGCAGCCGCCGAAGGTCGATTTCGGCACGAAGCAGGGCGGGTGAACGTCGACTGTCATCGGAATAAATCCCGCGAAATGACGGGCTGCTGGCGTGCAAACACCCCCCTCTGTCCTACCGGAACCGGCCCTTCGCTGCCGCTTCGGGCGTTCGTCGTTCGGAAAGCCAAGCAATTGGCTTCCCGTCCGCTACGCGGATCAGTCCTCACCCCCCTCAAGGGGGGAGATTGGCAGCTTCGGCGCTGACGCCGATCTTGCGACGTTGAAAATTGGAGAAAGCGGAGATGGCGGCCAATCTTCCCACTTGAGGGGGAGATGCCCGGCAGGGCAGAGGGGGGGGGCCCGGAATGCAAGCCTAGGGTTCCTTTTCGCTCTTCTAAGCCTCCTCTTCCTCCCCTTCACCGCCCTCGCCGCCGATCTCCCCGCGCTCACCGGCCGTGTCGTCGACAATGCCGGCATCATCGATGCCGCGACCAAGGCGGCGCTGACACGGAAGCTTGCCGATTTCGAGACAAAAGGCTCCGACCAGATCGTCGTGGCGACGATCCCGAGCCTTGAGGGCGAGGAGATCGAGCCTTACGCCAACCGCCTGTTCCGCTTCTGGAAACTTGGGCAGGCGAAGGAAAACAACGGCGTGCTGCTGCTGGTTGCGCCGAACGACCGCAAGATGCGCATCGAGGTCGGTTATGGGCTGGAAGGTACGCTGACCGACCTGCACACCAAGCTGATCATTGAAAACGACATGGTGCCGGCGTTCCGCGCCGGCGATTTCTCCGGCGGCATCAGCAAAGCCGTCGACGACATGGTCATGGTGCTGGAAGGCAATCCGGAGGAGCTGGAGGCGCGCGGCGAGCGCAACCAGCAGGCGCCCTTCGAGTCCGACGACCTGTTCTTCACCGTGTTCATCGGCATATGGATAACCATTATGGTCGGCAGTCTTGCTGTCTCCATCTTGCCGCCGATCTTCGGCCAGAAGCTTGGTCCCGGCCGTTACCGCTGGCTCGGCATGACCTTCGAGCCAAGCCGGCGATCCTCCCGTAGTGGCTGGTCGTCGGGAAGTTCCAGCGGCGGCTGGTCTTCGGGGTCAAGCAGCGGTGGAGGCTTTTCCGGCGGCGGCGGTTCGTCCGGCGGCGGCGGCTCGTCGGGAAGCTGGTGATGGCATGACGATACCCAGCATCAGCCTGTCGAAACGCGACCGCCTCGCCTCGGCTGTCCTGATTGCCGCGGTCGTGCTGTTCTCCTGCGTCATGGCCTACGCGGCCGACCTGCCGGCGCTGACCGGCCGTGTCGTCGACAATGCCGGCATCATCGATGCCGCGACCAAGGCGGCGCTGACGCGGAAGCTCGCCGACTTCGAGACAAAAGGTTCCGACCAGATCGTCGTCGCGACGATCCCCAGCCTCGATGGCGAGGAGATCGAGCCCTACGCCAACCGCCTGTTCCGCTTCTGGAAACTTGGCCAGGCGGGCGAGAACAATGGCGTGCTCCTGCTGGTTGCCCCGAACGACCGCAAGATGCGCATCGAGGTCGGTTATGGGCTCGAAGGTACGCTGACCGACCTGCATACCAAGCTGATCATCGAAAATGACATGGTGCCGGCCTTCCGCGCCGGCGACTTCTCCGGCGGCATCAGTAAAGCCGTCGATGACATGGTCATGGTGCTGGAAGGTAATCCGGAGGAGCTGGAAGCGCGAGGCAAGCGCAATCCCGCCGATGACGGCACGTCCATCGATCCGATCGTTGCCGTGTTCCTGATCCTGTGGGCGACGATGTTTTTCGGCGGGTTGGCGATGGCGTTCCTGCCGCCGATGTTCGGCACGAAGCTGTCGCCGGGCGTGTACAGATGGCTGGGCATGACATTTCGTTACGGCCGTGGGCCGAGCGGCTACTCGGGCAGCAGTGGCTGGACAACGGGTTCGTCTTCGGGCGGCTGGTCGTCGGGGAGCTCCGGTGGTGGCTGGTCTTCGGGATCGAGCGGCGGTGGCGGGTTTTCCGGTGGCGGCGGCTCATCGGGTGGTGGCGGTTCTTCAGGAAGCTGGTGAGACATATCATGGCAACACGACCAATCAGCCCGCAGGATCATGAGCGCATCGCAACCGCGATCCGCGCCGCCGAGGAGAAAACCGACGGCGAGATCTACTGCGTCGTGGCGCATGCCAGCGACGGCTATTTCTTCCCGGCCGCCTTCATGGCGACCGTGTGCATGCTGATCGTCAGCCTGGCGGTCGGCTACGGTCTGGAGGCCTGGTGGCTGTCGATCCGGCTGCCGCATTTCGTCCTCGCCCAGCTCCTGGCGCTTGCCTGCGTGCTGGCCTTGTTGTGGGCGCTGCCCGGCCTGCGCATCCATCTGGTGCCGAGGCGGCTGCGCTACCAGGCGGCGCACGCCAACGCGATCAAGCAGTTCCTTGCCCGCAACGTCCACCGCACCACGGCGCGCACCGGCGTGCTGGTCTTCGTCTCGATCGCTGAACGCTATGCCGAAGTGGTTGCCGATTCGGGCATCGACGCCAAGGTCGGCCAGCATGTCTGGGACGGTGTCGTGCGCGACCTTACCGCGCATGCCGGCGACGACCGGCTTGCCGACGGCTTCGTCAAGGCGATCGAGCAGGTGGGTGCGGTGTTGGCCGAGCATTTCCCGGTCACAGTGGGCGACAGCAACGAACTTGACGACCATCTCGTCGAAATCTGAAAGCCCGCCCGCAAACGCTACTCAGCCGGACGCCTGACGTGGTTTTCTGCGCTTCCGGCCTTCGCCGGCCGAAGCACTCACACATGAGCGGCCTTGGCAGGCCGGCTTCGGCCGGCGTTCACGTACAAAAGTGCGCTCCGCTCCGGTTCTCGAAAGCCACGCCATCCGCCTCGGCTGAGCGCGTTTTCAAGCAGGCTTTGCCCGATGTCATCAGTGTCATGATCGCCTGTGAGAAAGCAGCCGGCGGGCCGCCGGGACTCTTGCAATCGGGCGATGCGGGTTTATGGTTAACAAATCATGAATACGCTGACGATCGACATCCGGAAAGCCGACCCGCGCGATGCCAGTGCCATCGCCGAGGTGCATCTGGAGGCCTGGCGCGGCGCCTATTCCGGCATCATTCCGCACCGCACCCTGACATCGATGATCAACCGTCGAGGTGCCGACTGGTGGGCAAATGCGATTCGCCGCGCCGCCACTGTTCTGGTGGTCGAGATCGGCGGAAAGATCGCCGGCTATGCGACGATCGGCAAGAACCGCGCCCGTGAACTCAGGCAGCAGGGCGAAATCTACGAATTGTACCTGCGGCCGGAATATCAGGGCATCGGGCTCGGCAGCCGCCTGTTTTCGGCAGCCAAGGCGCGGTTGGCCGATCACGGGCTGAAAGGCATGGTCGTGTGGGCGCTGGAAGACAACCAGAACGCACTCGCCTTCTATGCCGGCGCCGGCGGCCGCGATGTAGCCGAGGGCGTCGAGATCTTCGAGCAGAAGGCGCTCAAGAAGGTCGCTTTCGTCTGGGAATGACAGCCCGGCCCTTCGGCCATTGCGTCTCCCGATTTCAGCCAGCACCATTCGCCGCATTGCACCATGACGCGCCGCCCGCTATCGATCGTCCATCGAGAGAGGGATTTAAGCCATGCGCATTGAAGCCATAGCCAGCGGAAAGAACCCGCCTGAGGACGTCAACGTCATCATCGAGGTGCCGATCGGCGGCGAGCCGATCAAGTATGAGATGGACAAGGAAGCCGGCACGCTGTTCGTCGACCGCTTCCTGCACACCTCGATGCGCTACCCCGGCAATTACGGCTTCGTGCCGCACACGCTGTCGGGCGACGGCGATCCGATCGACGTGCTGGTCTGCAACACGCGCGCCCTGGTGCCGGGCTGCGTCATCAACGTCAGGCCGATCGGCGTGCTGATCATGGA
Organism: Mesorhizobium sp. M7A.F.Ce.TU.012.03.2.1; assembly: GCF_004006095.1. NCBI lineage: Bacteria > Pseudomonadati > Pseudomonadota > Alphaproteobacteria > Hyphomicrobiales > Phyllobacteriaceae > Mesorhizobium > Mesorhizobium sp. M7A.F.Ce.TU.012.03.2.1. The sequence goes on from NZ_CP034779.1 coordinate 1,798,150, forward strand.
AGACAATGCCGGCCAGGACGAGAAGATCATTGCCGTGCCGTCGCCGAAACTGACGCTGCGCTACGAGAACGTCACCGAATACACCCAGCTGCCCGACATCACGCGCCAGCAGGTGCAGCACTTCTTCGAGCACTACAAGGATCTCGAGCCCGGCAAATGGGTCAAGATCGAAGGCTGGCACGATTCCAAATATGCCAAGAAGATGATCGTCGACGCGATCGAGCGGGCCAAGGCGAGCAAGTAGCCCAACTTCGTCATACCAGGGCGGAGCAGCCGCAAAGCGGCGTCGCGGAGACCCTGGTATCCATGCCGTGACGCCAGGCGACGTGTGCGGCGGAACGGAATTCTGCACCGCCGCGGCGGTGTTGATGTCGCGGCATGGATCCTCGGGTCTGCGCTGCGTCGCTACGCTCCTTGCTCCGCCCGTGGATGACGAAGCTACGGGTGCGATGCCCAATCTCCGCCGTGCTCAGTTATCCACTCGGCCGAAAGCCGGCACATTGCCGATGACGGTGCGCCTGTCCTTGCCGCAGGCGAAGGTGCGTGCCTTGTCGTCGGCAAGCTTGCGCGCCTGATCGTTGGCGGTGGGATTGCCGGTGGCCAGCACCAGGCCGACGGTGCAGCCGTCGCGGGCGCCCATCTGGCCGACCTTGGCGACGAGCAGCACCTCGGTCGGCTTTTTCTCGTCCTCGGGATTGCTGATCGAGCGGCGATGGATGGCTGCATAGGGCACAGCCTTGTCGCCGGTGGTTTCGATGCGCCATTCGATCTTGGCTCCGGACGAATTGAAACCGGAAAAGCTCTCCCAGACCGTCGTCATGTCGCCGCCGGGGGGAAAGCCGTAGAACAGCGATTCACGGGCATCGTCATAGGCTATCAGTACGGGATAGCCGCGATAGCCCGAACAGGCGAGTTCGGCCCAGTCGCCGTCGCCTTCCTCGGCCTGCGCGTAGGTCACGCAATCCTTTTTCGAATCCAGATCGGTGTAGGCGCTGGAAATGCCGTCGGCTTGCGCAGCCTGACCCAGACCGACCAGAACAAGCGGGATCAGAATGGCACGCATGGCGGTCAATCTCCGTTGCAAGCTGCCGCAGCGTAGCGCCAAACGTTATTTCTTCAAGCTCGCTTCAATCAGCAGGTCCGCGTTGCGGGCGACCGCTTGCGCCGGGCCGCCGAGCCCGAACAGCTGGCCACTGATATAGGCGCCTTCGATCAGCAGCAGCAGGCCGTCGCCGAGCGTGTCAGGGTCTTGCGCGCCCATCGCAACCGCCATGGCGCGCAGGCGGCGGCGCAATTCCTGCTTGTTGGCCTCGCTGACCACACGGGCCGGATGGCTGTGGTCGGGATATTCGACCGCCGCGTTGGTCATGCCGCAGCCGCGATAGTCCGCCACTTGCGTGCGCTTGCCGATGCGGGTCAGGAAAGCCTTGATCTGTGCGCGCGGGTCGCCGGGATGAGCCGCAACCGCGTCGTCGAAACGCTCCCAATATTCAAGATCGTACTGCCTGAGATAGGAGGCGGCCAGTTCATCCTTGGACGGAAAGCTGCGATAGAGGCTGGGCTTGGTGACACCGGCGCGTTTGACGATCTCGTCGACGCCGATCGCTCTGATGCCGCGCCGGTAGAACAGGTCATAGGCCACATCGAGGATCTTTTTGGCGGCTTTCGGCGGCGCCGATGCATGATCGTCGCTGATGGTCAGATCAATATTTTTGTCCGTTGGCATCGTGTGGCTCGATTGACAATGTTACCGATCGGTACGTATACATGCTCCCAACCTGCAACGTACCGGTCAGTAACATGATAGCTCAATCCCGCCCATTTGGCCAGCGCTACGCTTTCGTCGTGGTTGGCGTCATCTTCCTTAGCCTGCTGGTCGCGGCCGGCCTGCGGTCCGCGCCCGCCGTCATGATGCTGCCGCTGGAGAACAGTTTCGGCTGGCGGCGCGACATCATCTCGCTGGCCGCCGGTGTCGGCATCCTGCTTTACGGCCTGACAGGGCCATTTGCCGCAGCCCTGATGGAGCGCATCGGGCTTCGCCGCACGCTGCTGGCCTCGCTGGTGGTGATGTCGGGCTCGACCGCGCTCAGCCTGCTGATGACCAAGCCGTGGCATCTGTTCATCACCTGGGGCGTGTTCTCGGGCATTGGTTCCGGTGCTGTCGCCAGCGTGCTCGGCGCGACCATCGTCAACCGGTGGTTCAAGACCAATCGCGGGCTTGTCATGGGATTGATGTCGGCCTCCAGCGCCTCGGGCATGCTGGTGTTCCTGCCGCTGATCGCCGCGCTGGCCCAGTCGGGCGGCTGGCAGCCGGTTGTCATTGCGGTCGCGATCGCGACCGCTGCCCTGATACCGCTGGTCTGGCTGCTGGTGCCGGAGCGGCCGGCATCGATCGGCATGGTGCGCTACGGCGCCGAGGCTGACGACGTGCCGCCCACTCCGCCTGCGTCACAGGGCAATTTTCTGGCGCATACGTTCTCGACGCTGCGCCGTGCCGCCGGCACGCGGGTGTTCTGGTATCTGTTCGCCACCTTCTTCGTCTGCGGCTTCACCACCAACGGGCTGGTCGGCACGCATCTTATCGCGTTCTGTGGCGACATGGGCATCGGCGAAGTGCAGGCCGCCGGCCTGCTGTCGATGATGGGCATTTTCGACCTGATCGGCACGACGTTGTCGGGCTGGCTCACCGATCGCTTCGATCCGCGCAAGCTGCTCGGCCTCTATTATGGCATTCGTGGCCTGTCGCTGATCTATCTGCCCTATTCTGGCTTCTCGGCGACCAGCCTGATCATCTTCGCTGTGCTCTACGGCCTCGACTGGATCGCCACCGTGCCGCCGACGCTGCGGCTCGCCAACGAGGCGTTCGGCGATCGCAGCGGGCCGATCGTGTTCGGCTGGATCGTCGCCGGGCACCAGATCGGTGCGGCCGCTGCCGCCGCCTTTGGCGGCACCATGCGCGAGCTGCAGGGCAATTACGAACTGGCGTTCCTGATCGCCGGCATGACGGCAATCGCCGCCGCCTGTATCTCGCTGCTGATCAACACCAGCAAGCCGGCGTTCGATCCGGAGCCGCAAGCGGCTTAGGCGCGACGCTAATCTCCCCCTCGAGGGGGAGATGGCCGCGAAGCGGCCAGAGGGGGTCGGTCCGACTGGGCTCGGCCTCTTGCGATAGAAGGAGGTTAGCGCTCCACGCGCGGCGACCCCCTCTGTCGCCTCTGGCGACATCTCCCCCTCGAGGGGGAGATTACCCTGTTCATTGTTATCAAAACTTCATCATCCCGAGATGCGCCTGAAACATTGACGCTGGATTTTGGTGGCACCGTTCAAGCCATCCAGGAGACAGCCGTGAACAAGCTTTCGATGACCCGCCGCGCTTTTGTCACTTCCGCCGGCGCCGTTGGCCTGGCCGGCGTTTCGGGTCTGGCGCTGCCCTACTACTCGCGCGCCAATCAGCGGCCTTCCTTCACCCATGGCGTCCAGTCGGGAGATGTCGACGCCACCAGCGGCGTGGTGTGGACGCGCACCGACCGACCGTCGCGCGTCATGTTCGAGGTGTCGTCGACGGAGAATTTCGCCAGTGCGACCCGCCTGGCGCCGCTCGATACGTCGCCGGCCAGCGATTACACGGTCAAGCGGCTGCTCACCGACCTCGCTTCCGATCAGGATATCTTCTACCGCATGACATCGGCCGATCTCGCCGACATCAACGCCGTTTCGGAGCCGATCACCGGCCGTTTCAGGACGGCGCCAGCCTCGAAGCGCGACATCCGCTTTGCCTGGTCGGGCGACACCGCCGGCCAGGGCTGGGGCATCGACGAGACCGGCATGAAGACCTACGCCACGATCGGCAAGCACACGCCTGACTTCTTCCTGCATTCGGGCGATACCATCTATGCCGACGGCGCCATGAAGGACGAGGTCGACCTGCCCGGCGGCGGCAAGTGGAAGAACGTCGTGCTGATCGACGGCAAGCGCAAGGTCGCCGAGACGCTGGACGAGTACCGGGACCAGTGGAAATACAACATGATGGACAGGAACGTGCTCGGCCTGAGCGCCATCTGCCCGACCTTCTACCAGTGGGACGACCATGAAGTGCTGAACAACTGGTCGGATTCGAAGGACCTCAGCGCCGACAACCGCTACACGGAAAAATCCATCCACGTGCTGGCGGCCCGCGCGGCGCGGGCTTTCCACGAGATGACGACGATCCGCTACGAACCGTCCGAGCCCGGCCGCGTCTATCGCAAGATCGCTTATGGGCCGCTGCTCGACGTGTTCTTCCTCGACATGCGCTCCTATCGCGGCCCCAATGGTCCCGACATGCAGGATGAGATGACGCCGCAGTCGCGCATGCTCGGCGAGCAGCAGACGAAATGGCTGAAGCGCGAACTGGCGAATTCGAAGGCGACCTGGAAAATCATCGCCGCCGACATGCCGCTCGGCCTCGTCGTCTGGGACGACGGCACCAAGAAGGTTGGCGCCGAAGCGGTCAGCAATGGCGACAATGGCTTGCCAAAAGGGCGCGAGCTCGAGATCGCCGACCTGCTGCGCTTCATAAAGAATGCCGGCATCAGCAACACCGTCTGGCTGACCGCAGATGTGCATTACACGGCCGCGCATTATTACAACCCGGACAAGGCGCAGTTCCAGGAGTTCAATCCGTTCTGGGAATTCGTCTCGGGTCCGATCCATGCCGGCACGTTCGGTCCCAACGATTTCGACATGACGTTCGGTCCGGAGCTGAAATTCATCAAGGCGCCGACCGCCGAACAGGGACAGAACCTGCCGCCCTCGGCCGGGCTGCAATTCTTCGGGCTCGTCGATATTTCAGGCGCCAGCGAGCAGATGACGGTGCGGCTGATGGATCGCGACGACAACGAACTCTACAAGGTGACGCTCGACCCGGTGCGGTCGGCGTAAGCGAGCTTCTCAACCCTCCCCCTTGTGGGGAAGGTCGGCGGCGGCTTCGCAAAGCGAAGCTGGCGAGACGGGGCGGGGGGTGAAGCGCTGACTAGTCCGGGTAGCAGACCATGGGGATATTCGGCCAGACGGCGCTGTCGCAGTTGGCGGCGTCCTGGCGCTGCTTGAAGGAGGCGCTGACCGGGCCGGTCACCATCGGGTCGACGCCGTCTGGTGCGTCGGCGAAAATCTGCTCGGCCGACTGTGCCTCTGACGGCAAGGCAGGCCGTGATTCCTTCATCGTCGCGGCTGACTGTGCGGCGTTGGCCGCCAGCAGGACGGCGAAGGCTACAGACGCGATGAGCGGCCAGAATCGGTTGAGTTTATCGGTCATGACGTTTGAACTGCCCGGGCCCCAAAGGGTTCCCGCCTTGGTTAACAAAATCATCTCACACGCAGATGCTTAAGATTTGATGAGTATTTGGTGACGCTCCTCCTCTTTCGCAACTGCGAAAAACCCTGTATGAGCCGCGCAACCGAAAGAGGCAGCGCCTTTTGGCCTGCTGCCTGCAACGCTTCCGAGACCAGAACATGAAAATCCGTAATATCGCGATCATCGCGCACGTCGACCATGGAAAGACCACCCTGGTCGACCAGCTTTTGAAGCAGTCCGGCTCCTTCCGAGACAATCAGCGCGTCGCCGAGCGCGCCATGGATTCCAACGACCTCGAAAAGGAACGCGGCATCACCATCCTGGCCAAGGCGACTTCGGTCGACTGGAAGGATACCCGCATCAACATCGTCGACACCCCCGGCCACGCCGATTTCGGTGGCGAGGTCGAACGCATCCTGTCGATGGTGGACTCAGCCATCGTGCTGGTCGACGCAGCCGAAGGGCCGATGCCGCAAACCAAGTTCGTCGTCGGCAAGGCGCTCAAGGTCGGCCTGAAGCCGATCGTCGTCATCAACAAGATCGACCGTCCGGACGCCCGTCACGTCGAGGTGGTCAACGAGGTGTTCGACCTTTTCGCGGCGCTCGACGCCACCGACGAGCAGCTCGACTTCCCGATTCTGTACGGTTCAGGCCGCGATGGCTGGGTTTCGGAAAATCCGGAAGGACCCAAGGACCAGCAGCTGGGACCGCTGTTCGACCTCGTCATCAAGCATGTGCCGGAGCCGACCGTTCATCCCGGCCCGTTCCGCATGATCGGCACCATCCTGGAAGCCAATCCGTTCCTCGGCCGCATCATCACCGGCCGTATCGAGAGCGGCACGCTGAAGGCCAACCAGCCGGTCAAGGTGCTGCACCATGACGGCACCCAGATCGAAACCGGCCGTATTTCGAAGATCCTGGCCTTCCGCGGCCTTGAGCGCCAGCCGATCGAAGAAGCGCAGGCGGGCGACATCGTCGCCATTGCCGGCCTGTCGAAGGGCACCGTCGCCGACACGTTCTGCGACCCGAGCGTGAGCGAACCGCTGCATGCGCAGCCGATCGATCCGCCGACCGTGACCATGTCGTTCCTGGTCAACGACAGTCCGCTGGCCGGCACCGAAGGCGACAAGGTGACCAGCCGCGTCATCCGCGACCGCCTGCTGCGCGAAGCCGAAGGCAATGTCGCGCTGAAGATCGAGGAATCGCCCGACAAGGATTCGTTCTTCGTCTCCGGCCGCGGCGAATTGCAGCTGGCCGTGCTGATCGAGACGATGCGCCGCGAAGGCTTTGAAATCGCCGTGTCGCGTCCGCGCGTCGTCATGCAGAAGGGCGAGAACGGCGAATTGCTGGAGCCGGTCGAAGAAGTCGTCATCGACGTCGACGAGGAGCATGCCGGCGTCGTCGTGCAGAAGATGTCCGAGCGCAAGGCCGAGATGGTCGAACTGCGCCCGTCCGGCGGCAATCGCCAGCGCATCGTCTTCCACGCGCCGACCCGTGGCCTGATCGGCTACCAGTCGGAGCTTTTGACCGACACGCGCGGCACCGCCGTGATGAACCGGCTCTTCCACGCCTATGAGCCCTACAAGGGTGAGCTGCCGGGCCGCACCAATGGCGTGCTGATTTCCAACGAACAGGGCGAATCGGTCGCCTACGCCATGTGGAACCTGGAAGATCGCGGCCCGATGGTCATCGATCCGGGCGTCAAGGTGTATCAGGGCATGATCATCGGCATCCATAGCCGCGACAATGATCTTGAAGTGAACGTGCTCAAGGGCAAGAAGCTGACCAACATCCGTGCCGCCGGCAAGGACGAGGCGGTCAAGCTGACGCCGCCGATCCGCATGACGCTGGAACGCGCCCTGGCCTGGATCCAGGACGATGAACTGGTCGAAGTGACGCCGAAGACCATTCGGCTGCGCAAGCTCTATCTCGATCCGAACGAGCGCAAGCGGTTCGAGAAGTCGTCCAAGGTGGTCGGCGCGGCGTAAGCTCCCTATTTTCCGACAATCGAGAGGGGCGGAGCAACCAGTGTTCCGCCCCTTTTTCGTTCATCCACCGGCAGCCGAGATGATGGCCTGTCGATCGGCCTCGCCGGCCAGATCGATGCGGATCGCGATTCCCGCGCGGGTAGGCTTGCGCAGGGCCTTTGCGCCATCCGGGTCAACGATGAGCAGCCGCCTCTTTTCCAGCGCCTGAAGCCGTGATCGCGAGATGCCGAGTTCGCCGGCGAGCAGCCGGTCGAGTCGCAGCGATGTCGGCATTTCCAGTCCAAGCTGGATCTCCAACACGGTCGCGGCTTCCCCGGTGTCGCCGAGCCTGCGCTTGTGAATGCTGACATCGGAGAACTCCTCGACGCGCCCGATCCGGTTGCGCAACGCGATTACATCGAAGGCATGACGGTGAGCGAGTGCAGGATCGTTGCGTTCGAGCGCCGCCAGCAGCGTCGGGTCGATGTCGCGGCGGTTGCAGCGCTCGAAAATGCCGAAATTCCAGGAGTTGTCGCAGTCGATGCAGCGATAGATCAGCCACACGTCGATGCGTTTGCCATTGGCGTTGACGCGGAATTTCCCGCTGCTGCAATAGGCCTTCACAGTGCCGCAACGATTGCAGCTGATGAGCGGCCGAGGTGGGGTTTGGGGTGCGATCGTCCAATGGATACGCTGAAGTCCAGACATGCCGATAAGCCCTTCCCGTCGGGAAGTTCATCAGGCCGGCGATGTCGAGATGCCCATGCGGGCGCGGCGTGTTGGTCGCTTGCTATGATCGGAAATCGGATGTCACGGGCGGCAGCGCGCAACAACGGTTCAGCAGTGCCAAACCGGTCTCGAACCGCCGCCCAGAAGAACACATGAAAATGAAAACAGACCACCGCGAATGCGATGTCATGCTGTGTGTCGGGGGAGTTGACGAGACCGGCGGTTACGTAGGCAAAGTGACGCTCAAAATTGTTTCGCGGCGGCCTTTCTAGCCGCGAGATGCTGGACCGACAAGGGTCTTTTGTCGGTGCTACCGCAGCCGAGCCACTTGCGCTAATATCCGAAATCGAAGGTTTTCAACCAGAGACCCCGGTTATGCACCCCACCTCGCTCCTGATCTTCGCCGCCGCTTTGTTCGTTGCCGCCGGTTCGCCCGGCCCCTCGATCGCGGCGCTCGTTGCGCGCGTTATCTCGAAAGGGTTTCGCGACGTGTTCCCGTTCCTGCTCGCCATGTGGATCGGCGAGGGCATCTGGCTGTCGCTGGCGGTGTTCGGCCTGGCTGTCGTGGCGCAGACCTTCCATTTCGCCTTCGTCGTGGTGAAATGGGTCGGCGTCGCCTATCTCGCTTACCTCGCCTGGAAAATGTGGACCGCGCCTGTCGATGCAGAAGAGGGCGAGATGCCGCGCGAGGATTCTCCGGCAAAGCTGTTCTTCGCCGGCATGGCGGTGACGCTTGGCAATCCCAAGATCATGATGTTCTACCTGGCGCTGCTGCCGACCATCATCGACCTCGCTTCGGTCAGCATCGTCGGCTGGGTCGAGCTGACGGCGACCATGGCCGTGGTGCTGGTCGCCATCGATCTCGCCTGGGTGCTCGCCGCATCACAGGCGCGCAAGCTTTTGAAGAGCAAGCGCGCCATGAAGATCGCCAACCGCGTCAGCGCGACGACCATGGCCGGCGCGGCGGCGGCGATCGCTGCTCGCTGATCTTCCCCTCGCCCCGTTTACGGGGAGAGGGTGGCCCGAAGGGTCGGGTGAGGGGCAGCGCAAAGTTGGCCCTCCATTCACGGATGTTGGTGCCGCCCCTCGCCTGCCTGCCGGCATCTTCTCCCCGTAAAAAGGGGAGAAGAAAGCAAATTCACCGTGCCATGGCGTGGTATTCGTCGTTCGGGCGCATGTCGATTGCCGCGGCCACGCGGTTCGACATGTTGAAGAAGGCAGCGGTCGAGGCGATGTCCCAGATGTCGCGATCGGTGAAGCCGGCCTGACGCAGCGCGGCCCGGTCTGCCTCGACGATCTTGGCCGGCTCTTGCGTCAGCTTGACGGCGAATTCGAGCATTGCCACCTGCCTGGGCGAAAGATCGGCGGCGCGAAAATTCATCACCATCATTTCGCCGAGCGGCGGGTCGCCGGAGAGCTGGCGCACCGCCGCGCCGTGCGCGGTCAGGCAATAGTAGCAATGATTGATCGAGGAGACGGCGACCGCGATCATCTCGCGTTCCAGCTTCGACAGGCCGGACTCACCCAGCATCAAATCGTTGTACATGTCGGTGAAGGCGCGCAGCTTTCTGTCGTCGAAGGCATAGGCCCTGAGCACGTTCGGGACGAGGCCGAGCTTCTCCTCGCATTTGGCGAAATAGGTTTTTGTCGCCTCGCTCAGCTCTCCCTGGCCAAGATCAAGCGCGCTGATTTTGCCGGTCATGGGTCATTTCTCCTCGTTGCGCGGCATCTTGTCGCCAAATTCCAATAATTCTTGGCAAGCCGTCAAACCTTTGTCGCCAAACAGCGGTCATCTGCTACCATAATCGTAAAAGCATTCGACGGGAGGGACGTGCGTCATGGCCAGCGTGAAATCCGCGAGCAAGCCGAAGAAAAAAGCCACGGCAGCGATTAAAGCGGAGGAAAGGCCGGCCAGGCTTGCAGACTATCTGCTCGCCCGCGCGCCAGCTGAAGACATTGCTCCCTACGATGTGGCCGACCTGGAGCGGGCTGCCGATCTCGCCGGCCAGGCAGTCGCCACTCACAGGAAAGGCGAGTGCGTCGTCGCCGTCGATGCCGATTCGGGCGTTGTGCGAGACGGCCGCCCGATGACGGTTGTCACAGTCGTCAACGACAACATGCCGTTCCTGTTCGATTCCATCCTCGGCGAGATCACCGAGACATCGGGCGAACCGACCCTGGTCACCCATCCGGTTATCGTGGTGCGCCACGGCAAGGGCGGCGTGGAAGAAATCCTCGGCGACGGCAATTTCGCCAAGGACGATGGCAGCCACGACCGGCTTAGCGTCATCCATGTCCACATCCCGCGGCTGACATCCGAGCAGGCGAGCGGATTGAGCGAGCGGCTGCGCAAGATCCTTGGCCAGGTTCATGCCGCCGTTCACGACTGGAGGCCGATGCTGGCCCGCCTCGATCAGGCGATCTCGGAATTCCGCTATACGGCCGTGCCGCTCGACAAGAAGAGCGTTGCCGAGGCCCTCGCCTTCCTGGAGTGGCTGCGCGACGACAATTTCACCTTCCTTGGCATGCGCGAGTTCAAATACACCGGCGGCGAGGAAAGCGGTACGCTGGAGCGCGCTGAAAAGCCCGGCCTCGGCATCCTGTCCGACCCCGACGTGCTGGTGCTCAGGCGCGGCACCGAAGCGGTGACGACGACGCCGGAGATCCGCGCCTTCCTGCATGGGCCGGAGCCGCTGATCGTCACCAAGGCCAATGCCAAGTCTTCCGTGCACCGCCGCATCTATCTCGACTATATCGGCGTCAAGACCTACACCGCCAAGGGCACGCTCGCGGGCGAATTGCGCATCGTCGGTCTGTTCACCTCGACCGCCTACACGCGCTCGGTGATGAAGATCCCGTATCTCAGGTCCAAGGCCGAAACCATCATCGCCAAGTCCGGCTTCGACCGGCACGATCACTCCGGCAAGGCGCTGATCAACGTGCTGGAAAGCTATCCGCGCGACGAATTGTTCCAGGTGCCGGTGCCGGTCCTGAGGAAGCACGCCGCTGCCATTCTGGGCCTGGTCGAGCGGCCACGCGTGCGGGCGCTGGTGCGCGCCGACCAGTTCGACCGTTTCGTCTCGATCCTCGTCTTCGTGCCGCGCGACCGTTACGACAGCGTCGTGCGCGAGAAGATCGGCTCGTATCTGAAGACCGTATTCGAAGGCCGGCTGTCGGCCTACTACCCGGCCTTTCCCGAGGGCGGGCTGGCGCGCGTGCACTTCATCATCGGCCGCTCCGGCGGCAAGACGCCGAAGGTCGAGCAAGCGACGATAGAGGCGGCGATCCGCGACATCGTGCGTACCTGGGAGGACGCCCTTTCCGATGCGGCCGAGGCCAGTGGCGGCGACCAGGCTTTGAAGGCGATTGCCGCGCGGCTGCCGGAAAGCTACCGCGATTCGTTCAGCGCGGCGGTGGCGCTGGCCGATGCCAGGCGCATTGCCAAGATCAGCGCCGGCAATCCGATCGCCATCGATTATTATCGTCATGCCGAGCAGAAACCGCATCAGGCGGCGCTGAAAATCTATCACCATGGCAGCCCGGTGGCGCTGTCGCGGCGGGTGCCGGTGCTGGAAAACATTGGCTTCCGCGTCATCAGCGAGCGCACCTTCGAGGTCGGCGACGAACAATCCGGCCTGGTCTTCATCCATGACATGGAGTTGGAGAACAGCTACGGCAAGCCGATCGACCTGACTGATGGCGGCGCGCTGTTCGAGGACGCCTTCCTCTCTGTCTGGCGAGGCGATGTCGACAATGACGGCTATAACGGCCTTGCCCAGACCGCCGGCTTGTGGTCAGGCGAGATCACGATCCTGCGCGCCTATGGCCGCTATCTGCAGCAGGTCGGCATCCCGCAAAGCCAGGATTTCATCGCCGCCGCGCTCAATCGCTATCCCGACATAGCGCGGGGCCTGCATGCGCTGTTCATCGCCCGGCTTGGCCCGACAGCCGAGACCGAAGGCGTGGTGGCCGCAAAGCACCTCAAGGCCAAGATCAAGGACGCGCTGGAGGATGTGCCGAACATCGATGACGACACCATCATCCGGCGCTATCTCAATCTGATCGAAGCCTCGCTGCGCACCAATCATTTCGTTGCCGATACGAAAGAGAAAGGCCAGTCGCTGGCGATCAAACTCGATTCGCACGCGGTCGAGGGCTTGCCGGCGCCGCGGCCGTGGCGAGAGATCTTCGTCTACGGTTCCGAGGTCGAAGGCCTGCATCTGCGCTTCGGTCCGGTGGCGCGCGGCGGCCTGCGCTGGTCCGACCGCGCCCAGGACTACCGCACCGAGGTGCTCGGCCTGGTCAAGGCACAGCAGGTCAAGAATGCCGTCATCGTGCCGGTTGGCGCCAAGGGCGGCTTCTATCCGAAGAAGCTGCCGATGAGCGCCGGTCGCGACGCGATCTTCGAGGCCGGCACCTCGGCCTACAAGAATTTCGTCTCCAGCCTGCTGTCGATCACCGACAATATCGGTCTCGACGGTGTCATCCCCCCGGCCGGCGTCATCAGACGCGACCCGGACGATCCGTATTTCGTCGTTGCCGCCGACAAGGGCACGGCGACCTTCTCCGACACCGCCAACGCGATCTCGGAGAAGCACGGCTTCTGGCTCGACGACGCCTTCGCCAGCGGCGGCTCGGCCGGCTATGACCACAAAAAGATGGGCATCACCGCCAAGGGCGCCTGGGAAGCGGTCAAGCGGCATTTCCGCGAGATCAACCGCGATATCCAGACCTCGTCCTTCACGGTCGTCGGGGTTGGCGACATGTCGGGCGACGTGTTCGGCAACGGGATGCTTTTGTCGCCGAAAACCCGGCTGATCGCCGCCTTCGACCATCGCGACATCTTCATCGACCCCGATCCCGACATGGCAGCCTCGATGGCCGAGCGCGAGCGCATGTTCGCGCTGCCGCGTTCGAGCTGGCAGGACTACGACAAGACGAAACTGTCGGAAGGCGGCATCATCGTCTCGCGCAACCAGAAATCGATCACCTTGCCGGCGGCGGCGGCGGCGGCGATCGGCCTGGCCAAGACCACCGCCACGCCGGTCGAGATCATGACCGCCATCCTCAAGGCCCCTGTCGATCTCCTGTGGTTCGGCGGCATCGGCACCTATTTGCGGGCATCGACCGAAACCAACGCCGAAGTCGGCGATCGCGCCAACGATGCCATTCGCATCACCGCGCTCGATGTCCGGGCGAAAGTGATCGGCGAGGGCGCCAATCTCGGAGTCACGCAGCGGGCGCGCATCGAGTTCGGCCTGAATGGCGGCCGCTGCAATTCCGACGCCATCGACAATTCGGGCGGCGTCAACTGTTCCGACGTCGAGGTCAACATCAAGATCGCGCTGGCATCCGCCATGCGCAAGGGGTCGTTGACGCGCCCGGCACGCAACAAGCTGCTGGCCGAGATGACCGACGAGGTCGGCTCGCTGGTGCTGTCCAACAACTACCAGCAGACGCTGGCGCTTTCGATCGCACGCAAGCGCGGCCTCGCCGACATCGCGCATCAGAGCCGTTTCATGACGGCGCTGGAGGCGCGCGGCCTGCTCGACCGCACTGTGGAGACGCTGCCGTCGCCGGCAGCGCTCGCCGAGCGCGAAGCGCGCGGCGAACCGCTGACGAGAGCCGAACTTGGCGTGCTGCTCGCCTATGCCAAGATCGTGCTGTTTTCCGACATCGTCGCCAGCGACGTGCCTGATGACGCGCATTTCGACCGCGACCTGATGGGCTATTTTCCCGACCGGATGGCGAAGAAATACGCCACAGAGATCCATGGCCACAGGCTGCGCCGCGAGATCATCACGCGCGTCGTCGCCAACGACCTGGTCAATCGCGGCGGCCCGTCCTTCGTCAACCGGCTGCAGGAAGCCACGGGGCGCACCGCCGCCGACGTGGTGCGGACCTTCGCCTTGGTGCGCGACGGTTTTGCCTTGCCGGCGCTCTATCGCGAGATCGACGCGCTCGACAACCAGATCGACGGCCAGGTGCAGCTCGATCTCTATCAGATGGTCAGCCGGCTGATCTACGTGACCAGCGGCTGGTACCTCAAGAACGATGCCGGCACGGCACCCCTCGGCCAGCGCATCGCCGAGCTGCAGGAAGCACGCAAGGCGCTGGAACCGAAGCTCGTTGCGCTGCTGCCGGCTTTCTCGCGCGAGCGCATCGAGGAGAAGCGGCACGGGCTGTTCAAGAGCGGCGCGCCGGAAGGGCTGGCCGGGCAACTGGCGCTGAGCGAGGTGGCGGAACTCATCCCCGACATCGCGCTGACGGCGCGCACCGCCGGCGCCGATATCGTCGCCGCGGCCAAGGCGTTCTTCGCCGTCAGCGATGCCTTCCGCATCCCGCGTGTCGAGGACGCCGCACGCTCGATCACGCCTTCGGACTACTATGATCAGCTGGCACTGTCGCGTGCCACCGACACGATCGGCGCGGCACGGCGCGGCATCGCGGTGGCGGCACTCACCGGCCACGCCGGGACGGCGGACCCGGTGGCGGCCTGGCTGGACGCCGGCGGCGAGCGGGTGGCGCGCATCCGCGAGCGGCTGCAGGCGCTGACCGAGGGCGGCGACATCACCGTGTCGCGGCTGTCGGTGGCGTCGGGGTTGATGAGCGATCTGACGGGGATGTGAACCGCCGACGATCACCACACGCATTACCGGATGCGTGTGGCTCTTTTCGAATGCCATCCGCTTCGAAACCGGCGTTCAAAAAGCTCACCAGGAATGTTTGAGCGTGCCGACGATCTTCAGCCGGTCGCCGTAAAATTCGGTTCCGTAATAGCTGGTTGTTAAATACTTCCGGTCGAACAGGTTCGTTGCGTTCAGGGCCAACGTCACGTCCTTGGTCATCTTGTAGCTGATCGCCGCATCCACCAGTGCGTAGCCGCCAATCGAAGTCGTGTTCGCGTCATCCCCGTAGGTTTGTCCGATATAGCGCACGCCTCCGCCGATGGTCAGGTCGCCACGCCGTCCCTCCTCGGGTAGCGTATAATCAACCCAGGCCGAAGCCAGGTGGCGAGGGACGCGTTGCGGCCGATTGCCGGCATTTCCGCCAATACCGTCTTCCAGGATCTCGGCATCCCAGTAGGAATAGGCAAGCGTCAGGTTCAGGTTTTCCGCAATGGCGGCCTTGCCCTCGAGTTCGATGCCGCGGACGCCAACCTTGCCGATCTGCTGCTGGACAACAGGCGTGACATAGGTCGGAACATTGGTTTGGGTAAGGTCGAAGACCGCGGCCGTGAACAGGCCGTCGAAGCCGTCGGGCTTGTACTTGATACCTGCCTCATACTGCCTGCCCTCTTGAGGCTTCAGCGAACCCGAGACCGCATATCCGTTGCCGCTTGGCGCCACGAGCGGCTGGAAGCTTTCCGAATAGTTGGCGTAGACCGCGAGGTTCGGAGTGAATTTGTAGGTCAGGCCGGCACGCTTGGTGAAGGCGGATGCCGTGTCGTCGTCCTGCGTTCCCGAGTCGAGATAGTCCGCCGTCGTATGCACGCGGTCCCAGCGCCCACCCAGGGTGACGATCCAGCGGTCGTCAAACGTCAATTGCTCCTGGGCATAGACACCGACTGCCTGTTGCTTGACCCGCCAGTTCACGTAGGGGCCGAGATTGATGCAGGACAGACCGCAATAGGCCGGATTGTCGATGCCGATGGGACCGGCGGTGCCGAAGAGAATGTTTTCACGGGTGTTGTCGTTGGCGTAGTCGACGCCGACAAGCGTCTTGCTGTCGATCCCGCCCCAGCCCGTATCGTATTGCAACTGATTGTCGAAGGCATAGCGGTTGGACAGGCCATCGACGGAAAATGCCGTGCGGTCCGCCGTGGGGTCAAGCGACGCGCCGTAGACCTCGGCGTAGTCGAGGCTCAAATGCGTGTAGCGGGCATTGGAGCGCAAGGTGAGGTTCTCGTTGAACTCGTGCTCGAACTGGTAGCCGATATCGACCTGCTCCGTGTTGAAGCGGTTGAAATCCGGCTCGCCCAGGAATGTGCCGATGTCGATATTGCCGCCAGCCGGGGTGCCGCGTGCGCCTGTGCCATCTCGCTTGTAATAGTCAGTCAGGATGGTGAGCGACGTTCCTTCCTCGGGCTTGATGGTCAACGCGGGCGCGATGTAAAGCCGATCGTCGTTGGAATAATCCCATCCTTGATCGCCATCCTTGGCCAGCCCTGTGAGCCGATAGGTCCACACGCCATCGGGGTCGATTGGCCCGCCAAAATCAACGCCAACCTCCTTGGTACCGTCGCCATAGGACGTGTAAATCTCCCCCTGCTTCTGGTCCAGCGGCCGCTTGGTGATGGCATTGACCAGTCCGCCAGGACCGTTGAGACCAAAAAGCGTCGATGTCGATCCCTTCAGGACCTCCACGCGCTGAAGTCCGTAAGGTTCGAGACGGCTGGCCGTGAACCAGGCGGGGATGCGCGCCGTGAGACCATCGCGATAGGTACCGAGCGATGTCTGGTCGAAACCGCGGATGCGAATATAGTCGTATCGGTCATCGTTGCCGAACTCGTCGGTGAGGACGCTGGATGTATAGGCCACGGCCTGCTGCAGGCTTTCGACATGGCGCGCCTCCAGTTCCTTCTGGGTTACCACTGAAACCGAGGCGGGAACGTCGACGATCGGCGTATCGGTCTTGGTGGCGGTCGCCGTATCCTTGGCGACGATCGTTTGATCGGGCCCGACAACGCGGTCCGACTTGCCGGTGACGACGATGGTTTCCAGTTGAGTTGCATCGTCCGGCGAAACCTCCTGGGCCCGGCCGGCCCCCACCGCTCCAAAAGATGCCGCTATCAAGGCACTGCTCGCAAACAATCGCCTTGCCTGAGTGCGCGACAATGCCTGTCGACCAATCGTCATCTCTTATTCCCTGTCAGACCATATCGAGCCGTTCGACCGGCGACTTTCCGGCCCTGCGCGAGCGCAATTAGTCAAACCGGACAAAAAGAGTCAACTTAATAATCAAGAAATTCGCGCCGGCGGCAATCGCTGCGAAGCAGGGGGTGGAGGACGGTGCCGGACCTTCGGTCCGACTTCCCTCGCGAGAAAAAATAAGGGCTTGGCCCGCGCCGCGGAGGAAAGCCAATTGCTGGGTTTTCGAACAACGAACGCCCGGCAGGGGCAAGGGACGGCACCAAGCTTCGTTCATTGCATGAGCGCATGAAACATGCAGACATGGCGCCCGACACGGAACCGGTGCCGGGGGATCATCATGACGGTAGAAACAGTGCAGCGTGCGTCCGGGCGCGGCATCTGGGGATGGATGTTGTTCGACTGGGCGGCGCAGCCGTTCTTCACCGTCGTCACCACCTTCATCTTCGGGCCTTATTTCGTGTCGCGGATGGCGAGCGATCCGGAAACCGGGCAGGCGGCCTGGGGCTACGGCATTGCCGCGGCCGGCCTTGTCATTGCAGTGCTGTCGCCGATCCTCGGCTCGATCGCCGACCAGACCGGACCGCGCAAGCCGTGGATCGCATTCTTTGCCGCGGTCAAGATCACCTGCCTTTGCATGCTTTGGTTCGCGGCCCCCGGTTCGAACCTTTTCCTGGTCGTGCTGTTCTTTTCGCTGGCGTCGGTGGCGGCGGAGTTTTCGACCGTGTTCAACGATTCGATGATGCCGCGCCTGGTGCCGAAGAGCGAGATCGGCCGGGTTTCCAACATGGCCTGGGGCCTTGGTTATCTCGGCGGCATGATCGTGCTGGTCTTCGTCGTCGCCTGCCTGGCCGGTTCGCCTGAGACCGGCAAGACGATCATCGGCATCGACCCGCTGTTCGGACTCGACCCGAAGCTCGGCGAGGATGCGCGCGCAACCGGTCCTTTGTCAGCCGGCTGGTACTTCCTGTTCATCCTGCCGATGTTCTTTTTCACCCCCGACGCCATCAAGGGCCTGCCGATCGGTCCGGCTGTGCGAGAGGGGTTGGCGGAGCTGAAAGTGACATTGGGCGAGGTGCGCAAGCGCAGCGGCATCTTCCGCTTCCTCGTCGCCCGCATGATCTATCAGGACGGCGTCAACGCGCTGCTGGCGTTGGGTGGCACTTTCGCAGCTGCGATGTTCCACTGGTCGATCACCGAAATCGGTATTTTCGGCATCATTCTCAATGTCGTTGCCATCTTCGGCTGCCTGGTTGCAGCCCGTCTCGACACGGCGCTTGGCTCAAAAACCATCGTCATGATCTCGCTGGTCCTGCTCAGCATCGCCACGATCGGCATCGTCTCGACCGGGCCGGGCTACACGTTGTTCGGCCTCTGGATGATGCCTGGGCCGGACAGCGGCGGCCTGTTCGGCACGGCAGCGGAAAAAGCCTACATCTTCTTCGGCCTGTTGATCGGCGTGGCTTTCGGGCCGGTGCAGGCGTCGTCGCGATCCTACATGGCGCGCAGCGTCACGGCGGCAGAATCCGGCCGCTATTTCGGCATTTATGCACTGGCCGGGCGGGCGACCAGTTTCCTGGCGCCGTTCATGGTCGCGTCCGTCACCCTGGCCAGCGGCTCGGCGCGGCTCGGCATGGCGGTGATCGTGCTGTTCCTGGGCATCGGCATGGCGATCCTGGTCAAGACGCCCTATCCGGCGGACCGGCCGGCGGGATAGGAGCGCCTCTTTCCTTCCCCCCTTGTGGGAGAAGGTGGCCTCGCGAAGCGAGGTCGGATGAGGGGTGTTCCAGGGAACACCAACGTCTCACTTCGCTGGAACACCCCTCAACCGTCTCGGCGCTACGCGCCGATCCACCTTCTCCCGCAAGGGGAGAAGGAAGAAGTGCGTCAATGGCGGAAATGCCTGATCCCCGTAAACACCATGGCGATGCCGTGCTCGTCGGCAGCGGCGATCACGTCCTTGTCGTTCATCGAACCGCCCGGCTGGATGACGGCGGTGGCGCCGGCGGCGATTGCCGACAGCAAGCCATCGGCGAAGGGGAAGAAGGCGTCGGAGGCGACGACCGAGCCCTTGGTCAGCGGTTCGGCAAGGCCGGCGGCCTCGGCGGCGTCGAGTGCCTTGCGGGCGGCGATGCGTGAGGAATCGACCCGGCTCATCTGGCCGGCGCCGATGCCGACGGTGGCGCCGTCCCTGACATAGACGATGGCGTTGGACTTGACGTGCTTGGCGATGCGGAAGGCGAATTTCAGGTCGGCCATTTCGGCCGGCGTCGGCGCCCGCTTGGTCACCACTTTCAGTTCGAGGTCGTCGACGACGGCGTTGTCCCGGCCCTGGATGAGCAGGCCGCCGGCGACGGATTTGACCGTCGTACCCGGCGTGCGCGGGTCCGGCAGCCCACCGGTGACCAGCAGGCGCAAATTCTTTTTCGCCGCCACGATGGCCGCTGCCTCGTCGGTGGCGCCGGGCGCGATGATCACCTCGGTGAAGGTTTTTACGATCTCTTCCGCCGCCTCGGCGTCGAGGGTGCGGTTGACGGCGATGATGCCGCCGAAGGCCGAGACCGGGTCGCAGGCCAGCGCCTTGGCGTAGGCGGCTTTCAGCGAGTCGCCTTCGGCAACGCCGCACGGATTGGCGTGCTTGATGATGGCGACGGCGGCGGAAAGGTCGGGGTCGAACTCGCCGACCAGTTCGAAGGCGGCGTCGGTGTCGTTGATGTTGTTGTAGGATAGCTGCTTGCCCTGCAGCTGGCGCGCCGTGGCGACGCCCGGGCGCTTGTCGCCGTTGACGTAGAAGCCGGCGCTCTGATGCGGGTTCTCGCCATAGCGCATCACCTCGACCAACCTGCCGCCAAAGGCGCGCCATGTCGGATGTTCGATCTCGAGCGCCTCGGCGAACCAGCCGGAGATCGCCGCGTCATAGCTGGCGGTGCGGGCAAAGGCCTTGGCCGCCAGCTTCTTGCGGAAATCCAGCGAAAGCGAGCCGATGTTCATCTCCAGCGCATTCAGCACCGAGGCGTAATCGCCGGGGTCGGTGACGATGGCGACATAGGCGTGGTTCTTGGCCGAGGCGCGGATCATCGCCGGCCCGCCAATGTCGATGTTTTCGACGATCGACGCGTAGTCGGCGCCGGAGCGGCGGACCTCCTCGAACGGATAGAGATTGGAGACGACGAGATCGATCGGCTCGATGCCGTATTTGCGCATTGCCGCGGAATGCTCCGGATCGTCGCGCACGCCAAGCAGCGCGCCATGCACCCCAGGATGCAAGGTCTTGACGCGGCCGTCCATGATCTCGGGGAAACCGGTGAGCTCGGAGACGTCGCGCACCGGAAGGCCCGCGTCAGCGATCGCCTTTGCCGTGCCGCCGGTCGAGACCAGCTCTACGCCTGCGGCTGCCAGCGCTTTGGCGAAATCGATGAGGCCGGTCTTGTCGAAAACGGAGAGCAGGGCGCGACGCACGGGAACAAGGTCTGGTGCGGGAATGTTCTTGGCGGCGACGGCCATGGGCTGGCAGCCTTTCACGACTGGTGTGATGGATGCCCGCGCCCGTAGCACATGCCGTCCGGAAATCAAACCGGCGGTCAGGTGGGGCAAGGCAATGAATCCGTATTAAAACGAAAAACCCGCCTGTGTGGCGGGTCACTGGCGCAAATCAGCACCATGGGCGAATTTGTACCATAGCTGAGGTCACCGAGTCAAGAAAAAATTCCTATCGCTGCCGACGAAAGCTGCCGATGCTGCCGAACTGGTTGTCCTCAGGCCTTCTGTTAACCTGCGTTGGAAGCCCTGCCAGGAGGATCAGTTGTTTTCCGGATGACCGGCGATGCTGGTGCGCGTCAGCTGCCAGTGGACTTCGGCGATTTCCGAGGCTTTGAAGGCAAGCACGATCTGGCGGCTGCGGCGCGGGCCGCCAAGACCGGCGAAATAGATCGATTCATCGACTTCCGGCACCACTTCGGCTGCTGTGAACACCCAGGTATCGGCCTGATCGGCGGCCAGCACCAGGCGGTCATGCTCGTCCTGCAAAAGGTTGATGTCGGGGTGGACATGGAAGCGGACGGTGACGAAGTCGCGGCCATTGTTGCGGATCGCGGTATTGCCGGGCCGCTGGAAGCGGTCGCGGCCGGCCAGCACGTTGCCGTTCGACGACAGCTTCAGCTCGCGCTCATGCAGGAAGCCGAAGCGCGGGACATAGCCGTCATGACGGGCGATGAAGCCCTGAATGCCCTTCTGGTCGGTGCGCTTGCACTGCACGTGCTGCGGGCCGCCGATCAGCGGGGAACCGAGCAGGTCGTTGACACGCAGCGAATGGCTGAAGCGCGCCGACGAGGTGTCGTTGATGGTGGCGGTCGAGTGCGCGGCGGTGGCGCGCGCCAGCGGCCGGAATTCAGCCGCGCCATAGGTGTCGATACCGGCATTGACGATGTAGTGCTGGCGGCCGGACGATAGTTCGAAGGCAAGGCAGCTGGCGTGTGCGGCGTTGGACACATCGACCGGCGGCGGCGGGCCGGTGTCGGCGATGACTGTGGTGCCGCCCATCGACAGGCGCTCATAGCCGGAATGCGGCGCATGCAGCAGCGGCGCGCCGGCGGTGTCGTCGTGGCGCAGAATGGTGGCGATGCGGTCGTGGATGGTGGCGCCCATGCCGTTGAAGCGGGCGAGGCTGCCATCCTGATGGCGAAAGAAGCGCAGCGCCGGCAGCATGCGGTCGATGGCGCCGATCAGCGCCTGCGGCGGCGTTTCCGCCTGGTTGGCATAGGTCTGGCGCAGCGGCAGAAGGTCGGCGAGGATTTCCAGGACGACCATTGGATTGCGCGAAATGTGCCCGCCATCGGCGAGGATCTGGCGGTCGAGTTCCTCGGCAAGATTGCGGGTCGCGCCACGCAGGGCCGATGCCGGCGCCGGCAGGGACAAGGCAGCGAAGGCGAGCGCGATGCGAGCCCGCAGCCTGTCCTTGCCGTCGGGCATTTCGCGCGCCATCGACCTGAGGTAGCGGATCTGGATGGCTACCGATTTCAGGAAGGCGCGGTAGAAAGGGAACTCGGCGCCCTGCAATACGACCGAGGAGTGCTGCAACCAGGCGATGATGCGCTTGGCCGTCGTGCCGGGCTCCCAGGCGATGCCGGAAATATGGCTGCCATGCATGGTGATCCAATCGGAGACCAGGGCGCGGGCATTGGCGGCGGCAAGCTCGGTGCCGGCGGCGCGCATATGGCGCAGCCAGCGAAAGCCGTGCAGCGTCTTCTGCCAGCCGTGATTGGGCACGCTGATCTGGAAAGGCGACTTGCCGCCGGTCTCGACGAGATGCCCCGACAGGGGATAGCGGCCGTAATAGATCTCGAGCGCGATCTGCGGGTCGGCGAGGCGCAGGTCCGGCGGTGCGATCAGCACACGTTCCGGCGTGCGGCCGGAATAGCGCCAGCGATAGACAGGCCCGGCGCGCAGGCGCCGGCGCGTTTTGCGCCAGAACTCCTTCGCGACAAGCGTCCACAGACGCGTCGTGCTGCTGGCAGCAAGTGCCAAAACCCCTCCTGATCGTCCTCTACCCCGGCGCCGAGTCTACATGATTGCACGATTCGTGCGAAGGCGAATTCCACGACCCCACGCCGGTTCACCTGGCTTTGCCCCCGATCCTACCCCTAAAAGTCAGTAAATCCGGGCAATTCAATCGCTAGCCGGCTCGCCGCATGCGAGCGGCGAAGAAACCGTCGAGGCCCGAGCGTTCCGGCGCGCCGAGCTCCAGGTCGGCGGGCGTGGTGCGCAGCGTGCCTTGCGGCGTCAGGAACGGATCGATGCCGGCGATCTCGCCTTGCCGCAGCGGATCGTTGGCGACTTCAGGCGTGCCGGCCAGAAAGGCGTGATAGAGATCCTCGCCTTCGAGCGGATCGAGCGAACAGTTGGAAAAGACGATCCTGCCGCCGGGCTTCACCAGCGTGACGGCGCGGGCGAGCAGCCTGCGTTGCAGGTCGGCCAGTTTTTCGACATCGGCCGAAGTCTTGGTCCATGGCACGTCGGGATGCCGCCGCACCGTGCCGGTCGATGAGCAGGGCGCGTCGAGGAGCACGGCGTCGAACAAGTCCTTCGGCTCGTATTTGAGCAGGTCGGCCTGAACGATTTCGGCGGATAGGCCGAGACGGTCGAGATTCTGCGTCAGCCGCACGAGCCGGTTCTTCGAGGTGTCGACGGCGGTGACCTTCGCGCCGGCAACGATCAGCTGCGCGGTCTTGCCGCCGGGCGCGGCGCAGAGATCGGCAACCCGCAATCCCGTGACATCGCCGAACAGCCGGGCGGGCAGGCTGGCCGCGGCGTCCTGGACCCACCAGGCGCCCTCGGCAAAGCCAGGCAATTCAGTGACAGGACCGACAAGATTCTCGACCCGCACCGTGCCGGTCGGCAGGACGATGCCGCCGAGTTTTTCGGCCCAGAGACCGGGATCGGCCTTGACCGAGAAGTCGACCGGCGCCTCAACGCGATGCGCTTCGAGGATCTGTCCGGCCTTCTCGTTGCCGTAGGTGGTCTTCAGCCGATCGGAAAACCATTTGGGCGCTTCGTCGGTGGCGGCAAGGGCGGCAGGCAATTCTGTTTCCTTGGCACGTGCCAGTGTGCGCAGCACACCATTGACGAGGCCGGAGAAGCGCACCGTGCGCGGATCGGACTTGGCATGGGTCACCGCAATGTCGACGGCGGCGCTGTCGGGAATATCGAGGAACAGGATCTGTGCCGCCGCCACATGCAATATGTGCGACAAAGCGGTGGCATTGGGTGGCAGCGGCTTTTCCAGGCGCCGCGCCAGCAGCCCCGATATGGTCATGCGGTAGCGCAGCGCGGTGACCAGGATGGCGCGGACAAGGCCGCGATCGCGCAAATCGAGCGCCTTGTATTGCGGGTGGCCGTTTTCGTGATCGGTCAGCCCATCAAGCGGGGTCCTGGCGTCGATGACGGCGGCAAGCAGGCGCGCCGCCGCCTTGCGTGCGGCGAGGCCGGCAACGAAGTCGCCGCCGTCCCTGTGTTCCTGATCGCCTGAAACCGTGCGTCGAGGTCCTCTGTCCGCCACGCTCACGACCACCGGCCCTTGGGCCCGGTCGGATTGCGACCCCATGGGTTGGATTTGGGCTTGGCGGGCTCCGCCGGCTGCTCGGGCTGCGCTGCCTCGCCCCACGGGCCGGATGGCCGCGGTTGATCTGCCTGCCGTGGCGTCGACGCCTGGCGCGGGGCGGCCTGGGTTTCGCCTTGCATCTGCTGCGCCATCGCCTGCAAGGCTGCGATGCGGTTCTCAGTGGCGGGGTGGGTGGAGAACAGGCTGTCCATGCGCTCGCCGTGAAGGGGATTGATGATGAAGAGATGCGCGGTCGCGGGATTGCGCTCGGCATCGGGGTTGCGGATGCGTTCGGCGCCGCGGGCGATCTTGTCAAGCGCCGATGCCAGCCAGAGCGGGTGTCCACAGATTTCAGCGCCACGCCGGTCGGCCTCGTATTCGCGGGTCCGGCTGACCGCCATCTGCACGACCATCGCTGCAAAGGGCGCTACGATCATCGCCGCCAGCACGCCGACAAAGCCGAACGGATTGTTGTCGCGATTGCCACTGAAAAAGAAGGCGAAATTGCCGAGCATCGAGATGGCACCGGCAAAGGTGGCGACGATCGTCATGGTGAGCGTGTCGCGGTGCTGCACATGGGCGAGCTCGTGCGCTATGACGGCTGCGACCTCCTCGGGCGTCAGCGCCTGCAACAGGCCGGTGGAGGCAGCAACCGCCGCGTTCTGCGGGTTGCGGCCGGTGGCAAAGGCGTTCGGCTGCGGGTTGTCGATCAGATAGGTCTTCGGCATCGGCAGGCCGGCCTGTTTGGCCATTGCCTGGACGATGGCGTAATATTCGGGCGCGTTCCTTTCGTCGACCTCGACGGCACGGTTCATCGACAGCACCATCTTGTCGGCATTCCAGTAGCTGAACAGATTGGTGCCGGCCGCGAACAGGAAGGCGATCATCATGCCGCCGGTTCCGCCGATCAAAAAGCCGACGCCCATGAACAGCGCCGTCATCGCGGCAAGAAGCATGGCGGTGCGGATGGTGTTCATCGTCTGCTCCTGTCGAAATGGCACCGAAAAGGGGTCGATCGTCGTGCGTTCATGGCTATATGATGGGAAACGCCAGTTCCTGTTTCAATTGACTGGGCTCAATCTGCCGAGATTATCGCATGACCGACGAAATCAGTAAAACAGGCGCCGCTTCTGTCGAAGCGGCATCGCAGAGAGAGCTAACGCCGGCCGCACGCCGTGCGTTGGCCGAGGCCGCAGCGCGGCGGGAAGACTACCGCGAAAAGGAGGCCGCGCTGCCGAAGGAGATCGGCGGCCGCGGCGGCAAGGAGCCAGGGCGCTACGGCGACTGGGAGGTAAAGGGCCTCACCAGCGATTTCTAGATGCCGCCTAGGCGGCGTTGCGCTGCGGCTCGAGCGCGATCCAGCCACGCTCGTCGACGGTGATGCCGACCATGTCGTAGCCTGCGATCGCGGCATGTTGCGTTGGCAAGGGGTGCTTGTGCGTGGCGCTGATGACCATGACCGCCGCGCCCGCCGCTTCGGCTGCCGCGATGCCAGCTGGAGCATCCTCGAAGACGAGGCAATCGCGCGCGTCGAAGCCGAGCCGTTCCGCGCCAAGCCGGAAGCAATCGGGCGCCGGCTTGCCGCGGGAGACATCTTCCGCCGCGACGATGATGGCCGGGACGGGGATGCCGGCGGCCTTCATGCGCAACAGCGCCAGCTCACGTGGGGCGGAGGTTACGATCGCCCAGCGTTCGGGCGGCAGCGAATCGAGAAATGCCACGGCGCCTGAGATCTGGATAATGCCATCGAGATCGGCCGCCTCGGCCTTCAGCAGCAGATCAGCCTCGTATGCCGGGTCGACGCCCGGCAGTGCCAGGCCGGTGATGGTCTCGATCGCGCGCACGCCATGGATCGTCGGCAGGAAGGCGGCGACGTCGAGCCCCTGGCGGAGAGCCCAATTGCTCCACACCCGTTCCGCCGAGGCGATGGAATTGATGAGCGTGCCGTCCATGTCGAAGAGGAAGGCCGCGAATTTTCTGCCTGAATACATGATTTTCCTTGAGTCCGGGGAGGCGCTTGGTCGGGTGGCCGAACCTAACGTCTCGACTGCGGCAGGGGAAGACACGGGGGCGTGCTTTTCGATCGGCCCAGGGAACCACGATATCCTCCGGGCGTTTGGGAAGGACTGCTTCTCACAACAACGATCGAAGGGGGACCAACGGTGCTGATCCGGCTCGGCTACGAAATCGCCATCGAATGCGTAGCCGCCACGCCGGTGATTTCAGTGCTCGAGATCCATCGGGACAGGCAGGGCGACATCAAGCGGCAGACGCGGGTGCTGACCTCGCCCGCGGTGCCGACAAGACTGTACCACGATCTGCATGGCAATGCCTGCCGGCGCTTCACAGCGCCCGCCGGTGGTTTTCGCATCCTGTACGACGCGGTCGTAGAGGACAGCGGCGAGACGGACGAGGTAAACACCCTGGCCAGGGAAGTGCCGGTGGCGGATCTGCCCGACGAAGTTCTCGGTTATCTCCTGGGCAGCCGCTATTGCGAGACGGATCATCTGAGCAGCCTGGCCTGGCAGCTCTTCGGTGACATCCCGTCCGGCTGGGCGCGCGTGCAGGCGATCGTCGACTATGTCCACAACCGGCTGTCGTTCGGCTATGGCTATGCGCGCTCGACCCGCACCGCGGCGCAGGCGCATGAG
The DNA here is from genome assembly GCF_004006095.1 of Mesorhizobium sp. M7A.F.Ce.TU.012.03.2.1. Taxonomy (NCBI): domain Bacteria; kingdom Pseudomonadati; phylum Pseudomonadota; class Alphaproteobacteria; order Hyphomicrobiales; family Phyllobacteriaceae; genus Mesorhizobium; species Mesorhizobium sp. M7A.F.Ce.TU.012.03.2.1. The sequence goes on from NZ_CP034779.1 coordinate 1,824,795, forward strand.
GAGCGCGTCGGGGTCTGCCGTGACTTCGCCCATCTGGCGATCGCGCTTTGCCGCTGCATGAATATTCCGGCACGCTACGTGAACGGCTATCTCGGCGATATCGGCGTGCCAGCCGATCCGGCGCCGATGGACTTCTCGGCGTGGCTGGAAGTGTTCCTCGACGGCAAATGGTACACGTTCGATCCTCGCCACAACACGCCCAGAATCGGCCGTATCGTCATCGCCCGCGGCCGCGACGCCACCGACGTGCCGCTGCTGCACAGTTTCGGCCCCCACCGGCTCAGCCTGTTCAAGGTGTGGACCTATGAACAGGAAGGCAATCTGTTCAACCCGCCCTACCACGGCATCGACAGGACCGTCAGCGCACAGATGCTGGCGTAATCGCGACGCCTACCGATGCGACAGGGTGGCAGCGAGGTTCTTTCCAGGCGCAACTTTCGGGACACATGGTCCGCTTCGGCACAGTGAGCTTGTGCCGCAACAGGACGCCGTCGATGGCGTCGCGATGCCTTGGGCCAGATCATGGTAAGCGGCCGGTAAACGCGAGCGCCACGGCGCGTTCCCGTTTACCAACCGTTCACCTTTGCGGGTTCCAAAACTCAACAAAAACAACGACTTGCTGTTGGAAGGCGAGCTCTCCGCCAGGCCAAGGCGACATCCGGCGGGAATCCTGCATTGCCCTTTCCGCGGCGACGAGGCCGAGGCGAGTGGAGGCTGTAGGATGCGGAATTACGGGGGTCTTGTTCACGCGGTCGGCGGCTTCGCCAGGGATCGCGGTGGAAATTTCGCGGTCCTGTTCGGCCTTAGCGCCTCGGTCTTGGCGCTGGCAGCGGGCTTCTCGGTCAACGTATCGCAGCTCTACAATGCCAGATCGAGCCTCCAAGGCGTGGTCGACGCCGCGGTCACGTCGACGGCACGCGACCTGACGACCGGCGTCATCAAGGAAGCCGATGCCGACAATTCGGTGCAGGCCTTTCTCGACGCCAACAGCCAAGCAGGCATTCTGCAGGCCGACCAGATCGTGCTCGACAGGCTGATCGTCAACAGGACTGCCAAGACGGTTCAGGCCGACGCCCATATCGATGTCGCGCTGTACTTTCCGATTTTTGGCACGGGCGACATGAAACGCGTCACCGCTTCCACAACGGCGCTCTATTCGGACAAGACCGTCGAAGTGGCAATGATGCTGGACATAACGGGATCGATGGCCAAGCGCGGCAAGGTCGACAAGATCGGCGATCTGAAAGCTGCTGCAAAAAATGCTGTTCTGACGATGCTGCAGAAGCAGGATCCGCAGAACCCCCGCATCCGCGTAGCGATTGTGCCTTACGCGTCTGGCGTCAACGCCGGCAAGCTGGCGGAAAACCTCTATGCCGAGAAGCAAGGCAGCTCTGAGCTGCCACCCGTCGCCGGCAGTCCGCTTCTCGTCGCCAAGACGGGCAAAAATCTGCTGCCGTCCTTCAGCGACTACATCTCCATTGTCGGCGCGGCGATGCCACGCCCGGACAATTGCGCCACCGAGCGCAAGGACAAGAACGGCAACGCGGATATGAGCGCCGACGGCCCAGACACTGTTCGCACCGACAGGAACGGCAAGAAATACTATGCCCTGGTCAACCGGGACGATCATCTCGGCGGAGATATGAACAGGTGCCCTGATGCGGAAGTGATCCCGCTGACCGCCGACTCCGATGCATTGCTTGAATCGATCGAGGACTTCCAGGCCGATGGCTACACGGCCGGCGCGATCGCCATTCAGTGGACCTATTATATGCTGTCGCCGCAATGGCGCACTGCAATCAGGAACGCCGGTCTCGGCAAAGGCGCCTCGGATGCCGATCCGAAGAAGATCGCCAAGGTCGCGATCCTGATGACCGATGGCCAGTTCAATACCGCCTTCGCCGGGGCTGGGGACAGGTACAACAGCCAGGGCAACCTTGCGCGCGGCAACGCCGAAACGCTGTGCGAAAACATGAAAAATGATGGCATCGAGATTTTCACCATTGGCTTCGATCTGGACGACAACGACATGTCGGCAACCGAGCGGGACCAGGCAAAGGCGGTGCTGAAGGACTGTTCGTCGAAGGATACCTCCGCCGCCAAGAGGCATTTCTTCGACGTGTCCACCGGAGCCGAATTGGACGATGCCTTTCAGGAGATCATTCGCAACACCGAAAAGGTCGCATTGACCCAGTAGTCCGCAAACGGAAAAGGCCGCCGCTTCTTTCGAAGCCGGCGGCCTTCCGTGTTTCCGTCCGTGGCGCGGCCCATGGCGGCGACCTATCGGGTCACCTGCCGCGCATTTCGCGCCTTAACGGGAAGACTGCTTCCCGAAAGTGCAATCCGCTGAGGCCACGTTCTGGAAAACGAAATCACTCGACATCGGATCACCTCCTTTCGATTTGTTGAACACATACTCATGATGGGGTGCATTGCAGCAAAAGACAAGGTGCGGGTCTGAAATTAGCCTACGGGCGGGCCTGGTGCGAGCCGGCTTGCGGTTGCCAGGCAGGCCGGGCAAACTTCCGCTCCGGGGGTCGGCATTCGGAGGAATCGCATGGAGGCAGCCGAAAAGGCCGCTCGCATCGTTCGAACGGTGATCGAAACATTGAAACCGGGATTTGCCGTCAGGCTATGGACCGGAGAGCGGATCGGCCCCGCCACGGGTCCGGTGCTCACCATCAACGACCAGGACATCGTCTGGCAGATCGTGAAGCGACCGTCCCTGTCGACGCTGATCGAGATGTGGATTTCCAAAACGATCGACATCGAAGACGGGACGATTTTCGACTTCTACGCCCTGCCATCGCAAGGCAAGCTCAGAACCAAGCTCAAATCGCTGCCGAAAATGGCGATCCTGCGCGACCTGCCTTCCGTGCTTTTGGCGCGCAAGCAGATGACGGCGCGGACCGATCTGTCGGGGCGCAATCCTTATGTCAGCGGTTCGAGCCAGGAGGCGATCCAGCATCACTACGACATTTCGAACGCCTTCTACCGGCTCTTCCTCGACGAGCGCATGGTCTACAGCTGCGGCTACTTCAAGGATTTCGCCAATGGCATCGATCAAGCACAGATCGACAAGCTCGACCATATCTGTCGCAAGCTCCGGCTGAAGCCTGGCGAACGACTGCTCGACATCGGCTGTGGCTGGGGAGCGATGCTCATCCATGCCGCGAAGAACTATGGTGTTATCGGCCACGGTGTCTCGCTGTCGCAGGCGCAGACCGATCTTGCCCGCGAACGCATCCGCGCCGAAGGGCTGGAGGACCGCATCACCATCGAGATCAAATCCTATGCCGAACTCACCGGCTCGTTCGACAAGATCTCGTCGATCGGCATGTTCGAACATCTCGGGCTCGCCAACCACGCCACCTATTTCAAGACCATTCATCGCCTGCTGAAGCCGGGCGGCATCTATCTGCACCACGCCATCACCCGGCGCAGCAAGGGCGAATTGAAGAAGACGCTGCGCAAGGGGCCGGAGTACAAGGCGCTGCTCAAATACATCTTCCCCGGCGGCGAACTCGACACGATCGGCATGACAACAGGTAATCTCGAGGCGCATGGTTTTCTCGTCTACGATGTCGAGAACCTGCGCGAGCACTATGCCCGCACCTGCAGACTGTGGGCGGAGCGGCTGCACGAAAGGTTCGACGAGGCAATCGCCGAGGTGGGCGAAGCCAAGGCACGGCTATGGCTGCTTTACCTGACGGGCTGTTCGATCACCTTCGAACGCGCCTCGGCGCAGATTTTCCAGACCGTCGTGACCAAGCGCGCGCGTGGTCCAAGCGGCCTGCCGCCGACGCGGGCGGATCTGTATCGATAGCTTACAGGAAGCGCATCGCGTCGCCGGTTTCGACGCGCGCCGGCCGGTCGACCGTGCAATAGACGCCGAGATTGTGGGCGTTATGGCGGACCAGGTTGCGCAGGATCGCCGGATCATGGTCGAAGCCATCCTGGGCGATGATGGTGAAACCGCAGCGGCGGCAGGGTTCGGAGATGGTCAACTCCAAGTCGCCGATCGCCAGCTTGCGGCCGATCCATTCCGTTTCGGGAAACGAGCCTTCGATGGCCGCCATGTCGACGACGATGTTGGGGCGGAAGCGGCGTGGGTCGGTGGCGCCCTCTGGATGCAACGCCTTCAGGCGTGCCAGCGAGGCGGTGGTCAACAGATGGATGGGCGCCTTGCGGTAGCGCTCCGCGGTCAGCGGGCCGGAATAGCCAGGCGCGGCATTCTCGCGGCGAAACGGCCGGATTGAGGCCTCGAAGCCGAGATAGGCCGACACTGCGCGGTCGCTCTCGATACTTGGCGCAGCCAGCCAGTTGCCCTCGGGAACGGCAATCTCGAGTTCCAGGGCAGGCGACAGCCGGGTGCGGATGCGCGGCACCTTGTGCCATTTCGGGTCGCGGTCCGGTCGGGCGATCTCATTGTCGGACTTGTCGACAAGGCCGAACATACGGTCGCCCTCGATGCTCTCGATATCGACCGAGATTGTTTCGCGACGCTCGCCGGCAAGCGAACTCGCCGGATAGCGCCAAAGCTCACTGACAATGCCAAGCGCTGCCTGCATCAGCTCTTCTTGTTTTGCCGGTTGGCGACCAAATCATCGACGACGGCCGGATCGGCGAGCGTCGAGGTATCGCCGAGCGCTGAAAAATCGTCCTCGGCAATCTTACGCAGGATGCGGCGCATGATCTTGCCGGAACGCGTCTTCGGAAGGCCGGGCGCGAACTGGAGCTTGTCGGGCGAAGCGATGGCGCCGATCTCCTTGCGGACATGGGCGACCAGCTCCTTGCGCAGCTCCTCGCTCGGCTGCTCGCCGGCCATCAGCGTGACGTAGCAGTAGATGCCCTGTCCCTTGATGTCGTGCGGATAGCCGACGACGGCGGCTTCCGAAACCTTGTCGTGGCTGACCAGTGCGGATTCGACCTCGGCCGTGCCCATGCGATGGCCGGAGACGTTGATGACGTCGTCGACGCGGCCGGTGATCCAGTAATAGCCGTCGGCGTCACGGCGGCAGCCGTCACCGGTGAAATACTTGCCCTTATAGGTCGAAAAATAGGTCTGCACGAAGCGGTCGTGGTCGCCATAGACGGTGCGCATCTGGCCCGGCCAGGAATCGGTGATGCACAGATTGCCGTCGGCCGCCCCTTCCAGAACCTTGCCCTCGCCGTCGACCAGCTGCGGCTTGACCCCGAAGAAGGGCCGCGTCGCCGATCCCGCCTTGAGGTCGGTGGCGCCGGGCAGCGGCGTGATCAGGATGCCGCCGGTCTCGGTCTGCCACCAGGTGTCGACGATCGGCACCTTGCCGTTGCCGACGATGTTGAAATACCACTCCCAGGCTTCCGGATTGATCGGTTCGCCGACCGAACCCAGTACGCGCAGCGACTTGCGCGATGTCTTGGCGACATGCGCGTCGCCGGCGCCCATCAGCGCGCGCAGCGCCGTCGGCGCGGTGTAGAAGATGTTGACCTTGTGCTTGTCGATGACTTCCCAGAAGCGCGACTGCGACGGATAATTCGGCACGCCTTCGAACATCAGCGTGGTGGCGCCGTTGGCGAGCGGGCCGTAGACGATGTAGCTGTGGCCGGTGACCCAGCCGACATCGGCGGTGCACCAGTAGATGTCGCCGTCATGGTAATCGAAGACATATTGGTGGGTCATCGAGACGTAGACGAGATAGCCGGCGGTGGTGTGCAGCACGCCCTTCGGCTTGCCGGTCGAACCCGACGTGTAGAGAATGAACAGCGGGTCCTCGGCCTTCATCTTCTCGGGCTTGCATTCGGCTTTCACCGTCGCGACCTCGTCGTGGTACCAGACGTCGCGGCCTGAAACCCAGCCGGTCTTGCCGCCGGTGCGGCGCACGACCACCACCTTTTCGACTTTCGTCCCGGCTTTCGCGGCGATCTCGATCGCCTTGTCGGTGTTTTCCTTCAAAGGGATCGGCTTGCCGCCGCGCAGGCCTTCATCGGCCGTGATGACGAAGGTCGACTTGCAGTCGTCGATGCGGCCGGCCAGCGCATCCGGCGAGAAACCGCCGAAGACGATCGAATGGACGGCGCCGATACGCGTGCAGGCCAGCATCGCATAGGCGGCTTCCGGGATCATCGGCATGTAGATGGTGACGCGGTCGCCTTTCTTGACGCCGTGTTTCTTCATCACATTGGCGAGCCGGCAGACATGCTCGTAGAGCTCGTTATAGGTGACCTTCTTGTCATCGTAGGGATTGTCGCCTTCCCAGATGATGGCGGTCTGGTTGCCGCGCTTCTTCAGGTGCCGGTCGATGCAGTTGTAGGAAACGTTGGTCAGTCCGTCCTCGAACCATTTGATCGAGACCTTGCCGTCGAAGGAGGTGTTCTTGACCTTGCTGAAGGGCTTGAACCAGTCGATGCGCTTGCCGTGCTTGCCCCAGAATTTGTCCGGGTTCTTGACGCTGTCGGCATACCATTTCAGGTAGGTGTCATTGTCGATCAGCGCGTTTTTCGTCCACGCCGGCTGGACGCGATGGACATGAACCTCGGACATTCCTGACTTTCCTCCCGAACCAATCGCCGGCTTGAAATGCCGGCGGGATCGCAGCGACAGGGCCGCGAATTCGGCGGCATTATTACCAGTTCCGCCGTTACGGCAACATTAGACGTTGGATTCGCGCGGCGGGATGCCGCAGGTGGCTTTCCCGAGGCTGTCAGCACTCGGCCAAGTGCGCTGCTAACTGCATGTTTTCGCATGCTAAAGCCGGTTCAGATGAAGAAAAAATCAATAGACGATTAATCAGCGGCGCGCACAATCAGCCGTGGGAGGACAGGCGAATCAACCTGGGGACCGTAATGCGCGACCATGCCGAAATGGACCTGATGCTCAAAGGCTATGGCTTGACCACGGCCAAGATTCTTTATCACTTTCCCGATCACCCGCATCTGCTGCAGAGCTTCATCTGGCAGGACTACGATCTGGCGCCGAAGTTTCCGGTGCTGATCAAGTTCATCGAATTCTGGAAGGCCAAGCTGGACGGGCCGCTGCATTCGATCAGCTACACCCACCAGAAGCTGATCGCGCCGAATGAATGGCGCAAGGTGGATGGTGAGTTCGTGCTGCACTGAGAACAAGTAGCCAGTGATTGGCGGAAACGCCCATCGCTTCGTCATCCTAGGGTCTCCGCCACGGAGCTGCGCTCCTGCTTCGCCCTAGGATGACGAACCTGTGAGACGGCGGCCAACTGCAAGCGTTTCCGCCAAGTCAGCCGCTCACACAGCCGGCGGGTTGAGCCGGGCAAAGCCTTCCTGCCGCCGATACGGGAAGTACGGGTAGGGCGCGGTGACTTCGCTTGCGGCGTCGAGTTTCCCGATCTGCTCCGGCGTCAAGGTCCAGCCGACGGCGCCGAGGTTCTGGCGCAACTGCTCCTCGTTGCGGGCGCCGATGATGACCGACGACACGGTCGGGCGCTGCAGGAGCCAGTTGATTGCGATCTGCGGCACGGTCTTGCCGGTTTCCTGCGCCACCGCATCGAGCGCATCCATCACCCGATAGAGATGCTCGTCCTCCACCGGCGGTCCGAAGCTTGCCGTGTCGTGCAGCCGGCTCTTTTCCGGCAAGGGCTGGCCACGGCGGATCTTGCCGGTCAGGCGGCCCCAGCCAAGCGGGCTCCACACGAGCGCGCCAACGCCCTGGTCGAGGCCGAGCGGCATCAGCTCCCATTCATAGTCGCGGCCGACCAGCGAATAGTAGACCTGATGCGCGACATAGCGCGGATAGCCTTGACTGTCGGCTTGCGCCAACGACTTCATCACTTGCCAGCCGGAGAAATTGGAGACGCCGACATAGCGCAGCTTGCCGGCGCGCACGAGTTCGTCCAGCGTCGACAAGACCTCCTCGATCGGCGTCCCGGCATCGAAAGCGTGCAGCTGCAACAGGTCGATATAGTCAGTGCCGAGGCGCTTCAGCGCGGCGTCCACCGACTTGATCAACCGCGACCGGGAAGAGCCATAGTCAGCGGGGCCGTCGCCCATAGGCAGCGCGGTCTTGGTCGATATCAGGACGGCATCGCGGCGGCCTTTTATCGCTTCGCCAAGCACCTCTTCCGAGGCGCCGTTCGAATAGACGTCGGCAGTATCGAACAGATTGACGCCGGCCTCCAGGCAAATGTCGATCAGCCGCCGCGCTTCCCTGGCATCGCTGTTGCCCCAGGCGCCGAACAGCGGGCCGGAACCGCCAAAGGTTCCCGCGCCGAATGAGAGTGCGGGCACTTTCAGGCCCGATGCACCGAGACGTCGATAGTCCATCTTTTTACTCCTGTGGAATGAAGGGTGTCGAAAGCGGGTTTGCAGAGGACGGTCATGACCGGATGGGGGCAGGCTCGCCGAGCGTGGCGGTGCGATCGAGACGCAGCGCCAGGCCCGCCACGCCGAGCGCGGTGAGCGGCAGCAGCGCGGCGACCCAGGTCAGGGAGCCCAGGCCAAGACCATTGGCAATCACCGCGCCACCAAGCCAGGCGCCTGCGGCGTTGCCGAGATTGAAAGCGGCGATGTTGAAGGACGAGGCGAGGCTCTGGCCGGCACCTTGCGCCTTGTCCAGCACCCACATCTGCAGCGGCGCCACGGTGGCAAAGGCCGCGGCACCGAGCAGGCCGACATAGATCACGGCCATCACCTGGCTGTGGATGGCGAAGGTCATGGTGGCAAGCACCAGGGCCAGTACCACGAGACTGCCCAGCACGGCCGGCACCAGCCAGCGGTCGGCGACCTTGCCGCCAAGCAAATTGCCGGCAATGAGGCCGCCACCGAAGACGAGCAGGATCGGCGATACGGCCGCTTCCTTGAAGCCGCTGATCTCGGTCAGCAACGGAGCGATATAAGTGAAGACGGCGAAGACACCGGCATAGCCGAGCACGGTGGTGGCGAGACCGAGCAGGACGGGGGTGCGGCGCAAAACGGCGAGATCGGCGCGCAGGTCGCTCTTTTCGGGCGCCGTCCGGCTGCGTGGCACCAGAGCCAGGATGACGGCGAAGGCCGCCACACCGACCACTGTCACCGCCCAGAAGGTCGCCCGCCAGCCGAAGGCCTGGCCGAGCCAGGTGCCGAAGGGCACGCCGAGGATGTTGGCGATGGTCAGGCCGGTGAACATCAGCGCGATCGCCGAGGCTTGTCTGTTGGGTGCGACCAGCCCGGTGGCGACGACAGAGCCGACGCCGAAGAAGGTGCCGTGGGCAAAGGCGGTGATGATGCGGGCGCCCATCAGCGTCCAGTAGTCCGGCGCCAGCGCACAGGCGAGATTGCCGAGCGTGAAGATCGCCATCAGCGCCAGAAGCACGGTCTTGCGTGGCCAGTTGCCGGTGGCGATAGTCAGCAGGGGCGCGCCGATGACGACGCCGAGCGCATAGCCCGAAATGAGCTGGCCGGCGGCCGTGATCGAAACGCCGAGATCCTTGCTGACGTCAAGCAGCAGACCCATGATGACGAATTCGGTGACGCCGATGCCGAAGGCACCGGCGGCAAGCGCATAGAGAGCAAGAGGCATGGCGGTTTCCACTTCGATGACGACGAGCGCCGTCCCGCGCCCCGAGCCCTGAGATCGTGCTTCCCGGCATTGTGAACCAGACTTGCCTCGGGCACATTTTCTGTGAAATAGATTCATAAATGGCCAGGCCCGACATCAATCGCTCCGGCGAGATCGAAGTGTTCGTGCGCGTCGTCGAGGAAGGCAGTTTTTCCTCTGCCGCACGCGCGTTGCGCATGACGCCTTCGGCGGTGAGCAAGCTGATCGCGCGGCTGGAGGCCCGGCTTGGCGCGCGGCTGGTCAGCCGCTCGACGCGAAAGCTGCAACTGACGCCGGAAGGTACCGCGTTCTACGAGAGCGGCCTGCGCATCCTCGCCGACATGGCGGCGGCCGAGCAGGAGGCAGCGGCGGGTGCTTCACCGCGCGGGCGCTTGCGCGTCAACAGCTACGTGCCCTTCGGAGTACACCGGCTGATCCCGCTTCTGCCACGCTTCCTCGAACGCTACCCCGAGATTTCAGTCGATCTGGTGCTGACCGACAGCGTCATCGACCTGATGGCGGAACGCGCCGATGTCGCTATCCGTGCCGGGCCGCTGAGTGAGTCACGGCTGGTGGCGCGCAAGCTCGGGCAAAGCCCTGTGGTGGTCGTTGCAGCACCTTCCTACCTCGAGACGCAGGGCATGCCGCTGACGCCAGCCGATCTCGACAGGCATAACCGCATGGGCTTCGGGTTCGTCAGGCATCTCGATGGCTGGCCGTTCCTCGACGCGGACGGCCGCGCCATCATGGTTCCCATCACCGGCAACACGCTGGTCAGCGATGGCGAGGCGATGCGGCTGATGGCGCTGGCCGGCGCGGGCATCGCCCGGCTGGCTCGCTGGCATGTGGCGGAAGACATCGCGGCCGGCCGGCTGGTGCCGCTGCTGGAGGCATTCAATCCCGGCGACGAGGAGCCCACCCACGCCGTCTATGTCGGCCAGGGCCGGCATCTGCCGGCGCGGGTGCGTGCCTTTCTCGATTTTCTGGGAGAGAGCGTCCGGCTGAGCTGACATCCCGGGAGCCACGGCTCCCGGGATGTCAGCGTGGGCTGTATTTATGCTTTCGGCATGAACGGCGCGGGGCGGCGGCCCGCTGCCTGGCGCTCCAGCATCCAGCCGGGATATTCGGATGGCAGGGCGCTGACCTCGTCGAGACGAAGCAGATCGTCGCTGTCGAGCTTCACTTCAGTCGCGGCAAGGTTCTGCTCCAGCTGCTCCATGCGGCTGGCGCCGATGATGACGCTCATCACGAAGGGCTTGGCCAGGACATAGCCGAGCGCCACCGTGGCGACGCTGACATCATGCTTTTTGGCGATTTCGCGCATGACGGCAACGGCCGCCCAGGCACGGTCCTCATTGACCGGCGGGAAGTTGAAGGACGCGCGGCGGCCTTCGCCATTGCCGGGCGCGCCGGGGCCGTATTTGCCGGAGAGCAGGCCACCGGCCATCGGCGACCACACCATCAGGCCGAGCTTCTCTTCGTTGAGCAGCGGCACGATCTCGCGCTCGAGGTCGCGGCCGGCGATCGAATAATAGGACTGGACGGTCTCGAAACGGGCAAAGCCCTTGCGCTCGGCGATACCGAGCGCCTTGGCGATGCGCCATGCCGCCCAGTTGGAGACGCCGACATAGCGAACCTTGCCGCTGGCAACGAGATCGTCGAGCGCCCGCAGCGTTTCGTCGATCGGCGTCACGGTGTCGGTGCCGTGCAGCTGGTAAAGATCGATATGGTCGAGCTGCAGCCGCTCCAAGCTGGCATCGACCGAGTCCATGATGTGGCCGCGTGACGAGCCGCGCTGGTTGGGGCCTTCGCCCATGGCGCCATGCGCCTTGGTGGCGATGACCACGTTCTGCCTGTTCACACCGAGATCCCTGAGCGACTGGCCGAGCAGCCGTTCGGATTCGCCAAAGGAGTAGACGTCGGCCGTATCGAAGAAATTGACGCCGGCGGCGAGCGAATGGGCAACGATCTCGTTGACCCCCTTCTGGTCGAGGCTGGCGATCAGGCCCCATTGGGCATTCTGACCGGCGGCGCCGAAGGTCATGGTGCCGAGGCACAGTTCGGAGACGAACATCCCCGTATTTCCAAGCTGGTTGTAGCGCATGATGGCGGCTCCAGAGAGTTTGTGATGACGCAAAGCAAATAGGAACGGTACGTTTCGTTTCCAATTGCTGGCTCAACGAGCCCGCCGAGTTGGCCTATAACCCCTCACCGCATCTAATGCCGCCATCAGAAAAGCGCCCGCTGCATTCACCGAACGAGGTTCGCATGAGTATGCGGATTATAAGTCTATAACTCGGATCTTCGTCTTCGGGCGGCGATTGACCTCCTCGACGAAGTCGTCATCCCACACGGGACCTGAGAGAAGATATTCCGCAAGCGAAGGTGTTGCGCCGACCAGTCGGTCGTAGTCCTCGGGGGAGAGTACGACAGCAGTTGGCTTTCCGCGCACCGTGATGGTTTGTGGCCCTTGTTCCCGCGCCTGCCGTACGAGTTTCGACAGATTGTTCTTCGCGTCCTTAAGATGCCAGTTCAAGGGCACTACTCGCTAGATGGCTTCGCTAGTCATATACCAGATGCCGTTGAAGCATGGCAGGGTTTCCGCTCGAACAGATGTGTTCGCCAGTTCCGGACATGGGTTGGAAGCTATTGGCAGCGAGAATCTATAGCCTCTTTCGGCGGCAGATCGCAAACCATCGGGGATTGGCCTAAACATCTCTCTCGTCGTCATCCACGGGCGGAGCAAGGAGCGCAGCGACGCAGCGCAGACCCGAGGATCCATGCCGCGACATCTGCCGAAGAATGCAGCGGAACAGAATTCTGCACCGCTGCATTTTCCTTGTCGTCACGGCATGGATCCTAGGGTCTGCGCTCCGCTTCGCGTCGCTCCGCCCTAGGATGACGAAGGTGTGGTGGCCTGCAGCCAATCGAATATGTTGGAATTTAGCGACTAGAGACCGGTCTGTGCATCGGAACTATCGGCTGCCGAAGATCGCCGAACCGACGCGGACGCTGGTGGCGCCGAAGGCGATCGCGGTCTCATAATCGCCGGACATGCCCATCGACAGTCTGGCGACGCCGACCTCTTGCCCAAGCTTTTCCAGCAGGGCGAAGTGGGGGCCGGGGTTCTCGTCGGCCGGCGGGATGCACATCAGGCCCTCGATGGCGAGGCCATGCACCTCGCGGCAGCGGGTGACGAACGCCACTGCCTCGCGTGGCTCGATGCCTGCCTTCTGCGGCTCGGAGCCGGTGTTGACCTGGACATAGAGCTTTGGCGCACGGCCCTGTTTGGCGATCTCCTTGGCGAGTTCGACGGCGATCTTCTCGCGATCGACCGTCTCGATGACGTCGAACAGCGCTACCGCTTCCCTAGCCTTGTTGGATTGCAGCGGGCCGATCAGATGCAGTTCGATGTCGGGAAATGCGTCCTTCAGGTCAGGCCATTTGGCTTGCGCCTCCTGCACCCGGTTTTCGCCGAAGACGCGCTGGCCGGCCTCGATGACCGGGCCGATGTCGGCAGCGTCAAAGGTCTTTGAGACTGCGACCAGCGTCACGGCGCCGGTTTCGCGGCCGGCCTCGCGCTCGGCGGCGTCGATCTTCGCCTTGACCGCGAAAAACTGCTGAACGGCATCGCCCATATACAAATCCTGCTGTTTTGACCGGCGTTTTTGTCAGACGCGATACCCATATGGTTGACGGGTTTGCCAAACCATGGTGAACACCCGGACCACATTCCCTGAACTGCCGAGCCGTCGCCCGCAGTTCGCGCATGCTTTTAAGTGAAAAACGCCCCATGGCAACCGAACGATACAATCCGCGCGCGTCAGAGCCCAAATGGCAGAAGGCCTGGGACGCCAAGAAGCTGTTCGAAGCGCACAATGACGATCCGCGCCCGAAATACTACGTGCTGGAGATGTTCCCCTATCCGTCGGGGCGCATCCATATCGGTCATACCCGCAATTACACGATGGGCGACGTGGTGGCGCGCTACAAGCGGGCCAAGGGTTTCAACGTGCTGCACCCGATGGGCTGGGACGCCTTCGGCATGCCGGCCGAAAACGCGGCGATGCAGAACAAGGTCCATCCCAAGGAATGGACCTACCAGAACATCGCCACCATGCGCGAGCAGCTCAAGGTTATGGGGCTGTCGCTGGACTGGGCGCGCGAATTCGCCACCTGTGACGTCGACTATTACCACCGCCAGCAGATGCTGTTCCTCGATTTTGTCGAGAAGGGGCTGGTGACGCGCAAATCCTCCAAGGTCAACTGGGATCCGGAGGACATGACGGTGCTCGCCAACGAGCAGGTCATCGACGGGCGCGGCTGGCGCTCGGGCGCGCTGGTCGAACAGCGCGAACTGACGCAGTGGTTCTTCAAGATCACCGATTTCGCGCAGGATCTGCTGGATTCGCTCGACGGCCTCGACGAATGGCCGGAAAAAGTGAAGCTGATGCAGCAGAACTGGATCGGCCGCTCGGAAGGCCTGCTGATCCGTTGGCCTCTGGCCGACGCCTCTGATGGCGAGCATGAGCTGGAAGTCTATACGACAAGGCCCGACACCATCTTCGGCGCTTCCTTCATGGCTGTCGCCGCCGATCATCCGTTGGCCAAGAAGGCCGCTGCGCACAATCCGGCGCTGGCGAAGTTCATCGACGATATAGGCCATATGGGCACCTCGGTGGCGGCGCTGGAGACAGCTGAGAAGAAGGGTTTCGACACCGGCCTCCGCGTCGTCCATCCGTTTGACGACAACTGGACGCTGCCGGTCTATGTCGCCAATTTCGTGCTGATGGAATACGGCACCGGCGCCATTTTCGGCTGTCCGTCCGGCGACCAGCGCGACCTCGACTTCGCCAACAAATACGGCCTGCCGGTGATTCCGGTGGTGATGCCGGAAGGCGAGAATCCGGCGACGTTCCAGATCATCGACGAAGCCTATGTCGATAACGGCGTGATGATCAATTCGCGCTTTCTCGACGGCATGAAGCCGGATCAGGCTTTCGACGAAGTCGCCAAACTGCTGGAGCAGAAGACCATCGGCAACCGGCCGATGGCCGAGCGCAAGGTGAATTTCCGCCTGCGCGACTGGGGCATTTCGCGCCAGCGCTACTGGGGCTGCCCGATCCCGATGATCCATTGCGAGGCTTGCGGCGTGGTGCCGGTGCCGAAGGTGGACCTGCCGGTGAAGCTGCCCGACGATGTCGATTTCGATCGCCCGGGCAATCCGCTCGACCGGCATCCGACATGGCGCCATGTGAAATGTCCGCAATGCGGCAGGGATGCGCGGCGCGAAACCGACACGATGGACACGTTCGTCGATTCGTCGTGGTACTTTGCCCGCTTCACCGCGCCGTGGGCGCATGAACCGACCGATCCCAAGGCGGCCAACGAATGGCTGCCGGTCGACCAGTATATTGGCGGGATCGAGCACGCGATCCTGCATCTGCTCTATTCGCGCTTCTTCACCCGCGCCATGCGCGAGGCCGGCCATGTCGATCTGGCCGAGCCGTTCAAGGGCCTGTTCACGCAAGGCATGGTGGTGCACGAAACCTATCGCGTCGGCTCGGCATCGAATGGCCGCTGGCTGGCGCCCACCGAAGTTCGGCTGGAGGACGTCGACGGCAAGCGCAGCGCCATCGACATCGCCACCGGCGAGGCCGTCACCATCGGCCCGCTGGAAAAGATGTCGAAATCGAAAAAGAACACGGTTAGCCCGGAAGACATCACCGATGGCTACGGCGCCGATACGGCGCGCTGGTTCATGCTGTCCGATTCTCCTCCCGAGCGCGATGTCGAGTGGACCGACGATGGCGCCGCCGGTGCGCATCGTTTCATCCAGCGCATCTGGCGCCTGGTGTCGACGGCCGCCGAAACACTGGCCGGCATCAAGCCCGTGGCGGCCAGCAGCGGCGAGGCCGCATTGGTTTCCAAGGCCGCGCACAAGATCCTGAAGGCGGTCGGAGAGGATATCGAGAAGCTCGCTTTCAACCGCGCCATCGCCCGCATCTACGAACTGGCCAACGCGCTGACCACGCCGCTCAACGAGGTGGCCGAAGGCAAGGCCGATGCAGCGCTGAAAGGCGCCTGTCGGCAGGCGGTGGAGATTCTCGTGCATCTGATCGCGCCGATCATGCCGCATCTGGCCGAGGAGTGCTGGGCGACGCTTGGCGGCACCGATCTCGTTGCCGAACGGCCCTGGCCGGTCTTCGATCCGGCGCTGGTCGTCGACATCGAAGTCACCTATCCGGTACAGGTCAACGGCAAGAAGCGGGGGGATTTGACAATTGCCCGCGACGCGGACCAAGGTGCGGTCGAAAAAGCGGTATTGGCTCTCGACTTCGTGCAGAAAGCACTTGAAGGTAAGGCTCCGCGCAAGGTGATCATCGTGCCGCAGAGGATCGTCAATGTCGTTGCCTGATCGGGAAAAGACAGAGTTGAACCATTTGCTGCGCCGCATTGCGCTTGCCGGCCTGATAGGTTCGCTCGCGCTTGTCTCGGCCTGCACGGTGCGGCCGCTCTATTCGAGCGCGCCACTGTCGGGTTCGCAGGCCAGTGCCAGTGCGGAACTGGCGTTGATCGGCATCAAGCCGGTCAATACGCGTTACGGCCAACAGGTGCGCAACAATCTGATTTTCGGGTTTGGACGAGGCTCCGGCGAGCCGGCCTCGCCGGTCTATTCGCTCAATCTCGGCGTGACCGAAGCGGTCGAGTCCGCGGCACTCGTGCAGGTCGGAACGGATGAAGACGAACCGACCGCCGGTTCCGTGACGCTGACCGGCAGCTATACGCTGGCCGATGCGAAGACCGGCGTGGTGATCGCATCCGGCAAGCGTTCGATCACCTCGTCCTTCGACAGGCCGCGTCAGGAATTCGCCGCATACCGGGCGCAGATCGACGCCGAGAATCGCGCTGCGCGAGAGTTGGCGGAAGCGCTGCAGCTGTCCATTGCCCAGGACCTTGTCCGGCACGGCAAGACCGGCTAGCGCACCTCATCGCTTCACGGAAACGGTCCGGCGCCCCAGGCATGATGGGGTGATCGCGGGATCATGACCAGATTCTCGAACAGAGCCAGATTCCGAACAGGGATTGTCCGAAGATACCCATCGAGCTGCTGCGGCACGGCGAGTAGATCGCGCCACCGGCGTGGAAGCGGCGAGACGACGATCGTGCCGTGTCGCTCGCAGATTACCACGAAGATTTTGGTGCCCAGGATGGTCGGCGATCCATCCGGGAAGCAACTGTTAACCACTCGCTCCCTATTGCTCGGCAGACATTTCAGAGTGAGTCTTGAGAATGGAAGCCAAGCGTTTTTCCCGGGTCAATTTATCGACGGCCGCATCGCCTGATGATCCCGAGGGGAAGCGCTCCGAGAGCATCGGCGACAGGGGTGGTCAGCGAGGTTCTTCTGCGGCAGGCGACCTTGATCGTCCGGCTCGCAAGGAGCCGGGCGGCCGGCAGCCCGCCACACGCCAGGCCGGTTATTCAGTGCCGGTGGTCGATCTCGGTGGCAACAAGCGGCCCTATATGGAGCCGCGGGGTGGCTCGGACGACACGCTTTCGAAAATCGGCGATATCGAGAGCCCTGCCTGGCAGGAATATTTCTTCCTTGCACCCAACGTGCGTTTTACACGCACGCCGGACTATGAGGCCAGGAAGCATCGTCCGCAGCACGAGCGTGTTGTCGAACACGCCGCGACGCGCCCAGCAGAGCAAGCCGTTGCGCAATCCATGATCAAAGGGGCGTCCTCCGCGCCTTCGCTCCTGGCATTGCCGGCTTCGGTGAAAAGCCCTGCTTCCCAGCCGCTGGCCGGCCACGCCACGCAAGGGCCACTGCCGCCGGCTGCTGCTTTTGTTGCCGCGGGGCGCGCCAGGGAGAAGGTGCCAGCCGTTGCGCCGATGCCGCCGAGGACGGTCGCTATGGCACGGGCATCCGCGCGCGCGTCCGTTGCTCCGGGCGCCAAAACGACCACTTCCGAAAGGTTGCGCTGGCCATATCTTTCGGATCATGCCTTCTTCGAGGCCATGGCACCCTATCTGGTCGACGTTTCGTCGCCGGCCCGGCAGACCAGTCCAGCGTCGCCTGCGCCGCTCGCCGTGGCGCCAGTCACCACTACGCCGATCGATATTCGCCCAGGGACCGATGCCACCGCATTGTTTCGTGTCATCGACTGCCTTCCGGGCCAAGCCTTGAAGCCGTTGCCGGATGCTTGTCCGGCCAATTCGAACCAGGCCGTGGCCCAACCCGGCGTGCCGGCGAGCGATGCGCCGTCGCCGGTCCAGCCTGTCGCAATCCCAGCCGCCAAAAGCGACGCCGTTTCCGCGTCGGCCGCGCCAATTGTGAACGTCCCTGCCAGGGCCGTTGCCGCCCGCTCTGCGCGCTTGCCTGGGGCTGGAAAGGTCGTGCTGTCAACCGCGGGCGATCCCTATGAGCTTCCCTCGGAAGAGCTGTTGCAGCAGCCTCCGGAGGGACAAGGCTTCTACATGTCGCAGGAGCGGCTCGAGCAGAACGCCGATCTGCTGGAAAGCGTGCTCGAGGACTTCGGCGTGCGTGGCGAAATCATTCATGTTCGCCCAGGCCCGGTGGTCACGCTTTATGAGTTCGAGCCGGCGCCGGGCGTCAAATCCTCGCGTGTCATCGGGCTTGCCGATGACATCGCCCGCTCCATGTCTGCGATTTCGGCGCGCGTCGCCGTCGTGCCTGGCCGCAACGTCATCGGCATCGAGCTTCCCAACGAGACCCGCGAAACCGTCTATTTCCGCGAGCTGATCGAATCGGAAGGCTTCCGCAAGACCAGCTGTAAGCTGGCGCTTTGTCTCGGCAAGACGATCGGCGGTGAGCCTGTTATCGCCGAGCTGGCGAAAATGCCGCATCTGCTGGTGGCCGGAACCACCGGCTCCGGCAAGTCGGTTGCCATCAACACCATGATCCTGTCGCTGCTCTACCGGCTGAAGCCGGAAGAATGCCGGCTGATCATGGTCGATCCCAAGATGCTCGAACTCTCCGTCTATGACGGCATCCCGCATCTTCTGACGCCCGTCGTCACGGACCCCAAAAAAGCCGTCACGGCGTTAAAATGGGCCGTGCGCGAAATGGAGGACCGTTATCGCAAGATGGCGCGGCTCGGTGTGCGCAACATCGATGGCTACAATGAGCGCGCCGCCACTGCCCGCGACAAGGGCGAGACGGTTGTCATGACCGTGCAGACCGGCTTCGAAAAAGGCACCGGCGAGCCGCTTTTCGAACAGCAGGAAATCGACCTTGCGCCGATGCCCTACATCGTCGTCATCGTCGATGAGATGGCTGACCTGATGATGGTTGCCGGCAAGGAGATCGAAGGCGCCATCCAGCGTCTGGCGCAGATGGCGCGCGCGGCCGGCATTCATCTGATCATGGCGACGCAGCGCCCCTCGGTCGATGTCATCACCGGCACGATCAAGGCCAATTTTCCGACCCGGATTTCCTTCCAGGTGACATCCAAGATCGACAGCCGCACCATCCTGGGCGAACAGGGGGCCGAACAGCTGCTTGGCCAGGGCGACATGCTGCACATGATGGGTGGCGGGCGCATTTCGCGCGTGCACGGGCCCTTTGTTTCCGACGCGGAGGTCGAGCATGTCGTGGCGCATCTGAAGGCGCAGGGCCGCCCAGAATATCTGGAAACCGTGACAGCCGACGAGGATGAGGAAGAAATCGAAGACGACCAGGCGGTCTTCGACAAGGGATCCGTTGCAGCCGAAGACAGCGATGCCATCTACGACGAGGCGGTCAAGGTGGTGGTGCGCGACAAGAAGTGTTCGACGTCCTAC
This sequence comes from Mesorhizobium sp. M7A.F.Ce.TU.012.03.2.1, assembly GCF_004006095.1. NCBI lineage: Bacteria > Pseudomonadati > Pseudomonadota > Alphaproteobacteria > Hyphomicrobiales > Phyllobacteriaceae > Mesorhizobium > Mesorhizobium sp. M7A.F.Ce.TU.012.03.2.1. The sequence goes on from NZ_CP034779.1 coordinate 1,844,134, forward strand.
ATCCAGCGGCGCCTGGGCATCGGCTACAACCGCGCCGCATCCCTGGTCGAGCGCATGGAAAAGGAAGGATTGGTCGGCGCACCCAACCATGTCGGCAAACGCGAAATCATCATGGGACGGCGCCAGCAGGCGACCGCGCCTGACGATGACAGTGCGGACTGAGCGGCGGACCCTTGGCGCCTGAAGCACATTAAAAAAGGCCGGTCACCCGGCCTTTTTCAGTTGAAAGTGGTGCGGCTTCAGCCGATCTTCTGGCCGGTCTTTGCCCAGTCGGCGAGGAACTGTTCCAGGCCCTTGTCGGTCAGCGGGTGCTTGACCAGCGCCTTCAGGGTCGCCGGGGGGGCGGTCACGACATCGGCGCCGATGAGGGCCGCCTGCTTGACGTGGTTCACGGTGCGCACCGAAGCGACGAGGATCTCAGTCTGGAAATCGTAATTGTCGTAGATCTGCCTGATCTCCTGGATCAGCTCCATGCCGTCGATGCCGATGTCGTCGACGCGGCCGACGAAGGGCGAGATGAACGAGGCACCGGCCTTGGCCGCCAGCAGCGCCTGGTTGGCCGAAAAGCACAGCGTGACGTTGACCAGGCGGTTCATCTCGGTGCGGATCGTCTTGCAGGCCTTGAGACCGTCCAGCGTCAGCGGCACCTTGATGCAGACATTGTCGGCGATCTTGGCCAGAACCTTGGCCTGCTGCATCATCTCGGAATATTCAGTGGCGGTGACTTCAGCCGAGACCGGACCCTTGACGATGTCGCAAATCTCTTTGGTGACGTCGGCGATCTTGCCGCCGGATTTGAGGATCAGCGACGGATTGGTGGTGACGCCGTCGAGCAGCCCCAGATCGTTCAGCTCACGGATATCCTTGACGTCGGCTGTGTCGACAAAAAATTTCATGGCGGGTCTCCTGAAGATTTTCATGTGCATGTCATGCACATTCGGGGTCGGCCTTTGATCTAGACCAAAGTCAGGGCAAGGTCACGCCTCATGATCGAAGATTCGCCCTTTGTCGCAGCCGCACCGGTGCTGGTGCCGATGCCCGCCGAACGCCCCTACACCTATGCCGTGCCGGCCGGCATGCGCGTGGTGCCGGGCTCGATCGTGCGCGTGCCGCTCGGGCCGCGGCAGGTCGCCGGCATCGTCTGGGACGGCGCGGTCGAGAAGGTCGACGCGAAAAAGCTGCGCCCCATCGAACAGGTCTTCGACTGCCCGCCGATCGACCGAGCGATGCGCCGTTTCGTCGACTGGGTGGCGCAGTACACGCTGTCGCCTCCGGGCATGGTGGCGCGCATGCTGCTCAGGGCGCCGGAGGCTTTCGACCCCGAACCGTGGATCGAAGGGCTGCAGCGCACGCTTCTCGCACCCGACCGGATGACGGGGGCCAGGCAGCGTGTGCTGGAGACGGCCGAAGGCGGCCTTGCCTGGACGCGCTCCGGCCTCGCTCACGCCGCCGGCGTGTCGTCGACAGTGATTGACGGCCTGAGGGCGCAAGGCGTGTTCGAGACCGTGATGATCCCGCCGCGCCCGGTGGTGGCCGCGCCCGATCCCGGCTACGCCATTCCGGAACTGATGCCGGACCAGAGCGCCGCGGCGCAGATGCTGCGCGCCAATGTCGCAGCCGGCGTGTTCAACGTCGCGCTGCTCGACGGCGTCACCGGATCGGGTAAGACCGAGGTCTATTTCGAGGCGGTGGCGGCTGCGCTCGACCAGGGCAGGCAGGTGCTGATCCTGCTGCCGGAAATCGCGCTGACGCATGCCTTTCTCGAGCGCTTCCAGCAGCGCTTCGGCGCCAAGCCGGGCGAATGGCATTCCGACCTGCCGCCGCGGATGCGCGAGCGGGTTTGGCGGCAAGTGGCGGAGGGCGGTGTGCGGGTCGTCGCCGGCGCGCGCTCGGCGCTGTTCCTGCCGTTCAAGGAGCTCGGCCTGATCGTCGTCGACGAGGAGCACGACCCTGCCTACAAGCAGGAGGACCGCGTCTTCTACAATGCGCGTGATATGGCCGTGGTGCGCGGCCATATCGGCAGCTTTCCGGTGGTGCTGGCGTCGGCGACGCCGTCGGTCGAAAGCCGGGTCAATGCCAGCCAAGGTAAATATAACAGAGCGGTGCTTTCCGCTCGCTTCGCCGAGGCGGCGCTTCCGCACCTGAAGGCGGTCGACATGCGGCGCGCGCCGCCGGCGCGTGGCGGTTTCCTGTCGCCGGTGCTGCTCGACCAGATGCGCCAGACGCTGGAGAGGCAGGAGCAGTCGCTGCTGTTCCTCAATCGGCGCGGCTATGCGCCGCTGACGCTGTGCCGGGTTTGTGGCCACCGCTTCGGCTGCCCGGTCTGCTCGGCCTGGCTGGTCGAGCACCGGTTTCGCGGCCAACTGGTCTGCCATCATTGCGGGCACAATGAGCGCCGCCCCGAGGCCTGCCCGGAATGCGGCACGCTGGATCATCTGGTCGCCTGCGGACCGGGCGTCGAGCGGATCGCCGAAGAGGTCGTTACGCATTTTCCCGACGCGCGCACCATCGTTTTGTCGTCGGACCTGATGGGCGGCGTGCGGCGGCTGCGGCTGGAGCTGGAGGCGATCGCCGATGGCCAGGCCGACATCGTCATCGGCACGCAGCTCGTCGCCAAGGGCCACAATTTTCCCAACATGACTTTGGTCGGCGTCGTCGATGCCGATCTCGGACTTGCCAATGGCGATCCGCGCGCCGCAGAGCGCACGTTCCAGCTGCTCAGCCAGGTCACCGGGCGAGCCGGCCGCACCGGCAAGAAGAGCCTTGGCCTGCTGCAGACTTTTCAGCCCGAGCATCCGGTGATGCGGGCAATCGTCTCCGGCGACGCCGAGGCTTTTTACGAGCGCGAGATTGCCGAGCGCGAACGGGCTGCCCTGCCGCCTTTCGGCCGGCTCGCCGGCGTCATCGTCAGCGCGGTGACACGGGCAGAAGCCGAGGGCCATGCACGCGGCCTGCGCCGCGCCGCGCCCGAGGCGACCGATCTGTTCGTGCTGGGGCCGGCGGAGGCGCCGCTGTCCCTGCTCGGCGGCCGCCACCGCTTCCGCCTGCTGATCCAGGGCGAACGGCGCGCCGACATGCAAGGTTTTATTCGCGCGATGCTTGCCGACGGGCCGAAGCAGCGCGGCTCGGTCAGGGTGCAGGTCGACATCGACCCGCAGAGCTTTTTGTAAGGTCGCGCTTTCAGCGATAGGTTGCCCGCAAGCCAGCGAGATGTGGAAACTCATATGAAAACCCTCGGCCTTCTCGGCGGCATGAGCTGGGAATCGACCGCCATCTACTATCGCCTGCTCAACGAGATCGTGCGCGAGCGGCTGGGCGGCTTGCATTCGGCGAAACTGCTTCTGTGGTCGTTCGACTTTGCCGAAATCGCCGAGCGGCAGCATCATGGCGACTGGGACGGCGCCGGTGTGCTCCTCGTAGAAGCGGCGCGCAAGCTCGAGGCCGGAGGCGCGGAAGGTCTGCTTTTGTGCACCAACACCATGCACAAACTGGCCGACCAAGTGCAGGCGTCGGTGTCGATCCCGCTGATCCACATCGCCGACGCCACCGCGGTGGCGGTCAAGCGCGCCGGCATGCAACGCCCGGCGCTGCTAGCGACGCGCTTTACGATGGAACAGGATTTCTACAAGGGCCGGCTCACCGAGATATATGGCTTGAGCCCCGTCGTACCCGATGCCGCCGGCCGCGACATGGTTCATCGCGTCATCTACGAGGAACTGTGCCAGGGCATCGTCACGGAGGTCTCGAAGGCGGCCTATATCGCCGAGACCGAACGCCTGCGCCGCGAAGAGGCGGCCGACAGCGTCATCATGGGCTGCACCGAGATCACCATGCTCATCGGCCAGCAGGATTTCGACATCCCGGTCTTCGACACGACGCGCATTCATGCCGAGGCGGCTGTGGAATTCGCGCTGATGCGCCTATCCTAAAGTGCCTGAAGCCATCTGGCGCGGCGGTTTTCCTCCGTTAGAATGCCTGGAATTTCAAAACAGGCATTTCGAGGGGACAAAATGGATTTTGCGCTTCCGTGGCCGACGAGCCAGGGCGAATGGCTGGCCTGGTCGAGCGCCGTCTTCACCGTGCTGCTCGGTCTTTTGTTTTTTCTGGCACCTGGTATCGCCTTCCGTGCCCTGCGCCTGCAGGTCAAGCCAGAGAAGGTTGCTGCGATCGCCGAGGGGCGCGGCAGGATGTCGGGCTTTTATCTGGGTGTCGGCTTGTGCTGTATCCTGCTGGCGCAGCCGCTGATCTACATGGCGCTTGGCTTCTCCTGGCTGTTCACAGCCTTCGGTCGGCTGCTGTCGATGATGTCTGATGGCGCCAACACGCCTTTCAATTGGGTTTCCATTGTGCTGGAATTGGTGCTGGCGGCGTTGCCGCTCGCCTTTGCCTTCGGCTTTCTGCCTTGAATCGTTGGGTATTCCGCGATGGAAGACGGGCGACTTTCGCCGGATGCGACAATAGTGCCTGAAAACCATGCGGAACGACGCATTGCGGTCTTAAAATGCCTGTGCTAGACGGCAATCGACTTTCGGCCGGGGATAGCGGAAGCCGCGCCTCCGTGCTCGAAAAAATGCAGTAAGGTCAAAGATTTAGCCAGAGTTTTTGCTCGCGCCAACAATCTACGGCCTGTCAGACAAGAGAAAAGACGGTCCGTGGCTCAATCGTCATCGCCAATCTCAGGTGTCGCAGAACGCTATGCGGGTTCGCTGTTCGAACTCGCCCTGCAGGCAAATTCCGTGGCCAAGGTCGAAGCCGACCTCAACAGCTTCGAAGCCATGCTCGCGGGCAGCGCTGATCTCACCCGGCTGATCAACAGCCCGGTGTTCTCCAGCGAGGACCAGGCGAAGGCCATCGCGGCGATCGCCGACAAGGCCGGGATCGCCGGCCTCACCGGAAATTTCCTGCGCGTCGTCGCCCGCAACCGCCGGCTGTTCGCCATTCCCGGCATGATCAGGGCGTTCCGCCAGATATCAGCCGAACATCGTGGCGAGACCGCTGCTGAAGTGACGTCGGCGCACGAGCTGACGGCTGCCCAGCAGACCGAACTCAAGGCGGCGCTGAAGAGCGTTGCCGGCAAGGACGTGGCTATCTCCGTCACCGTCGATCCGTCGCTGCTCGGCGGGCTGGTGGTCAAGATGGGCTCGCGCCAGATCGATACGTCGCTCAAAACCAAACTCAATTCGCTCAAGCTTGCACTGAAAGAGGTCGGCTGATGGACATCCGCGCCGCGGAAATTTCCGCAATTCTGAAAGACCAGATCAAGAATTTCGGCAAGGAGGCCGAGGTCTCCGAAGTCGGACAGGTGCTGTCCGTCGGTGACGGTATCGCCCGTGTCTACGGCCTCGACAATGTCCAGGCCGGCGAGATGGTCGAGTTCCCCGGCGGCATCCGCGGCATGGCGCTCAACCTCGAAGCCGACAATGTCGGCGTCGTCATCTTCGGCGCCGACCGCGACATCAAGGAAGGCGACATCGTCAAGCGCACCGGCGCCATCGTCGACGTCCCCGTCGGCCCCGGCCTGCTCGGCCGCGTCGTCGATGCGCTCGGCAATCCGATCGACGGCAAGGGTCCGATCAAGGCAGTCGAGCGCAAGCGCGTCGACGTCAAGGCGCCCGGCATCATTCCGCGCAAGTCGGTGAACGAGCCGATGTCGACCGGCCTCAAGGCCATCGATGCGCTGATCCCGGTCGGCCGCGGCCAGCGCGAGCTGGTCATCGGCGATCGCCAGACCGGCAAGACCGCCATTATCCTCGACACGATGCTCAACCAGAAATCGGTGCACGACAACGGCCCCGAGAAGGAAAAGCTCTACTGCGTCTACGTCGCCGTCGGCCAGAAGCGCTCGACCGTCGCGCAGTTCGTCAAGGTGCTGGAAGAGCGCGGCGCGCTCGAATATTCGATCATCGTCGCCGCCACCGCTTCCGATCCAGCACCGATGCAGTTCCTGGCGCCGTTCGCCGGCGCCACCATGGGCGAATATTTCCGCGACAATGGCATGCACGCGCTGATCAGCTATGACGATCTGTCGAAGCAGGCCGTCGCCTACCGCCAGATGTCGCTGCTGCTGCGTCGCCCGCCGGGCCGCGAAGCCTATCCGGGCGACGTCTTCTACCTGCACTCGCGCCTGCTCGAGCGCGCTGCCAAGCTCAACGACGATCTGGGCGGTGGGTCGCTGACCGCCCTGCCGATCATCGAGACGCAGGCCAACGACGTGTCGGCCTATATCCCGACCAACGTGATCTCGATCACCGACGGCCAGATCTTCCTCGAGACCAACCTGTTCTTCCAGGGTATTCGTCCTGCGGTGAACGTCGGTCTGTCGGTCAGCCGCGTCGGTTCGGCCGCGCAGATCAAGGCGATGAAGCAGGTTGCCGGCTCGATCAAGGGCGAGCTCGCGCAGTACCGCGAAATGGCGGCCTTCGCGCAGTTCGGCTCGGATCTCGACGCCGCCACGCAGCGCCTGCTCAACCGCGGATCGCGCCTCACCGAACTCCTGAAGCAGCCGCAGTTCTCGCCGCTGAAGACGGAAGAGCAGGTCGCGGTGATCTTCGCCGGCGTCAACGGCTATCTCGACAAGCTGCCGGTCAACCAGGTCGGCAAGTTCGAGCATGGCCTGCTCAGCCACATGCGTTCGGCCGGCAAGGACGTCCTCGATGCCATCCGCAAGGAAAAGGCGCTGTCGGACGATCTGCGCGCCAAGCTGAAGGCCGAGATCGACGCTTTCGCCAAGACCTTCGCCTGAGCGAATTGCCAGTCGGGATGAGACAAGACGGGATCAGGTTTGAAGCATGCCTTCATTAAAAGACCTTCGTAACCGTATCGCCTCGGTCAAGGCGACGCAGAAGATCACCAAGGCGATGCAGATGGTCGCCGCGGCGAAGCTGCGCCGTGCGCAAGAGGCCGCGGAAGCGGCGCGCCCCTATTCGGAGCGCATGGGTTCCGTGCTGGCCAACATCACCCAGGCAATCGGCGGCGGCGGCGATGCCCCGGCGCTGATGACCGGCACCGGCAAGGACGACGTGCACCTGCTCGTCGTCTGCACCGCCGAGCGCGGCCTGTGCGGCGGCTTCAATTCACAGATCGCCCGCCTTGCCCGCGACCATATTCGCAAGCTTTTGGCGGACGGCAAGCAGGTCAAGATCATCTGCGTCGGCAAGAAGGGTTTCGACATCCTGCGCCGCGACTATGCATCGATGATCATCGACCGCGTCGATCTGCGCGAGGTCAAGACACTCGGCTTCGTCAATGCCGATGCGATCGCCAAGAAGGTCATCCACCTCTTCAACGAAGGTGGCTTCGACATCTGCACGCTGTTCTATTCGCAGTTCAAGTCGGTGATCAGCCAGATCCCGACCGCGCAGCAGATCATTCCGGCCGGCGTTGCTTCGGCTCCGGCCGAGGCGATCGATGGCGGCAACGCTGTCTACGAATATGAGCCGGAGCCGGGCGAAATCCTCTCCGACCTCATTCCGCGCAACATCTCCGTGCAGGTTTTCCGGGCGCTGCTCGAAAATGTGGCCGGCGAAATGGGCGCCAAGATGAGCGCCATGGACAATGCGACGCGCAACGCCGGCGACATGATCAACAAGCTGTCGATCACCTACAACCGCCAGCGGCAGGCGCAGATCACCAAGGAACTGATCGAAATCATTTCGGGCGCCGAGGCGCTCTAGGCGTGGTTCGCGGGTCATCGACCCGCGACTGGACCGCGTGAGAAACAAAGGACGAAAAAGGGTAAAGACGATGGCGAAAGCAGCGACCCCCAAGACGGCAGCCCCCAAGGCCGCTGCCGCGAAGACCGCAGCCCCCGCGAAGGCGGCAAAGGCTCCAGCAGCAGCCGCGAAGGCGGCCCCGGCCAAGGCGGCAGCACCGGTGAAGGCCGCTGCTGCCAAGACATCGGCAGTGGCCAGCAAGGCAACCGGCGTTGCCGGCAAGGTTCGCCAGGTCATCGGCGCCGTTGTCGACGTGCAGTTCGGCGATCACCTGCCGGCGATCCTGAACGCGCTCGAGACGACCAATGTCGGCAACCGCCTGGTGCTCGAAGTTGCCCAGCATCTGGGTGAAAACACCGTGCGCTGCATCGCCATGGACTCGACCGAAGGTCTGGTTCGCGGCCAGGAAGTGCGTGACACCGGCGCGCCGATCACCGTGCCGGTCGGCCCGGGCATGCTCGGCCGCATCATCAACGTCATCGGCGAGCCGGTCGACGAAGAAGGCCCGGTCGACGCGACCGAAATGCGCTCCATCCACCAGCCGGCTCCGACCTATGTCGAGCAGTCGACGGAAGCGCAGATCCTGATCACCGGCATCAAGGTGCTCGACCTCTTGGCTCCCTACGCCAAGGGCGGCAAGATCGGCCTGTTCGGCGGCGCCGGCGTCGGCAAGACCGTGCTGATCCAGGAACTGATCAACAACATCGCCAAGGCGCATGGCGGCTATTCGGTGTTCGCCGGCGTCGGCGAGCGCACCCGAGAAGGCAACGATCTGTATCACGAGTTCATCGAATCCGGCGTCAACAAGAAGGGCGGCGGCGAAGGCTCCAAGGCCGCACTCGTCTATGGCCAGATGAACGAACCGCCGGGCGCGCGCGCCCGCGTCGGCCTGACCGGCCTGACGGTTGCGGAATATTTCCGCGACCAGGGCCAGGACGTGCTGTTCTTCGTCGACAACATCTTCCGCTTCACGCAGGCTGGCTCGGAAGTGTCGGCTCTGCTCGGCCGCATCCCGTCGGCCGTCGGCTATCAGCCGACGCTCGCCACCGACATGGGCGCGCTGCAGGAACGCATCACCACCACCACCAAGGGCTCGATCACGTCCGTGCAGGCCATCTACGTGCCCGCCGACGACTTGACCGATCCGGCGCCGGCGACCTCGTTCGCCCACCTTGACGCGACGACGACGCTCAACCGCGCCATCGCCGAAAAGGGCATCTATCCGGCCGTCGATCCGCTGGATTCGACCTCGCGCATGCTCGACCCGCTGGTCGTCGGCGACGAGCACTATGGCGTCGCGCGCCAGGTGCAGTCGATCCTCCAGCGCTACAAGTCGCTGCAGGACATCATCGCCATCCTGGGCATGGACGAGCTCTCGGAAGAGGACAAGCAGACCGTGGCCCGCGCCCGCAAGATCGAGCGCTTCCTGTCGCAGCCATTCTTCGTCGCCGAAGTGTTCACCGGCGCGCCGGGCAAGCTGGTCGATCTCGCCGACACCATCAAGGGCTTCAAGGGCCTTTGCAACGGCGACTACGATCACCTGCCGGAAGCCGCCTTCTACATGGTCGGCGGCATCGAGGAAGCAGTCGAGAAGGCACAGCGCCTCGCGGCTGAAGCGGCGTAATATATGCAAAGGAAGTTCTGTTGCTCGACCTTGCAAGAGGTGATGACAGAGCTTCCCTCGCCGTCGTTCTTCGAGACCGACGATGGGGTGCTGATGGTGACGGTCGGGACTGTCGAAACAGAGGACGGTCCTGGGTATTTTGATCAAGCGGTCATGTTCTGTCCATTCTGCGGGACCGAGTTGCAGACTGACGAAATTATCGCCGGCAAGGTGAAGCAAAATGGCTGAAGCTTTCAAGTTCGAACTGGTCTCGCCGGAACGCCTGCTGGTTTCTGAGCAGGTCGAATCCGTCGTCATTCCAGGCGCCGAAGGCGAGATGACCGTCATGGCGCATCACGCCCCGGTCATGACCACGATCAAGCCGGGTGTCGTCACGGTGAAGACCCCGGCGGGCGGTGAAGAACGCTATGTGGTGTTCGGCGGCTTCGCCGACATCGTTCCGGCCGGCTGCACGCTGCTGGCGGAATCGGCGGTCGCGGTGAAGGATGTCGACCGCGCCGATCTCGCGCGCCGCATCCAGGAAGCCAAAGAAGACGCCACTGATGCCAAGGACGACGAGGCTCGCAGCAAGGCGGAGCAGTTCCTTAGCCAACTCACCACGCTGGAAGGCGCCATCCTGCCGGCTTGAAATTCGGTTTCGATGAAAGAGTAAAAAGCGGGGCCTTGCCTCGCTTTTTTGTTTGTTGGACAGTCGCGCTGCCTTGGGATGGGGGTGGGCCGGTGACGGAAGAAACAGCGCAACGAGAAACAGCCTCACGCTCCTGGTGGTCGACGGCCCTGGTGTCGGCCTTCGGCGGTCCATTCGGCGGATTTCTGTGGATCGGCAGCGGCAAGCCGGCGGTTGCCAGCCTGGTGGTGATCAGCGCCATCGTTTTCGCACTCGCCTACAGCGGATTTCCGGTGCTGCCGGGAACCGATCTTGCCTGGCTGGCCAATTTTTCAGGTATCGGTTCGATGATCCTGGGGGCAGCGCTCGTTGTGCCCTTCGCCCATCGGTTCAAGCCGGTGAGATGGTATGCGCACGGGTTTTGGGTGCTGGTGCTTGTCTTTCTGACTACCTATCCGGCTGCATTTGCGATCCGTTCGTTCCTGTTCCAGCCGTTTTCGATACCATCCAGCAGTATGGTGCCGACATTGCAAGGCGGCGACTATCTCTTCGTCTCCAAATTCGCATATGGCTACAGCCGCTACAGCGTGCCGTTCAATCTGTTGCCGATAGAAGGCCGCATGTTCGGCGCGGAGCCCAAGCGAGGGGATGTGGTGGTGTTCAAATTCCCGCCCGACCCCAGCGTGGATTACATCCAGCGGATCGTCGGTCTTCCCGGGGACAAAATCCAGATGGTCAATGGCGTGCTGCACATCAACGATGTGGCCGTCGGCCTCAAGGATGCAGGCACTTTCTCCTACGAGGAACGCGAGCAACCTGCCAGGCTTGAACGGGAGACCCTGCCGGGTGGTGTCACCCATTTCGTTCTCGACCTGACGGACAGTTCCATCGGCGACAACACGCGGGAATTTGAGGTGCCCGAAGGCCACTATTTCATGCTGGGCGACAATCGCGACAATGCCTCCGACAGCCGATTCATGGTCGGCTTCGTTCCCTACGAAAACCTCGTCGGCAAGGCCGTGCGATTGTTCTGGAATTCAAAAGGCACGGAGTATTCTTCCCGGCAAACGCTGGACGGTTCGGTCGGCAAATAAGCCTGAATCGAGTTGGTTCGGACCCGCACCAAGTCTGGTTGATGACTACTTCATATCTATGCCGAGCGCGGCGAAGGCCAAGGTCGGACCGTCGCGTCGCAGGTGGACGAGATGCACAGCCACAAGTTCGATCAACGTCTGGCGTTCGGTGTGATCCCCAGCGAAGCCGGCCAGGTCGAACACCGCGGTCACGGTTTCGTTGGCCGGCAGTTGCTCACTCAAAAGTTCCGTCAACGCCGCGTCGAGCGGATCGGTGAAATGGCCCTCCGGCAAGGTTTTCCCTCGCGCGGCGCAGGCGGCGATCCAGGCAGCCACCACCAGGGTCAGATGGACCAGTTCGGTACCGGCTTCCAGGCATTCGATGGCGGAAGCGATGATGCGCTGCGGCAGTTTCTGGCTGCCGTCATTGGCGATCTGCGCCGTGCGATGGGCAAGTGCAGTGTTGGAAAAACGCTCCGCGAGCTCCGCAATATAGGCGCTCGTGTCCAATCCGGCATCCTCGGGCAGGGTCGGGATGGCTTCGGCCCACAAGGCATCGACGAATTGGCGGATCGCCGGGTCGGCGAAGGCGCGGTCGACGGTGGCATGACCGCTGAGCAGGCCAAGATAGGCGATGGCCGAATGCGAGCCGTTGAGCAGCCTGAGCTTCATGTCCTCGAACGGGCCGACGTCGCGAACCATGGTGACGCCGAATTGTTCCCACGCGGGCCGGCCAGTCGGGAACTTATCTTCGACCACCCACTGACAAAACGGCTCGGTCATCACGGGCCAGGCATCCTCGACGCCGAGTTCTTCAGCGATCCGCGCCCGATCGGCGTCGGTGGTTGCAGGCACGATGCGATCGACCATGCTGGAGGGAAACGCGACCTGGTGTGCGATGTGGTCGGCAATTCCGACATCACTCGATTGGGCGAGCCCGGCATCTCGCAACTGGGCGAATTCGACCAACAGCCGGTGCAGCGTGGCGCCGTTGGCCGGCAAATTGTCGCAACACAGGACAGTGAAGGGCGGCGTGCCGGCGGCGCGTCGCAGGGCAAGCGCCTCGGTCAGGAAACCATGCGCTGTCTTCGGCATCCGGGGATTGGCCAGATCATGGACGATATCGGGATGGGCGGCGTCCAATCCGCCGCCTGCCGCCCTCAGATAGGCTTTTTCGGTGATCGTCAGCGTGACGATGCGGGTGCGCGGATCGGTCAGCGTGGCCAGCACAGCGCTGGGGTCTTCGGGCGCCACCAGCATCGCGCCGATCGAGCCGATGACCTGAAGCTTTTCGGTTCCACTGCTTCTGATCGCCAGCGTGTAGAGCCCGTCCTGCGGCGTGAGAGCGTCGCGCGTGTCGGTGCTGCGCAGCGAAACGCCTGTTATGCCCCAATCCGCCTCGCCTGCCGCCAGGCAATCGTCGACATAGGCTGCCTGATGGGCGCGGTGGAAGGCGCCGACACCAAGGTGCACAATGCCCGGGACGACGCGGCTGCGATCATACGCAGGTGTCGCGATCGAGGCAGGCAGTGCGCGCACGGTCTTCGTGGAAAGGCGTTCGGTCGTCGTGGTGCGACTGGTCTGGTCGGATGACATGAGTGGCCTCGGCAGGGATCGGCAAAGCGGCGTAACATTCGATTTCCTGCCACACAATGGGTCGAAAAGTCATCATACAACAATCGCATTTTTGTATGTTGACATTATTTCTTGCCGCCCCTACCGATAGTGGCCTTGGGAGGATGACCGTGGCACTGACCCATGCGGATTTGCTGTTTCCCGCCGAGGCGCATTCGCGCTCGGTTGCCCGTGATCTCTATGCCGGGATCAAGGACCTGCCCCTTGTCAGCCCGCATGGCCACACCGATCCGCGCTGGTATGCGCTGAACGAGCCGTTCCCGGACCCGGCGCAACTGCTCATCGTCCCCGATCACTACATCTTCCGCATGATGTTCAGCCAAGGCGTCCGCCTTGAGGATCTCGGCGTGGCGACGCTCGACGGCGCGCCGGTCGAGACCGACGGCAGGGCGATCTGGCGGCTTTTTGCCGAGCACTATCATCTGTTTCGCGGCACGCCGACCCGGCTATGGTTCGATCATGTGCTCGCCGATCTGTTCGGCATCGACGAACCGCTGACCGCGGCGACTGCCGACCGCCACTACGACACCATCGCGACGCTGCTGCAGTGGGAGAATTTTCGCCCGCGCGCGCTGTTCGAGCGTTTCAACATCGAGGTCATCGCGACCACGGAAGGCGCGCTCGACGATCTCAAATGGCACCAGATGATCCGCGACAGCGGCTGGCAGGGCCGTGTGGTCACCGCTTATCGGCCGGATGCTGTCGTCGATCCCGATTTCGAAGGGTTTTCAACCAATCTCGACCGGCTCGGTGAGATCACCGGCTGCGACACCGGCAATTGGGCCGGCTATCTCGATGCGCATCGCCAGCGGCGTGCCTTCTTCAAAGGCTTCGGCGCGACTTCGTCGGATCATGGCCATCCGACGGCCGAGACCGCCAATCTTTCGGTTGCGGCGGCGCAAGAGCTGTTCAATCGAATCCGCCGTGGTTCCGACGACGAGCGCGAGCGAAAACTGTTCCGCGCCCAGATGCTGACCGAGATGGCCAAGATGAGCCTCGACGATGGACTGGTCCTGCAGATCCATCCCGGCTCCTGGCGCAATCATTCGCCCGCGATCTTCCAGAAATTCGGCCGCGACAAGGGTTTCGATATCCCGACCAGGACCGACTATGTGACGGCGCTGAAGCCGCTGCTCGACTGCGTCGGGCTGGAGCGCGACCTCACCGTCATCCTGTTCACGCTCGACGAGACCAGTTATGCGCGCGAGCTGGCGCCGCTGGCCGGTGTCTACCCGGCGCTGAAGCTCGGGCCGGCATGGTGGTTCCACGACAGCTCGGAAGGCATGCGGCGCTTCCGCGAGATGACCACCGAGACGGCCGGCTTCTACAACACCGTCGGTTTCAACGACGACACCCGTGCCTTTCCGTCGATCCCGGCGCGTCACGATGTGGCGCGGCGAGTCGACTGCGCGTTCCTGGCGCGTCTCGTCGCCGAGCATCGGCTGCGCGAGGACGAGGCGTATGAGCTGGCGCGGGAACTGACCTATACGCTGGCGAAAAAGGCGTATCGGCTCTGAAGGGGCAACTCGCCCGCAATGCAAAGGGAGGAAACCATGTTGCATTTTTCAAGACTGACGGGAGCTGCGCTACTCGCCGCCGCACTGATGGCCGGAACGGCAAGCGCCCAGACGGTTCTGCGCTCGTCCGACACCCACCCGGACGGCTATCCGACGGTCGAGGCAGTCAAATATTTCGGCGAGCTTGTAAAGGAGCGTACGGCCGGCCGCTATGCGGTCGAGCTCTATCATTCCGCGCAGCTCGGCGAAGAAAAGGACACGATCGAGCAGGTTCGCACCGGCGTGATCGACCTCAACCGCATCTCGATGGCGCCGTTCAACGGGCTCATTCCCGAAACCACGGTGCCCTCGCTGCCCTACATCTTCCGCTCGGAAGACCATATGCACAAGGTCATGGACGGGGCGGTCGGCGACCAGATCGCGGCGGCGTTCGAACAGGTCGGGCTGGTGCTGCTCGCCTTTTATGACAGTGGCGCGCGCTCCTTCTACAATTCGAAGAAGCCGATCAACTCATTAGCCGATCTGTCCGGCATGAAGTTCCGCGTCATCCAGTCCGACATCTTCGTCGACATGGTGGCGGCACTCGGCGCCAACGCGACGCCGATGCCGTATGGCGAGGTGTATTCGGCGATCGAGACCGGGGTCATCGACGGCGCGGAAAACAATTTTCCGAGCTACGACACCGCCAAGCATGCGGAAGTCGCCAAGTTCTATTCGCTCGACGAGCACACTATGGTGCCGGAAGCCTTCGTCATGGCGAAGTTGAGCTGGGACAAGCTGACGCCGGAGGATCAGGCGATCTTCAAGGCGGCCGCCAAGGAGAGCGTCGCCAGGCAGCGCGAGCTGTGGACCGCCAAGGTCAAGGAATCGCGCGCCAAGGTCGAGGCGGCCGGTTCGCAGATCACGACGCCGGACAAGCAGCCCTTCATCGACGCCATGGGTCCGGTCTACGAGAAGCACGTCAAGGACGACAAGCTGAAGGCCATGGTCGAAGCCATCAAGGCCGTGCAGTGATCAAGCGGCGGCGCGGGCATTCCACGCCGCCATCCTCTTGCGGAGAGAACCGGTGACCTCCAGCCCAGAACACAGACCGCCCCTGTCCGGCGTCGCGCGCATGATGTCGCGCGTCAGCACAGCGGCGCTATGGGTCGCAGGCATCGGGCTGGTGCTGATGACCGCCTTCGTCGCCTGGCAGGTGTTCGGTCGTTATGTCCTGAACCGCTCGCCAAGCTGGACCGAGCAGGGCTCGGTGATGCTGATGAGCTGGTTCATTTTCCTCGGCGCTGCCGTCGGGGTGCGCGAGAACTATCACCTCGGCTTCGACGTCCTGCTCTACGTGCTGCCCAAAGGCGGCAAGCGTTGGCTGCGGATGATCTCGGACCTCGTCGCGCTCGCCTTCGGCATCGGTATGATCTGGTATGGCAGCCAACTGGTTGCATTGACCTGGGGCGCTACCTTGCCGTCGCTCGGCATATCCGGGGGCTGGGACTACGTCCCGCTGGTCGCGGGAGGCGTGCTCGTCGTGCTCTTCACGCTGGAGCGCATCGTGCTTCGTCTCTCCGGTGCGCCGATCGACGATGTGCTCGATGAACTGCCGCCGGCGGAAGTTGCAACCGAACTCGACACGGCGAACGTGAAGGTCTGACGGCATGGAACTCTGGATCCTCTTCGGCGTCTTCACCCTTCTGATGCTTATCGGCACGCCGATCGCTTTCTGCCTCGGCGTCGCAAGCTTTGCCACCGTCCTTTACATGGGCCTGCCGCCGCTCATCGTGTTCCAGCGCCTGAATTCCGGCATGAGCGTCTTTTCGCTGCTGGCCATTCCGTTCTTCATCTATGCCGGCGACTTGATGGTGCGCGGCGGCATCGCCAGCAAGATCGTTGCCTTCGCCGGCTCGCTCGTTGGCCATTTGCGCGGCGGCCTCGGGCAGGTCAACATTGCGACCGCTACACTGTTCGGCGGCATTTCCGGCTCCGCGGTGGCCGAGGCAGCGGCGGTCGGCGGCTTGATGATCCCGCAGATGAAAGCGCGTGGATATGGAGCGGATTACGCCGTCAACGTCACGTCGATGGCGGCGCTGATCGCGCTGCTCCTGCCGCCGTCGCACAACATGATCATCTACTCGATCTCGGCAGGTGGAAAGATCTCCATCGCCGACCTGTTCACGGCCGGCATCATTCCGGGCCTGCTGTTGGCCCTGTCGCTGATGATCACCGCCTATTTCGTGGCGCGCTCCCGCGGCTATCCGACCGAGCCGTTTCCGGGCTTCACCGCCGTCGCGCATCTCTTCGCTGTCGCGGTGCCCGGCCTGCTGCTGATCGCGATCATCTTCGGTGGCGTACGATCGGGCGTTTTCACGGCAACCGAGAGTTCCTGTGTCGCGGTCATCTATGCGTTGCTCGTCACTGTCTTCGTTTACCGGCAGATGACTTGGGAAGGTTTCGTTCATGCCACCCATGGTGCCGTGCGCACCACGGCCATGGTGCTGCTCATCATCGGCATGGCGGCGGCGTTCTCGTGGTTGATGGCCTTCCTGAAAGTGCCGGCAGCGCTCATAGCCTCCATGAACGCGATCTCGGACGATCCGCTGGTCGTGCTTCTCCTGCTCAACGTCTTGATGCTGTTCCTCGGCACCTTCATGGACATGGGGCCGACGATCATCATCTGTACGCCGATCTTCCTGCCCGTGGCGCAAGCCTACGGCGTCGACCCGGTGCATTTTGGCGTTATCATGATCCTCAACTTCGGCATCGGGCTGAACACGCCGCCGGTGGGCGCTGTGCAGTTCGTGGCGTGCGCAGTGGGCAAGATATCCGTCTGGGAAGCGATGCGCTCGATCTGGCCGTTCTATGGGGCCGGGCTCGTGGTACTGGGGCTCGTCACTTACATTCCGGCCATTTCGCTCTGGCTACCGAGCGTCTTCAAATAGGGGCGACATGGCATCGGACACCGCAACCGACCTCAGGGTCGAGAGAAAACCCAAACTGTCGGAAATCGTGGTCGCAACGATCCGCAAGCAGTTGCAGGCGGGTGAGATCCTGCCTGGCCATAAATTGCCGACCGAAGGCCAACTGACCGAAACCTTCGGCGTCAGCCGCACCGTCATCCGCGAGGCGCTGGCCAAGCTTGCCGCCGATGGGCTGGTCGAGCCGCGCCAAGGTGCCGGTGTCTTCGTCACCGAGCACATCTCGACGATGTTCGGCGCGCTGGCCGCCGATATGGGAGCCAAGGATTCGATCGCGCTCAACGTGCTCGAGGTGCGCCTCGCGATCGAGATCGAATCGGCCGGGATCGCCGCCATCCGTCGCAACGCCGCGCAGGAGGCGGCGATCCAGGAAGCCTTCTTCGAATTCGAGCGGCTGCTGCTTGCCAGCGAGCCGACCGGTCCGGCCGACCTCGCCTTCCATCGCGCCATCGCCAGCGCCACCAGCAACCCGTTCTATGTCGAGATGCTCGACGTGCTCGGCCGGCGCGCCATCCCGTGCGACGTGACTTCGCCCTGGTCCACCGAACTGGCGCAATCCGATAGCTACCAGCGCGGACTGCAGCGCGAGCACCTGGTGATCCTCAACGCCATCACCTCAGGCGATGCCGAGGCCGCGCGAGAGGCGATGCGCGCGCACCTCACCGCCAGCCAGCAGCGTTACCGCGAACGCCTGCATGCACGTCAGGCTTTTTATTCCAGTTCGGTCAAGGCCGCCGCCGGCGAATGACCCATCTCAAGTCAGGATTGAAATGAACCAGAGCCACACCGACTATACATCCCGCTTTGCCATCGACCCGGTCGCCGCCGCGGCGATGGGAACCGATGAGCTGCGCCACAACTTTCACATTGACGGCCTATTCCAGCCCGGCCGCATCAGCCTGACCTACACACATTACGACCGCATGATCGTCGGCGGCGCCGTGCCGACTGGCGCACCGCTTCAACTGGAAGCGATCAAGCCGACCGGCACCAAGAACTTTCTCGACCGTCGCGAGCTGATCGCCGTCAACATCGGTGGTGCGGGTGTCATCAACGCCGGCGGCCAGCCCTTCGAATTGCAGGCGCGCGACATGCTCTATCTCGGCATGGGCACCGCTGATGTGTCGTTCGCCTCTGCTGACATAGCCGCGCCGGCAAAATTCTATCTGCTCAGCGCGCCGGCGCATCAGGCCTGGCCCAGCCGGCTGATCCGCATCGGCGACGCCAAGCGCCTCGATCTCGGCAGCAAGGATGCCTGCAACGAGCGTTCGATCTTCCAGTTCATCCATGCCGAGGGCGTGAAAACCTGCCAGCTGGTGGTCGGCATGACTCAGCTGGCGCCGGGCTCGGTGTGGAACACCATGCCGTGCCATGTGCATGACCGGCGCATGGAGGCCTATCTCTATTTCGACCTGGCCGAGACGGCACGCGTCTTCCACTTCATGGGCGAGCCGGACGAGACGCGCCATATCGTCATGGGCAATGAGGAGGCGGTGCTGTCGCCGGGATGGTCGATCCACTCCGGCGCCGGCACTTCCAATTATGCTTTCATCTGGGCGATGGCTGGCGACAATGTCGACTATACCGATGTCGACCCGGTGGCGTTGGGCGATCTGCGGTGAGCGACCCCTTCAGCCTTGCCGGAAAACGTATTCTGGTCACCGGCGCCAACACCGGCATCGGCCAGGGCATCGCCGTATCGATCGCACGCGCCAGGGGCGCGGTGGTCGGCGTCGGCCGCTCGTCGATGGACGATACGGCAGACAAGGTCGCCGCAGTCGGCGGGCAATTCGAGGCGGTGAGCGCCGACCTGGCCGACATTTCGGCCGCCGGCTCCTTGCTCGACCGCATCTGGGACGAAAGCGGCGTGCTCGACGGGCTGGTCAACAATGCCGGCATCATCCGCCGCGCCGATGCCGTCGATCTCAGCGAGGCCGATTGGGACGACGTCATGGATGTCAATCTGAAGACGGTTTTTTTGCTCTGCCAAAGCTTTGCCAGGCGTGTCTTGGCCGCTGAACGGAAAGGCAAGATCGTCAACATTGCCTCGGTGCTGAGTTTCCAAGGTGGCATTCGCGTCGCGTCCTACACCGCCTCGAAGCATGGCGTGCTCGGCATCACGCGTTTGCTCGCCTGCGAATGGGCGCAGAAAGGCATCAACGTCAACGCCATCGCGCCAGGCTATATCGAAACCAACAACACGCAGGCGTTGCGCGCCGATCTCGACCGCAGCGCCGCCATCTTGGCGCGTATCCCGGCCGGCCGCTGGGGCGAAGCGGGCGACATTGGCGACGCCGCCGTCTTCCTGCTGGCGCCGGCGTCCAACTACATGCATGGCGCGGTGGTGCCGGTGGATGGCGGCTGGCTGGCGCGCTAGGTTTTGACGCAATTCCGGACGGAAGACCGGTTCACACTTTTCCTGGAATTGCTCTGAGGAGACAACGATGACGAAGCCGAAGATTTTCGCGCATGCCGGCGAGGGCGCCTGGACGACGACGCCGGACGGCAACAGGCGCCGCATTCTCCTGCACACCGACGAGTTGATGCTGGTCGAATTCGGCTTCGACAAGGGTGGCGTCGGCGCCCTGCATTCGCACCCGCATGTCCAGGCAAGCTATGTCGCCGAAGGCCGCTTCGAGGTGACCATCGACGGTAGGACCGAAACCATCGAGACCGGCGGCAGCTTCATTGTGCCGTCCGGTCTGGTGCACGGCGTCAAGGCGCTGGAAGCAGGGCGGCTGGTCGACAGCTTCACGCCGCACCGGGCCGATTTCCTCGGCTAGCCAAGGGTAAGAGATCGAGCGGGAATGACCCGCACCCCGAAAGAGGCGCGGGTCTGTTGCCTGGGCGCTTGTGGCGCCGCGGTACTCAAGACATCACCGCAGGATGAGGACCCTGCCGCACCGTGGTGAAGATAGTCTTAATGCGCCGGCGCTGCATGGCACGACGAACCGGAGGCTGCGCTCGCTCGATCAGGTGATGTGACGCAGGAGGCTGAAGAGCCGCTCGAACGTCTTGCCGTAGGGCGGGCGCAACAAGGCTCCGGCGCTTAGCCGCGACTGTGTGAAAACCGGCTTCTCCTTGCTGAACGTCCGGAATCCCCACTCGCCGTGATAGGCGCCCATGCCGCTGGCGCCGACCCCGCCGAAAGGCTGGTTTTCCTGTACCAGATGCAGCATGCAGTCGTTGATGGTGACGCCGCCGGCAATAGTCTCGTGCAGGATGCGTTGACGATTGCCGCTGTCGCGGCCGAACCAGTAGAGCGCCAGCGGTCGGGCTGCCCCGTTCACATGCGCGATCGCTTCGTCGATCCCGGTGTATTCTACGATGGGCAGCACCGGCCCAAAAATCTCCTCGCGCATCAGCCGCAGGTTTGCGCCGGCGTTGCGGACCAGGGTCGGCAGCAGCTTCCGGCTTTTGCCACCCAGCTCTTCGCCGGCCGGGTTGATTTCGGTGACATCGGCGCCGGCGTCACGCGCTTCAGTGATCATGTCGCGCAGGCGCTGGTGGTGCCGGTCGCTGATGATGGCGGTATAATCGGGGTTGTCGCGCAAGGTCGGGTAGAGCTTCGCGATCGCCGTTGCGAGCTTGACAGCGACCGTGCCTGCCTGTCCCTTCGGCACCAGCAGATAATCCGGCGCGATGCAGGTCTGCCCGGCATTCAAGAGCTTGCCATAGGCAATGCTGGATACCGCCGCATCGAGATCGCAGGACGGATCGAAGATTGCCGGCGACTTGCCGCCGAGTTCGAGCGTGACCGGGGTCAGGTTGGCGGCCGCGGCGATGGCGACCTGGCGTCCGACCGCGGTCGAGCCGGTGAACAGCAAATGATCGAAAGGCATCGACACGAAGGCCTTTCCCATCTCGGCATCGCCGGTGATGACGCTGAGCTCATCGGGTGCGAAATGCTCGGCAACGAGTTTGGCCAGCAGCACTGAGAATGCCGGCGTCAATTCGGAAGGTTTTATAAGCACGCGATTGCCGGCCGCGAGTGCCGCCGTGACCGGCGCGACAGCGAGCTGGAAAGGATAATTCCAGGGCGACACGATGCCGACGACGCCGAGCGGCTGCGGGACGAGGCGATTTCGGCCGGGCAGGAACGGCATGGTGGTGACAACGCGGCGTTCGCGCATCCAGCCCCTGAGATGCGAAAGCGCGTGGCGGATGCCGGCACGCACCACGAACAGTTCCGCAAGACGCGTCTCGTGTGCCGAACGGCCACCGAAGTCGGTGTCGATGGCGGTGCAGATGTCGGCTTCATGCCGCTCGGTCAGCGCCAACAGGCGTTTCAGGCGATCCTTGCGGATGCCAAAGTTGGGGAAAGGCTGCGCCTCGAAGGCGGCGCGCTGCAGGTGGAACCGCTCGCCGAGAACATCCTGTCTGGTCTGCAGCATCGCATCCTCCCTGGCTAGCGGAGCCGAGCTTACATTGCTGGGTGAAGGAATCCAGCGAGGTAAAGGTGTCGTTAGGGAAGGATAGCCTCTACCTCTTGTCAGAGGCACGATGCCCTGTCCGGATGAAGGCCTCCAAGGCGGGACGATTGTTGCCCGTCCGCCAGGCCAGCGCGACCTCGTAGGGAATCGGCGAACCGGCTCCAGCCAAATCCCGAAACACCACGCCTTCGCGACCTGCCTCGCCGAACAGGCCCGGCACCAAGGCAACTCCAAGGCCCGCTGCCACAAGACCGACGATGGTCTCCATCTGAACCGCGCGCTGGGCAACCCGTGGCGTAAAGCCGGCTTGCGCACAGGATTGCAGGATCGTTGAATGAAGGCCGGGGCCTTCATTGGGCGGAAAGAGAATCCAGGGTTCATTTGCGAGTGCGGCAAAAGCGATCGGATCGTCCGGTGCCAGAGCCAGTTTGTGGCGCGCCGGAATGGCCGCGACCAGACGGTCCCTGACCACGGTTTGCACTGTGATGCGTTGCACGGCGCTGGGCGGGAGCGGGAGAGCGGCGATCCCGATGTCGATGCGGTCGTCGAGAAGTGCAGCAACCTGCCGGGCTGTCGGAGCTTCCTCGAGCTCCAGCACAACTCCCGGGTGACTTTCCCGGAATGCGGCGATCAGAGTCGGCAGCAGCTGCCGCACGGCACTGGCGACGAAGCCGATGCGCAGCGACCCAATCTCGCCGGCGCCCGCGCGTCGCGTCAGAGCCATGGCGCGTTCGGCCTGGATGATCGTCCTTTGCGCTTCTTCCCGCAGTACTTCACCGGCCACGGTCAGGCTGTCGATTCGATTGGTGCGCTCGAAAAGCTTAACACCAAGCTCTTCCTCCATCAGCCGGATCGCGGCAGTCAATGGCGGCTGCGCCATGTTCAGCCGCTCTGCGGCTCGCCGGAAGCTCATGGCTTCGGCAACGGCGAGGAATTGCTGGAATTGGCGCAAGCTCAACATGCGATATATCTATCATATCATAAGGGCACATAAACAGTATTCGACGTATCGCTTTCTCATAACCATCTGAAGGGCATCGTTCAACGCATGGGAGTTTCAGATGTCGAAGGATAAAAGAGTCGCAGTCGTAACCGGCGGAGCCAGCGGCATCGGGTTCGGCATAGCGCAAGCGATGCAGCAGGCGGGTTATGCTGCCGTTCTCATTGGCCGTGACGAGGATCGCCTCCGCAAGGCCGCGAAAAGGCTCGGTCCGCACGCCTCATGGCGGCGGGCGGATGTGGGAAAACGTCACGAGATTCAAGCGGCGCTGGCTCCCCTCGACCGGGTCGACGTCCTCGTGAACGCAGCCGGATTCACCCGAAGCATCAGCCTCTCGACTCCGATCGGGGACGCCGAGGCCGATTGGGATGCCCTCATCGAGGCCAACCTCAAAGGCAGCTTCCTGATGACTCACGCAGTGGCGCCCTTGCTCGCGAGCCCTGGGGGGCGCGTCATCAACATCGGTTCGATTGGCGCGCAGACCGGCGGCAGCCGGCCAGGCAGCCTTGCTTATGCAGCCGCGAAATCCGGCCTGCACGGCCTAACCTACGCGCTGGCACGCGAACTGGCACCGCGCGCCATTACGGCAAACGTCATTGCTCCGGGGTTCATCGCCGACACGGGATTCACCGGTGCCTGGCCGCAGGATCGCGTCGCGGCGATCGTCGCCGAGACGCCGATGGCGCGGCCGGGAACACCGGCCGATATCGCGGGAGCGGTGCTATGGCTCGCCTCGGAGGCAGGCTCCTTCGTCACCGGCGCGGTCATTCCAGTCAATGGCGGGTGGCGAATAGGCTGACCGTTGTTGGTGTCGTGCCGACGAGCGACCCTGTTGTGATCCGATGGCCGCTGGGCTAAGCCAAAGTACCCCTACGGAGAGTCGTCTTGACCGGTTTCCACATCCTCTCCAGTCCACGAAATTCCAGTCCGGTGTCTGCCTGATGCTGATATCGGCGACGAGTATCTTGTCCATGGACCCCAGGCGGCGCGTTTCGTGCCGGGCGGCCCAGCGGAATTGCGGATGAAGGGCGCCCACAGGCTTGAGGCTGCGTTTGGAGCGGCTGCGCGAAGGGTTGTGCGGGAGTTTCTGCGGTTCGTGCCGCTGTCTCTGAAACAGCGCATGCAAAAACGCACATACGCACGCGCGGCGCCCGCCAACAGAATTTTCATTTCGGGTTGCGCGCGCAGCGGCACGACGCTGACACAGCGGCTGATGAGGTGTTTCGAGGACATTTTCGTCCATCCGCCCGAAGCGCGATACACAATGCTGGACATGTTGGACCGGCCGGAATCGAACCTCGTCGTCAAGCGCGATGCGCGCGGTTTTGCGCATCTGGCGAAGCTCCCTCCCTCCATCGGCTTGATCTATTGCGTGCGCCATCCGTTCGACACGCTGACAAGTTCGCATCCGCAAACACGCAACGAGCGTCGGTTCCACGTCACGCCGCATCGCTGGCTGGCCGAATACGACGCGCTGACCCGGCTGAAGAATGCACAACCGCACCGGCAGATACTCTTTGTCCGCTACGAAGACATGATCGGCGTGCCCGATGCGCAGCAGGACAAAATCGCGCAGTCGTTCGGACTGACACCGCGCATTCGTTTCAGCGAGGATCCGGACAATCCGATCCGGTTGGCTTCGTTGAGAAAATGGGAAAGGAATGAAGAGTTCAGGACTTATCTCGGCGGCCTGCCCCCGGCATTTCTCGTCCGCGTCCAGCGTTTCTGCGCCGAGTTCGGCTATGACATGCCAATGAGCACGCCGACCGTGGACGCGCGGTGATGCAGGCAGCGGCGGCCCTCGCGACAGACGAGCGAGATCCCAAGCGGCGCGTGCTGAAGGACGTGTTCGGCTTCGATGATTTCCGCCCCGGCCAGGCCGATGTCATGGATGCGCTGCTGGCCGGGCGGCATGTCCTGGCCGTCATGCCGACGGGTGCGGGCAAATCGCTCTGCTACCAGGTCCCGGCACTTGTCCTGGGCGGGCTCACCATTGTCGTTTCGCCGTTGGTGGCGCTGATGCAGGATCAGGTCGCCGCCTTGCGGCTTGCCGGCGTGGCTGCCGATACGATCAATTCCTCGATCGACCGCGATGCCAATATCGCCGCATGGCGTCGCGTCGCCTCGGGCCAGACGCGCCTGCTCTATCTCGCGCCGGAGCGGCTGATGACCGAGCGGATGCTCGAGGCGCTGGCCAGGCTCGATGTCAGCCTGATCGCCGTCGACGAGGCGCATTGCATCTCGCAATGGGGGCCGGCGTTCCGGCGCGAATACGAGGACCTGTCGCGGCTGCGCGGCATCTTCCCCAACGTGCCGATCATCGCGCTGACGGCAACGGCGGACGAAGGCACGCGCACCGATATCGAAGCCCGGCTGTTTGCCGAGCGCGTCGAGACCCTGGTGCTGGGCTTCGACCGGCCGAACATCAAGCTTGCCATCGAGGCCAAGCAGGACAGCAAGCGGCAATTGCTGCGCTTCGTCGAGCGCCATCCCGGCCGTAGCGGCATCGTCTACTGCCTGTCGCGCAAGAAGACGGAGGAGATGGCGGCCTTCCTCGAGAAGAACGGCGTCACCGCGCTCGCCTATCATGCCGGCATGAGCAAGGAGGCGCGTGACGCCAACCAGAACAGCTTCATGACCCTTTCAGGCGTCGTCATGGTGGCGACCATCGCTTTCGGCATGGGCATCGACAAGCCTGACGTCGCCTATGTCTTCCACACCGACATGCCGGGCAGCCTGGAGGCCTATTACCAGGAGATCGGCCGCGCCGGCCGCGATGGGCGGGACGCCGAGGCGCATATGCTGTTCGGCCTTGGCGATATCCGCATGCGCCGGATGTTCATCGACGACGAGGATGCGCCGCCCGAGCACAAGAGGCGCTCGCATGGCCGGCTCGACACGCTAATCGGCTATTGCGAGACGGCGCAGTGCCGCCGCCAGGTGCTGCTCGGCTATTTCGGCGAGGACGCGCAGCCTTGCGGCAATTGCGACACCTGCCTCGACCAGGCGCCGCGCGCCGATGGCGGAGCGGAGGCGCGGATAATCCTGGCAGCCATCGCCCAGAGTGGCGAACGCTTCGGTGCCGGCCATGTCATCGACATCCTGCTCGGCCATGAAACCGAAAAAGTGCTGGCCAGGAACCACCAGAGGCTCACGAGTTTCGGCAGCGGTCTGGCGCACAAGAAGGATTTCTGGCTGTCGCTGATCCGGCAGCTCGTCGCAGGCGGGTTCCTGATGGCGGATCCGGCCGGTCATGGCGGCCTCGCCATCGCCGAAAAAGGCCATGCGCTTGGCCGTGGCGAGATGCCGTTCCATTATCGCGTCGAGGTGCGCAGCCGCGCCTTGCGCGGCAAGACGCGCTCCGGGCAGGATTTCGGGCAATCGGATTTGGACACCGGGCTGCTGGCCGCGCTGAAGACCTTGCGACTGCGGCTCGCCAAGGAGCGCCAGGTGCCGGCCTATGTGGTGTTTTCCGATCGCACCCTGATCGACATGGCCGAGCGCCGCCCGCACGACCTCGACGCCTTCGCTGAAGTGAATGGGGTTGGGGCGGCAAAGCTGAAGGAGTTCGGCCAGGTTTTTCTCGCCGCAATCGCCGCGCACCAATCCGGTGGCTCGGCCTGAGGTCAGATCAGCGACTGGTCACCTGCCCTGAAGCGGAGGGATCTTCGGAGGAGGCATCCGTTCCGAGCCCTCCTGTTCCGTCGCCGCCGCCCATTCCTCCGCCGCCCATGCCCCCGCCGAGACCGATCAGTTCAATGTTCTCTGGCCGGCCAGTCGACAGATCAGGTTTAGACCGAGGCGTTCATCGACTTCATGGCTGAGCATCTGCAACCGCAATAGGTGCCGCTGTCCGGTTATTCACCGCAGCGTCGACCCGCTGGGCGTCAGTCGCGCGATATGGATAGTCCCGTGAGAAGCGGAGCGTAGGCGGCGAGCCTGCGGGATACGAACTCCGTGAAGAGCCGCACCCGCTTCGTCTTGCGTGTTTCCCCCTGTGTGAGAAGCCAGAGCGTTCCGTACATGTGCAGGTCGGTGCCCGGTACCCTCACCAGCAGGGGGTCGGCATCTCCGACGAAGCACGGCAGTGTCGTGATCCCGAGACCTTGCCGTACGGCAACGATCTGCGCCTCGGCGTCCGTGGTCCTGAATGGAACCCCTGTGGTGCGAACTTCACCCGCGCCGGCCCACTCTGGAATTCCATGAACGCTTATGACGATCCACCGGATGGGATCAGGTGCGCCCGCACGCCACGCGGCCAGGCGATCGCGGGACATGTAGACGCCGCCGAACACCTCCGCTCCCTTCAGGCCGTGAAGATTGAGCGGCAGGGTTTTGCGGTCGTAGACGACGCGGATCGCCACGTCGGCCTCTCGGTTGGTCAGATTTGCCAGCTCGCCGGACGACAGGATTTCCATCTCGATGTCTGGATGCAGACGCGCGAAGTCGGCGAAGTCCGGCATGAGCAGGTGTGTCGCGAGGGGCGGTGCCAGGGTCACCCGCAGAAGCCCGCGCACGCTCTGATCGCGCCCGAAGACGCGCGTCTCCAATTGGTGAGACGACGCTTCCATCTGGTTCGCGAGCCCGAGGACCTCCTCGCCCGCAGCCGTCAGCCGGTAGCCCGAAGGCAGCTTTTCGAACATTTGCGCCCCGAGGCGTTCCTCAAGCTGTGCGATGCGTCGCAGCACGGTCGAGTGATTCACCCCGAGCTGCGCGCCGGCAGCCCGCACCGAGCCTCCGCGTGCGACGGCTAGAAAGTAGCGAATGTCATCCCAGTCGATCATGGTGCAATCCGGCACCGCGCGGTGCGCCTTCCAAAGCCCGTATCTAGCACATCCTACAGCAGTAGGAGCGGGACATCATGGCTTATGTCGACAGGGCGGCGCAATTCCGAATGGCGGACACGGATCGTCGCGGCTGGCGTCAGTCCTGAAAGCGGATCGATTTTGCACCACCGATGTGCGCGCTTCCGCACTCACCACCTGACCCCGACGGGCCCATCTAGAGGTCCTCGGGGCGTACCCGAACGATCAAAGACAGAACCTGGAAGGATTGAGTCATGGGAAAACTGGACGGTAAGGTTGCGGTTATTACGGGTGGCGCCACCGGCATCGGCCGCGCCGCAGCGAAGCGCTTCATCGAGGAGGGTGCCTTCGTCTTCATCTTCGGCCGCCGGCAGGAAGCGCTAGACGCCGCTGTGGCCGAGCTCGGGCCCAATGCCCGCGCGGTGAAGGGCTCGGTCTCGGATGAGGCCGACCTCGATCGGCTCTATGCGGCGGTGAAGGCCGAGCGCGGAACCCTCGACATCATCTTCGCCAACGCCGGGGTGGGAAGCCTGCTTCCGCTCGGCAAGCTCACCGCCGAGCACATTGACGAAACCTTCAACACCAATGTGAAGGGTACGATCTTCACGGTCCAGAAGGCGCTGCCGCTGATGGGCGAGGGCGGTTCGATTATCCTGACCGGATCGAGCGCCGGCACCACGGGCGCGCCCGCATTCAGCGTCTATAGCGCGAGCAAGGCGGCCGTGCGCAACCTCGCGCGGACTTGGGCGGAAGACTTGAAAGGCACCGGCATCCGGGTAAACGTGCTGTCGCCCGGGCCGACGGCGACCGAACTCGCGAAGGCAGCGATAGGCGAGGAGGGCTTGAAGGTCTTCGCCTCGATGAATCCGCTTCAGCGGATGGCCGATCCAGCGGAGATCGGGGCGGCGGCTGCGTTTCTCGCGTCGCCCGACAGCAGCTTCATGACCGCCAGCGAGGTCGCCGTCGACGGGGGCTTGGCGCAAATCTGACCCGCCACGCCCCGCCGTTCATTCCATTCGATATCCCGAGCCCGCAGGGCCTGGTAAACTGAAGGAGAATATACATGAGCTATGCAATTATTGGCTTCGGCAAGATCGGCCAAGCTCTTGCCAAGGCGTTTGCCCGCAACGGCATCGAAGTGTCCGTGGCAACCACGCGCGACCCGGAAAGCTTTGCATCAGCCGCGGCCGCAATCGGACCCACGATCATCCCGAAAACGCTGGCGGACGCGGTCAAGGCGGACATCATCTTTTTGGCTGTCCGCTTTGAATCGCACCCAGATGTCGCGAAGGCGCTGTCAAGCTGGGAAGGCAAGACGATCATCGACGCGACGAACGTGTTTCCAGTCCCCGAAGAGCTGGACGGTCTGCCGTCCACCGCCTTCGTCGCGAAGGCGTTCACCGGCGCCAAGCTCGTCAAAGGTTTCAATCACCTGATTGCGGCCACTTTGGCTGCCGATCCGATCGTCGAGGGCGGCCACCGGGTCGTCTTTCTGTCGAGCGACGACGAGGACGCGATCGCTCCCGTGGCGGCCTTGGCCAAACAACTCGGGTTCGCACCGGTCAAGCTGGGGAAACTCAACGAGGGCGGCGCACTGGTGCACGCACGCGGCCGCACTT
Organism: Mesorhizobium sp. M7A.F.Ce.TU.012.03.2.1; assembly: GCF_004006095.1. NCBI lineage: Bacteria > Pseudomonadati > Pseudomonadota > Alphaproteobacteria > Hyphomicrobiales > Phyllobacteriaceae > Mesorhizobium > Mesorhizobium sp. M7A.F.Ce.TU.012.03.2.1. Next base: position 1,873,125 of record NZ_CP034779.1, read on the forward strand.
GGGGCCAGCTGATCTTCCAGGATCTGTTCAAGAAGGAGCAATAACGGATTTACCGTGCGCTGTCAGAGTGGCCGGTGTTCGACGCCGGCCACATCGTCAGCATCGAGCCGAGCGCGCAAAGCGACGCGCTTGAAAGCGGCTTACATCTGCCTAGGATCCTTCGGCTGACATGTGCCTGCCACCCATGAATCGTAGTTGCAAAAGCTGATGTCCCAGCCGGCATCGCGTTTTTTGGAAGTTGCCTCACGACCGCTGTGCGGATACGGGGCTGGAGAAGAAATCAAAGTGGATGTGTTGACCTAAATGAGCGCTGAACAGGGGCTAGAGGTTCTCCGGCAATACTGTGTACGCCTTGAGGCCATTTTCATGCTCTATGTCGATGCGGTGCGAGGTTTCAAGAATACCGCAGAGGCATTGCAGGAAGCTGTCGCCAACCCGGCACTTGCCACAACGCTGGACAGTTGGAATTGGTACGGGCTGGACCCGCCGGGTGTAGGCGCACGTTACGTTGGGGTGATCAAAATCAGGGAAACATTGGCTCGTAATGCGGCCAACGGCCCTAACAAAATTGCCATGGCCCGTTCTTCGATTCTAACTGCTTACGCCGCCTGGGAACATGAGACTCGGCCCGCATTGGCTGCGGAACTAGGCATTGATACCAATCGGATAACAAGTCCCACCTTCGGTGATCTGAATAAATACCGCCAGGCCGTTGCTCACGTAAGCGGTCGGCTTGACCGCGCAACGGAAGTGCTCAACCTAGTCGCGGTCGGCGACAATGTGGATCTAGACGAGGTAGCCCTTACTACGCTGTTTGATGCCCTAGTCTTAGAAGTTAATAGGCTTGCGGAAGCGCATTGCGGGCTTCAGCTTGGCCACCTATTCGTTAAAAGAACAACGCATTAGCCTGGATATTGGAGCGTCGCCATTAGATCGCCAGATAAAATAGCTTATCTTTCGGCAGGTTAGAATGCGATCGTAAGAATGGCGGAGAGGGAGGGATTCCCTTTCACCTCTATGATACTGAAAATACTAGTCTTTTCGCGCTTTTTGTTACACAGTTTGTTACACAGCTACAACTACGATTTATAACCGCTCTAAGCTCGCAGCTTTTGGGCTCGCCTGCCCAATCCATCCGATCTGTCGAAACCGATGGCTTGTAGGACACTCCCGCGTGTGTACGTTGGGGCTTGGGTCAGAAGGTGACCCACAGCAAAGACGGGAGCGCCGCAGCGCAAAAGATCTCATCGGTCAAGGAACAGATAGTGAAGTAGCCTGTGACAATCGGCGCCAGCATCACCTCCAAAGCCGACCAGGAAAAACCCGCAAAAAACGTCGCCCTCAGATACCCCGTCGGCAATGAATATGGGACCGAAGTTGCGCGGCAGATCGGGCGTTAGATGCCTTCATGATATCTGAACCTGAGCAGGCTCCTACGCCGCGAGCCGGCACATTTCCGAACGGAGTTTCGTCCGGCTGCGCAAAAAGGTGCCCTGTCGAGACTTACTTGTTGGCCAAATGGCTTAGCAGGGACGAACTCGTGAAGAGATTGATAATGCAACATTATCGTTCATTTCAACTCAGCGACAGGCGCGGCGTTTTCTGCTCAATTCGGTTGCCAAAAGCGCCGTCATGATTCATCGTGTTTTCGATGATTCTGCGGCCCAAACCCTCTCCGCGCCACCACCCCACGCTTGCCGGCGCCCCGACAGCCGCGCCAATGGCAACGGTGCCGGCCTGGTTGCGCCGGGTCATCCCGGGCACGCAAAGCCTTGCGGGAAAAGATATTGACGATGTGGCGCTCACCGCCGGCGCCACCATCGGCGCGCTCGATGCGGTGGTGCGCCGGCAGGAGCAGTGGGCCGGCGCCTGGCGGCAGCGCCTGGCGCTTTCGGCGGCCGCTGTCACTGCAAAGCAGGCCGGCCGCGTCGAGGATGAAAGCGCGCTGCGCGACACCGTGCTGCTCGCACGACCGGGCGATTTTTTGTCCGTCGGCCCCGCCGGGTCGATGCTGCTTGCCTGGCGCCGGCTGGCCGGCACGCCTGCCGAGAAACTGCTGACCGAGGCGAGCATCGGCGCGGTGCTGGATGACCTCGGTCTCCGCCGCGACGACGACGCAGTCGGCGACCTGGCAGATGATCTTCGACAGCTTTCCGCGAGCATCGGAATAATCGGCATGCTGACCGGCGCGTTCACGGCCGCCGAAAGGTATGGCTTCGCTCGAGCCTTCGGATGTTGGCTCGCCGACGCCCTGCTGGCGCAGCGGCTGGGCTGGACTCATGCGGTGCCGCTGCTGGGCGGGGAAACGGCCTTGGGCACAAGCGTTCGCCCGCGTCGATCGGCAGTTAGCTCTGTGGCGACAAGCATTGAGACAAATCCTGAACGTGCCAAAAGCCTTCTGGCCGCGCAGGCGCGCGCCGCAGTGCGCGCCATCGATCTTTCCGCCGAGCTTGAGCGCCGCGCGGACAGGCTGCTTGCCGTTGCCCCGAAACTCAGGGCCAAGGCGGCGGATGCTGTTGTCGAAAAGCTCTTGTCGGACGACGCGATCGTTGCCTCGGAAAACATCGCTGGCATGAGCGACCGCGGATTGCGGCGCCTGTTCGACCGGCTGGTCGAGCTGGGCGCCGTCCGAGAGCTGTCCGGCCGCCCCTCTTTCCGCATCTACGGGCTGTGAAGACGATGGCGGAAGCGACGCGCAGACGAGGGAAGGGGCGGCTAGATGACGGTCGATTAGGCGACCGCCTGTTTGATCTGGAGCTTGATCATCTGCCACCGGAGGCGCGCTGGCGCGAATGGATGCATCGGGTTGAGGCAACCATTTTTGCCGCGAGCGAGCCGGTCGGCCGCGAGACGCTGGCGAAGATCGTCGGTAAGAGTTGCAGCATCGACCTCTTGATCGACGACATCCGCGAGGAGCTGCGCGGCCGGCCTTATGACCTGGTTGCCGTCGCTGGCGGCTGGAAGCATCTGACGCGGCCGGCCTATGCCGACGCCATCCGCGCCGCGGTCGGCGGTAATGAGGGCGCGGTTGACCTCACGCAGTCAGAGGTGCTGGTGCTGATGTGCATCGCCTACTTCCAGCCGATCACGCGGGGAGAATTGTCGTCGTTTTTCGGCAAGGAGATCAGTCGCGATCTCATGGGTCACCTGCGCGGCGCGAAGCTGATTGCGTCTGGTCCGCGCAGCCCGACGCCCGGCGCGCCCTACACCTACGTCACTACCAAAGAGTTCCTGCTGGAGTTCGGGCTGGACACGCTGCGCGACCTGCCGGATTTTGAGGCGCTTGAGGACGCCGGCCTGCTGTCTAAGGAAAAGCTACTGGCTGGAGATATTTCTGTTGCACAGAGAAGCGAAGACGACCCTGCGTCAGCGTGAGTCACGTTGCCGGTGACCGCTTTGTGCCACATGTCGGTCGCAGAGATTGCTTTGCAGCTACTTGAAAGCTGACATCACCGGTGAGCAGGCGCTGCAGGAAATGCTTGCACCGAGACCTCTCTTTTGTGCCCTGCACCGACGCTGCTTTGTGCCCGATATTTCCCCTTTCACATTGTAAGCGCAACGTGGACTGGAGCGCCCTGTCGGACAAACATGTAGGCTGCAACTTCGAGCAAGAGAAAACAACGCAGCCTGACGATGACCAGTGCGGAGAAGTCGATGTCCCGCTCGCCATCGACCAGACCCTGCATGGACGTTATGTCCTCCCGACTCGGCCGGACCGGAAAGCTCGGATGGGAGTGCCACTCGCCCAGATAGTTGAAACGTCTGAAGTCGGATCCCGTTCTTCGAAAGAACCTGTCGAGAGCCTCTGCATGATGATCGGGACTGCGGACGAAGTGAGCGGCGGTTCCGCTCGTCTCATCGACCGAGAAGTCGACAATCCGAAAGTGGTCAGGCGCGACTTGCTCGCCCATGAGGATGCCTCCGATCTCGCGCCTTCCGACCCGTCTTAGACATTTGCGAAAATGCGCCCGCTGGTCACTTCGGAGACTGATCGTGACCATCGAACACCGAAGGCAAGAGTTCGCGAAGCAATGCAAGGCTCTCCGCGACCGACGCTGAATCCTGATCAACCTTCCACGGTTCGGAGCTACTAAGTTGTATGGGCCATGTCTCGAACGGCTCGGAGAAGATCCAGGCCTTTCGCAGGCCGACCGCATAGGCCGGCGAGGGAAATGCGCTGTTGTCGGGCCGAATGAGTAGGTCCGTCGCCAAGCGCGCTAGATGTCCCGCGATGATGGCGACCTCGGCATCGTCCGCTACGAGAGCTGCTGCGCCGTCGCCGGCGGTCGTCGCGTAGGGCGCCGAGAAACCGGCTAGTGGCACAAGAATACCGTGGGCGTCGCACCATGCGTTGATCTGGTTGCGCGCCATCTGGGGTTCCGGCTCGTGACCCGATCGAACACGCGCCACCAGGCCGCCAATGCCGCCGGCGAACACTTCGCCCCAGACGAGTGGCTTCAGGCTTTCCCTCGCGACGGCAGCGCAGAAGTTGAAGCAGTGCGCGTCGGCGGTCGCGTCGATGATGACGTCACAGGCTTGCAGCGCCGACATCACCGAGTCCGTGGAATCTGCGCTCTCTTGGCCGCCCAGCGCAACGCGCCGCGTCGTGACTTCGATCGTTCCCGCGATCTCGATGAGGCGTGCGCGTAGCGCGTCGACCTTGTGAACGCCAATTCCTGGGACACTGAGCTCGTTGCGAACGAGGTTCGCCATGAACAGAACGTCGTCGTCGACGAGCGTAAACCGACACACACCCACGCGCGCCAGCATGGCGGCAATCTTGGATCCAAGGGAGCCGCATCCGACAATGCCAACGCTTTTTTCCGCGAGACCGGCATAGTCGTCCGGGAGCCTACTTCCAGCACCAACTTTCAGGATTCGCGAGCGACCGAAGTAGCGCTTCTGGTTGCTGTCATAGGCATAGAAGTGCGCGATCTCCGTCCCGGAAACCAGCACTAGGTCAATCTCGCCAGTGGCGGCGAGCACCTGCTCCTGGAGTGCCTCGAAGCCGAGATCACCGAGCAAGCTCGCGATGCTGTCTTGCGCCGCAGACGGCATCCCCCTCCCAGCCGGTAGGCGAATGGCGTGGCCTCGCTTCGTCGTCTCGCGAATCCCCGCGGGCCAGGCACGCACGTCAGCGGTCCCGCCGATCTCGGCAACCGTCACGGCGAAGGTTTCCGCGTGGTATTTCTCCGCGATGCCGATCTCGATGGATTGGGCTGGCTCGACCGCCTTCAGACGCTCTTCAAGCGGTGGCGTTATCAGAAATCGGAAATATGAGCCACGGACGCTTTGCCCGATGGAGACATAGTGTGCCGAAGGTAACTCAGGGCCATCGACGTCGCGTTCACCGGCGATAAGCCGATGCGCGCTCTCAATCATCATCGCGCCGGTGACTGCGGTCTCCCAATTGTCGGCGCGGTATTCTAGGCAGAGATTTCCACCGGCGCCGTACTGATGGCTCGACAACCGGCGATTACAACCGCGGGGGACGACGATGGGCGGAGCATTAGGGTGGAATTCCGCATAGGTCATCGTGAACGGAATGCTGTCTCCATCGTGCTCGATTTCAAAGTCGACGGCGAGTGCGGCGCCGTTCGAGAGGTGCCAGCGCACGCCTTGGAGCCAATTCACACGCTCGGTGAGATCAGCGACGCTCTGGCGCTCGGACCTTGCACGTACCGTGTTTTCGAGCCACCAGATCATTCTTCGCCGCCGAACCCTTGCGGCTTGGTCGGAACACGGCTCCTGTCAGGAAAGGAGAGACCTGGGCTCGCCGGGGCCACCGACGCGACGTTCAGCAGCGCGGGTCGGGCTGGCGGCTGGCGGCGGCGCGCCGCTCGATCGGCGAGCGAGCCACCGACGCCGCGACCGACGGTCTCGGTGACCACGCTCCTGTCGCTCGAACGGGCAGCCTCGTAAAATTCCCTCCTGGCCTTCTGAAGCCACTCGGAAAAAGCAGCCGCTCGCTCAGGATGCTCCGCCCATTTGTCGGCGAAATTTTCCAGGGGATCAGTCGGATTTGGAATCCAATGTTGGCCATTGTGCCAATGGATATGCTTGTCCATTCCGGTCAGAATCGCAGCCAGCGCTTGCCCGATTGTCTCTTCGCCGTTGTAGGAATGTGCGGCGAGCGTAGTGATGATCACAGAAATGGGCCGCTCGTCCTTGCGGCGTTCAAAGGTGTGGTCCCGATGCCGTTTGAGGATCATCACGGCTGCCTGTAAAGGCGTGCGCACCTTGTAGTCGGGAATGTCCTCGACACTCGCTCGCGTGCTCTCTGCCAGAATGCGTTTCCGACGTTCGAGAGCGGCTAGCATCCGGCTCTTGAACCATTCGCTATAGCCTTTCGGGTTCGAACGTGGCCACTCATCCGTGACGAGGGTATAGGTCGGGCCTTCGTTGTCGGTAATGACGATGGCCGTTGAGGTCCAGCGTGGGTCATAGCCGCGAGCTTCGAGGAGAATACGAGCGCTTTGCCCATTCGGAAGTGCGGGTACTACATCCATATGGAACTGGGCACCGTCAGCATAGTTTAGAACCCAGCAACGACGGCCCTCCCGCAATGGCTTGTTCATGCTCTGCGCTTTGCGATAAGCATCTATCTCTGCGCCGAGCAAGACCTTCAGTTGCTGTTGCGTCAGTGACGAGTTGGACAGCTTCTGAAATTCGCAAACGGAGTCGATGTCGTACTCCTCCGCATCGTTAGAGGGACGGATCGTGGTGCCGAGCCGAAAGGATCCCTGGACGTAGACCTTCGGACCATACTGCCGCACGCTAGAGGCATCACGAAGCAGCCATTCCCCAAGAGAATTGTAGCTTCGCTCCGCTTGCTCGTAGCGGCCGGGCGGCACGCTCAGCTCCTCGGCAAGATCTTCCAGAAACTCCTCGCTCTCACGGGTCAAGCTGTGCTGGTTCACCATGGGCCTCCAGGCGCCGCCCACAGGCGCGTGTAGATTGTCGAAGTGCGCTCGGTAGAACTTTTAGGATAAAACATGAACATTATAGCGAGTCGGGCTGGACCTCCACTATGGCAAAGACACAAATCCCAAGCAAAATTCAGGTCGCTCTCTGGGCCAGGGCCGGAGGGCGGTGCGAGTACCGTGGATGCAACGAGGACCTTATCGGCGATCTGATCGCCGGCCGCGAGGACGGAAAGTTCGGTTTCATCGCGCATGTTGTCGCCGACAGTGCAGACGGGCCGCGCGGCGATCCCGTTCGTTCCCCAACGCTCGCCAGAGACCTGAACAATCTGATGCTGCTCTGCGCAAAGCATCACAAGGGCGTGGATGTCGATTATCTGGCGGATCATTCGGAAAGCCTCCTTCTCGAGATGAAGGCGGAGCATGAGGATCGGATCGCGATTGTGACCGGAATGGCTCAGGAGCGCGCTGCGCACGTGCTCCGGTTTGCGGCCGATATCGGGCAGCGGGACGCCCTTGTCTCAACACGATCGATCTTCATGGCCATGCCGCCCGATCGTCATCCCGCCGATGGCCGCACGATCGATATCGAGCTGGCTGGATGCGATTATGCCGATCATGAAGAGACGTACTGGACGATCCAGCAGGACAATCTGAGGCGGGTTTTCACCCGCAAAGTGAAGGAACGGATCGAGCAGAAAGAGATTCGGCAACTCAGTGTCTTTGCGTTGGCGCCGCAGCCGCTGCTCATTGAGCTCGGCCATCTTCTTGGAGACATCGTTCCAGTCTCGGTTCATCAGAGATATCGCGAGCCGCCGACATGGCGCTGGCAGCCCGATCAGCCGGCAATCACATTCCGAGTCGGCGAGTATTCCGGGCCGGCAGACGTTTCAGTCGCGCTCAAGCTCGCGCTGAGCGCGACAGTTACGGACGATCGAATTGGCGCGGTGCTCGGCGGTGATGTCGCGATCTGGTCCCTGACCGCCGACAATCCGCACAATGACATCATGCGCCGTCCGGAGGACTTGGTGGAGTTCAAGCGCCATCTTCGACGCTTATTCGATCGGATCAAGGCCGTTCACGGAGAGAATGCAATCATCAATGTCTTTCCTGCCCTGCCGACTTCAGCAGCCGTGGAGGTTGGGCGTGTTCGAATGCCGAAGGCCGATCTGCCCTTGCACATCTACGATCAAAACCGATCGGTTGGTGGTTTCATCCCGACGTTGAAGATAACGAGCTAACCTGCGGTCGAAAGACCGGAGGCGCGGCTGCTACGCTGTCAATTGCCCGCGTCGCCCAAGAAGTCGAACCGGCTTTCGGGCGCGCCTAGATCGCCGGGCTTACACTGCTCAACCCAGCTTCGGTCGCTGATTGGCGACTGCCCCGTTGACAATGTGTCAGAAACTAGCCGAGGCGCCTTTCCGGCAGATCGCCAATCTTCACTCGATGGTCCATCCCTCCTGAGGATGCGACATAGCCCACCACGCCGTCCTTCGATTTCACGAATGCCAACGTAGATTGCCCACTGGAAAACGTGATTTGTCCAGTCGCGATCTCAAGCGTTTCGCTTTCTCCGGCATACCAGTGGAGCATGATTGGGCGTTCCATAGTCTCAATCTCCAGCACGTAACTGAAAGTGATATCCTCCACTTGGAAGTGCTGGCCCAAAGCGTCGATTACGTAGAATCCCACCATCGGTGCCACGAATTTACCGTTAAGGGTCCGGCGGATGGCCGGTTTGCGATCCTCCGGAGCCAGTTTATCCAGGATCAGGGATTGAATACCCTCTCCGGTGTAGATTGAGCCGTCAGACGTATAGACTGTGGGTGGGTTCGCGACCCTCAGCCCGTTTTGCACCACGCGAACGCAGGCCTCTATCGCGATGAAGTTGTGGAATTGGCCGACGATAGTGACGGTGCCAATCCACTCGAAGGATTCCGCCTCGGCCAAGTCCATGCATGTCAGGTTCAGTGCCTTTGCCTTGGTGCGAGCGGTGCTTGTAAAGCCGTTTGCAGCAACTACGATTCCGCGGTGGATTCCAGTCTTTTCGCACTTCTTGGCGAAGGCCTCGATCTGGGGAACTCCGACCTTTCGCCCCTGATCTCTGCACTCAATAGAGGTCAGGTTCGGCCCATGATGCGTGCGGCGGATAATCACAACGTCATGTTCGCGAAGCTGCCCGGTGTCCTTGTCGGGCAACCGCAAAGAGGAAGCCACAGTCACGTTGTCTTGATGCGCGAACATTCGCTCTAGGGTGGCGACGAGATTATGGAATCGCTGACCAGGTCGTTCAAGAGAGGCGGTTTCTTTCATGGCGCGGATCCTAGCCCCATGGTGTCAGCTTTGCATCCCGTCTAGGACTTGGGTTGACGCCTGCGACACCTTCGCGCGGCTATACTCAGTCATCGCACTGCCCGCCGCACGAAGCGATTATACCGCGCACTATCATTCGCGTTGGGATGCTGCCCCCCACCTTTCCATTCATCCGACACCAGCCACTCTTCGAAATAGAAGAGCCACGTCGCGGCCCAGGGAACGAACGTATGATCAATCCGCATCGTGCCGGTCCACTCCTGCGTTCCCGGCAGGATCAGGCACAGGCGCAAGGGGTTGTGGTAGACATGCGGCAGCGGTCGACCGCCAGCAAGTTGCAAAAGGTCAGGCTCAATGACGAACACGTCGGGGACCTCGCTGCGATCGAAGCTGATGCGCATCAGATATTCTCGGCTGAGCGGCGTCGGCCTCACATGATATTCCCACCTCAATCCTGTAGCGCGCAGACGCCCGGTCCCAGCACAAACGCGGTTTGCACGCAGGAATATGAACTGCTGCGCCGGTGTCAGATCAGGGCGGCTGCCGGGTCGCACGCCTAGTCTCCGAAAAACGTGTTCGGCCGCACCTGCGTTGCGTTCGCCGGCGTCGACAGCGTCAGCCCAACCGTCGGCGCCACATAGAGTTTGCTGCCGGCCCGTGCTTGAGACACCGCCTGCGTCCTTGAATCCATCACCTTTCCGACAACGGAATCACCCAGGCTCTTGCCGAGGCTCCTTGCAATGAGGTCGATGCCTTCCAGATCCCGCAGCCCCTCAAAGTCGGCCAGCGCCTTCCCGTGCCAGGCATAAAATGCCGTCACCCGTGCCGGCTCGGTATTCCAGCGCTCAGCGAAGTTCTCGCCAATCGTGGTCTCGTTGGCGACAACATAAAGCCGGCGGCCATTCACAAATGGCCGCTCAATGAAGTGCGGCATCATTCGGATGGTTTCGATTACGACATCCAGCTCGGACTCGAACGGGAAGTTCGTGACGCAATATTCGTACGCCTGCGCCGCCAAGGTCGTGATGACAATCGAGATCGGCGCGACTTCTTCTGTCACTTCAAGAAAATGGATGTCGCGGTGACGCTTCAAAAGCTGGACGATACGGCGAAGAATACCTTTGGCGATGCCATGGACGGGGAAAGGCTCGACGCCAGCCGCCCGGTCCTGAGCTGCGAGCGCCTTATTCACGCGCAGCACCGGGCGCAGGCTTGCCCGCCGCTCGAAAAGCGCCTTGTAGCCCTTCGGATTGGTCGGCTTGAATTCACGGAGCTGCTTGTCAGGCACGAGTTCACCGCCGTTCGTGCACGCGGCGTTGAGGATGGTCGGCGAGATATCCAGGTGATATTCGCGAGCGTAGTTGAGGCGCCAGCAGCGCTTCTTTTCCTCGAGCATCGAGGCGTACCGGACATTCTCCTTGAGCCGGTCGCCGACAATGCGCTTGAGCTCGGCTGGCGGGCGATTAGCGGTGAACCGCAATACCTTGCAGATCAGGTCGACATCGAAATCCTCGCGCGCGATCGGGCGGACGGTCGTACCAAGACCCGTCGATCCGTGCGCATACACTTCGATCAGCTGGAGAAGCGGGTTGTCCGATGCTGACAGCCATTCGGCAACAGCCTCATAGCTAGCCCGTGCCGCCTCGAACTGGGTGGCCGTCAATTCGAGCATCTGGCAAATTTCGTCGAGGAGCGAATAAATCTCTGTCTTACGCAGCGGAGAATATGCCGTAGACGACGCGAGGAGCATCTGGTTCATGGCGCGGTACCTTTCAGCTTGAAGATGGGTTCGAAGGATTCTGCCGGCTCCAAGAAAAACACGGGTTCAAGCCGCGAACGTTCCTTGCGTGCCGATGAGGCCCCCAACCCCTTCAGCTGTGTGATCTTCTGGGTATCGTCGAGCTTGAAAAAGCCCTTCGGCACATCCGGGCAGCAGCGAAAAATGGCCTCTCGCTCGTACTGATGCCCGGTAATCAGCTTGGCCATGCCAAGCGCGCCGTGTGACTGCCCGTCCATGAACAGCCGCGTGACGTCGAACGCCAGCCCACTCAAACCTGGAGCTTCGCCGAGCATGTAGACCTCGTTCACGCAGCCGAGGCTCAAGACGCGCAGGCTGTCAGCCGGCCAGCCAAGCAACGTCGTCGCCTCCACCACCGCCAGTGCGATCGGGTTATTCGCCCAAACGCCACCGTCGAGCAGACCGACATCATCAGCTGTTCGATGCCGGCGGTAGTAGGTAGGCGCGGCGGCTGTTGCCATGGCCGCATCAACGGCCTGCCGCTTGAAATCTGTCTTGAGACGCGGGTGGTGCGCTGTCTTATAGATGTAGACGCCACGATGGTCGGCATCCCACGCCGGAACAAGCAACCGCCTCTTGGCAGCACCGATCCGCCGGTCCCCGAGAACGGTGACCAATTCCTTCCGAAGCAGTTCGGCATCGTGCTTCGGTGCGACGGCATGCTTCAGTCGCCGCCACAGACCGCCCGTAAGATTCTCCAGCATGCCGCCGGACTGACCGAAAATATGCGGACCGCGCCGGGCATAGAGGTCGAGCAGCACCCGTGCAGGGATGCCCATCGCAAGTCCTATGGCGAGGATGCCGCCTGTCGACGTGCCGGCGATCAGGTCGAAATATTCGCCGATCGGGTGATCGAGGTCTTCCTCCAGCGCCGCAAGAAACGACGCCGGCTGCGTCCCCATGATTCCACCGCCGTCAATGGAGAGAATCCGACGGATAGGCGGAATTTCGGCGGGAGTGGCAGCCAGCGTCATGCGATCACCCTTCCGGCGGGAACGGGTCGTTCCCGTACGAATTCTTGTCCCGAATCCGCCCGTCCGGGCGATGGATGATAACCTCGCTGCGCTGGTTGATCGCGATGTCGCGCGCCGCGCGTTCTGCATCGGCCTGCGTCTGATGGATCGAGGTCACCTTTTCGTTTCCTGCGCCGCGCACGGCCCAATCGTCGCCGTGCGGAACGACATGCTGGTTTTTACCTGTCATAACCTGCTCCTGATTCTTGACCATTCCCGCGTATCGTCATACAGTTCTTGACGTTCTGTCATAGGCAGGCGCCAAAAAAAGGCCCCTCGGGGGCTGACGATTTAACAAAGGAGACTATACGCTTTCGTCATGATCCAGTCAAGCACGCCCACCAGTTTCGCCGACCGGCTCCGCGAGGTTCGAGACAACCGAAAAATGAGCCAATCCGAACTGGCGCGGGCCGCAGGAATGCAACCCAGTGCCATCGCCCACTTCGAGGCCGGACGACGCAAACCATCTTTCGACAACGTGCGCGCGCTCGCCAAAGCGCTCCATGTATCGGCTGACTACCTGCTCGGTACAACGACGGCAACCACCGCTTTCCGCGACGAACAAAAGCTCAGCTCAAGGGATCGAGACTTTATTCAGAATCTTATCGACACCATGATCAAGGATAAAAAGTAGGGGCGTCTATGGCCGGCTTCCAACTCAGGATGGCTACTCAGCGTGGCGAGAAAATTGCGGAGGAATCCGGATATACGCAGTTTCCGGTCAAGCCCCACGACATCGCCAAGGCAAGAGACATCGCCCTCGTCGCCAAGCCGGCCGATGTCAAAGGTGTCTCGGGCGCAATCATCTTTGCCGGTGGTAACGCCACGATCATCTACTCGACCGAATACGATAACGAGGGGTTCGAAAACTTCTCGATCTGCCATGAGCTCGGGCACTGGTTTTTACCGGGACACCCTGAGGAAATCATGGGTGCCGGCGGCACGCACTTCTCGCGCGCCAACTTCACGCAGAATACGTCAATTGAACTTGAGGCGGATCATTTTGCTAGCGGGCTGCTTTTGCCTTCGAAGCTGACGCGGCGCTTCCTGTCGGACAACCAGATCGGTCTCGACGGCATACTGAAACTCGCTGAAGAAGCCCACTGCTCGGTTACCGCATCCGCAATCCGCGCTGCGGAATGCGGCTCCTATCCCATGGCGGTCATCGTCAGCAAAGGCGACCAAATCGCCTATGCCTTCACATCCGATACGTTCAAGAATCTCGGCAAGCTTGCCTTCTTGCGCAAGGGTTCACCGCTGCCGATAAGCGCGACACGACGCTTCAATTCTGATCCCAGGAACGTCCTGCGCGCCGAGCGACTGGTCGACGAAACCGACCTCGCCACCTGGTTCGATGGGTCCGGCAGAATTGTCCTTGACGAAGAGATCATCGGTCTTGGCAGCTATGGCTACACGCTGACGGTGTTGACCGGCGAGCATCTTCCAGAAGATCCGCTTGAAGAAGAAGACGAGGAAGCCGAGCTGGAAAAAAGCTGGACGCCCCGTTTCGCCTACAACCGCTGAAGTGCGATTTCTACTGATGGGCGCGCGGCGGACCGATTAACGGGCCGCGCCTCATTGAATGTGCACCTCCGAGTAGCCCTTCTGCGATTTGCTGTCGTTTGTGAAAAACGCGAACTTGACGGAAAAAAGGGCGCACACCTTCTGCAGTATGTCCTGCAGAGGTTTGCGCTTCATGTGCTTGAGATTCTCGCGAAACAAAAGATGGTACATTGAGGACCATACGACCGCAGAATCGGTGAAGCGTATATTTTCGGTTGGACCCACAAGCGAATAGCAGCCGCTGCCCGGCATGATCTCGTCAGCGAGGTCCTTGTGGACCATCGAGCAGGCCGAGAGAAACAGGCGACGGTTGTTTAAATGAGGCTTCAGCAGTTCGGCAAGCTCGTCAAAATCGATCTCCTCGCCGTTGGTCGTACTCATGCCCTCGGCTTCGCCATGCGCGGAAATATGAAGGTAGCGGCAGTCCGAATTGCCAAACTCGGTGACCGCCTGTTCGAAATCATGTCTCGTTCTGACGTAGCGATAGGTAGGATGCTTTCCGTGGAGCCCCAGTATCCCGGATAGGTAGCTGCCCTCAAACCGGCCGTTGCCTTCGTCCTCGGGCTGGAGACTTTCGATGATGAAGACTTCTGGAAGGTGTCGCATGTCTGCTGCCTAAAGGAGCTGCACCGCATTCTGATTGAGCAGCACTCTAAATTTAGTGCGCGAAGATGCGAAGCCTGGCGTTCGCGCGGCTGCACACTGTCGTCAGGCTGTCGATATACATGATCAGCTGCCGGGTTCGGTTGGAGAGCGTACTCGCGAGTGCGAGCTTGCGGGCACGCTCTACATCCAGCAATCGCCCGGCGACCAGCCAGACCTCTTTGTTAATCCGCCGATCGCGAAGCGCCGAGCGGACTGTGGGTGCAATCTTATCCTCCGCGATGCCGTCTGCATTTTTGAAGATGCGAATATTGCCGCCTTTCGGCACCGGAATAGCCGTACTGTTCGCGGTATAGCCGCGTTGCCAGCGATCCTCCTCGATCTGCGGTGACGAGGTGATAAAGAAGCCAAGCGAGGCGGCTACCTGTCGACCAACCTCCTGGATCGCAGTGACAGAGGCTTTATTATCGCTTCCATCTTTGCCCAAGGCTTTGGCGTGAAGAAGCACTACCTTAGTCTTGGAAACAAGGATGAAATCGGCAAGCTCTTGTCCATCATCATCGAGCAGGATGAGCGGAAATTCGCGAAGCGCGTCAGCGTAAGCGTCAGGTCCAGGCCCAGCCAGGCCGATATAGCGGCTGGTAAGCCCGAATATGGATTCCTTTTCCCATTTCGCGGTGTCGCCCACCGCCCATGCTACCTCCCCTTTTTCGACAAAGGTCTTTTCAAGGGCGGGGATCGCCTCTGCGACATCAAGCGCTGGTACCCGATTGTCGATCACCAGATCGCGGGCTTTTACCCAGTTACCATGCATGTAGACCTTATCGGCCTCGGCGGTAAGAATGCGGAAGGCCTGGTCGGTGTTGATCCGCTCGGTGAGAGTCATCACGGTGCCCGATGCCGAAAGCCCTTGGCCGAATTCGGCATTTAGGGCGTCGCTGGCGAGCATGTAGCGATCGGACTTGCTGTTATAACTGATCGCGCAATCGAGTTTGCGGCCATCGATCATGGTCACTTGGAACTTGCCGTCGACGATGTCGGCACACAGGTCGAGCACGGCGGGTGTCCTCGGCGCTGACGGTTGTCCTTCCTTGTCGGCGATGAAAACGCCGAAATCGTCGAGTGGCTGAAGATCGAGCAGGATGTTCGTCGGCTCCTTGGCCTTATCCGGATCCGGAATGGCAAGCTGGGCAAATCGCTCGAAAACCCGATTGCTAGCGGTGGCAGTGGTGAGTTCGCTGTCGATGGCGGTCGCCCAGCGCACATAATCGTCGATGCTAACCCGCCGGGCGCTAGCATCGGTGAGCTTGGAGCGGCTGAGACCCAGATAGCGCGCGGTGTTGTTGACGTAGCCGGCGACATTGGTCGGTAGCAGAACGGCATCTAGTAAGTCGGTGAAGGTGTCTTCAAACGACGCTGTACTGGTCGTCATCGTTCGGATCGCGCGATCGGCCATTTCCAAGGACGCGGTCGCGAGCTTGGTGATCCGGACCTTTTGTGCCGTGCTGCTCGGACCGAACAGCCGGACCAGCTCTCCCCGGTCCAGCCGCGCAACGCCGATCTTACGGGCATCAAACGGCACGCCATCTGTGTCGAAGACGAACAGGCGATTATTCACCCGCACCAAGAGGGTCAATCCGAACTGCCATTCGGTAACGAAATGGCGGCTCAGATAAGGGCTTTCATCAACCGTGAAGAAGGTCCATCCCCAGACATTCTCGGGCAGACGCGCGATCGGGCGCACAACGAACCGATTGCGCGCGAGGATGCCTTCATAGGCTTCCGTTTCGACGAGCTTGTCGTGAAAACCGGCGCCAATTGAAAAGATAGCGGCGCGGCGCGGTACGAGGAGATCGTCGCGATCAAGCGATCCCAAAACCGGCAGTCGTTCGCGGAAACGCCCGTCGACATATTGCTGTTCGGGCATCTGCGGGACGATCTTCTCGGGCAGGTAGGCCTCACCCGGGATGATGCTGGCGAGGCTGGTTTCGCCAGCGGCTTCGAAGGCGAGATATTGGTCCCAGCTTGTCTTGAGCCGCGAAAGCTGATCCGAGTTGCGCGCGATTACCGTCGCGGTCTGTATCTCTCGGCGCTTAGCGTCGGTCGAGCGAAGCACGCGGCCGATTTGCTGGACGAGCTGTCGGTCATTGGTGAAATCATCGAGAAGGGCTACCGCCACGAAGGTTGCATCGTCGATGCCTTCGAGCAATTTTGTCTGGTGCAGCCAGAAGGTCGCACCGCCGGATGCGGCCTGAGCCTGCTTGACGGTCACGAAGCGTCCCGGATGAGCCTGGCGATTCTCGTCCTTGCGCACCTGATCGTGGATCAGCACGGCGTTGGACTGTTCGTCTCCAGCCAGCAGAGGCTGGAGCGCTGCGAGCGCGCTCCAGGATGCGGCCCGTACAATGATCTTGGATCCGGCGGGCTTTTCAGCGAGCAGCGATGGCATGATCGCAAGCAGCTGCTCGGCGAAAGTCCTGATCGCGGTCTTGTCCGCTGCGGTCAAGTCCTGGTCTGTATCGTAGAGGGCGGAATCGATTGCTGGCAAACTGCCATCGCGGGTTGCGAGATCGACAAATTGTACCTCGCGCACGATCCTAGCCTCGGCGGCCTTCGGAAAGGGGAAATTGTAGGCGTAGGCGCCCCGCACCGAAAAGAGCTTATAATCGTTGCGGAACGGCGTAGCACTCAACAGAAGTGTGGGACGCGAAAGCGAGCGTACACTTCGGCTCCAAGATGCTGCGGGCTCATAGTGCCCTTCGTCGACGACGACGAGATCGAAAGTTGTAAGCAGGGCGAGAATTTGGTCGAGCCGGAGGAGCTCGGACGACTGTTTCGTCTCCAGCGGGCCGATAGTCGCCTTTCGCGCAAGCCGATCCCGATCGATCCGTATCTTGTCGAGAGCCTGTAGGGTGCCGATCAGGATGACACGCTCACGTGTCTCGGCCTCGCGGCAGATCCGCTGGGTGTGGCCAGCATTGGGAAGGAGGATCCGGATCAATGCCGGATCGACGCCCGGTCCGGTCCAATCATCACCTGCTGCGTCGGCAACGCCCATATTGGCCCAAAAGCGCCGGCGGATATCACCATACATTTGCTGAACTAGGCCTTCACGCGGCGTCAGCACGAGCGCGCGGCGGAGATTGGGAAGACAGCGGGTCAGTACAGCGATGACGCCAGACTTGCCGCTACCCGTCGGCATCTTGATGAGCCCCGCTTCGGCGCGTCCATCCGGCTGACTTAGCCGGGCGTACGCTGCGCCAAATGCTATAGCCTGCTTCTGATTACCCCACAGGGAGAGGCCGGTCGGGCTTCCCGTCCAAACCGGCAGTGCCTCGAGCGCTGTGATATCGCTTCCGTAGCCTGCCTGGTCGAAACCGGCGCTAGGCGGGATTTCGAACGTCGTGTGCATGTCATGATAGGCAAGCTTAAGAAGCATCCAGTTTCCCCGTCTTGGCGACCTCGGAGATAGAGATGCAGACTACAGGGATTTGTCTACTCGTTTTCGCGGAATTGCTGCTAAAGCGCCTCGATTATCTTACCCGGTTGCTCACCGAGAAGTACGGCATTCGGCAATGCAGTGATCATGCACCTAATCCACTTCGATCCATATGAGCACGCCTTCTGGGTTGTGGCGAACGGCTTGATGTACGACCTCACGGCGCATTAGTTTCCGGGTCAGCGTCCCATTCATCGACGAGGAGCGGCACTGGCCTCTCTCCGCTGGACTGAAAACTGCCATTCCCCGAAATTGACGGCATGGCCGCTTGGGGTGGGACGGCGACGGGCGGCTTTCTCGGACCGGTCTGCAAGACACACCTGCGTTGATGTTGTCATGTGGCGTATTGGCTGCCGCAAGTTGTGGTGAACCCATGCACGCCATGTAACTGGGAATATGGCGCCGAGATTGCTAGAGTATCTCTGCTTGCCGAACCGGAACGGGCTCCAAAAACCGCTTCAATTCCTCATGTTGGTCAGCAAGGAACGGGGCGTCCTTGACGCGGTCATGCAGGGTCAAATCACAGGCCGAGGGCTCGCGCCCTCCGTCACGGGCTTCGCATCCCAAAGATAGGTTAACGGCTCATTGGGGAAATTCAGGCAAGATTTGTCAGAGTGGGGGCAAATGTTGTGATAAAAAACCATCTATGGTTCGGTGATAATCTGACCGTTTTGCGGGAGCAGATTCAATCTGAGAGTGTCGATCTTGTTTACCTGGATCCGCCATTCAATTCCAATGCGACATACAACATCCTCTATAAAACACCCGTTGGGGGGGACGCGCAGGTCAAAGCTTTCGAGGATACGTGGAGTTGGGAGGACGGAGCCTCGAAGGCGCTCGATGATTTGAGCCGCGAGGACATAACCACTTTCAACATGCTTCGCGCCCTCCAATCGTTTCTGGGCCGAAGTGATATGATGGCCTATCTTGCAATGATGGCGGTTCGGTTAGTCGAACTGCGACGCGTTTTGAAGTCCGGAGGCTCGATTTACCTCCACTGCGACCCCACCGCCTGCCACTATCTCAAAATCTTGATGGACGCCGTCTTCAAAGGCGAGGGCTTCATCAATCACATCTCGTGGAAGCGATCACATGCGCACAGTGACGGTCGCCAAGGTGCCAAGCATTTCGGACGCAACTCCGACACGCTGTTATTCTATTCTCGTTCTTCTGATCGTGTCTTTAACGTCCAATACACGCCATATTCGGAGGAGTACAAAGATCGAGACTACCGTCGCGTCGAGGAAGATGGGCGACGGTATCGGTTGGACAATATCCAAGGTCCCGGCGGAGCAGAAAAAGGCAACCCCTCGTATGAGTTGATGGGAGTGACCCGCTATTGGCGTTACTCCAAGGCAAAGATGGCCGCCCTCGTTGATGAAGGCCGGATCGTTCAGACGAGACCTGGTGCAGTTCCTCAGATCAAGCGGTACCTGGATGAGATGCCGGGCGTCCCGTTGCAGGAAATTTGGACGGACATACCGATTATCAGCAATCGATCAAAGGAAGCTCTTGGATATCCGACCCAGAAGCCGCTCGCTCTGCTTGAACGAATAATAGCCGCCTCCACCAACCAGGGAGACGTGATCTTGGATCCGTTTTGCGGCTGCGGTACGGCGATTCATGCAGCCGAGAAACTTAACCGCATCTGGATAGGGATCGATATAACCTACCTCGCGATTCAAGTGATCGAAGATCGATTCAAAACCTGGTTGCCTGCAGCATCCTACAAGCTGAATGGTATTCCTGCGGATGAGATGTCGGCGAGGAAACTCGCTGCTCACGACCCGTATACATTTCAGCAATGGGCCGTTGGAAAAGTGGGTGGTCAATCGCGAGGAAAAGGGGCGGACGGAGGCATCGACGGCGAGATTGTGTTCCAGACGGGTACCCAAACCTACGGCCGAGGTTTGGTCTCCGTAAAGGCTGGCCGTCACGTTGGGCCCGAAATGATCCGATCGCTCTGTGCCGTCGTTCAACGCGAGCAAGCAGATATCGGAATTTTCGTTTGCATGGACGAACCGACACGGGACATGAAGTCAGAAGCCCATGGCTTTGGACGCATTACGCTTCCTGGGGGTGATCGCCCGAGGGTTCAGATCGTAACGGCTGCCGACTTAATCAGCGGGCCGAACCTCGGAATCTTAACTGCACTCAACATCGTCGCGGCGGCACAGGCAGCGCGTTCAGTCGCTCGTAAGCAGCCCCAGCGACGGCCCTCTGCCGACGAGCTCCGTCGGCAGCCAGAGTTGCCTCCGATGCCGATCTCCGGAGGTAAAATCTCCAGAGGCCAGCCCTCTTTGCCTCTAGAAGATCCCCTTCTTTCGCATCCTCAGCCGGGACAAGGGCGCCGGCGGAAGCGCAACTGACACCCGGCTTAGCACAAAGTGTCTCGCACGCTACCGGAAGCTGCTGGGAGCGCATGATGAGCGGTGCGGCGGCAAATGAAACGCATGGCGCCGGTATGCTGACGGACGCCATGTGAACAAGGAAATCCGCTCCGGCGGATGAGAACCGATGCAGACCGGGAACGACGGAACGCAAATTATCCTGCCTGCGCCGCGCCGATCGACCGACAGCCGGACCGCGCTCGATTGCCTGTGACGACGCGCTGTCAGACCGATGGAAAAGTGCGCCACCACGGTTCGAGCGCTGCACTCGTGCAGCCAAAACACCCCGTCACAGAGCGCGGAAGTTTGCACGGCGCATCGGAACTCGACGCCCAAAAGCGGAATCGTAGCAAGGAGAATGGATTCATATATTATCGTATCCGAGAGGAGTAACGACGATTGGCACAAAGTATCTCGAAACACGACCGATTAAGATGGCAAGAGAAAAGGGCGCACATTGTGCTGGGGTCGGTTGGTTGTTTTTGCTAGGATTTTTTGCACCCTCGGCACTTTACCGCAGTGTGCGCTCCAATGCTAAACAATTGTATTTGCCAGCTCCGCCGAAGGCTGGATGCGCCCGAACCGCGAGTAATCTAGGGTAGACATCGGGCAGGAGGATATTATGCGTCGAACTTTAGAGGACGAATTCAATATCATCGAATACGTGCTGGGATCCGGCTTGGAGACTCGCGGTGTCGATGCGTTTTGCCTCGCGTGGATCAAATACGAGCGGCAACAACGGAAGATCTGCTCTTTTCTGGTATTCCAAGCCTCGGCGATCGGACCGGATCAGGCCTCGTCTGTGCGCCAAGCGCTAGCCAACAACAAGGGCATAGCCCACACAGGCTTTCGCGGTGGGATACAGCGGCTGACCGGGCTTCGCTTCAAGGACGAGTTCGGCGATCGCTATGGGCCACTCAACACCGCGCTCGATCACGCTTGGAAAGCCCGCGATAAGATTTTCCACGGCCAGCAAACCGGGCAAGGCTATTCGAGAGAGCAGCTACTCGCAAAGGTCGATAGCATCCGCGAGTGGTGCGGGCTACTCGCAGCGCTCGGGGCTGCCAAATTCGGCTATGATGGCTTTTCTGCCACAAATTCAATGTTCAAGGCAAAGAACGAGGAGCTGACGGCCGCCGTCGACAAGGCACTGGGGAAGCTCGGCTGGGATGGTTTCATTAACCAGCTTTAGTCGTGCACAGGATGAAGACGTTATGGTAGGGAGCAGCCTTTCCACGCTGCGATAATGATGCGTTCACGTAGCGCATTCGGGAAGTCCCTCGATGAGCAGATGTCCTACGTCGGGACGGTGAATGCTGGAAGCCTCCGGAAGTTTCCAAGGTAACAATTGGACAATCCCACGCTCGGCAATCTGAGGGTGGAGAATGTCCGTCTTCAGAACATCGTTTTTGCGGTGAACGGCCAGGTTAAGGCGGTTTGCGGCCCGCCGGAGACAGTGGACGGTTCGTCCAGATCGCCGCTGCAGCCTTTGGCATAGCCTGTCGCCGACCGCGACCGCCAGTCAGCCTTCAATCGCAAGTGGAGTCCTGGCAGTGGAATGTAAGCGCGCTTTGAAATAGCTTCCGTCACGATTTTCCGGAATTGCACTATCATCTCCCTTGGCTATCGACGCCAGCGAAGAGATGTACTGCTCCTCCTTTTCTCCCACGCCCCTAACCCTCCAGATGAATGAGCTGTTGCGGAACAACGCGAAGAGGTTGTTCATCTCGCGGCGTCTGGCAAAGCTCTTCCAGAGTGCCCGGTGGCACCTGTCGAAAAGCGAGGGTATCCGTTGGATGAACAGGTACTGGTAGGCCGCGATGAGCCGGGAATGGTCTGCATTCGAAAGCGCTTCGCCGCGCTCAAGGACTTGCTCGGCCAAACTGACCGCGGCCCTCGCCAGGTTGTATATGTCGTCCGAATCCTCTTTTGGGCTCAGCACCTCATTCAAATACCTGTCCGCAACCCCCTTGTCGTCGCTCTCGCTTGCCAACTGAAGTGCCAGATTGTTCGCGACGATATGCGATTTTTTCTTGCGCGCCTCCAGCTGCAGCCTCACGAGTTTGGTCGTGCGCTCCGGGCTTGCGGGCTCGCTCTGGATGATGATCGATCTCGCCTGCAGCTTGTAAGAGTTGTCCTTAGTGGCCTTGAGAAGCTTCTCGGCGTATTCCTTAGCCTTCGGATCTCCGCCGTGAGCCAATGCCAGCGAAAGCCAGAGGGATTCGCGATCTGATCTATCAAACTTTGAGGGGTCCAGCTCTTCCAATACATGGATCGCTCTGGACCGCTCTCCAGTCAGCCGCAGCGCCTGGCCATAGTTGAGCCGAACGCGAGCGACCATATCGTCGGCGACATCGGCCGGTGCCGTGTGCAAGAACGACGAGGAGAATTCGGAAGCACCGTAGTAGTGTGATCCTGAGTTGAGAGCGTCGGCAAAGGCTGCGCTCAGGTGCATCAGCGCGATAACCTCCTCCATGTCGCTGGCCCGCAACGCCGTTTTTAGTAGGCGCAGTAGAATAGCCGAAGCATTCGCGATCTCATGGTGCGAACACTTCGGACTGGAATACTTTCGGTCAGGGGGCCAACTGGTGGATCCGGCTCGCCAATTTGAGCCAAAATACAATTCCGCCGCGCGCCTGTTGTGCTGATTGAGAAGCTCTTCGGACATCTGCCCACGCACGACGTCGCGCACCGTGCGGGGAACGGTCAATATCCTGCGGATTTCAGCCTGGCTCTGCTGCTCCAGTCCCGGAAGAGTAGAAGTGACTATAAGCGCGCGATGGCGAAGCTCGGTTGCATTGGTGGGATAGAATCCGTTGACCCCGTTGAAACGTTTAATGTGCTCGAATTGAGCTCCATGAGGAAATGTTGCCAGCGCTTGCAACATCTGCAGAGCGCGCTGCAGCATTGGCTGAGTGGCGGCGCCCAGGTCCTCGATCGCTCGCCGGAGACCCTGGGAACCGCTTGAAGGTTCGTTCTCGCCAGTCTCCTGATGGCTCGCGACCAGCTCGGACAAAGTTACGACCTGTAGTGCCTTTAGCGCTTGGTCGACCTGATCAGGAACGCCCCCGGTGATGAGCAGCAATTTGGCAACCGCATCCTGAGCCGCCAGCTCGATGCCGCCTTCTGGACTATTGGCGATGTAGGCTTTGAGATCGGGCTCGTCTAGGGCTCCGATCTTGACCTTCCCGAACTGGCTATTCGCCGGATCAGAACTGGTGCGCAACAGGATTGCTATGCCGGGGCAATAGTCCAGGATAGCTTGGGAAAGGGCCTCTAGCTCTGCCTCTCTAGGTATCGTGCCCTGCACTCGTTCTCCCAGGACCAAATCGTCCAGGAGCAGGACGGCCGCGTCGCCAGTCGCAAGCTCGTCCGATATCTGCTGGATCTTGAAGCCTAGCCTGGCCTCGATTTCCTGGGCAAGATCGCTGCCGGCGGACATTTCGCTCAAGTCGAACCGGAACACAGGCCAGTCCGACATCTCATGCATTTGCAGGACGGAAGACACAAACTCGTCCGAACCCAGCCCCCAATCGGCAATGATCCACAATGCGCGCTTTGTCAGCGCGTTGGCAGCAATGTCTTGCTCCTCCTTCCTGACGAAGGCGTGGGGCCCGGGTGGCAGAAGGTGATGCCTGAATCTTGAAAGGAGGTTTGTCTTTTGTGTCCACGCCGTCGCGACGAATGCTTCCTCTCTTTCTGCCTGCGCGACAGGCGAGACGGGACCCACCACCCCAGCGGCTGCGGACTTGATCACTTGCTTGTCAGGCAGTTGCGTCACCGTGCTCTCATTATCGGGCAAGATGAACTCGAAATTGGGAGTGACCCGACTCTGGCCTGATCTCGTGGCTTGGTACGTCCGGGGCCAGATCCTGAGCTGCCGACCCTTCTCGTTTATGACAAGCGCGCCAGCACTATAGCCGTGGATGCGTTGGGTCCTGCCGTCGCCGAAATGTTCCAGGCCAAAAAGGGACGGGGACTGAAATATGGCTACCGGGGACGAGCCCATCTGCGACAGGCTGCTTGAGAGAGGCTCGTGCATGTGACCGAATAAATGGAGATCGAAACGGCCAGGCGGAGCGATCTCCTTCTTCCATGTGTCCAAGCTGCCTGGCGTCAACCACTCTGCCGGTTGATGGGTGACCAGAAGATTGAAGTCGTTTGCGCGGCACCAGCCTTCCGCATCCGGCAGTAACACTGAAAGCTGCTGATGGTCCACGTGCAGATCGCCGGCCTTGTTCTCCTTGCTCAGTTGAAGCCATGTGGAGTTTAGACCGATCAGGCCAAGCTGCCTGTCGTCCTTGGCGAACCTGACGACCTGATCGCCAGGCAGGAAGCCATGGGCCGCATCAACGACGGATATCCCGACCGCGCCAAGCGCTTCGTACCAGGCCTGGTAGTTAGCAAAGGCGCTCCGAATGGTTTCTCGATAGGGACCAGTAGGGTTGTTTAAGAAATCATCGCGGACATTGTGCTTCTTCGACCAGTCCTGCAGCAACATCGCGGACATATCGCTGGCGCTTGGGCGAACGAGGTCATGATTCCCTGGAACCGCCATGAACTTGGGCGAGCAATCCAAGTCCGTCAACTTTCCGTAGAGTTCCACAAGCGCAGCCGTTGCGCCCTTAAATTCTTCGGCGTCGCCCTTCTGCACTATGTCACCGGAGAAGATCAGGAGATCCCACGGCCCCGACTGACGATGCAACAGAGGAAGGTCATCGTAGAAATGATGCTTGAGGTTGGCCCAGAGCGGTGCTTGGCCTTTCATGCCGAAATGAAGATCTGACAAATGGAGCCAGCGGAAACTTACGTCAGACATCAATCAGCTATTCAGGTTTTCTCGTGATCCGACTCATCGGCCTAAGACAACAGTCTGTCATTAAGCTTCACGCTCCGAAAGTGTCCCGGCAAATAAGTGAGGGATTTGGCCAACGTTCATCCAATGGGGCAATAGGAGGAGCTGATTAACCACCCCTCGCCGGATTGGCAGCTTTTGTCGATCATCAGAGCGGGACGAGGCGCAAAACCGCCGCTCGCTCGCTACGGCGCTGTTTACGGCGCGCTCGCGAGCGCGCTACCCTCGCGCTACTAGGAATCAATCGTCCCGAAAAGGCTCGCCGGAGCCGCGGAAATGTGCAGGGCTATTGACGGCTAAAACACCCAACGCCCTCTCAATGTTCGTCTTTTGTGCTTCGAAAGTCGCATAAATGGCAGAGTGGTATGCCGTCCAGAATTATTTGTCGTTGGTGAGACTCCAAGACCAGAATTATCTGTCGTCGGCCTGACTGCTAAGTGGCTCATATTCCCACCCTTTCGCCAGAAGAGGTTACCAATGCCCGTCGGTCAACGGGTTACCAATGTGCCCCGACGACAATTAATTCCGAACTGGCGCTAAGGGGCTGGCTTCATTAAGCTTATTGCGGCCCTGATTGGTAACCTGAGGCCACCCAACACGCCGATTGGTAACCCACAGGAACAGGTTTGGTAACCCTTGTCGAATGAGTCGCGCTCGCACTTCTCGGCGTATTCGTCTCAGTTCTAAACCCCGCTTCATTCCGGACGACGACAGATAATTCTGGACGGCACAGTGGTGTGACGTCCGGAATTAATTGGCCTTTCACGGGGTTTACCAGTCCATAATTATGGGTCGCTTGTGGGTGGCCTATGTGATTGAAAACAGGAGTGTTTCTGGCTGAAAGTAGGAGTTTCCAATGCAAAGATGGAGTTTACCAATGGCCTCAATGACAGTTAATTCTGGATTGGCATTAAGTTATTGGATTTGCGTAGAATATAGCCGCCCTTATTGGTAAACCCGCTCACGGTCAACAACGGATTGGTCAACCTAGGACGACAGGATTGGTAAACCGAAGCAGCCCTTTCGACCAAGTCCAGCCGTGCGCCTCTAGGCGCGCCTTTTGCAGGCTGCGTGGCGATGCCAGGTGCGATTGTCACGACAGATATAACTCCAGCTGTTACTCGGTGGTTGCATGCGGGCGACCGGCAGCCGCAAGGCCGCCGGCGTAGACCCACGGTTTGCCATGGTGCGCACAATGCCGCGCACGACCTCCGAAGCCCGGCTTAATTCCGGACAACGACAGATAATTCCGGACGTCACACTGGAATTCACGCGATCGTTCACACAAGCCTTCTGCGCTCGTCAGGCGCGAGCTTCGACTGCATGACTACAAATAAGTCTGTGGATATTTGTGTTGTGACGGGCGGGCGTCGTATCGCTCCAGTGAAGGACGAGTATCGATAAGCAGCTTGGCGATCGCTTCGGAAAACATCGTCTCAAAGGCCGTGCTTGAGGCGCAAGGCTCGGTGCTGACGAACAAGTATGCCGAGGGCTATCCGGGCCGGCGCTACTACGGCGGCTGCCAGTATGTCGACGAGGTCGAAGACCTGGCACGCGATCGCGCCAAGGCGCTGTTCAACTGTTCTTATGCCAACGTCCAGCCCAATTCCGGCAGCCAGGCGAACCAGTCGGTGTTCATGGCACTGATGCAGCCGGGCGACACGTTTATGGGGCTCAATCTCGCCGCCGGCGGGCACCTGACCCATGGCTCTCCGGTCAACCAATCCGGCAAATGGTTCAATGTCGTCTCCTACGGCGTGAGGCCGCAGGACCAGCGGATCGACTATGACGAGGTCCGCGACCTTGCTCTCAAGAACCGCCCGAAAGTCATACTTGCCGGCGGCTCGGCCTATCCCCGCATCATCGACTTCCAGGTGTTTCGCGGCATCTGCGACGAGGTCGGCGCCAAGCTGTTCGTCGACATGGCGCATTTTGCCGGTCTCGTCGCAGGTGGCGTCCATCCCAATCCGCTCCAGCATGCGCATGTCGTGACCACCACCACGCACAAGACGCTGCGGGGGCCGCGCGGCGGCATGGTGCTGTCCAACGACGAGGAGATCGGTAAGAAGATCAACTCATCGGTGTTCCCCGGCCTGCAGGGCGGACCGCTGATGCATGTCATCGCCGCCAAGGCGGTTTCATTCGCCGAGGCGCTGACGCCTGCGTTCAAGAGCTATGCGGCAAACGTCGTCGCCAACGCCAAGACGCTGGCGGCAACCATCGCGGCGAGCGGCGTCGACATCGTCTCGGGTGGAACCGACACGCATCTGGTGCTTGTTGACCTGCGCCGCAAGCAGCTTACCGGAAAGGCCGTGGAGGCAGCGCTTGGTCGTGCCCACATCACCTGCAACAAGAACGGCATTCCCTTCGATCCACAAAGCCCCGCTATCACGTCAGGCGTCAGGCTCGGAACGCCCGCCTGCACGACACGCGGCTTTCTTGCCGAGGATTTCCGCCTGGTGGGGCAGCTGACGATGAAGGTCATCGACGAGCTGTTGGCCAATGGAGAAGATGGCAACGCTGCCGTCGAGCGCGAAGTTCGCGAGGAGGTCGGGGCGCTGGTGCGCAGATTCCCGATATACGACTGATTTGGGTCGCGTAGGAGCCGCAAGTGATTGCGTGGGCATGTAGTATGGTGAGCCTCGACGTGCCGGGATTGATGATACGACCATGGCTGAAGTGAACAGATTCAGAGTTATGACCGCGGAACGGAATCCGCTGGTCCTGGCTGCGCTTGGCGACATGATCAAAAGGGACGACCGTTTCGAACTCGTCATGGGCGTTCAGACCGGCGAGGCGTTCCTGGAGGCGGTATCTGCCGCCACACCCGCTTTCGATGTCGCTGTCATCGGCTGGAAACTGTCCGATATGAATGGCGGCGAGGTCCTGGCCGAGTTGCGGAAGCGTCAGCTCAATCCGCGCATCGTGATCTTTTCAAACGAGCACGACATTGCGATCCTGAAACAATGCGTGCGCCTCGGTGCGCAAGGCTTCTGCTACCAGTGCGAGGATCCCTGCATCCTGTTCGACACCCTGCTCGTCGTCGCGCATGGCCGCATCTGCATCCCCTACATCGACGTCTCGAAAATAAATGATACGCCGCTTTCGAAGCTTACCGCGCGGGAGCGAGAATTGCTTGCAGTCTTGGCCGATGGCTGGACCAACCTGCAGATTGCCACTCGCACCGGCATTTCCGAAAACACCGTCAAGTATCATCTGAAGAACCTCTACGACAAACTTGACGTGCGCAACCGCGCCATGGCCGTGGCGCTTCATGCCAGCGAGAAGAACCGCGGTGCGCAGGTGAATTCCCCATAGGCTGCTCGAGACGCCCTCCGCTCCGCTGCTTTGTTTTGCCAGATGCGCTCGCGCATGGGGCAGAAAACCTCTCACCTTGCGACAACTGGCGTTGATCTGGAAATTGCAGCGGATGCCGCTGCCATTGCGATGGGTCGGCTGTAGCCGGAATCCATCTGGGGCCACGCCATTGATGCGTTGCCCAGAACGCAATCCGGATTGCAGCAAATCTGCACAAATATCGGTTTGACCATCGCCATGGCCGGCGCCGGCGACGCTTGCACGCAAGCCTGGTCCGCCAGGTAGGTCCAGCCTATCCGTTCGATCTTTTTCGGCCTCCCTAAGCGGGTTTTTTTTCAATGCTGGGCGGTGACATTTTCTATCCGGGCAGGTGTTTTTCTGGCCGAGGAAAGAAAACATCATCCTCATAGGAAAGCAGGCGGTGCCTGAACAGGCTTTTTGCCAAGCCGAGTTGAGGAGAAGCAGTCATGGCCGGATACAATCAACTTTTCGTCCCAGGACCGACCAATGTTCCGGAATCGGTCCGGCAGGCAATGAACGTGTCCATGGAGGACATGCGTTCACCGACCTTCCCTTCATTCACCCTGCCGTTGTTCGAGGACATGAAGAAAGTCTTCAAGAACGAGACCGGCCGTGTCTTCATCTTCCCCGCGTCGGGAACCGGCGGCTGGGAATCGGCGATAACCAATGTGCTCAGCCCGGGCGACAAGGTGCTGATGTCGCGCTTCGGCCAGTTCTCGCATCTGTGGATCGACATGGCCGAACGCTTCGGCATGGACGTTGACGCCATCGACTGCGAATGGGGAACTGGCGTTCCCGTCGAGATATACTCGGAGCGGCTGCAGGCCGACAAGGCGCACCAGATCAAGGCGGTGTTCTGCACGCATAACGAGACCGCGACCGGCGTTACCAGCGACGTCGCCGCTGTCCGTGCGGCGCTCGACGCTGCCGGCCACCCCGCTATGCTGTTCGTCGACGGCGTGTCGTCGATTGGCTCGATCGATTTCCGTCAGGAAGAGTGGGGCGTCGACTGCGCCGTCAGCGGCTCGCAAAAGGGTTTCATGCTGCCCGCCGGACTAGGCTTCCTGTCAGTCAGCCAGAAGGCGCTTGCGGCAGCCAAGGCCGCAAAGCACCATCGCTGCTATTTCTCCTTCGACGACATGATCAAGGCCAACGACACCGGTTACTTCCCTTACACACCGGCAACCCAGTTGCTGCGCGGCCTGCGCGCCTCGCTCGACCTGATCGCCGAGGAAGGGCTCGAAAACATCTTTGCGCGCCATCACCGGCTTGCCGGCGGCGTGCGCAAGGCGATCGATGCCTGGGGGCTCCGCCTCTGCGCGAAGGAGCAGAAGTGGCAATCAGACACGGTCAGCGCTGTCCTGGTCCCTGACGGCATCGACAGCGCCGCGGTCGTTCGGCGGGCTCACCAGGCCTACAATACCTCACTTGGCGTCGGCCTCAGCAAGGTCGCCGGAAAGGTCTTCCGCATCGGCCATCTCGGCTGGCTGAACGACGTGATGGTGTGCGGGGCACTCTCAGCTGCCGAGATGGCGTTGCTCGACTGCGGCGTGAAGCTCGATGCCGGCTCAGGTGTCGGCGCGGCGATCGAGCATTTCCGTCTTTCGGAGAAAACCACGCTCGCCAAGGCGGCATGACCGGTCATCGGGAGAAAAAGACCATGAGTCACACCATCAACCATCTTCGCAAGCTGCGCCTGCAGCGCAGCGAACTCGCGGTTCCGGGATCGAGCCCCGAGATGATCGACAAGGCGGCCAACGGCGCCGCTGACTTCGTCTTCCTCGATATCGAGGACGCCGTCGCTCCACCCGACAAGGAGCGCGCGCGCAAAAACATCATCCAGGCGCTGAACGACATCGACTGGCGCGCCAAGGGCAAGACCGTTTCGGTGCGCATCAACGGCCTCGACACGCATTATATGTATCGCGACGTGGTCGACGTGATGGAACAGGCTGGCGACCGGCTGGATACGATCCTGGTGCCGAAAGTCGGCGTCCCGGCCGATCTGTACATGGTCGAGGCCATGGTCAATCAGATCGAGATGGCCAAAGGCTATCGGACGCGTGTCGGTCTTGAGGCATTGATCGAGACGGCGCTCGGCATGGCCAATGTGGAGGCGATCGCAGCCTTCCCGGGAAGGCTGGAGGCCATGCATTTCGGGGTTGCCGACTATGCAGCCAGCTGCAAGGCACGCACTGTCAACATCGGCGGCCTCAACCCGGATTATCCCGGCGACCAGTGGCACGCGGCCTTGTCGCGCATGACGGTTGCCTGCCGGGCCTATGGCCTGCGCGCCATCGACGGTCCGTTCGGTGATTTCTCCGATCCCCACGGCTATATGGCGGCCGCCCAGCGCGGTGCAGCCCTGGGCATCGAAGGCAAGTGGGCGATCCATCCCTCACAGATCGAACTTGCCAACACGGTGTTCTCGCCGCCCGAGAAAGAAGTCGCACGCGCCCGCCGGATCATCGAGGTGCTCAAGGAAGCCGAAGAGCAGGGCAAGGGCGCCGCTGCGCTGGACGGCAAGATGATCGACGCCGCATCGGAACGGATGGCGCGCAACGTCCTGGTGACGCACGAGGCCATCGAGCGGTCGGCGCAGCCGCGCCCTGTCGCACACGTCTGAAGAGGAGCTCGACATGGACATTCACGAATATCAGGCGAAGGAACTGCTCTCGCGCTATTCCGTCCACATTCCCCGCGGCGGTCTGGCCTATAGCCCGGAGCAGGCGACATACCGTGCCAGCGAGATCGGTGGCGGCAGATGGGTCGTCAAGGCGCAGATCCATTCCGGTGCCCGCGGCAAGGCGGGTGGTATCCGCATCTGTACGTCCGACCAGGAAGTGTGCGATGCCGCCGAGGCGATGCTGGGCAGAAAGCTGGTGACGCATCAGACCGGGCCGCGCGGCAAGCTGGTGTCGCGGCTCTATGTCGAAGAGACCGTCGACATCCGCCAGGAAATTTATCTCGCCTTTGTCCTCGATCGTAAGGCCGAGCGGGTGATGATCGTCGCCTCTGCGTCCGGCGGTATGGAGATCGAAGAGATCGCCGAAAAGCTGCCTGATTCAATCATTCGCGCGACCGTCGACCCTGGCGCGGGCATGCAGCAGTATCAGGCGCGCGAGATCGCCTTCGGCCTTGGTCTCGAGAACAACCTGATTGGCAAGGCGACCGAAACGCTGCTTGGCTGCTACCGCGTGTTTCGCGACTACGACGCCTCGATGCTCGAGATCAATCCACTGGTCGTCACGCGTGACGGTAATCTGATGGCGCTGGACGCCAAGATGTCGTTCGACGAGAACGCGCTGTTTCGTCGTCCCGAAATCTCCGAATTGCGCGACAAGTCGCAGGAGGATCCGCGCGAAACCTTCGCCAGCGACCGCGGCCTGTCCTATGTCGGACTCGACGGCAACATCGGCTGCATCATCAACGGCGCCGGGCTGGCTATGGCAACGATGGACATGATCAAGATTGCCGGCGGCGAACCAGCCAACTTCCTCGACATCGGTGGCGGCGCCTCGCCCGAGCGGGTTGCGAAATCGTTCCGCGCGGTTTTGGGCGACAAGAATGTCGAGACCATCCTCGTCAACATCTTCGCCGGCATCAACCGCTGTGACTGGGTGGCCGAAGGCGTCATCAAGGCGATCCGCGAGGTCGGCGTCAACGTTCCGCTCGTCGTGCGGCTGGCCGGCACCAATGTCGAAGAGGGCAAGCGCATCCTGGCCGATTCCGGTGAGGAGGTGATCGTCGCCGACACGCTGGCCGAGGCGGCCGAAAAGGCGGTTGCCGCGTGGCAAGCGGTCACAATGAAAAAAGCAGGCTGACGGGAGGAAAATATGGCAATTCTGCTCAATCGGAACACCCGCGTCCTCGTGCAGGGCTTTACCGGCAAGATCGGCAGTTTCCATGCCGAGGACATGAAACGCTACGGCACCAAGGTGGTCGGAGGCGTCACCCCGGGCAAGGGCGGACAGACCCATCTGGGCGTCCCGGTGTTCAACACCATGAAGGGCGCGGTGCGCGAAACCGGAGCCGATGCGAGCATCGTCTTCGTGCCGCCGCCCTTTGCCGCCGACTCGATCATGGAGGCGGCGGATGCCGGCATCAAGTTCTGCGTCTGCATCACCGACGGCATCCCATCGCAGGACATGATGCGGGTGAAGCGTTACATGCGGCGCTATCGCTACGAGGATCGCATGCGGCTGATCGGGCCGAACTGTGCGGGCATCATCACGCCCGGCCAGGCGCTGATGGGCATCATGCCGGGCTCGATTTACCTGCCCGGCCGGGTCGGCATCGTCGGACGTTCTGGCACGCTGGGCTACGAGGCGGCCTCGCAGATGAAAGCGCTCGGCATCGGCGTGTCGACCAGTGTTGGCATCGGCGGCGATCCGATCAACGGTTCGTCCTTCAAGGACATGCTGGAACTGTTCGAGCGGGACGAAGACACTGATGCGGTGGTGATGATCGGCGAAATCGGCGGACCGCAGGAAGCGGAAGCCGCCGAGTGGGCCAAGTGGAACATGAAGAAGCCGCTGATCGCCTACATTGCCGGTCTCTCCGCGCCGAAGGGCCGCCGCATGGGCCATGCCGGCGCGATCATCTCTGCCTTCGGCGAGTCGGCCCAGGAGAAGGTCGAGATCCTGCGCGACGCCGGCGTCACCATCGTGCCGACGCCGGCCGCATTCGGGCCGATGGTCGCCGGTGTGCTCGGCGAACAGAAGAAAGCGGCGTAAGCCCCGGCTTCCGCCCAATCAGGGTCAGCGCTGGCCGCTGACCCGCCTTCAATCAGCAGGGAATCTCATGAAGCCGGGCATAATTGTGACCCGGCGTTGGCCGGCCGTCGTCGAGCGGATCCTTGCGGAGCGGTTCGACACCACTTTGAACGGCGGCGACATCGGCGTTGACACCAACGCAGCTCAAGGCCGCGTTCCTGAATTTCGACGCCATCCTGCCGACTGTCAGCGACAAGCTTCCTGCCTCGGTCTTTCCCGATGAGGACGCGCGCGCCAGGCTGATTGCCAATTTCGGCGTTGGGTTCAGCCACATCGACCTGGAAGCCTCTCGGCAGCTTGGCATCGTTGTGACCAACACACCGGGCATACTGACCGACTGCACGGCCGATATCGCCATGACGCTGCTGCTTGCCGTTGCCCGGCGCACGGGTGAGGGCGAGCGGGTGTTGCGGGCGGGCGAATGGGCGGGATGGTGCCCGACCCACATGATTGGAACCAGGGTTTCGGGAAAGACGCTCGGCATCATCGGCATGGGCCGCATCGGCAAGGCAATGGCCAAACGCGCCTATTTCGGCTTCGACATGAAGATCGTCTTCTTCAACCGCTCACGGGTCGATGACGACGAGATCCGGGCAATGGGAGCAACCGAGTTGCCGACGATCGAGGGCGTTCTGGCGGAATCGGACTTCGTGCCAGGTTCTTCATGGGAGCGCCACGACGACAGAGGCGGTCCGTCGAGCGATACAGCATAGTCAAGAGAGCCTGAGGGCGCTGGCGAAGCGCTACGGGATCAACCAAAAGACTGTTGCCAAATGGCGGGAACGGACCTCGGTGGCAGATTTGCCGACCGGTCGTGGCGGACGAGAGTCATTGGCGGTTGCTCGCCCTCGGCTAAAAGTCGCCCAGTATATCGCATGACGCATAGCTGGAGTCACAGCCCGAGAGCCGAGCCAGTTGGGAACATCTGTCGGATTGATGAGATGTGGCGGGGGACCACGTTCCCTTTTTGAGCGAACAGATTTTGCGATTCCGCGGCCGTCGAACCTCGTTGCAACAGCCTTGCAGTCGGCGGACTTGGCGCGCACCTACCTGTCAGGTTTGTCGGATCCGAGACATGATCTAGTTCAGTGTTCCAGTGTGCTCTCATATAAGCCTTGAAACAGGCGGAAAATTCCTTTCAACGGGTTTGGCACGCGTTTTGATGCTCCCCAGTCGCAAAGCGGCAGTAGCTACGGATCGAGATTCAGTT
This sequence comes from Mesorhizobium sp. M7A.F.Ce.TU.012.03.2.1, assembly GCF_004006095.1. Classification (NCBI taxonomy): domain Bacteria; kingdom Pseudomonadati; phylum Pseudomonadota; class Alphaproteobacteria; order Hyphomicrobiales; family Phyllobacteriaceae; genus Mesorhizobium; species Mesorhizobium sp. M7A.F.Ce.TU.012.03.2.1. The sequence goes on from NZ_CP034779.1 coordinate 1,907,406, forward strand.
GTGGGTGACAAGGTCATCTAGAATGTGGTCTCGTCTAATGGGAACATATCATGACCCGGCACAATCAAACAGAGAATCCGCCATCAGCGATGTATAATATTATAGGCGAGGATGTTCCTGAACATGTCTTATTCGATGGAGGCGCATTGGTGTCGTCCCTTTCAGAAAAGCCTCGCCTTATAAAAAGCATATATTACTATGACGACGCCGGTTCCAAGATGTTCGAGCGTCTCTGTTCTGAGGACAGTTACTACCTGTTCAGAACAGAAATGGATATAATTACACAGAACGCAAAGGCGGTTTCCGATTTAACTGGTTCGGTTTCTCTTATCGAATTGGGATCTGGAAACGCGGAAAAAACAACTCGTTTGGTCGGGGCTTATGTGGAGAGGTACGGGCCGACGTCTTACACTGCTATCGACATAAATCGCTCCATCTTAGAAAGAGCGGGGGAAAACATCGTTTCGTTAACATCGGATTTGAACTTCTTGGGGATCGTAGGGACCTACCAAACGGGACTCGCACGGACCAAAGAGCTGTCTGGCCGCAAGCTATTAATTTCATTGGGCAGCGCGATCGGGAACTTGTACGATGACGAACTATATTCTCTCCTTTTTTCGGCGCGGGCCGCCTTGTCTCCTGGGGATTATTTTCTGGTCGGGACAGATTTGAACAAAGAGACTGAGATCCTGGAAGCAGCCTACAATAATCAAATGGCCATCCTTGGCAATCTCTGCGTCTTACAACATCTGAATTGGCGATTCAGCGGTAACTTTGACATATTTCAGTTTCGACACGTGGCGTTTCACAATAAATCGCTCCAGCGCGTCGAAGCCCACCTGGAGGCGATGCAGGACCAATCAATCAATCTGCAAAAACTGAATTTTTGCTTTCAGCTAGAAAAAGGCGAGATGATCAGGACGGAAATCATGCGAAAAGTTGAGCTGCATACGTTTTATGACATGTTCATTGAGTATGGCTTCCACCCGGTGCAGCATTGGACCGATTCTCACAAGCGGTATGCGGTATGCCTCCTTCAACTGTCGGATGAGCCGAGGAAGTTCGACTCGGAAGCTCGCCTAGCGAGCTAGCCGTTCAGGAGTACGTGGATCGCCGCTCAAAGCTAGTGACGCTCCTCACCAGCAATGGCGACGAACGGTTCGCTAGTTCGACTCAGGATGGCCAGTACAGTCTCAGCGTGGAAGTTATCATAATGTTTGGAAATCGCGACTTTGGGATCGACATCATTCGTGCACGACCGGGTACATACGCTTGTGGCATGGGTCTTGGGATCATGCTTCTCGACGAGGTATACCCTGGCTTTCCTGGTGATGTACGGAACGCAAGTGCGTATCCATTCCCCATCCAATATGACGTAGTCGAAGGTATTGATATCGATCGACTTGTTTTTCAGGCAGATAAGTCCGCTTGCCTACAGCCCATACTGCAGGCCGCACGTCGGCTTGAACGTATGGGGTGCCGAGCCATCGCTGCTGAGTGCGGCAACTTCGCATTTTTCCAGAAAGAAGTGGCGGCCGAAGTATCGGTGCCTGTATTTATGTCGAGCCTTTTGCAGGTGCCTTTGGCGCAGCGGCTAATCGGAAGCACCAAGCGAGTTGGGATTGTTTGTGCCTTCGTTCGTCAACTGACGGAGCACCATCTCGTCAGTGTCGGTATCGATCCCGCGTCAAACCTTGCGTTCATGGGGGCATGCGAGGACTATTCGTGCTCGGAATTCGAGAATTTGTGGAGCGCAGGCCAGCGGCCGGCGATCCCGACCGCTGGTTTCGAACGCGCCGAAGCCGAGTTCGTTGGTGCCTGTAAGGACTATGTCTCTAAGAACCCCGACCTGGGCGCACTGGTTTTCAGTTGCACAGGTCTTCAGCCGTTCGCACGCTCTGTACAGCACGAAGTGAGGTTGCCTATTTTCTCTTGGAGTACCCTGCTCGACTACGCCTTTTCGGTCGTCGTTCATCGCGAGCACTACGGCCACGTTTGAACCACACCCGGTGCTGTGGCTGTGTGCCTCCGCGTTGATGAGACGGTGGGAGCCGCGATCGTGCGGTTGCTGCAGACAGTCGTCTTGTTATCCGACGATGGTCGGGAGTGGTGTGATCGACCAATCGATTAAGTCGACCGCACGCTGAAGTATCGCCTCGGTTTGAGCAAGTCCTTGTGAAGCGGCGATTACATGTGCAATCGTGTCTCGATAATCGCCTTTCCTGACAATCGCAGTCTTGGGCTCAACATACAATTTGACCTCGGCGACACCTGATAGGGCCGCCGCCCGACTGTGGCCGTCGATCCAATCGAGGATGCCATCGCGATCAGGAACCAGGAACCTGACGGCCGCAGTCTGCGACTGCTTTCTGCGCAGATTCCATTGGTCGCCTATGACAAGCTTGATGTGCTCGGTGACGAGATCGATACCGTAAGCCAGTTGGACCAACTGAGGATCCGGCACGCCAGCAAGACGCGGATTGACTTCAATAACGACCGGACCACGCTCCGTCCAACGGAGTTCAATGTTCGTTGGCCCCCAGCCAAGCCCGAGCGCTCGCAAACACCTCAGCGAAATGTCGGCGATGCGCTCATGCTCGTTGTCAGTCAGTAAGGCCGGAAAGGTGAACTCGCGATATACAAAATGCGGCGGCGGGCCGAAGTGAGCGGCGGTGCTTCCAATGACCTCATCTCCCATGATCTGAGCGGTATATTGGGGGCCAAGTGCGAACTCCTCGACGAGCATCCTCGGCGAGGACCGCCATACATGGTTGCCGCCCAACAAATAGGTCGCATGTTCAGCTAACTCATGGTCGTCACGGCACAATCGAACACCAATGCTGCAAGTGCCGACAGCCGGTTTAAGTATTACCGGGAGACCAATCTCTAGGGCAGCCCTTGCGACGTCCGTCGCATTCGCTGCCAAGCGATAGGCAGGCACAGGAATCCCAGCCTGCGCGAGAAGTTGACGTTGAGCGAACTTGTCGCAGCATTGTTCAATCGATGCGGGATGGGGTCCCGGAAAATCGAAATACCTGCAAAGCTTGCCAACTGTCGCATACAAGGACTCGTCGGCGCTCGTAATGCCGGCAATGTCATAAGTCGTACGTAGCCGGCGACATTCGCGGATCAGCGCCCCGAGATCTTCTGTATCGACGCGGATTGCCTCAAACCCTTCCGTCGCGAGATAATTGCACTGCGTTGACTCAGCCAATACAACAATTGGATGAAGGCCGAGACGCTGGGCCGCTTGGACGTAAAGCAGCCCGGTATCCATCGCATGGCCTTCAAACAGGATAAGCGCTCTTCTTGCCATCGGCTCTTGAAACCCCATGCTGCGTGCTGTGCGGCGGTCTGAGCGTAAATGGGCATCAGTTTTGGCCGCAATTAGCCCTCAGGCGTCGTGGCGAATGTACCATTGTCAGCGGTTTCCAACCGCAAACGTTCTGTAAAATAGTTTGAAGGTTTTGTAGCAAGATTAGAAGAAAGAGAGTGGCCCGATCGTGGACCGCAAGACCGGCGAGATCCGCGAGGCCGAGATCTTTCTCGGGGTGCTCGGCGCGTCGAGCTACACCTTTGCCGAGGCGACCTGGAGCCAGACCCTGCCGGACTGGATTGGCTCGCATGTGCGCATGTTCCGCTTCTTTGGCGGCGTCCCGCGCCTGATTGTTCCCGACAACCTGAAGTCCGGTGTGAACCGAGCAAGCTTTTACGATCCGGAGATCAACCGCAGCTTCGGCATGATGGCTTCCCACTACGGTGTCGGCGTTCTGCCGGCGCGACCGAAGCGACAAGTGGAGTCCGTTTGGCGCAGAGCTGCATTCTAGGCCGGCTGTGGAACCAGACCTTCTTTTCCCTGGACGAAGCCAATGCCGCTATCCGGGAGGCTGTCGAGCGGATCAACACCCACGTCATGCGCCGACTGGACCAGTGCCGTCGCGATCTGTTCGAGACGATGGAACGGCCAGCGCTCGCCGCACTACCAGCCGAGGAATACGAGTTCGCCGAGTGGCGGCTGGCGCGTGTCAACAGACTATCATGTCGAGTTCGACGCTATTTCTACTCCGTGCCGCACAACCTTATTCGAGAGCAGGTGGATCTCCGGGCAACGAGCCGAACGATCGAGGTCTTGTTCAAGGGCAAACGCGTCGCTGTCCATCAGCGGCGCTATGGCGGGGTGCGTTTTGGAACCGATCCGGACCACATGCCCAGTTCGCACCGCCGCTACGCGGAATGGTCGCCCGAGCGCTTCCGGCGCTGGGCTCATTCGATCGGTCCACAGACCGAGGCAATCGTCATCGCCATTCTTGCCAGCCGGCCGCATCCGGAACAGGGATTCAGAACATGCCTCGGCGTTATCGAGCTCTACCAGGCGATCAACACGGAGCAGGCCGAAGCCGTTTCGGCCCGTGCTCTCGAGATCGGCGGCCTGAACTGTAAAAGCATCAGCGCCCTCATCAAATTCCACAAAGCCTCCAGGCACACCGCCGAACCTGCCGCCGTCGGCGAGCACTGCAATGTTCGCCGCCCAGGCTACTTTCATTAAGGAGATAGTCAACAAATGCTGACCAATCCCACCATCGACATGCTGCGCGAACTCGGCCTTTCCGGCATGGCAAACGCGTTCCACGATAGCCTTGAGCCGCCTGCGTGAGCGACGGAGCGATATTATCGATATGCTGAAGCGACGATATAGAGTCCAGGAAGTCAGACTATTCTGGCCTTGAGCTGGACGGAGTCTTCTTGGAAGGTACCGGTACGATGGTGCTCGATCATATTGATCGGGTCGCCTATGCAGTAAGATCTGAGCGCACCGATCCAATCGCACTTGAAAGGTTCTGTACGAAGTTCAGCTTTGAGCCGATGGTGTTCTCGGCAAAGGACCCCAGCGGGTTTGACATCTATCATACGAACGTTCTGATGTGCGTCGCGACCGATTTTGCCATGATCGGGCTCGACATGATCACTGACTCAGTTAGGCGGCGCGAAATCGTCCACCGGCTCGAACGCAGCGGTCGCCGGATAATCGGGCTCACAGACGCACAGATTGAAAAGTTTGCAGGCAATGCGACCGAGCTCCTGGGCGGGAACGGGCGTCCCTTGGCACTGTCGACGACCGCACTCTTGGCTTTGACGACGGAACAGATCGACATCATCGGCGAGAGCGCGCGGCTGCTGCCGCTAAGCAATTCCTACGGTCGAGCTAGCAGGCGGTTCCGTTCGATGCACCATCGCGCCGGCGTGCACCTCACGCCTCGGGGCGATGCTCAGTAGAGCAGGGGGTTATGTTACCGCAACCGCCAGAGGTGAATCCCTAAGGGGGCCACGATGGCTCTCTCGAGTAGCCACCGCATCTTTCGTCTTGGAATAGACGATGTCGGCAGCCTCGCTTGCGTCAGTGCCCGTCGACATAGGTTCACGCAGCAGCCGGCGATCGGCGAGGCGGTCGAGCGCTTTATCGCTTCATGGCCATGCGAGCGGGCGAAATTCGGGGACATGGTCGAGGCCTCTTGGGCGGATTGGATATGGAAAGAGTATGCGCCATCGGCAAATAGAGAGGCTGTTTGAACGCCGCCCGTAGCGAAAGTCTCTCTATTGTGCGCCCCGGCCCGAAGGTCTCTCTGCGCGCACCGTTAAGAGTGCGGCGGCAACAGGTCTGCCGCCATCAGGACGATCTCCTCCTTCACCATCTTAACGACGATATAGGTGAAGTAGCGGTCGATGCCGATCTCGCGGTCAAGCAAGACATCAACCAGCCGCTGATAGGCGTCGATGTCGCGTGCCATCACCTTCAGCACATAGTCGACGCCGCCGCCCACCGACCAGCAGGCGACGATCTCGGATATGTCGCGGATGGCCCGCTCGAAGCGGTCGAAATCGGCTTGGCGGTGGCTCGCCAGGGTCACCTCCATCAGCACGGTGGCAACGGGGGCGATCAAACGCATGGCGATCCTGGCGTGATAGCCCGAAACGATGCCGGCCTTTTCCAGCTTGCGTAGCCGCATCCAGCAAGGGGTCGGCGACAGACCGACCTTGTCGGCCAGCGCCAGCTTGGTGATGCGCCCGTCGCGCTGAACGGCGTCCAGGATCTTAAGGTCGATCGCGTCGAGTTTCGCAGCAGTCATCATCATCCACTTTTCTTGCTACCGAGTTCGCTTCGTGAGACCAGCCTAGTTTCAGCAAGTTTGTACTTTGAGAGGAGCGATCCAAGTGCAGCTTGTCGGGTTGATTGATAGAGAATGCTTGATCGAAGGTGCACGTACGATCGGCCGGGACAGTGAGATCGGACGCTTTTGGCGAGTCCCTCACGCCGCCGGCTGCACCGCGGCCCTGAGCAGCATGCCGAACAGGTCGCGCGGTTCGTCGGGGTCAGCAAGTAGGTCGAGCTCCTCATAGAGGCCGGTGGCCTGGAGCTGGTCGCGGACATAACGCAGCGCGGAAAAATCCTCGGTGGCGAAGCCGACGGAATCGAACAACGTGATCTGCTCCGGTGCCTTGCGGCCCTCGGCCTGGCCGGTCATCACCTGCCACAATTCGGTCACCGGATGGTCGGCGTCGAGCTGCTGGATCTCGCCCTCGATGCGCGTCTGCGGCGGGAACTCGACGAAGATGTCGGAGCGCAACAGGATGTCTCGGTGCAGCTCGGTTTTGCCGGGGCAGTCGCCGCCGACGGCGTTGATGTGGACGCACGAGCCGACCATGTTGTCGGTCAGGATCGTGGCATATTGCTTGTCGGCGGTCACGGTGGTGATAATATTGACGCCTTCCACCGCATCCTGCCCGGTCGAGCAGATGGTGATGTCAAAACCTTTGCCGGCGAGGTTCTTCGCGCATTTCTCCGAGGCCGAGCGATCGATATCGTAAAGCCGCAGCCGATCGACGCCGAGCAGCGCCTTGAAGGCGATGGCCTGGAATTCGGACTGGGCGCCATTGCCGATAATGGCCATGGAGCGTGAACCCTTGGGCGCCAGGTATTTGGCGGCGATAGCGGAGGTGGCCGCGGTGCGCAGCGCCGTCAGGATGGTCATTTCGGTGAGCAGCATCGGATAGCCGGAGCCGACATCGGCGAGCACGCCGAAGGCGGTGACGGTCTGGCGGCCCTCGCGCATGTTCTTCGGATGGCCGTTGACGTATTTGAAGCCGTAGAGGCGGCCGTCGCTGGTCGGCATCAGCTCGATGACGCCGTCATGGCTGTGCGAGGCGATGCGCGGCGTCTTGTCGAACAGTTCCCAGCGACGGAAATCCTCCTCGATATAGGTGGCGAGTTCGGTCAGGAACCGCTCGACGCCGATGGTCAGCACCAGCTTCATCATGCGGTCGACGCTGACGAAGGGAACGATGGCAAGGCGGGAAGGTTGGGTCATGCAATGCTTCCGGAATGGCTGCGGGTGGGGCGGTCCATTATGCGCCGGCCCATCGGGCTGGCGGCGAGGTCGACCATGGGTCGCGGTGCGGCTGCGTTCGTCGAGGAACGGTCGATCAGGTCGAGACTGGAGACCAGGCCACTGTCGGACAGCATCTGCGGCCTCCGGGCGAGTTTCCGGAACGTGAATCACTTTGCATGCACCATTTCCCCGATTGATGACCTTGCCATTGGCAATGGTGTGGGAGCAGCCGCGGCGAACGTTCCGTGCCCGTTTCGTCGGCGTTCTACGGCTTCCGAGCGAGCCTCGCGTGGAGCCAGTCGATAATTCTCGCGATATGCCTTTGAAAAGTGCGAGGCCGAGATGAATCCACACGCCATTGCGATCTCGACGATTGGCAGTTGCGAGTTCAAGATAAGCAAATGAGCTCGCTCAAGTCTCATCTCAAGATAGTATTTCGCTGGCGAACGTCCTATTTGTTTCGAAAAGATGCGTTCAACCTGGCGCCGAGACAAACGGCTGGACGCAGCTATCTCTTCGAGCGCTAACGGCTCGTCGAGGGTCCTCTCCATCTGCTCGATCATCTTCAGCAGGCCGTCATGGTGGATGGCCGCGCCGGCATGCAGCGGTAATCTCTGACGATCTCCAGGTTGGCGGAGCCTCATAGCAGCGGCCTTCTCGCACACCCGGCTGGCTATAAAGGAATCATAGTCTTCTATGACAAACTGCACGAACATGTCGAAAGCAGCATCCCCACCCGAGCAGGAGTACGTATCTCCGTCGATCTCATAGGCAGATTGAACCGCAACGACGTTTGGAAATTGTTCGACGAATGAAGGGAACTGTTCCCAGTGCACCGCACATCTTCGGCCATCCGCCAGACCGGTCTGGGCTATGCTGAAGACCCCGCTGCCGATTCCAACCAGACCTAGTTTCCTAGCTCGGCTTTCCCGCAGCCAGCCATGCACGGCTCTATTTACGGGAAGGGGATAGCTACCCCCGCAAACAACGGCGGCTGAGGAGAACGAGCCCCTTTGCCCAAGAACGCCGCGTTCTTCTTTGAGTGACGTATCGACGGAGATCGTAACTCCACAACTCGATCTTACAGGGTGTCCGTCGTCAGATACGATTCGCCAAGCGTAACTTTCTGATTCAAGCACTTCGTTGGCGAGCCTTAAGGCCTCAACTGCGGAAGAGAAAGCCTGTAGGGAGAACCCGGGCACCAGATAGAGACTGAACAGACGCCTTGTTGCCTTCATATTCAGCATCTTTGCGCCTCCCGGGCAGTGTCTGCTTTTAATCAGTACACTTTTGAATAAGCGGAACAGCGCTCTTTGACGGCGCGATCACCCAGATGCGCGATTTCGGCACGCTTGTGCGCCGTATAAATCGAGGTAAAGCCGGCGGGAAACCAACGCGTTACAACATCGTTTTGCTCAAAACGCTGCAAAGCCTCTTCCAGGGATTGTGGCAGCCGCCTGTAGCCGCGGCCAGACAGCTGGGTCTCAGACAGCACGGACAAGTCCTCCTGAGTAACCTGAGGTGCGGGGAGCCTGTCTTCGATGCCCTGGGCACCTGCATGGAGAATCGATGCCAAGGCCAGATGTGGCGAGGCGGCGGCATCCGCCGCACGGTATTCAATGTTATATTGCCTGGCGACCTTCTCGGGATCTGCGGAGGTCGTGGGACAGATTCGGACTGAAGCCTCGCGATCGCGGAAGCCAAGGTTGTTATATGCCGCACTCCAGCGGTTTGGCGTCAATCGCAGATACGAAATGTCAGAAGGCGCGGTCAGCGCAACAATGGAGTCGAGATATTTGAGTACGCCGGCTATGAATGACGCCGTAATCTTGGACATGCCGAACGGGTCGTTCTCGTCGTACGTAGCCGGGGAGCCATTCTCATCCAGGAAGCTCATATGGATGTGAACGCCGTTGCCGACGCTGGCGGGGTCCAATATCGGTGCGAACGTCACATGCTCACCGCAGCGTTGCGCCGCCATGCGCGTCAGCTCCCGAAGAATTACCGCTTGGTCGGCAGAGTGATGACCTTGAGCAGGGCCATTGGTAACCTCGTACTGATTTGGCCCAAATTCCTTCATGAAGGTATCGGGCGTCAGCCCGGCCAGAGCGAGAGCCGACATTAAAGCCTCACCGAACTGTCGCCGGCGAGTAAACCCACGCAGACTATAGGCGTCGGGAAGGACCTCGCTTGTGTCGAGCATCTGGAATTCATGCTCGAAAGCGCTCACGAGCTGGATACCGCCGCAAGATCGGAGCCGCTCAAGTGCCGCTTTGAGAAGCGAGCGAGTACAATAATCCCATGGGCGGCCGTCGAGGTCGGTTATATCCCCCAACATGAAACGCTCAACCAGGCCGCCGTCTGTGAAGTCGACCTCAACGCGCGCCTTAGGATCAGGGATCAGAAGCAAATCGCCGAGTGAGCCAAAGGGGCTTGGAGCGATCGCATCGAAACAGGTAATCATCACATTCGTCGGCGTCCAGCCGATTCCACGCTTCATGCGCTTATCCAGTTCCGAAACTGGAAACGCTTTACCACGTGTTCTCCCAGCGATATCGGACGTAGCTGCGAAGATGAGCGGGTTCGAAATCATTGTTGTCCTTCAAAACGTTGGGCTCAGCAGGAATGCGATCGTGAGGCTCACATCGAGACTATCCATAACTTTCGCCAGTGCTCCGCGGCCTTATGCAACTTCACCACTGCAATCGCCTGTCTCGAAACGACCATGTCGTCTTCAGCGCAGAAAACCCGAATGAAATTTTTTTGTCAATCACAAACACTGAGTTGACATTGAAAATGAAATCTCGTCCTCTTTTACGGCGAACGGTGGGAGCGGGCGGCGGGGGATTCCTCGGAGAGTTGTCCCCAGGGTCATTAAAAATTTCAATGCCTGGTAGCTCAGGCGTCACCAAGCCCATCGCTCTCTCGAAGGACAAATAGTGGCATGAAGCAGGGTTACGATACGCTACGATTGCTGGGGCAGGGCGATCCGGCCCCGTTTGCGGTCATGAACCCCCGTGGTTCAAGTTCTGTGCTCCTGGTGTGTGAACATGCGGGTCAGGCGATCCCGGCTGCGCTCGGAAATCTGGGCGTTTCTCTCGAGGTGCTCGACGATCATGTGGGCTGGGATATCGGGGCAGCCGAAGTGGCGCTGCTTTTAGCGCGACGGCTAGATGCTGTTGCTGTCTTTCAGCCGTATAGCCGCCTAGTCATAGATTGCAACAGGCCGCCGGAGGCGTTCGATGCTATTCCTGCAGTAAGCGATGGGATCAGAATACCCGGTAATCAGGAAGTCGACATCGCCGATCGCCAAGCTCGCGTGGCCGAGATCTTCGAGCCTTTTCACGCAGAGATCAGTCGACGTCTGGATGAGGGTCGACACACAGTGGCGATATCGGTTCACAGTTTCACCCCTCGCATGAACAAGGTGTGGCGCCCGTGGGATATCGGTTTCCTGTTCCGTCTTGACACGGACACGTCAGCGCGCCTGAGAGACTCGATTGTACGCAGGTACCCGCATTTAAGCGTGGGGATGAATGAGCCCTATCAGGTCAACGACTCGACGGACTGGTTTGTGCCGCGGCATTGCGAGACACGTGGCTTGAACAACAGCCTGATTGAGATCCGAAATGATCATCTCCGGACGGCTGAAGGTCAGAAGCGCTGGGCCGATATCGTCGCATCATCTATCGAGGACTATTTGAATGGGAACTGAAATGAGACTTACTCGCAATGTGCCCTTGGTGCCGGAGCAATCGGCCTTGCTTTTTATCGACGTCCAAAATTTCAGTGCTCACCGTGACGGAGCCGAATTTTCCGGGCTTCCGAAAACCGATTTTGCAGCAAAGTACGGCTGGTTTTTCAGCGAGCTTGAGGCTCGGGTCATTCCCAACATGCAGGCTTTGCAAACCGCCTTCAGGAAGTCGCGTATTGAAGTAATGTACACAACGATCGAGAGCTTGACCGCCGATGGTCGAGACCGATCTCTCGACTACAAGATAACCGGGTTCCATGTCCCGAAGGGCTCGTGGGATGGAAAGGTAATCGAGCAGATAGCTGTGCAGGGTGATGAGATAGTTCTGCCCAAGACGTCATCTTCCGTCTTCATTTCCACAAATATCGATTACATACTGCGCAATCTCGGCGTTAAACAGCTCGTACTCGCGGGGTTGGTAACCGACCAGTGTGTAGAGGGCGCGATCAGGGACGCCTGTGACCTGGGCTATCTCGTCACACAGGTTACAGATGCATGCCTGACTTATACCCAGGAACGGCAGGATAGCTCGCTACGGGCGATCAAGGGCTATTGTCGTCAGATCACGACGCAAGAGCTCATTGCCGAAATACAAGGTGTGGAACACGCTCCCGGGGCGCTAACGCCCAGTGCTGGTTAGCAGCATCTCATTGTCGTGGCGGAGGGCTTGAGCTTGCTAGCAGAGTCTCACTCCCGCATACTAAAACAGCAGTGCTTAAGGGTTTGCGGGGTGGCCGGCTTTGGAGAGATCATGACCGATAGCGCAGTTCCCGGCGAAACCGTAAGGGAGCAGATAAGGAAAGCAGCAGGCTCTTTGACCGCCACGGAACGGCGCCTGTCTGCGCTAATTCTGTCAAATTATCCGTTTGCCGGGCTTGAGCCAATCCAGGTCATTGCCACCTCATCAAACGTCTCTGCCCCCTCTATCTCGCGCTTCGTGAGTAAACTCGGCTATCAGGGCCTGCAGGAGTTCCAACAACAACTTATCAAGGAGCTGAGACAAGGGCAGAAGTCTCCACTTGATTTGAGGCCAACCAAAAGTGGTATAACTGACGAATTTTTTGATAACTTCATCCAAAAATCTACCGAGTTGCTAAAGGCATCCGCCGGAGCGATCACGGCCGCCCAGTTTGAAAGGGTGGGCTCGCTTCTTTCTGATCCAAAATCGGACATATTCACATTGGGAGGTCGCATCAGCGATCTCGTCGCGCAGTATTTATCTAGGCATTTGAAACAGATCCGAGCCGGTGTTCACCAAGTATCGTCTGAGGACGACTGGTGGCCTGAGTATATACTGCGCATGCGGCAGAAGGACGTGTTAGTCCTTGTCGATTTTCGAAGGTACCAACGGTCTCTTGAAGAGTTCGCCGAAAGAGCTTCAAAGAACTGTGGGCTGAAGATCATCCTGATAACGGATCGATGGATGTCACCGATCTCGAAATATGCATCAGAAGTCATTGCGCTGCACATTGAGAACGAGACTGCATTTGACAGCAATGTTGCCGCGTTCGCGTTGATCGAGGCGCTGATAACCCGGGTCGCAGAGGCGAATTGGTCCCAGGCAAGCCAGCGGATAAAGAAATGGGACTCGTTGAGGACTTCAGTCTCGCATCAGAGAGAACCAGCGCGGGAGTCATAGCTAAGCGAAAGGGTCTTCGGGCCGGCTATTGGAGTTTTGGACGAGCAGCCCCGTTGCTCTGATTTTTGTGCACGCGGGCCTCGTTAAGTGCCACATTGCTCTCGTGACGGATTTGTTCGAGTTCCTCAATACGGCGGCGTGTCCGCTCACCCGTGGCTGCAAAGATCTGAGCGACGAGGGCTTCGATCTGCGCCACTGCCGGTGCCATCGTGTCGTAAGGCGACCTGACTTCGATCGGGCAGGAGAGGGTAACTTCTGCGAAATCGGAGATCGGCGACACCCATGGATCGGTAAACAGAAGAATGCGGACGTGGCGGGCGGCTGCTTGTTCGGCGAATGTGACTACGTCGCGTTGGTAGCGGCGGTAGTCAAAGACGATCAGAACGTCTCTCTTTCCTAAATCGACCAACAGATCCAGCTGCTGGGCGGACAGGGTCTCGATGTAGGCGACGTTGGCTCGAAACTGCGATAAGTAGCTCGCCAACATTCCGGCGACGTGCCGACTGTAGCGTCCTCCGAGCAGGACGACCTTCCCTTTGGAATCCATGACAAGTCGGGCTGCGCACTCGTATGTAGCCAGCGGGGTGGTCGTCAACGCCTTGTCGAGGCTCCCCGCAACCGAGTGCATGTAGGCTATAGCTGCGCCTTGTTCACTGTCTGTGCTCAACTCTGGGCGCTTTGCTCCCATCATAAGCAGTGGGGAATGCAATCGCGCTTCGATGTCGGCAAGCAGCCGCTGCTGAAAGTCGGGGAAACCATCAAAGCCGAGCTTTATGGCCAGACGAACCACAGTGGGATCGCTGACCCCGGCACGCTTCGCCAGGCTTGTTGCTGTGCCTATGCCGGCCATCGGATAATCCGTGAGTAGCACCTGAACGATGCGCTCCTCCGACGGGGTCAGCGAAAAATCCCCTTGAAGCAGCATATCTCGAAACTGCATCAATCAGTTCCCCTCATTCTCATGAAGAGGAAATTACAAATCATCTTGAAGTGCGTCAACATGTCAAATTCTTAATCGATCGGTGATCCAGATCGAGAAAGAATCGCTACAGCTTTTGAATTAAGGACCGGCGAATAGCGAACACCCCTACGAGGGCGATTCGACCGAAGACTCTGGTCGAATGACTCCAGCTCGATCTGCGGATGGACCTTTGCGAAGCTGGCTATGGATGCCGACTACGGCAGGAGTTCCGCGGGGTGCGATTCTCGTGAGAGGCCGACAAGGGCAAGGGCGCCACTGGGGCCTGCAAGCAACGTTGCTTTGCGAGGCCCCATGCTCGGAGGCGGCGACCTGCCTATCTGCGCTCGATCAGACGTTGAGCATCTCGCGAGGATTTACCCTGACGCGCTCCCCCTTGGGATCAAAGAATCGGTAGCTGGCGGTGACTTTCACCTTCTTGGGGCCGCCGTTCGATTGAACCTCCAACTCCGTACCAGGCTGGGCGAATTCGCTATTGACCCATGCTCGCCCAATATTGCGTTCGAGCAGTGGGCTAATCCAGCCGATCGTCGTTTCACCTACGTTCTTTTTGGAGCCACAGCTCAGTTTCGAACCTCCCGCTATCTGAGGCTCCGTTAGATCGGCCTCTATTCCTACGAGTTTGGTGCGCAGCCCTGCCTGCTTGCGGCGCAACATCTCATCTCTGCCGTGGAAGAAGCCTTTTTTGAAAGCTACGGACCACCCAAGACCATACTCAAGAGGCGAACCACCCGCATAAAAGTCCGCGCCGAACAGAAAGCCTTTATCAACCGCGATCGGAAAGGCGGCCATCAGACCGGCCGGGCCACCGCCGTACTTCGCGCAATAGGCAGTGAATTTTTCCCACATGCCGTGAGCATACTCAGGCCCGAAATGGACCTCGTAACCCAGTTCACCGGAAAACCCCACCCGTGCAATCGTGGTTGGAACACCCTCGAAATCAACCTGTATCAAGCGGTTGTGCTGCAGATCTGCAACGTCCACGGCCTGTTGAAGCACATGGATTGACTTTGGACCCTGCACGGAAAGGAACGTATTAGACAATTCCGTAACCCAGACTTTTCGACCGTCCGCCTTTTCCATAATCCACTTGCGCGATGCGTCTCGAGTAATTCCACCGTGTATTATAAAACGATCTTCACTAACCCAAAAGACGATCACGTCGTCGATCAGAATAGCCTTGTCATCAAGGATACTTGAGTAAAGAGTCCCGCCGGGGCTGATATTTCCCAAGTCGTTTACGATAATTTCCTGTATGAATTGGAATGCTTCCGGTCCGCCTACCCCGAAACAGCTCTGGAAGTCATACTCAGCGAAGCCGACACTGTTGCGGATCATCATATATTCTTCGTCAGTTGAAGTTATGTGGGATGCGACCTTCCAGCCCCCAAAGTCTATCATGGGGACCCCAAGCTTCTCGTATATCGAATGATATGCAGTTCTTTTTTCCATTTTATCCTCCAAGCTTGACAATTGACCATCTTTGTCGGCCGACAGGCGGCACTGGCGCCGTTTCCAGAACGGGACCCCACCTTGATCTCCGGTGTTTCGTACGCTGGCAGCATGTCCTCGATCGGGTGCCCATTCCGCGTGCAACGAACGTGCTGTCTCCCAAGCATGAGTTGCTGAAAATTATTTGTCAATAACGGGTCCATCTGGCGTGATGGAAAATTTCTTTCGGCTTGGCTTTGGGTAAACCAAGGTCTCAGTTTCCCGATATATCAGCTGCCGGTTTGCTTGTCGGACGATCCGGAAGGTTCAACGTTGGGAGAGAAAGTCGAGCGTCGCGGACTGAAATAATTTCTTCAAGGACCGAAGTTGGCCGTAGACAAGAAGAAAATTCCACATTAATTTCGCTGCTCAGTCAGCCTAAAGCGGACTGCTCGCCAATTCGGGAGGACGATCCTTTGCGCAGAGGGCGTGGTCGGAGGAAGTTGATTCGCGAGCCGGTGATAATCGTCGTCCTGGACCTCCACTGCCACGCCGTACCGGAAGGTGGCCGCATCGATAAGATAGCCCGTCGGGCTTTTGTAACAGGGAGCATCAAATGAGCGAAAAATTGAGCTGTGACGTACTCGTTGCGGGAGCGGGAATTGCGGGTGCGGGGGCAGCCTACTATCTGTCGGGCAAGAACCTGAACGTTATCCAAGTCGAGTCCGACCATCCGGCTTCCGGACCGACAGGCTCGTCGTCCGCCGTATGCCATGCGTTCTATGGTGATCGGGAGTTATCTTTGCTCGCAAAACGCGGGATCGAGATCCTAAAGGACCTCCCCGGCGCTTTTCATCAGTCTGGCTGCCTGTGGGTTTGCGGCCCTCAGCACGAACCCGTAAATCGCGAGATTGTTAAGCGGATTCGAGACGATGAAGGAAGCCGAATCGAGGGGCTGACCGGAGAGCAGGCTCAAGCAATTCTCCCCCATTTCAATATGGAGGGGATCACTTTTGCCGCATGGGAAGACGAATCGGGACACTGCGACCCTTACGGCGCAACTAACGAATTGGTCAATCGAGCTCGCGCGAATGGCGTTAAATTCATGGGCGGCCGCTCGGTAACCGAAATTCAAGTAACAAATGGAAACACGACTGGAGTGACGTTAAGTGATGGAACCGTCATCTCTACCGGTCGCGTCATTCTTGCGACTGGTGTCTGGTCAAAAGCGCTCGTGGCTAAGCTTGGTGTTGACCTGCCGACGTTTATCGAACGCCACTTCATGGCAGTTATGGATGCGCCCGGTGTCGCAAGAAAGCTACTTCCGCACTGCTGGGTCGATGAAACCACGAACTGCTATGCTCGGCCGGAAGGCGAAAATACAATTTTGGTCGGGACTTGGGGTGGCGGCGGCACCGGTGTGGAGAACGATGAGCTTAAAGAAGCACACTGTCGCATGAACTATCGCCTCGATGTCGCGGGCCAATTAGACCGAACGATCACGCAAGAGGAATCGGTCTGGGCAATTGAACATATTGTGTCCCGTTCTCCCGAGATTGCCGAATTGGGCATCCGTCCCGGCTATGCCTGTCAGTACGATATGAGCCCTGACCACCTTCCCATCGTCGACGAGATTCCCGGTGCGAAAGGAACTTTCGTGATCACCGGCTCGAGCGGGCATGGCTTCAAGCTGGGGCCAGCCATGGGCGAAGTCGTCGCAAAATGGGCTTTGGGTGAACGGCAGGAACTACTCAGGAAGTTCTCGCTGCATCGCTTCTCGTAACCTCCTCAACGCATCTGCATCCATGACGGGTTATTTGCTCGTCATGGATGCCAGCGCGGGCTTTTCATCTTCGAGAAGACGCGCGTTATCCAGTGATGCGCTCGCCTGGAGTCGGATCTCCTCCAATTCCTCGATACGTTCGCGCGTCCGCTTCTCCATCGAAGCAAGAATCTGAGCGATAACGGCCTCAATCTGCGCCACGGAAGAGGCCATCGTATCGTAGGGCGAATCAACCTCGATTGGGCAGGTCAGCGTTAGTTCCGAAAACTCGGAAATGGGCGACAACCAGGGGTCCGTAAACAAAAGAATGCGAACGCGGCGGGCCGCGGCCAATTGCGCGAACGCAACAACGTCCAGCTGATATCGGCGATAGTCGAATAGGATCAAGAGATCGCGCTTTCCCAAGTCGACCAACACGTCCGTCTTTTGGGCTGATAGGGCGTCGATATGCATGATATCTGGTCGAAATTGTAACAGATAGGCTGCCAGCATGCCTGCGATAAAACGGCTGTAGCGTCCGCCGAGCAGTACGACCTTGCCCTTTGTATCCATTATCAGGCGTGCGGCGCGTTGATATGACGCCAGCGGGGTTGATGTCAGCGCTTTGTTGAGGTTGCTGGCCACTGAATGCATGTAGGCGATAGCAGCTCCTTGTTCCCCATCCGTGCCCATGTCAGGCCGTTTGGCTTCCATCATAAGCAAGGGCGAATGCAATCTTGCCTCAACATCTCTAAGTAGTCGCCGTTGGAGGGCAGGGAACCCTTCGAAACCGAGCTTCATGGCAAGGCGAACAACGGTAGGATCACTGACACCGGCGCGCTTTGCGAGGCTCGTGGCAGTGCCTAGCCCGGCTGCGGGATAGTCCGTGAGGAGCACCTGAACGATCCGCTCCTCTGATGGTGTCAACGAAATGGCCCCGTGCAGGAGCATGTCTCTAACGTTCATCGAGTCCTCCAACTGACATCTCTGAAGAGAATATTACAAAAGTTCTCCTTGTGAAAATATGTTAGCGGACTGTGCGAATAATGCGCCACCAAAGTGGGCGCCCGAGTACTCTTGGTTTCAGGCCACCAAAGGGCACTCCATGGTGTCCGCCGATGGCGGCCAACATCGACCGCTGAGGCGTTGAGCAGCGTTGCACCGTTGGCCAGCCCCACCACGAAGCCGAGTTGCCTCCGGTTCTGCGCGGTGAGTCACCCATGCGCGGTCGGGTGGAGGATCTTGGTCGTCAGATCAACGGTTGGGCTAATGTGAACACCCTCAGCGCCCAGGAAGGGCGGGGCCGAGATAAGCCACTACCCAACTCCAGCGAGAGAACCGACCAAGGCGGCGTGACCCAGACCAAGCCAGCGAACTCGGAAATGTTCAGATGCAGCAGGATCTGGTGTGAAGACAGGTTTCTTAGTTTCCGTCGCGCAAAAGAGCCTCATGCCGTTGCAGAAAGTTGTCCAGATAAATCTGACCATCGCGTGAGTCCTCACCTTCCGCTTGGGCGAACGCGAAAAGCGCGATTTCGTGGTCAAGGAGTAACTGGATATAGGGTCGGTCTTCAACCGGCGACTCTGCAAGCAGAGTCTCAAAGTCACGAACAAATGGCTCCAATAGCCTCTTGAGCTTTACCGCAAATTCAGTCCATCCGAGCTCGGCGTACTCTACAGTTTCATCGCGTCCCTTCTCGGCAAGCGATGCTTTGCTGCTCGGCTGAAGTTTGTACCGCGTAACAACCGGCAATAGCGCCTCTGCGACGAGCCGCTCAATGGCGGCCAAATTGCGCAACTTTACCCGAGATTGATCGCTGTGAGCTTTCTGGGCAAGAACGCTAAAAAATTCTTCCCCCAAGATTTCCCCCTCATATGCGCTGAGCACGCGATTTTCATAAGTCGGAACAGAAGACCGCATCTGAATACCTTTGTTGTTCATGAATGATGAGGGCGTGGCAGAACCAGCCGATTGCTGAAGGCTCCTTCCGAAATGCAAAATTGTGGGCGGGAGGAGGGACCCAACCGGCATCATGCTCAAAGCCCGTTAGAGGGTAACCTCGGGCTGGAGGCGTGTCAATATCTCTTCAAAGGTAAGCTTCGGCGTGAGAAAAGTGGACGGTTCGCCAATGCCTGGAAGAGGATGGGCCTGTTGCTCAGCTCGGCTAGGTTGAGTTCGCGGAACATCGAAGCCACGACGCGGTCATAGCAATCAAAATCATTAGGTCGGCAAAGCCGGCTGTAGCGCCCTCTGCACAATTTTTCATATGACAGATTGATGTAATGATATTGACATCAAGGTTGACCTGTCCAATAGTCGCAGCTCCGCAGAGGAGCAGACGGAATGGTCAATTCCCGCATCAAGGCTGTGACGATGGATTCGCTGGCTTTGGCCGTGATCCTGGTAGCGGTAGGGATCTTGGCCGGTCTTTTGTTTGGCGCGAATGGAACCCGCATCGCGACATCGATGTCAATCGTGGTTACCGCCTGCGTTGGTTTACAGGTTTTTTCCGGCAACACAGGTATAGTTTCATTCGGTCCTGCGGCTTTCATGGGGGTAGGTGCCTACACAGCAGGCATTCTCACGATGAGTCCTGCTATTCAACGGACAGCACTTCCTCACCTCCCGGCCTGGACGGCGGGCTATAGTCTTTCAGTCTGGTCGTCGTTGGTGGCGGCCGCCGTCGCCGGACTGATTTTAGCGGGGGTGAGCGGCCTCGTTATCCGGCGTTTGTCGGGTTCCGCCGCGTCCATCGCCACTCTGGCACTGCAGATCATTGTCTACACGGTCCTGGTAGCGACAAAGGATATTACGCGCGGAAGCCAAACATTTTATGGGGTGCCCCGCAATACCACGCTTGTGGTTGCTCTATTGGTGGCAGCGTTGTCGATCGCTGTTGCTCGAACATTTAGGGATACAAGGACTGGCCGCGCCGTCAGGGCGACGCGAGAAGATGAAGTAGCCGCCGCGGCAGTGGGTGTGGACGTTCGCCAGGCGCGGCTTAAGGCATGGCTGTTGAGCGGAACGATCCTGTCGATCGCCGGGGCGTTATTGGCTCAGTTTTTAGGTGCCTTCGGCCCCAAGGATTTCTACTTCGAGTCGTGTTTTCTGCTGATTTCGATGCTAATCGTCGGAGGGCTCGGTTCTGTTTCGGGTGCTCTGGTGGGCGTGATAATAATCACCGCAGTGACGGAGCTTCTGAGGGGCCTAGAGGGTGGCGGCAATATCCTAGGGTTCTCGGTGCCGGCCTTGTACGGACTGCCCCTCGTTGGCGCCTCGCTGGCCATGATCCTGGTTCTCTTTTTCAGGCCGACTGGCCTCGTTGGTGGCAAGGAACTCGAGCTTGCAAACGCATGGGATCCTTTCAAGGGGCGCGGTGGCAAGCTGCCCACAGGATCGCTGGATTTTCAGGCACCAAAGGGTGCGCACGCCCTGGAGGCAAATCAACTGTCTCGTCATTTCGGCGGTGTGCGGGCCGTCGACGGGGTGTCCTTCAAAGCGGAAGCGGGGCTTATCACCGGATTGATCGGTCCGAATGGCGCCGGGAAGAGCACTTTGATCAATCTGTTGACTGGCCAGCTACGACCCAGTGCAGGTCATGTGGCTCTTGGCTCGGACCTGATCGAAAATAGGCAGCCTCATCTAATTGCCCGCGCAGGTCTGGCGCGAACGTTCCAAAACCTTCGTGTGTTTGCTGACATGACCGTTCGGGAGAACGTTCTAGTTGCCGCTGAGGCATGTGCCGCCGACACGGCTCTAGCTGTGTGGCGCACCAATGACGCCCTGGCGCGCTTCGGCCTGGAAACATTGGGAGACCGGCTTGCCGGCAGTCTTCCGTACGGACAAAGGCGTCTCGTAGAAATCGCCCGCGCGCTTGCGACGGGTCCTCGGTTCCTCCTTCTCGATGAGCCTGCGGCGGGGATGAATCCGGCGGAGACCAAAGAACTGATGGGCAGGTTGGCCGCACTGCGTAAGGACACAGGCGTAGGCATTCTCGTTGTTGAGCACGACCTGCACCTCATCATGTCGCTGAGTGACACCGTCGTCGTTATCGACAGGGGCAAGCGCATCGCCGTGGGCACGGCCGACGCCGTCAGAACCGACCCTGCCGTGATCTCGGCCTATCTTGGAAGCAAAAGGATGGGCGAGAAAAAAGCTCAGGTCGAACCAGGCTCGGCGGCGCAGGTCATTGGGGCCAGCGCGTCCTAGAGATCGTATCTCTGACTTGCTCGGCATGGTGGATATCGAATGGGTACAAAAGGAAGAAGGAGTTGCAGCCAGAACAACTAGATAAGACTTCGGAAAACGAAGCATCGATCAAACCTCACATGGGAACTCAAAAATGAACAAGCTAAGATATGCAACTGCGCTCGCTGGCGTTGCCACGATCGCGCTCTCGTCAACCGTGGGATACTTGTCGGCGGCTGAATACAAGATCGGTGCTGCAATGGCCCAGACTGGAGCCCTGGCACCTTACGATCAACCTGGTCTGGCCGGCTTCAAGTTGGGCATCAAGGATTTGAATGCCAAGGGCGGTATCGGCGGCATGGCGACGGTCACCCTTGAAGTCATCGACACCCGCTCCGATACAGCAGCTACCGTGAACGCAGCCCAAAAATTGATCGAAGACGGAGTTCAGTTTCTCATTACCCCGGGCGATGCGGATCCTTCAATCGCAGCGGGCCAGATCGGACAGTCAGCGGGCATTCCGATGCTCAACCTGGCGGGTTCGCCCAGCCTGACACCTGCTGTCGGCGACTATATGTTTATTTCCTACCCGTCCGACACGGTTCAATCGGCTGCGTTGGCCAGCTACGCCGCAGAGACCGGCTATAAGACGGCATTTCTTTTGAAGTCACCAGACTCCGCCTATACGTCCAAATTCCCAGACTATTTTGGCGAGGCGTTTAAGAAAAAGGGTGGAAGTGTTGTCGGTGAAGCATCCTACTCGATGGGGCAGCCGGATTTTTCTGCTGTGGTTTCTCAAATCAAGGGATTAACACCGCAGCCTGACGTCATCATGACCACGGCGTATGAGCCGGACTTCCCAGCCTTCATCAAACAATTACGCGGTGCTGGGGTTAAGATTCCGGTCCTCGAATCGGATGCCATCGGCACTCCGACGGTATATGGGCTCGGTTCGGTGGTCGATGGCGTTGTCCAGTCCTCAGCCGGGTTTCCGACCCCAGGCAGCGGGATGGAAGCGTTCAACAAGCACTTCAAGGAGGAGACCGGACATGACGCGGAAACCTCGTATGAGGCTGCAGGATACGAATGGGCACAATTGCTCGATGCCGCAGCTCGCAAAGCCGGATCGCTCGAGCCGGCAAAGATCAGAGACGCGTTGGCTAGTCTGGAAGATGTGCAGACCGTTCTCGGCAAAGTGACATATGCTGGTACCGAGCGTGTTGCCCTGCGGGACGTTGCAATGATCCGCATCGAAGGCGGGAAGCCGACCTTTGTGAAGCTGTATCGACCAACGAAGGATGAAATCCCCAATCCTTAAGCTGGTAGGAACGCCAATGCTTCGTGTCGAGGGAATGAAAATACGCTACGGCGCCGTCGAGGCTGTCCATGGCGTCGATCTAAACGTTGGAAATGGAGAAATTGTCACGCTCATTGGCGCTAATGGCGCCGGCAAGAGTTCGATTCTTGCCGGCATCGCCGGCTCTATCCCACCTGCCGAGGGCCAGGTCTTTCTGGAAGGACAGCCACTCACCGGACTGCCCGCTGACGTCATCAGCCGAAAGGGAATATCGCTAACGCCGGAAGGCCGGCGCGTTTTCGCTCATCTTACAGTAGGCGAAAACCTGCATCTCGGGGGAGCCGCGTTCGCGAAAGGTGACAAGCTTCGGGCTCGCCGCGATGGCATGCTTTCCCGCTTTCCCATCCTTGCCGAGCGCATCGATCAAAAGGCTGGGAGCCTGTCAGGCGGTGAACAGCAGATGCTGGCGATCGCCCGATCTTTAATGAGTCAGCCCAACCTCTTGCTGCTGGACGAACCTTCCTTGGGCCTCGCACCTCAGACGATAGACAGGGTCTACGAGCTGATTGATGACCTGCGCAAGGAAGGGCTTACCATTCTGCTCGTTGAACAAAATGTCGAGTTGGCTCTATCGGTGGCCGATAGAGGTTACGTGGTAGCCAACGGTCGTATTGCTCTAAGTGGTACCGCATCTGAACTCGCTAACTCTGACCTGGTGCGGCAGGCATATTTGGCAATCTAGGAGGTCGTCATGGAATTCGTCCAGTACTTGGTTAATATTCTTAGCCTGGGTGGAATATACGCTCTCCTGGCACTAGGGCTGGCGATCGTCTTTTCGATCGTTGGACTCATTAATTTTGCACACGGCGAACTGATGACGATTGCAGGGTACCTTATCGTACTCTCGCTTTCATTAGGCTTGCCTTTGCCAATCGTTCTTCTAGTGGCCTGTCTGGGGGCGGCGCTCTCAGCGGTGCTGATGGATCGAATAGCCTTCCGTCCTATGCGGTCTTCATCCGTGACGACGCTCATGATTACAAGCTTTGGCGTGAGCACCATTTGCAAGGTTCTTTTTCAGAACGGAGTTTCCGCTCGCGGAAGAGCGGTCGCTTTGCCGGAATGGATGTCAGGAACTCTTACGTTCGGAGGCTTTCAAATCGGGATGGTTCCACTGACATCCATCGTTCTGACGGCATTAGCGCTGATCGGGCTCGACATTTTCTTGCGCAAGACCACTTTGGGCGTTGCCATGCGCGCCGCATCAGAAGACTTCGTCATGGTCAGTTTGCTTGGTTTGCGCGCAAACACAGTCATCGCGACGTCATTCGCGATATCGGGCCTTCTTGCCGGTATTGCAGCGGTATTGTGGATTTCGCAGCGTGGCTCGGTAGATCCGCTCATGGGCTTTACTCCGGTTCTGAAGGCCTTCATCGCTGCGATTATCGGTGGACTGGGCTCTTTGCGGGGAGCCGTGCTAGGCGGGTTTGTGCTCGGGGCGTTGGAGGTCGGTTCAGAACCGTTCCTGAGCACTGGAACCGCGCCATACCGGGACGCGATTGTCCTTCTGGCTGTAGTCCTTTTGTTGCTTGTCAAGCCGGATGGCCTGCTGCCAGCCTTACGCGGTGTTCGCTCGTGAATACGAACACTTGGGTGCCGGGATGAACCAGCCCGGATGCGAGAAGTACCGACGGCAACGAGCATCGCTGACGCCGGTATAGGTTTCAGCCCGTTGAGCAACATCATCAATGTGCCGCGACGTGGTGGATATATCAAGGGAGGAGAATAGCGATGGACTTAACACTAACTAGCGCCGAGCTGGTACGCAATGCTCGCGCACTCCGACCGCTTTTGCGTGCAAATGCGGAGGAGTCAGCAAAAAACAGACGGCTTGCGCAGGAAAGTGCTGCGGCTGTTCGAAGTGGCGGCTTTCTACAAAGTCTAGTGCCGCGCCGCAGCGGTGGTCACGAGGTTGATATCCAAACATATTGCGAGATTTGTGAGGAATTGGCCCGCGGCGACAGTGCGGCTGGTTGGCTCGCCATGGTCGCCAATAGCAGCGCATCTTTGATGGGGCTCATGCCTGACAAGACGCGCGAAGACGTCTTTGGCTCGGATCCTCGTGCGGTCGTCATTGGTCAATGGGCTCCCACAGGCAAGGCCGCTGCGGTTGAGGGTGGCTGGATGTTGACGGGCAAATGGCCCTGGGCATCCGGATGTTTCGAAGCGCAGTGGAGCTTCGTAGGCTCCCCTGTCTTGGATACCAGCGGTGCTTTGACCGACGTACGGCTTGCACTGGTGCCGACGTCCGAGCTGAAGATCGAAGACACGTGGCATGTCGCCGGTATGGCAGGGACGGGGAGCAATACCTTTGTGGGCACAGATATCTTCGTGCCAGAACACCGGACGATGCTCATCAGCGAAATGATTTCCGGTTTCAGTCGCGCGGACCATTCTGACGAACCTCTCTATCGGGCGCCGCTCATAACCGCGCTTCCGTTGGGCATATGTTCTGCGGCTGTCGGGATGGCGGAAGCAGCTTTCGATTTGACGTTGGAGAACCTCGAGCGCGGCAAGCCCATTGTAACATCCCTGTATGCAGATGCGAGGCAGTCCCCAAGCTACCAGCTAAACCTGGCGGATGCTCGTGGCCTTATCGACTCCGCAAAGTTGCATACCATGCGCGCGGCCAGCGATATCGATCGCGCGGTCAGCGACGGTAGGAGCATGACCGATCTTGAGCGAGCGCGCGTCCGACTTGACGCGGCGGTTGCGCAAAAACGCGTGCGCGAGGCCGTAGACCTGCTGCTGAACATAGGCGGAGCTTCGGTTTTCATGCTCAGTAATCCAGTCCAGCGGATCTGGCGCGACATAGAGACCTGCACGCGACATGCCTACATCAATGGCGACATTGGGCGCGAGATATACGCCCGGGCGCTGCTGAAGCTTGACCAGGTGAGTGCAGGCTTCTGAAAACTCAGTCTGCGATCAGTTCAGATAGTCATAGCTAGGGAGGATAGATGTGGACACGAACGATGCCTTCAGGGAAGCGATGGGCCGTTTCGCCGGGGCCGTCAATATCATCACCACGGAAGAAGGTGGCCTTCCCAGCGGTCTCATCGCCACTGCGGTTTGCAGTTTATCCTTCGATCCGCCGTCTGTTCTCGTTTGCATCAACAAGTCGGCCAGTTCGCACGACACGATTTTACGGCGCGGCATCTTCGCCGTAAATCTGCTATCTCCTGCGCTGTCCAATGTGGCGCGTCGATTTCAATCTCAAAAAGGTTCAGATCGATTCGAGAAGAAATATTGGGTCGCTGGCAAAACCGGGGCGCCGCTCCTTCTTGGCGCGCCGATGGCGCTCGACTGCAAACTTAGCCATACCCACGATGGTTTTTCGCACAGTATCTTGATCGGCGTCGTCACCGACGTGCAGCTTGGGGAAGGCGATTCCCACAATTCGCTGCTTTGGCAAGGTCGCCGATACCACAAGCCTATGGAATACGTTGAGCTGATACGTCGACCGGCAGACGTACAGATGATTTTCGAAGAAATGCTGTTTTAGGTCCGAAGCAAAGCGCGGTTCCGAGTATACCGTGGCTGCCTCTGGACAGCCGCGGTCAGTTTCGAAAAGGACGACCAGTGATTGATCTTTATCGACGCGAAAGCAATTCAATCTCGAACATGGCCCAGCTTCGGTTCTTTCCCCAGGCAATTGTCGGTGGAAAAGGATCGTATTTGCGGGGGGATGATGGTCGCCAGTTTCTCGATTTTTCGGCATCTTGGGGCGCTGCCAGCTTGGGGCATGCTCACCCTTCCGTTCGCGACGCAATTACGCGGGCGGCTGCAGATCAAGCTGGTGCAAGCTACCTCTCGTCCGCAAACGAACCCAGCGTGCTCCTTGCAGAGAAACTCTTGTCGCTAGTTCCCGAGCGCTGCCGCGGCCGGGTATGGTTGGGGCACTCCGGCTCGGATGCTAATGAAACTGTTGCTCGAATGGTTCTCGGAGCCACCGGACGCCGCCGAATATTGGCATTCAATGGCGCCTATCATGGTGGCACCAGCGGCTCCATGGCCGTTTCGGGTCATCCAGCGCTCAAAGATGTGGAGAAATTCGGCGGTCTGATCCTGGTGCCGTATCCGGACAGCTATGGGGCGGGTGATCCGGAAGCTGCAAGTGCCGCGACGCTGTCCTATCTGGACGAGGTATTCTCGACGGACGTCCGGCCAGAAGAAGTTGCTGCCTTCTTTATAGAACCGATCCAGGGCGATGGAGGATTGCTGGTTCCGCCTGTCGGTTTCTTTATCGAGATCGAACGGTTTTGTCGTCGGCACGGGATCCTTCTGGTGTGTGACGAAGTCAAGTTTGGCCTGGCTCGCACCGGACTTCTGCACGCCTTCGAACATTCCAGCATCGAGCCAGATATTGTGGTCTTCGGTAAAGGATTGGGCGGAGGCCTACCCATGTCCGCGATCGTGGGTCCAGAGCCCATCATGAATCACTCTCCAACGTTTTCTTACCAGACGTTACACGGCAATCCTATTTGCGCGGCGGCAGCATTGGCGGTCCTGGAGACAATCGAAAGGGATAGGCTGGTGGGCCATTCTGCAGAGGTCGGTTCTCATATGTTGGAGTCACTTGCTAGGCGGGTCAACGCGTGGGAGTTGGTCGGTGACGTGCGCGGCAGAGGACTTGCCATTGGAATTGAGCTTGTGAGCGATCGTGTGCGTCGCACTCCAGCCAAAATCGAGACGGCTCTTACCGTTTATAGAGCGTTTCAGCTTGGGCTCGTATTGTATTATGTCGGCTCGAATTCGAACGTCTTAGAACTTACACCGCCACTTACATTGAGTAAAAGTGAAGCCGACGAAGGCATCGCTATCATTGGTCAAGCTCTTCAAGATGTCGCCGCTGGGAAGGTTCCGATCGACTTGATCTCGTCATTTGGGGGCTGGTGAAATGCACGAGTTGGCCCGTATTCGGCCTATCATCAGTTGGACGACTCAGTCCTTGCAACAATGCGGTTTACACACGAGGTATCATCGTGACAAACGCTCCACCAGTTGAGCGCATTGAGAAAGACCCGCTTGGTCCTGTGAGCATACCGGCTGACGCGTACTACGGTCCGCAGACAGCGCGAGGGATCGCTAACTTCCCAATTTCGGGTATAGGGATCAGCCATTTTCCGAACTTCATCAAGGCGCTTGCCTACGTGAAAATGGCAGCGGCGCGCGCCAATGCCGCGCTCGGCGATCTCGACAAGCAAAAAGCCGATGTCATCTGCCAGGTCTGCGAGGAAATCGCGGCGGGCAGGCATCTTGGCGAATTCCCGCTCGATGTGTTTCAGGGCGGCGCCGGCACCTCGACCAACATGAACATCAACGAGGTCATTGCCAACCGTGGCTTGGAGATCATGGGACTGTCACGGGGAGAATATGACAAGCTACATCCCAACAATGACGTGAACTTCGCTCAGTCGACAAACGACGTTTATCCGACGTCGATCCGTCTTGCGATCCTTCTTTCGCGGGGGGCGCTGCAGCGAGCGTTGGAGCAGCTCGCGCACGAGTTGGAGGCCAAGGCCGAAGAGTTTTCGGACGTGATCAAACTGGGCCGCACGCAGTTGCAAGACGCAGTTCCGACGACGCTTGGCCAGGAGTTTCAGGCTTTCGCGACGACGCTGCGGGAAGATGTGGCCCGTCTCGGTGAGATTGCCGCCTTTTTCCATGAAATCAACCTCGGTGGCACCGCGATTGGCACCGGCATCAATACGAATCCCGACTATCAGGCGGCAGCTGTCGCGGAGTTGCGTGCGATTTCTGGCCTGCCCGTCGTCCCGGCCGGAAATCTGATCGAAGCCTGCTGGGATACCGGCGCCTTCGTGCTCTTCTCGGGAATGCTGAAGCGGACCGCCACGAAACTCTCAAAGATATGCAACGATCTGCGGCTGCTCTCCAGCGGCCCGCGTGGCGGCCTGAACGAAATCAATCTGCCAGCGCTTCAGCCCGGCTCCTCGATGATGCCCGGAAAGGTCAATCCTGTAGTGCCGGAGGTGGTCAACCAGGTCGCCTTCCAGATCATCGGGTACGATCTCACGATCACTCTAGCCTCCGAAGCGGGGCAGCTGCAGTTGAACGTGATGGAGCCGGTTATCGCGTACAACATACTGCACTCGCTGGAACTTCTGACCAATGCCGTCGATGTCCTGCGCACAAAGTGCATCGTCGGCATAACTGCCAATGCCGAGGCTTGCCGCAAACATCTCGAAGCCAGTACCGCCGTCGCAACGGCACTGACGCCTGCGATAGGCTACGAGCGGGCGGCAGAGCTTGCGAAGGAGGTCTTGGCCTCCGGCAAAACTATTCGCGAAGTCCTGGCCTTGCAGCCGGACCTTTCGGAGGATCTCATCGCGCAAACCGCCGATCCGCACCTTTTGACCCGCCCAACGCGATCACAATTGGCATCATAGTAGCCGGCTGGAGTCATGAGTCTTTGCGAGGCGGCGAATTCCGCCCCAATCTAAAAAAGGAAACAGGTGATGGACGTTCGCGCTGCAGTAGCTACAGAGGCTGGCAAACCCCTCGAAATAATGACCGTGCAACTCGAGGGTCCGCGCGAAGGCGAGGTGCTGGTCCAGATCAAGGCGACCGGCATCTGTCACACCGACGAGTTCACGCTGTCGGGCGCCGATCCGGAAGGCTTGTTTCCGGCCATCCTTGGTCATGAGGGCGCCGGCGTGGTGGTCGATGTCGGCAAGGGCGTCACCTCGGTCAAGAAGGGCGACCATGTCATTCCGCTCTATACGCCGGAGTGCCGGCAGTGCCCGTCCTGCCTGTCGCGCAAGACCAATCTGTGCACGGCGATCCGCGCCACGCAAGGCCAGGGCTTGATGCCGGACGGCTCGTCGCGCTTCTCGATCGGCAACGACAAGATCTTCCACTATATGGGCTGTTCGACCTTCTCGAACTTCACTGTGCTGCCCGAGATCGCGCTGGCCAAGGTCAATCCCGACGCCCCCTTCGACAAGATCTGCTACATCGGCTGTGGCGTCACCACCGGTATTGGCGCCGTCATCAACACCGCCAAGGTCGAGCAAGGCGCGACCGCGGTCGTCTTCGGCCTCGGCGGCATCGGGCTGAATGTCATCCAGGGCCTGAAACTTGCCGGCGCCGACATGATCATCGGCGTCGATCTCAACAACGACAAGAAGGCCTGGGGCGAGAAATTCGGCATGACGCATTTCGTCAATCCAAAGGAGATCGACGGCGATGTCGTGCCCCACCTGGTCAACATGACCAAGCGCGGCGCCGACCAGATCGGCGGCGCCGACTACACATTCGACTGCACGGGCAGCACCAAGGTGATGCGTCAGGCGCTGGAAGCGTCGCATCGCGGCTGGGGCAAGTCGGTCGTCATCGGCGTTGCCGGCGCCGGCCAGGAGATCTCGACGCGGCCATTCCAGCTGGTCACCGGACGCACCTGGATGGGCACTGCCTTTGGCGGCGCACGCGGCCGCACCGATGTGCCGAAGATCGTTGACTGGTACATGGACGGCAAGATCCAGATCGACCCGATGATCACCCACTTGCTGAAGCTCGAGGACATCAACAAGGGTTTCGATCTCATGCATGAGGGCAAATCGATCAGGAGTGTCGTGGTTTACTGAAGACAACCACAAGCCGCCGACCAACCGGCCTGCGACCTCTGTGGTTCACAAGTGGGAGGAGAAGAAAATGGCGGAGAAACTGCATCCGAAAATCGACAATGGCTTACCCAGGGAAAGCGCAAGCTTTGCCGGCGGCACGCTGGTCTGCGCCTGCACCAGCAAGCCGGTGAAGGTCAAGGTCAAGGGTCAGATCGCCCACAACCATGCCTGCGGCTGCACTAAATGCTGGAAGCCGGAAGGCGCGGTGTTCTCGGTCGTTGCGGTGGCCGGCACGGGCGACGTCACCGTCACCGAGAATGGCGACAAGTTGAAGGTGGTCGATCCCTCGTCGCTGATCCTGCGCCATGCCTGCACCGGCTGCGGTGTCCATATGCACGGGCCGGTCGAACGCGACCACCCGTTCAAAGGCTTGTCCTTCATCCATCCCGAGCGCTTCGAGGAGGATGGCTGGTCGCCGCCGGGCTTTACCGCCTTTGTCTCATCGATCATCGAGTCCGGTGTGGATCCGAAGGGGATGGACGGCATCCGGGCGCAGCTGAAGACAATCGGGCTCGAACCCTATGATTGCCTCAATCCCGGCCTGATGGACTATATCGCCACCTGGACGGCGAAGAAGTCCGGCGCGCTGCCGGCCTGACAGGCTTGGAATTTTAGGTTTGGGGCCGGAGGTATTTCCGGCCCCTCAACTGTGTGTGCGTGGTGTGAGAAGTGGCCAGTCCTTAGCCTATGCAGCTGGAAGCAAAGGTTGCTCATAAGGAGCCTCAAGCAGAGGAAGATGTGCCTTGGCACACTTTCGCCGTGCGTTTTCCGGAGCAATTCCGCCATGATTGCGACTCAGCCGCCATGTCTTCGCGCTTAGCACCTACCTCGGCCACGCCTTCGTCACCGATACTTACTGATATCTGCCAAGCAGCATCAAACAATCCGCGACCAGCGTGAATCCTCCCGGTACCGCGACTTCTGATTGATTAACATTGTAACGTTCGAAGAATTTTCTGTGCATTACTTATTGCTTGGCGTCCCCTGTGCTCGCGCGGCGAGGCAAGGCCTTGCACGCTCGTCCGGTTCGTTGAGTTCCGGAAATGGGGTCACTGACCAGCCAATTACCTCGGCGGCATGTCGAAGTATCATCTGGGTCAGAGCATGACTGGGCAAAGCGGCGACGACATGGCCAATCACGTCTCGGTAATCGCCTGTCCGAACGTAAGTGCCAAGCTGACCCCATCTGGCGCGGTTTGAGGTGATGAGCGAGAGATAGTGACACTGAAGGAGCCGAGGAGCTTGCAGTGCCAATTTCTATGTCTGCGCCTATGCCTGATGATAGGAGCTTCCATGTCCTTGAGGCGGTTGCGAACCGGCTGGACGCAAGTCCGCAGCGTCCGCGGCGGCGCTGGTCGGCGGAAGCGAAGGCACGGCTGGTTGAAGAGTCCCTGAAGCCAGGGGCGATGCTGCTGTGCGCCGCGGCGGTGCATAAAGGTGCGGGGAGCTAGTCGTAACGCACATTGAACGGTCGCCGATCCCAGAGTGACCCCTCAGGCGGTGGAGGCGATGATTGCTCGATTTCGCGGCCGCCTTAACGAACTTGGTGGGTTGATTGCCGTACCCTTCAGTTCGCGCACCACGAAAGCGACCGCCTCCGCCTTGACGCTCAGCATCGATCTACGGAGTGATGGCCGGCGCGCTATCAGCTTGCCGCTCGTCCCAGATGTGGATGCAGAGCAAACGGAGGGCGTACCCGATCTTGGCCCGCGCGCACCCGACAGGTCTCTGGCTCGTCATCAGGCCCTGATTGACCTCTTGGCTCGAGAACCGCTCGTTCGGCGTGTTGAACTTCCACTACGTCTCGAGTCGGGATCGGCCAGTTCGATTGGGCTCGGAGCCGAAGCCTTAGTCCAGCCACCGGTTGCAAATCAGAGCTATCCTGTGGTTGGTGTCATCGACTCGGGCGTTGCTGCGATCCCCCAACTCGAACCTTGGCGAGCAGGAACGGCGGGTCTGATCTCGCCGGCGGATCGCGATGAGGCGCATGGGTCCTTTATAGCAGGGCTGCTTGCGAGTGGCGGTGGGCTGAACCCAACGATCGCGAACCGTCTTGAGCCAACGCCGTGCCGCTTTTTTGATATTGACGTCTTGCCGCGCCGCGGTCTCCTTGGTCAATATTACCAAACCCCTGACGAATTTTTCGACTAACTCGAAACCCAGATCGAAGCCGCGAAGGCGGAGGGTGTGCGTGTATTCAATATGAGCCTCGGTGCTCCGGGCGTGCGTCAAGGGTTGGGGTACAGTAGCTTCGCCGCCAGCCTCGATCGTATAGCGCTAACGCACGACGTGATCTTTTTGGTTTCGGCTGGGAATCTCCGCGGTCGCGATGCGCGGCCCGAATGGTCGGCCACGGCCGAAGATGCGCTCGAAATGTTGGCCACCCGCGCAATCGCAGAGGAGCGTATTACGGCGCCTGGTGAGCATCTTTTCGGCATCACGGTTGGAGCGATCAACGCTCCGAGCGTATTGGGTGCGGTGGCTGACGTTCCGACGACCTATACCCGTCGTGGACCCGGTCCTGGCGGCGCACGTAAGCCAGAACTTGCTCATATTGGCGGGGTTTCACCGCGAGCTGGAAGTTCTTGCGGCCTTCATTCCATCGGCGTTGACGGCCGGTTGGTCGAAGGTTCTGGTACAAGCTATGCGACCCCGCTCGTCACGGGTTCCTTAGCCGCGCTTGACCATCGGCTGGAAGGCCAGGCTCCACGAGAAACGCTTCTCGCGCTGAGCGTCCACAAGGCCGAAAAGCCGCATATACTATGTGCGAAGCCCTTGCGTACGGTCGCGCGAGATTTTGTCGGGTTTGGCGTGCCACGCCACGCCGATGCATGCTTGTCGGATGATTTGAACAGTATAACTCTGGTATTTGCAGACATATTGCCGCCACGCCGCGAACTGTCTTTTATCTTCACGTGGCCGCGTTCGTTGGTAACGACGGAAGGGAAATGCCGTGGCCGGATCGACGTAACACTGGCTCACACGCCTCCCATCGATGCGGCGTTCGACGCCGAATGCCAACGGGTGCAGCTTGGCGTTGGTCTCCACCAGCTCGAGGAAAAGGAGAACGACGATGGCGAACTGGTTCCCGATCCGCAACAGCGGCTGAACGCATGCGACAGCCAGCTGCCACAGCATCTCGACTACACCGAGCGCTATCTTCTGGAAAATGGGCTCAAGTGGACGCCGATAAAGCGCTATGAAAAGAACATCCCGAAGGGTTGTGGGACGACAAGCGAGTGGAAGCTGTCACTGAAGGGCTTAACACGCGCCGGAGCTCTGTACCCCGAGGAAGGAGTGCGCTTCGCGGTTCTGATGACCATCGCGGATCCACGCGGCACTGCTCCAGTGTACGAGGAGGTTCGTGCCGAGATATTGCGTCGCGGCCTAAGGCTCGCCGACATCACGGTCGCACAACGACTCCGGACGCGAGGATAGCGCTCGGCTTCGCATTGTGTGTCTGGTAGGTCTGGCGCAGAAGTCGCCGAACTCGAAGGGTGGGGCTCATGGGCGAAGCCAAAAGAAGAAAGCAGAATGCAGCTCTCGCCTCGACGATGGACGCTGAGCTGGGCGAAAAAGTTCTGAGGCAAGCTTATCAGAACACGTGCCGGGCGTTCGATGTTTATTCAGATAATCTTGTCGACGCGCTGATCGCTTCATATGCGGGGCGGAATGCTTCTCTCGATTTGGTGGCTCGAAACAATCCCCAGGGTGTCGCCGCCTGCCGAGCTGGTTGTTCCGCGTGCTGCCACCAGATGGTGCTCTGCAGTCCGTTCGAGATATTCATCCTTGCGCAACTGCTGCTCTCGACGCGCACAGATGATGAACTGGCAAGCATCGAGCGTCGCTTGTCCGAAATATCGAAACTTCCATTGAACCCTGATGCGAGATATGGGAGCCACGCTACCTGTCCGCTTCTCGTGGACAATCAGTGTTCGGTCTATGACCGCCGGCCGGCCGTCTGCCGTGCGCTGTTTTCGAATTCGAGGGAAAGGTGTGAACAGGCCTTGGCCGGTGGCGCCGGCGACGTCGCATTTCTCGTCCATCCGAAGTTGATTTCGTCTGCGTTGCAGGTCGGAATCGACAGTGCTTTGCACCTGAAACGTGGACTGAACACAGAACTCGCAGAGATGTGCGGCTCGCTGCTTGTAGCTTTGCGGGACTTTGATGCATCCCTCTCTGTTTGGTTGGATGGGGGCGATCCATTTTCGGTTTTCCACGCGCAGCGAGACGGTGCACCGTCAAATGCTCAGCTCGTGGAGAACGTCGCGGCTCGACTGGGGCTTTGAGGTCGAACGCCCACCACCTTGACGGAAGGATTGCGGTTTCCGAGATTTTAGAATGCAACCATTCATCGTAGACATTTGGTGCGGATCAAGGGACCATAGCGATGGATCAGCTCAGAGCTGTCGAACTGAAACTGGTGGATGATCTGTTCGGAATAAGCTCCGGATGGGTACTCGATTTCACGAACGCAACATTTGACGATTTCTTCCGCAGGGAGGTCGGTATCGACATCTACGATGAGGCGTATGCATCTGGGAGTGGAAGCAAGGGGAAGCGCCTGCGGGCGCTACTGACGATTGGGCAGCCACGAGCCATTGTCCGGGCACTGACGGCATTGTGGGAATACCGCGAAACCACCCGCATCAGCAGGGGAGATCCGGAGACCGTTGTCAATGCCCGAGCGCGGCTCAGTTCGATTGTCGAGAGACTAGGTGGAGCCCTATTGCCGTCTTTCGACATCAATGTCGGTTCGTCCCCAGCACAATCTCATGCCGCAATGAAGGCAGGCCCAGATCATGCGGCACTTGATCGTCTCGAACGCGACTTTATAGCGCTCTTTGCGATGACGGATGAGCCTCACGCTCGGGGATATCACTTCGAGCGCCTCCTGACTGCATTGTTTAATGCCTGGGATATGGACGCGAGGGGAGGGTTCCGGCTGGCGGGCGAGCAGATCGACGGGTCGTTCCAACATGGGGCGATCACATATCTCCTCGAGGCGAAGTGGCATCGTGCGAAGACTGGAGCTGAAAACCTACATGCCTTTCAGGGAAAGCTGAGCGAGCGTCTCGAAGGGACGAGAGGGCTGTTCGTCAGCTTCGAAGGCTTTACGGATGGAGCTCTCGAGGCATTCACAGCCAGGCGAATTATTCTCTCCGACGGGATGGACATTTTCGACGCGTTGAAGCGAAGGATTTCGTTTCCCGACATCATCGTTGCCAAGGCTCGGTACGCCTCGGAGTATCGCAACCCGTTCGCACGTGTGCGGACTCTGTTCCCGGCGTAGCGGCCGACTGCTGCAAGTACGACCGGAGCATACGATTCAGGCAAAGAACTTCGGTGACGATAAGCCTGTGAATTGGCGTGCAAAATTGACCCCATAATGGAGTGGGTCCTCGGGCACGACAGAGTGGGTTCTCAGTAATTGACCGGGCGGCCGAGCTTTCAGAGGATGAAGGCCCATGGCAAAGCACCGAACCCACAGTGTCGAGTTCAAGCGGCAGGTTTCGCAGGAGTATGTCGGCGGCGAGACCTGCATGGACTTCGACCTACACGTGCGCAAAGCCCCCTTGGCAGTACCAGTCACTGTTCGCGAGGGCCCGATACGTTGCCGTCCGCCATCCGTTCATATTCGCCGCCCGACAGCTATCCGCGAATTGCTGCAGTAGCAGGCGCACTTCGTCTGGGCCGCCATTTGCGAAATGTGTCGTCAGCAGGTTGTGCAAGTCGGTCAGCTCTTGTGCCCCCTTGGCAGCATATAATCGCGCGAGTTTTAGCATTTGAAATTGGCGCAATACCCGAGCCGTCAGCGTGTCACTCCATCCAGGTGGTGGCGAAACAAGGAAGCGTAGGGCAGCGGGCGCACTTTCGACGACCTCGGCTACCAGCCAGAGATCACCCTCAATGTCGTCATAATATGATGAAACGCCTCTTCATCCGCCGTCAGCGGCCGGGCATCAGATTTCGCCTTGTTGCAGTCATGACACGCAGGGACAAGATTCCAGGGAGCTACCGCGAGCGCTGGATAGCGGGTTTTTGGAAGGTAGTGATCGAGAGTGGACACGATATGCTGTCCGCATAGAGGACATCGGCCATATTTCGGTGCGGCGAGTAGCTCGTCATAGATAGTTCGCCCCGGGCTCCCTCTTGCGACCATTCTTCCGGAGTACACGCCCGACATCTCCTTGATTGTCACGACGCCGTCGACGTTTGGGCTAGGCTCGATAGTATGAATTTCGTTGTTGGACGCTGCTTCGTCGAAGTCGATTGAGGCCTGAATGATCGTGGTGGTGACGCTCTCAAGTCGCCCTTTTACTTTCCATCACAGCTATCAGTCGCGTTGCCGACGTTGGTCTTCGCGCCTTCGCAGGCTGCGTGGCGATGCAAGGTGTGATTGTCACGACAGATATAACTCCAGCTGTTACTCGGTGGTTCTGTTCTGCCGCTAGAAATAGCGCACGATGTCGAAGAAAGAGTTCGTGCCACTCAACCTGCTCGCCAAGTTGGCAGGAATCTCTCGACAGGCAATTTGGAAGGCCTGCCTGCGTGGCAACTGGCGAGGGCACTCGCTGGAGGTGCGCGTCATTCAGGGTAAGGGCGGCAACGCGGGCAACCAGTATCTTGTCAGTTTGACTTCCCTCCCACCGGAGTTGCAACGCCGGTTGAGGCCCATTCAAACGCAGGTCCAAACCCTTCGAAGCAGATCGCAACCCCAGGCCGGCACGGCCGAGCTGACAAAGGCAAGAAACGGGTTGTCATCAGTCGGCAGTGGGATGCTCTGGTACCGTTCGACGCTCTCACCAAGACCAAGATTGCAGAGGATCTAAAACAGGAAATCCGAGGCCTTCTTGCGGGCGGCGCAGCTTGGGGACACGTAAAGGTCTTGGCCCGCAACTTCCTGGTAGAGACCTCCAGGTCGTGGGGATTCCGCCCCAGCGATCCAGCGAGTTTTGAGCAAGCCTGTTCGATCCCGTGGACGCTCGTTTCGGAGGAGCTTCATTATCGGAAGGTCCACCAGTTTCGAGCGAACCGCAAAGCCTATGAGGACAGCCTCCCCCGGGGGAGGCGCTCCATCGAAGGCATGCGCCCGATGGAATTGGTCGTCGGAGATGTGCACCCCATCGATATCCACCTGACGCGGGCGGACGGCTCGATTTGTACTGCGAAGCTGATCGGGTTCCTTGATTGGGCGACTGGTCGCGTCTGGTGTGACTTGATCGCATTCGACACGCGCGGCGGTGTCAACAACCGCGATGTGATCGAAGTATTTGCGGCCATGGTGGAGCACCCCGCCTTTGGCCTGCCTGAAGCCCTCTACATCGATAACGGCAAGGAATACGGGTTCGCGACGTACCTGGACGATGCCATGACACTGACGGTGCCCGGGTTCCATGGGCCGGGTCGCTCGACGCGAGTTATAAACGCTTTGCCCTACAACGCCCCAGCAAAGCCAATCGAACGCTGGTTCGGCGACTTCGAGTCCCGCTATCTGAGCACGCTGCCGGGCTGGATTTCCGGCAACCGTATGAACAAGCGCCAGGAGGCGATCGGCCGGACCGTTGCGCCATACGGCACCTTCGAAGATTTCGTTCCGGCGTTCTTCGGTCTTTTGAAGGCCTATCACAGCGTACCTATGGGAAAGCAAAGCGGCCTCAAGGGGCTTTCGCCCAACACCACTTTTCAAAAGCACGTGGCTGCCGGTTGGTCTGCGATCACCATGAGCCGGGACGAGGTCCGGGCGGCTGTAGCACGCCGTGTCGAACGCACCGTGATCCAAGGCGCGATCAAACTCCGTGGACGTCGCTGGACCTGCGAAGAGCTGTGGCAGTACGCGCATGAAAAGGTGCTGGTCTGCGAGCCTGTCTATCATACGCCGGCCGAGCTGCTGTTGCTGGACATGAAGGGCAAAAGGCTCGGGATCGCAACCCCCGATGTCGCACTTCATCCACTTGATCATCGTGGCACCCAAAGCACGGCAGCACGAGCAAAGGCGCATCGCGATGCGATCGTGGACATGGCTCGCTCGGTCCCGAACATCGACGTTGCAGCTCGCCTGATAACGCTTGGTCGGGATCAACCTGTCGTCATCCCCAACCAGCCGACGGGCAAAATGTTGCTCGAGCCCGTCTGAGCGGCCGGCCCGGATCGTGATGCCGAAGAAGCCTTCGAGCTCCGAAGAGCGCCGTCGCGAACAGGACGAGCGCATAGCCGCTCAGATGGACTTGGTGAAGAGGATCGTGGGATGACGATGTTCGTTGAAGCCCGCGCTGCGCTCACCATGCGCGCCGCTTCGATATGGCGGTCAAGATGCGATATCCAGTGCTTGCGGTCGGCAAAGCCGGACTCGGAAAGACTGTAGCGCTCAGGTGGATAGCCGACCAGAGTGGAGCTGCCTACTGTGAGGTTGCGCAGCATAACAGGGCCATCAGGCCAATGTTCAAGATGCTGCACGACGCCTACGGCGTCCAAAAGGACAGCAAGCACACATACGATCTTGCGAAGGATTGCATGAACTTTTTGGGCGGGCGGTACGGCCCGACGCGCCCGTTGCTGGTGGACGAATATCAGAACTTCACGCCCACCGTGCTGCGGAGCTGCTGCATCTTCAGGAGCGCTGCGGTTTCCCGTTGCTGCTCGCGGGTAACACTCATCGGTTAGCGAGCACGAGGCGTGACACCCACGCTATGGATCAGATCGAAAGCCGTATCGGCATGCGTTTCGAGATCGGCCAGCCGACGCGGGAGGACTGCGTGAGGATAGGCGCCGAACAGGTTGCATGCGGGCGACCGGCAGCCGCAAGGCCGCCTGCGTTGACCCACGGTTTGCCATGGTGCGCACAGTACCGCGCACGACCTCCGAAGCCCGGCTTAATTCCGGACAACGACAGATAATTCCGGACGGCACAACGCTCGTACGATGTCGTGGGTCTACAGCCATCGGTCAGAGCTGCTCCTGCGAGCGGAATTCTTGAGGCGTGCGCAGATAACTGGCCCGGAAAACCCGGTTCAGATGCGAACCGTCGCAAAATCCACACTCTAGTGCAATCTCAGAAATAGACTTGTCCGTTCTCAGCAAAAGATGGCGCGCATGATCGAGCCTGATCTGCGTGTAGAGGGCTTGAGGTGAGCTACGGAGTTCCGACCGAAAGTGGCGTTCAACCAGTCGTTTGTTTATGCCGAGCTTGTCGGCTAAGCGGCCGATGGTGAGTGGGACTTCAAGGTGATGTTGCATCATCAGCATAGCTCGTTTCACAATTTCGTCCCGGGCGACGACCTGTAGGCTTCCAGTTGGCTGGGCCGTCTCACCCTTCGCTGCCTCGTTGAACATCATGATCCGCAAGCTCTTGGCGGCCAGGGCTTTACCGAGATGACGGTCGACGAGAAAGGCGGCGAGATGGGCAGCGCTCGCGCCGCCGGAACAGGTAAGCCGGTCTCGATCGACGACGAAAATCTGATCAGAAACAGCCTGAAGCCCTTCGAAGTGCCTGAGGAAATCTAAACCGTGAAACCAACTGACACAACACTTGTAGCCATCCATCAGGCCGGCGCGGTGCAAAACGAATGAGCCCGTACACAGCCCGACGAGTGGTATGCCTGCCTCGGCAGCGTGTCGAAGATGGTCGTCGAAGCGCGCGTCGACCAGGAGGCTTTCCTCTTCGAGAACCCCGCCTACGACCACCAGGTAGTCGAAGCGGCGAAGGTCTCCAATCCTTTCATGGGGTGAGATTGCAACGCCGCAACTGGCCAGGATCGGCAACATGTCGGGTGAAATGATGCGCCACTGGCAGCGGATTGGGCGGCTCCGGTCTCCGTCGTCTGCAGCCAAGCGTAGCACATCGACGAAATTGGCAAACGCGCCGAGGGTAAACCGATGGAGCAGGAGGAATCCGACGGACAAGGGGGCAGAGCCCCGGGCAAGCCTTGCTGCCTGATTCCTGGATGAACCAGGGCCTTGTCGCACATCTACTGCCATGCCGACCCAAATGTCCTTTCGTCGGTTTTTCCCGTGGCTCAAATGAGACGCGGGCTTTGGTTATCCCGCTTGGTTATCCCGCGTCGCTAAAGGGAAACGGAGAGTCTGACATGGTCCACCACTGGTCCCAGGACGCCTGGGCGTCCGTGCCTGCCACCGAGCCGATAACGGTCGCGCTCTATCTGGCGCCAGGTTTCGAACTCCTCGCCTTGTCGTCGGCTCTGGATGTCTTGCGCCTTGCCAATAATGCGGCCGGGCGGCAAGCCTTTCGATGGCGTACCGTTTCTCACCTGGGTGAAGCCGTGCGAGCAAGCTGCGGCATTGTGGTCGCGGCTGACGGCGACATCGCCCAAGAGCGCCGGTACCTCATGCAGCCTGAACGGCCCTTGTTGGCTCTGGTCTGTAGTGATGAGCCTGAACAAGGTCGTGAAACCAAAGTGCTGAGCGCATGGTTGCGCGAATGCAGGCAACGCAGGATCGCCATAGGCGGGTTTGGAAACGGTGTCGCTGCTTTGGCGAAAGCTGGTCTGCTCAATGACCGCAAGTGCGCCGTCCATTGGGAGGCATTGCCGGCCTTCAAGGAGCGCTTCATGCGCGTCGAGGCGGCGGCGACCCTCTATGAGGTGGACAATGATATCTGGACCTGTGCTGGCGGCACGGCAGCCTTCGATATGTTGGTCGAGCTTGTAAAACTTAATTGCGGTGAGCCTATCGCAGTCAATGTTGGGGAGCTTGCAGTAGCTGGGCGTGTCCGAACTGGCGATGAGCGTCAGCGACTGCCGCTGCTGCGTCAGCATGGCAGGCTGAACCTCACTGTCGTGAAACTCATCGAATTGATGCAGAGAAACTTGGCTACCCCGCTTACCATGGCTGACCTCGCGGCGGCTGCGGGGCTGTCGCGGCGCCAGGTTGAACGTCTGTTCCGCAATGACCTCGGTCGCTCGCCCTGCCGCTACTTTCGGGAATTGCGGTTGGAACACGCGAAGCTCCTGCTTGCCCAGTCGTCGATGCCGGTTCTGGAAATTGCGGTGTCTTGCGGTTTCGTGTCTGCCTCCCACTTTTCGAGGTGTTTCCGCGAGACGCATCAGATAGCGCCTCATGAAGCCCGCAATCTATCGGCCGGAAGGTTTCTCGGCGTATCAACGCCACGACCTAACGCCGGCGACACACGCCCTGACACGGTTTCGCTCCTAAACAAGGGCATGGCGTTATCCCGGTAGTATCAATAGCCGGCCTCCCGGTTGAACAGCGGAAAGACGTCAAGACCGCGCTCAAGACGGCGCACGTTGTTGGCGATTACGGCAACTGCGCTCGATGCAAATGTGGCCCCCGACATATGCGGCGTGATGTACACTTGGGGGTGAGTCCAATAGCGATGCTCGGGAGGAAGCGGTTCCTGGGCGAATGCATCTAACGCGGCGCCGGCGAGATGGCCGCGGTCGAGAGCGTCAAGCAGGGACTCGTCATGGACGACCGCGCCGCGGCTGATGTTAACAAAAAAGCTGCCCGGGGGCATGGCCGAGAATATTTTCTCATCGAGAAAGTGCCGCGTCTTCGGGGATAGCGGGAGGGCGTTGATAACGATATCGATGCGGCTCAGGAACTCTGGGAGGGGATCCGTTCCGAAATAGCAGTTGACCCCTTCGATCTGTCGCGCGCTGCGGTCCCACCCGCTGACAGCGTAGCCGAAATCGCGGATGCGGCTGGCGACTTCCGTGCCGATGCGGCCCAGGCCGAATACACCAGCGCGAAACTCTCTCGTGGGGACAATCTGTTTGCGGTGCCAGATCCGGTCCTTCTGCTGGGAACGGTAGTCCGCGTAGCGCCTGTGGAACGTCAGCACCCAGTACAGGGCATGTGCCGCCATGTCACGGGCGACGGCCGGATCGGCGAGCAGAATCACCGGGACGTCGGGCAAGCTTGCATCTGCTACGAAATGCTCGGCACCGGCGCCGAGCGAGAAAATTGCCTTGAGATTCGGATAGCGATTGAGATCGCCGGCAGGGTGGTTCCAGACCATCGCATAAACGACTTCTTTGGGGTCGATGGGTTCACCGAACACTTTGACAGGCAATCCAGGAAGCTGGCTGCTGATTTCCCTCCGCCAGCTTTCATTGTCGTAGCCATGGTTGTTCAACAGGATGGTCATGGGTTTGGGCGCCCCTGGGAGGAGAATAGGCTCGCACGGATGCAACGGCTGGCCATTCGACCTCCGTGCAAGGCTTCTGCAGACGAGTAGGCGCTGGAACCCCGGCCAGTGCCTGCCGGGGATTCAAGCTGTTCGATTAATAGCGGTACGAGGGATCAACCCGGTCGCACTGGCGCAACAGGGCGGGCCATTCATA
The DNA here is from genome assembly GCF_004006095.1 of Mesorhizobium sp. M7A.F.Ce.TU.012.03.2.1. NCBI lineage: Bacteria > Pseudomonadati > Pseudomonadota > Alphaproteobacteria > Hyphomicrobiales > Phyllobacteriaceae > Mesorhizobium > Mesorhizobium sp. M7A.F.Ce.TU.012.03.2.1. The sequence continues at coordinate 1,949,867 of NZ_CP034779.1, forward strand.
TTTGCCGAGCGGGAAATCGTCATACTGGCGATGTGCCAGGCGCCAGATATCCTCACTGCTCTTGTCGAGCTTCAGGCCTGTGGAATAGGCGTCGATCAACACCCGACAGGCACGGACCGTGTAATACAGGTTCATGAACGCTTCGCCGGCGTTGGCGCCGACCGCGAGGAATCCGTGGTTCTTCATGATCAGGCATTTCTTGCCTTCGATGTTTTTGGCGAGACGATCCCGCTCCTCGAGGGTCAGCGACAGGCCTTCCCAGTCATGGTAGCCGATGTCGCCCCAGAGCATCGAGCCGTCCTGCGTCAGGAACTCCAGGCCATCCTGCAGCGCAGTGATGGCGAGGCCGGCCGGCGCGTGGCTGTGGAACACCACCTTCATGTCGTGATGGGTGTTGTGAATTGCTGAATGGATGACGAAACCGGCGGTATTGACGTCTGGCGGGCCGTATAGAACCTTACCCTGCTCGTCGACCTTGATCAGGTTCGACGCCGTGACCTCGTTGTAAAGCAGGCCGAAGCGGTTCAGCAGGAACTGGTGATCGGTGCCTGGCACCCGCATCGTAATGTGGTTCCAGATCAGATCGTCGTAGCCGTAGATGTTGGCCAAGCGATACAAGGCCGCAAGGTCAACCCGCGCTTCCCATTCTTCCTTGGAAATGTTGGCGTGACCGCCCTGGACGCTGAAGTCCTCGGCTTTCATCTCTTTTGCCATCGGTAGTCCTTTCACTTTAGGTGGAGCGGAGGAATGTGCCGTTCTGCTCTTCCAGGAGTTTCACGGCCATCAGGTGGTTTTGATCGAAACCGAATTTGTCGACGGCTTTTTTGTAGACGGCTTCAACCTGCTCGCACATCGGCAGCGTGGCACCGACAGATGCCGCCAGTTCGAGGGTCAGGGCCATGTCTTTGTGGGCGAGCCCGAGCGCAAAGCCCGGGTCATAGCTGCCGTCCAGGATGGCTGGCCCATACCGGTTGGCGACGTAGCTCGCCCCGGTACTCTCTTGAATGATTCCAAGCATTGTTTCTGCGCTAACGCCACCTTTGACACCCAGCATCAAAGCCTCACTCAGCGCGACCGAATTCAAATAGCAAAGCACTACTTGGGAGATTTTGGCGACGTACCCAGCTCCGTGAGGGCCAAGGTGCATGACCCGGTTGCCAATCTTTTCCAAAACCGGCTTGCAGCGCGCAAATACCTGCGAGTCGCCCCCGACCATGATCATCAACGTCCCAGCCGCGGCACCTTCAATACCGCCAGTGACCGGCGCATCGAGGAAGTCGATCCCCCGCGCCTCTGCGGCCGCTCGAATGCGGCGCTCGCATTCGAGGTTGTTGGTTGAGAGATCGATCCAAACCGCGCCTTTTGGCAAAGCCGCAACAATCCCCTGATCGGCAAGGGCAACAGACTCGATGATCTTGGGGTTCGGGAGCGACGTGAACGCGATGTCGGCCCTCGAAACCGCCTCGGCGGCAGTCGCTGCCGAGCTGATCGCATCGTTGCCGGCCGCCACCCCTGCCGACCGCACGGCTTCGACCTTGTTTGTATCCAGGTCGAAGAGGGACAACTCGTAGCCGTCGCGGGCCAGATTGCTGGCCATCGGCCCGCCCATGTTTCCCAACCCGATAAATGCAATCCGCATCAATGTCTCCGTTTTAGGGGCAGCCTGCGCTTCGACCTCGAGGAGCCGTCCGAGTGGCATGGCTCCGTCAGGCGCCGTAACTGGATGCCGCAAGCCTACTCTTTCTCACCCGCATTGACGTGGCAAACGAATATAATTATCGACTCACATCGAAGAATTCGATTTGAAGGCGCTTTTAAGTGAACATCGAGCATATCAGGGCATTTCTGGAGGTCGGCTCGACTGGCAGCTTCCAGCATGCTGCCGACCAGTTGAATGTCACTCAGTCGACGATCAGCGCGCGGATCAAGGCCCTCGAACGTCGCCTGAACCGCCAGCTGTTTCATCGCAAGCGCAATGGCGTTGCTCTGACGACGGGTGGGCACCAGTTCCACTCCAGCGCCATCAACATTGTGCGAGCTTGGGAGCGCGGCCAGCAGGTCGCCACCTTGCCGGAAGGGCTGAATGCCTTTGTCACACTGGGGGTAGAGGATAACCACTGGCCACGCGTGGTTCCCGGCTGGCTGGAGCGCATGGCGAAGGCGCTGCCGGACGGTGTTGCGAGCGCGATTAGCGAGCGCTCGGACATTCTCATGGAGAAACTGCGCGCCGGCCTGCTCGACATTGCTGTCCTCTATGATCCGCGTCATTGCGCGGAAGCACGGATCGAGCCGCTTATCAGCGAAGAACTCGTGATGGTTTCGACAAAGCCGCGCGCTGTGGAGAGCGGCGTTGTTCCCGGCTACGTCTTCGTGGATTGGGGGGAAACGTTCCGGGCACAGCATAGCATGCACTTTCCGGGGGTCTTTAGCCACAAGCTGACGATCCGCAGTTCCGCAGTAGCCATGGATCATATCCTGGCCAACAACGGCTCAGGTTATTTCCTGGCCGAGTCCGTGGCGCCGCTGGTCAAGTCTGGACGCCTGCATCTGGTCGAGGGAGCACCGCGCTTTCAGCGGACGGTGTTTGTCGCGTTTCGCGTCGACGTCATAGCGCCAGACTCCGTCAAAACCGCTGTCGATGCCTTGCGCGACGCGATCGCCTGAACCCTCAACTGATCAAAGAAGCCCCATGAAAATCACGGCATTGAAGACCCGACTGACGGACGTGCCTTTTGCCAAGCCGATCACCACGGCCATTCACAATATGCGCTCGGTTGGATGCCTGCTCGTCTATCTGGAAACCGATGTTGGGCTGGTGGGTCAAAGTTATCTCTTCACTTTGAACGCGGTCCGGCTCAAAGCGTTCGACGAGATGGTCCGGGGGTTCTCGCATCGCATCGTGGGCCAGGATCCGCACTACGTGACGGCGATCAATTCGGCGATCTGGTCCGAAATTAACCCGACCGGTTATGCCGGCGTCACGATCTCGGCGCTGTCCGCGCTTGACACGGCCTGCTGGGATCTGATCGGCAAAAGCGCGGACCGGCCGCTGCATCATCTGTTCGGGGCCTGCAGGGATCGCATCCGCACATACGCCAGCGGCGGGCTCTGGTTATCCCAGAGCATCGACGAACTGGTTGATGAGGCGGCGACCTTTCTGGGCCAGGGTTTCCGGGCGATGAAGGTGCGCGTCGGTAAAGCCAGCCCCCGCGAGGATTTCGAGCGCGTCAGGGCTGTCCGCGAAGCGGTTGGGCCCTCCGTCGAACTCCTCGCGGACGCCAACCAGGCGCTCAAGCCGAAGCAGGCGATCCGCCTGGGCCGGATGCTCGAGGAGCTCGACGTCGGATGGCTGGAAGAGCCGGTTTCCGTTCACGACCTCGTCGGCCAGGCAGAGGTCCGGAATGCCCTCGACATGGCGATTGCCTCGGGTGAGACGGAGTGGACCCGCTTCGGCATTCGCAACACAATCGAAGCGCGCGCCGCCGATGTGCTGATGCCGGACCTCCAAAGAATTGGCGGGCTCACCGAAATGCGCCGGGTGGCAGCCTTGGCGGAGGCGTATTGCCTGCCGATTTCCACCCATATTTTCACGGAGCACAGTCTTTGCATTGCCGGTTCAGCAGCCAATTGCATCTCCGTCGAGCATATGCCGTGGTACGCCCCGCTGTTCCGCGAAGAAATGGAGATCGTGGATGGCGACATCCTGATTCCCACCCGTCCCGGTACAGGTTTCACCTTCGACGAGGCTGCCGTGACCCGCTTCGCCATCGATTGCTAGGGCGGTTTTGCATCGAAAAAGTCGATGTCAGGCCCGAATTATATTCGTTAGTTAAATGTTCGGAGTTCCTATAATTCCTGATGTGGGGAACCGCCCTGGCAGCATCTGACTGACGGGGACATCGCCTGGAATGGAACACCAACAGGAGAAAACAATGCTCTCACATACGCTGAAGCTCACTGCTGCTGCTTTTATTGCCGCCCTTGCCGCGACCGCGGCAGAAGCGAAATGCGGCGACGTCACGATCACCGAGATGAACTGGGCCTCGGGCTCGATCGTAACCGCCGTCTCCAAGTTCCTGATGGAGCAAGGATACGGCTGCAAGGTCACGGTTGTCCCGTCGGCTACGGCTACTGCAGTCACCTCGGTCGCAGAGACCGGCCGCCCCGACATCGTTACCGAACTCTGGCTCAACGGCGCGCCGGCATATCCAGGATTGGTGGCTGCCGGCAAGGTTAAGACGTTAGGCCATGTCCTGACCCCCGGCGGCATTGATGCGTGGTGGGTCCCGCAGTACCTGGTGGACGAACATCCGGAACTTGCGAAGATCGACGGCATTCTGGCGCATCCCGACTGGGTAGGCGGCAAATTCCATAATTGCCCCGAAGGCTGGGGTTGCAAGATCACCAACGACCATCTGGCGGAAGCCTTCGATCTGAAAGGCCACGGTATCGAAGTTTTTAATCACGGCTCCGGAGAGACGCTGGCAGCAGCAATAGCTGCGGCCAACGAGAACAAGCAGCCTTGGTTCGGTTACTATTGGGGTCCAACGTCCGTTCTCGGCAAGTACAAGATGGTCAAGGTCGACATTGGCCCGTATGTCCCCGAGATCCACGCATGCAATGCGGTCGAAACCTGCAAGACACCCGGTAAGTCGGCTTATCCGCCGGCAGAGGTGGTGACGGCAGCGACAACGGATTTCGAGAAGCGTGAGCCGGAGATTGCGGCGCTCATGTCCAAGGTGACCTTCACAAATGAGCAGATGAGCGAGACGCTGGCCTGGCAGGATAGCAAGAAGGCTTCGGCCGACGAAGCGGCGGTCCACTTCCTGACCACCTACAAGACGGTTTGGGCGGACTGGCTCAGCCCCGAAGCCAAGGAAAAGCTTGCAGCGGTCCTCAAGTGAGATCCACACTCTCGGCCACTGGGCCTGCCACCAACGGATGTGCGGGTCTAGTGGTTGACTTGGGAAAATGCCTGGCGGCACCTCAAGCACATCGACAAATGCTCCTCGGTCAATTCCGGTAGCCGCGTCCAAGGGCGTAGCTGCCGGTTTGCGGCGATTTAAGGCTAGACATGGCAGCTTACGAACAGGCTTTCGACACGCTGGGACTACGCTCCTGGTGCGACGCCGGCGCAACCGGCGGCCCCATGTCGATGGACGAGCTTCTTGCGAAGGCCGGCACCGCGGGGACCGGCCAAACCGAATCTTTTCCGTTTCCGTCCCTGGACGTCCTCCACAAGGCCTGCAGCGCCATTCCACGCACCCGCGACATGACAGCCGGCCTGGAACGTCTGTTCCTGGATGTGAAAGACCCCATTAAAGTCGTTCTCGACCCGGTTACGCAGCCGTTGAGCTGGGGGTTGCGCAACGCCATCGACATCATGCAGTCCCTTCCGTGGTGGGCGACGATCCTCATCCTGGTTGCCGTGGCCCATTTTGCTGGGCGTCGCATCGGCGTCACGGTTTTCGTACTGGTGGCATTCCTTGGATTGGCGTTCATTGACCATTTTGGCTACGCGATGCAGACGCTCGCCATCATCATGGTCTGTACGTTCATCTGCGTCCTGTTTGGCGTGCCGATCGGCATAGCGATGTCGCGCAGCAACCGGTTGGAGGGCTGGCTGACGCCTTTTCTCGACCTGCTGCAGACGCTGCCCACCTTCGTCTATCTTATCCCGCTGATCTTCCTGTTCAGCGTCACGGAGCCGAAGCTCTATGGCATCGCAATCATTCTCTATGCGATCGTGCCATCTATCAGGCTCACCAATCTGGGCATCCGGCTGGTGGACAAGGACGTTCTGGAAGCGGGGGAGGCGTTTGGCATGACCTCCTGGCAAAAGCTCTATCGCGTCCAGTTGCCGCTTGCTCTGCCGAACATCATGGCGGGCATCAACCAAACGATCATGCTGTCTTTATCGATGGTCGTCATCGCTTCGCTAGTATCTGCGCCTGGCTTGGGGACGCTTGTCCTGCGCGGTATCAACAGACTTGAACTCGGCGTCGGCCTCGTCGCAGGTCTCGGAATTGTTCTCCTGGCCATTGTGCTCGATCGGGTCAGCCGGGCGGCCCTTCAGCGCGTCAACAAGATGCACCAGTCGCGGACATGAGTATGACCGAGAGTTTCGTATCAATCCGCAACCTCTACAAGATCTTCGGAAACAACCCGCCGGCCATGGTTTCCCACGCGAAGGCGGGCATGCACAAGAAGGACATGCTGCAAATCCACGGGCATGTACTTGGGTTGCGCGACATCAACGTCGAGATCAAAAAGGGCGAGATCACCGTGATCATGGGGCTGTCGGGCTCCGGAAAATCAACCTTGATCCGTCACCTCAACCGCCTCGTCGATCCTACCGCCGGCGAGGTTATCGTCAATGGTACAGACATCATGAAGCTGGACAAGGTGCGGCTCCAGAATCTGCGCCGCACCCAGATGTCGATGGTGTTTCAGAAGTTTGCGCTGCTGCCGCATGAGACGGTTCTGCGAAACGCTGGTATGCCGTGTTCGGTGCGCGGTGACGGCGGCGCCAAAACCGACGAGACTGCCCGCAAGTGGCTCAGCAGGGTCGGCCTTGCCGGCTCGGAGTCGCTCTATCCCCATCAACTCTCAGGAGGCATGCAACAGCGCGTTGGCCTTGCGAGGGCATTGGCTTCGAACTCGGAGCTCATGCTCATGGATGAAGCCTATTCGGCGCTGGACCCGCTTATCCGCTCAAGCATGCAGGACCTTCTCCTGGAACTGCAGAAGGACCTCCAGAAGACTGTCGTATTCATCACCCATGACCTCGATGAGGCGCTTAAGCTCGCCGATCATCTGGTGATCCTGAAGGACGGTGAGATCGTGCAGCAGGGGGAGCCGCAATACATCCTCCTCAACCCAGCAGATCCCTACATCGAAGATTTCGTAAGCGATACCAATCGCGCACGGGTGCTTCGGGTGCGTTCCGTGATGAAGAAGACGGACACCGAGGACGATGGCTTGGAAGTCCTTGATGGAGACGAGACGTTGGAGCGGGCGATCCTGCGATCCCGTGGCGCCGCCGACAAATCCTTTGCGGTGCACTCGGACGGAGTCCGGGTGGGCACGCTCAAGATGACTGATGTTCTGAAGGCACTTGTACCCGCCGTCGCGACGGGGCGTATCCACAGCAACACGTAGATCGGGTCAATGATGGGATTTTCATGGCGCTCCTCAACCGAATGGACTTCGCTCTTGCCGAAACAATGCCGTGCGCCATGGATGCGCACCATTCTGCAGAGACTTTTCAGGCGTCGCTCGGGACGATGACTGCATGAGCCCTCTGGTCATAGCCTACGGAGCCTTGGCGTTGGGCATTGTGTCAGAATTCATCGGTTCATCGCTGTTGCCGAGGACGGAACAGTTCACGAAGCTTGGGCCCACCGCAGCTGCTATCGCCAGCTTCATCGTCGCGCTGTTCTTTCTGTCTCATGCACTCAAGGTGGTTCCGCTGGGTGTGACCTACGCGATCTGGTGTGGTGTCGGAATGGTGCTGACTGCTGTGGTGAGCGTGGTCTTCTATAGATCGCCGCTTGACCCGGCGGCTGTCCTTGGCATTCTTTTCATCATTTGTGGGGTGGTGGTGATAAACGTGTTTTCAACGAGCGTCCCTCACTGACGCCTAGTCGTGATGGAGAAGGCCCACGGGTTACAAGTTGTTGAAAATACGCAGTCCCGCTTTATCCGGTGATTGTCGATTATACGGCATAAGGGGTGGCGATCGCCTGCGCGCCATTGGCTTGGCAGACGCAGTGGGAACGGAGAGAGGCACCAAAGAAGGATGCATCGTCGGACCGTCATTGTCGAGGGGCCGCTCGCCTTCCGCATGAGGCGGATCGCGGCCGCGCGGCAGGGGCAGGCCGGCGTGCAGAAAAAGACCGTACATGAACTGGCTATACGAATCGACGATCTGATCCCGGTGAGAATCCCCGTCGACGATCACGGGATAGCGGAAAGTGAGACCGTGACTTTCCGCTTTCATCGCCCATCCAGGCGAGCGGCAACTGCGATAGTTTGTTGGCGGGATAGCCGCCTCCATATTGATGCCGCCGCCGCGCCTGCGCGTGGATGTCGCCGTCGGCAAGGACCCCGACATCCGGCAGCTCTCCAGCATCGCGACGAAGTATGACGTCAGCAAGGAGGCCGCCGGCAGGGCCTATGTGCGCTTCCGTGAGGAACCCGTAGCCTTGGTGGTGACGCAAAACGGCAAGATCCTTCGCGATTATCGGGATCCGCTGAAATTTCCCAACCTCACCGCGCCACGAGGGACCCTCGTTCCAGACCACTCCCTGCTGCGGCGCCGCAAGCACGAATTGGGCGTGGCGAGCGATATCGACGAGACCGACGCCGGCGTATGGACCCATGTTGAAAGGGGCCGCAAGCCAGCTCCGCTCTATGAACAGGTGCTGCTGCAGCGGGATGGCTTTGCGCTCATCATGTGTTGTCGAGGGACGCCGAAGCCGACCGGGACGATGAAGAAGATGAAGAAGCCGAGTTGACGGCGGCGCAACGACTCAGGCGTCGTTTGTCATCTGACAGGTAGCAGAAGGGCTGGGGATATCCCACTCACACGCAAGGATCGGATGGAATGCTCTTTCCCGCAAGGCTATAGACCAGTGGTGGCGCAAGCGAGAGCAAAACTTAAGAAAATGGGGCGGCAATGAAGATTGAAGTCATCTTGGATACTGGCGGGTCCGCTACCGCCGCGTGGATCGCGATGCTTTCGTTGCGAATATTCAGGCGGAATTAGACAAACTCGCTGCCGCCGCGGGCACAAACGCACCTAAGCCAAAGGAGCGGCCGGCACCTCCTGGAGCGCAAGGCGATCTTTCGGCGCTTCAATGGATCATCGACATCGCCACTGATCCCGCTATGGCAAAGACCTATGCCTCCGCGCTCATTTACGGCATCAACCAGATCATTGCTGCGGCTACGTCTAAGCAGTCGGGCGAAAAACCTGCCCAGAAAGGGGAAGCTTCAGGGGAAGAAAAGCCTATTGTGAAGATCAAATTCCTCGGCAAGGAGCTGGCGCTTCCGGTTGCGACTAGTGTTATCAAGAAAATCCTCGAATCAATCGAGGGTTAGCGATGGTCGACCGTCGGGCGCTTGTGATCGGCAGCTGGAAGGCTGCAGGACGCACCATTCCCACCCCGCAGAAAGTGTTGTCGTTGTTGGCGCGATGGCAAAAGATCTTCGATGAAGATCGGTATGGCTTCAGATCATTAGCTGACCGCGGAGCGAAACCAGTCGCGCTCGAGAACCCGGCTCGTGCTGATATCGTCGCGCAGCTTGATAGCGCATCTGGCATTTCTAGCGAGACCGAGCTGCTGATGTACTTCGTCGGGCACAGCGTAAGCGAGGGAGCAGACGACATACGCCTCATCCTCGATGTCGATAAGGACGGAAACAACCGGTTCATCCAGCTTAGATCGTTACTTGAGACTATAGCAAGCGAGCGCATTCGGAAGCTCGCCGTCATTCTGGATACATGTCACGCCGGACGAACCGAACAGCAGTTCCGCGTCGCTAGCGGCGACTGGTTCGCGATGTTCGGGACCGGCGACGCCTACGCGTTCGACGCAGCATTTTCTGATGCTGTGCTTCGCGCCCTTGAAGCTCCGATCAAAAAAAATGATCAGCGCCTCGACCGTCGACATGAAGGCATGACCTACAATAAGGTTTTCGAGAATGCCCGCGGGCGAATGATTTCCACCGCATCTCAGACAGGCTCGCCTCAGATTCCACGTGCATTCGGCGAATACGGGAACACTGTCCTTTTGTCAGCGCCGCGCCGTGTTTCAACCGGTTACAACCCCTTCGCCTCCGATCGCAGTATCTACGGACGGGTGTTCCGGCTGCTCCACATTATCCAGACAGTGCCTCTCTCGGTAGACAAGCTGAGGGCGGCGGTCAGGTCCGATCCGATCTTCCTCCTGCAGAAGGAGAAGGGCGGCACTTCCAGGTACGTGTCTTCAGAGCGTTTGAGCGAGTACTTGGAATTTTTACGCAAAGCCCGTTTCGTTGTTCAGCCGGGTGGATTTATTACACTCACCGAGGTTGGTATTCGAGCCTGCGACTTGGCCGGCTTCAATAGGGAGATCATGGCTGCCATCGAAGCGCATGTGCTCACCGATGGAATAACTTTCGGGTTCCTCGATCAGGTCGTCATGAAACTGCTGGAGGACATGATCCCCCCGACTCCGATTAAGATCCAGGAACGGGCAGCGATGCTGGGCAAGGCGATGAAGTTGGATACGCCCACTCGCTTGGCGCTGTTGCTTCTGCCCTCAACAGGACAGTTCCTCAAAGGATCTGCCGACGCAATCTTCCCATCGGAACTGGGCTAGTGCTCCACTTTCGACAAGTCAGGGCTTCGAAGTAGGTCCAAAGAAGCCACACGGCTTTCGCTGTCCGTGGGCTGCCATGTCATGCAAGTCATTCTGGATTTTTTCGGCAACGTGAATGTGCACGAAATCCGTTTCGAAGCGTTAGCTCTCCTGCTCTGCCAGCCATGCAGCCAGCGGTATCTTGACCATACGGGGTCTGACGCTCTCGTCTCCCGGGTCGACCAGGGCGACAGGGGGCGCGTTCTCGTCGGTTTGCGGCGGCTTGGATCGCAGCCAATCCGCTTGGAACAGGTCCTCGAAATATCGTACCGCGCGCGCGTCGTGGAGGACCAGACTTGCATCACGATTGGTCGTCACCCCTTGGCTGGACCAGTTGTGGCTTCCGATGACGACAATGTCGTCGTCGATCACGATGCCTTTGGTGTGGCAGTGGCCATTGACGCGCACGCGTTCGAGATCAAAACCGCGACGCTGAATGTTGGTCGTGACCTGGCGATCCGTGTCGAAGCCGTTTCGCATGATGATCCTGAAATCCTCGATCGTTGGATCGTTATGCTTGCGCAGCATGACCTCAATCAGTTCGCGGAAGCCCGGGCGATCGCTCCCGTCACCGGACGGCTTGAACGTCTGGTTTTGGAACAGGATGCGCCGTTGCGCGCGATCCAGCAGATCGAGCACGACTTCGGAATAATTGTCCGGCGTGAGCAGCGGATGAACCTTGATCTTGCCGGTGATGGTGAGCGATTTGCGCAAAACGTATGGCGCTTCTATCAGAGCGGTATCGGGCTCCAGATAGTCGATGGGAACCCAAACATATCGCTCGATGGCGGGAGCCTCCGGCCGCGCGGTTTCGCGCGCTTCGATCAGATCTTGCTCGATGTGCTCTCGGAACGTCTTGGCTAAACCGGGATGATCAACGATCGCATGCCACTCGCGATTGTAGTCGTTCCACATTCCGGTGGGCGTGCCGAGGTCGTCACCTTCACCGACCGGCGCCTGATTGGACGATTGCCAATTCCCGGACGACAACCAGAACGCGGCGTTGTCTCGAACCGCAACCTTGATGTGGTAGCTGCTTTCAAAAAGTCCGAAGGCGTTGCTCTTGTAGCCAACCGGCCTATAGACCGAGGCAAGGGAAAACGCGAACCGGTCCGAGAGATCTGTCGCAAGCAGGTCGACAACCTCGGCGTCCTTCAGGTCGTTCTTCTTCGCGCCCGTCTTCTTGAGCGACTCGCCTTCCTGCAGCACGAGCGTCATGGTCGCGCCTGGCGCCGTTAGACTGCCGCGGACACCCTCGATGACATGCGGTGCGCCGAAATCGTACATGGCAACCGTCAGCGTCCGATCCACCTTCTTGAGGAAGGATTTCAGTTCGGGCCAGCCCATATCGGGGCTCGCGCACAGCGTGATCGACATGTCGTCCTTGACGGCCTTCAGCTTGCGCTTCTTGTACGCAGACTGCCAGGGAGCCTCGGACGCCGCTTCCAGGTCCATACCCAGACTCTCAGAGAGCGTAGCGACCGCCACGTCGATGGGATAGCCGCCAATCGAGGCTGGTAGCGGCAACAGACCCATCGAGGTGAGTTCGTCCGGTTCGTAGCGTTGCCTGACGGAAACAACGACGACCGGTTCCTTGGTCATCATGCCTCTGGTCACGCGGTAACCAGGCTTCACGGCGATGACGTCGCGCCGGTTGCCAAGCGCAGTGCGGATTGCTGGGATGGCCGCCTCGATCTGATCCCACGTCAGTCCAGTGAGGAGCGGTGTCATCTTCGGCTCGACCGGTCCTACGGTTGTAGCCGCGGCGGCAGCCGTTGCCCCGCCCGGTTCGCCGAGCGACACGGTGATTGTCAAAGGGATCGTAATCTTGACCTCGTTGTTTGCCACTACGGCCCCTCCCATGGTTGTAACGTCCGGTTCCTGAGCCGGCGGCCTTGCTTCAACCCCGATGATCGGCGGTCGCCGCGCAAGATCGACGGCCTGGGCTATGCCCGCAGGCGTCACCGCGAAGTTGCGTGACAGGAATATTCCCGCCCGGTGATGCCCCACGACCTCTCCGCTTTCCAGATCGACGACGGGCGAACCCGAGTTGCCCGTCAGTGTCGAGCAGTCGTGCTCGATATCTGCCGTCAGTTCGTTCATGACAAAGCCGGGCGCGATTTGCTTGCGCTCATAGCCGTTGAAGAAGATCTCATCCATCAACGTCTGCTCAGGCAAGAACGGGTCCCGGTGCGGATAACCGATGACGGCCACCGTTTTTCCGACGCTCGACGTCTTCGAAAGTGTCAGCGGAGGCGGCACAGTCAATCCCGACTTGCCCTTAATCCGCAGCAACGCGATGTCCGGGAGGTTCATCGGCGCCAGATAGATTACTTCCGCGACGTCGAATTCGCGTTCCACGTCTGAGCCAAATTCCTCGGCGAAGTCGACGTCAACCCCGATCGGAATGCGCCGATCGTCGCCCAACAGGAAGCGCAGACCGCCGACCGATCGCTGCACGAAGTATTCGGCCACGTGCCGGTTGGTCACTGCGACTTCGGCCGCAATCATCCATGCTGTTCCGACGGAAGGCGCCGCGACGTAGTTCGTCAGTTCGACGCGTCCGACCGAAGGGATTGTCCGGCGAAGCTGCGGCGATGCGGCCACGAGTTTCTCGCGCCATGCGGTGGAAGCGGATTGCGCGAATTCCAGAACAGTGTCGCCATCTTTAATCGCAAGCACCGGGCGGCCGTGCCGCAACGCTATCGACTCTTCCCGAATACGTGCAACGTCCAGTTCCGCCGGGCGTGTCGTCGGCCCGTCGATGACCAGGGTCGGTCCAAGCGCATCCGGCGTCCGTGGCAGTGCCATAGGGCGGAAGCGGCGGTCGAAATCCGGGCGGGGATGGGTGGCTTCGGGCAGGGCGACGATATCGTTCAGGGTCACGGTATTCGCGACACGGTCCTCAATGCGACACTGATGGCGGACAGCCTGCTGTTCGGCGGCGAGTTTCTTCACCAGATCCTGGTCGCGTGCATAGGGTGCACCAAGATTTCGGGCATTCACTTCAACGAGCGTCTTGCCGAGCTCTTTCATGGTGTGACCATATTTGGAGTGGTGCAGTGATTGGCCTGAAGTCTCTTACTCGCAGCGTATTTCTACATTACGACATCGCTTCACGAAATATTCTGTTGCTAGTATTCAGCTCGCGCGAGTTTGAGCGTCAGCCCAAGGGTGAAAATTCGCCATTTCGAGAGTGACGACGCCGCGTCGCTTCTGGCCAACGTCGGTTCCGCCAGGGCGCGAACAATCGCCGCCGCCAGAGCGAGTTTTATCTCAGGCTCCCGCTCAGTGCGCCAGTATGTCCTGAGCCCTCCAAGCGTTTCGTTTCGGCGAGCCGGCGGCATTCTCGCAATTGCGGCGTCGACAATTTGAACTCCCGCAAGGCGGGCCGCGGCGTCTGGAGCAATGCGCAACTGATCGCGCAACATTGTAGCGTCTAGTTCCAGGTTTGATTGGTTTGCAAGCGCGACGGCCGCCGCTTCGGCCACTTCTGTGAGCGTGTTGGGTCGAACTCCGAACCGCAGACCGTCCGCGCCAACGCGCGTTGCAAGAAGGGAAATGAACGAGGATCTTTGGCAGGGCCGCCTGCTACACTGGACCCGAGGACAAGCCGGGAGAAGGCCAACAGATGAGGGAACCGCAACCCCGCGACAAGTTCAATCGCTTCTCCGCGCTCGCCCTTGTCCTCGTTGGTGAAGACCACTGGCCGTGGCTCAGCGTCCGAGCTTTCGATGACGCTCATTAAAGCGTCGCGTTGAGCCCGCGAAAGGGTTGTGCCCGAGCGTGCAAGCAGACCGGCAAGCTCCACCTCGGTCTCACTCGGCGGCAAGACATAGGCGGATACATCCAGCAATGCTCGGTAGCGGGGATCTAAAGTGGTAGCCGCTCCTGCGGGCGTGCGAGCTATGATGTCGATTGCCTGCTCACTTCCCTTACTATCGCCACGGGCGGCCCGCTCGGTGGCATAGTCCATCAGCCGATACACGAGCTCGTCCGGCAAGTGCCGTAGGTCTGCTACCGACCGTAACCATTCACGACCATTAACAAAGGCGCGCTTGCGGTCAGACGCGTCGCCTGCAAAGCCCAGCATGTCCAATACCCAGACAATGACATTGTCGGGCAGCGCGCCATGCGCCGCGAGGATACGCAATGCGATGCGCCCTTGATCGGACGTTGCGCGCCCATTGGCCCAAGATAGAACGCGCTCGGGATTCCCGTTCTTGCCCAGCGCTGCCAGAACATGTGCCGCCACGTCGGCGCAGCCTGCCATAAGGCCCACCAGCCGTGCTCGCTCGCCAGCGGTTACCGGCTCAAGTGCGCTATCGCTTCGTCTCGCCGCGATCGCGGCGGCTACATCCACCAGGGCATTCACCTCCGAGAGCGTTGGTCTTTCCGTGAAGCGCGCTGCGATCCTGGCAGCTGTGATGGGTTCGTCAGGGGCCGAGATGATCGCAGTATATTCAGCGCGCCATACGCGGTTTGCTTCGGTGAACATTTCGGCGATCTTTGCCACCTCTTCATAGCCGACTGCCCCGTCGGCACGCGCGGCCAGGGCTAGGCCTCGCAACCAAGCGGCGTACGCCTCCGGTTCTGATAGTCGAAGATAAAAATCAAGCTCATCCGACTGTTCGTGCGAGATCGGATCGTCATTGCAGCTCGCCTCTGTCACATTGCTCCGCCATTGGATTTTCCAGACGTCATCAAGGGTCGTGGCGGGCTGCAGTAGCTTGGCCTCGGCGGCCAACTCCGTGGCCGAGTCTGTCGCAACCGTTCGGATAGGCACGATCCGAGTCGACGTTGTGCTGAGGCGTTCGACAGCATCCGGATAACCTAGGCGGACACGCCACTGAGCTGCGGCATCCGCGTTGAGGTAGGCGTCGAGGAAAGCATCCGCCCAGCGTCGCACGCCGGCCCGGTTCAAACCGGGCCAGGCATGCAGCCCCTGTTCGTTCAGCAGTTCTTCATGGACAACAGCATCCCTCAGATCAGATACCTCGACATCTGTCTCAACGCGCCGTTGCCAAAAACCGATATTGAACGGTGACAGCCATTTTGGGCCTGGCCGAATCTCAATGTGACCGGTTCCGTTGAGCGCCGGTCGCCATGTTGCGTATGACGTAAGGCAAGCCCCCGAAACCAGCAGAAGCGCTAGTCCGGCGATGATCTGTCTGCTTCGCCGCAAGAGGACCTGAAAGGTCGTGATCGATCCTATTGCCTGGGCTTCCGGCGCTACGGTCGGTAGCGAAAGTGGATCATCACGAGGGCCGATCAGAAAAGGTTCCTGAGCTTCGCTTCGCTTGAGCGCAAAGGCGTGGCGCGTGACATCACTCCCAACGTCATCGAAAAAATCGCCAGCTACCCGCTTCTCCCCACCAAGTTGGGAGGGCGTGCGGGTCAACGCTCGAGCAACGGCATCTGCGAATAATGACCGTTTAAAATAGGGGTCCTCCCAACTCTTCTGGTCTGATCGGGAGGACGCGAGACAAAGGCGCGAAGCTGGACTGCTCGTCGTGCTGAAAAACGTTTCATTGTCGCCATAGGCGCCGGCGTAGCAGGCGTCGAGAAGCAGGGCGACATTGGCGGCCTTCGATCGTGCAAGAACCAAATCGATGTTATGAGCGCTAACCGCCGCCTTCTCAGGCAGCTGTTCATGGAGAAGGAACTGAAACTCGTTGCCGACCCCTATGCGACCGTGCCCGCCAAGATACAGGACAAGAAGGTCGTACTCTCCCGTTTCCGACGCCAACATCTCTTCAAATCTGGCGAGGGAGGCGGCTTCATCAATAATAATACGATGCTTGCATTCAGGACCGGGCCAAATTCGTTGAAACAGCGCGCTGAGGTCGCAAGCGCTCTTTGCTAAAAAGCGCAACGGTGCCTCGCCCGGCTGGAGAATATTTGTCGGGTAGGCCGAGATCCCAATACAGATCGTCAGCGTACGCTGAGCTTTCATCCTCGCAGAAAGTCGCGCACCGAGGCCGGTTTTGCGCCCATGCCTCCGCCGGGCTCAGGGGCGGCTTTTATAAGCTTCTGCAAAAGCATGGGAGCGGCCAGTCCGATCTGAAATGCGATCAGCGCATCGGCCTGACTGCCGAGCTGCAACCATGCCAACCCGCCACCTAAAAGGATCATGCCAAGCGTCACCACCCAGTAGAAAATCCTTTTGACATATTCCGGGAGATTCGGATTCTCTCGCAATCCCCACCAATGCAGAAGTTCATTGGCGGCGCCACCCGCGACGCCTACACCGAACACCGCCAAATCAGATTCGAGTGCCATTTGTCCCTCCCATGCGGTAACCATCGTCTCGTTCGAAGCCGCCCAAGCATGTTCCTATACAAATCGCTTCAAACCGCTTGTTCTGATACCTGCGCTTCGACATGCTAAGCGAGAACAATGCAGACTATGGCACAGCTTCAAACCAAGTTACACTTGAATTGCATCAAAGAGTTTGGTGGAGATTGGTGTGCTTCCTCTGTAAGATCTCTTGAGATGGATAATCGTCATTATCCGGCGGTTGGAGAAAGCAGCTGCCGTTATCCTGACCCGGAATGTGTCGGACGCCTTTCTCGCCGATATCTAGACGAGCCTCCCGAACTCGTCATTGAACCGTTTGGAAACGCGCGTCGCAATCTGACCAAATTCGGGGCTTCGGCGCAGGACTTTTTCGATCTTCTCGGAAAGCAACGACTCACAAAGCTTGGAAGGCGGCCGCGTTCGCACACAGCGGACTATAGCCACAAGTTCACGATCTGTGCTTCGAAAGTCGCATAATTGGCAGTCTGGTATAATGGCCGAAATTATCTGTCGTCAGTTGAGCCTACGAGTCCAGAATTATCTGTCGTCGGCCTGACTGTTAAGTGGCTCATATCCCACCGCTTTCGCCCGAAGGGGTTCCCAATGCCCTTCGGTCAACAGGTTACCAATGTGCCCCAACGACAATTAATTCCGAACTGGCGCTAAGGAGCTGTCTTCATTAGCTTATTGCGGCCCTGATTGGTAACCTAAGGCCACCCACCACGCGGATTGGTAGCCCACAGGAATAGGTTTGGTAACCCTTATCGAGTGAGGGCCGCTCGTACCTTTCGGCGGGTTCGTTTCAGTTCTAAGCCCGGCTTAATTCTGGACAACGACAGATAATTCTGGACGGCACAGTGGAACTCAACGCGTTGTAAGGATGGCATAGAGAAGCAGTAGCCCTCCAGTCTCGCTACGGGAAAAATTCTGGAAAATGGGTCTGCTTGGCTGGACGCAGAACGTTGTGATTATTCAGCCGGCATTTCTGAAGCTTCTCGAACACAAACAGCTTGCCTTCGCGCACGCTATCTTCGAGCGACTTCGCCTTCGCCAGATGCGCCGCAATCGCGCTGGCCAGCATGCAACCTGTTCCGCGCATCGATATAGCAAGGCGCGGCGTGTCGAAGTGGATGGGTTCATGATCGGAGCGTAACAGAATATCGGCCGATCGGGGACCCGACGCGTGCCCACCCTTGATCAGCAGGGCCTGAGGGCCGACGGCCTGCAGTCTTTGTCCTTGTTGGAGCGCACCGTCCTCATCCGAAGCCGGTTCGGAACCAGTAAGGAGCGCCAGTTCAGGAAGGTTGGGCGTGACAATGCAGCAAAGCGGCATCAAATCGCGCTTCATGGCAGCGATAGCGCCTGCTTCCAGAAGTGCGCGGCCTGAGGTGGAGGCCAGCACAGGGTCGAGTACTGCCGGCACTTGCGGAAATTTGCGCAGCACTGCGGCAACGGCAACAATGATCTTGGCAGTCGCCAGCATGCCGATCTTGATTGTGGCTACGTCGTTGGCCTGTAGCGCGGCACACATCTGATTGGCCACCATGCTGGGTGGCGAATGATGGATTTCGATCACGGCGTCGTGCGTTTGCACCGTTAGCGCTGTGACGGCGAGACAGGTGCGCACGCCAACGGCAGAGATCGTCTCGATGTCGCGTGCTATTCCAGCACCCCCGCTGGAATCTGATCCGCCAACGACAAGCACATGCGGTTCTCGTCTCATCGCCATCGGTCCGTCTTTTCGATCCATTCTCGCGTGCGCGCTTCGGGGTCGAAGCTCAACGTGATGTCCGTGACCACTGCGGCGCTGTTGGCGCCGGCCTCAAAGACGCCGTCGAGGCGGTCGGGGTTGAGGCCGCCGATGGCGACCAATGGGATCGGCGCCACCCGCCGCTTCCACTCGCTGATCCGCTCTAGCCCTTGCGGTGCCCACTTCATTTTCTTCAAAGTGGTGGGATAGATCGGACCGAGCGCGACATAGTCGGGCTCGGCAAACATGGCCGTTTCCAGCTCGACATGATCATGCGTGCTCAATCCGAGCCTGACGCCCGCTGCCCGTATCCTCGAGAGGTCGGCCGTTTGCAAATCCTCCTGGCCCAGATGCACGAAATCGCAGCCTTCCTCGATTGCCAGGCGCCAATGATCATTGATGATGAGCTGGCTTTTGTGTTGGACACACCAGGCCTTCGACTTGCGGATCTCCGCGCGCAGCCCGGTTTCATCCATGGTTTTGACGCGAAGCTGAATCAGCTTGACGCCGAGCGGCGCCAACCTTTCGATCCAGGCGGCGCTGTCGACGATCAGGTAGAAGGGATCGAGCTTCATGAAAAAACGGCCCTGCCGACCATCGGTGTCGATGGCACGGCGACGTCGCGCGGTTCGAGCATTCCCGAACTGAACGCCTCACGACCGGCGTCGACCGCCTTACCGAAAGCACGCGCCATGCCGACCGGATCTGCCGCCTTGGCGACCGCTGTGTTCAGGAGCACGGCGTCAAAGCCGAGTTCCATGACGGTGGCCGCGTGCGACGGCCGTCCGAGCCCCGCATCCACAATCAGCGGGACGCCAGGGAAATATCCGCGCATCGAGCGCAGCGCCGTCATGTTGACCGGTCCCAAGGCGGAACCGATCGGTGCGCACCACGGCATCAGGACCTTGCAGCCCGCTTCCAGCAGCCGCTCGGCGACAACGAGATCGTCGGTGGTATAGGGGAATACCGCAAAGCCGTCCTCGCACAGGATGCGGGCGGCTTCAACCAGACCGAACACATCCGGCTGTAGCGTGTCGTGATTGCCGATCACTTCGAGCTTGATCCAGTTGGTGCCGAAGACCTCGCGCGCCATTTTCGCGGTGGTGACGGCTTCCTTGACGGAGAGGCAGCCGGCGGTATTGGGCAGGGTTCTGGCGCCCAGCGAGCGGATCAACGACCAGAATTGTTCGCCGGCCCTACCGCCCGCCATCTCACGCCGCAACGAGACGGTCACCACCGACGTGCCCGATGCCTTGACTGCATCGGCAAGGATGGCCGGCGAAGGATACTGAGCCGTGCCGAGAAGCAGGCGCGACGAAAGCTCGGTTCCATAAAGCTCCAACATGCTAGCCGCCCTGCATGGGCGAGAGGATTTCGATCCGGTCGCCGTCGCTCAACTGGAACTCCGCGCGGTTGGCTTTGTGCACGAGGTCGCTGTTGACGGCGGTGGCGAGCCAATCGCCCTCATAGTCGAGCGCGGCAAGCAACTCGGCCAGCGTGGTGGCGGCAATCTCACGCGCCTCGCCGTTGACCATCAGTTTCATGAGCATGCTCCTTGGTTCTGTCTTGACTGAAAACCAGGTCGGCAGCCTGGCGCGCCATGGCGGGGGCGAGGAGAAAACCGTGACGATAAAAACCGTTGATCGCGATGATCTCACCGTCTGTTTCGACGCGTGGCAAATTGTCGGGAAATGCCGGACGGACACCCACACCGGTTTCAACGATCTCGGCCTCACCAAAGGCCGGATGGAGGGCATGGGCGGCGCCCAGCAGCTCCATCATGGAACGCGCCGTCACCGGTCCGGCGCTCTGGCTTTCAATCATCGTCGCTCCGATCATGAAACGGTGATCGGTGCGCGGCACGGCATAAAGCGGAAAGCGTGGATGAAGCAAACGGACCGGCCGCGACAGCGAGACATCTGGCGTGCGAAGGATCAGCATTTCGCCGCGAACACCGCGCAGCCTGTCATCGGCCGCTGCCATTCCCATGCAGTCTATCTGACGGGCGAAACCCGAAACAGGCCGGGCGTCGCAGCCGAAGTGGAATTTGACACCCATGGTCGCAAGCTTGTCATGAAGTGCCGCCATCGCCTGGCGTGGGTCGAGGTGAGCCTCGTCGGGGAAGAGCAATCCACGCCGGAAGCGGCCGGCGAGGTCGGGTTCCAGGAGCGCAATTTCGTTTTCATCGACGCGCCTATGCCCTGACGTGCGACTGGCGAACCGGTCAAGCTCACCGGCATCACGCGGCGCGGCCACGACCAATGTCCCGGCCCGTGTCACCTGACCCGACAGCACCGCATCCCACCAGTCGGCAGCGTCGCGTCCGAGATCCAGCACCGGCTGCTCCGCGCTTTCGCGCTCGCACCATGGCGCTAGCATGCCGCCGGCGAACCACGACGCGTTGCCGCCAAGGCCATGCCGCATCTCGGCGACTGTGACCGTCGCGCCGCGGGCGGCGAGTTCGAAAGCGACGGTGAGGCCGGCAACGCCGGCCCCTTTGACGAGCACCCTCATGATGGTTTGGGAGCCTCTGGCACGACCGGTACGCCAGTCTCGTCCGCCGGCATGTAGAGATCGCCGCCCTCCCGGTATTTTGCCGCCATTGCCGCCATGCCTTCCTTCTGGGCCTCGGCACGGATGTCGTGGGAAATGCGCATGGAGCAGAATTTCGGCCCGCACATCGAACAGAAATGTGCCAGCTTGTGCGCCTCCTTGGGCAAGGTCTGGTCGTGGAAGGACCGTGCGGTTTCGGGGTCGAGCGACAGGTTGAACTGGTCCTCCCAGCGGAACTCGAAGCGCGCGCGCGAAAGGGCATCATCCCTGGTTTTCGCTGCCGGATGGCCCTTCGCCAGATCGGCTGCATGGGCGGCTATCTTGTAGGTGATCACCCCAATCTTGACGTCGTTGCGGTCGGGAAGGCCGAGATGCTCTTTCGGCGTGACGTAGCAAAGCATTGCGGTGCCGAACCAGCCTATCATGGCGGCACCTATCCCTGAGGTGATGTGGTCATAGCCCGGCGCGATGTCGGTCGTCAGCGGCCCCAACGTGTAGAACGGCGCCTCACCGCACACTGCGAGCTGCTTGTCCATGTTCTGCTTGATCTTGTGCATGGGGACATGGCCCGGGCCTTCGATCATCACCTGGCAGTCCTTTGCCCAGGCAATCTTGGTGAGTTCTCCAAGTGTTTCCAGTTCGGCGAATTGCGCCGCGTCGTTCGCATCGGCGATTGAACCGGGACGAAGGCCGTCGCCGAGCGAGAAGGAGACGTCATAGGCTCTGGCGATGTCGCAGATCTCCTCGAAATGCTCGTAGAGGAAGCTCTCCCGGTGATGGTGCAGGCACCATTTGGCCATGATCGAGCCGCCGCGCGAGACGATGCCCGTGACCCGGTCGACGGTCAGCGGTATGTAGTGCAGCCGCACGCCGGCGTGGATGGTGAAATAGTCGACGCCTTGCTCGGCCTGCTCGATCAGCGTGTCGCGGTAGACCTCCCAGTTCAGATCCTCGGCGATGCCGTTGACCTTTTCCAGCGCCTGATAGAGCGGCACCGTACCGATCGGCATCGGCGCATTGCGCACGATCCAGTCGCGGATGTTATGGATGTTGCGGCCGGTCGACAGGTCCATCACCGTGTCCGCGCCCCAGCGGATCGCCCAGACCATTTTTTCGACCTCTTCGGCCATCGATGATGTGACAGCCGAGTTGCCGATGTTGGCGTTGATCTTGACCAGAAAATTGCGACCGATGATCATCGGCTCGCTCTCGGGATGATTGATGTTGGCGGGAATGATTGCGCGTCCGCGCGCCACCTCGTCGCGCACGAATTCGGGTGTGACGAAATCTGGGATCGCCGCGCCGAAGGCTTCGCCGTCGCGTTGCAGCTTGCCGCGCATCACCTCGCGGCCGAGATTCTCGCGGATGGCTACGAACTCCATTTCTGGCGTGATGATGCCGGCGCGCGCATAGGCAAGTTGGGTCACCGCCTTGCCCTGCTTGGCCTTGAGCGGCCGATTGCGTATCGGAAATTCCGGTGTCAGGCGCTCGCCGGTGGCGAAACCATTGTCTTCCGGCCGGACGTGGCGGCCGTCATAGGCTTCGACATCGCCACGCGCCGTGACCCATTCGTGGCGAAGCCGGGCAAGGCCTTTTTCGATGCTGGTTTCGACCGACGGATCGGTATAGGGGCCGGACGGATCGTAGACGGTGACGGGCGGTTCGCCGGCCGTCGGATGGACGGAAATCTCGCGCATCGGCACCCTGATCTGCGGGTAGAGGACGCCGGGCTTGTGGATTTTCCGCGAGGCGGGCAGTGGTCCCGTCGACACGGCGGGGGTGAGGGCATTCATCGTGAGGCTCCTTTGCTCATGCATTGGAGACCCAGTTCTGTGCCGGAAGGATGAAAAGACGCTTCTGTAGACCTGCTGCAGCAGGACCTCGGGCGTAAACTCCCGCAAAGCGCTTGCACCGTCCCTACGCCAGTATGAACTGGATCAGGTTCAACGGGTCACTGCGCCGCGAAAGCCAGCAGTATCTCAGCCCCTTGCCGGGACTCCCCTGGTGAATGCCTCAGGTTGAACGGGCTGACGCTATCTTGTCAAGCGCATTCGGGCGCCTTCGGCCGGTGGCGACGGCCGGCGGCCAGCCGGGCGGAGAGCTCGCGCATGCATCGGGGACAAGTCACGCCCCGTTGACCGTGGCCAAAGCCTCATTCGCTTCGTGAAGGATGGAGAAACTGTATTGGCCATGTGAGCGTATCGACCAAGTAGCTCAGGCGGTCACGGATGTGGTTATTCTGGTCGAAGGTGACGAACGGCCTTGGGGGTCACCTCCTTTAGGATTCAGAGATTGGAAGACGGCTTCTCGCGATCTCGGCCATCAGGAAATACCTGTCTTCGGCTCAACCTCGACATGGCGTCCGATCGACCGCAGATATACAGCTATCTCGTTCATGAGATGATCGCGTTCGCCGTAGATTTCAGCAATCCTACGCAGCTGTGGCTCGACGGCCCTCCGTTGCGCTGGCGTGAAATCAGCATCGCCAAAGACGTATCCCAAGTTGCCAATCGCGCAAATGTTGCAGCCGGCGTCCACAACTGCTTGTACGAATGCCGGAATGTCTTTTTCTTGCATGGTCTTCATGTCGAACCTCTCGTGAATGGCGTGCTTGCGCCCCAATCTGCCTTTTCAGCGTGTCCTCTGGGCGGCGCAAGCCCTGAGCGTGATTGTGCACGGGCAACCTCGACTATCCCATCTGCCACGCTCTTTAGAATCGGTGGGGTCTGGTGATCGCAGGCTGGGCCACTCAAAAGCCTACAAGAAGAAAGTCATGGCGACCATTGCTCAAGATCGCAAGGGTGCGTGCAAGACCTTCCGTTGGCAGTCATGCACGCTCGCTCAGAGATAGTCCGGCCGCGGAAATTCTCCCTTATTCGTAAGAAAGCTCATTGAGCAACTGGGCATTGAGCAACTGGGTCTCACGTCGCGGGTCTCGTGTGCTTCACACCCGAAAAATAGCCGCCGTGGCAATTCTCGAAAAGTGCAGGCTACCTCGTTAAGGACACTGCGGATGATCGTTCGCGCTTGGCAAAAGCGAACGGATTAGTCTATGGCTCTCGGCAGGGGGGCGAGTTATGCGGCGGGTGCGAATCCTTCAAGTAGGCGATATTCACTATCCGGACTGGCATCCTTCCTCGAGCAACATCGATGCCAAGGATAGCAAGTTCGCTCCGAAAATAACGCAGAAGCTACGCGCGTCTTCGCTGCGTGCCGTCTTGACGAAACTTCGGCGGCTGACGACTTCGAAGCCCTTGGATTCGATCGCCTTCATGGGGGATTTCACGAGCCGTGGCGACAAGACTTTCATTGCTTCGGCATTCCAGCATTTCACGTTGCTCTGCCGCGCACAGGGACGCAGTTCAAAGGCGCTTCCGTTGATATTCGTACCGGGAAATCACGATGTGAACCGTGATGACGCGCGCGAACTTGGACCGACTGAGAAATTCAGCGAAATGGCGAGTTTAGCCGCCCGCTTGGGTTGGCAGACCGTTCCCGTGGACCAACCCGTGCACTTCAGACTTCCGACAGGATCCGCAGGCGCAAACTTCATCCTCGTCAACACAGCAATAGGCAGTTGGGAGCTTCAGAACCTTCCCGCGTTCCTTCGTGATCGTCTCGAGGCACTCAGTCCTTCTACAGAACCTGTAGATCTCGGTTCGCCGGACATCTCGGGACATTCGCCCGCGACACCTCCCAGCGATCCAGATAAGGAGGCGTCCGACGACGAGTATTACGGTCAGATGGACACGCCATACATCTCGCGTGAGATGCTTGCAGGCCTACAGGAATTGCTCCAGCAGCCCGACATGCGTTACGGCATCATGATCGGCCATCACAATCTGCTGCCACAAAAGACTCCGCGCATTACGCCATACGCGGAGATGCTCAACAGCGGATTTGTCAGAACTCAGCTGCTGCAGGGTAACAAGCCTATCGTCTACCTGCATGGACACATACATGCTGATCCGGTCGAGATCGTCAACGATCCAAGGTTTCCGGACGGCAAATTGATCTGCATCTCAGCACCAGAGATACAGTCAGGTTTCAATGAGCTCGTCTTCTTCACGACCGATCAGGGAGAGCTCGTCGGCATCCGACTTATACCCTACCGCACCAATGTCGCCGACGGGACGGTCATGGAAGGCGAACATTGCTTTATTTCGACCATGTCCAACGGCAAGGCCTTTCTGAACAACGACACGTTTGACCTGCAGCGCCGACTGCGCGACCATGCCACCAGGCGCGGGAATGGGTTACTCTTCTGGGACGAGATCACTGAGATTGCCGCCTCCGCCGAGCTAGGGCTAGATCTGGAAGACTCTCTTCTGATGCTCCAAGCGGCGCGCTTCGTCGAGATAGACGGCCTCACCAAGGCAAACTCGGCTTGGCGCATTAAGGTAAGGGACGAATAGCGATGGAGAATCCGTTCGGCCCCAACAGGATCGAGTACGAAAGCCGCCCGATACTGTGGTTCAGTCAGAAGTCGGCCTTGATTTCTGCCGCCGCCAAGCCGGTCTTCGTCGCAGGGACGAGAGGCAGCGGCAAGACCAGCATTCTTCGCTCGCTTTCCACAGTCCATATCCTTGAAGACAAAAGTCTCGCGGACCAAGTCGGCAAGCTCGGCTGGTATGGCGTCTTCTTCCAGCTCAATGAGACATTCTCGCCCCTAATCGACAACGCGGTTCTGAACCTCATTCCGGAGCGGATACGCTTCGACACGGCCGCCGTGATCCCGCGGCAATTCGTAATCTTCTCTCACTATCTGGAGCTGAAGATAGTCGAACGCCTGCTCGAGAGCATCGGCCAGCTCAGACGCGACGGCCACTTGAAATACCGGGCCTCCGAAGATAGGGACGTCGCCCTGGCACTGCATCGCGAAGTGCTGCACTTCATACCCCAACCTGCCCGTCTCGACTTCTTCAGCATCGATGAGCTGCGGGGTGGGATAACCCGGTACGTCGACGAATGCTTCAACGCGTTCTTCTTTGCCGCCGATGCCGGAGCGACCGGCTTCAGAGCGACAGACCCTGGCGCGATCATTAACAAGGTCGCGACCGCGATCACTCCACTTTTAAATGGCCCATCTTTCGCCGGTGACAGGGCGCCCTTCTTCAAGATACTGATTGACGACTGTGAAGCACTGACACCGCTCCAACAGCAGTTCCTGAACACCTTGGTGAGAAAGACGCGCGGCAACGTGAAATGGGTCCTCGCCTACATCGGCGGCCTCTACGACACGATCCGGACGATCATACCCGGCCAGTCGCTCTCGAATGCTGACCGGGACGTCGAGAATCTTGATTCAGTCGATCCGAGGGAGTTCGCCACGCTGTGCGAGAACGTGTCGTCGCTTCGGCTGTACTATGCGCTTCCTGACCATCTGCGGAGTGATCTCGAGCGCAACGATGCGCTCAGCGCGTTTTCGCTCAAAAACCGGCTGGGGCGGCTTTCCGTCAATGACATCATCGAGCGGGTTATCATATCGGGTCATTCCGAGGGCAGAGAAGAGCTTGTGGCACTTGCTGATGCAGCACGTGAATTCCTCTCCGTGAATTTGAGGACGGCGGATCAGCAGCAATTCCTTCTTGATCGAAAAGCGCGCCCTTATGCCGAAGGGCTGGCGCTCGCGCTCATGAACCCGGAAATCAAGCGCCGGCCCATGAGCAAGGCGGATGCTTCAAATCTGAAGAGGTCGATCGCCCGGAAACAGGGATGGGCTTTTCTGAAAGCGTGCCAGATGCTGCGTCTGCATGACTACCCGTACGTAGGGCACCAGATCATCACATCATTGAGCGACGTCTGTATACGCGATTTCCTTGATATAATGGGAGAGATCTTCCGCCGCAGTGTTCCGAGTTCCAGTGATCCACGAAAACTGGTGGAATTCATCAACTCGGATTTACAGATTCATCTCGAACAGCAGAGACAGGCTGTGAACGCCGCCTCTCAACGGAAGCTTGATGGACTTCAGGCGCTTTCACATCCGTACGAAGAAGAGAGCGTGCGCATGGTGCGGGCGTTGGGTTACCTGACCGCTCGCCTCCAGACAGAGTTTGCCGAAGAAAATGCTCTAGGAACGACAGAGAGAGGCATTTTCAGGGTTGATCTAAAGGAAATGCGCTCGCTGGTGAACCGACTGGAGCAACCCAGCGGAAAACTGGACGAGGTCCTGCGTCGGGCGGAAAGGGATGGGTTTATCCGGGAGGTCTCCGCCGCCGGCAACTTTGAGGTGGACCGCGCCGACCCCGCATCGAAGGAGATGATGATCAGATTGCATCGGCGATTTGCACCTTACTTCGGGTTCTCCTATCGCGGCCCGTACGAAATCAACACAATCCCTGCGGCGCGGATGGTCGACCTGCTTTTTACCAGGCATCGGCTCCCAGAAGACTGGGCCGACTCGGTGTTTAAGGAGCTCGTCGCGCGGCCCGCACTCAAGACCGAATTCCAGCACTCGCTTTTCGAGAGCGATCTCGAATGACCGCTTCAACTGTCGAGTATCGAGTCTTCGGCCATCTGGCCGTCACCGAGAAGGCGAGAGATGCAGGTACCTGCGAAACGATGGAGGCAGATATCGCGATCGTCGCGCTTGGATGGGAAACGCGTTTCGCCGCGTTCGAAAACCATCTTGACCTGAAGGTCGGCAAGATCGTGGTTCTGGACTTTGCTCTGAAGGAAGCGAACGTCCCAGCCGTCGAAGAAAACCGGCGAAAGCTCATCGCTATGGGTACCCGATGGGGCGTCGAAGTGACTGTGATCACCCTCGAGCCTTCCATCGAGTATCAGAAGAACATCAATCTCCTCGATCACCTGCTCACTCAGATGGCCGCTTCATGTGGCTCATACGAAGGAAGCCTGCGGAAGGTTTTCGTCGAGTGCTCGACGATGCCGCGAATCTATATCCAATGGCTGATTGCGGTGGCATTCAAGAAAATGTCGATTCAGTCTCTCGAATTCGGGTACGCCGAAGGTATCTACGGGAACGCGATCGGCAAAGAGGATTTTTCCAGCGGCTTGGACCGATACGTCACCGTCCCTCATCTTCAAGGCAGCGGAGGAATGGGCGAAGAGAAAGTCCTGCTCGTGGGGATCGGAGGAGATGCCGACGTATTCTACGGATTGATCGATATCGTCAGTCCGGAACGGATCTCGCTCCTCGTCCCAAGAAGCGAGAAGAATGCGCATATCGATGCTTTGCTCGATCAACAGGTGGCCAAGGTACGTGAAACCCACCGGCTCGAAGATGGCGAAGTTCGCGACATCCAGGCTTTCGGGCTGATGGCCCACCTCGATGCTTTCGAGACGTATCTCGACGGGTTCGGCTCGCGTGCGGTGGTGAACGTTTTTGTCAGCGGCCCGAAGGTTCAGGCCATCGCTGCTGCCGTGCTCGCCTGCTCCGACAGCCGCGTCCATCTCAAGGCACGAATTCCCACCTCCTATGCCCATCGTGAAGTCTCAGCGAATGGGCGGTATCATATCTATAGGCTGATTGACCTGACATCCCCTGCCTGCAGCCTTCCCGGGACGTTCTGACACTATCTTGCATTCGAGTAGCATCATGGTCCCAGTAGCCGTTCCGCCAAGCCTTCAGCGCATGTTCGTGTCGCCCGATCCGGTCGATGGGGGACTAATTCCCACTTGGAAGCTGCTCTACATCAGATCAGGGGGGAATGCAGACTGGCAGAATTCCGTCTAATAAGTGACTAGCTAAAACATATACTCAGGAGAGACTGTTAAGTATAGAAATAGTGAGCACTCTCCAATATGTTAGGCTGCTGTCGCAGTAGCGCAACAAGCTCAGTCTTTGGATGGGTGGTATGAGGATGAGACGACTGAATGTGTACAGGCTCAGCCTTTTTATCGAGGCTCTCGTTTTTGTCGTAAGCGCGTTCGGTGCGACGTGGCTTACCAGCGTTGTGAACGCGCCATGGTGGGCATATGTGATTATAGCGGCCATCGCTATGGGCATGTTCGTAGCCGTGCGTCGGGTCCTTTCTGAGCCGCAACGTATGGGACTCTTGGCACACAACTCGGCAGCGACCTCTGCGTGAACCCAGGCGCCTTGAAAATGTGCCCGATGCGTCCGGATTTTTGGCGGTGATCTTCATCAAATGCGATGGGCTGCAATTTCTGGCGACGGCCACGCTAAGGGCGGGCCTCCAGCACCATGTTGAACGGTGTCTCCGCGGCGCGACGCAATCGCTTGAAGCCGCCGCCGGTCACAACCTTGCGCAGCCTCGCCTCACCGGCCTGGGCTCCAAGCGCGAGCCCGACTTCCTGCGACACGGATGCGGGCGTGCACACGAAAGTGGAAGCGGCATAGTAAACGCGGCCGACGGGATTGAGGTTCGCCGCCAGATGATCATGCGCGAACGGCTCGACGATCATCCACGTGCCGTCCGGCTTGAGCGATCCGTGGACATGGGTGGCGGCGCCCGTCGGGTCGCCCATGTCGTGAAGGCAATCGAAGAATGTGACGAGGTCATAGGTTCCGGGATAGCTCTTGGCGGCCGCCACGTCGAACCGCGTGTTAACGCCGACGCCGGCTACCTCGGCCGCCTTGCGGGCGCGCTCAATCGAAGGGGCATGATAGTCGAAGCCGACGAAGCGCGAATTGGGGAAGGCCTGTGCCATGAGAACGGTCGATGCACCATGACCGCATCCAACATCCGCGACGTCCACGCCGCGTTCGAGCTTCTCGACGACGCCCTCCAAGGCCGGCAGCCAGGAGTCGATCAGATTGGCATTGTAGCCTGGACGGAAGAACCGTTCCGTACCGCGAAACAGACACGCGCTATGATCGTGCCACCCGACGCCCTTGCCGGACTGGAATGCCTGCCTCACCTTTTCTTCATCGAGCCACAGCGCGGACAGGAACTCGAATGCGCCTGCCATGAAGGCCGGGCTGTCTTCATCAGCGAACACCAGCTCTTGCTCGGCGTTGAGATAGAATTTGTCGCTCGCTTCATCGTAGTCGACGTAACCCGCCGCCGCCTGCCCGGAAAGCCATTCCCTTACGAGGCGTTCCTGGGTGCCGGTGCGTGTCGAAAGTTCGGCGGCCGTCATCTTGCCGCCTTCGCGCAATGCCTTGAACAGGCCGAGTCTGTCCCCTAGCAGGACTCCCGCGCCCGTTGCGATCGCACCGAGATCGCCGACCATTTTCCCCAAGAATGCGTCCAACTTTTCCTGATTCGCTTCAGACATCTGAATCTCCCTTTGGGTTCAATCTCTCCAGGCGACGGAGCCGTGCTCGTCATGAGGCGCCTTGAGCATCAGATGCTCGAAGACATGCAGATATCCCCGGCGGCTCATCCGCGCTGCCGATCCTGCACCAGACCATATGGGTGACGACCGGCGCGGTGGTCGGGAATGACAGCCACCTCCATGCCGTTGAAAAGCAGGAAATCCGTCACTTTGCCCTCGTCGGTAACCGGCGGAGCCGGAGTGGTCGTCACCAGGGCAAGCCCTGTTGCAGCAGGTATCCTTGGGCAGCCTGTCAGAACATCGATGACTCCGGTTGTGGTGCCGGGGCGGGCGATCAGGGGCCAAGTGATTGTTCCGCGGCGGCTGTATGTTGTGGTAAGGTGATCATGCGAAATCTTGTTGGTCGGTCACGTGTTTTGCGGATGACCCCGCATGTACTGTGCCAAATGAGAAAACCATTCAAACGCAATCCAGTAGATCTGACTGTATCCGACATTGTCGGAATTTGGACATCGCCGAACGCGAAGCGCTCGGGGCTTGTGGGCGATACTTGAGCGTCTGCTTCGGAGGAGGGATGCGCCTCGAACCGGCCGCGAGGCCTTTTTCTGGCAACGGATATTCCGGCCGGGTTAGGCCGCGAGGAAAGCGACGGTGAATAAGAGGTAGAGGACCAACCGTTTTGAGCGGGTAGTTGCCGTGTTGCGCCCCCAGGCAAAGGCCAGCACCACGGAGCAGTATTTCTGGTGGCGATACTACAACGCCTTTAAGTGCCGGTTACCCGTTTTTACCCAGTTGGCCTGGTGCATTCAGAGCGAGGTCGTTGGAAACCGCTTATTGTGGCTATGAGCGAACTCGGGATGGAGAGTGGACCCAAAAATTGGCAAAATGCCCCAGGGAGGATTACATGGGTCGCTCATTCCCCGTACTCGTTACAGGTGCGCGTCGCTTAGCAAACAGCTTGCTTTTGACTTGGCGTTTTTTGCCGTCTCGGCATCGCTCACTAATTCGGCCGCTGCCGACACCGTGAACTGGCGTCAATTCGAAGGGACCAGCATAACTTGGGCCTACGACATTCACCCCTATGCGGATGCTCTCGCTGCGCAATTTCCGGAGTTCGAGAAGCTGACCCGGCATCAAGGTCACGCCGGAACTCTACCCAGACGATTCTTACTGGAACAAGATGACGATCCAACTGACGACGAAGTCGCCAGCATGGGATGTGTTCGGCACTGGCATTCAGCCCGCGTAGGACCTCGCTCCGAGTGGCGCCCTGGAGCCGCTGGACAAATACCTGAGCGATCCGAAGCTTACCGATGCTGGATACGACTACATTACGTGGACATGATCAAGAAGTGCGCGGCTCCTTCCTTCGCCAATGATAACTGGTACCAGGTCGTGGACGGCATCTCGTCCGGCCGCACCGCGAGACGATCGACTCAAATATGTTCGGCTTCTGGAACGATGTTGCGGGAAGCCGGCATCCGGCAAGATCGCCTTCGCTCCGCCGCTGCACGCACCGAGCGCCACGAGCTTGGATTCTGACATCTGGATCTGGGCTCTCGCCATGAACGCGGCTTCCGAAAAGAAGGGCACGGCCTGGCTGTTCATCCCGTGGGCCACCTCCAAGCAGGTGGCGCTCAAGGGTGCCCTTGCTGGCCAGCTCGTCAATCCGCCGCGCACGTCGACCTGGCAGGACGACACCTGGACTAAGTACGCTTCGCAGCCCGAGTTCAACAACTTCGTTGACAGCTTCAAAAAGATACAGGACCAAGCCGCGCTGGCTTTCACACCGCGTGTCGGCTTCGGCGAAGCCATGAACGCATGGGCCGTGGCGATGCAGAAGATGGTAAACGGCGATGACGTCGAGACGACGTTGAGGGCGCTTGCCGAAGAAATCCGCACTGGCCTCTGATCAAAAGGAACAGGGCAGTACTATTGCACTGCCCTGTTCCCGCCAACGGCGGAGATCACGCCGTGTCACCCCAAGCACTTAAACCCAGCGTGCCGATGGCAGCCGAAGGACCTGGCGCGCGCGCCTCGTCCGGTTCGGCTTCGCTGGAGGGGCGTTCCATCGACTGTTTCAGCCTTGCAATCATCCAGGCGCTGGCCAAAAGCCAGATGGAGCGCCGGCTCAGGAACCGGCGCAAAAACTCGAGCCTGCCGGCGCTGATCGAGCTGGTGCTGGCGCGGCCGCTGGTGTCGGCAGAGTCGCGGCCGAGCTGAAAATTAGCCAGCGCGCTGCGCTCGGGCTGGTGCCGAACTCGGCATCCGTGAGGTGACCGGCAGTGGGCGCTACCGGGCGTGGGACCCCGTTTAGCTGCGGCGGGCTTTGGCGAAAGCGACAGCACTGATGATTTTTGCTGTACGCTCATTCTCCCTCATCTGCGCGTTGACAGAAAACCAGCAGGCGAGGGTCACAGCACGCTGTGCTCCGCGCGATTTCCGGAAAACCAATGAAAAACGACTTTGATCGATCGCGCGGGACGTATCATTCAACCATGTCGAGAACGGGCGTGACGGCACGTACACTATGGACCGAGAGAACTTTGTCTGGCGACTTTGCGCACGCCTGCAGAACTCTTCGGAAAACTTCCTTCTGTTGATCCAATGATCGTAATGAGCTGGAGTGGCATCGCCGCTCTCCTCGGTTCTTGCTCTCTCAGTTGAACTTAATGCTAGCCTGCACGAAAACGCCGTAGCGCTTTGCCTTCCAATCGTCGGCCTGCGGGGAAACCACGACCGCCCATTGCCTCTTCGAAATGAGCGGTACCGTTATTCGCCACGGCCGCAACACCGCCTCGAGCTGGACGCCATGCCCATCGCCGTCTTCGGGAATTAGCTTGATCTTGGGGCGCATGTGGTGCTGATCTTTGCCGTCGAGCCGTGTGAAGAGGAACGCCACGTCACCAGAAAGGCTGAGTCGCTCGGTGAGTTGCGTCTGCCCGGCCAAGCCGAGTCGCAGCGAATGCCAATCGTTGTCCTGGCTGATGAGGTTGACGTAGGTGGGACGGTTGGCACACAGGTTCCCCAGTTGGTCGCCTGCTGCGTGCAACCGAAAGCGTCGTAGCTCTCGTGCCAGAAATTGTTGCCAACAAAAGCACCGATGCGGTAGCGCGGTGAGTTCAAGAAATTATATCCAAGATCGGCGGTGAAATAGCTGACGCCGCCCCCGCGCTGATCACTGAATGTGTTTGAGTAGCCCCCCATTTCCGTAAGAAGTCCTCGTCATGAGAAAACCCTCCCTGATGCCGCCCGCACCGAGGAGGCCTTTACGAAAATGCCAGTCGGATTGTGGATCGCGTTGAAGAAGACTTCACTCGAATGCGCGTCTAGATCGTCATAGGTGAGCCGCGAGACCAGTGACGTACCTTTATGATTGTAAGTTCCTTCGATGCTTTGCCGGTACTGGCCAGTAGCGTAGTCCACCCTCGAAGGAAAAGACTGAGGCCGCCGACCCGGCTACCGACGCCGACTCGCAATCACCGGCACTCGACGGCGGTTCGGAACTTCTCGGTGCCGCAGCGCCGGCCAAGCCGGACGGGCCCGGTGAAAAATTCGTCGTCGAGGGCAAGGCGCCCGCTGCTGCGCCCGGCCGCGCCGACGATTTTTCTTGGCCGCCAAGGCGGCAGCCTGCGGCCGGGGCCACAACCGAAACGACCACGGCGATCAGTCCGTAAGCTGCCCGGGGCAGCGGAAGGGCGGAAAGCGCCTTCAGGTGGCCGCACAAGTAGGGTCTCGAGACGGACTCAGCGCGGCAGCACGCTCGATCCCATCAGCGCCTCATCGATGGCGCGCGCCGCCTGGCGGCCCTCGCGGATCGCCCAGACGACCAGCGACTGGCCGCGCCGCACGTCGCCCGCCGCATAGAGCTTTTCGACGCTGGTCCTGTAGTCCCGGTCATTGGCCTCGACATTCTTCGAGCGGCGGCTGTCAATGGCGATCTTCATCTGGCCGGCCAGTTCCGACACCGGCCCGCGAGCGGCTGGCCCGGCAAAGCCGATGGCGATGAAAGCGAGATCGGCACGAATGACGAATTCGGTACCGGCGATCGGCTTGCGCTTGTCATCGACCTCGCAGCACTTGACGCCGGTCAGCTGGCCTTCTTCGCCGATGAATTCGAGCGTCGCCACCTGGAATTCGCGCTCCGCGCCTTCGGCCTGCGAGGATGACGTGCGCATCTTGGTCGCCCAGTATGGCCAGACCGACAGCTTGTCTTCCTTTTCCGGCGGCTGCGGCCGGATGTCGAGCTGGGTGACGCGCACCGCGCCCTGGCGGAAGGCGGTGCCGACGCAGTCGGACGCGGTATCGCCGCCACCGACGACGACGACATGCTGGCCGCCAGCGAGGATCGGATGCGACGGCCACGCCACCGACTGGATCGGTTCGCCGCCGACACGCCGGTTCTGCTGCACCAGATAGGGCATCGCGTCATGCACGCCGCCGAGATCGTCGCCGGGAATGCCGGCCGCGCGCGGCGTTTCCGAGCCGCCGCAATAGAGCACGGCATCATGTTCGGCGAGCAGCTCGGCAACCGGCTTGTCGACGCCGACATTGACGCCGCAATGGAAGGTCACACCCTCACCCTGCATCTGCTCGATGCGCCGGTCGATATAGTGCTTCTCGATCTTGAAGTCGGGAATGCCGTAGCGCATCAGCCCGCCGGGCCGGCTTTCGCGCTCNGCCGGTTGCCGAGCTGCTCGCCGAACATGACGCCGCAATGGAAGGTCACACCCTCACCCTGCATCTGCTCGATGCGCCGGTCGATATAGTGCTTCTCGATCTTGAAGTCGGGAATGCCGTAGCGCATCAGCCCGCCGGGCCGGCTTTCGCGCTCGTAGACATGGACATCGTGGCCGGCGCGGCCAAGCTGCTGGGCGGCCGCCATGCCGGCAGGGCCGGAGCCGATGACGGCGACGCGCTTGCCGGTCTTCTTTTCCGGCGGATAGGGCCTGATGTGGCCGGTTTCATAGGCCTTGTCGGCAATCGCCTGCTCGACCGTCTTGATGGCGACGGGAATGTCCTCGAGGTTCAGCGTGCAGGCTTCCTCGCANGATGTGGCCGGTTTCATAGGCCTTGTCGGCAATCGCCTGCTCGACCGTCTTGATGGCGACGGGAATGTCCTCGAGGTTCAGCGTGCAGGCTTCCTCGCACGGCGCGGGGCAGATGCGGCCGGTGAACTCCGGGAAATTGTTGGTCGAATGCAGGTTGCGGATCGCGTTGTCCCAGTCGCCATTGTAGACGAGATCGTTCCAGTCCGGAATCTGGTTGTGGATCGGGCAGCCGGTCGGCCCGTGGCAGAACGGAATGCCGCAATCCATGCAGCGCGCGGCCTGTTTCTCGACCTCCTTGTCGGACATCGGCAGCGTGAATTCGCGGAAATGCCGGATGCGGTCGGAGGCCGGCTGGTACTTGTGCACCTGCCGGTCGATTTCGAGAAAGCCTGTTACCTTGCCCATAGTCCAGTTCCTGCTGTCCAGATGGTGCGCCTGGCGACGCCCTGCAGCTGGATCAGATGGGGCATCCCGTCCACACATGGGCCGCACCAAGTTGCCCAAAATTCGACTATGTACACTTGCCGGGCTCAAAGCTCGTGAGGGGCTCGCCATGCAGCCAGTTCTCGACTCTAATCGAAGGAGCCGGGGACTCCATCTGCAATACCACGTTGCGGTCCAAAGCTATTTCCAAAGGTTTCTGCACGAGCTGGTTTCCTCTCAGAGACGGCACACGGGTTCAGGGAGGAGCGCATCGCTCGTCTTGCCCCATTGAGTGCAGTCACAGTCACTCAGTCTCAAAAGCCATGCCAACGCGCTCAGCGCGCAGTTAGCGCCCATTGCTTCGAAAAACCTCGTCAGTGCCCAGATGTTGGTTGTAATGAACCTGACATTTGTCTGACGCTGTCAGCTTTTGGACACGCGATCACGCGCTTCGTGCCGCCAGATGGCCAGGCCGAGCCCTGTGTTGCCAGCGGTCGCTTCGATGATTGTACCGCCCGGCGCGTGCCACGCTGTTCGGCATTAACGATCATCGACAACGCAATGCGATCCTTGATCGATCCGCCGGGATTCTGGCTTTCGATCTTGACGAAGCGACGACACCTGCCGGTATCGAATCTCTTCAGTTCGACGACCGGCGTCTCCCCAATCAGATCGAGCACTGACAAATGGCGGACGCAGGCGAGAGGACGCCTTTGTCGACGGTCGGCGGAACATCTCGAGGCTCATGCGGCTGCGGTCTCTAGAATGTCGGCATAGTGCCGTTGCGCAATATCGGGATGCGAGCGCAGTCGGCTCTTCAGCAGTTGCGGAACAGTGGATTGTCGGGGTCGCTGGCGGGGCACCCGCTTCGGCAGCCAGTTCAGGCGGCAGGTCAAGAAACCGTATGTCGGCATCAAGCCGCGCGCCGAAGAAGAAGGGAATAGAAACAGTGCCCTTCGAAAGACCCAGGGCGACGGAAATCATTGCATCGGGCGAGTTCATGCGCCTGAAGCAGCGCTGGCTGCAACTGCTTCATAGCGACAGGCGGGCGGAGACTCTAGCGGGGCTTTCGCCGTTTGGTTGATTGAGGCTCTCGACGAAGCCACTAAGATTCGGCGGCCGATAATAGCTTGCTGCTCATTGGGACGCCGACCAACGCCGGGATTGAGAAAGGCAACCCTGCCCCACAAGGCGGGTGTCACACGTGCGGTGCGTCCGCTCGTCGCGCCGGATGGTCTTTGAGACCTGGGGTTCACGGCTATTCAGATGCACCCCTGTCGGCTTTTCGGTGCAGGCCGCCAGGCGGCGTGTTGCAGCAGCGGTAATTAGTTTGAGAGCGTGCGAGCACGGGCTGCATAGTGAGATCATTTGCCGGCGTGGGGACCAAGGTGTGGCGCAGCCTTAGAGAACTCAACACCGAGACCGGAGCAACGGAGACGGCTCTTTCGTCGAGACAGTTTAATTGGAAGGCCGAGAAGCACCGGCTGGGTAGCGTCACGCCGCATCATTCTTTGCGGAGCTGGAGCGCGCGGGATCGCTGGAGCGGCTGGTGAAAGCGGTTGCCGCGGCGCACGCCAACAACAACACGTGAGCTGGCGCCTCGTGTGGCAAAAGGAGAGGGCGAGAGCCCATGGCCAGCGATCAAGCATTGCGATCGTGGAACCAAGCTGCGTAGTGACCATCCGGACCGCGGCCTTCAATGCCAGCTCGCCTTGGAATCGGCCTTCCAGGAATCACCGTCAAGGCCGACTCACGACCTTTTCGCCATGAGCCGCGAAGAGGGCATTCCGCCGGAAGCCGATGGCTGCCTTCTCTCGTTCATCGACGGCTATGTGGTGAGCGGCCATGTGCCGGTCGGCACGGTCAACAAGCTCTTGACCGAGCGGCCCGACATCAAAGGGCATGACGCTGCCCGGCATGCCGATGGGCTCCCCCGGCATGAGTGGCACGAAGGAAGCGCCCTTCGAGATTCTCGAAATCCGGAAGTCTGACGGGACCGGCGGCGTCTACGCCACGGAATAGGAGGCTTCGATGATGGAATGCATGAGCGGCATGATGATGTTCGGCACGGGCCTGGTGTGGCTGCTTGTCGTCGTCGTGCTCGTCCTCGGGACGGCCGCGCTGATCAAGTACCTGTTCTCCAGCGGCGGCAAAGGAGAAGGGCGTCGGTCCTCTTATCGATGCGTGGCCGCGGCAGGCCTCGGATTGGTCTGGACATTGCCTTGGCTCGCCAACCGGATGGCCGGTGGCGGCGCCCCGGCCGCGGCGATAGCGCTAGGCAAGACGGTTTTAGCCAGGCGAAGGTCAGCGCGATTGGAAAGCCCGCTGCCTTCGGGACGCATGCCGGCGCCAGGACCGGCCGCGGTCGTCGGCGGCGGCTACCAGAGCGACATGCCGGGCTTCGGGAATGTCCTCACCGACGAGGAGATCCGGGCCGTTCTGGCCTTCATCAAAAGCACATGGCCCGAGCGGGAACGCGCCTATCAGGCAGATGAGCCGCCGGGAGCGGGAGCAGACACAGTGAGACCAATCCTAGCCGCGGAGCCCTCGAACGCCCCCAACCGGAATGCATTGTCCATGAAAGCGAAACCGTCGCTTGCGATTCAATTTCTGGCGCTGATCCTCGGGACCTCCGCGCTGGCCCACCATCCGGGCGCCGATCTCGACAAGATGAGGGACAGCGCGGAGAGGTTCTTCCAGGCGATCGACGAGCAGGCCGCGCCGCCTTTCGAACTGGCCGACGCGGACGGAAGGGCCGTCCGCCTTCCGATCTCTCCGACAAGATCGTGGTGCTCTACTTCATGACGAGGTAACCTTGGAAGAAGAAGGCGACGGCCACTGGCGGCAGGATGGCAAGCACGCTGGCCGCAAAAAGCGGCCCATACTCATAGAAGCGGGCCGGTTCTGTCGCAAATCGTGCTTTTGGCCACAACTGGACGCTTTCGCGCGCTTATGGACCAGCTCACATGTCCAACAACGCAAGCAGATGACAGGGCTCGACGTGCCCGGGGTGGCGCCCTACTTCCACGCTCGCACTGTCAGACTCCCGCCGAAAGGCGGGTTTAGTGAGTTATGGCAGTGACTGTGCCACCAGTCCAAACGTCGAGTTTCGCGGCAACTTCGACGCTTTCCTTAGCTGACTTGCCCAAAACCAGCGCGGCCAAAGCATACTGCTTGCCGCTCCCGATGGCATAATATTCACCTTTCACGGGATCACTTGGCAGCCAATTGCCGTCCAACAATACGGCTTCCCCATTTTTGCGCACTATCAGCGCCTCAAATTCAAAATTGTCGTCGTTGCGCGGCACAGGAATATCAGAAACATCCATGCCCTTCTCAACCCAGTCTCGAACGGCCTTTGGAATACCCAAGGACCAAGAGGAAACGCCGATGAGTGTGCCGTCGCATAAGCGAAACACCTTCGTTTTCTCACCGACGGATACTGAGTCAAAACCCAAGGCTCGGCCGTCGCCAGCCATGGTTCCGTTCCTGTAAGCTATTGTTGTCATTGGCACCCTTCTATCGCTGCATCAAACTTCAGGACCTTGCGCATGTCCCCTGTGTCAAGGTCACTGACCGACGGCCTATTTGCCTGATACACGATACAGGCTGCGCTCCTTGAGTTCGCGCACGGGTGGCCGTCATCTTGCCGCCTTCGCGCAATGCCTTGAACAGGCCGAGTCTGTCCCCCAGCGGGAATGACAACCACCTCCATGTCGTTGAAACGCAGGAAATCCGTCACTTTGCCTCGTCGGTAACGGGCGGAGCCGGAGCGGTCGTCACCGGGCAAGCGCGGTCGCAGTAGGTATCCTGGGCAGCCCGTCAGACATGGATGGCCCCGGTTGTGGTGACGGGGAGGGCGATAAGCAAGTTCGGGCCAAGTGATTGTTCCGCGGCTGTATGTTTTGGTGAGGTGATCATGCGACTTCTTGTTGGTCGGTCACGTGTTTCCGGATAACCAGCATGCGCTGTGCCAAATGAGAAAACCATTTAAAGTCAATCCAGCAGATCTGACTGTATTCCGACATTGTCGGAAATTGGACATCGCCGAACGCGGGCGCTCGGGGCTTGTGATGATACTTGGGCGTGCTGCTTCGGAGGAGGGATGCGCCTCGTACCGGCCGCGAAGCCTTCCTGCATTGAAGGCGCCAGATCAATTGAACGCGATGCCGGGCAGCGTCGCAGCGGCTAAGCCAGCCACTCGCATTGCTCCCTGACAGGATGGTGCCGATCCTGCTGAGATCGCATGCTGGCGCGACGTTGCTTTGCGGCCACCGTCGCGCCTGCCCGTGAACTGTTCGCGCCTGTGCTCATGCTCGCCTTGACACCCTCGATGGGTCCATCCGGGATGGTCAACCATCCGGAACATAGCGGGCAGGCGGGCATCTTCACCAGCAGTCTCTGTGTCGCTCTCGTGGCGGCAAACAAGATCGAGGCTGGCGGGGTGATGATCAACGGTCCTCGAACCATCGATTTTGATCGCGGTGGTCGTTCAGTGCGTTCAAGCACGAGGCGCCGTTAGACGGCACCGCAGCATCATAGCGAAGTGCCATGCAGGACGACTCCCTGCAGCATCGTCTCGCGCAGCCAAACACTTGCCGGATCAGTGTTGTGAACGGCCGGGCGTTTGACGGCCTGTGACGCGAAAAGGCAACGGAAGATCTAGCATTTATGGGGGAAATGTTTTTTCGGAGTGCTTGACCCGCAGGAAGGGCAGGGCATGACTGCCTATCGCCCGACCCGGCAAGGCCGCACTCATGACCGGCTGGGCTCGATTAATCCTGCATGCCGCGCCCATGAGGTTGCGCTCTGTCGGGAGTGCGTCGAGCACAACGACGAGATGTAGNGGCCGCACTCATGACCGGCTGGGCTCGATTAATCCTGCATGCCGCGCCCATGAGGTTGCGCTCTGTCGGGAGTGCGTCGAGCACAACGACGAGATGTAGTTCACGATCTTTGAACGCGTGGTCAACCATCCAAAGTGTGGATGCCTTTCATCGAAACAAACGATTTCATCAATGTTCTGGAATCCTGCATGGGCAGAAGCACCTGACGCACACCGATGCCCCCACTGCCTCATGGCGTGGCGAGCGTCTTAAGAAACCGCCCGAAAGGAGATTTTTCATGCGCTCTACCGGGCAGTGGAGTGCTGGGAAAGGGAGTTGCAACTGACCGGCCATGTCAAACTGTCCGACTTCTTCCGAGCCTATGGACAGACTGGAAACCTTCCAGCCATTCGAAAGCAGGCCGCAGTTGGGCCGGCGCGAGACCCGAAGCCCGCGCAATCGGCTACGACGCGCACSGTGTAGCGGCTCACATCGTCATACTGCACCTACGCCACACACCGGCCGGACCTGATCCGGCTTTATGAGCATTGGGCTTTGTCAGTTGCCCAAGCGTGATGGCTTTCGCGACGCGGCGCGCCTCAGGAACTGAGCCGCGTCCAGGTCGAAACGCGGGAAAGAAAGACAGGAAACAGAATGGCCGATCAATTCGCAYCGGACGTCATTGCCCTGATCAAGAAACGCGCCGAGTCGGAGAGCGGTGAGGGAATGCCTGCGTCATTCGTCGGCGAGATAACAATCGCCACGGAACTGGACGCGCTCGGGTTCGATTCGCTGGGTTTGGCGGACGTCCTCTGGGATGTGGAGCAGGCCTACGGCATCAAGATCGACATGAACACGGCCGATGCCTGGTCCAATCTCAAGAATGTCGGCGACGTCGTGGAAGCCGTCCGCGGCTTGCTTGCGAAGGAGGCTTGAATGGACAGGCGCGTCGTTATCACCGGAGTGGGCGGCCTGTGCGGACTGGGCACCGACGCCGCCTCTATGTGGAAAGAGATGCGCGAAGGCCGCTCCGCCATCGGCCCGATCGCCAATTCCGAGCTTCATGACCTGGAGGGCATGACCGGCGCTGAGATCAAGGCGCTGCCCCAGCACGACATC
>NZ_CP034779.1:1991601-2006229 GCF_004006095.1 Mesorhizobium sp. M7A.F.Ce.TU.012.03.2.1
AAGGCCGCTCCGCCATCGGCCCGATCGCCAATTCCGAGCTTCATGACCTGGAGGGCATGACCGGCGCTGAGATCAAGGCGCTGCCCCAGCACGACATCAACCGGGGGCATCTCATCTCCATGGACCGCTTCAGCTTGCTCGCCGTGCTTGCAGCGCGCGAAGCCATGCGGCAGGCCGGACTTTCCTGCGACGAGGGGAATGCCCATCGCTTCGGCGCGACAGTGGGCGTCGGATTTACCGGTTCATACGCAACAGAACAAACTTACCGCTCACTGCTTTTGGGTAGCGCAATCCGTGCTGAACTCTTCACTGGAGTAAAGGTGATGCCCAGCGCCGCTTCCGTCCATCTTAGCTTGAGCCTCGGCTTGCGCGGGCCGGTTTTCGGGGTGACCTCCGCATGTGCCTCGGCCAACCATGCGATCGCCTCGGCGGTGGACCAGATCAAGCTGGGCCGGGCCGACGTAATGGTTTCCGGGGGCAGCGACGCACCCTTCGCATGGGGCGTGCTGAAAGCATGGGAAGCAATGCGCGTGCTTTCACCCGATACCTGCCGGCCCTTCTCCGCCGATAGGAATTCGCCATGGGCGGTACGAACGCAGTTCTGGCATTCAGGCAGGTGTAGAAGCCATGCAAGACGCCTCATTTGAGGTCACCTGTCGTATCTAGCTGCTTGCCGGACCACTATGTAAAGCGAGCGCTATTGGCTGCCTCTGCGATGCGGGAATTGGCAGCGGACGTCTCTCGATCAAACAGGCATCTTGCTTGTAGAATTCTTTTAATCGTGAAGCGGCGCGAGTGCGCAATCCGTTGAGGTGAGCAAGGCCGGCGCCCTGGGTGAGCGCTGGTGTCGGGTGGTGGAAAGTACAGGGGGAGCTGTGTGGCCCCTCTTTCTCGGCCTCGACGATGTGCGAAGGAGCCTGCGCGGCGAACGGGCCAACGCCCCAGGCTCAGAACCTGGGCGAACCTAACTCCCGCCAAAGGACAGCCCAGAGCTGGATACACGAAAGAGATACTGAACCCGCGAATCAGATTCTGATCAATCGTCGTGACTGAGCTCCACTCGGCTCTTACGGAGATAATCGCGCGGCCCGGCAACGGCCACGCGTGCCGCGGGCGTGAGCTTTGCGCTTCGTCAGAAGTGCCTCGAGCGTGACGACGATAATTGACCAGCCATATCGAACGCATTCGCCCAGTTATCCAAAGCGTGGATACCTTTCATCTAAACAAAGGATTTTACCGTTTTTGCTGCAGGTCCCATAGAAGCGCTTCAAGTTGGAAAGATAGGTAGTTCCGATGGTTGCGTTGGATCTGAGGAGCATCATCTGGTGTGCGGGGCGTACAAAGTCAGTCGCATCTGCATTGCGGCTTGGTCTTTCGGCGGTCTCCACAAGTTACGCCCCGTTGGCGCGACGCCAATTATTTAATCAATGCTTGGACATTTATCTCAACCAGACAGCTGCAAGGTGAGGTCTTCCATGCGTCCGAATGTCGAGTGGAAGTTGTGCTGGGAAAATGAGCTGCAACTGGCCGACCATGTCGAACTCTCCGACTTTTTTCGAAAGACCTATGGACGGACTGGCGCCTTCAACGCGGAGCCATTCGAAGGCGGCCGCAGTTGGGCCGGCGCGAGGCCGGAATTCCGCGCAATCGGCTACGACGCGCATGGGGTAGCGGCTCACATCGGCATGCTGCGGCGCTTCATCAAAGTTGGCGAGGTCGACTTGATCGTCGCTGAATTGGGCCTGTACGCGGTTCGTCCGGATCTTGAAGGGCTCGGAATCGGTTTTTCGATGCGCGTGGCGTACCCAGTGCTCCATCAGTTGGGTGTTCCATTCGCTTTCGGCACGGTTCGGCACGCGCTGCGAAACCATGTCGAAAGATTCTGCAGAGCCGGCCTCGCGAACATTGTGTCGGGCGTTCGCGTACGGTCGACCCGTCCAGATGTGCATCCCGACCTGCCGCCCACGCGCCTGGAAGACGTACTCGTGTTGGTTTCGCCGATCGGACGCTCGATGGACGAGTGGCCGTCCGGTACCCTGATCGACCGGAACGGTCCGGAACTATGAAGCCTCTGGACTACATATGCGAAGGGCAGAGTGACAATGCCGATGGCATTGCAGAGCGCAGCGTCTATCTGAC
The DNA here is from genome assembly GCF_004006095.1 of Mesorhizobium sp. M7A.F.Ce.TU.012.03.2.1. Taxonomy (NCBI): domain Bacteria; kingdom Pseudomonadati; phylum Pseudomonadota; class Alphaproteobacteria; order Hyphomicrobiales; family Phyllobacteriaceae; genus Mesorhizobium; species Mesorhizobium sp. M7A.F.Ce.TU.012.03.2.1. Next base: position 1,993,741 of record NZ_CP034779.1, read on the forward strand.
GTTTGACGACGGTCCCAATTCATTTTTCACACCGCAGATACTCAATGTGCTAGCGCAACATCAGGTGCCGGCGACCTTCTTCGTTGTTGGGGCCTACGCGGCCGACGAGCCGGAACTCGTTCGCCGAATTATTACAGACGGCCACGGTATAGCCAACCACACGATGACTCATCCGGACCTGGCTAAATGCGGGTCCGTCGAAGTCGACTGCCAGATAGTTGAGGCAAACAGAGTCATAGGGATGGCTTGCCCGCAGGCCATGGTTCGGTACTTTCGTGCACCGTATGGCATCTGGACCGAAGAAGTAATCGCTGCATTAGCGGGTGAGGCATTGGCGCCCGTCCATTGGTCCATTGATCCACGCGACTGGTCTCGCCCCGGCGTTGACGCCATCGTCGACAGAGTGCTCGCCGATATCCGGCCGGGCGCAATCGTGCTGTTGCACGACGGGTGCGCTCCCGACGAATTGCAACCAGGCAATCAAGCCAGTCTGCGCGACCAGACGGTGACAGCGTTGTCACGCCTAATTCCAGAATTGCACGGCCGCGGATTTGTAATCCGATCACTTCCTCAACATCCCTGAACAAACAGAGATCCTATGGACCTTCTCACCACAGCCAGTACTGTTGCCGTTTCGTCTTATGCGGTGCTCTCGACTGTTTACAGAGGCATGCAAGCGGTCTACTCCCAACCGGAAAATGTTACGCCGCCGTCGGAAAGCTTGTTCGGATCCGACCGTTGGCCGAGCGTGGATGTCATTATCCCCTGCTACAATGAGGACCCGCGCACACTCGCGGCGTGTTTAGCTTCCATTGCAAATCAAGATTACTCCGGAACATTTCAGGTCTATCTGGTTGACGACGGTTCTGGAAATCGTAATGCCGTCATCCCGGTACATCACGCCTACGAGGGCGACCCGAGATTCAATTTCATTCTGCTCCGCGAGAATGTTGGCAAACGCAAGGCGCAGATCGCCGCCATCCGCCGCTCATCTGGAGATTTCGTGCTCAGCGTCGACTCTGACACGACACTTGCGTCCGACGTCATCACGAAGCTTGCAGTAAAAATGCGGGATTCCATGGTCGGAGCGGCCATGGGCCAGCTGACGGCATACAACCGCAGCGACACTTGGTTGACCCGATTGATCGATATGGAATACTGGCTGGCTTGCAATGAGGAGCGCGCGGCGCAAGGTCGCTTTGGTGCGGTCATGTGCTGCTGCGGCCCATGTGCAATGTACCGCCGGTCTTGTCTCCTTTCTCTGCTGGATCAATACGAGACGCAGCTGTTCAGGGGGAAACCAAGCGACTTCGGTGAAGACCGTCATCTTACGATCCTCATGCTGAAAGCAGGCTTTCGAACCGAGTACGTTCCAGGTGCCGTCGCGGCGACAGTCGTTCCGGACAAGATGGGACCTTATTTGCGCCAACAACTCCGCTGGGCACGAAGCACTTTCCGGGACACGATGCTTGCGCGAGGTCTACTGCGTGGCCTGGATCGCTATCTAACTTTGGATGTGATGGGAGAGAATCTCGGCCCATTGTTGCTCGGCATCGCGGTAGTAACGGCGCTCGGTGAGTTACTATTTTCACATACAGTAAATTGGTGGACGGTGCTGGCTATTGTCACGATGACCATAATCAGATCTACGGTGTTATCTTTCCGCACTCGGCAGCTTCGATTCATCGGCTATTCAATGCACGCGTTAATCAGGATATTCCTGTTGATCCCCTTGAAGGCTTACGCCCTGTGTACATTGAGCAATAGCGATTGGCTGTCGCGTAAAAGTGTTCCCCTGCCCAACAGGAGCACAAAGGAAATCACAAGCGCGATGCCGCTTGGCGGAGCAAATGCTGCGGGCAATTCTGGAATTGCGGAGTCACTTCATACTGCAGATCTTTCGCTCACAGCTAGTGAAGTCTGACGGCCTTGCAGCGCCGAGTGACCGAGTAAGTTGTGTCAGTCGACACGGGGTGAAGCTTGTCGAGTTACCTATGGTCAGAACGGGAACTATCTGGAAGCGACACGTGGCATCTTGACGTTATTCTTTGGCGGAAGCGATACACACGTCGCTCCGGCCGCGACTTTCCAAAGGTGCCATCTCAAGGCGGTGGCCTGCTCTGAACCAGAATTCGCAAGTAAGCTGCCGGTGGCCAATCGGACTCATTCCGCTTGAGATAGACGCATGTCCAATGTAGCAATCGACGTTACCGGCGTAACCAAATTATTCGGAAACAAGCTCGTTGTGGACGGGCTGTCCTTCACCGTTGCATCGGGAGAGTGCTTCGGTCTGCTGGGGCCTAACGGCGCAGGCAAGAGCACGATTGCGCGTATGCTCCTCGGTATGACCCGGCCTGACGCGGGTGATATAACAGTCCTCGGTCTACCAGTGCCGGCACGCAGCCGCTTGGCCCGCAAGGGCATAGGCGTGGTCCCGCAGTTCGACAATCTCGACCTGGAATTTACGGTACGTGAGAACCTGTTGGTGTTCGGGCGCTACTTCGGCATGAGTACAAGAGAGATCAACGCCGTCATCCCACGGCTCCTCGAGTTCGCTCGCCTTGAGAGCAAGGCGGATTCACGTGTCGGCCTGCTATCCGGCGGGATGAAGCGGCGCCTGACGCTGGCACGTGCTCTGATCAACGACCCCCAGTTGCTTGTGATGGATGAGCCCACGACCGGCCTCGACCCGCATGCCCGCCATCTGATCTGGGAGCGACTTCGTTTCCTGCTGGCGAGCGGAAAAACGATCATTTTGACCACCCATTTCATGGAAGAGGCTGAGCGGCTTTGTGATCGGCTGTGTGTTCTCGAGCGGGGACGCAAGATCGCCGAGGGCAGTCCTCATGCGCTGATCGACGAGTACATTGGGTGCAACGTGATCGAGATCTTCGGCGGTAATCCACAGGAGCTGATTTCGCTGATCAGACCGTACGTTCAGCGTGTCGAGGTAAGCGGCGAGACGCTCTTTTGCTATGCGCCTGAGCCGGAGGATGTGCGCATCCAGCTTCGCGGTCGAGCGGGTCTGCGTATTCTAGAGCGTCCACCCAGTCTGGAGGACGTTTTCTTGCGGTTAACCGGACGTGAGATGGAGAAGTGAGCAATGGGTGAACGTTTTGCGGCCGCTCTACCCGCCAACGCCTGGAACTGGATCGCGGTGTGGCGCCGCAATCATCTGGCATGGAAGAAGGTGGCATTTGCTTCAATGCTCGGCACCCTTGCTGATCCGATGATTTACCTTTTCGGGCTCGGCACTGGCCTTGGACTGTTGGTAGGCCGCATCGAAGGTGCATCCTACATCGCCTTTCTGGCAGCCGGCATGGTTGCGACGAGCGCGATGACAGCATCAACCTTCGAAACAATTTACGCGGTTTTCGGTCGAATGCGCGATCAGGGCACTTGGGAAGCAATCCTGCACACACAACTTACCCTCGGCGACATCGTTCTCGGTGAATTGACCTGGGCAGCCACAAAGGCTTTTCTGGCCGGTACGACAATTGCGATTGTTGCGGCCGCGCTAGGTTATGCCGCGTGGACGTCGGTTCTCTACGTGCTACCGGTCGTCGCTCTCACCGGATTCGCCTTTGCGAGCCTGGCCATGCTCGTCATCGCGCTCGCGCCCAGTTATCACTATTTTATTTTCTATCAGACGCTTGTCATCACACCCATGCTGTTCCTTTCGGGCGCGGTTTTTCCAGTCGGCCAATTGCCAGGAGTGTTTCAGCAGATTGCGGCCTTCTCGCCGCTGGCGAATTCTATCGAGCTAATCCGTCCGGTGATGCTCGGCCGCCTGGGCGACAATGTAGGGCTGCATATAGGCGCACTTTGCATGTTCGCTGTATTGCCTTTTTTTCTGTCGGCTGGACTGTTTCATCGACGACTAATGCGTTGACGCTTGCTTACACCCATTAACCAGAAGGAGGTCCGCAATGCCGGATGCAAACTGCCCACAGCGGCCCGGAGGCATGCGTATGCTAGGAATCGCGAGTGGTACAACGCCGAAGCCGGGCGCCACCCAGCCGCTGCAGGCACCCGCCCAGCTTCGCGACCACACCTCGAAGAACAGGCTGGATGGTGAGGCGCGGACTCACCCGGAGCGTTCAATCGATAGCAGCCAAGCTTCTTGTGCGCGTCCACAGACCGTCGCGGCCATTATTTAGTTGGATACACATGCAATGACCCACAACGAAGCAACTCCTGAGCCTTTTGTGATCCTTGCTATGCCAAGGACCGGAACACACTATTTAGAAGAATTGCTAAACGAGCATCCGACCGTTTTGAGTAACGGTGAGTTGCTAAACGAATATGATCCCAATTGGCCCAGCACTGATCGCCTGCTAGGCACGGATCGCGAGCTTCTTGAGCTTGCCTATGTGCGCTGCCCTATGCGCGACTACAAGAATGTGACGCATCTTGGATGCAAGATCAATGAACCTCAGTTTCGCGAGCGTCCCGCATTCTTTGCGGAACTGGCTCGTTGGCCAGCACTCAAGGTCATCCTTGTTGTTCGCCGAAACGTATTGGAATCGCTCCGATCCTTTGTGCAGGCCAGGGAAAGCGGTCACTGGCTGAAGTTCAGCTGGGACAACGATACCGCTCGGCCACCGAGCGTCAGGTTGTCAATCGCCGACTGTGAGGCTTATTTCAAAGCCGCCGACGATTTTCACGCTCGCGTTATGGACTCCTTCACGTCGACCAACCTGCTTGTAATGGAATACGAGAGCCTACTTCACGAACCTGCCCAATGCTTGGGAGCGGTTTGGGATTTCCTGGGCGTTCCAACGCTTGAGCCATCAGATAACGCCATCCTGCAGCGCCAGGAAACGCGACCGCTTGATCAAACGGTGGAGAACTTTGACGAGTTGCGGATTCACTTCGCACGCGGACCTTATTCAAGATTTTTTGACCTCGGAGATTCAATGCGCTCCTACGCTTAATCGCTTGTACCGCGTGCTCTGATGGGCGTGTAGGATATCCTGCAGTTTGCGCGCATTCCGTTCCAAAACTGACAAACCAAAGTCACCAAGGCAACCGGCAGTCGATCTGCGGCGAACATCAACGGGCACGGGCGCAAGGCGACCTGGTCAATTCCCTCTCTGACGAAGCACTTCCTCAGACGCGATCTTTGGCGAGCCTTGAGTGCAAATTCCGGCAAGGTGGAGGGTTCCAGTGCGCAACTGCACCAATCTCGCTGGAGGGGACAGGCGTCCAGTTGGCACGGCGCTTGCTCCGAGATGACAGCAGCGCTCGACCGGAGCGCAGCATGGGAGAAGGAGGAGCCCCCACCCCGATCCGGTCAGGGAGAGAGAAACGATGTTGGTTCCAAGAGTCCCCCGCGCGATCGCAGCGCCCCGCAAGCGCCATTTTGCCCGGACCTACGTGCAGGTACTTGCCGCCATGGTCCTTGGAGCCGCAATTGGCTACCTCTATCCGGAAACCGGCCAAAGCCTGAAGCCGCTCGGCGATGCCTTCATCAAAGTCATCAAGATGATTATCGCACCTGTCATCTTCCTGACAATTGCGACCGGCATTCGGCTCACGAGCAGTCCGTGACCAGCTTCCTGATGAACATCATCCCGTCAACGATTGCCAGTGCCTTCGCGGAAGGCGACATCCTGCAAGTCTTGTTCTTCTCGGTCTTGTTCGGCATTGCTCTGGCGATGACCGGAGAAACGAGCAGGCCGGTCGTTACCTTTCTCCAGGCGCTCACCGCCCCCATTTTTAAGCTCGTCGGCATTCTGATGAAGGCTGCACCCATCGGCGCCTTCGGCGCTATGGCCTTTACGATCGGCAAATACGGAATCGGTTCGGTGGCCAACCTCGCGATACTGGTCGCGACGTTCTATCTGACCGCCTTCCTCTTCGTGTTCGGGGTTCTCGGCGTGGTCTGCCGCTGCAACGGCTTCTCGATCTTTTCTCTTGTCCGCTACATCAAGGACGAGCTGCTGCTAGTCCTGGCAACGTCCTCCTCGGAGGCCGCGCTGCCCTCGCTCATGGAGAAGATGGAGAAGGCCGGCGCCGCGCGTTCGGTCGTAAGTCTCGTCATCCCTACTGGATACTCATTCAATCTGGACGGCACCAATATCTACATGACGATCGCCGCCCTCTTCATCGCGCAGGCGACGAACACAGATTTGTCAATTGCCGATCAGATCCTCCTGCTGCTAATTGCGATGCTTTCCTCGAAGGGTGCGGCAGGCGTCACCGGCGCCGGCTTCATCACATTGGCCGCTACTCTGTCTGTCGTGCCGAGTGTTCCCGTTGCCGGAATGGCTCTAATTCTTGGCGTGGACCGCTTCATGTCGGAATGCCGCGCGCTGACGAATTTAGTCGGTAATGCGGTGGCATCGCTCGTTGTCGCTCGCTGGGAAGGCGAATTGGACCAGTCCCGGATGGAAGCCGCTTTCCGCGGTTAGGGTTACATCAAACGGGCTCCCCGCAAGCAAGCAACAGCGCGACGTGTAAGTCACGGCCTTGCCACAACAGTCGAATTGCCGGCCTCCAAAGAGCGCTGGAAATAGAGTACTAACGCAGAGAGTAATACAACACCATGAAGCCCCTAAGCAAACGAACGGTTCACGGAAACTCATCTGGGTCCGCATGGAGCGCTGTTCGTCGAATGCGTTATCAACCGTGGGGTGTGGTAACTATTTCAGCTTGCCGCCCCAAGCCGTCGCGGGATCGCACCGGATGACGGAGGACCGGCCGATCAGAATCGCTAGGGGAAAGCGCGTCACAATTGCCGATCTCGCCCGCGAAGCCGGAGTCAGCGTAGCAACAGTCGATCGGGTTCTGAACGTCCGCCTTCCGGTGCGAGAGGAGACCGCCCAGCGGGTCCATGCGGCCGCGCACGCGATCGGCTATCATGCTGCCGGTCTCATCAAACAGCGCTTGCAGCAGCACCTGCCGCACTACAAGCTGGGCTTCATCTTGAGAAAACCTGCCCACGATTTTTACCAAGATTTCGCTCGCAATATTGAAGAGTCGGTCAGTATGGCTAAATCCTTCCACGGCCTTCCGATCATCGAGTTCGCGCAGTCACATTTGCCGCGTGACCTGCTCCCGCTTCTTAAGGACCTTGGAAGCCGCTGCCAGGCGATCGCCATGGTGGCGGCCGATCACCCGAAAATCACAGCATCAGTCGAGGAGCTCAAGGCGAAAGGTATCCCGGTATTTTCGCTGCTATCCGACTTCGCCGATGGCGTGCGCGAGGGCTACATCGGCCTCAACAACAGCAAGGTCGGACGGACTGCCGCTTGGGTGTTTTCCAAGGCCGCAAAACGGCCCGGCAAGGTGGCGGTGTTTGTCGGAAGCCATCGCTTCCAGGCGCATGCGACGCGGGAAACGGCCTTTCGTGCCTATTTTCGTGAGAACGCGCCCAAATTCGAGGTGCTTGATCCGCTCGTGAACCTTGATGAACGGCAGCTCACTTACGAAAAATTGCTGGATCTTATGCAGCGGGAACCAGAGCTCGTCGGCTTCTATATGGCCGGCGGGGGGATAGAGGGAGCAATTTCCGCGCTCCGAGAAGAGGGGAGCGGTCAGGATCTCGTCGCGATCGTGAGTGAAATGACGCCGCAGTCACGTGGGGCGCTTGCGGATGACATCTTGACGATGGCGGTCGGCACGCCAATGCGCCGACTTTGCCAGGAGCTGATAATGGCAATGGAGCGGGCCATCAAAGCCGGCGTCGCGGAGAGCCCGGGGCAGACATTTCTGCCGTTCGACATTTATCTTCCGGAAAATATTTGACCTTGATGGATTTCTATCATGAGCGCCCATTTTCCTTTCACCGATGAAAGGAAAGCTCGATTGACTCGGCCGTCTCTGTCCGATCTGTGAACCGGCGTGGTTCCGTCTTGAAAGAAGCCGGATGCCGAAATGGCAGCCGCGTTTCATGGAAGGAAAGTCAAGCAATGCGCCAGGTATCGCCCCGCTTTGCACTCGATCACATGGCGGCGCCCCGCCTTGACGTCAGTGCGCTTTTCGCGCTTGCCCGTGACCAAGGCCTGACCGACGTCCAGATCCGTTACCCTCATTTCAGCAATCCTGTCGCACGCGGCATTCCGGCTGCGGACGTTCGGTTTGCCGCTACCGAAGCGGGCGTCACGATCATCTCTGTCAACGCCTTGCAGGGGTTCAACGACTGGACTCCAACGCGTCAGGCCGAGGCAAGCAACCTCGCCGATTATGCGACGGCGTGCGGGGCGGAGACGCTCGTGTTGGTGCCGGCCAACCGCAGCTCGTGGCCCACCAATAGCGAGCGCCAGGACAATCTTCGTTTCGCTCTAAACGAGATCAAGCCAATCCTCCAGTCGCGGGGTCTGATCGGTCTCATCGAGCCGCTGGGTTTCCGAACCTGCTCGCTTCGATCAAAGAAGGAAGCGGCCGAGGCCGTTGCCGCGGTTGATGGCCAGTCCGTCTTTCGCCTCGTGCACGACACGTTCCACCACACCCTGGCCGGGGAGACATGCCTGTTCTGCGAGCTTACCGGCCTGGTGCACATTTCAAGCGTAAACGACCCGACCTTCTGGATTTACCCCGATCGCTTTCTTGCAGGTTCCGACAATGGCAGCCAGATTCAGGCGCTGCTGGATGGCGGCTACGCGGGACCTTTCTCGTTCGAGCTGGTCGAGGAAGTCCATTCTCTGGACGATCTCGCAGGCGCACTTGCCGCCAGCATCGACTTTATCCGGCGAGGGCTATTGTCGTCAAAGTAGATGGTGACAGGAGTAGTGACTATAGGTGCGCCTGAATTTTCCGTGGGTTCACAGCGGGGCAGCCATCCGAGATGCCTCCTGTATCATTATCTCCCGCATCCAGATGCTTGCCGGATCGCTATTGTGGAGGGCCGGCCATTGGAGGGTCTCGGTAAATGTGGGAAATGGCAGCGGAAGTTCGATAACCCGCAGGGGGAACGTTTTTTCGAAATGCCTGACCAGCCGTAAGGGCATGGTCGCTATACGAGCTGTGCCGGACACCATAGGTGGAATCATGCTGAAGCCCTGCACGGCTACCTCGACACGTCTCTTAAGGCCATGCTCAAGCAAAAACCATTCCTCGATAGACGGCTTCATCGTACGCCCGAACCTGACCGCGACGTGCCTCATCGACATGTATCTCTCGAATGTAAGCTGCTGTGGCAGCTGCTTGTTTGTGGGACAGCCTACGCACACGAGCTTCTCGTCAAACAGCGCAACGCTTGAATGCACACTCGACGTGAACATATCCGGTAGAATTAGAAAATCGACGTCACCGCGCCGGAGAAGCTCATCGGGGCTATCGTCGACAGGCAGCAGTTCGAAGCTGACGGCGGGGGCTTCCCGTGAAATACGCTCCACAAGCTTTTCGAAAAACACGAGCGTGACGAAATCGGAAAGAATGATCCTGAAGAGGCGATCGGCTCGAGCTGGGTCAAACGGATCCGAAGAAATAATCGAGCACTGGATGTGCTGGAGAGCGTCGCGAACTGCGGGGGCAAATGCTGCCGCACGCGGGGTTAGAAATCGTTCGCGACCTCTTATCGTAAACAGTTCATCGCGGAAATAATCGCGCAGTCGGGCGACGGCCGCACTCATGGCGGGCTGACTCAGGTTGATCCTGCGTGCCGCCGCCGAGAGATTACGCTCCGTCAGGAGTGCGTCGAGCACAACGAGGAGATTTAGATCAAGTCCTTTGAAACGCATATCATCAGCCATCCATGGGATGGATGCCTTTAACCGAAACAAACGACTTTAACAATTTAGCATTCTTGCAATCTTTTGTCGCAAAAAGTTTATGATGGATGACGTTAAGGTCCGACATATGAGCCGCGTGATCTGCCGAAGCGAGCAATCGTTCGTACTGTGCAGGTCAGAGATTGGCAGTTTGAAACGCCGGGCCGATGGCGCCGGGCTATCAACCAGCGTCTTCGGCGGCCCCGACCTAGCTAGGCGTGGAACCTAATAGGGTGCACCTTTCCAGTCCGAGGCGACTGATGGGCGGTTTGATCCTAAAGCTGCCGTGAGGCCTGTGCCAATTGTATCGGCGAGCCAATGCAGCAGTCCGGCAGCGTTTTTGAGAGCTGTTGTAGGCTCGGCCTAAGCCCATTGGCGCAAGCCCATCTGGACGAAGCGCTTGGCCTTGCCGCTATCCGGTATGTGATCTGTGGTGCCTTCTCGTCCTGCTGTTCTTGTTTTGGAACGCCCTTATGGTGAGCCCATCCGGGACGTGGGGCACCGGGAGCACAAAGGTGCAGGCAGGCCGTCAATAGACCGTGGGCTGAGAGCCCGAGCTCGTTACATGGCCGCCCCTCGCGACTTTCCCGGATGCGCTGCGAGCGCGGATCAGTAGATGTCGTGTTGCCCGCCAGCTCCCGTCTTTGACCGAGCCAAGAAGGAGGAACGGGCATGCTTATCATCGGACTGGATATTCACCGCGCCTTCGCCGAAGCAGTGGCATGGCCGCGTCGACATGCGGCGCGATCTGCTGGCGGCGTTCGCCGCGAAGCTGTCGCCGAACGATGTCGGGGTGATCGAGGCCACCCGGCAACGCGACGTCCGCTGCAGCTGTGGTTGCGCCGCATGTGAAGGAGGTGGGGATCGCCAAGCCGAAACAGGTGTTTATCGTTGCCTATGCCAAGATCAAAACGAAGATCGACGCCGACGTTCTTGCGCAGCTCTATGCCAGCGGCTTCTTGCCAGAAGTCTGGATTGCGGACGAGCCGACGCAGGCTCTGCGTCGACAGGTGACACGGCGCAATCAGATTGTCCGACAGAGATCTCGATTGAAGAGCGTCATCCAGTCGATCTTTCATAGCCACCTGATCCGTCCTGCCCGCATGCCGACCTGTGCGGCGCCAAGGGTCGGACCTGGTTAATCGAGCAGGTCGTACCGCAGGACGAGCGCCTCGCGATCGATGGGCATCTGCGCGAGTTCGACCGATTGGGCGAAGACCTCCAGGTCATCGAACGCGATCTTGTCCGCTCGGCTCTCGAGGATGAAGGCGTGAAGCGGCTGATGACCATTTCCGGCGTCGACATCACCGTCGCGCTGGCGATGAAGGGCGGCGATCGGCGACGTGTCGCGCTTCGACGATCCGCAGAAGCTCGTGACCTATCTCGGGTTGAACCCAAGCGTCCAGCAGTCCAGCCAGGTCCGGCCTACCATGAGCGGATCACCAAGCAGGGCCGTGCGCGCGGCATGCTCGTCGAGGCGGCCTGGGCGGCCGTTGCGAGCCTTCTCCCTGCGGCGTGCGAGCCCGGCGCGGACAGCATGTCGCGGCCGTGGCAACCGCACGCAAACTCTCTGTCGTGATCTGTCATCTGTTGAGAAGGGCGAGAGTTACGCGTGGGCTCGACCCTCCCTGCATGCCAAGAAGCTTGCGCGATATGGAACTCAAGGCCGGGAGCAAGGCTGTGCGCGGCCAAAAGGGAGGGCACGCCTACAACATAAAGAGCCACCGGGAAGAAGAGCGCCGCTGGGTGGAGCAGACCGAGGGCGCCTATGCACGCCTCGTCGCCGGTTGGAACCCACGAGGTCCGAAGAGGGTAGGCACGGATGCCGCAAACGAGGCGCGACGATAGAAGCTGCGCGGCAGGGCTCTCATCTCGGACCCTGCTCTTCGCCACGCGGTCGTCCGGCGCGACAGGAGAATAGCGCAGATTTATCAAAAAGGCTCTTGTCGATCACATCAGTGGTCTTGGGCGCTGTACGGCCGGGTGAAGACTTTGCAGGTGGCCCGGAAAGCGTTTGACCTGTAGCGAAGCAATTGTCGTCATTACGCGCTCGACCCGGGCGCCCAGCTTGGCATAAGGGCTACGTGGCCTCAGGAAGCGTCGTCGCCAATGCAGACCATGGACGAATTCCCAGCCGATGCCGAGATGCCGGTCGACCGTGCCTGTCGCCGTCCGGTGATGCGATGCCCCCGAGCGGATGAGTTCGCCCCGGATGCTCCCGGTCACGACGCACGGGCTCGGGTTCCAAGGCGCTCAGTTTTGTTCGCGCCCAATCGGTGTAGGACGCGGCAGAAATACGAGCGTGACGAAATCGGAAAGAATGATCCTGAAGCGGCGATTCGGTAGAGCCGGGTCAAACTATCCGACGAAATAAACGAGCACTGGATGGGCGGGAGAGCGTCGCGAACTGGAGGGCAAGAGTTCCCGGACGCAGCGTTAAGTTTGAATACCTCCGCGGACATGGTCGCGAGCTTATCGCGCAAATAATCGAGCAGCCGAGCGCCGGCCGCACTCATGACCGGCTGGGCTCGATTAATCCTGCATGCCGCGCCCATGAGGTTGCGCTCTGTCGGGAGTGCGTCGAGCACAACGACGAGATGTAGTTCACGATCTTTGAAACGCGTGGTCAACCATCCAAAGTGTGGATGCCTTTCATCGAAACAAACGATTTCATCAATGTTCTGGAATCCTGCATGGGCAGAAGCACCTGACGCACACCGATGCCCCCACTGCCTCATGGCGTGGCGAGCGTCTTAAGCTGTCTCTTATACAC
>NZ_CP034779.1:2006329-2082758 GCF_004006095.1 Mesorhizobium sp. M7A.F.Ce.TU.012.03.2.1
AAGGCCGCTCCGCCATCGGCCCGATCGCCAATTCCGAGCTTCATGACCTGGAGGGCATGACCGGCGCTGAGATCAAGGCGCTGCCCCAGCACGACATCGATCGCAAGCAGCTCGTCTCCATGGCCCGCTTCAGCTTGCTCGCCGTGCTTGCAGCGCGCGAAGCCATGCGGCAGGCCGGACTTTCCTGCGACGARGGGAATGCCCATCGCTTCGGCGCTACAGTGGGCGTCGGCGGCTTGGGCTGGGATGTGATGGAGGAAACTTACCGGGCCCTCCTTTTGGACGGCGCGAGGCGAGTTGGCATCCTCGCTGTACCCAAAACGATGCCAAGCGCCGCCGCCGGCCAGGTGAGCTTGAGCCTCGGCTTGCGCGGGCCGGTCTTCGGGGTGAACTCCGCATGTGCCTCGGCCAACCATGCGATCGCCTCGGCRGTGGACCAGATCAAGCTGGGCCGGGCCGACGTAATGGTTTCCGGRGGCAGCGACGCACCCTTCGCATGGGGCGTGCTGAAAGCATGGGAAGCAATGCGCGTGCTTTCACCCGATACCTGCCGGCCCTTCTCCGCCGATAGGAANGGCAGCGACGCACCCTTCGCATGGGGCGTGCTGAAAGCATGGGAAGCAATGCGCGTGCTTTCACCCGATACCTGCCGGCCCTTCTCCGCCGATAGGAAGGGCCTGGTGCTGGGCGAGGGTGCGGGCATGGCCGTGCTGGAAAGCTACGAGCATGCCACGAGGCGTGGTGCCACAATTCTTGCCGAGATCGCCGGCGTCGGCCTTTCCGCCGATGCCTTCCACATTGCCGCGCCATCTGTCGAGGGGCCAGCGTCGGCGATGCGCGCCTGCCTTGCCGATGCCGGGCTGAATGCCGAGGACGTCGACTACCTCAACGCGCACGGCACCGGTACCAAGAGCAATGATCAGACTGAAACGGCGGCGATCAAGCGTGTGTTTGGAAACCACGCTTATTCGATGTCCATCTCTTCCACCAAGTCCACGCACGCGCATTGCCTCGGCGCAGCGAGCGCGCTTGAAATGATCGCCTGCGTGATGGCAATCCAAGAGGACGTCGTGCCGCCGACCGCCAACTATCGCGAGCCAGATCCCGCTTGCGACCTCGACATCACACCCAATGTGCCGCGCGAGCGCAAGGTGCGCGTCGCCATGAGCAACGCCTTCGCCATGGGCGGTACGAACGCAGTTCTGGCATTCAGGCAGGTGTAGAAGCCATGCAAGACGCCTCATTTGAGGTCACCTGTCGTATCTAGCTGCTTGNTCGCCATGGGCGGTACGAACGCAGTTCTGGCATTCAGGCAGGTGTAGAAGCCATGCAAGACGCCTCATTTGAGGTCACCTGTCGTATCTAGCTGCTTGAGGGGCGGGGCATTGTGATACAGGGAGAGCTGTGGGGTCCCTCCTTCTCGGCCTCGACGATGTGGAAGGAGCCTGTGCGGCGAAACGGGCTAGACGCCCCCCAGGCCCAGAACTTGGGCGAAACCAACACCAAAGGACAGCCGGTTTAGTAGCCGAACAATGAACCCTCGCTCGACGAGCCGCCGTCTCTACTGTCTCCGGCCTCACGCGGTTGACAGCGCAGCGGCTACTGTTCCGCACAACTCGGATGGCAATTGGGACAAGTCCGCACATGTCGTCACGTACGCTGAACGCCGCAGATACAGCCAAATTGGGGGCGGGGCGTTTCTGCCGTTTTGATAGAATTCTATCAAACTGACAATTTTCCTTGCATAAATGCAAGGAAAGCTCGGTTGACTCCCCTCCTTTCTTGTCAAGGATGAGTTTGCAGGCTGCGGTGCGGCAGAAGCCGGACAGAACAGCGACCGGTCGAGTAAAGGCCTGCGCAAACCGCATACTGCGAGCGCCCGCGCGGAGGAAGACGCTCGTCCTGGTGAAAGGCAACGATGCTCAGGCGCCATTGCCATTGCCGAGGGCGTCCGCGCGCCGGAAATTTCGAAGCAACAAAGGTGAGATCGAGAATGATGATGACGAAATACAACACAGCTCACCGTCCAGTGCAGTTCTACCGGCGGGTGGCGGAGTGGGATGGGCTGCCAAATGGAACGTAAAAAGATCAGCAAGGAGATGCTTGGCGATAGTCAGGCGCTGCGCAAGCTGCGTGAGCACCTTGTCAAGGTGGCCAAGGCGAAGACTACGGTCCTGTTGCGAGGTGAATCCGGAACCGGCAAGGAGCTGGTTGCCAAAGCCATTCACGAGCTCTCGCCTCGCGCCAAGCAGCCCTTCATCAAGGTCAATTGCGCGGCGCTCACCGAGACGCTTCTGGAATCTGACTTGTTCGGTCATGAGAAGGGTGCCTTCACCGACGCGAGCAGTTTGCGCAAGGGGCGCTTTGAGGCTGCCGACAAAGGCACATTGTTTCTGGACGAGATTGGCGAAATATCAGGTTCGTTCCAGGCTAAGCTGCTGCGTGTCCTGCAGGAGCAGGAGTTTGAGCGCGTCGGCAGCAACCACACCATTAAAGTTGATGTTCGCGTGATTGCCGCAACGAACAGGGACTTGGAAACGGCAGTTCAACGCAAGGAGTTCCGGCAAGACCTCTATTATCGCATCAACGTCGTCACTTTACGCGTGCCGGCATTGCGCGAAAGGCGAGGTGATATTCCGCTCTTGGCCGCTCAGTTTCTCAAGAATTTCAATACTGAGAATGATCACACGCTGACCTTCGCTCCCGAAGCGATTGAGGTGCTAATGAACTGCGAATTTCCAGGCAACATCCGAGAGCTCGAAAACTGCGTTCAACGGACGGCAGTTCTGGCGACGGGTCCATCAATCCTCAGAACTGACTTTGCCTGTTACGCGGATCAGTGCTTGGCCGCGGCGCTGTGGAAGAACGGACCGCCGACGTCAGAGAAGTCGACTACGATCGAGCCTTCCGCCGCCTGTGCCGCCCCGCCCGTCGGCGACGGGCAAGCGCCGATAGGCCCTGCCACGAGTCGTGGTAGGGTGCCCGATGCCGATACGGTCATTGCTGCCATGGAAAAGTGTGGCTGGGTGCAGGCAAAGGCG
Organism: Mesorhizobium sp. M7A.F.Ce.TU.012.03.2.1; assembly: GCF_004006095.1. NCBI lineage: Bacteria > Pseudomonadati > Pseudomonadota > Alphaproteobacteria > Hyphomicrobiales > Phyllobacteriaceae > Mesorhizobium > Mesorhizobium sp. M7A.F.Ce.TU.012.03.2.1. The sequence continues at coordinate 2,009,371 of NZ_CP034779.1, forward strand.
GCGCGCCTGCTCGGTTTGACCCCGCGCCAGATCGGCTACGTGCTGAGAAAACGCGGTATCGAGATCAAGCGTCTCTGAAAAAACCCGCCGAGCAAGAGTTGGAGCAGGCCAAGCATTGGTGCTCTGGCGCCGAGCCCATCGGCCAGGCTTACGAAGTGGGTTTGAACAGCGCTCCCAAGATTCCGGCCGTGTGCTTTCTACCACGCAGTCATACTGGGGCTCTGCGACTGACAAACTAAAGAGGAGTAATCCTATGGCTAGTAACTTCGCTCTACACCGCAAGGGCAAATCAATTCGACGTGCCTGGAATCCAGAAATAATCGATGTATCATTGGTGACACGCCAGCATGCGTAGAGGCGACGCGCAGATCTCCGCTGGCGGGACCTGGTCGATACATTAGCTGATGGCTTACCGCTCGATATCACGCAATCTGAGATGGGCATGAAAGTGAGTTCGACCGCTGGACAGTTGCCGACCTCGTCAGGTATTGGCCCCTGCGACCGGTTGATCTGCGATATCCAAATTCGCGGAAGTTGGTCGAGACGAAACTGTCGCCCCGGCTCGTGACCGACCGCGCGCCCAGCAAGACCGAGTTACAAAGTTGCCGAGGCAGTTTGATGTGCGTTCCTGCATCACTGTACGGGACACGACCTGACGGGAGACTATGATGCGTAGCCAAAAAGAAAAGATGCTCGCAGGCGAGTTTTACAATGCGGCGGATCCGGAGATCCAAGCTGACCTGTTGGCCACCGGGGCTTGGCTCAAGCGGTACAATGATACGCTGGGGCAGACCACGGGGCATTGGCATGAGCTTTTGTCCGAGCGGCTGGGAGAGGTTGGGCGCGGAACGGTCATCCGTCCGCCCTTTTTTTGCGACTACGGATTCAATATCCGCATTGGAGCCAATGCCTACATCAACTTCAACTGCGTTATTCTTGACGTGGTAGAGGTCAAAATCGGGCAAGGAACGGCAATTGGGCCTGCTGTGCAGATTTATACCGCCGATCATCCACATGATGCCGAGCAGCGGCAGGCCGGCCTGCAGGTCGGGCGTCCTGTTCACATTGGCAGCCGTGTCTGGATCGGCGGTGGAGCAATCATTCTGCCTGGCGTCACGATTGGTGATAATGCAGTGGTAGGCGCTGGCTGCGTGGTCACACGAGATGTTCCCGCCGGGGCAAAGGTAGTGGGAATTCCTGCTCGCGTGGCCGACCCACATAAACAGGCATAATCACCTCGTTGACCCTGGAGGTGCATGCGAACTGTCGAAACTGTGCCGAATTTTTGTCGAAGCCATTGAGCGCTGCATATGTTGTCGCGACTCGGGCGCTTCAGTTCTTTTGCCACGGGGGTCACAAGATCATGTGCGTAATGCCGCCGCAACGTGCTCACGTCCCGCAGCAGCGGACCCTTTCACATGGCCCAACGAATTCAGAGCCTACGTTGTGCTGCCACTAGCATTACTGCTCACGAATGTATTCCCAACTGAGTTTTCGCCCTTGGAGGCAAGCAGCGACTCACCAGCAATCGCTGGCCATTAATCCTGGCTAGCATCGACCCCGACGAGGCGAGCCGCGGCGTTGCGGATCGGCATGTCGATGACCGTGATTGCGCCTTCGGCAAGGAAACGACGTTCGTTTCTGGTCAGCGTAGCCGAATCGATCACCGCAAAATGTGGGCCAGTGGAGCGCTTCATCAGCTGTCTGGCATATGTGCGCAGCATCTGATCGTTGAAGCGGCAGCCCACGAAGAAAAAACCCCGGTTGACGCGCCGTTGCTTCACCGCGTCCGGGATCGGCGTCTGGATATCAATTTCGGTTAGGACTTCGACGTAATCGGAATCAGCCACGAGGAAGTTTGCCGCCGGCCTGACGCTGCCGTGCGGCGCATAGAGCACCGTCCTAGCCACTTGCTCGGCCTCGAGTTCTGTTCCTGACAAATCGTAAGTTCTCGTCCAGATGTTACCGATCCCGGTTGCGCGCGTCGTTCCTTGTATCTCGACAACGTCTGTTTGGCCGGCCTCTGCAAGGGCTGCTCGCATGGCGCCATCGTACCAGCTGTCGATGATGACAGACAGTTGAAGGGTTGCGAGCCAGGCGTGAAGAACGGTCGGCTCGGCGGGGGCTGCGAATATCTCCGCCATCCACGCTTGGAGAGTCCGACGATGTCGGCGCTGCTCGATAAACTGCGCGACCGACCACATATTGGTGCGAATCCTGGAAGGGGCAGGCGCCCGCTTGTTGAGGGCCGCGGCGACATCTTCAGGGGTGCAAGGTACAGGTGATTCCTGTGGGTTAAGCTGCAGAAGACCAGGACCGAGATAGGGGATCACTCGATCGGCCTTGAGAGCGCCGTTCAGCAGGTCAATCAGTTTTTTGGCAAAACTGCCCCGGACGACGACGAGATGGTCCCAGCTCAGCATCGTGTTCATACGCGTTTCCTCTCCGCCACTGAACCCACCGGCATCAGGCCCCGTCGGAAATCTTCATCGCCTCGACGGTGATCGGCAAACGCGTGTCGCGCGGAAGGTCGGGCAGCATGAGCCGCCAACCGTTCCTGAGCGTCACGGTCCCGCCCCATAAGTCAGCGTTCTCAATCTCGGTGATCGGCTCTTCGAGATCCTTCTTGGGGACATAAGCCGACAAACCAGTAGCGGTCCTGCGAATCATTACTTTCATCCGGCTGTTCCCCCGTTGGAAATGCCTTCAGCTCCGCAGGGAACCTCGACTTTGTCGAGGCTAATGAGTTCGCGCGCTCGCATGCCGACGACCGTGCCACGATCGATCCATTCGACCGCATAGATGAAGAATTGCTGGAGAAAGGTTCCAATGTCGCGCACGTAGCCTTCGTCGCCCTTCCGCACGAGGTCTTCGCCGATCTCCTTGCCGGGATAAGTGCCGTCGTTTTTTATGTGGCGTATCGCACGGACCCGCTCACCCTGCATGAACCGTGGCGGTCTGCCAATTTCCACCTCCTGTTCGCGTCTGGACCACATGCTGTCCATTCCTTTCTCGAGGCTTTTGTTGTGGTCGCGGGTTGCAGGCGTCGTCGTGCTGCGAACCCGACCGTTTCGGTAGGAATCAAGCGGGAACGCAGGTTTTCGGTACCGGACAGACCGACACGCATTGCTGCGTATCGAAGGCCTCCTTGCATTCGGTGCACTTGTTTGGATCGATCACATAGGCGTCACCCTTGAACTTGATCGCTTCCGAAGGACATTCGAACTCGCAGGCCCCGCATTGGGTACATTGGGATGCGATGATCTTTAAAGCCATTCTAACTCCTGGTTATCGGACACGGCTCAGGCCGTCGCCGCTAGTGGTCTGATCCCAAACTCTGCCGCGTAAAGTGCGCTTACTGCGGTCTCGATGTAGTCATGGCCATAGGCGTCGGTTACGCGCAGTCCAGCTCGCGAGAGTTGTTCCTTCGGGCGATTTCCGATCTTGGCGCATAGCACTATGTGTATGCCTTCGAGCGCTGCGATGACGCCCTCGAGGATGGCGTCTTCGCCCCCGCCTCCGAGGCAATACCGCTCGACCTTCCGATGCCCGACCAGGCTGATCCCTCTAGGCGAGACTTCATAAACCTGGAATTCCTTCGCGTGGCCGAAGTGTTCGTTGACCCGTCCACCTCCCTTAGTGGCCACCGCAACCAGAAGCGACTTTTCGGAGTCTGTTGCCTTGACCATACCGATGGCCTCGCTCCTCGCCGCCTCATGATCACGGCGCTCGTGTGCGACCACCTGCCGATAGGCCTGACGCTGGCCAGCATCGTAGGCGACATCGTCGGGAATCCCGTCCAGCGTGAATTCCTGGCCACGATCTTCACCGAGCAGGCCGACAGCATCTGCCCGGCACTGCCGGCAGTGGCGCATCAACTTGGCGCCACCTTCAAGTCGATCCTGAAGAGCCATCATCTCCTTTGCCGTTGGGCCGCGCTGCCCGATGAGTCCGTAGTGGGTACCGTGCGCCGGGTCCGAAATCAGAGGCATCACGTTGTGCAGAAACGCGCCCCGCTCCCTGACCATTTTGTTCACCTCAAACAGGTGCTGGTCGTTCACTCCAGGAATCATCACCGAGTTGATTTTGGTGAGGATGCCGCGCGCGCTCAGCATCTCCAGGCCCAGCATCTGCCGCGCGTGCAAGATTCGAGCGGCTTCGATGCCGAAGTAGCGGCGATTTTCATAAAAGATCCATGGATAGATCTTCGCGCCGACTTCCGGGTCGACCATGTTGATGGTGATCGTCACGTGATCAACATTCATTTCGGCAAGCTCGGCGACATGGTCCGGCAGCACGAGCCCATTAGTGGAGACGCACAGCTTTATGTCGGGGATTTCCCTGATGACGCGGTCGAACGTTGCCTTCGTTTTCTCCCAATCGTAACAGGCATCCCCCGGCCCAGCGATGCCAAGAACCGAAAGCTGCGGAACTTTGTTGGCAACGGCGATGACCTTGCGTAGCGCTTGGTCGGGCGTCAACTTCTCAGACACAACACCAGGCCGGCTCTCGTTGGCGCAATCGTATTTGCGATTGCAATAGTTGCACTGGACATTGCAAGCCGGCGCGACCGCCACATGCATACGCGCGAAATAATGATGCGCTTCCTCCGAAAAGCAGGGGTGATCCTTGATCCTTTCCCAAATAGCCGGATCCCCTTCGCCCGGGCTGGTCGGCGACGAGCCGTAGGAAGACGATGCGCAGCCACCGGATTTCGCGGCTGCCAGAAAACCCTCGGATGTCGTGCTAGTCGGCCCCTCAATCGAAACTGTCGGTGAGGACATCAAACGGCTCCGTTGCTGGTAACGTCGCGGTTCAAGGTGCAAGAGCCATACCAACTGAAAAAAGCGGCTTCAGTTCACTATTCGGGTCGATATCGCATTGTGTCAGGCCGGCGCGACACAATTTTGTCCTGCTTGCGACAGTGCAAGTCCAAATCCGTTCAGAAGCACGAAGCACTCCTTGTCGCGCACAGGGCGCGCAAGACCACTGGCCTGACGATTGGCTCATCAGGCTCTTAGAAGTTCCTTCACCTCGATACTATGCCGGCGTATCGCCTAGCCGACTTGTCGCAGCTTGAGGCCGAGAATTCGAGCCGCATTAGCCTGAACCCAGCCGGCCTTCTCCATTGTGTCGATCAGCCGTCACGCTCCGTCCGCCGCGGTCCCAGCCCCCGTCCGGCCGTATCGTTAGAATCGCAAGTGCCCATCTCGTGTTCAGGCGGGCGCCGATGCGCCGAACCGGCATCGTGCTGGCCCGTGAGAGCTCGTCGATGACATTGCCACGTTCCGAAAGATTGGTTCCATCCAGAGGAGAACGCCAAGCACGCAGTTCTCCGGCTCGCGGACGTTGCCGGGGAAATAGCATTGCGAGATCAGCTCAACTGCCGACGGCGCAAAGCCATGGTTCTCCATATTTCAAGGGTAAGCGCTGTGTCCTTCCAGGAGGACCCGCGATCTGTGGGCCTGCCGATTCTGAGGTGGATCGGAGATCGGCTTGTGTCTGAACTTGAACTTACGATTGACCCTGAGCGGCAGCCTCGGCGTTTTCGAGGGTGATCAACGGCGCTGTTGGTCGGCGGCATTGGTCGATGGACGACAAGGCACGGAGTCATCTCCGAGACCCTGGAGCCGACGCGGTGATCTCGGAGGTTGCCCGGCGCTACGGGCTGCGGCCGCGGCGGAACGCTCGCAAGCTTGCGACGTCGGCAGGACAGGCCACTCCCGCCTAGTGGTTTCGGTGGCGCCACCGGAACGACCCGTTGGGCCTACATCCTTGCACCAGAGCTCAAGGCCACGGCCTGAGAATCGGCCGCCGTTCCCCCTACTTGGTTCCTCAGCCGACAGCGCTAAGAAGGAGAGCAACTTCCGTCGGCGCGAGGATCATTGCGTCGTGGCCAGTGGCGAGTTCCTGCCACGCCCAGCCATCCTGCTTCGCGACCCATTCTCGCGCTCCCGCCATCGGCGGGTGGAGTGGATTAGTGCAGACGACATAGGTTCGGGGTCTGCCGTTGCCGAGCGGGTGCTCGAGCTTAAGTCCGCTTTCGTAGGTGCCTGCCGGATGCGGTGTTATCCGGCGCCGCACCCAGTCCGTGAGCGAGTGTCCCTCGGGAATGCCGAATGCTGTTGGCGGCGGAGTCGGCATGAAGATACCCCGTCCTTCCTCCGCAACCAATTTTCGACGGGCGGCGACGATGTCGGGGGCATGGTGCTGAATACACTTTGACCGCTCTCGACGATGGCGCCGTCGAGATAAACGAGATGGCTGATATGGTCGGGTATCCGGTCGGCGGCGCCGGTGATGCTGATGCCGCCTAGACTGTGACCGACAAGGATCACATCGCTCAGCTCTTCCGTTACAATGTGGTTGACGATGTCGGTCACGAATGTGTCGGGCGTGATGTCCTTGCACAGCAAATGTGCGCGTTCGCCGACACCTGTCTGGGTAGGCGTGGTCACGTGGTATCCCATCTTACGAAGATTGGCGGCCACGTCCCGCCAACACCATCCGCCATGCCAGGCACCATGCACTAGCACATACGTCTTTATCACGGATTGTGCCGTTCCATTTGCTCACCGGCCGTTGTGGCTGCCATCCGGCACGATGGCCGGACATTGTCCAAAGGGGCTCGACCACGTTACCGGTGGTAAGTCCGGCACAGGCGCCCCGTGGCCTGAGGATACCCCTACCAAGTCGAGGAAACTTGAATTGCGAAACCCAATATTCACTAGCTCTTTGCAAGTGGATGGAGAGGCTCATGGTGTGCCGCAGTTGCTCGCTGCCGGCATGCTCTTGGCACCGGCTGATCATCCGAACTTGAACAGGACACCAAAGCCGCCGCGCGGATAGTTCCACTCGATGTCGCCGCCTTTCTCGCACAATATCCGGCAGGTGCCGCATTCCATGCAGCCGTCGGCGGTGATCTCGACTTGACCCTTGTCATTCAACTCATAGCATTTCGCCGGACAGACGTAGGTCAAGGCAAGCAAGTTCGCGCTTGGCTTGTCGTGCGGTCGCACTATGATATGGGGGCGGCCGGAATCGACCAGATAGCGGTTCTGGTAAAGTTTGTCCTCGACACGAACCTTCGTCACTGCGATCGTCATCTTGTACCCTCTTCAGCGCCATGCCAATGCCAGGCGGACCGCGTCGCTGACCAACCCCCAGCGCGAGCGCGCGTTGATGAAGGCGGCCGTGGTGTTCTTTTCCTTCTCGATCTTCGGCGTGCCGTCGACACGCATGAAGTTCTGAGCGGCATGCGACATCAACCGCGGATAGCTGTCAAAAAAGTTGCTGGAATTGGTGTGGAGTAAGGCTGGCATGTCCTTGTATTTCTTAAGATCCTTGATGACAAAGGAGTCATCCAGCATCGTCTTGTAGAGCGCAAGGTTCGCTTTGGTCATAGGACCGTTGCGGCTTTTGACTTTGATGATCGCCTCAGCCGCGACGCGACCCGAGGTCATGGCAAGGTTCGAACCCTCACGGTGAATGGCATTGTTCAGTTGCGCTGCGTCGCCGACGATGACCCAACCGTCGCCGAAGAGCTGCGGAATGGCCCTGTAACCACCTTCGGGGATAAGATGGGCGGCATATTCTTTCACCTCCGAGCCAGCGATCAGCGGCCGGATCGAAGGATGGTTTTTCATCGCATCCAGGAGGGCGGACGGGCTCTCCATCGTCGCGGCGAAATCCGAGACCAGGCAGCCGATGCCGAGTGAAATCGACTCCTTATTGGTGTAAAGGAAGCCGAGCCCGGCCATGCTGCGAGAGATCGTGCCCACGGCCTCGATTACGCAGCCTTCATCGCCCTTGACACCGAACCGCTGGCCAATGACCTCTTCGGGCAAGAAATGCATTTCCTTGACGGCAAGCGCCACGGTCTCCGGCTTCGGCATCTCGCGCAGGCCTGCGCGAGTGCCAAGCAATCCCGACACCCCTTCTGCGAGAACGACCACATTCGCGAAAACCACTCCGCCAGCCCGGTCTGTGCGGACGCCGATCACCTTGCCATTGCCATCACGGACGAGTTCCGTCGCGGTCGTCTCACACAGGACCGTCGCGCCAGCCTCGCGCACCTTGCGGGAAAACCATTTGTCGAACTGGGCGCGGATGATCGTGTAGCGGTTGGGTTTCGCCTCATTGAAGTCGTCCGACCGGTAATGAATTCCGGTGTGAGACGTGTCGTCCATCACCCAAAGTCGCTGTTCGACCAGGTGCCGCTCGAGGGGCGCATCATCGCGGAAGTCCGGGATGATCTTCTCCAGCATGTTCGCGTACATTATGGCACCCTGGACGTTCTTAGAGCCCGGATATTCCCCGCGCTCCAACTGCAGTACCTTCAGCCCCTGGCTTGCCAAAGTGTAAGCAGCTGCGTTTCCAGACATGCCGGCTCCGACCACAATGGCATCGAATTGTTCAATCATGTCCTCTCCCTCAACTCGCAAGCTTGTCTCGACTGTGCGGCGACAGCCGCCGGGTGAAGGCTTCCGTCAGTGCGGGCAGGAAGCGGATTGCATCCGTGACGATCCCGAGGTGGGCGAACTCGAAAATCGGCGCGTTCGGATCGGTGTTGATCGCGACGATGAGATCGGCCCCCTCGACCCCAACTCGGTGCTGGATGGCGCCGGAAATTCCGGCCGCGATGTAAAGCTTCGGTCGAATGGTCTTGCCAGTTTGTCCAATCTGTCGATCAGCCGGCATCCAGCCCTTCTGGACCAAGGGGCGCGAACAGCCATGCTCGGCGCCGATCGCTCGGGCAAGATTCTTCACAAGCTGAAGGTTCTCCGCCGCTCCGAGACCGAGGCCTCCCGCAACCACGACATCCGCATAGGCAAGATTTGCCATTGCCGACTGGTTATCCGGTAGGAAGCCGAGGACTTTGGTGACGATATCGTCCTCAACGAGCGACAGCTTGTGCCGCATGACACGCCCGACCGGCTTATCCACCCGTTGCGGCATAGGCATGACCCTTGGTCGCACCGTCGCCATTTGCGGCCGGTAATTTAGTGTATAGATCGTACACAACAATGAGCCACCAAAAGTCGGACGGGTCGCGGCGAGTGAACCGTCGGAATCTACATCAAGTTCGGTGCAGTCGGCCGTGAGCCCCGTCTGCAGGGTCGTCGCTACCGAGCCTGCAAGATCCCTGCCCAGTGTGGTCGCGCCGAGAAGGAGGATTTCGGGTTTATGGGTATTGACCAGATCCGTGAGCGCCTTGGCGAACGGCTCGTTCCGGTAGTCGGCGAGCGGCGGCGCATCGACGATGTAGACAAGATCCGCCCCGTAAGCGAAGGCCTCGGCAACAGCGTCCTCGACCATCTCGCCCGGCGGTCCCAGCACGACGCCCGCGAGCTGGACTTCAAGCTTGTCGGCTAATTTGCGGCCTTCGCCCAGCAGTTCGAATGATACAGGATGCACATTGCCGCGTTCGAGCTCGAGGAAGACCCACACGTGCCGGTAGTCTTTGAAACGGTCGGGAAGTTCTTTCTTTACACCGGCACGGCCGGGGGCAATGCGAGGGGTAGTTTGGCTTGCGGTCGACATTTTCTGCTCCTGGCCGTCACGTGCCGCTGTTGAAGGCCAGCTCATGTTCCAGCGCCGGCCGGCGGGTTAAGATATCGGCGATGAGTTCATCGGCTATGTCCTGCAAGCCCCTTTCCGCGGTGTCGATCTGCGCCGCCCTTTCTGCCCGTGCGGTGGGGGCGAAAACACGCTTGACGACTGTAGGCGAGCCACGCAGACCGCACCGGGTGAGATCGTCAATGCCGGCGTCGGCTGCAGTCCACTTCACGACTTGGCTGCGCGCCGCGCACAGAGCCTGCTGGAGCGAGCCCCGGCGGATTTCGTTGGTGTCTTCCAGCATTGTAATGAGGCAAGGGAGTCTGCTCTTCAGCAACTGGGTGCCGCCTTCGGCGCGACGCGCGACTTCGATCTCTCGCGTATCGCGGTCGATGGAGGCAATCTTCGCGACATAGGTAAGTTGCGATAAATCTAGGCGCTTGGCTATGCCCGGTCCGACCTGGGCGGTATCGCCGTCAATCGTCTGCTTGCCGGTGAAGACGATGTCCGGCCTGCCGAAAGTCTCCCCAATTTTTGCGATTGCTTGCGAAAGAGCAAAGGAAGTCGCCAGCGTATCGGATCCGGCAAAATAGCGGTCCGTCAAGAGAACTGCTCGGTCAGCACCGTAACCGAGCGCCTTTCGCAGCGAGTCCTCCGCCATGGGCGGACCCATTGTGAGCACAGTAACCTCGCCACCATGAACGTCGCGCAGTTTGAGCGCTTCTTCGAGGGCGAACAGGTCGTAAGGATTGATGATGGTCGGAACACCCTGACGCATGATCGTGTTCGTCACCGGGTGCACGCGGATCTGTGCCGAATCCGGCACCTGCTTGATGCAGACTACGATATGCATTGGCGGTTTCTCTAAGCTCCCAGTCCGGATTCGTGCTTGGCGGTTCACCTCATTGCCTGCATCGTTCATGCCAAGTCGTCTTCCTGCCTCTATTCCAGAAGGTGGCTTCGTTTGCTTCCGAGGAGGCGTCATGAGGACTGGATTTGTCGACTTCTCGACATTGTCGCGTCGCAGCCGTGTCGGGCTCAATACTTTCCGAACCGCTTCAGTGCAGAGTCGAGCGGGACGAAGGCGCGGCCAGGTGCGGGACATATGTTTGGATCGTGGTCCCTTAGCACCTTGAACACACGTTGCGTGAGCGGCGAGGAAGTCGCGAAATCTTCGTAGGCGCGTTCCAGCTTGGCGCGCACCCGCGCGGCGATTACCTGGTTAGGCAGACCGGAGAAATCTTCTTCGGCAAGGTATTGGCCCACGCGCTTCATGATATGGAGCCGCGAGACATTCATCACTTTCGGGTCGTAGGAGACGTCAAGGCAGGCGAAGAAGTCCTCCGCGGCCGACAGGCCCTTCAGTCGCGCTAGGATATCGGTGCGATCGATCGGGCGGCTATCAGCGGAGCAGTTCATTGTATTCTCCCGGCGCGAAATTGTGGTGTCGATGCATTGGTGACATTGCTGACGGCGTGCCGACCTCTGGCACGGCGGCTGGGCAAGAGACTTGGCGATCTCAAGCTTTTCTTGAAGTGGTGAAGGCGACCCCGAGTTTGACTGCTCTCCTTGCGCAGGGTCGTCACGTTGAGGAAGACCTCACGGCTCGTCGGCTATTGTGCCGCTCGGACCCGGGCCGGAATGAAGCTGTTCTGCACCTCGCCCGCACAGTCCAGCACTGGGAACGGCCCGTAGCTTCTCGGTGATCGCAGGCAGGACCTCAAGCACGCGGTCTACGTCATCTTCGCCGTTGTCACGCGACAAGGAGAAGCGGACTGCCCCACATGCCGCGTTCATAGCGATCAGAACATGGCTCGGTTCCAGTGAGCCAGAGGCACAGGCGGACCCGGCGGAACAGGCGATTCCCAGCCGGCTCAGGACAATTGGAATTGCATCGCCTTCGATACCTTCGAATCCAATGTTTGCAGTGTTTGGCAATCGCTCTTGCGGATCGCCGTTGATGGATGTGTTTGGGATGCGCTGGATGATCCCGTTCTCAAGGCGGTCGCGCAACCATTTTATTCGTTTTGTCTCGTCCATGAATTTCAAGGCGAGTTCGGCCGCCATGCCCAGTCCGACTATGCCGGGTGTGTTTTCAGTGCCTGCACGCCGGTCGCGCTCTTGGTGCCCACCCTTGATCATGGAGGAGAAGCGCACGCCACGTCTTACATAAAGCGCGCCTATCCCCTTTGGACCATGCAGCTTGTGGGCGGAGAGCGACAGCATGTCGATCGCGGTCGATTTCAGCTCAATCGGAAGCCTTCCGACCGCCTGCACTGCATCAGTGTGGAAAAGCGCGCCGACTTCCCTGGCTAGATCGGCAAGCTTAACCACGGGAAAGATCGTACCGGTCTCATTGTTCGCCCACATTATCGAGACGATTGCCACTTGTGGGGTGAGGGCGGTTCTGTAGGCGTCCAGGTCGAGCCGGCCGTAGTGATCGACTGGGATAATGTGCACCTTGACGCCGCGCGTCTTCTCAAGGTGCGCGCACAACTTCAGAACGGCCGGATGTTCAACCGCGGAAGTCACTATTTCCGTTCGGTCGGGCATCACCTCCAGCGCCGAAAGGATGGCTGTACTGTCGCTTTCAGTCCCGCCCGAGGTGAAGATGATCTCGTCCTCGAATCCCGCGCCGATGAGGGCTTGCAACTGTTGCCTCGCCTTTCTCACGGCTTCAGCAACCGATGCGCCATAGGCGTGCATGGACGAATGATTGCCAAATTGCTCCGTAAAGAAAGGCAACATCGCTCCAACGACTGCAGGATCAACCCGCGTCGTTGCGTTGTTGTCGAGATAGACAGGGTTCATGGGAGTGATCCTTCAACTGCTGAAATGATTCAAGGGTAGGCGGGCGGCCATTGAACCTCTGGCGCATATCGTATCTGGTAAGGTGGGCGGCCGGGCGAGCGATGGCTTGGCTGACCGGTCGCTGTCGACATTGCCCTTTGGTGGCGGCATCCGCCGGGAATTCAGCTGTTTCGGGCAATTTTGTTTGCTTGCCCACGGCAACGATCGATGATCGCGATTTGGCGCATCACCGAACGCAATTGTTCCGGGCCGACAGTGCGTGTCGGCCGGTTCCAGAGCGCCGGCGGTTACCGGTTCGACGCAGTATTCCTTGGCGTCGCTATTGTCGAACATAGCCTGTTCCCTCGCAATCATTTGCAGGACTTGCCGCAGCCGCACGTCTCACGCGCATTGGGGTTATCGAAAACAAAGCCGGATGTTTCGAGCCCAGTGACGAAGTCCACGGTCATGCCGGCGGCATGGGGTTGGGAGCCTCTATCCATGAACACCTTGAGCCCATCTCGCTCGATGATCGCATCGCCCTCACGTGAGACGCTCTCCAGGCCCATTGAGTATTGGAAGCCGGTGCAGCCGCCGGCATGGACCATGATGCGAAATCCTTCCGCCGGCTCGCTGGCGCGGTAAAGAGCGGCCTTGATGGCGGCAACAGCGTTGTCGGTGAGCGTAATCATGGCTCGATTTCTCCTCGGTCCGGCGTTTTCGCGGATCATCTCGCATGGACCGTGCCAAAGGGAAGACGTGTCAAAAACCGTAGGACATCCCGACGTCTCTTATGCTCGATTGCTGGGGAGACGTCCGACAACCGACACTTACTGTCGGGTTTGTCGCGTCCGCGTCACAGGAAGGGCGCCTGAGTTCGCGATGCACTCACGCGTAAAGCAATGAACAGAGCCAAAGATGTTCAGAGCTTGCCGCGGAGCAACTGGCACGATTTTTGTGAAGCCTTCGTTGCGGCGGCAAAATTGCCGGCCGATTCACCTTTGGGTTGCCCTCGCAATCGAAGAACGAAGGAAAGCAATATGATCCATCAGACCCGCCTTAAGTGGGAAAGCAGCACCGCCGGTGGTACCCGAATGCTCGATCGGCCGATTGGCGCCGACCACCCAACAATCGCTCTCTACCGGCGATTGGCCGCTGACCCCCCGGAGACAGGATTCGACTGGCATGTGCCTGACGATCGATCGCGTCCGCCGTGCACACCCCTGAGGCCCGTTTTTCGATCGATCGTCAAAAGAAGAACGGGGCAGGGGTAAAAACATGGATCAGCGCAAGAAGCGGTCGCCCAACGAAATCCGGCGTGCGTGGGAAGTCTGTCCGAACATTCCCGCGCGTGATTTCGCCGCCCAATTGGCCATTTCGGAAGCGGAACTGGTCGCGGCCCATTGCGGTTTCGGCGCGGCACGCATCGACCCGCGCATCAATCACCTTCTGACGGGCCTCGAATTCGTGGGCGAAGTGACGGCGCTGACCCGCAATCAAGGTGCCGTGCACGAAAAGATTAGCGTCTTCAACAGAGTGATAACCGGCAACAATCACGCCATGGTCCTTGGTGACGAATTCGACCTTCGCGTCTTCCCGCAGGCTTGGAGGTATGGTTTCGCTGTTGAAAGGCGCCATCGCGGCGGAATCCAGCGCAGTTTGCAATTCTTCGACGCCGCCGGCGCAGCAGTGCATAAGGTGCATCTCAGGCCGGTCTCCAACCTTCATGCCTATCGAAAGCTGGTGGCCGAGCTCGTATCCGCCAACCAGGAGCCGACCATGTCGCTTAAGGCGAGAGTAGCCGACCTGGGGGCGAGGACTGCGGACTGGGCCGGCACGGTGGACGACCTACGCGAGTACTGGAGCCGGCTGACTGACGTCAACCTTCTAAAGACGCTCAAGCTCAGCCGCTGCCAGGCTTTGCGCATGGTCGGCCAGGATTACGCTTGGCTGCTCGACAATGCCGCAGTTGGCGCCGTGCTCCAGCGTGCGGCCGAAGACGAATTGCCGATCATGTGCTTCGTCGGCAACCGAGGTTCTATCCAGACCCATTCCGGCTTAATCAAGTCGGTCAAGCAGATCGGGCCGTGCATCCATGTGCTGGACGAAACGTTCCGGCTGCATCTCAGGACCCACCAAATCCGTGAGGTTTGGGCCGTGCGCAAGCCGACCAATGACAGTCACGTCACCTCGCTCGAAGCATATGGGTCCGACGGCAAGATCATCATCCAGTTGTTCGGTGCGCGCAAGGAAGGCGAACGCGAGCGCGACGACTGGCGGGTTCTGGCGGAAAACCTGCCTCGTTTCCCCGACAGCTACATGAGAAAAGACCGATCGTCGTCGGTGGGACGCCGGCGCCCATCTGCCTCCGCAGCCAGTAGCCGGGCATTGAAGCCGAGACCGGGGACACGATGACGCAATAAGCGCGCTGTATTATCGCAACGCGATGAGCAGGAAGCAATTTGGCGCTGCCCCATCGACCGCATGGTTACGACGAAGCCGCGGCCTTTGGGCCGAGCTCAGAGGTGACAATAGCGTGAACGCCGCCGACCGTCACTCCCCACCAGGCGGTCAGGTTTTGCGGTTCGGGCCGAGCAAAAATACTGTCAAGACAGCGAGGAACGTGGCAACCGCGCTGTAGACAAAGACACTGGCAATACCCGTGTGATCCACCAATAGGCCACCGAAAGTTGTGCCGGCTGCGATGGCCACTTGGAAGGTTATGACCATCAGTACACCAGCGCTCTCGGCCTGTTTCGGAGCGGCGCGTAGCACCATCCATGTCTGCAATCCGACCGGGACCGCGCCAAAAGCAAAGCCCCATACGGCAACTGCAATTGCCGAGGTCAAGGCCGATGCTCCCATGGTCAGGAGCGAGACAGCGGCTACGGCAATGAGCAGGGGCGGCAGGGCCGCGACCGCCTTGAGACTGTGTTTGGTGAGGAATGCGCCGGCTAAATTGCCGAAGACGCCGGCCGTGCCAAAAGCAAGGAACACGAGCGGGATTGACTTCTTTTCGAGCGCAGGAACGCTCTCGAGAAAGGCGCGGATGTAGGCGAAGCTGGCAAAATGGCCGGAAGCGACCAATAGCACGACTAGCACCGCAACCTTCATCGCCGGATTCTTCGCGACATCCAGCGGACTGCGGAATCTGCGCACTTCGATCGGAGGCAGTGGCGGAATGGTTACGAGTTGCACGAGCAGCGCAACGGCACTCACGATTGCGGCGACCTTGAACGAGGCTCGCCATCCCCAAATGTCACCGACATAAGCGCCGATTGGAGCCGCGCAGACGGAGGCGACAGAAACGCCGGTGAGGATGATCGACATGGCGCGCGGCATGAGGTGACTTGGAACCAGCCGCATCGCCAACGCTGCCGAAATTGACCAAAAACCACCAAGCGATATGCCAAGGACGACGCGTGCCGCCAGCAAAACCGGCAGCGACCCCGCAACCTCTGCCAGAACGTTCGACAGGATCAGCAGGAGCGTCATCGCCCAGATGACGACCCTGCGGTCCAGACGCTTTGTCACGAAGGCGATTATCGGTGCCGAGATCGCCGCGACGATTGCGGTCGCTGTTAGCGCCTGTCCAGCCGTGCCCGTGGTGATACGGAGATCATGCGCGAGCGGTGTCAGAACGCTGGCGGGCAGAAACTCTGCCGTCACAAGCCCGAAGGTGCCGAAGGAAAGCGAAATGATGGCACCCCATGCAGGGCCAGAACGTTGATAGGGACTTTCTGGGTCAAGCCGATCTCGGTCGAACAAAGCCGCGTCCACTAAATCTGTCGCCGATTCGGTCATGAATGAGTTCTCCGGCTAGTGTTGCAGCAGGGGTGGCTACATCGCCGGGGATCAAAGCCGCGAGACCTTCCGGCGGCGGCCAGTCGGCATCAGTCGAGGCCTCGGCGCCCGACGCATCCGAGGCCTCATCGGAGGGCCGACGGACCCAACCGTCGACAATGCGGGAGAGTTCTCGGCGCGGTCGCATCGATCGCATTCGTGAAGTGCGGTCTGTTCACTGCGAACCAAGCAAGCCGAACGCGGTGTCCTCGATTGAGGCCTTGATGGGGGGATGATCGACGATCTCTATATTGCTTTGAAGCAGGAAGTTCCGTCGCCATATGTGGTTATCCTGGCAGCCAGAATTGAGCGGTTGTCGCAAGCACCAAGGCGGTCGCAATGAGTGCAACGAGGCGGAAGTCTGATGGATGGCTGCGGTTCGATGGCCGCGCGATCGACAAAATTGAGGTGATGAGTTATCCCTTTTGAAGCCGTTGCTCCCAATTCTGGGATAAGGTAATTGCAGGCGGTCCCAGCAACGTCGGGCGGCCTTTTTGGTGATCGAATTCATGGGACGACACTCTCGGTCCGTGACGCATCTGCGAATGACTGCGCAAGTTCCGTGCCATCAACGACAAATCTGGCTCTGCTGAGCGGGTGGTGGAGGCACGAGCGTGGTCTATCCCAAGAGCTTGCCGCAAGGTTGTTCGAAGTTGAGGTGCCGGATAGACCGCAAATATGTCGGGCGGCCTGGGGTTGGCCAACACGAAGATGCGCAAGTTCAAAAGGACGAGCTGAACCCTTGCCGATATCCGTCCGAGGCTGATCTGGAGAAGGTCAAGAACTGCGTCTTGAAGGCTTCCGCCGCACCGGCAAATGCGAAGCCAAGGTGCTGGGCAAGATGGACAGGGCCATCCAACCCGTCGACTGGACGCTCATTAATGGCGTCGGTGTGGCTCTGTAGCTGGCGAGAAAAACGCCCTGCTGAAAGACAAAAGCTCGTGTGACCGGCTCTGAAGGACGGCCAATGAGGCATGCGAGGAGAGGCTATAGTCCATTCGTGTAGACTGATCTTGTCCCACGGAGGCGGCTAACCACCCCGCCAGACATCATCGAGGGGAGCGCCACTAGGCTCACCCCAAGTGTTGGTCGTTTCCACCTGGTGACCTCGGCCAAGTCACCAAGCCGCTTAGCGCAAGCTTTCGAACTGGATGCTCCCCGGGCACATGATCGGCTAGCGATCCCACCAGTTGAGTTGCTCCAAGTCGGTGTCTAGCTTTCTACATTCTGTGTCCGACGCTGGACAAGAATGTTGCAATCCCGACCAGTAAGTCAGCACAGGCGCCACCTGTTGCCCAGCAAAACGGCAAGGATTATCGAAAGACGAATTCGGCACGGAGCTTGCACCAACGATTGCATGCAAACGACAGCATCTCATGAACGGTCTCTCGATTCTGGCGCGGTTAAATCGCGGCCGGTTCCAGATCATGTCCCGCCCGAAATGGTGAGGGACTTCAACCTGTTTACGTCGCCCGGCATGTTGCCGACGGCTAACGGGGATCCGCATGCAGCGGTTGCTTGCGTTCATGCCGGGCCTCCGATCTTTTATTCAACCAGCAACACGCGCGACGGTCGGGGTACCTGGGTCATCACTCGCGCGAGCGACCAGCGCCGGGTGCTGCAGGACACCGAAACGTTTTCCAGCCATCGCAGCATCTTCGCCTCTGTGCTCGGCGAGAGCTGGCCGATGATCCCGCTTGAGCTCGATCCGCCATTCCACGGTGTTTTTCGCTCACTGCTCAATCCGCTGCTTTCGCCAAAGCGGGTAATGGCATTGGAGCCGGCTGTCCGGGAACGAGCGATCAAGCTGATCGACAGGATCGCCGCATCAGGCACGAGCTGCGACATCATGAAGGATTTTGCAGTTCCGTTCGCGGTCAATATCTTCCTTCGCTTTATTGGGCTTTCGGACGACGGACTAGAAACATTTGTCGGCTGGGCTAGAGATCTGCTCCACGGCGATAAGGAGCAACGACCACCCGCAGCCCGGGCGATCGTGGCCTTCATCGACGAACTTGCCACCGAGCGCCGCAAGGAGCCGGTCGATGATTTCATGACCTTCATCGTGAAGGCAAAGGTCGAGGGTCGTCTGCTCAGTGACGAAGAAGTCCGTGGCATCGGCGTGCTTGTGTTCGTCGCGGGACTCGACACGGTCTCAGCAGCCATATGCTTCGACTTGGCCCATCTCGCGCGCAACCCCAAAGATCAGGGATTGCTACGAAGCGAACCTGACCGGATTGCCGTCGCTGCGGAAGAATTGCTGCGCGCCTATTCGACCATTCAGATGATCCGAGTGGCAACGAAGGATGTCGACTTCAAAGGCGCGCCGATCCGCAAGGGAGATTATGTTTCCTGTGCCACGATGATTGCCAATCGTGACCCGGCGGAATTCGAATGCCCGAATGAGATCGATCTGGCGCGCGAGGACAACCGGCACGCTGCCTTTGGCTATGGTCCCCATCGTTGTCTTGGCTCACACCTTGCCCGGCGGGAGATTGTCATTGGCCTGGAGGAGTGGCTGGCGCGCATCCCAGCCTTTCGGATCAAGACAGGGACTGAACCTATCACCTTCGGCGGCCATGTGTTCGGGATCGAGAATCTGATCCTGGACTGGTCCTGAAGTTTCAGCCAACGACATTGGAGTTCGCTATGCGTGTCGTCGTACATAAAGCCAGATGCCAGGGTCATGCGCGCTGCTGGGCGCGGGCGCCGAGAGTCTTCAAGCTTGATGACGCCGGCTACATCTTGCCCGGTGATATTGATGTTGCCGATGGGGAGCAACTGCTTGCCTCAAAAGGGGTACGAGCCTGCCCCGAACAAGCTCTGGAAGTTGACGAGCCCCCCGCTAACTCAGTTGTAGAGAGAGACACACGCAAAGTGCAGACTGGCATCGGGAAGGACAAAACAATCATACAATTCGCGACAGACCCTGTCGACCACGCGAAAATTACCGAACTGCGTGACCGAGAGGCGATCCGCAACTGCCTGTATCGGTACTGCCGCGGGATAGACCGCGCCGATGAGGCGGCGCTGCGTAGCGCATACTGGCCCGAAGCGTATGACAGGCACGGTCCCTATTGCGGACCGGCAGAGGACTTCATCCAATTTGCTCTCGGTCTGCCGGGGCACCGTAACATCCATCAAATCACGAACAGCCTGATCGACTTCATCAGTTCAGCAGAGGCCGCGGTCGAGAGCTATTTCACCGCGCTGCAACGCGGACCGGATACAGACCAAGAAATACGTCAGACGCTGCTTTGCGGCCGTTACTGCGATCTGTTTCAGAAGAGGCAGGACGAGTGGCGAATTGCGGAACGGACAGTCGTCTACGATTGGGTTGAGGAGCAAATCCCGCCAGCGATTCTTGAGGCAGATAGGTTCGGCCGGCGACAGCCGATTGGAGCACCACATCCAGACGATCCCATCTACCAGTTGCTCAAGGGTCACATCCCCACCGACCAAGATGGCGTCGAGGGTCCCCAACTGGGAGCTGCATAAGTGGGTAGAAATGGAGGATGAGCGCCCTACGGGAACGACATCTGTGTGGGGCCGCAACTGGCGGTCACTGCAACGATTTGGCTCGGCCCTTCATTCCGCCCAAGGTTGATGGGCTGAGATCACAAGCGGTCATCGTGGAGAAGCTCTCGTGAAACTGGCAGCACGCACCGTAATCATCACAGGCGCTGCGGGCGGGATCGGCCGTGCCCTGGTCGATATCCTTGCCGCGGACGGAGACACTGTAGTTGCGGTGGACCTTCCGGGCAGTGGTGTGGTTGAACTGGCTCGGGATCTCGGGTCGCCGCACGTCGGTCTGGAGTGCGATGTGTCGCGAGAGAAGGACATGCTCTCACTTTTCGGCCAGGTCGAAGCACGCTTCGCGCAAATCGATGTCCTCATCAACAATGCGGCGGTTGGACCCACGATGGATAGGATCATCGACACCGCTGTCGATACCTTCCGACGCGGCGTGACAGTGAACCTTATTGGGCCATTCGTTATGGCCAGGGAAGCGGCGCGGCGCATGAAGCCGGGCGGTGCGATCGTCAATGTGGCTTCGATGGCGGGCGTGGTCGGCAATCCCAGGCGCAACGCCTACGCAGCCTCGAAAGCTGGCGTGATCTCGTTGACAAAGTCCCTTGCATGCGAGTGGGCTATGCGAGGAATCCGCGTCACGGCGGTGGCGCCGGGCTCCGTCCGCACCCCAATGGTCACAGAACTGGCACGCGCTGGCAAAATGGACCTCGCGGCGATACGCCGCCGCGTGCCGATGGGGCGCTTGGCTCGCCCCGACGAGATCGCCAGGGTCGTGCGTTTTCTGAGCAGCACGCAGGCGCGCTACATCACCGGCTCGGTGCTGGCAGTCGACGGAGGCTGGATGTCATTCAACCAGCCGGGGGATGCTCACCCGCCGGTGGATGGTGCGCTCCAAGCCGAGCTCTCCTGTCCGGCCGAATGCACAGATGCGCGAATCGTGCTCGTCACCGGTGGCGCAAAAAGCATTGGCGCGGCCGTCGCTCGCCGCTTTGCCGCGAACGGCGACACCGTCGTGATTGCTGATAAAGATGGCACTGCAGCGGCAGAGCTGGCTACATCGCTCCCCGGCAAGCATCTGGCGAAATCGCTGGACGTGGCCGTCGAGAGCGATGTGGTGTCGATGTTCGAAGAACTGAGGGGACGCTTCGGGTATATCGATGTTCTGGTCAATAGTGCTGATACCGCCGACAGGATTGTGCCTGCGATCGAGCAACTGTCGAAACAGCTCGAACACGTCCTGGATGTCAACCTTACCGGCGCCTTCACCTGCGCGCGCGAAGCGATCAAGGCTATGCGCCCGGGCGGCGTGATCCTCAATCTCGGGTCGATCGACAGCTTTCTGCCGTTCGCGCCGCGCCATGCCTACGGCGCCTCCAAGGCGGGGATGGATATGCTGACCCGTTGCATGGCGGCCGAACTCGGGCCGGTCGGAATTCGGACAGCCACCGTCGCTCCTGGCCACATCCGCACGCCCGCACTTGCTCAGTTGGCCAAAGCCGGCCGCATCGACCTGACAGCAATCGGACGACGCATCCCCATGGGCAGGATGGGACGGCCAGAAGACGTCGCAGATGCATCGTTCTTCCTTGCTTCGTCTGACGCCTCATACATCAACGGCTCGATCCTCTACGTGGACGGCGGCTGGACCTCGTTCGGTGATGCGGGAAACGCCAGCGAGCTCTATGACGAATGTTTTGCGGAGGCGGCAGGTTAATTGCCAGGCCTTCGCAGGGCGACCGGCCGAGCATTATGAAGCCTCGGCTCCACGACGCACCTGAGGTGCTTGAGATCCAAGCATGCGCATGCCGAGCACATTCCCGGTCGGCTGACGTGTCTATAACGAGGAGAAATCATGGAATTTGCCACTTTCATTCTGGCCGCCCAGCGTGGCTATCACCAATCCTCAGAAAGCGTCATCCGCAACTCCATCGAACAGGCCGTCGCTTCGGAGCAGGCTGGGTTCAACACCGCGTGGTTTGCTGAGCACCACTTCAACAATTACAGCCTCATACCATCCCCGCTGATGATGGTGGCGCACTGCGCCGGCTTGACAAGCACGATTCGCCTGGGCACTGCCGTCTGCGTGCTGCCGCTTTACCAACCGCAGCGCCTGCTGTCCGAGATCGGCTTCGCCGACATCGTTGCGAACGGCCGTCTCGAGCTCGGCGTAGGCTTGGGATACCAGCAGTTCGAGTTCGAACGGTTCGGCGTGGACATCGATGAGGCGCCGGCCGTCTTTTCGGAATACCTGGACATCATTCTCAAGGGCCTCAACCAAAACGTCTTCGAACACGACGGCCAATATGAGAAGATCCCCCCAACAGCGATTTCGGTCCGCACAGTCCAGCAGCCGACGCCGCCTATCTGGATCGCTGGCGGAGCCGCACGGATGGCTCGGGCCTACCGCGAGGGGCACAATTTTTTTGTCACAGCCTTCCACGACGGCTTAGAGACTTTGACCACACTGCGTGAATCAGTCGAGAGGGCGGCGGCATCCGAGGAAAAGAACGTCACCGACGTCAAGATATCGCTGCTGCGCTGCTGCTATGCCAGCCACGACGAGTTGGAGATCAACAGCTATCTCGACAATGCCCGCTTCCAGCGCCGGCTTTCTGAAGCCCTGCATCAGCGCCGCCAACAGAGCCACGATGGCTACCTGCTGCAGGAGACACCGACCCAGCAGGATCTGTCCTTCGAGACCATGCGCAAAAATTTGCCGATTGGCAGCGTAAATCGCGTGATTGATCGCCTGCTGGAAGAGATCGATATCTTGAAACCGGACCAGATCGCAGTTCAGACTCAATTGGGCGACTTCGACCAAAAGACGATGCTGCGCCAGATCGAGCTCTGGGGCGACAAGATCATCCCTGCGGTCAACAAGGCGCTTTGTCATGCCGGAAGCTGAAGCCGGCCGTTACGATGATGGCTGCCTATCCAGCGCGCAATGGCGTGGGTCCGAGCTAGGGAGGAGCTTCGATCAGCATGTGCTGCCCTGCTTACATTCACGTTCGCTTGAGGAGGTCCAGGCGGGCGAGGTGTTGGCGACGGAGGGGACAGGCCTTTCGTCTGTCGAATTGCGTGATGTCTTGGCCGCAACTTTCCCGTCTACCTCCAGCAGCGTATTCGCTTTGGAGGAGTTGAGCGAGCCCGAGCCGGAACTGGAAGAGGAACTGCTACGCCGGCTGCTGCTAGCGCATGCTGCGCCGGCCGACCCGGCGAGCGCCCGCTTGGCCAAGATCATCGCCCGGCGTGCGATGCGCATGGACCATCTTTGGCGGGATCTTGGCCTCTCAAATCGCGCTGAGCTCAGCCGCCTGCTTGCCAGACATTTTCCCGCGCTGGCGGCAGGCAACACAGAAAACATGAAATGGAAAAAGTACTTTTACCGCAAGCTGTGTGAGGCCGAAGGCTTTTCGTCATGCACAGCACCCAGTTGCGGGGAATGCCATGACTTCGAAAGCTGCTTCGGCCCGGAGGAAGTTGAGAGTTGCCTCTCGCCGACCACGAATGTCGGTTAGTCACTTCGCTTGATCGCAGCTGCGGACAAACGCTTATCGCGGCGCCGTCGTATGGAGGAAGGGATGTTCATCGCCTCGCGATATTTGGTGACGGTACGGCGAGCGACATCGATGCCGGTCTCCTTGAGTTGAGCAACGATGTCTTCGTCGGAATGTACCTTGTCGAGCGATTCTTCGGCTATGATTGCCTTGATCCGATGGCGGACAGCTTTGGCGGAGTGCGCATCGCCGCCCTCGCAGGATGCGATTGGCGCAGCGAAAAAATACTTCAGCTCGAACACCCCGCGCGGAGTTAACATGTACCTGTTCGAAGCCACCCGGCTTACCGTCGACTGGTGCATGCCGATCTCGTCAGCGACATTTTTGAGACAGAGAGGCCGCAGATGGGCGGCGCCGTGTGTAAAAAAGGCATCCTGCTGGCGCACGATTTCGGTCGCAACCTTAAGGATCGTCTTAGCGCGCTGCTTGAGACTGCTGATCAGCCAGTTCCCTTTTTCCTGGTAATGGTCGAGAAACGCTTTGCCTTCCGGATTTTGCTTGGTCAGCTGCGAGATTTCGGCGACATAGGTTTGGTTAATCAACACTTTGGGCAGCGTGGCCGGATCAAGCTCCACCCGCCATCCACCTTCGGACGAGGGCATTACCCAGACGTCCGGTACGATGGTTTCCGGCGTCCCGGACTGGAACCGGTCTCCAGGCTTGGGATCGAGCGCGCGGATTTCGTTCCTCATGTCGAGGAGATCCTCCTCGTCGACTCCGCAACGCTGCTTCAATCCCTGAAAATCCCCCCGTGCAAGCATCTCGAGATTGGCGACCAAAGCTGCCATAGCCGGGTCGAACCGGTCTTGCTGGCGCAGCTGAATCTCCAGGCATTCGCTGAGAGTTCGCGCAAAAATGCCCGGCGGATCAAATTGCTGCAAGATTCCGATGACCCGTTCCACATCAGCTTGCCGAACGTTTAACCTCCTGGCCAGATCGAAAAGGTTTACCTGAAGATAGCCAGTGTCCTCCAGATGAGCGGCGAGCTGTCCGGCAATCAGCCGCTCCTGGGGGGTGAACGGGGTGAGGGCGACCTGGCGGGCGACATGGTCGTGCAATGTTTCGGTGTGGGCGGTAAACTCCTCGACGGCAGGTCGATCGTTGCCGCTACTGCGTTGCGACTTCCATTGCCCGCGCCCGCCAGACGGCCCGCCAATGGGCGATTCGCCGATTTCGCTTCTGCTTTGACTGCTCCGCTGATCCACCCCTGGCAGCGGCGAATCGTCGTCAAACGGGTCAGGCTTCAAAACGGGGTTCTTCTCGAGTGCCTGCTGCACGAGCTGATGGAGTTCAGTATGCGTCAATCGCAGCAAGCGAATAGCTTCAATGGCTTGAGGCGATAAGACCATACGTTGCTTCTGGCGTTGAAGCAGGCTTGCTGAGAGATGCATGTTGAACCGTGATCTGCCGAGGAGGCTCTAGTGTGTGCTTGGGTTGTGTGAGACTTTCCACTTCTGGGTCATGCCGCCGCCTTCAATTTGTCGAGAACGTTTTGCGGGGATGAAACGCCATAGGGGTCCGTCTCGCAGTTGTCACAGAAGCCTTCCTCCTCGAACCACTGCTCCACCACGCCATCGTCGATCAGAGCGGCGTATCGCCAGGAGCGCATGCCAAAGCCCAGATTGTCCTTCGCGACCAGCATGCCCATTTTGCGCGTGAACTCGCCCGACCCGTCTGGGATCAGCTCGATCTTCTGCAGCCCCAAGGACTTTCCCCACGCATTCATGACGAAAGCATCGTTGACCGAGACGCAGTAGATCGCGTCGATTCGCAGTTCCAGAAATTGATCATAGAGTTTTTCGAAATCGGGCAGCTGGAAGGTCGAGCAGGTCGGGGTGAAGGCGCCAGGCAGCGAGAACAGGATGATGCGCTTGCCCCCGAAATAATCGTCGGAGGTCTTGTTCTCCCACCGATAAGGATTTGGCCCCCCGATCGACTCATCGCGAACACGCGTGCGAAAGGTCACGAGAGGAACGTTCTTTCTATAGGTCATTGATTTGCTTCCAGGCCAAAGTGGTACGGTGCATTTTTCGGTTAAACTGAAGCGGCATCGACTTCGGTCGACAGTTCCGGCAGCCTCGCGCCTTGGCGTGGTTGCCTCGGACCGGTCTTGTGCAAGACCGCCCCCGAGCAGGCACGTTCAACGGCGACGAGCTTCCGCGGAGACGGGGAATTTTGCTCGCGTGCTTTATCGAGCTTTGAGAGGTAGGCATGGTCTGCAACCGTGATTTTGACTGCGTTCTATCGACCGAGTCGCAAGCGCCATGCCAATTGACCCGATGCCTTGGGTTCACTTCGGTTTTTGCAGCAACTTTCGTGTTGTGCAGTAATGCCGGTCGATATTATTGCTCAAGCAGCACTGGAAATTGGGTGCGACTCCGTTCGGCAAACCCGGCCTTTGTCCGAAGCCGGACACGAATGTCGGAAATAGCCAAACGCCAGGATCTGGGGCGGGTTAAGAAACGTTGCCGTGGGCACCGGCTTCAGCACAATTGCGCCACGCGAGCATGGCTCCCAGCGTCAATGCCGTGCAGCAGCGAGACGAAGTCACTGCAGAATATCAACCTCTGCGAAGTCGTTGAAACCCAGCATGTGCGAGCCGTTCGAGGCGCAGATCAAGGCATGCTCGAGGAAGAGCTCGTGCTCTCGGCAGCAAGTGTTGCGACGTCTGACAAGGATCGTCGCGCTTCAAGGAAAAGAACCTGAATGGTGCACGGCTTGTGAAGGCCGGCGCATGGAAATGGCTGGGCTGATCATCCTCCATGAGGGTTGAATGAAGAGCTGGCCCCTATCTCCCTCAGCTGCAACGGGGGGAGATAGGGCATGTCCGTCTATCGCGCTGGGTAACATTCCTCGGTGATGCAATAAGGGGGAGCAATTTCTCATTTCGGCAGACACGACCCAGCTCTCCTTTCATGCGCTGATTCCCCCAGGGGAAATCGCGACTCCAGGCTTCCTATGCAGCGAATCGCGGTGCTGTCCGATGTCCGACAATGTCGGATGCGGATCGTAGCTGGGCTAGATCCGTCACTTTGCCTCGATGGTTTCCCACTGGCCTTATATCTGCTTCGCCCAAATGCGGCGACATAACCTGTGCGGCATCTGTGAATGGATCGACTTCAATCCAGACCTCGGAGGTCCCGATGCGCGAAGGGAGCTTGCCGATATGACGGCCACCATAGCGAACCACGGTCCGGACGACGAGGGGACTTGGATCGGCGGGCCTGCGGCGCTGGGACACCACCGCCTGGCAATCATCGATATCCAGGGCGGCCGCCAGCCGAGGATGCTCCAGGAGGATGGCCGACCTGACTAGGTGCTCGTCTACACGGGTGAGACTTACAACTACCGCGAGCTGCGTCAACAGCTGGCCGGCCTAGTCCATCGCATGAACACGAACAGTGACACCGAGGTGGTGCTGCACCGCCCCCGCGAGTAGGGCTCTTCGGCGGGTACACTTTTTTCACGAAATCCGTGAATGTTTCTCGCGACATCATCCCGCAATCGGTGGTGCAGCGGGTGAAGAGCCCGTATCCGGCTATCCAGAATGCCGCCTACGACAAGATACTACGTACGCGGTTCACTGTGATGCTGGACGACCTAGTGCCGGCAGTGGCACCGCTGTTGTCCGTCGACAGGTCCCGCGCTTGCTCGGTGCGACCAACAACCTTAAGCGCTAGGGCGTAACCTGACCCTGCAAGATCTCCTCACCGACTATAAGGTGCGCCTCACGATCTGAGACGATGGGACAGGATGGCTAAGGAGGTGCGCCGTCTTGCATGCCCCGCCAGCGAGGCGAACCCTCTTGGCTACGCGCGCCACCAGCGACGCTCCATATCGTCAGGCCTGCGTCTCATGCTCAGATGAGCCGGTATTTGGCTCTCTCATCAGCAAACCGAGAGAGCCCATGCCAAGACGGAAGCAAGCAAGACGAACGAGCGTCAGAGATATCCTGCGCCTGACCCATAAACAGGGCAGTCCGGTGGGCCAGGTGGCAGAGCAACTGAGGTTCGGCAAGACTTCGGCTTCCACCTATCTGCGGGCGCTGGAGACGCGCTGTCGTGCAGGCCCCGCATGCGGCTTTGAGGACGATGCGATGTTGAAACACCGTCTGTTGGGCCGAATCGGCCGTCGGCCACACGTTGGGTCGTCATCAGGTTCTCGACAGCTTCCCGGTGTCAAATCCAAACCGTGGTCGGCGATCCCCACCAGGGTGGGAAGGCAGCGCTGATATAGCCGAACGTCGATCAAGTCACGATCAACGATTGCCTCATGTCACATGCCCTGCGGGACTGAAAAACGGAGAAGAACATGTGCGATGCAAAACTGAAGACCGTGCTTTCGCTTTTTTCGCCGGTGGCCAGCAAATTAGATGCTCTCTCGTCCAACGGACCAGCGACGGATGCAAATTGCGTTAAGCTAAATACGAACGAGAACCCGTTTCCGTTGCCGAAGAGCGTAATGCAAAGTGCAATTGCTGCGATCGAACACCAGTATCTTTATCCGGAAGACGACAATCTCAGCTTAAGGGCAGCTGCCTCCGATGCTTACGGATTTTCCAAAGATCAAGTGATTGCCGGCAACGGTTCGTCGGAGCTGCTCGGACTCATCTACAGAGCTTTCCTCGCCCCAGGAGATAGAGTGGCAATGCTGTCGCCCGGATTTTCGTTCAACCGTAAACTTGCCATGTTGCAGGGTGCCGAGTTTCTCGAAATCGCATCGAGCGAAGCTCATCCCCTGCCGATAGAAAAACTGCTGTCCGGCCCCGCAAAAGACGCGAAGTTCATTCTGTTGGCTAATCCGAACAATCCGACCGGAACATTCGTGCCGGTGGCCGAAATCGAACGCCTTGTGGAGCAAGCAGATCGCTTGATCGTCTTGGATGAGGCCTACGTTGACTTCGCACCCGACCATGCCCTGCGCCTCGTCAATAGACATCCGAATCTTTTGATCTTGAGGACTTTTTCAAAGAGCTATGCTGCCGCTGGCGTGCGAGTCGGCTTCGGTTTCGGTCACCCAGAAATCATTGGCAGGCTGCGCAACATCCAGAATGTCTTCAACATGAACGTGATCGGGCAGGCGGTCGGGAAAAGCATTCTTGCGCATCGCCACGCCTACGAAGAGAACCACAGGCACATCAAGCATGAACGACAGCGAGTGACCCTGGCGCTGTTGCAACTTGGCTTTTCCGTAACACCCTCCCACGCAAACTTTTTGCTGGCCCGTGTGCCGGCGGGACAGGAGGGCTCATGCTGGCAAGCCGCGTTGAAAGAGCAGGCGATCCTCATCGCCAGCTTTCCTGACGTAGATTTGAAGAACTGTATTCGCGTCAGCATTGGCACCACAGAGCAGATGGACAAATTCCTTGCTGCCGCCGAACGCGTCTGTATGAACTTTAAGAAGAATCGCGGTGTTCACAAGCATGAAGTCGATTCACATCAAGCATCAAGTAATGATATGTCGTGAGCTATGATGATTAGCGAATAAATATAGGTAATTTGGAGAACAATTAATTGAAGAAAATTTCCGCTTCGGGCCTGACCTTCGGCATCTTCGATCATCTGGACGAAAACGGCGATGACATCGCACAACAATATGCAGATCGGCTGAGCCTAGCAGAAGCGTGCGATGGCTATGGCTTTTATGCGTATCATCTCGCCGAGCACCACTGTACGCCGCATGGCAGAGGTCCATCACCGAATTTGTTCTTAGCGAGCGTCGCCCAGCGAACCCGCAGTCTTCGTGTTGGTCCCATGGTAATGCTACTTGCGCTCTATCATCCGCTGCGTGCCTTCGAGGAGATCTGCATGCTTGATCAGTTGAGCGGCGGCAGGCTTGAACTCGGCATAGGGCGCGGCTCTGCTCCCACTGAATTGGGATACTTCGGGGTTGCTGTAGAAGCAGCACCAGAACAGTATGCGGAGGCCAGTGAGATTCTCATCAATGCGATGAAAGGCGGGACGCTTTCTTATCAGGGCCGCCACTTTGAGTTGAAAGATGTTCCGCTGACGTTGAGACCTCACCAATATCCCCATCCGCCGACATGGATCGCCACCAATCGACCCGAGCCGGCTAGCTGGGCCGCTGCGAATGGGGCAAACATCGCCTGCGTCGGACCTTCCACTTCTGTTCGCAGCGTTACCGACGCGTTCCGCGCCGCCCGAATTCACGATGCTGACATTGGCCAGCAAGCGCCATTTCTTGGATTGCTCCGAATGGTGGTGATAGGGCGTTCTGAAACAGATGCGTATTTGCTCGCAGCACCTGCCTATGAACGATGGCTCAATAGCTTCAAATTTCTATACGAACTAAATGCCATTTCCACTCCACCAAACTTGCCTTTGAACTTCGATGCAGCAATTGAAAGTGAATTGTGCGTCGTGGGAACGGCAGATTCTGTCCGAAAAGCTCTCCTTGATCAGCTGGAAGAGGCAGGTGCTAATTATCTTCTGTGTCAACTGGCATTTGGGGATTTGCCGCTGGATGCCTCACTATACACCGCATCGGCCATTCGATCCGAAATCATGGCTCGAGTTGCCGCATCGTGAATCCGTCGTGTGATTGGAGGAGCAGCGGCAGCGCTGCTCCTCATTGCGAAACGGTTGTGGGGGCCGGACTCCTGTGTCAGGTGTAAACCATTGGAGCACGTCCTATCTGATCCAGGTCATATCCTGCGGCTTTGAAGTAGTTGGCACATTCGGCTGGGGTGAAGAGGTCGACGACCGCGCCGAGGCGTCCTGACCTTGCCCCTCTGATCTAATCCGGTTTGAAGTTCGTTCTGGCCCATCCAGAGGACCAGGACATGAAACGCAGCCGCTTCTCTGAAGAGCAGATCATCGGAATTTTGAAGAAACACGAGGCCGGGGTATCGGTTGGCGATCTGTGCCGCAAGCACGGGGTCAGCGACGCCTCGATCTACAATTGGAAGGCCCGCTTCGGCGGGATGGATGTCACCGAGGCTCGGCGACCTGAAGGCGCTGGAGGACGAGAACACGCGCCTGAAGCGGCTTTTGGCCGACGCCATGCTCGACAATGCCGCGTGGAAGGACCTTGTGGGAAAGAAATGGTGACGCCCGCCGCCAAGCGGAAAGCTGTCGCTCGCCTGAAGGAAGGCTTCGGGATGAGCGAACGGCGGGCGTGTAAAGCCATCGGCTGTTGCCGCATGACGGTTCGCTACCAGACCAGCAGGCCGGACGACCGGGAGGTTCGCGAGCGGATGAAGGCGATCGCGCAGGAGCGTCGCCGGTTCGGCTACCGGCGTCTTCTCGTGATGCTGAGGCGGGAGGGCCTGGTCGTGAACCACAAGAAGCTGTTCCGGCTCTATCGGGAGGAGAAGCTCGCCGTTCGCCGCCGTGGCGGCCGCAAGCGGGCGATCGGGACCAGGGCGCCGATGCTGGTGCCGCTGAGGCCCGACGAGCGCTGGTCGCTCGACTTCGTATCGGACCAGCTCACCGACGGGCGCCGCTTCCGCATCCTGGCCGTCGTCGACGACTGCACGAGACAGTGGCCTGGC
This sequence comes from Mesorhizobium sp. M7A.F.Ce.TU.012.03.2.1, assembly GCF_004006095.1. Classification (NCBI taxonomy): domain Bacteria; kingdom Pseudomonadati; phylum Pseudomonadota; class Alphaproteobacteria; order Hyphomicrobiales; family Phyllobacteriaceae; genus Mesorhizobium; species Mesorhizobium sp. M7A.F.Ce.TU.012.03.2.1. Next base: position 2,040,166 of record NZ_CP034779.1, read on the forward strand.
ACTCATCGTTGATACGTCTCTCTCGGGCATGCGGGTTGCCCGCGAATTGGACCGGCTCATCACCGAGCGGGGCGGCCCAGGATGATCGTCAGCGACAATGGCAGCGAGTTCACCTCGAACGCCATCCTCTCCTGGGCGGATCAGAACCGCGTCGAATGGCATTACATTGCGCCCGGCAAGCCGATGCAGAATGGCTCCATCGAGAGCTTCAACGGCCGACTGCGCGATGAACTGCTCAACGAGACGCTGTTCACCTCGCTGGCTCAGGCGCGGGTAGCCATCGCCCTGTGGCACGCCGACTACAACACCGCGCGGCCGCACTCCCCCCTGGCAGACCCCGGCCAAGTTCGCCAGCACCTTCAATCCGCGACGGTCGCTCGCGCTGCGCTATGCCAAAGGCTCCGCGCCAGCGCCCGTCGCTTCACCCGCCCAGCAGGGCACAACCCACGCCGGAAACGAACTCAAAACTGCTGGGGCAACGTCAGTCCCATAGAGCCTTGATGGTTATCTCGGCCTTTGCTCGCAGCAGCGCCTTAGGTTGGGCGAAGGCGTTCTCAATCGGATTGAAGTCGGGACTGTAGGGCGGCAGGTAGAGCAGGCTCGCCTGCGGCCTCAATCGCGCCGCGCAGGGTTCTCCAGGCGGATGTCGCCAATGAATCCATGTCGCCCTCGCCAACCGCACAAGCGAAGGCCAGAAAGCCAACATGTGTTCTGCGGCTTAATTAAGAGTCAGCCGATGTCGGCCGAACATCACCTTGTCTCGAAGTCGACGATCGGACAGCAGGTTGCGAAAGTTGGCGCGATGCGAAACAAACTGCTGAAGCGCTCAACTTTTATTGATCACGCGTGTTGGACGCGACGCACTCCCGTTCCAATCGGGCTGAGCGCAAATTCTCCCGGTTCACAAAACTGAGTCGCTGGAGTAGTGGGGGCGCAGAGAAATCTCCGGTCGCAGCCTTACCCGGTCAAAACAAGGATACCAATGATGAAGACTCTCGCCGTCTGCTCTGGCGGATTGGACTCCGTTTCCCTTGCTCACATGGTGGCAGCGGAGCACGAACTCACCGGCCTTCTATCTTTCGACTATGGCCAACGGCACAGGAAGGAATTGGGCTTCGCCGCTCTTTGCGCGCAGCGACTGAAGGTCCCGCACCAGATCATCGACATCGGCGAAATTGGCCGTGGCCTTTCCGGCTCAGCGCTGACTAGCAGTATCGACGTGCCGGACGGCCACTACGCCGAAGACACGATGAAGATTACGGTGGTGCCGAACCGCAATGCCATCATGTTGGCAATCGCCTTCGGTCTCGCCGCCGCCCACAGCGCCGAAGCGGTGGCGGCGGCCGTGCATGGTGGGGACCATTTCATCTATCCCGATTGCCGTCCGGCCTTCATTGAAGCTTTCCAGACAATGCAAGACCGCGCGCTCGACGGCTATGCGCAGATACGGCTCTATGCACCGTATGTGAATCTCAGAAAAGCTGACATTGTTGCGGATGGCGCAAGATACGGCACCCCGTTTGCTGAGACCTGGTCCTGTTACAAGGGCGGCGTGCGTCACTGCGGACGATGCGGGACCTGCGTCGAGCGGCGCGAAGCGTTCCATCTCGCCGGGCACGCTGATCCCACCGACTACGAGGACGCCGATTTCTGGCTTGAGGCGCTGCGCAGGAGGCGCGCGTAATGTTCCACATCAGCAAGGAATTCCACTTCTCGGCCTCGCATCAGCTCACCTCCTTGCCTCCCAACCATCAATGCGCGCGCCTGCACGGGCATAACTATGTCGTCGTAGTGCAGCTGTCGGCCAAGGAACTGGACGCCCACGGCTTCGTGCGCGACTATCACGATCTGGCGCCGCTCAAACGCTACATTGACGAGAGCTTCGACCATCGGCACCTCAACGACGTGCTGGGACATGAGAAGGTCACGGCGGAATGCCTGGCCAGACATTTCTATGAATGGTGCAAGGCACGTCTGCCGCAGACCGCGGCCGTGCGCGTTAGCGAAACACCGAAAACTTGGGCGGAATACCGTCCGTGACCGACATGCATCCCGCAATCCGTGTGAGCGAGATATTCGGGCCGACTATCCAGGGCGAGGGCGTGCTCATCGGCTTGCCGACGGTGTTCATCAGAACCGGCGGATGTGATTATCGCTGTTCATGGTGCGACAGCCTTCACGCGGTGGACAATCAGTATCGCCATGAATGGCTACCGATGCCGATCGATGCCGTGTGGCAAACCGTCCATGCGCTTTCCGGCGGCAGGCCGGTTATGGTCTCCTTGTCAGGCGGCAACCCGGCCATTCAGCCGTTCGGTCCCCTCATAGAACGCGGCCATCGCGAGGGCTATCGTTTTGCACTGGAAACGCAGGGTTCCGTGGTGAGGGAGTGGTTTGCGGATCTTGACGTGCTGACCCTTAGCCCAAAGCCGCCGTCCAGCGAGATGACGACCCGTTGGGCTGCGTTTGATGCATGCCTCGAAGCGGCGCAAGAGAAGCCGCAAATCGTGCTCAAGCTCGTCGTTTTCGACGAGAGTGACTATGCCTACGCCAAAGAAGTCGCGGCGAGATATCCGCACCTTCCGATCTATCTGCAACCCGGCAATCACACGCCGCCGCGCCCTGGCAGTGAAGACGCCTCTGTCGACTTGGACGGAATAATGATGCGAATGGAATGGCTTGTCGAAAGGGTGACTAGCGACAGGTGGTTCGAAGCCCGCGTGTTGCCGCAGCTGCACGTTCTGCTTTGGGGTAACAAGAGGGCGGTCTAGTCTGCGGCTTGCGTCGCACCGGAAGGCCGGGCTCCAACGGCTTGGCAGGCTCTCTTCGCGTGCCGAGTACAGCCGAGCTTTGTTCGCGTCAGCGGTCTCGCGATTGTGCGGCTGGAAACCGCCCGGACACCCCGCTGCCGGCGTGTGTCACCTTGACTCCGATGAGCTGTCGTCACGCAAAGTTGAAATCCGCAAGAACTGGCCTTCTCGCCCCACCTGCTCCGTCGCAAGCACGTCATCCCCTCATCCTTGTCCAGCTCTTATCGATGTATCTCATTGTCCGGCCTGACGCACGACTGTCAGCATGGGAATGCATCCATTGCGCAAATGCCTTCCATAAAGAAGATCGATTTCCTCACTGGCCCAACGTGAAATATAGCAACGTTTTCGTGGCGTCGTCGGCTGCGTCGGGAGTAGCGATGAAAACGTATTGGGGTCGCCTGCGTCTCCTTGGGCAGCGAGTGTAAAGTATAGCGATGCGGCCTCAGGCGCGCGGCAGCCGCGCAGTGATCACCTTCGCCTGTGCCTTTGCGGCGGGGGTCAAGCGCTGGTCTGCTCAAATTTTTTATCGTTTAGCTGGTTGAAACTGCCCCCGTTGCGGGCTGCAGAAGCCGGCCAGCCGAGAAACGGGAGCCGCACTTATGAAAGCACGCCAAGGCATGCGGGCATCCATCAGTTGCAAAGGACAATAGTGGCCGCGCCGATTGGCCATCACGCGTCCATTAGGGCAGCCACCAACATCAGTTCGCAAGAGGAGCAAAAGCAATATGTATCGTCGTCACCTGATCAAAGGGTTGGTTGCGCTCGGCGCATGCCGGATTTGCGTTCAAGCCGCCCAAGCGACCAGTGCCCATTGGGGGTACACCGGTCCGGTCGGACCGGAGCACTGGGCTGATCTGGATAAGGAAAATTTCGTATGCTCTGCCGGCACGCAGCAATCGCCGATCAATATCAACAGCGCGGTCAAGGCGGATATCCCGCATATCGCCATCGGCTGGCACAAGGGCGGCGGCAATATGGTGAACAACGGCCACACCATTCAAATCAATATGCCACAAGGCAGCACGCTGACCCGCGGCGATCGTGTCTACGAACTGGTACAGTTCCATTTCCATGCGCCAAGCGAACATCACGTGGCGGGCAAGAGCTTCCCGATGGAGGTGCATTTCGTTCACAAGGACACGCAAAGTGGTACTCTGGGCGTGCTGGGCGTCTTTTTAACGCCCGGCGCGACAAATGCCAGCTTTGCTGCCCTTGCTGCGGCCTTTCCCGAACTGCCGAATGGGGAGGTGACGATCGACGAGGTGAATCCCAACTGGCTTCTGCCAGCCTCGCTTGGCTATTGGACTTATGAGGGCTCATTGACGACGCCGCCGTGCACCGAAAACGTCGAGTGGATGGTGGCGATGGAACCGGTTGACGTTGATCCGGCAGACATCCAGCGATTTACCTCACTCTACCCGTCGAACGCGCGCCCTAGTCATTCACCAAATCGACGCTTCATCCTGCGCCAGAGTTGAGCGCCGCCCCAGCGGTTCCGCACGGTCCAACATTCTTGGCACAAGTTGGCGCGAAGCCTCCTCTTCCGGTCTGGCGGTCTGACGGCGCTCCCCAAGCTGGCTAGTCTAAATGATAGGGATTCGGTGCCGGCACCACTCGTCCCAAAGACGTCGCGGCGAGGTTTGTCTGCAACCCGGCAATCACACGCCGCCCCGCCGTGGTAATGAAGACGTCTCTGTCGAGTCGGACGGAATATGATGCGCATGGAATCGCTGGTCGAAAAGGTGACCAGCGACAGGTGGTTCGAAGCCCGCGTCTTGCCGCAGCTGCACGTTCTACTCTGGGGTAACAAGAGGGCGGTGTATACCTTCTCCTAGCTTCGCCGCCAACTACTCGGTTTTCCGAATTGCTCTCTATATTCTTGAAGGCGATGCGTTCGTTAAAGACATATGCTGCGCACCTGGTGTAAAAGCTGCTCTCATCATGCAGAGGTCAAGCCAGTCGGGCTCATCCGAAGCTATGGCCGTGAGCACTGTTCAGTTCGGCAGAGAGGGCGCTTTTGTACACCATTTGCCATCGAGGCGGCCCCCGTAGCAGTCTGCAAGCGCCGCGACACTTCCTCTCGAACCCGCCAGCCCGCCTTTCGTGCAGCTCCTCTGAACAAAACAACCGCTCGCCCTTCAGTAGGTTGATGCGCGTCTCCCAGTAAGAGTCCTGTCCAAGAACGTGATAATCTTCTTGCCAGTGTTGTAGCTGATGTTGCCCTTGATGCCGCAGCCTACCGCGGCGGGACCAAACTCTATGGCAAGCAGGCCGGCTAGGATCGTGCAGCCAGTCGCGAGCCTCGCCCACAACAGGGTCTCACGCGCATGAGGGCGCCGACCATGGGTTCGGCGGTTCATACGCGTATAACACGTATCTTTCTGAAAAAATCAATGCTCTCGGCTAAGCTACTGAATTATTTGGCTTCCATATAGCGCGTCGGCGGAACCGACTTGTAGACGGGCTATGAAAGGTTAAGCGCGGATGTCTATCGGCCGCCGGCGTTCCCGCTCTGTAAGCCTGCCTGAACTACCCGCGCCGCGGTCAAGCCCCTAGCTCCTGCTCATCCAGCGACCGCCCGATCAATGGCAGGCTGGAAAGACAAGAGCCGATGTCTTCAGATGGTCTCGCCATCAGCTTTGGGCTAACTTCCCCATTCTCCCGCTTCGAGCTCGACACACGGCGGGTTGGATGGCGCACGACAATCTGTGTCGGCTTTGTCGTGTCCGTGACAGACGCCTGAAAGGCCCGTTCGCGCGTTTTGCCGCCGTCTAAGCGGCTGGAATTTAATGACAAAGTTTCTTCTGGGATCGGCCGATCACGCTGGTACGCTTTTTGCGATGCTTGGTGTGAGGCGGCACGAGCTGCCTATCGGCACTTGTGTCGCGGGCAGTCGCGATGATTAGAACGAAGGAAGGAAAGCTATTATGTCAGGTCTGCGTCAGATCGCCTTTTACGGAAAAGGCGGCATCGGCAAGTCCACCACGTCCCAAAATACGCTCGCTGCCCTTGTCGACCTCGGGCAGAGAATCCTCATCGTAGGATGCGACCCCAAAGCCGATTCCACACGCTTGATCCTGAATTCGAAAGCTCAGGATACCGTCCTGGATCTCGCCGCACAGGAAGGTTCGGTGGAAGACCTCGAACTCCAGGACGTGCTCAAGGTGGGCTACAGAGGCATCAAGTGCGTGGAGTCCGGCGGCCCCGAGCCGGGTGTCGGTTGCGCCGGCCGCGGCGTCATCACCTCGATCAATTTCCTCGAGGAGAATGGCGCTTATGACGATGTCGATTATGTCTCCTATGACGTCCTCGGCGACGTGGTATGCGGCGGCTTCGCCATGCCGATCCGCGAAGGCAAGGCCCAGGAGATCTATATCGTCATGTCCGGCGAGATGATGGCGCTCTATGCCGCCAACAACATCGCCAAGGGCATCCTCAAATATGCCCATTCGGGCGGTGTGCGGCTGGGCGGGCTGATCTGCAATGAACGTCAAACCGACCGCGAACTCGATCTGGCCGAAGCACTGGCTGGCCGATTGAATTCCAAGCTCATCCACTTCGTGCCCCGCGACAACATCGTCCAACATGCCGAACTCAGGAAGATGTCGGTGATCCAGTACGCGCCGGACTCAAAGCAGGCAGGGGAATACCGCGCTCTGGCCGAGAAGATCCACGCCAATTCGGGCCAGGGTACGATCCCGACGCCGATCACCATGGAGGAGCTGGAGGAGATGCTGCTCGACTTCGGCATCATGAAGACCGACGAGCAGATGCTTGCCGAGCTTCACTCCAAGGAAGCGGCGAAGGCGGCGGCCCAGTAGTGACATTAGCGCTGCCATCAATCGGCGCGCCTTGCAGAGAACGGCGCCTATTCTTTGAGGCGTCACCCAACCTTGAAAGGGGGACTCATGAGCCGGGAATACGAGAATGACGGTGCTCTTCATGCGAAGCTTATCGAAGAGGTGCTGTCGCATTATCCCGACAAGGCGGCGAAGCGCCGCAAGAAGCACCTCAACGTCGCAAAGAGCGGCAACGAGGCTGGCGGGGAAAGCGAGGTCCTTTCCGAATGCGACGTCAAATCGAACATCAAGTCCATTCCCGGGGTGATGACGATTCGCGGCTGTGCATATGCTGGTTCGAAAGGCGTGGTGTGGGGGCCAGTCAAGGATATGGTCCATATCTCGCACGGCCCGGTCGGCTGCGGCCAATATTCTTGGTCGCAGCGCCGCAACTACTACGTCGGTACAACGGGCGTCGACACGTTCGGGACAATGCAGTTCACCTCCGATTTCCAGGAGAAGGACATCGTCTTCGGCGGCGACAAGAAGCTGGAACAGATCATTGACGAGATTGAAGTCTTGTTTCCGCTCAACAACGGCATCACCGTGCAGTCCGAATGCCCTATCGGCCTGATTGGCGATGACACCGAGGCCGTTTCTCGCAAAAAGACCAAGGAGTATGACAAGACGATCGTGCCGGTACGCTGCGAGGGCTTCCGCGGCGTCTCGCAGTCGCTTGGCCACCACATCGCCAATGATGCAATCCGGGATTGGGTCTTCGACAAAAAGGATGTCAAGTTCGAGGCCGGCCGCTACGACGTCAACGTCATCGGCGACTACAATATCGGCGGCGATGCCTGGGCCTCGCGCATACTGCTTGAGGAGATAGGGCTGCGCGTGGTTGGCAACTGGTCGGGTGACGCCACACTCGCAGAGATCGAGCGCGCCCCGAAGGCTAAGCTCAATCTTATCCACTGCTACCGGTCGATGAATTACATCTGTCGGCATATGGAGGAAAAGTATGGCGTCGCTTGGATGGAGTACAATTTCTTCGGTCCCTCCCAGATCGAAGCCTCTCTGCGCAACATAGCCAAGCATTTTGGGCCGGAAATCGAGGAGAAGACCGAAAAGGTCATTGCCAAGTACAGGCCGCTTGTTGATGCGGTCATCGCCAAGTACCTGTCGCGCCTGGAAGGAAATACCGTGATGCTCTATGTCGGCGGCCTGCGCCCCCGCCACGTCGTCACGGCCTACGAGGACCTCGGCATGGTCATCGTGGGCACCGGCTATGAATTCGCCCACAGCGACGACTATCAGCGCACCGGCCACTACGTGAAGAACGGCACGCTGATCTACGATGACGTGACCGGCTATGAGTTGGAGAAATTCATCGAAGGGATTCGCCCAAATCTGGTCGGCTCGGGAATCAAAGAAAAATACCCGGTGCAGAAGATGGGCATACCGTTCCGCCAGATGCATTCCTGGGATTATTCAGGCCCGTATCACGGCTACGATGGCTTTGCCATTTTCGCACGTGATGTGGATCTCGCCATCAACAACCCGGTCTGGGACCTATTCCACGCGCCTTGGAAAAGAAGCCGGGGCGATGAGCGGGCGATGGCTGCCGAATAAACATTTGCTTCAGCCCCAGTCTCCCACTGAGACGGTGAACTCCCGCGGCCTCTGATCCGCCGGAGCCTGGAACGTCTTGACGTCCTGAGCTGCCGTCCCGCGCAGCCAGATGCAAAAGAGGTAATCATCATGCCGCAGTCGGCTGAAAAAATTCTCGATCACGCTCCCCTGTTCCGCGAGCCGGAATACAGAAAGATGCTCGCTGAGAAGAAGCTAAACTTCGAATGTCCGCACCCCGATGAAATCGTTTCCGATCAGCGCGATTTCACCCAGACGTGGGAATACCGCGAAAAGAACCTCGCCCGCAAAGCGCTTGTCGTGAACCCGGCCAAGGCCTGCCAGCCGCTGGGTGCGGTATTCGCTGCCGCCGGCTTCGAGCGAACCATGTCCTTCGTCCACGGCAGCCAAGGTTGCGTCGCCTATTACCGCTCGCACCTGTCGCGCCATTTCAAGGAGCCTGCCGCGGCGGTCTCCTCCTCAATGACCGAGGATGCGGCGGTGTTTGGCGGCCTGAAGAACATGGTCGACGGGCTCGCCAACACCTACCAGCTCTACGACCCCAAGATGATTGCCGTGTCGACGACCTGTATGGCAGAGGTCATTGGCGACGACCTGCACAGCTTCATCCAGAACGCCAAGGACGAAGATTCAGTCCCGCGCGACTTCGACGTGCCCTTTGCCCACACCCCGGCCTTCGTTGGCAGTCATGTCGACGGCTATGACAACATGGTCAAAGGCATTTTGGAGCACTTCTGGAAAGGTCAGGAGCGTACGCAAATCGAAGGAACCATCAACATCATTCCGGGCTTCGACGGCTTCTGCGTCGGCAACAACCGGGAGCTCAAGCGCCTGCTCGATGTAATGGGCGTGTCCTATACATTGATCCAGGATGCCTCTGACCAGTTCGATACGCCTTCGGACGGTGAATACCGCATGTATGACGGGGGCACGAAGATCAACGAGGTGAAGAAGGCCCTCAACGCCGAGGCAACGCTTTCGCTGCAGCATCACAACACCCGAAAGACACTGGGCTATTGCGAGGAGGTCGGGCAGGCGACGGCCTCGTTCCACTATCCGCTCGGCGTTCAGGCGACGGACGAATTCCTGATGGAGGTCGCGGCGATTTCCGGCAAGGAGATTCCCGAGGCAATTCGCCTCGAGCGCGGCCGACTGGTAGACGCCATGGCGGACAGCCAATCCTGGTTGCATGGTAAGAAATACGCCATCTACGGTGATCCCGACTTCGTTCACGCAATGGCCCGCTTTGTCATGGAGACCGGCGGCGAGCCAACCCATTGCCTCGCCACCAATGGCACCTCGGCATGGGAAGCCGATTTGAAGAAGCTGCTAGCATCCTCGCCTTTCGGCAAGGCTGCCCAGGTTTGGGCGGGCAAGGACCTGTGGGCGCTGCGCTCACTGCTCTTTACCGAGCCGGTGGACCTTTTGATCGGCAATTCCTACGGCAAGTACCTGGAGCGCGACACCGGAACACCGCTGATCCGGCTGATGTTTCCGATCTTCGATCGGCACCATCATCACCGCTTTGCGCTCTTTGGCTACCAGGGAGCGTTGCGCGTGCTGACGACGATCCTCGACAAGATCTTCGACAAACTCGATCGCGAGACGAGCGAGACGGGTGTGACGGATTATTCCTATGACCTCACGCGCTAAGAGCCGTGGCCGGCTTTTCGCCGAGGCCATTCCTTGCCCAATGGACTGGGGAGGCTGAGCGATGTCCTCCCTCAGCGCCAAAATCAAGGACGCCTTCGATGAGCCCGCCTGCGATAAGAACCGTGGCAAAGATGCCAAGGCGCGCAAGGAGGGCTGCTCGAAGTCGCTGACACCAGGGGCGGCAGCCGGCGGCTGCGCCTTTGACGGAGCCAAGATCGTCCTGCAGCCGATCACCGACGTTGCGCATCTGGTCCATGCGCCGCTCGCCTGCGAGGGCAATTCTTGGGACAACCGTGGTGCGGTTTCGTCAGGGCCGACCTTGTGGCGGACAAGCTTCACGACCGACCTCACCGAACTCGACCTTGTGATGGGGCAGGGCGAGCGGAAACTCTTCAAGGCGATCCGCGAGATCAAGCACACATACGCGCCGCCGGCGATCTTCGTCTACTCGACTTGCGTAACGGCGCTGATCGGTGACGACATCGAGGCCGTGTGCAAACGCGCCACGGAAAAGTTCGGTTTGGCCGTGGTGCCGATCAATGCGCCTGGCCTGGCAGGCTCCAAGAACCTCGGCAATAAGCTCGCCGCCGAGGCGTTGCTCGATCATGTCATCGGCACGGTCGAACCCGACGACCCCGGACCCTACGACATCAACATCCTTGGCGAATTCAACCTCTCGGGCGAATTCTGGCTTGTAAAGCCGCTCCTCGATCGGCTCGGGATCCGGGTGCGCGCCTGCATTCCCGGCGATGCGCGTTACCGCGACATTGCTTCCGCGCACCGCGCCCGGGCGGCAATGATGGTGTGCTCGACCGCGCTGATCAGTCTTGCCCGCAAGATGGAGGAGCGCTGGGACATCCCGTTCTTCGAGGGCTCCTTCTATGGCATCTCCGACACATCGCAAGCTCTTCGAAACCTTGTCAGGCTGCTGGTGAGGAAGGGCGCCGATCCGGAGATCCTCGAGCGCACAGAGACGCTGATCGCGCAGCAGGAGGCGATCGCGTGGAAGAAACTCGAATCCTACCGGCAAAGGCTCCAAGGCAAGCGCGTGCTGCTCAACACAGGCGGTGTGAAGTCCTGGTCGGTTGTCCATGCGCTGATGGAGATCGGAATCGAGATCGTCGGCACCTCGATCAAGAAATCTACGGTGCAGGACAAGGAGCGCATCAAACAAGTTCTCAAGCACGACAAGCACATGTTCGAATCCATGGCTGCGAGCGAGCTGTACGCCATGCTCTCTGAACACAGGGCCGATATCATGCTGTCGGGCGGTCGCACGCAATTCATTGCGCTCAAGGCCAAGACGCCCTGGCTCGATATCAACCAGGAGCGCCAGCATCCTTATGCCGGCTATGACGGCATGGTGGAACTCGTACGCCAGATCGACCTCGCCATTCACAATCCGATCTGGTCTCAGGTGCGCCAGCCGGCCCCGTGGGATTGCCAGCCTGAGCTGATAGGCGAATTGCCGTGCACGAGGAACGAGACCGCGTACCTGTTTGATGAATTCGCCTGCGCGACGGCACACGAGTGTTGAGGCGACCGATGGCCCGCATCCTTCCCCAGAGCAAATCGGCGGCAGTCAACCCGCTGAAGTCGTCGCAGCCGCTGGGTGCCGCCTTTGCCTTTCTTGGCGTCGACGGTGCGATGCCGCTGTTCCACGGCAGCCAAGGCTGCACAAGCTTTGCGCTCGTTCTCTTCGTGCGGCACTTCAAAGAAGCGATTCCCTTGCAGACTACGGCGATGGATGAGGTGGCGACCATCCTCGGCGCAGCCGACCATCTGGAAGAGGCGATCCTCAACCTCAAGAACCGCACGAAGCCAACGCTGATCGGGGTGTGCACGACCGCGCTGGTGGAGACGCGTGGCGAAGATTGCGCGGGTGATATTGCCAACATCATGCGGAAGCACACGCAACAGCTTGCGGGTACGGAGGTCGTGCTGGCCAACACGCCGGATTTTGACGGCGCGATCGAAGAGGGCTGGGCCAAGGCAGTCACCGCAATGATCGAAGGGATTACGCGCTCGGGCGAACGGGCGCGGCACCCGAAGAAGATCGCAATCCTGCCCGGATGCAACCTCTCTGTCGCCGACATCGAGCATATGCGGGACATGGTTGAAAGCTTTGGGCTCAAGCCGGTTATTCTGCCCGACATTTCAGGCTCGCTCGACGGTACGGTTCCTGACCGCTGGGTAGCGACCACATACGGCGGCACCAGCGTCGAAGACATTCGCGAGTTGGGTACGGCCATGCGATGCATCGCCATCGGTGAGCACATGCGCCGCCCGGCGAAAGCGCTGCTCGGGTTGACCGGCGTGCCTTACGTGTTGTTCCAGTCACTGACTGGGCTGCAGGACACGGACCGCTTCGTGTCGCTGCTGTCTTCGATTTCGGGCGCGGCGGTACCGGCCCGCGTGCGCCGGCGCCGGGCGCAATTGCAGGATGCGATGCTCGACGGACATTTCCATTTCGGCGGCAAGAAAATTGCCATCGCTGCCGAACCAGACCAGCTGTTCCAACTTGCAACCTTCTTTGCTGGTCTCGGCTCCGAGATAGCCGCGGCCGTCACAACGACCGACAGGTCTAAAATTCTCAAGAAAGTCCCGGCGGTTTCGGTTCAGATCGGCGATCTCGGCGATCTGGAAAGTCTTGCCGTCGGTGCTGACCTGCTTGTCACGCATTCGCACGGGCGCCAAGCATCGGAGCGGCTCGGAATTCCGCTCATGCGCATCGGGTTCCCGGTCTTCGATCGACTAGGCAGCCAGCACAAGCTCGCAATTCTCTATCAGGGCACCCGCGACATGATCTTCGAGGTCGCCAGCATCTTCCAGGCCAACCAACACGCGCCCACTCCTGAGGCGCTTGATCCACTCCGTAATCGAGAAATATCACGATGAACGCTGTTCGCCGCCTCTCGCTGGTCAGTAATGAGGTTTTCGCCCCGATGCCTGAACGACGTAAGGGCGCATTGCGCGTTGCGATCGCCACTCAGGACATGCAGGACCTCAACGCCCATTTCGGGTCGGCCAGGCGCTTTGCTGTCTACGACGTGACGCGCGAGGAATGGAATCTCGTAGAAGCCGTGGCCTTCGATGACGTGTCCGATGAAAGCGGGGAGCATCGGGCCGAGCGCGATGATCGCATCACGCCAAAGGTGGATGCGCTCAAGGGCTGTCAGATCCTGTTTTGTCTGGCAATTGGCGGCCCTTCGGCAGCCAAGCTTGTCGCGGCAAAAATCCACCCGATCAAAGTGGCGGAGCCCCAATCGATCCCACAGGTGCTCTTGCGCACGCAGATGATGCTCAGGACGTGTCCTCCGCCTTGGCTGCGCAAGGTGCTGGCGCGAGCGGGCATTGCCGAAAAGAAACCGTCTTTCGAGGACGAGGACTGAAAAGAGGAGGACGCCAATGCCTGACCCCGCAATCCCCCCAGCTGTCGCCGAAGACGAGGCGGCTCTTTGCACCCCGTTCGTCAAATGCCTCGTGCGGCTGATCCGTTCTCAGGATTCCTATGGCTCGTGGGAACGCAAAGCGGACGCTGAGCTGCTGGGCGACTTCATCATTACCAAGGAACAGCGCCGAGGGATCCCAATCATCGGAGATCCCGATCCCGACGTGCTGTGGAGGCTCGACAAGTACTACGCCGCCATCGGGCTCGCGATCGAGGAGCGCTGCGGCCTTATGGCATCGCCGATGATCCAGGTGAGCCATGAGGGTTTTGGTCGGGTGCTTTTCACGACCGGACGGCTGGTCGTTTTGTCCAAAACGCTGCGCGATGTCCACCGGTTTGGCTTCGAGACGCTCCTGAAGCTCGCCACGGCCGGTACGAAGCTGGTCGACGATGCGATTTCAGTCATCGAAACCTTTCCCCACGTGGCGCTGGCATGATGGGCGCGATTTTCGAGAAAGGCCATCATGACGGACCCGAGAAACTATGTTGGCCAGTCCCCTCGATCCAGGGACTCGAGGCCGACCAGGTTGTTGGGGTATCGCCGATGAAGAAGCCGCTGGTCCTGATCTGCTCGCAAGATGCCGAGTTCTATCTGCTCTACAGTCACATACTGGAGGTTGACGGTTTCAGCAGTGAGACGGCAGACGGCGCGAAGGCTGCGCTGGCCTTGGCCGAACAACGGGAGCTTCAGGCCGTAGTGCTGGATTGCGACCCAGCCAGCATAAACGGGTCCGCAATTTGCGCCCACCTCAAGCGGGAACCGCGCACCACCGACCTGCCTATCATCGCCCTGATCGCGCCTGGCGCCGAGCACCAGCACCTCGATCTCTTGAAGGCAGGCGTTGAGAGCTTTGTGCGGCCGGTGGCTCCGGCCAAGCTGCTCGACTGCCTGCGGGCGAGGCTCGGGCTGACCAAGCGTGGTCCGAACGGGGTTGAAAACGACAGTTGGATTTGTTGTGGAGGCCTGGAGATGAAGCTCGATGCCCATCGGGTTCGCGGTAATGGCCACGACATCCATCTCGGACGGATCGATTTCAACGTGCTGCGGCTTATGATTGAGGCCCCCGGCAAGGTCTTCAGCCGGGACGAGCTTATCGGGGCGGCCTGGCTGCCCAACATTCATGTCGGTGCACGCACCGTCGATGTCCATATCAGCCGAATCAGGAGGGCGCTGAAAACGGCCTTGCCCGGCAGCGTCATTCGCACCGTCAGGTCGGCCGGCTACTCGCTCGAGAAGCCGGACGACTGAAATCGGTGATCGAACGTGGTGCCGCTCTCTCTTCCTCCTGAGAGCGGTGTTGCCGCTTTGAGGCGCTCCTAACGAAGACCAGGAGAAGCAGGCAAATGGAATTTAAAAGCATATTCAGTGTGACGGGTGCTGATCATTCTGATGAGGACCTCACAACAGCTGCCGGACTGTGTGCCGAGGTCGGCGCGCACCTATCGGTACTCATTATACCGCCTCCATTGCTCTTGATGTCGTCTCCGCCCCCCGAATGGAATACAGGACGTGCACAGGCAATTGCAGTACCGAACTATCGATTTCAGCAAATCGAGAAATTTTCACAGGACGTGACCAGAATGGAAAGACGGTCCGCGGATATCCTCAAAAGGCTGAAAGCTATGTCGCTTTCCTGTGACGTTGACACCGACTATTGCGATCCGGCTAGCCTCGGTGAAGTGGCACGACAGCGGGCGCTCTGCGCTGACCTGACGATCGTTGGAGGAGACCTCCTCAACGATGAGACTCTCGGACCTCCTGTTGTCAACGGCTGCTTGTTCGATAGCGGAAAGCCGGTGCTCATCGTGCCGAAGGGCGTTAAGGCGACGCTGTCGCCTCGACGCGTGCTGGTCGGCTGGGATTCGCGTGTAGAGGCCTCGCGTGCGGTTCGGGAAGCTCTTAGTATCCTATCCGCTGCCAAGGAAGTCTGTGTCGCTATGGTCGATCCAAAGGCGCAAAACAACGGGAAAGGCGCGCAGTCTGGAGCTGACATCGCTGCCTATCTTACTCGGCACGGTGCTCGGGTCTCCGTTGACCTGCTTAAGAGCGCCGGCAAATCGGCGGGCACAGTGCTGACCCAGCACGCGAACGACATCTGTGCTGACATGATGGTTATGGGTGCTTATGGCAGCCGTGGGCTGCGTGAGCGGATTTTCGGCGGTCCGCCGAGCTGGAGCTTTGGGAAGACCACATTGCCGCTGTTTTTGGCTCGCTGATCAGCTCCGTAGGAACACCGATCAGGTCGTAGGACCGCCAACCAGTCCGAAGTCGTCGTCGGTTACCGGTCGGATTGCGGAGACATGGCTGGATCCGCGAACATCTTGCGACGCTTGTCAGAGCCAAACCGGACGCCTCGACTGCTTCACGACGCTCTCGTGAACCAACTCGTGCGAGATCGTCCGCAACGGGCAGTAAAGACGAACGGCTGCAGCAGACCGCAGCCAAGCCACAGGGCGGGTGTACCAGGAGACCCCGCCTCGTGCGCGAACCCTGTTGGAAGGCCCCTTATCAGTACCCGGACGCGCGTCAAATCGGCGGCTGTCCCTGTCAGCCTGCGGTGTGCAAGGGCCGCTGCCGCGGAGCTTCCCCTGCCCGATCGTCGGGCGTGCGACAATGTCGGATTCCAGACGAGCTGGAACTGCGCGAACTCGTTGGTTTGACAGGTCTTTATCCGGCACGCCGCATGCATGGGAGTCTCCGAAAGCATTAAGAGCCGTTATCCATGGTTACGCCCCTCGAAAGAAAGAGCCGCTTCCGTCGTGGCAGGGAAACAGCCACTCCTGGGGTGGAGGCCGGCGCTAGAAGCCGCCGTAAGATCCGGAAGAGCCGCGCGACAGCATCACACACTTTCCTTCTGCTCTTGGGTTCGGATCACGCCGCGCCGCTGTCGATGCCGCCGACATTGAGCCCAAGACCTGGAAGGCGGCACACGCTTTTGCTGTCCTCTCAGTCGGGACCGCGGCTCAAGCATGCCTGTGAGGTTCGCATTGCTCAATGCCCGGCGATCGACGTCAACATGCCGCTGAGTTGGAAAACACTCCTAGAGGAGTAAGGATAAGTGGACCTCTTTTGTATTGGTGTGGGTGCTGGACCATCTAATTTGAGCCTTGCGTGTCAGATACAGGAAGAGATTGCGCAAGGGGCACTGTTCCTGGACCGGGAGGTCGATTTCCGAGGACATCCAGGCAGCGCTTTCGATTGCGCGGAGCTCCAGGTCGGCCACTTCCAGGATCTGGTTACTCTGGTCAATCCGCGATCAGCCTACACATTCGTAAACTACCTCCACGAGAACGGGCGTCTTTACAATTTCCTCAATGCGCAATTTCACGGGGTGCTTAGAGCCGAGTTCGCCCAATATCTCAACTGGGCGTTCCAGAAGAATCCGCTTGTCCGTGGCGGCGAGGCCGTTCGCGAAATCCGCTTTGACGGCGAGTTTCGCGTGCGGACGGACAACGCGGTCCTTGATGCAAGAAACCTCGTCATCGACATAGGCAAGCAGGCGCAAATTCCGCCTCAGTTTCATGGCTGGACTGGACCCAACCTGTTCCACTCATCTGAGTTGGCCCACATCAATCCTGAGGTGCAAAAAAAGCATGTCTGCGTTGTTGGCGGCGGACAGTCGGGAGCCGAGCTGCTACTGCACCTTGTCGGCCGGCCGAAAGAACGGCGGCCCGCGGCGATCACATGGGTCTTGACGCGCGAGATGCCTTTCGACGACCACGCGTTCACAAACGGGCTGTTCACGCCATGCTTCTCGGATCGTTTTGCTGCGATGAGCGAGGTGCATCGACAGCTGTTCCTGCGGCGTTTCGCGCTTGCCTCCGAGGGCATTTCAGAAAGCAAGTTGCGCGCGGTCTATCAGGCGCTCTACCACCACGCCTTTCTCGAGCCACACCAATGCGAGATCACATTGCGGCCAAGTTGCAACGTGTCGCGCTGCATCAATGCCGGAGCAGGGCACAGGCTCACGCTGCAACGCGGCTTGGACAACATCGGAGAAGTAACCGCCGATATCGTCATCCTGGCCACCGGTTACGAGAAACCGCTGCCGGGTTTCCTAGAACCGATCGCAGATCGCCTCGAACAGATCGGCAATGAGCTCGCCATCGGCGAGGATTTTTCGGTGTACTGGGACGGACCGCGAGACCGACGCCTTTTCGTTCAGAACGCCTGCCTTGGACAGCGCGGGCTGGCTGATCCGAACTTTGGGCTGCTGGCCTGGCGAGCGCGCCGCATCCTTGACAGCCTTCTGCGGCGCGCGCCATGCGCCAATCCCGAGCATCTAGGGTTCATCAACCGTCCCTTGACGGAGTGCTGGCCCGACCTCGGAGTCGAACAAATGGGCAGCGGGATATGATTCGTCGATATTGATGATCGGCGGTGGCATTCAGGAAAGATTTCCGCCTCTGGCGGCAAAAGCGGACGAGCAATATTCCTACGGCGTCAGATCGCTCTGCTCGCGCTTGAGCAAGGTAGCGTCGCGCGACTCCTGCTTGGCGTGAAACAGCAAAGGGCATTCAATCACGATGCAGCTTTACGTGCTGTCGGGCTCAACGCCACGTGGATCGAGCCCGACGCCGCCGTTGGCAACCGCGACGCGAATTATGACGCCGGGCCACATGCGGCGGTGGCTGCAAGGGTACCGAGCCTCTCCCGCACTTTCGACCCCATCGCCGAAGTGCGACTACTCCAGGACGCCGAAGCCGGTCTTACGCCAGCGGGCCAGCCAAACTCTCACCTTCCTAAACGGCAGCCGCTAAGGTGAGCCGTCGAAAGCCGACATTCAGGTTAACGTCAGCTGGCCATGTTAGGGCTCGCTTATTCAAGGCGGTACCGGCGCTTGCCGAAGCTAAGAAGGGTTGGCATGCCCTTTGCCGTGCTTGATGTGCGGCAACACGGTGAGAGCTCCGCTGAAGCAAGCGAGAGGGAGCAATGCCCTCGAGACCGTGTCCGATTTTGACTGGAAAATATTCCGCGACAAAAGAGACGAAAGGTGTGGAATGACTTTGGACACCAAGATGGAACTGCGTCCATGCCCCATTTGATCGAACTGCAGGAGAAATATAAAGACAGCGGATTCGAGATTATCGGAGTCGCAGCTTGCGAAAAGGCTGCAACCGCGGACGAAGCGCGGACCAACGTGGATGCCTGGCTGACCGAGAAGTTCCCGAATCTGAATTATCGGACAGCGTTCGATTGCACTGGCGAAATGAAAAAGCTCTGGCTGGAACCCAGCTCTTCGTTCGGGATTCCCACCTCGTTCGTGGTCGACCGCGACGGCCACATCGCTTATATCGGCCACCCGGCACCTCTCGATGACGTTTTGCCGAAAGTCCTTAACGGCAGCTGGCGCAGCAGCTATGAAGCGAAAGCCGTCGATGCAAAGCGAATCTCGCGTGTGCGCGAATCGTCGCTGAGTCAGCCGATATACGCCAAACTTGGGCCGGCGATGCAGGACGAGGATTGGCCAGCGGCACTATTGGCCATCGAAGAAGGCCTCGCCGTGATGCCAGACTCTTTTGATTTTCGGCGGGTTCATGCGGATATTCTGCTTCACAAGCTGCGCGACATCAAAACCGGCTTGCCGCTTATGCGCGAATTGGTCGAGGACGCGATCAACAAAAAGTTCGAAGCGATGTCTTGGGTGGTGATGGCGCTGAAACAACTCTTCCATCCCACGATCGACAACTCCCATCTTCCGCATGATGATCGCTTTGCGATGGGCAAGGAGCTCTCCGAACAGATCCTGGAACTTAATCCTCCGCAAGGCGATGGAGACTTTAAATTCGAGTGTTACTTTCCGGTCGCTCAGTATTATTACGAGAGCGGCAACAAGGACCGGGCGATCGAGTTGATCGAGGTGGCAATCAAATCGCTGGACCATTCGGAGCCAGTGCCGGACCAAACCAAACAGCGCTACCTCACCTCGTTGCTCCAAGCCCTGGCCAACTACACGGGTGAGCCTGCCTGTCACGCGGGTCTCTGTGTGGCTCCGCAAAACAAAACTTCCGAAACTCAAAACGCTGTCACTTCCTGAGCAAGGATCGCGAAGGGCATGACAATTGGAATTGAACACCGGCAAATCCGCCCGCCCAGGCGCACTTCGCAGCAATAACGTCGATGCCGCAAAAGTGCGCGGCTTGCGGCAGGTGGAATTTCCATTGCGTTTACCTCGGGTCGAACCGCGGCGCAGGCGTTCGCGCCGCGGTGAAAGGTCTGGCACTGGTGGACGTGCTCGAGGTCGGCCACGGGACACTGTTGCGTGGGATCGGCTCGCCCAAGCCATTCCCCGCCCACGCAAGCGCCCGAACCACACATCGCAGAAAAAGAGATCGTCCTTCAAGAGGAGTACTGAAATTGGGGAAAAGCGAAATTCCTCATGAACCGGTTGGCCCTGCTGTCCACAAGGACGACGAGGCCCTTGCTTCCCCGTTCGTCAAATGCCTCCTGCGGCTCATTCGTACTCAGGATTCCTTCGGCTTATGGGAAGGCCATTCGGATGCCGAGCTGCTGGCCGAGTTCATCATCACCAAGCAACAGCAACGTGCGGTACCCTTTGGCGGCGATCCCGATCCTGACGCGCTGTGGAGGCTCGACATGTTTTACACCGCCGTAGCGCTTGCGATCGAGGAGCGCTCCGGCGTGTCGACGTCGCCNGCGGTTGGGCGTTCTGTCGAGACGTCCACCGGTTCGGCTTCGAGACTTTCCGCAAACTTGCTGAGGCCGGTACGAAACTGGTCGACGATGCGACTGCAGCCATTGAAGCCTAGCCCGAGATGGAGCGCATCAAGAAACCATTGTTCCAGGAAGGATCTATGTCAGACCTAGATARGATGAGGAARAAAGTCYGAAAGCTCCAGTTGCGTGCAGCTATTGCCAAGATGGCATTGCAGGACCTYGTCGAGGGTCTGCCGGGCAAGTGGGCCGACATACAGGAAGTCGCCGAGAAAACCCAAGCCGTTTATGCCGAGTTGGATGTTGCCAAGAGAGAACTCGCTTCAATGAAGAATTTAGGATGATGCGCACATTCACCACCCGTGACGGCTCCATTTGGATGCCGTCGTACCTGACCTCCATCGATAGCAAGACCTGCATCGGCTGCTGCCGTTGTTTCAAGGTCTGCTCGCGCGATGTCATGCATCTTCACGGCGTTGATGATGCGGGTGAAATCCTCGGCCCCTGCGATGACGAGGACGACGATTTCGACGGCAAGCTCAATCGCATGATCATGGTTGTCGATGATGCCGGCCGCTGCATCGGCTGCGGAGCCTGCGGCCGCGTCTGCCCCAAGAACTGCCAGACGCATGTTGCGGCCGACGAGCTCGCAACATGATCTGGCGAAAACCAGGAGAACGGCGTTGCACTTCATCTTTTTGTCGGCTCGTGGGGCTGGTCCTGTGCAGCAATGCGTCGATGGTTTACTTCGCTTTGGATTCGCTCCGTGTGGCAGTCGTCACGACGCTGGCCTGTTCGCTGCTGCTTCAGGCCGGCTNCTGCATCGGCTGCGGAGCCTGCGGCCGCGTCTGCCCCAAGAACTGCCAGACGCATGTTGCGGCCGACGAGCTCGCAACATGATCTGGCGAAAACCAGGGGAGCGGCGTGCACTTCATCTTTTTGTCGGCTCGTGGGGCTGGTCCTGTGCAGCAATGCGTCGATGGTTTACTTCGCTTTGGATTCGCTCCGTGTGGCAGTCGTCACGACGCTGGCCTGTTCGCTGCTGCTTCAGGCCGGCTACTTCGGCTGCGTGCTCTTTTTCGCGGACGTCGATGATCTGTAGAACTGTTCATTCGCTCCGCAGAGGGCCGGCGAATCCAATCTCTTCCTAAGCCCGTTGGCCGTAATCGAAAGACACGGGGCCGGCGAGTTCGTGCTCAGCTGCCACTGTGCTAGCAAGGGAACGGAATCCAATCCCGGAGCAGATGGCCAGAGTTGAGCGAAGACTGCGGTCGGAGCTCCTGCGCTTCCGGGTCTCCAAGGGGACGACTTTGCGAACCGAAGGGACTTTGAACCGTTGACGTGGCCGGCGTGCGGTAGGTTGGGCCAGCGACAGGGATCCCAGCCGGCCGGGAAGCACCGCCCTCTCAATGTGCGTTGACTTCGCTTCCTTTGGCGAAATGTGGGTAACGGCGAGGGCCGCACTCTTCCCGGGCCGTCGACATTCCCGCCCTTTTGGTGCGTGCGCCGTTAGGCGCGACAATTCGGTGCCCGCGTGTAACTGCGCGCATTCGCCGAAGCTTAGACGTGGTGCATTCCCGCTCGCCCGTTTGGCGGACAGTTCCGGCCGTGCTGGTTTTGCCGCCTAACGCCCGCCGCTCGTCACTGCCACACCCCTCTCCGGCAACGGCTCGGCGCATCGCGCAAGCCGGTTTAGCGATCAGGCCAGGCCCTTCGCGAGTTCCAACGCCTGCCGTTCGAAGAGGCGGCGGTAAATGCCACCATCGAGATTGATCAGGGCGGCATGATCGCCGTCCTCCATGATGCGGCCACGGTCGAAGACGAGCAGCCGATCGAGCGAGCGGACCGTCGACAGCCGGTGTGCGATGACGAGTGTGGTTCGGCCCACCATCAACCGATCCACCGCTTGTTGAATGAGCACCTCGGATTCCGAATCGAGGCTCGACGTGGCCTCGTCCAGAATAAGGATCGGCGCGTTCGCGAGGAAGGCGCGCGCGATCGCCACGCGCTGGCGCTCGCCGCCGGAGAGCTTCAAACCCCTTTCGCCGACCAATGTCCCATAGCCCTTCGGCAGGGGCGCGATGAATTCGTGGGCACTTGCCAGTCGTGCCGCTTGCTCGATCTCGGCCTGGCTCGCGCCAGGCCGGCCATAGGCGATGTTCTCGGCAAGCGACCTGTGAAACAGGATCGGCTCCTGCTGCACGATCGCGATCTGCGAACGAAGGGACTCTTGGGTCACCTCGGAGACGTCCTGACCGTCTATCAGGATCCGGCCGCCGCTCAGGTCGTAGAGTCTCTGGATCAGCTTCACGAATGTTGTCTTGCCGGAACCGGAGGGTCCAACCAACCCAACCCTTTCGCCAGCTTCAATCGACAGCGAACATTCGCTATAGAGCGGCAGGGGATGGTTGGCGTAGCGGAAGTGGACGTTCTCGAAATCGATACGGCCGTTCGTGATCCGGATCGGCTTGGCCTCTGGACGATCGGCAACATCCACCTGCTGATTGTGGATGGCCACCAGTTCTTCCATATCATTAACCGAGTGCTGCACGTTGCGGACATGCATGCCGGCATCACGCAGATAGCCCTGCAGGACGATGAAGGACGTGAGAACATATGCTATCTCGCCCGGCGTTGCCTGTCCATGCGACCACAGAAGCAGGGCATATCCGACCACCGCCACCCTGAGCGCAACCAAAGTTACGCCTTGGGTTGAGCCGATGATCGTTCCGCGCACCCAGCTCCGGCGCGCGCGGTGCCGCCATTTCGTCATGATATTTGCAAGCCGCTCGTCTTCGCGAACCTCTGCGCCGAAGCCCTTGACCACAGCGTTGCAACTGACCGCGTCCGCAAGCGCGCCGCTGAGCCTTGTGTCCCATCGGTTGGCAAGGCTCGCCGCTGGCGCGACATAGCCGAGCGACAGCGAAATCGAAAACGCAAGGTAGACGAGAGAGCCGCAAGCAAAGATCACGCCCATGACCGGCCAGTGCCAGCCGAGCAGCACCGTCGAGCCGATCAAGATGACAAACGACGGGAGCAGCGTGACGAGTATCGTGCTGTTGAGGAGGTCGAGCGCCCACATGCCGCGCGTTATCTTGCGCACTGTCGAGCCGGCGAAGCTGTTTGCATGCCAGTCTGTCGAAAAGCGCTGCACATGATGGAACGCTTCGGTCGCGACGTCGGAAATCATTTTCAACACCAGGTCGCTCAGGCCAATGAAGGCGACGTGGCGCATGGCAATGCCACCGAGTGCCAATGCAATCGGTACAGAGAATGCTGCAACAGCTGAATCCGAAGCTGGTGCTGCCGCATTAGCAGCACGAGAAACAGCGTCGATGAGTCGGCCAGAATAGAGCGGCATCAACACGTCAGCCAGCGTGGAGGCGAGCATCGCGGTCATTATGATCGCGAGCCGGGCCGGCTGCCTGTTCCAGAGGCGAACAGTGAAGGCGAAAACTTCGCGACAAGTGGCGCCGCGCCCATGGACGGGGAAACGTTTCATAGTTTCCAAGCGGGCGCATCAACACGCTCCGTCCCAAAGACGTTAAAAGACAAAACTGGAATCTCGACCTCCCCCATAACAGCATCAATTTTGGCGGGCAGCTCCTGCCGCCTCACGATGGTGAGGTTCAAAAGTCGTGCCAACCGAGCGGGAACAGCCGAAGGGCAAATTCAGCAGGTTACCGAGCCTGGAGAAAGTCAGCCGCGATCCAGTCGAATACTATTGCTTCGGCTGCCCAACTCGGGAGATTGGAAAAGAGGGTCGATGTATCGATTGAATTCTAAATTGTTCCTGCCTCGATCAAATAAGTACAGGCAATGCAGCTCTCTCAGGCCCGAGACTTAGGTGCTGATTTCAAAAGCGCGCCGCGAATACTTTCCTGCCCATATTCCGTCAATCGAATGCTCGACTGTCGGATTGTGCGCTCCCCGACACAGTGCTGTTCGGTTCGCCTCCTGGGTACCTCCCCAGTCGATTGACAACCTGAAGAAGAAGCTTCGCTCGCAAGCTGGCACGACTCTTGAAGGTACTCCAGGTGGCGGAAGGAACTCCGGCTCGGTCCCGTTGACTTCGCATGTTGCGAGGCTGGGCTGGAGCAAACTTTGCACCAATGAGAACGCAATGAAGGAGGCATCATGGAACTCCCGCGGATTGCGGTGGAGTTAGACCTATTCCTCGAGATGACTGATGATATCGCTCAATCCGAACAGTTGTTCGAACGGATGTCTGCGTTTGCGCTGAAGTTCGATTGCCCGTGGATTGCCTATGGCCCGCTCGCATCAAAACAGGGGGTTTTCAAGCCGAACCGAGAGGGTTCTGTGGTGATGTGGAATTATCCTGCTGAATGGCAGGAGCGCTACTCGAGAATGGGCTATGCCAAAATAGACCCACTCATCAAGAAAGATCGAAAGGAGGCGGGGAGCGAGGTGTATACCGATGAAAGCATAACTGAAGATGGACGCCGCGTCTTGGACGAAGCAGCAACATTCGGCTTGAGGTCAGGCGTTACCGTCCCATTACATGGCCCTGGTGACAGCTTTAGGTTTGTGAGTTTTTGCTCAATCCTCGGACTGCGAATTGCAGAATAGAACGATCACCTACCTGCAAATGGCCGCGCTGCGGTTTCATCTGATGGTTACGAGGTTCAACACTACGACTGCGTCGGAACAAATTCATAACCTCTCTCCGAGAGAAATACAGTGCATTGATTGGGTGTCGAAAGGAAAATCGTCATGGGAAATAGGAACTATTTTAGGCAGATCACGAAATACGATAGATTTCCATTTAAAAATGCAATGCGGAAGTTGGATGCGACCAGCAGAACGGTAGCTGTTGTAAAAGCTTTGAAACTTGGGATTATCGAACCGCCGTGGGTGCGCAGCTAGTTCTCCGCCCGTAGTAGCGCGCGTGATAGCCGAGACGCTCCGGCGTGCGCTCGCTCTTCGAAGCATCCAGCGCCTCGTCCATCTCGGCCTCGAGCACCTCCTGCATCACGGCGCGAATCACCTCGTGCAATCCATCCGGGTTCGAAAGCAAAATGTCGTTGACGCTGCTATGGCGGATTTATCTTCAGGCTTGGTCCTGGTGGCGATGCTGAGTTCGCTTCGCTGAGATTGGGCGGTCATGACAGGGTGGTGTTCAATGTCACCGATTCCTGGAAGAAACTACCATCCGTATTAAGCGACTGACGATGAGTGATGTGTGTCCAAAATCTGACAGCCGTAAGAAAACATGTCGGGTTCAATACAGCGGAGCGTCTTAGCCCTGTCGGGCTTTTCGAAGCCTATCTCGCAGTAACTGCGCGCCAGGCGCACTAGCTCGGCCTTTGCTGGTCGATGTGCGGCAATATAGTGTGAGGGCTGACCCGCATGAGAACACGGAACTCGCTCGATGAAGGATGATCGACGGCATCCAGAAAGCTTCTCTCCGGCGGGTTCGAGGGTGCTGCGCGCGCATCTCGGCGACGGGCCAGCGACCAACGGTTGAGGCTACATCTCCGGAGCGAGTGATGCCTCGAAAGATGCAATGCTGTCTCTGGTTCGACGCGCTGGAAGTTTGTGAAGGGTCGGCCCGGCAAATCGGTGAACCGGGCGGCTTAGGCTGCCAAAAAGGGTAGATGGCTGCGTTGCCTCGGTAGATCAGCAGGCGGTATCAGAAAGCCAAAGGCACACGCACACCATCGTGGCGCTTCGCAGGAAGTAGATGGGAGTAATCACCAGTGATTTTACCGGAACTTCGCTCAGCAAAAACAGCCGGCAGGGTTTTGGAGATAACGACGACCACGGGATGCGTCGTAGGATGTTCATATTGTCCCCAGGACAAGTTCGCGGTCCGGCAAAGAAAAGTGTCTCATGCGAGTCATCTGGATCTTGAAGATTTCAAGCGGTGTCTGGCCCGCGTACCGACTTCCGTCGACATTGGTTTTGCGGGATACTCCGAACCTTGGCTCAATCCGGACTGTACCGAAATGGTGGAGCACGCCTTCGCCAAAGGCCATGGCATCAGGATTTTTACGACGCTGGTGGGAATGAACGGGCAGGACCTGCAGCGATTGCAAGCCTTGCGCTTGGGCGTATTCGTGGTCCATGTTTTCGATGACGGCACCTACATGAACAGCCGCCTGGTCGGAGACAAGTATCGCGATCTGGTTCGTCAACTCGTCGACGCGGACATCCCCTTGATCCGATTCGTGGCCTTGGGCGAGCCCCACCCAGATATAGCCGACATTATTCCTACCGAAGCCCTGATAAAAGCGCGGCCGGTGAGCAGTAGGGGTGGAAGCGTCGACCCTAAGATCGTTGCACCACGTCAGCCAGTGGTCGGAGCCCTAACCTGCGTGGACGCACGACAGTATCGGAATGTTCTTCTTCCAAACGGCGACGTTACCCTGTGCTCTATGGATTTTGAACGGCGTCACGTATTGGGCAACCTTCTATATGAGGGTTACTCCGCTCTGTTTGAAAAGCCAGTTTTTCGCGAAATCGTCGACCGCATGAATGGAGCGGATGGTTTTCTGCTTTGCAGGATGTGTGAATTCGCCGACCCAAACGACCGGACCTGAGTGGATGCCGGCCGAGAGGGCGTGCCGGCAGTGCGGATGGCCCCACGACACATGCACCTGCCCGCGACGCCATCGCATTTTCGCGTGACGCCAGCATGATTCCGTAGGCGCGGCAGTGGACCCTGAGGCATTTCGAAGACGAGCTCATCGAAAGGTCTTCGCCTTCCAACCGAGCTTGTCGGCCTGCCTGGCTTGGGGTAACGCCGATCACAGGTCAACCTCGGTCGGACGGAAATAGCGTTCGTCGATCCCGATCAGCGCTTGGTTGCTTACTCACGGCCCACCTCGTCAACGCCTTTACCCTCCCAGACTATCTCCTTTTCGACTCGCCTGAAGGCAGCAGCCCCAGCTGCGGCCGGGGATGGTTGCCGTCGCGGTGTCGGGCGAATTGAGAAACTGACCCCCTGACGAAATGAAGAACTGACCCCCTCGGTTATGAGAGGAGGCATGAATGACGATTGGGATTTCGGCGATTCCTGCATTGTCGAGAACGATGCAGGGAGAGGAGATGCTTCAGCCTGAAGAGGTGGCAGCGATGCTGCGGCTGCATGAGCTTGGCTGGGGAGCGAAGCGGCTGGCGAAGGAATTCGGGTGCGCGCGCAACACGGTGCGTCGGTATCTGCGCGAAGGCGGGACTGTTCCGTTTCGCAAGCCTGTGCGGCGGAGCGCGTTTGACGGGCTAGACGATTGGCTGCGGGAGCGCTTCTTCCGCCATGGTGGCAACGCCGATGTGGTGCGCCAGGAACTGGAGAGCGAACATGGGATCGTCATAGGGCTTCGGTCGGTGGAGCTTCGGGTGCAGGGTTGGCGTCGGGAGTTGAGGGTGCAGAAGCGCGCAACGGTTCGGTTTGAGACGGCGCCGGGACATCAGATGCAGATCGACTTTGGCGACACGCGGGCGTGGATCGGCGGCGAGCGTGTTCGGGTGCACCTGTTTGTGGCAACGCTGGGTTACTCGCGTCGGCTGCATATCCGTCCCTCGCTTCGGGAGCGCCAGGCGGACTGGTTGGAGGGGATGGAAGGAGCCTTCCTTCGCTTCGGCGGGGTTCCAACGGAAGTGCTGTTCGATAATCCGAAGGCGCTGGTCGAACATCACGATGCGGCGACGCGGGAGGTGCGCTTCAATGTGCGGCTGCACGCCTTTGCCCGCTACTGGGGATTTACGCCACGGGCTTGTGCGCCCTACCGGGCGCGTACGAAGGGAAAGGACGAACGCGGGGTCGGCTACGTCAAGCACAATGCGATTGTCGGCCGCCGGTTCGAGAACTGGGCGGCGTTCGAGGCGCATCTGGAACGGTGGACGCGCGAGATTGCCGATCAGCGTGTGCATGGCACGACCGGGGTGGCTCCTGCGGAGCGCTTTGCCGAAGAAGGCGTGGCGCTCCGCCCTCTGGGCGGACGGGCGCCGTTCGGGCAACTGCGGGATCTCGTGCGCAAGGTCCAGGCAGACTGCGCAATCGACCTGGACACGAACAGTTACTCGGTTCCCTGGCGGCTGATCGGGGAGAGCGTCCAGGTCGTGGTGCTGGGCGGCCGCGTTATCGTGCGTCATGCGGGCGAGGTGGTGGCGGATCATGCGTTGTGCCGCGGACGTCGCCAACGGATTGTCGAGCGCGCGCATCTTGCCGGCGTGGTCGGCGCTGCTGCGCCGGTGCGATCGGCGCCGGTGGATATCGTTGCGCCTTCCGCTCTGTTGCGGCCGCTGGCCGAATATGAGGCACTGGTGGGAAGCAGCTGGTGATGACGACGGTCGATCACGAGATGCTGGTGGCTCAGCTCGACCGGCTGAAGCTGACCGCGATCCGGGACCAGCTCGATACGCTGCTGGACGAAGCGGCGCGTTCGCAGATGATCTTGCGCGAGGCTTTGGCCTTCCTGGTGACCCGCGAGATCGCGCGGCGCGACGAGCGGCGCATCTCTATGGCAGGCAAGATCGAGCAGTTCCCGTTTGTGCGCGAACTCGATGGCTTCGACTTCGACGCGCAGCCGTCGCTGGATCAGCGCCAAATCCGGGAGCTGGCGACCTGCCGCTGGATTGCCCACGGCGACACGGTCCTGTTCCTTGGACCTCCGGGTACGGGCAAAACACATCTGGCGGTGGCTCTCGGGCGCGAGGCGATCCGGCAGAACCATAGCGTCCAGTTCGTCACGGCGGCCACGCTCGTGGCGATGCTGGCCAAGGCCCATGACGACGGTTCACTCGAAAAGCAACTGACGACCCTGTCGCGGCCGAAACTGCTGATCATCGACGAGCTCGGCTATCTCCCGTTCGAAGCCAATGCCGCACAGTTCTTCCAGCTGGTGTCGCAGCGTTATGAGCGGGGATCGATCCTGATCACCTCCAACCGCTCGGTGGGCGAATGGGGCAGCGTGTTTGGCGATCCCGTGGTGGCAACGGCGATCCTAGATCGCCTGCTTCATCATTCGACAGTGATAACGATCCGTGGCGACAGCTACCGGCTTCGCGAAAAGCGTCGTTCCGGCCTATTGCAGAAGGCCGGAACGACGCTCGGTACCAACGAAACGGCAAAACAATGAGGGGGTCAAATCAGTTCGCCCAGGGGGTCAAATCCTCACTTCGCTTGACACGCGGTAGTGGACGTTCTCGAAACCGATGCGGCCCTTCGCCAGCGCGTCTCCCGGTTGCTTCCGCCTGGCTTACGAACGGGCTTTCCGTCAAGGGCGCCCGCGGCGGCCCGCCCTCTTGACCCGGCGGCTCGGGCCAATCATCTCGCGCAAGAGATCGGAATCCGCAGTCTTCTCCAAGAGAGCGCGGCTTTCGCTGTGTCATCGGTCATCAAATAGTTTCTTGAATCAGGTTGGTGTCCGCAGCCCGAGGTTGAACGGCGAATATTGATGACCGCCGCGAAGCCGCTCGCTCGCTACGGCGCTATTGAGGAGCGCGCTCGCGAGCGGCTTCTCGCTACCGCCGAGCTACACAACCTCTGGCGACGCGACCCCGCTGATCTCCTGGGACTCATCCATTGTCCGGAGGCGCTATGGGTAGCGATGGGTGGGTACGTCAACTACCTGATGCCATAGTATCCATGCTTTCGCGGAAGCTTTAGAAGCCATCTTATTGCAGCACCTTCTCCGAAGGCGCCTGAATGGAGGGCAACGCAACCTAATAATAGTCGATGAGGATCCCAGCAACAAATCTGCCTCCGGCATTCCGCTTCAATGTTAAGCGACGAACATCTGCCGCAAACCACTAGCCATTAAACAGCTCTCTTTTTTGAACGTCTATGTGCAGAGGACTTAATATGGACACCGACACTTTCACGGCTCATGAATCTAACGTTCGTCGTTATTGCCGGGCGTTCCCCACCGTCTTTACGAAGGCCCTTGGGGCGACGATTTGGGACGAGACGGGTAAGCCCTTTATCGATTTCCTGGTGGGTTCCGGCGCACTCAACTACGGGCACAACAATCCGGATATTATGGCGCCAGCGATTGAATATCTCGTCGGGGAGAACATTCTTCTGTCGCTTGATATGCATACGGCGGCAAAGCGTGACTTCATTGAAGGGTTCGTCGATTGGATCCTGAAACCCAGAGGCCTTTCGTACAAGATTCAGTTTCCTGGGCCGACCGGCACGAACGCCAACGAAGCGGCGCTCGCGCTGGCGCGAAAATACACGGGCCGCTCGAGCGTCATGGCCTTTACGAATGCGTTCCACGGCATGTCGCTCGGCTCTCTAGCGGTGTCGGGCTCGGCCTCAACCAGGGAACTGGGAGGCGTTGCTCGCCACGATGTGATCCGTGTTCCCTATGACGGTTATCCGAACCAAGCATTCGATTCCGCCAGTTACATCGACAGCGTTTTGAGCGACCCGGGGAGCGGCATAGAAAAGCCTGCCGCAATCATTCTGGAGACCATCCAGGCAGAAGGCGGCATGAACGCCGCATCCGCAGCTTGGCTCACGGAAATTCAGCGCATTTGCCGTACTCACGGCATTGTTTTTATCGTCGACGATATTCAGGCGGGTGCGGGCCGAACTGGCGATTTCTTCTCATTCGAGTCCGCGAAAATCGAACCGGATATTGTGTGTCTTTCCAAGTCACTAAGCGGTTCAGGTAGTCCGCTGTCCATCGTTCTGATTCGACCCGACTTGGACATATGGAAGCCCGGAGAACATAGCGGGACCTTCAGAGGCAACAATTTCGCCTTCGTGACGGCAGGAGCCATGTGCAAGATGTGGTCGGATAGGAAATTTACTGCAGGTGTCGAGCGGACAGCCGTCAGGCTGCAAACGCACCTCGATCGCCTGGTTGCGAAATTTCCAAGATACATCGAACAGAAGCGCGGCCGCGGTCTGATGGCCGGCCTGAAATGCCGTTCACCGGCAGTTGTCGGCCGCGTGCACGATGTCGCATTCGAAAATGGCCTTCTTATCGAATCCTCGGGGTCAAATCGCGACGTTATCAAAGTCCTCCCACCGATAACCATCACCGATGCCGAACTCGATCGTGGCATCACCATCCTTGAACACGCACTACAGGAGCAAGACAATGTCTAGTCAGATATCTCAAGTGCCAGCCATCTCGCCGGTTTCGATCAAAGAACGGACCGGGTCGATCAACACGTCGGAGATCATCTCGGTCCTGAAAGGTGAGCTCACCGCTCTGCACATCAAGCAAGCTTTCAGCACCGAAGTAGCCGAGGAGATCACTACGAACTTTATTGGAAGCTCCGGTCTCAGAGAGCGTAAAGATGGTGTGCCCGGACAATATGTCGGCGCATCTCACTACAGAAAGGATGCAGCCACCTATTTCGCAGACGCCGAAAACGCGCGGCCGTACGTCGATGCCCTTTTTAAGAATTTGGTTGACCCGGTTCGAGCAGTATTCGGGGCGTTGAAGCGAGAGCTTCACAACCAGGGAATCGAATTGCGGCTAGCCCGTTCCGAACACGGCCAGGCCAATGTTTGTCGCGGCCTCAGTTGGTCGGGCACAGGCACCTTTTCCTTGGATCCCCACGACGACGTCGCTCAAGTCTTACGTGCTGGCGATGATTACGAGCTTTCTGCGGTGGCGCACAATACGGTCGCAGCGCTCAACCTCTATCCCAGCATGCCTGAGCAAGGCGGCAATCTGAAGCTCTGGAGCCACAAGCCGACGGTTGCGGACCGGATATCGCAAGGTGTGGAGACCACTGGATATCCCTATTCGGCAGCCTATCTGGAGGCCGTCCCTTACCGCGAGTTCGAGCTCAAAACTGGGGATATCGCCCTAATCGATGGCGGCTTCGTTCACGGGGTTACCGGTCAATCAGGCGACGGAAAGCGTCGCCTGGTGCTGAATTGCTTTTTCGGATTTGCCCGGCCTGACCTTG
This sequence comes from Mesorhizobium sp. M7A.F.Ce.TU.012.03.2.1, assembly GCF_004006095.1. Classification (NCBI taxonomy): domain Bacteria; kingdom Pseudomonadati; phylum Pseudomonadota; class Alphaproteobacteria; order Hyphomicrobiales; family Phyllobacteriaceae; genus Mesorhizobium; species Mesorhizobium sp. M7A.F.Ce.TU.012.03.2.1. The sequence continues at coordinate 2,072,086 of NZ_CP034779.1, forward strand.
TTCTCTGGTGGACCTGAAGTTGGACGTCGCACCGTAGACCTTGATCAGCATGGTCGACGAGGCACATCTCGACGAATTGCGCCAGCTGCGGCTGGTGCGGGCGCTGGCGGTGGGCATCCAAGAGAACTGGCTTGAAGCGATCCGTCTGCGCGAGCTCACGAAGGAGAGCCTGAGGGCATTGGCCGCCTGAGCACCGCCCGTGTGTCCGCCGCTCCGCTAGACGGCGGCTGCGCGGCGGACACTCAACGTCACCACTGAATGCCACGCCATTTTAGCAGAACTTGACGCACACAACTCACCAGGCGACGCCGCATCGCAGAGTGCAGGGCGCTCCAGATGGTTGAGCCGGAATCTTCTCGTCCATCACGCGCGCCACCTCCTGTTGACCGGTGCGCGAGGCTGCTCTCAGATTTTGCAGCCGCCGATGGGCCGAGGACTCCACGACATAACGCTCGTCTACGCCAACCTCGCCGAGGTTCAGGCGCACTCTCAGCTTTGCCGCATCAGGAGCGTCTCTTCGGCCATCGCCTGCCATGGTGGCATCTGCGCGGTCTTCGCATCGTACGGTTTGAGATCGAACTGATATGGTGTGCGCTGGCGCAGCATGAACTCCTCCGATGGCGCGTGGTCGGCCCTGGTGCTGTGCCCCGAACCTATTCGGCCGTTCCGTCCTGCAGCAAGTCACCAAGACCCCAAAGTACTGGCGTAGTTGCGCCACGCGATTCAGACCGCGCCCGCAGCGGAAAACCTCCCGGTCAGCCTTCTCGATCACCTCATGAATGTGAACACAACCCCGGCCCGAGGATGCGATGGACGAAACTCGCGTTCCGCAGGTCCGTGGGCGTTGTGTCATCGTGTTGTTCACACTGCGAGGCCGCATTCGTGGGTCGACTATGAGACCCGGCAGCCATAACGGGATTATTGGCGCAATCCGGGCTCAGCGGCCTTACATTACAGAAAAGACCGAGACTCTAATCGTCGCCTGACGACACTTCGGCGGCGCTCACCGCTTCCTCCAGTTCGATGATCCCGAGGCTTACCGCCTTCATAGCAGCGACCGTTCTGCTGCCCGTGTCCAATTTCCGCATTACGTTTTTTATGTGAAAATTCACAGTGTTTTCGGACCTGTTAAGTATTCGTCCTATCTCCCACGACGATTTCCCTCTGGCTGCCCAGAGTATGCACTCTATTTCCCTTGCGGAAAGGACGGGCACTTCTTCGAGTTGGGGGCGTTCCATAATCCCTTCTCCGCAACCGTTTGCACCGAATATTGCGAGCGGCGCACAAAGCTGCGGCTAAGGCTCGGCGCGCCGTCCTTGGCAGGTCGGCGTTAAAGCTTTAGCACGGAGTTTCCCCTCGGTGAGTTATCGGAACGTAAAATTATATTGATCTTTATATTGCACAACTTCAAAATGGTGAAACATCTTATATTCTGGATAGTTGTGAATGGGATTACCGAAAGTCTGTCCGACGCAGTTGATAAGGTGGGCTTGGCTCTGGCCCGCCCGCCAACCCGACGGGAGGACGAACATCTCCCGGGCAATCCTTTCGACTTGCATTGGGAAAATCAACCTCACTTCCGGTCCTCGTCGCTTGAATCGGCGGTCCTCGCGGTCGCGTGTATGTCGCGTCCGAGGCCTTCTTGGAACCTGCCGGATGCCACATGCCAAGGGACAACGCGGTGTCGACCGGCAGCTAACGCAGGGCCAGCAGTGTTGCCGGAATGGCGGCAGCTCAAACGGTTAGCGTAGCGAGAGTGTCACATAGTGCCACCGAAACTATCGCCAACCCGAGCCCACTCCAGAGAGTTTGAAACTTGGTCGTTGATAGTCGCTCAGGCGCTGAGGCTCACGCGTGTTAGAGGCTCTCGAATGTGTAGTATTTGGAAACCTCCATTCACCGGGCCGATGAGACGTTCATACGGCATCTGATTCCGGCTCAGATCAGTCTGGCGATACGGTCCATGATCGAGAGTCGGCTTTCGCCACAGTATTCTCGCCGGGCGCCTGCACTGATGAGGCACGAACCGTCTTCAACAGTTCGTCTCGCGTCAGCCAAACGAGCCAATCGTCGTCATCTATCCCGTGCGCGGGCAAGTGCAGGACTGATCCGTGTGGCTCCTGATGTAGATACCCATACTGATCGACAACGCCTTTTTGGATGTGCCAATCGGCAACCAGCGCATAGATGAAGTCCGGCGACCATTTAGCCCAGGCTAGTCCAAATGCAATGCGACCGATAAAGGTAGAGAGACCGCGGCCTCTGAAGTCCTCGCGCAACCAGATGTCGCCATGATAGGCGACCAGCCCAGTCATGCTGCGGCCAGTGGGCGCATCGCAGCGAGACGAGGAACCAGACCCGGCTATGAAGGTAGGATCCGCGAACCAGGCTCTCAACGACCCAAGGTGCTCAGCAACGTCTGTGTTGGTTAGATGATATAGACGCATTGCTTGTACATGCGCTACTCTTCCATCCTGATCACGCCCGACGATCCAAAAGGCCTTTCCAGGCGGAAGATAAGAACAGTCGGGACGGAAGCTTGGATACGTCGGTGACTTCCCGGGAAGTCTGCTGGTGATCCCAACGTACTCTTCAAAATCTTCGCCCATGGTAATGTGAAGGCCCATCTTGCGCCCCAACTCGTCTGCCGCACAGATGCACCTCGCAAGCTCTAGGGTCGTGACGTTGCTCTGCATGCCGATGCCCTTCAGTGCGCTGAACACACGGTGACTTCTAGAGCTTGCGGGAAAGCACTGATACTACGGCATCTAGTAGTTGACGCGTCCGCTTATAGGCGGGAATGACTTTTAGCATGACGAACAGCAAGCGCACGGAACATAGGATATCCTTCGGGATCGTCGCTCGTCCGAGCGCCACGCCGTTAAAGGCGGGCCGCACACGGTCTCGCCAGGGGTGGCGTAACGTGCCGGCGCGAGCTGGAAGAAGATCGGCTAGGTCGCATCGGTGCGATGACTGCAAGATAGCGGCTAAAACTTGACGAAATTGCTCACGCGGCCGTCTCGACATTCATTCCGCTTGTCATCCTAGCTGATTCTCGGCCTCTTACCAACTACTAGGGTGTAGTGTGGATTTCCTACGGCACCAGCACGTATTTAGCTGCCTGACGAGTGATCCTCTGCTGGGGGGCCTAATAGTGCCCGTTATCCCTCGTCTGAGCATCATGTGAATAGTGGGAGGCTTGTGTGGTTTTCGATTATATCGTGATCGGTGGCGGTTCCTCTGGATCCGTCGTAGCGAGCAGGCTCTCCGCCGATGGACATCGCGTACTGCTCATCGAAGCCGGTCCTGATACGCCCCCGAATGCCGTCCCTGATGACATCTTGGAAGGCAATCCAACACGTGCTTACTTCAATCCTGATTATCAATGGCCTTTACTCGACGCGACCACAGTGCGGGATGGCCGCAAGCCCATTCATTACGAGCAGGCCCGGGTGATGGGCGGCGGCTCCAGCATCAATGCTCAGGTGGCCAACCGCGGTGGTCCCGAAGACTACAATGACTGGGCCTCGAGCGGTGCAGCGGGCTGGAGTTGGGAGGAGGTTCTACCCTACTTCCGTCGCCTCGAATGCGATCTGGATTTCGGCGGCGAATTTCACGGCAAGGCTGGTCCGCTGCCGATAAGTCGGGTGCGGCGATCAGACTGGTCCGGCTTTATCCGAGCGGTATCGAGAGCGTATGAAAATGAGGGTATTCATTTCAGGCCGGACTTCAATGGTGGTTTTGGTGACGGCTACTCCGTCGTTCCCTTGACCAACCGAAACGGCCACCGCGTTTCCGCTGCGATGGCCTACTTGTCCGAGAGCGTCCGCTCTCGACGCAATTTGACAATCTTGCCGGCAACGACGGTTGTGCGTCTGGCCTTTTCAGGCCGCACCGTCACGGGGGTCGAGACGGAAAACAACTTCGGCCAGCAGTCGTATCTCGCTTCAAGTGTGATCCTCTGCGCCGGAGCTGTCCACTCCCCCACCATATTGATGCGCTCCGGGGTCGGCCCGGCCGAGCAACTGACAAATCTCGGTATTCCGGTTGTGGCAGATGTAAGAGGTGTGGGCCAGAACCTTCAAGAACATCCAGGGATCGCCGTTTCTGCGTATTTGAAACCAAGCGATCGCATGGCGCCCAATGTGAGCGGCCACATCCAGATGCACGCCCGTTACTCGTCGGGCTACAATGGGTGCCCGTCGACGGACATGGCAATATCGGGAGTTGCGAAGTCGGCCTGGCACCCGCTGGGCAAGCGCCTCGGCTCCCTCTATTTGTGGGTCAACCGAGTTTACTCGACAGGAACGATCGTGCTCAAGGATCGCTCTCATACCGTAGAGCCGCAGGTAGATTTCAACTGGTTGAGCGACAAGCGGGACGCCGATCGACTGAAGCACGGATTCTGTTTCATGGCCCGCCTACTGAAGCAGGATTCCCTGTCGGCGGTCGCGCTTGACCCTTTTCCCTCAGCTTGGAATGCACGAGCGAAGCAGGTCAGTAAGGTCAATTGCGTTAATTACGGACTCACCTCGGTGCTTGCTTTGCTTATGGACAGTTCTCCACGCTTGCGCCGCGCCCTCATTAGTCATGTCATAACCGATGGTCATAGCATTGCAGATCTGATCAAAAACGAGGAGCATCTCGACCGATTTGTCCGACAGAATGTGACCGGCAATTGGCATCCGACTTCGAGCTGCAAAATAGGGCAAGCCTCCGACCCTGCTGCGGTGACTGATCCGTCGGGCCGGGTTCGGGGCGTTTCGGGTTTGAGGATTGCCGATGCTTCGGTGATGCCGTTCTGCCCCCGGGCCAATACAAACATTCCAACGATCATGGTGGCTGAGAAGATGGTTGACGCAATTTTAAAAGAAAACCGGGAATCATCAGCGAAAAGGTGATCAAAAAACTTCTTGTGGCCGGATTCGTTTTTGGCCAAGCGATCGAGGTTTATGAGCTGTCAAATGCCAGACAAGTCCCGAAGAGGTAGAACTTGCCGTTGCTTTCACCCACACAAGCTTGGCAATTCCGTCCCTATCAACATGCATACTGATGCTTGCTGTTGCGCATTGCCAACGCACTGGAACGTGGCGGTCATTCGCCTGTATCAACATCGCAAGGCGATACGGGCTGGGTGTACGGCGTCCACACCCTGGCCAGCGTGAATTTGGGCAGATCTCGCGCAGATCATCGAACAGGCTTTCGCATTTGCAGGAAAGTGCTCATCGTCCCTTCGAGGGCGGTCACAAACCTCGCCTGCTACGGATGTTCAGGGACCGTTAAGTCCAATTGTACAGTAATTTCGCATATTCTTAACATATTTTCTGTTGCGCCGGTGGGTAATCTAGAGGATATTCGCTTCGACAGAGAATAGATCTGTGAATGTAAAACAAGCTTTTGGCTTAAGTAGCCCCACAGGGGCACAGCACCGACGGAGGAGCGACTATGACTACGCTACCGCAAATCTCATTGGCGAAACTGTCATCCGATGCAACGCGACGTGAAGAGCAACAGCGATTATGCACGGCCTGCGAGGAGTACGGATTCTTCTACCTTATCGAGCACGGAATCCCGAAAGAACAGATTACACAAGCAATCGATGCTTCCCGGCGCTTCTTCGCGTTGCCCCTGGCTACGAAGGAACGCTATGGTCACGCCTTTCAAAACGTCCACCCCACCACCGCCCGTGGATACAGTCCGTTGCACGGTGAAATGCTGCATCCCGAGGCCGGACCGGACCCAAAGGAAATGTTCGACCTCGGTATCGAGAATGAAAGCGACCGGCGTCCATTTGCCGGACGCACACGCCTTCCGGACGACGCCTTAGCTCCAGGTTTCGCGCGGAGCCTCCTAGCTTTGCAGGCCACCGTGCTTAATGGCGTCGTCCCGCCGCTCGGGAACGCGCTGGCCGACCTGCTCGATATGGAAAAAGGCTGGTTCCAACGCCATTTCAGCCCGCCGACGGTTCTGCAACGCGTGATCCGATATCCGTCTACCGGTGGCGCGGCCGCTAAGCATACCGACAATGGTTTTTTCACGCTGCTGCTGCAGGAGGAACTCCCCACGCGATCCTTGCAGGTGTGGTTCCACGGGCGTTGGATACCGGCGCCGAGCCTCCCCGATAGTCTCGTTGTCAATCTGGGCGACATGCTTCAGGTGTTGAGCGATAACCGGTTCAAGAGTACGCCGCATCAGGTCGTGCACATTGGTCCGGCCGAACGAATTTCCCTGCCCTTCTTTATCTATCCCGACATCGATGCTCGCCTGGCTTCGCGGCAAGGCAATCACACCTTTGGTGTCGCGGAGATGATGCTGCGAAACTACGAGTCAATATGGGAAAAGGGGAATGGGGCCGGGCGCGCGCGTGAGTTGCAGTAGGTGTTCGGCTTTATGAAACGGGAGCAAACTGCGGCGACGATGTAGCACACCCTGACGTGAGCCCTAGAAGAACTCTCTGAGTGCCGCCGTCGCGTAACGCGGCGGCCTCTAGGCCTTTGGAATGAGGCACGCTGGGACTGCCAAATTGTTTAGATTGCGCCGAACGAGATCCTAGCGCTGCGCTGAGGCGAGGATTTCTGACGCGGAAATTGAGCGATTAATCTGGATGCAAGGAGATAATTACAACCAAAGGGAGTGTTTGTCTGTGTCGAGCCGTGCCCGCACGAGCACTCGCGAACGCTCCGGTTAATATCTTTGTCAAACCGTCTGAACTCCAGCTTGGCCTCTGGAACTACTTCGCTACCGGAAGGCCTCTTTTCATCTGTCAGGCACCGCTCGTTCGCCGCGGACGGAAGCCATTTTTGTGGTCCTCTTCTTTGCAGCGCTAGTCTCGCCTGACAGGGTCAACCTCAAGGCCGACGAGGCGCATTCGAGATCCTGACAATCTTCAAGGAAATGAGAAAAGCCAATGTGCGCGAGGCATGATTTCAACAACGCATTAGAAGTAACGCAGAATTGGATCAGCGATCTGATGTGGAGACTTCGCTGGCACGATCGCGAGCGGGTCTACCAAGCTCTGATTGCGACGCTGCACGCCCTGCGCGACTGCCTGGATCGCGACCATGCCGTTTACATGGGCGCTCGGTTGCCGGCTTTGCTTCGCGGCTTCTACTACGAGGGGTGGAATCCCGGCCGCCGCGCCAACGCCAGAGACCGGAATTCGTTTCTCGACCGGATCCACGACGGCGTCCATCGTGACCCGGCGGTGAATCCGGAAGAGGTTGCCCGCTCGGTCATAGCCCAGTTTGTGGACCGCCTGCCTGCAGCAGTATCAAGGATGGGCTGGAAAGTCCCAGTCGTATCGAGGCGCGATTTGAACCCGCAGGACGAGGGGCACCGCCGCATCATGAGTCACGTGAACGCATGGATATGAACGTCATCTCACGATCGGTGGGACAAGCGGCCAAACAAAACGTGAGCTGGGAGGAACTACGGTGAAAAAGTGGAAACACGACGAAAGCAGGAATGACCCCTTGAGGCGTGCAATCCTGAGGGGGATGGCTGCAGCCGGCATAGCGGCGATGGCAATGGCCTCGTTTGCCGGTTCGGCTTCGGCGCAGTCGCTGCTCGAGAAGATCAAGAACGGAGAGACGATCCGGATCGGCTTCTCCAACGAGAAGCCTTGGGCCTATCCTGGCGAGAACAACGAGCCGCTCGGCTTCGTCAATGCGATGACGCTCGACATTCTGAAGAGGCTGGGCACGACCAAGGTCGAGCCCATCGTCACCGAATGGGGCTCGCTGATCCCTGGCCTGCAGGCCGGTCGCTTCGACATCATCACGGGCGGCATGTTCATCCTCCCCGAGCGCTGCCGGAACGTGCTTTTCACAGAGCCGCTCGGCAAGGGCGCCGACGGGCTGCTCGTGCCGAAGGGCAACCCGGAAGAACTGCACTCCTACCAGGACGTGCGCGACAAGGGCCTCACCTTTGTCACCGCCTCCGGTTACGATTCGGTGAAGTACGCGCAAGAAGYCGGCATTGCCGACGACAAGATCATGCAGGTCGCCGGACCGGCGGAGATCGTGCAGGCTGTGAAGGCCGGCCGCGCCGCCGCTGGCGCCGGCGACTACTTCACCATGAAGAAATTTGCCGACCAGGATGACAGCACCGAGCTGGCCGATCCGTTTACCCCGCCCGCCATTGGCTATCCTGCTTTCGCCTTCCTGCCCAACCAGCAGGAGGCGGTCGACGCGTTCAATGCGGTGATGAAAGACTATATCGGTTCCGACGAGATGATGGCGTCGGTCGGTAAGTACGGCTACACTAAAGCCGCCCTGCCGGACGGCACCACGACCGCCGAACTCTGCAAGGGGTAGTTCCGGTGGAATTGCCGTCCATGAGCCTGACCGCCTCCCCCGGTCTCAGGCCGGGGAGCGCTCAGCGGAGACAGAGACATGAACGAATTCGCGCTCGGCTTCAGCGTGGCCGCGCTGGCTAGAGGCGTCGCGATCACCCTGATCGTGACCCTCGGGGCATCTGTGGTGGCGATCGTCCTGGGGCTGATCGTCGGCTTGATGCGGGTCTCGCCCCGTTGGCCGCTACGCTGGTTCGGCATCGCCTATATCGAATTTTTACGCGGAACATCGATGCTTGTGCAGCTCTACTGGTGGTTCTTCGTGCTGCCTATCTTCGGGGTCGCGTTGTCACCCTGGACCGTCGCAATCTTCGGTATCGGCATGTCCGTTTCCAGTTACGGCGCCGAGCTGGTCCGCGCCGCCCTCCAGGCCGTCGACCGCAGCCAGTATGAAGCGAGCATCGCGCTCAACTTCTCATGGCTCTCCATGATGCGCCGTATCGTCCTGCCGCAGGCGATCCGCGCCATGCTGCCCGCCTGGGGCACTCTGCTGATCGAGCTGCTTAAAGGTACATCGCTCATCTTCTTCATCACCATTACCGAGCTGACCACCGCCTCCAAGCTGGCGGCCGACGCCACCGGCAATTACCTCCTGTTCTTCGCGGTGGCGCTGTTCGGCTACTACGTCATTGCGCGCGCCCTCATCACGCCCTTCGTGCGCTGGCTGGAACGCCGCTTCTCGCGCGGCTTTGTTCGGGAGGCGCTGGCATGAACATCTGGGACTGGTCGTATGTCTGGGAGGCGATCCCGTATCTCTACCGGGGCGCGATTGTCACAGTTCAGGCCACGCTGCTCGGCTTCGCGATCGCGCTGGTGCTGGGGCTGGTCTTCGCGCTGATCCGCCAGTCGCCGAACCGCTACATCTCCACTGCCATGACGGAGATCGTGGAGTTCATCCGCTCAACGCCCCTGCTGCTGCAGGTGTTCTTCGTCTATTTCGTCGGCCCGCAATTCGGCATTGTCATTCCCGCGTGGACGGCCGGGATCGGTGTGCTCGGCATCCACTACGCCGCCTATTGCTCCGAGGTCTACCGTTCGGGCATCGAGAATGTGGACGGCGGGCAGTGGGAGGCCTGCACCGCGCTAAACCTGTCGCGCGTGCGCAGTTGGCGGGCTATCATCCTGCCGCAGGCGATCCCGCCCATCGTGCCCGGCCTGGGCAACTACTTCATCGGCATGTTCAAGGACACACCGATTCTAGCGGCGATCGCGGTCCTTGAGATGCTGCAGCAGGCGAAGAATTTCGGCGGCAACAACTATCGGTACATCGAGGCGATCACCATGGTCGGCTTCTTCTATCTCGTGTTCAGCCTGGTCGCTTCGGCAATCGTGCAGTCGGTGAGCGTCTGGCTCAACCGCCGCTACCATCTGCAGTAGGAGGTCCGCCATGAACGAATCCATGGTCTTCAAGAATGTCACGACGCGCTATAGCGTGCTGGACGAGCTTACCCACGATATGGCGCGCAAAGAGAAAGTCATGAGCGAACCCATGGTCCGTTTCGACAACGTCACCAAGCGCTACGGCGCGCTGACGGTGCTGGACGGGCTCAATCTCGACATCGCTCGCAACGAGAAGGTGTCGATCATCGGCCCCTCCGGCTCGGGCAAGACCACTGTGCTGCGCATGCTGATGACGCTGGAGCGCATCAACGGGGGGGTGATCTGGGTCGACGGGGAGCCGCTCACGCACATGCAGAAGAACGGCCAGATGGTGCCGGCGAGCGATCAGCACCTGCGGCGCGTACGCGGCAAGATCGGCATGGTGTTCCAGCACTTCAACCTATTTCCGCACATGACCGCGCTGCAGAACTGCATGGAGGCGCCGGTCTCGGTGCTTGGGCTCTCCAGGCAGGAGGCTGAGGCCCGAGTGGCGGAGCTGCTCGATTTGGTGGGGCTCGGCGACAAGATGAACCATTTCCCGATCCAGCTCTCCGGCGGCCAGAAGCAGCGCGTGGCGATCGCTCGGGCGCTGGCCATGCGGCCTAAGGTGATGCTGTTCGACGAGGTGACGTCGGCGCTCGACCCGGAGCTCGTCGGGGAGGTGCTCAACGTAATCCGTAAGCTCGGCACCGAGCATGACCTCACTATGCTGATGGTCACGCACCAGATGGGCTTCGCCAAGGAGTTCTCCGACCGCGTCTGCTTCTTTTACGGCTGCAAGATTGCCGAACAGGGTCCGCCCGACCAGCTCTTTGGCGATCCGCAGAACGAGCGGACGCGGCAGTTCCTCAGTGCCGTGCTGGAAGCGAGGTAGCGAATACGCGGGGCCTCGGAGCACCGCAACGGCGAGAATGGCTTGCTGAGCAACGTGTCTCCCACT
>NZ_CP034779.1:2082858-2120396 GCF_004006095.1 Mesorhizobium sp. M7A.F.Ce.TU.012.03.2.1
CCTGTGCAGCAATGCGTCGATGGTTTACTTCGCTTTGGATTCGCTCCGTGTGGCAGTCGTCACGACGCTGGCCTGTTCGCTGCTGCTTCAGGCCGGCTCCTTCGGCCGCGTGCTCTTTCTGATCTGGCAGTCCTCTAGCCGCGCTCGTGGAACTCGCCACAGGGGCCAGCATGCCGATGGTTACAGGAAAGCTCGGGTACCAGTCGTCTGACTCTGATCAACTGCGGAATGCAATTTTCAGCTGTGTCCCGGCTTGGTCGAATGCCCAGCATGTGCTGCTGCTTTGATGCGCGGATGACAGGATCAGTGCTCAGACCCACACCAATTTTGGTCACCCTCTGATGACTGAGCTGATCGTATAGGGAATCTGTGTTCGGCTAACACGCGACCATACCCCTGGGCTGACCGGTGCGTAGCCGGTTCAGGTACTTTTTTGCTGGAGATAGCATGCTGGAAAAATTCGAACGTTATCCGCTCACCTTTGGACCCACGCCGATCGAGAGGCTCGACCGCCTCGGCAAGCATCTGGGCGACAAGGTGGAAATCTACGTCAAACGCGAGGACTGCAACTCCGGTCTCGCGTTCGGCGGAAACAAGCTGCGCAAGCTCGAATACATTGTGCCCGACGCGATCGCGTCAGATGCCGATACGCTCGTCACAATCGGTGGCGTGCAGTCCAACCATACGCGCATGGTCGCTGCGGTCGCCGCCAAGATCGGCATGAAATGCCTCCTGGTCCAGGAGAGCTGGGTCCCACATGATGATGCTGTCTACGACCGGGTCGGCAATATCCTCTTGAGCCGCATCATGGGGGCAGAGGTGCGCCTGGTTGACGAGGGCTTTGACATCGGCATCCGCCGCAGCTGGGAAAAGGCACTTTATGAAGTCAAGGCAAGGGGCGGCAGGCCATATGCGATACCTGCCGGCGCCTCTGTCCACAAATACGGCGGCCTGGGCTATGTGGGGTTCGCTGAGGAGGTGCGTGCCCAGGAAGAGCAGCTTGGGTTTGCCTTCGACTATATCGTCGTCTGTACGGTGACTGGTTCAACCCACGGCGGCATGCTCGTCGGGTTCGCCAAGGATGGTCGACAGCGCAACGTGATCGGTATCGATGCCTCCGCCATGCCCGCCAAGACCAAGGCGCAGGTGCTTGGCATCGCCCAAAATACAGCGAAGCTCGTCCACCTCGGAGCGGAAATTGTCGAGGCAGACGTGGTGTTGTTCATGGACTACGCGTACCCGGGTTATGGCGTTCCATCGGAGGAAACCAAAGAGGCAATCCGTTTGTGCGCGCGGCTCGAGGGCATGATTACGGACCCCGTTTACGAGGGCAAATCGATGCAAGGGATGATCGACCTCGTCCAGAGGGGCTTCTTTCCACAGGGATCGAGGGTCCTCTACGCACATCTAGGCGGCGCGCCGGCGATCAACGGGTACGGCTACACCTTTCGAAACGGCTGACGTTCGGCAGTCTGCGATTCCGCGGTCGCGCTCGAACGTGAGTAGGTAGCGTCGTTCGAGCGCTTGGCTGGAGAAGTGGAGGCAGCGACGGGCATCCACTAATTGGTACCATTACGTGCTGTCGGGGCTCAACGCCACGCGCATTGAGCGCATGCCGCCGTTGGCAACCGCGAGGCGAATTTTGACTCCGGGGCAAGAATCCACACGCGGCGGTGGCGGCACGAGGACCAAGCCGGCGAGTTCGCGCTTTCGAACTGGCGCCAAACTGCCACTGCTCGAGGACCGATGCCAGTCTAATCACAGGCGAACCGTCCAAGCTCTCAAGAGTGATAGGGCGAAACCCGACAGCGATTTTGACTGGAAAATATTCCGCGACAAAAGAGACGAAAGGTGTGGAATGACTTTGGACACCAAGATGGAACTGCGTATGGGGTCCCCGGCTCCTGCGATCAAAGTGGAGAACTGGCTGCGTGGCGAGCCCCTCACGAACTTTCGGCCCGGCAAGGTCTACCTCGTTGAGTTTTGGGCGACTTGGTGCGGACCATGTGTCGACGCCATGCCCGATTTGATCGAACTGCAGGAGAAATATGAAGGCAGCGGATTTGAGGCGGTCGGAGTTGCCGCCTGCGAACAGGGTCCTACCGCAGACGAGGCGCGGACCAACGTGGATGCCTGGCTGACCGAGAAGTTCCCGAATCTGAATTATCGTATCGGGTTCGATTGCACTGGCGAAATGAACAAGCTCTGGATGGATCCCAGCTCTTCGATTGGGATTCCCACCTCGTTCGTGGTCGACCGCGACGGCCACATCGCTTTTATCGGCCACCCGGCGGAACTCGATGACGTTTTGCCGAAAGTCCTTAACGGCAGCTGGCGCAGCAGCTATGAAGCGAAAGCCGCCGATGCAAAGCGCATCGCGCATAACCAACTTGCAGCGCGCGAAATGTCGCTTACCGGGCCGATATACGCCAAACTTGAGCCGGCGATGCAGGCCGAGGATTGGACGGCGGCGCTCTTGGCCATCGAAGAAGGCCTCGCCTTGATGCCAGACTCTTGTGAGTTCCGGCAGATTCATGCGGATCTTCTGCTTCACAAGCTGCGCGACATCAAGACCGGCATGCCGGTCATGCGAGAATTGGTCGAGGACGCGATCGACAAAACGTCCGACGCGGTGTCGTGGATGGCCTTGGCCCTCAACCAACTCTTCGATCCCACGATGGACAATTCCCATCTTCCGCGCGCGGAGCGCTTTGCGATGGGCAACGAGCTCTCGGAACAGATACTGGCACTCAATCCCCCGAACGGCGATGGCCCGTTTAAATACCGCCGGTACCTCCCGGTAGCTCAGTATTATTACGAGAGCGGCAACAAAGATCGCGCAATCGAGTTGATCGAGGTGGCACTGAAATCGGTGGACCGGCTGGGGCCAATTCCGGACCACACCAAACAGTACTATCTTACCCCATTGCTCGAAGCACTGGCCAACTACACGGGTGAGCCTGCCTGTCACGCGGATTTTTGTGTGGCTCCGCAAAAGAAGGCACCCGAAACTCAAAACGCAGTCACTTCCTGAGCAAGAATCGCGAAGGGACTGACAATTGGAATTGAACACTGGCCAATCCGCCCATCGAAGCTCTCTTCGCAGCAAGTATGTCGATGCAGCAGGGCGGCGGCTTGCGGCAGGTTGGATTTCAATTGCGTTGACCACCGGTCGGATCGCGGCGCAGACGATGTGCGCCGCGAATTCGCGCCGCAGGTCTCGTACTCGTGGACATGTCGAGGTCGGCCACGGGGCACTCTTGGGGTTGGCCCGCCCAAGCCATTCGTCGGCCACGCAAGCGGACCCGGAGTGGGCATCGCAGGAAAAGGAAATCGTACCTCGAAGACGAAGACTGAAATGACGAACAACGAAATTCCTCCGGTTGGCCCTGCTGTCCACAAGGACGACGAGGCCCTTGCTTCCCCGTTCGTCAAATGCCTCCTGCGGCTCATTCGTACTCAGGATTCCTTCGGCTTAGTTCCTCAGTGCCGTGCTGGAAGCGAGGTAGCGAATACGCGGGGCCTCGGAGCACCGCAACGGCGAGAATGGCTTGCTGAGCAACGTGTCTCCCACTACAACCGGGTCTCCGCGAGCTATCTTCAATAAACGGGAGGATAGGAGCTCCACAGCACTCACCCTCGCCGATATACTGCTCAGCGCAAATTTCGACATCGCGGCAACGCCGCCGGTGACGTAGACATAACTCTCCGGCAGACGTGGGGAGGAGTTCCGGCTCAGGCTGCAAAATCCAGCGGATCGGCGCCTTCAACTGGGTAAAACAGTCAAAGCCATCTTCAACCGGCCGGGCGAGGCGGCGTCGTCTGCGGCTCGATCAGCAATCGGATTAGGAGAGCGGCGGTGCTGGGATTGAAGTGGTGAATACGATAGCTCGGGTTGCGGTTGCGGCACGAGATCATGAACCCGGGTGGGTGAGCTTCTTCCTCGGTAGGCTTGATACCTCGATCTGGATGACGACCGCGTGGTGAAGCAGGCGATTGAGCAGCGCTGTTGCAACAATGGGATCGCCCAAGACCTCGCCCCGTTCGGCGAATCCGGTTTGAGGTGAAATGATGGCGCGCTATTCATATCGGGCGTTGACAAGCGGGAAGAAACAGATTGCCGCCGCCGCGCGCGACTGCGAGATCGCCGACTTCATGACGACGACCAGCGAGGCCAGTGCCGCGCCCGGATTTGTTCGACCATTTCGGCATCGAGCTGGACGTGCCGATCGAAGCCGAAGCGAGCGGCATGGATGGCGAATACGCTTACGCAGCTGCTCTTCGCGTACGGCCTCAGCGAGCGAGGCGAGGACGTCGCGAGCTTCGAGAAGTAGACGCTCTTTGCGGCTTTCACGGCTTCGATAGGGGGTGTGGTCGCCACGTGGCTCTTGCCAGCCGGGCCGAGAAGAACCTCAGCTCGGCCAGCGCCATGATGCGGTCTTTATCGAGCGATAGCTGGAAGGCGAAGTCGAAGCCAACGAGCGTCTTGATGGCGGTGAGGCGCGCCTTCGTCAAGCGCCAACTTGATGCGCTGCTATCGCGCAGGGTGAGTCGTCGAGCAGCAGATGGTGGGAGACCTCGATTCCGTCGATCTCGCCTTGCTTGATGCGCCGCAGCGCCGCGTCGCGCGCTTCGAGGACCCGTGGCACGCGTAGCCCAACCAGGCTCTTCCTGATGCTGTCGATAGTGGGCGGGCGAATGCGCATGACCGGCTCCCCACAACGCCAGCCGCGTGGCGACGTTCTGGTTAGGTCGTGTGATCACCTTGCGACCTGGTCGCCGAGGCGGCCGACGATGTCGGATTGAGTTTTGCGGTTGCTTGGCGTATTTGCGGACCGTCGTGGATCGCGGCCCGTTCGCCGCCCGATTGCGGTCACCGGCGGACCCTGACAGAGTAGATACAATATCATCAGAAGTTCTCCAAGTTGGAACACCAGCGCCGCTCCCGTCCTGATGGAATCGGCATGGACATCGACACCGCGGTAGAAGCGCCAACCAGGGAATTTTCGCGCCGCGCCGGCGCAGAAAGCGCGACAGCACCGCCGGATCGGCCGTGACCCCGTGGTCGTCCCGAAGACGCGCTCCTAGGTTCGCTTGGCCTGTCAATCGCGCGAACCAAGAACCCCACAGAGGCTGAAAGCTTGCCGCTACGGGGCGAGCAGGTTTGGCGCAGCAGTGCAACCCCGTCTCCGTCTGCCGCTGCATGAAACTTGCGCTCACCCAAAAGGGCGCGCCACCGCCTGACGCTACAATCCGCTCCCGCAGGTCCGGACGGCGGGTGATAAGCCGGTGATCAAAACAGTTGCGACAGATCCTTCAAATAAATTTACAGAGTCTTCGCGATAACCAAATCGCTGACAATGCTAGGTTCACCACAGCGTTTGAGGTCAGGCACGGATAAAGAGCTGATGCCGATTTAACACTCAGACCGCCGCACAGCACGCTACGACGAGGTTAACAGCAAATGGCGAAAAGAGCGCTCATCCTGATTGAAGGCACGACGAGCAATGGTGCACGATACGTGAAAGCAGCCCAGCGTCTTGGTCTTCATCCAATTACCCTGTCGGCTGATCCAGCTCAGTACAACTATCTTGCGGCGGAAAACATTGAGGCAATCCGTGTCGATACAAACAATCTCGATGCGCTGTTCCGCGAATGTTCCCGGCTGGCTGCGACCTATGACATTGCCGGCATTACAAGCGCGAAGGAGGAGGTCTATGCGACAGTTGGCAAGCTCTGCCTGCATTTCGATCTACCGGGACCGGACCCCGCATCGATTGAGCGATGCTGCGACAAATTCACTCAACGTCAGCTCCTCGCGGAGGCCGGGGTTCCAATCCCTGCTTATCGCTTGGCAGCGAATGCGACGGACGTTGAAAGCGCTGCCGCGGAGATCGGCCTGCCGGTTATTCTTAAGCCAGCCGTCGGCATCGGCAGCAGCGGTGTCCGATTGTGCCGCGACGTTGATGAGTTGACCGAACATACGACCTATCTGTTGGGCGGGAAGCACATATGGCGCTCACCTCCGCGGATACTGGTCGAAGAATTCGCGCATGGCCCCCTTTATTGGACTTATATAATGGGAAATGAGATCATTGGGATTGAGGCGGCCGACTTCGGCCCTCTACCGTATTTTGTCTATCGTGAGGGCATCTTTCCGGCGGCTCTGACTGATGACGAGCATGAGCGTATCGCCGATCTTTCGCTGAGTTGTTTGCGCGCTCTCGGCCTTGGCTGGGGGCCAACGAATATTGAATTCCGGTGGACGAAGCTTGGCCCAGTCGTCATTGAAGTCAACCCGCGTCTTGCTGGCGGTACTCAGCCAGTTCAGTTGGCTTATGGTATTGATCTCGTCACCGAGCACATCAAGCTTGTTATCGGCGACGAATGGGATTTGCGCAAAAGGCATTCGCACACTTCGGCCTGGCGGTGCCTACTTCCTGATCGGGATGGGACCCTGGATTGGATTAATGGCGACGGTCGGGCGGCGGCTATACCAGGCGTCGCCGAGGTCAAACTTTTTGTTAAACCCAAGACGCCGATCGTAAGGAAAGGCGATTACCAAGACGCTATGGGATTTGTTATCGCCGCTTCACCCAACCTTGCTCATACTAAGGCGATACTTCAGCGTGCCGTCGACTTGATCAATTGGTCAATCACACCATTTCCGACTAGGGGCGAATAGGACAATGTGCGGCCTTTACCTCCCCGACTGAAGAGAAGCGGTGATCACACCGGAGGCGATTGCGGCAGGATGCCTTCGAAGAAAGCGCAGCCGCGTCCGGTCGCTTTGGGCGGTCATCGAGAATGGGGTCAAAGTGCTGAAGCGAGGCGGAGACGGAAACGATCACATAGGGCATCGTCAGCAAACTGGTGAAGCTGCCCCAAAGGAGAATTACCTGTTTCGAGGCCACCCGCCTCGCAGATGGATTACTTTGGCAATGAAAATCACGCCCAGCCTTGAGTCTCGAGCGTTACAACATCGGTCCGCAGTGAAGCGCTAACCGAGCACATGATGTCTTCGCGACCGAGGGGGTCGAGCGCAGCGTCGGTGCGATGGTAAAGCTCTTTGGTGGCAGCAAACGTGTCTCCCGGGCTTCATAGTGGTAAACTGAGTGTTCCGCGCGCGGCAAAGACAAATAAGATGAACGCGGCAGGCGCGACGAAGCCGGTACAACGCAGCCATTAGATCGGAGGTCGAGAGTTGCCATCAGCCAGCAGATGGCGACAGTTTGCATTACCAGCCGAGGGAGGTGACTTGAAAGCCCAGCCAGATAGAGCGAAATGCCGGATTCCCGAGCGGTGGCGAAATTGGATCCGCATCTGCGCCCGCCAAACTGTTCATTCAATCTGACTCTCGCTCAAGGTCCGTCGCATTCCTCTACAGCCGGAAGATGCCGCCACCACTAGTCTCTCATGTTCCCTGTCAAGGCTGAGCGCAAGACGATGGTCTGCTCGGCGTGGGCGAAGCAGTTGGATCGGCTGAAGCTGCACAGGGCTGGGGGTGGAGCTCAGAGACGACGGCTGATCAGACTCTCATCCGCGGGTTCGATACCGCCTTCCGTGTCTTCGTCTCGGGGCTGTCCTCTGTCTAGCCTCACGGCGTTGCGTTCGGCCAGCGCTTTATAGCCCGCGTATCCGTCGACCTGCAGGGTTCCGACAAAGCCCTGAAGATGCCGGATCGGTTTCTCGGCCTTGCGGTCCGGTGCGTAGAGATAGGCGACGTCTGGCGGATCGGTCCCGCCCCACGGGCGCTCGTCACGGGCGTAGGCGAACAACTGTCCCGTCTTGGTCCGCCCCCGGCCCGGATCGAGTACGGGAGCGGTGGTCTCGTCGGCGAAAGAGCTTGTCCGCGCCTTCAACCGCTCGACCAGCCGCTCATGCACCGGCTTCAGGAGGAAGGCAGCCTTGCCGACCCAGTCGGCCAGCGTCGAACGGTCGAGGTTAACGCCCTGGCGGGCGTAGATCTGGGCCTGACGATACAGGGGCAGATGGTCGGCATACTTCGACACCAGCACATGAGCCACCGTGGCCTCTGTGGGAATGCCGCCCTGGACCAGGCGGGCTGGAGCCGGCGCCTGGATCACTACCTCTTCGCAGGCGCGACAGGCATACTTCGGTCGACGGGTGACGATCACCCGGAACTGGGCGGGGATCATGTCGAGACGTTCGGAGAGGTCCTCGCCCATTACATGCAACTGGCCTCGGCAACACGGGCAGATCTTGTCGGCTATATCGATTACCTGCTCAACGCGCGGCAGATGGGCGGGTAACGAGCCGCGGTTGGCGCGGCGCTTGCGAGCCCGGGCATCCCGCTTTACAGGGTCTGCGGCTCCGCGCTGGCGAAGCCCTCCGCCTCTACCTGCTCGGCTTCCTCCAGCCCCAGAAGAAGCTGGTCCTCAGGCAGGCTCTCCGCCCTTCGCCCGAAGCGATAGCGCTGCAACTCCCTTGATGATTTGGCGGAGCCTCTCATTCTCCACACGCGCGCCAAAAGCATCGCCTGAAGCGTGTTAGGGATCGTCGGGAAGGGCAGAGGCCGCGTCGGTCACGAACAAGCATGGATAGTGATTTGGCAACGATGTGATGGTCAGCTCGCCGCAATAGGAACACGCGTCTCGCGCGTCTCGTGCACCCGCCGCCAGTCGAGGCCTTCCAGGAGTGCCTGCAACTGTGCCGCCGTCAGTCGCACGACGCCGTCGGTAACGCCCGGCCAGCAGAACTTGCCATCCTCCAGCCGCTTGGCGAACAAGCATACGCTCGTGCCGTCGAAGTAGACGAGCTTGATGCGGTCGGCCCGCTTGGCCCGGAACACGTAGACCGCGCCCGAGAACGGTTATGTGGCGCGCCACATAACCGTTCTTATGCGTCGGGCGAGATTATGTGGCGGAGCCGCCCTGACCGCTTTCGGGCCGGCCAAATCCACCTTGCCTCCGCTACATAATATTTCATGCCTCTCTCATGGCGCGGGATTCCCCTGTGCCACAACGCCGGAGGGGCAGAATGCTCGAGTTCTATTTTTCCTATTGTGGGGTGCTCAAGCGCCTGCGTAGCGGTGCACTCGGTGGCGAGATGGATCGCCTCGCGGAGCATTTTTTCGCCCTTGGTTACAAGCGAGCGTCCGCCAAGATTTACTTGAGCCGGATCGCACGCTTTAGCCAGTTTGCCGCAACGCGCTGTGGTCGGATGCCGATCCATCAAGATGTCGTCGACAGCTATTTATGCACGTTTACTACAGATTCTCCACGCATTGGGGCAGCATCGGCGCTGGGACATGCACGGCGAGTGGCTCCGGAGCGCTTCATTGCTTCCGCTCCCAGGGTAGATGATGATCCGGATACTCCGCTTCTGACCTCATTTTCCGACTATTTGCGCAAGGCGCGAGGACTTGAGCCGAAGACCCGCGAAGGCGTTCTACTGGGCGGCCGCCGCTTTCTGGATTGGTTCCGCCATCATCATCCCGGTCAAAACCTCGAGGCGTTGACGGCTGAGCACGTCCTCGCTGCTGTCGAGCATCGGCTGTCGCTATCGGCGACCACCGGCACCCGCACGGCGGCGACTTCTCACATCCGAACATTTCTTCAGTTTTTATGTTGGGCTGGCCACCATGACCAGGATCTCGACCGCGTCGTCCCAAGGACGCCTCATTGGCGTTTGGCGCATTTGCCGCCGCGCCTTGCATGGGATGACGTTCGGCGCGCAATCGATGCGATCGGCGCAACGACGCCGGTCGACATCCGCGATCGAGCCGTCCTGCTGCTACTCGCCACCACGGGCATTCGCAACGGTGAGCTACGCGCCATTCAGCTGCAGGATATCGACTGGCGTGCTGGCGAGGTTTCTGTCCGGCGCACCAAGGGCAAGCGGGATCGGGTGGCGCCGCTGCTCGAGGAGACCGGCGCCGCGCTCGCCGACTACGTCCTGCGCGCTCGACCGAAGGTGGATAGTCCGTATCTGTTCCTGTCCTTCACGCCGCCCGTGGCAGCATTCAAATGCGCGTCGCCTGTTTCGAGGATCGTGCGGAAGTGGTTGCGACATGGCGGGGTTGAACTCGGGCGGGTCGCAGGTGCGCATCTCCTGCGCCACAGTCTTGCCACCCAGCTCGTCAAGCAGCGAAGGCCGATCAACGAGGTCGCCGATCTTCTCGGGCACCGAAGCATCAACACAACGGCACTGTACGTAAAGGTCGCGACCTCGCAGCTCGCCGAGGTCGCACTCCCCTTTCCGGGAGGCGTCGCATGACCGCCTTTGCCCAATTCCTCGGCGAGAAGGCCGAGCGGTACATCGAGCTGCGCCACTCCCTCGGCTACGCCTTCAGCAAGCAAGCCGGCACGTTGCGGGCTTTCGTCCGCTACGTTGGGCGCGCTCAGCTCGATGCGCCCGCTACCCGGACGATGGCGCTGGACTTCGTCCTCTCGTTCAGCGGCGCCGCGAACAGCCGCGCAATTCGCCATGGCGTGCTCCGCCGGTTTTACGAGTATCTCGCCGTCTACGACGCCCGGACCGAGGGCTTGGAGCGCAGAGCTTTCCCCAGATCCAGAGCGATTCCGCCTCCGCGTATTCTCAGCGAGGCTGAGTTGACGTCACTCATCGACGCATGCGCCCGCATTTCGCCTAGCATCCCTCTGCGAGGGCGGACGATGGCGACGCTGATCGGATTGTTGGCAAGTTCAGGGCTGCGATCGGGCGAAGTAGTCGGGCTCGATCGTTCCGACGTTGATCTCACCAACGGGGTTCTCCTCGTTCGGAAGACAAAGTTCCGCAAGGACCGTCTCGTTCCAGTTCACACGACAACGCAGTGTGCCCTTGGTTGCTATGCCCGTGAGCGCGACGCCGCTTTCCCCATACCCAAGGATCAGGCCTTCTTCCTCAGTTCCCGGGGCAACCGCCTCTCGGCGACCGGCCTGCAAAACGGCTTTGCCGAGGTCCGTAAACTCGCCGACTTTGATGGCGGTAAGCCGTTAAGGCCGCACGATCTCAGGCACCGGTTTGCCGTGACCCGCCTCAGCCTCTGGCACCAACAGCGCGCAGACGTTCAGGCGCTATTGCCTTTGCTCGCCACATATCTCGGCCACGTTAGTTACAGCGACACGGCCTACTACCTCACGGGCTCGGCGGAGCTCCTCGCTATCGCGGCTGAGCGTGCCGCCCTCGATGGAGGCGCAGCATGAGCGAACACCTGCTCCTGGCGCCGCTCCTGGAGTCCTATTTTCCGCCGGCGCCTGACGAAGCAGCGCAATGCGACTCCCGCAACCGTGGCCAGCTATCGCGACGCCTTGCGCATGCTGATCCTCTTTGCCGCCGACCGGTTGCATAAGAAGCCGGCGGCGTTGGCGCTCGAAGATCTCGATCGAGACCTCGTTCTCGCTTTTCTCGACGAACTCGAGGAGAAGCGGAACAATTGCGTCGCCACGCGCAACGCCCGCTTGGCCGCGATCCGGTCTTTTTTCCACCACGTCGCTGCCGCCGACCCGGCGTCCTTCGGTGTGGCCCAACGCGTGCTGTCGATTCCCATTAAACGGGCACACACCGAGGTAACGCACCATCTCACCAAGGCCGAAGTGGATACCCTCATCGCGGCGCCCGATCCAAAGACGCCTCGTGGTCGGCGCGACCGAGCCTTTCTGCTCTTCCTGGCACGGACCGGCGCCCGGGTCTCGGAAGCCACCGGCGTCAACGCAAATGACCTTCAGTTGGAGCGCTCTCACCCGCAAGTGCTGCTGCGCGGCAAGGGGCGCAGAGACCGCGTCGTGCCCATTCCTAAGGACCTGGCGCGAGCGCTGACGACCTTGTTGGGCGAGCGCGGGATCACCCATCACGAGCCGCGACCGATATTCGTCGGCGCCCGCAACGAGCGCCTGACTCGCTTGGAGCGACCCATATCGTGCGGCGTGCGGCGGCCGAGGCCGTGCCTATCAGGCCAGCCTTGGCCGACAAGCCCATATCGCCGCACATCTTCCGGCACTCCCTCGCCATGAAGCTTCTCCAGTCTGGCGTGGACCTTTTGACGATCCAAGCCTGGCTCAGGCACGCACAGGTCGCCACGACCCACCGCTATGCCGCAGCGGATGTCGAGATGATGCGGCGTCAACGGCGATCACGGCGCGCGATTCCGACCGAATGACTCCGTTCTGCAACTGCTGAACTCCATCTGAATATTATGTGGCGGAGGCAAGCTGGGTTTGGCCGGCCCGAAAGCGGTCAGGGCGGCTCCGCCACATAATCTCGCCCGACGCATAAGAACGGATCCGCGCCCATCGCCTCGCGCACGAGCGCTGCCAGACCTTCCGCTCCCTTGCGGAAGTCGACGGGCTTCGTCACCACCATGACCTTGACCGCTCCCGTTGGCCCGATCACGACGTTGCCCTCAGCGCACGGATCACAGCTGCAACCGTCTTCGAATCCGCCCCACGACCTACCCGCATTGCGATGCCGTCGATCTCAAGCTCGATCACACCAGCGTCTCGAGCCGGCTCCCGCTTCCTTGGCTGTGGCCGATGCTTCGCCGCGTGCTTCGGAAGCGCTGCCGTCACCACCGCCGGCACGAACATGGACTCCGATACCGCTGCCTCCCCCATCGGCCGGCGAGCAGCCCGGCGCCAGGTGAACAATTGCTGCGGGGAAAGTCCATACCGGCGTGCCACAGCACAAACCGTCTCGTCCGCCTCGTAGCTCTCCGCCACTATCCGGGCCTTCTCCTCCGGCGGCCACTCACGCCGCCGACCCGAACCAGTGAAGATTTCCAGCCGACGGACCGGCTCCTCGTCCTTGGACTTAAGCGTAAACTCTGAAATCGTCATATGTCGAAGCCCTCAAAGGCCTCGAACATCGTCCCTTACATCCACGCGCGAAAGGTGCCGCCGGGACAGCGCTTACTCTGCTGCGCCATATGCGCGAAGCTCTGGCGGGCAAGCCAGCGACGGTGCGCCAATGTTCAATGACCGCCGCCCTCGTAGATCCGGCCATGCGCAGAAGGAAGGAGAGCAGTTGCTGGCGTTTACGGCGCAGATCGTCGCCTGCAGTTTCCCGAGCATCGCGGACAGCCTCACGGAGGACGTCCGGCACCCACACCCCAGTCAGCTCGCCCGCCCGATGCAGCCGCGCCAGCGTGACCGCGTCCCGTCGGTTCGTCTTGATCCGCGACCCCTTCGGGATCAGGGCCGGCGCAACCACCATGCAGTCCTGACCAAGATCGCGAACCTGCCGGCACAACCCGTAACCCGTCGGCACGGCCTCGAAGCAGACGTGCAGTCGATCATACTTCTGTCCCAGCTTCTTGATCGTCCGCTCTATCGCTGCAGGACTATTTTCGACCTCGCCGACAAACCGGACCTCGCCAGTGCGGCCGCCCTCCGCCATCGCCACCGCGTGCTTCTTCTTGGCTACATCAAACGCGACAAACGCTTCGCTACACTCTCCCATGGCTCGCCCTCCGTGCGCGAGGATCGGCTCGGCCCATCCGAGCAACCCTCGTCTTTTAATCGAACGAAAGGGCGGGCCACCGATCTCAGCCCTGGAACATGACGTCTAGGCTAGCTTGACCTTCCAAAAAATCAGCTGTGTCCACCAACAGGACGCAGTTGCTATGCATCAACCTCGAGGTCGACGGCCGTTTGAACTGGATTTTTCTCCATACTGGCCTGCACAGCGCCAATGCTCTCGCGAAAACAGGACGCAGTTGCTATGCATCAACCTCGAGGTCGACGGCCGTTTGAACTGGATTTTTCTCCATACTGGCCTGCACAGCGCCAATGCTCTCGCGAACGATTGACAAACCACGGCGCAGGTCAGCCTCGGTAATGGTAAGAGCAACAAGGAACTTGAGCACCTCGCTCCGCCCGCCACAGGTCTCGATCACCAAGCCGCGACGAAGAGCTTCCCCCGCGATTTGGACCGCCAATGAACGGTGCTTTTGCGATACAAGACCGTACATCAATCCGCGGCCCCGTAAGGTCAGGCCAAGGCTGGGGAAGTTTTCTGCGATTGACTTGAGTTCCTCCGCCAGGATCGCGGACTTGCGAGCGATTTCCTCCTCAAATTTCGTATCAGCCCAATAGGTCTCAAGAGCCACGCGAGCAGTCACGAAAGCAAGGTTATTGCCTCTGAACGTGCCGCTGTGCGCACCAGGAGACCAAATATCCAGTTCAGGCTTCAGAAGAACGAGCGACATCGGCGTTCCGATTGCCGACAACGACTTTGACAGAGTGACAATGTCAGGCACGATCTTAGCAGCTTCAAAACTGAAGAATTGTCCCGTGCGGCCGACACCTGCCTGGATATCATCCAGAATCATCAGGATCCCATGCTTTGCGGTGAGGTCACGCAGCCTATGCAGCCATTTAAAGCTTGCAGGATTGATGCCCCCTTCCCCTTGAACTGCTTCCAGAATCACCGCGGCAGGTTTGTCCAGACCGCTGCTCGGATCGTTCAGTAGCTTTTCAAAGTAATCGAGCGTGTCAACGGAAGCGCCGAGATAACCATCATAGGGCAAAAATGCCACATGCGAGACGGGGTAGCCTGCAGCACTGCGGTACTTCTTGTTTCCAGTCGCAGCCAACGATCCGGCGCTAACGCCATGGAACGCATTGGTAAATGCGACGATATTCGCTCTGCCGGTTACTAGGCGCGCCAGCTTCAGCGCTGCCTCGACTGCGTTTGTACCTGTGGGACCAGTAAACTGCAGCTTATAATTCAGACCACGCGGCTTCAGGATGTATTGCTCAAAGGCTTCGATAAATGCCTTCTTGGCACTCGTGGCAAGGTCAAGCCCATGCACGATGCCGTCGCGCTCGATGTAAGCCAGCAGCGCCTTCTTGAAGGCGGGGTTATTATGGCCGTAATTAAGGGCGCCTGCCCCGGCGAAAAAATCGAGATACTCACGACCGTCTGCACCAATGAGGGTAGTTCCAACCGCGCGATCGAAGAGGATCGGAAATGAACGGATGTAGCCACGCACCTCAGACTCGAGACGCTCGAAAATTGCGNCTGCACCAATGAGGGTAGTTCCAACCGCGCGATCGAAGAGGATCGGAAATGAACGGATGTAGCCACGCACCTCAGACTCGAGACGCTCGAAAATTGCGGTGCTCGCATCGTTCGAAGGCGAGAATTTCTTGTTCATAGCGGCGATCTCCTTGTTCATAGAAGCGAATTCCTTCGAATTTCCAGAGCGCCCCCAAATAAACGCGGCATCATGATCTCATAAAAATGCGCGTTCCTGAGTTAAAGAATTACGATTCTTTGCAACAGTCTTGTTTCTTGCGATATCTGGCATATCAAATTCGCTGAGAGAGGGGGGCAACATTGCATAATGATGTTGCTGAAGTTACACACCTAAAGAAGGTTAAACGCCTTGACCGGGCGTTGTCGGTCGGCTTACCCAGCAGCGAGAAGTCGGGGAGGACTCCCTTGAGGGTAGGCCCATAGGTAGAGGTCCCAAGAGACGACTCGCTACCCTGATCCACCGGCTGGTCTTCGGATAACCGATCGTCCTGCATACGCGCCGCTTAAGCGTTGCTACGACAAGTTCGCCTGATCCGCTCGCCGTGCCCGTTCGATCGGACGATCGGGTCTTGCTTGATTGGCCGGCCAGCACGCCGGATGAGGCCCTTGACCCGGCAGCATATCGGCAGGGCCGTCGAGCGCGTCGGCGTCACATAGTATCCGGATGTAATCGGTGTCGCATGCCTCGGGAGCTGGAGCCGGGCCTGGTTGAGCCTGTGCCAGCATCTGGATGGGACGAACCACCTTAATCTGCGGATAATATTCGTCTGTGGCGGGGATGCGAAAGCGGTTCTGATCGACTTCACGCGGGCAGCTCTGCTGTCCCACGGCGTCGCCCCGTTGGAAATGGGGCCATGCATTCGGCCCGAGTTGCAGGCCGATCAGCCGGTGCCCGGAGGAAGTGCTTGAAGGCTTCCACACCGGAGATCTGTTCGCGACTCGGATATCTCCTGCATGGTAGAAAGGCCGACCATCGGCTCAATGCCATTTGTGGCGTCGCGCATGGATCCTGGAACATCAGTCCCATTTGTTTTACCTCAGGCGCGAGTAAACGATCGCGATCGCGTGGCACTGCTCTATTAGGTAAGGGCAAAAGCGCTGGGGCAGGCACCGCTTACGACTGCGCGGCAAGGATGGGAGTTCGGTTGGTGCTCAAGAAAACGCACGCAGCACATTTCAAGGGCACGGTCGAATGTCAGTCGTTCTTGTTGAGTCTCTCGATCACTTAGAATTCAGTTGGGGTGCTGTTTGCGTTTGTTCGCTCGCTCGGTGCATGTCCAGAGTGGCTGCCTCTGGCTAATTGCGCATTCAGTCCGAACCATTAGAGTGTTTTGTCCTAACTCGAAAGCCTAAATTTCCCCTGCCGGGTTCTTGTGACCGCCCTCGGCACCGCCGAAATGCACCAGCGCAAAAAAGCACGCGGGAACGGGGACAGTAGGCGATCGGCTGGTACTCGGCGGGGCGCCAGCCGCCGGGCACCGACGCGAATTGTCGGTTTTGTCGAGACCGTAACACGGTGCCGGCCGGCTGCGTTGCTGATGCACTCTAATTTAAACCTTTGAATCCTATGCAGAACATTATTTCCGGCGGTCCTTCTGCTCGGCCGGCACGACTTTTGAAGCTCCCTTGTAGCCAGGCAGCAGAAGCTGCCGGTCGCGGGTCGCAGAAAGCGCACCGCGTATTGCAGAGCACTTGGCCAGAGGAAGCCTAATGGACAAGAGAATGCCTTCCGCGGAAAATGAAACTCAGGTGCGCGAGGCGCAGCTTTGGGAGAATGCATCGCGCAATGCGCTCGACCGGTTGGTACGCTGCCTGTTCGCCGAGGGTTTTCTAGAACGAGATGGATTAATGCGGGCGCGCGATGGCCGCCAAGCCTGGCTTCCTCTTTGGGTGACACGCCAGGTCTTGCATTTCACCGACTTGCGTCGCGCACCTGCCGGAACAATGCAAAATCGGGGTTCCATCGAAGTGCTGGACGAAAGCGGCGCCCGGCACCGGATCGATGATCCATCCGGTCTCATAAGGCAGGTCGCGCCCGCCCTGGCGATTTCGCTTGCATCGGACGGCTTGGAGAATCTTTTGCACGACATCGACAACAGCGTGCGCAATGACGTCCTGGCGCGTCGCCACCGGGAGCACTGGAGCGCCGCGCTGCGTGCGAAAGTAGCGAAAGCAGGCGCGCAGGGATTCCTGGCCTATCTTGCTAAGAGCTTGCCGCCGCACTTGGCAGCCATGACTCTCGATCAGTGGGGCGCGTTGGAAGGTCACCCGATTTATCCGACATGGAAGGCCAAGCCCGGCCTTTCGCCCAAGGACGTGAGTACGTTGTCGCCTGAATTCGGTGCTCGTGTGCGCGTGCGCATCACAGGGATGCGCAAAGAATGGGTTCATGTGGAGAAAATGGCGCATGTCGGCAGCTATTCGGAATGGTTCTCAGAAAACTTTCCCGACCTTTGGCGCGACTGGGCCGAAGGTCTGAACGAACGTGGAAAATCGCCTGAGGACTGGCTTCCTCTGCCTGTCCACAGCTGGCACCTTGAGAATTTCGTGCGCCGTGTATTCGCGTCCGAGATTGCTTCCGGTGTTTTCGACCCGGATGGCCCGGAGATCCTTACGCTGCCGTCCATGTCCTTTCGCACGATGCTGCCGGACACACATGAACTGAGGCCCTTTATCAAGCTGCCGGTCGCGATCTGGATGACCAGCGCACAGCGCACTCTGCAGGCCAGGTCGATTTACATGGGGCCGCGTCTCAGCAACCTTATTTCCGAAATTCTGTCAAAAGAGAGGAATTTCCACGGGGGGCTGGAGATCTTCACTGAAGAGTTGGGCGCAATCTTGCATCACCCGGAGACGGGCGACGAGCATCCGGGCCGCTTTCTTTCCGTTATCTACCGCAACGCCAACGCTCTTGCACGCAAGGACGGACTTTTGCCAGTTACTGTGGCTGCATTGTTGACGGGAAGCCCGATGGATGGCCGTCCCCTCATTTGCGAATTGATCGCCAGGAACGGCGATGAAAGCGAGGGGACCGTATCTGCGTTTTTCCGGGTCTATGCGGGCACCGTCATCCGGCCAACACTCGGCATGTATCTTCTTTACGGAATTGCCTTCGAGGCGCATCAGCAAAATAGCACAATTCTGTTCGATGAAACCGGCCGCCCACAAAAACTGTTGATCCGTGATTTTGGAGATGGCTTCAGTTTTGCGCCCCTGTTCAAGGAACGCGGGCACCGCCTCAAGGTATTCCGTCGCAAGGGAGTCTCACCCACCACATTCGATGACGATATCAGTCTCGTGCGCTCATTGCTCATCGATGCCTGCTTTATCTGTCATCTTCATGAGGTCGCGCTGTGCCTCAATGAACAGTATCCACTGACTGGCACGAGCCTTTGGCGCATCCTTCGGGAAGAAACCGAGGCAGCTTTTGACGCGCTCAGGCCACGCATGTTATCTGACGCGTTCTGGCTTGAGGAACGCAAGGCTTTTCTCGAGCTTCCCTGGCCGACGCGCTCGGTGCTCCGGATGCATCTGGAGCGCTATCGCGATGATGCGGTCGAGCACGAGCTTCCCAACCCGTTGGCGGAAGCGGAATGACAAAAGCCTCTTCCGCG
This sequence comes from Mesorhizobium sp. M7A.F.Ce.TU.012.03.2.1, assembly GCF_004006095.1. Lineage (NCBI taxonomy): Bacteria > Pseudomonadati > Pseudomonadota > Alphaproteobacteria > Hyphomicrobiales > Phyllobacteriaceae > Mesorhizobium > Mesorhizobium sp. M7A.F.Ce.TU.012.03.2.1. The sequence goes on from NZ_CP034779.1 coordinate 2,101,473, forward strand.
CTTCGCGGCTTCGGAGGTGTATGCTCGGCCTGGTTTCGTAAACGGCGCTTGTCGCGCCCTCCCTTGGCCAGGAGTTCCTCATGGGGGCGGATTCCCAAATCGGACTCTTTTGATCCGGTCCTTCCACTAATACTAGGAACCGTCGAGACGGACCTTGTCAAAACCGCGGTAACAAAACATCGTAACATAACCTTCAAAATGACTTCACAGAATCTTTACGACCGCGGATCGCTGTAAATAGTATCTTCACCCCAAGTCTGAGGCACAGCTAGAAAGCTGACGCCTGTTGACGTTCAGACCGCCACACAACACGCAAAGGAAGGTCCTGCAAATGGCAAGAAGAGCGCTCATCCTGGTTGAAGGTCATAGAGGTATTGGTCTGCGATACGTCCAAGCGGCCCAGCGTCTGGGCCTTCATCCAATTACCCTGTCGGCTGATCCAGCTCGGCACGGCTATCTTGCGGCGGAAAAGCTCGAGGCAATCCCTGTCGACACAGAGAATCTCGATGCGCTGATCCAGGTATGTTCTCGGCTGTCTGTGACGTATGACATTGCGGGGATTACTGGTTTCACGGACCTCGACGAGTCGCTCTATGCGACGATTGGCAAGCTCTGCCGGCATTTCGATTTACCGGGACCGAACCCCGCATCGATTGAACGATGCTGCAACAAATTCACTCAACGTCAACTCCTCGCGGAAGCGGGCATTCCAATACCTGCTTATCGCTTGGCAACGAATGCAGCGGACGTAGCAAGCTCTGCGGCGCAGATTGGTCTGCCCGTGATTCTTAAGCCAGCCGCAGGCAGCGGTAGCTGCGGTGTCCGATTGTGCCGTGACGTCGATGAGCTAACCGAACACACGAGCTATCTGATGGGCGGGACGCACACATGGGTGTCTTCCCCGAGGATACTGGTCGAAGAATTCGCTCAAGGCCCCTATTATGCCGTTCATATAATGGGAAATGAGGTCATTGGGATTGAAGCGGCTGCCTTCCACAACCCACCGCATTTCGTCTTCCGTGAGGGCACCTTCCCGGCCCCGCTGACCCATGACGAGTATAAACGCATCGCCGATGTTTCGCTGAGTTGCCTAGGAGCTCTCGGCCTTGCTTGGGGGCCAACGGCTATCGAACTCCGATGGACGAAGCGGGGTCCAATCGTTATTGAAGTCAACCCGCGTATTAGTGGCGGTCCTCAACCGGTTCAGCTGGCTTACGGTGTCGATCTCATCACCGAGCACATCAAACTTGTCATCGGCGACGAATGCAATTTGCGCAGAAGCCATTCGCACGTTTCGGCCTGGCGGTCCCTACTTCCTGATCGCGATGGCATCCTCGATTGGATTGGTGGTGACAATCGGGCGGCGGCTGTGCCAGGCGTCGCCGAGGTCAGCTTTTTTGTTAAACCCAAGACGCCGATCGTCAGGAAAGGCGATTACCGAGACTCCATGGGATGTGTCATCGCCGTTTCACCCAGCCTTGCTCAGACCGAGGAGATACTTCAGCGTGCGGTCGACTTAATCAGTTGGTCTATTATACCATTTCCGACCGAATAGGAACAATCAGCCCCCGCACTTCTCCGCACCAGCGCGGGTTCCCCGGGTAAAGTGTGATCGTTGCCGAACATTGGCGCAATTTACGCCGCGAGAGTGGCGTGGGTCGATGATCACACTTGGCAGCCCGTCGAAAACCCGATCAGGTTGATTTTGGCTGAGTTGAAAATCTTGTTACTCGCGATCTGCGGGCACAATCGCGAATGATGCGATTTCAAGACAGCGTCGGCTGGGAGGAGGACAATCTGGATTTCTTGCGCCGCTTGCTACCATATCACCACCGCATTCCCAACGCAGGCCGGCCGGGTATACCCTTGAATGCGCCTTGACCGAGAGACGCTCGGATCCGCGCGTACCGCAGCATGGACTAGCAGGATGTTGAAAAGGGCGCTCGCTCTTGGGCCGCGGTTGTGATTCATTTTCTCTGAAGGGATTCGGAGGATGAGTCGTGCGGGGCAGCGATAGTCGTACTGGCCAACTGTTCAGCTACGTGGATCTTGAGGCGCGGGTTCGGCAACACGCTCAGCTCCGCGCGATCCGGGGGATCGTGAACGACGCGCTGTCGGCGCTGGCGGAGGATTTCGCGGCGCTGTATTCGCCAATTGGGGCGATCCTCGGTCCCGCAATGTGGAAGCGGACTTCCACGGGCAGAAACGGTCCAACGAGACGCATGCTTCAACCACCGATCCTGACGCTAGGCTCTACGCAAGGGACGCGGCAAGGAAGCAAAGCTCTGCTTTATGGGGCATGAGCTGATGGAGAACCGCCATGGCCTTTTGTCGACGCCTGCCTGACATTCGCCGACGGGCATGCCGTACGGGTGGCGGCACTGCACAGGATTGAGCCTCGCGCGGACCGGCCACAGGCGATCACGCTCGGCGCGGACAAGGCCGACAACGCGGAGGACTTCGTCAATGAGCTGCGCTCGATGCGGGTGACGCCGCGCATGGGGCAAACATCAGCGGCCGCAGTTCCGCGATCGGCGGGCGCACGACGCGGCATGGCGGCTATGCCATCGGCCAGCGCATCAGGCGCATCGAAGAGGCGTTCGGTTGGATCAAGGTTTTGGCCGACCAGCACAAGACCAGGTTCTGCGGCCGCGACCGTGTCGGAATGGGCCGTCACCTTCGGAGCCCCCGCTAAAATCTAGTGCGACGCCCAAGCTCGTAGCGGAGGCCGGCTGATGGCTAAGGTTCCCGACTTCGCCAAGGCCATTGACGGCCGCTGGCGCATGTCGAGATGGATGTTCGGGATAACGACGCTTCCTCAATCTCGTCGAGGAAGCGCATCTGACATTCAAAAGTTGTGTGCGTCAAGTTCTGCACAGCGGTGACGTTGGCGTGTCCGCCGCGCAGCCCCCGTGTTTAGCGGAGCGGCGGACATGGCGGCCGCGTCTCAGGCGGCCAGTGCCCTCAGGTTCTCCTTCTTGTGCTCGCGCAGATGATCCATGTTGAGGTAGCGGGTCGCCTCGAGCCAGTTCTCGTGGATCTCCACCGCCAATGCCCGAACCAGCCGCAAACAGCTCTGCGGGTTGGGGAAGACGCGAACGACCAGGGTGCGCCGCTTGATCTCCTGGTTCAGCCGCTCCAGCATGTTCGTCGACTTCATGTGCTTGTGATGCGGCAGCGGCAGCCGGTAGAAGCTCAGCGTCTCCTCGATGTTGTTCTCCACCCAATCCACCAGCTTCGGGTATCGGCCTGCCATTTGGCGATCCACTGCGCCAGGTCGCGCTTGACCTCCTAGGTCGCGCCGGTCATAGAACCATCTGAGCTCCATCAGGCAGTCGTCATCGACCTTGCGCGGCACATAATCGAGCGCGTTTCTGAGGAAGTGCACGTAACAGCGCTGCCAGACTGCCTCGGGCGAGGACTTCCCGGATCGCTGCCCTGAGCCCAGGATGGTCGTCGGAGACGACAAACTCGACGCCCGCGCTGCTTGAGCCCGGCCACGAACGCGCGCCAGCTCGAGTGGCTTTCCCGGTTGGCCAGTTCGACACCGAGCACCTGGCGCCGGCCCTCCCAGTCGACCCCGATCGCCACCAGCATCGCCTGGCTGGCGATCACGCCGGCTTCGCGCGCCCGCTCATAGCGCGCATCCAGAATGTGGTTCGGGTAAGGTTCGGCAAGCCGCTGCTCAAAGAACGCCTTCAGGGCTTCATCCAGCCGCGCCGTCGCCTGGCTTACCGTCGAGGCCGAGAAGGCATGACCGCACAGCTCCTCGGTGATCGCCTTCACCTTGCACGTACATCTCGACCAGCGCCGATACCAGTGCGTTCTCCGAGCGCTGATAACGCTCAAACAACTCCGCCGAGAACCGGCCGGCCCGATCTTGCGGAACCCGAAGCTCCAGCACGCCAACCCGCGTCACAAGCTTGCGTTCGTAACAGCCGGAACGGTACCCAACCCGCTCCGTCGTCCGCTCGCCTTTCTCGGCCCCGATCGCCTCCGTCATCTCGGCTTCCAAAGCCTCCTGCACCACAGTCTGCAATACTTGCGAAAGCCGTCCTCATCCGACAACAGCAACGCTTTCAACTCGCCTCTGCTCAGTCTAACTTCTCGATTGGTCATGGCATTCACCCTTCCACGGGAATCGGTGATCGCAACGTCACCAGCGTGCCATGGCCGCCTCGCCTGAAGGCAAGGCCTGTTCTCTCTCCAGAGCTTTTTGCAGAACCTTCAGGACTATCGGTACGACTATCTGTCGCGCTCCCATCGGCCCAGGACTTCTCGTTCGACGCATCGATCCATTGGCCCAAGGAGATCAATAGACGGACAATGCATACCTATCACTGATGGATGCAGGGTCATCGGCCTGACGCTGGCAACGCTCTATCGGTATTCCCGCAGGTTTCGACCAGCGAGATTTGCCGATGGGCGTGCAGATAATCGGGCGCTCGCGCGAGGACACGAACGTTCTTGAGCCGCGCTTCTGTACGGAGCAATTGAACCCTTGGAACAAGCACCTTCCACTTTGCCTTCGCCTGGTACCGCGCGCCGGTCCCGCCGAAGCATGTCGACGACCCGGCCTTCGCCGAGAAGCTGACGACCATCGTTGGCTTTGTACGTCTATCCGCCGGCCCATGCCGTGGTGCTGTGGGTCGACGAGAAGTCGCAGATCCAGCCCTCGGCCGAACCCAGCCCGGCTTGCCAATTGAAGAAGGGCCGCGCCGGCACGACACGGCACAACGACGCTCTTCGCTGCCCTTAACGTGCTTGACGGCACGGTCATCGCGCAGAACAGCAGCGCCATCGCCATCAGGAGTTCGTCCGCCTCCTCAACCGCATAGAGCGCGCGGTGCCGACGGACAACGCAATCCATGTGATCCTCGACAATTACGCCGCGCCAAAAAAGACAAGATCCGCGCCTGACTCGACCGCCACCCGCGCCATTTCACCCCAACATCTTGCTCCTGGCCCAACGTCGTCGAGGGCTTCTTCGACAAACTCACCGGCGCAGGCTCAAGCACGGCGTCTTCCACTCCGTTGTAGATCTTCAGGCCGCCATCAACCGCTTCATTCGCGAACACAATGCCGAGAACCCGCAACCATTCATCTGGAAAGCCAACCTCGATGACATTATCGCCGCCCGAAACCGAGGGTTCCAAACGTTGGAATCAATCCACTAGAGTTGCGGATTTGATCGCCGCTTGTAGTGCGCGATGGCGGCGTCGGCCTGATGTTGCCTGCGCCAAAGCGGCTAGCCCGGATATCTCACAGAGTGAGGTGCATCGGGGCTCCGAACCAGGGAAAATGCTTCTGCTACAAAGACTTACCCGAGGCAGAGGTGCTCCCCGATGCAAACAGAGTGTAGCGCAGAACGGTTTGATTTTGCATCCGATGAAAAGCGCGCCGTTGTGGCCGGCTTTTGCGGCGGAACGATCACCTCGGATGCCGGCGCGCTGCTGCTGGGGCTGACGGAGCGGGCGATCGGATTGATCGGCCGCTTTGCCCGCTGCTTCGTGGATGCGCGCAATCCGGACTTGATCGAGCACGAGGTGAAGACGCTGGTGGGGCAGCGCATCTTCGCTCTGACGCTCGGCTATAAAGACCTGAACGATCATGACGAATTGCGCCACGATCCGGTGATGGCTCTGCTGGGCGGCAAGCTGAAGGCGCGTCGCCACAGGAAATGCGCGGCCATCGCCGGCAAGTCGACGCTCAACCGGCCGGAGCTGAGCCGGCCGCAGCCCTCGCGCTATCACAAGATCAGCCACGATCCGGCGGCGATCGAGGCGTTGTTCGTCGAGCTGTTCGTGGGCGCGCATGCAACTGCGCCCGAAGAGATCGTGCTGGATCTGGACGCCACCGACGATCCCCTGCACGGCAACCAGGAGGGGCGGTTCTTCCACGGCGATTACGGCCACTACTGCTATCTGCCGCTCTACGTCTTCTGCGGCGATCATTTGCTGTGCGCCAAGCTGCGGCCCGCCAACATCGACGCCGCCGCCGCCGGCTCGGTCGAGGCGATCGCGCGCATCGTGCGCCAGTTGCGCGACCGCTGGCCGAAGGTTCGCATCGTGCTTCGTGCCGATTCCGGCTTCGCCCGCGAGGCACTGATGGCCTGGTGCGAGAGCAATGCCGTCGATTACCTGTTCGGCCTGGCCCGCAATGCTCGACTGGTTCGCTACATCGGAGCTGAACTGGAGGAGGCCATAGCAGAGAGTTCCCTCACCAGCCGGCCGGCCCGCCGCTTCAAGGATTTCCTGTGGACCACGCGCAAGAGCTGGAGCCGCCGGCGCAGGGTCGTGGCCAAGGCCGAGTGGACGCAAGGCGAGGCCAATCCGCGCTTCGTCGTCACCTCGCTCGACGCGGAGACCTGGCCGGCACAGAGCCTCTATGAGGACCTCTACTGCGCCCGCGGCGAGATGGAGAACCGCATCAAGGAATGCCAGCTCGATTTGTTCGCCGACCGCACCTCGGCCGCCACCATGCGGGCCAACCAGCTCAGGCTCTGGTTCGCCTCGATGGCCTATGTGCTGGTCTGCGCGCTGCGCCGCATCGGCCTGGCCAACACCCGCCTTGCCAGGGCAAGCTGCGCCACCATCCGTCTCAAGCTGTTCAAGATCGGCGCCCTGGTCAGCGTCTCCGTGCGCCGCGTCAGGCTGGCCATGAACTCCGCCTGCCTCTTCCAGCGCGAATGGGCACTGACCTACGCCAGGCTATCGGCAGCCGCCATCTGAGCGCCCCGATCCACCCCTCCCGTCAACAACAAGGATATCGCCGAACCACAACGACCGCTTCGCGCGGCGACAGCCCTTGCGCGCAACTCAAGCGCTCCCAAAAATGCAGCTCACAGACCTACGCCGCAAGACAGTGTGAGTTATCCGGGCTAGGCGATGATGAAGGATGCGCTGGTTGGCGGCCGGAGCAGAAGCCGCGCCAGCAGGTAGCGGATTTCGGGTACACTGGGCAGGAGAGCCGTCATGATGGTCAGGCGGCTGCGGCCGACCAGGCCCATGTGGCGGTGCCAGCCGTGCCAGGATCGCGCCTCGCAATGGTCGGGGCCGAGATCGTCTTTGGCGCGCGCGAAGCATTCCTCGACCGCGCAGCCGAGGCCGGCGGCACCGGCCAGTTCGGCCAACGCCGTGCCCTCAGGGGCAAAGACCAGATAATAGGCGAGCTTCTCCGGCTCCTTGCGGCTGCGGCGGATCAAGTGCCAGCGCTCGAACCCCTCGTGCGTGGTCCAGGGCAGGCGGATAGCGGCCCAGGCGTAGAGCCGCAGGCCCCTGGCGCCTTCGCCGGCGGCAAGCGTCGTCCAGCATCGGTGGGCAAATCCTCGGCGATGGTCTCGGGTCAGTCTCTAAAGCCCTCTTGTGCTTCGGCTGACCTGCGGTTCTACTACGCCGATCGCTAGATGGCTGACCCAAGCTGCATGGAAGCGGTGAAGGAGGCTGCGGTTGCCGAAATGGATCGCGGCTTTGCCATTCTCGATGCCGCCTCAAAGGCCAGGACTGGTTGTTCGGCAACTGGCTTTCGCTGGTCGACATCTATCTCGTCACACTGGCGGCCTGGCATCCCCAAGTTGAAGGGTTCCGAGCGCCTGGCCGAACATCGACCGTCTGTGGGACAGGTTGCGGGAGCATCAGGTGATGAGGAACCTGAACGCCTCCCACGCCATGTGGCCGGCCTGAACCGATCGCCTTGGTTCAGGCTTTTCCACGGCCGAGCCCCGCCCGTCGTTCCTGGAGGAACCGGCGTACGGCCGGATCGCCCGATCTTAGGCTGCGGCTGCTTTCAGTCTTGCCGAGCCTGACCTGAAGACCAGCGCGCTGTCAATACTGGTAGTCGGCAAGTCGCTTGTCGCCGCCAAGCCCATCAGGTGCGTTCAATCCCGCCGCAGCACCCTCGGCCTCGGCAAGGGACACGGTGCGGTTGTCGACCTCAGCCGCTCGTCGGGCAGGTTTTCGTCAGCCATACGGGAACTCCATCTCCTCGGCGGCCAGCCTGAGATTAATTGCCCCTCGAGCAAACGGAATTCGCCAAAGCTCTTGCTCACGTTATTTAACGGGTTCGGGACATCGCTCTCTCCGATGGGAGGCACGGTGTAAGTAGCGGGTTGAGAATGCTGATTACCTGCGCTCGTCTTGGAAGACCGGGTTACAAGAGATATTTCACCGCGAGATAACTGCCCCAAGCTTTCGCAGGCCGGACCCCATTTTATGCTTTCTTCGTTGCCGATTTCGGGCTAATAGGGATCTCCGTGCGCCGCTTTCCTACGAAAAAGCAGGTTTTTTTTGCAGAGATCTCAATGGATTTGGATCGAGTTGACCGAAAGATTCTCAGCGCCGTCCAGCGAAACAACCGCCTAACAACAGAAGAATTGGGCGAACTTGCTGGCTTATCAGCCACGGCGTGTCAGCGGCGATTGAAACGACTTCGAGATGCTCGTGTGATTGAGGCTGATGTTTCAATAATCTCACCGGGAGCCGTGGGTCGGCCCATGCTCATGCTGGTATCTATCAGTCTAGAGCGCGATCGCTCAGATATCATTGATCGTTTCAAGCAAGCGATCCGGCGCACGCCTGAAATCATGAACGCATATTATGTAACAGGTGATGCCGATTTCGTTCTCACAGTATCCGTGCGTGACATGGTGGAGTATGAGGCATTCACACGTCGGTTTTTTTATGAAAATCCCGACATCAAAGGATTCAGCACAATGGTTGTTATGGATCGGACTAAGGTATCCCTTGCTGTGCCAATTGACGAATAGAAAAATCACGTTGCCAAGCCAACGCCGAAGCCGAAGTCGACTTCTCCCATCTGCATGGCCGTGTGCATCCTCCTGTGCTTCAGAGTTAATCGCGCCCTCCCCAAAGTCCCCGCGCCGAAACACAACGACTCGAGCCTTGCCTTATCGCGCAGCTGCTGTGCGACTCCGACAACGCGTGGCCGACCGCCCAACGAACCGTCGGCATTCGCCGCGACAGCCGTCGACGCCACCGATCCCCCCTCCACAAACTTGTCCCTTAAAGAAGCGCCCCCGCGGCGGTGACCGATGACTGGCTGCTGCGAATCTTGGTGGGTTACCCTCCGATTTTCGCGGACATAATGTCTCAAAGCGCTTCGAAAACTTCCAGCCGAGGTTTAGATCACAATGGCTACCGTGTCCGCCTGAATAGATGTGGCAATGAGGCAGCAGAAAAAGCGAAGATTTCGTACGGAGCGGAGGGATATGGCACCTTTAACGCCTACAATTTTGAGACACGCCGGTGTCGGGAGAAGCGAAGCCTAGCGGAAGATAGCGGGACCCGCGGGCGACGGCCCGAATTGCCGCAGCCTTTCGGGACCGAGCCAATTCGTCAGAGCGCTAATCGCCCCTGTGGCCCGATCACCAGGTGGACGCGTGCTCATCGGATTGGCCGTCATCGATGGCTTGTCTGCTCGAACGGAGAGGGGCAATGAGCGATCAGAAACAACGGGCATGCCGGCGTCGACTGGGAGTCACAAAGGTCATCATATCGTTCCTCACGCGCGATGCTCGAAAAATGGGCGAGAGCGGCTTCAAGGAGGGCCGCGATGGCCTCGCCAAGATCGTTGCCTGGCTGGTGGCGACAAACGGCACAGTTGAGGCATCCCTGATCCAGGTCGCGATCGAGGTGCCGTGTCGCTTCCGTGATCGTTTCACCTGGCGGGCGCCACGGATGTTGCGCGCATCCGCCTTCAACCGGCAACTCAAGCAGGCGCACCATCAGTTCGGTGTCCTGACGACCCGCCTCATCCCCGAGCGAGGAGGAGACAAGCCGGGAGGACAGTGGAGATCCTCGCATCTTGCGGGAGTGGGAAGGCTCGTTCTCGCCACGTTACTCGCCGAAGCATTCGATGGCCTGCAGTGATGTGATGCGTTGCGCAGTTCCAGGGGAGCGCTGGTCGCCAAGCGCCCGGGCAAGAGCTGTATGGTCATCAGACGTCTCCTCGACATAGCCTGCGCCATTCCCGAAGCCGGCACCACCTTCAACCCCTCGTTCAGCGATCAAAGATCCTTCTGGTAAATGGTGGAGAGCCCCGGCAAAGCTTAGGATTCTCATGATGCAGCGGCCACCGAAAGCCAACTGTTACGCAAGGCTTTTAGTCTTACGATGCGGCTGGACCCGTTCCGTCCTGCTTCTGGTTCCTCCTACTATGGAGATATTGTGCGCACGCATCCTAAAAAATGCCGATTTCCTGCAGGGCGGAGGCACACTCCGCGTGATGCAGCTTGTTGGCACTTGTTATGGTTTCGGTGTGTTACGGATCGGCACAGCTGAGTGCCTGGTTCAAAGTCAAGGATGGGTTATATGAAAGTTCCAGGCATTGATAACGCCGTTGTTCAAAAAAATCTTGCATTCTCGGTCGCCGAATTTCAGCGGCGCCTCAAAGCTGTTCGGCAGGAGATGGCAGAGAGAGGATTGGATCTGCTTGTTGTAAGCACACCTGAAAACATATACTACCTGAGCGGGTACCATACGGTAGGATATTACAGCAGCCAATTCCTGCTAGTGCCAATTGATGGAGAGCCATTTCATATAACTCGCGGTATCGAAGAGACCAACGTCAAAGTCTTTTCCTGGATCGACCAATCCTCCAGCTATATGGATCATGAGTCGCCCGTCGCGCTTCTCGCGGATACGATTCGAAGCATGGGGTACGCAAACTCAACCATTGGCATTGAGAAAATAAGTTGGTTTCTGACAATCGTTGATTACGAACGTCTCAAAGAACTATTCAACGGCGCAAGATTTGCGGACGGCTCCCTAACGGTCGAAAGCGCGAGGGTGGTGAAATCAGACCTCGAACTTGAATGCATTCGCCAAGCTGCCCGCATCGCAGATGCGGGGATGGAGGCTGGGATTAGCCAAATTCATGCTGGCGCAAACGAAAATGATATCGCCGCCGAGATTCAGCGCGTTGTGACTAGCATGGGAAGCGAGTATCCGGGTTTGCCGATATTCGTTGCGTCAGGCGTTCGTACCAGCCACGCGCATGCAACTTGGTCCGGAAGAAAGATCCTCGAAGGTGATCCGGTCCTACTTGAAATATCAGGTTGTGTCCGACGCTACAGCGCCGCCCTCATGCGGCTCGCTGTCGTCAAACCAGCTAACCGCGAGTTGGAACGCATGGAAGAGGTTTCCCGCAAGGCGCTAGAGGAAATGATTGAGGCCATCCGGCCCGGGCGTCCTCTGGAGGAAGTTTGGAATGTCTGGTCGAGGACTGTGACGGAAGGGGGGTACGAGGGGCGCTTCAAGAGAACCGGTTACTCGATCGGCATCAATTTCCCGCCTGATTGGGGTGAAGGCTACATGCTGTCTTTCAAGCGGGGAGAAACGCGGACGCTGCGTCCGAATATGACATTTCATATCCCATCTCTGGTAAAGGTCTTCGGTTTTGCCGACGCTGGCACGAGCGAAACAGTTCGTGTGACGGAGACAGGATGTGAAATACTCACGAATTGCAAACGTCAACTCTATGTTTGCTGAACCCGGCTACAAGGCGGGGACTTGGCCATTAGCCGGTCTCCGCCGTTATCATCGGCAGCCGCACGAGATTGTAGGCTGCGGCAGCGAAGCTGAAAGCCATCCGGCGCGGTTCACGCGACGGTAGCGGGTCTTGGTCTGCGATCTTTCTGATCCAGCTGAACCCTTCCTCAAGGGCGGCATAGTTTTCGGAATTTCCGCTGCCCTGATCCCGGCCGGCGCCATCGCAGCACTCGCCCTCTCGTCAATCTCGTCGCCGATTGGATCCTCAACCGGACCACTTCTCTCAAAGGAGCGCGCGGCGGTGTCTAAGGCGGCTGGAAAACGGCCTGGTGGCGGAAGTGGTCCGTTGCTCGACATCCGGAATCTGCGGATCGAAGCGACCGCCTATTCGCCGGGGGCGATCCGCGGAATACGGTGATCGTTGACGGCGATTCGCTGAAGCTGGAGAAAGGGCTGCGCCTTCGGCCTGATCAGAGAGGCCGGCGCCGGCAAATCGACCATCGGCCTGGCCTCGATGGGCTATGGCCTAGGCGGTGTGCGCATCACCGGCGGCGAGGTCATCCTCAAAGTCGGCGACATCTAAAGGCTGCGTCCAGGGATTGCGCAAGGTGCGCGGCAGCGAGGTTTGCTTTGTCGCGCAGTCGGCCGCGGCCGCTTTCAACCCGCGCACCGGCTGATGGACCAGGTTGTAGAAGCGGCGCTGTTGCTCGGCGTCGCGGGCGGGCCGAGGCAGATAAGCACGCGGCCTGTTTCAAAAACTCCGCCTGCCGAACCCCGAGAACATCGGCCGCCGTTACCCGCACCAGGTCTCGGGCGGCAGTTGCAGTGAGTGATGACGGCCATGGCCCTATGCTCCGAACCCAACCTGATCGTCTCGACGAGCCTACCAGTGCTCTCGACGTGACGACGCAGATCGATGTGCTTGCTGCGATAAAAGACGCAATCCGCGATACTGGCGTGGCCGCCCCTTTACATTACACATGACCTCGCGGTCGTTGCCCAAATCTCGGCCCAGATTATGATGCTGCGTCACGGCAAGATGGTGAAGTATGACGAGACGCGGCAGATCATCCAGGCGCCACGGATGGACTACACCAAGGCTTTGGTGTCTGTCCGATCGATCAAGCATAAGGAAAAGACGCCGGCAACCAGTCCAGTGCTCCAGGTGAAGAATGTGACCGCGGCCTATGGCGGCTATGTGAAGGTGCTGCAGGACGTCTCGGTCGACGTCCATCCCGGTCAGACGCTGGCCGTGGTCATCGAGTCCGGCTCGGGCAAATCCACGCTTGCCCGCGTCATCACCGGTCTGCTGCCGCCAATGTCGGGCAGGCATCGCTTTCGCCGGCCGCACGCTCACGCTGAGGCTCGCCAACCGCTCCAGGGACGATCTGCGCGAGTTGCAGATGATCTACCAGATGGCCGACGTGGCGATGAACCCGCGCCAGACCGTCGGCACCATCATTGGCCGTCCGCTCGAATTCTATTTCGGCATGCGCGGACGCGAGCGCGAGGCCCGCGTGGCCGAGCTTCTGGAAGAGGGCGAGATGGGCAAGGGTTTCGCCGATCGCTATCTTGCAGGGCTTTCCGGCGGACAGAAGCAAGGGGTCTGCATCGCCCGTGCGCTCGCCGCCAAGCGAAAACTCATCATTTGCGACGAGGTCACTTCCGCGCTCGACCCGCTGGTGGAAGATGGCATCCTCAAGCTGTTGCTGCGCCTGCAGAATATTGAGGACGTGGCCTACCTGTTCATCACCCATGATCTTGCGATCGTGAAGGCAATCGCCGATTCCATTGCGGTGATGTAACGCGGGAACGCCGTGCTGCTCTCCTCGGCTCCCGAGATGGAGGTTGGCTGGCTGGAAAACGCGATCAAGGGACGCCACATGGAGAGCGCGGGGAACTGAGCTCAACGGAGCTCCGGCAGTACCGATCACCTGGACTCTTTTCCGACCGCTGCTCCAGATATGAGCGGGTGCCGCCACCGTGCGTAGAAGGGCACCACGGCTCGGCCTGAGGCAAGCCGGCATTCATCGTTCGCCACGTTGAATAATATAGCAGCGCCCCCGCGTGGCCGGGGCGGAAGCTTTGAGATTGTCCGCCCGCTGCGGCAAGGTGCCGGTGAAGTCGACCGCCTCGCGCTTTGACCACAGGATGCTTCTTGAGCCTGTCACGAAAGCGCTGGGAGGAAGGCCAGCGCAATGGGTTACAGCTGTTGACCGCACTCGAGCACCGCGGCTTTGAAGGCAGCAAGGCGACCGTCTACAGGTGGACAGCCGCCCGCGAGAAGCGGCCATCGACTGCTCCATCGAGTTCACGATTGGCGTCCGCCATCGCGCCGGAATTGTGCATGGGTCCGTGCGAAGAGGCAAACTCTTAACGAGCAGAACGAGCGGTTCCTCCACCATCTGCATGAACATGCTCCGGAACTTTGGATCGCGACGATAGGGGTCCCGATCAATGGATGCCACGAACAGCGACCTGGCTTTCCTTGCAGCAGGTCTCAGACGGCCTTCGACCGAGCTCGTGCTCCAGGTGATCGGCGACCGGACAGGGCGTGTGCCACGTTACTGCGGCTGCCGCGACAGATGTTCTAAGCTCCACCTACAGCTACTTTACGAAACGGCTGCTCCCTCCATCAATCACGATTGTGGTACCATTGAGATACCTTGCACGGTCGCTCACGATAAATCCAACTAGCTCCGCGAGCTCTTCGGCAGTTCCAATCCGCCCCAAGGGATTGGCATTGGCGACACGTTCAATGGCGGCTTCTCGATTGAGACCCTCGTCGAGTATTAAGGCCTCAATTCTCTTGTGAACTCTGCCTGTATCGAAATAGCCAGGCGCGACACATTCACGCGAACGCCACTGCCGGAAAGTGTGTCAGCAAGGTGCTTTGCTAGCACTGCTATTCCGGCACGCATGACATTCGATACGAGTAGGTGGCCTGTCACCTCATGCACGCCTGCGGAGGAAACAAAGACGATATCCCCGCCGGGACCAGACGCTTTCATCATCCTGGCTGCGGCTCGCGACAGCCGCACTGCACTTATAAGAAGCGTCTCGTAGGAATGATCCCAATCCTGGTCCACTACATTTTCGATGGTTCCGTACGGCATAAGATCAGAATTAACGGCGAGGCAGTCGATGTTGCCGAGGAGCTCCAGAGTACGTCCAAACAACATGTCGACATCGGAACGCCGCGCGAGGTCGGCGACGACGCCATGAGCGCCTGCGCATCTCTCAATATTCCGCAACTCACCTACAGGCTTTGTCTAGGGTCGACTGATTGCGAGCACAAATTGCAACTTCAGCACCGTCTTTCGCGGGTCGTTTGGCGATTCAAAACCTAGACCATTGCACCGGCCGTACAGAACCTTTCGGCTATGATAATTCATTGCCAGGAACCTCTTCCTGATTGATGAAAGAGCTATGTGACGTAACCTTCGATCGTCATCCTTACAAGGGCCTAATAACTGAGCATTATATGTCTATATATATCAACTGACTTGGCAAGTTGGTCCAATTCAACAAATTCGTTATTAGTGTGAGCGCGATCAATACTTCCTGGCCCGAGGACGATGCATGGAATTCCGGCTAACGAGAGCTGACTGGCATCTGTTCCGTAAGGTACTCCAATGTACTTACCGGTCCCGGCAACCTCGGCACACGCCTGCGCTGCCACGGACGCTATCTTACTCGACTCGGCACTGTCCGGAGCCGGGTCTTCCAGCGCTGGTAGTAGGGATCGGACCTTGATGTTTTCGCGATCTCGCAAACCTTGCAGTATGTTCTCTACTTCTTGCAAAGCCTGCTCTGGTCGCTCTCCCGGAACAAGGCGTCGATCAACCCAGATGCGGCACGACGGAGGGACTGTCGTCAGTTCCAAGCCACCTTCGATTAGGCTTACCGTCAAAGTTGGAGGACTGACCAAAGGCTGGGTGCGCGAAGCGAGATCCTGACCGTGTTCGTTGAGCCCCAATACGACCTTTGCCATGCCGGTGATCGCATTGACTCCGAGGTGTGGCTTCGAGGTGTGAGCAGGGACGCCCTGAACCTCGATTTGCCAGCGGACCGAGCCTTTGTGGGCGACTACCAGCTCAAGCTCGGTTGGTTCACCCACCACTGCGGCGTCATACGACGTGCCGGAGAGAGCGATAGCGCGGGCGCCTATCTTGCGGTACTCTTCATCAATGCTGGCGGCAACGACAATTGTAGCATTGGGTTGACAGTTCCCTAGGGTACTGAGGGCGATCATCATCGCCGAAAGGGAAGCCTTGGTGTCGCAACTACCTCGGCCGTAGATCCGATTATCTTTCATTTCAGGAGAAAATGGGTCCGACGCCCAATTGTCGGTTGGCACTGTGTCCATATGGGCCACAAAAAGAACGCGCCGATTAGGGTCTTTGCCTGGAACCCACGTCAGGAAGTTCGAGCGGCCGTCGACAACGTGTTGGAGTTCATACGGCAGGTTCCGGTCCTTGCAAAACCTCTCAAGATATGCGGCAATCCGCTGTTCTCCGCTGCCCCTCGGCGAAAGCGATGGGTTCACGCTCTCAATTTTGACTAGGTCCTGGAGGAGCGCGACGGTATCTGCGCTAGGCGATGACATAAACTCTCCTGTTCTGCTCGTTATCTGGCGGCGCAAACTACTTCGACCAATTCTTTACTAGATGGACAACTAAGTCGACTTCCTCCTCTGTGTTGTAAAGATGGAGCGAAAATCGGAGCAATCCTCGTCGGGTGGATACAAGAACTTTATTCTCAGCAAGATAGCTGTGTAGTGCATGAATATAGGGGGCGGCTTCTCGCGCTCCGCTGAGCGTAGCCATATCGCCCACTGCTACAATACTTCCAGTGTGCTTGCTGGGCGCGCCGCCACAGACAGGCAGTCCGAGTTGCAACAGTCCTGAAGCCAATCGTTTTGCCAAAGACGTCACGTGATTGTCGATTGCTTCTGTTCCGATCTCCAGCAGTTGCCCCAATGATGCGTGGGCAGCGATCATGCCTGGGAAGTTGTAATGACCAATGTCAAAACGAGGCGCCCCGGCCCGCAGGTTGGCGGCGTTGAGAATGGGAGCCGATTCCGGGGCATTTCCGAGATCGACGCTGAAGCGAGCAAGGTAGGCTGGCTTGAGCCGATCGGCCCACTGCCGGCGGCAGTAGAGAAATCCCGATCCGTAAAGGCCCATCAGGCCCTTTACGGTCGAGACGGCCAAAGCATCCACGCCCAACCGATCAACATCCGTATGGAGTATTCCAACCGATTGAGTTCCATCCGCCAGAAGGAACGTGCCATGGCGCCTGCAGGCCTCCGCGATAGGTTCCGTGACCGTGCGAAAACCAGGAACCATCGTCGCGGTTGAAAGCGCCACAACGCGCGTGCTGGAATCAAGCGCATTGACAATCGCGTCCACTGGAATCGAACCGTCATCGGGCTCCACGAATTTTAGCTGAACATTATGCAGGGCTTTGACTTGAAGCCAGGGCAGGATGTTGTTTGCATGCTCCAGCTGAGGGCATAGGACCACGCTGTCTCCCGGGCGCCAGTCGATCGCGTTGGCGATTATGTTAATCCCCTCTGAGGCGTTCTTCGTGATAGAAATTTCATCTTTGTCTGCTCGGATAAATTGGGCAAACCTAGCACGTGTCTTTTCGATGTCCTTCAACTGGCTAAGTTCATCGTTTACCCCGTGCAATCTGTTATCCAGATGCTCCTCGAACGATGTTCTGGTGCTTCGGGAGATCAGCCCCTGATTTGCAACGTCCATGTAGATGGCGTTTTGTGTCGCCGGGAACTCTTCCCGGATGATGGCTAAGGGAAGGAAACTGCCGTTCATAGTCATGGGACTCGTCAATTACGGTTTACCTGCGTCCAATGCCGCGAATAGACG
This sequence comes from Mesorhizobium sp. M7A.F.Ce.TU.012.03.2.1, assembly GCF_004006095.1. Taxonomy (NCBI): domain Bacteria; kingdom Pseudomonadati; phylum Pseudomonadota; class Alphaproteobacteria; order Hyphomicrobiales; family Phyllobacteriaceae; genus Mesorhizobium; species Mesorhizobium sp. M7A.F.Ce.TU.012.03.2.1. The sequence continues at coordinate 2,118,871 of NZ_CP034779.1, forward strand.
TCTAAGCGCGACCGCGACTAGCGGCAGCGGAGAACCAGCTGCCAGTGGGTTCACTATATCCGTTTATATGCGCGAAAGGCGCCCTGTTTGAGTCTATTTCTGCAGATTTTCTGCGGGCCAATCGGTTGCGTGCAGGATTCCCGTGGACCGCGATGGTGACGCAAGCGCTTCGGGGGCCGCGAAAAGGACCGAGGGATCGATCTAGGTCGGCTGGGTTGGGAGACTGGCTTCAACCTGAAAGACGCCGAAAACCGGCGCGAAATCCTCGACAAGCTGAATTGGTTTAACGAGGAAGCGAGGAATTCTGGCTCATCGTAGCCTCATCGGAGCGAAGATGAGACAGATGGGGTATTCGGCTTGAGCCCCATTGGGGTGAGTTCGCCCGGCTTTCCATGCCAGTTTCGACGGTTGCAACTAGTGGTTTACGCCTGACATAAGAGTCCGGGGTGGGGATTCCCTTTTGTGAGTGCGCATGCGAGTCTGGCATGCGCACAGGAATATTGCTCACCGTTTCTTCGATTGCCCGTCAGCGTCTGGGCGCGCTGATCAGAGATCGCAATGCGCAGAAGCACGTTTGGCGAGCCGAGATCATTCTGTTGAGCAGCGACGGCGTGGGCACCGTCGAGATCATGCGGCAAACTGGTAAATCCAAGACCTGCGTGTGGCGCTGGCAGGAGCGCTTCGCCGCGGAAGGCTTGGAGGGACTGTTACGCGACAAGACGCGCCCCTCGCGCATTGCCCCACTCGGACCTGAAGTCGCCGAGCGCGTTGTGGCACTGACGTTGCAGGACCCGCCTGGCGAGACGAGGCACACTGGGCCGCCGACATGATGGCGGCCGCGGCCGGCATCAGCGCCAGCGGTGCGCCGCATCTGGAAGGCGCACGGGCTGCAGCCCAACCGCTGGCGCCAGTTCAAGCTCTCCAACGGTCCGCAGTTCGTCGACAAATTGCGCAACGTCGTCGGCCTCTATGTTGATCCGCCGGCTCACGCCATTGTGCTGTCGGTCGACGAAAACCCCGCATATGAGAGCATCATCGACCGCCGTCTCAGGGCCTACCGTCTCCCCGTGCTGTCCAATAAATGAACAAGGGCGAACCTGTGGCAAAGACATGGGTGCGCGGAACTTCATCATTACATTTGCCATCGCCGCAACAGTGGCCTGTCCGGCCCATCCCGTTGATCAGAGCGTGAATTACCCACTTACCACCCTCAAAGCAGCTGATTTTATGCAGGACTGGGGAAAAAACGCCGATCTTCTGCGTATGCAGCGGAGAATTAGAGCAGATCGCTCATTCGACGCTGCTAGATTCATCCACACGGGTTTGACGCCGCTAGATGCGGGCTGCCAATTCGAAGGAATTCGCTTCTATGAACAAGGAGATCGCCGCTATGAACAAGAAATTCTCGCCTTCGAACGATGCGAGCATCGCAATTTTCGAGCGTCTCGAGTCTGAGGTGCGTGGCTACATCCGTTCATTTCCGATCCTCTTCGATCGCGCGGTTGGAACTACCCTCATTGGTGCAG
>NZ_CP034779.1:2120496-2123314 GCF_004006095.1 Mesorhizobium sp. M7A.F.Ce.TU.012.03.2.1
TTCGCGAGAGCATTGGCGCTGTGCAGGCCAGTATGGAGAAAAATCCAGTTCAAACGGCCGTCGACCTCGAGGTTGATGCATAGCAACTGCGTCCTGTTAGTGGACACAGCTGATTGAGTCCTTTGGAAGGATCAACCAACGTGGCAAGAGACATGGCTATGAAAGCGACAAACGACGGATCGATCGGCCTGATGAACGGCGATCACGTCGATATCTATGTCAACGGGAAGCTCCGGCCGGCCCACTCGTCGGCCCGGATTCCGGTCGTGAATCCGGCGGATGAGCGGGAATTTGCGACCATACCCGATGGCGACAAGGACGACGTTTCTGCCGCAGTAGACGCCGCGCGGGAGGCGTTTAGGAATTCCGGCTGGCCGCAGTTGCCTGCATCGGAGCGAGCCAATTATTTGCGCAGGCTCGCCCGTGCAATCGACAATCGCGCCGAGCAACTCGGCGCGATTGTCACCGCGCAGATTGGCATGCCCCTTGCAGCCTCCGTGCAGTCCAATGGAAGTGGCACATCGAAGTACTACGACTATTATGCTGAACTCGCTGATCAGCTGGAAGTCGAGTCCGAGCGCATCGGACACGGGTTGCGAACGGTCATTCGGAGAGAACCGGTAGGTGTTGCTGCATTGATCGTGCCGTGGAATGGCCCTCAGGGAGCCATCGCTTGGAAGCTGGCTCCGGCAATGGCTGCCGGTTGTACGACAATTATCAAGCCGCCACCGGAAGCATCACTGGACTCATACCTGCTTGCCGAAGCCCTGGACGAGGCAGGCATTCCACCGGGCGTTGTGAATATCGTCTTCGGTGGGCGCGAAACAGGAGCGCTGCTCGCGTCTCATCCGGGTGTCGACAAGGTGTCCTTTACCGGGTCAACGCACGCCGGGCGCCAGGTAGCGCTGGCCTGCGCCGAGCGCTTCGCGCGTTTCACGCTGGAGCTTGGTGGCAAGTCGGGGGCACTGCTGCTCGACGACGCCCATCTCGACACCTTTCTCCCACTGGTTGCGCCCGCGTGCATACCGTTCAGCGGCCAGATCTGCCATGCGCTCACCCGGGTGCTTGCTCCGCGCACGCGCTACGACGAAGTCGTAGAGGGGATCGCAAGCAAAATGGCCGCTCTCGTCGTGGGCCACCCGCTCGATCCCGCGACGCAGGTTGGCCCGCTAGTGGCGAAGCGGCAGCGCGATCGCGTCGAGGATTACATCGCGTCCGGACGCGAGCAAGGTGCGAAGACCGTAACCGGTGGTGGCCGGCCGGAGGGCCTGGACGTCGGGTACTACATCCAGCCGACGGTGTTCCGCGACGTCGACAGCGCAATGCGGATCGCCCAGGAGGAGATCTTCGGGCCGGTGGTGTCAGTGATCCCGTACGGCAACGAAGAGGAGGCACTCGCGATCTGCAACGGCACGACATACGGCCTTGGCGGGGCGGTATTCACGTCCGACGCCGAACGAGGCATGGCGATTGCGCGCCGGATTGAGGCGGGTGTTGTTGGCATCAACCGTTACACTCTCCATATCGACGCGCCTTTCGGCGGGGTCAAGGGCAGCGGTCTTGGTCGCGAACTCGGGCCAGAGGGACTGGCGGCTTTCCTTGAGGTGAAATCAATCTTTCCACCTCAAGGAAACTAGGAGAGTGGTTTCATTTGAGGTGTCCGAGGCGAACGGTACGTTCGCTCTAATTGCATGGACCTCCACTTCGATACCGATAGCAGAAACTTATTGTTGGAGTGGCGAAATGGTGTTCAGGCTCGACCAAGATGGCGACAACTAGTTGGAGGATGTGGAGGCCGATATCGCTTCAAATTAACATTCCCAAGATCGCCCATCGAAGAGGCGAGCCAGCATCAAACCTACCCTCTCGTACGAAGGAAACTCCCATGCCCGTGCTCAATCGCGTCGCCGACCTCCTCCCTGACATCGTGGCCTATCGCCGCGACATMCACGCACATCCCGAACTGGGCTTTGATGAACACCGCACTTCGGCCTTCGTCGCCGAGCGCCTGCGCGAATTTGGCTGCGACGAGGTCGTGACCGGCATTGGCAGGACCGGCGTCGTTGGTGTCATCAAGGGTAAGAGGGCCATGAGCAACGGCAATCTCAAGGTCATCGGCTTGCGCGCTGACATGGATGCGCTGCCAATTGAGGAAGGGACCGGTCTCCCCTATGCCTCCAAGAGCAAGGGCTTGATGCATGCCTGCGGTCATGACGGCCACCGCGATGTTATTGGGAGCGGCGCGCTACNGAAGGAAACTCCCATGCCCGTGCTCAATCGCGTCGCCGACCTCCCCTGACATCGTGGCCTATCGCCGCGACATACACGCACATCCCGAACTGGGCTTTGATGAACACCGCACTTCGGCCTTCGTCGCCGAGCGCCTGCGCGAATTTGGCTGCGACGAGGTCGTGACCGGCATTGGCAGGACCGGCGTCGTTGGTGTCATCAAGGGCAAGAGGGCCATGAGCAACGGCAATCTCAAGGTCATCGGCTTGCGCGCTGACATGGATGCGCTGCCAATTGAGGAAGGGACCGGTCTCCCCTATGCCTCCAAGAGCAAGGGCTTGATGCATGCCTGCGGTCATGACGGCCACACCGCGATGTTATTGGGAGCGGCGCGCTACCTTGCCGAAACCCGGAATTTTGCCGGCACTGCAGTCTTGATATTCGAGCCCGCGGAAGAGGTCGGTACAGGCGCGCAAGCGATGCTCGATGACGGGCTGATGGAGCGCTTCGGAATCGATCAGGTCTTTGGCATGCACAACGCTCCGGGCTTGCCGATTGGTGTCTTTGGTATCCGGCAAGGTCCGGTGCT
>NZ_CP034779.1:2123379-2157031 GCF_004006095.1 Mesorhizobium sp. M7A.F.Ce.TU.012.03.2.1
CGACTCGATATTAGTGGGCGCTCAGCTTGTCACGGCCCTGCAGCAAGTCTTAGCCCAGAACGTCGATCCCTTGGAATCGGCGGGGCTTTCGTTCCACGAATTCCATTCCGGCACCACGCAGAGAGTARTTYCGCAGACAGCAGAGCTGCGAGGCAGCATGCGCACGCTGAMGCCCGAGGTGCGTCAGCTTGTCAAGAAACGCATCGGCGAGGTGGTCGCCGGCATCGCCCRGGTCACCGGCGCCAAGATAGATCTTACGATCGAGAGCAGCGATGCCGTCGTTTTTAATCATGCCGCGCCGACCGAGCTTGCGATCAGGGCGGCGAAGGACGTGGCTGGTGAAGACAATGTGCACGAGACCCCTCCGGTATTAGGAGGGGAAGATTTCTCCTNCGCGCCGACCGAGCTTGCGATCAGGGCGGCGAAGGACGTGGCTGGTGAAGACAATGTGCACGAGACCCCTCCGGTATTAGGAGGGGAAGATTTCTCCTTCATGGCGGAGGCGCGACCGGGTGCATACGTCATTTTCGGGAATGGCGACAGCGCCCAACTACATCACGCCGCCTATGATTTCAACGACGAGGCGATTCCGTACGGGACTTCGTTCTGGATCAAGCTCGTGGAGAACACGCTCAAGGCTTGAGGTGTTCGCGAGATAGGCCAGTGGTCTCGTCTTGGCCAAATGAGCTTCCCCTCTCCTACGAAGGAAACTCCCATGCCCGTGCTCAATCGCGTCGCCGACCTCCTCCCTGACATCGTGGCCTATCGCCGCGACATCCACGCACATCCCGAACTGGGCTTTGATGAACACCGCACTTCGGCCTTCGTCGCCGAGCGCCTGCGCGAATTTGGCTGCGACGAGGTCGTGACCGGCATTGCAGCAAGTCTTAGCCCAGAACGTCGATCCCTTGGAATCGGCGGGGCTTTCGTTCCACGAATTCCATTCCGGCACCACGCAGAGAGTAATTTCGCAGACAGCAGAGCTGCGAGGCAGCATGCGCACGCTGACGCCCGAGGTGCGTCAGCTTGTCAAGAAACGCATCGGCGAGGTGGTCGCCGGCATCGCCCGGGTCACCGGCGCCAAGATAGATCTTACGATCGAGAGCAGCGATGCCGTCGTTTTTAATCATGCCGCGCCGACCGAGCTTGCGATCAGGGCGGCGAAGGACGTGGCTGGTGAAGACAATGTGCACGAGACCCCTCCGGTATTAGGAGGGGAAGATTTCTCCTACATGGCGAAGGCGCGACCGGGTGCCTTCGTCTGGTGCGGGAATGGCGACAGCGCCGGCTTGCATCACGCGGCCTATGATTTCAACGACGAGGCAATTCCGTACGGGACATCCTTCTGGATCAAGCTCGTAGAGAAGACGCTCAAGGTTTGAGGTGTTCGCGACCACAGAAAATCATCGGCTGGATGCGCCGATCGCCAGAATACGCCGATTACCTGCGTTTATAGAAGACAATTTGCGCAAATCGCCCAACTGACGCTGCTACATTCACGAGGCGGCATTGAGCGGGGTGGGATCCCAATATCAAGGATGGGCTGGAAAGTCCCAGTCGTATCGAGGCGCGATTTGAACCCGCAGGACGAGGGGCACCGCCGCATCATGAGTCACGTGAACGCATGGCAGTTCCTCAGTGCCGTGCTGGAAGCGAGGTAGCGAATACGCGGGGCCTCGGAGCACCGCAACGGCGAGAATGGCTTGCTGAGCAACGTGTCTCCCACTCTACACCGGCAACACATCGGCTAGTATGCGCGGGCAACCATAAAACGCGGGTGGCCTGCGTACATAGCGGATTATTCGGTGCAACCATCCCATTTGACTTGCTACCTTCACGAAGCGGCACTGATCACTCTGGTATAGACGTTGGCTGGAACGTGGACTGAAATGAATCAATTGCGAATTGGCATTATCTACCCTTCCGACGGGCCGCAACCACCGCTAGTTCTGGCAGTCTCGCCCCTCCTCACGCGACGATGCACGTGATAAGGCACGTTTTCCGGCCCTTGAGATGCTTCGCGGCGCTTGTCGACGACAGCGACCTTGACTAAGCCGCGCAGGCTTTGCGGCCGATCAAGCCTGCCGCGATCGCTTCGCGTGCACCTCGACCAGCTTTGTAAGAGGGGCATGCAGGTCACCGCTCGATCATTGACAGTATCGCCCTTGGCACCAATGCACCGGCGACCTCAACCTCCAGCGGGGTCGTCGCTGCATGCCGCGCTTTGGGCGTGCGCAAGCCTGCTCTGGTGCGCCTTATCTTCGGGAAACAGCCGCGCAGTTTGAGCGCTACCTCTCAGAAGCCGAAAGCGCTGAACGCATCCCATCTGCCGTGGCATGAGATGATGGGCGAGAGATGATGACACTGAAGGGGCCGAGGAGCTTGCAGTGTCAATGTCTGGGTCTGCGCCTATGTCTGATGATAGAAGTTTCCATATTCTTGAGGCAGTTCCGAACCGGCTGGAGGCAAGCCCGCAGCGTGCGCGCAGGCGCTGGTCGGCGCAAGCAAAGGCACGGCTGATCAAGGCGACGCTGAAGCCGGGCGCGAATGTGTCGGCGATCGCGCGATAGGCTGGAATGGCGACCTCGCAGCTGTTCGGCTGGCGGCGCAAGGCGATCAAGAGCGGTGCGGTCACGCCGCAGCGGGATGCGGGTCGGCTTGGCTTTGTCGAGGTCAGCCAAGCGGCGTCTTCAACGGTGGAGATCTGTTTGGGCGATGTGGTCATTCGGGCTGGCGCCGATGTCGGCCAGGATGATTTGGCCAGGATCGCGCGGTCGGCCAGGCATGATCCTGGCCAGCGTGCAGGTGTTTGTCGCCAGCCATCCGGTCGATTTTAGAAAAGGTCCCGACGGCCCTTCTGGCACTGGTGCGCGATGCTGGCTCGGACAAGTCCAACGGCGCGCTTTAGGTCTTCCGACGCACCGACAGGTGAAGATCGTTTGGGGGGACGGGTCTGGGGTTTGGCAGGCCAGACGCGGGTGGTGTTCAGGCCGGATTAGGCGCGAAGCTGGTGCGGCCAGTCCGCTGAGAGCATTGGCTTTATGCCGGCCGTTGAGCTTGCGGAGCTTATCCGCAGTGCGCGAGCACCTGCTTCGCGCCTCGGTTGCGCTGTCGAAGCCTCGTTGAGCGAGGACAATCCCTCTCCATTAAAAGTGGTTTGGCTATATGCGCAGGTCGCGAGAGAACGCCGACTTCCTGCGTCCATGGAGTATAATTGGCGGAAAACGCCCACCTGACGCTGCTACATTCACGAAGCGGGCACTAAGCGTTCCGGTCTCCTATCAGCGATTGGCTAGCTAAAAGGTCCCGGGGGTATCAAAGCGCGAGTTTGAAGCCAACTTGACGAGAGGAACCGCCGCATCACAACTGATGTGAACGCATTCACGTCCATTTTCGGGTGACAAGCGGTCAAACAAACGTGAGCTGGGAGGAACTACGATGCAAAAGTGGAAACACAATGAAAACAGGAACGATCCCTTGAGGCGTGCAATCCTGAGGGGAATGGCTGCGCTCGGCATGGCGGCGATGGCAATGGCCTCGTTTGCCGGTTCGGCTTCGGCGCAGTCGCTGCTCGATAAGATCAAGAACGCAAAGGCAATCCGGATCGGCTTCTCCAACGAGATTCCCTGGGCCTATCCCGGCGAGAACAACGAGCCGCTCGGTTTCGTCAATGCGATGACGATCGACATTCTGAAGAGGCTGGGCACGACCAAGGTCGAGCCGATCGTCACCGAATGGGGCTCGCTGATCCCTGGCCTGCAGGCCGGTCGCTTCGACATCATCACGGGTGGCATGTTCATCCTGCCCGAGCGCTGCCGCAATGTGCTGTTCACCGAACCGCTCGGCGCCTTCAGCGACGCGCTAGTCGTGCCGACGGGCAACCCGGAAGAACTGCACTCCTACCAGGACGTGCGCGACAAGGGCCTCATGTTTGTCACCGCCGCCGGCTGGAATGCGGTGAACATCGCGAAAAAAGTCGGCATCGCCGACGACAAGGTCATGCAGGTCGCGGGAGCGGCGGAGGTTGTCCAGGCTGTGAAGGCTGGACGCGCCGCCAGTGGCGGCGGCGACTACTTCACTTTGAAGAAATTTGCCGACGAGGACGACAGCATCGAGCTGGCCGATCCATACACCTCGTCCTCCCCCTCCGGTTATCCCGGCCTCGCCTTCCTACCCAACCAGCAGGCGGAAGTCGATGCCTTCAACGCCGCGCTGAAGGATTATATCGGCTCCGACGAGATGATGGAGATGGTCGGCAAATATGGCTACGGCAAAACCAACCTGCCGGACGGTACCACGACAGCGGAACTCTGCAAGGACTAGATCTGGCGGAATTCACGTTCATGAACCTCACTCGCCTCCCCGGCTTGACGCCGGGGGGGGCGTCCAGCGGGAGGGCACAGACGTGAAGGAACTCGCGCTCGGCTTCAGCGTCCGCGGCTGGCTAGAGGCGTTGCGATCACCCTGATCGTGACCCTCGGGGCATCTCTCGCGGCGATCGTGCAGGGCTGATTGTCGGCCTGATCCGGGTCTCGCCCCGTTGGCCGCCACGCTGGTTGGGATATATCGAATTGTTCCGCGGAACGTCGATGGGGATACCGTTCAGGAGCAGCCAAGTGCCCAATTCAACCGTAGTCAATCCCTGGGAATGGTCTGAAAGCCATGGCGGCGGCGCGTAAACAAAGTCGGAGCGGGCAAGGCACTAAGACCAACGTGGCCCGACGGCAAACGCTGTGCCTTCGCTATCTCGTTCGACGTCGATCACGAGTCGAACGAATTGCGCAGGGGAGGGCAGTCCCTGTGTAGATTATCCTGGGGTCAATACGGGAGCCGACGGGAGATGCCTCGGGTTTTGGAGCTCCTAAGAAAATTCGACGTACCAGCGAGCTTTTTCATTCCCGCTGTAATCGCTCAACTGTATCCAGACGAGCAACGCGCGGTTGTCGGTGGAGGCCATGAAATCGGGATGCACGGCTGGATACATGAGCTGAACTCCGAACTGAGCGTGGAGAGCGAGCGTTCTTTGATGATGAGGAGCGCCGACGTCCTTGAAAAAATCGCTTCAAAACGCCCGACGGATCCGAACTCCATCGTGGGACTATTCCGACGCACTCTCCAAATTATACTTGAGAGGCGATTGACATACGACACATCACTTATGGCCTATGATAGTTGCTATGAGTTTCTGGAAGACGAAAAACCAACAGGAGTCATTGAGTTACCAGTAGAGTGGATTCGAGACGATGCAACTGATCTTTGGATGAGTCCTGATGATTCGTTGCGACCAAACATGTCTCTCGACGCGATACTATCTGTATTCATTCGAGAGTTTGAAGGGGCGTATCAAGACGCCGAATTATTCCAGCTAACTCCGCACGTGATCGGATATCGCTCAAGGGTCTGGATCGCAGAAGAACTAGTTCGATGCGCTAAAGCAAAAGGCGACGTTTGGTTCGCCCACTCATCATCAGGTAGCGAAGCATGCGGCCTCATGCCTCTGAACACATGCAAGCAAAATCTGCAACGCCGGCCTGCTGCAAGAGGAACCCGACCAGTTTTTGGTGAAACGCCCAAGCATGGACGAAATTAATGTCAAAGAACATCTCCTTCGACCGCCACGTTACGTCCAGCGACCGTCAGGGCACCTTGGGCGGCCACTTTCGCAGTGGAAGAGCTGGTTCTGGAGCAATGCCGTGCCGGCGGACGAACAGACTGACGTGACGCCTGGCTCGTAGGTTTCGTTGACGATGGCCACCTTCTCGGCGGCCATCCAGCGGGGGCGTCGTGCCGTGTCGCTCAAGGCTCTTAACCCCCAATTTGGTAAATGATTTGGATTATCCGACCAGTTTAGTTCCGATCCGCAGCAGCAAGTCGTCTTCTTTATGCACGAGGCAAGAAAACGCCGGTGTCCTGCGTTCATCAGTGGTGATTTGCGCAAAGGCGGCCCGTATTGCTACTACATTCGCGAAAACGGTTACTGATTAACAAGAGATCGAGTATTGGCTGAGGGCACTGAGATGGACCACTTGCGGATTGGCATACTCTACCCTTCCGACGGAGTTCACGACCGCGAGTTCTGGCAGTTCGCCCCGCCTCATGCGACGATGCACGTGACAAGGATATTTTTTCCAGAAACCCCGGCCACCACGCTCGTCAATGATGGCGACCTTGACCAAGCCGCGCAGCTCTTGCGGCCCATTGGACCCGCGGCGATCGCTTACGCATGCACCTCGGCCAGCTTTGAAAAAGGGCACGCAGGTGATCGCTCAATCATCGACAGGATTTCTCGCGCCGCTAACGCACCGGGGACATCAACGTCCAGCGCCCTGGTGGCTGCCTGCCGCAGTCTAGGCGTGCGCAAGCTTGCGCTTGGTGCGCCTTATCTTCCGGAAACAACCGCACAGTTTGTGCGCTACCTCGCAGAAGCCGGGCTGGAGCCGCTGTCCAGCCGCAGCCTTGGACTGGAGGGAGGAATAGGCGAGCTCGAATCCGAGGGTATTGTGCGACTCGCCAACGAGGTCGATGTCCCTCAGGCTGAGGCCATCGTCCTTGCTTGTACGAACCTTGTGACATACTCTGCCATCTCAGCGCTCGAGCGTGCTCTCGACAAGCCCGTGATCACCGCCAACCAGGCGACCGTGTGGCATGCCTGCCGGATCGGTGGTTACCGAGGGACCGAAGGGGTCGGGCGGCTTTGGAGTGTCGATGCGATTGAAAATCCTATCGGGATGTCTTAATAGCAGGAGTCCCAGTTGAAACTTTGTCGAGTTCAAATCTGACTTTTAGACGATCGCGTTGCGCTGGCGGCCCACTGTGCCTCCCGCCAGTGGTTGGTCCGCCCGGCGAATCGGCCCGAACGGCTATCCGGCTCGGGGCGGCTTTCTGCCGCCCGTTCCACTTCGCGGCGCATGTGAGCCGGCGGCGAGTTGGGGTGGAGCACGAGATCACGACAGGAACTGGAGCAATTGCGGTCGCCGAGCGGCAGGTGGGAAGCCCAGAAGGCAAGTGCGCCGCACCCTCGGCCAAGGCCGCGACCGGAAGGTCTGGCTTCCGAGCAGCGCCACGTTTTAGAAGCGACGACGACGCCGCTATTTTGTTATTCGGTGCCGACGTTCAACGGCCATCGCATCCATACGGCTGCGGTTATGCTCGTGACGTGAGGGCTGTCCGGCCTCGTGGTGCACGGATAGAGACGTCCAGCCCAGCAAAATACTTCATGGCATCCTTCGTGATGATTTGTGGCGATTTACATCGATCACGTTTTCACGACAGGAGCAGCCGCCCTCATTTCAGCTCGGGGGCTGATCCCAATCACCCCACTGTTGAAGAAAAGTCGCGCGTTTGGCTTTGGCTCGTCGCGGTTGTGACAGTAACGTGATCGCAATCGAACCGTCGCCGGCCAATTCGGCATGGTGTAGTCCGTGACTTCGTTCATCCGTCGTTCGCCATAACCTGTCTGATAGCCTAGCGACCAATCGATTGACAAGATCCGCCTGTGTTGAGCAGTACTGGGTTCGCCTGGCAGGATCAGCTTTACGGATCGACCAAGGTTGGTTCCGTGCCGCACGCTACCGTCTGGCTGTCGGCCTCGCCGTCCGGTTACGACTGGACGGGTTCCACGAGGCGCTACCCAGCAGGTCGGCGAGCCCGGATCGAAAAGGCGGTTCTTTCGATCCAGTGTCGGTTGCCCGAGTGCACCCCGCGTTGATTCGGTGAATCGAGGGAGGATCGTAATCCTCGGCCCATCCGTGGCGTCGGCGTGGTTGGGGTGGTGGGTCGGCCAGCGCGTCGAGTATTTGGTAGAAGCGGTGGATTCCGCCGCAATCCTCCGCCGGAGCACTTCTCGCGTCGCAGACGTTCGATTGTGTCGATGATCGGCCCAGGCGTCGGCCGTCGCAGCCGATGAGGGCAAGACGAGCGATCCTGCAATCCCGGCCAACTTCGCGGCGATATCGGTCGACCCATTTGCGAACCGTCCGCGGCCAGACGCCTGCGGCTTCGGCGACGGCCTCCGGCGTATGCCCGCTCTCGACCTGCCTTACAATTCGCTCTCGACCGAGTGGCGTCAGCCGGGCATTCTTATGGATGTTCATCGGTCCTCCGAGAATCCCTGAAGCTTCGACAACCACAGCTTTCCCGGTCCGGACCTGATGGACAACCTATGGAAAGCTCATGGCTACACCTGCGCTCCCGACTCCTGCTCACGCAGAACCGCCGGTCGGTTGGTTACAAAATCGCTTTCTCTTCATCAGTCCCGTTTTTCGAATTAGGGCCGGACTTCAGTCTCAACGAAGGAAAAATTCGGAGGCGTTTCCATTTTTGCAGGAGAAGGGCTTTGAAGTCTGTAATTGCGCTGTCGATCGCCGCTGTTGGGCCGGTAGTTTGATGTAATCGAACGCTCGACCTGGAGTCAAAGATGGAAGGCACCGCAAGCGCTGCACTGGAGGGCCTCAGACGGCCCGACCTTCTGCAAAAACGCTCTCATGTTAATGGCACTTGGCTCTCGAAGCCGGAAACGCTCGCAGTGGTGGATCCTGCTACCGGAGAAGAGTTGGCTCAGGTAGCAGCCTGCGAAATGGCAGATGTGGACGATGCGGTCTTTTTCGCGAGAACGGCATTCCTGAGATGGCGCGACAAACTTCCTTCAGAACGGGGCGCATACCTGCGGATGTGGGCGACCGGGATGCGCGAAAACGCGGAAGACCTGGCCGTGATCATGACCGCGGAGCAAGGCAAACCGATCGCCGAGGCTCGCGGCGAAATTTCCTATGCCGCCAGCTTTCTTGACTGGTTTGCAGCGGAGGGCGAGCGGGCCTACGGCGAAACCATCCCCAGCCATCTGCCCGGAAGTCGATTAACCGTACAGATGCAGCCCATCGGAGTGACGGTCGCTATCACGCCATGGAACTTTCCATCGGCGATGATTACCAGAAAGGCTGGGGCCGCGCTGGCGGCTGGCTGCACCATGATCGTGAAGCCAGCCCCAGAAACGCCTCTTTCGGCGCTTGCGCTTGCCCGTCTTGCCGAGGAAGCGGGCATCCCCGCAGGCGTCTTTCAGGTGATCACAGGCGAAGCTCCGCCACTTGCCAAGCGGCTGTTGGAGCATACCGACGTGCGGGCATTCTCTTTTACGGGCTCGACCGAGGTCGGCCGGATCCTGCTCGAGCAGTCTGCAAGGACTGTGAAGAAAGCTTCACTCGAACTTGGCGGCAATGCTCCCTTCATCCTTTTCAATGACGCGCCAATGGAAGCCGCGGTCGCGGGCTGCATGGCAGCCAAGTTCGCTACATCCGGCCAGGACTGTCTGGCAGCGAACAGGATTTACGTTCAGCTGCGAGTCTATGATCGTTTTGTAGAAGATTTCGCCCAGGCCACGAGAAAACTGAAAGTCGGGCACGGATTGGAGCTTGGGATCGACATTGGTCCGATGACCAGGTCGTCCGTCGCCGAAAAATGCAGGCAGCAGATCTCCGAGGCCCTTTCGGCCGGGGCTCGAATGGTAGCCGGGGCCAAGGATAACCCTCTTGGTGGGAACTTCGTGATGCCGACCGTGCTCGCCGATGTGACCGACGACATGCGGGTCGCCAAAGAGGAGACCTTCGGGCCTGTGGCTGCGATCCTGCCTTTTGACAACGAAGAGGAGGTGCTTGCACGCGCCAACAATTCGGAGATGGGGCTTGCCGCGTATATTTACACTCGAGACCTTAACCGCGCGATGCGGCTCACCGACCGGCTCGAATACGGCATGGTTGCGGTCAACACCTCAAAATTCACTGGGGCGCCCATCCCGTTCGGCGGGTGGAAGCAGTCCGGCCTTGGCCGGGAAGGCTCCAGGCACGGTCTCGCCGAGTATCTGGAACCAAAATACACGTGCGTTGGAAATCTTGCGGCTTGAGAGGATGTGCCCAATGACGATCAATATCAGGGAAATTGGCGAAAAGGACAGAAGCAGCGTCCTGCATCCATTCACCCAGCTCAAGGATTTCGCTACCGGCAAGCTTGGTGAGCCGACGATCGTAGAGACTGCCAAGGGCATCCGCATCAAGGATGCGCATGGCATCGAGCTCATCGACGGATTCGCTGGCCTCTATTGCGTTAACGTCGGCTATGGCCGCACCGATATCGCTGAGGCGATTTCTCGCCAAGCTTACCGTCTCGCCTATTATCATTCCTACGCCGCACACACGACCGACGAACTCGCAATTTTGTCTGACCGCCTAGTGAAGATGGCGCCCGGCAAGATGAGCAAGTCTTCTACGGCATGTCTGGCTCCGACGCGAACGAGACGCAGGCCAAGCTCGTCTGGTACTACAACAATCTTCGCGGCAAGCCGAACAAGAAAAAGATCATATCGCGCGAGCGCGGCTATCATGGCTGCAGTGTCATGTCCGGCTCGATGACAGGAATGAGCTTCTATCATGACCACATGGACCTTCCGCTGCCGCAAGTTCTCCATACCGGCGTACCCCACTTCTACTGGGGAGCTGAGCCAGGTGAGCCAGAGCAGGAATTTTCAATGCGTCGCGCGGCCGAGCTGGATTATCTCATCCAGCGGGAAGGGCCGGATAGCGTGGGTGCATTCATCGGAGAACCAGTCCTGAGGACTGGTGGTATCACACCTCCTCCCGCTGGCTACTGGGAGGCGATTCAGTCAGTCCTCGAAAAACACGACGTCCTGTTGATCGCGGATGAAGTGATTACAGGCTTTGGCCGTACCGGTTCGATGTTCCGCTGTCAGCACTATGGGATTCAGCCTGATCTCATCACCGTCGCCAAAGGCCTCACGTCGGCGTATTTCCCGCTGTCCGGTGCCATCGTGGGCGAGAAGGTCTATGAAGTGCTTGAAGCAGGGGCCGACCGCGTCGGAGCATTCTCGCATGGTTACACCTATTCCGGTCACCCGATCGGAGCCGCTGCTGCGAACGCGGTTCTCGATATAGTTGAACGAGAAAACCTTCCAGGCAATGCGCGCGAAGTCGGAGGCTATTTTCAAAGGCAACTCAAGATGACCTTTGCGCAGCTTCCCATCGTCGGTGAAGTGCGTGGGGTCGGGCTTATGGGAGCGATTGAGTTTGTCGCCGACCGGGAAAGGAAAGTTCGGTTCGACCCAAGTCTCAAGGTCGGCGCGCGCATCTCCAAGGCTGCTCGCGATCGGGGTCTTATCGCACGAGCCATGCCGCATGGGGATATTCTGGGCTTTGCACCTCCGCTAGTTACGTCCAAGGAGGAAGTCGATGAGATCGTTTCCATTTCCGAAGCTGCGGTGAGCGCGGTCATGGACGAGCTGGTCCGGGAAGGGCACAACATCTAAAAACAAATGGATGGCGAAAATCCCTCAGGCTGTGAGTACCAGGAAGCAGGCCAGTTTGATTGATCCTGCGCGCTCAACGGCACTTAGCCGAGTGCTTTACAAAGCCGTGGCGCCCAGTGAATTGAAAGAGGATATCTCAATTGCGTGCCGTGACACCACCAGAACTTCATGCGGGCGAAGCGCGCGTGGCGATGACCCGGGAGAGCGCGGTTCTGCTGCAAGCCTCTCCCACGAGCTTTGTGCAGAGCGTTGACCAGAATTTCCGACATGCGATGAAGTTTCTCGATCTGCCCGAGGGGCTGGCCGAGCGAATCATCCAGTGCAACTCGACCTACACGGTGCGGTTCGGTGTGAGACTGCGCAGCCGCATGTACAGCTTCATCGGCTGGCGCTCGGTGCACAGCGAACATTGCGAGCCAGTCAAAGGCGGTATCCGGTTCGCGCTTGATGCCGATGCCGAGGAAGTGGAGGCGCTCGCGGCGCTGATGACGCTCAAATGCGCGCTAGTCGATGTGCCATTCGGAGGCTCGAAGGGCGCGCTCAAGATCGACCCGCGCGAATGGGCTCCGCAAGAGCTCGAACGCATCACCCGGCGCTTCACACAGGAACTCACAAA
Source organism: Mesorhizobium sp. M7A.F.Ce.TU.012.03.2.1 (assembly GCF_004006095.1). NCBI lineage: Bacteria > Pseudomonadati > Pseudomonadota > Alphaproteobacteria > Hyphomicrobiales > Phyllobacteriaceae > Mesorhizobium > Mesorhizobium sp. M7A.F.Ce.TU.012.03.2.1. Next base: position 2,135,307 of record NZ_CP034779.1, read on the forward strand.
GCGCGGTCTGATCGGTCCCGGCCTCAATGTGCCGGCTCCGGACGTGGGCACGAGCGAGCGGGAAATGGCCTGGATGGCAGACGAGTTCCGCAGGGCCAATCCTGTGGATGTGATCAACGCGCGCGCCTGCGTGACGGGGAAGCCGCTCTCCAAGGGTGGGATTGCGGGACGGACCGAAGCGACGGGGAGGGGCGTGCAATTCGCCATTCAGAGCTATCTCCGCGATCCGCGTACCGGGGGAATAGTTGGACGGCGGGACCTCAAGGGAGCGTCCGTCATTGTCCAGGGATTTGGCAATGTCGGCTACCACGCTGCCAAATTCCTCTCCGAGGAAGATGGCGCGCGCGTCACGGTCGTTGCCGAACGCGACGGATATGTCGCTAACCCCGAAGGTCTTCCCGTCGAGGCGCTGAAGCAGCATCAGTTGCGTACAGGCAGCATTCTCGGCTTTGCCGGCGCCAAATCTTTCGCGGGCGACATGACGGGCCTGGAAGAGCCCTGCGACATCCTCATCCCCGCCGCGATGGAGAATGCCATTCACATCGACAACGCCGAGCGCATCAAAGCGCATCTCATTGTCGAAGCCGCTAATGGCCCGATCACCTTCGAGGCCGATCAGGTGCTGCGCTCCCGAGGCGTGACGATCCTCCCCGATCTTTATGTCAACGCGGGCGGGGTTGTGGTGAGCTATTTTGAATGGGTGAAGAACCTGACCCACATTCCATTCGGCTTAATGGAAAGACGGCGGCGAGAGCGACGTAACCAGACGATCGCCACAGCGCTCGAGCGCATGACAGGCAATACGTTTCCCGCCGATATGCGTGATGAATTTCTTGAAGGAGGCGCCGAGATTGATCTGGTTCGGTCCGGCCTCGAGGACGTCATGCGGAGCACTTGGGCACGTATCGCCGAGCTCCTTGAGGAGCAGCCGGAACTCGGCGACTACAGGACAGCCGCCTATGTCGCGTCCATTCGACAGATCGCCGGCGCTTATGAGGCCTTAGGGATCTGAGCGTCATCGAGCACAACCGAGTGTCGTCAGAAATCAAAAGACATCATTGTTGCCACGCGGAGCGGTCTCTTCCCATTTTAGCATGCTGGGGGGTTTCCATTGCCGCGCAGACCTGCTGGGGCTGCAGTCATTCCGCGTCCTTAGAACGACGCTCCCGCGCGTGTTGACTAATCCCGTGGAGTACGTTGTGAGGAATCTCTGACCTTACTAGAAACTCGCCGGAAATATGCGTGGACGGGGCAAAACGCGGATTTTCTGCGCAGATGGGCATTATTAGCGGTAAGTGGCCATTTTACGCTGCTACATTTACGAAGCGGGCACTGAGCGTCCGGCATCAAGGATAGCGGAAAATCGCGGGGGGCTGAGGATATAATGTCGATGTGGGGCTACTTTCCGTTTGATCGCCTTAGGCCAGTTTGATGGCTAACGCTGTAGCGGCGGGCAGCACGAGCCGGCGCCTTGGGAGCATCCTTGTCAGGGCGGTCGTCACGCTTCTGATGGTGGCGATCCTCAACTTTATCCTGTTCAGAGTCATTCCGGGCGATCCTTCCGCGCTTCTGCTTAGTGGGGCACGCATCAGCGTGACCCCTGAGCAAATCGAGGCGCAGCGCCAAAGCTGGGGCCTCGATCGGCCGCTGTTCCCTGATCAGGTGGTCGACTACTTGTCGGCAACTCTCCGTGGCGATTTCGGCTACAGCTTTAAGTTCAGGGGCCAGCGCGTCGCTGACCTGATCCTGGAGCGGTTGCCGGCCACCATTGCCCTGGTCGGCCTAGCCCAATTCATCGCTATCCTATCCGGGGTTATGCTTGGTCTATATGCGGGTTGGCGCAGGGGAGGAGCCGTGGACCATATCGCCACTGGCGCCTCTCTGGCGCTCTACTCGACGCCATCTTTCTGGCTTGGGATGCTCTTGGTGGTGATCTTCAGTACGTCATTGGGCTGGCTTCCGGGCTACGGTGCATACTCTCCCGGCGCGATCACCGGCTCCCTTGGTTCATTGCTCGATTACCTGCGGCATCTGGCGCTTCCGGTCACCGCGGTGGCCCTTGGACTGATCGGTCAATACGTCGTGGTCGCTCGTGCCGCAATGAGCGACGTAGTCACCGAGGACTATATGGTGACGGCACGGGCCAAAGGGCTGACCAATGGTCAGATGCTGATGCGGCATGCATTTCGCAACGCAATGCTGCCGGTCGTAACTTTAATCACCCTCAATCTCGGCTACGTAGTTGCCGGTGCCATCACTGTCGAAGCTGTCTTCGCCTGGCCGGGGATCGGCGGACTGACGGTCGAGGCGCTCAATGCACGGGACTACCCAGTCCTTCAGGGCATATTCCTATTGCTTGGTGCGTCGATCGTCATCGCGAACCTCGTAGCCGATCTTGCTTACGGCCTTCTCGATCCAAGAGTTCGGTAATGAGTGAAAGTACTGTTCAATATTCCAGGCACAGCCGAGCGCGAGCGATCAAAGGATTTCTGCGCCAATTTCTTGGTCATGGCGGGGCTCAGCTGGGCCTCGTATGTCTGGTCTTCTTTCTTGTGCTGGCAGCGGTACCGAATATTTTGGTGGGACCGCTTCAGACAGCGATGACTGCAACCGGCGATTTCCTCGCGCCACCATCAAGCCAGCATCTGCTGGGGACGGACGAAGTAGGGCGAGATGTGTTCAATCTGGTCGTCCATGGTGCCCGGATATCGCTCACGATCGCGCTGCTGGCGACTGTGATCAGTCTCATCGTCGGCGCGACGGTCGGAATGACCGCGGGCTACTTCGGTGGCTGGGTTGACGTCTGGCTGATGCGCTTAACAGATTTCTTTTTCGTCGTCCCTTCCTTTGTGCTGGCGCTGGTTATCACCCCCGTGGTTCTCGAGGTGATGGGGCGGGGCCGAGATATCCTTGGCTTCCGTCCTTCTCTTTTCGTGATCATTGTCGTTATCGGCCTGACAAGCTGGGCCTTCGTCGCACGTATCGTTCGCAGCCAGACCATGTCGCTTAAGGAGCGAACATTCGTCGATCGTGCGCGCGTTGCGGGCAGCAGCAATCTGAGCATCATGGTAAGGCACATCCTCCCCAATCTTGTGCCGCAAATTGCAGCCAATGGTGCCCTGGTCGTCGCCGGCGCAATTTATGTCGAGACCTCGCTCTCGTTCCTTGGGCTTGGCGATCCGTTGCAGCCTTCATGGGGCACTTTGCTTGCGCTCGCCCAGCGCGCCGGTGCGGCCAGTGCTGGAGCCTGGTGGTATCTCGGCGCCCCCGGGCTGTGCGCGCTTACGGTTTCGCTTAGCTTCGTCCTGATTGGCAATGCCCTCGACGACACGTTCAATCCACGGCGGCGGGTAATTCCATGACGAACTCCTCCCGAGACATGGCATCGCTGCTGGAGGTCGACCGGCTTTCTGTCGACTATAGGCTCAAGGGCATTTCATTGCGAGCAATCGACGACGTAAGCTTCGCGTTGCGAGCCGGAGAGGCCGTCGCCCTCGTCGGTGAATCGGGCAGTGGCAAGACCACGACCGCAATGGCGATTGCCGGTCTGCTATCGCCCAACGCGCGGGTAAGCCAGGGCGAGGTCCGCTATCGCGGACAGCGACTGCCGATCGACGATGATGCGGCGATGCGGCCACATCGCTGGAGCGAGACGTCCGTCGTCTTTCAGGGCGCGATGAATGCGCTCAATCCCGTTCACCGCATCATCAAGCAGATCGCCGAGCCATGCATGCTGAAGCTCGGGATGCCGAAGGCTGACGCGATCGGCCGGGCAAGGGAGCTGCTCGAACTTGTCGGCATTCCGGCGGATCGCGGCGCCGCCTATCCCCACGAATTGTCGGGCGGAATGCGCCAAAGGGTGATGATTGCCATGGCGCTCGCGTGTCGCCCCTCAATCATCATCGGTGATGAGCCCACCACGGCGCTGGACGTCATTACACAAGCTCAGATCCTCAAACTGCTGGCTGAGTTGCGATCGCGGCTTAACCTTGCCCTCATTTTGATCACCCACGATCTTTCTGTCGTTGCCGAGACTTGTGATCGCGTGATGATCATGTACGCGGGCCGGATCGTCGAGGACGGCACTGTCGCTGAGATCTTCGCCAAGCCTAAGCACCCGTACACCAGGCTGCTGATCGACTCGATCCCGAACCCGGAGAACGGCAAAAAAATGATCCGGCCAATACCCGGTGATCCTCCTAACTTGCGGAGCCGACCCGCAGGCTGCGCTTTCCACCCACGTTGCCCGTCGGCTATGGGGGTTTGCTCGACCGAAGTTCCCGTTCTCGATAAATTCGGGCGGGGACGCGTGGCCTGTCACCTTCACCGGTCCTCGCAAGAAGACAAGGTCGCAGCTCATGACTGATACCGCCGACTTCCTGCGTCTGGAGAACCTGCAGGTCCATTTTCCTATACAGGGCGGCGTGTTCGACCGTGTCCTGGGCCGACCTGCTGGCGCCGTGCGCGCGGTAGACGGGATCGACCTCACCGTGGGACGGGGTGAGATCGTCGCTCTCGTAGGGGAATCGGGAAGCGGCAAGACGACTGTCGGCCGCGTCATCACCAAACTTGCCCAGCCGACAGGCGGCAGGTTGCTGTTCGATGGCCGCGACATGACCTCGGAGCGAGGCTCCTCGGCCCTGCGTCCTTACCGGCATCGCGTACAGATGATCTTCCAGGACGCCTATCAGGCTCTTAATCCGCGACACACCGTGTTCGATATCGTGGCGGAGCCGCTGCGTTCACTACGGCTGGTCGAGAATGGCAAACAGCTTGCAGAGCGGGTGAGCGAAGCTCTTGCTTCCGCCGGGATCAATCCACCCGGTGATTTCTTTTCCCGCTTCCCACACGAGCTGTCCGGCGGGCAGCGTCAGCGGGTTGTGATTGCCGGAGCGCTTGCCGTGAAGCCGGATCTCATCGTCGCTGACGAACCTGTGTCGATGCTCGATGTCTCGATACGTGCACAGATACTTCAGGTTCTGGTTGACCTGCGCGACAGGCACAACATGGCGCTGCTGTTCATCACCCATGACCTGCCGCTCGCCTGGTTGATCGCCGACCGGATTGCGGTCCTGTATCTTGGAAGGTTGGTCGAGATCGGTAGCGCCGACGAGATCACGTTCAACCCACGCCATCCGTACACGGTCGCTTTGCGTGGCGCGACGCCGCAGATTGGCGGCCACGCAGATCGCGGGGAGCTGCCGGCCCTGCAGGGCGAGGTTCCAAGTGCCGCGCGGGTGCCGAAGGGGTGTCGTTTTCATCCCCGTTGCCCGCTGGCCATCGACCGCTGTCGAGAAGAGGAGCCGCCAGCCGTCGAAGTGGGGCCGCAGCACTTGTCCGCGTGCTGGCTTGCGAAGTGATGGGCCGAGGCAGCCTTTCAGGCGTGCCCGGTCTGTTCGGCTGGGCAGCTCGAATGGCGGTTCGTGCACGAGCGCGCTGGTGTTCAGGTCAAGCGAGCCTCTAAAGAGTATATTTTTCTTGGTGCCAAGAATAAGGGATATCTGCAATGAGGCTAAGTGAATACGCAAAGTATGATGCCACCGGTTTGGCCTCTCTCGTGCGCACTGGCGAAGTGACTGCTGTGGAACTGACGCGTTTGGCCCACCAGGCCCACGACGAGCTGAATCCACACATCAATGCCGTTATCGAATTCTACGAAGATGCTGAGACGGTTGCTGGCGCGGACGAAGGGCTCTTCAATGGTGTGCCGTTCCTTCGCAAGGATCTTGGAGCCACCGAAGCTGGACGCCTCCAGGAGAAGGGAAGCCGCCTGTTCAAAGGCAATCGCTCCAACACCGACAGCTTTTTCTTTCGTCGTGCCCGAGCCGCTGGACTCCGCACTATCGGGAGAACAACAACGCCGGAGTTCGGCGCATCCGGAATGACTGAAACTATACTCAATGGGATCACCCGCAATCCATGGGACTTGAAACGCTCGACAGGGGGCTCGTCCGGGGGAGCCGCCGCGGCGGTGGCTGCCGGCATTACTCCAATTGCACATGCTTCCGACGGCGCCGGTTCGATTCGCAATCCTGCGTCATGGTGTGGCCTGGTCGGGCTGAATCCATCCCGCGGGCGCATTTCAGGTGGTCCGGATCGACAGGACTCATCATTTGGCCTCTCTCGAACGTTTGTTGTTTGCCGAACTGTGCGCGATATGGCCGCCGCGTTGGATGTCTTTTCCGGTCCCTATCCTGGCGACCCTTTTGTCATCGTCAAGCCGGATCGCCCGTATGTGGACGAGTTATCCCAGCCCACCGGGCGTCTGCGGATCGGGGTTGCGAGAACCAGATGGGGGGCGGTCGATATCGAACCGGAAGTCCTACAGGCAGTTGAATCAACGGCTTCACTTCTCGAGGAAATGGGCCATGTGGTAACGGACATCACGTCGCCATATGACACCGAAGAGTTTGTAAAAATATTGCTCGGCTTGTACGATCTCGACGCGAGTGCGCTTGCAACCGCAGCGCGCGATATGGGCCGTATAGTCAGCAGCGACACCTTGGAGCCAGTCAGCCTAAAGTTTTACGAAAAAGGCCGAAATCAACCTTTATCTATTTTAAAAGATGTACTTGAAACGATCCGGCGGATGAGCTTCAGCGTCGGCGAGGCAATCGATCCTTATGACATTTTACTCACCCCTACACAGCCCACGGTCGCCGTACCGCATGGCGGTATCTATTCTCTCCTGCACCCGACAATTTCCGCAGAAGAATTTGTTCAACAGGAACCGGCGCTTTACCAACACCTCGGTGTATTCAATGTGACCGGACAGCCTTCTGTGTCTTTGCCTTTGGCACAAAGCGCCAGCGGGCTGCCCATCGGACTGCAGGTCGTTGGCCGCTTTGGCGACGAGGCCACACTAGTCCGCGTTGCACGCGATCTAGAGGAGGCCAGACCGTGGAGCCGCCGACGTCCAGACGTCCTCGCCGGAAAACAGCTGACGGCAACCTAAGGATGCTGTCGTTAGTTTGCACCGGTTACGCCTATTCCTCCTTTTTTAAAGCTTTGGTCGATGATCCCGCACAACACCTTGTCGTGACGGGAACGGACCCCGGGCGTACGTTTGGGATAGGGGTGAGCCTGAGCGGATACCTCCAGAGGTCACGAAGCCACGTCAATGGTCAGATTTCCGAAGCGGTTTAAGGATCCCGCTGGCGGCTATCGTTTATTAGTGCATGGATCCTCATACGGTCGCAGCGAGATCGACCGTTGCTTCTTCGAAGACCGCCGTTTCAGTCGGCGGTGTGACGCGTTCACAAGTTCTACAGGTCGATTCCTATGACCGGTTTGCGTGTTCCCACCCATAGCGCTGCGAAAGTGACAGGATGCCCATGGCCGCGCGGTATCCCTGCTCCGGATGCGGCCGGTCGCGCATCATGCGCTCGACCAGAATGGCGGTGTTGGGGCCGATTGTGGCCGCCCGGCTGATTGGGTTGGCCGGCGACTGCCGCGCGCCAACATCCGCGGCAGCACCTATTGCCAGTGAAGGAAGGAAGAAAGAATGCTGACAAACCCCACCCTTGATCAGATGCAGGCCTCGGCCTGGCCGGCGTGGCCGCCGCCTGGCGGGAGCTGGCTGAACAGAGCAGCGCCAATGAGCTCAGCCGCGACGAGTGGCTCGGCCTGATGCTCGACCGCGAGGTTGCCATGCGTGCCGAGAAGCGCCTCAGGAACCGGCTCGCCTCCGCCAAGCTGCGCTTTCCCGAAGCTTGCATCGAAGACATCGACTTTGCCGCGTCGCGCGGGCTCACCGGCGCAACACCATGGCGCTCGCCCCAGGGCGAATGGCTGAAGGCGCATGAGAACTTAATCGTCACCGGCCAGACCGGCCCCGGCAAGTCGTGGTTGGCCTGCCTTCGGCCGGCAAGCGGCACGGCTCGATCATTCCGTGCTCTATGTGCGCGTGCCGCGCCTGTTCGTGAACCTTGCGCTCGCCCGCGTCGATGGCCGCTTCGCGCGCCTCATCGACAATCCTCGACGACTTTGGGACTCACAGCCTCACCGACCAGCAGCGCTTCCGCCTGGATTTCCATGAGCTCACTGGAGCGGCAGTAGTCCTCCGGGGCAGAAACTCGTTTCCTTGCGACAAGGCTGGCCTCGTAACATGCCGCATTCCGGTGCTGGCGCTTTGGCAACGGCGTTGGGAAGAATGGGGAGCAGAATCTTCGAGGGGTACTTCTCTGAGTGGTAGACTCTATTAATAGAAATCGCGCCAGCCGGAAGGCCCCTGTTAGCGCTCGGAGCGCCGATGGTCAGCTCGAGACTATGTCCGCTCCGCACCACATGCGCGATCGGCCCGATCAAAGACATCCGTATTTCATAAATCTTTCCCGGTTCGAGTTTCTCGCTCTTACGGAAAGTAGGCACCACCTCGTCAGCGTGTGATTGCACTTCGTCAATCTCGCGAAATGATGCGCGTCGGAGGCCTGACTGGAGGAAGAGCACATTCCCGTCAGGACCAATGTCTTTCAGAGTTAATGCGAGGTCAGCGTCGTCTCCCCTATCGATCCCGAGATATAGCCTCACTTCGGGGTTTCCAAGCAGCGTCATATCCGACGTCGCCTGTGCCGATCTATAATTCAAAACACCGGTGGAACACGGCTCGACCGCGAATTGCTGATTGTCGCTGACCAGCTCTACACCTGTCGGGTACAGGTAGAGACGGGCGCCGTCGTCGTCTGGGCTAGGACCCGTATGGTCAGGGGACAGCTTAGCATCGGCCGTCAAATACAAGGGACGACGCTCGACAGCAGGATCCGGCCACCTCTCGTGATGTGTAACCCACCCAGCAACTGACTTCTTGGCATCTCCGTCGGGTACCTGAACTTCCCAATACACAGTCACCGGCGGTTCGTTTTCTATTCCATTCTTCACGCCCTTCACCCAACGGTCGAGGAATTTCATCCGCTCTGCATCTATAATGCTATAGCCGCGTGGTCCAAGCCCGGCGCTTCCATGATCCCCGTTTATCATAACGAGTTTCTTGTTCTTCACCTCAGCCATTTGCTGTGTGAATATTTTGAGGCTTTCGGCTGTAGCGCCGAAATCCTGAAACATGGCAACAATCAAGGTCGGGACATTGATCTCGCCTGCGACGTCAGGGCGGACCGGAGACACCAGATCCCACCATTCGTCCTTAACTGGGTGCTTTAGCATCTCGTCAAAAAACGGACGCTTGATTATCTGTCTGCCACTCTCGCAAATTTGATCGCATTGGGCATCACCTTCGTTGATGCGCCACTCCATGCCAGACAAAGGAATTAGGAACTGGGTTCTAAAGGCCCACTCTACAAGGGCCGGCTGCGCCACACCACCTAGGTACTCGTGATTTACGAAATCGTCTTCGACGCCCGTCGGCACGATAGCCCTCAAGTGGGGAGGGCGTTCTGCTGCGACCCAGAGCTGACTCGACCCCGCTGATGAGTTGCCAACCATCCCTACATTGCCGTCGCTCCAGGGCTGCCTAGCGATCCACTCTACCACTTCGGCGCCATGCACTCCTTCTTTTCGCGTATACCAATGGTCGATAATACCCTCCGAGCAACCTGTCGCGGTCATATTGGCGCCCACAAAAGCGTAGCCCGCGTCGAGAAATTCCTTCGCCTGTTGGAAAGGAGTCGCGCTTGCATTATATGGATCATACATGAACACGGTCGGGTAGCGGCCCGACTTGGGGCGGTATGAAATATAGGCGATTCGAGTACCGTCCTGCGTAGATACATAGCCGATGTCGCGAACTACGTCAGCTTCTGGGAAGGCGGCGGCCTGACCACTTTTCATATGTTTTACCTTTCCTGGTTTGCTTTCATCGGCGAGACGGTGAGCACGCAAACGCCCGGCCCGCCAAGGTACCACCAAGCTCCTGAGCTGGCGGCGCCCGCGCGCTGGGCGAGCGAAGCAAAGTGCCCCCACCATAAGGGTCACCGAGCACAAATGAGACAGCAGTCTCAGTATAAATCGCGCCCGCGATAAACCAGAGCACCGTTGGCTGCGACCTACGGGACGCGGTTTGGCAGGAGATGGCGTACCATGATGTTGACGTCGCTAGTGACAACCTTGGCGCGCTCACCGAATTGGCGTTCTCGCAATGACAGCATCTGGCTCCGAGCGATGCGTGTAATGAAAGTCCAGTTCGTCACGCCGACGACCAGAATGATCACGAAAAGAGCAGGACGGAACCTATGGTATGAGGAGGATCCGCCCGATGTGCCGGCTCATCTAATCTCCTTTTCCACTACGATATCTTAGGCCGGCTTCAGGCGATCGAAGGGAAAGTAGCTCCACATCGACATCATATCCTCGTTCCCCCATCCCTCGAAGCAATCCTTGCGACGGGCCTCGAGCACCAAGGGGTATGATAGGATGATGTAGGGCGCTTCGGCGTAAATAAGGCGCGCCGCCTGGTCTACCAACTCCCGGCTCTTCTTGCGGTCAACCGTGACCTCGACCTGCGACAGAAGTTGATCGAACTTCTCATTCGTCCAATTCGACGTGTTGTAGGTATCCTTGCTGCTGCCCAATGAGAGCAGGCTGCGAGCGCTGGGATCGCGCCAGCCCGCCTTAACGACCAGGTCCCAGCCTCCGCCGCCTTTTGTTGGGGCTGCCGTGCGTGCGTCAAGCGCGCCGGATTCGAGCTGGGTTACCGATACGGGTATGCCAATTTGTCCCAACCAGCCTGCAATAAGCTGTACGGCCGCGATCGGTATCTCAAGGGTGCCCGAGAGGGTTCCGGTAATCAGCTCTAGCTGGAAGCTGTTTCCCTCCTTGTCCTCCCGGATGCCGTCGCCGTTCGTGTCCCGATAGCCGGCGGCATCGAGCCGGCGAGCTGCCTCGGCGAGATCGAAGTGGCGCCTGATGTCGCTCAGGTCCGAGTAGTAATCGGCCGCGACCGGCATCACCAACCCCACGCCGGGGTCGGCGTGACCGCGGTAGGCCCGCTCAACGATAGCCTTCTGGTCGATCGCGTAGCCGATCGCATCGCGAAACGCCGCATCCTGAAGGGCTTTGGTGCTGCCTGCACCGTCCCCCGAGCCGGTGTTGAAGGCCAAATAGTCCCGCTGCTCAATGCGGGATTGACCGACCTCCATCGCAGAATCCTTCGACAGATCGGCCCACTGGGCAGGCGTGAGGCTGACGCCATAGTCGAGGCTTCCACTCTTCAGACCTTGAGCGATGGGATCGGCCACATTGAAGAAATGAAAGACCATCCCTGCCGTCGCCGGCTGCCCAGTGCGGAAGTACGGGTTCGGCGAGAGGCGGGCAAACTGGCCCTGCTGGAACTCCGAAACGATCATGGGTCCGGTGCCCACCAGCGGCGGATCATTGCGGAAGGTGCCCCGCGCATCGGCGTAGCTGACGTCCTTCCAGATGTGCTCGGGAACGATAAATGGCCCGCTGTCGATTGGCCAGCGAGTGGGGATCTTGGTCACGATTTGAAACGTTTCGTCGTCCAGGGCCGTTATCGATTGGACTTGGTCGAAGCCGGCGGTGCTACTAAAGCCGCTGTTCAGTTCGTCCGACTTACCCATGGAGCCGAGCAGGTAATTATAGGTGAACGCGGCGTCTCTGGCAGTGGCAGGCTTGCCATCCGACCACATCATGCCGGGCCAGATCTTGAACGTCCAGGTGATTTCGTCGTTGGCGACGGACCACGATTTGGCAAAGCCCTTTCGATCGTCGTGTCGCTGGGCTTCCACACCGACCAGGTAGTCATAAGTAAAGATGAGTGGCCACCAGTTGCTCCAGCTGGCAAAAGGGTTCAGCGAGTCGGGGGCGGCGATGGCGCCGACGCGCACGATGTGATCGCTGCAGGATGACGCGCCGAACGCCCTTGAGGTCAGGACCCAAGGCACCGCCGTTCCCATAAGCATCGCCTTCATGACGGCACGACGACTAAATAACCACTCCTTCATTCTGTCCTCCCTTTAGACCGGGCTTACGTGATGACCCGGCGGTTCCCCTTATCATGCGGGTTTCAAAGGCCGCTCAGTGCCCGCTTCGTGAATGTAGCAGCGTAAAATGGCCATCTACTGCGAATACTGCCCAGTCGCGCAGGAACTTGGCGTGTTCTCGCTGTCCACGCATATTACCGGCGTGTTGCTGGTGGAGGTCAGAGATTCCTAACAACGCGATTTAGCGGGATCAGTCGAACATCAGCCTGCGGCTGTGACAGCCGTTGCGCTCCTCCATGCGAAGCTCGAACAACAGGAGGCCGAGGCGACGGCGATCGTTCAGGTCGAGCTCACCGCCCGGCAGGCTCTTTGCCTTAAATGGTAGGCCAACGGCAAGTCGATGAGAGCCATCGCGGAGCATCGATGGATCATCGACCTCGAATCCGCTAGCCGGAAGACGAACGGCGCGACAAGGCTGGCCTCGTAACGTGCCGCATTCCGGTGCTGGCGCTTTGGCAACGGCGTTGGAAGAATGGGGAGCAGAATCTTCGAGGGGTACTTCTCTGAGTGGTAGATTCTATTGATAGAAATCGCGTCAGCCGAAGGGCGAAGATGCGAAAATGATGCATTTTCGTCCCTTCTTCCACGGGCCGACCTAATATTCTAATATTGCCGAATAGGATACTTCGCCCTTAAACCGTCATTGGCTTTGCATACGAATTGCCGGCATCGATGCCCTGTGCTTTCAAAAACTTCCGGCGTGATGCCATGAACATGATCGTTTCCCCTCCGATGCTGAGGGCATTAGGCCGCTGGCTACCGGTCTCGCCCTTCTTGAGCAACTTGAGCAACGATAGACTTGCCACATTTCGCCTCCCCATTTCACCTCTATTGGGCGGGTCGCCAAGAATCTGGGTATTGTTGAAAGTTATGACGAAAATAACGGAATAATCGTTTTGTTGATATTTCAGAGTGCCATCTGGAGCGCAAGCGCTAGAGCGGCCCAGCGTCCTTTTAGCGTCCATCTCGCTTCTAGATGACGACAATATACAAACTGCATTTGACGGAAGGCGCCCGGGTGAATGATGCTCGATTGCATAAGGCGCGAAGTTGCCATAAGAACTCGTAGTTGGGAACAACAGATGCAAAGCGTTGAGGCTTTCCGGGATCTCCAGGGCGAAGCAACCGAGTGGCGCCGCTACCTGCACCAGAACCCTGAGCTCGGTTATCACCTCCACAACACAGCGATGTTCGTGAGCGAGAAACTAGCTTCGTTCGGTATCAACCATATCGAAACGGGGATAGCTGAAACCGGTATGGTTGCACTGATTCAGGGCGAAGGCGGAGACGGGCCGACGATTGGGCTGAGGGCCGACATGGACGCCCTGCCGATTCTGGAAGATTCAAACAAACCCTGGTCGTCGACCATACCGGGGAAAATGCATGCCTGCGGCCATGACGGTCACACAGCCATGCTGTTGGGCGCCGCCAAGTACCTTGCGAGTACACGCAACTTCAAAGGCTCAGTTGCCCTGATCTTCCAGCCTGCAGAAGAAGATGGACGCGGTGCTCAGAAGATGGTCCTGGAAGGGATCATGGAGCGATTCGGCATTTCACAAGTTTTTGGCGTGCACAATTCGCCTGGGATGGAGATCGGGACGTTTGCCATTTGCGAAGGGCCTATGTCGGCGGCGTTGGATGAGTTCGACATCATAGTAAAAGGCAGGGGTGGTCATGCTGCCTATCCGCATCGAACTATCGATCCTATTGTTATTGCGGCCCAAATTATTGTCGGGCTGCAAGCGGTAGTGTCGCGCAACACTGACCCGACCGAGTCCCTCGTAATCACCGTTACCAAGTTAAACGCCGGTACTGCATACAACATTATTCCAGAGCATTCTGCATTGGCCGGCACGGTCAGGACGCTACTGCCCTCCCTTCGGGATTTGGCAGAGCGCCAGATTGAGGCGTGTGCGCAAGGCATAGCCCGGAGTTTTGGCGCGGAAGTTGAGTTCAAGTATCGGCGGCTTGAACCCATCATGTTGAACCACACTGAGGGGACGAGTCTGGCAGTCAAGGCTGCTCGCAGTCTTGTGGGGTTTGCTGCCGTTGACGATAAGATCAAGCCGAGCATGGGGTCGGAGGACTTCGCTTATATGCTTGAGGCACGTCCGGGCGCGTACATTTACCTGGGAAACGGCGCGACCGCTCCCGTGCACCACCCGGCGTACGATTTCAACGACGAAGCACTGCCATACGGCATCGCCTATTGGGTGAACCTGGTCGAGACGGCTCTGGCTGTTTGAGACTACGGCGCACGGCTGATCGCAAGAAAAAGGCGTCCCGTCCGGTGGCGGGAACAATGAGGGAGAACCACAATGAATCTTTCGACAAACCGCAGACGTTTCATTCAGGGCACATCGGCGATCGCGGCCGGCGCTATGTCTTTCAAATTCGGCCGCGCCGCCGCCGCGTCGCCGGGCGAAGTAACAGTAGCGCTCAATGGCGGAGATTACGCAAAGGCGTGTATCGAAGCCTTTGTAAAGCCATTCGAAGCCGAGACGGGAATCAAGGTGAACCCGATCACCGATCAAATCCAAACGTCCAAGCTTGAGCTAATGGTGACTACAAATACCGTTTCTGTTGATGTGGTTCCCGTGTTCCCAAATTTCGACATTCTAGCTGCTGAGAAGGGCTACCTAGAGAAAATTGACTATTCGATCTATAAGAAGGACGAGCTGGACGCAATTCTAGACTTCACCAGAACACCCCACAGCGTCGGGGCGATCGTATATGCATACTGCATGGTTTACAATACTGAGAAGTTTCCGGCGGGCAAACCGCGCCCTTCTTCGTGGTCTGAATTCTGGGATACCACCAAATTTCCTGGAGTTCGGACGCTGCCATCCGGCCAGAACGGAGAGGTCCCTTTGGAGGAAGCTCTGCTCGCTGACGGTGTGCCTGCAGAAACTATCTACCCTATAGATATTGACCGTGCTTTTGCTAGCCTTGACAAGATTAAGCCGCATATTCGTAAATGGTGGGCGACGGGGTCCGAGGTTCAGCAGATGATGCACGATAAGGTTGTGGACTTGGCGGAATCTTACGATGGCCGCGCGATAACACTGATTGAGGAGGGAGCTCCGCTCGAAGTTAATCGAAACCAGCAAAAGATCACTTGGGAGGGTTGGGGAATTCCAAAGGGCAGCGCTAATGTGCAGAATGCACAGAGGTTTATCGAGTTCATCACACGCGCCGAGAGGCAGGCAGCATTCGCCAAACTTATGCCTTTTGGTCCGGCAAATCGAAATGCCTATAAGTTGTTGCCGGAAGATGCTGGAAGGAAATTTGCCGGCCATCCTGACTACGTGAAGTCTAGCATTGTATTGGACCCCAAGTGGTATGCTGAGGCTGGATCAGACGGCTTGACAAACTTGGACCGGGTTATTCAGCGTTGGAATGGGTGGGTCCTCCAGTAGTCAACTAATGGGCGGCGGCATCCAATCGGTCGACTTACACAACCGAGTTCTAGGCGGAGCCGTTATGCCGCCGCCTCCCCTTTTGGAAGCTGTACGTATTGCGGCCGCTTCCCAGGCGTACTGGAGAATCCACATCGTGACGTCACATCTTAAGAGCACCCGCCTGCCAATTGCGGAGAATGAAGCGTGGACGCACCGGGTTCCTGCACAGATTGAATTCTGCAGCGTTACCAAGATGTACGGGTCGGTCGCGGCGGTCAAGGACTTGTCACTTGCAGTTCGTCGCGATGAGTTCTTGACCATTCTCGGGCCAAGCGGGTCGGGCAAGACCACAGCTTTGATGCTGCTGGCTGGATTCGTGGCGCCCACGAAAGGCGACATCCTGATCGCCGGGAACTCCGTCGCCTCAGTCCCCTCCTATCGGCGTGACCAAGGCATAGTTTTTCAAAGCTATGCGTTGTTTCCGCATCTGAGCGTGCGCCGGAACTTGGAATTTCCGCTCGAAATGCGGGGCATGAAGGCCGCCGAGAGGGCAGTGCGGGTAGACTGCATGCTTGAGCGCGTACGCCTGAAGGAGTTTGGCGGCCGCATGCCGTCGCAACTGAGCGGCGGTCAGCAGCAGCGCGTTGCGCTTGCCCGCGCGTTGATTGCCGATCCGCCCGTCCTCCTGCTCGACGAACCGCTCGGCGCCCTGGATCGGAACCTTCGCGAACAGATGCAGGGCGAGATCAAGCGCCTGCACAAAGAATTCGGCAAGACCACCATATGTGTGACCCACGATCAGGAGGAGGCGCTTACGCTGTCGGACCGAATTGTCGTCATGCGGGACGGGCAAATCGAGCAAATCGACACGCCGGAAGCCCTCTACGACAGGCCTGCGTCGCGCTTCGTGGCCAAATTTCTGGGCGAGGCTAACATGCTCGAAGATGCCGGTTTGATGATCGAGTCCGACACGGTGCCGCGGAACGGCACTGTCGCGATGATCCGGCCAGAGCGTATCTGCATCGCCGCCCCCACGGCGCCGAAGCGCACCGACGCGGAGCAAAGACAGTCTGTAACCGGCACCGTGGAAGACATGATTTTTGCCGGGCCGTTGCGGAAATACCATGTGCGGGTCGGGAGCACCGTGCTCATCGGGCGCGAGCATGTCGCCGCAGGACAGCAGACCTTCCGACCTGGCGACGAAGTGCGCCTCGAGTGGCTGCGGTCAGACGTTCGCTTTGTCACTGCGTGATGTGCTGAGGGACCACCGATGAAGACGTTGCGAAAACTCGGTCGAATGCCCATCGTGCTAACTGTGCCTACCCTTGCCGTCCTGCTTGTTGTCTTCGGTATACCCACCATCCAGCTTTTCCTGACTAGCCTCAATGCGCCAGCCCTTTCGCTAGCCAACTATCAAGCTTTTTTCAGCCAGCCGGCGAATATCCGTGTGCTCTTTCAGACCGTCGAGATCAGTGTGGTGGCGACTGCAATCTGTCTCCTCGTCGGCTATCCCACGGCCTATATGATCGTGGTCGCCTCGAGGTATGTGCGGATGTCGCTCATCGTGCTCGTTATCGTCCCCTATCTGACCAGTGGTTTGGTACGGACATATGCATGGATCGTAATTCTTGGCGATCGCGGCCTCATCAACAATCTGTTGCTCGACATCGGGCTTATATCAAGTCCGCTGCCACTCATCTATAACCGCGCCGCCGTCTATGTCGGCATGGTGCACATCATGCTGCCTATGATGATCCTGCCTCTGGTCAGCGTCATGATGGGTATCGACAAGTCACTGATGGCGGCAGCCCGGAGTATGGGCGCACGGCCTTTTACCGCCTTCTGGCGCGTCTTTTTTCCGCTCAGCATGCCGGGCGTGCGCAGCGGCTCCCTGCTGGTTTTTGTGATCTGCCTCGGTTTCTACATCACGCCGGCCGCCCTGGGCGGGTTGAGAGACGCCATGCTGTCGACCTTCATCGCGTCGCAGGTCCAGACCTCCTTTGATATGGGGCGCGTCGCGGCCTCGGCGTTTATCCTTCTAGCCGTTGGCGTTGTCGTGGTATCCGTTGTTGGGCTTGATCTTTCGCGTGCGCAGGACCCAACGACGCAGCGGCCGCGGAGGTTCTGGCTGAGTCTTTCGCCTTCTTTGGGCGCGCCGAAACGCTGTCTTAGCCAGTTTCTCGCCCCGCGTCGGGCAAAGCGATGGACGGCACGACTCTACCAGGCCGGCGGTGATAGCCGCTGGTCGAAGATCGTCGGCACGGTGTTCCTCGTGCTAGTAATGTTCTACCTGCTATTCCCGGAACTTCTCGTCGTTATTATGTCCTTCAGCGCGGGGAAATTTTTGGAATTCCCGCCGTCGGGCTTTTCCCTCCAGTGGTACCGCTCCTTCTTCAACGATCCGTCCTGGTACAACGCCGCTTGGACAAGCATTCAAATCGCCTTGGTGGTTGCCACAGTGTCGACAATCGCCGGCACGCTTGCGGCCTATGGCCTTAACGCCATGCTTCCGCGGGTGCGCAGCTTCCTGACCATGATGATCCTGACACCGATCACCATTCCGGTTATCGCCGTCGGCATATCGATCTATTTCGGGCTGATCAAACTCGGGCTACTCAACTCGATAACCGGCATCGTCTTGGCGCACACCATTGGTGGTATCTGCTATGTCGTTGTGATCGTTTCCGCTGCGTTAGTGAATTTCGATCCTCGGCTCGAGCAGGCGGCTAAGAGCATGCGTGCGGGACCGCTACGCACCTTCATGCGTGTGACGCTGCCTTTGATCCGACCGGGTATCATCGGTGGCGCTATATTCGCGTTTCTCGCCTCGTTCGATGAACTTGTCATAACATCGCTGATAGCCGGACCGACGATCCGAACCTTACCTTTGAAGATGTGGGAGGATGTTCGGCACCAGGTCGATCCGACAATTGCCGCGGTGGCAGCGCTACTGATGGCTCTGCCTGTGTTCTGTCTATTCGTTTTCTACGCCGCGGGTTGGCGGTCCGGTCCGAGAGTTCTGCGCACGCTCTCGGAACGAGCGACTTGAAGGCTGAAGTCGGAGATGTTTACCTTGACCCGAACAAACCGTTCTGGCCCAAATGGCAGACGAGGTGCAATTGTCGTATTGGCTTTGAACACCAGAATTCCTGCAGCTGACTGGCCTTATCGCTCCGGCCCTTTTGTCGGCCCCCTGGCAAGGCTAGCGGACGCGCAGTTTCGAAAAACTTTACCTGCGCCTGAAGCCCCACGGCATCGACGAGGAGGTTCGCGTTCCAAAGTCTTTGCGCCAGCGGTGCCTTCACGAACGCCAGCGAGGTCAGCAGCGCCGGGCTGTGCTCTTTAGGGAGAATGGGAAGCCGTGGCTCGAACGCGATTCCGTGACTGAAGCCTGTAAAGAGGAGCGGCATCAAGCTCGCGGTTGAAGATTGGTTAAGAACCATGGCGCAAATCACGCCCCGCGGGAGGAAGAGATTTATCCGACTGGCGGCAGCGCCAGTCAAAAACCTGGATTTAGGGAATTCGGCAGCTTGGACGCGATTACCCTTAGTCCCTTCTCTGGAGTGCCATCCATGACGTTTCAAAAGAGCAGCCGTGCTGTTGGAATCCTTCAGCTTGATGAAGGCCTGTCAGCCAATAAACCGCCGGAAGTTTCGGAGCTTACCTGCCTGTGGACCCCCACGACTGACGGCCCAATCGTTAAAGAAATCGTGAGGGGGGCATGGCCGGATAAAGTTATTCGTGGTGACCCGTCGCTCGAAGGCGCCTGCGTGGCAGCCGCTCGGCGCTTGGTTGAACGAGGCGCAGCCGTGATTTCTTCTGACTGCGGTTTTTTCATCCGGCATCAAGCAGCGGTCGCAGCTGCCGTCGATATTCCAGTAGCAATGTCCAGCCTGCTTCTGGTTCCCACGTTGCTGCGACAGTTGTCGCCTGCTCGTAAGCTTGCCGTTGTGACTGCTGACTCAAGACACTTCGGTGAAGATCTGCTCAGCGTGGACAATCCGACTGATCGAGCGAGAGTGGTTATCGGCGGTGTCGAAGGCGGCGAATTTCTCCGCAACGCATTGATGCGTCCTCCGGTCGATACCAAGATCGATCAGATCGAGTGCGAGGTCTTCGCTTGCGTCGCGCAACTCCGCGCTGAGCATCCTGAAATCGGGATGCTGCTGTTCGAATGCACCGGGTTCCCCTATGTCAAAAACGCACTCCGGCGTCGTACAGGGTTACCCATTTTTGATATTACGGACCTCGGCCGGCTGACCCTTGCGTCCGTTGTCTAGCCCGCGTTCGTCGGTGGCATTGCCTGGTCGAAGCTTTCCAGAATGTAATCCTGGATGTCCATCGCGTGGCCAGATGACTACAATATAGAAACCGCATTTGACGGATGCCGCTGTTCCGGGTGAATGTCCGATAAGTCGAAGACATAAATCGGTCGCGCATTCGCTTGTCGCCGAATGCGGTTAGCGGAATGTCGCGCTTTCTAAACGATAGGCAAGCAATTGGGGTGACCTATGACCACTGCATTTTCAGCAGTTCCGCTGACGGCTCTTCCATTCCCAAAAACCGAGTATGAACGACGTCAGCTAAAAGTGTTCGAGGCGATGGAGCGAGCCAACCTCGACGCCCTCTTGGTAACCGCTCACGGCCACCTTCAGTATCTGAGCGGATATGACGGGCTCGGCGCGTATTTCATGCCGTTCCCATTAATCCTCGTACCGGGACAAAAGCCGACCTTCGTCGTCCGAGAGTATGAATTGGGTAGCGTCCGTCCAGGTAGCTGCGTCCAGGAAATACTCCCCTACAGGGAGCAGTTTGATTTTGCCCCGGTGTGCGCGGATGCTATTCGGCGATATGGCTTGACGGGGCGCACAATTGGCCTTGAGCTCGGCTGCTGGAATTTTGCGCCAGCGGACGTAGGTGCGCTTCAGGCGCAACTTCCGGATATGAAATTCGCTGATGCGACTCGTCTGGTAGCTACGGTGGCAGCTGTAAAGACGGAGATGGAACTTGAAGTGATGCGCTTCGCTATGGAAATGACTGACGTGGCCGTTCGATCGTTCCAGCGTTCTTTGCGGGAAGGCACAACGGAAGTGGAAGTGGCTGCGAACATTGATCGCGACGTCCAGAAGGCCGGAGGCGTAGTACAGGCGACTTCCTCAACCCTGTTGTTCGGCGAGCGGACGAAGCTTTCGCACGGGACCCCCAAGCAGCATCCCATCAGAAACAATGAGCCCGCATTTATCGAAATTGGTGGCGTGGAAAAGGGTTACGCATGCGGGCTGGTCAGGAGCGCCGTACTTGGTCGGCATGCCGAGACTGAACTCCTCCACAACCTTTCAATCGAAGTTCTGGAGGCGGTTATTTCTGCGATTAAGCCGGGTGCGACCGCTGGTGAAGTTGATTCCGCTGGACGAGAGGTGCTCACGCGACATGGGCGTCCTGAGTTTCTTAACCACCGGGTCGGCTACCAAACCGGCATCAGATGGGTGGAGCGCGGTAACATCAGCCTTGAGCCCGGTGCGACGGACGTGCTTGAGCCAAACATGACCTTGCATATGCCAATCATCCTGTGCGGAGAAAGTGGTTACCTGATTGGAACCAGCGAGCACGTCCTTGTGACAGAGCGAGGCGCGGAAATACTCAGCCGGACACCTCACACGCTCTATTGTGCATAAAAGCGCGGAGCTTTGCGTATCGCAAGTGGTCCAAGCCGAGGAGAACACCCGCATTTTGGCAATAGCGCCGCGCCGGGAGCGAATGTGTCGGATGTTGCGCCGCCACACGGGGTGAATCGGGTCTGCTGACCGTATTGCGGCGAAAGGCTGGGCTGACCCGGCGTCGTGGCCTGCGCTGCGAATGACGCGGCCGGTGCAACGGCCATGTTTTACCCGGCCAAGATCGCCGCCGATGCTGAGGGTTCGTGCGGGCAGAAGCCAGGCGTCAGACCACGCCTCGGGACCGACTGGCGGCGGCCGAGTTGTGGTCGAGGCCGGCATGGATCATGGCGGCGCAACCTGTCGACTTCCGCTGCAGGATTAATGGACCGACGGCTGGTGGAGCGGCTCCGGGCGGGCTTATGATCGGTATAGTCGCTGCTACATCACTACTCCGCTTCTTCAATAATATCATCATGCGGGCCTGACCGTCTGAGGTCTATCCCGACGATGCTGCGGGCCGCGCGCTTGTTTCCTTGTTCTCTGACGCGCGGCGCCTCGTTCTCGCCAGGCGATCCCCGAGGTCCCTGTTGTCGCGCGACTGGTTCGTTCACTGATCTAGATGTTTGATCCCAGATTTTGATGGGCATCCTTGTCCTCCGAATCAAGGGATGCGCTATGGGCCAGGTTCTTCATGGGAGCGCCACGACGACAGA
>NZ_CP034779.1:2157131-2197230 GCF_004006095.1 Mesorhizobium sp. M7A.F.Ce.TU.012.03.2.1
CCAGGTCGAGAGGATGAACCGGACTATCAAGGATGCAACCGTCAGGCGTTTCTATTACGAGAGCCACGACCAACTCCGCCAGCACCTTGCCGACTTSATCTCGGCCTACAACTTCGGTCGCAGGCTCAAGACCCTCAAAGGCCTTACGCCCTACGAGTTCATCTGCAAGGCGTGGGCGTCACAACCGGAACGCTTCAAACTCGATCCYCTCCAGCAAATGCCGGGACTAAACATCTAAGTGTTCGGGAACATCCCTACCTGGAGACCGTGCTCTGCGGCGATGCGCGCCTGCCGAAGCTGTGTGGCGGCATGTCATGCGATCACTATTCCACCGGTCCAGGGACGCCAGTGCCGGAGCTGATGCCATTCTGACAGAGTTCTTTCTTGGCTTTCTGGCCATAGGCGTTCAGTCCGAGATTCGAGCTGGGCGACATGATCTCAAGTTCCCGCCTGTATCTCTCTATCGCCCGTGGTTAGTCTTCGCCCCGGTATCTGCCTTGCCGTCACAGCTCTTACCGTCAACCTGCTCGGGGAAAATCGCCGGCCATCTGAAAACGCGATGGCACCACCTCGGACTTTATATTGGCGAAATTAATACGAAGTGGCGCATAGTTGGACACGAACAAATCGAGCGAAACGAAGTGCAGATCAAAGATGTCCTGCTCGCGCCTGGCAACGGCGCATTTTTCTACGACGATCAGGAGGCCATTAGGTCCGGCGCAACCCAGGACGGCTTTATCTATGTCGGCGCACCGACAACGCCTGGGTTCAAGTCGATTCGCGTTCCAGCATCTTCGCTCAGCGTCGGGCTTGTCCTTACCGACGACGTCGTCGTTTGGGGCGATATGATGAACGTCCAGTACTCTGGTGCGGGTGGACGCGATCCTCTGTTCGACACTAAGCAAATCTCATCATTAACGTCACGCGTTGTCGCTCCGCGGCTTGTTGATGTCGATGCCTCTCATTTTCGTGATTCTTGCACAAAGGTTTTTGAACCAGTCGAACATCAGCGGTTACCTGTGGCTGTTGAGTATGGCGTGAGCCAAGCTCTTCTTCGCGCAGCCGCCCATCTTCAGCGCAAGACGATGGCGGAGATCATATGCGCGGAGTTTGGTCTGGAGCTGCCGACATGCCGGGTACCGATTTATTGCCAGAGCGGTGACGCTCGTGAAATTAACGTCGACAAGATGATTCTGAAGGGTGTGGATGTGCTTCCCCACGGCCTGATCAACTCTCGGCAGAAATTCGGCGTAGACGGTCAGACCTTCATGGAGTTCGTGAAGTGGGTCGCGAAGCGTACGCGCGAGATCGGCCGTCCCGGGTATAATCCCGTGCTGCATTTCGATGTCTATGGCTGGATCGGTCAAGAAATCGGCCTGGAACCGCAACGGGTCGCCGATTTTATCTGCAGGGTTGTCGATACCGTTCCGGGTTTTACGATCAACATCGAGTCCCCGGCGGACTTTGGTTCGACGCAAGCTCAAATTGAGAACTACGCCGAGATCGTATCCATTTTGGACAGCCGAGGTTCCAGTGCTCGAATTGTCGTCGATGAGAGGTGCAACACGCTTGAGGATATTCGGCTCTTTGCCGAAGCGAGAGCCGCGCATCTCATTCAAATCAAGACGCCCGATGTTGGCTCATTGGCTGACACGGCACATGCCGTGCTCCTGTGCAAGGAGAACAAGGTAGGCGCGTACGTTGGAGGAAGCTGTACCGAGACAGATCTCTCTGCCCAAGCTTCTGTCCACATATCGGTGGCGACCCAGGCAGACATGATGCTTGCGAAGCCTGGAATGGGTGTCGACGAGGCATTCTCAATAGTTGGGAACGAACAAAATCGGTTGCTGGCTATGCTGAACCGTCGTCGAATTCAAAACGAAAACGTTGGATGAAAACACGGTGTCGCATGCAGAAGTCTCTTGAGGGGATCACCGTCGTTGCCGTGGAGCAGGCGGTTGCTGCGCCTTACGCTTCGTCTCGCCTTGCTGATGCCGGCGCCCGGGTGATCAAGATCGAGAGGCCCGAAGGGGATTTTGCCAGAAATTACGACAAGTTGGTGCGGGGTCAGAGCGCTTACTTCGTCTGGCTCAACCGGGGTAAGGAGTCGGTCTGTCTGGACTTGAGATCTGAGGCGGACCGCGCCGTTCTGGACACGCTCATTGCCGGTGCCGACGTTTTGATCCAAAATCTAAAGCCGGGCAGTATCGAAAAATTGGGTTTCGGGTCTGCGGATCTGCGTCGACGTTTTCCGCGGCTGATCACCTGCGATATCTCTGGTTTCGGGGAGCAGGGGCCGTATTCCCACTTGAAGGCTTATGATCTCATCGTCCAGGCCGAAACTGGTCTGTGTGCGATCACCGGCAACCAACAAGGACCCGCGCGTGTTGGGGTCTCGGTTTGCGACATTTCGGCCGGCATGACAGCACATAGCGCCATTCTTCAGGCGCTGTATCACCGCGAGGTCACCGGTGAAGGCACCAGCATCCAAGTGTCACTGTTCGATGCCGTCGCCGACTGGATGAATGTTCCTGTTTTGCAAAACGACTACAGCGGCTACCATACGTTACGCGCCGGCGTGAAACACCCATCGCTTGCGCCGTATGGCGCCTACCGTTGTGCCGATGGCAAAGAGGTCATCTTTTCAGTTCAGAACGACCGCGAATGGGTGAATTTTTGCGAGAAGTTTCTTAAGCAGCCTGGGCTTACACGCGCATCTGGTTTTGCTGATAATATGGAGCGTCTCAGTCACCGTGCGCAGCTTGATGAGATCATTGACCGCCGGTTTTCCGAACTATCCTGCCACCAAGCGATGCAGGAGCTTGAGGCGGCCGGCCTTGCATATGGCCGACTGAACGAAGTGGTGGATGTATCAAGGCATCCTCATATTCGCAGGGTCGAGGTTGGAACACCCGAAGGAACCGTCAATACGATAGCGCCGGCGGCAATTTTCGATTCGCAGCACCCCTCGCTGCGACCAGTTCCGGCTCTTGGCGCTCATACCGAGGCTGTCCGCGAGGAGGTTCTGGGGCTTTTGCGCGAAAGAGCCGCGTCAGCGTGAGCGCGCGCCTGAGTAAGGTGAGTGCGCTCGCGGTTTGCGAAAAGTCTGTGTACCTCGGATCATCTCAACGCGTCGGCCATCCAGCAAGCCCACTGCCGTCATGCTCGCTACGATTGATTGCAGAGGCGACTCCGTGATCAAGGACACTTTTCCAGCCGTTGAAAGCGCGATGTCTGTACCTCGCTGGAGATCCCTGCTCTTCGTACCCACTCACGTACCGCGCTTTGTGGAGACGGCCCATGAGCGGGGTGCGGATGGCGTCATACTGGACCTCGAGGATTCCGTTCCCCTGGATCAGAAAGGAGAGGCACGGCGGCAGCTTCCTGAATGCGTGGCAAAGGTGGGCCGGAAAGGGGCATCTGTTTTGGTCCGCGTTAATCATGGTTTGCGCGCTTTGGCGGCGGATCTTGATGCAGCAGTGATAGCGGGTGTTGACGCGCTTGTTCTTCCGAAGACGGATTCGGCAGAGTGGGTATTACAGATCGCGAATGCAGTTTCAGAACTTGAACGGGAAAGAAGTCTTGCGCCGGGACGCATCCGGTTCCTCGCTCAAATCGAGACTCCGGGCGCCTTGCAAAGGCTTGCCGCCATTGCGTCGGCGCATCCAAGGATGGTCGCAATGGCGCTTGGTCCTGAAGACTTCAGTGCCGCTGTCGGCGGTGCCCCGGAATTTGATCTGCTCCTGGCCCCGAACCTTGCCGTGCTGTTCGCTGCCCGCGCGGCCGGATTGCTCCCTTTGGGCTTTATTGGAAGCGTTGGCGAGTTCTCAGACACCCATAGACTTCGTGAAACCGCGGCGCATGCGCGGCGGCTTGGCTTTGCCGGAGCTTTGGCGATCCACCCGGCACAAGTGGCCATCTTCAATGAGGCCTTCTCGCCGAGCGCACAGGAGATCGAGTGGGCCCGTCGTGTTCTCGCGGCGGAAAAAGATGCGGCAGGGCAGGGCCGAGGCGCTTTCGCCTTGGATGGAAAGATGATCGATCCACCGGTGATCCGAAGGGCCCAAGAAATTACCGCCTGGGGTCCGGAACCGACTTGGGTGTTTGAGCCTTCTGCGGCTGGTTTAGAGCAGACTTAGTGCGCCCTGGCACAATTATTGCTGTCGCGCCATCGCATTTCGAGATAGATTACATAAATTGGAGTTCGCCCTCGGAAGAGTACCCGTGGAAATTAGGCAGTTAAGATACTTCGTTGGCGTGGTCGAAGCAGGCAGTTTCACCAAGGCCGCTGGCTTTCTGAATGTCGCCCAGAGTGCGCTGAGTCTGCATGTGCGCCAATTGGAGGAAGGCTTCGGCACTCAGCTGCTGATACGCGACAGGACCGGCGTGAGCGTGACGGCGTCAGGAGCCAAACTGCTCGAGCGGGCGCGGGCAATTCTCAAAGAAATTCGACTTACCGAGGTGGAATTGACCAACACAGCCGCTTCCCCTGCCGGGGAGGTGACTATTGGCATTCCGTCTGGAGCTGCTCGCGTCCTGAGCGGTCCGCTGCTTGAGGCGGTGAGACACGAACTGCCCAAGGTGTCCCTCAAGATGGTCGAGGGTATGACGGGACCGCTAGAGGAATGGATGGCGGCTGGACGCTTCAATCTGGCGGTTCTGTACCGCACAGCAGACAGTGTGGGGCGAATGACGGTGCTAGCGCGCGAAGACCTTTGTCTGGTAGTTCCGTCCGGCGAGCCACCGTTTGAAGATGCGATATCTCTGGCCGACCTGCATGCATTCCCCCTGGCGGTTCCCATGCGCAACAACAATGTCAGGCGTTCGGTGGCTGATGTCGTTGCACAACACGGTTGCGCGCTGGACGTCAGGTTTGAAGTGGACTCCCTCTCAACGATCATCAACATGGTCGTAGAGGGAAAAGCGCATTCTATTCTCGCCCCGTCTGCGGTTCAGAAAGAAGCCTCCCAAGGGCTGGTCCGGACTGTCAAGATCGTCGATCCGGTGATTACTCGGTCCGTGGTGCTCGCTGTAAATCCCAAAGATGAGCGTTCTGCGGCCGTTTCTGCGGTCCGCAAGCTCATTCCGAAGGTCGCCAGAAAATTGATTGAAATCCGGGACTGGGCGGCGGTGGCGCCTGAGGCGACCTGACAAACTAACCTGTAAAGCTGGGCATGATCTTTTGCGGCCATTAGGACCAGCCGATCTGGATTCCAGATGGATTTCGGCAATATTCGATATTTGACCCGCCGCGACCATCGCGATGAAACTGGCTCAAGCGAGTTCAGCAGTTTCGATATCGAAACTGCGCTCGTATGCAAGAATTCAGTCAAGTGGAGCCCGCGATGTCCGACGCCAAGAGTTACGAGCTCTTCATTAATGGCAAATGGCGAGCCGGTGGTAGCCGAGCCACTTTGCCGGTGATCAACCCGGCGACGGAGAAGGTATTTGCCTCAGTGGCCTCGGCTACGGTTTCAGACTTGGATGAAGCTCTTGCTTCGGCAGAACGCAGCCGCAAGGCGTGGTCCTCACGACCCGCCAAAGAGCGTGGCGAGATACTCGTCTCTGCCGCCAGCATTCTGGCAGAGAAAGCTGGCGCCGCAGCCAGGGACCTGTCGTCCGAACAGGGAAAGACGATTGCCGAAGCAACAGGAGAGTACGCGCGCGCAGTCGAAACGCTGGAATGGAATGGACGGCATGCCGATGAGTTGTCGACCCCGATTCCGTTGGGTCCGAACAGGATGATCGTCCCGGAGGCCCTCGGTGTCGTCGCTGCCTTTACGCCGTGGAACTATCCAGCCGTTCTCATCGCCCGCAAGCTCGGCCCCGCGCTGGCGGCAGGCTGCCCGGTGATCCTCAAAGGGGCCGAAGAGACGCCAAGCGTGGCTGTCCATATCGTGGAATCTTTGCGTCAAGCAGGGATACCGGAAGGCGTGGTCAACCTGGTGTTCGGTGTTCCTGTGCATATATCACGGCATCTGCTCAGTTCGCCAATTGTCAAAGTCTTGACGTTCACGGGGTCGACCGCTGTTGGGAAACAGCTGGCCACACTGGCCGCGAATAATCTGCAGCGCTGCATCCTTGAGCTCGGTGGACATTCCCCGGTTATTGTGTGCGAAGATGCCGACCTGGCAACGGCGATACCGGCTATTTCGGAATACAAATTCGAGTGCGCGGGCCAGAGTTGTAATGCGCCCAGCAGGATTCTTGTCGCCCGATCCCGCTATGAGGAATTCCTGTTCCGGATGACGGAGGCGGTCCGAAAAATCAGGATCGGTCCACCGGATGACCCTGCAACGCAGATGGGTCCCATGGCAAACGCGCGGCGAATCGAGGCCATGCAACGCCTGACCAAAGATGCGGTAGAGGGCGGCGCCCAAATCGAGACCGGTGGCATCCCCCTTGACCGACCGGGGTTTTACTGGCCGCCAACCATCCTGACTGGCGTACCGAAGGAAGCGAGAGTGCTTCATGAAGAGCCGTTCGGACCAATTCTCACCGTGGCTCCTTTCGATACGATCGAAGAGGCGATCGATGAAGCCAACGCCACGGAGTACGGTCTGGCCGCCTACTTGTTTACTGGCGCGGCCGATACGCAACAGAGGCTTGTGGGCGGTCTTTCTGCGGGCGCTGTTAGTGTGAATTACCTGAAAGGGGTTTCCGCTGATGCCCCTTATGGAGGAGTCAAGCAAAGCGGCTATGGATATGAAGGCGGCGAGCAGGGGGTGCGAAGCTTCCAGATTCTGAAAATGGTCAATGGCCTCGGTTCATTTGGATAAAATCCGGTGGGAAACAGAACACGGACCATGGCCGGTAGCGACATCACAAGGAGCGTCGCCGACGCCCTTCAGTACATCTCGTACTATCATCCTCCAGATTATATCCGGTCTCTTTCTCACGCATACACGCGAGAACAGAGCCCGTCGGCGAAGAATGCCATAGGTCAGATTCTGCTGAACTCCCGCATGGCGGCCTTTGGGCGGCGCCCGATTTGTCAGGACACCGGACTTGTGGTTGTCTTCGCAAAGGTCGGCATGGATGCCCGCATTAAGTCAACGGCCAGTTTCGCTGATCTTGTGAATGAGGGCGTACGCCAAGCCTATCTCGATCCGGACAATCCCCTTCGGGGATCGATCGTTGCGGATCCCCTCGCTAGACGGGTCAACACCCGCGACAACACACCGGCAGTTGTCCATGTCGACCTGGTGCAAGGTAACCAGATTGAGATCACCATCGCCGCGAAAGGCGGCGGGTCGGAGAACAAGGCACGTTTTACCACTCTCAATCCCAGCGCCTCCGTTTCCGACTGGGTGGTGAATACCGTTTCGACCCTTGGCAGCGGGTGGTGTCCACCTGGACTGATCTCTGTCGGCATCGGTGGTAGCGCTGAAAAGGCGATGCTGCTGGCCAAGGAGGCCATGAACGAGCCCATAGATATGGCGGAACTGATCGCAAGGGGGGCGTCAAGCGCAGAAGAGGGGCTGCGGATTGAGCTTTATGAGCGGATCAACGCGCTTGGTATCGGCGCCCAAGGCCTTGGTGGTCTGACGACAGTCGTTGACGTCAAGGTTGCGACCTATCCTACTCATGCAGCGTCCAAGCCTGTGGCGCTCATCCCGCAATGCGCCGCCAACCGGCACCTGAAGTTTACTTTGGACGGCTCTGGACCCATCAGCCTCCAGCCGCCCGATTTGCGCGAATGGCCCGACATCGGAGCCGACGAATTGAACCCAGCCGGCGTCCGGCGGGTCAATTTAGATACGCTTACGAAGGAAGAGACGGCATCGTGGCGCTGCGGTGAAACGCTCCTGCTGTCTGGAAAGTTGCTGACGGGCCGTGACGCTGCCCACAAACGAATGGTCGAACTGATCGATGCCGGCAAGCCGCTTCCAGTCGATCTGCGGGGACGCGTGATCTACTACGTCGGTCCCGTCCGGGCAGTGAGGAATGAAGTCGTTGGACCCGCCGGTCCAACAACCTCCAGCCGCTTGGACGATTTTACGGACAAGGTGCTCGCCGAAACCGGCCTTTTCGCGATGGTGGGCAAAGCGGAGAGGGGACCGGCGGCCATCGCGTCGATTGTAAGACACAGAACGCCATACCTTGCTGCAGTGGGTGGCGCTGCGTACCTGATTTCAAAGTCGATTAAGGCGGCGCGGATTGTCGCCTTTGAAGACCTGGGCATGGAAGCCATCTATGAATTCGATGTGCAGGACATGCCCGTCGTCATGGCTGTCGATGTTGAGGGAAACTCCATTCACAATTCCGGGCCTCTTGAGTGGCGTAAGCGTATGGCGGCCGACAGCATCGCACGCAACATCGGTGTTTGAGTCTTTCCGGTTGGGCGATTTCGGCCAGACCCGAGCGCCAAATTATCGGGCAAGCCATAAGACGAGCGGCATTTGCGGTGCCCTGCGCCTCGGCGAGCCGGCCAAGCAAGGCCTTCAATTCACCCTAATAGTTGAATGTGCGAGTGAATACTGCATTGAGTATGCCGTCCATGCGATCGAGGGTCGAATGCAGTCGCGCGTCTATCAAGTACGGCAGCGAGATTCAAGAAAATCGGTTATCTATTTATCATGGTCTCCGCCGCGGCCGGCTATCCTCTCCAGCTGCATCATTGCCCCGTTAGGCGTCGGGGCGATAGCCAAACTACTTCTGCAGCTTTTCTCAGCTGATCGCTCTCCCTCAGCTGATTTTCGTACCCCATTCTGGCACATCTCGGGCCTGGAACGGATGCCTTCCACTGCTACATTCGCTCGTTTCAATTGATGATAGAATTGATCGGCACACAACGCGATGTCATCGCTGAGAGCATAGGTTATGAAGTCGAAACCCGATCCCGTGCAACTCGACAGTTGGGACGTCCGGATTCTCTCCGAAATTCAGGCAGACGGTCGGATTTCAAAAAGTGAGCTTGCAAAACGAGTTCATCTTTCGGCATCGGCCTGTTCGGAGCGGCTCCGAGCACTCAAGGCCGCAGGGATTATTGAGGGATTCTATGCGCGACTGAGTCCTGCCCTCATTGGCGGCATGATCTTTGTGATGGTAGAGGTCGTGCTGGATCGTCATCGTCTTGAGGACCAACGACACTTCGAAACTGCAATCCAAGAGATTCCGGAAATCCTGGACTGCTGGGCAATTGGGGGGCGCGTCGATTATCTGATGCGGGTCGCATCTCGTTCGATGGCCGCCTATCAGGATTTCATGGAGGGACTGCTGCAGGCAGGCTTGGGGATTGATCAATACTATAGCCTTGTCGTCACGAAACCAGTGAAGTCCAATTCACCGATACCTTTGTCCGCCCTGAGGCAACGGTGAAACCGAAAGTTTAAGTTTCAACGGCGTTTGGCACGGATCCCGTAGATTCGTCGGCAAAAGGCGCCCATTCCGACGAAACTCAAGGGACATTTGCGGTATACTAATTGCTGGAAAAAGGTGGCCGAGCGCTATCCGCCAGTTGATGGCGAGGAAGGACGATGCGCTTGAGCAATCTGGAACCGATCATTCCAGGAGACGGATCGAAGCAGCCATCGGACGCACTTGGCCAGCACGGTTACGGCGAGAAGCCAAACCGGATCGTGCCTGGTTGAGGAGGCGTCTATCTAAGATGCGAAGTGCCGAAAAATGCCTCTACCGCTACTTCAAGGGGGGGACTTTCGCCCTGGATTGGCGATCAGTGGCGATTGAGCTTAGTCGCGGTCAGCGCATCCGTGTAGGGGGCGAATCTACAGCGAGGGTTTGGCAAGCCGACGGGTAGCGGGAGTGCAAGCTGGCCCGCTCGGCCTTGGCGACCAACCCGGCCCTCGACGCCTGCGGACATTCGGAGATCGCTCCATCGCGTTTTTACGTCCTAAGTTCGTTGCTGATCGAGATTAGGAGATCGTCTGTCCTGTTTGACATTGCTGGTCTCCGCAGCCTTCTAAGCGAAGAGCATGGCTGTGCCGGGGTCGCGTAGGTGGGTGACAAGGCCGGTCACTCCTGCCACCCGACGTGGTCTTTGAGAAGGTGGAGGTTGCGCTACCGGCTGGAGAGCATGGTGCCAGTTTTCACAAGACAAGGGTCGCTTAATCGAATGGGCGTCAAGTTCATAGATTGCGAACAGATCATGGGGGGATTTGAATAGTGCTACTGACCGAGGCAGAGCTGAAAAGAGTTGCGAATGCCAGTCGAGGGCATAGAGCCGCATCGATCGTTCTAAAGGAAGAGACGGCCGTAGCTACAGCCAGATCGTCATTCGACGTTTTTCTGTCACATTCTTTCAAGGACGCAGAGATCGTTCTCGGTGTGAAGCGAATTTTCGAGGAGCTTGGGTTCACTGCTTACGTAGATTGGGTCGAAGATTCACAACTGGACCGCACAAAAGTCTCCTCGGCCACCGCCGAGTTGCTGCGGACCCGTATGAGGCAGTCAAAGACCCTAATCTATGTGCATTCAAACAATTCTCCAGGATCCAGATGGATGCCTTGGGAGCTTGGCTTTTTCGATGGGTTTCGGACCGCGGTAGCGGTTCTGCCCGTGGCAAAAAATTCTTCGGAAACATTCTCCGGGCAAGAATTTTTGGGCCTATACCCTTACATTGATGGGACAGGACCTGCATTCCTGTTTATGAACCGAGGCACCGCGCCTCGCTCAAGAATAGGCTCTGTAAGCTCGACTGCTAACCTCACGTTTGCCAAATCCTGGCTTAAAGAATTTACCGCCATAAAATAGACTGGTGTGCTTCAAAAATGAAATATCCTGGACTCTATAATAGCGCCGACGTGGCATCCAACGAGCAGCAGGCGACGTTTCTGCGCCTGATCCGGGCAGAGTACGTTCTTCTTTTTTTAGCGTCGGTGCTCTCTTTGGACTTGTCGCCATCAAAAGCCTATTTCGGTGTCTATGCTGCGGTATTTCTTTGCTCAATGGGAGTCCTCATTTTCCGGTCGGTCACAAAGCCCGAGCAGGTCTGGTATCAGGCTCGAGCTCTGGCAGAGTCGGTGAAGACATTGACTTGGCGCTTCGCGATGCGAGCACAGCCGTTCGATGACGCGCGCGCCGCTGACGCCAGAGCTGATTTTCGAAAGCTCATGGAAGGTATCCTTGATAGCAATCGTCACCTTGGTAGCGCGTTGAGCGGCACCGATTCAGCATCCCCCCAAACAACCGACCAGATGATGTCGATAAGGGACTCCCCGCTAAAAGAAAGAAAAGACCTATATCTGCAGAGACGAATCTGCGACCAACGGAAGTGGTACGAGAAGAAGGCGCGCTCGAACAAGAGGTCCGCGAAAGTCTGGATGGGCCTTGGTATTTTTGCATACGCTCTGGGATTCTCGTTCATCGTAGTACGCATCGCTGACCCCGCGATGCCTGGCTGGCCGACCGAGCCGCTAATTGTCATCGCCGCCTCGCTTATCGGGTGGACCCAGATCAAGAAATTTAACGAATTGGCATCGGCTTACACGTTGACAGCTCACGAGATCGGCTTGACTGCCGACCTTATTACGGACGCCAACTCGGATGAGGCATTCTCCGCCGCGGTGAACGAAGCCGAACTGGCTTTCTCACGGGAGCACACCCAGTGGGTTGCTCGTCAAAACAACTAAGAGACAACAATGGCATACAGCGATCCGACCTATGTAATATTTGACGGCGATGAAGACGCTTGGGCATACCGCTTTATGAAAGGGTGGAACGCCAGCGAGAATGTGAGTTTTGAATTCGCGAACGCTCACGATCTGGACAATATGACGAGCCGAGCACAGGACGAAGATTATGTTAAACGCAATCTTCGCAACAGAATGAATGGATCGAGCCAGGTACTTGTCCTGATCGGTGAGAAGACGAAAAACCTTTTTCGCTTCGTGCGCTGGGAAATGGAATTGGCTCTTGATCTAGGTCTGCCGATAATCGCAGCAAACCTTAACGGCTCGCGGCAACAAGATGTGAGCTGTCCGCCTATCATCAGGGACAAATGTGTTGTGCACGTGCCGTTCAAGATGAAGGCCATCAAGCACGCGCTAGCCAATTGGCCGAGCGAATTTCATCGGCTTTCAAACGCTCAGCGTGGCGATGGCGCCAGGAGCTATGGCGAAAGCACCTATCGCGATCTCGGCTTATAATCGCCCACCTAAAAGCACTTAGCCGCCAAACATCCTCGCCATCCGCTGGCGGCGACTAGCCTTAGCAACGTCCGCCAGCCTGTTCCGAGCTTGCCGAGCGATGATAAGAAGACGTCCGATTTGCTGAGTTTGGCTGAAAGCTGCAGGTCATGTGCAACCTATTAGAGGAGCCCCGCTCGAAGCGTCGGATCGTCAGGCAAGATCACGTCGCGCGAGGGCGCTGGTTTCGCGAGGAAAAGGAGCGGCTGTTCGACGTTTGAGGCTTGATCCAGCGTTTCGAGACTGCACGAGCGGCCAGCATTGATGGAGGCAGCTTTTCAGGCCGCGCAATTCTGTCGGCTGCCCCCTCCTGCGAGCCGCAGCTCGGCTCGCCCTGCGCAGCAACCACGAATTTGCGATCGCAAGAAAGGCAACACGCTGACCGATAGAACTTGGCGGCGCTGGTCGGCTGCGAATCAAGATGTCGATGGCAAGGAGCTCTCGCCGCGCGTCTTTGCCGGGCCGAACCTTCTGGCTATGCTCCTTCGAGAAGTCTGCCGAGCACCAGCCGCCGCACCGCCAAAGCGATCAATATGCGCGAGGGCACGACCTCAGCCTCTCAGCGCTGGCCAACCAGGTTGGAGCCTGTGCCGCGGCACGGAACCCGCTGCCTGCTGATCGAGGCGAATGTGCTTTGCCCCTGATCACCTGCATTACCACCCTTGGAAGGGCAAGACCGATCCGGACCGTCAGAATGTAAGGGATGACCGGCAGTTCGGCGGAACATGGCCGCCGGCGCTCTATCGTGCCTCGCGCGGCCGGCGGGAACAGCGTCCCGAGCGCTATTCATCCGTCAATATCGCCCGCTAATCGGGCACTATGCTGGGCGCATGCGCGTCGTAAGCTGTTCGTGTTTGCAGGACGCGCCCCCGACCCTCGGCTAAGGCGAAGGTGACGCCTTAGTTTTCACGGCAATTC
Organism: Mesorhizobium sp. M7A.F.Ce.TU.012.03.2.1; assembly: GCF_004006095.1. Taxonomy (NCBI): domain Bacteria; kingdom Pseudomonadati; phylum Pseudomonadota; class Alphaproteobacteria; order Hyphomicrobiales; family Phyllobacteriaceae; genus Mesorhizobium; species Mesorhizobium sp. M7A.F.Ce.TU.012.03.2.1. The sequence continues at coordinate 2,170,196 of NZ_CP034779.1, forward strand.
GGGCCGATCCCGCGAATTCCACGGCGAATAACCTGCATTCCCGAGAAACTCAAGGGACGTTTCCGGTATGCTATTTGCTAAACAGGTGGCTGGCCGAGTGCCCTCCGCCAATTTATCGCGAGGAGAGGGACATGCGCTTGAGCAATCTGGGAACCGAGCAACTCCGGGAGAAGGATAGAAGCTTCGTCTTCCATCCTTCTACGCATTTGGCCAAGCACAGCCGAGGCGAAACGCCAAATAGGATTATGGCCGGTGCGGAAGGCGTCTATATCTGGGACACCGAAGGCCGAAGGAGCCTCGACGGTTTCGGAGGACTCTACTGCGTCAACATGGGATATGGATGCACGGAGATCGCCGAGGCCATTGCCAGGCAAGCACACGAATTGCCGTTCGCACACGTCTATGCCAGCCAAGGTACGGAGCCGGTCGCCCTGTTGGCAGAGGCCGTGGTCGAGTATTTCGGTCAGAACATGCGAAGGGTCTATTTCGGCCTCTCCGGTTCCGATGCCAACGAAACCAACATCAAGCTGGTCTGGTACTATAATAACATTCTTGGCCGGCCCGAAAAGAAAAAGATCATCTCGCGAAATCGCGGCTATCACGGGTCTGGATTGGTCACGGGTAGCCTAACTGGCCTTCCCTTCTTTCACAATTTCTTCGACCTGCCTCTGGATTTGGTGCGCCATACAACCACGCCGCACTATTACCGCCAGGCGCGTGGCGAGGAGAGCGAGGAAGCGTTCTCCCGGCGCTGTGCCGATGAGCTTGAAGCCTTGATCCTGGCCGAAGGACCGGAAACGGTTGCAGCTTTTATCGGAGAGCCGGTACTTGGGACAGGAGGTATTGTGCCGCCCCCCAAAGGGTACTGGACGTCCATTCAAGCGGTGCTCGACAAATACGATATCCTTCTAATCGCGGATGAAGTGGTCTGCGGCTTCGCGCGAACCGGCGAGAAGTTCGGTTCCCACCTGTATAACATGCGTCCGGATTTCGTGACCATCGCAAAGGGTTTGAGTTCCGCCTACCTCCCCATCTCCGGGTCAATCATTGGCGACCGTGTCTGGTCGGTTTTGGAACAAGGAACTGAGAAGCACGGCGCACTCGGCCACGGCTGGACATATTCGGGGCACACGCTTTGTGCCGCAGCCGCGCTCGCCAATATTCGACTGCTTAAAGAAAAAAATATTTTGGAGCATGTCCGCGATGTTGGACCGTATTGGCAAGACCGGATGAAGGCCGAGCTGGCGGGACATCCCATCGTTGGTGAAGTTCGCGGAGTGGGTATCCTGTCGGCCGTAGAGATGATGCGGGACCCAAAACAAAGGATACCATTCGAACCCGACCTTCAGGTCGGGGTGCGCACTGCAGCTGCTCTGTTTGAGAATGGTGTCATCGGACGGGCCATGCCGCATGGCGACATCCTCGGTTATGCACCCCCCCTGATCATTACCCGAAAAGAGATCGACATCATTGTCGACGCGACGGTAAAGTCGGTCGATACCACCTATCGCGCGCTGAAGGCCGAGGGTGCCGTATGATTTTGCGATCGCGAAGGAGCGAGTCCGGAGGCAGGCATGTCCCTGCGCGCTACTGCGCCGAGCAGACCCAAAACTGTTGAATTCCAGATATCTGATCTTGAGCATGCTCCGGGCTATTTCAGTCACGATTTGTAACCGAATCAGTTCTGCCGCCGCTGTCCTGTTGCCCAACGACCAGGACCTCTGTGCGGCGCGCCCTGCGGGTGTACCTCCCCGCCGGCAGGGCGCCCTTTTTGACCCACGTAATCAGTATCATTATGGCCCGTGCGGAATCGAGGCTCTGGTAAAGGTCATCTGCACGTTCCGATGCAGATTGAGCTTAGACGTGCCCTTTACATCATTGCAGCGGGCCACGGTCGCCGGTTCCAAAGTGCGGCAATGCCGAAGGTTATCTTCCTTCACATCACAAAGAGCAGAATATTAATTGCGGTGTATTTTATCACGTCAGGTATATAAAAGGACGATACTCACACACCACCCCGTTCACAAGGAAAGGCACTTTAATATTGTTGAGACGATTTGCCTATCAAAGAAAAGAAAGCATCGCAACACTTCTTTGCGGATCGCGGCGCCCCGGGTGGGGGATGAGCGGCTATCCGAATTGTTATGCTAATGCCGACCCAAATTCCTGCAAAAGCTGGGGTCAATGATGGCTTTTGGTCAGCGCAGGATGATTTCTCCTGATTTGGTCGGTGCAGGGGCGGTCATGATTTAATGCATGGAGATTCTCTGATTGAGCTGTTGAGATCATGAGGCGTCTGCCAGACGTCCATCGGGTGAGCCCAGCATGATTGGGATGACCGACGAAGATCGAAAGTGTGGCAGCATTCTGGAGCCCGGTCAGCCCAGCGACGCCCGCGAATTCAATCGCGTTTGTCGGGACATACACGACGCAGCCGGAAGGCGTGCAGAAAGAGGAAGAATCGAGCGCGACGATGACGAGGGACATGCCACTTGTTTTCGAGACATTCCTTGAAAGACTGTCACAGAGTATCGATGAGGCAGATTTCCGGGATGCCATGGCTGAGGCGGCCGGACGACTTGACCTAATCTTCTTTGCCTACCTCTCCTTGCCAGCACGGCCTTCCGGCAAACCGAGGTTAATTTCGAACTATCCAACCCGCTGGACCAGACAGTATCTGGAAAATCAGTATGAGAAACTCGATCCTGTGGTCTTGCGTGCTCGAAATGGCGGCTGCCCGTTTCACTGGGGATCGAATTTGGGAGGCGATAAAATGTCGCCGGCTCAACAGCAGCTATTCGATGAGGCGGCTCAATTCAGCATCTGCTGCGGTTTGACGATCCCAATTGTCGATCTCCGCGGCCGCACCGCTGCGGTTACTTTTGCCGCCGATGAGCCTCGTCCAGTATTTCTTCGGGTCGCTGAGCGGTACGAACAAGCTCTTCAACTGATGGCGGCCTGCTTTCATCGTTGCGTTCGCCGCAAATTGCCGAGCGATCGAACAGTGGATGGGATTTCGCTGACATCCCGCGAATATGAGTGCCTGAGGTGGGCAGCGCGGGGTAATTCAGCCTGGGTGACCGGCCGCATCTTGGGTATCAAGCCACGCACGATCGCTTTTCATTTGGACAATGCCAAGAAGAAGCTAGGCGTGCGAACCCAAAATCAGGCTATAGCCCTTTTGGGGTCCGAAGGGTCCTCAATTCTCTGAGAAGCTTTTTGATCCCCTTGTGCTCGGGCCATTCGATCGCGCGCTTTGTATCGAGCGTTGACTGGATGCCGAGATCTTCTGTTCCGCCGGCTCGGGCGATGCAGCCGTATTCTTCCAGTCCGCGCCGGTGATCATAGTCTATGGGTGCTCGAGCGGGTGTGTCGTCGCTGACGAGCTAGTCGTGCGGTTATATAGTTTCCGAGGATGGCCCGCTTGCATACCTGCCTGCCGGTAATCTCTAACCCTTGACTTAGGGCGATGGCTATCGGTTATGCGGCCTGAAAGCGAAGAGGTGGACCCTTCGTCGAGCGCCGGTACGATATGGAGTGCTGCTCCGGGCTAATACCCATCCAGACAGAGCGGAACCTTCTATCACGTCAGACGCTCGGACAATTGCCAAAACCCGATTTCCTGGGAACTGAATTGTGCTCGCCACCGGGTCCATTTTGCCGGCGCGTCTGTGGTGCAGGCCCCGATCAGCCTACCAATGGCACAGGAACTGCCTGCTTCTATGACCGAGCACTGCGAATTTGTCAGCTGGCGAACAATTCCTTGTAGCCGCTCGTCACCATCCAGTTCGCACGGTCGAGATGACTACGAAGCGCCTTCCTGGCGCGCTCCGGTTCAAGTGCCGGATCAATGCCGAGGATCAGTTGGGCCATTTCCTCTTCGGGCGCCTCATCGGCTGAGGCATCCAGGAGCCTCATATAGATGGTAAAGTGCGCCCTGTCGTAGGCGGTAAGACGGTCAGACCAAGGGACTTCGTCGAGCAGTGTTGAGCTTTGAGTCCTATCTGTTCCCGTTGATTGATTCATGTCTGCCGCGAACCTCGCATGTTGATCGCTGGATCCAAGGCAGAATATCCCAAAATGGGATAATCCGAAACGGGGATTAGTCGCTGAGCCGGTCTCTACCTGACCGGTTCACCTAAATGCCCAAATCTCTTCGATCTCCCCGCCACCAGCGGTTTCTGGCCCAGTTGATCTCACTGCGCAATGTCAAAGGGCTGACGCAGGCGCAGGTGGCTGAGAAGCTTGGTCGTCCGCAATCTTTCGTGGCGAAATATGAGGGTGGCGAGCGGCGTCTCGATATCATTGAGTTTCTCGACGTAACTGCGGCCCTCGATGCTGATCCGTGTGAGATTCTGTTGAGCCTGCGCACGTAGTGGGCGCCCGCGCCCATCACCGCGCGTGCCGTGTGCCGGTGGGTCGAGCCCCGCTTTTCTTGGCTCTGGCGTCTCGACCATTCCGCTGCGCCTCCTAGCGCGTCGTTAGACTCTCGCAATTCGCTCTATTTGTGCCTTTCCCAGCAGGTGGCGCCGCATCCTTCTAGGCCCGCCGCGGCGTCCCGCAACCCTTAGCCAGCTGTGAGCTTTCAGTAGGTTGTCCATCCGGCCCTTCGGATGCGGTGCGGCTCAGACGGCGGACCCGGTCCTGTCATGATTCGCCGACGCACCCATTCCTGGGAAGCAGCCATTGGCGAGCGGAGGACAAAATGATGAGACAGCGAAGCGCTGGGCCATCCGCGCTGTGGTGATACGTCGATGCATGGTGTTACGCGACTTCGTTGCTTGAAGCGAAGCGACCGCACCGCCCATTTCGTCAACTGGCGAACAAATCCTTGTAGCCGCTCGTCACCACCCAGTTTGCACGGTCGAGATGACTGCGAAGAACGTTGCGTGCGCGCTCAGGTTCGCGTGCCGGATCAATGCCGAGGATCACTTTGGCCATTTCCTCTTCAGTGGCGTTGTCTGCCGAGGCGTCCAGGAGCCTCATATAGGTTGTAAAGTGGTCCTTGTCGTAGGCTGTAATGCGGTCCGACCAGGGGACCTCGTCGGCGAACGGCGTGTTCGATCTGGGCTGCAACATCGCTAATTCTATCTCCGGCCAATGGACCCGCGAAGCCCTGTGCCTGCTAAATGTGGATTACATATTATAGTTGATAAACTCAAGCCGCCTGATCCGCTGGCTTGCGTGCATGGATATGCGCAAGTTGGTCGGACGGAATGTGCAGAGGATCAGGCAAAGGAAGCGCCTGACGCAGGAGCAGCTTGCGGAGATTTCCGGGTTCAGTCAGCAGTACATCAGCGGCTTGGAGAAAGGCCGAAGAAATCCGACAATTATCACGATCTATGAACTGGCATTGGCCCTCGGCGTCAGCCACATGGATCTGGTTCGGCCCGACAAACAGGGCTGATGCACCCGCCCTCCAAGTAGCTGGCGGCCTGATGGCGCGCGCCGGGTGCTTGTGAACCCACGCTTTTCTTAGGTCCCCCGGCAGCCCCTGCCATTTAGCTCGCCCTCGCGCGGGCGCACCCTATTGGACAGTCGGCCGCTGCGTTTTTGTCAGCTTTTCCTGGGACGTGGGGTGGTCGGCATTGCCTTTTAGGCCCGCCGCGGCCTGCCGCAACCTTCGCTCTCGCTTCAGGTCCTTCTCTTGGTTACGGTCCTTCGGATGCGGTCTGCCTCTTTCAGCGGGCCTAATCGCTTTCTGTCGCCCGCCCCACGGGGACAGGCACGCGAGACTAGTATGGAGCGTTGCGGTTAGCGCGCGAACAGCAAAGGAACCGAAAAAACAGGCAACTGTCGCAGCATGGCTGAACCAGCCATCGTGTCGGCATCTAGGAGCCGCGTGTTCGCCTTGAGGCCCTGCCGGTAGGATCCCTGCAGTTGAAGTCATTGTCGGCATTCTGACAACGATGGACATGAACCGCCGAACTATCAAGGCGACCAGGTTGTTGTCTAGCAATGGTTTTCCGAATCGGCACGGCACTTGCGTTACCAAAAACAAGTACGCCGCGGCACGGACCGCCCAAGGCTGAACGACCTGATCTGTTCGACCCTCGCAGCAGGGTGGATGGCTAACACAAAGGAAACTTTGAAGGTGGACGTTTTCGAAAGTTCTCCAATACCTGTCAGGAAAACACGGACGCCATCTTTCTCGGTGGATCTAGCCTTGCTGGGAGTCGCATTCGTTTGGGGGGCGAGCTATCCGGTCGGGAAAGGCGCACTGTTCTACGCGCCGGTTTCGATACTTGTCCTTTATCGCTTCCTGATTACTACGATCATTACGGCAGTGGCTGCAAGACATGAGATCGCATTGGTCTCCTGGGGCGATTTCATCCGCGGCTTCGCATTGGGAACAATACTTTTTTGCATCTTTATTGCTGAAACTTACGGCGTTGCCTCGACAAGCGCAATGAACACGGCCTTGATCATATCGCTTTGTGTGATTTTCACGCCGATCATCGACTATGGGCTATCACGGCGACTTCCACCTACGGGCATTTTGGCAAGTGCTGCCATAGCGTGCATCGGTGTCGGCATTCTCACTGGCGGGATCAGCAGGTTCAGCCCGGGTGACGCGCTTGTCTTGGGGGCCGCGATTCTGCGAGCGGTTATGGTCGTTTCCACCAAACGCCTTCTGGCCGGCCGGCAGATTTCATCTGCAGCCCTGACGGCCATCCAGGGATCGACGGTGGCAACACTTACTTTCGTTTTGGCCGTCGCTCAGTTCGGAATTTCAGGCCTTGTTGTGAGGGCCACCCTTCAGTTTTGGGGCGCTGTTGCCTTCCTTGCACTCTTCTGCACCCTCGCTGCATTCTACATTCAAAATGCCGCAGTGAGAAAATCCACACCGACACGGGTTGGCTTCTTGATGGGAACAGAACCTTTTTTTGGTTTCGTTCTAGCGCACCTTCTTCTGAATGAGCCTTTGACAGTACCGAGCTTGATAGGCGCAGGCCTCGTCCTCGCTGGGACGTTTGCTGGCATCTGGTTTGAGAGCAGGACATCCAAATGAACCCCAACTTGGCTTCCACCAAACCCGCCATCGGCGGCATTTCGAGTTTTGAAGATCTGGAGGCTTTTCCGGACCGAACCGCACCAGTTGCAACCATGTTCAGCGGCGGTCTCGACAGCACCTATCTTCTCTACAAGCTGCAAAGCCTTGGCTTTGCGAACATTGAAGCTGTCGCAGCGGATGTCGGAACGCGCATCGATCAGCCATTGTTGGAACGGACGGCAGCCATGTTCGGCGCGCGCTTTGTCTGCCTCGAAGGGCGGGATGCCTTTGTCGAACAAGGCGTGAAATCAGCCATTCGAGCCCACGCCAAGTACCTTGGCATCTATCCGTTGAGCAGTTCGCTGAGCCGTCCCATAATCGCATCTTTGGTTGTTAATCATGCAAGGTCAATCGGCTCACGGCTGGTTCTTCATACAGCAAACCTTTCTCAAAACAGTCTTCCGCGCCTTAACAATAGCATTAAGCGCTCAGGATTTTCCGGCAACTTCGGCAGTCCGTATGAATGCTCTGTGATATCCCGACAACAGAAGACCTCCGACCTGTCCAAGTGTGGAGCGACTTTTGTGGCGGACCGTACGTGGAGCGCGGACGAAAACCTCTGGTGTCGGGAATTCGAGTCGGGGCCTTTGGAAGATCCCGAGAACTTTTCCATCCCCGAGGAGGCATTTGCTTGGACGCGCAACATTCCCGCAGAGCAGCCGGTAGAGATCAAACTCGGGTTTGCAGACGGAAGTCTCGTGTCAATTGATGACCGTGATGTTGCATTGGTCGACGCAATCCCGTTCCTGAATAACACGGTCGGCAAATTCGGGCACGGCCGCTTTGTCGGGCTTGAACACATCACAACCGGCCAAAAGGTTCTCGAAGTCCGCGAGGCCCCTGCGGCGGCCATTATCTTCGACGCGCTGCGTCACCTCGAAACCGCTTCTCTTGACGTGGCATCAATCGTTTTGAAGCAAGGGCTTGAGCAAGCCTGGTCCCAAGAGGCGGTTTCAGGTGCATGGGGCAGTACTATTCACCAGATGTGCGAACGGGCCATTGCATCCGCCCTCGAGGGCGTTAGCGGGAGCGTCAGCTACATAGTCGATCACACACGCTTTTTACCTCGGTCGATCCGAGCCAGGACACCGAGATACATTAGGGACCGCCACCTTTGGGAATACCAAGCCGCAACCCACATAGCGTCGTCCAAAGCGTTCCGTCCTCGCCAAGTCGCCAAAAGGGAGACACCCGTGGAAAACAACGCACCCCAGGCACCGGCCAACCTCAGTCAACAATGCACTGACGGTCTGGTGACAAATGGATGGTGGTTTTCAAAAGGCGAGCGCGCCGAAGCCTGCTTTGGCATCGAAATTGATGCAGCCTGGAAGAACTTTGCTGACCATTGGAATCGACTTCTTCTCGATGAATACATGCGTGACGGCGGAACATATCGTTACCGGCGCTATAGCGCTTTTGAATATGACGCAACTGACGGAATCTTTAGGCTCCTACCCCACGCCCCCTACGAACAATCACAAAGTGTCAATCATCTGAATGGCGGCTTCAAGCGCCACTTCGAGCCCCTTGAAAACTCCTTTATAGACCATCCCGTCTTAGAAAAGATTCTGACAGGTTTCTGCAGAATTCTATGTGAAGCCGCCCGACATGATCGTTGGAATATCAAGATCCATCCCTACCGGATTGTCGCGCGCGATGGTGTAAACGGCAAACCGGCACCCGAGGGCCTTCACCAGGACGGGGTGGACTTCATTGCTTGCTATATGATTGGGCGGGTCAACGTCACCGGCGGCATGAGCATGATCACCGACGCCTCAAAGGAGTTCCTCGGCGAGGTCGAAATGAACTCCCCGAATGATTTTGTGATCTGCAACGACCGCGAAACCTTTCACGATGTATCGTCGATTGTGGCCGAAAACCTGAAAATGCCGTACGCTTATCGCGACGTCCTTGTGATCGCCTTCGAGAAATTATAACGCCCAGCGCGCCGAGAGCATTTCAACAAGGTTCAATACGGCTTGGTATCCTCTCGGGTGTTCCTGGTGCGGGAACAATGCAGGATTAATTTCTTGCATCTAAACACCTAGATAGCAGTTTCGCCTCCTCTGGTGTGATGGTTTTTGGCCTCGCGGATCTCGCGTAATACGAATGACCGTGGTCACCCCCGATCTTCGCAAGAAAGTGAGAAATTATCCTCATGCTGTCCGACGAGGTGGTCTGCGGCTTCGGAGTAACCGCTGTTTTGCCCTCACATTGTCCGCAGTTGCCTGATCTGTGATCGACGTTCCATGGACGAGCGACAAGGAGTTTCTCCATGGACACTACGTTGGAGGTTCTCACGTCACGGCGGGGCCGACGTGAGGCGCATCGCCAATGGCCGGATGAGGTCAAGGCACAGATCGTTTCGGAGAGCTTGCGTCCGGGCGTGACGGTGAACGAAGTAGCGGAGCGCCACGGGCTGAAGGCCAACCACCTGTCGTCCTGGCGCACGCTGGCGCGGCAGGGCAAGCTGGTTCTGCCCGCGCCAGAGGATGCCGTGGAATTCGCGGCAATGGTCATTGATACGCCCGCGCCGGAACCGCCAACCGCGAAGCAGACCTCCCGCGCCGAGATCGTTGTCGGTCCTGTCACAATCCGTCTTGAGGAAGGTGCGTCTGCTGCCCGGATCGCTGCCATCGCGCGTGCCTTGGCAGCGGCGACATGATCTTTCCATCGAACCGCGTGCGCATCATGGTGGCGACCAAGCCGGTAGACTTCCGCAAGGGGCATGATGGATTGGCGGCGCTGGTAAAGAACGAGCTGCACAAGGACCCGTTCACCGGAACAGTCTTCGTGTTCCGGTCACGCAAAGCGGATCGGTTGAAGCTGATCTACTGGGATGGCAGCGGCATCGTGATGGCCTACAAGAGGCTGGAGGAGCACAGCTTCACCTGGCCCGGCATCAAGGACGGCCTGATGACGTTGAGCCATGCCCAGTTCGAGGCACTGTTCGCGGGCCTGGACTGGCAGCGGGTTCGCGCCGTCGAGACCAGAGCGCCGAGGGTGATAGAATAGCTGCGGCACGATGACTCAGCACAACAAATTCCGAAGGCAAAACGGACCGGGCTTTGGTAGGTTCCGGCCATGCTGGACGCCGCTGATCTTCCCGATGATGTTGCCGCCCTGAAGGCGATGCTGATCGCGGCGAAGGCGCGCGAGACAGGCAAAGACGCCCAGATTGCCCGCAAGGATGAGCGGATAGAACGGCTTGAGAAACTGGTCTCGGCCTTCAAGCAGGCAGCCTTCGGGCGCAAGTCCGAGAAGGCCGATCCCGACCAGTTCGATCTGGCGCTGGAAGACCTGGAAACGGCCATGGCAACAATCCATGCCGAGGAGGAAGCCGATGCTCGTCCTGGGAACAGGGTCACTAGGCCGCGCGCGACCAATCGCGGCTCCCTTCCTCAGCATCTTCCTCGTGTCGAAGAGGTCCTTGAACCGGAAAGCCTGATCTGCTCCTGCGGCGGTTATTTGCATTATATCGGCGAAGATGTGGCGGAGCGGTTGGACGTAGTCCCGGCGCAGTTCCGCGTCATCGTCACCCGTCGCCCTAAATATGCGTGCCGTGCGTGCACTGACGGCGTCGTTCAGGCTCCGGCTCCACTACGACTGATCTAGGCAGGCCTACCGACAGAAGCGACCGTCGCCCATGTCCTGGTCTCCAAATATGCCGATCACCTTCCGCTTTATCGGCAGGCCCAGATCATGGGCCGCCAAGGCATTGATCTCGACCGTTCCACGCTCGCCGACTGGGTCGGCCGCGCAGCCTATGAGTTGCGTCCCGTCTTCGGTGCGCTGATTGCCGACTTGAAGCGCTCGTCCAAGCTCTTCATGGACGAGACCCGTGCCCCGGTTCTCGATCCCGGCTCGCGCAAAACCAAGACCGGATACTTCTGGGCGCTTGCGCGGGATGATCGACCATGGGGCGGCGGTGCTCCGCCAGGTGTGGCCTTCACCTACGCTCCCGGTCGCGGGGGCATTCATGCCGAACGAATACTGCAGGGATTCTCCGGCATCCTGCAGGTCGATGGCTATGCCGGATACAACAGACTGATCGCACCTGACCGTATCGGATCAGACATTCGGCTTGCCTATTGTTGGGCCCACGCCCGGCGCAAGCTGGTTGAGATCACTCGCAACGGAACAGCGCCGATGGCCGAGGACGGTGTCAAACGGATTGGTGAACTGTATCGGATCGAGGCCGAACTGCGCGGCCTTGACCCGGAGGCTCGCCTTGCTGGACGGAAGGAACGATCAGCGCCGCTGGTCTCCGACGTGCAGGCTTGGCTCGTCCATCACCGCGCCCGTGTCGCGACAAAGTCCCCACTCGGCGAGGCGGTGGCCTACATCGCCAAATACTGGGACGGTCTGAAGCTCTTCCTGACCGACGGTCGCATCGAGATCGACAACAACAGCGTGGAACGAACCATCCGGCCTATCGCCCTCAATCGGAAGAATGCGCTCTTTGCGGGCCACGACGTCGGAGCCGAGAACTGGGCGACCATCGCCTCGCTCGTCGAAACCTGCATACTCAATGCCGTTGACCCGCAGGCCTACCTGACCGCCACGCTCACCGCCATCGTCAACGGCCACAAGCAGAGCCGGATCGATGAGCTGCTGCCTTGGAATTATCCGCTTGAGTAACGCGTGCACAAAAATCGCAGTTTTGCCGAAGCGGACAAATCTTCGTTCAGAGCATCACAGCTTGACCAGTTGCTTGCCGAAGTTCTCTCCCTTCAACATCCGAACGAAAGCGTGGGGCACGGTCTCAATCCCTTCCGCAACATCTTCCCGTGTCTGAAGCAGTCCCTGTCTGTACCATGACAGCAGATCGGCAATCGCGATCTCGTATTCTCCCTCGTGGTCGTCGAGCAAGAACCCTTCTATCCGCGCACGGGTGATCAGCGTCCTTCTGAGATGCCTGAGGCCGATATCGGGCTGGTCAAACCGGTCGGCCAAGGCAATAGTCCCGACGACCACCACCCTGCCAAAGGTGTTGAGGTTTAACATGGCTGCGTCGTGAATCGGCCCGGCGGTGTTGTCGATAAAGACATCGACGCCTTTGGGGCATGCGGTCGCGACATCTGCCACGAGATCAGGCGAGCTTCGATGATTGACGCCTGTCCGATATCCAAGCTCCCTGCACCATTCCAGCTTCTCGTCAGAGCCCGCAACAGCGACTGGGTCGAACCCTTTGATCCGCGCGATCTGTCCCGCAATCTGCCCTACAGATCCAGACGCGGCAGAGATCAACACCGTTTCCCCCACCTTCGGATTTGCGGTTCTGAGGAGGGCAAAGTAGGCGGTGAGACCGGGCATGCCGAGATAGCTCAGCGCGGACTGAATCGGAGCGTCCGTAGTTGTCACTGGCTTGGCCGACGCGGCCGGGATAACGCTACACGGCTGCCAACCAAAATGATCGCTCATCACGACGTCGCCTGGCTTGAAGTCTGGAGACTCAGACGTAATTACCTCGCCAATTCCGCCGCCGCACATCAGATCGCCAATTTTAAAACCAGTAGCATAATTCTTCGCGGGGCTGATCCGACCGCGCATATAGGGGTCGACGGAGAGCCACAAAGTTTTCACCAGCAGCTCACCATCCGCCGCCTCGGGAATTGGACGGTCCTCCAGGCTCCAGTTCTCGACGGAAGGCATTGCGGAAGGGTAGCTCCGAAGTAGCCAGCTAGGATTCGTGGACATGTCCATCATCTCCTCAAATTGAGCGTTCGCCGCATTGATGCATGAATCCGATTTCCGTGTTAATAGGCGCTGGGTGAGAGACATTATTTTGGATTTCGGAAGAATGGCGCATGGATATGATCGAGGCCATGAAGGTGGCAGTGGCAGTCGCCAGGCATAACAGCTTCTCTTCTGCGAGCCGGGATTTGCGCCTTTCCGCTGCCTCGGTAAGCCGCATTGTGGCAGACCTGGAGGCCGATCTCGGCGTACGTCTCTTTAACCGCACCACCAGGCAGATCAATCTGACGGATGCCGGGATGGAGTTCGTGCAAAAGAGCACCTGCCTCCTGGAGGAGCTTGATCTGATGCGGAGCGCGGTACGCGAACGCCACGAAACCCCTCGCGGCCAGCTCCACGTCTCCTGCGTAACGGCCTTTGGCAATGAGTGCCTGGCACCAGCGGTTCCCGAGTTCGTGAGACGGTTCCCGCAGCTCGAGGTCTCAATCGACCTTGGCAATCGGTTGGTCGATCTTATTGGAGAGCACTTCGATGTCGCCATCCGAGTAGGGCCATTGAACGATTCATCCCTGATTGCGCAGAGAATTTTCACGCAGAGGATCGTGTTCGTCGCTACGCCCCAGTTTTGCGAGCAATATGGGACACCCAGGACCTTGGACGAGATCAAAGCTTGCCCATCCGTTACTCAGGTCAGCCGAGAATGGGGGCGCGTTCATAGGTTTTCGCATCAAGGAAAGGTCATTGACTTCGAAGTGCCGCAGCATCTGACAATGAACTCAGCGCGAGCGGTGAGAAACGCGTGCCTAGCGGGAGGGGGCTACTCCCTCTTGGGCGATTTCATGGTCGCCCAGGATATAGCGGAGAACCGCCTCGTGCGGCTGCTGCCGGATTATGAACCCATCGAGCACCGATCTTCGCCTTCTATGCTCAGCGACGTCACACCCCACGTAAAGTCAGGGTGTTTATTGACTATTTGGCGGAGGTCTTCAGTGGCAAGAATACCACGTGAGACCTCATGACCCCGCACCCAGTCTAGGTGCCGATGGCACACCGCTTACGCTTCGGAGGCACCGGGAACTGGTTTGGTAGCCAGACATTTGGCATGGAACCGGACATGCTCTCGATCGCCAAGGGGCTTTCATCCGGTCACCTGCCCATTGGCGGCGTCATTATCTCCGACAAGATTTATCAATGCGTCGCTGACGAGGCCCACAAGGTCGGCGTGTTCGGTCACGGTTTCACCTACTCCGGTCATCCGGTGATAGCGGCCGTCGCCGCCGAGGCGATCAGGATCTACCGCGAGATCGATTTCGTGACCCAGGCGCGTCGTCTCGGCGATCACTTGCATGGAGCCCTCGCGGACGCGCTCGGCGACCATCCGCTTGTCGGTGAAGCCCGCGGCCGCGGCTTCATCGCGGGGGTTCAGATCGTCGAGGATCGTGCGCCCGTCGCGTCTTCGCGCCCGAGCTGAGGATCGGCGATGTCGAGCGGCGGTGCCGCGAGCACGGCGTCATGATCCGCAATATGGGAGACGTGCTTGCAATCTGTCCGCCCTATGTAATCGCCGAAAGCGAGATCGACGCCTTGGTTGACGGCATTCGTTCTGCACTCGACGGCGCCGCTGCTGCGAATTCCCGGGTCGGTCGGGTGGCATGAGTTCCAGCATTAAGACCGACTGCTTCACTTCAGTGGATATTATCGAGCAAACGCTCACCCGAGGGGTGTGCACTTCATCCGTGTCCGGTACAAAACGTCACCCATGTCTCAGGTCGGGCACGCCGCTCGCCAACGACACCGAGTTCGGCCTCGCGGCCTACTTCTACACCGGCGATCTCGGTCGCGCCTTCCGCGTGATGGAAGGACTGAAGTACCGGCGTCAATGAAGGCCTGATCACCAGGCCGGAGGTGCCGTTCCGCGGCGTCAAGGAATCGGGCCTCGGCAAGGAAGGCGGCCTCCAGGGCATCGTGGATTATCTCGACACCAAACATGTCTGCATCGGCGGTCTCGGCCTCTAGTGGTTCCCGCCTGACATAGGAGTCCAATCAGAGATTCCCTTTCTGGCCTGCGCGTGCGAGTCTGGCGCATGCGCACAGGAAGATCGTTCACCGTTTCGTCGGCCGATCGCGTCCGTCTGACGGCGCTGATCAGGGATCGCAACGCCCCGCAAAAGCATGTCTGGCGCGCCGAGATCGTGCTTTTGCCCGCCGACGGCGTCGGCACCGGCGAGGTCATGCGCCGCATCGGCAAGTCGAAGACCGACGTCTGGCGCTGGCAGGAGCGATTTGCCGCGGAAGGCTGTGACGGGCCGCTGCGCGACAAGACGCGACAGTCGCGCATTCCGCCGCTCGGTCCCGATGTCGGCGAGCGCGTCGTGGCACTGACGCTTGCCGATCCGCTGGGCGAGAGGACCCACTGGACCGCCGACATGATGGCGCAAGCCGCCGCAATCAGCGCCAGCGCCGTCAGGCGCATCTGGAAGGCGCATGGTCTCGCACCCCACCGCTGGCGCCAGTTCAAGCTCTCCAATGATCCGAAGTTCGTCGACAAGTTGCGCGACGTCGTCGGCCTCTATCTCGATGCGCCGGCCCATGCCATCGTTCTGTCGGTCGATGAAAAGAGCCAGATCCAGGCGCTCGCGCTCGACCGCACCCAACCCGGCCTGCCGATGAAGAAGGGGCGGCTCGGTACGATGAGGCACGACTACAAGCGCAACGGCACCACCACCCTGTTCGCCGCCCTTAACGTCCACTATTGCCCCGTTGACGAGAATATCATCTTAGTTGCTTGTAACAATTTGTTCTCCACTTCCGTCTCCATCGTATCTCAGTCAACGCGATGGAGCAGGAATTAACTACAGACATTGTGAAAGTGGAAGAAGGCAGGGCAACCGGCTCTAATCGTGACGTGCCGCTGTCAGATTATGAGGCGGAAGCCCTAAGGCATCTTGCGGTGGCGCTGGGTGGCATTTCGACGACCATTCGGTCCGCCGCCTACAAACACGCGCTAAACTCTAGTCACGCGATGAAGCCCCTAAAGGAGACGGAGGACGCGCTTACTGACTACGACGCCTTGGCGAGGGCGGCGGGCCGAAAGCAGCCGAAAGCGGCGGAGGAGGACGACAGGAAGGGGGACGCCCTAGCGAGAGAGGCCGCCGCACAGGTCAGCAGGATCGTTCAGACCCGATCTTTCCCGCTGGAGCAGACCGCGAAGGGTACCGGTGGCGTCAACGGACTACGTTCGGCAGGTGGTCATGGCAGATAGTCAGCTTGGAGCAGTGTCGGCACTGGGACACGCGCGGCGAGTGGCTCCAGAACGCTTCCTTGCTTCTGTTCCCAGTGTAGATAATAATCCGGATGCTCCGCTTCTGACCTCTTTTTCGGACTATCTGAGCAGGGTGTGCGGACTGGAGTCAAAGTCCCGCGAAGGCGTTCTCCTAGGCAGCCGCCGCTTTCTGGATTGGTTCCATCACCACCATTCCCGGCCAAGACCTCGGCGCGTTGACGGCTGAGCATGTCCTTGCCGCTGTCGAACATCGGCTGTCACTATCGGCGACCTCCGGTACCCGCACCGCAGCAACTTCTCACATCCGGACATTTCTTCGGTTTTTGTATTGGGCTGGCCACCACGACCAGAATCTCGCGCGCGTCGTCCCCAGGACGCCCCACTGGCGTTTGGCTCATCTGACCCTCGAACTCGACTACGGCCCGTCGACGGTCTTCTTCACATGGGTCGGATTCGACGAAATGGACGAGGTCACAGGCGACGGCCATGCTGAACTGCTCGACGACGGCTCCATCGAGATCACCTTCGTTATCACAATGGCGACGAGGCAATCCTCAAGGCCAAACGGGACACTTCTTCAACGGCCTGCTAGGAGATCCGTGTTCGCCTTGCGCTGACAAAGAAGCTCACACATGACGTCCGGGAGACGATGCCGCAAAGGATTTGGCCGAAGTATTCCACCCACAATACCAAAGCCCGTCCCGATCCAAAGCGCTTCTAAGCACTCGATCTCAGGCGCGAGGCCGGCTGGCCAGTGCACCTTCTTGGTCCGCCGGAAGAGAGCCCCGCCTCTCGACAATGGCTTCATGAGGTCTCGCCCTGCAGTGTCGACCGTAAAAAAGGGCGCGCGAGGCGCCCTTCATTTTAAACCGGCAGTCGGGAAGCGGACTTCACTTGATATTCAAAAGCGGTAGGTGACACCTGCGCCTATCAGCCAGGGATCGAGCTCCGCCTTCCCCGTCAGCTTCGCGCCGGCCACCGTGACGTCGAAGTCCGGCCTCAGGAAAAGCTTCTTCACGTCGAAGTTGAGGCCCCAGTGCTGGTCCACCATATAGTCGAATCCGACCTGCAGCGCCGTGCCGAACGTGTTCTTCACCTTGAGAGCATCAGCGCTGCCAGTGTCCTGGTTGTAGAAGATCGTGTAGTTCACGCCGGCGCCGACATAAGGTTTGAACGCGCCGAGATCGGTAAAATGGTACTGCAACGTGAGCGTCGGCGGCAGCAGCCAAACTTTGCCGATGTTGCCCAACCCTCCGATCGTCCCTTGGCCCGCGATGTTGGCATAGGTGGTACCGAGTATGAGTTCGGCGGCGATGTTGTCGGTGAAGAAATACGAGATATCGAGTTCCGGCGTCACCGTGTCCGAATACGAAAGACCGGAGCCGGGAAGCGTATCAACGTAGCCCAGATCTTTCGTAACGACGCCCAACGCCCGCAGGCGGACCTGCCAAGGGATTGGCGCTTCGGTGACCGAGGCTCCCGTCTCCGCCAGGACGGTCTCTGCTTGCGCAGGCTCCGCGGCGACGGCCTGCTGTCCCACCATGATCAGGGCCACCGCCGCTGCTGTTGCCCGCGCTACGCCCATTCGCGTTCTCGCCATGAGATTCACTCCTTGATGTTCAGAAAGGATGCACTGCACTATTTCGTCTCCTGCTCGAATGAATTGTTGATGGACCTCAAATGCCCCTCTTGCGTTGCAACGCGTTCCGCCGTCTCCGGAGGGTGATCGTTGAAGCCGATTGCGCTGCGGAGAAAATTGGTGCCTAGACTGATGAATGCGGCTTGCTCCCGATTGTCCTCGCCGCAGCCGTGCCCGCCTGCGCTGGCCTCGTAGAAGTAAGCGGGATAGCCAAGAGCCTGCAGTTTTGCGGCCATCTTGCGCGCATGGCCCGGATGGACGCGGTCGTCGCGTTTCGTGGTGGCGATCAGGATAGGCGGATAGGGCTGTCCCGGCGCTGCGGCGTGATAGGCGGAGATTTCCTTCAGGAAAGCCCAATCGTGAACCTTGTCCGGATCGCCATATTCGTCGATCCAGCTCGCGCCCGCCAAGAGCTTGGTGTAGCGACGCATGTCGATAAGCGGTGCTGTGCAGAACAGAGCCCCGAAATGCTCAGGATAGCGGGTCAGCATGTTTGCGATCAGCAGGCCGCCATTTGAGCCACCCTCGGCGGCAATCCGCCTCGGCAGGGTGATGCCCCTTCGCACGAGGTCGGCGGCAACGGCGGCGAAATCGTCATGGGCGAGACGCTTGCCCTCCCTGCGCCCGGCTTCGTGCCAGCGGGTGCCGAACTCGCCGCCGCCGCGGATGTTCGCCTCGACACACGTGCCGCCGCGCTCGAGCCACAGCTTGCCCAGCGGGGAGTTGTAGTAGGGCAGGAATGATACGCCGAACCCGCCATAAGCGGAAAGGTGAATCGGAGCATCTCCGTTCCCGTTCGCCGGACCAACCTGCGTATAGGGGATCAGCTCATGATCGATAGAGACTGCCTCGTGGCGCGTGACCACCAGTCCGGATGCATCGAAATTCTCCGGGCTGCGCTTCAGGATTGCTGAAGCGCTGAGAGACGGCGCGGCATTCAGATCGAACAGCAAGAGCTGCGGCGGCGTGATCGGATCCTGAGCACAGATCAGGACCTCTCCATTGGTCTCGTGAACTGCCGCATCGAATGACCAGACGTCGACAGTACCTTCGGCGGGCAGGGTGTTCAGGACTCGGCGCGTCCATTCCTGGTGGCCGGGAGTGAACATCTCGAAACGCGGTGCGAGATTGACGAGGTAAGAGATAATGAGCTTCCCGTCATTCCAGAAGAATGACTGCATGGAGCGCCTTTCCCCTGGTTGAAACAGGGTCTCAAAACGGCGTCCGCCGGCGAGGAAAGTGGAAAGCGAGATGACGATCAGCGCGTCGGCGGGATGGGTGGTGCCTCCCACCGTCCAGGGCTTGCGCGGCCTTACCGCCAGCCAGTCGCCGAAGACCCGCCACGACGCGTCGCGAGGAAGATCGATCTGCCTCCTCGGCCCGCTCCTATCGCCGATCCAGCTGATCTTCTCGAAGAAGGCCGGCTGCTCGATGAACCAAAGGCGCTCGCTGCGGCCGGTGCGGTCCGAATGACCAGACACTTGGAAGCTTTCGAACCCGGCCTCGAAGATTGCCGGCGTGGTGAGGGGATCCGCGTCACGCTTCCACAGTCGAACTGTGCGCGCATAGCCGGAGCGGGTGGCCATGCCATTACCAAGCGCACTGGAAAGCAGAAGCGTGTCAGGGTCCAGCCAATTAACGTAGCCTTTGGCCTCGGGGAGGTTGAAGCCGTCGGCGACAAAGCTCAGAGAGATCAGGTCGAATTCGCGATGCACGACCGCGTCGCTGCCGCCGCGCGACAGGCGCAGAACGGCTCTTTCCCGTCTCTCCGGCTCGATGGACGCGCCGTCCCAGATCCAGTCCTCTCCGTCGCTAGCCGCGAGAGCATCCAGATCGAGCAGTAGCTCCCATTGGGGATCCGCCTTCATGTAGGCGGCAAGGGTGGTCCGGCGCCACAGTCCGCGTGGATTACCGTCATCTCGCCAGTAATTGTAGAGGTACTGACTACGGCGCGCGATCAGGGGAAGATTGTCGCGATTGTCGAAAATGGCTGTCAGAGCCGCGCGGTCGCGCTCGAACTGCGTTCCACCGAAGTGCTTCAGAGTCCTTGCCGATTGGCCGGCGGCCCAGGCAAGTGCCCGCTCGCCCTCTACATCTTCAAGCCAGACATAGGGATCGTCGTCGGGAGCATCAAGCGTTGGACGGACATCAAATGCGTTCATGTCCGGACAGCCTTCAGAAAGAAGGGATAGAGGCTTCCGTCGGCTCGGGAACGCTCAGTGTCGGTAGCGGCGCCCACATGTTCGAAAAGCGTGATCATTGATGAGTTCTTCCAGTCGGTGCGGCATCGCAGTGCTTTTGCGCATAGGGCCGCAACCTTCGTGCCAACTGGGAAAATCGTTTCGGAACAATGCGATCGCTCTGGAAGCGTTGTGTCACATGTCCGACATCGTCGAGAATCCGACAACGAGTGCTCCTCCTAATCACCGGATCAACCTCCGGCGCCAGTCGTGGACACTGTGCAGAACTCGAGAAGTGAAGCTCATTGGAGTGAACCTGGTTGACGCCCAACATCTTCGCTCTGGAGCGCTTCACGCACACGGATTCATGGCAGACACCATGATGCGATCGATGCGGTTAGAGACCAAGCTGGCTGCGCCTGTGAGTTTCAGCCGCCAGCTGGAAGCAGCGGAGTTCTGAGGAGAAGGGTGGGGGGCCCAAGCCCTGCCGCAATCTTGGCCTGCACCGTCCCCTTGATTGTTGTGGGTCAACGTCTGCCTGCCCGCTGAATTTGGCACGCCTTACACCTACGTCACGACCAAGACCTTCCTGTTGCACTTCGGCCTCGACACACTGCGGGATTTGCCCGATTTCGAGGCGATTGAGGTTGCCGCGCTGCTCAGCAAGGAGAAGCTGCTGGCGGGCGATACTCCCATCGGGCTGGTGAGTGGTGGAGGAGGTGAGGAGCGACACTCCAAGGCCAGGACGGGCTAGCGCAGCAGATACATGGAAGTAATCGCTTGATATGAGCGGTTGAGAGTCGAATCAGGGAACTATGCGATCACTATCGATAAGAGGTGGCAATATCGATCGTGATTGAATCGGGCCACTCTACGGCGAAGGAGGCGGCAACTTGTGTCTCCGACCCGAAACGATTACCTTGCGGCCATTATGAGCAAGCATTTGGCATCCGTCTTGACGACGTGAACGCGCCCTGCAGCGTACAGCTGGACGACGCGGCGCTGGCCGATTGCTTTGCGGATCTCGATTTGGCCAAGCAGCATCCCGCTCATGTCAGCGCCTTTCTCGGCGAGGTCCCTCTCGCCCAGCAAGTCGAGTTCGCAACCGCGCACCACATTCGCGGTCGACGAGATGAAGGCTTTTGCCGCCAAGTTCTCTGCCTGGTCCGGCGAAAGCTATCCGCTCGCCGCATAATGGCTGGACATGATAGCCGACGCCCGTCCCGAATGGCGGCGGCTTTTTCGTATTATATCGACCTGATCGACAAGATGCGGCGGAACAGGGGTCCACGTGCGATGCGGCCAAAGCGGATCCAGCTCTCGAGCGCGACTACGGGGTAGGTGTGGTCGCTGGAGCCGCGGCCGACCTCGACCTCGCGCCAGCCGGTCTTGCCGCGCAGGGTGACCAGCAGCCCTTGCCGTCAAAAATCTCGATCCAGCTGGCGCCATCGCTGTTGTCGTCGCGCATGACGTCGAGACCGACGATCTCGGAGCGCCGCAGGCCGCCGCCACAGCCCAGGAGCAAAATAGCGCGGTCGCGCAGGCCCTGAGGTCGTGGCCGAGCGTGGCGATCATCGCCAGCAGATCGTCGCCAGGACCGCCTCTTTCTGCCGCGGTGGCTTTGCGTGCTTGCGGCGAATGCCGGCAAGAACCTTATAGATATGCCGCTCCGCGCGGTCCAACGGCCGGCCGCGCTGGGTAAAGTTCCAGGCGAGGCCGGAGAGCCGCCGCTCGATGGTCGCAACCGAAAGGGCAGGGGCGCCACGCTTCGGATCGCCGGCGGCGGTGCCCGAGGCACAGGCGCTGATATTGAGCCCGATCACCTTCGAGCCCGGAGGCAGGGGATCGAAGCCAGCGCGCCGGCACCAGGAGCAAAAAAATGCCGCCAATCCTTGGGGTAGGCGTCGCGCGTGTTCTCCGAGGTGGCGTTGTAGTCCCTCTCGGTCTCGACCAGTTCCTGGACATGCGCCGGGACTCTCTGAGCCGGGTCTCCATCTCCTTGTAGAGCTTGTCGAGCTCGTCATCGACTGGCTTCACGTCGTCGATTGAACATTGCGTCATCATAGGCTTTGTGCCTTGTTGTAGCAGGCATCGTCCGTTCGCGCGGCGGACCCAGACATCACCGTCGCTGAGCCGAGAACGACGGTAAAAGAAAATGCACTCACTGACTTCATAACCAATCTCTTTTGCGGGTGATTTAGAAACGGACGCCGAGCTTGGCGCTGAACCCGTGTGTCTGGGCATCCGAGGCGATCTGTCCCTGATAGGCGATGCCGAACGTCGCGTTCTCGGTGATGTTTACGTCCAGCCCAGCTTCGAGCAGAGCTGCGTTCTTTGCGATCGGCACGCCCTCGATGGCGAAGGAGGAACCGCCAGCAAAGGCAAGAGCGGTATCCGGCCTGACGTCGCCGAAGGCGTGGCGCCAGCCAAGACCGCCGCGCGCGGTAGCAGTCACGGTGCCGAGGGTCAGTACCGTCGACGCACGCAGACCTAGCGTGGTAAACGCCGTGTCGCTCGAGCGATCCCCGCTCGACAAGGCGGCTGCGCCGCCCTTCTCGGTGAAGCCATCTGCGTCAAAATTCACATAAGCGAGATTAGCGTAGGGCTCGAAGGAAGCCGAAGCCGTATTGATACGGTAGCCGAGCTCGCCAAAGGCCTGGAACGTGCCGGCGTCGTAATCGGCCGAAAGGCTGTCGGCGAAGCCTGGAAAGACCACGGACCTGCCGGTCTCGATGCTGTGCCAGGTATAGGCAAGGCCGGAACGAAAACCGAGATTGCCGTTCTGCGTGCCGGCAAAAAGACCGAGATGGTAATTCTCGCTCGAGCCCGACGACGCGCGATCGTCCGCCTCCAAGGAGGTATGGCTGTAGCCGCTGATGAGGCCGAGCCGCCAGCTTTCGCCGACAGCCGCGTCACCGCCAGCCAGAAAGCCGCCTGTCGAGTGATCGAGACCGGCGGCATTGCCGTCGCTGTCGAGATGACCCCAGGCGCCGAAGCCACGGCCCCATACGGCGAAATTCTCACTCGTTGCCGGGGCCAGTTCCAGACCACCCAGCCCATAAGTCATCACCGGAACGCTGGAGGCACCGACGCCGTCGAACGCCGCACGGATCCGTTCGCTCGCGGCATCGCGTACAGAATGACTGTCCTCGATGAGGCCGCTATGAATGGAAGCATGAACCTCGCCTGATAGCATATCGAAAGCGTTGCGGGCTTCCGGCGCCGTCAGGAACAGGATGTTGTCCTGGATCGGATTACCGCTTCCAAGCGCCCGAGCCGCAGCGGCGACCGAGCGTTGATTGAAGGTGCTAGCTACATCGGCAAACGCCGTCGATGTGCGGCTGATATCGAGATAGACATTGTTGGCATCGTAGACGAGCTGGAAATCGACGAAGGGCGTCGCGTCTGTCGCCAGAGCCCCCGTCAGCCCGCCATAGGTGCCGCTTACGCCGCCTGCTGCGGAGAGCAGAGTATATCGGGCATCGACCGATAGCGTTCCCTGCCGCAGCAGCTCGATCTGCGCGCCGCTGTCGATCGCCGCTACTCCGCCAACATCGATGAGATCGGACGACCTTGCGAGGTCGACCTGATAGATCGATCCGGACTGCTGCGCGAAATCGCCCGTGACAGTCAGTGTGGTGACGATCCTGCTCGGATCGGTCGCACTGCCAGGAGCGACCGTGCCGCCCTCGGAAATGGTGACCGCACCGTAGGTGCCGCCGCCTGCGACGACACCGCCGCTGTTTGCGATAGCCGTGCCCCCGATCTGCCCGTCATTCCCGAGAAAGCCGGACGTGGTCGCATCATGGGAAAGCACACCTGTATCGGCAAGCAGCAATCCCGCGCCGGAACCGACCGTCGTCATGCCGGAAAAATTGTTCTTTCCGCTCAGCGTTTGCACGCCACCGGCAACGAATAGTTTGCCGCCCATATTATTGTTATCAACGTCGAGGTCGTTGATGCTGCCGGCGAAAGTGTCGTTCGAAGCCGTTAGCACCAGGGTACGCTTGCCCAGTTCGACCGTTCCGCTGCCACTCAGGCTACGAATACGGGCATCGTTGTAGGCGTCGGAGATTCCCCAATAGTCGCTGCCATTTCCATGTTCGGAGATATCGAACGTGCCGTCTGCAACGACTTTCGCTGACCGTTGGATGTTGCCGAGCCCCGCAAGCGAGAGATAGGCATCCTGAGCAATATTCGTCTCGCCGGTGTAGGTGTTGACATTCGTCATCCGGACCACCGTCTTTGTATCAAGCGTCAGCGATCCGGAGCCGGAGACGACACCCGCTATGCCGAACCCGCCCTCATTCCCCATGCTCGTCGTGATCCTGCTCAGACCGGTCCCTTCGGGTGCGGATGAATCGGTAGAGAAGTTGCTGGCAGTGACGAAATGTGACGTATAAGCGGTATACTTCTTCTCCAGATCGAAAATGACCGATCTGTTTTTGAAGAAGTCAAGACCGGCAACAAAACTGGTCTGGTCATTGGGTTGTTCCGTCGTGCCGCTGGTGTAGGTGAAGTCGATATTGTCCAGCCTTACCGGATCGCCATCCGTTCCTGCGATTGTAACGCTCGGGATGTTGCCCGATGCGCTTACGATCTCGCGTTGCTCATTTCTCCGAACATTTTTAAGTTTGACGCCCGCATCGTGAAATTGCTTCAGCATCGCATCACTGATCTCCAGACTGCCACCGCCCGGTGTGCCGGTGTCGAGCAATACCGCGGTCTTGTTGGGGTCGGTGATTGGTGGGGCTCCATCCTTAACCGTGTACTGCAGATTGTAGCTGCCTTCGTATTCGGTCGAGGCATTGGCGCCAGAGCCAGGAAAATTCTGATAAGAATCCTGATCTTTTTCCTCGGGTTCTCCCCATGGCATGGCATTAGTATATTGGGCCCGGAGGCTTGGATTGAGGTTGACAATCGTGCAGGGGGAACAGCCAGGCGTTTGGTCGCTCTCGGAATCCGGATTCACATTGGCGGAGACCACGTAGCCAGACCTGGTGACACTGCCCATCATGCCCCAGACACTTGTCTTGCCAAGAAAATCGCCGGCCCCGAATGTACCTGCGAAATCGCCGCCTTCGTCTGCCATCTTGCCAGCGGTCATTTTCGCCCGCTGCTCCTTATCGGCGTGATAAGGTTCTTGGAGATCCTGACCATACATATCTTTAAGTCCATCCGTCACGGATCCCGGCGTGCACTTAAGATTGTTGTCCTTGCAATACGCATGGGTATAGACAAAATCAAGAATGCGAGCAGCCCGGTATTTCTTATCGCTTACAGACGGCCCGTCGATTGTTATCTTTTGATCTGGATCGACATATGTAAATTTATCAATTTCCACGTTCTGAAGCTTATTACCATACGTTCCGTCCCCGTACGTATATACGTAAGGCGTGTCGGCAATCGGGCGGACCCCGGTCACCTCTGACCCGATCTGCGTGTTGAGCTGGTCCGAGCCCGTGTCGAATACGTATCGCTGCGCGTTGCCATTGTTGATCTTGGCCCAGATGCCCAGGCGGTCATGGCCTTCCCCGACATACTCCAGCGGGATCGAAATCGGGTCGTCGGCCAACGCTTCTCCAGTTGGAAATGCGACCAGACCCACCCCGAGAGACACAGCCGGCAGGAATACCGTCGTCATCGCGGTGGTTGCCGCCAGAAAGTTCTTTGTCCCGAAACAAGCCTGCATACCTGGTCCTCGAAAAAGTCTCGCAAACTGATTGATCATTGGAACGGCCTCCTGAATTGTTTAACGAGACCCTTTATGGCGGCCCTGGCTGACAACAGCCTGAAAGCTGCAAGCGGCATGCGAAAATGGGGCGATCCTGAATGACGACAGATGCTGTCAACACTGGAAGAGTGCTCGGCCTGAAAGCTGAGCACGCTTTATGCTCAGGCTGCTGACAAGGCCAAAGCAGCGTAAGTGCGTAGTGAAATCCAAGGTCCACATGGGTCGTCGCGCGTCCCATGCGCCTGGGAAGGCGCCGGCCCGGCCAAGCTTTCCCAGCTCGTCCGCATGATGCTTCGCTGAGCGTCAATGGACGTTGGCGCGAGACCAAGGCGTCGTGCGTTGCAATCCGGACGGTCCAGGGTATCAGGAGTTTCACGGCCTCGGCCCGCTTGGCTGGCCACAGTTGAAGCTCCAACGTACCGGCTGGCACNTGAAAGCTGAGCACGCTTTATGCTCAGGCTGCTGACAAGGCCAAAGCAGCGTAAGTGCGTAGTGAAATCCAAGGTCCACATGGGTCGTCGCGCGTCCCGTGCGCCTGGGAAGGCGCCGGCCCGGCCAAGCTTTCCCAGATCGTCCGGATGGCGCACAAGATACCGGTTCAGGTCGATCGAGATGGAGGCCGAGGCGTATGCCAAGGCGGTCGACTGCCTGACGAAAGATCAGAATGCGTCGCTGGCGCTCTACGATTTCCGCCGGCAGCGAGCTCAGTCTCCTGCCGGGCATCCGTGTTTACTGGCGACGAGACACAAGATGTGCCCAAATTGCCACCAGACCGTCACCTGCGATGAGTTTCGGCAACTGATTTTGTCCTTTCAATCGTCGCCACTTCCTGGCCGCGGCCAACATGGGCCACTCGAAGGCAGCAGACTGGCGGCTATATGGACGGGCTGTGAGCCCGAACCGGAGACATTGGCGAAATCTACGATCTCTATAGCAACGTCAAGGAGAAGCGCGAGGTGTTGCAGATGTGGTCAAATCACATCGAATGGCTGATCAAGCAGGCTGCGGATGACGCTCTGGCGGNATCTCTATAGCAACGTCAAGGAGAAGCGCGAGGTGTTGCAGATGTGGTCAAATCACATCGAATGGCTGATCAAGCAGGCTGCGGATGACGCTCTGGCGGCGTAGCTGCTGGCATGGGCGGAAGATGCGGCGCAACAATCGTCAGAGCCTCATCGAATTGGAGATCATGCTTGACCAGCAAATGCGCGGCCAATGCTTCGATGGCCGACCAGTGATCGAGTACTAGCCGGGCCGTGCGATCTTCGATCCGCCTCCAACGGGGGCGGCGCGGCATCAGGAACCGCAACTCACCATAGATTCGCTTGGCATCCGCGTAGTCGCTGCTCCCCTCATTCCCATCGGACGCATTCATCGCCATATCGCGCGGGTCCAGATAGCCTTCGAATGCGGATTCTGCAAAAGGACCTGCCAGACACGCAACTATC
>NZ_CP034779.1:2197330-2252971 GCF_004006095.1 Mesorhizobium sp. M7A.F.Ce.TU.012.03.2.1
GTGTATAAGAGACAGCCATAGATTCGCTTGGCATCCGCGTAGTCGCWGCTCCCCTCATTCCCATCGGACGCATTCATCGCCATATCGCGCGGGTCCAGATAGCCTTCGAATGCGGATTCTGCAAAAGGACCTGCCAGACACGCAACTATCACTTGGATCGCTTCATCGCGTTGGAAATGTCGATCCATATCGTTCTCGAAAATCGGCTTTCGCTCCGAGGTGAATCCTTGCGCTGAATAGAAAACCGTGCCTTCGACAAAACCACCGCACTCTCCGTCACCGGCGTCGGGGTAAATACTAACACTTGAGAAAGCAGGGAGTTCACGGTCGTCGTCGAACGTCTGACGGTGCAAAACGATGGCGGCCACCGCGTGCCCGGCTTCGTGATGCGCGCCACAAGCGGCAGATATTGGGAGGCTNAAACGATGGCGGCCACCGCGTGCCCGGCTTCGTGATGCGCCACAAGCGGCAGATATTGGGAGGCTACATTCATGCGGTGCGGCTCTCAGGTCTAGTTTCCATCCAAGCCCTGATATCGGATTCAAGCCATGCGACTCGGCCGGGGGAGATGCGACGCCGCTTAGGGAACAGGCCTGCCTTCAGAGTCGCGCGGTCGCGCTCGAACTGCGTTCCACTGAAGTGCTTCAGGGTCTTTGCCGACTGGCCGGCGGCCCAGGCAAGTGCCCGCTCGCCTTCCACATCTTCAAGCCAAAGATAGAGATCGTCGTCGGGAGCATCCAGCGTTGGACGGACATCAAATGCGTTCATGTCCGGACAGCCTTCAGAAAGAAGGGATAGAGGCTTCCGTTTGATCGGGAACGCTTAGTGTTGGTAGCGGCGCCCACATGTTCGAAAAGCGTGATCATTGATGAGTTCTTCCAGTCGGTGCGGCATCGCAGTGCTTTTGCGCATAGGACCGCAATTGTCGTGCCAACTGGGAAAATCGTTTCGGAACAACGCGATCGCTCTGGCAGCGTTGTGTCAGATGTCCGACATCGTCGAGAATCCGACAACGAGTGCTCCTCCTAATCACCGGATCAACCTCCGGCGCCAGTCGGTGACACCGCATTCCTCTGTCTTTCCAGGAGACGGCGTGGACATCAATGCCGTTCCTCACCGAACCCGCCTCCTAGCCCTTCGCCCATACGTCACGGCCGCCCCCCGGTTTGGCTTCAACCTGAAGGATTACGGCGTCCTCTTCGCAGAGAAGATCGGGTTGTTCGTGGCGCGCGCAGCGGAGCCCAAGGAGCTTTTCTGGGTTGCGGATACTGGCATGTCGATATTACGACCGTGTGTCCTTCGACAAGCTTGGTGGCTTCTTCAACCAGAATCTCGCCGCGGAAATCGAATCGTTATCTGCGCCGCAAAGTGCGGCCGGTGAGCGGCGTGGCCCTGCGTTCCAGTTGGCCACGGTCCTCGCTGGGACGAGCAAGTAAATGGCTTGCGCAGCAACGGTGCGATCACACCTGGAGCACGGCGTCATCAGGAAAGCGCCATCCTTGTGCGCCCACGACACCCTGGTCGCCATCGGCCGCATCGCGGGGGGGCACTGTGGGCGATAACCATTCATTGATCTGGGCGATTGAGGGTTCTGCCGGGGCGCTATTGCTGCTCGGTAGGGCTGCGGGCTGGCGAGTCTACCAAGGCGAGCAACGACAGGCGAGACGGCAGACATTACGTGACGGAACTTGATATTGCAGTGCAGCAAGCGTAGAGCACCGCGCGCTTATCGGAGTGTCGTCCATGGCCCTTACCAATGCTGGTAACGAGGCAGAACCTGTCGAACAATCGAGCCATTCTGAGGTCGAGCAGCACAGCACCAAGGCGCTGATGTTGGGCGCACTAGGTGTCGTTTATGGCGATATAGGCACCAGCCCGATCTATGCATTTCGCGAGGCGTTGCATGCATCAGCGGGTGGCAACGTCGCCAGCCGTGGCGACATCCTCGGCGTACTCTCGCTGATCATCTGGTCCCTGACGATCACCGTGACGATCAAATACATCATGTTCGTGCTCCGCGCCGACAATCGAGGCGAGGGCGGAGTGCTGTCGCTTATGGCGCTGGCGCGCAACAGTTTCCCGACCTGCTCTGCGGTGATCCTCGGCATCGGCATCGGCATCGGCATCGTCGGCGCGGCGCTTTTTTTTGGCGACGCCGTCATTACGCCGGCAATCTCGGTACTGTCGGCGGTCGAAGGTATGAATGTCGTCACGCCGACGTTCCAGCCCTATGTGGTGCCGCTGACACTGGCCATCCTGGCGATCGTGTTTGCGGTACAGCGGTTTGGCACCGGCGGCGTAGGATTGGTGTTCGGACCCGTTACCGCGCTGTGGTTCCTGGCCATCGGCCTTTCCGGGCTCAACCACATCATGGACGACCCGGAAATCCTGCTGGCAATCAGCCCGCATTACATCGTGTCGTTCCTGGTCAACTCGCCTGACGTCGCCTTCGTTACGGTTGGTGCAGTCTTCCTCGCCGTCACCGGAGCCGAGGCGCTCTACGCCGACCTCGGCCATTTCGGCCGCAAGCCGATCGTGCTCGCCTGGCTGGCGATCGTGTTCCCTTGTCTGTTGCTCAATTATGTCGGGCAAGGCGCCTTCGTGCTGGCAAATGGCGGCGTTGTCGGTCATCCGTTCTTCGAGATGAACCAGGGCTGGACGCTTATTCCGATGGTCGTGCTTGCCACGGCGGCGACCGTGATCGCCTGCCAGGCGGTGATCTCCGGCGCCTTTTCGCTGACCAGGCAAGCGGTACAGCTCAACATGCTGCCGCGTTTCGTCATCCAGCACACGTCGGAAAAACAGTCGGGCCAGATCTATCTGCCGCGCATCAACCTGATGCTGGCGCTGGTGGTGATGCTGCTGGTGGTCGGCTTCGGCGAATCCAGCCGGCTGGCCTCGGCCTACGGTATTTCGGTGACCGGCAATATGCTGGTGACGAACATACTGCTTTTTGTTGTGATGACGCGCATCTGGAAATGGCCGCTCGGCGTCGCGATAGCCTTAATGGCGGTGTTCGTCTTCATCGATACCGGCTTCTTTGCAGCTAACATCGTCAAGGTATTCGAAGGCGGCTGGGCCTCGCTTGCCATTGCCGCAGTGATCGTGATGACCATGTGGACTTGGATAAGAGGCAGCAGGTATCTATTTGACAAGACGCGCAGGAACCAGATTCCGCTCGATTTCCTTGCGGGCAATCTGTTGAAGAAGAAACCGCAGCTGGTGTCCGGTACGGCCGTGTTCCTGACCAGCGATCCCGCCAGTGCGCCGACCGCGTTGATGCACAGCCTGAAGCACTACAAGGCGCTGCACGAACAGAACGTCATCCTCTCTGTGGTGACGGCGCAGCAGCCCGTGGTGCCCGACAGCGAGCGGATCAAGATGGAAACGATCAATGAGCTGTTCATGCGGGTGACACTGACCTTCGGCTACATGGAACAGCCTAACATCCCGCGTGCGCTGGCGATCTGCCGCAAGCAGGGTTGGAAGTTCGACATCATGACGACGTCCTTCTTCCTGTCGCGTCGCTCGCTCAAGGCGTCACCCAACTCCGGCATGCCGGTGTGGCAGGACAAGCTGTTCATCGGCTTGGCGCGCACGGCCGCCGACGCGACGGAGTATTTCCAGATCCCGACCGGACGTGTGGTCGAGATCGGAACGCAAGTGGCCGTTTAGGTATGCCCGGTTAAGCAGAATCAATTGGCATTTCGCGAGCCGGTGAATGCCTGACCGGGCGGAGGCCACGATGCTTGCGCCAAACTGGGGTCCGGTTCCAGGCCTGAAGCTTCCGGCCCCGAAAGCCGTCCTTTACGCCTGCGATCATTTCCGTTCCGCATTGTCTTGCCGACCCACCAGTCGAGATGCGCTGAAACGACCTCGCCGGGCAGCAACTTATCATTTGAACCTAATCGATGTGCCGCAAGTCCGACCTTCATTCTTCAGTTCACAGGCTAGCGTTGCCAAAATCCGCGTGCCGCCTAACCGGCGCCGCACCGTGACCTGTCAGGATGCTATGCAGGCGCGAGGCAGAAGCTGGCTCGAGGCCGCCGGCCTGGTGCTGGTCCGGCAGCGGCCGGGCTCGGCCAAAGGCTTCATGTTCCTCTGGAGGATGAGACGGGTGCGGCAAACGTCGTCGTCTGGGTCAAGATCTCTCGAGAAATTCCGGCGCGTGCTTCTTGCTTCGGCCATGCTCGGCGTCCGCGGACGCATCCGACGGAAGAGGAGGTGGTGCACCTCGTCGCCCACGAGCTGACCGATCTGTCGGCCGGGCTGGCCAGCGTGGGAAACCGCAAGACGCCGTTTCCGTTGCCGCACGGCCGAGGGACGAGGCTCATCACGGCGGATCGGGCATCGATCCGCGCGGCATGCCGAAGGGGCGCGACATCGTCGATGCAGTATGACCATATCGACCCTATCAAGTTCAAGACGCGTAACTTCCGGTAGCGCTTCCGGAGGCCACTTCAGCAGCATGTTGTGCACACTTTTGTCGGACCCTGTTAACTGCCGATTGGCAGCAGGTCACCCCGTGCCGGATCCCAAATGTCGTCGCTCTCAAGCGCAACGACTGCCCGCACCCTTTTTAAGTCAGCGAGCACCTCCACCGCCGGACGCCGCCCCGTTTCCTGAGCCGCGGCGTAACGGGTGTATTTGTGACTGTCCGGCTCAAACCACTTCAACGATTCCAAAGTAGCCATGGCATCGCCCTTGCGGCTGCGCGTGATGCGAATGATCGTGATCCCATCCTCAGCGCTCGCGTCGAATGGAGACACGCTGCCAACGCTTCATCTGCTCTACCCCATCTTTGTTCCAAGGCGGTCGGATCATCTCAATGAGCCCTGCCTCGGGGTGGCCAAAGCATGCATATTTATCGTTCGGCCCCGCATCGAATTATCATCTGCGATGTGGGACTCGATCTTGGGTTGGCGACGGCTTAGCTCCGGGAGTAGACGTCGGACCACTGATAAGTGCCGGACCTTCTCCACAATTTCTCGGCGGACTCATCGTGAACGCTCGATTGGACGTAAATGCGGTTCGCGGAAACGCAGGTCTGGCCGGCATTGCGGAACTTCGCCTGGACCGCACCGTCAACAGCACCGTCAATGTCGGCATCATCGAAGATGGACGCATAGATCCAGGTTGACCACGCCATCGGGAAAGCCGGCCTGATGGCGAGAGCAAACATTGCACCTAGCCACGCCACGATAAGATCGAGCGCGGCTTCGTTGCGTGCGGGTCTGTGGTCAGTGGAGGGCGGAGGAAAAGCGCTCGGCGTGCTCGCCCTCGCGATACCACTGGTTCGCGCCGGCAAGCGCCCGTTTCTGAGGCAAATCGCCGAACAGCTGGTAGAGCCTTACTCTCAGGGCTTGGCATCTATGTCGCCTACGACCGCCACATGCAGCCCGTCGCGTGCGAAAGCGGCTTTGTGGAAGGCGCTTAGATCGGAGGGCGTTACGCTAGTCAGGCTCCCTTGGGCGGTCTCGAATACGGATGCGTGCCGTAGATTCCGCGCCGCCAGGCCAGCTCGGCGATCGCATGAGGTTCGCGCTCATTGGCAATGATTTCGGAGAGAAGCTGGGCGCGTATGCGGTCGAAAAGTGCTGGTGTAGCCGGCTGCGGGTCCCGCCACCGAGAATGTCGGCCAGCAGTCGAGCGCCGCGGCCTCGCACCAGGGACCGCCCATGAATGACTCATGCGAGGCGTCTCAAGGCTGTCCGCGATCCAGCGCCAGATCTCCGCCTCGCCCGAGGGGCGCAGAGCTGGCCGGTTGTGCAGGAGCCGTAGGCAATATCCGCCTTCCTCGTTCGGATGGGTAACGCTTGCGATACGGAGTCTTGACTTTGGCAGTCGCTCTGTGACATTACCTATATAAAGTTCGAAAGAAGGCGATATGGATCATGCATAGGTCACAGAGACCCGAATGAAGGCAACGTATAAACGCACCTATTCGCGCTACGCGATGGAAGCGCTTGGCCTTTTCGGTAAGACCATCCGGCTTGGCCGGATGCAGCACCGGTTAACCGCACAGGAGTTAGCCGAGAGAATCGGTGTTTCACGCAGCACCCTGCAGCGCATCGAGAAGGGCGATCCCAAAGTCGAAATCGGACTGATGTTCGAAGCTGCTGCCATTGTCGGTGTGAAGCTGTTCGATGCCGACGGCAAGGGCATCACAGCCCTCACAGGCCGCATGGACGATCGCATCGCGCTGCTGCCGAAGCACGTCTACAAGGCCAGCAAGCAGATCGTCGATGAGTTCTAAGGTCCCCAAGTACGACGAAGCCTATGTCTGGGTCTGGCTGCCGGGCGAGACCGCGCCGGTTGTCGCCGGGCGGCTATATGCCCATGACGGACTCGTCAGCTTCAACTATGGCAGGAGCTTTCGTGAACTGGGCAGCGCGATCCCGCTTTATCTCCCGGAACTGCCCCTGAAGGCAGGCGAATTGCCTTTGCTTCCTGGCCTAACCATGCCGGGATGCATCCGCGATGCTGCCCCTGATGCCTGGGGACGACGGGTTATCCTAAACCGCAAATTCGGTGTGAAGGGCGATGAAATCGCGCGGCTCGATATTTCAGAACTGACGTTCTTGCTGGAATCAGGCTCGGACCGCATCGGCGCGCTCGATTTTCAGTTTTCGCCCACGCATTACGAGCCGCGCGCACTGGCCAATGCCACTCTCGAAGAGCTTGTCCAATCGGCGGAGCGGGTAGAGAAAGGTATTCCGCTCACCCCCGAATTAGATCAGGCGCTGCATCACGGCAGCTCGATCGGCGGCGCAAGGCCAAAGGCGCTGATCGAGGATGACGCCGTCAAGCATGTCGCGAAATTTTCCTCGTCTGCCGACCTTTACAGCGTCGTCAAAGGAGAATTCATAGCCATGCGGCTTGCCGCCTTGTGCGGCATCAGAGCGGCATCCGTCTCGCTCGTTCGCGCCGCAGGCAACGACGTGTTGCTCGTCGAGCGATTCGACCGGATCAAGGTCACGGGCGGCTGGCAACGCAAATCCATGGTCTCAGCGCTGACGATGCTCGCGCTCGATGAGATGATGGCGCGTTACGCCAGCTACCAGGATTTGGCGGAGATCATTCGCCACCGATTCACCGCGCCGTCGGAAACTCTGCGCGAGTTGTTCAGCCGCATTGTCTTCAACATACTTTGCGGCAACACCGACGATCATGCCCGCAACCATGCGGCATTCTGGGACGGGGCTAAGCTCACCCTCACGCCTGCGTACGATATTTGTCCGCAGGCCCGCAGTGGCCAGGAGGCCAGCCAGGCCATGCTCATCAGCGGCAATAACCGCATGAGCCGGATAGCGTCCTGCCTTGAAGCGGCGCATCACTTCCTGCTCAGCGCGCCGGAAGCTCTTGCGATTGTTGAAGGCCAGCTCCGATGCATTGCGGAGAATTGGCCGCGTGTCAGCGAGGAAGCTACGCTATCCGGCATAGATCGCAATCTGTTCTGGGGCCGACAGTTCCTCAATCCCTACGCTTTTACGGCGCTGGAAGGAAGCGCCGACGTTCTCCGCGCTCTGGCTGACGAACTACGCAACAGTGTTCACGCCTGATCCGGCGCTGGATTTCGGACAAGCTCGGCAAGCGCAAGACGCCACAATATGGACAACCCTTGCCGTGCCAGGACGAAGATTGAACAAACGGCTCTTCAACAGTGACAACGTGCACTGCGGAGAGATGTTGAGCTGACACCGCAAAAGCCCAAGACGCGCGACTTCCCGCGATACAACTCCACATAACTGAGCGTCTACAAGCGGTGCAGCCAGCCAAACATCCAGCCATCAAAGCGATGATCGTCTGATCTTTTGCCGATGACATCACGTCGGGGAAGACTTTGTTCGAGCGCTTGCCGCTTCATATCGATACCGGCCTGGGCGTAGCGCATCGTTAGTTCAGCCCGAGTGGACTGGCCATCGACTGATGGTGGCGATGTCAACACCCGCCTTGACGAGGTGGATGGCCGTCGTGTCCCGCAAAGGGCGATGATGGATGCTCTTTTCCGCCATGGTGGTTCCTTCGCCCGCAGCCATGTGTGCGCAGCAAGTATCGAACACCGAACCGGGTGAGCAGTGTGGGGCGGTCGTTGCTTTGCTCGGCGGGACAGGGCGATACCAGACGAAGGTCACAATCGAAGATTCAGGATCCCTGAACTCGTGCATCCGTATTGAAACATCAGCGAAAACAGAGCGTAATCCCGCTGTCCAGAAGGCGTGCGGCGGTCGATACGCGCCAGGACGCTCTTGATTTCCGGGCTCATCGAGATATTCGACAGGTGCCACCCACGCGCCCTCTTGAAGGGAAGTGTCACCACCAGTTGCAGCGTATCCTAGTATTCGGGGTGCTCCGAAATCAGGAACCGCGCAAAGGCATGCATCGCCGCCAGCCTTGCATTGCGGGTCGCAACTGCCACGCTCGACCTCAAGTGATGTGAGAAAGCTGCCCATGCTGTCGGTATTGATGTCGGAGACCGCTTCTTTCAAGAATATCTTCCCGCTCTCCCGCGGCATGAGCCCGTGGCATGCTTCGGCCCAATGCTGTGGATTGATGTTTCTTCATGCCACAACCTCGCTGACGAGACCGCCGAAAGCCCCTTCAAAGCGGTCGGTGGCGATCTCTCGCAGCTTTGGAAGGTAGTGCATTGATTTTTCGTGGAATGGGGACCCTGTTTAAAGGGTGATTTTCGTCCAAACGGGACCCCTTAACGATGGGGTCATCAAGATGCCTCCGGCTTGATCGGAGGCATTTGTGTTTTGGATGTTGGTTTTAGAGACGATTGCAAAGATACGTCGGCTGTCGCTGGTCCAGGGGAAGTCGATCAAAGCGATCTGCCGTGAGCTGAAGATCTCGCGCACCCGCTATGACAGTCTCAGGAGGACAAACAGCCATGGAACGCACCGAGGTACTGGAACTGATGGGAGCGCTGAAGCTCTACGGAATGCGCAGAGCCTATGACGAGATCATGGGCGCGTCGCCATCAAGCGACGGCACGAGCCGCCCAGGATTGTCGGTGATCTCTTGCAGGCCGAGATATCGGAGAAGCAGGCCCGCTCCATCAAATACCAGTTCGCTGTCGCCAAGTTGCCGCTGGCCAAGGACATCGACGACTTCGACTTCGCCGACACGCCGGTCACCCCCTGATGCGCGATCTCGCCCGGCCGCGCCTTCGTCGCCGATCAGCGCAACATCGTCCTGGTCGGCCGCCTTCACGGGTCACCCAACTCGCGCGGAAGGTCGACCGCATTGCGACGGGCGCGTGTCGACTTCCCAACAATGTCAGACAGGAGACGCAACGCTATCGGAGCGATCGCATTGCCCGAAACGATTTTCCCAGTTGGCACGACAATTGCGGTCCTATGCGCAAAAGCAAACTAGACCTGAGAGCCGCACCGCATGAATGTAGCCTCCCAATATCTGCCGCTTGTGGCGCATCACGAAGCCGGGCACGCGGTGGCCGCCATCGTTTTGCACCGTCAGACGTTCGACGACGACCGTGAACTCCCTGCTTTCTCAAGTGTTAGTATTTACCCCGACGCCGGTGACGGAGAGTGCGGTGGTGNTCGTTTTGCACCGTCAGACGTTCGACGACGACCGTGAACTCCCTGCTTTCTCAAGTGTTAGTATTTACCCCGACGCCGGTGACGGAGAGTGCGGTGGTGTTGTCGAAGGCGCGGGTTTTTATTCAGCGCAAGGATTCACCTCGAAGCGAAAGCCGATTTTCGAGGACGATATGGATCGATGTTTGGAACGCGATGATGCGATCCGGGAGATAGTTGCGTGTCTGGCAGGTCCTTTTGCAGAATCCGCATTCGAAGGCTATCTGGACCCGCGCGATATGGCGATGAATGCGTCCGATGGGAATGAGGGGATAGTTGCGTGTCTGGCAGGTCCTTTTGCAGAATCCGCATTCGAAGGCTATCTGGACCCGCGCGATATGGCGATGAATGCGTCCGATGGGAATGAGGGGAGCTGCGACTACGCGGATGCCAAGCGAATCTATGGTGAGTTGCGGTTCCTGATGCCGCGCCGCCCCGATTGGGGGCGGATCGAAGATTGCACGGCCCGGCTAGTACTCGATCACTGGTCGGCCATCGAAGCATTGGCCGCGCATTTGCTGGTCAAGCATGATCTCCAATTCGATGAGGCTCTGACGATTGTTGCGCCGCATCTTCCGCCATGCCAGCAGCTACGCCGCCAGAGCGTCATCCGCAGCCTGCTTGATCAGCCATTCGATGTGATTTGACCACATCTGCAACACCTCGCGCTTCTCCTTGACGTTGCTATAGAGATTGTAGATTTCGCCAATGTCTGTCAAGGACGCCGCCTTGTGATTCAGTATGTGCTCGATGACGTGTGGCAATACCTGCCGCCTGCCGAGATTTGTCGCGAGCGTCCTGCGCAGATCGTGAAGGGTCCAGTTCTCCAAAGCCACCCCGTCAGTATTGACCTTGCCGTCTAGAGCCTTCTTGCCCTTCGCGTAGCCTGAGAAGTGGCTTCTTTCGTTGCCCCTCGCAGGGAAAAAAACGTGTCATTGGTCTTCGGTACCGTCTGGGGGACCGACACCGCCAGTGTGGACAGCGGAATAAGCGTAGGCTCTTCGTTCTTCGTGCGGTCACCCGATAGTTCCATGTTCCGGCTTCAAGGTTGAGGACCAACGCATCGCGGCAACTTCCGTACGCCTCTGTCCGGTCAGAATGAGCAGCTTGACGATGGAGCCGAACGAATAGCCGATATCGCCCGGTTCGGGCTCACAGCCCGTTCATATAGCCGCCAGTTCGGCATCGTTCACCACTCGCTTGCGCTTGACGATCGGGGCCGGATCCGGATTTTCCAATCCCTCGCGGGGAAACCGCGGATGAGCCGTTGCGGCGGTTTGCGACACCAGTTGAAAAATGCCCGCATACACCAGAAGGCCGTGTTAGCCGCTTGCGGGTGACCCCCGGCGACGATCTCCTTGGTGATGTTAGCAATGTCGGTGTCGATCACATGGTGGATAGAGCGACTCCCGAGGGCAGGCACAAGATACCGGTTCAGGCTGGCCTCGACCAGTGCGGTGTTTTGAGGGTCGTTACTCGGCGGCCTGGAGGTGACCGCCATCGCCGTCCTCGGTATCGTCAGCGCTGATATGCGCCTGATCGGCAAGGAAGGCTGGCAGTTCCGATGGAGCTATGCTGGAATTTGGGTGACGAGGCTGATCAAGCGGCGCTCTGCGGCTTCGTTTCGATGACCTGGATTCCGTCCAGGAACCTGGCATCTGCGATGAGTTTCGGCAACTGATTTTGTCCTTTCAATCGTCGCCACTTCCTGGCCGCGGCCAACAGCTTGAAGACCATCAGCTGGGCGGTTTTCGAGGATAGCGAGCCCTTGGTACGCACCGTGCGATAGCGAACGGTTGCAAAGACGCTTTCGATGGGATTGGACGTTCGCAGATGATCCCAGTGTTGGGCGGGGAAATCGTAGAGCGCCAGCGACGCAATATGATCTTTCGTCAGGCAGTCGACCGCCTTGGCATACGCCTCGGCCTCCATCTCGATCGCATGCGCAAGCAATTTGCGCGCGCCGCTGCGAAGTACATCCGTCAGGGTATCATCGATTTCGTCGGGCTGACGAAGGCGAACAATGTGTTGATAGTCTCGTTCATGGCGTATCACTCTCCTTGAGAGGTACTGGCAGGCTTCATCACCCGCCTCGATACGCCGCTCTCCTCAAGCCGCCATCATCCAGTTTCCGCCATGGCTCCCCCTGATTGATCCGCTTCACCTGTGCAACTGCACAGGCTGCCCTAGCGGGGAGATTGGCCTCCAATGGCGAAAGCTTGCCGCAGGAGACCCTCCGATGACCGTGCCTATGGCGCCGCCGCTACGACAACTTGCCGACAAGCAGCGTGCGATCCACTGCCGCGCTACTGCGCCTTCAAGGGACGTCTGGATCGCGACGCAGGAGCCGATGACTGTTACGGGATCAATTCCAGGTCGCGCTGGCCGTCGCTGTGCCAGTTCGACGGTCTGGTGGCAATTTGGGCACATCTTCTGTCGCCGACAGTGGCGATGGCTGACGCTTCAACGAAATGGGGTCTTCGACGTCTGCTGCCTTCGCCGATGCTTTGCGAAGTGGCATAATGTTTCGACGCACGCAGGCGCGGGCAGGGGATGTCAGTCATGAATCTCCTGACTGGCGCGGATCAGGCCGATTGGCGGGATGAAAGATCATACGACTACACCGCTGGCCTGACGCTGCGGGAGTGGGCTTGGGAGTTCTTACGCCGCAATCCAGCGTTCCAGCGCGATCTGACCGCTGCGCGCCAGCATTGCAAGACTTGGTCTCTCCAATCCTTTCTCGATATGGTCGCGTCGGCCGGCGACCTGTCACGCTGGGGTGTTCTGTTTCGCGGAGTCTTGTGGCCGCGCTTCGGTCGTATTCTGGTGTCCGCTCTGGTGCGTCCATGTGCTGCCGGTCATTGCGGAACGGTTGCCTGCCTCGTCGCCGACACCGCCGTTCGAACTCTCGGCATTGCCCTGTCGTGCAATCGTCCTGCTGGCGCCCGACAAGAGCCAGCATGTTCTTCTTCGCAATGCGGACCACGCGCTGCAGCTCGCCGTCTCGGGCGCGAATATCCTCCACCCTGTTTGCCTGCATACGCAAGCCATCTGGCCCGCGGTGCTTTTAAAGCATCGACTGAGGGGACTGGAGTGCCTCAATGCTCTCAGTCTAGGGCAACAGTTGCCCCCCCGCTTGTTTGCGCCGGAAAAGCGCGGCGTTCGTTTGTCCTTCGTTCTTCGTGCGCTCGACGGTTCGCTCGCCGGAGCACCTCATCGCGAGCTCGCCGAAGTTCTCATCGGTCAACGGCGCGTCCATGCCGACTGGGCGGATCCTCGCGATCATCTGCGCGACCGCATCCGTCGGGCCGTCTCGCGTGGCCGCGCGCTCATGAATGGTGGCTACAGAGATTTCCTAATTTGAAAAGCGACAGTCCGCGCTGTGCGTCGGTGGATGAACGTTCGCTCGCAGCTGTACCCGTCACCAACAGTTCGCCCGCCGACAGGACTGCATGGCGCCTTGCAAGTGCGCTCTGGTCTAGCTTGTCGATGCCGAAATGAGATGGGCGAGGGTGCCAAGGCGGTGGTTCATTAGGGCCGGCCTCGACCTGGACGCACATCATTGGTCGGAAAGCGGCGTGCACCGCAATGTCGCCATAGCAGCCAAGATCCTTTGAGGCCGGACCTGCAGTCCTGTTGGACCGGCGGGTGCAACAATATGGAGGGATCTGAGGCCTCACACCGTTCCCTGGTCGACAGCTCGGTCAACATAGCACCCACCGCTTGATTATGGAAATGGTGTGCCTGGAGTGCAGCGAGTAGCGGCTTGCTGCGCACTGTCCTAAGAATAGCAGTCATGACCCGTCTGGGGTTCTGCAACACGACGATTCAACCGCTTGGGCATTGTCGCATATCCCACAATGTAGAATGCGCAACAGGGCAAAAGCTGATCCATCGGCGGTTTATCAATGCTTTTTGGCTTGGCACGGCACATGCAACGCAATCGGCAAAAGGCGCACGAACTGAGTGGCCCATCGGCCCTAGGAGCGCTGACTTATGCCCTCCCAAGGCATGTCCGGCCCGGCAGCGAGCTCAGTCTCCTGCCGGGCATCCGTGTTTCAGGTCAACGGCGTTTGGAACTTCCAATTAGGTGGCGGCATTGACCGCAGGCCGCCCCCCGGTGGGGCG
Organism: Mesorhizobium sp. M7A.F.Ce.TU.012.03.2.1; assembly: GCF_004006095.1. NCBI lineage: Bacteria > Pseudomonadati > Pseudomonadota > Alphaproteobacteria > Hyphomicrobiales > Phyllobacteriaceae > Mesorhizobium > Mesorhizobium sp. M7A.F.Ce.TU.012.03.2.1. Next base: position 2,211,061 of record NZ_CP034779.1, read on the forward strand.
GAGAGACAGTGCAGCAGGTTTCAAATCCCGCCCATGCAAAGATATTTCATTTCCAGATAGTCCTCGAGGCCATGACGAGAACCCTCCCGCCCGATGCCGGATTGTTTGATCCCGCCAAACGGTGCCGCCTCCGAGGACATGCGTCCCGTGTTGATGCCAACCATGCCATATTCCAGAGCCTCTGCCACACGCCAGACCCGCTTCAGGTTTGAGGCATAGAAGTATGCGGCGAGGCCGTAGATCGTGTCATTGGCCTCGCGCACGACCTGATCCGCATCGTTGAAGCGAATGATCGGCGCGAGCGGCCCGAATGTCTCCTCTTGCGCGACTGCCATGACGCTGGAAATCTCGGTGAGGACCGTGGGTTCGAAAAACGTGCCATTCTTGCCGATACGCTGGCCCCCGCATCGTAAGGTCTGGCCGGCATTGCGGAACTTCGCCTGGACCGCACCGTCAACAGCACCGTCAATGTCGGCATCATCGAAGATGATGAAAGGTGCATTGCCGCCGAGTTCAAGGCTGACCTTCTTGATCTGGTCAGAGCACTGACGCATCAGCAGCCGTCCGYCCTCGMTCGAACCGGTYAAGCTGATCTTTRGAATCTTGYAATTGGTGCAGAGTTCACGGCCCACGCGATCACCTTCGGACGCATAGATCAGGTTGACCACGCCATCGGGAAAGCCGGCCTGATGGGCGAGGGCGAACATTGCGCCAGCCACGAGCGGCGTCTGTTCAGCGGGCTTGAGCACGATTGTGCAGCCCGCAGCCAAGGCCGGCGAGATTTTGCGCGCCACCATGGAGGCCGGGAAATTCCATGGCGTGATCGTGCCAACAACGCCGATGGGCTGCTTGATCACTAGCATTCGGCGGTCTGTCGAGGGTGCCGAGATCGTCTCGCCATAGACGCGATTGGCCTCCTCGGCATACCATTGCAGATACGCCGCCGCATGCGATACCTCTGAAATGGCTTCGGCAAGCGGCTTGCCCATTTCCGCAGTCAGAATCGCGGCGAGATCGCCTGCATGGTCGATGATCAGCTGATGCCATCGCCAAAGAACGTCGCTACGTTCTCGGGCCGTCAACGCGGCCCATCCCGACTGCGCAACATAGGCCTTGTCTACCGCAGCACGTGTCTCCTCCACGCCCATATCGGGAAGCTCTGCCAAAACTTCGCCGGTCGACGGATTGACGACCTCGAACGTCTTATTGCCAACTGGTCTGCCGAGTGCCGGCAGGCGGTCGATGGCTCCAAACAGGTGCGGGGATTTCAGACGGCGGATCATCGGCAGGCACAGGGGCAATACCGGATTCCTCCTCAACGCAGCGAACATCCAGGTCGACAGGCCGTCAGTGTGTATTCTGCACCAGTGGGTTCGTCGTAGGGCCTCGGCAAAGCAGCTGGTAGACCACGCTAGCCCGATGAAAAGACAGCAGTTTCGTTAGTTTGAGTGCCCGCGGTTCATCAATTGATGGATTAAGCAGTCGGATGTTTGCTTCATCCACCATGCCTGCTGTGCATGCGACTGAATTCTGCAAAAGGCGGCATGCATGCTGAGGAGCGCCTTTTCGGCGAGAGGCCCCTGGACCGCCAATGCCGCGCAAGGCCCGCGAAACGACTCCGCGGGTCTGCATGATCTGCTTGGCCCACCGGCCTCCATATTCGCTCTTCCCACGAGAAGCCCCAAGGAAGAAGGAAGGCGAGATGAGTTTCTTTACTCATCCTTGCCGCCCAGCGGCGGGCCGACCACCAAAATGGCGGGCTCGGCCGAAAGCAGCTTCTTGGCCGCCGCCTTGACCTGTTTGAGCGTCACCCGACCGATGCTGCGGGCGCGACGCTGGTTGTAGTCGACGTCGGCATTTTGAATCTGCAAATCCAGGAGCCGGTCTGCAATCGAGCGGGTCGAGCCCAGTTGGTCGATGGCATAGGCGCCGATCAGGTGCTTCTTCGCCGCCTTGAGCTCGGCCCCGGTCGGTCCTTGCTGCGCCATCTGCTTTACCACATCTCGCACGATGCTCAGTGTTTGGGCGGCGCAGTCCGAGCGTGTCTCTGTCGTAACCAGAAGCTTGTCAAGGGTCAGTTCAGAGCTGACGTGATAGGCAAGGCCGCGTTTTTGGCGTACCTCCTCGTAAAGGCGGGAAGTCAAGTATGAGCCGCCAAGGATGTCGTTCATCAGCACGGCGGCGTAGAAATTCGGCGCGCTACGCTTCACGCCAGGCCAGGCCAACGTTAGCGAAGTCTGCGGCAGGTCGTAGTTCTCCTCCACCAGTTGACCGAGTTTCGGCGCGACATCGTAGACGGGGACGAGGGTTTGTTGCTCAGGCAAATCACCAAACAGCTGGTCAAGCCTTTCCCTCAACGTGTTCGCGTCAATGTCACCCACCACGGCAATATGGAGCCCGTCGCGAGCGAAAATGGCCTGGTGGAAGGCGAGGAGGTCGGACGGCGTGATGCCGGCGAGGCTCTCTTTTGTGCCTTCTCCCGGCCTTGAACAAGGATGCGCGCCATAGATCGCGCGCAGCCATTTGCGCTGAGCGATTGCGCCAGGGTCTCGCTCGCTGCCGACGATGCCGGAGACAATCTCGGCGCGGACGCGATCGATCGGCCCCTGGTCGAAGCGCGGCGCGTTCAGCGCGAGCCGAAGCAGGCCGAACGCGGCGTCCTGCTTTTTGGAAAGCATGCACACCGATCCGTAGATGTCGTCGCTTTGCGCGTCCAAACTCATTTCGGCGCCGGCATCGTCGAGCTTCACCTGGAAGGCATCGCTGTCGTAATGGCCAGCGCCTTCGATGAACAGGCCGGCCATCAGTTTGGCCATCCCCTCCTTCCCGACCGGGTCCTGCGTGGTGCCGCCGTTGAAGGCAAAGCCGATGTTGACGATTTCCACTGTGTGGTCCTCCACCAGCCAGGCGATGATGCCCTTTTCGGACTTCACCTCCTGGATGTTCATCGCAGCATGGGGCTGAGCGCCGAGCGTCATCTCTTGATTCTCCGTCTTGGGCAAGAGATAGCCCGTGGTCGAACGGTCGAACGCGAGATAGCGGGCGGCAACTGCTTTGATTTGCGCGGCGGTAACCCTGCGGATGCGAGACGGCCGTTCCTCGACATCTTTCACGGTGCCGCCGGTGGCCAGCGTCGAGCCGTAGATGCAGGCGAGGTCGTCCTGGTCGTCTTCGGCAAAGATCATATCGCGCACAAAGCGCTCCTTGGCCTTGCCCAGTTCCTCGCTGCTGACACCATCCTTGGCAATGCGAGCGACTTCGGCAGCGGCCGCCGCTTCGAGATCGGCCAGCTTGGCATCGCCGCGCGGCGCGCCATAGATGGCGAACCTGGTGTCGTCGAGCATGGTGCCCTGGAAATAGGCGCAGGCGCTGGAAGCGATACCTTGCTGGACAGCGAGCGCCTGGTAGAGCCGGCCGCGGTTACCGCCGCCGAGAATTTCGGCCAGCAGGTCGAGCGCTTCGGCCTCGCCCGGCTTGGCGGTATGGTAGGACGGCACCACCCACTGCGTCGAAAAACTCGGCACGCTGACGCGGGCGTCTGAGAGCGTGACGGTGCGCCTGGTGTTCTGCTCGGGCTCAACCGGCCGGATGCGCGGCGGCAGGTCAGGTCCGCGCGCCACCTTGCCATAGGTCTTCTCGGCCAGCACCTTCACCGTCTCCGGCTCGACATCGCCGGCCACGATCAGCACGGAGTTGTTGGGCCAATAGTACTTTTCATAGAAGGCGGTGGCGTCGACGCGGCTCAGCTGCTCGATCTCCTGCATCCAGCCGATGATCGGGATGCGATAGGGCTGGTTCTGCCACAGCGTCGCGTCGATCTCCTCATGGAGCACGTCCTGCGGGTTAGTGTCGGTGCTTGAGCGGCGCTCCTCGATGACCACGTCGCGCTCGGTCTTGACGACATCGTCGGTCAGGATGAGGTTTCGCATTCGGTCGGCCTCGAAGCTCATCATCAGCTCGAGCGCCGACGGCGCCACTGTCTGATAGAAGGCGGTGTAGTCGGAGGAGGTGAAGGCGTTGTTGGAGCCGCCGATCTCGAACACTGCGCGGTCGAATTCGCCGCCCGCATGGTTGGTCGTCGCCTTGAACATCAGATGCTCGAAGAAATGGGCGATGCCGGATTTGCCCGGCGGCTCGTCGGCGCTGCCGATCTTGTACCACACCATGTGGGTGACGATCGGCGCCCGGTGGTTGGGAATGACGACCACCTCCATGCCGTTGTCGAGCACGAAATCCCTCGCCTTGCCGTCCTCCCATGCGACGGGGATCGGAGCCGTCCCCGCGCCGACCAACTCGGACGCAACGGACGTCCTGCGAAGCCCATGAGTGCGGGGCTTGCTTGGTAGTTCTGATAGGGAGAGTGGGGTTATGGGCTGCGTTCCTGGCAAAGTGATCTGTTCCTCATTTTGAAGGATCTATGTCTCCCGAATGCCTATTGGGAGAAAGTGGATCGGCACGCGACGCCGAGCCACATGAGCCGTCAGCGTGTTGCTGGGCCTGACGCGAGCCTCATCTTTGGATGCGTCCGGGAAACTTTCGGCATGGTGAGGCCATGGGAAGTCTGCTCGTTATCCATTGGGTGTTTGCGGATACCTGAGCATGCCCCGTGCCAAGTAAGAAAGCCCCGATTCGCAAGGTTTGATCCAACCTTGATACTTGCGATATCCGACATTGTCGGGCATCCGACAGAAAGCGCCTTTCGCCGGCGCGCCGGCTATGACGCTCGCCTCCTCCGGCGTGACGACGATCCTTTGGCGGGCGCCGCGCACACCGATCTGCCCGCCTATCAGCACCGCGACATCGAAGGACAGCGCGATCGTGACTGGATGGGTCTTACGCAAACATGCAGCAGTGCCACCGCGATCAGGACTTCATCCGCCCCACAAAGACCCGAGCGCGAGGGACGACGTGTAAGGCAACATGTCATCCTCGATAATGATGCCGCGCATAAAGAGGTAAGGTCCCTCGTCGTACCGGCGAGCCCCTTCGCTGGGTCTCGCGAGGGTCTGGTTTGCGAACGTCGACCGACAGCATCACGGCATGGGCGGCCCCATCGGTAGGCAAGCATTGACCGTGCCATCAGCGTTGAGGCAGCGCAGAGCCCAATTTCCCGGTGCCAGCCGGTACGTTGGAGCTTCAACTGTGGCCAGCCAAGCGGGCCGAGGCCGTGAAACTCCTGATACCCTGGACCGTCCGGATTGCAACGCACGGACGCGCGACGACCCATGTGGACCTTGGATTTCACTACGCACTTACGCTGCTTTGGCCTTGTCAGCAGCCTGAGCATAAAGCGTGCTCAGCTTTCAGGGCGAGCCTCTTTCATGTTGATAGCATCTGTCGTCATTCAGGATCGCCCCATTTTAGCATGCCGCTTGCAGCTTCAGACTGTTGTCAGCCAGGGCCGCCATAAAGGGTCTCGTTTAACGCATTCGGGAGGCTTCATGACTCGACCACATTAATTTCGGGCGGTTCGCCGGCGCTCCGAATGGCACTTAACACCAGATCCTCTCCAAACCCGTGATGATCCAAGAGGAAAACGAAAAATCCCTAAATCAGAAGCACCGATACGGTCGGCTCCAGGCTGATGAAATTGCGGTCTCACTGGCCACGCACGATACTTGCGATGGCGATGGCCATTGCAAAGGCCGGTCAAGCACCCAAGACGCTGACAAGCACGCCTCCGACCAAAGCTCGATCGTTGGCAGCCTTTCTAGCCGTACACTTGGGGCATTTTGGGTCGGCGATCCGGACGCCGATTAAAACCTGCCGGTCGTCTAAATGGAATGGTTGGTCCGGGTCCTTACTGGACCTGCGCCAACCCGATCGGGCCGGCGCACAGGGGCACCCAGACAATTGGACACGTCGCCTATGCGCGGCGGCTTGCACTTTCTCGGATGGCCTTTTTTCTCCCCGGGCGAAATCGAGCGAGCGGTGAGGCGGAGCCTTCGATTTTGCCGATCATGTCGTGTCGCTTCGATCGAACTGCTCAGACGATGATAGCGGCATTGATTGCCGCGGCCGAAATGCGTTGTGTGAAGTACGATTTCTACGCCGTATACATACTGCCGTACAGTTCGCCATGTCAGCAGCCTTGCCAGCAATCCGCCCTGTGTCCAACTGTCATTGAATTCACCGGTGTCATTGAGGAATTCGTATGATCGCCTCGAAACCATCATTGCGACCGCGGGCGGGCGACGCAAGCTCTAGACTGCCACCGATCCGCTGGATAACCATGTTAGCGATATGTAGACCAAGGCCTGAGCCCGCAGCAGGAGTAGCACCACGACTAAATCGCTTTGTAAGCCCTTCGAGGTCGGGGAGGGGCACCACCGGTCCGGCGTTTGCAATAGCGATGGTTCCATCAGTTTGGACGGAAACTGTTGTCGGAACAGTGGGCAGTCCATGTATCAGCGCATTCTCGATCAGGTTACGAAGGAGGATCCCAAACGCATCGACATCCACTTTGCGCATCAAAGTGGGGCAGCCGTCGACGTTAAGATGCAGGCGTCCGGCATATTGCGGCTTTTTCCTCAGGTCGTCGATTTCCAGCCGAACCGATCGGACAAGATCGATCGCGTGATCCGCCATGCCAACCCCCGATTCGGCTTGAGCGAGCTGAAGCACTTTTTCGACAAGGCGGCCAAGGCTCGACAGCGCTTGCTCGATGCCGCGCGCACGCATTTTGGCCGACCCATTGGGAAGCTCGGCCACTAATCTCTGCATCTGAGCGATTGAACCTGCGATCGGCGTGCGCAGTTCATGCGCACTGTTTGCGGCGAACTCGCGTTCGGCCTCGAGAGCCGCCCGCAGACGATCGAGAAGCCGATTGACGGATGCCGCGATTGGAGCCAACTCTGCCGGGAAATCGCCCAAGTCCATTGGTGACAGATTGCCGCCGTCGCGCGATCCGATCTGCTGTCGCAGTACCTCGATTGGCCGCAGCGAGCGCCGGATCACGATCCACCAAACAGCTAAGCTAAAGGGCAGGAGCACGAGTGTCGGAAGGAAGACAAAAAGTGCGCCCTTCGCGATTGTGGTACGGCGGCCATGAAGCGGTTCGGCCAACTGATGATACACGCCGTCTTGGATCTCCTCTGTGTAGACGCGGTAATCAGCGTTTCCCCAAAAGCCGTTACTCAGGGGAGCATCAGGGAAGGGCTGCTGACCCTCTTCCGGTTCAGAAATAAGCACTACCCCGTACTTATTAATAACCTGCTCACGATAGGTCCAGTACTTTTTATAAGTTGGCAAGTGGTTATTGTATTGATCAACGTGTTTTCCATTCAAGACCTTGATCAGCTCTGGTTGTTTGTACTTTGCGCTCGCCTGGAGCAAGTCATCCGAACTTTCGTTTACATTATTGCAAAAAATGAACGCAGCAATGGTTGGGGCGGCGATCCAAACCAGGAGCGTTGCCCCGCCTAACCACGATATCAGCTTTCTCGTCATGCTGTTCGAGTTCGTCATGTGACCACGAGCCTGTATCCGGAGCCACGCACGGTTGCTATTCTATCCCCGCCGATCTTCTTGCGGAGCCGGCTGACATAAACCTCCACTGTGTTGCTCTCGAACTCCGAATTGAATGAATAAAGCGCGTGCTCGATCCTCCCCTTTGAAACGACCGAACCGGGCCGGCGTAGAAGGCAGTCGAGCACCGCCCATTCGCGTCCAGACAGGTGGACCTCCTGCCCGTCGCGGAAGAGGCGTCGCTCGGCTGCCTGTATGGAAAGCGTCCCAACCGAAAATTGCGGCTCCGGAAAATGCCCTTGGCGACGTGCCACTGCACGGATGCGTGCCGAGAGTTCCCCCAGATCGAACGGCTTGACCAAATAGTCGTCGGCGCCAGCGTTGAGCCCCTCGATGCGATGCGAAATCCGATCGCGGGCTGTCAGAATGATGACCGGCGTTGGCCCCTTGATCAGCTCCCGCAGATAGTCGATGCCATTGCCGTCCGGCAGGTGAACGTCGAGCAAAATAACGTCGTAGCCGGCCACAGCTGCATGACCGCGCGCTCCGGACAGGCCCTCGGCCCAGTCGACCGCGTGGCCACCAGCCACCAAATGATCGTGCACAGCACTTCTAAGGTCCTTATCGTCTTCAATGAGCAGTATTCGCATCAGGCTGCCGAGCTCCGGTATGAGGGCAAGGCTCCTGCCTTATTGATCGAAGCTGACAGTAGGCTGAACCGGCGCCAGCGAATATCTGGGGGCTTTCAGGCTGCTGTCAGCTACAATTGCAAGAAAGGGGTCGTTAACAAAGCCAAACGAAGAGGCCTTATGAAACCCCTCCTGATCTCGGCACTTTTGCTCAATGTGACCACCGGCGGCTGTACACTGGTTGGCGGGCAATTCGACGTGGCGGTCAACGAATGGCAGCCGCGCCACGCGTCAATGTCCAGGCTTGAAACTGACAGGTGTCTTAAATACGAGGGCACCGTAGCGGGTGCCTCCAGTTATCGAACAGTGCCTAGCAGGTCAGAAGTGCACTTTGACCATAGGGGTCGTCCGTATTTTCGGCGCTCGCGAACAGAGTCGACGGTCAATCGATGCGCCACTGCCAGAGTCTGGAACGGTCAAGTGTTTGTTATCCCCCGTCCGGGCCATATTCTCTGCCGAGGACCAAGAAGGCCCTATTTTCGGTGCCCACGAACAGAGCCAACGGTCAATCGATGCGCCACTGCCAGGGTCTGGAACGGTCAAGTGTTTGTGATCCCCTGTCCCGGCCGTGTTCTCTGCCGAACTCGCCCTTGTAGTCGGCACACCAAAGATCGTTAGGGCGACAGCCGTTTGAAAGTGGTGCCCCGTCGCCCTGTTGCGCCTGCGCTTGCGGCGCTCGACCATGCCGTGGCGGTCGAGCACGGCATGCACGGTCGAGATCGCGGGCCGGTGCACATCCGGATACTGCCGGGCCAGCCGCTCGCGTATCTTCGGCGCACCCCATGTCGGCTTGTCTTGCTTGAGGCGCACAATCAGCTTCTCGATTTGAAATGGAAGCTGATTGGCGTGGCGATAGGGCCGCCGCGATCGGTCCGTCAGCCCCTCCAGGCCGCTGTCGTTGTAGCGCGTGAGGATCTTGTAGCCGGTCTTGCGCGAGATATCGAACTCCCGGCAAAGCACCGCCATCTTCTCGCCGTCCAGCAGCCGGGCGACGAACTTCAGCCGCTCTTCCATGACGTTACACTCCTTCCAAGGCACCTTGCTCTCCTTGCAAAGGGCCGAAAGTGTAACCCATCTATCCGGAATGAACTGTCACCCATCTCTCGGGAAGGGCAGTCATGGCCAAGGCAACTGGAAGCCGAATTTTCTTTTGGAGTATGAATCAGCGCCGTCTGCCGAAAAGCGCGTCCACGATCTTCCCTTTTGAAACGACCGTGCAGGGCTGGGGCAGACGGTAGTCGAGCACCGCCCATCCGCGTCAAGTCAGGTAGACCTCCTGCCCGTCGCGGAAGAGGCGTCGCTCGGCTGCCTGTATGGAAAGCGTCCCAACCGAAAATTGCGGCTCCGGAAAATGCCCATGGCGACGTGCCACTGCATGGATACGCGCTGAGAGTTCCCCCAGATCGAACGGCTTGACCAAATAGTCGTCGGCTCCAGCGTTGAAGCCCTCGATGCGATGCGAAATCCGATCGCAGGCTGTCAGAATGATGACCGGTGCCGATTCAAGTTCCTTGATCAGCTCCCGCAGATAGTCGATCCCATTGCCGTCCGGCAGGTGAACGTCGAGCAAAATAAGGTCGTAGCCGACCACAGCTGCATAATCGCGCGCTTCGGACAGGTTCTTGGCCCAGTCGACCGCGTGGCCACCAGCCACCAAATGATCGTGCATAGCACTTCCAAGGTCCTTATCGTCTTCAGTGAGCAGTATTCGCATCATGCTGCCGAGCTCCGGTATGAGGGCAAGGCTCCCATCTTATTGGTCGAAGCTGACAATAGGCTGAACCGGCGGCAGCGAATTATTTGGGGAGCTTTCAGGCTGCTGTCAGCTACAACTTGCAAGAAAGGGGTCGTTAACAAAGCCAAACGAAGAGCCCCTATGAAACCCGTCCTGACCTCGGCACTTTTGCTCAATGTGACCCCCGGCGGCTGCATCAGCAAATTGATTTGGGAAACAGGCGCGCCGGTTCTAATGACCGACGCAGGCCGAGGTCTGGAACAGCTGGACCAGCGAACGGCGTCTTCGGTTTTTCAGGCAACAGCCACATGGAAGAATATGATTGGCTCGACCATGCGCCGAGCTTTGTCGAACGGATTGGTCGCGGGCGCACCACCACAGATTATGGCAGGTTTACGCCCTGGCCTTGACACCCGGGGTGATCGTCACCGGCGGAGCCGCGGCGTACTGATCGGATATCCAACGTCGCTGAGTCTCTCGTCGGTGCAGTGGATCTCTCGGCTTAGCCATCATGCAAAAAACGACGGTTCCGCGACACCACTTTTCAGGTCCGTGACACAGGCTTTGTGAGCCGATCTGTTGTTCTTACCCCAGGCTAATGGCTGAACAGCTCTGTCGCCGGCTCGATGCGCCAGATGGCGCGATGTTTTGAACCCTTTCACGAGGCGACGGCAGCAGCCGACCGGCTCTCCTATCGCGGCTCCCGCGATCCACACACCCAACAAGGGAATCTACCATGGTAATGAAGGCACCGGTTGCCGACGCTAGGAATGGGTCGGTAGTAGATCGGCTGGTCGGCATCGACCTCGCTCGGGGCCTGGCTGTCTTCGGGATGTATGCCGCCCATCTCGGTCCCGACCCCGGCGAAGGAGGACTAGTCGGGTTTCTGATGGAACTAACCCATGGGCGGCCGTCGGCCCTGTTTGCCGTATTGGCCGGTTTTTCAATCCTCCTGATTACAGGTCGCAAGGCGCCGAAGTCGGGGATAGCCGGTAGACAGGCCATCGCCAGAGTCGCAATTCGTGCCCTTGTTTTGCTCGCGCTTGGCTCAATCCTGGGCTGCCTCGGTACCCAGGTCGAAGTCATCCTAGAATACTACGGAATTTGCTTCTTGTTGGTATTGCCGCTCCATCGGCTCAGCGCATATCAGCTGGGCTTGATCGCTGCCGCTACGGCATTAGTTCTCCCGCAAGTCCGTTCCTCCCTTCTGTCGGTTGCCCCCAACCTCCTCGACCCGGTCTTCAACCTCATGGTCAACGGCTACTATCCCGCGGTGACCTGGGTTCCTTTCCTCATCGCTGGCATGGCCATCGCGCGCCTTAATCTTAATACGCTAGCAGCGCATTGGCGCCTTGGTCTGGCGGGGGTCGCGCTGGCCGTGTTGGGCCATGGGGGATCCTTGCTCGCGCTGAGTTCCCGCGCTTTGACTGAAACTTCCTTGTGGTGGTCTGACGTTGACGGCGCTTTTGAGCCTTCCAAGTCGTCATTTATAGTCAAGTCGTCATGGATAGCCGCACCTCATAGCGAAACGACGCTTTCGATCGTGGGCAGCACCGGTTGCGCAATGATCATCTTGGCGGCTTGCATGCTCGCTGTGGATGCGCTCCCGCGTCTGCGAAAGCTGGTCTGGCCAATAATCGCAGTCGGCTCGATGTCTTTGACGGCCTATGTGCTGCACATTGCGGGAATAGCCTATCTTATGAAGATAAACATTTTCAAAGACGAGAGCCTGTCCACGCTCTTTGGCTTCGTTGTGGTTATCAGCACTTTTGCGGTGCTTTGGCTGCGCGTCTTCCAGCGAGGACCGATGGAAGTACTGATGGGTTGGGTCGCAGATCTCGCGCGTCACATCCGCTGAGCACCGCCGCGCCCCGGCCTCCCGATCACATTACGGACAAGGTGGGGCTTTGTCCAAAGCTTGTTCGCGGCAGGGGAGGGTACTTCCTCCCACCCTGCCGCCTTGTTGATGGAAGCTAAAACGGTCGCGCAGGCGCTAGAGTTGCATCGGCATAATCAGCTTAAACTCGCGAAGTTAAACCCGCGGTTGGTCTATCTCGGCCCGCCTCACCTGAAAGGCTAAGGTATCCGTTTCGGTCAAGGGTTTTAGGGGCCATTTTCGCTGCGCCTTGAGGAGAGCGTTTGCTAGGATGAGGAGCTTTCGCAACAAGATGATGACCTTTGCGGGTTTGCCTGCCGCCTTTAGCGCCTGGTATTTTGCCTTGAGGTCGGGGTTGAAGCGCAGGGCGAAGGCCGGGCATGTAGAGGGCCTGGCGAACATTGGCCCGGCCGCCCCGGATGAAGGCGCGGCCGCTCCATTTTGCCGAGGCCGGCGAGGCTTGCGGCCTTTGGTTCCGAGTTCCGGCATGTCGATGGTGAGTGTGCAGGCGGTGGCATCCGATGCGCCATATGCTGGTCAGGATTTCGCGGCGCTGGACAGCGTCGGGATCGGCTTTCATGAGGGTAAGCATCGTCTGATCGATATCGCTGAGTTCACGTGGATCTGCTTCCAGCCACTCGTTGTTGTGGCGCCTGAGCAAGGCAAGCGGTCAAGGTCTGGCTCTGGTGCTGGCTGCGGTGCGATCCCCGCACGGGCCAGGTGCCGATCGTGTCGACGATCCACCTCGCCGCAACCAGAGAGCTGCTACTCTCTTCCGCTGTTCATTCTGGCCTCTTCGCAATGAATGTCATAAAATCACCTGTCGCAATTAATGGTTTTTGATTTGGCTCCAACAGCTGGCAGATATCGCCTAGAGTTCCGCAGAGAGCGTCGAAAGTTTTGGCCGCCTTCTTCCCCAGCCGCGCCTTGAGTTTTGAGCAGACCTGTCTTGATCGGGTTGAGATCGGGCGAGCATGGCGGCAGGATCAGGAGCCAGTGCCCCTTTGGCCAACCAGTGGGCGGCGCGTACCTTGCCGACAATCTGGGGTTCCGAACCCGACAGTTGGTTTTCAACCCGACAGTGGCCCGCCTCAGAGCAGGCTACCGCCCTTCGGAGCAGGCAGAAGCTAATCGAGGTTCGCGGGTTCCGGTTTGAATGTGCAGGTCGCTGCGCGCCTGATCTTTCGGTCTGGCGGCACATGACAAAAACCCTCATTTTGGCCGACGATACCCGGTCAGGAGCGGGTATCGCAGTCGAGAAGCGACCCGAGCACGTCCACAAGATGGGCCGAGTTTGCAAGGTGTGTCATTGTTTCTGTCAACGTTCGAGCGACAGCGCACGACGAAACGTCTGGCATACGCCTCGTCTGGCACGCGCCTCGCATATGTTGCAGTTGCTGCTGGAGATCAGGCGATCGAGTGGGCCTTGCAATTTTCCGATTTTGCTGCGCCTAAAGTCTCGTGTACAAATCAGGCTGGCGTGAATGGCCTGCCTAAGTTGCGACTTATTACAAAGGAATGGATATGGCGACTGGAACGGTGAAGTGGTTCAACAGCACGAAGGGTTTTGGTTTTATTCAGCCTGACAACGGCGGTCAGGATGTCTTTGTCCACATTTCCGCTGTTGAACGAGCGGGCCTGTCGACCCTTAATGAGGGCCAGAAGATCAACTACGAGGTGGAACAGGATCGCCGCACGGGAAAGTCCTCTGCAGGCAGCCTCAGCAAGGCTGGCTAACGGTCCGGGAAAGCCTTGGCAAGGTTCGTCATCGCCGGAACGCATTGACGGCTCGAAACCCGGGCCGGAGCATGCAAGTTAATGCCGCGGCAGGGATTGCTGGAGCCATCATGAATTACTCTGGAAATGAGGCTCTTGGACGGGAAAGGCGGGGCTCATCCCCGCCCTTTGATTCCGCGCAGATTGGGCCTACGGCTGCTGCGCGTCCGAACGACTGTTGATACGGATTTAGGCTGCGACCTTCTTGCGGGTCCGTTTCGCCGGCGCCGTGGCTGGGGCTTCCGGCTCTTTAGGTTTGCGGCCGAGTCCCATGGTCTTGGCCAAGGCGGAGCGCGCAGCGGCGTAATTCGGCGCCACCATGGGATAATCCGACGGCAGACCCCATTTGGCGCGATATTCGTCTGGGGTCAGACCATAGTGCGTCGCCAGATGGCGCTTTAGCGATTTGAATTTCTTGCCGTCTTCAAGGCTAATGATGTAGTCCGGTTCGATCGACTTTTTGATCGGGACAGCAGGTTTTTTTACAGGCACAGGCTCTTCTGCCGGTATGAGTCCAGCCGTGCCGTTTAGAGCCCCGTGCACTTGGGCGATCAGGGCAGGAAGCTCCCCCGCCGGGACGGGGTTGTTGGAGACGTAGGCTGATACAACATCGGCAGTGAGCTCGATGAGGATGTCGGTCTTGTGGGGTTCTTCTGTCATAAACTTCTCCGGGCAGCTTGAAACACAGTTGGGCGAAGTGTCGCTTCATAGTGGCGGTTGCCGCTGAAAGCAAATGGATCGACGGGTGCGCTGCTCCTCCACCATTGAAGTCTCGGCGACGCATCCCGTCATCGTCCATCGCTAAAGGCAGCGTATTGAATTATGGGAGCGGTCGCGCCCGCCCCACCATAGCGATACAGCAAGACAATCAAAAAAGCCGGTCTTTGCTTGGCCCCAAATCTTTTCTCCTTTCGTGAACGCTGAGCTGCCAAGCTGCTACAGTTCACGTCGCGGGGCAACCGTGCACAACACAGGAGTCGCCCGAGCGATACATTCTTCACTTGCCGCTTATCAGCGCTGGTGATTGCACTTTGCAGCCTGCCTCCGGACCCGCAGCGCTCACGCTGTTGGTTTTGCGCCTGCAGGCGTCGGAAGTCGGATCGCCGCAGCTAATTTCCTCAGGCGGACGAATTCAACAAATCGATTGTTTGGATCGAAGGCATCCACACCATCGATGCCTCTAGAATATGATCCAGCTACAATCACCGTGCTGTAATGGCAGGGACGGCCAGCACAAGCGCGACACGATCCGGCGGGTCCATCGCTGCGTTACGTGGCTACTGCATCGGGCGCTCGGTCGACCGCCTTAAGCCAGGTCGCCGCATTGCGAGACGGTGACCGGCGAGGGAGAGGGCGCTCTGGCAACGAAGCGAGGCGGGTGGCCTTGCGGGTGGCCGCGTGATGTCATCCGGCTCTCCTGCCGATCTCTGCCGGCCAGATCTGGAGCAACTGTTTTGCATAGATATGGCTCTCTTCAGGGGGCCATCTATGATGGGAGCCGAGCGCGTGTTCGAGCCGGGGAACAGGCTGCGCATGCACTGTGCCCACCTATTGCGATCGTGCTAACCTTGGTTGTTCGGACTTGCCGTTAAAGGCAAGCGACAGATTGAAGTTATGCTGCACCATCTGATTGCCTGGCTCGTTTTCGAGAGCTCGCCGATACAGGGCCTGTGCCGCGTCATGCCGCCCCTCAATGTCCAAAATCACGCCCTTCGCATTCAATGCACGTACGTTTCCTGGGGCTGCAACCAAGACGCTGTCGAGCACCTCAACCGCTTCGTGCGGGCGCTTCTGGCCCACCAAGGCATTTGTAAGTCGTATCGCCGCATCAACATTGTCCGGGTGCTGCTTCACCTCATCCCGCAAAGCCCGCTCTTGAACATCCTGACCAACTTCGCGCAAAATGCGTTCGCGCATAGCCGGATCGATTTGATCGGCGCTGAGCAACTCGGGGGAAGATGTCTCCTGCACGGAAAGAGCCGGCTTTTGCCAGCTGGCGCAACCGCCCAAAGGCAGAATGGCGAGTACGGCAAAAAGAAGTGAGTTCCGGCGCAGAAACATAGGCGATGGAGAAACTGTATTACTATTCATGTTATCTCTCAATTATCGGGGAGGCGCGTGGCGTTCAGTTAGGAAAGGTGGGACTACTCTAACAATCCGCTGTTCGATCCGTGCGGGAGTGTGACGGATCCTGCGGGGCGAATTGTAAAGTCGGAGGCGAGGTCTTGATAAGACAGCACGGCGAGATCAACCCCGTTTCGCGTCAGAAAGCCGCGGACGAAACGTCGGACATCCATCGACGTCAACAGAATAGGGCGGGTTTGACCCGGTTCTGCGTTCGAAAGGACCTGACGTATCTGTGATAGCATCGCTTCGCTTTGCCGATCCTCCAGTGCGAGATAGGGGCCTGCATCCGAATCTCGAACCGCGCCACGCATCACATCCTCGCTCTCGCGCTCGACGACCAGGGCGGACACTATGCCCTCCGTGTTGGCATGGCGGTGGCAGATCTGTCGCTTCAAACCAGAACGGACATATTCCGTCAGCAGGGCAACGTTTTGCTCACGCTCGCTCCATTCGGCCAATGCCTCCAACACGAGACGGGTGTGGCGGATTGGGATACCTTCCTCCAGGAGGCGGCGCAGAACATCGGCAATCCGAGGAATCGGCGTCGTGCGTAGCACCTCTTTCACAAGCTCAGAATATTCCTGCTCCATTCGGCCCAGGAAATGTCGGGTCTCTTGGATGCCCACCAATCGCGGTGCGTAGCGGGTCAACGCTGCATGGACGCGCAAGGCGAGGAGTTCGCCGGGAGCCCTATGCTCCGTGCCGGCGCCCGTAAGGGCCTTTGCAGGGGTATGTTCAACCGGGAGTCTGTCCGTTTTCGGCTCACGTCTAAGGGGGACACCGCTCGAGTCGACGTGCGCTACATCGGCTCGGAGCGCCATCTGGTTTGGATCTAAGGCGTCCTGTTCGACTGGCACGCCCTCGACATCAATTCGGAATTGCGATGCAGGCAGCTGCTCGTCAACCAAGACAGGGATGCGAGGAACGATAATGCCCAGATCGGCTGTGACCAGGAGCGAAACGCGCCCAATATGTTTTTGCAATTCGGCTTGATCGACCGCCTGCATAAGATCTGGCGCTAGAAAAAATGCGATCGGGAATTCCTTCGCAGGCGCGGCTTGCTTAGGCTCCGCTGCAGTTCCACCTTTCGCATCGGCAGTGCCGGCGCCCAGCACATCAGCCTTGACAATGCTTACCGCAGCGAACACTGCGGCCAGCATCAGAAAGACGGGGAGGGGAAACCCAGGAACGAACCCCATTACAACCAGGACGCCGGCCGCCAGTCGCAAGGCTCGAGTGCTGGCCGTGAGCTGACTGACCATTTCTGTACCGAGGTTGATCCTCGCCGTCCCAGTCACACGGGTGACGATGGTCGCCGCAGTAATGGAGAGCAGAAGGGCCGGAATCTGCGATATCAATGCATCGCCTATCGTCAGCAGAGTGTAGTGATGCAGTACCTCGCCGAAGGACATGCCCTTGGAGAGCAGGCCGATCGAAATTCCACCCAGCATGTTGATGCAGATAACCACCAGCCCGGCGATGGAATCGCCCTTCACAAATTTCATCGCGCCGTCCATCGCGCCATAGAGTTGGCTTTCCTTCTCCAATTCGGCGCGCCGCCGGCGGGATTCGTTGGCATCGATGTGGCCGTTGCGTAGCTCTGCGTCGACCGCCATTTGCTTGCCCGGCAGAGCATCCAGCGTGAAACGCGCCGCCACTTCTGCCACCCGTTCGGCACCCTTCGCGAGGACCATGAATTGCACCATGGTGACGACCAGAAATATGACGAAACCCACCACGATATTGCCTGAAATGACGAAATCGCCAAAAGTATGAATAATGCTGCCGGCCTCCCCCTCGGCCAGAATCAGTCGCGTCGTTGCGACCGTGAGCGCGAGACGGAATACAGTGGAAATCAAAATAACGCCGGGCAAAGAGGAAAAATCAAGTGGAGTACTGACATACAGGGCAACCATCATCAGCAGTATGGCCAACCCCATATTGAATCCTATCAGGGCGTCGACCACCACGACCGGGATAGGCATGACCATCATCGCGACAGCCAGAAGCAGCATCAACGCAACCATTAAATCCGGGCTGGCCGGCGCACGCTTGATGAAGTCACGCAGGACGTTGGCCATCGAGACACCTTTGCAATCGGTTGAGACTTACTCTGCTGTTACGCCATGAAACGTGGCTTTCGAACTCCGAAGGCGCCTCAGCCTTGGCCAGCGCGTGACCCTGCATGAGAGCCACAAGCAGGCGCGAAATGGCTGGGCAGCAAATGTTCCAACGCAGCCAGCTTGTCAGCACCGAGCGCGGCAGGATGTTTGGCTGGCCATAGAGTGCTGCTTGATGGGGCCTGCGAGCTTTCAATATTGGAGAGCAGCAATGCGGCCATTCCTGCTCAGCAGCACACGGCTGTCCTCAATACGTTCGACCACCCATCCATCAGCCAAAATGGCGCCGACAAAATACTTCTCGCTGTCGATGACAATATATGGTTGGACCCCATGCCACACAGCTTCGACCGCGATTGCGGATGGCGCCTTCTCCTCTTTGATGAGCACTCCGTTCACCAGTGTTAGAGTACCCTTGGTGCGACGATCGAACGATTGCTGAAGCTTCTGCCAGCTGATGACCGATTCAGACGTGACGGTGCCTTCGGCGGTCACAACACCCTTTGCCGACCCAATCTTGACGTCGAGAAGACCCGCTCGATCGACTTCCTCCTGCAGCTCTTGGGCCGCTGCCTCCGTAAGTTCATTGTCAGCGCGGTGACTGATCGTTCTGGACGCGACTTCAGCCCGAAGTGAATTGGGGCTCGATCCACTTGCATTGCCAAGATAGGAGATCGTGCCTGAAAGCGCGCCGATCCCGAGTGAGCTGATTATGACCATGGCGAGCACACCGATCGGTAGGCGCGGTATGCCGGTCGAACCAGGCGGCTCTGCATCCTGCACGGACAAAGCAATGGACATCTCGCCTAGGAGCAGGACGACAGGAAGGGGCACAACAACGGACTGGCCTGCGGCGATATTCCGGTTGCCCTCGATACTGATTCCGGGTGCAAGCGCCTCCAGTTCGATCGACTTGCCAAGAAGAGTTACACGAAGGTGATGCGGTGCCAGTCCCTGCTCGACAAAGACCAAATCGGCATCGAAGCCGCTGCCGATTAAACACTTTTGAAGATCCGTCTTGCCGGTCAGACCGCAATAGTGCCCCGAACGCACTTCGAAACGGAGGGAAACGGCGTCATCCACAGAGCATCTCTCAAACAGGATAGAAGCCGCATGGCAATTGCCATGCGGCTCATTTCGGGACTACGTCGCGTCAATAAGGAGACGCGCTAGGGGGCAGTCTAAAACCCGCCTCCGACATTACGAAACGCGTTCGTCGGCGGCCTTCTTGATGGTCTGGAGATTGGTCGTTAGAGTGCGCAACTGGACACTCCTTTTCGTCGCCTCCAAGCTAACATTGGTTAGTTCCTGCACTTGCGCCTGAAAAGCAGTAGCATCAGCTCCGCTTGTATTGCCGGGAGTGCCACTGTTAGTTTTATCGGTATTGCCGGCGCTACTGGTATTGGTATTGCCTGATTTTTTATTATTATCAACTGCAGCCATGATCATTCCTTTTTCTGTTGGAGTTGTGCCGTCAATAACGGCCTGTA
Organism: Mesorhizobium sp. M7A.F.Ce.TU.012.03.2.1; assembly: GCF_004006095.1. Taxonomy (NCBI): domain Bacteria; kingdom Pseudomonadati; phylum Pseudomonadota; class Alphaproteobacteria; order Hyphomicrobiales; family Phyllobacteriaceae; genus Mesorhizobium; species Mesorhizobium sp. M7A.F.Ce.TU.012.03.2.1. The sequence continues at coordinate 2,230,341 of NZ_CP034779.1, forward strand.
TGACCTCACGCCGGATTTTCCCGCGTCAGGCATCTTCTGTGTCATCCAAAGCTTCATCGGCCTCAGCCATCGCATCGTTCGCGAATTGGAACGCGAACGATCGCAGGATACTTTGGAAGGCTTCACTTTGTGCTGCAGACTGTGAGTTGTCTTGAAGTTGATCATTTGAAACGGTCCGGTTATCCGCCCGATCGTTCCCGCCAGCTGCCTTGCCATCATTCCCACCAGCTGGCTTGCCATCATTGCCATCAGCCGGCTTGCCATCACCAGAATGCTCGGATTTCGAATCCCCATGGCCCTTTCGGATCAAGGAAGTCCCGAGGTTGCCAACTCCACTCCCAATTGCTGCTATCATCAGGTACTCCGGCATTTGCCATTGGCGGCGACGTGTTAAAGGTTAACCTCGATCAAGCTAAGGGCGGGAGCTTTCGAGAACCTGACGGCTTTTGACAAAAACCGGCCAGCGCAAAAACCGTATGCTCTGCAGGATGTTGCTCTCGCATCGAACAGTCGACCACGATCTCGGCTGTTCGGCCAATCCCGCCGTCCACGCATGCCGCGACCGAATGGCAGCCGCAGCAGCTGGTTTGCATCTCGATGCTGTGGTGTCGAACAGGAGGCACGGTCCACGTGCTGCATGACCGCAATGACCGTATTCTTGCTGGCTCCACGGGCGCACGCAACGAGCAGGAACTCGGTCTTTGCATCACCATTCTCTCGCCTGCACATCACGGCCCGGCGCGGTGAGCTCATTGGCCTCGAGAAGGTCGGCGACCGTACGAACATGGGATGGTCTGCCGGCTTTGGGAGGCCGGTGCGGATCCTCTTCTCACCATATCGAAAGCTTGAAGCGGTCGGATTTTCTTGCCCTGTTCGTGAGAACTCCCATCGTCAGCTAATCGTCAGCCAAGCGGTCTATCTAGGCCGGCCGTGCCTGACCTTCGGATCCAAAGGTCCCGTCTCGACACTTTTTGTAACTATAGATCGAAATGGTTTCCCGCGCGATACGCAACGCACACGCTTCTCTGAAGCAAATGTGTGACTTTGTCGGTGGCGAACGAGAGGAGTGACGCATCAATAAAATCGTCAGGCACGTGTCTAGGAAGGGGAGCTGGCCGAGTTGGTCTGATTTCATTCGCTGTTCCTGGAAATCGGCGGACTGAAGCGCTGATAATCTCAGGACATCGATGGCAACGTTGCGAAAGTCCTGTGAGCTCGGGCCAATCTTGGCCTGCTACTGAGAAGCACTTTGGCGGGAACATTACGCCGTCGCGGGTCTGGCTGACCGTGACGTTAACCGAAAGATGCCGCTGGTCTCGTCAGCCGCCAGCACAATAGCAGCACATTCTCGCCTACTACGGAGACGCAATATGAAGGGCATTGGCCGACCACGGAAATCGCAGGCTGAAACTGGAGCCAGCCGCGCGGGGCGGGCGAGCAGTTCCCTTTCGCAATCAAGTCTTGCTGCGGGAGAAGGTGGACAGTCATTCGATTCCGTTGTGGAGCAGATGCGCTCTGGGGACGCCGATAGGAGGCCCTCCTCCCTTCCAGTTGCGCGCGGTCCAGGCGATGCCCGCGAAAGTCTGCCAGGCGCCTCGATTGGCGAAGATCAAATCCTGAACACACCGCCACGTGGAGCCGCTGCGCCACCACGCGGAACCGTAGCGCCACGTGGCGCAGCCGCAAGGCGGCGCGGTTCTCCCTCCATGTCTGAGGGCGAAGCCATGGCGCCGGTCGGTAGCCAACTATCAACCGCGCAGGTGGAAGGCACCAGCTCATCGTCAAATGAAGATATCAGTCCGACACAGCTCAGAATGAACAGTCTTGTTCAACAACTGACTGATTGCGAGGCTGCGGCCAGGAAAACCGACGTTCCCGAGGAGGCGGTGGAGCTGATCAGTCGGGTCGTCGGTGCAGCCTCAGCAATTCTGGAGTACCGCGCTAGCCTGCCTGCGGCTGAGGCGCAGACAATTATGCCAGACGACAAGGTGCGTAGATGTTGCCAGATCGTGTGCGACGCCGCGAATGAAGTAGACCAACTTGGCCTGTCGACGATCACGAAATTGGACGAAAAGACCAAGATAGCGGCAGGTATGGTCGATAGACTCTACTCCTACTCCCAGGCGGACCGGCAGGAGCTGTTGATTTTAAATGTGGAGAACCACCATACGGCGGCAATTAAGTGGTGGGAAAAAAAGGCATGGCGCTCCGAACGACAGCGATCCGCCTGCGCTGCCACCGCTAGCCTATCCAGTGGAACGCCCGTGATGCGGGAAGCCGAGCGGTGCGCACTGCGGCTGCGTGCCGGCTCGGTACTGAGTGTCAGGATCTGGCTGGTCCGTGAGCGGATCGGTCTTGCGCGGGCCAAGATTGAACTGCGGGCGAGCAGGTTCGAGCCAGATTTGAAGGAACTCCTCGTCGGTCGAAATGGAGTGGTGCAGCTGATGGCAAGCGCCGCTCAAGAAGCTCTTCGCGCCCTCTCTTTGGCGAAGGGCATAATGGATGGCAAAACACTCAACGCTCATGATTGCGCGGTTGTAGAAAAAATCATGGAGCGGCTTTCGGATTTTGGATTGGCGTTGCACGAGGTGCATACCAAGCTAAGCCATACCTACCCAGATGCCGGCCTCCCATTGAAACTGTTCGAACGGATCGTGGACGATGCATGGATCACTGCGCACGATGCCATGCACTTGTTGAACCTGCAGTCTCCGCCGTCAGCCATCATGGCGCCACAGGCCCAGGCGGGCGCTGCGATGCCGGCCAGGGCAGGCGCTGCGATACCGGCTGACACTGCTGGTACGGCTGCAGTGTCAGAAGGCACTACAGCGCGAAGGAAAGGGAAGTCAAAGCATAAGTCGGCAGCTCGCGCCGGGACTTCTGCCGCCGGGCAGCCATCAACACCAGTCGCTTCGAACGCCGGCACAGTGCCAGCAGCCAAGGTTCTCGCGCGCTCGGATCAAGTTGCGAGTACACAGGTGAGAGCGCAAGAGGTGGCTGCGAGTTCGTCGGGGGCAGGCTCGACAATCGGGGGCGCCGCGTTGTCAATGGAGGTATTGACGGAGCGGCTCAAACGATTGGACGAACTTTTGCAGTTCGATCTGGCCGGTCAGCAAAGCGTCGTCTCCCAAGTGCGCCAGATGAAGCCTGAGGAGGCCGGTAAGGTCGTGGACGATGTGGCCCAGTACCTGCGAGCCCAGGCCATTGAGATGCAAACCTGTCTCGCCGGGTTGCAGGGGCGTAATGTACGCCTGCTACTCACCTCCACCCAGCTACCCAAAGTGCACGAACGCACAGACCAGCTCAAAGGGTTGCTGAACATGGTGCTGGGACAGGCCAACGCATTGAATGAAGGAAAAGCCGGCATTACGACTGATTGCATGAAGACCTACGCATTTCCGGCGCAAAAATACCTGGAACATTTGTGCAATGCCGACGAATTGATGCCGCCGGAGGCACCGGTCGCGCTGCGTGGCGAGCCAGGAAAGCTGTTTGAGATGAAGCTGCAGCCCAAGATGCTGGTCAATGGTGCGATGCCGAGCCCGATGTGGGTGCACATCCACACGAGTCGCCCCGTCTTGGCCAGAAACTTAGAAGGGCTGGCTGATTCCGAATTCACCGCTTGCCACGTTAAATCCAACGAACAGCGCGGCTACAATCGAGAGCGAGAGGAAGCCGATGCTAGGTCCGGTCGCGAGAAGGTCATAATTCATCGCGGCAAACTCACCCCCGCTTTCTGTAAGTCTTTGTTGACCTCGGGGCTTGGCCGCCAACCACGCAATTCGCGTGCCGAGCTCCCGTCGGCGCAGGCTGCATGACAGGGCACGTACTTTGGGGTCTAGGGCAGAATGCGGCCGGCCACGCTGTGAGTCAGCGAGCATTTCTCCTGGCCAAACCGCGAATGCCGCTGCGCGAGTTGCGGTCCGGCGATTGGAGTCGATCGGCTACCGTCAGGGCCGATTTGCGATGTCGCGTTACCTGCTGTTGACGTGGCGGCGTATCTTGCCTCCCATCCAACTTATCGCCGAGATCGCGCCGCCAAGATCGAGGCGGAAGGTCTTCCTGCGAGCGCGGAGCAGGCATAGCCGATCCGATCGGGATCGGCGCATCGCAACGACCCAACGGTGTGGTGGAGAAAATTGGATTCGGGAGAGCTCGTATCCAAGAGGCGGAGTTCCGGCCCGAATACAATCCGCTCGCAAGCACCCACGATGCGCATCCGCAGTTTATTGTCTGGGAGATGGGCTGGATTGCTCGGCGGCGCTGGCGCTAAGGCGGGGCTGTCGCCGGACAATTAGCATTCACTGCCAACAGCCTTGCAACCGTCACCAGTTGCAAGGCTCGGCGGCGGGTCGACAAATCACATGAAATCGTCGTCGGACCCGCTATCGCTGCTGTCGCTGTCCTCGGTTTTGTGGAGATAGAGTGGAGGTTTGCCTGCACGCTGCCACTCACCGGCACTGTTCTTCGTCCATTTGTCGGGATGCTGCGTAGGGTCAAGCACCAGGTCGCCATGATCCACTTCAACAAACCCCATCGTCTGCGCGCGCGCTTGTGCTTCCGGATTAGCCGCACGCCAATTCAGCAACGGTCGGTCGCCGTCTATCCGAAGTTGATGCTCCAGCAGAATATCGCCCGCATTTTCGACGAGCGGATGGGCGACTTGAAGATCCACTATGGAAGTGACCTCAGTTCGACCAGGAAATTGTTCCCGCCAACTTTCCGATTCGAACTCGTTCATGCTGAATCCGCCTTCCATTCTCAGCAGTCCGGCACTCCGGTCTCCCAATTGGTAACTGAAATATCGCGCGTGCTCCGTATCTCGACGGATGCCATATTGCTGAGCAACGTCCGCGGTGCGCCTGGCTCGTGACGATACGAACTCTGAATACTCTTGAGGATTGTCGGCGATGTGCGTGATTTCATCACCATGAAATTGCCTCACCTGTCTCCTGAAGGAAGTCCTGTTGATCTCCACCACAGGAGGTCGGGAATTGAGGGAGTATGCTTGGGGAGCCGCCGATGATGAGGCGCCGCTACCTTCCGATCCGGATAAGTGCATTCGGGCGAATGTGTCCGCGAACCCTTCGCTTCCTGCATCCGATTGCTCGCCGGCATTATGCGCGCGGTAACTATCGGATGAGCCACCAATTCGACCATACATGACGATTCGTACTCCTATGTTTCGCAACCGAGCTCAAGTTAGCACGGCTGTTCAACATAGGGCGCTTAGTTGACGACTAGCTGACGAGGGCATTCCAACGGCTGCACCAATCAAATCCGTACTGCCGGCCTCAAAACCTCGGACTGCGCCACGCACCGGCCAGCAGAGGCTGCAAGGTCATGCCCGGAGGACTTGCCGTAGTTGCTGGGTGGCAGATCCGAGGGGAGTGATTGCCCCAGGCCCGCGGTTGCGCGGTTGGCCTGACAGAGACACTGGGGCACGGATGGCCAGCCGACATTTGCCACTAGCATGGAGCCAGGTCAGTTTTGAACTGGCAGTCGTGGACTTCCAATGACTAGGCCAAGCCTGCGGCAAAGAATGCTTTCGCGACAGGCTGGAAATATTGCATAGGAACCGCGTGGCCGAGTTTTGTAGTGCCTATCAGCTGACGCGCTAAGACATGGTCATGGACGATCGTCAGGCGTAGTGCCCGCGCCTCGCTCAACACATGTGAAACGCGCTCACCTTCGGCACGGCAAACTAAGAACGGCACCCCGGTTTCACCGCGAACGTAACGCAGACCGATCAGGACCGCCCTTCCTGTTAAGACCAGCGTGGCGCGATGCACGCCAAGCGCAGGCTCGTCGGCCGCCTCCTCGCGGATGCGACGCTGTTCACCTTTCAACTCTGGCGCTCCTTGCTGATCCTTCGACTCGCGCGTCACTTCGGTATTGGTCATGCGCATTTCGCGCAGATACAACGCGCGCTGGAGCAGGAGATCGATCAGTCCGCCGACCAGCAGTGCGCCGGCGCCAATTCCCATCAGCAATTTTGTCTCCATAAAGATGAGGCCAACACAGCCCATGCCGCAGATCGGCAGAGGGACCATTGTCTTCCACATCCCGAGAAGGACAATGGAAAAGGTTGCGCTGAGAACCAATACCTTGAACATGGTCTTGCAGACTTCGACCATGGAACGAGCAGACCCCAAGCGCTTCAGCCCTTCAAAGGGGTCAATTTTCTTAAAGCTGAGCTTCATCGGCTCCAGAGAGAAGACAAATCCACCATTGGCTAGCAGGCTGGCCAAAATCACCGCGGCGACGAGGGTTCCAAGCAGCGGGCCAACAGCCGCGACGGTGAGTTGGACGAGCACAACCAATGCCTGCGGCACCGCGGTATCGAAAGGTAGGCTCTGCAACTTGGTGGCTAATAGGAGCGCTTCCCGGCATTTGTCCTCGATCACGCTGCCTCTTAGCCAAAGGTAGCCGAGCCCAGCGCAAGTCCCGACCGCGCGGACGAAATCGGAGCTACGTGGCAGCTGTCCTTTTTTGCGCGCTTCACTTAACTTCTTCGGGCTGGCGGCGTGTGTCTTCTCTTCACTTGTGTCGCTCATGGCAGCAATTTGTCGAACCACTCCAGCACGCCGTTGGCACGTGTGACCTCCAGTTTCATGCTCTCCACCAGATAGGCAGCGTAGGTGACCATGAGAACTGGAAAGACAATGTTCTTGATTGCCGGAGACAGTTGGCTCGCCTTAAATTGCGGGGCAAAGCGACGCAGCAGCATCATCGATATATCAATCAGTATCAGGAAGAACACGACAGGCCCCGATACCAATAATGCCGTGCGCATTATGCTGTCGAGAAGCCCCAACAACTCCATTGCTCCTGGCCCGCTCAGTGTCGGGTGAAACTGATACACCGGCCAGATCAAGTAGCTGCGGTACAGGACACTGATCAAAGTTTCCAGGCCTCCTGATCCGACGAATATGGCAATCGCAGTGATCCCCAGAAAAACGCCCATCGCGGAAGCCTGACTGTTCGTCGCGGGATCGGCCGAAGCGGTCGGGCTGCTGATGCCGCGTTGGTTGTCGATAAGCTCCCCGGCAGCCTGAAGGCCCCAAAGCGGAATGCCAAGAAAAGTGCCAAGGAGTACACCGACAAAAACTTCCTTGAATCCGAGCAGGGTTAGCTGGATCAGGCGTGTATCAGGATCCAGCGCCGGCAATCCGCCACTGACATGTGCCAGGCATGGTAGTGCGAAGCCAACAGCCAAACAGCCCCGGATCAGCCCACTGATCTGCGAGCGTGTGAATACGGGAAAGATCAGCATGATGCCCATCGCGCGGGCTGCCCCAAGACCTGCCGCAACGACGAGTTCGAGAGCCGTCTGGATCAGAATTTGAATATCGGCCGATGGCGCGTCCATGGGGCGGACTAGTAGCTAAGTGTCATTGCGGGAAACTCGGTGAAGATCTGATCGGCTAGCTCTATGAGCGGGGCGCTTAGCACAGGAGCAAACAGCCCAATCACCGCGACAACGACCAGAAGCTTCACGGTGAGCGGCAAGCTTTCATCCTGGATCTGCGTCGCCGCCTGGAGGATGCCGATGACGAGGCCGACAACCACTGATGCAATGAGCGGCGGTAGAATCCAGATCATGAAAACCACCAGTGATTGGCTCATAAGAGTAATGATGCTGGATTCAGTGATGATCAGCCTCCCGGTAACGTATAACTCAGCACAAGCCCATGCATCAATTTTGACCAACCATCAATGGCAACAAACAAGAAGATCTTGAACGGGACAGATATAACAGTTGGTGAGACCATCGACATGCCCATCGCCATCAAGATAGTTGTCACTATCAGATCTATAACAATAAAAGGCAGATAAAGTAGAAATCCTATCTCAAATCCACGCTTCAATTCCGATAGCAAGAAAGATGGTACAAGTATTGCAAAGTCATCAGGCGTGGCTGCAGCGTGCATTTCCTCTGGCCAGACCTTTTCTGTCGAAGATAGGAAAAATCGCCGCTGCTCTTCATTTGTGAATTTCTTGAGATGCTCGCGCAAGGGCTCACTTCCGGCTTTAGCGGCGCTTACCCAGTCGTCGAATGTCTGATAGTGGAGCTTGGGATCCGACATGCGGTCATAGGTCTGCTCAGCAACGGGCGCACTAACGAACATAGTGAGGATCATCGCCGCGGCGTACAGCACCACATTGGGTGGTATGGTCTGGGTCCCGAGCGCATTGCGGACGAGGAAAAGAACAATTGATACCTTTACAAAGGCCGTTGTCGTGGCAACTGCTAAAACCAGCAGACCGAGTCCGGCGGTAACCGCAAGAAGCGCCAGGATTGTCGGCTGAGCTTCACTCATTGCATGCAAACCCGCCACGCAGCCTGATGCCCAGCTCTTCTCCGATGCGGACAATGTCGCCACGCCCGATACGCTGACCATTGGCCACTATGTCGACCGGGCCGTCGATCGGCCATCCAAGTTCAAAAATATGCCCTTCGCCGGCACTTCTTAATTCCCCAAGAGAAATAGGCCAGCGGCCGCATTCAAAGACAAGCACGATCTCGACATCGTCGAGATCCTTAGTAAGCTCCAGTTGCGATCCGGGTTGTGTCATATGCGCACTCTCCAAAGGACACGGTCGCGGGCGGAAAGGCCCCCGCAAGATTAATTCATCGCCGTCAAGATCCGCCTCGGCGCACAACTGGCCGACAGCTAGGGTGATCTGGCCGCGGCCGAACGGCGCAATATCGGGCAACAATGCATCACCGACACATGCGCTTCGAAGAAGCGCCGCAGGAAGGCGAAGCGTGCCGACCTCTCCTGCAACAATGAGCGGGAGCTCTGGAGGCAGCCCGCCCAGCTGCCGCGGCAACTGGGCAAGCAGTTCGCCTAGCGCGCGAAACGCAGGCGGTACTAAGCCGTCAAGTGGCGTGAACAGGAATAGACGGCCCTTGCCCTTGACCGCGCCGAAAATGATGTCGAGTTCAAGATGAGGAGCCAGCATCGTGGCTTCGCATACCCGCACGAGTTGCACGTTCAGACGCGTCGTCTCCTCCAGTCGAGTGACAAGCGGCTCCAGAGCGAGTTCGAGAATTAGCGAAGCAGTTGGCTCGGAAGGGAAGGCCAAGCCGTTCTGCACTGTCGTGATGAACTCCTCTACGAGCGGGCGCGACAGTGACAAGATGACCGTTTCGGCTCCCACTCTCCAGACGCAGTCAAGCATCGGAATGGCAGCAGGTTCCTGCTGCCAGACAAGCCCTGCCGTTCGCACCGATAGCGGCACCTCGTTGATCCGGCTTTGAAACGGCGTGCGCGGCGCTGCTGTATCATTGAGCCACGAGACAACCGTGTGGGACAGTTTCAGAACTGGTTCGAACATGGCGGGTGTGACCACAGCGCCTATCAAAGACTGCACGGTCGTGTCATTCGGACGACCTCTTGCGACCGTCGAATCCGGTTGCGCGGCATTTAGGCAAGCGACCCCCTCGCATATTTCAGCAGTATCTCATCGTCGGCCTCGATCTCGGCTGCGGCCTCCGAATGAGTCTCGACGGCGCGCCGCACGTCGTCCTCGATTTGTTGCCATTTGTCCCTTGCCGCCGAACATATGACCCATAGCTCCCTCGTCCTGGACGCCGCCATCTCAGCCTCCTCTTGAGCGATTTGGGTATCATCAAGCATCTGCCGTCTGGAATTGATCTCAGCGGCAAGCTGTTCAGTGTGAAGGCGGTGACGGTCGAGCGCTGCGCTAGACAAGTTGTCGAGTGACATCAGATGCTGATAGAGCGCTGCTTCTTTTCTTGAACAATGTTGCTGTATCATTGCAAGCTCCCTAGAGGCATTTTGTACGGCTGAGGCGGCCACATCGCGCTGGGCTTCCTTCTTGGACAGCTCGCCAAGGGCACGACGCTCTTGCATTTCCTTCAGAAGCCGTAACCTCGAAGACTGAATCCAGTTTACGCGGTCAGACGCGACATCCATGCGACCGTCTCCTCGAAATCTGACGCGTCATCTTCGCTCTGGCGCAGAAACTCCCTCAGTTCGTCGATTGACGCGACAGCCCGGTCAGTCAGGGGATCTCCACCTGGCTTGTATTCGCCAACATTGATCAAGAACTCGGTCTCGGCATAGCGCGACAGGAGCTCGCGGAAAATGGATGCTGCCTTGCGATGTGTCCCCGAAACGACTGCATCCATGACGCGGCTGCGACTCTGCAGCACATCAATAGCGGGGAAATGCGATCGCGCCGCAATAGCGCGTGAGAGGATGACATGGCCATCGAGAATACCACGCGATTCCTCGGCGATTGGATCACCCGTGCCATCACCCTCTACAAGCACCGTATAGAAGGCCGTGATTGAGCCCCGCTCACCCATGCCGGCGCGCTCGAGCAGGCCTGGCAGCATGCCAAAAACGGAAGGAGGAAAGCCCCGTCGCGTCGGCGGCTCACCCGCAGCAAGGCCTATTTCGCGCATAGCGCGGCAGAAGCGCGTCAGCGAATCCAGCATGAGAGCAACGCGTAGGCCTTGATCTCGGAAATATTCCGCGAGCGCAGTCGCCATTGGAGCGCATTGCGCACGCTCTACCGCCGAGCGGTCGGATGTTTCAACCACGACGACTGTACGGAGAAGGCCCTCTTCACCAAGATTCCTTTCGATGAATTCACGAACTTCCCGTCCACGTTCGCCTATGAGCGCCACTATGACGACGTCAGCGGCGGCACCCTTTACGATCTGTGACAACAGCGTCGACTTGCCACCACCTGGCTCGCCATAAATCCCGATCCGCTGGCCCTCGCCGCACGTCAGCAGACCATCGAGGACACGGACCCCAAGCGGGAATGGCCGCTCAATCATGCGCCTCGTCATCGGATTGGGGGCTCTGCCATGCAGGGGCCGAGTTTCGACGGTCTTGATTTCGCCTTTGCCGTCCAATGGGCGGCAACGACTGTCGATCACGCGACCGAGCAAATCGCCGCCGACGGGCACCTCACGCATTCGGCCAGTGGCCACGACCTCTGCGCGGCTGGATAGGCCCACCAAGTCCCCGATCGGTGTCAGCAATACACCATCACCCGACAGGCCGATCACCTCGGCCTCGAGCGACAGCCCGGTTCGCGGGTCCTCTAGGAGGCAAAGTTCCCCAATACGAGTGTCTGGCAAGACGGCATGAACCAGTGTGCCGATAGCCCGCGTGATCCGACCGCGCACCGCACGCGTGTCAATTCGCTTGGCCGCAGCCCTCAAAGACGAGATTGCTGGAACGAGAGCTCGAGTGTCGGCGTCAGCGTTATGTTCTGGGACGGGCTTTCTCATAGCTCGCCTTTCTCACAGAGCGTCCCGAAACCAAGGCGCAGCGCGCGCATCTGGGCGTCAAGTCCAAGGTCAACATTGCCGTACTCGCTCCACAGCACGCAGCGTTGCGGCGACAATGTCGGGTCGGGCTCGATCCGCACCCTTGGTCGACCATCCTGGCCGTCGCATCGAGCAAACTCTCGTGCAAGCATGTCGACTTGCATGGGAGAAACATGAAGGCAAACGTCGGCGCCGCTGTATTGACACTCTATGGCGTGACGAACAGCCCTCACCAATAGCTCGCCCGGATCGAAAGCGCCGATAAGATCGCTCAATATTTCCATCACGAGCTGCGGCAATTCCTGCTCCAGAGCCGCCTTTCGTCGCGCGATTTCGGAGATTGTCTCCGCAATCAACCCTGCCATCTCCTCGGTGCCTGCATTCGAGCCCTCCATGTGGCCGCGCGCCCACGCCCGCTGGTAAACCGCGCGTGCCCAGTTTCGAACGCGCTGCCGATGCCGTTCTGCCGCGGCAAGGGCTTGCGCGGCGCTGTGCCAGGTTTCGAGCTCGCTCGCGGGTATCAGTGGTCCGACTGGACGCATCTGCGGCGCTATTGGCCCCTCGGAAAGTTCGACTGTCATTTCACCGGGGTCTCTGTCTCAAAATGAGCTACTACAAGTGAAAGCAATTGGCCGGCGTCGGTCCAATGCTCAGGTGCTGGAGTCTCCGCGGCAGTCCCCTCGGGCAATCGAAGAAGCACGCGGTTACGCTCGGTAGCTGAACTGTCCTGGAGCCAAGCCCCAAGACATGCGTGTCCATCGTATTCGATTTGCTGAGCGAGTTTTTCTGGGTCCGAGATCAGTCTTTTGTCAACAGCATGCAGCAGGTGTCGGATTCCGAATGCGTGTGCCTCCACGCCGATGCGTTTAACAAGGATGGCAAGCTCAGGCTGAGAGACAAACGCGACCAGCGAACGGGCATGCCAGATACTACCAGCAAGAAGGGCCGCTCGATATGGATCATGCCCGCGTAGAAGGTCCGGCCTGCAGCCGATGTGGTTCAGATCCACGTCATCGTTGCCCAGCAATTCTGCCAGCCTTGGATGCAGTCTGGAACACTTCTGCAACTTCACTAACGTTTCGGCCGATAACGCTGGATCAAGACGCGCCGCAAGACGGGTTGGATGGGCCGAAGCCGCAAGCTCGCTCGCGCCCGGAAAGTGCGGACCATCAGGTCGGGCGGTCTGTATAGGCATTGGCAATGAGATGTCACCCACGTCCAATTGCAGGCATTCTTTTGCGAATGGCCTCGACAGCAGAAGCATCCCGGCGCCCCTCGACCTTGGAAACGCCGGTTGATTGCTTGCGCCGACGCGTAACAACGCCGATCAAGAGATAACAGGCCACGCCGAATACGGCTGCGGCAAAACCTGTTACGGTCGCCAGAAGTGGCGCAGGAAGAGGTAGTGATGCTTGTGGCAAAACAGCAGTCGGATCGGGCCGTTGCTCGTGTGCGGACCGTTCTACCGGCACCAAAACCACTTCCACCTTATCGTAGGACAGGCCTTCGATGCTGTCGGCTACAAGCATCTTTATCTTTGGCAGCAGAGCCGCGACATTTGTTTTTGCGTCGTGCCTGATAAACACCGAGGCCGAGGATGGCGTGGCACCGGCTCGCACAAGGTCGTTATGCGGCAGCACGACGTGAACACGTACAGAAAAAACGCCATCGATATCGCTGATCGTCCGCGACAACTCTTCGCTCAGGGCATACACGTAACGGGCACGCTCTTCGGTCGGCGAGGCAATCAGGCCTGATCCTTGGAATATCTCACCGAGGTTCTTGAAGGATTGGCGCGGCAGCCCCTTGGCGTTCAGAAGGTTGATTGAGAAGGCGAGCAGCTTTTCGTCAACCTGGATCGTGCTGGTTCCATCCTTGGCGACCACCCGGATCGCGGCGACCCCGTTGTCTTCAAGAAGTGCGAGCATTTCATTTGCCTCACGCTCTTGCAATTGCGTGTAGAGGTCGGCTTTGCAAGCAGTGAGGGCGACGAGAACTGGCAGCATGACAAGTCTAACCGACCGCCACCCTGACAGGCCACGCATGATTTCGCCCTCGGCCAAGCCAATCATGCGCGCGGTTCAGCCTTCCTTCAAAAGTTTATTCACGGATGATGTGACGCCGCTGACGCCTTTGGAGATAAGCGCCACCTGGGTGACGCCGTTGTAAACATCCCGAAGACCAGCCATCATCGTTTCGAAGTCTTGCCCTTGTTGGGGAATGCCCGAGATTCCGGTTCCCGCCTCACCTGGAACGGGAAGCTTCTGCGCCGGTCCCGGTAGAGCGCCCTTCGAAAGGGCTATGTCATGGTCGAGCGCGGGGAAGGAAACAGTGTTGTGTGGATATAGGGAGGAAATCGTCTGCAACACGCGATCGCCCATGCCGCTCGTCGGCGCAGCCGCGCGCTGAACATCCATCGCCGCAGCAACTGGCGCCGCACTCGCTGGCCCCGCGGCGGCATCGTTTTTCAGCGAGTCGGCTGCATGCCCTAAGGCGCGCTCAAACTGGGCCTGCTCGACAATCGACGGTGATCCGACCCTGGGGAGGCCAGCCGTTAGAGTGGCAGAGATCGACGTGACAGGCATCATCATGTAAGGACTCGGTTGCTCTCTCTGACCGGGCGAGCCCCGCCCATTCATCACCCGGTGTCGGCGCAACACTCCTAGGGGGGCAAGCTGACAACAAGCTGACTAACGGCGGCGTCATTTCGACAATCTAAAATCTCTTCGGCAATTTAGTCACTTGTGATGATTTCAGCGTTTGGTTTATCAGTGCGACATGCCGAGAACGCTTATCCAACCCGTCACCCTGCATGTTTTGAGACTTCTTTGTGCCGGGTTTTTTCTGTCCACCGGGATTCACCCGGCGCATGCAGTCCCGCTGTCCCTTCCGGCGACACCCTATAGATACACGGTTCTGGATCAGGAGCTCGCTGCAGCGTTGCAGGAATTCGGCAACAACCTGAATATCAGGGTCAACATCAGTCCTGCGGTGAAGGGGCGAATTCGCGGACGTATGCCTGATTTGCCACCGCGCGCGTTCCTCGACCGCTTGACGAACCTTTACGGTCTACAATGGTACTATGACGGCCTTGTGCTCTATGTGTCTGCTGCACAAGAATCGCAAACTCGAATGCTTTTGATGACGTCGATTCGCTTCGATGCGTTCAAGGGGGCTCTCGACAAGCTTGATATCTCCGACGAGCGCTATGTGGTCAAACCCGTGCCAGGCAATGGCCTCGTCTTCGTTTCCGGTCCACCGCGCTTCGTCGCACTCGTGGAGCAGACCTTTAACGGCTTGGTGGCGCAGGCGCAGGCGCAGACTCACATAGCGGCAACGCCAAAGGAATCAGTGCTGATCTTGTTTCGCGGCTCCTCCACTACGGTCGTTCGCGACGGACGACCGGATGCTTCTTATTCTTCTGACATCCCACAACAGGATAGCGTTGGCGGGAAGCCTGAGCTGGGCAAGAAATGAACATTGAGGATTTCCCGCAGCTCTGAAGAACATGACTGCGGCTACCCCTTTGTGAACTCTTCGCAAACTCGTCAGTTTCTCGAAAGCTAATCCGCTCATGATGAGTCCCGGCAGCTCTCGCGGTGACTCCGGCCATTGTGTTGGACCGAACCTTGGAGCCGGCCCGGAACACAGCAATTGAAGGCAGGGCAGGCGCATTCGTGACCTGCCGACGCTTGGAATTGTCGAATTTTGTGAAACGCAAGGGATCTTCTGTCGGGGTCTCTTGTGGGGATTTCAACGTCACGTCTGAGGATGCATAATGTCGGCCAGTAATCTTTCAACTTTCTACCGCTCAAATTCGCTACAGTCCGCAAGGGGTTGGCCGGGCCTGAAAGTTTCCCATTTTGCGACCCAGCATCAGCAAAGTGCATCGTGCTTCGAAGCGATGCTGTCCACTTGTGTGCTGGCAGACAAGCCCGGCTCTTTCGCGCAAGGGGATCTGCCAGCGTCGAATCTTGATTCGACAATGGATAAATTGCGGCAGGACCCTTTGGGCCATATGGCACCGGATGTCTTGACATTGAATGGCTTGGAGCAACACCCACTGGATCTGCTGCCGCCAAATATGAGGGCGGCTCTCAAGGAGGACCAATCGCAACGCTCCAAGGCGACTGAAGCCCAACATCTGCTCGGCGTCACTCCGAAGATCGAGCCGGCTCCCAGGGCGAGCCCCGGAATCACGTGGAACGGTGGGTCGCTGACCACGGCTGAGTTGCAGATTGTTGCGGTACTCAACCGTCACAAGGACCAATGCCCGCTTACTTGGAAGTCGTTGACCGACAAAGCCAATGATCCCTCTACGCCACCGGATCTGAAAGCGGCGATCCAGGGACTGCAGCAGGATTCGGGACTTTTTTATGCGATTGGCTCGCAGGGCGACGGCCGCTGTGGAGGCAAGATCAACGCCAAGGACTTGGCCGGATTTTCAAACCACCACCCACAAGTTGCTGCATTTCAGGAAGCCCAAGCGCGAAGCTACGAGCAGAACTACATACCATCCGACGGCAGCGGAGGTTTGCAGCCTTCGGTCATGACCTTGAGCGATGCCTTGCGGGAGTTTTACCGGTACTCCGAAAATCTGTCCAAGGACCTGAGTCTGGATGAGTTCAAGAAAATGGTCGGCGGCGAATCGAAAAACGGCAAATTTCCGCCCCAGGTCATTGCGGCGGCGCAATATTTCCTCGATCACCCCGATGCTTGGAACCAGTTGTGCGGTGGCTCGAAAGGGAAGATGCACAAAGAGGATTTCCTGCAAGTCGCCTCATCGTCGATGAGCCTCACGCAAACTGAGCTGAATACGGTCGAGATGATCAAGGACCATCAGGACACGTTCTTTGGAAGCGGTGTTCTGACTCGCGACAAACTGGCGAAAATGAAAGACGACAAGAGCCTTGATCCGAAAGTGCGGGAAGCAGCCTCTCAGCTCCTTTCAGATCCTCTTTTGTTTGGCCTCCTGAACAATTCGATCACGGGCTATAAGACCCATCATAAATTCTTCGACTTTGGCGGCGGGCATACGGTTGATTCCGGCAATATCAGCAAAAAAGACTTTGCCCATTTTTGCACAAACATGTCGTCTGCGAACCGCAACGTTCAGCAGCCAATCACCCACGGCGCCCAAACCGCAGAAGAGCAGAATGCCGTCGCGGACATGAAGATGGGCCTGATGGACCAGCCTGACATTAAGTCAGCCAAAAAGAACGGCGGGGCCGTCATGCACGTCGTCGACTCCGTGCTCAAAATCGAGACGAAAGTGCTCGACTTGGCGGCAACGGCGGTGGGACTGCTCAGCTTCATTCCGGGCCTCGGACAAGTAGCCGATCTTGCCTCGATGGTTCTCGAGGCTGAGTCGCAAGCAGCCAATCTCCTGCGTACGGCCATTAACGGAGGCGATATGAAGCGAGCGCTGGAGGAAGCTGGCCTCAATATGGCCGCGCAGGCGATCGGCCTTATCGCAGGCCCCGAGGTCAAGCTGGCCATTCGAAATGGGCTCGTAAAGCACCTGATGGAAGAGGCCTTGGCGGCAGGCATTGATCTTTCGGTCTCGACGGCGCAGGACTACGCAGAAGGCTATGTGAATAACCTCAAAGCGCGCCTTGCAGGCGGCCCTGAGCAAAGCCTAGGCCTTCCGAGCATGCCATCATTCCAGAGTGTGGCAAGCAATGTGCCCTTCGTCGGCATTGCCTTATCCTAGCCGTCGCCTTGCGCGGAAGCTTTGGCTCGCGCGCTGACATAAGGGTCATTGTGGCACAAGCAGGGGTTCATCCGCATCAACGCAAGCGGTGTTCCTGACGCCATCTGGATCGGGCTGTGAGGGGGATGTCCGAAGTCTGTGAAGGCTTCGGTATATGACGACTTCAGAGTTACGCTGAGCCCAGCCATCTCGAGCCGGTGCGCCGGGTCGAGGTTTTCACGGGCGCCGGCCGGTAGCGGGAATGGTCTCCGGAAGGCACGGCGCGGATGGTGGCGGAGCGGCGCAGCCGAAGGAACGGCTGTCGCGCGCCCAGGGCGGCCTCCCGAACAGCAGACGATGATCTCCTGCCTTGGGCCTATATCCTTGTGCCCACGCTCAAGGCAGTCGGCTGAAAACAGCGCTGATTTAAAACAGCATTATCCTGCACTGCACCCTCGATCCTTGCGCTCACCGATCGCTCGTCGACACGCACGCGGTCAAGTCGTTATCGGCGCTATGCCGATGGGCTTCGAGAGCAAGGTGGACGCTGAGCGGTGCGTCAGCCTCAGGGCGCGGCTGGCCAGCTTTGGGTCTCACGCTCTATGACGGCAACACCCGGCTGATCCACTTGGCCTGTTCGCGGGCTCCCGGCAGCGGCGCGGAAGCCACGGTCCGCCTTCCTCGGCTTCAGGCCAAAGATACCGCAGCATGCTCCAGAGCTATGTCTGCCGCCTTCGCCCCATCGTCGCTGGTCATGTGGAAAGGACAAGCAGGCTACGCACCCTATAATCCCGTCGGGCAGGATTCGACAGTCGACGGCGAGACATTCGCCAAACCTCCCCCTTGATCTCAGCAACGTTAAAAAAAATTCACATAATGTTCGTGAGTGTAGTCTCCTGTCAGGTGGTACATTAGCCCCAATATCTGGCGTCTTAGTCGTAGAAAGGACTGTGATCTATCTTCCATTAGCATCCATACCAGCGGATTTACAGCAAATGACGAGAGAGGTCTCATGCGGATTGATGGGGATAGAAGGGCTAGCGGCTGGCTGCATCCCGTCCGGGTTGATGCCAACCAATGTTGACACTGGTAAATCGCCTAAGGACGGCAGCGCATCTTGATCGCCTTCGAATCCTGGGCCTTTGCGCGCATGCGGATCTAACCGTCGGCGAGCTGGCCGATATTACCAGTCTGCCTCGCGAGCAGGTTCGACGCCACGTTCGGCGGCTGGTCAGAGCCAACTTTCTTTGCTGCAACGAACAACGTCCGCAGTCTTCGTCCCATATGCAAGCAGGAGGCAAGGATGGCGGGCTGGCTCAATTGGTGGTCGATCTCCTGCCCCACGATGATGGCCATCATAAAAGAGACCTACAACGCCTGGAAGCAATACAAGACGCGCGGTTGAAGGGACCGCCTGCTTGATCGTGAAATAGATCAGTCCAAATGGAGCGCGACTACCATGGATAACTCCGCCGGCGGCGCCATCGCGCAGCCCGACACTTACGGGCGGCCTCACTTAGCCGCCGTCGACTCCCGCGTTCACGAACTGCTTCTAAGACAGGAGCGTCAGGAGCGGACAACTCTCAAACTGATCGCCTCCGAGAACTTTGCCTCCTCGGCGGTGTTGGAAGCGACCGGGTCGATTTTCACCAACAAGTATGCCGAGGGATACCCCGGTGCGCGCTACTACGCCGGAAACGAGATCGTCGATGAGCTTGAGACCCTCGCGATCGAGCGCCTGAAAGCGCTATTTGGCAGTGAACACGCCAACGTCCAGCCTTATTCAGGCTCGCCAGCCAACCAGGCTGTCTATCGCGCGCTTTTGAGCCCCCGTGACAAAGTCATGGGCTTGCCTTTACCCGAAGGCGGCCATCTGACTCACGGTTGGTCCGTCAATTTTTCCGGCAGCGATTATCAGCGCGTCCCGTACAGGCTGCACGAAAAGACACAGCAAATTGACTATGACCACTTGCGCGAGACCGCCAAGCGGGAACGCCCGAAGCTAATTTGGGTCGGCGGAACTGCTTATCCGCGTATTTTTGACTACGCGGCAATGGCCGAAATTGCTTCGGAGGTGAACTCGTATCTGGTGGCTGACATCGCCCACATCTGCGGCCTGGTTGTCGCAGGAGTGCATCCGAACCCCGTGTCCCATTGCGATGTGGTCACCAGCACCTCTCACAAGTCGATCCGCGGTCCCCGGGGTGGCTTCATTTTATCAAGGAATGAAGACCGTTATCAGCCCCTCCATCATCCGAAGAGCAAACACAATCTGGCCAAACGTATAGACCGCGCCGTGTTCCCTCTTCTGCAAGGCGGACCGCATATGAATACTATCGCCGCGCTTGCCGTCGCTTTGCAGGAAGCAGCGAACTCGTCCTTTCGTGTCTACGGTCAGCAGATCGTCCACAACGCCAAGGCTCTGGCCCAGGCACTTCTGGAGCGAGGTTATGAACTCGTCACCGGGGGCACTGACAATCACATGCTGATCCTTGATCTTCGGGACCGGTCGCTGTCAGGCAAAGCCTATGCGGAGCGCTTATCGCGTGCAGGCATCATTGCGAATTTCAATATGGTCCCGGGCGACCGGCGGCATCCGGCGCTGACAAGCGGCATCCGCTTAGGGACACCAGCGGTGACGTCCATGGGCATGCGCGAAACGGAGATGGTGCAGATCGCCGCTTTCATCGACTCGGTCTGCCGCCAGCCCGATGACCAGGAAGTTCATGCGAGCGTACGAAGAGACGTTGCCGACTTCTGCACTGCGTTCGATGTTCCCGGCATCCCCGACCGATAAGCCACCCCAATCCAGAAACTCCTCACTAACTCCAGCACTTGAAGCGAGGGCATTTTTATGACCAGGCAGTTCGTGTTCTCTTCCGAATCCGTCGGCGCGGGACACCCCGATAAGATGGCAGACAACATCTCCGATGCCATTCTCGATGCGGTCCTGCGCACCGATCCGAAGGCGCGCGTCGCCTGTGAAGTGTTGGTGAAGACGGGGATGGTCGTTGTGGCTGGCGAGATCACCAGCCATGCCCACATCGATTACAGCCAAGTCGCCCGCGATACGATACTCGATATTGGCTACGACGATGATGCGATTGGCTTTGATGGTCGACGTTGCGCCGTCGTTCTGGCCCTCACCGAGCAGTCGCCCGACATAAGCCAGGGCGTTGATGAAGGACGAGGGCAGGATCTCGGGCAAGGGGCAGGGGATCAGGGCATCATGTTTGGATTCGCATGCAACGAGACGGATACATTGATGCCCCTGCCGATCCAACTCGCTCACCATTTGACGAAAAGACAGGCCGAGGTCCGGAAAGCGGGACAGCTTGGCTGGCTGCGTCCGGACGTGAAATCTCAAGTGTCGGTACGCTACGAAGGGCTCCGCCCGGTGGCGCTGGATACCATAGTCCTGTCAACGCAGCATGACGAAGCGGTCTCACAAGCCATGGTCCGCGAAGGCGTCATTGAGGAGATCATAAAACCGGTCCTGCCGGCCCACCTGGATACTTCGGGGATCAGATTTCTGGTCAACCCAACAGGGCGGTTCGTGGTCGGTGGGCCTGCCGGCGACTGCGGCCTCACAGGACGGAAGATCATCGTCGATTCCTACGGTGGGACCGGGCGTCACGGCGGCGGTGCCTTTTCGGGCAAGGACCCATCCAAGGTTGACCGCTCGGCGGCCTATGCCGCCCGCTATGTCGCGAAGAACATCGTTGCCAGCGGCCTTGCGGAGGTCTGCGAGGTTCAGCTTGCCTACGCGATCGGCGTGGCCAGTCCGGTTTCTGTCATGGTCAATACCTTCGGAACCGCAAGGATCGAGGAAAAAAGGATCGAGCGCCTTGTTCTCGAGGTTTTCAATCTCCGACCGAAAGGCATCATCAAGATGCTTGATCTCTTACGGCCGATATACCGCAAGACGGCGACATACGGACACTTCGGGCGTGAAGAGCCTGAGTTCACTTGGGAGAAGACGGACAAAGCTGACGATTTGCTGCGTGAAGCCGGACCGGCAGCTGCGTGAGGGCGGCTGGATCAAGCGCATGCGGCAACCCATTTCAACTCGCGAGACCACGCCCGGCCGGCGTGGCAAGAAGCCGGCTCGGGTTTTGGCGGAGATTTTGATGCCGGATTATGACGTGCTTTGCATCGGCAATGCCATTGTCGACATCATCGCCCNGAAGCCGGCTCGGGTTTTGGCGGAGATTTTGATGCCGGATTATGACGTGCTTTGCATCGGCAATGCCATTGTCGACATCATCGCCCAGTGCGACGAGGTATTCCTCGAGACCAACGGCATCATCAAGGGCGCGATGAACCTCATCGACACACAACGCGCCGAACTGCTCTACAGCCGCATGGGCCCGGCGATCGAGGCCTCCGGCGGCAGCGCCGGCAACACGGCGGCCGGCGTCGCCAGCTTTGGCGGCCGCGCCGCCTTCTTCGGCAAGGTCTCCAACGATGCGCTGGGCGAAATCTACGCCCACGACATCCATGCGCAGGGCGTCGCCTTCGACACCACGCCGCTCAAGGGTGAGCCGCCGACGGCGCGCTCGATGATCTTCGTCACGCCCGACGGCGAGCGCTCGATGAACACCTATCTCGGCGCCTGCGTCGAGCTCGGACCGGAGGATGTCGAGGCCGACAAGGCGTCCGGCGCCAAGGTCACCTATTTCGAAGGCTATCTGTGGGACCCGCCGCGCGCCAAGGAGGCAATCCGCCAGACGGCGAAGCTGGCGCACGCGGCAGGCCGAGAAGTGTCGATGACACTGTCGGATTCGTTCTGCGTCGACCGCTACCGCGACGAATTCCTCGACCTGATGCGCTCGGGCACGGTCGACATCGTCTTTGCCAACAGCCACGAGATCAAGTCGCTCTACCAGACATCGTCGTTCGACGAGGCGCTGGCGCAGATCCGCAAGGATTGCCGGATCGCCGCCGTCACCCGCTCGGAAAAAGGCTCGGTGATCGTGCGCGGCGACGAGACCGTGGTGATCAAGGCGACCGCCATCAAGGAACTGGTCGACACGACGGGCGCCGGCGATCTCTATGCCGCCGGCTTCCTGCATGGCTACACGCAAGGCCGCGACCTGCAGACNATCAAGGCGACCGCCATCAAGGAACTGGTCGACACGACGGGCGCCGGCGATCTCTATGCCGCCGGCTTCCTGCATGGCTACACGCAAGGCCGCGACCTGCAGACTTGCGGCGACCTTGGCTCACTGGCAGCCGGATTGGTGATCCAGCAGATCGGCCCCAGGCTCCGTCAGAATTTGCGCCGCGAGGCCGAGCAGGCGGGGCTGACCATTCCGGACGTTCAAACGAGTTAGTGGCCTACCTTCCCGTTGTGCAGGCTATCTCGCCAGAAGCGCAATCACGGAATAGGGAAATCCTGATGTCGAACATGATGAAGGCGCTTGTGAAGGCCAAGGCCGAACCGGGCATCTGGATGGAAGAGGTGCCGGTGCCGGAAATCGGCCCCAACGACGTGCTGATCAAGATCAAGAAGACGGCGATCTGCGGCACCGACGTGCACATCTACAATTGGGACCAGTGGGCGCAGAAGACGGTGCCGGTGCCGATGGTGACGGGCCATGAATTCGTCGGCACCGT
>NZ_CP034779.1:2253071-2297288 GCF_004006095.1 Mesorhizobium sp. M7A.F.Ce.TU.012.03.2.1
GCACGACGAACGATGTTGATGCCGGCGGCCTGGTCGGCGTTGACGCCGGTGGCCTTGATGTTGGCCGAAGCGCGCAGCAGGGCTACGCCGCCGCCTGCAACGATGCCTTCTTCGACGGCCGCACGGGTCGCGTTGAGGGCGTCATCGACGCGGTCCTTCTTTTCCTTGACTTCGACTTCCGTCGCACCGCCGACGCGGATCACCGCAACGCCGCCCGCGAGCTTCGCGAGGCGTTCCTGCAGCTTCTCCTTGTCGTAGTCCGAAGTGGTCTCTTCGATCTGCTGCTTGATCTGGGCGACGCGGCCCTGGATCTCGGCCTTCTTGCCGGCCTTGCCGGCGCGCACGACGAACGATGTTGATGCCGGCGGCCTGGTCGGCGTTGACGCCGGTGGCCTTGATGTTGGCCGAAGCGCGCAGCAGGGCTACGCCACCACCAGCAACGATGCCTTCTTCGACGGCCGCGCGGGTCGCGTTGAGGGCGTCATCGACGCGGTCCTTCTTTTCCTTGACTTCGACTTCCGTCGCACCGCCGACGCGGATCACCGCAACGCCGCCGGCGAGCTTCGCCAGACGTTCCTGCAGCTTCTCCTTGTCGTAGTCCGAAGTGGTCTCTTCGATCTGCTGCTTGATCTGCTTGATCTGGGCGACGCGGCCCTGGATCTCGGCCTTCTTGCCGGCGCCAGAACGGTTGCGGTCGTGGTGCCGTCGCCGGCGATGTCGTTGGTCTTCGAAGCAACTTCGCGGACCATCTGCGCGCCCATGTTCTCGAACTTGTCCTCAAGCTCAATTTCCTTGGCGACGGTGACGCCGTCCTTGGTGATGCGCGGGGCGCCGAACGACTTGTCGATGACCACGTTGCGGCCCTTGGGGCCGAGCGTGACCTTCACCGCGTCGGCGAGAATGTTGACGCCGCGCAGCATGCGCTCGCGGGCATCGCGGGAGAATTTTACGTCTTTGGCAGCCATTTTTAGCTCCTGGCAGGGGCTTCAATCGAGCCCGGGAATTCAGTTGACGAAAGGGCCTGATATGAGCCGATGATGCCCATGATGTCGGATTCCTTCATGATCAGAAGGTCTTCGCCATTGAGCTTGACTTCGGTGCCCGACCACTTGCCGAACAGGATGCGGTNCTCGCCTTCCTGCGGCTTTTCCTTTGCCGTGTCGGGGATGATGATCCCGCCAGCGGTCTTGGATTCGGATTCGACCCGGCGAACGACCACGCGGTCATGCAGCGGGCGGAACTTCGACTTTGCCATTTTCGGATTTTTCCCTGGTGCGCTGTTGAGGGGTTTTGTTAGCACTCGCGATGGACGAGTGCTAACGCGATAGTGAGGTAGGCTGTAAGCGGGCACTCGTCAAGACGGACGAGGGCAGGCGAGGAGCTCTGGCCCCCTCCCCGGTGGAACCCAACGCATACGCGGCATCCGCGTTGATGGCTGCGAGCCCCACATTTCCATTGAATTCGGCGTCATGACGCCAACTTGCTCGCGCCGCTTCCAAGTCGTCAGTCGTGCTGCCGTCAGCACGAACATAGGGCTGCGCTTCACTTCCCGTCGAAGCCGCGGCAAGCAGCGTCGCCGTCAGCACGCTCCTTTGCAGATGCTTGCCAAAGGTGGACAGTGAGCGCACCTGCGCCGGGCTGTTGGTGCGAACGTAAGACGTCATTGACAACTCCTTTTTGCAAGTCGAGCCCCTTCTCCACTTTCGGCCGCCGTCGACGCGAAGAAGTCCGCATCGCGTTGAAGACGAGCTGCGAAAAAGAGAAAGATGTGTTTGATGGCTGCGGCCCCAACGGTGCCTTCAGATTTGAGATCACTTCCGCCGCGAGCGGCTGAAGCTCCTCGCAACGTCAAATCGAATCTGCTGCCAAGCCTCCAGGAAAGGAGAGCATTGCTCATCTCGCGCTTGTGCATGCAGTCAACCTCGATCCGTGTTGCCACATCTCAAGAGCAAATGCCGTGCCAAAGCTCACTGGGAAGTGAACGCATGGCTCTCCCTGAAAACCTCACAAACCCAGCATGGTCAATTGTGCGGAACCCGACATGCGTCTTCTGCCACTGTCAGCTTTCGGACAGGCATGACGCGTTTCGCGCCGACCACCGGTCGATCGGTTTTGGGGCCGGTCTGTTCGCCTCATAAGAGCGCGTCACATTGCGTAGCGGTTTCCCGAGCGCCGCCACATGACACTGGACCTGCAGGTAGCACCGGCTTCTCATCCAGCCTTACTTTGGCCCCTTCGCGTATCAAATTCCCGCTGGCGAGCCCTGCTTTCATAGATCGCACCATGCCGGATGTGTGCTCTGGCGCCCGACCCGCTGGCACGATCTCGATCCGGCATAAGGGCGCAGCATCTTTGCAGGCCGTTTCATCCCGGCG
This sequence comes from Mesorhizobium sp. M7A.F.Ce.TU.012.03.2.1, assembly GCF_004006095.1. Lineage (NCBI taxonomy): Bacteria > Pseudomonadati > Pseudomonadota > Alphaproteobacteria > Hyphomicrobiales > Phyllobacteriaceae > Mesorhizobium > Mesorhizobium sp. M7A.F.Ce.TU.012.03.2.1. The sequence goes on from NZ_CP034779.1 coordinate 2,255,447, forward strand.
TCCTGCTTGGCTGACAGACCGCACTTGGCGAGCGGTCTCCATGCTCTCTCCAAGGACCATCCCTGCAGCTGGCTTGTCGACCTATGGGCGGGTCCGGCCGCCCGAAACCCTCGCGCCATCAGCTTTTTTCCCCGCCGCCTGCGGCGGCTTCCTCGCGCCGCTTCGCTCACAAAAAAGCTGCCCGCTCGGGTCCTTCACTGTCGCTGCGGCCCTGTCGGATTCAGGCGGCCCTGACGCGCCCATTACGGTGCGCCATCGCAGGGGATGGTCCCCGGCGAAACCACAAAAGGAGACTTCGAAATGACCGCGATCGGTTACGTCAACAAGCAGGAAAACGGCGCCTACAAGGGCCAGCTCAAGACGCTCAGCGTCCGCGCCGACATCGATATCGTCCCCAACCAGGCCAAGAGCGCCGATAACCATCCCGACTTCCGGGTGCTTACGCAAGGGGTCGAAGTCGGCGCCGGCTGGATCCGCACCGGCGAGACTTCCGGCAAGGATTATGTGAGCCTGTCGATTGCAGCGCCGGAGTTCGGACCGCGCAAGCTCTACGCCAATCTCGGCCGCGCCGCCGGCCAGGACGATCACGACACCTACGCCATCATCTGGAACCCGGCCGACTGACCGGCCGAGATAAGAGCCTCGCGCCGCAGCCCCGGCGCGGGGCTCATCCCAGGAGTTCCACCCAAACCCCGTCCGCCCTAAAGGGCGGCGAAAACTCTCCCCCGACTCTTCGCCCGTCCCCAAGACGATCTCCCTCGCCCATCCTCGCCCTCGCTTGTCCGAAGCGAAACGAGGATCATCATGGAAGACGAAAACGAACGCGCGGCCCGCGCGAAAAAGGGCAGCCCGTTTCTCAGCACAGCCCAAGCCGCCTTCTATATCGGGCTCTCCCAGCGCACGCTCGAAAAGATGCGGCTCAAGGGCGGCGGCCCGAAATTCCGCAAGCACGGCCGCTATGTCCGCTATCACATCGACGAACTCGACCATTGGTCGAAAGGAAACCCGCAGCACTCCATCGCCGGCGATGGCAAGGCCGGTTCCGGCCAGGGCGGCACGGGAGGCCGTTCATGAGGCGGCGCCCTTCCATCCATCTGATCGGCAGCCGCCTGAGGCGTGTTCGAGCCCGTAAGACGGTCGCCTTGGCCGCGGCCGGTCTCGGTCTTTTGGGCTTCACGGCGCTGGGAAAGCCCACCCCTTGGCTGGTCTGGAACGCCTCGGCCAGCGCGCCGATCGGCCTTTACCGCATCGCTGCGGGAGCGCTGGCGCGTGGCGATCTCGTGCTCGTGCGCCCGCCTGAATACGCGGCGTATCTCGCCGCCGAGCGCAGCTATCTGCCTCGCAATGTGCCGCTGGCAAAACGTCTTGCAGCGCTGCCGGACGATAATGTCTGCGCCTTCAATGACGCCATCATCATCGGCGGCGACATCGTCGCGCGCCGGCTCAAAATCGACGCCGAAGGCCGACCTTTGCCATGGTGGAACGGCTGCCGAGCGCTCGGCGATAACGAGGTTTTCCTGCTCGGCAGCGACAAAAACCGCTCCTTCGACAGCCGCTATTTCGGGCCTGTTCCCACTCAAAATGTCATCGGGAGGCTCGTACCACTATGGACCGAGTGATCCTCCTCTTGTTGGGCATGATCGCCATTGCGCCATGCGCCTGTTCCGCCTCGACCGGCGCTGAGCCGGTCGCCATCTCCCAAAGTCCGCAGCTGCGAAGGTGGCAGACGTTGGTATCGGAAGCAAGCCGGCGCTTCCATATTCCCCAAGCCTGGATCTATGCCGTCATGGCTGCCGAAAGCGGCGGCAAGACAATGCGCGGCGGCCGCCCCATCACCTCCCCCGCTGGCGCCATGGGCCTCATGCAGGTGATGCCCGGCACCTATGAAGAGATGCGGGTCGAACACGGCCTTGGGCCTAACCCCCACGATCCGCGCGACAATATCCTGGCCGGTACGGCCTATCTCAGTGCCATGTATGACCGCTTCGGATTTCCTGGCCTGTTTGGCGCCTACAATGCCGGTCCCGAGCGCTACGCCGGGCATTTGAAGCGTGGCAAACCGCTGCCAGAAGAGACCGTCGAGTACCTCGACCAACTCAAGGCGGCCGGAGTTTCGGCGGCCGACATCGAGGCGTTCGAAAGCCAATCTGTCGCTCCAAAGGCGCAAATCGCTCCTCTCGGACGGTCGCTGTTCTTCATTCATGACGGTGTTCACTCAGGCGTGCGAAACGGCGATCTCTTCGTGCCGCTCGGCAAGGACGGCGCGCAGCCGAAGGAGCCGGTGCGTTAGCCATGGCGGACGGGGGCGCGTCTGGCGGGGCTGGGCGCGTAAGGCAAGATAAAGGTACCGCCTCCAGGAGGCGGTTAAATCTTTGTCTGCACATCGTTTTTCCGGGAGGCTGCCGCCGGTGCCAAGAGGGTTGGACGTGTAAGTGTCTGATTTTGCTTGATATGTCTGGGAGGCTCGCATGAAGGATGACGAGTTCAGGCCGAAGCTCGGCAAAATCGGGTCGCGCGGCTCGAAGGCCGGCAAACGCTATGCCGGCCAGGTTCGTGCGGCGATCAACCGGGCTGGCGGCCGGCCGCAACGCGGTGGTCGCTTCACCGGAATCCGGACAGGGCGCGGCGGGGCGGCCGCCGCACTGCTGAAATCGCGCGACCGGTATGCCGCCTTCCGCCAGCGCCGGGTGATCGTCAAGGCGCGGGTCGTCAAGCTCGCCGGCAAGGGCGCGGACGGGGCGCGTGCCCATCTACGCTATCTTCAGCGCGACGGCGTCACCCGCGAAGGTGAACCTGGCGAGCTCTACGGCGCCGACAGCGGCCGCGTCGACGGCAAGGCGTTCATCGATCGCGCGGACGGCGACCGCCATCAGTTCCGCTTCATCGTCGCTGCCGAAGACGGCATCGAGTACGACGACCTCAAGGCGCTGACGCGGCGGCTCATGGCGCAGATGCAGGAAGACCTCGGCACGAAGCTCGACTGGGTCGCGGTCGATCATTTCAACACCGGCCACCCGCACAGCCACATCATCGTCCGTGGCAGGGACGACCGTGGCGAGAACCTGGTCATCGCGCGCGAATATATCTCATCTGGCATCCGCGAGCGGGCGGCCGAGCTGGTCAGCCTCGATCTCGGTCCGCGAACCGACCGCGAGATTGAGCTTCGCCTGCGCCGGGAAATGGAGCAGGAACGCTTCACCAGCATCGACCGTCGGCTGCTCAGCATGCGTGATGATGACGGCCTGGTCTCGCCGGGCGGTCCCGACGCCATTCGCCAGACGCTGCACCAGGGACGGCTGCGCAAGCTCGAGCGGATGGGTCTGGCCGCGGAGGTCGGCGCTGGCTCCTGGCGCCTCGACGATGAGCTCGAAGCCACGCTGCGCAGCACCGGCGAACGCGGCGACATCATCAAGACCATGCACCGCGAACTGACCGGCAAGGGGCTTGCCCGCAGTGCCGCCGACTGGGTGATCCACGATCGAGCCGGCGAGCCCGTCCAGTCTCTCGTCGGTCGCGTTGTCGCGCGTGGACTGGCCGACGAGATCAATGACCGCCATTACATGATCGTCGACGCCGTCGACGGTAAGAGCCATTGGATCGACATCGGTAGAGGCGAGGCGATGGAAACGATGCCTAATGGCTGCATCGTGCGTGTCGCGCCAAGGAACACCGAGCCGAGGCAGGTCGATCGTACCATCGCCGAAATCGCCGCCGCGCATGGCGGCCGTTACGACGTCGATATGCACCTGAAGCATGACCCATCCGCCACCGAGAGCTTTGCGCGAACGCATGTGCGGCGGCTGGAGGCGATCCGCCGCGCGACCGGCGGCGTCGAGCGAGAGCCGAACGGCACCTGGCTCATCGCGCCGGACCATCTCGATCGCGTCGCGAATTATGAGGGCCAGCGGGCCAGGGCCGAGCCTGTCGTTGCCGACAAGCTCTCCTCAATGGCGCTGGAGCGACAGGTCAGCTTCAACGGCGCCACCTGGCTCGACCGGGAGCTGGTTGCCGATAGACCCGAGCCTTTGCACGGATCCGGCTTCGGCCGCGACGTGAGAGAGGCGCAAGCTCGCCGGCGGCAGTGGCTGATCGCGCAAGGCCTCGCGCATAAAGAACAGGATGGGATCGTCTATCGAGCCAACATGCTTTCGATCCTGCGCCAGCGAGAACTGAACCGTGTTGCTGGCCAACTGTCGGAGGAACTTGGCCTGCCCTATGCCGAAGCGCGATCCGGAGGACGAGTAGAGGGTACGCTCCGCCGCTCCGTCGAGCTTGCCAGCGGAAAATATGCCGTCGTTGAAAAGTCGCGCGAGTTCACGCTGGTGCCATGGCGGCCGGTGCTTGAGCGCCACGTGGGCAAGGAGGTCTCCGGTGTCGTGAGTGGGGAGGGGATTTCATGGACCGTCGGCCGGCAAAGGAGCGGACCTGGTGTTTCGTGAGATGGTGTACAGCTTTTTAGCCAGCGGCGCGGGCAGCCATGCGAGCCCGCGTAGACCTTATGGCCGCACGCCCGCAATCGGTCGCATGGACCTGCCAGGCGGGGCGGCTTTGGAGCGTTCGGACCCGACACGCTGCGTGAGTGGCCAGACTTCGAGCGCTCGAAGATGCGGACTGTTGTCTGCTGGCCGGCGTTATTCCGGCTGGCCTATGACCGCGGCGCAACAGTTCACCGCTGAAGTTGCCACGGGCGAACATCGACAAGAGAAAAAACACCATTGCGCGATACAAATCGCCGTTGAAAGCGTTTAGGTTGCATGCGCTTCGCCAAGTAAACGGATACCCAGAAGAGAGCCATGACCACGGCCCGCCATATCGTGACGCTGCTTAAAAGCCACATTGCCGGCGACGAGGATCGTTTCCTCTCTATCGCGATGCAGCTTGCTGCGCATGAGGCACGTCAAGGCCATGGCAAGCTTGCTCAGGAGCTCAAGGATCTGGTCGACGCAGCCAAGAGCAGGGACGCCCGGATTGCCAAGAGCAGTCGGCCGGTTCCCCTTTTTCAGCCAAAGGGCGAACTCGCAGGCCTCCTGCATGTGCGCTATCCGGACCTGCGACTGACGGACATGATTTTGCCGGACAGTCTGCGCTCGCGCCTGCACCGCGTCCTGGGAGAGCAGCGCCAACAAGCAAGCTTGCGCGAGCACGGGCTTGTTCCCCGTCGCAAACTGCTTCTGGTCGGCCCGCCAGGATCAGGCAAGACGATGACCGCATCGGCATTGGCCGGGGAGCTTCATCTGCCCCTTTTCATGATCGTCCTCGATGGTTTGATCACCAAGTTCATGGGAGAGACTGCCGGAAAGCTGCGGCTTGTTTTTGATGCAATGCAGGCGACGCGGGGCGTCTACTTCTTTGACGAATTCGATGCCATCGGCGCGCGTCGAGGCGAACGCCAGGATGTTGGCGAGATTCGGCGCGTGCTGAATTCGTTTCTGCAGTTTCTCGAGCAAGACGACAGCCACAGCCTGATTATTGCGGCAACAAATCATCCCGAGCTGCTCGACAGAGCTTTGTTCCGCCGTTTCGACGATGTCATCGAATACGCCGTGCCCGATCGGCCGATTATCGAGGCGCTGCTTCGGGCTCGACTCGACCGCTTCGACACCAGAGGGCTTGCCTGGAACGAGGCGATCTCTCAGGCAGAGAGACTGTCGCAGGCCGACATCACCCGCGCGGCCGACGACGCTGCAAAAACCATCATATTGCGGGGGGGGAAGCGGATCACCTCGGAAGCGCTCATCGACGCTCTGAAGGAACGCCGGCAGGCTTCGCTGTCTGAGTAGCGACAGCACAGATCATAATGGCAGACGATTTTCCGCGCGACCGCGCCCATATCCACCTTCGCAACAACGGCATTCGGGAAGCCTATCGGCGGCCCAACCAACTTATACATGCACCGCCGCTGCCGGCGCGTGATCGGGCGTCGCATGCTGCGGCCTTGACGCAATCCATCGAACAAGCGGTCGAAAGTGCACGCCAGCAGATTGCGGCGCGTGACCCCCAGCTGTCGGTCGGCACGCCTGGCTTTTACCTCGAGATCGATCTGCCCATGTCCGGACGGGCGGCCCTCGACCAGTTGGCCGATCGTCGCCAGCACATGGAGCTGGTCGCCGTCCATGAGCCAACTCAACCCGGTGCTCCCATCACAGCGTCGGTGTTCCTGCCGCAAAGCGCGCAAGCCTATTATTTGCGGAAAGTCGAGGCGTATCGAGACGTTGACACTGACCGCGGCAGACCGCGCAACGAGCCGCTCGTCTCCCGCATGGAGACAGTCAGGCTGGCGACTGCACGATCGTTGTTTACCGACCACGACGACCTCTTCCCCCAGGCCGCTGACGAGCAGGTGTGGTGGGAAGTCTGGCTGCGCGACGGTCGCCGCGAGAACTTCGAGCACATTGCCGAAGCCCTGAACATCACTTTGCGCACGCATGCGGTCAGGTTTCCGGAGCGGGTGGTCATGCTGGCACTCGCCAGCACGGCAATGCTCGACCGCATGATTGCGCACAGCGATGTCGTCGCCGAGCTGCGGCGCGCGAAGGATACGCCGTCCTTCTTCATGGGCCTTGGCGGCGCGGAGCAAAGGGACTGGAGCGACGAGCTTCTCGGGCGCGTCAGACCGCCTCAATCCGATATTGCGGTCTGCATTCTCGACAGCGGCGTACGTCGCACCCACCCGTTGATCGAACCCGCACTTGCCGTTGAAGACTGGCACACCGTCAAACCGGCATGGGGCAGCGACGACACACCTGCGTGGAGCGGCCACGGGACGCGAATGGCAGGTGTCGGCCTGTACGGTGATCTGGTCCCGCTCCTGGTCGGAGGCGATCCAGTTCCATTGCCCTTTCGGCTGGAGAGTGTCCGTATCCTTCCGCCAGAAGACGAGGCAAACGATCCAGAACTCTATGGCGCGATCACCGCGGAAGCGATCGCCCGCGCCGAGGTGCAGGCGCCGGAGCGCCGCCGCGCGATCGCAATGGCTGTGACAAGCGCCAGTCCGGCGCGTGGAAGGCCCACATCGTGGTCTGCCGCTATCGACCAACTCTGTTTCGAAGAGGAGCAGCGACGCTTGATCGTTCTCTCTGCCGGCAACATCGGCGATGACCTCATGCCGGCCGAGCATTTGACGCGCAACGATCTGGAAGCAGTCGATGATCCTTCTCAGGCCTGGAATGCGCTGACGGTCGGCGCTTTCACAGAAAAGGTCGATATCATTGACACCGACTTTGCGGGCTACGCTCCGATCGCGCCGGTCGGCGAGCTCTCGCCGCGCAGTCGCACTTCGGTCGTTTGGGACAGGCAGTGGCCGGTGAAGCCCGAGGTCGTCTTCGAAGGGGGCAATCTCGCCCATGACGGTGTGTTGCCTGGCGAGCCGATCGACGATCTGCAGATATTGACCACTTTCTATCGACCCGAACTGCGCCACTTCACCACCCTCGGAGATACGAGCGCGGCAACGGCCCATGCCGCACGGATGGCGGGACTAATTCTATCAGCGCGCCCCGAACTGTGGCCTGAAACGGTTCGCGCCCTGATCGTCCACTCGGCCGAATGGACTCCGGCGATGCGCGCACGCATCGATGCGTGCAACGGAGCGAAGGGCGAGATCCAGGCGCTCGTGCGGCGCTATGGTTACGGCGTGCCAGATCTTGGGCGCGCGCTTCTGTCAACGGTGAACGACCTCACGCTTATCGTTGAAGATGAGCTTCAGCCTTTCCAGCGCGAGGGCGGCGCGGCTGCCAAAACGCGTGACATGAAGCTGCATCGCCTGCCTTGGCCGAAGGAGCAACTCGCGGCGCTCGGCGCTGCCCAGGTCGAGCTCCGCGTCACGCTGTCCTATTTCATCGAACCCAACCCCGGTGAACGCGGATGGACCCGCCGGCATCGTTACGCGTCCCATGGTCTTCGGTTCAGAGTAAAGTCAGCGACCGAGACAGTCGACGAATTCCGAGCCCGCATCAATCAGGCCGCTCGGGACGAGGAGGAAGGGGCGCCTGCTGGAGGCGGAGAAGAGTGGCTGCTCGGCACCTTCCGCGATCGCGGCTCGTTGCACGCCGATTTCTGGTCGGGCAGCGCCGCCGATCTCGCCGAGCGTGACGCGATCGGCGTGTTCCCGGTCGGGGGCTGGTGGAAGGAGAAGCCTTACCTGGAACGCGTCGACGCTCTAGCTCGGTACGCCCTGATTGTGACGATTCGGGCGCCTGGGGTCGATGTTGACATCTTCACACCCGTCGAAGCAGCCCTGACTGTCGAGACGTCGGTCGAGACCTGATGCAGCACTGTCCAAACCGGCCAACAACGGAGGTTTGACCAGCCTCTGGTGCCATGGCGGCTGGTGCTGGATCATCACGTCGGCAACAGGGATCATGCGCGGAGGACGATAGGCCGGCAAAGGAGCGGGCCAAGCGTGTCATAATGGCGCCCATGGTCACGCCCACAAGCCGCGCCCCCTGCGTCTACGGAGAGGTGCGCGTCTGCTTAGGCGGCCGAGACATCGCTTACCTGATCAACGCGCTCGCCGTATTTGCGCCTGTAAGCGGCAATGAAATCGTCGTCGCCACAGATGCAGCGGCCGCTGGAGTCCTTGGCCTTCGGATCGTGCAAGTGAGAGCCAAGGGGGCGCAGAAGATTCACCCGAGTGCTCGTCGTCGGGCTCATGGGAAACCCCGCACTATGTTTGACCAAATCCGCGGCAAGCATAATCCCGGCAAGCACCGACTGAAAGGCCATCGGAACCACAGTTCGAACGCGGCGACTTCCTTCGCTAAGCTGGAACACCAGACCGCCGCAGATAGCCTGCTGATAAAAGGAGCGCAGGGGCTGGCCGACAAACGGGGCTAGCGGTTCAAACGGCACAGCCATCGCTGTAGCCACGCGAACTACAAAGTCGTTGGGAACTCCGGCATTGGTCTGCAGGAGCGTTTTCACCTGCTCGTGTGCTTCCGGTATTCCGAGTTCCTCGGCAATCAGCTGGTGCTCGTCCTTGGATTTTCCGGATGGCAGGTACATGCAACAAAGGCAAGCCTGGCCGTCATCGAAACCATGCCGGGAAATACCGAGATCGTGCTCCTGCGTCCAAGCGTTTGCGATCCATCGCGGCAGTGCACCTTGGACAGCCAGACGGTCGGCGGCGGTGTCAAGCGCCACACCCACTTGGTCGAAGACCCAATTGCCCCGGCGCGCAACATATTCTGCCCACGTCAGAGGGTGCGCCTCGACCTCAAGGGCAGTCGATCTAAGGGCGGTGGCTGCAAGAACCGCTTTGGACATACCAATCTCCGCCTGGCCAGCCAATGCGTAGCGCTGCAGGTTTGAGAGTTCGATCGCTTCGTGATCGATTACATGCAGACGACCCTTGAGATCGGGTTGTCTCGCTAGCGCCCAAAGCGAGCCATGGCCTATCGCACCGAGCCCAACGAGGTGGGTTTCGCCAAGGTCGACTGGGAAGTCGATCGGGCCAGGCTCTCCGGCTTTGGTCTTGTCGTAGCTGCATAGCGAGAGGTCGATGGTTTCGTCCAACTCGGCGCCGGTCAACTGGGCGGCGAAGATAGTTCGAAAGACGTTGGCGGCGCCGAAGCAACTGGCGGCGCCAGCTCCATAAGGCAGCAGACTTGGGCCAGAGCCCACCGGGTCCGTACGCGACAGCTTTGCCGCCCAACCGTCCGATCCCACGAAAAAGATCGGGCACCGGAGTGATGGGCGCGTTACCCCTGCAACGACGCAGACGGTGGCAGACTTGCCGGAACGCCGGATGCCGACTTTTGGATTGATCGACTTTGCCAAGCGCTCCAGCGCTTGGGCTTGAGAGCTCGCCGCGCTGTCCAGCGGGAGTATCGCCAGAACCGGGTAGAGCCTAGCGAGCAATCTCACCGCAAGATCTAGTGTCGCCTGGCCTTCGGCGCAGGAAGCGGCCTGATGGTCGAAGGCGACTGCCACGACCTGCTTTTCAAGAGCTGCTTTGAAGTCTCCCAGATGAAAATCGGCCAGGACCTGAGATGCCGCCGTGGCGGCGCGATCGATGAAGTTAGCGAATGCCATTGTTCAACTCGATATCATGATCATTCGCGACAGTGCCGCGGGAGGGAGCGCATTCCATTTGGCCTTTTCGTCAAGCCGATAGGCGGCGACCCGAGCAAAATCGAAAGGCTCGCGGGCGAAGTTCGGCACTACCAGCGACAGACACCCAACCGTGGTAGCAACCGCATAAGCGTCGTCCGTCGTCGAATGGTAGGCGCGGCCCGGATGGCTGTGAATCTGGGCCAAGAGTTTCAGGCCGCTTTTGTAGAGCCAGACATTGAGCCGGTGCAGTTCTTCGGCCGCAACGATCACGCAAACGCCATCGTTTGTCCGAATGTGACGCTGCGCCGGGATAACCGTCTCTGTTACGGCAAAGTGCCGGTCTTGCTGAACGCCGACCCAGAGCGCCATCCCCTCATTGCCTTCGCGACCAACTGAGCGCAGATGCCCATGCGTGGTCGAGATGCAGCCGCGCGGGAGAGTCACGATCGTTACATCTCTCAAACCAGTCATTCTTGTATCGCCTGAGGGGATACCACCATTCCTACGATTGCCGGTGGGAGTTGAATCTGCAACTGCTCTATAGGAATGATTCCGTACTTGATGATCTTGTCCAGGATGAAGGCCAAACAGCCTTCGCCAGAACCCCGATGAAGCAGCCATGGATCACCTGAATGGGCTGGATTGTCGTGGTATTCCCGGACGCCCGCCATGCACAGGAATGGTTCGTCCTCGGGACTGTTGGCCTGGATGAAGTCCGTCAGCGGCACGGCGTTCTGCTGGATGAGAGCTCCTATCATCTCCGGCGGCGTTCCGGGCAGCGGCGGACGTCTAAGCATTTTCAGGTATAGATCTTTCCGGGCAATCGGATGACGCGTAAACGGATCGACGAAGACCACGGACGGTGGTCTTAAGTCGTAGTCGGTGAAGTCGACCTCGCTCGCTGCGCTGATCACCCGTGGTTTTAACTTGAGGCTTGCGAAAATGAAGAAAGCGCGCGGAAAGGTCGCCTCGATCAAGAAGCAGCCCTGAGCCCGATAGACATCAGCATATGGCCGGAACCGGCCGATCTCCCGATCAAACTTCGCTCGGGAGACCTCCGGATCCACACTTTGGGGTTTAGGCACCTGCGACGCCCGCCTTCAGGCTGAGGAACAGGGTCATAGTATTCGGGAAACCGAAATCGCCAAGCTTCTTGTCGACGTCGAGCAAGTTGCCGGCCTCATCCTTCAATTCCCAATTCTCGGCTGGTTGGGCGACGTTCTGCGTGTTCTCAAGGGCTTTGGTACGAATGACGTGAAGCGGCTGGTTGGGACTGGCTTCGACCTGCGTGGGCTGGCCGTTCACCACCACCGTGATCTCGATCTTGCCCGGTCCGCTGCCGTGATTATCGCCCTTACCCGAATCCTTCGACATTGTCCTACTCCTGTGGCTTGCCAACCGCCCCACGCCCTGGCGCCCACCTGCGAGTGAGACCGGCGGTCTTCAATCGTTCACCCGGCGCCACGGCCGCGAGTACGCGAAAGACAGGGGATAAGCTACCGAATCGGTGCTTGCCTTCTTTTATGGGTGACTTGAGCCGCAAGTAAATGGTCTCAAATTGCTCCTCACAACTATAATCGATTAGAGCAATGCGGAAATATTGGCGACACGCCTATTCATCTGCTCTCTCACTCGCCTGCTCCGTGCTTGGCAAGGGGAGCTTTGACTGCGTCACGCGTCCCCCAAGCAGCCGATTGCGCCGGCAGCGCCGTAGGAACCGTCGTTCAGAGTCTTCACCACTCAAGCAGCCGCATGGATGCAGCCGACGCTCGTCTCCACAAACAGCGCAAGTGGTGCCTTGTTGGATAAGGTCGCCTCGTCCCTGGTGCAGCATCTGTCGGAACGGGTCCGCTGCGAGACCATGCCTCATCATCGCGCATGCGCAGCAGCCGGCGGTCGATGCTCGTAAGGCGTTCTGCTCATTTCGTGGCGAAGGCGCTGCTCGACTCGCGGACATATGCGGGCACCGAGGCGGAGGCTGACCAGTCGGCGCCGCGTTCGCGGATATCGCTTGCAATGTGCTCGCGTGCGTTTGCCGCCGGCGACCTTGCCGTCCTCGCCTGCTATGGCGAGCCGGCGCAAGCGGATTGCTCGATACTGCCGGCGAGGCTGCGGGCCGGCTCCAAACGGCCGTTCACAAGAGCTTGCATTAGCAACTGGCAATCGGATCGATAACTCCGCGATCGCCGTTATGGCGCGGAGATGCGGTCTCGCCGGGTTGTGGCTGGCGCTTCGTTGGGGGCGGCGCGTCGTAGCCGAGGGAGCAGGGGCGGCGCCATGATCCAGACCGAACGCGCGCTGCAGCAGGTGCTTGAGTGGGGGCGTGCCCTGACCGGTTTCGCGGATGAGCATGCTGAGGAAGCGGTAAGGGGCGGCCAGTATATCCTGCAACGCATTCACCCGAGCCTGCGCGGCACCAGCGCCCGCACCGGCCGCGATCCGCTGATCGTGGCGTTCTATCCCGAACTGGCGCTGCTGTTCTGGCTAGACGATTGCAACGACGTTGGCCTGATCGCGCCGGAGCAACTCGCCGCCGTGGAGCAGGCGCTGGGGCACGGCGTACCGTGCGTGCTCTCCGGATTCGAGGGCTGCGCTCAGCTGCGCGCTTCGCTGGCTGCGCTCGCTTACGATCGTCGCGACTATGCTCGGCTTCTCGACTATACCCGGTGCTACTGCGCGGCGCTGCGCGCCGGACACGCGCAGGCGGCAGGGGCGCGACGCTGGTCCGGGAACGTGTTCTGTGCCTGTTGCTGCTGTGGGGGCTGGACATGGCGACCTTGCGCGCGCGTCCAGCGTTTCGCCAGGTCCTGCGGCTCATCTCAGTGATAGGGCGCCTACAGAACGATCTGCATGGACGCGACAAGGACAGGTCGGCCGGCGATAACGCGGCGATCCTGCTTCTGCAGCGCTATCCGGCTATGCCTGTGGTTGAGTTCCTCAACGACGAATTGGCCGGCCATATGCGCATGCTGCACCGGGTGATGGCGGAAGAATGCTTTCCCGCGCCGTGGGGACCGTTGATCGAGGCGATGGCGGCGATCCGCGCGCAGTACTACCAGACTTCGACCAGCCGCTACCGCAGCGACGCTGCAGGGGGAGGCCAGCGTGCGTCGGCCTGAACGCGCCGGAGGCGGCGGCTTGGGCGCGCTGCCGTCGGTTCGATCCGACGCAACGCCGTCGCCCGCTGCTACGGATGGAGCGAGCATGAGCGACACCGCCCTGAGCCGGCGAAAGGACGAACATCTGGACATCGTGCTGGACCGGCGAACGGCGCCGGCCACGGTGGCCGCTGGCTGGGAGTACATCCATTTCGAACACTGCGCACTGCCCGAGTTGGACCTGACGCAGATCGACCTGCGCGCCTCGCTGCTGGGCAAGGCTATGCGCGCGCCGCTGCTGATCAGCTCTATGGCCGGCGGCATGCCACGGGCCGAGGCCATCAACCGGCATTTGAGCGAGGCAGCGCAAGCCTTGGAGATCGCCATGTGCGGTTCGCAGCGTGTGAGCCTGCAATCCCGCAACTCCCAGGGGCTAACGCGCGCGCTGCGCCGCCTGGCGCCAGACATTTCCCTTGCTGGCCAACATCGGCGCCGCGCAACTGCGGGAGGCCGGCGGCCTGGACCTGGCGCGTCGCGCGGTGGACGCGCTGGAGGCCGATGGGCTCATCGTCCATCTCAATCCGCTGCAGGAAGCGGTACAGCCGGAGGGCGACCGCGACTGGCGCGGCGTCCTGGGGCTGATCGCTGGCGTCGCGCGCATCGTGGGCGTGCCGATCGTGGCCAAGGAAGTGGGGGCGGGCCTTTCCGCCTCGGTGGCCTGTGCGCTCGTCGAGGCGGGCGTGGCGGTAATCGATGTCGCCGGCGCCGGCGGCACCAGTTGGGCCGCAGTGGAGGGCGAGCGCGCCCGCAATGCCGCCGACCGTGCAGTGGCGATATCATTCGCCGATTGGGGGATTCCCACCCTGACCAGCGTGCAGGCGGTACGTCGGGCGCTGCCAACGGTGAAGCTGATCGCGTCGGGCGGGATCCGCGATGGCGTCGACGTGGCCAAGGCCATCCGCCTGGGCGCGGACATCGCCGGGCAGGCGGCCAGCGTGCTGGGCGCGGCGACAGTGTCCACCGAGGCCGTTGTCGCGCATTTCGAGATCGTCATCCGCCAGTTGGCCGTCGCCTGCTTCTGCACCGGCTCGGCTGATCTGGTGGCGTTGCGTCAGGCGCGCTTGTTGCCCTCGTCGCATTTGTCCGCCGGTTGATGTCGGCGTCGTCCGCACGCTAACAGCAGGCTGCTGAAATACCTACGCCAAAGAGAGACTATTGATCCCCCTGGCGAGACGGCTCGATTGACGGGAGCGATGTGTTCATGGAGCAGCTGTTCACGATGAAGCGGTTGGAAGATTTCGTTCCAGCCGGTCATCCTGGGCCCGCACCGGCTGATGATCAATGGAGCGCTGGTGCGGCTAGACGGCATCCTTTCCGGCATGTACGCCTGCAGTGCCAAAGGCGGTCGCCCCAGCGTTGCGCCGGAGAAATTGCTGCGGGCCGTGTGTTGCAGGTGTTCTACAGCGTCCGTCGGAATTGATGCAGCAGGTGCTGCTGTGGCAAGGCCAAGACCCGGGAATGCCGTCAGCTTTGATCAGGCGCTTCGGGCCGTCGGAAACGCGCGAAGAGTCCGGCTTTTGAAAAAGCCGAACGCCTCAGATAAAGCCAGAACTCCTTGGGTCACCATCAAACCAATTTGACGCCCCGGGACAATTTCGTCCGGCATTGTCCGGTGTGCGACGATGTTGGGGATGCGACATAGGCGGATTGCCGTGTATTTAAACCGCTTTTCCTTTGGCACGCATATTGCGCCCTATCGGTAAACCTCTTCATGGGCCGGCGGCAATCGCTCGGAGATTGTCGAAATAGCACAATGATTTCTGCCGGGGTGACATCCGGCCCGACTAGAGCAGGACCTTTCAGATGATGCAGAAAAGCAAGCGGCCATACTCGCGGGGAAATAGTCGCGTCAGGGCTGCGTGGACGCTCTTTCCTGGTTGTTTCGGCGGCGGACGCCAACTCTTCAATCGGCACCCGAACCAGTGCCTGGATGTCCAGGGAGCGCCCCTGTTGCGCGTGCCTGGCTGCACCCGCGTGCTGGCTCTCCTCCAAGGCGACGCTCGGCGCTGCTGCAGACCGGCGACGAGAACCCAACTTCAAAATTAGCATTCCGAAAACCGAAAGAAGTGAACAGGTATGTCCAGGATCGGCGCTTTGACGCGCGCGGCATGGCGATCGGCAACTCAGACGCTGGCCAAGGGTTCGAAAAGTTTACACCCGACGCTAGCGCCGGCCGATTTCAAGCGCGCACTTACGATCAACGATCGATATGGCGGGCTCACTGTCAATGTCCCCAAAATGCCTTTCTGGCTGACCGGGGGTGAAGCCTTCGTCTACCGCCGGACTAGCCACGGCGAGCAGCAGTTCATGCAGGTCGATGCTGCCACGGGTTTCAAGCGGCCCGCTTTCGATCAGGCGCGTCTGGCGGCAGCGCTAAACAAGGTGAGCCATGAGAGCTATCAAGCCGGCAATCTTCCGTTCGACCGTTTCGAACTGAGTGAGGATGGTCGCAGGCTCGACTTCCAGATTGAAGACACCCGGTGGAGCTGCGACCTTGCAAGCTATGACTGTACCAGCACCACATTCGATGCAAGGAAAGGGGACCGTAGGGAGCTCAGCCACCGCTACACGCTGCCAGCGGAGAACAACCCCGACAAGAGCAACGCGTCGCCCGACGGCAAATGGATCGCCTATATCAAGAACTGCAACGTTTTCCTGCGCAGCGAGGACGGATTGCAGGATGTTCCTCTGAGCCGGGACGGAGCCGAAGGCAATTGCTACGTCTTTTCGACGCTGAGCTGGTCGCCGGACTCGCGCCACCTCGCCGCTTACCTTGTTCGCCCCGGCTATAGGCGAGAGGTCCGCTACCTCAATTCTTCGACGGACCAGTTGGAGCGGGAATATTCAACAAAATTCTATCCCAGGCCGGGCGATGTCCTTCCGCTGCCCCAGCCAGTCCTGTTCGACATTGCCGGCCGGCGCCAGATCGTGATTGACGGTGCCCTCTTCTCGAACGTCTTCGAACTTTCCCCTCTCCGGTGGTGGGCGGACAGCCGCGGCTTCACTTTCGAATATAACCAGCGCGGGCATCAGCTCTATCGCCTGGTCGAGGTAGACGCCGCCTCGGGCCGCGGGCGCTCCCTGATCGATGAGACCAGCGAGACATTCGTTGATTATTTGCCGCTGGGGCATGGCCAGGAGGATGCCGGAAAAATCTTCCGTTACGATGTCGATGACGGGAAGGAGATCATCTGGGCATCAGAGCGCGACGGGTATGAGCATTTGTATCTTTTCAACGGCCGGACAGGCGCGCTCGAAAACCAGATCACCCGAGGTGAGTGGGTCGTCCGGAGGGTCAACCATGTCGATCCGGTCAAGCGTCAGATCTGGTTCGAGGCGAGCGGGATGAACTCGCAGGAGGACCCCTATTGGGTCCATGCTTACCGCATCGGCTTTGACGGCAAGGGACTGACTGCACTGACGCCCGAACCGGCCAACCACCATATCGAGTTCTCGCCTGACAGGCGCTATTATGTCGATCTCTGGTCACGCATCGATCTGCCCCCGCGCATGGCACTCTACCGCGCCAGCGACAATGCCAAGCTCCAGCAGATCGAGACGGCCGACATTTCCGAGCTCGTCGCCGCAGGCTGGCAGCCGCCGCTCAGTTTCCATTCCAAGGGGCGCGACGGCAAAACTGACATCTGGGGCGTGCTCCACCTGCCAGCCAACTTCGACCCGACGAAGAAATACCCAGTTGTGGAGAAGATCTATGCTGGACCCCACGGCTCCTTCGTCCCAAAATCCTTCTCGCGGTGGACAGAGCCGCTCACGCAGCTGGGCTTCGTCGTTGCTCAGATCGACGGCATGGGCACCAACAACCGCTCCCGCGCCTTCCATGATGTTGCTTGGAAGAATCTGAAGGACGCAGGATTTCCCGATCGCATTCTGTGGCACAAGGCGGCGGCTGCGCAATATCCATGGTACGACATATCCAACGTCGGCATTTTTGGCGCATCCGCCGGCGGCCAGAGTGCAGTCAGCGCGCTGCTCTTTCACCCCGATTTCTACAAGGTCGCCGTCGCCAAAAACGGCTGCTTCGACAACAGGATAGACAAGACCTGGTGGAACGAACTGTGGATGGGGTGGCCGGTCGGCATTGAATATTCGCAATCCTCCGCCGTTGACAATGCTCACAGGCTGCAGGGCAAGCTGATGATCGCGGTCGGCGAAATGGATGATAATGTCGATCCGTTTTGCTCGTTCCAGCTTGCCGATCGACTCATCAAGGCAGGAAAAGATTTTGACATGGTCTACGTTCCTGGTGCCAATCACCATACTCTAGGCACCTACACCGAGCGCAAACTCCTAGACTTCTTCGTTCGCAACATTCTCGGTCAGACCCCGCCCGACTGGAACACCAAACCGATCGAGCTGGAATAGCTTGTGGCTCTTGCAATATGTTAGCTCGCCTTATCGGCTGTAATCAGGGCGAGGCGCGAGCAAATCTGCACCGAAGGACGATCGTGGAGTCTAGGACTTGCGCTGCGTATTGAGGATCGGCTCGCCGCGACGTTGGTCTGAGCAAACTGCTTGATAGGCACGCCTGCAGACCGCGTGTGTGCGATTGCAAAATCCCCTATCAGCCTGGTGTGAAGCGTTCAGGGGAAAAGCCGCACCCAACGCCGCTTCCGCTCGCCGTAACGCTACGGCGGTGCGGCCCACCCGATCCGCTCGACGAGCATTGGAACACATAGGTCCCCGAACGGACGGTTGCCTTGGCAATAGAAGACCTTCGTCGGTCATCGCCGCTGTGGGTGGCAGCCCGTCGGTCTGGAGCTGCCACGATTCTCATCCTCGCGTCACATATGAGCTGAAGCTTTCCGGATCGGGTTTCCAATCGGCATCCAGTTGCTCGGCGATATGGTTGAATTCTGCCCTCAGGACAAGAGTGAGTAGAGCAGCCCCGCTACGAAAATCCTATCGTGGTTCGTTTGACGCATCGACTATTCAGATTGATTGGCGTGATACCCGGCGCGGCCGCAACACGCTAGGCCGTCAACCGCTGAGCAGAAAACCAGCCTTCGCCTTCCGCGGCGGCGGACCTCGTCAGCCTTTCGAAAGCTTGCCTGAGTAGGTTGCTCATGTGATCTGTGGAAGTGAGGATAGCGTGCACCCGTACAAACTGGACATTCATCGTAGCAGCTTGGCTGCAGGTGCAGCACGCCGTACCGCACGAGCAAGCGGCCAGGCCGGCCAAGCCGGTTTTGAGCAGCACTTGGGCGAATTGCAGGCGGCGGATGAGTTGATGAGTGCACCAGGCGAGGATGTCCTCGTCAATGGCTCGAATGGCAAAGGTGAGTTGAGACCAACGAAGAGGCAGAGGATCCAAAGCAATCTGCAGCATGCTGTCACTGAGCGGCAACCAGGTCAGGTTGGTGACTCAGGCGCTCGCGTGATGATGCAACTCCCTGCCCATCAGGTGGGTACATCGGAACGGGAGGCGCAGCTCGCGATGCAGGGGGGTGAGCACGAATACACCCCAGCGCCGCATCTCGATGGGTCGATGCCCTCGACAGTGCAGCCGGATCGTCCAATTGTGGCCCCCGACGGTGCCGACAAGCGTCCTGTTTATTCCAACGATGCCACCGCCATCGAAGGGCTGAAGTCTGCACTCCTTGCGGGTAAAGCCAGGCCGGACACGGTCACTCGCAGCGCAAATTCTCTTTTCGGCTTTAGTCGTTGGCTCTTTCAAAACAAAAAGCCAGGGTTTGCTGCTCGGCTTTACCATCCGTCGCTGAGCCAGGATCTCGAGGAGTACGAGAGTAGGGGTGGTTCCTCCACCGTGGCTGGCGCACTGCGTCAACTGATGAAGTCGATAGGCGGAGCCGCCCCGATTGTGGGTCGCGCTGTCCTGAACCCCCATCCTGACGACGCCGCGCTCACTAGACATTTCAGATCCGCGAGCGGCTACGCAACTGCTCTTAACCATTTCAGTCATTACCTACGTCAAAATGACAAGCTCGGGATTGCGGGCCGGATTTACGATGAATCGCTGGATAAAGATGTTGAGAGCTACAAGGCCGCCTCCTCTAATCGTGGAGCTCCGATCGAATCTGCACTGGTTTATCTCCGCAAGCACCCGCCGCGCGTTATACTCGGGAGTCATCTGGAAAACGCGGTCAGCATGGAGGCTCGTCCCCGTGGCGACGCTGCTCAGCATACCGCACCACAGCAGGGATTCGATTGGCCAGAGGAGCTCCTGCCGGTAGGTTATAAGGAGGGCACCGATCTACCATTGTCTCTCGCCCCAACCGCGCACCAACACCAAGCACCCGACTTTGGAGAGGCCGTCCCTCACTTGAACTGGCGCCACGGCGACCAGGGCGCCCCGGAGGGGCTGGTAGCTGCACGGGACAGGAGCAGCCCGCTGCCAAGCCAGGCGGTGCCACATAAATCTGGACGGGGACTCGCTACGCAGCCCAGATCGTGGGCGGAGAAATCCGCCTCGCCAGAGCTCTTTCGACGGCGGGCGGAGCAGGCTCTGCCGGCGTCCGCCAGAGGTGTGGAGACATCCTCTGCGGTTGATGAAGCCGCCGCTCGCCAAACTTTGGCTTGGTTGCAGCAGGAGATGGAGGGGATCGAACCGATGCAGGATCCTCATAAGGTGGCTACACCGGAATGTGAGGCGCAGCTCGTCAGGCAGAGGGTTGAGCACGAATCCACCCCAGCACCGCATCCCGGAGGTGGTGGGTCGATGCCCTCGACAGTGCAGCCGGATCGTCCAATTGTAGTCCCCAACGGTTCCGACAAGCGTCCTGTCTATTCCAACGATGCGACCGCTATCGAAGGGCTGAGGGCAGCATTCCACGCGGGTAAGGCCAGCGCGAACACGGTCACTTACAATGTAAATTCTCTTTTCGGCTTTAGTCGGTGGCTCCTTCAAAACAACAAGCCAGGGTTTGCTGCTCGGCTTTACCATTCGTCGCTGGATCAGGATCTCAAGGAGTACGAGAGTACGGGTGGTTCCTCCACCGTGGCTGGCGCACTGCGTTACCTCAAGAAGTCGACAGGCGGAGCCCCGATTATGGGTCGCCCTGTCGTGATCCCCTATCCTGACGATGCCGAGCTCATTAGAGATTACAGAGCCGCTTCGACCAAGGAGTACCTGGCAGCGCCTGCGACCGGACGGAATCCAGATACCGTGGGCGGCTATACAACTTTTCTTAGACATTTTAGCCAGTACCTGCGTCAAAATAACAAGCCTGGGATTGCGGCTCGGATTCACGACAAATCGCTGGATAAAGATGTTGAGAGCTTCAAGGCTGTCTCCTATGGTAATAGGCTAAGGATCGGTTCTGCATTGGCTCACCTCCGGGATGTCCTGCCGCGCATTGTGCTCGGGCGCGAAACTGTCCTTGCTGCTCATCCGGCAGACGCAGTCACCAGGCGCGTTGGGGCCGCTGCTGAAGCTGGGCCAGCGGCACCGGCAAGAGCTCCCCAACCCGCCTCGCCAGCAACCGCTAAGCTGCCAGGCACCTACCGCGGCCTTCCACTGGTTGATGTGACCACACTGACGACCAGTTCCTCTGGGGCTCAGATCGGGGCGCTCGATCCGACAGCCCCGTCCAACGTTGCAACGGGGCGGGTGCTCGGCGCCGCCGAATGGCTGAGCGACGCCCATATCCAGAGAGATTACAATTTGCTGGAGGGGCAACTGCAGGGGATCAATCCGGCGCTCGCTGCCCGGACTCGGCTGGTGGATCCTTCCGTATCCCATCTACTGCGACACACGTCGCCGCAAGACGCTCGAGGCATATTGCAGTCCATCTATAATCAAAACAACGCCACAGCCGACTTCCTGTTCTTGCCAGTGAATAATGGCACGGCTACTAGCCCCGGCACCCATTGGTCGCTGCTGCTCGTTGATCGCCGCGACCCCGAAAGGCGGTTCGCCTATCACTACGACTCCCTCCAGCGAGAGGGATATAACGACGTGCCTGCAAAACAGCTCGCAGGACTGCTGAATGCTACCTTGGCGCCAGCCCCCATGGCCAGACAGACGAACCATTATGATTGCGGCGTATTTGTCCTGGAGGGCACGTGGGCGCTGGTTGAACGATTGGTGAAAGGGCAGCGGCCAGACCACGAGCCGCTGCCCCTCGACAACCTCGTTGCCGATCGGCAGGCGCTGCAAGACCGGCTAAGGAGGCGCTTGCCGCACGAGGAAGAGCCGCGGCAGCTGCTGGAGGATGAACCCGCCTCCCCACCGATGATGGCATTCGAGCCAGGGGAACTGCGGCAACTGTTGGAYGACGAGCCTGCCTCCCCACCAATGATGGCGTTCGAGCCAGGGGAACTGCGGCAYCTGTTGGAGGACGAGCCTTGATGGCGTTCGAGCCAGGGGAACTGCGGCAGCTGTTGGAGGATGAACCCGCTTCCCCATCGATGATGGCGTTCGAGCCAGGGGAACTGCGGCAYCTGTTGGAAGACGAGCCTGCCTCTCCACCAATGATGCCGTTCGAGCCAGGGGAACTGCGGCAACTGTTGAATGATGAGCCTGCCTCCACTTGGGCACAAATCAATTCGACCCCACATGCGCGAGCGGACGGTGTTCATCAGCCAGCCCAGGCGCCCTGGCTCCCTGAACGCAGAAGATAACTTTGCGGAGGAGCGGTCACGCAACTGTCGGCGGCGCCGGGCCTCAGGGTGAATGGAGAGGATGGTGTCGCGTGAAGGCGCAACACGCGTGCTGACCGACCTGCATACGTAGGAAGTCGTTCATTGCTCCCAAATCGTATGTGAGGAACATTCCTGTCCCGGCTGCGCCGCGCGATGCTAGGTCGCGTTGTTCAGCGGGCCAAGCCGATGACACCTACGAAGCTACTGATCGGGCAGATCGCCGTTGTGTGCGCAATTGTCATTATCGGCGTATGGACGGCAACCCAATGGTGCGCTCAAATGCTGACCTACCAGACGCCTCTCGGCGCACCATGGTTTCTCTTCGCCGGCTGGCCAATCTACAAGCCGTGGAAGCTGTTTGAATGGTGGTTCCACTTCGATGCTTATGCGCCGGAGGTCTTCGACAAAGCCGGTACGCTTGCAGGCGCCAGCGGATTCCTGGGCTGTGCCGCCGCAATCGCAGGCTCGCTTTTGCGCGCGCGACAGCGCGGGTCGGTTACGACCTATGGGTCTTCACGGTGGGCCACGACTCATGAGGTGGAGACGGCAGGGTTGTTACGGCCGGCGGGCGTTTTCCTCGGTAGGCTGAACGATCGCTATCTGCGCCATGACGGCCCGGAGCACGTCATGGCATTTGCGCCGACGCGTTCGGGCAAGGGCGTGGGGCTGGTTGTTCCAACGCTACTTTCCTGGACCGGGTCTGCCATCATTCATGATATAAAAGGCGAAAATTGGCAGTTGACCTCCGGCTGGCGGTCGAAATTCTCGTACTGCCTTCTGTTCAATCCGACCGACCCGAGATCGGCACGCTACAACCCGCTGCTGGAGGTGCGCAAAGGCCCAGATGAGATCCGGGACGTTCAAAACATCGCCGACATCCTCGTCGATCCCGAGGGCGCGCTGGAGAGACGGAACCACTGGGAGAAGACCAGCCATTCACTTCTAGTTGGCGCCATTTTGCACGTGCTCTACGCTGAAGAGGACAAGACGCTGGCCCGCGTCGCCACCTTCCTGTCGGACCCGCAACGCTCGTTTGCCGCAACGCTACGGCGGATGATGACGACAAACCATCTCGGGACGGGGCATAACCCTCAGGTCCATCCCGTAGTGGCCTCGGCGGCCCGCGAACTCCTGAACAAGTCGGAAAACGAGCGCTCAGGCGTCCTCTCGACCGCCATGTCCTTTCTCGGGCTTTATCGTGATCCAACGGTCGCGGCGGCCACTTCGTCCTGCGACTGGCGCATCGCTGACCTAGTGGATGGAGAGCGACCGCTGTCGCTCTATCTGGTGGTGCCGCCTTCGGATATCTCGCGCACCAAGCCTTTGGTGCGACTGATCTTGAACCAGATCGGCAGGCGGTTGACGGAGCGTCTGGAGGGGGACCCGAAGAAGAGCCGTAAGCATCAGCTGCTCATGATGCTGGACGAGTTTCCGGCGCTCGGTCGCCTCGACTTCTTCGAAACGGCGCTCGCCTTCATGGCAGGTTATGGCATTCGCTCCTATCTGATCGCACAATCTTTGAACCAGGTTTCAAAGGCCTATGGCGAGAACAATGCTATTCTCGACAATTGCCACGTGCGAATTGCCTTTTCCTCCAATGACGAACGCACGGCCAAGCGCATCTCGGATGCCCTCGGCACCGCAACCGAACTTAGGTCGATGCGCAACTATGCGGGCCATCGGCTTGCGCCCTGGCTTTCACATGTCATGGTGAGCCGCCAGGAAACCGCGCGCCCGCTCCTGACGCCAGGCGAGGTGATGCAATTGCCGCCGTCAGACGAATTGGTCCTGGTTTCTGGGTTGCCGCCGATCCGCGCCAAGAAGCTGCGCTATTATCAGGATCAGAATTTCACAGATCGGGTGCTGCCTGCGCCGGTGCTGCACGACGGACCCTATGCGGACTGCCCTGCATCACGCCCGGACGGCTGGACTGGACAAGTGTGCAGCGTCGATAGCCGACTTGCTGCGGACGAGGAAAGCGCCGACGCGCCAGTTGAAGACGAGGGAGGCGTTCAGCAGCAACGCCATCCAAGCCTGCCCGAAGAAGACGTTGTTGTCTCTCAAGAGCCCGATCAGGCCGATCTGTACAAGCCCGCAGACGATGACAGCGAAGCGCTCGCGGACAAGCGTGTCATGGATCGGATTTGCACTGCGGCCCGCGCCTACGGTATCAACGAGGGCAGGGGCGACGATGTCATTCCCGGCTTCTGAAGTCCGCTGAGTTGCAGAGCGCACCTCAGCGTAGATAACGGCCATAAGCAATTTTGAGCGTCTGGCCGATGCTTCTCCCGTCGCCGGCGCAACGCCGGGCCGTCGGAACGAGCCGCATGAAGCCGCACCGCATTCGCCATCAGTTTCTGCTTGAGCCGGAGCTCAGCGAGAAACTGGACAACCTCAGTCGCGATCCGTCAACGACCAAATCAGCGATCGTGGCGAAGGCGATCGAGGCGTTCATCGAGCGGCGTGGCGAGAGCGAGTTCGATCGGCGCTACGGCGTAAGGCTTGACCGGCTCTCCCGCGATCTTGCCCACGTCAGGCGCGATTCCGAGGTGATCCTGGAGAGCCTGGCGCTCTTCATCCGCTTTTCGATCACCCTTCACGCCCACACGCCGGTCCCGGATCGATCAACGCAGGCTATTGCCCAAGAGCGTTTCGAGAAATTCGTTGAGAAGGTCGGCCGCCAGATCGCTTCCGGCAAAAAGTCGCTTAGCAAAGACAATGGTGGGGGAGGGGAAGGATGAGCTCTCATCCCGAGGCCGACCACCGGCGGCGTGTCATGCTGCGCACCGCCATGGGTCCGGCAATCACCGAAGCCCTGGCCGATCCGTCCGTCATCGAGGTGATGGTCAATCCCGACGGCGCGCTGCGACTCGACCGGTTAGGCGAAGGTCGGGTCGATACCGACGTTCACATGCACCCGTCCGAGGCAGAACGTATCATCCGCCTGGTTGCTTCGCACGTGCGCGCCGAGGCGCACGCCGACAACCCGATCGTCAGTGCCGAATTGCCGTCTGGCGAACGCTTCGAAGGCCTGCTGCCACCTGTGGTGTTGGCGCCATGTTTTGCCATCCGCAAGCCCGCCGCGAAAGTCTACACCCTGGCCGACTATGTTGCCGAACGCATCATGCTGCCGCTGCAGGCCGATGCGCTGAAAAAGGCCGTCCGCGAGCGGCGCAACATGCTGATCGCCGGCGGCACTTCCTCGGGGAAGACAACACTCGCCAACGCTCTGCTGGCTGAAGTCGCCGAATGCGACGATCGGGTGATCCTGATCGAGGACACACGCGAACTGCAGTGCGCGGCCAGGGACTGCGTTGCCCTGAGAACAAGGCGGGGCTCGGTCACCCTTGCCGATCTCGTGCGCTCGACGCTGAGGCTCAGGCCGGACCGCATCATCGTGGGCGAGGTGAGGGGCGCGGAAGCGCTCGACATGCTGAAGGCATGGAACACCGGGCACCCAGGCGGCATCGCTACCGTACACGCCAATTCCGCGCGCTCGGCTCTCTATCGCATTGAGCAACTCGCCCAGGAAGCGGTGGTCACCGTTCCCCGCCGGCTCATCGCGGAGGCGATAGATCTGATCGTCTTCATAGCGGGACGCGGCTCGTCGCGCCACATCGACGCAATCGCCGAGGTCACCGGTCTCGACGGCAGCGGCGATTACGCCGTTGCCCCGCTCACGCTTTCGCAACTCCAGCAGCTTTGAAAGGCCTTCCTCATGCGCAAGAAGCTTCGCTTTCTTTCGTCCACAGCGCTCGCGTTTCTTATCACGGCCCCGGTTTATGCCGCCGGCTCCGGCATGCCGTGGGAGCAGCCGCTGCAGCAGATCCTGGAGTCCGTCCAGGGACCGGTCGCCAAGATCGTTGCGGTGATCATCATTATCACCACCGGCCTGACGCTTGCCTTCGGCGACACCGCCGGTGGTTTTCGGCGCCTGATTCAGATCGTCTTCGGTCTGTCGATCGCCTTCGCGGCATCGAGCTTCTTCCTCTCCTTCTTCTCCTTCGGTGGTGGGGCGCTCGTCTGATGGCCGCCGGGGAGCAGCATATCGAGGGCTTCGCAGTACCGGTCCACCGGGCGCTGACCGAGCCGATCCTGCTCGGCGGGGCTCCGCGCGCGGTGGCGATCCTCAACGGTACAGTGGCCGCGGCCATTGGCTTCGGCTTGCAGCAATGGATTGCTGGTCTGGTGCTTTGGATCGCAGGCCACTCGTTAGCGGTGTTTGCCGCAAGACGCGATCCGGACTTCGCCAGCGTGCTTGTGCGCCACCTACGTCTGAAGGGGTGGCTTGCATGCTGAACCTTTCGGAATATCGAAGCAAAGCCGACCGGCTTGCCGACCATCTACCCTGGGCTGCCTTGGTTGCGCCCGGCATCGTGCTCAACAAGGACGGCAGCTTTCAGCGGACGTTGCGGTTCCGCGGCCCGGATCTCGAAAGTGCGACGGAGGCTGAACTCGTCGGCATTTGCGCCCGGGCGAACAATGCTCTCAGACGCCTTGGCTCTGGCTGGGCATTGTTCTTTGAGGCCGAGCGCACAGAAGCGCTGGGCTATCCGAATTCGGATTTTCCTGACGCCGCGTCGTGGCTGGTCGACGAAGAACGCCGCGCTGCTTTCGAGGGGAAGGTAGCGCACTACGAGAGCCGCTATCATCTGACCTTGGTGTTTATGCCACCGCCGGACGCCCAGGCGCGCGCAGAAAGCACGCTCGTCGACTCTCATTATTCCCGAGGAGAAAGAGACTGGCGCCAGGATCTGGCGAGGTTCCGTGACGAGACCAACCGCGTGCTCGATCTCTTCTCGGGTTTCATGTCCGAAGTACGCGTCCTCGATGATGCTCAGACGTTGACCTACCTCCACGGCACGATTTCGCCTCGTCGCCATCCTATCATGGCCCCGGAAACGCCGATATATCTGGATGCAATCCTGGTCGATGCGCCGCTTACCGGTGGCCTGGAGCCGATGCTGGGTGAGCAGCATCTTCGCACACTGACCATCCTCGGCTTTCCGAACCTCACCCGGCCCGGAATCCTCGATACCCTCAATCATCAGGATTTCGCCTATCGCTGGATGACGCGCTTCATTCCGCTCGAGAAAACGGAAGCCACGAAGACGCTGACGCGATTGCGCCGGCAGTGGTTTGCCAAGCGCAAATCGATCGTGGCAATCCTACGCGAGGTCATTACCAACGAGCCGGTCCCGCTTGTCGATAGCGATGCCGACAACAAGGCGCTCGATGCCGACGAAGCCCTTCAGGCATTGGGCGGTGATCATGTGAGTTTCGGCTATCTCACCACCACCGTGACGGTGTGGGGCGAGGATCGCCAAGCCGCTGCAGAGAAGCTTCGCGCGGTCGAGCGCATCATCAATGGGCTCGGCTTCACCACGATCCGAGAAGGCGTCAATGCGGTCGAGGCTTGGCTCGGCTCATTGCCTGGCCATGTCTACGCTAACGTTCGCCAACCGCTCGTTCATACATTGAATCTTGCCCATCTCATGCCGCTGTCGTCGGTTTGGGCCGGTCCTGCGACAAACGAGCATCTCGCGAAAGTCACCCAAACCGAAGCGCCACCGCTTTTCGTTGCCGAGACCAGTGGGTCGACACCGTTTCGGCTTTCCACCCACGTCGAAGATGTCGGCCACATGCTGGTTGTTGGTCCGACCGGCGCCGGCAAGTCGGTTCTGCTTGCTCTGATTGCTCTGCAGTTCAGGCGCTACGCCGGCGCCCAGGTTTATGTCTTCGACAAAGGCAATTCGGCCCGTGCTGCAACACTTGCCATGGGTGGAGAACACCACGCGCTAGGAGCGGACGGTTCCCTTGCCTTTCAGCCACTGCGCAGCATCAACGACCAGGCTAGCCGAAGCTGGGCGGCCGAATGGATCGCCAGCCTTGTTGCCCACGAGAACGTCACCGTCACGCCGGAGGTGAAGGAGGCTATTTGGTCAGCGCTGGCCAGCCTTGCCACCGCGCCGGCGCAGGAACGCACACTGACCGGTCTTTCGGTCCTGCTTCAATCCAATGCGCTGAAGACCGCATTGATGCCCTACACGCTCGACGGTCCCTTCGGCCGCCTGCTCGATGCCGATCATGATGGGCTGGCCTTGTCGGATGTGCAGTGTTTCGAGACCGAGGAGTTAATGCACAGCCAAGGCGCTTTGCTGCCGGTGCTTACCTATCTGTTCCAGCGACTTGAGGAACGGTTCGACGGACGGCCCACGCTGATCATGCTCGACGAGGCGTGGGTCTATCTCGACAATCCGCTGTTCGCCGCCCGCATCCGCGAATGGCTGAAGGTGCTGCGAAAGAAGAACGTGTCGGTTGTCTTCGCTACGCAGTCGCTGGCTGATATCGCGGGCTCTGGCATAGCGCCGGCAATCATCGAAAGCTGCCCGCAGCGCATTTTCCTTCCCAATGATCGTGCCGTGGAACCCCAGGCGCGCACAGCCTACGAGCGCTTCGGTTTAAGCGAGCGGCAGATCGAATTGATCGCCCGCGCCACGCCGAAGCGTCAGTATTATCTGCAATCGCGCCGCGGCAACCGTCTGTTCGAGCTCGAGCTTGGCCCCATCGCTCTTGCGCTTTGCGGTGCTTCCGATCCGGCCACGCAGACTCTGATCGACAGGATCATGTCCGAAGACGGGCAAGGCAGCTTTGCCTCGCAGTTCCTGATCGCGCGCGGCCTCGATTGGGCCGGCGAACTTCTCAAGCAATTCCCTCAACCAGACAAGGAGCAATTCTCATGATGCGGCGACGCCTTCTCTCCGGCCTGATCACCGTTTCCCTGATCGCCAAGCCTATGGCCGACTATGTGCAGCCCGCCTACGCCCTTATCGTGTTCGATCCGTCCAATTATGCGCAGAACGTGCTGACGGCCGCGCGCGCATTGGAGCAGATCAACAACCAGATCCAGTCGCTGCAGAATCAGGCGACCATGCTGCAGAACATGGCGCGCAATCTTCAGCGTCTGGATTTCTCTTCCGTTGGCCAACTCACCGGTTCACTCCATCGCATCGACGGCTTGATGGACCAGGCGAGTGGCCTCAGCTTTGATCTGGGCAAGCTTCAAGACCAGTGGCGCAGCCAATATCCGGAAAGCTACGACGCCACGATCAAAGTCAGCGATGTGGCGAGTGCTGCGCGGGAGCGTTGGCAAACCGCCATGCAGGCGTTCCGCCAGACCATGGGTGTCCAGTCGCAAATCGTCGAGAACGTCCGCGCCGACGGCGATCTGCTCGCCGATCTCGTCAACCGCAGCCAAGGGGCGGCCGGTGCGCTTCAGGCAAGCCAGGCCACCAACCAGCTGATGGCGCTTTCGACAAAACAGCAGATGCAGATCCAGACGCTGCTCGCAACGCAGTTTCGAGCTGAGGCCGAGGATGCCGCCCGCAAGGCCCAGTCAGACGAAGCCGCCCGCGAGATGACGAAGCGATTCTTGGGTACCGGCTCGGCTTATCCCGGCAATTAGTCACGAGTTCATCACGACGAGAAAGGCAGCGGCATGAACGACCTTGGCGTCATCGATCGCTTCATGGAGACCTTCATCCGCTACATCGACAGCGGGTTCGGTCTGCTATCGGGCGACCTCGCCTTCCTCACTACCATTCTGATCGGCATTGACATCACACTTGCCGGCCTGGCGTGGGCGCTCGGCGACGAAACCAGCGTTCTCGGCCGGCTTGTCCGCAAGGTGCTCTATGTTGGCGTCTTCGCCTTCATTCTGAACAATTTCAAGAACCTCGCCGATATCGTTTATCGTTCTTTCGCCGGTCTCGGGATTAAGGCGTCGGCCGGCAATCTGTCGGCAGACAATCTCTTGCGCCCGGGCCGCATTGCCGCGACCGGTTTCGAAGGTGCTTGGCCAATGCTTGACCAAGCCAGTCAGCTCCTGGGCTTCCCGGAAATCTTCGGCAACGCACTGACCATCTTCGTGCTGCTGATGGCCTGGTTCCTGGTCATCATCGCCTTCTTCATCCTTTCCATCCAGCTTTTCATCACCATCCTAGAGTTCAAGCTCACCACGCTGGCAGGTTTTGTTTTGGTTCCATTCGCACTTTGGAACCGTTCAGCGTTCCTGGCCGAACGCGTGCTCGGCCATGTTATCTCGTCAGGCATCAAGGTGATGGTGCTCGCCGTCATTGTCGGTATCGGCTCCACGCTCTTCGGGGAGTTCGCTTCCGCATTGCAAGGCAAGGAGCCGGATCTTGCCGGTGCCATGTCCCAGGTACTGGGCGCACTGGCACTGCTTGGCCTTGGCATTTTTGGGTCCGGGATCGCGTCGGGTCTTGTCTCAGGCGCACCGCAGCTTGGGGCGGGCGCCGCCCTCGGCACGACCGCGGCGGCAGCGGGTGTATCACTCGTTGCTGGAGGCACAGCATTTGCTGGCGCGCGTATGGCAACCAGCGGCGGTCTCGCCGCCATCCGAGCCGGCACAACAATGGGATCGGCTGCTTCCACGTCATGGCAGATCGGGCGCGCAACCTCGCCCGACGCTGGCCTCTCCGGTGTGGCTGCTGGAATGCATGGTGTAACCAGTGCAGCTGGCGGCGCCGCTATACGCATAGCGCGATCCGCCACTGCAAGTGTTGGGCGCAACGCCGATGCCGGGCGCGATGCCGCGTGGACCGCGACCGGCGGCGCGCCGACAGCGTCAATGACCGAACGCTCTGCCGGTTCGGCCACTGTTTCGGCGCCGACGTGGGCAAGGCGCCTACGTTCTGAACAGACCGCCCGGGCAAATCGCCACGCTGCCATGCAAGCTGTCCGAGACGGAGACCGGCCGGGAGGCAGCGCCAACCCCTCTCTCAACGACAAGGATGACTAGATGCTCTTCAAGCGACCCGTGCACCGTTACGGCAAAACACCCGAACCGGTCACGCCGTATCAAAAAGCCGCCCAGCTGTGGGACGAGCGCATCGGCTCATCTCGACTGCAGGCCAGGAACTGGCGGATCATGGCCCTTGGCTGCCTGGCCTTGGCGACCGGGCTTTCCGGCGGACTCGTATGGCAGTCGATGCAAAGCCGTGTCGTGCCTTATGTCGTCGAGGTCGATGGCTTCGGCGAGACGCGCGCCGTCGCGCCGGCGATCCGGAATTATGAGCCCTCGGATGCTCAGATCGCCTGGCATCTCGGCCGCTTCATCCAGAATGTCCGTTCCGTTTCCACCGATCCGGTTTTGGTACGGCAGAACTGGTTGGCAGCGTACGACTTTGCTAGCGATCGCGCAGCGCTCTTCCTCAACGAATACGCCAAGGCGAACGACCCCTTCGGTCAGATCGGAACGCGCAGTGTTTCGGTACAGGTCACCAGCGTGGTCAGAGCCTCCGAAAGTTCATTCCAGGTCAAATGGACCGAGCAGGTGTTTGAGCGCGGAAGCCTTGCCAGCACGATGCGCTGGACTGCGATCCTCACGATCGTGATCCGCTCGCCAAGCAATACGGATCAGCTGCGCAAGAATCCGCTCGGCGTCTTCATCAATGCCATTGACTGGTCACGCGAGCTCGACAGCGCCGTCCCAGCCCCCCTTTCTCCGACGGAGTCCACCAATGAAAGGTAAAATGTCACCGATTCGTGCCGTGCTGATCCTATCGGTGTCGGCAGCGGTCGTTTCCGCTTGTGCATCGAAGAAGGTGCCGCCGCCTGAGATTTCCTATGACGCTGCGGACTTCAAACCGGCCGCGATCGAAAAAGCGCCGGAGAGGCCGATTAGAATTGTCGAGGTGCCAAAACCACTGCCGCTGCCTGGCCAAATGCAGCCCGAGCCCGGCAAGGCCGAGGACAAGCGCCCTCCTGAAGAACGCGTCGCTGATGCCAACAAAGCCGCGACCCAGCAACCCACCAAGTACGGGTATGTTAATGCAGTGCAAGTCTACCCCTTCACCGATGGCGCGCTTTATCAACTCTATGCCGCGCCGGAGCGCGTGACCGACATCGCTCTGCAGCCGGGCGAGAAACTAACCGCCGTGTCGGCTGGCGACACCGTGCGCTGGGTCATTGGCGATACCGCAAGCGGCACCGGTGACAATCAGCGCACCCATGTTCTGGTAAAACCCTTCGCGCCGGGTCTTGCCACCAATGTCGTCATTACGACGGACCGGCGGACCTATCATTTGCAGCTTCAAAGCACCGAGAAGACCGCAATGGCGGCAATCTCCTGGACCTACAGCCAAGACCAGATCATCGCGCTTCGCCAGCGCAATGCTCAAGCCGAGGCAGTTACACCGGTCGCGTCGAATATCGCGCTCGAAAACCTTCGCTTTCGCTACTCAATCAGTGGCGACACACCGCCCTGGAGACCGACGCGAGCCTTCGACGACGGCAGCAAGGTCTATATTGAGTTCCCTCGTCGCATAGATCAGGGCGAGGCGCCACCACTCTTCATCGTCGGCGCAGATGGGAGCAGCGAGCTCGTCAACTATCGCGTGCGCGGCAACTATTACATCGTCGATCGGCTCTTCGCCGCGGCCGAACTTCGCCTCGGCACCAAGCGGCAGCAGGTGATCCGCATCAGCAGGATTGACGGCAGGCAACCGCAACGGCGGATCTCGCTCTTTCGCGGCAGCCGGCGAGGTGAGGGCTCATGATCGAAAATTCCCGCTCTGGCATCCCGCCGAAACTGGATCCCGAGGAACTGCAGCTTCGGGCCTCTCCCCGCCGCGTGGTGCGGTTCAGGCGCGGTGTGATCATCGCGATCGCAGCGCTCGGATCCGGCGCTGTCTTCGGCGTTACCATGATCGCCCTCCAGGGGCCGGCCCTTCGCATCAGGGATCAGGCGGAAGATCTCTACAACACTGAGCGCAAACCAACCGCAGAGGGACTCGATACGCTTCCCCATGACTATTCCGGCATGAAGCCGAAGCCTCCCGTCCTTGGGCTACCTTTGCCGGGCGACCTCGGCCGCCCCATCCTCGAGCGGCAGCGCCAGCTCGGCATCGTGCCGGGCCAAGACATCTCGGCCGAGGAGCAGCGTCTAGCGCAGCAGGCGATCGAAGCGCGTGAATCGCGGGTGCTTTTCCGCGTCGAAAATCGAGCTCAACAGACAGATGTCGGAGAGAGCGTGCAAACTGCTCAGCATCCGTTTGAGGCGCTTCCCCAATCCGAAGCAGGACGCGCGTCAGCCTCGGTGGCGGCGGCGGAAGGCGACCAGAACAATCAGCAGCGAAAGCTTGATTTTCTCAGCCAGCGGAGCACTGGCGGGATCTACAATCCGCATGCGCTTCAGACGCCGATCTCGCCATATCAACTGATGGCTGGCAGCGTGATTGCCGCCAGCCTGATCACCGGCATCAATTCCGATTTGCCGGGCCTTGTGGTCGCGCAAGTCACCGAAAATGTGCACGACACGGTCACGGGCAACATATTGCTGATTCCGCAGGGCTCACGTCTTATCGGCGTCTACGACAGCGTCGTCGCGTTCGGGCAAAAGCGAGCGCTGCTGGTCTGGCAGCGCATTCTGCTGCCCGACGGCTCGTCGGCCGAAATCGACAATCTGCCCGCGAGCGACACCGCCGGCTACGCAGGGCTGGAAGACAAAGTCGATTTCCACACTTGGCAGATGATCAAGGGAGTGGCGCTTGCCACATTGCTCGGTGTCGGCACAGAATTCAGCCTCGGCGAAAACGAGAGCGATCTGGTCAAGGCGATCCGGGAATCAGCCCAGCAGAACGCCAGTCGAGCCGGCCAGCGCATCACCGAAAAAAACCTCAATATCCAGCCCACCATCGTCGTCCGCCCAGGTTGGCCACTGCGCGTCATCGTGCACAAGGACATCGTGCTGCGGCCATACGCCAGTTGAGCAGGAGTTATCATGGCTGACCTGAAACTTGGAAAACTTCCGGACCGAACAGCTTCGAAGATCACCATTACCGTCAGCGCGGAGCTGAGCCAAACACTCAAGGAGTATGCTGCACTTTACCGTCAGACCTATGGTCAGTCTGAAACCGTGGCAGAACTCATTCCTTTTCATGCTGGCGGCGTTTCTGGAAGGCGACCGAGCCTTTGCCAAGGCCAGAAAAGAACGTCTGCCGACGGAGCTTGCCGGAAAATCGTGACTCCTCCGCTAGGGCAGCTGGAACATTGCCTAGCTGTCGCGACCTACCTGCGAAGCATAGGATCAAACACCTTGGAATGCAGGTGTGCGCAAGAGAGGATGTGGAAGGAGATACCGCGCAAGAGCCTAAGTTTGCATTTTCGATTTGATGCGGTAGTCGCCTATGAGCGGTCAAAACGAACGCAGCTGGTTCGCCGATCGACCAAACGGCGAGCGCACTGTGCTTTGCTCAGACCGCCACCGAGTGCCTCGCCGTTCCCCCTTTGAAATATGTATCGAACTTGGCCGCGATGGTTCGAATGAAGGGGCGACTTTCAGTCCGTACGAGGAAACTGTCACCATCGAATTCAAGCGCTCGGGCAGGATCGTGGAGTGCGATGGACCTCGAGCGATGAAGGAGCTGCTCGCCGGCTTTGCCGAACCGCTCCACCAGGTCGACTGCCGAGAAGGCAAAATCACACATCAGCCGCTCGATGATCCAGCCACGGACGCGATCGTCGTCGGAAAGGGCAACGCCGCGCACGGCAGCCAACCCGCCATCCGCAACCATGCGCCCGTAGCCGGAAGTCGAAGCCATGTTCTGCACGTAGCCTTGGCGAAAACGACCGATGGACGAAGGGCCAAGTCCGATGAGTGTCGGGCAGCGATCCTCAGTG
This sequence comes from Mesorhizobium sp. M7A.F.Ce.TU.012.03.2.1, assembly GCF_004006095.1. Lineage (NCBI taxonomy): Bacteria > Pseudomonadati > Pseudomonadota > Alphaproteobacteria > Hyphomicrobiales > Phyllobacteriaceae > Mesorhizobium > Mesorhizobium sp. M7A.F.Ce.TU.012.03.2.1. Next base: position 2,289,982 of record NZ_CP034779.1, read on the forward strand.
TAGCCCTGAAAATTGCGATGCAAAACCCCTGCGCGGGCCGCTATGGCCAGCGCATCGTCGGGCTTCGCGAAATGATCGAGTCCTATTGCCTCATATCCCTTGGCGACAATTGCCCGCGCCGCGAGTTGAGATTGGGCGAAACGCTCAGTGGGACTCGGCAGCCATGCCTCGTCGATCATCGTCTGATGCTTCTTGAACCAGGGCACATGTGCGTAGCCGAACAGGGCCATCCGGTCTGGCTCCAAGGTCAGTGCCTGCGCCACCGTGGAACAGATCGTCTCGCGTGTCTGATTCGGGAGCCCGTAGAGCAGGTCCAGATTGACCGATTCGACGCCCCGCGAACGAACCCCGTCGACGACTGCCTTGGTCTGCAAAAAACTCTGCTCACGATTAATTGCTTTTTGCACTTGCGGATCGAAATCCTGCACGCCGAGGCTCGCCCGCGTTACGCCGATTTGAGCAAGTGCATCAAGGCGCGCCTTGTCCATGTCGTTGGTTTCGATTTCGATGCTGACCGTAGCATCCGGGAGAAGGTCGAAGCTGTCCCGCAAGGCCGCTCCAAGAGCAACCATATCATCGGGCCTCAGAATAGTTGGCGAACCGCCACCGAAGTGGATTGCACGGACATGTGCCTTGCCGCTCACCAGACCGGCAATCGTGACGATTTCGGCATTCAGCGAGCGCAGATAAGCGGCCACCGGCTCATATTGGTGCGTCTGCTTGGTGTGGCAGGCGCAGAACCAGCAGAGCTTGTCGCAGTAAGGAATGTGCAGGTACAGCGAGATTTCGTCGCCGCTTTCCAGCGTCTCCAACCAGCCACGGTAAATGGCAGCATCGATCCCCGAATGGAAATGCGGCGCCGTCGGATAGCTGGTGTAGCGTGGGACGTTCTCGCTGAGTTTGACAGCTATTTCCGATTGCATCTCGCGTTCACCGTGTTGCCCGCCGGAACACTGCACGCATCGCTGAAGCAGACCCTGATCTCGATCAGCCGCGCTCATGGACAAACCGCCGCAGGATTTCTCTACCCTGGATGGGTATCCTGCCGGCAGTTAGGATCGGGTAAGGCGAACGCATGACCTTTCGGCAAGACATTCATAGTTCCGGCATTCCTGTTCTTTGCTTCCCTTGCGAGGCACGGCGTCGCGGTGTCTGCGGTGCGCTCGATCCAGACAATTTGGTTGGGCTCGCCAAGACTTGCTCGCGTCGCCGGATCGAGTCAGGAATGGAGTTAACCGGCGAGGCACAGAACGTCGACAGCTACTCCAACGTGCTTTCAGGCGTGGTAAAGCTATCAAAGAGCCTGTCGGATGGGCGCCAGCAGATCGTCGGTCTCCAGTTTGCACCGGATTTTCTGGGACGTCCTTTCAAGGAGGAAAGCTCGATCAATGCGGAAGCGGCAACAGCAGTCACGCTGTGTTCGTTTCCGCGAGCGGCCGTCGAACGGATGATGAAGGCGTCACGGGAATTCGAGCATCGCCTGCTCAAACAGACGCTGAATGAACTCGATGAGGCGCGCGAGTGGATGGTGACGCTGGGGCGCAAGACAGCTCCGGAAAAGGTGGCGACTTTTCTCCTCATGATGGCCCGGAATATCGATTCCAGTCTCGATGCGGCTTCCGGGTCGGCCTCCTTCGATCTGCCGCTGACGCGTGCCGAAATGTCTGATTTCCTTGGAATCACCAGCGAGACCGTGAGCCGCCAACTGACGCGATTGCGGGCTGACGGGGTGATTCGGATTGAGAACGCACGCCATGTGACGGTGGACAGCATAAGCCGTCTGGAGAAGCGCTGTGGCGGCGGACGCGAGCGGCCCTAAGCGGCGAGGCCATGTCGCATGACTCCGGGGCGGGCCGTGTTTGCCTTTTAATGCGATGTCGCCGCGCCTTCGACGAAGCGGCGTCACGGTCGAGACAAACAGCTTTCGGGCTTTGATAGGAACGTGACCAATCGCCAGGTGTGTTTCGGCACATACCGGCGAAGCATGGTCCTTAATCTGCCACGGCTCGGCGGAACGATCGCGTTCGTTTCCAATGGGATCCGAACAACGTTTGGCAGGGCATCGGCAATAGCATCCAACGCGCGCAGAGCCTTAGCTTTCGCCTCAGCGATCGCGTCTGCGCCCGCCCAACCCAGGGAACGCCTTCCATGAGGGGGTGAGCCCGCGCTGCGTTCCTCGTTCATTCGCCACCTGCTGATTGCGCCGCACAAAATCGTGCGGCCTGACATAGATCAGGGCGAGGGGGCGGCGGCTGCGCGATTAGTGCGCTGCGGATTTGGCATCCACCAGATTCGAGATCGGGATCTGCAATGAAATTCGGCACAGAGATCGTCCTTCTAAGCGTGTTCGCTTTTGCGGCCCTGGTGGCCGCCGGCTTCGGCGTGGATGAACCTTTCCGCCGACACATGTGGGTGTTGTTCTTCGCAGTGGCTGGTTTCACTGCGATCCTGTTGCGCAACACGGAGTTCAGGCCAGCAGCTCCGATTGACCCATCCGCTTACATGGATGGTCCGATCCGCTACGGCGCGATCGCCACCGTGTTCTGGGGTGTCGTCGGCATGCTGGTCGGCGTGGTGATCGCGCTGCAGCTCGCCTACCCCGATCTCAACATCCAGCCCTGGTTCAATTTCGGTCGTTTGCGGCCGTTGCACACATCCGGTGTCGTTTTCGCCTTCGGCGGCAACGCGCTGCTTTGCACGTCTCTGTATGTCGTGCAGCGCACCTGCCGCGCGCGCCTCTTCGGCCGTGATCTCGCCTGGTTCGTCTTCTGGGGCTACCAGCTGTTCATCGTCATGGCCGCGACCGGCTATCTGCTCGGCATCACCGAGGGCCGCGAGTACGCCGAACCCGAATGGTATGTGGATGTCTGGCTGACCATCGTCTGGGTCGCCTACCTCATTCTGTTCCTTGGCACGATCCTGAAGCGCAAGGAACCGCATATCTACGTGGCCAACTGGTTCTACCTGTCGTTCATCGTGACCATCGCGATGCTGCATGTGGTCAACAACCTGTCCATACCAGTCTCGTTCCTGGGCTCCAAGAGCTACTCCGCCTTTTCAGGGGTCCAGGACGCCTTGACGCAATGGTGGTACGGCCACAACGCGGTCGGCTTCTTTCTCACCGCCGGCTTCCTCGGCATGATGTATTATTTCGTGCCCAAGCAGGCGAACCGGCCAGTCTATTCGTACCGGCTGTCGATCGTCCATTTCTGGGCTATCATCTTTCTCTACATCTGGGCCGGGCCGCATCACCTGCACTACACCGCCTTGCCCGATTGGGCGCAGACGCTCGGCATGGTGTTCTCGATCATGCTGTGGATGCCGTCCTGGGGCGGCATGATCAACGGCCTGATGACGCTGTCCGGCGCCTGGGACAAGCTGCGCACCGATCCGATCATCCGCATGATGGTGATGGCCGTCGCCTTCTATGGCATGTCGACCTTCGAAGGCCCCATCATGGCGATCCGGGCGGTCAATTCGCTGTCGCATTATACCGACTGGACCATCGGGCACGTCCATTCGGGTGCGCTCGGCTGGGTCGGCATGATCTCGTTCGGCGCGATCTACTACATGGTCCCGAAGCTCTGGAACCGTCAACGGCTCTACTCGCTGAGGCTCGTCACCTGGCACTTCTGGCTGGCGACACTCGGGATCGTCGTCTACGCCGCGGTGATGTGGGTGTCCGGCATCATGCAGGGCCTGATGTGGCGCGAATATGGCGAGCAGGGCTTCCTGGTCTACTCCTTCGCCGAAACCGTCGCCGCCATGCACCCCTACTATGTCATGCGCGCCATCGGCGGCGCCATGTACCTCTCCGGCGCCCTGATCATGGCCTGGAACATCACCAGGACCATCCTCGGCCACCAGCGCGAGGAGGAGCCGATGCCGAGCCCCGTCGCCATCCGACCTGCGCGATCAGGAGCCAGGTAATGGGCTTGATGGACAAACACGCAATCATCGAGAAGAACGCCACGCTTCTTCTCGTTGGCTCGCTGCTCGTGGTGACGGTCGGCGGCATCGTCGAGATCGCGCCTCTCTTCTATCTCGACAACACGATCGAGAAGGTGGAAGGCATGCGCCCCTATTCGCCGCTCGAACTTGTCGGGCGCAACATCTATATGCGCGAGGGCTGCTACCTCTGTCATAGCCAGATGATCAGGCCGTTCCGCGACGAAGTTGAGCGCTATGGCCACTACAGCCTGGCTGCCGAGTCCATGTACGATCACCCCTTCCAGTGGGGATCGAAGCGCACCGGGCCGGATCTCGCCAGAGTTGGCGACCGCTACTCGAATGCATGGCATGTCGCGCATCTTACCGACCCGCGCTCGGTGGTGCCGGAATCGATCATGCCGAGCTATGGGTTCCTGAAAGACACGCCGATCGACGTGAAGGATTTCTCGACGCATCTGGTCGCCAACAGGCTTGTAGCCGTCCCTTACACCGATGACATGATCGCCCACGCCAATGCGGATCTGGCGGCGCAGGCCGATCCCAATGCCGACACATCAGGCCTTGAGGCGCGTTACCCAAAAGCCAAGATCGGCGACTTCGACGGCAACCCGCAACAGGTCACCGAAATGGATGCCCTGCTCGCCTACCTGCAGATGCTTGGCACACTGGTCGACTTCAAAAATTACGACGAAGCCGCCGGCTACCGCTGAGGAGAACGCTGATGACCTACAATTTGATGCGGGCGTTTGCCGACAGCTGGGGCCTGGTTGCGATGGCGCTGTTCTTCGTGGGGTGCATCGCCTTTGCCCTACGCCCCGGCAGCCGAAGGCTGGCCGACGAAGCGGCCCGCATTCCGCTCGAGGACGAGTGATCATGAGCGACGAGCATATCGATGAAATCTCTGGCGTCTCGACCACCGGCCACGAATGGGATGGTATCCGGGAGCTGAACAACCCGCTTCCCAGATGGTGGGTTATCACTTTTTACGTCACCATTGTCTGGGCGATAGGCTACACCATTGCCTATCCAGCATGGCCTCTGTTGCACTCGGCGACAACGGGTGTGCTCGGCTATTCCAGCCGCAACGAGGTCAGGAACGAGCTGACCGCGGCTGAGGCCGCCAAGGGCAAATATATCTCGGCGGTGGAGTCCAAGAGCGTCTCGGAAATCGCCGCGGACGACGGCCTGCGCGAATTCGCAATCGCCGCCGGTGGCGCCGCTTTCAAGGTCAATTGCGTACAATGTCATGGCTCCGGCGCCCAGGGTTCCAAGGGCTTTCCCAATCTCAACGACGACGACTGGCTGTGGGGCGGCAAGGCCGAGCAGATCCAGCAGACGATTACGCACGGCATCCGCTTCGCATCCGATCCGGACACGCGCCTGTCGGAAATGCCGGCCTTCGGCGACATCATTACCGCCGACCAGATCGCACAAGTCAGCGCCTACGTGGCCAGCCTTTCCGGCAAGGTCCGCGATGCAAGTCTGATCCAACCCGGCGCCAAGGTCTTTGCCGAGAATTGCGTGGCCTGTCACGGCGACAATGCAAAAGGCAACAGGGAATTCGGCGCCCCCGACCTGACCGATGCGATCTGGCTCTATGGATCCGGTGAGACAGCCATCGCCGCACAGGTCCGTGCGCCAAAACAGGGCGTCATGCCGGCCTGGGTTGGCCGTCTCGGCGAGATCAAGGTCAAGGAACTTGCAGTTTATGTCCATTCGCTTGGCGGCGGAGAATAGGAATGGAAGGTCCTATTCTTCGGTCCCCCCTGCCAAGCGGACGAGGCCCGGCGTGAGCCGGGCCTCGACACCATCCCTAATGCGATCTGCACAACCCGGCAAGGCTATCCTACGGCGAGGCTTTACGACAGGTGCCCCTGACATTGGCTGGGAAAGTGGAGTTGCACATGCGTGACAAGACGCAGTTGACAGGGCTCGAAACAGAAACTGTCAATTCCGCCAAAACCCGCAAGCCGCTTTATGCCGCGCGTCAAAAGATCTTTCCGAAGCGCGCCTCGGGCAACTTTCGTCGCTTCAAATGGCTGGTGATGACGATCACACTTGGCATCTATTACCTGGCTGCGTGGCTGCCTTGGGCTCGCGGTCCATTTGCCCCGGACCAGGCAGTCCTGCTCGATCTCGCGAATCGGCGCTTCTACTTCTTCTTCATCGAGATATGGCCCCAGGAATTCTTCTATGTGGCCGGCCTCCTGGTCATGGCGGGCGTCGGTCTTTTCCTGATCACCTCGACTGTCGGCCGTGCCTGGTGCGGCTATGCATGCCCTCAGACGGTGTGGGTCGATCTGTTCCTCGTCGTTGAACGTGCGATCGAGGGGGACCGTAACGCTCGCATGAAACTCGATGCCGGCCCCTGGACCGCCCGCAAGCTGATGCTGCGCTTATCGAAGCACGCCGTCTGGCTGGTCATAGGGGCGGCAACCGGCGGCGCCTGGATTTTCTATTTTGCCGATGCGCCGACGCTGGTTGGCGAACTCTTCACCGGCACCGCGCCACCCGTCGCCTACATCACTGTCGCCGTGCTGACGGCGACGACCTATACGTTCGGCGGTCTGATGCGCGAGCAGGTCTGCACCTACATGTGCCCATGGCCGCGCATCCAGGCAGCGATGCTCGACGAAAGTTCGCTCACCGTCACCTATAATGACTGGCGCGGCGAACCGCGTTCGCGTCATGCGAAGAAGGTGCAAGCTGCAGGGCAGTCCGTCGGCGACTGCGTCGACTGCAATGCCTGCGTCGCNTCGGCAAGGAGCGCGGGCTGATCTCCTACGCGACGCTCTCCGACTACAACACCAATATGATGCTGGCAACCGCGGGCGGCTCCAGTTCAGTCAACCCGTCGCTGGTCAGGACCGCTGATGGCCTGTTCTCCGACAAGGTAGCGCATTTCCACATCCGCAAGATCTTTCGGCCGCGCACCTACGTCTACATGGGCTTGTGGTCGCTGATCGGCCTCGGCCTGCTCTATTCCCTGCTGACGCGCGACCGGCTCGAACTAAACGTGTTGCATGATCGCAATCCTCAGTTCGTCACGCTGTCCGACGGCTCCATCCGCAATGGCTATACCGTCAAGCTGCTCAACATGATCCCGGAGCCGCGGACGCTCGTCGTCACGATCCAAGGCCTGGATGGAGCTGACATGAGCGTGGTCGGCGAAGATATCCCGGCAGGCCGCTCATTCGCCATTCCGGTCGAACCCGACCGCCTGAAAATGCTGAGGGTCTTCGTTCGCCAGCCCGCGGGCCAGATCCGCGCGCCGGCGCAGACTTTCAAGTTCCGCGTCGAGGACAGAGCCAGCTTCGAGTCGAACGAGTACACCGCCACCTTCAACGCGCCGGAGG
>NZ_CP034779.1:2297388-2455755 GCF_004006095.1 Mesorhizobium sp. M7A.F.Ce.TU.012.03.2.1
GTCCAGCTTGTGCTGGCGAGCCAGCAATTCAACAAGAAGGCCACGGAAGGACGGGCACAGGCAGCCCTTGGCTGGACCGGCAAGCTGACCATCGCATGGGGTGAAGTCCGCTACAGCCTCACCGATGCCGCTGGCAAGCCGGTTCCCCTGCACGGCGTCAAAATGCTGTTTCGTCATCCCGCGTACGAGAAGGAGGACAAGTCGGTCACCCTCGCACCCGCCTCGGGCCAGGAATTCGCAGCCCAGCACATGCCGAAGGACGGCGTCTGGATTGTCGAAGTCGACGCCGACGCCGGTCTGGATAAACCGTATCGCGACGTCCGCAGGATCATGATTTCCCATGGAGCGCTGCAATGAGCTGTTGTGCACCGGGCGCCGAAATGGCGCTTGATCTGGGCAGCACCACGTCGGTCCTGCCGTCTAGTCAGGAGATCAGGCTGGCGAGCCGATCGCTTGGCGATGATCTCCGCCAGACCGATCTTTCAGTACCGACGGTCCATTGCGCGGCTTGCATCCAGACGATCGAGGCGGCGCTGGGAAAGCTTGATCGCGTCGAGAGCGCCCGCGTCAACCTGTCGACGAAACGGGTCTCGGTCCGATGGCATGGGGATGAGGTTCCACCGTTTGTCGCCGCACTTCGACGGCTGGGTTACGAGGCGCATCTGTTCGACCCCGAGGTCGACAACAAGGACAAGGCGCTTTCGGAGTTGATCCGCGCCGTCGCGGTTGCCGGGTTCGCGGCGGGCAATATCATGCTGCTTTCGGTCTCTGTCTGGTCCGGTGCCGAAGGCGCTACCCGCGACCTGTTCCACTGGGTCTCGGCGCTGATCGCGATCCCTGCACTCGCCTTCGCCGGCGGCATCTTCTTCCGCTCGGCCTGGAATGCGTTGCGCCACGGCCGCATGAACATGGACGTGCCGATCGCGGTCGGGGTGTCCCTCGCCTACGCCATGAGCCTCTATGAGACGATCAACCATGGCGACCACGCTTATTTCGATGCATCGGTGTCGCTGCTGTTCTTCCTGTTGATCGGCCGCACGTTGGATCACGTGATGCGCGAACGTGCCCGGACCGCCGTGAAAGGCCTGTCCCAGTTGGCCGCACGCGGCGCCATGGTGCTGCGCGGCGACGGCGCACGCGACTATCTGCCGGTTGGCGAGATCGAACCAGGGATGCAGCTGCTGATTGCCGCCGGCGAAAGGATACCCGTCGACGGCAAAATCTTTCAAGGGGCATCCGATCTGGACTGTTCGCTTGTCTCGGGCGAGAGCACGCCCCGAAGCGTTGCGGCAGGCGAAGCCGTGCAGGCTGGTGTCCTCAACCTAACCGGCCCGCTGACGATTGAGGCGACAGCCGCCGCGAAGGATTCATTCCTGGCGGAAATGGTCCGCCTGATGGAGGCCGCCGAGGGCGGTCGGGCACATTATCGCCGGCTCGCCGACCGCGTTTCGGCGCTCTATGCCCCGGTGGTTCATCTGACCGCCTTCGTGACGTTCCTTGGCTGGATGGCGGCAAGCGGCGACTGGCACCGGGCGATAACCATCGCCATTGCGGTTCTCATCATCACCTGCCCATGCGCGCTCGGCCTCGCCGTACCGATCGTTCAAGTGGTCGCTGCGCGGCGCCTGTTCGAGAGCGGCATCATGGTCAAGGATGGTTCGGCCATGGAGCGCCTGGCGACGATTGATAACGCAGTGTTCGACAAGACCGGAACGCTCACGCTCGGACAACCCCGGCTGGTCAATGCGGGCTCGATCGATCCGGCCATGCTGGCAATCGCGGCAGACATGGCCGCGCACTCGCGTCACCCGTTTTCAAAGGCCATAGCCGGCTTTGCCGCTCTTGACGGGCAGCACAAATTCGATGCCGTCACCGAGCATCCAGGGTTCGGCATCGAAGCCACTGACGCCGGAAGCACCTGGCGGCTGGGTCGACGCGGATGGGCTGGATGGAAGGCCCGGACCGGCGGCGAAGGCAAACATGGCCATGGCGGAACGGTTCTGACGAAAGACGGGATCATTGTCGCGACCTTCGATTTCGAGGATGCGCTGCGCGCCGACGCCAGCGCGGCGATTAAGCGATTGAACGATGTCGGGGTGTCGGTGCAAATGCTGTCGGGCGATACTGCGGGTGCCTGCGCCGAAGTCTCGAAAATGCTGGGTGTCGACGACTTCGTTCCGTGCCTGCTGCCGTCCGGCAAAGTCGAGCGCATCGAGACCATGGCGAAAGACGGATACAAGGTTCTGATGGTTGGCGACGGCCTCAACGATACGCCAGCGCTGAGCGCGGCGCATGTCTCGATCGCACCGGCTACCGCCGCCGACATTGGCCGCAATGCGGCCGACTTCGTATTCCTGCGCGAAAGCCTTCTGGCCGTGCCTCTCGCGCTGGACGTCTCGCGCAAGGCTGGACACCTGATCCGCCAGAACATCGCGATCGCGATCGTCTACAATGCCGTCGCCGTGCCGATCGCCATCCTGGGCCACGCCACGCCTTTGTTAGCGGCGATTGCCATGTCTGCCTCATCGGTGCTTGTTATTGGAAACGCATTGCGCTTGCACGGCTTCGGGGCGAATGCGACGCTGCAAGTTATTCAAAAAGTCGGACGCTCCGCAGTCAGCTATTCGGCATAATCCTCGTGACGACGTTGCTCTATCTCATACCAGTGGCCCTTTTTCTGGGTGCACTGGGTGTGTCCGGCTTCGTCTGGGCATTGCGAAGCGGTCAATACGAAGATCTCGACGGAGCCGCCGAGCGGATACTAATTGATCGGGACGACAAACCGGAACGCTGATTTCAATCCGCTGTGCATAAGATGCGCGGATCGCGCTCGTCAGTCGAGCCGGCTCGGTCGGGAACAAGCTGTCCATGCTCCATGCTCCATGCTCCATGCTCCATGCTCCATGCTCCATGACCATCTTGACCTAAGCTGCACACTACATTTGTGAAAAGCCTCTGTCGTGCGAAGGACTGCCTCCCATTGCACCCAGTATGAGGCGGCTGATGCCACGAGAGTACCTCGCGTGGCCGGACGAGAGCTTGGCAATGTGCGCACGGGTTCCAAAGTGGAACGTCACGGTCGATCACCTGACCGTGAACCGCCAGTGCCGATTGGTCATGTCTGGCTGATCCAGATCAGGGTCATACTCATCGGTGTGGTCTATTGACCAGTCTTCGACGGAGAAATGCATGACTTACGGAAAGATTGGTCGTCATTATCAGCACCTTCACGGTTCTGGGTTTTCTGTCGTGTGGTCGGCCATGCCTTGTGCTTACGGCGCAGCCATTAGCTGACCGGCGTCGTGTGTATCTCGCTTGCTGGCTGACCATCCGCGTGGCTGCGCGGACAGGGGGGCCGATCAACAGCTTTCGCCTTTGATGGGTTGTGTGCGTCGTTGCCGATCCATCCCGATTCCCGGCCCGCGCCTTGAGGCTATGCGACGGTACCGGAACCCAGCGCACGTCACGCGGTTCCGCGCGCGTGGTGTCCGCTCGTCACGACGATGAACGAACAAGCGGCTGGAGTACCATGAACACCGTACACATCATCGACTGCCACAATGCAAATGACTACTTCGCCGACAGGCAAGAGGGACCGATCGTGCAGCACTTGTTAAAGGCTGTCAACATCCGCGCGGAGCTCCACATGGCGTTGAACCGAACGAAATTTGGTGAGGCTGTAGTACGAGCGATGGAGGCGGAGTGCGACGTGCTTCACATCGCCGGGCACGGCAATGGTGACGGGATCGCTTCGTCCAGTGGGCGAAGTGGCCTTCTTTGGGCTGACTTCGTAAAAATGTTCCAGGGCTCGCATCCAGCGCCGAAGATCCTCGTGATGTCAACGTGCTGCGGAGCATCATCGGGGTTGGGACGTGCGTTTTCGAAATCGATCAACCGTCCGAAGTTGATCATTGGTTCGAGTGACGCGCGCTATTTCGACGACTATGTCGCCGCGTGGGCTTTGCTCTATCGGCGACTGAATTGCAAGGACATCGACATCGAAGCCATGCAGCAGGTTCTTGATGAGATATGCGCGGTCGTGGATAAAAGTTTCCGCTACCTTGGCTGGGATGACGAGAGAGAGCGCTACGTTCGATACCCTCACCCTCGCAAGAGAGCCCGCTTCGACGTCGTGGAGCGTGAGTAGTATGCGCAAGGGTTCCAGGTGGAATGTGGCGATCGATGCGGCGCGGCCGTCGCTGACCAGCGTCGCGAGTGTCTCGCTTGCTGGCGGCGATCTGCGCGGCTGCGCGGCGAAAGGGCGGGATCGGTTAGCCGCATCCACCTCTGAGCGCTTTGAGTGCTTCGTTGCCGATCGATGCGAATCTCCCGGCCCAGCGCGTTTAGGCAATGCGGCGGGCACGGAGCTCATGTCACTCGGCTCAGTTCCACCGTTACACGAGGATAGGCGACCGGATGGCGGCACGCTGATGGGCTCTGACGATAATTTTGACATCGTTGTCGTTGGAGCCGGCCCGGTCGGCCTTTCGTTCGCTGCGTCGCTTGCCCAAAGCGAACTCAAGGTGGCAGTTGTTGAACAGAACACATTCGATAGTCTGGCGAATCCGGCTTTCGATGGTCGCGAAATCGCGCTGACCAACGCTTCGATCAGAACCCTTCGCGAGCTCGGCGCCTGGGATGTCATCCCGGCTTCGGACAAATCAGCACTTCAAGGCGCGCGCGTGCTCAACGGCTCGAGCGCATTCGCTCTTCGTTTCGATCCTCCCAGCAACTCTGGAGAACCGCTGGGGGTTTTGGTTCCAAATTGCCGGATCCGCGAGGCGCTGTTCAAAATCGTCCGCTTGCAGGATCGCGCCCGGCTGTTGTGCGGCCACTCGGTCGTCGATGCAACAAACAGCCAAGAAGGAGCAGTCGTAACGCTCTCTAATGGCGCGCGTTTAACTGCTCGGCTGGTTGTTGCCGCGGATTCGCGTTTGTCCGCCACGCGTGATCTGCTAGGCATCGGCGCCGATATCAACCGGCTTGGCCACTCGATGCTGATTTGCCGAGTGAGGCACGAGCGCGCCCACCACCAGATCGCCATCGAATGGTTCGATCACCATCAGACGATAGCGATATTGCCCCTCGCGGAGGGCATGTCGTCGCTGCTGCTCACATTGCGCTCAAACGAGGCCTATAGACTGCTTGCCTTCGATGATGATTTGTTCCTGTCGGAGTTGACGAAACGGTGTCGAGGGCGCCTTGGAAAAATGACCTTGGCAAGCAAGCGCCACACCTATCCGCTGGTCACGACCTGGGCGCACAAATTCCGGGCGCCGAGCGCCGCACTCATCGGCGACGCTGCCATCGGCATGCACCCGGTGACCGCTCACGGATTCAACATCGGTCTCAGCAGCCAGAAGCAACTCGCCCGTGGAATCATGACTGCGTGCCGCGACGGCCGCAATGTTGGCGACCCCGACATGCTGCATATATACGAAAGGCGGCTGCGCCTGTCGGCGGCGCCGCTCTACCATGCAACGAACATATTGGTTGGACTCTACTCCAGAGACCACCTGGCGGCACGGCTTGCAAGGCATCTGGGGCTTCGCTTTGCCCAACATGTTCCCCTTGTCCGGCATGGGATTTCGGCGGAGCTCCAGCGGTGATACTGCACCAGCAGTCGCATTTTTGCGCGTGCTGGGCGAGCGATGAGAGAGTGCATGATGCGCCGGAGTAATCCTGCTCCCCGACGCTGATCTCCGATTGAAGAATTAACCCGTCCTTCAGGGGGGCTGCATAGGCTGCGGACAAGCAGGAGTAAGCAAGCTGACCCGTCCAGCCTTGGAAAAAGAAGATCCGCTGGAGGCGAGAATCCTTCAGGACCAGCTCGCTGATCTGAGGGCAGGCCTTTTCGTCTCAATGCCGATAAGCATTGTGCTGTCCGGGCTGATTTTGACCGTGCAGGCCCTTTCCGGGAACGGTCTTGCTGGCGCGGCCTGGTTTTCGGTCGTTAATGCGATAAATGCCGCCCGCCTTGCACTCGCCCGTCATCAGCTGAAGGAACCCGGAGTCCAGGATGATCTGACACGGGTTTGGCTGCGGCTTCGCTGGTTTGGCAGGCTTGCTCTTCTGGCGGGATTCACCTGGTCATTCCTTGCCGTCCTAACGGCTGGATACACGACGTCTCAAGCATCGCTGCATCTAATAATTCTGGCGGGCATTTCAGCTGGCGCGGTCACGTACGGCAGCTCATATGCTGCGGCAGCGATATGCTTCATCACACCGCCACTCCTCATTGCCGCCGCATGTTTGCTGACGAAGGGAGCCCCGGAAAACTACATTCTGGCTTTCGCCGTCCTGCTTTTCGAGGGCGGCCTGGTTCGATCCTCGTTCGTTGGACAAGCGCGCTTCCGTGACGCGAGCCGCCTGAGACATCAAGCCGAGCGGCTTGCCGCGGAAATGGAGCGCAATTCCAGGGAGGACCATCTTACCGCGCTCCTCAACAGGCGGGGCCTCGAACATGCAATCGATCAGTTTGAGAACACCGATGGACCCTTTGTGGCCATGCTGATTGATCTGGACGGGTTCAAATCTGTCAACGATACCTACGGTCACAGAACGGGTGACGAGCTGCTTGCCAGGATCGCCCGCCGAATAGAGGAAGAAGCACCGGAGGGCTCAACGCTCGCCCGCATCGGTGGGGATGAATTCGTGCTGGTTTTTTCCTCGCGAAAGAATTCTCCTTCTCCCACGAATCTCGCGTCCAATCTCATAGCCAAGCTTGCTCGCCCCTATCCTGGGATCGCATCAGTCCGCATTGGAGCGTCTATAGGAATCTACTTGGCTGAAAACCCCGGACTAACGGAAATGTTGTTGCGGGCCGACATCGCCCTTTACACAGCTAAGCGCCGCGGCAGGAATGAATTTTGTCTGTTCGATGCCGAGCTAGCCCGGGAGTTGCAACGCCGCCAGTCAATCGAACGCGATCTTCATTCGGCGATAACGATGAGAAGCTTGGTCGCTTGGTTTCAGCCAATCGTAAGACTCGAAACTGAAGCCGTCGTCAGTTTTGAAGCCTTGCTAAGATGGTCTCACCCGCTTCACGGTCCCATTTCTCCGCCCGAGATCATGACAGCGGCACGCGAAACTGGAATGCTTCAGCTGCTAACTCAAACGGTATTCGCCGACTGTTGCGCTCTTATCGAGGGCTTGGTCAAAGCTGACCGTCGTGATGTTCGTGTGGCGATGAATGTTTCACCGTGCGAGTTGGAAGCTGGCGATATTGACGAGATGATTCTTAATGGTCTGGCGGCAAAAGACCTCCCTGCAACGATGTTCGACATCGAGATTACCGAAGAAGCCCCAGTGGATCCGGACAGAGTGGATGAAAAGCTCGCCCGGCTTTCACATGCTGGCATTTCTATCGCGCTCGATGACTTCGGCACCGGTTTTTCGACGTTGGCATCGCTCAAGGACAGTCGGATCAGGAAGGTGAAAATAGATCAGGGCTTCGTTCGCGGCTTAGCCAAGTCCCGGGAGAATCGGCTGCTTGTCAAAGCGGTGATTGATCTTGGTAGGACGCTCGGGATCGAGGTCATGGCCGAGGGCGTTGAAACAGAGGCAGATCGGCAAACTCTGTACAAGCTTGGCTGCAGAACCGCGCAGGGCTTCCTGTTCTCTAAGGCAGTGCCTCTCCATTTGGCACTTGATTCGGTAGTAAAAGAGCACGCGAAGGAGTTGTGACCGGCCTCTCCGTCCGTGCTGCTCGCGGAACTTTCATGTGGGGTGGACCTGACGCGCGAAAGCCGTTTCGGACGGTAGAGTTATTACGGGGGCGAAACTGAGCACGTGGTTTGGATAGCAGCAATCCGGTCCACCGGCGCACATGCAGCGGCTTCATACAAGCGTTCAAGTTGCGAGATGAGCTTGAGTGAACGACGTCGGAGAATTGCGTCCTTTGGACGCTGGTTTCGCGGTTCCCGTAGGATTCGATTACGGGAAGCGTTCTTGGCTGCTTCTCGGCTCAGCGCTCATCGGGATGAACAACGTACCCGCGGTCAAGGTCTTCGCGACCTCAACCCAGTCACCATCCCGCAACAGCAGCGGTCGGGTCCTGATCAAGCGCTCAGCCTCAGCACAGGTGCTGGAGCAACGGTAGAGCGCGGAAAACGTGTATCGGAATGCGCTGGCTCACCATAGGAAGCTGCCACGGCATGTCGAATGTCCCCAGGGGGCGGACCGTTCCCTTGCATTTGTCTCGATGACGGGCTCTCAAAGCTAAAGCCAAGAGAGCTTTATAAAAATCGCACCCGATCGGCTGCGCAACGACGACCAGCTGAGGCCCGATCGGGTGCTAAGGTCGTGCCAAAAAAGGCGCGTCACTGTCGCATTTCTAGCCGGCTTGCGATCGGACGTCATCTCTTGGCGATCGCTGCCCCTTCTCTCAAATGCGCTTAGCGGCGCCGATGGCGAATAGCGCAAGCTTTTCCACCCGTTTCTACTCCACTACCGAGACTCGTCACCAACCTCCTTTTATTCGCTTCCATATGGCCCATCCTGTCTCCAATCGAGGAGGAGCGCGAACATGGGCCAAGCCGTAGAACGTCTCAGTCTCGGGAATTCTTCTGCTCGCCAAACTGCCGTTGTCGCCGGCACCATATTTGGCAGGGTGACAGTGCACGACAAGATATCAGGCGTTCGTGTCTGGGCTGAACTATGCTTGCAAGCCATAACCCAAAAATCGCCGATCCCTTTGAATTCGAGCCGGATGAATGGGTGTTTCAAAATTTTTGGCGGTTTTAGGCAGAACCCTCCGATGGCCCGCGTACCGGTCAAGCTTCGTGAGCACTTTAGGTTCGTCGATCAGGCATAGGTTTCTTTCCCATGCCACATGCTGGCCGTTTGCCTAGTTCGGAAGCCCTCGAGAGGCGTTGCTCGTCTTGGTATGGCGTCGCCCCTTTTTCCGATCCATCGGCCACGGAGCTAGAATGGTGTCTAGCTGTTGCCGCCTACTTGGTCATCCGGCATGGAGATGCCTATATACCGACCTTCGAAAGGCTGGAATACGAGGTCGAACAAATGCGGCGGAAGCTCGGAAATCGCGAGCGAGCGCAGCGCGTGCTGGCCACGCTCAACCTAAATGGCTCGGACAGCTGGAGCCGTGAGGTTGGTTCTCAAGGCCTGGATGGCGCCGCAATCACATTCGCCCGGGCGGGGTAAAAGCGATTTTTTGGAGCCACTCGCGCTTTTGCGCTAACGAAGGTCCCGCGCCGTATTTGGGCCGGATCCATTTGTGGCCCATCAGAGAAGCAATTACCTTCTCCGGCGCCTCAACTGCCGTCAGCCGGTCCTCGAAAGTGTGTCGCAGGCTATAAAGACTATGCTCGGAAGTCGGCAGAAGTTCCTTGCTGGCGAGCACCTTGTTGACGAGCGCTGAAAGTGACGCGGCCTTGTCGCGATAACGAGGAAAGCCGTCCGGATGGAGCTTGATGGCTGCAAGTGCGCCGCCAACCAAGGGAATGTCACGGGCTGAATGACCGGTCTTCAAGCGACGGCCATTGGGGCGCACCCGCACATGCGGGATTTCTCGATCGAGGTGGATTGTTTCGGTGGTGAGGTTTGCCGCTTCAGAAAGCCTGAGTCCGGTATCGGCAATCACATAGATTAGATGGCGGGCTTCGTCATTGAGTCCGTCGAGCGCGCCTTCAGCGAGTATCTTCTCCTGAATGAACTCCGCTGTGAACGCAGCGCGTTGCCCGGGGACGGCGCCGGAAAGACGCAGGTTTCGAAAAACCGGCTCCAGCTTGAGCTGGTGAGTCAGATCGACGACGCGCAGCATTTTCGAAACATGGCCGATGTCCTTGTTGGCCGTACCGATATCAAGTCCATCCTCAACGATCCGCTTTTGCCACCACTCGCGGAACGCGATTGCGTCGTCCCGAGTGAGGCTTGCGATCTCCTTGTCGCCAATGACTCCAACCAGATTGGCAACTGCGCGCTTTTTGGGGTTACGCCATTTCTTGATTTGGTTGGGCGACATGGTCAGCAAGTTCTGTTGCTCGATCGTCTCGAATTCCTTGATAAGACCGCTCAGGCGGACCGCTGGCCGCTTCTCCCCACCCATGACGGCCGAGACGTCCTGCGCGTCCTCGATCGATTTTTTGTCGAGGAGCAGCTTGATACGGGCCATGAGTTCGTCGAGCGGCCCCGCTGCTAGTTCCTCGTTAGTGCGATAGGCCAATCCAAATGACCGCGCGCGCTTCCTCGCGGCTTCGAAACGCAGCCCCGCCTCGGCGGATTGGCCTTCCCGCAGTCTACGCCAATACGCCTCCAGCCCCGCGCCGAGGCTTTGCACTGCATCTCGCGCCCGTACACCGCGGGGATCGTCAGCCACGGCGACGCCCGTGGAAATGCGTACTAGGCAGCGGCGATCAAACGCCGCGAATTCCTTCGGCACCCTGCGGACGAGATACCAGATGCCTTCACGTTTATGCGGCTTTGGCGCTGCGGAACGTCGCATTATCTTTCTCTAATGTTACACAGTTTGTTACACACTCTAAGATATGTTTCGCTTCGTGCTGGTCAAGCGCAACAAGGAAGCTTTTGAAAGGAAAGGATTTTTATGGAAGCTATATGGCGGAGAGGGAGGGATTCGAACCCCCGATGGGCTTGCACCCATGCCGCATTTCGAGTGCGGTGCATTCGACCACTCTGCCACCTCTCCGCGGTCATGGTCGGCCGTTGCCGGCGCGGCGCACTAGATAACGGCTGAACGGGCAGGTTACAAGGCCAATCCGTCAGTTATTTGGCTTGCTTGGCAAGCGGCGGATTCACGGGCTGGTGGGGTACAGCGAGACCCGAGGCAGATTGCCGACCAGTCACCCATCCTCAGCCCAGGCGGGGGCAACGCCGTGGGCATGTCGGCACAGCCGGTCCGTGCCCGCCAATGACGGTCTCGGAAACGGCGCGGCTGGTTTGCCTTGACTCGCCCCCAACCTTCGGTTAGGGACAGCGCGTAATCGGCGTGGAGGGTTCTTCCGCGCCGCTTGTTTTTTGAACCCGCAGACTGACAAAAAGACGGCCGAACCGCCAGATGCGGTTCATCAAGGCCGACCGAACAGCGAAAGGCAAAAAATGTTCGCAGTCATTAAAACGGGTGGCAAGCAGTATCGCGTTGCCGCCAACGATCTCCTGAAGATCGAAAAAGTCGAAGCCAATGTCGGCGATATGGTCGAGATCGGCCATGTGCTGGCGCATGGCGAGGGCGAGAATGTCACGTTCGGCGCGCCGTTCGTCGACGGCGCGGTGGTCACCGCCGAAGTCGTCGAACAGGGCAAGAACCGCACCGTCATCGCCTTCAAGAAGCGCCGCCGGCAGAATTCGCGCCGCAAGATCGGCCATCGCCAGCTTTTGACCACCGTGCGGATCTCCGAGATCCTGCTGGGTGGCGCCAAGCCGACGAAGACGGCATCGGTCAAGGCGCCGAAGAAGGTGAAGGCCGAGGCCGCCACCGAGGTGCAGGCGGAAGCTGCGCCGAAGAAGGAGCCCAAGGCCAAGGCAGCCGAGACAAAGGCAGCCGAGACCGCGGCAGCGCCGCTGTTCAAGGCGCCGAAGGGTGAGCCGGACGATCTGACCGTGATCAAGGGCATCGGCCCGGTCGCAGCCAAGGATCTCAACGAGCAGGGCATCATCACCTTCGCGCAGCTCGCCAAGCTGACCGACAAAGATGTCGCCAAGATCGACGAGCACATGTCCTTCAGCGCCGACCAGATCAAGGACTGGCGCGAGCAGGCCAAGGAATTGGCTGCGAAGTAATTTTCTGGCGACCTGGTCGCCGGATCGGACTTGAAACGGAACGCGAACGCGTTCATAAGGCCTTTTAGGCGCCTTGCGGCGCAACGGAGTTAGTTAGATGGCACACAAGAAAGCTGGCGGCTCGTCGCGCAACGGTCGCGACTCGCATTCCAAGCGTCTGGGCGTGAAGAAGTTCGGCGGCGAAGCCGTCATCCCGGGCAACATCATCATTCGTCAACGCGGCACCACGTGGCATCCCGGCGTCAATGTCGGCATGGGCACGGACCATACGCTTTTTGCGCTCGAGACCGGCGCCGTGACGTTCAACAAAAAAGCCAACGGCCGAACCTACGTATCGGTCAATCCGATTGCCAAAGCCGCGGAGTAGCCGGTTCCGCACTAGAACACCGGCGCCCATCTCGGGAACCGGTGTCTGGCAAAGCCAGGAAAAGGATCAGGGGAGATGGGTTTCCATCTCCCCTTTTTCTTGTGCCTGGAGGACTTTCAAATGGTTGCCGAAGCGGAAGACTCAGAAGACGAAAGTTACGCGATAGATTGTCCGGTGCTGGTCACCGAGCGACTGGTGATGCGGGCGCCTCACGAAGGCGATATCGCGCAACTGGTCGAACTTGCCGACAACCGCCATGTCGCCGAAATGCTGGCCCGCATGCCGCACCCCTATGGCGAGCCCGAGGCGCGCTCTTTCCTGGCCATGACCAAGTCGCGCCGGGCCGGTATCGCTTATGCCCTGACGCTGGCCGGCACCGACACTTTCGTCGGCTGCGCCGGTCTCAACACCACCGATCGCGGGCTGGAGCTCGGTTACTGGATCGGCGAGCCGCACTGGAAGAAGGGCTATGCGACCGAGGCGGCACATGCGCTGGTCGATCTCGCCTTCCAGAGGACGTCGATCCAGGTTCTGCATGCCTCGACCCGGGTCATCAATCCGGCCTCGCGCCGCGTCATCCACAAATGCGGGTTCCAATATGCCGGCCAGGGCATGCTGAATTCGATTGTCGCCGGCCAGGTTCCCGTCGAGCGCTACCGGCTCGATCGCAAGACCTGGACGAGCTTGCGGAACTGGGTCCACTTTTGATGTGTGCCGATATTCAGGTGAGGCCGGCCTGCGAATGGCGGTTTCCTGCGCTTCCGGTGCTCGCGTACGAAAAGTACGCTCCGCTCCGGTTCTCGGAAGCCACTATTCTCGGCTCGGCCTGACCTGAATCTCGACACACATCGGGTACGGCGCGAAACCAATGGGAGGCAAACCTGGATCAGCCCAGTTCGACCCACACCGGCAGATGGTCCGAACCGTCCGCTTTCCGGTCGACCCACAGGCGCTGCAGGGACCTGGCGAGAGACGCGCTGGTGAAGATGTAGTCGATGCGCTTGTGGCGGCTGGGATCGGTGGGTTGCTTGGGATCGACCCAGCTGATGAGATCGTCGCCGGTGGCGTTCAGGCGCAAGGCGGCATCGACGGCGAAGTCGGCGGTCAGCGGCATGCCGAATTCATGGTCCGGCCGGCCGGCGAGTTCGACATATTCGGGCGATCCGGCCAGCATGTTGAAATCGCCCATGCCGACAAAGGCTTCGGGATGCGGCAGTTCCGGCAGGCCGATCTCGGCGACGCCGGACAGTGCGCCGCCTTCGAGCGCATAGTTCAGCATGCGTTGGCGCAGGAACTGGATCTGGCTGGCGCGTTCGACGGGGCTGCGGTGATCGAGATGGATGGAATAGAAGCGGATGAAACCAAGCGGCGTCTCGATCAGCGCTTCCAGCGCGCCGCGCTGGAAGTTCATCATCTCGAAGCTGCGGCTGCGCGGCAAAAGCAGGTTGCGCGACAGATGAATGGGCGTCTTAGACAGCACCATGTTGCCGAGCTGGAAGGTTTTCGTGACGGCGCGGCCATTGTCGATGTGCGAACCGATATTGGCCTCGAAATTGCTGCCATAGACGGCGAAGTAGTCGGGCAGCGCCTCGCCGATCTCGGCGACCATGTCGCGGCCGCCATTCCGGGGATTGTTGCGGGTCACCTCCTGCAAAGCGATCACGTCGGCGCCGCGCACGGCATCAGCGATGCGCCCGACATCGTACTGCCCGTCGAGGCCGATGCCGTACTGGATGTTGTAGGTTACAAGCTTCATTCCGGCATCTCTCCGGCCGATCCCGCGCGGCCATTGTCACAAAACGGCCTCGCCCTTCGCCGCGCCTTGGTTTAGAGCAAGGCTCAAGGTTTAGAGCAATGCCGCAAGGCCACTAGTAGAAACTGTACAATCCCATGAAATTTCTCGATCAAGCCAAGGTCTACATCCGCTCCGGTGACGGTGGCGCCGGTTCTGTGTCGTTCCGGCGCGAAAAATTCATCGAGTTCGGCGGACCGGATGGCGGCGATGGCGGCCGTGGCGGCGATGTCTGGCTGGAGGCAGTCAACGGGCTGAACACGCTGATCGACTACCGCTATCAGCAGCATTTCAAGGCCAAGACCGGCGTCCACGGCATGGGCCGCAACATGACCGGCGCCAAGGGCGCCGACGTCACGCTGAAAGTGCCGGCGGGAACGCAGGTGTTCGAAGAAGACAACGAGACGCTGATCTGCGACCTGACCGTGGTCGGCCAGCGCTTTCTGCTGGCCAAGGGCGGCAATGGCGGTTTCGGCAACCAGCATTTCAAGACCTCGACCAACCAGGCGCCGCGCCGCGCCAACCCGGGCCTGCCGGGCGAAGAGCTCAACATCTGGCTGCGGCTGAAGCTGATCGCCGATGCCGGGCTGGTCGGGTTGCCGAATGCCGGCAAGTCGACATTCCTCGCCGCCGTCACCGCGGCCAAGCCGAAGATCGCCGACTATCCGTTCACGACGCTGCATCCCGGCCTCGGCGTCGCCCGCATCGACGCGCGCGAGTTCGTCATCGCCGATATTCCGGGCCTCATCGAAGGCGCGCATGAGGGCGTCGGCATCGGCGACCGCTTCCTTGGCCATGTCGAGCGCACGCGCGTGCTGCTGCATCTGGTTTCGGCACAGGAGGAAAATCCGGGCAAAGCCTACAAGACCGTGCGCGCCGAACTGGAGGCCTATGGCAACGGCCTGACCGACAAGGTCGAGATCGTGGCGCTGTCCCAGGTCGATACGCTCGACGCCGATGCGCGCAAGAAGAAGGTTGCCTCGCTGAAGCGTGCCGCCGGCCGCGCGCCGATGCTGTTGTCGGCGGTCACCGGCGAAGGTGTCGAGGCGGTGTTGCGGGCGCTGATGTCGGTGGTGGGCGAAGCCCGCGCCGCGACTGCGGCTCCAGTCGAGACGCGCTGGGACAGATAGGACGATGCAGTCGCTGAGAAAATATCGGCGCATCACCGTTAAGATCGGCTCGGCGCTGCTCGTCGACCGCACGACGGGGCTGAAGCGCGACTGGCTGGCCTCGCTCGCCGACGACATTGCCGGGCTGGCCCAGGGCGGCGCCGAGATCCTCGTCGTCTCGTCCGGCGCCATCGCGCTTGGCCGCACGATCCTTGGCCTCGGCAAGCGAGCCCTGAAACTGGAGGAGAGC
Source organism: Mesorhizobium sp. M7A.F.Ce.TU.012.03.2.1 (assembly GCF_004006095.1). Lineage (NCBI taxonomy): Bacteria > Pseudomonadati > Pseudomonadota > Alphaproteobacteria > Hyphomicrobiales > Phyllobacteriaceae > Mesorhizobium > Mesorhizobium sp. M7A.F.Ce.TU.012.03.2.1. The sequence goes on from NZ_CP034779.1 coordinate 2,312,664, forward strand.
CAGGCGGCGGCAGCCGTGGGACAGATCGCATTGGCCGGCGCCTGGTCGGACGCGCTCGGCAAGGGCAGCCTGAAATCGGGCCAGATCCTGCTGACGCTCGGCGACACCGAGGAGCGCCGCCGCTATCTCAACGCGCGGGCGACGATCTCGACGCTCTTGAAGATGAAGGCGGTGCCGGTCATCAACGAAAACGACACGGTGGCGACATCCGAAATCCGCTACGGCGACAATGACCGGCTGGCGGCCCGCGTCGCCACCATGATGGGTGCTGATCTTTTGGTGCTGCTCTCCGACATCGATGGCCTCTATACGGCGCCGCCGGCGCGTGACCCTCAGGCCAAATTCATTCCGGTGGTCGACCGCATCACGCCCGATATCGAGGCGATGGCGGGTGCGGCCGCTTCCGAGCTGTCGCGCGGCGGCATGCGCACGAAGCTCGATGCCGGCAAGATCGCCACCGCCGCCGGCACCGCGATGATCATCACGTCGGGCACGCGGTTGTCGCCGCTGATGGCGATCGAACGCGGCGAGCGCGCTACTTTCTTTCGGCCGAGCAGCAACCCGGTCAAGGGCTACAAGACCTGGATCGCCGGCCAGCTCGAACCGGCCGGCCGGCTTACGGTCGATGCCGGCGCCATCGGTGCGCTGCTGTCGGGCAAGTCGTTGCTGCCGGCCGGCGTCAAGCTGGTCAGCGGCAATTTCTCGCGCGGCGACACGGTGGCGATCCTGTCGCCCGAGGGCCGCGAGATCGCGCGCGGGCTGGTTGCCTACGATGCGGCCGATGCCGTAAGGATCGCGGGCCTGAAGACGACCGAGATCGAAACCGTGCTCGGCTACGAGGCGCGTTCGGCGATGATCCACCGCGACGACCTTGTGGTGAGCCATTCGGGTGACCAAGTACGGGCCGGCGACCAAACAGGGGCCGGTGACCAAGTCACGGTCGGTGGCGATGTAAGCGGAGGATGAGCCATGCTGAAACTGCATGAAAAATCCGGGGATGACACCGTAGCAACGATGGCCGATATCGGCCGTCGTGCCCGCGCTGCCGCCCGACCGCTGGCCATTGCCACGACCGCCGCCAAGAACGCCGCACTCCTCGCCATGGCAGAGGCGATCGTCGCTCGGGAGCAGGACATTCTCGACGCCAACGCCATCGATGTCTCGAACGGCCAGGAATCCGGGCTTTCCGCCTCCTTCATGGACCGGCTGAAGCTCGATCCGGCGCGCGTTCGCGCCATGGCCGACGGCATCCGGGAAATCGCCGCGCTACGGGATCCGGTTGGCGATGTGATGGCGCAATGGGACCGGCCGAACGGCCTGCATATCGAGCGCGTGCGCACGCCGCTCGGCGTCGTCGGCGTCATCTATGAGAGCCGCCCGAACGTCACCGCCGATGCCGGTGCGCTGTGCCTCAAGGCCGGCAATCCGGTGATCCTGCGTGGCGGCTCGGATTCGCTCAATTCATCAGCCGCCATCCATGCCTGCCTGGTCGAAGGGCTGAAGGAAGCCGGCCTGCCGGAAGACGCCATCCAACTGGTGCCGACCACCGATCGCGCCGCCGTTGGCGAGATGCTGAAGGGTTTGAGCGGTACGCTGGACGTCATCATCCCGCGCGGCGGTAAAAGCCTCGTTGGGCGGGTGCAGAGCGAGGCGCGGGTGCCGGTCTTCGCGCATCTCGAAGGCATCTGCCATCTCTACATCGACCGCTCGGCCGATCTCGACATGGCGGTGCGGATAGCCGTCAACGCCAAGATGCGGCGCACCGGCGTCTGCGGTGCCGCCGAGACGCTGCTGGTCGACCAGGCGGTCGCCTCCACCCATCTGGTGCCGATCCTCGACGCACTGCGCGCGGCGGGTTGCGAAATCCATGCCGATGCCGACGTGCTGAAAGTGTTTTTCGATGCCAAGCCGGCGATCGATGCCGACTGGGTGACCGAGTATCTCGACGCGATCATCGCGGTGAAGCTGGTCGACGGCGTTGCCGGTGCCATCGAGCATATCGAGACGTTTTCCTCGCATCACACCGAGGCGATCGTCGCCGAGGACGCGCAAGCCGTCGAAAGATTCTTCAACGAGATCGATTCGGCGATCCTGCTGCACAACGCATCGACGCAGTTCGCCGATGGCGGTGAGTTCGGCATGGGCGCCGAGATCGGCATAGCCACCGGCAAGATGCATGCGCGCGGACCGGTCGGCGTCGAGCAACTGACCTCGTTCAAATACCGCGTGCGCGGGTCGGGACAGGTGAGGCCTTGAATCTTTTCGTTGTCAGAGCCTGAGGCAATGCTGGCATCTTGCGAACCGGCGGTACCCTCCCGTTACCTGAAGATGCCGCATGCCGAGAAAGGCCTCGCCGTCGGCCTGTTCGGCGGCTCGTTCAATCCGCCGCATGCCGGCCATGCGCTGGTCGCCGAGATCGCGCTCAGGCGCCTGGCGCTCGACCAGCTGTGGTGGATGGTCACGCCGGGCAATCCGCTGAAGAACACCAGGGAACTGGCGCCGCTCGGCGAACGGCTGCAGCTGTCGGAGCAGATTGCCAAGAACCCGAAGATCAAGGTCACCGCGTTCGAAGCCGCCCATCACGTCCGCTACACCGCCGACACGCTGGCGCTGGTCAAGGCGCGCAATCCCGGGGTCGACTACGTCTGGATCATGGGGGCGGATAGTTTGCGCGATTTCCACCGCTGGCAGCGCTGGCGCGAGATCGTCATGACCTTCCCGATCGCCGTCATCGACCGCCCGGGCGCGACGCTGTCGTTCCTGTCCTCCGTCGTCGCCAAGACCTTCGACTATGCCCGCATCGACGAGGGCGATGCGCCGCGGCTTGCCCGCATGAAAGCACCGGCCTGGACCTTTATCCACGGCCCGCGCTCGTCGCTGTCATCAAGTGCGATCCGCAAGCTGGCGAAGGGGTGAGCCCGACCGCCCGCCCATGTCGCTTTTATCGCTCCCTTTGCCCGTTTCATGGGCAATCCTGAGCAGGCATGTCGATTCCCAGGAAAACCCGCAGCGAAGCCGAGCAGGGCGCCGAGCCCACACCGCTGATCGCGATTGCCAGCGTCATCGTGTCGATGGCACTGATAGCCGTCGGCAACGGGCTGATGTTTGCCTATATCCCGGTTCGGCTCGGCGCCGAGGGTTTCGATCCGACCTGGGCCGGACTTATCATCACCGGACTTTCGGCCGGTGGGCTGGCGGGCTGCATCCTGACCGGACCGCTGGTGCGAAGGGTCGGCCATGCCCGTGCCTTCATGGTGTTGTCGGCGCTGATCGCACTCGCCAACGCCGCCGTCGGCGCCGGGGTCCATCCGCTGCTGTGGATAGCCGCCCGCGCGCTCTACGGCTTTGCCATCTGCGGCCTGTTCATCGTCGCGCAGAGCTGGCTGAACGACGCCGTTGCCAACGCCATCCGTGGCCGGGTCATGGCTTTCTTCTACGTTGCCTATGTCGCCGGGCTTGGCGTCGGCTACGCGACGCTGGCGCTGGTCGATATCAGGACAGCGGATGCGCCGCTGATCGGCATCGCCTTCACGGCGCTATCGATCCTTCCCGTCGGGATGACCCGACTTGCCCAGCCGCCGGCACCGCAGGCGGCCTCGGTGGCGCTGCGCCGCGCCTGGCGGGTTTCACCGGTCGGCGTCGCCGGCATGCTTGCGGTCGGCGGCCTGTCAATGTCGATTGCGGGCTTCGCGCCGATCCACGCCACGGCCAAGGGCTACAGCCAGGCCGATGTGGCGCTGCTGCTTTCGGCGATGCCTCTTGGCACGCTGATCCTGCAGATCCCGCTTGGCTGGATTTCCGACCGAACCGACCGCCGCTATGTGCTGATCGCCGCATCCGCGCTTGCCATGGTCGCCGGCGTATTTGCGCTCGGGTACGATGGCGGCGCGTTGGCCGCGTTGGTTGTGATCTATATCGTGTGGGACGGCGCCTCGGAATCGATCTATTCGCTGGCCAGCGCACATGCCGCCGACCGCGCCGGCAAGGATGACATGGTGGCGCTGTCCAGTTCGCTTTTGTTTGCCTGGTCGCTGTCGGGTTTCGTCGTGCCCGGCATAGTGACGGCGCTTTCGGCCGTCTTTGGAACGCAGGCTTTCATCTATGTGGCTGTTCTCATCGCCGCAGCCTTCTGCCTGTTCGTGCTCTTGCGTGTGTTCACGACGCGTGCGGTCCCGGTCGGTGAAACCGGCAGTTTCGCACCGATGACGGCGCAGGCGCCTTTGCCGGTCGAACTTGCCTTCGCACCGGACGATGAGGGCCGGCACTGAGCCAACCGATTATTGCCGGCGGGCTTCGGGTTGGGGCGCTTCCGGCGGCGGCAGCGGGATCGATATGCCTTTGCTATCGAATTCCTGTTTGGCGCGCTTGGTGAGATCGGTCTGGGTGGCGAAGAAGTCCGCCGACGATGTCCAATAGCGCAAGGCAATCGAAACAGTGCTGTCGCCCAATGTCGAGACGAAAGCGATCGGTGCCGGCTCACGCTTGATCCTCCGCTCGGCCGCGGCAATGGCAAGCAAGGTTTTCTGCGCCCTGTCGATGTCGTTCCAGGAGCCGATGCTGAGCGTGATGTCGCTGCGGCGCACGCCGTTGCGCGAGAAGTTGCGCACCGGCTGGTTCCACAACGTCGAGTTGGGCGCCAGGATGTAGACGCCGTCGGCGGTCCTGAGCTTGGTCGCGAACAGACCGATTTCCTCGATCGTGCCGGCGATCGAACCGACCTCGACGGATTCGCCGATGCGGAACGGCCGCAGCGCCAGAAGCATGATGCCGGCGGCGATGTTCTGCAGCGTGCCTTGCAACGCCAGGCCGATGGCGAGGCCAATGGCACCGATCGCGGCAATGATCGAGGCCGTCTGCACGCCGAACTGGCCGAGCACCATGATGGTGACGAGGATCAGGATGGCGTAGCGGACGATCTTGGAGAAGAAATGCCGCAACGTGGCATCGAAACCATGGATATGGCCGAGACCGGCGAAGATCGAACGTTCGGCAAGACCGGCGACGATGTAGCCGACAATCAAGAGGATGACGGCACCGACGGCCGAGAAGGAGTACGAAACAATCAGCGTGCTCAGTTGGGCGAGGCCAGCCTGGACGCTGAGAAAGGCGTTTTGCGGGTCGATCGGCATGGGGGGAATCCGGTTGGTCGGTGAGCCGATAACCCATGCGGGCGGTGAGGGTTCCGATCTTTTCCGGCGTGCAGCGGAACCACAGCAGCGACAATACGTTCGTGCGAGGCAGGGTCCCGTCTTGAAACTGTCAGGGAACTCTGCCTATCTAAGTGGTGTCACCTGCTTCAAGGGGTGATTTGGTTGTTCTTGCTGCGAAAGGAAATACACTGAGAACAGCACTGCGGAAGAAGGCCGATATCATGCCTTCGCCGGCCAGGATCAGCGTAGACGACGCCGTGTCCCGCGCCATCAAGACAGTCCTTGCCAGTCTGGAAGACTCCAAGGCCGAAAACATTGTCTCCATCGACATCCAGGGGAAATCGAGCCTCGGCGACTACATGGTCGTCGCTTCGGGCCGATCGCACCGTCATGTCGCGGCTGTCGCCGATCATCTTCTCAAAGCGATCAAGGATGCCGGTCTCGGCACCGCGCGCGTTGAGGGGCTGTCCGGCGCCGACTGGGTCCTGATCGATTCTGGTGACATCATCGTCCATGTCTTCCGCCCCGAAGTCCGCGAATTCTACAATCTCGAAAAGATGTGGCAGGCGCCGGACCTCGAGGAAGAAACGCTCCACTAAGTCGTTCGCGCGGCTTACAAGGCGAGGATGAAGATATCAGTTCATGCCGTGGGCCGGATGAAAGCCGGCCCCGAAAAGCTGCTTGCCGACCGCTATTTCGAGCGCTTCGCCAAGAGCGGCCCGGCCGTGGGGCTTGAATTTGGCGGCATTGCCGAGATTGCCGAGGGGCGCAGCCAGACCGCCAACGAGCGCCGGCGTGAGGAAGGCCAGAAACTGCAGACGCAGTTGCAGCCCGGCACCGCTTTGATCCTGCTGGACGAACGCGGCAAAAGCTTTTCCTCGGAAGATTTCGCCGGGCGCCTCGGCCTGTTGCGTGACGGTGGCCGCAAGGCGCTGGTCATCGCCATCGGCGGCGCCGACGGTCACGATCAGTCGCTGCGCGACCAGGCCGAACTGGTGATGTCGTTCGGATTGTTGACATGGCCGCATCAGCTGGTGCGCGTGATGCTGGGAGAGCAGCTTTATCGGGCGGCCACCATCCTTTCGGGACATCCCTATCATCGCTCGTGAACCGGTGAATTGGTGCAGTACACCCGGATTTCCGCCCCAATGCCGAGGCAAGATTGCATCGAGTGGGCGGTTTCGAACATGGTTGATTGTTCGTTAACGAAGCCACGCATAGAGTCGGGCTTCAATGTCTGAAGACAGAAAATCAAGAACGGGCTCATGGCGCGCGCGCTGCGGCATCGCGGTGGCGGTGCTTGTGCTGTCGCTGCATGCGGGGCGGGCGGAAAACACGCTCGACATGGCTCCCGATCCGGATCAGAGCCGGGCCGAATACGAACGGGTCTCGAAGGAGATCACGCTGTCGTCGGAACGATTGGCCAAACTCTCCGCCGATATCGCGACGATCAAGAAGGATCACGCCTCGATCACCGCCGCATTGATCCAGTCGGCGATGACCGAGCAGAAGCTCGGCCAGGACATCGAGGACATCGGCGCCCGGCTGGAAGGACTGAAGGGCCAGGAACAGAAGATCCGCGCCTCGCTGATGGCGCGGCGCGACGTTCTGGCCGAAGTGCTGGGCGCGTTGCAGCGCATGGGCCTCAACCCGCCGCCGGCGATCCTGGTCAAGCCCGAGGACGCGCTGTCGTCGGTGCGCAGCGCCATCCTGCTCGGCGCGGTGGTGCCGGAACTGCGCCAGCAGACCGATAGCCTGCTTGCCGATCTCAAGGAACAGACCAGGATCACGGCGTCGATCGAGGCCGAACGGGCGCGGCTGACGGCGGCGGTCGGCGACCAGACGGCGGAAAAGAAGCGGCTCGGCATGCTGCTGGAGGCCAAGCAGAAGCTCGAAGCCGACACGCAGACGCAAATGGCCGCCGAAAAGCAGCGATCCGAAGCGCTGGCGGCCAAGGCCGGCAGCCTGAAGGAGTTGATCGCGTCGCTCGAAGCGCAGGCCGACAAGAGCCGCAAGGCTGCCGATGCTGCCAAGGCCGCCGAGCAGAAGACGGCAGGCGGCGACAACACATCGGCGCCGGCGGAACTGGCGTCGCTGCCCGTTCCGGAAAGCAACCAACTTGCCGCCGCGGTGCCCTTTTCGGCCCTGCAGGGACAGATCGCGCTGCCGGTGACCGGCCGTATCAAGCGGCGGTTCGGCGCCGATGACGGTAACGGCGCGGTGATGCTTGGCGACATGGTTGCGACACAATCGGGAGCCATCGTTACCGCGCCGGCGGATGGAAATGTGCTTTATGCGGGGCCGTTTCGCTCTTATGGTCAACTCTTGATCCTGAACGCAGGCGACGGCTATCATGTCGTTTTGGCGGGGATGAGCAGAATCAGCGTCGCGACCGGTCAATCAGTGCTTGCAGGAGAGCCGATCGGTGCGATGGGAGAGGCCCGGGTGGCGAGCACCTCGGTTTCGAAGAATGGAAATGCCACGCCGGAACTCTATGTCGAGTTCCGCAAGGATGGAAAACCCGTCGATCCGGCCCCATGGTGGGCGGACCGTTTTTCTGGAAGGACGTGAATAATGCGGAAACTGTCGCTTCTGTTTGCCGGTGCGCTGATGGGCGCGTCCGCCATGAGCCTGGTCTATGGCGCGCCCGGCTCGGCGGCGAACGCTGCAGGGTCGGAGACCTACAAGCAACTGGCGATCTTCGGTGATATCTTCGAGCGGGTGCGGGCACAGTATGTGACACCGCCCGACGACAAGTCGCTGGTCGAGAATGCCATCAACGGCATGCTGGCCTCGCTTGACCCGCACTCCTCCTACATGAATGCCGAGCAGGCGCAGGATATGCGCGTCCAGACCAAGGGCGAGTTCGGCGGCCTCGGCATCGAGGTCACCATGGAGAACGATCTGGTCAAGGTGATCACGCCGATCGACGATACGCCGGCCGCCAAGGCAGGCGTGCTGGCCGGCGACTATATCGCCAAGATCGACGGCGAAGAGGTTCGCGGCCTGACCCTCAACGATGCGGTCGACAAGATGCGCGGCCTGGTCAACACGCCGATCAAGCTGACCATCCTGCGCCAGGGCGCCGACAAGCCGATCGAACTGACGGTCGTGCGCGACATCATCAAGGTCAAGGCGGTCAAGTTCCGGGTCGAGAACGACATCGGCTACATGAAGATCACCTCCTTCACCGAAAAGACCTATGACGACCTCGAGAACGCCATCGACACCATCAAGAAGCAGATTCCCGACGACAAGCTGAAGGGCTACGTTCTGGATCTCCGCCTCAATCCAGGTGGCCTGCTCGACCAGGCGGTGAGCGTGTCCGATGCCTTCCTCAACCGCGGCGAGATCGTCTCGACGCGCGGCCGCGACCCCAAGGACGTCACCCGCTTCGACGCCAAGCCCAAGCAGGTCGACGACATCAACGGCAAGCCGATGATCGTCCTGGTCAATGGCGGTTCGGCCAGTGCGTCGGAAATCGTCGCCGGCGCGCTGCAGGACCTGCGCCGTGTCACGGTGGTCGGCACGCAGTCCTTCGGCAAGGGTTCGGTGCAGACCATCATTCCGCTCGGCGAGAATGGTGCGCTGCGGCTGACGACGGCGCTCTATTACACGCCGTCCGGCAAGTCGATCCAGGGCAAGGGCATCACGCCGGACATCAAGGTCGAACAGCCACTGCCGCCGGAACTGCAGGGCAGGGATCTGACACGTGGCGAATCCGATCTCAAGGGCCATATCAAGGGCGCCGACGAGAGCACGACGGGTTCGGGCTCGGCGGCCTATGTGCCGCCGGATCCGAAAGACGATCTGCAGCTCATCTATGCCGAGCAGCTGCTGCGTGGCCAGAAGACCGATCCGTCCTTCCCGCCCAATCCGCAAAAGGCGGTTCTCAACCAGTAAGGATCTGGAGCGGCGCACGCGCCGCCCCATCTTTCTGTTTGAGCCAGATGGAAGCAATGCGATGCTGCCGGGACCGAGAGGTTCCGGCAGTTTGATTCGGGGGGCGAGGCAAAGCTCCCGAGACATGGCGCGGGGTGCGCCGGGATTGATGAATTCGCGCATGTCTTTTCGAAGCGGCTTCGTCTTCGGAGCCATGTGCCCGGGGATTAGGCTTGGCTGATATCGGCAAGGACATCGAACGCCCGCTCGGACAGGCAGTCCGGTCGCCGCGCGCCGCCGGCAAGATCAGCGGCAGTGCGATCATGGCGACAGTGGCCGTGCTGGCGGTGGCCGGCGTCTCCGGCGCGATCGCGCTCAGGGAAAAGCCGTTTAGAAAGCCGCAAGAGGTTGCCGTTTCAACGCCGAAAGTGACCGCGGCGGCCGAGCCTGCCCCTGCGCCGCCCGCATCGACCCCGAAGCCGGAGGCGCCGGTCAAATCAGGCGGGCCGCAGATCATCCATGTGCAGACGGAGGAGGGCGATGGGCCGCCCAAGGCAGCGATCGTCATTCGCGATCCGTCGACTATCGGCCAGAACCTGAAGATCGCGCATATTCCAGACAAGGCGCTGATCGAGACCAGCGAGACCGGGCCGTTGCCGGTGCGCGCCACGGATGGCAGGCGGCCGTTCGACGTCTATGCGCGGCCCTGGTCGGGCGGGCGCGGCGCACGGGTGGCGATCGTCATCGGCGGGCTTTCGGTTTCGCAGACCGGCACCCAGGCGGCCATCGCCAAGCTGCCGGCGGAGGTGACGCTGGCTTTCGCGCCGCAAGGCAACAGCATCGGCCGGTGGATGCAGGCAGCCAGGCAGGGCGGCCACGAGATCGTCATGCAGGTGCCGCTCGAACCGTTCGACTATCCCAAGGTAAATCCGGGACGCAACACGCTGACGGTGGCGGCGAGCGCGGATGAGAACCTGAAAAGCCTGCACTGGGCGCTGTCGCGGACGACCAACTATACCGGCGTCATGAACTATATGGGCGCCCGCTTTTCCGCCGACGCGGCGGCGATGGAGCCGTTCATGGCCGAACTCGGCAAACGCGGCCTTGCCTATATCGATGACGGCTCGTCGGCTCGCAGCCTGGCGCCGGACCTGGCGCTGAAGGACGGCGTGCCCTTCGTCGCCGGCGACATGGCGATCGATGCCGTGCAGGATCGCGGCGAAATCCTGAAGAAGCTCGACAGCCTGGAGGCGACCGCGCGGGCCAAAGGCACTGCCGTCGGCATCGGTTCGGCCTTCGACTTGACGGTCGATACCGTGTCGTCCTGGGTGGTCGAGGCCAAGAAGCGCGGCATAGAGATCGTGCCGATTTCAGCGGTGGCTATAGATCCGCAAAAAGGCTAGCCATCGTAAGACGGCTGGAAAGACTGACTGATGCAAAAGACAAAAAAAATCGACCGCGAAAAATTGCCTTATCGTCCCTGCGTCGGGCTGATGATCCTCAACGCCGATGGGCTGGTCTGGGTCGGGCATCGCATCGCCGAACCGGACAGCGAATTCGCCGGCACGACACAGCTCTGGCAGATGCCGCAGGGCGGCATCGACGACGGCGAGGAGCCGTTGCAAGCGGCCGAGCGTGAACTCTATGAGGAGACCGGCATGCGGGGCGTCTCGCTGCTGGCCGAGGCACCGGACTGGATCAACTATGATTTGCCGGACCACCTCGTCGGCATCGCCTTCAAGGGCCGGTATCGCGGCCAGACGCAGAAATGGTTCGCCTTTCGCTTCCACGGCGATGTCAGCGAGATCCAGATCAACCCGCCGCCGGGCGGCCACACCGCCGAGTTCGACAAATGGGCATGGCGGCCTATGCGGGACCTTCCCGACCTGATCGTGCCGTTCAAGCGCCATGTCTATGAGGACGTGGTGGCGGCGTTCCGGCATCTGGTGCAATAGCGCTATACAACAACCGCGGTTGCCGCGCCGGCCCGGCGGTCCTATTGATGTCTCCACTACCACGCGAAGGGTCGCCATGAACGACGCCCCCCAAAAGTCGCCCCCAGAAGAGGTCACCGCCACAAGCGAAGTGGCGGCTGGGGCCATCCTCACCATCGATCTCGGTGCAATCCGTGAAAACTACCGGCGGCTGAAGGCGCGGTTGGGCGATGTTGCCTGCGCTGGGGTGCTCAAGGCGGACGGCTACGGCGTGGGCGCCGGCCAGGTCGCGGCGGCGCTGCTGCGCGACGGCTGCGATATCTTCTTCGTTGCGCTTCTGGGCGAAGGCGTCGCCCTGCGCCACTCGCTTGGGCCGGGCCCTGCCATTTTCGTGTTGAACGGCATTCCGCCCGGTGCCGAGCCGGACGCCGTGGCAGCAAACCTTTGCGCTGTTATCAACAGCCCCGAGCAACTGGCGGCTTGGCGTGTGACGGCTCGCCGCGCCGGCCGAAAACTGCAGGCCGCGATCCAGGTCGACAGCGGCATGTCGCGGCTCGGCATGGCGCCTCGGGATGTGGATCGCATCGCCGCCGACCCGCAGGCCTTCGACGGCATCGACATCCGTTACGTGATGAGCCATCTGGCCTGCGCCGACGAGCCGGAGCATCCGGCCAATGAGAAGCAGCGGCTGGCGTTCGAGCGGCTGCGCAAGATGCTGCCGGAGGCGCCGGCATCGCTGACCAATTCCTCCGGCATCTTTCTTGGGGAGCGCTTTCACTACGATCTCGCCCGCCCCGGTGCCGCGCTCTACGGCATCAATCCGACGCCGGCAAAGTCCAATCCGATGCTGCCGGTGGTGCGGCTGCAGGCAAAGGTGGCACAGACGCGCAGCGTCGAAAAAGGCGCCGGCGTCGGCTATGGCCACACCTATCATGCGCAAGGCCCGCTCAGGCTGGCGACGATTTCGTTCGGCTACGCGGATGGCTGGCAACGCCGCGCCGCGTCCGCCGCCTGGTTCGAGGGCGTGCGGCTGCCTTTCCTCGGGCGGGTGTCGATGGATTCGATCATTCTCGACATTTCCGCCCTGCCGGTCGGCAGGCTGCGCGAGGGTGATCTCGTCGAACTGCTCGGTCCCTCGCAAAGCGTCGATGACGCCGCCGGCCATGCCGGCACCATCGGCTACGAGATCCTGACCAGCCTCGGCCCGCGCTTCCATCGGCGCTATGTCGGCGGTTGAGCGGTTTGGCCGCGCTTGACAAGCGGACGCCTGTCGGCAAGGCTCCGGGCATGAGCAACCTCGCTTATATCAGAACCTTGTTCCGGGTCTGCCCGATCGCGGGATCGTAGCCCCGGCGCGGCCGCCTTTTGGCGTCCGTCCGAACCGGGGCATTTCTACCTGACATCATCATTCCCGAGCCAGACAGCTTCGCGGCTGCCGGCTTTCATCAAGCCACCGTTTGTGCGGCGGCAGGCGCGCGTCTGTTGGATGCGCCAAGTCATGAGGTTTGCCATGCAACATGCAACAGGATTGCGTCCACCGAGCCGGCTTCTGGTCAGCGATGCCGACCACCACCGGCTGACGGGCCTGGCGCGGGCGTCGCTCGACCGCGTGCCCGAGACGGCCGAAGAACTGCTTTCGGAGATGGACCGTGCCTTCGTGACGGCAGCGGCTTCCATGCCGGCCAACGTGGTGCGGATGGGTTCGACGGTGACAATCCGCAACGATGGCGGCCACACCCAGCGCATCACGCTGGTCTATCCCGGCGAAGCAGACATCAGTGAAAACAGGATCTCGGTGCTGACGCCGATGGGGACGGCGCTTATCGGCGCGTCGATCGGGCAGACAGTGTGCTGGAGCAGCCGTGGCGGCCGGGAACTGTCGGCGACCATCGAAGCGGTCGATGCGCCGGCCTGCGGGCGGGAAGGGTCCTGAGCATGGAGACGGCGATGACAGGCGCGAATTTCCGGCTGACGACGAAGGACTTCGCCGTCCTCGAGATCATGCTGGAGCGTTGGCGGGCTTTCGCGGATCCGATTGTTCCAATGCTTGAAGAGAAGCTTTCCAAAGCCGAGGTCGTCGCGATCGATTCGGTCGGATCCGATATCGTGACGCTGAACAGCAGGCTGGTGTTTCGTGTCGATGCCGGCCCTGCCGAGACCCGAACTCTGGTGCAGAATGAGGTGCGCGGTCCGGTCGGCTCCAGCCTGTCGATCATGACAAGGCGGGGGCTTTGCATGCTCGGCATGGCCGAGGGTCAGACTGCATGGATCGAACAGGCCGACGGCAGGCGGGAGTCGGTCCTGATCGCGACCGTGCTCTACCAGCCGGAGGCCGCGCGGCGTGCCGTCAGGGAGAAATCCCGAGACGAGGCGCGACGGCCGCATGGGCTCACCCTCGTCTACAGCGCCGCAGCCGATTGGCGGCCCCTTGGCGAAAGGGCCGGAATGCGGCAGACAGGGGATGACGACCCCGGTCCCACGGCGGCGTGAACAGGCAACACTGCACGATCCCGAAAGTCGGCATCGATTTTCGCTGGGGATCGTGCGCAAATCGGAAATACGGCCGCGTCCAGGCGTCCTCAAGGGCGTGCGGCGCGGCAAGGAGTGAACGATGAAGATCATGGTGCTGGGCGGCGGCGTCATCGGAGTGACCACGGCGTACTTTCTTGCCGAGGCCGGTCACGAGGTGACGGTTCTCGATCGCCAGAAAGGCCCGGCGCTGGAAACCAGCTTCGCCAATGCCGGCGAGATATCACCCGGCTACGCCTCGCCCTGGGCCGGCCCCGGCATTCCGCTGAAGGCGATCAAATGGCTGCTGATGAAGCATGGCCCGCTGGTGGTGCGGCCGGCCTTCGATCCGCATATGTGGACATGGCTGATCAAGATGCTGCGCAACTGCACGGCCGAGCGCTATGCGATCAACAAGGCGCGCATGGTTCCGCTCGCCGAATACAGCCGCGACACGCTGAAGGCGCTGCGCGAAGCGACCGGCATCGCCTATGACGAGCGCACCCAGGGCACGCTGCAATTGTTCCGTACGCAAAAGCAGCTCGACGGCACATCAGGCGATGTCGAGGTGCTGAAGAAGTATGGCGTGCCTTACGAGATCCTCGACCAGGACGGCTGCATCGCGGCTGAGCCTGGCCTTGCCGGGGTGCGCGAAAAGTTCGTCGGCGGCCTCAGGCTGCCGCACGACGAGACCGGCGACTGCAAGATGTTCACCGACAGGCTGGCCGAACTCTGTGTGGCCCGTGGCGTCAAGTTCGAGTACGACGTGACGATCTGGCGCGTCATCCGCAGCCGCAACCGCATTGCCAATCTCAGCACCAGCAAGGGTTGGAAGACCGCCGACGCCTATGTGATGGCGCTGGGCAGTTATTCGGCGGGTTTCATGCGCCGAGTGAAGCGGCCGATCCCGGTCTATCCGGTCAAGGGCTATTCGATCACCGTGCCGATCAAGGACGCCGCGGCGGCACCGGTGTCGACGGTGATGGACGAGACCTACAAGGTGGCGATCACCCGGCTCGGCGACCGCATCAGGGTTGGTGGTACGGCCGAGATTTCCGGCTTCGACCTCAGGCTGCACGAATCGCGGCGGCGCACGCTGGAACACTCGGTCGGCGATCTCTTTCCGGGCGCCGGCGCCATGCGGGACGCGACGTTCTGGTGCGGGCTGCGGCCGATGACGCCGGATGGTCCGCCGCTGATCGGCCGCACCGAGCTCTCCAATCTCTATCTCAACACCGGCCACGGCACGCTCGGCTGGACCATGGCTTGCGGCTCGGGCAAGGTTCTGGCCGACATTATCTCCAGCCGGGTGCCTGACATCGACGTCCGCGACCTCGCGCAGGAGCGTTATTTTCGGTAAGTCATGTGTTGGTCAGAATGGCGAGAGCGCGCTATCCTCCACTTATGAGGCGCTTCTAGCCATCTCCTACGGCTGAGTAGTCTGGCGCCCGATCCTGAGTGGTGCGATGATACGCGAATGGGTGCAGACTTCACTGAGAGAGAGTTGCGAGCGCGGCTAAAACCAACTGGGTGCGCGCGTTGCAGAACTTAGGGCCGCAAGGCTGCCTCATCCTGAGGGAGAGCATATCGCAGGCGGCCCGCTTGGTCCGACAGACCCACTAGAGGCGGAGTTCCTAGAACGGTCAGGAGGATGGTGGGTCTCCAATCGCAACCCGGCGTTCACTTTCGTATCCCTCATGCTCTTTATTCGCTCGCTGCGTCGAACGCGCTAGTTGCCAGCCTGTTAGGACCATATCCCTGTCTCAATTTGGGTTGGTCAAATAATCGCCGTCAGAACGCCTGCCGGACCCAGTCTTCTTCGAACAGCAGCCGATAGGCCCACGGTATCGCTACATTGGTGGCGACCGGATTGGAGTGGGCGACATAGTCGTCATAGATCGGCTTCATCCTGGTGTAGAAGGCCGGATCGAGTACCATCATGCCGTTCTCACTGTCGTGGAAGAAGCTGCGGTTGTTGAGATTGACCGACGAGATGGCGACCAACCTTTCGTCGATCATCATGATCTTGGAATGCAGCACCACGTCAGGCGCCTTGAATTCGCGGATGTTGATGCGGTCGCCATATTTCTCGACGAACAGCTTGTTGAGCGCGGTGAGAAACTTGCCGCCGATATCGCCCTTGAGATCGATGCGGCCGACAATGTCGATCCTGACGCCGCGGGCGAGCGCCCGGTCAACAGCCTGGGCAAGCTTGGGCGTCAGGTTGAGGTAGGGATTGACGATCTGGATATGGTGCTGGGCAGCGTCGACCAGTTCGACGAAATAGTCCTCCAGCGCATGGCCGTCCTCGTAGGGCACCGAAATGAAGTGTCGTGCCGTGCCTGACGGGCGGGCGCCGTCGGACCGGACCGGAATGGAGAAGGGGCGCGCCAGATTGGTGTCGGCGTCGCGCAGCCACACTGTCGAAAGATGCGCAGCCAGCATTTCGACCGTGGCCGGATCGGCGAACTCGATGTCGAAGTCGCTCCAGTTCGAATAGTAGTTCAGCGAGAGCCCGTCGGTCTTGCCGTATTGCTCAAGATCGGGATAGCGCGACAGATCGATCGGCTGGTGGAACAGGAAGCCGTCATGGATGTTGCGGCCGCCGATGATGGCGCGCGACCGCCGTGGATCGTCGGCAAGCGTCGCCAGCATCTTGACGTGATGGACCTTGTGCAGTTGTGAAATCTGCTCGTCGATCGGCGCACCATGGTCCGCCCGCCAGCGATATTCCTGCAATTCGACATTGGGGAATTCGGCCGCCAGCCGATGCAGCATGGCGTCGTCCTTGTCGCGCTCCAGCACGTCGGTGACCAGGATGCGCACCTTGGTGCCGAGGGCCGCATGATGACGGATCAGCCGTTCGATGATGCGGCCGGAAAAGTCGGCTTTGAACTCCAGGGACGACAGATAGATCAGCTTCAGCCTTGGCGCCTTGGAGAAGTCGAGCGGCAGCTCCGGGTCGCCCTTGTCGATGGCGCTGTCGGACAGCGGCGCCCCCATCAGCGCCTCGACCTTGGTGTTGAAGCCATCGCGCGATTTGCGCAGCAGGCGCGGCTTTCCGATCGGCAAGGCGCAGGTCTGCGACAGCCAGCGGCTGGCATAGAAGGCGCGGCTGAGCGCATCGAGGCCGGTGGGGTTAGGCGTCGTGCAACGCTCGTAGCGACTGTCGAAGGCGGCGAGAGCCGGATCGGCGGCCTCTTCGCGCCGAATGGTGAGCGGCGCGCCGGCCGGGGCAAGGCTGGAGCGGATCCTTGCGGTGCAGCGGTTCAGGCCGTCACTCGGAAACAGGCTGACCGTGTCGTCCTCGCCGGACAGGCGAAAACGGAATGCCGTGCCCATGGCGATGGTGCGTGAACCGCCGCCGGCACGGATCGCCAGCGTGCCGTCGCAGATGCCTTCGATGTCGGCCGGTTGCTTGCCGGCCTGGCGCAGCACGACCTCGACGCTGCGCGCCTGCAGGCCGGAGAAATCGAAGATCCTGGGCGCCGAGGGCCGCGCAGCCGCATCGATGTAGAGTGTCTGCCGCGACACCCGCCAGCGTCCGTCGAAATGGCCCTCGCCGCTGCTGGCGCCGGCCGGCGGCAGATGCGTTTCGGCAACCGGTCCGGCCAGTTTTTGCAGTGTCCGGTAGGTCGCCTGGAAATCGCTGTTGCGGATTTCATGGCGGTCATGGCCGAAAGGGCCGGTGCCGTTGGCGCGGTCCATGGCGCCAAGCTGGTGGTGGGCGAGCAGCGTCAGGAAGCGTTTTTCATAGTCGCTCGTGCCGGCGTCACCGAAAAACTGCGCGGCGGCGATCTGCGGCCCAGCTGTCCCGGCCGAGAGCGCGGGTCGCGCGCAAGCGCTCTGGCCTTGCAGCAGGTCGCAGGCATTGCGGCCAGCGCCGGCACAGCCGGCAAGGACAGCCAGCCCGAACAGAACGATGGCGATGGATGCGCGACCCTTCACCCGGCCGCTCCGGCCTTCAGGGCGCTCAATTGCGCCGGATCGCGCGGCGGCATGAAGCCCTGCGGGAAGACCTTGCAGACGGGAATGGCGAAGGTGGCGATCAACAGTTCGGCCTCGCCGCGCATTTTGCGTGGCGCTGTCTTGTCGTCGCGGATCGCTTTCGCCGAGGCGACCAGGGTGCCGTCGCAGTCGCAATGGTTGTGGCGGGCGATGTAGCAGGCATCATGCGCCTGGCACGCCGCATCGAGGCGGTCGGCCGGCCGGGCCGAGAGGTCGCCGGTGCGGGTGCCGGGGCCGCAATAATTGCCGAAGACGAAAGGCGAAGGCCGCGCCATGGCGTAGCGGATCGGCTTGGGCAGTTCGGCTCCCGGGACCTTCGTCCACGGATTGGCGCAAGCCGAAACGAAAAGCAGCGGCAGGATGGCAAGAACGGCTCGCATGTCTATCCGCGCCAGCTTTCTGAAAGTGTCCCTGCGCGCGGCGTCCGCCCACAGCCGACGACCGCACGCCTGATGCCACACTGGCCGGTTTTGTGGCAAGGAAAAGGCGGCACGGCTACAGCGCATCGCGTTTGATCGGATTCATGCGATGCGCTTTAGCGTCTTTGTTTTATGCATGTCGTTCTCTCAAAACCGAGATCATTTTTGGGCGACATGCATCAGACAAACAGGTTTCGCTCCCGCTCCACCACCTTGGTGATGAAGCTGGCGACGATCTGGACGCGGCGCAGCGGCCTGACCGATTCGTGATAGACCAGCCAGTAGGCACGGCGGATCGGCGCGACCACATCGACGGATACCAATTCCGGCATCGAGCGGGCGACGAAGGTGTGCAGGATGCCGATGCCGGCGCCCGAGCGCACCGCCTCGGCCTGGCCGAGCGCCGAGGAGATGGCGAAGCTGGTGCGCCAGTCCGTGCTGAATTCGCCCGCATAGTCGAGCGAGGGACTGACGATGAGGTCGGGTACGTAGCCGATGAGCGTGTGCTGGCCGAGCTCGGCGGCGGTTTTGGGCAAGCCATGCGCCTCGACATAGGCGCGCGAGGCAAACAGGCCGAGCGAGTAGTCGACCAGCTTTCCTGCCACCAGCCGGCCTTCGGTCGGCCGCTCGACGGTGATGGCGATGTCGGCCTCGCGACGCGACAGGGAGAAGGAGCGCGGCACCGGCACAAGCTGGATCGTCAGCTCGCGGTGCAGGGCGGTTAGTTCGCCAAGGCGCTTGGCCAGGAAGGCGACACCAAAACCGTCGGGCGCACCGATGCGCACCGTGCCGGAAACGTCGTCGCCTTCGCCTGAAATGGTCGAGCGCGCGGCGATCATGTCGCCCTCCATGCGCTCGGCAATGTCGAGAAAACGCTCGCCGGCGGGCGTCAGCTCGCTGCCGGTCGTCAAGCGGCGAAACAGCTTTGTCCGCAACGCTTCCTCGAGTGCGGCGATGCGGCGCGAGACGGTGGCGTGGTTGAGCTCCAGCCGTTTGGCGGCGCCAAGGATCTGGCCTGCGCGCGCCACGGCGAGGAAGATGCGGACGTCATCCCAGTTCATGGGGAGGGTCCAGATGACAATTATCGACGCTGCGTTCTGTGGTGGAACTCAATCTCTCAATCCGCACGGCAGCAATTGCATCCCACCATTTGCGGGAATTGATGCTCGCTCGTCAATCGTTATCTATTCTCCGCACAACGGTTGCGTTCTCCGTCGCGTTGCCATCCGCCGGCCAAAGGCGGACAATGCAGCATCACAAACAAGGGAGAGAAATCATGATCGACTATGGTCATTTCATTGGCGGCAAGCATGTCGCCGGGACCAGCGGCCGCAAGCAGGATGTCATGCAGCCGATGGACGGCTCCGTGCGCGGCACGGTGGCGTTGGCCTCGCAGGCGGAACTGCGCGCGGCGGTCGAGAATGCCAAGGCAGCGCAGCCGAAATGGGCCGCGACCAACCCGCAGCGCCGCGTACGCGTGCTGATGAAGTTTCTCGAACTGGTCGCGCGCGACTATGACGAACTGGCCGACATCCTGGCGCGCGAGCACGGCAAGACGATCGCCGACGCCAAGGGCGACATCCAGCGCGGCCTCGAAGTGGTCGAGGTCTGCATCGGCGCACCGCACATGATGAAGGGCGAATTCACCGACGGCGCCGGCCCCGGCATCGACGTCTATTCGATGCGCCAGCCGCTCGGCGTGGTCGCCGGCATCACGCCGTTCAACTTCCCGGCGATGATCCCGCTGTGGAAGATCGCGCCGGCCATCGCCTGCGGCAACGCCTTCATCCTGAAACCGTCGGAACGCGATCCGGGCGTGCCGATGCGCATCGCCGAACTGTTCCTCGAAGCCGGTCTGCCGGCGGGCATCCTCAATGTCGTCAATGGCGACAAGGACGTGGTCGACGCCATCCTCGACGATCCCGACATCAAGGCCATCGGCTTTGTCGGCTCGACGCCGATCGCCCACTACATCTATTCGCGCGGCACGGCCGCCGGCAAACGCGTGCAGTGCTTCGGCGGTGCCAAGAACCACATGATCATCATGCCTGATGCCGACATGGACCAGACCGTCGATGCGCTGATCGGCGCCGGCTACGGCTCGGCCGGCGAGCGCTGCATGGCGATCTCGGTCGCCGTCCCGGTCGGCAACGATACCGCCAACCGGCTGATGGAAAAGCTGATCCCGCGCGTCGAGAGCCTGAAGGTCGGTCCTTCGACGGACTCTTCCGCCGATTTCGGCCCGCTGGTGACGGCGCAGGCATTGGAACGGGTTAAGGGCTACGTGGATACCGGCGTCAAGGAAGGCGCCAAGCTGGTCGTCGACGGCCGCAGCTTCTCCATGCAGGGCTATGAAGACGGCTACTATATGGGTGGCTGCCTGTTCGACAACGTCACCGCGGACATGCGTATCTACAAGGAAGAGATCTTTGGGCCGGTGCTCTCTGTTGTGCGCGCCCCGACCTATGAGAGCGCGATCAAGCTCGCCAACGATCACGAGATGGGCAATGGCGTCGCCATCTTCACCCGTGACGGCGATGCCGCGCGCGACTTTGCAAGCCGTGTCCAGGTCGGCATGGTGGGCATCAACGTGCCGATCCCGGTGCCGATCGCCTACTACACGTTCGGCGGCTGGAAGGCATCTTCGTTCGGCGATCTCAACCAGCACGGCCCGGACGCGTTCCGCTTCTATACCAAGACCAAGACGGTGACCTCGCGCTGGCCGTCCGGCATCAAGGATGGTGCCGAATTCGTCATCCCGACGATGAACTGACCGGACGATTTCTTGGTTGCGCGTCCTCGCCTTCGGCTGCGGTCGCGCGGGCGGGCATCAAGGATGGTGCCGAATTCGTCATTCCGACGATGAATTGACCGGACGATTTCTTGGTTGCGCGTCCTCGCCTTCGGCTGCGGTCGCGCGGGCGGCATCAAGGACGGTGCTGAATTCGTCATCCCGACGATGAACTGACCGGACAACAAATTGATTTGGATTCAAGGCCCGGGCGCTCGCGCCCGGGCGTTTTTTTGCAATCCGGTGGCGACCCTATCCGCTTGAACGCTAATGTGATGGAACCAAGTAGGCATCTGCCGTCTTGGTCTGCAGTCCTGCCGCAAGGAGGTACGGCAGATCAAGCAACGGCGCTGGCGACAGCTTCGGGGACATCGTCTGGCGCAAGGAGGTGTCAGATGACCCGTCTTGTGGCAACGCTATTTTTCGCGGCAATTTTTGCGTGTCCCGCCGTCCCGGCGCTGGCGGAGCAATGCGCGGCCCGTGCGGATATGATCAAAGCGCTCGGGGAAAAATTCCACGAAAGTGAGGCGGCGCGCGGCCTGGTCAACCCGAGCCTGATTCTTGAGATATTCGTCTCCGACCGGGGCACCTGGACAATTCTTGCCACCGACACGCGTGGTCAGAGTTGCGTCATCACGGCGGGCGAAGGCTGGGACGGTTCGTTGATGGCGGCGGCTGCCTTGCCAGGGACTTGACCCGAGTTTCGAGGAAGCGCCGGCGACGAAAGCGCACCGGATGTAAAAGAGGTCAGCGCGTGGCGGCCGTCTCGGCGTGGCCGCGCAGCAGCGCCATCAGGCGTTTGGCGTCCTTGGCCGCGGCCTCCTCGTCGCCAGCAAGGATCGAGCGGATCAGTGCGACATGGTGCTCGGCGGATTCTGCAAGACCGGTCTCGGCCTTGTAGCGGAACCAGAAGCGGCGGCTGTGGGTCTGCAAGGGGGCGGCCAGACGGGCGGCGAAGAGATTGTCGGCAGCCAGCGCCAGCGCTTCGTCGAGAGCCTTGTCAGCCTGGATGAAGGCAAGCACGTTGCCCGAGATCACCGCTTTCTGCATGGCGAGCGCTGCTTCGTGGAACAGGTCGGCGGCTTCGCGGGTGACGAAGCGGGCGGCCGAGCGGGCCAGCACCACCTCGACGCCGCGACGTGCATCGAGGACGCGCAGCCAGTCGCCGGGATGGAGCGGGGCGATGGCGATGCCGGCGCGCGGCCTGACGTCGAGCAGCCCTTCCCATGCCAGCCGCTGGATCGCCTCGCGCACCGGTGTCCTGCCAAGCCCGAGCCTGTCGATCAGAGCGCCCTCGGTGACGAAGCTTGCCGGGGCCAGTTCGAGCGTGACGATCATGTGCTCGAGCACATGGTAGGCCCTGGTCGCGGCCGGCTCTGCCGAGGTGCTTGCTGCCGTGGATATCAAATGCGCTCTCCTGATATATCTTGAATATATCATAACGGAATCCGCGTTGACAGCGGGTTTGTTAATAGATATACCACTGATATATCAGATGGAGAGATGATCATGTGGACCGGAGTTTTTCCCGCCGTCACGACTAAATTCACCGCGGATGATCGTCTCGATTATGCCGAGATGGAGCGCTGCTTCAGCCTGCAGATGGAGGCCGGTTGCGACGGCATCATCGTCTGCGGATCGCTCGGCGAGGGGCCGATGCTGTCGCCCGACGAGAAGATCGAGGTGCTGAAGACCGCACAGAAGGTCGCCGGCAAGAAGCCGGTGCTGCTGACCGTCAACGAGGCCGGCACACGCGAGGCGGCCAGCATCGCCAAACGCGCCGCCAAAGAAGGCGCCAATGGCCTCATGGTCGTGCCGAGCCCGATCTACCACACCAATGCGGAAGAGACGGTCGCGGCGCTGCGCGCGGTCGCCGAGGCGGGCGACCTGCCGGTCATGATCTACTCCAACCGGCTTGCCTACCGCGTCGACGTCAGCGTCGACCAGATGGAGGAGCTGGCGTCGGACAGGCGCTTTGTCGCGATCAAGGAATCCTCCGACGACATCCGTCGTTCGACCGAGATCATCAATCGCCTGGGCACTCGCTACGACCTGTTCACCGGCGTCGACAATCTGGCCTTCGAGGCGCTGTCGGTCGGCGCCATCGGCTGGGTTGCGGGACTGGTCACAGCCTTCCCGCGCGAGACCGTCGCCATATTCCAGCTGATGAAGCAGGGCCGCCGCGAGGAGGCGCTCGCCATCTACCGCTGGTTCCGGCCGCTGCTCGATCTCGATGTCTCGACCTATCTGGTCCAAAACATCAAGCTTGCCGAAGTGTTCGCGATCAACACAAATGACCGCGTTCGCATGCCGCGCCAGCCGCTGTCGGGCGAGCGCCGCAAGGCCGTCGAGAAGACCGTCAAGGATGCGCTCGCGGTTCGGCCGACGCTGCCGACATTTTGATGGCTTTCTTCTCCCCGTTCACGGGGAGAAGATGGCGGCAGCCAGATGAGGGGCAGCGCCTACGTGTCAGGAAATTCCAAGTCGACAGAAGCGGTGCGCCGCCCCTCATCCGCCCTTCGGGCACCTTCTCCCCGTGAACGGGGAGAAGGCTTGGACATCGCCATCATCGGTGGCGGCATCATCGGCATCTGTGCAGCCGCTTCTCTCGCCGAGGCCGGACGCAGGGTCACCGTCTTCGACCGCACAGGCATTTGCGAGGAGACGAGCTCCGGCAACGCCGCCGCCTTTGCCTTTTCCGATGTGCTGCCGCTGGCCCACAAGGGCATGATCCGGCAGCTGCCGAAATGGCTGGCCGATCCGCTTGGCCCGCTCAGCATTCCGCCCGCCTATCTGCCGAGGCTTCTGCCCTGGCTGATCCGCTTCTGGCGCGCCGGTGCGCCGGGGAAATACGAGGCGAGCCTTGCCGCTCAGGCGGGCATGATGAAGCTCGCCGAGGCGGAGTGGATGGGCTTGCTCGATCGCTCCGGTACGCGGTCGATGCTGCGCGAGGATGGCTCGCTCGAGCTCTATGAAAGCGAAGCCGAGTTCCAGGCCGGGCTGCCCGGCTGGGCGGCGCGTGAGCGTTTCGGCATCGGTTTCCGCCATGTCGAGGGCGAGGAGCTGGCCGCCTTGCAGCCGGGGCTGTCGCCGCGCTTCATCAAAGGCACGTTCGTGCCGGGATGGAAGACGGTCGCCGACCCGAAACTGCTGGGCAAGGCGGTGTGGGCCTACGCACAAAGCAAGGGTGCCCGCTTTGAGATGGCCCGGATCGGCCAAGTCGCGGCGGATCAGGATGGTGCGACGCTGACATTGGCAGACGGCACGACCAGACAGGCGCGACACCTCGTCGTCGCAGCAGGCGCATGGTCGCATCTGCTGGCGAAGCAACTCGGCGATCGCATTCCGCTGGAGACCGAGCGCGGCTACAACACCACGTTGCCGACGAGTGCCTTCGACGTGAAGCGGATGCTGATCTTCTCCGGCCATGGCTTCGTCGTCACGCCGCTCGCAACGGGCCTGCGCGTCGGCGGCGCCGTCGAGCTCGGCGGCATCGAGCGGCCGCCCAATTATGCCAGGTCAAAGGCGCTGCTGCAGAAGGCGCAGAAATTCCTGCCGGGGCTCGATCCCTCGGGCGGGCGCGAATGGATGGGGTTCCGTCCCTCGCTGCCGGATTCAGTGCCCGTCATCGGCGGCGCGCCGGGAAAGCGGTCGGTGGTCTATGCCTTCGGCCATGGCCATCTCGGCCTGACCCAGGCGGCGGCCACCGGACGGTTGATCAGGGATCTTGTCCTGGGGCAGACTCCGCCGATCGATCTGGCCCCCTTCAGTCCGCAACGATTTTGATTTTTTCGTGTTTTTGATTTTCGAGGAGCGTCATGGCCAAGAAATCCTTCTTCTGCATAGACGGCCACACCTGCGGCAATCCGGTGCGGCTGGTCGCTGGGGGCGGCCCGCTGCTGCAGGGCGCGACGATGATGGAGCGGCGTGCGCATTTTCTGGCCGAGTATGACTGGATCCGCACCGGCCTGATGTTCGAGCCGCGCGGCCACGACGTGATGTCCGGTTCGATCCTCTATCCGCCGACGCGCGAGGATTGCGACATCGCCATCCTGTTCATCGAAACCTCCGGCTGCCTGCCGATGTGCGGCCATGGCACGATCGGCACGGTGACGATGGCGATCGAGCACGGTCTGATCAAGCCGAAGACGCCGGGCGTGCTTCGGCTCGACACGCCGGCCGGACTTGTCATCGCTGAATACAAGCAGGTCGGCGACTATGTCGAGGAGGTGCGCATCACCAATGTGCCGTCCTTCCTCCATGCCGAGGGGCTGACGGTCGAATGCCCCGGGCTCGGCGAAATCACCGTCGATGTCGCCTATGGCGGCAACTTCTACGCCATCGTCGAGCCACAGAAGAACTATCGCGACATGGCCGATTATTCGGCGGGCGACTTCATCGCCTGGAGCCCGGTGGTGCGCCAGCGGCTCAACGAGAAATATTCCTTCGTCCATCCCGAGAACCCGGGCATCAACCGGCTGTCGCACATGCTGTGGACCGGTGCGCCGACGGTGGATGGCGCGGATGCCCGCAATGCCGTGTTCTACGGCGACAAGGCGATCGACCGCTCGCCCTGCGGCACCGGCACCTCGGCGCGCATGGCGCAGCTTCATGCCAAGGGCAAACTCAAGGCCGGCGACAGCTTCGTCCATGAATCGATCATCGGTTCGCTGTTCAAGGGCAAGGTCGAAAAGGATGTCACCGTCGCCGGCAAGCCGGCCATCATTCCCTCTATCGGCGGCTGGGCGCGGATGACCGGGCTGAACACCATCTTCATCGACGACCGCGACCCGTTCGCGCACGGATTTGTTGTCAAGTGATGGGAATCCTGACCTTGCGGAAAGCGACGGCTTGAAAAACGGATCGTGCCAAAAACGCAACGATTCCTTTCATCACCTAATTTTGACGGCGATTTCTTCGAAACGGAGCGCATGATGCGGTCGAATCGTCAAAGACATTGCGTTATGCCAATGGTAGGGTCCGCGATAGTCCAGGGGCCGGATGATGGAAAACGGGCAATCGGACAGCGTGCTTCGAAAACACGCATGACGATTGAAAAATGACGTTGCAATCCGGGCTCGAAACTTTACGACTAGGGGAAATACGAAAAGGAATGCGTCTGCATGGGCGACATTCCAGGGGAGCCATGTACACATGCAGTACTTTGTCCAGCAGCTTATCAACGGGCTGACGCTGGGATCGATCTATGGGCTGATCGCGATCGGCTACACGATGGTCTACGGCATCATCGGCATGATCAATTTCGCCCATGGCGACATCTTCATGGTGGGTGCCTTCACGGCTCTGATCGTCTTCCTCGCCCTTGGCGCGCTGTTCTATTCCGTGCCGGTTGTGCTGGCGCTGCTGATCATGATGATCGTGGCGATGCTGCTCACCAGCCTCTACAACTGGACAATCGAAAAAGTCGCCTACCGGCCGCTGCGCGGTTCGTTCCGACTGGCCCCGCTGATCACTGCCATCGGCATGTCGATCGCGCTGTCGAACTTCGTCCAGGTGACGCAGGGTCCCCGCAACAAGCCGATCCCGCCGATGGTCAGCCAGGTTTACAACATCAACGGCATCAGCGTGTCGCTGAAGCAGATCATCATCGTCGTCGTCACGGCGCTGCTGCTGGCGCTGTTCTGGTATCTGGTCAACAAGACCTCGCTCGGGCGAGCGCAACGGGCCTGTGAGCAGGACCGCAAGATGGCGGCGCTGCTCGGCATCGATGTCGACCGCACCATCTCGATCACCTTCATCATGGGTGCGGCCCTTGCCGCGGTCGCCGGCACTTTGTTCCTGATGTATTACGGCGTCATTGCCTTCTCTGATGGCTTTACGCCCGGCGTGAAAGCCTTCACGGCGGCGGTGCTGGGCGGCATTGGTTCGCTGCCGGGCGCGGTGGTTGGCGGGCTGATGATCGGTTTCATCGAGAGCATGTGGTCGGCATATTTCTCGATCGACTACAAGGACGTCGCGGCGTTCTCGATCCTGGCCATCGTGCTGATCTTCCTGCCTTCCGGCATATTGGGCCGGCCAGAAGTCGAAAAGGTCTGAGACCATGGCCGTCACCGTATCTCCGGAGCGCGACACCGTCGCCACGCCTATGCAGCGCGCGTTGCGCGAGTCACTTTATGCCGCTGCCATATCGTTTGGCCTGTTCGTGCTGTTCATCGGCCTGAAGACCGGCCAGAACATTTCCAATGAATTGGTCCTGACGACGCGTTGGGGCCTGCTTGCCGCCGTGGTGATCGCCACGGCCATCGGGCGCTTCCTCTATGTCGCTTATGGCCAGCCCTTCCTGGCCAACCAGAAGATCACCGACGTCGCCACCGGTCTGCTGCCGGCCAGCGTGGCGTCACGCTTCTTCCAATTGCCGGCCTTCATCGTGGCCTTGGTCGCGGCGGTGGTGTTGTTTGCGGTCAACAGTTCTCTCGTCGGATGGGTGGGAGCGGAGCCGGCGGGCTATCTGCAATTCCTGCGCGCCTTGGCGGTCATCTATGTGCTGGCCTGCGTGATCTATTATTTCCGGGGCTTCATCCATGCCAACTTCACCAAACTCGGCATTGCCGCGCTGATCCTCTATCCGATCCTGGTGGTGGCGATCCTGTCGCTGATGTCCTGGTCGTTCGTCGGCGGGCTGCAAGGCTCGCTGAAATGGGTCGACAATTTCGGCATCCAGATCCTGATCTATGTGATGCTGGCCTGGGGCCTGAACATCGTCGTCGGCCTCGCCGGCCTGCTCGACCTCGGTTATGTCGCCTTCTACGCGGTCGGCGCCTATGCCTATGCGCTGCTCGGCACGCAGTACGGCCTGTCGTTCTGGATCCTTTTGCCGGCCGCCGGCGCCATGGCCGCCTTCTGGGGCGTGCTGCTCGGCTTCCCGGTGCTGCGCCTGCGCGGCGACTATCTGGCGATCGTCACCTTGGCTTTCGGTGAGATCATCCGACTGGTGCTGATCAACTGGCGCGAGGTCACCAACGGTTCGGCCGGTATTTCCGGCATCCCGAAGGTCACCTTCTTCGGCCTGATGACCTTCAACGTGTCGGACCCCAATTATATCGCCAAGGTGCTGCATCTGGCGACATCGAGCGCCTACTACAAGATCTTCCTCTATTACCTGATCCTGGCGTTGGCGCTGCTGACAGCCTTCGTCACCATCCGGCTGCGGCGCATGCCGGTCGGCCGTGCCTGGGAAGCGTTGCGGGAGGACGAGATCGCCTGCCGCTCGCTCGGCATCAACACCACCACCACGAAGCTCACAGCCTTCGCCACGGGTGCGATGTTCGGCGGCTTCGCCGGCGCGTTCTTCGCCGCACGGCAGGGCTTCGTCAGCCCGGAATCCTTCGTCTTCCTGGAATCGGCCATCATCCTGGCCATCGTCGTTCTCGGCGGCATGGGTTCGCTGGTCGGCATCGCGGTCGCCGCAATGGTGATGATCGGCGGCACCGAGGCATTGCGCGAACTCGACTTCCTCAAGCAGGTCTTCGGGCCGGACTTCACACCGGAACTCTACCGCATGCTTCTGTTCGGCATGGCCATGGTCATCGTCATGCTGTGGAAGCCGCGCGGCTTCGTCGGCAGTCGTGAACCAACCGCCTTCCTCAAGGAGCGAAAGGCTGTCTCAAGCTCCTTCACCAAGGAAGGACACGGCTGATGAATGCGAACCCTGTTCAGAAGGCCAATTCCGGCGTGAACGACGCTATCCTGCAGGTCGATCATCTGTCGATGAAGTTCGGTGGCCTTGTGGCCATCGGCGATCTGTCTTTCGCCGCCAAGCGCGGCGAGATCACCGCGCTGATCGGCCCTAACGGCGCCGGCAAAACCACGGTGTTCAACTGCATCACCGGCTTTTACAAGCCGTCGGAAGGCATGATCACGCTCAACCGGAACGATGGTTCGACCTTCCTGCTCGAGCGGCTGCCCAACCATGAGATCCCGGCGCGCGCCAAGGTGGCGCGCACCTTCCAGAACATCCGCCTGTTCTCCGGCATGACCCTGCTGGAGAACCTGCTGGTCGCCCAGCACAACAAACTGATGAAGGCATCGGGCTACACGGTCCTCGGCCTGTTCGGCTTCAGCGGCTATCGCAAGGCTTCGGCCGAATCGGTGGAACTCGCCAAGCATTGGCTGGAAAAGGCCGATCTTGTCGACCGTGCCGACGACCCGGCCGGCGACCTGCCCTATGGCGCGCAGCGCCGCCTCGAGATCGCTCGCGCCATGTGCACGGGACCCGAGCTTCTGTGCCTCGACGAACCGGCGGCCGGCCTCAATCCGAAGGAATCGGCGGCGCTGAACGAGCTGCTGATCGACATCAAGAACACATCCGGTACCTCGATCCTGTTGATCGAGCACGACATGTCGGTGGTCATGCAGATCTCCGACCATGTCGTGGTGCTGGAGTACGGCCGCAAGATCTCCGACGGCAGTCCGCAGTCGGTGCGCACCGATCCGCGCGTCATCGCCGCCTATCTCGGCGTCGACGACGAGGAAGTCGAAGCGGTCCTTACCGAAGTCGGCGACGAAGATGTCATCGAACAGCTCGATACAGGGCCGGATGCCGCGCATGGTCCGGGGACATCGTCGTCCTATCTCGCCGGGCCGGTGACCGACACGGTGGGCCACAGTTCAGGTGAGCGGGTTACGGTCGCCAAGGGCGCATCAAAGGCGGGTCAAGTCGACGCAAGAGCCAATGCCGCGCCCAGAAAGCCGTCCGAGCGGGTGAAGGCCAAGCCGGCCGCGAAACCTCCCACAGCCAAGCCGCGCGGAGGGCGTAAATGATGGCCGCGACAACGCTGCTCGATATCAAGGGCGTGCAGACCTATTACGGCAACATCCGGGCGCTGAACGGCGTCGATGTCACTGTGAAGGAAGGTGAGATCGTGGCGCTGATCGGTGCCAACGGCGCCGGCAAGTCGACGCTGATGATGACTATTTTCGGCGCGCCGCGCGCTCGCGCCGGCACCATCACCTTTGCCGGCACCGACATCACCCAGATGCCGACGCACGAGATCGCGCGCATGCGCATTGCCCAGTCGCCCGAGGGCCGGCGGATATTTCCGCGCATGACGGTGATGGAAAACCTGCAGATGGGCGCCAGCCTCGACAACCTCAAGCACTATGACGAGGACGTCGAGAAGGTGTTCACGCTGTTCCCGCGGTTGAAAGAGCGCATCACCCAGCGCGGCGGCACGCTGTCGGGCGGTGAGCAGCAGATGCTGTCGATCGGACGCGCGCTGATGGCACGGCCGAAGCTGCTTTTGCTCGACGAGCCGTCGCTGGGTCTCGCGCCGCTGATCGTCAAGCAGATATTCGACGCCATCCGCGAACTGAACCGCACCCAGGGGCTGACCGTGTTCCTGGTCGAGCAGAACGCCTTCGGCGCGCTCAAGCTCGCCACGCGCGGCTACGTCATGGTCAATGGCAATGTGACGATGAGCGGCACCGGCAAGGAGCTGCTCGCCAATCCGGAAGTGCGCGCCGCCTATCTCGAAGGCGGGCACCACTGAGTTCGGAGCGGAATGCGTGCATCCGCCATTCTGCTCCAGATTGTTTGTTTGTCGCATGATCTTGTCCGGAAAGTCCGCAACTTTTCGGGGTCATGCTAAGGAGACTTCACCATGCAGGGCATTCTTTATGAGGAACCCTCGATCTGGCAGTTCTTCTTCGTCACCTGTCTGCTCGGCGGCTGGGCGGCGTGGATGACGGGCAAGGCCAGTGCTCAGACGTGGCGCAGCTTCATCCAGCTGTTCGCCTATATGCTGGGCCTCGGCATCGCGATCCGCTTCATCCATCACGCGCTGTTCGGCGGCACCATGTTCTCGCTGCACTATTATGTCGTCGACACCATCGTGCTGATGATCCTCGGCTTCGTCGGCTATCAATACACGCGCACCAACCAGATGGTGACACAGTATAATTGGCTCTACGAAAGAGCTTCAATCTTGAGCTGGAAACCGAAAGGTTGACGTTCATCATTAACGCCGCCTCGGAATTGAATCGGCGTGACAAGTGCCTGAAAATCGGCAAACTATGCTTTCTGCGATAAGGGTGGGCATCGCATGAAAGCTTCATCCACGCCCACTCCGTAAATGGGAGCGTTTAAATGAAAAAGTCACTTTTGTCCGCCGTAGCCCTGACCGCGCTTGTCGCGTTCGGCGGCAACGCGTGGGCCGATGTAATGTTCGGCGTTGCCGGCCCGATCACCGGTCCGAATGCCGCCTTCGGCGCACAGCTTCAGAAGGGTGCGGAAGCGGCTGTCGCCGACATCAATGCCAAGGGCGGCATCAACGGCGAGCAGATCAAGCTCGAAGTCGGCGACGATGTCTCCGATCCGAAGCAGGGCATCTCGGTTGCCAACAAGTTCGTCGGCGACGGCGTCAAGTTCGTGGTCGGCCACTTCAACTCGGGCGTCTCGATCCCGGCGTCGGAAGTCTATGCGGAAAACAACATCGTCGAGATCACCCCGGCTGCCACCAACCCGCAGCTCACCGAGCGCGGCTTGTGGAACGTGTTCCGCACCTGCGGGCGCGATGACCAGCAGGGTAGCATCGCCGGCGCTTATCTCGCCGCAAACTTCAAGGACGCCAAGATCGCCGTCGTGCACGACAAGACCACCTACGGCCAGGGCCTTGCCGACGAAACCAAGAAGGCGATGAACGCCGCCGGCGTGACGGAAGTCATGTACGAAGGCATCAATGTCGGCGACAAGGACTTCTCGGCGCTGATCGCCAAGATGAAGGAAGCCGGCGTTTCCATCATCTATTGGGGCGGCCTGCATACCGAAGCCGGCCTGATCATCCGCCAGGCGGCCGACCAGGGCCTCAAGGCGACGCTGATTTCCGGCGACGGCATCGTGTCGAACGAGCTGGCTTCGATCGCGGGCGACGCGGTTGCGGGGACGCTCAACACGTTCGGCCCGGATCCGCGCCTGATCCCTGCCAACAAGGAACTCGTCGAGAAGTTCCGTGCGCAGGGTTTCGAGCCGGAAGCCTATACGCTCTACGCCTACGCTGCCGTGCAGGCGCTTGCCGAAGCAGCGACCGTTGCCAAGTCGAACGACCCGCAGGCAGTTGCCAAGGCGCTGCATGAAAACGGCCCGTTCAAGACCGTGCTCGGCGACCTGTCCTATGACGCCAAGGGCGACCCGACGCTGCCCGGCTACGTCATGTACGAATGGAAGAAGGGCGACGACGGCAAGTACACCTACATCCAGAAGATGTAAGCGTCAGTCTCCAGACCGTTTACGGATGCCCGGCGCCTCGCGCCGGGCATTTTCTTTTCCCATCACGTTCAGGGGGCGGCCGACAGAGCCGGGTCCTTAGCCGGTGAATGATCGTGCGCTAACTGCAAAGCCGGCGCTTTTCTTGCTGTTCGGATGAATGCGAAGGGCTTCTGGCGCAATGATTCCATTTCAATCGGTTTAAACGCACGTCAATTTTGTTTGCACTGCAGCATTTTCACGCTAATCATTGCGCCGATTTCTCTTCCTTCCGTTGCTGGAGCCCAGTCCTTGGCCATCACGAAGATCCTCGTCGCCAACCGGTCCGAAATCGCCATTCGCGTTTTTCGCGCGGCCAACGAACTCGGCCTCAAAACCGTGGCGATCTGGGCCGAGGAAGACAAATACTCCCTGCATCGCTTCAAGGCCGACGAGAGCTACCAGGTCGGACGCGGGCCGCATCTGACCCGGGACATGGGGCCGATCGAAAGCTATCTGTCGATCGAGGAGGTGATCCGCGTCGCCAGGCTGTCGGGTGCCGATGCTATTCATCCCGGCTACGGATTGTTGTCGGAAAGTCCCGAATTCGCCGACGCCTGTGCCGAAGCCGGCATTACCTTCATCGGGCCGAAGCCGGACACAATGCGGCGGCTCGGCAACAAGGTCGCGGCGCGCAATCTCGCCATCGAGGTCGGGGTGCCGGTGATCCCCGCCACCGATCCGTTGCCGGATGACATGGAGGCGGTCAAGAAACTGGCCAAGGGAATCGGCTATCCGGTGATGCTGAAGGCGTCATGGGGCGGCGGCGGCCGCGGCATGCGCGCCATCCGCGCCGAAGCCGACCTTGCCCGTGAAGTCACCGAGGGCAAGCGCGAGGCGAAAGCCGCCTTCGGCAAGGACGAGGTCTATCTTGAAAAGCTGATCGAACGCGCCCGCCATGTCGAGGTGCAGGTGCTGGGCGACACCCACGGCAATGCGGTGCACCTGTTCGAGCGCGACTGTTCGATC
Source organism: Mesorhizobium sp. M7A.F.Ce.TU.012.03.2.1 (assembly GCF_004006095.1). NCBI lineage: Bacteria > Pseudomonadati > Pseudomonadota > Alphaproteobacteria > Hyphomicrobiales > Phyllobacteriaceae > Mesorhizobium > Mesorhizobium sp. M7A.F.Ce.TU.012.03.2.1. The sequence continues at coordinate 2,345,585 of NZ_CP034779.1, forward strand.
CAGCGCCGCAACCAGAAGGTCGTCGAGCGAGCGCCGGCGCCCTATCTCGAAATGTCGCAGCGCGAGGAGCTTTGCGGCCATGCGCTGAAGATCGCCCGCGAGACCAGTTACATCGGCGCCGGCACGGTCGAGTTCCTGCAGGATGCCGACACCGGCAAATTCTATTTCATCGAGGTCAATCCGCGCATCCAGGTCGAGCACACCGTCACCGAGCAGGTCACCGGCATCGACATCGTCAAGGCGCAGATCCACATCCTCGACGGCTTTGCCATCGGCACACCGGAATCAGGCGTGCCGGCGCAGAAGGACATAAGGCTGAACGGCCACGCGCTGCAGTGCCGCATCACCACGGAAGATCCCGAACACAATTTCATCCCCGATTACGGCCGCATCACCGCCTATCGCGGCGCAACAGGCTTCGGCATCCGCCTCGATGGCGGCACCGCCTATTCGGGCGCTGTCATCACCCGCTTCTACGATCCGCTGCTGGAGAAGGTGACGGCGTGGGCGCCGACGCCGGCCGAGACCATCGCCCGCATGAACCGGGCGCTGCGCGAGTTCCGCATCCGCGGCGTCGCCACCAACCTGACCTTCCTCGAAGCGATCATCAACCATCCGAGCTTCGCCGACAATTCCTACACGACCAAGTTCATCGACACGACGCCGGAACTGTTCCAGCAGGTCAAGCGCCAGGACCGCGCCACCAAGCTCATCAACTATCTCGCCGACGTCAGCGTCAACGGCCATCCCGAGACGCGCGGCCGGCCGCAGCCGAAGGCCGATGCGGCCGCACCCGTGGTGCCTTACCTCAACGGCAATGTGCCCGGCGGCAGCAAGCAGAAGCTGGATGTGCTCGGGCCGGAGAAGTTCGCCGCCTGGATGCGCGATCAGAGGCAAGTGCTGGTCACCGACACGACGATGCGCGATGGCCACCAGTCGTTGCTCGCCACCCGTGTGCGAACGCATGACATTGCCGGCATCGCCGGTACCTATGCGCGTGCCTTGCCGCAGCTTCTATCGCTGGAATGCTGGGGTGGCGCCACCTTCGACGTCGCCATGCGCTTCCTCACCGAGGATCCGTGGGAGCGGCTGTCGCTGGTGCGCGAGGCGGCGCCCAATCTGCTGTTGCAGATGCTGCTGCGCGGCGCCAATGGCGTCGGCTACACCAACTATCCCGACAATGTCGTGCAGCATTTCGTCAAGCAGGCAGCAAGCGGTGGCATCGACCTGTTCCGGGTCTTCGATTGCCTGAACTGGGTTGACAACATGCGCGTCGCCATGGATGCGGTCGGCGCCGAGGGCAAGCTGATCGAAGCGGCGATCTGCTATACCGGCGACATCCTCGATCCGGCGCGGGCGAAATACGACCTCAAATACTATGTCGGCCTGGCCAAGGAATTGCAGGCGGCCGGCGCCCACATCATCGCCGTCAAGGACATGGCCGGACTGTTGAAGCCGGCGGCGGCACGCGTGCTGTTCAAGGAGCTGCGCGAGGCGACCGACCTGCCGATCCATTTCCACACCCACGACACGTCGGGCCTGTCGGCGGCGACGGTGCTGGCGGCGGTGGAAAGCGGCGTCGACGCCATAGACGCGGCGATGGATGCTTTCTCCGGCAACACCTCGCAGCCATGCCTTGGCTCGCTCGTCGAGGCGCTGAAGGGCACAGAACGCGACCCCGGTCTCGACCCGCAATGGATCAGGAAGATCTCGTTCTACTGGGAAGCGGTGCGCAACCAGTACGCCGCCTTCGAAAGCGACCTCAAGGGGCCGGCTTCGGAAGTCTATCTGCACGAGATGCCGGGCGGGCAGTTCACCAATCTGAAGGAACAGGCGCGCTCGCTCGGACTGGAGACGCGCTGGCACGAGGTGGCGCAGACCTATCACGACGTCAATCTGATGTTCGGCGACATCGTCAAGGTGACGCCGTCCTCCAAGGTCGTCGGCGACATGGCATTGATGATGGTCAGTCAGGACCTGACCGTTGCCGATGTCGAAAACCCGGACAAGGATATCGCCTTTCCGGACTCGGTCGTCTCGATGCTGCGCGGCGATCTTGGCCAGTCGCCAGGCGGGTGGCCGACGGCGCTGCAGAGGAAGGCGCTGAAGGGCGACAAGCCGATCACGGTGCGGCCCGGTTCGCTGCTCAAGCCAGCCGACCTCAAGGCCAACCGCAAGGAAATCGAGGAGAAGCTCGAGCGCAAGCTGTCGGAGTTCGAATTCGCCTCGTGGCTGATGTATCCGAAGGTGTTCACGGATTTCGCCGGCGCGCAGGAAACCTATGGGCCGGTCAGCGTCCTGCCGACGCCGACCTATTTCTACGGCATGAAGCCGGAAGACGAGATCTTCGTCGACATCGAGAAGGGCAAGACGCTGGTGGTGCGCTGCCTGGCCATCGGCGATGTCGACGAGAAGGGCATGGTCACCGTGTTCTTCGAGCTCAACGGCCAGCCGCGTCGTGTCAAGGTGCCCGACCGGGCGCATGGCGCGTCCGCCGCCAAGGCCCGCCGCAAGGCCGAACCCGGCAACGAGGCGCATGTCGGCGCACCGATGCCGGGCGTCGTCTCGGCGCTTTCGGTGGCTGCCGGCCAGGCTGTGAAGGCCGGTGACGTGCTGCTTTCCATCGAAGCGATGAAGATGGAGACGGCGCTGCATGCCGAGCGCGACGGCACGGTCGCCGAGGTGCTGGTCAAGGCAGGCGACCAGATCGATGCCAAGGATCTGCTGATCGCTTTCAATTAGAGTTCGCAAAACGGACTGGCTGTCGGCTTCTGGCGGCAGCCCCTTGTGGCTTGGTCGATAACGGCTTGACCCGCCGCCGCCGGTCGGGCATCGAACCGGCTCAAATTTTGCCGCAGTCGTCCGCGAGTCGCGGAGCCGATGCTTTTGGAGAAAAATATGGCCGACGATATCACCGATACCAGCCAGACTGTTGCCGCCGGCCAGCTGCGTGCCTTCATCGAGCGCATTGAGCGGCTCGAGGAAGAGAAGAAGACGATTTCCGACGACATCAAGGAAGTGTTCGCCGAGGCCAAGGGCACCGGCTTCGACACCAAGGCGATGCGCACGATCATCCGGCTGCGCAAGAAGGACCAGGCCGAGCGTCAGGAAGAGGAAACCATCCTCGATCTATACAAGGCCGCACTCGGCATGGTGTAAGACTAGCCGGCCCCGGCACCGACGCGGTTGCCGGGAGATACGGTTTGAGCCATGAGCGAATTCGACTTCGGCGCCCGCCGCGCCTCTGAATTCCGCCAGCGCGGCTTCTGGACGCTGTTCGCCGAGCGGCATCCGGAAGAAAGGGCTCTGATGGCGAGGCGCGGACCCTGGTTCTGGCAGCGTGGGCTGCCCGACTTCGCCTTGGTTCTTTCCATGTATGTCGCGCCGGCGCAGAGCCAGGTCGGCGTCTTCTTCGGTCGCAACGAGAAGTTCGGCGCCACGCAGGCGTGGTCGCGGCTGAAGCCGTTTCAGCCTGATATCGAAGCCAGGCTGAAGCTCAGGCCGGAACAGAGTTGCGAGGACCTCGGCATCAATTCGATGTGGCGGGTGAACTGCTATGCCGAGGACAACTGGCCAGCCATGGCCGACTGGCTGGTGACCGAATGCTCGCGTATCGAGCGCGCGGTAACCGAAGTCCTGAGGCAGGGATAGACATCCGGTGTTGCCAGAGGGTATCGGCTCCTTTTTCCGCTCACGCTGGCAAGGCCAGGTGCCGCTCGACCGGCTGTTCTGGCGCGACCTTGTCCTCGTCGGCACCGCGGTCAGCATCGCCGCATCGGTGCTGGCGCTCGTTCTGCTCGGATTGAAGTTGCCGCTCGGGCTTGTGCTGGCAGTGCATTTCGCGTCGGTGCCCTACAGCCTGTTCCTGACCTTGGCGGTGTGGCGGACCACCGAAAAGATTCCCGGGGCCAAGGCCTGGATGATGACGCTGGGCGCCACGCTGTGGCTGGTGGCGATGATCGTGGTCTGATCGTCTGCCCAGAGGGGGCAATGGATACTTAAACGAAAAGGGCGACAGATGCCGCCCTTTCATAGTGTCGAACCCGGATGGCTCAGGCCGAAGGCTCGAATTTCAGCGCCACCCCGTTGATGCAATAGCGCAGGCCGGTCGGCGGCGGACCGTCCTCGAAGACATGGCCGAGATGGCTGCCGCAGCGGGCGCAATGGCATTCGGTGCGAACCATGCCGTAGCTGCGGTCGACGGTGTTTTCGACCGAGCCCGGCACCGGGTCGTTGAAGCTCGGCCAGCCGGTGCCGCTCTCGAACTTCAGCTTGGATTCGAACAAGGGCTGGTCGCAGCCGGCGCAGGAAAAGGTGCCGGCGCGCTTCTCGTAGAGCAAGGCGCAGCTTCCCGGCCGTTCGGTGCCGTGACCGCGCATGACGGCATACTGCTCCGGCGTCAGCCGGGCGCGCCATTCGGCGTCGGTGCGAGTTACAGGGTAGGTATGGGTGTCCATGTGATCTCCTCAGCCTTGCCGGCTCGTTGTTGATTGCAACCGGATATTCGCGTCAAGATAGGCATTTGTTACACGACTGCCCAGTGTCTGACGTTCCAAGGTTGAATTCCCCCTTCTTCAGGCGTCTGCGCCGCCCCTCACCTGCCTGCCGGCATCCTCTCCCCGTAAACGGGGCGAGGGGCCCTGTCGTCCGCGATTTCGCCAATTGTCAGCGTTGCAAGAAAGGCGCCGGCGTAGCGGCCAGGCCCTCTCGCCCCGTTTACGGGGAGAGATGTCCGGCAGGACAGTGAGGGGCGGCGCCAACTTTCACGATTGATGGTCTCTGAGGTGATGGTTCCGCACCTCTGACAACTAATGCTTCCTTGAAAGCTGCTTGGTCGCGCCTTCGAGCCCGGCCAGCGTCAGCGGGAACATGCGGCCGCCGAAGATGTCGCGGATCATCGCAATCGAATGGGTGTAGCCCCAGTTCCTGGGGTCTTCGGGGTTCAGCCATACCGCGTTCGGCCATTGCTGCAGCAGACGGCCGAGCCAGACGCTGCCTGCCTCCGGATTCCAGTGCTCGACCGAACCGCCGGGGTGAGCGATCTCATAAGGGCTCATCGAGGCGTCGCCGACGACGATCACCTTGTAGTCCGGACCGTATTTGTGAAGGAGGTCGGAGGTCGGAATCACCTCGGCATGCCTGCGGCGATTGTCCTTCCACACGCCCTCATAGAGGCAGTTGTGGAAATAAAAATATTCGAGTTGGCGGAATTCGGCGCGGGCGGCCGAGAACAGCTCCTCGACGCTCTTGATGTGGTCGTCCATCGAGCCGCCGACATCGAAGAACATCAAAAGCTTCACCGCGTTGCGCCGTTCGGGCCGCGTCTGCACGTCGAGATAGCCATGTTCGGCGGTGGCGTGGATGGTGCCGGGCAGGTCGAATTCCTCCTCGGCGCCCTCGCGCACCCAGCGGCGCAAGCGCTTCAGCGCGATCTTGATGTTGCGGGTGCCGAGCTCGACGGCATCGTCGAAGTTCCTGAACTCACGCCTGTCCCAGACTTTCACGGCGCGACGGTTGCGGCTTTCATGCTGGCCGATGCGCACGCCTTCGGGATTATAGCCATAGGCGCCGAACGGCGAGGTGCCGCCGGTGCCGATCCATTTCGAGCCGCCCTGGTGGCGGCCTTTTTGCTCCTGCAGCCGCTGTTTCAATGTCTCCATCAGTTTCTCGAAACCGCCCAGCGCCTCGACCAGTTTTTTCTCTTCGTCGCTCAGGTGCTTTTCGGCGAGGCGGCGCAACCATTCCTCGGGGATGTTGGCGACATCGACGGCATCCAGCCCGCCCAGTGCTTCGATGCCCTTGAAGACATGCGCGAACACCTGGTCGAAGCGGTCGATATGGCGTTCGTCCTTCACCAGCGCCGCACGGGCGAGGTAATAAAAACCTTCGACATCATAGTCGACCAGCCCGGCTTCCAGCCCTTCGAGCAGCGACAGATATTCCCGCAGCGAAACGGGAACACGCGCAGCCTTCAGTTCGAGGAAGAAGGGGATGAACATTGTCTATCTACAGCAGATCATACTCGATGAAGCCGGTGCGGCGCGCGACATGGTCGTAGAGTTTGCGCGCGGTGGTGTTGGTTTCGTGCGTCATCCAGTAGACGTTCTTGACGCCGACTTTGTCGGCTTCCTGTCTCACCGCCTCGATCAGCGCAGCGCCGATGCCCTTGCCGCGCACGTCAGGGTCGGCGAACAGGTCCTGCAGATAGCAATTGTTTTTTTCCGACCAGCCGGAGCGGTGGTAGAGATAGTGGGTGAGCCCAACCGCCTTACCGTCCAGCGTGGCGATGAAGCCTTTCGGCTCGAACTCACCTTCGGTGAACAGCCGCTTCCAGGTGACGGCATAGACCTCTTCCGGCAGCTTCGTCTCATAGAAGGTGAGGTAGTCGGTCCACAGCCGCCGCCAATCGGCGTGGTCGGACTGCGCGAGCGGGCGGACGATAATCTCAGACATGTCATCTCCTCTGAAGGTTTGGCCGAGGCTGCCTGCCTGTTCGGCTGCGGGCAACGGTCCACAGGAGGGAAAGCGCTGCTGCTGACCTATTGCTGCCTTCGTGCCATGAACGCCAGCCGCTCGAACAAATGCACGTCCTGCTCGTTCTTCAGCAATGCGCCATGCAACTTGGGCAGGGCGTTCTTCGGATCGGCGCGCAGATCTTCCGGCGCGATGTCGTCGGCGACCAGCAGCCTTATCCAGTCGAGCGCCTCGGAAGTCGACGGCTTCTTCTTCAGGCCGGGCACGTCGCGGATTTCGTAGAACTGGGTCAGCGCCGCGCGCACCAGGTTCTGCTTGATGCCGGGATAGTGGACATCGACGATTCGGTGCAGCGTGTCGACGTCGGGAAAGCGGATGTAGTGGAAGAAGCAGCGGCGCAGGAACGCGTCCGGCAACTCCTTCTCGTTGTTGGAGGTGATGATGACGATCGGCCTGACGGCGGCGCGGATGGTTTCGCCGGTCTCGTAGACGAAGAACTCCATCCGATCGAGTTCCTGCAGGAGGTCGTTGGGGAATTCGATGTCGGCCTTGTCGATCTCGTCGATCAAAAGCACGATCTTCCTGCCGGCGGCGAACGCCTCCCAGAGCTTGCCGCGTTTGATGTAGTTCCTGATGTCGTTGAAGCGCTCGTCGCCAAGCTGGCTGTCGCGCAGCCGCGAGACGGCATCATATTCGTACAGGCCCTGCTGCGCCCGCGTCGTCGACTTGACGTGCCATTCGATGAGGTCGACGCCGAGTGCAGCAGCCACCTGGCGGGCGAGTTCCGTCTTGCCAGTGCCTGGCTCGCCCTTGACCAGCAAGGGCCGCTCCAGCGCGATCGCCGCGTTGACGGCCACCATCAGATCCTTGTCGGCGACATAGGCCGCCGTGCCTTCGAAACGCATTCTTGCTCCTCGGTTGGTCATGGCAACCGTAAGGACGCGGCTCACCCTGTGCAAGGGTGCGCCGGCCGCGGCGAATGGGCTTGAACCCTGATGGAAACATATGCCCGTCTCACTGGCGCTTAGCCGGCCGGCAGCCTATATTGGGCGGGACGGTCTGTGCTTCCCGGCAGGAGAACATTTTCCCCGGGGCCTTAACGATCCTTAGGGAGCTGTCCCTGGGAAGACCCGTGGGTTTTCTCACACGGCGCCCACCTACTTTGTAGGTTCCCGGGATCGCTCTCTCCACCGGTTGTGTGGATCGTCACTTACTGCCACGCGTCCCGCATTTCGGTGGATGATTGCGGTGGAAAACGTCGCTCCCAAAACTCCATCCAGATCTGACCTTTTCTACCCTGGCTGAATGACCTCTCTCAAAGACCTGAAAAAGCAGCTTCGCCGTGAGGCCCTCGGACGCCGCAACGCGCTCGATGAGTTCTGGCGGGTGGAGGTCGCGCTTGAAATGGCGGAGACGGCGCGCGATCATCTCCACGTCGAGCCGGGCCAGATCGTTTCCGGCTTTTGGCCGATGCGTTCGGAAGTCGACGTTCGGCCGCTGATGTTTGCCTTGCGCGAAAAGGGCGCACGGCTTTGCCTGCCGGCCATTCTCGACAAGACCACGATCGTCTTTCGCGAACTGGTGCGCGGCGCGCCGATGGTCGAGATGGGTTTCGGCACGGTCGGCCCCCACGAGGAAGCCGAGGTGCTCGACCCCTCGGTGATGCTGGTGCCGCTCGCCGCTTTCGATGCGCGCGGCCATCGCATCGGCTACGGTGCCGGCTATTACGACCGCGCCATCGCCAAGCTGATCGACAGGGGCCGGCCGCCGCGGCTGGTCGGCATCGCCTTCGACTGCCAGGAGGTGGCAATGGTGCCGGATGAGGAACATGACGTCGTCATTGCGGAAATACTCACCGAGAGCGGGTTGCGCCGCTTCGCGCCAAAATTGTAGATAAGTACAAGGGACGCATGATCTTCACTGGCGTCATGCAGCTTTCGCTGACCTTCGGTGCGGGATCATATGAGACTTCTCTTCCTCGGTGACATGGTTGGAAAGACAGGACGCACGGCGGTGTGGGAACAGCTGCCCGGACTGATCTCCGACTTCAAACTCGATTTCGTCATCGTCAACGGCGAGAACGCCGCCGGCGGCTTCGGCATCACCGAAGAGATCTTTCGCGAGACGATCGCGGCCGGTGCCGATGTCGTCACCACCGGCAATCATGTCTGGGACCAGCGCGACGCGCTCGCCTTCGCGCCGCGCGAAGAGCGCTTCCTGCGTCCCTCCAACTTTCCCAAGGGCACGCCCGGGCGCGGCTCCGGTGTCTATATCGCCAGGAGCGGCGCGCGCGTGCTGGTCGCCAACATCATGGGCCGGGTGTTCATGCATCCCGAGCTCGACGATCCGTTCCAGGCCGGCGAACGCGAGCTTGCCGCCTGTCCGCTCGGCGAGCAGGCGGATGCCGTGATTATCGACTTCCACGCCGAGGCGACCTCGGAAAAGATGTGCTTCGCGCATTTCGTCGACGGCCGCGCCAGCCTCGTCATCGGCACCCACACCCACCAGCCGACGGGTGATCACCAGATCCTCAACGGCGGTACCGGCTATATGTCCGACGCCGGCATGTGCGGCGACTATGATTCCTCGCTCGGCATGGACAAGGAGGAGCCGCTCAACCGGTTCCTGTCGAAGGTGCCGAAAGGCCGCTTCGAGGCGGCGACCGGACCGGCGACTTTGTGCGGCGTCGGCGTCGATATTTCAGACCGCACAGGGCTGACCGAGCGGATTGCGCCGTTTCGTCGCGGGCCACGGCTGGAGGAAACCGCACCGTCCTTCTGGTCGTGACATTGATATAGGCACGCTTAGTACCTAACTGCCGGCGACACTGCTCTAGATCGTTAAAAGAGGGGACGACCTCCATGCAGCTCATCGAATTCCTGGCGCCGCATTTTCAATTTGTTTCCGACCCGACGGCCTGGGTCGCGCTGCTGACGCTGATTGTGCTCGAGGTCGTGCTCGGCATCGACAATCTGATCTTCATCTCGATCCTGACCAACAAGCTGCCGGAAGCACAACGGGCCCGTGCCCGCCGGCTCGGCATCTCGGCGGCCCTGATCATGCGGCTGGTGCTGCTGGCCACCATTTCGATCATCGTCCAGCTGACCACGCCGGTGTTCACGGCCTTCGGTCACGGTTTTTCCTGGCGCGACCTGATCCTGATCGCCGGCGGCCTGTTCCTGGTCTGGAAGGCGACGAAGGAGATCCATCACACCGTCGATCCCGACGACCACAAGGATACGATGATGGGCGAGACGCTGCAGATCAGCCTTGCCGGCGCGATCTTCCAGATCCTGCTGCTCGACCTGGTCTTCTCGATCGATTCGATCATCACCGCCGTCGGCATGACCGACGAGATCGCCATCATGTACATCGCCGTGATCGTCGCGGTCACCGTGATGATGCTGGCGGCCGGGCCGCTGGCCAACTTCATCGCCAAGAACCCGAGCATCGTCATGCTGGCGCTGGGCTTCCTTCTGATGATCGGCATGACGCTGATCGCAGACGGCATGGGCTACCATGTGCCCAAGGGCTACATCTATGCGGCGATGGGCTTTTCGGCATTGGTCGAGGGGCTCAACATGCTGGCGCGGCGACGTAAGAAGTCGGGCGGCGGGCATTGAGGCAGACCCTGAATACCTAATGTCCTGGCACGCCCTTCGGGTGACGGTCGCCGATCAGGCCGAGCGTCAGGCCCTGTTCCAGCCACGCCTTGGCGCCGGCCAGCACCAGCGTGAAGCCGCCGGTTGAGCCGACGGCCTCTTTCACCTGCTCGTCGCCATCCCCGGCGAAGCCAAAATTGCGAACCTCGAGAAAGGTCGTCTCGTCGGGCATTTCGGTGAAGGTCCAGACCACCGCGGTCGGCGGATCGCTCCATTGCATGACGATCTTTTCATTCGCGACGATCTCGCTGACGTCGACGGTCGTCGAGACACCGTACATGCGCCACTCCCAGAGGACTTGCTTGCCGCTGTCCAGCCGGCCGCTGCCATGGGTGAACCAGAATTTCGTGGTTATGGCCGGATCGACGATGGCCTCGAACACATGGGCGACAGGCCGCCGGATCAGCATGCCGGCTTCGGCGGTCGGCTTTTCGCGGATGTCCATCGGATGCTCCTTTCGGGGTTCGGCGCTCACCAGGCGTCCGGTTCGCGCAGCATGTGAATAATGTTGGCAGGGTTGGTGATCCAGCCGCCGCGGAAGCCCTCGCCCAAAGGCTCAATGGCGTCGCAACGCACAACACCGGCCTTGGCGAAATGATCCGCAGCCATGGGGAAATCCTTGGTGAACAGCTCCAGCCACACCTCGGCCTGGCTCATCATCGGCGCCTCATCGATCCACAGGCGGTTGGGGCCAAGCTCGAAGCCGATGGCCGGTGCTTTGTCTGTGAACGGCTTCAGGCCGACGACGTCGCGGTAGAAGGCGATCGTCGCCTCATATTGGTGCGGCGGTACCTTCATGGCGATGTTGATGCCGCCGGTGATTTTCGTGGTCATAGCTGGCTCCGTTGTCGTGTTCGGCTGTTGTCGCCTTTGCTCAGGCTGGTCATGCGAGATTGATCTGCCAGGAGACCCCGAACCTGTCGTTGAGCCATGCGAAACGGCGGCTGAAGCCGTAATTGTCCGGTGGCATCAGGAACGCGCCGTCCTTGCCCAGCGTCCCGACAATTCGGTTCAGCTCTTCTTCTGAGGAACAGTCCACATAGAGCGAGACCGACGGCGTGAACGTGAAGGCGTGGTGCACGGGGCTGTTGAAGACCATGACTTCCAGCCCAGCGATCGACACCCGCGCCAGCTTGACCGTTCCTTGCGGGCCGTCTTCGCCGGGGCCGTAATTCGTGACGTCAAGCACGCTGCTGCCGGGAATGGTCTCGCAATAGAGGATCATTGCCTCTTCGGCCTTGCCCTCGAACATCAGGAATGGCGATACTTTCGTCATCGCAAGGTCTCCATCTTCCTTCTGTTGCTCGGATATCGGGTCGCTCAAACATTGGTCTCGTTGGCGGGTTCGCCCTTCATCTCGGCGCGGTAGTAGCCGTCGCGCAAATTGATGCCGTATTCGACATAGGCCTTCATGCAGGCCAGCATCTGCGACCAGCCCTCGCAATTGAGGTAGGACTTTTTCAGGCCGACCGCGCCTTCCGGCCAACCGCTCTCGGCGATGGTGACGAAGGTGCCGCCATCGTCCAGCGGCTCGAAATTCATCTCGATGCGGGTCTTGTAGGCCGGCTTGCCGTCGGCGTCGGTGGCATCCCAGCGCAGCACGATGCGGCTGTCCTTGACCACTTCGTCGACCTCGACCGGCACCTTGCCCCACCAGACGACGCCGGCGCCAGCTTCCAGCGGGGCGCTGGCGCCGCCGATCGTGGTGAAGTAGCCGCTCAGTTTCTTCGGATTGACGACCGCGTCGAAGACGTCGGCGACCGGCTTGCCGATGCGTCCGGAGACACTGAATCCAAGTGACATATCCACAACTCCTTCCCTTGATCGGCCCAACAATATGTTATAGAAACATAACATGTCAAGCCAATCGCAAGACGACAATGTTTTCAAGGCGCTGGCGCATCCGCGCCGGCGTGAAATGCTGGATCAGCTGAAGGACACGCCGAAGACGACCGGCATGCTGTGCGAGGCCTTTCCCGACATCGATCGCTGCACCGTGATGCTGCATCTCAAGGTGTTGGAGGACGCCGACCTGATCGTTGCGCGGCGCGACGGCCGCGAGCGCTGGAACCATCTCAACGCGCTGCCGATCAAGCAGATCCACGACCGCTGGATCAGCCAGTATGCCGGGCATGCCCTCAGCATCATCGACCGGCTGAAGTCGGACCTCGAGGCGTGAGCGGCCGCAGCAGGTCATGTCGGCGGGTCCCATGCGTGGTGCGGCTGGACGAATTGAGCCGATTTATCTATAAGCCGGGCCATTCCGACAGAGAACGCCGTGCTTCCACGAGTTGCACCTGGGACGCTCTGAAATTTGAATTCGGGCATTGCGGCAGACGAGGTCAGATCACTTCGCTTCGGGATGCTCTAGCCGAGAAGACGACAGGGGTGCCATGGCTGGCCATTCACAGTTCAAGAACATCATGCACCGCAAGGGCCGCCAGGATGCGGTGCGGTCTAAAATGTTTTCCAAGCTGGCGCGCGAAATCACCGTCGCCGCCAAGAGCGGGACGCCCGATCCGTCGATGAACCCGCGCTTGCGCCTGGCGATCCAGAACGCCAAGGCGGTGTCGATGCCGAAGGACAACATCCAGCGCGCCGTCAACAAGGCCTCGATGGGCGATGCCGAGAACTACGAAGCCGTGCGCTACGAGGGCTATGGCCCGGGCGGCGTCGCCGTCATTGTCGAGGCGCTGACCGACAACCGCAACCGTTCGGCATCCAATGTGCGCGCCGCCTTCACCAAGGCCGGCGGCGCGATGGGCGAAACGGGCTCGGTGTCGTTCATGTGGGACCGTGCCGGCGAGATCTACTATCCGGCATCGGCCGGCAGCGCCGACAAGATCATGGATGCGGCGATCGAAGCCGGCGCCGACGATGTCGAATCCGACGAGGAAGGCCACACCATCTATTGCGGCTTTGAGAACATGGGCGAAGTGTCGAAGGCGCTGGAAGGCGCACTCGGCGAGGCTGAATCGGTCAAGCCGATCTGGCGGCCGCAAAACAACGTTCCGGTCGACGAGGAGCGGGCACAGTCGCTGATGAAGCTGGTCGCCACGCTCGAGGATGACGACGACGTGCAGAGCGTCTACGCCAACTTCGAAGTCGACGACGAGACCATGGCCAAGCTCAGCGCGGCATGAGCGAAGCTCAGTCCGAAATGAGCGGAGCTATACCCGCCACGAGCGAAAAGCCGTTGCCGGTCATCCGCATCACCTATTGCACGCAGTGTCAGTGGCTGCTGCGCGCCGGCTGGATGGCGCAGGAGCTGCTGTTGACCTTCGGCACGGACCTTGGCGAAGTGACGCTGGTGCCCGGCACCGGCGGCATCTTCACCATTTCCTGCAATGACGTGCTTGTCTGGGATCGCAAGCGCGACGGCGGCTTTCCGGACGCGGCCAAACTGAAGCAACTGGTCCGCGATGTCATTGATCCGAACCGCGACCTCGGCCATTCCGATCGGAAGACAAAGGCATAGGGGTCGCCAGCGCTGCCGTCACTTGCGTCGCCACGCACCGACGGCGGCGCCAATCGCAATACCCACGGCAACGCCCATCGGCAGATCATCCAGAGCGGTGCCGATCGCGGCACCGACACCAACTCCGATGGCCATGCCGAAGGCCATATTTGCGTAGTCCTTCATCGGTCGCTCCATCCATCGTCGTCAACGCGCGGCGAACCAGAAAGATGCCAGCGCGGCTATGCCGCTGATGGTGCGGACATGATTCCACATCACCCATTCATTGAGGTAGCGCGACCACACGGTTGCACCGTTGCCGCTTGCCGGATTGACGGCGGCGAGCGCATCGTTCAGCGGGACGTTGAAGATCATCGTCACCACCACGATGCCGATGAGATAGAGCAGGCTGCCGGCAATCAGCCAGAGCGAGCCCGGCTGGCTCCAGCCGATCGCCGCACCGATGGCGACAACAATGCAGACGAGCGCCGTGCCGAACAGCGCCGTCATGAACAGCGGCGTCACCGCTGTGACGTTGATGGAATTCATCGCGGCAATGCCGCTTGCGGCTGGCAGGCGGGCGAGGCCCGGCATGACGAAGCTGGAGAAAGCAAAGAAGACGCCACCGACGACGCCTGTGCCGATTGCGGCGATGAGGATGAGGGTGGGGAGAAGCTTCGCGATCATGTCAGTTGCTCCAGATGCCGGTTGCGGTGGTTTGCGTTGCGTAGGCGGAGAAGTCTCTTGGCTGGCGACCAAGCACGCGCTGGACGCCGTCGGTGAGCGACTCGTTGCGGCCGTCGAGCACCTGGGTGAACAGCTCATTGAGCAGCCAACCGAATTCGGGTGGTAGGTCCTGCGACGCGACAGCGGCAGTGAATTCGTCATGCGAGATCCTGACAAAGCGGATGTCGCGTCCGGCCGCCTTGGCAATCTCGGCGACCGCGTCTGCGAAGCTCAGCAGCCGCGGCCCGGTCAACTCATAGAGCTGGCCGACATGGCCTGGCTCCGTCAGCACGGCAAAGGCGGCGTCGGCGATGTCGTCGGCATCGACAAAGGGCTCGCCGACATTGCCGATCGGCAACGCCACTTCGCCTTCAGCCAGGGACTCGGTGAAGAAGCCTTCGCTGAAGTTCTGCGAGAACCAAGCGCAGCGCAGGATGGTCCAGTCGGCGCCCGAGGCCTTCAGCATCTCTTCGGCGCGCTGGGCTTCCGTTTCGCCGCGCCCCGACAGCAGCACCAGTCGGGTGACACCGTTTTGCACCGCGAGCCTGGCGAAGGCGTCGACGGTTTCAGCGGCGCCCGGCACGGCGATGTCGGGATAGTAGCTGATGTAGACGGCGCTGACGCCTTGCATTGCCGGTCCCCAGGTCGCTGGGACTTCCCAGTCGAAGCGCGGTGTACCGGAGCGCGAGCCGATCCGCACCGGCAGGTCGTGCGCCGTCAGCCGCTCGGCGAGACGGCGGCCGGTCTTGCCGGTGCCGCCGAGGATCAGAATTGGTTTGGTTGTCGTGTCAGTCATAACCGTTTCCTCTATTTAAAATATGAATAATCCTCACATTTGCAAAATGTGATAAACCCTCGTATTTTGCGAGTCAAGCGATTTTGCTGGCATTGGAGTCAGTCATGGAAGACACGGCCGCGCCGGTTTCCGCGCGGGAGCAGATTGCTTCGCCGCGCCGGGCGCCGAGCCAGCAGCGCAGCCGCGAGCGGGTCGAGCGCATGCTGACTGCCGCCTCAGCGCTGATCGCCGAGCAAGGCAGCGACGCCATGCGCATGGGGGAGGTGGCGGAGCGCGCTGGGGTGTCGATCGGGTCGCTCTACCAGTTCTTTCCGGACAAGCGGGCGATCATCTGGGCGCTGGCCGAGCGCTACACCGCCGAAAGCCAGTCCTGCATTTCGGCAGCACTGGCTGGTGTCAGGGACGCCGAAGGGCTCGGCCGGGCGTTTTCGGAACTGGTTGATATCTACTACGGGCTGTTCCTGGCCGAGCCGGTGATGCGCGACATCTGGTCGGGCACGCAAGCCGACAAGGCGCTGCGCCAACTCGAACTCGCCGACAGCCGGGCCAATGCCGAGTTTCTGACCGCGGTGCTGAAACGGCTGCGGCCGGCAGCCGATCCGGTGGCGCTGGAAACGACGGCGTTCCTGATCTGGCAAATGGGCGAAGCCGCCATGCGGCTGGCGATCTCGGTCGATCGGCTGGAGGGCGACAGGCTGGTCGCCGCGTATAAGCGCATGGCGTTGCGAGAATTGCTGGCCGAGTAGGACAGTGCACTAGCGGCCAAAATAGTCCTTCAGCATTTCGCCGCGTTCATCTTCTGTGCACATCGCCATGCGGCCGAGATTGAACCGGCCGCGACAAAGCGCGACGACGGACAATGCGCAGTTCACCGTCTCGTCATCGGTGGAAGTTGCCAGATCCCGCAATGCCAAATGCAGAAGCGTTCGCCACGCTGCCCTGTAATGCGGTTCGATCCAAGCAAGAATCTTCGGGTTCCGGTCGTCGAGTAGGCGCGCTTCTTCGATGGTTGCGGCCAGACCATAGGCACCCCAATAAGCCGGAACGTGACCTTCGGAGATGCGAACGATTTCAACGACCGCTGCGTAAGACGCGTCTCCAACATCCCCCTGATGATGCAACTCATTCCAAAGCTCGTCCCAGACCGTTTTGTCATCATAGCGAAGGGCCAGTGTTCGCAAGGCCGGTCGAGGATCGTAGGCCACCTTGTATCCGCCTTTAAGGCTGGAACATCGATCGTCGTCGAGAATAAACATCTTGCCCTCCGAGAACCATTGCGTTCCACCAAGGCTGCCCCGTGGTCAACAAAAACCCGCCACAAGGGCGGGTTTTTGATCTGCGTAAAGGTCGTCGAGCTTAGATGCCGAAACCTTCGAAACGCTTCTTGAACTTCGACAGGCGGCCGCCGCGGTCGAGCAGGGTCTGCTGGCCGCCGGTCCAGGCCGGATGGGTGGTCGGGTCGATATCGAGGTTCATCGTATCGCCTTCCTTGCCCCAGGTCGAACGGGTCGTGTATTCGGTGCCGTCGGTCATGACGACCTTGATGGTGTGGTAATCGGGATGAATAGCGCTCTTCATGGCTCGGTTCCTGGCTTGCCGGCGCGGCTGACGGGCATAAGCCTGCGTCGATGCGCCTCTTTTTAAAACTCGAAGCCGCAGCTATTGAGGAGCCACGGCTTCTAAAACGGTCGGCGAGCCTATACATCAGCCGGAATTGAATCACAAGGCCGCGGCAAGCGCATATTGAGGCGCAGACCCCAAGGGCGGCTGGAGGAAACATCGGGATGGCGCAAATCACCAGCGCAGACGAGCGCCGGCGTTCGCTCAAGCCGCTCCGGCGCCTGTTCCCCTACATCACGCACTATCGCACACTGGTCGTCGGCGCCATCATCTCGCTGGTCATCGCGGCGGCAACCACGCTGGCGCTGCCGCTGGCGGTGCGACGCATGATCGATCATGGTTTCTCGTCGTCCAGCACCACCTTCATTGCCGAATATTTCGCCGCCCTGGTGGCGATGGCCGCCGTGCTGGCGGCGGCATCGGCCGGCCGCTACTATTTCGTCATCACGCTGGGCGAGCGCGTCGTCGCCGATATAAGGCGCGATGTGTTTGCCCATGTGACGACGCTGTCGCCTGCCTTCTTCGACACCGCCCAGTCGGGCGAGATCGTGTCGCGCCTTGCCGCCGACACGACGCAGGTCAAGTCGGCGGTCGGAGCGACGGCCTCGGTGGCGCTACGCAACGTCATCCTTGGTCTTGGCGCGGTGGGGATGATGGTCATCACCAGCCCGAAACTGTCCGGGTTGGTCATTGCCGCTATTCCTGTCATCGTCCTGCCGCTGGTCGCCTTCGGCCGTTCGGTGCGGCGCAAATCACGCCAGGCGCAGGATACGCTTGCCGATGCCACCGCCTATGCCAGCGAGCAGATCGGCGCGGTGCGCACGCTGCAGGCTTTCACCAACGAGAAGCTGGTTACCGGGCATTTCTCGGCCGCGGTGGAAGCCGCTTTCGAGGCGGCACGCTCCTCGATCTTCGCGCGCTCCTTCCTTACCTTCTTCGCCATCTTCACCATCTTCTCGTCCGTCGTGGCGGTGCTGTGGTTCGGCTCGCGCGACGTGCTCGAAGGTTCGATATCGCCCGGTACGCTCGGCCAATTCCTGCTCTATTCGGTGTTCGCCGCCGGCGCGTTGGGCGCGTTGTCGGAAGTCTGGGGCGAGCTTGCGCAGGCGGCGGGCGCCGCCGAACGGCTGACCGAAATCCTGGCCGAGAAGCCGGCGATCCAGGCTCCCGCCGATCCGAAGCCGCTGCCGGCCGTCGCCAAGGGCGCGATCGCCTTCGACAATGTCTCCTTCTCCTACCCGGCAAGGCCGGACCGTGCCGCCGTGCATGGCTTGAGCTTTCAGGTCATGCCGGGCGAGACGGTGGCGATCGTCGGGCCGTCAGGGGCCGGCAAGAGCACGGTGTTTTCGCTGATCCTGCGCTTCTACGATCCCGAAACAGGCAAGATCCTGATCGATGGCGTCGATGTGCGCGAGGCTGATCCCGTTTCGGTCCGCCAGCGCATCGCGATCGTGCCGCAGGACGTCACCATCTTCGCGGCAAGCGCGCGTGACAATATTGGGTTCGGCCGGCCGGGAGCCAGCAAGGCCGAAATCGAGACGGCGGCGAAGGATGCACTTGCCGACGAATTCATCCTCAAGCTGGAAAAAGGCTATGACAGCCAGGTCGGCGAGCGCGGCGTGACGCTGTCAGGCGGCCAGCGCCAGCGGGTTGCGATCGCCCGCGCCATCCTGCGCGACGCCCCGATCCTGCTGCTCGACGAGGCCACCTCCGCCCTCGACGCCGAAAGCGAGACGCTGGTGCAGACGGCGCTGGAACGGCTGATGCAGGGCCGCACCACGATCGTCATCGCCCACCGCCTGGCAACGGTGCTGAAGGCCGACAGGATCCTGGTCATGGATGGCGGCTCGATCGTCGAGGAAGGCACGCATCAAAGCCTTGTCGCCAAGGGCGGCATCTATGCGCGGCTGGCCAAGCTGCAGTTCGAAACCGGCGCCAGTGCTTTCAGGGGCGCGGCTGAGTAGGCAGAAACATCTGCCGCTGTGCCGGCAAGCCGCTATACGGCTCCGTATCGCTGCTTCAGATGGTTCACGAAATAGGTGGCGTTGAGCTTTTCGCCGGTGGCGCGTTCGAGCAGGTCCGGCGTCGACCAGCGTGATCCCTGCGACCAGATTTTTTCGCGGCGCCACTCGTTGATCGCCTCGAAATTGCCTTTGGCGAGATCGTCATCGGCGGCAGGATGATCCCGCGTCAGCGCTGCCCATTGCTGCGCCGCCATCATCGCGCCCAGCGTATAGGAGGGGAAATAGCCGAAGGCGGCCCCTGGCCAATGCACGTCCTGCATCGGTCCGTCGGCGGGGTTGTCGATGGTGGAGAGGCCGAGATAGTCACGCATCTTGGCGTCCCAGGCTTCGGGCAGATCACCCACCTCCAGCCGGCCCGCGACGAGTTCCTGCTCCAGTTCGTAGCGCAGGATGACATGCAGGGGATAGGTCACCTCGTCGGCATCGACACGGATCAGGCCGCGCTCGACGCGATGCACATGCGGCAGGATATCGTCGAGCGACCAGGCTTCGCCGAGATGCTTTTCGACCACCGGCAGCGCCCAGTTCCAGAAGGCCGGGTTGCGGCCGAGCTGTTTTTCGACGAACAGGCTCTGGCTTTCATGCACGGCCATGCCGCGCGCCTTGCCGAGCGGCCAGTGCGACCATGCCTTCGGCAGGTTCTGTTCGTAGAGCGCATGGCCGGTCTCGTGCAACACGCCCATCAGCGCCGACAGGAAGTCTGTAGTCTTGTAGCGGGTGGTGATGCGCACGTCGCTCGGCACGCCGCCGCAGAAAGGATGGTGCGACACCGACAGCGATCCGTGCGTCAGGTCGAAGCCGACCGCCGCCATCATGGCAAGGCCGAGCTCGCGCTGCCGGTCGATCGCATAGGTGCCTGAGAGCGGCTTCAGCGGGCGCTTGCGCAGCCGTGCGTCCTGGATAGCCAGCGCCTCAGGCACGAAGCCTTTCAGAAAAGCCTTCAGGTCGGTGAACACAGGCGTGATGTCGTCGGTGCGGTTCCCAGGATCGTATTGCTCCATCAGCGCGTCATAGGGGGCTAGGCCGAGCACATCGGCACGCAGCGCCGCCTCCTCGCGCACCAGCGCCACGACGCCCTCCAGCGCAGGCTGGAAGCCCGCCCAGTCGTTCTTGGCGCGCAGGCCGCGCCACAGTTGCTCGCAACGCATGCGCGCGGTCGTCTGGCGTTCGACGAATTCGACCGGCAGGCAGGTCAGGTTGGTGTATTGCCGCCGCAGTTCCGAGACCGCAGTGCGCTGCTCTTCACCCAATGCTTCCTGCTCGGCCGCGGCGATCCAGTCCGCTATCTCCGGCGCCGTTGCCCTGGTGTGATACATGCCGGCGAGTGCCGACATCGCCTCGGCACGTTTCTCGCCACCGCCGACAGCCATGTGGGTGGCCTCGTCGGCGCCGAGGATGGCCAGCGCATGCTCAAGCGCTTCGAGCTTGTGGCCGAGGTCATCGAGTTTCTGAAAGGACATGGTGGCTTCCGTGATTGGGGACGGCGCGAAAAGACACCAACGCAAATGCGTTGGCAACCCTCGGATGCCGTCCGGCAGATGCACCTTGCGCAGGCGAGGCCGCGCATGAAATGCTGCCGGCAACACATCAAGGGGGAAAAAAATGATCGGCAACATCCTTGTCGGGCTGGTGGCCTTGATCCATGCCTACATCGTCTATCTGGAGATGGTGCTGTGGGACACGCCGCGCGGACACAAGGCTTTCAACCTGACCCCGGAATTCGCCAGTGCCTCGAAAGTGCTCGCCGCCAATCAGGGGCTCTATAACGGTTTCCTCGCCGCCGGCCTCATCTGGGGGCTTTACCTCGGGGCGGTCGGTTTCCAGGTCAAGGTTTTCTTCCTGCTGTGCGTGGCTGTTGCCGGCCTCTATGGCGCGGCAACGGTTGGCCGCAAGATCCTGTTCATCCAGACCGTGCCGGCGATTGCCGCGCTGATCGCGGTCTGGCTGGGCTGGTAAAAGGACGCCCGCGGGATGGCTCCCGAAAGCGCCAGGTGGTCCCTTCCTCTTGGACCGTTTCAGCCGCTGTGGTCTCAGCCGTTCGGGTAGTTGCCGCCGTCGTCGCCGTCGCCCATCAGGAAACCGCTGCCGGTATCGACCCTCAGGCGCTGGTCGACATTGTCGAGCCGGCGCAGCAGGTCATGATATTGCGCGGCCGGTATCCTGCCGTGATCGGACGCGGCGACTTTCTCTGCCGCCTGACCGATGTGGGCCGTGCGCATTTCCAGGCGTTCCGCCACGGCCGGGGTGATGTTGTTGGCCTGTCTTGCGTCCACGATGCCCTGCCGGACGCCCTGCACCTGTGCGATAAGCGCCTCGACACGCGGGCCAGTCATGTCGGTCGGATCGGCCGCGTCGAGAGCGCCCTTGTGATGGCCCGCGGCATAGGCGCCGGCAAGCGGAACGGCGATGAGGAGCGCCGTGAGTGTAGCAGTTCTAAGCGAGGTCTTGAAAGAGCGCATCACGCGTCTCCTCTTGTAGAGGAAGGCGGCGGTTGTCCGCCTGCCTTCCGGCCTTGGGCCGTCCGGTTCCGTCGCGTCGCGATGAGGGGGTTCATCGCCGGCGGTTCTCGGCCCGGGCGGCAAGTTAGGATCGCCCTGCGACAATGTGTAATTAAAAAAAGATAATCTTTTCAGGCCTTGTCGGCCTCTATCTGCGCCCTAGAGTTGAGCCGACGAACAAGTTCGCGTGATTTTGGATCAACGTTCGGTGAGCTTCAGTTCAATACGGCGGTTCTTATTGCGCGCCTCTTCGGTGTCGGCGGGGTCGAGCGGCTGGAACTCACCGAAACCGGCGGCTACGAGCCGGTTGGCAGGCACGCCGTTTTCGATCAGGAATTTCACCACCGAGGTCGAACGCGCCGTCGACAGCTCCCAATTGTCGCGGTAGCGGCCGGCGCCGGAGAGCGGCTTATTGTCAGTGTGGCCGTCGACGCGCAGCACCCAGTTGATCTCGGGCGGGATTTCCTTCTGCAACTCGATGATGGCGTCGGCGAGCTTCTTCATCTCGACCTTGCCGGCATCGTTGATCACCTCGGAGCCGGTCGGGAACAGCACTTCCGACTGGAAGACGAAGCGGTCGCCGACGATACGGATGTTCTCTCGGTCGGCGAGGATTTCGCGCAAGCGGCCGAAGAAGTCGGAGCGATAGCGGTTCAACTCCTGCACGCGCTGCGCCAGTGCGACGTTGAGGCGGCGGCCGAGATCGGCGATCTTGGTGTTGGAATCGCGGTCGCGGATTTCTGAGACGTTGAGCGCATCCTCGAGCGCGCCGATCTGCTTGCGCAGTGCCGCGATCTGCTGGTTGAGGATCTCGACCTGGCTCAGCGCCTGCTGGCTGATCTGGCGCTGGCTGTCGAGTTCGCCGCCGAGCGCCGCGGCACGCTGGTTGGCGGCGTCGCCGGCACCGGCACCTTGCGCCAGCAACTGTTCGAGCCGGCTCTTTTCCGCTTGCGCGGCCGACAGCGACGCCTGCAGATTGGCCAGTGAATCATCCTTGTCCTGCGCCGTCGAGCGCTCCAGCGCCAGCAACTGGGTCAGCTCGTTGATCTGCGAGTTGAGGCGCGAGAGTGCCGTATCCTTGCCGGAGATTTCGCGTCCCAGCAGGAACTGCGCCAGCACGAAGACCGTGAGCAGGAACATGATGGCCAAAAGCAGCGTCGACAGCGCGTCGACGAAACCCGGCCAGTAGTCGATGCGGCGATCGGTGCGCCGGCCCCTGGCGAGTGCCACTTCAGTGCACTCCGGGCTTCTTCAGGGCATCGGCGATCTTTTCCAGCGTGTTGCGCATCGCCTTCTGCTCGTCGGACTGGGCCTCGACCCAATCGCGCATGATCTGCTGTTCCGAGCGCATGTTCTTGACCAGGCCGGAAATGCCGTCGGCGAGATTGGCCATGGCGGTGGCGACGCGCGGGTTGGAGCCGCCGCCATTCTCCTGCATCGAGCGCAGCCGTTCCGACAGCACCCGGATCTCGTCGGAGGATTCGGTCTTGGCTGGGTCGGCGACGACGATGTCCGACGACAGGTCGGTCACCGAGGAAAGCCAGTTTTCCAGTTCGGTGTAGAAGCGCGTCTGGGCGCGGCCGGCCTGCAGGTCGAGGAAGCCGAGCACCAGCGAGCCGGAGAGGCCGAACAGCGAGGACGAGAAGGCGGTGCCCATGCCGGCCAGCGGCGCCGAAAGCCCCTGCTTCAGGGAATCGAGCACCGCGGCGGCGTCACCGGTGCCGGGATCGAGCGATTCGATGGTCTCGCGGATCGAACCGATGGTGTTCAACAGTCCCCAGAAAGTGCCGAGCAGGCCGAGGAACACCAGCAGGCCGACGAGATAGCGCGAGGTGTCGCGGCTTTCGTCGAGGCGGGTGGCGATCGAATCGAGCATGGTGCGCATCGAACTGGTCGAGAAGGCCGTCGCCGAGGAGCGGCCGATCATCGCCTTCATCGGCGCCAGAAGCACTGGTTCTGTCGTTTCCGAGCCGGCACGGAAGGAGTTGACCCAGCGCACTTCGCGAAACAGTCGCCCGACCTGGGCGAAGGCCAAAAGGATGCCGACCACCAGCACGCCGACGATCAGGCCATTGAGGCCGGGATTGCTGCCAAAAGCGGTTGAGATCTGTCGGGTGAGGATGGCGGCGATGAAGGCGACGATGACCAGGAAGATCACCATGGTCAGCAGAAAGACCTGCGGGCTCGATAATTTATGCGGGTCGTAGATCAGGACATCAGAACGTCTGCCCATGCCGAAGGATCTGAGAAAAGCCATCCGTGCCCCGTTTCCGATGCCGCCGCCGATCACGTAAACCGCGACTCTAAACGGAATTGTGACCAAATTGAATGGCGCTTGGCAATATTGCCGCGTCGAGAATGTCAGAAGCGATTGATGACCAGACAGTCGACCATGGCGGCCAGATGCAGGCCAGCACCGGTGACGACGAAACCGTGCCACAGCGCGTTGTGGAAGCGCAGCCCCTTCCAGGCGAAGAAGATGACGCCGCAGGAGTAGACGATGCCGCCTGCGACGATGAGCGCTATCGATGTCGTCGGCAGCGTCTGGATAAGCGGCTTGACAAGGATGATGCCGCTCCAGCCGATGGCGAGATAGAAGCCGATTGCCAGCCGGTCGAAACGGCCGGGAAAGAACACCTTGATGGCAATGCCCAGCACTGCTGCGGTCCAGACCAGCACGATCATCCAGCGCGCCAGCGGCGAGCCTTCGAGTTGGGCCAGGAAAGGCGTATAGGTCGCGGCGATCAGCAGATAGATCGCGGCGTGGTCGAAACGCCGCAACACCCATTTTGCCGGCGACGACACCGGCCACAGATTGTAGGTCATCGACACCGAGAGCACGGTGAGCAGCGAAACCACGTAGAAGGCGGCGGCGATGTATTCGCCAGGTCCGACACGAAACGCCGCCAGCGCCAGCAGTGCCGACCCTGCCGCGATCGCCAGCACGATGCCGATCGCGTGGACAACACCGTCTGCGATCATCTCGGCACGCGAATAGTGCCAGCGTCCGATGAACGGGATATCGGGGTAGGGTTGGTTGTCTCTCACTAAGCCGGGTTCCTGCACCGCGCCCTTCAATTTGGGCGCATGCCGGGCAGTATTTCAAGCTTCCATTGCGGTTTTGCGACTGCGGCGCATCAGCGCGGCGTGGCTGTCAGCGGGAGGAGAGCGGCTTCTTCACGACCTTCAGCAAAGCGCGCTGGATGATCTCGTTGCCGGCGACGACCGAGCCGTTGTCGAGCATGTCCTGGCCGCCATCCATGTCGGAGACGAAGCCGCCCGCCTCGCGGATCAAAAGCAGCCCGGCGGCGATGTCCCAGGCCGACAGGCCGGTTTCCCAGAAGCCATCCATGCGGCCGGCGGCGACATAGGCGAGATCGAGCGATGCGGAGCCGAGGCGGCGGACGCCGGAAACCTCGGCCATGACATTGCGCAGTTCCACCAGGAAATTGCCGTGGTGGCCGCGGCCGAGATGCGGCATGCCGCAGCCGATCACGGTGTCGACCAGCTTGATGCGGCCGGCGACGCGCAAGCGGCGGTCGTTCATGAAGGCGCCGCCCCCGCGTTCGCAGGTGTAGAGTTCGTCCATCGCCGGATTGTAGATGACGCCGGCGACGATCTGGCCCTGGCGCTCCAGCGCGATCGAAACGGCAAAGAGCGGAATGCCGTGCAGGAAATTGGTGGTGCCGTCGAGCGGGTCGACGATCCAGCGATGCTGGCCGTCGTCGCCTTCAACCACGCCGCGCTCTTCCATCAGGAAGGAATAGCCGGGCCGAGCCTTGGACAATTCGGCAAAGACGATGTCCTCTGCCTTGCGGTCGGCCTGGCTGACATAATCGCCGGGGCCCTTCATCGAGACCTGCAGGTTCTGCACCTCGCCGAAGTCGCGCGACAGCGAGCGGCCGGCCTTCATTGCGGCCTGGACCATGACGTTGAGAAGGGCTGAGCGTGCCATAGTGCTTTTTCCCGGTGCTGCGCTTAAATTCTGCCTCGATGCATGTCGGTGACCCGGAACCCGGCCACTTTTGGGCGACATGCGTCAGTCGGCGCGGCGCACGTAAGTGATTTCGTTGGTGTCGACGATGATGCGCTCGCCGGCGCCGATGAAGGGCGGCACCAGGACGCGGATGCCGTTCTCCAGGATCGCCGGCTTGTAGGACGATGCCGCCGTCTGACCCTTCACCACCGGGTCGGCCTCGGTGATGGTCAGCGTCACATAGTCGGGCAGCGAAATGCCGATCGGCCGCTCTTCGTAGAGCTGGACCGTCACCATCATGCCGTCCTGCAGGAAGGCGGCGCGATCGCCGACGAAGTCCTTGTTCAATTCGAGCTGCTCGTAGCTCTGGGTGTCCATGAACACCAGTGCGTCTTCCTGCGCGTAAAGGAAGGAAAAATCCTTCAGGTCGAGCCGGATCTGTTCGACGGTCTCGGCCGAGCGGAAGCGCTCGTTGAGCTTGGTGCCGTTGATGAGGTTCTTCAGTTCGACCTGATTGTAGGCGCCGCCCTTACCGGGCTTGACGGTGTTGGTCCTGACCGCCACCCAAAGCCCGCCATCATGCTCGATGACATAGCCGGGACGGATTTCGTTGCCATTGATCTTGGCCATGATGAGATGATCCGGAATGATGCCAACGGCCACGCCGTCGGTATGGATGTTCGCTGGGAAAGCGATTTCGGGCTCCCAAGACCACAAATCGCCAGAAGAGGCAAGGGAGCGGGCAGGTCGGTGCCAGGCGAGGGGAGCCGAGGTTACACTTGCAATGACCGCGAGAACCGCCGTCAAGGCAGCCGGTTGGCCTTCTGCAGCGCCTGCTTGGTCTGGTCGTCGTCCAGCCCCTGCAGGAAGTCGTCCATCTGTGGGTCGATGAGGCCGGCACGGCGGGCGACGACGTACCAGGCGCCGGCAAGCACAAGGTCCGGATCGGTGCCGATGCCTTGCATATAGAGCTTGGCCAGGCGGTTCTGGGCGGCGACATTGCCGCCCTCCGCCGCCTGCTTCATCCAGCCGAAGGCGGATTTCAGGTCGCGCGCACCGCCGCGGCCTTCGATCATCCAGGCGGCGAGATCGATCTGCGCGGTGTCGTAGTTCTGCCTTGCGGCCTGCGCCAGCAGGCGCCTTGCCTGGGCGTCGTCACGTGGCTTGCCACCGACACCGTTGGCGTAGATCTGCGACATTGCATATTGCGCGTCCGCGAGGCCGGTCGCGGCGGCGCGCTCATAGTAGGAAACCGCCTTGGCCATGCCGGCGTCGCCGGGGTCCTGCTGGACCAGCATCTGCGCGAAATTGAATTGCGCCAGCCGGTTGCCGGCTTCGGCGGCGGCCTGCATCAAGGCGTAGGCCTCTTTTCCATCCTTTTTGACGTAGCGGCCGTCGAGCAGCATCAGCGCATACTGGAACTGCGATTCCGGCACACCCTGTTCGGCGGCCAGCGCGTACCATTTCGCCGCTTGCGCCGAATTGACCGGCACACCGAGCCCCCGCGACAGGATCTCGGCCACCAAGGTCTGCGCCGCCGGATCGCCGTTTTGCGCCCGGACCAATGCCAGATTGTAAGCTGTCTTGTAGAGACCGCGCTGGAAGGCGCCATAGGCCGCGTCGGCGGGTTTTGCGCCGAAGCGGTCGGGATTGACCGTGTCGGCCGACGGCAGCGGCGCGGGCTCGGCCGTGGTAGCGGGCTGCGGCAACGGCTTGTCGATCGGCTTGTCGGTGTGGACGCCGATTTCCGGCTTGGGCTGCGGCAGGGGGATGGTCTCCGCGGCGGCAGCCTGGACCATCAGCACCGCAAGCAGAGCCTGGAGGGGAAGCGTCGCCGAGGACATTTCAGTCCTCGAAGCGCGGCGCGGTCTCGTCGAGCAGCGCGTTGGCGGTGGCGACCGCTGTCCTGGGATCGGTGCCGTCGGCAAACACGGCGCTCGACAGCGCCACGAATTCAGCGCCGGTGGCGCCCACCGCTTCGACCGAGGCGATGTCGGATCCGGCCATGACGATGCAAGGGATCTGGATCATGTCCGCCCACCATGCGCCGAGCGACAGGTTGCGCGGGTGCGGTTCGGGCTTGTTGTCGTAACCGAAGCGGCCGAAGAAGATGTAGTCTGGCCGCGTTTCGCCAAGCTCGAGCGCGTCGTCACGTGTCTTGGCGCCGCCGGTGCCGACCATCATCTTTGCCTGGAAATGCTCGATCGTCTCGGCAAGTTCGGCCTTGGAGACCTCGACATGGATGCCGTCGGCCTGGACGCGGCCGGCTATGCGGGTGTCGCCGGCGATGATGACAGCAACGCCGGCGGCTTGCGCTGCTGGCACGATCTGTTCGGCGAAAGCCTGGAAGGAGGCTTCATCCATGCCGTTCTCGGGCAGGATCAGCGAAGCGACATCGCCGCCATCGAATGCCGCGACAATACGGGCCGCCGGCACGCCGGACGGCGCGATCAGCACGATGCGACAGCGATTGGGGGGCGTTGCTTCATTCATGGTTCTTCGGGTCCCGCGTTTCGCCTATGCCGGGCGAAGATGGTTGGATTGCGGCATAGAGCAAAGTGCCCGCTTTGAACAGGCGGGCAGCCGGGATCGCGATGTTTGACCCGCCGGGCATCCGGCGGGGCGCTTCATTTGATCGGGTGCGGGCTCGCCACGGGCGGTTTGCCCTTCCACAGCGTCCAGCCGAGATTCATGCCGGCGGCGGCGATCAGGATGGCGGTGGCGCCGACGACCTGACTCAGATGCAGCCGATGGCCGAAGGCGACGACATCGACCAGGATGGCGACGACCGGATAGATGAAGGACAGCGATCCCTGCAGATGCGTCGGCAGCTTCTGGATGGCGCCGTACATCAGTATGTACATCAGGCCGGTATGGACGATGCCGAGCGTCGCCAGCATGGTCCAGCTCCAGGCATCGGCCGGAAGCTCTGCAAGATTGGCGAAAGGCGCCAGCATGACGACGCCGACGCAGACCTGGATCAGCGCGATGAGGTGCGGCGGCGTGCCCTTGAGCTTCTTGGTGACGATGGCGGCGACGGCCCAGAAGAAAGCCGCGCCCAACGCCATGACGATGCCGGTGAAATAATCCGTGCCGATATCGCCGGCATCGGGAGCCGACTGCACGATCAGAACCATGCCGGCGAAGGCGATGGCCAGCCAGGTCAGCTTGGTCAGGGTCAGCCGCTCGGCGAAGAAAAGCGCACCGAAGCCGACCAGCATGAAAGGCTGCGTGTTGTAGACAGCGGTGGCGATCGAGATCGACGCGCGCGAGAATGCGCTGAACAGCAGCAGCCAGTTGACGACGATGGCGACGCCGCCGAGCGCGGCGATGCCGATGATGCGCAGCGACAGCCTGTTGCGCAGCAATCCCAGCCCGGCGCAGATGATGAGCAGCGTCAGCGCACCGAAAGCGCAACGCCAGAACACCACATCCATGATCGGCTGGCCGGACAGGACGACGAACCATCCGATCGTTCCCAGGATGGCCATTGCGGCTGACATTTCGACCGTGCCGCGCACCGTTTCGTTCACAACAAACCTCCATATCGGTTGAGCCGCCATAATCTCATGCTGCCGCGAAGCTTTCCATCTGATTGGAAAGGGTGTATGGCCGGTTGGCCTAATTATATTAGGAGAAAACTCCAAACTATCGGGAAAGAAAAAGATGCTGGACGATCTCGACCGAAATCTCCTTGAAATCCTGGTCAAGGATGCACGGACCTCGCTGAAGGAACTGGCCGCCCAGGTCGGGCTGTCGTCGCCAAGCGTTTCGGAGCGGCTGCGACGGCTCGAGGAGCGCGGCGTCATCCGGGCGTTCACTGTCGAGATCGATCCGCTGGCGCTCGGTTATACCCTGCAGGCGATCGTGCGCATCCGGCCTTTGCCGGGCAAGCTGCACATCGTCCAGAAGCTGATCGAGGAGATTCCCGAATTCGGCGAATGCGACAAGGTGACGGGCGATGACTGTTTCGTCGCCCGGCTGTTCGTGCGCTCGATCGGCGATCTCGACGGGATTTTGGACCGTATCGCCGACAAGGCGGAGACAAGCACCGCCATTATCAAGGCGCAGCCGATCCGGCGTCGGCCGCCGCCGCTTGACGCAACCGCCTCTCGGGATAGGGCAAAGGTCTTGCAGGCCTCCTGATCGAGTTGGGTGGAAAGCCGGTGGCCGGTTGGTTAGTGTGCCGGCCCAAACGAGGCCGGAACCATGGCGCAGAATATATACGATCGTGAGGATTTCTTCGCAGGCTACAGCCAGCTCGGCCGTTCGGTCGAAGGGCTGGAGGGTGCCGCCGAGTGGCCGGCACTGCGCGCCATGCTGCCCGATGTCGGCGGCTTGAGGGTCGTCGATCTCGGCTGCGGCTTCGGCTGGTTCTGCCGCTGGGCCCGCGAGCATGGGGCGGCGCAGGTGCTTGGCCTGGATCTGTCGGAGAAGATGCTTGCCCGGGCAAGGGCCGCCGGCCCCGATGCTGGCATAAGCTATGAGACGGCCGATCTCGATCGGCTCAGCCTGCCGGAAGCCAGCTTCGATCTCGTCTACAGCTCGCTCGCCTTGCACTATGTCGAGGATGTGTCGCGTCTGTTCGGGACCGTGCATCGGGCCCTGGCGCCTGGCGGGCGTTTCGTCTTTTCGACGGAACATCCGATCTTCATGGCGCCGACCAAACCCGGCTGGGTGATCGATAGCGAAGGCCGCAAGACGTGGCCTGTCGACCAATATCTGGTGGAAGGACCGCGCAGCACCGACTGGCTGGCCAAGGGCGTGGTGAAACATCACCGCACGATCGGCACCACCCTCAACGCACTGATCCGGTCCGGCTTCTCCATCGGCCATGTCGAGGAATTCCGGCCGACCGATGCGCAAATCGCAGCCAAGCCGGAACTGGCGGAAGAGCTCGAGCGGCCGATGTTCCTGCTGGTCTCGGCTCGGCGCTAGGCACTGGCCGGCGTCGGCCGAGTGTGCCGCCGCCACGCTCATATTTGCTGTCGCTCCGCCGGGCATTCTGGGCTATTCAAGCGTCGACCCGCTTTCCCTCCGGACCAGTCCCCCCTCCCATGTCAGGCCTGCTTCTCGATCCGTGGTTCTATGCGGCTGCCATTCCGGCGGTCATTCTGGTCGGCCTGTCCAAGGGCGGCTTTGGCGGCGCCGTCGGTTTCGTCGGCGTGCCGCTGATGGCGCTGACCATGCCGCCGGTGCAGGCGGCGGCCATCCTGCTGCCGATCCTGTGCCTGATGGACATCGTCTCGGTATGGACATGGTGGGGCGTTTACGACCGCAAGATGCTGGTCGACATGATGCCGGGCGCCGTCATCGGCATCGGCCTTGGCTGGCTGACGGCGGCACTGGTGACCGAAGAGGCGGTGCGGCTGATCGTCGGCGCCGTCGCCATCATCTTCGTCCTGCGCTGGCTCTATCTGCAGTTCCGCCATGGCGCCGATCACGCTGCCGCGCCCAACCGCGTCGCCGCCGCGGTCTGGGGCACGGTCGCCGGGTTCACCAGCTTCGTAGCCCATGTCGGCGGCCCGCCCTTCCAGGTCTATGCCTTGCCGATCCGGCTCGATCCGAAGGTTCTGTCGGGCACGGCGGCGATCTTCTTTGCCGCCACCAATGCGCTGAAGCTGGTGCCCTATTTCGCGCTCGGCCAGTTCGACACCGCCAACCTGACGGCATCGGCGGTGCTGATGCCGCTGGCGCCGCTGTCGACCATTGCCGGGGCCTGGCTGGTGCGCCGGATGCGGCCGGAAACCTTCTATCCCTTCACCTACGCAACCGTCGCGGTCGTGGCGCTGAAGCTGCTGTGGGATGGCATCGCAGGTCTGATGTAGAAAGGCGGCTGCGCCGCCGCCCGTCATCAGGGTAAGGCAGCGCTCGGCACGAGACGGCGGTTGCCGCCAAAGGCCAGTGTGGCGCCGATCAAGACGGCTAGCACCATCCCGGCAAGGATGCCGATGTCATGCACGGTCGGCTTGAGCACCATGTCGGCAATGATGACCACCATCACGGCATAGTCGAAGCGCGCCGCGCTCATCATACGCTGGCCGATGGCAAGAACCTCTGGTGTGACGCCCTCCCTGGCGATCATTGCGTCCATGCGCTCGCCGGTCGGTTTGAAGATGAACATGCCGATCGAAAAGGTCGTGGCGTAGCCGGCCAGGCCGATGAGGATCCACAGGTCGGAGAAGCCGACCCAGAACCAGCACATGATGAGGCCAAAAATCAGCGTCAGCATCGACATCGGCGCGAAGAACCTGCCGCCCAGCTGACCGCTGGCGCGCATTGCCTGCAGTTTTTCCTCTATGTTGCCCGCCCGCTCGGCAAGTATGCCCAGCAGGAACAGCACGAAGCCGCCTCCGACCCACAGAATGGCGGTAGTGACGTGGAGGAATTTGACGATCGTGTACCAGTCCATGGGTTGCTCCTGCAGTGTTCCGGTCAGGTTGCGGCGGCGCTGATTTGCGCCGGCCGTCAGAGGAGCGGGCGTTTAGCGTGGCGCCTGTTTCGGAACGATGTCGCGAAAAAACCGGATCTGTTTCAGGCAATGAAGAAGCGGCTGAGATAGTGAACGCGCTATCTGATTTCCTGCTAATGTACGAATCGTCGGGAGGGGTTGGCGCGACATCGTCCGGAAACATCGCTGATGCTAATGCGCCGACGCCGGGAGCCCGGTGGCGACAAAAGTCGTCTGACGATCAACCCATTCCCGCAAACGGGAAAAGGCAATTCGGGGGACAGACATGCAAGGGGTAGCACGGAATTTCTTCACACTGGCCGTCATCTATTCGCTGTGCGGCATGGCGCTCGGCCTGCACATGTCGATCAGCCAGGATCACGGCCAGATGCCGACTCACGCCCACACGATGGTGGCCGGATGGCTGATGTCGGCGGTCTTCGCCTTCTTCTACCATTTGTTCCCTGCCATCGGGCAAAAGACACTCGCCACCGTTCATTTCTGGCTGACTGCAATCAGCGGCATCGGCCTGCTGATCGGCCTCTACTTCCTGCTTGCCGGCAATGCCGCGATCGAACCACTGGTGGCGGCCTCTTCGATGGGCTTCTACGCAGCCATGCTGCTGTTCGCCTTCATCGCGCTGCCGGCCGTCTGGAGGACGGCCTGAGCTGGACCTGAGGTAAGGTGAGGCTGTGCCGGCGATCTGGAGGACAGCCTGAGCTAGCCTGAGGCCGGAAATGCTGTCCTGTTACGGCACAGTATGGCGGCGTTCGGCCAAAAAACATCCGCGCCGTTAAGGCTTCATTAAGCTTTACAGGTGTTTACTATGTTCATCCAGTGATCTGGATTCTTACCGAGTGGTTGGAGCCACTTTGTTTGACGCCTCCCTGTTAAACTCCTGAGAGCCGCCTTATCCGCGGCTCTTTTTTTGTCTTCATTTCTCTTTTTTGTCCGCATCTCAGCGGGGCCGCCCAATGGTGGCTCGCCGTTAACCTTCTGTTAAACATGTGCTTGCCTTCGCCGGTGACGAAGCGCATTTTCAAGCTTCAGTCAGATAGGGTTCCGGGTGTATCGGCAGGAAGCCGAATCGGCCGGTTGCAAGTGCAGGGGCGTATCAATGAACGAGCCTTCGAAGGGCAGTGCGAAAACCGTCAAGCTGGCGGAGCGCCGGGTTTTCTCGCAATCCTTCAAGCCGCTTTACCAGGAAGGCATGGGTCTGGTCGAACAGGCCGCCGAATATCTCGACGGCAAGGGCCGGGCCGAGGCAAAGAAACTGTCGCGGCTGGGCGCCACGCTCTATGCGGCCGAATCGATGAGGCTGACCACCAGGCTGATGCAGGTTGCGTCCTGGCTGCTTTTGCAGCGCGCCGCCAATTCCGGCGAGATGACCCGCGACCAGGTCGCGTCGGAAAAGTCCAAGGTGCGCCTCGACACCGCTTCCGCCCATGATGAAGCCGGCGGCTGGGCCGAGCTGCCCGAGGATTTCCTCGATCTCGTCACCCGCTCGCTGCGCCTCCAAGCACTGGTGCGCCGCATGGACGAGGAGATCTATGGCTCCGGGGCCGTGGTCGACATGCAACCGATGGCTCGCCGCCTCAATCCAGTTTCCGACCAGATCAGCCTGCTCAACACGGCTTTCGCTCGGGGTTAGACCCCGGTCTGTCTTCTGTTTCCGGTTTGTTCACATTTCGCTGGCATCGCTGTGGGCCGGAGGTAAAGTCGGCAAATGGCGGAAGCGATTCGCATCATCGGTATCGATCCTGGGCTTCGACGCACCGGCTGGGGCATCGTCGAAAGCCTCGGCAATTCGCTGCGCTTCATTGCTTCCGGGACCGTGAAGTCCGAGGATAAGGCGGCGCTGGCAACGCGGCTGTGCCAGCTGCATGACGGGCTCGCCGAAATCCTGCACAGCGCGATGCCGCACGAGGCGGCGGTCGAACAGACCTTCGTCAACAAGGACGCGGTGGCAACGCTGAAGCTCGGCCAGGCGCGTGGCATCGCCATGCTGGTGCCGGCGCGTGCGGGGCTTGTCGTTGCAGAATATGCGCCCAACGCGGTGAAGAAGGCGGTGATCGGCGTCGGCCATGGCGACAAGAAGCAGATCCACATGATGGTGAAGGTGCTGTTGCCGAAAGCCGTCTTCGATACCGAACATGCCGCTGATGCACTGGCCATCGCCATCTGCCACGCGCATCACCGGCAGAGCGTGGCCTACAGGATGGCGCTGGCCGGCTAGCTATGTTCTTGACTTGTTCACGCTGCAGGGATAAGTAATACCGCAGAGGTATTACCATGCGCGTGACCACCAAGGGGCAAGTCACAATCCCCAAGCCGATAAGGGACCGTCTGGGCATCGCCCCGGGCTCCGAGGTGGAGTTCGTGGCCACCGACGAGGGTGTTCGGCTGGTTGCCGTCAACGAGAACCTCTCCCAGGAAGAGAAATTGCGCAGGTTCAGCGATGTCCTCGACCAGATGGAGGGGACGTTGGATTTGGGAGGCATGACCACCGATCAGTACATGGAGTGGTTGAGGGGGCCGCGTGAAGATCTCGACGTTGATTGACACAAATGTCCTGATCGATGTTTGGGGGCCAGCCGGACCGATGAAAGGATGGTCGGCATCGGCAATCGCCTCCTGCCGCCGCGACGGCGCGTTGGTGGTCAACACGATCGTCTGGTCCGAGTTGGCGCCGCTGATTGCGACGGAAACGGCGCTTCGAAAAGCAGTCGACATGCTTGGAATGGATCGCGAACTTGTATCTTGGGACGCGGCGTTCCTTGCCGGCGTCACGCATTCCCGCTATCGCCGGGCCGGTGGCGTCAGGGAAAGAACCTTGCCCGATTTCTTTATCGGCGCTCACGCGACCGTCGCTGGACATCGTCTTTTGACCCGCGACGCTGCTCGTTACCGCAGTTACTTCCCGGAGCTCGACATCATCTCTCCTGAGACGCACCCATGAGAGCCCATCTTCCATGAAAGGTCTGGCATGATCGGCAAGCTCAAGGGCACGCTCGACGAGGTCGACGAGGATCATTGCCTCGTCGACATCCATGGCGTCGGCTACGTCGCCTATTGTTCGGTGCGCACGCTGGCGGCGTTGCCTTCGCCGGGCGAAGCGGTGGTGCTGTTTATCGAGACCTATGTGCGCGAGGACATGCTGCGCCTCTACGGCTTCCAGTCGGTGCTGGAACGCGAGTGGTTCCGGCTGCTGATGAACAATGTTCCGGGCGTCGGCGCCAAGGTGGCGCTGGCCATCCTGTCGACGCTGGCGCCGGCGGATCTCGCCAACGCCATTGCGCTGCGCGATATCGCCATGGTTTCGCGCGCGCCCGGCGTCGGCAAGAAAGTGGCCGAGCGCATCGTCACCGAGTTGAAGAACAAGGCGCCGGCCTATGCCGGAACCGCCTCGGGCACCATCGGCCTGAAACAGGAACTCGGCGACGGCGTGGCATCCGCGCCCATCACCGACGCGGTCTCGGCGCTGGTCAATCTCGGCTATTCGCGCGACACCGCCGCCAATGCTGTGGCGGCGGCGCTGAAGACGGCGGGCGAGGATGCCGATGCGCCAAAGCTGATCCGCTTCGGGCTGAAGGAACTGGCGCGGTGAACTGTCGCTTGTTCAGCTCCTTGCCGTGTGCAAGGAAGGCGTCATGAGCCTGTCGCCCCGCCTGATTGCGCCGGAAAAACGCGGCGAGGATGCCGAGCAGACCTTGCGGCCGCAGACGCTCGACGATTTCGTCGGCCAGGCGGCGGTGCGGGCCAATCTCAAAGTGTTCATCGAGGCCGCCAAGGGCCGCAACGAGGCGCTCGACCATGTGCTGTTCGTCGGGCCGCCCGGTCTCGGCAAGACGACGCTGGCGCAGATCATGGCGCGCGAACTCGGCGTCAATTTCCGCTCGACCTCGGGTCCGGTCATCGCCAAGGCGGGCGATCTTGCCGCCCTGCTGACCAATCTCGAGGAAGGCGACGTGCTGTTCATCGACGAGATCCACCGGCTGAGCCCGGCGGTGGAGGAAATCCTCTATCCGGCGATGGAGGATTTCCAGCTCGACCTGATCATCGGCGAGGGACCGGCGGCGCGCTCGGTCAAGATCGACCTCGCCCGCTTCACCCTGGTTGCCGCCACCACGCGGCTCGGCCTGCTGACCAATCCCTTGCGCGACCGTTTCGGCATTCCGGTACGGCTCAATTTCTACACGGTCGAGGAGCTGGAGCAGATCGTGCG
The DNA here is from genome assembly GCF_004006095.1 of Mesorhizobium sp. M7A.F.Ce.TU.012.03.2.1. NCBI lineage: Bacteria > Pseudomonadati > Pseudomonadota > Alphaproteobacteria > Hyphomicrobiales > Phyllobacteriaceae > Mesorhizobium > Mesorhizobium sp. M7A.F.Ce.TU.012.03.2.1. The sequence continues at coordinate 2,381,494 of NZ_CP034779.1, forward strand.
GCGCGGCGCGCGCATCCTGCAGATGCCGCTCGGCGACGACGGTGCGCTGGAAATCGCGCGGCGTGCGCGCGGCACGCCACGCATCGCCGGCCGGCTCTTGCGCCGCGTGCGCGATTTCGCCTCGGTGGCCGGCGACGGCCACATCGACCGCAAGATCGCCGACGAGGCGTTGACCCGGCTGGAAGTCGATGCGCTCGGCCTCGACGCGCTCGACCGGCGGTATCTCAGCATGATCGCGCGCAATTTCGGCGGCGGGCCGGTCGGCATCGAGACGATCGCCGCCGGCCTGTCCGAGCCGCGCGACGCCATCGAGGACATCATCGAGCCCTATCTGATCCAGCAGGGCTTCATCCAGCGCACACCGCGCGGCCGCATGCTGACGGCCAATGCCTGGCGCCATCTCGGCCTCGACGCGCCGAAGGATCTGGCGCAGCAGCAGATCAACCTGTTCCAGGAAGAGTAATTTTCCAGTGCGCCGCCCGTCGTCTCGGGTATTGGCTCAGCACTGCGTCGGTACGTTTTTTGAATGCGCCCGGAATCTTCTCGGTCGATCTTGGCTGAGCGATCAATGCAGCCCGCGGATCACGTCCATCACATCCGGCTCGGCCTTGTCGCCATTGAAGGCGTCGACGATGCCGAAGGCGCCGCCATAACTCCACACCGACCATGAGAAGCCATGTGCTTCGGCACGCCCGATCATGTCCCTGACATAGGCGGCCCGGTACCCGGCGGGCATCACATAGGAATTGCCATATTCCTGGCGGATCATGCCGAACTCGCCCAGCGTGATGTTTTCGGGCCTGATGCCGTTGGCCTTCGCCCATGCCTCGACCTTTTTGAACGGCGCATCCATGAGGCCCAGCAACTTGTCGGGACTGTCCATGCTGGCGACCTGTTCGTCGAGATAGGCAAGCAGGCCGCTCTGCCGTGTCCACGGGGCCTCGGCCTTGATCCTGGCGCGGATGGTGTCGAGCGTCACGTCGAGCTGTGCCTTGGGCACCGCGGTCAACGGATAGGGCAGGCCAGTCACATAGGGGATGAAGTCGCCGGCCCAGGTCGCGCCCTGATGGGTGAGCAGGAACGGATCATAGGAGTGGAACGTCCAGATGACATTGTCGTCAGGGATCGTCTTGGGATCGATCTTCTCCAGCGAGCTCGCGGCGGAGTAGCAGGCGCCGGTCAGCACTAATGTCAGTTTCGTCGCCGAGGATCGCGCCGCGGCGAACAGTTTGCGTTGGCGGTCCGGCCACAGGCTGGTGCCGTCGCTGTCGCAGTCGACGATTGGTTCGTTCATTGGCTCAAAAGCGACCTGGGCGGGATTTTCGCCGGCCAGCGTGCGGGCCATCTTGCGGACCATCTCGAGATAGGCGTCGAAGGTCCGCGGGTCGTCCATCACTTGCGCCATGCCGATCTTGCGGCTGCCGCCGGCCGGGATCAGGTGCATGTCGACGATAACCTTCAGGCCGGCGCGGTTGATCATGCGCACGGAGTCCAGCACGCCGGCATAGAGATCGTCACGCAAGGTCACGGTCTGGTCGGACAGGAAGGGCGATGGATCGACCGGCATGCGCAGGAAATCGAAGCCGGCGTCCTTCAGTGCCTTGAGGTCGTTCTCCCCAAGGAATTTGCGCCATTCCGGATAGGGTAGGATGGCTTTGGCGTCGCCCCACTGGTCTTCGCCGGGCCATGTGACCCATTGGTCGAGGTTGAGGCCGCGCTTCATCGAGAATGTTGCGGCCTGGCCAGGCAGCGCCAAAGCCACGAGCACGAACAGCGCCGCCGTCAAACTCTTGATCATCGCCGTCAACAGTGCCATCCGATGTTATGTTCCGCGGGAAACTGGTGCCTCGTCGGGGCTGAAAAAGGAAGTGCAATGGGCGATCATGGTGAATCGGCGACGCTGCTGGCCGGGCTTTCCGGCGCGCTGACCACGTTCGGCCACCGGCTGATGGCGCGGGTCTATTATGCCGACACCGATTTCTCCGGCGTCGTCTACCATGCGCGCTATCTCGAATTCTTCGAACGCGGTCGCTCCGACTATCTCCGGCTGACCGGCGTGCACCACACAGAGCTTGCCGATGGCAAGCATGGCGAAAGAATAGTCTGGGTGGTGCGGCGCATGGAGATCGACTTTCGCGGCCCCGCCCGTATCGACGACATCCTGACGGTCGACACCCGCACCGACGAGATTTCCGGTGCGCGCATCTTCATGGCGCAGCAGCTCAAGCGTGGCGACGAACTGCTGGTCGAGGCCAAGGTCGAGGCGGCGATCATCGGTGAGAATGGCCGCCCAAGGCGTTTTCCCAGGGAATGGGTGGCGGCATTCATGCCGAGGGTGCGCTGATATTCAGGTGATGCCGGCCTGCAAACAGCAGCTTCCTGCGCTTCCCCGTTCTACCGCATCGCGGTAGAACTGTGCTCACGTACGAAAAGTACGCTCCGCTCCGGTTCTCGGAATCTACCGTTTTCGGCTCGGCCTGACCTGAATCTCAGCACACCCTAGGCGCAGCCATTGAATTGATGGCCTTGCCATTGGGCGTGGCAATGCGCCGCGCCTTATATACTAACCCATCCTTAACCATAACGGTTCATGAAGAGATTGGTGAAGATTGGCGTTATCGAACGCCTTCCTTTCACCAATATTTGCCCCGAAAAGGCCGATGATGGCACAGTTTGGGGTTGTTCCGGTAGCTTCGTGCGAACCGACCACAAGGGATGCCAGGGGCCAGCCGCCAGCTTCGCCCGGAAAATCTTAAGGACGTAACGATGGAAAATATCGCACTCGCCGACCCGGGCGCGCAATTGTCGGTTTGGTCGCTGTTCGTTTCGGCCAGCTGGGTGGTCAAGCTGGTCATGATCGGCCTGCTCTGCGCCTCGGTCTGGACCTGGGCGATCATCGTCGACAAGCTGGTTTCCTATGCCCGTATGCGGCTGGCGCTCAACCGGTTCGAACAGGTGTTCTGGTCGGGGCAGTCGCTGGAAGAGCTTTACCGCACGCTCGCCGATCGCAAGACAACCGGCATGGGCGCCATTTTCGTCGCGGCCATGCGCGAGTGGAAGAAGAGTTTCGAGAAGGGCGCCAAGTCGCCGCTCGGCCTGCAGACCCGCATCGACAAGGCGATGGACCTAGCGCTGACCCGCGAGATGGAAAAGCTGGAAGGCCGCCTAGGTTTCCTCGCCACCACCGGCTCGGCGGCACCTTTCATCGGCCTGTTCGGCACCGTCATCGGCATCATGACCTCATTCCAGGCGATCGCCGGCTCCAAGAACACCAGTCTCGCGGTGGTTGCGCCCGGCATTGCCGAAGCGCTGCTGGCGACGGCCATCGGCCTGCTGGCCGCCATTCCGGCCGTCATCGCCTACAACAAGTTGTCGTCCGACGCGAGCAAGATAGCCGTGCGCATGGAAGGGTTCTCCGACGAGTTCTCCGCCATACTCTCGCGCCAAATCGATGAAAAAGTGGCCCCCAAGGCCTGAGGAGTAGCAGATGGGTATGTCCATGGGCATGGGAGGACGGGGCGGGCGCGGCCACAGGCGGCGCGGCCGTCACCATGCACTGATGTCCGAGATCAACGTCACGCCGATGGTCGACGTGATGCTGGTGCTGCTGATCATCTTCATGGTCGCCGCACCGATGCTGACGGTCGGCGTGCCGATCGACCTGCCGGATACGCAGGCCAAGGCGATGAATGCCGACACGCAGCCGATCACCGTCTCGATCAACGCCGCCGGCCAGATCTATCTGCAGGAAACCGAGATCCCGATCGAGGAGCTGGTGGCCAAGCTGCAGGCGATCTCGAAGACCGGCTATGAGGAGCGCATCTTCATCCGCGGCGACAAGTCCACCGACTATGGTACGGCGATGAAGGTGATGGCCCGCATTTCGGCCGCTGGCTACAAGAACATCGGCCTGGTTTCACTGCAGGAACAGGACCAATAGACGCGCGATGAAGACCGGCCTCACCACATCGGTGATCTTGCATGCGGCGGCGCTGACCTTCGGCCTGTTCACGCTGACGGCGCCGGCGGCACTTCCGTCGTCCGACGTCGAGTCGGTCGCGGTCGATATCGTGCCCATGGAAGCCATTGCGCAGACGTTGCAGGGCGACAAGAAGGCCGTGATGCATGAAAAACCGGCACCCGTGCCGACGCAGCGCCCGGACATCGTTCCGGACGCGCAGAAGGTCGGCGAGAACAGCGTCGACACCGACAAGCCGATAACGCCGGAAGCCAAGCCGAAGCCCGTCGACATGACCTCGGCTCCGCCGCCCGCGCCGACCCCGATCGAAAAGCCGAAGCCCGAGGACGTGCCGAAGCCGCAGGAAAAGCCTAAGCCCACCCCGGCAACGGAAGTGGCGCCGGCGCCGACGCCCAAGGAAGAGGTTAAGCCCGAGCCGGTCAAGCAGGCCGACCCCAAGCCGACACCGGCCAAGCCGGCGCCAACCCCGCCACCGCAGGACAAGACCGCAGCCATCGATCCGACGCCCGACGCCGTCGCTGAAGCCATAGCGCAGGAGCCGCCCGCCGAGGCGACGCAGCTGCCGGATTCCGCTCCCGCGCCGGAAGCGCGGCCGAAGCCGCAGCCGGCGCAGGCCGAAAGCGCCAAGGCGCCGGAACGCAAGAACGCCGACAAGCCGGTCAAGGAAGCGTCGTCGAAGCCGAAGTCCGACGACAAGCAATTCAACGCCGACGAGATTTCGGCGCTCCTAGACAAGCAGAAACCATCCGGCGGCGGCGCCAAGCGCTCGACCCAGCAGGCGTCGCTCGGCGGCGACAAGGATCAGGGCCAGAAGCTTTCCAGGTCCGAAATGGGTGCCCTGGAAAGCCAGCTTGGCGGCTGCTGGACCCTTCCCGCGGGCCTTGAAGGTTCCGAGAACTTCGTCGTCGTGGTGCGGTTCAACCTGGATGCCTCCGGCAAGCTGGATGGACGCCCGGCGGTCGAAACGTCGAGCGGAAACCGCCAGTTCGACGAAAGTGCCGTTCGTGCGGTGCAAAAATGCGATGTCACCGGCCTGCAGGTTCCCGCCGGCAAGCAGGACATCTGGGCCGACGTCCGCGTCACCTTCGATCCAAGGGAGATGCTGGGCCTCTAAGGCGGCCCGCGTATCCGGAAATCAGTACGAGAAGCGAGAAGACATGAAATCAATCCTCAAGCCGCTCCTGATGGTCGCAGCAATGGCGATGGGCATGACCGCTGCCAGCACGTTGCCGGCGCTGGCGCTGGTCGAGCTCAACGTCAACAAGGGCAATGTCGAGCCGCTGCCGATCGCCATCACGGATTTCCAGGGCGGCGACGCGCTTGGGGCGCAGATTTCGCAGATCGTCACCGCCGATTTGAAGCGTTCGGGTCTGTTCGCTCCGATCGACAAGAGCGCCTTTATCGAGAAGATCACCAACCCCGATGCAGCACCGCGCTTCGACGACTGGAAGGTGATCAACGCGCAGGCGCTGGTCACCGGCAGCGTCAGCAAGGAAGCCGACGGCCGCATCCGCGCCCAGTACCGGTTGTGGGATACCTTTGCCGGCCAGCAGATGGCCGGCGAGCAGTTCTTCGCCAACGACGCCAATCAGCGGCGTGTCGCCCACATCATCGCCGACGCCATCTATGAGCGGCTGACCGGCGAAAAAGGCTATTTCGACACCCGCGTCGTCTTCATCGACGAATCCGGCGCCAAGAATGCGCGCAAGAAGCGCCTCGCGATCATGGACCAGGACGGCGCCAATGTGCGCTATCTCTCGGACGGCAGGTCGATCGTGCTGACGCCGCGTTTCTCGCCGAACCGGCAGGAAATCACCTATATGTCGTATGAAAGCGGCCAGCCGCGGGTCTATCTGCTGCAGATCGAGACCGGCCAGCGCGAACTGGTCGGCAATTTCCCGGGCATGACCTTTGCGCCGCGCTTTTCGCCCGACGGCCAGAAAGTCATCATGAGCCTGCTGCGCGACGACGGCAATTCCAACATCTTCGCCATGGACCTGCGCAGCCGCTCGACGACGAGGCTGACCAACTCGACCGCCATCGACACCTCGCCGTCCTATTCGCCCGACGGCAGCAAGGTGGTGTTCACCTCCGACCGTGGCGGCCGCGCGCAGATCTACGTGATGGGCGCCGACGGCTCGGGCCAGACCCGCATCTCCTTTGGCGACGGCGTCTATTCGACACCGGTATGGTCGCCGCGCGGCGACCTCATAGCCTTCACCAAGCAGACCGGCGGCGAATTCCAGATCGGCGTCATGAAGACCGACGGCTCGGGCGAGCGCATCCTGTCCTCCGGCTTCCAGCAGGAGGGGCCGACCTGGGCGCCGAACGGCCGCGTGCTGATGTTCTTCCGCGATTCCGCCGGTGGGCCCAAACTGGTTTCGGTCGATCTGACCGGACGCAACGAGCAATCGATCCCGACGGCGAACTTCGCTTCGGACCCGGCCTGGTCGCCGCTGCTTGAATAGAGGAATTGAGGAACTGGGGAATTGAAGAACTGAAGAATGGAGAAGGCGGGCGGCTACATTAATCGCGCGAAGGATCTAGAGGTATATAAGCGCGCTTATGTGGTTTCTCTTGACGTCCATAAAGCTACGCTCGCTTTCCCGAAAATGGAGCAATACGCACTGGCTGATCAGTTGCGTCGCTCCAGCAAAGGAATCTGCGCCAATTTGGCTGAAGGATTTGCCAAGCAGACTCACTCCAAACCCGAATTCGCGCGGTTCATTTCGATGGCAATGGGGTCATGCAGCGAGGTGGAGACGTGGATTTCCTATGCGTTCGACCTTGGATACATCAGCCAGGCACAACACGACGATTGGCTGCGATCCTATGCGCATATCTACGGCATGCTGATCAATCTGAGAGAAAAGCTGAAGTGAATTCTCTCTTCAGTTCCTCAATTCCCCAACTCTTCAATTCCTCATTTCCATCTCTTTGTCGCGTTTTGGCCGTATTTACGCCTAGGGTCCGCGTGAAATGTGGCTTCAGGCCAAAACGGCTGCGGACGGGCAGCTTAAACCAAAATTTAACCGTGTTTCTTGAATGCCGGTTAACCCAAACGTGGTTACTGGGTGATCAACGAAATCACTCAAATTAGATCACTCGAAATACGAAGGAGAGGCGGCATGGGCCGTATTGCAGCACTTACCAGAAACCCGGTCATGATCGCGCTGGTGGCGATGCTCGCCATCGCAGGTTGCGCCTCGAAGAAGACGCCGAACAACGCGGCCGATCTTGGCCTTAACGGCGCCGGCGCCGCAACACCCGGTTCGGCGCAGGACTTCACCGTCAACATTGGCGACCGCATCTTCTTCGATACGGACTCGACCTCGATCCGTGCCGACGCTCAGACGACGCTCTCGCGCCAGGCGCAGTGGCTGAACCAGTACAAGCAGTATGCCATCGTCGTCGAAGGTCATGCCGACGAACGCGGCACACGTGAATACAATCTGGCGCTCGGCGCCCGCCGCGCCGCCGCCACCCGTGACTTCCTTGTCGCCAAGGGCGTCTCGGCCAGCCGTCTCAAGACCATTTCCTACGGCAAGGAACGTCCGGTCGCGGTTTGCGACGACATCTCCTGCTGGTCGCAGAACCGCCGCGCGGTCACCACGCTTAGCGGCGCTGGCTCCTGAAGCATCACGCAGCCGACCGGCGCGTCAAGAACGGCGGCCGTCTAGCGGTAAAAATGCAACATACCTGTGCGAAAGGCGGCCCTGGGGCCGCCTTTTTCATATCCGGACGCTCGAAACAAAATTTGGCCGAAGTCTCGGCTCCTGCTATGAGCCGAGGGCGCTTGGCTGGTCCCATTCTGATTGGAAGGCGCGAACAAGCTAACGAAATCACTGCGAGAGGCACATGCATTTGAGATCGGTTCTGAGCGGCACGCTTGCGCTGCTGCTCCTATCAGGCATCACCGCCCTGGCTAGCGGCACCGGGGCGAGCGGCACGGGGCAATCAACCGACAGCGGCTTTACCTTCCATCTTCCCAGTGTCGAATTGCCCAACCTTTTCGGTCAAAAGAAGAAACCGGACCAGGTTCAGCTGGTGCAATCCGATCCTGCCGCTGTCACCAGCCTGGAAGAGCAGCTGCGGCAGATGAACGGCAAGATCGAGGAACTCAATTTCCAGGTCCTGCAGATGCAGGAGCAGATCCGCAAGCAGCAGGAAGACAATGAATTCCGCTTCCAGCAGCTGGAAGGCGGCGGCACGCAAGGCGGGCAGCCGCCGGCGCAGAAGAAATCGGACGCCACCACCGGCACCGACAACGATGTGGCGGCGGCCCCGGCGATACGGGCGCCGGCCGATGCCGGCGCCGCGCCCGCCAACGATCAGTCGGCAGGCGGCAAGACGGTCGAGGATGTCATCGTCGAATCTCCCGACGGCAACCCCGGAAAGGTTATTCCCGGTACGGGAGCGCCGGAAAAGAATTTCGGCACCATCACCGTCGACAAGAACGGCAATGTGATCGATGCCGGCGGCAACACGCAATCGACCGCGCCGGCGCAGGACACCGCGCCAGTCGCCGGGGCGGCGCCCAAGGCCGGAAAATCCGATACGGTGGTCGCGGCGTTGCCCGCCACCAACAACCCGGAAGAGCTTTACCGCAACTCCTACCAGTTCATCCTCTCGGGCGACTACGGCACCGCCGAGCAGGGTTTTCGCGACCACATCGCCCGCTTCCCAAGGGATGCGAAGGCGGCGGACGCGCATTACTGGCTGGGCGAGTCATTGCTCGGCCAGCAGAAATACCGCGACGCGGCCGAGACGTTCCTTGCCGCCAGCAAGGACTACCCCAAGGCCAAGAAAGCTCCCGACATGTTGCTGAAGCTCGGCGTGTCGCTGGTCGGCCTCAAGCAGCATGACGTTGCCTGTGCCACCTTCAGCGAGGTCGGCAAGCGTTACCCTGATATTTCCAGTGCGCTCAAGGAACGCGTCAAGCAGGAGAAGGCTCTGGCTGCCTGCTGATCCTTGTCCTACATGTCGTTGTCCTGAAACCGGGATCACTTTTGGGCGACATGCATTATGCTCGACACCGAGCCGGACCTTTCGACTAACCCTTTTTCGCATATCGATTTTACCAGCGGCGCTGTTGCGGCCGTGTCCGGCGGCAGCGACTCGACCGCCCTGCTCCTTCTTCTCAGACACCATCTCGACCGTAAGGCGCCGGCAACCAGGCTGCTGGCGGTAACGATCGACCACGGTTTGCGGTCCGGTTCGGCTGCGGAAGCGCAAACAGTGGCGAAGCTGTGCGCCAGATTCGGAATTTCACACCGCATCCTGACATGGTCGGGCCCCAAGCCATCGACCGGCCTGCCCGCGGCTGCTCGCGAGGTGCGCTACCGGCTGCTGGCCGAGGCGGCACAAGCTGAAGGCATCGGCCTGATCCTCACCGGCCATACCGCCGATGACCAGGCAGAGACGGTGCTGATGCGGCAAGCGCGCGAAGAAGGATTGGCGCGGGACGGGGGCCAAGGCCATGCCGAAATGGCAGGCCGGGGACTTGCCGGCATGGCGCCGGCCACCTTGTATGACTGGCGCGAGTGGATTGTTCGGCCGCTTCTCGGGTTGCGGCGCGAGGCGCTGCGCGACGTCCTGCGGCGTGAGAATGTCGGCTGGGCCGACGACCCCACCAATATCGACGCGGCCTTCGAGCGGCCGCGTGTGCGGGCCGCCCTTGCCGACAGCAACGGTGCGCAGCGCATCGACGATGCACTGGCGCTGGCCGCGCATGAGGGCCGCGCGCGCAGTCAACTCGGCCTCGCCGCCGCAAGTTTGATCGGCGATTTCGCGACCAGGCTGTCCTGCGGGCTCATTCGTCTTGATCCGCTCTTGCTGAACACAGGCGACGAGCGAGCGGCCGTCTATGCGTTGCGTATCCTGCTGGCCATGACCGGCGGAATTGCCTTCCTACCGGATCAGGCCCGCAGCGAGGCTCTGTTCGGTCGGCTGAGGGCTGGATTTCTTTGCGCCACATTGTCGCGGACGGTTGTCGATTCCCGGCGCTCCGGCATCTTCCTGCGCCGCGAGGCGCGCGGCCTGCCCGCCGCCGCAACCCTTACTGGCAGCACCCTGTGGGATGGCCGCCGGCGCATCACATTGAACGACAGCAGCAGCGCATTGTTGATTGCCCCGCTAGGCACGGCAGCGGCGAAGCGGCTGGCGACGGGCCAAGGAAAAGCCCCGCCGAGCCTGATGCGCGCCGCGCTCGCGGCCGAACCGGCGTTGTGGCACGCCGGGGAATGCCTTGGTTTGCCTGGATATGGACTGAAGTCTGCGATGATGGAAGTGCGGCCGGTCGTTACCCCCTTTGCCCGCTTCCTGCCTTCCTTCGACCTGGCGCCGGCGCAGGCCGTCGCCGGGCTGATTGGCGCGGCCCCGGTCCCGCCCTTGCCTTTCAGCGGCCATAGTGCCGGCTGATGGTTGCGCGAAAGCTTAACCCAGACGTGCTGTTATGCTTGGCAAGGGGAGGTGCTCTCCCTATGTTAGGCGCAAGTTTCCTCTCATGACGCGTGTCCGCCCCGCGGACACCAACGGGACAATTGATGAATCCGAACTATCGCAACCTCGCGCTCTGGGCGATCATAGCGGTCCTGCTCATAGCCCTGTTCAATCTGTTCCAGACGCCGCAGACGCGAGGGGCTTCCAGCGATGTGCCTTATTCGCAGTTCCTGCAGGATGTCGCGGCGGGCCGGGTCAAGACGGTAACCATCGCGGGCGCCCGCATCAGCGGCACCTACACCGACAATGCCAGCGGCTTCCAGACCTATTCGCCCGGCGATCCTTCGCTGGTCTCGCGGCTGCAGGACAAGAACGTCACCATCAATGCGCGGCCTGAAACAGACGGTTCCAATTCGCTGTTCGGCTATCTGATCTCTTGGCTGCCGATGATCCTCATACTCGGCGTCTGGATATTCTTCATGCGCCAGATGCAGTCCGGCTCCGGCCGCGCGATGGGCTTTGGCAAGTCGAAGGCCAAGCTGCTCACCGAAGCGCATGGCCGCGTCACCTTCCAGGATGTTGCCGGCGTCGACGAAGCCAAGGAAGATCTGGAAGAGATCGTCGAGTTCCTGCGCGATCCGCAGAAATTCCAGCGGCTCGGCGGCAAGATTCCGCGCGGCGTGCTGCTCGTCGGCCCTCCGGGAACCGGCAAGACGCTGCTCGCCCGCTCGGTTGCCGGCGAAGCCAATGTGCCGTTCTTCACCATTTCCGGTTCTGACTTCGTCGAGATGTTCGTAGGCGTTGGTGCAAGCCGCGTCCGCGATATGTTCGACCAGGCCAAGAAGAACGCACCCTGCATCATCTTCATCGACGAAATCGACGCTGTCGGCCGTCATCGCGGCGCCGGCCTCGGCGGTGGCAACGACGAACGCGAGCAGACGCTGAACCAGCTGCTGGTCGAGATGGACGGCTTCGAATCCAATGAAAGCATCATCCTGATCGCCGCCACCAACCGGCCCGACGTGCTTGACCCCGCCCTGCTCAGGCCAGGCCGCTTCGACCGCCAGGTCGTGGTGCCGAACCCTGACATCGTCGGCCGCGAGAAGATCCTCAAGGTGCATGTGCGCAACGTGCCGCTGGCGCCCAATGTCGACCTCAAGGTGATCGCGCGCGGTACGCCGGGCTTTTCCGGCGCCGATCTGATGAACCTCGTCAACGAATCCGCGCTGATGGCGGCACGGCGCAACAAGCGCCTCGTCACCATGGCCGAATTCGAGGACGCCAAGGACAAAATCATGATGGGCGCCGAGCGCCGCTCGTCGGCCATGACCCAGGCCGAGAAGGAGCTGACCGCCTACCATGAGGCCGGCCACGCCATTCTCGCGCTCAACGTGCCATCGGCCGATCCGCTGCACAAGGCCACGATCATTCCACGCGGTCGCGCGCTCGGCATGGTCATGCAGTTGCCCGAAGGCGACCGCTATTCGATGAGCTACAAATACATGATCTCGCGTCTCGCCATCATGATGGGCGGCCGCGTCGCCGAGGAGTTCAAGTTCGGCAAGGAGAACATCACCTCCGGCGCCTCTTCGGATATCGAGCAGGCGACCAAGCTGGCCCGCGCCATGGTCACGCGCTGGGGCTTTTCCGACAAGCTCGGCCATGTCGCCTATGGCGACAACCAGGAAGAAGTGTTCCTCGGCCATTCGGTGGCGCGCACGCAGAACGTCTCGGAAGAAACGGCGCAGATCATCGACGCCGAAGTGCGCCGCCTGATCGACGAGGCCTATTCGTCGGCGAAGTCCATCCTGACCAAGAAGAAGAAGGAATGGATCGCGCTGGCACAGGGCCTGCTGGAATATGAGACGCTGTCCGGCGAGGAGATCAAGCAGTTGATCGCCGGCCACAAGCCCGCGCGCGACCTTGGCGACGACACGCCGCCCAGCCGTGGCTCGGCCGTGCCGAAGTCCGGCGGCCGGCGAAAGAAGGGTCCTGAGCCCGAAGGCGGCATGGAACCGCAGCCATCGAGTTGAGCTTGACCACTGATTTCATCGAACGCCGCGGCTTGCTCCGCGGCGTTTTTTGTTTTTGGCGTTGGGGAGGAGTTGTCCGCGACCTCGCATCTGCGACGGTGACGATTGGCGAAAGCCAAGGTGATAGCTAATCTCCCCGCAAGGGGGAGATTGGCAACGTCGCCGCTGGCGTGCCCTCGAAGGCAACAAAAAGGCCCGCGAACCCTGCGGTTCGCAGACCTTCTCTTCTTCAGATGTCTTGTCGCTCAGCTCTTCAGCTTGGCATTGCACAGGCTGTAATAACCGCCGCCCTTCTGGATCCAGCGAAGGCCGTTCAACGTGCCCGCGTCCTTGTTGCCATGGTAGCCCTGCAGACAGGTCTTCATGCGCGCCTTCGCGGGCTTTTCGGTCTTGAACTCGGCGGCCAGCGTGGTCGGGAATGTCACGCCCGCGGGCGCTACAGTGGGGGCGACCGCCGCGCTGGTTTCCTTTTTCGTCTGCGGCTCGGTTTTGACCGTATCCTCGCTGACACTGTCCGCTGCTGATGTCGCGCACTTCTCCTTGCGAAAAGCCGTCCAGTCCATGCCGTTCAGAGTGCCGCCTTCCTTGGCTGTTCGATAGGTCTCGCCGCATTCCTTCATCGTCAGTGCGCTTGCGGGGGCGACGCTCCAAGCGACAAATGCGGTCGCAGCCAATACCGCCAATCTCAAACCGTGCATAAGACCCTCCTGGTTGATAATAAGTTTGACGTCTTTTTGTATATGGTTTGTTCTTGATATGTTCAACCAGAATCTTTACGGGCTACCGATGAGCTTGGCGGTGGGCAGTGTAGGCGAATTGATGATGCCGACAGCCCGGCGACATGCAGATGCGAGCAAGGCAGTGTGCGTCTTCGCGCAACAAAAAAGGCCCGCGCATCTTGCGATGCGCGGGCCTTTGTTTGGAGACTATGGCTAAGCGATCAGCCCTTCAGCTTGGCATTGCACAGGCTGTAGAAGCCGCCGCCCTTCTGGATCCACTTCAGGCCGCCGAGCGCGTTGGCGTCCTTGAGGACATAGTACTGGTCGAGGCAGGTGTGCATGCGGCCCTTTCCGGGGGTCTCGCTGGCATATTTCGCCGAGATCGCGGACGGGAACTTGACGCCCTTGGGCGCAGCCGTCGTCGGCTTCGCCGGCTCCTTGGTGTAGCTGGCCTCGTCGGCGGCCGGCACCGTGTCGTCATCCGATGCGCCGGCGCCGCATTCGGTCTTGCGGAAGTCGTTCCACTTCATGCCCTTCAGCGTGTTGGCCGTCTTGGCGGCCTGATACTTGGTGCTGCATTCGGCCATGCTCAGACCCTTGCCGTCGGCGGGGGCCGCGGCAGCCTTGGTGGTTGCCGGCTTGGCGGCGGCAGCGGCGGATGCACCGGCGGCGCATTCGGACTTGCGGAAGTCGTTCCACTTCATGCCGTTCAGCGTGCCGGCAGCCTTCGCCGCCTGGTATTTGGTGCTGCATTCCTTCGCCGTCAGGCCCTTGGCCGTGCTGTCGTCCGCAGCGGCGGCAGCCTTGGCCGCCTTGGCCGGCTTCGTCTCGGCAGCCTTCTTGGTATCGGCCGGCTTGGCGTCGGTCGTCGCGGCGGCGTCGGTGCCGCACTGAGCCTTGCGGAACTGGTTCCAGGTCGCGCCGGCGAGTGTCCCCGCATCCTTGGCGGCGTTGTATTTCGTGCTGCACTCGGCCATCGTCAGTGCGTTGGCTGGCGCGGCCAGGAACAAGGTCGCGACGGCGAGGCCGGTCAAAGTGGCAAGTCGGTGGATGAGCATAGCGTTTCTCCGTTGCAGCAGCCCATGAGACGTCCCTGCAGATCAATATCGCTCAACGGGCGGTTGCGCCAGATGCTAAGTGGCGTATATATCGCCGAAAACCGGTTTCTCCCGATAAGGTGATGAAATCGTTGTCCGTTGTCTGGTTCAGAGCAAGATTTTCCTCGTGCATCCGCGCTGAAAGGCTCGCATGACTTGTATATTGCAACATGGCAGTCTGGGCATGTCAGGTTGCGGCCACATGTGTGCAGTGCACAACAATGGTTTTCTAAGGATTGGTAACGTACAATCACACAATGTGATCATAGCGCCCTGGCCAATTGTGGCATGACGTGCCGGGGAAGAAACGTCGAGGAAGCTGACTAGCATGGCAGGGAATTATTTCGGCACCGACGGCATTCGCGGACGCGCCAACAAGTTTCCGATGACGGCTGAAATCGCTATGCGGGTCGGCATGGCCGCCGGCCTTTCCTTCCAGCGCGGCAGCCATCGACATCGTGTCGTGCTCGGCAAGGACACCAGGCTTTCCGGCTATATGATCGAGAATGCCATGGTCGCCGGTCTTTGTGCCGCCGGCATGGACGTGTTCCTGCTCGGCCCGATCCCGACGCCGGCTGTCGCCATGCTGGTGCGTTCGCTGCGCGCCGATATCGGCGTCATGATCTCGGCCTCGCACAACCCCTATTACGACAACGGCATCAAGCTGTTCGGACCCGACGGCTACAAGCTCTCCGACGAAATCGAGGAGCGCATCGAGAGCATGCTCGACAAGGATATCGAACTGGCGCTCGCCGATTCCGACGGGCTTGGCCGCGCCAAGCGCGTCGACGGGGTGCATGACCGCTACATCGAATTCGCCAAGCGCACCTTGCCGCGCTCGATGTCGCTCGCTGGCTTGAGGATCGTTGTCGATTGCGCCAATGGCGCGGCCTACAAGGTGGCGCCCGAGGCGCTGTGGGAACTGGGCGCCGAAGTCGTCGCCATCAATGTCGAGCCCAACGGCTTCAACATCAACAAGGAATGCGGCTCGACCCATCCGGCCGGCCTGCAAAAGAAGGTGCACGAAGTGCGCGCCGACATCGGCATCGCGCTCGACGGCGACGCCGATCGTGTCGTTATCGTCGATGAAAACGGCGCGATCGTCGATGGTGACCAGATCATGGCGCTGATCGCCGAATCCTGGCACCAGAGCGGGCGGCTTGCCGGCGGTGGTGTCGTCTCAACCGTGATGTCCAATCTGGGCCTCGAACGCTTCCTCGGCGACATGAAGCTGCAATTGCACCGCACCAAGGTCGGCGACCGTTATGTCGTCGAGCATATGCGTGCGCATGGCTTGAATGTCGGCGGCGAACAGTCGGGTCATATCGTGCTGTCCGACTTTTCGACGACCGGCGACGGCCTGGTCTCGGCGCTGCAGGTGCTCGCCTGCATCAAGCGGCAGGGGCGGCCGGTCAGCGAACTGTCGAAGAAATTCGAACCCGTGCCGCAACTCCTGAAGAACGTCCACATTTCCGGCGGCAAGCCGCTTGAGGAGGCGCCGGTCAAGGCCGCCATCGAAGACGCCCGCAACCGCCTCGGCAAGACCGGACGGCTGGTTATCCGGCCATCAGGGACAGAGCCGCTGATCCGCGTGATGGCCGAAGGCGACGACCCGCAACTGGTCGAGTCCGTGGTCAATGGCATAGTGGACATCATCTCGGAAACGCGCAGCGCCGCTTGATCCCAGCGCGTCCAGCAGGACGTGGATCTGACAACCAGGCGCGCCGCGCTCCCTTAACCGGTCCAAGGCCCGCCCCTCGGCGGGCTTTTTCTTGTCAGCCGCCACTTTGTTCGGTGTCCGTAAATCTCGCGCCTATCCCTAGAAGTTTCGAGATTCGTGGTTAAGCAACAGGGTTAAACGCCTTTTAACCTTTGCAATTCATTATCCACGACTGAAAGCCAATCGCATTTCGGGCGGGTTCGCCGTTCCGAGCTTCTCAGGGGTGACAAGCATGTTCAAGACAGCAAGAAAGGCCCTGCTCGCCTTCCTGTTCGCAGGGTTGGCAGGGCCGTTGTTCGCGGCCGATCTGCCGGAGCCAATGGTTGAAGAGGCTCCGCCTCAGGCCATCTACGAGCAGCCGGTCGAGGTCGGCGGCTGGTATATCCGCGGCGATATCGATTATCACAAGTCGAAGGTAGGTGACATTGACTACATCACTTACGGAGCCGAGCCTTGCCCTTGCGGACCTCCTGTCGGAGTCGCCGGCAGCAAGTCCTTCGACTACGGCAAGCTCAAGGGCGGCTTCTCGCTCGGCGCCGGCGTCGGCTACAAGATCAACGACCGCTTCCGTACCGATCTGACCGCCGACTATTGGTTCAAGTCGAACTTCAATGGTGGCACCTCGGATGCCACCACGACCTCGACCGAAGTGTCGAAGATGAGCGCCCTGCTGCTGCTCGCCAACGCCTATGTCGATATCGGCACCTGGCACGGCATCACGCCCTATGTCGGCGCCGGTATCGGCGGTGCCCGGGTCAAGTGGGATACCGTCTACGACCCGAACACCACCGAGACCAACCCCGGAGCATCCAACTGGCGCTTCGCCTACGCAGTCATGGCCGGCGCCTCGTACTGCCTCACCGACAAGGTCATCCTCGACGCCGGCTACCGCTTCTCCCATATCCAGGGCGGCCGCATGTTCGAATTTGATACGAGCAGCGCGGGGCCGGGCTTCGATCACGGCTTCAATACCCACGAAGTGCGCGGTGGCCTACGCTATCAGTTCGGCGGCAGCAACGGTTGCGCCGCGCCGGTCGTGGCCTACCAGCCCGAACCCGAGCCGATCTACACCAAGTAACAGCATCTACATTACTTGCATTCTTCACAAACCGCCCGGCCTCAGCCGGGCGGTTTTTCGTTGGGCCGCCTGGAATCGACAGGGGAAATGAATTCGCTAACGCTCTGTTAGCCTTAACCGGCACTTAACCACTATGGTTAACAATGCTCCTTGAAACGATGGCTGCCGCTGCGATTGCGGGCTGCGCCAAATTCGGGAGTCGGGGACCATGAAACTTACATCGCGTATGGCGCTGGCGCTCGGTGCACTGGCCTTCCTGCCGCTGACGCCGGTGCACGCGGCCGACTACGATCCGCCGATCTATGTCGACCAGGCGCCCGACTACGTCCCGGTCGAGGTCGGTTCCGGCTGGTATCTGCGCGGCGACGTCTCCTATCTGGCGCAGAAGAGCTTCGACAATCATGATTTCGCCACCGAAACCGCAGCCTTCAGCGACAAGGAAGATCCGATCTTTGCCAGCATCGGCTTCGGCTACCATTTCAACGACTATCTGCGCGCCGACCTCAATCTCGGCTATCTGCCCGGCAACGAGATCGGCGTCGGCTATGACGATTCAGCGACTGCCGCAGAGCCGACCGTGGCGTCGGCATCCCTTAAGAACTACGCCTTGTCGGGCATACTCAACGGCTATGTCGATCTTGGCACCTATGTCGGCATCACACCCTATCTCGGCGCCGGTATCGGCATCGTCCGCAGCAAGCGCACCCTGTCGGCAAGCTATTTCACCGACAATGGCGACGACACGGACGATTTTGCTGTAAGTGACAGCAAGACCCAGTACTCGCTGGCCTACACGCTGAATGCGGGCCTCGCCTATCAGGTATCGAAGAACGTTTCCGTCGACCTGGGCTATCAGTATTTCTCCGCCCCGGACGCCGAATATGTAGCCGCCGAGAGCCTAGATTCCTATCCGATCCGCAAGGGGATCAGCAATCATCAGGTCAAGCTTGGGCTGCGCTACGATCTTTGGTAGTAGGTACGGCATGCACGAAAACGCAGACGGCGGATCTTTCGGGGTCCGCCGTTTGCGTCTGAAGTCACGACATCCTGATCAGGGATCGCCGGTATCCCGGCAGCGACAAAAACTTTCCTCTTGACGCCCGAAGTCTGAACGCATATCGCCGTCCGTGGGCCACCCCTCCCCAACGAGGGGCCACTATCTGGAAGGATAGACCACGATGACGACGCATACGAAGCCCGGACTCCGTCCGGCAAACCCCAATTTTTCCTCAGGTCCCTGTGCAAAACGTCCCGGCTGGTCGGTCGAGGCGCTGAACAATGCCGCGCTCGGCCGTTCCCACCGCGCCAAGATCGGCAAGACCAAGCTCGAACAGGCGATCGAGCTGACGCGGGAAATTCTCCAGGTCCCGGCGGGTTACCGCATCGGCATCGTGCCGGCGTCGGACACCGGCGCGGTCGAGATGGCGCTGTGGTCGCTGCTCGGCGAGCGCGGCGTCGACATGGTCGCCTGGGAGAGCTTTGGCTCCGGCTGGGTCACCGACGTGGTCAAGCAGTTGAAGCTCGCCGACGTGCGCAAGATCGAAGCCGGCTACGGCGAACTGCCTGATCTCACCAAGATCGATTTCGACCGCGATGTGGTCTTCACCTGGAACGGCACCACGTCGGGCGTGCGCGTGCCGAACGGCGATTTCATTCCCGCGGACCGCAAGGGCCTGACCGTCTGCGATGCGACTTCCGCCGCATTCGCGCAGAGGCTCGACTTCGAAAAGCTCGATGTCGTCACCTTCTCCTGGCAGAAGGTGCTGGGCGGCGAGGGCGCTCACGGCATGCTGATCCTGTCGCCTCGCGCCGTCGAGCGGCTGGAGACCTACAAGCCTTCATGGCCGCTGCCGAAAATCTTCCGCCTGACCTCGGGCGGCAAGCTGATCGAAGGCATCTTCAAGGGCGAGACCATCAACACCCCCTCGATGCTGTGCGTCGAGGATTACCTCGATGCGCTCAACTGGGCGAAGTCGACCGGCGGCCTCGACGCGCTGATCGCCAGGGCGGATGCCAATGCGGCCGTCCTCGATCGCTTTGTCGGCAAATCCTCCTGGCTCGGTCATCTCGCCGTCCAGCCGGCGACACGGTCGAACACGTCCGTCTGCCTGTCCTTCACCGACCCGGACGTGTCCGCGCTCGACGCCGAGGGGCAGGCGGCTTTCGCCAAGGGGCTGGTGTCGGTGCTCGACAAGGAAGGCGTCGCCTACGATATCGGTGCCTATCGCGACGCACCGCCCGGCCTGCGCATCTGGTGCGGCGCGACGGTCGAGACGTCGGATCTCGAGGCGCTGCTGCCCTGGCTCGACTGGGCCTTCGCCGCGCAGAAGGCGTCGCTCAAAGCGGCGGCCTGAGATCATTCGCGGCGGCCTTCGGGCCGCCCATTCCCATCAGGATCAAATCCATTTCAAGGAGGCCGCCATGGCGCCCCGCGTTCTCGTCTCAGACAAACTCTCCCCCACCGCCGTGCAGATATTCAAGGATCGTGGCGTCGAGGTCGACTATCTGCCCGATCTCGGCAAGGACAAGGAAAAGCTCGCCGAAGTGATCGGCCAGTATGATGGCCTCGCCATCCGCTCGGCGACCAAGGTCACCGAAAAACTGATCAACGCCGCTACCAATCTCAAAGTCATCGGCCGTGCCGGCATCGGCGTCGACAATGTCGATATCCCGGCGGCAAGCCGCAAGGGCATCATCGTGATGAACACGCCGTTCGGCAATTCGATCACGACAGCCGAACATGCGGTGGCGATGATCTTCGCGCTTGCCCGCCAGATACCGGAAGCCAACGCTTCGACCCATGCCGGCAAATGGGAAAAGAACCGATTCATGGGCGTCGAGATCACTGGCAAGACGCTGGGCGTCATCGGCTGCGGCAACATCGGTTCGATCGTCGCGACGCGCGGCGTTGGCCTCAAGATGCACGTCATCGCGTTCGACCCGTTCCTGTCGGACAGCCGTGCCGAGGAGCTTGGCGTCGACAAGGTCGAGCTCGACGAACTGTTCGCCCGCGCCGATTTCATCACCCTGCACACGCCGCTGACCGACAAGACGCGCAACATCATCGATGCCGCGGCGATCGCCAAGATGAAGAAGGGCGTGCGCATCATTAACTGCGCTCGTGGCGGGCTGGTCGTCGAGGCCGACCTGATCGCGGCGCTGAAGAGCGGCAAGGTGGCCGGCGCCGGCGTCGACGTCTTCGAGGTCGAACCGGCCGAGAACAACGAACTGTTCGGCATGGAGAATGTGGTGGCGACGCCGCATCTCGGCGCCTCGACGACGGAGGCCCAGGAGAATGTCGCGCTCCAGGTTGCCGAGCAGATGGCCGACTATCTGATCAAGGGCGCCGTCTCCAACGCCATCAACATGCCGTCGATCACCGCCGAGGAGGCGCCGCGGCTGAAGCCTTTCGTCAAGCTTGCCGAAGTGCTCGGCGCCTTCGTCGGCCAGGTCACCGAGGATCCGATCAAGGAGGTCGAGATCCTGTTCGACGGCTCCACCGCGACGATGAATACGCGCGCGCTGATCAGCGCCGCACTCGCCGGGCTGATCCGGCCTCAGGTCTCCGACGTCAACATGGTGTCGGCGCCGATCATGGTGAAGGAGCGCGGCATCATCGTCGCCGAGGTCAAGCGCGACAAAACGGGCGTGTTCGACGGCTACATCAAGCTTACGGTGAAGACCGAGCACATGACGCGCTCGATCGCCGGCACATGCTTCTCGGATGGCAAGCCACGCTTCATCCAGATCAAGGGCATCAACCTCGATGCCGAGGTCGGCCAGCACATGCTCTACACCACCAATGCCGACGCGCCGGGCATCATCGGCCTGCTCGGCACCGTCTGCGGCGAGAACGGCGTCAACATCGCCAACTTCCAGCTCGGCCGCAACCGGCCGGGCGGCGATGCCATAGCGCTGCTCTATCTCGACGCGCCGTTCCCGGAAGCCGTGCTGGAAAAGGTCAAGGCGCATAAGTCGATCGACTCGGCCAAGCGGCTGCAGTTCGACATCAACGCGATGTGATCGAGGACAGGCGGTCGCCGACCCCCTCGTTGAGGCCGGCCGCCGCGGCGGCCGGTTCAGGTCAACTCGTCGGATCCATCGGAGACAGCCACGCGATGTCGGTAGACCAGTTCCCAACCCTTCCAGCCCGTAAACAGCAGGATGAGAACCACGATCAGCGATAGGACGAAGCCGGTTGGCATCACGGCCGCCGCTCCGCCGGCATACCGCGAGTACCAGTTGTAAAGCTCGATCAACACGACGAGTACATTGCCGCCGGCATGGAGCCATGCCGTCGTGAGATTGCGGATCTGAACATCGCCGAGAACATCCGTCAGGCCGGCAAGCGCAGCCAGGGCTGCCATGATCAGGCCTGCGCCGAGAAGCCAAAGCGACCCGGTGACCCATCCGGGATCGGCTGTTCGCCAGAAGATAAGATCGCAAACGAAGGCGCCGACAAAAAAGGCAATCGGAAACGGAATCAGCATGGGATGGATAGGGTGACCGGCAATGCTTGCCGTGCTGCGAGGGTTCGGGCTCATCATGTCGCCTCCCTGCCGTTCAAACTCCGCTGGAGGTGAAATGTTCCAAGTGAGGACGCGGCAGGGTTTATGCCGCTGTTTCCGGGCCATTGGCTAGATCCATGCTGTTCGCGTGAATCGCTGCAACGGGGAGAGCGTCAGCCGCCACATGTCATCTGCGGTGGTCCGCCACCGCCATCTTGCGCCCGCTGTATTCGGCAAGCCCGATGCCGCCCAGCACGAGCACCAAAGCCAGTGCCTGATAGAGGTGGAACGTCTCGCCGACGATCAGCGCCGACAGCAGCGTGCCGAAGATCGGCACCAGATTGATGAACAGGCCGGCGCGGTTGGCGCCGATCAGTTCGTTGCCTCTGATGTAGAAGATCTGCGAAACGACGGAGGCGCCGATCGCCGTATAGACGATGACGGTCCAGCCGCGCGCATCGGGCATGATGACCTTGCCGGCGACGACCTCCCACAGGAAGAACGGCAGCGAAGTGACGAGTGCCGCAACCGACAGGGCCAGCATCAGGCTCTGCCAATGCATCACCGGTTTCAACCGCAGTCCGACCGAATAGCCGCTGTAGAGAAACACGGCGACCAGCATGATGGCATCGCCGAAATTGAGTTCCAGCGTCAACAGCCGGCGCGGGTCGCCATGGCAGGCGGTGAGGATCACGCCGGCGATGGTCAGCACGACGCCGACAATCTGCGCCCAGTTCACGCGCAGGCGGAAGAAGACGAAATTGGCAGTCATGATCAGGATCGGCATCGCCGCCTGTTCGATCGAGACATTGATCGCTGTCGTGTAGTTGAGCGCCGTGTAGAAGATGGTGTTGAACAGGGTGAAGCCGCTGGCGCCGAGGGCGACCAGCACGAACCAGTGCTTGCGGACGACCGGCCAGTCCTTCTGGATGGTCTTCCAGCCGATGGGCAGCATGATCGCCACGGCCAGAACCCAGCGCAGGAAGACCAGCGTCATCGGCGAGACGTGATCGACCGCCAGCTTGCCGGCCACCGAATTTCCGCCCCAGAGCAAGGTGGTGAGCAGCAGGAATATGTAGGCGCTTCGATGCATCGCGGGATTCCAGTCGCCGGAGCTGCGGTGTTTGCCGGCCTATTGCCCTCGCTCGCCCAAGTAAATGATGTCAAAGCCGAAAATTGTTGTGCCTCAGGGCATTTTCGACGGCAAAGAAAGGTCGCGCTCGCGAGGTCTTGACGTTATAGAGGCCTGTCGTTTCGAACCATATTCAAGCCGCTTGGCGGCGTCTCAAGGGAAAAGAAACATGGCCAATGTGGTGGTCGTCGGCTCGCAGTGGGGTGACGAAGGCAAGGGCAAGATCGTCGACTGGCTGTCGGAGCGGGCCGATGTCGTGGTGCGTTTCCAGGGCGGCCACAATGCCGGCCATACGCTGGTCGTCGACGGCAAGGTCTACAAGCTGTCGTTGCTTCCGTCGGGCGTCGTGCGCCAGGGCAAGCTGTCCATCATCGGCAATGGCGTCGTGTTCGACCCTCATGCTTTCGTCGCCGAGGTGGCCAAGCTCAAGGCGCAAGGTGTCGAAGTCGCACCGGATCGCCTGAAAATAGCCGAAAACACAGCGCTTATCCTGTCCCTGCATCGGGAGCTGGACGGATTCCGTGAGGACGCCGCATCCAATTCCGGGACGAAGATTGGCACGACCCGTCGTGGCATCGGCCCCGCCTACGAGGACAAGGTGGGCCGGCGCGCGGTCAGGGTGATGGACTTGGCGGATTTGGAAACACTGCCCGTGAAGGTTGACAGGCTGCTGACGCACCACAATGCGCTGCGTAGGGGGCTTGGCCATGCGGAAGTCACGCATGACGCGATCATGCAGGAATTGACCTCGGTCGCCGACGACATCCTGCCCTATATGGACCGGGTCTGGAAGATCCTCGACGACAAGCGCCGGGCTGGCGAGCGTATCCTGTTCGAGGGCGCGCAGGGCACGCTGCTTGACATAGACCACGGCACCTATCCGTTCGTAACCTCGTCGAACACGGTTGCCGGACAGGCTGCCGCCGGCTCCGGCGTCGGCCCAGGCGCCATCGGCTATGTGCTCGGCATCACCAAAGCCTATACGACACGCGTCGGCGAAGGTCCGTTCCCGACCGAGCAGAAGAACGAGGTCGGCGAATTCCTCGGCACGCGCGGCCATGAATTCGGCGTCGTCACCGGCCGCAAGCGCCGCTGCGGCTGGTTCGACGCGGTGTTGGTACGCCAGGCCGTCGCTGTCAACGGCATCAAGGGAATCGCGCTGACCAAGCTCGACGTGCTTGACGGGCTGGACGAGATCAAGGTCTGCACGGGTTATCGTCTCGACGGCGAGATGATCGATTATCTGCCGGCCAGCCAGGGCGCGCAGGCACGCGTCGAACCGGTCTACGAGACGCTCGAGGGCTGGAAAGGCACCACTGCCGGCGCGCGCAGCTGGAACGATCTGCCGGCCCAGGCCGTCAAATACGTCCGCTACATCGAAGAGCTGATCGGCGCCCCGGTCGCACTCCTTTCCACCAGCCCGGAACGGGACGACACGATACTTGTGACCGATCCGTTTCAAGTGGCGACGAGACGCCGGAAAAGCGTACGCGCATCTATGCCAGCGTTCGCACCATGCTGGCGAAGAAGCTTGAGGAATATTCGCCGCCGCCGGCCGCCGAAGCCATAGCCACGCAGATGCGTTCGCTGGAAGACGCGATCGCGAGTGTCGAGCGGGACTATGCCAAGAGCCTGCCGGAGACCGATCCGCTGGCGGAGCTGGAACACATCTTTTCATCGATCGATCGCAACAAGAATCAGCCGAGCCATACACGGCAGCCGGCCAAGGCTGAATCGGCCTGGCCCGCACCGCCCGCTGCAAAGCCTGAATCTTATCAGCCCGCGCCACCACCTGCCGCCAAGGTCGAGCCGAGCTGGCAAAGGGCGACGCCGGCGCCTTCCCAGCAGGCTCGCGCCGACACGCCTCTTCCAGGTATGGATGCCGACGAGGCGGAGGACGAGGCAGATGTCTTTTCCAGCGACGAAGAGCCGGTGTCGGACACCTTCCAGCGCCTGCGTCCCGCCGAGCGCAAGCGCAGCTATGGTGGGCTGATCGCGGCCGTCGTCGCTCTTCTGGTCGTAGCCGGCGGCGGCTACGGAATCTGGCTGAACAAGGATGCCTTCGGCAAAATGCTTGGGCTTGGCGGCAATCAGGTCGCCAAGACCGAGCCGGTGAAACCAGCGCCTGCCAAGCCGGCAACCGATGCCGCGGCAACGCCTCCGGCGCCCGCGGCTGGCGGCACGGAGGCCGAAAGCACGAAATTCACGCAGCGGCTGACGCCGCAGGGCAGTGAAGTCGACCCGGGTCCGGCCGGTGGCCAAAGCGGCATCGGCGAAGGCGAATCGGTCGCCGCGCTGACCACGCCGCCCTCGGCGACGAACGCACCGGCGATTTCCGCTCCGGCCGCAGGCACACCTGCCGCGGCAGCGCCCCCCGCTACAGGTGCCGCCCCCGCAACGCCGCCTGCCAACGGAGCTGCCCCGGCAGCGCCGCCCGATGCTGCCGGAACGCCGCCCGCACCGGCAGCTGCGCCTGTGGAAACCGCTCTGCCTGTCGGCCAGAAGGCGATCTTCTACGAGGAGCGCACCAGCACCGCCCAGGGCTCCGCCGAGCCCGGCAATATCGTCTGGTCGCTGGTGCAGGAATCGCCCGGTGGCGACCTTCCGCCGGAGCCGGCGATCCGTGCCGAGGCCACCATTCCCGGCAAGGACATCCAGTTGCGCATGACCATCCGCCGCAACACCGATCAGACACTGCCGGCCAGCCATATCATCGAGATGATCTTCCTGACGCCCGACGGTTTCGAGGGCGGCGGTGTCGACAACATCCTGCGCGTCGCCATGAAGGGTTCGGAACAGGATGCCGGCAGCCCGTTGATCGGTATCCCGGCGAAGATCGCCGACGGCTTCTTCCTCGTCGCGCTCAACGATACCAAGGCCGACGAAGACGCCAACATGACCCTGCTTCGCGGCCAGGACTGGATCGACGTACCGGTCGTCTACAAGACCGGACGGCGGGCACTGCTGACCATGGAAAAGGGCATTCCCGGCGAGAAGGTGTTCGACGAGGCGATCAAGGCCTGGCAGGCCAAGACGGCTGGCTGAGAAGGAGCAGTTCAGAAGCCTTGGAACAGCATGTCGAGCGCGGAGACAATCTCGTCATGGTGCCTGGAAAGGCTTCCTTCTGGATCCGGCAATTCCGAGGCAGAGAAGGCTGACATAAACTGGGTGACCATCACATGATCTTTGCCATTTACGGCGAAGGTCGGGTTTAATCGGCGACCAGGAACCGGGGCTATCTTGGGCGGCATCAGCGGAATAATGATCCTGGTGCTTAGTCCTTCAAGAAGGTCTGATTGCACGTCGAGAAGATAACCGCCGCCCGCGGCATTCCTGTAGAAATCATAACGCGCCATCAGAACGGCCGTTGTTTGGCCAGTGGCAGTCCGTTGTGTCTGACATACTCATTGGAGCTGTCGATGGCTTCCTTATTTTCTTCCTGCCATCGGCGCGTTTTTTCTGCCGAGATTGCTTTTGCAATGCCTTCTTCGGCGGCGCGTGAGATATTGATGCCCAAAGCTTTCGCATCGCTGATCAACCGAGAGTCGATGGACGTATTCACAGATTGTCGCTGAGGTTTTGACGTCGATTGAAGCATAAAGATCGCCTCCTTTTATGCGCATAATCTAGGCGCATAAAAGCCCCCACGCAATCCTTCACCCTTCCATTTCCTCGCGCAACATCTCCAATTCCAGCCATTCTTCCTCCAGCGCCGCCAGCGTCGCGCGCTCCTTGTCGAGGGCGGCGATGGTTTTCTGGAAGGAGGCCGGGTCGCGCTCGTAATAGGCCGGATCGGCGATGTTGTTCTCCAGTCTTGAGATCGAAGCTGTCACAGCCTCGATTTTCTTGGGCAGCGATTCCAGAGCGAATTTCTGCTTGAACGACAGTTTCTTCGCCGGCCCCTTTGGCGCGGCCGCTTCACTTCTGGTCGTCACTGGCGCTTCGCCGTTCTCGGCCTTCGCGCGCGCCTTGCGGTCGTCTAGCCTGGTGCCGCCGCGCTGCGCCAGCATGTCGGAGTAGCCGCCGGCATATTCGATCCAGCGGCCTTCACCATCCGGCGCGATCAGGCTGGTCACGGTGCGGTCGAGGAAATCGCGGTCGTGGCTGACCAGGATGACGGTGCCGGCGAAACCGGCGACCAATTCCTGCAGCAGTTCCAGCGTCTCCATGTCGAGATCGTTGGTCGGCTCATCGAGCACCAGAAGGTTTGCCGGTCGCGCCAGCACGCGCGCCAGCAAGAGCCGCGCCCGCTCGCCGCCGGATAACTCGCGCACCGGCGTGCGCGCCTGCTCCGGCTTGAACAGGAAATCCTTCATGTAGGAGACGACGTGGCGCTGCTCGCCATTGATGACGAGGTTCTCGCCGCGCCCGTCGGTGAGATATTGCGCCAGCGTCTCCTGCGGGTCTACCGCCTCGCGCTTCTGGTCGAGCGTGGCGATCTCCAGATTGGTGCCGAGCCGCACCGAACCGGCGTCCGGCTTCATCTCGCCGGTCAGCATCTTCAAGAGCGTCGTCTTGCCGGCGCCGTTCGGCCCGACCAGGCCGACGCGATCGCCGCGCTGGATGCGGGTCGAAAACCCCTTGACCACGGTGAGATCGCCAAAGCTCTTCTCGATGTTCTTCGCCTCGATCACCAGCTTGCCGGACTCGGCGGCGTCGCTCGCCACCATGGTCGCCGACCCTTCGGCACCGCGATGGCCGCGAAAACGCTGGCGCATGGTCTGCAACTCGCCGAGCCGGCGCATATTTCGCTTGCGCCGCGCCGTCACGCCGTAGCGCAGCCAATGCTCTTCGCGAACGATCTGGCGGCCGAGTTTATGCTGCTCGCGCTCTTCTTCCTCCAGGACCAGGTCGCGCCATTCCTCGAAATGGCCAAAGCCCTTGTCCAGCCTGCGGGTCTGGCCGCGATCGAGCCAGATGGTGGCGCGCGACACACGTTCGAGAAAGCGGCGGTCGTGCGAGATGACGATCAGTGCCGAGGAGGTGCGGATGAGTTCTTCTTCCAGCCATTCGATGACCGAGAGGTCGAGATGGTTGGTCGGCTCATCGAGCAGCAGGATGTCTGGCTCCGGCGCCATGACGCGGGCAAGGGCAGCACGCCTCGCCTCGCCGCCCGACAGATCGTTGGGCCGCTCCTCGCCCGACAGTCCGAGATGCTCCATCAGATAGCTGGCGCGGTAGGGATCGTCGGCAGGGCCAAGCCCGGCCTCGACATAGGCGCGGACAGTGGCAAAGCCCTCCATGTCGGGCATCTGCGGCAAATAGCGGACAGTTGCCGAAGGCTGGCGGAACACCTCACCGTCCTGCGGCTCGATCAGGCCAGCGGCGATCTTCAGCAGGGTCGACTTGCCCGACCCGTTGCGGCCGACCAGTGCGATCTTGTCGCCGGCCGAAGCCGTCAAGGCGGCGCCGTCGAGCAGCGGCGTGCCGCCGAAGGTCAGTTTTATCCCGTCGAGGTTGAGAAGAGGCGGGGCCATGTCAGCTTTCAGGTAAGGGATAGGGATGAGCGAGCAGCATCGCGCGGCCATGGCCGAGCGCGATTTCGAGGCGGCCCTTGACCTCGTTGGAAATGGTCAGCGACGAACCGAAGGCCACCTTGACGTGGTTCAGCGGCCATTTGGCGCGGGTGACGGTCAACCCGGCAAGCTCGGAAAAGCCGAGCACCGAAAACAGCGTGCCATCGGCATAGTCGAAGCCGGCCGTTCCGCGCAGCAGGGGAATGCCTTCCTGGGCGCCGCTGGTCAGGAGCACATCGGTCCCTGCTTCGGCCAGCCGCAAGGCAAGCGCCAGATGCAGGAAAGCGTGGTCGGCGCGCTTGCCGCCGAAAGCACCGGCGAGCACCAGCCGGGTCGCGCCGCGCTCGAGTGCTGCGGCGATGGCCAGTTCGCCATCGGTCTGGTCCTTTTCCGCCGGGAAGGTCCGGCGCGGCACGGAAGCGAGATCGTCCGGCAGGTTCGCCGGCACGGAATCGAAATCACCCACCCACAGCTCCGGCACGAGGCCCAGCAACTGCGCATGGCCTATGCCGGCGTCGGCGGCGATGACGCGGGAGCCTTCGACCTGACGGTCGAGCCGTGGCGTGCGGATGAGATCGCCGCCAAGCAGGATGGTGAATGTGCTCATATCGTGTGGCCCTTACCAGCCCGGCACGGGAAACGGAAGGCGGCAAACTCCCACTTGCGTGGCGGATCGGGCCGGCCTATGTGTCGAAACGCTCTAACGGGGTGCCGGACGCGATCTTCGCGGACCGGCTGAGAGGCAGTCTCGCCAACCCGCTGAACCTGATCCGGTTTGTACCGGCGGAGGGATTAGACGTTTCGGACAGTCCGACGCCTCAATTCCTTTCAATTCGAACGAAGGAGGCGCCGATGCGCACGCTTTTATACGCTCTTGTTTCAGCAACGGTCGTGGCCTTGTCCGGACCGGCCTTGGCCAAGGACAAGCTCACCGTCTACACCTATGAGAGTTTTACCGCCGACTGGGGTCCGGGTCCCGTGGTGAAGAAGGCGTTCGAGGCCGAATGCGGCTGCGATGTCGAGTTCGTCTCGGTCGCCGACGGCGTCGCGTTGCTCAACCGCGTCAGATTGGAAGGCGCATCGACCAAGGCCGATATCGTGCTTGGCCTCGACACCAATCTCACCGCCGATGCCAAGGCCTCAGGCTTGTTCGCGCCGCATGGCGGCGTAACTGATGTCAACGTGCCGGGTGGCTGGAGCGACGATACTTTTGTCCCCTTTGATTACGGCTATTTCGCTGTCGTCTACGACACCGAGAAGCTGAGGAACCCGCCGAAAAGCCTGAAAGAGCTGGTCGAAGGCAGTGCCGACGACAAGATCGTCATCCAGGATCCACGCACCTCGACGCCGGGCCTCGGCCTGCTTCTGTGGGTCAAGTCGGTTTATGGCGACAAGGCGCCGGAGGCCTGGGCCAAGCTCAAGCCGAAGGTGCTGACCGTGACGCCGGGCTGGAGCGAGGCCTATGGGCTGTTCACCAAGGGCGAGGCGCCGATGGTGCTGTCCTACACGACGTCGCCGGCCTATCACATGATCGCCGAGAACACCGGGCGCTACCAGGCCGCCTCCTTCGAGGAGGGCGAGTATCTGCAGATCGAGGTGGCGGGTATCACCACGACGGGGGCCAAGAATCCGCTGGCGGCCAAGTTTATGGCCTTCATGACCGGACCTAAATTCCAGGATGCCATTCCCGAGACCAACTGGATGTTCCCGGCCGGCAAGACCGACAAGCCGCTCAATCCGGCCTTTGATAAACTGGTCAAGCCGACCAAGACCTTGCTGTTCAGCCCGCAAGAGGTCGCTGCCAATCGCAAGGCCTGGGTCGATGAATGGCTTGCGGTGATGAGCAAATAAGTTTGCTATCGAAGATGAGTGCTCTACGGCGCCCCCCTCTGTCCTGCCGGACATCTCCCCCGCTTGGGGGGAGATTGGCTGCCATCGGCGATTTCGCCAATCGCCAATGCTGCTGGAGTGAGCGAGGCGTCGAAATTGCCAATCTCCCCCCTTGTGGGGGAGATGTCCGGCAGGACAGAGGGGGGCGCGAAGGAACGCAATCCTTTGTAAGTGCCGCGATCCGGAGATTGGTGGTCCGGCGTGCGACGCGCAGCCTCTGATCCCCGCGTCAGCGCCGGCATTGTCGCGCTTGCCGCGATCGCGCTGCTGATCGGCGGCGCGTTTGCCGGCCTGCTTTTCGAGGGCGCCCATGATTTCTCGGGCGCCTGGGCAGCCTTCGATCCCTATCTGCTTCGCGTCATTCGCTTCACGCTCTGGCAAGCGGCGCTCTCGACGCTGCTTTCGGCCATCCCGGCGCTGTTCGTGGCGCGCGCTCTGTCGCGACATCCACGTTTCTTCGGCCGCGCCTTCATCCTGCAGATCTTCGCCGTGCCGTTGGCGCTGCCGGCTATTGTCGCAGCGCTCGGCATTCTGGCGCTTTATGGCCGTGCCGGCTATTTCGCCGGCGTGCTTGCCTTGATCGGCGGCGGAAGCTGGCCGGGTATCTATGGCCTGTCCGGCATCCTCGTCGCCCATGTCTTCTTCAACCTGCCGCTGGCGACGCGGCTGTTCCTCGAGGCGCTGCAGACCATACCGGCCGACCAATGGCGGTTGGCGAGCCAACTCGGCATGGCGGCGCGGCCGGCGTTCCGGCTGATCGAATGGCCAACGCTGCGCGCCGCACTGCCCGGCGTCGCCGGGCTTGTGTTCATGCTCTGCATCACATCCTTCACGATCGTGCTGACGCTCGGCGGCGGGCCGGCCGCGACGACGCTGGAGGTCGGCATCTACCAGGCCCTGCGCTTCGATTTCGATCCCGCGCGGGCCGTTACACTGACGCTGTTGCAGATCGCCCTGACCTTTATCGTTGTGCTGGCCCTGACGCGCCTGGGCGCCAATGTGGTCGGCGACACCAATTTGCCGGTCGCGCAACGCCGCTATATCTCGGTGAATCGGAGCGAGACCTGGTTGAACGCGCTAGTCATCATCCTGGCGCTGCTGTTCGTCGTTGGGCCGATGGCGGCAACCGTGATGGCCGGGTTGGGTGCGGATCTCGGCCGTTTGGCCAGCGAGGCCACTGTCCGGCAGGCAACGCTGACCAGCGCGGCGCTCGCCTTCCTGTCGGCACTGCTCTCGGTGATGCTGTCGCTGGCGCTGACCATGGCGCGGCGGGCACTGGCGCTGAACCGCCGTGCCGGCGCAAAGACACTGCTCGAACGCGCCGCCGATACAGGCGCCGGCTTTGTTCTTGTCGTGCCGCCGATCGTCGTCGGCGCCGGCTGGTTCCTGTTGCTGCGCCATGCCGGCGATGTCTTTGCCATCGCCCCGGTCATGGTCGTCACCGTCAACGCGGTGATGGCGATGCCGTTCGCCCTGCGCGCCGTGCGTCCCGCCTATGATGCGGCGAGCGAGCGTCACGAACGGCTCTGCGCACAGCTCGGCATTGCGGGCTGGAACCGGCTGATACTGGTCGACTGGCCGTCGCTGCGGCGCCCGCTCGCCACGGCCTTCGCTTTCGCCATGGCGCTGTCGCTGGGCGATCTCGGTGTCATTGCCCTGTTCGGCAGTGATTCCGTGCAGACATTGCCCTACCTTCTTCTGGCTCGGATGGGCAGCTACCGCACCGAGGATGCCGCCGGCCTGGCACTCCTGCTCGGCCTCGTCTGTCTCGCGTTGATCGTGGCGGCGCACTGGCTGGGAAGGGAGAAGGTCCGGGATGCGTGACGGGGCGGCCAGCAGGCTTGAAAAGGGCGCATCGGTGCGGCTGGACAAGGTGTCGTTCAGTTATGGTGAGGTGCCACTTGTCTTCGACGTCGAGTTCGCCACGGCGAAGATCACCGCCATCATGGGTCCGAGCGGTTCGGGCAAGTCGACGCTGCTCAATCTGGTCGCCGGCTTCGAGACCCCACAATCGGGCCGCGTGCTGATCGGCGGGGCCGATGTCAGCGCCGAGCCGGCCTCGGCGCGGCAGGTGTCGATGGTGTTCCAGGAGAACAATCTCTTCGCGCATCTTTCCGTCGAGCAGAATGTCGGGCTCGGTCGCTCGCCCTCCCTGGGACTGACCGAGGCGGACCGCGCCGCGGTCGCCGAGGCGCTTGCGCGCACCGGTCTCGCGGGCAAGGAGAAACGCCTGCCGCGCGAGCTCTCCGGGGGCGAACGCCAGCGCGTCGCACTGGCCCGCGTGCTGGTGCGCGACCGACCGGTGTTGCTGCTCGACGAGCCATTCGCTTCGCTCGGACCCGCTTTGCGCGACGAGATGCTGAATCTGGTTGCTGCCGTTCATGCCGAACGCGCCATGACGGTGCTATTTGTCACCCACCAGCCCGAGGATGCACGCCGCATCGGCGAGCACATGGTGTTTGTCGACAATGGGTTGGTGGCCGCAACCGGCAAGGCTGATGATTTCTTTACCGGGGCTGGTCCGGAGGCGTTCCGGCGCTATATCGGCGCGGGTGCTGGATATTCCACATCACGCGATGTTGCCCGGAAGCGGACATAATTTACGGTCAAACCGGCTCCAGGCGATGTGGCGTTTGCTTGCCATGACCGGGGGAGTGTGGCTAGGTCGCCCTACCGGTCCGGCACAGGCCGTGATTTGCCTGCAGTATCCGCCGCCCGCCCTAAGGGACGGGCAACGGATGCTGCAGCAGTTTGAGATAGCGCATGACGCGTTCCGAAGATCGCCCCCGATTTTCGTGGTCATGCGCCGGGACCCGAAAGGAAGCCGTTCTGGCGATCGGCGCTAACACATTGGGAATGAAACCGCTGGCGCGTTTTCTCGCGCTGGCCGGTTTTGCCGTGGCGTTGGCAAGCTGCCAGATGTTCACGCCGCCGGAAGTTCAGGAATCCGGCTTCCAGCCTTCCGACAAGCCGATCACAGTGGACAATGTCGGCGCCAACAACAAGCTCGCCGAATTGG
The DNA here is from genome assembly GCF_004006095.1 of Mesorhizobium sp. M7A.F.Ce.TU.012.03.2.1. Lineage (NCBI taxonomy): Bacteria > Pseudomonadati > Pseudomonadota > Alphaproteobacteria > Hyphomicrobiales > Phyllobacteriaceae > Mesorhizobium > Mesorhizobium sp. M7A.F.Ce.TU.012.03.2.1. Next base: position 2,414,626 of record NZ_CP034779.1, read on the forward strand.
CCAAGGCGCAGCACCCGCGCATCCTGGCGACTTACGGCGGTGAATATTCCGACCCCAAGCTCGAGCGAATGGTCGCCAAGGTGGTCGGTAGTTTGACGGTGGTGTCCGCCAACCCGACACAGACCTATCGCATCACCATTCTAAATTCGCCCAACGTCAACGCATTCGCGCTGCCGGGCGGTTATCTCTACATCACCCGCGGCCTCCTGGCGCTGGCCAATGATTCGGCCGAGCTTGCCGCTGTAATCGCGCATGAGATGGGCCACGTCACCGCCAATCACGGCCTGCAGCGCCAACAGCTCGAGGCAGAGGAAGGCCTAGCGACCAAGGTGGTCTCCGATGTGCTCGGCGACAGCCCGACCGCCAAGGCGGCGTTGATCCGCGGCAAGCTGAGGCTGGCGCAATTTTCGCGCAACCAGGAGCTGGAAGCCGACGCCATCGGCATCAAGTCGATCGGCGAGGCCGGCTACGATCCTTTCGCCGCAGGCCGCTTCCTTCAATCGATGTCGGCCTATACCGATTTCCGCTCGATCAGCGGCGCCACCGACGCTAGCCTGGACTTCCTGGCCACGCACCCCAACACGCCGCAGCGCATCGATCTGGCGCAGCGCCATGCCCGCCAGTTCGGCGCGCCGGGCGTCGGCACGCGCGACCGCGATTCCTTCCTCGCCGGCATAGACGGCCTGCTCTATGGCGACACGCCCGAGGAAGGCTACGTGCGCGGCGAAACCTTCCTGCACCCGGGCCTTGGTGTGTCGTTCACGGTGCCGGACGGCTTCATCATCGACAATTCGGCAGCAGCGGTGACGGCCACCGGCCCCGGCGACATAGCGATCCGTTTCGATGGCGTTTCCATCGACAAGAACCGGGCGCTGACGGACTATATCCGCAGCGGCTGGGTGGCTGGTCTCGTCGACAGTAGCGTCAAGCAGGAAACCATCAACGGCAATGAGGCGGCGACCGCGCATGCCGGCGCCGAAGGCTGGCAATTCGACATAGCGGTGATCCGCGCTGGCGGCCAAGTCTACCGGCTGCTGACCGCGGCCCCTTCCGCCAGCGCGTCTCTGGACACGATCGCCCGTTCGGTAAGCGGCTCGTTCCGGATACTGAGTGCTGCCGAAAAGGCGGCGCTGAAGCCGCTGCACATCCGCGTCGTCACCGTCCAGCCTGGGCAGACGATGGGTTCACTTTCGGCGCAGATGGTCGGCGTCGACCGCAAGCTCGACCTGTTCCGCGTCCTCAACGCGCTGTCGCCCGGTGCCGCCGTTTCGGCCGGCGACAAGGTCAAGATCGTCACCGACAAGTAGGCGCCGCTGGACGCCTGCCGCCGTTCAGGCGGCAGTCGCCATGAACTCCGGGTTCTGCTTCACCAATGCGACCTTGAGCTTTTCCATGGCGCGGGCCTCGATCTGGCGGACGCGTTCCTTGGAGATGCCGAGGGTTTCGCCGAGCGCTTCGAGTGTCGCGCCCTCGTCGTTCAGCCGCCGTTCCTCGATGATCCTAAGCTCCCGTGCGTTGAGCGCGCGAAGCGCCTCCCTCAGCCAGAGCGAGCGGCGCGCGACATCGATCTTGTCGCCGACGATCTCGTCGGGCAGCGGATCGTCCGAAATCAGGAAATCCATGCGCTCGGTCGAACCCGCATCGTCGGCAATAGGCATGTTGAGCGAGGAGTCGGGCGCCGAGAGCCGCGAATCCATCATCGCCACATCGGCTTCGGAGACGCCAAGCGCCTCCGACACTTCGCGATAGAGCGTGGCGTTGGAGAGCGGCTCCGTGCCATTCGCCAACCGCGCGCGCAGGCGTCGCAGGTTGAAGAACAGCGCCTTCTGGGCCGAGCTGGTGCCGCCACGCACGATAGACCAGTTGCGCAGGATATAGTCCTGCATCGAGGCGCGGATCCACCATGTCGCATAGGTCGAGAACCGCACCTCGCGCTCCGGCTCGAAGCGGGCGGCGGCCTCGAGCAATCCGACATGACCCTCCTGGACCAGATCGCCGAGCGGCAGGCCGTAATGGCGGAACTTGGAGGCCATGGAAATGACCAGCCGCATATGGGCGACGGTGATTGAGTGCAGCGCGTTCTGGTCGTTGTCCTCTTTCCAGAGCAATGCAAGCCGATGCTCTTCGTCACGCTCGAGGTAGGGAGCCTTCATTGCCGCGCGGACCATGATCCGTCCTGCCGTGTCTTCCATCATGAGGCGCTCCCTGGGTGGTGCGAATGACTTTGCAAAGTTGGCTGCCGCCCGGGTTGAAATGCCGGCGTCGTGCCCTAGAACAGCCAGAACTGCCATGCGCGGGAAAGGTTCCGCGACCGCAGCGGCGCGATTGTGTTGCCTGAAGGATTCTCAGGGGGTCCGAGATGGCTGCAATCACGAGTGGAAAGTACCGTTTAGAGAATATGGTTTCATAAACCCGCTGTTTTTGAAATTCAGTTCCTTATTTTTTCGGCTTGCATCTGTCAGTTTCCAGCGCTCACAAATATGCCGGCCAGCCGGCCAAGGACGGGATCACAGAAAAATGAAATGGCTCAAGTCGCTCATTATCGCCGGAACGCTGCAGGCCCTGGCTGTCGCTTCAGGTCATGCCGGCCCCAATCTCGACCAGATCAAGCACGCCGGTGTCATCAAGATCGGCACGGAAGGCACCTATGCGCCGTTCACCTACCATGACACGTCCGGTGCACTGGTCGGCTTCGACGTCGAAATCGCCAAGGCGATTGCCGAGAAGCTTGGTGTCCAGGCCGAGTTCCTCGAAGGCAAGTGGGATGGACTGATCGCCGGCCTCGACGCCAATCGCTACGACGCCGTCATCAATCAGGTCGGCATCACCGATGCCCGCAAAGCCAAGTACGATTTCTCCGATCCCTACATCGCCTCCAAGGCGGTGCTGATCGTGCGCGGCGACAACACCGACATCAAGAGCTTCGCCGATCTCAAGGGCAAGAAGTCGGCGCAGTCGCTGACCTCGAATTTCGGCAAGCTGGCCGAAACGAACGGCGCCGAGCTGGTCGGCACCGATGGCTTCGACCAGTCGATCCAGCTGCTTTTGACCGGCCGCGCCGACGCCACGATCAATGACAGCCTGTCGTTCCTCGACTTCAAGAAGCACAAGCCCGAAGCCAATGTGAAGATTGCCGCGCAAGAGGAAAACGCCGACTATTCCGGCGTCATCGTGCGCAAGGGCGATCCGGAACTGGTCGCCGCGATCAACAAGGCGCTGGCCGACATCAAGGCCGACGGCACCTATAAGAAGATCGCCGACACCTATTTCGGCCAGGATGTTTCGAAGTAATCTACGAGGCGAGCCGCTCCGCGGCCATGAGACACATAGAGCGGCGAGCCGTCTTTGACGGCCCGCCGCTTTTGTCGTGATATGGCAGACGCATTCTCCCTTGACCAAGCTGCTTCGACCAATCTGGAGGGTCATACGTGCCGCACTGGCTGCAACTGATGCTGGAGTCGCTGCCTTCGCTGCTGTGGGCGGCGCTGATCTTCACCGTGCCGCTGACGCTGTTGTCCTTCGCCTTGGGGCTGGCCGTTGGGTTGGGTGCTGCACTCGCCCGGCTGTTCGGCCCCAAGCCGCTGGTCGCGCTTGTGCGCTTCTATGTCTGGATCTTCCGGGGTACGCCACTTTTGGTGCAGCTGTTCCTCATCTTCTACGGCCTGCCGTCGGTCGGCATCCTGCTCGACGCCTTCACGGCGGCGTTGATCGGATTCACGCTCAACATCGGCGCCTACACGTCGGAAATCATCCGCGCGGCAATAGGCTCGGTGCCGAAAGGCCAGTGGGAAGCCGCCTATTCGATCGGCATGACCTGGGGCCAGGCGATGCGGCGTACCATTCTGCCGCAAGCCGGCCGGGTCGCGGTGCCGCCGCTCTCCAACACCTTCATCTCGCTGGTCAAGGACACGTCGCTGGCCGCCGCCATCACCGTGCCGGAGATGTTCCAGGCGGCGCAGCGCATCGTCGCCACCACCTATGAGCCGCTGATCCTCTATGTCGAGGCGGCGATCCTCTATTTGGCGCTGAGTTCGGTGCTGTCGGCCTTGCAGACGCGGTTGGAGACCCGGCTCAACCGCTATGGCGGCTTCCTGGAGGCGCGCTCATGATCGGCCTCAGCAACATCGAAAAGCGCTTCGGCGACAATCTCGTGTTGAAGGGCGTGACGGTCACCATTGCCGAAGGCAGCGTCACGGCGCTGGTCGGTCCGTCGGGCGGGGGAAAGAGCACCCTGCTGCGCTGTATCAACCTCCTGGAGATCCCGACCTCGGGCACGGTGCGCATTGGCGACGAGACGCTCGAATTCCACCCCGGCGGCAGGGTTCCGGCCAGGGATATCCAGCGCCTGCGGCTGCAGACTGGCATGGTGTTCCAGAACTTCCAGCTGTTTCCGCATCGCACTGCGATCGAGAACGTCATGGAAGGGCTGGTGACGGTGTTGAAATGGTCGCCTGAGAGGGCACGCGAGCGGGCACTGGCTCTGCTGGAGAAGGTCGGGATGGTGCACAAGGCAGACGCCTGGCCGGCGACGCTGTCGGGCGGCCAGCAGCAGCGCGTGGCGATCGCCCGCGCGTTGGCGCCGTCGCCGAAAGTGTTGCTCTGCGACGAGCCGACCTCGGCGCTCGACCCGGAACTGGCGCAAGAGGTGGTCGAGGTGCTTGGCAAGCTCGCCAGCGAAGGCACGACCATGGTGATGGCGACGCATGATCTGCGCCTCGCCTCCAAGATCGCCCAGGAAGTGGTGTTCCTCGATGCCGGCGTCGTCGTCGAGAAGGGGCCGGCCGCGGTGCTGTTCAACAATCCGCAGCAGCAACGGACGAAGCGGTTCATCGCAACGCTGAAGCAGGAGGCTGAGAAGGAAGGCGGCGGCGCGTAAGCGCGCGACCCAGAGTATGTTGATTCGGGCGACGGCCCTAAAAGGGGCGCTGGTTTCCGGGATATCTTGCCCGGTGCGCGAGCTGGCCGTGAGCCACCCTCCGGCATACTGGCCCTTGCTGCCGGCAGCCGCCAAAATTCCACCGTCGGCTCTCCCCTGACGCCGCGGCTTTTCATTTGCAGGTTCAGATATGATGGCTGACGAGCGCCACGCCAAGTCCGATGAGGATCGAACCGCATGTCTTGGGGATCACCCATCCGGCGCCGCCGCCAGTGAACCGGCCAACGGCGAGCGAGGCGATGCCGACCGCCGCCAGGTCGGCCATCGAGAAGATGAGATTGACGACGATGCCGAGGATGAGGAATTGCAACCCTACGGCAATGGCGGCTGACGGATCCACGAACTGCGGCAGGAAGGTCAGGAAGAACAGTGCCGTCTTGGGATTGAGGATCTCGACGACCATGCTGTCGCGGAATGTGTTCGGGGCCGGCCTGGCACCGTCCTCGCCCATCCGGTTCCAGCCCAGGAACATGGCAAGGCCTAGCGAAATGAGATATGTGGCGCCCGCCAATCGGATCATCGAGAAAGCGACCGGCGCGTGTTCCATCAGTGCGGCGAGTCCGACCGCCGCGGCCAGGATGTGCACGTAACAGCCGAGATGAACACCCAGTGCCGCCATCAATCCCGCCTGACGGCCATGGGCCAGCGTCTGCGCGGTCATGTAGAGAATCGCCGGCCCCGGCATGCAGGCGAAGGCGAGCGTTGCGAGGGCGAACGGAATCCAAAGATCCAGCGACGGCATGACGGCTCCTCCCATGTGATCAAGCCGTGGGAGGAGTAGGCTGGGGGTCAGGCCGAAAACATACGGCAGATGCCGTATTTGGATCGTGATCGGGCTTGGCTAATCTGCCGATGGTTAAGGGGACGTTGCCGAGCGGCTGCGATATCAGCCGGCGGGCAATCCCAGACGAACCGCGTAGGCGGTCAGTTCGGCGGTGTTGTGGAGATTGAGCTTGCCCATCAGGTTTTCGCGATGCTTGCGAGCGGTCGGCAGGCTGATACCCAGCCGTTCGGCGATGTCGCGCGTGACCATGCCTTGCGCCACCAGTTGAAGGATCTGCCGTTCGCGCCGCGTCAGCGGCACCGGGGAGAGGATTTCCTGTGCGGCTATCGGCTCGCTGCCCCTGCCCATATCGCTGACGGCGAAGCGAACGGTTTTCGCCAGATAGGTGCCCCCGTTCTTGACCGCTTCGATGGCGGCGCCGAGTTCCTCGGGATCGCCGTCCTTGGTCAGGTAGGCGCTGGCGCCGGCACTGAGCGCGGCGCGCACCGTCCTCGGCTCGATATTGGCCGTCAGCACCACGACCCGCAGGCGTGGCGCCAAGGTCCTGATGGTGGTGATGAACTGCATCCCGGCGACACCTGGCATGCCGAGGTCGAGGATCAAAAGGTCGGCGCGCGTGCTTCGCAGCTGGCCAAGCAGCGCCTCGCCATCCGCAGCCTCGGCGACGACCGAGACATTGTCCATAGCCGAGATGAGCAGCTTCAGCCCCTCGCGCACGCTGGCATGGTCGTCGGCGAGTATGGCGGTGAGCGGGCAATTCATCAGGGCACCATCCAGGACTGCAGCGGCGTATATGGATCGATCGCCAACTTATGCGAAACAGGTTGCCGGTAGATCAACGGTACCGGGGAAGACCGCCCGGAGAATACTTGGGGCAATTGGGGGATTCGATGCAGGAAGACAAGATACGCCAGGCCCTGATCGAACTCCTGTATCGCAATTCCTACGGCGTGGTCATCTCCAATATCGTGATCTCGATGGCGGCGGTCTATGTGCTGAGAACGGCCGTTTCCACCAATTGGCTGATCGGCTGGCTGGCGGCGCTGTATCTGCTGACGGCTATCCGGGTGCTGGCGTCGCGCCGTTTTTTCAGCCGCGCCCGGGATCGCCACTCGATCTTGCGCTGGGCATGGCTGGCGACGGCATTTTCCTGCATGTCAGGCCTTCTGTGGGGTGTGCTTGGCTGGGTCGGATTCATGCCCGAGGCGCCGATCGTGCTGTCCTTCACGGTCATCGTCCTGACTGGTCTCGTCTGCGGCACCGTGCCGTCTCTGTCGGCCTTTCCGCCGGCGCTGGTTGGTTCCATCCTGGCAACGGTGGTGCCGGTCGCCCTGCGCTGCCTGACCACCCAAAGCGATATATCCGGCGCCTTCCTGTTCCTGCTCGCGTCGCTGGTGGCGATCAATTTCTACTACTGCCGTATCACCTACCGCATGCTGCGCGAAACCGTCAGCCTGCGACTGGAGAACGAAACGCTGGTCGAGCATCTGCAAGAGGAACGCGACAGGGCGCAGACCGCCGACCGTGCCAAGACGCGTTTTCTGGCGGCGGCGAGTCACGATCTGCGCCAACCGATCCATGCCCTGAGCCTGCTGGTCTCGACGCTTGCCGTTTTGGGGCAGCGCGGCGACGTACCCTCCGGCGAGGCGCGCGACCTGGCCAGCCGGGCGAAATCGGTTGTCAGCAACTTCAGTGGGCTGCTCAACGCTTTGCTCGATATCTCCCGGCTCGATGCGGGCATCGTCACGGTCGCGAGCGAGGCGGTGCCGCTGCGCGACCTCTTTGGTGATCTTCGCAATGAATTCGCCGCCGAGGCGAAGCAGCGCGGACTTACGTGGCGCGTGGTCGACAGCGACATCTACGTCGACAGCGACCCGATGATGCTGAAGCGCATCCTCAACAACCTGGTGTCGAATGCCCTTCGTTACACCAAGCAAGGTGGTGTCCTGTTGGGCTGTCGCCGGCGCGGCGCACGTGTGGAGATACAGGTCCTCGACAGCGGTCCCGGCATCCCCGCCGATCAGCAGGGGATGGTCTTCGAGGAGTTCGTGCAGTTGCAGAACCCGGCGCGGGACCGCACGCAAGGCCTGGGACTCGGGCTCGCCATCGTTCGTCGCACCGCCGAACTGTTGGGGCACCCCCTGAAATTAGCTTCGACACCAGGACGCGGTTCCCTGTTTTCCATCACCGTCGCGAAGGCCGGCGCGGTGCAGGCTCGCTCAGAGGTCGACACGACATCGCCGGCCAGCAGTGCCGCCGGCATCATGGTGGTCGAGGATGAGGGCGACGTTCTCGATGCCATGGTGCGCTTGCTCAGCCTGGAAGGACATCGTGTCTATCCCGGCCGCTCCGCCGCAGAGGCACGGAAGGCCCATGCGGCGGCGCTGGCTGCCGGCGATGCGCCGGTCGACCTGATCATCGCAGACTACCGTCTCGAGAATGACACCACCGGCACCGACGCGATCCGTGCGCTTCACGCCCATATCGGCCGCGTTGTCCCGACCATCATCATCACCGGCGATACCTCGCCTTCGCGCCTCAAGGAGATCAGCGCCAGCGGCAGCCGCATCCTGCACAAGCCGATCGCCGACGAGGAATTGCGCGAAACCATTGCTGCGGTCTGCTTTGCTGGCAAGGCGACAAGTGGGGACACACGTTAAACGAAAACGCGCGCTGGACGGCACCACGGTTCGGCGCGCCGGCAAGCCGTGATGCAGCACGCTGGCGCGCGGTGCATCTTCAACATCGAAGCTGCCGCCCAAAAGCAAAAGAGGCCCCGGTCAAACCGGAGCCTCCAATCGTTTCAGGCAGGATCTCTCGAAAAGGCGAGAAGGATCAGGCAGCTTCTTCCTGCTCGGCCTCTTCATTGTCGGCCTTGGCGCCCCGCTTAGGGCCCTTGTTGAGGTTGACCTCGATCAAGCGCACGGCTTCGGTTTCCGACATGCGGTTGACGGCCGCGATCTCGCGGGCCATGCGGTCGAGCGCCGCCTCATAGAGCTGGCGCTCGGAATAGGACTGCTCCGGCTGGTTGTCGGCGCGGTAGAGGTCGCGCACGACTTCCGAGATCGAGATCAGGTCGCCCGAATTGATCTTCGCATCATATTCCTGGGCGCGGCGCGACCACATGGTGCGCTTGACACGGGCGCGGCCCTGCACGACCTTCAGCGCGCGCTCGACATAATCCTCCTCCGACAGCTTGCGCATGCCGATGGAGGTCGCCTTGGCGACCGGCACCTTCAGGCGCATCTTGTCCTTCGAAAAGTCGATGACGAACAGTTCCAGCTTGTGTCCAGCAACTTCCTGCTCGTCGATCGAGACGATCTGGCCGACGCCGTGCGCCGGGTAGACGATGTACTCGCCGGTCTTGAAACCGTGACGCGCAGCGGTGGACTTCTTCTGCGGGGTGATCGTTGCCATTACGCCCTGAACTCCTTGTTGTGGCACCGGCGTCCTGCCGGTCCGAACTCGCGCGATCGGGGAAGCCGATCGTTAGCCGCACAACAGATGAACCCATCGGAAAAGCCGGACCGGCAAACCGCAACATCGCGACCGCCTGGCCCAGATCGCTCTGGTCCGAATGGGATTTTCACCTTTCAGTGATTTGGGGCGTCTGCGCCATAAATCGACGTTGTGTCACCGGCATGTTTCGCTGATGTAACACAAAAAGTCGGAAGAATCAAGGTTTTGCTGCATACGCGAAGGCCACAGGTCAGCGCCGGCTGTCAAGCCGGTTAATGTGACGTGCCTCTTACCCAGCGTAATACCGGCCTTTGCGGCCGTGTTGTCAATCGCCTTCGCCGGGCTCGGCCGAGAAGTATTTCTCAAACTTGCCGGCCTCGCCGTCGAAGGATTTGGCGTCTGCCGGCGGTTCCTTCTTGGCGGTGATGTTGGGCCATTTCTCGGCGTATTCGGTGTTGACCTGCAGCCATTTGTCGAGGCCGGGTTCGGTGTCCGGCTTGATTGCGTCGGCCGGGCATTCCGGCTCGCAAACGCCGCAGTCGATGCACTCGTCGGGGTGGATGACGAGCATGTTCTCGCCTTCGTAGAAACAGTCGACCGGACAGACTTCGATGCAGTCCATGTATTTGCATTTGATGCAATTGTCGGTCACGACATAGGTCATCGGTCGGCTCCGGGACGTCCCATTTTGTTGGGCTTTTTCCGTCAGGTAACGCCTTTGTCGACCGCTTGCAAGGGTAGCCATTGCGGACGGTGCCGGTGTTTCCGGAATGGAATTCCAGACTGCAGGCCCGGCGGAAGTCAGTCATGTCCCGCAGAGCGTCTGTTTGCCGGGCTCAGTTCTCGCCTCAGGCGTGCCGTTGTCCCAGAACCACTGCGTGTTTTTGGACGCCAGGCATCAATCTTCGCCGAGCAATCGGTCGGTCTGGCGACGTTCCTTCTTGGTCGGGCGGCCGCTGCCGGCCTCGCGCAGCCCCGGAATTGCATCGGGAGGGGCTTCGCCCTTCGGTGCGGGCGGTGGCGACATATCCTCGTAGAGCGTCCGGGCCTCCTCGGCCGGGCCGCGCCGTGCACCGGCACCAAGCACCTTCCAGATGAAGATGCGGCGTTCGAGCGTGATGGTCAGGACGTCGCCTGGCTTGACTTGGTCGGAGGCCTGCGCTGCTTTGTCGCGATTGATGCGGACGCGGCCGGCGACGACCAACTTCGCCGCCAGCGAGCGCGATTTCACGGCGCGGGAGAAGAACAGCCATTTGTCGATGCGCTGGCGGCCTTCGGCAACCATCGAAGCGAGCCGGGTTCTACTTCTTCAGCTGGTCGCGGAGAGCGGCGAGCTTGGCGAAGGGCGAATCCGGATCGAAACGCACCGGGCGCTCCTCGCGCGGCTTCGGCTGGAAGGCCGGCTTGCCGCCTTGCGGGCCACCTTTGCCATCCGGCCTGCCACCCTTCCAGTCGGGACGGCCTTCGCGGCGGTCGGGACGTTCGCCCTGCGGCCTGCCATCACGTCGCTGTTCGCCTTCGGCCTGCGGCTTGGGCTTGAATTTCGAGCGGTCGAAGCGCGGCTTGCCGGCTCCATCGCGACGGCCTTCATGGGCCGGACGTTCGCCGGGTGCAGCGGCGGCGGCCGGTGCGCCGGCGGCATCCGCAGGCGCATCGCTTCGGCCGCGCGCTTGTCCGTTGCGCGGGCGATTGTTCCTGCGGTTGTCATCGCGGTTGCGCGGCCGCTGTTCGAAGCGGCCCTGCCGCCACAACAGGATGGGTTTTGGCCCTTCGGCTTCCGGAGCGGGTTCGCCGACGGCTGCTTCAGTCACCGCCACAGGTTCGTCCGGCGCGGCGTCCGTTGCCGGCGCGGCATTTGCCGCCAGCTCGGGCGTTGCGGCTTCTTCTGCCGCTGCAACTTCGATCTCGGCAGTCTCAGTCTCTGCCTGCGGTTCAACCGGCGCCGGTTCGGCGACGTCGGCCGCAGCCTCGGCTACAGGCGCTTCGTCTTGCACGGTTTCGACTGGAGCGTCCGCCTGTTCTTCCACGGCTGGCGCAGCAGGTTCCGCCGCGGCGTCGGAGGTGATTTCGGCGGGAATTTCGACCGTGGTTTCCGAAACGGCCACTGCGTCCGATGCCGGCTCCGACCCTTCGACGGCTGCCTCTGCTGCGGCATCCGTTGCCGCGGCTTCCGCCGCTTTGGCCTGCTCGGCTCGTGCAGCTTCTTCCGTCGCCAGTTTCGCCACCGCCGCTTCGCGGGCGGCGTTGTCCTGCGCTTCGAGCCGCGCCTTGACCTCGACGGCCGGCTTAGGCTCGGCACGGTAGCCGAGACCCTTGAGAATTTCTTCCATGTCGTCGGCGGTGGCGCCGAGGATCGACATCATCGGCGGCGTCACCATGAAGGACTGGCCGTCATAGGCGCCGTCCGGGCGCTGGCCGAGGCCGGGCTTCCAGTTGGTCGCCGGACGGATCAGATCCGCCAGCCGTTCCAGTATGTCGATGCGCACGGCGCGACGGCCGAGATTGCGGTAGCCGGCAAGCTTATAGAACGTCTTGTCGAAAGCAGGGTCGATCACCACCGAGGTGCGACCCGAGGCGAGCGCATGGACCACGTCGCCAAAGCCCGGCTTGTCCTTGCCGTCGTTCTTCAGCGCCCATAGCAATGTCAGCAGCCCGGCAGGCGCCGGCTTGATCAGCGCCGGCACGAAGACATGGTAGGCGCCGAAGCGCACACCAAGCCGGCGAAGTGCGGCGCGGCCTTCCTGGTCGAGCGACTTCATCTCCTCGGCGATGTCGCGGCGGTTGATGAGGCCGAAATTCTCGACCAGCTGGAAGGCGATGCCGCGGCCGATGCCGGAAATCTGGTCGGCGTTCCTGAGGTCGACCAGCGGCTTCAGCAGCGACTCGATCTGGAAATTGACGAATCGCTCGGCACGCGCGGCGACCTTGTCGCGCGCCGGGCCGGTCAGCTGCTCGTCGGCCAGCAGCACCAGCCGCGGCTTCAGCGCGTCTTCGCCTGATACAAGCGTGCCGATCGGCGCGCCGATCCAGCGCAGCGTGCCGTCCGAGCCGAGCGCGATGTCGCCATTGGCCGAGGCGCCGAAGCGTTCGGCGCGCGATTCGAACTCGGCGGCCAGCGCCTTCTGGGCAGCGGTGCGCACCGCCTTGGCCTCTTCGCCGCCGGCGGTCTGGTCGGCGGTGAAGCGGAACCCTTGCAACTCGCCGACATGGTGGCCTTCGACAAGGACGGTTCCGGTAGGGCTAATTTCGGCTTCAGGCATGGTATTTTCTCTAAGGCGCCGCATGAGGACGGAAGTCCTGCGGTCTACGAAGCGTTTCGTCAACCGCTCATGCAGCGCATCCGACAATCTGTCTTCGATTTCGCGCGTCTTTTCCTGCCAGTGTGCCTGATCGGCCAGCCAGCCGGGCCGGTTCGACACGAATGTCCAGGTGCGGATCTGGGCTATGCGATGCGACAGCGTGTCAATGTCGCCCTCGGTGGTGTCGGCGCGGCGCACCTGCTCGGCCATGTAATTCTCGTTGACATGGCCGTGGCGTGCGAGGTCCGTGTAGATCGAGGCAATGAGGTCGGCATGCTGCGCCGGCGCGATCCTGCGGTAGTCGGGCAGCGCGCAGGCTTCCCACAGCAGCGCCACGCGCTTGGCATTGGTGGTGAGCGCGCGGATGTCTTCGTCGCGCGACAGATGCTCGAGCGCCTGTGCGTCGACGGCAGGCAATGCCCGCGTCAGTCCCTCGACCGGAGCGTTGGTCTCGATCGAGCGCTTCAGCGCGTCGAGGCTGGCAAAGTCGAAATGCGCGGTGCGCCACTGCAGCACCTTCACCGGATCGAAATCGTGGCCTTCGATCTTCTTGATCAGCTCTTCGTCGAGCGGGTCGACCTGGCCGGTGACACCGAACGTGCCGTCGCGCAGATGCCGGCCGGCGCGGCCGGCGATCTGGCCGAGCTCGGCCGCGGTCAGGTTGCGGTACTGGAAGCCATCGAACTTGCGGTTCTGGGCGAAGGCGACGTGGTCGAGATCGAGATTGAGACCCATGCCGATGGCGTCGGTGGCGATGAGGTAGTCGACATCGCCGGACTGGAATAGCGCCACCTGGGCGTTGCGGGTGCGCGGCGAGAGCGCGCCGAGCACGACGGCGGCACCGCCCTGCTGGCGGCGGATCAACTCGGCGATGGCGTAGACCTCGTCGGCGGAGAAGGCGACGATTGCCGTGCGCCGCGGCAGGCGGGTCAGCTTCTTGGAGCCGGCATAGGCAAGATGCGACAGCCTCGGCCGCGTCACCACCGAGACACCCCTCAGCAGGCGCTGCAGGATACCGTGCATGGTGGCGGCACCCAGTAGCAGCGTCTCCTGGCGGCCGCGCAGGTGCAGGATGCGATCGGTGAAGATGTGGCCGCGCTCGAGGTCACCGGCGAGCTGCACCTCGTCGATGGCGACAAAGGCGGCGTCGGTCTCGCGCGGCATGGCCTCGACGGTGCAGACCGAATATCTGGCGCCCGGCGGCTGGATCTTTTCCTCGCCCGTGATCAGCGCGACCTTGTGGGCGCCAACCTTTTCGCAGACGCGGGCGTAGACCTCGCGCGCCAGAAGCCTGAGCGGCAGGCCGATGATCCCACTCTCATGCGCTACCATGCGCTCGATGGCGAGATGGGTCTTGCCGGTGTTGGTGGGCCCGAGCACGGCGGTCACGTCGCGGCCCGACAGGATCAGCGGCTCTGTGTGTTTGGGCTGGATGTTCATCAACCTAGAATAAGGCTTCCGGGATCTGGAAATAAGGCTTCTGGCCTCTGGTTGTCGGGAGCGCTGCCTCAAATGGCGCGTATGACAGGCGACACATAGGGATTTCGGGCGCGAAGCGAAAGCGGAATGTTCCGCCGGCGGCGAGAAGGTGGTTTTGTCAAGCTTCCAATCGGCTGCGGATTAACGGATAGAACGAGTCTGGAACGAATCGGCGACGAATCAGTGACTCCTGCAGATTCAGCTTTTGTTCACGGCTACATGTGGATTTCGCGGCCGCGAGTCGCACCACATGCTGAATCGCTGAACTGGCCCGTTTCATGCTAAGAGGGGTGTTGCCGTTAACCTTTGCCTGGAAACAATCACGGTGGCTAGGCGCCTCGACCAACATGATGAAATTGTTGATCTTTCTTAACCTGCGTTAAGCAGTTGGGCAGGCGATTCCGGCTGTCGTCGTTAACGTTCGGCTCATAGCCGGAACGAATCAGCGACGAATCAGCGATGGCGTGATTTTCCTGATTTGTTCACCCCAATATCTTGTGTTGTGAACAGCTTATCCACCGAGAATCCACAGGTTACGAAGCAGCTTTCGCACAGGGCGGCGGGTGGCTGTTAACCTCCGCGTGCTGCTTCGGCACAGATTGGTTGCATGCTTTGGCTAGGTGCAGCCGCTGCATGTTGACGGGTCCGGCCGGACCGCTGGTTCAGGCCGTGTCCTCTCCAGTGGCATAGCGTTGCAGCGCAGGGCCGACGTTCCGGATGATCTCGTCGTGTGACAGAGCGACGACGGGCGGTAGCCGCAGCACATATCGGCACATCGCCAAACCCAGCAACTGGCTCGAAATGAGCCCGGCCCTTCGACCGGCGTCGGCGAGATCGCCGACCGCCGCAACCACCGGCCTCACCTGGTTGGCGAATATCTCGCGCATTTTTTCGGCGGCGAATTCGTTCGACGCCGCGGAACGCAGCAGAATTGCCATGCCGGGTCCGCTGGCCGGGCCTTCCCAGACTTCGAGAAACCGCCTGATCAAAGTTTCGCCGACGGTGGCCGGGTCGATCACCCGAAGTGCCGGCAGTTGCAGGTCGACGAGTGCCGCCCGGGCGAACAATTCGTCCTTGCTGTGGAAATAGCGGATCACCATGGCCGGATCGATCGAGGCGCGGGTCCCGACATCGCGGATCGACGCGCCGTCATAGCCGTGCTCGGCAAACAGATCTCTGGCGGCATCCAGGATTTGCCCTCGGGTGCGATCCGACTTGCTCGGCTTTTTCGAATGATTCGTGCTCATGAAAATCAAATATCAACGAGCGTTGACAAACTCAAGCACCCAAGATAAAAGTCACCAATCGTTGACAAATGGAGAGAGAAAATGCTGCCTGATACCACCGAAGTCCTGGTCATAGGCGCCGGCCCGACCGGCCTGGCGCTGTCCATTGCCCTGCATCAGGCAGGCGTCGATCACGTCGTGGTCGACCGCCTCGCCGAAGGCCTCAACACCTCACGTGCCGGAGTGATCCACGCGCAGACGCTGGAGACACTCGAGCCGCTTGGCGTTACGGGGCGGCTGGTCGAACTCGGCCTGAAGCTTGACAACTTCGCCATACGTGATCGCGACCGGGTCCTAATCAACCTCGATTTCTCGAGCCTGCCCTCGGCGTATCCCTACGTGCTGATGATTCCGCAGAACCTAACCGAGAAGGTCCTCACTGAGCGCATCGCTGGGTTGGGCGGTGTCGTCCATCGCGGCGTCGAGGCGAAGGAGGTATTGCAGGGGGTCGATGGCGCACACGTCACGGTCGTCCAGAATGGTCGCGAAAAGACGATCTCGGCGCGTTACGTCGTCGGTGCGGACGGCATGCACAGCGTGGTACGCGAGGCCGCCGGCATAGGCTTCGATGGCGAGGCCTATGCAGGGTCTTTTGTACTCGCC
Source organism: Mesorhizobium sp. M7A.F.Ce.TU.012.03.2.1 (assembly GCF_004006095.1). NCBI lineage: Bacteria > Pseudomonadati > Pseudomonadota > Alphaproteobacteria > Hyphomicrobiales > Phyllobacteriaceae > Mesorhizobium > Mesorhizobium sp. M7A.F.Ce.TU.012.03.2.1. The sequence continues at coordinate 2,430,472 of NZ_CP034779.1, forward strand.
GACGTGCGCCTTGATTGGCCGCTCGGGCCAACGGAGGTGTCGCTGCTGTTCTCCCCGGCCGGACTGGTCGTCGTCGCGCCACTGCCGGACGGATCATATCGCATCGTAGCGACCATGGATGAGGCGCCTGAGCGGCCTGGCATTGCCGACATACAGGCGCTGCTCGACAGTCGCGGCCCGTCGGCCAGCCCGGCGCAGGTGCTCGACCTGACCTGGAGTACACGGTTCCGCGTGCATCACCGCCTTGCCAAGTCCTACCGCCAGGGGCACCTGTTTGTCATGGGCGACGCCGCCCATGTGCACAGCCCAGCCGGCGGCCAAGGCATGAACACCGGCCTGATCGATGCCGTGGTGCTGGGAGAACTGCTCGGCGACGTGATCAACGGTGTCCGCCCGGAAAGCGAACTCGACCTCTACGAGACGCTTCGGCGTCCCGCGGCACAAGAGGTGATCGAACTGGCGGGCAGGCTGACAGGCATGGCGCTTGTCCGCACACCGCTGCGGCGCGTCTTGCGCAATTTCGTGCTCGGCGTCGTCAACATGATGCCGTTCGTCAAGCGCAGGATCTCGATGAAATTGTCAGGTCTCAGCCGGGCCGAAATGGCGACGCTGCCGGCGTCGTCGCAGCCGGGCGGGCGCAAGCAAGCGATGAAACGGGAGCTCAAGCTGGTTGCCTGATCTCGAGGCGCCGGACAACTACCGGCGCTGTATCGGAGCAGCGGTTCTAAAGACGAACGTGCCGGCGACACCCCCGGCACGTGCACATTTCAGCCACGTGGTTCTGGTCAGGCGAAGTATTGGCCGCCATTGGCCGTGATGGTCGAGCCGGTGATGAAGCCTGCATCTTCGGATGCGAGGAAGACGACGCAGCGCGCGATCTCTTCCGGTTCGCCGAGGCGGCCGACGGGGATTTGCGGGATGATGCGGTCGTTGAGCACCCTCTCGTCGATCGCCTTGACCATCTCGGTGGCGATGTAGCCAGGGCAGATGACGTTGACGGTGATGCCCGCGCGAGCTCCCTCTTGAGCGAGGGCTTTGCTGAAACCGATGTCGCCAGCCTTGGCGGCGGAATAGTTGACCTGGCCGGCCTGGCCTTTCTGGCCGTTGATCGAGGAGATGGTGATGACGCGGCCGAACTTGCGGTCGCGCATGCCGCTCCACAGCGGATGCGTCATGTTGAAGACGCCGGACAGGTTGGTGTCGATGACCTCTTTCCACTGCTCGCGCGTGATCTTGTGGAACATGGCGTCCCGGGTGATGCCGGCGTTGTTGACCAGCACCGAGACCGGGCCGAGATCGGCCTCGACTTGGCGGATGCCGGCGGCGCAGGAATCATAGTCGGCGACCGACCATTTGTAGACCGGAATGCCGGTCTCGGCCTTGAATTTCGCCGCTGCGGCGTCATTGCCGGCATAGTTCGCGGCAACCGAATAGCCGACGGTCTTCAATGCGATCGAGATCGCCGCGCCGATGCCGCGCGATCCTCCTGTGACGATTGCTACCTTGGTCATGCGTGTTCCCTCCCTTTGGTCGGGAGAGCGAATAGGGAGTAGCGAATAGCGAGTAGGGATCTGTCCCGTCGCGCTGACGCAATTCTTCCCTATTGACTACTCCCTGTTTGCTACTCACTTCTTTTTCAGAGTGCTTCGATGCACATGGCGACGCCCATGCCGCCGCCGATGCACAAGGTGGCGAGGCCTTTCTTGGCGCCGCGCCGGCGCATCTCGAAGACCAGTGTGTTGAAGACACGGGCGCCGGAAGCACCGATCGGGTGGCCGATGGCGATGGCGCCGCCATTGACGTTGACGATCGAGGGATCCCAGCCCATGTCCTTGTTGACGGCGCAGGCCTGTGCCGCAAAGGCCTCGTTGGCCTCGACAAGGTCGAGATCGCCGACCGACCAGCCGGCCTTTTCCAAGGCCTTGCGCGATGCTGGGATCGGGCCGGTGCCCATGATCTGCGGATCGACGCCGGCGGTTGCCCAGGACACGATGCGTGCCAGCGGGGTGATGCCGCGCCTCACCGCTTCCGCCTCGCTCATCAGCAGCGCGCCGGCGGCACCGTCATTGATGCCGGAGGCGTTGGCGGCGGTCACCGTGCCGTCCTTGTCGAAGGCCGGCTTCAGCTTGGTCATGGCGTCGAGCGTGGCGCCGTGGCGGATGTATTCGTCCTGGTCGACAATGGTGTCGCCCTTCTTGCCCTTGAGTGTGACGGCGACGATCTCGTCCTTGAACTTGCCGGCCTTCTGCGCGGCCTCGGCCTTGTTCTGCGAAGCCAGCGCGAACTGGTCCTGGTCTTCGCGGGTGATCTGGAACTGACGCGCGACGTTTTCGGCGGTGTTGCCCATGTGATAGCCGTTGAAGGCGTCCCACAGCCCGTCCTTGATCATGGTGTCGATCAGCTTGAAGTCGCCCATCTTGACGCCGGCGCGCAGGTGCTGGGCATGCGTCGAAAGCGACATCGATTCCTGGCCGCCGGCGATGATCACCTTGGCGTCGCCGATGGCGATCTGCTGCATGCCGAGCGCAATGGCACGCAGGCCCGAGCCGCAAACCTGATTGAGGCCCCAAGCGGTGGTTTCCTTGGGCAGACCGGCATTGATCGATGCCTGGCGGGCCGGGTTCTGGCCTTGCGCGGCGGTCAGCACCTGGCCGAGGATGACCTCGTCGACCTCGCCTGGTTCGACACCGGCACGTGACAGCAATTCCCTGATGACGACGGCACCGAGCTCATGCGCAGGGGTGGCGGCAAAGGCGCCGTTGAAGGAGCCTACCGGCGTGCGCGCCGCACTGGCAATGACGATGGAAGCGGACATTTTCTTCTCCAGACTTCAAGGGTGTTGCTCTGTCGTTGGGGACTTTTCTTGCCCTTTCCCAACCCCAAGTCAAACCGGAAATGGGCATGGCGCCCATGCGCCGCAAGCAGGCCGTGCCTTTGCCATGGCGACCATTCGTCCATTGCTGCGCAGCATATTTTGCCTGCTATGCAGCATTTAGTGATCCCGCACTGCACAAACTGCTTGGAATTGTGAAGCTTTTGCGCATATCCTCAAAAAAAAGGCACAATCGTTATCGGCGGCTTGCTCAGAGGCGCGCCGGTGTCCCCGGGAGGATGTAGATGGCCGCTAAAGACGATCCGATCATCATCAAGAAATACGCCAATCGCCGCCTCTACAACACCGGCACCAGCACCTATGTGACGCTCGAGGACCTCGCCGAGATGGTCAAGAAGGGCGAGGAGTTCACCGTCCAGGACGCCAAGACCGGCGACGACATCACGCATCCGGTGCTGACACAGATCATCTTCGAACTGGAGAACAAGGACGGGCAGAACATGCTGCCGATCCCGTTCCTGCGCCAGCTCATCGCTTATTACGGCGACCAGATGCAGATGATCGTGCCGAGCTTCCTCGAACAGTCGATGCTTGCCTTTTCCAAGGAGCAGGAACGCTTTCGCGAGCAGATGAAGGGGGCGATCGGCAAGTCGCCGCTCGACATGATGAAGATCACCACGCCGATCAAGGCGCTGGAGGAACAGACACGCCGCAACATGGAAATGTTCCAGAATGCGATGCGGCTGTTCACGCCGTTCCCGCCCGCCGGCACCGCGCCAGCCGCCGCGCCGTCGCCCGAGCCGGCCAGGAAGGAAACGTCAGAAAAACCCGACGATCTTCAGGAACTGAAGGACCAGATCGCGGCCATGCAGCGCAAGCTCGACACGATGTCCTGAGCGCTTGGCGCTCTTGCAACCCTACACCAGCACGCCCCCATAGCGGCCGCGCGGCCTGATGACACTTCCGCTTGTGATCTGTTCGACCGTGTGCTCGGCCCAGCCGACGCTGCGTGCGAGCGCAAACAGGCGAAACGGCGCATCGCGCGGCAAGCCAAGGCTGCGCGTCAGCGCTGCCAGCCCAAAGTCGATGTTGGGAAGCGCGCCGGTCGCGGCAAGGGCAGCATCGCGCAGCGACGATAGTGTGCCGTCAACCTCGATCACCGACAGTAGCGCCGCCCCCCGGGGATCGCCGTCGGGATAGAGCTGATGACCGAACCCCGGCAATGGCCGGTCGTGGCTGAGCCAGCGCCGGATCGTCGCATCGGCGCCATGTCGGGCCGCATCCTCGGCCAGTTGCATCACCGCCTCGCCGGCACCGCCATGGCGAGGGCCTGACAGCGTCGCGAGCCCGGCCAGCAGGCAAGCGGCCAGCGGCGCGCCGGTCGAGGCTGCGACGCGCGCGGCGAAGGTCGACGCATTCAGTTCATGATCGGCAAGCAGGACAAGCGCGCGGCGGATCGCATTGGCGCCGCCGGCGTCCACCGACCAGGCCTGCGCCAGCCGCTGATGGACGGGATCTGGTCCTGCCGGTGCGCCCAGCGCGGCGACCAGCACGCCGACAGCGTGCGCGGCATCGGCATGCAGCGAGGCCCGGTTGCGCCCAAGCGACGGGCGCCCTTGGCCGGCAAGCACGGCAAGTTGCGCAAAAGCCGAGGCCCGGCCGGCTTGATGGGGCACATCCGGCGACGGTGCTTCGAAAGCCACCGGTTCCGGCAGAGCCCAGAGAATGGCGGCGGCTTCTTCCAGTGTGGCGTGCCCGGAGAGCACTGCGGCGTCCTGCCCGCGATAGATGAGCCGACCGTGCGAGACGGTCGAAATCGCCGTTGCGATTGAGGGTTCGCCCCAGGCAATGGCGCTTTCAGCGATGACTGATGGGCTCCGTCCGCGCGCCCGGCGGGTCGCCAGTGCGGCGATATCGTCGGCGCGGTACTGGCTGCGGCGCGGATCGGCGCGGTCGGGCCGCATGCCGATGCGCCCACGGCTGACATAGGCGTACAGCGTCTGCGCCCGCACCTTGAGGCGCTCAAGCGCCTCTTCCCGGGACAACCACTCGGACATATCGAGCCCTGATATTGATTCTATTGATCAAGATTGATGGAAACGTTGCCCATCTCTATCTCCGATCCGGAAATGCTTCAAGGAGACAGGCTATGGCGAATGGGCTCGATGATGTGGTGGCGGCGGAAACCGTGCTTTCCGATGTGGATGGTCTTGGTGGCCGTCTGACGATCCGAGGTCATTCGCTGCCGGAGCTGGCCGGCCGCTTGAACTATGCCCAGGTGATGCGGCTGCTGCTCGACGGCTTCTTCGACGACCTTCCCGATGAGGCGCAACTGACGCGGGCACTGGGCCAAGCACGCGCTGAGGTGTTCGAACGGCTCTTGCCCTCGCTGCCCCTGCTGGCGTCGCTCGATGTTTACAGCGCCATGCGCGCCGGCATGGCGCTGCTGCCGGACGGCGAGACCTTGACCGATGCCTTGCTGCTCATCGCAGCGCCCGCCGTGCTGACGCCGGCCCTGCTGCGCCTGCAGCGCGGCGAGCAGCCGATCGCGCCGGACAGCCGCGCCGATCATGCCGCCGACATGCTGAGGATGCTGAGCGGCAGCGTCGCCTCGACGGCGCTGGCGAAGGCGCTCGATACCTATCTCGTGACCGTCTGCGATCATGGCCTCAATGCGTCGACCTTTGCGACGCGCGTGGTGGCCTCGACGCAGGCCGGCCTGACATCCTCCGTGCTGGCCGGACTCGGCGCGCTCAAGGGGCCGCTGCATGGCGGCGCGCCTGGCCCTGTCATCGAGATGCTGGATGCGATCAAGGCGCATGGCGATGCCGCCGGCTGGCTGCGCGACGAGATCGCGCACGGCAGGCGCATCATGGGGTTCGGACATCGCATCTACCGTGTGCGTGATCCGCGCGCCGATGTGCTGAAGGCCGTCGTGCGGCAACTCGGCGGCGAGGGCGAAACCGGCCGCCGGCTGGCATTCGCGGAGACAGTGGAACAGGTAGCGCTCGACGTGCTGCGGATCGCCAAGCCGTCGCGCTCGCTGCAGACCAATGTCGAGTTCTACACCGCGCTGCTGTTGGAGGCGGCGGGTTTTCCGCCACAAACCTTCAGCAATGTCTTTGCCGCCGGGCGCGTCGCCGGCTGGATCGCGCATGCGCGTGAACAGCAGACGACCGGGCGGCTAATCCGCCCGCAGTCGCGTTATGTCGGGCCGGTGCCGGACCTGGTTGCCTGAGGTCTTTTGGCGCCTGGCGAGCGACCGGCGATCCAAACGATATCCTCCTGGTGAGCGGCCGTGTGGCCGCTCATGACGAAAATTTCATCTCCTCAAAAATTCTGGCCGCTGTTATTGCGTCGCATTGAGCATATATGCTGCAGTGCAACATAAGCTCGCTCTTGCCGCAACCAGAGGACTCCGCCCTTGGCCGCCAGAAAAACCGCAGTCATCACCGGCTCCACATCGGGCATTGGCCTGGCCATCGCCCAGGCGTTGGCGGCCGAAGGCCATAATGTCGTCGTCAACTCTTTCTCCGACACGGCCGCCGACCACGCCATCACTGATGCGATCGCCAAACACCACGGGGTGAAAACCGCCTACATCAAGGCCGACATGTCGAAACCGGCCGAATGCCGGGCGCTGATCGCCAAGGCGGCTGAGACATTCGGATCGGTCGATATCCTCATCAACAATGCCGGCATCCAGCATGTCGCGCCGGTTGAGGACTTTCCGATCGAGAAATGGGACGCCATCATCGCCATCAACCTGTCGTCGGCGTTCCACACCATTGCAGCCGCGATCCCGCTGATGAAGGAGGCCGGCGGTGGCCGGATCGTCAACATCGCCTCGGCGCACGGCCTGGTCGCGTCGCCGTTCAAATCGGCCTATGTCTCAGCCAAGCACGGCATCATGGGATTGACCAAAACGGTCGCACTCGAACTGGCGCGCGAAAAAATCACCTGCAACGCCATCTGCCCGGGCTATGTCCTGACGCCGCTGGTCGAGGCGCAGATCCCCGACCAAATGAAAGCCCATCAGATGGATCGCGAGACCGTCATCCGTGAGGTCATGCTGGACAAGCAGCCGACCAAGGAATTCGTCACGGTGGAGCAGATCGCGGCAGCGGCGGTGTTCCTGTGCTCGGACGCGGCAGCGCAGATCAACGGCACGCATCTCTCGGTCGATGGCGGCTGGACCGCCGCGTGAGGCGCAAAATCTTCTCATCTATCCAAAACGAACCAAGGACGACGCCATGACCAAAAACGGCAAGGCGGAGGAGACAAAGAAGAAGATCAACATCGCGCTTCAGGGCGGCGGCTCGCACGGGGCCTTTTCCTGGGGTGTGCTCGACCGCCTGCTGGAGGACGGACGGCTGGAGATATCAGCAGTGTCCGGCACCAGCGCCGGCGCCATGAACGCGGTGGCGCTGGCCGACGGATATGTGCGCGGAGGTGTCGAGGGAGCGCGGCAGAAACTTGACGATTTCTGGCGCGCGGTGGCGGCCAAGGGCCGGTTCAGCCCGGTACACCGCATGCCGTGGGATGTCGCCTGGGGCAACTGGTCGATCGAGAATACGCCTGGCTATGTCTTCTTCGACACCATGTCGCGGGTGTTCTCGCCCTATGTCGCCAATCCGCTCGGCTTCAACCCGCTGCGCGACGTGGTTCAGCAGGAGATCGATTTCGACAATGTCCGCGCCTGCAAGTCGATGGAACTGTTCATCTCGGCGACCAATGTCGAGACCGGACAGTTGCGCGTCTTTTCCGATGGCGAGATCGACCTCGACACGGTGATGGCCTCGGCCTGCCTGCCGCAACTGTTCCGTGCTGTGGAGATCAAGGGGGTGCCCTATTGGGATGGCGGCTATGGCGGCAACCCGGCGCTTTATCCGTTCTTCAAGACGGCTGCGACCGAGGACGTGCTTCTGGTGCAGATCAATCCGGTGGTGCGGGAGGGAACACCAAGAAGCGCCAACGAGATCCAGAACCGCATCGACGAGATCGCCTTCAACGCCGGGTTGCTGCGCGAATTCCGCTCGATCGCCTTCGTCAAGGAACTGATCGCCGCCGGCCGTCTGCCGCATGGCGAGTATCGCGACATCCGCATGCACCGCATCGATGCCGACGAGGCGTTCAAGGACCTGTCGGCGTCCTCGAAGGTCAACGCCGAATGGGCGTTCCTGACCTACCTGCGTGATCTCGGCCGCACCGCCGCCAGCGACTGGCTGGAAGAGAATTACGAGGCCGTCGGCAAGCGACCGACGCTCGATCTCTCCGGCGAACTCGATGACGGCTTCAAGCCGGTGCGCGGTCCGGCACCTGGCCGGCGGGTCAAGGAATTTCTTGCGGCGCGCAAGAACCCGGAGGCAGAGCGCCGGCGCGCCTGAGCGACCAATCAATGTGCATCGATTGGTCCGCAATCATGCCTTCAAGGTCAGGTCGATCACCCTGATCAGGGCAGCGGCTGCCTGCCGCTGCCCCTCCGGATCTCTGATCCGCGCCTTCATGCCTTCCAGCCCGTCGAGCAGCATGTCGGCAAGCAGTTGCGCCGACAGGCCTCTGGCCGCCAGGTCGACGCCGTTCCTGGCTGCCTCGCGCTCGATCGCGGCGCTGATGTGTTGGCCAAGCCCGCCGCGCCAGCAGCCCACCAGATCGCCAAGGCTCGATTTCATGTCCAGCAATTCGGCGCCGTGCGGCGAAGCAACGACCGCGCCCATCATTGAGATGAATGCCTCGTCGATGGCCCGCATCATGCGCTCGGTGAAAGGACCATCGCCGGATAGGGCAATCTTTGCCGCCTCGACCGAGCGTGACAGGATCATCATGGCGATGGCGCGGAAAATGTCGGTCTTGTTCTTGAACAGGAGATAGAGCGCCGGGCGCGACATGTCTGCGGCGCGGGCGATATCGTCCATGGTGGTGCGCGAGAAACCATAGGCCAAAAACACCTTCATCGCGCCATCCAGGATACGGACGCGTTTGGGGTCTGTGGCGGTGATGTCTTCGATCTGGTTCATGGAGCAATTCTATCCTGCAAAATCCTATTTGACAAAATGACGAAATTTGTCAATCTGTATTAGGTGAAATGGCCGAGAGGACGCTTCGCCCTTGGCAGCGGACGACAACAAAGGGTATCCCCATGCGCCTTACCGTCGACGGGCAGTCATTCGATATCGATGCCGATCCGGACATGCCGCTGCTGTGGGCGCTGCGCGATCTCATTGGCAAGACCGGGCCGAAATTCGGCTGCGGCATCGCCGCCTGCGGCGCCTGCACAGTTCACGTTGACGGTCAGCCGGTGCGTTCCTGCTCACTCCCGGTTGGGCAGGTCAGCGGCGCTATCACGACCATTGAAGGCATCGGCACCGCGGGGAAGCTGCATCCGGTGCAGCAGGCATGGCTGGAGGAACAGGTCGCGCAATGCGGCTACTGCCAGGCCGGCCAGATCATGAGCGCGGTGGCGCTGCTCGATGAAGTCGCCGACCCAAGCGATGCCGACATCGACAACGCCATGGGCGGCAATCTCTGCCGCTGCGGCACCTATCCCAAAATCCGCTCGGCCATCAAGAAGGCCGCGGCGCTCAAGACGGCGGGTCTCTGACCATGGCCAGTGTCGGAAAGATCGCCCGCCGCACGTTTCTGATCGGCGCTGCCGCTGTCGCGGGCGGCGTTGCCGTCGGCTATTACTACTATCGCAAGCCTTTTCCGAACCCGCTCGAGGCCGAACTCGGCAAGGGCGAGGCGACGTTCAACCCCTATGTGAAGATCGGCGCCGACAACACCATCACCATCGTCGCGCCGCGCGCCGAGATGGGGCAAGGCATCTCGACGACGCTGGCGGCCATGGTCGCAGAGGAACTCGACGTCGGGCTCGACCGGGTTAAGGTCGAGCATGGACCAGCATCCCATGCCTACTACAACGCCGCGATCCTTCAAGAGGGCGGTCCGTTCGCCTTCTTCGACGAGAGCATGACGGCGCAAGCGGTGCGCTCGGGTCTCGGCGTGGTTGGCAAGTTCCTTGCCCTGCAGGGCACCGGGGGTTCGGCTTCGACACGCGATGGTTTTGACAAGATGCGGCAAGCGGGTGCCGCTGCCCGGCAGATGCTGATCGCGGCTGCGGCGCAAGAACTGGGTGTTGCCGCAGCCGATCTGGAAACGGCCGACGGTTCGATCCTGCACAAGGCGTCGGGCAAGTCGCTGACCTATGGCGCGGTCGCCGCGGCTGCCGCCGCGATGGCGCCGCCGGACGAAGTCAGGCTCAAGGACAAAGCCGACTGGAAGCTGCTGGGAAAGCCGCAAAAGCGCATCGACATGCTGGCCAAGGTCACCGGGGCGCCGATCTTCGGCATCGATGTCAGGCTGCCGGACATGCTCTACGGCACGGTCAAGATGAGCCCGCGCTTCTGGGCCAAGCCGGTCAAGGCGGACCTTTCCAGGGCCGAAAAAATGCCCGGCGTGATCAAGATCGTGCCGCTTGAGACGAATTATGGCCATGGCTTCGGCATCATCGCCGACAACACATGGGCGGCATTCAAGGCGGCCGAGGCGATCGACGCCCAGTGGTTCGATCCCGAATACCCGCTCGGCAGCGCTGCCATTTCAGATGTGCTGAAGCAGGCGCTTGCCACCAAGGGGTCGGTGATGCGCGACAATGGCGACGTCGATACCGCTTTTGCCGACGCGCCGCGCGAAAGGATCGTCGAGGCAGACTATGCCGTGCCCTATCTGGCGCATGCGACGATGGAGCCGATGAACGCCACGGCGCAGCTCAGGGACGGCGCGCTAGACATCTGGTGCGGGAACCAGGCGCCGACCCTGGTGCGGCAGCTTTGCGCCAACGCGGTCGGCATCGGGCAGGACAAGATCAATGTGCACACCACCTTCATGGGCGGCGGTTTCGGCCGGCGCGTCGAGGTGGATTACGCACTGTGCGCCGCGCTGATGGCGAAGGAGACGGGCGGGCGTCCGGTCAAGGTGACCTGGACGCGTGAAGAAGACATGCGCCACGACGCCTACCGGCCAGCCGCAATAGGCAAGTTCCAGGCGCGGCTCGGCGACGATGGCATGCCAGTGGCCGTCGACATGAAGATGGCCTCGCCATCGGTGATTGCCGGCATGCTGCGCCGGCTGTTCCCCTCGATATCGCCGCTCGGTCCCGACAAGACCATCGTCGATGGCGCCTACGACCAACCCTACTCCATCCCGAATTACCGGGTCACTGGTGTCGCGGCGCCGGTCTCCATCCCTGTCGGCTCCTGGCGCTCGGTCGGCAGCTCGGTCAACGGCTTCTTCCACGAGGGTTTTATGGACGAGATCGCCATTGCCGGAAAAATCGATCAGGTAGAGATGCGCAAGAGACTGATGGCCGCTTATCCCTCGGCGGTGAAGGTGGTGGAGAAAGTCGCCGCGATGGCGAAATGGGGCGAGGCGCTGCCCGCCGGCAAGGCCAGGGGCATGGCCTTCACGCTGTCCTTCGGCAGCTGGGTCGGCGAGATCGTCCAGGTGGCGGACACGCCGGCCGGCATCCGCATCGAGAAGGTGTGGATCGCCGCCGATGTCGGCACCGCGCTCGACCCCGGCATCATCGAGGCGCAGTTGATCTCGGCGGCCATCTACGGTCTTTCGGCGGCGATGGGGCAGGAAATCACCTTCGCCGACGGCATGGTCGAACAGTCGAACTTCCACGATTTCGACGCCATGCGGATCTTCCAGTGCCCGGTATTCGAAGTTGCCATCCTGGAAAACTTCCACAGGATGGGCGGCGTCGGCGAGGTCGGCACACCGCCGGCGGCTCCGGCGCTCGCCAACGCCATCTTCGCGCTCACCGGAAAGCGCATCCGCACGCTGCCGCTGTCGAAAACGGTGGCCTTCGCATGAAGAAGCTCGTCATCATGCTGACGCCTGCTGCCATGCTTGTGCTCGCAGCATCGTTTGCGATCGCGCAAGAGAGCCAGACGCCGACGCCGGTGGCAGTCGACACAGCAAAAGCCCTGTCCGAATGGGACAAGGTCTATGCGGTGTTCTCGCATCCGCGCTGCGCCGACTGTCATGTCGCGGACGAGCGACCGCGCTGGTCGGGTGCGCATTACGGCGGCACGCTCGTGCACGCCTTCAATGTCCAGCGCGGTGCTGACGGGTCGGGCTTCGGCAGTCCGGGCCTGCGTTGCATGACTTGCCATTTCTCCAGCAATTCCAGGGCATTGCACGGGCCGCCCGGGGCCGAGAACTGGCACCTGGCGCCAGCCGAGATGGCCTGGTTCGGCAAGTCCTCGGCCGAAATCTGCGCCCAGATCAAGGATCCCTTGCGCAACGGCAACCGCAGCTTGAAGGACATCGCGGTGCATGTTCGCGACGACAGACTGGTCGCCTGGGGCTGGGCGCCGGGATCGGGTCGTGAACCGGCTCCGGGCTCCGCCGAAGCGACCTATCAAGCGATCGAAAACTGGGCGGCGGCGGGCGCATCTTGCCCGGTGGCGCAATGATCTTGCAACTTTCAGACTATATTGCGGTGCAACTTTGATGTAGAAGCGCGCTTCGCCGATCACGGCAAATTGAACACGGCCCGGCGCGCACCCATATCGGCGACGCGCCCGCGTTATGAGGACGCTGGCCGAACCCGCAGTGGAAAAAACGACGATGAGAATCAGGTTTCACAAGCTTGCAGCCGTTGTTGTGCTCATTGGTTTCGCGGCATGGATGGCGACAGGCGAGTTTTCGTCAGTCGGCAGCGTAGCCGCCAACAAAGCCAAGGCAGCCGAAGCCGAACAGGCCAAGGCGCCCGATGCGGCGAAGCCCAAGCAGGCGGAAGCCGAGCCGAAGGCACCGCTGCGCACGGTCGCTGTGGTGACGCCGCCACGCAAGACCTATGCACGCGCCATCCGCATTTCCGGGCTGACCGAAGCCGACAAGCGGGCGGTGCTGGCGACGCGCGTCGCCGGTGTCATCGACAAGCTGCCTGTCAAGCAAGGCGATCACGTCAAGACGGGGGATCTGGTGCTGATGCTTGCGGCGGAAGAAAAGATCTCGATGGTCGACAACGCCAAGCAATTGGTGGTGCAGCGCCAGGCCGAGCTGGACGCAGCCTTGCGGCTGATGAAATCAGGCAATCTGCCGAAGCTGCAGCTCGACACCGCGCGCTCGAACCTGACCTCGGCGCAGTCGCAGCTGGAAACGGCACAGGCCGAACTCGACCGCAACGAGGTGAAGGCGCCTTTCGACGGCGTTATCGACCGGGTGCCGGTGGAACTTGGCAGCTCCATCATGCAAGGCGGCGAGGTGGCGACCATCCTCAAGCTCGATCCGGTGATTGCCCGCGGCGAAGTCAGCGAGCGCGATCTCGGCTACCTCAAGCTCGGCGACAAGGCCACCATACGGCTGGTCAGCGGCCAGACCGTCCAAGGCACCGTGCGCTACATCAGCCGCGACGCCTCGTCGGCGACCCGCACCTTCCGCGTCGAGGTTGCCGTCCCCAATGCCGACGGCTCGGTGCCGGCCGGCATGACGGCGGAAATCTCGCTCAACGCACAGCCCACCGACGCGGTGCTGCTGCCGCGCTCGGTCGTGACGCTCGGCGACAAGGGCGACCTCGGCATCCGTGCCGTGGGCAAGGACAACAAGGTAGCGTTCTTCCCCATCGACCTCGTCGATGACACGCCGACCGGCCTCGTCCTCGGCGGCATCCCGGCCGACGCCCGCATCATCGTCGCCGGCCAGGAACTGGTGAAGGAAGGCGATCTGGTCAATCCGGTCGAGGCCGACCAAGCGATCATCAAGAAGCTGCTCGGCGAAGCGACGGCCGGCACGCAGTAGGAAGAGATCGCGACGGCCTAGCCCTGGGCGGGGACAATCGGCTGCGACGCAGCTCGTGGAAATTCAAGAACAGGCGTTAGCCATGGATATCGTCAGACTCGCAATCAACAATGCCCGCCTGACCATTTCGGTCCTCGTCTTCCTTCTGCTGGCGGGCTGGGTCGCCTATCAGGCGACGCCAAAGGAAGCGGAGCCCGACGTTCCGATTCCGATGATGTATGTCAGCCTGATCTACCAGGGCATTTCGCCCGAGGATTCGGAGCGGCTTCTGCTGCGGCCGATGGAAAGCAAGCTGAAAAGCCTGAAGGGCCTCAAGGAGATGCGTTCGGCCGCCTTCCAGGGCGGCGGCTACGTGCTGGTCGAATTCCAGCCGCAGACCAATCTGGCCACTGCGCTGCAGGACACGCGCAGCAAGGTGCAGGACGCCAAGGCCGACCTGCCGCAGGCGGCGGAAGAACCCGTCGTCACCGAAGTCAACATTTCCGAATTTCCCGTGCTCGTCGTCACGCTCTCGGGAAATCTGCCCGAACGCGTGCTGACCGCCGCCGCGCGTGAACTGCGCGACCGCATCGAGGAGGTTCCCGGTGTTCTCGAGGGCTCGCTGCAGGGTGCGCGCGACGATCTCGTCGAGGTCGTCATCGATCCGATGAAGCTGTCTTCCTATGGGCTGCAACTCGATCAACTGATCGGTGCGGTCGGCAACTCCAACAGCCTGGTCGCCGCCGGCAATATCGAAGGCTCGGAGGGCAAATACGCCGTCAAGGTACCGTCGCTGATCGAAACGCCGGAGGATGTCGCCGCACTGCCGGTGGTCGCCGGCCCCAATGCCGTGGTGCAGGCCAAGGACATCGCGACGATCCGTTCGACCTTCAAGGATGCCGAGACGGTGACCCGTCTCAACGGCAAGCCGGCCATCGCCATCGAAGTCAAGAAGCGCATCGGCTCCAACCTGATCGACACCATCGCCAAGGTGCGAACGGTGTCCGACGAGTTCGTCAAGTCGATGCCCGAGGGCATGAACGTCACCTACACGCAGGACAAGTCGGTCTTCGTCAACCAGCTGCTCGGCGACCTGCAGAACCATGTGATGATCGCCGTCATCCTGGTGTTCATCGTCATCCTCTACGCGCTGTCCGGACGCGCCTCGCTGCTCATCGGGCTTGCGATTCCGTCGTCCTTCCTGATCGGCATCCTGCTGCTGGCGATGATGGGCTACACGATCAACATGATCGTGCTGTTCAGCCTGATCCTGGCCGTCGGCATGCTGGTCGACGATGCCATCATCGTCACCGAGTTCGCCGAACGGCGGATGAGCGAGGGCATGCCGAAGGAGGAAGCCTTCGCGCTCGCCGCCAAGCGCATGGCCGGTCCGGTCATCGCCGCGACGATGACGCGCATCGCCGCCTTCTCGCCGCTGCTGTTCTGGCCGGGCATCATCGGCGACTTCATGAAGTACATGCCGATCACGCTGATCGTCACGCTATCGGCCTCGATGCTCTACGCGCTTGTCTTCGCGCCGACGCTGGGTGCGATCTTCGCCAAGGCGCCGCCGCATCATGAGGATGACAATCGCGACGGCTGGTACATGGCGATCGTCAAGCAGGCGGTGCGCTTCCCCATCACCGTGCTGGTGCTGACCGTCGCGCTCTTGTTCGGCGTCGGCTTTGCCTATTCGAAATACGGCGCCGGCGTCGAGTTCTTCCCGAATGTCGAGCCGGATTATGGCCTGCTCTACGTGCATGCGCGCGGCAATCTTTCGCTGGCCGAAATGGATACCGCGACCAAGATCGCGGAAGACAGGCTGCTCGGCTGGCCGGGTGTGAAGTCGGTCTACACCCGCGTCGGCAAGACGCAAGGCGGCGGCCAGGATATCCCCGAAGACGTCGTCGGAGTCATCCAGTACGAATTTATCGACTGGCGCGAGCGCAAGTCGGCGAACCACATCCTGGACGATCTGCGCGGCGTCATGGCCGGCATTCCCGGCGTCGATGTCGAGGTGCGCGTGCCGGAAGCCGGTCCGCCGACCGGCAAGCCGATCCAGATCAGGCTTTCGGCCGTCGACCCCAAGGGGCTCGACGACAAGGCCCGTGAGGTCGCGGCGCGCATCGGCAAGGTGCCCGGCGTCATCGATATTTCCGACGGCCTGCCGCCGCCCGGTGTCGACTGGGCGCTCGAGGTGGATCGTGCCAAGGCGGCGCAGTACGGCATCAGCCCAACCTCGGTCGGCACGGTGGTGCAACTGGTGACCAACGGGTTGAAGCTCTCGGAATACCGGCCCGCCGGCGCCGACGACGCGGTCGACATAAGGCTGCGCCTGCCCGAAGACCGGCGCACGCTGTCGACGCTCGACGAACTCAGGGTGCAGACCTCACAAGGCTCGGTGCCGATCTCGAACTTCGTCGTGCGCAAGCCCGAGCCGACGGTCGGCATCCTCAACCGCATCGACGGCGCGCGTACGGTGGTCGTCCAGGCCAACGTCGCCGCCGGCGCTCAGGTCGCGGCTGTGCAGGAGCAGGTCACCAAGGCCGTCTCCGACATGGATCTCGGCAGCGGCATCCGCTGGAAGCTGGCCGGTTCGAACGAGGACAGCGCCGAAGCCAGCGCCTTCCTCAGCAAGGCCTTCGGGGCGGCGATCTTCCTGATCTTCCTGGTGCTTCTGGCGCAGTTCAACAAGTTCACCAGCGTCTGGCTGGTGCTGTCCTGCGTGGTCATGGCGACGATCGGCGTGTTCCTCGGGCTGCTGATAACCGGCGAGACGTTCGGCATCGTCATGTCGGGCATCGGCGTCATCGCTCTGGCCGGCGTGGTGGTGAACAACAACATCGTGCTGATCGACACCTATGACCGGCTGCGTGAAGAAGGCTGGGACAAGGTCGAGGCGGTGCTGCAGACTTGCCGCGAGCGCGCCCGCCCGGTCGTGCTGACGGCTGTGTCGGCCATTCTCGGCGTGCTGCCGATCGCCTTCGGCCTCGGGTTGGAAATCTTCCATCACGAGACGACGATCAACGCGCCGTCGACGCAATGGTGGATTTCGCTCTCCTCGGCGATCGTCTTCGGCCTGTCCTTCGCCACGGTGCTGACGCTGGTGGTGACGCCGTCGATGCTGATGGTGTTCACCCGCGCCAAGGTCAAGCCGGGCGCACGGCGCGGCTTGATCAGCCGTCTGTTCCGGCGCGGCAAGGTCGAGATTTCATCGACCGATGCGCCAGGGCGGGATGCCGGAGCCGGGCCGGATATCGCCTTTCCGAAAGCCGCCGAATAGATCATTGCCGATTTGACCGGCAAAGGCCGCCCGGAACAACCGGGCGGCCTTTTGCATTGTTCTTGGGCGAAAAGTCGAATTGCGGGGTTCTCATGCCGATCACCACCATCGTCATCATCGTCCTGGTCCTTATCCTCATCGGCGCGGTGCCGGCCTGGCCGCATTCGCGCTCCTGGGGCTATGGGCCCTCGGGTATTGTCGGCGTGGTGCTGGTGTTGCTTATGGTGCTGCTGTTGATGGGACGGCTCTGAGGCGCCCTCTCAGTCCGCGGAGATTGTTAATCTGCGGAGGAGCATCGCCCGCTATCGCGGAGGTCAGGCAGCTTTCGCAACGCAGGTCACGGTGGCAATGCCGATATCCCCGAGCGCTTCAGCAACCGCCTGATCCAACGGCGTGTGCGGAATCTCGCCGACGATGCCTTCCAGCCGCATCGAAGCCAGTTGATGCGGCTCGAAGCGCAGGTAGGACATGGAGACGATCTCGCGCCACATCGCTACGAACGGGCTGCCAGCGCGCAGTACCCACCAGGGCATCGAAGTCATCTTGAGCGGACGACCAATAGCCTTCTCGGCAGCGGCCTTGATCTGCAGATCGGTAACCGCGTGGCCCGGAAAGTTCAGCGCTTCATAGAAGCCGAGCTTGTCCAGATTGCGCGCCAGCGCGACGAAGCCCACAGCGAAGTCAGGCAGATAGGCCCATTCATGTACGAGGTCGACCGGGCCAGGCGCGGTGTAGATACCTTTGTTGATCTTGGCGGCAACGATCAGGTCGAACCATGATCCGCTGCCGGTGCCGCCGAAGAAATCGCCGGCCCGCAGAAGGATGGTGCGGACGCGGCCCGCGTCGGCCTCGCGACGAAACAATTCCTCCATGGCGCAGCGGATGCGGCCCTTTTGCGTGCTCGGATGGAAGGGTGTGTCTTCCGATATCACCGCCGGCATCGGTGAGCCGTAATTGTAAACGGTGCCGGGGAAGAGGTGCAGTGCGCCATTCGCATGGCAGGCAGCCATGACATTCTGCGCCATCGGCAGGCACTTGCCCCAGTCGGTGTAGATCGGGTTGAGGCCGTTGAAGATGATATCGACACCTTGCGTGGCGCGGATGAGGGCCACGCGGTCGAGCGCGTCACCGGCAACGGCTGTGGCGCCTTTGAGTTCGGCCGGCACCTTGCCGTTGCGGGTGACTGCGCGAACCTCGTAGCCCGCGTCGATGAAGGCCTTGGCGACCACGCGGCCGAGCCGGCCACTGGCACCGAGAATTGCGATACTGGTCATTGGAAGCACTCCTGGGTTGGGATTTGCGTGGTCGGTCTGGACGCGCGATCGGGATCAGCGACAAGCGCGATCGAGATCAGCGACGAGCGCGATCGAGATCAGCGGCTGCCGAAGAGGTCGCGGTTGCTGCCCTGCGTGACCGGTTGCCGGACGGCCGCATCCGGGTTGTGGATCGAAGCGGTGGTCGTGTTGTCGGTGCTGGTGACAGCCGGCTGGCTGGCGTCGTTCGACCCAAACTTGTCGCTGCCGGCAAAAGCGGCGCTGACGGAAATGAGGATGGCGGCGGCGGTGAGGGCGATCTTGGTCATCTGAGTTCGCCTGGTTGGTGTTTGCAGTCCGTGTTGGTGTCTGCAGCCGGAATATGGTCGCTCCGAATGCGAATGGAAATTGAACTACAGATGGCGTTCTGATATTCATAAATGAATGACTGAAATCGACTGGAACCTGATCAAGAGCTTTGTCGCCGTGGCAGAATCCGGCAGCCTGTCGGCCGCCGCGCGAAAGCTTTCGGCCAGCCAGCCGACGCTTGGCCGTCACATCGGCGAGTTGGAACAGGCGCTGGGCGTCACGCTGTTCCGTCGAGGACGGCACGGCTACGAACTGACGGAGGCCGGCAGCACGCTGTTCGAACGCGGCAAGGCGGTCAGCGAGCAGGCAAGCGCCTTCTCACTCCTGGCGCTGGGTTCGGTCGAGGCCATCGAAGGCACGGTGCGCATCGCCGCCAGCGAGGTCGTGGCGGCCTATGTCCTGCCTGAGATGACGATGCGGCTGGGGATCGAGGAGCCCGGCATCGAGGTCGAGATCGTTGCTTCGAACCAGGTCGAGAACCTGCTGCGTCGAGATGCCGACATCGCCATCCGCATGGTCAAGCCGGCGCAGAACGAGCTGACGGCACGCAAGGTCTGCGATATCGAGCTCTGCGCCTGCGCGGCCAAATCCTATCTCGACAGGCGCGGCCGTCCGCTGAAGCCTGCCGATCTTGTCGACCACGATCTGGTCGGCTTCGATCGCGGCGACGAGATCATCAGGGGCTTTACCCAGCATGGCATCCCCGTCACCCGGAGCAGCTTCCGCTTCAGGGCCGACAACCAGATCGTTTTGTGGGAAGCGGTGCGGGCGGGAAACGGCATTGGCCTCGGCCAGGAGCCGCTGGCCGACAGGGATCCTTTGATTGAGAAGGTGCTGCCTGACCTGCCGCTGCCGGTTCTGCCGGTGTGGCTGGCGATGCATCGCGATGTGCGTACCAGCGTGCGCATCCGCCGTGTGGTGGATTTCCTCCACGAGGAGCTGAAACGCTATTCGGCGGGTGCTGGCGCGAATTCGGCGCGGTGAGCGAGCCCGGCCATCAGCAACACGATGATCAGCAGTCCCGACATGGTGATGAAGATCGGGCCGAAGCTGGAATGCTCGGCAACGAAGCCGATCGCCGACGGCGCCACCAGTATGCCGCAGTATCCGATAGTGGTGACCACGCTCATGCCGGTGCCAGAAGACATGCCTTCCTGGTTGCCGCCGGCCGAAAAGATGATCGGCACCATATTGGCGATGCCGAAGCCGCAAAAGGCAAAGGCTGCAATGGCGAGCCAGGGCGAGGGCGCCAGGCCAGCCACCAGCATGCCGACCGCTGCTACCAGGGCCGACACGCGCAGCGTCGTCACCGCGCCGAAGCGATTGCGTATGCCGTCGCCGAAGAACCGCGTAATCGCCATGACGCCCGAAAATCCGGCGTAGGCGAGGCCGGCAACGGCAAGATCGGCGCCGAGCTCCTGGCGCAGATACAGGGCTGCCCAGTCGAGCACCGCGCCTTCGGAGATCATCGCCAGCAGCGCCATCAGTCCGATCAGATAAACCAGCGGGTTTGCCGGCAGTGCGAATTTGTGGTGCTCGGCTGCCTGCGGGCTGTCTTCGGTGAGGAGATGGCGAACGGCCACCGCGATCACCGCGAAGGCAAACACCGTTACCGCCGCCGCGTGGGCGAGGTGGCCGTAGTGCTGGATGGCAAAGCCGCCGAGGCCGCCGCCGGCGAAGCCGCCGAGACTCCAGAAGCCGTGCGAGGACGACATGACGGCGCGGGAGAGCCGCCGTTCGACCACCACGGCATTGGCATTCATGGCAACGTCCATGCCACCGATCGAGCCGCCGAAGATGATCATGGCCGCGGCCGCCAGCGGTACGTTGGGCGCCAGCGCCACGACCATCAGACCGAGGCTGCCGCACAGGGCGAACCAGCGCAGTACGGTGCGCGAGCCATGTCTGGAGATCAAATGGCCGCACCAGGTCATCGCGACGACGGCACCGACGCCGAATAAGAGAATCAGCAGGCCGAGCGTGAACTTCGAAATCTCCAGCCGGGTCAGGAACACCGGGATCTGCGGCGCCCAGCTGCCCGTCAGGAAGCCGTTGGCGAGAAAAATGGCCGCGAGCGCCCATCGTCCGCGAATGGCAGTCAGCTTGGCAATTGACGCGTTCATGAGGCGAATCCCGCTGAAAATGGCTTCGCGCGGCAAATTAGATCGATTCAATTTTCAGTCAAGGCTCTTTCGGGAAGCATTTTGGGCCAAACATAGCCTTAGGCGATCGCTGGGGCGACGGCGTCAATGATCCTGGGGGCGCCTTGCCTCGAATTCGGCCTTCTTGGCGTCGGAGGCCTCGGTCTGGTTCAGCGCCTGCCATTCCCCATAAGGCATGCCGTAGACGATCTCGCGCGACTGATCCTTGGTGAGATCGACGCCCTCGGCATTGGCTGCCTCGCGATACCAGTTCGACAGGCAGTTGCGGCAGAAGCCGGCGAGATTCATCAGGTCGATGTTCTGCACATCGTTGCGCTCGCGCAGATGCTCGACCAGCCGGCGGAAGGCGGCCGCTTCGAAGTCGCGTTGCTGCTCGTCGCTGAGTTCGGTCATCGAAACCTCCGTCATAGCGGCCCGGTGCGCGAGCCGAACATCTTCACCACATGTATATCGGGACGGCGGTCGATCGCGTCAACGATCGGCGCCAGCCGTTCGGCCCAGGCGAGCGCGCCCTTCTGGTCCGATATCAGATCCTGTCGGATCTCGATCAGCGCATGGGCGAAGCCGTTGACGATGGCGTGCTTGTACATGGTGTCGCCGCGCAGCGCGCCGTCATAGGGTTCGTTGTCGCCAACGACGAGGTTCTTGTCCTGCGACAGCATGTCTATCAAAGGCCGCGCCACGCGGTCGTCGAGGTCCCACAGGATGCCGACGTGCCAAGGACGCTGGATTCCTTGCATGGCCGGGGTGAAGGAATGCACCGAAAAGATGAAGGGCGTCTGGGCGGAAGCCTGTGCGACCGATGCGATCATGGCGCCGACGGCGTCGTGATAGGGCCGGTAGAACCCGTCGAGCCGCCTCTCGCGCTCATCGGCAGTAATGGGGTAATTCCCAGCTACGACAGTGCCGTCATAAAGCTGGCGAATGAGCGTCGGGTCGTCTTCGCCGCGATTGGGATCAATCAGCAGTCGCGAAAAATTGGCGAGCACCGCCGGCACGCCGAGCAGGGCAGCCAGTTCGCGCGTCACCGCCTCGACGCCGATGTCATAGGCGATGTGCCGGTCGAACTCGGCCGAGGGCAGGCCGAGGCTGCCGTAGTCGTCGGGCAGGTCGCGACGGGCATGATCGCCCAACAGCACGATGCCTCGCTTGCGGTCGCCCTCGATGATGTCGAAAGGCGCGAAAACTGTGGATCGGGTCATTGGCGGGAAATGGTCTGTTCGCGGGCTTCCGGGGAGGGTGCTATCGTCATTCCACGAAGACGACGCTTGCGCAATGCCGTTGTTTGGCCAAGGTTTCCCGGGAAATCTGGCACACGTCGGCGAATTGTGCGCCGGAGCCTTTCTAAATCGATTGGAATTGGACAAAACGGTGCGTTGACATGCGCCCGGACTTTTCCGAAAAGGGGCGCAGAGAGATGCTGATGTGGTTTTTGAGGGGTTTTCGGATGAGTTCCGCCGGCGGGCAGCGCATGCGCTCTGCCTTTGCCATGCCGCTCCTCACTTTTGCCATGGGCCTGTCGGCGATGGTCGTGGCTTCGCCGGCGCGTGCCGATTTCCGCGTCTGCAACGCCACGCAGAACCTGGTCGGTGTCGGCATCGGCTATCGCGCCAAGGCCGGCTGGATCACCGAAGGCTGGTGGCACATCGAGGGATCGAGCTGCAAGACGCTGATCGAAGGGCCGCTGTCATCAAGGTTTTACTATCTTTATGCAGAAGACGCCGAACGCGGTGGACGCTGGGACGGCCCGATCAATATGTGCGTGGCTGAAAAAGAGTTCAAGATCGCCGGCGTGACCGACTGCGTCGCCCGGGGCTTCCAGCGCGCCGGATTCCAGGAATATGACACGGGCGAACAGGCAAGCTGGATGGTCCAGCTGACCGATGAGTCCACAACGGGAGGCGCTCCAGCCGCCCCGGGAACAAACAGTCAATGAGACGTAGCCGCAAGGTCAAGATCCTAGCCACCATCGGTCCGGCCTCCTCGTCGGAGGAGATGCTGAAGAAACTGTTCGAAGCGGGCGCCGATGTGTTCCGCATCAATATGAGCCATACCGACCATGAACTGATGCGCACGCTGGTCGGACGCATCCGCGCTGTCGAGGAAGCGGTTGGCCGGCCGATCGGCATCCTCGCCGACCTACAAGGACCGAAGCTGCGCGTCGGCAAGTTCGCCAACGGGAAGGAAGTGCTGACGCAAGGCCAGACCTTCACCCTCGATGACAATCCCGAACCTGGCACCTCGACCAGGGTCTATCTGCCGCATCCGGAAATCCTGAGCTCGGTCGAAGCCGGCCATCGCCTGCTGATCGACGATGGCAAGCTCGAGCTGAAGGCGGTGAAGAGCGACGGCAAGTCGATCGTCTGCACCGTCGTCGCCGGCACCACGATTTCCGACAAGAAAGGCGTCAGCCTGCCCGACACCGACCTCCCGGTCGGTGCGCTGACCGAAAAGGACCGCAAGGATCTCGATGCCGTGCTGGCCACAGGCGTCGACTGGGTTGCGCTGTCCTTCGTGCAGCGGCCGGAGGATCTGGCCGAAGCGCGCAAGATCGCACGCGGCCGGGCGCTGATCATGGCCAAGATCGAAAAGCCGCAGGCCGTCGCCCGGCTGGCCGAGATCATCGAATTGTCCGACGCGCTGATGGTCGCCCGCGGCGATCTCGGCGTCGAGATGCCGCTCGAGGCGGTGCCCGGCATCCAGAAGCAGATCACGCGCGCGGCACGCCGCGCCGGCAAGCCGGTGGTGGTTGCAACGCAGATGCTGGAATCGATGATCACGGCGCCGGTGCCGACCCGCGCCGAAGTGTCCGATGTTTCGATCGCCGTCTTCGAAGGCGCCGATGCCATCATGCTGTCGGCGGAATCGGCGGCGGGTGCCTATCCCGTCGAGGCCGTGGCAATGATGAACCGTATCGCCACCAAGGTCGAAACCGATCCGACCTATGCCGGCATCATCAACGCCCAGCGCTCCGAGCCGGAAGCGACCGGCGCCGATGCCATTTCGCTGGCCGCGCGCGAAATCGCCGAAACGCTGAAGCTGTCGGCGATCATCACCTACACCGCATCGGGCACCACAGGCCTGCGCGCCGCCCGCGAGCGGCCGCAGGTGCCTGTTATCGCGCTGTCGCCGATCCTCAACACGGCGCGGCGGCTGTCGCTTTTGTGGGGCACGCATTGCGTCGTCTCACCCGACGCCGTCGATCTCGACGACATGGTCAATCGCGCCTGCCGCATCGCCTTCGACGAAGGCTTCGGCAAGCCTGGCGACCGCGTCATCATCACCGCGGGCGTGCCGCTGCGGACACCGGGTTCGACCAACATGCTGCGCATCGCCTATATCGGTTCGGACACACAAGTCAGCCGCTAGATTCCTGAAGCGTGTCGCCTCTGAACGGATTCAGGCGGCCCGCTTTAGGTCGGCGCAAGTTCGGCCTGCGGTACCTTGATATCGGCGCATCTGCCGGCGCCGTAGGCGTCGCCGGCGATGCGCGCCTCCACGGTCCTGGCCATCGCCTGCAGGTCTATATTCTTGCCAGCGACCTTCTCGATGGCGCCGACGGTCAGGTCGGTCGCGATCCAGTCTGGCTTGTGACCGAGATTGTGCACCCAGACGAGTTCGGCACCGGCAATGTCGCGCGCCAGGCCGACCGAATGGACATGTGCATAGACCACCTTGTCGCGATCGCCTGAAATCACCACGGTCGGCGCCTTGATCTCGGCGTAACGCGGTGCGGTGGCGAGCGCGTAGCGATAGAGCCCGGCGACATCGGTGGCGTTGGCACGAAAGGCTGTTGGTCGCAGCACCAGCGGGATAGAGGCCGAGCTGAGGTAATTGTCCGGCACCTTGTTGGGCGAAAAGACGCAGGTGGTGGCGTCAGCCATCTGCAGGGCTCCCGCCGGATAGGTGAGCGTTTCGGAAAACAGCCAACCGAGCACCGGCATGGTGGTCAGATCGTAGTACCAGGCGGTTGCGCCGCCCGGCCATGGGTGGGTCGCCGGTGCGAGAAAGACGAGCCCGAGCGTCTTGTCTGGATGTCCCCGGCCAAAGGCCGATGTCACCACGCCGCCGAAGGAATGGCCGACGATGACAGCATTCCTGATGCCGAGATGGTCCATCAGTGCGGCAATGGTGTTGGCCTGCGCCGACGGGTTCTCGTTGGTGGTGCCGCGACCCGACCAGCCATGGCCCGGCCGGTCGAGGAACAGCATTTCGGCGCGGCCTTCGAGCAAGGGGCGCTGCGGCAGCATCTGGTCCCTGAGATTGGCGCTGGCGCCGTGGATGAAGACGATCGGCGGCAGCTCGGCATTGGCGGGCGCCGGAACATGGACATAGTGGATGCGGGCGCCGTCGATGTCGGCGAACTCGCCGATCGGCGGATTGCGACGCTCGATCAGCCATGAGCCGACGCGGGTGACGCCGACAAAGCCGAAGATAAGCGCCATCAGGAAGGCAAGGGCGGCGTAGATCAGGTTCATGAGGGAGATACGAGGTGGAGGGGGATAAGTTGTAGGGGAGTAGGGGAGTAGGGGTCAGGTTCATGAGGGAGATACGAGGTGGAGGGGGATAAGTTGTAGGGGAGTAGGGGAGTAGGGG
>NZ_CP034779.1:2455855-2829785 GCF_004006095.1 Mesorhizobium sp. M7A.F.Ce.TU.012.03.2.1
GAGTAGGGGAGTAGGGGAGTAGGGGATATGTTCCACAGCGCAATCTGCACCACTTACATACTGCCTTACTCTCGTATTCCCTTCAGGACATCAAATGCCTTCACCGGCAAGTTCCTCCGAAATCGTGCCGACCTGGTCCTGGGCGCTGCGCATCATCGGATAGATGGCCAGCACCTTTTGCCAGGCCTCGAGCGCCGATTGCTTGTGGCCGGTCAGCGCCATGATCTGCGCCAGGCCGGACAGCGCGCCGAAGTGGCGCGGCTCGAGCTGCAGCGTATGGTCGATGTCGGACATCGACTTGCCGTAGTTCTTCATCATGAAATGGACGGTGGCACGCCGGTTCCAGCCTTCGGCATAAGTCGGCTGCAAAGTCACCACCTGGTCGAGGAAATCGAGCGCGACGTCGAACTTCTGGCCCTCGACGGCTTTTTGCGACCACTGCATCATCAGGTCGATCGAGGCGCTGCCGGATTGCGACCACTCGCTCCAGATGTTGCCGGCGATGCGCTCGGCCGCCTTTTCGTTGCGCTCGCGTTTCAGATCGCTGAACAGCTGGTCGAGGCGGGCTTGTTTCGTCGTTGCGGCGGGCGGCGCGTCCTGAGTGGCCGGCGGCGCGACAGCATCGTCCGCCCATGCCGGGCCATAAATGACGCCGGAAACAAGCAGAGATGTCACAAATGCAAAAAGAGTCCGCATCGCCGGACTCTAGTCCCGGGCGACGGAACGTCAAACTGAATTTGGCGTGAAAATGCCGGCAGGCGGCAACAAGCATCAAATGGGGGGAGGCAACAGCCTCCTGCCCGAAAACTCAGCCCTGGCGTGCCTTGTAGCGCGGGGCGGTCTTGTTGATGATGTAGACGCGGCCCTTGCGGCGAACCAACTGGTTGTCGCGGTGACGCGCCTTCAGCGCCTTGAGCGAATTCTTGATCTTCATGGTCTTGCCTGTCGGTGTGGACCCGGTCCGGGTCGAAATTTTAAGGCGCGCCAGAAGACGCGCCTTTGAACTGTGGGAGGCTCATAAACGAGGAGCCTTGTCCCTGTCAACCGCAAGCGTGCTCCATAGCGGCTGTGAATTGTCCCTGTCATCAATTATCCGCCATGTCGGCCTTGCGGCATTGCGCGGCCCTGGGGCCGGCTGGGATGATGCGGTCGCCGTGAAGTGATTTGGAGAGAACCATGCGCCGAATGTTCCTGTCCGCCTGCCTAGTCCTGCTGGCGGCAGCTTCGGTTGCTCGCGCGCAGGAATGCGACCGCAGCGACGACAGCCAGCAGATGATGAACATCTGTGCCGGCGAAGACTATCAGGCGGCCGACGCCAAGCTCAACAAGGCCTATCAGGACCTCACCAGCTCGGATGACGCCGGCGGCAAGAGATTGCTGCAGGTGGCGCAGCGCGCCTGGATCACTTTTCGCGATGCCGAATGCGCGCATTCCACCGCCGCCAGTCAAGACGGCTCGATCCATCCGATGGCAGTATCGCAATGCCTGACCAGATTGACTAATGATCGCATCAAGCAGCTCGCTGCCGCGGCCAATTGCGAGGAAGGCGATTTGAGTTGCGTCAAACCAGGCGAGGACGAGAGCGACGATTTGCAGTAGGCAACCCTATGAGGCGCGACGGCTGATCCGAGTGAAATGTCCCATCTTGCGGCCGAGCCGCGCTTCGGCCTTGCCGTAGAGATGCAGCATCAGATCGGGCTCGGCGAGCAGCTCCGGGACGCGCAGCACATCGTCGCCGATCAGGTTTTCCATCACACAGTCGGAATGGCGGTCCGGGGCGCCGAGCGGCAGGCCGGCGATGGCGCGGATATGCTGCTCGAACTGCGAGACGATACAGGCGGCTTCCGTCCAATGGCCGGAATTGTGCACGCGCGGCGCGATCTCGTTGGCCAGCAGCGAGCCGTCCGCCAGCACGAAGAACTCGACGCCGATGACGCCGACATAGTTCAGCGCCGACAGGATCTTCGATGCGGCCGTTCGGGCCGCTTCCGCCGTCTCCGGCATAATGGCGGCCGGCAAGGTCGATGTGTGGAGAATGCCGTTGCGATGGATATTCTCGGCTGGATCGTAGGCGACAACCGCACCGTCCAGCCCACGCGCCGCGATCACCGATATCTCGCGCTCGAACGGCACGAAGGCCTCCAGGATCAGAGGCACATTGCCCATCGCGTCGCATGTGCCGGCGAAGCCGCCGGCTTCCATGTTGCGGAAGACGCGCTGGCCTTTGCCGTCATAGCCCATGCGCCGGGTCTTCAGGACACCGCTGCCGTCGAATGCTTTCAGCGCCGCGATCAGCTGGTCATCATTGTCGACGGCGTGGAAATCGGCGGTGGCAATGCCGATGCCGTTGAGGAATGTTTTTTCGTCCACCCGGTCCTGCGCCACTTCCAGCGCACGCGCCGGCGGATAGACCGGAACCTTGACGGCCAGCGCGCTGGCGGCTGCAACCGGCACGTTCTCGAACTCGTAGGTGACGACGGAACTCGAGCCTGCCAGTTCGGCAAGAGCGGCCGGGTCGTCATAGGCGGCTGTTATTTGCCGGTTGGCGACCTGCGCGGCCGGGCAATCCGCTTGCGGCTCCAGCACCACGGTGCGGTAGCCGAGGCGGGCGGCGGCAACAGCCAGCATGCGGCCGAGCTGGCCGCCGCCAATGATGCCGATGGTCGATCCGGCGGGCAGGCTCACGGCGTATCCGTCGGTTCGGTCGCGACCTTGGCGGTCTGCGCGGCGCGCCAGGCGTCCAGACGGACGGCAAGGCTGTCATCGTTCAGGGCCAGCACGGCAGCGGCCAGAAGGGCTGCGTTGGCAGCGCCGGCCTTGCCGATGGCCAGCGTGCCCACGGGAATGCCGGCTGGCATCTGGACAATGGACAGCAGCGAATCCTGCCCGGAAAGCGCTTTCGATTCCACCGGCACACCGAACACCGGCAGCGGCGTCATCGCCGCCGTCATGCCGGGCAGGTGCGCCGCACCGCCGGCGCCGGCGATGATCACCTGATAACCGGCTGCCTTGGCGCCCTTGGCGAAATCATAGAGCCGGTCCGGCGTGCGATGCGCGGAGATGATCAGCCGCTTGTGCGGGATGCCGAGTGCTTCCAGCGTTTCGGCGGCATGACGCATCGTCGCCCAGTCGGACTGGCTGCCCATGATGATGGCGACGTCGGCGCGTTGATCGTCCAAGTCCGTGTTCCCCGGCGACAAAGGCGCGCCTTAGCGGAATTCGCGCGAGGCCGCAAGGATAGGCGGCGGCCGCGGCGGTCTGGCAAGACGGAAACCAGCCGGTCAGATGCCGTCGCGCTCGGCCTCTGGCGTCGAGACCAGCAAGGCCGAAGCCGCGTTGGCGGCGGTGATGGCCGCCCGCATGGTCTGCCCACGGGCAAGTCCCGCGGCCAGCGCGCCAACGAATTCATCGCCGGCGCCATGCGTGCTGGCGACCTTGACGGGGATGGCGGACAGAGCAAAGGCCTCACCGCTACGATCGCAACAGGCGACGCCCTCGCCGCCCGCCGTGACAATCGCCACCGGATAAAGATCGGCCAGCAGCCGTGCGGCTTGCGCGGCCCCGTCCAGCGTCTCGAACACTGCTGTGCCAGCCAGGAATTCAGCCTCGATGGCGTTGACCACCAATATGTCGACCAGGGCGATCAACTCGTCGGAGAGTTTGCGCGCGGGGGCCGCGTTGAGCACGACGCGGCCGCCCCGTGCTTTGACGGCGCGTGCGGCGGCAATGTTGCCGGCTTCCGGCACTTCGTTCTGCAACAAAAGCACCGCCGTCTGTCCCACCACATCGGAAGCAGAGACGATGTCGGCATGGCCCAGTGTCAGATTGCTGCCCGAGACGATCACCGCGCCATAGTCGCCGCCCGCGTCGAAGATCGCCACGCTCATGCCGGAGCCGGCGCCAGCGGCCACCCGCACGAAGCGGTGGTCGACCACTGCGCGATTGAGATTGGCCAGCAACGCCCGCCCGAAATCATCGTCGCCGACGGCGCCGATCATCGCCGCGCGCACGCCGGCCCGCGCCGCCGAGACAGCCTGGTTGCCGCCCTTGCCGCCGCATTTCGGGTGCCAGGCATGGCCGGTCACCGTCTCGCCCTTGCGCGGGCGGTCGGGCGCGTCGACCATGATGTCGTAATGCAAGCTGCCGAACACGGTGACCAGCGGCGATGTCGTCATGAGCCCCGGTCTTTTCGTTTCGATGTCACCGCGGACATGGTGCGGCCGAGATTGCGCTCCGCCGCCTGGTAGTCGCGCTGTGCCACCGCCACGAACAGCGCGTCGAGGATGTTGAGCTGGGCAATGCGCGCCGCTGCGTTCTCGCCCATCAGCGGCGAGCCCTGCGCGGTCGAGCACAGCACGATGTCGGCGACCGCAGCCAGCGGCGAGTTGTCGTAGTTGGTGATGGCCAGCGTGCGGGCACCGTTCTTGCGGGCCAGCTGGATGGCGTCGATGACGGCCGACGTGTTGCCCGAATGCGAGAAGCCGACGGCGATGTCGTCGCCGCCGAGCAGCGAGGCCGACATCAGCATCATATGCGAATCGTCATAGACGGATGCGCGGATGCCGATGCGCAGAAACTTGTGCGAGACATCGCGGGCGATCTGCGCCGAGCCGCCGACGCCATAAAAATCCCGGTTCTTGGCACGGAAGAGCAGCTCGGCGGCGCGGTCGAAATCCTCGATGTCGAGGATCGCCAGCGTCTCCTCCAGCGCCTGGATGGAGGTGCGAAAGACTTTTTGCACGATCTCGGCCGAACTGTCGTCGGATGACAGTTCCTGGTGCATCTCGGCGGTCGGCAGGCGACTGTATTCATAGACGGCGGTGCGGAAGTCGCGATAGCCGGAAAATCCCAGCTTCTTGGCGATCTTGACCACCATCGCCTCGGACACGCCGGACTCTTCGGCGATCTGTTTCAGCGGAATGCTCTCGTCGAAGCCGCGCCGGCCGAAGACGGTTTCCACCACCTTCGCCTCCAACGGGGTGAGATGCGGCATCATCATGCGGATGCGCGGTCCTACCGCTTTCAGGTCCAGCCCGCTCAAGGTCATCCACGCCCCCTCGTCACGCGATCGATAAGCATCGCGGCGAGGATTATAAGACCAGTTGCCAGAAGCTGATAGAAGGACTGGACGTTCATCAGCGTCAAACCGTTGCGCATGGCGCCGAGGATGACGGCGCCCAGGATGGTGCCGACGATGCTGCCCTTGCCGCCCATCAGCGAGGCGCCGCCGATGGCGGCAGCCGCGATGGCGTCGAGTTCCCAGAGATTGCCGAGGATGGGCTCGGCGGCGCCGAGCCGGCCGACCAGGATCTGCGCGGCAAGCGCCGCCAGCAGGCCTGAGATCATGTAGGCGGCGATCTTGGTGCGGGCAATCGGCACGCCGGCGATGTAGGCCGCTTCCTCGTTGCCGCCGACGGCAAGCAGATATTCGCCGAAGGGCGTCTTCTTCAAAACGACCCAGGCGACGACAGCCACGCAGGCGACGATGATGACCGCCAGAGGCAGTCCAAACAGCGATCCGTTGAAGATGGCGCGAAAGTCGGCGGGCAGGCCGAGGACCGGATTGCCGCCGGTGTAGATCAGCGCCAGCGCCCGATAGGTGCTGAGCGTTCCCAACGTGACGATGAAGGGCTGCAGCCCGACATAGGCGACGAGCACGCCGTTGACGAGGCCGCAGGCAAGGCCAATGACGAAGCCGGCGGCGATGGCCAGCGGAAACGGCACGCCGGCGACCATCATAGAGGCCGAGATGACGGCCGAGAGTGCCGCCGTCGGCCCGACCGACAGGTCGATGCCGCCGGAGATGATGACCAGCGTCATGCCGAGTGCGAGACAGGCATTGATGCTCGACTGCTGCAGGATGTTGATCAGGTTACGCTCGGCGAAGAAGCCGGGCACCAGCGCGCCGAATACGGCCAGGATCACGACAAGGCCGATCAGCGTGCCGGCGTCGCGCATCGAAACGCCGCGCAGGAATTCGGCGCGTGGCCGCACCAGAGTGGTATCCGACATATCCGTCACCTCTGCCTTGCCTGTTACGCGGCCGGCGTTTGCGTTTGCGGGATGGCGTGCGCCGCGATCGCCTGTTCGCTGATATCGTCTCTGTGGAGTTCGGCCGCGATCGTGCCGTCGCGCATGACCAGCACGCGGTCGGCAAGCCGGATCACTTCGGGGAGTTCGGAGGAGACGACGATCACGGCATGACCCTCGGCGGCGAGTTCCTCGATCAGATGATAGATCTC
Source organism: Mesorhizobium sp. M7A.F.Ce.TU.012.03.2.1 (assembly GCF_004006095.1). Taxonomy (NCBI): domain Bacteria; kingdom Pseudomonadati; phylum Pseudomonadota; class Alphaproteobacteria; order Hyphomicrobiales; family Phyllobacteriaceae; genus Mesorhizobium; species Mesorhizobium sp. M7A.F.Ce.TU.012.03.2.1. Next base: position 2,462,098 of record NZ_CP034779.1, read on the forward strand.
CGCCTTGGCGCCGACATCGATGCCGCGTGTCGGTTCGTCGAACAAGAGGATGCGCGTTCCCGCGGCCAGCCAGCGGCCGATGATCGCCTTCTGCTGGTTGCCGCCGCTGAACAGGCGGATCGGCCGGTCGAGCAGGAACGGGCGCAGATTGACGCGGCTCATCCTGTCGACCGCCACCTGTTTCAGCCTGGTGTGATCGATGACGCCGCGCGGCGCGAATACGTTCATCGAGGCCAGCGCCATGTTGCTGGTGATCGAGCGCAGCGGCACGATGCCTTCGCGCTTGCGCTCCTCCGGCACCAGGCCGATGCCGGCGGCAATCGCATCGCGCGGGCCGGCGAAGCGCGCCGCCTTGCCGTCGATTGCAATGGTGCCGGCCGTGGCGCGATCGGCGCCGGCCAGGAGCCGCAAAAGTTCAGTTCGGCCGGAACCGACCAGGCCGGCAATCCCCAGCACCTCGCCGCGATGCAGATCGAACGACACGTTGCGCACCTTCGTCGCCGAGGAGAGGCCACGCGCGCTCAGCATGACCTTGTTCGTGGCATGGGAATTATGGTGTTCCTGCGCCAGTTCGCGGCCGACCATCATCGCCACGACCGCTTTCTCCGACAGGTCTTTCAGATCGACGGAATCGACGACGACGCCGTCGCGCATGATGGTGGCGCGCCGGCAGATGCCGAACACCTCATCCAGCTTGTGCGAGACATAGACGACGGCGACGCCATCGCGCGTCAAACCTGTAATGACTTGCGCGAGCCGTTCGAATTCGCTCGGCGTCAGGCTCGATGTCGGCTCGTCCATGGCGACGATGCGGGCGCGATCGAGTAATGCCCTGGCAATCTCGACAATCTGCCGCTGCGCCACCTTCAGGGTGCCGAGCGGGGCGGCTGGATCGATGGAAGGGTCGATGGCTGCAAGAGCCTCGGCGGCGCGGCGCTCCTGCTCTCTGCTGGCGACGAAGATGCCGCCGCGCGTCAGCGGATGGCCGAGGAACATGTTCTGGGCGACGCTGAGGCGCGGCACCTGCTGCAATTCCTGATGGATCATGGCGACGCCCGCAGCGCGCGCGGCAACCGGGTTGGCGAGTGTAACCGGCTTGCCGTCAATGAGGACGCTTCCCGCTGTCGGCCTGTAGACGCCAGACAGGATGCGCAGCAGCGTCGACTTGCCGGCGCCGTTTTCGCCGAGCAGGCCGTGGATTTCACCGGCCCCCACCGAGAGTGACACCTCGTGGAGCGCCCGTACGGCCGGAAACAGCTTGGAAATGCCCTTGAATTGCAGCCTGGGTGACATCGGGTTCTATCTCCGGGCCATGGTGCCGGTCAGAAGCGAATTGCCCTGACCGGCACTGTTGGTTGGCCTTACTGGCCCGCAGCCGCGTCCTCGAGCAGCGCCTTGCGCGCGCCGGCGCCGGAATAGCGGTCGGCATTGTCCTTGGTGATCAGCGCCTGTGGCGTGGCGACGACGCGCGGCAGCTTCTGTCCCGCGACGAGACGCAGAGCTGTTTCCAACGCCACTTCGCCGGTCAGAACGGGGAAACTGTCGACCGTGCCGGTCAGTTCGCCGGCCCGTATGGAGGCATAGGCATCGGAAATGCCGTCGGTGCCGAAGACCGCAACCTTGTCCTGCAGGCCGGCGGCCTTGACAGCCTCGACGATGCCGAGCGCCATGCCGTCATTGTTGGCATAGAAGCCGATCAGGTCGGGATGCTGCTGCAGGATGTTGGTGGCCGCGTCATAGGAGGTCTGGCGGTCCCAGTTGCCGGGAACGCTGGCGACAACCTCGAACTTGCCTCCCTCGGTGATGGTCGACTTGAAGCCATCGGTGCGCTGCACGGCGGCATAGACGCCAGCCTGGCCTTCGACGATGGCGACCTTGCCGCCATTCGGACGATTCTTGACGAACCATTTGGCGACGCGCACGCCATTGTCGCGTTGGACATTGCCGACATAATGCTCGGCCTGCGGGATGACGGCGTCATTGACATTGACCACCGGCACGTTGGCGGCCTTTGCCTGCTCCATGATCGGCTGCAGATTGGCATCCGTCTGCGGCGAGACGAGCAGCACGTTGTAGCCCTGCGTCACCAGGCCTTCGGCGATGGTGAGCTGGCCGAGCTGGTCGCCCTCGCTCTGCGCTGCCTGATAGACGACAGGAACGCCGACCTTGGCGCCGAATGCCGTGTAGCCCTCGCCCAGCGAGCGCCAGTATTCATTGGTCAGCGTCTTGGAGACCGCGCCTGCCTTGGTGCCTTCGGGCAGCTTGGGGAACGCGCCGAACTTGGCCTCGACCTGCGACCAGTCGATGCGGTCCTTTTCCGTGTCGGAATTGAGCGGCGCGAGGTCGGCGGAAAAGGCAGAGCCGATCGAGAGCGCCATCAGTGCGGCGGTAGCGGTGGCAAGCAGAAGTTTCATTGTATTCCTCCCTGGTTGAAAAACGGCGATGGCGCGGATGCCTCAGCTATCCGGCCCGAGCATGATTTCCTGGATGATGGCCTGCGACGTAACGGCATCCTGGCTGTCCATGGCGGCGGACAGGCGATTGTCCTGCTCCAGCCGGTCGACGACGCGCAGCATGCGCTTGACGGTGGCGATGTTGACTTCGCACTCGCGCACCGGATCGAGCCCGGTCATATCGGGGAACGTGTCGAAATAGATGGCGCCGGCGTAACCGTCGCGGCGAATCTGCCTGAGCAGCTCGATGGTCTGCAGCGTGTGCACCGCGCCGACCATCAGGCCGTCGTCGCGCTTGGCGTAGCCGTCGTTCAGGTGCACGCCGAGCAGCTTGCTATGACGCGCCACCAGGGCTGCGGCAAAGGCCGGCTGTTCGTCGGCGTAGAGCACATGAGCGAAATCGAGCGTGACGCCGAGATTGGGCAGGCCGACATCGCGGATCGCCAGCAAGGTCGTCGCCGCATCCGGCATCAGGCTGTAGGAGCGGGGTTCGTTCGGTTTGTATTCAAGGCTGATCTGACAGTCGGGATCATGTGCCGCAACTTCACGAATCCCATCAATTTCGTGTTGCCAAAGCGTCGAATAGTCGGCCTGGAAGGCGTAGTCGAAGCCATCCTGGCCGAGCCACAGCGTCATCAGGCTGGCGCCGGCCTCACGCACGGCATCGATGCCGGCCTTGGTCAGGTCGATGGCCTCGCGGCGCACCGCCGGATCCGGATTGGTGAAAGCGCCGAGCTTGAAGGCGGGGTTGGAGTAGTAGCGCATGGCAAAGCCATTGATGGAGAGCCCTAGATCGCCCAGTTTCAGGGCGATTTCCGTGGGCTTTTCACCGACGTGGTCAGGAAAGTTGAGATCGAGATCGGTAAGCCCCTCGACCTTGGCGGCGCGCGCCGCCATCTGCAGCAGCGACGGCTTGCCAGTAAGATCGGGCCACTCAGCCTGCGGCCGCGAGGCAAAGGAATTCAGGCGCGTGGCGAAACGAGTGGCTGTCATGATCGATCCTTCAATCGTCATGACTTCACATAAATAAAGATATTTGTAAAGTTTGTTTGGGAGGCTACGAAGCGGCCACGAGGCTGGACCCGCCAAGGTGCGCAAAGGGAGCCGGCAGTTTCCCGGCCGGTGCCCTGGAGAGCCCGTCAGGCCAATAGGCGCATGATGGCGCGTGCTGGTTACGGCCGGCGCATTCAGGTAGCGATTCGCCGGGTGTTCAATCTGGCCAGCGCAAGACGCCGGACGAATCCTTGCGGGCGAGTTTCATCGCATCGGCCGGGCGGTCCTTGGCGGTCAATACGGCGCGCAACCGTTCGGCGACGATCTCAGCCTCGCCGGGATGGAGGTTGCAGGGATCGAGGAAGAAATGGCCGCGCTCCACCTCATGGTTGCGCACGATGATCGGCGGCGAGCCCGTCGCCAATGCCGAGGTGAGGCCGGCCGCCGTGAACCGGCTTTCGGGCAGTACAAATATCTGAAGCCGATCGAGAGGGTTGGCGGTCGGATCGGGAATGATCTGCGCGACAATGCCCGGCAGGCCCTGCAACGTCTCCTTCCACAGGTTGAGCGCGGCGTCTTCGCGGCGGCGGATGCCGGCATGGTCGCGCTTTTCCCAGGCTTCCAGTGCGGCCATGGTGCCGGCGATGCTCTCCTTGCCGACCTTCATGGCGCGGGCGACGCCGCGGTTCTGGAGATAGGCGGTGCGAACCAGATCCTTGCGCCCGGTGACGATGCCGCTGGTCGGCCCACTCAGGAATTTGTGTCCGCTGTAGATGACAATGTCGGCGCCGCGCGCGAGGAAGCCGCGCAGATCATACTCTGAAGCCGCATCCACGATCACAGAAACGCCCCTGGCGTGGCAGATCTCGCAGAATTCCTCCAGGGACAGCATGCCATACTGCACGGTGTGGTGCGCAACGACGTAGAGGCCCGCCGCCGTGCGGTCGTTGATCGCGTCGCGCACATGATAGTCCTGCGTCACGCTGACCGTGCCGGCCGGCACGACCCTGGCGCCCGCCAGCCGGACCGACTGGTCGATCGGCGCACCATAGTTGACGATGTGCCCGAGCTGGACGATGACCTCCGACTTGAGGCCTTCCGTGTTATCAGGCAGCCGCTCAATGGCGAGCAGATTGGTCCCCGTCATCGCACCGGCGATCGCCATGGTGATGCCGCTGGCGCAGCAGGCAGTGATGAAACCGGCCTCGCCGCCGGTCAGGCGCGCGACGATCGTGCTTGCGGCACGTTGCAGGTCATCCATTTCCACCCATTGCGAGGCCATTTCCGCCATGGCGCTGATCGCTTCGGGGACGATGATCGACGCGCCGAGCGCGGTCATCGTGCCGGAGACATTGATGATCGGGCGAAGGCCGAGCCGTTCGCGGATGGTGGTGTTGGAGCCGTCGGTGGAAGTGGTTTTCATCTCTCGGATTCCATTCTTCTAAAGGTCAGGCGGCGATCTCGACAACCGCCTCGATTTCAACGGTGATGTTTCCAGGCAAGGAGCCGACGCCGATCGCCGAGCGGGCATGGCCGCCGATATTGTCGAACACATCGGCAAACAGGTCGGAACAGCCATTGACCACTTTCGGGTGGTCGCTGAAGGTCGGTATGGCGTTGACGAAGCCGAGCAGCTTGACGACGCGCACGATCCGGCCAAGGTCGCCGGTGGCTGCGTGCATGACGGCAAGCAGATTGAGGCCGGTGAGGCGGGCATGGCCATAAGCCTGCTCGACGGTGACATCCTCCCCCACCTTGCCGGTAAACAGCGTGCCGTCGGTGCGCAGCGGACCCTGGCCGGACAGGAAGATCAGCCGGCCGCTTTCGGCATGGGTGACGAAGTTGGCGATCGGTGTCGGCGGCTCGGGTAGCGTCAGGCCCAACGCGGCGAGCCGGATATAAGGCGTCATGAAAGAAGGCTCCTTGCGACAGCGTTCGCTGTCCCGTTCTAGAAATGCGAGGCGCGGAAGCGCGCCAGGAAGGTGCGCAGGCGCTCATTGTCGGTGTCGGCCGCCAGGATTTCGGCGGGTGGACCCGCCGCGCTGACGCCGCCATCGGCCATGAAGATGATGCGGCTCGAGGCATCTCGGGCAAAGGCCATTTCGTGCGTGACCATCACCATCGTCATGCCGTCCTCGGCCAGGCTACGCACGACCTCAAGCACCTCGCCGACCAGTTCCGGGTCGAGCGCGGAGGTTATCTCGTCGAGAAGCAGGATCTTCGGCCCCATGGCCACGGCGCGGGCAATGCCGACGCGCTGCTGCTGGCCGCCGGACAGTTCGGCGGGCAGGCTGTCGGCCTTGTGGGCGAGGCCGACCCGGCCGAGCCAGTGTTCGGCGATGGTGCGCGCTTCGGCGTTGCTCTTGCCGCGCACCTTGGTGAGGCCAAGCATGATGTTGCCGGCGGCTGTCAGGTGCGGAAAGAGGTTGAAGCTCTGGAACACCATGCCGGTCTCGGCGCGCATCGCGGCGAGATCGCGTTCGCTGCGACGCTGGCGGGTTCCGGCTTCGCGAAAGCCGACCTCCTTGCCGTCGATGCGGATCGAACCACTGTCATAGCTTTCGAGAAAGTTGACGCAACGCAGCAGCGTGGTCTTGCCGCTGCCGGAGGGGCCGATGACCGTCACCACCTCGCCCTTCGCCACCTGCAGGCTGACCGAACGCAGGACCTGGACGGTCCCAAAGGCTTTGGAAACGTCCTGGACGTCGAGAAGGGCCGGGGTGTTTTTCGGACTTGTGGACATTGCTATTCCCGGATGAAGGAGAAACGCCGCTCGAGCCGACGGCTGGCGAGCGAAAGGGCATAGTTGACCGCGAAGTAGATGAGCGCGCCGAGGATATAGAGCGGCATGGCCTCATAGGTGCGGCCGATGACCTGGTTGATGGCCTGCATCAGGTCGGTGATGCCGAGCAGCGATACCAGCGCGCTGCCCTTGACCGCATCGGTGACGCCGTTGATCCAGGGCGGCAGGAAGCGCCTGAACGCCTGTGGGAAAATGACGTAGGCGAGCCGCTGGCGAAAGGTGAGTCCGATCGCCATCGCCGCCTCGGACTGCCCTTTCGGAATGGAGCCGACAGCACCTCTGAAATATTCGACGACCTGAGCTGTCTTGAACAGGGTCAGCGCCAGCACTGCGGCCCAGAACGACGGCAGATGAAGCCCAACGGCCGGCAGTCCGTAATAGACAAAGAAGATGAGCACCAGGATCGGGATGCCGCGGATGGTGTCGCTGAAGATGCGCACGGCCCATTGCAACGGCACCGGGCCATAGACTAGGCCGACGCCCATGATCACGCCGGCGATCAACGAAAACACCACGACCAGCAGGGATACCCACAGTGTCAGGGCAAAGCCCTGGGCGAGGAAAGGCAAGGCATAGGCTATCTGGGTCAGCATGTCAGCGCGCCGCCCTGAACCGGCGCTCGACGAGCCGAAGCGCAAAAAGCAAGATGTAGCCGGTCACCAGATACATCGCCGTGACCACGAGATAGACCTCGACGATGCGGAAGGTGTTGAAGTTGATCCACTGGGCGCCATAGGTCAGCTCCGGCACCGAAATGACCGAGGCGACGGAGGTGTCCTTGAACAGCGATATGAAGGTGTTGGACAATGCCGGCAAGGTGATGCGCAGCATGGTCGGCAGGCGCACGTTGAGCAGCCTTTGCCAGGGCGTCAGGCCGATTGCCTTGCCGGCGTCCAACTGTCCGCGCGGAACGGCTTCGAGCCCGGAGCGAAACACCTCGACCAGATAGGCGCCGCTATAGAGCGACAGCGTGACGACGAACGAGGTCGGCGCGCTGTAGGCGATGTCGACCACTGTCGGCAGGCCGTAGAAAACGAGGTAGACGAGCAGGATCAGCGGCACGTTGCGGATGAATTCGACGTAGGCGGCGATGATGGTGCGCACGATGCGTCCGGCAGACACGTACCAGACCGCCAAAACCAGACCGATGACGGTGCCGATGGCGATCGATATGACGGCGAGTTCGAGACTGAGCAGCAGTCCGCCCCACAGCTTGTCGAAGTGCCGCCAGATCAGGTTGAAATTAAGGGCATAGCCCATGCGTCCGCCTCAGTGCCGCAGGCTTAGAGCAGTTCACCGTTTCACGGAAACGGCGACCCGCTCTAACTCTTTGTTTGACGCAATTCCGGACGAAAAACCGTTTCACACTTCCTGGAATTGCTCTAGGGAGGCGGAAGGGCGCTGGATACGCCCTCCCACCTGATGCAGATCAGATGGCCGGGAAGCCGGGATGGCGCGCCGGCGGCTCCTGTCCGAAATAGTCCTTGAAGGCGGCATCGTAGAGTGCGTTTTCGTGGCCGAACATGGCGATGGTGAAGGTCGCGTTGACGAAGGTCAGCCAGTCAAGGTCGCCTTGCCGGAGTGCCGCGCCATAAAGCATGCTCAGCCAGCTCTTGCCGGCGTCGAAATATCTGTCCGGATTGCGCGAGGCGAGCCAGCGCACCGTGGACAGATCGACGGCAGCGGCGTCGACGCGTTTCGATTCCAGTGCCTGCAGCACGTTGGCCTGGGTATCGATCTGCATGACCTGGCACTCGGGCAGCACCGAATGCACCTGCGCCTCGGCATCGACATTCTGCAGGATGGAGACGCGTGTCGCCGAGCCGCCGGCAAGCAACTTGTCGAAGGTCTTGTTCTCGGCGGTCGGAAGGCTCAGCAGGGCGACGCCCTCGACGTAGTAAGGCCGGGAAAAGTTGACCAGCTGCGAGCGCTGGGCGCTCATCGTCATGAACTGAATGGTGATGTCGACCTTGTTGGTGGTGACGTTGGGGATGCGCTGTGCCGGATCCTGCATCACGAACTCGACCTTGGTCGGATCATCGAAAAGGCCCTTGGCAAGAATGCGCCCCATGGTGATGTCCATGCCGACGAGTTCGCCGGCATCGTTCTCGAAGTGCCACGGCGCGTTGGTGCTGCCGGTGCCGACGATCAGCTTGCCGCGATCGAGCACGGTGCGCAGCAGGCTGTCGGGTGCTGCCTGAGCAGCGGCCTTCTGGGCATCGACGGCTACCGCCGCACCCACGACGCCGGCCGTGGCCAGTCCCGCCATTCCCAATTTCAGAAAATCACGTCTTCCGGATGTGTCGTTCACGGCGACCTCCTTTCGTTTGTGTTCCCCTTGCACAGGCAATACACGCGTCAGTGTCGTCGAAGCGATTGTCTCTTACAAGAGACGTGTGTATCCTGTACAGGACAGATACTAACACCGGGAATCAACAATGCAAGATGGCAATGCCTCGGCACTTTCAGCCGGCGAGAAGATTTCGGGCTCCCGTGAAAAGGGGCTCAACCGGGTGCTCGAGATTCTGGAGTTTCTTCACACGACCCAGCGCGCGATCGGCATTGGCGACCTTGCCAAGGGCGTGAACGCGCCCCGTTCGACGATCTATACGCTGGTGCGGTCGCTGGTCGATGCGGGACTGCTGGAAATGGAAGGCGACGGCAATCGCGTCTATTTCGGCAAGAAGCTCTATCTCTACGGAATGGACTATGTGCGGGGCAACGACCTGTTGAGGCGGGGGCGCCAGGAGGTCGACAATCTGTCGCGCGAGACCGGCGAGACTTCCGAACTGTGCATGCTGCAGAGCGGCCGCTATACGATCGTCCATGCGAGTCCCGGCACCAGGCCGTTCCGCATCAGTTCCGCCACCGGCTTGCAGATACCGCTGCCCTGGACGGCCTCGGGGCGGCTGCTTCTGGCTGGGCTGGAGAAGGCTGAGATCGAAGACATGGTGTCAAACGACGATCTCGTGCTGCCCGACGGGCGCAAACTGCGGCTCGACGATTTCGTCGCCGACATCGCAAAAGCGCGGATCACCGGCTATTGCGTCACTTCGGGCCTTGTCGATGCCTATACCAAGTGCCTTGCCGCGCCGGTGTTTTCAGCGCCGGGCAAGGTCGAGGCGACGATGTGCCTGGTGGTCCCCATCGATACATCCGAGGGGCGGACCGGCGAACTTATCGGCCTGCTGCGTGATCGTGCCGCGAAGCTTTCGATCGCCGGGTAGCGCGAGCGAGCGAACGCCAACTCACGCAATGATGTCGGGAATGATCTTGTCTTCCAGCGCCATCAGCCGGTCCTTCAGGAACAGCTTCTTCTTCTTCATGCGCTGGATCTGCAGCGGATCGCAGGCCATGGCGATCATCGCGTTGATGGCCGCATCGAAATCGGCGTGTTCCTGCTTCAGGCGGGAAAATTCTAGGCGAATATCGGCCTGTTCCTGATCGGACATTCTCTACCGTCTGCACGTCTGCGGCGCCCAAAACTGGGCCTGATTGGGCGGGACCGGGTGTTTTGTCACCGGCGTGCAGCCCATATCACATTTCAAGGTGTCGTGGAATGCTACCACGGATCATTCGACATCGCGGCCGGATGGTGGCACAGTGTCATTGTGCCGTCACAGAAGCGAACCTGCGGTGGACGCGCCGTGACGGTTGCAATCGAGGAAAACCATGAAAGGGAGAACCAATCATGTCTCTTGCATCCCATCTTGATGAGTTGCAGCGGAAACACGGCGACATCGAACGTGAAATCGATGACGCGATGAATCATCCATCGGTCGACGACCTCGAAATCGTGAATCTCAAGCGACGCAAGCTGGCACTCAAGGACGAGATTGAAAAACTAAGAGGCAAACCGACCACGCATTGACGCCCTCCTGACATAGCCGCCCAATATCCGCGGCCTCTTTTCCCGGCGGCGCCCCGCCGCCGGCGTGGAGGGTTTTGATTTTCCAGCACCGGTCTGTCAGCCGAAGCTGGACTTGCACCCGGCTCAATCTCCGCTTCGACCGTCGCCCGTTTCGCCAGATCATCGATTGTTTCTGGTCGCCGGCGGCGGGCGATTCCGGCCAATGGCGACCTGTCGCCATTGACAAGCCATCTTTGCTCCTCCACCTCATGCCCGGACCTCAGCGCATCGGCCCGGGGCGTCGTTGTGCGTCCATGCAGGACACAAGATGCTCCAGAGACAAAAGGCTGCCGGCATGACCGGATATTTTTCCTCTCCTTTCCCCCGCCGCACGTCGGTCAGCGTCGATGTCGGCGGCGTGGTCGTCGGCGGCGGTGCGCCCGTTATCGTCCAATCGATGACCAACACCGATACGGCCGATATCGACCAGACGGTTGCGCAGGTCGCAGCGCTGCACCGGGCCGGCTCGGAGATCGTGCGCATCACCGTCGATCGCGACGAGAGTGCCGCCGCCGTGCCGCGCATTCATGAGCGGCTTCAGCGGCTCGGCATCAACGTGCCGCTGGTCGGCGATTTCCACTATATCGGCCACAAGCTTTTGGCCGATCATCCGGCCTGCGCCGAGGCGCTGGCCAAATACCGCATCAATCCGGGCAATGTCGGCTTCAAGGACAAGAAGGACCGCCAGTTCGCCGATATCGTCGAGATGGCGATCAGGCACGACAAGCCGGTGCGCATCGGTGTCAACTGGGGCTCGCTCGACCAGGAGCTTTTGACCCGGCTGATGGACGACAACCAGGACAAGGGTTTTCCGCTGACGGCCCAGGAGGTGATGCGCGAGGCGATCGTGCAGTCGGCGATCCTGTCGGCCGAGATGGCGGAAGAGATCGGCCTTGGCCGCGAAAAAATCATCCTGTCGGCCAAGGTCAGCGGCGTGCAGGACCTGATAGCCGTCTATACCGAACTCGCCACCCGCTCCAACCACGCGCTGCATCTCGGCCTGACCGAAGCCGGCATGGGCTCGAAGGGCATCGTCGCTTCGTCGGCCGCCATGGGCATCCTGCTCCAGCAAGGCATCGGCGACACCATCCGCATCTCGCTGACACCGGAGCCGAACGGCGACCGCACGCGCGAGGTGCAGGTGTCGCAGGAATTGCTGCAAACCATGGGGTTCAGACAGTTCGTGCCGATTGTTGCCGCTTGCCCCGGCTGCGGCCGCACCACCTCCACCGTGTTCCAGGAACTCGCCCAGAACATCCAGGCCGATCTCAGGAAGAACATGCCCGTGTGGCGCGACAAATACCCCGGCGTCGAGAACCTCAAGGTCGCGGTGATGGGTTGCATCGTCAACGGCCCCGGCGAGTCCAAGCATGCCGATATCGGCATTTCGCTGCCCGGCACGGGCGAAATGCCGACGGCGCCTGTCTTCGTCGACGGCAAAAAGGCGGCGACGCTGCGCGGGCCGTCGATCGCCGCGGATTTCGAGAAAATGGTCGCCGACTATATCGAGCAACGGTTCGGTCGCGGCAAGGCCGCGGCCGAGTAGAACCGATGCAGCGTTTCCTTTGGGCAGCGCTGATCCTGCTGTACGGGCTGACCTGGTCGACCCTTGTGCAGGCCGATCCGCCGCAATCCGCCAAGCAGCGGCTGATCGACAAGGTCTGCAATCTGATCCAGGCGAATGCCGACCAGAACGGCCTGTCCAGGGATTTCTTCGCCCGGCTGATCTGGAAGGAAAGCCGTTTCGATCCCAACGCCGTCAGTCCGGTCGGTGCCGAAGGCATTGCCCAGTTCATGCCGGGCACCGCCAAGATGCGCGGGCTTGCCAATTCCTTCGACATCAACCAGGCGATCCCGGCTTCGGCCAGATATCTCGCCGAAATGAAAACCGGCTATGGCAATCTCGGCCTGGCGGCCGCCGCCTACAATGCCGGCGAGAGCCGGGTGTCGCGCTGGCTCAGCTCCGGCGGTTTCCTGCCGATGGAAACCGAAAGCTATGTCTTAGACATCATGGGCGAACCAGCCGACAAGTTCACCGACCGGGCCTATGCTGGAAAGGTCGAGCCGCTCGACGCAAAGACGGAGTTTGCCGTCGCTTGCCGAAAACTGCCGGTGATCATGTCGCGGACGGTGGCCATGGCTTCGATCAACATAAAGCCATGGGGCATCCAGGTGGCCGGCAATTTTCGCCGCAGCGCCGCGATCAACCAGTGGGTCAGGGTAAGGAGCCGGTTCCCGGCTCTACTCAACGGGCATGATCCGGTGGTCAGCCGGGTGCGCACGCCGATCGGCCGGCGCGGCATCTACGCGGTCAGGATCGGTGTCGACCGCCGCGCCGATGCCAACGTTATTTGCCAGAAATTGCAAAGTGTCGGTGGGGCGTGCGTGGTGGTGCGCAACCGGTAAATTTGGCCGCTGCAGGCATGGTGTTTGTCCGAGAGAGGCATTTAAAAGCGATAGCCGTGACGTCGCATCCAGCAAAGATTTCAGCTATAGCGGCCGCCATCCTTACTGGGCGGCGGCCCTGTCTTTGACGAGCAGCATGGGTCTCAACATGTTCGATGGATACATCATCTGCGGCACGCCGAGGACCGGAAGCACGCTGCTGTGCAAGCTTCTGGCATCCACGAAGACGACTGGCGATCCGCACTCATTCTATCGGCGGCAGGATGTGCTGGAGTGGGCTGAAGAGTGGAAGCTGCCCGATCGCGACACGATGAGTGAGCTCGACTTCAATGTCGCCTATCTCAACGCGGCGATGGCTGCGGGCAAGGGTGGGACCGGCCTCTTCGGCCTTCGCTTAATGCGCGAAAATCTGGATGAACTCTCGGCAACCCTCGACCGGATTTTTCCAAAACTGCCGTCCGACAGAGCGCGTCTTGAAAAGGCCTTTGGCCGCGTCCTCTACATACACCTCTCGCGGGAGAACAAGCTCGCGCAGGCTGTCTCCCTGATCAAGGCGGAGCAGACCGGTCTTTGGCATATCGCTCCCGACGGCACCGAGATCGAAAGGGTCGCGCCGCCGAAAGAGCCCCAATATGATTTCGAGCGGATCAAACGAGAGGTCACGGAACTCGAGACCTATGATGCGGCATGGAACATTTGGTTCGCTGAGCAAGGCATAACCCCGCTTCGGGTTGGCTACGAGCGCCTTTCGAGCAATCCGGCGGCGACGTTGCTAGGCATCTGTGAAGTTTTGGATGTCCGAGCACCAGACGCCGAAGATATAAGCCCCGGCTTTGCAAAGCTCGCTGACGCGACAAGCCTCGACTGGATGCGTCGCTATCGCCTGGACGCGGCGGCCTGACGCATTGATGGGCCGCAGCTGGAAATTTGGAGTATAGGCGGAGAACTATGACCGACCCTATCTACAGCGATCCTGACTTCGTCCAGTTCTATGATATTGAGAACCAAAGCGGCCGCGCCGATTTTGAATACTGTATCGGTCTTGCCGTAAATCGCGGCTCGGTCCTCGATCTCGGCTGTGGCACTGGCCAACTGGCTGCCGAACTTGCCGATGGGCATAGTGTCACTGGCGTTGACCCGGCATCGGCGATGCTCGACGTCGCGCGGCGCAGGGCCGGCGGCGACAGGGTCGACTGGGTCGAGGCTGACGCGCGTACTGTTCGGCTCGGGCGGCGTTTCGATCTGGTCCTGCTCACCGGGCATGCGTTCCAGGTTTTCTTGACAGGCGAGGATCAGATGGCGGTGCTGGGCACCATCACTGAGCATCTCGCTCCTGGCGGGCTCTTCATTTTCGACACACGAAATCCCGCCGAGGAGGAATGGCTGGAATGGACGCCGCAGCGCTCCGAACGGGCGGTTACGCATCCCGACCTCGGCACGGTCAAAGCCTGGTATGATGCCGGACACGATGCCGCTACCGGCATCGTCACCTACTCGACCTTCTATGACATTCCGGGCGGTAGACCTGTTCTGGGCGCCGAATCCAAGATCGCGTTCCCCAAGAAGGAAGATCTTGCGCGGATGCTGGACGAGGCTGGCCTGTTGGTCGAGCAGTGGCTGGGTGACTGGCAGGGCACGCCTTATGGCGTGACCTCGCCGGAAATCATCCCGATCGGCCGGTTGCGCCGATCGGCCTGACCAATAGGGCCGGCTTTTACGCCGTCTTGGCCACCACCGTCTCGCTGAGCCATGTGCCGATCTTGGTGCCCAGGCGGTCGGGCGAAACGGGCTTCGGCAGATAGTCGTCCATGCCAGATTCGATGCACTTGTCGCGATCGCCCTTCAGCGCGTGCGCGGTGACGCCGATGATCGGGATGTGGGCGCCCGTCGAGACCTCCATCGCCCGGATGGCGCGGGTCGCCTCATAGCCGTTCATTTCGGGCATCGAAACGTCCATCAGGATCAGCTTGGGGCGCAGCGCCCGGTACATTTCGACCGCCGTGCGGCCATTGCCGGCGATGCGGTAGCTCAAGCCCAACCCATTGAGGATCTGGCCGAAGACCAACTGGTTCACGTCATTGTCCTCGGCAATGAGGATGTCGATCGGTCCGTTCGGCGCGGTTGTCAATTCCGGCGCTGCCGTGACCGGCATTGCCGGGCCGCGGATGACAGTGAAGGCGGGCGGCGCTGCCAGGGAAGCCTGCACAATCGGTTCACGGACGAACCGCGCCTTGCCGACCTGCGAACGGGCCTTCTGAATCACCGAGATGACGGTGCCGAGCAGCACCGCGGAGCGCGCCGGTTTGGTCAGATGCGCGGCAATGCCGAAGTCGATGATCATCTTACCGAAATCGACCTGGTCGACCGAGGTCAGGATAACGATCGGGATGGCCGACAGGCGCCTGTCGGAAGCAATGGCTCTGGCGACGTCGGCGCCGTTCATTCCCGGCATCTGGTAGTCGAGGATGATGCAGTCGACAGCGGCGCCCAACTGAAAGGCGCGGTCGAGGAAGGCCAGCCCAACCGCGCCGCTTTCGGCGGCGGCGCAATCGAAGCTCCAGCTTCTGAGCTGCTCGAGCAGGATTTCGCGGTTGACCGGATTGTCATCGATGACCAGCACGCGCGCGCCGGTGACGTCGACCGGCACGATCTCGTCGCGCGCCGCGGCCTGATGCGCGGGCAGCGGCACCGCGAACCAGAACACCGAGCCGCGGCCGATCTCGCTTTCGACGCCGATCTTGCCTGCCATCAGGTCGACGAGGCGGGCGGCGATGGCCAAGCCAAGCCCCGTGCCTTCATGACGGCGGGTGGACGAGCCGTCCACCTGCGCGAATTTTTCGAACACGTTCTGCAGTTTCTCGGCCGGTATGCCGATGCCGGTGTCCTCGACGCGGATCTTGAGTTGGACCACGTCGTTGACGATTTCGCCGCCGACATCGATCAGCACATGACCCTTTTCGGTGAACTTCACGGCATTGCCGAGCAGGTTGGTGATGATCTGCCGGAACCGGCCGGCGTCGCCGACGACATGGGCCGGCAGGCGCGGGTCGACACGCACGATCAGTTCAAGGTTCTTTTCGGCGACGCGCGCCGAGACCAGCGTCGCCACATCCTCGACCGCCTCGGAAAGGCGGAAGGGAGCAGGGTCGAGAGTGAGTTGCCCGGCATTGATCTTGGAGAAATCGAGGATGTCGTTGATGATGGTGAGCAGCGCGTTGCCGGATTTGACGATGACGTCGGTGAAGGTCTTCTGGCGCGGGGTCAGATCGGTCTTGGCCAGCAGTTCGGCCATGCCGAGCACACCGTTCATCGGCGTGCGGATTTCGTGGCTCATATTGGCCAGGAATTCGGATTTGGCGCGGTCGGCGGCCTCGGCCTTGAACAGGGATTCCGCGGATTCGGCAAAGGCGCGGCGGATTGCCACTTCCATCGGGCGGAAGATCCAGAAGGCGACGATGGCAAGTGCCGCGAACAGGATGCCGCTCGCCCACAGCAGCAGCCTGTCGCTTGAGGCATCGGCCAGGTGGCGCTCATCATCCATGGCGGTGCGGACGCGGACCAGCATCGGCTGGGCGAACAGGTCGTTCTGGTTGCGGATTTCGCGATAGCTCCACTCGTCGACCTTTTGCGCCATCGACATCAGGTTGAAATTGCGCACCATGTCGCGCGGCGACCAGAACAGATCGCCGTTGACGGAAGCGGACTGGAGTTCGTTGACGGTCTTGATCGACAGCCGTGGCTTGATCGCCGCAAGCTGGGCGGTCAGCGTCTCGATCTCGCCGGTCAGGCGCTCCGAATGGCCGCGCGCCGATGTGGTCAGGGCATCGCGTGTCTCCGCCCGCCAGGCGGTGCCGGTGGTCTCGGCGAAGCTGGTCGCGTTGCGCAGGTCGCGGGTGAAGATGACGAGGTTGCTGCTCAGCGCATCGATGTCGCGGCGAAAGGAATTGACGCGGTCAAGCGCAATCACGATGCCGGCGGAAGCCAGCGCGAAGATCAGCAACCCTGAAATATAGCGGATCCGGACCGACCGGATGAAGGACGAATATTCAGGCATGCGCAACCCCAACACATACGCACCATTTTAATGGCCGGGATTACGCTTCATTTACATTAAAATTTCGTTCGTGCGGGCAGGCAGGCCATGCGAACCGCCGGATGGACAGCACGCCTAGGCCGCTTCCACGACGAGGGCGCGGATGCGGCCACGCACCGGACCTTCCCCGAACCGTTTCCCAAGGGCATTCGCCACGTATCGCGTCGCCTCCTCCAGCGAGCCGCCGCGCGCCTCGATCTCAGCCCGCAGGGGTGTGCCCTGGCAATAGGCCGTGGCCGCCTCATATGGCGACGAAGCGGCGCTGACGGCATCCAGCGGCTCTATGGTGATGTTACCGAAGTCGGCGGCATGAAGGTCGGCGCGGATGACGTCCGCATCGTGATAGCCGTGCGGCGTCCTCGCCATGAAGCGCGGCGGATCGGCCGGGAAAAAATGGCCGAGCGCCCGCGTCACTTCCTCGGCGAACTCGTTGTCTTCGATGGCACTCCAGACGTTGAACAGGAAGTGCCCGCCCGGCCGCATCACCCGCCGCGCTTGGCCGTAGGCGCCCACCCGATCGGGGAAGAACATCGCGCCAAACTGGCAAACCACGGCGTCGAACTCTGCGTCCTCGAAGGGCAGCGCCTGGGCGTCGGCCTGCCGCCAGGTGATCCGAGGATCGTCCGCCATCCGCGTGCGTGCGTGGTCGAGCATGGGCTGGTTGAGGTCGGTGACCACGATGCGGGCTTGCGCCGGCAACTTTGCTGCCATCGCACGTGTCACCACACCGGTGCCCGCCGCCACTTCGAGCACCGATTGCGGCCCGAGCTTCGACACCCGCTCTGCCAGATCCCGTGCATACGGCTCGAAGATCAGCGGCACCATCGCCCGGTCGTAGACCTCGGCAATGGAACCGCTGAACAGCTTGTCGGTGGTCGACATGGCACCCCTCCAACTCTACCCGCACCGCGTGCGTGCCGTGCGGATGGCAAAGCGATGTCGATCCTCTGCCTCGGCAGGCTTCCGCTCAAGTTCTATTTCTGAATTGGCCGGCGGAGGATGAGCGAACTTTAGTCAGCTCGATATCTCGGTTGGCGCCAACCTCAACTGGTGCGGGTCGCCACGAACGTCGCCGCTTCTTTCAGCAATTGGGCATCGTCGCCATAGGGCTCAAGCAGCGCATGCGCCTGTGCGACAAGGCCGTGCAACTGGCTGCGCGCCCAATTCGGACCATGCAAGGCCACCAGCGTCGCCTTGCCGGCGGCGGCGTCCTTGCCGGTTGCCTTGCCCATCTGGCTGGCATCGGCGGTCAAATCGAGCAGGTCGTCGGCAAGCTGGAAGGCAAGACCGATCGCCGAGCCGAATTCGGCCAGCCGCTCGCGGTCATCGGCCGGGGCGCCGGCGATGAGGGCACCTGCCTCGCAGGCGAAACGGATCAGAGCGCCGGTCTTCATCGCCTGCAGCCGGATGATGCCGGCCTCGTCCGGCGGCGTCTGTTCGGCTTCGAGGTCGAGCTTCTGGCCGCCGACCATGCCGCCGGGTCCGGCGGCGCGGGCCAGCGCCAGCACCAGGGCCGCCCGCCGCTCCGCCGGCAGGGCGGTCGCCTCGCCGGCGATGATGTCGAAGGCCAGCGTCAGCAAGGCATCGCCAGCCAGAATGGCGGTCGCCTCGTCGAAGGCTCTGTGCACGGTCGGCTGGCCACGACGCAGGTCATCGTCGTCCATGGCGGGCAGATCGTCGTGTACCAGCGAATAGCAATGCACGCATTCAAGTGCGGCGGCGACACGCAGTGCCGCCTCGCCATCGGCGGAAAAAAGGGCGGCACTTTCCATGACCAGGAAGGGGCGCAGGCGCTTGCCGCCGTTCAGCACGCCGTGCCGCATGGCTGCCATCAGCCGCTCAGGCCGCGCGATCTCGCCCGAAAGCGCACGGTCGTCGAGCAGCCGCCGCAGCAGCACCTCGACGGCGGCAGCGCGTCGGATGAGCGCCATTTCGAACGCCATTTGGTCGTCATTCGTCATGGCCCGGACCGGTAGCCGACACTCAGACGTTGCGCAAGAAGGCAAGCGCCATTATGCCGGAGCAGTATGAGCCCGTTTGGAAACTCTGCTCCTGCGGTCATCTGAGGGCGTTTTCTGCGCTTCCGGTGCTTGCGTACTCTAATGTACGCTCCGCTCCGGTTCTCGAAAACACCGTCACATGACTCACAGGAGCGCGTTTCAAAACGAGCTCTCTGGCACGGGTTGGGCGGCTTGGCGGAACCGATCGTCGATCATGAAACCGAAAAGCTGGACATGGCGACGAGATCGCGAGGCGTAAATCGCCGGGGTCTCAAACGCTGGGTCCGGCGCGGCATCGTCGTGGCCGCGGTGCTGGCTTTGATTCCGGTCGTGCTGACCTTTCTCTACCTGCCGTTCTTCGTGCATCCTGTCTCGACGCTGATGTTGAAGGACCTGGCGACGTTCTCCGGTTACGACCGCCGCTGGGTATCGATCGACGACGTGTCGCCGGTGCTGGCCAATTCCGTCATCATGTCGGAGGATGGGCAGTTCTGCTTTCATCGTGGCGTCGATCTCGGCGAGCTGAGAGGCGTCGTCGACGACGCGTTGGCCGGCGAAGCGACGCGCGGTGCCTCGACCATCACCATGCAGACGGTAAAGAACCTGTTTCTGTGGTCGCGGCCGCTGGGCTCGGTGCGCAAGGTGGTCGAATTGCCGCTGGCCGTCTATTTCGATGCGGTGATGTCGAAACGGCGCATCATGGAAATCTACCTCAACATCGCCGAGTGGGGCCCGGGCATCTACGGCATCGAGGCCGCGGCACAGCACCATTTCGGCGTTTCGGCAAAACAGCTGTCGCGACGGCAGGCCGCCTTGCTTGCGGTTTCCTTGCCAAATCCGATCGCCCGCAATCCGGCCAAACCCGGGCCTGGCTTGAGGCGGCTCGCCAATCTGATCGAGCGGCGCGCCGGCCGCTCCGGCGCCTATGTCGGTTGTCTCCGCTAGCCGATCCAAAAAAATTCGCGCCAGTGCTGGCCAAAACGGCACAGGGCGTGTATAGGCACCCGACTTTCTCAGATTTAGGCCCCGACATGGCCCTTTCACGAGGGCGGGCGGGGCTTTTGACCATGTAGTGGAGCATATCCATGGCCGTTCCGAAACGTAAAACCTCTCCGTCCAAGCGCGGCATGCGCCGCTCGGCCGACGCCCTCAAGGCCCCGACCTATGTCGAGGACAAGAATTCCGGCGAAATGCGCCGTCCGCATCACATCGACTTGAAGACCGGCATGTATCGCGGTCGTCAGGTGTTGACGCCCAAGGAAAGCTGAGACCAGCTTTTTCAAAGGTTTGAATTTCCATAAGGACCGGCCGGTGGCTGGTCCTTTTGCGTTTGAGCCGGCCGGCAGCGCATTTCGAGGCGTGCACCGCAGGCGTTGCAAATCCTTCGGCCGGCAACCGGCTGACATGGTTGTTGCGTGCGGTCTTCGACCGTGTTCAACGCTGCCATCGAAACATCTTGACGGCGTGCCTGTGGCGCATTCTACAAAGGATTGCCCCCACATGGAGACGCCAGATGTTCGGTGCCATTCCGCTGCTGATCGTGCCTTTCGTGCTCTACAACCTCGGACTGTTGGGAATTTTCGGCAGTGGTGACGATCCTTGGGCGAGCGAGGTCTTCCCCTTCAGTATGATGTCGGGCGGCGTGTTCTCGATGACGCTGGGCGACCTGATGATACTGATCGGGCTGGTCTTCCTGTTCCTCGAAATGGCGAAGTCGGTGCGCACGACCAACGCCTCGATCATGGACCATCTTCTGTCGACGCTGGTGTTCGTGGCCTTCCTGGTCGAGTTCCTGCTGGTGAAGGGCGCGGCCCATTCCGTCTTCTTCACGCTGATGGTCATCGCGCTGTTCGACGTGCTGGCCGGATTCGCAGTGTCGATGCGATCGGCCAGCCGAGACATCAATCTGAATTAGGTCCCCAGCGCGGAAGGCGGAAGTTTGACGGGCGCTTGCGCTGACAGTTGTCGGAAACACCCGTAACGTCGTCATCCTGGGGCGTAGCAAGGAGCGTAGCGACGCGGCCCAGACCCCAGGATCCATGCCGCGACACGTGAGCGTTTCAGCGGTCCAGAATTCTGCTCCGCTGCACTCTACGGCTGATGTTACGGAATGGATCCTCGGGTCTCCGCGACGGAGCTTCGCTCCTGCTCCGCCCGTGGATGACGAAGTTCCCCGACGCTCAGCCCGGATCGGCGGTGAAGCCGGCGGCCTCGATGCCGGCGATGGCCGCGGCTTCGTCATTGTCCGAGGTGTCGCCGGAAATGCCGACGGCGCCGATGATAGCGCCAGTCTTGTCGCGGATCAGCACGCCGCCGACGACCGGCAGCACGCGTCCGCCAGAGACGTCCGAGATGCCGGCGACGAGGTGCGGGCGCTCCTTGGCGAAAGCCTCGACTTTGCGCGAGCCCATGCCGATGGCGAGCGCACCAAAGGCCTTGCCGGCCGACATTTGCGGGCGCAGGAACGAGGCGCCGTCCTGGCGCTGGAAGGCGACCAGATGCCCGCCGGCGTCGAGCACCGAGACGCCAAGCGGCTTAAGCTTGAGATCGGAGCCCTTGGCAAAGGCGGCATCGATGATTTGCCTGGCTTTTTCGAGCGGCAGTGCGGTCATGGCGGTCTCCTGTCTGAAAGGCGTCGATCATCGACCGTCGACGGGCGAGATAACATCCCGGTTTCGGTTGAAATTGCTTCGCGTGAAAAGGTCGGATGGAAGCGACCGTCACAGCCTCCCGGATAGGAGTTGGTGCCTGTGCGGCTTCGGGTTATTTTTTCTTGGCGCGGGCCGGCTTCTTGGCAGGTTCCGCCGGCGCGTTGGCGAGGTCTTCGGCTTCCTTGGCGAGACGCAGCGCCCGCAGCTTGTTGGTCTTGGCCTGGCGGGCGTCGCTCTCGGCGACGTATTCGGCCATCGCCTTCTGGCGGACGGTTGCCGCCTCTTCCTGCTTCTTGAAGCGCAGGTCGGCGCGTGCGCGGGCAGCATCCCGAGAGTTCTCAACCAAGACCTTATCCAATCCCGTGAATTGTGATTTTCCGCTTCTTCTAGCAGAGCCGGGCCCCAAACGGGAAAATAAGTTGGTCAAGCGGCAGAGTCGGCGGCGAGAGCCTTGCTGGCAACCAGGGCTTCATAGGCGGCCTGCAAGGTGGCGCGGACAGAAGGACCCGACGCGGTATCGAGCGGCTTGCCGAGATGTTCATGGCGCAACTCGTCCATGAATTTGTCCCACATCGGCGGTCCGCCCTTTTCCAGAAGTTCGGCGCGGATCGAGAGTTCTTCGCTGACCGGCAGCCAGACGCGGCCCCAGGCGCCGAGATGGGCCAGGATCGGCACCAGCGTGATCGCCATTTCGGTCAGGCTGTAGATCGCCTTCTGCTTGTGCGAGGGGTCGTCGGCTTTGGTCAGCATGCCCAGTTCCATCAGCCGCTTCAGCCGGTCGGCGAGGATGTTGGAGGCGATGCCTTCCATCGATCCGTTGAGCAGCTCGCGAAAATGACGCCTGCCGCCGAAGATCATGTCGCGAAGGATGATCAGGCTCCAGCGATCGCCGAACACTTCCAGCGACAGGTTGATCGGACACCCGGACCGGCGATCCATACTCATGAGATTGTTTCTCCAAAACCGGTTGCATTATCGTATCGGTTTTAATATCGTGCAACCGATTGCAAAATGCAATCAGTATTGCAGGAGAGGAGGCCGCACCGTGACGACGACCGAACGCCCCGAAATCATATCCGAAACCTTTGGCGATCCGGCGAACCCGCCGCTGTTGCTGATCATGGGAGCGATGGCCTCGATGCTGTGGTGGCCGGAGGCGTTTTGCCGGGAACTGGCCGATGCCGGCCTGTTCGTGATCCGCTACGACAATCGCGATACCGGCCGTTCGACCAAATACAAGCCGGGAGAGCCGCCCTACACGTTCGATGATATGGCCGACGATGCAATGCGCGTTCTCGACGACCACGGTATCGGCAAGGCGAATCTCGTCGGCATGTCGATGGGCGGCATGATCGCGCAGCTTGTGGCGTTGGAACACCCGTCCCGTGTCGCATCGCTGACCGTCATCAGCAGCACGCCCGTGGGAACCGACACTTCGCACCTGCCGCAGACGAGCGATGCCTATATCGAGCATTCGGCCGAGGGCGTCAAAGTCGATTGGTCGGACCGTGGCCAGGTGGTCGATTTCATCGTCAGGGACGCGCGGGCGATCGCCAGCATCGCGCACCCATTCGACGAAGCCCGGATGCGTGCCTTCGTCGAGCAAGACTACGACCGCTCCGGCGGCTTCCTGAGCGCCACCAACCATTTCATGCTCAGGGGCGGCGACGCGTGGAAAGGCCGCCTGCACGAGATCGCGTCGCCGCTGCTGGTCATCCACGGCACGGCCGATCCGGTCTTTCCGGTCGAACATGGCAAGGCGCTGGCCAAGGCGGTCACCGGCGCGAAAATCATCCGGATCGAAGGTGGCGGCCACGAGCTGCATCCAAACGACTGGGATATGATTGTTGCCGGCATCGTCGCCCACGCCGCTTGAAGCGGCAAAAGCAGGTCTTGACGAGCAATGCTTGCCGCAGTGTTTAACCTATGACGAGCGTGCCCGGCGCCGGCCACCGATAAACCAGGAAACAGGCGAGCAAAAAATGTCCCTGACGCTTCATTTCCATCCGCTGGCCTCCTTCTGCTGGAAGCCGCTGATCGCGCTGTACGAGAACGCCACGCCGTTCACGCCTGTCATCGTCGATCTTGGCGATGCTCAGTCGCGCGCGGCCTTCCTGAAGATTTCGCCGGCCGGCAAGATGCCGGCGCTGCGCGACGATGCGCGCAACCGCACGGTGCTGGAATCGACCATCGTTGTCGAATATCTGGCCGCGCATTATCCGGGGCCAGTCGACCTCGTTCCCGCCGACATCGACCTGGCGCTGGCCGTTCGCCAAGCCGACCGCTTCTATGATTTCTATGTGCAGGAGCCGATGCAGAAGATCGTCGGCGATCGGTTGCGGCCGCAGGACAAGACTGACCCGTTCGGCGTCGAGCAGGCCTGCGACCAGCTTCGCAATTCCTATGCCATCATCGAACAAGACATGCAGTCGAAGATCTGGGCGATGGGCGACACCTTCACCATGGCCGATTGCGCGGCGTCCCCGGCGCTGTTCTATGCCAACAAGGTCGAGCCGTTCGGCGACGAGTATCGGGCTGTGAAGCGCTATCACGACTGCCTGCTGCAGCGCCCCGCCTTCGCCCGGGTGATCGAGGAGGCGAAGCCCTACTTCAAGTTCTTCCCCTACAACAACGGTTGATCGGGGTTAGGCTTCCCAGAACTGATCGAGCCAGATGTTGAGTTTGAGGAAGCCAGTGCCGCTTACCGTATAGACGCGCCTTGTTCCTTCCGGCTTGGCGTGGACCAGCCCGGCATCGAGCAGCACTTTTAGATGCTGCGAAACAGCCGGGCGCGACACCGGCAAGCCGGCGGCCAGTTCGGTGACGGTTTTCGGGCCGCGGCGAAGTTCTTCCAGAAGATGGCGCCGATTGGGATCGGCAATCGCCATGAAGGCGTCGGAAAACATCATGCCTGTATTAGTGAGGCAAAGCCTTTCGAATCTCAACCGTCTGCTTCTGCTTTTCTTCTGGGATCGAGCCGCAATGCTTCCGGGGTGACCGAACGGTCGGCCGGCTGCGTCTTGAAGGCATCACGATCGCCGATCGGCACCGGCGCGCGGCGGCTGATGCGCAGCAGCGTGTAGCCCGCCAGGCAGAGATGCGCCAAGGCGGTC
Organism: Mesorhizobium sp. M7A.F.Ce.TU.012.03.2.1; assembly: GCF_004006095.1. Classification (NCBI taxonomy): domain Bacteria; kingdom Pseudomonadati; phylum Pseudomonadota; class Alphaproteobacteria; order Hyphomicrobiales; family Phyllobacteriaceae; genus Mesorhizobium; species Mesorhizobium sp. M7A.F.Ce.TU.012.03.2.1. Next base: position 2,486,520 of record NZ_CP034779.1, read on the forward strand.
GCCAGGAACAGACCTTCCGGGCGCATCCAGCCCATCAAAGCGGCGGCGAGCAAGGGTCCAATCATCGTGCCGAAGCCGTAGAGCAGCAACAGCCCGCCAGATACCTTGACGAAATCCTCCGAGCGCGCGTGGTCGTTGGCATGCGCCACGGCAATCGAATAGAGCGTGTAGGCGAAGGCGCCATAGGCGGCAGTGAAGACGATGACGAAGACGCCGGAGCGCGGCTCGAACAGAAAGATCAAGAGCGCGAACAAAGCCCCGCCGAAAGCCGCCCCCGCCAGCACGAAACGGCGGTCGGTCTTGTCGGAGAGACGCCCGGCCGGAAGCTGCATGGCGGCACCGGCAACGACCACAAGGCTCATCATCAGGGCGATCTCGGCCGTGGAAATGCCGATGCGGGCGCCATAGACGGCGCCAAGCGTGCCCCAGGCGCCGTTGGCGATGCCGATCAACACGCAAGCGACCGCCGACACCGGCGAATTGGCATAAAGGCCTCTGACATCAAGTGAGACATCCTGCAGCGGCTTGGGGTGCGAGGCGGTCGAGACCGCCGTCGGAATGAGCGAGAGGCAAAACAGGATGCCGGTGATCATGAACAGCGACGCGGACTTCACGTCGCCGCCGGCGACGATCATCTGCCCGCCCATGATCGAGGCATAGGTGACCATCATGTAGAGGCCGAAGACGGTGCCGCGGTTCTCGTTGGTGGCCTTCTCGTTCAGCCAGCTTTCGATGACCATAAAGGCACCGGCCATGGTGAAGCCGGTGAAGGCGCGCAGCAGGATCCAGACATATTCGTCGATGATCAGCCCGGTCAGTAGCGCCACGATGGCGCCGGATGCGGCAAAGGCGCCAAAGGCGCGAACGTGGCCTGCGCGGCGCACGATGCGCGGTGCGAAGAAGCAGCCGGTGACGAAGCCGCCGGCCCATGCCGTGCCCATCAGGCCGAGCGATGCGGTCGAGAAACCTTCCAGTTGACCGCGCAGGGGCAAGAGCAGTCCATGCAATCCAGATGCCGCGAGCAGGAAAGCGGTGCCGCGAAGCAGCGAGAGGATCGGTCGGTAGGTTGCGAACATTGTTTGATCCGGCTCAGGTTTGGCGGGGACGCTGGGTCTGAAGACAGCCGCATTCGGGCTTTTCGGCGGCGGGCTTTGCGCCAGCGCGCCTATCCGCGGCGGAACAGTGCTTCGGCCGCGGATTTGGTGGTGTCCTTGGTCTTGAGTTCGGCTTCCAGGCGGGCAATTTCGTCGCGCAGTATGCCGATCCGCTCGGTCAAGTCGCTGACGGAAAGCAGTGACAGGTCCTGCCCGATCTCGTGCGGGCGTGCCTTCTTCTTGGGTTCGTCGTCGAAGATCGCCATCGTCGCTCCTCCTCCGCCAAGACCAGATTGGCCATTTGCCTGATTTGGCAATCAGCATACATAGGGCAGGGGCGTCGATGCAAACAGCCGATCGGATAACGGCGAGGAAAGACGGGAAATCTCATGGCGAGCGGACAGAAAATTCCGGCAAGGATGACGGCCATCGCGATCTCGGAGCCGGGTGGCCCTCGGGTCCTGAAGCCGGAAACACGCGACGTGCCGCAGCCCGGCCCCGGCGAGATCCTGATCAAGGTGCATGCCGCCGGCGTCAACCGGCCCGATATCCAGCAGCGCAAGGGCGCCTATCCGCCGCCGCCCGGCGCGTCGGACCTGCCGGGCCTCGAGGCGTCGGGCGAAGTGGCGGCCCTTGGCGACGACATATCGCGCTGGCGCATTGGCGACCGCGTCTGCGCGCTGACGCCCGGCGGCGGCTATGCCGAATATGTCAAGGTGCATGCCGGGAGCGTGCTGCCGTTGCCCGCCGGCTTCACCCATACCGAAGCCGCGGCGGTGCCGGAGAATTACTTCACCGTCTGGCACAATGTGTTCGAGCGTGGCGCCCTCAAGAAAGGCGAGACGCTGCTCGTCCATGGCGGCTCGTCCGGCATCGGCACGACGGCAATCCAGCTTGCCTCGGCCTTTGGCGCCTATGTCATCACCACTGCGGGCAGCAAGGAGAAATGCGACGCCTGCCTGAAGCTCGGCGCAGACCGGGCGATCAACTATCGCGAGGAGGATTTCGTCGCCGCGGTCAAGGAGGCAACGGGGGGCAAGGGCGCCAATGTCATCCTCGACATGGTCGGCGGCGACTATGTGGGGCGTAACTACGAGGCCGCTGCGGTTGAGGGTCGGATCGTCCAGATCGCCGTGCAGGCCGGCGCTGTCGCAAGCGCGGATTTTTCGAAAATCATGGTCAAGCGGCTTACCCACACCGGGTCGACGCTGAGGCCGCGCACCGTCGAGTTCAAGGCGGCGATCGGGGCGGCGCTGGAAGCGCAGGTGTGGCCGTTGCTCGGCACGCGCAAGGTTGCTCCTGTCATGGACATGATCTTCCCGCTCAGCGAAGCCTGGCGGGCGCATGAGCGGATGGAGGACGGCGAACACATCGGCAAGATCGTGCTCGACGTCGGCTGACAGCGAGCGAGGTCAGCGCCTCGCTGCCTACAAGATGAACAGAAGCTTAATGCTGCAATGCAGCATTTGCATCATTGCTATGCAAAATCAGCCATTCAAGTCCTCGTCGATGACGCCTATTTGAGCACCATCGAAACGAACATCAATTTGGAGGACTACCATGAACCCGATCCGCGCTTTCCGTAACTGGCGTATGTACACCGAGACCGTCCGCGAACTGAACCGTCTCAACGCACGTCAGCTCAGCGATCTCGGCATCAACCGCGCTGACATCGAAATGATCGCCCGCAAGGCCATCTGATTTGAGCATGGTTTGCTCCAAGGAGCGGACCATGCCGTAGAAGCAAGAGCCGAAGCAGACGGTTTTGCCGTCGCCGGTTCCGAGCCCGCTGGACCCAGTCCGGCGGGTTTTGTCTTTTTTGGCCAGTAGTACCGAGCATGGCTCGACAGCGCTCCGCGGTTGACCTCAACTCTCCGCATGGCATTTGGATCATGCGCACACTCGGCCCGGCCTACTGCAATGGCGCGAGCGTTGTCCGCCGGCCGCTTCCAAAAACGTTGCGAAACGACCCGAGAGCGGTTATACAGACCGCGAATTTCCCATTTTGGTGGCTCTAAACCACCGCCCGCGCGGGAACGCGGGCGAACGAGAAGGATTTGTAAATGGCCAATACGCTGCTGATGCCCAAGGCGACCGCTGTCTGGCTGGTCGACAACACCGCACTTTCCTTCGAGCAGATCGCGCAGTTCTGCGGGCTGCACCCGCTCGAGGTCAAGGCAATCGCCGACGGTGAATCGGCGCAAGGCATCAAGGGCATGGACCCGATCATGACCGGACAGCTGACCCGCGACGAGATCGCGCGTGCCGAGAAGGATCCGAACCAGCGCCTGAAGCTTTCGGACCCCAAGGTGCGGGTGCCTGAATCCAAGCGCAAGGGTCCGCGCTACACGCCGCTGTCGAAGCGCCAGGACCGGCCGAACGCGATTCTGTGGCTGGTGCGCAACCATCCCGAGCTCAAGGATGCGCAGATCTCGCGTCTCGTCGGCACCACCAAGTCGACGATCGAACAGATACGCGAGCGCAAGCACTGGAATTCGGCCAATCTGCAGCCGATGGACCCGGTGACGCTGGGCCTCGCATCGCAGATCGACCTCGACATGGAAGTCAATCGCGCCTCGCGCGGCCGCGAACAGGCGCAGCCGGTCGGCGACACGCTGCTGCCGGCGGCCCTGACCGAGCGGCTGGTGCCGGCTCCCGAGAAGCCGAAGGACGAGGATGCCGAACTCGACGCCAACGCCGTGTTCGCCAAGCTCTCGGCCTTGAAGTCGAAGAACACGGACAATGACGACGACGAGTGAGATTGTCTGATATTCCAAGAAAAAAAGCCCGCTTCGAGCGGGCTTTTTTATGGGGTCAACAACTCAGCTGCGCGCAGCGCGATCCGGCGCCATGCCATAGTCCTCGCTGCGTTCCACCGCGCGGTAGAAGTCGGCAAGCTGCTTGCCGCGCTCCGGCTTGAAGATGCGGCCGGCGATGACCACGGAGGCGATGCGATCGATGCGGAAGGCGCGAAAATCGTCGCGCATCTCGCACCAGGCGACCAGCGTCCACACCTTGCCCCAAAACCACAGACCGAGCGGGCGGATATCGCGGGCGGTGCCGCGGCCGGCCTCGTCGGAATAGTCGATGGTCAGCACCTGGCGTTTTTCGACCGCGCGCTCGATCAGGTCGATCGCCTCGCGGGCGGCGTCGCTGACCACCCACATCGGTGTGTGGATCTCGGTGCGGGCGATGCGGTCTTTCTCGGCATCGGGCAATACGGCGCCGATCTTGACCAGCGCCTCGTCGGCGGCCCTCGCCATGGCGGCACCGCCAAAGGCGCGCACCATGCGGGCGCCGGCGACCAGCGCGACGATCTCGTCACGCGTGAACATCAGCGGCGGAAGGTCGAAACCCTCCCTCATCATGTAGCCAACGCCGGCCTCGCCGTCGATCGGCACCCCGGTCGATTGCAAGTCGGCAATGTCGCGATAGATGGTTCGCTCGGAAACCTCGAGCCACGTGCCGAGCTTGTGGGCGGTGACCAGTCGGCCACCGCGCAGATGCTGCACGATCTGGAAGAGCCTGTCGGCGCGGCGCATCGTATGGTCCCTCGGCGTTGTCTCTATGCATGTCGCCCAAAACTGATGTCCACTTTTGGACGGCACGGCCTCGTGTTTTCGCGCATGCCGTTATCCCAAAACCGCAGAACACTTTTGGGCGGCGTGCCTCATGGTTTCAGCCCTTCGCGCTTGCGCTGCGCGGCGACGAACTCCGCGCCGAAGGACAGTTTCTTCGTCGTCGGTGTTTTCGCATCGAGCACGCGCCAGAACGGTGCCACGTCACTCAGCGCCATGCCGCGCTGGAGGTCCTGGTTGGCGGCTTCGGCAACAGTGCGCAGATGATAGCCTATGGTGACCGGGCATGTCACTTCGGCGCCATGCTGGATGGCAAGTGCTGTCCGTAGCGCACGCACATCCATCTCGATGCCTTCGGGAATCGAGCGGATGAAATCATCAACCTGGCGCGCCGTCGGCACCAGCATAGGCTGGCCTTCGACGACATCGGCCATCGTGCGCGGCGTTGGCTTCACGCCGTTGATGCCTGGTGTGCTCAGTCTGTCGTTCCAACTCTTCATCGATCGTCCTTTGACGCCAATGCGCGGTGTCCGAAGCTGGCACCATTGCACGGCCCTCCTGACAGCATACTGTCAGGAGCCTTCAGCATATTCCTTGGCAAACAGTGTCCGCATCCGCGCGAGATCGCCGCCTCTTTCGGGGTAGAGCGTCTTCAGAAAGGCGAGTGCGAAGGTGCCTGGTGCCGAACCTGGCGCGGAAACAATTTTGCCGTCGGCTACGGCATGCGGCACATCCTGGTAGTTCTCGGCACCGGCATAACCGGCCTCATGACCATTGATCCAGTCGCGGCCATTGCTGGTATGCCTGGTCTTCTCGAACAGGCCGGCTCGGGCCAGCGCCAGCGTGCCGGCGCAGATACCGCCGACCACACCGCCGCGCGATGCAATGGCTGCAAGCAGGTCGCCTACATCAGGCGGTGCCTTGCCCGTCCACTGGTCGGAACCAATGACGGCAATGGCATCTAGATCGGCATTCTCGCTGGCGCCTGTTGAGCGATCGGGGATCAGCCGAAAGCCGCTGATCCCGGTCACCTGCTTGCCATCCGGTGTCAGCGACATGGCACGGGCACCGAACCATTCGACTGCCGAGGCCGCCAGCAGCCCATACTCCCAGTCGGCAAAACCTTCGATGAAAAGGGAACCGATCGTCTTCTGTTCGGGCATAAGCTCGCTCCCATCCTCGCGCACCGGACCTGTTATCTGGGCGTTGACGCGCCGACATCCAATCGCCGGGTCGAAAAATTGGCTTCAATTGCCGCGAGGGCCACGGTCCGCATACATGTCCGGCCAGCCGATATCCTTACGAATGTCCGCCGGCAGCGAGTTCATGAACCGCTGGGTGCGGATCTCGTTGCGCATCGTGCGGATCTTGCCGACATAGTGCTGCATGCCGCGCAGAATGGTATAACCGTTCATGGCTAGTCTCCTCTCTCTGTGTAGAGGCACTATCGCATACCCCTCCTGACAGCAGTCTGTCAGGAGGATGGCAGGGGGCGAACAATAGTTCCGGACAGTGCGCGCGCCGCAGGCAAGGCATCGCTTCTCGCCGCATCGACCGGTGCCTCAAGGCAGGTTTGCGACTTCCGATTGTTCATAGAGACGGCGTTGTATTCGGTGCCGCTGTTCAGCTTCCGGCGACGGACTGTCGGGATACGCGGCCTTCAGCGAGGTGACCGCAGGTCTGATATGAAGGGAGAAAATTTTTCCCCAACAGCAGGGAGACGACCATGAGCTTGCAACTGACAGGTATCCACCATCTGACCGCCATCACCGCCAATGCGCCCGGCAATCTTCATTTCTACACCAAGGTGCTGGGTCTGCGGCTGGTCAAGAAGACCGTAAACCAGGACGACACCTCGGCCTACCACCTCTTCTATGCCGACGGCGAAGCGACGCCGGGCACCGACCTTACCTTCTTCGACTGGCCGGTCGGCCGCGAGCGGCGCGGCACGCACAGCATCGTGCGGGCCAGCCTCAGGGTCGGCAACCGGGAGAGCCTTGCCTGGTGGAAGCAACACTTGACCGACGAAGGCCTGGCAACAGGAGAGATCGCCGACATCGGCGGTTATGCGTCACTGGACTTCGAAGATCCCGAGGGCCAGCGTCTGCGCCTGGTCAGCGATGGCGGCAAGGGCGGCAGCCATCCCTGGGCGCAAAGCCCGGTACCGGTCGAGCACCAGATACGCGGGCTCGGGCCGATCGTCATCAGCGTTCCCGACATCACCAACACCGAGGCGGTGGTGACCAAGGTGATGAACATGCGCAAGGCGCGCGACTATGCCTCGCCGGAGGGGGAGGTTCACGTCTTCGAAATGGGCGAGGGCGGGCCGGCGGCGGAGCTGCATGTCCTGGTGCAGCCGGGACTGGCGCCGGCACGGCAAGGCGCGGGTGCGGTTCACCATGTCGCCTTCAGGGCGCCGGACCAGGAGACGCTGCATCAATGGACGGCGCGGCTGGCCGAGTTTCGGCTGCCGTCGAGCGGCGAGGTCGAGCGCTATTATTTCCGTTCTCTCTATTTCCGCGAGCCGAACGGCATCCTGTTCGAGATCGCCACCGATGGACCGGGGTTCACCGCCGACGAGCCGCTGGAAACACTGGGGGAAAGTCTTGCCCTGCCGCCATTCCTCGAACCGAAGCGCGCTTCGATCGAGGCCGGCCTCAAGCCGCTGAAGTAGATCGTTTGCCACCGGCAGGCGGGCGCCGCGTTCCGACCCAGGATCGCGGCGTCGTTCTTTCTCAGGCAATGAACGACGTGCTTTGACAGCCGGGCGCGTTGCTGGTCAAAGGCGGCATGACGAAATTTCTCGCCCTTGTCATCGTCGGTTTCATGGTCATTCAATTGATCAAGCCGCTTGGCTGGCCGGGCCTCAAGCGACGTGGTGATTTCTGGAAACTGGCACTGCTCGCCATGGCCGCGATTTCCCTGGCGGCCGTGCTCGGGCATTTGACGTAGGACGGCACTTGTCGTCGGTGCTCAATTGCCAAGCACCGGGCCAACCAGATGCTCGGCCCAGGCCCGGTAGCCTGCTTCCGAGGCGTGAAAGCCGTCCGACGCAAAGCGGGCTTCCGGATTGGTGATCGGCAGGCGCGGCGCCGGCACCGCGCCGCGCTCCAGGCAAAGGCGTTCGCCCATCCGGTTCATGTCGGTGGCGCGAATCTCAAGGATTTTTCCGAGCAGCGGCGGCATGGCCGGAGCCCGCGTGAACTCCAGCACCGGCGACCACACCACGCGTGCTTCCGGCCATTTGGCGCGCAGGCCGTAGAGCAGGCCGCCGAACTCCTTCTTGAAGCGCGGCACGGAGTGAAAATTCTTGGTGTCGTTGGTGCCGATGGCCAACACGATATGCGTCCACGGTTCGGCCGACAGATTGGGCAGGACATGGTCGCGTATCTGGCCCGACGTTGCCGAATTAAAGCCGGCCGCCCGCCAGCGCACGGTGCGGCCTGTGCTTTGTGAAATCAGCACGGCGAGTTGCGCGGCAAGCCCATGTTCCGAATTGCCTATGCCGACCGACGCGGCGGACGAATCGCCCAGCACCAGAAGCGAGATATCAGGCGCCTTGCCTGATATTTCGTGCATGACCGGCCCTTGCGCCGGCAGCATGCGCGTGGTGCGGCGTCGCACGCCGAGGCCTTGCCAGATATAGACCGGGAAGGCGAGCCAGGTGAGTAGGGACGGGAAGCGCATAGCAGTACCGTTAAACGATCAGCGGCAGCCTTAGCGCATGTTTTGGTCGGCGGGAACGCTCTTCAATCGCAGCAACTCGCCTGCCCCGCTTGCTTGCCCTGATATTCATCGTGCAGCCGCACCCAATCCATCAGTCCGTGATAGGGGCCGTTCTCGTTGCGGCCCTTCGGCGTCATGTCGAGATAGTCGTAGGCGCCGATCTGCGCCTCGCCGCCGCGGGCGCGCGACATGAAGGTGAGGAAGATGTCGCGGTTCTCGTCCCGGTAGAAAACGCTGGTGCCGGGAAGCTCCTTCGATGTCCGTGGACGGGTCTCGAAATTGTAGGTGGTGTCGCCGGCGGCGATCTGCTTGTCGGTGAAGGAGACCTGCATGTCGAAGTTGAAATCCGAGGCATAGGACGACACCCAGTCGAACTTCCAGCCCATGCGCTGCTTGTAAGGCAGAAGTTCCGCCAGTGGAGCGCGCGAAACCACGACCAGCGACACGTCGTGATGCCGCAGATGCTGATTGGCGCCGTCGATATGGTCTGCAAGGAATGAGCAGCCCTCGCAATGATTGACGCAGCCCGGCCCGAACATGAAGTGATAGACGATCAGCTGGCTGTTGGTGCCAAACAGGTCGGTCAGTCTCTTCGGCCCTTGTTCGGTCTCGAAGACATAGTCTTTCCGGATCTTCAGCCAGGGCAGTTCACGCCGTTCAGCGGCGATCCGCTCGCGAAACCGCGTCAATTCCTTCTCGCGCGCCAGATGCGCCTTGTGCGCCTGGAACCAGTCTTCGCGCGAAACGATCTTGTTGCGATGCATGAACCTCTCCCTGAATGTCATCCCAAGGACGTTCGGGATGGGCGCAAACCGACATCGCCGGAGAGGAAATAAGGACGGAGAGGCTCTGCCCCAAGTCCGGGCAAACAAAAACCCGGGCGCATCGGCCCGGGTTCAAAGGCAAGACGGAAGGATTTTGATCAGGCGGCCTGTTCCAGGCTCGCCTTCCATTTTCCAAGCGCCGCCAGATGGTTCATATGCGCGCGATGGGTGAAGGCGGCCTGGCCGGCGGCGACATTCGAGGCCTTGCCGCTCCAGGCTTTCTGCGGCGCGGCCTGCAGCGCGCGGCCGTAGGAGAAGGTCAGCTTCCACGGGTGCGGGCCGATGGCGTTGATGGCGTTGAGGTTGGCGGTCGCCTCCTCGTCCTCCTGGCCACCGGAGAGGAAGGCGATGCCCGGCACCGCTGCCGGCACGGTCTCGCGAAACAGCTTTATGGTCTTTTCCGCGACTTCTTCCGGGCTGCTCACCTTGCCCGATTTCTTGCCGGCCAGCACCATGTTGGGCTTCAGGATGGTGCCTTCCAGCAGGACGCCAGCCGCATGGAGCTCGTCATAAAGCTTGATCAGCGTTGCCTTCGAGACGTCGTAGCAGGTATCGATGTCGTGGGCGCCGTCCATCAGCACTTCCGGCTCGACGATCGGCACGATGCCGGCCTCCTGGCAAAGGGCGGCATAGCGGGCAAGTGCATGGGCGTTCGAGCCGATCGAATTGGCCGAGGGCACGCCCTTGGCCTGGTCGATGTCGATCACCGCTCGCCATTTGGCGAAGCGGGCGCCCAGCTTGTAGTAATCGGCAAGGCGCTCGCGCAGGCCATCGAGGCCTTCGGTGATGGTGTCGCCGGGAAACCTGGCCAGCGGCTTGGCGCCGGCATCGACCTTGATGCCGGGGATGGCGCCGGCCGCCTTGATGATGTCGACCAGCGGCGTGCCGTCGGCGGCCTTCTGGCGGATCGTCTCGTCAAAGAGGATGACGCCGGAGATGTAACGGGTCATCGCCTCCCTGGTGCGGAACATCATCTCGCGGTAGTCACGGCGGCTGTCGGCGGTCGATTCGACGCCAATGACGTCGAAGCGCTTCTTGATGGTGCCTGAACTTTCGTCGGCCGCCAGCAGGCCCTTGCCGTCGGCGACGATTGCGGCGGCAATGTCTTCGAGACGTTCGCTCATTGTTGCTTCTCCTGAAACGGTTGTTCCGCGCTTAACGGAAGTCTACCGCCAAAGGAATGGCATCGGAAAGCTCGAATCGATTGAATGCCTCGGGCGGCCTTGTTCGCTCTCCGAGTGTTGATCGCCTCGCCTCGGAGCCTCAGCGCTTCAACACGTCGACGCCGGGCAGTGGCTTGCCTTCCATCCATTCCAGGAAAGCGCCGCCGGCGGTCGAGACATAGGTGAAGTCGTCGGCGACGCCGGCATGGTTGAGCGCCGCCACCGTATCGCCGCCACCGGCAACCGAGACCAACTTGCCTTCCTTGGTGCGCGCCGCCGCATGCTTGGCCGCCGCTACCGTCGCATGATCGAAGGGCGCGATCTCGAAGGCGCCGAGCGGGCCGTTCCAGACCAGTGTCGCGGCACGGTCGATCCATTCGCCGATGGTCGTCACGGTTTTGGCGCCGACATCGAGGATCATGCCGTCGGCCGGCACGTCCGATATGGCGACGGTCTCGCATTCCGCGCCCGCCTTGAACTCCTTGGCGACGACGCCGTCGACCGGCAGGATGATGGCGCAGCCGGCCTCGGCCGCCTCGATCATGATCTGCTTGGCGGTCGCGGCGAGATCATGCTCGCACAGCGATTTGCCGACATTGGTGCCACGCGCGGCAAGAAAGGTGTTGGCCATCCCGCCACCGATGACGAGGGCATCGACCTTCTTCACCAGGTTCATCAACAGATCGATCTTGGTCGAGACTTTGGCGCCGCCGACAATGGCGACGACCGGACGAACCGGTTTTCCCAGGCCCTTCTCCAGCGCCTCAAGCTCGGCCTGCATGGTGCGGCCGGCAAAAGCCGGCAACAGATGCGCCAGCCCCTCCGTCGAAGAATGCGCGCGGTGCGCGGCCGAGAAGGCGTCGTTGACGAAGATATCGCCATTGGCGGCGAGTTTTTCGGTGAAGGCCGGGTCATTCTTTTCCTCGGCCTTGTAGAAGCGGGTGTTTTCGAGCAGCAGCACGTCGCCCTTGTTCATGGCGGCGACAGCGCTTCCGGCCGTGTCGCCGACGCAGTCGGAGGCAAACCCGACGGGACGGCCAAGCACATCAGCTGTCGCCTTGGCGATAGGCTCCAGCGAGAATTCGGGCGAGGGACCATCCTTGGGTCGGCCGAAATGGGCGAGCAGGATGACCTTGGCACCCTTGCCTGACAGCTCGGCGATGGTCGGCGCGATGCGTTCGATGCGGGTGGTGTCGGTGACTTTGCCCTCAATGACAGGCACGTTGAGGTCGACGCGCACCAGCACGCGCTTGCCGCTGATGTTGCCGATATCGTCGAGTGTCTTGAAGGCGGCCATGCGGGGTTCCTTTCGCGAAAAACCGGGGGACCATACCCCGCATCGGTGTCGATGCAAGGCTTAGGGCGCGCTCGAACCGAAATTTTGAAGTGGGCACGATCTTGCACCGGCGGGGCGGATGAATGGCAGCGCTCAATAGCGGGTTTGTCAGCTTTCGGTTGCTGCCTTTTCCGGCGCTGGCTCCGGGGCCTGCTTTTCGTCCGCCCGCGCCTCGGCCTCCTGCGTCTCGGTCGGCTTGCGCCAGTTGCGGATGAAGGCGGAAAGACGATCGCCGATTTCGCCGGCGCTGAGGAAGACCGGCACCCGCGCCACCGGCGCGGTCGGCTCGAACGACAGGCCGAGGCCTATGATCTTGCCCTTGTCGTCGACGTCGCGGACGATCAGTTCTATCGGGCCGAGCAGGACGCGGTCGGCGTATTCGGCATGGCCGCCGAGCCGCGCCGTGACCAGCGCGCCAACGGTGAGCTTTTGCTCCGCTTCGGTCAGGCCTGGCGTATAGGCCGCTTCCAGTTCAGCGGCGGAGCGCGCGGGGTCGACGGCGAAGGCACCGAAGAAATCGGCATCCTCGGGATCGACCACTGCACGGCTCGCGAACAGCTTGTCGAGCAGGCGCGGATAGCGGTCCGGCACGAAAATGTAGACCTGGTCGCCGGCGGCGAGCCGGCCCATGTCCTGGAAGCGCATCGAGCGGCCGTCGCGCAACACCAGCGAGGGTCGCGCCCAGCGTGGGATGCGCTCGCCGCGCGCCACCGGGCTGCCGTGTGCAACGCGATAGGCAAGAAGCTCGTGATGGGCCGAGCCCGGCAGTTCCAGCTCGACCTTGTCCAGCGGTCCGAGCCGTGCCGGCACGATCAGACCGAGGCGACGCGCCAGCGGTCCGACTGTCCAGCCCTGGATGACCAGCGACACGAGTACGATGATGAAGGCGGTGTTGAAGATGACACGGCCGTTTTCCAGCCCGCCCAGCAGCGGGGTGATGGCGAGCAGGATCGACACCGCGCCGCGCAGGCCGACCCAGGAGACGAAGGCGACCTCGGGGCGCGGCAGACGGAACGGGATCAGGCAGAGCCAGACCGCGATCGGGCGGGCGATGAACATCAGGAACAGGCCGAGCAGCACCGCCGGCACCATGATCGCCGGAAATTGCGACGGTGTCGCGAACAGGCCGAGGATGAGGAACATGATGATCTGTGCCAGCCATGACATGCCGTCCTGGAAGCGCTTGAGGATGGTGACGGCGCGGATATCGGAATTGCCCGAGATGAGGCCGGCGATATAGACCGCCAGGAAGCCCGAGCCGCCAATGGCGCCGGCGGCTGCAAACACCATCAGCGACAAGGTCAGCACGAAGATCGGCAGCAGGCCGTGGTCGAGATTGAGCCGGTCGACGAGGCGCACGATGGCGAGGCCGCCGAGCACGCCGACGACAGCGCCAAGGCCCATGTTGAGGAGGAAGCCGAGGAACAGGCTGGTGACCAGGACATTGGTTTCGGGGTTGGCATGGGCGGCGATGATCTCGACCAGCGTGATGGTCAGGAAGATGGCGATCGGGTCGTTGGTGCCGGATTCCACCTCGAGCGTCGAGCGCACGCGTTCGCGCAGATTGATCTCGCCGGCGCGCAGCAGGAAGAACACGGCCGCCGCATCGGTGGAGGCGACGGCAGCCCCGAGCAGGAAGGATTCCAGCCAGGTGAGATCGAGCAGATAATGGGCGGCGACGCCGAACAGGCCGGTGGTGACAAGCACGCCGAAGGTCGCCAGCGACAAAGCCGGGCCTGCAGCCTGCCGCAAGGCGTTGAGCGGCGTGCCGAAACCGGAATCGAACAGGATGACGGCCAGCGCCAGTGAGCCGGCAAAATAAGCGATGCGGGCGTTGTCGAACTGGATGCCGAGTCCGTCGGTGCCGGTGGCGAGGCCAATGCAGAGAAACAGGAGCAGAAGAGGAGCGCCGAAGCGGAAGGCGATCAGGCTCGAAAACGCGGCGGCGACGACAAGCGCTGTGCCGACCAGCGTGACGAGATAGATCGCATGCTCCATCCTGAAATCAGCCCCTCAAATTCGTCTGTCTCCTGCTTTGCGAGAGAGTGGGGCGAAGACGTGACCAGTGCAAGGCGGCAGGGTGGCTTTTTGGCCTATGCCGCTGATTTTTGGATGTTTTGGCGTCCAGGACACAATTTGGAAAGGCGCAAGCTGCGCTCATGAAAAACGCCCGGGCAAAGCCGGGCGTTCCAAGTCTCGAAAAGAAAGCTTTGTGATCAGGCGATGGTCTTGCCGAAGGCGACCGATGTGTCGCCCATGCGGTTGGAGAAACCCCATTCATTGTCGTACCAGGACAGCACCGACACGAAGTTGCCGTCCATCACCTTGGTCTGGTCGAGCGCCATGATCGAGGAGCGCGGATCGTGGTTGAAGTCGATCGACACGTTCGGATGATGGGTGACGCCGAGAATGCCCTTCAGCTTGCCGTTGGAAGCGGCGATCACCGCTTCGTTGATCTCCTGCACCGTGGTCGACCGCTTGGCGATGAACTTGAAGTCGACGACCGAGACGTTCGGGGTCGGCACGCGGATCGAGATGCCGTCGAGCTTGCCCTTGAGGTCGGGCAGCACCAGCCCGATCGCCTTGGCGGCACCCGTCGAGGTCGGGATCTGCGACAGGGCAGCGGCGCGGGCGCGGTAGAGATCCTTGTGCATGGTGTCCAGCGTCGGCTGGTCGCCAGTGTAGGAATGGATCGTCGTCATCATGCCCTTTTCGATGCCAACGGTCTCATGCAGCACGGCTGCCAGCGGTGCCAGGCAGTTGGTGGTGCACGAGGCATTCGAGATGACGATATGGTCCTTGGTCAACTGGTCGTGGTTGATGCCGTAGACGACGGTGAGGTCGGCGCCTTCGGCAGGGGCCGAAACGATGACGCGCTTGGCGCCGGCGGTCAGGTGTGCCGCTGCCTTGTCACGGGCGGTGAAGATGCCGGTGCATTCGAGCGCGATGTCGATGCCGAGTTCCTTCCACGGTAGCTGCGTCGGATCCTTGATCGCGGTGACCTTGAACGTTTCCTTGCCGACGGTGATCTGATCGCCGGAAACCGAAACTTCATGCGGGAAGCGGCCGTGCACGCTGTCGTAGCGCAACAGATGCGCATTGGTCTCGACCGGGCCGAGGTCGTTGACGGCGACGACGTCGATGTCCTTGCGGCCGGATTCATGGATGGCGCGCAGGATGTTGCGGCCGATGCGGCCAAATCCGTTGATGGCAACTCTGACGGTCATAATTCTCTCCCTGGGAGTTGGAGGGCGGATGAGGGGTCCGCAGTTTCATAGCGGTGGAAGCAGAAAGAATCCAGCCGCAGTGGCGTGGATTTAAATCGATTAAGTTGGGCCAGCCCGGCGAGTCCGCCTTTCGCGATTTCGCCGAACCTTGAACCTACTTGGTATGCAGGCGGGCTTCCGCCGCCTTGGCCGCGGCTTCGGCGGTAATGCCGAAATGCGGATAGAGTTGCTCGATCGTGCCCGAGGCGCCGAAGCCTGTCATGCCGACGAAGATGCCGTCGGAGCCGATCAGATGATCCCAACCCTGGCGTATGCCGGCCTCGATCGCCATCTTGATCGGCGCGTTGCCGATCGTTTTCTTGCGGTAGTCGTCGCTCTGCTGGTCGAACAGTTCGAAGCAGGGCACCGAGACGACGCGGGTCGGATGGCCGTGCTTTTCCAGCAGGTCGCGCGCGCCAAGCGCGATCTCGACCTCGGAGCCGGTGGCGAAGATCGTCACCGCTGCCTCGCCGCTGGCGGCAGCCACCTCATAGGCACCCTGTCCACTGAGGTTCTTCGCCGAGAATTCGGTACGCACCGTCGGCAGGTTCTGGCGGGTCAGCGCCAACGTCGACGGCGTCTTTTCCGACTCCAGGGCGATCTGCCAGCATTCGGCGGTTTCGACCGCGTCGGCCGGGCGGAAGACATTGTGGTTGGGAATGGCACGCAATGCGGCCAGATGCTCGACCGGCTGGTGGGTTGGGCCGTCTTCGCCCAGACCGATGGAATCATGGGTCATGACGAAGATCGAGCGGATGCCCATCAGCGATGCCAGCCGCATCGACGGGCGGGCGTAGTCGGAGAAGCACATGAAAGTGCCGCCATAGGCGATGAGGCCGCCATGCAGCGTCAGGCCGTTGATCGCAGCCGCCATGCCGTGCTCGCGGATGCCGTAATGGATATAGCGCTGGCCATAGTCGTCCGAGGTGATGTTCTTGGTTTGGCTGGTCTTGGTGTTGTTGGAGCCGGTCAGGTCGGCGGAGCCGCCGATGGTCTCGGGCACGGCGCCGTTGATGACTTCCAGCGCCATCTCGGACGATTTGCGGGTGGCGACCTTCGGCTTGTCGGCCGACAGCTTCTTCTTGTAATCGGCAATGATGGCGTCGAAATTGGACGGCAGCTTGCCGCTGAGGCGGCGTTCGAACTCGGCCTTCAGCTTGGCATCGGCCTTGGCCAAGCGGCCTTCCCAGTCGGTGCGCGCCTTGGCGCCGGCCTTGCCGGCGGTGCGCCAGGCGTCGAGGATGTCGGCCGGAATCTCGAAGGGCGGCGAATCCCAGTTGAAGAACTTGCGAGCGCCGGCGATCTCGTCGGCACCGAGCGGCGAACCGTGCGCCTTGTTGGTGCCGGCCTTGGTCGGCGCGCCGAAGCCGATGGTCGTCTTGCAGGCGATCATGGTCGGCTTGTCGGAATGGCGGGCGGCTTCGATGGCATAAGCGATCGCTTCGGGATCGGTGCCGTCGATGTGGCTGGCATTCCAGCCGGAGGCCTGGAAGCGGGCCACCTGATCGGTGTTGTCGGACAGCGAGACCGGACCGTCGATCGAGATGTCGTTGTTGTCCCAGAAGACGATCAGCTTGTTGAGCTTGAGATGGCCGGCAAGCGCGATGGCTTCCTGGGAAACACCTTCCATCAGGCAGCCGTCGCCGGCCAGCACATAGGTGTAATGATCGACGAGATCGTTGCCGAAGGCGGCATTCATGATGCGCTCGCCGAGCGCGAAGCCGACCGAATTGGCGAGACCCTGGCCGAGCGGGCCGGTCGTCGTCTCTATGCCGGTGGCATGGCCGTATTCGGGATGGCCGGCGGTCTTCGAGCCCAACTGACGGAAGTGCTTGATCTGGTCGAGGGTCATGTCTTCGTAGCCGGTCAGATGCAGCAGCGAATAGAGCAGCATCGAGCCATGGCCGGCCGACAGGATGAAACGGTCGCGGTCGGCCCAGTGCGGGGCCTTGGGATCATATTTCAGGAAGCGCGTGAACAGCACCGTGGCGATATCGGCGCAGCCCATGGGCAGGCCTGGATGGCCGGAATTTGCCTTCTCGACGGCGTCCATGGAGAGAAAGCGGATCGCATTGGCCATCCGGTCATGTTGTTCACGCGACGTCATGGTTCCTCCAGAAGTGGGGGTTTGGGGGCTTGGGAGAGCCCTTGAAAAGGGTGCGCGACACATAGCAGGCGCGGGCTTTTAGTCAACAAATCGGGTGCACATTTGCCGGTCTTGTGATGCCGGCGGCGGACCTACATTAGCGTTAGCGGGGGACAGTCGCGAGAGCTTTGTTGACGTTGCCTTCACCCGGTGCCTAATGTTTCAGGGATAACGCGTTCTGAACGTGAACGATTCGGTGATGGGCAGGGCACAGGACGAAGGCCATGACCGGGGAAGCCACACTCAAGGAAGTCATCGCGAGGCTGGGCAAGGCCATCGAGGGGCTGGAAAACGCCGTCGCGGCCAAGCTCGAGCATGAACGCGACTACTCCGAAGCCGAGGCCGAGGTGCAGCGGATGAATGCCGACCGCTCGCGGCTGGCGCAGGAACTCGATAATTCCGAAGCGCGCGCCGAACGGCTGGAAGATGCCAACAAGGAAGTCTCGCGACGTTTGGTGACCGCCATGGAAACCATCCGCGCCGTGTTGGACAGATAGGAGCTGGCCCGATGGCACAGGTCACGGTTTCAATCGACGGCAAGCAGTATCGCATGGCCTGCGACGAGGGCCAGGAAGAGCATCTGATCGACCTTGCCGAACGCTTCGACCGCTATGTTTCACACCTGAAGGACTCGTTCGGCGAGATCGGCGATCAGCGGCTGACCGTGATGGCCGGCATTATGGTGATGGATGAACTCTCCGAGTTGCAAAAACGCGTCAAGGGCATGGAAAGCGAAGTGCTGACCTTGCGCAAGACCCGCGACGAGGCTCTGACCAAGGCCGACAAGAGCGATAGCGTGCTCACCAACGCGCTCGGCGCGTTGGCACAGCGCATGGAAGACCTGACTGTGACGCTGGCGGTCAACAAGAGCTGAGACAGAACCTTTCCTGTCCAGCCCCAGGCTCTCATCCGCGCGCCGCGAATTCGAAAGCATAAAAATGCTCGCCTGCCGCCGACAAGAGTTTCATATTATCTTGCAGCCACGATTTTTGCGCTAAGATGCAACGATGCAGGGCGGGACAGCTTGATGGCGGCGTGGGTTGCCGTGTGCCGTTCCTCGC
Source organism: Mesorhizobium sp. M7A.F.Ce.TU.012.03.2.1 (assembly GCF_004006095.1). Taxonomy (NCBI): domain Bacteria; kingdom Pseudomonadati; phylum Pseudomonadota; class Alphaproteobacteria; order Hyphomicrobiales; family Phyllobacteriaceae; genus Mesorhizobium; species Mesorhizobium sp. M7A.F.Ce.TU.012.03.2.1. Next base: position 2,504,714 of record NZ_CP034779.1, read on the forward strand.
TGCCGACGGTTCCGTTTACAGGGGAGATGTACCATGAGCCTTCGTATCAACGACATTGCGCCGGATTTTACCGCCGAGACCACGCAAGGGACGATCAAATTCCATGATTGGATCGGCGACGGTTGGGCGATCCTGTTCAGTCACCCGAAGAATTTCACGCCGGTCTGCACGACCGAGCTTGGCACGATGGCGGGGCTCGAAGGCGAGTTCAAGAAGCGCAACGTCAAGATCATCGGCATTTCGGTCGATCCGGTCGAAAGTCACGGCAAGTGGCAGGACGACATCAAGACGGCGACCGGTCATTCGGTGAACTATCCGCTGATCGGCGACAAGGACCTCAAGGTCGCCAAGCTCTACGACATGCTGCCGGGCGGTGCCGGCGAGACGTCGGAGGGCCGCACGCCCGCCGACAACGCCACAGTGCGCTCGGTCTACGTCATCGGACCGGACAAGAAGATCAAACTGGTGCTGACCTACCCGATGACCACGGGGCGCAATTTCGATGAGATCCTGCGCGCGGTCGATTCCATGCAGCTCACCGCCAAGCATCAAGTGGCGACGCCGGCGAACTGGAAGCAGGGCGAGGACGTGATCATCGCCGCGGCCGTTTCCAACGAGGATGCAATCAAACGCTTCGGCGCTTATGAGACCATCCTGCCGTATCTGCGGAAGACCAAGCAGCCGTCGGCCTGACCGCTCGGAACAGTTTTGGCTTTCCTGTCGCCGCGAGCGAAAGGATACTTGACTGGCTCACCCGAGCGGACAACCATGCTCCTCTCGGGTGTCGTCAGAGAAAATCATTCCTGGCGACCGAGAGTTGGGGAAGCCGGAATTGGACGTAGCTTTGGCCAGGCCGCAGGTCAGCGGCTTCTATGACAAGCCGACCGGCGCCATCCAGTATGTCGTCGCCGACCAGGCGACGAAGCGATGCGCCATCATCGATCCGATCCTTGATTTCGACGAGAAATCCGGTGCTACGACAACGACGAATGCCGATGTCCTGCTCGACTTCGTCAGCGAGCAGGGACTGAGCGTCGAATGGATCCTCGACACCCATCCGCATGCCGACCATTTCTCGGCGGCGCATTACTTGAGAGAGAAGACCGGCGCGCCGACGGCGATCGGCGACAGGGTCATCGAGGTCCAGAAACTGTGGAAAGCGATCTACAACTGGCCGGATTTTCCCGCCGACGGTTCGCAGTGGGACAGGCTGTTTAGAGAAGGCGAAACCTTCCAAGTGGGTACCCTTCCGGTCAAGGTGCTGTTCTCGCCCGGACACACGCTGGCCTCGATCACCTATGTGATCGGCGATGCCGCCTTCATCCACGACACGCTGTTCATGCCCGACAGCGGCACGGCGAGGACGGACTTTCCCGGCGGCAGTGCCGCGCGGCTCTGGCGCTCGATCCAGGACATATTGGCGTTGCCGGACGAGACGCGGGTGTTCGTCGGCCATGACTATCAGGCCGGCGGCCGCGAACCTTTGTGGGAAAGCACGGTCGCCATACAGAAGGCTACCAACATCCATCTTGCCGCCGCCTGCAGCGAGGCCGAGTTCGTCGCCCTGCGCGAGGCGCGCGACAGGACGCTGCCGATGCCGCGGCTGATCCTGCATGCGCTGCAGGTCAACATGAATGGCGGGAGGTTGCCCGAACCCGAAGCCAATGGCCGGCGGTACCTGAAGTTTCCGCTGGACGGGCTTTGAGGGGCCGTTGGTGAAGCTGCCAATCTCGACCCTTGCGGGGGAGATTGGCTGTCGCCCCCGTTCGCCAACTCCCAATCAGCCACAAAAAAGGCGGCGCCAGGTTTCCTGGCGCCGCCTTGATTTTTTGTTGCCTTAGCTAACCTTACGCCGCCGGCTGCGCCTCAATCGTGCGCAGCGCCTGGGTCTGGCGCTTGGCGGCGGCCTTGACCGCGTCCTGCACCTTCTCGAAGGCGCGCACCTCGATCTGGCGCACGCGCTCGCGGCTGATGTCGAACTCGGACGACAGCTCTTCCAGCGTCAGCGGCTCTTCGGCGAGGCGACGGGCCTCGAAGATGCGCCGCTCGCGCTCGTTGAGCACGGCAAGAGCGCCCGACAGCATGCCGCGCCGGTTTTCCAGCTCGTCCTGCTCGATCAGCATCTCTTCCTGGCTTTCGTGGTCGTCGACCAGCCAGTCCTGCCATTCGCCGGATTCGCCTTCGCTGGCCCGGATCGGGGCGTTGAGCGAGGCGTCGCCGGACAGGCGGCGGTTCATCGACACCACTTCGGCTTCGGAAACGTTCAGCCTTGTGGCGATCTCGGTGATCTGGTCGGGCTTCAAGTCGCCGTCGTCGAGCGCCTGGATCTTGCCCTTCACCTTGCGCAGGTTGAAGAACAGGCGCTTCTGGTTGGCGGTCGTGCCCATCTTGACCAGGCTCCACGAGCGCAGGATGTACTCCTGGATCGAGGCCTTGATCCACCACATGGCATAGGTCGCGAGGCGGAAGCCACGCTCGGGTTCGAATTTCTTGACAGCCTGCATCAGGCCGACATTGCCTTCCGAGATCACTTCACCGATCGGCAGGCCATAGCCGCGATAGCCCATGGCGATCTTGGCAACGAGCCTGAGGTGGCTGGTGACGAGCTTGTGCGCAGCGGAGGTGTCTTCATGCTCCGCATAACGCTTGGCGAGCATGTACTCTTCCTGCGGCTGCAGCATGGGAAAGCGGCGGATTTCTTCCAGGTAGCGGCTGAGGCCGCCTTCGCCGGAAACGATACTGGGTAGTGACTGGGCCATGATAGCGCCCCCTCTCTATTGGAGTGATGCCCCCGAAACGCGGCGGGCATGTGACGCGAGCACCAAAAGGCTCGCCCGCGACATCAGATCTTATACAGGAACAAAACCAGAAAAGACAGGCATTTGTTCAACACGAAACAGTGTGTCACGGTGAAGTGAACAATGTCAGTCAGGTTTTTTGATGGCTTGTCGGTGACGGGTTCAGAGCTTGCGGAAGCCGCCGACGAGTTCCTCCATGTCCCTCGGTAACGGCGCCTCGAACCTCATCGTTAGATGGGTAGTGGGGTGCCGAAATGCAAGGAGCCAGGCATGCAAAGCTTGCCGGGGAAATGCCTTGACCTGGCTTTTCAGCGGTTCGGGCAGCCGGTTGGCCTTGGTGCGGAAGGCTTGGCCGTAATCGGGGTCGCCGATCACCGGGTGGCCGATATGCGCCATGTGGACACGGATCTGGTGGGTGCGGCCGGTCTCCAGCCGGCATTCGACCAGGCTGGCCGTGGCGAACTCCTGTTGGCTCTCGCCGAAGCGCTCCTGCACGGCGAAGTGGGTGACCGCATGGCGGGCGTCGTCGCGTCCTTCCGGCACCACGGCACGGCGCACGCGGTCGGCGGCGCGGCCGAGCGGCGCGTCGACCCTTCCGGTCGGCCTCTGCGGTATGCCCCAGACCAGCGCCAGATAGGCACGCTCCAAGTCGCCGGTCAGGCCGTGATCGGCGAAAGCCTCGGACAGTGACTTGTGGGCGCGGTCGGTCTTGGCGACCACCATGACGCCGCTGGTCTCCTTGTCGAGGCGGTGGACGATGCCCGGCCGGCGCACACCCCCGATTCCTGAAAGGCTGGCGCCGCAATGATGGATCAGCGCATTGACCAGCGTGCCGGTCCAGTTGCCCGCTCCGGGGTGCACGACAAGCCCGGCCGGCTTGTTGATGACGATCAGTTCGTCGTCCTCATAGAGTACATCGAGTGCGATGTTCTCGCCCTGCGGCTCCGCCGGCTCCGGCTCCGGCATGGTAACCGACACGCTCTCGCCCGGCGCCATCTTGCGCTTGGTCTCGTCGACGGGCTTGCCGTCGACCGAGACCGCGCCCTGCCTGATCAGCATCTGCACGCGGCTGCGTGACATGTCCGGGCCAAGGCTTGCGGCCAGCCACTGGTCGAGGCGCAGGCCGGCCGCATCCGCGCCCGCCACCAGCACTGTCGGTTCCGCCTCTATCAATTCAGGGGCCTCTTCGCTATGAGCGCTCATTGAAAAACCGTTCCGGAACTGTTTTGCCATGGCCAGCCCGATCGCCGAAGAAGACCAGGATAAGCCGCTCGACCCCGAGGTCGAAAAGGTGCGCAGGAAACTCGTCCGCTTCGTCGGGATCAATCTCGGCCTGCTGTTCCTCGCCCTTATGGTGGTGATCGGCGCCCTTGTCTACAAAGCGCGCAATGCACCGCCGGCGAACCCGCCGCTGGCCGGCGATATCCAGACACCCGCCGGCGAACCGGTCAACGGCGACATCGTGCTGCCGGTCGGCGCCACGGTGGTCAGCCAGTCGCTGTCCGGCAATCGTGTCTCGATCGACGCCGAGCTTGCCGATGGCAGCCGCACGATCTTCGTCTACGACATCACCGAGCGACGCCTGATCGGCCGCTTTGCGATCCGCAACAAGTGACCGTGACCGAGCCGCAACGATGAACGGCAGCAGGCCAATGAGCAAGCCTCAGGCATGAGCGGGTTCGCCGAGCATCGCCGCATCGCCACGGTCGCCCTGGTCGTCGCCAATTATGACGAGGCGATTGCCTGGTATGTCGAGCGGCTGGGCTTCCTGCTCGCCGAAAATGTCGATCTCGGCGGCGGCAAGCGCTGGGTCACAGTGGCGCCGGCCAACGGGCAGGGCGCCAGGCTGCTTCTGGCGGAAGCGTCCGACGAGGCGCAAAGGCGGAGCATCGGCAACCAGACCGGTGGCCGTGTCTTCCTGTTCCTGGAAACCGACGACTTTGCCCGCGACCACGCAGCGATGCTGGAGAAGGGCGTCGAATTCCGCGAAGCACCGCGCTTCGAGCCCTACGGCACGGTGGCGGTTTTCGCCGATCTGTACGGCAATCTCTGGGATCTGATCGAACCGAAACGATAGGCTCACGGCCGGCTTTTCCTCGGCAAGGGAAAGCGGCCTAACCCCAGTTGCTTTTTCCCAGCGCTCAGCCTATATCGCCGGTTCTTGAACGCGCCCATCGTCTAGCGGTCAGGACACCGCCCTCTCACGGCGGGAACAGGGGTTCGATTCCCCTTGGGCGTACCAAGTTTTCCGACAAATTCGCAGGATGCCGCCGATTTCGTTTCTGAAGTTGACGACCCTCGATACTGGCCTTCATTTCATTCGTCTGGCAAATGTTAACGGACCCGAAACCGAGAACCTTAACGCCCCCGCAACTCACGACGATATATTAGTTGTCGCTTTAGTAGCTGTAGGAGGTCGACATGAAGAAAATAGCCTGTCGTTTCGCTTGGGACGAGTCGGGCGCGACCGCGATCGAGTATGGCTTGATCGCGGCTCTTATCGCGCTGGCGATCATCACCGGCGCCGGGGCGCTGGGCAATTCGCTCAACGGAATCTTCACGAACGTCGGCACTACGGTCAACAGCAGCGGCTCGTAAGTCGGTATCTCAATTCGGTCGGCCGTCGGCCGGATCGTCGACCCTCAGCCTCCAAAAGCGTAGCGTGTACGCCCTTCCGATGTCCGGGCATCGGAAGGGCGGCGCACTCTCAATCATCCGGCTTATCCGTTGCGTCGCCGCGTTCGTCGCTTCTGGCGCTGCGGCCCTGTTTGCATTAGCATCACGTCACGGATCCTGAGGTTCGGCTCCGGCGGCGCGCAGAACGCCGCGCTGCCCGGACGGCCAGTTGATGCCGTGGGGGAGGAATGCCAATGCAGAAGCTGCAGTCGCAGGGCGTTCATCACATCACGCTGGTCGGCGCCGGGCGCCAGACCTCTATCGATTTCTGGGAAGGCGTGCTCGGCATGCCGTTCATCTTCGAACAGCCCAACCTCGACAAGCCGAGGGAAAGCCATCTCTATTTCGATCCCGGCGACGGCCGGCTGATCACCATCTTCACCGACGAGAGCCGCACACCGGAGAAGCGGCGCACGCCGACCGATCCGGGCTGTGTCCACCACATCGCCTTTTCGGTGTCGCGCGTCACCTTCCTGCAGGCGGTCTCCCGTCTTGACGAGCGCGGCATCAAGCACAGCGGCGTCAAGGATCGCGGTTTCATGGATTCGATCTATTTCGAGGATCCGCTCGGCCTGCTGATCGAACTGGCGTCCTACCGCTTCGAACCGCCAGCGGGCTTCACCCACGCCGATGTGCTGATGGAAGCGCACAGGCTGCGGGTCGCGCGCGGCGACTACAACATCGCCGAAGTGCATCTCGCCGATGCGATCCAGGCGCTCGTCGAACGTTCCCGCGCCACCTTGTCGGACGATCGGGCGCCGAAGAACCCATACTGAACAGACCAGAGGGAGGAACAAGATGGCCAAGACAGCGACGAAGACTGCCGGGAAATCCGCGGCGAAAGCTGCGGCAAAGCCAAAAGCCAAGGCGGCCGCCAAGCCTGCGGTGAAGGCGACGGCAAAAGCCGCGCCCAAGGCCAAGCCGGCCAAGAAGCCGGCGTTGAAGCTCAGCATGCTGAAGCCCAGCGTCAACAACATGACCGTGCGGGTGTTTGCGCGCGCGGCCGGTTTCGACAATGCCGAGACCGATGCCTGGGGCCACACCCGTTCGCCGGAGTTCATGGCGCGAAATCCCGCCCATTTGACACCGATGATCGAGGACAAGGGCCTCCCTAGAGGCGTGTTGTGGGAAAGCTGCGCCATCATGCAGTATCTCGCCAACAAGCACGGGCTGGAGAAATTCTATCCGAAGGCGCCGGCCAAGCGGGCGATGGTCGACAGTGCCATGTTCTACCTGATCGGCACGCTCTACCCCTATGTGGCACGCGCCACCTATCCGGCGCTCGGCTTCCCACAATATGCCGGCGAGGTCGGCCACAGCGACGCGCACCCCGACAGGAAGTCGGAGGCCCAGAAGGCGGCGATGGCGGCGATCGCCGAGCCGCTCGAAGTGTTTCACAGCTTCTTCAGGGACGGCAAGCCGTTCATCGGCGGCAAGAACCCGTCGATCGCCGATATCCGCCTGGCGGCGACGCTCGAATTCCTAGCCGTCGTCGACTATGCCTTGCCCAAGTGGGCGAAGGACTATGTGGCGGCGATCGAGAAGACGCTCGGCAAGGCCTATAGCGAGCCGGCCGGCGATGTGCGCGGCTACATCGCCCATGTGAAGTCGCAGGCCAAGGCCTGAGGTTAAGGATACGTTAACCAAAGCCCTGTCTACTGCAGGCAATTCGCTTTCGGCCCGCGACCACGGATGTACTGGCGCAGAACGTCGTAGCGATAGGAAAGGTCGGCGCAATGCCGGCCTTTTTGCTTTCGCACGCCATCGCCAAGTGCGAATTGGCACGCAGGCCTCGTCCAGTGTCGCTTTTTTGGCGTCAACTTTTGTCGGGAGATATTGTCATTGCCGGCGTTGGCCCTACCATCCATCTCGGCAGTCCGGCATGGATTGTCGGTCAGGCATGAGACGAGGGCTGGCGATGAAAAGCGTTGCGAGACGGATTGCGGTTGCGGGCGTGATGCTGGCAACCGCTGTCCATGCTTCGAGTGCAGCCGAACTCAACACGATGGACGATGTCGGGGCAGCGATCCAGGCATGCTGGACACCGCCGGCGGACGCCGGGACCGCCAGCGTCACCTTGAGCTTCAGCTTCAAGCGGGATGGCACGCTGATCGGCCCGCCGAGGCCGACGGCCATTAAAGTGGATGGTGATGCCAAAGCGAAGAAATCGTTTGTCGATGCCGCGACAGCGGCCCTGCAGGATTGCCTGCCCCTGACTTTCTCGGCGAAGCTGGCGCAAGGGGTCGCTGGCAACGTGTTTACGTTGCAATTCGCTTCTCCAAAATAGGCGCCGCTGCCGGTTCAGTGGTGACTGCGCCTGGCCTCGGCATGCCGGGCAAGATCGGGCGTCTCGAAGACGTAGTCGCTCCAGGCTGATTCAGGAACCTGGCCGGCCAGATAGCATTCCAGCAACAGGCTTTGCTCGGGATTGAGTGGCCTTGGCGCGCGCTGGTCCAGCCCCAGCGAGTGAAACAGGTTTCTTGTCAGGTCGGAGACGGTGAAGTGGATCGACATCTGCGTTCTCCCTTTGGTCCTTCAACGCGGAAGGCCCGACAAAGGTTTCGAACCCCTGGTGATAATGGCGCATTGATCTCGGTCCGTTGCGCTGCAGGTCCTCGGCGACGGTCAGGCTTGCGCTTTCCTTCGAGGTTCGTCTCAATCTTGAAATAAAAATGTAATATCGAATTTACATGAGGTGACGTAGTACAATAGACAATAGGTCATTCATGTCGAAATTCGTTAGATTATTAGGAATTACTCATGTAGCCGAATCTTGCTGAAGTCATGGACTCTAAATTCCAGGTTCTCCGCAAAAAGGACCAGTTGTCCCGATGATCCGTTTCTGGCCCTCCATGGTGATCGCATTTATTTCGCTGGCGGCAGTGTTGTTCGGTACGCTTTCGTCCTACGCGGACAGCTGCGGCGCGATCAGAAGCCAGTTGCTTTCGGCTGGCCGCAGCGGCGGGGCGAGCCCGGAGCTTGCCCAGTTTCGCCGGCAACTTGCAGCCATCCAGACTATCGAGAGACAGCGCCAGTGCACGGCGAAGAGTTCGCTTGGTGGTCTCTTCAACGCTTGCGCCGATCTCGCCAGGAGCCGCTCGGATGTGCAGCGCCGGATTGCTGCCGCTGGGAATTCGGGCCGCGACACAGCGGGCCTGCAGGCGCGCCTCGTCGCGCTTGGCTGTGCGACTTCGGCAAAGCAACGGCCTGTGCGCGCCGCGCCCAGCACCCAATCGGCGAGCACCACGTTCGCCGGCAATGCGATGCTGTTTTGCGTGCGTCTGTCGGACGGATATTTCTTCCCGGCGCCAAAGTCGCAATTCGCCGCCAGCGGCGATCTGAAGGAGACGGTCGATCAATGCCGTTACATCTGCGATGACCCCGGCGTCGACCTCTACACGTTGAACGACGCCAGCCTCGAGACCGACCAGATGACCGCGCTCGACACGCGCAAACCCTATACCGAGCTGCCGGCAGCCTTCAGATATCGCGATGATGCGAATTTCAAGGCATGCGACGTCAAGCGCTACTACCAGCGGGTCACCGAACTGCGAGCCAGGACCGTGACGCCCGCCAACATGCGCAACGCCATTATTCCGTTGCCGACGGCGAAGCCGGATCTCGGCACGGTTGCGGCCGTCCCCGGGATCGATGCCGAAGCCCCAGGTGCCGCCCAGCACCTTTCGATCGAGGCCGGCGAGCGGCTGGTGCGCTTGGTCGGCCCGGCATTTTTCCCGGCCGAATGATCGCCGGTCTTCCCCGATTTGCGATCACCGGCGGCGGCGTGCCTGCTGCTATGCGGCTGCGCGATCCGTCTGGAACAGAGGGGCGCTCACGGCGTTGTGATCGACATCAGCCGGGAGGAACGCCATGGCTACGTTCAGGGAAATGCGGGTGCTGGAGATCGTCGAAGACGACTCGCTGACCACCGAACAGAAAATCGCCGAACTGCGCGAGATCGAATCCGAGGCGCGTGGGTTGCAGCGGGCTGCCTCGGAGGGTCCAATGGACGACGATGACGGTTGGCAGGAAGATCTGCGCCAGGTTCGTCTTGCACTCGACAAGCTCGGAGCGAAGGAGCCGAAAAAAGGCGCTGCTTCCCTGTGAAAGCCCGTTCGCCGAGCTATCCGCGGATCGTGTTTGTTTGACCGAACCCCGCTTTTAGGACCAAGCTCCAATCTAATCGCAGACCATGCGAGCTCTCTTGCCAGGCTCGCTGATGTTCCTGCAGGTCAGCGACTTCGCCGGCGCCGATAGGGACGCCGACGCAGGCAACCTCGTCTGGTGCCGTTTCGGTGCGGCATGGCTGACCTTGCGCTCGGAAAAACGCCGGGGCGGCTGCGGCGCCACCGGAAAAGCGCCGTTTTCGACCTCGGCTTGCCCATAGTCGACATTCGGTGGCGGCCGGTCCCAGAAGCGCCGGACATCGAGCGGCCTCGGGATGACGACCGTGCCGTCATAACTGCGCGAGCAACCGCCGCCGAAAAGCAGCGCTAGCCCCATGAAAAAAGGCACAATCCGTCCAAGCATCAGCAATACCCCTGCCGTTGCTTATATAGCGGGTTCGACCCCGCCGACAACCGGGCGGAATGAAGCAGACCGTGCCGCGCAATCCTGTCTAACCGACCGTTAAGGTTAGCGGATCCTTAATGCTTCACGGGCACATTCCGCCGACGAACCGCGGAGGAGGGTTCGGCCTTGGTTTTCGGGGTGGGAACGGCATGGCGGAAGCGGACGAAACAATCGGCGCGCGCGGCAAGCGCGGGCCTCGCAGATCCACAGCGCAAGGCGATGATGCATCATCGTCCGCCTCTTGCATGGATTCGAACGATGCGCTTCGCCAACTCGTCGAAGCCGGTTCCGACTGGGTCTGGGAGACCGACGCCGAACTGCGCTTCTCCTGGCTCTCGCAAAATTACCAGGCAGCCACCGGCATCGATCCGGCAAACGTGCTTGGCCGGTTCCGCTTCGACTTCCTCAATCAGGTCCTGAACGGCGATCGTAGTGGCGCCGCGCATTTGGAGGATCTGCAGGCGCACCGGCCTTTTCGCGACTTCGTCTACGAACTCAAGGGTGGCAGCGCCGACTGTCGCTGGGTCTTGACATCAGGCTTTCCGAAGTTCGACGACGAAGGAAGATTTGCCGGCTATCGCGGAATCGGCCGCAACGTCACGGCATTGGCCGGCGCCTTCAAGGGTCCGGGGCCGGAACCATCGGCCGACGGCGAGCCCGACCAGCATCTGGCCGACCTCGAGCGGACGATGGACGCCATGCACATGGGCGTCGTGCTCCTCGACGCCAGGCTCGACACGCTGATCGTCAACAAGGCCTATCGCGACCTCTCGAGGATTCCGGACGGCGCTGTCGGCGTCGGCGCTCCGTTCAGCCTGTTGATGGAGCTCAACCGCCGCAGCGGCATCTATGGCGACATCGACGAACGGCAATGGCAGCGCTACCTTGCCACTCGTCTCGAGGAGATTCGCGCCGGATCCGTCGCGCCGCGCGAATTTGTCCATGCCAACGGCAGGACGATGATGTTCTCGGTGACGGCGCTGTCAGGCGGCAAGCGGCTGTTGACCTATTATGAGGTCACCGAGATCAAGCAACGCGATGCGGAGATCAAAAGCGCGAACGCCAAGATCGCCGAGACCTTCGCCAGTCTCCGCACCATGGTCGACCAGATGCCGATCGGTGTCCTCGTCCTCGACGCCGATATGCGCACCGAGATCATCAACCGTGCTTTCTATGATTTCTGGCAGATCGACGCCCGGCGCGCCGAGATCGGCTGCAGCTTCCGCGATCTGATGGACGCCAGCCGCGACATCGATCCGTTTGGTGCCGACGATGCATCATGGCAGCGGCATATCGCCGAGCGCGAGGCGGAAATCAGGGCCGGGATCGCCGCGGCGCGGCAGTTCCCGCGCAATGACGGCCGCACGCTGATATCGTCGATGGCGCCGCTGGCCGGCGGCAAGCGGCTGATCTCCTATGTCGACGTCACCGACATGAAGAACCGGGAGGCCGAACTTGCCGACGCGCTGGAGAAAGCGCGGCTGGCGGAGGCGGTGATCAACGCCGTCAAGGATCCGATCTTCGTCAAGGACGACCATCTGCGCTTTGTCTTCGTCAACGAGGCGTTCGCGGCTCTGTTTGGCCAGACGCCGCAAGCCATGCTCGGCAAGCCCGGCGGCGATTTCCTCCCAGCGAACGCTGTCGCGCTTTTCGAGCAGAGCGAAGGTGAGGTCCTTGCGACCGGGCGGCCGTACGAAGTGGAAGAGAATTTCGAGGTCGATGGCGCCAGCCGATCGCGCATCGTCAGGAAGAGCCGCGTCGGCATGGCCAGCGGCCGCAACTATGTTGCCGGCTTCCTGTTCGATATTTCCGAAATGAAGCGCCGCGAGACGGAAGCGCAGGATGCGCGCAAGCATCTCGCCAGCGTGCTGGAATCCTTGCCGGCCGCCGTGATCATCTACGATCGCGACGACAGGTTCGTTTTCGCCAACCGCAAGATCCAGGATACGCTGCCGGCCTTGAAGCCGGCATGGCAGCCCGGCTGCACATTCCGCGAGGCACTCGTTCTGGGCCATGCGAACGGCTATTTCCGCGACAGCGGCGATCCACAAGTCGACCAGCTCTACGACAGCGACCATGACCGCTGGCTGGATGCGATCCTCGCCCGCTACCGCTTGCCCAATTCCTGCTACGAGCGTCATAACCCCGACGGCCGCTGGCACCAGGTCTACGACATGCGGACCGATGATGGCACCTTCATCGGTGTTCGCGTTGACATCTCCGAGATCAAGAGCCGCGAGGCGGCATTGCGCGATTCGATGCGCCAGATCGACCTGTTCCGGCACGTGATGGACGAGTTGCCGGTGGCCGCCTTCATCAAGGCGCAGGACCTGAGCATCGAATTCGTCAACAAGGCCTGGTGCGCGATCACCGGCTTGACCAAGGAGGATGTCATCGGCCGCACCGACCGGCAGTTGTTCGGTGCGCAGGACGCCGATGGCTACAGCCATGACGACACGCAAGTCGCCGTGACGGGCGCCGTCAGGGAGGTCGAGGAACCCGTCACCCATCGCGACGGCACGGTTCGGCAGTTGATGACGCGCAAGAGCCGCCTGGTGACGCTGGACGGGTCGGTGCATCTGGTCGGTTCGAGCACCGACATCACCGACGTCAAGGCGCGCGAGCGTGCGCTGGAAGAGAGCATGCGCGAGAACGAGGTGTTCCGCAGCCTGATCGACAACGTGCCGGTATCGATCTACGCCAAGCGCTCCGATCTCAGGCAGTTCTATGTCAACAAGGGCTGGTGCGATCTCACGGGCTTCAGCAAGGAAGAGGCTATCGGCAAGACCGACATCGAGATTTTCGGGCCCGATGGCGAGGCTTTCGTCAATGGCGACCTCGCCGTGCTGCGCACCGGCGAAACCCAGGAGGTCGAAGAGACGGTGACGTTGGCCGACGGCAGCGTCAGGCATCAATTCGCCCGCAAGGGCGCGATGATCGCCTCCGACGGCTCGCTCTATCTGATCGGCTCGACCACCGACATCACCGAGCTGAAGATGCGAGAGGCGGAACTACGCGAAGCGCGTCAGCGCGCCGTGCTCGCCGACCGCGCCAAGTCGGAATTCCTCGCCAATATGAGCCATGAGATCCGTACGCCGATGAACGGTGTGCTCGGCATGGCCGAACTGCTGGCCAAATCGGACCTCGACCCGAAGCAGAAGACGTTTACCGACATCATCGTGAAATCGGGCAATGCGCTGCTCACCATCATCAACGACATCCTGGACTTCTCCAAGATCGATGCCGGTCAGTTGGTGCTCGATCCGGCGCCCTTCAATCTGGCCGAGGCGATCGAGGATGTGGCGACGCTGGTGTCGACACGTGCCAAGGAAAAGGACCTCGAGCTGATCGTTCGTGTCGAGCCTCGGCTCGAGAGCCTGTTCGTCGGCGATGTCGGCCGTATCAGACAGATCGTCACCAACCTGCTCGGCAACGCGGTGAAATTCACCGATGAAGGCCATGTGCTGGTCGACGTCACCGGCGAGAGGGCTCCAACCGGAACGAAGCTGACGATCTCGGTCACCGATACAGGTATCGGTATCCCCGAGGAAAAACTGAAACTGGTGTTCGAGAAATTCAGCCAGGTCGACACCTCGTCGACGAGGCGACACGAGGGGACCGGTCTCGGCCTCGCCATCACCTCGCGGCTCGTCGAGCTGATGGGCGGCGATATCGGGGTCGAAAGTGCGGAAGGCAAGGGCTCGACTTTCTGGTTCTCGGTGACGCTGCCGAGGGCCGGACAGCAGAACGGACAGCGCATCATGCCGATCGACGTGACCGGTGCGCGTGTGCTGATTGTCGACGACAATGCCGTCAACAGGGCGATCCTGACCGAGCAGATGACGTCGTGGACGTTCGATTCCTGCGCTGCCGAAAGTGGCGCAGAAGGCCTCAGGGTGCTGATCGCCGCCGCCGCCTATGGCGTCCCGGTCGACTGCGTCGTGCTCGATTACCAGATGCCTGGAATGAGCGGCGCCGAAATGGCGCGGATCGTGCGCAACACCGCCGGCCTTGCCGGCACGCCGATCATCATGCTGACCTCGGTCGACCAGTCGCTCGCCAACACCAGCTATCGCGATCTCGGCATCGATGCCCAGTTGATCAAGCCGGCGCGCTCTTCGGTGCTGCTGGAAACGCTGGTCGCCACCATCCAGCGGCATCGCCACAACACGAGCGGCAGCGACGCGCAGCCGCTCGCAGCCGACGTCGCTACGGGTTATGTGATGCGGACGCAGCCCTCGGCACCGTCCGAACAGCGGGCGCTGCTGCAGCCGCCTTCGATTCGCCCCCGGCCACCGGTGGCGGCTGGCGGCGACAGGCTGGATATCCTGGTGGCCGAGGACAATGAGGTGAACCAGATGGTGTTCACCCAGATCCTCGGCGAGACCGGTTATGGTTTCGAGATCGTCGGCAATGGCCGCAAGGCGCTCGACGCCTTCGGCCGGCTGAACCCGTGCATGATCCTGATGGATGTCTCCATGCCGGAGATGAACGGTCTCGAAGCAACCGCCGCCATTCGCCGGCTGGAGGAAGAAACCGGCACGCATGTGCCGATCGTCGGCGTCACCGCGCATGCGCTGAAGGGCGACCGCGAGCGCTGCCTGGAGGCAGGCATGGACGACTATCTGCCCAAGCCGATCAGTCCCCGGGCGTTGCTCGAGAAGGTCGAGCGCTGGGTCGGCGCCAGCCGGCAGGCGCAGCGCAACGCCGGGTAAGGCCGGCTCTGCCCGAGTACCGGGAATACGGCGAAGATTCGCGCCCCTGTCAGCGGCCAAGACTATGGTGCGATCGCACCATATGAAAGGCGGCATCCAGCCGAGACAATAGCGACATTCGAATTCCGCTCTTCCCAGTTACGGGCGGGAGCAGCGACCGCCGGCATGAGACAGCGTCAACCTACCCCAACGGACCTGTTTTCGGCGATGGCCCGGCCACGACACCGTCTGGCTGAGAGCAACGCGCTCCCGTCCGGCTTTTCTTCATAAAGGCCGGCTGATCCCCAAATCGCCGGCCAGCCTCGACCGAATCGAGCAAGTCCCTGATTCCGGTGACAAAGCGGGGCTGCGTCGGGAGTGCCGGCCAGGCGGCATTCTGCTCATCCCGATGACGCGTTACCGGGGTGACATCAAACTGTCATGCGACTGTTATAATCGAAGGCTATTGGCCTCAGCGGGCGCCGACTGACGAGCGCCGAGAGACCATCTTCCGAACAGGAGCAGGCCACATGAAGAAATTCCTCTATACGGCGTCGGCCGCTGCGCTTGCGCTCGCCGCGACGTCCGGCTTCGCCGCCGCGCGCGACCAGATCCAGGTCGCCGGATCATCGACAGTGTTACCTTATGCCAAGATCGTCGCCGAGCAGTTCGGCGAAACATTCACCAACTTCAAGACCCCGGTCGTCGAATCCGGCGGCAGCGGCGCGGGCATCAAGGAATTCTGCAAGGGCGTCGGCGAAGACACGATCGACATCGCCAATTCGTCGCGTCCGATCAAGGCGGACGAACTCAAGTCCTGCGCCGACGCCGGCGTGAAGGAAGTCCAGGAAGTCCGGATCGGCTATGACGGCATCGTCTTCGCCACCGACATCAAGGGCCCGGATTGGGCGCTGGTTCCCGCCGACATCTACAAGGCGCTCGCGGCCAAGCTGGTCGTCGACGGCAAGCTCGTCGACAATCCGAACACCAAGTGGAGCCAGGTCAATCCGAAGCTGCCCGACTGGGACATCGCCGCCTATATTCCGGGCGAAAAGCACGGCACGCGCGAAGTGTTCGAGACCAAGCTTCTCGATGCCGGCTGTGACAAGGCTGCTCTCAAGGCCGCCGGCATTGCCGACGACAAGGAAATCGGCAAAACCTGCATCGCCATCCGCAAGGACGGCAAGGCCGTCGACATCGATGGCGACTATACCGAGACGCTCGCCCGCATCGACTCCAACAAGACCGGCGTCGGCGTGTTTGGCCTCGCCTTCTATGAGAACAATGCCGACAAGCTGAAGGTCGCCACCGTGGAAGACGTCGTGCCTTCGACCGGGACGATCGCCAGCGGCAAGTATCCCGTCTCGCGCCCGCTGTTCTTCTACGTCAAGAAGGCGCATCTGGGCGTCGTTCCCGGCCTCAAGGAATATGTCGAGTTCTTCCTTGACGACCAGATGGTTGGCCCGGAAAGCCCGCTCGCCGAATACGGCCTCGTTGCTGCTCCGGATGCCGAGCGTCAGGCCCAGCGTGACGCTTTCGCCGCCGGAAAGTCGATGTAATCAGCTGCCGAACCGGGGTGCGGGCCAAATCCCGCGCCCCGGTTTCATCGCAGGCCGCAATGGCGGCTGCGTAAGAATTTCTCTTGGGGTGGGTCCATGTCGTCCTTGCTCGTACTGGCCATCGTCGTTGCCGTCGGCCTGGTTGCCTTTTTCATCGGTCGGCAACGTGCCGCGGCCCACGACAATGGCAAGGTCAAGCCGCATTCGCGCGCCCACTATCATGGCTGGTGGGCCTTCCTGCTCGCCGTTCTGCCTGCTTTTTTGCTGCTTGCCGTCTGGACCGTCGGGTCTTCCGTCTATCTTGACCGACACATTCACACTGCCTTGCCCGAGCGCACCGTCGACAGCAAGGTTGCCAGTGAGGCACTGGATGTCAGCCTGGTAAAGAGCCTCGCCAGGGGCCTGCGCAAACTCGATGCAGGCACACTGGCCGCAATGCCTGCCAGCTTTGCCGAGCTGCAGCCGCTGCTCGCCGCCAAGGGTGTGGCACTGGCGAGCGACACGCAGGATTACATGATCCCGATCGCCGTCGAGGCGAACAAGGTCCAGGACCGGCTCGGCCTGTTCGGCGCCATTGTCATTCTCGTTTCCTCGATCGCCGGCGCCTTCTATGCGCTCAGGCAGATCGAGCCGCGCGCCAGGGCACGCAACAATGTCGAGAGGCTGATGCTGTGGGGGCTGCTTGCCGCCTCCACCATCGCCATCCTGACAACCATCGGCATCGTGCTTTCGATGCTGTTCCAGACGATCACCTTCTTCGAAAGCGTCTCGCCGATGAGTTTCTTCTTCGGCACCGTCTGGGATCCGCGTTTTGCCGCTGCCGGTTCGGGCGGCAGCCAGGGCCAATTCGGCCTGATCCCGCTTCTTGCGGGCACGCTCTACATCGCCGCCGTCGCGCTGCTGGTTGCGGTGCCGGTCGGGCTGATGTCGGCTGTCTACATGGCCGAGTATGCAACGCCCAAGGTGCGCTCGGTGGTTAAGCCGGCGCTTGAACTGCTGGCCGGCATACCGACCATCGTCTACGGCATCTTCGCCGTCGTCACGCTTGGGCCGTTCCTGCGCGACCTGTCCGCGGCGCTGACCGGCGGTTCGCCCTTCATCCAGGGCCAGAGCATCTTCACCGCCGGCCTGGTCATGGGCGTCATGCTGATCCCGGTGGTGTCCTCTCTTTCGGACGACATCATAACCGCGGTGCCGCGCGCCATGCGCGACGGGTCGCTTGGCCTCGGCGCGACCCGCTCCGAGACGATCAAGCGGGTGATCCTGCCGGCTGCACTACCCGGCATCGTCGGCGCCATCCTGCTGACCGCCTCGCGCGCCATCGGCGAAACGATGATTGTCGTGCTGGCGGCGGGCGTCGCCGCCAACCTCACCATCAACCCGTTCGAGGCGATGACGACCATCACCGTCAAGATCGTCAACCAGCTCACCGGCGACCTCGAGTTCAATTCGCCGCAGACGCTGGTCGCCTTCGCACTCGGCCTGACGCTGTTCGCGCTGACGTTGGTGATGAACATCGTCGCGCTCTACATCGTGCGCAAATATCGGGAGCAGTACGAATGACCGACATTTCCATGAATACGATGGTCAGGGCGGCGGCCCATCCGCGCCGCGACATCGGCCTGAAGGCCCGTTACGCCGCCGAACGCCGTTTCCGCATCTATGGCGTCGTGGCGATTTCCGTAGGCCTGGCGTTCCTGGCAATCATGCTGATCACCATCGTCTCGAAAGGCTACACCGCCTTCTGGCAGACGACGGTATCACTGCCGATCTCGTTCGACGAGAAGGTGATCGATCCTTCCGGCAAGCGTGCAACCGATCCGAGCGTTCTGATCAAGGCAAATTATCCCAAGCTCGCCGAAAACGCGCTTGTGGCCAAGCTCGGCATCTCTCCTGATGACAAGCCGATGATCCAGAAGCTCAAGGGCTTCCTGTCGGAAGGCGCCCGCGTCCAGTTGCGCGACATCGTTGCCGCCGATCCGTCCGTGATCGGCACGACACGCAACGTCAACATCCTCGCCGCCGCCAATCTCGACTCGGCTTTCAAGGGCCAGATCGACCTCAGTGTCGAGGAAGCGCGACGCAAGGTCTCGGACCAGCAGATCACCTGGATGAACAAGCTCAAGACCGAGGGCGCGATGGCCGAGCACTTCAACAGCGGCCTGTTCACCTACGGCGCCTCCAGCCGCCCGGAAACCTCGGGCATGGGCGTGGCGATCATCGGCTCGTTTTATATGATGGTAATCGTGTTGCTCCTGGCGCTACCGATCGGCGTCGCCGCCTCCATCTATCTGGAGGAGTTCGCCAAGAAGAACCGTTTCACCGACCTTATCGAGGTCAACATCAACAATCTGGCAGCGGTGCCGTCAATCGTCTTCGGCTTGCTCGGCCTCGCGGTGTTCATCAATTTCCTGGGCATGCCGCGCTCCGCCGCTTTCGTCGGCGGCCTGGTGCTGACACTGATGACGCTGCCGACGATCATCATCGCGACGCGCGCTGCACTTGCCGCGGTGCCGCCGTCGATCCGCTCGGCGGCTCTCGGTCTTGGCGCCTCCAAGATGCAGATGGTGTTCCAGCACATCCTGCCGCTTGCCGCACCCGGCATCCTCACCGGCACCATCATCGGTCTAGCGCGTGCGCTCGGTGAAACCGCGCCCCTGCTGCTAATCGGCATGGTCGCCTTCGTCGCCGATCCACCGACGACGCCTTTCGATCCGGCCACCGCGCTGCCGGTGCAGATCTATATGTGGGCGAACGAGGCCGAACGCGCCTTCGTCGAGCGCATGTCGGGCGCGATCATCATCCTGCTCGTCTTCCTCATGGCCATGAACATCACCGCGATCGTGCTTCGGCGTCGGTTCGAGCGGCGCTGGTAGAAAAAAGGCATTTTGGTATGAACATCATGACCGAACAGTCCCTTGAAAACGCAGTGGGCGATAAGATGAACGCCAAGTCGAACGAAGTGATCAAAATGCGCGGCGACAAGGTCGGCGTGTTCTATGGCGAGAAGCAGGCGCTGTTCGATGTCAATCTCGACGTCCGCCTGAATCAGGTGACGGCGCTGATCGGCCCCTCCGGCTGCGGCAAGTCGACCTTCCTGCGTTGCCTCAACCGCATGAACGACACCATCGATTCCGCGCGGGTAACCGGCAAGATAACGCTCGACGAAGAAGACATCTACGACAAGAACATCGATGTCGTCGAACTCAGGGCGCGCGTCGGCATGGTGTTTCAGAAACCCAATCCGTTCCCCAAGTCGATCTACGAGAACGTCGCCTATGGCCCGCGCATCCACGGATTGGCCAAGCGCAAGGCCGACATGGATCAGATCGTCGAGTCGAGCCTGAAGAAGGCGGCAATCTGGAACGAGGTGAAGGACCGTTTGCAGGAACCTGGCACGGGTCTTTCCGGTGGCCAGCAGCAGCGTCTGTGCATTGCACGCGCCATCGCCGTGTCGCCCGAGGTGATCCTGATGGACGAGCCGTGTTCGGCGCTCGATCCGATCGCCACTGCTCGCGTCGAGGAACTGATCGACGAACTGCGCCAGAACTATACGATCGTCATCGTCACCCATTCGATGCAGCAGGCAGCGCGCGTGTCGCAGCGCACCGCGATGTTCCATCTAGGCTATCTGGTCGAGGAGGGCGCCACCGACAAGATGTTCACCACCCCCGACGACAAACGCACCCAGGACTACATCACCGGCCGGTTCGGCTGAGCTCAGGCATATGAGGGACGAAGATCATGGGTGAACATACCGTTGCATCTTTCGATGAGGATCTGGAGCAGATCAGCCAGCTGATCCGCGACATGGGCGATCTCGCCCGCTCGATGGTCAGTGGCTCGACCAAGGCTTTGCTCAATTCGGACAATGCGCTGGCGCAGCGCGTGGTTTCCGACGATGCCATCATGGATGCCCGCCAGCGCGAGCTGGACGATCGCGCCATCACGCTGATCGCCAAGCGCCAGCCAATGGCCAACGATCTGCGTGCGGTGGTCGGTTCGATCCGCATGGCCGGCGACCTCGAGCGCATCGGCGACCTTGCCAAGAACATCGCCAAGCGCGTCGGCACTGTCGGGCTGAGCGTCACGCCGCACGATCTTTCGCATTCGATCGACGCGATGGCGCAGCTGGTGCTGATCCAGGTGCAGGGGGTCGTCGACGAGTATGCCGCCGCTGACGCGGCAGCGCTTGCCACGCTCAGAAACAATGATGAACGCATCGACGTCAAATACACCTCGGTGTTCCGCGAGCTGCTGACCTACATGATGGAAGATCCCCGCAACATCACGGCGTGCACGCACCTGTTGTTTTGCGCCAAGAACCTCGAGCGGATCGGCGACCACGTGACCAACATCGCCGAAAATGCCTACTATGTTTTGACCGGCACGCAGCTGCCAGCCAATCGTCCGAAGCAGGACGAGACGGCAATGTCCGCGCCAGCGGCATAACAGGGGTGACCAGCCGATGATCGCACCACGCATCATGGTGGTGGAGGATGAGGAGCCGCTAGGCGTGCTGCTCCGCTACAATCTTGAATCCGAAGGTTACCAGGTCGAGGTGGTGACGCGCGGCGATGAGGCCGAAATCCGGCTGCAGGAGAACGTTCCCGATCTTCTGGTGCTCGACTGGATGGTGCCTGCGGTTTCGGGCATCGAACTCTGCCGGCGCCTGCGAATGCGTCCCGAGACCGAGCGGCTGCCGATCATCATGCTGACCGCGCGAGGCGAGGAAAGCGACCGCGTGCGCGGCCTGTCGACCGGCGCCGACGACTATCTGGTCAAGCCCTTCTCGACGCCAGAGTTCATGGCCAGGGTCAAGGCGCTGCTGCGCCGGGCCAAGCCGGAAGTGCTGTCCAGCGTGCTAAAGGTCGGCGATATCGTGCTCGATCGCGAGTCGCACCGTGTCTATCGCAAGAAGAGCGAGATCCGGCTTGGGCCGACGGAATTCCGCCTGCTCGAATTCATGATGCGCCATCCAGGCCGCGTGTTCTCGCGCAGCCAGCTGCTCGACAATGTCTGGGGCGAGACGATCTACATCGACGAGCGCACGGTCGACGTGCATGTCGGCCGGCTGCGCAAGGCGGTCAACAATGGCCGTATGCCTGATGTCATCCGCACGATCCGTGGGGCCGGATACGCCATCCGAGAGGACTGAACTCCCTCGTTTGAACTCACGCCACGTTCTTGCCGCCGAAACCGGATCTCGCCTGCACGCCCGGCGCAAAAATCTCCTGATCGACGAAGATCAGCGCCCGCATGGCGCAGCCCTCGCGGATCAGCGGCAGTTCGTTCGGCTCGGTGTCGAAGGAAATCGATTTGGAATGCTGGCCGCCGGCGGTCTGGGCAATCGCTTGCCGCAATGCCGGCTCGATCAGGTCGAAGGCGGCGGCGCTGACACCGACCATGGCGACCGGCGCCGGATCGATCAGCGCGAACAGGCTGCCGAGGCCGTAGCCGAGCGCTTCGCCGGCCTTGCGATAGGCTTCCCGTTCGGGTCCGTCACCTTCGCGGGCCGCGGCAGCCAGGGCGCGCATGTCGGCGTCGCTGACATCGGCAACGGGTTCTGCATCCTCGCCCATCTGCCTGGCGTTGCGCCAGATGGCGTAATTGCCCGCATAGGCTTCGACGCAGCCGCGCCGTCCGCAGCGACATAGCGCGCCGTTCGGCCGATGGATCATGTGGCCGAATTCGCCGCCCGAAGAATGGGTGCCGGTGAACAATTCGCCCTTCAGCACCAGTCCCATGCCGATGCCGTGCGACAAAAGGATAGCGATGAAATCGTCGCGGTAACGATCGGGGTCGCGCCAGCGCAGCGCCACCGCCATCATGTTGCAGTCGTTCTCCATTATGGCAGGGATGCCGAACTGGTCTTCGAATATGTCAGCGAAGGCGATGTCGGTGTGCGGCGTGATCGGCGACCACAGCATGGCGCGGGCACGGGTGTCGGTGATGCCCTGGATGGCCAGCGCGATGCGGGCGATGCTGCGCACGTCCAGGTCGGGATCTGCCAGGCGGCGCCGCACGATGGCCGTGCATTCCCCGATCAGCGACTCGCGCGACATCGTCAGCGTGTCCAGCCGGCGCTGTTCCTCGGATATTACCTGGCCGGCATAGTCGATGACGGCGACGGAGAGGAAGTTCAGCGACAGCACCACGGTCATTACCGCGGCCGCTTCCGGATTGAGACTGAGGCCGACCTGCGGCCGGCCGCGTTTGAGTGAGCCGGCCTCGCTCGGCTTGCTTTCGGTCAGGATGCCTTCGACGATCAGGTCCGCTGAAATCGCCGAGATGGTCGAATGGCTGAGGCTTGTGGTCGCGGCGATCTCGGTTCGCGACGGCTGTCCGGCGCGGCGCACTGCCGCGATCACCATGGCGCGGTTGCGGCGGCGCAGATCGTCGTGGCGGATTCCGACCGACATGTTCTTTCATATCCTCCCGGTCGCCGCGGTTCCTCCTGCCCCTGGAACGCTGTCGGTGACGCCGGTAAATACTGGCAGAAGCTGCAGGCCGTGTCATTTATTTATTCCGAGACTCGAAAAAAACTCGAAATGACATCAAAATCCATCAGAATCGATGTTGACAGCGTTCGGGCGTTGGCCCAGTATTTTTTCGAGGCTCGAAAAAATAGAGCCTCTGTGCCGGCCCTCGGGTCAGTTTGGTCGCGCCATACGCGGCGCAGGGAGGATAATATGAAAAGATTCACGGCCGCCATCCTGGCGGGTGCCGCCATGTCGCTGACGCTCGCGTCTGTCGCGCAGGCGAAGGACAAGGTCGTCGGCGTTTCGTGGTCCAACTTCCAGGAAGAACGCTGGAAGACCGACGAAGCCGCCATGAAGACGGCGATCGAGGCCGCTGGCGACAAGTACATCTCCGCCGATGCGCAGTCCAATCCCGGCAAGCAGCTTACCGATGTCGAAAGCCTGATCTCGCAGGGCGCTAATTCCCTGATCATCCTGGCGCAGGACGCTTCGGCCATCGGCCCGGCCGTGCAGAAGGCGCTGGACGAAGGCATTCCGGTCGTCGGCTATGACCGGCTGATCGAGAACAAGGACGTCTTCTATCTGACCTTCGACAACAAGGAAGTCGGCCGCATGCAGGCCCGCGAAGTGTTCAAGGTCAAGCCGGAAGGCAACTACGTCTTCATCAAGGGCTCCGGTGCCGATCCCAATGCCGACTTCCTGTTCTCGGGCTCGATGGAAGTGCTCAAGGAAGCCATCGACAGCGGCAAGATCAAGAATGTCGGCGAAGCCTACACGGATGGCTGGCTGCCCGCCAACGCCCAGAAGAACATGGAGCAGTTCCTGACCGCCAACGACAACAAGGTCGACGCGGTGGTCGCGGCCAATGACGGCACTGCCGGTGGCGTCGTCGCGGCGCTGACGGCTCAAGGCTTGGCCGGCACCGTGCCGGTCTCGGGTCAGGACGGCGACCACGCCGCGCTGAACCGCATCGCCCTCGGCACGCAAACCGTGTCGGTGTGGAAGGACGCGCGGGAGCTCGGCAAGAATGCCGCCGAGATCGCCTCGCAACTGGCCGACGGCAAGAAGACGAGCGACATCGCCGGCGCCAAGGACTTCACGACGCCGGGCGGCAACACCGTCAAGTCGCTGTTCCTGACCCCGGTTGCCATCACCAAGGACAATCTCAACGTCGTCATCGACGCCGGCTGGATCAAGAAGGACGAAGTCTGCGCGGGTGTCGCCGCCGGCACCGTGGCGGCCTGCAACTGATCCGTACCACTTTGAAATATCTGAACGCCGCGGCCCAAAAGCCGCGGCGTTTTCTCAAAGAATTCTGTTTCCGCATCATGCGGATAGCTTCTAGGCTGGGCTCCGGCATGCGCGTCAGACGGCCAGCCGGTGGGAGGAAACCATGACCGATACGACGTCAAACCCGCAGACCGATACGGCGCGCGCGTCGGAACTCGGCGCCGTCGCCCGGTTCCTGAAGGCGACCGAGATCGACACCCGCATGCTCGGCATGATCGGCGCGCTGCTGGTCATCTGGATTGGGCTGCATGTCATTTCCAGCCTGCGCCTTGGCGTCAATCCGCTCGATTTCGACAGCCGCACCTTTCTCACGCCGCGCAATCTGTGGAACCTGTCGGTGCAGACGTCCGCGGTTGCCATCATGGCCTGCGGCATGGTGCTGGTCATCGTCATGCGCAACATCGACCTGTCGGTCGGTTCCGCCGAGGGCCTGATCGGCATGGTGATGGGATTTGCCCAGGTGCATTTCCTGGTGCGCTTTGTCGGGCTCGAACTCGGCAACCCGTGGATCTGGGTCCTGGCACTGGTCATCGGCCTGGCGCTCGGCCTGTTGATCGGCGCTTTTCAAGGCTTCGTCATCGCCTATCTCGAAGTGCCCGCCTTTATCGTGACGCTGGGCGGCCTGCTGGTCTGGCGCGGTGCCGCCTGGTGGGTCACTTCAGGCCAGACCGTGGCGCCGCTTAACGCCACTTTTCAGCTGATGGGCGGTGGGCCGGCGGGATCGATCGGCGCGACCTGGAGCTGGATCGTTGGGATCGTCGCCTGCCTCGCCGTGGTGTTTGGGCTGTTCAACGGGCGGGTGCAGCGCAAGCGTTTCCGGTTTCCGCTACGTCCGATCTGGGCCGAGGCGCTGCTTGGAGTCGTCACCTGCGGCGCCATCATGGGTGCGGTCTGGCTCGCCAACTCCTACCCCTGGCCGATCGGCATCGTGAACAGATATGCGGCCGCCAACAACATCACCGTTCCCGAAGGCGGCCTGTTCATCGCCCACGGTATCGCCATACCGGTGCTGATGGCTGTCGCCGTCGGGCTGGTGATGACCTTCATCACCAACCGCACCCGTTTCGGCCGCTATGTGTTCGCCATCGGCGGCAATCCCGAGGCGGCTAATCTCGCCGGCATCAACACGCGATGGATCACCATGAAGGTGTTCATGATCATGGGCGTGCTGGCCACGATTGCCGCGGCGATCTCCTCGGCCCGGCAGAATTCGGCCACCAACGTGCTTGGAACGCTCGACGAACTGCTCGTCATTGCAGCCGCCGTGATCGGCGGCACGTCGCTTGCCGGCGGATCGGGAACGATCATCGGCGCCATGCTGGGCGCGCTGCTGATGCAGTCGCTGCAGTCCGGCATGGTGCTGCTCGGCGTCGACTCGCCGCTGCAGAGCATCGTCGTCGGGGCCGTACTGGTCATCGCCGTGTGGCTCGACACCGTCTATCGCAAGCGCGTCTAGGAGGGCATGCCATGAATGACAAGACTGCTCCTGCAGCCACCGCGCTGATCGACATGAGGAACATCTCGATCGCGTTTGGCGGCATCCGCGCCGTCGACGACGCCTCGATCGATCTTTTCCCCGGCGAGGTCGTGGCGCTGCTCGGCCACAATGGCGCCGGCAAGTCGACATTGATCAAGATCCTGTCCGGCGCCTACAAGCGCGATTCGGGCCAGATCTTCGTCAACGGCGAGGAGGCATCGATCTCCAATCCACGCGACGCCAAGAAATACGGCATCGAGACGATCTACCAGACGCTGGCGTTGGCCGACAATGTCGACGCCGCCGCCAATCTGTTCCTCGGCCGCGAGCTGATGACCGCCTGGGGTACGCTCGACGACGTTGCCATGGAGGCCGAGGCGCGCAAGGTGATGGGTCGGCTAAATCCCCGCTTCCAGCGCTTCAAGGAGCCGGTGATCAAGCTGTCGGGCGGCCAGCGGCAATCGGTGGCGATCGCGCGTGCGATCCTGTTCAACGCCCGCATCCTGATCATGGACGAGCCGACTGCGGCGCTTGGTCCGCAGGAAACGGCGCAGGTCGGCGAACTGGTCAAGCAGCTCAAGTCCGATGGCATCGGCATCTTCCTGATCAGCCACGACATCCACGATGTGTTCGAGCTTGCCGACCGGGTCTGCGTCATGAAGAACGGCCAGGTCGTTGGCACCGCCCGCACCACCGATGTCACCCAGGACGAGGTGCTGGGGATGATCATTCTTGGCAAATGCCCGCCGGGCGCCATTCCAGGACCGGGCGCGCTGAAGATCGCGGCCTGAGATCAAGCCAGCTCGCGGTTGCCGGACACGTGATATGCCAGCCGTAAGGATGGCTTGGCCTTGGCATTGTGTTGGCACGGCGACTTGCCCATAAAGGTCCGATATCGCTCAGGGACCGCACGATCCGTTGAAGAAGCTTTTCCCGATCATCGCCTTTATCGCCGTCGCACTAATCAGCATGGTGATGGCAGGTTTCGCCTATTTCGCCACACAGGAAGCCGCGCGCATCAAGTTCGAGGCGACTGCCGACGACGCGCTCAACCGGATCGAGAGCCGCATCGACCTGCATCTGTCGCTGCTGCGCTCGACGCAGGCCCTGTTCGACGCCCGCAATGGCGATATTTCTCGCAATGAGTTCAAGGCGTTCTTCAACGCGCTCGATGTCGACAAGAATTTCGCCGGCTTGCGCGGCATCGGTTTCCTCAGGCTGGCAAAGACGGGCGACGAGGCGACGGTCGAACGCGATATGCTGCACGATTATGGCGTCAGTCATCCAATCTACCCGGATACCACGCAACCCTGGCGTACCCCTATCGTGCTGTTCGAACCGCTGGATCCATCCAACCAAGCCGCCATCGGCTACGACATGTTCAGCGAACCGATGCGGCGTGTGGCGATCGAAAAGGCGATGTCCGACGACCAGCAGCACGCCAGCGGGTTGGTGCAGCTGGGCCAGGACACGGGCGCCTCGCAGACGTTCACCGGCTTCTTCGTTTTCGTGCGGCTCAATGTCGAAACCGCTCCCGACGTCATCAATGCTTCGATATCCTCGACATCAGGTTTTCTCTATGCGGCCTTCCGGGCTCGCGATCTGTTCCAGACCGCGCTCAGCCGGTCGCCGCTACTGCCGGTCAACACCGAAATCTATGACGGCGATGGTGCCGTGAGCGGCGACAATCTGCTGTTCCGGTCGGAGACGCCGCCAGCTTCGACTTTCGGCGACAGGCTGCTGGTCACCCGAAAGATCATCGTCGCCGGACGGCCATGGACTGTCCTGTTCCGGCCGACAAGCGCCTTCTCGCAGCCGTCGTCGCGCGCCATTCCGGTGATGCTGGGGCTATTCGGCCTGCTGTTGGCGGGCGCCATCGCGCTGGTGGCGCGATATCAGGAGCGGGCCTATGAGGCGGCGTCGCGGTTGCACGAAACCACGGAAAAGAGCCTGATCGAAAAAGACCTGATGCTGCAGGAGATGAAGCATCGCATCAAGAATTCGATCACCAGGGTGCTGGCGATCGCGCGCCAGACGGCATCGCGGGCTACCGACGTCAACGAGTTTTCCGCATCTTTCTCGGCCAGGCTGCAGGCGATGGCAGCGTCCCAGGACATGCTGACGCGCTCTCGCTGGCAGAAGGCCGATCTTGGCGATCTCTTGCGCATCGAACTCGGCCAGGTGTTCGGCAAGGAGTTGCCCGAGGGGCTGCTGTCAGGGCCGCAGGTGCTGCTTGACGAAACCACGACGCAAGCGCTCGGCCTGACCTTCCACGAACTGGCGACGAATGCGCTGAAATACGGCGAAGCCGGCAATTCCGTGGGGGCACTGAAAGTGGATTGGTCTCTGGAAGGGCGTGGGCGCGACAGGACGCTGGCCCTCAACTGGCGCGAAAACGGGCAGAAGAAACTCGAAGCTCCCGCCGAAACCGGCTTCGGCACCAAGCTGATCGATCTCAACGTGACGCGCGAATTACGCGGTACGATCAAGCGCGACTACCAGGCCAATGGGCTGAACGTGGAAATCAAAATTCCACTCGCCAATTGAGCGCGACCTTCTCCCGAAAAGGATCAAGCGCCGGACATGAAAAATCCGAAGGCCAGCGGACCAGCCTCCGGATCGACGTTTCGATTATCGCCGAATTAGTTGCAGCGAGCCGTGTAGATCCGGCCGCGATGATCGCGATATTGGCAATAGCCGTTGCGCAGATTGCGCACCAGCAGGCCGGAACCGGCGCCAACGGCCGCGCCGATCAGCGCGCCCTTGCCGCCGCCGACCAAGCCGCCGACACCGGCGCCGATCAAGCCGCCGCCAACCACGTCCTGTTCGGTCGAGGTGCAGCCGCTGACGGCAACCACCGCAACCAGGGCAATAATCATCTTCCGCATAGAGTCACTCCTCACTTTTTGTCCTCACTTGGTAAAGCTCCAGCTGCCATTTAGCATGAAATGACGGCCTTTGCTGCTGCAATCTATTGTTGGTGAAGATAGTCTTTTTCTGGGCCTGCCGCGTTCGACGCCATTACCAGGCTGGAAATTGCCAAAGAAGCGTCAAGCGTACCATCGGCGCGCACGTTCCAGACGATCTGATCATAGTCGTCTTCAAGCACCGGATCGACGGCAAGACATTTGGCGACGATGTGATCAGCCTGCCCTTGCACGTCGCCCAAGACGAATGGGCGCTCGGCCACACATTGCTCGGCGGTCGCGAAAATGCTGACGGGCACCTGGAGTTCACGGCAGTCGGCCATCGTGTTCGAGCAACCGATGACCAGCAGCAATGCAGCGATATGTTCCATGGCGGGAAAGTCCTCTCGCCATAGTAACGGTCTACATCAGCCAAAGTTCCTGGCTCGCTGGGCGGGCAGTAACTAAGACGGCGACAATTGATTCTGTCGCCGGCCGAAACGAGCTGGCCTCAATAGACCAGCTGGTACAGGGCGACCACCATGATCACCGCCACCAAGGCCAACGCAACAAGGCGCAAGGCTCCGTTGGGGACAGGGGCCAGCGGTGGCGCGGATGACTCGGAGTCCTCAAACTCGCCCATGGAAATCCGGGCGGCCTGCTCCAGTCTGTTCATGTCGACAACCGTCAAGGCATTCCTCCCGCACCATGCTGCAAATCCTGCTGCGGAAATGTTCGGTGATGCAACAGGTTCCAGCGGTATCTGGGAAAAACAGCATCTGCATTTATGGTGAACAGCTGGTTAAGAAAGCTCGGGTCGCTCAATCCGTCTCGAAATTGCCGTGCGGAACGACAAGGCGGTACTCGAGACGGCCAGCCGCGATTTCGAGCGTCGCCGTTCCGTTCAGTGACGCCGGCACGACCCGTTCGAGTGCGACACTGCCGAAGCGCTTCTCGCTACGCCTGACATCACTGGCTCCGATTGCCTCGGCCCATATCAGCGACAGGGAGGTTCCCGTGTCGGCGGCGGTCAGGTTGGCTGTAACATTGACGAATCCATCGGGCCGCGACAGGGCGCCATAGCTCACCGAATTGACGGCGAGTTCATGCATCGCAAGGCCGATATGCAGGGCAGCGTTGGGATTGAGATAGGGGTTTGCCCCCTGAAACCGCAGGCTGCGAACCGGATCACCGCCGTAGCGGCCCACCTGGCCCGATACGAGTTCGCGAAGTGCGGCGCCCCGCCAGTTGGAAGAGGTCACGAGATCCTGGGACGAAGCCAGCGATTGCAGCCGGCCGCGAAAACGTGTCAGGAAATCGCCGATGCTGTCGGAGTAGCGACCGGTCTGGGTGGCTATGCTCTGGATGATCGCCAGCAGGTTTTTCGAGCGATGGCTCACCTCCCGCAACAGAGTCGTCAGGGTCTGCTCACGGCGCTTCTGCTCGGTCGTCTCGACCATCGTGGTGACGACCCCTTGCACCGTGCCGCCGTCGCCGTGATCGGCATCGATCCAGACCTCAAACCAGCGGCTGCCATCCTCGACGGGAACGCTGATCTCGAGACGTTGGGGGTTGCCGGATGCAATGACGTCGCGCTTGGCCGCGCCGATGCGGTCGGCCTGCGCCTCCGGCAGAATACCGATGCTGTCGGCGGTGTCCGAAACCCAGGGCGCACGCATGTTGCGCGCCCATACGGTTTTCATCTCGCGATCCTGGTAGAGAACGGAAATGCCGGCATTGTGCAACGCATGCAGAAGGGCGCGGCCGAGCTGCATGCCGCTTTCGGCAGGATGGAGGGCGATGACTTCATCGCTTTGCACGTCGTCCTTCCTGTTTCCGGTCCTGGAACTCATCGGCCAAACTGTCCACCCAATTCAGGCTGAACGGCTCACCGGTGAATGGGTTCCAAAGAGGTTTCCCGAACCCGCCGCCAAAAAACGGTCCGCCGGACGGCGTCCTTTGAAGGACACCGCCCGGCGGTGGCTGGAAACCGTTTGAGGGGTGCGGCTTCCAGTGTTCGGCCGTCCGTCCTTACGAAGCCCGTTTGAACAGGCCCGCAAGAAGCGAAATGACCAGGAAAGCGAGGAAGATGAAAAACAATATCTGCGCTATGCCGGCAGATGTACCGGCGATGCCACCGAAACCAAGCGCGCCGGCGATGATCGCAACGACGAGAAATACGAGCGCCCAGTAAAGCATGATGCATCTCCTTCGAATGATGCGATAAAAACGTGGGTGGTTGCGGTTTGTTCCCACCCTTTGCCGAAAAAGACCGAGCTTGCAATTCGTTCGGCAGCCGGACGCGCAGGAAATTCGCCCTCACCGCCCGATGCGTGGATCAGGCGGCCCGAAGTGAAGAATTGAAGAATTGAGGAATTGATGAATTGACGATTTTGATGATCTGGAGAAATCGGCGAGCGAGGCTATCGCCTTCAATTCCTCAATTCCTCAATTCCTCAATTCCTCCACTCCTCAATTCGCGACTATGCTGCTGCTTTCGCCTGCCGGTCAAAAAACAGTGCCTGGCTGATCAGCGCCTTGACCATGTCGGGATTGAACGGCTTGGTGACCAGGAAGGCTGGTTCCGGCCGCTCGCCAGTCAACAGGCGCTCGGGGAAGGCGGTGATGAAGATGACCGGCACCGACGTCGATGACAGGATCTCGTTCACGGCCTCGATGCCGGAACTGCCGTCGGCAAGCTGGATGTCGGCCAGAACCATCTTCGGCCGTGTCTTGCCGAACATCATCACGGCCTCGGCATGGGTGCGCGCCGTTCCAACGACGCGGTGCCCGAGGCTCTCTACCATTTCTTCGATATCCATGGCGATCAGCGGTTCATCCTCGATGATCAGAACGTCGGTTGCCACCTGACGGGATATCTCGTTGCTCGCCTGGGCAAGCAGCTCTGAAAACTCCTGGTCGCCGACGTCGAGGATCTCAGCCGCTTCGTCCTCGCTGAAGCCTTCGACAGCCACGAGGAGGAAGGCCTGACGGGGCCGCGGCGCGATCGCATTCAGATTGGCGGCGGTGCGCTGTTCCCACGCCGATTGCGCCTGCTCCTGTGGAACGCGAATGGCGACCGATGTGAATAGCTTGGCGAAAACCTTGTACAGCGCGATGCGGTCGCTCGATGCTTCGGGAAATATCTCGATATCGGCGATGATGGCCTCGAGCATCGCGGCTACCAGCGCATCACCACTCTCTTGCGACCCGGAAACAGCCCGCGAGAAGCGGCGTAGGAAGGGCAGATGTGGTGCGATGGTGGCGGATAAGCTCATGGTAAGACGTCTCCCTCAGAATGACGTGAATGCGTAGCTGACTGCAAGCCCTGACGATAACGCGGATTTTTAGAAAAAGTTCCGCCTCGACGGAACAAATACCGGGGAGGGGCGTTTGGGGTCGGGATGGGCAACCAGACGAGGGCGCCGCTTGCGTTGTGTTGAGTATGATAAGAGCGGTTTGAGCGCTGGGAATACAAGGGCAAAATGAAGGATATGACGAAAGATATTCTGGCTGGCGCCGAGAGCAGGCGCCGGAATGGTTCTGGTGATGCTCTTGGGCCGAACTCCGAAATCGGACGCAAACTCAAACAATATTACGACGCGCTGGTCTCCGACGATGTGCCGGATCGCTTTTCCCAGTTGCTTAGCCAGCTGGAACGGGCTGAACCCGCACAGAAGAAGGACTGAGGCATGGCCGCGGTCTCACAAGGCTTCAAGACCGATCTGCTTGGGGCAATCCCAAGTCTGCGCGCGTTCGCCGTGTCGCTGACGCAAAATGCCGACAAAGCCGACGACCTCGTCCAGGAAACGCTCGTCAAGGCCTGGGACAAGCATGAGAGCTTCCAGCCCGGCACCAATCTCAAGGCCTGGCTTTTCACCATCCTGCGCAACGAGTTCTATTCGCAGATGCGCAAGCGCGGGCGCGAAGTGCAGGACAGCGACGGTATCATGACGGCCAGGCTTGCCGTTCATCCGGCCCAGCACGGCCAACTCGACCTGAAGGATTTTCGCGGCGCCCTGGAGCAATTGCCGGAGGACCAACGCGAAGCCATCATCCTCATCGGCGCATCTGGTTTCTCCTACGAGGAGGCCGCCGAGATCTGCGGTTGCGCGGTGGGAACGATCAAGAGCCGCGTCAGCCGAGCCCGTACGCGCTTGCAGGAGATCCTGAAAATATCAGGCGAGGACGAGTATGGTCCGGACGCAATTTCGGCCCAGGTAACGAGCTCGCCGGCGAGCTGACCGCGATCGTGTCTCAAGCGCGTCCGCAGGCCGCGGCGACTGCTTGCACGAGGTCTTCACCCGAATAGGGTTTGCCAACCAGCCTGACGCCCGGAAACGATGCCTTGATTTCATCGACATCCGAATAGCCCGACGCAAACACGAAAGGTATGCCTGCCGCGCGCAGCCCGGAGGCGAAATCGATGGTTGAGGCGCCGCCCAGCATCAAGTCGACAATGGCTGCATCGAATCGCGTGGCGACCTCGCGGCCATCGACCTCGGTCAGGTCACGGGCGATCACCACCTCATCGGCGCCATGGTCGCGGCAAAGCTGCTCGACGTCCATGGCGATCAGAAATTCGTCCTCCAGGACCAGAATCCGCAATCCGTCAAGCAATGTGGGCACAGGCAAAGACTCCTTGAAACGCCGGAGTCATGATCGCTAATTCGCTTGCTGTCATTTAAAAAAGACATGTGGCCCAGCAGGCGGAACCTCAATCCTTGCAACGCGTTGAAACGCGCTCTCCAAGAGCGGCTTTCGAAGGGGGGTCGAAATGTCGGTTCAGAACAATAGCGCTTTCTCCAGCCGCCAATATCCTTGCGAGAACTGCCCATTGCGGCCGTTGCCGATTTTTCGCGATTTCGAAAAACAGGAACTGGCCTTCATCAGCAAATTCAAGAAGGGCGAACTCGCAGTCGAAAAGGGTGGCACGGTGCTGGTGGAGGGAAGCCATAGCGCCCATCTCTACACCGTGCTCTCCGGCTGGGCGTTTCGCTACAAGCTGTTGCTGGACGGCCGCCGCCAGATCCTCAACTATCTCATGCCCGGTGATCTGATTGGCTTGCAAGGCAGTGTGATGGGCGAGATGCAGCATTCCGTGGAGGCACTGTCGCCGATGCTGCTGTGTGTTTTCGAGCGCGAATATCTGCATGAGCTGTACCGCAATCATCCCGGGCTGGCCTATGACATCACCTGGATCGCATCGCGTGAAGAGCGGATGCTGGACGAGAATCTGCTCAGCCTCGGGCGCCGCAGTGCGATCGAGCGCGCTGCCTATCTCATCGCCTTCATCGGCAGCCGCGCCAAGGTTGTCGGACTGAATGGCAACCAATCCGTCCAGATACCGATCACGCAACAGCACATCGCCGATACGCTTGGCCTGTCGCTGGTTCACACCAACAAGACGATCCGCAAGCTGATGGATCGCAAGCTGATCGTCTGGCGCGACGGCGGCTGCGTGGTTTCCGACAATGAAGGGCTCAAGCGGCTCGCCGGCTGGGAAGGGCTGGGTGAAGCGCGCCGGCCATTAATCTGAGGAAGCGTGTTTTGCCGGAGCCGGCGGACCGGGTGCGCGCCGATGCGTTTTCGGCTACTTTGTCCCCGATGCCGGAACCTTGAGACGCGCAGCGCGTTTGAAACCAAGCAATCACAAGGAGTTAAGCCATGGCCACTGCCGCAGGAAAGACCGCAAACGACGCCCGTGCAAATGCGGACCTGGAAGCCGACATCAGGCAGTTGAAGGCCGACATCGACAAGCTCACCAAACAACTGGCCAAGACCGGCGAGCATGGCTATGGCACCGCGCGCCGCGCAGCCACGGAAGGGGTCGAGCAGTTGCGTGCGCAGGGCGAAGCAGCCTTTGACAGCCTGCGCAGCAATGCCAAGGACATCGAAGCGCAGATGATGGCAAGCGTGCGTGAAAAGCCGGTGACGTCACTGGCGATCGCCGCCGGCGTAGGCTTCCTTTTCGCGCTCATCGCGCGTCGCTAGTCGCGCTCCGGATGGGAATGTTGGCAACCCTGATCTCGGGCCTCGCCTCGGGGGAAACCGTGGCCGCCATACACCGGGCGCGCACGGCGGCAATCGTCTATGTGATCGCCCTGGCCGCCGCACTTTGCGGTCTCGGCTTTCTTGTCGGGGCCGCCTATATCTGGACGGCGCTGCGCTATGGGCCGCTTGCCGCGGCACTGGGGTTTGGCGTCGGTTTCCTGGTGCTTGCCGGACTTATCCTGCTGATCTACCGGATCTCCGCAGGCTCACGCGCCCGGCGCCGGGCGCAGCGCCGCAATGCCGACATGAAGGCGATCGGCATCACCGCCGCACTCGCCGTGCTGCCGAGCCTGCTCAAGGGAAAAGGCGGTCTCGGCGTCATTCTTGGGCCGGCCGTGGCGCTCGCGGCCTACGCCATCTACCGCGAGAATGTGAAATCCGACGATCTGGATGAGAGCGAGCGGAGATAGAGCTGTTGGGAGAGGTCACTTTGACAACTCTTCCAGCGGCATCGAGATTTCGGCAAACACGCCCTCCGGCCGGAATTCATGGGTCACTTCGCTGGAAATGACCTTGGCCAGGCTGCGGCGAATGAGGATCGAGCCGAAGCCGTGCCGATCCGGCGGAGCGACTTGCGGGCCGCCGCTTTCGCGCCAGGTCAGCACAAGACGCCGGGCATCCCTCCTGCCTTGCGTCCTCCAGCCGAGGTCGACCCTGCCTGACGGCACCGACAGCGACCCATATTTCAGCGCGTTGCTGGCGAGTTCATGCAGGATCAGGCCAAGCCCGACGGCCTGGTCGGGCGACAGCAGCAGGTCGTCGCCGGAGATCGTCATGCGCGGCTGCTCGGCCGTTTCGAAAGGTTTGACCTCGATCTGGACGAGTTCACTGATGCCGATGCCACGCCACTCGCGGTCCGACAACAGATTGTGGGCGATGCCCAAGGCCTGAAGCCTGGCGCCGAAGGCCTCAAGGAACTGGCTTGGCTGGCGGGCATGGCGTACGGTCTGCGTTGCCAGCGCCTGGACGGTTGCCAAAGTGTTCTTGACGCGATGGTTGAGCTCACGCAGCAGCAGCCGTTGCCGTTCGTCGCCGAGCTTGCGCTCGGAGATGTCGTAGTTGACGCCGAAGATCAAGGTCGGCTTGCCGTCGCCGTCACGCTCGATGACACGGCCGCGCGTGGCGAGCCAGCGCGGCGGATGAAAGCCCTTCACCCGGTATTCGCCGAAATAGTCGTCGCTGCCGGTCAGGGCGTCGCGAAAGCGGGTTTCGGTCTGGTAGACGTCACGCGGATCGATGGCGGTGAGGATGTCACGTGCGCGCAGCCGGTTGGAGCGCGGCAGGCTGAACAGCTCCGACATCAATGTGTCGCATTCGATGATATCGGTGCGGATATCCCATGCCCAACTGGCGAGCGACGCCGCATCGAGTGCGATGGCGCGTCGTTTTTCCTCGCGAACCAGTGCGGCCTCGGCGATCGCGCCGCTGCGGGTTGCGTCCTTGAGGGTGAACAGGCTGGCAGCGAGGCCGGCGAGCGACTTCAGCTGGTCGAGCTCGGCGTGGGATGGAAAACCATGCGGCGAGCGGTCGAGCACGCACAGCGTGCCGATGCGGGCACCTGCCACAACCATCGGCGCTCCGGCATAGAAGCGGACATGGTGCTTTCCGGTGACCAGCGGGTTGGTCTTGAAACGGGGATCCGTCGTTGCATCCACCACCACCATCGGTTCGTCGCCGGCGGCAATCGCATGGGCGCAGAAGGAGACGTCGGTCGCGGTTTCGGCCTCGTCCAGGCCGAAGCAGGATGTGAACCACTGCCGTTCGAGGTCGACGAGCGTGACCAGGGCCATCGGCACCTGCATCACCGCCGCGGCAAGGCTGCTGACGCGGTCGAAATCGGGATCGGCCGCCGTATCCAGCATCTCCAACCCGTGCAGCACCGCGAGCCGGTCAACATCCTTGACTGCGCGCGCAACTTCGGCCGGCAGCTCGGGCACTGTTTGCGTCTTGCCAGTCACCCCACTTGCCTCGTCCCGGTCTTCGCCGCCGCCTGCTTGCGCTGGTGCAAGGCCAGCGCGCTTTTCCGGAACCATCCTAGCGAGGAACCGTTACCCGACCATGATTTGCCGAGCGCGCCAGCTGGTGCAGAATGAGACAGGGATCGAGCATGGCCAAGATCATTCCAGAAAACAAGGCGCGGCAGGGGCGATGGGGCTGGCATGGATTTCGAATCCTGATCGCCGCATTGCTTCTGGTGTTTGCTGCGTGGGGCATTGCCGAGATTTATGGTGTGTTGATCAAGGCGCCAACCAGCGATGAACAGCATGTCCCCACGCCCAGCACCACCGAGCAGGCTCCTGCTGGCTAAAGCCGGTTTGTTCGTTGCAACGCATCGCATCAGGCGGCTCTCGATTGGGCCGCGCTCGCCGGCACCAGCACATTCAGCGCGCCAGGCTGGATTTCGATTACCGTTTCACGGTCAAGCCTGACCAATTCGCCGTCCATCACAGCGCGAAACTTGCGGCTGCTCGAATGGATTTTCAGCACCGTTCTGTTCGTCTGGTGGATTTCGACATGTTCGTTGTCGCGCCATTTGCCGCGCGCCACGTTGAAGAAAAACTTGACCAATTCGGCGCGCTGCTTCGCCACCGTGACATAGACACCGAGCACGCCGCCCGCCGGATTGTCGGCGTAAGGCAAATGGCCTTCGCCGAACAAATTGTTGGTGATGCCGATGCCGGTGATGCGTGCCGCCATTTCGGCTTCGCCGATGCCGAGCGTCACATTCATCGCAGGTGGATTGTTGATCGTCGCCCAAGCCGCTTTGGCCGAGGCGCGGATCTTTCCCAACCGCGAACCGAACTCCATCTTCTGGCGCAGTTGCACCATCTTCGCATGCATGCCGATCGAGAACTGATGTATGAAAGGTTGGCCATTGGCGGTCGCCACGTCGACCGCGATGATTTCGCCGTCGGCGAAGGATTTCAGCGCTCCATCGAGTGACTGCGGAATGCCCAACCCCCGCGCGAACAGGTTCATGGTGCCGGCCGGCAATATGGCAAGCGCCTTCTTCGTGCCCATCAGCCGCGCGGCCGCGGCGGAAATGGTCCCATCGCCGCCACCCGCCAGCACGACGTCGACAGAGCGACGCGAAGCCGCGCTGTCGAGCGTTTCCACCACGTCCTTGCCGGCGACAATTTCGATGCTGAGCGAGTGCCCTGCCGTCTCCAGCGTCTGATGCATCCTGTCGGAGAAGGCGACGAGGTCGGTGGTGCGCAAAGTGCCGCCATCCCGGTTCAGCACCGCTGCGAATTTCATACCCCCCTCCATCATGTCAGCCAAAAAGCGGCCGGGACACGCCCAGCCGATGGCGGAAACGCGGCGGCGACGGAAAGGTTCCCTTGACACGAAGGGGCTTCTAAGCCGCTCGATCATTTCTGTGATTTCGATTTCCGGACGGCGCGGTTTTGTCGGAACAACAGACTGGTCACAACGTTGTGAACCTGTAGATGCCGCGTCCGACTTTCCGGCGAAGACGCGGCGCACGAGATCAGGCACGAGGAGAGACTATCATGATCCGCAATCTTTTAGCCACGACCGCACTCGCAACACTGATCGCGACGGGCGCATATGCGCAGAGCGCGACGACTGCGGCGCCGGCACAGAGCCCAGCCGTTCAGGAGTCAGGCGCCGCGACGGTCCGCGCAGAGGGCAGCATCGTCACCAACATCATCGGTGAATCCGTCTACAACGGCACCGGCGATGATGCCGAGAACATCGGCGATGTCAGCGACGTCGTCTTCGACAAGGATGGGCAGGCGAAATCCGTCGTCATCGACGTTGGCGGTTTTCTGGGTGTCGGTGCCAAGAGCGTCGCCTTCGAGTACGGCAAGCTGCAGTGGGCCGAAAAGAATGGTGACCGCTGGCTGGTAGCCCAGACGACCAAGGACGAGTTGACCGCTCAGGCGGAATTCGACAGCCAGCCCTACAGTCCGGCCCCCGCACCTGCGGCATCGACCGACGCGACCGCACCTACGGCACCTGCTACGACGGATACGGCACAAAAGCCGGCCGACATGAACGCCGCTCCGGCGGAACCGGTAAAGCGCGCGGACGGTAACCTTGCCACCAACATCATCGGTGAAGACGTATATAACGGAACCGGTGATGACGCGCAGAATATCGGCGACGTCAACGACATCGTGCTGACCAAGGAAGGCAAGGCCGAGTCCCTGGTCATCGGCGTGGGCGGTTTCCTTGGCCTCGGCGCCAAGAATGTCACCTATGATTTCTCTAAGGCGCAGTGGGCCGAGAAGAATGGCGACCGCTGGCTGGTGGCCCAGACCACCAAGGAAGAGCTGCAGGCGCAGCCCGATTTCGACCGCAAGGCCTATGATCCGGCGCCGGCCACGACGGCTTCCAACGAGCCTGCGGCCACCGCTCCGGCTGCTGTGCCGTCCGACACGACGGCTCCTGCTGTCGCTCCGGCAGATAAGACCGCCGAAGCTCCGGCAGCGACCACCCCTGACGCCTCGGCTCCCGACCAGACACAGACTGCCGCCATCGACAAGTCGACGTTGACCGAGATGCCGGTCGGCGAGATTCGTGCCGATGACCTGAAGGGCACGACTGTCTACGGCGCAAACGACGCCAGGGTTGGCGAAATCGGCGATGTCGTGCTTGCGCCTGACAACAAGACGGACGCGGTGATCGTCGACGTTGGCGGCTTCTTAGGCGTCGGTGAAAAGGAGGTCGCGGTTGGTATGGATAATCTCAAATTCATGACCGACAAGGACGGCAACAAGTACCTCTACACGACCTTCACCAAGGAACAGCTCGAGGCTCAAACCGCCTATGACAAGGGCAGCTATGCTGAGCAGCGCGATCAGCAGCGCATGATCGTAAGGTAATTCTGTTCAGCCAAATGAGCCCGCGCTGGCAACGGCGCGGGCTTTATTTATGTGTGGC
Source organism: Mesorhizobium sp. M7A.F.Ce.TU.012.03.2.1 (assembly GCF_004006095.1). Classification (NCBI taxonomy): domain Bacteria; kingdom Pseudomonadati; phylum Pseudomonadota; class Alphaproteobacteria; order Hyphomicrobiales; family Phyllobacteriaceae; genus Mesorhizobium; species Mesorhizobium sp. M7A.F.Ce.TU.012.03.2.1. Next base: position 2,544,130 of record NZ_CP034779.1, read on the forward strand.
CAGGTTGCAGGCCAGCGGCATGGCCGACGAGGCCGTTCTGGGTCAATTCGGCCAGTGCCAATGACTGGTCGAGATGTTCGGCCCGCCAGGCGAGCAGCCGTTCGGCGAATTCCAGGCGCACGGTGAGATGGCCGGGGTCGGCCGCGAGATTGTCCAGCTCGCCCGGATCGCTTTTAAGATCAAAGAGCAGCGGCGGCAGATTGCCGCCGAAATGCACATATTTGAAATGTTCCGTGCGGATAACGGTGAGGTTGCATTGGCGTGAGGCGATGCCGAGATGGTTTTCGGCCTCGCCCGCGGCAATCGAGCGGAAGTCAAACTCCCAATGCGCGGCATCGCGCCAGGCCGCAGGGGTTTCTCCGCCCAGGAACGGCTTCAGCGAGGCGCCGTCGAGATGCGGCGCGGGCTTTTCGCCGAGCAGGTCGAGAAGCGTCGGCAAAATGTCGACCGCTTCGGTGAAGCTGTCGACACTGCCGCCGGTCGCCTTGCCTTGGCGCGGATCGCGAATGATCAGCGGAATGTGGTAGCTGCCGTCGAAATAGCCGCCCTTGCCCAGCATGAAATGGTCGCCCATCATCTCGGCATGGTCCGAGGTCAGAACGATGATGGTGTCGTCCCACGCGCCTGCGGCCTTAACCGCTTTCCAGACGCGGCCGAGTTGCGCATCGACCTCGGAAATCATGCCGTAATAGATCGCGCGGATGCGGCGAAAATCGTCTTCGCTCCAGTCGTGCACCTTGCCTCTGGCGTCCGGGCGGAATTTTATCTGTTTCTGCCGGCCGAGATCATAGGCAAGATAGGGATGGTTTTCCGCCTCTTCGTGCCAGCTTGCCGCGCGCCGGAAGGCCGGGCCGTCAGCCGGATCGTACATCGTGTTGTAGGGCTCCGGCACAATGAAAGGCGGGTGCGGGCTGATGAAGGAAAGATGCGCGAACCACGGCGTGGCGTCCTCCTGTTCGCCAAGCCAACGCGTGAATTCGCCGGTCAGGAAAGCCGCCGGCGTTTGTTGCCCGGAGTAGACGGGCGGCGCGTTGCTGATGGTCCCGGCCACGCCGTCGGCCAGCGGACGGTGGATGTCGGGGGACCCGGCGCTGGCGTCGACACCTTGCAGTTCCAGCCAGGATAGCCATTGCTTCTGGTGCTCGGGCAGCAACTGGCGCACCGTAAAGCCCGGCAGCACGCCTTCATAGCTTTGCAGCCGCGGATCGCCCGGCGCCAGCAGGCGCGGATCGAGCGAGACGTCGGTGTAGCCGAACAGCGTCGGATCATAGCCCAGGGCGCGAGCCGAGAGCGCGATGTTGCCGTGGCGAGCGTCGAGCGGCGTGCCGTTGCGGCAGACGCGGTTGTTCATCTGGTAGAGGCCGGTGTAGAGGCAGGCGCGAGCGGGCGAACAGGGCGCCGCGCCGCCATAGTGCCGCTTGAACAGCACACCCTCCGCGGCCAAAGCGTCGGCATTCGGCGTCTGCACGACCGGATGGCCGGCTGCGGACAGACAATCGCCACGCCACTGATCGCATGTGATCAGGAGAATGTTGGGCCGCCTGGCTTTTCCAGTCACTCACAATACCTTTGTCGCGGGATGTCGAACGCCTTTCATGGAACCGAATTCCGGCCACGGCGCAAGCCCGACTCTGCGGGCCAATTGGTGAACGAACCTTGTTCCATCGTTCACTTTTACGACACAGTCCATTCTGTGTTTGCCGCCTTTGCCTAAACTGCTCTGGTCCTCATATTGGCGTGGACAGCGGCGAGGGCCGCACATGCACCAAGGAAGGAGCAAGACAATGCTCGACCAGATCAAGGGCCTGCATCACGTCACGTCGATGGCCAGGGATGCCCGCCAGAACAACGAATTCTTCACCAGGAAACTCGGCCAGCGCCGGGTCAAGAAGACCGTCAATTTCGACGCGCCCGACGTCTACCACCTCTATTACGGTGACGAGACCGGCACGCCGGGTTCGGTGATGACCTATTTCCCTTTCCCCGATATAGGCAAGGGCCGGCATGGGGTCGGGGAAGTCGGAACCACCGTCTACTCGGTGCCGGAAGGCACGCTTGGCTATTGGGAAAGCCGTTTCGCCGATGAGGGCGTCACTGGCCTCTCGCGCGAAGAGACCTTCGGCGAGAAGCGCCTGGCTTTTGCCGGACCGGATGGTGACGGCTTCGCGCTGGTCGAGGGCAAGGGTGACGGCAGAGCGCCCTGGGCGAAAGGCGGTGTTCCGGTCGACCAGGCGATCCGCGGTTTCCATTCGGTATCGCTCAGGCTGAAGGATGGCGGCGCCACTGAGGAGCTGCTGAAGTTCATGGGCTATGAGGAAGTCGACAAGTCCGGCAATCTCAAGCGGCTGGCGGTGAAGAACGGCAATGGCGCCGATGTCATCGACATCGAATCGCTGCCGAGCACGGCCTTCGCCGATCTCGGCGCCGGCTCTGTCCATCACGTCGCCTTCGCGGTCGAGAACCGCGCCAGGCAGCTTGAGGTGCGCAAGGCGTTGATGGACACCGGCTATGGGGTGACGCCAGTAATCGATCGCGACTACTTCTGGGCGATCTATTTCCGCACACCGGGTGGCGTGCTGTTCGAAGTCGCCACCAACGAGCCGGGTTTCGATCGCGACGAGGATACCGCTCATCTGGGCGAGGCGCTGAAGCTGCCGTCGCAGCACCAGCACCTGCGGCCGTATCTGGAACAGCATCTGCAGAGACTGGAAGGCTGAGGTCATGAGCAAGGACGCTTACATCCACAAGCTGCTGCCCGGTTCGCCGGGCGGTCCGCTGCTGTTCGTCTTCCATGGCACTGGAGGCGATGAGAACCAGCTTCTGTCGCTGGGGCGCGATCTCGCGCCCCAGGCAACCATCATCTCGCCGCGCGGCGATGTGTCCGAACAAGGTGCCGCGCGCTTCTTTCGCCGCACCGGCGAGGGCGTCTACGACATGGAGGATCTGGCACGGGCGACGATCAGGATGGCGGGCTTCGTCAAAGCCCATGTCGAAGCAGCGAAGCCATCGGCCGTGCTGGGTCTCGGCTATTCCAACGGCGCGAATGTCCTGGCCTCGGTGGTGTTCGCGGTTCCAGCGCTGTTCGGCGCGTCGGTGTTGATGCATCCGCTGATCCCGTTCGAGCCGCAGGTGAAGGGCAGTCTCGCCGGCCGCCATATTCTGATGACCGCCGGCAAGCGCGACCCGATCTGCCCGCCGAACCTGACCACGCGGCTCGAGGCATATTTGCGTGCCGACGGCGCCGATGTCACAGTGGAATGGCACGATGGCGGGCACGAGGTGCGGCCAAACGAGATCGAGGCGGCACGGCGGTTCTTTGCCGATGCTGCCCAAGGAGCATAGCGATGCCTGACCAACTGCCTGAGATCGAACTTGAGGATCGCGGTTCCAAGGGCCGCTATGTCCTGCGTGGACCCGATGGCGCCGAGGCCGAGATGACCTTCACCAAGATCGGTGAGCACCAGATCATCATCGACCACACCGAGGTGCCGGACGTCTTTCGCGGCCAGGGTGCCGGGCTTCGCCTCGTCACCCGCGCCGTCGAGGATGCGCGTGCGGCGGGTAAGAAGATCATCCCGCTCTGCCCGTTCGCCAACGCCCAGTTTCGCCGCCATCTGGAATGGGCCGACGTGCTGAAGCAATAGGGGTTTCGTCGCTTGGAAACGGTGCGGAAAGCGGCTGCGATCCCCACGGGGATGACTTTGGCATTTGTGCGGGTAGCGCATCCTGCCTAAGTCGATATGATATATCTCAGCCCCTTGCCGACAAACGAACCGAATGATCCCCCTATGACCGAAACCGATCTCGTTCCCGTCTTCGACGGCCACAACGATACGTTGCTCAGACTCTACCAGTCGAAAGACACGGATGTCGAAAAGCTGTTCATAGAGGGGAAATCGGGCGGCCATATCGACCTGCCGCGTGCCAAAGCCGGCGGCTTCGCCGGCGGCATGTTCGCCATCTTTCCGCCGCCTGTCGAGAAATCCAGGCGCGGCGCCGTGCCCCTGGCGCCGAGTGCCGCCGAGCCGCTGCCGCCCGAGGTTCCGCGCAATGAGGCGCTGACCTCGACCATCGCGATGGCCTCGATCCTGTTCAGGCTGGAACGGGCCGGAGCGCTCACCGTCTGCCGCAGCGCCGGCGATGTGCGCGGTGCCATGGCGCAAGGCTCGATCGCCGCGGTGTTCCACATCGAAGGGGTCGAGGCGATCGATCCCGAGCTCACCATGCTCGACGTGCTGCATGAAGCCGGCCTGCGCTCGCTCGGCATCGTCTGGAGCCGGCCGAACGCCTTCGGCCACGGCGTGCCGTTCCGCTTCCCGTCCTCGCCCGACACCGGCCCCGGCCTCACCGATGCCGGCAAGGCGCTGGTCAAGGCCTGCAACCAGCTGAAGATCATGATCGACCTCTCGCATCTCAACGAGAAGGGCTTTCGCGATGTCGCGGCGCTCAGCGATGCGCCGCTGGTCGCGACCCATTCCAACGTGCACGCGATATGCGGCCATTCGCGCAACTTGACCGACTGGCAGCTCGGCGCGATTCGCGAAACCGGCGGCATGGTCGGGCTGAACTTCGCAACCGGCTTCCTGCGCGAGGATGGTCGCATGAATGCCGACACAAGCCTCGACATCATGGTGCGGCATATCGATTCGCTGCTGCAGGCGCTGGGTGAGGACGGCGTTGGTCTTGGCTCCGATTTCGACGGCGCCATGATCCCGGCCGTCATCGGGGATGTCGCCGGCCTGCCGAAGCTGATCGATGCATTGGCGGCACGCGGTTTCGGCCGCGCACTGATCGAAAAAATCGCCTATCGCAACTGGCTCAATATGCTCGAGAAAACGATAGGTTAGAGACAGCCTGCGGCATGGCGTGTGCGGCCCGCCGGCATATGTCGACAAGGACATACTTCGTCGGTGGAAGCCGGATGCGATTGGGTGGATAGCCGGCAATGCTGAAGACCTTCACGGATGAGGGCGGCGAATTCGAGCGAACCGATGTCGTCATCGTCGGTGCGGGTTTCACAGGCCTGTCGGCGGCGCTCGAGATGAAGAAGGCCGACATCGATTTCATTCTGCTCGAAGCACGCGACCGGGTCGGCGGACGCGTCGAGTCCCGACTGAACGGACTTGGCGAACGGATCGATAGTGGCGGCCAGTTCCTGTGCGAGGACATGCCGGAATTGATGGCGCTGATCGAGGCGCGCGGCAAGACGCTGGTTGAAACCTATGTCGATGGCGATTTCATCACCCAGCCGACGATGTCCGTACAACGAGCAGAGCGGATCTATGACGCGGCAATGGCAATCCGCGAGCGCATGAACGGGATCGATCCGGACGACGTCTCGATTGCCGGACTGACCGTTGCCGACTGGCTTGCCCGCCAGCGCGATTCGGCCGACGCCAGGGCCGTCTTCCGTTCGATGATCGAAGGTCTCTGGTGCATGGCGCTGGACCAGATTCCTCTCTGGTATCTGATCGACAATGACCGACGCGTCACCAACGAGGTGCCGGAGCTGCAATATTTCGTGCGCGAAACCATGCATTCACTGGCCGACGATCTGGCCCGCGACCTTGGCGATCGGTTGCGGCTGAGCGAGCCGGTCACGCGCATCGAGCACAGTTCACAAGGTGTTCTTGTCGTTTCGGCCGGGGGTGCCATCGAGGCGCGCGCGGTCCTGGTTGCCGTCCCGCCGGCGACGGTTACGGAGCTCGCCTTTGCTCCCGCCTTGCCAGCCCGACTGGGGCGGGCGCTCGGCGCCTGGAAAAGCGGCGCGGCTATCAAGATCCTGGTGCGCTATGCCAAACCGTTTTGGCGCGGGCGGGATTTGAACGGCATGGTGATGTGGCTCGATCCGCCGGGGCTGTTTGCCTGCGACGCCGGCAAGGATGCGGAGCATGCCGCGCTCGTCGTGTTCGTCGGCGGGTCGCTCGCGCTGCGCTGGCGCGACCTCGGCGAGCCGGAACTGCGTGCGGAGGTGACCGGCCGGTTGGAGGCAGCCCTTGGCCGGAGTGCCGGTGATGTCATCGATTTCAGTTTGCGTGACTGGGTAGGAGATCGCTGGAGCGGCGGCGCGTACAGCGATCTTGTTGTCGACGTGACAGCAAGAGATGCCGAGCGGACGATCCTTGCCGGCGCACCGCCGGTGTATCTCGCCTGTTCAGAACTCTCGCCGTCGTTTCCGGGGTATGTCGAGGGCGCCATCATTGCCGGGCGTATCGCCGCGCACAAGATCATTGCCGAGCTTCAAGCTTCGGTCTGAGCCTGGTCTTTTCGAAAAACTGTTTGGCAAGATCGGGTCATGTTGCGCCTCAAGCCCGAGCGCCGTCGAAGCTATGCCCGATTTTGCCCGACTTCGCCCGAATGCTGTTTCGAATGAGTTACAGTGCCAGTCCTTCGCCACCCCATCGTCGTTACAAAGTGCGGATAAGTTCATTTCACCGCCAAAAGAAACTCAGCGAAGGGGAAGGCAATGCATGCGAAAATCCAGACGATCCGCGGCGAGAGCCGCCTTCAGGCTCCAGAGCGCAATGACCGCCGTCCGAAACTGGCGCTGCGCCAGCGGGCCAGCGACCACCCCATGGCGATGTTCATGGTGCTGGCTGCTTGCGCCTTCGTCGGCATGGCGTTCACGCCGACAATCGGGCCGGCCTTCGCTTCGTTGAATCCGCCGTCCAATCTCATCGACGGCGCGCAGACGACGACCAGGACCGCGCGTCTGCCGGTACCGGTGACCGACTTCGCCTGCAAGGGCCAGACCTGGGGTGCCGAGAGTATCGACTGCCTGCGCGCAATCGCCGAACAGTCCGGAACACACAAGAGCCGCGCCATCCGCATGATCGCCACTGCCGCACCGTTGGCCGACACGCCGAATATTTTCTGATTTTGTCGAAGCCTGATCCGAAACCGTTCCCGTTTTGGGATCATGCTCTGGACTCCCCGAGCGCTCCCTCCAGCGCGCTCTTCTTCGGCCCCCGCCCCCGGGGGCCTCTTTTTTATCCTTTAAAGGCCGCCTGTTCGGCAATGGCGGACAGAACACTGCGCACATCCAGCGTGCTGAACGGCTTTTCCAGGATCTGCGGCCGCTGCTGTGCCGGCAGGGCCTCGATTTCGGCTTTCGCACCGATCAGGTCGCCTGTAACCAGCACGAAACGCCGCGCCAGGTCAGGCTTTTCGGCGAGCAGCTCGCGATAGATCGATATGCCGCTGACGCCGGGCATGCGCAGGTCCGAAAAGACGATGTCCGGCGGCATGTGGCCGCTCAACGTGGCGGCGGCCGATTCCCAGACAGGAACGATCCGCGACTTGATGCCCATCAGTTCGAGAATGTCGGAAAGCGAGCCGGCGACATCCGGCTCGTCATCGATGATCAAGGCATGGCGCAGGCCGCTTGATCGCGGCTGGTTATCGCCGGCGGTGGCGAGGCCGGCCACGATGGCCGGCAGCTGGACGACGAAACGCGCGCCTCTCGGGAGCACTTCCTCGAACCAGACATTGCCATTGTGCCGCTCGATGATCGATTTCGAGATCGACAGGCCGATGCCGGTGCCGACGCCGACCGGCTTGGTGGTGAAATAGGATTCGAAGATGCGGCCGCGGATCGCTTCCGGCACGCCGGGCCCATTGTCCTCGACCGAGAAGCAGGGGTGACCGCGGTCGCTGCGGAACGTCCGCACCTTGATCAGCCGGTCACCGGCAATGCCAGCCAAGGCGTGCTGGCTGTTGATGAGGAAGTTGGCCGCTACCTGCGTCACATGGTCGGCGTCTGCCATGGCCAGCAGCGGGCCGGCGGCGAAATCGGTGTCGATGACGATGCCGCTTGAGCGCGCGCCATAAGCGGTCACTTCGAGTGCCGACCGGATCACCTGGTTGAGGTCGGTCTCGGCCTGTGCCGCGGGATGGAGGCGGACCATCGACAGGAAGCTCTTGACGATGCGGCCGCAGCGCTCGGCCGCGGCGCGCACCTTCTCGGCGCGCACCTTGGTCTGCGGATCGGAAGCGAATTCGTGCAGCAGCGTCGATTGCGCCACAACCACTGCCAGGGGATTGTTGAGCTCGTGCGATACGCCGGCCAGCAACGAACCCATCGCCGCCATCTTCTCGTTCTGGTGCAGCTTCTCGCGCTGCCGGCCGATTTCTTCCTCCGCACGCAATTTGTCGCGCAGGTCGCGGATGGAGCCGAAGATCAGGCGGCGGTCGGCGACCCGCATCTCGGTCGCCGTCAGCTCGATCGGGAACACTTCGCCGGCAGCATTCTGGGTCACCGTCTCGAGCCTTTGGCCGACCATCGGCGCGCCGCGGCCGGACATGTATTCGGCCCCCGAAGCATAGCCCTTGCGGTAGTAGATCGGCACGATCGTATCGAGCAGATCCTTGCCGAGAATGTCGCTGCGCTGGAAGCCGAACATCTTCTCGGCGGCCGGATTGAATTCGATGATCGAGCCGGTCTCGTCGATGACGACGATGGCATCAAGCGAGGCCTGCAGCATAGTCCGGCGAATGACCTCGCTGGCATGGGCGTCGGAGGGCGAGCGCTCGATAGCGTCGCCGATAGCGAGCGCGATGATGTGCAGCGTCGCCTCTTCCTCGTCGGTCCATGCACGCTCGCTGACGCAGTCATTGACCGCCAGCGTGCCCCAGAGATGGCCATGCGCGAAGACCGAGACCGAGAGGAACGACTTGATGTTCTGCTTCTCGAAATCGGTCCTCAGGAAACCTTCGAGGTCGCGCGTATGGCCGGCGAAGATCTTGCCTTGCCTCTCGTCCTCGGCAAGCCGCTCCAGCAGGGGGTCGGAATTGACGATCGATTGCATGATGACGGTTGGCGACGCCAGTTCGCCGCCGAAAAGAGGGTCGATCCAATAGGCGGCGACGGATTGGGCGAAGCCCTGGCCTGGCAGTTCGCGCAAGCGAAACAGGATGCCGCGCTGGCAATCCATGGCCCGGCAGAGCGTTTCCAGTATGCCGTCCATCTCGCGCTGCCAGTCGCCGGCCTCGCGCAGCCGGCGAACGACGCGCACGGCCGCCATCGCCGCGCCCTGCCTGAACCCTTGCATATCGGTGCTTGCTGCTTCAGCGATCATCTTGTGCTGTCATTCCGGAGTCGCGCCAATTCGGAGTCGTGCCAATTCCGGCTGGCGAGCAACCGAATCCTTCTGGCCCGGTGCTCAGTTGCCGTCGCCGGTCGGCAGCGAGAAGATATAGCCCTCGCCGCGTACCGTGCGCAGGAATTTCGGATTGGCGGGATCGGCCTCGATCTTTTTGCGCAGCCGCATGATGCGGATGTCGACGGCGCGCGACGATTCCGGATCTTCGGTGAAACCGATCGCCTCGGAGATAGCGGCGCGGGTCAGCAGCCGGTTGGCGCGGGTGAGGAAAATCTCCAGCACGTCGAACTCACTCTTGGCCATGTCGATCACCGCGCCATTGGCGCCGGTGACCAGCCTGCCGTCAAGGTCGGCCTGAAAGGGGCCGAAGGCAACGGAACGGCGATCCGTCCCGGCTTTCTTGTCCTGGAGTTCCTTCGGCTGGGGAACGCGGCGCAACACGCTGCGGACCCTGGCCAGCACTTCGCGCAATTCGTAGGGCTTGACGATGTAGTCGTCGGCACCGAGTTCCAGCCCGACGATACGGTCGAGCGCGGTGCCGGCCGCGGTGGCATAGATGATGCCGATCGGCAGTTTCGAACGCAGCCAGCGGCCGAGCGAGAGGCCGTCCTCGCCGGGCATGGCGATGTCGAGAATGGCGAGATGAAACGATTGCGTTTCAACGAGGCTGCGCGCCGCGGCAGCACTTTCAGCGGTGGCCACGTCATAGCCGGATGCGCCAAGATATTCGGCGACCGCGTCCCTGAGGTCGGGCTCATCCTCGACTATGACAATTCTTGCCCGCACGATGCTTTCGCTCCCACTTTCAGTGGAAAGTAGATTGGGTATAAACATCATGTCCAGCACTCATATCCGGGTTGCCAGGGAACGGTTGGAAAAGATGGCCGCACGATCCGTTATTGCGCTCGTTTCGGTAGCCGAAGTGGTGGCGACCGAACTCGCCGACCATCTCGAGCGGCGCGGCCACGACGTGCATCAGGCACGTCAGCCCTGGGAGGCCGAATCGCTGCTGTCGGGAAAGGGCATCGACGTCGTCGTCGTCGGCGACAGCCTCAGCCAGGCGGAGGGGCGGGATCTGCTCAGACGTTATGGCGACCAAGCAGGAGGCGGCGAGGGCGGGCCGGATTTCATCTTGATCTGCCGGCCGGCGGATCTCGTCGACAAGGTGCTGGCGCTGGAGCTTGGTGCGGCCGACGTCGTCGAGAGTCCGCTCAATGTCCGTGAACTGGCCGCTCGTGTAGGCGGCCTGCTTTCGCGCCGCGGCAGGGGCACCCAGGAACTGATCGTGCTGGAGAACGCGACCGTCGATCTGAGATCGGCCATGGTCATGCATCGTTCCGGCTCCGAGGAACAGCTTTCGCCCGGCCAGGTGGCGCTGCTCAGGTTGTTCCTGGCCAGTCCGCGCAAGGTGCTCACGCGCGACGACATCATCGCCGCGGCACCGGCCGAAAACGCCGACGCCTTCGATCGCTCGATCGATTCGCGCATCGTGCGGCTGCGCCGCAAGCTCGACACCGACACCATCACCACAATACGTGGCGCCGGCTACCGGTTCGATCCGCCGCGGCAATTCGCCGACTGACCGCCGGGTACTGGCGCAATCCCTTTTGTCAGGCATCGGTTTTTCCATCTCTGGGCCCGATGCTCTTGACGCTCAGCGAACCAGCAGAAGCGATGGCCCCACCGGCATGTCACTGCCCATGGTGAGTTCGCTTGCATGGGCGCGGTCCCTGAGCAGCACGGTAGCAAGACCGGCAAAGCCGAGCAGGCCCTGGGCGTAAAGCAGTGCGGAAAGCACCGAAGCAGCGAATTTCGTTTTCATCGTCGCAGTTCCCCATGCCAATTCTTCAAAAATGAACCTGTTGCGGGTCTCTTCAGGATACCCCCGAAGTGCCCGCGCCGCCCACGGAGCCCCCCGTCGCGGCGCGGGCCTTCGGTCCTCTCGGCAGCAAGTTGCCGGAGGCGCCGCGCAAACCCGTCAGCCTAAGGCCGACCCGCCAGAGGGCCTTTAGCCGGGCGATGCGCAGGCTGGAAACAATCCAGACCGTGGCGAAAAACAGTGCGGCATGCAGCGTCGAAATCTCGCCTGATGTCATCGCGCCGAGGCTTGTCAGCGGGGTGCCGGCAACCGTGCCGACGCCGCCGATGACCGCCGCCGCGATGCTGATCCTGAGAAGCCAGGACAGCGCGTTCGATTTCGTTCCCATGTTCGTTTCCGGCTGTTTTCGTTGCGTCAACTTTGCTCGCACCCCGTATCCGGATCATGCCGCTTGGAGCCGCGCTTTGTTGCAGGTTGGTTTCGATGTCGACGACTGTTCTTTCACATGATGCCAATTCGCACTTTCGTTTGAAGGCGGATACTCATGTTCCTGCCGCTGGTCTTTGCTGGCGGGGCCTGCCGAGCGTGTCCAACCCATCTATAAGAGGGACGTTTGTTACCAGTGGAAACAGATTCGAAACAGAAGCGAGCATTTTGCGAAATCTTCTCGAAACATGACGTTGGGATAAGCGGCCATCGAATTGGAGCCGGACCAACCGGCAGAGAGAGGGGACTTCATCATGCATACCGCCATTTCCGCCAAGCTTATCAACATCACCGCTGCTGCCTTGACTGGTGCAGCACTGCTGCTCGGCGCCGGCTCGGGTGCGGCGCACGCCGCCAACAAGATCGTGGCGCGCGTTTCGCTATCGCAGCAGATCATGGAAGTCTCCGTCGACGGCCGGCCGACCTTCGCCTGGAAAGTCTCCACCGGCGACCGGGCCCATGTGACGCCGACCGGCTCGTTCAAGCCGACCCGCATGCATGAAATGTGGTATTCGAAGAAATATGACAACGCCCCGATGCCGCACTCGGTCTTCTTCAGCGGCGGCTATGCGGTGCACGCGACCTATGCGATCAAGCGTCTCGGCCAGCCGGCTTCACATGGCTGCGTACGGCTGCACCCCGACAACGCCGCCGATTTCTACCAGCTCGTCGAAACCTTCGGGGCGACCAACACCAGCATCGTCATCGTCAAGTAAGCAGGCTGTGACCGGCGCGTCAGCATGCTGCCGCGCCGTGTTCAAGGCTCCCGCCGGAAAACGCTGCGGTATCGAGCACAGCTCGAACCAGGGTATTGAGTACAGCGCAAACCGGCGGTATCGAGCAAAGCTCGAACCGGGGTATCGAGCCCAGCCAAAAAGAAAAGAGGCCGGAAATTCCCGGCCTCTTTTCTTTTGCTTCCATCTATTTGTCCTGCCCATTTCCGAGCGGGAATTCCTCGACCGCCTTAGCTCGGCAGTGCCGGCATCAGCTTGGGATCCGGCTTCTCCGCCAAATGAGGCAGGTCCTTGCTGGCGATGAAGGTGTAGAACATGGGCACAACGAAGAGCGTGAACAGGGTTCCGACCAGGATGCCGGTGAAGATGACCAGGCCCATCGAATAGCGGGCCGCGGCACCAGCGCCGCTGGACGTAATCAGCGGCACCACCCCGAGGGCCATCGCCGCTGTCGTCATCAGGATCGGCCGCAGGCGCACCTTGGCCGAGGCGATGATCGCGTCGCGCCGCCGCATGCCATGCTTTTCACGCTGCTGGTTGGCGAACTCGACCAGCAGGATGCCGTGCTTGGTGATCAGACCGATCAGTGTGATCAGGCCGACCTGCGTGTAGATGTTGAGCGTGCCGAGGCCGAGATTGAGCGGCACGATCGCGCCGAAGATCGACAGCGGCACCGCCATCATGATGATCAGCGGGTCGCGGAAGCTTTCAAACTGCGCCGCCAGCACCAGATAGATGACGACAACGGCGGCCGCGAAAGCGATCAGGATGGTGTTGCCCTGTTCCTTTTCCTGTCGCGATTGACCGGAATAGTCGATGAAGAAGGTGTCGGGCAGGCTCTCCTGGGCGATGTCCTCCAGCGCCTTCAGCCCGTCGCCAGTCGTGACGCCGGGCAACGGAAGCGCCGAAATCGTCGACGAATTCAGTTGGTTGAACTGCTCGATTGCCGCCGGCGCCGCATTGTTCGAAATCTTGACCACCGCCGAGAGCGGCACCATCTCGCCCGTCACGCTGCGCACGAAGTATTCGCCGAGCTTATCGGGGTTGTCGCGAAACTCCTGCGGCACCTGCGGGATGATGTCGTAGCTGTTGGAGTCACGGTCGAACTGCGCCACTTCGGCGCCGCCGACCAGCAAGGTCAGCGTGCGGCCGATATCTGCGATCGGCAGGTTCAACGCCGCGGCGCGATCACGGTCGATGGTCACCGTCACCTCTGGTGCGTCATAGGCCATCGAATTCTGCACGACGATGAAGCGGCCGGAGGCTTGCGCCTTGTTCTTGATCTGCTCGGCCACCTCGTACACTTCCGAGGAAGCGCCGGTCGATCGCACCACCATGGAAATGGGCAGGCCGCCACCAGAGCCGGGCAGCGTCGGCGGCGCGAAGACGAAGGCCTCGACGCCAGCCACTTTGGCGATACGGGCCGTGATGTCGGCCTGCAGTTCCTTCGAATTGCGCTTGCGTTCCGCCCAATCCTTGAAGGCATAGCCGACGAAGGCGCTGTTTGTCGTGCCGCCGAAGGCGACGGCCGAGAACTGCGCCCGTGTTTCGGGAATATCCTTCACCAGGCCGAGGATCTGGTTGACATATGTCTCGGTGTAATCGGAGGTCGCATAACGCGGCCCTGTCACAATCGAGAGCAGAAAGCCCTGGTCCTCTTCCGGCGCCAGTTCGCTCGAGGTCTTGGTGAACATGAAGCCGGTGACGCCGACAAGCGCAAGCACGATGATCAGCGTCAATGGGCGATAATTGAGCGACCCGGTGACGGCGCGTTCATAGACATGCTCGACGCGCGCGAAGGCGCCGTCGACAATGCGCTGGAAACGGCCCGGCGTGCCGGACTTCAGGAGGCGTGCCGACATCATCGGGGTGATGGTGATGGCGATGACGCCCGACAGCACCACTGAGCCGGCGAGCGTGACTGCGAATTCACGGAACAATGCGCCGGTCAGGCCCCCGGTGAAGGCCAGCGGCGCGAACACGGCGGCCAGTGTCATGGTCATGGCAATGATGGCCGACGATATTTCGCGCATACCGCTGAACGCGGCCTGCATCGGCGACATGTGGTCTTCTTCCATATGGCGATGGATGTTCTCCACCACCACGATGGCGTCGTCGACGACCAGGCCGATCGCCAGCACCATGGCCAGCAGCGACAGCAGGTTGATCGAATAGCCCACCGCAAACAAAAGGAAACAGACGCCGATCAGCGACAACGGGATGGTGATGATCGGCATCATCACCGACCGGAAGGAGCCAAGGAACAGAAGGATGACGACGATGACGATGGCAACCGCCTCGGCGATGGTCTTGAACACCTCTTCGATCGAAGCGCTGATCTGCCCGGTCGCGTCGTAGACGACCTCGATCGTCATGCCTTTCGGCAGCGTCTCCTGAATCTGCGGCACCAGCTTGGTGAGCGCAGCCGCCGTGGTCAGCGGATTGGCCGCCGGCGTCGGGAAGATGGCGAGGAAGGTGCCGGGCTTGCCGTTGAACGAGACCCGGGTGTCGGTGTTCTCGGCGGCGAGTTCGACGCGAGCCACGTCGCGCAACCGCACCACATTGCCGTCAGTCGAGCGCAGCGGCAGCTCGGCGAATGCCTCCGGCGTCTGCAATGTCGAGCGCACGGTGATCGAGGAAACGACATACTCGTTCTGGGTGTTGCCGGGCGCCGACAGGAAGTTGGAATTGTTGATCGCCGTTAGCAGTTCGGAGGCCGTCACGCCGCGCGCGGCAAGCTTGACCGGATCGATCCAGACGCGCATCGAGTATTCCTGGGCGCCGAAGATCTGCACGTCGGCGACGCCTTCGACCGTCGACATGCGCGGCCTGATGACGCGCTCGATATACTCGGTCAGCTGCTCCTTCGTCATGTTCGGGTTCTGCATCGAGATGTACATCATCGCGAACTGCTGGCCGGTGCCCTTGACGATGACAGGGTCCTTCGATGCGTCCGGCAAGGTGCCGCGCACGCCCTGGACCTTGGACAGGACTTCGGTCAGCGCGACGTCGGGGTTCGAGCCGAGCTTCATCTGCACGGTCACGGTGCTAGAGGACGGGCGGCTGGACGAGGTGACGTAGTCGATGTTTTCGGTCGAGGCGACGGCGCGGGCAATCGGGGCGGAAATGAAGCCCTGGATCAGATCGGCGCTGGCGCCTGGATAGGCCGTCGTGATGGTGATCGCGGTTTCATCGACCTTCGGATACTGCCGGATCGACAGGTTGAAGATGCCCTGGAAACCCAGGAGCAGGATCATGCAGGCAAGGACCGTCGAAAGAACAGGCCGGCGAATGAAGAGATCTGAAAAGCTCATTGCTGTTCGGCCTGCTTGTTCGCCGATTTGGTCGGGTCGATGGTGTTGTCCACAACGACGGACATGCCGTTGAAGAGGCGGTTCTGGCCGGCGGTGACGACCTCGTCGCCGGCCTTCAGCCCCTCGACGATCTCGACCATGCCTTGATTGCGGCGGCCGGGCTTGACGAACACCTGCGACAGCACGAGCGCGGGCTTGTCACCTTCCGCCGCCGGCTTGGCCGGATCGGCAGCCTTGTCGGTTGGTTTTGCCGCATCGGCGGCAGGCTTGGCTGCATCAGCCGCCGGCTTCATGGCATCGGCCGGCTTGGTGTCCGCAGGCTTGGCTTCCGCCGATTTGTCGGCTGACGGCGCGGCGGGTTTTTCCTCTGGCTTGGCTGGGGCCGCCTCGGCAGGCTTGGCCGGCTGCACCACGAAGATGTAGTCGCCATAGAGGCTTGTCGTCAGCGCCGTCTGCGGCAGGGTCAGCACGTTCTGCTCTTCGGGCAGCTCGACACGCACCTGCACGAACTGGCCGGGGGTCAGCTTGCCATCGGGATTGGCGACTTCCGCCCGGATGTTCACCAGCCGGCTGGACGAGTCGATCTTCGGGTCGATGCCGCGAATGGCGCCTGCGAATGGCCTGTCCTCACCGCCAAGGCCCAATCGAATCGTCTGGCCGATCTTGAGCAAGGCGAGTTGCTGTTCGGGAACCGAGAAATCGACCCGCATCGTGTCGAGGTCCTGCAATGTCACCACGGCGGTGCCGGGCGCCAGATACTGGCCGATATCGATTTTGGGAATGCCCACCGTGCCGCCGAAAGGCGCCGTCAGCTGCTTCTGTTCGAGTACGGCCTGCAGCTTGGTGACCTGAGATGCCGAGGCCGAGGCCGCCGCACGCGCCGTGTCCAGCGTCGAGTCGGAGCCGACGCCACGCCTGGTCAGTTCAATGGCGCGGGCCAGCGAGGTCTGGTCGAGCGCGGCCTGCGCTTTCTGTGCGTCGAGATCGGCGCGCTCGACGGCGTCATCGAGCTGCAGCAGAACCGCATTGTCGGCCACCTTCTGGTTGGCATGGAAAAGGATGTCCTTGACGATCCCGGTGGTCTCGACCGTCAGGTCGACACCACGCACAGCCCTGACCGTACCGATCGCCTCGACGCCTGGCGTCCAGGCCGAAGGCTTGGCGATGGTCGTCGAAACGGTTGCCGCCGGCGGCTTCATCGATGCGAAGTACTGCTTGATGCCGTTGTCGCGCAGGAAGTTGAAGCCGACGATGCCGCCGACCACAACGACGAGCAGAGCCAGAACCAGAACAATGATAAAGATACGGAGTATGCGCTTGAACAAGGAAGTCCCCTCAGTCGAAATCCGGCGCGAAGCGCGGATATCGGGACACATATCGACTGCGGGTCCCGATTTCAAATAATGGCGGTCTTCCTGTACCGTCTGGACGGTCTTGTCAATTGGGCCTAAGCTTGCGATGGGAGGCCCCATGAGAGCCCAAAGACCGAATTCGCGCGAGAAGATTCTCGCCGCGGCGGCTGATGTTGCCCGGGAATCCGGACCAGGCAGCCTGTCGCTGGATGCCGTAGCCAGCCGTGCCGGCGTGTCGAAGGGAGGGCTCCTCTACAATTTCCCGACCAAGGCAAAATTGATGCAAGGTTTGGTCGAAGGCTATCTGCGTGAGTTCGAGCACGCACTGGAAGCCGCCCGCACAAATGCCAAGGACGAAAATCCCCTGGCTGTCTACATCAGGCTGTCAGCCAATGATTGCGAGGAAAAGCAGCCGTCGGCGTCCTGGATTTTCTCGGCCATCGCCGAGGATCCCGATTTCATGATGCCGATAAAGACCTTCAAGAGGCAGCTTTTCGAGCGGCTGAAAGGTGAGACGCCGGATCTCAAATCGCTGTTGATCTGCTATCTCGCCATCGAGGGATTGCGCAGCATGAACCTCTTCGATTCGGATGTTCTGTCGAAAGACGAGCGAGAGCTTCTGGTATCGTCCCTGCTCGAGATCGCCAAATAGGCGTCGCCCACCCTATGTCTGGACCCCGCTGGTCGAAAGGCAGATTCCCGACACCATGAAGGCGCGCGGCATGACCGAGGAACAGGTCAAGCACGATGTGCTGCTCGCAGCCCAGCCGACCAAGGAATTCGTCACCGTCGACGAGCTTGCCGCGCTGACGCTGTTCCTGTGTTCGGATGCGGCCAGGCAGATCACCGGCACGACCTTGCCGATGGACGGCGGCTGGACGGCACAGTAGACCGGCCCCGAAGGCTTCAGCATTTGCTTCCGGCGGCCAGTAGCGGGGTGTCTCCTGGTTGGATTCCGCTGCTCGTTCGACGCGAGAGTTTCGGGATAGCGGCGATCAACTCTTGGGTATAGGCCTGCTGCGGGCGATCCAGAACGTCTTCCGTATGGCCGTATTCAACCAGCTTGCCGTGCTGCATGACCGCAACGTGCTCGCAGAGATAACGCACCACGCCCAGATCGTGGGAAATCAGGATCAGCGTCAGCGACAATTCGCGGCGCAGCCGCGCAAAGAGGCCGAGCACCTGGGCCTGGATGGTGACGTCCAGAGCGGAGGTGACTTCATCGGCGATCAAGATCTCCGGCTCCAGCGCCAGGGCTCTGGCGATGCCGACGCGCTGCCGCTGGCCGCCGGAAAGCTGCGTGGTGCGTCGGTCCAGCAACTGGCGCGGCAATTCCACTTTTTCCATCAGCTCGCGGATCCGCTCCGGAATGTCTCTTTCCGGGCAGATGTTCTGTTGCCGCAGCGGTTCGGCCAGAGTTCGCGCAACCGTAAACGCCGGGTTGAGGGACGTGAACGGGTCCTGGAACACCATCTGCAGTTTGCGAACCTGCTCCGGTCGGCGCTGCCTTAGCGCGCGATCGAGCGATTGGCCGTCCACCTCGATCTCTCCTTGTTCCGGCTGCACCAGGCCTGCAATGGCCCGGGCTATGGTGCTCTTGCCGGAACCGGACTCGCCGACGATCCCCAGTGCCCCACCGCGCCGCAATGCCAGCGAAACATTGTCGACCGCGCGCACGATCTGCGGCGGCTTGCGTGTCGCCCAGGCTGCAAGGCTCTGCCCTGGGTAGAAGTTCACGCACAGGTTCTTCACCAGGAGATGCGGTTCCGTCGCCACGGGGCATGCATGCGTGGTCGGCTTCATCAGCGAGGGTTGGGAAGCGATCAGGCGCTTCGTGTATTCATGGGCGGGGTCACGCAGGATCTGATCGACCGAGCCGATTTCCAGCACCGCGCCGTCCTTCATGACGACGACGCGGTCGCACATTTCCGCGATCACGCCAAGGTCGTGAGAGACCAGAATGACCGACAGCTTGCGTTCACGCCGGATGCCGCGGAGCAGGTCGAGTATCTGAGCTTGCACCGTCACATCAAGTGCCGTCGTGGGTTCGTCGGCAATCAGCAGTTTCGGTTCGAAGGCAAGGGCCGCCGCAATCATCACCCGCTGACGCATGCCACCGGATAGCTCGTGAGGATAGGCGCCCGCGCGCCTTGGCGCGTCCTTGATGTGCATGTCTTCGAGCAGTCCGACCGCCCGCGCATTGGCCTGCCGCCAGGATATGCCCTGATGGACCACCATCGCTTCGCCCACCTGACGCCCGACCGTCATGATCGGATCAAGATGCGTCGACGGGTTCTGGAAGATCATCGCCGCTTGCCCGCCACGCAGCTGGCCCAGTTCGGCATCCTTCATGGCGAGGACATCGCTGCCCTCGAACATGATCCGGCCCGACTTTACCAGTGCGTTGCCGGCAATCAGCTTGAGGATGGCTCTGCAGGCCACCGTCTTGCCCGATCCGGATTCACCGACGATCCCAAGGACCTCTCCTGCTTTTAGTGAAAAGCTGACGCCGCGCAGGGCGTGGACGTCGCCAAAATTGGTGGCGAAGTCGATGGTGAGGTTCTCGACGCTGACGAGGTCGCTCATCTCAGGATTCCGTGTTCAGGAGGCGGGCGAGACCATCAGCGGTCAACGAGAGGCCCAGCGCCAGAAGGCAGATGGCGATGCCTGGGAAGATCGCAATCCACCATGCGGTCGTCAGATACGTCTGCCCGTCCGCGATCATGGCGCCCCATTCGGGCGTCGGCGGTTGTACGCCGAGGCCGAGAAAACCCAATGATGATCCGAGCACGATGGCCAGCACGGCATCGGTCATGACGAAGACGATCGATGGGACGATGGCATTCGGCAGGATGTGGAACAGCATGATGCGCAAATGCCCAAAACCCATGCCACGTGCCGCCAGCACGAAATCGACGCCGCGCAGCACCAGCGCCTGGCTCCGCACAAGTCGCGCATAGCTGACCCAGTTCACCAAGGTGAGCGAGATGAAGTAGCTCTTGAGGCCGGGCCCAAGCACGGCCACGATGGCGATCACGAGGACGAAATAGGGAAATGATACGGTGACCTCGAGGATGCGCATCAGCGCCGCATCGATCCGGCCACCCAGATAGCCGGCGATAAGGCCGATGATGGTCCCCAGGATGATCGGACCAACGACGCCAAAGAAGGCCATGGCGAGATCGTAGCGTGCGGCAAACAGTGTTCGCGCCAGGACATCGCGGCCGATGGCGTCGGTGCCAAACCAATGCTCGGCGCCAGGTGGTTTCAACGCCTGCATCACATCGACCTTGATCGGGTCGAAACTGGTCAGCACCGGCGCCAAAATGGCCATGACAATCCAGGCCAAGGTGATGGCGCCGCCAATGATCAAGGTTGCCGGCATCGTCCGGATACGCGCCATGGCCAAGGAG
The DNA here is from genome assembly GCF_004006095.1 of Mesorhizobium sp. M7A.F.Ce.TU.012.03.2.1. Taxonomy (NCBI): domain Bacteria; kingdom Pseudomonadati; phylum Pseudomonadota; class Alphaproteobacteria; order Hyphomicrobiales; family Phyllobacteriaceae; genus Mesorhizobium; species Mesorhizobium sp. M7A.F.Ce.TU.012.03.2.1. Next base: position 2,564,349 of record NZ_CP034779.1, read on the forward strand.
CCGCCGCCCTGCATCACATCGCTCATAATTCCACCCTTGGGTCGAGAATGGCGGTCAAGACATCGACGGCAAAATTCGAAATGACGACACCTACGGCAAGCAGCAGGGCCACTGCCTGGACGACGAACTGGTCGTGCGTGAGAACGCCGCGGATGAGCAGGTTGCCGAGCCCTGGAATGTTGAAGACATTTTCGACAACGACCGTTCCGCCGATCAGGAAGGCGACCACGACGCCCAGCAGATTGACTGTCGGCAACAGGGAATTCCAGAACACATGCCGGGAAAAGATGTAGCTTTCCGGCAGGCCCCTGGAGCGGCAGGCGATCGCGTAATCCTTGTCCATCTGCTGAATGAAGGTCGCGCGCAGATTGCGCGCGAGGATCGGCGTCACCCCGATGCCGATCGTCAGGGCCGGCAGGAAGAGATGCCACAGATTGTTGAAAAAGGTCGGCCCGTAACCGGATACGGGGAAGATCTTCAGCCGCAGGCAGAAGCCCATGATCAGCAGCAGGCCGACAAAGTAGGACGGCACGCCGACGCCCGCGACGCAGACGAGACGGATGAGGTGATCGATCCACCGTCCGCGCTGCCGGGCAGCGGTGACCGCGAGCGCGAATGTCAACAGCAGCGAGATCACGAGGCCATAGAGGATCAAGAAAACCGTTGGCGCGATCCGTGCCGCGATGACGCCGCTGACGGGACCCCGGAAGGCGATCGACTGACCGAAATCGCCGCGCAGGCAATTCAGCACGTAATAGAAATACTGCACGGGGATGGGCTGATCGAGACCGTATCGCGCCCGCACGAATTCGATCGCCTCCTGACTGGCCTTGGGGCCAAGCATGAGGCGAACCGGATCGCCGGGTGTCATTTGCAGCAGCAGGAAGGTGATCACACTGATACCCAGCAGCACGGGGATCAACTGTATCGGCCGCCTGAGCACGAAGGAGAATCGATTCATGGTGGGGATCCTGGTGTCAAATCGATGCGAGACGGGGACGAAGATCTCGTCCCCGTCTCGCATCCTGTGCCGATCAATCCAGGCTGGTCCCGCCGATGGACGAGAATTGCAGGCCGACGTTTAGGACCAACCCTCTCACGCTCGGAGCATAGGCGTTGAGCCACGTCGGGTGATAGAGCGCCACCTGCGCCACCTCGTCCACCACGGTCTTCTGGATCTGGGCATAGAGCTCGGCCCGTTTGGCATTGTCCGCCTCGCCCGAGGCTTCATCGATCAGTTTGTCGACCGTTTCGTTGTTGTAGCGGGTGTAGTAGGACTTGTTGTCGCCCGCGCCCCAGACGCACCAGCGCAATGCGTTGTCGGGATCTCGCGTCTCGTTGTACCACCAGTTCATTTCCGCCTGGTACTCGCCATCGGCGAGGCGGGTCCATGCCTGGGTTGAATCGATCTTGGCAATGTTGACGGTGATGCCGACTTCCGCCAACTGCGCCTGGATCAGCACCGCCGCCTTTTCCTCGTCGGCACTTCCCGCATTCTGGATGAGTTCGAAACTGGCTCCGATCTTGCCGGAATCGGCCAGCAGGGCCTTGGCCTTTCCGACGTCTCGGGCAATGACTGGCAGCGATTTGTCGAAGAAATCGAGCGTCGGGCTCATGATGGAACTGGCCGGCGTGCCGAGACCCAGCGTCACCGCGGCATTGATGGCCGTTCGGTCGATGCCATAGCTGACGGCCTGGCGGAATTTGAGGTCGTTGAAGGGTTCTGCCGAATGGTTGATCAGCATGTCATAAGTGGTGCTCGAAGGTTCAGGGTCGGCGCGGAAGCCGGCGGCCTTCAACTCGGCCATGCGCGGGGCCGGAACTCCCAGGCAGACATCGAGCTCGCCCGCCTGCAACATCGAGACCCTGGTGTTGTCGTCCGGGACATAGCGGAATTCGACGCCGTCGATCTTGGGCTCGCCTTGGCGGTAATAGTGCTCGTTGCGGCCAAGGACCACGCGGTCTCCCGGCTTCAATTCGACGAATTTGAACGGCCCTGATGTGACCGGCGCCTTGGCGAAAGCGTCGTCGCCCATTTTCTCGACCGCTGCCTTCGGCACAATGCCGGTATTCCAGATTTCGGTCAGCGTCAGGAAGGGCGTGAATTTGCGATCGAGCGTCATCACCACTGTCCTGGCGTCCTTTGCCTCGATCTTGGTCAGGGGCTGGAACGGCGCCGCATAGGCGGAATCCTTCTGGAAGCGCATGCGGTTCCAGCTGAACGCCACGTCCTCGGCCGTGATCGGCGACCCATCGGAAAATTTGGCCTCGCGCAGGTGGAAGGTATAGGTCTTGCCGTCATCCGCGATGTCCCAGCTCTCGGCAAGGCCCGGGCCGACTTCAGTGCGATCGGCATTGGCATGCAGCAGGCGTGCATACATCATGCCCTGGATGAGGATATCGGCTCCGTAAGTGGTTTTGATCGGGTCCAGGGTGAGAACCTCGGCTCCATAGGCCATACGCAGTATCTTGCTGCCGTCAGCATTGGCTCGAAGCAATGTGGCCGGCAACGTCGCGATGCTGAAGCCGGCAAACGCCGCACTTTTGAGGAATACTCTGCGGTCCATGACAATCTCCCATTTTCGTTGATGATGTTCCCGGGGCGGTTCCATGCTTGTTGGTTCAAGCAGTCCTTGTTGGTTCAAGCAGTCTTGGTGATGTGGGTAGGTGGTTTGCGCTGGTGCCAGGCGTAGTCGGCTTCAAGCACCGCACCCAACCGCAGCAGCAGATCGTCGCGTCCGAACGCGGCGACAAACTGCACTCCGATCGGCAGGCCGTTTTGCGTCCAGCCGAGCGGCAGGGATATCGCCGGCGATCCGGTGCCGTTGAAGAGCGCGCTGAACGTCTCCTTCGGCGCCAGATCGGCGAACACCGTGTCGATGTCGCGGCCAGGACGATCCGGGTTGTGCGTGCCGAGCAACTCCGGCGAGATCGCGCAAGTCGGCGTCACCAGCACGTCATGGACGGCCAGGAATTCGCCAACCGTCCGCGTGATCCGGTCATACACCGCGAGAGCCGCGATCAGGCTTGCCGCATCGAGCGTTCGGCCATGGCGGTAGACGGCAAGTGTCGTCTGCTGCAGGCTGGCTTCATCGATCGGCCGCCGCAGCAGGCCCGCCAACTCGTCGAGCGACTGCGCCGTAGAAGCTGCCCAGATCACTTTCTGTGCCGCCAGATAGCGCTCATAATCGAACACAGGCCCGGCTTCGACGACCTTGTGGCCCAGTTGCTCCAGCCTCTTGCCCACTTCGAGAACTGCCGTCTTCACCTCGGCGTCGAGCGGATAGCCGGACCAGGACGTTGTGCACAGGGCAATGCGCAAAGCCTTGGGTGGCGTCTTGATCGCCTGGGCATAGCTGGTGGTCGGAGGGACGATCTCATAGCTGTCGCCGGGAAGCGCACCAGACCCCAGATCAAGCAAAGCCGCCGTGTCGCGGATCGAGCGTGTCAGCATGAATGAAATGGCGAGACCCAGCATTGGCGCATTCGATTCCGGCGCGCCGCTGATCCGGCCACGGGACGGCTTCAGGCCGACGACCCCGCAAAAGGCGGCGGGGGTGCGAATGGAGCCGCCACCGTCGGCGCCTTGCGCGAAGGGAACGATGCCGGCGGCAACGGCCGCGGCTGCGCCGCCGCTCGATCCCGAAACACCCCTGCTGGTATCCCAGGGATTGCGTGTCGCACCATAGAGAGAGGATTCGGTTGCCGCAGCTATACCGAATTCCGACGTGGTGGTACGCCCGATATTGGCAAGGCCGCCGGATCGCATTTTCACCCAGAAGGCGTGATCGTCGCCGCAAATGAAACCCTTGGCGAGAACGCTGCCGAACTCTCCCGGCCGGCCGGCTTCGATAGGGAAATCCTTGGTCAATGTCGGCATGCCGTGGAAAGGTGCGGGTCCGGGAACATCGCCCAGCCCCTCGATCGCATCGGCATAGGTTTCGATCACGGCATTGAGCTGCGGATTGACCGCGGCGATCCCTGAAAGGATGCAGTTACCCAGTTCGCGTGGCGTGATTTCCCGATTGCGCAGGAGCTCGGCCAGACCGACGCCGTCATAGGCGGCGTATTCCGTCAACTTCATGCGCCTGCCCTGACTGTCCACGGTTTCAGCAACGGGTGATGCATCGTCATTCTTCGCCCTCTTCCTCTTTGATGTGCCGTGCGACGCGCCGTGGCGGTTTGTGAAAGGTCCGCAGGATTCCGGCGATATCCTCCAGCTCATTCATCCGCGTCTCAGCCGATTTGCCGAGTTTCTCGGCAACGGAATGCGTGAGGAGGTTCAGAACCGAACTTATCGCGGCCGTCGAATCCCAGTACAGGTCGACGCGCGTCGATACTTCGAGCGCCAGTTTTGTGTATTCAGATGCCCAATGGCTGTATTTGTCGGTAACGATGATCAGAGGAATCTTTCGGCGCTTGATCTGGGCGCACAGCCGAAAGCTCATCGCTGCGTATTCCGCCGTGTCGATCAGCAGGACGCAAGAATTTTCGCCGCTATCGGTGAGGATTTCTGAGAACGTGCCGCCCAAACCTTCGGCAAAGCGGACACCGCTCCGCACCCAGCGCAGACGTGTCGCGAAATCGAGCCCCAGTCCCTTCACCGCCTGGAAGCTGACGCAGTTCACGCGGTCGCAGGTGCTCAGCAGATGAACGATTTCGGACCACATCTCGCCCTGGGCAAGGCCATAGGCCGCGGCCAAGGCCTGCTGCTCCATCTCCAGGCTGCGAGCCAACCGCTCCTGCTTCTCGCCGCCGATGCGAAAACGCAACTCAGCACTGTCCAGGCCTGGGCTTGTGACTTTCGGCGCGGAGCGCAGGCCACGCTTCATTTCCTTGAGGTCGGTGTAGCCGAGACGCCGCACGAAACGGGTAACGCTTGCCTCGCTTACGCCGGCGCCGGCGGCAATGGTGGCGCCAGTTTCAAAGGGGATGTCATGGATGTTGGCGAGCAGGTATCGCGCGATTGCCTGCTCGGTCCGGGCGAACTCCAGCCAGCCCTCACGCAACCTGGCTTCCAGCGCGCTGGCCACCTCGGTCTCACCGGAAACAGTCTTCTCGCCAGGCGTTTTCATCTTCATCGGCCGCAACGTCCCTTGGCAGACCTATTTGGAACAGACCGGAAAAGGCCACCCCAGGAAGCGCACTTCATTCCAGTTCATGACGCGACGCTAGCACGCGAGGACACGCTGTGAAAGATAAATTTTACAATCTAATATTTCGGTACTTTTATTTCACGACCGGCCGTAATCGCAAAAAAGCGTGCCGCGCTGGCTGCGCGCCTGCGAGCGAACCTGTCTTCGCGCGTCGCGCGGTTCCCGGCTTCGTTTCGTCCATGGTTCGGGTTGCGGGGAAGTGGTTTTAAGCACGAGAATCTGGACATTAGTCTTGACAGAAATACAGATGTTCAATACCCGTCAGGCAATCGAACAAGCCTGCATTATGGGAGGAACGAGCGGTATGGCTTCCAATGTTTCGTTGACGGGCCTTGCCCGCGATCTCGAGGAACGCGCCAAGTCGGGCAAGCCTATCCGCATCGGCCTGATCGGCTCGGGCGAGATGGGAACCGACATCGTCACTCGTGTCGCCCATATGTCGGGCATCGAGATCGGCGCCATTTCCGAACTGAACCTGCCTGCCGCCAGCAAGGCCGTCGATATCGCCTTCCAGGAAACCGGGCATGCGCGCGAGGTGTCGAACGCGTCGGCGATGACGGCGGCGATGGAAGCCGGCAAGGTGGCGGTCACCAACGATGCCAGCCTTGTCATCAACAATGATCTGATCGACGTCGTCATCGACGCCACCGGGGTTCCCGCCGTCGGCGCCGAGATCGGGCTGCGCGCCATGGAACATGGCAAGCATCTGGTGATGATGAATGTCGAGGCCGACGTCACCATCGGCGCCTATCTGAAGAGCGAGGCCGACCGGCTCGGCGTCACCTATTCGCTGGGCGCCGGCGATGAGCCGTCCTCCTGCATGGAGCTGATCGAGTTCGTTTCGGCCATGGGGCATCCGATCGTTGCCGCCGGCAAGGGCAAGAACAACCCGCTCAACATCGACGCCATTCCCCCAGACTATGAGGAGGAAGCCAAGCGCCGGCACATGAATGTGCGGATGCTGGTCGAATTCGTCGACGGCTCCAAGACCATGGTCGAGATGGCGGCGATCGCCAATGCCACCGGCCTGGTTCCAGACAAGGCCGGCATGCATGGCCCGGCGGCGACGCTTGGCGAACTGTCCAAGGTGCTGGTGCCGCAGAAGGATGGCGGCGTGCTGTCGAGGGTCGGCGTCGTCGACTATTCGATCGGCAAGGGTGTCGCGCCCGGCGTCTTCGTCGTTGCCGATATGTCGCATCCGCGCATCTCCGAGCGTATGGAAGATTTGAAGATGGGCAAAGGCCCGTATTTCACTTTCCATCGTCCCTATCACCTGACCTCGCTCGAAGTGCCGCTGACCTGCGCGCGCGTCGTGCTCTACGGCAAGGCCGACATGGTGCCGCTGGCCAAACCGGTGGCCGAAGTCGCCGCCGTGGCCAAGAAGGACATGAAGCCCGGCGAGAAGCTCGATGCGATCGGCGAATATTGCTATCGTGCCTGGATCATGACGACGCCTGAGGCGCGCGCCGCCAAGGCCATTCCCTGCGGCCTGCTGCAGGGCGGCTCGGTCACCGCGCCGATCAAGAAGGGCGAGCTCATAACCTACGCGAATGCAGCGCCCGCGGCGGGCTCCAAGATCGCCGAACTGCGCGCCCGCCAGGACAAGCTCGTCTATGGGTCCGTGGGAGCGTGATCATGGCCACAGCCAGCAAAGCCGTCACTGACAGTCGCGCCAATCTGCCCTTCGTCTACCGCCACTACAGCGCCGAGCAGCTCAGGGAGGTGCTCCACAAGATGTACCTGATCCGCCGCTTCGAAGAGGGCGCGGAGGAGTGCTACACGCGCGGTCTCATCCACGGCACCATGCATTTGTCGATCGGCCAGGAAGCCAGCGCCATGGGCATCTGCATGCCGCTTGCCGAGGATGACCAGATCACCTCGACGCATCGCGGTCATGGCCACTGCATTGCCAAGGGTGCCGAGGTCAAGCGCATGTTCGCCGAGTTCTTCGGCAAGACCACAGGCTATTGCAAGGGCCGTGGCGGCTCGATGCACATCGCCGATGTCGGCAAGGGCAATCTCGGCGCCAATGGCATCGTCGGCGGCGGCATCCCGATCGCCGTCGGGGCGGCATTGTCCTCCAAGATGATGAAGACCGGCAAGGTCGTGGTCTCGTTCTTCGGCGATGGCGCCAACAATGAAGGCGCTTTCCACGAGGCGCTCAACATGGCGGCGGTCTGGAAGCTGCCCGTCATTTTCGTCTGCGAGAACAATGGCTACGGCATGTCCACATCGACAGCCCGCTCGACCGCGGTCAAGAACATCGCCGAGCGCGCCGCCGCCTATTCGATGCCGGGCGTCATCGTCAACGGCAACATCTTCTCCGAGGTCGCCGAGGCGTCTCATCAGGCTATCGCCCGAGCCCGCGCCGGCGAGGGGCCGACGCTGATCGAGTCCAAGACCTACCGCCATCGCGGCCATTCCAAGAGCGACCGCAACCGCTATCGCACCAAGGAAGAGATCGAGGACTGGATGTCGAACCGCGATCCGATCACCCTGTTCGAAAGCGAGCTCAGGGAATTCGGCTTCATCGACGACAAGGGCATCGAGGCCATTCGCGATGCCGTGGCGCAAGAGATCGCCGAGGGCATCGAGTTCGCCAAGGCGAGCCCATCGCCCGATATCAGCGAGACCGGAAATTACGTGTATACGGAGCAGGCGTGATGGACGCGATGGTGCGTGAACTGAGCTACGCCCAGGCGATCCAGGAAGCCATGGCGATCGCCATGGACATGGACGAACGCGTTTTCCTGATGGGCGAGGATATCGGTGTCTATGGCGGCGCCTTCCAGGTCACCGGCGACCTGGTCGAACGTTACGGCGCTGACCGCGTCATCGACACGCCGATTTCGGAATTGGGCGGCGCGGGCGTCGCGGTGGGCGCTGCCCTCACGGGCATGCGGCCGATCTTCGAGTTCCAGTTTTCCGACTTCGCCACGCTTGCCATGGAGCAGATCGTCAACCAGGCGGCCAAGATGCGCTTCATGTTGGGCGGCGAGGTTTCGGTTCCCGTGGTGATGCGCTTTCCCGCCGGTTCCGGCACCGGTGCGGCGGCTCAGCACAGCCAGAGCCTGGAAGCCTGGCTCGGCCATGTGCCGGGTCTGAAAGTCATCCAGCCGGCGACCCCCTATGATGCCAAGGGTATGCTGTTGGCGGCGGTCGCCGATCCCGATCCGGTCATGATCTTCGAGCATAAGCTGCTCTACAAGATGAAGGGACCGGTGCCCGAAGGCTATTACACCGTGCCGATCGGCAAGGCCGATATCCGCCGCGAGGGCCGGGATCTCACCATCGTCGCCACCTCGATCATGGTGCAGAAGGCGCTCGACGCGGCTGCCGCACTGGAGAGCGAAGGCATCGACGTCGAAGTCGTCGATCTCCGCACCATCCGGCCGATGGACAAGCAGACCGTCATCGACAGCGTCAAGAAGACGTCGCGGCTGCTATGCGTCTACGAAGCGGTCAAGACGCTGGGCATCGGCGCCGAGGTCAGCGCCATGATCGCCGAGAGCGAGGCGTTCGATTATCTCGATGCGCCGATCGTGCGGCTGGGCGGCGCCGAAACGCCGATCCCCTATAATCCGGAGCTCGAGAAGGCGACGGTGCCGCAAATTCCCGACATCATCACCGCTGCGCGCGACCTCGTGAAAGGGGTTCGCTGAGAAATGCCGACCGAAGTCATTCTTCCCAAGGTCGACATGGACATGGCGACCGGACAGATCTCGCGTTGGTTCGCCGAGGAAGGCGCGCACGTCAAGAAGGGCGATGTGCTGTTCGAGATCGAGACCGACAAGGCGGCGATGGAGATCGACGCGCCGGCCAGCGGCGTGTTGCGCGACGTCACCGGCAAGGAAGGTGTCGATATTGCGGTCGGTGCAGCTGTTGCATGGATTTATGCCGACGATGAAAGCTATGCGCCAATCTCCCCCCTCGAGGGGGAGATGTCGACGAAGTCGAGAGAGGGGGTTGCCTCAGGAGGCACCCCTGTACCGTCGAGCCCAGTCGAACCGACCCCACCCGACCGGCCTGCGGCCGGCCACCCTCCCCTCGAGGGGGAGGGGAAAGCCCGCGCGACACCTTTGGCCCGACGCCTGGCCCGCGAGGCTGGCCTGAACCTCTCAACCGTATCCGGCACAGGCCCATACGGCCGTGTTGTAAAAGCCGATATCGACGCCGCACTTTCCTCTCTCCTCGAGGGGGAGGTGTCCGCGAAGCGGACGGAGGGGGTCGCCTCAGGAGGCGCCGCCCAATTCAGCACCGCCCTGGCGCCGACACCGGTCGAAGCGACCCCACCCGACCGGCCTGTGGCCGGCCACCCTCCCCTCAAGGGGGAGGGGGATGTGCTGCGTCTGTTCGAACAGGGCTCCTACGACCTCGTCCCGCATGACAATATGCGCAAGACCATTGCGCGGCGGCTGGTCGAGGCCAAGACCACCATCCCGCATTTCTACCTGACGCTCGACTGCGAGCTCGATGCGCTGCTGGCGCTGCGCACGCAGATCAATGCGGCTGCCCCGGTGAAGAAGACCGATAGGGGCGAGGCGCCGGCCTACAAGCTGTCGGTCAACGACATGGTGATCAAGGCGATGGCCATGGCGCTGAAGGCGGTGCCGGATGCCAATGCCTCATGGACCGAAAGCGCCATGGTCAAGCACAAGCATGCCGATGTCGGCGTTGCCGTGTCGATCCCCGGTGGCCTGATCACGCCGATTATCCGCAAGGCCGACGAAAAGACGCTGTCCACCATTTCCAACGAGATGAAGGACCTGGCCAGCCGGGCGCGCAGCCGCAAGCCTGTCTCTTATACACNAAGCACAAGCATGCCGATGTCGGCGTTGCCGTGTCGATCCCCGGTGGCCTGATCACGCCGATTATCCGCAAGGCCGACGAAAAGACGCTGTCCACCATTTCCAACGAGATGAAGGACCTGGCCAGCCGGGCGCGCAGCCGCAAGCTGAAGCCGGAAGAGTATCAGGGCGGCACCACGGCGGTGTCCAACCTCGGCATGTTCGGCATCAAGGATTTTGCTGCCGTCATCAACCCGCCGCATGCGACCATCCTGGCGGTCGGCGCCGGCGAGGAGCGGGCGGTGGTCAAGAACGGCGAGATCAAGATCGCCACGGTGATGTCGGTGACGCTGTCGACCGATCACCGCGCCGTCGACGGCGCGCTTGGGGCTGAACTGCTGGTCGCCTTCAAGAACCTCCTTGAAAATCCGATGGGCCTGCTGGTCTGATCCATCAAGCAGAAGCCGGCGCCGAATGATGCGCCGGCTTACGACAGAAACGACTTGTCAGGCGCCGACCCTTGACCCATGTTCTATCTGGATTGCGATCCAGGGAGGCCAAAATATGCCTGCATTCGACCCGTCTGACGTCAAAACCCTGTTCGGCAAGGTCATGGGCGCGTCGCCATCCGACATCAAGCTGGTGGCGCAGCGACTGCACGACCACGCCTTCGAGCCGCGCATGTCGGCGGACGAGACCAGGCAGCTCGTCGCCAGCCTCGGCTATGACAGCCTGGACGCGTTCTGCGCCGACATCGGCTTGCCCACGCACATCGCCGAGCGGTGGAGCCGTTTCGGCGTTTCCGGCGAGATGAAGCAGGTGTTCACGCTGTTGGCGGCGCAGCGCAAGCGGGTGGCCGAGGCGGTCGCCGAATTCGAATCCATGACCCATGTCGGTGTCGAGGATTTTTTGCGCGAGCGCGGGCTCATTTAGCGGGAAACACGGGAGCCAGTCGGATCGGCTCAGCCGCCCTTGGCAAGCAGCGCCGTGGCGGTATCGCTGTCGGTGATCAGCACGTTGGTGTCTACGGCTTTCAGCGCGGCGAGGATCGCCGCGACCTTGCGCTTGCCGCCCGCGGCGAGGACGACATTAGGCACGTTGCTGACCACATCGAGATCGATGGCCATGACGCGGCTGTTGACCTCGTGGTCGACCAGCCCGCCGGCGGCATCGACGAAATAGCACAGCATGTTGGCGACCGCGCCCTTCGCTTTCAGCGGAGCGATCAGCGATGACGGCACGATGCCATGCCGGAAGATGGTGGCGTCCGGCGACATGTCGCCGACGGTGAGCAGCGCGATGTCGGCGGCGGCCGCGCGTTGGCGCACATCCTGCAGGGTCGGCTGCGCCCAGAGGAGATCGCGCAGCGAGGAATTGTCGACCGTCACCGGCGCGGTGATCTGGTAGCTGTCGACCTCGAAGACGTCTGCGACCTTGGCTGCGACAATCGATGGATTGATCCATTGCGAGTGCGGCAGGCTGCCGACGAGCGCCACCACGCAGGCACGCTTCAGCTGCCGGCGGGCAAGGAAGCCGAGGCTGGCATGCAGGGTCGCGCCGCCACCGATCGCCAGCGTCATGCCGTCCTGCATCTGCTCGCCGAGATAGGCCGCGACGGCATGGCCGATGGCCTTCTCCAGATGGTCATGCCCCGACGGCGTCGGGATGACGACGGCGGCGTTCAGACCCCAGCGCTTTTCCAGTTCCCGCTCGAGCGCCACCTGTCCGGCGGTCGGCGCGTTGATCATGGTGACGACAATGCCCTCGGCGGTGCAGGAGGCCAGCGTACGCATGACCTTCACCCTGGAGACATCGAGCTTTTCGGCGATCTGTTCCTGGGTGAAACCTTCGACATAGTAGAGCCATGCCGTCTTGACGTTAAGGTCCGACGAGACCATCGGCAGGCGAGCCTGTCTGGGTTTTTCTGTGGTCATCGGTTCCTGTCCCTCATGAGCCGTGGCCTGCCCGGTGCTCATCAAGGAAACACCGGCCGGATGTCAACTGATGCCGGATCTTCGGCGTGTCGATTGTCGCACATTTCTGTTCATTTGTAATTGACATCGTACATATGAACATATTTTGTGGGTTTCACGCGCTGTGTCATCCACCAGTCATATGCGCCGTGCAGGGAGGAAGAGACGGGGAGCCGGCCAGAGCCGGACCGGTCATGCACAGACAAGACAGGAGGTCTCATTGAAGACGCACTTCATCAAGCTGCTGGCCAGCCAGCTGGCACTCGCGGCAACTTTGTTTGCCGGCGTGGCAAACGCCGAAACACTGACGCTCTACACGTCCCAGCCGGAAGCCGACGCGGCCAAGACCGTGGATGCCTTCAAGAAGGCACAGCCGGGTATCGATGTGAATATCTATCGCTCGGGAACGAGCGATATCCTGACTAAGATGGCGGCCGAGTTTGCCGCCGGCAGCCCGCAGCCCGACGTGCTTCTGATCGCCGATGCGGTCTCGATGGAGCTGTTGAAGAAGGACGACCGGCTGCTGCCCTATCCCGAGGCAAAGCTCGAAGGCATCGAAGCGGATGCCTATGATGCCGGCAAGACCTATTTCGGCAGCAAGCTGATCACCACCGGCATCGTCTACAACACCGCGGCGACCGAGAAGCCGCAGCATTGGGCAGATCTCGCCAAGCCGGCCTATGCAGATGGCCTGGTCATGCCGAGCCCGCTCTATTCGGGTGCGGCCGCCTACCTGCTTTCGGGCTTCGTCGGCGATACCAATTATGGCTGGGATTTCTTCCAGAAGCTGAAGACCAACAACACCGTCAGCGTGCGCGGCAATGGTGCGGTGCTGAAGTCGGTGGCATCGGGCGAGAAGCCCTATGGCATCCTCGTCGACTTCATGGCGATGAACGCCAAGAAGAAGGGTTCCCCGGTCGAGTTCGTGTTCCCCTCGGAAGGTGTGCCGGCAGTGACCGAACCGGTCGCCATCATGAAGACCGCCAGGAATGTCGATGGCGCCAAGAAGTTCGTCGACTTCATTCTTTCCGATGACGGCCAGAAGCTTGCGCTTTCGATGGGCTATCTGCCGGCGCGCGCCTCGGTCGGCCGCCCCGAATGGCTGCCGGAAGGCGTCAAGGTCAAGGTGATGTCGTTCGACACCAAGGCAATCGTCGCCAAGACCGACGCCGACAAGGCGAAGTTCTCGGAACTGTTCGGCGGCTGAGCCGGCAATCCAGTCGGCATGCCCCCCTAGCGGCATGCCGACTGCGAAACCCGAGCGCATCGGCTGATCGATCCCAGGAAAAGCAATCATGTCAACACGGATCAGGGAAAGCCGGGGCCAGGAAATGGTCCTGACGGCGGCGGTGGCCATCGTCATCGTCCTGCTTTCGCTGCTGCCGATGCTGCGCCTGATCAAGGAGATCGTGGCACCCGGCGGCACGCTGTCGGCCGTCGCGATAAAGGCGGGGCTCGCCAGTCCGGCGACCTGGGTCGCCACCTGGCACACACTGGTCGTCGGTATCGGCGGCACCCTGCTTGCGGTGCTGTCGGGAACGCTGGTGGCCGTCCTCGTCACTCTGACCGATATCCGCGCTCGCAGCGCCATGGTGCTCTGTTACGTCATGCCCTTGATGATCGCGCCGCAGGTGACGGCGCTGGCCTGGCTGCAATTGTTCGGCCCGGCAAGCCCGTTCCTCAAGCTGTTCGGGGCGGCACCGCCGCTCGGTACCAGGAATCCGCTCTATTCGACATCGGGCATCATCCTGCTGCTCGGCGTGCAGTATGGGCCGCTGGTTTTCCTGCTGGTGCGCGCCGGCCTGCGCAAGCTGCCGCGCGAACTGATCGAAGCGGCGCGAGCGGGCGGTGCCGGCTGGTTCACCGTGCTGGTCACCATCGTGCTGCCGTTGATGACGCCCTCGATCATGGCCGCCGCCGCACTTGCCTTCGTCTCCTGCGTCGGCAATTTCGGCATTCCGGCCTTTCTGGGCATTCCCGCCAACTATCTCGTGCTGCCGACCCTGATCTATCAGAAGCTGGCCGGCGGCGGTCCTGCCGTGCTCGGCGAAACCGCGTTCCTGTCGGTGCTGATCGGCATCATCGCCATGGCCGGTATCCTTGCCCAGGAGATCATGAGCCGCCGCCGCGACTATCGCATCAGCTCCACATCGCTTTCGGCCGAGCCCTACGAACTCGGCCGCTGGCGGCCCGCCGTGCAGGCCGGCATGTGGCTGCTGATCATCGTGGTGCTGTTCCTGCCGCTGTTCGGGCTGGTTCTGACATCGCTGGTGCCGGGTTACGGCATCGCGCTCACCGCCAAGACGGCAACCTTCGACAATTATCGCTTCGTGCTGTTCGAGCACGACGCGGCCGGCCGCGCCTTCTTCAACAGCTTCTGGCTGTCGATCGCGGCGGCCTTCTTCGCGGTCCTGGTTGCCGTGCCGATTGGCTATCTGATCGCCTGGGGCAAGCAGCGCTGGGTGCGGCTGCTCAATCTGTCGGTCGAGCTCCCCTACGCTTTGCCCGGCGTGGTGCTGGCGATCGCCTCGCTGCTCATGTTCCTGCGGCCGATCCCGCTCACCGGCATCCAGCTCTACAACACCGTCTGGATCATCCTCTACGCCTATCTTGCCCGCTTCCTGGTGCTGGCGCTGCGGCCAACCATCAGCGGCTACCACCAGATCGACCGGGCGCTGGAGGAGGCTGCGCAAGTGGCCGGCGCCGGGCTGTTCACGCGCATGCGCACGATCATCTTTCCCTTGGTGGCACCGGCGGCGATCGCCGGCGGCCTGCTGATCTTCATGACGGCGCTGAGCGAACTCACCGTTTCGGCGCTGCTGTGGTCGTCGGGCTCGGAAACCATCGGCGTGGTGATGTTCTCCTTCGAGCAGGGCGGCGATTCCAACTATGCGGCGGCGATGTCCGTCATCACCGTGGCGGTCACCTTCGTGCTGATGCTGGTCACCAATCTGCTTGCCCCCTACCTTCCGACCGGAGTGCTGCCATGGCGCGATTGAGCCTGGACAATGTGACCAAGAGCTTTGCCAATTTCGATGCCGTCAAGGACGTGTCGATCGACGTCGCCGACGGCGAGTTCCTGGCAGTGCTCGGCCCTTCCGGCTGCGGCAAGACGACGTTGCTGAGGCTGGTGGCCGGATTCGAGAAAGTGACTTCGGGCGAAATCCGCATCGGCAGCGAGGTCGTGTCGGGCAAGGGCGGCAGCGTCGCGCCGGAAAAGCGGCGCGTCGGCATCGTCTTCCAGAACTATGCGCTGTGGCCGCATATGACGGTGGCCGAGAACATCGGCTATTCGCTGAAGGTGGCGAAGCTCGACAAGGCCGTCGCCCGCCGGAAGGTTGAAGACGCACTGGCCCTGGTCAATCTGCAAGGGCTGGGCGATCGCCGGCCGGCCAATCTTTCCGGCGGCCAGCGCCAGCGCGTGGCGCTGGCGCGCTGCCTTGTCGCCGCGCCCTCGCTAGTGCTGTTCGATGAGCCGCTGGCCAATCTCGACGTGCATCTGAGGGCATCGATGGAGGACGAGTTCGCATCCTTCCACAAGCGCACCGGCACCACCATCGTCTACATCACCCATGATCAGGCCGAGGCGATGGCATTGGCCGACCGCATCGCGGTGATGGATGGCGGGTGCCTTGCCCAGCTGGCGACGCCGCGCGAGCTCTATCATGAGCCGGCAAATGAGATGGTCGCATCCTTCATTTCGCAAGGCATTTTGCTGCCCGCGGATGTGTTGAGCGCGGAAGAAAGAGGCCACTGCAAGGTCCGGGTTCTCGGCGCTGAACTGGTTGTCCGCTGCCGGCCAGGCCAGCGGCCGCGCGCTGGCGCCAAGATCTGCTGCCGGTCGGCCGATCTCGACGTGTCGCCGGATGGCCCCGGCTTTGATGGCCTGATCAAGCGGGTGATCTACCAGGGTGGCTCGGCGCGCATCGAATTTACACCTTCGACCTGCCCCGATCTCACCTTGCATTTCGAACAGCCCGACCCGGTTGTGCTGGAGAGCGGAGCCCAGGCGCGTCTGCGGATACGGTCCGGCTGGCTGATCCCGGCGGCGGGGGCGGCATCGTGATGATGCTCGACCTGCTCGGCGGCTTTGGCGAAAAGGGCCGTACCAGCCTTGCTGTCAGCAGCGGCAAGGATCGCATCCTGCTCGACGTCGGCATCAAGGTCGGCGCCTCGGGCGCGGACTACTATCCGGTGCTGGACGGGTCGGTCGCCGACATCGACGCGCTGTTCGTCTCGCATGCCCATGAGGATCATGTCGGCGCACTGAGCTGGCTGCTGTCGCGCGGCTATGCCGGCCGGATTTTCATGACAGCCGAGACCCGCAATGAGGCGCCCGCCACGCTCGCGGGCTATGCTGAGCCCGAGGATTTCAGGCGGTTCCCTTTTCCCGAAGACCGCATCGAATTGTTCGAACCCGGCGATACGCTGAAGAGCGGAAATCTCACGATCCGGACGGGACGTTCCGGGCATGTCGTGGGCGGCGTCTGGTTTGCCGTCGACGATGGCGAGAGCCGCGTCGCCTATTCGGCCGATGTGGTGCCGGACAGCAATGTCTTCGTCATGGACACGATCCCGCACTGCGACCTGCTTGTTCTCGATGCGTCCTACGGCGCCGATCCGGTGCCGGGGACGGCGCGTGCGCGCGAAATCTCGCAGTGGGTTGCGAGGCATTGGGACGGGTGTCTTTTGCCGACGCCGCTCTCGGGTCGGTCGCTGGAGCTGATCGCGGCCTTGCCTGGGCCGTTCGCCATCCATGCCGGCATGCGTTCGTCCCTGGAAGCGCAGATCGGCGCCACGGCAGCCTTGTTGCCGGGCGTTTCAGCGTTGCTGCGCCGCCGCTTGCAGGAAGCAGCCGACTGGACCGATGCTGATCCCCTGCCGTCCACGCCGTTGCTGGCGGATGACGGTATGGGTGAAGCCGGCCCGTCATCGCGCCTCTTGCCGCGTGCCGACCATTCCGGTTTTCCGGTGCTGCTTACCGGCCATCTGCCGTCAGGCTCGCCGGGCGATCTGTTGCACAAGGCCGGCCGAGCGGACTGGGTGCGCATGCCGACCCATCCGACGCTGTCGGGCAATGTCGACATCTGGGAGAAGGCCGGGCGTCCCGCAGCACTCGGTCATTCCTGCACGCCGGACCTTCTCGGCGATCTGCAAACCCACATCCCGTCGTTGCGCACGCAATGCCGCACCGGCCAGCGCATAGTGGTGTCGGAGGCGAAAAAACGATGAGAATTCTGATCTGCAACGACGACGGCATCGAAGCGCCGGGGCTTGCCCGTCTGGTCAATGCGGCCGGCGGGTTGAGCGACGATGTCTGGGTGGTCGCGCCCGACGGCAAGCGCACCGCTGCCGGCTCGTCATTGACGATTGCCAGGCCGTTGACCATGCGGCGCGTCAAACCGAACTGGTACTCCTGTTCCGGAACCCCGGCCGATTGTGTGGTAAGCGCTATGACCTGGCTGTTTGCCGATTCCGAGAAACCGGGCCTTGTGCTGTCCGGCGTCAACGATGGCCGCAACGTTGCCGAGGATCTTGCCTATTCCGGCACGCTCGGCATTGCGCGGGAGGCGACTTTCTGGGGCGTTCCAGCCATCGGCTTCTCACGCGTGAAGAATCCTGATTTCACCGATGGCGACGACCAACGGCTTGGCGCGCTGATCGCTTCATTGTGGCAATCGCGCGCCGACTGGGCCGCTGAGGGGCATTGGCTGAGCATCAACCTGCCGACCTCGCTGCCGGCCGAAATCCGGCAGCCGCGCATCGGCCGCGACAAGATCGCCCGCAAGGCCGAGATCATGGAAAGCGACGGCGAACGCACGGTCATCACCGTGCCGCGCGGGCGCGCTCATGCAAGTGAGCCGGGTGACGAAAACGAGGCGATCGATGCCGGCTTCATCAGCATCAACCGGCTGAACTGGTTTGGCGAGACACGGCTGGACGAACGGTTTCTGGACGGGATCCCGCGCCAGCGGCAAACTGGCTGACCTGGGGTCTGCGCGTCGTCATCCGATCACCAACCTGTCAGCGGTTAAATCAAGCCAATCCACCACCTATGCTTGAAGCCGCCGCTATTTCATTCCACATCGGTGAGGATGAAGGGCGAGACAGGAGAACGGCGGCGGCATCTGCTGTGGGCTTTGCCCGCATCGCTGATCCTGCATGCGCTCATCGCGGCGTTTCTGGTCTATGGCCTGCCGAGACCCGAGCAGCAGCCGGTTCAGCAGGAACAGCCCGTCAATGTCGCGATCGTGCCGCCACCCGAGAAGCCCAAGCCGAAACCTGCTCCAAAGCCACCGGAACCAACACCTGAAAAGAAGGCTGAAAAGCCGCCTGAACAAAAGCCGCCTCCGGAACCGCCGAAACCGCCAGACGACCAGGTTCTGAAGCGCGTTTTCCAGTACGGCCAGAAAGATACCGGGCCGGAGAAATCGCTCGACGGAAGCAGCGCCAAGCCCAACACGCCGTCGCCGGCCAAGGATGAGGCGGCGAAGCCGCCTGTAGCACCGACACCCACGCCGACCCAGCCCGCCCCGGCTGCAACGCCACAGCAGAAGGCGGAGCCCAGCAAGCCTGACGAGAAGCCGGCCACCGCTGCGCCGGACGAAAAGCCCGCGCAAAGCGAGGAGAAGCAGGCGACCGAGGAAACCGACAAACAGCAGCCGGACAAACAGGAACCCGCACCGCAACCCGCCGAAAAGCAAGCCGTCGTGACGCCAAAGCCATTGGCGGCTGAGATCGGCGACAAGCCGGCGCCTCCAGCCTCGACTGGAAAGGCAAAGCCCAAAGCCAAACCTGCCAAGACAATGACGTTCAAGCCCGCAAGAGCTTTCAAAGCGCCGATCGGGAATGCTGGAAGGTCAAATCCCACCAACGACGACGTTGCAGGATCACCGATCTATTCCGGCCTTCCGGGCGTCAGAAAGCTTTACTCGCAAGGGGCAACCGGCAATGCGTTCGCTACAAGCTCCATGGAGAATGTTCCGCGCGGTCAACGCGTGGCCACCCTTTGCGGCAACGTTCTGAGCCGGGAACTGCAAACTGCCGACTATACGGTCAAATGGGTGCCAACCATTACGCTGGACAAAGGCAATGTTCTCAATCCTCCGCAGGCCGCCTTCAGCACCAGAAACGCCTGGTACAACCTAAATTTCCGATGCGAAGTCGACGCCGATGCGACGAGGGTCCTGTCCTTCAACTTCCGTGTGGGCTCATTGGTACCGCCTGGCGAATGGCCCAGCCGTGGATTCACAAAGTATCGTCTAAACTAGGCCGGCACACCAAACCTAGCCAATTGCCGGCTAACTTCTTGCCAGTCGGCGCAGACGAAATCGGCACCGGCAGCTGTCAGCCGCGCGGCGTGCTCGGCATAGGCATGGCCGCCACCGGTGTAGCCGATCGCCGTCATGCCTGCGGCGACCGCGCCCTGAATGCCGAAGGGCGAGTCCTCGATGACGATGCAGTCGGCCGCATTGGCGTCCATCCTGGTGGCGGCGAACTGGCTGATCCCAGGTCATGATGGGCCGGATCGTGGGCCGCCGCTTGTTGCGTCGCCCAGCACCTTGGTCGGGCTACCGCAGGGTATAATGATCCAAATCGACAAGCTGTCAGAGGCTAGATTGCGCAAATCCAATGCCTATGCTTGAAGCCGCCGCTATTTCATTCCACATCGGTCAGGATGAAGAGCGAGACAGGAGAACGGCGGCATCTGTTGTGGGCTTTGCCCGCATCGCTGATCCTGCATGCGCTCATCGCTGCGTTCCTGGTCTACAAATTCCCGGCGCCTCCCCAACAGCAGCAGCAGGAACAGGCGGTAAACGTCGCACTCGTGCCTGCGCCCGATCAGCCAAAGCCGAGACCCGCGCCGGCGCCGCCCCCAAAGGAGCCCAAGGCCGAAAAGCCGCAGGAAACGAAGGTTGAAAAACCGCCCGAGCAGAAAGTCGAAAAACCACGTCCGCCGGAAAAGCGACCTCAGAAGCCCTCGCCAGTTGAGGTTTTGAAGCCGGTTTTTCAGTTCGGCGACAAGGATACCGGCCCCAGGAAATCCCTGGATGGGGGCAGCGCTCTAGACAACTCGCCGTCACCGGCCAAGGATGATTCGAAGCCGCCTGTCGTGCCGAAGCAGGCGGAGAACCAATCCGCCACTCCGGTAGACTCCGAGGGCCGGCCAGATTCAACCAAGGCCGACGAGAAGCCGGCAACCGCGGCGAAGGACGCCGAGCCCACACAGGAGACGCAGGCAGCTTCAACCGAGGAGATAGATAAATCACAAGCAGCCAAACAGGAGGCGGAGAAGCAGGCGGCGCTCGATGCCGCCAAGCAACGGGGCGCGGCACCAGCGCCTTTGGCTGCCGATGGCGGCGGCAGCGAGATCGACCTTCCCACATCAGCCGATGCGCCGAAGCCCAAACCCACAAACGCGCCGAAGCCCAGCCCCTCAAAGCCCTCGAAGTCTGCATCTCGGAACGCTTCGGGCCTCCCAGGCGTCCGCAAGCTCTATTCACAGGGCGCTACCGGCGATGCGGTGGCCACGACCTCGAAGGGCGGCGTGCCTCGCGGCCAGCGTGCCGCCAAACTTTGCGCCAGCGCGTTGCAGCAGCAACTGCTGGACGCCTCGTATTTCCCCGAGTTGATCCCAAGTGTTCCGCTGAAGGTCGGTAATATCCTCGACGCCCCGGATGTCGCCTTCCGCACGACAACCACATGGTACCATCTGGGCTTCCGGTGCGAGGTCGACACCGGTGCGACGAGGGTCTTGTCCTTCAATTTCCGTGTCGGGCCAGTGATCCCGGCCGACGAATCGGTCCGCCTTGGACTGCCTGTTCGCTGACAGATTAGGCCGGCACACCGAGCCCGGCCAATTGCCGGCTAACTTCTTGCCAGTCGGCGCAGACGAAATCGGCACCGGCAGCTGTCAGCCGCGCGGCGTGCTCGGCATAGGTATGGCCGCCGCCGGTGTAGCCGATCGCCGTCATGCCGGCGGCGACAGCGCCCTGGATGCCGAAGGGCGAGTCCTCGATGACGATGCAGTCGGCCGCATTGGCGCCGATCTTATCCGCTGCGAAGAGGAAGATGTCCGGCGCGGGCTTGCCGTTCTTGACCATCGAGGAACTGTAGATCGCATCGCCGAAGAAACGCGCCAGCCCGGTCACGGCAAGGCTGTGGTTTATGCGCTCGACGGAGGAGGACGAGGCAACGCAGCGGTCGCCCGCAAGCGTCTCGAGGAACGCAGCGATTCCCGGTGTCGGCTTCAATTCCTGCGAGAACAGCACCTTGGTCTCGGCCCAGATGTCGCCGTCCGCCGCCGCCGGAAACTGGTGGCCGGTCAAATCCCTGATCCTGGCGATGATATCGGACTGCTTCATGCCGATGCATTGGGCGATGATGCTGGTGTTGACACCGGGCATGCCGTGCTTTTCGTAGACGCGCTCATAAGCGCGGGCGGCCAGCGGCTCGCTGTCAACAAGGACGCCGTCGCAATCGAAAATAATAGGCCTTGGTGGCGCCACGCGTTTCCCTCTCGAGTCAATTTTCGCACATCGCTATCGCCAAAAAGTCAAATGTTCAATAGCGCGTGCGTTTTTGGGGGCGCGAAGAGCGGCTCAAAGCTGGCGCAACGCATCGCTCGCACGGGAAGACCCGAGCGCCCGTTGCATGGCTTGCCGGGACTGTGCGCGATCCGGGGTGATCCAGTTCGGTTCGGCGCCGAGAAAGCGGTCGAGGAAAGCCACCGCATAGGCCGGCATCTCGGTCACATTCTCGCGATAGGACCACCATGTGCGCAAATCGTCGGCGCATTTGTCGATGCCGGGTGCGGTGCCGAATTCCTGCTCGTGGATCGCCGAAATCACCGAGACGCAGTAGTTGGTGTAGAGGAAACCCTCCGGCCAGAAGCGGACGATTTCCAGCGTGCCGGCGTTCGTTTCCGTCTCGATCAGCTGCGTGAGGCTGGAGATTTCCCTGGCCGGCGCCTGTTTTATCAACTCGCGCAGCACGAGGCCGGCGGCAAAGACGATGAAGTCGGCGCGGTCGATCGCGGCGAAGCGCTTCTGCGGCTCCATGATCTCGACCCAGTCGAGAAAGGCCCTGGTGAGCTTTGCCTCGTCGATCTCGAAGCGCACGCCGAACGTGTCCGAGACCACCTTCGCGCTGCCGCGAAAAGTGGCGCGGAACCAGCGCAGCTGCCGCAGCCGATGGCGAAGATCGGGCATCAAGGCCAGTTCGTCCCTGAAGGGCAGATCCATATTCCTCGTATCCTGTTTCCCAGTCAGCCTAGCACAACGGTGGCACGGCCGAAATCGGTCAGCGCCCTTGTGGATGACCGCAGCCGAGGCCAATATCATACATATTGACATTCTCGGAAACAAATGTTCTCACTTTGCTGTTGTCACGCGCCGGTCCAAGGTGCGGTTCAACTGAGGCTTCGGGAGGAGAACCGAATGGCGATTTGGCAGTGGGGACTGCTTCTGCTGGTTATTGTGTGGGCGCTGCAGTCGCTCGGCGTCTGGCTGCAGATGCGGCACTATTCGGATGTCTTCAGGGGCGTCACCGACCAGTACAAGGAGGGCTTCGTCGGAGCCGGCAATTTTCGCGGCCGGTTGGCCAAGGGCACCATCGCGCTCGTCGTGGTGACGCCCGATCTGATCGTGCGCCGCCTGATGGTGATGAGCGGCCGTTCCGTCTTCACCAAGTTCAAGAGACATGAAGAATTCGAGGGTGTTCCCCTCGATAGACTCCGGTCCAACCCTGCAATCATGGGGGAGGGGGAACCCGGTGTGGCCGAGGCCGTGAAACGGGCGATCGAACAGATCGACAAGACACGGTCGGAGCCGGGGAAGAAGCCGGGCCTGTCCGGCTTGAACATAGCAAGGGCTTAGGGCCGGAGAATTTCGGGCTCTAAATCAAAGGGATAGAGGACGCCGCGCACCGACTGGGATCAACCGGCGGGTGGCATAAGGAGGAGAAATGTCTGTATTTTCGTTGTTGGCGCAGCATGCCGACATGGCCGTGCACAATCTGCATGTCGCAGGTGCCATGGTCTCGGATGCCGCATTGCATGGCAAGCTCGCCGTCGAGCATGCCTCCGACCATCTCGTTGTCCTCGCACAAGCGGACAGCGGACCGATCACCGTCGATCAGTTCAAGGAAAAGCTGAAGGACGTCCAGCAGGAAGAGCAGCTCGGCTGGCTGACCGCCATCGGCAAGTACTTCATCGGCATCTTCCAGAAGGGCGGCGAGGTCTTCGCCGGCTTCGTCACCGGCATCATTCCGACGCTGGTGGTGCTGATGACGGCCTTCTACGCCGTCACCGAACTGGTCGGTGAAGAGCGCGTGCATGGTCTGGCGCGCGGCGCCGGCCGGATCGCGCTGACGCGCTACACGCTGTTGCCGCTGCTGGCGGTGTTCTTCCTCACCAATCCGATGGCCTATACGTTCGGATCGTTCCTGGAAGAAAAGCACAAGCCGGCCTTCTATGACGCGGCAGTATCCTATGTGCACCCGCCGCTCGGCCTGTTCCCGCACATCAATCCCGGCGAGTATTTCGTCTGGGGCGGCATTCTCGTCGCGCTGCTGGAGCTGGAAAAGAAGGGCGTCGTCGTCGCCGGCTACCACGTCAAGGTGGCGATCTGGTACGCCATCGTCGGCCTCGTCGTCATCCTGCTCAAGGGCATGCTGACCGAACGCATCACCGCCATCATGGCACGCCGCCAGGGCGTCGAGCTGTAAGGGCAGGGAGGACATCATGGCCAAGACATACAAAGCCGTAAGGATCACCCAGGGCAAAACCGGCTGGGGTGGCCCGCTCGTGATCGAGCCGACCGAACAGCGCAGCAAGATCGTTTCCGTCACCGGTGGTGGCATTCACCCGGTGGCGCAGCTTATCGCCGACATGACCGGTGGCGAGGCCGTCGACGGCTTCAGGGCGCCACCGATCGAAAGCGAGATGGCGGTGGTCGTCGTCGACTGCGGCGGCACCGCACGATGCGGCGTCTATCCGCGCAAGCGCATCCCGACCGTCAATCTGACGCCGGTCGGTCAATCCGGGCCGCTGGCCCAGTTCATCACCGAGGACATCTACGTTTCGGGCGTGAAGCCGGCCAACATCACAATGGCGGACGGATCCGAAACGATCACGACTGCAGGGGGAGCAGCAGCGATGAGTTCAAGCAACAATGCGGCCGCGGCACCACAGCCGCTGCCGAGCGAAGGTGGGCTGATCGGCCTCATCAGCACGATCGGCCGCGTCATGGGACGTATCGTCGGCATCTTCTTCAATGCCGGCCGTCGCACCATCGATCAGGTCATTCGCAACGTGCTGCCGTTCATGGCGTTCGTGACCATGCTCATCGGTCTGATCCTGTATACCGGCATCGGTGATGTGCTGGCGCAGCCGATGGGTCCGCTGGCCAACAACATCGTCGGCCTGCTGATCATCTCGGCGATCTGCGGCCTGCCGTTCCTGTCGCCCATCCTCGGGCCAGGCGCTGTCATCGCGCAGGTCATCGGCGTTGCCATCATCGGCCCGCAGATCGCCAACGGCACGATCTCGCCGGCGATGGCACTGCCGGCGCTGTTTGCCTACAATACCCAGGTGGGCTGCGACTTCGTCCCTGTCGGCCTGGCGCTCGGTGAGGCCAAGCCGAAGACGATCGAAATCGGCGTTCCGGCGGTGCTCATCAGCCGCCAGATCATGGGGCCGGTTTCGGTGCTGATCGCCTGGGTCGTCAGCCTGATCGTGTTCTAAGGCAATTCCGGGAAAAGCGCACAATGCTTTCCCGTGGAAATTGCGTCAAAACAAAGAGATAGAGCGGTTCACCGCTCTAGGGAAAGTTGAGAAAATGAGGTTCGCCATATGACGGTTCTGCTGAGAACACGGGTCACTGCCATCGGCCCAGAAGTGGCGGACCTTGCCGAAGGGGGCGTGGTCATCCTGTTTGCGGATGGCTCGCCGCCGGAGCTTGCCGAGGTTTCGGTGCTCCACAAGGCGGAGCAGGGACCAAGTGACGGAGCGCCCGCCAAGGGCGCTTCGATCACCCTCGGCCCGGTTGCCGCTGTTATTACAGCGGTCGGCTCCAGCGCGTGGAGCAAGGTGCTGGAAATGGGCCATGTCGTCATCTCGTTCAACGGCGCTACCGAGGCCGAGAGGCCGGGCGAGATCTGTGTGTCGCAAGTCGATCCGCTAGCGCTCGTGGCCGCCCTGAAGACCGGCGCGATCATCACCATCGCCGCCTGACAGCATTCGCGCCGCGGCCTATGTTGGGAGCGGCGCCCAAAACCAGAGTATTTGCCATGGAACGCTCGACCATCGTCAGAGTGCATGAAGGTTTGCACGCCCGTCCCGCGACGCGGTTCGTGAAGCTCGCCAAGGGTTTCGAATCCGACGTCGAACTGGTCAAGGACGGCAAGGCGGTCAGTGCCAAGAGTTCGGTCAAGCTGATGCTGCTGGCGGTCAAGGAGAACCAAGAAGTCACGGTGCGGGCGAATGGCGCCGATGCCATCGAGGCGCTCGAGGCGCTGATCGGCTATCTTGAGAATCCGCGGGCCGGCCTCGACGATGAAGCGGAAGCGCAGAGCCCGGCGAACGATGCCGGGCAGGAAGCGGAAGCGGCACCCGCGCGCGGATCCGTGCCGGCGGCACCTGACGGGGCAAACCGCCTGCGCGGCGTGGCCGCCAGCGAAGGTTTCGCCATCGGCCCGGCCTTTGCGCATTTCCCAGCCGATATCGCTGGCCAGGGCCGCATGTTGCAGGCCGAGGAGATACAAGGCGAGATCGACAGGTTCCGCACGGCCGTCGGCGCGGTCCAGGCCCGCATGGATCATGCGTTGGCGCAGGATAGCCTGTCGGCTGGAGACCGCGGCATCGTCGCAGCGCTGCGCGATATCGCCGCCGACGACAGCCTGACCGGCGAGGCCGAGGGCCTGATCAAGGGCGGCAATGACGCGGTCTCCGCCGTCATCACCGCCGCATCCAACATTGCCGCCGAATTCAGCGCGGTCGACGATCACTATCTCAACGCGCGGGCGGACGACGTTCATGCGGTCGGGCGGCAGATCTGCCTCGTGTTGCTGGGGCAGGACGATATCAGCCTCGAAAACATCCCCGAAGGCGCTATCCTGATCGCCGACGACATCGGTGCCTGGGATCTGGCACGCGCGCCGCTGAAGCGTATCGGCGGCGTGGTGTGCGGCCATGGCGGCGCCACCTCGCACATCGCCATCATCGCGCGCTCGCACGGCATTCCGGCAGTGCTCGGCCTCGGCGGCCAAGTCAATGCCTTGCGCACCGCGCGAGAGGTCGCGCTCGATGGCAATGCCGGCCATGTGATCATCGACCCCGACGAGGCGACCCGCGCCGATTTCGCCGGCCGCGTCGAAGCGGCGGCAAAGGAGCGCGCCGGACTGACCATCTTCAAGACGGTGACGCCGAAGCTTGCCGACGGCAGGATCATCGAGGTCGCGGCCAATATCGGCTCACTTGAGGAAATCGAAGCGGCGCAAGAGGCTGGTGCCATGGGCATCGGCCTGTTCCGCACCGAGCTTTTGTTCATGCGCCATATGCATCTGCCCTCGGAAGACATGCAGGCCGAGACCTATGCGGCGCTGGCCAAGGCTTTTGCGCCTTATCCGGTCATTGTGCGCACGCTCGACATCGGCGGTGACAAGCCGATTGCCGGCATCGAATTTCCCGACGAGGAAAACCCCTTCCTCGGCTGGCGCGGCATCCGCATGTGTCTCGACCGGCCCGACATCTTCAAGCGCCAACTGCGGGCGCTGCTGCGCGCCGCCGTGCACGGCAACATCAAGGTGATGCTGCCGATGGTGTCCGACATCTCAGAGGTCAGGCAGACGCGCGTGCTGGTTGACGAATGCACGGCCGAGCTGAAGGCCGAAGGCGTGCCGCACGCGTCATTCGATCTCGGCGTCATGATCGAAACCCCGGCCGCCGTGCTGATCGCCCCGACGTTGGCCAAGGAGGTTGCTTTCTTCTCGATCGGCACCAACGATCTGACCCAGTACATCATGGCCGCCGACCGGCTCAATCCGACCGTCGCCAGGCTCAACGATGTCACCAATCCAGCCGTCATGTCGGCGATCGAAATAACGGCAAAAGCCGGCGTCGCCGCCGGTATCATGGTCGGCATGTGCGGTGAGGCGGCCGGCCGTCCCGATCTCATTGCGACCTTCGTGAAGATGGGACTGACCGAACTCTCGATGAGCCCGGCTTCCATCCAGCGCGCCAAGAAAGCGATCATGGCCATGGCCGCTGAAGGCTAGCCCAGACCGGCTAATTACGGCAGATGGGCAAGCAAGGTGGCGAACACCGGTGTCAGTTCAGCGATCGGGTTTGCCTTGGCGCAGGCCTGAACGATGCGGTCGTGGCGAATATCCGCCGCCAGGATCGCGATCTCCAGCATATCCGGCTCCGGCGCACCGTCGCTGCCGGTGGTCGCCAGGCCGCAGGCCAAAGCGAGCGGCGCCAGGCAGCTTATGTCGAGCGCCCGGCCGGCAATCGCGGCCGGCGTTTCCGGCACGGTCTCGGCAAAGCGAACCGGACGCTGGCTGAGGCACTCGACCAGCAGCGCCGAACAGGTCGCAGCGATTGCCTGCAGTCCGGCGCCTGGCGCGGCCAAGGCGGCCAGGAGGTCGCCATGCCGCTTGCGCATCGTGGCATGGACGGCCGCGAAATCGGCTTCGTGGATGCGGGCATTGTCGATGTTCAGGCCGGCAAGCACCGCCTTGGTCAGATAATACATATCGCGCCGGAACAGGCGCTCGGCGCTCAGCTGGCGGTCCTCATTGCCGATCGGGAAATAGGTGCCGAGGCCCTTTACCGTCGTGCCGTCCACCTTGATCGGGCGCTCATGCGGGACGAAAGCTTCAGCGATCGACAGCGCCTCGTCGACGGCACTCGCGGCATGGCTGAGCAGGCCTTCGATGCCCTTGCCCGGAAACGGCGGCAGATGGCTGGTTGCTTCGCGCAGGATGCTGGCATCGCCGCTGCCGTCATGGCGGCTCTGGCGGATGATTTCGCGGACTTCCCGCAGCCGGTCCTTCAGATTGACGCGGACATCTTCGGAGATTTGTCGGAGCATCGCGGATCGCCTTGAAATTTGCTGCGGATAGCCGCCAAGCGGGGCAGCCGCCACTCTCTACATTGTTCCTATCGATTGGTAGATCAATAGGCGATACTAGACCAGCATGCAGAATCGGCGGCAGCGCGCTCGTCCGTCGCCGCAGGGGAGAGACAGACTTGGGCAGACGACGACAGGGCGAAAGCGAAGACGGTCGAGGCGAGGCAACCGAGCAGGTCGCCAGCGAAAGCCGAACGGATCGCCTCAGGATTCGCGCCGCCTGGATGTATTTCGTCGAACAGATGACGCAGAACGAGATCGCCGACGTGCTCGGCGTCGGTCGCGTCACCATCGTGCGCATGCTGGCGGATGCCCGGGCGCGCAACGAAGTGAAGATCACCATCGAGAGCGAATTGTCGGAAATTGTGCGGCTTGAGCGCGCGCTGGAGAAGACGTTCGGGCTGCAGCAGGCGCTGGTGGCGCCGCTTTCGGCACCCGATGCCGATCCGATACCGGCGATCAGCGCCAAGACCGGCAGTTTCCTGTCGGACACGATGAAGTCCGGCATGCGGGTCGGCGTCGGCTGGGGGCAGACGCTGTTCTCAAGCCTGCCCTTCATCAGCGCCAAGTCGCTCACCGACTTCAAGGTGATTTCGCTGCTTGGCGGTGTCGGCGTCGTGCGCCGGGTCAACCCAGCCGAGTTCGCCTGGCGCTTCGCTCAGATATTCCAGGGCGACGGCTATCTGATGCCGACACCGGCCGTCGTCGACAGCGTCGAGACCAAGATCGCACTGATCGAGCGCTGCGGCCTGCAGGAGATTTTCGAAATGGCCGACGTGCTCGATGCCGTTCTGCTGAGCGTCGGCGGGATTGCCTCGGCCACCACCTTCTCTCGTGGCGGCTTCCTCAAGGAGGCGGATCGGGAGGCCCTGCTTGCGCGTGGCGCCGTGGGTGACCTCCTGTTCCATTTCTTCGACCGCAACGGCGATCTGGTCGACCATCCCGTCAACAGCCACGTGATGTCCGTGGATGTCGACCGTCTGCGCAAGGCGCCGATCCGTATCCTCACCTCCGGTGGCGAGGAGAAAACCGAAGCGCTGCTCGGCGCCATGACCCTCATCGCCCCAACCATCCTGATCACCGACGAGGAGAGCGCGCGGCGCATGCTGGAAGCGGTCAGCGGAAGCTGAAGCTGTCCGTGATGTAGTCCGGCCAGGCCTGTTGTTCGTCGAAAACAGCGGCGAGATCCGGTGTGTCCGCCAGTATTCCGCTCAGCACCAGCGCGGTGGCGATGCCGGTGCTGTTCCCCCCCGATATATCGTGTTCGACGCTGTCGCCGACGCAGACCACGGTGCCACGGTCCGGCTTGCCGGCCAGCGCCAGCGCGGCTTCGAAAATCGCCTTGTCGGGCTTGCCGATACGGGTAACGCTGCCGCCCAGGCTTTCATAGAGATCGGCCAGACGGCCGGCGCCGAAGCGAGGGCCAACGGCCGTCAGCATGACGATGTCGGGATTGGTGCAGAAACACGGCACCCGCCGCTCTGCAGCCGGCGCGAACAGCCTGCGATAATGGTCGAGGTCAAAGCGGTCACCCTCGCTGGCCGCGATCAGCACCAGTTCGGCCTCATCGCCGGACCCGGTCAGCACAAAAGGCAGGCCCTCGATCGCGGAGCGGTCAGCTTCACGGCTGATCAGCAGACATTTTGTCCCTGGGCGCAGCTTCCCCGAAATCGCCATCTGCCTGAAGGATCGCCACGCCACCTCGCCGGAAGAAACGAAATGATCCCAGCTTCCCGCTTCGAAGCCGAGTTTCATGAGCCGGCTTTCATTGGGTCGTGCCCGCCTGCCGGAGTTCGAAACCAGCACCACGGTCTTGCCGGCGCGCTTCAGCGCCGACAGCGCTGCCACCGCGCCTGGATAGGGCCGTGTGCCGTCATGCAGCACGCCGAACTGGTCGAGCAGGAACACATTATAGCGCTCCGCCAGCGGCCCGATGCCGTCGAGACGTTCGATCGTTTTGGCGCTCATAGGAGTCCTGCCCGGCTTGCACCCATCAGCGCCAGCCGCGCCGTGCCGGCGGCGGCCTCGTCGGAAAGCGCGGGCAGGAAATCGACGCCGAGCCTGCGCCGCCGGATTGCCGTCCAGGCCGGGTTCGCCGCCCCGCCTCCGACGCTCCTGACCGATATCAGCGCGGGCGCGCCGAGTTCGGCAAGCCTGTCATAGCCGAGCGCTTCGATCGCGGCGATGCCTTCGAACATCGCTTTCAGATAATCGGCGTCATCCGCCGGCCGGGGCGCAAGGCGAGGCGGCAGCGCCGGATCGGCGATCGGAAATCGTTCGCCCGTGGCGGGAAGCGGATAGTAATCGAGGCCGGTGTCGGTCTCCGGGTCGATTGTCGCGCTGAGTTCGATGATACGGGCGAGCGGAAAATGCTGAGCCAGCACCTTGCCGCCGGAATTCGACGCACCGCCTGCCAGCCAGGCGTTGCCGAGCCGGTGGCTGTAGATGCCGAAGCGCGACGCCGAAATCGGCCGGTCGGACAGGATCTTGATGGTCAGCGAGGATCCCAGCGCAGTGACGCCGTCGCCGATCGCGGCAGCACCGGTCGCCAGGAACGAGGCGCAGCCATCCGTGGTGCCGGCGACGACGGCCACATCGCGCGGCAAGCCGAACAGTTCTCCGGCTTCCGCGGTGAGGGCGCCGGTGACTTCGCCCGGTTCGGCCACGCGCGGCAGCAACTCCACGCGCATTCCGGTCGCCGCGATCCATTCCGGCCAGCGCCGGGCCTCGACATCATAGCCTGTCTTCAGGGCATTGTTCTCGTCGCTGACGTCGAAGCGGCCGGAGAAGTTTCCGGCAATCCAGTCGGCCTGATGCAGCACCGCCGCAATGTCCGGCAGATGCTGGAAGCGCAGGGCCTTGGCGAGGCCGGATGTCGCTCCGTGCGCTGCACTTGCAGCCGGCGCGGTGCGGGCGATAGCGGCCAGGATGTCGTCGTCATCGACCTTGTCGTTGTACATCAGCGGTTCGGCCAGCGGCCGCCCGGCGGCGTCGACCGGCAGCAGCGTGCCGGAGGTGCCGTCAACGGCGATGGCGCGGACCGCCGTGCGGTCGATGCCGGAAAGCAGCTCCGTCAGCACCGTCTTGACCGCTTGCCACCACGCCGTGGGAGCTCGCCCATCGCTGCCAAACCTGTCGAGTGGGACGGCCGCGTGCCCGGCTATGGAAAAATCCGGGCGCATGGCGACGGCGCGCGCACCCGATGTGCCGATGTCGATGCCGATGACAAGTGGCATCATGCCCATGCTAGCCGCCAGCCGCGTTGAGCTTCTGGCGATATTGCTCGGCGTCCCAGTTGACCAGTTCGTCATTCTCGGAAGCGGTGAGATAGTTCAGCCGCGCGGCGACATCGATGCGCGCCGTCACGTCGGCGAGGCAGCGTTGCATGGCATCGGCGCCGGCACTGGCGTCGCCGCGCATCAGCACGCCTGCGCCGGGAAACAGGATCGCCGCAGGCGACGTGCCCAGTCGTGCAATGACATCGGCCACGGCCTCGCCTGGTTTCGCCACGACGGAGCCCTGGCCGAGGAAGATGACGTGGTCCGGATAGAGGCTGCCGGCCTGCGCCATGCGGCGGCTCTCAGGGTCGAGCGCAACCGCATGCGCTTCGACAGCGGCCGGTAATCTGTAGCCGCTGCCGCCGGCAAGCGCCGCCAAGGCGTCGAGGTCTGGTGCGGCGGTCGCGCGCGCCGGCCGGGCCAGCAATGACCTGATACGGCGCAGCAGAAGCTCCGCCCCGGCGACGGTCTCGGCGGCGACGACCAGGCCGTGATTGCCAAGGATCAGCACGTCGACACCAGGCCGCAGTTTCTCGGCGATGCCGCGTGCAAGCGGCAGGCCGGGCCGGAAATAGGGCACATAGGCCCATTCGATGCCATCGAGCCGCCTGGCGACCTCGGCCTCGCCATCGGCCTGCACGGCAAGCGAGATGGTGTCGACGCAATGGACATGCAGAACAACGCGCTGCGGCATCAGGGCGTGCACCGTGGTCTCGATCGACGGCCGCAGGCCGCGCGGGTTGAGCGCTGCAATGGTAAAACCCTGCGGCAGGTCGGCGGCGCGATCGCGCTGCTCGACGGCTTTCAGCAGCGGCGCCATCGCCACCGGCACCATGATGTCATCGACGAGCGCGTCCTTCAGCCAGGTGCCGGACGCCTTGATCCACAGTGTGTCGCCGGCTTTCAGCGAGGTGTTGCCGCCTGCCGCCTGGGTCAGGTGCGGGCTCTGCCCGATGCTGGCCGAAAGCGCCCGCAAGGCCGCCAGTTCCTGCGCATCAGCTTGGGTCGCCATGGCGCTTTTCCTCCAACGGCTCGGCCGTGTCCTGCGCGAAATCCCGTTGCCGGGGTCGAATAGGCGCTGATATCGCAGATACGAGTGATCTGCGTCAATAGTGATATACTATCATCAAAACGCGCTTGCAATCTGGCTAATGTTGAGTAAGTTGCACCAACTGCCATGGAAAATGGCATCCGGGAGGAAAGAATTGAGCGACTCCGGCCGCCAGCGTCAGATCGTCGAACTGCTGCGGGACCGTCCGTTCGCTTCGGTGCGCGAGCTGCAGGAACGGCTTGGCGTTTCGGCCGCGACGGTCAGGCGCGATATCGACAGGATCGATGAAGCCGGCGAAGCACGGAAAGTCTATGGCGGCATCTCGGCGCTCGACGGCGCTTCCCAGGCCGGGGTCGCCTACGCCCGGCCCTACGACGAGAACCGTGACCTTGCGGTCGAGGCCAAGCGGCAGATCGCCGCGCTGGCGGCGACCATGGTGCGCGACGGCGACGCCGTCATCGTGCATGGCGGCTCGACCTGCTTCCATCTCGGGGTCAAGCTCGCCGAGCGCAACATCCGCCTCTACACCAACTCGATGCCGCTGGCGGCCTATCTCAGCGATCACGGCCATTGCAGCCTGACGGTTGCCGGCGGTGACCTGCATCGCGAGCCCGGCATCATCCATTCGCTCACCCAGGCCGT
This sequence comes from Mesorhizobium sp. M7A.F.Ce.TU.012.03.2.1, assembly GCF_004006095.1. Lineage (NCBI taxonomy): Bacteria > Pseudomonadati > Pseudomonadota > Alphaproteobacteria > Hyphomicrobiales > Phyllobacteriaceae > Mesorhizobium > Mesorhizobium sp. M7A.F.Ce.TU.012.03.2.1. Next base: position 2,597,369 of record NZ_CP034779.1, read on the forward strand.
GCCTTTCTACGCCTCCAAATTCTTTCTCGGCGCGCAAGGCCTTGGCCAGGAAGGCGTGATGGAATCGCACCCGCTGCTGGTACGCTCGATCGTCGATCTCAGCCTCTGCGCCGACCAGATCGTGGTGCTGGCCGACAGCCGCAAACTGTCGATCCACGCGCGCAATGTCGCGCTGCCGCTTTCCCGCATCGGCACGCTGGTCACCGACGACGGCCTCTCCGACGCCGATGCGCGCATGCTGGAAGACGCCGGCGTCATGGTGCGGATAGCCTCGGGAGCCATCCAGTGAAGGTGGCTGTCCTCGATTTCGGCAAGACCAATTCGAAGCTGTTCGTCTTCGGCCAGGACGGGCGGATCATCGACGAGCGCCGGACACAGCCGAAATGGGTGCGCCAAGACGGTTTCAGCGTGCTCGACGAGGCGGCGCTCCACCGTTGGGCGCTCAGCGCCGTTGCCGATGCGGTCGACGGTCATGGAGTGGAAGGGGTCATGGTGTCGGGCCATGGCTGCACCTTTGCCTTGGTCGACGAAGCGGCGCTGACGCATCCGATCCTCGATTACGAGCAAGAGCCGCCGGCCGAGATTGCCGCGCGGATCGATCGCCGCATTCCGGACTTTTCCGAGACGTTTTCGCCGCGGCTGCCGCTCGGCTTCAACTACGGCCGCCACATGCTGTGGCTGCAGGAGGTCGATCCGGACGCGTTCGCTGCGTCGAAATCGATCCTCGGCTATCCGCAATACTGGAGCTGGCGCCTTGGCGGGCGGGCGGTCTCGGAAGTGTCCTATCTCGGCTGCCATTCGCATCTGTGGGCGCCGCGCAGCCAAGACTTTTCCTCGCTGGTCGACGCGCAGGGCTGGCGTGACCGGATGCCTGCCTTCGAGCGCGCCGGCACGGTTATCGGCGAGCAGCGCCTCGGCGCTGCGGTGATCGCCATCCACAACGGCGTCCATGACTCGAATGCGGCGCTGCATGCCTATCGCCGGCAGGAGCTTGGCCCGGTCACCGTCGTTTCGACCGGCACCTGGGTCATCGTGCTCAATCCGGACTGCCCGCTCGACGCACTCGACCGGGATCGCGACATGCTGGTCAACGTCGATGTCGGCGGCGGCCCAGTGCCGACCATCCGCTTCATGGGCGGGCGCGAATTCGCAACAATCAGCGCCGGCTGGCAAGGCGAGATCGCCGGCCCAGTGGTGCAGCGGGTGATCGACGCCGGCATCATGGCGCTGCCGAGCTTTGCGCCAGGCGGGCCGATGTCGGGGCATTCCGGCCGACTGGTCGGGCGCGCGCCCAATGCCGAGGAACGCGCGGCCGCGGCGCTGCTCTACGTCGCGCTGATGGTCGATCTCTGCCTCGACCTCATCCATTCGAACAACACGGTGATCGTCGACGGCGGGCTGAACACGGGCGGCCTGCTCGCCGCGCTGCTGGCGCAGTTGCGTCCCGGCCAGGCCTTCCTGCAGGGCGCCACGCTGGAGGGCAGCGCCACGGGTGCCGCGGCGCTCGCCTTCGAGAGCGTCGGGCGCGAATTCGCCGCCGAAGTTCCGGAGCCGGTGCGCGCATCGCGTTTCACCGGGTTGGCAGGCTATCGCAGCAATTGGCGCGACGCCACCATGGACCGCGGCGTCGCTGATGCGGCAGTGGGAGGCGCGCGATGAGTGCGATTGCCAGGGCCGAGACCGCGCGCCAGCCGGTGCTGGAGATGCGGCACATCTCCAAGACGTTCGGCACCATCCGTGCCTTGCACGATGTCTCGCTCAGCGTCCACGCCGGCGAGCTGCACGCCTTGATGGGCGAAAACGGCGCCGGCAAGTCGACATTGATGAAAGTGCTTTCAGGCGCCTATCGGCCGGATGCCGGCGGCGAGATCCTGATCGACGGCATGCCGGCCGCGACCGGCGATCCGATCAAGGCGCGCGCCAGCGGCGTCGCGGTGATCTATCAGGAGCTGTCGCTGGCGCCCAATCTGACGGTGGCGCAAAACATCTTCCTCGGCAACGAGCCGCGACGCTTCGGTATCGTCGACCGCGACCAGTGCACCCGGCGCGCCAGGGAGATCATCGCGCGTCTGGGCGTCTCCTTTTCGGCCCGCGACATGGTCTCCAGCCTGTCGCTCGGCGAGCGCCAATTGGTCGAGATCGCCCGCGCGCTGTCGACCAATGCGCGCATCATCGTCATGGACGAGCCGACCACGTCGCTGACCTCGCGCGAGACCGACCGGCTGTTCGAGGTCATCGCGACGCTGAAATCGCAAGGCATCGCAATCATCTACATCAGTCACCGCATGGAAGAGGTCTACCAGCTTGCCGATCGCGTCAGTGTGCTGCGCGACAGCGGCTATGTCGGTACGCTCGAGCGTGCCGACCTCAGCGCCTCGCGCCTGGTGTCGATGATGGTCGGCCGCGATCTGTCGGCTTTCTACAAGAAGGATCATCGGCCGCCGGACGAAAAGCGCGCGGTGGCGCTCTCGGTGCGTGGCATGTCCGACGGCCGTCTCCTGAAAAACTGTTCGTTCGACCTGCACAAGGGCGAGGTGCTGGCGCTGGCGGGTCTGGTCGGCTCCGGCCGTACCGAGCTTGCGCGGCTGATCTTCGGCGCCGACAGGCGCGTGTCAGGCACGCTGGAACTCGACGGCAAACCTGTAACCATCGGCTCGCCGCGCGAGGCGCTCGATGCCGGCATCGCCTATCTGACCGAGGATCGCAAGGAACTCGGCCTGTTCCTCGACATGTCGATTTCCGACAACATCAGCATGGGCGTGCTGGCGCGGGATTCGCATGCCGGCGGCTTGCGCGACTTCGCGGCCGCCGAAAGGCGCGCTTCCAGGGCCGTTGCCGATCTCTCCATCCGCACCAGTTCGGTGCAGGCCAATGCCGGCTCGCTGTCCGGCGGCAACCAGCAGAAGGTGCTGCTCGCCCGCCTGCTCGAAACCGAGCCGAAGGTGGTCATCCTCGATGAGCCGACCCGCGGCGTCGATGTCGGAGCGAAATCGGAAATCTACCGGCTGATCGACAATCTCGCCAAACAGGGCATCGCCATCCTGATGATCTCCAGCGAACTGCCCGAGGTGATCGGCGTCGCCGACCGCGTGCTGGTGATGCGCGACGGTACGATATCGGGCGAGGTGACGGCATCGCAAGGCGAGCCGCTGAGCCAGGAGAAAATCATGGAACTTGCAACGGGAGCGGCTCAGCAATGACCGACAAGGCGACCGAGATCAGCGCAGGCGGCCAGGCCACCGGCACAAGCCGACGGTTGCGCACGGCTTTCGCTGCCCTCGGCATGCTGCCGGTGCTGATCCTGCTGGCGGCCGGCTTCCAGTTCCTGAACCCCCGCTTCCTGACCGAGACCAACCTCTTGATCGTCACCCAGCAGTCGTCGATCAACATCGTGCTGGCGGCCGGCATGACCTTCGTCATCCTGACCGGCGGTATCGACCTGTCCGTCGGCGCCATCCTCGCCGCATCGGCGATGGTGGCGGTGATGGTGTCGCTGGCGCCGGACTGGGGTTTGCTCGGCGTGCCGGCGGCCATTCTGGTCGGCCTCGGCTTCGGCCTCATCAACGGGCTGCTCATCGCCTACATCAAGTTGCCGCCCTTCATCGTCACGCTGGGTTCGCTGACCGCGGTGCGCGGCGTCGCCCGCCTGCTCGGCCAGGACACCACGGTGTTCAACTCGGACCTGCCGTTCGATTTCATCGGCAACGGTTCGCTGTTCGGCATTCCGTGGCTGGTCATCATCGCGCTGTCGGTGGTTGTGCTGTCCTGGCTGGTGCTCAAGCGCACCGTGCTCGGCACCTGGATCTATGCCGTCGGCGGCAATGCCGAAGCGGCGCGGCTGACCGGCATCAAGGTGCCGCTGGTGCTGCTCTTCGTCTATGGCGTTTCCGGCCTGCTGGCCGGTCTTGGCGGCGCCATGTCGGCGGCCCGGCTCTACGCAGCCAACGGCTTGCAGCTCGGGCAATCCTACGAACTCGACGCCATTGCCGCGGTCATCCTCGGCGGCACCAGCTTCGTCGGCGGCGTCGGCTCGATCTGGGGTACGCTGATCGGCGGCCTGATCATCGCGGTGCTCTCCAATGGGCTCATCTTGGCCGGTGTCTCCGACATCTGGCAGTACATCATCAAGGGATTGGTCATCATCGTGGCGGTCGCCCTCGACCGCTACAGGCTCCAGGCAGGAGCAAGAACGTGATTGACCTTAGTCGCCGGCGTCAACGACCGGTTTGTGTAACGCACCGTGAGAGGCGCGGGGCAATCGGAGGAAAGCAATGAAGACCATCGCCAAACTGCTCTGCGGCGTCGCACTCGCGTCGCTCGCCATCGCGCCTGCTTCGGCCAAGGACCTCAACAAGGTCGGTATCTCGGTCGGCCTGCTCGGCAATCCCTTCTTCGTCGCCACCATCAAGGGCATCGAGGACGCGGCCAAGAAGATCAACCCGAAGGTCGAGGTGACCTCGGTGTCGGCCGACTATGACCTCAACAAGCAGGTCTCGCAGGTCGATTCGTTCATCGCCGCCGGCGTCGACGTGATCATGCTCAATGCCGTCGACGCCAAGGCGATCGCGCCGGCGGTGAAGAAGGCACAGGCTGCGGGTATCGTCGTTGCCGCCTTCGACGTTTCGGCGCCGGGCGCCGACGTCACCGTGATGACCAACAACGTCAAGGCCGGCGAAGAGGCCTGCCAGTACCTGGTCGACCACACCGGCGGCAAGGGCGACTACGTCATCCTCAACGGACCGGCATCGTCCTCGATCCTGGAGCGGGTGAAGGGCTGCAAGAACGTGCTGGCGCAGCATCCCGACATCAAGATCCTCTCCGACGACCAGAATGCCGAAGGCTCGCGCGACGGCGGCCTGAAGGTGTTCCAGTCGCTGCTCACCCGCTTCGACAAGATCGATGCGGTGTTTGCCATCAATGACCCGACGGCGATCGGCGCCCAGCTTGCGGCCAAGCAGCTCAACCGTTCGGAATTCATCTTCACCGCCGTCGACGGCGCGCCCGATATCGAGAAGGAGCTCTCCTCCGGCACCTCGATGATCAAGGCTTCGGCCTCGCAGGATCCTTACGTGATGGCCGGCCAGTCACTGACGATGGCGGCCGAACTGCTGGCCGGCAAGAAGCCGGCGGAGCCGACCGTGCTGCTCGACCCGAAGCTGATCACGGCCGAGAACCTGAAGGACTACAAGGGCTGGACCGCGGCCCGCTAAACGTCCCTCAGCAGCGTGCGGCCGGGATCACCCGGCCGCACGTCTTGTCCAGGCATCGGTTCCCCATGGGGCCGATGCGCAGAAGCCGGAGACGATGATGTCGCGTATTGGAATCCATTCTTTTGTCTGGTCGGCGGGCTCGGCTCAGGCCGATCTCGAGCGCACGCTGGCCAACACCAGGGAGGCCGGCTTCGACCTCATCGAATTCTCCTATCTCGACCCCGCCAATGTCGACATCGGCGGGCTCGCCAGGCGCATTGCCGATCTTGGCCTCGGCGTGGCGATCAGCATCGGATTGCCTGTTGATGGCGACATTTCGAGCGCCGACAAGGCGATTGCCGCGCGCGGCGTCGAAATCCTCAACGACACCATCGCGCTGACGCGCGATCTCGGCGGCCGGAAGGTCGCCGGCATTCTCTCGACCAGCCACGGATTGCAGGTCGAGGCGCCGACGCGCGATCAATGGCAGCGCAGTGCCGGCACGCTGGCCAAGGTTGCCGAGACAGCCAAGGCGGCCGGCGTCACGCTCAACCTCGAGATCGTCAACCGCTTCGAAAGCAATCTGCTCAACACCGCCGCGCAAGGGCTGGCCTTCATCGAGGACACAGGCTCGGACAACATCTTCCTGCATCTCGACACCTTCCACATGAACATCGAGGAGGCCGATGTCGGGCTGGCCATCCGTCATGCCGCGGATAAGATCGGCTATGTCCATATCGGCGAAAGCCATCGCGGCTTCCTCGGCACCGGCAATATCGACTTCGCCGCGATCTTCGATGCGCTGACCGCTATCGGCTACAGCGACGACCTCAGCTTCGAATCCTTCTCTTCGGAAATCGTCGATGAGAACCTGTCGAAGAAGACCGCGATCTGGCGCAATCTGTGGACGGACAACATGGCGCTGGCCAAGCATGCGCGTGCTTTCATCGGTCTGGGAATAGAGACGGCAAGGCGCAAGGCGGAACTCGTCTCGGCGCGGCACAAACCCTGACCCGCCCGTCGAGGGCCGAAGGACGCGGCGTGCGCCACAGGGCAGGGTGCCGAACTCAGATTAACAACAGGCCTCGAGGCAGCCGGTATTGGCGGCTTTTGTGCCGCCATTTTTCCGAGATAGGAATTTTTTCTTGACGCGGTGACCTCAGCTATGGTACATATTTGCCTATGGTGCTGACTTGCGCCAGTGACCCGCCGCACAGGCGGGTTTTTTGTTTGATGCACCGTCAGCCAAGGTGCCGGCCGTATGGCGCCGGCATTGCTCGCGGCAGGTGCATCGGTTATCTGACCGGCCAGGCAAACAACGCCACGCAATCCACCAAACGGAGCCCAGCACATGACCCGCGAGACAATCCTCAAATTCGGCACCGTCGAACACGCGGACGCCGGCGATCTGGCTGGCTGGATCGTCGTCGAGGGCAAGCCGACCATGCAAACCGCCGTCCAGCACACGACCGAGGACGGCAAGGTGTTGTCGGGCACCTGGCGCGCGACGCCCGGCACCTATCACGCCACCTATACCGACTACGAGTTCGTGCACATGATCGCCGGCCGCATCATCATCACGCCGGACGGCGGCACACCGGTCGAGGTCGGCCCCGGCGATGCCTTCGTGGTGGAAGCCGATTTCAAGGGAACCTGGAAGATCATCGAGCCGGTGACGAAGCATTTTGTCGTGCGGGTCGGCTGAGGCGGGGTGATCCGTCTGGCCCGCCATGGTTCGCATGGCGGGCGAGTGCTCAAGCGAACGCTTTTTCGTGCCTGCGCGGGGCCTTTTGGAGGCCATCCCACCCGACATCGCGTGGCTGTCGCCGATGACTCGGAGGAGGTGCGCTGACCTGAAGCGCGGTAAGCCTATTCGCTGATCTCTGCATTCGCCGGGGCCTCGGCCAGGCCAATCGCCGGACTCCGGCCATTGGATCACGAAGGCGTCTGCGGCGTCATCCACGGTCGGCATCGACTGAGTGATACGGCACTCGCCAGCCAAGCGATCTCTCACCGGTGCTTACCAGCCAAGTATCCTTGATACACCGGATTGATCCCCTAGTTCTTTCGGGGGCGCGGCAATCGCGAGGTTGCCGCGGGGGCAGCGGCGGTTCGCGCCGTTCTGACTGCAAGCCGCGGAAAGACGGTTGGACCGACGCATCCATGGAGGTTGTCGTGCGTCAATCGTGTGGATTCACCTGTGCGTATTTCGTCTTAGCTTGCTCGATCGCGGTAGTTTGCGCAGGAGCTGCAACCGGTGGTCAGCAGGGCGGAGGGCATGGCAACGGCGGCCATGGTTCTGGTGGCCATGGTGGCGGCGGAGGTCATGACGCCGGCGGCAACCACGGCGGCTCGCAGAAAGGGACTAGCGATGACCCCGGCGGCTCCAGTTCGTCGGCGGACGACGGCGAGACCAGCACAAGCGGCACTGCGACAGTCCCTGGGACGGTAGGTCCGGCCGCCGCTACTGCTGTTGCGTCCGCAAGGGGCGGACAGTCGCTCGACCTGCCGGCCGCTCTCCAGCCTCCCAGCGACAGCAACACTCAATCAACAGTCAGCCGAACCGAGGCGCTGCCGGGCGTCCCGGATAAAGTCGTTCGGGCCTGCCATGATGCCATCGAGTCGGCCGCCGCTCCGTTTGGGGCGACCAGCGTGCGCGTCGCCAGCGCGGGCGTCGTACATCAGTTGAGTCGGGCGACGATCTCGGCCCCTATCGAGGTCAGCATCGACTATGTGCGGCAAGGCAACGTGGAAACACGGCAGGCGGCGGTCCAATGCGAATTGGACGCGACAGGCAGCGTGATCGGCCTGCCATAGCGAACCGCGCAGAACACCTCGCTGATGAAGCAGGGTGAATTCGAGAGGCCATTCATCTTTGGCCGAAATGGCAGCAGGCCTCGGGTGTGTTACCAAGGGTGCGGGGCATCAAAGATGGCCTTCCACGGAAGGGACCGCGCAGTCGGAATCACTGTGGTGTCGCGTGTCTTGGCAAGAGCGAGTAAGGAAGTGTGATCGAACGCACCCGGGTCATCCGCGAAGGGTTGCGAACCTTGCCAGTCTTCTTGCTGACGGCCGTCACCTGGCTGGCTGCCGCGCGGCCAGAACGCGGCTTCAGGGGCGGTTCGATCTGCGCGCTGCGGCGCTCAGTCCTGAGCCTGTCGTTGTCCCCGCGCGCCGCAGCCAAGTCGCGGGCAAGAGAAACAGTGGCCTCGCGTTGCTCGTCCAGAGCCTCCTGAAGCTTAGCGACACGCACCAAAAGAGCTTGGGCGGCGGCTTCGCGCTCGATGCGGGCTCTGTCGAGATCCTTACGATTCATGACGGCTGTAGTACGTTCCCGTGCCAGAGCCTGTGCCGTCTCGGTTGCGGCCTGCTCGGCACGCTCTTTCGCTGAGACTGCTTTGGCTCGCTCCAGTTCAGCCGCCTGGCGCTCGACGCGAGCTTCTTTCAGCTCCTCAACGGCCGCTGCTGCTACAGCGCGTTCTCGTGCGAGCGTTCGCTCCGTGTCAGCTGCGGTCCGCTCCACTTGTTGTCTCGCTGTGACCGCGTCGGTCCGTTCCTGCTCAGCCGCGGCCGTACGCTTCATGAGTGCGGCATTGGCCAGTTTCGCTTCGGCGAGATCGCCACGAAGCAGCTCCGCCTTCCGGCGTTCGTCGTCGAGCATGCCGCTCGCCTGCCCCAGTGAAGCCTTGGCCGTGGCGCGATCCTCGGCGGCCTGGGTCTCAAGCTGTTCAATTTGGACGCGCGCTTGCGATAAACCGCGCGCCTGCCTTTGGGCCTGCTCCTGCTCGAGATGAGCAGCGGGCATCTCCTCAAGGACATAGCTGGTGGCCTCGCTCAGCATCGTGCGGGCATCTCCCGCAATGCGCCGCAACGCGTCAAGAGTGCGGGCCGCCGCGAGTTCATTGCGCAACCGCTCCTCGCGCGCGTCATCGGCAGCTGCCATGCTTGCCCTCAGCGTGTGGATCTGCTTGCTCGCCTCGAGGAGCGCTCCCTGCAGAGCGGCGCTCCTGGCACGCTCGCCTTCCGCCGCCCGGTGTTCCTGGTCGGCCAATTGTCTCGCAGCGGCAGACTGAGCACGATCCGTCCCGTCTTGCGCCTGGTTAGCCGTGAGATCCGGGCCAAGCAATTCGGCACTCGCCTGAAGTTTCAACGGGCGCGAAAGGTCTCGATGGGCCTGGTCTTGGGTTTGCGAGATGGCTGAAGCGCTTTCGACCCAGATTTGTCTCGTCATCGCATAGCCAATCGGCGCGGCCAGACAAATGGCGGCGAGACCCAAACGCGATACAAGAACGATCGGCCTGCGAACGACAGGGTTTGAGGCAGGCGCCATGGCCGGGTCGGGATCTCCCATCTGAGCTGTGAAATTCAAACCGCGATCCGCAGCATAGGCCAACGGAGCAATTTTTGGCGGTGAAGCTCTATGGCGCAATTGGTCCCATGCCGACCCGCAAATCCGCTTCCCATATTCCGCGATCGCGCTGATGGATGCTGCAAGCCGGCCAGACTGCACACTGTTCGGTGCAGGAGCACCGGTCACCAACGAGCTCCCGCTGGGTTCGGATGTCGCGGCGAAATGCTCGATTCGCACTCCGAACCGAGAGTAGTTGGTATTTTGAGCCCGAACATCCAGGCCGACCGCATGCAAGGGGTTGGCAGCCTTGGAAGAAGCAGGTCCGGCGACAAGTCCGGCCGGGCTTTCCCATTCCCAAGAAGCCTCGTCGGCGATACCGGATCTGCCTTCGTCAAACGCTGCAAGGCGGCTCCGTCGCACCGCGGCAAGGATACGCCGGAGCACAAGATAGGCGCCTACCGATGCAAGCGTCACTACCGCGCTCAGAATGGTCAAATTTACGTCGTTTGCATACATTTCGGCAAGATAATTTGGCATTGCCGTGCCCGTGCGTTCTGGGGTGTATCGTCAAGTTCGTAAAGCGATGTCTGGTCATCCGCCTTGGTATTGGCCAAGGCCTTACCGCCCTCGAAACGTCGCTTTCATCGGGATCCTTCTGGTACTTGCGAATTGTTGCGGATGGGGCGCCGGTCGCGTGCTGATAGATCGCCGCGGTTTATATTCGTTGGCGGGCAATGGCCGACCAAGGACACATGCGGGGCCCTGAGACGCCGATTTGCGCCTCTGCATATCAACCTCGCGAGAGTTCGCCGGTGCGGACAATTCGCCACTTCCCGGCTCTTGACTGTCCATCATGAACTTTAAGCTAGGTCACAGCGCACCACGGTCAACCATCACCTCGCAATGATCCTGCCGGCAGCCTTCGGCCAGACAAAAGGGCCATTGTAGTGCCCGCTCTTCGGAGCGAAGCTGGATCGTTCGGCGATGCATTCCCGGCGAAATTAGAATTCGTCGTACTGTTTCGCGAAAAGTACGACGTCAGTTTGCTAAGCTGGTGAAAAGCGTGGTGATCCCGACAGGAATCGAACCTGTGACCTACAGATTAGGAATTTGTCAGACGGCCTTTTCTGTTGTTTCTCGTTGCACGCCGCCGTACGATTGATGCCCCCTAAGGCGTTAAGGCTGTTGCGTTTTTCGTGCTGCGCGCCTATCGTAGCGTAGGCATACCAACAGATCGAACGTAGCGCAATCGCCGTACTAATACCGTACTAATTGTCATGACCGACCTTCGTCTCTCCCTCAACGACCGTGCCGTCGCAATGCTTCAGACCGCGGCCTCAGGGCAGTATTTTGCCCGCGATACCGATCTGCCGGGTTTCATGGTGCTTGTCGGCAAACGGCGAAAAACATTCGTTGTCCAGGGTGAGCGGAGGAAGGCGGGAAAGCGCCTTTCCGTCCGCATGAAGGTAGCTGAAGTTGGAGAGCTCACGACACGAGCGGCGCGGGCGAAGGCAAAGGTCATTCTCGGGAAGATCGCCAACGGCGTGGATCCCCGCCCATCGAGGCTAAAGCTGGAGGCTGATGCCGCCGCCGCCGATTTGCCGTCGATAGGGAACCCCACGCTGCGCATTGCCTGGGCGCGCTACCGTGACGGGCATATGAAGAAGAAGGACAGGAGCGAAGGGACGATCAACAACTACCGCGATCATGTCGAGCGGCTGTTGGCTGACTGGCTTGACGAACCTCTGTCCAAGTTCGGCTACGATCCTGCCTTGGTAACGACACGGCACGAGAAACTAACCAAGCAAAACGGCGCATACATCGCCAATGGCTGCATGCGAACGTTGCGCGCCGTCTACAATCATGCGCGAAAGGCCGCCCGCTCTTTGCCTGCCGACAACCCGGTATCAGCCATAGACTGGAATGCCGAACACCGGCGCAACTCCGCGCTTGGCCTGTCGGATCTGAACGGGTGGTTCAGCCAACTCGCTGCTTTAAAGAACCCCGTCCGACGTGAGTTCCATCTGTTCATGCTGCTTTCGGGCCATCGACCTGAGGCAATCAGAAAGGCAAGGGTCGAGCATGTCGATTTCCGCGCGCGAGTCCTGCACATACCAAGGCCAAAGGGTGGTGAGGTCAAGGCCTTCGACATACCGCTTTCGAGAGCCATGATCCGCTGTCTGGTTCGGGTGATGCGGCTTGGCCGGGCTCTCTACAGCGAGCAATCGCGTGACTGGCTCTTCCCGGCCGACAGCGGAAGCGGTCACATGGCCGAGCACAAGGAGAAGCGCGATGATTTGTCGAAGTGGGGCAATGACCTGCGGCAGACTTTCCGCACAATCGCGCAGGCCGCAGGCGTTGCGGAACTGGATGTTCACCTTCTGATGAATCACTCGATCCCCGGTGTCAACGCAGGGTACATAACGCGCAACAAGCTGCTGAGCGATCATCTGCGCCAGCAGCAGGAAGCGATTTCGAGTCGGATACTAGAGGCCGGTCGTTGGCGGCAAAATCAATCGCAGCGCCGCACTTCTGCCTGGCCCGAGCTCCCGGCCAGGCGCATCCTTGATGGACTGATGAGCGGCAAGTGAGGAGCGGCAATTGGCTGTTCGCAACGTCTGGCTTGATGCGGCCACGACCTTTCACGCCGAGACTTGTTCCGCGACAACGCGAACACTCCCATCGTTGGCGCAGGGCGCCTGTGCAGAATAATTTTCTGGATGACGGAGCTTTTGCCCTGGCGACAAGTTACCTCGTTCGCAGCGAAGGGAGGCTGTCAGCATGCAAAAGAACAATCCGTTGTTGGCCCCTCTAAGCCCCGGCTACTCGGCGCCTTGGGACCTGGCCTGATCACGGGCGCGTCGGACGACGATCCCAGCGGCATTGCCACGTATTCCCAGGCGGGCGCGCAGTTCGGCTTCGGCCTGACTTGGACGTTACTTTTCAGCTATCCGCTTATGTCCGTGGTGCAGGAAATCAGCGCCGGGATTGGCCGCACCACCGGCCAAGGGATTGCCGGAAACATGCGCCGGTATTACCCGAACTGGCTGCTCCAGTCGGCCGTCATTTTACTCCTCATCGCCAACATCATCAACATCGGCGCTGACCTCGGCGCCATGGGCGACGCCCTAAATTGATCATTGGCCGGCCACATCTCGCCTACATCACATGTTCGCCGCGATATCCGTCGTCCTGCAAGTGTTCCTTAGATACAGCCGCTACGTCTCGGTGCAGAAATGGCTGACGCTGTCTTTGCGTACTTTGGAACCGTGCTCGTTGTGCATGGGCCATGGAGTGAAGTCGCTCGCGGCCTGTTCATACTGCTCAATGAGTATGTTCAGGCGCCGATATGATTGCAACACCATCGTATAGTGCAAATGGCTGCAGCGAATGGCTACCTTTTGGTGGTCCGAGTGATGATGACCTTCTCCCAGTTGCGTCATTGACGGACGGATCCCCTGAGGACCCAGGAGTATTTGAAATGAACAGGATCACTCTAATTGCCGCCGCCATTCTTCTTGCCACCGTTACTGCCTTTGCCGGCAGCGACCACTACGGCTCGGAGAATGTCAACAAACTGCGGTCGCCTTTCGGTATCGACCACGGCGTTACCGCCTCAATCCACAAGCCCGCCACGGGCAAGCATGTACACAAGCCCGCCACGGGCAAGCATGTGATTGTCGATCCTAATACGACGACTGTGCCTTCGACCAATGAATCCTGGCCAGATTTCAATCGGGGAATCTGGGGCAACAACTAAATCTATACCACTTTTTGCAGAGCCGAAGCGGCGGACAAGGGCGTCGACACCAGCGGCGATTGCCGTCTCGCCTTCGGTGAGCGACGTCACTGTACGATGCCCGCCCCCGGTAAACCAAAGTGAAGCTGACGACTGCCGGACGCGCGTCCTCTAGCGCAATCGGCAACGAAGCTGGTGTAGATCTCGGCTAGCTGGGAGTGGGACAGGTCCCGTAGCGCGCGAATTCGGACGCCAAGGCCTGCAGCCAGGCGACATTGCGAGCCGGCTCGGCTCGGGCCGGGCGGTGGCAGAAGACATTCACGTTTAAGGGACCGGCGATGGCGTCCCGTGTCCCAGTGATCATCCTTCGGGCCAGGGCGGCGCTCACAGCCCCTATGGCGATCGAACCGAGCCCTCCCGAGTTCGTAAACCCCCGCCGCTAACCTAGGCGTGAAGTTCCCGCCATCGGCGCTTGAATGATCGGCAACGCAAGGCCGAGGCGGCGGCGAAGGTCTAGCACGCCGCTCGCGCCTCCGCTGGGGCTCGTAGGCGTGCAAGGCATCCGCGCTCAGTGAACCACCATTCGATCGAGCCGCCCAAGTCGTTGGCCAAGGCGCGCGCTACCGAGACTCCGCGTCCCGGCGCGACGTTCTCGTCGCAGCGGCCGTCGTCGCCGACGGCGCAGATCACGTCATCGCCCGCCTGCGCCACCCTGACGGCAATACTGCCGGCCCGGCCGCGCAGCCCGTGCCGCGCCGCGTTGCGGATCAGCTCGGCAACAGTCAGCCCTATCCGCCACGCTCGGTCTGCCGACAGCCAGATATCGTCGGAATCCACTGATAGGTGAACGCCGCAATCAGCAAGGGTCGCCCTTGTAAAGGTGACGCAGACGCGTCCGAGATATTCGGCCAGGTTTACCTGGCCTTCGACAGGGGGTAGCAGCGCCCGATGCGCCTCGGCGTGTGCGCGGAGCCGGTCAGCGGCCTGCTTCAGCACCCTCCGCACGTCTGACCGTCCGTCGGCGGCTATCGCCAGCGCGAGGCCTGCAATCGCTTCTGCGTACTCGTTCGTGACCCGGTGGCCGATTTCCTCCACCAAATGCAGCGGTAGCTTGGGGTGCGCTGTAGGCGTGAAGTGGAATTGCAGTGTCATGGCTAAGGGCTCCGGCGCCTCGGGCGATGATCGCCCGAGGGCTGCAGGAACGAGACCCGATGCGCAGTAGCGGCGCTATTGAACCAAGGTATCAGCAGGCTTTGGGAGGGTGGCCGTCGGATGCAGTCGCAGGCGCTCTCATCCGCACTTGGTCGGCCAGAGACATCACGCGGCCGCGGTGCGCCTTCACCGTGATCTCGCTGATGCCTCCCAAATCGCCGCCCACCTGCTTGTTGAGCAGGCCGGTGACAACAAGTCGATGACCTCGCGTTAGGGATGGCTGATGATCGCCGACGAATGTCTGGAGATGCCGATCATTTTCATCAGCGGCTTCGGCGCTCTCCCGATGACCGTCCGCGCGTTGAAGGCGGGGGCCATAGATGAGGCCTTCTAGGGACTCGCGAACAGAGATGTCATCGTCGACGGCATGGACCGTTCAACCGGTGTCAGGCCGGGGATACTCCTTTGGCGGAGGGCGGGTGAGGGGCCTTCGTCGCGTTGAACGGCTTTTGCATGCAGAACCCTCATCGCCTTCCTAGCGCAGCTTCCACGGCCTTTACGATCGCCGCCTCCGTAAAAGGTTTGAGCAGAAAAGCCACCGCGCCGCGCTCGAGCACTTGCGCTTCCAACATTGCATCGGCGTAGGCCGATATGAAAACAATGCCTACGTCGATCTGCCGGTTCAGAAGCTGAATCTGCAATTCGGGACCTGTCATCCCCGGCATCGAGACGTCAAGAACCAGACAACCAGTCGACGTCAGTCCTTCGCAAGCGAGAAAAGCTTCCGCCGACTCGAAGGGGCGCGTGACGAACCCGTAGGAATTCAGGAGGTCAGGAAGGGACTCACGAACGGATTCGTCGTCGTCCACCACGCAGACCAGATTACTGTGCATCATTACGCTTGCCTTGAATTGAGACCTGCAACCTCTACGGCATTGCACGGCACGGAGAATGTGAACGTCGCTCCAGGCTCGTTCCGGTTGGGTACCGCCGTGAGGCTGCCCCCGTGGGCCTGGATGATCGAGCGACTGATAGACAGCCCTATGCCCATGCCATCGGGCTTGGTCGTCTGGAACGCCTGGAACAGCTTTTCGGTCTCCTGTGGGTTGATGCCGTGTCCGGAATCGCGGACTTCAAGCGAAATATTGCCATCGGGTTCGCACCGGGTCGCGATCCGAAGCATTCGGACCCGGTCCGTGACCTCGCTCATGGCCTCAGCGGCATTCAGGACGAGGTTCAGAATAACCTGTTGGATCTGGACTCGGTCCGCGGCCGCGTGGGGCAGGTCTCCTGCAAAGGTCGTTCGCACGATCACACGGCGACGCTGTAGTTCGCTTGCGAGGAGGGCAAGAACTTCGCGGGCAATCTCCTGCAGGTCGATTGGTTCAAGGGTCGGGGCGCGACGAGCGTAGAGCGAGCGCAGGCGCTTGATCACTTCCGATGCGCGGTTGCCGTCACGGAGAGTGCGCTGGGTAATCGTCAAGGCTCCCGCCACGTCAGGCGGCTCGGTCGCGAGCAGGCGCAGGCAGGTGCTTGAATTGGTGATGATACCAGCCAGTGGTTGGCTGACCTCGTGGGCTATGGATGCGGTGAGCGTGCTGAGCGCCGTCACGCGCGCAACATGAGCCAAGTCCTCACGCGCCCGATTGAGGTCGTCTTCGGCAAGCTTTCTGGCGGTGATATCCTGCAGCGCGCCCATGAACACCGGGCGATCGGGAATCTGGTCGATCCGATGGCCGACCACTTGAGCGTGGCGGATACCCCCATCGGTGTTGATCACACGGAATTCGAGCTCGAAGTTTTCGCCTATTTGCGCGCCGCCGATCAGGGCCTCGACCTGAGCCAGGTCGTCCGGATGAATTGCCCTCATCATCATGTCCATCGTGACCTTGCAACCAGGCTCGAACCCAAACACTTTGTAAATGACCTCAGACCAATTGTGCTCATCAGCGTGGACGTCCCAGGTAAAGCTCCCGGTTTGGCTCAAACGTTGGGCCGCGGTAAGGTAAGTGTTGGTCCGTGCCAGTTCGTCTTCCGCCAGTTTGCTGACGGTGACGTCTTGCGTGCTGCCCAGGTAGAGGATGCGATCGGTAATTTCCGGGATGCGCTTACTGACGGTATGAACATACTTGGTCTCGCCGGCTGGCGTGACGATCCGATAAAAGACGTCGAAGTCGGCCCCGAGACGCTTACCGTCGGCAATGACTTGCGCAACCCGGGGCAGGTCCTCGGGATGAATGCCGTTGAAAATCGTGTCTATCGTCGGAGGCTGCTCCGGATCAACGCCCCAGATCCGATAGTTTTCGTCTGACCAGTCTATGTCATCGGATTCCAGATCCCACGTGAAGCTACCGATCTGGCTGAGCGACTGAGCGGTCTTCAGGTAGCGGTTGGCCCTCGCGAGCTTGGCCTCACTCGCCTTGAGGGCGGCTTCAGCGAGCCGGTCTTTCGTTACGTCTTGGTTGCTGCCGATATAAACGAGACGATCGGTGATCTCCGGAATCCGGGTGCTAACCGTGTGGATATGCTTGACGCCTGCCGGCGTGACGATGCGGTAGGTAACATCGAAGTTCTCGCCAGACCCGCGGGCATCATCGATGGTCTTCACGACCAAATCTAGATCATCGGGATGGATCGCGTTCAGGATGATGTCTACTGTCGGCGTGGCGGCCCGGTCAACTTCCCAGATCCGATAGTTCTCGTCTGACCAGTCAAGCTCGTTGGAATCGACATCCCAGGTGTAACTGCCCACCTGACTGAGGGTCTGCGCGGCCTTGAGGTAGCGGTTGGCTCTCCGCAGACCGGCCTCACTCGCCTTAAGCGCCTCTTCGGAAACTTTGGCTTCGGTGATGTCCTGAAGTGCACCGAAATAGGCCGGCCCATCCGTGGTTTCCGGCATGCGTGTGGCAACTGAGCGAATATGCTTGACTACACCCGCAGGGGTTACAATGCGGTGCACCATCTCGAAGTTGGCGCCTGCCTGCACCGCCTCGCTCATGCCCGCCGTGACCCGTTCCCGATCATCGGGGTGGATCCCGTTGAAGACCATCGACATTGCCGGAGGGAGCGATGGGTCGATGCCCCAGATTCGGTAAGACTCGGCTGACCAGTCGAGGTGGCCCGTTTCAACACCCCAGGTAAAGCTGCCCGTCTTGCTGAGCCTTTGCGCCGCGGTCAAATACAGGTTGACCTGCTTGAGATCCGCTTCGCCCGCCTTCAAAGCAGCCTCGGCCAGCTTGCTCTCAGTGATATCCTGCGAGGTGCCGAGATAAACCACCCGGTCGGAGATCTCGGAAATGATCTCCATCACAGTATGCAGGTGCTTCACGCCCCCCACGGGCGTGACGATTCGATAGACGACATCTAACCCTTCCTTCGCCTGCGTGGCAGCGGCGAAGACCTCCAGCATCTGCTCGCGATCCTCTGGGTGGATGGCGGCGGCCACCATCTCCATGGTCGGGGGCACGGCCGGGTCGAACTCCCAGATGCGATAATTCTCCTCCGACCACACCTGCTGGTGGGAATCAGTATCCAGCGAAAAACTGCCGGTCTTGCTAAGCCGCTGCCCCCCTACAAGGAAGTGATTGGCCCGGCGGAGGTTAGCCTCGCTGGCCTTCAGGGCGAGGTCGGATCTGGCGCGTTCGATGGCGATGCCGGCTATGCGCGCGAAGCGGTCCACCAGTTCCTCATCCTGGTAGGTAGGGCCTTGCGACACATGCTTGTAGATCGCGAAAATCCCCAGCACGTTTCTATGACTGTCGAAGATCGGGGCAGACCAGCACGATGCCAAGCCGAAACCCGTGACGAGTTGCGGCCATGGCGACGCTGCCCAACGAGGATCTCTCGGCGGGTCGGCGGCGATAATGGTCGCGCGAGATACTACCGCCAGCGAGCAGGGGCCGTACTCCGGGTCGATCTTCAAGCCTTCTAGCGCGGCGTTGTAGTCTGCCGGAAGGTTTGGGCCCGCCGCAACCTGGAATCGCTGCCTGTCGTGGTCGACGTAGAGGATACTGCACACGGAGCCAGACGAGAGATCCTCAACGAGAAGACAAAGCTCGTTAAGCACGATAGGAAGCGGCAGACCACGTGCGACGAGCTCAAGCAGGCGCTTTTCCGCCGCCAACTGCGCCTCGGCCCGCGTGCGGTCCTCGATATCGGTGTTCACGCCGCACCAACCGATCAGGTTTCCCGCCATGTCTCTGAGCGGACGGGTCTGCAGGTTGAATCGCCTATAGACGCCATCGTGTCGGCGGAGCCGAGCCGTCACGTTGATTTCCTCAGGCGCCGTGACGCTAAGGGTTTCTTTCCACGCCGCCTCAACGACTACCAAGTCATCCGGATGGAAGAGCGAGATCCAGCCGGAAGCGTTCGCCAGCTCGAGCGTAGTTCCCGTGTACTCGCGCCAAAGTCGGTTGACGAAGTCACAGGATCCGTCTGGCGTGGCAGTCCATATCATCCCTGGCAGTGCGTCCAGCAGGCGAGTCTGATCCGTCTCCATCCTTGACTTTCGTGCTGTCCCCGGTTGACGAGAATGCAGAGCCCGACCCGCCCGCGTCCATAGGACTATGGTGTCGGTCTTCGCGATTCCTGGAGCCGCTCTCGTTGGGGGCCTGTCAGAGGCGCCCGGAGACCGCCACGCAGTAGGTGGCCGGTTGCCCTACGAAGCGCGACAAGACGTTTGCCTTCAGGAAGACGTGCTCCAGTGATAGGCGTCGGTGACATTGCGGCCAGATCGACGCCCCGCGCCTTCCATCTGCGCTTTCGGGGCCGCGCGAAGGTCCGCCGAGGTGTAGGCGCCGAAGCGCATCGGCTGTGGCGCGCCGATGCCAGCATAGGTCCGCCGCGGGCAGGAAGCATGGGAACTCCTGCGAAACGTAGAACTTGCCCTTGACGCCCCTGGATCGGCTGGAAGCGTCGATATTCACGATGAAGAATGAGGAAAAAGCAGAGGATTGCGATTGCCCCCCTCTGTTTTCGGTTCCGTGACCTTGCTTAAGGTTGTGGTGATCATCGACTCAAAGACCGCGTCGAATGTCCGGCCGATTTCGGGAAGCTACAAGCAGATCGGCGAGCACATTCGGGCTGGCCGCGCCAGCACGCACAATCTGTGGTGCCTCATCGTCAGGCGGGAAGACGCTGTTTCGTAGACCAACACAAAAGTATTGCCGACACTATCGTGCAATGGATTTGCGGTTGCTGTCAGTCGATACTAGCGCATTCAACACAGGAGATGTGTCATGCGCGATCAACGGCTGAGCAATTCACGCGTCGCAGCAATCGTCAAAACAAAGAACGAAATCAGCGTCAACCAAGCGCGGTGGATCCTGGTTCCGCTGTTCGGATTGTGGATCTTGGTTTCCGCCGCAGGCATGATCCTCGGATGAAGAAATGGCCCCGGCCGTGTGCGCATCCGCCAAACATTAGCCCGGTGCTGTGGCCCGATTTCCTGTCAGCTCCTTGGCCTTCGCCGATCTGCATCGGATGATTGCGAGGTTGTCATCATCCGCTGCTGATGGCCTTCGCTTTATGGATGGGCATTTGCATCTATGCATGCGGCCTGCTTGACGGCTATCGCGCCTACGCTGCGGTGTTATCGATATACTGTCGCGTTCAACGCCATCTTCCCCGATCGGTCCGGCCAAGCGAACATCGTCCCAAGGTGCTGTTGCCGCTTGTGGTGTTGGCGTCCGCAAACGGCGCGTTCCAATTTCGAAGCGCACTAGCCAAGGCACATCAGACATAAGAAATCAGCAGAAGGCTCGGCTTGGCTAGGAGACAAGTTGCTGACCGCCGTCGATGTCGTATGTCGCACCCTCAGCGCGGTGTTGCTCATGATGTGAACGGCAAGTGCGGCGACATCGACCGGGCCGACGACACGCCGGATCGGCAGGGTCGCCCTAAGCTCTTCGCGACGCATGTCAAGGTCTTCGCCGAGCAGGGACGCCGAGAGTGGCGTATCGACGAAGCCGGCGGCGATCAGGTTGATGCGGACGGGTGCAAGCTCGAGCGCCAGATTGGCGATGAGGGCGGGAAAAGCGACCGTCACTGCTGCGACAATCGCCAGGCCTGGCCGCGGGCGACGCGCGCCAGTGCCGCCCATGAATATCAGCGATCCGGCCTGCCTGACCTTGCCGGCGGCGCAGCGGGCGACGTTGATCGCGAGCAGCAGGTGCTCGGTGAGATCATGCCGCGCCTCATCGGGCGCAAGTTCGAGCGGTGAGCGGTAGTGGGGAGCGCCGGCCGTCGCCATGACATGGTCGACTGGCCCGGGCAAATCCCGGAAGAACGCCTCCAGCGCGGAAGGATCGTTGGCATCGAAGGCTGCGATTTCATCTGCGCCAGTCTCACGTGCTGCCACATCCAGGCGATCTCTGTCGCGTGCCGTGAGGATGACCCTGGCACCCTCAGCGCGAGCGCGCCGGGCGGTCTCCAGCCCGATGCCGGAGCTGCCGCCGATGACGACGACGGTTTGGTCGCGCAGATCCGGTTCACGCGGAATGGTTTCGGTAGCCATGACTTCTCCTCATCGCTTTGGATGCGCCATCACATGCCTGGGTCCGACGAAATTGCCGGCAGCGCGCCGCCGCCCTGCTAAAGCGGCAGCTCTTTGCCTGATGCCTCGGCGACCATGTATGAGGCGTACCAGTCCGGCCAGTTCTCGTCGTGCCGGCCACCGTCGCGCTTCTCATGCTCGCCATGCGCCGCCGCAGCGCGGCCGAGTGCGGCGGCCAAATCCGACACGGAGGCGAAGCTCGTCGCTGCGGCCTCGATCCGTCCGGGGAACCGGTTTGTGATCTCCTGCAGCAGCCAGCTGTTGCCATCGGGATCGCTGAACGTCGCGAACGAGACGTAGCTACGTCCTTCGGGATCGCGCCCCTGGATAGGTGGTTGGCCTGGCCCGGCGCGGTGGAACACCTCACTGACTTCAGCCCCCTTTGCTAAAAGCTCGGCGCGGGCGGTCTCAATGTCAGAAACGACGAGATAGGTTGTACTTGCGGCGCCGGGTTCGGCAGATGTGAGCCCTTCGCCGAAGTGCACCGAAGCCGGAGAGCCCGGGGGCGTGAATTGCACAACGCGGAAGGACTCGCCAACCGCGAAATCGGCGTCGAGCCGCCAGCCGAGTCGGGCATAGAAGCGCTTGGCGCGGTCTACATCCGAAACGGGAATCACGACAACTTCAAGTTTCATATCGCTGGTCGCGGTCAGTGCGGCTTTGCCGTCGACAACTTGGGCAATGGTCATAGGATTTTCCTTTGTATGATTCCGAAGGCGCGCGCAGGGCATCCCAGCCGTGCTGCTATGCATTGACGGCAACCCTGTAACGGGACGCCGGCATTTTCCGGGACAGGTTCGGGATCAGCTTCTGGCGTGCCGCTTCGTAGCTATCCCAGTCCGACCGGTCCGGGAGCGACGGGATGGTGATGAGCTCTCCCTGGTCAAAGCCGGCCAGTGCAGCGTCGACCAGGTCTTCTGCCTGCATCACCCGTTCGTCCGGGTAGTTGGAAAGATCACCACCTGCAACATCCCAGAAGTTGGTCTCCACCGCCCCTGGGAGCACCGCCTGGACGGCGATATTCTTGTCCGCGAGCTCTTTGTGCAGCGAAAGGGTAAAGGCGGTGACATAGGCCTTCGTTGCGCCGTAGACACCGTTGAGCAACTCCGGCCAGAGGGCCATGGCCGAACTGATGTTGATGATTGCGCCGCCTCCACGTGCCACAAAAGCCGGCGCCGCCGCGTAGGTCAGACGGGTAAGCGCTGTAACATTCAGTTCTATCATCTCATCCATGGCGTCCACGTCGGTCTCCAGTATGGAGCTGACGGCTCCAAGGCCGGCATTGTTGACCAGCATGGAGATCCCGCTTTCAACGCGAAGCAGTGTCTCAACTTTGCCGCGGTCAGCCTTGTCGTTTAAGTCGGCCGCAATCGTTTTTACGGTGCGTCCAGTGACGCCAGCTATGTGCCGCGCAACGCCGTCAAGCTTTTTGTCGTTGCGGGCCACGAGAACGAGATCGTAGCCTCGGCGTGCAAGCCGGTCGGCATAGACGGCCCCAATGCCCGCAGACGCGCCTGTGACGAGCGCAGTTCCTTTTGTCGACATGTTCACGGTGTTCTCCATTCAAGTCCCAGTGACATTGGCGCGGCCGGGCGGGGGGAGGGACCCGGCCGCGCACTCGCGAGAAGGCGGGGGAGGCGCCTGTGCTCGCGTTAGATGGATTCGCGTAGCGTTTTGAATGCGGCCCGAAGCTCGGCGCTAAAGGTCGCCGGCTGTTCCCAGGCGGCGAAATGACCGCCTTTAGGAAGCCGGTTATAGTGAATGAGCTTCGGATAAGCCTTCTCGGCCCAGCTCTGCGGAGCCTGGTAAATCTCGTCGGGAAACGCGCTGACTGCGACGGGAATCTGGATGCCCCGAGGATCGAAAAATCCTCCTGCAGGGAAATGTGCGTTATCCCAGTAGAGACGCGCCGACGAAATCGCGGTGTTGGTCAGCCAATAGAGTGTGACGTTGTCCAGGATGTCGTCACGTGTCAGGCCTTCGGTCTGTCCGTCGAAGACACGCGCTATCAGTTCATAGCTGCGAATGTCGTGATCGAGCATCCATGCCGCGAGGCCCACCGGCGAGTCAGCAATGCCATAGAGCGTCTGCGGACGATTGTTCATCTCAATCGCGTAGCCAAGCCCGTTTTTGTAGAAGTCGTCGAGCTGGTCCCATGCCCGCCTTTCGTCAGCAGACAAACTTGCCGGGGGAGGGGTCCCAGCGGCAAGCGCCTTCGAAATTTCGGCTGGAACCGTTGCTGCCATGTTGGTGTGAATACCCAACAGTCCGGGGGGCTGCTGAAGGGCCATCGTTTCAGTAACCGCATTGCCCCAATCGCCGCCCTGCGCCACGTATTTCGTGTACCCTAGCCGTTGCATAAGCTCCGCCCAGGCCTTCGCGATGCGGGTCGGCGTCCAGCCCGGTGCCGTTGGTTTGCCGGAGAAGCCGTAGCCCGGTAGCGACGGAATGACCAGGTGGAAGGCGTCCGAAGCGCTGCCTCCATAAGCTGTTGGATCCGTCAGTGGCCCGATGATCTTCAACTGCTCGATGATCGAACCCGGCCAGCCATGCGTGACAATCAGGGGCAGGGCATCCTTGTGCTTGGACCGGACATGGATGAAGTGAATGTCCAACCCATCTATGGCCGTAATGAAGTGTGGCAGTGAGTCGAGCCGCGCCTGCATTGGGCTCCAGTCGTAGTCTGACGCCCAGTAAGCTGCCAATTTCTGGATTGTGGCCAACTGAACGCCCTGCGTGTCGCCAGCGACGGTTTCCTTGTCAGGCCAACGGGTCGCTCGGACCCTGTTGCGCAGATCGTGAAGCTGGTGTTGCGGGAAATTGGGGGAAAATTTGCGGATTGAAGTGTCTGCCGCGGCCGCCTTCAAAGCACTCGGAAGGACGGAAACCGCTCCCAAGGCAACTGTGGTGGCAATGACTTCGCGTCGGTTGGGCATTGTCGATTTTGCTGGCATTGCGGTCTCCTCTGTTTCCCATTCAAGCCGATGGGGGAACATTTCGCTCGTCGGAAGCCGGAATGCGATTGCACCAACGTATTGGCGATACCTTTGTATTGCCTGCGGCTGGGGGCGCGAATCCCGTGGCAAAACCAACACCAAGGCATGATGGACGTCAGAGCCCGCCTGGCGCAGAATCGGGCCCGCGCGACTTTCGCGAAGGGACGGCAATGAAGATGGACCTAGGCCGCGTTCTGTATGCACTGCCCGGACTGGTCTGGACTGCATTGCGAGACGGCCGTATCGATTTCGTCAACCGACAATGGGCCGAATACACCGGTCTCGGCCTCGACGAGGCTCACGGCAGTGAATGGAAGTCGATCGTCCACCCTGACGATCTGCCCTCGCTGCTCGAACGGTGGCAATCGATGTCTGAGGCGGCAGACCTGGCCGAACTGGAGGTTCGCCTGCGCCGCTTCGACGGTGTCTACCGCAGGTTCCTGGTCAGGTGCAGTCCGATATTTGATGCTGAGGGGCAAGTCGAAAGATGGTGCGGCGTTGGTACGGAGCTGGAGACACGGCAGGCCGTGGCAGAAGGCCCCGTGGAGCAGTCGACTACTTTTCAGCACATCGTGGACAGCATCCCGATCCCAGTCGCCGTGACGTCGCCGACAGGCGCTGTCGAATGGCTGAACCAGCCAACCCTCGACTATTTCGGGAAGACTTTGGAAGATTTAAGGGGCTGGAAAGCGTCGGACGTGGTGCATCCAGACGACCTAGAGAGAACGATCGCCGCGCAGACCGACGCTCACCTTCGGGGGAACAGCTACGATGTTGAGAGCCGCCACCTACGCGCCGACGGTGTCTATCGGTGGTACAACGTTCTAGGATTGCCATTACGAAATCCTCGCGGGGATATCCTGCGCTGGTTTCATCTGCTCATCGACATCGACGACCGAAAGCGGGCCGAGGAGTCATTGAGGAAAAGCGAAAACAACCTGCAGACTATTATCGATACGATACCCGCCCTTGTCTGGTCAGCTAAGACTGACGGGGCGGCCGAATTTTTCAACCGACACTACCTGGAGTACGTCGGTCTTGGCCTTGAGCAGGTCCGAGACAGTGGATGGATAGCTACCGTCCATCCGAATGATGTCGACGCTTTGAGGTCTGCCTGGGCGGCGACTCTGGCTGCCGCGCGACGCGGTGAATGCGAAGCGCGGCTACTGCGCTTCGACGGGTCTTACAGGTGGTTTCTGTGCCGCATGGAGCCGTTGTTCGACGATGCGGGAAACATTGTTAAATGGTACGGGGTCAACACTGACATCGAGGCCCAAAAGCGCGCGGAGGCGGCATCGCGAGCGAATGAAGTCGATGTTCGCAACATAATAGATTCGATTCCAGCCCTTGCATGGTCAGCCCAACCAGACGGTTGGGTGGACTTTGTGAATGAACATTACCTGAACTTCACGGGCATGCCGATGGAAGAGCTTCTCGGCTGGCGCTGGCTGGCCGCCGTTCATCCGGACGACATCGAAGGACTGGCCAAGATTTGGCGAGACGGCATCGATACAGGGCTCCCTCAGGAAGCGGAGGGCCGCCTACGCCGCCATGACGGAACGTATCGATGGTTTCTGTTTCGCTCCAGTTCTGTTCGCGACAAAAACTGGAACGTGATCAAATTTTACGGTTTCATAACCGATATCGAGGACCGGAAACGTATTGAGCAGGCTCTTGCCGCAAGCGAGGCCGAGGCGCGCCTCGCCATGGATAGCATCGACGGTATGATATGCCTCTTTACACCGGAGGGCGTCCTAAACGGCGGTAACAGGAAACTTCTAGAGTACTTCAACCTTCCCCTCGAAGAAGTAATGAAATGGGCGACAAACGGGATCACCCACCCCGACGACCTGCAGCATTGTATCGAGAGTTTCATGGCATCTGTCGCTTCGGGGGAACCGTACGACTTCGAAACGCGCTTTCGTCGTTTTGACGGCGTCTTTCGCTGGTTTCAGATTCGCGGACTCCCCCTCTTCAATTCTCAGGGAGAGATCATTCGCTGGTACGGCCTCCTCACCGACATTGACGATCGCAAACGTGCAGAGGAGAAGTTAAAGCACAGCCAGATGTTATTGGCCGAGGGCCAGCGAATGAGCCTCTCAGGTACCTTCTCATGGCTGGTGGATTCGGACGAATTGACCTTCTCCGAAGAACTTCACCGTATCTTCGGGTTTGACGCGGGCGCGCAAATCACATTCGAGGCGATTCAAAGCCGTGTTCATCCGGATGATCTCCCGCTTCTTGCGGGAAAAATGGCGGTGGTGCGCAATGGTGGCGACAATCCCGAGTATGACATTAGACTACGGATGCCCGATGGCGCCATCAAGTATCTCAGGGTGATAGGTCGCCTGATAAAGAGCGACAACGGTCGATCCGAATGTATAGGAGCAGTACAAGACGTTACACAGAAGCGGCTGGCCGAACAGGCCCGCGATGAGCTGCGGTCGGAACTTGCGCATGTCACCAGGGTGACAAGCCTTGGCGCGATGGCCGCCTCAATCGCGCATGAGGTCAACCAGCCGCTCTCAGGCATCGTCACCAACGCCAGCACGTCGCTCAGGATGCTGGCTGCCAATCCTCCCAACCTGGAGGGTGCCCGGGAAACCGCCCGCCGCACAATCCGCGACGGGAACCGAGCGGCAGACGTGATCACGCGTTTGCGCGCCTTGTTCGGCAAGCGTGTTTTCCAAGTCGAGCAGGTTGACCTCAACGAAGCGGTGCGAGAAGTCGTCGCGATCTGCTGGAGCGATCTGCTACGAGCCCGGGCCAGTCTAAAGACTGAACTGGCCGAAGGGCTTCCGCCCGTTTCAGGTGACCGTGTCCAACTACAGCAAGTGGTCATGAACCTACTGCGCAATTCTGCTGACGCGGTGGCAGGTGTCGACAATGCGCCACGACACGTCGTCCTGACCACCACAGCTGGCGGAGAGGGCGCGGTTCGCCTTTCGGTATCCGACTCGGGCGTTGGATTTCGCACCGTCGATCCGGATCGAGTCTTCGATGCTTTCTATTCTACCAAAAGTGACGGTATGGGCATCGGACTGTCGGTCAGCCGGACTATTGTCGAGAGCCATGGCGGGAAACTTTGGGCTGAAGCAAACGAGGGGCCGGGCGCGACGTTCACACTTTCCATCCCGGCCGTGGCCGGCGATTTTTGCGATGCCGCTCAATGCCGAACGGCCACCTAGCAGTGTACCACGGTGAGGTTTTGATGAACGAAAAGGGTCCACTCGTGTCGATCGTCGATGACGACGAATCCGTACGCGAGTCCTTGCCTGACCTTCTGAGGGAGTTTGGCTATCGTGTCGAGGCGTTCTCGTCGGCCGAACGCTTTCTAGCGTCAGGCGACGAGGTCGGGACGAGTTGCTTGATACTGGATATTGCGATGCCGGGCATGACTGGAACCGAGCTGCTGCGCAACTTACGCGACAGGGGGCAACCGGTGCCGATCATTTTCATCACCGCACATCGCGATGAGTTCGTCAGGCAGGGCCTAATGGCCGATGGCGCCGTGGACTGCCTTTACAAGCCATTCAGCGATGCCGCCCTGCAAACGGCTCTGGCCAAGGCGATTCCATCCGTTTGAACAACACGACCGACTACGAGATTTGTCGACTGGAGATACGCAATGCTTAGGGATTTGGGTTACGCGCCGAACCATGCCGGATCATCACCAATGACGAATGAGACGCCTGTCGTGTTCGTGGTTGACGACGACATTTCAGTTCGCGAATCCCTTGAATTGCTCATTGGTTCCGCCGGCTGGCAGCCGGAGATATTCGCATCTCCCATCGAGTTTCTTGCTCGACCTCGCTTGGCAGTGCCTAACTGTCTTATCCTTGACGTTAATCTGCCCGAGTTGAATGGGCTTGCCCTGCAGCAGCTCATTGCTGCCGAGCGAATCGAGACCCCCATAATCTTTGTCACTGGCTACGGCGACATACCCACCAGCGTTAAGGCGATGAAGGCCGGCGCCGCTGAATTCCTGACCAAGCCGTTCGGTGAAGATGTTATGCTGGCGTCCATTGAGCAGGCACTGGAGCGCAGTAGGGCCGCGCTCTCATCGCAATCGAATCTAGAGGTGCTGCGGCAGCGACACGCTTCACTCAGCCGGCGTGAGCAGCAGGTTCTGTCATTCGTTGTATCCGGTCTGATGAATAAGCAGATCGCTTTCGAACTCGGCATCAGCGAAATCACGGTCAAAGCGCATCGGGGACAGATGACGCGCAAGATGCACGCCAAGTCGCTACCGGATCTCGTCAACATGGCCGCTACACTTGGTATCAACGATTGACCATGCATGCCTGGACCGATCCAATTGTATTGATGACACCTTGGGACAATAGGTCAAGGTCACCTCTGCGCTACCCTGATCGCGGCATCGCAGCAGTAGCGGGTTAGGGAAGTCCGCGACCCTGATGAGGGGCCGCTCCATGCGACTGCAGCATTCCCATACGACCACATCGAGTGAGGTTTTCCATATCCATAGCATTTAAGGCCCCGTCTCGATCATTCTTCCGAGCGCCGAGTCGCCGGCTATGCCCGTTCATTATATTGACCCTTCAAGGCCGTTCAGCCGTTCCGAAAGTCCGAAGGTTCATTGACTTCGCCGTTCCGCGTCTTCGATCAGAAATTGGACGCATCACAGCGGGACCCGGTGGCCCTGGGTGATTTGCAAAATTGTGGGCGGTGGCAATTCCAAGACCAGCGGACGCGTTTAACTACTCCCTGACCAACATGGCGAGTTTGTTTTCGGCTTTGCGCCTGACGTGAATGGCGGACACAAGCGCTGTCGCAGGTAGCCAGTGGGGAACGCGCCGGTCCGATCGGGTCTGCGCTTTCACGCGCCGCACAGGCGGGGAGGGCGCCTGCGGCGCAGGCCTACGGAGGCGCTGTAACCGTCCTTTCCGGAGACGTCGGCATCGAGGCCGCCAGCGCAAGCCCGTGTAGAAGGACTTGGCGCGATGGACGTCGGACCTGCGAATGACGGCGTTGAACGTCCTGTCGATGTGGTCGGCGTGCACGGACGTCGGGTGAGCTTGGTTCTTGGATAGCGTTCCGTCGCACGAGGCGGTTACACCAGATCCGAGAACGATGTGCCGTTTCCTCGGTCGGCGTCATGGTTCGAAGGTGTCGACCCGCCACTCACCCCGGCAACCGGTGCTTAGGTATTGCCGATACCTAAGCACAATATCATCGGCAGCCCTGCTGCCAGACGATCCTTGGACCCATCACAACCACTTCGATCCAGACGGAGGACGTCATGTCAGCAGAAGTCGAAACCAAGACCGTACTGTGGCCGACGAGGCGCGAACTACTCGTCGCCACAGCCGCAACCGCCGCGCTCAGCACTCTCCCCAGACCTGCCCGCGCGGCGGCGGGAGGCTACGCAGTGCGTCAGTTCAAGTGCGAGATTCCGCAGAAGGACGTCGATGAGCTCCGTCGCCGCGTTCGCGCCACCCGCTGGCCCGGCAAGGAGACGGTCTCCGACCGCACGCAAGGCGTTCAGCTTCAAAAGTTGAAGCCGCTCATCGAATACTGGGGGACAGATTACGACTGGCGGCAGTGCGAAAAGAAACTGAACACGCATGCGCAGTTCATGACCAGGATCGACGGCCTGGACATCCACTTCATTCACGTCAAGTCCAGGCATGAGAAAGCGCTGCCGCTGATTATGACGCATGGCTGGCCGGGGTCTGTCCTTGAACTTGTCAAGACGATCGGACCGCTCACCGATCCGACCGCGCACGGCGGTACCGCCGTTGATGCCTTCCATGTGGTCATACCTTCGATGCCCGGATACGGCTTCTCAGAGGTTCCGACCGAGACTGGGTGGGGACCGGACCGCATCGCACGTGCTTGGCATGTGCTCATGAAGCGGCTGGGCTATGACCGCTATGTCTCGCAGGGCGGCGACTGGGGCGCAGTCGTTTCCGACAAGATGGCGGCCCAGGCGCCGGAAGGACTGCTCGGCATTCATACGAACATGCCTGCCACCGTTCCTCCGGACATTGCGAAGGCTCTCGCCGACGGCGAACCCGCGCCGGCCGGTCTTTCCGACGACGAGAAGGCCGCCTACGAGCAGATGAACGCGCTCTACACGAAGGGCGCCGGCTACGCCCTGATGATGGTCACCCGGCCGCAGACGCTGGGCTATGCCTTGACGGATTCGCCCGTCGGTCTTGCCGCCTGGTACTACGACAAGTTCGCCGACTGGACCTACAGCAGCGGCGATCCGGAGAAGTCGCTGACTAAGGACGAGATGCTCGACGACATCTCCCTCTACTGGTTCACAGGGACCGCCACGTCGGGCGCGCGGCTCTACTGGGAGAACAACGCCAACAACTTCAACGCCGTCAACATCAAGATACCGGCCGCGATCACGGTCTTTCCCGGCGAGATCTACCAGGCTCCGAAGAGCTGGGCCGAGAAGGCGTACCACAACCTCATCTACTACAACAAAGTCGACAAGGGCGGCCATTTCGCCGCCTGGGAGCAACCGGAGCTTTTCGCATCGGAGCTGCGGGCGGCGTTCAGAACGCTTCGCTGACAGCCCACGTCTTTTCACTCTGAAGGCGAAAGACGCCGGCAATCCCGCACTGACCGGTCTCAGCATGGGCGAGCTTACCACTCTTCCCTCGGTTCGCGACATCGCCGACTAGAACTCATGTGAGGCGGCACGGCAGAAACTGATGCCAAACCTGTCTCGCGACATTTCCGGCCGCTCGGTACAGGACGCCGGCTCTGGCGTCCCGACAAGCAGCACGACAACACTCACAGACGAGACCAGAAATGTCCGACAGCGATCTTTTGGATCAGTTCCCCCGCGTACGCTTGATAAGCCGGCCGACGCCGATCCAGCGGCTGGATCGTCTGGAGCAGGTGCTGCTCGGCCAGAAGCGAAGAGGCGTCTCGATCTGGGCAAAGAGGGACGATCTCATGGAGCTCGGCGGCGGGGGCAACAAGCTCCGCAAGCTTGAGTTCCTGATCGGGCAGGCCCGGTCTGAAGGCTACGACACCCTTGTCGTAACCGGAGGAGTACAGTCGAACTTCGCCCGTCTGGCCGCGGCCGCCTGCGCCAGAACCGGACTGGCATGCGAGGTCGTTCTAGCTCAAATGGTGCCCCGCCAGACCGAGATCTATCAGGCCAACGGCAACGTTTTGTTGGACCGGCTCTTCGGCGCCCGCGTCCACATCCTCGGCACCGGCGACGACGCGGGCGCGACCGCCAGGGCCCGCGCGTCAGAGATCGCCGCGGCCGGAGGCAAGGCTTTCGTGGGCACGCTTGGCGGTTCGACGCCGGTCGGAGCTCTTGGCTTCGTCGACTGCGCATTCGAAATTAAGACGCAATCGACTGAGATCGGCGTCGCGTTCGACCACGTCGTCATCCCAAATGGTAGCGGCGGCATGCATGCCGGCCTGGCCGTAGGAGCCGCCTTGGCCGGAAGAGATCCTTCCATGATCAGAGCATACACGGTTCTTTCGCCCGCGGAGACATGCGTCGCGGCGACGGCGGAGAAGATCAACTCGGTCTTCGACCTCCTCGGGAAGAAAGACCGAATTCGAGCCGAAGAGCTTGCGATAGACGGAGCGCAGCTTGGCGGCGGCTACGGCATGCCGACGCCCGAAATGGTCGAAGCGGTCAGGCTCCTCGGCCGCACTGAAGGCCTGCTTCTTGATCCCGTCTACGGAGGGAAGGCCTTTGCCGGCCTGCTGTCCGATATCGAAAACGAAGTCATCTCGCCTGGATCGAACGTCCTGTTCGTCATGACGGGAGGTTCTCCCGGGCTTTATGCCTACGCAGACGCCCTGAGTAGCGACTGATCCTCTCCCCGGAGGGTCATCAACATCAACCCGACATAAAACGAGGAATGCCATGCCCACGAACCCAAAGATCGCCATCATCATCGGCTCCACCCGGCCGACCCGTTTCGCCGACAAGCCCGCACAGTGGATACTGAAGCAGGCTCAGGCCCGCGACGACATCGACGTCGAAATCGTCGATCTGCGCGACCATCCGCTGCCGTTCTTCGACGAGGTCGCGTCGAACGCCTACGCACCAAGCCAGAGTGCGGAAGCCGTTCGTTGGCAGCAGACCGTGGCCCGATATGACGGGTACATCTTCGTCGTCGCGGAATACAATCGCTCGATCACCGGCGTGCTGAAGAACGCCCTTGATCAGTCATACGTGGAATGGGCGCGCAAGCCGTTCACCGCGATTGCGTATGGCACCGCTGGCGGGTCGCGCGCACTCGAGCATCTGCGTGGAATCGGCGTCGAGCTGCAGATGGTTTCCACGCATGCCGCCGTTCATATTGGCGGCACAGACTTCTTCACCGTCTTCTCGATGGGCGGCAACAAGCCGATCGAAGAGATCGAAGCCAACCTGCTGCCGTCGGCGAAGACTGCGCTGGACGAGCTGGTCTGGTGGGCGAAGGCTACGATGGCTGCCAAAGCCGCCGGGAACTGAGCACGGGAATGTCATCCCCTGGGGTGAACCATCCCACGGCATTTCTTTCTTGACCGTTCACTACCGCGTCAGGATTTCTTGAGCGGCGCCGGCAGCAGGTCGACCGGGAAGTCCTGATAGGAGACCGGCCGCAGGAAACGATAGATGGCCAATGTGCCGACCGAAGTCGATCTTCCGTCCGACGTCGCTGGATAGGGGCCGCCGTGCACCATTGCCGGCGAAACCTCGACGCCGGCTCCGAAGCCGTTGACGAGGAGCCGGCCGGCGAGAAGTTCCAACTGCGGGATCATCTGGGAGGCGGCGGCGACGTCCTCGGTATCCACGTGCAGCGCGATGGTCAACTGACCTTCCAAGGATTCGACGACCCTGCGCAGATCGTCGTGGTCACTACAGCGAACGATCAATCCCGCCGCGCCGAAGACTTCTTCCTGAAGCTCCGGATTGGAGAGAAAGGCCGCCGCCGTCGTCTGGAAAAGCGCGGCCGAGGCCTGATGAGCCGTTCCGCTCTTCCCGGCAGAGACCTGCGATACGGACGGTGAGCACGAAAGCCTTGCAACGCCTTTTCGATACGCCTCGCAGATGCCGCGTGTGAGCATGGTCTGAGCCGGCGCCTCCACCAACGCTGCCGCCGCGCTCTCGACGAAGGCGTCAAGCCCCGCGCCTTCGATGGCGATAATCAGACCAGGATTCGTGCAGAATTGGCCGGCGCCGAGGGTCAGCGAAGCCGCGAACGATCTCCCGATTTCCGCGCCCCGGCCCAGCAGTGCGTTTGAGTAGAGTATGACGGGGTTGATGCTGCTCATTTCGGCGTAGACGGGTATCGGCTGCTTCCGCTCTGACGCGATCTTCATCAGCGCGGTGCCCCCACGACGAGAGCCGGTGAAGCCGACGGCGCGCACCCGGTGGTCGGCGACCAGTGTCTGGCCGACCTCGAATCCTGCGTCGAACAAAAGCGCGAAAGTCCCCGACGGAAGCCCACATGCCGCGACGGCGTCGACCACGGCCTTGCCAACCAATGCGGAGGTTCCGGGATGGGCGGAGTGCGCCTTGACGATCACCGGACAGCCGGCGGCGAGGGCCGAGGCAGTGTCGCCACCAGCGACAGAAAAGGCGAGGGGAAAATTCGACGCTCCGAACACCGCGACCGGACCGAGAGCGATGTTGCGGAGCCGAAGATCGGGCTTCGCAACCGGCTTGCGGTCGGTTTCGGCTGGATCGAAGCGCAATTCCTGGAAAGCACCGTCTCGGACCTCCTTCGCGAAGAGCCTAAGCTGTCGGACCGTCCGGGCACGCTCTCCTTCGATGCGGTCGCGCGGCAGTCCCGTCTCGTCGATCACTCGCAGGACGAGTTCGTCGCCAAGGGCGAGAACTCCTTCCGCGATCGCTTCCAGGAAGCGGGCTCGATCTTTGAGCGATGTCTCCTTGTAGACCGGGAAGGCGTCCCACGCCAAGGCTGCGGCCTGCTCGACCTGCTCCTTCGTCGCGCCTGCGAAGTTCGGCTCCAGGGTGTTGCCGTTGGCAGGATTGGTCGCGGAGAAAGCTGAGGCCGCGCCGCGCACGTTCGCGCCGCCGATAAGAAGGTCGCCGGAGAGTGTCATCGTGGATCCTTTCGAATGACGAGCAGGCCGCCTTCCATGAAAATGGGAGGCGTCGGCGGCTAGCTGTGGAATTCAAATAAGGTTCTGCGAAGCACCTCCCAACCCCCGAAGCGAAAATAGTATTCCTGTTCGAACTGAGGAATCCGGCGTGCGGTAGGACGCGCGCCGGATGGCTGTGGCAACGGGGTCGAGCTTACGCCGTCTGGGTGAGAGCGATCGCGGCGACGGTTTCCTTGGTGCTCACGATGGCGCTCGCGTAGCTCGGAAGATTGACCTCGAGCGCCGCATGCATCATTTCCGGCGAGTAGTCGGCGACCGCGTCCCTCACGACGGTGACGTCGTATCCAAGTTCGGCCGCGTATCGCACGGTGGCTTCGATGCATGTATGGGCTACCAGGCCAATCACGATGACACGCTGGATGCCGTGCCGTTTCAGCTCAAGATCGAGATCGGTGTTGGCGAAGCCGCTCGAGCACCAATGTTCGGATGCGACGACCTCACCAGCCTCGGGAACGAATTCGGCACGGAACTCGCCGCCCCACGTGCCGAATTCGAAGCTCTTGCGGTGCCAGGCCGCACGCTGGATCGGCGCCACGTACTTCCAGTTCTCGTAGTCTCCGGCCCGGTAGCGATGATGCATCGCGAAGAACACCCGGATCTTGGCTTCACGGGCGGTTGTCAGCACTTCGAGCATGTGCGGTACGCAGTTGTTCGCCTCGGCGACCTCCTTGATCCGCGGCCAGATCTTGCCACCCTCGGAAATGAAGTCGTTGTACGGATCGACCACCAGCAGTCCGGTATTGCTTCTATCGAAGGATAGTTCAGTCATGATGTTCTCCTTCGCCGATTCAGGCCGCCTTCGTCGCGGAGTTCTTCAGGGCCGCGCGTTCGATGCTCGCAGCGAACAGCGGCGTTTCGCCCTTGTTGTGGGCGATGGACATCGGCTGCCGCTGGGTGCGGAAGAGTTCGAACGGGATTCCCTGGCGATCGAGGAAGGCGATCATCTCGTCCGTTGCAAAGGATTGGACGCGGTTGGTGAATTCGCAGCGGTTCGCATCCACCTTCTTCACACTCAGTTCCCAGGTGACGTGTATGGTGACCCGGCCGTTTGGAGTGAAGACGTCTGAATCGGAGTCGAGGATGAGATGATGCTTTTCGCCGAGTGTCTCATGGTAATGCTGGACCATCAGGCTGCCGCCGATCGTCTCGACGTTGATCGACATCCGCGTGCCGTCGGCCGCGGTGGTGAAGCCTGCCGCGATGTGGGCCGGCGAGCAGCCTTGATATTCCTTTTCGGGAAGATTGAAGCACCACGTCGGGATGTCGATCTTCTCGATCGGCGCATTGATGATGGCCGAAAAGCTTGAATCGACGATCTGGTGTTCGAGACTGTGCATGGGATATCTCCATTGTCGTTGAATGCGTTGAAGGATGTCCGATGCCCGCGCGCGACCTGCCGCTCTCCGCGCGAGCACCGTCTCGGCCTACTTATCGGCCAGAGTTTGCGTGTAGTGTCCGAGCCTGGCCTCGATGTCCGGATCCTTCTGCAGGCCCATTTCCATCAGGCGTCCGATTTTCTTCTGCGCCGCCGGACGCTGGACCGACGTGATGAAGGCGTCCCAGCCGGCGGCGATCTCGGGATCGCTCGGAAGGCTCGCGAAATCGACCAGGCGCTTGGTGTCGGCGATCGCCTGCCGATCGAAGCCAGAGATCCGCATCGCGAGGGCGTCGACGAACGGGTCGAGCTTGTCGTCGTCGAAGGAGCGGTTGACGTAGCCATACTCCTCGGCGAGATCGCCGTTGATGTCATCGGATCCGAGAAGGACTTCGAGCGCTCGGCCGCGCCCCATCAGCCGCGGCAGCCTTGCCATCGGGCCGCCTCCGGGAACGAGCGCCGCGCCCACCTCCCATTGGGAGAGAATTGCCTTCTGACGGCTTGCGAAGCGCATGTCGCTGGCGAGGGCAAGCTCGCTTCCGACGCCCGTCGCGCGGCCGCGGATGAGCGCGATGGAGACGACCGGCGACTTGCTGATCCGGACCAGCATGTCGGGCAGCGGGTGCAAGCCGGTCGGGCCTGAGGGGAGGCCGGTGGATTCGGCGAGGGGCGGCGTAAAGTTGTAGTGGGTGAGGAAGAACCCAGGCACGTCGCTGTCGAACACGACGACCCTAAGATTGGGGTCGCTTTCGATTGCGGCCACCACTTTTTCCATCTGAGGGATCGTCTCCGGTCCGAAGATGTTGAAGGGCGGATTGTCGAAGGTTATACGCCAGTAGGCGGGCGTCCGCTTGTCCACCTTGATCTGCGCATGTTCCTGACCTGGGTCGGCTTTGACCTCTGCACCACTTTCCACCTTTTCGGCGACCTTCGTCTGACCGGATAGGGCGAGCGCCGGAAGCAGCAATAGCGCCGCGGTGGTAAGGACTTTCGACGACATCGCGATGGCGCTTGTCCTGGTTGGTCGTCTAGCGTTCATGGCTGGCTCCGTTCTTGGGGGATGCAAACGCTGGTCCGATCTCGAAGACCAGTTCGATCTCGACGGGCATTCCAAGCGGTATGCTGGAAACGCCGAGGACGACCCGGGGAGGGATCCGGGCGGGGCCGAACACGTCGAGCAACAGCTCCGAAGCTCCATCGGCGACCTTGGGGTGTTCATGGAAATCGGAGGGGCAGGCGATATAGACGCCCAGCTTGGCGACCGATCGGATCCTGTCCAACGTCCCTAGCTGCGCCTGCGCCGCGGCTAGACCGCTCAAGCAAGCAGCTCTCGCCGCGTCGTAGCCTTCGGCCACCGACAGCTCGCGGCCGACGAGCCCAATATAAAGTGGCACATGTCCGGCGACCGGCAGCATGCCACTTAGGAAGAGCAGCGAGCCGGATTGGAACGCTTCGACGTACGCGCCGAATGGCGTGGGCGCCTTCGGGAGGCATATCGCCAATTCCTTGATGCGCGCCTCCGCGCTCGCGACTACCATTTGCCGAGATGTGCGCCGTTGTCTACGTGCAGCACCTCCCCGGTGATGTTGGAGGATTCCGTCAGATAAACGACGCCGTCGACGATCTCCTGAACCGCCGTGATAGTCCCCATCGGCGACAAGGATTCGAGGAAGGTCCGCGGGTTCTTCGCGTGGAGAGGGGTGTCGACGACGCCTGGCGAGAGCGCGTTCACGCGGATGTTATCCTTGGCGAACTCCAGCGCAAGGCTCTTCGTGATCGCGTTGAGGCCGCCCTTGGTGATCATTGGGAGCGACGCCCTCACGCCCGCGATCGGATGGTCCGTCAAGGACGACGTGATCGTCACGATACTCCCGCCAGACTTCTGACGCAGCATCTGGCCGATGGCGTGCTTCGTAAAATGAATGAACCCTTCGACGTTCGTCGCGCACAGGCGTCGGAAGTCTTCGATGGTGTATTCGAGGAACGGCTTGGTGAAGAAGACCCCGGCATTGTTGACGAGCGCATCGATCGAGCCGAATTGCTCCACCGCCGCTGTCGCCACCCGCTCGGCCGTTTCGGAATCCGCGACGTCGCCGCCGATCAGCTCCAGTCGACCTGCGCGGTCGAACAGCGTGCTCTCGCTGATGTTCCGGGAGGTTCCGACCACGTTCCAGCCCTTGTCCAGAAACGTCTTGACCAGTCCCGCCCCGATCCCTTGCGACGCGCCGGTGATGATAACAGTCTTGTGCACGCTCATGCCTGCCTCCGTCTGGCGACGAGGATCCCTTCGGCCGCCGGGTGGCGGTCGTCGCTTTGTTACTAGTGTGATGCGTTGATCCAGCCACGGGCCGGGAGCTGCCCGGCGGTCGCGCCGTCGCCGCTCTGCCACGACCATCGCGCCGAAACTCGGGACCCGATATTGTACCAAGGTGTTCCCGATACCTTCGGATTGGGTCGCTCATCAGCACACCAAGGTCCAATAGACGTGGATGGTGGCCGCGGTATCAGCATTGCAAAGTCACGCACGACAAGGAGTCCACATGACCCGCTGGCCCGATCGCCGAATTCTCGACCTGTTTGGAATCGAGCTTCCCATCATCCAGGCGCCGATGGCCGGCGCGACTACGGTCGAAATGGTCGTCGCCGCGGCCAAGGCCGGCGGTCTGGGATCTCTCCCAAGCGCTCTGTTGAACGTCGAGGGGTTGCGCCAGGCCCTCCATGAGATTCGCGCCGCTACCCACGCGCCTGTGAACGTGAACTTCTTCTCACATGTTTCCCCCGCCGAAGATCTGGCAGCGCAGATGCGATGGAGAGCTCTGCTCGCGCCCTACTTCGTGGACGCAGGACTCGACCATGCCGCGCCGATCGCCGCAGCGGGCCGTGCACCATTCGACTCTACGTTCTGCGAGGTGGTCGAGGAGTTGAAGCCGGAAGTCGTGAGCTTTCATTTCGGGCTGCCTGAAAAGTCGCTGGTGCAGCGTGTGAAGGCGACAGGAGCGAAGATCATGTCTTCCGCGACGACCGTGGCCGAGGCCGTCTGGCTCGAAGAAAACGGCGTCGACGCAGTCATCGCCATGGGTTTCGAGGCGGGCGGCCATCGTGGGAACTTTTTGAGCCAGGACATGACGACACAGGTTGGAATCATGGCGCTCCTGCCGCAGGTGGTCGACGCGGTGCGGGTGCCAGTTATCGCCGCCGGCGGAATCGCCGACGGGCGGGGCGTCGCCGCTGCCCTTATGCTGGGAGCTTCCGCAGTCCAGGTCGGAACGGCATACCTGTTCTGCCCCGAGGCGAGGATTCCCGCAGTTCAGGCGGAGGCGCTGGCTTCCGCCCGAGATGACAGCACCGCGATAACTAACGTTTTTACCGGCCGTCCGGCGAGAGGCGTCGTAAACCGCCTGATGCGCGATCTGGGTCCGATCTCAGATGCCGTGCCTGCATTTCCAACTGCCGGAGGAGCTCTCGTTCCCATCAGAGCAAAAGCCGAGGCGGAGTCGAGGAACGACTTTACGAACCTCTGGTCGGGTCAGGCCTCCCGTCTTGCTTTGAAAGTTGGTGCCGAGGAATTGACGCAAGAGCTCTATCATTCCGCGTTGGACGTCATCGCACGCCGCAGTCCTGCCTGACAGCATCCCGCAGATCCTTCCGGATCGCGGCAGACAGCTGCAGCAAACCGACGGTTCACGCAGACCTCGACCGATCTAACTGAAGGGGAGCCGTCGCGCTAGCTCGTGGCGACGGTCTCCAATCGAACGAAGGACAGCCTCATGTCTAAACACAGCCCCAGCCCATATGTGGTCGTGTTCGCTGGATCGGCGTCCCTCGCCATCGCCATGGGCGTCGGTCGGTTCGCATTCACTCCAATCCTGCCGATGATGCTGCACGACGGCGTCCTTGATCTTTCGCGAGCCGGGGGCCTCGCCACCGCAAACTACGTCGGCTACCTGGTCGGTGCATTGGCGGCGATGGCAGTACCCAGAACGTGGGATCATACCTCCCTCATACGCCCGACACTGGTGTCCACGGTCCTCCTTACGGCTCTGATGTCTGCGCCCTATGCCGAGGCTTGGGTCGCTCTTCGGTTCTTGGCGGGCGTTGCGTCGGCGATCGGATTCGTCTTCACCTCCGGTTGGTGTCTGGCCCAGCTCTCGGGAACCGGCAGCTCGATCGGAAGCGCCATATTCACCGGTCCGGGGGCGGGCATCGCAGCGTCCGGGTTGGCCGCGAGCGGAATGACCTTGCTCGGGCTGTCGGGCAGCACAGCCTGGCTTGTGTTTGCCGCCCTCTCGGCGACCATCAGCGCCATCATCTGGAGAACCTTCGGGAACAATTCGAAGCCGTCCGACACCTACTCGGTCGGGACTCCGACCCGGGCGTCCGGCAAGGTGCCGAAATCGGAAATGCCTCTCTTTGCGATCGCCTACGGGCTGGCCGGCTTCGGCTACATCGTCACGGCGACCTATCTTCCCGTGATCGCGAAGAACAGCGTTCCCGGTTCGCCGTTGCTCACCGTCTTCTGGCCGCTGTTCGGTGTCGCGGCAGTCGTCGGATCGCTGCTGGCGGCGCGCGTGAAGCATAGCGCCGACGTGAGGCTCCATCTGGTTGCCGCATACCTCGTGCAGGCGGTCGGAGTGGGGCTGTCGGTTATCTGGCAGGACGCTTTCGGCCTTGCCCTCAGCAGCGTTCTCGTAGGCCTGCCGTTCACCGCGATCAGCTTCTTCGCGATGAACGAGGTCAGGCGGATCAGATCGAGCCACCACGCGCGTTACATGGGACTGCTTACGGCGGTGTTCGCGATCGGACAGATCATGGGGCCGCCTGCCGTGGGAGTAATCGTGAGGCACGTGCCGGACGTAGACGCCGCGTTCGATCTAGCGCTTACCGTCGCCAGCATCGCGCTCATCGTCGGCGCCGCGATCTACGTTGCGATGATCCTGCTCTATCCTGGCGAGCGTGCCGCCAAGAGATCCGGACGTAAGGTTCGTCAGAACTGAACGTCATGGGCCGGATGGCCGTCGATACGAAGGCACGATGCTATGAGCGGGCGCCCAGCTTTTCCATGAGACGTCCGCGATGGGCTTCACCGTGATCTAGCTGATCCCCAGGTCGTGGGCGATCTGCTTGTTGAGGAGGCCCTTTGTCATGCCCACTATGATTTCGCATTCCCTCGGCGTCAGTGTGTCGTAAAGCCGCTGCAATCGCGCTTGAGCATCGTCCTCCCGCCTCAGTTCTTCACTGCGAGCAAGTGCCGACCAGATCGGCCCGAACAGCTCCTCCGAATTGATCGGCTTCGTTAGGAAGTCCGAGTAGCCCGAGATGAAAATGAAAGGCATCCGGTTGAAGCTCACCGTGATCATGCCCTGCAGATCGAGACCGTTCAAATCCGGCATGTTCACGTATAGCAGTAGACAGCTCGGCGTCGAGGTCGGAGGAGCATTCAAAAAAGCATCAGCAGATCCGAAAACCGCTGGTCGCCAGCCCGCGGCAATCAGCATTTCGAGCGATTCTCTGAGGGAGAGATCGTCGTCACCACAAACACGACAGGTGGGACTGCGGTCCTGGCTGATGAGGGCGTCGCGTCAGTCATTGCCGTTCTCTAAGACGTGTGACTTGGTAGGCACGGGCACGTTCTTCCCTTTTCCGGTCGATCATATCATGTTTCAGTCATCGACAGCATAAAGCAGGTTTGTCTCCCGCAAGGTGTTGCTTGCTAAGCCGGCACTGCAGCATCGCGCGCCGATTTCCATTGGACGATAGTATCGCGATCTAACTCCGAAGTAGGGGTACAACACCATCGTACAATAGCACGCGCGGTCGCGTCTGAGCATGCTGCCGGACGTGGGCAAGGCCATCTAAACGGCATGCTCACGCAGAGACAGAACTCTACGCAGCTTGCGAGGACGACATCGATGAACAGGCATCTCTCAGAAGTGGACGGCGACGAGACGAAATGGGGCGACGGCAGTCCCCTCGATTCCTTGATCGCATTCTACCATGCCTTCAACGCTGGCGATCTGGCCGGTCTGGAAGACGTCTGGGTCGCAGGGTCGGAGCCGAGCATGGACAACCCCATCGGTGGGATCCGCCGCGGCTGGGGGCAGATCGCCGAAGGCTACTCGAAGCTGTTCGAAGGCGATGCGACGGTCCATGTCACTTTCCACGACTTCACCAGCCAGGGTGGGGAAGACTGGCATCTGTTCGTCGGTCGTGAACGTGGAGTCTGCAGGACGGCGACTGAGACGCTCGACGTCGCCTTCCGGACAACCCGATGGTTCGTACGCAAGCAAGACGGTTGGCGACAGCTTCATCATCACGGGTCCGTCGAGGACCCGCAGATGCTGGCTGCCTATCAGAAATTGATTTTCGGCTGAAGAGATGCGCGCTGAAGTACGTCGGCGCTCTACGCGACGCACCTGCTAGGCGCCAAGCTGCCCCCGTATCAAAGGCGCGACGTCAGTTCCCAGCAGCGCGATCGAACGACGCATCGCTTCAGGGTCGAGCCCGGCGGTGCTCATCTGAAAGGTGATGCGAGCAATTCCTCCCAACGTTCTGTTAACATGAGCTATCTTGGTGGCCACCGCCTGCGGACCGCCGACTAGGAACGCGCCACCTGGCCCGCACATGTGTTCGAATTGGGCCTTCGTCGGCGGCGGCCACCCGCGCTCCCTTCCAGCGTCCGTGAACATTTGAAACCAGCCGGGAAAGAAGGCTTTCCGCGCAGCCTCGTCGGTCTCCCCGACAAAGCCGAGAGCGTGGACGCCCACCCTCTGGTTCTCCGAGGGATGCCCCGCGGCGAGCCATGCGCGACGATAGAGTTCGACCAAGGGCAGAAAGCGCTCGAAGCTTCCGCCGATGATGGCAACCATGAGCGGGAGGCCCAGTGTCCCGGCGCGGACGAAAGACTCGGGCGTGCCGCCGACGCCAAGCCAGATGGGCAATGTGGGCTGATGCGGGCGAGGGAAGACGCCCTCTCCATCGATGGCAGGACGAAACCGGCCCTGCCATTTGATGTTGGGCTGCTCCCTGATCTTGAGCAGCAGGTCGAGCTTCTCCGCGAACAGCGCGTCGTAGTCCCTCAGGTCGAAGCCGAACAGAGGATAGGCCTCCACGGAAGAGCCACGACCAACCACGATCTCCGCCCGTCCTCGGGATATCAGATCCAACGTTGCGAACTCCTGGAAAAGTCGCACGGGATCGGAGGCGCTGAGGACGGCGACGGCGCTCGTAAGCCTTATCGACCTGGTGCGCGCCGCCGCTGCGGCAAGTATCACGGCGGGCGCGGAATCGAGCGCGTTTTCCCGGTGGTGTTCGCCCATTCCGAAGACGTCCAGACCGACCTGGTCCGCCAGCTCCACCTCGGCAAGCACGCTCTCCATGCGATCGACTGCCGACTGCAAACGCCCGGTGTCAGGTTCCGGCAGTAGCATCGCAAAACTATCGATACCGATTTCCAAAGTTGAATCCTTTCATCGCACCCGCAGCCACTGCACTGTGACGCCTTCCCGGCGGAAGCCCTTCCCATCTCACGACCAGGCGAGGCCGCGCCAGTCCGGTTTTTCGGATGGAGATCATCAATTTTTTCGATGATGAGCGCATCGGGACCCCCGGTTGTTCACGCCCAGGAATCGACGTCTCTTACAGCCTTGGCGAACGCCTCGGGCGCCTCCTGGGGCAAATTGTGGCCGATCCCGCCGGCTGCGAGACGATGTTCGTATTTCGCCCTGAACTTTGCGGCGTAGGCCTTTGGATCAGGGTGAGGCGCTCCGTTGGCGTCGCCCTCCATCGTGATCGTCGGCACATGGATCTCTGGACCGGCCGCTAGCCTGGTCTCGAATTCGTCGAACCGTTTCTCACCTTGCGTGAGGCCAAGACGCCAACGGTAGTTATGAACGACGATCGAGACGTGGTCGGGATTGGCAAATGCCTCTGCGCTACGTTCGAAGGTCGAGTCGTCGAACTTCCACTGTGGCGAGGCGAGACGCCAGATCAACTTGGCGAAGTCGTTCGTGTATTTCTCGTAGCCGTCTCGACCGCGGTCCGTGGCGAAGTAGAACTGATACCACCATTGAAGTTCGGCGGCCGGGGGCAAGGCCGCCTTTCCGGCAGCCTGGTTTCCTATAAGATAGCCGCTGACGGACACCATGCCCCTGCATCGTTCCGGCCAGAGCGCGGCGACGATGTCGGCGGTCCGCGCGCCCCAGTCGAACCCGGCGACCGTCGCCTTTTCGATCTTCAAGGCGTCCATCAGCTTGATGGCGTCGACAGCAAGCGCCGACTGCTGGCCGTTGCGCATTGTGTCCTCGGACAGGAACCTAGTGCTGCCGTATCCACGTAGATGCGGCACGATCACACGATGACCCCGCTCCGCGAGCAAAGGCGCTACCTCGGCGAAGGCGTTGATGTCGTAGGGCCAGCCGTGGAAAAGAATGACCGCCGGTCCACCTTCAGGGCCGAGCTCGGCGTATCCGACGCTCAGGTCTCCTGCGTCGATGCGCTTGTCGGCGGCGAGACCCCGGCTATTCGAACGGTCTGCCTTGCGGTTGTCGGCTGCGGCGGCTCTCTCCGCAAGGATTCCCGCAGCCGTCAGGCCGAGAGCGACGCCGCCGAAGGATCGACGTGTGAGGTTCCCAGCTCTAAGATTGCGCATGACTGCTTCTCCAATGTGGACGATGGATTGCCGCCGTTCGAGATGCTCGAGAGTGGCGTGTTGACCGACGAAGTTTGAGGCCGGCGACCCGGAGCCGCTAGTGGACGAAGGTGTCGCCCATACCAAAGTATCGCGGATAGCTACGTGCAAAAGGCCAAGACAGATGAAGCGACAGTTCGACACATGTGCCCTGTGGTCGGCGGACGTGGCAGTGATACGCCGGTCATCAGGGAGCATTGCGGGAGTCCGCGATGCGAGATACAGGGCGCCGTGGCAGAGGATCCGGCAAGACAGCTTCTCTGGTGGTTCCAGAGCGGGGTGACCGACACCGACGACCTCCGTAGCGTTCTCGGGCCAGCATAACGTCGCCTGGTGCGGTAGCCACGGCGATCGACGAGCGGTCGGATTGTCTGTGTATTGACGCCTCTGCTCAGGAGGACGTGGCCGCTATTCGAACCGGAATAGCCTTGTAGGATGGCGTGCCGGACTGTCGATCGTAGTGATGCAGCGACATGACCACGTTCATTTCTGGATAGTAGCCGGCGATGGAACCGCGCGGAATGTCATAG
Source organism: Mesorhizobium sp. M7A.F.Ce.TU.012.03.2.1 (assembly GCF_004006095.1). Lineage (NCBI taxonomy): Bacteria > Pseudomonadati > Pseudomonadota > Alphaproteobacteria > Hyphomicrobiales > Phyllobacteriaceae > Mesorhizobium > Mesorhizobium sp. M7A.F.Ce.TU.012.03.2.1. Next base: position 2,642,068 of record NZ_CP034779.1, read on the forward strand.
GCTACCGCGGTGTACCCGCGAGCGATATGCCTGTCGTCCGGCGCGCCGATCAGCCCCAGGACGTCGATCCTGTCGCCGTCCCGGAGCCCTCTGAGCGCCAGATCCTCGGCGTTCATGAAGACGATGTCGCGGCGCCCGAACACGCCTCGGTACCGATCGTCGAGACCGTAGATAGTCGTGTTATACTGGCCGTGGCTGCGGATTGTGGTCAACGTCAGGACGCCTCCATCGGCGGACCAATCCTCGGACAGCCCCGGAGAGGTTAGGAAGTTCGCCTTGCCGTCCGGCGTGTTCCACCGCCGAGATGAGGCGGCGACGTCGAGCCTGAAGCCGCCGGGTTTGCGCACGCGCATGTTAAACCCGGAAAAGTCAGGGAAGACCTCCTCGATCTTGTCCCGTATCCGGTCGTAGTTCGCGATCATGCCGTCCCAGTCGATGCCATGGCGGTCGCCTAGAGTCGCCTTGGCGATCCCTGCGATGATCGCCGGCTCGGATCGAACGGCCTTGCCTGGAGGATTCAGAAACCCTCGCGACGCGTGGACCATGGACATCGAATCTTCGACAGTGACCGACTGAGGGCCGGATGCTTGCACGTCGAGGTCGGTGCGTCCCAGACATGGCAGGACGAGCGTCGTCGTCGCCGTAAGCAGATGGGAACGGTTGAGCTTCGTCGCGATATGGACTGACAGATCAAGACTACGCATGCCTGCGAACGTGGCCCGTGAATCGGACATCGCCACGGCAAGATTGCCGCCGAGACAGATCAGTGCCCTTGCACGTCCGTCGATGGCGGCTTCCACCGCCTCGACCGCATTATGGCCTTTTTCGCTTGGCGGACGAAAGCCGAAGGCGCGTTCGATGCCGTCGAGGAGCGCACTGTTCGGGACTTCGGTGATGCCTACCGTGCGGTCGCCCTGAACGTTCGAGTGACCGCGAATGGGCGCCATTCCAGCGCCCTCGCGGCCGATGTTTCCCCTAACCATGAGCAGGTTTGCGATCTGCTGGACGTTCGAGGTTCCTCGCGCGTGTTGCGTGATCCCCATGCCGTAGCAGACGATCACTCTCTCGGCTCGTACGTAGACGCCCGCAGCGCTCTCGATCGCCTGCTTCGTCAAGCCGCTGGCGGCGACGATCTCGTCCCAACTGGTCGCTTCCAAATCGAGGCGAAGTTCGCCGAAACCCGACGTATGCTCGTCGATGAAAGGCCGGTCAAGCACTCCGCCGCTGCCTGCGGCAAGGCTCGCCGCGTCAAGTTCGAGCACTGCCTTCATCAGTCCCTTGAGGGCGGCCAGATCGCCGCCGACGCGAACTTGGTGATAGGCCGAGGCGATGGGGGTCGCGGACATCGTGACCATTTCGATCGGATCCTGCGGCGCGGCGAATCGCTCGAGCGCGCGCTCCTTCAAGGGATTGAAGACGATGATGGGAACGCCGCGACGGGCCGCTTCATGGAGGGTCGTCATCATCCGCGGGTGGTTGGTGCCCGGATTGTGCCCGAAGCTGAAGATCGCATCGGCATGATCGAAATCTTCAAGCGTCACGGTGCCCTTGCCGACGCCGATGGATTTCGGAAGACCGACGCTCGTGGCCTCATGACACATGTTCGAGCAGTCGGGAAAATTGTTGGTGCCGAAGGCGCGCACGAAAAGCTGATAGAGAAAAGCAGCTTCATTCGACGCTCGTCCCGAGGTGTAGAATTCCGCTTGGTCCGGGGATCCGAGCTTGTTCAGTCCGCTGGCAACCAAACCGAAGGCCTCATCCCAGTCGATCGGTTCATAACGGTCGACTACAGGGTTGTATCGCAGCGGGAGCGTCAGGCGCCCGGCGTCTTCAAGCTCGTGGTCGGTCCACTCCCAGAGTGCCGATACTGTGTGGTTCGAAAAGAAGCTTGCATCGGCCCTTTTTGCTGTGGATTCCCACGTGATCGCCTTGGCGCCGTTTTCGCAGAACTCGAAGGAGGAGGTGTGTTTGGGATCGGGCCACGCGCATCCGGGACAGTCGAATCCTTCGGGCTGGTTCGCCTTCAGCAAAGTCCGGCTGCCCTGCGCGACTATCCGCTGATGCGCCAGCGTCTTGGCGACAGCCTTTAGCGCATCCCAGCCACCAGCCGGATGGTCGTAGGGCCGGATGCCGGGGGGACGAGTTTTCTTCATTTCAGCCTTCTTGAGCGTGCGTGGGCTTCAGTAGTGTCGAGACTGTCTCGCGAGGCGTCGCGGTCACTGCACGCCTGCGTGTGGTTTTTTTGAAAGGGGCCGTCTCCTGGCGGAAGGAGACGGCCCAAGGCGGATCTTGGTACGACCCGCGCGCTCCGGAGGAGGGGAGGACGCAGGAGCGCTTCGCTGCTTTCAGCGTGTCGCCTTGTGGGAGACGAAGGCGACGCATGGAGGCTAGACCCGACGCCGCCCCTGCATAAGTAGACTTTGGTATCGGACGATTCTCTGACGGCAGACCTACCGCACGCCAGGGCCGCCCTCTGATCTGCCCGCCGAAGCCTCGATGGCAGGATTTAAGCTGCGCGCTGCATCAGCCGATCTCGTTCGGTGCGGCCCACCAGGAAGACCCACAATATGCTTAGCGGCATCATCGCGATGATATAGTGCACGGGTGCTGTGAAGCTCCCGCTGTGATCCTTGAGGGACCCTATGACGAGCGGCCCCAGAGCCGTAGCAGGTGAAGCATGTCCTGCTTACTGACGCTCTACGAGCCTCTAGAGGATTGTCTTCGAAACTATCTATCCCCATGTGTGCGGAATCAGCCGTCAACGAGCGGCCGACAAATCACAAAACGAAAGCAATATACGAATGACCGATGACCAAAGCATCGTAATGATCAACGTCTTTACCGTCAGCCCGGACGATCAAGATAGGCTTGTGGACCTTTTGACATCCGCAACGAGCGGCGTGGTGGATCAAGCGCCTGGTTTCATTTCAGCAGCACTGCACAAAAGTGTCGACGGCACCAAAGTCGCCATGTATGCGAGGTGGAGAAGCGCGGCCGACTACGAGGCCATGCGTGCCGATCCTAGGCCGTTGCCCTACCTCAAGGAAGCGCTGGGTTTCTCCACGTTTCAGCCCGGTATGTACCGTGTCGAGCGTGCGTTCTCTGCTCCCGTATAGCAGTCCTATCTTTTCACACGATGGAACCATTATCTGACGGCAGCGCCATTGGGCGCCCAGCCGGCTCGTTTGGTCAGCCGCGTGTTGGTCGAGGTCTCGTCGATGAAGACGAGCCGCGTCAGGACCTGGTCGAAGAAGGTCTTGCGCCGCGTCGTCCAATGCTGGCGGGCCTGCTGGATGTCGGGGCGTTCCTGTTCGCTGGCCCGGAGCGTCTTTTTTTGTGACTGAGGCCCTGCCGGTGAAGCAGTGGCGCCACGCTGGAACGGTGCACGCCAACACCGCGCCCCTCCAGTTCCACGCACAGTTCGTCGAGTGTCAGGTCACCGAACTGTTGTATCGTCGTATCCCGTCAGCACGTTCCTTATTCAGCGCAATCTCTCGGAGACGTGTCCCCAGCACAGAGCGGTTGGGAAAAATGACGGACCCGTCGCGTACAGATCTACCCAGTTCAGACGGATTGGCGCATGAACTGGGCTGAGAGCTTGGCAAGGAGTTAAGGGGATCAGTCGACCTGTCTGCCCCAGACGGCCTCTTGAAGCTGCGCAGTAAAACTGGTGCCGTGTCGTTGTCCGGGAAGGCGCGCGGTGATTTCCTGCAAGGTCCACTGATTACCATCGGGGTCCTGGAAGGTGGCGAACGATGCATAGCTCTTTCTTTCGGGACTAGGGCCATCAGTAATCCCGATACCGTTGGAGTGGTGGAAAATCCCGCCAACGTCGTGGAACGGGTCGCTGACTTCCACACCACGCCGGAGCAAGTCGTCACGCGCCGCAACGATATCGGAGACGACGAGATGCATTCCTCGCGCCGAACCGGGCACAGCGGTAGTGATGTTCTTCCCAAACATTATCGAGCATCCGGAGCCAACCGGGCTGAACTGCACTATGCGAAAATCGTTTCCTGTTGAATGGTCGATGTCCAACTTCCAGCCTAGGCTTTCGTAGAATGCTTTGGCGCGGCCGGCGTCGGAGACTGGGATGACGAGAAGTTCAAGGGTCATTCTCATCGGCTTGACATCCGCCTCCTCCGGCGAAGGCCTGTCTTGCAATATAGCATCGGTCATGGCGTCCTCGTGTGTTAATTGGAGCTGTTCTGCATTTCGGCAGGGGCCCGATGTTGCCAGGGAGCACTTGCGGTTCGCACCACCGGTGCCGGTCCCCGGCTTTAAGGGTTGAGCCCCTGCGTTAGGCCGCTTTAAAACCCGCGGTCTTCAATTCGTTGAGCAACTTAAGCAGGTGCTGCGCACCTGCGGTCGACGATGCCGGATTTTGTCCCGTGATCAGTCTCCCGTCGGTAATTGCAAAGCTCTCCCAGTTCGGTTTCTGCTCGTAGAGGCCCCCGAGGCGTTTGAGTTCGTCCTCAACAAGGAACGGCACGACTTTCGTCAGTTGAACTTCTTCCTCCTCGCTGTTAGCAAATCCGGTTACCCGCTTACCCTTGACGATCGGAGCGCCTTGATACGTCACGCGATGCAATACAGCTGGAGCATGGCAGACTGCCGCTACTGGCTTTCCGGAATCGTAGAATGACTCGATCAGTTTTATTGAGTCGGGGTTATCCACCAGATCCCACATGGGACCATGCCCACCAGGGTAGAAGATCGCGTCGAAATCTTCGGAACGGACTTCGCTAAGTTTGTTGGTGGTTGCAAACACCTTTCGCGCTGCCTCGTCTTCCTTGAACCTTGTCATGGCGGGCGTCTGGTTCTCCGGCAGATCGCTTTTCGGGTCGACTGGCGGTTGGCCGCCTTTCGGTGACACGAGTGTCAAATCGACCCCGGCGTCTCGGAAGACGTAGTAGGGTGCGGCGCCTTCCTCAAGCCAGAAGCCCGTCTTGCGCCCGGTACTTCCGAGGATATCGTGCGAAGTGAATACCATTAGAATCTTCATCGTTCGGCTCCTTCCAAATCTCTACAGCGCGGGTGCTGCGCGATGGGAAGTATGTCGAGGATCCTATCTGGTTACATTGCACGTTGGTATCGCCGACACCTTGGTGTCGGCCCGCGCGCAGCTTTTTGAACAACTGACGCGACCCACAGGATGATAACGCCCCACGGTCGCTTACGCCCAGCCCTCAACAACACCAACCGAGCGGAGAATCAGGCCTTTCGACCGTGGCCGAGAGACCACCGTTCAGTGACCTATCCGTTGCGCATTGGATCTCGGCATGCCGGGCCGCTGACCCAGAGGCGTCTCAATTGCAAATGCGTGGACGGTAGCTTTGCGCCTCAAAGGGCGGGTTAGTTGCTGTCAATAGTGCCGCGGGTGAGATCATAACGGCAGGTTGGCCAAAGGACGCAGTCGGCATCGCACCTGCCGGCCTCATGGCAGCGCGGCGCGAATAAGCCGGCCCGGAGCCGCGCAGGTAGTGGAGTTCTGGTCGGGCGATGCGCCAGGAGTTCTTGGACGCCTAGCTCCGGGTGCGTGATGAGCGACCAAGGGATCATGTTTATGTTCCGCCGCGTTTGTCGGTTGCATCAATGAATGTGAAAAACCTTATTGAAGGGCCGACGCCGGCAGGAACCGCAGTCCTGGGGAGGGCGGGAGNGGGCGGGAGGGCTCTCCGCCGGCATCGGTCGCCGCCAGTTCGCTATGCTGCCTGACGGAAAACTTGTTTGCATCCGGGCCATGGCGCGGAGGAGAACCAAGCTACTGCCACAGTCTCGTTGGCATAGGGCAGACGCGCTGGCTTCGGAAGATGATGGCGAGGTGTGCTGGCCATCATCTTCGGCGAAGCCCGATGGCAGGCTTCACCCGATTGCGAGCATCGAGACCTCTAGTTCATCCCGCCGAGCCAGATCAAACCGTCGCACAATTTCGTGCGGCCCTCGACCTTCTCCTGGCATTCTTTTACCATCATACCGCGCGTGGCCTTCGGGGTGGCCATGAAGGCAGCCCTGAATTCTGGCATTGGCCTCAGCTCTTTCATCGTGCTGTCGGTGTAGAATGGCGCGATGTTGTCGGCCACATCGAGCGCGCCGGCAAATGCGGGAGCGCCGGCAGCGGACAAGGCGAGTGCGGTAACGCAAATAGCTTTGACATTCATAGCGAGTTCCTTCACTGAAGTTTGAGAAGTCGTTCGGTTGAAGACGCAGAAGTGATTGCTTGATTACTTTGGGGCCGAATTGATTCCGGCCTGATCAGCATCCGGCAGAAGATAGGGTAAATATATTGCACGATGGTATCGGCGATACGTTGGTATAAGTGCCTTAGCAGACGGGGAGTCGCCGCCCTGATGCTCGTCTCCGCGATCTGACGCCATTAGCAGCGCGGTATGGTGGGCATAGCGGTGAGCTTGCTGGCGGCCGTCGCCCCCGACACGCAAATCTAAAATCTCCGGAGAACTACGTCGGCTACAAACGTACCCAAGGCTTTGTATCCCCCGGGCGGCGCAATTCGCAACAAGCCGCATCTCTATGAAGCGCCGGCACAGTTGCACCTGAACGATGGGCGTTGTCGGGTGACTGGACGATGGGAAGCGATGGCGTCTCTGTGAAAAAGGCTCATGGCCGCATCACATATCGATTCCACGCCCGCGATGCTCATCCTGTCATGGGGCCGGCATCGCCAGTAACATCCGTGAGATTCCGCGTCCTCGTCATCCGCCTTCCTCACCTGGCTCGGTGATGCACGCCTCTATCGGATGCTGCGGCTCGCTTTCTCGAGGCGGCACCGGACCGTAAGCATCTGAAAATTCGGTTTGGGCGTTCTAGCCGGCGCCGAGGTGCTTGCAACCTTGCACCCAGGGAGGAACGCTGCGTTTCGCAACATTGACGTGCCAGGGGCTCTGCCGTGATGGTATTGCCAACAAGTGGTCGAAAACATGTGACATTTGATGGCCTCGGTCAGGTGCGCATAGGCGCCTGTGACGAATTCGACCAAATTTGGATAAAACGAAAAATACAAGATCATGCCAAAATCATATGATCATACCCACTGCTTGATCCATCTAGCTGAAAGCTCGATGGAATAGATGCAGCGACCTCGATGAACTAGATTTGCGGGCTCAGAGTGGTGAGGGACCTGGGTTTTCGGGCTTCGCCGCAGCCGAGGGAGAGAGATACGTGTCACTTCTGGAAGTCCATAGAGTGTCGAAGAGTTTCGGGGCGATCCGTGCCTTGACCGATGTGAGCTTGACCGTGGAGCCGGGCGAGGTCGTTGGTCTGATGGGCGACAACGGCGCCGGCAAATCGACAATGGTCAAGCTGATCGCCGGCAATTTTCCGCCCGATGACGGCCGGGTGGTCCTCGACGACCAGGTCTGCCATTTCCAAAAGCCCATTGAAGCGCGGGCTCAGGGGATAGAGGTGGTTTACCAGGATCTTGCACTCGCTGACAATCTGACGGCCGCGCAGAACGTGTTCCTCGGGCGGGAGATCAAGAAGGGCTTCTGGCCATTCCGGATCCTCAACAAGCAGGCGATGATCGACCGATCGGCGGCGCTGTTTGCCGAACTGAAGTCGGAAACCCGTCCGCGCGATCTGGTCCGCAAGATGTCAGGCGGACAGCGCCAGGCGGTTGCGATCGCGCGGACGCGTCTCTCCAAGGCCAAACTTGTGCTGATGGACGAACCCACCGCAGCCATTTCGGTGCGCCAAGTCGTCGAGGTGCTCGGCCTGATCCAGCGCCTCAAAACCCAAGGCGTATCGGTGATGCTGATCAGCCACCGTATGCCTGACGTGTTTGCCGTATGCGACCGCATCATCGTCATGCGCCGCGGCACCAAGGTGGCGGACAAGGCAACAGCGTCAACGTCGCCGGAAGAGATCACCGGATTGATTACGGGAGCGATACGTGCAGCCTGATCTTGCCTCCGTGGTGTCTGAACCTGCCGTCACGGACCATGCCGTCTTTGACCACGTGGCCGTCGCGCGCGAGAAGACGCCGTTGCAGAAGCTGTTGGCGGCACAGTCCTTCTGGGTGGCGGTAGCGCTCTTCGCCCTGATGCTCGTCATGTCCGCACTGGAGCCGACATTTAGCACGGCGGAGAACTTCACCAACATTTCGCGCAATTTTGCCCCGATCGGCATCATGGCGCTCGGCATGACGCTGGTGCTGATCACCGGCGGGATCGACCTTTCGGTTGGCTCGGTGATGGCACTCGTCGCGATCGTAGCCGGCCTGTTCCTGACATGGCATTATCCCTGGTACGTGGCCTTTTCAATGGGGATGGCCACAGGGCTCGCCTGCGGCGCCTTCAATGGCTTCTTCGTCGCCTACGTGGGGATGCCATCCTTTGTGGTGACGCTTGGCATGCTGTCGATCGCGCGGTCGCTGGCTGTGGTATTTTCCGGCAACCAGATGCTCTACCAGTTCGGGCCGGATGCGCCCATCGTCAAGGCGATCGGCCAGGCGAAGTGGCCGCTGCATCCGCCCGCAGGCTGGGCGCCGGCCTGGCTGCCGGAGTTCTCCTCGCATTTCTGGACGATGATCGTTCTGGCGCTAGTGGTTGGATGGATTTTCAACTTCACCGCTTGGGCTCGCCATCTGTTCGCCATCGGCGGAAACGAGCACGCGGCACGGCTGACCGGCGTGCCCGTCGACCGGATCAAGTTTCAAGTCTACGTCTTTTCCGCCTTCACGGCGTCCGTCGCCGCCTTGCTGCTGCTGGGCTACAATGGCTCGGCGCTCAATGCGCTTGGAACAGGCTATGAGCTCCGGGTGATCGCTGCCACGGTGATCGGCGGAGCGAGTCTCATCGGCGGCTACGGCACAGCCTTTGGCGCGCTGATAGGCTCGGCTTTCCTGGAAGTTATCCGCAACGCCCTGCTGATGGCGGGCATCGACTCAAACTGGCAGGGCGCGTTGGTCGGCGCGTTCATCATCCTTGCGGTGCTGCTCGGCATGCAGACCAGCGGCAGGTCGCTGCGCATGCTCTGGCAGCATTGGGTGCCCATCCAGCGCCGTTAGGAAATCTGCGGAAGGAAACCCTGCAACAACGAAGTCAACGTGGTGTGTAAGACCCGTAGGTCCGGGCGGCTGGAGGTCAAATCCTCTAGGCGAGCAGGAATCCGAGTGGTTGACGAAAAAATGGTCAACGGCGCTGTCGAACACGACGACCCTCACCTATTGGCGGAGTGCAATCAGGGTCATCCCGCCGCTTCTTAGCTCGCCGACGCTAGTCAGACTGGGGCGCGATCGGGAGAGAAAAGTAGAAATCTGCGCCACGCGACCGTTTGGTGGCCGCCCAGAGGTGGCCTCCATGTTCTTCAACGATCGAGCGGCTTATCGACAGGCCTATGCCAATACTGTTCGGCTTTGTACTGAAGAAGGCTTTGAAGATCTGATCCGGCGGGACCTGCGGCAGGCCAACGCCAGTGTCGCTCACGGACACGGTGACCTGGCTATCTCCTTCCCATTGCGATCTTATGAGGAGGTCGCGCGCGCCGTCCTTTTCCCTCATCGCGTCAAATGCATTGATCATAAGATGCATCAGCACCTGCTGCAGTTGCGCGCGATCCCCTGTCACCGGACACGACTTTTCCATCGGCTCTGTACGGATCGAGACCCCATACCTTGCAGCCTCGCTACCCAAGAGCACCGCCATCTCGCGGATCACCTCATCGACGTCTACAGCTTCGCGCAATGGTGCCTTCTGGTCGAAAAGCTGCCTTATGCGGCCCACCGTTTTCGAGGCACGACTACCATCTTCCACGATCCGGTCCGCGATCGCGCGGGCCCTCTCCACATTCGGAACCTTGTCCGAAAGCCAGCGTAGGCAGGTCTCGGCATTGATCATGATCGCGCCGATCGGGTGATTGACCTCGTCCGCGAGTGAACTGGTTAGCTCTCCCATCGAACTCATCCTGCTGACGCGCCCCAATTCTGCTTGAGCGCGGCGCAGATCCTCTTCGGTTCGCTGGCGATTGGCGATTTCCCCCTGCAGTGCTTCGTTCGTTTGCAGCAACTCCGTAGCGCGTTCCCTCAAACGGCTCACAGCTACCGCAAGGCGCCGATAAAGGCGCCAGTTCTCAAGCACCAGCACTGCAAGAACGAGGCTTGCCGCCAACGCGCCATAAATCCGGCCGGCGTAGAAACCGAAATCATACCGCCCTCCGTTCAGGTACGAGCTAAGTGTGATGTCGCAGAACCAATAAACCATCACGGCCATTAGCCACAGGTTTAGAAGTGTGCGCGGCGAACGCAAGGACAACAGGATAAACGCGGCAACGACAAGCAGAATGTCGGCTAAATTGACTACCCTCTGCCATGGCGTAAATGCACCGGCATCGAGAAGCGGTGGCAAAAAGCCTGTGCTACCGGTACCCCACGTGGCCCCAAACCAGAACGCCAAGACCGCGACGATCGACCCAATCACGGCCGCAGTTATCGCGAAAAGCGGTGCCGTCGAGATCTTACGGCTGTTCGGGTGAAACAGAGCATAAATCAGCACAACGAGCGGAAAGCCACCATGCCAGAAGATACACAACCACAACGCGGTCTGCGGCCCAGCCCCTAGCAAGCCTGAAGGAGCAAATGCCCCGGGGAAGGTCAAGAGTTGGACGATGCTGATCAGTGAGGCGAAGAGGTAACCGCTGGCCAGCAGCAACAATGCTCGTGTGCGCAGAAGATGGAAGTGCCCGAAAAGGATAATGGATGTCGTGAGGTCATTGCACGTCGATATCGCGTTGTACGCCACAACGAAAGCAGGCGACTCCGGCAACGAGACGCGGACGAAAGGTACGCACGCGAGAAACACCATGGCTGAGAGACCGATTATCGCGAAACAAAGATGTCGATCGCGAGGGCCAGCTCTGATTGTCGATAGATATGGGCCGCCAACATCCGGGAGCGTATGTGTAGAAGACGCGCTCACTCCAACTCTCAGGCGGAAATTTCGCCTCATCTCCCGCCTTTCCCGATAGTCCATTGCCCAGCGTCAAACAGAGCCCCACCACTCTGCAGCCGATACCCCCAGGATCGACCCTGCCCATTGCAAACTTCTCTTCGCGGCTGCATCTTTCGTTGTCCCTTCAAGCGCCACAATTCAACTGTCGGAAAGCACTCTTAACACCAACGTATGATGGTGAATTCGGCATGGTTGAATAGAGCTACAGGATAGTGCGTACGACCCGCCGTGCCTGGAAAGGCCATTGCCTGGCGAGACAGTGGCTCACAATTGTGTGCCCGGGAGGCCACACGCTTGAACGTGTCAGCAAATTACGGAATGGCTTTGCTTGTCGCATGTTCCGGCTGTTGGCACACTGCCAAATGAACTCGTGCGTCGGGGCGCACAGTGATGCTAGTTTTGGCGATCCGATGCCGCGCGCCAATGCGGGAGTTTTAGGTGGAACTGTCTTTTCGGGCGGGCATGAGCAGAGTCAGCGAGCTCCGGGTCCTGTGGGAGGACGGTGGCCTCGCTTTTTGCAGAGGATGGTTTGACAACGTCGAGGGAGAACAAACCAGCGTGCTGGTCGCACTTCCTGCTTCTGAGCACCCGACAAAATCCGTTCTCGACCGGCTTGCCCATGAATATTCCCTGAGGGACGTGCTTGATGGCGAGCGAACTGTGCGTCCGCTGGAACTGGTGCGCGATCAGGACCGAACAATGCTTGTTTTCAAGGACCCGGGCGGCGAATCATTCGGCCCAAGCCTCGGCACTCAGATGGAAATCGCAAGATTTCTCCGAGTCGCCATTGCGATCGTTGAGGCAATCGGAAGTGTGCACAAAGCCGGTCTTATTCATAAAGACATCAAGCCCACCAACTTCTTGTTCGACTCCGCCACCGGGGCAGTCCGATTAACGGGTTTCGGGATCGCATCCCGCCTGCCACGCGAGCGCCAAGCGGCTCCTCCGGAGGTTATTGCAGGCACGCTAGCTTACATGGCACCTGAGCAGACTGGCAGGATGAATCGCTCGATCGATTCGCGCAGCGATCTCTACTCGTGCGGCGTCTCCTTCTATCAGATGCTTACAGGAAAACTGCCGTTCTCGGCGACTGAGCCGGCTGAATGGATTCATTGTCACATTGCACGCCAGCCTGTAGCACCTAGCGCGGTTTTGAATACGATACCGCCGCAGCTCTCCGCAATAGTCATGAGGCTGCTCGCAAAAACCGCCGACGAGCGCTACCAGACAGCCCTCGGCCTTTTGGCAGACCTGCGGCGGTGCGAAGCGGAATGGACGTCTACGGGCACGATCACGCCTTTCGCTTTGGGCACACGAGATATCCCCGATCGACTGATCATTCCGGAACGGTTGTACGGTCGTGAGCCGGAAACTCGTCAATTGCTCGCCGCATTCGATCGGGTGGTTGCGATGGGCACCGCCGAACTTGTTCTACTGTCCGGCTATTCCGGAATTGGCAAGTCTTCGCTTGTGAACGAACTACAGAAAGCGATGGTTCTGCGGCACGGCATGTTCACGTCCGGCAAATTCGACCAGAACAAGCGCAACATCCCATATGCAACCCTTGCCCAGGCATTTCAGAGTCTCGTTCGACCGCTGCTCGGCAAACCCAAGGTCGAACTTGACCAATGGTGTGAAGCTCTGAGTGAAGCTCTTGGTCAGAATGCTCAACTGATCTTGCAGTTGGTTCCCGACCTCAAATTCGTCATTGGCGAGCAGCCACCCGTGCCTGACCTCCCGCCCCGCGAGGCAAGGACGCGATTTCAGGCTGTCATTCAACGATTCATCGCTGTGTTCGCCAGCGACAAACACCCGCTAACATTGTTTCTGGACGATCTGCAATGGATGGACGCAGCGTCGCTCGACCTTCTTGAACACCTTGCCGCGGACTCCGGAACGCGGCACCTCCTGTTGATAGGCGCATATCGTGACAACGAACTTGGTCCCTCCCATCCGCTTAAACGCATGCTCACCACTCTACGGAGCGCTGGCAAAGCCATCGAGGAGATCCAGCTTGCTCCGCTCGCTCGCAACGATGTCGGTCGTCTGATTGCGGATGCACTCGACTGCGACTTCGCCCGCGCCCAAACGCTGGCCCGCTTGGTTCACAAGAAGACAGGAGGTAATCCGTTTTTCGTGATTCAGTTTCTGTCCGCACTGGCCGACGACGGGTTGCTAGAGTTCGATCGCAACGCGGCGACTTGGCTTTGGAACCTCGACCAAGTTCATGCCCGCAAGTACTCTGACAACATAATAGACCTGATGGTCGAGAAGTTGAGCCGGCTGCCCGTTGATACTCAGACAGCGCTGCAACAACTTGCGTGTTTCGGCGATCGCGCTGAGACCGCAATGCTTTCAATCGCACTCGAAAAATCCGATGAGGATGTTCGCCACCATCTCTGGGACGCCATAAGGTTGGAATTGGTCGAGCACGTCAACGGCGCATACAAATTCGTCCATGACCGCATCCAGGAGGCCGCCTATTCGCTGGTATCGGTGAAGTCGCGCGCAGCTACTCACTTGCGGATTGGGAGATTACTCGTAGCCAATACGCCGGTGGAAACACGCGAACAGGCGATCTTTGATATCGTCAATCAGTTTAATCGCGGTGTCGATCTGGTGTCGTCGTCAGCGGAGCGCGAGCAATTGGCCGAATACAACCTGCTTGCTGGGCGCCGCGCCAAGGCCACGACGGCTTATGCTTCGGCGCTCGGGTATTTGACGGCAGGGGCCGCCTTGTTGCCCGCCGATTGCTGGGACCGGCTGCATGAACTCGCATTCGCTCTGGAAATTAACCGGGCGGAATGCGAGTTTCTGACCGGTCAGACGACGGCCTCCGACATGCGCTTGTCGACACTGGCGTCGAAGGCTGCGAACACGGTCGAAAGAGCAATTGTCGAGTGTTTGCGAATTGACCTCTACACGGTTCTCGACCAAACGGATCGCGTCGTGTCGGTATGTCTCGATTACCTGCTACATCTCGGGATCGAATGGTCGCCTCATCCGACCGATGAAGATGTACGACGTGAGTACGATCGAATATGGTCGCTGCTGGGGGATCGCAAGGTCGAGGATCTCATCGACTTGCCATTGATGAGCGATCCCGAGGCTCTATCCACACTCGACGTTCTGACAAAGAGCTTCCCAACAGTCACACTTATCGACGCGAACTTTCTCGCAATGGCCGTTTGTCGCGTCATCAATCTGAGCCTCGAGCGGGGACACAGCGACGCGTCATGCGTCGCTTATGTCCATTTCGGAACCGTCGGGGGACCACGCTTCGGTAACTATCAAGCGGCCTTCCAATTCGGGCAACTCGCCTACGACCTCGTTGAGCAGCGCGGCCTCACGCGGTTCCAAGCACGCACGTTTCACTGGCTGGCACAGTTCGTTTTACCGTGGGCTCGTCACCCGACAGCTTGTCGAAAGCTAACGCACCGGGCATTCGACGCAGCCATCGCTACCGGCGATCTGAGCGTCGCGGTATACAGTTTTGACATCCTGAATGCGAACCTTATAGCTGCGGGCGAACCGCTCGCGGATGCACAGGTGCAGGCCGAAGTCGGGCTTGAATTCTCCCGGAAGACGCATTTCGCACACCAAATCAGTGTGCAGGAAACGGAACTCGCCTTGGTAAAGACCCTGCGTGGCTTGACTAAAAAGTTCGGTTGTCTTGACGGCGAACACTACAGTGAAGCTTTCATGGAGCAGCAACACACACCCCATCCGGCAGTATACTGGATTCGAAAACTCCAAGCCCGCTTTTTTGCTGGAGACTATAGATCCGCCCTTGATGCCGCGATGAACGCACAGACAAAGCTGTGGACGGTGGCAGGGTTTTTCGAAGAGGCCGAGTATCACTTCTATGTTGCGCTGTCGCTTGCGGCAAGCGCGACCGCAGTTCCGGCCGGGGATGCCGTTTCGCCAACGTTGGGGCGGCCTGTGGCCTCCTCGGCGTACTCTCCACATCTACTTGAGACACTGGAGTTTCACCATCGGAAGCTCGAAGCGTGGGTGGCGAACTGCCGCGAGACCTTCGAAAATCGTGCCGCATTGATAAGCGCGGAGATTGCCCGGTTAAAAGGTTTAGACCTGGATGCTCAACGCCTATACGAGCAATCGATCCACTCGTCGCGCGCAAATGGCTTTCTTCATAACGAGGCGATCGCCTATGAACAGGCTGCGAAATTCTATGCCGACCGTGGCCTTGAGGAGATATCCGATCTCTACCTGAGGAATGCTCGCTATTGCTATCTGCGATGGGGAGCCGACGGCAAGGTTCGGCAACTCGAAGATAAGTTTCCAAAACTGGTCCAAGGAGAGTCACCTGTAAACTCTACGAGCACGATGAGAGCTGCCATCCAGCATCTTGATCTCGCTACGATCGTCAAGCTCTCCGAGGCCGTCTCAAGTGAGATCGTCCCCGAGAAGCTCATTGGCACGCTCATGCGCACTGCAATCGAGCACGCCGGCGCAGTGCGCGGTGTTCTGATTCTCCTGCGAGGAGAAGAGTCAAGAGTTGAGGCAGACGCAACGACCTCCGGCAATGAAATCGCGGTGCGAATGTCGGCGACGGACCTGGTCGGGATCGCGTTGCCTGACACAATAGTCCAATATGTCATACGCACTCGCAATAGCATCATTCTTGATGACGCATCTTCCGAGGACCAATTCTCCTTCGATCAATATGTTCTGCGCCATCGTTCGCGATCGATACTCTGTCTGCCTCTGATCAAGCAGGGCAAGCTAATCGGCGTTCTCTATTTGGAAAACAACCTGTCGCCGCGCGTTTTCACGCCGAGCCGCGTTGCCATCCTCGAATTGTTGGCCTCGCAGGCCGCGATATCTCTCGAGAATATGCAGCTGTACGTCGAAATCGAGGAACGCGAAGCCAAAATTCGACGCTTGGTCGACGCAAACATCGTGGGAATCTTCATCTGGAATTCAGAAGGCAGGATCATTGAAGCAAATGAGGCCTTCCTGCAGATGGTCGGTTATCGCAAGGCAGATCTTCGTCCGGACGGGCTATCTTGGGCGGACTTGACTTTGCGAGAATGGCACGAACACGACGAGCGCGCAGCAGAGGCCTTGCGTACGACCGGAATTGTGCACGCCTACGAGCGGGAATTCCGCACAAATAACGGCAGCCGAGTGCCGGTGCTAATAGGTGAGGCCGCCTTCGGTGGACAAAGAGACGAGGGCGTTGCCTTCGTCGTCGACCTGACCGAGCGCAAACGTGCTGAGGCAGAAGCGCGCGAAAGCGAGCGAAGACGCCGGGAGGCGCAGTACGAGCTAGAGCACGCAAATCGCGTAGCAGCTATAGGGCAATTGTCTGCCTCCATCGCGCACGAGGTCAACCAGCCAGTTGCAGCATCAATTACCAATGCAGAAACGGCTCTACGGTGGCTTGGTGCTGAAAATCCAAATCTTCAAAAAGCCCGCGAAGCACTAGGCCGCATCGCCGACGATGGCCGGCGCGCCGCAGACGTTATCGGCAGAATTCGGGCTCTCATCAAAAAAGAACCACCGAGCATGGTGGGCGTGGAGATCAACGAAACGATACGGGAGGTCATCGTTCTGACTCAGGGCGAAATGACTAAAAACGGAGTCACCTTGCTGACGCGGCTCGCAGATGGTCTGCCTCTTGTCCAAGGAGACAAGGTTCAGCTTCAGCAGGTAATTCTTAACCTGATAATCAATGCAGCTGAAGCGATGGCGAGTTCGGACGAGGAGCCGCGTGAACTGCATATCGCGACGAACAGCACGGATTCACAAAGTGTGCTCGTCCTCGTCGCCGATACAGGACCGGGTTTAGCATCAACCAATTACGAGAGGCTCTTCGACGCTTTCTATACCACAAAGCCGACCGGCTTGGGGATGGGCCTCCCAATTTGCCGCACAATTATCGAAGCACACGGGGGGCAGCTATGGGCGTCAGCAAACCTACCCAGAGGCGCAGTCTTTCAGTTCACGGTCCCACTCCTGCCTGCGGAGTAACTGCTGTTCGGCTGCTACTTTGAGATGCACGTATCCACATTGGCAGGCGTACACACGTCCAAGCTCGTATAGGTCGGATCGGCGGGGGGCGCTTTGCCGTCCTTGATCGTCTTGAGCGCGTACATTGTCTTGTAGCCCATCTCAAAAGGTCGCTGGCCGACCTGCGCTAAGGACAGGCCTTCTTTCATTTGCTCGATTTGGACCGGCAGAGTGTCGACAACCACCAGCGCGAACTCATTCCGAGCGATCCTATCTTTGTAGGGCGCAACTGCCGCACGATTAGCGTCCGGCAGCGATTCTGCAAACCCCGCCGTCGGTAAAAACGCGTCCAGGGCAGGATGCCTCGCCATCACGTCCTGGAATTGCTGGACCGACAATGGGAAGTCATCGTTTGTATAGAGTGGGCAGCCGTCGATCTCTTTCCAGCCGCCCTGGCCCGTTAATCTATCCCCCGGCGGTTGGGCGGAGACTTTGCCGGCCAGCGTGTCACGGATACCCTTCATGCGGTCGTTGTGATTGGCAGCCGCCGCGCCGCCCGATTGAATACACAGCGTTCCACCATCAGGTTTAACAGTCTTGACGATCCGAGCGACAGCGACGCCAATCTCGTAATTGTTCGTGCCGATGTAGGCTAGGCGCAGAGCCTTGTCTTCGGGAAGGACGTCAGAGTCCCAGGTAAGCACCGGAATGCCAGCATTTTTTGCGGCTTGTAGGGCGACAGCCATCGCAGCTGCATTGGCAGGCGCCACGGCAATGCCGTCCACTTTCCTAGCGATAAGGTCCTGCACAATCTGGACCTGTTCATCCCCACCGCCATGCTCGCTTGGTCCAACGTACATGCATTCAAAGGCGCCCTTGGAGTCCGCTTCCGCATTCTTGCAACCGTCCCTCGCCTGATCATAAAATGGGTTGTTCATGCTCTTGGGAACGAGCGCAAAGATTTGCTTCTGTTGAGCGAAAGCCTCTCCGGCCGCCAGCATCCAAAGGGCGGTCACTGCAATTGTTGACAGACCTGTTTTCATGGGATCACCTCATTTTCACCCGGCATTTGCCGCGTTCGAAGCCTGCGTTCTCACCAAATCACCTGCGAAGCGTTGCACGAGCAGAGGATAACTCGCGGCACTTCGAAAAAGCATGGCAACGATAATGAAAAGAACAGCCCGCTGCCCTGAGCTTGTGCAGTAGGCTGCTCATCGAGCGCCATTCCGCTCGTTGGGGGGGCATCTTTCTAACTGACACCACGCTCATCAATCTTTCCGCGCACTAAAGAACACATCGGCCCTACCGCGTTTCCCACAACGCCCGACCATCCGAAGCGATACGAAAGCCACTTTTATCGAGCAAGGCGGCCGCCACCTCCAGCGAATAATCCCACACCAGGCAGCGCGAGCGCAAGTCCGTGCCGCATCGTGAAAATCGAAAGGCATACAGCGCATTGGCGCATTTTGGCCCGGCCGATCCTCGGGCGCGATCGGACCTGGCGTAAAGCTAATTGGTCGATCCTCGCACAGCAGTTTCAATGCAGTTGACCAAGTCGCTAGTCCTGAACGGCTTTCTGAGCAAGCACACGGCCCCAACCGTGGACGCCCTCGCGGCCAGATATGCTTCCGAACGAGCTGTAATCAATATCACTGGCGTGACCAAGCCGAGCACGCCGAGGCGCTGTGCCAGATCAAACCCGCTCATACCCTGCATGTGGATATCGGTCACAATGCAGTCGAACACCTTTTCTCCAACTGAACTTAGGTAGTCTTCTGCCGAACTGTAGCCCCCACAGCGATAGCCGAGAGAAGCCAACGATTCCACGAGTGCAACTCGGAAAGACGGGTCGTCGTCGATAACTGCGATTTCAATGTCCTTGGGCACACTGCATCCTACCCGAATGAAGGCCGAAACGGGAACCCTGTTTTGCATCGGTCCGGCGCGCCTTGAAATCATACAACAGTGTTATAGAAGCGAACCACTGCACGTTGGGAACGCAGTACTAGCTTCGTCCGATCCAGCTTCCATATACGTTCCCGTCTCTAGCGAGGCCCGATCCAATAGCAAGCCGACGGAACACGGCGGCTATGTCTGTCGGCGGCTAACGTTACCAGAGGCAGCAGAGGGCACAGGGAGATGAAGGTTGCAGTCCATCAACGCCCGCTAAGCAGTCAAACGGCTTAGCCCGCTGAGCTATTGCAGAGACCGTGGCAGGCGGATCCTGTTGTCCGATACCTAAGTGCAATCAGCACCCGGTTGTGATCCGTGTTACATATTAGGCACCCTGAGGCGCATAAGCACATCAATGCGAGTCGAGACCCTGCAAAACCCGGTCGTGCACATCGTCGACGACGATATTTCTATGCGCGAAGCGTTGGTCGGTCTGTTCGAATCCGTGGGACTGCAGTCGGAAACGTATTCTACGGCGAACGACTTCCTCTCTGCGAAGCTGACTAGCCGGCCCGGCTGCATCGTACTCGACGTCAGGCTCCCGGATATGAATGGGATCGAATTTCAGAATCACCTCACCCAGATTGGGATAGGCATGCCGGTGGTAATGATGACTGGATTCGGCGACATCACGATGTCCGTAAAAGCGATGAAACTCGGTGCTGTTGACTTCCTTCCGAAGCCGTTCCGCGATCAGGACATGCTTGACGCCGTTATGGCCGCGATCGAACGCGACAAGCAAAAACGAGCCCTCGACGACAATGTGTCGCAAATCCGAAAGCGGTTTGAGACTCTCACCCGACGCGAACGGGAGGTCATGTCTCACGTGGTTGCCGGCAGGATGAACAAACAGGTGGCCGGCGATCTCGGTATCAGCGAAATCACCGTCAAAATCCATCGTGGTGCGGCAATGCACAAGATGGGCGCCCGTACTTACGCGGAGCTGGTTCGAATGGCTGACGCGCTCAATCTAGACCGCGACAAGATCGGCGGGTAGGCGCGTCGCGCGGATCCTCAGCGGAATGCTCTCAATTCGAGAAATGATCATGCCCGCTGACATCCTTTCACGCGCGGCTAGGGGGCGTTCGATGCCCAACACGGTCGATGGTGACGTTGACGTGCAGATGACGCGGGTCATCCTGCAGATCGTGATATTCGAGGCCAAGCGGGCCGATAGCTGTGACCTGCGTGACATATTCTCCTGACTTAGCCCAATGGAAATGCCAGGTGTCGCCCGGGAGAACAATTACGCTTCCTGGCGGATAAGCGTTTACCTTGTCCCCATTGAAGGTATAGCCGAGACCAATGTAAAATACACCGGACAACACGGTGTAGATACGGTCTTCCGGATGCTTGTGCGGCATTAGCTTTGTACCGCCGGACACTTTGACCCTGATGACGTAAGGGCCGGCTTGTGTAGGATGGCCGACAACAACGGCAAGACGAGCTCCGGTTGGAAACGCGGGGAACGGCTCCCACGCGATCTCTTCGGGCAGGATCACCCTGAATTCGGACTGGTCGGGTTGATGAGCCATAGGATTGAACCTTCTATCAAGGCAGTCATGCGAGCAATTTCGCGTCCAGCTTGATGTTGGCGTTGAGAGCCTTCGATTCCGGGCATTCTTCTCGGCTTCGCTGGCGAATCGAGGAACCGATTCGTCCCGGTTTGGTCCTTTGGCTTTCAAAGCCAGAGCCGAACTGCTTATCTTTAACCCCTTGCCTGCTAGTCGAGGGTGACTGCGGCTTCCGTGACAGGCTCGGCGAGCCCATCCACACCGTGATAGGGAACCGAGGCAACCGGCTGAACCAGGATCGGCTGGGACTCACGTCAACGTTTCATTTTGATATCCCACGAGCGGCATTCTCAATCAGCCGTGCTACGGGTTCGGGGTTCGATACCATCACAACGTGCGAAGCGTCCTTGATTGCGACCGTTTCGCGGGCGTGAGCCCGGTTCGCCATGTAAGCAGATGCTTTCGGCGGGATGTTCTTGTCCGCGCCGCCATAGATGAACCAGCTTGGGATGCTCTTCCAGGCAGCCTTGGCCTGCGCTTCGTTGAGGGCGGCTTCGGCGATCGGCCGCTGCGTTGCGGCCATCAGTTTGGCTTGCGTGACGGGGACGTCGGCGGCGAATTGATCGTGGAACTTGTCCTGCTGGATGTAGAGATCCTTTCCACCGCCTGACAAAGTGACAGGAGCCGCGAGTGTCGCGCCCAGCGTGCTGCCTGGAAACTTTCCTGCAAGTTGCGCAGCGGTTTCAGCCACCTCCGGCGCAAATGCGGCGACATAGACCAGCGCCTTCACATTGGCATGGCCATGGGCCGCATCGCTGATCACCGATCCGCCATAGGAATGGCCGACGAGGACCACTGGCGTTGCAATCGAGGAAAGCACGCCGGCGACATAGTCTCCGTCACTCCTGACGCCTCGCAGCGGATTGGCTGCCGCCACGACGGAAAAGCCATCCTTCTCAAGAATCTCGATGACACCGTTCCAACTCGAAGAGTCGGCGAAGGCGCCGTGAACCAGGACGATGGTGGGTTTGTCGGACTGCGCCAGGGCGCTGCCGAACGTGGCCGCAATGATTGCCAGGCTTGCGAGCAAGATTTTCATCTGAACATCCTTTCGTTGTCGGGTGGTGGTCTTCATGGCACCGAGCGCAGGGTGAGCAGCGGGTTACCACAGACTGGATTTGTGGCCACCCGGCGGTTTGATCTTCCTTCTTCTGGGAGGTTCATGGAGCTGCTTGGTTGGGTAGCTCGCCGAGGTGGAATCCGAGTCGGTTTTCGACATCTCCCGGCCTTTGGAAGCCCTTCTCGGTCAACGCCTTGATGCCGGTCTGAGCCGCGGGACGCCCCAGCGAGGCGATACACGCCTCCCATCCGGAGCCGAGCTCGACGTCGGGCGGCAAGCTGGTGTTTACCAGGCGCTTGGTTTGGGCAATGGCCCACTTGTCGAACCTGGAGATGCGAGTCGCGAGCGCACCCACGTAGGCGTCGAGCTCTGCGTCGGGGAGAGCGCGATTGATGTAGCCGTAAGCTTCGGCCTGGTCGGCGGTGATGTCGTGCGAGCTCAGCAACACCTCCATGGCGCGATTTCGGCCGATAAGGTTAGGCAGACGGGCCATCGGGCCACCGCCGGCGACCATGCCCACACCAACTTCCCACTGCGAGATGACCGTATTCGCCTTGCTGGCGAAAGCCATGTCGCAGGCGAGCAGCAGCTCGCTGCCGTTACCCGTCGCGCGGCCGCGGATGAGCGCAATTGATGCAACGGGTGCGCGGGTCAGCCGAACGAGGAAATCCGGCCATGGCGGCAAACCCGTAGGACCGGGCGGCATCGAGGTCAGATCCTCGAGGCGCGCCATGAAGTCGGAATGATTGAGGAAGAAACCGTCAACGGCGCTATCGAAAACGACCACTCTGAGATTTTCATCGGCCTCGATGCTATCTATCAGGTCCTGGAACTGACGGACCATCTCAGGCCCCATAACGTTGAGGGGAGAATTGTTGATGGCAACGCGCCAGTAGGTTGGGGACTGGCGGGTCAGGCGGATTTGCGTAGCTGTGGTCTTCGCGTCCATTTGGAGCCTCCTTTGGAGGGGTATGCGGAATGCCTCCAACGTGCCGCCAGGGCTCCGAGGACTCCAGTAGACGATGGTATCGGCGATACCATGGTATGCCCGCCGAACATGGTTCATGGATCCCCTGATTAAGTGGGGGTTCGGACGCTAGTGTGCTGTCGCAGTTGCCAGATAGCGAGAGGGCGGCTGCGACGGTCTGTTGCAGCCGTTTTGCCAGCGCGACACCGTCGCCCAATCGCAACCGGCGGCCGCTGGGCCAAGTCGGGCGAATATGTGACTCATCATCGCGATCGGCCCGTCAGGACTGGACTACGTTGATCCCTCGGACGACCGTGCGCTCACTATCAAAGAGGCCCCTGCGCCTCTACGCGGCGTTCGACAGGTGCCTGTCGGGCTTGAGGAGGGCAGGGCGCAGAACGGCCGCGCTCTGAGGCCGCAGCATTCTGGCAAGAAACTCATAGTCTGGAGCTCGTAGTGCAAATCCACCCCCGCAATCAATAAATCCCCAACTCAATGAGTTGGCGGCTTTATTGAATCTTGAAGCGTCCTGGTTTCCTACTGCGGCTTCCGCCGCAGCCGCTGAAAGTGGCTCGGAAGCCCCTTCCGAAGAGAAAGCGATCCAAATCCTGTCCATTGCCCCCGCTGTGAATGTTGGACGGCACTGAGGCCTATCTGCACGTCCGAGGGTTGGAGGCTGCCGGAAGCCGCGCTGTTTTTGGAGAAGGCCAACTGTGGGTTTAGCTTTGGCAGAACGGGCCGATGCTGTTACTTGAGGACCGCGATGATCGTTCATGTAGTAGACGGCACATACGAACTGTTTCGCCACTTCTATGGCCAACGCAGGTTCAACAACGGGCAAGACAAGCCGTTTGGCGCAGTCGTGGGCGTGCTCAACACAGTGCTGGAGATGATCGAGAATGGCGCCACACACATTGGGGTGGCTACCGACCATGTAATTGAATCGTTCAGAAATCAGCTCTGGCCCGGTTACAAGACCGGGGATGGCATCGAGCCGGCATTGCTGGCGCAGTTTCACCCCCTTGAGGAGGCGCTGGCGGCAATGGGAGTGGCGGTATGGCCGATGATCGAGCTGGAAGCCGACGACGCGCTGGCCTCCGCGGCACACAGCGCGGCAGCCGATGAGCGCGTGCAGAAGGTTTGCATCTGGACGCCGGACAAAGATCTTGCGCAGTGTGTGCGCGGTGACCATGTGGTCCAGGTAGACCGCAGGACCCAGAAAATTCGCGATGCGGCCGGCGTACGCGAGAAGTTCGGAGTTGAGCCGGCCCTGATTCCCGATTTCCTCGCGCTCGTTGGCGATACCGCCGATGGCTACCCTGGCCTCCAAGGCATCGGCCAGGTCTCGGCCGCCCGGCTGCTTGGCCGCTACGGCCCTCTTGAAAGCTTTCCGCCCGAAGCCCTCGGCAAGCGTAGAGAGCTCGCGCTTTTGTTCAAAAATCTCGCGACGCTGCGCATCGACGCTCAGCTGTTCGACAACGTCGAAGAGCTGCGCTGGCACGGCTCGACCGATGCGTTCGGGACCTACGTGTCCCAGCTAACTGATACCCGGCTCCTCAAATCAAATAGTTATAAGAGCCCGTGTACAATAACTGCACACGAAAGTTCTCCTTCTCTTCCATCTCCGTTTTTGCGATGGGGTGGCCGAGAGGCCTCCTAGACCTGCGACCGTCCGGCACAACGCTAAAGAAGACCTGCACAGCAGCGCGGTCCAGACGGACCTCGCTGCTGTGACGGCGCCGCCGGAGTGATCAGAAGAAGCCGAGTTTCTTCGGGCTGTAGCTGACCAGCATATTCTTGGTCTGCTGATAGTGGTCGAGCATCATCTTGTGGGTCTCGCGGCCAATGCCGGACTGCTTGTAACCGCCGAACGCGGCGTGCGCCGGATAGGCATGATAGCAGTTGGTCCAGACGCGGCCCGCCTGGATGGCGCGGCCGAAGCGGTAGCAGCGATTTGCGTCGCGGCTCCAGATGCCGGCGCCGAGGCCGTAGAGGGTGTCGTTGGCGATCGACAGCGCCTCTTCGTCATCCTTGAAGGTGGTGACCGAGACCACCGGTCCAAAGATTTCCTCCTGGAACACGCGCATCTTGTTGTGGCCCTTGAACACGGTCGGCTGGACGTAATAGCCGCCGGCAAGGTCGCCCGGAAGTTCGGCGCGGCCGCCGCCGGTCAGCACCTCGGCGCCTTCCTGACGGCCGATGTCGAAGTAGCTCAGGATCTTATCGAGCTGCTCCGAGGACGCCTGCGCGCCGAGCATGGTGGCCGGATCGAGCGGATCACCCTGCACAATCGCCTGCACGCGCTTCAGCGCCGTCTCCATGAAGCGGTCATAGATCGACTCGTGGATCAGTGCACGGCTCGGGCAGGTGCAGACCTCACCCTGGTTGAACGCGAACATGACGAAACCCTCGACCGCCTTGTCGAAGAAGTCGTCATCTTCCGCGAGCACATCCTGGAAGAAGATGTTGGGTGACTTGCCGCCGAGTTCGAGGGTTACCGGAATAAGGTTCTGGCCGGCATATTGCATGATCAGCCGGCCGGTACTCGTCTCACCAGTGAAGGCAATCTTGGCGATGCGCGGTGACGACGCCAGCGGCTTGCCGGCTTCAAGGCCGAAGCCGTTGACGATGTTCAAGACCCCTGGCGGCAGAAGATCGCCGATCAGATCGGCCCAGAGCAGGATCGAGGCCGGCGTCTGCTCGGCCGGCTTCAGCACGACGCAGTTGCCGGCGGCAATCGCGGGCGCCAGCTTCCAGCACGCCATCAGCAGCGGGAAGTTCCAGGGAATGATCTGGCCAACCACGCCAAGAGGCTCGTGAAAGTGATAGGCAACGGTGTCGTCGTCGATCTGGGAGAGGCTGCCCTCCTGGCTGCGCAGTGCGCCGGCGAAATAGCGGAAATGATCGACGGCGAGCGGCACGTCAGCGGCGGTCGTTTCGCGGATCGGCTTGCCATTGTCCCAAGTCTCGGCGAGGGCGAGGAGGTCCAGATTGTCCTCCATGCGGTCGGCGATGCGGTTGAGGATCAGCGCACGTTCGGCAACGCTGGTGCGGCCCCAGGCGTCCTTGGCGGCATGCGCGGCATCGAGCGCGGCTTCGACATCGGCCGCGTCGGAACGAGCGACCTCGCACAACAGCTGGCCGTTCACCGGCGAATGATTGTCAAAGTACCGGCCGGCGCGAGGCTCGGCCCATTTGCCGCCGATGAAGTTGCCATAGCGCTTGGCAAAGGGGACCTTGACCGCGCGCGAAAATTCTACCTTGTTCATGTCTTCCTCCCGAAGGCGACGCCGCTGGATGCGGACGTTCCGGTTGAAAGCGTTGCGGGATGGATGCCGCAATGTCAGCCCCGTCCGGGCGCCGGACCAGGCCGACCTGTCGCAAAACTGCGACAGGTCGGGGCGCGAACATCAATGTGGGCGGCGGATGCCGAACCGGGCGAGTTTGCGATGCAGTGTGGCGCGAGAGATGCCGAGGTTTTGCGCGGCTGCGGAAACGTTGCCTTCTGACCGGGCAAGCGCGCGCTGGATCGCGGAACGCTCGGCTTCCGTCAAGTCTTCCGATGCCGCCGGCGCGTCGCCCAGGAGGTCGGCGGCGGGCAATGGCTTGGCCAGGCAATCCTGCGTGATGCCAAGCGCCAGCCGCGCTGCGCGGGTCGCCCCGACCACAAGGTCGTCGGCATCGACCGCCACCAACGCGCCCGTGCTCCTGTCGGCGACCGGTGCCAGCAGGATGCGCGCTTTCGGAAACGCCATACGGAAATTGTTGGCTTCGATACGTCGGGCGGCCTCATTGACAGCCATGGCGATGAGATTGACGAAGCCCTCTGTCAGGTCGGCCCGGCAGGACGACACGTCGAGCGCGGCGCAAAGGTTGCCTAAATGATCGTAGACTGGTGCCGTGGTGCAACTGAGCAGCGTGTTGCGGGTGAAGAAATGCTGATCACGGTGGATGGTGAGTGCGCGCTGCTCAACCAGGCACGTTCCGATGCCGTTGGTGCCCTCGCTGTGTTCACTCCACACCGAGCCGGTCCACAGGCCCCAGGAATGAAAGGTCTCGTCGTCGACCGGTGCGCCACGGCGATCGACCGGGACACCATCGCGATCAGCCAGCAACACGCAGCAGCCGACACCGCCGACGGCAAGATAGAGCCTGTCGAGACTGGACTGGGCGGCAGCGAGCAGAGGCTCGACCTTCTGCCGGGCGACGCTCAATTCGATGTCCGTCAACCGCCGGGGTGACTTCTGGCCTGCAGGATCAAGCCTGTGCAACGAGGCCGAGCGCCGCCACGAAGCGACCAGCGCCGATTTTGCAGCGGTATCCGATGCGATCGATGCTTGAACACGGCTCGCATGCAATGTGGCCATGTGCCGGTCCATCCTTCCTCCCGAAGCCTGAACGCCGATAGACTTGCCCGCTGTTTCCTCAGTCTTCCAGCGGCAAAAAATATTGTCCTCCGCGCTGCTATCTTGCTCTTGGTGCCCCGCTGTCAATTGGTCTGAAGTGCTAGAACCATCCAGGAGTCGGAGCGCAGCTCATTCGCTCATCGCATGAAGCGCATCATGCCTGACGATTTCGATGCTGCGCAGGCTGAGCAGGCGGATGACGCCCTTGTCCTTCAGCCGGGTGAAGATCCGCGATACCGTCTCGATGGTGAGGCCGAGATAATCGCCGATGTCCATGCGCGACATTGGTAGTTCCACCTGCCGCAATCCGCCCTGGCGCTCCGCTATGTCGACGAGGAACGCGGCGACGCGTTCTATGGCGCTCTGGCGACCGAGCACCAGAAGGTGTTCCTGCGCTCTGGTCAACCCCTTGAGCGCCAGGGGCAGCAACTGATGGGACATATCCGCTCCAGCCGTCAGGCGGAAGACGCGGACCCCGGTGGAATTGATCGCCTCAGCAAAGAAATGGTGCGTCGTGTCGGCCTCGAAGCCGAACGTCTCTCCGGCGAGGTGAAAGGCACTGATCTGCCGGCGCCCGTCAGCAAGCAGGCGGTAGACGCGGACGGCGCCGAACTCCACCTGGTAGAAGGCTCCGGCCTTCTCGCCCTGGGCGTAGATTTCCGCGCCTGCGGGATAGAAGCTGAGTGGTTGCAGCAGTGCGGGCTCGAAAGCCTCCGGCAGGTTGGGCTGGGCAGTCCGTGACGGCAGCGAAATTCTGGAGGCGGTGTAGGCGTGCATGGCTGTTTTCCCGGTTGATCCGTGACACAGCAATCGCGCGAATCCGCGGGTCGCGAAATTCGGTTATGTCCCTACGGGAAACTACCTAGATGCCCGCCCCAGGTGGCACTGGAGCGTTGATCGCGAAGGTGCGCGCCCGGTTACGCCCTCTGCTATTTCCACTTGTCTGCGTCGATTCGGCCGTCGCCGGTCAATGGAGCGGGCGCGTCATAGCCCTCTTTGCGGTTACCTTCCGGGTGGTCTTTCTCGCGAGCAAGCAACAGCCGGACATTGCGGAATTTCGGGGTAATATCCTTCAGATCTGCCATGGCGAACTCCTTTGATGGAGTGTCATAAAGCGCCGGCAGGACTTGGCCTTGGATTGGCATCGAAGAAGGCACGAGGGTCTGTCTCAGAGGCTCGGGCTCGGCAGCAGCAGCATCGCGCAAGCACCGGCGGTCGCGGCGATCAGGGTTGCGCCGGCCAGCGGCAACCAGAACCTGACCGGGCCGGCAAATACTGCCAGCGACAGGCGGCCGACCGCGTTTGCTGCCAGCGCCGCGAGCACCGCCTGGCCCACTGTCTCGACAGGGACCGAATGCTTGACCAGGCGCAAAGCACTGAGCACCGAAACATCGACATCGAATGTGCCTGCGAGCGCCGAGCTCGCGAGCAAGCCGCGTTCGCCGAATTGAGCAGCCAACGCGGCGCTCGAGGTCGCGACAATCGCAAAGAGCACAGCGAAGAGCAGCAACGGGCCTAGTTCGAATGGATTGCGCGCGATCGCCCCGCCCTCGCGGTCTCCGCTATCCCGGGCCATGAGCAATGCTCCGAAAACAGCAAAGGAGAGTGCTGCGGCGATCGCCGGAATGCCGACCGAAACGAACACGCTCGGCTCGATGATCAGAACCACGGCGCAGACGCGTAGCAACGAAACCATCGCCGCCAGCGAAGCTGCGCCTGCAAGCGGCGATGGATTGCTTGCCGGCGCGGCGTTGCGGGCCAGCGCCACGGTTACGGCGGTTGAAGAGACGATGGCGCCGGTGAGCGAGCTGACGAGCAACCCACGCGTGGTCCCAAGTACGCGAATGGCGACATAGCCAGCGAACGATATCGACGCCATCAGCACCGTGAGGAACCAGACCTCCCACGGGTTGAAGCCACCCCACGGGTCGAGCGTCCGGTTTGGCAGCAGGGGTAAAACGATTGCGGTCATCACCGCCAGGATCAGCGCCGAACGAAGCTCGATCCAGGTCAGGCTCTTCAAGAGGCCGTGCAGGATTTCGCGACTGGCAAGGACCGCCGCCAATGCTGCTCCTCCGGCAGAAGCGGCCCGGAAGTCACCAGCGACCGCAAGCGCGCCGAGTGCGAACACGCCAAGGGCCGCTATGACTCCCGTAACGCTGAAAATCCTTGTCATGGGCAGCCTCACGCGCCTTGTACCAGGCAAAGATTGCGGCGAAGGCGACGAGGCCACCTACCAGCACGGAAACCGCGCCGAGCGCCTCGGCCAGTGCCGCGAGAATGCCACCGAGCAGGCCGGATATGCCGAAAGTTCGAATTCCGGCCGTCCGGCTGCGATCCGGCGCATCGCGCTCCCGCCAGCCGCGCTCCAATCCGACGAGCAGGCCTATTGCCAGTGCAAGTCCGAGCCGTGCGATCAGCGAATCCATGGTTTGCTACTTTCAGGCGGTGGCAATCGGCAGGTGGTCGCGAACCCATCTGACGATCTGCCCCGCTGTCATGGCGCCGGATGTGCGCGCGACCTCACGTCCGCCATGGAAGAGGATCATGGTCGGGATGCTGCGGATGCCGAGCCTGGCTGAAACGGCCTGCTCATTGTCGGAATTGAGCTTAATCAGGCGAACATCCGGCTCCAGTTCGTTCGTTGCCGCCTCATATGCCGGCGCCATCATCTTGCACGGGCCGCACCATGGTGCCCAGATATCGACGACAACGGGGATGCTGCTACGCGTGATCTGGTGATCGAAAACCCGACCGTTGACGTCTTCAGGGTGACCTGAGAACAGCCGTTTCCCGCACTTTCCGCATTTCGCGCCCCCGGCATTGCGCCCCGGCGGCAGTCGGTTAACCCCGCCGCACGTGCTGCAAACCACCAGGTTTTCCTGCGCCATGGCCCTTGATAACATCTTATCTGCGCGGGGATCTTCCTCGCCAAGTGCCTCGCACCTCCAATCTTGGCGCGACAGGCAACACGGTTAGGACAGCTCAGCCTGCTGGAGGTCCGTGCTTTGCGAAACCGAGCGAGTGGAAGAGTTCACTCGCTTGCCTTCCGACCTGACACCTGCGTGATCAGGATCCGGAAGAACACGTGCGGCGTGCTTTCCGCAACCGGAGGCACCACCGGCTTGAGGGCACCGGGCTCCCACCAATCAGAATGCTTGCTCAACACCGACCATGCATGGTCGCGCTCGAGCTTGTGGCCGATCCGGTCCGGCAGTTCCTCAAACCGCCCGTCGACAACAACACTTCTCCATCCCCGTCCTTCACCGTGTTCGTCGACCTGGACGGACACCAGCGGATTGGCACGCATCCAGTCGATCTTCTTGCCGGGCATGGAAAACGCGTAGAGATGATTGTCGGCGTGCGCATAGTGCACCGGCACCACGTAGGGCTGCCCATCCTTCGCGCATGCCAGATGACCGACACGATTGGCGGTCAGCAATTTCGTGCATTCCAGAGCGGATAATGTGCGGATCAGCATGTGTGATCTCCTGAGTCTATTGATCGTCCCACAGACTGTTGGCCCAGCCGCCGGGGATGTCATTGATCGCGATCAAGGCAGGCTTGCCGCTCGCCCGCTGCGGCATAAGCGGCAATTTCGGAAAATGATTTAAATCAAGGCGCTGCTTGCCGCTTCCCCCAATCATGGGGAGATGTGGAAGCCGATCCTCAGCGCTCCGTTTGGTCGCGAACTCGAACTCGCCGTCTTCGACGAGGACGGCGAACATGCGCTCGTATTTCCCTGTATAAAAGGCCGGCAGGGTTGGAAGCACGCAGGGACTGGCGTGCGCGTCGATATCCGCCCGACCCATTGGCGGCACTGGCTGTCGAAGACAGTGCCGACAGACGACGGCAAGTCTCTCGGGGACGCTTGCTAGGGTTTGGATTCCACGATCAACGCCATGCGCACGAGATGCGACAGGCTGCCCGCGGCCATCTTGCTCATGACATTGGCACGATGAATCTCGACGGTGCGCGGACTGATACCCAGGTCATAGGCGATCGTCTTATTCGGCAGACCCGACACGAGCCCATCCAGAACCTGGCGCTCCCGCTCCGAAAGTGAGGCCAGGCGCCCGTGGATTTCAACGGATTGCGGATGCGTTGTATTCGCCTGGTTGCGGTTGGCCAACGCGGAGCGGATCGCGTCGATCAAGACCTGGTCGTCGAACGGTTTTTCAATGAAATCGGAAGCGCCTTCCTTCATTGCCTGAACGGCCAGAGCCACATCCGCGTGGCCCGTCATGACGATCACCGGGAGCTTATGGGAGCGCATTCTGAGTTGGCGCAGGAACTCGATGCCGTCTATTCCCGGCATGCGCACGTCGGTGACGATGCAGCCGTCGAGGTCGACCTTTGCCGTCGAGAGAAAAGCTGTGGCCGATTCGTGCAGGCGTACTGCAAAATCTGCGGTCGCCAGAAGAAAACCGAGCGACTTGCGCACGTCCATGTCGTCGTCAACCACGTGCACCAGATCACTGCCGGCCATTTGTGACCTCTTCCTTCTCCACAATGCGCAAGGTGAATCGGAAGGCGGTCCCGCCGCTCGGCATCGCCTCGGCCCATATGTGACCACCGTGCGATTCCACGATGGTGCGGCAAATAGAGAGACCGACACCCATGCCTTGCTTCTTGGTGGTTACAAACGGCTGGAAGAGTTGAGCCGAGACTTCCGGCGCGAGACCCGGGCCGGTATCGATCACGCTTACCTCGGCCATCCCATCATCCCGGGCAATTGTTGTGACTTTCAATTCGCGGCGCGGCGAGTCCTGCATAGCCTCCACCGCATTGCGCATCAGGTTGAGCAAAACCTGCTGAATCTGGATGCGGTCGGTCAAGACCAGTTCGGCGACTGGGTCAAGCTTGTAGCTGACGAGGAGATTTATCTCTCTTGCACCAACCAAGGCTAGGGATGCGGCTTCTTCGATCAGCATTGGCAGTCGTTCGACTTGGCGCTCGCTTTCGCCCCTGGCTACAAAATCCCTCAGGTGACGGATCACGTCGCCTGCCCGCAAGGCCTGCTCAGCTGCCTTTTCCACGGCATCCCGAAGCATGGGCGCATTCTCGTCGCGGCTCTTCTCAAGCAGCCGACGACTGCCTTTGAGGTAATTCGTGATGGCGGTGAGCGGCTGGTTGATCTCATGAGCAAGCGTCGAGGCCATCTCGCCGAGTGCGGTGAACCGCGCCATGTGCAGCAGCTCCTGCTGCTGCTCCTGGATTCTTGCTTCTGCGCGGTGGCGTTCCGTCAAGTCGCGGCAGAAGCCGGTAAAAAAACGTCCGGTCCCCGGATGCATCTCGCCAACGGAAAGCTCCATCGGGAAAGTCGTGCCATCCTTGCGTGCCCCGGTCACGGTGCGGCCGAGCCCGATGATCCGGCGCTCTCCCGTTGTTAGGTAGCGAAGGAGATAGGCGTCATGCTCGTCGCGGTAGGGCGAGGGCATCAGCATTTTCACGTTTTGACCGATGACTTCGCCTGACTGGTAGCCGAACAGCGTTTCGGCAGCGGTGCTGAAGGATTGGATCCGGCCTTGTTCGTCGATGACGACCATTGCATCCGGCACAGTCGCCAGGATCGATCGCAAATGATCTTCGCGCAATTGAAGAGCGGCGTTTGCGAAGGAAAGCTCGCTGACGTCGGTGCCTTCGACAAAGATAGCTGTGATGCGGCCGTCATCGGCCTTGATGGGCTGATAGACGAAATCGAGAATGCGCTCTTCGGCAGGTTCGTCGCCCTTGCGAAGCGCGACTTTCACGGCCCGTCCCCTGTACGGTTCACCCGTTTCATAGACCTGGTCCAGTAGTTCGTAGAAGCCTTGGCCTTCGAGTTCGGGAAGGGCGTCGCGCACCGACTTTCCAATCACTTGCCTGTCGCCGATAAGCCGTTGGTAGGCAGTATTGGTCAGTTCGAAGACATGATTTGGCTCACTCATGAGAGCCATGAAGCTCGGAGCCTGTCCGAACATTTGCGACAAGACTGTCTTAAGCGTCATCCCGCCGGCCGACAAAATAGGCGCTTCGTCTTGGCTCACCTGAGATCCCTGGATTCGATACGCCTACAAGAGAGGCTAACTATCACTTCTCTCCGTACACGCAAAACGGATCGAGGCCGACGTTTTCGCCTCCGGATGCAATTGGCGGGTTCCTTGACGTGCATCAAGGCCTCGTGAGCTGTCGAATGCAATTCATCACGCATTCGACGGTTCCAGCGAAAGGCGCCTGCAATGTCCTACAAGTCGATTATCGTGAACCTCGCGGTAGATGCTTCCCCCATGCCCATAGTGAAGGTGGGGATCGAGCTCGCGGAACGGTTTGGCGCCCGTCTCATCGGTCTGGCGGCTGCAGATGTCCCACCATTGGTCGCGACTGGCGACGGTATGGTCTACGAAGGCGAGATCATGCAGATCCAGCGCACGGAAATCGAAAAGCGGCTTGCCGAACTGCGAGCCGAATTCGAGAGGCTGGTTCCTGCTTCGATCTTTAGCGAATGGGGGCAAGCTGTTTGCAGTCCAACCCGCTTCCTGAGCATTTCGGCTCGATCCGCCGATCTTATTGTCACCGGCAGCGAGAAAGGGGAAAATGTCTTTCGTGCAATGGACGTCGGCAGCCTGGTACTTGGTATTGGCCGGCCGGTCCTGGTCGCTGCGAGCAATGTCGAACATGTCATGGCGAAAACCGTGCTGGTTGCCTGGAAAGACACGAGGGAAGCACGGCGGGCGATAGCAGATGCGTTGCCCCTTCTGGCCAAGGCCAACGAAGTCGTCGTTGCCACAATCGATACGGACCGCGACGAGAGCATCCGCGACAGTCTCGCCGATATCGCGGTTTTTCTGGAACATCACGGCATCATGGCACGAACCGAACTGATTGCCGGCGAGGCTGACGGCGATCAGTTGCTGATATTTGCGCGGTCGATCCATGCGGACCTGATCGTCTCGGGTGCCTATGGGCACAGCCGTCTGCGGGAATGGGCGTTCGGCGGGGTCACGCGCTCGCTGATTGAGGAAAGCGGCATCAACCGCTTCATGTCGTATTGATGGGTCGACGTCTCAGCAGTCGAGTACGCGGCGGTGGGTCCAGGAACTTCACTCTACCCCTTTCGCCGCCTTGGCCTGGCGACGGCTCCGTCTGTTGATCGAGATCAAGTCGTCGGCTGCCTGCATGGCTATGAGTCTCAGAAGGCAGGAGTGACCAAGATGAGCTTTCTCGATTACCTGATTTCAGTCGACGCCAGGGTCGCGTTGATGGGTCGCATGATGCGCAAGCTTGGTGTCGACAGGCAGTTGAAAGTGGTGGCGGACCATGCAGCAGTCACCGATCGTGCGGCGAACCGCTGCCGATCCTGCGGCCATCAGGACGAGTGCTCGACTTGGCTCGATCAACACGAGCAAGCCGATGCTCCGCCAGATTATTGTCGCAACCGCGACCTGATCGCACGACTGCAGCATGCGGCCGGCCAGCGTTAGTCGTCGAGCGGCTACGCACGCAGTTCGCCTTGGGAAAATGGTGGTGGTAGCCCTTGGCTACGAGACCAGGATAACGGACAACGGCTCGGCGCAAAATAGATTGTCCTCAACGCCTTTGACGCCGGCGACGTTTTCGGCCGCGACGATGGCTGCCCGGCGCTCGCGTTCGTCGAAGATGGCGCCGCTCAGTTTTACGATCCCTTTGTCGACACTGACATTGATCAGATCATTTCCAGCCCACTTCTGCGCTGCAAGCTGCGCGACGATGCTCTGGCGTATCCCTTCGTCGTCAATGGCCGTCGGGGTCGAGGCTGGCTGCGTGTGAAGCAGCGCACGAAGAAGATCGGAGCGGGCAATCATTCCAACAATTTTGTCGCCGTCGACGATCGGGACGCGTTTGATGCAGTGATGCGACATCAACTCGACGACCTCGGCAAGCGATGCATTGGGGGATGCCGTGACAACGCTGTCGGTCATCACGTCCTCGACCCGCCGTCCGTTGGCCAGGACATATTCTTCGGCAACTCTTCCCGGGCTGACAAGAACCTCCAGCCAGCGTGGGCGCTTGCGCTGAGTGCCCAGCTCTCCGCGCCGCAGGAAATCACCCTCGCTGATAATGCCCACCAGCGCGCCGTCGCTGCGAATGACGGGAAGCCCGCTGATCTTGCTGGAGAGCATCAATCCGGCCGCTTCGACGATCGAGGCAGACGGATCTATTGCAACGACCGGTGTGGTCATTATGGCTTTGGCTTGCATGCCAACCTCCTCAAATACTTTATCCCGTTGCTTATCGAGATCGCGCACGCCGCGTCTTGATCTGAATCATTTCAGATTGCGAAAGCGCAACGAGAGCGGTCCGAACGCGATTTATGAAGAGGCTTCGCAAAACGCGGAGACCTGATCATGGAACAGCGCAGTTCGATCGACCCAGACATGGTCGTTGACGAAATCATGAGGAAATGGCCGGCAACGGTGGCTGTGGTGCTGAGATACAAGATGCTGTGCGTCGGCTGTCCGATCGGCACATTCCATACCGTGGCTGAAGCCTGCCGGGAACATCGGATCGATGAGGGCGACTTTCTGGGCGAACTCGAAGCGGCCGTTCGAGGAGAACGGTGAGGATCAGCGCTTGTCCCGGTTCTCCGCGAGAACCACAAGGCGATGCGCATCCTTGACCGTGACTTTCTGGCGTCCGCTGACAATTATTCCATCGTCTTCCCACCGGCTCAGCAGCCGGCTGACCGTGTGCAGCGTCGTCCCGGTCATCTCGGCGATGTCCTGTCTCGAGATCGGAAAGTCGATTTCGACGCCGCTATCGGTCTTTCGGCCGGTCTGGTTTGCCAATCGCAGCAGCGCATGCGCAACCCGCTGCTCCACCTGTTCCGTCGACATCTCCACCACGCGCGTCTGGGTCTCCTGCAGCCTGCTTCCAACCGTCCTGTAGGTGGTTGCTCCAAACACCGGGAACCGACGCGCCAACTCCGGCCAAAGAGCGTTGGGCCAGGCCAGCACCACGCAATCCACCGCCGCGACAGCACTGGCGGGGTAGGCCGTCCGGCCAAGTGCCGCGGCGACGCCAAAGATCTCGCCTTCGCTGATGTATCTGGCGATGACCTGCTGTCCATCCGGCGTGGTGCGGACCACCCGGATGTGACCGGCGATCAACACGAAGAAGGAATGGGCCTCGGCCTCCTGCTCGAAGATCGTTGCGTCCTTGGCATAGCGTGACGATCGAGCGCTTGTGAGAATCTCGCTTTGCTCTTCAGGCGCCAGCCCTTGGAAGAGCGGCAGCCGCGATATCAGCGATCGGTCCAGCGCAACCAAGCGAATTTCCTCACAGCCCTTCCGCACCAATCTGCGGGACACCTTTCTTACCCTGAGTTTGCGCCAGCGCAAATTGTCGCCGGCCGCATCAGGCTAAATGGCATGGAACGGCGCAATGCCGCGAAGCCGAAACAAAGGACAAATCGATGAAACTCTCCATCCTCGCCGCCGCAATCTCCATCCTCGCGCTCGCCGGCGGTGCAAGCGCGGAAGAGCATGTGGTGCAGATGCTAAACAAGGGTGAAAAAGGCGCCATGGTTTTCCAGCCGGCCTTCGTCAAGGCAGCCCCTGGCGACACCGTCAAGTTCGTGCCGACCGACAAGAGCCATGACGCGGAGTCGGTCAAGGGCATGCTTCCGGACGGCGCTGAAGCTTTCAAGGGAAAACCCAACGAGGAGATCACTGTCACACTGACCCAGGAAGGTGTGTACGGCGTCAAATGCGCGCCTCACTACGGCATGGGCATGGTCGCCCTGATCGTTGTCGGAAAGCCGGTCAACCTCGACGCAGCCAAGACGGTCAAACATGCAGGGAAGGCAAAGACGGTGTTCGAGGACCTGTTCAGCCAGGTCCCGGCCAACTGACCGGCAATCGATACAGCCATGCCTGCCGCATGAAGGGCAGGCGAGGGCCGGACGGACCGAGGGCGGCGGTTCATCCGGCCCTGTTCATTTTGGAGACGCAAATCATGGGGATTCCACGCCTGCGGGCTTATACCGGGCCCGCATTTCTTTCCTACGGATTCAGGCCCTTCTTCTTCCTCGGGTCGCTGTATGCCGCGCTCTCCATTCTGCTTTGGCTGCCGATGTATGCCGGCGGGCTCGATGCCCACAGTGCGTTCGTTGCCGTCGACTGGCACATTCACGAGATGCTGTTCGGCTATCTGCCGGCGATCGTTACCGGGTTCCTGCTGACCGCCATCCCGAACTGGACCGGCCGGCTGCCCGTGCAAGGCTTGCCGCTGCTGGCGCTGGTGGTCCTGTGGCTTGCCGGGCGCGCGGCTGTTTTCTTCTCGGCGGATATTGGCTGGGAGGCGGCGGCCATGATCGACGGCTTCTTTCTGCTTGCTGTCGCTGCCGCGGCGGCCCGCGAGATCGTCGCGGGACGCAACTGGCGCAATCTCAAGGTGCTGTTGCCGCTTGCCATTCTGGCGTGCGCCAACGGCGCGTTCCATATCGAGGCGCACCTTCAAGGCACATCCGACATCAGCCGCAGGCTCGGTATGGCTGCGGCGATCGTGCTCATCTCGCTGATCGGTGGGCGCATCATTCCGAGTTTCACGCGCAACTGGCTCGTCCGCGAAAATCCTGGCAGGCTGCCTGCGCCGTCCGACCGTTTTGACACCGCATCGATAGCCATCTCAGCCATCGCGCTGGGAGCATGGACGTTCGTCCCCGACAACAGCATCTCAGGCATGCTTATGGCCGTCGCCGCTATCTGCCAGGCGTGGCGTCTGTCGCGCTGGGCTGGCGAGCGCACACTGCGGGATCCGCTGGTACTCATCCTCCATCTTGCATATGCCTTTGTGCCTCTAGGTCTTGCCTTTGTTTCGGCGTCGATCTTCTTTCCTGCCGCCGTGCCAGTCGCTGCAGGGCTCCATACGCTCGGAACGGGTGCGGTCGGTGCCATGACGCTTGCCGTGATGACCCGCGCAACGCTCGGGCACACCGGGCGAGAACTCAAGGCTGGCAGAGGCACCTCTTTTATCTTCGTGGCCGTCCTGCTCGCGGGAGCATTGAGAATCCTGGCCGCCTTCGTGTCCTCAGGCGCGGTGATCGATATGGCCGGCGCCGCATGGATGGCGGCATTCGCCGGCTTCCTCCTGATCCACGGAGCCGCGTTGACGACACCCAAGGCACGGTGAGGCGAGGGAAGGGCGGTGGGCTCGCGACGGTCGAGAAGACGTGGCCCGTCACTCCTGGTTTTCAGATGATGCCAAGCCGGCCAAGGATCCGGCTTGCCCATCCCGGATGGTCCCGGACCAGCCTGAAGCCCAGATTGTCGGGAGGCGTGCCAACGGCACAGCCTCCGCTTTTTCCGTCGCTGACGAAGTTCGACATGTAGGCTCGGTGAAGCCCTTCAAGGACGTGGACGCCGCAATTGTCGACCGAGCTCGCAACACCGCTTCCATTCGCGGCCAACGTGGTGCGGACATAGCAGGTCGAAGTCCACTCCCAGACGTTGCCGGAAAAGTCGGCGAGGCCCAGGGAATTGATACCAAACGAGCCACGGCTCCTCGGCATCGGGTCCGGTTTGCGATTGAGGTCCACCTCGGCCTTGTAGCTGGTGAGCCAACGTCTGGCGGGGTTGCTGGCGTCGTTTTCGACACCCTCGAATTCCCCTGCGAACCGCTCCGCAGCGGCAAAGGCCCACTCTTCGTCGGATGGCAGCCGCCATTGGTCGCCGGTCACTTGCGAATACCACCGGGCGTAGGCATTCGCATCGAGATAGCTTACCCCGGTGACGGGAGCATTGCTCGGGATCGCGCGCGTCTCCTGTGCCGGCTGACAGGCGCCAGCCAACACGCAGTCCGCATAGTCGGCCGCACCAACCTGGTAGGCCATGATTTCGAGAGGTCTGTCGAGTTGCCGCTCGAGGCGGGGATTGCCTTGCGGGCGTCCCT
This sequence comes from Mesorhizobium sp. M7A.F.Ce.TU.012.03.2.1, assembly GCF_004006095.1. Lineage (NCBI taxonomy): Bacteria > Pseudomonadati > Pseudomonadota > Alphaproteobacteria > Hyphomicrobiales > Phyllobacteriaceae > Mesorhizobium > Mesorhizobium sp. M7A.F.Ce.TU.012.03.2.1. Next base: position 2,680,878 of record NZ_CP034779.1, read on the forward strand.
CTTTCAGGAACTCGCCCGGAGTCGGATAGGTGATCGAACCGGAAAGCAAGACAACCGTCATAGCGACGGGGTGGGGTTGTCGATCCCCGAAGACCGCCTGTAGCGAGAGCCCTACCGGAACAGCAGCGGCTGCCAGGGCGACCGGCAGAACCTTCAGGATGAAAAGAGACATGGCTTTTGTCCATGCCCGGACAGCGTCGTTATCCGGGCAAATTGGAATGCCGTCAGTTGGTGGCTATGGGTTTGGGCGCCTCGACCTGCGTCATCAGGTCGTCATCCCACTCGCCTTCGACCATGAAGTGAGCGGTCGCTCCGAGTTCCACAGCCTCAATCAGATTGTGACTGACGTAGGCGTAGACACCTGGCTGCAGGAACGTATAGAGCGCCGAGCCCGCCGAGCCGCCTCGGATGAACCAGGTTTCCAGGTCCTTGGCCGGCGGGTTGGAGAATTTGCCCTGTTCCCAGACATAGTCGCCATGACCGCCGATCAGATGCGGCCGCGTATCGCGATTGGCCTGCGAATGGACGATAAGCACGGTTTCACCGACCTTGGACTTCATGGCGTTGTCGCCGGTCAGGGATCCAGCCTTGCCATTGAACACCACATGGGTCGGGATCAGTCCACGCATGACCTTGACGACGTCATCGTAGCCGTCGCCGGCGGATTCGTAGCCCTTGAAGTTGCCCTTCTCGTCGCGCGGAATGTAGAAGTCGCTCTCGCCGATGTAGAAGATCTTGTCGTACTTGACCGGTTCGCCCTTGTCGTTCCTCAAGCCGTCACGCGGCAGCACCATGATGGCGCCATTCATGCCGGAGACGACATGCCAGGGGATCATCGCGCCGCCAGGAGCGCAGTGATAGACAAACGTTCCGGTCCGCGTCGCCTTGAAGCGCAGGGTCACCTGTTCACCAGGATTGATCAGCGTGAGCTCGCCGCCACCCAAGGCGCCGGTCGCGGCGTGAAAGTCGATGTTGTGGGCAAGCGAATTGGTATCGGGATTGATGAGCGTCAGTTCGAGGTAGTCGTCCTGATGCACGACCATCAGCGGGCCGGGGATCGATCCATTGTAGGTCATTGCATTGAGCTTTGTGCCATTGGCATCGATGACGACAAACTTTTCCTCGATCATCATCGTGAATTCGACGATCTTCGGACCGCCCTTGGCGATCTGGTCATGCGGATGCACGAAAGGCGGTGCCACGAGCGTGATCTTCTCGCGAGGTAGCCCGCTAATCTCTGCCTTTGTAACCGTGGCCGACAATGCGGGCAGTGCCGCAACGGCGGCAGCGCCAAGTGCTGCTCCAAAGAGGGCTTCGCGTCGCGTGATCATGTCAGTCTCCTGTCTTTCTACCGTTGCAGATGAGTAGAAGCTATCTGACCTGACGCAGCGTTTCTTTGCGCTGGCGCAAATTGATAGACGTTAATCGCAGAAACAACAGCCCTTGAAATGCGGCTATTGCGCGCGAATTGAGATGCAGCAGTTTCGTGTCGCAGTTTTCTGCAAGCCTGCGAAGTCACCGGTGGCTTTCTGAAGATCAGCGACCGCTTTTGTTTTTCAAATCGATCGCAATTCGCGCGGCGGCCCCGTCGCGATCTTCGTGCTGGTCACTCTTTCAGAGCTCAAACAAAGCAATCCAGGCCAAGCGCACCAAGAAAGGTTGGTGGTTCCAATGAGGAGATGTCTGTCAGATCGGCTTTTTTAAGACAGGCGGGACGTTATCACAGAGGGCGCATTCGGCGCGGATGGCACGCCAAGCATGACGAGCGCAATATGCCGAAGGAAAGTTGCCAACGGCCTCATGTCGAAGATGTGGGAGGAAAGGAGAACCCAATGGACTCTGCTTTGCGGCCCCCGCTTTTTTGCAGCTACGAAACCATCATCACCGAGAACGGATCTGTACGGAGGTGGAGGCCGTCCTTGACTTGCCCAATGCCGGCAACGTTCTCCGCCGCAACGATCGCTGCCTTGCGTTGACGCTCGTCGACAATCGCCCCTGTGAGTTCGACCACGCCGTCGCTGACCCTCACACCAATCAACTCACCACCGTTCCACGATTGCCGTTGCAGTTCGGCAAGTATGGCCTTACGGATCTGCTCGTCATCGGGCAGCGTGGTGCCCGGTTTCGGCAAAGTGCGGATCAGGACGCGTAGCAAATCAGTTCGCGTGATGATGCCGACGACCCTGTTCCGGTCGACAATCGGCACATTGTTGATGCGGTGTTGCATCATCAAGTTTACAATATCAGCAATCGAGGCGCCTGGAGGCGCCGAAATGACGTTTGTAACCATCACCTGATGGACAATCCGTCCGTTCGATCGCGCATAGCCATCGGCGATTGTGCCAGGGCCAAGGTCAAACTCCAGCCAGCGAGGACGCGTCCGCTGCGTCCCCAGTTCCTCTCGGCGCAAGAAGTCGCTTTTGCTTACAATGCCAACAAGGGCACCGTCGCTGCCCGTTACCGGGAGGCAGCTTATTTTGTTTGAGAGCATGAGCTCGACTGCTTCGGCAATCGTCGCGTTCGCATCCGTCGTGATGACCGGCTTCGTCATTATGGCTTCGGCTTGCATGCTCACCTCCTGATTTTTTGTCAGACGATGATAGGACATCGCCACACACGGCACCTTGATCTGAGTCACTTGGAACGAGGGGCATTCTCCGCGCCGTCGTCGCGTTCGATGAGAATGCGCTCCGCCGCGCCGTCGAGATCCTCGTACTGGCCGCTTCTCAACGCCCACAGGAAGCCGGACAGGCCGAGTGCGCCAAGGAAAAGCGCGACGGGTATGAGGTAGGTGAGAGTGGTCATGACGATCCGACCAGTTCGTTGGCGTTGGATAGTCTTTCGCGGCGAATATTCCTGGCCGGTGAAATTGGCTCTGACGAGCGCAGCCGCAGCGCATTGCCAATGACAAGCAGTGACGAGGCGGACATGGCGATCGCCGCTATCAAAGGCGTGGCGTGTCCGAGGATGGCGATCGGTACCGCGACCGCATTGTAGACGATCGCGATGACGACGTTCTGCCGGATCAAGCGTCCTGCCTGGCGCGAGACGTCCAGCGCCAGTGGGACCGCCAGGAGGCTTTCGCGCAGAAAAACGAAGTCGGCTGCATTGCGGCCAATGTCGGCGGCTGTGGCGGGCGCGATCGAGACATGCGCAGCCCTCAGCGCCGGCGTGTCGTTGAGCCCGTCGCCAACCATCAGAACCTTGTGCCCGTCTCTCGCCAGACTCTCGATGCGTTCGACCTTGCCGGACGGCAGCAGGCAGGGAACGAAGTCATCGACACCCAGAACGTCCGCAACCTCCGAGCAGGCTTTGGCGGTGTCGCCCGACAGCATTTCCACGCACAGACCAGCATTATGCAGCTGGTCGATGGCTGTTCTGGCGCCGACGCGCAGCGCATCCTCGAAAACGAAGGATGCGACAATCATCCCGTTTTCCGTCAGGACTGTTCCGCCGTAGCCATGTTTGCCTTCACCGCCAGTTCGGGCCTTCCAGCCAGCCCATCCGCGTCGGCCCAGCCGCCAGATGCTTCCAGCGGCGGTAGCTTCGATCCCGAATCCCGGGTGCTCGGTGACTTTATCGAATTTGTTCTGGCTGCTGCTGGCGGCAAAGCCGGAAATGGCCTTTGAATATGGATGGCGCGAATGCGCGGCCAGGCCGGCTGCGATTTCCAGCATGGCGGGATCGATCGACGACGCGTTGACGAGCCGCGGCTGGCCAAGCGTGAGCGTGCCGGTCTTGTCGAACACCGCCGTGTCGATTGTCGCCAGGCGCTCCATGGCCGAGCCATCCTTGACCATGATGCCGTTCTCGAACAGGCGCCGTGCGGCGACCACCTGCACGATCGGCACGGCGAGGCCGAGCGCGCAGGGGCATGTGATAATGAGAACAGCGATGGCGATCGTCATCGCCCGGTGCCAGTCGCCCGTCGCCGCCATCCAGCCCAGGAATGTCACGAAGGCGGTGAGATGAACCACCGGGGCGTAAAGCGCTGAAACTCGGTCAGCGATGCGGCGATAGTGCGCGCGACCGCCCTCGGCGGCTTCCATCAGTCGAACCATTTCGGCGAGGAACGAATCCTTTGCGGCTGCGGTCGCCTCGATCGTCAGCGGGCCGGTGAGATTGAGCACGCCGGCCTGCACGGCTGCGCCCGGCGCCACGTTTTTCGGCACGCTTTCGCCTGAGGCCAGCGAGCAGTCGAGATCAGACGCTCCGTGGATGATCTTGCCATCCACGGGGATCCTTTCACCGGCCGCGATCAGCAGCTGCATGCCTGGTTCGATCTCGCCAACCGGCAGATAGTCGCGCGCGCCGTCGCCGCGCAGCACCATGGCGCCACGCGCGGCGAGCTGCGACAGGCCTTTCACCGCGGTGCGGGCACGTTCGCGCATCACGTGATCCAGCGTGCGGCCGATCAAAAGGAAGAACAGCAGTGATACCGACGCGTCGAAATAGGCGTGATCGCCATGGTTGATCGTCTCGTAGAGGCTCATCGCGTAAGCGAGCGACACCCCAACCGCGATCGGCACGTCCATGTTCATGCGGCCGTGGCGCAGTGCCTTCCAGGCCGAGCGGAAGAAGATGCCGCCGGCGAAGGCGAGCGCCGGGATGGCAATCAGCGCCGAGACCCAGTGAAACAGGTCGCGGGTGGCCCCTTCGGCGCCGGACCAGACCGAGACCGAAAGCAGCATGATGTTGCCTGCGGCAAAGCCGGCGACAGCAACGGCGCGGATCAGCTCGGCAAGCGTCTTGTCTTTTTCATCGATCTCGGCGGCGAACAGATGCGCCTCGTATCCCAGTCGTCCCAGCGCAGCGACGAAAGGCGGCACCTTGTCTCCACGCCACCGGATCGCGACCCGCTTCGTCGACAGGTTGACACGCGCGCCTTCGACATTGTCGAGTTTCGCCAGCGCCGTCTCGATCGTCCGGATGCAGGCTGCGCAATGAACCATCGGCACTGACAGATCGGTCTGACGAAGATCGTCGCCAAGCGAGCGGCTCGCGAGCCTGATTTCCTGGCTGGATGGCAGCACCGATGCCGCGCTGCCCAGGTCCAGCGCCATTTCGGCGCCCGGTGCACAACAGCTCATTGCAGCGCTCCATGGGAGATCATGATCCGGCTGACGTCGCGATACGGTTTATCCAGACCGGCATCGGCGTCGATCTCGACGATCCAGACGCCGTCCTTGGGCATATGCTGCGCGGCGAATTCCTGGCCGGAGCCGAGCGCGAGCGTGACAGACTCGTCCTCTTTCTCGTAAGCCGGATGACGAAACAGCATTTTGACACCGTGCAGGGGAACCGGCTTGCCAGCGGCATCGGTGAGGCTGTAGCGGACTTCACCCCATGCGATGGTCAGCTTGCCGGTCCAGCCAAGGGCTGCCTGNCCGTGCAGGGGAACCGGCTTGCCAGCGGCATCGGTGAGGCTGTAGCGGACTTCACCCCATGCGATGGTCAGCTTGCCGGTCCAGCCAAGGGCTGCCTGTGCCCGTCCTTCCGTGGCCTTCTTGTTGAATTGCTGGCTCGCCACATAGGTGTTTTCGACGACGAGGCCAGTCCAGCTTGTGCTGGCGAGCGTCGCCATGGTCAAATTGACCGCGATGATCACGCCGAAAAAGGCGAGGATGATGGCCAGCATGTGCCTGCCGGTGAATTCACGAGGCTTTTGTACATTGGCAGTCATCTGGGGGCCTCCGGCGCGTTGAAGGTGGCGGTGTACTCGTTCGACTCGAAGCTGGCTCTGTCCTCGACGCGGAACTTGAAAGTCTGCGCCGGCGCGCGGATCTGGTCCGCCGGCGCAGACTTTCAAGTTCCGCGTCGAGGNTCCTTCCGTGGCCTTCTTGTTGAATTGCTGGCTCGCCACATAGGTGTTTTCGACGACGAGGCCAGTCCAGCTTGTGCTGGCGAGCGTCGCCATGGTCAGATTGACCGCGATGACCACGCCGAAAAAGGCGAGGATGATGGCCAGCATGTGCCTGCCGGTAAATTCACGAGGCTTTTGTACATTGGCAGTCATCTGGGGGCCTCCGGCGCGTTGAAGGTGGCGGTGTACTCGTTCGACTCGAAGCTGGCTCTGTCCTCGACGCGGAACTTGAAAGTCTGCGCCGGCGCGCGGATCTGGTCCGCCGGCTGGCGCACGAAGACCTTCAGCATTTTCAGGCGGTCGGGTTCCACCGGAATGGCGAAAGAGCGGCCTGCCGGGATGTCGTCGCCGACGACGACCATGTCAGCGCCTTCAAGGCCCTGCATGGTGACGACGAGCGTCCGCGGCTCGGGGATCATGTTGAGCAGCTTGACGGTATAGCCATTGCGGATGGAGCCGTCGGACAGCGTGACGAACTGAGGATTGCGATCATGCAATACGTTCAGTTCGAGCCGATCGCGCGTCAGCAGCGAAAAGAGCAGGCCCAGGCCGATCAGCGACCAGATGCCCATGTAGACGTAGGTGCGTGGCCGAAAGATCTTGCGGATGTGAAAATGCGCTAACTTGTCGGAGAACAGGCCATCAGCGGTCCTGACCAGCGGCGGGTTGACTGAACTGGAGCCGCCCGCGGTTGCCAGCATCATATTGGTGTTGTAGTCGGAGAGCGTCGCGTAGGAGATCAGCCCGCGCTCCTTGCCGAGNCGGGTTGACTGAACTGGAGCCGCCCGCGGTTGCCAGCATCATATTGGTGTTGTAGTCGGAGAGCGTCGCGTAGGAGATCAGCCCGCGCTCCTTGCCGAGCTTGTCCATGACGCCGTCACAGGCGTCGATGCAGAGCGCGCAGGTGATGCATTCGAGCTGCTGGCCATCGCGAATGTCGATCCCCATCGGGCAGACCGCGACGCAGGCATTGCAGTCGACGCAGTCGCCGACGGACTGCCCTGCAGCTTGCACCTTCTTCGCATGACGCGAACGCGGTTCGCCGCGCCAGTCATTNGCGACGCAGGCATTGCAGTCGACGCAGTCGCCGACGGACTGCCCTGCAGCTTGCACCTTCTTCGCATGACGCGAACGCGGTTCGCCGCGCCAGTCATTGTAGGTGACGGTGAGCGAACTTTCGTCGAGCATGGCCGCCTGGATGCGTGGCCATGGGCACATATAAGTGCAGACCTGCTCGCGCATCAGCCCGCCGAACGTGTAGGTGGTCGCCGTCAGGACGGCGACGGTGATGTAGGCGACGGCCGCCGCAGTGCCGGTGAAGAGCTCGCCGAGCAGTGTCGGTGCATCGGCAAAGTAGAAGATCCAGGCGCCGCCAGTCGCCGCGCCTATGACCAGCCAGATGGTGTGCTTGGACACGCGCAGCATGAGCTTGCGCGCGGTCCAGGGACCTGCATCGAGCGTCATGCGGGCGTTGCGGTCGCCCTCTATCGCACGCTCGACGACAAGGAACAGATCGACCCACACCGTCTGAGGGCATGCATAGCCGCACCAGGCACGGCCGACAGTCGAGGTGATCAGGAAAAGTCCAACGCCGGCCATGACCAGGAGACCAGCCACGTAAAAGAATTCCTGCGGCCATATTTCTATGAAGAAGAAGTAGAAGCGCCGATTGGCGACATCGAGCAGCACGGCCTGGTCGGGCGCAAACGGACCACGGTCCCATCGCAGCCATGGAGTCAGATAGTAGATGCCAAGCGTGATCGCCATCACCAGCCATTTGAAGCGTCGAAAGTTGCCCGAGGCGCGTTTTGGAAAGATCTTCTTGCGCGCAGCATAAAGGGGCTGACGGATCTTGGCGGAATTGACCGCCTCGGCTTCCAGCCGTTCTACCTGCGTCTTGTCCAGCAACGACTTTTCTCCGCTCTACACGCAGACGGTGATTTGACTGCGTCAGGCAACAATGCCGCCGGGTGGACCTGCCCGCGTTGATGCAGGTCAATCTGCGCGCTCCGGAAAAGAGTCGAGGCCCGGCAGGGCCGGGCCTCGTCGCCTGGAAGGTGAAGGGTTGAGAATAGGTCCCCGCTTCCTATTCTCCACCGCCAAGCGAATGGATGTAGACCGCCAGTTCCTTGACCTTGGTTTCGCCAAGACGCGCTCCCCAGGCTGGCATGACGCCCTGCTTGGGTGCTCGAACCTGGTCGGCGATCGCCGTCTCGCCGGAGCCGTAGAGCCAGATAGCGTCGGTGAGGTCGGGTCCGCCGAGCTCTCGGTTGCCTTTCGCGTTGTCGCCATGACAGGCAACGCAGTTGTCGGCAAAGACCTTGGCGCCGGATTGGATCAGACTTGCATCGTGGACCTTGCCTGACAGGCTGGCGACGTAGGCGCTGACCTGTGCAATCTGGTCAGCGGTGATGATGTCGCCAAAGGCCGGCATTTCCGACAGCCGCGTTTCCGCATCAGTCGCAAAGCGGATGCCATGCGTGATCGTCTGCTGGATCTGCTCGGCCGTGCCGCCCCATAGCCAGTCGTCGTCATTGAGGTTGGGAAAGCCAGCTGACCCCTGGGCGCCAGAGCCGTGGCACTGCGTGCAGTTGACCTTGAACGCGGCGCCGCCAGCGGCGACCGCGAATTCGCGCAAGGCATCGTCCGCGGCGATCTCCGAGACCGTCTTCGACTCTACGGCCGCGACATACTTGCCCTTCGACACTTCTGCCGCCGCCAACTCGTTCTTGACGTCCTTGCGGCTCGAATAGCCGAGCACACCGGTTGTCGCGGAGTGCAGCAGCGGCCATGCCGGATAGGCGATCATGTAGCCGATCGCCCAAACGATGGTGACGTAGAAGGTTATGACCCACCAGCGCGGAAGCGGATTGTTCAGCTCCCGGATGCCGTCCCACTCATGGCCAGTGGTTGAGACGCCAGAGATTTCGTCGATGTGCTCGTCGCTCATGATCACTCGTCCTCAAGGGGAATCCGGGCAGCTTCGTCGGCCAGCTTGCGGCTGCCAGGGCGCAGCGCGAAGGCAACCGCGCCGACAAAGAAGAGCGCCATGGCGACCAGACCCCAGCTGTCAGCAAACTCCCGCATCAAATTGTATTCCATGAATAAAGCTCCTCAGCGGTAACCGGCGGCCTCGTCGTAGTTCTTGAAATCCACCAAGGTCCCGAGCATCTGCAGATACGCAACGAGGGCATCCATTTCAGTCACCTGTTGCGGATTGCCGTCGAAGTCTCCGACCTTGGCTTTGGGATAGCGTTTCTCAAGGCCGGAGGTGTCGGCATTGGGGTCGGCCTGCGTCGCCAGATCGGCATTGGCATTGGCGACCATGTCATCCGAATAGGGGACGCCGACGCGCGCGTTTGCAACCAGGTGTGTCGAGAAGTTCTTCACCTCGATGGGCGCGTCCTTCAGGAAGGCATAGCTCGGCATGACCGATTCCGGCACGACCGAGCGCGGGTCGGCAAGATGCGCGACGTGCCAGGCATTCGAATAGCGGTCGCCAACCCTGGCGAGGTCCGGTCCAGTGCGCTTCGATCCCCACTGGAAAGGATGATCGTACATCGACTCGGCCGCCAGACTGTAGTGACCGTAGCGTTCGACTTCGTCGCGGAACGGTCTGATCATCTGGCTATGGCAGAGGTAGCAGCCCTCGCGCACATAGATGTTGCGCCCGACAAGTTCGAGCGGCGAATAGGGGCGCATGCCTTCCACCGTCTCGATCGTGTTGTCGAGATAGAAGAGCGGCGCGATCTCGACGATGCCGCCGACGGTCACCACAAGAAGAGAGCCAACGAGAAGGAGCGTGGCGTTCTTCTCGATGATTGCGTGTCTGTCCATCAAGCCCATTATCTGGCTCCTTATTCGGCAGGCTGAAGGGCGGGAACGGAGCCGGGCATCGGCTGCTCCTCGCGCTGATATCCGAGGATGGTCATGGTGATGTTCCAGGCCATGATCAGGGCGCCCGAGAGGTACATGGCGCCACCGACGGCGCGCATGACGTAGTAGGGGTGCATGGCTGCGACCGTTTCGGCGAAGGAGTAGACCAGGAAGCCCTGCTCGTCGTACTCACGCCACATCAGGCCCTGCATGATGCCGGACACCCACATGACCGCGGCGTAGACAACGATACCAAGTGTCGCCAGCCAGAAGTGCCAGGTGACCAGCCGCAGCGAGTAGAGCCGTTGCCGGTTCCAGAGCTTCGGCACCATGTAGTAGATCGCGCCGAACGAGATCATGCCGACCCAGCCGAGCGCGCCGGAATGGACGTGACCAATGGTCCAGTCGGTATAGTGGGATAGCGAGTTGACGGCCTTGATCGACATCATCGGTCCTTCAAAGGTCGACATGCCGTAAAAGGCGATCGCCATCACCATCATACGGATGATGGGGTCGGTGCGAAGCTTGTCCCACGCGCCGGACAGCGTCATCAGGCCGTTGATCATGCCGCCCCATGATGGCATCCACAGCATGATCGAGAACACCATGCCGAGCGTCTGCGCCCAATCGGGCAGGGCGGTGTAGTGCAGGTGGTGCGGCCCGGCCCAGATGTAGAGGAAGATGATCGCCCAGAAATGGATGATCGACAGCCGATAGGAATAGACCGGCCGGTTTGCCTGCTTGGGCACGAAGTAATACATCATGCCGAGGAAACCGGCAGTCAGGAAGAAGCCGACGGCGTTGTGTCCATACCACCATTGCGTCAAGGCGTCCTGGACCCCGGAAAAGGCGGAATAACTCTTGGAGCCCAGGAACGAGGCCGGCATCGACAGGTTGTTGATCACATGCAGCATCGCGATGGTCACGATGAAGGAGAGGTAAAACCAGTTGGCGACGTAGATGTGCGGTTCCTTGCGCTTGAAGATCGTGCCGAGGAACAGGATGAGATAGGCGACCCAGACGATGGTCAGCCAGATGTCGACATACCATTCGGGTTCGGCGTATTCGCGGCTCTCGGTGATGCCGAGCAGGTAGCCGGTCGCCGCCATGACGATGAAGAGCTGGTAGCCCCAGAACACAAACCAGGCGAGATCGCCACCGAAGAGCCGGGCGCGACAGGTTCGCTGTACGACATACAATGATGTGCACAAGAGCGCGTTGCCGCCGAAGGCGAAGACGACGCCTGAGGTATGCAGCGGCCGCAAGCGGCCGAAATTGAACCAGGGCTGGATGTTCAGATCGGGGTAGGCAAGCTGCAGCGCGATGACGACGCCGACCAGCATGCCGACGACACCCCAGAACATGGTGGCGATGGCGCCGTAGCGGATTGGACCATCCATGTATGCGGATGGGTCAATCGGAGCGGTCACCTCGAAATTCGTGTTGCGGATGAGGATGGCGACAAAACCAAGCAACACAAAAAACAGCACCCACATATGCTGCCGGAAAGGCTCGTCGACACCGAAGCCGGCCGCGACAAGGGCTGCAAATGTGAACAGGCCCAAAGCGAAGATTTGTGTACCAAACTTCATGACATGTCCCCGACGTCGATTCCGATGCGCGGACGCCAATCCGCGTGACACCAATTCAGCAGTCGGCCCATCGCCGCCTTGATCCATGTCAAAGCCACATCCTTTTGGATTGGGCAGCGTTGGTCGCACAAACGATCAGGAGGCTGTCGTTGAACAGGTTGAAGGAGCTGGGATCGTTGCTGAACGAAACAGGCCGTGAAAATACGGCAGCTCGATCTGGCCGGGAGGCGGTTACGGCGGCGGTGATGAAACGTGCCCATCTGGAAAAGCTGCAGCTCTGCGCCGCGCTGGAAAAAATCGCAGACACGCTGCCCCGAGTCGATCCTTTGGCATGCCTGACTTTGGCGAACGCAATCGTTCCGCTTCTGCGCGACAGCCACGAATACGAAGAATCGGTTATCTTCCCTGCCTACGAGACCGCCCTGGCCAACAATCGTGATTCAGCCCGGCGATTGCGCGCCGAGCATGTCGAGGATGAATGCTTTGCCGCCGAGGTGACCGAGATTCTGCTGGCCATCGGCCATGGCAAGACCATCGACAATGCCGAAGCGGTTGGCTTCATGCTGCGCGGCTTCTTCGAAAGCCTGCGCCGGCATATCGCCTTCGAGCGCGAGCACGTCTTGCCGATGATTGGATCCGACTATTGATCCTAAGCGCCGGAGCGGCGCTGTAGCCGGTTCAGGTTATCGACTGTGACATGCCGATTGTTCTCAATCCGGATCACGCCATCTGATCGCAACCTGGTCAACTGGCGGCTAACTGTCTCGATCGTCAGACCGAGAAAATCGGCGATGTCGGCGCGGGTCAATGGCAGGTCGAAACTTGTCGACTGGGCGGAGGGGTCGAGCGCGGGGTCGATGTTCCTGGCGATCATGAGAAGAAAGCTCGCCACCTTTTCCGAAGCACTCTTGCGGCCCAGCGTCACCATCCAGTCGCGGGCATCATCGAGTTCGTTCAGCGTCTGCTTGAACAGGCGATGCTCCAGTCCCGGCGACTCTTTCATCATCCGTTCAATAGCGGCCTTGGGGAATGAGCACAAGGAGACTGCGGTTGCAGCCTCGGCGTTGATGGCGCTTTCCACCTTGAAGGGCCTGCCCAAAAAATCGGGAGCAAATTGAAGCCCGACAATCTGCTGGCGCCCATCCGAAAGGCTCTTTGTGAGCTTGACCACGCCGGAAAGCACATTCGAGTAACTGTCGACTGTCTCGGCGTCGCCAATCAATTCCACGCCGGGCTCAACCGTATGTTTCGATGAAGTTCTGGCGAGACCCACCAGTTGTTCAGGGCCGAGAGCGCCGCAAACGCCATGGTGGCGCGCCTCGCACGATTGGCAAAGCACGGGAATGCCGGCGCTGTGTACATCCTGACGCACTGTCATCGTGGTCTTCCGCGGGTCCAAAGTCCTGTCACGATATAGCATCGACCCAAGCAAAAGCGCTTGCGGCAGTTTGTCCGCAGCCGATGGGCATTGACCGAAATCAAGGCGCTACTGCCTCTTGTGAGCAACATCGCGCGACACAGCCCGGAGCAGATTAGGACATGCGCCCAGATTTAGTTGCCCGACTTGGCGAGAACGTGCCGCGTTACACGAGTTACCCCACGGCGCCGCATTTTCATCCGGGTGTCGATGCTGCTGTGTGTCGTGGTTGGCTGCAGGCGCTTGGCGAGGATGACGAGATCTCGCTCTATCTGCATATCCCTTATTGCGACAAGCTTTGCTGGTTCTGCGCCTGCCATACGAAGCAGACACGCCACTACGAGCCGGTGACCCAATATCTGCACTCGCTGCATGACGAGATCGCGACCGTTGCCTGTCTTGTCGCAGGCAAGGGCCGCTTGCGTGCCGTTCATTTCGGTGGTGGTTCGCCAACCATGCTCAAACCGCAGGATATCGTTGCACTATCGGAAGTCTTGCGCGATGGATTCACATTTCTTCCCGACGCCAGGATCAGCGTTGAAATCGAACCCAACGACATGGACGAAGCCCGGCTCGACGCACTCGCCGAAATCGGCATGACGAGAGCGAGCCTCGGCGTCCAGGATTTCGATCCCAAGGTCCAGAAGGCCATCAATCGCGAGCAGACCTTCTTGCAAACGAAAGCTGTCGTTGACGGCGTTCGTTCGCGCGGCGTCGAATCGGTCAACTTGGACCTGCTCTATGGCTTGCCGCACCAGACCCGGGAGAGCGTTTCCTCGACGGTCGCACAAGCGTTGACCCTGGAGCCGGATCGGATCGCCCTTTTTGGCTACGCGCATGTGCCGTGGTTCAAAAAACATCAGACAATGATCGACGAGGCCTGGTTGCCAGGTCCGGAAGAGCGGTTTGCCCAATCGCAACTGGCAGCGCGCGCCATCCTTAACCAGGGATACGAAGCAATCGGGCTCGACCATTTCGCCAAACCGGACGATGCGCTGGCGGTTGCCGCGCGTTCGGGAACTTTGCATCGGAACTTTCAGGGCTACACCGAAGATCGCTGCGAGACTTTGATTGGCCTTGGCCCTTCATCCATCAGCCAGTTTCGCCAGGGCTACGTCCAGAACATGCCTTCGACCGCTGAATATGGCCGCATGGTGGGTGAGGGTGGGTTGGCTTCGGTCCGCGGGATTGCCTTTTCCAACGACGACCGCGCTCGCGGGTGGATCATCGAGCGGCTGATGTGCGACTTCGCCTTTTCGGCGATCGACCTAGTTGAGCGCTTCGGCGAAGCCGGCCAAAAGCTTCTCAGCAAGGCAAGCTCGACCGCGCTTCTTGACCCCGCACGCATGCTTGAATTGAACGGCGACCACTTCGTCGTGCCGGTGGAAAGCCGCCCCTTTGTCAGGAGCGTCGCCGCGAAGTTCGACAAATATTTCGAAACCGGCAAGGCCAGGCATTCAGTAGCGGTCTGAACATTGGCCCGGTCAGAAATGCTCGCCGGCCTTGAACGGGCCGATACGAGTGCCTGCCGCGATCAGGTAGGCGGTCGACCAGCCGATTAGCAAGAACCCGTTTACGCCCTCCAGCGCCGCCAGCACACGCCACGCATGGGCAGGCACGATGTCGCCATAGCCGACGGTCGAAAAGGTAATGGTCGAAAAGTACAGTGCGGTTTCGAAGTCGGCGAAGATATCAAGCAACCTATATAGGCCGGCCCAGAGCCAGACCTCTACGGTCATGACCGCAAAGAGGCCCATCACCACGCTGATCATCGCCACGATGCGGCTGCGGCGCCCGTGCATGCGAAACCGCGCGACCAGATACCCCATCGCGTGTGTGACGGCGATCAGACCAAATGTGTGGACGAGAACCGTCAGACTTATGACGACAGTGCCGATGAGTAGATTGAGGATCATGCGCGGAACGTAGCCGCCAAGAGCCCTTCGTCCTTGTGCGAGATCAATCTCAATCCCGACGGAGGTCTGAAAGCGCGGAAGCTCTGGCCAAAAACCGACACTCTGCTCTTTAGACTGAATCTCAGATTTCAGCCATTTCAGCCTTGAGGCAGCGTGCCCAAAGTTTGAAGGTCTGTAATATTGGCCGTACTAATTTGGAAAAAACCACCCAAAAAAGTACGGCGACAATTTCGCTAAGTGTTTGAAATGCATGGTGATCCCGACAGGAATCGAACCTGTGACCTACAGATTAGGAATCTGCCGCTCTATCCTACTGAGCTACGGGACCACGCGGCCAGACACATAGCCGCTTCGGATCGTTTCGCCAAGAGGCCGGCCGAAGGCAATCCGGCCGGCTTTGCGCTGCCGCCGTCAGGCGGCCAGCGCGGTTTCCGCCAGTTTCACCCAGTAACTCATGCCGTGCGGGATGACCTCGTCGTTGAAATCGTAGGCAGGGTTGTGGAGACCGGCGGTGTCGCCATTGCCGATGAAGATGAAGGCGCCGGGGCGGGCTTCGAGCATGTAGGAAAAATCCTCGCCACCCATCACCGGCTGGATGCCGCGGTGGACATGGGCGTCGCCGGCGACACTCATCGCGACATCACCGGCAAACACCGTCTCTTCCGCGTGGTTGAAGGTCACGGGGTAATTTGCCTGGTAGTCGACCTCGATCTTTGCCCCGAATGCGGTCGCCAGCCCGTCGCATATGCTGCGGATGCGCTCTTCGGACTTCTTGGCGATCTCCTTGCGCAGGGTGCGCACGGTGCCGGCGATTTCAGCGGTTTCGGGGATGATGTTGTAGGCGTCACCGGCGTGGAACTTGGTCACCGACACCACCACGGCCTCGACCGGATCGGTGCTGCGCGAGGCGATCGTCTGCAAGGCGCCGACCAGTTGGCTGGTGATGACGATCGGGTCGATCGTGCCGTGCGGCATCGCCGCGTGGCCGCCCTTGCCGCGCACGGTGATGGTGAACTCGGCGGTCGCCGCCATGATCGGGCCCGGGCGAATGGCGAACTGCCCGACAGGCAGGCCCGGCATGTTGTGCATGCCGAACACCCTGGAGATGTCGAAACGCTCCATCATGCCGTCCTTGACCATCTCGTTGCCGCCGCCGCCGCCCTCTTCGGCCGGCTGGAAGATCACCGCCACGGAACCGGTGAAGTTGCGCGTCTCGGCGAGGTATTTGGCCGCGCCCAGCAGCATTGCCGTGTGGCCGTCATGGCCGCAGGCGTGCATCTTGCCGGGGATGGTCGAGGCGTAGGACTTGCCTGTGATCTCGTTGAGCGGCAGCGCGTCCATGTCGGCGCGCAGGCCGATGGTGGGGCCTTCGCCCTGCCGGCCGCGGATGATGCCGACGACGCCGGTCTTGCCGAGGCCGGTGACCACATCGTCACAGCCGAAGGCTTTCAGCTTCTCGGTGACGAAGGCAGCGGTCTTGAAGACGTCGAAGTTCAGTTCTGGCGTCTGGTGCAGATGCTGGCGCCAGCCGGCAACTTCGTCCTGCATTTCGGCGGCACGGTTCAGGATTGGCATGATGGTTCCATCTCGCTGTTGGGACAGGCGGGTGTCGTCCGCTGCCTTGCAATTGTGATCGCCAGGCACTTTGCCATCTTGGCGTCACATAGGGTAAATAGCACCGCAACGATGCGGTCCGGTTTTTGAGGGTCGGACCAATCATGCTGGCGATCGCGTAACGAAATCTTACGGAGCCAGGGGCGACTACGGCAAGAGGCGATTTCGGATTTGATCATGCGGTACAGGCATTTCCTCAAACTATTCTCGGTTGGCACAATCGCGCTGTCGGTCGTGGCCGGGCCGGCGCTGGCCAATCCGGTGGTCGTATTCGATCTCGGCAGCGGCAAGATCCTGCAGCATCAGGACGCGTTCAAGCGCTGGTATCCGGCATCGCTGAGCAAGCTGATGACCGCTTATGTCACCTTTCGGGCGATCGCCGCCGGCGAGGTTCAGCTTGATTCGCCGATCAAGGTGACCAAACACTCCGCCGCCGAGCCGCCAAGCAAGATGGGCTTCAAGCCGGGCTCGGTGATGCGGCTCGACAACGCGCTGAAGATGATGCTGGTCAAATCGGCCAACGACATCGCCATGGCGGTGGGCGAAAATGTCGGAGGTTCGCAGGCGGCCTTTGCCGACCGGATGAACGCCGAAGCGACCCGGCTCGGCATGAACGGCACGCATTTCGTCAATCCGAACGGGCTCTATTCGCCGGATCAGTACACGACAGCGCGCGACCTCGCCGTGCTGGTGATGGCGATCCGCCGCGAATTTCCGCAATATGCGCCGTGGTTCTCGATCGAAGGCCTTGCCGTCGGCAAGAAGGCTATCCCCAACTACAATCTCTTGATTGGCCGTTATCCCGGCGCCGATGGCATGAAGACCGGCTTTGTCTGCCCTTCCGGCTTCAACATGATCGGTTCGGCGACCCGCAACGGGCGCACGCTGGTCGCGGTGGTGCTTGGCGAGAAATCGGCGGTCACACGTGCCGAGACCGCGGCAAAACTGCTCGATCAGGGTTTTGACGCGCCTGCCGCCGGCTCGGCCACCGTCACCACGCTGGCGCCCTATGGCGAC
This sequence comes from Mesorhizobium sp. M7A.F.Ce.TU.012.03.2.1, assembly GCF_004006095.1. Taxonomy (NCBI): domain Bacteria; kingdom Pseudomonadati; phylum Pseudomonadota; class Alphaproteobacteria; order Hyphomicrobiales; family Phyllobacteriaceae; genus Mesorhizobium; species Mesorhizobium sp. M7A.F.Ce.TU.012.03.2.1. The sequence continues at coordinate 2,698,173 of NZ_CP034779.1, forward strand.
ACGGTCTCGCCCAACGACATGAAGGACGAGGTCTGCAAGAAGAAGACGCCGCAGGAGCAGTCGGAGGCGCCGCCGGTCGTCGCCAAGGACGTGCCGAAATCGCCCTATCAGGAAAAGCTCGACCATGTGCCAACGCTGGTTGCCGTCGGCCTTGGCGGCGCCACCGGTCCGGCGCCGAAGGCCATCCTCGACCGGGGCGGTCAGGAATATGCCGATGTGCCGATCCCGAGCTGGCGGCCCGACAGGCCGGCACCGGCCGGCGCAGGCCCGAAGATTGCCGGCTCCGCCGCGCAGGGCGACCAGCCGGCCAAGGTTGCGAACTAGCCAATGGGCAGCGGCTTCCCGATCCCCGTCTCGGTGCTGACCGGCTTCCTCGGCGCCGGCAAGACGACGCTGCTCAACCGGCTGCTCAAGGATCCGGCGCTGGCCGACACGGCGGTGATCATCAACGAGTTCGGCGAGGTGGCGATCGACCATTTGCTGGTCGAGCAGTCTTCCGACGGCATCATCCAGCTTTCGGACGGCTGCCTGTGCTGCACGGTGCGCGGCGAACTGGTCGATACGCTGGCCGACCTGGTCGACCGGCTGCAGACCGGCCGCATCGCCCGTCTGGCCCGCGTCATCGTCGAGACCACCGGCCTTGCCGACCCGGCGCCGGTGCTGCAGTCGATCATGGCCCATCCGGCGCTGATCCAGGCCTTCCGGCTCGACGGCGTCATCACGCTGGTCGATGCCGTCAACGGCAACGCCACGCTCGACGCCCATGTCGAGGCGGTCAAGCAGGCTGCCGTCGCCGATCGCATCGTGCTCAGCAAAGCCGATCTGGTCGCCGATCCCAATGAGTTGGAAATGCTTCGGGCGCGCCTGCGGCAGATCAATCCGGGCGCCGAACTGCTCGATGCCGGCGACACGGGGACAGGCGTGGCGGCGCTGTTTGATTGCGGCCTCTACAACCCGGCAACCAAATCCGCCGATGTGCGGCGCTGGCTGGGCGAGGAAGCCGCTCATGATTATCACCATCATGATCATGATCACCATGATGGGCATGATCACGAACATGGCCATGACCACGGTCATCGCCACGATTCGCGGGTGCGTTCCTATTCGCTGGTGCATGACGGCCCGGTGCCGTTTTCGGCGATCGAGATGTTCCTCGACCTGCTGCGCTCGACACATGGCGAGCGCCTGCTGCGCATGAAGGGCGTCATCGAGCTCAGGGAAGACCCGTCGCGGCCTTTGGTGATCCATGGCGTGCAGAAGATCCTGCATCCGCCGGTGCAATTGCCGTCCTGGCCAGATGGCCAGCGCGGCACGCGGCTGGTGCTGATCACGCTCGATATGCCCGAAGATTATATCCGCAGGCTGTTCGCCGCCTTCACCAACCGGCCGTCGATCGACACGCCCGATCGCGCCGCGCTGGAAAACAACCCGCTGGCGATTGCCGGGCGGTAGCTCCCACGATTACGGCGCGCCGCGCTCGACCAGGAAGCGATGGCCGCCGGAGACCGCCGCCGTTTCAATCAACTGGTGGCCGCTCTCGGAACAGAATGCCGGAATGTCGATGACGGCCAGCGGGTCGGTGGTCTCCAGCCAGAGCCGGCTGCCCGGTTGCATCCCCGCCAGGCGCTTCTTGGCCTTGAGCACGGGCAAGGGGCAGTTCAGCCCCTTGAGGTCATAAATAGCGGCGCGATCATCCACGGGCGAAATCAACCGCCGAACATGCCGAGCAGCTTGTTCTTCAGCTTCGTCACGCGGCTCTCGTCGGCACTCGCCGCTTGCGTCTCGGCCATCGGTGCCGCTTCCGAAGGGGCCGCGATGGTCGCGGTGGCGACAGGGGCTTCCTTGGCAGCCTTTTCGGCCTCCTTTTCGGCCAGAGCCTGGGCCTTGGCGGCTTCCTTGGCTTGCTTGGCCGCCTCTATGGCAGCGAGCCTCTGCTCCTCGGCCTTCTGCTTGGCCGCCTTTTCGGCATCGAGGGCCGCCATCTTGCGGCCAGCGGGCGAATCGATGCGGCCCATGCGTGCCGTCTCGGTGACCGAGCCGTCATTGTTGAGCGACGGCGGATCGATCGGCACGCGTTCGCCGCGTGCGCGGCGCTTGGACCAGTCGGAGACGATGCTGGCTTCCTTGATGCCGGCGATGGTCGGCTTGGGCGCCGGCACGCTGGCCTTGACCGCGCCGCTGAACGCAGCGTCGTAGGTGCTCATGTAGGAATTGTAGGCGCTCTTCAGCGAATCAGGTTGCGTGGTCGCCGGGCAGGCGCCGGTCGGATCGAATGTCTGACCGTCGGCGGCAACCTGGTTGAAGACATAACGCTTCTCGCAGACATCGACCTTCGGCGGCACCTTGGTGATCTCGAAATTGTCGTAGCCGACCTTCAGCATCTTCCAGAAGTCGTAATTGGGGTCGTTGCGGTAGCGCGCCATGTTGGCGGCGGTCATGCGGAACGGAAACGCCTGAATCTGGAACTCGGTCTGGCCGCCCTGGAATGCGTCGCGGCCGAAGGCATAGATCTGCTCGATCTGCGCATCGGTCATCGAATAGCAGCCCGACGACGAGCAGGCGCCGTGCACCATCAAATTGGAGCCGGTACGGCCATTGGCGCGGTCATAGGCGTTGGGATAGCCGATGTTGAAGGACAAATGGTAGTTCGAGCGCGGATTCATCTGCGCCGGGCGCACCGTGTAGAAGCCTTCCGGCGCCTGGCGGTCGCCTTCGGTGTATTTCGGCCCGAGCTTGCCCGACCATTTGCAGATGTCGTAGCTGGCGACCATGTCGTAGCGGCCGTTGGTCTTGGCCTTCCAGATCTCGAGCTTGCCTTCTTCCTTGAAGATGCGGGCCATCACCGACGAGGTGCGGACCATGCCCTTGGCTCTCATGTCGGCGAGGATCTTGTCGGGCAGCGGCTTGTTGGCCTCCGGGGCAAAATCCTTCATCGACGAATTGTTGCAGCCGGCAACGCCGAGGGCAGCGATCAGGATTCCGGTGCGGGCAAGCTTGACAAACATGGCTACGGATATCGTCTTTTCTCTGGCGCCAGGACGCTTCCTGCCCCGGCTGCTACACTGCGCATCGACGGACCCTAAGCCCGTTAACCCTAATAAATTCCTTACCGCAAGTGCCGACGCATCCCCCTGCGGCAGTCTCATTGAGCCGAATGCAGCGGCATTTTTGTGGCAAAAATGCTCCGCCCCGCCACATTGTTGCGGCCAAGGCTGCCTGTGGTCAGAGACTGCGGCCCATGGCCAGGTATTTTTCGCGGCGCTGCTCGCGGAAATCGGTGTTGGCGCCGGCAAAATCCTTCATCGTCCTGGCGATGAGGTCTCCGGTCGCGGCGATCACCGTTTCGGCGCCGCGATGCGCACCGCCGAGCGGCTCGGGGATGATGGCGTCGATGATCTTTAATTCAAAAAGATCCTGCGCGGTGATCTTCATGTTGGTCGCCGCGTCCTTCGATCGCGTTGTGTCGCGCCACAGGATCGAGGCGGCCCCTTCCGGCGAAATCACCGAATAGATGGCGTGTTCGAGCATGTAGACGCGGTTGGCGGTGGCGATGGCAATGGCGCCGCCCGAACCGCCTTCGCCGATGACCACCGAGATCGACGGCACTTTCAGGCCGAGACAGGTCGAGGTTGAACGGGCGATAGCCTCCGCCTGGCCTCGCTCCTCGGCGTTGACACCGGGATAGGCGCCGGCCGTGTCGACCAGCGTCAGCAGCGGGATCTTGAAGCGGTCGGCCAGTTCCATCAGCCGTACCGCCTTGCGGTAGCCCTCCGGGCGAACCGATCCGAAATTGTGTTTCAGGCGGCTGGCTGTGTCGGAACCTTTTTCCTGGCCGATGATGGCAATGGGTTCGCCGCGGAAACGGGCGAAACCGCCGACGATCGCCTGGTCCTCACCGAAATTGCGGTCGCCGGCCAGCGGCGTGAAATCGGTGAGCAGGCCCTTGATATAGTCGACGCAATGCGGCCTGTCGGGATGGCGAGCCACCTGCACCTTCTGCCACGGCGTCAGCGCCTTGTAGGCGTCGCGCAGCGCGTCGCGGGAGCGCTTCTCAAGACGGCTGATCTCGTCGCCGACATCGACCGCCTCGCCATTCTCGGCAAGCTTCTTCAGCTCGAGGATCTTGCCCTCGAGGTCCTGCACCGGCTTTTCGAAATCGAGGTAATTATACATGCGTGAGCGGACCGATACGTCGGAAGGCAGTGGCTGACGGAACCCTTGAATCCAAGGCTCCGGGCGGTGAAATGTCGTCCTCACATAGCGATATGAGGCCTAGTCGGCAAGCGGATGATGATCGTTGACCAGCCGCACCAGCCGCTCTTCCAGCACATGGGTGTAAATCTGTGTCGTCGATATGTCGGCATGGCCAAGCAATTGCTGCACGGCCCGGAGATCGGCGCCGTTCTGCAGGAGATGGCTGGCGAAAGCATGGCGCAGCACGTGCGGCGAGATCTTCGCCGAGGCGATGCCGGCCCTTGCCGCCAGCCCTTTCAGGTCACGCGCGAAGACCTGGCGCGAGAGATAGCCGCTGTCGGAGGCGGCCGGAAACAGGAACGGACTGTCGGCAAAGGCGGGCACCCTGGCGCGGGCGGCAAGCCAGGTCTTCATCGCCGCGCGTGCCTTGGCCGAGAGCGGCACCATGCGCTCCTTGTCGCCCTTGCCGCGCACCATGAAGAAACGGTCGTCGCGCTGCGCCACCGTCACCGGCAGGCCGACCAGCTCGGAAACGCGCAGGCCGGTGGCGTAAAGCACCTCGACCAGCGCATGCAGGCGCAGTGACGCCAGACTGTCCCCATCGTCCGACGAGGCATCGCCGGCCTCAAGCGCCGCACGGTCGATCAGCCGGCCGGTGTCCGCCTCGCTCATCGTCTTGGGCAGCGGGCGGCCCTTTCTCGGGCTGTCCAGCGTGCCGGTCGGGTCATCGCCGCGCAGGCCTTCGGCGTAGAGGAATTTGAAGAACTGGCGGATCGCCGACAGTTTGCGCGCCTGCGACGTGGCGGCAAAGCCGCGGGCGGCAATGTCGTCGAGATAGGTGCGGATATCGGCGGCGGCGGCACCAGCCAGCCCGCCATCGATCGCGCCAGAAGCGTCCTCGAGGTCGCGGCGGTAGGAGGAAAGCGTATTTTCAGCCGCGCCCCGCTCGGCGCTCAGCATTTCCAGAAAGGCTTCGATGCGGGCGGCGCTGTTCATTCAACTTTTCTTCGGGTTCAGCTTTTCTTGGGGTTCAGCTTTTCCGGAGGGATGCGCACGCTCATTTCGCCCTTCTTTGGCTCGACGAACATCACCAGTGCGAACATCGCACCATAGGCAATACCTGCCAGAATCGCTGTTACCACGACAAAGCGAAACAGTGTCGGCATCAATTTTCGCCCGTCTTCTTGTTCTGCGTTTCCAAACCCTGTCCCCTTATGGGACGCCAATCCGGCCAATTCAAGGAAGAAGCGGAGGCCTGTTAGCAACTTCTGATGCAGACCCTGCCGGTCCATGTCGGGTTCAAGGCGCTTGCCACGCTTGACGCAAACGGGCTTTTCATGTCGATACGCCGGCAAAGAGGGCCTTCGAAACATCCGATGAACGCGTTGCCAGCAAATCCTCCAGACGAGACCTACGCCGCGTTGCTTGGCCGGCTGGGCAGCCGTTCCGTCGTCTTCGTCGGATTGATGGGTGCCGGCAAGACGGCGATCGGCCGCAAGGTGGCGACGATGCTGGCGCTGCCCTTCATCGACAGCGACCAAGAGATCGAAAGCGTCTCGCGCATGACCGTTCCGGAGCTGTTCGAGCGCTATGGCGAGACCGAATTCCGGGCGCTGGAGCAGCGCGTCATCCTGCGCGTGCTGGAAAACGGCCCGCAGGTGCTGTCGACCGGCGGCGGCGCCTTCATGAATGCGCAGACGCGCGAGGCGATTGCAGCGCAGGGCGTGTCGGTATGGCTGAAGGCCGAGCTCGATCTTCTGATGGACCGCGTCTCCAAGAAACAGAACCGGCCGCTCCTGAAAAGCGACGACCCCCGCGCCGTGCTGGAGCGGCTGATGGGCGAGCGCTATCCGGTCTACGCGACATCCGACGTCACAGTGCCGACCCGCGATGATCGCAAGGAAGTCATCGCGACCGAAGTGGTGGACGCGCTGTGCCGGCATTTCGGCATCGATGAGGCGGCTGCGACGGGCGAGGTGGAATCGTGAGCATCGAGGCACCCGTCGTCGTCGAAGTCGGCCTTGGCGATCGGACCTATGACATTCTGATCGGCTCGGGATTGTTGTCCCGCGCGGGCGCCGAGATATCGGGTCGCCTGCCGGGCACACGCGCCGCGGTCGTCACCGACGCCAATGTCGCGGCAGCGCATCTCGATGCGCTCAAGGCCGGGCTCGACACGGGTGGCATCCAGCCCGCCATCATCACGCTGCCGCCCGGCGAGAAGACCAAGAGTTTTGCCCATCTCGAGGAAGTGGTCGACGGTGTTCTGGCTGCGAAACTGGAGCGCGGCGACATCGTCATCGCCTTCGGTGGCGGCGTTATTGGCGACCTTGCGGGCTTTGCCGCCGGCATCGTGCGGCGCGGCATGAATTTCGTGCAGATCCCGACCTCGCTGCTGGCGCAGGTCGATTCCTCGGTCGGCGGCAAGACCGGCATCAACAGCCCACGCGGCAAGAACCTCGTCGGCGTCTTCCATCAGCCGAAACTGGTGCTGGCCGACACCGGAGTGCTCGACACGCTGCCGATCCGCGAATTCCGCGCCGGCTATGCCGAACTCGCCAAATACGGGCTCATCGACCGGCCAGAATTTTTCACCTGGCTGGAAAAGAATTGGGCCCAGGTTTTTGCCTGCGGGCCGGAGAGGACGCAGGCGATCGCCGAAGCCTGCCGCGCCAAGGCCGACGTGGTTGCGCGCGACGAGTTCGAGACCGGCGACCGCGCGCTGCTCAATCTCGGCCACACATTCGGCCACGCGCTGGAAGCCGCCACCCAATATGACGGAAGCCGCCTCGTCCATGGCGAAGGCGTCGCCATCGGCATGGCGCTGGCCTACCGGTTCTCGTCGCGGCTCAATCTGGCCAGCCCCGACGATGCCGCGCGCGTCGAGGCGCATCTGCGCGCCGTCGGCCTGCCCTGGCGGATAGCCGACATATCGGGCGATCTGCCTGACGCCGAGGCGCTGCTGGCATTTATCACCCAGGACAAGAAGGTGTCGCGCGGCGCGCTGACCTTCATCCTGACGCGCGGCGTCGGCCAAGCTTTCATTGCCAAGGATGTTCCGGCATCGGAAGTGCTGTCGTTTCTGACAGAAAACCATCCGGACCAGCAGAAAATGCGGCCGAGATGACCAACGAGCCCGGCTGGATCGTCGTTGCCGTCCTTGCCATCCTCATCGTGCTGCTCGTTGCCGTGCGCACGCGCCTGCTTGCCATGTTCGGATACGAGCTTTCGCGCATCGAGCCGCAGCGTTCCAGCCAGGACGAATTGCGCGGCGCGGTCGATGATTTCCGCCGCGACGGCCAGGTGGTGCGCGAGGATCGCGACCGCGTCGGCGGCCTGTTCGATCTCGCCGAGCTCGAAGTCTCCGACATCATGGTCCACCGCACCAATATGCGCTCGGTCAATGCCGACAATGCGCCGGAAGCGGTGGTGCGCGAGATTTTGCAAAGCCCGCACACCCGCATGCCGCTGTGGAAAGGCTCGCTCGACAACATCGTCGGCGTGCTGCATGCAAAGGATCTGCTGCGCGCCTTGAACGAAGTCGGCAACGACTTCTCCAGGATCGATGTGATGAAGATCGCCTCGAAACCATGGTTCGTGCCCGACACCACGACCTTGCAGGAACAACTCAACGCCTTCCTTCGCCGCAAGGCGCATTTCGCCGTCGTGGTCGACGAATATGGCGAGGTCGAAGGGCTGGTGACGCTGGAGGACATTATCGAGGAGATCGTCGGCGAGATCGCTGACGAGCATGATGTCGACATACAGGGCGTCAAGCAGGAGGCCGACGGCTCCGTGGTCGTCGACGGTACGGTGCCCATCCGTGATCTCAACCGGGCTCTCGACTGGAACCTGCCGGATGAGGAGGCCACCACCATTGCCGGCCTCGTCATCCACGAGACGCAATCGATCCCCGAGGAGAAGCAGGCTTTTACGTTCCACGGCAAGCGCTTCATCGTCATGAAACGCGACAAGAACCGGATCGCAAGGCTGAGGATCAGGCCAGCCGGCGACACCTGATACGTGCAGGGAGGCCGGGGCACGTCATCCGGCGATCTGGCTTGTCGAGCGTTCGTGGATCGTCGCGCCGGTCTCTGCATCTATGGCCGCCAGGCTGACTTCATAACCCCAAAGCCTGCGGATGTGACGAAGCGTGGCGTCGCGGCTGGCATCCTCGAGCAGGATGCCGTCATTGACCTTGTGCTGCAGGCGCAAATGGCGGTCGCCGAGCAGATCGACATCCACCACCTGAATGTCCGGCCGGTTCGCGCCGAGATCATAGCTGTTGGCGAGCGTGGCGCGTATCTTGGCGTAGCCGCGCTCGTCGTGGATCGAGGCGACCAGACAATGCGGTTGGTCGGCAGCGTCGCCAAGCACAAAAAACCGCCATTTCCGGATCAAGGCGGGACTGAGGTACTGGCGGATGAAGGATTCGTCGCGGTGCTCGGCCCAAGCGTCAAGCAGGACCTCGCGCCAGTTGCCCTGGCCAGCGATGTCGGGGAACCAATCGCGGTCCTCAGCCGTGGGTTTGGTCGAAATGCGCTGAATGTCCTGCATCATGTCGAGGCCGAGAGCATAGGGGTTGATGCCTGAAAAACGCGGATCGTCGAACGCCGGCTGAAAGACCACGTTGGAATGATTGCGCAGGATTTCGAGCATGGCGCCTTCGCTGATCTGGCCGCGGTCGAACAGCATGTTCATCAGCGTATAGTGCACGAACGTGGCGCAGCCCTCGTTCATCACCTGTGTTTGCCGTTGCGGGTAAAAATATTGCGCGATGACCCGAACGATCCTGATGATCTCACGCTGCCAGGGCTCCAGGACCGGGCTGTTCTTTTCCAGGAAATAGAGCAGGTTTTCCTCAGGCAGGTTTAGCGATTTCTTCCGCTCCGGGTCCTGGCCCTTGTCGTTGGCCGCTTGCTGCGAAGGCGGCAGCGTACGCCACAAGTCGTTGTAGGAGCGCTCCTCGTATTCGAGACGCTCGCGAATTCCTTCGCGCTGCCGTTCCGACGACAGCCTCGGCGGCCGGTGATAGCGAAACACGCCCTGATCCATCAGCGCGTGGGCGGAATCGAGCACAGCCTCGACGGCGGCGAGGCCGTGCCGCTCCTCGCAACGGACTATGTAGCCCTTGGCGAAGTCCAGGTAGCCGAGGATCGCACCTGCATCCGTCCATTGTTTGAACAATTGATTGTTCTTGAAGAAATGATTGTGCCCGAGAGCTGCATGGGCCGTCACCAAGGCCTGCAGGGCCATGGTGTTTTCCTCCATCAGATAGACGATGCAGGGATTGGAATTGATGACCAGTTCATAAGCAAGCCCTCGCCCGCCCTTGCGATAGAGCAGATCCTGGTGGAGGAAATGTTTGCCGAAAGACCAGTGACGGTACATCAATGGCATGCCAATGGACGAATAGGCGTCGAGCATCTGTTGCGAAGAGATGATCTCCATCTGAACGGGATAGGTGTCCAGATGAAGCTCTTCGACCGCAAGTGCCTCGATCGCGTCATAGGCCCGCGACAATGTTTTGAAATCCCAGTCGGACCCTGAAAAAAGCAGGCTGGATTTGCTGGCTTGTCTGACCATCGGGAACCCTCATGCCCGCTTGAGGGAGACCGGCTGCCTGCCGAAAAGCTGGCGAAAGACCGGGTAGATATCGGCGGGCGTAGCGATGCGGCTCATCTGGAAGTTCGGCCATTTCTGGTCGATGGCGTTATAGGCACGCCACAGCGATGTCCCGTTTTCGGTCGAGCCGAAAATATGGGCTTCACGCTCGTCGATGATCTCGACATAGGCAAAATACTGGCACAGCCGCATGAGCTCGCCGTTGAGAAGCGAAATGCATCGCTCTGAATCGCCGGCGAAATTGTCGCCGTCCGAGGCCTGGGCAGCATAGATATTCCAGTCGTGGGCCGGGTAGCGGCTCGCGATAATACGGTGCATTTCCTCCAGCGCGGTGGAAACGACAGTGCCGCCGCTTTGGGTGTTGTAGAAAAATGTCTCCTCGTCGACCTCCTGAGCCAGGTGCGTGTGGCGGATGAAGACAATCTCGATGCGGTCGTAGCGTCGTTTCAAGAACAGGTGCAGCAAGACGAAGAAGCGCTTGGCCAGATCCTTCTCGCGCTCGCCCATGGACCCGGACACGTCCATCAGACAGAACATGACGGCATTGGCGTTCGGCACCGGCCGGGAATCGAAGCGGTTGAAGCGGATGTCGACCGGATCGACATAGGCAATGCGTCGGCGGCGTCGTTCCAGCCGGTCAAGCTCTTCGCGCAATGCCGCGATACGCCGGCGCGCGTCGGCGCTGTATGGCGCCTCCTCGAGCGAGGCGATTTCCTCGAGGATCGCATCCAGTTCGACCTGCTTGGGGCGCCTCAGCGCAATGCGGCGGCCGTGGCTGTTGCGCATCGTGCGGCCGACATTGATGTTGGTCGGCGAACCGGTGGCGGCGAAGCCCGCCCTACGCGGCTTGAAGGCAAGGATCTCCTTGAGGTTGAGCTTGACCATGTCGGGGAGTTCGAGATCCTCGAAGAAAAGATCGAGCACTTCCTCGCGCGACAGTACGAAACGAAAGTCGTCCTCGGATGCCTTGTTTCCCGGGGACGACGCTCCCCCGCCGCCTCCGCCGGGCTTGGGGATCAGGTCTCCAGCGGAGAAATGCCTGTTGCCCGGCAAGATGTGCTGGCGCCTGCCGCTGTCGCGGGCGTTGTTGAAGCTCGGCTCGCTTGTGCCTCTTTCGGGCATGCGCACGGCGTGCTCGGAGTCCGCGTCGGCGATCCTGCCGGTGCGGATCTGGTCGCGTATGCTCCGTTTCAATTCCTCGCGCGCGCGTCGCAGGAAGCGCTGGCGATTGCCGAGGCTCTTGTCTTTCGGGTTCAGGCGGCGGTCGATGAAGATCGGCATGGAACCATCCGGGTTCTCTAACCCGCCCTGTTCACCCGCATGTACCAGTCCACAAGGCGACGAACCTGCCGCTCGGTGTAGCCGCGCTCGACCATCCGCTGCACGAATTCATTGTGCCGCTTTTCCGTGACGCTGTCCTGCTTGGAGCCGAAACTGATCACCGGCAGGAGGTCCTCGACCTGGCCGAACATGCGTTTCTCGATGACTTCCCGCAGCTTTTCGTAACTTGTCCACGCCGGGTTGCGGCCATGGTTTCTTGCACGGGCGCGCAGCGTGAATTTCACCACCTCATTGCGGAAATCCTTGGGATTGGCGATGCCGGCCGGTTTTTCGACCTGCGAAAGCTCGTTGTCCAAAACCTCGCGGTTGAGGATCTGGCCGGTGTCGGGATCCTTGTAGTCCTGGTCTTCGATCCAGGCGTCGGCATAGGCGATGTAGCGGTCGAAAAGATTCTGGCCGTACTCGCTGTACGATTCCAGATAGGCTTTCTGGATCTCATGGCCGATGAACTCGGCATACCGCGCGGCCAGCTCGGACTTGATGAACTCCAGATAGGCGGCTTCCGTCTCCTTCGGAAACTGTTCGCGCTTGATCGCCTCCTCCAGGATGTACATGAGGTGCACGGGGTCGGCGGCCACCTCTTCGGTGTCGTAGTTGAAGGTCTGCGACAGGATCTTGAAGGCAAAGCGCGTGCTGACGCCGGCCATGCCCTCGTCGACGCCGGCGGCGTCCCGATATTCCTGAACCGACTTTGCCTTGGGGTCGACCTCCTTGAGGTTCTCGCCATCATAGGCGCGCATCTTGGTGTAGAGCGGCGAGTTGTCGTGCTCGGCCAAGCGGGTCGAGACGGTAAACCGGCTGAGGATGTCCAGCACCTCTGGAGCGCAAGGACTGGCGGCCAATTCGCTCTCCCGCAGCAGTTTCTCGTAGATCCGCCGCTCTTCGGTTATCCGCAGGCAATACGGCACCTTGACCACGAGGATGCGATCGAGAAAAGCCTCATTGTTCTTGTTGTTCTTGAACTGCAGCCATTCCGACTCATTGGAATGGGCCACGATGATTCCCTGGTAGGGAAAGGCGCCGAAATTTTCGGTGCCGTTGTAGCTGCCTTCCTGGGTGGCGGTCAGCAGCGGATGCAGGACCTTGATAGGCGCCTTGAACATTTCGACGAATTCAAGCAGCCCCTGGGTGGTCCGGTTCAGTCCGCCACTATAGGAATAGGCGTCCGGATCGGATTGGCTGAAGTTTTCCAATTGCCGGATGTCCACCTTGCCGACCAGGGCCGAAACGTCCTGATTGTTCTCGTCGCCGGGCTCGGTCTTGGCGATGCCGATCTGGCGCAGTCGCGACGGCATCAGCTTGACGACGCTGAACTTGGAAATGTCGCCGGAAAGTTCGTCGAGGCGCTTGGCCGCCCATGGCGAAATGAGCCCATTCAACCGGCGTCGGGCAATGCCGTATTTGTCCTCCAGCAGGTCGCCCATGCGATCAGGATGGAAAAGACCAAGCGGCGATTCGAAAACCGGGCTGACCTGATTACCGACCTTCAGCGTGTAGATCGGGCGCTGTTCCATCAATTTCTTCAGACGCTCGGCAAGGGAGGATTTGCCGCCGCCCACGGGGCCGAGCAAATAGAGGATTTGCTTGCGCTCCTCGAGCCCCTGGGACGCATAGCGAAAATAGCCGGCGATGCGCTCGATTGTGTCCTCCATGCCATAGAAATCGGCAAAGGAGGGGTACACTTTCAGGGTCCGATTGGAGAATATGCGGCCGAGCCGCTCATCCTTGCTGGTGTCGACCAGGTTCGGCTCGCCGATCGCCTCGACCATTCGTTCAGGCGCCGAGGCATACATCGACTTGTCCTCGCGGCAGGCAAGGAGATATTGCTGGATGCTGATCTCTTCCTGCGCCGCGTTGGTGTAAATTTCCGAAAACAGATCGAAGACGTCAGACTGGTTCTCTCGCATGATGCTTTTGCCCTCGGAGCCGCTGTGGCTTCCATTCGGCTCACCTCGCATTCAACTGTCGGGGGGTACCGTTTGTTCCCTTCATGTGAAGAGGTGGCTGCGATCGTAAGATTCGAGGCCACTCCGAGATCAAGGCGCTCGGTGCGGAGCGGCATTCAGCGCGGGTAGCGGGTGTGTTGCGAATCCCTGACTGGACGGCTGGGGCCGCCGCGTGCAGTCTTGCCTCGCCAGGAGACAATGATGATCGATCGACGAAGCCTGATCATGGCCTCGGTGGCGGCGATGCTGCCGTTGGAAGCATCGGCCGCGTCGGAAACACGCCGACCCACGCCAAAGACCTTCGACTACGGGCCGGCCAAGCTCGACATCTATGCGCCCGATGGGGCAATCGGCCTGCCGGTCGTGGTTTTCGTTCATGGCGGTACCTGGCAGTTTGGCAAACGCAGTCAGGTCGACGCCAAACCGGCTTTTCTGCTCGCCAACGGCTTTTGCTTCGTCTCCATCGATTATCGCATGTTGCCGCAGGCCGATGTCGCCACCCAGGCCGGTGACGTCGAAAAGGCCTACGCCTACATCAGGGCCAACATCGCCCGGCATGGCGGCGATCCAAACCGCATCGTTGGCATGGGCCATTCGGCCGGCTGCCATCTGATTGCGCTGACCGGCATGCGCGGCGGATTGCCCGGCATAGCTGCGCTCATTCTCGACGATACCAGGGCCTATGATCTTGCAGCACTTGCCAGGAAGGGCGGCATGGTGCGGGCCTATGCCCGCGTCTTTTCCAATCCCGCGCAATGGGCGGCACTGTCGCCGGCCAGCCATGTCGACGGCCGCAAGCACCCGCCGACGTTCATTGCCTATTCGCGCGCCCCTGGCCGGAGTGAGGACTCCAAGGCCTTTGCCGAGCGCCTGCGCGCGACGGGCACCCAGGTCACGCTGTTCGACGGCAGCGCCTACACGCATATGTCGATCAATCGCGATTTCGGCGAGGACGGCGATGCGCTGACCGCGGCCGCGCTGGCATTCCTGAAATCGACGGTTGGCTGATCCTTACGGCACTGGATCAGATCAAAAGTGGCGGCGGGATATTGCTGTGCGGGCGCGCCCGGGTGCAAGTGCTCTTCGATCGTGAGCGGGAGGGAATTGCATGAACGGCGCCGATGTCCTGTGTGACGTGCTTCTGGCCAATGATGTGACGGTCTGCTTTGCCAATCCCGGCACCTCCGAAATGCATTTCGTTGCAGCACTTGACCGCAAGCCGAAAATGCGTTGCGTGCTCGGGCTGTTCGAGGGCGTGGTGACGGGTGCCGCCGATGGCTATGCGCGGATGACCGATCGGCCGGCCGCGACGCTGCTGCATACCGGTCCCGGCCTGGCCAACGGGCTCGCCAACATGCACAATGCCCGGCGTGCCTTCAGCCCGATGATCAACATCGTCGGCGACCACGCCTCTTACCATCTGCCGCTCGATGCCCCGCTCACCAGCGATATCGAGAGCCTTGCGGCGCCGATGTCCAACTGGGTCGGCCGCGTCAAGGGCTCGGCCGATATCGTGCCGGCAGCTGAAGCAGCCTTTCGTGCCTCGCTGACACCGCCCGGCGTCGCGACGATGATCCTGCCGGCGGATGCCGCCTGGGGCGCAGTCGACGCGGTTTCGGTCGGCAAGGTGAAGCTGGTGCCAGCGCCGGCCGTCGATATGGATGCCGTGCGCAAGGTCGCCGCGGCGATCCGTACCGCTCCGGGCCGGGCAGGCATGATCGTTCGCGGAAAGGCCGCACGCGCCGATGGGCTCGCCATCGCCGGGCAGATTTCGACGGGCAGCGATGTCCGCCTGTTCGGCGAGGTTCTGATCGCACGGATGCAACGCGGGCGCGGGCGTGTCGCGCCGACCCGCATTCCCTATCCGGTCGATGCGGCGATGGCTGTGCTCAGGGATGTCGATGTTCTGATCCTGGTCGGCGCGAAGGAGCCGGTGGCCTTCTTCGCCTATCCGGGGAAACCGGGACGGCTCGTCCGGGAAGGCTGCGAGGTGCTGACACTGGCCGCCCATGGCGACGATCTGCATGCGGCGCTGGAGGCGCTTCGCGACGAACTTGGCATCAAGCCGTCACAACAACAGGTGCTCGCGGCCGCTTTTCCCGACGAGGCAACGCCGAACGGCAAGCTGACGGAAGATGCCATCGCGCTGTCGGTGGCGCGGAAACTGCCGGCCGATGCGATCGTTTGCGATGAAGCGGTCACCTCGGCCAGGCGTTTCTTCGCGCTGTCGGCCTTTGCAGCGCCGCACGACTACATGATGGGCACGGGCGGATCGATCGGCGGCGGCATCCCGATGGCGACCGGGGCGGCAATCGCCTGTCCGGACCGCAAGGTGATCAACCTCGAAGCCGACGGCAGCGGCATGTACACGGTACAGGGATTGTGGACGCAGGCGCGGGAAAAGCTCGACGTGGTGACGATCGTGTTTTCCAATCGAACCTATGCAATCCTGCATGGCGAGATGAAGAATGTCGGCGTGGGCGCGATCGGCGAGAACGCCAGGCGCATGCTCGACCTCGACCATCCCTCGCTCGACTGGGTGTCGCTGGCCAAAGGCATGGGCGTGGAGGCGGCTCGCGCCGATACGTGCGAGCGCTTCGAGGCGCTGCTGGACAGCGCGCTGTCACGGCGCGGGCCGTTCCTCATCGAAGCGGTGCTCTTCTGAGCGCGGCGAAAAACGATCGGCGGAACCGAGCTACCAGCGGGTCTTTTCGCCGGGAGCCGCCGGTTCGATCGCCAGCGCGTGCACGCCGGCCTTCAATTCGTCGGCAAGCAGTTCATTGACGGCGCGGTGACGGTCGATGCGGCTCATGCCGGCAAAGGCGGAAGCGACGACGCGGACGCGAAAATGCGTCTCGCCGGTGCCGTCATAAGTGCCGTGATGGTCGGAGCCGTGATGGTGGTGGCCGGCATGGAGATGGCTCTCGTTGATGATAACCAGCCTGTCCGGCGAAAATGCCTTATTGAGCTTGTCTTCCATGGTCGCCTGTATGGACATCGCCATCTCCCTTCACCACATATCGCTGGCGTCTCGGCCTGGAAACCGAAAATCGGTTTCGCAAGGGGCCGCCGCCGAGCAACAAAATCCGCCATTCGCCTGCTTTATGCCGCGATTCAGCGGTTAGGGCGATGATCGCGAAAATGTCAATTCTTGTTTCGCATCTGCGAACGCCCCATAAATGGGTAAGATGAAGCCGTACCCCAAATATTTCGAGAAGATTCGCGTCCGCCCCGACAAGGACGCGGAGCTGAAGTCGCACTCGCCGATCTGCCAGTGGGACGGCTGCAAGGAAGCGGGCACCCATCGTGCGCCGGTCGGGCGCATGAAGGAAGGCGAGTATTTCCACTTCTGCTTCGATCATGTGCGCGAGTACAACAAGGGCTTCAACTACTTTTCCGGCGTGCCGGACACCGAGGTCGCGCGCTTCCAGAAGGAAGCCATGACCGGGCACCGGCCGACCTGGAAAATGGGCGCCAACGGAGCCTCGACGCGATCGTCGCCCGATATGGCCCAGATGCGTTCCGGCCGGGCCGGCTACTATAACCGCATGCGCGACCCGTTCGACCTGTTCAAGGGACCGAAGGATCCGCGCGAGGCGCGCGAGCGCAAGGCCAAGCCGCTTGAGGCCAAGGCGCTGGAAACGCTTGGTCTTGATACAAAGGCGACTGGCAAGGAGATCAAGGCGCGCTATAAGGAACTGGTGAAACTGCACCATCCGGATGCGAATGGTGGCGACAGAGGTTCGGAAGACCGGTTCCGCGATGTGCTGCAGGCCTATCGCGTGCTCAAACAGGCGGGCCTGTGCTGAGCGGCCATACGGTTCGTGTCGTTTTCCAACTTTCATAAGGTTGGAAAAGGCTCTAAGACCGCCCCCGGACAAAATCGATTGCCGGCGAAATCAGACGTTTCGCCCGTGGAGACGTTGAGAGATATGAACAAGGTCGATCGTGACATCGCCAACCTGCCCGACACGACGGTGTCGGTGAAGGAGAAATTCGGCTTCGAGTCCAAGATGGTGGTGCCGGCCTATTCGGTGACATCGGAGCATGTGCCGGACATCGATCCGGACTATCTGTTCGACAAGAACACGACGATGGCGATCCTTGCGGGCTTTGCCTACAACCGCCGCGTCATGGTGTCGGGCTATCACGGCACCGGCAAGTCGACCCATATCGAACAGGTCGCCGCTCGCCTCAACTGGCCTTGCGTGCGCGTCAACCTCGACAGCCATGTCAGCCGTATCGATCTCGTCGGCAAGGACGCGATCGTCGTCAAGGACGGTTTGCAGATCACCGAATTCCGCGACGGCATCCTGCCCTGGGCCTACCAGCACAATGTCGCGCTGTGCTTCGACGAGTACGATGCCGGCCGTCCGGATGTGATGTTCGTCATCCAGCGCGTGCTGGAATCGTCGGGCCGGCTGACGCTGCTCGACCAGAGCCGGGTCATTCGCCCGCATCCGGCCTTCCGGCTGTTCTCGACCGCAAACACGGTCGGCCTTGGCGACACCACCGGCCTCTATCACGGCACCCAGCAGATCAACCAGGCGCAGATGGACCGCTGGTCGATCGTCACCACGCTGAACTATTTGCCGCACGACAACGAAGTCGCCATCGTGCTGGCCAAGGCCAAGCACTATCGCGACGGCAAGGGCAAGGACATCGTCAACAAGATGGTGCGCGTCGCCGACATGACGCGCTCGGCCTTCATCAACGGCGATCTGTCGACCGTGATGAGCCCGCGCACGGTGATCACATGGGCCGAGAATGCCGAGATATTCGGCAATATCGGCATGGCGTTCCGGCTGACCTTCCTCAACAAATGCGACGAACTGGAGCGCTCGGTGGTGGCCGAGTTCTATCAGCGCGCCTTCGGCGAGGATCTGCCCGAGAGCGCCGCCAACGTGGTGCTGGGCTAAGCAGGGTCTCGATGGCGGGTCCGGGCGACAACACGCGCAACAAGTCGAAGACGGGGTCTGAAGCCGATAGCTTCAAGCGCGCCGTCACCGTCTGCATGCGCGCCATTGCCGGCGACAAGGAACTGGAGGTCGGTTTCGCCAAGGACCGGCCGGCGCTCGCCGGCAGCCGCGCGCGCTTGCCGGAGCTGCCCAAGAAGGCATCGAAGACCGATATTGCGATCACCCGCGGCCTCGGCGATTCCATGGCGCTGAAGCGCGCCTGCCATGATGTGCGCATCCACACCAAGCTGGCGCCGGAAGGCAAGGCGGCCCGCGCCATCTATGACGCGGTCGAGCAGGCTCGCGTCGAGGCGATAGGCTCACGCGCCATGCAGGGCGTTGCCGACAATATCGGCTCGATGCTGGAGGACAAATACGCCAAGGCCAACCTCGTCGACATCAAGGACAAGGCCGACGCGCCGATCGAGGAAGCTCTTGCCCTGATGGTCCGCGAGAAGCTGACCGGCCGCCCGGTCCCGAAAAGCGGCGAGCGGCTGGTCGAACTCTGGCGCCCTTGGGTCGAGGAGAAGGCCAAGGCCGACCTCGACGGATTGTCGGCCAAGCTCGGCGACCAGCAGGCGTTCGCCCGGGTCGTGCGCGAGATGCTCGCCTCCATGGAAATGGCCGAGGAACTTGGCGACGACCAGGAGACGGAAGATTCCGAGGACAATGACGACAACCAGCCGCAAGGCGAGGAGCAGAGCGAGGAGGGTGGCGAAGAGGATTCCGGCTCCGAGCAGTCGCAGTCCGAGGATGCCGAAGCTTCGGCCGATGACGAGCAGTCGGCCGAGACGGAAGCCTCCGATGCCACCGCCGACGATCTGTCCGACGATGACGACGCCGATGCCGAAACACCCGGCGAGGCGCGCCGTAACGACAATCCCTTCACCAATCTGCCGAAGGAAATCGACTACAAGGTCTTCACCACGGCTTTCGACGAGACGGTCGGCGCCGAGGAACTGTGCGAAGAAGAAGAACTCGACCGGCTGCGCGCCTTCCTCGACAAGCAGCTGGCCAATCTGTCCGGCGTCGTTGGGCGGCTGGCCAACCGGCTACAGCGCCGGCTGATGGCGCAGCAGAACCGCTCCTGGGATTTCGACCTGGAAGAAGGTTACCTCGACCCGGCAAGGCTGGTGCGGGTCGTCATCGACCCGATGCAGCCGCTGTCGTTCAAGCAGGAGCGCG
Organism: Mesorhizobium sp. M7A.F.Ce.TU.012.03.2.1; assembly: GCF_004006095.1. Classification (NCBI taxonomy): domain Bacteria; kingdom Pseudomonadati; phylum Pseudomonadota; class Alphaproteobacteria; order Hyphomicrobiales; family Phyllobacteriaceae; genus Mesorhizobium; species Mesorhizobium sp. M7A.F.Ce.TU.012.03.2.1. Next base: position 2,717,422 of record NZ_CP034779.1, read on the forward strand.
ACACCAAATTTCGCGACACGGTGGTGACGCTGGTGCTCGACAATTCCGGCTCGATGCGCGGCCGGCCGATCACGGTCGCGGCAACCTGCGCCGACATCTTGGCGCGCACGCTGGAGCGTTGCGGCGTCTCGGTCGAGATCCTCGGCTTCACGACACGGGCGTGGAAGGGCGGGCAGGCGCGCGAGAAATGGCTGAAGGATGGCAAGCCGCCGAATCCTGGCCGGCTCAACGATCTGCGCCACATCATCTACAAGTCCGCCGACCATCCATGGCGGCGGGCACGGCGCAATCTCGGCCTGATGATGCGCGAAGGCCTGCTCAAGGAAAATATCGACGGCGAGGCGCTGCTGTGGGCGCACAACCGGCTGATCGCCCGGCCCGAGCAGCGCAAGATCCTGATGATGATCTCGGACGGCGCGCCGGTCGACGATTCGACGCTGTCGGTCAATCCGGGCAACTATCTCGAGCGCCATCTGCGCGCCGTCATCGAGCTGATCGAGACGCGTTCGCCGGTGGAACTGCTGGCCATCGGCATCGGCCACGACGTCACGCGCTACTACCGCCGCGCTGTCACCATCGTCGATGCCGAGGAACTGGCCGGCGCCATGACCGAGCAACTGGCTTCGCTGTTCGCCGAGGAAAGCGCGAAGGATACGCGACGCGGCGGTGGTATGCGGCGCGCCGGATGATTTCCAGGCGCGGCGGGTTTCGGCAGACGCTTTTCGCCGCCATCGTCCTGCTTTCCGGCGTGGCTTCGGCGGCAGCCGGTTCGGCTGACTCTGGTTCTGTCGAACCGGTCGAAATCTCGGCCCGCCCGATCACCCAATTCCACATTGGCCGTGCCGACAAGCAGTTCGGCGCTTTCGAATTCGTCGGCGGGCTGGAGATGACCTCGCCGACACGCGATTTCGGCGCGCTGTCAGCCTTCCGCTTCCTGAAAGCCGGCGGTGACTTCATCGGCGTTGCCGACACCGGCTTCTGGTTCTTCGGCACGGTGGTCCGCGACGCGGAAAAGCGACCCTCCGGCATCCAGAATTTCCGCATGCAGCAGATGGTGGACCAGACCGGCCGGCCGATCGACAGGAAATGGGAGGTCGATGCGGAAGGTCTCGCGGTCAAGGACGGCATCGCCACCGTCGGCTTCGAGCGCAGCCACCGCGTCGCCCAGTTCAAGATCGACCCCAACGACATGAAGGCGCCGTTCAAGCCGCTGGATTTCGTCGTGCCGGCCCGCGAGCTGCGCCAGAATCGCGGCTTCGAGACCGTCACCCACGCCAATGCCAACGGCCAGCATGAGGGCGGCCTGGTCGTGGTCTCCGAGAAGAGCCTGGACAAGGCCGGCAACATCTATGCCGCCATCATCGAAGGGCCGCACAAGGGCGTCTTCACCGTCAAGCGCAATGGCGATTTCGACATCACCGACGGCGCCTTCCTGCCCGATGGTGATCTGTTGCTTCTGGAGCGCAGTTTCTCGATGGCCAGCGGCGTCAAGATGCGGCTGCGGCGCATCTACGGCGAAAGCGTCGAGAAGGGCGCGGTCGCCGACGGGCCGGTGCTGCTGGAGGCCGACATGGACTACCAGATCGACAATATGGAAGGGCTCGACGTCTGGAGCCGCGACGACGGCGCGCTGATGGTGTCGCTGATCTCCGACGACAACCACTCGATCCTGCAGCGCAACCTCTATCTGGAATTCATTCTCCACCAGGATTGAGCCAGCCGGCTTACGTCCTGTTGGCGATCCAGATGACATGGCGGGCGCCGCGCTTGCCGTTGGCGCGCGTACTGACCTCTTCGACCGCGAAGCCTGCCTGCTTCAGCCGCCGCGTGAAGCCGCTGTCGGGGCCTTGCGACCACACCGCCAGCACGCCGCCGGGTTTCAGGGCGCTGCGTGCGGCTGCGAGGCCTTGCACGCTGTAAAGTGCGTCGTTGGATTTGTGGACGATGCCTTCCGGGCCGTTGTCGACATCGAGCAGGATGGCGTCCCAGGCCGCGGGCCGCGACCGGATCAACTGCCCGACATCGGTTTCCTGGATGGTGACGCGAGGATCGTCGAGACAGCCGTCAAAGATTTCGGCCATCGGGCCACGTGCCCAGGCGACGACGGCGGGCACCAGTTCGGCGACGACAATTCCGGCATCATTGGCCAATTCTGTGAGTGCGGCGCGCAAGGTAAAACCCATGCCAAGCCCACCGATCAGGATTGTGGGCCGGCTATGGCCGGCAATCCGCTCACAGGACAGTTTTGCCAGCGCTTCCTCGGAACCGCTGAGGCGGCTGTTCATGAGCTCGTTGGTGCCCAGCATGATCGAGAATTCGGTGCCGCGCCGCTTGAGGCGAAGTTCTTGTCCGCCGTCCGGGGTCTTTGCCGAATCGAGCTGAACCCACGGGATCATGATCTTTGTCCGACCATGATCTTTTCCGAAAATCGGGTCCCACTTTTCGGGATCATGGTTTAAGCCGCAACCGCGGGCTGGCTCCAGCGGGCCGCGAGCAGACGGTAGGGGATCAACGCCACCACGGCGATGATCAGCTTCACGCTGAGGTCGCCCAGCGCCCAGGAGATCCAACGCATCGCGTCGACATGGAACACGCCCATCAAGGGTGCGTTTTCCAACGCAAAGCCGTCGTTGGGACCAGCGAAGGCAAAGGCGGCCGAGAACGCGACGGTGAAGAACACGGCTGTGTCGAACACCGACCCGACCAGCGTGCCGACGATCGGCGCCCGCCACCAGCTCTGGCGGCGCAGCCGGTTGAAGACAGTCACATCGAGCAATTGCGCGGCAAGGAACGCCGCTCCGGACGCGGCCGCGATCCGCACCAGCCGGTCGGCGGCGGTCTCGAATTCGATCAGGCCGTGACGGAACAGGAAGGGCGGGACAAGGATCGAGCAGATCACCGCCGTCATGAAGCCGACAAAGACGATCCGGCGCGCCACAGTGGGGCCGTAACGGCGGTTGGCGAGGTCGGTGACCAGAAACGAGAAGGGATAGGTGAAGGCCCCCCAGGTCAGAAGGTCGGCCAGCGAGAGGCCGCCGATCTGGCCCTGCATCGGGAATTGCACGAGAATGTTCGATGCCACGACGACAAGCGTCATGGCGGCCACGAAGGGCAAGTATCGCGAGAAGAAAGTCATTTTTTTATCCTGGGTAATGGAACCAGCGGAACGTATTCCGAAATCGGATTACGCTAGCTTCGTAATTTAAGCATCGGGTTGCCGAAACCTTGCGGCTTCGATCCGATGCCTAGGCCAACAAGAGGTCGGCCAGAGGCCAACAAGAGGTTGGCCAGGGCGGTCGTCCCCCGCCTTTGAACTGTTTTAAGCGGCAGCCTGTTCGGCGGTCTTCTTGGCGATCTGCTTCTTCAGCAAACGGGCGCGCTGCGACAATTCCTTGACGTCGGCCTTGGCCAGGAAGGCGTCGAGGCCGCCGCGATGTTCGACCGAACGCAGCGCGTTGGCCGAAATGCGAAGACGCACGTTCTGGTTCAGCGCTTCCGAAATCAGCGTCACATTGACGAGGTTCGGCAGGAAGCGACGCTTGGTCTTGTTGTTGGCGTGGCTCACATTGTTGCCGGACATGACTGCCTTGGCAGTGAGTTCGCAGGTGCGGGACATTGTTCTAACCTTCAGTTCTCGGGGTCTGCCAAACACTCAAGCCCACGCCGGGTGGCGCGCGGTTCTGGTCAGGCGGCCTTATGGAAAAAGTTGGCGTTCCATAGTTGCATTTCGCCGAGGCGTCAAGCTCCAGCTTGCCTGCGGACACGCCCGGCATTTCATATTAAGGCCGGAATTCATCCTATAAGCGGTTCCATAGGGACATGCCAGACCGGAGTTGCCCGCCTCCGGCCGAAAATCAAGGACCCGATCCCGCCATGCTTCGTTCGCCACATGCCCTTGTTGCCATGCTTGCCATAGCTTTGCCGTCCGCCGCGTCTGCTGCCTCGCCGCAGTCGTTCAAGGGCGAGTACACAGTGTCGTTCCTCGGCCTTTCGATAGCGAAATCAACGTTTTCCAGCCGCTATGAGAACGGCGCCTACGCGATCCAAGGCAGTGTCACCGCAGCCGGCCTCGCCAAGCTGTTCGACGATACGCGCGGCACGATCTCATCCAAAGGCACGATCGCGGGCAAGAAGATGGTGCCGCAGGCATTCCGCGCCGATTACACCTCCGGCAAGAAGGCATCGGTTGTCGATATCCGCTTTGCCAATGGCAGGGTCACCTCGACGAAGGTCGTGCCGGCGCCGGGCAAACGCGACCCCAAGAACTGGGTACCGCTCGGTGCCGGCGACCTGGCGTCGGTGCTCGATCCCATGGCCGCCACCGTCATTCATGCCGACAGTCTCGACCAGGTCTGCGGCCGCACGGTGAAGTTCTATGACGGCGAGATGCGTGCCGACCTGACGTTGACCTACGCGTCGAAAGGCACGATCTCGGTCCCAGGCTACAAGGGCGACACCGTCACCTGCCAGATGGGCTTCGAGCCGGTGGCGGGTTATCGCAAGGGCCGCAAGGCGCTCAACTATCTCAAGAACAAAAGCCGCATGATGGTGACGTTTGCACCGCTCGGCCAAACCGGCGTATATGCGCCGATCCGTGCCACGGTGGGCACGCAGATCGGCACCTTGACCATCAGCGCCGGGCGTTTCGAAGCCGTACAATAGCCAGGCGCGGAATTGGCGCGCCACTGGAGACAGAATGGGGCGCGCAACACTGATCGGCTTTTCGGCGGTCGCCATGTGGGCGTTGCTCGCACTGCTCACCGATGCGTCGGGCCAGGTGCCGCCGTTCCTCTTGTCGGCGATCACCTTCTCGATCGGCACCGGGGTCGGGCTCATCGCGCGGCTGTTCATGCCGGCACCCGACAAGAGCCAGAAGATACCGCCGCAGGTGTGGCTGATCGGCATTGCCGGCCTGTTCGGCTACCACTTCTTCTATTTCACCGCGCTGCGCAATGCGCCGGCGGTGGAGGCGAGCCTGATCGCCTATCTGTGGCCGCTGCTGATCGTGCTCGGCTCGGCGCTGATGCCGGGCGAAAAACTGGCGTGGAACCATGTCGTCGGCGCGCTGCTCGGCCTTGCCGGCACCGTGCTGATCGTCACCAAGGGTGGCGGGCTGGCCTTCGACGCCCGCTATTCCTTCGGCTATGCCATGGCTGCCGTCTGCGCCGTCCTGTGGTCGTCCTATTCGTTGTTGTCGCGGCGCTTCCCGTCGGTGCCGACCAGCATCGTCACCTGGTTCTGTGCTGCCACCGCGGTGCTGTCGCTCGCCTGCCACCTGGCGCTGGAACAGACCGTTCTGCCCGTCGGCGCCGGCCAGTGGCTGGCGGTGCTTGGTCTTGGCCTGATGCCGGTGGGCGCTGCCTTCTATGCCTGGGACATCGGCGTCAAGCGCGGCAACATCCAGGTGTTGGGTGCCGCAAGCTACGCCGCACCGCTGTTGTCGACGCTGGTGCTGATCGCGGCCGGCGTCGCCGAGCCGTCGCTGCGCATCCTCGCCGCCTGCGTGCTCATCACCGGCGGCGCGGCGCTCGCCGCAAAATCCCTGTTCCTGCGCAAGCCTGCGGCGACCGAGAGCCGAGCCGGGTCATCCGAAGGCGGAGCCCGGGGCATCCAAAGGCGGAGCCGGGCATGACGATGCCGTTTGCGGGCGGTATCGACGCCAATGCCAATGCGACACTGATTTTTTCGCTGGCGGCGGCGATGATCTATGCGTTCACGCTAGGCATGCCGCCGACGCTCGCCCGCTCGGCGGCAAAGACGCTTGCCGTGGCGATGCTTGCCGTTCTGGGCGGGCTACAGGGCGGCCCGCTGCTGCTGGTCGCCGCGCTCGCCCTCAGCGCCGCTGGCGACGCCTTCCTGTCGCGCGACGGCGAAAAGGCCTTTCTCGGCGGGCTGGCCAGTTTTCTCGTCGCCCACATCGTCTATGTCGCGCTGTTCCTGCGCAGCGGTGGCGGATTGGGAGTGCTTGGCGCCGAGCCGTGGCGCGGTGCGATCGCGCTCGCCATGGCGGTGTTCGTGGTCATCATGCTGGCGGCGCTGTGGCGTCGCGTCGGTCCCGGCCTGCGTATCCCGATCACCGTCTATATCGCCGCCATCCTGGCAATGGGCATCTCGGCGCTGACAACAAGCAATATGTGGGTGATCGGTGGCGCCGTGCTGTTCATGGTATCGGACGGGCTGCTCGCCACCGAGAAATTCCTTGTCGCCGCCATCTCGCCCCACCGCGCCTGGATGCGCCTCGCCGTCTGGGCGCTGTACTACGCCGCCCAGCTCGCGACGACACTTGGGTTCCTGCTAAATTTGGGTTCTTATTGAGTTAGGGTTGTTTCGGCTGCCAGCCGGGTTCGGCCAGCTCAAAGGCGGCAAACTCGAAGCCCGGCGCGACGGTGCAGCCGACCAGCGTCCATTCGCCCAGGCTGCGCGCCGACTGCCACCAGCCTGCCGGCACGACGATCTGAGGCCGCTCACCGGCTGCGAGATCGATGCCGAGGACTTGCTCTACAAGGGCGCTGCCTTCTTCCCACATCGAGAGCGCCAGCGGTGCGCCGGCATGGAAATGCCAGACCTCGGCGGCATCCTTGACCCGGTGCCAGGCCGAAACCTGATGCTCCTCAAGCAGGAAATAGATGGCAGTCGAATGGCCGCGCGCGCCGCCGGTGCCATCGCGAAAGGTCTCGGCATACCAGCCGCCTTCCGGATGCGGCTTCAGCCCGAGCGTCGCGATAATTTCTGCGGAGCTGGTCATGGCGACGACACTACCGGGCCTAGAAATTGTCCTTGCGCTTGCGGATTTCGGCAAAGACCTCGGCGTCCGAAGCTTTCTCCAGCCCCAGATGCTTGCGGATCGCCGGATCGTGCCAGCGCAGGAAGGGATTGGTCGACAGCTCTTCGCCGATCGTCGTCGGCAGCGTCGGCTTGTTGTCGGCGCGCAGCTTTTCGATCCTGGCGGCGCGTTCCTTCAATGCCGAATTGGTCGGGTCGACGGTCAGCGCGAAACGGGCGTTGGAGAGCGTATACTCGTGGCCGCAATAGATGGCCGTTTCAGCTGGAAGTGCAGCCAGCTTCTTCAGCGATTCATACATCACCGGCGGCTTGCATTCGAACAGCCGTCCGCAACCCAGCGCAAACAGCGTGTCGGCGGTGAACGCCACACCCGACGCCGGCAAATAATAGGAAACGTGGCCGGCGGTGTGGCCGGGCGTGGCGATGACTTCGATCTTTTCATCGCCAAGATGGAGAACCGAGCCGTCTTCGACGGTCTCGTCGATGCCGGGGATCTTGGCCTTTTCCGCTTCCGGGCCGACGATGCGCAGCTTGAAGCGCTCCTTCAGCGCCAGATTGGCCTCGACGTGATCCATGTGATGATGCGTGGTCAGGATCGTCGTCGGCGTCCAGCCAGTGCGCTTTATCGCTGCCAGGATAGGCGCTTCCTCGGGCGCGTCGATGATCGCGGTCTGGCCGCTTTTGGGATCATGCACCAGCACGCCGAAATTGTCGCTGCGGCACATGAACTGTTCGATTTCGACCGGCATCGCATCTCTCCGTTTATGGCCGCAGACATAGGGCGCCGGCGCGTGGATGTCATCCCGGATGTCGAATGACATCTCGGAATGTCAGATGTCGCGGCCTTTTGTTGAAACCCGCCGATATCACGGCTACATCCCTGCCATGCATTCCGACATCGTCGATCTTCGCTCCTTCTATTCGACAACACTCGGCCGTTTCGCCGAGCGTTCGATCACCATGGCGTTGTCGTCGATATGGGCAGCGGTACCCAACGAGCGGCTGGTTGGTCTGGGTTACACCTTGCCCTGGCTGGAGCGGTTCGGCACCGATGCCGAGCGGGTCTTTGCCTTCATGCCGGCAACGCAAGGCGCGGTGGTGTGGCCGGCGACAGGGCCGACGGCGACGGCACTGGTCTTCGACGAGGAACTGCCGCTGGTCGATTCCTGCATCGACCGCATGCTGCTCGTCCATTCGCTCGAACATGTCGAGAACCCGCGTGAGACGCTGAACGAGATCTGGCGCGTGCTGTCGCCGGCTGGCCGGGTGGTCATCGTCGTGCCCAACCGGCGCGGTGTCTGGGCGCGCTTCGAGCACACCCCATTCGGCAATGGCCGGCCCTTTTCGCGCGGCCAGCTTACCGAATTGCTGCGCGAGGCGAATTTCACGCCCGCCGCCTGGTCCGATGCGCTGTTCTTTCCGCCGTCGAGGCGCCGTTTCATGATGCGCTTCCACAATGTGCTGGAGCGCGCCGGCCGGCGGCTGTGGCCGATCTTTTCCGGCGTCATCGTCGTCGAGGCGCAGAAACGGCTCTATCAAGGCGTGCCCGTCGTCCAGCGCGCCTCGCGCCGCGTCTTCGTGCCGGTGCTGTCGCCGCATGGCGCCACCCGGCTTGGCCGTCACAAAGCCGATGCCGAGCCCTCGGCTGCGCGGGTGACGGCTTCGTGATCACGGCAAACGTGCCTGACGTCGTTTCCCGGCCTATCTGTCGCAAGTGGACCGACAGGCCATCCGGCAGCCCATACGAACGCCTGGCAAATTTCTCCATCCGGTTTCGGCACTGACGCAAGGACCTCGGCCATGGCTGATCAACCGGACAATGCCGCCGTCGTTCAGCCGGTTGCGGTGGCGGTCGAAGCCAGCAGCCTGCGCGATCAGGTGGCGACGATCCGGCGGGCGCTGGCGGGATCGCCGGTTCGCAAATGGTTGCTGTGGACGTCGGTCGGTATCATGGCCGTGATCATCGCAACGTCGATCGGCCAGGTTCTGCTCAACCGCTGGAACCAGCCTTTCTACGATGCGCTTGCGCGCCGCGACATGGCGGCCTTCCTGCACCAGCTCCTCGTCTTCGCGATGATCGCCGGCGGGCTGCTGGTGCTCAATATCGGCCAGACCTGGCTCAACCAGATGATCAGGCTCAAACTGCGCGAGGCGCTGACGCTGGATCTGATCGATCAGTGGATGCGGCCGGCGCGCGCCTTCCGGTTGGCCAATGCCGGCGCCATCGGCGTCAATCCCGACCAGCGCATGCAGCAGGACGCCGCGCATCTGTCCGACCTGTCAACCGATCTCGGCGTCGGGCTGCTGCAGTCGTGCATCCTGCTCGTGTCCTTCGTCGGGGTGCTGTGGGAGCTGTCCTCGGGCTTCGTGTTCCACATCGGCGGGACCTCGCTGGCCATACCGGGCTACATGGTCTGGGCCGCTATCCTTTACGCCGGCATCGCTTCCTGGCTGAGCTGGCTGGTCGGGCGCCCGCTCATCCGCCTGAACAGCGACCGCTATACACGCGAAGCCGAGCTGCGCTCCTCGATGGTGCGCGTCAACGAGAATGTCGATGCCATTGCGTTGTATCATGGCGAGGCCGACGCAAGGCGGCGGCTCGAACTCGATCTCGGCACGGTGCTGGGTGCCATGCGGCGCATCTACACCGCCCAGATCAACCTGTCCTGGGTGACCGACACCTATGGCTGGATCACCGTCGTGGCGCCCATACTGGTCGCTTCGCCGGTCTATTTCTCAGGTGATATCAGCTTTGGCGGGCTGATGATGGCGGTCGGCGCCTTCAACCAGGTCCACTCTTCCTTGCGCTGGTTCATCAACAACATCGGCAGCATCGCCGATTGGCGCGCCACGCTGATGCGCGTGGCCGATTTCCGCATCGCGCTCGATGAAACCGATGCGCTGCACGACACGGAAAAGCGCATCGCCTTCGGCCAAAACGTCGATGGCAGCCTGACTTTCGAGAAGCTCGAAGTGACCTCGCCGGAGGGTTGCACCAGACTCGCCGATCCGCATGTCGAAATCCGCCCCGGCGAGCGCGTCATGATCACCGGCGACCCCGGTGCGGGCAAGACGCTGTTCTTTCGTGCCATTGCCGGCCTGTGGCCATGGGGAAGCGGCCGGATCGGCCTGCCGTCGGGAGAAACCCCCATATTCGTGCCGCGCGTGCCTTATTTTCCGGTCGGCACGTTGCGCGAAGTCCTCGATCACCCGAACGGGCCCGCGCCGGCGAACGATGCCGACATTTCGGCGGTGCTGGCCGAGGTCGGTCTGGGACGGCTGTCCTCATCGCTCGACCGTGCGGGGCGTTGGGACCATGAGTTGGGCGATGACGAACAACGCTCGCTGGCCTTCGCCAGGCTCGCGTTGCGGCAGCCGAAATGGGTGATAATCGACGAGGCGCTGGATGCGTTCGACGGCCCATCGCTAAGACGCGTGCTGTCGATGCTCGAGAAGCGTTTGCCGGGGACAGCGATCCTCAACATCGGGCGCGGCCAGCACAACAACCACTTCTTCCCGCGCGCGTTGACGATCGTCAAGGATTCCGGTGCGCCAGCCCTGAAGCCCGCCCGCGTCAGGGCCGGCGCGATCGAACCGCCGCCAGCCGCCGCTCGTCGCAAGAAATGAGCTGATTTCCGGGCGGGGGAAGCAAAGCTTTATTTTGCCGCGATCGCGAGGGAAGCTCCTCGGGAGAAACAACCCTGGCGACGGCCATGCTTCATGCCCTGCGCCTGCTTGCCTGTCTTGCCTGCGCCCAGGCTGCCCCGATGGCCTCGCCGGCGGATGCGCTCGCCGTCGACGTCGAGCTGGTGCTGGCGGTCGACATCTCGCTGTCGATGGACGAGAAGGAGTTCGCCCTGCAGCGGGCCGGTTATGTCGAGGCGCTGCGGCATCCCGACTTCATCAAGGCTGTCCGCGCCGGCGCCACGGGCCGCATAGCGCTGACCTATTTCGAATGGGCCGGCACGGTGCGCGACGACGCGGTCATCGGCTGGCAGATTATCGATAGTGCCGAGAGCGCGAACAGCTTTGCCGACAAGGTCGCGGCTCGCCCGTTCCGCAGCTTTCGCGGCACTTCGATTTCCGGCGCGCTGGCCTTCGGCACCGAGCTTTTCGACCGCACGTCTTTCCAGGGCGAACGCAGCGTCATCGACATTTCGGGCGACGGACCGAACAATATCGGGCCGCCGGTCACCGCGACGCGTGATGCGGCGACTGCCAAAGGCATCGTCGTCAACAGGCTGCCGATCCTGATCAGCCCGTCGCCCACCTTCAGCCATCTCGACCAGTATTATGCGCAGTGCGTGATCGGCGGACCCGGTTCCTTCGTGCTGCCTATCTATGCCGCCGCCGAGTTTTCGACAGCCATCCGGCGCAAGCTGCTCCTGGAAGTGAGCGGCATTCAGGACGAGGTGAGAAGCATCCCCATCGACGCGGCGACGCCGATAGACTGCCTGCAAGGCGAACGGGACAGGCGGTTTCTATCGGATCCGTATTTTCCCGAACTTGACCGTTGAGCTCTCGACAGAGGGGTTAACGCGATCCGGAGGGAAAACCGTTCCACAATTTCCCGGAATCCCTCTCGGTTTAAGCGGGCCGGGCACCAAATTGATTGCGAAACTCGTTGGAGAGATCGCGGCGCCAGCGCCGGCCGTGGACATAGCCTTGCATCAATTCCGGCAGCGAATAGCCAAGCGTTTTGGATGAACGGTTGGCCATGTAGCCCTGAAATGCCTCCGGTATCCTGCCTCGCAGGATGTCGGCGATGAGTTGCCGCGAGATCATGTAAGGCGGAATGTGCGGGTAGGCATGGGCAATATGCGGATGTTTGCCCATCAGGTTCGCATAGGCCTCGACATAGCCGTCACGGCGGCCGGAAATCGAGTTCTCCGAATTGTATTTCGTCCAGTCCAGATCCCTGGACAACTGCGCACCGAAGCGCCGGGCAAGGCGCAGCAGCAATTCGCGATCCTGCATGCGGGTGATGTCGCTGTCGTAGCCGCCGATGGCCAGCAAGGCTTCGCGGCGAGCCGTGATCGCGGAGCCGGCAATGAAGATGGTCTGCCCAACCAGCGTCCGCTCAAGCATTGCGGGGCTCACGAACGCCTCGGGGTTGACGCAGTTTGTGATGCGACTGCCTTTCAGGGACACGAACGAACTGATCAGCACTTGCAGTACAGGATTTTCCTCGAACCAGGTCAGGGTTCGTTCGAGCCGGTGCGGCATGTAGATGTCGTCCGAATCGAGGAACGTCACCAACGGTGCCCGCGCGCGCTCGATGCCGGCATTCCTGGCTGCGTTGGCGCCTCGCCATTTCGCCCCGACATAGATCAGCCGCGGGTCCTGGATGCGGGCCAGCGCCGATTCGGTCCCATCGGTCGAACCATCGTCGACGACAATGTGCTCAAGCCTCGACATGCTCTGGGAGAGTACGCTTTCCACGGCGCGCAACACCGTTTCGCGTCGGTTGTGGGTCGGCGTAATGACCGTGATGAGAGGTGTCGGTTCGATGGTTTTGCCCATTTTGACCATAGTGCTTCAGCTATGTCCCACGTAGAGGGGCACGTTTTCAACCTTGTCCCGAACCAGCCCAAGGGCCATGGCCGCTTGTGCACAAAAAACCAGCGCGCAAAAGGCCAATCCGACGATCAGTGCAAACGGGATCTGCCATGCCGGCATTCCGAGCCGAGTTGCATGCGTCAGAATACGCCCGCCCACTTTCCAGGATGTCGAAAACCAACGTCTTGTCGCCTTCAGCACTCGCGCGGCTTGGGATGGCGATGCCAGTGCCACATATTTCCGGTCCGCATCGCGCCCGGTGACCAGGGCACGCCAAAAGAAAAACCGCCAACCGCGCGGAGGATCATGGCTGGCCCGGGCATCGACTCTGACAAAATCATGCCCGCTTGCTCGTAACTGGCTGGTGAGCAACGTGCAAGAAACCTTGAATCCATTGCTGGCCGGAAAGGGATGGCCGGCTAACCAGCTTCTGCGGAAGGCGCAATTGTTGGCGTTCATCGCGCGCTTGGAGGCAAAGCGTCGATCACCATCACGCAGCGGGAAGAACCACAGAAGCGCAAAGGTCCGCGAAGCGAAATCGTCACAGCCGAGATAGGTGTAACCGTTCACGGCGATCGTCTTCGGATCTTGGAGCGGTTTGAGAAGTGCCGACAGCCAGCCGTCTTCGATCACTGTATCGGAATCGCAGAAAATGACGATGTCGCCCTTGGCCAACGCGGCGCCTGCGTTCTTGACCTCATAGTACCGGCCGCCTGTGCAGGCGCTGAAGACCGTATTTGCTGCCATGCCAAGTTGCGGAACAATTTCGGTGAGACGATGCCGGAGAATCGGTGTGTCGGTATCTGGTCCGCTGTGAACGACGATGACCTCCGGTTTCAGGTATTGACCGGTTGTCGTCACGGCTTTTATTTCCCGTGCCAAAGCGCTGAACGAAACGCCGATCTCATCTTCATTGATGGACTTGGCGTTTTCCATTTCGACAACGATCGAATAGGTCAGGTTCCCCGCTCCGTGCTTCGCTCGGCATCGCGTCCGGCATGACGCTACGAAAAACATGCTCCCGTGTCATCATCTGGTTGCAGAGTTCAATCCGTCCGCAACCCCGAATTCGCAACCTTGCGTCTCAACGGCAACACCCTGAGGGCCGGAGACTGGAAACCGCCTCAGGATCGCGCAGGCCGATTCGTCTTGATCGCCTCATCTCATTCTTATTACTTTTGGGGTAATCGAATTCTGTCACAACCCTTGGCAATCTGTGCCTTCGGAGCCGGCAATCGGCTTCGATTGAAAGGGAGTGCACTTATGACCGCTTACGCCGTCGCCCATATGCGCCAAGCCACGATGGGCCCGCAGATCATCGAATACCTGCACAAGATCGATGCCACGCTGGAACCTTTCGGCGGCCGTTTTCTGGTCCATGGCGGCGATGTCGAGGTGATCGAGAACAACTGGCCGGGCCATCTGGTCATCATCGAATTTCCCGACAGGCAGCATGTGCATGGCTGGTACAATTCGCCCGCCTATCAAGCGATTCTGGCGCTGCGCACGGACAATTCGGAGGCCGACGTGGTGTTTGCTGACGGCGTCGAACATCCGCACAAGGCCACGGACATCCTCGATTAGCTTGCGGCTACTGCCGTTTCAGCAGGAACACTGCCTGCTGGCCGAAGAAGTTCCAGAACCACCACGGCATCGACAGGCCGATCTTCTGGCCGTTGGCGTCGAGAGCGGTTGCCTTCTCGACGGTCGCGCCGAGCTCGTCGCACAGATTGACGAAGTCGCGGATGGTGCAGAAGTGGATGTTGGGCGTGTCGTACCAGGAATAGGGCAGGTCCTTGGTCACCGGCATGCGGCCGTTGACGAACAGTGACAGACGCACACGCCAATGGCCGAAATTGGGGAAGGAGACGATGGCGCGATTGCCGATCCTGAGCAGTTCGTCGAGCACCAGCTTCGGGTTGCGGGTGGCCTGCAGCGTCTGCGAGAGGACGACGAAGTCAAAGCCCTTGTCGGGATAGAATTCGAGATCCTTGTCGGCATCGCCCTGGATGACCGAGAGGCCGCGCGCCACGCATTCGTTGACGCCGCGCTGCGACAGCTCGAGCCCACGGCCGTCGACCTGCTTGCTGTCCTGCAGCAATTCGAGCAGCGAGCCGTCGCCCGAGCCGACATCGAGCACGCGCGACTGTGGTGGGATGAGGTTGGCGACGACTTCAAGGTCGACGCGCTGGTCGCGGTTGACGCTCATAGGCCCAGCCCTCTCGCCCTGGCGGCCGAGCCGATGAAGCCGTTGATGGCGGCAAACAGTTCCGGCTCGTCGAGCAGGAATGCGTCGTGGCCGCGGTCGGTCTCGATCTCGACGAAGGATACCGATGCTCCGGCGGCGTTGAGCGCATGCACGATCGAGCGGCTCTCCTCGGTCGGAAAAAGCCAGTCCGAGGTGAACGACACCAGGCAGAAGCGGGTTTTCGTGCCGGCGAAAGCATCGGCCAGCCGGCCGCCATGGTCGGCGGCAAGGTCGAAATAGTCCATCGACCGCGTCATGTAGAGGTAGGAATTGGCGTCGAAGCGATCGACGAAGGTCATGCCCTGGTGGCGCAGATAGCTTTCGATCTGGAAGTCGGCGTCAAAGCCGAAGGTCAGCGCTTCGCGATCCTGCAGATTGCGGCCGAACTTGCGGTGCAGGGCGGCTTCCGACAGGTAAGTGATGTGGGCGGCCATGCGCGCCACCGCCAGGCCCTTTTCCGGGCGTTTACCGTGCTCGAAATATTTGCCGCCATGCCAGTCCGGATCGGCCATGACAGCCTGGCGGCCAACCTCATGAAAGGCGATGTTCTGCGAGGAATGGCGCGCGCCGGTGGCGATCGGCAGCGCCGAGAAGACGCGCTCCGGATAGCTCGACGCCCATTCCAGCACCTGCATGCCGCCCATCGAGCCGCCGAGCACGCAAAACAGTTTCTCGATGCCGAAATGGTCGATCAGCATCTGCTGCGCCCGCACCATGTCGCGAATGGTGATAATGGGCAGGTCAAGCCCGTAGGGCTTGCCGGTGGCGGGATTGGTCGAGGCCGGACCGGTGGACCCAAGGCAACCGCCGATAACGTTGGAGCAGATGACGAAGAAGCGATTGGTGTCGATGATCTTGCCGGGGCCGATCAGCACTTCCCACCAGCCAGGCTTGCCGGTCACCGGATTGGTGCTGGCGACGTGCTGGTCTCCGGTCAGTGCATGGCAGACGAGGATGGCGTTGGAGCGGGCATCGTTCAGCGTGCCGTAGGTCTGGTAGGCGATCTGGAACGGTGACAGCAGCGTGCCGGCGTCCAGCTTGAGCGGCTTGTCGGATCCAAAACGCAAAACCGGGCTCGACGGCTGGTCGACCTCGTTGTTGGTTTTGCGGGCGCGCAGAACGGCCATGACATCCATCTCACACTTTGAGCCCACGCATCGCGCTTGTCGAAAGTCGATGCCGATACGGGTGTCCGGCCGGGGCGGACAACAAAAAACCGGCATTGCAGTCGCAAAGCCGGTTACAGGATGCAAACGGCCCTTTAGCAAGTTGTTTAACGTGGCTGCAAGCCGACCGGCCAAATCACCACGGAAGTTCGCACCCCTTCTAGGGCTGTGGCGCGCCGTCGTCAACGGCCAGCCCTGGGCGATGGCTGTCGCCTCTCGACATTGCAGGCCACGGCTTGTATTTCCGCTGCGGCTTCCCTCAGGAAGCGTTCTCGACGGATTTTGCGACATGAGCCAGACACCGGACCAGGCACGTCCAACCCCGCGTGCGGGCATCATGGACATCGACGCCTATGTGCCGGGCAAGAGCACGGCGCCCGCCGGCGTCGCCAAGGTCCACAAGCTGTCATCAAACGAGAATCCGCTAGGGCCCTCGCCGAAAGCGATCGAAGCCGCGCGCGAGATTGCCGGCAAGCTCGACATCTATCCCGACGGCACCGCCAGGCGGCTGCGCGAAGCGATCGCCGAGGTGCACGGCCTCAACCCGCAGAACATCATCTGTTCCAACGGTTCCGACGAGATTCTCGGCCTGCTGGCGCAGACCTATCTGGCGCCCGGCGACGAGGCCGTCATCACCGAACACGCCTTCATGGTCTACAAGATCTACATCCAGTCGGCGGGTGCCGTTCCGGTGACGATCAAGGAAAGAGACGAGCGCGCCGACATCGACGCCATCCTGGCCGCGGTCACGCCGCGCACCAAGATCGTGTTCCTCGCCAATCCCAACAACCCGACCGGCACCTATGTACCGTTCCAGGAGGTACGCCGGCTGCATGCCACGCTGCCGAAGAACGTGCTTCTGGTGCTCGACGCGGCCTATGCCGAATATGTCCGCCGCAACGACTATGAGGCCGGCATCGAACTGGTCGGCAGCACCGAGAACGTGGTGATGACCCGTACCTTCTCCAAGATCGGCCTGGGTGGCGCGCGGATCGGCTGGATGTATGCGCCGATGCATATCGTCGACGCCATCAACCGCGTGCGCGGTCCCTTCAACGTCAATGCGACGGCGATCGAGGCCGGTATCGCAGCCATCCGCGACCGCGCCCATGTCGAGCGCAGCGTGGCGCACAACGAGACCTGGCTTGCCTGGTTGAGCGAGGAATTCACAAAGCTCGGGCTGCGGGTGACACCCAGCGTCGGCAATTTCATCCTCGTTCACTTTCCCGAGGACGAGAAACATTCCGCAGCGGCGGCGGACGACTATCTGACGGCGCGCGGCTATATATTGCGGCGCGTTTCGGGCTATGGCTTTCCCAACGCGTTGCGCATGACCGTCGGCACCGAAGAGGCCAATCGCGGCGTTGTCGCCGCTCTCACGACATTCCTGAAAAGCTAGAGACCATGACATCACCGATGTTTGAAAAGATCGCGCTGGTCGGCATCGGCCTGATCGGCTCGTCGCTGGCCCGCGTCATCCGCCGCGAAGGGCTGGCCCGTCACGTGGCCATATCAACGCGCAGTGCGGCGACGCTGGCGCGAGCCGAGGAACTCGGGCTGGGCGATAGCTATACTACCGATGCGAGAGAAGCTGTCCGCGATGCCGACCTGGTCATCGTCTCGGTGCCGGTCGGCTCGTCCGGCGCGGTGGCCGAGGAAATCGCGCCGGCGCTGAAGCCGGGCGCGATCCTCACCGATGTCGGCTCGACCAAGGCGTCTGTCATCGCGCAGATGCAGCCTTATGTGCCTGAAGGCGTCCATTTCATTCCCGGCCATCCGCTGGCGGGCACGGAAAAATCCGGCCCCGACGCCGGTTTCGCCGACCTGTTCGACAATCGCTGGTGCATCTTCACGCCGCTGCCCGACACCGACCCGGACGCGCTGGAGAGGCTGTCGGAGTTCTGGCGCCGCTGCGGCGCCAACATCGACACGATGGACCCGCAGCATCACGACATGACGCTGGCCATCGTCTCGCATTTGCCGCACATCATCGCCTACAACATCGTCGGCACCGCCGATGATCTGCAGTCGGTGACCAAGTCCGAAGTGATCAAATATTCGGCTTCCGGCTTCCGCGACTTCACCCGCCTTGCCGCCTCGGACCCGACCATGTGGCGGGATGTCTGCCTGCACAACAAGGACGCCATCCTCGAAATGCTGGCGCGGTTCTCGGAAGACCTTGCGTCGCTGCAACGCGCGATCCGCTGGGGCGATGGCGAAAAGCTCTTCGACCTGTTCACCCGGACGCGGGCTGTGCGCCGCTCGATCATCGAAGCCGGCCAGGACATCGACGTGCCCGATTTCGGTCGCCAGGCCGTCGAGCACCCCGCGAAGGGCTAGAGCAATTCCAGGAAAAGTGTGAGGCGTTTTTCCCGGGAAAAGCGCTAGCGCTTTCCCTTGGGAATTGCGTCAAAACAAAGCGTCGGTTTCAGGCTGGCCAGGTCTGCGCAACCATGGCCAGCGTCTCGGCCCTATCCGGCGCGCCCAGCCTGCCGCCGAAGCGCAGGCATTTGAGCGCCGCGGCCGCACTGGCAAAGCGCAAAGCCTGCTCGACCGGCATGGCTTCCGCCAACCCGACGGCGAAAGCACCGTGGAAGACATCGCCGGCGGCCAACGTGTCAACCGCCTTGACCCTTGGCGCCGCGACATGGCGCACATAGCCTGCGCGACGGTCGTGCCACCAACAGCCCGCCGCGCCGCCGGTTACCGCGACAAAGGCGTCGGTGCGGCTGGCGAGATCGGCGCAAGCCGTTTCCGGATCGAGCGCCTGGCCGCAGACGATGCGCGCCGCCGGCTCCGAAGCGACGATGTGCGTGGCGAGCGGCAACAGCTGTTCCAGAACTTCCAGCGGCGCGGTGTCGGCATCGAGGATCGCCGGACGCCCAACGGCGCGTGCCGCCTTGAGTGCCAACGCTGCCGCGCCCGGCCAGCGGACATCGACCAGCACGGCGTCGAATGCGGTGAGGTCGGCGACCGGCAAGACTTCGGGATCGGCCTGGGCCAGCCCGTCATAGAACGGCACGATGATGCGCTCGCCATGCGCGTCGACCAGGATCGAGGCCAGCGCCGAGCGGGCGCCTCTGACGCGGCGCACAAAGGTGCAATCGACGCCTTCGGCCTCGATGCCGGCGATGAGCTGGTCGGCGACGGCATCGTCGCCCGCACTCGCCCACAGCGATACCTCGGCGCCCAGGCGATGCGCGGCGCAGGCAGCACTGGTGGCCATGCCCGAGGCGATCTGGACGCCGTCGGAGGCAATGAACTTGCCTTGATGCACAGGCAGTGTCTCGACGCGCAGGATGGTGTCCAGCGTCAAGGCGCCAACGCTCAGCAGCTTCACGGGTTTTGCCATGGTTGAGCTATTCGACCGGCTTGATCTTGCCCAGCGGAATGAAGCCGAGCGAGGCCTTGCCCCTGACCACCTTCAGCGGCATCGACGGTTCGTTGCCGAGCACCGCCAGGGCAGAAAAACCCTGCTCGATCTGGCTTTTCTGCTCGGGTATGGCGGCGCCGAGGATGGCCGCCACCGCCTTCGGGTCCTTCAGCCTGATCATCAGGTCGGCGTTGACCAGGCCCTCGGCATCGACCGAGAGCGGTCCCGAAACGGTAATGCGCGCCGTGCCCGACGACAGGTCAAGGTTGCGGATTTCGATCGCCTGGCCACGAAGGCTCTTCACCTGCGTGCCGATCAGTGCGACGCCGTTCTTCAATGTCACATCGCCGCTGGCATCGAGCGCCGGAAGCACGCGCCCTCCAATTGCGTCGGGGTCGATCTCGAGATCGCCGAAACTGCCGAGATAGTCGATATCCTCGCCGTTGGGCTGCAGCTGACCCGATGCCTTGCCGGCGCTAAACAGTTGCACCGGATCGGTGTCGTCGGCCGGATCGGTCTGGCCGGACAGGCCCTCCGCCTCCAGCGAGATCCGCTGCGGCAGCGGCCACCACAATTTGAAATTGGCCTGCAGATTGTCCCAGTCGATCCACAGCGGCACCATGTCCGGAACGGCGGTCCTGAGCGGGCCGCGCAGATTGGCAACCGGCGACAGAGGCTGGATGATCTGGGCGGCCGCGTTGAAACTGCCGGCTGAAGCCGCAATGTTCCTGGCATCGTCCTCATAGGCGAGGTTGTCGCAGGAGACGGTAAAGCTCAAGGGATAGCCGCTGACCTGGAGATTGGCACAGCCGGCCTCGACGCCATTCTTGTTGAGCGTGGCAACCGCCTTGTCGGCCTCGCTCCTGACGCGGTCGGCCAGATAAAACCAGCCGCCGCTGTAAAGGGCGAACAGCACGACGATGAACGCTGCAAGCCAGAACAGGCGGCGACGGTTACTTGGCTGGCGTTCGTCACTTGACGTCATGCTTTGGCTCTCGTTAACGCATGGGTGTTGCGGACGGGTGGTCGATTCCGCCAGGCAGACAGACGAATAGTTAGACGGGACGGGCGGAAAAAACACCGGTCCGGGTGCGGTGTTGGCATCTTTTGCAATCAGGCGCGGCGATATGGGCGATTTTTGGGTGTTTGGCTATGGCTCGCTGATCTGGCGGCCGGGATTCGCGCATGTCGAAACACAGCGTGCCCGCCTGCATGGCTACCGGCGCTCGCTCTGCGTCTATTCCTTCGTGCATCGCGGAACGCGCGAGCGGCCGGGGCTGGTGCTCGGCCTCGACCGTGGCGGGTCCTGCGTCGGCCTCGCATTCCGCGTCCCCGGCGACTTGCGCGACGAGGTCATGGCCTATCTTCGCGAGCGCGAACTGGTCACCAATGTCTATCTGGAGCGCATGCTCAAGATTCGCCTCGACGGGGGCGATACGGTCGACGCCGTGGTCTACATTGTGGACCGCCAGCACGAGCAATATGCCGGAGCGCTCGATGTGGCGGATGCGGCGGCCGTGGTGCGCGGCGCGGTCGGCCAGTCCGGCAACAACGAGGACTATGTGCTGAGCACGCTGGAGCATCTCGAGGCATTGGGCATAAGCGACCACTGGCTGGAGGATGTCGCCAGCCAGGTCGCGCCTTTGTGAAGCTGGCTCTGCGGAAAATGGCGGCCAGGCCTTTGACCTCGTTCAGGCAAGACCTAGGTTAGGCTCCGACCCTCAGCCCGCGGCGCCCTTTGCCCGCCGCAATCATCCCGGAGATCCGCCTTGCAGAAACGTCGTCTCGGTCGCACCGACCTGTCCATCGCGCCGCTGGTTCTGGGCGGCAATGTCTTCGGCTGGACCGCCGACGAGAAAACCTCGTTCGACCTGCTCGACCGCTTCGTCGGCGCCGGCCTCAACGCCATCGATACGGCGGATGCCTATTCGCGCTGGGTTCCCGGCCACAAAGGCGGTGAATCGGAAACCATCATCGGCAAATGGATGAAAGACCGTGGCAATCGCGACAAGGTCGTGGTGATCACCAAGGTCGGTTCGGATATGGGGCAGGGGCACAAGGACCTGTCCGCCGCATACATCGAAAAGGCCGTCGACGCATCGCTGAAGCGGCTGCAGACCGAAGTCATCGACCTCTATCTGTCGCACTGGCCGGACCCTGCAACGCCCTATGAAGAAACGCTTGGCGCCTACGAGAAGCTGCTCGCCAAGGGCAAAATCCGCTATGCCGGCTGTTCGAATCTCGACGCCGGCCAGTTGCGTGCCGCACTCGATGTGGCGAGCTTGCGCAGTCTGCCGCGCTACGAGGTGCTGCAGCCGGAATACAATCTCTACGATCGCTCGTCCTTCGATGGGCCGTTGCGCGATCTGTGCGTGGCCGAGGACATCGGCGTCATCACCTATTTCAGCCTGGCCAAGGGTTTTCTCAGCGGCAAATACCGCAGCGAGGCCGATCTCGGTCAAAGCCCGCGTGGCGGCGGGGTGAAGGACTATCTCAATGCGCGCGGCATGCGCATCCTTGCGGCACTCGACGCGGTTTCATCAAGGCATTCGGCCAAGCAGGCGGAAGTCGCGCTTGCCTGGGTGATTGCGCGGCCGGGTGTCACCGCGCCGATCGCCAGCGCCACCAAGCCTGAACAGATGGACAGCCTGATCAGGGCGGCGTCGCTGAAACTGACCGCCGCCGACATGGCCGAACTCGACAAAGCGAGCGGCTGAAGCTTCAGGCGCCGCGCCTCGCACGAACGTCCAAGACGCCCCTCTGGTCCTGCCATACTGTCTCTTCGCGCAAGGCAGGACAGAGGAGAAAATGACTGAGCCGCTTCTTTCGCAGCCGGATCTTTGGGGGCAACTTCTCGCGCTCGTGCTTGCCGCCCTGGTGATCATGGGCAGCCCGGGTCCGGCAACGATAAGCGTTACCGCCGTTGGGACCGCCTTCGGTTTGCGCCACTCGCTGGGCTATGCCTGGGGGATCATCCTGGGCACGATCGCCGTGCTTCTGGTTGTCGCGACCGGGGTCGTGGCGGTGCTCACCGCGACGCCGAAGCTGGCGCCGTTGCTGGCTTTCGCCTCGGCGGCCTACATCCTCTATCTCGCCTTCAAGATCGCCACGGCGCCGCCCATGGCAGCACGCGGCGCGGAGGCTTCGTGTCCAACATGGCTGGCTGGATTCCTTCTCGCGGTCGCCAATCCGAAGGCCTATGTGGCAATCGCCGCCGTGTTCGCCGGTGCTTCGCCCAAACAGGGTAACACTGAGCTTGGTCCATGGCTGAAGCTGATGGCTCTCGCGCTGATGATCGTCGCCATCCATGCTCTGTGGCTTGTCTTGGGAGTGGCATTCGCGCGCTTCCTGCGCCGGCCGGCGGCCTCGCGGATCGTCAACCTGGTCTTTGCCGCGACGCTGGTGTTGACCACCGCGCTGGCCGTTTTCGGCTGAGAACTGCCGGCAGGAGACTTCCGGTTCAGGCTTTGTGTCTTGCGGCGTTGTCCAGCTCTTGCAGTCTTTTCACCGCTGTCGGCGGCAAGGCAGGCGGATTCGGGCCCCGCGCGGCATCAATCAGGAACTGGTCGCAGGCAGCCTCGGTCTCGCCGATCAGCCGGGCCATGAATTCGTCCTTGCTCAGTCCCGGTGGGATCGGCGGCAGGAAGCGCGCCTTCACGGTGCCGGGGTAGCGCAGAAATTTTCGACGCGGCCAATAGAGACCGGCGACATGGGCAACCGGCACCACCGGAACGCCAAGTTGCGCATAGATTTCGACGATGCCGTATTTGTAGGCCGGCTCGTCGCCCGGCGCGCGTCTTGTCCCTTCGGGGTAGATGATGAGCTGGCGAGGATTGCGCGCCATCTCCGCCTTGGTCGCGGCGACCACGGCCTTCAGCGCTTTCGAACGGCTGCCGCGATGAACCGGAATCATGCGCATCTTCATGATGTACCAGCCGAAGAACGGGATCCAGGTGAGCTCGCGCTTCAGGATGTAGAGAGGGTCGTGAAGATAGGGAAAGAAGGCGATCGCATCCCAGAACGACTGGTGTTTGGGGGCCAGGATGAAGGAGCCTTCGGGCAGGTTTTCCCGGCCGGTGATCTCGCTCTTCGTTCCGGCGATCTTGTCGTAAAGCCACATCGAGGTGCGCGACCAGAATTTCGGCACGAACCAGGCGCGGTGCCGGGGCGACAGGAAATAGTACGGGGTCCAGAGGATCATCTGGACGATCAGGTTGACGTAAAAGACGAAATTGAACGTCAGCGATCTGATGTAGAGCATTGGGGGGGAGCCCGGTGAGGAGGTGAGCGTTGGTTACACCAAGCGCGGGAAAAAAGGAAATGGCCGCAGGGCGCTTTGGTTGGCAACGAAGAACGGTCGCCAATGGGAGATTGGCCTGGTTCCGCTACATCAGCTGTGCCAGCCGCTCCTTCAGGCGCGGGGCGGCAAAATCGAGGAATGCGCGCAGCTTGACCGGCAGCAGGCCGTGGCCCGCATGCACCAGGCTTACCGGCCATGACTTTGGCTCGAACTCCTGCAGCAGGATGCGCAGCGTGCCGGACCGCAGCGCGGCTTCGATCTGGTAGGAAAGCACGCGTGTCAGCCCGACGCCGGCAATCGCGGCATCGATGGCCGCTTCGGCGGTGTTGACCTGAAGCCGCGAGCGGACCCGAACCGGGATTTCGGCCTTGCCCCTGATGAAGCTCCAACTGGCGGCGGAGGCAAGTCCCTCGAAGGTGATGCAATCGTGTGTTTCCAGATCCTCCGGGGCCGTTGGCGTGCCGTGTTCGGCCAGATAGGCCGGGCTGGCGCAAACGACGCGGCGGATCGCGCCGACGCCGATGGCGACCAGGCTCGAATCGGGTAACTGGCCGATGCGGATGGCGAGATCGAAATGGTCCTCGACCAGCTGGGTTATGCGGTCGGCCAATGTCAGGCGGATGTCCACGTCGGGATAGGCGGCGAGAAAGCCGGTGACGACCGGCAGCACGTGCAGACGGCCAAAGACGACCGGCGCGGTGATGGCCAGTTCGCCGGTCGGAGCACTGTATTCGCCGGCTGCCGTGCGTTCGGCCTCGCCGACGTCGTCGAGGATGCGGCGGCAGGCGGCAATATAGGTCTGGCCGGCATCGGTCGGTGTTAGCCGTCGCGTCGAGCGATTCAGGAGGCGTGTGTTCAGATGGCGCTCGAGATCGGAAATCTTGCGGCTGACCGTCGCCAGCGGAATGCCGAAACGGCGGCTGGCTGCTGAAAGGCTGCCGGCCTCCACCGCGGCGACAAAGAGCGACATGGCTTCGAGACGATCCATAGCTTCTTCCGGAAAATGGAAGGACGGGTTACGAATATGTCATCTGCATTTGAATGATGGAAGGCTCTATATTGTGTCTGTCAGCCTGCCCGCAGCATGGCCCACAAAGGAGTTGCCATGTCCGAAGCCCGCCCGCCGATGCCGCCGTTTACCGCCGAGACATCAGCACAGAAGGCGCGCATGGCCGAGGATGCCTGGAATTCACGCGATCCGGCGCGGGTTGCGCTCGCCTATACCAAGGACAGCCGCTGGCGCAACCGCGCCGAATTCCTGCAAGGCCGCGACGCCATCCAGGCCTTCCTGACGCGAAAATGGAGTCGCGAGCTCGACTACCGGCTGATCAAGGAGGTCTGGGCCTTCCACGGCAACCGCATCGCCGTGCGTTTCGCTTACGAATGGCGCGACGACAGCGGTTCATGGTTCCGCAGCTACGGCAACGAGAACTGGGAATTCGATGAACACGGGCTGATGCGCCTGCGCATCGCCAGCATCAACGACCTGCCGATCGGCGAGGCCGATCGTAAGTATCACTGGCCGCTCGGCCGGCGACCGGACGACCACCCGACGCTGTCGGAGCTCGGACTTTAGCATCTTGCCGCAAGGAAGCTTTCAATGAACGCGCATGCTTTCACCAGCGACGTCGCCTTCACGCCGACCGTCAAGGCGATCCAGGCCCGCAAGGGCTCACGTCAGTCCTATGCCCGCGTCGAGGAGCGTGGCGGCTGGCAGGCCGGCATCACCCCGGACCTTGCCGCCTTCATCGAAATGCAGACCAGCGTCTTCCTGTCGACCGCCAACAGCGAGGGGCAGCCCTATGTCCAGCATCGCGGCGGGCCGGCCGGCTTCCTCAAGGTGCTGGATGAACATACGATCGGCTTCGCGGATTTTTCCGGCAACCGGCAGTTCATCACGCAGGGCAATCTGGCCGACAATCCAAGGGCGTTCCTGTTCCTGATCGACTATATGCACCGCCAGCGCATCAAGATCTGGGGCACGGCGCGGGTCGTCGAGAGTGACGCCGAACTGATGGCGAAACTGATGCCGCAAGACTACAAGGCGCGCCCCGAGCAAGTCATCCTGTTCACCGTCTCGGCCTGGGATGCCAATTGTCCGCAGCACATCCCGCAACGGTTCGAGGCGGCCGACGTGGCGGCGGCACTCGGCGAGCGGGACAAGCGGATCGAGCGCCTTGAACAGGAGATCGCACGGCTCAGGGGAGATTCGGGCGCGGCCGCAGCGGAATAATCAGCCGCCGGCCGCGGTTTCGGCCAATGCGATGCCGTTGGGCGTCGGCTTGACCGGCACGATGCCGCGCGCCAGCGCCAGCAAATACTTGTTGTATTCGGTGAACAGCACGCGCAATGCCCGCGGCTTGGTCAGCCAGCCGCCATTGTCGAGGTTGGAATTGACCACCGGATAGGGCTCGAGCTTGGCGCCATGCAGCAGCCTGCCCATTTCCAGCAGGCTGCGCGGCATATGATAATTGTTGGTGACAAGGATCACCGTGCCATAGGCGTGGCTCTCGACCCATTTGGCGCTTTCCTCCGCATTGCCGATCGTATCGAGCGCGGCGCGGTCGATGTCGACGCAGCAGGAGAACAGCTTCTTGTCGCCGCCGGTCGCCGCCTGCAACTGGCGGCGGCTGGCCGAAGGATGGACGCCGCTGATCAGCAGCCGCTCGCCCTTGCCGGACGCCAGCAGATCCATCGCCGCATCGAGGCGGGACTGGCCGCCGGTCAGCACGATGATCGCGTCCGCCTTGGCCGGATTGGCAGGCGTGGTCAGGTGACTGACCTTATTGGCGAACCAGCCGAAGCCGCCGGCAAACAATGTTGCGAGGATGAGGACAGAGAGAGCGGACAGACGCAACGCGGCTCTTAGACGGCTCACAGCGGAGCGGTCATGCGAACGGGCAACCACCACTGGCATCTGCCCAGCCGTACCGGTCGAATCCCGCGCGTCCATCGCCATATGGTTAATCCTGAAATGCGGCTTTGGGTAGGTAAAAGACGCACTTTGCGTTACGTGAATTCTCCATCCGTGATCACCCTGTCCTATCTATGTCGTTGTCCCAAAACCGGTTCCCACTTTTGGGCGACATGAATTAGCCTGCATCCGGCTGGCGGACATCGATGTCGCTGAGATAGGCAACGACGGTGGCGTGGGACGTGGCAGCCGTCAGTCCGCCGATCACCAGCACCATCAACACGACACCGAGATAGCCTGCCGAACCGATGGCGAAATTGCCGAACAGGGCGGTCGCCTGGTCGGCCTGCGGCGTCGCGATATTGCGCGACGACCACCAGGAAAAGACGATGAAGACGAGCACTGCCGCGGCACCGCCAGCCGCCGCTCCCTTCATGCCGGTGACCAGGAAATGCCGGCGGAATTCGCGCGCGATGAAGCGTGCTTCGGCGCCGACGAAATGCAGTACTTCGATGATGTGACCGTTGCCGGCCATGGCGCCGCGCGTCGCGAACACCACGGTCAGCACGGTCGCCGACAGCATCAATGCCAGCACGGCAATGCCGATGGTCACCGTGGTGCGGGCCATCGCTACCAGCCGGTCGACCCAGGTGCGGTGATCATCGAGCGATGCGCTCGGCAGTTTCGGCGTGATCGCGGCGCGCATGGCAGCGAAATCGGGCGGGCTGTTCTCGTCGATGGTGACGATGATCAGGCGCGGCACGGGTAATTCATCGATGTTGAGCCCCGAGCCCAGCCAGGGCTCAAGGAGCCTCGCGGTCGCCTCGCGGTCGATGATCCGGGTCGTCTTGACGCCAGGGAATTCACCGGCGATCTGGGAGGCCTGGGTAAGGGCTGCTTCCATGTCGAGGCCGTCGACCGGCTTGATCTGGATGGTCGCCTCGCGTGAAATCTGGTTCTCCCAGACGGACGCTGTGTCGCGCACCAGCGTCACCGCGCCGAAAGTCAGGCAGGACAGGAAGGTCATGATGGCGATGACCAGGACCAGTGCCCGGCCGGCGATGTTCTGCGCCGGCACGATCGGCGCCATCCTGCGCTGGGCGCGGGGCTTTGCCTCGGTCGCCTCGGCGTCCTGCTCCCGTTCCACAAAATGTTCGGCGGACAGTTCAGTCATAGATGTCCAGCCTTCCGCCGGCCAGGATCATGCGGCGCGCGTCGACCTGTTCCATCAGGCCAAGGTCGTGGGTGGCGATCACCACCGCGGTGCCGAGCCGGTTGAGCTCGATGAACAGCCGCAGCAGGCGTCGCGCCAGCGGCGGATCGACATTGCCGGTCGGTTCGTCGGCGAGCAGGATTTCCGGCTGCTCGATCAGCGCCCGCGCGATCGCCGCGCGCTGCTTCTCGCCGCCGGACAGAACCGGCGGCAGCACGTGCATGCGCTCGCCCAGCCCGACCCACTTCAACAGTTCGGTGACATCGGTGCGGTAGCTCGCCTCCTCGCGCCCGCGCACGCGCAGCGGCAGCGCGACGTTCTCGTAGGTGGTCATGTGGTCGAGCAGGCGAAAATCCTGGAACACCACGCCGATGCGGCGGCGCAGATGCGGCAATTCGGTGCGCGAGATGCGCGAACGGTCCTTGCCAAAGATGGTGATCAGCCCGCGCGTCGGCTTCAGCGACATGAACAGCAAGCGCAGCAAGGTCGTCTTGCCGGCGCCCGAAGGCCCGCTGAGGAACTGGAAGGAGCGCTCCGGGATGTGCAGGGAGATGTCGCGGAGGATTTCCGGACCCATGCCATAGCGGAGGCCGACATTTTCGAAACGAATCAATTTCGACGACCTGAATTTCGGCACGGCGGCGAGCCGGCCTGTTCTGGGTAAAGACCATCGGCCGGCATGGTTAACCGGCGGTTAATTTCTGGGCTCTTTCGGCTCGTCACGAGGGCTCCGGTGGGGAAGCGTTAACCATTTGTGTTTACGCAAAAGAAACGAAAAGCGAACACGTGCTGCAATGCTGGGGCCATGATGGCTGACGATCGAACCGCGCGCCCGGTTTCCGGCGAAATCATGACCGATCCGGCGGCAATTGCCGCAGCGGACCGGTTCATGCGTGGTTCGGCCGCCGACATCGTCGATGCCGACTACGTGGTGATGCCGCGCCTTGCGCCTGCCGTGGAGAGCGTTTCGCCGCTGCCGCGCGCGATCGTCATGCCACCCGTCGCGGGCATGGACATGCTGCGCAAGCCCGAGGCCCCGCCGGAGCGGCTACCAGCCTCGCGCGGCGGGCCGATCTTCTGGGTCGCTGGCATCGGCGCTGCCTTGGCCGCGTTCTGGGTCTCCGGCGGGCACGCGCTGGTGCGCCAGGCGCCGTTCCTGTCCAGCGCGCAGGCGTCGGCGCTCAGCATTTCGGGCGTCACGTCACGCGTCGACGCTACCGGGCCGAACGCCGCACTGTTCGTCGATGGCGAGGCCGTCAATGATGGTGCGAAACCGACGGAGTTGCCGCCGCTCGAAATCCGGGTGACCGGCAATGACGGGCAGACTACCCGCTATACGTTGGGGACATCCGGCCGTTCGCTGGCGTCTGGCGAAAGATTCGGCTTTGCCAGCCGGCTCGACGTGCCTAGAAACGGTGTGAAGACCGTGTCGGTCACTTTCGCCGAATAGGCGATCACCGGGGAAGACCATCAATGCCCATCGTACGCGGCAAGGACATCGAGGTTCTGTTTTCAGCATCGGCGATCGCGCGGCGCAATCTCGAGCTCGCCAAGGAGATTGCCGGACACGACTATCACGATCTGCTGGTGATCTCGGTGCTGAAGGGCTCGTTTATCTTCGCCGCCGATCTTATCCGGGCCATGCACGATGTCGGCCTGTCGCCGGAGGTCGAATTCATCTTCATCTCCAGCTATGGCGCCGGCACCAGCAGCGGCGAGGTGAGGGTGCTGCGCGACATCGACAATGAGGTCGCCGGCCGCGACGTGCTGCTGATCGACGACATTCTCGAATCGGGCAAGACGCTGAGCTTTACCCGCGAGCTGATGTTGTCGCGGGGCGCCAAGAGCTGTTCGATCGCCGTGCTGCTCGACAAGCGCATGCGCCGCCAGACCGAGCTCAATGCCGATCATGTCGGCTTCGACTGCCCCGACTATTTCGTCGTCGGCTACGGCATGGATGTAGCCCATGCTTTTCGCGAGTTGCCGTTTGTCGGTGTCGTCAAAGGGGATGTCTGAGCGGCATCAAAAAGGTTTGCTGATGCTTAGAGCGGTTCGCCGCTTCACGAAAACGCCGAACCGCTCTAGTTTTTTGTTTTGACGCAATTCCCAAGGGAAAGCGCTATGCGCTTTTCCCGGAAAACCGTCTCACACTTTTCCTGAATTGCTCGGGGGCTTTCAGGAAAAGTCAACTTTTGGCGGCCAAATATGCCGGCCATGGCAAAGCTTCTGATCGTCGAGGACGATGAGTCCGTCCGCACCCTGGCCGCCCGCGCGCTTGAACGCGCCGGGCACACAATCGATATCGCGGCGGACGGCGCGCAGGGACTTTCGCTGATCCAGGCGGCGCGTGGCGGCTACGATCTCGTCGTCTCCGATATCCGCATGCCGGAGATGGACGGCATCGAGATGGCGATCGCGGCTGCTGCATTGTTTCCGTCGATCAAGATCGTGCTGATGACCGGCTATGCCGACCAGCGCGAGCGCGCCGAGGAATTGAACGGCATCATCCTCGATGTCGTGCAGAAGCCCTTCACGCTGGCCGAAATCCGTTCGCGAGTCGAGCGGGCGCTGATCTGCTTCGCCTGATCAGGCTGGGTCGGCGGCAGCGAGCACGGGTGGAACATTCTTGCGCCGTTCGGTGTTGAGCGCCAGCAGACCGGCGCCGATAATCAAGGCAGCACCGATCACCGTGGTCGACCGCGGCACCTCGGCGAAGAACAGGAAACCCCACAGCGGCGACCACAGGATGCCGGTGTATTCGAAGGTGGCAACGCGGTTGGCCGGCGCCATCCGGTAGGCCTGCGACAGCAGGATCATGCCGGCGGAGGCGACGAAACCGCAGGCCGCCATCTTGAGAAAATCCGGCAGCGTTGGCCAAATCCATGGCCGTACCAGGAATTCCAGGCTCGGGTGAACGGCGTGTGTGATGCCGGCCAGGTGAAACGCCCCGGCAACCACGGCGGCGCCGACCAGATAGGCGCCGTTCTGATAGAAGGCCATGACGGTGGACGATTCAGTATCGCCGATCTTGCGGGCCATCAGCTGCGAAAAACCATAGAGCGCCGCCGAGCCCAGCGACAGCAGCGCTGCCCAGTCGAACAGCCCTGCGCCGGGGCGCAGCATCACGAGGACGCCGAACAAGCCGATCAGCACGGTTGCCAGTGTCTGCCAGGAGACGCGCTCGCCAAGGTAAGGTCCGGCCAGCACCATGATGAACAGCGGCGCCATGAAATAAAGCGCCACCGCATCGGCGAGCGGCAAAGCAGCGATGGCCAGGTAGTACATCGTATAGGAGGTGAACTGGATGAAGGCGCGCACCGTCAGCATGCCGAATCGCTTCGACAGGATCGCCCGCAAGCCGACATCGGCATGGACCAGAACGATCAGGATCGGCAGGGCGACGATCGAGCGGATCGCCATCACCTCGGTCACCGGATAACCGCTCGACACGGCTTTGACGAGCGGATCCTGCAGCGAAAAGACCAGCACGCCGAGGCACAGGCTCAGGATGCCGCCCACCATCCGATTCTGCATCTGCATCCAGGCTCCTGCGCGTACGACCCGAAGCTGCCGCCTGCGGGGGTAAAAAGAACCCGCCACCGTTTCGGGCAGCGGGCACGAGTGAGGACTCTTGATTGGTCCGCGGCTGATTTCGCAGCCGCATATCCAATGGGTATAGCGACTATCGTCCGCCATTTGACATGTTGCAAACGAATTGGAATGATACCAGCAATCAAATTCTCTTATGGCGGATTCCATGCGGCCGACCCTCGACAGCGACCTCCTGCGAACCTTCGTGGCGATTGCCGAGACCGGCAATTTCACCAAGGCGGCGGAGCAGGCCGGCCGCACCCAATCCGCGGTGTCAATGCAGATGAAGAAGCTCGAAGAGCTGATCGGCGCCAGCCTGTTCGAGCGCGGTTCGCGCGGCGTCGCGTTGACGCGGCGCGGCGGCGAACTCATCGTCAACGCCCGCCGCATTGTCTCGCTGCTCGACGAGACGTCGGCATCGATGGCGGCAGCGCCGCTTGGCGGGCCGGTGCGCATCGGCATTCCGGAGGAATATGGCCACGCCATCCTGTCGCGCGCGCTCGGCGCCTTCTCGAAGCGTCATACACAGGTCGAGGTCACCGTGCGCTATGCCCATTCCGGGGCACAGATGGCGGCGCTCGCTGCCGGCGAACTCGATCTGTGCGTGGTGTTCGAATGGCAGGATCCCGCCGGCGGCGAAGTGCTGATGCACGACCCGACCGTGTGGGTGACGTCGACCCTGCATCACATGCATGAGGAACAGCCGGTGCCGATCGCGCTCTACAACCGGGCCGGCTGGTGCAAGGACTTCGCCATCAAATCACTGGAGCAGCGCGATCTTGCCTATCGTGTCGCCTATACCAGCGACACCACCGGCGGCCTCAAGCTCGCCGTCACTTCCGGACTGGCGATCGCGCCGATTTCGCGCAGCAACATTCCGGACGGCTGTCGTGAACTGACCACCGCGGACGGATTCGGCGCCATCGATTCCTCCAACGTGGTGATGCACCGCAACCCCAATGCGTCAGGTGAGGCGATCGACGGCATGCAGGATGCGATCCGCGAAGCCTTCGTCAACAGGCTCAGTCAGCCGGCGGCATCCTCGTAGAAATGCAGCCTGTTGCCGAACGGATCGGCGACCGACACCTCGCGGGTCTTCCAAGGCGTATCTTCCACGCCCGGCCTGGCGAAGCGATAGTTTTTGCCGATCAGTTCGCCATGAAGAGCGGTGATGTCCTCGACCTCGATGCGCAGGGCGATGCCGGGTGCACCGTCGCCATGATGTTCGCTGAGATGCAGAACGCAGCCGTCGCGGCCGACCGCCATGTAAAGCGGCGCGTCGTCGGCGAAGCGATGTTCCCACTGCACCTCGAAGCCGAGGAAGCCGACATAGAATTCACGCGCCTTGGCAATGTCGAAGATGCGCAGGATGGGTGTGACAGCGCCAAGTCTGGGCATGGTGGTGCACCCGTGCGAGAGGTTTTCAGGTGGGATGGACGCGGGCGGCAATCCCTTTGTTTTTTCGCAATTCCGGACGGAAAACCGCTTCACAATTTTCCTGGAATTGCTCTATTTCAGCTCGAGCAGCCGTTCCAGATAGCTGCGTTCGATGTCGGGGCTGAGCGCATTGCCGAGCCGTTTGCGGATCGCTTCCAGAATCTGACGGGCGCGCTGCACGTCGATCTCGTCGGGCACCTTCACCGAATCGCCGAAATCGGGACCCTGGCTGGCGCGTGGCCGGCCGAGCGGATCACGATCGGCGTTCTGCTGGCGGCCGCCTTCCTCGCCGCCGCCCTGGTCGCCCTGCATGGCCTGCATCTGCTTCATCATGTCCTTGGCGCCCTTGCGCAGCGCTTCCAGCGCCCGGCCCTGATGACCGACGGCCGCATCGCCTTCGCCCTCGCCGAGTGCCTGTTCGGCATTGCCCATGGACTTGCCGGCCTCGCCAAATCCTTCATTGGGCTCCATACCCATGCCTTCGAGGCCCTTCTTCAGCTGATCCAGGTCGCTTTGCAGCTGGCCCTGGCCCTGCTGCAGCTGTTTCAGCGCATCGGCGAATTCCTGGGGTGTCATCGGCTTTTGCCGGGCGAGCGGATCGCGGTCTTCGCCGACGCCGGGTCTGTCCTCATCCTGGCCGCCTTCGCCGAGCTGCTCGTCACGGTTCTGCCCGCGCTGGCGCTCGCCGCGTTGCATCTGATCCATGCGGAAGGTGTCGTTCATCATCTCCTGCTGACGCCGCAGGATCTCACCCAGCTTGTCCATCTGCTGGCGCATCTCGCTGTCCTGCTGGCCGCCTTGCTGCTGACGGCCGGCTTGCAGATTGTTCATCATGTCCTGCAGTTGCGACAGCAGTTGCTGGGCCTTGTCGCGATCTCCGGACTTCGCCAGGTTTTCGATCTGGTCCATCATGCGATCGATGTCGCTCTGGCGCAATTCCTGGCCGTTCTGCTGCATCTGCGGGGCGTTGGGATTCTGCTTGGCGCGCTCCGCGAATTCCTGCAGGAACTGGTTCATCGCCTCGCGCAGTTCCTTCATCGCCTTTTCGATTTCAGCGTCGCTGGCGCCATTCTTGATGGCGTCCTGCAGCGCCTGTTGCGCCTGGCGCAACCGCTTTTCGGCGGCCGATAGATTGCCTTCCTCGATGCCGAGCGCGATTTCCCAGAGATAGGAGACCTCGCTGCGCAATTGATCGTCGCTCTCGGCCATCTTCAGCCGGGTGCGGGCGCTCATGATGGCGAGATAGTGAGACATGTTGTCGAACGTGTCTTCCGGCCGAAGTGTGATGGCGTCCATCAGGTCGAGCACGCGCGGCTTGGCGTTGGCGTCGAGCGCCAGCAGGCGGCGCTGTTCGATCACGGCGCGTGCCAGCGGATTGGCGAAAGGCCGCTCCGGCATCAGCAGCGTCTTGGTTTCGCTCGATGCGGTGTGCCCGGCATCATCGGTGGCGACCAGCGTCAGCTTGATGCTGCTGCCGGCCCAGACATGCTCGGTCAGGTCCTTGGAGGTCTTGGCGGCGTTCGACTTGCCGCCGCGGCGCGGCAGCGTCAGCGGCATTTCAGGTGCACCGTACAGCGGGCGCGCATTGGGCGCCTGCGGATCGGCGAGCGCGAACACCGCTTTGGCGGTGGCGGCGCCATAGTCGTCGTCGATCTGGTAGTTTAGCTCGAAGGCGCCGTTTGCGGCGCGCTTGGGCTCGCCGACGAAGCGGATCTGCGGCGGCTTGTCCGATATGACCGCGAAGGCCCAGCGGCCGAGCTGGTCCTCGCCCGACGTCAGCGTCAGCGTGCCGTCGCCGGTCAGCTTGCTGGTGAACTGGCGCACCTTGGACGGCGGCGCCGGGCTTGCAGCCGGCTTGGCGGCGGCCTGCGGCGCAGCGGGGTCGATGACGCGGGCGTTGCCATTCTTGTCGGCATAGCCGAGCGTTTCCTCGCCTGAGCCGCCCGTCACGCGCAGCGAAACGTCACTGCCTTCGGGAACCGTAAAGGTCGGGATCGCCTGGTTGGCGTCGGCGGTCAGGAAGATCGGCGGCTTGCCGGTATAGGCCGGTGGCGTCACCCATGCATCGATGCGCGGCGGCACGATATCGCGCGCGCCATGGGCAGTGAAGCCGTCGCTGATCCTGCCGCCCGTCGGCCCGAAGGAGAAGGCGAAGGCGGTAACGAGCAAAAGGGCCGCCACCGCGCGCAGCCCCCAGGGGTCGCGCTCCGGCACGCGCGTGCGCGGCAGGTCGGCGCCAAGGTTGTCGAGCTTTCCAGCCATACGCTTCTGGTGTTCGCGCCACAGCGCCTGCGAGAAGCTGCTTTCCCGGCCGCTGGGCCGGTCGGTCTGCACCAGCACCGGGCTGTGCAACAGTTGATTGGCGGCCTCTATGCGGCGGTCGATTTCGGCGGCGCCCGGCAGGCGGAAGAAGCGCAGCGGATAGAGCGCGGCCAGTGCCGCTATGGCAAAAGCAGCGACCAGGCCGACGCGCGCCATATCCGGCAGCCGGGAGAACAGCCCCAGCCAGGAGATGCTGAGGAACAGGCTGGCGACGATGACGAGCGGAAGCAGCAACGGCCAGCCGCGCTCGACCATCATCGAGACCCGCGTCGCCAACCGGCTCAAGGCCAGGCGTCCGGCCAGGCCGCGATCGCTGCTGAAGGTGGGTCGTTGCGTCATCGGCCCTTCCTTGAGCCTATCCCGAAAACCGGGATGCGGCCCTATCCCTTTGAGCATGATCTGTTCCGAAAGGGATTTCACTTTTCGGGATCATGCTGTGGAGCGGGCAGGATAGCCCGACGCCTCACGACTCAAAGAATACCAGCAAACACGGCAAAGGCGAGGCAGTTCGGAAAAACGTGAAGTGGACCGTTATAGTTCCATCCTGCATACCCTTTAGAAGGCTGCAGGCCCTTTAGAAGGCAGCAGGCCCTTTAGAAGGTAGCGGGGTCCGCATTCGCTCCGCAGACCAGTACGGCGACCCGTTCGCCCGCCGCCGGCGCATAGCGGCCCGACAGGACCGCGGCAAAGGCGGCGGCGCCACCCGGCTCGGAGATGATGCGGGCCCGGTTCCACAGCGCCTTCTGCGCGGCGATGATGTCGTCGTCGCTGACCAGGATCGAGCGTTCGACAAAGGCTTCGGCAATCGGGAACATCATTTCGCCGACGCGCTTTGGCGCCAGTGAATCGGCGGCGATGCCCTCGGCCGGTGCGTCGACGGGGTGTCCGGCCTCGAAGGCGCGATGCAGCGTCGGTGCTCCTTCCGGCTCGACGGCGATAATGCGGATGCGGCCGGCAAACCAGGCAGCGATGCCGCCGATCAGGCCGCCGCCGCCGACAGCGACCAGCAGCATGTCGATCCGAGGCAAATCGCTCTCGATTTCGAGCCCGAGCGTGCCCTGGCCGACGAGCGTTTCCTCCTGGATGAAGGCATGGATCTGCAAGGCGCCGGTCTCCTCGGCGAACCGTTCGCTGGCCGCCAGCGCCTCGGCGTAGCGGGCGCCGCCGACGATCAGTTCGGCGCCGTAGGAGCGGATTCGCTCCAGTTTGGCTGGCGGGCTCACTTCGGGAACGAAGATGGTCGCCTTGTGGCCGAGCCGCATGGCGGCATAGGCGACGGCCGCGCCATGGTTGCCGCCCGATGCTGCGACGACACCGGCCTCGGGAACCGGACGCTCCAAGAGATTGGTGAAGGCGCCGCGCGCCTTGAACGAGCCGGAATGCTGCAGGCATTCGAGCTTCAGGTCGACGGCCAGCGGCGGCTGGTCGAAGTCGGCCATGTCGACGCGCAGCACCGGCGTGTGCCTGATATAGGGGCGGATGCGCGGTTCCATCGCGGCAATGCGCTCGCGTGTGACGGTGATGCCGTTCGTCATGACTTGCTCCCTATGACGGGTAGGTGTGTTTCCGGCGCTTCTATGCAAGCCAGTCGGGCATGGAATCCAGCCCGATCAGGTCGTCATAGGTCGGGCGTGGGCGCACGACGTGGAACCGGTCGCCGTCGACCAGCACCTCCGGCACCAGCAGGCGGGTGTTGTAGGTGCCGGCCTGCACCGCGCCATAGGCGCCGGCGGTGGAGACGGCAATCAGGTCGCCGGCCTTCAGCCTGGGCAGATCGCGGTCCAGGCCGATATAGTCGCCGGTCTCGCAGACCGGGCCTACCACGTCGACCATCATGCGCGGCGTGTCGGCCGGCGGCTGCACGACCGGACGGATGTCGTGGAAGGCGTCGTAGAGCGTCGGCCGGATGAGATCGTTCATGGCGGCATCAACGACGAGGAAGTTCTTGGCGTCGCCTTCCTTCACGAAGATCACTTCCGAGACGAGGATGCCGGCATTGCCCGATATCAGCCGGCCAGGCTCGAACATCACCTTCAGCCCGAGCTTGGTGACATGCTTCCTGACGATCTGGGCATAGGCGTCGGGCAGCGGCGGCGGGTTGTTGTCGATGCGGTAGGGAATGCCGAGCCCGCCGCCGACATCGATATGCTCGATGGCATGGCCGTCCGCCCGCAGCGCGCCGACGAGATCGACAAGCAGGGCGAAGGCATCGTCGAAGGGCTGCAGCTCGGTGATCTGGCTGCCGATATGGGTATCGATGCCGGTGATCCTGATGCCGGGAAGCTTTGCCGCGCGGGCATAAACCTGCCGCGCCCGCTGCCACGGGATGCCGAACTTGTTCTCGGCCTTGCCGGTGGAGATCTTCTTGTGGGTCTTGGCGTCGACGTCGGGATTGATGCGCAGCGAGATCGACGCCACCTTGCCAAGGGCGGTGGCTCGCGCCGACAACAGCTCGAGTTCAGGCTCGGATTCGACGTTGAAGCAAAGGATGCCGGCAGCAAGGGCAAAGTCCATTTCGCGCGCGGTCTTGCCGACGCCCGAAAACAGGATCTTGCCGGCCGGAATGCCGGCGGCGAGCGCCCGGCGCAATTCACCTTCCGAAACCACGTCGGCGCCGGCGCCGAGCTTGGCCAGCGTCCGCAGGACGGCCTGGTTGGAATTGGCCTTCATGGCGTAGCAGACCAGCGCGTCCAGCCCTGCAAAGGACTGGGCAAACACCCGGTAGTGCCTGGTCAGGGTCGCCGTCGAATAGCAGTAGAATGGCGTGCCGATCTGTGCGGCGATGTCGGGGATCGCCACGTCCTCGGCATGGAGCACGCCGTCGCGGTAGTCGAAATGGTTCACGAGAGTGGTTCCGGAAGTTGGGGCGCGATGAGATCGGGTTGAAAGGCCCGGCTCTCGTCGGCTCTAGATCAGCGGGTCGAGGATGAATTTCTTGTCCTTGACCGGTTTTTCCGGCTCCGGCGGCACGGGCTGGTGGGCCTTTGAGGCATCCTTGCGCGCCTGCACGGCCGCCTCATAGGGCGTGTCGAGAGCGCCCCTCCTGCCGCAGGCCGAAACGGCCGCGATCGCAACCAGCAGCGTCAGCGTCACCAAAATCCTGCTTCCGGTCATCGATCCATCCGTCCGAAACGTTTGTCAGCCGCCGCTTTTAGCCGAGTTCTCGGCGCATTGCACCCCGAGATATTGCCCGTCGCAATATCCGGGATATTACTGCTCGCAATATCCGGCATTACGCTTTCGCCAGTCGCTTTTTCCAGGCACGGATCTGCTTCCTCACTTCCGACGGCGCCGTGCCGCCGAAACTGGTGCGGCTCTTGACCGAGTTCTGCACCGCCAGCACCGAAAATATGTCGGCCGTGATGCCGGAATTGATCGACTGCAAATCCTCCAGTGAAAGCTTCTCCAGCCCCACCTTCCTGTCTTCGGCCAGCGCCACCGCCCGGCCGGTGACATGATGCGCCTCGCGGAACGGCAGGCCGAGCGTGCGCACCAGCCAGTCGGCAAGGTCGGTTGCTGTCGCGTGGCCGGAGCCGGCGGCCTTCTTCATTGCGGCAGCGTTGACCGTCATGTCCGAGACCATGCCGGTCATCGCCGCCAGCATCAGGTCGAGCGTCTCGGCGGCGTCGAACACCGATTCCTTGTCTTCCTGCATATCCTTGCCATAGGTCAAAGGCATGCCCTTCATCACCGTCAGCAGGCCGACCAGATGACCGGTGACGCGGCCGGTCTTGCCGCGCACCAGTTCGGCGGCATCGGGGTTCTTCTTCTGCGGCATGATGGAGGAGCCGGTGGAAAACGAGTCCGACAGCCTGACGAAGCCGAACTGCGGCGTCGACCAGATGATGATCTCTTCGGCCAGCCGTGACAGATGCGTGGCGCAGATCGCCGCCACGCCGAGGAACTCGAGCGCGAAATCGCGATCCGAGACGCTGTCGAGCGAATTGCGCATCGGCTCGCGGAAGCCGAGCGCCTTGGCGGTCCGGTGACGGTCGATCGGGAAGCTGGTGCCGGCGAGGGCCGCGGCACCGAGCGGGCTTTCATCCATCCGCTCGATCGCATCGCGCACGCGCGACAGGTCGCGCGAAAACATCTCGACATAGGCCATGCAGTGATGGCCGAAGGTCACCGGCTGGGCCGCCTGCATATGGGTAAAGCCCGGCATCACGGTCGCGGCATGCTCCTCGGCCCGCTCCAGCAGCGCCTCGATCAGCCCTTTCAACGCCTCGGCGACGCGAAAGCATTCATCCTTGACCCACAGCCGCAAATCGACCGCGACTTGATCATTGCGCGAGCGGGCGGTGTGCAGCCGGCCGGCCGCCGGGCCGATCAGATCGGCGAGGCGCGCCTCGATGTTCATGTGGATGTCTTCGAGCCGTGTCGAAAACTCGAAGCTGCCGGCCTCGATCTCTTTCAGGATCGTGTTCAGCCCGTCAGCGATTTTTTCTTGGTCGGCCGCCGAAATAATGCCCGTTTGCGCCAGCATCTCGCTATGGGCGATCGAGCCTTTGATGTCCTGCGCATAGAGTTTGCGGTCGAAGGAGATAGACGCGTTGATCGCTTCCATGATCGCGGCCGGACCCGAGGCAAAACGTCCGCCCCACATCTGGTTGCTGGTTTTCTTGTCGCTCATGGCTATAACCCGTGCTTCGGAGCAGTTTTGAGAAAATGGCAGACGGTAGTAGATTCTTCCCGGCCCCGCGCCTGATCCTCGCCGCCTTGGTGGCGGGCGCGCTGGCGGGCGCGGTCGCGGTATATGTCAGCGAGAGCCGGTCTGGCAACAATGCACCGGCACAAGCTGCCGTGGGTGACAGCAGGGACGACGTGACTTGCGCGGCCAAGAGCGACCGCGCCAAGAAAGTCGCGGCGTCGGCCACCGGTGAGGTTGCGGCACTTTTGCCGGCCGATCCGCCTCAATCCATGAAGAGCCTTGCCTTCAATGGTCCGGACGGCAAGCCGATGACGCTTGCCGATCATGCCGGCAAGACGGTGCTGCTCAATCTGTGGGCGACATGGTGCGCGCCGTGCCGTGCCGAAATGCCGGCGCTCGATGCGCTGCAGAAGGAAAAGGGCAGCGACTCCTTTGAAGTGGTCGCCGTCAACGTCGATGCCGGCGACGATGTGAAGCCGAAGAAGTTCCTCAGCGATACCGGCGTCGCGACGCTCGGCTATTACCGGGATTCGACGATGACGCTGTTCAACGACCTCAAGAAGCGCGGCTTGGCGCTAGGCCTTCCCGTCACCATGCTGATCGACGGCGAGGGCTGCCTGATCGCCCACATGAACGGCCCGGCCGAATGGTCGGGGCCGGACGCCAGGCGGCTGGTCGAGACGGCACTCAAGCCCGAGAGCCTGTAGTCTAGCGTGTGGCTAGCGCGGGTGCGGGCGCGAAGGCCAGAACGCTTCTGTCGCGCAGGCTGGCGGGTTTGCTGCCGACAGCGGGTGCGACGACGCCGGTCAGATCGCCGAATTCCTCGATGAGAGCCGGCTTGCCGATATAGTAGCCCTGGCCGATCTCGCAGGCTTCGGCGTCCAGGAACTTCAGTTCGCCGAGCGTCTCGACACCCTCCGCCAGAACCGGCAGGCCGAGCCCGCGTCCAAGTCCCAGGACGGCGCGCACGATCGCCGCGACCTGGCCGTTCTTGTCGACGGACTTGATGAATGAGCCATCGATCTTGATCTTGTCGAAGGGAAAGGCGCGAAGGTTGGAGAGCGAGGAATAGCCGGTTCCAAAATCGTCCATGGCGACGCGCACGCCTAGCGCCTTGACCTGCCGCAAGGTGGCCAATGCCCGCGGC
Organism: Mesorhizobium sp. M7A.F.Ce.TU.012.03.2.1; assembly: GCF_004006095.1. Taxonomy (NCBI): domain Bacteria; kingdom Pseudomonadati; phylum Pseudomonadota; class Alphaproteobacteria; order Hyphomicrobiales; family Phyllobacteriaceae; genus Mesorhizobium; species Mesorhizobium sp. M7A.F.Ce.TU.012.03.2.1. The sequence goes on from NZ_CP034779.1 coordinate 2,758,126, forward strand.
ATGTCCTTGACAAGCGCCGTCTCGGTGATCTCAAGCTCGAGCCTGCCGGGCGCCAGGCCGGAATTCAGCAAGGTTTCGTGGACCTCGCGGCTGAAATTCGTGTTGTGGAGCTGCACCGCCGAAACGTTGACGGCCACCGTCAGCGGATTTTCCCAGCGGGCGGCTTCCTCGCAGGCGGCCGTCAGCACCCATTCGCCAATCTGGCCAATGGCGCCGCTGTCTTCGGCGACCGGGATGAATATGCTCGGCGAGACGTCGCCGCGCGTCGGATGCCGCCAGCGGACCAGGGCTTCGAAGCCGACCATCTTTCCGCTGCTGATCTCTTTCTGCGGCTGGTAGACGAGGTAGAACTCCTGGCGTGCGACCGCCTGGCGCAGTTCGTGCTCCATCACGCGCTTGTCGCGGGCCTCGGCCCCCATCGAAGCTTCGAAATAGCGGTAGGTGTCCTTGCCTTCGGTCTTGGCCCGGTAGAGCGCCGTATCGGCGTGGCTTATCAGGCTGGCCTGGTTTTCGGCATCCGATGGATACAGCGCAATGCCGATGCTTGCCGACACAAGGCCGCCGCCGACAGAAAGCCGGTTTTCCTCGCGCATGGCGGTCAGCACGGTGTTGGCGATACGGCCCGCCTCCAACGGGTCGGTCAGGTTCGGCGCGATGATGGCGAACTCATCGCCGCCCAGCCGCGCCACCATCTGTCCTTGGCGAAGAATGCCGGTAACGCAGTGCGCAACCTTCTGCAGCATGGCGTCGCCCGCGCCGTGCCCATACAGGTCGTTGACCTCCTTGAACCGGTCGAGATCGAGCAGCAGAAGCGCAAGCTGGCCGCCTTTCCTGGTCCGGCCTATCGCAGCAATTTCCGTCTCCAGCCGGCCGGAAAAGCTGCGGCGATTGGCCAGTCCGGTCAATGGATCGAAATGGGCAAGCCGCAGGATCTCCTGTTCCGCCTTCTTGCGCTCGCGAATGTCGCGGACCGCAACCACGTTGTGAGGCTTGCCACAATAGTCGATGCTCCTGGCGATCAGCTCGACAGGAATGCTCGTGCCATCGCGGCCGCTCAATTCGGCCTCCTGCGGCTGTTCGCCGAAGCCCGACATATCGGATCCGAAGAGATCGCCAAGCTGCATTCCGTTCAGCGTCGCTGTTGCGATGCCCGTCAATGTCGCCATGCTGTCATTGGCACTGATGATGCGGTGGCCGTCGCAGACGATCAGCCCCTCCACGGCGGCATTGGCCAGACCGTGCATGCGGTCTACCTCGAGCTTCTGGCGACGGAAGCGCAAATCGATCCACAGCGCCGATGCCGACAGAACCAGGATCACCAGTGTGGCGGCGGCGGCCGCAAAAGCCTGCGAGGTCGGCTCGATCGTGTATTCGGATATGACGATCGAGGGATCGGGGAAGATCGAGACGGCACCCATACCGATGAAATGCAAGGTGCAGATCGCCAGCGTCAGCAGCACCGCGCCGCCGGATGTCGCCTTCAAGGAGGGACGGCGCTGCACGACACGCAGCGCCAGCGCCGCGAGCGTTACGCCGGCCAGAAGGGAAACGGCGACAAGCAACAGGTTCCACTCGATGCGGCCCTGAACCTCGAACGCCGCCATACCGATGTAGTGCATGGCCGCGATACCGCCGCCCAGCACGGCGCCGCCGACGAGATGATAGTCGAACTCATTCCGCGAGGTGGCGATCCACATGCCGGCTGCCGTCAGAGTGACCGAAGCAGCGAGCGAAAGCACGGAAAGTGCGGGATCGTAAGCACTGGGTATGCCCGGTGTGAATGCGAGCATGGCGATGAAGTGCGTTGCCCAGATGCCGAAGCCGGTCGAAGTGGCCGCGATCATCAGCCAGGCAAGCCGGTTCCGATCGGTGGAGCGGCTTATGTGATGAAGCAGGTTGACGGCAGAGAAACAGGAAATTCCGCAGATCAGCGCGGCGAGTGCGACCAGTCTCAGATCGTGTTCGTTGACGATACAATTGTAGACCGTCAGCATTTTATTTCACCTGATCTTTGGAAATAAACAGGGCAGCAGGATTGAGTAGCGCTTTGCCGTTGAGGGATCGATAAAGTCGCCTGCAACCTTGGCGTGTCTCTTCGGGTTGCAGCGGCTGCAATCAAGGCTGCCACCCCGAAAGCTAGCTTGGCAGTTCCGACGGCAGTTCCTGGCGCTCGTCGTCTCGCTAAGCCGGCTAGCCGTGTGGCTTTCCATGCGTCCAAGCGGAGGCGAGGGTGGCGTTGGGTAAAGGGCGAAGTTCGTCGATCTGCAACAAAACCGTTGTCTGATTGTCACGAGCGACACATATTGCCTTTGCGGGAGTGCCCCCTTTCGCCAATGACAAACGGGAGATGAAACATGAAGTCCTTCGGCTTCGCGGCCGGTGTTGCCGCTACCTTTATGATGCTTTCCTCAACCTCCGCTTTTGCTGTCACGCAGATCAGTTGGTGGCACGCCATGACTGGCGCCAATGCCGAAGTTGTCGACAAGATCTCCAAAGATTTCAATGCCAGCCAGAGCGACTATGAACTTGTTCCGGTGTTCAAAGGCACGTATCCCGAGACGCTGAATGCCGGCATCGCCGCCTACCGTGCCGGCCAGGCGCCCGACATTATGCAGGTGTTCGACGTCGGCACCGGCGTGATGATGGCAGCCGAAGGCGCAATCAAGCCGGCAGCCGATGTGTTGACCAGCGCTGGAATGACCTTCGACAAGAGCCAGTATCTGCCAGGCATAGTCGGCTATTATTCGAAGCCGGACGGCACCATGCTCTCCTTCCCCTACAACTCCTCCTCGCCGATCCTTTATTACAACAAGGATATCTTCAAGAAGGCTGGTCTCGACGTCGACAGCCCGCCCAAGACCTGGAACGAGGTGTGGGAAGACGCCAAGAAGATCAAGGCGAGCGGCGCGGCCGCCTGCGGCTACACCTCGACCTGGCTGACCTGGATCCATCTGGAGAATTTCGCGGCCTGGAATGACGTGTCATGGGCCACCCAGCAGAACGGTCTGGCCGGCGGCGATGTCGAGCTCAAGATCAATGCGCCGATTTTCGTCAACCACTTCCAGGCGCTGGCGGACCTCGCCAAGGACGGCACTTTCAAATATGGCGGCCGCACCTCCGAAGCCAAGCAGATCTTCCTCGCCGGCGAATGCGGGATCATGACCGAATCCTCCGGCGGCCTTGGCGATATCGTCAAGTCCGGCATGAATTACGGCATCGGCCAATTGCCCCATGACAGCGACGCCAAGGGCGCACCGCAGAACACGACGCCGGGTGGCGCCAGCCTGTGGGTTTTCGCTGATAAATCCGACGAGGAATACAAGGGCGTCGCGGCCTTCTTCGCCTACCTGTCGAAGACCGAGGTGCAAGAATACCTGCACCAGAAGTCGGGTTATCTGCCGGTAACGCTTGCCGCCTATGAAGCGACCAAGAAGTCCGGTTTCTATGACAAGAACGTCGGTCGCGAGACCCCGATCCTGCAGATGACGGGTAAGGCGCCAACCGACAATTCCAAGGGCGTACGTCTGCCGAACCTGCCGCAGGTGCGCGATATCCAGAACGAGGAGTTCGAAAAGATGCTCGCCGGCCAGCAAACCGCGCAGCAGGCGCTCGACAATGCGGTTACGCGTGGCAATGCGGCGATCAAGGAAGCGCTGGGGAATTAGAGCGAGCGCAGGTCCTTGCTCTACGGCGCATCCACCTGTCCTGCCAGGCATCTCCCCTCGGCGAGGGGAGTTTTGCCGTCGCTTGCGATTTCGCCAACGGTCGATGAAGCCCAATCCGAAACGCTCATCAAAGCCATCTTGGCGAAGAGGTATGCCACATCGTGCCGCCCGCCTCATCACCTCGGAGTGGCTCCATGACCCCTCGCGTCGTGTTTCCCAACAAGATCCTTCCCTACCTGCTGGTGGCGCCGCAACTGGCCATCACGCTCGTGTTTTTCTACTGGCCGGCCGGTCAGGCGTTCTACCAATCCATGCTCAGGCAGGATCCGTTCGGACTGAGGACCAAGTTCGTCTGGTTCGCCAATTTCAGGAAAGTGCTTGCCGATCCGGCCTACCTGAACTCGATCAAGGTCACGGTGGTGTTTTCCCTTGCGACCGCCATCGTTGCCATGTGCGTGGCGCTCTTGCTCGCGGTCATGGCAGAGAAGGTGGTGCGCGGCAAAGGTCTCTACCGCACGCTCTTGATCTGGCCCTACGCGGTGGCGCCGGCGATCGCCGGTATGCTGTGGCTGTTCCTCTTCAACCCGTCGATCGGGTCGCTGGCCTACATGCTGAGAAGTTTCGGCATCGCCTGGGATCCACTGCTCAACGGCACCCACGCCATGATCCTGCTGGTGTCCGCCGCTGCCTGGAAGCAGATCAGCTACAATTTCCTGTTCTTCGTCGCCGGCCTGCAGGCGGTGCCGAAAGCCTTGATCGAGGCGGCGGCCATGGACGGCGCCGGCGAGACCAAGCGATTCTGGACCATCGTCTTCCCGCTGCTTGCGCCGACGACCTTCTTCCTGCTGGTCGTCAACACCGTCTATGCCCTGTTCGACACGTTCGGCATCGTCCATGCCGTCACCGGGGGCGGTCCGGGCAAGACGACTGAAACGCTGGTCTACAAGGTCTACAATGACGGCTTCGTCAATCTGATCCTCGGTGACTCGGCGGCGCAGTCGGTCATCCTGATGGTCATCGTCATCTCGCTCACGGCCATCCAGTTCCGCTATGTGGAACGCAAAGTCCATTACGGCTGAGGGCGAGCGATGATCGGCCAGTCACCGCTCCGCACCGTCATCGCCCACGCCGTGCTGATCCTCGGCATATTGATCGTTGCTTTCCCGATCTACTACACGTTCGTTGCCTCGACGCAGACGCTGCAAACGATCCTCAGGCCGCCATTGCCGCTCCTGCCCGGCGATCAGTTCTGGAACAATTACACCGAAGCGCTGTTCGGCGGTGTCGGCCGTATCGGCGGCGTCAGCGTCGGCAGGCTGCTGCTCAACACGACGATCATGGCGCTCGGCATCGCGGTGGGAAAGATCTTCATCTCGATCCTGTCGGCCTACGCGATCGTATTTTTCCGCTTTCCGCTGCGCATGACCTTCTTCTGGCTGATCTTCGTCACCTTGATGCTTCCCGTCGAGGTGCGCATCCTGCCGACCTACAAGGTGATGGTCGATCTCGGCATGATCGACACCTATGCCGGCCTGATTATCCCGCTGATCGCCTCCGCCACCGCCACATTGCTGTTTCGACAGTTTTTCATGACCATTCCAGGTGAACTGGTGGAGGCGGCGCGTGTTGATGGTGCGGGGCCGTGGCGCTTCTTCTTCGATATCCTGTTGCCGCTGTCGCGGACAAACATCGCGGCGCTGTTCGTCATCCTCTTCATTTATGGCTGGACACAGTATCTGTGGCCGTTGCTCGTCACCAACAGCAGCAACATGAACACGATCGTTATCGCGTTGAGAAAGATGGTCTCCTTCGCCGATGCCGACACGCAATGGCACCTGGTCATGGTCACAGCGATGCTGGCCATCGTGCCACCGATCCTGGTCGTGGTGCTGATGCAGCGCTGGTTCGTTCGCGGCCTGGTCGATTCCGAAAAGTGAGAAGCTGATGGCGACCGTCGATCTGAAGGATGTGAAGAAGGTCTACCCCAGCGGTTTCGAGGCCGTGAAGGGCGTTTCAATCGCAGTTCCCGACAGGCAGCTTTGCGTGCTGGTCGGCCCATCGGGCTGCGGCAAGTCCACGCTGCTCAGGATGATCGCCGGGCTCGAAACCATCTCCTCGGGAACAGTTGCGATCGACGGCAAGATCGTAAACTCAATCGGTCCGACCGAGCGGGACATCGCCATGGTGTTCCAGAACTATGCGCTCTATCCGCATATGAAAGTCTACGACAACATGGCCTATGGGCTGCGCAACCGCGGCACGCCGAAAGATGAGATCGACAGCCGGGTCCGCGCGACGGCGAAAATACTCGAACTTTCGGCGCTGCTCGACCGCCGCCCGCGCGAGCTTTCCGGCGGCCAGCGCCAGCGTGTCGCCATGGGTCGTGCCATTGTGCGCAACCCGAGGGTTTTCCTGTTCGACGAGCCGCTCTCCAATCTCGATGCCAAATTGCGTGGCCAGATGCGCGTCGAGATAAAGAACCTGCAACGCTCGCTTGGCGTCACGTCGGTCTATGTCACGCATGACCAGCTCGAGGCGATGACGTTGGCCGACATCCTCGTCGTCATGAACGGCGGACTGGTCGAGCAAATGGGGGCGCCGCTCGACATCTATGAAAGGCCGGCCTCGACCTTCGTCGCTTCCTTCATTGGCGCGCCGCCGATGAATCTCCTGGCACTGACCGAAAGCGCCTCGGGCGCGGTGCTCGCAGACGGCACGGCGATCGCTTTCGCACCTCGGGAGGCAAGAGCTGCGACCCTCGGTTTTCGGCCCGAGGATGCCGACGTCACCTTCAATGCGGAGGCGCCGCCCGGCGCCCTCGTCCTGCCGGCGCTGGTCGAGGCAGTCGAACCGGTAGGCGCCGAAAGTTTCCTTCACTGTGCGGCAGGCGGCAACCGTATCGTCGTGCGTGTCGCGGGTCGCGCCACCGCCACGGTTGGCAACCAATTGCGCGTGGTTGCCAAGGCAGAAAAGCTGCACTGGTTCGATCAGACAGGAAAGCGCGTCGGCTAATCCAAAAGATATGCCCAGAGCGTTTCACCGTTTCACGGAAACGGCGAGCTGCTCTAACTCTTTGTTTTGACGCAATTCCAGACGGAAAACCGCTTCACAGTTTCCTAGAATTGCTCCAGCATACGGTGTTCAGGCGAAGACATGCGCCTTTCCCGATACGGTCAGCCGGACGATCTCGCCGACCGCCGGCGCGTCCATGCCCGGTTTGCGCAGGACCAGCGGCGTGTTGCCGATCGCGGCCGCATCGGGCGGATCGGCATTGTTCAAGAGCCGCACCGCGACCGTGCACATCGAGCCGGCGAATTCGGATTCCGTCACTTCGCCGAACAGCATGTCCGAGGTGCCGGACATGCCCTCGCGCGACGTTCTCTTCAGCGCGATCTGCTCCGGGCGAAGCATGATACGGGCGATATCGCGGCTGTCATTGGTGTCGACCGCGATGCGGCCGAGGGGCGAGTTGGCGAATCCATCCGATATCTTGGCCGGCAGGATGATGGCGTCGCCAAGGAATTCGGCGATCATCCTGTCCTTCGGCTTGAGATAGAGCTCGCGCGGCGTGCCGATCTGCGAGAACTTGCCGTCGCGCATCACCGCGACCTGGCTGGCGAAGGACAGCGCCTCGGCCTGGTCGTGCGTCACCAGGATGGTAGTGATGCCGGCAGCTTCCAGAAGCTCGGCCACCGCCTTGCGCATCGAGGCGCGCAGGCCGGTATCGAGTGCCGAGAACGGCTCGTCGAGCAGCATCAGCCGGGGCTTCATCGCCATGGCGCGAGCCAGCGCCACGCGCTGCTGCTGGCCGCCGGAGAGCTCGTGCGGGCGGCGCTTGAGGATCGCCTTGTCCAGCCCGACGATATAGGCGAGCTCGACGATGCGCTCGGTGCGCTTGTCCTCGCCGCGACCCATGCCGAAACCGATATTGTCGCCAATGGTCAGATGCGGAAACAGGGCGCCATCCTGCGCCACCACGCCGATGCCTCGCCGATATGCCGGCACCGCAGCGCCGCCATTGGCCAATATCGTACCGTCGAGCGTGATGTGCCCCTGGTCCGGCGCCTCGAAGCCGGCAATCAGCCGCAGCAGGGTCGTCTTGCCGCAGCCGGAAGGACCGACAATCGCCGTGCGGCTGCCGCTGGCGACGTTCAGGTCGACGCCGGCAAGGGCGGCCACCGGGCCGTACTGCTTGTGCAGGCCGCCGATTTCGAGAAAGCTCATCGTCCGGCCATCCGTTTCGACTGGACATAGAGCAGCCAGGTCAAGGGCAGCGACATCGCCACCATGATGAAGGCGTAAGGTGCCGCGGAGGCATAATCAATCTCGCCGCTGTAGGACCAGAACGCCATCGCCAGCGTGCGGGTGCCGTTCGGCGCCAGCATCTGGGTGGCAGTCAGTTCGTTCATGATGCCGAGCGCCACCAGCGCCATGCCGGCCGCGGCACCCGGCGCCGACAGGCGGATCGTCGTCGACCACAGCGCCTGCAGCGGCGGGCGGCCGAGGCTGGAAGCGGCGCGTTCGAGCTCGACCGGTGCCTGCGCGATAGATGCCCGCAAGCTGACCAGCGCGCGTGGCAGGAACATCAGCGCATAGGCCACCAGGATGGTGAACAGGGTCTGGTAGAGCGGCAGCGCGATGCGCACCGTGATGGTGACCAGCGCCAGCGCTATGACAACCCCCGGCAACGAGCCGACAATGTAGTTGCAGCCCTCCAGCAGGCGCTGCAATGGCCCCGGGGCGCGGATCGAGATCCAGGCCATCGGCATGGCGGCGACGGTGGCGAGCAAGGCGCCGGCGAGCGCCAGGAACAGCGTCTGCCCAAGCGCCAGGCCGATCTCGTCCAGGCGCCAGACAGCGGCGCCGCCGGCGACAAGCCAGCCGCCGATGGTGACGAACGGCACGCCGAGCGCCAAAAGCGTGGTGACGACAAGCAAGAGCAGGCTCGGAATGGTGGCGCGCCCGAGGCTTGCGCGTTGCTGATGGCGCGCCGCACCCGAGCCGACGCGGGCATAGCGCTCCTCGCCGCGCACCAGCACTTCGAGGCCGAGCAGCACGAAGCAGCAGCTGACCAGCACGCCGGCCAGCATGTTGGCGGCCGGTCCATTGAAGGTCGATTGGAACTGGTCGACGATCGCCGTGGTGAAGGTGTCGAAGCGGATGAAGACATAGAGGCCGTACTCGGCCAGCAGATGCAGGCCGACCAGCAGTGAGCCGCCGCAGATGGCGAGCCGCAATTGCGGCAGCACGACCCGCCAGAACACGCGTCGGGGTCCAAGGCCGAGTGCGGCGGCGGCGTCCTCGAGGGCGGGATCGAGACGGCGCAATGCCGCCGACACCGGCAGATACAGGAACGGGAAATAGGCGATAACGGAAACCAGCACGCCGGCCCACAGGCCGTGCAGTCCCGGCACCATGGTGATCCAGGCGTAGCTGTGGACGAAGGCGGGGATGGCGAGCGGCGCCACGCACAGCCAGGACCAGATCCGGTCGCCCGGCAGGTCGCTGCGCTCGGTCAGCCAGGCCAGCGCAACCGACAGCACGATGGTGATCGGCACCGAGAGCGCGACCAGCAGGACAGTGTTGACCAGAAGCTCGCCGACACGCGGCCGGAAGACCAGCGCCGAGACGGTTTCCCAGCCGGTCTGCACCGCGATCCAGATGATGAAGGCGAGCGGCACCAGCGCCAGCAGCGCAACGAAGATGGCGGCGAGGACCAGCCACAGCGGTGCGCGTCGCCGGGCCCTTCGGCCTGTGCCCGAAGGCAGGCCCGAACGCGCGAGATCGACCGCGGACTGCATCAGGTCAGACGCCGTGCCGTTGCCGTCCAGCGGCAGCAATTGAAGGACCGCGATCGCGGTCGGGAACACAGCGTGTCGTCATCGACGAATGCCATCTCGAAAAACAAAATCACTCCCGCGGAAGGCGAATTCCCGCGGGAGCGTGGTCGGGTGTCCTTTTAGGACGAATGGCAACTAAAGCAAGCCGGCTGCCGTCATCAGGTCGGTGACCTTCTTGGAGTTCAGCGTCGTGGCATCGACCTTCGGCGCCTGCAGATCGGCGAGCGGCACCAGCTTCGGGTTGGAGTCCGCACCCTTGCCGACCGCGTATTCGAAGGAATCGCCTGTTTTCAGCACGTCCTGACCGCCCTTGCCGGTCAGCCATTTCAGGAACGCCTGGGCTTCCTTGGGATGCTTGCTGGAGGCCAGCACGCCGCCGCCGGAGATCGAGACGAAGGCGCCCGGATCCTGGTTCTTGAAATAGTGCAGCTCGACATTCTTGCTGTTTTCGCCGGTCTTGGCCTGATCGCCGAAGTAGTAATAGTGATAGATGACGCCGCCTTCGATCTCGCCGGCATTGACCGCCTTCATCACCGTGCTGTTGCCCTTGTAGGCGGTGAAATTGGTTTTCATCGCCTTCAGCCAGTCGGCGGTAGCGGCTTCGCCCTTGAGCTGGAGCAGGGCGCTGACGATGGCCTGGAAATCGGCGCCCGACGGGGAGGCGGCCCAGCGGCCCTTCCAACTCGGATCGGCGAGGTCAAGCATCGACTTGGGCAGCTGGTCGGCGGTCAGCTTGGTCTTGTTATAGGCAAAGACCGTGCTGCGCGCGGCGACGCCGACCCATTTGCCGCTGGCCGGCTGATAGTCCTGCGGAACCTGTGCCAACGTGTCGGCATCGACCGGCGCGAACAGGCCGGCGCTCTCGACCAGCGCCATGGCTGGTGAGTTTTCCGTCAGGAACACGTCTGCGGGTGAAGCAGTGCCCTCGGCGACGATCTGATTGGAGAAGTCGCTGTCGCCGCCATTGCGCACTGTGACCTTGATGCCCGTTTCCTTGGTGAAGCCTTCGGCCCACGCCTTGGTCAGGCTTTCGTGCTGGGCGTTATAGACAATGATGCCGGCATCCTCGGCCATCGACGGGCTGGCGATCAGCATGATTGCCAGCGCCGTGGCGCCGGCGAGGGTGGAAAGAGCATATTTCATGACATTGTCCTAAAGTTCGGGTTGGCACCGGCTCACCTACCGATACCTGACAGGCTTAGTCAACATTGGTGATCTGCTTCAATCGGTCGCTGAAGCACAAACGCTTGATATCGGGCTCACAATTCCAAGCATGAAGGGACCCGAATGGAGTGCCGAATTCAAACCGATGGTTGATCCGCGGGCCGGATGAATGGGGCGGCTTGCAGACCGTGGAAAAGCACCGAATGCCGCCTGACGACCCTGGGAAGGTCCAAGCACCAGCCTTTGGCCTGCGTGAACAAGGCCTCCAGCAGTACAGCTATTTCTAACCGGGCGACGTGTTGACCCAGACAGGCATGCAGTCCGGTGCCAAAGGCAAGGGCCGACGAAATGCCGGAACCCAAATCCAACCGGTCGCCCGCCGGAAAAACAGAGATGTCTCGATTGGCGCTCGCCAGCACGGGTACGACGGCCTGCCCGGCTTTTATGGTTGCGCCACCAAATTGCAAATCTTCCGCGGCGATGCGCGCTCCGGCATAGTGAACCGGAGCGCAAAAACGGAGCAGCTCTTCGGCTGCTGAAAACCAACTGACTTTCCCATCTTCAAGCAGCGAAAGCTGTTCTGGGAAGCGTGCAAGCGCGACCAGCGCATTGCCGAAGGTATCGACGACTGTCGCCTGCCCGGCAAAGAGCAGGAATACGATGTTTGCAATGGCATCGTCTCTCAGCCAGCGGCCAGCCTCGACTTCGGCAAGCATCTGAGCTGAAATACCGTTTGGGCGCACAGTACCGTGTTCTATCACGCTGGATACCCATGCCTCCAACCGGCGGCAGGCATCGTTTGCGTCTTCGTCTACGCCGCCGGCCCTTATTTCCAGGGCGTTGGCCATAAGCTGTGCGTCGGCGCCAATCCGCCAGGGATCGTCCATGTCGATACCAAGGATCTGTTCCAGGCCTGAAAACGATAGCGGCAGGCCTATATCACGAACCGCGTCGAACTCCGGTTTTTGTACAGCTGCCTGCGTAAGTTCCGACGCTTTGGCCGCAAGCCGGTCGAATAGCCCGTTGCTGGAGGAAAAGCTTAGCGAACCAGCCAATGGGCGGCGCAGGCGCATGTGCCGCGGCGGGTCGGACAGCAGCATGGAACGGGTCAACAGGTCCAGGGCCGGATTGGCGCTGATCTTTTGCCTGACCTCCTGATAGGCGCCCGGCGGTGCCTGCAGCAACAGCGGGTGTTTCAAGGCCTGGGAAACAAGCGCATGGCTGAACACGTAGAAGGCTTCACCGACCTCGGGATAAGGAGGTTTGCCCCAACTGGCGCCTCCCGAACTCCGACGACGGGCGAATTCGGGAAACGCATCGCTGCCATGGGCGATGGGGTCAAATAGATCAGCCTGATCTATCATCGGGCAAGATCGACAGCAAAGATAACGCGAAATCCGCCGGAACTCATGTCTTCAGGTAGAAAATCGGACGCGAGATGTAGAAATTCGCACCGGAGAACACGGTTATAGAACCGCAGTAGCGGATCCCTCGTTATGGATTCCACCGAAGGCATGACACCGGTCCGATGCCAATCGTCGATGGTCCGACGAAATTCCGGATCCGGCCGAACCTTGTCGGGCAACTCGTCCTGTGCTCCCGCGTAGGACGGGCAACGTCCGTCGCCGACCAACCAACGCGCACCGACCTGCCGTCCATACTCAGACATTTGCGACAACAGGCGGCGTGCCATGTCGGTGCCGCGGAATTCGGGTCGCACACCAAGATTGTACACGTAGAGTGACCGTGCAGGTTGGCTCCTGGCAAGCGAAGAGTAGGCGGAGAAGGTCTTGGGGAACCTTCCCGTATCGTGCGGATCTTGGTTGGTTTCCACGAAGCAGATCGCGCCGGCAACAAGGTTCTCAACCATGGCCAGGATCATTGTATGCCCGAGCGAAAGCCAGTGGTGAATTGTTTTTTCGCTGGCACCGAGTCTTCCCCAGGCCGCGGCCTCCATCGCGGCCATGCCCGGAACGTCGTCTGCCATAAGCTGTTGAAATACGATCATCTTCATCGTCGAAAGGCGGCTCGTAATTGCGATATCGAATCGATAATTTTCTGATACCAGCTGTTGATGAGTGCATGAGTAGGGGCGGGTTGTCTCATGATCTTCTATGTTTGCCATCGCTTGCATGCCTATACCCTGGCAAGCCTGCTACTCTATTTTCGAACAGATTTGCAGGGTTCTGTGCGCTTTGTCCCCTATGACGAACGGGAGCATCTGCTTGAGATTTCCAGAGGCACCGTTCTTTGGACGGATTTGGACCGACTGAGCGAAGCAGAGATTGAAGCATGCTCCAATCTCAGCCAGCGGATGAAGTCGCAGCAGCCTGATCTGTTTCAACTCAACCATCCCCGAAAAAGCCTTCAGCGTTTCGATCTATTGCGTATGCTGTTCGCGGACGGCATCAATGATTTCAATGTATACAGACCCGAAAGTCTGCCGGCGGGAATGCGTTTCCCTGTCTTTCTGCGTGACGAGACGGGCGCCGCTTATAAAGTGCCGCCGCTGTTGCAATCGCCGGTGGAACTCGGCCAGGCGCTCTCTGACCTGGGTACGATGAATTTTGTTCGCCCCATGGTGGTGGAGTTTGGAGCAAAGGCAGGTGCCGATGGCAGCTACCGGAAATACTCGGCATATCGGATCGGCGCGCGCAGTTATGCGCAACACTGCTTCGCCAGCAAGGAGTGGTTCATAAAGGTACAGGGAGGCGGCATGTCGCGGCGACATCGGGTCGAGCATACCGCCTTTGTGCGCGACAATCCGCATGCGGTAGAACTGATGCCGATTTTCGAGAAGGCGGGGATCTCATATGGCAGGATCGACTACACCATTGTCGATGGTCGTATCCAGGTTTTCGAGATCAACACCAATCCCACTGTATTGAACGACCCGCCCACACCCTTCGACAGATACGATTCGTTGCCTTACGCCAACATGCATGCAGATGCCTTGGCACAGCTGCCATATGCTAACGATCCCCTATCCACTCCGGTTATCGATGAGACACATCTCCAGATCTTGGGCCGCCTGAAAAACAAGTACCGTCGCAGACGGATGAAGCTGACCGTTCGAAAGGGCTTCAGGTCTTTCCGGGACGCCATGTTCGGCGCCAAGCCTTGAGTTCTCGAACAAGAGCGCTGGGCAATATCGCACTGGCGATCGGCGCGCGGTGTGCCGCAATCTTTCGTGATTTGCCGATAGTTTGGCTTGGACATTATTTCGCCGGCCACGTAACAAATCAGCGCCGAGACGCGAAATTCGGGGGAGTGAACTCTTGTGAGCGGCAAGGACGAGGCCGAACTTTCCCGGCTGATGCGGGCCGCGATCGCGGGAGATGAAAGGGCTTACGCCGACTTTCTGCACCGGATTGCCGCGCTGGTTCGCGGTTTTGCCAGGCGCAAGATCGTGCAGGGCGGGGTCGATCCCGAGGATGTCGTGCAGGAAACCTTGCTGGCTATTCATGTAAAACGACATACCTGGCGTCAGGATGCGCCGGTGTTGCCGTGGATCTACGCGATCGCCCGCTTCAAGCTGATCGATGCGTTCCGGCGGCGAGGACGGCGCATCGAGATCGATGTCGACGATATCGCCGAGACGTTCGCCGAGCCGGAAATCGAGACCGTCAGCGAGCGAGACATCAACCGGGCATTGGACAGCCTGTCGCCGGCACAGCGCTCCGTGGTCTCGGCCGTGTCGGTGGAAGGGCGGTCCATCGGTGAGACGGCGGCGAAGTTCGGCATCAGCGAGACGGCGGTGCGTGTGTCGCTGCATCGCGGACTTGCCGCGATAGCCAAGCGATTCGGGCAGGGGCGGTTCGGGCGGGAATGACATGAGGACGGATGATCTCATCAAGGCGCTGGACGCCGACGCAAGCAGCAAGGCAATCCCGTTGCTGTCGGCCTGGTGGCTGGCCGCCGGTGCGGGGGCGGTGATCGCGGCCGTCGTATTCCTGCTGACCATCGGCCCGCGCCCGGACTTCGTGGCGGCCGCTCACACGATGCGCTTCCTCTCCAAATTCGTCTTCACCATCGTGCTGGCCGTCAGCGCCTTCGCCCTGATCCGCGCCTTGTCGACGCCGGGCGCCTCGACGGGCCGGGCAATGGCCTGGATGGCTGCGGCGCCCGTGCTGGTCGCCGTGGCGGTGCTTCTTGAGCTTTTCATGGTGCCGGAGGCGCTGTGGGGTACACGGATGGTCGGCTCCAACATGATGCTCTGCATGGGCTTTATCCCGCTGATCGGTATTGGCCCGCTTGCCATCTTCCTGTGGATGCTGCGCTATGGCGCGCCGACACGGCCGGTGCTTGCCGGTGCGGTGGCGGGTCTGCTCGCCGGCGGGCTGGCGGCAACCTTCTATGCCGCGCACTGCTTCGACGACTCGCCGCTTTTCGTCGCCACCTGGTACACGGCAGCGATCGCAGGGCTCGCATTGCTCGGTGCGCTCGGCGGACGGTTTTTCATACGCTGGTAGCGTTTCGCAACGATCGCGGACCCGTGCACCGATCCTTAATCATGCCGGCAATTGTTTGCCGGTTAGCGACCACGCCGGCATGCCGGACGCAACCTTTCCTTAAAATCGATCCGCCAAGGTTGATGCGAGAACATGCGTTTGCGCACGGGGGTGGCACGTATCGTGATGTGGCGAGGATTGACCAGCCGAAAATCTCTTGGGCATGCAGGGCTGGCGTTGCTCGTCGCCGGCCTGGGCGTGCTGGCGACCTCGATCCTGCTGTCGAGCCTGGATTTCGGCACCGAAGCGTTGAGGCTCTGCCTGCAGATCGCGGTGGCGGTGGCGGCGGGCGCGCTGTTCCTCGCCGCCCTGTCTATCCGCAGGATCAGCAGGGATCGCCAGCAGATCGCCGAGAGCGAGCTGCGCTTCCGCCGCGCCATGGAGGATTCGGCGATCGGCATCGTGGTTGTCGGTCTCGACGGTCGCATCCGCCAAACCAATCCGGCCTTCGCCGCCATGCTTGGCTACACAAGCGAAGAGATCGAGGCGCTGACTTTCTTCCATGTCACGCATCCCGACGATCTGCTGATCGGGCGGGAGACGATGGACGATCTGAAGGCGGGCACGGTCAATTCCTTCCACTTCGAGAAGCGTTATCTCAGGAAGGACGGAACGCCCGTCTGGGCTCATCTTGCCGGTTCGGTCATTCGCGATGAGACCAGCGGCCGCCCGCTCTATCTCGTTTCGCAAATCGAGAACATCGACGCGCGCAAGCAGGCCGAGGCGCGCATTGCCGAGGCGGAGACGCGTTGGAATTTTGCTCTGGCTGGTGCCGGCCAAGGCGTCTGGGACCTCGACATGCGCAAGGGCGGCACGACCTATTCCTCGACCTGGGTCAAGATGCTGGGCTATGCGGATGGCGAGCTCGATGGCGACACCGATCGCTGGCTGACGATGATTCATCCCGACGATCGCGAGACTGTCGCCGAAGCGGATCGCGCTCATCTCGAGGGCAAGACACCGTTCTTTGAGGCCGAGTTCAGGATGCGCCACAAGGATGGCCACTGGATGTGGATACTCGACCGCGGCAAGGCCATCGAACGCGACGAGAATGGACGGCTGATCAGGGCCATCGGCAGCCTGACCGACATCACCCGTCGCAAGGAGGCCGAAGAGCGCCTTACTGTGTCGGCGGCAATGCTTGCCGACGAAAAGGAGCGGCTGAGGGTGACGCTGCAATCGATCGGCGATGCCGTCATCTGCACCGATGCCGCAAACCGTATCACCTTCATGAACCCGGTCGCCGAAAAGCTGACCGGGATTGCCGGCGGCGAGGCTCTCGGCAAGATGCTTGGCCATGTCTACTGGGCGGTCGACGAGGAGACGGGGCACAGGATCGGCGTCACCCGGCCCGCAGTTGGCGTTCATGCGCCCGCCGACCAGAACAGCCGCGCCGTCCTGATCCGGCGCGACGACACGCGCTGCAGCATCCGCCAGGTGGTGTCGCCGATCATCAACGAACGGAACGAATTCTGCGGGCTGGTCATCGTCTTCCAGGACTTTACCGATGCGCGCGCGCTGCAGCGCCAGCTGGCGCACGCCGCGGCACACGATGCGCTGACCGGCCTTGCCAACCGCTCGAGCTTCATCCGAGCCATGGAGGGCCTGGTCGGCCAGGCGCGCAAGAACGGCACTGCCGACACGACGAAGCCGGCCGGCGGCACGACAGAGTCGGTCGGAGCCAGCGGACATAAGTTCATGTTCATCGATCTCGACCACTTCAAACTGGTCAACGACACCGGCGGCCACGCGGCGGGAGACGCGCTGCTGAAGCGGGTTGCCGAGGCGATTCGCGGCGTGCTTGGTCCAGACGATATCGTCGCTCGCCTCGGCGGCGACGAATTCGCGGTCATTCTGAAATCGGGTTCGGCAGCCGGCGCCAAGATCGCGGCACGCTCCATCATCGATGCGATCGGCGGGCTGGACTTCACCTGGGACGGCCGTCGTCACGTGATCGGCGCCAGCATCGGACTGGCTGCGATCAATGCCAATTGCGGCGAGGTCGACGAGATCATCGCGAGAGCCGATGCGGCCTGCTATGCGGCCAAGGCGGCCGGCCGCGGCTGTGTCTCCGTGGCGTCCGACGCACGGATCGTGGAGGGCCGGACAGAGCCGCTGGCGGCGGCCTCCTGATCGAGCCTGTCAACCGCCGATCCGAAGGCTTGTCCCTGATTTGCGTCGACGATGCGCTCAGCGCGTCGGAACGGGATGCTCGCCACGATAATCGTAGAAGCCGCGCCCCGTCTTGCGGCCGAGCCAGCCGGCCTCGACATATTTCACCAGCAGCGGGCAAGGGCGGTACTTGGAGTCCGACAGGCCGTCATGCAGCACCTGCATGATCGACAGGCAGGTATCGAGCCCGATGAAATCGGCCAACTGCAGCGGCCCCATCGGATGGTTGGCGCCGAGCCGCATGGCGGTGTCGATGGCGTCGACCGAGCCGACACCCTCATAGAGCGTGTAGATCGCCTCGTTGATCATCGGCAACAGGATGCGGTTGACGATGAAGGCCGGAAAATCCTCCGAGACCGTGATCGTCTTGTCGAGCTGCTTCACATAGGTCTTGGCCGCCTCGAAGGTCTGGTCCTCGGTGGCGATGCCGCGCACCAGCTCGACCAGCTTCATCAGCGGCACCGGGTTCATGAAATGTATGCCGATGAACCGCTCAGGCCGGTCGGTCTGCGCGGCAAGCCGCGTGATCGAGATCGACGAGGTGTTGGTCGCCAGGATGGCTTCGGGATTGAGCTGCGGACAAAGCTGGGCGTAGATCTTGCGCTTGACCGTCTCGTCCTCTGTCGCCGCCTCGATCACCAGATCCGCGCCGGCAAGATCGGCCATCGCGGGCGCGGTCGAAATGCGGCCCATCGCGTCGTTGCGCACCTTCTCGTCGAGCTTGCCGGACCCCACCTGGCGGGCCATGTTGCCGCTGATTGTGGCGATGCCTTTCTCGATGCGGTCGGGCGAAATATCGTAGATCAGCACCTTGTAGCCCGAAAGCGCGGAGACATGGGCGATGCCGCCGCCCATCTGGCCCGCGCCGATGATGCCGATCGTCTCGATCTTGCTCATTACACCGATCCCGTCCTGAGCCCTTCCGCTTGAACTGCGAAAGCGCTCCACCTTTTTTTACCGCAATTCCGGACGCAAAACCGCTGCGCACTTTTGCTGGATTGCTTTTCGCCTTTGCGGCCTGCTTTTTGTGCGGTGCAAACTAAAAGGGCGGGGCGACTTCGTCTACCCCACCCTCACCATTTAATACGCTTTGGCAGAAGGCGTCAAAGCGCCTTTTGCAGCTCCGGCAGAATGACGAAGAGATCGCCGACGAGGCCGTAGTCGGCAACCTGGAAAATCGGCGCCTCCTCGTCCTTGTTGATGGCGACGATGACCTTCGAATCCTTCATGCCGGCGAGATGCTGGATGGCGCCGGAGATGCCGACCGCGATGTAAAGATCGGGGGCAACCACCTTGCCGGTCTGGCCGACCTGCCAGTCGTTCGGCGCATAGCCGGCATCGACCGCGGCGCGGGAGGCGCCGACGGCTGCACCGAGCTTGTCGGCGACCGGCAGGATGACCTCCTGGAACTTCTCCGCCGAACCCAGCGCACGACCACCCGAGATGATGATCTTGGCCGAGGTCAGCTCCGGACGGTCGGTCTCGGAAAGCTTGTTCTCGACGAAGGTGGACAGGCCGGGATTGGCCGCGGCCTTAACGGCCTCGACCGCCGCCGAGCCGCCCTCGGGGGCTGCCTGGAACGAGGCCGTGCGCACCGTGATCACCTTCTTGGCGTCGCTCGACTGCACCGTCTGGATGGCGTTGCCGGCATAGATCGGCCGCTTGAAGGTGTCGGGCGATACGACTTCGATGATCTCGGACACCTGCGCGACATCGAGCAGCGCTGCGACGCGCGGCGCGACATTCTTGCTCGACGAGGTCGCCGGCGCGATGATGGTGTCGTAGGCGCCCGCCAGCGACACAATGAGCGCTGCCGTCGGTTCGGCCAGGCGCTCGGCAAGTTCGTCTGCCTCGGCCAGCAGCACCTTGCTCACGCCCTTGAGCTTGGCGGCAGCGTCGGCTGCCGGCTTGGCGCCTTTGCCGGCAACCAGCACATGCACGTCCGAGCCGATCTGCAGCGCCGCCGACAGCGCCTTGGCGGTCTGGTCGGAAAGCGTTGCGTTGTCGTGTTCTGCGATGAGGAGAATAGCCATTTTTCTGTTCCTTTCCCGATCGCTTACAACACGCCGGCTTCGTTCTTCAGCTTGTCGACCAGCTCAGTGACGCTCTTGACCTTGACGCCTGCCTTGCGGCCGCTCGGCTCCTCGGTCTTGATGACCTTCAGCCGCGGCTTGACGTCGGCGCCGTAGTCGGCCGGGGTCTTCTCGTCGAGCTGCTTCTTCTTGGCCTTCATGATGTTGGGCAACGAGGCATAGCGCGGCTGGTTGAGGCGAAGGTCGGCGGTGACGATCACCGGCATCTTCAGTTCCACGGTCTGCAGGCCGCCGTCGACTTCGCGCGTCACCTTGGCCTTGTCGCCGTCGAGCACGATCTTGGAAGCGAAGGTGCCCTGCGCCCAGCCAAGCAGTGCCGCCAGCATCTGGCCGGTCTGGTTGGAGTCGTCGTCGATGGCCTGCTTGCCGAGAATGACGAGGCCGGGCTGCTCGGCGTCGACGACGCCTTTCAGCACCTTGGCGACGCCGAGCGGCTCGGTCTGTTCGTCGGTCTTGACCAGGATGGCGCGGTCGGCGCCCATGGCGAGCGCGGTGCGCAGTGTTTCCTGCGCCTGCTGCGGGCCGATCGAGACGACGATGATTTCTTCAGCCTTGCCGGCTTCCTTCAGCCGGATTGCTTCTTCCACCGCGATTTCGTCAAACGGGTTCATCGCCATCTTGACGTTGGCGAGCTCCACCGCCGAACCATCAGCCTTCACGCGAACCTTGACGTTCGCATCCACAACCCGCTTCACGGGCACAAGGATCTTCATTTGCCTGTCACCTCTTCACGCTAGTTGGGCGCGCTATAACAGCCTGCGCCCGTTCTGAGTTGTCGAAAGCCGACATTCCTGACTGAATTTTGGCCGGATGGAATTCCGGCCGGATGGAAATTCTGGTGTTTGCCCGCCTTAGGTTGCGGCGGTGACGTTTCCGTAGTTGCGGCAACCCTGCACGTCAATACGCTGCAAGCGGCTCAAATCGGTTCAGTCCGAACTGGAAGTGTTTCCTCGCCCCCAGCGCGGCGTCGCGGCGGGCGGGTCGGGGATCAGCGGTTCCGTGGCAACCGGCGGTTGGTCGGGAGCGGTGGGCGCGACGTCCTCGTCGGCGCCGGCAAACAGCGGCACGCCGCGGCTGCGCAGGACGAGCACAAGAACGGCTCCGGCAATGATGCCGCCGATATGGCAGGCCCACGAAATCTGGTCCTCGCCGCCGGCGGCAAACATCACCACCTGGAACAGCACCCACAAGATGAGCGGGATGAAGGCTGGGATGCGGAGCGGAATGCGGGCAAAGGCCAGCACCCAGACCTTCACCCTGGGATAAAGGATCAGATAGGCGACGACCACGCCGGCGATGGCGCCGGAGGCACCGATCAGCGGCGCCTGCGAATCCCAGGCGACGAGGCCCTGGAAAGCGGCGCCGGCGATCGCGCACAACAGGTAGAAGATGAGGTAGCGGATGTGGCCGAGCGCATCCTCGACATTGTCGCCGAACACCCACAGGAACAGCATGTTGCCGCCGAGATGGAAGATGTCTGCATGCAGGAAGGAATAGGTGAGGTAGCTCAGGCTTTCGGGGATGACGATGAAACGGGGATCGAGCTCGGCGGTGTCATGGACGACCGACGGGATGAAGCCGAGACCAAGCACGGCGGCATTGGAGAAACTCTCGCCGCCGAGCGCGGTGGCAAGGTAGACCAGGGCATTGACCACGATCAGCCCGATGGTCACATATTGCAGCCTGATGTGCCGCAGCCTGTTGGTGTCGTAAAGCGGGATGAACATGCCCCAGGCCCTCTTCCGCTTTCGACAATCAGCGGTTCTTGCCGGGAACCCATAGCACGTCGGCGTTTCCGTTGTCATTGACCGCCCGGGCGGCGACAAACAGGAAATCCGAGACCCGGTTGATGTATTTCAGACCGTCGCGGTTGACGTGCTCGTCCGGATCCTGGGCAAGGGCCACGATCAGCCTTTCGGCCCGCCGCGCCACGGTGCGGGCAAGGTGAAGTGCCGCCGCTGCCGGCGTGCCGCCATTGAGCACGAAGGATTTGAGCGGCTGAAGCTCCTTGTTGAGAAGGTCGATGTCCTTTTCGACCCGGTCGGTCTGCACGGCGACGATGCGAAGCGGCTCATAGCCGAGCGGCTTGCCGTCGTCGGGCACGGCGAGATCGGCGCCGAGGTCGAAGAGATCGTTCTGGATGCGGGAAAGCATGGCGTCGATCGCGGGATGGATCGCGGCCGTGTGGACCCGGGCGATGCCGATGCAGGCATTGGCTTCGTCGACCGTGCCGTAGGCGTCTACCCGCAGGTCGGATTTCAGCCGCCTCTCGCCGGTGCCGAGACCCGTGGTGCCATCATCGCCGGTGCGGGTGTAGATCTTGTTGAGCTTGACCATTTCGCCTCCCCGCCGACATCCCTCACTTGCGGGTGAAATACACCGCAAGCAGGATCAGCACCAGCGCCACGGCCTGCAGCATGACGCGCGCCTGCATCAGCTTGTTCGAGGTGACGCCGGAGCCGCCGCGCATCATGTTGATGAGGCCACGAACAAGCACGACCGCAACGGCGACCATGACCAGAATGGCGAGAATGTTGAAGACGGTTGCCATTGTTTCGTTCCAGTTGTTTTGGCGTTCAGGCGCGTTTGGCCATCAGGCGGTAAAGCATCGATGCCGGCAGGATGCGTTTGAGCACCGCACCGATTCTGGCCGGCAATGTTACCACATAGTGCGGTCGCGGGCGCCGCGACAGAAGTGCATGGCGCAGCGCCGCATGAACGACTTCCGGCCCTGGCTTCAAGGCCGATTGGCTGCCGCCGGCCCGCAGCCGTTCGAGTTGCGCCGCATAGTCCACGCGGTGCACGGAATTCTCGTGGTCGATGTTGCTGAGAAACCAAATGAGGCCATTGCTGGCGATCTTCGACTTCACCGGCCCCGGCTCGATCAGCGAAACGTGGACGCCGCTGCCGGCCAGTTCCTGGCGCTGGCAGAGCATCAAGGCCTCCAGTGCATGCTTCGACGCGGAATAGGCGCCGCGAAAGCGCACCGGCACGAGGCCAAGGATCGACGAGCAATGGACGATGCGGCCCTGACCCTGGCGGCGCATCACCGGCACCAGTCGGCGGGTCAAATCATGCCAGCCGAAGAAATTCGCCTCGAACTGCTGCTTGAGCGCCGCGACGGGCAGATCCTCGACGGCGCCAGGCTGGGCATAGGCGCCGTTGTTGAACAGGGCGTCGAGCCGGCCGCCGGTGCGGTCGAGCACCGCCGTCACCAGCGCGGCGATGGACTCCGGCTCGCAATAATCGAGATAGAAGGCCTCGATGCCGTCGGCTTCGAGCGCGGCGATATCCTGCGGCCTGCGCGCCGTTGCGAACACCCGCCAGCCTTCCGCCTTCAACGCGCGGGCGCAGTACGCGCCTATTCCCGAAGACGCACCGGTGATGATAATCGAGCGCAACTTCTGCGCCGGACTGTTCGTGGTTTCGCCAAGGGTTGCCATTTGCCGCAATCCCTTCCCATATTCCCGGCGTGGAGACAATTGGAGGGCGCGGTTCTTGTTGCGGAAGATCGTAGCCCTCAAGCGGGTCCTCTACGACGCGCTTGGCCATTTCAACACCGATGACGGCTGGGCGATGGCCAGTCATCTGGCGATCACATCGCTGATGGCACTGTTCCCGTTCCTGATCTTCGCGACGACGCTGGCGAGCTTCCTCGGCGCGGAGGCGTTCTCCGACACCGCCGTGCATCTGGTCTTCGACACCTGGCCCGAACAGATCGCCAAGCCGATCGCGCGCGAAGTGCTCAATGTGCTGACCGTCCGGCGCACCGACCTTTTGACCTATGGCGTGGTGCTTGCTGCCTATTTTGCGTCGAACGGCATCGAGGCGCTGCGCACGTCGCTCAACCGCGCCTACCGCGTTTCGGAAACGCGCGGCATCATCTACCGCCGGGTGCAGAGCATCATCTTCGTTCTCATCGCCACGGCCGGTTTCCTGGCGATCAGCGTGCTCCTGGTGTTCGCGCCGCTGCTGGCGCGGCTCGCCGAAGCCCATATCGACTGGATCAAGCCCTATATGGGCACCATCACGCTGTGGCGTTACGTCATCGCTTCGGCGGTCATTGTCGGCGGATTGTTTGCCGTGCATTTCTGGCTGCCGGCGGGCAAGCGCCGCTTCGTCTCGCTGGTGCCGGGCATCGTCTTCACGCTGGCGGCATGGCTTATCGGTTCGACCATCTTCGCCACCTATCTCGACCACTTCTCGTCCTACGTGACGACCTATGCCGGCCTGGCCTCGATCATGATCGCCGTGGTCTTCCTCTACATGGTCTCGGCGATCTTTATCCTTGGCGGCGAGCTCAATGCCGCGATCAGCCGCTATCTGGAGGCACGTGCGCGGGTGGGATGACAGGTCGAATTGAGGAATTGAAGAACTGAAGAAAAAGCGGGCCATATCCGGCGCTGTCTGTGCTTCTTCCTCAATTCCTCAATTCCTCAATTCCTCAATTCCTCAATTCTCCAATTCCCTTCGTCTGCCGCGCCGTTGCCAGGCCAACGCCGAAGGTCGTGATCGCCATGCCGGCAATCTGCAGCGCGTTGAGCTGTTCGTCGAACAGGGCCCATGCGATGACCGCCGTCACCGCCGGCACCAGGTAGAACAGCGACGCCACCTTCGACATCTCCCCGTCGCGGATCATCACCATCAGCAGGAAAATGGCGCCGAGCGACAGCACCAGCACCAGCCAGGCCATGGCGAAGATCAGTTCGCCATTGATGATGACCGTGTGGGTTTCGAAGGCGAGCGAGGCAAGGAGCATCAGCGAACCACCGCCGACATATTGCCACATGGTCGCCGCGACGAGGTCGCCGCCGGAGGCGAAGCGCTTCTGCCAGATGGTGCCGGCGCTCATGCCGAGCACCGAGACCAGCGAGGCGGTCAATGTCGCCGCGGTCACGCCGCCGCCGAGCGCGCCGAGCTTCGGCCACAGCACGATGACGATACCGATGAGGCCGATGCCAAGGCCAAGCCAGTGGCGCGGCAGGATCGCCTCGCCGAGAAACTTACCGGCAAGCACCGCCGTGATCAGTGGCTGCAGGCCGACGATGAGGGCTGAAAAGCCGGCCGGCATGCCTCTGTGGATGGCCCAGAAGACGGCGCCGAGATAGACGCCGTGCATCAGGATGCCGGCGCCGGTGGCATGCAGCGCCTCCTCGCGTGTGGCTTTTTTCGAACCCAGCACAAGCATCAGGACAGCCAGCAGGATGGCGGCGATGACGAAACGCGCGGCGAGGAAGGTGAACGGTTCCGCCCACGGCATGGCGTAGCGCGCACCGATGAAGCCGGTGGCCCACAGGACGACGAAGGTGGCGGGAATGAACCGCTTGATGCTGTGCATGTTCCGCAGACGCCGCACTGGAGGGAGTTGACCGTGGCGCTGCTCTACTGCGCTTCAACCCGGCGTGCAAAACGAAACCATTGATCCATGCATCACCGGAATTCAACGGGCGTCAAGTTCGACATGCGTTACCTTGGCCGCGCCGCGCTCAAAGCCCGACCATCCCCCTGATATCGCCAGGCGACGCGCCGGCATTGCGCAAGGCGGCAAGGCCGGTATCGCCCAGGCTCTTCGACAGCTTTCGTCCGTCGGGCCCGAGGATGAGACGATGATGGAAATAGGCCGGTTGCGGCAGCCCCAGGAGTTGCTGCAGCAGGCGCTGCACGCCGGTGGCGGAAAACAGGTCCTGGCCGCGCACGACGTGGCTGACGCCTTGCAGCGCATCGTCCATGACGACGGCGAGGTGGTAGCTGGTCGGGATGTCGCGGCGCGCCAAGATCACGTCGCCCCAGTCCTGCGGGCGGGCTTCGACGGAGCGCGTCGCGGAAAGCGTTTCGTCGGAATACTCTGTCCAGGACAGGTCCTTGCCGACACGCGCCATGGCGGCCTCGACATCCAGCCGCCAGGCGAAGGGCGCATTCTCGACTATCCGCCGCTGGCGTTCCTTCAGCGGCAGCGCCTTGTCCACGGCGGGGTAGAGCGGCACGCCATCGGGATCGCGCGGCCAGTCGCGCCCACGCTTTTCGCTGTCGGTGATGAAGGCGCGGATCTCGCCACGGCTCATGAAGGCGGGGTAGACGAGTTCCTCCGCGATCAACCGCTCGAGCACCGCCTGGTATTCGGCGAAATGCTCGGACTGGCGGCGCACCGGCTCTTCCCAGCCAAGCCCCAGCCATTTCAGGTCGGCAAGCACGCCGGCCTCGAATTGCGGCGTGCAGCGCGTCGTGTCGATATCCTCGATGCGCAGCAGCAGGCGGCCGTGCGCCCGTGCCGCCAGCTTCTGGTTGAGCAGCGCCGAATAGGCGTGGCCGAGATGCAGGTCGCCGTTGGGGCTGGGCGCGAAGCGGAATGTCAGGAGTGTCATCTCTCAGGCGGCAATCATGTTTTGCGGCGCTTCGCCAATTGCTACTCTGTCGACGGTCGAGGAACAAGAAAGCATGCGCCGTATCGTGACATCAGACGACATTGCCCGGGGGCTCGATGCGCTTTGCGTGATCGACCCGCGCCTGGAAAAGGTGCGCGGCATGGCCGGTGAGGTGCCGCTGCGGCTATCCGAGCCGGGGTTTCGAAGCCTGGCGTCGATCGTCGTCTCGCAGCAAGTGTCCCGCGCCAGTGCCGATGCCATCTTCGGCCGGCTGACCAAGCTCGTCGATCCGCTGACGCCGCAGGCGATCCTGGCCGCCGGCGAGGACATGTTTCGCGAAGCCGGCCTGTCGCGGCCCAAACAGCGCGGCCTGATCGCTGTTGCCCAGGCCGTGGTCGACGGCCTCGACCTTCATCACCTCTGTTCGCTCGATGCCCAGGAGGCGATCACGACGATGACGGCGGTGTCCGGCATCGGTCCGTGGACAGCGGAAGTGTATCTCTTATTCGCCGCCGGGCATCCCGACATCTTCCCCGCGCGCGACGTCGCGCTGCAGAGCGCGGTCGGCCACGCGCTCGGCATCGAGCCGCGTCCGCCGGAGAAAACCCTGATCGCATTGGCCGAATCATGGAGCCCGTGGCGAGGTGTCGCATCACGGCTTTTCTGGTCCTATTATCGCGAAACCAGAGGGCGGGACGCCGCGCCGCCGGCCTGAATCCGCAAAAAATCATAAAAATCATGCATTTTTGGCGCTTAGGCGACGCGACAATCCGCTTCACATCCCTGTCATGTCGGGCTTACAGTATCCGCGCCGTTCGGGTCTAGAACCAAGGAGGTGAACACGTGACGGTTGCCGTATCTCCGGATGGGCTTCCAGCACTGGTGCTGAATGCGGATTACCGTCCGCTCAGCTATTACCCCTTGTCGCTCTGGTCGTGGCAGGATGCCATCAAGGCGGTGTTCCTCGACCGGGTGAACATCGTCGCCGAATACGAGCACGCCGTCTCCTCACCGACCTTCTCGATGAAGCTGCCGAGCGTCGTCAGCCTGAAGGCCTATGTGAAGCCCTCCAGGCACCCGGCCTTCACCCGCTTCAACGTCTTCCTGCGCGATCGCTTCCAGTGCCAGTATTGCGGCACGCCGGAGGATCTGACCTTCGATCACGTCATCCCCCGCCATCGCGGCGGCGCGACGACATGGGAGAATGTCGTTGCCGCCTGTTCGCCCTGCAACCTCAGGAAGGGCGGCATGATGCCGGCGCATGCCAAGATGTGGCCGCTGCAGAAGCCTTTCCAGCCGACGGTGCACGATCTGCACAACAATGGCCGCCTGTTCCCGCCCAACCATCTGCATGAGAGCTGGATGGATTATCTGTACTGGGATGTCGAACTCGAACCCTGAGATCGTTCGAGAATTCGTGAGGCTGGCCGTCTGGAGCGATTGTCTGCGCTTCCGCCTACCAGACCATGATATCCGACACTCCCCGGTATCGGACCAGTTCGGTCGTGCTCACTTATCAGCGGCTTCGCGCTTAAGGACCGGCTTCCCCCACTCCGTCGCTGCTTCGCAGCGCCACCTCTCCCCCCTCCGGAGGGAGAGGAAGGGAGCCTCTCTCGGAGGAGCGCTGGCTACAACAGGCTCGCGCCCTTCCTCTACCCCGTCGATCGGGGGAGAGGTGGCTCGGCGAAGCCGAGACGGAGTGGGGGTCGACCTGGCTCGGACGTCGAAAGCCGCGCCATCCGACTCAGCCCGGCGAATTTTTGCTCGAACTCTGCGTCGCGCTGCTCAATCAGTCGCGGGTGAGGGCGCCGCGGAAGGCGGCGGCGGCAAGGATCAGGCTGGCGATGGCGTTCCAGCCGGCCAGGGACAGGCCAAGGATGCGCAAGGCGGCTTTGTCGCAGGACGGCGGCACGAATTTGTCGAGCGCGTCGAGCACGCCCTTGCCGCCGGTGTCGACCGGCCCGGCGCCTGCGGTACAATCGGTCGGGCCGGCCCACCACTGCCATTCGACGCCGGAGTGGTAGACGCCGAGATAGAGGCCGTAGAGCATCAGGATGCCGCCGACGGCCAGCAGGCCGCGCGTCAGCCAGCTGGGTGCGTGCAGCATCGATGCAATCACCGCCAGCACCATCAGCGGCACGCCGATATAATAGGGCGTGCGCTGTTCGAGGCAGAGGTGGCAGGGGATGTAGCCGCCGAGATACTGGAAGGCGAGCGCCGAGCCGACGGTGGCGGCCATGGCGACGGCGAGGAACAAGGCGGTCAGCGTGCGCTGGCGTCCGGTGTCGGCATTCATGGTCGCTGTCATTTCAATCGGTCCGTCCGGCTCGCGATGGTTCTGTTCAGAACGCGTATTTGACCAGGATATAGAGCAAAATCAGGGCAGCCGCGCCGGCGCCGGCGATGAGGCCGAGGCGCTTTTCGATGAATTCGCGGATCGGTTCGCCATAATGGCGCAGCAGCCAGGCGAGCAGCAGGAAACGGCCACCGCGGGCCACGATCGCCAGCACCACGAACAACAGCAAATTGACGCCGATGACGCCGGACAGGATCGTCACCACCTTGATCGGCGGCAGGTGGGCAGCGCCCGACGTGATCAGCATCAGGACGATGATGCCGACGCCTGCCCCTGCGCGCAGCGCTTCGAACTCGTCGTACTTGCCGTAGAATTCGAGGATCGGCCTCGCCACCGCGTCATAGGCGTAGTGGCCGATGAACCAGCCGGCGATGCCGCCCAGCACCGAGGCGACGGTGGCGATCAGCGCATAGCGGTAGGCGCGATCCGGCCGCGACAGCGCCATCGGCAGATAGAGCACGTCGGCCGGCACCAGGAACACCGAGCTTTCGACGAAGGCGATGAAGGCCAGCCACCATTCGGCGGATTTGCGGGCCGCCAGCGACAAGGTCCAGTCGTAAAGTCCGCGAAGCATCGGCACTCCTAATGCGTGTCGTTCCATTGCGCAGGCAGGTTGGGGTTAACGGCATGCACAGAACAAAGACCCAGAGCACGCCATCCGTCCCCGCAGACGTGCCGCGCTTTGATGCGCCGCCTGTCTAGAAAGATTTTCCGCGCTGCACAATGGCAGCCCCCTCACGAAATCGAAAGGCGCAGTTTGGTCGCATCTTGAGGGCGCCGGAGAATTGGCCAGTTGACGAACAGCCCTCCAACCGTATAGTCCCGCGCCATCCAGGCCGCCCGGCCTGAGCCCCTATGGCGGAATTGGTAGACGCGCTCGACTCAAAATCGAGTTCCGCAAGGAGTGCTGGTTCGATTCCGGCTAGGGGCACCATCCTACACTCTTCGAGCTTCGGGTGGGACAATTTAGCCTGTGTTTGTTTTGGGATCCGCTTGTGCGCGGCAGCGCCGGCGTTGCGTTCCCGGTTGGCCTTTTGGTGTATCGTGGTCTGCTGTTTCCCATGCTAACGCTTGCCGGCCCTTGTTCGCCTGCAAGTGCCCCTTCAGGCTGATCGGCGCTTTTCGCTCAACAAAACTCGCAGATGCGGTAACGCCGCATGCGCCACCGCCTTGGGTGGTTGCGTGAACATGCAAGGCGGTTCCGCAGCGCCTAGAAGGCAGGTCTTTTGCCAATCCAATGTAAGGGACCAACAACCGCCGCAGACACGCGGGGCAATATTGATATTGTTCGGGTAGGCGTAATAGCCGATCGGCGTTGGACCGAAAACGACACAACACGGCGTCCCTACACAGCTTGCGATATGAACAAGCCCTCCCTCCATGTCGAAATGCATGGACGAGTTCGCAAGAACGGAGGTGATTTGCGGCTGTGTTGTCTTGGAAGAAAGGTTGTAGTCGGCCGAACTGAGGGTGCCTCCTACCACGCCGACTTGGACAACAGGAAGATCCGGCAACTGCGCCTTCACCTCTTTCACGACATCATCCAAGAACGGATAATCTCGCGTAGCTCGAGGGCGACCCGACTCCTCGCTGAAGGAATTATGGACAGTAATGTAGGGTTTATGGTCCAGTCCCAAGCTTTGAACCAAGGACGCATCCTCAGGTAACGGATATTGATGGCCGCCAAAGGGCACACCGCTGACATGGTTCAGAAAGGTGTCTCGCCTCACGTTCTGAAATTGGGCTACAAGTGCTGGATGGAAGTCCAAATGAGGATGCGCATCGATCGCATGCGAAAACATCTTCCGATACGGTGCGATGCTTTGCAGCATTGCCGAAAGCGCCGGCCACCGTTCGGCAGCGGCAGAACTCATGTGCACAAGATCTACGGTGTGTGTGAGCTGCAGGACAAGAAGATATCGATGCGTGACCCACGTAAATACGCGTTTCTGAGCTTCAATGAAAGTTACATCCGGGAGAGGCTCGTAGAGCCAGCCCATTCCGCCCGTTACGGAATAGACGTCGATCTTTGCGCGGCCAAAGTGGCTCAGCAGATCGCGAATAAACCGGACGGCCACGATATGGTCGCCCATGCCGCCTGTTACACGAATGGCAATGCTGTCTCGTCGTTCTACGTTGATCGCTAGATGAAGTGCTAACGCCGCATTCTTGAAGCCGTTGCGCGTCCTGCGTGAGAAGCGCGTAAGGCCTCGATCTTGCCTGCTCATGGCGATTCCTAAGCTTTGACGTTGAACATTCTTCCAAACGGTATCTACGCCGCCGCCGCTCCAGATGCTATCCAAGGGCATGGAGCGCTCGGCGATGCAATGATCGAGCCGGGACTGATGGCGAGGAGACCTGCGGCAGCCATTTCATTTTTCATGGCTCGGAATCCTCGCTCTGGCAGGGATCAAGACGCTTGCTGAGGGCATCCACAGACACGGAAACCGTTGGAATGCACTCGACGTTTCGACGGCCTCGAGTTCGGTGTGCCAGAAGGGCGGCGACGTCATGCCGATCACCAACACGTCCGTCGGCTCGACGTGGCCACCTGCGTACCGATATGCCTCAGCAGGCGGTCAAGACGCTTTGCGCGTCCCGCCGGTGGGGCCGCCGTCATTGGCCGCGCCGATCTCGCCAGCCGCCAGCAATTCGTCGAACGTCCGTTCGAGATCGGCATTGTCATCGGCTGCCGGTCCGCTGGGGGGATCCTGGCGTGTCAGCGTTTCCAGCCTTTGGTGAAGCTGGCGGTTCTCATCGCGGCAACGGGCATGCGCGAGTTCGTCGGTCTTGCCGCGCAAGCGGAGATCGGCGAGTTGAACCTTCACCGCGCCATAGTCTCGGCGCGCCGCGTCGCGCTCCTGGCGCAACGTCGCAATCTCGGTTTCCGAGGTTTGGCGCCGATGCTCGGCCACGTCCTCGGCGCGCTGCCCGACGCCCGGCGTTGCGCGGACCACGCTTTGATCGGCGGCGCTGCGCTGGAGCGAGCGCAACCTCTTTTCAAGTTCGACGGCCCGCTCCTGCGCGGCGGCGGCGCAATCACCGAGAACGCCGCGCTGATGCTCGAGCGTGGACAGCCGCACCTGCAGGTCCTGCTGCACCAGCATCTGCGCCGAAAGTTTGCCGGTCAGTCTTTCGTTGTGGATCTGGTCATCCGCGACCTTGGAACGAAGCAGCATGGTGGCCTGTTGCAAGCTTGCGAGCCGCCATGCAACGTCCTCACGCGCCTGCTCGGCGGCTTGCCTGGCGATGATCTCGTCGCGAAGTTGCCCCGACACGCGCGCCAGGTTACGGCCCAGACGCTCGACCTCTACATTCGCTTCGAGGAACCGCGTTGCGCGCTGGCCGGCATGCCTGTCCGCTTGCGCAATGGTCTGCCGTGCCCTGTCGAGTTGGACCTCCAGGTCGGCGATGGTCTTGCTCGCGATCGATAGCTCGCGCGATTTTCGCCCAAGCTCTTTCGAGGTGCGATCCTGCAAGCGCTGCAGCTTCGCCACCTCTTCCTGCAATTCCCATTTGTCGGTATCGGGAGCGTCGGCATCGTGCGTTTGCGCATCAAGCCTGCCCACATCGTGGTCAACCAACGACCACGCCAAGTCGTCAACGGCACGTGGATCCAGCCTGTCGTTGGACAAGGACGAGGAGCCGCGCATGGCGCGGGCCTGGCTCGAGCCCGTCCGGGCCGAAGTCGAGCCGAGGGAGGCGGCCAGCGTGTCTGACTGGGCCAATCCGGTCACGGGCTCCTCTTCGAAGAGAGGCAAAGCTTGATACGTTGCGGCTCGAATGCTTCGAATCAGTTCGTCGAAGTCTTCGTCGGCCCTTCGGACAACGGCGCTATCCTCCGCACTGATGTGCCGGGCGCCGTTGGCCTCATGATTCAGCGACATTTCTCTCTCATCGCTACCGAATCACTAGATTATCGTGAATTAAGAACAAGAATGCGAGTAGGTTTTATCGGCTTTCACTGGAAATTTCTGCGAGAAATCTCGCTTTTTTACAAGCAGAGATCAATATTCGCGTTTGCCTGCTGGCAACCGAAGTAAACTCCCGGTCACCCACCCATCAAATATTGCAGCGAAGATGTGCCATTCTCCAGAACCGCACCCTGCCTTTTCTCAGCGCCGCCCCAACAGGCTCTTCATGCGGTTGCGCAGCAGGCGGGCCATGTTGCGGGTCTCGCGGTAGAGGTGCAGTTGCGAGGCGGCCTGGCGGGTGAGGCGGTCGGCATCCGGCGCCAGGCCGATCACCAGCGTGCCCATCGGCTTGCGCTCCGCCCATAGCCGGCTCATCACCGGATGGTCGGGCACCGCGCAGGAATCGGTCATCATGATGTTGGGATCGTCGAGATGCTGCCTGGTCACCTCGATCATCAGCAGCGTGCCGGGCGAATAGCTGGCCAGCGTCTCGTCATAGGCCGTCTTCCAGGTATAGGCGATGCCGGCTTCGACGAAGACGATCAGGCAGGCGATGGTGCGGCCGTCGAGCGTCAGCGAATGGATGCGGCACATGTCCTGTTCGGCCAGCCGGTGCACGGCTTCGCGGGCGAAGGCGGCGCGGAAGCGGTCGATCGCCATGGCGGTGCGTTCGCGGCCTTTCCAGCCGGCGGCTTCCAGCGACAGGAAGCCTTCGATGGCATGGCGGATGTCTTCAGGGCCGCGCGCCACGACATGCTCAAGCTTGCCAAGGTCGCCAAGGCGCCGCTTCAGGCGGCGGAACTCGCGATAATGGTGCGCGCGCAGCGAGGCCTTCAGATAATCGTCTCCATCGAGCTCGCTCTCCAGCGCCGGGCGCTGGATCTGGCCGGTGGTGACCAGCGTCAGGCCGCGCGCCTCGGCCACGGTGGCAAGCAGGCTCGCCACCGGGCCATCGAGCCGGACATCGGCCAGGACGAAGACTTTCGGCAGCTTGAGGTGCGGGCGCGACAGCATTGAGAAGAAGTCTTCGACGACGCCGACAGGATCGTCGCGGTCGACCAGCGGCGTGCCGAGCGGACCGAACGGGCTCGACCATGTGCGCATGACCGGCACGCCGAGCGGCACCACCGGCCGTTCCACCGAGAACGGCACCAGAAGGCGCAGCCGGTTGCGGTATTCGTCGCCGTCGCGGATGACCGCCAGCCGCACCTCGCGGTCCTCCAGCCGCGGCATGGCGGGCGCCAGGAAACGCGGGTTGAAGAACACGTTGGGCTCGACCGTGCGGGCGCAGAGATAATCCAGCTCCTCGACCAGGTCGAAGCCTGCCGATGGCGGATAGATGGCGAGCTTGCGCTCGGGCCGGTTGTTGGCGAGGATTTCAATGTGAGCGGGGTCGGCGTCGCGGGTCAGTCCGGCAAGGCCAGACACCATCGCGCCGGCAGTGCCGCCGCTGGTTTCCTCAAGCAACGGGATGGCAGCCATCACGCGGCTCCTTTCGGGGCTAAGAAGATGAGCATGGCGATGCCGAGCTTGCGCCACACCGTGAAGGAGAGCGCGCCGGCTTCGAAGATCATGGCAAAGGCGGTGGCCATTGCCGCGCCCCACAGGCCGAACATCGGGATCAGCACCACGTTGAGGGCGATGTTGAAGGCCAGCGTCATGGCATAGACGGCAGCACAGATGTTCTGGTTGCCGCTCATCGTCAGCAGGCTTTCGCAGGGGCCGACGGCGGCCCGCGCCACGACGCCGAAGACAAGCAGGAACAGCAACGGATAGCCTGATGTGAATTCAGGGCCGAACAGCACCAGCATCGGCTCGCCGAGCGCCAGCACCAGCAGTGCCATCAAGAGCGATGGCCAGAACGTCCACGACACCGTCTCGCGGGCGAAGGCGGCAAGCCTTTGCGGGTCGCCATGGGTGAACTGCGCATAGCGCTGGGCAACGCCGGCCTTGACGGCGAAGTAGACGAAATGCACCAGCGCCAGCGTCTTCACGGTGGCGAAATAAACGGCGACGTCGTTGGGATCCATATAGGCGCCGACCATCAGCACATCGGCATTGGTGAGCAGGAAGAAGAAGCTCTCGACCAGGAAGATCGGCAGCGAGACGATGAACCATTGCGCGAAATGCACCTTCATCGGCCCTGCCGGGATCTGCCGTTCCATGCGCTGGGTGACGCCGACGAGTTGTCCCAGCGTGGTGACGTAGGTGGCGGCGATCGAGGCGAAGATGGCGGTCCTGGCATCGGGTGCGTAGCCCGCAAACAGCATCAGCGCCATGAACAGCAGGATCAGCACGGGCCGCACCAGATAGGTCGGCGACAGGGCAAACAGCGCCCAGCTGTTGGCGCGTGCCAGGCCCGACAAAAGGTCGGACATGGCGATCATCGGCAGGCAGATGACGCCGAGGATGAACGGGATCACATAGTAGCTTTCGATCCAGGGTGCCGCCAGCCAGACGCCGAGCGCGCCGAGTCCGGCAATCAGCGTCGAGGCGATCAGCACGAACAGACGGCTGGCCAGCACGATGCCGCGCAGCTCATCCATCAAGCCGCGCTCGCGGTATTCGGGAATGTAGCGGATGACGGAGGTGTGGAAGCCCAGGCAGGCGAGGTTGCCGACGATGACCATCGTCACCCAGACGAGGACGAAGATGCCATATTCGAACGAGCCCATCCAGCGTGCCATCAGCACCTGGCTGACGAAGGCGATGACGGCGCTGACGATGCGGATGGAGAAGGCGATGACCGACATGCGGCTCGCCTCGCCGCGCTCGTCGGCGGTGAACAGCACGGCATCGATGCGGCCAAGCAACGGCCCCATGCGCAGCGCCCAACGCTGCGGCAAGAACCGCCCGGCAGTCGTGGCCGCGGAAAAGCGCACCCCGATTTCTCTCCGTTTTCCGCTTCTTTTCAGGGTTCTGTGTAGCGGAGACACATTAAGAAAACGTGGGTAGGAAGCCCCCTTCGCCCGTCCCTATACGGGGAGAAGGTGCCGGCAGGCGGATGAGGGGCGGCGCAGGCGGTGGGAGATCGGGCTGTGCGCGACAAGACGCGCTATGCGCGACTTCGCGCGGGCAAATGGTGGGTCGAGCCGACAAGGCGTGTTTGCGGTCGCCGGCGAAGCGGCCTTCGCCGGATTTTAGCGGCCCGCAAACGCCGGCGCCGCCCCTCATCCGGCCCTGCGGGCCACCTTCTCCCCGTGAACGGGGAGAAGGGAAGGAAGAAGCGCCCTTACGCGAACGCCCCGTGGCAGTGCTTGTACTTCTTCCCCGAGCCGCAGGGGCAGGCTTCGTTGCGGCCGACTTTGCCCCAGGTGGCCTGGTTGTTGGGGTCGCGGTCTTCGGGGGCGACGATGGCGGTCGTCTCCGGGCGGACCAGGAGGGCGGTCTCGCCGCCTTCGAAATCGTTCTCGCCGGTGGTGCCGTCGATATGGGTGCCGAACATGTCGGGGGCTTCCGGAGGCGGCGCTTCGGCGGCCTGGCGGACCAGCTCGACGCGCATCAGCTGCGCGGTGACGGCCTGGCGCAGATTGCCGAGCATCGCCTGGAACAGCTCGAACGCCTCGCCCTTGTACTCCTGCAGCGGATCGCGCTGGGCGTAGCCGCGGAAGCCGACGACCGAACGCAGATGGTCGAGATTGACGATGTGTTCGCGCCACAGATGGTCGAGCGTCTGCAGCACAACAGAGCGCTCGACATAGTTCATCACCTCGGGGCCAAAACGCTCGGCGCGCTCCTTGGCGGCGGCTTCGGCGGCCTGCGCGATGCGCTCGCGGATGTCGTCCTCGGCGATGCCCTCTTCCTTGGCCCAGTCATCGACCGGCAGGTCGAGGTTCAGGAACTCGGCGATCTCGGCCTTCAGCCCGGCAACGTTCCACTGCTCGGCATAGGCGTTTTCGGGAATGGCCTTGGCGACGATTTCGTCGATGACGCCTTCGCGCATCTCGGCGATCGTTTCGGAAAGGCCTTCGCCGTCCATCAGTTCGATGCGCTGCTCGAACACCACCTTGCGCTGGTCGTTGGAGACGTCGTCATATTTCAAAAGGTTCTTGCGGATGTCGAAGTTGCGCGCCTCGACCTTCTTCTGCGCCTTTTCCAGCGCCTTGTTGATCCACGGATGGATGATCGCCTCGTCTTCCTTGAGGCCGAGCTTCTGCAGCATGCCGTCCATGCGCTCGGAGCCGAAGATGCGCATCAGATCGTCCTGCAGCGACAGGAAGAATTTCGAGCGGCCGGGGTCGCCCTGACGGCCGGAACGGCCGCGCAACTGGTTGTCGATGCGGCGCGATTCGTGGCGCTCGGTGGCCAGCACATAGAGGCCGCCGGCGGCCAGCGCCTTTTCCTTCAGCCGCTCGATATCGGCAATGATTTCCTTTTCCCGCGCCTCGCGCTCGGGTCCGACCGGCATGTCGCCGAGCTCATCCTCGATGCGCATCTCGGCATTGCCGCCGAGCTTGATGTCGGTGCCGCGGCCGGCCATGTTGGTGGCGATGGTGATAGCGCCTGGCTTGCCGGCCTGGGCGACGATCGCCGCCTCGCGCTCGTGATGGCGGGCGTTCAGCACTTCGAAATCGGTAAAACCTTCCTTGCGCAGGCGCTCGGCCAGCTGCTCGGACTTTTCGATGGAAGTGGTGCCGACCAGCGTCGGCTGGCCCTTGGCGCTGGCTTCGCGGATCTCCCTGACGATCGCCTTGTATTTCTCCTCGACCGTCCGGTAGACCTCGTCGTCCTCGTCGATGCGCACGACCGGCAGATTGGTCGGGATCTCGGTGACTTCGAGACCGTAGATGTTGCCGAATTCCTCGGCCTCGGTCAGCGCCGTGCCGGTCATGCCGGAGAGCTTCTTGTAGAGGCGGAAATAATTCTGGAAGGTGACGGAGGCCAGCGTCTGGTTCTCCGGCTGGATCGCCACATGCTCCTTGGCTTCGAGCGCCTGGTGCAGGCCTTCCGAATAGCGGCGGCCCGGCATCATGCGGCCGGTGAACTCGTCGATGATGACGATCTCGCCGTTGCGGACGATGTAGTCCTTGTCCTTCTGGAACAGCCGGTGCGCCTTCAGCGCGTTGTTGACGTGGTGGACGATGGCGACGTTCTCGACGTCGTAGAGCGACTCGCCCTTGAGCAGGCCGGCGTCGCGCAAAAGGTTCTCGAGCTTCTCGGTGCCTTCCTCGGTGAAGATCGAGGTCTTCTGCTTCTCGTCGATCTCATAATCCTGCGGCTGCAGCTGGATGATGAAGGTGTCGATGGTGTTGTACATTTCCGAACGGTCCTCGAGCGGACCGGAAATGATCAGCGGCGTGCGCGCCTCGTCGACCAGGATGGAATCGACTTCGTCGACGATCGCGTAATTGTGACCGCGCTGCACCATCTGGGCGCGCTCGTATTTCATGTTGTCGCGCAGATAGTCGAAGCCGAGCTCGTTGTTGGTGGCGTAGGTGACATCGGCGGCGTAGGCGGCGCTGCGCTCCTCGTCAGTCAGGCCATGGACGATGACGCCGACCGAGAGGCCGAGGAACTTGTAGACGCGGCCCATCCATTCGGAGTCGCGGGTGGCCAGGTAATCGTTGACGGTGACGACGTGGACGCCCTTGCCGGCGAGCGCATTGAGGTAGACCGGCAGCGTCGCGACCAGGGTCTTGCCCTCGCCGGTGCGCATCTCGGCAATACCGCCATTGTGCAGCACCATGCCGCCGATCAGCTGGACATCGAAGGGGCGCATGCCGAGCACGCGGCGCGCTGCCTCGCGGGCGGTAGCGAAGGCCGGGATCAACAGGTCGTCGAGCGTGGCGCCATTGGCGATGTCCTGGCGGAATTTCGCGGTGCGGCCGACCAACTCCTCGTCGGAGAGCGCCCGCATCTCGTTTTCCATGGCGTTGATCGCCTCGACACGGGGCCGGGTCGATTTGACCCGACGGTCGTTGGAGGAACCGAAAACCTTACGGGCGAGACCGCCGAGACTGACCATCCAATGGTCCTTTCGATAGAATTCTCAATCTTGAGATGAGCGCCGGCCGGCCCCATCAATTCCACGTGAACACTGGCAAACACATTAGTGAACACTGGCAAACACAAAAAGCGCCCGGAAAACGGTTCTGGACGCAAAGTCGTTGGACAGATAAGAGGGGGCTCAACTGATGTCAACGCCGCGCTGGCCCTGCTGGCTGCGCCAAATTCCGCCACAATCTGGCCGATCTGGAAGCACCCCTCTTAACAATCCCCACCGGAGTCCACCCTATGTCCCTGTTGTTCTGCCGCGCGTCGCTCGCCAGCCTTGGCTTGGCCGTCGGCCTGTCGGCCCTTTCGCTCTCGCCGCTGATGGCGCAGCAAACCGCTCCCGCCCCGGCGGATGCAGCAGCGCCAGCCGCGGCACCGGTCGATCCGAATAAGGTTATCGCCACGGTCAACGGCCAGCCCCTGACCGAAGCCGATCTGGTGCTTGCCGAAGGGGAATTGTCGCAGCAGTTCGCGCAATTGCCGCCCGAGCAGCGCCGTGCCGCAGCGCTCTCGGCTGCCATCGAGATCCGTGTCATGGCCGCCCAGGCGGTCACGTCAGGGCTCGACAAGGATCCCGACTTCCAGCGCCGCATGGCTTTCCTGCAGCAGCGCGCGCTGCATGGCGAGATGGTCGAGAAGGGCGTCGTCGACAAGGTCACCGACGCCGAGGTCCGCGCCCGCTACGACCAGGAAATCGCCAACACGCCGCCCACCAACGAGTTGCATGCCCGTCACATCCTCGTGAAGACCAAGGAAGAGGCCGAGGCCATCATCAAGCAGCTCGACGGCGGCGCCGACTTCCAGAAGCTCGCCACCGAGCACACCAGCGATCCCTCGGGCAAGACCAGCGGCGGCGATCTCGGCTGGTTCGGACCTGGCCAGATGGTGCCGGAGTTCGACAAGGCGGCCTCCGCGCTCGAGGTCGGCAAGTACACCGAGCAGCCGGTGCAAACGCAGTTCGGCTGGCATGTCATCAAGCTCGAGGACAAGCGCACCAAGCAGCCGCCGGCCTTCGACGACGTCAAGGACCAGGCCAAGCAGGCGGTCATCCGCGACAAATATTTCGCGCTGGTCAAGTCGCTGCGCGCCGGCGCCAAGATCGAGATCCCCGACGCGAACCTGAAGAAGACGGTCGATACGCTGGAAAGCGCCAAGTAAGACCGATAGGTCTTCGAAAAGGGCGCGGCAGCCAGGGGTTGCCGCGCCCTTTTTCATTGCCGTATTTTTAGGGGGCGGGCGCCGCTATGCCTCGCATCACGTAGTTGACCGCCTTGCCGATGGTGGCTTCGTTCTCGTCGAGCCGGTTGGTCAACAGATGTCTCCAGGCGAAGGAGGCGATCAGGTCTGCGACAACGGCTGAATCGATTTCGGCCGGGATTTCGCCCCTTGCCT
Organism: Mesorhizobium sp. M7A.F.Ce.TU.012.03.2.1; assembly: GCF_004006095.1. NCBI lineage: Bacteria > Pseudomonadati > Pseudomonadota > Alphaproteobacteria > Hyphomicrobiales > Phyllobacteriaceae > Mesorhizobium > Mesorhizobium sp. M7A.F.Ce.TU.012.03.2.1. The sequence goes on from NZ_CP034779.1 coordinate 2,797,589, forward strand.
TGGCGCGTTCGATGATCTGGCCGGTATGGGAGCGTCGGCCCAGCGAGTAGTCGGCAAGGGCCGCGGCAGCGGTCTCGTCCGACTGCGCCTCGGCGATCAGCGACCGGAACACGCTTCCCGACGATGTCTCGCGCCAGTGGGTGAACAGGTTTTTCAGGAAGCCGACGAGATCCTCCTCCAGCCGCCCGGTATCGGGAACCTCGACGCGCTTCTGGCGCTGATAGACCTCAAGCAGCAATGCCGCCTTGCTCGGCCACCAGCGATAGATGGTGGGTTTGCCGGCGCGGGCCCGCCGCGCCACCGCCTCGATCGAGAAACCGGCATAACCGGCTTCGACCAGTACGGCCTCGGCGGCTTCGAGAATGGCATCGGCGCTGTCGGGGTTGCGCCGCGCACCGATCGATCTGCGCGCCGGATCGGCGTCCTCGGCCATCTCTGTCTCCTCGCCAACACTATCGCCGGCAATATAGGCGACCCGACGCTCAAACGAAACGGCGCGTTTTCAAGCTTCGGGAACGGATGGTAGCGGCAGGGGTTAAGTTTATTCTCTGGAGTCTACGGCGTGTCGGTTGGCGAAGCTCCAAGCGCAAAAACCCGCCGGGCGGCGGGTCACTGGCGCAAATCAGCACCATGGGCAAAAATGTAGCATAGCTGCCCTCACCGAGTCAAGAAAAAATTCCTATCGCCATGAGCACTGCCAGCTTGAATTGCCCGGCTGGCCGTGGGATCACGCCTACTGCATCGCCTGCGATGTCTCGGATTCGATACGCCAGCCGCCGCCGGCCTTGACCACCCCAAGCGTGACGCGCGCCTTGCCGGTCAGGCGTGCCGCCGACCTGTCCTTTGGAAGATAGTCGTAGCGCATCGCAAAGACTGCCTCGGCGCGATCTTCGCCCTGTGGAGTGACCTCCAGGCTGCCGGCCTCCATGCTTAGCGACCAGGAGGCCCACTGCGCGAACCAGTCGGCCTTGATCTTGACGATGGCGTCGGCGTCGTAGCGGGTTCCGAAGATGAAGGCGGATGGGCCGTAGAGCCGCTTGACGGTCTCGCTTATCGCCCTGGTGTCCGGCGTCAGATAGTCCTGGCGCAGGAATTTCTCGATCGATCCCTTGTCGTCGCCGACAGAGCGTTCAAGTGCGGCGACTTCCGTTGAAGGCGCCGGCGCCGCGGGCGGCCTTTGTGGCTCTGCGGGTTGTCCGTCCGAGACGAATTCGAAGCGTTCGAGCAGCGATCCCTGCTCCCAGGGGCGCTGGGTCTCGCGAGTTTGCGAAACCACGTCGCGGCGCACCGCGATCATCATGTCGTTGATGCTCTGGCCGGGCTCGGCGATGTGGCGCAGCAGGGCGGCGGCGAAAGGCGAGTTGCGTCCGCTGCCGTCCATGGCGACAGCGCCAGGTGCCGTCGAGAAGGCGATGAACGAGCCGCGCGTCGAATCGAATCGCGCCAGCCCGGCCAGCGCCTTCGCCGAGCGTGTGGTGGCGGTGCGGCTGAGACTGCGGGCAAACGGATTGTTGCGGCAGGCATCGAGAAACACCAGGCTGACCTTGGTCTGCTGTTCCATGATGTCGAGGACTTCGTCGATCGGCACGGCCTCGAGCTGCAACTTGACCGGCACGTCCAGCCTGGCGTCGACCGGCACGATGTAGTTGCGCCCCTCGACCTGCAGGCCGTGGCCGGCATAGTAGAAAAGCCCGACGCCGGCGCCCTGGAGCGCATCGGAAAACGCGCCGATGCTGCGTTCGAGTTCACGCTTGCCGAGATCGTTGCCCTCAATGACCTCGAAGCCGATGGAGCGCAGCTTGTCGGCGATGTCGAGGGCGTCGTTGACCGGGTTGGCCAGCGTGCCGGCTTCGGCGTAAGTGCCGTTGCCGATGACAAGCGCCACGCGCCGTTGCGGCTGCGCATCCGCGCTCAGCAGCAAAAGTCCCAGAAATGCCCATGCAAGGATCGCAAGCCTGCCCATGGGGCAGATCATAACGCCATCGGCCCCGGTGACGCCACCGGATTTGAAATGCAGGCCTAACCACGAGCGGGTTCGAGCTCCCGGGCAAGAGCGACGAAAACGCCCTTGCGCCCGCGCGGTCTATCGGGCAAACCGGCCTTCCCCTGCGATTTTTCCCGCCCGAGGCCTCCATGTCCACGACGATTTCGCCGCTCGCGCCGAAGAAATACCCCAAAATGCCGGAGATCGAAGGGGTGCGCATCGCCACCGCCGAGGCAGGGATAAAGTACAAGAGCCGCACCGATCTTTTGACCATGGTCTTCGATGAAGGCACCGCGGTCGCCGGCGTGTTCACGAAATCGAAATGCCCTTCGGCGCCGGTCGATTTCTGCCGGCAGAATCTCGGTGCAGGCAAGGCCCGGGTGCTGGTCGTCAATTCCGGGAACGCCAACGCCTTCACCGGCAGGAAAGGCCGCGAGTCGACCGCGCTGACCGGCGAGGCGGCGGCGAAGGCGGCCGGCTGCACGGCAGCGGAGGTTTTCCTGGCCTCGACGGGCGTCATCGGCGAGCCGCTCGACACCAGCAAATTCAGCCACCTGCTGGCCGGGCTGGTCAGCAACGGCAAGCCCGGGCTGTGGACCGAGGCGGCAAAGGCGATCATGACCACGGATACCTATCCGAAACTGGCGACTGCGACCGTCAAGCTCGGCGATACCGAAGTCACCATCAACGGCATTTCCAAGGGCGCCGGCATGATTGCGCCCGACATGGCGACGATGCTCTCCTTCATCGCCACCGATGCGCCGATCGCCGCCCCCGTCCTGCAGGATCTGTTGTCGCGCGGCACGGCCAAGACCTTCAACGCGGTCACCGTCGACAGCGACACGTCGACCAGCGACACGCTGCTGATCTTCGCCACCGGCAAGGCCGCCAAGCGCGGCGCGCCTGACATAACCGATCCCAAGGATGCCCGTCTCGGCGCGTTCCGCCGGGCGCTCGGCAAGGTGCTGAAATCGCTGGCGCTGCAAGTGGTGCGCGACGGCGAGGGCGCCCGCAAGCAGGTCGAAGTCACCGTCACCGGCGCCAAATCGGCGCGCTCGGCCAAGCGCATCGCGCTGTCCATCGCCAATTCGCCGCTGGTCAAGACGGCGGTCGCCGGCGAGGACGCCAATTGGGGCCGCGTCGTCATGGCCGTCGGCAAGGCCGGCGAACCCGCCGATCGCGACCGGCTGTCGATCTGGTTCGGCGACAACAGGCTGGCGCATGAAGGCGAGCGCGACCCCGGCTACTCCGAGGCCGCGACGTCGGCCTACATGAAGCGCGACGACATCCGCATCCGTGTCGATATCGGCATCGGCCGCGGCAAGGCGACGGTGTGGACCTGCGATCTCACCAAGGAATATGTCGCCATCAATGGCGATTATCGGAGCTGACGGTTTTGAGCTCCAGGCATCCGGCAAGCATGCTCGCGATCGTACGCCGCTACGAGGCGGCCGGCTTTCGCGCCTGGCCGGCAGCCGCCGTCCACTATGACGGCACCTGGGTGGTGCGGCTGACCGCCGGCCATCCGGCCAAGCGGCTGAACTCGGTCAATCCGCTCGATCCCGGCGATATCATGCACATGGCCGACCGTATCGGACGGGCCAGCCGCCGTTTCGATGCCTATGGAAGGCCGCTGACGTTCCGCATGTCGCCGCTGTCGGGTCCCGATCTCGCCAGCCATCTCGACCGCGAGGGCTGGAGCCGGTTCGACGAGTCGCTGGTCATGCGGCTGCCGCTGGCCGGCGCGCAGCTCGACGCCGCCATGGACCAGATTCCGCTCAAGGACATCAGCCGCTTCATCGGCGCGTTGCTCAAGGTCAGCGGTTCGGATGTTTCGCTGCGCCCCGGCCTGTCAGAGATCATCGGCGCCATCCAGCCCGAAGCCGGGCTGTTCGCGCTCGAAGATGGAGCCGAGGCACTGGCAACGCTTATCTGCGTGCATGACGGCGATCTCGCCGGCCTGTTCGAGGTCGCCACCGACAGATCGGCGCGCAACAAGGGCCATGGCCGCAACCTGATCCTGTCGGCGCTCAAATGGGCGCGGCTGCGGGGCGCGCGGGAAGCCTGGCTGCAGGTCGAGGCCAACAACGTGCCGGCGCTGGCGCTCTACCATTCGCTCGGCTTCGAGGAAGTCTATCGCTACCACTACCGCCGGCCGCCGGGTCATGAATGATGTCGTGACCGCCGGCAAACGCCTGCTCCTGGTCGCCGCCTGCGCGCTGGTCGATGCCGACGGCCGGGTGCTTCTGGCGCAGCGGCCTCAGGGCAAGCAACTTGCCGGATTGTGGGAATTTCCCGGCGGCAAGGTCGAGCCCGGCGAGACGCCGGAACAATGCATCATTCGCGAACTGCATGAGGAAATCGGCATCGAAACCGACATCCCATGCCTGGCGCCGCTTACTTTCGCCAGTCATTCCTACGACGATTTCCACCTGCTGATGCCGCTGTTCATTTGCCGCCGCTTTCGCGGCATAGCCCAGCCCAGGGAAGGGCAGACGCTGAAATGGGTGCGGCCGAAGCAGATGCGCGACTATCCGATGCCGCCGGCCGATGCGCCGCTGATCCCGTTCCTCATCGATCTGCTCTGAGGTTCGCGTCCGGTCGCTTCCTGCCGAGGCGTGTATCAGCCAGCGTTAATGGAAGATTTATCTCGTCGTGAAAAATTGAAGCATGGCCGTTCGCGGCCGAGCCGTCGATTTGCCGGGGAGCGATAGCATGAGCCTAGACAGGGATTGGGACTCGATCCGGCCCGAGCGCGGTTTTCGCGCCGCCGATGCGGGCATGGGCATATTGCGCATCACGCTGCTGTTCGGTTCGGCCGCGGTGGCGCTGGCGCTGATTGCAACCCCTTTCCTCGACAGCCAGACACGCTCGCTGTCGGCCCGTGATGGTTTCGGCGGGCTTGACATGGCGGCGACAGGCTCGATCGGCCATCGCGAAACCTACACGCTGCGCCGCAGCGTGCTGCAGCCGCAACCGAGCTCGGTCTGCATCATCAGGTCCAATGGCAGGAGCAGCGGCGACTGCTGACATGGTTAAGAGATTTCGGAAAGGCGGCGGTTTCATCGCCTGTTAAGCCTTTGCCGTTAACCTTTCTTAACAGGTCGGCGGTAAGGTCCCGGACAGAGGGGTTGAGGCCATGAAAGCAGTGCTGCTGGGTTTTCTGAACGACGAGACCGGCGCCACGGCCGTCGAATATGGCGTCATCATCGCCGTGCTGTCGCTGGCCATCGTCGGCGGTATCGGTGAGGTCCGCGACGGGATCATCTGGCTGTTCAGCGACAACAACAGCAAGCTTGCGAACGCTTTCGCACCCACGCCCTGATCCGGCTTTCCGCGCCTGCGGGCAGGATCATTGCCCGCCGGGCGCCTCCAGGATTGTTCTCAGCGAGACCTTGGCCGACCCTGGCTTAAGCGGTTTTTGCTGCGATGCGTCGGGCGCCCAGCCGGACATCCAGACAATCGAGAAACTTGCCCTCACGCGGCCGTCGGGGTCGGAAAACCGCTCGGCGTAGATTTCCGCCGCGCGGGCAAACAGCTTGCGCGAGCCCGGCCGCCGGCTGCGATCGGTGAGCGCAGAGGTTTCGCCCATGGCCCGCAGATCCGCCATCAGGTTGAACAGGCTGGCATAGCGCACCGTCACCGTCTCTACGTCGGCGACCGGCAGAGCGAGACCGGCGCGCTGCAGCAGCGCACCGGCATCGCGCACGTCGGTAAACGGGGCGACACGCGGACTGGCGCCGCCGTAAAGCTCGGTCTCAGCCGAAAGCAGGCTTTCGCGCAACTCGAAAAGCGTACCGGCGCCGGCAAAGGCGCCGAGGAAAAGCCCATCCGGCCGCAACGCACGGCGGATCTGGATCAGCATGCCGGGGATGTCGTTCATGGCCTGCAGCGACAGAAGCGACACCGCCAGATCGAGGCTTTCCGCTTCGAACGGCACGGTTTCGAGCGGTGCGATCAAGCCGGCGCCGCCACCGCTCAGGAAGGCCGTGTCCGCCTCGACGCGGACGATGTCGGCGACCTTGCCGCTTTCGGCGAGCGTTTCGGCTGCTGCCGGCGTCTGGCAAAACAGCACAGCCGCCTTGCCGAACCTGCGCTCGACGGCACCCAGCCGGTCGGCAAGGTCCTCGGCCGTGCGGCGCATGAGGAAGTCCGCACCGTCGACCGGATGAGCAAGGGCGCGCCGCTTGTGCGCCAGCCATAGAGAGGTATCCATTATCGGCTGCAACGGGCAGATCCTTTGTTTGTCCACGCTCCGGGATCGTTGATATAGTGGCGCGCAGGAGCAACCACGTGGCCGATCCGATGCCCAAGATCAAGTCCATCGCGATCACGAACCTGGCGCGGTCGGTTGTCGGCTGGCCGGCGCGTATGCTGTTTCCGCCGGTCTGCGCCGGTTGCCGCCGGCATGTCTCGCAGCCAGGCGTGCTGTGCGGCGCCTGCTGGCCGAAGCTCAGGCTGCTGGAGCGGCCATGGTGCCCGGTCATGGGCACGCCGTTCACCCATCATATGGGCGAAGGCTTTCTGTCGGCCGAGGCGATTGCCGATCCGCCGCCTTTCGAGCGGGCGCGGGCGGCGGTCGCCTATTCCGGCGTTGCCCGCCAGATGGTGCAAGGGTTGAAATACCAGGATCGCACGGATCTGGCACCATGGATGGCGCGCTGGATGGTGCGCGCGGGTGCCGATCTCATCGCCGAGGCGGATGTGGTGGTGCCGGTGCCGCTGCACTGGCGGCGCTTTTTCAGGCGGCGCTTCAACCAATCGGCGGAACTGGCGCGGGCGGTCTCGGTGCTCAGCGAACTGCCCTTCGCCCCCTCGGCGGTGCGGCGCGTGAAACTCACCCGCCAGCAGGTCGGGCTGGAGCGCAGCGAGCGCGAGGAGAATGTGCGGGCGGCCTTTCGGGTACCCGCCGAGGCGGAAATCGAGATCGCCGGCCGCAGGGTGCTTTTGATCGACGATGTCTACACCACCGGCGCCACGGTGCGTTCCGCCACCAAGGCGCTGAAAAGGGGAGGTGCGGCCGCCGTCGACGTGCTGACCTTTGCCCGTGTGTTGCCGGGGGACTTTCGGGCGGACGAGTCCGCGACTATATAAGTCGGCAACGAACAGCGGAAATTCGTCATGGCCGATGTCACGATCTACACCCGTATGATGTGCGGCTATTGCACGGCAGCCAAGCGGCTGCTCGAGCGCAAGGGCGTCGTCTTTACCGAGCACGATGCCTCCTTCTCGCCGGAACTGCGCCAGGAGATGATCTCACGGGCGCATGGCCGCACGACCTTTCCGCAGATTTTCATCGGCGATACGCATATCGGCGGCTGTGACGACCTCCACGAGCTGGAGGCCGAAGGCCGGCTGGACAAACTGCTCGCCAACGGCGCGACGAATTAAGGGAATGACGATGGGTGTTTTCAAAGCCGCTGCGATCCAGATGCGTTCAGGCGAGAGTCCCGAGCGCAACGCGGTCGATCTCGAACGGCTGGTGCGTGAAGCGGCAAGCCAGGGCGCGACCTACATCCAGACGCCGGAAATGACCGGTGCGCTGATCCGCGACAAGGAAGCTCGCGCCGCCTCGTTTACGTCCGAAGACAAGGACATCGTCGTTTCGACCGCGCGCAGATTGGCCAAGGAACTCGGCGTCTTCCTGCATATCGGCTCGACCGCCATCCTGCGGGCCGACGGCAAGCTCGCCAACCGGGCGCTGCTGTTTGGCCCGGATGGTGCTGCGCTCGCCACCTACGACAAGATCCACATGTTCGATGTCGACCTCGACAATGGTGAGAGCTGGCGTGAATCCGCTGCCTACGAACCGGGCACCGAGGCCGTCGTCACCGAGATCGAGGGTGCAAAGCTCGGCTTTGCCGTTTGCTACGATTTGCGCTTTCCGCAATTGTTCCGCGCCGAGGCACTGGCCGGCGCCGATCTGCTTTCCGTACCTGCCGCCTTCACCCGTCAGACCGGCGAGGCGCACTGGCACGTGCTGCTCAGGGCCCGCGCCATCGAGAATGGCGCCTATGTCATCGCCGCCGCGCAGGGCGGCCTGCATGAGGATGGCCGCGAGACCTACGGTCATTCGCTGATCGTCGATCCGTGGGGCCGTATCATCGCGGAAGCCGCGCATGACGAGCCTGATGTGATCGTCGCCGAGATCGACCCGGCGCAGTCGCTTGCCGCGCGCAAGAAGATCCCCAATCTCAGGAATGCGCGGGATTTCGCCGTCAATGCCGGCTTGGGCGAGGCGCCGCGGCTCAGGGGTGCAGCCTCTTGATCCGCTTTGCCCTGATCTGCGAGCACGAGCACGAATTCGAAGGCTGGTTCCGCAGCAACGACGATTTCGACACCCAGAAGAAGCGCGGCTTTGTCGATTGCCCCACCTGCGGCTCGCACAAGGTGCAGAAGGCGCTGATGGCGCCGGCTGTCTCCACGGCGCGCAAGCAGGAAACCATAGCGCTCGCCATGGGCGAGGCGCAGAAGCAGGCTTTGGCACAGCTCAAGGCGATGGCCGAGAAGGTGCGCGAGAATGCCGACTATGTCGGCGACAAGTTCGCCGAGGAAGCGCGAAAGATCCATTTCGGCGAGAGCGACCCGCGCGGCATCTATGGCGAGGCGACGCTGGATGAAGCCAAGAGCCTGGCCGAGGACGGCGTCGAGTTCATGCCCATCCCGGTGTTCCCGGACGATCGCAACTGAATTCCGAGGGAGCTTTGCGCGACCCAGAAGCGATTGAGCCGGAACGCAGCATAAGAGCCGTCGTTGGCCGGTTGGCCCGCTGGGCCGCCGTGAAGCTTAGCGGTACCCGAACGGTCGACGGATTGCTCATCATCAGCGACAAGGGCACCGACAAGATCGTCGAGGCGCTTCAGCTTATTCGTGATTTTGATCCAGTGCGCTACAGACGGCTGCTTGGTGACGTAAGACAGGTATTCGTCACAACCCTTCCTGCTTCAGTCGCGCAATGGGCGAACTCCTCCAAGGCGTGCGAATTGGACGAGCGCCATATCATCAGCGAAGAGACGACGCCGGAATTGGTCGCTTCGATTATCGTCCATGAGGCCACCCACGCGCGGCTTATGCGATGCGGTATCGGCTACGAAGAGGCGTTGCGGGATCGCGTCGAGCAGGTCTGTCTGCGTCGAGAAATAGCCTTTGCGGCCAGATTGCCGACAGGAAAGGGCCGGGGCCAGCAAGCTGAAGCGACACTTGAGGCCATGCCGGACTTTTCCGACAAGGCGATGAGTGAGCGAAATCTCAGTGGTTTGCGAGATGCTCTGCTCTACCTCAACATGCCGACCCGGCTTGTCCACCTCACCGTATCATACCAGCGCTGGAAACACCGGCGCCGGTTCTCGCGGCAGCCTATGAACTGACCGGCTAGAGCATTTCACCGTTTCGCGGAAACGGCGAGCTGCTCTAACTATTTGTTTTGAAGCAATTCTAGGCGGAAAACTTTTCCTAGAATTGCTCTAGCCCATACTCCCGATCAATTTCTCAAGCAGCCGAGAGAGCGTCTCCTGTTCCGCCGGCGTCAAGCCCGAGAGAACCTCGTGTTCGTTGGCCACGTGGGCGGTAACGGCTTCATCGATCAAGGCCAGGCCCTTGTCGGTCAGCCGCACGACAATGCCGCGCCTATCGTTGGGATGCGGCCCGCGCAGGATCAATCCGGACGTTTCGAGCCGGTCTAGCCTGTTGGTCATGGCGCCGGACGTCACCATCGTCGCCTCGTAGAGAGCGGTCGGCGTCAGCGTGTAGGGAGAGCCTGAACGGCGCAGCGTTGCCAGCACGTCAAATTCCCCGGACTGCAATCCATAACGGGCAAACAACGGCGCCAGGCGCTCGCGGGCGATCAGCGAGGAGGCCTCGTTCAGCCGCCCGAGCACACCCATTGGCGAGACATCCAGATCGGGCCGCTCCCGCTTCCATTGCTCGATCGCTCTTGCTGCCCTGTCCAATTGTCTCACCATCATATATCTTGACGTTAAGAATCTTTCCATTATCTTATCATAACATGCAATGCCGGCCAAGGGCCGCGCTACAGGATTCGGTCAATGAAACTTCTCTGGGATTCGGCGCTCGGCCTGCTGGTCGTCACCGGCGGCCTGCTCGGCCTGACGCTGCCGTTCGGCAAGCTCGCCACGGCTGCCGACGTGCCGGCCATGGTCTGGGCCTTCGTCATCTCGCTCGGCGCCGGCGGGGTCTTGCTGTGCGTGCTCCTGGCTCGCGGCAAGCGGGTCCGGCTCACCGCGCACAAATTGCGCTATTTCTTCGTGACTGCCGCGGTGTCCTATGCTGTCCCCAACCTCCTGATGTTCTCGGCCATCCCGCATCTGGGCGCCGGCTACACCGGCATCATGTTCACCCTGTCGCCTGTCATCACACTGGTGTTCTCGATCCTGTTGCGTGTCCGGCGCCCCAACATGCTGGGCATTGTCGGCATCGCCGTCGGCTTCGTCGGCGCCGTCATGGTCGCGGTGACGCGCGGCGAGGCCGGCCAGCCGGCCGATTTGTTCTGGGTAGTGATGGGTTTGCTCATCCCGGTCAGCCTTGCCGTCGGCAACATCTATCGTACGGTCGACTGGCCGGACGGCACCGGCCCGATCGAGCTTGCCGTCGGCAGCCATCTGGCGTCGGCGGCGATGCTGCTTGCCGGCATTCTCCTCCTGTTCGGCGGCGAGGCTTTCGCGCCACTCGGCGGCGTGCCACTGGTGGTCATCGCGCAGGTCGCGTCGGCGTCGGCTATGTTCGCCTTCTTCTTCAGGCTGCAAGCGGTTGGCGGCCCGGTCTATCTCAGCCAGATCGGTTATGTCGCGGCGGCCGTCGGCCTGTTTGCCGGAACCATCTTCCTCGGCGAGCACTATCAGCTGCTGACCTGGGCAGGCGCGCTCATCATCACCGCCGGCGTGTTCATCACCACCAGGGCACAAAGCCAGAAGGCGTGAGCGGTCGCAAGGGATCCGAATCACCTTCGCGCCTGGAGCCGATTTCACCTGAATTTGTATCCAGATCTGCTTTATCTTCCTGTTTGAGCGTGATCTTTTCCGAGGACCGTTCCCTTTTTGGAATCGTGCTCTGGAGCAAGCCATGAACGAACCGAAGACATCAGAGGCGACTGCTGTCGATGTAGCTGATTTTCGCGCCGCGATGCGGCTGATCGTCGGCAATGTCAGCGTCATCACCGCCGGCACCGGCGAGGATCGCTCCGGCCTGGTGGTCATTTCGGTCGTCTCGCTGTCGGCCGAGCCGCCCAAGGTGATCGCCTGCGTCAACAGGTCGTCGTCGACCTGGCCGGTGATCGAACGCTACCGGCATTTCGGCGTCAATTCGCTTGGGCCCAAGCATCAGCGCGTGGCCGAGCGGTTCTCCGGCTTTGGCGGCATCAAGGGCAAGGACCGCTATGAGGGCGCCGAATGGACGACGCTCAAGACCGGAGCTTTACTGCTTTCGGACGCGGTGGCCGCCTTCGACTGCAGCCTCGACGAGATGATCGATCGCGGCACGCATTCCATCGTCATCGGCTCGGTCGAGGCCGTGCGCACCCACGATGCCGGCCAGGCGCTGATCTACTGGCGCGGCGGCTACAGGCCGCTGAATTCTGAATAAGGCCAGAATTCAGAATAAGGTCAGACTGAGCCTTTTTCCGCCAGGACCATGTAGTTGACGTCCATGTCCTTCGAGCGTGCCCAGCGGTCGGCCAGCGGGTTGTAGGTGACGCCGGTGCGGTCGATGATGGTCAGGCCGGCGCCGCCAAGCGCCTTTTCGAGTTCTTCCGGGCGCACCAGCTTGCCGAACTGGTGGGTGCCGCGCGGTAGCCAGCGCAGCACATATTCGGCGCCGATGATGGCTAAGCCCAGCGCCTTCAGCGTGCGGTTGATAGTGGCCACGAACATGACGCCGCCGGGCCGCACCATCTCGCCGCATTTGGCGACGAACAGGTCGATGTCGGCGACATGCTCGACCACTTCCATGTTGAGGATGACGTCGAACTTTTCGCCGGCGTCGGCAAGGTCCTCAGCCGTCGTGGCGCGATAGTCGATGCTGACATTGCCCTCGGCGGCGTGCAGCTTGGCCACTTCGATATTGGTTTCGGAGGCATCCGCACCCACGACTTCGGCGCCAAGCCGCGCCATCGGCTCGCACAGAAGTCCGCCGCCGCAGCCGATGTCGAGGATGCGCAGGCCCTCGAAAGGCCTTGCAGCGCGCGGGTCACGGCCGAAGCGCGTTGCTATCTGGTCGCGGATATAGGCCAGCCGGACCGGATTGAATTTGTGCAGGGGACGGAACTTGCCGTTCGGGTTCCACCATTCGGCGGCAAGGGCGGAAAAGCGCTCCACCTCTCCGGCATCGATCGTCGATCGTCGGGGCTCTGGCATGGGTTGGTCTCCTCGACACTACAGCGCCGCGCGTCCTCTTGGACGCGCAAAGGACGCTGTAGCACTTTAGATTCTGCGCATGATCCTTTCCGAAATCGACTTCGATTTCGGGGTCATGCGCTAGGAAGTCGGGCGTGAGGCCGCGAATGTCAAGGCAACAATTTTCGATGCTGCCAAGGGGCTGACAGAGTGGCCGACCTACTTCGTGCCGAGCACGTCACGCAGTTTCGCCGCCAGTTGCTCGATGGTGAAGGGCTTGGCGAGGAAATGCACGTCGTGGTCGAGCACGCCGTTGTGGACCACCGCGTTCCTGGTGAAGCCGGTGGTGAAGATCACCTTCAGCAGCGGCATGCGGGCAACGGCCTCTTCCGCCAGCTTGCGGCCGTTCATGACGGGCATGACGATGTCGGTGAACAGCAGGGCGACGTTCGGGTTCTCCGCCAGTTTCTGCAACGCTTCCTCGCCGCTCGCTGCATGAATGACGGTGTATCCGAGTTCTCGTATGGCCTCAGTCGTGGAGACCCGCACGCGGGCATCATCCTCGACGACAAGGATCGTTTCGGTGACCGGTGCGGCGGTGTTGTCGCCTCGCCGCGTGGTCACGGCCGGCTCTTCGGCGCCGAAATACCGCGGCAAGTAGATCTTGATCGTCGTGCCTTCGCCGGGTTCGGAATAGATGTTGACATGGCCACCCGACTGCTTGACGAAGCCGAACACCTGGCTCAACCCTAGGCCGGTGCCCTTGTTGACCGCCTTGGTGGTGAAGAAGGGTTCGAAGGCCTTGGCGATGACATCGGGGGTCATGCCCGAACCGGTATCGCTGACGGCGATCATCACATACTGGCCGGCCGCGACTTCGGCATGGGCGGCGGCGTAGCTGTCGTCGAGATGGCTGTTGGCGGTCTCGATGGTCAGCTTGCCATCATCGCCCATGGCGTCGCGGGCGTTGACGGCCAGGTTGAGAACGGCGTTCTCGATCTGGCTCGGGTCGGCATGGGTTTTCCACAAGCCTCCCGCCAGCACCGTTTCGATACGGATGGTTTCGCCGAGTGCCCGCCGGATCAGGTCGGACATCCCGGTCAGCAGACGGTTGGCGTCCACGATCTGCGGCGCCAGCGGCTGCTGGCGCGAGAAGGCGAGCAGCCGGGCCGTCAGATTGGCGGCACGGGTCGCGGCATCGATCGCCGCGTCGATGAATTGTGCGATGTCGTGCTCGCCGCGCGCCAGCTTGCGCTGGGCGAGGTTCATGGCGCTGATGATCACCGCCAGCATGTTGTTGAAGTCGTGGGCGATGCCGCCTGTAAGCTGGCCGACCGCCTCCATCTTGTGCATCTGGCGGATCTGGGATTCGGCCTTTTCGCGAGTCTCGATCTCCTTACCGAGGGCGACGTTCTTGCGCACCAACTCATCCTGGGCGACGGCCACCTCACGGAAGCGGCGGCGCGATTCCCTGATCGCGTAGCCGGCAAGCAGGAAGATCGCCAGCAGCGCCGCCAGCGAACCGATGCGTAGCCAGGCCTCGACCTGGTCGGTATGCGCGTCGCGCGCGGCGACGGCTGCGGCGCTGATGCGTCGGACCGTATCCATGCTGGTCCGGATTTCGTCCATCACGGCCTTGCCCTGGCCGCTGCGAATCAGATCCAGCGCTTTCGTCGCATTGCCCTGGTCGTACAGGGCAATCGTCTCGGCCAGTTCAGCCTGCTTTTGCGAAAGCGCGTCCTTGATATGGTTGATCGGCTGGACGAGCTGGTCGTCGGGGGCGGTCAAGCTGTCGATGTGGGCAAGTTGGCCCGGAATGGCGCCGACAGCGCTCCGATAGGGTTCGAGATAGGATTTCTCGCCGGTCAGCAGGTAGCCCCGCTGGCCGCTCTCGGCTTCCTGCGCCAGAGAAAGCAGACCCGAAAGCAATTGCTGATATTCGATTGCCTCGCGCGCGGCGGCGCGGTTGGCCCGCTGTTCCTCGACCAGCATGGCGCGGCTGCCGACAATCAGCGCCAGCACGGCGAAGCCGGCGACAAGCGGGAGCGATTGCCATCGCATGGCACGTCGAAGACGAGCAATCATCATCTGTTATGCCCAACCAAAAGAATTCCCCGCAGGCTGCATTTCGTAGGCGGCGGCGGGGCGGAAGGCAATATGCCGGCTTCTGGCGCCGGCAATCGGCCGCCAGCCTTGCGAAACCTTCATCATTTGGCTAAGGAGGCCGCGCATTCAGCGGCCGGCGTCAGCCGGCCTTCCGCTTTTCGGGATTCCGGCTTTTGGCCGGGATCCGGCTTCAGGCAAAGGCATTTCGCTCCCATGGCGCGCATCGTGATGAAATTCGGCGGAACCTCGGTCGCCGACATCGCCCGCATCCGCAACGTGGCGCGTCACGTCAAACGCGAGGTCGACGCCGGCCATGAGGTGGCGGTGGTCGTTTCGGCGATGGCCGGGAAAACCAATGAACTGGTCGGGTGGACGCGTGAGGCCTCGCCGATGCATGACGCACGCGAATATGACGCGGTCGTCGCTTCCGGCGAGCAGGTCACGGCCGGCCTTCTGGCCATCACCTTGCAGAACATGGGCGTGCATGCCCGCTCCTGGCAGGGCTGGCAGATCCCGATCAAGACCGACAATGCGCATGGAGCGGCGCGCATCCTCGACATCGACGGCGCGTTCCTGATCAAGCGCTTCGGCGAGGGCCAGGTGGCGGTGATCGCCGGGTTCCAGGGCATCGGCCCGGACAATCGTATCGCCACGCTCGGCCGCGGCGGCTCCGATACCAGTGCTGTCGCCATAGCCGCGGCGGTCAAGGCTGATCGCTGCGACATCTATACCGACGTCGACGGGGTCTACACCACCGATCCGCGCATCGAGCCCAAGGCGCGGCGGCTGGCCAAGATATCGTTCGAGGAAATGCTTGAAATGGCCTCGCTCGGCGCCAAGGTTCTGCAGGTGCGTTCGGTCGAGCTTGCCATGGTGCACAGGGTGCGTACCTTCGTGCGGTCGTCCTTCGACGATCCCGACGCGCCCGGAATGGGGGATTTGCTCAATCCGCCCGGAACGCTCATTTGCGACGAGGAAGAGATCGTGGAACAGCAGGTCGTCACCGGAATTGCCTACGCCAAGGATGAAGCGCAGATTTCGCTGCGCCGGGTCGGCGACCGGCCGGGCGTTGCCGCCGGCATCTTCGGGCCGCTGGCCGAGGCCAACATCAATGTCGACATGATCGTCCAGAACATTTCCGAGGACGGCAAGTTCACCGACATGACCTTCACCGTGCCGTCGGGCGATGTCGACAAGGCGCTGGCCGTGCTTGAACGCCTCAAGGCTTCGATCGGCTACGATGTCGTGCAGTCGGAAGCCGGCATGTCGAAGGTTTCGGTCATCGGCATCGGCATGAGGAGCCATGCCGGCGTCGCCGCCACCGCTTTCAAGGCGCTGGCCGACAAATCGATCAACATCCGCGCCATCACGACCTCCGAGATCAAGATTTCGATCCTGATCGACGGTCCGTATACGGAACTTGCGGTTCGTACTTTGCATTCCGTCTACGGTCTGGATAAGCAGTAGCGAGAACGATTTGAGTTGTTGCGTGTGCGCCGGTCGCGGTGGAAACTGCGGCGGGCAGAATGCCCATTGGAGAAGAAGCCGCGATGCGTGATCAGGCCAGTGGCCCGCGCGTTTTGCTCAAACGGCTCCGCGAGCTCATGCAGGAGCCGCTGGAGCCGCAGGAGCGGCTTGACCGGATTGTGCGCGACATCGCCTCCAACATGGTCGCGGAAGTCTGCTCGCTCTATGTGCTGCGCGCCGATTCGGTGCTCGAACTCTACGCCACCGAAGGTCTGAACCCGAACGCCGTCCATTTGGCGCAGTTGCGGCTGGGCCAAGGCCTGGTCGGCACGATCGCCGCCAGCGCGCGGCCGCTCAACCTGTCCAATGCGCAGGAACACCCTGCCTTCGCCTATCTGCCGGAGACCGGGGAAGAGATCTACAACTCGTTCCTCGGCGTGCCGGTGCTGCGGGCAGGGCGCACGCTGGGCGTGCTTGTGGTGCAGAACAAGACCATGCGCCATTACCGCGACGACGAGGTCGAAGCGCTGGAAACCACGGCAATGGTGATCGCCGAGATGATCGCCACCGGCGATCTGGCGCGGCTGACCCGGCCCGGCCTTGAACTCGATCTGCGCCGTCCTGTCAGCTTCACCGGCCTGTCCTTCAATGAAGGCGTCGGGCTCGGCCACGTCGTGCTGCACGAGCCGCGCATCGTCGTCACCAATCTGTTCAACGAAGACAGCGAGGAAGAGGTCCGCCGGCTCGAAACCTCACTCAGCTCGCTCAGGCTGTCCATCGACGACATGCTGGAACGCCGCGACGTCGCCTTCGAAGGCGAGCATCGCCAGGTGTTGGAAGCCTATCGCATGTTCGCCAACGATCGCGGCTGGGTGCGGCGGCTGGAAGAGGCCATCCGCAACGGCCTGACGGCCGAAGCGGCGGTGGAAAAGGTGCAGAGCGACATGCGCGCCCGCATGCTGCACATGACCGATCCCTATCTGCGCGAGCGGATGAGCGATTTCGACGACCTCGCCAACCGCCTGCTGCGCCAGCTGATGGGGCGCGGGCCGGAAGATGTCGCCGCATCGCTGCCGAAGGATGCCATCATCGTTGCACGTTCGATGGGGGCCGCCGAGCTGCTCGATTATCCCCGCGACAAGATGCGCGGGCTGGTGCTCGAGGATGGTGCCGCGACCAGTCACGTCGTCATAGTCGCGCGTGCCATGGGCATTCCCGTCGCCGGGCAGATGAAGGGCGCCGTTTCCATGGCGGAAAACGGCGATGCCATCATCGTCGACGGCGAAGAGGGCGTGATCCATTTGCGGCCGCAGCCCGATCTCGAGGCCGCCTACGCCGAAAAGGTGCGCTTCAGGGCGCGCCGGCAAGAGGTCTACCGCGAGCTGCGCAAGAAGCCGTCGACGACCAGGGACGGTGTCCAGGTCGACCTGTTGATGAATGCCGGTCTCGCCGTCGACCTGCCGCAGCTTGCCGAAGCGGGCGCGGCCGGTATCGGCCTGTTCCGCACCGAACTTCAATTCATGGTCGCCTCGACATTTCCCCGGGCCGAAGCCCAGGAAAAGCTGTACCGCGACGTGCTCGAAGCGGCGCGCGGCAAGCCGGTCACTTTCCGCACCATCGACATTGGCGGCGACAAGGTGCTGCCCTATTTCAAGGGTGCGATCCAGGAAGAGAACCCGGCGCTTGGCTGGCGGGCGATCCGGCTGACGCTTGACCGGCCGGGGTTGTTGCGCACCCAGATCCGCGCTTTGCTCAAGGCCAGCGGCGGCCGCGAATTGAAGCTGATGCTGCCGATGGTGACCGAGCTGGGCGAGATCGCCCAGGCACGCGAGATCATCGACCGCGAGGTGCGGCATCTCTCGCGCTTTGCCCATCATTTGCCGACCAGCCTGAAGCTGGGGGCGATGTTGGAAGTTCCGTCGCTATTGTTCCAGCTCGATGAATTGATGAAGGCGGTCGATTTCGTCTCGGTCGGTTCGAACGACCTGTTCCAGTTCGTCATGGCCGTCGACCGTGGCAACACGCAATTGGCAAACCGCTTCGACACGCTGTCGGCGCCGTTCCTGCGTGTGCTCAAGCAGATCGCCGATGCCGGCGTCCGCAACAATACGCCGGTGACGCTGTGCGGCGAACTCGCCGGCAAGCCGATCTCGGCGATGGCGCTGATCGGCCTCGGTTTCCGTTCGATCTCGATGTCGCCGGCCTCGATCGGTCCGGTCAAGGCGATGCTGACGGAACTGCCGCTGGACGAGTTGAAGGCGTTTTTCGACGACAATCTGATGGCTCCGGCACAGGGCTTGCCGATGCGGGCGCTGCTGCAGGCCTTTGCCGACGACCGTTCGATCCCATTGTAGCAGCCTCATCATGGTCAATTTGCCCCGCGATCGTATGGATCAAGTCGTCAAGCGTTTCGAGATGCTCGAAGCGCAGATGTCGGCTGGTCCGGCGCCGGATGCCTATGTGCGCATGGCGTCCGAATATGCCGAAATCCAGGATATGGTCGCCAAGGTCAGGGCATTGCGCCTGGCCGAGCGTGAACAGGCCGATCTGGAAGCCATGCTTGCCGACAAGGGCACCGATGCCGAGATGCGGGCGCTCGCCGAGGCCGAGCTGCCGGAGATCGAGGAGCGCATCGAGGCGTTGCAGAAGGATATCCAGATCCTGCTGTTGCCCAGGGATGCCGCCGACGACAAGAACGCCATTCTCGAAATCCGCGCCGGCACCGGCGGTGACGAGGCCGCGCTGTTCGCCGGCGACCTGTTTCGCATGTATGAGCGCTACGCCGCCGAACGCGGCTGGCGTTTCGAAACCGCCTCGGCCAGCGATGGCGACGCCGGCGGCTTCAAGGAAATCATCGCCACGGTGTCGGGCAAGGGCGTCTTTGCGCATCTGAAATTCGAATCCGGCGTGCACCGCGTGCAGCGTGTGCCGGCAACGGAGGCCAGCGGGCGCATTCACACCTCGGCCGCAACCGTCGCGGTGCTGCCCGAAGCCGAAGAGGTCGACATCGACATCAGGGCCGAAGACATCCGCATCGACACGATGCGCGCCTCGGGTTCGGGCGGCCAGCACGTCAACACCACCGATTCGGCCGTCCGCATCACTCATCTGCCGACTGGCATCATGGTCGTGCAGGCGGAGAAATCGCAGCATCAGAACCGCGCCAAGGCCATGCAGATCCTGCGTGCCCGGCTCTATGATCTGGAGCGCGGCAAGGCCGACGAGGAGCGTTCCGAATCGCGCAAGTCGCAGGTCGGTTCCGGTGACCGCTCGGAGCGCATCCGCACCTATAATTTCCCGCAAGGCCGCGTCACCGACCATCGCATCAATTTGACGCTCTACAAGCTCGACCGGGTGATGATGGGCGAACTCGACGAGATCATCAACGCGCTGATTGCCGATCACCAGTCGAAATTGCTCGCCGACATCGGCATCGATGACTGACCTGCCCGACGCACTCGGCCCGCTGCTGCGGGAAGCGCGGGCCCGGCTTGGCACCACTGTCGACGACCCGGCGCTCGATGCGCGGCTGATCGTCGAGCATTTTTCGGGCACGACGCGCACGCAAGCCATTGCGGACCCTGAACGCAGGCTCGGCGCCGGCATTGTTGCCGAAATCGATGCCGCCCTGAGACGCCGCGCTGGCGGCGAACCGGTGCATCGCATCCTCGGCTATCGTGAATTCTACGGTTTGCGCCTGTCGCTGTCGCCGGAAACGCTGGAGCCGCGGCCGGATACCGAAACGCTGGTCGAGGCGATATTGCCCTTCGTCAAGGCAGTTGCGGCGCGGGAAGGCGGGTGCCGCATCCTCGATCTTGGCACCGGCACCGGCGCCATTGCGCTGGCGCTGCTCAGCGTCGTACCGACGGCTAGCGCAACCGGCGTCGATCTGTCCGCAGGTGCGCTGGCGACGGCGGCCAGTAATGCCGGGAAACTGGGTCTTGCAGACCGGTTCACGGCGCTGCAGTCGGACTGGTTCGAAAAAGTTTTCGGCCGGTACCATGTAATCGCCGCAAACCCTCCCTATATAACCACGGAAGACATTGGAAATCTGCAGGACGAAGTCCGCAATTTCGACCCGCGCCTGGCCCTGGATGGCGGCGCGGACGGTCTGAACCCCTACAGAACCATCGCTGCGCAAGCGGCAAGGTTTTTGGAAGCTGAAGGCAGGATTGCGGTCGAGATCGGCCATACGCAAAGCGATGAGGTCTGCGAGATATTCGCTGCAGCTGGCTACATGCCGGGCGGTGTTTTTCGCGACCTCGGCGGAAACGACAGGGTTATTGTCTTTGAAAGGATAAAGCCTTGACGCAGTGCAAAAAAGCGCTTGGCAATGCCGGGGAATGCGGCTAGGGTCGCCTTAACCGGATGAGACGAAGCAGGCAGTGCTCTTAGCGATTCGGTTTTCCTTGGAAATAGCTGCCTTCTTGCGCAAACGATGCCCAAGCTTCGTGCGGGAATCGTCCGGCAAGTGATGTAACCGGAACAGGATGACACGTGGCGCCAACGCAATCGATGCGGGCGAACGCCGGTGAAGAGACGAAACGGCTGGCTGCATGAGCGCCTCCGTTCGTGAAGAGTTTTTCGAAAATTTCAAAATGAAGAGAGTTTGATGAGGCCACAACAGCAGAACAGGCGCATGCGCGGTCGCAACAATAATGGCGGCGGCGGTGGTAACAATAACAACAATAACAACAACAACCGCAAGGGGCCTAATCCCCTGACGCGCAACTACGAGAGCAATGGCCCGGATGTGAAGATCCGCGGTTCGGCTCAGCAGATCGCCGAAAAGTACGCCACCCTTGCCCGCGATTCTCACAGCTCCGGCGACCGGGTCATGGCGGAGAACTATCTCCAGCACGCCGAGCACTACAATCGCATCATCGCGGCCGCACAGGCGCAGATGCCGATCCAGAACGCGCAGCAGAATCGCGATGATTTCGACGATGACGGCGACGAGGACCGCGACGATTTCGACAACGGCAGCAACAACAGCAACACTGTTTCCGATGCCCAGATCCCGGTGATCAACCATGGCGCCGGCCCGCAGCCGGTCATCGAAGGGACGCCGGCCGAGGTTGCGCTCAACCGGGAAGGTGGCCGCGAGGCCCGTGATAATAATGGCGGGCGCAACAATGGTGGCCGCGACAACAATGGCGGGCGCCATCGCGATCGTCGCCCCAATGGCGGTTATGGCCAGAACGGCCAGCGCGACTTTGGTTCGTCTGTGGAGCAAGGTGGTCAACCGCAGGGCAACGAGCCCCCGGTTCAGGGCGAAGCCGTTTCGCCGACTGAATCTGTAGTGCCGGCCGAACCGGCTCCGTCGTTCGAGAATCTTTCGCCGGCAGGCCTTGCGGCCCAGGCCGAACTCAACGAGGCGGCCGCCGAAAGCGGTGCTGCCCGTCGTCCGAGGCGGCCGCGCCGCCCGCGCGTCAACGCCGATCAGGTTGATGGCGGTAGTGACAATGCCAATTCCGTGGCCAACGCCGGCGAGGCGGCTGCGGCCCCGGTCGACAGCGGCAACGCCCAACCGGTCAATGTCGATATCGACAACTGATCGAACGGCATTTCAAGGCATTGAACGGCGGAGAGAAATCTCCGCCGTTTTCGTTTGGGCGGCCGTGCAATATTATGAAGTTGCCGATAGCGAGACGTCTTGAGGGTTCGGAGCTTGTGCACCATATCAGCCTCAACTGGACCCGGCTCGAATGGGCGGGTCCGTCACCGCAATCGGATCCGGTGCCGCAAAGCGGGCCGGTGATGGAAGGAGACAGATATGAACCTTGAGAAATACTCAGAGCGCGTGCGCGGTTTTATCCAGTCCGCGCAGACTATGGCGCTTTCCCGCAACCATCAGCAATTCACCCCTGAGCATATCCTGAAAGTGCTCGTCGACGACGATGAGGGCCTGGCCGCGTCGCTGATCGAACGCGCCGGCGGCAACGTTCGCGACGTCAAGCTTGGCGTCGAGACGGCGCTCGAAGCGATGCCCAAGGTCGAGGGCGGCAATGGCCAGCTCTATCTGGCCCAGCCGCTGGCAAAAGCGTTTTCGACCGCCGAGGAACTGGCCAAGAAAGCCGGCGACAGCTTTGTCACGGTGGAGCGGCTCTTGCAGGCGCTGGCCATGGAGAAGTCGGCCAAGACCGCCGACATACTGGCCAAGGCCGGCGTCACCGCGCAGGCGCTCAACCAGGTCATCAATGACGTCCGCAAGGGCCGCACCGCCGATTCGGCGAGTGCCGAACAGGGCTACGACGCGCTGAAGAAATACGCGCGCGACCTGACCGCGGATGCCCGTGCCGGCAAGCTGGACCCCGTGATCGGCCGTGACGACGAGATCCGCCGCACCATTCAGGTGCTGTCGCGCCGCACCAAGAACAATCCGGTGCTGATCGGCGAACCGGGCGTCGGCAAGACGGCGATCGCCGAAGGCCTGGCGCTGCGCATCGTCAATGGCGACGTGCCGGAATCGCTGAAGGACAAGCAATTGATGGCGCTCGACATGGGCGCGCTGATTGCCGGCGCCAAATATCGCGGCGAGTTCGAGGAGCGGCTGAAGGCCGTGCTCTCCGAAGTCACCTCGGCCAGCGGCAACATCATCCTGTTCATCGATGAGATGCACACCCTGGTCGGTGCCGGCAAGGCGGATGGCGCCATGGATGCGTCGAACCTTCTGAAGCCGGCGCTGGCGCGCGGCGAGCTGCACTGCGTCGGCGCCACCACGCTCGATGAGTATCGCAAGCATGTCGAGAAGGATGCAGCGCTTGCCCGCCGCTTCCAGCCGGTGTTCGTCGACGAGCCGACGGTGGAAGACACCGTCTCGATCCTGCGCGGCCTGAAGGAGAAGTACGAGCAGCACCACAAGGTGCGCATTTCGGATTCGGCGCTGGTGGCGGCGGCGACGCTGTCCAACCGCTACATCGCCGATCGCTTCCTGCCGGACAAGGCGATCGATCTGGTCGACGAAGCCGCATCGCGGCTGCGCATGCAGGTCGATTCCAAGCCTGAGGCGCTGGACGAGATCGATCGCCGCATCATGCAGCTCAAGATCGAACGCGAGGCGCTGAAGGTCGAGACGGACGACGCCTCGAAGGATCGGCTTGCCCGCCTGGAAAAGGAGCTCGTCGGCCTCGAGGAGGAATCGACCGAGATCACCGCCAAATGGCAGGCCGAGAAGCAGAAGCTCGGGCTCGCCGCCGACCTCAAGAAGCAGCTCGACGAGGCGCGCAACGACCTTGCCATTGCCCAGCGCAAGGGTGAATTCCAGCGCGCCGGCGAGCTTGCCTATGGCAAGATCCCGGAACTGGAAAAGAAGCTGAAAGAGGCCGAAACCCAGGACGGCAAGGCCGGCATGGTCGAAGAGGTGGTCACGCCGGATCACGTGGCCCATATCGTCTCGCGCTGGACCGGCATTCCGGTCGACAAGATGCTGCAGGGCGAGCGCGACAAGCTGCTGCGCATGGAAGATGAGATCGGCAAGCGCGTCGTTGGCCAGGGCGAGGCGGTGCAGGCTGTTTCCAAAGCGGTGCGGCGCGCCCGTGCGGGCCTGCAGGACCCGAACCGGCCGATCGGCTCGTTCATGTTCCTCGGGCCGACGGGCGTCGGCAAGACCGAACTGACCAAGGCGCTGGCAAGCTTCCTGTTCGACGACGAGGGCGCGATGGTGCGCATCGACATGTCGGAGTTCATGGAAAAGCACTCGGTCGCCCGGCTGATCGGCGCACCTCCCGGCTATGTCGGCTATGAGGAAGGCGGCGCGTTGACCGAAGCGGTGCGGCGCCGGCCCTATCAGGTCGTGCTGTTCGACGAAATCGAGAAGGCGCATCCCGATGTGTTCAACGTGCTGTTGCAGGTGCTCGATGACGGCCGCCTGACCGATGGGCAGGGCCGCACGGTGGACTTCCGCAACACGCTGATCATCATGACGTCGAACCTGGGCGCCGAATATCTCGTCAATCTCACCGAGGATCAGGACGTCGATCTGGTTCGCGACGAGGTGATGGGTGTCGTCAGGGCGTCGTTCCGGCCGGAGTTCCTCAATCGCGTCGACGAGGTGATCCTGTTCCACCGGCTGCGCCGGCAGGATATGGGCCGCATCGTCGAGATCCAGCTCAAGCGGCTGGAGAGCCTGCTTGTCGACCGCAAGATCACGCTGTCGCTGGACCAGGAGGCGGTCGACTGGCTGGCGGCCAAGGGCTACGATCCGGCCTATGGCGCGCGGCCGCTGAAGCGGGTGATGCAGAAGGAATTGCAGGACCCGCTGGCGGAGAAGATCCTGCTCGGCGACATCCTCGACGGCTCGACCGTCAAGGTGACAGCCGGTTCCGACCGGCTGAACTTCCGCTCGAAGCCGGCGATCGTCGCGGCGGAAGTGGCAGCCTGATCCTACGCCGCGCGTCCTTCCCGGACGCGCGGCGTTTTAGGTCTTTGTCATATGCATGTCGTTTTCCCAAAACCGGGGCCACTTTTGGGCGACGTGCGCAAAAAAAGGGGGCGGGATGACGCTGGACGACTACAACGGCTTCTGCGCCTCGCTGCCCGCGACGAACCACGTTGTCCAATGGGGCGGCGCCCATGTCTGGAAGGTCGGAAACAAGGTCTTCGCGGTTGGCGGCTGGGATCAGGGCCAGCAGCTCTTCGTCACCTTCAAATGTTCCGATATCGCCTATGATGTGCTCAAGGAGCAGCCGGGCCTGCGGCCCGCGCCCTATCTTGCCTCGCGCGGTATGACATGGATCCAGCGTCGGACAAGCCAGAGCATGGATGATGCCGCGCTGAAGGATTATCTGCGCGAGAGCCATCGCCTTGTAGCCCTGAAACTGACCAGACAGGCGCGCAAGGAATTGGGACTTGCCGCAAGCTAGTCTATATTCCTCGAGGCGCTGGAAAACCGCCATCTTCATGCCCGGTTCATGTTGGAACTATATGGTGGGTAACTGGTTTGCTGACGAGGGGCTTCGCCAGAGAACAATGCCGGGCGGCGGCAATTACGGACCGGAGAGTTTCGCCACTATGCTGCGTACGATCTTCACCCTTTCGGTACTTGCCGGCGGGCTTTTGTCTGCCAATGCAATCGCAGCCCCGACGCAGGACAGCGCACCACCGATTGTCCGTGCCGCCGATACCGGTGGCATCCTTGTCGCCCAGGACGGCAATCTCGACATCTACTACGACGCCAGGGGCAACCGCGTGATCGTCGATGCCGATACCGGCAAGGTGATCGCCATCCAGCCGCCGCAGACCCGGCTCGACCGCCGCGCCTTGCGCCGCGATACACGACTGCGCGAACTGGGCCGCGCCCCCGAGGGCGACGACCGTTACTATCTCGACGATCCGGAAGACATGGCGCGGTTCCGCCGCCAGCAGTTGGAAGAGGAAGGCCGCGTTATCCCGCCGCCGGCGGACGAGTACGATCCCTATGGGGACAATGCCGTCGAAGCCTATCCGCCGGCACCGCAGGACGATGGCAGCTACGATGACAATTATCCCGACGCGCCGCAGCCGGCAAAGCCGGGTACCATCAAGCGCCAGCCGCTGGACGAGGCCTCGATAGACCCTGCCCAGCCGGCGACGTCAGCCGATCAGGCAGCTCTGCCACCAGAGACTGGCGGCAAGACCACTGTTGCCCCGGCACTGTCGCTGGGAGCGCGCCAGGATGTCGCCGCCCTTCAGGTGCTGCTCGACCGGGGTGGCGCTTCGCCTGGCGTCATCGACGGGCGTTTCGGTTCGAACGTCGACAAAGCGCTCGCTGCCTACAACCAGATCACCGGCGCCAATCTGCGATCGACCGACGCGGTCGCCATCCAGGCGGCACTTGCGCAATCCGGCGGCGATGCCTTCGCCAACTACACGATCACAGCGGAGGATGCGGCCGGTCCCTATGTCGCGTCGATCCCGGAAGACTACAGCCAGAAGGCGCAACTCGATCGCATGGGCTATACGTCGGTGACCGAGGCGCTCGCAGAGCGCTTCCACATGGATGAGAATTATCTCAAAGCGCTCAACCCGGACCTCGATTTCAATCGTCCCGGCACGACCATCAAGGTCGCCAATTTCGGCAAACTGGTTTCGACGCCGGTGGCCCGCATCGTCGCCGACAAGGACAAGAAAGAGGTTTTCGCCTATGATGCCGGCGGCAGGCTGGTCGCGGCCTATCCCGCAACCATCGGCTCTTCGGACACGCCGTCACCGTCCGGCATTCACACGGTGTCGCGCGTCGCGCTCGATCCGAACTACACCTACAATCCCAGCATCAATTTCAAGCAGGGCCAGAACGACAAGGTCCTGACCATTCCGCCTGGGCCGAACGGTCCCGTCGGCTCGGTCTGGATCGCCCTGGACAAGCCGACCTATGGCATCCACGGCACGCCGGATCCGTCGAAGATCGGCAAGACCGAAAGCCATGGCTGCGTACGCCTGACCAACTGGGATGCGCGGGAGTTGGCCAAGCTGGTTTCGCCGGGTGTCACGGTGGAGTTTGTCGGCGGACCTTCAGCCGATAACCTTGCGCAGCAGTGAACTGGGAAGTGCGGCGGCATAGACCAGCTGCATGATCAGGATGAAGCCGAGCTTTCAAGCGGCCGCCTCATCGAAATCCCCGCCGGCTGCACGTAACGGGGCTGGCATGACTGTGCCATTTGCACCCTGTCAGGGTGCAACCCTGGCCAAACGGCTGGTTTCAATGACTGCAAGCCACTGGCCGGTTGTTGCCGATGCGCTAGGGATTTAAGCAAGGTTTCATGCATTCACCGAGCAAAGCTGCCGCGGTCCCGCTGACCAGCCCGGTCACGCATGGAACGTTTTGTCCGCAGTCGCAGCGGCGATTTGTGCTGATCGCGGCAATTCTGGCCTCGGCGCTTGGCTTCATAGACGGCTCGATCCTGGCCATCGCCACACCGGCGATTCGCGTCAACCTCGGCGCCAGCCTTGCCGAGGCGCAGTGGATTTCCAATGCCTATGCATTGACGCTGTCGGCGCTGATCCTGGCCGGGGGTGCGGCCGGCGACCGATTCGGTCTGCGCCGCGCCTTCGTGTCCGGCATTGCGCTGTTCATCGTCGCTTCGCTGGCCTGTGCGCTGGCGCCGAATGCCATTGTGCTGATCGCATTTCGCGCGTTGCAGGGCATCGGTGCGGCAATCATGGTGCCCGGCAGCCTCGCCATCATCGCCAAGGCCTACCCGAAGAAAGAACGCGGCCGCGCGATTGGGATCTGGGCGGCGGCTTCAGCGCTGACCACGGCACTTGGCCCGGTGTTCGGCGGTTTCGTGCTGTCGGCCTTCGGCGACGGCATCTGGCGGGCGATCTTCGCCATCAACCTGCCGCTGGGCTTGATCTCGATCTGGCTTCTGCTGGCCAAGGTTCCTGCCGATACGCCGACGGAGAAACGCAGCCTGGATCTCGGTGGTGCAGCGCTCGCGACATTGGCCTTCGGCGCGCTTGCCTATGGGCTGACCTCGATGAGCGCCAGCGGCGAGGGCCTCATGGCAGGGCCGAGCATTGCCGCAGGCGTCGTACTGCTGGCTGTCTTCATCGTTTTCGAGCTTCGGCAGCGCGAGCCGATGATCGACCTCAGCCTGTTTCGCGTCGGTGCTTTCGCCGGCGCCAATGTGGCGACATTCTTCCTCTATTTTGCGCTATCGGCCAACCTTTTCTATCTGCCGATGCTGCTGATCGCCGGCTGGGATCTGAGCACGGCCGAGGTCGGCTTCATCTTCCTGCCCTTGTCGGCATTGATCGCGCTTTTGTCGGGACCGGTCGGCAAGCTTTCGGACCGGATCGGACCACGTTTTCCGATCGCCTGCGGCAGCTTGGTCGTGGCTTTCGCGTTTGCCGGGCTGGCCTTGCTCACCTACGCCGGTATCCACAATTTCTGGATTGGAATATTCCCGCTGATGGCGCTGATGGGGCTCGGCATGGCTCTGGTCGTGTCGCCTTTGTCGACCGCGATCATGACGGCGGTGGAAGACAAGGACACGGGGGCCGCCTCCGGCATCAACAATGCCGTCTCACGCATCGGCGGTCTGATCGCGGTGGCGGCGATGGGCTCGCTTGCCGCATGGGTTTACGCGAATGCGCTGGACGCGAGCGCAACGTCCGCCATCCCAGGATTTGGTGAACCGGCGCCAGCCGGGCTTGCGCCGGCCATCGATGCGGCGAGGCTCGCCGCCAGCGATGCCGCTTTTGCCGCGGTTTCTTCGGTGACTGCGCTGCTTTGCCTGATTGCGGCTGTCATCGCCTGGACGACCATTCCCGGTGAGCGATTGCCATGGCCGCGACAGGCCGAAGATCGGCAAGGCTGAAGCGGGTCAACCGTCGATCTTGGCGCTCGCAACCTTCAGCGAATCGCTGTCTTCCTGCTTCAGCAGTTCGTCGATGCGCTCGCGCTCGCGCTTGAAGGCGACGAGGTCATCGCCCTTCAGCACCTTGCCGACCGGCAGGCGGACACGCATCGGATCAACCTTGGTGCCGTTGACGATCAGCTCGTAGTGAAGATGCGGGCCGGTGGCGAGGCCGGTCTGGCCGAGGAAGCCGATGGTCTGGCCCTGGCGGACGTGCACGCCCGGTTCGATGCCTTTGGCAAAGGCGCTCTGGTGATTGTATGATGTCTCATAGCCATTGGCATGGCGGATGATGATCTGCTTGCCGTAGCCGCCGGCCCAGCCGACCTTCTCGACCGTGCCGTTGCCGGCGGCGATGATCGGCGTACCGATCGGCGCGGACCAATCGACGCCGGTGTGCATGCGGACATAGCCGAGGATCGGATGCCTGCGGGCGCCGAAACCGGAGCGGAATTTCCCGGCGGGCAGGGGATTGCGCAACAGGAACTGCTCGGCGCTCGAGCCGTCCTCATCAAAATAATCGGTGCCGCCGTCCTGCATCTGGAAGCGGTAGAAGTTGCGGGTCTGGCCGCCGAACGTCGCCGAGACGTAAAGAAGCTCGGAGCTGTCCGAAGTCTGGTCGTCACCGTCGGGCTGCGAGAACAGGACTTCGATGCGGTCGGCGGGGCTGAGGCGGGATTGGAAGTCGACGTCGGACGCCAGCAACTTGATCAACCGCTGCGTCATCGCCTTGGACATGCCGTAGGAATAGGCGGCGCGGTAGATGCCGTCATAGACGTTGGGCAGGTTGCCGCGCACCACCACGGGCGCCGACGAATCATCGAAGGCCGTCAGCAATTCGGGGTTCGGATCCGGTTCCTGCGCCGGCACATACTGGCCGCGATCGTTGAGCGCGATGGTGACGATGTGCTGGGTCCGGTCATAGACGCTGGTGCGCACGACCTTGGCGGCATCGCCGTGAACCTCAAGGCCGACACGCAGCACGGTTCCAGCCTTGAGCGCTGTTGCGTTGAGCAACTTGGCGATAGCTTCGGCCATTCCGGTGGCATCTTCACCCGTGTAGCCCGAATTGGCAAAAGCCTCGGTGACGTCGAGATCCTTGGTGAAGGGGATGATTTCCTCGGCGAAAGCCGGCGCCTGGTCGTCAACAGTGGCACGGGGCGCCACCGAGACATTTTCCGGCACGATCTTGACGTCGTAGGAGCCCGCCATGCTCTCGGCAAAAGCTTCGCCGAATCGCTGCGGGTCGACATAGTGAAGTGAAGCGACCTGCACGGCGCCGTCGCTGAGGTCGGTGCCGGCTTCGCGCACCACTTTTTCCACCTCGTCGGCGGAGAGGTCGCTCTTTTCGTCGAAGGAAGCTGTTTCGATCGGAAAATCGACGGTCTTCAGGCTCATCTCGCTTTCGACCTTGGCGCCGTAGATCTGGCCGGAAGCGGCAGAGGCCGTCGCCGGCTGGGCATTGTCGTCGCTGTCGTCGCCGAACACCTGCATCGGGTCGAAGGGTGGGTAGGCGCGGCTGGTGGTGTGGCCGGCGGCAAGGGCCATCTTGATCTGGACGAAAGGCATGGTGTGGATGACGTCGCGGTCGCCGACCTTGGTGACCATCGACACTTCCATGCGGCGACGGTCCTTGGCCTTTGCGATCTGACGCGGCGCCACCAGCCTGGTGGTCTTGGCGACTTCGCCGGAATCCCCGTTGCCGGCAAGGCTGATCAACTCGGCGATCTCGGGTGGGGTGGCGAGTTGCTGGCGGCCGTCAAGGGCGGCGAACAGCGCCACGCCCATCAGCACGCTTGAGGTGACGCCAGTGAGAAATGTTCCCGACAGCCAGCGTGCAGAAACCTCGCGCCGGTCGGGCGGGCCGCTGCGGCCATCCGCGATAAGCGGCGGCTCGTTGCCGAGTTCGGCTATGACATCTTCCGTGTCTGGCATCCAGAAAGGCTGCTTCTTCCCCGGGCGGAACGGCTTGTCGCTTTTGTTGTGGCCGTGACATTTGCCTGTCATGGCAGGTGAAGTCAACGAAGCGCCAGGCTCCGAACGAATTGCCCCCAAGCACTTCTCTTATAGAGCGCTCTACCAGGCGGGGCGGTGTACCTTCTCTGCAAGGCCCATCGCACACTCCTATATAGAGGGCTCGTAAGACAGGCGCTGCTCCGTCGGCGGCGCCCACTTTCGTTGGCTTTGGTGTCGAACGGCAATGCGGCGGCAATAGGGCTCCTTCCCTGCCGTCCATCGGTATTGCCAGCGTTCCCCTGGGGCAGTCGGCTATCGGCAGATCGGGTCCGAAATTTCTGTCGCAAAAACTTCAAAAACATTGTCGATGTGTGTTGACAGTTGTCGTTGGTGGCGACTATATACGCCTCACGAACGAGGGCGGCTCGCCGCTGGCGACGAAGAAGTTTGCTCGCCCCCAAGCAGGCCAAGCCCAAGCGCCCCCAAGCAGGCCAAGCCCAAGCCGCCAGACAGAAAACTCAAATCCTCTCCCCAACCAAACTTCGGTAAGCAAACAATCCGCCAGGAACAATGCCCGCCGGCCGTTCGCATTCGGGGACAATGGTGCCTGCAGCGGCACTCCTCGGCGCAGAAAGAGGCCTCAGCCGACAAGCTACGACGACAGACAAGCCTCTCAACAAACCTAATTCAAAATAGCCCGCAGCCGCGGGCCGTTTGCGTTCAGGGGATTGGCAAGCGAGGCGCCCAGCCGCCGCCATGGCCAGATCAACCGAATCGGAGGCAGAAAAGACGAAGCATCCGATCCTCAGGCATCGGTCAGTGACGCCGGTGGTGACTTGCAATCAAATACGAAATGAATTGGGTCGGGGTGGTGTTCTATTCAGTCGGCTTTTTGTGGCAACCCTCGGCCATGACAATGACTGAGGACCGCGAATCGACCTGCATGTGGATCCTCGATCGCGCCGGCGGTTGGGTGTGTCACGCCGCAAGTGCCGTTGGCCGAGCGGCCTGGGGGGCGCCGAAGCTACGCCTCGATCAAGTCGAATCAAAGTGAAGGGCGATTCTCTGGGGATGAGTGGCGCAAGGTGTAGCATGGTCGAATCGGCCAATTTTGCTGATAGCTGACATCTGTCGCCAGGTGCGGGATCACTCCCATGTTCCCGCAGGGGGGATGCCAATGCCAAATTCGCTTTGAATGACCATTACGAGAGCTCCATCAGGAAGCAGCTCGAATCAGGCCGCTACAACAATGCCAGCGAAGTTGTCCGCGCGGGCCTGCGCATGCTTGAGGATTTGGAGGCGGAGCGGGAGAAATGGCTGCGCGAGGAGATACCGGGGCGCCTAACTGAACTCCGGCAGGATTCATCGAAGGGAATCCCTGCCGAGACGGTTTTCTCCCGGCTGGAGGCGCGTCATCGCGCGAAGCAGGCGAAAGCCTAGTAGGGGTGGAGTATCGGATTGTCTTCCACCCCAAGGCAGAAGCCGAGCTGGAGCAACTCTACGGTGACATAGCCGGACGTGCGTCGCCGGCGATCGCCTGGAGATTCATTGCGGGTATCCCGACCATTGTCTCGGTCTGTCGACTTTTCCACAGCGGAGCACCGAGCGGGTCGAGATCATGCCTGGCTGCGGATTGTTGGCTACCGCGACAGCATTGCCTTTGCCGTCGAGGGCGGGCGGGTCCTGATCCTGGGCAGCTTTTACGCCGGCCGGAACATCACACCGGAATTGCTCGAGGACCGGCCCTAAACGGCGCTTCGGTGGAGAATTGCCCTGCAGTCCTCCAGGCGCGACGGGTGCGATGGCGCACATCAGCGCCTCGAGCTCGGGACGCATCACAGGAATGGTGAGCGCTAGAACGCCGCCCACAATTCAGCCAAGCCAACTCATGAATTTCGGCCCGGTGGATATCTCTACGAGAAATCGAAAAAACATTGTCGATGTGTGTTGACAGTTGTCGTTGGTGGCGACTATATACGCCTCACGAACGAGGGCGGCTC
>NZ_CP034779.1:2832385-3540722 GCF_004006095.1 Mesorhizobium sp. M7A.F.Ce.TU.012.03.2.1
ATGAGCTTGAAAAGGTTTGTGATTTGTCGCGGGAGACGCTCAATCTCCCGCATATGATGGGCTTGCCTAACCGCACCCTCGAACCGATCTCGAGAAGCTGGTCTTTTTGTGCCAATGACATCGAATTGGGTCCCGCACAGGATCCGGTTCAGGCGACAATCTCTTCGGGATTGCGCGGACGCTAACCTCGCAAGGGGAAGGCTGAAGCGACAGTCCCTTCGGGATTGCGCAGGTGGGCATTGGCAATGAGAACGATCAAGTGTCTTAAGGGCAATTGGTGGATGCCTTGGCATGCACAGGCGATGAAGGACGTGATACGCTGCGATAAGCTACGGGGAGGTGCGAATACCCTTTGATCCGTAGATTTCCGAATGGGGAAACCCACCTAAGGTACTTGGAAAATCAGAGCAGCCGGAGGTCGCAAGGCCGACTTGCTGCTGTGGTTTCCAAGTATCGATAATAGGTAACTTACCCTGAATACATAGGGGTAAAGTGGCGAACGCGGGGAACTGAAACATCTAAGTACCCGTAGGAAAGGACATCAACCGAGACTCCGGAAGTAGTGGCGAGCGAACCCGGACCAGGCCAGTGGCGATTGAGAGACAAGCGGAACCTTCTGGAAAGTAGGGCCATAGTGGGTGACAGCCCCGTACGCGTAATGCAATCAATCGTCCTCGAGTAAGGCGGGACACGTGAAATCCTGTCTGAAATTGGGGGGACCACCCTCCAAGCCTAAGTACTCGTGCATGACCGATAGCGAACTAGTACCGTGAGGGAAAGGTGAAAAGCACCCCGACAAGGGGAGTGAAAGAGTACCTGAAACCGATTGCCTACAAACAGTGGAAGCCCAAGGTTCGTCCTGGGTGACCACGTACCTTTTGTATAATGGGTCAGCGACTTAGTGTGACGAGCAAGCTTAAACCGCTAGGTGTAGGCGCAGCGAAAGCGAGTCTGAATAGGGCGTTCAGTTCGTCGCATTAGACCCGAAACCGAGTGATCTAGCCATGAGCAGGTTGAAGGTAAGGTAACACTTACTGGAGGACCGAACCCATAACTGTTGCAATAGTTCGGGATGACTTGTGGCTAGGGGTGAAAGGCCAATCAAACTCGGAAATAGCTGGTTCTCCGCGAAATCTATTTAGGTAGAGCGTCGACCGAATACCCCAGGGGGTAGAGCACTGGATGGGCTAGGGGTCCTCACCGGATTACCAAACCTAACCAAACTCCGAATACCTGGGAGTACTAGTCGGCAGACACACGGCGGGTGCTAACGTCCGTCGTGAAAAGGGAAACAACCCTGACCTACAGCTAAGGTCCCCAAGTTATGGCTAAGTGGGAAAGGATGTGAGGATCCCAAAACAACCAGGATGTTGGCTTAGAAGCAGCCATCATTTAAAGAAAGCGTAACAGCTCACTGGTCTAAATAAGGGTCTTTGCGCCGAAAATGTAACGGGGCTAAAGCCATACACCGAAGCTTAGGGTTTGGTCCGCAAGGGCCAAGCGGTAGCGGAGCGTTCTGTAAGCTGATGAAGCCATACCCGTGAGGGGTGGTGGAGGTATCAGAAGTGCGAATGCTGACATGAGTAACGTAAGGGGAGTGAGAGACTCCCCCGCCGAAAGACCAAGGGTTCCTGCTTAAAGCTAATCTGAGCAGGGTTAGCCGGCCCCTAAGACGAGGCGGAAACGCGTAGTCGATGGGAACCACGTTAATATTCGTGGGCTTGGAGGTAGTGACGGATCATTGAGGTAGTCCAATCTTATCGGATTGAACGGGCTGCTGCGTGGTTCCAGGAAATAGCTCCTCCTTATAAACCGTACCCGAAACCGACACTGGTGGTCTGGTAGAGTATACCAAGGCGCTTGAGAGAACTATGCTGAAGGAACTCGGCAAATTGCACGCGTAACTTCGGAAGAAGCGTGACCCTTTTCTACGCAAGTAGAGGAGGGTGGCACAGACCAGGGGGTAGCGACTGTTTATCAAAAACACAGGGCTCTGCGAAGTCGCAAGACGACGTATAGGGTCTGACGCCTGCCCGGTGCTGGAAGGTTAAGAGGAGGGGTGCAAGCTCTGAATCGAAGCCCCAGTAAACGGCGGCCGTAACTATAACGGTCCTAAGGTAGCGAAATTCCTTGTCGGGTAAGTTCCGACCTGCACGAATGGCGTAACGACTTCCCCGCTGTCTCCAGCATAGACTCAGTGAAATTGAATTCCCCGTGAAGATGCGGGGTTCCTGCGGTTAGACGGAAAGACCCCGTGCACCTTTACTATAGCTTTACATTGGCATTCGTAGTGGCATGTGTAGGATAGGTGGTAGGCTTTGAAACCTGGGCGCCAGCTCAGGTGGAGCCACCCTTGAAATACCACCCTTATTACTATGGATGTCTAACCGCGGCCCGTTATCCGGGTCCGGGACAATGTATGGTGGGTAGTTTGACTGGGGCGGTCGCCTCCTAAAGAGTAACGGAGGCGCGCGATGGTGGGCTCAGAACGGTCGGAAATCGTTCGCTGAGTGCAATGGCATAAGCCTGCCTGACTGCGAGACTGACAAGTCGAGCAGAGACGAAAGTCGGTCATAGTGATCCGGTGGTCCCGCGTGGAAGGGCCATCGCTCAACGGATAAAAGGTACGCCGGGGATAACAGGCTGATGACCCCCAAGAGTCCATATCGACGGGGTTGTTTGGCACCTCGATGTCGACTCATCGCATCCTGGGGCTGGAGCAGGTCCCAAGGGTATGGCTGTTCGCCATTTAAAGCGGTACGTGAGTTGGGTTCAGAACGTCGTGAGACAGTTCGGTCCCTATCTGCCGTGGGTGTAGGAATATTGAAAGGATCTGTCCCTAGTACGAGAGGACCGGGATGGACGGATCTCTGGTGGACCTGTTGTGGCGCCAGCCGCATAGCAGGGTAGCTATATCCGGACGGGATAACCGCTGAAGGCATCTAAGCGGGAAACCCACCTTAAAACGAGTATTCCCTGAGAACCGTGGAAGACGACCACGTTGATAGGCCGGGTGTGGAAGAGCGGCAACGCTTGAAGCTTACCGGTACTAATAGTTCGATCGGCTTGATCGTTCTCATTCCTTATGCTCATCGCTCCAAATCGGAGGATGACAGGCACAAAAAAGACCAGCGAATAGCCCCGAGAGGCACCCGACAGCTCCGCTGCCGATGCCTCTTTGTGCTCCTTCGCTCAAAAGCTTCTCGAACAACGTGCGTTTTGCCGACCTGGTGGTTATGGCGGAGCGGCTGCACCCGATCCCATTCCGAACTCGGCCGTGAAACGCTCCAGCGCTGATGGTACTTCGTCTCAAGACGCGGGAGAGTAGGTCGCTGCCAGGTCTGCTAAACGCACGTTGAACTCACATCCAATCGGATGGAGTGATGTCTTCTCTTTATGAAATGGCCCGCCAAGGGATCACGGGCCGCGTAAGCGGCCCTTTCATTTGGTCAGCTATATACCTATCTGTAGGCCTCGGCTTACACAAAAAAGCAAGCAAACGCTTGCTTAGGAACGCAAGCAAGCGCTTGCTTAGATTAGCAAGCAAACGCTTGCTAAGATTAGCAAGCAAACGCTTGCTAAGAGGTGACGCGGGGTGGAGCAGCCCGGTAGCTCGTCAGGCTCATAACCTGAAGGTCACAGGTTCAAATCCTGTCCCCGCAACCAAACTTCACTAAACAAACAGCCCGCCTCGTGCGGGCTCTTTTGTTTTTTGCCCTGGTGCCGGCGTTTAACCCGTCATGTCATCAGGCGCCCCCAAGCAGGCCAAGCCCAAGCCGCCAGACAGAAAACTCAAATCCTCTCCCCAACCAAACTTCGGTAAGCAAACAATCCGCCAGGAACAATGCCNCGCCCCCAAGCAGGCCAAGCCCAAGCCGCCAGACAGAAAACTCAAATCCTCTCCCCAACCAAACTTCGGTAAGCAAACAATCCGCCAGGAACAATGCCGGCGGACCGTTTTGATGTTCATCTTGGCTGGCCACCGATTGCCCCGGATCAGGCGCCCGCAACAAGGCGAAGCCCAGCTGCGGAACAAAAAAACCAATCCCGTCCCCTGCAAACCAATCTGCACCAAACAAACAGTTCGCCAGGCACCAGCCAGCGGGCCGTTCGCATTCGGGGGACAGCCGAAGGTTCTCGGAATACTCCGGGTGGTCAAGGCTGCTGTAAGCCGACGCAGCAGCAGACTTCTTGGCCAAGCGACATGGAGAGCGTCACGCCGCGCCCGGAGCAGATGCTTATCAAACAAGATCTGGGCTTCACGTGATAAGACGCGGCCGGCGGGAGGGCACCGCGCGAACTCCTGGGTGCAGATACTCCAACCACACTCCCCGGTTCGCGGCCAAAAAGGCCGGAAAGGCCTTGCCTGGCCCACCTTGGCGGCCTGCGACCACCTTCGTCGACCGGAGCGTATGACTCCCCGGAAGTAGGTTGTGAAATATATTTCAATATCTGAATTATATTGACAACATGCGCCGAGGTTGTAATGTCCCGATCGTCGGCTTTCGGAGGAAGGTCGGCATCATCAAATCCATACGGCAGCGCTCGGTGAGCGCCTGCGACGGTCATTGAGGATGGCTTCGGCCAAGGGAGGAAACTTGCGCAAATTTCTGAGCACGCTCGCAATCGCGGCGGCTGCATCGACCTGCTTTGGGTCGATGCAGGTACGCGCCGAAACCCCAAACCCGTTCAAATGCGAGCCGGGTGAAAAATACGTCATGAACGTCATGGTCTCGGGCGTCGAATACTGGTTCCCGGTCTATGAAATGTTCAAGCAGGCCGGCCAGCAGTTCGGCTGCGAGACCGCCTATACGGGTACGCCGGAATACGACGTCAACAAGCAGATCGCCACCTTCGACCAGGCACTGGCGCAGAAGCCGGCCGGCATATTGGTGCATCCGATGAATTCCGATCCATTCATAGAGCCGATCAACCGCGCCATCGAACAGGGCACCGCGGTGGTGACCTTCGCCGCCGACTCGCCGAATTCCAAGCGCGTCTCCTACATCACTTCCGACAACAATGCCGAAGGCACCTATGCCGCCGACGCCGTTGCCAAGGCGATGGACGGCAAGGGCGAATATGCGGTGCTGGAGAATCCCGGCCAGGACAACCACGACAAGCGCGTCAACGCGTTCGTTGCCCGCATGGAAGCCAAATGGCCTGACATGAAGCTCGTCGGCCGCGCCGCTTCGAACCAGGATCCCACCAAGGCCTATCAGGCGGTTCTGAGCCTGGCGCAGGCGCATCCTGATCTTGGCGCCGTGTTCATGCCGGAGGCCAACTCGGCCATCGGCGCTGCCCAGGCCGCCAAGGAAGGCGGTGGCAAGATCCGCGTCATGCTCGCCGACGTCAACGCCAAGATCCTCGACATGATCAAGGCCGGCGAGATCTTCGGCTCGGTCAATCCAAACCAGGGCATGCAGGGCTATATGGGCTTCATGCTGTTGTGGATGGCCAAGCATCCCGGCCTGATCGATCCGATGAACGACGCCAAGCGTTCGGGTTTCAACCCGATGAGCGTGCCCTTCGTCGACAATGGCTTCTCCATTGTCTCCAAGGACAATGCGGATGACTTCTACTGGGACAAGTACCTCAAGCGTCGCGGCACCAAGGGCATCGAGGAATAGTCTCGATCTCGCCGCCCGGCCTCGGCATGGCCGGATTAACCGGGAAGGAGGCTTCGGCCTCCTTCCTCCCCCGCAGGTTCATCGCAGGAGCACGGCGTGACCCAGGCGCCCATTCTTGAAATCCGTGGCCTGTCCAAGGCGTTCGGCCCGGTCAAGGCGCTGAGCGACGTACGGTTCGAGCTGCGGCGCGGCGAAATCCATGCACTGTGCGGAGAGAACGGCGCCGGCAAGTCGACGCTGATGAACATGATCGCCGGTGTATTGCAGCCCGACGAGGGCGACATCCTGATCGATGGCGAGCGCATTTCGATCCACTCGCCCGCAGCCGCGCAACGTCTCGGCATTGCGCTTGTCCACCAGGAGATCGCGCTCTGCCAGGACGCGACGGTTGCCGAAAACATCTACATGGCCGCGATCAACAGCCGGCGCGCGCCGCTGATGAATTTCCAAAAACTCTACGCCGACGCCCAGAAGGTCATGGACCTGCTCGCGCCCATTCCGGTGCGTACCAGGGTTGCCGACCTCTCCATTTCCAACCAGCAGCTTGTCGAGATCGCCAAGGCGCTGACGCTCGACTGCAAGGTGCTGATGCTCGATGAGCCGACCGCGGCGCTGACCGAAAGCGAAGCGCAGCGTCTGTTCTCGATCGTGCGCGGGCTCAAGGAGCGGGGCATTTCGGTGGTCTATATCAGCCACCGCATGGCCGAGATCTTCTCGCTGTGCGACCGCGTCACCGTCTTCCGCGACGGCCGCTACGTGGCGACCGATCCGATCGCAACCGTCTCACCGGACGATGTCGTACGCAAGATGGTCGGCCGCGAAATCACCCAGCTCTATCCCGACAAGCTGGCGCCGCAGGAGCCTGGGCGCCTGCTTCTCTCGGTCGAGGGGCTTTCCGATGGCCGCCGTTTCGCCGACGTCGATCTGCAGCTTCGTGCCGGCGAAATTCTGGGCATAGGCGGCCTGATCGGCGCCGGCCGCAGCGAGATCGCGCAAACGGTCTGTGGTCTGAGGCCAAGGACGTCTGGAACCGTCGCGCTCGACGGAAAGCAGCTCCGGCTGCGCGGCTATGGCGATGCGGTCAAGGCGGGGCTGGTCTACCTTTCCGAGGACCGCAAAGGCTCCGGCGTGTTCCTCGATCTGCCGATCGCGGCGAACATCTCCGCGCTCGACCTCGCCAGGCTGACCGGGCGCCTCGGCCTGCTTGACCGCAAGGCCGAGGATCGTCAGGCGAAGGAGCTGACCGGCAGGCTCGGCGTGCGCATGGCCGGCATCGATGCCGCCGTCTCGACGCTGAGCGGTGGCAACCAGCAGAAGGTCGCCATCGCCAGGCAGCTGTCCGTCAGTCCCAAAGTCATCATCATGGACGAGCCGACGCGCGGGATCGATGTCGGCGCCAAGGTCGAGATCCACCGGCTGCTGCGCCAGCTTGCCGGCAGCGGTGTCGGCGTCATCGTCATCTCGTCGGAACTGCCGGAGCTGATTGGCTTGTGCGACCGCGTTGTCGTGGTGCGCGAAGGCAGGATCGCCGGCGAACTCACCGCCAGCGAGCTCGGCGAGGAAGCCATCATCATGCTCGCCTCTGGCGTTCAAGACAGTTCAAATCAAAGGCAGGCCCAGAATGTCGCCTAGGGAATCAGGAGAAGCGCTCGTGCACGCCGAGATCAAGGCCGCCGGGCGGCGCATCAATTTCGCTCAGCTCGCCTCGATGCGCGAGGCCGGGCTGATCGTCATCATCCTGGCGCTGTGCATCGCCATGAGCTTCGCCTCGCCGCACTTCCTGACATGGGGCAATTTCCGCGCCATGCTGATGAGCTTTTCCATCGAAGGCATCGTCGTCGTCGGAATGACGATCCTGCTCATCGTCGGCGGCATCGACCTTTCCGTCGGCTCGGTCGTGTGTTTCTCGATGGTGGTCTCGGGTGCGCTGTTCCTTGCCGGCCTCGATCCCTGGACGGCAAGCCTGATCGGCATCGGCGTCAGCGCGCTGATCGGCGCGGCGATGGGCTTCTTCGTCACGGTGATAGGCCTCAATCATTTCATCACGTCGCTGGCGGCCATGGTCATCGTGCGCGGCATGTGCCTGGTCGTCACCAAAGGTACGCCGCTGTCGCTGTTCACCCTGCCGCCGGCCTTCAAGGCCATCGGCCAGGGCAGCTTCAACAACATCCCCTATGTCATCCTGATCTTCATCGTCGTGGTGGCGATCTTCGACTTCCTGCTGCGTCGCGCCACGGCCTTCCGCAAGGTTTTCTACACCGGCTCCAACGAGAAGGCCGCGCAGTTCTCCGGCATCAGGACCAATCAGGTGAAGTTCTGGGTCACGGTGCTGTGCTCGACGCTGGCCGGACTGGCCGGTGTCATCTACATGGCGCGCTTCGGCGCGGCGACACCGACCTTCGGCGCCGGCATGGAACTCAACATCATCGCCGCGGCCGTCATCGGCGGCGCCTCGCTCAATGGTGGCTCGGGCACCATCTTCGGAGCGATCCTCGGCATGGCGTTGCTGTCGGTGGTGACGAGCTCGCTTATCCTGCTCGATGTCTCGGTCTATTGGCAGGACATGATCAAGGGATGCATCCTGCTCGCAGCCGTATCGAT
This sequence comes from Mesorhizobium sp. M7A.F.Ce.TU.012.03.2.1, assembly GCF_004006095.1. Lineage (NCBI taxonomy): Bacteria > Pseudomonadati > Pseudomonadota > Alphaproteobacteria > Hyphomicrobiales > Phyllobacteriaceae > Mesorhizobium > Mesorhizobium sp. M7A.F.Ce.TU.012.03.2.1. Next base: position 2,840,617 of record NZ_CP034779.1, read on the forward strand.
CGATCACTTCCTGCATCGCAAGAAGTCCTGAACTCTAAAGGCACCGCAGCAAGACCATGGCCCCTCCCAACACCCGCGACGACATCGCCGCTGTTCGTCAAATGCACCAGGCGCTTGTCCTGCATTACGTCGAAGGCAAGACCCAGGCCGAGATCGCCGGGGAACTCGGCATCTCGCACGCGACGGTCAACCGGCTGATCAAGCGCGGCCACCAGCTCGGCCTCGTCGAGATCAAGATCAAGTCACCGATCGACCATCTGGTCGACCTGGAAGCACGGCTGGTTGCGCTGGGCGGCATCGAGCGGGCGATGGTGGTGCCGTCGGTCTCCGAGAATCCGCACACGGCCCTGCAGCGGGTCGGCGAGGCGGCGGCTGGGCTGCTGCTCGACACCATCAAGGACGGCGACACGATCTCGATCACCGGCGGCAAGGGCGTCAGCGCGCTGGTCGCCGGTCTCAAGCCGGGGCGCCGATATGACGTCGAGATCATTCCCGCAACCGGCCTGGTGCAGGGCAAGCACTACACCGACGTCAACCACGTCGCCTCGCTGATGGCCGACAAGCTCGGCGGCCGCGCCTATCAGATTCATGCGCCGCTGTTTGCCGACACCGTGCAGCAGCGCGAAATGCTGATGGGCATCAGCTCCGTCGCCGACGTGTTTCGCAAGGCGCGCGAGGCGGATGTCGCGGTGGTGGGTGTCGGCTCCATCCTGACCGACGATTCCAGCTACTACGACCTGCATCCGTCCTCGAATGCCGATCGCCAGGCGATCGAGAAGTCCGGGGCGACAGGCGAGCTGCTCGCTCATCTCATCGACCGCCAGGGCAAGCTTTGCAACTACTCGCTCAACCGTTCGCTGGTCTCGTTGACGCTTGACGAGTTCGCGACCATCCCGCGCTCGATCGGCATTGCAAGCGGCCCCAGCAAGGTCGCGCCGATCCTCGCCGCCCTGCGCGGCAACCATCTCGACACCATCGTCACGGACGAGGCCACGGGGCTCCAGATCCTCGAGCTGGCCGAACAGGAGGTAGCATGAATTCTCGACAGATCCAGCGGCAGATCGGCAAGTCCGGCATATCGGCGTCGGCCGTAGGCCTGGGCACCTGGGCGATTGGCGGGTGGATGTGGGGCGGCACCGACGAGAAGGAGTCGGTCAGGGCGATCGAAGCCTCGATCGATGCCGGCCTCAGCCTGATCGACACAGCGCCGGCCTACGGTCTTGGCCGCAGCGAGGCGATCGTCGGCACCGCCATCAAGGGCAAGCGCGACAAAGTGGTGATCGCGACCAAATGCGGGCTGAACTGGCATTCGGGCAAGGGCGGCCATTTCTTCGATCAGGACGGCAAGCCTGTGCATCGCTATCTCGGCGCCGACGGCATTGCCTATGAGGTCGAGCAGAGCCTGCGCCGTCTGGGCACCGACTACATCGACCTCTATATCACCCATTGGCAGGATCCGACGACCCCGATCGCCGAGACGGTGGCGGTGCTGGAAAAGCTCAAGGCAGCCGGCAAGATCCGCGCCATTGGCGCCAGCAACATCAGCGCCGAGGATCTTGGCCAGTATATCGATGCCGGCCAGCTCGATGCGATCCAGGAGCGCTATTCGATGATCGACCGCGACCTCGAGAGCAGCCTGCTGCCGATCACCCGCCGCCATGACATTGCCACCCTCAGCTACTCGTCGCTGGCGCTGGGCCTGCTCACCGGCACGGTCGACCCGGGCCGCACATTCGGCGGCGACGACCAGCGCAAGGACAACCCACGCTTTTCCACGGCCAACCGGCAGAAGGTCGCAAAGCTGAAAGAGGCCATCGCCCCGATCTCCGAGAGCCACCAGGCGTCGATGGCGCAGGTCGTCATCGCCTGGACGCTCGCCCAGCCGGGCATCACCTTCGCCCTGTGCGGCGCGCGCAATCCCGAACAGGCGCTCGACAATGCACGGGCCGGCGAGATCACGCTTGCGGCAAGCGAGCTAGCGGCAATCGACGCCGCGGCAGCCGCGCATCTCACCGCGATGGATGCCTGAGCAAAAAAGGCAACAGCCCCGATGAACCGAAGCCATACGTTAGCCGGTCTGCGCGACCGGCCTGATATCGCCGTGCTCGTCATCGGTGGCGGCATCAACGGCATCAGCGTCTTTCGCGAACTGGCCCTGCAAGGCGTCGATGTCGTGCTGGCGGAAAAGGGCGATTATTGCAGCGGCGCCAGCGCCGCCCTGTCGCGCATGGTGCATGGCGGCCTGCGCTACCTTGAAAACGGCGAATTCAAACTGGTGCGCGAATCGCTGCTCGAACGCGACCGGCTGCTGAGGAATGCCCCGCACTATGTGGCTCCGCTGCCGACGACGGTGCCGATCTTCGACATTTTCTCCGGTCTCGCCAACGGTGCGGTGCGTTTCCTGGGGCTGACGCGGCGGCCCAGCCGGCGCGGGGCGCTGGTCATCAAGGCTGGGCTTGCCATGTATGACCTTTTCACCGCTGCACGGCGTATGATGCCGACGCACCGGTTCAGGGGCCGCGCCGAAACCCTGAAGACATGGCCGGCGATCAACCCGGCGATCCGCAATTCGGCGACCTACTACGACGCCTGGGTGAGCCGGCCCGAGCGCCTCGGCCTGGAGATGCTGCTGGACGCCATGGCGAGCGCGACGAATGCCCGCGCCTTGAACTATGCGCAGGTGTCGTCGACAGGCGATGGCCTTGTCATCACCGACACGCTGACCGGCGAAGAGCTGCCGGTGCGGCCGCAACTGGTCATCAACGCCACCGGCGGCTGGATCGACCTGACCAACAAGGCCATCGGGGCAACGGCGCAGACGATGATGGGCGGTACCAAGGGGTCGCATCTGATCGTCGACAACGGCGAACTGCTCGACGCGCTCGGCGGCCATATGGTCTACTATGAGAACGAGGACGGGCGCATCTGCATCCTGTTTCCCTATCTAGGCAAGGTGCTGATCGGCTCGACCGACATCCGGGTGGACGATCCGGACCAGGTCCGTTGCGAAGAGGACGAGCAGCGCTACATCCTGCAGTCGCTCGCCTTCGTCTTCCCCTCGATCAAGGTTAGCGATGACCAGATCGTGTTCCGCTTTGCCGGCGTGCGTCCTTTGCCCGCCAGCGAAGACAGTTTTACGGGCCGCATACCGCGCGATCATTTTTGCGAGTTCGTCGAACCGGCCGGACATCTGCCGGCGACGTTGTGCATGATCGGCGGCAAGTGGACCACCTTCCGTTCGTTTGGAGCGCTGGCCGCCGACATGGCGCTGAAGCGGCTCGGCCTCGCGCGCAGCCAGGGCACGCAGGACATGGCCATCGGTGGCGGCCGCGATTTCCCCGCCGATCCGGACGCCTGGTGCGCGTCATTCGCCGCCGAGCATGGCCTGCCGGTCGAGCGCGCGCGCACACTTCTGCAGCGCTATGGCACGTCGGCCAGGGATTTCGTTTCGCACCCGGCGGGCGAACAGATGCTGCCGCGGTCGGACTATTCGGCAAACGAGATAGGGCGCATCATCGAGCGCGAGCAGGTCGAGTGCCTCGCCGACCTGTTCCTGCGCCGCACCGCCATCGCCATTTCGGGCGGTCTCAGTTTCGACCTCGTCAATGCCGTTCTCGACATGCTGGCGGCGCACAAGGGCTGGAGCGCCAGCGAGGCCGCCACCCAGCGCTCGACCTTCCTCACCTTGCTGGCCTACCGGCACGGCATCGATCTCCAGACGCATCAAAGGAGCGCCCTATGCGCATAAACAAGAAAGTCCGCATGAACCGGCTGTTCGATGGCGGCCGCTGCCTCGACGTAGCCATCGATCACGGTGTCTGCAACGAGCCGAGCTTCCTTGCCGGGCTGGAAGACATGGCCGGTGTCGTCACCCAGTTGGTCAAGGCGGGCCCCGACGCCATCCAGATGAACTACGGCCAGGCCGATCTGCTGCAGGCCGTGCCGGGCAAGGACAAGCCGGCGCTGGTGATGCGCATCGACATGGGCAATCCCTATAACAGGATACGCCACCGCGCGATGTGGGCGGTGCTGCAGAACGAAGCCGAGCCCTTGCTTGGCGCCATCGAGATGGATGCGGCTTGCGTCGTGGTCAATCTGTTCATGCTGCCCGACGAACCCGACCTGTTCCGGCAATGCGTGCAGAACATCGCCCGCGTGCGCGCCGATTGCGAGAAATACGGCCTGCCGCTGATGATCGAGCCGCTGGCCATGCTGCCGGTCGCAGAGCATGGCGGCTACATGGTCGACGGCGATGCCGAAAAGATCGTCACCTTGACCCGGCTTGCCCGTGAAATGGGTGCTGATATCGTCAAGGCCGATCCGACCACCGATCCCAACGACTTCCACCGCGTCGTCGAGGCGGCGCGCTGCCCGGTGCTGGTGCGCGGCGGCGGCAAGGAGGATCTGCGTGCCGTGTTCGACAAGTCGGCCGCCTTGATGGCACAGGGTGCGCTTGGCATGGTCTATGGCCGCAACATCTACCAGCACGCCAACCCGAGCGCTGTCGTGCGCGGGCTGATGGCGATCATTCACGACGATGCCGATGGCGGCACGGCCTGGGATCTGTACAACCAGGCCTAGGCTGCGGCCTCGGGAGGCGCCAATGGCAAGCTATATCCTCGGTCTCGATGCCGGCAACACCGTCATCAAGGCCATCCTCTTCGACCTGTCCGGCCGCGAACTGGCATTCGCCGCCCGTGACGGCCGCTCGTCCATGCCAAAGCCCGGACATGTCGAACGCGACCTCGACGAACTCTGGCGCAACGCGGTTTCGGTCATCGGCCAATGCATCGCTGAAGCCGGCATCGACGCCGGCGAGATAGTCGCCATCGGCTGCGCCGGTCATGGCAACGGGCTCTACGCGCTCGATCGCACGGGCGCGCCATTGATCGGCATCCAGTCGCTCGACACACGCGCGGTCGGCATCGTTGCCGAATGGGCAAAACAGAATGTCGGCGACCGCACCTATGCACATTGCCTGCAACGGCCGTGGGCGGCGCAGACGCCGACCCTGCTTGCCTGGCTCAAGCGCTTTTCGCCGGCTTTGTTCGCCAGCATCGGAACTGTGTTCCTGTGCAAGGATTTCGTCGTCAACCGCCTGACTGGTGCGCGCAGCAGCGACACTTCAGACATGTCGGGCTGCGGCCTGCTGCAGATGCAGGACCGCCGCTACGAGCCGGACCTGCTTGCCGCCTATGGGCTCGGCGATTGCATGGACCTGCTGCCGCCAGTGCTGGAATCGGCCGACATTGCCGGTCATGTGAGCGCGGAGGTGGCGGCCCTGACGGGACTGCGCGCCGGCACGCCGGTCGTCGCCGGGCTGTTCGATGTCGTCGCCAGTGCGGTCGGTTCGGGCGTGACCAGAACCGGCGCCGCATCGGTTATCGCAGGGACCTGGAGCATCAACCAGGTCATCACCGACGAACCGATCCGCGACCAGTCGATCTTCATGCTGTCGACTTTCGACCGCCAGCGCTATCTGGCGATCGAATCCAGTGCCACCTCGGCCGCCAATCTCGAATGGATCGTTCGCGAATTCCTCGAACATGGTGGCGAAGCCGGCAAGTCGCCGTTCGAATTGTGCAGCGAACTGGTGGCGTCCGTCGATCCCAACAGCGACATCCCGATCTATCATCCCTTCCTCTACGGCTCGCAGCAGAATGGCCATGCGCGCGCCGGCTTCTACGGCATCGCCGGCTGGCACAGCCGGGCCCATCTGCTGCGTGCGCTGTTCGAGGGCGTTGCCTTCGAGCATAAGCGCCATGTCGAGACCTTGCACAAAGCGGGCGCTGATTTCGACCAGGTGGTGCTGTCGGGCGGCGGCTCGCGCAGCAGCGTCTGGCCGCAGATATTCGCCGATGTGCTCGGCGTGCCCGTCACCGTGGCGCGCAGCCGCGAAACCGGCGCGCTGGGAGCGGCGATCGCGGCGGGCACCGGCGTCGGCATTTTCGCGGACTACAGCGCAGGTGCCGCCGCCATGACTGCGGCCGCCCGACATTTTGTACCCAACGAGGCGGTTGCCGATGCATATGCGGGACGGTATCGACTGTACGGCGAGATCAACCAGGCGATGACCCCGATGTGGGAGCGCATCGCCGGACAGCAGGCGCGCACGTGACCGAAGCTCCACCGTCCCCGTTCGGCAGTTACGACTACGTCATCGTCGGCGCCGGCTCCGCCGGCTGCGTGCTCGCCAACCGGCTCTCCGCCGATCCGCGCAACAATGTGCTGCTGCTCGAGGCCGGCGGCAGCGACCGCTATCACTGGGTCGATATCCCGATCGGCTATCTCTTCTGCATGGGCAACCCGCGCACCGACTGGATGATGAAGACCGAGCCGGAAGCCGGTCTCAATGGACGCAGCCTCAACTATCCGCGCGGCAAGGTGCTTGGCGGCTGTTCATCGATCAACGGCATGATCTACATGCGCGGCCAGGCAGCCGACTACGATGGCTGGCGTCAGGCCGGCAATGCCGGCTGGGGCTGGGACGACGTGTTGCCCTATTTCCTCAAATCGGAAGACTATCACGGCGGCAAAGGCGCCATGCACGGGAGCGGCGGCGAGTGGCGGGTCGAACGGCAACGGCTGTCATGGCCAATCCTTGACGCCTTCCGGGACGCGGCCGAGGAACTCGGCATTCCGCGCACCGAAGACTTCAACACCGGCACCAATGAAGGCTCGGGCTATTTCGAGGTCAACCAAAGGAAGGGCGTGCGCTGGAACACATCGAAGGCCTTCCTGCGCGGTATAGCGGCGCGCAAGAACCTGCGCGTGGTGCTCGGCGCGGAGACCGAACGGCTCGAATTCGACGGCCGGCGCGTCACCGGCCTGATTTTCCGCCGAGGCGGCCGCCTGCATCAGGTCCGCGCTGGACAGACGATCCTTGCGGCCGGTGCCATCAACTCGCCGAAGCTGCTCGAACTGTCGGGGGTGGGCCGCCCCGACCTGCTTTCGAGCATCGGCGTGGATGTTCGTCACGCCTTGCCGGGCGTCGGAGAAAACCTGCAGGACCATTTGCAGATCCGCACGGTCTTCAAGGTCGCCAACACCGCCACGCTCAACCAGCGCTACCACAATCTGGTCAGCCGTGCGTCGATGGGGCTGGAATACGCGCTCAAGCGCAGCGGGCCGCTGTCGATGGCGCCGAGCCAGCTCGGCATCTTCGCCAGGAGCGATCCGCGTCTCGCAACCCCCGACCTCGAATACCATGTGCAGCCGCTGAGCACCGACCGTCTGGGCGAGCCGCTGCATCGCTTTCCCGCGGTCACCGTCTCGGTCTGCAATCTGCGTCCCGAAAGCCGGGGCAGCGTGCACATGGGTTCAGCCGACGTGCGGGAGGCGGCGAAGATCCGGCCGAACTATCTTTCCACCGAGGGGGACCGCAGCGTGGCCGTCGCGTCGTTGCGTCATGTCCGCAGTTTGATGAAGGCACAGGCGGTGGCGCGCTTTGCGCCGGAAGAGATGCTGCCCGGCACGCAGTATGACAGCGACGAAGAACTCATCCGCAAGGCCGGCGATATCGGCACGACGATCTTCCACCCCGTCGGCACCTGCAAGATGGGTTCGGATACGATGGCGGTGGTCGACGACGGCCTGCGTGTTCACGGGCTTGGCGGGCTGCGCGTGGTCGATGCCTCGATCATGCCGACAATCGTCTCGGGCAACACCAACTCGCCGGTCGTCATGATCGCGGAAAAGGCAGCCGAGATGATCCTGCAAGAGGCCCGCTGACCGCCATCGGCTTCAAGCCGCGGCAACACCGCGCGATCGCCGTCTCTCGGCCGCCGCGAGCAGATCGACGAAGGTGCGCACCTTGGCGGGCCGGAACCGGGCCGGCGGAAAGACCGCGTGGATGCCGCCTGACGGCAGGCTCCAGTCGGCAAACACCGGCACCAGCCGTCCTTCGGCGATATCGTCGCTGACACTGTAGTCCGGAAAGACGCCGAGCCCGATGCCGGCGAGCACGCAAGCCAGGGCGGCGGGGCTCTTGTCGCACATGATCACCGGATTGAGCTCGGTCAGCACCGTCTCGCCATCCCTGGAAAACAGCCATTGGCCGATGCCGCGCAACTGGGTGTTGCCGACCCAGGCCAGCGATCTTGCCTGGCGCGGCGTCACGTCGGGCGGCAGGCTCGCCGCGAAGCCAGGGCTCGCCACCACGATCTGCCGGATCGTCCCCAGGCGCCGCGCCTGGTTCGAGGAATCGGTGAGCCAGCCGACGCGGATGCCGAGATCGATCTGCTCGTCCACCAGATTGCTGACGGCGTCGTCGAAGATCGCCTCGACGCGCATATGCGGGTAGGTTCTGAGATAGGCGGCCATGACCGGAGCCACGATCTTGGTGCCGTAGTCGAGTGGCGCCGTCAGCCTCAGCGTTCCGCTCGGTTCGACGGCTCCGCGCGAGATTTCGCCATAGGCCGCCTCCGCTTCGCGCAGGATGATCATCGCGCGGTCATAGAAGAGGCGGCCCTCTTCGGTCGGCGTGACACGCCGGGTCGTGCGTTGCAGCAGCGTTGCGCCCAGCTCCTCTTCGAGCTTGCCGATCTGATGGCTGACCACGGCCTTGGCGACGCCAAGCCGGTCGGCCGCGGCAGTGAAAGAGCCGGTTTCCATGACCGTGGTGAAGTAGGCGAGTCGATTGAGGTTCAGAAGTTCGGCCAAGCTGGCTGCCCTTTGTATGATCAGATCAGACAGTTTGTATAATTGGGCGCCATTTATCGCAAGGCTGCCGTCTGCCACATATGAGCGACGGCCTCGACGAGTCCGGTGGCCGGGCAGGAATGGCAGCGACTATGAGCAATTCAGAAGTGACCTATCTTTTCGATCCGCTCTGCGGCTGGTGCTATGGCGCCACTCCGATGCTCGACCGGTTGTCGGCCGCCGGCCTGAACGTCGAACTGCTGCCGACCGGCCTGTTTTCCGGCGCCGGCGCGCGTCCGATGGATGAAGGCTTTGCGGCGCATGCCTGGGCGAACGACCAGCGCATCGAGCGCCTGACCGGACAATCCTTCACGCCGGCCTATCGGCACAATGTCCTCAATGTCCGTGGGACCCTGCTCGACTCACATGCCGCCACACTCGGCATCAGTGCCGCTGGCCTGGAAGATCCCAGCCGCCGGCTTGCGGCGCTGAAGACGATCCAGCATGCGCGCTATGTAGAAGGACGCGATGTCGTGACGATCGGCGGTGTGGCCGAGGTGCTCGCCGCCGCCGGCATGGCGGACGCCGCCGAAATGCTCAAGGCGCCGACTGAAACATTGCTGACGGCTCACCGCGATCTGGTTGGCCGTGGCCGTGCGCTGTTCCAGCGCCTGCATGCCGATGGCGTACCTTCGCTCTCGGTCATCCGCAATGATGCGCCCCGGCTCATCGGTTCGAACGCGCTGTTCGGCAGCTTCGACAATCTCGTCGCCCATATCGCGGCGGCGTGATCCCATCCTCCAGACCCCAACAAGAAATAAGGAAACAGACATGGCAAAAGTCGCTCTCATTGGTGCATCGGGCGCCGTCGGTTCACGCCTTCTCAGGGAACTCTCCGATCGCGGCCACACCGTCACCGGCATTGCGCGCAACCCGGAAAAGATCGCCGCGCTTCCGGGCGTGACGGCGAAGAAGGGCGATGTCTTCGACAGACAAGGTCTCGCCGACCTGATCCGCGGCCATGACGCGGTGATCAGCTCCGTGCATTTCCTGGACAGCGATGCCGATACGCTGATCGAGGCGGTGCGCGCCTCCGGCGTGAAGCGCTATCTCGTCGTCGGCGGCGCCGGCAGTCTCGAAGTCGCACCGGGCAAGCGGCTGGTCGATAGCCCCGACTTCCCTGACATCTACAAGGCCGAAGCGCAGAAAGGCGCCGACTTCCTGGACAGATTGAAGACGGTCGACGACCTCGATTGGACGTTCCTGTCGCCATCCGCCATGTTCGTGCCTGGCGAGCGCACCGGCAAATTCCGCCTCGGCAAGGACACACTTCTCGCCTCCGACAAGGGCAGCAGCATTTCCTTCGAGGACTACGCGATCGTCATGGTCGACGAGATCGAGAAGCCAGCCCATATCAGGCAGCGCTTCACCGTCGGCTATTGAGCGAACGGGTGGCGGCGGCCGGGTCTCAATCGAGGCCGGCCGACGCCAGCCGCATCAGGGTCCGGTTCAATCTCGGTGCTGCCGCCATCAGCGCCTTGCCGATGGCCGATTGCGGTGCGTCGATGACGGTTTGGGCATCGCCACTTTCGGCAATCCGGCCGGCATCGAGAAGGATGACGCGGTGGGCGACCGACCTGATGACGCCGAGATCATGTGAAATGAAGAGATAGGCGATCTTTTCCTGGCGTTGCAGGTCGATCAAAAGCTCGAGGATCTCCCCGCGCACGGAGACGTCGAGCGCCGACACCGCCTCGTCGAGCACGATCAGCGACGGCTTCGTGGCGATGGCGCGGGCAATGGCGACGCGCTGCCGCTGTCCGCCGGAGATCTCATGGATGGCACGCGGGGCGAGGTTCGCCGTCAGCCCGACGCGCTCCAGCAAGGCGGCGATGCGGCGCGGGCGCTCGGCGCGGGAGGCGATGCCATGGATGCGTAGGGGATCGTCGAGCACACGCGCCACCGTGGCGCGCGGATTGAAGGCGGCCAATGGATCCTGGAACACCATTTGCAGGCGTGCGCGGCGTGCTCGCAGTGCTGTGCTGCGCAGGGCCAGGAAATCGTCGCTTTCGAATTCGATGCGCCCGGCGTCCGGCTCGATCAATCGCAGCACCAACCGCGCGATCGTCGACTTGCCGCTGCCGGAAGGTCCGGCTAACGCCAGCGTTTCGCCGGGGTCGATGTGAAAGGAGACATCGTCGACGGCAGCGATGGTCTTGTTGCCGCGACGGTAGCGCTTGGTCAGGTTGGACACCGCCAGCAGGCTCATGCGTGGAGCCTTGCTCGGTTCAGCAATGGCCTGGTGTCGAGGCCGATATGGGCATCAAGCAGTGCGCGCGTATAGGGCTGGGCCGGGGCGCCGACAATCTGCGCCGTCATGCCAAGCTCGACCAACTGGCCATGACGGAAAACAGCGACACGCTCGGCAAGCTCGGCCGCCAGCGCGATGTCGTGGCTGATGAACAGCAGCGTCATGCCGTCCTCGGTCACCAGGCGTCGGATCAAGGCGACGATCTCGGCCTGCACGATGGTATCGAGCGCGCTGGTCGCTTCGTCGGCGATCAGCAATTTCGGACCGGCCGCAATGGCTGCGGCGATCGCCACACGCTGCTTCTGGCCGCCGGAAAGCTGATGCGGGAAGGCGCGCAAGGCTGAGTCCGGGTCCGGCAGGCGGACGCGCTCCAGCAGGCTTTTGGCCCTGGCATAGGACTGGGACCAGGTGAGGCCGAGATGCGTGCGCGCTACTTCGGCGATTTGCTTGCCGATGGTCATGACAGGATCGAGGCTGGCGGAGGGGTCCTGGAAGACGAAGCCGATGTCGCGGCCGAGGCGGGGGATGTAGCTCTGTTTGAGGGAAGACTTTCGGACTTCGCGCCTTACGAGGCCCCCCTCTGTCCTGCCGGACATCTCCCCCTCAAGGGGGGAGATTACGCCCTTATTTCCGCCTTCGCCAATCACCAACGTTGCAGGAGATGAGCCGACAGCGAAACTGCCAATCTCCCCCCTTGAGGGGGAGATGTCCGGCAGGACAGAGGGGGGCGCCTTGGCGCCCAACGGCGGATGTAAGAACCAATCGATCCGCCCATCAACCTTGGCGGACGCAGGCAGCAGCCCGGCAATCGCCAGCGCCAGTGTGCTTTTGCCCGAACCGCTTTCGCCGATGATGGCGAGGCGTTCGCCATTGGTGACGTCGAGGCTTACACCCCTCAGCGCTGCGACCTCATTGCCGTCACGCCGATAGGTCACCGTCAGGTCGCGGATCGAAGCGAGCGTGGTCACGACAGGCCTCTCCTGACCGCTGTCGTCTCGACAATGCCTTCGCCGGCGAGATAGACGCCGAGCACGGTCAGCACCAGCGCTATGCCCGGGACAATCGACAGGAAGGGCGCGGTACGCAGGACAGCGCGGCCTTCGGCGATCATTCCGCCCCAGGTGACCCGGTTGGGGTCACCGAGGCCGAGGAACGACAACGCCGCTTCGGTGAGGATCGCGGCGGCGACGATCACCGACGACATCGCCAGCACCGGCGGCAGGGCATTGGGCAGCACCTCGCGAAAGGCGATCGCCAGCGGGTGCATGCCGATGACCCTGGCTCCGGCGACATAATCGCGTTCGCGAATGGAGAGGACTTCCGCGCGGGCGACCCGGGCTGGTCCGGTCCAGGTGCCGAGCGCGATGGCAATCACGACGACGCCGAGCGACGGTCCGACGACGCTGACGAAGGCCAGTGCCAGCAGGAAGCTCGGCACGGTCTGGAAGGCGTCGGTGATGCGCATCAGCACCTCGTCGACGAGGCCGCCGGCAAAGCCGGCCAATGTGCCGACCACGGCGCCGACGACAAGTGCGGCGGCCGCAGCCGCGAGCCCGACAGCCAGCGATGTGCGGGCGCCGTGGAAAAGCTCGGCCAGTACGTCGCGGCCAAGCCGGTCGGTGCCGAGCGGCAGCGACCAGTCCTGGAACGGCGGCAGCAGCGCCGGGCCGGCGATGGCCTGCGGGTCGCCGGGGAACAGCAGCGACGCCGACAGCGCCATAGCGATCAGCGCCGCCAGGAGCATGGCGCCGGCGACCGCCTCGGGCGTGCGCAGAAAGCGGCGGAGCGGGCTCATGCGCCGGCCTCGCTGGCGCCTACGCGCGGATCGAGCAAGGCGTAGGCGATGTCGACGAGCAAATTGATGACGATGACCAGGACGGCGCTGGTGAGGATAATGCCGAGCAGAAGCGGCGTATCGCGGGAGGCGACCGCCTCCTGCGCCAGGCGGCCGAGGCCGGGCACGGAAAACACGCTCTCGATAACGACGCTGCCGCCGAGCATCTGCGCCGATTGCAGGCCGAGCATGGTGACCAGCGGCAGCAATGCGTTGCGGGCGACGTGGGCGAGCACGATGCGGCGGCGTGACAATCCTTTGGCGCGTGCGGCCAGGACGAAATCCTGCCGCCAGACCTCGGCCATGCCGGCGCGCATCATGCGCAGATAGAGCGCCAGGTAGATGAATCCGAGGGCGGAAACGGGCAGGGCGAGATGGATGGCAATGTCGGCTGCGCGATCAAGGCCGGTCTTGTCAGAGGCCAGGGTTTCGATGCCGCCGATCGGCAGCCAGCGGAGGTCGACGGCAAAGACGACGATCAGCACCAGTCCGAGCCAGAAACCCGGCACGGCATAGAGCGCGAGCGAGCCGATCGACAGGAAGCGGTCGCGAAAACTGCCCGGACGCGCGCCGGCATAGATGCCGAGTGCCGAGCCGAGCCCGAAGGAGAGCGCGGTGGCGCTGACCATCAACAGCAGCGTGTTGGGCAGGCGTTCGAGGATCACGTCGCGGATCGGCCTGGAGAAGGTCACCGACTGCCCGAGATCGAGATGCAACAGCGCCCAGAGATAGTTGGCGAGCCGCGTCAGCTCCGACTGGTCGAGACCCCAGCGATGTCGCAACAGCTCGATCATGCCGGCGTCGCCACCGGTCGAGACGATATAGGCGTCGACCGCGTCGCCGGGGGCGGCCTCGAGCAAAAGGAACGTGCCGACGACGACGATCAGCAGCACGAAGACACTGCCGATAAGGCGACGGCGGATGAGCGTGAGGGCGCGGGTCATGCGGGCGTCGGAGGCTTGGCACTGAGTCGCCCAAGAGAGATGTCGCGCCTGAGCGCCCCCCTCTGTCCTGCCGGACATCTCCCCCTCAAGGGGGGAGATCGGAAGTCATTTATGGTTTCGCCAATGTTCGACGCTGCAGGAAAATCAGCCGACGGTGCGGCCAGCCAATCTCCCCCCTTGAGGGGGAGGGGGGCCTCGTAGGGCTCAACGCCTACGCTGATTTCGCGAACTTTCATCCGCCCAATTCTGTCACGATTCCAAATACGTGTCCGCCCAGTTCGACACCGCCCAGCGCGGGTTGTTGGCGATGTTGCCGACAGTGTCGCGCGCGACGCTGATAAAACTCCATTCGGCGACGTTGATCAGCGGCAGGTCGGTGGCCACCTCCTTCTGGAATTCCTTGTAGAGGTCGGTGCGGGCTGATGTATCGAGCGTCTCCGACGCCTTGGAGATGAGCGCATCGAGCGCGTCGTTCTTGTAGCCGCCCTGGTTGGAGAACGGCACGCCGTCCGGAATGCCGCTCTGCACCAGAATGGTGGTCGAGATCGCCGGATCGCCGCGGAACACCGGCGGGCCGACTGCGAGGTCGAAGGCGTGGTCGGTGTAGACCGCCTTGATGTGCGCGGCCGAGTCGTTGTTGACCAGCTGAGCATCGATGCCGATGGCGGCGAGCGCCTGGCGCAGATAGTCGCCGAACTGCTTGGTCTCGTTGAAATAGGGCGCAGGCAGCAGCTTGAGCGAAAAGCGGTTGCCGTCGGCGCCTTTCTTGTAGCCAGCCTCGTCAAGCAGCGCGTTGGCCTTGGCGACGTCGAAGGCATAGGTCGGCACGTCGGCGGTGTAGAATTGCGGATCGTTCTTCGGCACCGGGCCGGTGGCTGTCGCGGCATAGCCGAGGAACACCGTCTTGACGACGAAATCCTTGTCGATGGCATGCGCGATCGCCTGGCGGACCTTCACGTCTGCCAGCTCCTTGCGGCGATGGTTGATCTCGACGACGAGCTGATAGGTCAGCCCTTCGTAACCTTTGGAGATCACCTTCAGGCCCGGCACCTTGGAGATGCGGTCGAGGTCGGCCAGCGGCACGGCGGAAAAGGCCGCCAGTTGGATCTCTTCGGCCTCCAGCGCGCTCGCCGCTGACGTGCGATCCGGCAGCACCTGATAGATGATCTCGTCGAGATAGGGCTCGTCCTTGCCCCAGTAGTCGGCGTTTTTGGTCAGCCGGTAATATTGGCCGGCCTTGTACTCGCCGAATTTGAACGGTCCGGTGCCGATGGGCGCGTTGTTGGCCGGGTTGTCCTCGATCTTGCCGACCTCATAGATGTGCTTCGGCACCACACTGCTCAGCGCCGGCAGCGCGTTGCGGATCAGCTGGAACGGCGTCGGCTTGGCGAATTTGAACACGGCGGTGAGATCGTCGGGGATGTCGACGCTGGCCAGATCCTTGAATACGGTGCGGCCGAGATTCTGCAGCGGCTTCCAGATCTGCAGCGCCGAGAAGGCGACGTCGGCCGAGGTGAACGGCTTGCCGTCATGCCATTTGACGCCGTCGCGCAGTTTGAACGTTACCGAGAGCCCGTCGGCGGCACCCTCCCAGCTCAGCGCCAGCCGTGGCGCGAGACCGTCCTTGCCGTCGAAGGAGGCTTCGGCCAGCGTTTCGACGATCTTGCTGGAAATGAAGAAGACGCCGTTGGAGGCGACGATCGCCGGGTTGAGGTTGCGCGGTTCGGAATCGGCGGCAAGCACCAGCCGCCCGCCCTTCTTTGGCGTCTGCGCCCAGCCCGGTGCCGGCATTGCGGTGGAGGCCAGCAGCATTGCCGAGCCGGCAAGCATCGTGCGTCTGGAAATCGTGAAACCTGACATGATCGAACTCCGTCCTCTCCGCGACCCGGTCGGGTGCGCCAATACCCCTCGGACGCCGGCAAGCCCACCGGCATCCTTGCGGCGGCGATTATGAGCCTTGCCGAGGGTTTCGCCAGAGACGGAATTGGCGCATCCTCGCTTGGCTTTGAAATTTTCGTCCGCTGGACCAGTTTGGAGGGCGTGGCTCAATTTGATCATTCTGGTAGGACCAGATTGGTTGAATATGCGACGTATGACGGGACGGAGACATAGAGAGGCGACATTTCATCTGTTTCTGGCTGGACCAGAACGGGCAAAATGGTGCAGATTTGACCGCTGCCAAGGGATCGGGAGCGGAACAGCGGCGATCCGGCAATTCAGGGAGAGAGAGATGAACATTGCTCCGGGCAAGAATGCGGTCGGCAATATCCCGTTCGACCAGGCAAGGGTCGACCGGCTGATGGAGGAGGCCGGCATCGATGTGCTGCTCGCCACCTCCAAGCACAACACGCAATACCTGCTGGGCGGCTACAAGTTCATCTTCTTCGCCGCCATGGATGCGATCGGCCACAGCCGATACCTGCCGATCGTGGTGTACGAAAAGGGCGGGCCGGACCATGCAGCCTATATCGGCAACCGCATGGAGGGCGGCGAGCATCAGAACAACCCGTTCTGGACGCCGACGCTGCACGCCGCCTGCTGGGGCACGCTCGACGCCGCCAACCTTGCGGTCGAGCATCTGCAGAAGATCGGCAAGGCGGGCGCGCGCATCGGCATCGAGCCCGGCTTCCTGCCGTCGGACGCCTATACGCTGATCCGCAACGCATTGCCGGATGCCAGGCTGATCGATGCGACCGATATGCTGGAGCGCATGCGTGCCATCAAGACCGATGCCGAACTGGAGAAGCTGAGTAGGGCCTCCGAACTGATCACCGATTCCATGCTGGCGACCATCGCCTGGGCGCGCGAAGGCACGACCAAGGGCGAGATCATCGAACAGCTGCGGCGGGAGGAAACCAATCGCGGCATCCATTTCGAATATTGCCTGCTGACCCTGGGCTCCAGCCACAACCGCGCCGCCTCGCCGCATGCGTGGAAGCAAGGCGAGGTGCTGTCAATCGATTCCGGCGGCAACTATCACGGCTATATCGGCGACCTCTGCCGGATGGGCATTCTCGGCGAACCAGATGCCGAACTGGAAGATCTGCTGGCCGAGGTCGAGACGGTGCAGCAGGCGGCCTTCTCAAAAGTCAAAGCGGGCACGCTGGGCGGCGACATGATTTCCCATGCCGAGGGCGTGCTGAAGGCTTCGAAGGTCGCACCCTACACGGATTTCTTCGCCCATGGCATGGGGTTGATCACGCACGAGGCGCCGTTCCTAATGACCAACCACCCGGTGACCTATGAAGGCACCTATGCGGCCAAGCCGCTGGAGAAGAACATGGTGCTGTCGGTGGAGACAACCATGCTCCACCCGACGCGGGGCTTCATCAAGCTGGAGGACACGCTGGCGGTGACGGATGCTGGTTATGCGATGTTCGGCGACCGGGGTCGGGGCTGGAACAGGGGTGGTACTCTTTAGGACGAAGGCGGGCGCTGCCCCCGCCTGCCGGCACCTTCTCCCCGTATAGTGACGGGGAGAAGAGGGCAGCCGCGCCCTCGGCACCTATTTGAAAAAGGCGAAAGCGCCGATGACTGCGTCTTTCTCCCCGTCACTATACGGGGAGAAATGTCCGGCAGGACAATGAGGGGCAGCGCTACCCTAGAACAAGTTCATCACTGCCCCCGCGGGATCAGCCTGAAATCCGGCAGCTCGCGCAAAACCAGTTCAGGGCCGGCCGGCGAATAGACGACGAAAAGCTGCATCGGCCCGTCACCGGTGTTGAGCGTCGAATGAAAGCGGCTTTCCGGCACATAGATGGTGCAGCCGGGGCCGACTTTTTCGACCACCGGATTGCCTTTCTCGTCCTCGACCATCTGCTCGCCATGACCGGAGATGACGAAGATGATTTCTTCCGCGCCCGGATGGTTGTGGCGCGTGTGACCCTTGCCGGACGGCAGGTCGACGACGCCGCCGGAAAACCGGGTTGCGCCATTCACTTCGGGCGCCACCGTCAGCGCCAATTTTCCCCAGTCGAAGCCGAAGGCGCTGACGTCCTTCGGATAGACAAACATTTTGCTCTTGTCGGTCATCTCTCTCATCCCTTCTTTTTCTTCGTGGTCTTCTGGCCACCAAGTGTCACCGCCTTGAAATCGGCCGTCTGTTTGGCGATCGCGGCTTCCGCCGGCAGCCGTTCCATCGAGCTAGCGCCATAGAAGCCGTGCAGACCCTTGGCATGGGAGAGGATGTAACGGGCGTCGTCCGGCATCGAGATCGGCCCGCCATGGCAAAGCAGGATGACATCCTTGCGCACCGAGCGCGCGGCATTGGCGATGGCGTCGATCTCGACGATGCAGTCGTCGAGCGACTTGGCTGAGGTGGCGCCGATCGAGCCGCCGGTCGTCACGCCCATATGGGCGACGATGATGTCGGCGCCGGCCTTGGTCATGGCGCGGGCCTCGTCGGGGTTGAAGACATAGGGCGTGGTCAAGAGGTCGAGCTTGTGCGCCTCGGCGATCATGTCGACCTCGAGGCCGAAGCCCATGCCGGTTTCCTCGAAGCTTTGCCGCATGCTGCCGTCGAACAGGCCAATGGTGGGAAAATTCTGCACGCCGGAAAAGCCCATCGTCTTCAGCTCTGCCAGAAGCAGCGGCATGATGACGAACGGGTCGGTGCCGTTGACGCCGGCCAGCACAGGCGTGTGTCTGACCACCGGCAGCACCTCGTAGGCCATCTCCTTGACGATCTCGTTGGCATTGCCATAGGCGAGCAGGCCAGCGGCCGAGCCGCGCCCGGCCATGCGGTAGCGGCCGGAATTGTAGATGATGATGAGGTCGATGCCGCCGGCCTCCTCGGCTTTCGCCGACAGGCCGGTGCCGGCGCCGCCGCCGACGATCGGCACGCCCTTGTCGATCATTCCCCTGAATTTCTTCAATATGTCCTTGCGCGGTATGGCGGGCATTTTTTGAGATCTCTCACTGTCTGGCGATGTCGAGGAAGGCCGATGTTGCAGCCTTTGCGAATTCCGGGTCGTTGATATGCAGCGGCAGGCGCGTCACGCGGCGCTTGCCGTTGGGCTGGATGGTGCGCTCGATGGCTTCGAACAGAACGGCGTCGGCTTCCGGGTCGAAGAAGGCGCCGCCTTCGATGTCGAGCGCCGAGACGCCTTTTTCCGGAATGAGAAAATGCACCGGCCCTCCGCAGCGGGCGAGCCTGGTGCCGATCCACTCGCCGATCGCGCGGCATTCGTCCGCCGTGGTGCGCATCAGCGTGACATTGGGATTGTGTTCGTAGAACAGCCGATCGCGATAGGGCTCCGGAATGGTCGAAGGCGCCCAGAAATTCACCATGTCGAGCGCGCCGACGGAACCGACATAGGGCAGCCTAGTGCGGGCGATGGCGCCGAACCGATCTTCCGTTGCCGGCAGCACACCGCCGAACAGGAGGTCGGAGACTTCGGTCGTGGTGATGTCGACGATACCGGACAGCAAGCCGCTGTCGGCCAGCTTTTCCATGCTGCGGCCGCCGGTGCCGGTGGCGTGGAAGACCATGCAGTCATATCTGGAACGGAGCTGGTCGGCGATGGCGGTCACGCAAGGCGTTGTGACGCCGAACATGGTGAGGCCGATCGATGGTTTGCCGTCGGGTGGCGGCGCCGGCTTGGTTGTCATGCCTACGATCGCCTGGGCGGCATTGTGCAGCACGACACGGGAGAGCCGGTTCAGTCCGGCCATGTCGGTCACCGCCGGCATCATGATGATGTCGGAGACATCGACATAGGGTGCGGTATCGCCGGAGGCGAGCGTCGAGACCATGATCTTGGGCAAGCCGAGCGGCAGGGCGCGCATGCCCGACGTGATGATCGATGTGCCGCCACCGCCGCCGATGCCGATCATGGCTGCGACGTCGTTGCGCGATGGGGCAAAGCGGGCGAAGGCGATGCCCATCGCGGCGACCGCGGCGCCACGGTCATTGCCGCCGAGCACGGCGTCACGGCCGCCGGGATGATGGTCGGCGATTTCCATAGCGCCGATATCGACGGGGATGGTTGCGTCGCGCGTTCCGACATCGACACGGCAAACGATGGCGCCCGCAGCAGTGATCGCATCGGCCAGGAAGGCGAGCTCCTCGCCCTTCGTGTCCGCGGTACCCACCACATAAATACGCTTCATTTGCGCTCCCCCGATCCTGGCAGGCGCGATGCCGCCCCCATTGCTCATTGCCCGGGCCACTCGACGATGCGGACACCATTGCAAATTTTTGAGACGCGCGTATCGTATTGGCATGAATGTCTCACGTCAACAATCCGCTGCGAGCGACGACGCTGAACGGGCAACCGGCCCGGTGCCCGAACGTGGTCCGCGCGCGCGGACCAAACGGCTGATGCTGGAGACGGCAACAAGGCTGATGCAGGCGGGCGTCACGCCCTCGGTCAGCGAGGTCGCCGAGGCGGCCGAGGTTTCCCGTGCCACCGCCTATCGTTACTTCCCGAGCCAGTCGGCACTGGTGCAGGCCGTCGTCGACGAGGGGCTGGGGCCAATCCTCACCTGGCAATCGACCTCCGCCGATGCCGAGCGCCGGGTCGCGGAGCTGTTCGATACGGCCATGCCGCGCATCGAGGCCTTCGAGGCCACGTTCAAGGCAGCACTGAAGCTGTCGCTCGATCAATGGGCGCGGCGTCAGGCCGGCACGCTGGGCGGCGAGCCCGCCTTTACGCGCGGCCACCGCATCGACTTGCTGAAAGATGCGATCGCGCCGCTCGAGGGCCGTTTGCCGCCGCGCGACTTCAAGCGGCTGGCGCAGGCGCTGTCGCTGATCTTCGGCGTCGAGGTGCTGATTGTGCTCAAGGATATCTGGGGACTGGACAGCCGCCGGACGAGGGCGGTCGCACAGTGGGCAGCCGGGGCGCTGGTGCGTGCGGCAGTCGCGGAATCGATCGATGAAGGAGGCAGCCCCGATCCGAAGGCAGTCATGAAATAGAGCCTATCTGGTTCGACCAGATTGGCATGCACGCTACTGATCTTAGCCGTTGAGTGGGGTGTCGGACAATACCCAATCATATCACTGAGTAGGAAAATCTTGGTAAAACAGGCAGATAAAGCCGGAATCCGATGGCAATGACCACGTCAAGCTGTCAAGAAAGGGCTTGACGTGCATGCAAAATTGGTAATACCAGATTGGATCAGAAAAGCGGATCGAAAGTGAGGGCTGCGATCCATTTTCCGGCAGGGGCGAGGAGGCTCGAAACCGGGAAGGTGCGATCACGGGAGGAACTACCAGGGCCGGCCCCGTTGCCGGCTCGCACGATAAGGTAGAACGCGCACAAGGGAGGAAATCATTATGCGCAAGTTAGTGACCAGCGCACTTGCTGGTATCGGCTTAACGCTTGCCTGCGGAACGTCCGTTTACGCGCAGGACAAAGAACTCACCATATTCTGGGCGGAATGGGATCCGGCGAACTATTTGCAGGAACTCGTCAATCTTTACGAGGCCGAGACCGGCGTGAAGGTCACGGTCGAAACCACACCTTGGTCCGACTTCCAGACCAAGGCATTCACCGAGTTCAACGCCAAGGGCAGCGCCTACGACATGGTGGTCGGCGACTCGCAGTGGATCGGTGCCGCATCCGAGGCGGGCCACTATGTCGACCTTACCGACTTCTTCAACAAGCATAATTTGAAGGAGGTGATGGCGCCGGCGACTGTCAAGTACTACGCAGAATATCCGTCGGCCTCCGGCAAGTACTGGTCGATCCCGGCCGAGGGTGACGCAGTCGGCTGGTCCTACCGTAAGGACTGGTTCGAGGACCCCAAGGAAATGGAAGCGTTCAAGGCCAAGTATGGCTACGATCTCGGCGTGCCGAAGGATTTCAAGGCGCTGCGCGACATTGCCGAATTCTTCCACCGTCCCGACCAGAAGCGCTACGGCGTCGCCATCTACACCGACAATTCATATGATGCCCTGGTTATGGGCGTCGAGAACGCCATCTTCTCCTACGGCGGCGAACTTGGCGACTATGCCACTTACAAGGTCGACGGGATCATCAACTCCGATCAGAACGTCAAGGCGCTCGAGGTCTACAAGGAACTCTATTCCTTCACACCTCCTGGTTGGGCCAAGAGCTTCTTCATCGAGGACAACCAGGCGATCACCGAGAATCTGGCTGCGATGAGTATGAACTACTTCGCCTTCTTCCCGGCGCTCATCAACGAAGCCTCGAACCCGAATGCCAAGAACACAGGCTTCTTCGCCAACCCTGCCGGCCCGAACGGCGACCAGTTCGCCGCGCTCGGCGGCCAGGGCATCTCCGTCATCTCCTATTCCAACAACAAGGAAGAGGCGATGAAGTTCCTGGAATGGTTCATCAAAGACGAGACGCAGAAGAAGTGGGCGGAACTCGGCGGTTACACGGCAAGTGCCAAGGTGCTCGAGTCGCCTGAATTCCAGAACGCCACGCCTTACAACAAGGCCTTCTACGAAACCATGTTCAAGGTGAAGGACTTCTGGGCGACGCCGGAGTACGCCGAGCTGCTCATCGCGATGAACCAACGCGTCTATCCGTACATCACCGGCAATCAGGGCACGGCCAAGGAAGTGCTCGATTCGCTCGCCGCGGACTGGAACGCGACGTTCAAGAAGTACAACCGCGTGAAGTAAGCGGTACTAACGCTCGGAAGGGGTGGGAGCCCACCCCTTCCGTTTTCTTTTCTCAAGGAAGGAACTGGCTTTGGCCACTGCAGTCATGACCACGCTGGATCCCAACTCGCGCTCCGCCACCCGCGGCATGAGCGACCTCACGATCCGAAATCTCTTCATCATTCCGACGATCGTTTTCCTGATCGTCTTCAACATCTTTCCACTGCTCTATTCGCTCGGCTATTCGTTCACCGACTTTCGCGCGTCGAGCCCGGCGGCGGCCAATTTCGTCGGACTGCAGAATTATCGCGAACTGCTCAACGACCCGTTCATCTGGTCGAATTTCGCCATCACCGCCAAATATGTCATCGTCTCCGTGGTCGGTCAGGTCATCGTCGGCTTTGGCGTGGCGTTGCTGCTCAACCGCGATATCCCGCTGAAGGGCCTGCTGACGACACTGCTGCTGTTGCCGATGATGCTGTCGATGGCCGTCGTCGGTCTGTTCTGGAAACTGCTCTATGATCCGTCATGGGGTGTCATCAACTATGCACTCGGCCTCGGCAATTTCGAGTGGCTGTCCAACCCTGACATGGCGCTCTACGCGGTTGCCATCACCGACATCTGGATGTGGTCGCCCTTCGTCATGCTGCTGTCGCTTGCCGGCCTGTCGGCAGTGCCGAAGCACCTCTACGAGGCGGCGGCGATCGACCGCGCCGGCTCGTTCTATACCTTCTTTCGCATTACGCTGCCGCTGGTCGCGCCGATTCTGATGATCGCGATCATCTTCCGCACCATGGAGGCGTTCAAGACCTTCGATCTCGCCTACATCCTGACCAGCCAGCCAACCACCGAGGTGATCTCGATCCGACTCTACAAGATGGCGTTCCAGGAATGGCAGACCGGGCGCTCCTGCGCGCTTGCCTACATCGTGCTGATCATGGTGCTGGCTATCACCAACATCTACGTCAAATACCTCAACAAGGTGAAGGAGCGCTGAGATGGCCGCCGTCCGCACTTCTTCCGAAATCGGCTTCAATCGCGTCGCCATCGTCGTCGTCCTTTTGGTGACGATCATCTTCCTGGCGCCGATCTACTGGATCGCCTCGACGGCGTTCAAGCCGCGCAATCTTGCCACGACCATCCCGCCGACGGTGGTGTTCCAGCCGGAGATATCGCCCTTCGTCAAACTGTTCACCAAGCGCTCGCAACTGCGCAGCGCGCCGACGCCGGAAGAGTATGCGGCAGCGCCCTGGTGGGAGCGCGTCGTCTTCGACGGCGGTGAAAAGATCGTGCGCGACGGCAAGGGCCAGGTGCAATGGTCCGGCTATCCGAGCCGCTTCATGAACTCGCTGATCATCGCCATCACCTCCACGGTGCTGGCGGTCGGCATGGGCACCTTCACCGCCTATGGCTTTTCGCGCTTCAAGGTGAAGGGGGAGGCTGACCTGCTCTTCTTCATCCTGTCGACACGCATGCTCCCGCCGGTGGTGGTGGCGATCCCGATGTTCCTGATGTACCGGGCGGTCGGCCTCAACGACACGCATGTGGGCCTGATCATCCTCTACACCGCCTTCAACCTGTCCTTCTCGGTGTGGCTGATGAAGGGTTTTATGGATGAGATACCGAAAGAGTATGAAGAGGCGGCCCTGGTCGACGGTTACACGCGCATGGAGGCCTTCTTCAAGATCGTGCTGCCCGAGGCGGCCACCGGCATCGCCGCCACCGCGGTGTTCTGCTTCATCACCGCGTGGAACGAATATGCCTTCGCACTGATCATGACCAACCGCCGCGCCCAGACCGCACCGCCCTTCATCCCGAGCCAGGTCGGCTCGGGCCTGCCGGACTGGACGGTGATCGCCGCCGGAACCTTTCTGTTCCTGCTGCCGGTCGCGATCTTCACGTTCCTGCTCCGCAACCATCTGCTGCGCGGCATGTCCTTCGGAGCGATTCGCAAATGAGCTTTCGTGCCATCAACCAGAAATATCTGGAGCCCGGTTCGCAGGTGCTGATGGTGCTCGGCATCATAGCACTCTGCCAGCCCTGGAACCTGTTGTTGCACACATATGGCCTGACCATCATCCTGATCGGGCTGGTCGGCTTCAACGTAACCTCCAAGATCGCGCCTGAGGAAAAGGCCGGCACCGGCCAGGTGCGCAATCCGGGAGCACAGCATTGACCCAGATCGAGCTTCGCGGCGTCCAGAAATTCTTCGGCGCCGTCCAGGTCATCAAGGACCTGAACCTCAAGATCGCCGACAACGAGTTCATCGTTCTGCTCGGCCAGTCGGGCTGCGGCAAGACGACGACGCTGCGGGCCATCGCCGGGCTGGAAACGATCGACGAGGGCGACATCCTCATCGACGGCAAACCGATCCAGCATCTAAAGGCCGCCGACCGCGACATTGCCATGGTCTTCCAGTCGTTCTCGCTCTATCCGCATATGAGCGTCTACGAGAACATCGCCTTCCCCTTGCGCGCCACGCGCAAGAGCAAGACGGAGATCGACAGCGAGGTTCGCTCCGTCGCCAAGACGCTGCAGATCACCGATCTGCTGGATAAGAAGCCATCGGCGCTCTCGGGTGGCGACATGCAGCGCGTCGCCATTGGCCGGGCGCTGGTGCGGCGGCCGAAGGCCATGCTGATGGACGAGCCGATCGGCGCGCTCGACGCCAAGCTGCGCGAGGAGATGCGGGCCGAGATCAAGCGGCTGCACATCAAGCAAGGGTCGACGACCATCTATGTGACGCACGACCAGATCGAGGCGATGAGCCTCGCCGACCGCATCGTCATCATGCATGAAGGCGTGCTGCAGCAGGTCGGCTCGCCCGACGAGGTCTATTCGCACCCGGCCAATCTGTTCGTGGCGCAATTCGTCGGCAGTCCGGTGATGAACGTCGCCGATGCGGCAGTCGCCGACACGGCGTCCTCGGTCTCGGTGACGGTCGGCGGGGCTCCCGCCGGCTTCGAGTTCCCGCGGGCGCTGCTGTCGAAGCTCAACGGCCATGCAGGCGGCCAGCTCGCGCTCGGCATCCGGCCGGAAGGCGTTCTCATCCGCCGCGAGGCGACGGAGGGGTTTTTGCCGGTCGAGACGCAGATCGTCGAGCCGCTTGGCTCCTTCGACATTGTCGATCTCAAGGTCGGCTCAAAGATGCTGCGCGCACGCACCAAGAGCGGCTTCGTCGCCGGTCCCGGCCAGAAGGTGTTCGCCAGGATCGATCCGGCCCAAGCGCATTTCTTCGACACGGCAAGCGGCAAGTCGCTGGGAGTGAGATTGTGATGGCCGAAGGACACGAAAGGCCAATGACTTGGCCCTTCGAACAATCGAACGCCCGGAGCTATAGCGGAGGGCAGACGCCCTCGAAAAAGAGATCGGGACGATAGACATGGCCCATATCCAGCTCAAGAACATCTCGAAGACTTTCGGCAACCACACTGCGCTCACCGGGCTCGATCTCGATATTGCCGATGGCGAGTTCTTCGTGCTGCTGGGCGAGACGGGCGCCGGCAAGACGACGACGCTGCGGCTTATCGCCGGCCTGGAAAAGCCGAGCGAAGGCCAGGTCTTCATCGACGGCGTCGACGTCGCCGACTGGGGTGCGGCCGAGCGTGACGTGGCGCTGGTGCTGCAGCAATACTCGCTCTATCCGCGCTACACGGTGCGCGAAAATCTCGAATTCCCGCTGAAGCCAAAAATTCGCCGGCTGCCCGACGCCGAGATCAAGGATCGCGTCGACCGTGCCGCCCGTACGCTGCGGATCGAGCACCTGCTCGACCGCAAGACGGATCGGCTGTCCGGCGGCGAGATGCAGCGCGTCTCGATCGGCCGCGCCATCGTGCGCAAGCCGCGTGTGTTCCTGATGGACGAGCCGCTGTCTGCGCTCGACGCCAAGCTGCGCGAGGCGCTGCGGACTGAACTGAAGAACCTGCAGATGCAGCTCGGCGCCACCTTCCTGTTCGTCACCCACGACCAGATCGAGGCGATGTCGATGGGCGACAAGGTCGGCGTGCTCAACCATGGCCGCATCGTTCAGACCGGCACGCCGCACGAGATCTACAACAATCCGCGCGATACCTATGTGGCGAGCTTCGTCGGCTCGCCGCCGATGAACCTCATCGACGGCAAGCTTGTGAACGGCCGCGCGGTGATGGCTCCGTTGAACTTCGAACTGCCTTTTTCGGGGGGAGCCAAAGCGGGCGGGGCGACCGACGGTCGCCCGCTCGTCTTCGGCATTCGTCCCGAGGACGTCTATCTCGAGAGCGGCGCGCCGGTCGAGGCGCATGTTCACGACGTCGAGAACCACGGCGTCGAAAAGATCCTGACGCTGCGCGTCGGCGACGCGACACTGCGTGCCACCGTGCCGGCCAGGACCGACGTCGCCATCGAGCAGGCGGTGCGCTTTGCCTGGAACCCCGACAAGGTGGTGCTGTTCGACAAGGGCAGCGGCGTCAGCTTGCGACACGCCTCATAAAGCGCGTCGCGCTGAAACGGATTCATGCGACGCGCTTTAGGTCTTTGTTTTTGTGCATGTCGTTCTCCCAAAATTGGAGTGCGCCCCTGGGGGTGGACAGATCGTCCTGAGGAATTGACCATGGCTGTCGGGTTTTCGGAGAGAGAACCATGGCAAGACATCGTAGCTACAGCATCACGTTCAAGCGTCAGGTCGTGCAGGAATATCTGTCGGGCGAGACGCTGCACAGTTTGGCGAAACGGCATGACATCACCCGCACCCTGATCGGTGTCTGGATTGGCAAGTATGAGGCAGGCGGCTTCGATGAAGATACGGCTTCGGCCACTCTGATCACGGAATATGAGGCGCGGATCGCCGCGCTTGAGCGGCTGGTCGGCAAGCAGGCTCTGGAGCTGGAGTTTCTAAAGGGGGCTCTGAAAAGCGCTCCGCGGCCGAAAAGCGGGACTACATCCGCCATCATCGGCCCCCCGGCCTCTCCGTCGCCGAAGGATGCCGGCTGATGGATCTGGCGCGTTCGACCTTTTATGACCGTCCGCAATGGCCGGCCGATGACACCGCTATCGTTGAGACGATGTTCGCGATCTGCGACGAATTCGAGTTTTATGGCTATCGCCGCGTGAGCGCGGCCTTGCGCCAGCAAGGCTTTGTGGTGAACCACAAGAAGATCCGCCGCCTGATGCGCGATCACGACCTGCAACCGAAGGTCAGACGCCGGTTCGTCGCCACGACCGACAGCAATCACAACAGTCCGATCTTCCCCAATCTGGCAAAGGACATCGTCCCGACCGGTCCGAACCAACTCTGGGTCGGCGACATCACCTATGTCGCGCTACCGGTCCGCTTCGTCTACGTCGCCATCATTCTCGATGTTTGGTCGCGCATGATCGTCGGCTACGCCATCAGCCGCGCCATCGATGCTCGCCTGACGGGCGCCGCCTTGCGCGCCGCAATCGAGCGCAGAAAGCCTCCGCCAGGCTGCGTTCACCATTCCGATGGCGGCTCCCAATATGCCGCCGAGACTTACCGGCAGCTTCTCGCCGGCCACGGTCTGGCGGGCTCGATGGGCCGCAAGGGCAATCCTTATGACAATGCCAAAGCGGAGAGCTTCATGAAGACCCTGAAGCTCGAGGCGGTCTATCCGATGGCGCTTGAAACCTTCGAGGAGGTTGCCGAGCACCTTCCCCACTTCATCGACCAGGTCTACAACAAACGCAGGCTCCATTCGGCGCTGGGATATCTCAGCCCGCAACAGTTCGAGGATCAACATATCCGGCAGACGGGCAAAACCGCAGCCTGATCAGTGTCCACCCCCAGGGGCGCACTCCAAACCGAGGTCACTTTTGGGCGACATGCGTGAGGCCGCATCCCAGCCTATTTCTGGAAGTAGGTTTCGTAGGGCGTGTCGTTGATCAGCAGGATCACGCATTCCGTGTCGGAGACGCAGGCGTCGTCATGCATCTCATTGGCTTTCTGGGTCCAGTAGGATCCAGGAGGCAGTTCGACCTTGGTCGCCTCGCCGCCATCCATCTGCCAGTGCGCCCACAGCCCCTTTATAACCACCGCACGGTAATCCGCGGTGTGCGCATGGACCGGTGCACGCCAGTTGCCGGGAACCTTCAGCAACGTGCCTGCCGGACCCTTGGCCCGCTCGCCCCACAATGGGCCAAGACGATGCGGCTGGTCGGGTACTTCCGCCACATAGGGGATCTTGTCGGCCGGCAGGTAGCTGTCCTCGAGGGCAAAGGCGCGCCCGGGAACCGCAAGCATGACGGCGAGTGCGATGACCTTCAGATGATTTGGCATGGTTCTCCTCTTCGGACCCGACTGGACGCCGGCCGCTGGCTGCCTGGTTATGGCAAGCTATTGCATGCGGGTGGCCCGGCAATGGCATTGCGTCCGGAAGGCTTGGCAATTCATCCAGACCCGGCAATTCATCCAGACCCTGCGATCCATGGC
This sequence comes from Mesorhizobium sp. M7A.F.Ce.TU.012.03.2.1, assembly GCF_004006095.1. NCBI lineage: Bacteria > Pseudomonadati > Pseudomonadota > Alphaproteobacteria > Hyphomicrobiales > Phyllobacteriaceae > Mesorhizobium > Mesorhizobium sp. M7A.F.Ce.TU.012.03.2.1. The sequence continues at coordinate 2,869,345 of NZ_CP034779.1, forward strand.
CGCGGATCCGGGATCGTCTCAGCGGTTTTCGGAGGTGCCGTCGACGGTGCGCAGGTGGCTGGGCGCGATGCCTATGATGCGCTTGAACGCCCGGCTGAACGACGCTTCGGAATCGTAACCCAGTCTGGCGGCGACCACCGAAACCCGCATCCGATCGTCGATCAGCCATTGCCGCGCCTGGTGCATGCGTATCCGGGCGACATATCTCGCCGGTGTTTCGCCAACGACGGCCGTGAAGCGTTCGGCGAAGGCCGATCGCGAGGCGCCCATTTCGCGCGCCAGCGCTTCGACAGTCCAGTTCCTGTCGGGCTGCAGATGAATGGCGGCAAGTACGCGGCCGATGTCGCGATCCCTGATCGCCGCGATCCAGCCTCTGGTGTCGCCGCCGCTGTTTTCCACCCATGAACGGATGATGCTTGCAGCCAGTACGTCGGCCAGCCGCGCCAGCATGCCGCCGGAACCGGCGCGGTTCATGGTGATCTCGCCGGCCATGGCTTGCAGCAGATGCGGAATACCTGGCTCGCCAGCCATCAATTCCTTGGCGCGCATCATGTCCGGCATCATGCCCAGCAAGGGGTGCGATCCGTCCAGGTTGAAGTGCATGCTGCCGCAAAACAGCAAGATTTTCGGGCCGTGGCCGCCATTGGAGACATTGAAGACATTGTCCTGCAAAGGCTCGACAGTGTAGCTTTCGATCGGCACGGCAGGAATGCCAGGCGCGCTGGCAACGACATGCTCGGCGCCGCGCGGCAAGAGCAACGCATCGCCGGGTGTCAGCTCAATCCATTCTCCGGCTGGCGAGAACAGCCAGCATCCGCGGCGGCCAATGAAGTGAAACCGTGCTGCCTTCTGGGCAGGAAACAACACGGCCCATGGCTCCGAAAGTTCGCAGCGGCCATAGTCGACGCCATCTAGCCGCAATCCGCGCAAGATGTCGGTGAGCGGACCCTCCGAGGCCGGCAAGGCAGTCTTGGGCGAGGTGAAAACCATGCGGATTTTTCTGAAGCAGTTCATCGTTTAACGGAAACGTTGAACCGCTCTATCTCTTTGTTTTGACGCAATTCCGGACGGAAAAACCGCTTCACACTTTTCCTGGAATTGCTTTAGCCTGGAATCGCCAGTCCGTCACGGCCTCCATGCGTCGGTCAGGGCAACGAACTCGGGTCAACGGGTTCCTTCGGAGCTTCGCCAGGCGTAGGGACGGAGCATCAAACGAAAAACCCGCCTGTGCGGCGGGTCACTGGCGCAAATCAGCACCATAGACAGAAATGTAGCATAGCTGAGGTCATCGAGTTAAGAAAAAATTCCTATCGCGAAAAGCCGGCACAAAAGCTGCCGGGACCGCCGAACTGGCTGCTGCCTTTGGCAAGCTGAGTTCGAAACCCTGTGCGTCAGCTGGCCTGGCGGATATCGGCCTGTTCCTCGCCCCGGAGATGGCTGCGCGCCAAGCCGATGACGCGCTTGAAGGCGCGGCTGAAAGCGGCATCGGATTCATAGCCGAGACGCCAAGAACCATCACGGTTTTCGGGCCGGCGCCGTTGTGATGGCTGCGACGAAGCGGTTCAGGCCGTCCTCGACATAGGCGGCCACTTCGATCGCCGGGTCAAAGCTCCACCACAGCAGCGAGCCTTGCCAATGCGAGGCCATCAGCAGGCCGATGTCGCGTGGCGGGTTGGGCGTCTTGGCAAAACAGGCTGCAAGTGTGTCGCACAGGAACGCCTTCCAGGCCGCACCCCGCGCCCTGAGCACGGGATCGCGCAGATCCTCGCGTAGGACAAGCAGGCCTTCGGCATAGGATTCGATGCCGCCATAGAATTGCGACAGGGCCACCAGCAACGCGACCGCACCGGTGGGGGTTCTGGGAACGGTGGCTGCCAGCTTTCTGGTGTTCTCGTCGAGACCGTCCCAGGCGTGCAGCAAAGTGCGCTGTTTCAGCTGCGCCTTGTTCTTGAAGCGCTGCACCAGCGTTGCACCGGAGAGACCGCAGGCCTTTGCCAGACGCTCGAAGGTGAGTGCTTCGGGACCATGCTCGTGGATTAGCCGGTGCGCGGTCTCCAGCACCTGCTCGTCGGACTGGGTTTTTGGCCGTGTCATCTTGACATCCCGATATAACCGAATGATCATTTATATATATGGCGCGAACAGCACAAGCCAGCCTTGTCGGATCGATGAGTCCGTTTTTGGGAGAGTTCAATGACGCTGCAAGGGAAAGTTGCTCTGGTCGCCGGCGGGACGCGCGGCGCCGGACGGGGCATAGCGATCGAACTCGGCGCAGCCGGCGCCACCGTCTATGTCACCGGGCGCAGCACGCGGGCCCAGCAATCCGAATATGCCCGGCCCGAAACCATCGAGGAAACAGCGGAACTGGTCTCGGCGAACGGAGGCAAGGGCATCGCCGTTCAGGTCGATCATCTGGTGGCCGACGATGTGCGCAAACTGGTCGAGCGCATCCGCACCGAACAAGGCCGGCTCGACATACTGGTGAATGACATCTGGGGTGGCGAGAAACTGTTCGAGTGGGACAAACCGGTCTGGGACCACAATCTGGACAATGGCCTGCGCATGCTGCGGCTCGGCATCGACACGCATCTGATCACCGCGCACCATGCGCTGCCGCTGTTGATCGAACGTCCGGGCGGGCTGCTCGTCGAGGTCACAGACGGCACGGCCGAATACAATGCCGATCACTACCGGCTGTCGCCATTCTACGATCTCGCCAAGGTCGCGGTGACGCGCATGGCATGGGCGCATGCCCAGGATCTCGCCAAACACGACGCAACGTCCGTGTCGCTGACGCCCGGCTGGCTGCGTTCGGAGATGATGCTGGAAGCCTTTGGCGTGAGCGAGGGCAATTGGCGCGACGCCACCGCTGAGGTGCCGCATTTCGTCATTTCCGAGACACCACGTTTCGTCGGCCGCGCCGTTGCGGCTTTGGCGGCGGATCCGGACCGCTCGCGCTGGAACGGACAGTCGCTGTCCAGCGGCGGGCTGGCGCAGGTCTACGGCTTTACCGACCTCGACGGCTCACGGCCCGACGCCTGGCGTTATGTTCCCGAGGTTCAGGACGCCGGCAAGCCCGCCGATGCGACGGGCTATCGATAGGTAATTGGTTCCTGCGCAATTTCGGACGGAAAACCGCTGCGCACTTTTCCTGGAATTGCGTCAGGCGGACCGCCCGTCGAAATCGAAGACCGACAGCGTCGAAGGGTCGAGATCGGCCACGCAGTTAATGTTGATATAGGCGCTGCGTTCACGGCCCTCGCGGACATCCTCCGCAAAGGGATGGATGCCGCAAGCCCGGCAGAACCGGTGCGCGATGGCATGGTTGCCGAATGTGTAAGTGCCCAAATCGTCGCCCCAGGCCAGGACCCGCAAGGTCTCATGCGGAATGGCACACAGCAGGGCGCCCTTGCGCGTGCAGATCGAACAATTGCACCTGATGGCACCGGTCAGTTCGGCCTTGAATTCGAAGGCCACCTTGCCGCAGTGGCAGCTGCCTTTGTAGAGCATCGGGCTTTTCCTCGTATTCGACAGGGTGCAAAACTGCCTGCGCCGGGTTAAGTCTGGGCAAGCCATGCACTGGCCGCACCCCTTAAGACGTTCAAGGCGTCCGGAGCCCGACACCGAAAATGCAATCCGTTCGTGATCATCTGGAAATCATTCTTGCGCGCCTCGCCGCCCGTGCCGGCGAAGAGCACGTGTTCACGAAGCTCTATGCCGAAGCCGCACGGGCCGCGGCTGATGCCAGCGATGCCCGCAAGCGGGCAAGTGTGACGCTAGGGCCGCTCGACGGCACCATCGTCTCGATCAAGGACCTGTTCGATGTCGCCGGCGAGCCGACCACGGCCGGTTCGCTGATGCGCAAGACCGCGGCACCCGCCCAAAGCGACGCGGCAATTGTCAGCCGGCTGCGACAGGCCGGCGCGGTCATCATCGGCAAGACCAACATGACCGAATTCGCCTTCACCGCGATCGGCGACAACCAGCATTTCGGCACGCCTGGCAATGCCGTTGACGCCAGCCGCATTCCGGGCGGCTCGTCCTCGGGCGCAGGCGTTTCCGTCGGCGAGGGGACAAGCGAAATCTCGATCGGTTCCGATACCGGCGGTTCGATCCGCATTCCGGCTTCACTCAACGGTGTCGTCGGCTTCAAGCCGACAGCGCGACGCGTGCCGCTGACTGGCGCGTTCCCACTGTCCGCCACGCTGGACTCGATCGGGCCGCTTGCCCGAACCGTCGCCCAGTGTGCCGCCGCCGACGCCGTGATGGCCGGCGAGGTGCTGCCGACCGCGCTGACGCCGATTGCCCTTGCAGGGCTTCGCATAGGCATTCCGCGCGGCGTCCTTTTCGAAGAGACGGAAGACGAGGTGGCGACCGCGTTCGACCGCTGCCTTGGCAAGATCGAGCAGACAGGCGCGCGGATCGCCGACCTGTCGATCGACGATCTGCTTGCCGATTTGCGCGCGGCGACCAAGCGTGGCTCGATCGCTGCGATGGAAGGGGCCGAAGTGCATGCCGACTGGCTGGCGACAGGAGCGTCGGTGCCGGTCGACCCGCATGTCAGCGGACCTTTGTCGCGGGCGGCCATGCTGCCGACGCCTGTCTACATCAGGGCAATGCGCCGTCGCACAGCGCTCGTCGCCGCCATGGACGAGCGGCTGGCATCGGTCGATGTGCTGGCTCTGCCGACCACGCCGGTGACGGCGCCGACCATCGTCTCGATGGCTGACGGCGCCGAGCTGCGCGACCGCACCGAGGGCCTGCTGCTGCGCAACACGCAGGTTGCCAACCAGTTCGATCTCTGCGCGATCTCGATACCGATGCCGGGTACTCCGCTGCCCGCCGGATTGATGCTGGTGGCGCGCAACGGGCATGACCGGCGCCTGCTGCGGATTGCTGCCGAAATAGAGCAGCTGCTTGGCGCGTGACCAGGGCTGAACCGCCTATCAGTGCGACGAACAGTGCTTGCGTTCGCTGTCCTTGGCGGTCCGCACGATACGGGTCGCGACCAGCCAGGGCAGATTGTACTTCTCGCCGGTGATGGTCTGGGTGCGGTGCTCGATCGAACCCCTGACGACGATCTTGCCGGCATAAAGCGCGTCGGAAAGATCGGTTATCGCCTTGTCGGCCTGCGGCAATCCGCTTGGATCGATCGAGACGCCCTTGATGATCGCCCCGGTGGCAAGGTCGAGCACGCTGTTCGACGGGCAGGGCGCCTTGAAGCAGCGCAGTCCGTTGTCGCAATAGACATAACTGCTTTCGGCCGCGAATGACGGCATGGCGCAGAGCGAACAGACGACGACTACCAGGAATGCGAGCCGTGGATCGGACATGGCTCTCAACGTCGCGGAGAATTGGGGCGAAACCGCGATGTGTTACGGGCTCGCCGGAAACCGCCGCCGATAGTGATCGACCACTTCCGGATTGCGCAGATTGACCGGCAGCTTGTTGGCCAGCACCAACAAGGCTTCACCCGCCGCGCCGACGCCCATGCGCATCATCGATTCCTCGGTGATCCCGGCCATGTGCGGCGTGATGATGACATTGTCGAAGCCGAAATAGGGATGGTTCGACGGCAGCGGCTGTGTCGCAAAAACATCGAGCGCGGCACCGCCGATACGGCGTTTCTGCAACGCCTCGATCAGCGCATCGTCATCGATGACCGGTCCGCGCGACACGTTGATCAGCAGCGCATGCGGCTTCATGCGGGCGATCCGCTCACGGTTGATCAGGCCGCGCGTTTCCGGCGTCAGCGGGCAGCACAGAACGATGATGTCGCTCTGCTCGACGAGAGCGTCGATCGACAGGAAACCGACCTTGTCAGGCGCCGGCTGCATGCTGCGCGTCGTTGCCACCACCTTCAGGTCGAAGCCGTGCGCGGCGATATGGCCAACCGCCTGGCCGACGGCGCCGAGGCCGACGATGCCGATCGTCTTGCCGGCAAGCTCGCTGCTGGAATTGGCGTGCTCGCGGCCGGCGAGCCAGCCTTTGGTGCGCAGGTCGCGGTCAACGACACGGAAGTTGCGCAGCAAGGCGAGCGCCGCGAACATGACGTGCTCGGCAACCGAGCGGGCATTGACCGCCGGCACATTCGCCACCAGCACGCCGGCCGCCGCCGCTGCTTCCATCGGGATCATGTCGAGCCCGGCGCCATGACGGATTGCCGCCCGCAGCAGCTTTGCGCCGTCGAAAAGCTGTGGTGGCAGCGGCGCGCGCACGATGACGATATCAGCATCCTTCGCCTCGGCAGCCAGCGTGGCCGGATCGATGGCGGAGGCGACGACGAGTTCTCCGGCGCCGGCCAGCATGGCCGAGGCGCGCGGGTGCAGGGCGTGGGTCGTGAGGATACGGGCCATGTCGGTCAAGCTTTTTCGAGCGCCGGGCTTTGAGGTTCCTCGCCATGGCCCTCGATCAGGCCTTTCCAGTAGCTCTCAGCCCCTTGCAAATGGGCGCTCATCAGCGCCTGGGCGAGATTGCCATCGCGGCGCAGCAGCGCCTCATAGATCTGGATATGCTCGGCATGCGAGCGCACGTTGCGCTCGGGGTCGTTGAAATAGATCGGCAGGCGCTGCTCGCCCATCATGTAGTAGACGCTGCAGACATTGTGGAAGACGCTGTTCTTGGTGGCGCGCACGATCTCGAGGTGGAATTCACGGTCTTCCCTGGCAAGCCCTTCGCCGGCGGCAATGCGCTCTTCCGAAGCTTTCAGTATCTCGCGCAGCCGCTCGAAATTCTCCTCTGTGGCGCGCGAACAGGCAAGTTCGGCCGCCTTGATCTCGTGGATTTTGCGCAGTTCGACCGTTTCGTAGATCTGGATCGGGTCGAGCGGCAGGCCCGCGCGCGCAAAAAGCGCCATGGCCTCCACGCTGGCCTGCTTGGTGTCGATGTAAATGCCGGACTTGGCCCGGCGCTCGACGATGCGCATGGCCTCCAGGATGGCCAGCGCCTCGCGGATCTGGCCGCGGCTGACGGCGAAATGCTCCGCCAGTTCGCGTTCCGAAGGCGTTCGGCCGCTCTCCTTGTCCGAATGGGAGAACAGGTAGGCAGCGAGTTCCGCGAGGAGGTTCTTTTCTTTCATCGTCAACCGCGTTGCGCGTGCGCCTCCAGGAACCGCTCCGAAATGGTGAATCCCAGACCCGGTTTTTCCGGGATCGCTATCATGCCGTCCCTGGCTTCGACAGTCTCTTCGACCAGATCATGGATCATCGGGTTGGCGCCGAGCGAATATTCGACGGTGAAACTCGACGGCGAGGCGGCGCAGACATGCAAGCCTGCGAAAAAACAGGGCGCGCCGGCCCACAAATGCGGTGCAAAGCGCAGATTGAAGGCGCTGGCGATGGTGCCGATCTTCATCGCCTCGCTGATACCGCCGCAGAAGGCGGGATCCGGCTGGAAAATGTCGGCGGCTTTCAGCACCGCGAGATCGCGGAAGGCATAGCGTGTCGCCTCGCTTTCGCCGGTGGCGATCGGGACGGCACCTGACGCCCGCACTTCAGCCATGCCGGGCTTGTCGTCGGCGATGATAGGCTCCTCGAACCAGGCGAGGTCCAGATCGTTGACGAGATGGATGAAGCGCTTGGCCTCGGCCACCGTGTAGGTGCCGTGCGCGTCGACCATCAGTTCGACATCGGGGCCGAGCGCCTGCCGTGCGGCCCGCACGCGGCCGGCCGAAATGTGCGCCGCGCCATCCATGGCGCCCACCCGCATCTTCAGTGCCTTGAAACCGCCCTTGGCGATGTAGGATTTCAACTGCTCGCCGATGGCGTCGGCAGCCGCCCAGCCGCCGGACGCGTAAGCCGGCATGCGATCGAGCTTGCGGCCGCCCAGCAGCCGCCAGACCGGAACGCCAAGCGATTTGCCAAGAATGTCCCACAGCGCGATGTCGACGGCGCTGATGGCGGCGATGCTCATGCCGCGCCGCGCCAGTTGCGGCATGGCGTGGCCGCCACGCGCGGCGCTGTCGTGGCGCACGCCATTGTAGAGCATCTCCCATATGACGCCGATGTCCGCCGGATCGCGGCCGACCAGCTGAGGCCCGACCTCATGGTTCAGCATGTGGACGAGTGCACCGTAGCTGCCGGCACTGCCGGCGGCGTTCTTGCCTTCGCCCCAGCCGACCAGCCCGTCATCGGTTTCGATGCGCAGAATGGCGGCGTCGAAGGTCGTCACCTGACCGAAGTCGCTGCGGTGCTGCCGAGCGGCTTCGATCGGAACGCGGATCCACCAGGCTTGGACGGACTTGATACGCATATTCTTCCCCAGCCCCGCCGCCGGTCAGGGCGGAAGGGCGAATTTCCCAGAGGCAGTCGGCTACTTGATCAGCGGCAATAACGTTTCGGCGTTGATGCGCATCTGGTCGGTGTAGAATTTCTCGGTGAGCACGCTGGAGCCGTGGTCCTGGATGAACTTCAGCTGCTCGGGCGAGATGTCGACCGGATTGCGCTCGACCATGTCGGGATAGGGGGCTGCCGGCGTCCGGTCGACGGGCGCGACGAACTCATTGGTCAGCGCGCCGTCGTAGCCGATCTCGCGCAAGGTGGCGACGATCTTCGGCCAATCGATCTGGCCGAGGCCGGCGGCAAACCGGTTGTTGTCGGCGACGTGGAAGTCGAACAGGCGCTTTCCGACCTGCCGGATCGCGTCATGGACGTTAAATTCTTCCATGTGGATGTGGTAAGCGTCTAGGCACACGCCGCATTCGGGGCTGACCGCGTCAGCCAGCGCCAGTGCCTGGGCGCCGCGATTGAACAGATAGGTCTCGAAGCGGTTGAGGGGTTCGACAGCGATCTTGACGCCGACCTTCTTGGCGTGGGTGAAGCATTCACGGGTGGCGTCGACGACCCACTTCCATTCCTCTTCCTCGGTCCCGTCAGGCACGACCTTGCCGACGGTGGCCGGAACCAGCGTGATGATCTCGCCATCGAGTTCGCTGACCATGGTCAGCACGTCCTTGACATACTGAACGGAACGCTCGCGCTGGCCCTGGTTCCTGGCGGCAAGATTGCGCTCGCCCAGCATCAGGGTCACCGCGCCCCAGCAGCGAATACCATGCTCCTTCAGCAGCGCCCGGGTCTCCTTGGTCTTGTACTGCTCGGGCTCGCCGGAAATCTCGATCGACTCATAGCCGAATTTCTTGATGCGCTTGAGCGTCGTCTCCAAGGGTTCCGCGCGCATCCAGTTGTGCGTCGAAAGATGCATGGTCTGTCCTTCCCAAATCGTCTCTATGGTTCGCCTGCGACATGCATCGCCAAAAGGCGACACAAAGGTTCCTCCCCAAGGCGTTCCCAGCCTTTTTTCGCAAACTGGTTCGACCAATTGGGCCTGAAGCGAGGTCTACAGCAAATTCTCCAGATCGGCAAGAAGCGCTGGGGTGCAACTCTCTCAATGGATTGTTTCCTTGATTATATTGAGATATATAGGCCTGCAACAGTTGATTTTGGGGTCTTGATGGCGCATTGCGCGGCTTGACCAAATTTCCACATTTGGTAATACCAGAATGGCGGTGCGTGCAAGCACCCGTTGAGAAAAGACCAAAGTGGCTGGCCCTGCTTCCAATCGGCGCTATGCTCGGTCGAGAGAGAAATGAGGGAGGATGCGATGCCGACGACAATGAAGGGCCCTGGGCTGTTTCTGGCGCAGTTCGCGGGCGACGCCGCGCCGTTCAACTCACTGGCGTCGATCACCAAATGGGCGGCCGGTCTCGGCTACAGGGGCGTGCAGATCCCGACCTGGGACGCGCGGCTGTTCGACCTCAAGAAGGCGGCTTCTTCCAAGGCCTATTGCGATGAGGTGAAGGGCATCTGCGCTGACGCCGGCGTCGAGATCACCGAACTGTCGACGCATCTGCAGGGGCAGTTGGTCGCGGTTCATCCAGCCTATGACGCGCAGATGGATGGCTTTGCGCCGCCGTCGGTGCACAACAATCCCGCAGCCCGGCAGGAGTGGGCTGTCGAGCAGATGAAGTTCGGCGCTAAAGCATCGCGCAATCTGGGCCTGAATGCTTCAGTGTCGTTTACCGGCTCGCTGGCTTTCCCTTACCTCTATCCGTTCCCGCAGCGACCGGCTGGACTCATTGAGGAAGCGTTTGGCGAGCTCGGCAAACGCTGGAAGCCGATCCTCGACGTCTACGAGGACAACGGCGTCGATGTCGGCTATGAAATTCACCCCTCTGAGGACGTGTTCGACGGCGCCACTTTCGAGATGTTCCTCGACGCGGTCGGCGGCCACAAGCGCTGCAATATCAACTACGATCCGTCGCACTTCCTGCTGCAGCAGCTCGACTATCTAGAATTCATCGACATCTATCACGAGCGCATCAAGGCGTTTCACGTCAAGGACGCCGAGTTCAACCCGACCGGCCGGCAAGGCGTCTATTCCGGCTACCAGAGCTGGACCAACCGCGCCGGGCGCTTCCGTTCGCTGGGCGATGGACAGGTGGATTTCGGCGGCATCTTTTCCAAGCTGACGCAGTACAATTATGATTCCTGGGCGGTACTGGAGTGGGAGTGCTGCCTGAAGCATCCGGAGGATGGTGCGGCCGAAGGCGCGCCTTTCATCGAGCACCATATCATCCGGGTGACCGAAAAGGCATTCGACGACTTCGCCGCCGGCACCACCGACAAGAAGATGCTGCGCGCCATGATGGGCATCTAGCGCGGTTTCCCCTCCCCCTCGAGGGGAGGGTGGCCCGAAGGGCCGGGAGGGGTCGGTTCATGCCGAGCTCTGCCTCAACGACCCCACCCGATCCGCTGCGCGGATCGACCTCCCCTCAAGGGGGAGGTGAGCAACAGCGAGGAGCAAGATATGGTCGGCGCATCGAAGTCGGAAACGGGAGGCGGCCCGATCCGCTATGGCATGGTCGGCGGCGGGCAAGGCGCGTTCATCGGCGCGGTGCACCGGATCGCGGCGCGGCTGGACAATGATTTCGTGCTGGTTGCCGGTGCTTTGTCAGCCGACCCGGCCCGTGCCAAGGCCTCGGCCGCCGAACTGGGGCTCGACCCCGCACGCAGCTATGCATCCTATGCCGAGATGGCCAAGGCCGAGGCGAAGCGCCCCGACGGCATCGAGGCAGTGGCCATCGTCACGCCCAACAATGTCCATGTGCCGGCGGCAAAAGCTTTCCTCGAGGCCGGCATCCACGTCATCTGCGACAAGCCGCTGGCGACGACCCTGGCCGAGGCGAAAAAGCTTGCGGCGATAGTCGAGAAGACCGGCAAGGTGTTCGTGCTGACGCACAACTACACCGCCTATCCGATGATCCGGCAAGCACGCGAAATGGTCGCCAAAGGTGTTCTCGGCGACATCCGCATCGTGCAGTCCGAATATCCGCAGGACTGGCTGACCGAGGATTTGGCCGCGACAGGCCAGAAGCAGGCGGCGTGGCGCTCCGACCCCAAGCAGGCAGGCGCCGGCGGTGCGCTGGGCGATATCGGCACGCATGCCTACAACCTCGCCCGCTTCGTCTCAGGGCTGGAACTGGACTCCCTGTCGGCCGATCTCGACGCCTTCGTGCCGGGCCGGCTACTCGATGACAACGTCAACGTCATGCTGCGCTTCAAACCTATCGGCAAGACGCATCCGGCCAAGGGCATGATCTGGGCAAGCCAGGTGGCGCCCGGCCACGAGAACGGGCTGAAGCTGCGCATCTACGGCTCCAAGGGCGGGCTGGAATGGGTGCAGGCCGACCCGAACTATCTCTGGTACACGCCGTTCGGCCAGCCGAAGCAATTGATCACCCGCAACGGCGCCGGCGCGCTGCCGGTGGCGGGCCGTGTCAGCCGCGTGCCGTCGGGTCATCCCGAGGGCTATCTCGAAGGTTTCGCCAACATCTACCAGGAGGCCGCACGCGCCATCCGCGCGGCACGCCGCAAGGGCGGCAAGCCGCCCAAGGACGTCGTCTTCCCGACCATCCAGGACGGCGTCGAGGGCATGGCCTTCATCGAGGCCTGCGTGAAATCGTCGAAGAAGAATGGGGCGTGGACGAAGCTGTAGTCGCACGGCGGGTAACGAAGGCCCCCTCACCCGGATTGCCAGCCGAATTGCGAAGGGCAATTCGGGGCAATCCGACCTCTCCCCGAGGGGAGAGGAGGAAGCCGAGGCCCGTGCTCGTCTCTTCTCCCCTCGGGGAGAAGGTGACCGCGAAGCGGCCGGATGAGGGGACTTTGCGCGAAGCTGACGGGAACAGCCCGCACGCAGCATCAAATGGGGAGGGGCGTCGATGAAAATCGGCATGTGCATGTTCTTGTGGACGACGGCGGTGTCGAAGAAACACGAGCCGCTGTTGCGCGACATCAAGGCGACCGGCTTCGATGGCGTCGAGATACCGATCTTCGCCGGCGCGCCGGACGACTACAAAAAACTCGGCGATCTGCTCGACCGCATCGGACTGGAGCGAACCTCTGTTTCGGCCATGGGCGATCCGGCGATGAATTTGATCTCGGCCGACGCGGCGACGCGCAAGGCCGGGGTCGACTACATGAAATGGGCGATCGACTGCGCGCAGGCACTTGGCGCCAGCACGCTGAGCGGCCCGCTGCATTCGACGCTCGGGTCGTTTTCCGGCTCCGGACCGACCTCTGCCGAGAAAAAGCGCTCCGTCGCCTCGCAACGCGCCATCGGCGACCATGCCGGCAACAAGGGCGTCACCATCGGCCTCGAGGCGCTCAACCGCTTCGAATGCTATCTCCTCAACACGATGGCGGATCTGTCGGAGCATATCGACGCCATCGACCGGCCGCACATCAAGGCGATGTACGATACTTTCCACGCCAATATCGAGGAGGCCGACCCGATCGGCGCCTACACGAAACATCGCAGGAATGTCGTGCATATCCATATTTCGGAGAATGATCGCGGCGTGCCGGGGCGCGGCAACATTCCCTGGACAGAAACATTCTCAGCCATCCGCAAGAGCGGCTATGACGACTGGCTGACGATCGAGGCGTTCGGCCGCTCGCTGAAGGACTTGGCGGCGGCAACGAAGGTGTGGCGCGATTTTTCCGAGACGCCGGAAGCGGTCTATCGGGAGGGGTATAGGCATATCAAGAGCGGGTGGAAGAAGGCGGCTTAGGCGCCCTGACCCATTTTCTATTTGCGTTCGCGGCGGTTGCCAGGTGGTTCCCCCGCTCCGTCTCGGCTTCGCCGAGCCACCTCTCCCCCCTCCGGAGGGAGAGGAAAGGGAGCTTGGTGGCTGGTCTAGAAAGACAGGCGTCGGCTCGCACAGCCTGGCGCCTTTCCTCTACCCCGTCGATCGGGGGAGAGGTGTCGAGCGTAGCTCGACGGAGTGGGGGGCGATCCTTGGGCGCCGGACGAGACGACTTGCGCTTCTGCATCACAAGCCTACCCCTGCTCGGCCTGGATCCTGTTGTAGTCGTGGATTGTCCGGCTCAGCCGGCGGCGCAGGAAGTTGGAGATGTTGTCGAAGATGAAGACGACGAACAGGATCAGCAGCACCATGTAGAAGACGTTGGCCCAGTTGGAATTGGTGCGCATCGCTTCCCAGAGCTTGAGGCCAATGCCGCCGGCGCCGACGGCGCCGATGATGGTGGCGCCGCGGGTGTTGGATTCCCACTGGTAGAGCGTCTGGCTGATGAAGATGGGGATGACTTCCGGCATCACGCCATAGCGCTGCACCAGCAAGCCATTGGCGCCGGTCGACTTGATGCCCTCGCGTGGCTTGTCGTCGATGTTCTCGAGGCTTTCCGAATAGACTTTGCCGAGGGTGCCGATCTCGGTGAAGAAGATGGCGGCACTGCCTGCCAGTGGGCCGGGGCCGAAAGCGCGGGTGAAGAACAGCGCCCAGATCAACATGTCGACTGAGCGCATGAAATCAAAGAAGCGCTTCAGGATCTGGCTGAGCAACCCGCTGGGCGTGATGTTGCGGGCGGCGAAGAAGGCAAGCGGAAAGGCGACGATGCCACCGAGCAGCGTGCCCAGAAAAGCCATGACAATGGTCTGTAGCAGCTTCGTCCAGACGTCGCCGTGCTGCCATTGGGCGTTGTTCCAGATGTTGTTGCCGGCCAGCGCGAGGTTCGAGGTGCCCGGCTTGAGTTCGGGCCCGGACACGATCAGCGAGATGACTTCGCCAGCGGACTTGCCGAAGAAGGGTGAGCGTGTGTCGAACACGAAATTTGCCCAGCCGAGGAAGCGTTTGCGGACTTTTACCCGGTCTACGGTGACGCGCACCTCGCCGACAAAGCCCATCTTGGCGACGATTTCATCGTCATGCACGGTCACCCAGTCCGGCACAGGGCCCGAGACTACCGGCTTGCCGCTGGTCAACGCCACCGGCACTGTTTGTCCATGAGCAACAATGGTCGCATAGGTCTTGTCGAACGTGACGGACTTTGCTTGGCCATCGATCCGCACGGTGAAGGAGCCGTCGGCATTCTTGATTACCCAATCCGGATTGGGATTCTCGCCCAGCGCCGAAAAACGCGGATATCTGGGCGTAATCTCCGGCTGGTCGAGCCGGAATTCCGGTTGCAGATCGTAGCTGACCCATTGCGTCAGGAAGAGCGGCAGCCGTTCCCAATGCGATTCGCGCAAAACCTGCGGCAGGCTGAAGAACCATAAGGCATAGACGAGATAGAGCAGCGTGCCGACGAACAGGAGCAACGGGCCGAAGCGCTTGTAGGCCGGACGCCGGAACACGTGCGGGTAGCGTTCCTCGATCGCTTTGATTTCATCGACGGTCATGGCCATGGTCAGGTGGCGCTCATCAAAAAGGCCTGTTCGCCGACCAATTTGCGGCGCAGCCAGGCGGAGAACTGGTCGATGATGAAGATGGTCGTGAACAGGAGCAGCACCAGCGCCAGCGTCTTGGCGCCGAAGCCGCGCGAGATGGAGAGCTTCAGCTCCTCGCCGATGCCGCCGCCGCCGACGGCGCCGATGATCGTCGAGGCCCGAACATTGATCTCGATCCGCAGCAGCGTGTAGGACATGAAATTGGGCAGCACCTGCGGCAGGTCGGCGAAGCGCACCCGCTCGAACCAGTTGGCGCCGACCGCCGTCAAGCCTTCCTCGGCGCGCATGTCGATGTTCTCGTTGATCTCGTAGAACAGCTTGCCGAGTGCGCCGATCGAATGCAGGCCGATGGCGATGATGGCGGCGATGGGACCGGTCGAGACGATGGCGGCGAAGAGGCCGGCAATGACGATTTCAGGAAAGGCGCGCAGCAATTCCATGAGGCGCTTGACGACGAGCCGCAGCACCGGGTGCGGCGTCAGATTGCGCGCCGCGATGAACGAGAAGGGCACGGCGAAGACAAAGCCGATGAAGGTCGAGACCAGCGCCACATTCACCGTGGTCAGCATCAGCTCGAAATATTCGGGGATGTAGAGCCCGCCCCAGATATAGACCCGGCCGAGCGAAAAATTGAATTCCTGGGTACCGGTGTCGTGTGGCGAGGCGATGTCGAACAGCGCGCGCCAGACGTCGTTCCAGTCCTTGGGAACCAGCCAGCTCAGGAAATCCAGAATGTGCGGCAGGCGGTCAAAAAAGTGCCCGGCATTGGCTTCGTCGGCAAACCACATGCTGGAAAACATCGCAACAAGCAGCAAGCCAACGCCGAGTGCTGTATAGCGCCGGCGCAGGGACGTCTGGCTTCGCCAGGCATCGGCCATCTGGTGGGTGGGGGCTGTCACTGAAATGGTCATGATCGGAGATGCAGAAAGGGCGGTACTTTGAACGCACCGCCCTTTCCGGTTTCGCCGTTAGCCGCCGATGGCTGCCTTACGGGCTTCGACGATGACGTTGTAGAAGTCCGCCTTCACCGGGACGTAGCCGGTAAAGTCGCCGCCTTCGACGCCTTCGAAGCAGGCCTTGTCCTTGGTCGGCAAGGCGGTGAAGAAGGCGGCCAGCTTGGCGGTCATCTCGTCGCCGAGCGCGGCGCGCACGACCAGCGGGCCGTTCGGGATCAGGCCCGAGCGCCAGACTTCGACCAAGTCGTTGGGGTCGACGGCGCCCTTGGCGACTACCTTGTGGAAGCTACCGGAGGTGAAGCCGTTCTTGAAGTCGCCGACGCCCGAAGAATCGTCTACCGCGACATCGACCTTGCCGTCGCGCACGGCGAGAATGTTGTTCTCATGGCCGCCGTTGAACTGGGTCGAGGCAAAGAACGTCTCGTTCGAAGCGCCGGTGTCCTTCGGAATCTGGGTCAGCGGGATCAGATAGCCGGAGGTCGAATCCGGATCGGCATAGCCGAGTTTCTTGCCTTTGGCCGACTTGATGTCGGTGATGCCGGAGGATTTCAGTGCCAGGCCGATCGAATAATAGCCGGTGGCGCCGTCGGT
This sequence comes from Mesorhizobium sp. M7A.F.Ce.TU.012.03.2.1, assembly GCF_004006095.1. Classification (NCBI taxonomy): domain Bacteria; kingdom Pseudomonadati; phylum Pseudomonadota; class Alphaproteobacteria; order Hyphomicrobiales; family Phyllobacteriaceae; genus Mesorhizobium; species Mesorhizobium sp. M7A.F.Ce.TU.012.03.2.1. The sequence goes on from NZ_CP034779.1 coordinate 2,885,637, forward strand.
CTGCTGGGTGGTGAGGATCGGGGTGACCGCCTTAGGGTCCTTGAGAACGACGCTGGCATAGCCGGAAGCGCCGAGTTCGGCGAAGTCGAGCGTGCCGCCGAGCAGACCCTGGATGACGCCGTCATAGTCGGCGGCGGGGAACAGCGAGACCTTTTCGAAGCCGAATTCGGCCTTCAGATGATCGGCGAGGCACTGGTAGTTGCGCAGGCGGTCGGTTTCGTTTTCACCGCCGAGAATGCCGACGCGAAATTCCTTCATGTCGGCGGAATGGGCCATGCTGGTCGCCATGGCGAGCACCGAAACGGCGCCAAAAACCATCTTCCTGAACATCTGTTATCTCTCCTGTAGGTTCCGGCCCCGCGCCGGCAGCGTTATCGATTTTGACAGGTGCCCTTGACGTGGGCTGGCGATCCCAACCGCTCTCAATACCCTGGGAATGCGGGCTCGAGCGGTCCGGCGGATGCGGCGATCTTTCGGCTGAAGGCAACGCTGGTCGAGGTGATGGCCTCGGAGATTTCCTGGCCATTGCTGTCGGCGCCATAGACGAGACGCACGGCCTCGCGGTTGAGTTCTTCCGGTGGGCCGTCGAAGACGACCTTGCCGGCGGCCATGCCGATGATGCGGTTGCAGTAGGTGCGCGCGGTATCCAGCGTGTGCAGATTGGTGACGACGGTGATGCCCTCGCGCAAATTGATGTCCTGCAGCGAATCCATCACCACCTTGGCGTTGAGCGGGTCGAGCGAGGCGATAGGCTCGTCGGCGAGGATCACCTTGGGCTGCTGCATCATGGCGCGGGCAATGGCGACGCGCTGCTGCTGGCCGCCCGACAGCGTGCCGGCCGGCTGCAGCGCGGTGCGGGCGATATCGAGCCGCTCGAGCGCGGCGACAGCCTCGGCGCACTCGGCGCGGGAAAACATACCGAGAAGGTTGGACATGGTCGAACGGTGGTTCAGCTTGCCGAGCAGCACATTGGTCAGCACGTCGAGGCGCGGCACCAGGTTGAACTGCTGGAAGATCATGGCGCAGTCGCGCTGCCAGCGCCGCAGCGGCGAGCCGCGCAGTTGCGAGACCTCGGCGCCGTCAAAAAAAATCGACCCCTGGCTGGGATCGATGAGACGGTTGATCATGCGAAGAAGAGTCGATTTGCCGGCGCCCGAACGGCCGATGACGCCAACCATCTGACCCTGCGGGATGGCGATGTTGATGTCGCTGACGGCGGTGTTCTTGCCAAATCGTCGGGTGACACCGCGGATTTCGAGCGTGGCGGAATTTGCTGGCATGGGGGCAGGTTCCAGTCCGGACCATTGATCGTCAGGCATTCGCCTAGCGCAGCCACATGAACCTGCCGTGTCGCGGTGATGTCAGTTTTGTTACGCTCCACAGGCCGGAGCCTGTGGCCGGCCCAGGACCAGCAGTCGAAGGTGATGTGGAATGCAGGCCTGGCGAGTTGGTGCCGATGGCAAGACGGCACCACGTGATGCGCACATACTCGCCCGTGGCGCGCTGGCGACGGCGAGGCCTTCCTTCAGGCGTTCCAGACAAGGGCCGTCATGGTGTCGAGAGGCACGTCATGCGGATAGCAGGGGCCAGGCGGTTTGCCCCGCTGCCCGGCGTCAGTGGCGGCCCATTCCTGGACGTCGCTATCCGCCATATTTCTCCAGGAAGGCCTCGGCCTCAAGCTCCCGGAAGTCATCCAACGCGGTCCGCAGCCTTGCATGATCCCAGTCCCACCAGGCGAGCGCCTGGTAGCGTTCGGCCGTGCGGCGATCGAAGCGCTCGCGGATCGGCTTTGCCGGCACGCCGGCGACGATGGTGTAAGGCGCGACATCTTTCGAGACGACAGCACCGGCGCCGACCGCGGCGCCATCGCCGACGATGACGCCGGGCAGGATGGTCGAGCCATGGCCGAGCCAGGTGTCGTGGCCGATGGTGACACGTTTGGCGCGGCGCTGGGCGAAGAATTCTGTCTCGTGCTCGGCATCGTCCCAGTAGTCCGAGGCGCGATAGGTGAAGTGATGCAGCGTCGGCCGCCAGGTCGGGTGGTTGGTGGCGTTGATGCGCACAGCGGCGGCGATGTTGGCGAACTTGCCGATTGTCGCGCACCAGACGGAGCAGTCCTGCATCATGTAGGAATAGTCGCCAAGTTCGCTTTCCGAGACCCGGCTGCGGTCGGCGATCTCGGTCCAGCGGCCGAGCGTCGAATTCTGTACATCCGCCGTCGGGTGGATCAGCGGCGTCTCGGACAATTTCCTGCTCATGCGGCGATTTTTCCGGACGCGAAAGCGGTGACGTCGATGATGCGGTCGGCAACCGCCTCGCGCACGTCGTGGTCATGGAAGATGCCGAGCAGGGCGACATCAGCCGCCTTCTTGGCGGCGATGAGTTCGATCACGACGTCGCGGTTCCTGGCGTCGAGCGAAGCGGTCGGTTCGTCGAGCAGCAGGATCGGATGCTCGGTGATGAAGCCGCGCGCGATGTTGACGCGCTGCTGCTCGCCGCCGGAAAAGGTCGCAGGCGGCAAAGCCCAGAGTTTCTCCGGCAGGTTGAGCTGTGCCAGCAAGGCGCGCGCCTTGCCGCGGGCAATCTCGCGATCCTCGCCGCGCTCGACCAGCGGTTCGGCGACGACATCGAGCGCCGAAACGCGCGGCACGGTGCGCAGGAACTGGCTGACATAGCCGATCGTTTGCCGGCGCACCGCAAGCACGGTGCGAGGGCTGGCGGTGGCCAGGTCGATCAGCCCGTCATCATGCGTGACGATGATCTGGCCTTCGTCGACGGCATAGTTGCCGTAGAGCATCTTCAGGATCGAACTCTTGCCGGCACCGGACGGGCCGCCGAGCACGGTGCATTCGCCGGCCCTGATCGAGAACGAGACACCGGCGACAACAGGCAGTTTGATGCCGTCGCGCAGGTGCATGGTGAAGCTCTTGGCAACGTCGGAGACAACGAGGGGGGTCGGCATGGTTATACCTGAAGTATCGAGGAAACGAGGAGCTGCGTGTAAGGCGCGCGCGGGTCGTCGAGCACGCGGTCGGTGAGACCGCTTTCGACGACGCGGCCGTCCTTCATCACCATCATGCGCTGCGACAAAAGCCGCGCCACGGCAAGGTCATGGGTGACGACGATGGCCGCCAGACCAAGATCGGTGACCAGACCGCGCAGCAGGTCGAGCAGGCGCGCCTGGACCGAGACGTCGAGGCCGCCGGTTGGCTCGTCCATGAACACCAGACGCGGGCCGGTGACGAGGTTGCGGGCGATCTGCAGGCGCTGGCGCATGCCGCCGGAAAAGGCGCGGGGCTCGTCGTCGATGCGGTCCTCGTCGATCTCGACGCGCGATAGCCAGTCGACGGCGGTGGCGCGGATCTTGCCGTAGTGGCGGTCGCCGACCGCCATCAGCCGCTCGCCGACATTGGCGCCGGCCGACACCGTCATGCGCAGGCCGTCGGCCGGGTTCTGGTGGACAAACCCCCAGTCGGTGCGCATCAGGAAGCGGCGCTCGGCCTCACTCATGCGGTAGAGCTCGCGGAACTGGCCGTCGCGCATGCGGTAGCTGGCGCTGCCGGAGGAGGGCAGCAGCCGCGTCGACAGGCAGTTGAGCAATGTCGTCTTGCCGGAGCCGGACTCGCCGACCACAGCCAGGACTTCGCCCGGCCACAGGTCGAAGGAGACGTTGTCGCAGCCGACGCGCGAGCCGTAGAATTTGGAGAGCGCCGAGACGCGCAGCAGCGGTTCGTCGGTCATTGCGCCGGCTCCATTTTTTCCGAGGCAAGATGGTTTTCCGGGGCAAGGTGGCCGTGATAGCCGTCCGCCCGCCGCTTCTCGCAATGATCCGTGTCGGAGCAGACGAACATGTGGCCGCCATGGTCGTCGAGGATGACCTCGTCGAGATAGACATTCTCGGCCGCGCACAGCGCGCAGGGCTGGTCGAAGGTCTGCACCTCGAACGGATGATCCTCGAAGTCGAGGCTGACCACTTCGGTGAAGGGCGGCACCGCATAGATGCGCTTTTCGCGCCCGGCGCCGAACAGCTGCAGCGCCGGCGAGCGGTGCATCTTGGGATTGTCGAATTTCGGCGTCGGCGACGGGTCCATCACATAGCGGCCCTCGACCTTGACCGGATAGGCATAGGTGGTGGCGATGCGGCCGTGCTTGGCGATGTCCTCGTAAAGTTTCACATGCATGAGGCCGTATTCTTCCAGCGCATGCATTTTCCGCGATTCGGTCTCGCGTGGCTCGAGGAAGCGCAAGGGTTCCGGAATCGGCACCTGGTAGACAAGCACCTGGCCCGCCGTCAGCGGATGTTCGGGGATGCGGTGGCGGGTCTGGATGATGGTGGCGCTGGCAGTATCGGTGGTCACCGCGACGTTGGCGACCTTCTTGAAGAAGGCGCGGATCGACACCGCATTGGTGGTGTCATCGGCGCCCTGGTCGATGACCTTCAGCACATCGTCCGGGCCGATGATCGAAGCGGTGACCTGGACGCCGCCGGTGCCCCAGCCATAAGGCATCGGCATTTCGCGCGAGGCGAACGGCACCTGATAGCCGGGAATAGCTATGCCCTTGAGGATCGCCCGGCGGATCATCCTCTTGGTCTGTTCGTCGAGATAGGCGAAGTTGTAGGTGGCGATGTCGGTCATGGCGATCACATCCACATTGTGCTATCGAATTGGCGTCCAGGACGCGGAAACAGGGGCGAAATCGGATGACCCAGACCGCTTGGCTGCATATCGGAATTCTGCTGCTGGCGTTCGTCGGCGTGATCGCCTTTATCCTCCGAAGAATGGTTTTTCCCGGAGCCAGGGAAGGCGCGCATGGCGGGAGCATTGGCATCGGCGGCGGCCACAGTGGCGGGCATGGCGACCATTCGCACGACAGCGGTGGCGGTGACGGCGGATCGGGCGACTAGGCTCATTCTGCCGCCTCCTTCTTGTCTTTCAGCATGTCGGCATTTTCGCGGGCGTCGTACTCGGCGCGCATGCGGCGCACGAGGTCGAGTTCGGCCTGGAAATCGACATAGTGCGGCAGCTTCAGATGCTCGACGAAGCCGGTCGCCTGGACATTGTCGGAGTGAGAGATGACGAACTCCTCGTCCTGGGCCGCGGCGACGACATCCTCGCCGAGCTCCTTCGCGCGCAGCGCCCGGTCGCAGAGCGCCATCGCCATCGCCTTGCGCTCGCTCTGGCCGAAGACGAGGCCATAGCCGCGGGTGAACTGCGGCGGCGCCTTGGCTGAGCCTTTGAACTGGTTGACCATCTGGCATTCGGTGACGCGGACAGTGCCGAGCGGCACCGCGAAGGGCAGTTCGGGCACGTCGAGCTCGAGCTCGACCTCGCCGATGCGGATCTCGCCGACGAAGGGATGATTGCGGGCATAGCCGCGCTGGGTGGAATAGCCGAGCGCCAGCAGGAAACCTTCGTCGCCGCGTGACAGCGCTTGCAGGCGGATGTCGCGCGCCATCGGGAATTCCAGGGGCTCGCGGGTGATGTCGCCGAGGACATGGTCCTGCGGCATCTCGCCATCCGGCTCGATCAGGCCTTCGCGGGCGAGGATCGCCGAGACGCGCGGCATGGCTTGCGCTTCGGTCTCGCGCTGCAGCGGTTCGGCGACATCAGCGCCGGCGGCAAGCTCGGGATCGAGAAGCCGGTGGGTGTAGTCGAAAGTGGGCCCGAGCAACTGGCCGCCGGGCAGGTCCTTGTAGGTCGCCGACACGCGCCGCTCGACCAGCATGGTGGCGGTGTCGATGGGCCTGGAGTAGCCGAAGCGCGGCAGCGTGGTGCGATAGGCGCGCACCAGGAAGATCGCCTCGATCAGGTCGCCACGCGCCTGGACGATGGCTAGGGCGGCCAGCTCCCGATCGTAGAGCGAGCCTTCGCTCATCACCCGGTCGACGCCGAGCGCCAGCTGCTCGACGATCTGGTCGAGGCGAAGCGCCGGCACCGAACGGTCGCCGCGCCGGCGGTCGGCAAGCAGGCTGTGGGCGTTGGCGATTGCGGCTTCGCCACCTTTTACCGCGACATACATCTTACGCCTCCATCGTCTTGATGCGTGTGGTGCGCGGCAGGCAGGCAATGCCGTTAGTGGTGGCGAGGATGATGTCGACGCCGCGCGGGAAGCGCTTGATATTCTGTTTCCACTGCTCGACGAAATGGCGCGGCATCTGCGCCGGCGCGATCGAGGCGCTGGTTTCGATGCCGGGACCTTCAAGCAACAGCGGCGTGCCGGAGACGAGATCGCCGACTTGCAGGATCAGCGTGGTCGAACGGTCGGGATAGTCCTGCGTGCCCTGCGAAAAACCATCGAAAGACATCATCTCGGCCGGGGCCGCGATGAAGGCGAAATGCGCATCGGCCGGTGTGTTGGCCACGGGCGCGCCCGTGTGGAACCCAAGCCAGGATCTGATGGCGGTGGAAGCTTGCAGGGCCTGGTCGAGCCAGAGCGGGGTGTCGTTGTCGCACAGCGCCAGTGCGATGGCGCCGGCGGTCGCCGAGAGCGGCGCCGGCGGGCGGGCGAAGGCCGGCAGCGGCTGCACGGAGCCTGGCCGCGCCATTGCGTCCATGACGGCGCGGAACACGGTCTGGGCATTGAAGACCGGATCGGCGAAACCGCCCTCGATCGATTGCGCTGCAATGTCCATCAGTCTTCTCCGCGAACCATGGTGAAGAAATCCACCTTCGTTGCCGCCGTCTCGGCGCGGCGTTTTTCATGCGCTGCGGTCAGAGCCGACCGCAGGGGCGCTATCAGCCCGGTCTCGACCCCATTGCGGCGGGCAGGGTCCTGCCACAGCGCGTCGGCGATGGCCGCCAGCTTCGCCTTCTGCTTGTCGCGGCCAAGCGCATAGCAATGGCCGACCTGACCGGAGGGCAGCCGGACGGTGGCGCGGGTAACGGTCGCCTCGCCGACATTGAAAGGGGCGCCGCCGCCGCCGATGCGGCCGCGCAGGGTGACAAGGCCGGTTTCGGGGCCGCGCAGCAACTCGGCGTCCGAAGGCAGTCCGGCCTCATTCCAGAGCCGTACGATGTCATCGCCGCTGGATTGCGAAAGGGTTGCCATGGCGGCTTTGCGCTCGGCCTGGTCGCGGGCTTCCTGTCCTCGCATCAGCAGCATTCCTATTCGTGAATTTGTCTATTGATATAGACAACCATACAAATTATACCTATTATCTAACGCGTGTCCATGACGGGTGGATGACAGCGATAGAAGACCGGGCGCTGGAGGTGGGGCAATGAAGGTCGGGCGGCTGTCAGCGGACAGCATCGAGCGGCGCAGTGGCGTTTCGCTGTGGCGGCAGATTGCCGACAAGATCCTGCATGCGATCGCCATCGGCGATTTCACGGAGAATGCAGCGCTGCCGCCGGAGGTGGCGCTGGCAGAGCGCTATGGCGTCAACCGTCACACGGTGCGCAGCGCCATATCAGCCCTTGTAAGGGAAGGCGTGCTGCGGGCCGAGCAGGGCCGCGGCACCTTCGTACTGTCGCGCAAGCGGCTGTCCTATCCGATCGGGGCGCGCACACGTTTTTCGACAGGGCTGCAAGGGCAAACGACGGAACGGCACATCGTCCTGCTCGCCTCGTCGGTCGAGCCGGCCAGCCAGCGCGTCGCCGAGGGACTGGGTCTTCCCAAGGGAGCCGATGTGATCCGGCTGGAAACGCGCGGCGAAGCCGACGGACGGCCGGTGTCGCGCGCTGCCGGCTGGTTCGAGGCCCGGCTCTTTGCCGGCATCGATGCCGCGATGGCGGAAACAGGCTCGATCACCGCATCGCTGGCGCGTTTCGGCATCGACGACTATCTCCGGCAATCGACCGTGCTGTCGGCGCGCCATGCCGATGCGGCGGACCTTGCCGACCTCGACCTGCAGCCGGGCGCCATCGTGCTGGTCACGGTCGCCGTCAATGTCACGCCGGACGGCCAGCCGATCCAGTTTTCCGAGTCGCGCTTCCCGGCCGAACGGGTGGAACTGAAGCTGTCGGCGCTGTAGGGAGTGACGGGCTCACTCGGTCGCGCTCACTTGTCAGCGGCGGCGCATTTGACTACCGCCTTCCCCCACTCCGTCTCGGCTTCGCCGAGCCACCTCTCCCCCCTCCGGAGGGAGAGGAAAGGCGCCACGCTTGGCGGCGGGAGAAGCAGGGAGTCTGGTTGAGGAGCGTTGGCTGCAATAGGCTCGCACCCTTCCTCTACCCCGTCGATCGGGGAGAGGTGGCTCGGCGAAGCCGAGACGGAGTGGGGGTCGACCTGCGCGGGCGTCGTCAATTCGGGCCGGGTTCGCCGTTTGCCATGTTATGATCCGACCTCGATCACAGCCTTGATCAGGCCCGATTTCTCATGTGCCCAACGAGCCAGATCGCGCGGCGTGCCGGCGAGTGTGGTGCGATGTGTGACGAGCTTGGCCAGGGGAACGGCGCCGTTGCGGATCGAGGCGGCGACGTGATCGAAGTCGGCGCGCAAGGCGTTGCGGCTGCCGATCAGCGTCATCTCGCGCTTGTGGAATTCCGGATCGGAAAAGCTGATGTCGTCCTTGACAACGGAGACCAGCACCAAGGTGCCGCCATGCGCGACATGGGCAAAGGCCGACTGCACCGACTGGGTGTTGCCGGTGGCGTCGAAGACCACATCGAAGCCTTCGCCTGATGTCGCTTGCCTGACCAGATCGGGCACCGCGCCGCGCGAGCCGTCGAGGGTCTGGAAACCAAGCTCATTTGCGGCGAAGGCGAGCCTTTCACTGCTCATGTCGAGCAGCGTCACGTCGAGTTCGGCGATGCGGGCGAAGATGGCGGTGCCGAGCCCGATCGGGCCGGCGCCGATGACCAGCGTGCGGGCGCCGGGGTCGGCGCGGGCGCGCCGCACGGCATGCGCGCCGATGGCCAGGAACTCGACTGCGGCGGCGTCGGCCAGCGACAGGCCGTTGGCCGGGTAGAGATTTTGCGCCGGCACCAGGATGCATTCGCACATGGCGCCGTCGCGATGCACGCCCAGCACCTCGATCCTGACGCAGCAATTCGGCTTGCCGTGCCGGCAGGCGATGCACTTGCCGCAGGAAAGATAGGGGTTGATCACCACGGGCTCACCAACGGCAAGATCGACGCCGTCGCCGGTCTCGATCACAGTACCCGACACCTCATGGCCCATGATGCGGGGATAGGCGAGGAACGGGTGCTTGCCCTCGAAAATATGGTAGTCGGTGCCGCAGATGCCGACATGGCTGACCGCCACCAGCGCCCAGCCGGGAGGCGGTGCCTCTGGTGCGGGCCGGTCTTCAAGGACGAGATCGCCGGGCGAACGGCAGAGGACGGCTTTCATGCGCTAATCCAGTCATGAAATCGCCGGCCCGTTGGTGTGGTGGGCCGGCGGTTGATTGCGGGATCGCTACTTGCCGCGGCGGCGCAGGCCGTCGAAGTAGACGATGATGATGATCAGCGCGCCGGTGATGATGCGCTGCCAGAACGAGTTGACGTTGAGCAGGTTGGCGCCGTTGTTGATGGTGGCCAGGATGAAGGCGCCGAGCAGCGGCCCATGCACCGAGCCGACGGCGCCGAACAGCGAGGTGCCGCCGATGACCGAAGACGCGATCGCCTGCAGCTCCCAGCCCTCGGCCTGCGTCGGGTTGCCGATGCCGATGCGGGCGGCCAGCAGCACGCCGACAAAGGCGGCGCACAGGCCCGACAGCGTGTAGGCCATGTAGATGGTGCGCTGGACATTGACGCCAGACAGGCGCGAGGCCTCGGCGTTGGAGCCGACCGAGAACAGATACCGGCCCCAGCGGCTGTGGTGCAGGAAGATATAGGCCGGAATGCCGACCAGGATCACCATCCAGAACAGGTTGGGGATGCCGATAAAGGAATTGCGCGAGAAGGCGGTGAAGGTGTCGCTGTTGATGTTGATCGAATTGCCGTTGGTCATCAAAAGGCCGATGCCGCGCAGCGAGGTCAGCGTTGCCAGCGTGATGATGAAGGGCGGCAGGCCCATCTTGACGATGCCGAAGCCGTGGAACATGCCGATGGCGACGCCGACCAGCAGCGTCACCAGAATGGCGAGCCAGATGGGGAAGCCGGCATTGATCATCATGGCCACGACCACCGTGGCGAAACCGACCACGGCGCCGACCGACAGGTCGATGCCGCCGGTGATGATGACGAAAGTCTGGCCGACCGCCATGATGGCGATCATCGAGCCCTGGCGCAAGAGATTGGCCATGTTGTTGGCGGAGGCGAAGCTCGTCGTCGCCACGGAGAGAAGAATCCAGAGCAGAACCAGCAGCGCCAAAAGCGTCAGCCCAAACAGGACGTTGTAGTTGCGCTTCGGTTTTTCGACGGCGATCGCCTCGGTGCTCATATCTGTCCTCCCAGCTTTTCTTGTTTCTCGGCGAGCGCCTGAGTGAGAATATCCTCGTGGCTGGCGGCGTGAAAACCGTGCGTCGCCACCAGTTTGCCGCGCCGGAACACATGCAGCGTGTCGGCGAGTTCATAGACTTCCGGCAGATAGGACGAGATCAGGATGATGCCGGCGCCCTTTGACAAAAGTGCGCTGAACAGGCGGTAGATCTCGGCCTTGGTGCCGACATCGACGCCGACCGTCGGTTCGTCGAAGATGAACAGCTTGGCGCCGTGCGCCAGCCATTTGCCGATGACGATCTTCTGCTGGTTGCCGCCCGACAGGCTGGATGCCAGCGCGCCGCGCGTCGGTGTCTTGATGCGCAGATCGGCGATCTGGCGATCGGCTTGCGTCTTCTCCTGCGTGCTCGAAATCAGCAGATTGTTCGAGATACGCTTGTAGATCGGCAGGTTCAGGTTGAAGCCGACTGGCAGATTGAGGCAGAGGCCCTGGTCGCGGCGGCTTTCCGGCGCCAGCGCCATGCCGAGCTTGATCGCGTCATGCTCGGAATTGACCTGCACCTCCTTGCCTTCCCAGAGGATCTGGCCGGCGGATTTGCGGTGGCGGCCGTAAAGCGTGGTGACGAACTCGCTGCGTCCGGCACCGATCAGGCCATAGAGTCCGACGATCTCGCCGGCGCGGACCGTCATCGAGACATTTTCGAAGCCCTTGCCGGACAGGTTCCTCGCCTCGATGAGGGCGGCGCCCGGCGTGAAATGCTCCTTGTGGTAGACCTGCTCGATCGAGCGGTTGATCATCATCTTGACCAGTTCGGCATCGTTGGTCTCGGCGATGTTGCGGGTGCCGACCAGCGTGCCGTCGCGCAGCACGGAAACGCGGTCGGCGAGCTCGAACACTTCCTCCATGCGGTGGCTGATGTAGATGATCGTCACGCCTTCGCCCTTCAGCCGACGGATCAGGGTGAAAAGCTGGTCGGCCTCCTTGCGGGTGAGGTAGGCGGTCGGCTCGTCGAAGATCAGGAATTTGGTGCCGCGCACGGTGGCGCGGGCGGCGGCTATCAACTGCTGCTGGCCGATGGTCAGGTCGCCAAGCGTGACATGCGCCGGCAGGTCGAAGCCGAGGTCGTCGATGATCGTCTGCGCCTGCCTGACCATGGCGCGCTGCTGCAGGATGCCGAAGCGTGAATTCTCCTCGCCGAGGAACATGTTGGCGGCGACCGTCAGGTGACGGCACAGCACGACTTCCTGGTGCACGGCATTGATGCCGAGCGCCATCGCCTCGTGCGGCGTCGCCAGGGCGGCCGGCTGGCCCTCCCAGGCGATCTCTCCGGAGGTGCGCGGCATGACGCCGGTCAGAAGCTTGATGAGCGTGGATTTGCCGGCGCCGTTCTCGCCGACGATGGCGTGGATCTCACCGGACTTGAAGGCGAGGTCGACCGGCTTCAGCGCGTGGGTGCCGGGATAGCGCTTCTCCAGCCCGCGCAATTCGAGGATGGTCCGCCCCGGTTCCAGCACAGGGGCCGGATGCAGTTCCTGCGCCGTCGATGTCATGACAATCCTCCCAGATTGGCCTCACGATTGGCACGCGGCGAGACAAGGATATGTCTCGAAAACAGCCTAGCCTACGCTTATGGATTGCCAAGTCGTTTGCGCGGCAGCTTGTCCCCGGGGCGATGTGCCCCGGGGACCATTGCGGATGCGACGGCTCAGAGCTTCGGATTGAGCAGCGCGTCGATCTTGGGGTCTTTCATGTTGTCCTTGGTCACCAGATTGGCGCCGGTGTCGACATTGGCTTCGACCTTCTCGCCCTTGGAAGCGGCGAGTGCGGTCTTGATGCCGTCATAGCCCATCCGGTACGGATCCTGGACGACGAGGGCGGAAATGACGCCGTCGTTGAGGAACTTGATCAGCTTCTCGTCGCTGTCGAAACCGACCAGCGCCAGCTTGCCGCCAAGGCTGTTTTCCGCGACAGCCTGACCGACGCCCTGCGCCATGATCAGGTTGGAAGCGAAGATGCCCTTGAGGTTCGGGTTGGCGGTGATCAGGTCGGTGGCGATGTTGAGGCCGGTGGTGGCCTGGCCGTCGGCATATTTATCGGCGACCAGCTTGAGGCCCGGATATTTGGCGGCCAGCTGTTCGGTGAAGCCCTGCTTGCGCTGTTCGAGCGAGCCGGCGCCCGGCGCGTTGGTGATCAGGGCGACGTCGCCCTCGATCTTGCCGCCGTTGGCGGCGCCGATGGCGGCTGCGAGGCCGTCGGCAGCGACGCGGCCGCCCTGGACGTTGTCGGTGGTCAGGAACGAGGTGAAGGCCTTGGAGTCGGCGCCGGAGTCGATGCCGATGACCTTGACCTTGGCAGCGGCTTCATCGATCGGCTTGCCAAGCGCCTTGAACTCGGTCGGCGCAATGACGATGGCCGCCGGGTTGCTGGCAACGGCGTTCTCGAGGATCGAGACCTGGCCGTTGACGTCGGTTTCAGCCTGGGCACCGAGTTCCGGCACGTTGACGCCGAGATCCTTGCCGGCCTTGCGGGCGCCGGCCAGAACGATCTGCCAGTAGAACGACGTGGTGTCCTTGACGATGATCGGAATGGTGACGTCCGCCGCCGAAACCGGCGCCGAATGCATGACGCCGGCGAGCATCGAAGCTGCTGCCAGCGCCATGACGGCGCGGCGGTTGAGAATGCTGGTCACGAATTTCATGAGGTTTCCTCCCTAAGTCGCCCGGTGAACGATACGGAAGCTCCGTCCGGATAGGCGTGGTCCAAAACAGAACTTTATCAATAAAAAACAATTGCCATGTTTTGATAATGCATCGAACAGATCGATGCAAGCGCTGTTTGATCAGTCCTTGCGAGGCCTGGCAGAGGCAAATCCACCGCGCTGCTCCCCATTGGCGCCGTCACACTTCCGTTCCGTTCCGGGAACGTATGGAATATTAATTCCATCATTTCGTCAATATAGAATGTCCATTCCTTCGTGTGACCGCAAGAGTATGGAGTTTCACACCAGCTCCTGCACCAGCGTGTGGGGACGATATCTGGCGTATTCCGTCTCCGGCACGTCGATGTCGAGCAGTTGGAGGTTGCGCGTCAGGTTCGCCAGCTTGGCGGTGCCGGTCAGCACGGTGGCGACGGCAGGTTCATGCAAGGGGAATTGGAACGCTGCGGCGGCGAGCGGATAGCCTCCCTCGGCGGCGATCCTTTCCATTGCGCCGACGCGGTCGAGCACGTCATGGCTGGCAGGGCGGTAGTCGAAATGCGCGCCTTGCACCGGCCCGGTCGCCAGGATACCGGAGTTGAACACGCCGCCAATGACCAAGGAGGTCTGCCGCGCCCGGCACAGGGGCAGCAACTCCGCTTCGGCGCTGCGGTCGAGCAAGGAATAGCGGCTGGCGAGCAGGATGCAGTCGAGCGGCGCCTCGCGCATCACGTCCAGACAGATCTGCACTTCGTTGACGCCAAGCCCATAGGCGGAAATGACGCCGGACCGTTTCAGCTCTTCAAGTGCCTTGAGGCCGCCGTCCATCAGGTTGCGAAAGTGCAGCTTGGTCTTCTCGACACCATGGGTGTAGGCGCCGATGTCGTGGACAAACAGGATGTCTATCCTGTTTAGGCCAAGCCGCGCATAGCTGAACTCGACCGACCGCATGATGCCGTCATAGGAATAGTCGTAGTCGAGCGCGAAGGGCAGCGGATCGACATAGGAGTGATCGGGAACCTGATCGTCCGGCACCGGGCGGAACAGCCGGCCGACCTTGGTCGACAGCACATAGGAATCGCGCGGCTTGTAGCGCAGGAAGTCGCCGAAGCGGCGCTCCGACAGCCCGAAACCGTAGAAGGGTGCGGTGTCGAAATAGCGCAGGCCGGCATCCCAGGCGCCCTGCAGCGTCTCCATCGCCGCTTCGCGCGAACAGGCGCGGTAAAGGCCGCCAAGTGCAGCGCCGCCGAAGCTGACCTCGGTGACTTCCAGCGCTGTCTGGCCGATGCGGCGTCTTTCCATGCACAACCTCCCCGTTGCCCGCCGCTGACCGGCGCGCAGTCTACTTTATATCAGTAAAATCTAAAGTGTTGCGCCCAGATGCCAGGGCACGAACTCGTTGTCGCCGTAGCCGAAGTCCTCGCTCTTGGTCTTGCGGCCGGAAGCCGTCTCGACGATCAGTTCGAAGATCTCGCGACCCATACCGGCGATGGTCTTTTCGCCCGAGGCGATGACGCCGCAATTGACGTCCATGTCCTCTTCCATCTGGTGGTACATGGTCGAGTTGGTGGCGACCTTGATCGACGGCGTCGGGCGGCAGCCGAAGCATGAGCCGCGGCCGGTGGTGAAGACGATGACGTTGGCGCCGCCCGCCACCTGGCCGGTCGCCGAAACCGGGTCGTAGCCGGGCGTGTCCATGAACACCAGGCCGCTGCCAGTGACTTTTTCGGCGTAGCCGAAGACGCCGTTGAGGGGCGTCTGACCGCCCTTGGCGACCGCGCCGAGCGACTTCTCCAGGATGGTGGTGAGACCGCCGCGCTTGTTGCCGGGCGAGGGGTTGTTGTCGATCGAGGCGCCATGCTTGGCGACGTGGTCCTCCCACCATTTCACGAAGCCGTCGAGCTTCTGCGCGATCTCCGGCGTTGCCGCGCGGTAGGCAAGCAGATGCTCGGCGCCGTAGATCTCCGTGGTCTCGGAGAGGATGCCGATGCCGCCGACGCCGGCCAGGATATCGACAGCCGCGCCCAGCGCCGGATTGGCCGTGATGCCCGACATGCCGTCCGAGCCGCCGCATTGCAGGCCGACGACGATCTCGCTGACCGGGATCGGCTCACGCTTCAACTGGCCGACTTCCTCGGCGATCTCGGCCAGCACGCCCATCGCTTTTTCGACCGATTTGCGCGATCCGCCGGCGTCCTGGATGTTGAAATGGCGTTTGCCCGCAGCGACGCCCTTCTGGCCGTATAGGGTGAGCTGGTTGACTTCGCAGCCGAGGCCGACCATCAGCACGCCGCCGAAATTCGGGTGGCGGGCGTAGCCGGCGAGTGTACGGTGCAGCACCATCATGCCGTCGCCGGTGCCGCTCATGCCGCAGCCCTGGCCGTGCACGATCGGCACGAAACCGTCGATGCCGGGATAGTTCGGCAAAAGCGTGCGGTTGGCGGTGTCGGCGATGGAATGGCAGACGGTGGCCGAGCAATTGACGCTGGCGATGATGCCGATGAAGTTGCGCGTGCCGGCGCGGCCATCGGCGCGGCGATAGCCCATGAAGGTGCGGGCGCGGTCGGCCTCCGTCGCGTGCTCGGCCTCGCTCGGCGGCACGACCGGCAAGCGGCCTGATTCGAAAACCAGATTGTGCGAATGAACGTGCTCGCCCGGCGCGATATCCTGTGTCGCGCGACCGATCGCCTGGGCGTATTTCACCACGGCCTCGCCGGCGGCGATCGGCTTGATCGCCACCTTGTGGCCGGGCTCGATCAGCACACTGGCGACGGCACCGCCCGGCAACGCGGTGCCGATCTCGATGCGGCCGTTGGCGACGGCGACATTGTCGGCAGGGGACAGGAGAATGCAGTTGGAGGCGTTCACGGGCGGTTTCCTGGGTGATCCTGGGTTGCGCGGACGGATTGACACGCGTCTGTTTAGAGATAATGTCTTTTATCGTGAAAAAACAGTTTTGCGTCAATTGTTTTTTCGTGGGGAGTTCCGCATGTCTGGGTTGTTCCGGGAAGCAATTTCGCTTCTCAGGGCCATGGGAACGTCATATTGCGCTTCAAACCGGCCGCCGCAAGCGACGGCGTGCAACGGGTCAGGGATGTCGAAGAGCAACAACGTCTACAAGGATGCCTACAACCGCTGCCTGCGGCTGCTCGACGAAACGCGCAGCCTGCCTTCGGAGCCGGAACTGGGCACCTTGCTTGGCGTCAGCCGTACGACCGTCCGCACCATTCTTGCGCGCATGGAAGAGACAGAGCTGATCGCCTGGGACAAGCGCGCCAAGACGGTGCTGCGCGAAGCGCGTCCGGACGATTTTTTCCCCGAAGAAGAGACCGACACGCTGGCCGAGATCATCGAACGGTCGTTCATGCGCAGGCTGCTCGCCGGCGGCGCCGAGGCCGGCATGCAGATCAACGAACTCGAACTGGCGCGTGAGATCGGCGTCGGCACCACCAGCGTGCGCGAGTTCCTGATCCGCTTCTCCCGCTTCGGCCTGATCGAGAAGCGCCGCAACAGTCACTGGGTGCTGAAGGGCTTTACGCGCGCCTTCGCGCTGGAGCTGACCGAAATCCGCGAGATGTTCGAACTGCGCTCGGCGGCCGCCTTTGCCGCTTTACCGCAGGACAGCGCGGTCTGGACCGATCTCGACCGCCTGGAAGACGAGCATCGCCAGTTGGCAAACGACATCGCCACCCGCTTCACCGAGTTCTCCGAACTCGACGAGCGCTTCCACCGGCTCATCCACCGGGCGTCGCGCAACCGCTTCATCGTCGATTTCTACGATGTCATCGCCATGATCTTCCACTACCATTACCAGTGGAACAAGGCGCAGGAACGCGAGCGCAACGAAGTCGCGATCGGTGAGCATCTGGTCTACATAGAGGCGCTGAAATCACGCGATCTCGGCAAGGTCGACGCCGCTTGCCGCAAGCACCTGAAGTCGGCGCGCCAGACATTGCTGACCTCGATCCCGGAGAGCCGATCGCTGCAAAAATCCTGAGCCGCATAGCGGCTCGGAGCCTCGTTTCATGCATGTCGTTGTCCCAAAACCGCTATACACTTTTGGGCGACATGCATTGAGCCTGCCGCGTTGGCGCCGCGGCGATTTGGCGATTTTCCACCCGCCAGCCTCGTGCTAGGAATGTCGCATTGCTGCGAAGAGGCAGGGCTTTGAGCGTATCGAGGAGACGGTGGAGCATGCCGGTCGCGCTGGTCGCGGCCTATCTGCTGTTGCTCCAGTCGACGCTCGGAGCATTCGCCTTCGGCACCGGTCCCAATGCATCGCAGCTCGACGCCTTCGGCAACGTCATCTGCACCCATGAGGGCGCAGCCCAGCTTCCCGGCGGCAACCAGCCGCCGTCCCATCTTCCGGCATGCTGCGTGCTCGGCTGCAGCATGGCTTCGGCGGCCTTTGCGCCGCCGCCCGGTGCTGGTCTGGCGCTGGGCAGCCTTTCCTTCAAAACGGTCGCCTTTGTTTTTCCGGCGGCCATCCATCTCGACTTTGCGCGTGAGCGCTCACCGTCGAACCCGCGTGCGCCGCCGCTGACGGCCTGAGCCTGTTTGCCCGGCGGAACCTTTTCGTGGGCGTACCCATCCAAAGATCAAACTGCTCGCGACCGGCAACGGCGCGACCTTCACTTCATGGAGCAACCATGTCCTATTTTTTCCCTGACGCCGCGCGTCTTATGCCCGGCGGCATTCTACGCGGCATCGAAGAGCGTGTCGGCATTGCCGTGCTGGCTCTTGCGCTGCTGTTCACAGGCTCCCAGTCCGTCCTCGCGCATGAATTCAAGGTTGGCGATCTCGAGATCGGCCACCCTTGGTCGCGCGCCACACCGGCCGGTGCCAAAGTGGCCGGGGGTTATTTCACCGTCACCAATAACGGCAGTGCACCGGACCGGCTGGTGTCGATTTCCTCCGATGTTTCTGAAAAGGCCGAGCTGCATGAGATGGGCGTCAAGGACGGCGTCATGACCATGCGTCCGGTTGCCGGGGGCTTGGAGATTCCGGCCGGCGGCAAGGTCGCGCTCGCACCCGGCGGCTATCATTTGATGTTCATCGGTCTGAAGCGGCAACCCAAGCAGGGCGAGAAGTTTTCCGCCACGCTGACCTTCGAAAAGGCCGGCGCCGTCAGCGTCGATTTTGCCGTCGAAGGCATGGGTGGTGGCGCCATGGACGACCACGCCGATTGATCGCGCCAGCTAGACAAATTTTGAAAATCCGAGGGACCATCATGAACAAATATGTTTTGTCGGCCGGCGCACTTCTCGCGCTCGGAACCAGCGCCGCCTTCGCGCATATCACGTTCGAAACCCAGGAGGCGGCGGTCGGCTCGACCTACAAGGCCGTTTTGCGCGTGCCGCATGGCTGCGAAGGCAAGGCGACGACCGCCGTGCGCGTGCAGATTCCGGAAGGGGTGATCGCGGTGAAGCCGATGCCGAAGCCTGGCTGGACGCTACAGACCAAGAAGGGCAAGTACGACAAATCCTACCAACTCTACGGTCAGGCGGTGACCGACGGGGTCAAGGAGGTCGACTGGAGCGCCGGCAGCCTGCCCGATGAATTCTACGACGAGTTCGTCTTCCGCGCGACGTTGACGGCGGATCTCCCGGCGGGCCAAAAACTCTACTTCCCGGTGGTGCAGGAATGCGACGGCGCCGCCGATCGCTGGATCGAGATCCCAGCGGCAGGGCAGGATGAAGACGCGCTGGAAAGCCCGGCACCCGGCATCAAGCTGCTGCCGAAGAAATGATCTCCCAAGCGGCGCGCCCTTTCGAGCGCGCCTCTCCTTTTCGTGGCGGTGACATGAGCACGACCTCCTTCCTGCAAACGGCTTCCATGACCGGCCAACGCGCCGGCCGGCTTGCCGCCGGCCTGTTGGCCGTGATCGTGTTTCTTGCCAGCCTTGCCGTGTCGGATCAGGCCTTTGCCCATGCCGCGCTGGTCAAGACCGACCCGGCCGACGGCGCGGTGCTGGCACAGGGGCCGGCGCAGTTCTCGCTGACCTTCAGCGAGCCGGTCTCGCCTCTGGTGCTGACGCTGGTGAAGCCCGACGGCAAGCCGGTTCCGCTAACGTCATTCCGGCTCAGCGACCAGACCGTCGAGATCGACAATCCGCAGCCACTCAAGTCCGGCACGCATGTCTTGAGCTGGCGCGTCATCTCCGCAGACGGTCATCCCGTCGGCGGATCGCTGCTGTTTTCCATCGGCGCGCCCAGTGAGCCGCCCGCCGTATCCGAAGCCGTCGACTGGCCGTTGCGGTCGGCTATCTGGACGGGCAAAATCTTTCTCTACGTCGGCCTTTTCCTCGGCGTTGGCGGCGCCTTCGCGCTTGCCTGGCTGGCCGGAAGTGGCCGCGCCGGGCAGCGCTTCGTTGCAGCTGCAATCCTGAGCGGGCTGGTCACGGCATCCTTATCGCTCGGTTTCCAGGGGCTTGATGCGCTTGGGGTGCCGCTCTCCCATCTGGCGCAGCCGGTCATCTGGCGGACCGGGCTCGGCACCAGTTTCGGCTCGACAGTGCTGGTCGCGCTGATCGCGCTGGGGCTTGGCCTGCTGTCGCTGGCCGGTCCCCTCGCCACCGCCAAACCATTGGCGCTGGCCGGCCTGGCCGGGGTGGGGATTGCCCTTGCCGCCAGCGGCCATGCCGGTGCCGCCGAACCGCAATGGCTGACGCGGCCGATGGTGTTCCTGCATGGGGTCTGCATCGCGTTGTGGGCCGGCGCATTGGTTCCACTCGGGCTGGCGCTGAAGAGGCAATCGGCGGAGGCCACGCCATTCCTGCGGCGGTTTTCTTGGGCGATCCTGCCCGTGGTGGCGGTGCTTGCCGCTGCCGGCATCGTGCTTGCCGTCATCCAGGTGCAAACACCCGCGGCATTGGTCGACACCGCCTATGGAAGGCTGCTGCTGATCAAACTCGGGCTGCTGGTCTTTCTGTTCACGCTTGCCGCCGTCAACCGCTGGAAACTCACCGCGTCGGCCGAGGCGGGATCGACGGAAGTTCAACGCAGGCTGGTCCGCTCGATCGGCGTCGAGATGTTGATCGTGTTGGCTATTTTCGGCGTTGCCGCCGGCTGGCGCTTCACACCGCCGCCCCGAGCCCTGGCGATTGCGGCAGCGCAACCGGTGTCGGTTCATATCCACGCGCTGCAAGCGATGGCCGATCTCAGCATCACTCCCGGCCATGCCGGCCCGGTCGTTGCCTCGATGGTCATCATGAGCGGCGATTTCGGCCCGCTCGACGCCAAGGAGGTGACGCTTGTGCTGTCAAAACCCGATTCCGGCATCGAGCCGCTGAAGCGCGCTGCGAGCAAGCCCGGTGACGGCACCTGGCGCGTCGACAATCTCGTCATCCCGGTGCCGGGCCGGTGGACGGTGCGCATCGACATCCTGGTCTCGGACTTCGAGATGGTGAAGATCGAGGCGCCCGTCGATATCAGGCCGTAGCGTCGGCCTTATTGTCCTCACGAAATAGCACCCGCAAAAAGGAGCGACCCAGTCGGCAAATGACGACTGTCAAAATGGTCGCTTTCGTTCGACCTTGGCGGCCATCACTTCGGTTTCGATGCCAATCGCGGTCGTCTCGCCCTATCGAGGCGCATTGGCAAGGGCAAGCTAGGACAAATCGCATGAAGAAGGATCAACGCCTCTCCACTGCGGGGAACGAGAATGCCGGGCGCAACAGGCGACCACCAAACCTCAAGGCGCTGGCTGCGCACAACGACCTTGGCGCTTTCATCGAAAAACTTGATCGTGATCCGACGGAGCCGATGCCTGTCGACATCATCAATCATCTCAGCCTGGGCCGATTTCCGGACGCCCGCAAGGTGGCTGAGCGGGTCTCTGCGCCGAAGGGCTATGTGCCGCGATTGGAATCGAGGCTCAACCTGCCTGTTGCGAAGGCCGTCGCGCGGCCTGAGGGCAAGCCGACGCGCACGGGCAGGCGAAACGAGGATCTGCTCAAGGCCTATGTTCCTCGCCATCTCGCCGTGCGAACGGTCCCACGGTTGCGACCGTTCTTTGCTGGACCGGACGGCGATATTGCCGTCAAGCGGTCGGGGCTTACGGCTATCGGCATGGATCTGGTGGCGTTTCCCTGGTCGGCGATAGGCCACATCCGCACCTTATCCGAAGGCAAGGAGCTTCCAGGAGGCACCGCCTTCATGGTTGGGCCGAACCTGTTGATGACAGCCAGCCATGTCATGCCGTGGGACTACAGCGGCAACTGTCAAATCGAATTCACGCCGGCTATGTACCCGGGTCACTCCCCTCGCTTCGGCTCCACATGGGTCAGCGACTGGTATGGCGTCAGGCATGACGGCTTCTGGGATATGGCGTTCAAAGCGGATGCCAGCGACTATGCAATCTGCAGGACGATTGATCCGATTGGCAACGTCTGCGGCTGGCTGGGTACGCAGGCCTTCGACGACCACGATGAGTATTTCGACCATCTTTACATGAGCGCTGGCTATCCTGATTTCGCCGCCGGATACCCGGCTGTCGAGCTGGCTGCCTTCATCAGAGATGTCGACGGAGACAAGCATGCGCGCGAGCTTGAAACGACAAACTTCGCCGGCCACGGGTGGTCGGGAGGACCTCTGTTCGGCTTCATCCGCGACGACTGGCGCGTCGTGGGAGTTTGCCATGGCCAGGAAACCGAGTTCGTGGTTCCCTTCCCGCCTTGGAACCCGCCTTGGAATGTGAATCTGCTCTTTGCCGGAGGGGACGCAATGGTGGATTTGGTCTACCATGGTTATGCCAACTACAATTTCTGAACCCGCTTTTCCCTCGACGCCGGCACCTGAATTTCCCGGCGGCTGCGCCAATTGCCAATCTTCTCGGCTCTGGTCTTCACGTTCGATCCGCGCAACACAATTCGGCGAGGCGGTTGACGCGGCCCGAAAGGCCCGTCAATCATCCCGTGAAGAATGGCATCCCGTGATGAATGGGCATCCCCGCAAATCGCGGGCTCGAACCAACAAGATCCGAAAGCAGGGAAGAAACGATGGAAAATGCCGAAATCGGCCTGATCGGCCTTGGCACGATGGGCTCCAACCTGGCGCTCAACATCGCCGAGCACGGGCACCGCATCGCTGTCTTCAACCGCACCAGGGCGCGCACCGACGCTTTCATCGAGAATGCCGGCGCGCTCAGGGACATGGTCGTGCCCTGCTACAGCCTGGAAGAGCTTGCCGCCGCGATCCGGCCGCCGCGCCCGATCATCATCATGGTGCTGGCCGGCAAGCCGGTCGACGAACAGATCGCGGCTCTGCGCGGCGTTCTGTCGGCCAACGACATCGTCATCGACGCCGGCAATGCCAATTTCCGCGACACGATGCGGCGCTTCTCCGAGCTTTCCGGCTCGGACCTCACCTTCATCGGCATGGGCGTGTCCGGCGGCGAGGAGGGCGCGCGCCACGGGCCGTCGATCATGGTCGGCGGTACGGAGGACTCGTGGAAGCGCGTCGAGAAGGTGCTGACGGCGATCTCCGCCAAGTTCAAGGACGAACCCTGCGCGGCATGGCTCGGCACCGACGGCGCCGGGCATTTCGTCAAGACCATCCACAACGGCATCGAATATGCCGACATGCAGATGATCGCGGAGATCTACGGCATCCTGCGCGACGGCCTGGGCATGGACCCGAAAGAGATCGGCACGGTGTTTGCCAACTGGAACAAAGGCCGGCTCAATTCCTACCTGATCGAGATCACCGCCAAGGTGCTGGCCGCTGACGATCCGAAGACCGGCAAGCCGGTGGTCGACATCATCCTCGACCGCGCCGGCCAGAAAGGCACGGGCAAATGGTCGGTCATCGAGGCGCAGCAACTCGGCATTCCGGCGACGGCGATCGAGGCGGCGGTGGCGGCACGCGTTCTGTCATCGATCAAGGACGAGCGGCTGGCGGCGGAAAAGGCCTATGGCAACGTCGGCGTGACGAAGATTTCCGGTGACAAAGATGCCCTGCTGAAAGATCTGGAACTGGCGCTGTTCGCCGGCAAGATCGCCGCCTACGCCCAAGGTTTTGCGGTGATGAGCGGCGCCTCCAAGGAATTCAACTGGAACCTGCCGATGCCGACCATCGCCAGGATCTGGCGCGCCGGCTGCATCATCCGCTCGCAGATGCTCGACACCATGGCGGAAGCCTTCAGCAAGGGCGGCGCCTCGACCAACCTCCTGATGGCCCCGGCCTTCATCGCGCTGATGCAGGAAGCGCATCCGTCGCTGCGCCGTATCGTGGCGAGGGCTTCGGAGGCCGGCTCGCCGGTTCCGGCGCTGTCTTCCGCACTTGCCTATTTCGACAGCTACCGTCAGGGCCGCGGCACCTCGAACCTGATCCAGGCGCAGCGCGACTTCTTCGGCGCGCACGGCTTCGAGCGCATCGACGACAAGGGCGCGTTCCATGGGCCGTGGGGAAGCGGTGCGGCTGGCTAGCCCAAGGGCCTAAACGGAAACCGGCGGGCTGAACGCCCGAACCTCGCTGGTGGCGACCAGGCGCTGCAACGAGCCGGGTGCGGCGCCGCCGATCCAGCCGAGCACGGAGCGGGCGAGATCGGAGCCGGCCAGGCGGAAGTTCTCGTTGACGACGAGCAATTCCGGCCGGAACAGGTGCAACAGGTCCGACGACTGCTTGGACACGACATCGACGTCGCGGCCAAGCTTGAGGCCGGCATCCTCGATGCCGGCGACGATCGCCAGTGTCGCGGCGGCAGCGCTGCTGACGAAGCCGTCCGGCCTGTTCTCGCGACGCATCACCTGCGCGGTCCTGGTCCTGATCTGCTCGATCGTGTGATCGATGGAAACGGTGTTGAACGGAATTTCGCTGGCTCCGACCTCGCTCAGCGCATCGGCAAAGCCGTTCAGCGTGTGGCCATAATAGGTCAGCCCGGGCGGCGGCGACAGAAGCGCCAGCTTGTGCCTGCCCATGCTCGCCAGGCGGCGCACGGCCTCCATCGCGAAAACATGGTTGTCGAAGTCATGGTAGGGATGGACGAGGCCCATGTCGGTGCGGCCATGCGTGGCAAAGGGCATGCCGTGCTCGAGCATGTAGCGGGCGCGCGGATCGTTCGGTTGGGTGCGCGAAATGATGACGCCGTCGGCCGAGCCGGTCTCGACGAGATAGCGGATCGGCTCCATCGGATCCTGCGAGCGGGAATAGGGCGTGACGATCAGGTGATAGGGCGTTTCGGCGAGCACTTCCGAAACGCCGTAGATGATGTCCGAGACAAAGCTCATGATCTCGCGGTCAGTGTTGAGCACGAGGCTGATGACATTGGTCCTGCCGGTGCGCAGACGCACGCCGGCGCGGTTCGGCCGGTAGCCGATCTGCTTGGCGACGAGCTGGACGCGGCGCCTGGTTTCGGCGCCGATTTCCGGGGCATCCTTCAAGGCGCGTGACACGGTGGTGACGCCGAGCCCGGTCATGAAGGCAAGCGTCTTCAACGTCGGCCGTCCCTGTGCCGAGGTCTCCCCGCTCTTGTCCGTACGCTGTCTGTCCATTCGTCCCGCCCGTCAGGCGCATAGCAGCCGCGAGCCATGTCGGCAATCGCCGTCATGGCGATACGATATGCGTTCCAGCCCCGGTAAAGTCTCAATATACTGAAACGTTACAGATTGCCATATCGAGTTACATGTCCCTCGCCCACGAGGTGGATGGTTCTTTTGCGAAACGCTTGGGATTCCAGGAGAAATCGCCTCTGCCGCCGCCTTTTTGCCCGTATCAGGCGGCATTTCGGTGTTTGCGCCGCAGCAAACCATGCTGCAGTGCATGAGAAGCGCGATCATCCATGCGAATTTGTTCGCAGCCCGAAAAAATATCGAGGGTGCTTCGTTGATGGGTTGCACAGCCCGCGCAATTGCCGTATCGAAAATCTGTAACGTTTCAGATTCTGGGAGGAGCCGAAATGCGATACAAACTTTTGACCGCTGCGCTGGCAGCGACGGCCGCGTTGCAGTTTGCCGGCCAGGCGGCCGCGACGGACCTGGAAGTCACCCATTGGTGGACGTCGGGCGGCGAGGCGGCGGCGGTTGCGGAACTTGCCAAGGCATTCGATGCGACCGGCAACCACTGGGTGGACGGCGCCATTGCCGGCTCCGGCGGCACGGCGCGGCCAATCATGATCAGCCGCATCACCGGTGGCGATCCGATGGGCGCCACGCAATTCAACCATGGCCGGCAGGCGGAAGAGCTGGTGCAGGCCGGCCTGATGCGCGACCTCACCGACGTCGCCACCAAGGGCAAGTGGACTGATGTCGTCCGGCCGAAGAGCCTGCTCGACGGCTGCACCATCGACGGCAAGATCTATTGCGTGCCCGTCAACATCCATTCCTGGCAGTGGTTGTGGCTGTCCAACGAGGCCTTCGAGAAGGCCGGCGTGCCGTTGCCGAAGGACTGGAATGAATTCGTGGCGGCAGCGCCGGCGCTGGAAAAGGCCGGCATCATCCCGCTCGCCGTCGGCGGACAGGCCTGGCAATCCTCCGGTGCCTTCGACGTCCTGCTTGCGGCTGTGGGCGGCACGGACACATTCCTCAAGGTCTACAAGGACAAGGATGCCAAGTTCGCCGCCGGGCCCGAAGTCGCCAAGGTCTTCAAGGCCGCGGACGATGCCCGCAAGATGGCGAAGAACACCAATGTGCAGGACTGGAACCAGGCGACCAACCTGGTCATCACCGGCAAGGCCGCTGGCCAGATCATGGGGGACTGGGCACAGGGCGAGTTTCAGGTTGCCGGCAAGACCGCGGGCAAGGATTACACCTGCCTGCCAGGCCTTGGGCTGAACGAGGTCATAGCCACGGGCGGCGATGCCTTCTACTTCCCGCTGCTCAAGGATGCCGACAAGAGCAAGGCGCAGGAGGTGCTGGCCGAGACGCTGCTCGATCCCAAGACGCAGGTTGCCTTCAATCTGAAGAAGGGATCCCTGCCGGTGCGCGGCGACGTCGATCTCAATGCGGCCAACGATTGCATGAAGAAGGGCCTCGCCATCCTTGCCAAGGGCGCCGTCATGCCGTGGACGGACCAACTGCTTTCGCAGGACACCCAGAAACAGAAGGAAGACCTTTTCGCCGAATTCTTCGCCAAGCCGGAACTGACCGTCGAAGACGCGCAGAAGCGCTTCGCCGACCTCATCGCTTCGGCGGACTGACGCTGGAGGCAACCCGCCTCGCTCCCGGCCTTGCGAGTGCAGGGCCGGGAATGCACCGCCCTTACCCAGCCGGCTGACGAGATGAGCAAGAGCGCACGCCCCAACCTTCTGTTCCGCAACCTCAATGCGAAGGTCGCCTCGATCCCGATGATCCTCACCGCCATGGTGGTTTTCGTCGGCGGCACCGTTTGGACGGTGCTCTATTCCTTCACCAATTCGAAGCTCCTGCCGCGGCTGAATTTCGTCGGACTAGACCAGTATTACCGGCTGTGGGCGGCGCCGCGCTGGCTGATCTCGATCGAGAACCTGTTGATCTACGGCGCGATCTCGCTGGTGTTCTCGCTGGTCATCGGTTTTCTGCTTGCCGCGCTGCTCGATCAGAAGATCCGCTTCGAGGACACGTTCCGCACCATCTTCCTTTATCCTTTCGCGCTCTCCTTCATCGTCACCGGCCTGGTCTGGCAGTGGTTGCTCAATCCGGATTTCGGCATCCAGCATGTCGTGCGGGACTTAGGCTGGACGAGCTTCAGCTTCGACCCGCTCTATAATTCCAGCATCGTCATCTACGGCATATCGATCGCTGCGCTGTGGCAAGGCACCGGGCTCATCATGTGCCTGATGCTGGCCGGCCTGCGCGGCATCGACGAAGACATCTGGAAGGCGGCGCGCGTGGATGGGATCCCGATGTGGAAGACCTATCTGTTCATCGTCATCCCGATGATGCGGCCGGTCTTCATCACCACGCTCGTCATCATCGCTTCCGGCATCGTCAAGGTCTATGACCTGGTCGTGGCCCAGACCAGCGGCGGCCCGGGCATCGCATCCGAAGTGCCGGCCAAATACGTCTACGACTATATGTTCTTCGCCCAGAACCTCGGCCAGGGTTTTGCCGCCTCGACCATGATGCTGCTCTCGGTGGTGATCGTCATCGTGCCTTGGGCCTATCTCGAGTTCGGGCGACGCAAATGAGCATTGCAGACATCACCGCTCAAGCAAGCGTTGCCGCCGGCGCGCGCCAGGAAATCGCAGGGCCCTACGGTCCAAAGCCGCGCCGCATGATTTCGCGCCGCAACGTCTTCCTCTACGGCACATTGTTCGTCATGGCGGTCTACTACCTCTTGCCGCTCTATGTCATGATCGTCACCTCGCTCAAGGGCATGCCGGAGATCCGGCTCGGCAACATTTTCTCACCGCCGCTCGAGATCACCTTCGAGCCGTGGGTCAAGGCGTGGTCAACGGCCTGCACCGGCCTTAACTGCGACGGGCTCTCGCGCGGCTTCTGGAATTCGGTGCGCATCACCGTGCCGTCGGTGCTGCTGTCGATCGCCATCGCCTCGGTGAATGGTTATGCACTGGCCAATTGGCGCTTCAAGGGCGCCGATACGTTCTTCATCATCCTGATCGTCGGCGCCTTCATTCCCTACCAGGTGATGATCTATCCGATCGTCATCATCCTGCGCGAAATCGGCCTCTATGGCAGCCTCAGCGGGCTGGTGATTGTCCATTCCATTTTCGGCATGCCGATCCTGACGCTGCTGTTCCGCAATTATTTCGCCTCGATGCCGGAGGAGCTGTTCCGGGCGGCACGCGTCGACGGCGCCGGCTTCTGGGGCATCTTCCTGCGCATCATGCTGCCGATGTCGCTGCCGATCTTCGTCGTCGCCATCATCCTGCAGGTGACCGGCATCTGGAACGACTTCCTGTTCGGCGTCGTCTACACCCGCCCCGACACCTATCCGATGACGGTGCAGCTCAACAACATCGTCAATTCGGTGCAAGGCGTGAAGGAGTACAACGTCAACATGGCCGCAACAATCCTGACCGGGCTTGTGCCGCTCATCGTCTACTTCATTTCCGGCAAGCTTTTCGTACGCGGCATCGCCGCCGGCGCGGTGAAGGGGTGACGGCGATGACGGCAGCCAATGATACCAGCGTTTCGATCCAGGACCTGTCGCTGAACTTCGGTGCGGTGACCGTCCTGGAGACGCTCAATCTCGATGTCGCCGATGGCGAGTTCATCGTGCTGCTCGGGCCGTCCGGCTGCGGCAAGTCGACCTTGCTCAACTGCATTGCCGGCCTGCTCGACGTTTCCGAGGGCCGCATCTTCATCAAGGGCAAGAACGTCACCTGGGAAGAGCCCAAGGACCGCGGCATCGGCATGGTGTTCCAGTCCTATGCGCTCTATCCGCAAATGACGGTGGAGAAGAACCTGTCCTTCGGGCTGCGTGTCGCCGGCACGCCAAGAGAAGAGATCGCCAAGCGGATCGCGCGGGCGGCTGAAATCCTGCAGATCGAACCGCTGCTGCAGCGTAAGCCGGCCGCCCTTTCCGGCGGCCAGCGCCAGCGCGTCGCGATCGGACGGGCGCTGGTGCGCGATGTCGACGTGTTCCTGTTCGACGAGCCGCTGTCCAATCTCGATGCCAAGCTGCGCGCAGAACTGCGCGTCGAGATCAAGCTGCTGCATCGCAAGCTGCAGAACACCATGATCTACGTCACCCACGACCAGATCGAGGCGATGACGCTGGCCGACCGCATCGCGGTGATGAAGGGCGGCGTCATCCAGCAGCTCGATGCGCCGCAGACCATTTACAACCGCCCGGTCAACCGCTTCGTCGCCGGCTTCCTTGGCTCGCCCGCAATGAACTTCGTCGATGGCCGCCTGGAAGACGCCGACGGCGGCTGGCGGTTCGCGGCCGAGGATATCAAGATCCCGCTCGGCACTTACGACTTTGCCAAGCCTCCGGCTCCCGGCCCCGTCACATTCGGTATCAGGCCCGAGCATGTCAGTCTGAACAGCGGCACCGGTTGGCCGTTTTCGATAGCCGCCAATGTCGAGGTGGTCGAACCCATGGGCTCCGACACGCTGGTCTGGCTGAAGCTTGCCCAGCAGAATTTCAGCGTCCGAGTGACCTCGGAACGCACGCCCAAGAATGACGAGGCGGTGACGCTTGGCTTCGATCCGATGCGCGCTTCGCTTTTCGACACTGCAACGGGCACACGCATCTAGCTTTTGAGAACCAACCTTCCAACGACAATCCCCAAGCGAAACGGACAGAGACGATGAATTGGTCATTCCAACTTTACAGCGCCCGCAATTTCCAACCCTGGGACGGTGTGCTCGCCATGCTCGGCAAGCTCGGCTACGCCCAGGTCGAAGGCTTTGGCGGCGTCTATGATGATCCCAAGGCATTCCGTGCCGAGCTCGACAAGAACGGGCTTGCCATGCCGACTGGGCATTTCTCGATCGACGCGCTCGAGAACGATTTCGACGGCGTGCGCAGAACCGCCGACGCACTTGGTATCACGCTGCTCATCTGTCCCTTCCTGATGCCCGATCAGCGGCCATCCGACGTGGCCGGCTGGCGCGGCTTCGGCGAACGCCTGGCCAGGGTCGGCGACGTCGCGAAAAAGGCCGGCTACGGCTTTGCCTGGCACAACCATGATTTCGAGTTCAAGAAACTTGCCGACGGATCGGTGCCGCAGGATCACATCCTGTCATCCGCGCCCGATGTCAGCTGGGAGATGGACGTTGCCTGGGTGGTGCGCGGCGGCGATGATCCGTTGTCGTGGATCGAAAAGCACGGCAAGCGCATCAGCGCCGTCCACGTCAAGGACATGGCCAAGCCCGGCGAGGGGCTGGATGAGGATGGCTGGTCGGATGTCGGCCATGGCACCATCGACTGGGCCGGCCTGATCAAGGTGTTGCGTGCCAAGAGTGCTGCCCAATACTACGTCATGGAACAGGACAACCCCAACGACATCGAGCGTTTCGCCCGCCGCTCCATCGCAGCCGCCAAAACCTATTAGGAGCAATCAGCATGGCAAAGAAACTTGGCATCGGCGTGATCGGCTGCGGCAACATCTCGAAAGCGTATTTTTCGCTGGCGCCGCTGTTTCGCGGCATCGAAATGCGTGCGTGCGCCGACATCAACATGGAGGCGGCCAAGGCGCGGGCGAAGGAGTTCAAGTTGCGCGCCGAGACCGTCGAAGACCTGCTCAAGGCCGACGACATCGACATCATCGTCAACCTGACCATCCCGGCGGTGCACTACGAAGTATCGAAGCAGATCCTCGACGCCGGCAAGCACGTCTATTCGGAAAAGCCGTTCGTGCTGTCGGTCAAGGAAGGGCTCGACCTTAAGAAGCGGGCGGAGAAAAAGGGCCTGCGGATCGGCTCGGCGCCAGACACTTTCCTCGGCGGCGCGCACCAACTGGTGCGCAACCTGATCGACACCGGCAAGCTTGGCAAGGTCACGAGTGGTACCTGTCATGTCATGGGCCACGGCATGGAGCATTGGCACCCCAATCCGGATTTCTTCTTCCAGCCGGGCGCCGGTCCCGTGCTCGATATCGGGCCTTACTACATCACCAATCTGATCCAGCTGATCGGACCGGTGAAACAGGTCGCGGCCTTCGCGACGACGCCGGCCAAGGAGCGGACGATCAGTTCAAAGCCGCGCGCGGGTGAAAAGATACCGGTCAACACGCCGACGACCATACATGGACTGCTGGAGTTCGAGAACGGTGCAGTTATAACGCTCAACACCAGCTGGGACGTCTGGGCCCACGGCCACGCGCCGATGGAACTCTATGGCGAGGCGGGTACGGTGTTCGTGCCAGACCCGAACTTCTTCGGTGGTGACGTTCGCTTCACCGACGCGGCCAAGCCGGTCAAGAAGCTGCCGAACTGGCCGCATCCGTTCGGCGTGCCCAACGAGATGCATTCGCAAGGCATGATGGCCAACTACCGCACATCGGGCCTCGCCGACATGGCAGTGGCGATCGCGGAAGGCCGGCCGCACCGCTGTTCGATGGAGCTGGCGCTGCACGCCGTCGACGTGATGACCGGGCTGTTGCGCTCCGGCGAAACCGGCAAGTTCGTCGCCATGCAGACCACCTGCGGACGGCCGGCCGCACTTGGCGTCAAGGAAGCCAAGGCGCTTTTGGCGAAGAAGAAATAGGGCAGCACACCTCAACCCTCTCCCCGTTCCGACGGAGAGAGGGTAAAGGTGAGGGGCAGAGCCAACTCGCCGCGCTGTCGCGATGCAGCCGACCGGCTCGCTGCCATTTGAGGATTTTCCGATGCCCTACACGCCTGCCGAAAACCGCTATGAAAAGATGATCTACAACCGCTGTGGCCGCTCCGGCCTGAAGCTGCCGGCAATCTCGCTCGGCCTGTGGCATAATTTCGGCAACGACACGCCGCACAAGACCAAGCAGGCGATCGCGCGCAAGGCCTTCGACCTCGGCATCACGCATTTCGACCTCGCCAACAATTACGGTCCGCCGCCCGGTTCTGCCGAAACCGCCTTCGGCGAGATCCTACGCACCGACTTCGCCGCCTACCGCGACGAGTTGATCATCTCGACCAAGGCCGGCTACGAAATGTGGGCCGGTCCCTACGGTGAATGGGGCGGGCGCAAATACATTCTGGCCAGCCTAGATCAGAGCCTGAAGCGGATGGGTCTCGACTATGTCGATATCTTCTATTCGCACCGTTTCGATCCCGACACGCCGCTGGAAGAAACCATGGGTGCGCTCGACCATGCCGTGCGCTCGGGCAAGGCGCTCTATGCCGGCATCTCGTCCTACAATTCGCAGCGCACGCGCGAGGCCGCCGATATCTTGAAGCAGCTTGGCACGCCTTGCGTCATCCACCAGCCGAGCTATTCGATGCTGAACCGCTGGGTGGAGGAAGATGGCCTGCTCGACACGCTCGAAGGGCTCGGCGTCGGCTCCATCGTGTTCTCGCCGCTGGCGCAAGGCATGCTGACCAACAAGTATCTCGGCGGCATTCCCGATGGCAGCCGTGCCTCCCAGGGCAAGTCGCTGAAGACAGCCTTCATCAACGACAAGACCATCGCCAACATCAAGGCGCTCAACGCCATCGCCGGCAAGCGCGGGCAGACGCTGGCGCAGATGGCGCTGGCCTGGGTGCTGCGCAAGGGCAGGGTGACCTCGGCGCTGATCGGCGCCAGCCGGCCGGAGCAGGTCGAGGACTGCGTCGGCGCGCTCAAGGTGCTCGACTTCAGCGATGCCGAACTCGCCGAGATCGACACCTATGCGCGCGAATCCGACATTAATCTGTGGGCGGCTTCCGCCGAGCGCAAAGGCCCGCCGCGAAAATAAGTCCTCTCGATAAGCCGGCAAGCAAAACGGCGGGAACCTCTCCCGAGGTCTTCATCTTCGCCTCGATCCAGCCGGTGTAGTTGGCCAGCCGCGTGTAGATGCCGTAGGCCTCCTTGTGGCCGCACGCCGCGCTGCCGTCCGCCGGGCCTTCGCCCCAGCTGACGACGCCGACCTGGACCGGGCCTTCGGCACCGGTCATGAACAGCGGGCCGCCACTGTCGCCGTTGCAGGCATCGCGCACGCCGCTGGTGGTGCCGGCGCAGATCATGTTGCCGGTCAGCGGGTCGGTCATGTCGGCGGCGATCGCATTGGCGGCCGCGTCGATGCCTTTTTCCGAATAGCGCATACGGCGGGACAGATCACCGAGCGCTGCCTTCAGATCACGCGCATAGATGGCCTTGATGCCGCTGTTGCAGGCCTGGTTCGGCTGCAGGTCGAGATCGACAACCATCAGCGTGGTCGGAAAGGTGCCGTCCTGCATCTTGCCCCAGCCGGTGACCGTCGTCTTGCCGGTCTCGGGGGTTGCCTCATGGGCGACCTTGATGGTCGGCGCATCGGCCGGTTCGGCAAGCCGGAGCAGGGCGAGATCGTTGTCGAGCGTTTGCTCGCTGTAGGCTTCGTTGACGATGACCTCCACCACCTTGTGGCGCTTGCCCTCGCTGAGATCGGTTGCACCGGTCAGCACGGTGACGCTCTCCGGCGAAACCGGCTGACCCTTGTCGTTGAGGCAGTGTGCTGCCGTCAGCACCCATTGCGGCGCGATCAGGCTGCCGCCGCAGAATTGGGCATTGGCCTGCGAGGCCGGGTTCTCGTCCAGCCTGTCGGTGGTGAGCAGCGCGACCTGGAACGGATAGGCTCCCTTTTCGGCCTGGTTGCCACCATAGACGCGGTCGGCCGCGTCGGGGTTCTCCGCCGCGGCTTTCGCCCTGGCTTCCGTCACGCGCTTCATTGGCGAGACCGCTGCCTCCGGTCGGGCGACCGCTTCGTCGGCCTGGGTGGAATTGGCTGCCGCAAGGGCGGCTGCGATGCCGAGCAGCGATGCAGCGGCGATCGGCCTGAACCGATGGATGATGTTCATCTGAAGCCCTCCTGATATGTACCCGAGCGGACCAGCCCCGGCGCATGATCAACAAAGCAAGCCTCAGACTGGTGGTCAGGCCGCGCAGCTTTCGTTGTAGCGGCACGGCAGGGACACCAAGTCAGGCACTGCTTCGCGTATCGCGTTCCTGTGCAGACCCCGTTCAAAACCCTATAGCCCCCCACGGGCTATGTGGAAGCTAATTGTCATTCCAATGTTGTATTAATTTAGGCAATATATCCGCGCGGGTGTCTTTAGCGGGGGCTTTTGACCGACCGCATAGGCGATGGTCATATTTCAAGTGCGGTAACCAAACTCCTTTTTCGACGCCACCACGATCTCGACAATATTTCTGTATTTTGATCCAGTCCTTGCTGACTTATGGGAGAGTCTCACCATGACAAAACTGACAAACGCACTCATTGCGTCCACATTGCTTTACACCGCAATGTGGACGGTTCCGGCTTTCGCCGCCGATCCTGGCTCCGCCAGTGCCGGCAATGGCGAAAGCGCGCGCGACGTGACTTCAGGCGACTACAAGCCCGGGCGGGCAAAGCCGATCGCGCCACCGAAGCTGACCGACGACGACAGCCGCGCCGCGCCGCTTGCCGACGAGGCAACGGCTGTCAAATCCTACGGCATCGTCGGACGGTCCGCCGATGGCAAGGAGATCAAGATCGAGCCGAGCGAAGCGCTGCGGGAGCTTATCATCAAGGAACTGAACGCTCCGGCCACCGGAAAAGACGGGGCCGAGCGCAAGACCGAGGATCCGGACCTCGGCGAAGGCGAAGCCGGCCGTCAGGTCTTCGGCACCGACGATCGCGAGCAGGTCAAGAACACCAAGACCTATCCGTTCTCGGCAATCGGCTATCTCGAAGCTAAATCGCCGAAGACGGGCAGCTTCGGCAGCTGTTCGGCAACGCTGATCGGCCCGCGCACGGTGCTCACCGCCGCGCACTGCCTCTACAGTCATGAGGACAAGGATTGGCTCTCCGACTATCTGTTCGTGCCGGGGCTGAACGGCAGCACGGCCGACGACGCACCGTTCGGCGCCTTCGCCTTCGAAAGCGCCTATGTGCTGCAAGGCTTCATCGACAACTACCAGGGTTATTATGGTTCGGTCCTGCTGTGGGATCTCGGCGTCGTCACGCTAAAGCAGGATGTCGGCACCAATCTCGGCTGGCTGGGCTATGCCAACTATGAGGATCTCGGCGATTTCACCGCCAATCTCGTCGGCTATCCCGGTGACAAGCCGATGGGCACGATGTGGAAGGCAAACTGCGAAGTGCACGCCGAAAACATCGCGCCGGAATATTTCCAGTATGACTGCGATACGTTCCCAGGGTCGAGCGGCAGCTCGGTCTATGCCTATGACAACAAGGCCAAGCAGCGCATCGTCACCGGTGTCAACGTGGCGGAAAGCCCCGACGCGAACACCGCCGTGCGCCTCAACGCTGCCAACGTCCAGTGGATCAACAGCCTGTATAAATAATCGCTGCGCATTCGCGGTGGAGACAAAGGCGGCGGCGCAATCCCGCCGCCTTTTTTCGCGCCGCTATTTGGCTGCGGGTGCAGGCGGGCCGTTGCGCACATAGTTCTCGATTGCCGAAGCGAAAGTGGGAGAACCCGCCTTGCGCTGCTTGTCTATGTAGCCGGCAAAATAGCTCCAGAACGAGACGGCATAGTCGCGGAAATAGGCGTCGGTCACCTTGCGCGAACACAAATCGCCGTCGACACAGAAGGACAGACGGTTGAGGAAATAGACGATGCGGTCGAAATTCTCGCTGAAATCGGCGAGCGGCATGTCGCCGCCGGAGGCGGTCATCGCCTCGATGCCGATCCGTTGCCGGAACACCTGCTCCTCGGTCGGCGAGGGGTTGGCGCTGAGCAGATTATCATATTTGGCGTTGAGGCCCGTCAGACGATCTTTCAGCGCGCGCTGCGCCTGCTGGTAGTCCTTGTTTTCCCAGAGTTCGACAAGCGACATGGTCTGCTCGACGCGCTTCTGTTCCTGGTTGGCCAGGAACTGATAGATCGAAAACATCAAGGTGAAGATGATGGCGAGACGCACCGCCATGCCCGACCAGGCATAGACCAGCATGCGCCAGTCGGGGTCGGTGAAGGGATTGCTCTCCTTCTTGATCTCGTGGGCGCTTGGCCAAGGGAAACCTTCGGTGGTTTCCGGCAGCGCCGTTTTGCCGGCCGGCGCCTTTGCTGGTGCGGTCACTGCCGTCTGCCTGGTGTTGCCCGTTGGCTTCTTCATCCGCAGCTGTCCAGTTCAATGGTGGCGGAGGGATCCAGCACAATGCCCGGCGTCTCCAGCTTCCGTTTCAGGCATTCCAGTTGCAGGCGCGAAATCATGAACTGTACGTCGGGCTCCGCCGCCCCCTTGTTGGGGGACGGCAAGGCTTCGACGACGCCGCGCGAGGCGCAGTTGCTGAGATCGACGATAACCGCGTCGCTGCCGCTTTTGGCGAACTGGTCGTACTGATCGAGAAAACACGTCGCCAGTTCCGAGTTGGTGACGATCTGCTTGACGCACAGGCCGCAGGCCTCGTCCGCCGAAGCGTTGGCGATCAGCAACAGGCCGCCGGCAAGGCCGGTTACCGTTCCACGCCAGGAAAACACAGAATTCTTCACAATCGATCCTATCCGTTTCATCCGGCCGTCATGCGCCAGGACGCGGCCGGGAATGTTCTCATATCGCGCCGATCGCGCAAGAGCCGCCACAGAGCCATATGGCCCTGGTCGCCGACATCCGCTCAGGCGCGCGGCACCGTTTCCATCGGGAAGATCATCACCGCGCCTTTCGGGCCGCTCTTGTCGGCAAGCCGCATCACCGAGCGGGTGGCCGGCGCCATGCCGAGATCGGTCAGCATGTCGGAGAAGCCTGCGGAGCCCATTCCGCGTGTCGCCGAGGCGACGCCGTCCTGTGCCAGGAAGCTCAGATCCTGCTTCTCGCTCTCCGGCGGCGCCTCGGTCAAAACAGCGATCATCCGCTCCATGCCGAAACTGGTGTCGGTGAAAGCCAGCAGCCCCTCTTCGAGCATGGCTTGCGGGGCGAGGCGTTCGGCAACGATATGAGTGATCGAATAGTCGCTGCCGACATAGAGCACGTTGATGTCGACCAGCAGGTCCGAGCCGTTCTTGGCCAGCACATGCACTTCGTCGCCCGGCGAGACGCGCGGCACAACCGAAGCCTGCAGCGGTTCGAGGCCATCCTTGTCGCGACGTTTGACCTGGAACTGGACGTCGACGTCCTCGGGCTTGTAGTCTGAGGCCGCCGCCAGCCGCGAAAGCCCGGTGGCACGGAAGATGGTGCGCAGGTTCCTGGCCGTTGCATCGGCCAGCTTGTGGCGGTCGTGAATGATGATCAGCGGCGGTTTGCCGCCCTCCTTCAGGCTCACGTCGCCCGACGCCGGCAGGAACCACAGCGCCGGCTTGTCGGTCGCATCCTTGACGCCGGGAACGGCATTCTCGCGCATCACCGCGAGGCGGAGGTCGGCGCTCTTGCCGGGTTCGACCAGCTCGATGTTGAAGCCGGTCTCCCTGGCTGTGGCCAGTTCGTCGAGAACCGCATCGACGAGAGCGGTTTCCTTCTCAAGTCCCTTGGCTATGGCCGGCCGCGCCAAGACGAGCTTGTAGTCGACGGCGATCTCCGCCACCCGCGCATAGGCGTTGGCGGGAATGTCGGCGACTTTGAGCGCCGGCTTCTTGTCGAACTCGACCGGCTTGACGCGGCTTTCCAGGTTTTTTGCCGACTGCACTTCCAAAAATCCGACAGCGTCGGACAGCGGCGATAACGCCGACGGCAGGATGGCGAGCTTGCTGCCGGTGGTGAGGCGATGCAGCAGCCCGGCGCCGATCGTCGCTTCGCCGTCCTTGATGACGACAGGCCACTGCATGACTGCATCGGTCTTGTCGGTGCCGAAGACGCGGGCATCCAGTTCGCCCTCGAACAGCGGTGTCGGCCGGGTGCGGCTGTCGGCCGAATATTGCTGCAGCACGGCCTGGCCGAGTTGGCGATAGGTTACGTTGGGATTCTCGGCCAGTTTGGACAGGATGGTGAAGGTGAACAGGCCCAAGCGCGGCGCATCCGCGATGCCCTTGGGCAACGGCATCTCGGGCGTCGTCTCCACCGTCTGCGCGGCATAGAAGGCGACCAGCTTGCCCTTGGTGATCGGTTCGCCACCGGTCGGCGTCAGGGTGAAGGCGGGCTTGCGCGTGCCATTGTCGTCGATGCCGCGCGAGCCAGCGACCGAAATCACCTCGTCATAGGCCTTGATCGCGGCAGCCCGCTCGGACTCGTTGCCGCCGACCAGGTCGGCGAACTCGACCTTGCGCTCCAGCTCGTCATCGACCTCGACGGCGCGTGTCGCGGTTCCGGAATGGCAGCAGTCGAACACAACCCATACGAAAGCACCCTTGTCGCGGATGGCGTCGAGTGCCGCGCCGATTTCGTTGTCGATCAGCGCATTGGGCACGCCGGCATCGCGGTTGATCCATTTGCCGATATCGACGGGCAGGAAGATCTCGTCGAGCCCGTCGGTCTCGTCGCCCTTGACCATCTGCGGCTGCTGGGCGCCGTGACCGGACAGATGCAGGTAGACGAAATCGTCGCGCTGGACCTTGGCAGCAAGGTCGGCCAATGCAGCCTTGATCGCCGCATGGGTCGGCAGGCCACTGGCGCCGGGGACATCCTTGGCGAGCAGCGTGACGTTTTCCGGCGCGAAGCGCACGGGGTCGGGCACATTCTTCAGGAGATAGTCGCGGACGAGGGCTGCATCGTTCTTCGGCCCGACAAGCCAGTTCCTCTGCGGCAGGTTGGGATATTCGGTGCAGGCGACCAGCAGCGCATGGTAGGTGCGCGATGCGGCCATGGTCCGGAACGATACCATGCCGGCCATGGTCAAGGCGGACGTGCCGACCAGCAGCGTCCGCCGCGTCAATTTGATCATGATTGCTTCCCCAAGCCCGACCGAATTTCCAAGCGCGGCAATCCTTGCCGAAGATATTGTCAGTATTTTGAACGTCACATCGCAGAGCAACCTGCCTGTTGCCCCGCTCCGATCGATGTTCTCGACCGCCTCGCGGGCAGAATGCTGGAAACAGTAGCAAAAATGCCTGTTCGTCGCTATCTGGATGGGACATGGATCGTTGTGCGCGGCACAAGCGACGCAAGGCGAGTTGGAAACAGGATCATGGCGGCAAGGGATGTGCTGACGAAGAACCAGCTGTGCGTGCTCGAGAAACTCGAGACCGCCAGCGGACCGCTCAGTGCCTACACCTTGCTCGACCAATTGCGCGAGCGCGGTTTTCGCGCGCCGCTCCAAGTCTATCGCGCGCTCGATACGCTGGTGAAGTCAGGTTTCGTGCATCGGCTCGAAAGCATCAACTCCTTCGTCGCCTGCGCCGAGCCGCACGACCACAGCCATTCGATGACCGCCTTCGCGATTTGCGACACATGCGGGCAGGTCACCGAAATGTCCGACCACGATGTCGGCCACCAATTGGACGAATGGGTGCGCTCCACCGGCTTCGCCGCCAAGAAGGCGGTGATCGAATTTCGCGGGACGTGTGCCAAGTGCCTGGCCGAAGCGGCCTAAGGCCCATCGCTTCGTCATCCTAGGGCGAAGCAGGAGCGAAGCGACGTCGCGGAGACCCTAGGATCCATGCCGTGACATGAGAATGTCGCGGCGGCCCAGATTTAAGGATACTTGGCGCAGCCTCGGAAGCGGCTTCATTTTGCACCGTTGCATCCAAGGCTAATGTAACGGCATGGATCCTAGGGTCTGCGCTCCGCTTCGCGTCGCTCCGCCCTAGGATGACGACGACGGCTAATGCGCCTCGTCCCAGTTGTTCGCCGCCCGCGCGTCGACGTGCAGCGGCACCGACATCGAGACCGCCGGCATCGCCGCGTTCTCCATGACGTGACGCACGACCGGGATCGTTGCCTCGACTTCCGCCTCGACGGTCTCGAAGATCAATTCGTCATGCACCTGCAGCAGCATGCGTGCCGAAAGGCCTGCTTTTTCCAGCGCCTCCTCCATGCGGATCATGGCACGGCGGATGATGTCGGCGGCGGTGCCTTGCAGGCGGGCGTTGATCGAGGCGCGCTCGTTGAACGCGCGGAGCGAGGGATTGGACGATCTTATATCGGGGTAATGGATGCGGCGGCCGAAGATCGTTTCGACAAAGCCATGCTCGCGGGCATAGGCCTTGGTCTCCTCGATATAGTCTCGGATGCCGGGGAAGCGCTCGAAATATTTCTTGATGTAGTTGCCTGCCTCCTCGCGCGGGATCGACAGCTGGTTGGCGAGACCGAAGGCCGAGATGCCGTAGATGATGCCGAAATTGATCGCCTTGGCGCGGCGGCGGACTTCCGAAGGCATGCCTTCGACCGGCACGTTGAACATCTCCGACGCGGTGATGGCATGGATGTCGGCGCCGTCGGCGAAAGCCTGCCGCAATTGCGGGATTTCGGCGACATGGGCGAGCACCCGCAGCTCGATCTGGCTGTAGTCGGCCGAGACCAGGCGGTGGCTCTTGTCGGTGATGAAGGCGGTCCTGATCTTGCGGCCTTCGGCGGTGCGAACCGGGATGTTCTGCAGGTTCGGGTCGGAGGACGACAGCCGGCCCGTCGTCGTCGCGGCCAGCGCGTAGGACGTGTGGACGCGCTTGGTGTCGGGGTGGATGAAGCCCGGCAGCGCATCGGTATAGGTCGATTTCAGCTTGGTCAGCTGGCGCCAGTCGACGATCTTGCGCGGCAGTTCGTGGCCTTCGGCAGCGAGATCTTCGAGAAGCTGCGCCGAGGTCGACCACTGGCCGGTCTTGGTCTTGGAACCGCCGGGCAGGCCCATGCGCCCGAACAGGATGTCGCCGAGCTGCTTTGGCGAGCCGATGTTGATGCGTTCGCCGATGAGCTGGTAGATTTCCTCTTCAAGGCGAGCGGCGCCCTGGGCCAGTTCGCCGGAGAGCCGCGACAGGATCTGCCGGTCGACCGAGATGCCGCGCTGTTCCATGCGCGCCAGCACCGGCACCAGCGGCCGCTCCAACCGCTCATAGACAGACACCAGGCCCTTGGCGGCAAGCCGCGGTTTCAGCACCAGCCAGAGCCGAAGCGTCACATCGGCGTCCTCAGCGGCATGAGCCGTCGCCTTGTCGATGTCGACCTGATCGAAACCGACGGAGCTTTTGCCCGAGCCGGTCACATCCTTGAGTTGGAGAGGGGTATGACCGAGCCACTTTTCGGCAAGCGCATCCATGCCATGACCATGGGGCGTGCCAGCATCGAGCACGTAGGAGATCAGCATGGTGTCGTCGAATGGCGCGACATCGATGCCGTAGCGGCTCATGATGACAAGATCGTATTTCAGATTCTGCGCCACCTTGAGAACCGATCGGTCTTCGAGCAGCGGTTTCAGCACGGCCAGCGCCTCGCGCAGCGGAATCTGGTTTTCGAGCGCGCCACCACCGAGCAGGTCGCCATTGCCGCTCATGTGGGCAAAAGGAATGTAGGCGGCGCGGCCGGGCGCTGTGGCGATGGCCATGCCGATGAGTTCGGCCTGCATCGGATCAGCCGATGTTGCCCGGACATCGAAGGCGGCGATGCCCGCCTCCCGTGCCTCGGCCACCCAGGCTTTCAGGGTCGAGACATCGCGAATGCAATGATAGGCAGAAATATCGATCTTGCCGGTGGCCGCGCGCTCCAGCCGCAGTGCCGCGAGCAGGGAAGGGGTATCGCCTTGTTTTGACGTCTCCGCCGTCCCGCCGGCTTCGTCCGGTTCAGTGCCGGACGCGTTTCGGGCAACCGGCGGCAACCCGGCCCCGACATCTGGGCCATGAGCATGATCGGCGCGTTCGACGGTGACCGCGACGGCCTGGACGTCGCCGGCGTCGGTGCTGGTCGCTTCCGCCACACGGCGGGTCAGTGACGTGAATTCCATAGTCTTCAAGAAACCGATCAGCTTCGGGCCGTCCGGCGCGTGCAGCACGAAATCCTCCAGTCCCTCGGTCACCGGCACATCGTTCATCAGCGTCACCAACTGACGAGAAATGCGCGCCTTGTCGGCATTGGCGATGATCGATTCGCGCCTCTTGTCCTGCTTGATCTCGCCGGCCCGGGCCAGCAGCGTGTCGAGGTCACCGAACTGTTCGAGCAGTTGCGCCGCCGTCTTCGGCCCTATGCCGGGCACACCAGGCACATTGTCGACCGAATCGCCGGTCAGCGCCTGCAGATCGACCATCTTCTGCGGCGGCACGCCCCATTTTTCTATGACTTCCGGAATGCCGATCTGGCGGTCCTTCATCGGGTCGTACATGGCGACCGTATCGCCAACCAGCTGCATCAGGTCCTTGTCGGAGGAGATGATGGTGGTATCGCCGCCGGCTTCGCAGGCGAGCCTCGCATAGGTGGCGATCAGATCGTCGGCCTCGTAGCCTTCGATCTCGACGCAGGGCAGGTTGAACGCCCTGGTCGCCTGGCGGATCAGGCCGAATTGCGGGATCAGATCTTCCGGCGGTGCCGAGCGGTTGGCCTTGTATTCGGGGTAGAGGTCGTTGCGGAAGGTTTTCGACGAATAGTCGAAAATGACGGCGAAATGCGTCGGCACAATGCCTACATCGGTGTTGCGGGCGTCGAGCATCAGCTTCCACAGCATGTTGCAGAAGCCGGAAACGGCGCCCACCGGCAGGCCGTCGGATTTGCGGGTCAGCGGCGGCAGCGCGTGATAGGCACGGAAGATGTAGCCGGAGCCGTCGACAAGGAAGAGATGATCGCCTTTTTTCATGCCGGCAGGGATAGCGCGGCGCGGCGGCTTGGTCCATGCCAAAGGCAGCGTCGACTATCGGTTCCGGCAACACCCTGACAGATCGCCGTCACCCTGCTCACGCCTATGTTACAAAACTGTAATTTTCGTGCCCTTGAATCGCCACGTTCAGAGACCCAAATACACGTCATCGGCAGTTTTCGCCGAGTCCGGAGCAAGGCCCGTCCCCCGCCTATCCCGGACACCTGCGGCAGCCTATCCCCCCTCTCCGGGCTGCCGCATCGTTTCGAGTAGAAGGCCGCCGTGGTTCCCCCTCCACCACGGCGGTCTTTTTTATCCCAGACAGACGTTTGCAGCCCGTGGTCCAATGATCGCGGGCTTTTCGTTTTCCTGTCCTGCCTTTACGGTTCGGGTTCTGAATCGAAAGGCTTCACATATGTCCGCAATTTCCCCCGTCCTCGACCGTCTCGACAACAATCTCGACCAGAGCCTCGAGCGCCTGTTCGGCTTGCTCAGGATCAAGTCGATCTCCACCGATCCGGCCTTTGCCGCCGATTGCCGCAAGGCGGCGGAATGGCTGGTGGCCGAACTCAAGCTGATCGGCTTCGACGCCAGCGTTCGCGACACACCAGGCCACCCGATGGTGGTTGCGCACCATGACGGCCCGGCCGGTTCGCCGCATGTGCTGTTCTACGGCCATTATGACGTTCAGCCGGTCGATCCGATCGAATTGTGGGAAAGCGATCCGTTCGCGCCTGCTGTCAAGGAGGTCGGGCCGGATCACAAGGTGATCACCGGACGCGGGTCGGCCGACGACAAGGGCCAGTTGATGACCTTCGTCGAGGCTTGCCGCGCCTGGAAACAGGTGCACGGCAATCTGCCTTGCCGCATCACCATCTTGTTCGAGGGCGAAGAGGAGTCCGGCTCGCCCTCGTTGAAGCCGTTCCTCGAAGCCAATGCCGACGAACTCAAGGCCGATTTCGCGCTTGTCTGCGATACTGGCATGTGGGACCGCGACACGCCGTCGATCTGCGTCGGGCTGCGCGGGCTGGTCGGCGAGGAGATCACGGTGAAGGCGGCCGATCGCGACCTGCATTCCGGCCTCTATGGCGGTGCCGCCGCCAATCCGATCCGCATCCTGGCCAGGGTGTTGGCCGATATCCACGACAAGGACGGCCATATCACCATCCCCGGCTTCTATGACGGCGTCGAGGAAACACCGTCGCAGATCCTGAAATCATGGGAGACGCTCGGCGAGACGGCCGAGACGTTCCTCGGACCGGTCGGCCTGTCGATCCCGTCGGGCGAAAAGGGCCGCTCGGTGCTGGAGTTGACCTGGGCGCGGCCGACAGCCGAGTTCAACGGCATCATCGGCGGCTATACCGGCAAGGGCTTCAAGACGGTGATCGCGGCGGAAGCCTCGGCGAAGGTGTCGTTTCGCCTTGTCCACAAGCAGGATCCCAAGAAAATTCGCGCTGCGTTCCAGAAATTCGTCAAGGAGCGGATTCCGGCCGACTGTTCGGTCGAATTCCATCCGCATGGCGGCTCGCCGGCAATCCAGCTTTCCTACGACTCGCCCTTGCTGGCCAAGGCCAAGAATGCGCTGTCCGACGAATGGCCGAAGCCGGCGGTGACGACGGGCAGCGGCGGCTCCATTCCGGTTGTCGGCGATTTCCA
This sequence comes from Mesorhizobium sp. M7A.F.Ce.TU.012.03.2.1, assembly GCF_004006095.1. NCBI lineage: Bacteria > Pseudomonadati > Pseudomonadota > Alphaproteobacteria > Hyphomicrobiales > Phyllobacteriaceae > Mesorhizobium > Mesorhizobium sp. M7A.F.Ce.TU.012.03.2.1. The sequence continues at coordinate 2,929,444 of NZ_CP034779.1, forward strand.
GACCTATCTCGGTATGGAATCGCTGCTGGTCGGGTTCGGCCTCGACGACGACCGCATCCACTCGCCCAACGAGAAATACGAGCTCAGCTCCTTCCACAAGGGCCAGCGCTCCTGGGCGCGGATTCTCGATGCCTTGACGCGCTGAGCGGCGGAACCCCTGTTTTCCTGTTGATTTTTCAGCGGATCGCGGCGAGGACGAACCACAAGACAAAGCGCTGCAGCGTCCCTTGCGGGTCAGGGGACACTGTAGGGCTCGACCGGAGAAGACAATGGCCGATATCCGTTTCCACAAGCATGATCTGCCCGACCTCTCGCATTACAATGTCGGGGCAGTGGCCATCGACACCGAGACGCTCGGGCTCAATCCGCATCGTGACCGGCTGTGCGTGGTGCAGATTTCGCCCGGCGACGGCACGGCCGACGTCATCCAGATCGCGCCTGGCCAGAAGAAGGCGCCGAACCTCGTCAGCCTGCTGCGGAACCGTGGCGTAACCAAGCTGTTCCACTACGGACGCTTCGATCTTGCCGTGCTCTACAATGCGTTCGGCGTGATGCCGGAGCCGGTGTTCTGCACCAAGATCGCCTCGCGGCTGACCCGCACCTACACCGACCGCCACGGGCTGAAGGACATCTGCTTCGAGCTTCTTGGCGTTGGCCTGTCCAAGGCGCAGCAATCGTCGGACTGGGCGGCCGAGACGCTGTCGCCCGAACAGCTCGAATATGCAGCTTCCGATGTGCTTTATCTGCACCGGCTGCGCGATGTGCTCGCCGGACGCCTGGCGCGCGATGGGCGGACCAAGGAGGCCGATGCCTGCTTCCGCTTCCTGCCGACGCGTGCCAAGCTTGACCTGATGGGCTGGGACGAAGAGGATATCTTCGCCCACAGCTGACGGTCGTCCGGCCAGCACATCGCGCAGCCGGTACCGGCTGGAACCGGATGCGGGCCGCGGCGTTCTGTCGGCTCAGTTTGTCGGTGCAATTGGGGGATGATGACATGGCGGACAGAAAGCCGATTGCGACCGCGCCGACAGACGGCTCCAAGGTCTCCGTCACGTGGAAGGATAGCGACGGCGTGATCAACGAATCCATCGCGCAATATCGCGACGATGGCTGGTGGGTCTATATCGACAGTCACACGCAAAAGAAGGTCGAGCCGACCAGCTGGCGCCCTGCCGCAAGCGACGATGACGATCAATGAGTGCGCCGCTGGTGAGGCTGGTCGCTTTCGAATAGCCTGAAGTCGTTGATATCGAGGCCGATTCGGAGCTTTCCGTTCCGCCGTCGCCCTCTTGCTCGGAGGAACTCTCTATGGGTGTCGAAAGCCTGCTCGTCTTCATCATCATCGGTGCCATCGCCGGCTGGCTCGCCGGTCTTATCGTTTCCGGCTTCGGCTTCGGCCTTATCGGCAACATCATCGTCGGCATCGTCGGCGCGTTCATCGCCGGCTGGCTGTTTCCGAGGATCGGATTTTCCATCGGCGGCGGCACTCTCGCCGCGATCATCCATGCCACCATCGGCGCCATCATCCTGCTGGTGCTGGTCAAGGTCCTGAAACGAGCCTGAGGCTCGACAACGCAAAGAGCGCGCCATGAAACAGAATACGCTCTATCTCGTCATTGGCGCGCTCGTCGTCGTGGTCATTGCGCTCGGCATCTACGTCTATCGCGAGCAGACCAAACCCAAGGGCGTCGAACTCAAGATCGACGACAAGGGCATTTCGATCCAGCAGAACTAGCCTGCACCGGTGGGGCAGATGCAGGAGCGCGACATGGGGGCTTCCGACGCGCCGGAAGGCGACGATCCGCCCAGAATTACCGTCGCGGAATGGGAGAGGCTGAACAGGCCGCCAAGGCGCGAGGCACTGTTGCGCTATCATTGGCGGGTGTTTCGCTTCCTGAGAGCATCCGCGCCGGTCTTCGATTTGCAGGGGCAAGAGCAGGTATTCCGCGATGGCATAGTCGCCACCGTGGCCTTCAACCGGCCCGAAATGATCGAATGGCAGATCCACCTGGTGCGCCGATACCTGGCCGAGCACGAGAGCTACATCGTCTTCGACAACAGCAAGAAGGACGAGGCGAGGCAAGCAATCCGCGATCTCTGCCGTCGCCAGCATGTCCCCTATGTGGCATTGCCGAAGAACAGGCTGGTCGTCAGCAGATCGCACGGTCAAGCGCTCAACTGGATCGTGCGGAATTTCTTGCCTGGGTTCGGGCCGAAGCTTTTCGGCTTCATCGATCATGACATCTTTCCAACTGAACCATTTTCGATCCGCGACCGGATGAAGGGCAAGAGCCTCTACGGCAGCGTGCGGCGCGATACGCCGACACCAGGCGGCTGGTTCCTGTGGCCCGGCTTCTGTTTTTTCGATGGAAGCCTGTTGCGGCGGCGGCTGGATTTCGCCCCGAGCTACAAGTTTCATATGGATTCCGGCGGCGGCAACTGGCCGGTGCTCTACAGGTCGATCGACCCGGCGATGGTTCGGTTCGCCGAAAACAAATCGCTTCGCTTCGGCGCGGGACATGATCAATCCGAGGATTTTTTCATGGTGGTCGATGGCTGGCTGCACGTGACTAACGCCTCGAACTGGAGGCGACAGCAGGTTGACAGGAGCGAACACATTCTCGCGCTGTTGCGGCAAGCCGGCGGTCCCGACCAGCCGGATGTGAAGTTCGAGCCCATCTGAAATCAGGTCTGAGGCGGGTGGTGTTGACAGAAGACGCTGAGGGGCCTGTTGCATTGCGGCCTGAAATCCAGGGGCTGCGTGGCATTGCCGTTGCCCTGGTGGTGGTTTTCCACATCTGGCCCGCGGTTCTTCCTGGCGGGTATGTCGGAGTCGATGTGTTCTTCGTCATCTCGGGCTATCTCATCACCGGTCTGCTTGCCCGCATGGCGCTGCGCGACGGCCGCATCTCGCTGATGGCCTTTTATTCGCGGCGAGTGCGGCGACTGCTGCCGACTGCGATCCTGGCCCTTCTTGCCACGCTCGCAGGAACGCTGGTCTTCCTGTCCATGGCACGTTGGGAAGAGACGGCAATCCAGGTCTCTGCCAGTGCGCTCTATGTGCAGAACTGGCGGCTTGCCTGGCAGGCGGTCGACTATCTCGGCGCCGAGGAGGCGGCGAGCCCGGTGCAACATTACTGGTCTCTATCGATCGAGGAGCAGTTCTATATCGTCTGGCCATTGCTGATGGTGGCAGGCCTTTGGCTGGCGCGCCGTCTCGGGCGGCCAGCGAAAGGCGTATTCCTCGTAGGGCTGACCGCGGTTTTTGCCGGATCGCTGATCGCCTCGGTTGTCATCACCCGGAGCGATCCGGCCGCCGCTTATTTCGTAACCCATACCCGTCTGTGGGAGCTGGCGCTCGGTGGCCTGCTGGCGCTGACGGTCCATCGGTTCAGGGCAGGGCTGCCATTGCGCGCCGCAATGGCCATGACCGGTATTGGCGCCATCGGGTTTTCAGCGCTTTTCTTTTCGGCCTCGACGCCATTTCCTGGCGCCGTTGCGTTGCTGCCGACCCTGGGGACGGTGCTCATCATTGCCGCCGGCGGCATCAAACTAGGCCGGTTTCGCGGGCTTGACGCCAGCATCCTTTGCTATGTCGGCGACCGGTCGTATTCGATCTACCTCTGGCATTGGCCGCTGGTTGTTTTCTATTCGGCGCATCGCCCCGCCGCCGGGCTCCTTGCAGGTGTCGTGCTGATCGCCCTGACGCTGGCAATCTCGGATCTGTCCTACCGATATGTCGAACAGCGCTACCGGCAGCCGCGGTCGGATACGGAACGGAAACCTCTGGCCTATGCCACTGCCGCCGTTGCCGTCTGCGTGATGGTGTCGGGTGGGCTCGGCTATGCGCTCGACAGGCAAGACGTCGATATCAGCCTGATCGGGACACCGAATTATCCAGGGCCGGCAGCGCTGCTTGCCAACGCTTCGGTTCCGCGCGACGTGGAACTGCTGCCATCCCTCGGCAAACTCAGGCGTGACGTACCGATCGTCTATCGACTGAAATGCCATCAGGAGCAGGACAGCACGCAAGCTGTGGGCTGCCAGCTCGGCGATCCCCAGGGAACCAGGACCATTGTCGTCGCAGGCGATTCACACGCAGCACAATGGATCCCTGCCATCGACAAGATTGCCAGGGACCGCAAGTGGAAATTGGTCACCTTCACCAAGGCTGCATGCCCTTTCACCCTTGCCGCTGTGACGGATGACGGTAAGCCGTATGAGGCCTGCGCAACATGGCGCGACAACGTTCTCGCCGAGATCAGGAAATTGCGGCCAGACCTGATGTTCACCAGCCAGTCTCGCTATTCCGACACACCGGAGCCGGCAATGATCGACGGTTTGCGCAGCATCTGGAGCGACTTGAACAGAACGGGCGTGCGTATTATCGCCATTCGGAACACGCCTTTCGTCAAGTTCGATCCCGGTGATTGCCTGGCCGCCGATGCCGACAAATGCGTCAACGCGCGACAGGAGGTGGAGACGAGCGATGTCTTCGCCCTCGCCGCGGGGGCATTGCCAGGGGTCCGTGTCGTTGACATGAACGATGCCTTATGTGGCAAGGACAGCTGTTCGGCCGTGGTCGGCAACATCATCGTCTGGCGCGACCATCACCATATGACGGCCACCTATGCGCTGGCGCTGGCGCCCTATCTGGCGAAGGCGGCGGGTCTCTAGCGAGATATCAAGGCGTAGCGGCTTTTTCGCATCAACATCGTTGACCAACGCCAGGGCCGGCATTCGAACACGACTTAACCCGCCTTTAAACCGCCGCATCTACTCTTCAACCCGAACGCCATAGGCATCGGGGATATCAAGCACAGCGCATGGCGAACCGCAGGGACAGTCGCATCGAACCCAGTTTCGAGGGGCCGCCGCAGGCGCGGTCCTCGGCGGGTCTTTCGGTGAACGAGGAGGATCGCGTCGTGCCGAGCAATCGCAAAGCCTCCGCAAAACGCAAGCCGGCCAAAGGGAAATCGTCGCGGGCCAAGCGCGGCAGAAGCCGGCGCGGCCTGTTCGGTGTGCTCGGCCGGCTGTTCTACTGGTGCTTCGTGTTCGCCATCTGGGGCGGCATCGCGGTGGCCGGCATCGTCGTCTACTATGGCGCCAAGATGCCGGCGGCGACGACCTGGTCGATTCCCGACCGCGCCCCCAACATCAAGATCGTCTCTGCCGACGGCCAATTGCTCGCCAATCGCGGCATGAGCGGCGGCGAGGCCGTCGGCCTGCATGAAATGTCGCCCTATATCCCGGAAGCCGTCATCGCCATCGAGGACCGGCGCTTCTACTCGCATTTCGGCATCGACCCGATCGGGCTGTCCCGCGCCATGGTCACCAATGTGCTTGGCGGGCGTTTCTCGCAGGGCGGTTCGACGCTGACCCAGCAATTGGCGAAGAACCTGTTCCTGACACCCGACCGCACGCTGGAACGCAAGGTGCAGGAAGTGCTGCTGGCGCTGTGGCTGGAGCACAAGCACACCAAGGACCAGATCCTCGAAATGTACCTGAATCGGGTGTATTTCGGTTCCGGCGCCTATGGCGTCGAGGCCGCCTCGCGCCGCTATTTCGGCAAGAGCGCGCGCGACGTCACCCTGTCGGAAGCCGCATTGCTTGCCGGCCTGTTGAAGGCGCCGTCGCGGCTGTCCCCGGCACGCGATCCGAAGGCGGCCGAGGAACGCTCGCAACTGGTGCTTGCCGCCATGCGTGACGAGGGAAAGATCAGCGCCAAGGAAATGACCTCGGCGATGAGCGCGCCGGCAACGCGCGCGCCGTCCTACTGGACCGGCTCGGAGAATTATGTCGCCGACACCATCATGGAGGAATTGCCCGACCTGATCGGCGATGTGCGCGGCGACATCGTCATCGACAGCACCGTCGACCTCAACCTGCAAAAGCTCGCCGAACAGTCGATCCGCAGACTGATCGACGAGAGCGGCAAGAAGCTCAACGTCACACAGGGCGCGCTGGTGTCGATCGACGATTCCGGTGCGGTACGTGCCATGGTCGGCGGCTACGACTATTCGACGAGCCAGTTCGACCGTGCTTCGGAGGCACGTCGCCAGCCGGGCTCGGCGTTCAAGCCGTTCGTCTATATGGCCGCGCTCGAAGCCGGTCGCACGCCCGACAGCATCCGCAACGATGCGCCGATCAAGATCGGCAATTGGACACCCGACAATTACGGCGGCAAGTATTTCGGCAAGGTGACGCTGGCCACCGCGCTGGCCAAGTCGCTGAACTCGGTGGCGGCGCAACTGACCATGGAGGTCGGGCCGAACGCGGTCGTCGAGGCGGCGCACCGCATGGGCATCCAGTCCGACCTGATAGCCAACACCTCGATCGCGCTCGGCACTTCGGAAGTGACGCCGCTGGAGCTGACCTCGGCCTATGTCCCCTTTGCCAATGGCGGCTACAAGCCGGACATCCATTTCATCCGGCGCGTGACGACCACCGAGGGCAAAGTGCTTTACGACAGCGGCGGCGGCAGCGCGCCGCGCGTCGTCAAGCCTGAGATCGTCGGCATGATGAACTCGATGATGACGGGCACGGTTGAGATCGGCACTGCCCGGAAAGCGGCTTTCGCCTGGCCATCGGCCGGCAAGACCGGCACCAGTCAAAATTCGCGCGACGCCTGGTTCGTCGGCTACACCGCCAACCTCACCACGGGTGTGTGGTTCGGCAATGATGATGGCAGCCCGATGAAGAAGGTCACCGGCGGCGCACTGCCGGCGCAGGCCTGGCACGAATTCATGGTTGCGGCCCACGAGGGTGTGCCGGTGCGGCCGCTGCCCGGCACCTGGAAATCGACGCCAGCCGACACTATCGTCCCCGACGAGATACCCTCGGCGAACAACACGGCGCCGGTTCCGTCAACCTCGGTCGGCCAGCAGGCACCGGCGCGGCCAGCAGCGCCGGTTGCCCAAGCACCGGCCCGCGCGGCCCGTCCCGCCCAAACCGTCGATGCCGATGGCCTTTCCATGCCGGAGGATGACGGCGCCACCGCGTCGATCAAGCATCCGGTGCCGCTAAGCGACGTGGGCGGTCCGCGCAAGAAGCGGCAGACCTCGATCCTCGACCTCCTTGGCGGCTGAGTAGATCCGCTAATTCGCCTTTGGCTTGGCGCTGCCCAACTTCTTGCTGTCAAAGGTCAGTTTGTCGCTGTGAATCTTGCCTTCGCTGATGGTGAGGTGCTTGGCGCAGGAAAGCGCGCCGGACGACTTTGTCATCAAGTCATACATCAGCAGCGCCTGGTGATCGTCGCCGAAGGCCGCGATCATGCGCACACCGGTCACATCCTGTGATAGTTTGGTCAGGCCCTCGAGATAGGGTTTCTTGCCGGTCGATTGCTGCATCGGCCCATCAAAGACGACGTCGTCGGCGACCAAGGATGCTGCTTTTTCGAGGTCGTGGCTTGTCCACGCCTTGGTGAAGGCGGTGGCTATGTCGAGGGGTGCTGTCTGTGTCATGGCTCTGTCCCGATTGATTGATTCAGAACCCCGCGCCCTTTCCGCATTCACGGACCAACGGCGAGCGGGCCCGCCAGTTCCCTCATCGAGGTGAATGGTGACATTTCGGCCTCTCGCCACCTCGGCGGCGTTCGGCTACATCTGCCGGCCGGAGACCTTGAAATGACTGAGCTCGACACCCGAAAGACCATCGTGCTGACCGGCGCCAGCCGCGGCATCGGCCATGCCACCGTCAAGCGTTTTTCGCGCGAGGGCTGGCGCGTCATCACCTGCTCCAGGCAGGCTTTCGCCGAGGACTGCCCGTGGCCGGCCGGGCCGGAAGACCACATCAAGGTCGATCTCGCCGATCAGGAGGATGTCGGCATCGCCGTCTCCGAAATCCGCCACCGGCTGGAAGCGCATGGCGGCCAGCTGCACGCGCTGGTCAACAATGCCGGCATTTCGCCGAAGCTCAAGGACGGCAACAGCCGCATGGATTCGATCGACACGCCGATGCATGTCTGGCGCGACGTGTTCCAGGTCAATTTCTTCGCGCCGATCATGCTGGCGCGCGGCCTGTTCAAGGAACTGGCGGCGGCCAAGGGCTCGATCGTCAACGTAACCTCGATCGCCGGAACCCGCGTGCATCCCTTCGCCGGCACGGCCTACGCGACATCGAAGGCGGCACTAGGCTCGCTGACGCGCGAGATGGCACATGATTTCGGCCCGCACGGCATCCGCGTCAATGCCATTGCGCCCGGCGAGATCGACACCGCGATCCTGTCACCGGGCACTGACAAGATCGTCGAGACCATTCCTCTCAGGCGCCTTGGCACCACGGCCGAAGTCGCCGACATCATCTTCTTCCTATGCTCGCAGCAGGCGTCCTATGTGACGGGCTCGGAAATTCACATCAATGGCGGCCAGCACGTGTGACAAAACAGGATGCTCATCCTGTTATGGTGAGAACGGCCTTGCCGCTGAAGCTGCGCTGTCGCAGTGCGTCCAGCGCTTCGGCGATGTCTGTCCACGGCACGGTCAAGGCCACGCGCGTTTCGAGCCGGCCGGCCGCGACCAGAGCGAGCAGCGAGGCGATGTCCTCGCCAATGCCTGGACCGGACGTGTAGTACGCAAAAGTCTGAAGCCTTGCTCCCTCATGATCCGGAACGAACTGGCGGAACCCGACAGGCGTCAGTTCGCCGCTGCTCGAACCGAACATGACGATGGTCCCGCCAGGTGCGATGCGTTCGATCGCGTGTGCGAGGCTTTTGCCGCCCACCGACTCCGTGATCAGCGAAAACGGTCCCTCGGCCAGCTCGATCGCTTCGACAATCTGCTCGGCGCCGAGGCCGCGGAGATCCTCGGCGTGCCGGGCAGCGGCGATTGCCGTCACCGAGGCGCCCTGCTCGCGGGCAAGCTGGACCTGGAAACGACCGACCGCGCCGCTTGCGCCGGTGATCAAGACCTGCTGGCCGGCGAGGTCCCCGCCATGGCGTAGAGTCCTCAGCGCCGTCGTACCGGCGACAGGAAGCGTGGCTGCGGAAACGAAGCTGACGTCATCCGGCAGGACGGCGAGACGGTCGGTTGGGACTGCGATGCGTTCGGTCCAACCAGCCTCGTCGACCAACGCGACAACCCGGGCGCCGACGGTTGGCCCGGAACCATCGGCTGCTCTCCGTTCGACAATCCCCGCAATGTCCTGGCCGGGTATCCAGCCCTTGGGGCGTATGGCAAGCAGGCGCAGTTCGCCGCGATTCAACGAAGTGGCGTGGACCGAGACAAGCGCTTCATTCGAGGCCGGTTGAGGCTCGGCGACGTCGGCGAGCCTCAACCCGGTCGCACTTTCGGGAGAGATGACCAGGGCGAGCATGGCGTACCTTGTTGCTGGCTTGCCGGTGCCAGCTTGCGTTGGAAAGCACGGCAAGCTGAGTACCCATGTGGGTAGCGAGCCATACCGGCGACGGCGCGCAGCCTCACACGATCAACCCTGCGCGAACCGGAGCCTATCGACTTCCGCGGTTAAAGAATTTAGCTATCATGGCGGTTCATCGCTTATAACAGTCAATCATGAGACAGCCCCTCAGCTACCCCTGGCTTGATCTCGATGTGGATGACCCTTCCGCGTTGTCGATTGCCGTGCGCGTCGACATCCCCGACACCCGAGCGGAAGTCCCCGCCCACCGGCACCGCAAAGGCCAGCTCGTCTTCGCGCTCGGCGGCGGCGTCACATGCCGCGTCCCAAGCGGTCTATGGATGGTGCCGCCGCATTGCGGGGTGTGGATCCCCGGCGGCATGGAGCACAGCAATGTCGCGACCGCCAACGCCCGGATTTTTTTCGTCTACATAGAGCCGGGAGCCGCCGACCTGCCGGAGCGGTGCTGCACGCTTTCGATCTCGCCACTGCTGCGCGAATTGATCATCGAGCTTTCCGATCGGCTGCAGGACGACGAGGCGAGGGGCGAGCTCTTGACCAAGATACTGCTCACCGAATTGTCACGCATGCCTGTCCAGCAATTGCACCTGCCGATCTCATCCGAGCCGCGCTTGAACAGGATCGCCGAAGCGTTGGCGCAAGACCCTGCCGACCGCAGTACGCTGGCGGACTGGGCCAAGCGCATGGCGCTCAGCGAGAGCAGCCTCGCCCGCCTTGTGACAAAGGAGACAGGGCTGAGTTTCGGGCGCTGGCGCCAGCAATTGCACTTGATTGTTGCAATTCGGGAACTGGCTTCCGGCAAGAGTGTCCAGCAAGTCTCGGGCGATCTCGGCTATGGTTCGGTCACGGCCTTCATCACCATGTTCAAGAAGGCGCTTGGGAAGCCGCCGGCCAAATACCTCAGTGGTATCGCGCAAAATGGCGGCTCTGCATTCGTGGCGTAATGCTCACTTGAAGGCTGGGTCGAGCCGATCACGTTGCCAGCGCGCGAGAGTGCAGCTTGGGCTTGGGACTCAGGCCACCGATGGCTCGGCGGTTTCGCGCCTCAACTCCGGTTTGGAACCGAGAACTTCTTCCACAATCCCGCGCGCAATCTCGCGTTCACCCATGATCACCGTATCGGCGCCCAAACCCTTGAGATGTTCGACCTCGGCATCGGAATGGGCACGAGCGGTGACGTTGATACCGGGATTGGCGGCGCGGGCTCGGAGAACGATCTGACCGGCTTCGAAGGCATTGGGGATGGCAAGGATCAGCCGGCTGGCGCCTTCGGGATTGGCGGCGGCGAACACTTCGGCATTGGCCGCATTGCCGGCGACGGTCTCGATGCTGTCCGCTTTCAGCTTGGTCAGGGTCTTGTCGGCGTCCTCGATGACCAGGAAGGGCAGTGCCGCGTCTTTCAGCGCCGAGCCGACCAGGCCACCGACACGGCCGTAGCCGATGAGGATGGCATGGCCGGTGAGTGCCGTCTTTGGCGGCGGCCCGTCCTCCCTTTTCGCCGTTGTCGCGACAGAGGCCACCTGGCCCGGCTCCGTCGCCGGACCAACCGGTTTTGCTTCGACCGGCGGTGCCGTCCTGGCGGCGCGCCGTTCCAGCCACGGCTTCATCCAGTCGATGGCCAGGAACATCAGCGGGTTGAGGACGATCGACAGGATGGCGCCGGCCAGAATGAGGTCGCGACCTTGTTCGGGCAACAGTTTCAGCCCGACGCCGAGCTCGGCCAGGATGAAGGAGAATTCGCCGATCTGGGCAAGGCTTGCCGAAATCATCAATGCGGTGGCCAGGGGATAGCCGAAGGCAACGACGATGACGAACGCCGCCAGCGATTTGCCGATGACGATGATGGCCAGCGTTGCCAGGATCGGCCAGCCATTGCTGATCAGGCTGAACGGGTCGAACAGCATGCCGACCGAGACGAAGAACAACACGGAAAAGGCATCGCGCAGCGGCAAGGATTCTTCGGCGGCACGGTGACTGAGTTCGGATTCGCTCATGATCATGCCGGCGAAGAATGCGCCCAGCGCCAGTGAGACCCCAAACAGTTTGGCCGCGCCAAAGGCGACGCCGAGCGCTATGGCAAGCACCGCCAGCCGGAAGAGCTCGCGCGAGCCGGTGTGGGCGACATAGTGCAGGATCCAGGGGATGACCCGGCGGCCGACCACCAGCATGACGACGACGAAGGCGGCGACCTTGGCCAGCGTGATGCCGACGACGCCCCAGATGCCGTAGCTGGCCGGCAGCGACAGCAGCCCGCTCGCATGGGCGTCGGTCTGCTCCTGGCCGCCGAGCACGCCGGCCAGCGCCGGCAGCAGCACCAGCGCCAGCACCATGGCCAGGTCCTCGACGATCAGCCAGCCGACAGCGATGCGGCCGCGCTCGGTCTCAATCATCCGCCGCTCTTGCAGAGCGCGCAGCAGCACGACCGTCGAGGCGACCGATAGTGCCAGGCCGAACACCAGTCCCGCGCCCATCGACCAGCCGAGCATCCACGACAACCCGGCACCGAGTGCGGTGGCAAAGCCGATCTGGACGACGGCGCCCGGCACGGCTATGGCGCGCACCGACAGAAGATCCTTCAACGAGAAGTGCAACCCTACGCCGAACATCAGGAGGATGACCCCGATTTCGGCCAGTTCGTTGGCAAGGCCGGCATCGGCGACGAAGCCAGGCGTGTTCGGCCCGACCAGCACGCCGGCTACGAGATAACCGACCAGCGGCGGGATACGGAAGCGGTTGGCGAGAGCCCCGAAGATGAAAGCCAGCCCCAGACCGGCGACGATGGTGGCGATAAGGGGCGTGTCATGCGGCATTGTCTATGGAGCGCCTTTCAAAAACAGCGATGTTGGATGAGCGCCGCCCAAAGCCGCCGCCTGTTTGGCAATATGGTGGATGGTATGTCGGCGATGCAACCCGCGAATCCGTGAAATCGACGGCGCTGCCGCAAAAATTTGACCGGCAGCTGAGAAGCTGCCGGCCGGATCGGAATTTGTGCGGTGCTATTCGTCTCGATCCGTCAGGGCCGATCGACAATGATCAGCCTGCCCGCAGCAGGGCCTCGATTTCCGGTATGGCATGGTTGGTCAATGTCTTGGGAATTTCGGCGGTCACCTTGTCCTCGACCTCCTTGTGCAGCTTTTTGCGCATTGTCCCAAGCACCACCGGCGGTGCGACGAGCACGATCTCGTTGAATTCGCCGTCATGCGCGAGCTTGTAGAGCCGGGCGGCGATTTCATCGGCGAAACGCTCCTTGCCGATGCGGTGCCAGTCCGTATCCTGGACTGCGCTGCGGTGTACGGAGGGACCATCATTGTACCGGCCCGGGCTGTCGCTGCCTTGCTCGCGGGTGGGCGGGTTGTCCTGCTGTATTTCCTGCACCACCTCGAGATTCGGATATTTGTTGTCGCCGGCGTTCCTGAGGAAAAGCGCCTTCTCGCCATCGGCCACCATGACCCAGATACCGTGCTTGAGTATGATTGTGTTCATGATGACAGGCTCCTTTTCAGCCGCGTGGTGGCCTTTCGTGGCGTTCCGCAGCCGGGGTTTCGATCCGATATGACAGGCCTTTTGAGAACGCGCCCCGAGCCACTAATGTTCCAGTCGGCCGCCGCGTCAGCGTTGAACATTCTGGCTATCCAGAGTTCGCGGCTTTAATCTACTAATTTGGTAGAATTTAGAAAAAACAGTTTTGCGGCTTTTCTCCCCGGGCGCTAAAAGACCCGGAAAACAAGGCCTGCGACAGCAGCTTGAATCCGCTCCATCTGCAAACGAGAAATATTTTTCTCTTGGCTGGGATGCTTTCAGAAAAGCAATTGCATCCCGACAAGGGATGCGCGAGTGCGTTCCTTCTGGTTTCTCGCGCCCGCGCGTAGAACTGCAAGCTCATTCAGGATTCCGCTCGCGTCCATGTCGCACACTGCTCCCAAGCTCAGCGCCTTCCCCGTGTTCATGCGGGTCGAGGGCGAAGCCGTGGCCATCGTTGGCGGCGGCGAAGAGGCACTGGCCAAGGCGCGGCTGATCGGACAGTCGAGCGCGGTCCTGCGGATCATCGCGGAACACGCCGAGCCCGACCTGCTCGCCTTCATCGCCCAGGCCGGCGCGAGCCATTTTGCCGCCGCTTACGACGCATCGCAGCTCGAAGGCGCGATCATGGTGTTTGCCGCCAGCGGCGACGAGGAACTCGACCGTCGGGTGGCTGCGGATGCGCGCCGCCTAGGCATTCCGGTCAATGCCGTCGACCGGCCTGAGCTTTGCGATTTCTTCACCCCGGCGCTGGTCAACCGCGCGCCGGTCGCCATCGCCATCGGCACCGAAGGTGCAGGCCCGGTGCTTGCCCAGATGTTGCGCGGCCGCATCGACCGCATGCTGTCGCCGTCGCTCGGGCCGCTGGCAATTCTTGCGGCGTCGTTTCGCGGGGCTGCCGAGAAGCTGCTGCCGAAAGGCAATGCCCGCCGCCGCTTCTGGAATGATTTCTTCTCTGGCGCTCCTGCGCGCGCGGCCGAAGCCGGCCAGCTTTCGCAGGCGCATGACGCTGCCGTCGATCTTCTGCTGTCGGACACGCCCGCTTGCGGTCACATCGCGCTGGTTGGCGCCGGTCCGGGCGCCGAGGATCTTTTGACCTTGCGGGCCCATCGTCTGCTGATGGAAGCCGATGTCATCGTCCATGACGCGCTGGTGCCCGAGGCGGTCGTTGCCATGGGGCGCCGCGATGCCGAGCGCCTGCCGGTCGGAAAGCGTAAGGGCTGCCACACCAAGAGCCAGGCTGAGATCAATGCGCTGCTGGTCGAGCTTGGCCGTGAAGGCAAGCGTGTCGTGCGGCTGAAGTCAGGCGATCCGCTGGTGTTCGGCCGGGCGGGCGAAGAGATGGCCGCACTTCGTGATGCCGGCATCGCCTATGAGGTGGTTCCGGGTGTCACCGCGGCCTTTGCCGCCGCCGCCGATTTCGAACTGCCGCTGACCTTGCGCGGTGTCTCCTCGTCGATGGTGTTCACCACCGGCCACGACCTCAAGGGCAATTCGCTGCCCGACTGGGCCAAGCTCGCCATTTCCGGCGCCACCGTCGCCGTTTATATGGGCCGCTCGGTGGCCGCCGAGGTTGCCGGACGGCTGATCGAGGCCGGTCTGTCGCCGGACACCGCGGTGGCCGTGGTCGAGAATGCCAGCCTCGCCAACCGGCGTCGCTTCCACGGCACGCTTGCCGACCTGCCGTCGCTGGAAGCGCGCGCCGATCTTTCCGGCCCGGTCATGACCATCATCGGCGATGCGGTCGCCGGCGCCAACTTTGAGCGATCCGAGCCGCTGGCGGCACACAGGCATGAAGGTGCGTCCAGTTCGATCGCCGAAGGAGTTCAGCAATGAAGATACTGACCGCCAACCGCCTCACCGACGGCATTGCCGTCTGGTACGCCGACGGCGGCTGGGCCGAGACGGTGGACCATGCTGACCTCGCCCACGACAAGGCAGCCGAGGACAGGCTCGAGGCGATCGGCGCCAAGGCCTATGCCGCCAACGAAGTGGTCGACGTCAATTTGATCGACGCTGAAGTCGTCAACGGTGTCGTCCAACCGGTGCGGCTGCGCGAGAAGATCCGCGCCGCCGGCCCGACCATCCGCAACGATCTCGGCAAGCAGGCTGCGCGGGCAGCATAACCAAGACACCAGGCATGGGCGGACGCGCCCTGAAAGACCAAGCATGTACCGTTACGATGAGTTCGACCACGATTTTGTCCAGGCCCGCGTCGCCGAGTTCAGCGACCAGGTGCAGCGTCGTCTTGCCGGCGAGATCACCGAGGACCAGTTTCGCCCATTGAGGCTGATGAACGGCGTCTATCTTCAACTGCATGCCTACATGCTGCGCATCGCGGTGCCTTACGGCACGCTGAACGGCAAGCAGTTGCGCATGCTTGGTCACATCGCCCGCAAATACGACAAGGGCTATGGCCATTTCACCACCCGCCAGAACATCCAGTTCAACTGGCCGGCGCTGTCGGACATTCCGGCGATCCTGGCGGATCTCGCGAGCGTTGAGATGCATGCCATCCAGACCAGCGGCAATTGCATTCGCAACGTCACCGCCGATCACTTCGCCGGCGCTGCCGCCGACGAGGTCGCCGATCCGCGTCCCTACGCGGAAATCCTGCGGCAGTGGTCGTCGGTGCATCCGGAATTCTCGTTCCTGCCGCGCAAGTTCAAGATCGCGGTGACGGGTGCCGAGCGCGACCGCGCCGCCATTCAGACCCACGACATCGGCCTGCACCTGAAGAAGAACGCCGCCGGCGAACTCGGTTTCGCCGTCTATATCGGCGGCGGCCAGGGCCGCACGCCGATGGTTGCCCGCAAGATCCGCGACTTCCTGCCGGAAGCCGACCTTCTGTCCTACTGCACGGCGATCCTGCGCGTTTACAACCTCTATGGCCGCCGCGACAACAAGTACAAGGCGCGCATCAAGATCCTCGTCCATGAGACCGGCGTCGAGGAGATCACCCGCCAGGTCGAGGCCGAGTGGCAGGAGTTGAAGGACGCCGAGCTGAAGCTGCCGGAAGCCGACATCCGCGCCATCGAGGCCTATTTCGCGCCACCGGTGCTCGCCGGACGGCCGGAAGGCGACCAAGCGGTCAAGCTGGCGCGGCTCGATTCCAAGGGGTTCTCGGAGTGGCTCGATCAGAATGTCGTGACGCACCGCCATCCCGACTATGCGGCGGTGACGATCTCGCTGAAGGGCATCGGCGAGGTGCCCGGCGACGCCTCGGACAGCCAGATGGAAGCAATCGCCGACATCGCCGAGAAATATGGCTTTGACGAACTGCGCGTCAGCCATGAGCAGAACCTGATCCTGCCGCATGTGGCCCGCGCCGACCTCAAGGCGGTCTATGATGCGCTGGTCGGCATCGGCCTGGCGACGGCCAATTCCAATTTGATATCGGACATCATCGCTTGCCCGGGCCTCGACTACTGTGCGCTGGCCACGGCGCGCTCGATCCCGATCGCGCAGGAAATCTCGCGCCGCTTCGCCTCGCTTGAGCGGCAGCGCGAGATCGGCGAACTGAAGCTGAAGATCTCCGGCTGCATCAACGCCTGCGGTCATCACCATGTCGGCCATATCGGCATCCTCGGGGTCGAGAAGAAGGGCTCTGAGCTCTATCAGGTGACGCTGGGCGGCTCGGCCGACGAAAACACCTCGGTCGGCGAGATCATCGGCCGCGGCTTCTCGTCGGAAGAGATCACCGACGCCATCGAGCAGATCGTCGAGACCTATCTCGGCCTCCGGCTCGACCCGCAAGAGAAATTCATCGACGCCTACCGCCGAGTCGGTCCCGCGCCGTTCAAGGAGGCGCTCTATGCTGGCGAAGCCAAGGCCGCTTGACCGTATCGGAGACGTCGATGACGGTATCGCCGCCAAAGCGGCGGGGCTCGATGCGCTCTATGGTCATCTGAAGCCGATCGAGATCATCGAACGCTCGGCCCGCGAACTGTTCCTCGACGAGATCGCGGCGGTGTCGTCGTTCGGCGCGGATTCGGCTGTGCTGCTGCACATGATCGCCAAGATTGACCGGACGCTGCCGGTCATTTTCCTCGACACCGGCAAGCATTTCGAGGAGACGCTCGGCTATCGCGACGCGCTCGCCGCCGATTTCGGGCTGACCAACATAAGGGTGATCAAACCCGAGGAAGCAGCACTCGAACGGATCGATCCGACGGGCAATCTGCATCAGAGCAACACCGACGCCTGCTGCGACGTGCGCAAGGTGGAGCCGCTGGCGCGCGGTGTCGCGCCATTTCGTGCCTGGCTCACCGGCCGCAAGCGTTTTCAGGCCGCGACGCGGGCGGCGCTGCCGGTGTTCGAGGCGGTCGGTCCGCGCATCCGCATCAATCCGCTGGCGCATTGGACGACATCGGACCAGGCGGACTACATGCGCGCGCATGCGCTGCGCGAAAATCCGCTGGTCGCCTATGGCTATCTGTCGATCGGCTGCTTCCCGTGCACGCAGCCGGTGCAGCCGGGCGAGGACGCGCGCAGCGGCCGCTGGGCCGGTCACGCCAAGACCGAGTGCGGCATTCACCTGTCGGGGCTGGAGAAGTCGCTGACCGACGCATCCCTTTAGGATATGCTGATATTCAGGTGAGGCTGGCCTGCAAACGGCAGCTTCCTGCGCTTCCGGTGCTCACGTACTTCAAGTACGCTCCGCTCCGGTTCTCGGAAGCTGCCATTTTCGACTCAGCCTGACCTGAATCTCAACACATCCTTGGTTCGTTTGACTATTTAGGAACTTTTTGATGACTGAACCGACGACACCGGAGACCCGACTCTGGACCCCTGCGGGTTTTCACGACGATGAGTGGACGCATGCCGAAAGCGCCGATGCGCTGTCCGGCAACGGCCGCTTCATCCTGCCGTTGCAAGTCTTCCTCGATCTGGATCCGGAGGTGCGCCGCTCGGCCAAGGAACGGCTCGGCGTCCTGCTGCAGCCTGGTGATCAGCTCGAGAAGATTGCCGACCTGCTCGACCAGCTGTCGCTGGTGGCATTGGCCTTCCCGGCCTTCAGCGACGGCCGCTCCTTCTCCAAGGGAGAACTGCTGCGCGGCCGCTACCATTTCGAAGGTGCCGTTCGCGCCACGGGCCAGGTGCTGGTGGACCAACTGCCGCATATGCTGCGGCTGGGCTTCGACGAGTTCGAGATTTCCAATGCGGTGCTGTTGAAGCGCCTGGAGGAGGGCCGCACCGGCGGATTGGGGCTCTACTACCAGCCAGCCGCCGTGCCGGAACCAAAAGGCCCGAAATACTCCTGGCGACGCGTTCGCAGCAGCTGACGTTGCGGTAATTCCGCGCGTCTTTACATCAGCCGTGTTCAGGCCTTCTCTTGATCATCCGGATGGAAAATCCGTGGAACGATCGGGGAGGGGTCTTCATGCGTTACGACTATGTCATAGCCGGCGGTGGGTCCGCCGGCTGTGCGCTTGCCGCGCGGCTTTCGGAAGATCCATCGAAAACGGTCTGCCTGATCGAAGCTGGCGGCGAGGGCAGGGATATGCTGATCCGTGCTCCGGCTGGCATTATCGGCATGCTTTCCGGCCGGCCCAGGATCAACAACTGGGCCTTCGAAACCGTGCCGCAGCAAGGTCTTGGCGGCCGCAAGGGCTACCAGCCGCGCGGCAAGGCGCTGGGCGGCTCCAGCGCCATCAATGCAATGCTCTATGTCAGGGGCCATCACAGCGACTATGACGAATGGGCAAATCTGGGCTGCGAGGGCTGGTCGTGGGATGAGGTTCTGCCCTATTTCCGGCGCGCCGAGGGCAATGAGCGCGGCACTGATGCCTTGCATGGCGGGGACGGCCCGCTGAAAGTGTCGAACCAGCGCTCGCCGAGGCCGATCGCCAAGGCCTTCATAGAGGCTTGTGCCGAAAACCAGATTCGCGCCTCGGACGATTTCAACGGACCGGAACAAGAGGGCGCCGGCTATTTCCAGGTGACCCAGTTTGCCGGTGGCGCCCGTAATGGCGAGCGCTGTTCGACTGCCGCCGCCTATCTCCATCCGGTGATGCAGCGGACCAATCTGACCGTGATCACGCGGGCGCACGCCACAGGCATCGTCCTTGCCGGCAAGCGCGCCACCGGCATCCGCTACCGGACGCGCAAAGGCGAGGCAGTGGCACAGGCGTCGCGCGAGGTGATCCTCTGCGGTGGTGCCTTCGGTTCGCCGCAGCTTCTGTTGCTGTCGGGTATCGGCCCGGCGGCCGAACTTGCCGTGCATGGCGTTCCCGTCGTCCACGAATTGCCGGGCGTCGGCAAGAACCTGCAGGACCACCTCGATTTTATCGTCGGCTGGAGATCGAAGGACACCGATATGCTCGGTATGAGCCCGCGCGGCGCGTGGGGTTTCCTCAGGCACATCGCGCAGTGGCGGCGGGATGGAACCGGGCTGATCGCCTCGCCGTCGGCCGAGAGCGGCGCTTTCGTCAAATCCGACCCGGCGCTTGAGCGCCCTGACCTGCAGCTGCAATTCGTCATCGGCCTGGTCGAAAACCATGCGCGCACGCTGCACTACGGCTTCGGCTTTTCCTGTCATGTCTGCATATTGCGGCCGCACTCGCGTGGCGAGGTTGGGCTGGCCAGCGCCGATCCACTTGCCGCGCCACGCATCGATCCGCGCTTTCTCGGTGACCAGCGCGATGCGGAACTGCTGCTGAAAGGCGTGAGGATCACCCGGCAGGTGCTGGCTTCGCCGGCGCTGACGCGCTACCGGCACAAGGAAATGCACATCGCCGGCGAGCCGAGCGATGCCGATCTGATGACCCATATCCGTACCCGCGCCGACACGGTCTATCACCCGGTCGGCTCCTGTCGGATGGGGGTCGACGAGATGGCGGTGGTCGATCCGCAACTCAAGGTGCGCGGGCTTGAAGCCTTGCGTGTCGTGGACGCCTCGGTGATGCCGACACTGATTGGTGGCAACACCAATGCCCCAACCATCATGATCGCCGAAAAGGCCGCCGACATGATCAGGGCTGCCTGATCGGAGCTCCAGGCCGCGGCGCCCATGGCGCGGCGGTCTTTTTGTTGTGACGCAATTGCCCAGGGAAAACGCTACGCGTTTTCCCTGGAAAACCGTTCACACTTCTCCTGGAATTGCTTAAGCCGCCGCCCGTGCCTCGCGGAACGACACCAGCTTGCGGCGGTTTTCGTCCCACAATGCCAGTTTGACGCAGCGCAAGCTTTCGAGCAGCGTAACCCGTCCGATGTCGCGCAACTCGGGATAATCCCGCAGCACTTCCTGCAACCGGTAGCACGGCACCTTGGCCGAGAGGTGATGGACGTGATGGACACCGATGTTGCCGGTGAGCCAGTTCAGCACCGGCGGGAGATCGTAATACGACGATCCGTGCAAGGCGGCGTGCTGGAATTCCCAGTCGGCATCCTTCGCCCATTCTGTTTCCTCGAACTGGTGCTGGACGTAGAACAGCCAGATGCCGGCCGAACCGGCGAGGATGACGATCGGCAGGTGAACCACCAGGAAAGCGCCCGGGCCGACGAACCAGATAAGGACGGCTGCTGCGACCGCGATGCCAAGGTTGGTGGTCATCGACGACACCCAAGGGGTCAGGCCGCCGCGCATCATGCCGACGGGTAGCCTCTGCTCGAAGATGAAAAGCCAGATCGGACCGAGCCCGAACATCACCAGCGGATGGCGATAGAGACGATAGGCGAGGCGGCCCCGCCACGACATCTGCCGGTATTCTGCAACGGTCAGCGTCCGGATGTCGCCCATGCCGCGTTCGTCAAGATTGCCGGCGCTGGCGTGGTGCGTCGCGTGGGCGCGCCGCCAGCAATCGTAGGGCGTCAGCGTCAGGATGCCGAGCGCGCGGCCAATCCAGTCGTCCGCGTAACGATTGGCGAAGAAGGAGCCGTGGCCGCAATCGTGCTGGATCATGAAGATGCGCACCAGAAACCCGGCCGCGGGGAGGATGAGGACCAGTCCCCACCAATGGCCATAGGCATAAGCCGCCGAAGACAGCCCCCAGAGTATGGCGAATGGAATGAGGGTGATGGCGAGTTCGACGGCGCTGCGCCGCCTGTCAGGCTTCTTGTAGCGGGCGAGAATCTTCAACCAGGCGCGCTTGCTGTTGGCGACCGCCTCAGGGGAAATCATGTTCATCAGGAAGCATAGGCGGGGCGCCTCGCCGCCGCAAGGCAACATCACGCAAAATTACTGTGCGTAATTGTCGCGTGGCTTGGCGATCGAGCCTGCCAACCCGCCAAATCGACCTGCTGATGGCTCTGAGCGTCGGTTTTCCGCTGGTCGATCGCTATTCGCGATCGAGGATAGGGCAGCCGCGCTCGGTGCCAAAAGTCACGCGCACGCGGTCGCCGCCCTGTCTGCCGCGGACCGTGATCTCCCGGCGGCCGACGGACTCTATCCTTGCGCGGCGGATGCCCATTCGGTCTGCCTTGTCGAGAGCCCGGTCTTCCGTGCAGCCTCGTTGACGGCGGTCGCGCCGATCGTCGCGACGGGGGCCTTCGCAATCGTCGTAGGCGGGGTCGCAATCTTCCATGAGCTTCAGCCGCGGGCCATGTTTGCCCAATTGCAGCTGAAGATTGTCTGCTTGTGCCGGAAAGGCCGCCAAGGTGAGGGCGCCGAGGCCGACAAACGCTATCAGCGATGAGGTGATCGAAACCTTGCGCATTTACGTCCTCCATTGAACCACAACACATCTATCCTTAGATGGTTCGGCTCTCCCCGGCTATTGCCGATAGGAGGTTTGCTGCCAAGATCGATTGTTGCGTTACGGCCGGCGCCAGCCGATGTCACCGCGCTCCGCCCCATCGAGGCGGTCGAGCAGTTCTCTGAACCGATCGGGGATGTCGGCCTCGGTGCGGAAGGCCGGCAAGGTGCGCAGAAAGCGGGTCACCGCCTCGGCGCCGAACTGGCGCCTGATCTCGATGGCCAGCCCCTCTGCCTTTTCGCCCATGTTGCGGGTCATCATCTCAAAATCCTGTGTCGGCTTCGAAACTCCTGCAGCAAGAGAATGGTTCCCCCATCATGCCTGTATGGCAAGCAAAGCCCGCGGTTAAGGTAAAATTTGAATTAAAGTCGAAATGTCTTGCCTGTCATTGTCCGGCCTTGGCCGGCGGCTTCCATAGTCGCTTACCCCTTGATTTTTGGCCGCCAAACATCGATATCGGGCACAAAATCCACATCATTCGAGATTGACGGGAAACGGCGATGAGCGACCAGGCAAAAGACGAACGCGCGCCCGACGAAGTCGAGGCGACCGAGCCCGCAGCCGAGCGCACGGAAGGCAGCACCGACGGCGACTATGAAGCCCTTGTGCGGCTGCTGAAGGAAAATGAGGAGCTGAAGGACCGCGCGCTGCGCGTGGCGGCGGAGATGGAAAACCTGCGTCGCCGCACGGCGCGCGATGTGCACGATGCGCGCACCTACGCGGTCGCGAATTTCGCCCGCGACATGTTGTCGGTGTCGGACAATCTGCGCCGCGCGCTGGATGCGATTCCCGCCGAGGCCAAGGCATCGGGTGACGCCGGCTTCAAGGCGCTGATCGAAGGCGTCGACCTCACCGAGCGCGCCATGCTGTCGGCGCTGGAACGGCATGGGGTCAAGAAGCTCGCGCCTGAAGGCGAGAAGTTCGATCCCAATTTCCACCAGGCGATGTTCGAAGTGCCCAATCCGGATGTCCCGGCCAACACCGTGGTCCAGGTCGTGCAGCCGGGCTATTCGATCGGCGACCGCGTGCTGCGCCCGGCCATGGTCGGCGTCGCCAAGGGTGGTCCGAAGTTCGCCGCCGCTGAAGCACCGGTTGAGCCGGGGCCGGTGAATGAGCAGGCTGAGAAAGATGCGTAGTTAGGGCAGTAAGGGAGTAGGGGAGTAAGGGAGTAGGGGAGTAGGGAAGCGTACCAACGGTGCGGCTTTGTGATAAACATACTCTCCTATTCTCCTCTTCCCTTACTCCCCTGGTCTGCATGAATGCCATCGCGCTTCTCGACTATGCCGGTGTCGCCGTCTTCGCGGCGACCGGGGCGCTGGCGGCTTCGCGTAAGCAACTCGACATCATCGGCTTCCTGTTCCTGGCCAGCGTCACCGGGATAGGCGGTGGCACGCTTCGCGACGTTATCCTCAACCTGCCGGTTTTCTGGGTCGCCAACTCCGGCTATGTGCTGGTCTGCGCCGCGGTTGCGGTGCTGGTCTTCTTCAGCGCGCATCGTGTCGAATCGCGCTGGAAGTGGCTGCTCTGGCTCGACGCCATCGGGCTCGCCGCCTTTTCGGTGATGGGCGCGGCCAAGGGGCTTGCGATTACCGGCTCGCCGGTCGTGTCCGTCATCACCGGCGTGCTCACCGCCACTTTCGGCGGCATTTTGCGCGATCTCCTTGCGGGCGAGCCATCGGTGCTGCTCAGGCCCGAAATCTACGTCACGGCGGCCCTTGCGGGTGCAGGCCTCTACACGCTTGGCGATCTTGCCGGACTGCCGCCGCTCGCCTCGAACCTCGCCGGCTTTGCGGCGGCGTTCCTCGTGCGCGGTGGTGCGCTCAAATTCGGCTGGTCATTTCCGTCCTACAAGAGCCGACCCGGCAGGCGGCCGGAAGATATTTTGTGAAAGGAAGCGAATAGCGAATAGAGAGTAGCGAATAGGGGTTGAGCGAGATAGCTCCCGCTATTCTCTATTCGCCAGCGTCACGCAGCGAAGCGCTGGGCTTCGCCGCCATAATAGTTGACGTAGCGTGCGCCGATCTCCTTGACCGGCATCACGACGAATACATCGACCGTCGAGAATTCGCGATCGATGACGCAACCATCGCCGATGCGGGCACCGACGCGCAGATAGCCCTTGACCAAAGGCGGCATCGCGGCGATCGCCGCCTTGGCATTGACGGCCTCGATCGGCATCAGATCCATCGAGCAATAGCGCCCGGACACAGCGCGCACGTCCCAGGCCGAATTCGTCCGGCAGTGGTGGGCGAGGTAGGTGAGCGCTTCGGCATGCGCCGCCGGCACGGTGCCGTGAAAGGACGCGCAACCGGTCATCACACCGATTTCGTAATGATTGATGTAAGCCCAGATGCCTTGCCACAACGCCTCGATGGTGCGCTTCGAGCGGTATTCCGGCAAAACGCAGGAGCGGCCGAGTTCAAGGAAACGCTGGCCGGGGTGGCGGGCGATGAGCTTGGTCAGCTCGAATTCACCTTCGGAATAGAAGCCACCGGCCGTGGCCGCGATTTCTTGCCGCAGCAGCCGATATGTGCCGACGATGCGGCGATGTTCGGGACCGGAAAGCGTGGTGTCCAAAACCAGCAGATGGTCGCAGAGCGGATCGAACCGGTCGGCGTCCCGGCGGTCATGGGCCTGGAACAGGTCCTTCCTGGCGCCAAGTTCGTCGTAGAACACCCGGTAGCGCACTTCCTGCGCGGCCGCGATCTCGGCCTCGTTGCGAGCGAGCCGCACTTCAAGATTGCCTATACGGCCCAGCGCAGCGCCCTTTATGACGGAATCGACGTTACGTCCGGCAAGCAAGGCGCTGCTGGCGTTCGGCCGAGTGTCACATTCCGGCATAACTGTATGCACGAGTGATTCTCCTTCGAGCCATCCCTCTTGGCACGGGGATACGGTGTAGGTGCAACAGGATTGTGACAGTACCGTGATACGACGTCATGGGCAATACTTCGTCGGCTGGCGAATACGATCAACCGGCTACGTTTAAGTGATCGCCTGTGCCGAATGGCGGTGGAAAGCTCAGGCCGCGACGACCTGCCCCTCGACGGCATTGACCAGCGCTTCGGGGTCGAGCGGTTTGGTGACAAAGCCGCTGGCGCCATGGGCCAACACCGCATGACGGGTCTTTTCCTGGCTGTCGGCCGACAGCACCATGATCGGCACCGGCCGCACGGCACTTTCTTCCTCATGGCGGCGGATGGCGGCGATCGCGTCCAGCCCGTCCATGACCGGCATGTGCAGATCCATCAAGACCACGTCGAAGCGGTCCTTGTGCGCGGCGCCGGTGACAGCCTCGACGGCGGCCTTGCCGTTGCCGACCACCTTGACGCGATGCCCGGCCTTCAGCAGCGTGGCGCGGGCCAGCATGGCGTTGATGTCATTGTCCTCGGCGATCAGCACTGACAGGCCGCGCTGGCGGTTGCCGACGGCCCGCAGCGACGGTGCGCCGCGCTTTTCCGGCGGCGGCGGGCCGAGGCTCGGAGCATGGCTGCTCAGCAGAACACGCAGAAGTGTTCCGCCACGCACCGGCCTGGCCAGGAAGGTTGCGTAGCCGCTGGCGCGGAACTCGCCAAGCATGCCGCGATCGGTCGGGGCGATCAGCGTGATCGCCTCACAGTCGGAGAAACCGCTCTGGCGCAGGCGCTTGAGCAGCCTTCCGTCGCCTTCTTCCATCGCTGCATCGACCAGGATCGCATCGCAGCCGGCGGCGAAAGGCGCGGCCTGTGCGGCAGTGGTGGCGATGTCGACCGCGCCGCCATTGGCGCGGATGGTGCGGGCGATGGCGTCGGCCTCGACAGCGTTCTTCGACAGGATCACCGCGCGTCTGCCCGAGAGAGCATTCTGGTGGCCCTGTGGCGCTTCGGTGGCCGCTATCGCAGGGATTTCGAAGACGAATTCGGATCCCTGGCCGAGCCGGCTGGATACCGAGATCGTGCCGCCCATGGCGGCCACCAGGCGCCTGGAGATGGCAAGGCCGAGGCCGGCCCCGCCATGCGTGCGTGTCGACGTGCCGTCGGCCTGTTCGAACTCCTCGAAAATGCGCTCCAGGTCGGCATCACGAAGGCCCGGACCGGTATCGGCGATGGTGAAGCATATGCGGTCGCTGGTTTCGGTGCGTGCGCGTGCTATGCTCACCAGCACGCCGCCGCTGTCGGTGAACTTGATGGCGTTGCCGATGAGGTTGAGAAGCACCTGCCTGACCTTGCCCGGATCGGCGGTGATCAATTGCGGCACGTCGGGTTCGACATGGCAACCCAGTCCGATATCCTTGGCGAAGGCGCGCGCGGCCAGCAATTCGATAATGTTGTCGGCGATCTCGCGCACCGACATCGGCTGCGGCTCGGGATCGAAGCGCCCGGCTTCGATCTTGGAATAGTCGAGAAGATCCTCGATCAGGGCAAGCAATGCGCTGGCCGAGGTCGAGACGGCGCCGACATAGGTCTGCTGCTCCGGCGACAGGCTGGTGTCGGCGAGCAACCTGGCCATCCCCATGATGCCGTTCATCGGGGTGCGGATTTCATGGCTGACGGTGGCGAGGAAGCGCGATTTGGCCTGGCTGGCATATTCGGCCCGTTCGCGCGCGGTGATCAGCGAGGATTCGGCGCGTTTGCGGGCGGTGATGTCGCGGGCGATGGCGCGGTGTGAAACGGCGCCGCTGTCCTTGTCGCGCACCGACAGTTCGATCCAAGAGAACCAGCGCTGCCCGCTCGGCGTGCTGATGGAGACATCGGTGGAACTCAGACACTCATGGTCGGAAAAGGCGGCATCGGGAACCATGCCGACCTCGATGCCCAGTTCTGCCAGGGTCTTGCCGGCAAGGTCGCGCTGGTCGACCTCGACGAGATCGGCGAAGACCTTGTTGGCATAGACGATGTAGCCGTCGCGGTCGCGATGGATGACGAGATCGCCAAGCGCGTCGATCAGGCCGCGAAAGCGCTCGTCGCTCTCCTGCATCTCCCACATGCGGTCGGCCAGCGTCTCTATCTCGGCGCGGCTGCGGGCAGTGGTTTCGTCAAGAAGGGCGGAGGTGCGATGTTCGCTCCGCCTGGCGCGCAGATGCAGGGCAAGGCCGGCAAGGCCGGTTGCCAGCAATGCGACGCTGATGAAGATCGGTGCCCCGGTCAGATGCGCCAGCCCGGCCACCAACACGATGGCGACGAATGTCAGAAAGGGCAGGCTTTCGCGCCTGGAGAATTCCGGCTCGGGCACCAGCGGCGGCGCGGCGACGAAGCGCCGCGTCGACGCCGGCGGGAGCACCGCATCGACGTCGTCGCCAGTGTCCGCCTGTTGGCTGCCGGATTCCGCGATCATGCGAAATCCTTGCCAGACAGAGATTATGGAAAATTGCGGCGGATCGTTCGAATTTTAGCGGATGAGCGCTTTTTGCCGAGGCGCGGCGGGTTTGCCACCAGATCTGGCGATTCCATCCCTTCCGGCAGTTGGGCGGAGTCACATATCCACGACGACGCGGCCGCGGATCTTGCCGTCGACGATGTCGCGCGCGGCATCGACGATGCCGTCGAACCCGATGGTGCTGGACAGGCTGGCGAGCTTCTGCAGATCGAGGTCGGTGGCGATGCGGCGCCATGCCTCGAGGCGGACTGCTTTCGGCGCCATCACTGAATCGATGCCGAGCAATGAGACGCCGCGCAGGATGAAGGGCGCGACGCTGGCCGGCAGGTCCATGCCGCCGGCCAGGCCGCAGGCGGCGACCGCGCCGCCATAGGAGGTCATCGAGAGCACATTGGCCAGCGTGTGGCTACCGACGGCGTCGATGCCGCCGGCCCAGCGCTCCTTGGCCAGCGGCTTGGCCGGCTGGGCAAGCTCGTCGCGCGATATCACTTCGGCGGCGCCAAGGTCGATCAGATAGGGGCTTTCGGCATTGCGGCCGGTGGAAGCAATGACATGGTAGCCGAGGCTGGACAGGATCGAGACCGCTACCGAGCCGACGCCGCCGGCCGCCCCCGTCACCACCACCGGGCCGCGATCGGGCAGGATGCCGTGCCGTTCCAGGGCCATGACGCAGAGCATGGCGGTGTAGCCTGCGGTGCCGACGGCCATCGCGTCATGCGTGCTGATGCCTTGCGGCAGCGGCACCAGCCAGTCGCCCTTGACGCGGGCACGGCCTGCATAGGCGCCGAAATGGGTTTCGCCGACGCCCCAGCCGTTCAGAATGACCTTGTCTCCGGTGCGCCAGTCGGGATGCGAGGACGAGACGACGGTGCCGGCGAAATCGATGCCCGGCACCAGCGGCCAGCGGCGGATCACCGGCGCCTTGCCTGTGATCGCCAGGCCATCCTTGTAGTTCACCGTCGTTGCCTCGACCGCGACGGTGACATCGCCTTCCATCAGGTCGGCCTCAGTGAAATCGGTTACGTTGACCGACTGCTTTTTCTCGGCGTCACGCGAAACGAGGATGGCTTTGAAGGTTTCGGACATGTCTTTCTCCGCGATCTTGTTTGGCGACATGAACTGTGCGGCGATGGCCGCACGGGGTCAATCCTTGGAAGGCCTGGCTTTGGGTTCGCGTCCCCAGCCGAACAGCTCGTCGAAGACGACCAGTGCCGCGCCCACCGAGATGAAGGCGTCGGCAAGGTTGAAGACGGCGAAGGACCACACCGGCGTGTGAAACAGGATGTAGTCGATGACGTGGCCGTAGACGGCGCGGTCGATCAGATTGCCCAGAGCGCCACCGACGATCAGCGCAAAGCCGGTGCGGGCAAGGATCTGGGACGGCGCGATCCGCGTCGCCAGGAACAGCACGAAAGCAACGACGACAAGCGAGATGACGATCAGCCCGGTGTCGCCGAAGGACGAGAACATCGAGAAGGCGATGCCGGTATTGTAGGTGCGGAACAGCGCCAGGAAGGGCAGCAGATCAACCTTCTCCTGAAAAGGCAGATCGGCCTCGACCAGGTATTTTACCCACTGGTCGAGCGCGATGGCCGCGACGACGAGCAGTGCGTAGGGAGACCATGATCTCACGGGCGGGCAACCTTCATTGCTGGTCCAGGATTGGCTCGAGCTTGAGCGCGCCGCGCCGGATCTCGAACAGCATGATGCCGGTGGCAACGGCCAGATTGAGCGAATCGGCACGGCCGGCTTGCGGAATCCTGAGCAGCCTGTCGCAGCTCGCAGCCAGGCTTTCGGGCAGTCCCTGCTGCTCGTTGCCCATCATCAGCAGCACGGGCCCGCGTGAAAAATCGACCGAGCGGTAGTCGACGGCGCCTTTCAGGTGGGTGCCGGCGACTAGCCCTGAGAAGCCGCCTCGCCAGGTAAGGAAAGCCTCGGTTGTCGCCTTGGCCACCGGCACGGCAAAGATCGAACCCATGGTGGCGCGCACCGTTTCCACGGAGAACGGATCAGTGGTATCGCCGACCAGGATGACGCCTTTGGCGCCGACTGCATCGACGGTGCGGATGACGGTGCCGAGATTGCCGGGATCGCGTACCCGGTCGAGAGCCACCCAGACGTCGCCATTGTCGGCGCGGACATCCTTCAAGGCGAGGAATTTTTGCGAAAAGACGCCCACCACCATTTGCGGATTGTCGCGACGGGTGATGGCGACCAGCACCTTTTCCGACACTTCGAGCACCATGCCGCCGGCGGCAACCGTGCGTGCGGCCACCTTCTCCACCGCCGCGTTGCCGCGCCCGGCCTTGGCGAAAACCAATGTCCTGATCTGCCAGCCGAGATCGAGCGCATCGATAACCAGCTTCAACCCTTCGGCCATGAAGGCGTTCTGCTGGTCGCGGAATTTCTTCTGAGCGAGCGCCTTGATGTCCTTGACCAGCGGATTGGCGAGGCTGGTGACCTCCTTCACCTGGCCAGGTGCGCCTGCATGCCGCTCGTTCATTCAGCCACCCAGCGCGAAAACAATGAGGTCGAGAGCGCCCGGCCAGCGGACTTTTCACGGATGATCAGCTCACCCGATTCAATCTTGCCGCCCATGCCGGCAAAGGTATCGCGCATCAAGGCGTGGATGGCGAAGAAGGAGGCGCGGATCGAATAGGCGGTCAGCACCACGGCAAGCGGCTTCGGCGTCAGGATCGCCCGGCAGAGATCGGTCAAATCGGGCAGGTCCTCGAACAATTGCCAGACCTCGCCCTTAGGGCCACGGCCATAG
The DNA here is from genome assembly GCF_004006095.1 of Mesorhizobium sp. M7A.F.Ce.TU.012.03.2.1. Classification (NCBI taxonomy): domain Bacteria; kingdom Pseudomonadati; phylum Pseudomonadota; class Alphaproteobacteria; order Hyphomicrobiales; family Phyllobacteriaceae; genus Mesorhizobium; species Mesorhizobium sp. M7A.F.Ce.TU.012.03.2.1. Next base: position 2,959,162 of record NZ_CP034779.1, read on the forward strand.
GCCGGCGGGTCGAACAGGATGATGTCGTAGCGGCTGCCGCGGCGCTCCTCGCGCTCGGCGAATTTGACCGCGTCGTCGACGATCCAGCGGATCGGCTTGCTGCCGAGGCCGGCCATCTCCTGGTTTTCACGGGCCCAGCCGATCGCTTTCTTCGAGGCATCGACATGGGTGACCTCGGCGCCGGCGCGAGCCGCCACCAATGAGGCGAGACCGGTATAGCCGAACAGGTTCAGCACCTTGACCGGCCGCTTCGCCGCCGCGATCAGCCCGGCCATGTGATCCCAATGGGAGGCCTGCTCGGGAAAGACGCCGACATGACGAAACGAGGTGAAACGGCCGAGATAGTCGATGCCGTCATGCTTCATCGGCCAGGTCTCGCCGAGCGGCAGCTTGGGGAAACGCCAGCGGCCGATGCCCTCCTCGTCGGTGTCGCCGGTGAAGACGGCGTCGGCACGCTCCCATTCCTTTGCCGGCAAGGCCTTTTGCCAGATCGCCTGGCCCTCGGGCCGCACGATACGGTAGGGGCCATATTGTTCGAGCTTTTGGCCGGTGCCGCTGTCGAGCAGCGCATAATCGGCATTGGGCGCCACTTCCAGGATCACGGGAAGATGTTCGGTGGGCAGGGCGCCTTCGCGGCGGGCCAGGATGCGCGGGGCCGAGTTCGGTTCGGAACGACTTTCCGTCTTCGACTCATGGCGCTCGCGCGGTGGTGCTTCCGGTCTGGCAGGAGCCTGGCCGGGACGCGGACGTGACACGTCCGCCGCACCCTTCGCGGATGGATGTGGACGGTTGTCGCGGCGTTTGTCGCGAAAAGACTTCAAGCGGGGGCAACTCCGAACGGCGTGGCCGCTTTTGACATAGGGCAACCGGCTTCGCAACCAACTCCGACAGGTCGGCCTCTCCGGTTCAGGTTGGCCGTGGTGGACCAATGTCAAGGAAACAGGCAAATCTAGCGGATGTCCCGCTCCGAACGCCTACTCGACCTCATACAGTGCTTGCGCCGGCATCGCCGGCCGGTGAGCGGGCACATGCTCGCCGACGAGATGGGCGTTTCGATCCGCACGCTCTACCGCGATATCGCGACGCTGCAGGGCCAGGGCGCGCCGATCGAGGGCGAGGCGGGTGTCGGTTATGTGCTCAAGCCCGGCTTCATGCTGCCGCCGCTGATGTTCAGCGACGAGGAGATCGAAGCCATCGTGCTCGGCTCGCGCTGGGTCGCCAAGCAGCCCGACCAGCGTCTCTCTGCCGCCGCCGCCAACGCGTTGGCCAAGATCGCGGCGGTCCTGCCGGACGATCTGCGCGAGGATCTCGACGCGAGCACACTGCTGGTCGGCCCTCCCGCCACGGCCATCGAGACCATCGACCTTGGCCTCGTACGGCAAGCCATCCGCAACGAGCGCAAGCTCGGCTTTCTTTACCGCGCCCCCGGCGGCGCTGCGTCCGAGCGTGTCGTGTGGCCATTTGCGCTGGGCTTCTTCGACAAGGTGCGGGTGGTGGTGGCGTGGTGCGAGATGCGGCACGGTTTCCGGCATTTTCGCGCCGATCGCATCGCCGAACTCCAAGCAACGGACACGCGCTATCCGCGTCGTCGCCAGGCGCTGCTCAAGGAATGGCGGGCAACGCTCGACAAGCCGCGTGGTTCGAGATGACTGCTGCCATAATCTGACAGTAGCCCATCTTATGGTCGCCAAGTCGAAGCACCGAACCTTGGAGAGCAGATATGGCCATCCCGAATTTCGTCATCCTCTATGTCGACCAGCCGCTTGAGAGCGGCGCCTTCTACAGCGCGCTGCTCGGCCGTGAGCCGGTTGAAAGTTCGCCGACCTTCGTGCTGTTCGTGCTCGATGCCGGCTTCAAGTTCGGCCTGTGGTCGCGCCATACGGTGGAGCCGGCAGCCGCCATGTCAGGCGGTGGCGCCGAAATCGTCTTTGCGCTGGATACGCCCGATGCGGTCGATGCCACCCATGCCGACTGGTCCGGGCGCGGGCTGACAATTCTGCAGACGCCAACCGACATGGATTTCGGCCGTACTTTTGTCGCGCTCGATCCCGACAATCATCGCCTGCGCGTCTATTGGCTGTCCGATGGCGAACAGGCCAATGGTGACCAGAAATGAGCGCGTACTGGATCGCGGTGGCATCGGCCGAACATGTCCGGCGGGGTCGCGCAGCCGGCTTCATGCAGGTCAACCACGGCAAGGCGGCACCGCTGCGTCGCGTCAAGCCAGGCGATGGCATCGTCTACTACTCGCCGAACACTGTTTTGGGCGAGAAAGATGGCCTGCGGGCCTTCACCGCGATCGGCATCGTGCGGGAAGGCGAGCCCTATCAGGGCGATATGGGCGCCGGCTTCACGCCCTTCCGCCGCGATGTGGCGTGGGCCAAGGCCGAGGAAGCGCCGATCAAGCCGCTGCTCGACAGGCTGGACTTCACCATGGCCAAGTCGAACTGGGGTTATCAGCTTCGCTTTGGCCTTTTCGAAATCGGGGATCACGATTTTCGTGTGATCGCCGACGCGATGAGCGCCAAAATGGCTGTACCGGCGAACTAGGCCGTGAGCGCCTTGTAGACGGCAATGCCGGCGGCAAGATCCTCGAGCGCCGCGCCGACCGACTTGAACAGCGTGATCTCCCCAGCGCTCTCGCGACCCTTCTTCTGGCCGCGCGCTAATTCGTGCAGATCGGCGACGATGGTTTCCGGCTTCAGCACGCCGGAGGCCAGCGGTTGGACGATGTCGCCGGCTTCCTTGGTGGCGCCGGCGCGGGTGTCGACATAGACGCGGGCAAGCCTGATCGCGTCGTCGTCGCTCTCGCGCATCGTCGGCGTAAAGCCTCCGACCAGGTCGACATGGGTTCCCGGCCGCAACAATGCGCCCTTGATCAGCGGCGTCGTCGTGATCGTCGCCGAGGAGACGATGTCGGCCTGCCCAAGCTCGGCATCGAGATCGCTCGCCGCGCTGGCTGCAAAACCCTCGGCGCGCAGGTCGGCGGCGACTTTCTCGGCATTGGCCGGGGTGCGGTTCCAGATGCGGATGGTCTTGATCGGCCGTACGGCCGAGTGCGCCTTGGCGAGGAAGGGCGACAGCGCGCCGGCGCCGACCACCAGCAGCCGCGAGGCATCGTCGCGGGCGAGATAGGAGGCCGCGAGCGCCGAAGCGCAGGCGGTCCGCCACTGTGTCAGCCGCTGGCCGTCGATCAAGGCTTCAGGTTCGCCGGTGGCGCCGTTAAGCAGAAGGTAGAGTCCCATCACCGCCGGCTTGCCGATGGCGTTGTTGTCGGGGGACACGGTGACGATCTTGACGCCGACGTGACCGCCGGTCGATGTGCCCGCCGCGTTGAGATCGGTCCAGGCCGGCATCAAAAGCAGTGTGGAGGCGGCACCATCTGGCCGCTCGATCGTATGATGATGCCTGACCGGCTGCACCGCACCGTCGCGAAACGCCGTGCGCAGCGTCTCGACCAGCCCGGCAAAGCTCAGCGCATGGTCGACCTCTGCGGCCGAAATGGTCAGCATGAAAAACTCCGTGGGGACAAAACCGCCGACGGGCGGCTCAAGCGGTCGGCTTCGGCAATGCGGACCCTTGGGCGGACCCTTGGGCGGAGCCTGGGGCCTGGCTTTGCGGTACCGCCGGCGCACGGCTGACCGCCTGGCGCAGGTTCTCGGCTTCGACGCCGCGCTGGCGCGCCAGCTTGCGATAGCGGCCCTGCTTGACCCAGGTTGCCAGGCTGCCGATGATCATGCCGATGGCGAGTGCCAGGAACAGGAAGATGAACAGCGGCAAAGTCAGGGTCAGCTTCGGATTGCCGGGGTTGAACGGATCGAGCGTGAAGGCGACCAGTTCGCGGTTGGCAACGGCGAGTGCGATCAGGATGATCGCCAGGGGCACGAAGATCGCGATGAGCATGAAGCGATTGAACATGATGTTTTCCGTCGGAAGCTGGCCTGTCCGAAAGGCCGTCAGGCGCTGACGTCGCGCCTACTTGCCGCCGTTCAGCCTTTCACGCAGTTCCTTGCCGGTCTTGAAGAACGGCACCCATTTCTCCTCGACCTCGACGGATTCGCCGGTGCGCGGATTGCGACCGGTGCGGGCGGGACGATTCTTCACCGAAAAAGCGCCGAAGCCTCGCAACTCGACCCGGTTGCCTTCGGCAAGGGCGTCGGTGATTTCATCGAAGATGGCGCCGACGATGTTTTCGACGTCGCGCAGGAAAAGATGCGGATTGCGCGTGGCAATAATCTGCACAAGTTCGGACTTGATCATGAGACGGGTCCCCGTGAAAGCAGTGCGGTCAAAATTATGAGGATGATTTTATTTGCTTTTTTCACTTGCCCCAAACGGCGTCTCAAGGGTGCCAGACGGAAACGAGACCGTCAAGAAACAAGCGGTCGGCTCCGAGTTCATGGATGACGTCGCCGCTGTAGGCGGGCAGGCCGAGCGCACTGCCGATGGTTTGCGCCATCGCTTTCGAGAACAGGAAGCCGCCGCGCTGTTCGGTATCCTTCCACTCGACGACCTTGAGCTTGGCATCGACGCCCTTGGTCGCCAGCCAGTCGACCGCTACCGCCTCGCCGCCGACGGCGTCGATCAGCCCGTTGGCAACGCCCTGGCGCCCGGTGAATATCGAGCCGTCGGCAAGCGCCAGCGCTTGTTCGCGGGTCATCTTGCGGCGTTCGGCGACGATGTCGACGAACCAGTTATAACTGTCGAGGATGAGTTTGCGAACCATGGCACGCTCGTCGTCATTGGTCGGCTTGAAGGGAGAGGGTGCGGCTTTCAGCGGCGAGGATTTCACCTCCTCCAGCTTGACGCCGAGTTTGTCCATCAGGCCGCTGACGTCGGGATACTGGATCAGCACGCCGATCGAGCCGACGATCGAGGTCTTGCGGGCAACGATGTGATCGGCGGCACTGGCGATCATATAGCCGGCCGATGCGGCGAGCGTGCCGACTTCCGCCACCACCGGCTTGTCGGCGGCCAGCTTGCGCACTTCTTCATAGATCGATTCACCACCGACGGTGGTGCCGCCAGGCGAATCGATCGACAGGATCACGCCTTTCACCTTCGATGAAAGACGGATGGTTTCCAGCCGCTTGATCAGTTCCTCGTCCTCGGTGATCGTGCCTTCGATCTTGACCTTGGCAATATGGTCGACCGTCGAGCCACCGAAATCGTCGCCATAGAACCAGGTTGAAAGCGCAATCACCCCAAGGGCTACGATGCCTATGGCGACGACGCGCCAGAATGTCAGCTTGCGCCGCAAACGGCGGCGGTCGATCAGGTCGTCGGCTCTCAGTGCCATGGTCAGCCTTTCAGTCGGCGGGAGGAGACGCTTTTAGACCATGATCCGCCCATCTGGAAGCAGTTCTCTTTTGCGTATGGCGAGACAAGTCAGCACCTGGACGTGAGGTGGCCATCTCCGTCGACAGTCGACCGGCCCGGGCTGGGCGCTCTACAAGTATTGGTCTGCTCACATGTTTGTGCAATCGCCCCAGGTCGGCGACGAGACCGACGGCGGATAAATTTTACGCCGCGTGTCTGTTTCTGCTATGGAGAACACGCAGTTGTGCGGACCTCGTTTTCGTCTGTACAAAGGCGGCTGTCACATTTTTGCAGTTTTCGTGCGCTTGTGCTTGCTTGAAAGCGCCGGCGTCCCACCTATAGGCGGTGCTCAAGGGTGGGCAGGGTTAAAGAAAGCAGTGAATGTTAGCGCGACCGATTGAACCGACCAACGCCGAGGCGGTGTTGGCTCCCCCGGCGGACGGCCGGACGCGCGGCGACGCTTTCGACCGTGCACAGCGTCATTCGCGCCGCGTGCGCGTTCTCAAATTTGCCGTGCCGGTGGCCGCGGCACTGATAGCGGTCGCTTTCCCGGTCTATTCCTATCTCGCCGCACCCGTCGCCGTGAAGGTTCAGGCGGAAGGCACTGCCTTTTCCAACGGCAAGCTGGTGATGGCCAATCCCAAGCTCAACGGTTTCACCAAGCAGAAGCAGCCTTATTCGATGACGGCGCTGCGTGCCATTCAGGATGTCAGCACGCAAGGCATCATCGAGCTGGAAGGCATCGACGCCAAGGTGCCGATCGCGCCCGACAATGTGGCGGCGGTCAAGGCCTCGCACGGCACCTACGATCGCGACGGCAATACGATGAACCTGACCAGCGACGTGACGATCACCACGACCGACGGCATGCAGGCCAAGTTCAAATCGGTCTTCCTCGACATGGGCAAAGGCACTATGAAGACGGGAGATCCCGTCGATGTCAGCCGTGGCGGGTCGCGGATCACAGCGGATACGATGTCGGTCCAGGACAATGGCAAGGTTCTGGTTTTCGAGAACAAAGTGCGCGTCAACATCGATTCCTCCGCCTTGAAGGCGGCACAGGGAAACAGCGGAGAAACCAATGCGGCTCAGTAGTTCGACGCGGCTCGCGGCTGCAACTTCAGCGTTGCTGCTGCTCGGACTCGTGCCGTCATGGGCGCAGACGACCAGTCAATCAGGCCTCAAACTGTCCGGCGACAAGCCGATCCAGATCGAGAGCGACAAGCTGGAAGTCCGCCAGGCCGACAGTGTCGCCATCTTCACGGGCAATGTCAGCGTCGTCCAGGGGCCGACATTGATGAAGGCCGGCAAGATGACGGTCTACTACGTCAAGGACCCCAACGCCGCTGCCAAGGGCACGGAGGCCGCGGGTGCGGCGATGACGGGCTCGGCCAACATCGATCACCTGGAGATCTCCGACAAGGTTTACATCAAGTCGGATGCGCAGGTCGCGACAGGCGATCAAGGCAGCTTCGATATGAAGAGCCAGGTTCTGGTGCTTTCGGGCAAAAAGGTCGTTCTGTCGCAAAACGACAACATTCTGGTGGGCTGCAAGCTTACCGTGCAGATGAAAAGCGGGCTGGCTCAGGTGGATCCATGCGCTGGGCAACGCGTCCAGATGTCGATCACGCCGCCGCCGAAATCGGGAGCGACGAACCCCTGATGGCCAGCCTGTCGTCGCTGACGGCGCGTCTTCCGGGACGGGCCGCCGGCAAGCTTTCGGCGCCGGCCACGGTGACCGTAGATGCGGGAAAGTTCAAGGGAACCCTGATCGCCAAGGGGCTGACCAAGAGCTACAAGGGCCGCAAGGTCGTCAGCGGCGTCACCATCGGCGTGCGCGCTGGCGAGGCCGTTGGGCTGCTCGGCCCCAACGGCGCCGGCAAGACGACCTGTTTCTACATGGTTACCGGCCTCGTGCCGGTGGATGAAGGCACGATCGAGATCGACGGCTTCGACGTCACGTCGATGCCGATGTACCGTCGCGCACGCCTCGGCATCGGCTATCTGCCGCAGGAAGCGTCGATCTTCCGCGGCCTCAATGTCGAGCAGAATATCCGCGCGGTGCTGGAAGTGGTCGAAAAGGACCGCAAGGTGCGCGAGCGCAATCTCGACGAACTGCTCGAGGAATTCCACATCAGCCATCTGCGCAAGGCGCCATCCATGTCGCTTTCGGGCGGCGAGCGGCGACGCCTGGAAATCGCGCGAGCGCTGGCGACGCGTCCGGCCTACATGCTGCTCGACGAGCCTTTCGCAGGCATCGATCCGATCGCCGTCGCGGATATCCAGCAACTGGTGCGCCACCTGACGGCGCGCGGCATCGGCGTCCTCATCACCGATCACAATGTGCGCGAAACGCTCGGCCTCATCGACCGCGCCTACATCATCCATGCCGGCCAGGTGCTGACCCATGGAAGGGCCGACGAAGTGGTGGCGAACCCGGATGTGCGGCGACTTTACCTCGGCGAGGGTTTTACGCTCTGAGCGTGAAATTTGTTTCCTGACACGATTTTTCCGGTTCGAGCGGCGCTTTTTTCTCGATTTTGCTCCGGGATAACGCTCCGGTAAGCGCGTTTTGCTACCAATTGCCTTGACAAGCAAAAGCCGGGCCAGTTTTTATGGCCGGCTGCAAAATTCTTGCCCGGAAGTCGGGATGCGTAGACGAGGCGTTTGAAACCGAACCATGGCGTTGGCGGCCAAACTACAGCTACGACAATCGCAGTCGCTGGTGATGACGCCGCAGCTGATGCAGTCGATTCGGCTGCTGCAGTTCACCCATGTCGAGCTTGAGCATTTCATCGACGAGGAAATCGAGCGCAATCCGCTGCTGGAGCGCGCCGAGCCGCAGGACGATGCCGCCAGCGACCAGGCGCAGAAGATCGAGGCGGAGCCGCAAGCCACCGCCGAAGGCGACTGGTTCGAAAACGAGACGCAGTGGAGCGCCGAGGCGATCTCGGACAAGCTCGACACGTCGCTGGAAAACCTGTTCCCCGACGACCCGGGGACCAGCGAGCGGCTCGGTCCCGACCTGACGGCACAATGGAAATCGGCTTCGGGCAATGGCGCGGGTTCCTCATCCGAGTGGTTTGACGCCGGCGATATGGCGACTGCTGCGATCACGTTGCGCGACCATGTCGGTGAACAGGTGGCGCTAGCCTTCGCCGATCCGGCTGCACGGCTGATCGCCGCCGAACTCGCCGACGGCCTTGACGAGACCGGCTATCTGCGTGCCGACCTGGCCGAGATCGCCGCTCGTCTCGGTGCGGATGCCGCTGCCGTGGCGAAGGTGCTGGCGGTGTGTCAGGCCTTCGAGCCGGCTGGCCTGTTTGCCCGCGACCTGGCCGAATGCCTGTCGCTGCAACTTGCGGTGCGCAACCGGCTCGATCCGGCGATGAAGGCGCTGGTCGCCAATCTCGAACTCCTGGCACGACGTGACTTTCATGCATTGAAACGGATATGCGGTGTCGACGAGGAGGATCTGCTCGACATGCTGGCGGAGATCCGGGCGCTCGATCCCCGACCGGGCATGGCGTTTTCGGGCGGCGCCAGCGACGCGATCGTCGCCGATGTCGAGGTGCGCGCGGCCAATGACGGCAGTTGGACGGTCGAACTCAATGCCGAAACGCTGCCGCGGGTTTTGGTCGACCATATCTATTTCGCCCAGGTCTCACCGCAGGCCAAGAACCAGGCGGAAAAGGATTTTCTGGCCGAATGCCTGCAGAATGCAAACTGGCTGACGCGCAGCCTCGACCAGCGGGCAAAGACCATCCTCAAGGTCGCCTCGGAAATCGTTCGCCAGCAGGATGCCTTCCTCGTCCATGGCGTGCGCCAGCTGAAGCCGCTCAATCTGCGCACGGTGGCCGACGCCATCGGCATGCACGAATCGACGGTCAGCCGGGTCACAGCCAACAAATATATGCTGACGCCGCGCGGCGTGTTCGAGCTTCGCTACTTCTTCACCGCCTCGATCGCCGCGTCGGGCGGCGGCGATGCGCATTCCTCGGAAGCCGTGCGTGACCGCATCAAGCAGTTGATCGACGAGGAAAAACCCGTCGACGTGCTTTCCGACGACGCGATCGTCGACATGTTGCGCGAAAGTGGCGTCGACATTGCAAGACGTACGGTCGCCAAGTACCGGGAAGGCATGAATATCCCCTCTTCGGTGCAGCGCCGACGCGAGAAACGGGCGATGGCCAGCGCCGGGCGCTGAGGCGGGTCGATTTCCACAGGCCGGCACTTCATTGACAAGCCGCGGTGAAGTGGCTAGAAGCCCGCCCGCATGAGAAGGGCTAGAAGCCTGCATGCGGATGGTCCGTCACGACGTTGGCCTCGGGACGGTCAAAGGGCGGCTTGTGATCAACCGGAAAGTTTGGATTTAAAATCGGCGCAAGTGACGCCGCAAAGCTTGTGCGCACGGATCACGAGTATAAACTCGGGCCAGTTTGAAGCCTGAGCAAGGAAGGTCAGTTTTCAGATGAATCTGCGCATATCGGGAAAACACATGGATATCGGCGATGCGTTTCGGACACGCATCAATGATCGCGTCGGCGAAGCGATCGGCAAATATTTCGATCGCGGCTTTGCCGGACATGTCACGGTCATCAAATCGGGCTCGCGCTATTCGGCGGACTGCATGATCCGGCTGGATTCCGGCGCTTCGCTGCAGGCCACCGGCGATGCCCAGGATCCGACGCTAGCCTTCGAGGCGGCGGCGGACCGTCTGGAAACCCGCCTGAGGCGCTACAAGCGCAGGCTGAAATCGCACAATTCGGGCGCCGCCAACGGCCAGCCGACCGACATCGCCTACACGGTGATGGCGCCGCTTGCCGATGACGACGAGGACATTCCGGAGAATTTCGCGCCCGCCATCGTCGCCGAATCAACCATGACGCTGAAGACCATGTCGGTGGCGTCGGCGGTCATCGAGCTCGACACCAAGGACAGCCCGGTCTTTGTCTTCCGCAATGCGGGAACCGACCATCTCAACATCGTCTATCGCCGGCCCGATGGAAATATCGGCTGGATCGACCCGTCGACGACCAAGGTCGCGCAAGCGTGACGACAAAGGTCGCACGGTGACGACAAGGGTCGCACGGTGACGACAAGGGTCGCACGGCAATAAGAGCCGGCCGCACGAGGGGTGGGGACTGGTGACGGCAGGCGAACAAGGGATTTTCTAGCATGGATCTGAGCGATCTTATCAACGTTCCGGCGATACTGCCGGCGTTGAAGGCGAACTCCAAGAAGCAGCTGCTGCAACTGCTGTCCGAACGGGCAGCGGCGATTTCCGGCATTCCGGAGCGGGAGGTGTTCGACACCATCCTGCAGCGTGAGCGGCTGGGTTCGACCGGCGTTGGCAACGGCATCGCCATTCCGCACGGCAAGCTGGCCGGCGTGAAGCGCATTGCAGGTGTTTTCGCCCGGCTGGAGACGCCTGTCGATTTCGAATCGCTGGACGATCAGCCCGTCGATCTGGTGTTTCTGCTGCTGGCGCCGGAAGGGGCGGGCGCCGACCACCTCAAGGCACTGTCGCGCATCGCGCGGGTCCTGCGCGATGCCGACACGGTGGCCAAGATCAGGGGTACGCGCGACGCCTCCGCTATCCACGCGCTTTTATCGGACACCCAGGCTTCGCACGCGGCCTAAACTTCGAGGATGATATTGCCACAGGGCCGCCATGGGCGGCCCTTTTCCGTTTCAGCCGGAATCGCTCTCAGTGAATGGCGACCGTGGTCAGGTCGTTTTCCATGGCGCCGGCCAGAGCGCGGTCACGCGCATCGGAAAGCAGGATCGGCTGGCCATTGGCGGCAAACAAGGCCCACAGTTCCATGCCGGGGGCGATTTCGCCGAGATTGGGGAAACGGCCGAGCAATTCGTCGCTCGAGACCTTTCTGAGATAAGCGACCGAGCCTTCGCCGAGATGAGCGAATTCGCCATTGGTCATGGTGATGTTTTCAGTTCTGGTCATTTCAAAGCCTCCTTGGCGCGAGGACGCCGCTCAAGGCCATCCCGCATGAGAGCCATTTCAATTTGCTGCATCGTGCTTTCGGAAAGTCGGAGCCGATTTCCGGCCGATGCAGTGGTAAAGATCAGTCTTTCACCGATATGTTTATTTTCCGTACCAGCCGTTCGGACTCAGGCCGATCGAGGTCGATCGACAAAAGACCGTTCTTCAACTCCGCCGCGATCACCCGCATGCCGTCGGCCAGCACGAAACAGCGCTGGAACTGGCGTGCGGCGATGCCGCGATGAAGAAATTCGCGCTCGGTGTCGTCGGTCTGACGGCCGCGCACGACCAACTGGTTTTCCTCCGTGGTGACATCGAGATCGCTTTCGGCGAAACCGGCGACCGCCAATGTGATGCGCAACCTTTCGGTCTTGCCGTCGGCGCCGCTGAGGCGTTCGATGTTGTAGGGAGGGTAGCTGTCGCCGGATTTCGCCAGGCGTTCCAGGGTCTTTTCCATGGCGTCGAAACCAAGGAGAAGCGGGCTGGAAAAGGGCGTCATTCGGCTCATGTTACACTGTCCTCTCAAGAGCGACATAAAGTGGAAAAACCCAGATGGCATTTTTCCCGATGGCCTTGATATGGTCCGCCCCGCGACCAAGTTCAAGCCGTCAACAGACCCGCTCAAAAAGACCAGGCGTGGACTCACAGGAATGACCCACATGGCGCTTGAAACGGCGAGCAGATGCAAGGAGAAGCGCGCAGGTCGGGAATTGTCTTTCCCGGTCGAGCGGTTCGACATGGCAGCTCGCGACCGCTTCGGCGTCATTTGGATGTTTCGATCGGATCGGTTCAAGCCCACGACCTCGCCAAACAAGGAATTGAAATGCCCCAATCACGCAAGATCATCATCGACACGGATCCCGGTCAGGATGATGCCGTCGCCATATTGCTGGCGCTCGGCAGCTCCGAACTGGAGATCGTCGGCATATCAGCCGTTGCCGGAAACGTGCCGCTGAAGCTTACCGAAAAGAATGCCCGCAAGATCTGCGAGTTGGCTGGCCGTCCGGACATCAAGGTCTATGCCGGCGCCATCCGGCCCCTGATGCGCGAATTGGTCACCGCCGAGGAAGTGCATGGCAAGACCGGCCTCAACGGACCGCAATTGCCCGAACCGACGATGAAACTGCAGGACCAGTACGCGGTCGATTTCATCGTCGAGACGCTGATGGGGGAAGAAAGCGGCACGATCACGCTTTGTGCGCTCGGCCCGCTCACCAACATTGCGCTGGCGCTGATCCGCGAGCCGCGCATTGCACCGCGCATCAAGGAAATCGTGCTGATGGGCGGCGGCTTCTTCGAAGGCGGCAATGTCACCCCGACCGCCGAATTCAACATCTATGTCGATCCGCAGGCCGCCGATGTCGTGCTCAAATCCGGCATTCCGATCGTGATGATGCCCCTCGATGTCACCCATAAGGCGCTGACCACCGCCAAGCGCACGCAAACCTTCCGCGCGCTCGGCACCAAGGTCGGCACCGCCACCGCCGAGATGCTGGAATTCTTCGAGCGCTTCGACGAGGAGAAATACGGCACCGACGGCGGCCCGCTGCACGACCCCTGCGTCATCGCCTATCTGTTGAAGCCTGACCTGTTCAAGGGCCGCAACTGCAACGTCAGCGTGGAAACCGCCTCGGAACTGACCATGGGCATGACAGTGATCGACTGGTGGGGCGTCACCAAGCGGCCAAAGAACGCCATGGTGATGCGCGACATCGACCATGACGGTTTTTTCGCGTTGCTGGTGGATAGGTTGGGGCGGCTTAACTGATCGTCAGAACAGAACTGAACTTGTGAGCACGCGTCTTCACCGATTGAGAAACCGATAGGTGTCTCCGCCGCGCTTATGATGTTGCCGCTCGATGGGGATGACCGAACCGACGAGGTGCGGCATCCCCAATTCATCGTCGATGGATGTCACCGCGTTGCTGCCATCAAGGCGGACGTCGTATGTGTAATACAGCCCACGCCCGGCGGCCATCTTCGGATTGATGGGCATTAACCTGACATACTCGACGGTGCCCATCACACGCTGAGTTGCCACAACCGGATTGTCCTGGTTCATCGCAATTGGGATCAGCGCCGCCAGAGGCAGTGTGCAGAAGAAAGTGACACCAATAACCGCATCGCAGTATTCTGCCTGAAACAGAAGCAGGCGGTTTTTGAGAGAAAATGCTGTCGCCATGGTTCAATTCACGAATCGGTAGAAGACGAAGCCATTGTCGCGCGTGACGCGTTCAATGCTTGTGCGCGAGCCGATCAGATGCGGGCGATCGTCATCGATAAGGACAGACGAACCGTTCTCGATAGAAACCAGATATATGCCGCGGCCATGGTCCAACTGGACACTTTCGACGTTTGCGTCGAATGTGTCGACCGATCGGATCGGGCTGGCGTCGTTGGCCCATTTATTTGCCGCCGACATGATCATAATCGCAAACGCACCGATAAAGAGTATCACGCCAGGCGCGTTCCTCTTCAAACCATTCCAAGTCCAAAAGACAGACATGAGTCCCTCAACACATATTCATGTGGTGGTGAGAGAGCACACTTTCAATCTGTTGCCATTCCAAGGCGCTGCAACTCTTTTCGTCCCGGCTCTCGGCGAGCTGTTACTTCGCCTTAGAAAACGCCAGCCACAGGCCGCCGCCGACCATGAAGCTGCCGCTGATCCTCGACAAAAGCTTGATGCGGCCGGCCGACAGCAGGCGCCCGGCGCGGCCGGCGGCCAGCGCATAGGTCGAATCCGAGAAGGTGGCGAAGATCATGGCGGTCAGGCCCATGATGGCGATCTGCAGCGAGTAGTTGCCTTGCGGCGAAATGAACTGCGGAAAGAAGGCGCCGAAGAAGATCAACGTCTTGGGGTTGCTGAGCGCCACCAGCAGGCCCTGCAGGAAGAAGCCGCCGCGCGGTTTCCTGGCCGTTCCATCGGCGTTCAGCGTGCCCTTGGAACGGAACATCTGCACACCCATCCAGATCAGATAGGCGGCGCCGATCAGCCGCACCCACTCGAACCAGTGGCCCATGCCCGAGATCAGTGTGTTGAGGCCGATGCCGACGATGGCGATCATCACGGCAAGCCCTGCCTGCGTGCCGGCGACATTGGCGAGACCGGCGCGGGAGCCATGGCGGATGCTGTTGGCGATGATCAGCGTGACCGTTGGGCCCGGCACCAGGATAATGACGATGCAAGCGAGGACATAGGCGGCGTAGAGTTCCAGCGACATGACTTTTCCCCAGGAATGCCGCCGATGCGGCGCGGCTTGAGGACAATCAATGCATAGCAGCGCAGCCGGTGCAAGCCGCTAACTAGCGCCCTGCGACACGCCAGTCCGCCCGGTTCAGGCGCCGGTCTGCCAAGGCAGCGTTGCCTCATAGGCCGCCGCCGCCTTCAGCACGGCGAGGTCGCCGCGCGGCCGGCCGATCAGTTGCATGCCCATCGGTCGGCCCCTATCGTCGAAGCCGACCGGCACGTTGGCCGCCGGGCAGCCGCCCAAGGTCGCGAAGGCGGAAACCTGCATCCAGCGGTGATAGCTGTCCATTGCGCGTCCGGCGACCTCACGCGGCCAATGCGTATCGACATCGAAGGGGAAGACCTGCGCGGTCGGCAGCGCAATCAGATCATAGCGATCGAAGATCGACAGCAGCGTGCGATGCCAGGATGTCCGGGTCACGGAGGCGGCGCGGATCTGTGGCGCCGTCAGCCGCATTGCGTTCTCCACTTCCCAGATGGCTTCCGGCTTGAGCAGGCGGCGCTTCGCGGGATCGTCATAGTGGGTCTTGAGCGCACAGCCGCTGCTGGCCTGGCGCAGCGTCACGAAGGCCTGCCACAGCGCTTCGAAATCGAAATCCGGCAGCAACGGTTCAGTCGCGAAGGATGCTTCCGCAAAGCGGCCGAGTGCCGCCTCGCACAGACCGAGAATGCCTGTTTCAACCGGCAGATGACCGCCGAGGTCACCGAGCCAGGCGATGCGGCCAGCAGTTGCCGGTATTCCAAGCCCTTCGAGGAACGAGCCGGGTTTCTCGTAGGACAATGGCGCGTGCGGGTGGTAACCGGCCTGCACATCGAGCAGCAGTGCCATGTCACGGACGTTGCGGCCCATCGGCCCGTCGACGCCCATCTGCGCATGAAAGATCTCTAAATCCGGTCCGCCGGGAACAAGTCCTTGCGACGGGCGGAAGCCAAAAACATTGTTCCAGGCGGCCGGGTTGCGCAGCGAGCCGCCGAAGTCGCTGCCATCGGCGACGGGCACCATGTCGAGCGCCAGCGCCACCGCCGCGCCGCCGCTCGAGCCGCCGGCGGTCAGGGCCGGATCGAACGCGTTCAGCGTCGGCCCGAACACGGCGTTGTAGGTGTTGGAGCCGAGCCCGAATTCGGGGACGTTGGTCTTTCCGATGATGATGGCGCCGGCATTGCGGATGCGCTCGACGAAGAAATCGTCTTCCTGCGGCACGAAATCGGCGAAGATCGGCGAGCCGAAGGAGGTCCGGAGGCCCGTCGTCGAGGCGAGATCCTTGATGGCGATGGGCAGGCCGAAGAGCGGACCCGCAGCTTTGGCTCGCGACAGGCTGGCATCGGCCGCATCGGCTTCGCGCAGGATATCGGCGCGATCGCGCAAGGAGACGATGGCGTTGACCTGCGGATTGACCGCCTCGATGCGATCGAGGAATGCCGCCACCACCTCGCGCACGGAAAGCTCTCTCTCCCGGATCGCGCCGGCGAGTTCGACCGCGGACAGGCGGCAGATGTCGCCTGCCGGCGGCACGGCATGTTTCGTTTGAGGACGCAGCATTTTAATGGGTTTCCTGCAGCGCCTGATCGACGTCTTTGGCGAGCGGGATCGCCGGTTGGGCGCCAGGCTTCAGGCAGGCCAGCGAACCGGCCGCGCCGGCGCGCGCCAGCGCCTGTTCGAGCGCGAGGCCCGACGACAGGCTGGCGGCGAAATAGCCGCAGAAGGTGTCGCCGGCGCCGACCGTGTCGACAGGCGTTATCTTGCGCGCAGCAACGGCCAGGAACTCGGTCGGTGTCGCCGCCATCACGCCGTCGCCGCCGAGCGTGACGACGACGATGCGGCCGGTCTTTCCGGCAAAGTCGCGCATGCGGGCCGCCCGGTCGCGGCCTTGCAGCGACAGCGCTTCGCCATAGAGGTCGAACTCGGTTTCGTTGGCGACGATATAGTCCGCCTTTTCGAGAAAGCCGGCTGCCTGCCCCTGGAAAGGCGCCGTGTTGAGCACGGTGATGGCGCCGGCCGCCCTTGCCTGGTCGAGGGCGGCATCGACGGTGGCCAGCGGAATCTCATTTTGCAGCAGCACGACGTCGCCTTTTTTCAGAAAGGCCTTGGAGAGATCGCCGGGGACCACGGAAGCGTTGGCGCCCGGCACCACGGCGATGATGTTTTCGCCGTCGTCGGCGACCATGATCAGTGCCGTGCCGGTCGAGGCGTGAGTCTCGGCAACGCCGGACAGGTCGACCTTGCCGTCGCGTAGCAATGCCAGTGCCTCGGCGGCGAAGCTGTCCCTGCCGACGGCGCCAACCATGCGCACCGAGGCGCCGGCGCGTGCGGCGGCCAGCGCCTGGTTGGCGCCCTTGCCCCCGGGCGCGGTGGTGAAGGCCGAGCCGCCCACCGTCTCGCCGGGGCTCGGCAAGCGGTCGACCTTGGCGATAAGGTCGAGGTTGATCGAGCCGATGACGATAATCAAGCAGGGCCTCCTGGCAACGCAACTTCAAAATGTCGGAGCGTCTTCGTGCATCCGGGCGAACGCAGATCGTTCCGATTGCGTGGAAGCTAACCCGTAAGGCCGCGGCTTGCCAGACCACGCGCATGGTCCAGTCCGATTTGAGGTGTCGTGGCCTTATTCGCAGCGCACGGTGACCGTGCCCTGATAATTGCCGGCGGGAAAGATACCGCTCGACTTGGTGGCGGTGAGGTCGACCTGCATCGCGTGGGTGCCGTTGGCAACCCTCTGCGGCACACTTCCGTTGACATCGACCCCCGAGCCATCGAGGCGGAAGACTGAAGCGAAGATCACGTTGGTGCCGCCGCCGCTCGGTGCGGAGGAGAATGCGGCAGGCGCCGGCGCCGAAACCGAATAGCAGTCAAGCAAGTTAAGTATCGAGCACAACAGGGAACTTGCCACCACGGTGGCGCTGGCGCTCGATCCGCCTGCCTGTTTAGAGCCCAGTATGTTGATGGCGGGATTGGCCTTCATCGTTCCGGACGCCCCGACCATGATGGTGCAGGTGCCGATGATCGCTGCCTGCACCGGAAGGCAGGAACCGGCAAGTGCAGCCATCGCAAACAGCGCGCGGCTACTGCTTCTTCTTTTTCTTGCCATCGCCATTTCCGGTCCTGATGCTCCAGCCTTCGTTGGCCCACCCCGGTGATGCGGCTGCGGGAGCGGTGGCGGCTACGCTGGCCGTCTGGCCGTCGGCGCCGAGGCCCATTTTGAGAAGTTTCAGTTCCAGATGCAGGCGCTCGACCTCAAGCTCGTAGAGGCGGCTGCAATCGACGCGCTTCGGCGTACGCCCGATCGGGATCACCACCCGGCCGTAAGTGGCGACATCATTGTCGGACTGGCTGTTGCCTCTGATAACGCCGAGATCGACATAGGCCCCGGAGCCGGAGACGGCGGAACGGCATGTGGTGCCGTCCGCGGCACGGACCTCGTCCTGGCCCTGAGGCAAGGTGACACCGGGCAGGTTGAAGCCGCTCTCATTCTGGTTGAGGTTATAGACGTCCTCGGCCCCGGCCGGCGAGGCACCCGCCCAAGCAGCCGCGAGCGCCAGTGTCAGGACTTGCGGCGCCCGAAGAACTTTCCGCATATCTGTGCCCTTATCTGCGTTTGTTGATTGGGAAAGGGAATGCTTTCGGTACAGATACGCACTTTACGCTCGCCGGCGCCATCAAAGGGCACGACCACAAGGACAGAACGGGAAGCCTGGGAAGCCAGCTGGAAGACATTTGGAGAGATTCTGGCATCTACCGGCTGAAAATCCTGATCGTAGACGTGGATTTCGACCCGGATCTTCCTGTCGTAGGGATTGGCAGGGAAGATGCGGACCGCGAAGACGTCGGTGAAGCTGTTGATCTCGCCACGCATCGGCGACATCGATTGTGCCTTGACGGCAATGGGCGCCAATCCGATGGCCAGTGCCGTCGCCAGGATTCGAACATGTTTCAACGACCCCTCCTTCGCTGCGCGTCATTCGCAGCGCAGCGTTACCGTTGCCTGATAATTGCCGTTGGCGAAGCGATTGCTGCCGCCTTTGATTCCGGCGAGGTGAACCGAGACGAGATCGGCGCCGGGTGTGGTGATGCTGGTTGCCGAGCCGGTCTCGACGATGGCATGCGCGCCGGTGGCGGAGTAGGTCGGCGTCCAGGTCGTCGACGTGCTGTCTGCCGATGGCACCGTCATGGTGGTGACCGGATCGACGCTGAGCGACACACCTCCGGTCGTCGTCAGCGTCACGGTCCCAGCCGAGCCGCCGCTGTTGTGGGAACTGAGGGACTGGAGATCGGGGCTGGCCGTCATCGTGCCGTTGGTGGCAACGACAAGCGTGCAGGTGGGCGCGATCGTGCCATTGAAGATGACATTCTGCGTCGCGGCCAACGCGGCCTCGTCGATGCTGGCAACCAGCAGAGCTGCGCCGCAGGCGGCGCGAAACAATGTCATCGGGACCTCCTATCAAGCCGGATCGTCCGGATTAATATGAGGGCATCATCACTTTATCGTGGTTAATTTAGAGTTACCTAAAATAACGGCTTAAAATAACAATTACAGGAACCGGAGGTTGCTCTCGGTTGCAAAGGCGGAAACCACAGTGGAAATTGCGCTTATACTTAATAACGCCGATATACCTATGTTTTTCTTCAAAATTTCGAGAAAAATCGATATTACGATACCTGCCCGGCTTCCCAGCCCAGAATGGCGCGCTTGCGGGTCAGGCCCCAGTGATAGCCGGTGAGGTCGCCTGATTTACCGATGGCGCGGTGACAAGGCACCACGAAAGAGAGCGGATTGGCGCCGTTGGCCGCACCGACCGCACGGCTGGCGGACGGTGCGCCGATGCTGGCCGCGATCGAGGAATAGGTGCGGGCCTTACCCATCGGGATCTTGAGCAGCGCCTCCCAGACGCGAACCTGGAAGTCGGTGCCGATCATGACGACATGCAGCGGCTGGTCGGGGCGCCACAACGTTGGGTCGAAGATACGGGCGGCATAGGGACCGGTAGCAGTCATGTCCTCGACGTAGACGGCGTTCGGCCAGCGGCTGGACATGTCGGCGAAGGCGGCGCGTTCCTCGCCGGGGTCGCTGAAGGCCAGGCCTGCAAGCCCGCGCTCGGTGGCCATGATCAGGGCGGTGCCGAACGGCGAGGAATGGAAGCCGTAGCGGATGGCGAGCCCGGCGCCGCGTGTCTTGTAGTCGCCCGGCGACATCGCCTCATGCGTGACGAACAGGTCATGCAGCCTGCCCGGGCCGGACATGCCCAGTTCGAACGAGGTCTCGAGCAGCGGCATGCCGGAATCGAGCAACCTGCGCGCATGGTCCAGCGTCACCGCCTGCAGGAAGGCTTTGGGCGACAGGCCGGCCCAGCGGGTGAAGAGTTTTTGCAAGCCGGTCGGCGTCTCGCCGACCTCCTCGGCCAGCTCTTCAAGGGAAGGCTGGTCACGATAGTCGAGACTGATCTTCTCGATGGCACGGCGCACGATCTCGTAGTCGCTGCCTTCAGGCGTGATATCCTTTTTGAGGACCGCGGTGTGTGTGCTCATGGAACTGTCTCCTTGAGCCGGAATATCGCCCCTCGGGGCGTCGATCGCCACCCGAAACTTGCCTTCCTGCGGCGCATACCCAGATGGACACGGAATTCGAGCCCAGGAACCGCTCGTGGCAGGCTCAGCGTGCCTTGGCGGTCGCCAGCGCCCGCGAAAAGGCGGTGGCAAAGCTCTCGCGGGAATCGGGGTCCAGGAACGATCCGATCGGCACGTTCTGCCCTTGGCCTTCCACCGTCATCCCTGTGATGCCGATCTCGGCGTGACGGGCCACCGAAAACCGCGCCCAGAACGGATTGAAGCGATGCGCTTCCGATTTCCCCGAGGGGGCGGTCTTGCGGATGTCGAGGCTGGTGCGCGAGACCGAGACTTCCTCGCGTGCGCGAGCGGCACGATAGTTGATGCGAAAGGCGATGTAGACGGCGACCACGTCGAGGCCGAAGAAGCCGAACACCGGCCAGGCGCCGCGCGACAGGAAAAACGCGCCTGTCACCAGCCAGCCGAACAGCAGCGCGCCCATCAGGATGAAGAAGCCTGTCCGGCCCAGCGACCGGTGCGGGGTCAGTAGCGCCTGAAAGAATGGCTCGTCGGCCTGAAACGAGGCGTTTGTGTCGCTCATGGCGGGATATTATAGGAGGGAAATGGCGAGCCCCAAGTCCAAAGATTCTTCCATGTCCAAAAAAGAGCTGTTGCCCGCACGGCGCGATGGGTCGAACGCCAAGCCACGCCCGCGGCCGGTGCGGCGCACCTCGCGCTACAGCCCGGCCGAAGTGCACGAGATATTCCGGCGCTTTTCCGTCCAGAGGCCCGAGCCGAAGGGCGAACTCGAACATGTCAACGCCTTCACGCTGCTGGTGGCGGTGGTGCTGTCGGCGCAAGCGACGGATGCCGGCGTCAACAAGGCGACGCGGGCGCTGTTCAAGGCCGCCGATACGCCTCACAAGATGCTGCCGCTGGGGGAGGCAAGGGTCGGCGAATATATCCGCACCATCGGGCTGTGGCGCAACAAGGCGAAGAATGTGATTGCTCTGTCGCAGGCGCTGATCCGCGACCATGGCGGCGAGGTACCCGACAGTCGCGATGAATTGGTCAAGCTGCCCGGGGTCGGGCGCAAGACTGCCAATGTCGTGCTCAACATGGCCTTCGGCCAGCACACGATGGCTGTCGACACGCATATTTTCCGCATCGGCAACCGGCTCGGGCTGGCGCCCGGCAAGACGCCGGAACAGGTCGAGCAAGGATTGTTGAAGATCATTCCGGACGAATATATGCGCCATGCACATCACTGGCTGATCCTGCATGGCCGCTACGTCTGCAAGGCGCGCAAGCCGGATTGCCCGGCCTGCGTCATCGCCGACATCTGCAAGGCCGAGGTCAAGACGACCGATGTGCCGGCACCGCTGGTGCCGATCGCACCGCTCGACCCTGTCGAAGAGATTCAGGACCGAAGCGGAGCGACGGCGTAATTCAACTCTCCTCCACAAACACCTCTTCGCGCTTTTTCTTGACCGCCGGCAGGAAGACGATGACGAGCACGGCGAGCGCGATGAGCAGCAGGCCGGCGCTGATCGGTCTGGTCACGAAGGTGCTCGGGTCGCCGCGCGAGAGGATCATGGCGCGGCGCAGGTTTTCCTCGAGCAGCGGGCCGAGCACGAAGCCGAGCAGCAGCGGCGCCGGTTCGCAGCGCAGCTTGGTCAGGAGATAGCCGAGGAAGCCGAAGAAGGCGACGGCATAGAGGTCGTAGACGTTGCTGTTGACGCTGTAGACGCCGATCGAGCAGAACGCCATGATGATCGGGAAAAGCACGTAATAGGGGATCGTCAGCAGCTTCACCCAAAGCCCGATCAGCGGCAGGTTGAGGACGATCAGCATCAGATTGCCGATCCACATCGAGGCGATTATACCCCAGAACAGCGCCGGCTGTTCGGTAGCGACATTGGGGCCGGGCACGATGCCCTGGATGATCATGGCGCCGATCATCAGCGCCATGACCGGGTTGGCTGGAATGCCGAGCGTCAGCATCGGGATGAAGGAGGTCTGCGCACCGGCATTGTTGGCCGATTCCGGTCCGGCGACGCCTTCGATGGCGCCCTTGCCGAACTCCTGCGGGTTTTTCGAGACGCGTTTTTCGACCGTGTAGGACGCAAAAGCTGCCAGGATCGCGCCGCCTCCCGGCAGGATGCCGAGCGCCGAACCGATGATCGTTCCGCGCACGATGGGCGCTGCCATGCGCCGAAAGTCCTCGCGGGTCGGCATAAGGCCCGTGACCTTGCGGATCATCACGGAGCGCTCATCCTCGTTTTCGAGGTTGCGCAGGATCTCGGCGACGCCAAAGACGCCGACCGCCACCGCAACGAAATTCAAGCCGTCGGCATATTCCCGGATTCCAAGCGTGAAGCGCGGCGTGCCGGTGTAGATGTCGGTGCCGACAATGCCGAGCAGCAGGCCGAGCACGACCATGGCCAGCGCCTTGACGATAGAGCCGTGGGCGAGCGCGACGGACGAAACCAAGCCGACGATCATCAGCGAAAAATACTCGGCCGCGCCGAATTTCAGCGCGATCGCCGTCAGCGGCGGGGCAAAGATGGCGACGAGGAACGTCGACACCGTGCCGGCAAAGAACGAGCCGATGGCCGCGATCGCGAGAGCCGCTCCGGCGCGGCCGTTCCTGGCCATCTGGTAGCCGTCGATCGCGGTCACGGCGGACGAGGATTCGCCCGGCATGTTGATGAGAATGGCGGTGGTCGAGCCGCCATATTGCGCACCGTAATAGATGCCGGCGAGCATGATGAGGGAGGAGACCGGGTCGCCGATCTGGAAGGTGATGGGCAGAAGCATGGCGATGGTCGCGGTGGCGCCGATGCCGGGCAGGACGCCGATCAGCGTGCCGAGAAGGACGCCGATCAGGCAGAAACCGAGGTTGGTCAACGACGTCGCCGTCGAAAAGCCGAGCGCGAGGTTGTCGGGGAGATCCATGCTCATCGCCTCACGATGCCGACCCTGGGGCCAGCCACGGGCCGAAGCGGCGGAACGGCAGGCCGAGCGCGTAGCTGAAGACGAGGAAGGCAAACAACGTCAGGCCGGCCGACAGCACGAGCGCGGTCAATGGCTTCATGCGGCGGCTGGCAAACGACGCGATCAGCGCCGTCAGGAAGATCGACGGGATGAATCCGAGGCCGCGCACTGTCAGGCCGAAGAAGATCGGAGCAGGCAGGATGAGCAGCATGCCGCGCCACGCAATGTGCCCGATCGCTTCGCCCTCGACGCGTACGGCCTGGACGAGAATGACGGCGCCAAGCAGGATCAGTACGATCGCCAGGACCAGCGGAAAATAGCCTGGCCCCATGCGCAAGGCGGTGCCGATTTCGAGACCGAGCGATTGCAGCGCGAACCATGCGCCGAAACCGATGAACAGGGCGGCGCACAGGCCGTTGGCCCTGTCGATCGCGAAAGGTTTCATGATGGTTCTCCCAAGCCCGCAGTGGGTAGCGGATGCCGAGCGGAATAGGGGCGCTGGTGGCGCCCCTATTCAAACCTCAGTCGGCGTACTGGCCGGCGGCTTCGATGATCGGCTTCCAGCGCGCGATCTCGCTTTCCAGCTTGGCCTTCAGTGCGGCGGGCGTCGCATCGGCCTCGGGCGACGGCTTGGTGCCGAGTTCGGCGAAGCGGGCCGCGACGTTCTGGTCCTTCAGCGCGACCTGCAGCGATTTCGACAGGCGTTCGGTGATCCCGGCCGGCGTGCCCTTGGGTGCATAGAGGCCATGCCAGATGCCGACCTGCACATCGGGAAGGCCGGCTTCCACCGTCGTCGGCACGTCCTTCAGCACATCGAGGCGCTCCGGCGAGGTGACGGCATAGGCCTTGATGGTGCCGCCCTGGATCTGCTTGGTGGTGTTGGTCGTCTGGTCGCACATGATGTCGACCTGGCCGCCGAGCAGATCCGTCATGGCCGGGCCGGTGCCCTTGTAGGGCACGGTGACCAGCGGCGTCTTGATGGCGCTCATGAACAGCATGCCGCATAGATGCGAGGCCGCACCGATGCCGGCATTGGCGACGGTAATGGAATCCTTGTTGGCCTTGGCGTACTCCACCAACCCCTTGAGATCGGTCGGCTCCAGGTCCTTGCGGCCGACGATGGTCATCGGCACCTCGGTGACGAGGCCGACATATTCGAAGGCGTTCAGCGTGTCGTAGGCGAGCTTTCTGTACAGCGTCGCACTTGTCGCCATGCCGATATGATGGAGCAGCAGCGTATAGCCGTCAGGCTCGGCGTTGGCGACGCGACCGGCACCCAGCGTGCCGCCGGCGCCACCGACATTTTCGACGATGACCTGCTGGCCGAGATCCTTCGACATCGCTTCCGCGACGAGGCGCGTGACCGTGTCGGTCGGGCCGCCGGCTGCAAACGGCACCACAACGGTGATGGTGCGTTCAGGATAGGTCTGCGCGCCGGCAGTGAACCCATAAAGCGCGACGGCCGCGGCAGCAGCCAGAGTGGCGACAAATCTTCTCATCGTGATCTCCTCCCGGGATATGAATCTCCAACCGCTGCGCGGAACTCCTCTCAACACCGGCTGCGCATGAAGCAACAACTAGGGCAAGCTAGCAAATAGCAACCGGGCTCAAACGGCAAACTGCCGATATCCGCAGATATCCGCACTCAAAAGGTTCTCAGAGTTTGGGTTCACAAAGCTGGCGATTGATCGCGAGATGCGCCTGCAATTTCATGCGGCATCCCATCGCCCTCTCGACAATCGGCTGGGCGTCGCCTCCTGGCCTGCGGAACGTACCGAAGCCGAGGCGTGGGATCACAACGCCCTGTGTGGTGATGATTCCATGATGGTGTCCTTTCGCGGATGTGGCGGCGGGGCTACACGCGCGCCCCGCCGCTTCGCGCCGCCGCTGGTTCGGGAGTCCATGCGGTAAGTCGTGATCCCATCAGGCGGCTGTCTTGCCTTGGCACGCCCTGACGAGTTCGACGATGACGCTTTCAAGTGTCGTGGTGCCCTTCACCGCTGATCGGCCGTGGTCGCTGAACTCGATCCAGCCCTCGTTGAAGCCGTCAAGCATCCGGATCCGGGGTGACGGATTTTGCGTGCCCTGGGAACGGAAGATCTCCTCCCAGCTTTCACGCAGCACTGTCTCGACCCTGACCGGGCGCTCCAGCACCGTGGCGAAGGCGCGGGCGAGATCGTTGGGTGAGACGCGTGCGGACCCTTCCAGCTCGACGACCCGCGTCCCGCTCCAGTCCTCACGGAGGAGCATGGCGGCCTGGCGCCCGACATCTTGCGTCGCAACCATCGGGAACGGTCTGTCAGCCGGCTGCAGGAAGCTGCGCAACACGCCTTCATCGCGCGCCGAGGGAACGTCCCAGAGCGCATTTTCCATGAACCAGCCGGGCCTCAGGAAGGTGATCGGAAGGCCGATCTCCCCCAGCGACTGTTCCATCAGCATGCGCTGGGTCAGCAGGTTCTCGTGCGGAGCATCAGCGCCGATTGTCGACAAGCAGACCACCTTGCCGGGACGCGCCTCGGCCAAAGCCGCCGCCACGGTCGCGATGACGCGCCTGGCCTCGGGAAAGCCGGGCTCCGGGTCGAACTCGGAGGGCGGCAGGATGAAGACGCCCGTGGCACCCCGAAACGCTGAAGTCAGGCTTGCCGCATCGTCCATCTCGGCCAGGGCGACGTCACAGCCCCGGGTTCTCCACTCCGCCGCCTTGGCCTTGTCGCGCAGAACGGCGCGGACGGGTAGTCCCCCGGCGAGAAGGCTGCGCGCAAGTGCGCCGCCGACCTTGCCGGTGATTCCGGTGATTGCGTACATGATGGTTCTCCAGATGTTGATGTCGATCGCCTGGGTTCAGGCAAGTCCGGCATAGAGGCCGCGCTCGAACGCGCCGTAGAGCGCGACGACCCGCTCGTCGTAGAAGGGCAGGACCTGGGTGAAGAGCGCGCCTGTGACATGCTTCACCGGATCGAGCCAGAAGTAGCAGTTGAGCAGACCTGCCCAGGAGATGCTGCCGGCGGAGCGCCCGTTCGGTCCTGCCTGCATGTTGATGTCGAAAGACAGACCCCATTTATGCGGCTGTCCCGGGAACTGGTCGAAGCTGCGGGAATAGGACGGCTGCGCCGAATGCATCTCCTGGACGTTCAGCTCGCCGATCTGGTTCTGCATCATCATGGCGACCGTCTCCGGATGCAGGATTCGCTCGCCATGCAGCGTGCCGCCGTTCAGCAGCGCCTGCAGAAAGGCCATGTAGTCGCGCGGCGTCGAGAAGGCGCCGCCGCCGCCCATGAAGAACTCCGGCCGCTGCGGCATCTCGAAGGGTGCCGGCTCCAGCCCGCCATCGGCGCGGCGGCTATGGAAGCTGGCGACACGCCGCTTCTGCTCGGTCCCGATCAGGAAGCCTGAATCCTTCATGCCGAGCGGCGCGAAAATGTTCTCGCGAAAGTAGATTTCGAGCGACTGATCAGACACCGCCTCGACCAGCTTGCCGACCCAGTCCATGCTGATGCCATATTCCCATCGCTCGCCGGGCTCGAATTCGAGTGGGGCGGTGAAGGCGGCGGTCCTACAGGTCGCGATGTCGGGCATGCCCGTCACTTTCTCGTAGCGGGTCAGAGCCTCGCTCCAGATCGAGTAGGTGCAGCCG
Source organism: Mesorhizobium sp. M7A.F.Ce.TU.012.03.2.1 (assembly GCF_004006095.1). Taxonomy (NCBI): domain Bacteria; kingdom Pseudomonadati; phylum Pseudomonadota; class Alphaproteobacteria; order Hyphomicrobiales; family Phyllobacteriaceae; genus Mesorhizobium; species Mesorhizobium sp. M7A.F.Ce.TU.012.03.2.1. The sequence continues at coordinate 2,985,902 of NZ_CP034779.1, forward strand.
GAGGTATGCGTCAGCAGATGGCGAACCTTGATCGCGCGCTTGGCCGGCCGCAGTCGCGGCGTTCCATCCTCGGCAAAGCCGTCGAGGATTTGTGGAGAGGCCAGTTCCGGCAGGTACTTCGACGCATCATCGTCCAGATGCAGGCGGCCCCGTTCGACCAACTGCATGCAGGCCGTCGCCGTGAACGCCTTGGTCATCGACAGCAGCCAGAATACCGTGTCGAGCGTCATCGGTGCGCCCGTTGCGACGTTGGCCTTGCCGAAGGCACCTTCGTAGACCATGCCTTTGCGCGTCGCCGCGACGGCGATGACACCGGCTACGTCGTCGTTTGAGACGCCTGCCTGCAAGGCGGCGTCGATCGCCTTGAACTGCACTGACGAGCCGGCTGGCATTCTTTTGGCCAAGGCGGGGCTGACCGTATCGAGAGCCAGAATGGCCCCCAGCATTCCTCCGCGCTGAAGCATGGTTCTGCGTGTGATCTGGTTCATGACCAACTCCTTTCTGGATCGAGGGAAATCCGATTTTCCCGGCCGCTCGCCCGCAATGTTGCCAGGACGTCACTTGTAAGTCGTGCCATGACATGATTCACGCGCATTAGAATCAATGTTACAGTGACTCAGATTCACTATTGCTCGCCTCGGAGGCGAAGGGGAATCGAATGGTTTTCGACACGCGGCTTCTGACCGGCGTCGGGGTTCTGGCAGCGGTTGCGGAGGCTGGGAATTTCGCTCGCGCCGCGGAGATGCTCGGCCTGACGCCTTCAGGGGTAAGCCGGGCCGTCGCGCGTCTGGAGGCGCGGGTCGGCGTGCGGTTGTTCGATCGCAATCCGCGTGCAGTCACCCTCACCGAGGAAGGACGCCGCTTCCACGCACAAGTGATGCCGCTTCTTGCAGGCCTGGATGAGGCGGCTGCCGAGGCCGCGGGCGCGGCGGCGCTCGTACGCGGCCGGCTGCGCGTATCGGTGGACCCGTGGTTCGCACGCATGGTGCTCGCGGCCGGGCTGCAGCGGTTCCTCGCCCGCTATCCGCTGCTGATGCTGGATTTCTCGACCAGCAACTACCGCGAGGAGATGATGACCGGCGTGGACGTGGCGATACGCTTCGGGCCGCCCGATGCCTCATCCCTCATCATACGCAAGCTCCTGGAAACCCCGATCCTGACAGTTGCGGCGCCGGCCTATCTCGAACGGCACGGCCAGCCACAGTCGCCGCACGACCTCGTCCATCACGAGGCGCTTCTCTTCCGTGATCCTCAAACCGGCCTTCCTTTTCCATGGGAGTTTCTCCGGGGCGGGGAGATCGTCAGGGTCAAGATCTCAAGCCGCCTGGTGTTGGATGATCCTTCCGTCGCGGTCACAGCCTGCGTAGCGGGCCAAGGCATTTTCCAAAGCCTCGCCATCGGCCTTGCGCCGTTCCTGGCACGGGGAGACCTCGTGCCGATCCTGCGGGAGTGGTCGGAAGAACTTTATCCGCTCTACGCCTATCACCCATCGCGCCATCTGCCGCCGGCTAAGGTCAGAGCATTTCTGGATTTTATCCAGGAGATTGCCGCTAGTTTATAATCGAGACCACCTTGCGAATAGAGTTCGGCCTCAATAGCCGTAGCCGCGCGCCATCGCCGCGGCGAAGACCGGGATGAGCAGGAAGATGAAAGCTTCGGCGCGGATGTAAGTCTTCACGGACGCAAGCTCGGCCGCCGGTACCTGGAACGAGGCATTGCCGCTCGCCTGCCTGTTCCAGGATATGAAGCGGACGGTCGGGATGATCGACAGCAGGCCGACCATGACGAACGCCGCTATCTTGGCCCAGAACACCCAATTGTAGACGTAGAATTCCCAGCCCTTGAGGCCATAGAAGACGCGGCCGATGCCGACGACGATGATCAGCGTGGCAATGATGCCGTAATGGCGGTCGATGCCGGCGAGCCTCTTGAGCGTCGCAGCGCCCAGATCGCCGCGGATCAGGACGAATTCGGCGCCGATGATCCCCGCCAGCGAAAAAACCAGCAGATGATGGAAGATCGCAAGCACAAGATCGGTGGTGTCCATGCTCTTTCCCTGGGGTTGACGGCAGCAATGCGCGCCTGAAAGGTCGCGCTGGCAGGCGTTGAATCGGCCTGCCGTGAAAAAATAACACCGTCTCGCAAAATTCCCATAGCGGCGCCTGGATGATGGGCCGTGTTGCGCTGGCCCCTTGCGCCGCACCGGCGATTTGCTAAGCGCTGGCGATCCGTACGAGGCAGATCCCATGAACAATCCACAAGCGACCAGCGCCCCTGTCATCGAAACGAAGCGCACCATCCTGCGGGCACACCGGCTGGATGATTTCGACACCTATGCCGCGATGTGGACCGATCCCGTCGTCACCCGCTTCATCGGCGGCAAGCCGCGCACGCGCGAAGAAAGCTGGATGCGCTTCCTGCGTCACGCCGGCCTGTGGTCGCTGCTCGGCTATGGCTTCTGGGCGATTGAGGAGAAGGCGACCGGACGCTTCATCGGCGAGGCCGGGTTTCACGACCTGAAGCGCGACATGGAACCATCGATCGAAGGCATTCCCGAGGCCGGGTGGGCGCTGGTTCCGGCCGTGCACGGGGCGGGCTTCGCCACCGAGGTGGTTGGCCGCATCCTGGCGTGGAGCGAAGAGATTTTCGGGCGCGAGAAGACCGTCTGCATCATCGATCCGGAAAACGGCGCGTCGCTGAGGGTGGCTGCGAAGTGCGGTTACCGGGAAGTGGTGAAGACCACCTATCACGACACTCCGACCATCCTGCTGGCGCGGTGACCTGAGCCGCGGGCTGACAGCTGCCGGCGCCGGCATGATGGCGCCTGTCGCCAGCAATGATGACGAGGCGGGCCGCGCCAAGAACCGCTGTGGTCTGGTCAAACTGACTTGAGCGGGGCTTCCAACGAGAACGTGTTCTACGGCATGGCGTCCGCTGCCAGGCTTGCCCGCTCGAGCATGGAGGCGTCCTCGCCGAAGGCGCGGGTGGCGCGGGCCGCCGCCTCGAGCAGCGGCCGCTTCATGCGCTGCAGAAATGCCGCGTCGACGCGCGTGCTGGGTCCAGCCAGGGTCAAGGCGCCGAGCAGGACGCCTCCCGGGCCGAACACCGGCGCCGACACGCCCCCCGTCTCGGGGTCGCGGTCGCCCACGGCGAGGCAGTTGCAGGTCTTGCGGATGGTCTCGTACGGTTCGCCCTGCTGGCCCGAAAACGCTGCAAGCACGCGGCCGCCGGAGCCGAGCAGCAAAGGCAATACGTCGCCTTCGCGTATCGTGTAGCGGATCGGGTGCTTGGATTCGACGCGGTAGAGACAGGTGCGGACGTCGCCCGAGCGAACATAGAAGGCAACGCTCTCCCAGCTTCGCTCGGAAAGATCGCGCATGATCGGCAGCAGGATATCGACCGCCACGACCGAACGCTGGTAGAGCGCACCGAGCCGAAAGGTCGCGGGTCCGACGCGGTAGCGCCCATTGTCGAGGCGCTCGAGCAATCGTCCGCGCATGAGGGAATTCGCAAGCCGCAGGATGGTGCTCTTGTAGAGGCCGGTGCGCGCCGCGATTTCGGCCAGGCTGAGCGACCGGTCATCCGTGGTGAAGGCATCGAGGATGGCAATGGCTCGATCAAGCGCGGCAACACCGTCCGCCGAGGTGCGATCTATTTCCCCATCTGCCGATTTGCTTGGCGAGTCCATGGTGGTTCCAGTTTGAAGAAAGCCGAGCGACGCGACTCTGTCGCGCCGCCAAATCGTTCTGTCCAGTAGAATATCGTTTCCGTTGACAGAACTCCGTAACATCTGCTTGAAATCGATGACGGGTCTGGATGCAGGCGCGTTTTGGCGGGCACCGGAGGAGGTGTCGTGATTTGGAGGAATCCCCATGCTGAACAGACGCAGATTTTTGATGAGCACCGCAGCCGTGGGTGCCGGGCTGATGACGTCGCATCTTTCTCCCGCTTACGCCGAAGGCGCGCCCCAGATACAGCTCTTCGTGCCTGCCGCACCGGGTGGCGGCTGGGACCAGACGGCGCGCACGATCGACCAGGTGCTGCGCAGTGAAAAGCTGATCTCGGGTTCGCAGATCACCAATGTCGGCGGCGCCGGCGGGACTGTCGGGCTGCCGCAATTCATCAGCCAGTGGAACGGCAAAGGCAATTCCCTGATGGTTGCCGGCATGGTCATGGTCGGCGCCATCATTGCCAACAAGGCCGCGAACAATCTGACGCAAGTCACCCCGATTGCCCGCCTCACCGGCGAGTTCGAGGCCCTGGTCGTGCCGGCGGAGTCACCGTTCAAGACGGCCGCTGATTTCGTCGCCGCGCTCAAGGCCGATCCGACAAAGGTTCCCCTCGCCGGCGGCTCCGCCGGCGGCTCGGATCACATCTTGTTCGGCTTGATTGCCAAGACGGTCGGCGTGCCGGCGACAAACCTGTCCTACGTGCCGTTCGCCGGCGGCGGTGAGGCGTTGTCGGCGCTGCTCGGCAACCAGGTCGCGGCCGGCATCTCCGGCTTTGGCGAGTTCTCCGAGCAGGTCAAGGCGGGCGCGCTGCGGCTGCTCGCCATCTCGGCTGACAAGCGTCAGGACGGCATCGACGCACCGACGTTGAAGGAAGCCGGCATCGATGTCGAACTGTTCAACTGGCGCGGCGTCTTCGCACCGCCCGGCGTTTCCGACGCCGACAAGGCGGCGATGGTCACAATGATCGAGACCATGGCCAAGAGCGATGCATGGGCAACCGAATGCAAAAACCGCAACTGGACGCCCATCCTTTTGACTGGCGACGACTACGCAAAATTCCTCACCGAGGACACGGCCCGCATCACCGCGATCCTCAAGGATCTCGGCCTCGCCTGATGTCTTCAGGGGGCGGTTAGAGTGCCGCCCCCTTCCCATCTCGCCTGCCGCATGGACATATGATGCGGCGAAACTGCGGATGCGGCCGGCTGGAGGATGCCGGCCATCTTGGGAGGATACCGATGAGCACCAGCGACCAGCAGGCGGCGCCGTTGCGCCTTGCCGTGCCGGAATTGTTGATAGGCATCGGGCTCCTGGCCTGCGCCGGCGCCGTCGCCTGGCAGACGCTGGCAATCCCGGTGTCGCCGCTCTACTCCAAGGTCGGCCCGACCGTCTTTCCCTACCTCACCATGTTCGGCCTGGTGGTTCTTTCGCTGTTGCTCATCCTTGCCGCGCTTCGCGGCGGCTGGCAGCCGGAGGAGGAAAAGGAGACGCCGACCGACTGGAAGGCGATGGGCTTCGTCGTCATCGGCCTGATCGCCAATCTGCTGCTCATCCGGCCGCTCGGCTTCACGGCGGCATCCGTCATCATGTTCGTTCTGGTCTGCTACGGCTTCGGCAGCAAGCGCACGCTGCGTGACGCAGTGCTCGGCCTGATCCTGGCGCTGGCCGCCTATTTCGGCTTCGCCAGGGCGCTTGGCGTCAACATCGGTGCCGGTTTCATCGAGAACCAGCTGAACACGGTCATCGATGCGTTCATCACCATGTTGAGGGGCTGACGCCATGGAAACGCTCGGACATCTCGCACATGGCTTCTCGGTTGCCTTCACCCCGGTCAACCTTCTGTGGTGCCTGCTTGGCACCACACTCGGTACCGCCATCGGCGTGCTGCCCGGTCTTGGACCGGCGCTGACCATCGCGCTGCTTTTGCCGATCACCTATCAGGTGGCGCCGGAAGCATCCTTCATCCTGTTCGCCGGCATCTACTACGGCGCCATGTATGGTGGTTCGACGACGTCGATCCTGCTCAACACGCCCGGCGAAAGCGCCACCATCGTCACTGCGTTGGAAGGCAACAGGATGGCGCGCTCCGGGCGCGGCGGCGCGGCACTCGCCACCTCCGCGATAGGCTCGTTCGTCGCCGGCACGATCGGCACGATGGGCGTCGCTTTCCTGGCGCCGGTGGTGGTCAAATTCGCATTGGCCTTTGGTCCGGCCGAATATTTCTCTTTGATGGTGCTGGCCTTCATCACCGTTTCGGCGGTGCTCGGCTCGTCTTCCGTACGCGGCCTGACCAGCCTGTTCGCCGGCTTCGTCATCGGCATGATCGGCGTAGACCTGCAGACCGGCCAGCCACGCTTCACCTTCGGCACGAACGAACTGCTTGATGGCGTCGATGTCATCATTGCCGCGGTTGGCCTGTTTGCCGTCGGCGAGACGCTCTACATGGCCTCGCGCCGCTATGCCGGCAAGGACGAGATCGTGCCGCTGAAGGGCTCGCTCTACATGACGGCGGCCGAGTGGGGGCGTTCGTGGAAACCCTGGCTGCGCGGCGCTGCGATCGGCTTCCCGATCGGCGCCATGCCGGCCGGCGGCGCCGAAATCCCGACCTTCCTGTCCTATGCCATCGAAAAGAAGCTGTCGAAGCACAAGGAGGAGTTCGGCACCGTCGGCGCCATCGAAGGCGTTGCCGGCCCCGAGGCCGCCAACAATGCCTCCGCCGCCGGCGTGCTGGTGCCGATGCTGACGCTTGGCCTGCCGACCTCCGCGACCGCGGCGATCATGCTGTCGGCCTTCCAGAGCTACGGCATCAATCCCGGGCCGCTGCTTCTCACGACCCAGGGCGACCTCGTCTGGGGGCTGATCGCCAGCCTGTTCATCGCCAACGTGATCCTCGTCGTCCTCAACCTGCCGCTGATCGGGCTGTGGGTGCGGTTGCTGAAAATCCCGGCGCCGCAGCTTTATGCCGGCATCCTGGTGTTCGCCACGGTCGGCACCTATGGCATTTCGCAATCGCCCATCGACCTCGTCATCCTCTATCTCCTGGGGGCCGCCGGCTTCCTGATGCGGCGCTTCGATTTCCCGACCGCGCCCGTCATTATCGGCATGATCCTTGGACCGCTCGCCGAAACCCAGTTCCGCCGGGCGATGACCATCTCGAACGGCGACTGGTCGGTGTTTTACACCCACAAGCTGTCGCTGACGCTGCTGACGCTCGCCTTCATCGGCCTCGCCGGCCCGCATATCTGGGCCTTCATCGAGCATCGGCGTCGGCGCGGACCGGAGCATGTGCCCGGCGATGCCTGATCGATCCATGACGCCATGACAGAACTGCTTTCCGGTATTCGCGTCCTCGACCTGACCAATGTGCTGGCCGGTCCCTACTGCGCCTATCAGCTGGCGCTGCTCGGCGCCGATGTGATCAAGGTCGAGGCGCCGCAAGGCGGCGACCTGGCCCGCCAGCTCGGCGGCTCGCCAAAGCTGAACAGCGCCGGCATGGGCGCATCGTTCCTGGCGCAGAACGCCGGCAAACGGTCGGTGGTGCTCGACCTCAAGCAGCAAGCCGATCGCGAGCGCTTTTTCGATCTGGTGGCCAGCGCCGACGCCCTGGTGGAGAATTTCCGCCCGGGCGTGATGGATCGGCTGGGGCTTGGTTACGAGGCGCTGAAGACGGTCCGTCCAGGCCTCGTCTATTGCGCGATATCGGGTTTCGGCCAGACCGGGCCGATGCGCGACAATCCCGCCTATGACCAGATCATCCAGGGCCTGTCGGGGATCATGAGCATCACCGGAACACCGGAAACGGCGCCGCTGCGGGTCGGCTATCCCGTGGCCGACACGCTTGGCGGACTGGTCGGCGCGTTCGCCATCACCTCGGCGCTGGTGCGGCAGAAGACGAGCGGCGAGGGTGCCTTTCTCGACGTCTCGATGCTCGAATGCACACTTTCCGCGCTTGGCTGGCCGGTTTCCAACTATCTGACCGCAGGCATCGACCCCAAGCCGATGGGCAATGAGAACATGACGGCGGCACCCTCCGGTACGTTTCGCACCGGCGACGGGCTCGTCAACATCGCCGCCAACAAGCAGGAGCAGTTCGTGGCGCTGTGCCGGCTGATCGGCCGGCCGGAACTGGCCTCCGATGTCCGCTTTGCCGAGCGCGAGACGCGCAAGCGCAACCGTGCGGCGCTTAAAGTCGAAATCGAGGACGCCCTGGCGGGCGCCTCGGCGGCTGCCTGGGAAGAGATGCTCAATCGCGCCGGCGTGCCTGCCGGCAGGGTGCTGACGATCCCGCAAGTGCTGGCCGAGCCGCAAGTGATCGAACGCCGGGTGACCGCGAATTTTGATGATGTGGCCGGCATGGACAAGCCGCTGACCGTTCTGCGCGGCGGCTTCATGGTCGATGGCGAGGCGCCGTTGCCGACAAAGCCGCCGCCGGCGCTCGGCGAACATATGGGCGAGGTGTTCGCCGACCTGCCACCCCGCGCCAAGACAAAGGCACGCGCATGAGCGACACGGAGAAGACGGGCCGTGAGCGCGGCGAGGAATGGTGGCAGACCGACATCATCGAGATGCGGCCTGGTGTCATCCGGCTGCGCGGCTACGAGATCCAGGATCTGATCGGCCGCGTCAGCTTCCCGGCTGTCATCTGGCTGATGCTGCGCGGCGAACTGCCCGGCGAGGACCAGGCAGAGTTGCTCGGCATTGCCTTGGGAGCCGCCGTCGACCACGGACCGCAGGCGCCATCGATCGCCATCGCGCGCATGGCCGCAACCTGCGGCGTTGGTATCAACAGCGCCATGGCCTCGGCCATCAACGTTCTCGGCGACGTGCACGGTGGCGCCGGCGAGCAGGCGCTTTCCTTCTATGGTGACATTGCCGTGGCAATCGATGCCGGGATGACGCTGAATGAAGCGGTCTCGACACGGCTCGACCGGTTCTTCGCCGAGGAGAAGGGCTATGTGCCGGGGCTCGGACATCGCTTCCATCCCGTCGACCCGCGCGCGCCGCGCTTGCTGGAACTGACCCGCGAATTTGCCGCACGCGGTGCCGTCAACGGACGTTTCGCCGATATTGCAGAAGCGATCGAGGCGGACGTCGCGCGACGCAAGAGGAAAAAAATACCGCTCAACATCGATGGCGCTACCGCCGTCATCTATGGCGAACTCGGTTTTCCGCCAGCGCTGACGCGAGGGCTTTTCGTGCTGTCGCGCTCGGTCGGCATCCTTGCGCATGCCTGGGAGCAGTCGCAGCAGGCCGAGCGAAACAAAGGGCCGCTGCCGCGCGAATGGCTGTGGACCTATACCGGCACGCCGGTGCGGCCGTTTCCCGAAAGCGATGAGCCCGGCGAGTGAGGCTTTACGCCTGGTCCACCTGCAAAGGCTGAGGAAGCTTCAGCGTCTTCACCAACGTTGAAAGATCAGGCTCGTCGATGAGCATGGCTGCGTCGGCTGGCGCCAGCCAGGCCCGCTGGCGTCGTTTGGCTTCCTGCCAGTCGGCCAGTTCCTCGCTCACCTCGAGCAGATAGACGATGACGTCGACGCGGACAAAGCGATTGGCCAGCCGCTTCCAGTAGGAATAGGTGCCCGCCGGCTGCTTCAGCGTCTTGCCGAGCACGCCGGCTTCCTCCTGTGCCTCGATGGTGGCCGCCTTGCGTCCGCTCTTGCCCTTCATCGGCCAGCCCTTGGGGACGATGAAGCGCCTGGTGGTACGCGACGTGACCAGCATGACCTCGATGTCGCCGCGCGCGGTCAGCCGAAAGGGAATAGCCGCCACCTGGCGGATCCTCTCGCCCTTTTTTGCCTTGCGTACGGCCTTTTTCTTGGTGGCTGCCATTCGTCAATCCAGTCGATGCAATGCCGCATAGCGCGACAAGGCATCGTTGCAAAACCAAAACTTCGCATGTGCCGAAAGACACTCGAAATACTTAAGTCGGCTAAATAAACGAAAAAGGCCTTGATGTCAGCGGCAATTGCTCACGGCGGTGGTGCCGATTATCTGGGTCTGGCAGCTTGGCTTGAGCTGCTGCACGACCGGGGGCGGCTGCTGAACGATCTGGCGGTCCTGGGCGCGGTACTGCTGCTGTTGCTGCTGATATTGCTGCCGTTGTATCCTGTTTTGCAGGATTTGCAGGTCGTTCTGCCGGATCAGCGCATTGTTGCCGGTAGCGGAATTGAGCGCCTGCGCGGAAGCCGGCAGGCAAACGCCCGCCAGCACTGCCGTGGCCAGCATTGCCACTGTGAAGATCGTTGATGGCCGAAGTGCCGACATTCGCTCATTCCCGCGAAAAAACTCTGCCCACTGATATAGGATGTTTGCGCGGCGATGCCATGGCCAGCGGGTCGAGCATCACGAAATCGGGCAGTCCGATCGCTTTGTTCTGCGATTCCCGCTGCGAACCGCAGATAGTCGTCATATGACGACTATGAAACGTCGGTGGCTTTGGCCAGTGTCCGCACGTAAATTTTCGGTTTCATCCGGCATAAGTTAATGCATTCTAATTGAGTCAGAGCTCCGCAAGTGGGAATGCGGATGCTCTGTTTTAATGCATTGAACCTTATTGCGCAGTGCCGGCATCCTTATTGCAATTGCATGAGCATAGCGGTGGCGTCGCCTTAAGCAGGCATTGAGGCGCGCCCCCGTAAAACGGGGGGTAAGTGCATGGCTTTGTTTTCAAAGCGTGGTGGCTTTGCCATCAAACGCGCATTCGCGGTTCCGGGTTCCGGTATCGACGCTGCCAATGCCCATGTGGCAGAGGTATCCCAGCAAGCAGGGCTTGCCCGCCAAGCGCTGCCCGGCAGTTCGCCTTGTTCGCTTCGTGCGGCGCAAGCGTGGACTTTGTTCAAACTTGGACCGGTGGCACGTGCGCAAGAAGCGTCTGGCTCGGGTCGCCGTCGCCGGCCAGGTGTGATTGCCGGACGGTTGATGGTCCTTCTCGGCGCCACCGCGCTGGTGGGTTTTCCGCCGATACCGGCGGCGCATGCTCAGTTCGTCATAGACGAGAACGGCCCGGATGCTCCGGACAGGGGACCTGGTGGCTTTGACGCAGATGGCGATAATGGCGATCCCGGCGGATCGATTACAAATGCGACTCCTGGAGCCGTAAACAACACCCCGCAGATAAACGTCAACGCATCTGGATTTGTCGGCACTGCCAATGGCGGCGATGGCGGCGACGGCGGCGAAGGCCTGGCTGGAACGCCCATTGAAACCAATGGTGGTGAGGGCGGCAATGGCGGCGTGGGTGGATCCGTCGACATTCTCAACAACGCTGTGATTTCGACCATCGGCACGGGACATCATGGCTTCGAAGCTTCTGCGGTCGGTGGCAATGGCGGCAGTGGCGGCGGCGCCCTTCCGGCGATCGCGAACCTCGGCGGCGACGCCGGAAGCGGCAACACCGGCGGCAGCGCCAACGCCGTTGCGTCTGGCACCAGCGACATCACGACGACGGGCGACTTCTCCTACGGCATCTTTTCCAACGCCAGCGGCGGCAATGGCGGCCAGGGCGGTGACAACATCGTCAGTCTCGGCGTCGATGCTGGTGACGGCGGTGATGGCGCTTCCGGCGGCACCGCATCGGCAAGCAACGCCGGCAAGGTGGAAACATCGGGATTGGCCTCTTATGGCATGCTGGTGCGGTCGGCAGGTGGTGTGGGTGGCAATGGCGCCGATGGCGTCGGGGTCGTCAGCGGCGGCGGCAATGGCGGCGGCGCCACTTTGGGCGGAAATGCCACGGGCAGCAATTCGGGCGGCATCATAACGCATGGTGATTTCGCCAGCGGCATGGCCGTCCAGTCGGTCGGCGGCGGCGGTGGTGGCGGCGGCGACGCCTTCGGCCTGTTCGGCGGCGGTGGCACCGGCGGCGCAGGCAATGATGGCGCCAATGCAACCGGTACCAACACCGGCAACATCACCACCGATGGTCGGGGTGCTATTGGCATGCTGGTCGAATCGGTCGGCGGCGGCGGTGGTGACGGTGGCGGGGCAGCCGGCATCGTGTCGATCGGCGGCACAGCCGGCGGCGGCGGCAAAGGCGGGACTGTCATCGCCAATGTCGGCGGCACGATAACAACTGGCGCTGACGGCAGCGGCGATGGCGCGCATGGCGTTCTGGCACAGTCGGTCGGTGGTGGGGGCGGCAATGGCGGCTTTGCCCTGTCGGTCGCCCCGGCAGTCGCTGTCGCGATCGGCGGCGGCGGCGGAACCGGCGGCAATGCCGGAGCCGTCAACGTCAACCAGGCCGCGACCGGTCCGACGGTCGACACCAACGGTCGTTCGGCCATCGGCATCCTCGCACAGTCTGTGGGTGGTGGCGGCGGCAATGGCGGTGGCGCCTTTGCGCTTGGCGGCATCGTGTCTGTTTCGGTGGGCGGCAGCGGCAGCGCGGCCGGCAACGGAGACGAGGTCACCTACAACATCGCAAACGCCAAGGTCACGACGCGCGGCACCGATTCCATCGGCATCCTCGCCCAGTCGGTGGGCGGCGGCGGCGGCAATGGCGGCTTCGCTCTCGGTGGCGCGGGTCTCGTGGCTGTCGGCGTCGGCGGCTCGGCTGGTTCAGGCGGCTTCGCCAGGAAAGTCGACGTCACCACCGGCGGCTCGGTCGAAACCCTGCAGGACCGGTCGGCAGGCATCGTCGTCCAATCGCTTGGCGGCGGCGGCGGCAATGGCGGCTTTGTCGTAGAAGGCGCCCTCTTCGGAGCGAGCGTTGGAATCGGCGGCAAGGGCAGCGGCGGCGGCGATGGCGGCGACGTGTTCTTCCGCACCGCCAATGGCGGCCAGCAATCGATCATCACGCGCGGCACCGACTCGATCGGCCTCGTCGTACAGTCGGTCGGCGGCGGTGGCGGCAATGGCGGCTTCGTCGGCACGTTTGGCGCGATCGCCAATCTGGGCATCGGTGGTGGCGGCGGCGCGGCAGGCGCGGGCAAGGCAGTCAATGCGACCTATAATGGTTCGGTCGAAACCTTCAAGGAAAGGTCGGCCGGTATCATCGTGCAATCGATCGGTGGCGGCGGCGGCAATGGCGGCGGCGTCATCGGTGTCGGCCTTGGCCTGACCGTCGGCATCGGCGGCAGTGGCGCGGGCGGCGGCGCCGCGGGCAAGGTCGTCTACAACTCCACCACCACGAATATCACAACCCACGGCGCCGACTCCGCTGGCCTGATCATTCAATCGATCGGCGGCGGCGGCGGCAATGGCGGCTTTTCGTTCAATGGCGCTATCGCTGCGACCATCGGCATCGGCGGCAAAGGCGGAGGGGCCGGCGAGGCCGAGACGGTCAGGGCCACAATTGGCGGCGGCTTGATCCATACGATCGGCGATCGCTCGACGGGCATTATCGCGCAATCCATCGGCGGTGGCGGCGGCACGGGCGGCGGTTCCGCAGGACTGAACCTGGGCCTCGGCATCGGGATCGGTGGTAAGGGCGCCGGCGGTGGCAGCGGCAAGACCGTTGATGTCATCAACGGCGCCGTCGTCCAGACCGAAGGTATTCAGTCGCACGGCATCATGGCGCAGTCGGTCGGCGGCGGCGGCGGCTCCGGCGGCTTTGCGGTGACGGTTGGCGGACCTTCCTTCTCGCTGGGCGGCAATGGCAGTTCCGGTGGTGGCAGCCAGAAAGTCTATGTCGAAAATACGGCTCGGATCACCACTGACAGGGACCTCTCGATCGGCATCTTCGCGCAGTCGGTCGGTGGTTCAGGTGGTGATGGAGGCTTGGCGGGCGCCGGTGGTGCCTTTGCGGCCGTCGCTGTCGGTGGCCAGGGCGGCGCTGGCGGGGCAGGTGGCCAGGTCGAGGTCAAAAACACCGCAAACATAACCACCAAAGGCGCGCTCGCGCACGGCATCCTGGCGCAATCGGTCGGCGGCGGCGGCGGCAATGGCGGCAGCGCCGGTGCGGTCGCGGTTGGTATATTCGGTGCGGCTGGCGTCGCGATCGGCGGCGGCGGCGGCGATGCGAACCTGAGCGATCAGGTTACCGTCACCCACAAGGGCGACATCCACGTCGGCGGCGCGGGCGCGAAGGCCATCCTGGCGCAATCGGTCGGCGGTAGCGGCGGCAATGGCGGCAATGCCTATTCCGGAGCCTTCAGCGCCGGTTTCTACGCATCGGCAGCGGTCGGCGTTTCGGTTGGCGGCGAGGGCGGCGATGGCGGCCCTGGCGGCAAGGTTACGGTCAGGGCGGACGGCAACATCATCGCCGACACCGACGCGGTCGGCTCGGGCGGCATCGTGGCACAGTCGATTGGCGGCGGCGGCGGCAATGGTGGCCGTGCGGCCACGATGGCCGGCTCGGTCAGCAACGGCGTCAATGTCAGCCTCGGCGTTACTGTCGGCGGCTGGGGCGGCGACGGTGGCAGGAGCGACCTGGTGATCGTCGATACCGGCCTCAGCGGCGGCGGCAGCATCGTCACCAAGGGTTACCAGGCTGGCGGCATTCTTGCCCAGTCGGTTGCCGGCAGCGGCGGCAATGGCGGCGATTCCTGGGCGGCGGCTGGCGGTTACGGCGTCAATGTCAGCGTTAACGCGACCGTCAGCATCGGCGGTGGCGGCGGCGACGGCAATGTCAGCGACGATGTGCTCGTCCACAATGCCATGACGGTGCAGACGGATGGCGACATGAGCGCGGCGATCCTTGCGCAGTCGATCGGCGGCGGCGGCGGCAATGGCGGCTCGACCAACGGTGCGACCGCCGATCTGGGCGGCGGCCAAGGCGTCAACGTTGCGGCCAACGTGACCGTCGGAGGCGGGGGCGGCACCGGCAATATCTCCGGCGCGGTCGACGTGATCAACACCGGCAATTTGACGACCAAGGGCGATTTCTCCTCAGGCATCGTCGCGCAATCGCTGGGCGGCGGCGGCGGCATGGGCGGATCGAGCAACGCCAAGGCGTTCCACCTTGGCGGCACCAGCGAGACGAGTGTCACCGTCAATGTCGGCATTGGCGGTTCGGGCGGCTCCGGCAACGATGCGGCGTTGTTCCGCCTGGATGACGGCAACAACGTCATCGGCGCCGGCGTGCATGTCGACAATTCCGGGGTAATCCGGACCCAGGGCTTCAATTCCATCGGTATCCTGGCGATGTCGGTCGGCGGCGGCGGCGGCGGCGGCGGCGCGGCTTCGACCGACGAGGAGATCGTTGGCGGAGGCAGCGAAGGCGAGACGTCCGTCGGCATCGGCGCGGCGATCGGCCTCGCCGCGGGTGGTGCCGGCAATGGCGGCACGGTCTCTGTTACCAACCGGAGCCTGATCGTGACCGACGGCGCCGATTCGTATGGTATCAGCGCCAACTCGATCGGCGGCGGTGGTGGTGTCGGCGGCTCGGCGACATCGGGCGTATTGGGTAAATATGCGATCGGTGGGGCGCTTGGCGGGGCAGGCGGCGGCGGTGGCAGCGCTTTCCAAGTCGACGTCTTCAATCTCGCCACGGCCGGCATCTGGACCCAGCAGGAGCGTTCCATCGGCATCTTCGCACAGTCGGTGGGTGGCGGCGGTGGCGCCGGTGGCGCCGGCGAAAGCACCGGTCACACCGATGAATCGGAAGTCAGTGTCAACCTGTCACTGGGCGGGTCCGGCAACGTTGGCGGTAACGGTGGCAAGGTCAATGTCGAAAACAGCGGCTGGATCCTGACCGAGAAGGCCTATTCGCACGGCATACTGGCGCAGTCGATCGGCGGCAGCGGCGGCGTCGGCGGCGCTTCGGGCACCTCGGCCAAGGACTCCAATGTGGCCATAACCTTGAGCCTCGGCGGCGCCGGCGGCACCGGCGGCAAGAGTGGCGAAACCGTTCATGTGACTAATTTCGGGTCGGGCGAGATCCTGACCAAGGGCGATAATTCGCACGGCATCTTCGCGCAATCGGTGGGCGGTGGCGGTGGCGCGGCGGGCGCCGGCTCGACCGAGACAGGCAGCGCGGAAACGTCGGTGACGCCGGCGCCGCCGAGGCTCAAGGTTATGGCCACATTGGAGTCCTTGGCCGAGGTGCCCGAAGCGCCGCCGACGCCGCCGCCGCCGACCGACATCGCCAGGATACCGATNGCGCCGGCTCGACCGAGACAGGCAGCGCGGAAACGTCGGTGACGCTGGCGATCGGCGGGCTGGGCGGTGGGGGCAGCAGCGGTGGCGACGTAATCGTCGACAATCATGGCAAGATCACCACGCTCGGCTATCTTTCGCACGGCATTTTCGCGCAATCGGTAGGCGGTGGCGGCGGTGCTTCGGGTGCCGCAGCCAACGCTTCGGAGGCCGACATGACGATCGGCGGCGCGATTTCTCTGCCGAGCGGCGACGGCTCCAATGGCGGCCATGTCACGGTCAACAATGACGGCATCATCGAAACCTGGAAGGATGGGGCGCTCGGCATTTTCGCCCAGTCCGTTGGCGGCGGCGGCGGTTATGGCGGCGTGGTATCGGCCGACACGGCGGGAGACGAGTCGGTTGCGCTGCAGCTTGGCGGCTTCGGCGGCAATGGCGGCAATGGCGGCAAGGTCGATGTCACGGTTTCCGGCACCATCATCACCCATGGCGAGCGCGCGCATGGCGTGGTCGCGCAATCGGTCGGCGGCGGTGGCGGCTATGGCGGCGACGCCAAGGGCAAGAGCTCGAATGCATTGGCCATTGGCGGTCTCGGCGGCAATGGCGGCGATGGCGGCGATGTTACCGTCATCCGCACCGGCACGATCACGACGACGGGCAAGGATTCCATCGCCATCATCGCGCAGTCGGTCGGTGGCGGCGGCGGCATCGGTGGTGCCGGTTTCGGCCGCTTTGGCGCCGACGACGACGGCGGCGGGCCAAACGCCATCGGCTTCAACACGCCTGGTGGCACCAAGGGCACCGGCGGCAAGGTGACCATCATCCAGTCCGGCGCCATTGAGACCGATGGCGACCGTGGCCACGGCGTCGTTGCCCAGGCGGTGGGCGGTGGCGGTGGCGCCGGCGGCATGGATTCGCTGGCCATGGGCCAGTCGGCGGCCGGCTCGCAAGGTGGTATCGGCGACGCTGCGGCGTCGGCCGCTAGCACGGACAGCCAGGTCTGGGTCAAGGGCGCAAGTTCGTATGCGATGTTCGGCCAGAGCGCGACAGGCGACGGCAATGCCCATGCGGTCGATCTGACGGCGGGTGACAGCCTGTTCGCGCAAGGTGCGGATTCCGTGGCTGTCTATGGCGAGAGCACGGCCAAGGGCGCCAAGGGCAACATCACCATCAACCTGAATGGCCAGTACACGATCGGCGGTGCCGGAACCGGCGTGGCGGCGATGCTTGTCGGGGGCGCAGACAACACGCTGAACAACCACAGCCTGCTCTATGCGATGGGGGCAACGCCGAGTTTCACCATCCAGGCGTCGCAATTTCAGGCATTCCAAGCCTTCCTGTTGGCGCCCGGTCCCGTCGTGCCGACGAATGCGATCCTGGAATCGCTTCTGGACGATTTCAGCCCACTGGCTATCACCGGCACATCGGGCGATGACCATGTGGAGAATTCGAAGAGCGCCGACACGCTCGGACGGGTGATCGGCAACATGGACCTCGGCGGCGGCACGAACAGCTTCCACAATATCGCCGACGCCTCGATGGTCGGCCTCAAGACCATCGATCTCGGCGGCGGCAAGTTCACCAATGACGGGCTGTTTACCAATCAGGGCATCGGCGTCGTGGCCAAAGTGGATGTCACGGGCGGCTTCACGCAGATATTCTCGGGCGACTTCGTCACCGACGTCGATCTCAACAACCAGATCACGGATGCCCTGGCACTAACGGTGGCCGGAGACTTCGATGGTGAGGCGCCGTTGAATTTCCTGTCGATCGACAAATTGTTCGCCGAATATGTGCTGGCCACCGGATCGGCGATGACCGATTCCGGCATCACGCCGACGACGCTGCATCCGGCGGTCGGCTTCAATTTCCTGACCAAGGTGGTCGGCGGAACGGATCTGGTTCTCTATGCCGACAATCCGACTTTCCTGGAGTTGGCACAGGATCCTAACTCCGGCACGACCGATCCCGGCGTCTTCCAGATGGCGCAGTATCTCGATGATGTCGAGGCTTCTTCGAGCCCAGACAATCCGATGGCGCTGTTGATCAACATGCTGCGCTTCCTGCCCGATGAAATGGAGCTCGGCTCGGCCCTGACGCGGCTGACGCCGCACTACGCCGTGCACACATTCGAGATGATCAACCGCTCCACGGACATCATGCTGGAGGCGGCGCGCGAATGCACCGGCGTTCCCGCCTACAAGGATCCCGACGGACGCTGTGTCTGGGCGTCGATCAGTCCGCAAGCCGAGTACAGCCGCGACGCTGGGGCCGGCACCACCAGCCGAGACGACGTCATGAAGACGATGTCGCTTGGCGGCATTGGCGAGGTCAGCCAGCACTGGTCGCTCGGCGCAACGATAGGCCGGACCGAATTCGACTCGAAGATCGATTTCAACGGCGAATTGCTGTCGGCCACGACAGGCGAATCCTGGCAGGCGTATGCGCTGGCGAAATATGCCGACAAGAACTACTTCATCGACTTCGCAGTCGGCGGCGGCACCGGCTCCTTCAAGGGCGAGCGCGATACGCATCTCGATCAGGTGGCCTTCATTCCGGGCGAAACGCTGATCGGCGATTATCTGCCGGAGGCATTGCTGCCTGGCATCGGCAACAGTGTCACCTACACGCAGAAAACCACCCAGTTCGGCGGTTCGGCGCGGCTCGGCATAACGCAGGAGATGGGTGTTTTCTACCTGCAGCCGACCCTGCAGTTCGACGCGCGCTGGCTGCGTGTTTCCGGCAAGGAAGTGGGCTCGGTTGCCGCCTTCAACTTCGACGGCAGCGCCAACATGTATTATTCGGCGACGCCGGCTTTCGAGATCGGTACCGACATTGCACTCAGCGACATTGCCAGCCTTCGCGTCTACGGCAAGGCTGGCGTGGAGTTTTCCGACAAGGAGTGGGAAATCGAAGGTCGCTTCGCGGCGGCGGAGAATCTGCCTGGCAACCCCGCATTGCACTTGACGGAGGCCGTCGATTCGCCGCTCTATCGGGTCGGCGCCGGCCTTGAGCTGAACGGCGTCAATGGCGTCGGCATGTCCGTCAGATATAATGGCGCCTTCGGCGAAACGGTTAAACAGAACGCGATCAGCGCGTCTCTCAAGGTCAGTTTCTAGCTGGCCCGAGGCGGAGCCGGGCGGGAGGGATCTTGATGAGGAAGTACGCGTACTTCGTGGCGATGCTGGGTGTTGCCTGCACCGTCGGCGTGGCGGCCGTGGCGGCGCAAACCAAGAGCGACAAGGCGGTCACGGCACCCGCTGCCGCGGATGCGCCGCAGTTGCCCGGCGGCGCGTCGGCACTGTCTGAAACCCACGGCGACTGGACGGTCAATTGCCAGATATCGGGCACGGCCAAGACCTGCAGCCTGTCGCATCAGCAATTCAACAAGCAAAGCAATCAGCGGCTGCTGGCGATCGAGCTGTCGAGCAAGACCGGCGAGGATGCCATGGGCACGCTTGCGTTGCCGTTCGGCCTGGCGCTGGCCAAGGGGGTCAGCCTGACCATCGACGATCAGAAGCTGGACGGCAGCCTGGCGTTCAACACCTGCCAGGTCGTCGGCTGTCTGGTGCCGGTGGTGTTCGATGCGACTGTCACGCCGCTGCTGAAATCAGGCACCACACTGAAGATCGACGCTTTCGCGGCAGATACCGGACAAGCGGTGAACTTTTCCATTCCGCTCAACGGCTTCGCCGGCGCGCTTGCCCGGACCGCGCAGCTTTTGACCAATTGAGGTAGAGCCGCAGGACTTAAAGCGCTGCCTGAATGTCGTCTCGCGGCAGGGCAGTGCGTCACTGCCTCAGAACGTCTCTGCGTCGGTTCAAACGATGATGGTTTTAAGCCTTTCGGCGATCAAGGCGGCGAGCCGCGCCGCCACATCGTCCTTGCTCATCTCCGGCCATTCCTCGACGCCAGCCTTTGACACGATCCGCACCCGGTTGCGATCGCCGCCCATCACGCCCGAAGAACCGACGCCGCTTCCCTGCGACACGTCGTTGGCGACGATGAGATCGGCGCCTTTTTTCTTGAGTTTGGCCTCGGCGTTGCGCAGGAGATCCTGCGTCTCGGCGGCGAAGCCGATAACCAGGCCGGGTCGCTGGCTGTGATGGCCGACGCCGGCGAGAATGTCGGGATTTTCGACCATGCGCAGCACCGGCGGCCCTTCGCCGGCGACCTTTTTGATCTTCTCACCGGCTGAATTCTCGGTTCGCCAGTCGGCAACGGCGGCGACGAACACCGCCGCGTCGGCAGGCAGGAGCTGTTCCACCGCGTCGCGCATCTCCTGCGCACGTTCGACATGGATGGTCTTCACGCCAGCCGGATCGGCAATATCGACTGGGCCGGAAACGAGGCGCACATCGGCGCCGAGCCTGGCCAGTGCTGCCGCTATGGCATGGCCCTGCTTGCCGGACGAACGGTTGGCGATGTAGCGCACCGGGTCGATGGGCTCATGCGTGGGGCCGGAGGTGACGATGATCCTGCGCCCCGACAGCGGCTTCGGGCCGACGTCGAGCAGTGCCTCGATCGCGGCGACGATCTCCAGCGGCTCGGCCATGCGGCCTTCGCCCGCTTCATTGCTTTCGGCCATCTCGCCCCTGGCCGGACCGACGAAGGTGACGCGGTCTTTCTGCAGCGTCGCGCGGTTGCGGCGGGTGGCCGGATGCGCCCACATTCTGGGGTTCATGGCCGGCGCCATCAGCACCGGCTTGTCGGTGGCGATGAGCACCGTGGAGGCCAGATCGTTGGCGTGGCCATTGGCGAGCTTGGCCATCAGGTCGGCGGTGGCGGGCGCCACCACCAGCAGGTCGGCCTCGCGCGACAGCCTGATGTGGCCGACATCGTGCTCGTCCTGGCGGTCGAACAGTTCGGTAAAGACATGGTCGGCGGAGAGCGCGCCGGCCGACAGCGTGGTGATGAATTCCTGCGCGGCCGATGTCATGACCACCCGAACCGCGGCCCCGCGCTCGCGCAGCCGGCGGATCAGATCGAGCGCCTTGTAGGCGGCTATGCCACCGCCGATGATGAGCAGGATGCGCTTGCCGGAGAGGCTCATGCCTGAGGCCAGTTCTTGTCCAGTGTCATGCCGGCTTCAGCGCCGGTTCGATATCGGTATGGATGAAATCATTGCCCTTGAAAAGCAGCGGCAGGTTTCGCGTCTTGGCCAGGGCATAGGCGAAGCAGTCGCCCATGTTGAGTTTGGCCGGATGGCCACTGCCACGGCCATAGAGTGTATAGGCTTCAATTCCGGCCTGCGCATGTTCGGCAGATAGAGCGACGATGGTGACTTTCAGTCTCGCCAAAAGGCCCGTCAACTCCGCTGAGCCGGCCGAACCATAACGTCCGACAATAACCGTGCCACACTCCATCAGAGTTGCAGCGCTCATCAATATCCGTTGATTTCCGGCTAGGCGCTGGGCGATCGCCGGTGCATCGGATTCCTGTTTCAGGATGGCGACGATTGCTGAGGTGTCGACCACCATGGTCACTCGTCCTCGACAAAGGACCAAAGGTCATCGGTGAGTTTCTTCTGATCGAAATCCACTTTTTGCAATCGTCTACCGAACTCGAGGATTTCCTCTGCAGTCACAATATCGTCGTTACGTTCGTTGGCTCTCGACACATCCTTCAGCAACAGGGTTCTCGCTTCCTGCTCCATCGAGATTCCATGTCTCGCGGCCCGCTCACGTAGTTTTTGCTTTAGGTCGTCGTCGAGATTGCGGATGGTCAGAGTGCCCATGACTATTCTTGCACCCCTGCCGTCGGCCAAAATCTGGTTTCGCCCTCGGCTGCTATTCCCGAGCGGTCGAAACCTTTCGTAGTCGGAAGCCCGACGGATGCGGCAAGCACATCCCGCGCCTCCTGCTCCATGGAAACGCCGCGCGCCGCGCCGCGTTCGCGCAGTCGCTGCATGACATGGTCTTCCAGATTGCGAACCGTGATCCTAGCCATATACGTAATATAGCCATCTCGGATTCCGACTGCAATGACAGCGCTGCTGTCATTGCCTGCACTCAGATGATCTTCCAGGCGATATAGACCAGCGTCAGCGCAATTACCCAGAGTGCCCAGCGGCCGGAGCGGCTGTAGCGCGCCTCGGCCTTGCCGATGGCGTCGGCGGTGGTCTCGTCGAAGCGCAGGCCGTGCTCGGCCATCAGGTCGATCTCGCGCGACAGCCGGTCGGTGCGCGCCGCAAGCTCGGGTATCTGGCGGGCCAGGGTGAGCAGCGCCCGGGCGCCGTCACGCGCATCGATCATCATGCCACGCGGCCCAAGATTACCTGATATCCAGTCGCCGACCACCGGCTCGGCCGTCTTCCACATGTTGAAGGCCGGGTCGAGCGTGCGCGCCACGCCCTCGACCACCACCATGGTCTTCTGCAACAGGATCAATTCGGGCCGCGTCGCCATGTCGAAGAGTTCGGTGACCTCGAACAGCAGCGTCAGAAGCTTGGCCATCGAGATGGTCTCGGCCGGCTGGCCATGGATCGGCTCCCCGATCGCCCGGATCGCCTGCGCGAAGGCTGCGACATTGTGCTGGCGCGGCACATAGCCGGCCTCGAAATGGACCTCGGCGACACGCAGATAGTCGCGCGTGATGAAGCCGTAGAGAATTTCGGCGAGGAAGCGGCGCTCCTTCTTGCCGAGCCTGCCGGCAATGCCGAGATCGACGGCAACGATGGTGCCGTTTGCCTCGACGAACAAATTGCCCGGATGCATGTCGGCATGGAAGAAGCCGTCGCGCAGGGTGTGGCGCAGGAACGACTGGATGAGATTGGCTGCGATCGCCTTCAGATCGTGGCCGGCGGCCTCCAGGCCGGCAATGTCGTTCATCTTGACGCCGTCGACCCACTCCATGGTCAAGACGTCGCGGCCGGTGCGCTCCCAGTCGACGGACGGCACGCGAAAGCCGGGGTCATCCCTGGTGCTTTCGCCGAGCTCCGAGAGAGCCGCCGCCTCGAGGCGAAGATCCATCTCGATCTTGGTGGTCTGCGCCAGCGTCTGGGTGACCTCGACCGGCCGCAGCCGGCGGGACGAGGGGATGTATTTCTCCTGCAGGCGAGCGGCGAGGAAATAGCTTTCGAGATCCTGGAAGAAGCGGCGGCGCACGCCGGGACGGATCACCTTGACCGCCACCTTGGTGGCGATGCCGTCATGGAGAGCGTCGGCGGCATGGACCTGGGCGATGGAGGCGGCGGCGACCGGGTCGCCGAATTGCGTATAGAGATCGCCGACCTTGCGCCCGAGCGAAGCCTCGACCGCCGCGATGGCCTCGGCCCTGGGGAAGGTGTGCATCTTGTCCTGCAACGTGGCGAGATCGAGCGCCATGTCGTTGCCGACGACGTCGGGCCGTGTCGCCAGGAACTGGCCGAGCTTTACATAAGATGGACCGAGCCGGACGACCGCCTTGGCCAGCCGGTCGCTGCGCTCATAGGCCAGCGCGCGGCGGCGGGTGAACAGCCGCGCCATCCGCCATCCGAACTTCGGCAGGCCGGACAGTTCCTCACCCGGCAGAGCGGCGACGACACCCTCGCGGACCAGCACCCAGCCGGCCCTTACGAGCCGGAATCCTGCACTGACATTGCTCATGGCAGCGCCAATCCTGCCGGCTCTTTGAACCGGCATAGCACGTGTAGATTGTGAGAAATGCGGTCCGGCTTCAAAGCTTCCAGCCCGAATGAAGCGCTGCAATACCGCCGGAGTAGTTGCGGAAGGAAACGCGGTCGAAGCCGGCGCGGGAAATCATCGTCGCGAAATTCTGCTGATTGGGAAACCTGGCGATCGATTCGACCAGATAGGAATAGGGTTCGCCGTCGCCAGTGACCATCTTGCCGATCTTTGGAATGGCGTTGAACGACCAGGCTTCGTAGGCCTTGTCGAGAAGCGGCATCTCGACCTCGGAAAACTCCAGGCACAGGAAGCGCCCGCCGGGCTTCAGCACGCGAAACGCTTCGCCCAAGGCCACTTCGATGCGCGGTACGTTGCGGATGCCGAAAGCGATGGTGTAGGCATCGAATGTGGCATCAGGGAAGGGCAGTTCCTCGGCATTGGCCTCGACGAAATCGGTGTTGCCGGACAGGCCCTTCTTTTCGGCCCGGTCGCGGCCGACGGCCAGCATCGAGCCATTGATGTCGAGCACGGTGGCATGGGCATTGCCGTGGCTGGCATCGACGATGCGGAAGGCGATGTCGCCGGTGCCGCCGGCAACGTCCAGCACGCGCCAGCCGATCCTTTTGGGAGGATTGAGCCAGGTGACCATGGCGTCCTTCCACAGCCGGTGCAGGCCGGCCGACATCAGATCGTTCATCAGGTCATAGCGGTTGGCGACCTTGTGGAAAACATCGTTGACCAGGGACTGCTTGTCGCCAGCCCCTACACGCTTGAAACCATAGGAGGTTTCCATGCCGCCCGCGGCCGTGGTTCTCTCAACTGACATTTTTTTGATCCGTCATAAAACCGGCGGGACCATAGCCGATCGATGGTGCGGGCGCTATTGTTTAAGGCGCGGTGTTCAGCCGCGCTTCCAGGTGGCGGGTTTTCGAGACCTGGACGGACCGACGGGATGGTTGAATGCCTTTGAAAGCGGAACTGCACTGCCACATCGAAGGGGCAGCGGCGCCCGAACTCGTCATCCGCCAGGCGCAGAAATACGGCAAGGACACCTCGCCCTACATCCAGAACGGTTCCTTCGTCTGGCATGATTTCACCTCCTTCCTGGCGGCTTATGATTTTTCCGCCGATCTGTTCCGGACCGAGGAGGACTATGCGCGGCTGGCCGACCATTATCTGACCAGTCTCGCTCGCGACGGCGCCATCTATTCCGAGGTGTTCACCTCGCCGGACCACGCGAAAAAGGCCGGCCTGTCGCCCAAGGCCTATACCGATGCGCTCGGCGAAGGCATGGCCCGCGCCAAGGCCAAGACCGGCATCGAGGGCCGCATGATCGTCACCGGCGTGCGCCATGTCGGCGTCGAGTCGATCGAGCAGGCGGCGCGCTTTGCGGCGCGCTGCGGGCATCCGCTGGTCACCGGTTTCGGCGTCGCCGGCGATGAGCGCATCGGCGATATGGAGGACTATGTCAGGGCTTTCGAGATCGCCCGCGAGGCCGGGCTCGGCATCACCATCCACGCCGGCGAATTGACGGGCTGGGAGACCGTCCAGGCGGCGCTCGATCATATCCGTCCGTCCCGCATCGGCCATGGCGTGCGCGCCATCGAGAACCCGGACCTCGTCCGGCGCATCGCCGACGAGGGCGTCGTGCTGGAATGCTGCCCCGGTTCCAACATCGCGCTCAAGGTGTTCGACAGTTTCGCCGATCATCCATTTCCGGCCCTGCAGGCGGCCGGCTGCAAGGTGACGCTCAATTCCGACGATCCGCCCTATTTCTGGACCTCGCTGAAGCGGGAATACGACATTGCCGCCGAGCATTTCTCGATGAACGAAAAGGCGCTGGCCGCCGTCACCCGCACCGCCATCGAAGCCGCTTTCGTCGATAGAAAGACGAAGACCGCGCTTCTTGCCCGGTTGAACAGCGCGGCACGCTGATTTCCGCCGACAAAGCTGTGGTCGGTGCGGGCCAAGCGGTTCCTTGGCCGGCGCATTGCCGCTAGGGTTCGCTCAGGCAGCTTGAAGCGCGGCGCGTCCGAAAGGGCCATGCGCGCATTTTCGGGCGCAGGCATCAGGAGAACACCATGCAGGGCGTCACCGTCGTCGACCACCCGCTTGTCCAGCACAAGCTGACCATCATGCGCAAGAAGGAAACCTCGACGGCCGGCTTTCGCCGGCTGCTGCGCGAAATCTCGCTGCTGCTCGGATACGAGGTCACCCGCAACCTCGAACTGACGACGACGACCATCGAGACGCCGATGGAAACCATGGAAGCGCCGACGCTTGAGGGCAAGAAGCTGGTCTTTGCCTCCGTGCTGCGCGCCGGCAACGGCTTGCTGGAAGGCCTGCTCGACCTGGTTCCGGCGGCCCGCGTCGCCCATGTCGGTCTCTACCGCGATCACGAAACGCTGGAAGCGGTCGAATATTTCTTCAAGGCGCCGAGCGATCTCGCCGACCGGCTGGTGATCGTCGTCGATCCGATGCTGGCCACCGCCAATTCGGCGATCGCGGCGATCGACAAGCTGAAAGAGCGCGGCGCCACCAACATCCGTTTCCTTTGCCTGCTGGCGGCGCCCGAAGGCATCGAACGCTTTCTCAAGGCGCATCCGGACGTTCCCGTCTTCACCGCTTCGATCGACCGCCAGCTCAACGAGAAGGGCTACATTATGCCCGGCCTCGGCGACGCCGGCGACCGCATGTACGGGACCAAGTAATACCAGGCAAAGTCACCTGGTGCGATTTACCAAATGTTTACGCAAAGGCGCGGTTTTGGCGCGCGTTAAAGCGGCAAACACCATCCGGGTCTAACGATCGGCTGTCACTACGGCGCCGCGCGTCCATTTCGGACGCGCAAAGGACGCTGTAGCACTTTGATATGCGCGTGAGCCTTTCCGAAAATCGATCCCGATTTCCGGGGGGTCATGCGGCGAGGCCGATCCATGCTGCGCAAACTTCTGATCCTCGCCGTTTTCGCCGGTTCATCGGCATCGATACCGATTGTGTATCAGTCCAATCCGCAACTCGTCGAAAACCTGCTGAGGTCGGCGGTGCCGGGCAAACAAGCGGTCGAAGCCCAACCGGGCGTCAATCTGGCATCGGTCCCCAACAAGCCCGCGGCACCGCTGCCGATGGGCCGCAAGGTGGTCGTCGCGGCAGACGAGCGCGGACACTTTTCATCGGGCTTCAAGCTCAATGGACGTCAGGTCGACGGCATGGTCGACACCGGCGCGACATTGGTCGCCATCAACATGTCGACGGCACGCCGAATCGGCTTGTCGCTGAATGCTTCGGACTTCAGCCACGAGGTCAACACGGCCAACGGCACCATCAAGGCGGCCGTGGCCATGATCGACCGCCTGCAGATCGGCAACATCACGGTCAATGACGTCCAGACCATCGTGCTCGACGACAGGGCGCTGCGCACCAATCTGATCGGCATGAGCTTTCTCAACCGGCTCGACAAATACCAGGTCGAGAACGGCACGCTGCTGCTCGTCCAGTAAGGCTATTCGTTTTCCGCAATTTCCAAGGGAAAGCGCTATGCGCTTTCCCGGGAAAACCGGTCCACCACTTTTCCTGGAATTGCTTCAACCGCGCGGCAGAATCCGCCGGATGACCGACTTGTCGGCGGGCGGCTTCGAGGCGCCGACCGTATAGGCCGAAAGCACGGTAGCCGCGGCGGCCTCGGCATCGGCCGATGAGCGGGCATGGATCAGCGCCAGCGTCTCGCCGGCCCCAACCTCCGCACCGACCGGCAACAGCCTGGTGATGCCGACCGCGGGGTCGATCTTGTCGTCCGGCCGCGTGCGTCCACCTCCCAGGCCGACCACGGCGAGCCCGATATCGCGGGTGGCGATGCCGGTGACGAAGCCGTTTGCGGTCGCCTTGACGGCAAATTCGATCGCCGCCGCCGGCAGATACTTTTCCGGTTTCTCGATGAAATCGGCGGGGCCGCCAAGCGCGGCCACCATGCGTGCGAAGGTGGCGGCGGCGCGGCCGCTGGCGAGTGTCTCGGTGGCGCGCCGCATGCCATCCTGGTTGGACGACACCAGCCCGGCCGACTGCAGCATTTCGGCGGCCAGCGCCAGCGTCACGTCCTCGAGCCGACGGTCACGATACCGGCCGGTGAGGAAATCAACGGCGTTGCGCACCTCGACGGCGTTGCCGGCGGCCGACGCCAATGGCTCGTTCATGCCGGTGATCAACGCCGAAGCCTTTAGTCCGGCGCCGTTGGCGATCTCAACCAGGCTGTTGGCGAGTGCGGTGGCGTCGCGCGATTTTTCCATGAAGGCGCCGTTGCCGACCTTGACGTCGAGCACCAGCGATTGCAGCCCGGCCGCCAGCTTCTTCGACAGGATCGAAGCGGTGATCAGCGGCACCGATTCGACCGTGCCGGAGACGTCGCGGATCGCATAGAGCCGTCGATCGGCGGGCGCGAGGTCGGCGGTCTGGCCGATGATGGCACAGCCTGTTTCGAGCACCGCCTTGCGAAACAGCGCGACGTCGGGCTGGCTGATGTAGCCGGGGACGGCGTCCATCTTGTCCAGCGTGCCGCCGGTGTGGCCGAGGCCGCGGCCCGAGATCATCGGTACATAGGCGCCGCAGGCGGCGACGATCGGCGCCAGCATCAGCGAGACATTGTCGCCGACGCCGCCGGTCGAATGCTTGTCGGTGACCGGGCCGGGCAGGTCCGACCAGTCGAGCACATCGCCGGAATCGCGCATCGCCAGCGTGAGCGCCACGGCCTCGTCGCGGTTCATGCCGTTGAAGAACACCGCCATGGCGAAGGCGCCGGCCTGGCCATCGGTGACGGCGCCCGACGTCACGCCCGCGACGAAGCCGGCGATCTCCTCTTCCGACAGCCTGAGGCCATCGCGCTTGCGGCGGATGATTTCCTGGGGAAGCATCAGGTCTCCAGCAGTCCGTCGTGGAACACGCGCTGCAGGATCGTTGCGAGCCGCGCGCCGCCTACCGGTGCCATGTCCTTGGTCTCCTGGTGCGATAGCTCGGCCCCGGTCATGCCGGCCGCCAAATTGGTGATGACCGAACAGGCGGCGACGCGCAGTCCTAGGAAGCGGGCGAGAATGACCTCCGGTACGGTCGACATGCCGACCGCATTGGCGCCCATGATGCGCGCCATGCGGATCTCGGCCGGCGTTTCGAAGCATGGGCCGGAGAACCACATATAGACGCCCTTGTGCAGGGTGGTGCCGGTCGCATTTGCCGCCCGCTCGATGGCCTGGCGGATGCCGGCATCATAGGCTTCAGTCAGGCCGACGAAACGCCGGTCGCTTGGTTCGCCGATCAGCGGATTGGTGCCCGAGAAATTGATGTGGTCCGATATCAGCATCACCGAGCCCGGCGGCATGTCCGGATCGACCGAACCGGCGGCATTGGTGAGGATCAGTTTCGTGATGCCGATGCCGGCAAGCACTTCCAGCACCGGCCGCATCGCCGCGGCAACGCCGTGCTCGTAGTAATGGGCGCGGCCCGACAGCATCAGCACCGGCGCGCCGGCAAACAGCCCCGCCACCACCTCGCCGGCATGTCCGGTGACACCGCTTCTGGGAAAACCGGGCAGGTCGGCATAGGAGATGCGGATCGGGCCCTCGATCTGGTCGACCAGACCGCCGAGGCCCGAACCGAGCACCAGTGCCGTGGCGGGCGCCAAGCCGTCCAGCCTTTCGACGAGATGATCCAGGGCTTTTTCCGTCATCGCTGCCAGCTGTTCATTTGAGCCCGTTGTTCATTTCAAAATATCGCCGCGGAAGCCGTAAGGCAGCATGTCGCCCATGGTCACGGTCTCGGCCACACCTGCATTGTCGCAGAGATAGAGCTTTGTTTCCGGCCGGCAGAATTCGGCCAGCCGCTGGCGGCAGCCGCCGCAAGGCGAGCATTTCGCCATGCGTTCGGCGATGACGGCGATTTCCACGATCTTGCCGCCGCCGCCCATGATGTAGTGGCCGAGCGCCGTGGTCTCGGCGCACCAGCCTTCCGGATAGGAGGCGACTTCGATGTTGGCGCCGGTAAAGACGCGCCCGTCCTCGGTGCGCAAGGCAGCGCCGACCGGAAACTTCGAATACGGCGCGTAGGCCCTGGCCATGGCGGCCTTGGCGGCCTCGAACAGATCATGCGACATTCAGGTGTTCTCTCCGATGATCGTGTTCAAAACCCGGCGCAAAGCCGACCCGCCGCTCAACGTTCCTTGACATAAGGCACGCCGCCGGCGCGTGGCGGGATTGCCTTGCCGATGAAGCCGGCGAGCAGGATGACGGTGAGGATGTAGGGCAGCGCCTGCATGAACTGCGCCGGCACCTTGCCGATGATGGGCAGCGGTGATCCCTGCAGGCGGATCGACGCCGCGTCCAGGAAGCCGAACAGAAGGCAGGCGAACATGGCGTTGACCGGCTTCCACTTGGCGAAGATCAGGGCTGCCAGCGCGATGTAGCCCTTGCCGGCGGTCATGTCCTTCACGAAGCCGCCATTTTGCACCATCGACAGGTAGGCGCCGGCAATGCCGGTGAGGATGCCGGTGCAGATCAGCGCCCTGTAGCGCAGCCAGGCGACGGATATGCCGGCAGTATCGACGGCGGCCGGGTTCTCGCCTACGGCGCGCAGCCTGAGGCCAAAACGGGTGCGAAACAGCACCCACCAGGTGAACGGCACCATCAGGAAGGCAAGATAGACCAGGATCGAGTGGCCCGACAGGAGCTCGGCATAGATCGGTCCGATGATCGGCACGTCGCGGATGGCCTCGGCGCCCGGCAAGGTGATGGCCTCGAAGCGCTCGCCCGGTTGCAGCGCCGGCGTGCGCCCGCCCTGCTGGAACCAGGCCTGGCCGAGGATGATGGTCGAGCCGGCGGCGATGAAATTGATCGCCACGCCGGAGACGATCTGGTTGCCGCGATGGGTGATCGAGGCAAAACCGTGGATCATGGCAAAGGCGACCGAGATCAGGATCGCCATGCCGAGGCCGAGAAAGGCCGAATGGAACACGGAAGCGGCGGCCGCACCGGCGAAGGAGCCGACCAGCATCTTGCCTTCGAGACCGATGTCGAAGATGCCGGCGCGTTCCGAATAGAGGCCGGCGAGGCAGGCAAGCAGCAGCGGCACCGAAAGGCGGATGGTGGAGTCCAGTGTCTGGATGATCGCGTTGAACACATCCATCTCAGGCACCTTTCCCCTTGACCGCTTCCATGCCCACCGATCGCGGACTGAACGAGGCGAACAGCGCCTGGATGTAGGGCCGGAACATGTGCTCGAGGGCACCGGCAAACAGGATCACCAGGCCTTGAATGATGACGATCATGTCGCGGCTGATCGCCGGCATCTCGAAGGCGAGTTCGGCGCCGCCCTGGTAGAGCATGCCGAACAGGATCGCCGCCAGCACGATGCCGACAGGGTGCAGGCGGCCCATCAGCGCCACGGCGATGCCGACGAAGCCGGCGCCGGAAACGAAGTCGATGGCGACATTGTGCTGATCGCCCATCACCGGATTGAGTGCCATCATGCCGGCCAGCCCGCCCGAGATCATCATGGCGGTGATGATGATGCGGGTTTCGGAGATGCCGGCATAGCGTGCCGCTTTCGGGCTGTGACCGTAGGTGCGCATTTCATAGCCGAGCTTGGTGCGCCAGATCAGCAGCCAGACCAGGAAGGCCATGACCAGCGCCAGCAGGAAGGTGACATTGAGCGGCGCCGAACGGATCTTGGCGCCGAACAGCTCGATGATCCAGTTGAGCTTGGGCAATTCCGCGCCGGCGAGGAAGTTACGCGTCTGCGGCGCTTGCGAGGCGGCTGGCTTCAACGGGCCGACCAGCAGGTAAACCATGATCGAGGCGGCGATGAAGTTGAACATGATGGTGGTGATGACGATGTGCGAGCCACGCTTGGCCTGCAGATAGGCCGGGATGAGCGCCCACAATGCGCCGACCGCCGCCGCGGCAATGATCGCCAGCGGGAAGGTCAGCCACCATGGCAGTGTGCTGTCGAAGCTCAGGCAGACGATGGCGATGCCGAGGCCGGCGATGTAGGCCTGCCCTTCGGTGCCGATGTTGAACAGGCCGCAATGCGCGGCCACCGCCACCGAAAGCCCGGTGAAGATGAAGGTGGTGGCATAAAAGAGGGTGAAGGCGATGCCTGTGCCTTTGCCGAAGGCGCCCTCGACCAGGATGACGGCTGCGCGCAACGGATTCTCGCCGACCAGAAGCACGACGAAGCCGGCGACGACGAAGGCGACGAACAGATTGATCAGCGGGATCAGGCCATAGTCGGCCCAGGCCGGCAGTTTGGCGTAAGGCGCGCTCAAAGTGCTGCCTCCTGGTGCTCGATGCCAGCCATCAGCAGGCCGAGTTCGCCCTCGGTCGCTTCGGGACCGCGCTCGCCGACGATGCGGCCGGCAAACATCACCAGGATACGGTCGGACAGCGAACGGATCTCGTCCAGCTCGACCGACACCACCAGCACCGCCTTGCCCTGGTCGCGCATGGCGATCAGGCGCTTGTGGATGAATTCGATGGCGCCGACATCGACGCCGCGTGTCGGCTGGCCAACGATCAGAACACCAGGGTCCTGTTCCATCTCCCGCGCCAGCACGATCTTCTGCTGGTTGCCGCCGGAGAAATTGGCGGTCTTCAGCCGGCAGTCGGCCGGGCGGATGTCGTATTTGGCGATCTTGTCCCTGGCATCGTTGCGGATGGCATCGATGTTGAGGAACGGCCCCTTCAAATAGCGGGGATCATCGTGATAGCCGAGGATCGAATTCTCGTTCTCCTCGAAGGCCAGCACCAGGCCGACGTGATGGCGGTCCTCCGGCACATGCGCCAGGCCGCGGTCGCGCAGTTCGCCCGGGTCGGCCGCACCGGTCAGGTCGATCGGCTTGCCGTCGAGCATGACCGAGCCGGACACCGCACGCCTGATGCCGGAAATCGCCTCGAGCAGTTCGGATTGTCCGTTGCCGGCGACACCGGCGATGCCGACGATCTCGCCGGCCCTGATATCGAAGGAGATGTCGTCGACCATGGTTACGCCGCGCGTATCCTTCACCGTCAGGTTCTTGACCGCGAGCTTGACGGCGCCGGCCTCGGCCTCGCCCTTTTCGACCCGCAAGAGCACGCGCCGCCCGACCATCAGCTCGGCCAGTTCCTCGACAGTGGTCTTCCTGGTTTCGCGCGTCGCCACCATCGTGCCCTGGCGCATCACCGACACGGTGTCGGTGATGGCCATGATCTCGCGCAATTTGTGGGTGATCAGCACCACCGTCTTGCCCTGGTCTTTCAATTGCCCGAGGATGCGGAACAGGTGGTCGGCCTCGGCCGGCGTCAGCACGCCCGTCGGCTCGTCGAGGATCAGGATCTCGGCGCCGCGATAGAGCGCCTTCAGGATCTCCACCCGCTGCTGCAGGCCGACCGGCAGCTCCTCGATGATCGCATCGGGATCGACTTCCAGCCCGTATTCGCGCTCAAGCCGCTCCAGTTCGGAGCGTGCCTTGGCGATGCTCTTCTTCAAGAGCGCATCGCTTTCGGCGCCGAGGATGACGTTCTCCAGCACCGTGAAATTGTCGACCAGCATGAAGTGCTGATGCACCATGCCGATGCCGAGCGCGATGGCGTCATTGGGGGTCTTGATCGAGGCCGGCTGGCCGCCAACGCGGATTTCGCCGCTGTCGGCCTGGTAGAAGCCGTAGAGGATCGACATCAGCGTCGACTTGCCAGCTCCGTTCTCGCCGACAATGCCGTGGATCGTGCCGCGACCGATCTCAAGATTGATGTCCCGGTTGGCGCGCACCGCACCAAAACTCTTGTTGATGCCGATCAACTCGATTGCGGCTTGCGCCATGCAGCCTGTCCCACTCTTATTTTTTTATCGCTTGGTCAAAACGCCTAGCATGACGCTCCGCCCGTGCCAATTGGCGGAGCCGGTTCACTCTCGACAAATCCCGGTGCGCTTGTCAATTTGCAACGTGGCCGGGGCCTTCACATTCGCTAGTATGACGGCGCCGAAATTCGCATCACGGCGCAAGACATCGCGGTGAACGACATCGCGGTGAGACTGGGGAATTCACATGATCACGCCCGCCGACCGGCTGACGACGCTGGAAATACGCGCCGCCGAGCAGGAGAAGACCATCGAGGAACTGTCCGGCCAGATCGCCGAGCAGTGGAAGGTGATCGAGCGCATGCAGCGCAAGCTCGACGCGCTGACGGATCGCTTCCTGGCGCTGGAGGAGCAGACAGGAGATGAAGTGCCGGTAACCAAGCCACCGCACTGGTGAGGAAAAAGGGAAGGTGCACGCCTTGGTCAGTGAAAGCGATCGCATCGCGCGGGCCGGCGAATATGTGCTCGGTCTTATGAACGACAAAGACCGCGAACGGGCCGAACGTGACCTGGAGGTCGATCCCGCCTTCCGCGACGCGGTCGCGCGACTTGCCGAGCAGATGTATTTCTTCGACCGTTACGGAAAACGCGACCTGCTGCCTGGCAGGCATTGGGAACTGGTTACCCAACGCCTAGCCGAGTTACCTCAGATGCGCAGCGTCGAGCTCGGCGGCAATGAGGTCAAACCGCGCACGGTGATCCGAAGCCTGTCCCGGCCACCATACGGCATTGGCGTGCACGCGCTTGGCGGCCGGCGCGGAGTTGTCGTTGCCGCCGGGCTGATGGTGGCGTTCGCGCTGGGCTGTCTCGTCGCGAAGCTGCTATAGGCGAGGCCGGCGCGACATCAGCGCCATCTTCTCGCCGTCCGAGCCGCTTATCTCAACGGTATTCCAGCCGAGAGCCGCGTAGAAATCACGCGCATCCCATGTGTAGAGATGGAGCATCTCGACGCCCCGTGACGCCGCATGGGCTTCCGTTGCCTTGACCAGCGCGGTGGCGATGCCTCGGCGTCGATACCTTGCATCGACGACCAACCCGGCCAGCCATGGCGTCAGATCATGTACGGGCTCCAGCTCGTGGCGGACCAGCAGGCATGTCCCGACCGGGGTGTCGCCGATCCGGGCAACGAATGCCGCCTCGAAGCCGTCACCGGCAATCAAGCCACGAAGCCCTGCCGCATCTTCCCCGAGCGTCCTTCCGGTTCCCTCGAAAAACGTGGCCAGGCGCAGCTGGGCTACCGCTGCTACGTCGTGCTCGCCCATGGGTGCGATCTTCGGCTGCATCTGTATCCCGAAACGGTGGCCGGCACGGAGCGAACGTTTCGCTCGATCCGGTAAAGACAAAACCGCCGGGCTGGCGCCCGGCGGTTTGCAGATCATGCCTGTGTGTTCGTGCCGCTCAATAGGGGCAAGCGTTGTCAGCCGTATAGTCGTGCACTTCGGTCTTGCCGGCAATGATGTCGGCCTTGGCCTTTTCGACGGCCGCCTTCATCTCGTCCGTCACCAGCGCCTTGTTGTTGTCGTCCATGGCGTAGTCGACACCGCCTTCCTTGAGGCCCAGATTCTCGACTCCGCCCTTGAAGGTGCCGTTCTTGCCGTCCATGAAGGCGGTGTAGACGGCGACGTCGACGCGCTTCAGCATCGAGGTCAGCACCTTGCCCGGCTGCAGGCCGTTCTGGTTGGAATCGACGCCGATGCCGAGCTTGCCGGCATCTGCCGCCGCCTGCAGCACGCCGACGCCGGTGCCGCCTGCCGCGGCGTAGATCACGTCGGAGCCCTGGTCGATCTGCGTCTTGGCGATCTCGCCGCCCTTGGCCGGATCGTTCCAGGCAGCCGGCGTGTCGCCGGTCATGTTCTGGATGACATCAGTCGCACCCGCCGACTTGGCGCCGCCGACATAGCCGCATTCGAACTTGCGGATCAGAGGGATATCCATGCCGCCAACGAAGGAGACCTTCTTGGACTTAGATGCCATCGCCGCCAGGATGCCGACGAGGTAGGAGCCCTCCTGTTCCTTGAACTTCAGCGACCGCACGTTCGGCAGATCGACCTGGTCGTCGATGATGGCGAAGTTCAGGTCGGGATATTCGGCGGCGACCTTGGTCAGCGCGTCCGTCCAGGCAAAGCCGGCCATGACGATCGGGTTGCGGCCGTCCTCGGCGAAGCGGCGCAGCGCCTGCTCACGCTGCGAGGCATTGGAGACCTCGAATTCGACGTAGGCCGTGCCGGTTTCCGTCTTGAATTTCTCGGCGCCGTTGTAGGCAGCCTCGTTGAAGGATTTGTCGAACTTGCCGCCGAGATCATAGAGGATGGCCGGCTGGACATCCGCGGCGAAAGCCGGAAGAACCATTGCGGTTGCGGCCAGGAGGCCGAGAACGATACGTTTCATGTGATCCACACCCTGTCGGTTATTTTTTCCGTTATGCACCGCATGCCTGCCCGGTTCTCCGGCAGGCATACGACGTCAGCCAGGAGTGTACTCCCTCCCGCTCGGCGGCAATCTGGCATGGCCCGAAACAAAATTCACGCGGAATTTTGACCTTTTGGAAAAGCTTGATGCGGGCAAGCCGCACCGCAGCTTGTCCTTGCGCCAAGTGTTACGTGGACGCGGTGACAGGGATGACGCAAGCGACGCCGGTGCCTTTGAGGTTGCACGTGCCGTAAGGGTTCTTCGCCAGATATTGCTGGTGATCGGCTTCTGCGAAGTAGAATTCGGCCGCCGGCGCGATCTCGGTGGTGATCCTGCCGTGGCCGGCACCGCGCAGCGAGGTCTCATACGCATCGCGCGAGGCGCTCGCCGCCCGCAATTGCGCCTCGTCGCTCGTGTAGATCGCGGAGCGATAGGCGGTGCCGACATCATTGCCCTGGCGCATGCCTTGCGTGGGGTCGTGGCTTTCCCAGAATAGCTTCAGAAGCCCAGCATAGGAGACGATCTCGGGGTCATGGACCACCAGCACCACTTCGGCGTGGCCGGTAAGCCCTGTGCAGGTCTCCTGATAGGTCGGATTGGGCGTGAAGCCGCCGGCATAGCCGGCCGCGGTGACCCAGACGCCTTCGATCTGCCAGAACAGCCGCTCCGCACCCCAGAAGCAGCCCAGTCCGAACATCGCCGTCTCCAGCCTCTCGGGATAAGGACCTTTGAGCGGTCTTTTCAAGACCTTGTGTCTGGATGCGGTCGGGATCGCCCTGGCGCGGCCCGGCAGGGCCTCGGAGGGCTTCGGCAGATTGAGCTTCTTGTTCAGCATGTCGCTGAGAAAGAACATGCGCGGCTCCTCTCCGGGTGAAACGCAAGAAGCCGCATGACGGCGGCTTTGTTTGAGCATCGGATTCCCAAAACCGGCAACCGCTTTTGGGTCCGATGCTCTAGGTGGCGGCGAACTGCCCAGCACGCGGTGGCCGCCTGTAGCCTATCGCATAGAGCAGGAAAGCCAGCACCGCGAACACGGCGAAGCCCGGCTGGTTCAGCACCCAGGCGACGGCGCCGTCCCACAGCAGCGGGCTGGCCTTGGTTCGGATGAAGGTTTCGAAGGCGGCCCTCGTGTCGGGCGAGACCGCCAGCCAACTGGTGTTGAGCGGGGTCAGCACCAGCACGGAGGCCGCCACGGTGCGTGTCGCGTCGAGCACCGCCATGATGACGGAAATCGACAGCGCGATCATTGCGGCAAGACGAAAGACGAAGCGAAACATTAGAACCCTCCTCCGGGCTGGTCCCCTCCCGAGGGGCCTTTCAGAGATAGAATGCGCATGGCTGGATCGCAATCGCCATACGCGAATTTGCAGACTCCAAACTCAGGTCAACAGAAGGCCGGACGACAGTCGGTTGGGTAGCTTTTCATTGACATGTGAGGGCAGCTATGCTAACAATTTGGCGGGGTGCTGATTTGCGCCGACGACCCGCCGCACAGGCGGGTTTTTGCGTTTGGTGCCTCGCAAACCGACGTGCCGGCCAAGTCTTCAAAGACCGGGTGAACCCGGATCCGTTGCCCTGCGCTATGCGGCCGGCTCCCTTTTGCGCCGATGGACACGCCAGACGGCAAAAACGCCGCCGCCAATGGCGCCGATCACCAGGCCGGCCAAGCCGGTGAACACGGCGAAATAGCCGCAGGCGCCCTCGAAACAGCTCATCTTGGTGGCATCAGCGATCACCGAGCCGATGGCGAATCCGCCCACGGCGCCGATGACCGCGCCCAGGACGATGCCGAGCAGCGCGGCGACGACCGAGACGAAGACAGGCGGGCTTTCGGTTTCCGGATTGACATAAACGGCATCGGCTTCGGATCCACGGCGCAGCAGATAGATGCAGAGGAACCCGATGGCGATTTGAGCAGCGGTGATGGCAAGCGCCTGGCCCGAAAAGACGAAATCCGAAATCGTCAGTGCACAGGCCTGCCAGGCCACCAGCCAGATGATTGTGGCGACCTGCCAGATGGTGAACTGGCGCGGGAAACGGGCCGAGCGGCCGAAGGCGAGGCCGAGCAGGTAAAGCCCCCACAGGATGGTGACGATGTCGACGGCGAGCCCGCCATAGACAAGGTAAAACACGCTGTCTGGCAGGCCGGTGGCGCCGACCGCGGGCCAGACGGAGATCAGGCCGTAGACCGACCACGCCATGACGAAGACGAGCCAGCCCACCGGCACGAAGGAAAGCCCGCTGTCCGGCCGCCTGACTGGCGTCTGTCCATTGCTCGATGTCATGTCCGCACAATGCCCCCGCAAAGCCTCGGCACCCGACAGGCAACTCCGGGGGAAGTCAAGGGCGGCCGGCCCGGCGGTCGTGCCTGTGCACACCATTGCAGCGGCGGCGCCCGTAAAAACGGGCATGCCGGCCGCCTTGTGAAACACTGTGTGGCCGGCAAAGCGAATAGACGGCTGATATGGCTTGGCATTCGGCGCCGGATCGACTAGATGAGCCCCGCGCCTGTTGCTTCGACGGCTCAGGTGCGGGGAAGGGCGTTCGCTGGTTGGCGGCGCCGACGGCGGAAGTTCCGCCTTGCCCCAAGGGAGGTGCATCTCCCCAATCCGCGCGGCAAAACCGGCCGACGCGACATGCATGGACGGAGAGGTGGCCGAGTGGTTGAAGGCGCACGCCTGGAAAGTGTGTTTACGGGAGACCGTAACGCGGGTTCGAATCCCGCTCTCTCCGCCAGTTTGCACCTAGGTGTGATCAAGATAGGCGCGCCCAGGCAATATGATCTGGCGCAGGCTGCCGACGCTCATCGCGATCTCGAGGCCAGGAGGACAACCGGGGCGCTTGTGCTTGGTGCAATCTCGAACACGACCGACGTCCCGTAGTGAATTGCATCGCCAAATCAAAACGGGGTGGTCGATCGTCTCGCCCTAGATCACCGCTTCCTCGAGGAACGGCTCGTTGCGCTCTATGCGTTCGTAACAGAATGGCGAGAGATCGAGCGTCTGGAAAGCCCCGTGAACGATAAGTTCTGAAACTCCCCGGCCCACGGCTGGCGACTGTTGCAGCCCGTGCCCCGAGAAGCCGTT
The DNA here is from genome assembly GCF_004006095.1 of Mesorhizobium sp. M7A.F.Ce.TU.012.03.2.1. Classification (NCBI taxonomy): domain Bacteria; kingdom Pseudomonadati; phylum Pseudomonadota; class Alphaproteobacteria; order Hyphomicrobiales; family Phyllobacteriaceae; genus Mesorhizobium; species Mesorhizobium sp. M7A.F.Ce.TU.012.03.2.1. The sequence continues at coordinate 3,024,641 of NZ_CP034779.1, forward strand.
GGCAAACATGAAATTGGTCACCTGCGGGTGGAAGCCGACGATGCCGTTGTGGTCGAGCATGTTGTACTCGTAGTGGCCGGTCCAACTGGTCTGGACCTTGAGTGCGTCGAAAGACGGAATGCGGTGCCAGAGTGCCGGCCAGATGTAGTCGTCGAACTCTTCATGGTGCATTTCAAAGTCGTCGTAGCCGGCCGGTCCGTCGCCCTGCGGCGTGTTGCCGGTGAGAAAAAGCTCGCCTTCGGGACGCACGAATGTTCCGGAAAGGTCGATGACATTGGGCATCCGGCCGGGGATCGGGTTGGCGCTGGCGAAGACGAAGCTGTAGCGCTTGTAGGGCGCGACCGGGATCGACAGGCCGGCCATGGCTGCCACCTGCTGCGCGCGCGGGCCCGCGGCGTTGACCAATGTTCCGCAACGAACCGTCTGTCCGGTCGCGAGGCGCACCGAGATGACCCGTCCATCGGCAATATCCAGCCCTGTCGCTGCATTGTCGATATACTCGACGCCGCTGGCGCGGGCGGCGCGGCGGAAACCGTTCATCAGCCCCACGGAATCGAACCAGCCCTCTTCCCTGGCCCCCCAGGAACCGCCACCGAGATCCTCCACATTGAGCCAGGGGAAGCGATCCTTCAGCGGGCCCGGCTCGAGGAACACTGTGTGGGCCCCAAAACTGCGCTGCAGATCGACGCGCTCGCGGGCCGCTTCGACGCCGTCGGGTGAACAGCAGTAAAGATATCCATGCTCCTTGAAGCCGAGGTCGGGCGCCGGTTCGTCCTTGTAGAAAGGTGCCATACGCTCCTGAAATCCGCGGATGATCTCGATGCCGAACTGGCTGATCTTCACATTGATCGGATTGGAATATTGCTGCCGGATCGCGCTGGTGGACAGCGCCGTCGATGAAAACTCGTAACTGCTATCGCGCTCGACCACGAGGATCGAGGCACCGCTGCCCAGCGCCTGGCTCAGCCAGTAGGCCGTGGACGAGCCGACAACCGCTCCGCCGACGATGACGATGTCGTAGGCGTTGCGCGATGGCGCTTTGTAAGGCGGGATCCCCATGGCTCCGACTCCAAGCTACTGGTTGAACAAAGCGATCAGGGCATCCGAGCCCCGCGCAAGAAGGCCAAGGTCCGAACCGACGGCAACCATGGTGAAGCCTTCGGCAAGGTAGCGGTCGGCATCGGCCTTCGCCGGCGCCAGGATGCCGCTTGCCTTGCCTGCCGCCGTCGCGGCCTTGCGCACGGACGAGATTGCCTCCTGGACATGTGCCGCGCCGGGATTGCCCATCGCGCCCATATTGGTGGAAAGATCGCCGGGACCGACGAAGAGAACGTCGACGCCGTCGACCGCCGCGATCTCGGCGGCATTCGCCACGCCCAATTGATCCTCGATCTGCACGGCGAGAAGTTGCTGCTCACGCGCCTTGGCGTGGTAGCCGGCGATGCGGCCGAAGGCGTTGGCGCGGTGACCGACCGAGAAGCCGCGAAATCCGCCGGGCGCATAGGTCATGGCCGCGACGATGGCGCGGGCCTGATCGGCGGTTCGTACATTGGGGATCATCAGGCTGCGTGCGCCGATATCCAGCGCCTGCTTGATCAGATTGGGATCGTCGGAGGGCAGCCTGACGACAGCCTCGCTGTCGAAGCCGCCCATCACCTGAAGCTGCGCCATGATGCTGCGCAGATGGTTGGGGCTGTGCTCGCCGTCGATCAGAACCCAATCGGCTCCAGAGCCGGCGACGATCTCCGTGGTGAGCGCCGAAGCCAGCGAGCACCAGATGCCGATGTGAGCCCGGCCAGCCGCGGTGGCGGCTTTCAGCGTGTTGAGGCGTTCTTGCATCTTGCGATCGTCTCCAATCATCTGGTTGAAATTTGTATGATGTCCTATATCATATGGCTACAAAACGCTGCAAGATGCGATGTACGGACTTTCGAATGGGAGCTGGAGAATGAGGATCGGGTTCATCGGGCTTGGCGTCATGGGAGCACCGATGGCGCGTCACCTGGCCGATGCCGGGCATGAGATCGTCACCGTTCTCAATCGCTCCCCTCTGCCGCAGGGCCTGACCGCATCGGTGGTCGCGTCCGCCGCCGAAGTGGCACGGGGGTCCGAGATCGTCGTCACCATGCTGCCCGACACGCCTGACGTCGAACGCGTCCTGTTGGGCGAGGACGGCGTCCTGGAAGGACTGTCAGCCGGCAAGCTGGTCATCGACATGAGCTCGATCAGCCCCATCGCCACGGCGGCGTTCGCGGCGAAACTGCGAGAGAAGGGAGCCGGCTACCTCGACGCCCCGGTCTCGGGCGGCGAGGTCGGCGCCAAGGCGGCAAGCCTCACCATCATGGTCGGCGGCCCGGCCGCCGAGTTCGAGCGGGCGCTGCCGATCTTTGAGACACTCGGCAAGAACGTCACTTTGATCGGCGAGCAGAATGGCGCCGGGCAGACCTGCAAGATCGCCAACCAGATCATCGTTGCGCTCAACATCGAGGCCGTGGCCGAAGCGCTTGTCTTCGCCAGCAAGGCCGGGTGCGACCCGGCGAAGGTTCGCGGCGCCCTGATGGGTGGCTTCGCCGCTTCCCGCGTCCTGGAAGTGCATGGCCAGCGCATGATCGACCGGACCTTCGCCCCAGGCTTTCGCATCAAGCTCCACCAGAAGGATCTCAACCTGGCGCTTGACAGTGCCCGCGCCCTTGGCGTGGCGCTGCCGAACACCGCCATGGCGCAGCAACTGATGAATGCCTGTTCGGCCCATCCAGGTGGCGCCGAGGCCGATCACTCGTCTCTCGTCCGGGCGCTGGAGATCCTCAGCGGCCACGAACTGTCAAAAGAAAAGGAGTAAAAACCGATGCGCGGAACCGGCAAGGCCGAGATCTTCGTGATGCTGGCCCATCCCGTGGCCCACGCCAAGAGCCCCGGCATATTCAACGAGATCTTCGAGCAGAAGGGCCTCGACAGCCTCATGGTGCCCTTGAGCTGCCGCCCGGAGGATTTTGAGACCTTCTGGGCCGGCATCACGGCAGCCGAGAATATCAGGGGCGTGATCATCTCGGTGCCGTACAAGGTTGCGGTCTACCACAAATGCTCCGCCGCGCATGACCGCGCCGCGCGGGTGGAAAGCGCCAACTCGGTGCGACGGCTGCCGGATGGCAGCTGGTATGCCGACAATTTCGACGGCGTCGGCTTCATCGATGCGCTCAAGGCGAACGGGCATCAGATCGCCGGCCGCCGCATTCTTCAAGTCGGTGCCGGTGGCGCCGGTGCTTCGCTCGCCTATTGTCTCGCGGAAGCCGGCGCCGACGAAATCCGCCTTACCGACATCGATACGGCGCGCGCCGGGAAACTGGCGGCGCTGGTTGGCCGCGCGTTCCCGAAATGCCGCATCCAGGTCGGAGAGGCCGAGCCTTCCGGCATGCATATGGCGATCAACGCCACGCCTGTCGGCATGCATGCCGGCGATCCGCTGCCGCTTGACGTCAGCCGGCTGACCCCGGATATGACGGTCGTGGACATCATCATGGAGCCTGCGGAAACCGCTCTGCTGCGGGCGGCCAAGGGGATCGGCTGCCGCGTTCAACCGGGACGCCCGATGATGGATTTCCAGGTCCGGGCGATGTCCGAATTCTTCGACATCGAAGGCAAGGACCGCGGCCATGGCTGAGACACCGACTGCCGTCGTCATCGGCGGCACCTCCGGCATCGGACGCGCTATCGCGCAGCGCTTCGCAGAAGACGGTTATCATGTGGTCGTCTCCGGCCGGGATGCGACGAGGGGCAATGAGGCGGCCGGCTCCTGCCAGGCGGCGGGCGCGCCGCGTGCGCTGTTTGTCCAGACAGATGTCGCAGATAGCGGCTCAGTCGAGGCTCTGGCACGGATTGTCAGCGACGGGTTCGGCACGCCTCACGTCGTCGTCAACTGCGCCGGCATCTTGCAGAGCGGCAAGTACGTCCTTGATCAGGATCTGGACGAGGACGAGAAGATGTGGCGGGTGAATTATCGCGGCACGCTGTTGGGGTGCCAGGTGTTTGGCCGGCTGATGTCGGCCGCCCGGCGAGGCGCGATCCTGAATGTCGGCTCGCTCGCCTCTTTCGCGCCGCTGTCGCTGCCCGCCTACACGCCGGGAAAGCATGCGGTCCTGGCCCTGACCCAGATCCTCGCCGCCGAACTCGGCCCGCATGGCGTTCGCGTCAATGCGGTCGCGCCCGGCTATACACTTTCCGATGGTCTGAAGACCAAGATCGCCAGGGGTGAACGCAACCCCGAAGCCATACAGGCCACCACGGCGCTGCGACGCTTCGTCGAGCCGCGCGACGTCGCCGAGGCGGCATTGTTCCTCTGCTCGGAGCGCGCCGCTTCGATTACCGGCGTCACCTTGCCGGTCGACGCCGGCTGGCTGGTTCAGGCGCCTTACGCACAATATCTGCAGGGAAATCCCATCCGGCAAACGCCGGCTATCTGACAAGGATAATCCAGTGATCAATATCTCGCCAGTGAGCGACATCCAGCGCTTCGACTTCGATACCCGCATACACCATGGCGTCATCCATAACGGCACGCTCTACCTCACCGGCCAGGTCGCGAGGCCCGGCCAGTCCGCGGCCGACCAGATGCGCGAGGTGCTCGGCAAGATCGATGCGCTGCTTGGCAAGGCGGGCACGGACAAGACCCGCATCCTTCATGTGCAGATGTGGCTGGACGACATCAGGGATTTCGACGAGGTCAATGCGGTGTGGGACGCCTGGATGCCCGGGGAGCACGCACCGGCGCGCTCATCGGGCGAAGGACGGATGGCGAAGCCCGGAATGCTGGTCGAGCTGATCGTCACCGCGGCGGTTTGAATGGTCCTGCCGGTTCGGGCATCATCCCGAATCTGGCGAGAGGGAGACTGATGACGAAGCGCAAGCCGCTTTCCACCGTCGTGGCGGAGAGCCTGTCCGAGAAGATCCGCTCCGGACAGCTGCTGCCCGGCGCGCAATTGCCGACTGAGGCGGAGCTTTGCGCCGAGTACGATGTCAGCCGCACCGTGGTGCGGGAAGCTGTGGCGCGACTGCGTTCCGAAGGCCTGGTGGTGCCGCAGCAGGGGCGCGGCATGTTCGTCAGCGAGACGCCGGCGCCGCGCAACTTCTCGATACCGGACGAAGCGCTCAGGACCTTGCCGGAAACCATTGCGCTGCTCGAGCTGAGGTTGAGCGTCGAGGTGGAGTCGGCGGGATTGTGCGCGGAACGGCGCACCGATGCGGAAGCCAGCGCGATCCGCACCTTGATGGAACAGGTCGACGCCCAGCAGGCCGATCCCGCCGTCGTCCAGATCCACTACGACTATGATTTCCACCTGGCGATCGCCAAGGCGGCACGAAATGAATTCATTCACGGTTTCCTAAGCTATCTCGGGCCGATGATCGTCCCGCGCTTCCAGCTCGGCTATCTGGTCACGCCCGAACTCAAGGACAGCTACTACGCGCGCATACACAGCGAACATAAGACAATCGTCGACGCCATCGAAAGGCAGGATGGCCGCGCCGCCCGCCAGGCCATGCGCAAGCACCTGCACAACAGTCTCGGGCGGGTGCGCGCCCTGGCCCGAGCCTCTGGCGTGGAGGCAATCGAAGCCGAGCAGAAGGCGGCGGCGGCCTCACTTTTCACCGACATGAAAAGGCCTGTCTCGACAGGCGGATGAGGCTGTCTCGACAGGCGCATGAGGCCTCGCGAATTCGATCGCATCGGCGCGCCTGGGCCGAAAATTAGACATCCATTGCGAAAGCCGTGTTTTTTGTTCCGTCACCGGCTGCGCGGGTTTCCCAAGGGCTGAAGGCGCCAGCTTGCCAGCGTTTCCTTGGGTTTTCGGCTGCTGCGGTTATCCGAACACCCCAACGGATTTTGGAGGCATCCGAAATTTTCGAAAGTTTATCTTTCCTTTTTGCTGGTTTTCTTGGTTTCGCGGCATCGGCCCGGGCCGCAAACTGAAAACAGACAATCAGGAAAGCCCACGTGACGACAGCCTTCATCACCGGTGCGACGAGCGGCATAGGGCGGGCCATCGCGATCGCGCTGAGCGACGCCGGCTACGACGTCTATGCGGTCGGGCGCAGCCAGGCCGCGCTCAAGGAGCTGCAGGCACAGCGGCCCGGCATCGTGCCGATTGCCGTCGACGTCACCGACCGCGAGGCCCTGGAAGCGGCCCTGGCGGATCTCACCATCGACGTGCTGATCAACAATGCCGGGGTCATGCCGCCGCTCGGCAACTTCGCCGATATGAAGATCGCTGACATCGACACCACGCTCGAGGTGAACCTCAGCGCGGCAATCCTGCTCACGCGCCTCGTCGTCCCGCAAATGCGCGAGCGGCAGTCCGGGCATGTATTGTTCACCGGCTCCACAGCGGGCCACGCGGCATACTCCAACATTGCCGTCTATTCAGCGACCAAGGCGGCGATATCAGGCTTTGCAGCAGCGCTGCGCGCCGACCTCTCCCCATCGGGCGTACGCGTCACCGAGATCGTTGCCGGCCGTGTCGAGACGCAGCTCTACCAGGACATCCTCGACGCCAACGCGCGCGCAGCCATGTACGCCAGCAAAGTGGTGCAGCCGGATGACGTGGCCAGGATGGTCGTCGCTGTGCTTGGGCTCCCCGCGTGGGCCGACGTTACCCGTTTCGACATCATGCCGACTTGGCCAACCTCGCCAAGCGGTACCAAGTAAGGAAAACTGGGATGAAAGATCTTTCCGTTCTGATCGTTGGCGGTGGTGCCGGCCTCGGTGCCCTCTTAGCCGAGATGGCTGTCGAGGCCGGAGCGGCAAAGATCGGCATCATCGACATCAACCAGGAAGCCGCCGAGTCCGCGCTGGCGACCGCGAAGGCCAGCGGACTGCCTACCGCGACCGCCCTTTGCGACATCCAGGTAGGCCCACAGTGCCACGCCGCATTCGAGGCGATCGTTTCGAAACTCGGGCGCGTCGACACGCTGATCAATTGTGCCGCGATCTACCCTCGCCGCCCGCTCCTCGAAATCACCGACGCCGACTGGGATGCCTCCAACGGCATCAACATCAAGGGCACCTACCACATGATGGTGGCGGCGGTTCGCCACATGCAATCGCAGGAGCCGAAGAGCCGCGTCCGCGGCCGGATCGTGAACCTGACCTCGGTCGACGCCTTCAAGGCGCATCCGCAGAACGCTCACTATGCGGCGACCAAGGCCGCCGTCGTCAGCCTTACCCGATCCTTTGCCCATCACGTGGCGAAGGACGGCATTCTGGTGAATTCGGTGGCGCCGGCCGGCATGGCGACGGAGAAGGCGAAAGCGCTCGGCTTCCTGGAGGAACTGGCCAAGGCGAGCCCGCTCGGCCGCGGTGCCGAGCCAAAGGAGATTGCCGAATGGGTGCTGATGACGGGCAGCCCCAAGAACACTTACATGACCGGTGAAAACGTAATTGTTTCAGGTGGTTACATATACGCCTAAGTCTCTTTCGCCGCGGGCGACTGAACTCTGGCAGTGCATGACCGAGGCAGTGCATGACCGACCGGGCCACAAGCAGGGAAAGGAACGGAATTTTCGATGACCGGCAAGCTGCGCCTTCCCTCGCTGAATGCTCTGCGCGTGTTCCACGCGGTCGCGCAGCACAAGAGCTTTCGGCAGGCGGCGGATGAATTGCTGGTCACGCCGCAGGCCGTCGGACAGCAGATCAAGCTTCTGGAGGATACGCTCCAGGTAACGCTGTTCGAGCGTAAGGGCCGGTCGATCGAACTGACCGAGTCGGCCATTCTTCTGTCGCACTATGTCAAAGCCGGCTTCAACGAGTTTGCCGAAGGCGTTCGCCGCGTCACCAAGTCGAACTATCGGGACCGCATCAACCTGAATGCGAGCCCATACTTCGCCACGCATTATCTCCTGCCGCGGCTTTCGTTGTTCCGGGAAATCTTGCCGGGCGCGGACCTGCGCCTGACGACCATGGTCGACCTGCCCGATTTCGGGCGCGACGATATCGATATGACGGTCCAGTGGGGCTACGGCAACTGGTCCGACTATGAAACCACGTTGCTGGTGCCGGATCCGAAGATCATCTGCTGCACGCCGGCGATCGGCGAAAGGATCAAGTCGGCGCATGATCTGACACAGTTCACGTTGCTCGACACCGTCAAGTCGAAGCGTCTGTGGCCGGACATATTGCGCCACCTTGGCGTGGAACTGACGGATGGCGACCGCAGCATCAGCTTCGACGACGCCGCGACCATGCGCCGGGCGACCTTGCAAGGCATAGGTGTGGGCTTGGTTTCCGTCATCGATGCCGAGGAAGATTTCCGGGCGGGCACGCTGGTCGCGCCGATCGGCCGCGACGCCATTGCCGACATGAAGCCGGAGGAAGTCCCGGGCTTCTATCTTGTCGTCCCACGCGGACATCTGCGCGTGAAGGCGGTCGCGGCACTTCACCGATGGCTGGCTCAGCAGGATTGGCGCGGCGACCTCACGATTTCCTCGTTACCGAAACCGGCCCCGCTTTCCGACTAGAAGCGGCTTCGAGACCGAGGCCTGAAAGACGCCTTTCGGGCCTCCAACAACAAGAAACCAAACAACCTCAACAGTGGAGACGGAACATGAAAATGATCAAATGGGGGGCTTCGGCCCTGGCCCTTGGCCTCGTGCATTTTGCGGCGCCGGCGGAAGCCGCTGGCGGCAAGACGCTCGAAACCGTCAAGGCACGCGGCATGCTGAACTGCACCGGCCATGACGGCTCCTATCTCGGCTTCGCCGAGGTGGACGACAAGGGCAACTGGAAGGGCATGGACATCGACCTCTGCAAGGCGGTGGCCGCGGCCGTGTTCGGCGACCCTGCGAAGCTGAAAGTCGTTCCTATCAGCTGGGCCCAGCGCTGGCCGGCCCTGCAGTCCGGCGATGTCGACATCATCGTCAAGGCCTCGGGCGGCACGCTCAGCCGCGACACCGAACTTGGGCTGCAGTTCTCCATGTCCTACTATCTCGGGACCACCAAGGTGATGGCGCACAAGGAGCTGAACCTCAAGTCGCTCAAGGATGCCGCCGGCGGCACGATCTGCATTCCCGCCGGCACCTCGCAGGAACAGCAGGTCGCTGCCTATACTGCCAAGCTAGGCATCAAGCTCGAACCGGTGCTCATCGAGAAGACCGAGGAGCTCGAGCAGGCCTATTTCTCGGGACGCTGCGATCTTTATGCGCAGTGGGGTCCGACACTGGCCATTGCGCGCATCGCCAAGAGCAAGGTCGACGACCATGTCATCCTGCCCGACGTGCTCGCCGTCGAGCCTGAAGTCATGATCATGCGGCAAGGCGACGACAACTGGGTCGACATCGCCAACTGGACGCTGAGCACGCTGATCTTTGCCGAGCAGGAAGGCATCACATCGAAGAACGTCGACGAGATAAAGGCCAAGCCGACTTCACCGCAGGTCGCCAAATTCCTCGGCGTCACGCCAGGCATGGGCAAGGGTCTCGGGCTCTCCGACGACTGGGCCTACAAGGTGATCAAGAACGTCGGCAACTACGGCGAAATCTTCGATCGCGATCTCGGCAAGGACTCGCCCTACAAGATGGATCGCGAACTGACCAATTTGTGGAACAATGGCGGTGTCCTGTTCCCGCTGGTTGTTGATTGATCCGTTCTGAACGCATCCCGCTCCAGGTCCCGCCCGGCTCCCGCCGGGCGGGACCGCGCGGCAATTCGGGAAGGATTTCTGAATGGTCAGCCTGCTGAGAAATCAAAAAGTCCGCAACGCACTGTTGCAGATCCTGTATGTCGGCTCGATCGCCGCGATGGTGCTTGCCGGCATTGTGATCGCCAGACAGAACCTGGCGGCGCAGGGGATCACCTCCGGATTCGACTTCCTGTTCAAGTCGACGGGCTGGGACCTGAACTTCTCGCTGCTGCCCGCCACGGCCAACGACCCTTATTGGTGGTACTTCCTCATCGGGATCATCAATACGCTGTTTCTGGGAACCGTCGGCCTGACGCTGGCGACGATCGTCGGAACGATCGTCGGCCTGGCGCGGACATCCTCGAACGAATTGGCCCGGCTGCTCGGCCGCACCTATGTGGACATCTTCCGAAACATCCCGCTGATCCTCCAGGTTTTTTTCTGGTATGCCGTCATCACCCATCTGCCGACGCCGCGCGCCGCGCATGAGGGATGGGGCTTTCTCCTCACCAGCCGGGGGCTTTACATCCCGTTCCCCAATGTCAGCAGCGCCGCGCTCGCTGCGGCGACATTGGCTGTGATTGCCGCCATCGCGCTGCCGATCTGGCTGGGCAGGACATCGCGCCTCAGCCTGCCGGTCGGCCAGCGTGGCGGCATTCAGCTTGCCGGCACGGCGGCGGCACTTGCCTGCGCGGCCATCGTTCTGGTGGCCGGCCGCCTGGCCGACTCGCCGCTACTCGATTTTCCGGCGCTGCAAGGTCTCAATCTGCGAGGCGGCCTGCGCATTCCGCCGGAGTTTGCGACACTGGCCATCGCGATCGCCATCTATGGCGGCTCCTACATCGCCGAGATCGTGCGCGGCGGGTTCAAGGCTGTCGGCAAGGGCCAGGTCGAGGCGGCTCTTTCCCTGGGCCTCGGCCCGTGGCGGGTCTTCATGCTGGTGCGGCTGCCGCTGGCACTACGCGCCATGCTGCCAATCCTCGCCAACCAGTATGTCTGGCTGATGAAGGCGACCACAATGGGCATCGCGGTGGGCTTCACCGATTTCTTCATGATCGTGGCGCTGACGATCAACCATTCCGGCCAGACAATCGAAGCGATCGGCATCCTGATGGCTGGCTTCCTCGTCATCAACCTCAGCCTCGCCGCCATCTTCAACCGCATCAACAAAGCAATCGCCCTCAAGGGCAACCAGTTGAGGGGGTGAGGGATGGAAATGGTCGTTGTCGCCCCTCCTGCCATTGGCAAGATCGAGGATCTGAGGCGGCGCTTCTTTGCGACGCCCCTGCAGGCATTGCTGTCGCTGGCTTCCCTGGCGGTCATGGTCTTCCTGGCCTGGAAGCTCCTGAATTGGGCGGTTTTCTCGGCTGTCTTCACGACGAGCGGCGGACCCGAAGCCTGCCAGGCGGCGGCGGGAGCCTGCTGGTCGGTCATTGCCGCGCGATGGCGCATCATCCTGTTCGGCCTCTATCCCTATGACGAGCAGTGGCGGTCGGCCCTGGCTTGCCTGATCGTCGTGGTCATGACGGTGCTAAGTTGCGTTCCAGCCTTCTGGTCGGGTCGCCGCATCGCACTCGTATGGGGAGCCGGAACGGCGCTTTTCTACGTGCTGATGAAGGGCGGCGTGCTTGGTCTGCCCTATGTCGGCGAGGAGGCCTGGGGCGGACTGGCGCTGACCCTGTTCATCTTCGTGACCACCTGCCTGATCGGCTTCCCGCTGGCGATCTGCCTGGCGCTGCTGCGCCGCTCCGGCCTGCCATGGATTTCCCGCACCTCCGGCCTCATTATCGACGGGGTGCGTTCATTGCCTCTGATCTCGATCCTGTTCACCTTCGCCATCGTGCTGCCGTTCGCACTGCCGCAATGGCTGGTGGGCGACAAGCTGTACCGGGTGATCCTGGGCTCGGCCCTGTTTTTTTCCGCCTATCAGGCGGAGATCGTCAGGGGTGGGATGCAGGGCGTTCCCAGTGGGCAAGAAGAGGCAGCCATGGCGCTTGGCATGCGCTATTGGCAGCGCGTCGGCCGCATTCTTCTACCGCAGGCCATGCGCAATGCGCTGCCGGCGACGATCAACCAGTTCGTGATCTCGTTCAAGGAAACCTCGCTGGTGATCATCGTCGGCTTCTTCGAGATCCTGGCCTCCGGCAATGCCGCCTACGGCACCGGCGAGTGGCGCTTCGCCTATGTCGAGGTCTATGCCTTCATCGCCTTCATCTACTTCATCTTCGTGTTCAGCCTGTCCCGCTATGGCGCTTTTCTCGAGCGCCGTATGTCGGTCGGCGAACGATAGGGGGCGTTTACGTGCTTTCAGGAAACTCGCCCCGATCCAGCGGCCCCGCGGTGCTGATCGAAAATCTCGACAAATATTACGGGACATTCCAGGCGCTGCGAAAGTTGAGCTTGTCCGTGGATCGCGGCGAGAGGATCGTCGTCTGCGGCCCGTCCGGCTCCGGCAAGTCCACCATGATCCGCTGCATCAACCGTCTGGAGCAGCACAATGGCGGCCGGATCACCGTGCTCGGCACCGAGCTCAACGACGATGTCGGCAACATCGACGGGATCAGGCGGGAAGTCGGCATGGTGTTCCAGCACTTCAACCTGTTTCCACACATGACGGTGCTGGAGAACTGCATGCTCGCGCCCATGATCGTGCGCAAGGTGCCGCGCGCGGATGCCGAGGCGACCGCCCGGCGCTATCTGGAGAAGGTACGCATTCCCGAACAGGCGATGAAGTATCCCGGTCAGTTGTCCGGCGGCCAGCAACAGCGGGTCGCGATAGCGCGTGCCCTTTGCATGCAGCCCGAGATCATGCTGTTCGATGAGCCGACCTCTGCGCTCGACCCGGAAATGATCGCGGAAGTGCTCGACGTCATAGTCACGCTCGCCTCTGAAGGCATGACAATGATCTGCGTCACGCATGAGATGGGTTTTGCGCGCCGGGTTGCCGACCGGGTAATTTTCATGGATGGAGGCGAGATCGTCGAACAGGCGCCTCCCGATGAATTCTTCACCTCCTCCCGCAACGAGCGCACGCGGCAGTTCCTGTCGCAGGTGCTTGGTCACTGATCGATGCAACGATCCCGCGTCAGGCCGCAGCCATGTCCGTGACTGATCCCGTCACCGCCTTGCGCGAGATGCTCGGACCGAAAGGCTGGCTTTCGGGCAGCGATGCAAGGCCCTATCAGCGCGATTGGCTCGATCGCTACGGCGTCGCGGCTCTGGGCGTGGCCAGGCCTGCGGATACCTCCGAAGTAGCCAGTGTCGTAAAGACATGCCACGCGGCCGGCCTGGCGGTCGTGCCGCAAGGCGGCAACACCGGGCTTTGCGGCGGCGCCGTCGCCGATCGGCCGAATGCGGTGATCGTTTCGCTTTCGCGCATGACGGCGATCGGCAAACCGGACTTGGACAGCGGCTCGATCCTCGTCGAGGCGGGAGCCGTGCTTGCCGCGTTGCACGAGGCGCTGGAACCGCACGGCCTGATGTTTCCGATGCATCTCGGCGCGGAAGGCAGCGCCAGGATCGGCGGCCTGGTCGGCACCAATGCCGGCGGCAGCCAGGCATTCCGGTATGGCATGATGCAAGACCTCGTGCTTGGCCTGGAGGTCGTGACCCCTGACGGGGCGATATGGAACGGGCTGCGCGCGGTGCAGAAAGACAATGCCGGCTACCAGTTGCGCAAGCTCTATTGCGGCGCGGAAGGAACGCTTGGCATCGTGACGCGCGCGATCCTGCGGCTCTACCCGATGCCGCGGCGGCAGGCGAGCGCGCTTGTCGTCATGTCCGATTTCGCCGCGGCGGTTTCGTTTGGCACCTTTCTGCGGGGCGAGGTGGGGGAATTCCTGACCGGGCTCGAGTTCTTCTCCGACATCGGGCTGGGACTGGCCCTCAAACACCTGCCCGACCTCGCCTACCAGTTGGAGGCACGCGGCGAGGTCTATGTGCTGGTCGAACTGGCATCGGGCGCCCCCCGCGTTCCGCTCGACGAGATACTGGCTTCGGCGCTGGAGTGGGGCATGGAGCAAGGCCTGGTGCTGGACGGAGCATTGGCGGCGACGGGCGCGCATCGCGCACAATTCTGGCGGCTGCGAGAGGAGCAGCCGGAAGGACAGAGGCTGGAAGGAGAGCAGCTGAAGCACGACATCTCGGTGCCTCCGGGCGCTATCGCCCGTTTCGTCGAGGCCGGCGCAGAGATCTGCGACGACATTCTTCCCGGCGTGCGGATAAACCCGTTCGGGCATCTCGGCGACGGCAACATCCACTACAATCTGTCGCCGCCGGAAGGCCGCGCCGATTTTGACGGCAAGGCCGAGCGGTTCGCCGAGGCGCTATCGTCGCTCGCCACGGAAATGGGCGGCAGTTTCGCGGCCGAGCATGGACTTGGCCGCGCAAAGATCGCCATGGCCGACCGAAACCGCAGTCCATTGGAACGCGAACTCATGGCGCGGCTCAAGGATGCATTCGATCCACGGGACACGATGAATCCGGGCGTGCTGGTGCACGCTGCTCGGCAAAGAAAAACTTTCGAATAGACGGCATTTCTTGATTTCGCCCCGAACCGCCTGCGTGCACCTATGAACCGAAGGCAGGCTCGATCGACCTGCCGCCAAAGTGAGGATGTCGAAGCATGATCCGCAATGGCGGCCGCCTTCTCGTCGAGTGCCTGATCGGGCTTGGCGCGACCAGGAGCTTCGGCGTGCCCGGAGAAAGTTATCTGGCCGTCCTGGACGCGCTGCACGACACGCAGGGAAAGCTGGACTACACGCTTTGCCGCAATGAAGGCGGCGCGGCGTTCATGGCCTCGGCCTACGGCAAGTTGACCGGCTCGCCAGGCATCTGTTTCGTGACGCGCGGCCCAGGCGCCACCAACGCCAGCATCGGCGTTCACACGGCCATGCAGGACAGTTCGCCGATGATCCTGTTCGTCGGCCAGGTCGGCACCGACATGAAGGGCCGCGAAGCGTTTCAGGAAATCGACTACCGGGCGGTGTTCGGCACGGTCGCCAAATGGGCGGTCGAGATCGACGATGTCGCGCGCCTGCCCGAGATTGTGGCGCGGGCATGGACGACCGCATTGACCGGACGACCTGGTCCCGTCGTGGTCGCGCTGCCCGAGGACATGCTGACCACCATGACTGAAGCGGCTCCGCTCAGCGCACCGGCGGCCATTTTCGAGCCGGCACCGGCGCCGGAAGCGATCGCTTCGGCCTTCAAGCTGCTGGCCAAGGCCGAGAGGCCGGTCCTGCTCATGGGCGGCGCCAACTGGACCGTGGACGGACGCGCGGCGCTACAGGCTTTCGCAGAGGCTTCCGACATTCCTGTCGTGGCGGCCTTTCGCTATCAGGACCAGTTCGACAACCATTCGCCGGTCTTTGTCGGCGAGGCCGGCGTCGGCATGGTGGCGCATGTCAAAGCCCTGCTCCGCGAGGCCGACGTGATCCTGGCCGTCAATGTGCGTTTTGGCGAGATGACCACGGATGGCTATACGCTGCTGTCCGTGCCGGTGCCGCGCCAGAAACTGATCCATGTCCATGGCTCCGATCGCGAGATCGGCAAGATCTATGTGCCGGCCATCGGTATCCATGCCGGGCCGAACGCTTTTGCCCGGGCGTTGACGCCCGTCAAAGGCGGCTGGGCGGACTGGCGCGCCGCGGCCCGCAAAGCCTATGAAGGGACATTCGGCGCGCCCGTCCAGCCCGGCCCGGTGGACATGGTGGAGGTCAGCGCCTGGCTGCGCGAAAACCTGCCTGCCGACGTCATTCTCACCAACGGCGCCGGCAATTTCACCGTCTGGCCGAACAAGTTCTTCAAGTTCGGGCCGGACGCACGGCTGCTCGCCCCGCAGTCTGGCGCCATGGGCTACGGCCTGCCGGCGGCAATTGCCGCCAAGGTTGCGTTTCCAGAACGCACGGTCGTCTGCTTTGCCGGCGACGGCGACTTCCAGATGAATTGCCAGGAACTCGGAACCGCCATGCAGGCTGGCGCGCAGCCGATCGTGCTGATCCTCAACAACGGCATCTACGGCACGATCCGCGCCCATCAGGAGCGCCACTATCCGGCGCGCGTTTCGGGCACGTCGCTCGAAAACCCTGATTTCGTGACACTGGCAAAGGCCTATGGCTTCCATGCCGAGCGGGTCGAGGCGACGCGCGATTTCGCGGCGGCGTTCGATCGGGCGCTCGGATCCGTGACGGGAGCGGTCCTCGACATCGCCATATCTCCCGAAGCGCTGACGCCCCGACAGACCCTTTCCCAGATGCGTGACGCCGCGCTCGCTTCCCAGAAGGCCAAGGCATGACCTCCAAAGACGACATCCGTCTCGGCGCGGACATCGGCGGCACGTTCACCGACGTCGCGCTCGACCTCAGGGGAACGATCTTCTCCACCAAGGTGTTGACCAATTATGCGGCGCCCGAGCAGGCGATCCTGGACGGCATTGCCGTCGTCACGCGCGATGCCGGTATCGCGCTTGCCGAGATCGGCATCATCATCCACGGCACGACGCTGGCGACGAATGCGCTCATCGAACGCCGTGGCGCCAAGACCGCGCTGGTCACCACCGAAGGGTTCCGCGATGTCATCGAGATGCGGACCGAAAACCGTTTCGAGCAGTATGACCTCGACCTGCAGTTGCCGGCGCCGCTAATCCCGCGCGAGCACCGTTTCACGGTAAAGGGCCGGATCGGTGCGGAAGGCCAGGAGCTTCAACCGCTCGACGAAGCCGCCCTGGAAGGCATTGCCGACCGGATCGCGGCCGGCGGTTTCGGCTCCGTGGCGATCGGCTTCATCCATGCCTACACCAACCCTGATCATGAGCGCCGGGCACGCGCTATCCTGTCCCGCAAGCTTACCATCCCGATTTCGATCAGCGCCGAAGTCTCGCCGCAGATGCGCGAGTTCGAACGCTTCAACACGGTCTGCGCCAACGCCTATGTGCGGCCGCAGATGGCGGACTATCTCGCGCGTTTCCAGACCCGCTTGAAGGAGATGGGCGCCGAGTGCCCGGTCTTCATGATCCATTCGGGCGGCGGTCTGATCTCGGTGGAGACGGCCTCGGAATTTCCCGTGCGCCTCGTTGAGTCCGGCCCGGCCGGCGGCGCCATCTTCGCCGCCGACATCGCCAGGCGATTCGGCCTGGAAAAGGTCGTCTCCTATGACATGGGCGGCACCACTGCAAAGATTTGCCTGATCGAGGATTATGCGCCGCGCACCGCCAGAACCTTCGAAGTGGCGCGTACCTATCGCTTCTGCAAAGGTTCCGGCATGCCGATCTCCATTCCCGTGATCGAGATGATCGAGATCGGCGCCGGCGGCGGGTCGATCGCCTGGGTCGACGCCATGGGCCGCATCCAGACCGGTCCCGAAAGTGCCGGATCGGAACCTGGCCCGGCCTGCTACGGCCGCGGCGGCAGGCGCCCGGCCATCACAGATGCCGACCTGGTGCTCGGCAAGCTCGATCCCGACAATTTCGCCGGCGGCGCCATCAGGCTGGACACGTCCGCATCCGAACAGGCGATCCTGCGCGATGTCGGCGAACGCCTGTCGCTCGATGCCATGGCGACGGCCTTCGGCATCTGCGAGGTGGTGGACGAGAACATGGCCAATGCCGCCCGCGTCCATGCCGTCGAAAACGGCAAAAACATTTCCGACAACGTGATGATCGCCTTCGGTGGCGCGGCCCCGCTTCACGCCGCAAGGCTTTGCGAGAAACTCGGCATCGACCAGTGCATCGTCCCCAAGGGCGCGGGCGTCGGATCGGCGATCGGCTTCCTCAAGGCTCCGTTCGGCTACGAAGCCCTGGCATCCCGGCTGACGCGGCTGTCGCAGTTCAAGCCGGCCGAGGCCAATGCTTTGCTCGATGACCTCAAAGTGTCAGCCGAAAGCTTCGTGCGGGCAGGGGCCAACGGTACGATCACATGCGAAATCACCGCCTTCATGCGCTACGCCGGCCAGGGCTGGGAAATCCCCGTGCCGCTGCCGGACGAGCCGTTCGGCAATGATGCCGCAACCACGCTCGAGGATTTGTTCCAGGCGAATTACCAACGCTTCTTCGGCCGCGCCATCGAAGGACTTGGCGGCCTGGAAATCGAGATCGTCACCTGGTCCGTGAAGGCGACGGATGTCCGGCCTGCTGTCGCCAGGCACGAGCTGATCACCGGCAAGCGGACCACTCAGCCGGCAACAAGCCGCGCGGTGTTCGATCCGGCCAGCGGTGCGCCACGGACCTATGGCATCGTCGAACGGGAGGGGCTGTGCACCGGCGATCGGGTGGCGGGCCCGGTCATCATCGTCGAACGCGAGACGTCCACCGTCGTCACCACGAGCTTCGACGCCGTCATCCAGAGCGACGGAGCGATCCTTCTGATCCGCAAAGGCAGCCAGGCATGAGCGACATCAGTGAAATCCGCATGCAGGTTATGTGGAACCGGTTGATCTCGGTGGTCGAGGAGCAGGCCCTCACCTTGCTGCGCACGGCTTTCTCGACATCGGTGCGCGAATCCGGCGACCTGTCGGCGGGCGTGTTCGATCCCCGCGGCCAGATGCTGGCACAGGCGGTGACGGGAACGCCCGGCCATGTCAACACCATGGCCGAGGCGGTGCTGCATTTCATGAACGAAATCCCGCGCGAAACCATGTTCGAGGGCGACACCTACGTCACCAATGACCCCTGGTTGGGCACGGGCCACCTGCACGATATCACCATGGTGTCGCCGTCGTTCCTGAACGGCGAATTGGTTGCGTTCTTCGCCTGCACGGCGCATGTGGTCGATGTCGGTGGGCGCGGCTTTGGCGCTGACGGCAAGTCGGTCTACGAGGAAGGCATCCAGATCCCGATCATGAAGTTCGCGGAGAAGGGCAAGGTCAATCTCGATCTCGTCAGGATCCTGCGCGCCAACGTCCGCGAGCCGAACCAGGTCGTCGGCGATTTCTATTCACTCGCCGCCTGCAACGAAGTCGGCCACCGACGCCTCGTCGACATGATGAAGGAGATCGGCCTGGCATCGCTGGACGGGCTTGGCGAGTTCATCTTCTCGCGCACCCGCGACGCCATGGTCGAACGCATCAAGGCGATGCCCAAAGGCAGCTGGTCGAACGCGCTGGTGACCGACGGCTACGACGAGCCGGTGAAACTCGCGGCGACCGTCACTGTTCGGGACGCCGGCGTCGAGGTCGATTTCACCGGTACCGACCCGATGAGCCGATGGGGCATCAACTGCCCGATCATCTACAGCAAGGCCTATGCCTGCTACGCGTTGAAATGCGTGGTGGCGCCCGATATTCCTAACAATGCCGCGTCGCTCGCCTTCTTCACCGTGTCGTCTCCGGTCAACATCCTGAACGCCGTGCGGCCGGCGCCGGTGGCGCTCAGGCACATCTTCGGCCATATGGTTCCCGATCTGGTGCTCGGCGCGATCGCCAAGGCGATGCCCGGCAAGATCCTTGCCGAGGGCGCCGGCGCACTGTGGAACATCCATATCTCGGTTCGGCCGGTCTCCGGCGGTTCGGGCCGCCGCGCCGAGGTGCTGATGTTCAATTCCGGCGGCATGGGCGCGCGCCCCGGTCTCGACGGATTGTCGGCGACGGCTTTCCCCTCCGGCGTCCATACGATGCCGATCGAGGCAACGGAGCACACCGGCCCGATCGTGATCTGGCGCAAGGAACTGCGGCCCGATTCCGGCGGCGACGGCGAGTTCCGCGGCGGGCTCGGGCAGGTTATCGAAATCGAGGCGATCGAGGGCCATGAATTCGACTTTTCGGCCATGTTCGACCGCGTCAATCATCCCGCCCACGGGCGCAACGGCGGCGGACCTGGAGTGGCCGGCGTGGTCAGGCTGGACGATGGCACGCAGATGCGACCTAAAGGCTGGCAGCATGTTCCGGCCGGCCGTCGGCTGATCCTCCAATTGCCGGGCGGCGGCGGCTATGGCGATCCGTCCAAGCGCAGCACCGAGGCGCGGGCGAACGACCGCTCCAAGGAATACATTTCGGAGAACGGCAAATGAGCTACATTGCCTCGCGCCTGTCTGCGGTGAAGCCGTCGGCGTCCATGGCTGCTTCGCAGGCAGCCAGGGCCCTGCGCGCCAAGGGCGTCGACGTGATCGATCTTGGCCTGGGCGAGCCGGATTTCCCGACACCGAGCCATATCATCGAAGCGGCGCATGTCGCCGCGAAGGCCGGCCAGACGCTATACACGGGTGCCGCCGGCACGGCCGAGGTGCGCGAAGCCGTGGCCGGCAAGTTCCGCCGCGAAAACGGACTGGACTACACGGCGGACGACGTCGTCGTGGCCAATGGCGCCAAGCAGATCATCTTCAACGCGCTGATGGCGACGCTGGAGTCTGGTGACGAAGCGATCCTGCCGGCGCCCTACTTCGTCTCCTATCCCGAGATGGTGAAGCTGCTCGGCGGCAGGCCTGTCCTCATCGAGTGCCCGGAAACTTCGGGCTTCCGGCTGACGCCGGAGCTGCTCGAAAAAGCCATCACTCCAAGGACGAAATGGCTGTTCCTCAACATGCCCGGCAACCCCTCCGGCGCCATATATTCGCAATCGGACCTGCGGGCACTCGGAGCGGTTTTGGCAAGGCATCCGCAGGTGCTGGTGCTTTCCGACGAGATTTACGAGCACATCCTGTTCGACGGACGCGACTTCGTCTCCTTCGGCAAGGCTTGCCCGGAACTCAGGGACCGCACCCTGATCGTCAACGGCGTCTCCAAATCCTATGCGATGACCGGGTGGCGTGTCGGCTATGCCGCCGGGCCGGCGCCGCTCACCAGGGCGATGGCGATCATCCAGAGCCAGTCCTGCACGTCCGTCTGCTCGATCGCGCAAGCGGCGACGGTGGCCGCGCTCAACGGCCCCCAGGACGAGGTGGCACGCTTTCGGCAGGCGTTCGAGGCGCGCCGCGACCTTGTCGTCGACGGCATCAGGCGGATCAACGGTCTTACGCTTTCGCCACCGGAAGGCGCCTTCTATGCCTATATCGGCTGCGCCAGCCTGATCGGCCGCAGGACCCCAAAAGGCGTCGTGCTCGAGGACGACACGGCAGTGGCGAATTATCTCCTGAACGAAGGGCGCGTGGCCTCGGTGCCGGGCGCCGCCTATGGACTTTCCCCCTATTTCCGCATCTCGACCGCGACCGGCGAAGAGGTGCTGACCGAAGCGATCGCGCGCATCAACGCCGCCGTCGCGCAAGTGGAGTAAATCATGCCGCATTACGAACGCATCCTGATCACCGGCGCGGCCGGCCGCCTCGGTTCGGAACTGCGAAAGGGGCTGGTGCCGCTGGCAAAAACGATCCGCCTGGCCGGCCGCGAACCGTTCGGCGATCTTGCTCCACACGAGGAAGAAGCGGTCTTCGACCTCGCCGATATGGAGGCGACGATTGCCGCCACCAAGGATTGCGACGCGATCGTGCATTTCGGCGGCGCACCACTCGAATGCGAATGGCAAACCATCCTGAATTCCAGCATCCGCGGCTCCTATCACATCTACGAGGGCGCCCGGAAACACGGGGTGAAACGAGTCATCTATGCCTCCT
Organism: Mesorhizobium sp. M7A.F.Ce.TU.012.03.2.1; assembly: GCF_004006095.1. Lineage (NCBI taxonomy): Bacteria > Pseudomonadati > Pseudomonadota > Alphaproteobacteria > Hyphomicrobiales > Phyllobacteriaceae > Mesorhizobium > Mesorhizobium sp. M7A.F.Ce.TU.012.03.2.1. The sequence goes on from NZ_CP034779.1 coordinate 3,045,843, forward strand.
CCGTGCATGCCGTCGGCTATCACGAGGTCGAGGCGCATATCGGCGTCGACGCGCCGGTGCGTCCCGACAGCCTCTATGGCGTGTCGAAGAACTTCGTCGAGAGCCTGAGCCGGCTTTACTGGGACAAGTTCGGCATCGAGACGGCGTGCCTGCGCATCTTTTCGTCCTTCCCCGAACCGGCGGACCGTCGCATGCTGTGGTCATACCTCTCCTTCGCCGATTGTGTGCGTCTGGTCGAGGCAGCTCTCACCGCGCCGCGCGTCGGCCATACGATCTCCTTCGGCCTTTCCGACAACAAGGTGAAAACGGTCGACAACAGCGGCGCCAACCATCTGGGGTTTTCTCCGCAGGATAGTGCCGAGCCGTTCCGCGCAGCGGTCGAGGGGAAGACGCAGATTCCGGATCCCAAGGCGCCATCGGTGCAGTATCTGGGCGGGTGGTTCTGCGAGCTTGGCCATCCGGACGACAAGCGGGCGTAGCTATCGAAATACCAATCCGCTCGATGGCGCAGACCGGAAGCCGAGATGCGGCAGGCGATGGATTCACGCATGGTGGCGGAGATCGAGGAGGTTGTCGGCGGCGCCGGCTTCGATGTGCCACGCTGACCACGGTCATGGATCAGATCTGGCAGCGGCACCTGCAGACGATGCCCGACCTTCCCGCGCAAGCATTTCATCCACCATGGGCGTCGAAGGCTTAGAGATTTATGCGCTGCGCGCTTCTCGCGCACATGTTCCACGTCGGCCACCAGATGGCCGCCTGAAATGTTGACGGTTGCCGGTCGTCATCGGTTTTGGGATTCTCACCTGATCTGGTAGTGGGATCCAAATCACAGGAGATGGCATGCCGAACGATGTAATCGTGCGCGACAGCAATGGCGCTCAATTGAATGACGGTGATTCCGTAACGCTGATCAAAGACCTCAAAGTCAAAGGCACTTCGGAGACGATCAAGCGCGGCACGTTGGTGAAGGCCATCCGCCTGAACGGCAATCCCGGCGAGATCGAATGCAATACCAAGCAAGTGAAAGGCCTGGTGCTCAAGACCGAGTTCGTGAAGAAGGCGTGAGCCTCAAGGCGGCAAGCGATCTCGATGGCTCCTTCGGGATTTTGGAGAGCCTGCCGTCGCCAAGGGGGCTGCGGAGCCGTTGAGCGGCCGGCACCCGGTCGTTGCGCTGCGAATTGATAACTTCGCCGACCAGGCACAATCAAAAAAATCGCCAAGTCCCAAGCTGGAACCTCCGGCCTCATTGCGCGTTTCACGGCGTCCCGTTCGCGGACTCGCCCGGATATCTCTCCAAGCGCGCGAAAAACCAGGAGCCCGCTTCATGCACGACAAGCTGTTTCATTCACCGGTCGCACTGTCGGTCGGCCTCGGCTTCAAGCGCGAGATTGCCTCGCTGGCCGAAATGCACGATTTCCTCACCAATTGGACGACCTCCCGCCGCGGCCCGCTTTACCGAAACGCGGTGGAGACATGTGATCTGGCCGTTCCAGGTTATGTGAGCGTCGAGCAGGCGCGCCGGGCGTTGCTCGAATTCGCGCAAGCCGCCGGCATCCTGTGGCCGGACCTCGAGCCGGTGGCGGGCGTGCACGCCGTTGCGCGTGGCTATGGCGGCTACGCCGCCTGAAGATTGATGTTCTCCGTGGCGGCTAAAGCCACACCACCATAGAAAGCCCGGCTGGCCCTCAGCCGGGCTTTCGCGTTTCCGGCAGCTCGCAAGGAAATCGCAATCCTGTAGCCGTGTGTCTTGGGCGACAATCCCTGCGTGGAGTGTCGGGAAGAGCCCGCGCAAAAAATCTTTATGAAATTCCTATTTCTTTCCACTGCGCCCCGTCTCGAACCTTTATGGCGATCGGGTCCATATTCCTTTTAGAAAATACAACCGGTTCAGTCGCCAAAGATGCGACGGGACACTTTCGAGATATTGCGAACTCTCCTGTCAAATTCGCAAAGTACAAAAGAACAAAAGGAATAAACACAATGGATATGGCCGTTATCGGAATCGGAATTTTGTTCTTTGCCCTTTGTTTCGCCTACATAAAAGCTTGTGACGCGCTCTAGAGCGAGGCTGAAAAAATGATCGTCGACTATATTCTCGGTGGCGGCGTTACGCTGTTCCTGCTCGCCTACCTGACATACGCCCTCGTTCGTCCAGAACGCTTCTGAAGGCACGGAAAGCCACACCCATGACACTGAACGGTTGGATACAGATCCTGGTCTATTGCGGGATCGTCGTTTTGCTGGTGAAGCCGCTCGGCGGCTACATGCACCGCGTCTTCAACGGCGACCGCACGCTGCTTTCGCCGTTCCTTCGCCCGCTTGAGCGTGGGCTTTATCGTATTTGCGGAACCAGCGAACGCGAGGAACAGCACTGGACCACCTACGCGGTCGCCCTGCTGCTCTTCAATCTCGCCGGCTTCCTGGTGCTTTATGCGCTGCAGCGTCTGCAGGGCAGCCTGCCTTACAACCCTGCCGGCATGACAGCGGTTGAACCAGGGCTGGCCTTCAACACCGCCGCCAGCTTCATGACCAACACCAACTGGCAGAACTATGGTGGCGAGAGCACGATGTCCTATCTCGTGCAGATGGCCGGACTGACGGTGCAGAACTTCGTTTCGGCGGCTACCGGTATTGCCATCGCCATCGCGCTGATCCGCGGCTTTGCGCGGGCGTCCGGCAAGTCGATCGGCAATTTCTGGGTCGATATGACCCGCTCCACACTCTATCTGCTTCTGCCGTTCTGCATCGTGCTGACGCTGGTCTATGTCTGGCTCGGCATGCCGCAGACGCTCGGCGCCTACGTCAACGCCACGACGCTGGAAGGCGCGCAACAGACCATCGCCGTCGGCCCGGTCGCTTCGCAGGTGGCCATCAAGATGCTCGGCACCAATGGCGGCGGTTTCTTCAACGCCAATGCCGCGCACCCGTTCGAGAACCCCGACGCGATCTCCAACCTGATCCAGATGGTGTCGATCTTCGCCATCGGCGCCGCCTTGACCAATGTCTTCGGCCGCATGATCGGCAACCAGCGCCAGGGCTGGGCGATCCTCTCGGCCATGGGCGTCATGTTCATCGCCGGTGTCGCCATCTGCTACTGGGCGGAAGCCGCCGGCAACCCGCTGGTGCATGCGCTGGGCATCGACGGCGGCAACATGGAGGGCAAGGAGAGCCGCTTCGGCATCGCCCTGTCGGCGCTGTTTGCCGTCATCACCACGGCCGCTTCCTGCGGCGCCGTCAACGCCATGCACGGCTCCTTCACCGCGCTCGGCGGCATGATCCCGATCATCAACATGCAGCTTGGCGAAGTTATCGTCGGCGGTGTCGGCGCCGGTCTCTACGGCATCCTGATGTACATCGTCGTCGCCGTCTTCGTCGCCGGCCTGATGGTCGGCCGCACGCCCGAATATCTGGGCAAGAAGATCGAGGCCAAGGAGGTCAAGATGGCTATGCTGGCCATACTGTGCCTGCCGCTGGCGATGCTGATCTTCACGGCCATCGCCGTCGTGCTGCCGACCGGCGTGGCGTCGATGGGCAATGCCGGCCCGCACGGCTTCTCCGAGGTTCTGTATGCCTACACTTCGGCGGCGGCCAACAACGGTTCGGCCTTTGGCGGCCTCAGCGGCAACACGCCCTGGTACAACATCACGATCGGCATCGGCATGCTGATGGGCCGCTTCCTGGTCATCATCCCGGCGCTGGCCATTGCCGGCTCGCTGGTGGCGAAGAAAACGGTTCCGGCTTCCGCCGGCACCTTCCCGACCGATGGCCCTCTGTTCGTCGGGCTGCTGGTCGGCGTCATCCTGATCGTCGGTGGCCTCACCTTCTTCCCGGCGCTCGCCGTCGGGCCGATCATCGAGCACCTGGCGATGGCTCACGGGCAGACCTTCTGAGACCGTCATGTCCTGGTTCAATGCCATGCGCCGCAAGGTCGGCCACAGGGACGATCACCGAAAGGAGGAGAGACCTCCTCCTTTCCCGACCCTGTCGACGTTTCTCGGCCTTGCGGCAGTCATGCTCGTCCTCTGGCTGCTGGCCTACGGGCCGCCGCATTTCCTTTCGGCATCCAATCATCGGGTGCCGTCCAACAACACCGAAGCCGGAGCTTCAAAATGAGCAACTCGAAATCAGCAAGCATCATGGATGCACGCATCCTGGTTCCCGCCATTGGCGGCGCCTTCCGCAAGCTCGATCCGCGCACGCTGGCCAGGAACCCGGTGATGTTCGTCGTTGCCGTCGTCTCGGCGCTCACCACGGTGCTGTTCGTGAAGGACCTGGTCACCGGAGGCGGCAATCTCGGCTTTACGCTGCAGATCATCATCTGGCTTTGGTTCACCGTGCTGTTCGCCAACTTCGCCGAAGCGGTCGCAGAAGGCCGCGGCAAGGCGCAGGCGGATTCGCTGCGCAAGGCACGCACCGAGACCCAGGCCAAGCTCTTGACCGGTGAGGACCGCACCAAATACAAACTCGTGCCCGGCACCAGCCTCAAGGTCGGCGATGCCGTCCTGGTCGAGGCCGGCGACATCATCCCGTCGGACGGCGAAGTGGTCGAGGGCGTCGCGTCGGTCAATGAGGCGGCGATAACAGGCGAATCGGCGCCGGTCATCCGCGAATCCGGTGGCGACCGTTCGGCGGTCACCGGTGGCACCCAGGTGCTGTCAGACTGGGTCCGCGTCCGCATCACCGCCGCCTCCGGCCATACCTTCCTCGACCGCATGATCTCGCTGGTCGAAGGTGCCGAGCGCCAGAAGACGCCGAACGAGATCGCGCTCAACATCCTGCTCGTCGGCATGACGCTGATCTTCGTGCTGGCCACCGCGACGATCCCGAGTTTTGCCTCCTACTCGGGCGGCTATATCTCGGTGACCGTTCTGGTGGCGCTGTTCGTCACCTTGATCCCGACCACGATCGGCGCGCTGCTTTCGGCCATCGGCATCGCCGGCATGGACCGTCTGGTGCGATTCAACGTGCTGGCCATGTCGGGTCGCGCCGTGGAAGCCGCAGGCGACGTCGACACGCTGCTGCTCGACAAGACCGGCACGATCACACTCGGCAACCGCCAGGCGACGCAGTTTCGCCCGGTCAAGGGCGTCACCGAACAGGAACTGGCCGACGCGGCTCAGCTAGCCTCGCTCGCCGACGAGACGCCGGAAGGCCGCTCCATCGTCGTGCTGGCCAAGGAGAAATACGCCATCCGCGCCCGCGACATGGCAACGCTGCACGCCACTTTCGTGCCCTTCACAGCGCAGACCCGTATGAGCGGCGTCGACATCGATGGTTCATCGGTGCGCAAGGGCGCCGTCGATTCCGTGCTTGCCCATGTCAACCAGTCGGCAGCCGCCGCCCATGGCACGCGCCCAAGCAGCGAATCCATCCGCGATCTCCAGTCCATCGCCGACGAGATCGCCAAGTCCGGCGGCACGCCGCTGGCGGTCGAACGCGACGGGCGCCTGCTCGGCGTCGTCCACCTCAAGGACATCGTCAAGGGCGGCATCAGCGAGCGTTTCACCGAACTGCGCCGCATGGGCATCCGCACGGTGATGATCACCGGTGACAACCCGATGACGGCGGCGGCTATCGCCGCGGAAGCCGGCGTCGACGACTTCCTCGCGCAGGCCGCACCGGAGGACAAGCTGAAGCTGATCCGCGACGAACAGGCCAAGGGTAAGCTGGTGGCCATGTGCGGCGACGGCACCAACGATGCACCCGCCCTTGCACAAGCCGATGTCGGCGTCGCCATGAACACCGGCACGGTTGCCGCCCGCGAGGCCGGCAACATGATCGATCTCGACAGCGATCCGACCAAGCTCATCGAGATCGTCGAGATCGGCAAGGCGCTCTTGATGACGCGAGGTTCGCTGACGACCTTCTCGATCGCCAACGACGTGGCCAAGTATTTCGCCATCATTCCGGCGATGTTCGCCGTCTTCTACGTCGCACCGGGACAGACGACCGGCCCGCTGCAGGCACTCAACGTCATGCATCTGGCGACGCCGCAAAGCGCCATCCTGTCGGCCATCATCTTCAACGCACTGATCATCATCGCGCTGATCCCGCTGTCGCTGAAGGGCGTCAAATATCGCGCCATCGGCGCCGGCGCGCTGCTCAGCCGCAATCTTCTCGTCTACGGCCTCGGCGGCCTCATCGTGCCTTTCGTAGGCATCAAGGCGATCGACATGATCGTCACCGCGCTTGGCCTTGCTTAAGGAATTACGCTCATGTTCAAACAGATAAGACCCGCGATCATCATGATCGTCTTCTTCACGGTCCTGACCGGCCTGATCTATCCCTTGGGCATGACCGGCATCGCCCAGGCGATCTTCCCGCGCCAGGCCAATGGCAGCCTGATCGAGAAGGATGGCAAGGTTATCGGCTCCGAGCTGATCGGCCAGGGCTTTGCCAGCGACAAGTATTTCCATGGCCGCCCCTCGGCCGCCGGCGACGGCTACAACGCCGCCGCCTCGAGCGGCAGCAATCTCGGCCCGACCAATCCCAAGCTGATCGACCGCATCAAGGGCGACGCGGAAAGACTGAAGGCGGAGAATCCGAACCAGCCCGTCCCGATGGACCTGGTGACGACGTCCGGCAGTGGCCTCGATCCCGATATCAGTCCCGAAGCAGCTTACTTCCAGGCCGCCAGGGTGGCCAAGGCCAGGGGGATCGATGAAGCCAAGGTCAAGGCGCTTGTCGATGCCCAAGTCGAGGGCAGGGAGCTTGGCTTCATGGGCGAGCCTGTGGTCAATGTGCTCGGTCTCAACCTTGCGCTGGACGCCGCGAAACAGTGAATGGTGCGGGCCGGGGATCGACAGTATCCCCCGCGCCATCCATGATCGGTCCCGATGCCGGACGACAGAAACAACGACGCCAGACCTTCTCCCGACGCACTGCTTGACCATGCCGAGCGGGAAGGTCGCGGCCGGCTGCGTATATTCCTGGGTGCCGCTCCCGGCGTAGGCAAGACCTACGAGATGCTGATGTCGGGCCGCGCCAGGCTGACCGACGGCGTGGATGTGGTGATCGGTGTCGTCGAGACGCATGGGCGCAAGGAGACACTGGCCCTGGTCGAGGGTTATGAGGTCATTCCCCGCCGCAAGGTCGACTACAAGGGGCGCATCCTCGACGAGATGGATATCGACGCCATCCTCGCCCGGCGCCCGGCGCTGGTTCTTGTCGACGAACTCGCCCACACCAATGCGCCCGGCAGCCGCCATCCCAAGCGCTATCTCGATGTCCAGGAAATCCTGACGCACGGTATCGACGTCTACACGACGCTCAACATCCAGCATGTCGAAAGCCTGAACGACGTCGTCGCCCAGATCACCAAGGTCAGGGTTCGCGAGACGGTTCCCGATTCCATCATAGACCAGGCCGACGATGTCGAGATCATCGATCTCACCCCCGACGACCTGATCAAGCGGCTCGAGGAAGGCAAGGTCTATTTCCCCAACACCGCGCAGCGCGCGATCGAGAACTATTTCTCGCCGGGCAATCTGACGGCGCTCAGGGAACTGGCGCTGCGGCGCACCGCGCAGCGCGTCGACGACCAGTTGCTGATCCATATGCAGGCCCACGCCATTCCCGGACCGTGGGCCGCGGGGGAAAGGGTTCTCGTCTGCGTCGACGCGCGTCCGGGCGGGGCGGCGCGTATTCGCTACGCGCGCAGGCTGGCCGACCGGCTCCGTGCCCCGTGGACGGCGCTGCATGTCGACAGCCCTCGCTCGGCCAGCATGCCCGAAGCGGACAAGGATCGGCTCGCGACGAACCTTCGCCTTGCGGAGCAGCTCGGCGCCGAGGTGACCACCATTCCCGGTCAGAACATCGCGCAGGACATTGTTCGCCATGCGACGGCGAACAATTTCACCCATATCGTGGTCGGCAGGCCGACCCGGTCGCGCTGGCGGGAATTGATCGAAGGCTCGCTCACCTACGATCTCATCCGCAATGCCGGCGACATCAGCGTCCATGTGATTTCAGGAACCGAACGCAACGCCGAGGTGACGTCGAGGAGCGTCAAGGCGGCGGACGAGCAGTGGCAGTTCGAGATCTGGCCCTATCTCAAGGCCACGGCCTTTGTCATCGGTTCGCTCGCCTTCGCCGTCGTTCTCGACCAGTTTCTCGACGTTCGCAACCTGGCGATCATTCTTCTCATCGGCGTACTGGCATCGGCGGTAACCGGCGGTCTGTGGCCGGCTCTGTACGCTTGTTTCGCCAGCGCCCTTGCTTTCAATTATTTCTTCCTGGAGCCTCGCTATACGCTGACGATCCGGGATCCGGAGAGCATCGTCGCGCTCGGCGTCTTTCTCGTCGTTGCGGTCATCGCCAGCAATCTGACGGCGCGCGTGCAGCGCCAGGCGGTCGCCGCCCGCTCGCGGGCGCGGGCCACGGAAGACATCTACCTCTTTTCAAAGAAGCTCGCCGGCGCCGGTACGCTCGACGACGTCCTTTGGGCCACGGCCTTCCAGATCGCCTCGATGCTGAAGCTGCGCGTGGTGCTGCTTTTGCCGGAAGACGGGACGATCACCGTCAAGGCCGGCTATCCGCCGGACGACACGCTGGCCGAGGCCGACATCGCCGCCGCCCGCTGGGCCTGGGAGCACAATCGTGCCGCGGGTCGCGGCGCTGACACCCTTCCGGGCGCCCGGCGCCTCTATTTGCCCTTGCGGACGGGGCGCACGGCCATCGGGGTCGTCGGCCTCGACAACGACAAGCAGGGTCCGCTGCTGACGCCCGAGCAGCAGCGGCTGCTTGACGCACTGGCCGACCAGGCGGCGGTCGCCATCGAGCGTATACAACTGGTTGCCGACGTCGACCGCGCCAAGCTCGCCGCTGAGGCGGACAGGCTGCGCTCGGCGCTGCTCACCTCCATTTCCCATGATCTGAAAACGCCGCTCGCCGCCATCATGGGCGCGGCCGGCACGCTGCGGGATTTTTCAGCAGCGCTTCCCGAACCGGACCGGGCCGAACTGCTGTCGACGGTGCTCGACGAATCCGAGCGGTTGAACCGCTTCATCGCCAATCTGCTCGACATGACCAAGATCGAGTCCGGCGCGATGGAGCCGAACTACGCCTTTCACTATGTCGGCGACATCGTCGGCTCCGCCTTGCAAAGGGCCAGGAAAATCATTGGCGAGCACAAGATCGAGACCGACATCCCCAGGGATTTGCCGATGTTGAAGGTCGACCCGGTGCTGTTCGAGCAAGCGTTGTTCAATCTTCTCGACAATGCGGCGAAATATGCCCCGGCAAGCTCGACGATTCGCATGCAGGGTTGGACCGACAATGGCTCCGTCCTGCTGCAAATCATGGATGAAGGGCCAGGCATTCCTCCCGGCGATCTGGAACGGATTTTCGACACGTTCTATCGAGTGCGCAAGGGGGACCAGATCCGCGCCGGTACGGGGCTCGGCCTGTCGATCTGCCGCGGCTTCGTCGAAGCGATGGGTGGCACCATCATGGCGGCAAACCGGACCGACGGTTCGGGCGCGGTGTTCACCATCAAAATGCCCAGGCCGGCAAATCCGCCCAATTTCGACGCTTCGAATACCGACGACCACGACGTGGGTGACCTGGCATGACAAACTCGAACGTCAGGATATTGGTCGTCGATGACGAGCCGCCGATCCGCAAGCTGCTGCGCGTCGGGCTCGGCAGTCAAGGTTATGCGGTCAGCGAGGCGCCGAACGCGAAGGTGGCGATCGAGCTGATGGAGGCGGAGAAGCCGGACCTCGTCCTGCTCGACCTTGGGCTGCCCGGCATGAGCGGTCATGAGTTGCTGCGCAAATGGCGCGACGATGGTCTCGACATTCCAGTGGTCATGCTGTCCAGCCGAACCGACGAGGCCGGCATCGTCCAGGCCCTGGAACTCGGCGCCGACGACTATGTCACCAAACCTTTCGGCATGAACGAGCTGGTGGCGCGCATTCGCGTGGCGCTCCGCCACAAGTTCCAGCAACAGGGCGAGAAGCCGATTTTCCAGACCGGCGATCTCAGCGTCGACCTGGTCAAGCGCATCGTCAAGGTCGAGGGCAAGGAGGTAAAGCTGTCGCCGAAGGAATACGACATCCTGCGCATGCTGGTGCAGCACGCCGGCAAGGTGCTGACCCATCATTTCCTGTTGAAGCAGGTCTGGGGCGACTCGACCGATGTGCAGTATCTCAGGGTCTATGTCCGGCAGCTCAGGCAAAAGATCGAGAAGAGCCCCGACCAGCCGCGCTACATCACCACCGAGACCGGCGTCGGCTACCGCCTGCGCGAGGCCGAATGAGCAGGCCAGGTTTTAGCCGATAGCTTCCCGTGGCTGGCCAAGCGGTCTGGAAACCCGCAAAGCCGCGAGGCAGCCGACAATGCCGAGCGGCACGAAGGCAAGAAACAACCACGACGCGACATTCGCCGCCGCGTCGTGGTTCAGGCCTTGCGAAAAGCCGCTGGCGTTGGCGACGATGCCGGCGAGTGCGGCGCCCACGGCATAGCCGATGCGCTGCATGGTCGGCACCGCCGCCGAGGCGATGGTCTGCTCGCCCTCCGGGGCGGAGGCGACGATGACGCGCGTCAGGAACGGCCAGGCGATGCCGAAGCCGCCGCCCTGCAACAGGGCACACATCAGGATCAGCGGGATGGAGCCCAGGGGTATCGCATACGCAAAGCCGGCGATGCCGGCCGCGATCATCACCGCGCCGCCGACGATGATCAGCCGCTCGCGCTGCGGCGGCGCGTTGGCGACCAGGATCGAGAGGATCGACCAGGCTATCGATTCGGCGGCGATGATGTAGCCGGTCGTCAACAGCGGAATGTCGTGAAGGCTGGTCAGCAACAGCGGTCCGTAGACGCCGAAGGAACAGGTCGCCACCGAAAAGGCGGCAACCATGGTCATGCCGGCGCCGACCGGCGTGCGCCATGAGAACAGCCGCGCCGGGAACAGCCGCGAACGCGGCTTCAGCGCGTCGATGGTGAAGAACAGCACCAGGCCGATGAGTCCGAGGGCCATCAGCAGCGAAGAGCGCAGCAAGGCGATGTCGACGCCGGCCGAGGCGATCAGCACCACGGCGACGGCAAGGCAGCCAAGGGCCGCGAACGGGAAGGGCGGCGCCTTACCCGTGCTCGTCTTGGGTTTCGTCGCCTGCGGCGTGTCGAGCACGAGGAAGCTTGCCAGCGCCATGGCGGCGCCGCCGAGTGTGAAGATGCCGAAGGCCCAGCGCCATGACAACAGCTCGGTCATGATCGCGCCGAGCAATGGTCCGCTGAAGGCGGCGACGCCCCAGATCGCCGACATGATGCCGAAAAGCTGCGGCCAGATGGCGCGCGAGAACAGTCGTTCGACCGAGACGAAGGCCAGCGACACCAGCGCACCGCCGCCAAGTCCTTCGATCAGGCGGCCGGCGAGGAACAGCTGCATGGAAGGCGAGGTGGCGCATATCAGCGCGCCTGTTGCGTAGAGCAGCGCGGCGACCACCATGTTGGTGCGCAAGGGGACATAACTCACCAGTCGTCCGGCGGCCGCGCCGGCAACGATGGCGCCGAGTTCGTAGATCGCCAGCGACCAGCCGACGAGCTGTACGCCCGCCAGTTCGCCGACCATGGCCGGCATAACCGTTGCCACCATCGTTTCGTTGGTGGCGTGCAGCAGAATGCCGAGGCTGATGAAGCAGAAGCGCGCCAGGTCGCCGCTTGCCCACAATACGCGCCAGTCGACCCTGTTCGTGCTGATCTCGGTCATTTCCACCCCCGTCTTGCATATCTCGACGCCAGCGCAGGACGCCAGAAGCCAGTACGGGTTTCCGGCAGGACCATGCGAATCGACAGCGCTGGATCGAGGCGTTGTTGCGCTCGGGGCAGGCTTGTAAAACCTCAACCGGGGTTGAGCTCAAGCGTTTTTTTGAGGGCCGTTCGCGCGGATGCCCCTTCGGTTGGCGGGCTTCGTTGCGCGATCAATTCTCGGTGCTGCGCAGCTGGAATTGGCTGACGCCGATCGCGAGGTTCATGCCAGTCTGCGTCTGCAAGCTGAGCGGCTGCAAGGTGAAGGCCTGAGAGGAGCCGCCGACCAGCAGATTGGCGCCGGCGCCGACGGCGGCCGTCACCTCCGCGCTGGCGCCGATATAGTCGCCGGCCAGCGCACCCGGTGCATAGATGTTCTTCAGCGGCGTCAGCACGATCCACTGCATGACCGTCTGCTTCGTCGTGCCGATGTCGAGGCCGTATTTGTTGACGGCGCCGAAATAGGCTTCCGGCGCGAAGCTTTTGTCGGCGGGGTTGAAGGTGCAGCTCAGGTCCTTGCTCGAGCCGAAGATGAAGCCGGTGCCGCCGCCTATGGCGCAGTCAAGCGTACCGACTTCCATGCCTCGGTCCTGCGCCTGCACCGCTCCGGATAGCGTGGTGAACATGGCGGCAGCTATGGCTGTCTTCAGCATGATGGTTCCCCCTCCAAAATCAAACGGCGCGAAACCATCCTATCTGGTTCCGCGCCGCGGGGTGAGGGGTCATGGAGCGCACGGCTCCATGCAATCACTTGAATGAGTGGATCAGCTGGAGCGAGGTCACAGCCACGGCAAGGTTGACGCCGGTCTGCGCTTGGACGCTGAGCGGCTCCAGCATGACGGCGCTGTCCAGGCCGCCAACCAGCAGATTGGCGCCGCCGCCGGTCACCACGCTCGCCTCGGCGTTGACACCGTAGTAGCTGCCGGCGAGATCGCCTCCGTCACGATCCCGGGTCGCGGCCAGCACGGCCCAGACGAGCTGGCCCTGATGCGTCTGGCCGACATCGAGGCCGATCTTGGAGATGACGCCTGTGTAAATCTCGGACGGCCCGTGATGATGAGGCCGGAAGACACAGGACACGCCCTTGTTGGAAGCTACGATATAAGCGGTGCCGCCGTCGATGGTGCAATCGAGCGTGCCGAGTTGCAGCTTGCCGGCGCTGGCCGGAGCCACCGCGAACATCGTCGTGGCGAGGGCAGCGGCGCAGGCGAGTTTCTTGATCATGGGAGGGTCCTTTCGCAAAATACTTTCAACAACGGCTTGGGTGGGTAGACCGTTCCGCTGAAAACTTGGCGCGATCAAGGCAGGGGCCGAAAGCCTCCTGCCGGGGTTAATGCGCGGTTGCGAAGTGCGTCCTTTTCGGACACGCAAAGGATCCCGCGGCACTTGGATGTCACGCGGATTTGTATGGGAAGCCGAAACCGAGATCAGCTGACGCGGGCGAGGCCATCCTTGGCCGGCTGGTAGGTAGGGTCGAGGCGAACGGCTTCCTTATAGGATTTCGCGGCCTTCGCCTTGTCGCCGCGCCGCTCATAGATCAGCGCCTGGTTGGACCAGGCCTCGGCATTCCTGCCGTCGAGCTTGATCGCCATGTTGAAATCGGAAAAGGCGTTGTCCTCGTCGTTGGTCGCCAGATAGGAGAGGCCGCGGCCGTTGTAGGGCTCGGCGGCGTCCGGCGCCAGTGAGATGGCGGTCGAGAAGTCCTCGATGGCGAATTTGTGCTGGCCCTGGCTCTGATAGATCAGGCCTCGATTGTGGTAGGCGCGCGCGTCGGTCGTATCGAGCTGGATTGCCTTCTGGAAGTCGTTGAAGGCGTCCTGGGTGCGACCCGCCTTGCGGTAGAGATTGCCGCGGCCGATATAGGCGGCGTCGTAGTTGCCGTTGATCTGGATCGAACGGTTGTAGTCCGCGAGCGCGGCTTCCTGATTGCCGAGGAAGCGCTGGATGAGCGCGCGGTTCGAATAGGCCTGGAAGAAATTCGGGTTGAGCTGGATGGCTTGATTGAAATCCTTGAGCGCCGCCTGGTACTGACCGCCACGGCCATAGGCCGAGCCGCGCACATTGTAGCCTTCGGGATCCTGGGGATTGCGCTGGATGACCGCCGACAGCGAGGAAATGTTCTCGCTCGACCCTTGCGCCTTGTCGATGTTGTTGAATTCACCGGTCGGGCCCGCCGTTTGGCAGCCGGCAAGCGCCAGTCCGGAGAGCAGGGCCGCTGTCAGGGCGAAACCACGCAATGCGGTCCCGCGCTCCACGCTTGTTGCGTTCATGTCTGCCCTGTCCTCACTTCAAGCCGCGTCGTTCAGGTCCGGCTCCCCCTCCGGACCGGTCACATCAAAACAAAAAGGTGGCGGCGATTCTACATCGCGCCACCTCTGATATCCTTCGAAAAGGACGAAAAATTGGCGTTAGAACCGCGGCGGACGCGGAGCGCCACCTGCACCGCCGGCGGCGCCAGCAGCGACCGGGCGCGGCGTCATCGGCAGCAGGCCTTCGCGCTGGGCGCGCTTGCGGGCCAGCTTGCGGGCGCGGCGGACGGCTTCAGCCTTTTCACGGGCGCGCTTCTCGGACGGCTTCTCGTAGTGACCGCGCATCTTCATTTCGCGGAAAATGCCTTCGCGCTGCATCTTCTTCTTGAGAGCGCGAAGCGCCTGATCAACGTTATTGTCGCGGACGAGTACCTGCACGGGCAATCCTGTCTTTCGGGTTTGATATCAACAGGCAAGCGGCCATAGCCACTAGCCTCCGCGGCGGTTTACACCACGAATTGGGGCGGCTGATAGCAGAATCATGCCGCGCTGTCCACAGTGGAAATGAATTTGCGGGGCCAGCCGCCGTCTGTTTGCCCTGGGACAAGTGTGCCACTTGCCCATGATATAAGGAGCCGACTAGGCCGTCGCGAGGTGCAGCAGCTCGAAATCCTCGAAGAACTCGCCGTAGTCGCAGGTGATCTCCTCGCCCACGGCGATGTCGCGGGTCGCGGTGGCTCCGCCATATTGCGAAAAATCCGTATTCGGATTGCTGGAATGGTTCATGAAGCGGCCATTGTCGACTTCATAAACCATGAAACCCGGCCGGTCCGGGCTCGGATAGGCATAGCGGTCGAGCAGTTCCCTGAGATGCGGGGGTGCCGTCTCGTATTTGTCCATGGGGATCAGCCGGTCGAAATCCGGATCGAGCCGCCAGATCGAAGCGCCTTTCCCGATCGGCTCCGCGGCGAACACGCCGACGCCTTCGATCGCGCTCGCAGTCACATAGGTTCTGATCAGCATCATGGTTCCAGACCCGCTTTTAGACAGGAACGGAATCGCCAAATCGCGGCGAAAAATCAAGAGCGGCTGTTTGCCTGGCGGCTATGAACATGCATCCCGCCGCTGGAATCTTCACGTCCGATTGATCGACACGCCGCCATCGGCAAACAGAGCCGCTCCGGTGGTGAAGCTCGAGGCGTCGGAGGCGAGATAGAGTGCCGAGCGGGCGATCTCCTCCGGCATAGCGATACGCTTCAAAGCATGCAGGCCTTCGACGAAGGTCCGCGATTCCGGAGTCTTGAAGGTTGCCGCCGGCGTGTCCGTGCCGCCGGGCAGCAGCGCGTTGACCCGCACACCTTTCGGGCCGTATTCGGCGGCAAGCACCTGTGTCAGTCCGATCAGGCTGGCCTTGCTCGCGGCATAGCTGGTCATGCCTGGCATGCCCACGGTGTGGCCGACGAAGGTGGAGGTGAAGATCAGCGAACCACCGCCACGCTCGATCATTGCCGGCACCTGGTATTTGGCGCCGAGAAACGCGCTGGTGAGATTGGTGTCGAGCGTCTCGCGCCAGCCTTCCAGCGGCAGGTCCGAAATCGGCCCCATCCGGCCGACGGCGCCGGCATTGTTGAAGGCGATGTCGAGCCCACCGAACTTTTCGACCGCCAGATCGACCAGGGCTTTTGCGTAGGCTTCGTCGCGAACATCGCCGGCAAGCGCGATGGCGATGCCGTCGGCGTCCGCGATTTCGGCGACGAGCGTATCGAGCTCGGCCTGACGGCGGGCGGCGACGATGACCTTGGCGCCTTCCTCGGCAAAGAGTTTTGCCGAGGCCCGGCCGATGCCGGAGCTGGCGCCGGTGACGATGGCGATCTTGTTGGCGAGTGCGAACATTTTTGCATCCTTTCTTCGCGCCGGCCTGACCGGCAGTTGGGATGCTTGGTCGCAGATCGAGGCAAGGCGAGCCACCCGATACGTGCCAAGATGCTGGAAAGCGCCGACGCGCCGGATGCGTCTTTTCCGCCACGGCGCAAAACGGCAAGCGCCGTCGCAAACAGCGCAAGGGTGGAAGCGCTGTTTCGCTAGTGATACACCTCGCGCGCCGGGACCGAATGAACGCCGGCCGCCATTCGCGAAGCCTTTTTGGGGCGAGGTTGGGACGTTGAAGAAATATTCGGTATTCGCCATCGCCCGTGAAGCCATGCGCGGTCACAAGGGCTGGGAGGAACAGTGGTCCTCGCCTGAGCCCAGGAAAGAATACGACGTCATCATCGTCGGCGCCGGCGGCCATGGCCTGGCCACCGCCTATTACCTCGCCACCGTGCACGGCATCACCAATGTCGCGGTGCTGGAAAAGGGCTGGCTCGGCGGCGGCAACACCGGCCGCAACACCACCATCATCCGTTCCAACTATCTCTATGACGAGAGCGCCGGCATCTACGACCATGCGCTGAAGCTGTGGGATGGCTTGAGCCAGGAACTCAACTACAACGTCATGTATTCGGCGCGCGGCGTCATGATGCTCGCCCACAATGTGCACGACGTCCAGGTGCTGAAGCGCCACGTGCACGCCAACCGGCTGAACGGCATCGACAATGAATGGCTGACGCCGGAGCAGGCGAAGGAATTCTGCCCACCGCTCAACACCTCCAAGGATGCGCGCTATCCGGTGGTCGGTGCGTCGCTGCAGCGGCGCGGCGGCACGGCCCGTCATGATGCCGTTGCCTGGGGCTATGCGCGCGGCGCCTCGGCGCGCGGCGTCCACATCATCCAGAATTGCGAGGTCACCGGGGTCAAGCGGGCGCCAAATGGCGCGGTCATGGGCGTGGACACGACGCGCGGCTTCATCGGCGCCAAGAAGGTCGGCGTCGTTGCCGCCGGCCATTCCTCCGTCATCATGAACATGGCAGGCGTGCGCATGCCGCTGGAAAGTTACCCGCTGCAGGCGCTGGTGTCGGAACCGGTCAAGCCGGTGGTGCCCTGCGTGGTGATGTCGAACACGGTGCACGCCTATATCTCGCAGTCCGACAAGGGCGAGCTGGTGATCGGCGCCGGCACCGACCAGTATGTCTCCTATTCGCAGACCGGCGGCTTGCACATATTGCAACATACGCTCGACGCCATCTGCGAGATGTTCCCGATCTTCACGCGCATGAAGATGCTGCGCTCGTGGGGCGGCATTGTCGACGTCACGCCCGACCGCTCGCCGATCCTGGCCAAGACGCCGGTGCCGGGCCTCTATGTCAATTGCGGTTGGGGCACGGGCGGCTTCAAGGCAACGCCGGGTTCGGGCCATGTCTTTGCCCACACCATCGCGAAAGACGATCCGCATCCGATCAACTCGCCCTTCACCATCGAGCGTTTCCGCACCGGCCGGCTCATCGACGAGGCGGCGGCGGCGGCGGTGGCGCACTGATGATGGCTGAGATGGCTGTCGCGATGCCGCTGATGCTGGCGGGGGAGCAAGTGCTGGCGGGAGAACGGGGCATGTTCCATTTTCCCTCGCCGGATGAAGTGCGCACGCAGCCGATCAGCCGTGCCGGCAACGAAGCCGGCTGGCCGTTTTCGGTCGATGACGGCACGTTGGCCTGCGTCTGGAGCGGCGGCCAGAGGGTGGTGATGTTCTTCGAGGGACGACCCGAAGGGCTCGAAGAAGACGAGACATTCCAGCCGCGTCAAGTCATCGTCACAACCGATCCGATCCAGCTCACCCTCGGCAACATGGCGTCCCGCGATCTTTTTCGTCCCGCTGCAAGCGTGGAAGAGCGCATCCGGCTCGTCGCACCGTTCGCGACCCTGGGACAGAAGCTTTGCGATCAACCGGCGGGCGCCCGCGTCGGCCACGGCGAATTGTAGGAACGAACCAAATGCTTCTCATCCGCTGCCCCTATTGCGAGGAAGAGCGTCCGGAACTCGAGTTCCGCAACGCCGGCGAGGCGCATATCGCGCGCTCGGCCAACATATCAGGCGAGAGCGACGACGATTTCGAAAAATTCTTCTTCATCCGCTCCAACCCCAAGGGCATCATTTATGAGCGCTGGCGGCACATGCATGGCTGTGCGCGCTTCTTCAATGCCGTACGCGACACCGTCACCGACAAATTCGTCATGACCTACAAGGCCGGCGAGCCGAAGCCGTCGAAGCTCCCGGGAGTTGCCAAATGAGCGGCGCGTTCCGCATTCCCGGCGCTGGCCGCTTCAGCCAAGCCAAGACCGCGCGGTTCAGCTTCGATGGCCGGTCCTATGCCGGCATCGAGGGCGACACGCTGGCCTCGGCGCTGCTCGCCAATGGCGTCCATCTCGTCGGCCGTTCGTTCAAGTACCACCGTCCGCGCGGCATCCTGTCGGCGGGCGCCGAGGAGCCGAACGCCCTGGTCGAAATCAAGCGCGACGCGGCACGCAAGACGCCGAACGTGCGGGCGACCGTGCAGGAGCTCTATGACGGGCTTGATGGGCAGTCGCAGAACCGCTGGCCGTCACTGTCCTTCGACCTCGGTGCGGTCAGCGATATCGCCTCGCCGCTGCTTTCGGCCGGCTTCTACTACAAGACCTTCATGTGGCCGAAAGCGGCGTGGAAGAGGCTCTACGAGCCAAAGATACGCGCCGCAGCCGGTCTTGGCGTTTCCCCGGACCAGCCGGATCCCGACCATTATTCATCGCGCTATGCGCATTGCGACGTGCTGGTGCTGGGCGGCGGTGCGGCAGGCATCGCGGCAGCGCTTGCGGCGGCTGAGACCGGCGTGCGCGTCATCCTCGCCGACGAGCAGGCCGAGTTCGGCGGCAGCCTGCGTTTCGAGAGCGGCGCGAAAATCGACGGCCAGGACGGTTTTGCCTGGGCGCAAGCTGCCGTGGCGAAGCTCGCCGCAATGGACAATGTCCGCGTGCTGTCGCGAACGACGGCGTTCGGCTACTATGCGCAGAATTTTGTGGGGCTGGTCGAGCGTGTCAGCGAGCATCTGAGGACCCCCGGCCACGATCTGGCGCGCGAGCGGCTGTGGCAGGTCCGGGCCAAGCGCGTGGTGCTGGCCTCGGGCGCGATCGAGCGCCACATGGTGTTTGCCGACAATGACCGGCCGGGCATCATGCTGGCGGGTGCCGCGCGCACCTATCTCAACCACTATGGCGTCGCGGTCGGCAGGAATGTCGGCGTCTACACCGCCAATGATTCTGCTTACGCGGCGGCGATCGACCTGAAGAAGGCCGGCGTCAACGTGGCGGCGATCGTCGATCTGCGCGAAAATCCGACCGGACCGGTGATCGACGAGGCGAGGGCGCTCGGCATCGAGATCAATTTCGGCCGCGCGGTGATCCGCGCTGGCGGTAAGCTCAGGGTGTCGTCGATGACCGTGCAGCCGAAGAATGGCGGCGGCGAACGCACCATCGCGGTCGATGCGATCCTGATGTCGGCCGGCTGGACGCCGTCGGTGCATCTGTTCTCGCAGTCGCGCGGAAAGGTCGCCTTCAACGACGAGACCAAGCGCTTCGTGCCGGGCACCTATGCGCAGGACTGCGTCTCGGTGGGCGCCTGCAACGGCACCGACGGGCTGTCGGCGACGGTGGACGAGGCCTATGCGGCGGGCGCCAAGGCGGCGAAAGATGCCGGCGCCAAAGCCGCCAAGAGCAGTAAGCCGAAGGTCGATGCGTCGGAGAGCTGGTCGCGCGGTATGTTGGGCGCGGCGCCCGGCGCCGGGCCGGACACGACTGTGAAGGCGTTCGTCGATTTCCAGAACGACGTCACCGCCAAGGATATCCGCCAGGCGGTGCACGAAGGCATGCGCTCGATCGAGCACGTCAAGCGCTTCACCACCAACGGCATGGCGACCGACCAGGGCAAGACCTCCAACATGCACGGCCTGGCGATTGCCGCCGAGACGCTGGGAAAGCCGATCCCGGAGGTCGGCCTGACCACGTTCCGTGCGCCCTATACGCCGGTCACCTTCGGCGCGATCGTCAGCCATGCGCGCGGTCCGCTGTTCGACCCGACGCGCAGAACCGCGATCCATCCCTGGGCCGAGGCGCAAGGTGCCGTGTTCGAGGATGTCGGCCAGTGGAAGCGCGCCTGGTATTTCCCCAAGGCGGGCGAGGACATGCATGCCGCGGTCGACCGCGAATGCGTCGCGGTGCGCAAGACGGCGGGCCTGTTCGATGCCTCTACGCTGGGCAAGATCGAGGTGGTTGGGCCGGATGCGGCCAAGTTCATGGAACTGCTCTACACCAACCCATGGGAGAAGCTGGAACCCGGCCGCTGCCGCTACGGCATCATGCTGCGCGAGGACGGCTTCATCTATGACGACGGCGTCGTCGGCAGGCTGGCCCCCGACCGTTTCCACGTGACGACGACGACCGGCGGCGCGCCGCGCGTCATGAACCACATGGAGGATTATCTCCAGACCGAGTTCCCGCATCTCAATGTCTGGCTGACCTCGATCACCGAGCAGTGGGCTGTTATCGCCGTGCAGGGGCCCAAGTCGCGCGACATCATCGCGCCACTGGTCGAAGGCATCGACATGTCCGACGAGGCGCTGCCGCATATGTCGGTGCGTGAAGGCAAGATCTGCGGCGTGCCGACGCGGTTGTTTCGCATGTCGTTCACCGGCGAGCGCGGCTTCGAGGTCAATGTGCCGGCCGACTATGGCCAGGCGGTCTGGGAAGCCCTGTGGGCCGAGGGCCAGAAGCATGGTGCGGCCGCCTACGGCACCGAGGCGATGCACGTGCTGCGCGCCGAAAAAGGCTACATCATCGTCGGCCAGGACACGGATGGCACGGTAACGCCGAACGACGCCGGGCTCGACTGGGCGGTCGGCAAGAAGAAGACCGATTTCGTCGGCATCCGCGGCCTGACGCGGCCGGATCTGGTCGCCAAGGGCCGCAAGCAGCTGGTCGGCCTCAAGACCAGGGACCCCAAAGTGGTTCTGGAAGAAGGCGCGCAGATCGTCGAGGATCCCAAGCAGGCGATCCCGATGAAGATGATCGGCCATGTCAGCTCGAGCTATTGGTCGGAAAATTGCGGCCGCTCGATCGCATTGGCGCTGGTCGCCGGCGGCCGCGACCGGATGGGCGAGACCCTCTATGTGCCGATGCCGAATGGGGTGATCGAAGTGGAGGTTACCGGCATGGTGTTCTTCGACGAGACGGGAGGGCGCCTCAATGGCTAAGGCCGCTGCAAGGAAGACGGCTCCGGCCGCATCGCCTTCGGTCGAACGCCGTCCGGCGCTGGCTGGGCGCAGCACCACTGCCGCCGGCGCCAAGGTCGAGGTATTGCCGCCGGCCGAGCGCATGTCATTGCGTGCGCCGGAAGCCTCGGCCGCAGCGCTTTCGAAGGCGCTCGGCGTGACCTTGCCGAACAAGCCGAAAACCTCTGCCGCGAAGGGCGGGCGCACCGTCTTGTGGCTCGGTCCCGACGAATGGCTTGTGATCGATGAGGCCGGCAACGATCCGCTCGCCGATTGCGCCAAAGTATCCGCGCTGCATTCGGCGGTCGGCGTCTCGCATCGCAACATCGCGATATCGGTGACGGGCACTGGGGCAGCGGCGACGATCAATGCTGGCTGCCCGCAGGACCTGTCGCTCGACGCCTTCCCGGTGGGCGCAGCGTCGCGCACCATCCTGGGCAAGACCGAGATCGTGCTGCTGCGCACAGCCGCCAATGCCTTCCGGGTCGAATGCTGGCGTTCCTTCTCGGACTATGTCTTTACTTTCCTGTCCGAGGGAT
This sequence comes from Mesorhizobium sp. M7A.F.Ce.TU.012.03.2.1, assembly GCF_004006095.1. Taxonomy (NCBI): domain Bacteria; kingdom Pseudomonadati; phylum Pseudomonadota; class Alphaproteobacteria; order Hyphomicrobiales; family Phyllobacteriaceae; genus Mesorhizobium; species Mesorhizobium sp. M7A.F.Ce.TU.012.03.2.1. The sequence continues at coordinate 3,067,553 of NZ_CP034779.1, forward strand.
CGCGCGACGCGGCGGTCTGAACTCGGAACGTTTTGCAGGGCACGCTCGTTCTGCATCCGCACGCCGAGGGAGAATGCCGATGCCGTCGAATTCCGCACCGAAGTCGCCGGTCATAAAGACATCGGCCGTCCGCTCGCTCGAACATGAGCGACATGAAGCCCCGAGCGCCGAAGAGGAACTCGAGGAAGGCCTCCAAGACACGTTCCCGGCCAGCGATCCGATATCCATTACCGGAACCGCCATCCCCGGCGCACCGGCGAAACCGGGCAAGGCCAAGACCGTGCCGGGGCGCAAGAAGCGCAAGACGTAGTATTCCATCGGGCCAGGCGGCATCGGGACCTTCTCAATCCCTTTTGACATGCTATTTAAAGCGCTTTGGGAGATGAAAATGCCGACAAAAGCGATCGTTTGGGGCGAGAATGTCCACGAGCAGACCAATGAAGCCGTGCGCGACCTCTATCCCTTGGGCATGCATGGCACCATTGCCGCCGCCCTCAACCAGGACAAGGGCATCGAGGCGACCACCGCCACCTTGCAGGAGCCCGAGCACGGCCTGAGCGAAAAGCGCCTGGCGGCCACCGACGTGCTTTTGTGGTGGGGCCACGCGGCGCATGGCGAGGTCAAGGACGAGATCGTCGAGCGGGTGCAGAAGCGGGTGTGGGAAGGGATGGGCCTGATCGTGCTCCATTCCGGCCACTACTCGAAGATATTCAAGCGGCTGATGGGCACGCCCTGTTCGCTGAAATGGCGCGAGGCGGGCGAGCGCGAGCGCGTCTGGGCGATCAACCGCGGCCACCCGATCGCGCAAGGCATCGGCGAGTGCCTGGAGATCGGCGAGACCGAAATGTATGGCGAGCCCTTCGCCGTGCCGGAGCCGCTGGAGACGGTGTTCGTCTCCTGGTACGAGGGTGGCGAGGTGTTCCGGTCCGGGCTGACCTACCAGCGCGGCGCGGGACGGATCTTCTACTTCTCGCCCGGTCACGAGACCTATCCGATCTATCACAACGAGGGCGTGCAGCAGGTGCTGCGCAACGCCGTGCACTGGGCGCACAACCCGGCGCCGGCATGGTCCGGCATCACCAATGCGCCGAACGTGCCGACGGATGCGGCCAAGGAGAAGATCGTGCAGAAGGGGCCGCGCCTGCATGCCGACGGCGACAAGGGCCTGAGTTGATTCGGGCCTGAGTTGATTGGGGTGTGAGGTGGCTGGGGGCCTGAACTGATGCATCGAATTCTTCTGCTCGGCACCGGCGGTATCGCCGGGCATCATGTCGAGGAGTTTGTCGGGATCCCGGGCTGCAGCATCGTCGCTTGCGTCGACCAGGTGCCTGGCCGCGCGGCGGCGTTTGCCGCCGTCAGCAAGATCGGCGAATCTTTCGAGAGCCTGGAGGCGGCGATCGCCTGGGGTCAGTTCGATGCCGCCATCAACGCGACGCCGGATGGTGCGCATATGGCAACGACGCTGGCGCTGCTTGCCCAGGGAAAGCATGTGTTTTGCGAAAAGCCGCTGGCGCCGAACCACGCCGACGCGCTTGATATGACCGAAGCGGCCGAGGCTGCAGGGGTGGTCAACATGGTCAACCTGACCTATCGCAACTCACCGGCGATCCATGAAGCGCGGCGCATGGTGCTGGCCGGCGAGATCGGCGTGTTGCGCCATGTCGAGGCAAGCTACCGGCAAAGCTGGCTGGTCAGCCAGTCGTGGGGCGACTGGCGGGTCGAGGACAAATGGCTCTGGCGCTTGTCGAGCCGGCACGGTTCGACCGGCGTGCTGGGCGATGTCGGCATCCATATCCTGGACTTCGCCACCTATGGCGCCGGCCAGGATATCGTCAGCCTGCATGCCGATCTGGTGACGTTTCCGAAGGCCGAGGGCGAGCGCATCGGCGACTATGTGCTGGACGCCAATGACAGCGTGGCAATGACGGCGCGGCTCAGTTCCGGTGCGCTCGCTACGATCGTGGCGAGCCGCTACATGACCGGCCACGCCAACGATCTGTCGCTGGCCCTGCACGGCACCAAGGGCGCCATCAGGGTCGAAACCGACGGCAAGGCATCGAACCTGTCGGCCTGTCTCGGCGGCGATGTCGATCTTCAGCGCTGGCAGATCTTGGCGCTGCCCAGTGTCAAGCGCAATGCGCGACGCTTTGCCGATGCGCTGGATACAGGCCGGAATGGCGATCCGTCGTTCCGGCGTGCCGCGGACATGCAAAAGCTGATCGACGCGGCCTTCGAGAGTTCAGCGGCGAAGCTGCCGGTTTCGGTCGGCTGAAGCTGGCCGGCTTGTGCCGGCCAGACGCGATCTTTGCTGATGTCAAAATGCGCTTGGTACAATCCACGGATTGATGCTGATGCCGAGCCGCGGGCCCTTGCCTTCAGCGGTATTTTGCGTGGCACCCTTCTTCTCGACCGAACCGGTCGAAGCGCAATCGAGCTTCACGTTGGTCCTGGTGTCAACGCAGGCCGCCACCGGCGCATGTTTGACGGGATGGGTGGTGTTGGCGGCGAAGGCCGAGCCCGAAAGTGCCAGCACGGCGGCGAGGGTGAGGAGTGTCTTTTTCATTGTCAGTCTCCGGTTTCCGGGTCGAATTCAATTCGTACCGACGGGTGAATTTATCTCGTACATGTACGATGCGCTGTACATATACGCCCGTCGATCGCGAAGTTCAAGGAAAACCGTACGCGTACAATAAATTTTTTGTTAACCAAGACCTCCCAGGTCTGGAGGAGAATACACAAACCAAAGGAAACGACGCTCAGCAGTTGACCGGTGTCTCGGTCAGCGGCGGGACGTTTTGCGTGCTGAGCGTGGCGAGCGTGAAATCGCACATCCGCTTCACGAAGGCCTGCGGATCGCCGAAGGGGTAGAACGGAAAGGTGATGAGCAGCGAGATCGTGCCGTGTCCGACCGCCCACAGCATGGTGGCGATGGCGCGCGGATCGCCCTGCAATTTGCCGGCGGCGACGCAGGCCTCGACCCTGCTGATCAGCACCTTCATAGCAGGGTTGCTCTCCTCCATTTCATTGTAGCCTTCCGGCAGCTTGGTCTTTTCGGTCATGAACACGGTGCGGTATTCGTTGGGATTGCCGAGTCCGAAAGCGGCATATTCGGTCATCACCGCCTGCAAGGCCTCGATTGGATCATCGGATGGATGCTCCTCGATGCGGCGGGCCAGCGTCTCGAACGCATCCTCGGCCAGAGCGAACAGGATGTCCTGCTTGTCGGCGAAGTAGGAATAGACAGACATCGGGGCGTAGCCGACCCGTTTGGCCAGCTTGCGGATGGTCAGGCCTTCATAGCCTTCTTCCTGGACGAGCTTGTGCGCGGCCTCGACCAGTTCGGAGCGCAGTTCTGCCTTTTGCTTCTCGCGGCGTGTCTGGACGCTCTGCGGCAAGATCTGGTGCCTTTGGTTGGTTGGTGGCTGGCTAAATTATATACGCTGTACGGAAACGGACAAGGGCACGGGAAGTTCCCAGGCGGTATACTTCGGATCGTGCCGACGCTTGTCGAGGTTGGCGGCACCCGTGGTCAGCACCTTTGCTCCGTCAAAGCGGCCCATCACGCCTCCTTGTCGATCAGCTTCGCGGCAAGGCGCGAAAGCAGCTTTACCGCCTCGCCATAGGTCCGGGCCTTTTCCGGATTGGAGGCGTTTCCGTCCAGCGCCCGCTTGTAGACGCCCTGGCAAATCGCGGCCAGCCGGAAGAAGGAAAAGGCGAGATAGAACGTCCAGTTGCCGATACCGGTGAGCCCGCGCCGCCGGCAGTAGGCGGCGACGTAGTCCTCCTCGGAGGGCAGGCCGAGTGCGGAACGGTCGACGCCGCCCAGGCCGCGAAAGCCGGAAGCGTGCGGCAGCCGCCATTGCATGCATTGATAGGCGATATCGGCGAAGGGGTGGCCTGATGTCGACAATTCCCAGTCGAGCACCGCCAGCACCTTCGGCCGGTCCGGCGCGAAGATCAGATTGTCCAGCCGGTAGTCGCCATGCACCAACGAGATCCGGCCGTCATCGGCGGGCATATGCGTTTCCAACCAGGCAATCAGCCCGTCCATCTCGGCGACTGCGTCAGTCTCCGAGGCGCGGTACTGGCTGGTCCAGCGCGCCAGCTGGCGCTCGAAATAATTTCCCGGCCGCCCGAAATCGCCGAGCCCCACTGTCCCGACATCGATCTCGTGCAGCGCCGCGAGGGTTTCGTTCATGGCATCGTATATACCGGCGCGTTCTTCGTTGTCGCCTGCCTCCGGCAGCGCCGGATCCCAGAAAATGCGGCCGTCCAGGAAATCCATCACGTAAAACATGCGGCCGATGGGCGAGTCTTCCGCCGACAGGTGCAGCATGGCAGGCACGGGCACGGCGGTGCCGGCAAGCGCGCTCATCACCCTGAATTCGCGGTCGACCTGATGCGCCGATTTCAGCAATTGCCCCGGCGGCTTGGCGCGCAGCACGTAACGGCCGCTTGCCGCCGTCAAAAGGTAAGTCGGGTTCGATTGGCCGGATTTGAACTTCTCGACTGCTGCAAGCTCGGAAAAGCCCGGTATGTTCGCCTCGAGGTAAGGCGCAAGCGCTGCCTGGTCGAGTACGGGATCACTCATGCCGTCTCGGGCTGGCGTTCGATCAAGGTCAGCGTCAACCAGCGCGCGGTCAGTGCCGGCTTCTTCGAACCTTCGATTTCGATCGTCACGTCATGCGCGGTCTGCACCCAGCCCGACGGCCGAACCTTGACGTCGGCCAGCACGAAACGCGTGCGGATGCGCGCGCCCGTTTTCACCGGCGCCAGGAAGCGCAGCGAATCGAAGCCGTGGTTGACGCCCATCTTGCCGTTTTCCAGCGGCGGCATGGTCTCGAAGGTCATCGCCGACAACAGCGACAGCGATAGGAAGCCGTGCGCGATGGTGCCGCCGAACGGCGTTTCGCGCATGGCCCGCTCCGGATCGCAGTGGATGAACTGGTGGTCGTCGGTGGCGTCGGCGAACTGGTCGATCATGCGTTGCGTGACCGCCCGCCATGGCGACACGCCAACCTCCTTGCCGACACTGGCCAGAAGCACATCGAGACTGATCGGTTCCACGCTCATGTCCTCCAGTTCACCCCCGGCTTCTGTGGCCGGAAAATGTCATTCCTTGAACAGGGTCAGCCCATGCTGCACCGACTGTCCGCCGTCGATCGGCAGGATGGCGCCGGTGACATAGCTGCCTGCACGGCTGCACAAATAGAGCGTTGCGCCGGCAATGTCATCCGGTGCGCCGATACGGCCGATCGGAACATGGCTGCCGACGTGCCTGGCCTGCTCATCCGTACTGGTGGCGAATGCCGTCATCCGGCTCTGGAAGGGGCCGGGAGCGAAGGCATTGACCGTGATGCGGCGGCCGGCGAACTCGAGCGCAAGGGTGCGGGTCAGATGATGCACGGCTGCCTTGGACGCCGTGTAGGAATAGGCGTCGTCGGCCAGCGGCTGCGTGCCCATCACCGAACCGAGATTGATCACCCTGGCCGGATCGGCGTCGCTGGCGGCGGCATCGAGCAGCGGCAGCAATTCGCGGGTCAGATGGAAGACCGCGGTGACGTTGACGCCAAACACCTTGGCCCATGCCGAATAGGGGAAGCTTTCCAGCGGTGCGCCCCAGGAGACGCCGGCGTTGTTGACCAGAATATGCAGTTTCCCGGTCCGCGCTTTGACCTCGGCGACGAGTGCGGCAATGCCGGTTTCGCTGGAGACATCGCCGGCGAAGCCTTCGGCCCGGCCGGATGCGCCAAGCTCGTTCAACTCTTCGGCGACCTTGATGCAGTCATCGCCCTTGCGCGACGCGATCATCACGTTGGCGCCGGCCTGCACCAGCGCGGTCGCCGCCATGCGCCCGATGCCGGTCGCGGCACCCGTCACCAGCGCGGTCTTGCCGGCCACCGAAAACAGCTCGTCCAGATAGCTCATCACAATCCTCCGCGCTCGGCATGCGGGCAAACAGTTCGCGTTGACAAGGCTATCCGAAGTACGGTCATCCTTGCCACTGACAAAATGCCTGGCATGCATGAAGGGTTAGCGACCGATGACGGAGATGAATCTCGGCATGACCGAGCGGTTGAAGCCGATCCACGCGCGCGTCGCGGCCATGGTGCGCGACGAGATCATGCCGCTCGACCATGAATTCCTCAGCGAAGTGGGCAAGGCAGGCAACCGCTGGGTCTACAGTGCGCGCCAGAGCGAGATCCTCGAAGGGCTGAAGAAAACCGCAAGGGAGCGCGGCCTGTGGAACTTCTGGCTGACCGGCTCGGAACGCGGCTACGGCCTTTCCACCGTCGAATACGCCTATCTGGCCGAGGAAATGGGAAAGGCGCATCTTGGTGCGGAGACCTTCAACTGCTCGGCGCCCGACACCGGCAACATGGAGGTGCTGGAGCGGTACGGCTCGGCCGACCTCAAGAAAGCATGGCTCGAGCCACTGCTCGACGGCAAGATCCGCTCGGCCTATCTGATGACCGAGCCGGATGTCGCTTCGTCCGATGCCACCAACATTGCCATGCGCTGCGAACGTCAGGGCGACGACTATGTGCTCAACGGCGAGAAATGGTGGGCTTCGGGCGCAGGCGATCCGCGCTGCGCCATCTACATCGTCATGGTCAGGACCGGCGGCGATGACGAGCCGCAGCACCGCCGTCATTCGATGATCCTGGTGCCATCGGACACAAAAGGCGTGACCAAGGTGCGGGCCATGCAGGTTTATGGCGATGACGACGCGCCGCACGGCCACATGCATCTTCGCTTCGACAATGTGCGGGTACCGGCATCGAACCTGATCCTCGGCGAGGGCAGGGGGTTCGAGATCGCGCAAGGGCGGCTCGGCCCCGGCCGGATCCATCACTGCATGCGCGCCATCGGACAGGCCGAGATGGCGCTCGAGATGCTGTGCCAGCGTTCCTTGCGCCGCGAAGCCTTCGGCCAGAAGCTGGCAAAGCTCGGCGCCAATTTCGACATCATCGCCGAATGCCGCATGGAGATCGAAATGGCCCGGCTGCTCTGCCTCAAGGCGGCGTGGATGATCGATCAGGGCGACGCCCGCGCCGCGGCCCCCTGGATCAGCCAGATCAAGGTGGTGGCACCCCGCGTCGCGCTCAAGGTCACCGACGAAGCGGTGCAGATGTTCGGCGCGCAAGGCATCAGCCAGGACACGCCGCTGGCGCGGTCGTGGACGCATCTGCGGACCTTGCGCCTTGCCGACGGGCCGGACGCCGTGCATCGCCGTCAGGTGGCGCGCACCGAGCTGAAGAAATACACGCAGGAAAAGGTCTGAGCGCCGGCATCGTCATCCGGCGATGCCGACAGCCCAAGCACGGAGTGTTCCAATGGCCGTCCCCTCCGAAATGAAGGCGCTGCTGCTGGTCGGCGACGGCTACACCAGGACGCCGAGCGGCAGTGTGCTGGAGGCGATGGAGCCGTATCTCGAGCCGGGCAACATCGCGGTGCCGACACCCGGACCGACGCAGGTGTTGATCAAGGTCAACCTCGCCTCGATCAACCCCTCCGACATCGCCTTCGTCAAGGGCCAGTACGGCCAGCCGCGCGCCAAGGGCCAGCCGGCCGGCTTCGAGGGTGTCGGCATTGTCGTCGCCAGCGGGGACGAACCCTATCCCAAAAGCCTGATCGGCAAGCGTGTCGCTTTTGCCACGGGCGTCACCAATTGGGGCTCTTGGGCCGACTATGCCGTCGCCGAGGCCGAGGTTTGCATCCCGCTGCTCGACACCGTTCGCGACGAGGATGGCGCGGCGATGATCGTCAACCCGCTCACCGCGCTCGCCATGTTCGACGTCGTCAAGGAGGAAGGCGAAAAGGCCTTTGTCATGACCGCCGGCGCCAGCCAGCTCTGCAAGCTGATCATTGGCCTTGCCAGCGGGAAGGGCTTCCGGCCGATCGTCACCGTGCGCCGCGACGACCAGATCGCGGCGCTGAAAGCGCTCGGCGCGGCGCACGTCCTCAACGAAAAGGCGCCGGATTTCAAGGCGGCGTTACGCGAGGTGGTGAAGGCCGAGCAGCCGCGCATCTTTCTCGACGCGGTGACCGGGCCGCTGGCTTCCGCCATCTTCGACATTATGCCGAAGCGGTCGCGCTGGATCATCTACGGGAAGCTCGATCCCGAAGCCACCGTTATCCGCGAGCCCGGTCAACTGATCTTCCAGCATAAGCATATCGAAGGTTTTTGGCTGAGCGAGTGGATGCGCCAGTTCCGCGATCGCCGCGGCCCGGCGATCCTGGAAGCGCAGAAGCGTTTTTCCAATGGGCGCTGGTCGACCGACGTGACGGCGGTGGTGCCGCTTGCCGAGGCGATGGCGCGGGTGCCAGCGGAACTGGCTAAGCCGAACGGCAAGGTGTTCATCCGGCCTTAGGCCAATTCGAAAGATTCGAGAAGCTTGGACGCGAGGGGGCCTCGGAGTGCTTTGCGTCAGAGATTGCCGGTTATCCGCCGCCTCGGGACCGTCAGGCCGATATCCGCGTCCATCAAGCCCCCTATGCCATGCCGCTGCGTCCGTGATATGCCGCCGCCATCGAATGCCGGGACAGGCTGGACTGAGCTTGTTCCGGGATTGTGTGGGGTGCCTTGATGACGATTTCCAAGCCGGTTTTCGACCGTTTGGGGTTTGGCCTGTGGATCGGAGCGTTCCTGGTCGTTCTTGCCATGGTCCTGAGGTCGCCGTACACGCGGACGGTGTGGAAGGCCTATATAGATGGCAGCGAGGCGCTTCTGGCCGGTCTGCCGCTCTACGACACCCAATCCGAGATGGGGTATCTCTACGCGCCGGCCTTCGCCGCGCTCTACACTCCGATAGTCAAGCTCGGTCCGCATCTGGGCGGCGTGGTGTGGCACTCCCTCGGGTTTGCGGTGCTGACCTTTGCCGCGATGCGGCAGGTGCGCAAGCTCGGTGGTGGCGAGTTGATGTGGCTGCTTTCTTTCGGCCTCTTCCTCGCTTTGCCGATGGCGCTCGGCGCGATCCGCAACGGCCAGGCGACGATCCTTTTGACCGGCGCTTGCTGGCTTCTCACATTGTCGGCGCTGGAAGGGCGACGGGCGGAGACGTTCTTCTGGGCTTCGCTTGCCATCATCGCCAAGCCGACCGCGATCATAATGCTGTTGTTGGTAGGAGCCCTTCGGCTTCGGTTGATACCGGTGCTGGTGCTGGCGGTGCTGTTCGTGCTCGCACTGCCTTACGCTTTTGCTCCCGCCGGCTATCTCAACGATCAGTATCGTGTCTTCGCCCAGATGTTGACCTCCATGGCCGTCGACAATACCAGCCATTTCGTGTCCACCGATTTCACGGCACCGTTCACCACGGTAGGGCTGCCGATACCGGAATTCGGCGCAACGATCGTGCGCATGGTCATGGCCCTCCTTACGCTTTCAGCCGTCATCTGGTTCGACCGCAGGCTCGAAGGGGGAAAGGCAGCGCTGGCGATCTTCCTGACGGCCACCTTCTACATGTGCGTCTTCAACCCGCGCGTCGAGCCCAACACCTTTGCCATGATCGCGGTACCAGCCGGTCTTGCCATCGCCCTGTTGTGGCGCGAAGAACGAGGCGGCGTCCTCGCCTCGGTGCTGTCGATGACGCTGTTCGTGACCGGCCTGAGCGGCGTCGAGCGCCATGTGCACGATTTCCTCTTCCCCTGGTTCCGGCCGGTCGCCATCACTTTCATCGCCGGTTTGCTGATCTGGTGGTTCTGGGCCAAGGCACGGGAAAAGGTGGTGAATGCGGGAGTCGCGAATGGCTGAGTTGCGACAGAGCCTCGATATCGTTGCGCCATTCTTCAACGAGGCGGCTTCGGCATCGGCCTTCGCGCGCCTGCTCGGCGAGCTCGAAGCGGCCGTGGCACAGCGCTTCGGCATGACCGTGCACAAGATCCTGGTCGATGACGGCAGCCGTGACGATGGCGCCGGACGATTTTCGCAGGCGCTGACGGGATCGTGGGAGATCGTCCGCCTCAGCCGCAATTTCGGCAAGGAAGTCGCTGTGCTCGCCGGCCTCGACCAGTCGCGCGGCGACATGGTGCTGATCATGGACGCCGACCTCCAGCATTCCCTGGACATCAGCCTGAAGCTGATCGCCGAGCTGGTGAACCATCCCGACATCGACGTCGTCTATGCCCAGAACGACCGCCGCGAGGCGAGTTGGCGGCGCAGCCAGCTTGCACGGCTTTTCTACAGCCTGATCAACAGCAGCCAGCGTTTCGACATTCCTGAAAATGCCGGCGACTTTCGCGTCATGCGCGGCGCCGTGGCGCGCGCACTGACCAGCCTGCGTGACAAGCGTCGCTTCAACAAGGGCCTGTTTGCCTGGGCGGGCTTTCGCCAGAAAGCATTGCCCTATTCGCCGGAAGGCCGCGCCAGTGGCACATCGAAATGGAGCCGGCTCAACCTGATCGCCTTCTCGCTCGAAGGGTTCACCTCGTTCTCCGTCATTCCGCTGCGCCTGATCAGTCTTAGCGGGCTGCTCGCGGCGTTGGCCGGCGCGCTCTATGGTGCAAAGGTGTTCTTCGAGGTGATCTTCTACGGCATTGCCGTTCCGGGCTACCCCAGCCTGCTGGTTGCCGTCGTTCTGCTCGGCGGCCTCAACCTGACCCTGCTTGGGCTGATCGGCGAATATGTCTGGGTGACGCTCAGCGAGAGCAAGGATCGGCCGGTCTATCTCGTGCGCGATGTCGTGCGCAGCGATGCCCCCGCCGACCGGCCGGAGCCGGGCTCTTCGAACAGATGACGCGGCGCATTCGCCTGATCGCCGACGATTACGGCCTGGCGCCTGGCGTTTCCGCCGGGATTCTCGATCTTCTCGATCGGGGGCGCCTGACCGGCACCAGCTGCATGACCGGCTTTCCCGAGTGGGCAAAGGAGGCAGAGCGCATAAAACCGCTGTGCGGCCGGGCTGCGGTTGGGCTGCACCTCACCTTGACCGACCAGTTGGCCGTCACCGGCCGGTCGGCCCTGGCGCCGGAAGGCCGGCTGCCACCGCTCCGCGCACTGGCCTTGCCTGTTCTGCGCGGCCGCATCGGCGCCCGCCATGTCCATGCCGAGCTTGACGCCCAGTACAGCCGCTTCGTCGAGGCGCTTGGCCGCCGCCCCGATTTCGTCGACGGGCATCAGCATGTGCATTTCCTTCCTGTCGTGCGCACATGGCTGTGCGCACGATTTCCAGAAGGCGCCGACAGGCCGGCCCTGCGCGGCGCCCCGGCGCTGGCCGCGGGAGCGAAAGTCGCTGCGATTGCCGCGCTCGCCGCCGGGTTCAACCGCTCGATGCAGCGCGCGGGCTTCACCGTTTTCCAGCCGCTCGCCGGCATCTATGACTGGCGGCAACCCGAAAAGTTCGCTGCGGTTCTGCGGGCCGCCGTCGAAGGGTTGCCGGAGCGAGGGCTGTTCATGTGTCATCCCGGCCATGTCGACGAGACGCTGCGCGCGCGCGACATGATGCAAGGTGTGCGCGAGGTCGAATTCGCGGCCTTGGCATCGGACGCGTTCGGAGCCAGCCTGGCCCGCGCCGGCGTCGAGATCTTGGACGGCAAGAGATGAGCGACGCCGATCGGCCCCAGCGTTCGGCCGGCAGCAAGATCGTCCGCTTCGCCATTGTCGGACTGGCGAACACGGCCATCGACCTTGCCAGCTTTTTCCTGCTGCTCAAGCTCGGGGTTCCGCCGGTGCCGGCCAACATCGCTGCCTGGTTCGTCGCCGTCACCTTTTCCTTCGCGGCGAACGGCTTGTGGTCGTTTGAGCGCAATCGAGCCATCCGGCTGCATGACGCGTTCCTTCGTTTCGCCACGCTTGGAGTGCTGATTTCGCTCGGTGTCTCCAGCCTCTCGATCGCGCTGTTCGCCGGCATCATCGGGGTGTGGCCGGCGAAAATCGGCGGCGTCGTGGTGGCGGCGGTGCTGAATTTCCTCGCCGCGCGCTGGTCGATCGAAGGCCGGTTCTTGAGATAGGCAGAATTATTTTTCTTACGAAATTCCGGACGAAAAACCGCTACACACTTTTCCTGGGATTTCTATTCAGCCGGCTCCACATTGGTGTAGGCGGCTTCCTCCAACTCGCGCTTCAGTCGGGCTTCCTCGTGGGTCTTCGGCGTGACGAAGCGGCCAAGCAGGAGATAGGCGACCGGCGTCAGGAACAGCGTCGAGACGGTGGCCAGCCCCAGGCCGCCGACGATGACCCAGCCGAGCGCGACGCGCGCCTCGGCACCGGCGCCGCTCGCCAGCACCAGCGGCAGGCCGCCGAGCACGGTGCAGATCATCGTCATCATCACCGGCCGCACGCGGATGATCGAGGCCTGTTCGATCGCCTCGCGCACGCCAAGCCCGCGGTCGCGCAACTGGTTGGCGAATTCGACGATCAGGATGCCGTTCTTGGCCATGACGCCGACCAAAAGCACCAGGCCGATCTGGCTGTAGGCGTTGAGACTGGTGCCCGAGAGGAGAAGCGCGAAAATCGCACAGGCCAGCCCTAGCGGCACCGTCGCCATGATGATGACGGCGCTGACAAAACTTTCGAACTGGGCGGCCAGCACCAAAAGGATGATGACCAGCGCGAAGCCGAAAATGGTGACCATGGCGCTGTTGGTCTCGCCCAGCGTCGCCGCCTCGGCCAGCGGCAGGATGCGGCTGCCTGGCGGCAGCAGCGGCGTGGCGATTTGCTCGGCGCGGGTGAGCGCATCGCCAAGCGCTAAGTCGCCGCTGAGGTTGGACGTGATTGCGACCGAGGGCTGCTGCTGTTCGCGCGACAGCGACGGCGGCACGGCGCGTTCGGTCAGCGTGGCGATGGTCGACATCGGCACGAAACGTCCGTCGGCTGTTTTCAGAAAGATGTTTTCCAGATCCGTCGGATCGTTGATCGGATTGGTGGTCGAGACCAGCTTCACGCCGTAGCTGCGGTCGGCGATGTAGACGTCGACGACGTCGTTGCCGTCGAGCATGGCCTGCAAGGTGTTGGCCAGTCCTGATATGTCGATGCCGAGGTCGGAGGCCCGCTCGCGGTCGATGGCCACGGCGAGCTGCGGCTGCGTCGGGTCGATGGACAGGCGCGGTGTCTGGAAGCGCGGGTCCTTCTGCATCTCGGCGATGATCTTCACGGCGGCATCGCCGAGCGCCTTGCGGTCGTTGCCGACCAATGCGAACTGCAGGCCGTTGCCGGCGCCACGGATACCGAGGCTGTTGGGCTGCACCGGGAAGATACGCACGCTCGGCACCTGCCTGGTCAGCTGGCTGATCTCGGCCATGATCTCCTGCTGGCTGCGGCTGCGCTCGTTCCACGGCGCCAGCGTCATCACCATGAAGCCGGAGTTGTAGGAGCCGTTCTGGCCGGCGTTCTCGAAAGTGCTGCGGATCTCGCCGGAATCGCGCATCGGCTGGATCAGTCTCTCGATCTTCTGCATCTGCTGCGTTGTGTAGTCGAGGCTGACGCCTTGCGGGGCGCTGATGCGCAGAAGCACGGCAGCGCGGTCCTCGGTCGGCGTCAGTTCCTGGCGGATGGTGCCGAACAGAGTAAAGGCTGTGCCGGCAAACAGCACCGCGACTAGAAGCACGATCCATGGCGCGTCGAGGCACGCATGCAGGCTGCGCTTGTAGGCCGTATTGAGCGCGCCGCCGATGCGGGCGCCGATGCCATGGCCAACTTCGTGGTGGAGCGATGCGCCGGTCAGCATGCGCGAGGCGAGCATCGGGCACAGCGTCAACGCGACCACGCAGGACAAGAGCACCGACATGGCAAGCACGAAGCCGAATTCGCGGAACAAGCCGCCAGTCTGGCCGGGCAGGAACGAAATCGGCACGAAGACGGCGACCAGCGTCAAGGTGGTGGCAATAACGGCAAAGAACACTTCCTGCGCGCCAAGCACAGCGGCCGCACGCGGTCCCATGCCTTCGTTGCGTCGTCGCACGATGTTTTCGAGCACGACGATGGCGTCGTCGACGACCAGGCCGGTCGCCAGCACCAGCGCGAGCAGGGTCAGGATGTTGACCGAGAAGCCGGCCAGATAGATGGCGGCGATGGTGCCGATCATGGCGACCGGCATCGCCAGGCCGGGGATCAGCGTCGCGCGCCAGTCGAGGAGAAACACATAGATGACGATCAGCACCATTGTGACGGACAGGCCGAGCGCGATCTCGACCTCGTGCACCGCGCCCTTGACGAAGACCGCGTCGTCGCTGGTGATCTTGATCGACATGCCCTTGGGTAGGTTTTCCTGCAACTTGGCGACGGCGGACTGGACGCCGGTCGAGATGTCCAACGTGTTCGATTCCGCCTGGCGGATGATGCCGATGCCGATGCCCGTCTTGCCATCCGAGCGCAATGTGGTCTGGCCGACATCGGGGCCGAGCGTGACGGTGGCGACGTCGCGGATGCGCGTCGTGCCTCCGACGATGATGTTTTCGAACTCTCCCGGCGTGGTGACGTCGGCAGTCGTGCGGACGATCAGGTCCTGGTTGGTCGTGGTGATCGAACCGGCAGGGGAATCGAAGGCGACCGAGGCAAGGGCGGCCCTGAGGTCGGCAACCGTGAAGCCGAGGCTGGCCAGCTTGTTCTGATCGACGTCGATGCGGAAGATCTTGTCGCGGTCGCCATAGACCTGGACGTCGGCAACGCCGGGCACGGCGGCCAACTCGTCCTCGATCTGGTCCTGGACCACCACGGTCATGTCCTGGATCGACATGTTGCCCGAGGTCACCGCCAGCCGCATCACCGGGTCGGAATTGGCGTCGGCCTTGACGATGCGCGGCGGATCGGCGGTGTCCGGCATCTGGTTGGCGACGCGGCCGACGGCATCACGCACGTCCGAGGCGGCGACATTCAGATCGACGCCATCGTTGAACTCGATGGTGACGCGGCTTGAGCCGAATGAGGAAGACGACGAGATCGACTTGACGCCGGAGACGCGGGCGACGGCGCCCTCGATGGTGTCGGTCAACTCGCGATCGACGGTCTCGGCCGCCGCGCCCTCGAAGGTGGTGGAAACGGTGACGACCGCGCGATCGACATCAGGCAGTTCGCGGATCTCGACGCCGTAGAAGGCGGCCAGGCCGGCGACCGCAATCAGTGTGTTCAGCACGAAGGCCATCACCGGCCTGCGGATGAACAGGGCGGTGAAGCCGGTCTCGCTGGCAGTGTTGGCGGGGCTGGTCATGTGCCTGCGGCGGCGTCCGCGGCGCGCTGCTCTTCGCCGGCAAGGCGGACCGCACCGCCCTCGCTGACGCTCTGGGTGCCCTCTGTGACCACCATGTCGCCATTGTCGATCTCGGCGTCGATCAGCACGGTCTCGGTGTTGCGCTGTATGATGCGCACCGGGACCCGCCTGGCCTTGCCATCCTCGATCTGCCAGACATAGGCGCCGTCCGACCCCCACAGGATCGCCAGCGGGCTGACGGCCGGATAGATTTGCCCCGGAAATTTCATGGTGATGCCGAACGACATGCCGGCGCGCAACGAATCCGCAGGGTTGGCGATCTTGGCCTTGACCAGCAGGGTGCGGCTCTTTTCATCGATGTGGTTGTCGATGGCCGAAACGGTGCCGCTATAAGCGTTGCTGGGATTGGCGATCGGCGTCGCCGTCAATTGTGCGCCGACCTTGACGGCGGCAGCGAAGCGCTCGGGCACCAGGAAATCGACCAGGATCGAGGACCGGTCGTCGAGCGTGGCAATGGCCGACTGGTTGGTGACATAATTGCCGGCCGAGATCGGCAGGATGCCGACAGTGCCAGCGATCGGTGCCAGTATCGACCGGCGCTGCAGCGCCAGTTCCGCATCCTGAAGCGCCAGCTTGGCGCCGGCCAAGACCACTTCGGCATCGGCCACTGCGACTGGTGTCGCGGCATTGGAGGCACGAAGCGACCTGACGCGGTCGAGTTTGGCCTGCGCATCCTGCAAGGCGAGCTTGGCGCGGTCCTGAGAGATCACTTCGGTCTCGGAATCCAGGGTGGCGAGGATCTGTCCCTTATCGACATGGCTGCCGGATGCGACCAGCAGTTCGGCGAGGCGGCCGGAGCTGTAGGGATTGACGGTCACCGAGGCGTTGGCACGGCCGGTGCCGATTGCCTGCAGGCGATCGTTGATAACAGCCGAAGTGGCCGCAAGGGCGACCACGTTCACCCGCTGGTTGCCGCCATTACGGCCGTTTGCCTGCTTCGCGTTGGCGGTGCCGGTCTCAGCCGGGGGCGTTGCCGCGGAGGCCCAGTCGATGCCCCAGCGTGCCAGCACGTCCGGCGCGCCGGGATAAAAGCGCAGCCAGGCGGCTGCCGCCACCACCAGCACCAAGAGTGCAAAAAGTATCTGTTTCCAGGCGGCCATCGGCACTCCGGTTGGTAAAACAATCCTTCCGTCTACCGGTTTCCCGAAATGAAGCAGACGCAGCGAGGCTATTGTAAGGCAAAGAAGCCGCCTCGATATCGCGTCTTTATGACAATTCTCCGGGGGCTGCGCACATTAAATATATGTAACCTTTGAGAAAATATGCGTAACGCTTTGGATCGTCGCACAGGCACTAACGCAGACTTTCCATCTCGCGAATGCGTTTGGCGCCTTCTGCTTCCAGTTGCCTGGTGACGGCGCCGATCAGCGTTTCGGCGACAACGAAAAGGGCAGCCGAAGAGTCCCATGCCGACGGCACCGCGGTTCGTCCGGCGATAACATGACGAGCAAAGCGGGCGATCGGCGACAGCCACTGGTCGGTGAACAGCACGATCTGGACGCCACGCTGATGCGCCTTCTCGGCGAAGCGGACGAGGCTGTCCTGGTAGCGCCTGATGTCGAAGATCACCAGCACGTCGCGCTTGCCCATGTCGATCAGCCGGTCGCGCCACATGCTCTCCTGCCCGGCGAGGTGAAAGACATCCGGCTGGATGACGGCGAGGTGGGCGGCCATGTAGCGCGCCAGCGGATCGGTGAAGCGACCGCCGATCAGGAAGGTCTTGCCGCGCCGGTCGGCGAGCCGGGCGGCGATGTCGGCAAGCTGCCTGTCGGAGAGGTGTCTGAACGTCTCGCGCATATTGTCGAGCGTCGCTTCCAGCATCGGCGACACCGTGCCGCCGCCGGGCGAGGGCGGGTTGAGCGTCCTTGTTGCCGGCGATTGCAGTTGCGCGGCCAGCTCGTCCTGCAGGCTCGACTGGAATTCCGGATAATTCTGGAAGCCGAGCCGGGCGACGAAACGCAAGATCGTCGGCGAGGAGACGCCGGCCGCGGCCGAAAATTCGGCGACCGTCTTCAGGCCGATCATCGGATAGTTGGCGATCAGCGTCTGGGCCGCGCGCCGTTCGCTGGCCGGCATCGCGCCGATACGGTCGGCGATCAGTTCGGCAATGCTGGAAATCATGTTTTCCCCACCCTGGCTCGGTCGACGGTCTTTTCCGAAATCGCATTTGACAAAGCCGGACAAACTGTATGAAATCATCCACAGGGACGCAATGAGGCAAAATACGTAACATACGATACAGCGCTCCCCGGGGACGGCAGACTATGGAGAAAGCACGGCCCGCCAGCCTTGCATCGTCTGATACCGTGAGGGTGACGAACCCCGGCGGATCGAGCCCTTTCGTGCTGACCTGCGATCACGCCTCGAACTTCCTGCCCGCCGAATTCGGCACGCTCGGCCTTGCCGCCGAGGACCTCTCCCGCCACATCGCCTGGGATCCAGGCGCGCTGCCGGTAGCGCTGCGCATGGCCGAGGCGCTCGACGCGACGCTGGTCGAAACCCGTATTTCGCGTCTCGTTGTCGACTGCAACCGGCCGCTCGACGCGCCCGACCTGGTACCGCCGGTCAGCGAGACTACAGCCATACCGGGCAATGCCGGCCTGTCGGAAAGTGAGCGTGCGGCCCGTGTCGCCCTGTCGTGGCAGCCGTTTCATGCCACCATCGAGCAGATTGTCGATGACCGGCTGGCGCGTGGACAGGCGACCCGCCTGGTTTCGGTGCATTCCTTCACGCCGGTCTACAAGGGACGCAACCGGCCCTGGCATATAGGCATCATCCATGACGAGGATCGCCGGCTGGCGGCACCGCTGATATCAGCGCTGAAGCGGCTTGCCGGCGTCACCGTCGGCGTCAACGAGCCCTATTCGCCGGCCGACCGTGTCTATTTCACGCTGGAACGGCATGCGCGCTCGCGCGGCTTGCTCTGCGCGATGATCGAAATCCGCAACGACGAAATCGCCGGCGAGACCGGGCAGCGGAAATGGGCGGATCTGCTCACGGGCATTTTTCTGGATCTGGAGCCCGAGGAGGCCAGGGGCTCCCGACAACGTGCAATGGGAAAGTCAGTTCAATCGGCCAGCTAAGAACTTAAAAAGGGGACAAAAATGTCAGCGCAAGACTATTCGGATGTCGACAAGAAGGAGGATCTGAAGGTCCTCCACGGAATGGGTTATGCCCAGGAACTGTCGCGAAGCATGAGCCGCTTCTCGAATTTCGCCATCTCATTTTCGATCATCTGCATCCTGTCGGGTGGCATCAATTCATTCGCGCAGGCGACGTCGTCGATCGGCGGCGCGGGCGCCGGCATCGGCTGGATCGTCGGCTGCGCCGTTTCCGGATTTTTTGCGCTCGCCATGGCGCAGATCGCCTCGGCATTCCCGACCGCCGGTGGCCTTTATCATTGGGCGTCGATCCTCGGCAACCGTTTCACCGGCTGGCTCACCGCCTGGCTCAACCTGTTCGGCCTGATCACCGTGCTCGGCGCGATCAATATCGGCACTGCGTTCTTCTTTGTCGGAACGTTCGGCAGCTGGTTTGGCATCACTGGCACGCCGGGCGAAATCGTCGGGTTCGTCGCCTTCATCACCGTGCTGCAGGCGCTGTTCAACCATTTCGGCATCAAACTGACGGCAATGCTCACCGATGCTTCGGGCTTTCTTATTCTGGGCGCAACAGCAGTGCTGATCGTGGCCTGCCTGGTGTTCGCACCGGCAATCGACATCAGCCGGCTGTGGACGTTCACCAACTATTCAGGCGATGCGGGCGGCGGTGTTTTTCCGCAAACCGACTCCATGAGCTACCTGTTCCTGCTCTGCCTGCTGCTGCCGGTGTACACCATCACCGGCTATGACGCGTCGGCACATACCTCCGAAGAGACCCTCAAGGCGGCACACTCGGTTCCGCGCGCGATCGTTTCGTCCGTGCTCTGGTCGTCGCTGATCGGCTGGGTGATGCTGTGTGCGATCGTTCTGGCCATCCCAGACCTGGCGGCCGGCGCCAAGCAGGGCTGGAGCGTGTTCTTCTCGACCATGGACGCGATCCTGCCGGTGTGGCTGAAGGAACTGCTTTATCTGGCGATCCTGATCTCGCAATTCCTCTGCGGCCTCGCCACAGTGACGTCGGCCTCGCGCATGCTGTTTGCCTTCTCTCGCGACGGCGGCATGCCGATCGGTTCGGCTTCGCTCGCCAAGGTCAACCCGACCTGGCGCACGCCGGTCAATGCGATCTGGACGGCCGCGATCCTCGAGATCCTTTATGTGTTCCTTGCCCAGTTCATTTCGATCGGCGGCACCAACATCTACACCATCGTCGTCAATTCGACGCTGGTGTTCCTGTTCCTGTCGTTCATCATCCCGATCGTGCTCGGCATGCTGGCTTTCGGAACGGCGAAATGGCCGACTCCAGGCCCGTGGAATCTCGGCGCTGGGCTGTTCAAGCTGTTCTGCGCGCTATCGATCGTCGGCATGGTAATCATCTTCTACATCGCCATCCAGCCGCCGAACGACAAGGTGCTTTACATCACCATAGGCTTCATCGTGCTGACCGCCCTGCTTTGGTTCGGTTTCGAGAACCGTCGCTTCCAGGGTCCGCCGATCGGTGACCAGATTGCCAAGCGCCAGGCCGCGATCAAGGCAGCCGAGGTGGCTATCGGCGAAGCTGGCGCCTGATATCGCCCTTTGTGGCCATGGCCGGCCTCGCGCCGGCCATGGCTGCGTTTTCCCTTTCAATCGACAAGCGCTGGAGTGCCAAAGGAATGGCCGGAAATTTTTCGTTCGATCAGTTGAAGAAGGCGGTCTCAAGCGGTGAGATCGACACCGTGCTGGCCTGCATCGTCGACATGCAGGGCCGGCTGGCGGGAAAACGCTTCCTGGCACAGTACTTCGTCGATTCCGCGCATGACGAAACGCATGGCTGCAACTATCTGCTGGCCGCCGACATCGATATGGAACCGGTGCCCGGCTACAAGGCGGCGAGCTGGTCGAAGGGCTATGGCGACTTCGTCATGAAGCCGGATCTCGCCACGCTGCGGCGCATTCCCTGGCTGGAAAAGACCGCACTGGTGATCTGCGACGTGCTCGACCACCACACGCATGACGACCTGCTGCACTCGCCGCGCGCCATCCTCAAGAAGCAGGTCAAGCGGCTGACGGAGCGCGGCTATATCGGTTATTTCGCTTCCGAGCTCGAATTCTACCTGTTCAACGAGACCTACGATTCCGCCCGCAAGAAGCACTGGCAAGGTCTCGATACGGCTTCGCCCTATATCGGCGACTACCAGATCGGCATCACCACCAAGGAAGAGGGCGTGATGCGCCGGCTTCGCAACGAGATGGAAGCGGCCGGCATTCCGATCGAGAATTCCAAGGGCGAATGGGGTCCGGGCCAGGAAGAGATCAATGTGCGCTATGCCGAGGCGCTCGACATGGCCGACCGCCACGTCATCCTGAAGAACGGCGCCAAGGAAATCGCCGAGTCCGAGGGCAAGGCGATTTCCTTCATGTCCAAGTACAATTATGGGCTCGCCGGCAATTCCAGCCATATCCACAATTCGCTGTGGAGCGCCGACGGCAAGACGCCATTGTTCTTCGACAAAAAGGCCGACTGGACGCTGTCGACGCTCGGCCAGCAATGGGCCGCCGGCCAGCTCAAATACGCCAAGGAATTCACCTGGTTCCTGGCTCCCTACATCAACTCCTACAAGCGCTTTCAGGCAGGCACTTTCGCGCCGACCAAGATCATGTGGAGTGAGGACAACCGCACCGCGGGCTTCCGCCTGTGCGGCGAGGGCACCAAGGGCATCCGCATGGAATGCCGCATCGGCGGCGCCGATCTGAACCCGTATCTTGCTTTCGCAGCGCTGATCGCCGCCGGTCTTGCCGGCATCGACGAGAAGTTGGAATTGCAGAAGCCGTTCGTCGGCGATGCCTATCAGGCGTCTCGTCTGCCGGAGATCCCGAAGACGCTGCGTGATGCCACCGAGACGCTGGCGAAGTCGAAGATGCTGAAGCAGGCGCTCGGCGAAGACGTGCTCGAACACTATGTCCACACGGCCAAGTGGGAGCAGTTCGAATACGACCGCCGCATCACGGATTGGGAACTGCACAGAGGGTTCGAACGGTACTAGAGATGGACTGGAACAAGCGCCATCGCAGCCACGAGATATCGGCAGCAGAATGGGTTGCGCTTGCTCCAAACGAACTGGATGTCGATGCGGTCGGCCTATGGCAGATTATTCCTGTCGGAAGGCACGAATTCGGTCTCGACGGCGAGGATATTGAGACGTTCACCAGGACGGTTCTCAAAGGCCTGCTGGCAAAGGGAGCAAGCCCGATAACCGGCCGGGACAAGATCTGGGTCGCGGAGCAGAAGTACGGAACAGGACCAGAAGAGATAATCGAGACTGTCGTGAAAGTTTGGCTATCGAAAGGTATGCGCGATCCAGACATTGGAGACGTCTGGTTCGGCACGACAGCTGTGTTGGAAGAATGAAGTTCAGGAGCGTTTAATTGGAAACCGTAAAACTCATTACCCCCGTCGATGGCTCGATCTATGCCGAGCGGCCGATCGCGACCGACCAGGCAATCAATGCCGCAGTCGAACGCGCCAAGGCGGCGCAGGAGAAGTGGGCCGAGACGCCGATCGTCGAGCGCGGCAAGTATATGCTTGCCATGCTAGAAGCTCTGGTGGCGATGACCGACGAGATCGTGCCGGAGATTGCCTGGCAGATGGGCCGGCCCGTGCGCTATGGCGGCGAGTTCGGTGGCGTCAAGGAACGCACCAACTACATGGTCGAGATCGCCGAGCAGGCCCTCAAGTCCGTGCCAGCCTCCAACCCGAAGGACGGATTCCGCCGCTACGTGAAGAAGGATCCGCTCGGAGTGGTCATGGTGATCGCTCCGTGGAATTATCCTTACCTCACCGCCGTCAACACCATCGTGCCGGCGCTGATGGCCGGCAACACCGTCATCCTCAAGCACGCGGCGCAGACGCTGCTGGTCGGCGAGCGCTTCCAACAGGCCTTCGACAGAGTGGGCCTACCCAAGGGCGTGTTTCAGAATGTCGTGCTCAACCATGCCCAGACCGAAAAACTGCTCGGCTCGGGCAAGATCGACCATGTCAATTTCACCGGCTCGGTCGGCGGTGGCCGCGCCATCGAAAAGGCGGCGGCCGGCACCTTTATGACGCTCGGCCTCGAGCTTGGCGGCAAGGATCCGGCCTATGTGCTGCCGGACGCCAAGATGGATCATGCGGTCGCCAATCTGGTCGATGGCGCCTTCTACAATTCCGGTCAGTGCTGCTGCGGCATCGAACGCGTCTATGTGCACGAAAAGGTCTATGACGAATTCGTCGAAGGCTTCATCGCCGAGACCAAGAACTACGTCGTCGGCAATCCGCTCGACCAGGCGACGACGATGGGGCCGATGGCGCAGGCGCGCTTCGCCGACCTGATCCGTGAACAGAAGGCCGAGGCGCTGCGCAAGGGCGCCAAGGCGCACATCAACATGAAGGTGGCTAACGACAAGGCCGGTTCGCCCTATCTGGCGCCGGAAGTGCTGACCAACGTCGATCATCAGATGAGCGTCATGCGCGAGGAAAGCTTTGGCCCGATCGTCGGCATCATGAAGGTGCGCAACGACGAAGAGGCAATCGCGCTGATGAATGACAGTCCTTACGGACTGACCGCTTCGATCTGGACGCGCGATACCGAGCACGCGGTGGCGATCGGCAACCGCGTCGAGACCGGCACGGTGTTCATGAACCGCTGCGACTACCTCGACCCGGCCTTGGTCTGGACCGGCGTCAAGGATACCGGCAAGGGTGCGGGCTTGTCGGCCATCGGCTACGACAATCTGACGAGACCGAAGTCATTCCATCTGCGCGAAGCCATCTGATTTATTGAAAGACAAAAATGTCCAAGCTGATCTCCAAATGGAACTACCCCACCACCGTCCGCTTCGGCGCCGGGCGCATCAAGGAATTGCCCGATGTGTTGGCGGCCACCGGCATCAAGCGGCCGCTGTTCGTCACCGATCCGGGCCTGGCGAAACTGCCGGTCGTCGCCTCGACGCTGAAGATCCTCGACGACGCCAAGGTTCCCTACGGCGTCTTCTCCGAGGTCAGGCCGAACCCGGTCGAATCCAACCTGACCGCCGGCATCGCCGTGTTCAAGAAGGGCAAGCATGACGGCGTCATCGCCTTCGGCGGCGGCTCGGCGCTCGATCTCGGCAAGCTGATCGCCTTCCAGGCCGGGCAGGTCAGGCCGGTGTGGGATTTCGAGGATGTCGACGACTGGTGGACGCGCGCCAATTCGGATGCCATCGCGCCGATCATCGCCGTGCCCACCACCGCCGGGACCGGATCGGAGGTCGGCCGCGCCGGCGTCATCACCAATGAGGCGACGCACACCAAGAAGGTCATCTTCCATCCCAAATTGTTGCCGGCTATCGTCATTGCCGATCCGGAGCTTTCGGTCGGCATGCCGGGCTTCATCACCGCCGGTACCGGCATGGATGCGCTGGCCCATTGCCTCGAAGCCTATTGCGCGCCCGGCTACCATCCGATGGCCGACGGCATCGCCGTCGAAGGCGTGAGGTTGGTCTTCGAGAACCTGCCGAAGGCCTATGCCAACGGCGGGGATCTCGTTGCGCGCGCCCATATGATGAGCGCCGCCGCCATGGGCGCCACCGCCTTCCAGAAAGGGCTCGGCGCCATCCATTCGCTGTCGCACCCGGTCGGCGCGCTCTACGACACCCATCACGGCATGACCAACGCGGTGTTCATGCCCTATGTTCTGGCCTTCAACCGGGACTCCATCGAGGAGCGTATCGGCCGGCTCGCCGCCTATTGCGGCATCAAGGGCGGCTTTGACGGCTTCGCCAAAGCCATCATCAAGCTTCGCAAGGAACTGAAGGTGCCGCATGCACTGCCCGGCCTTATCAAGGGGCTCGACATGGACAAGAAGCGTAAGACGCTGATCGCCGATATGGCGGTGGTCGATCCGACTGCCGGCGGCAACCCGGTCAAGCTGACCAAGAAGGCGGCGCTGACCTTGCTCGAAAACGCCATCGCCGGCACGATCTGAGGCGTTTTCCGCGCCGCAAAGTGATCTGAAAAGGGGCTATGAAAACAAGGGGGAGGATGACGGGCAAGGCAAAAACTAATTAGCCGGAAAAAGAATCGCGGAGCGATTGCTACATCAGGTTAAAAAGAGTTTACTTTTTCGCACTGCGAGCAGCCGCTTTCACAAAGCTTTCATCTGGCTGTCACATGAAAACGATACCGCATCGCAGGCGTCCAACGGCGTCAGTTCAACGGAGAGAACACATGTTCAAATTCACGGGGAAAGTGCTTTCCCTTTCGGCCGCGGCGCTTTTCGCGTCGACGGTGATTTCGTCCGCGGATTCGCTGGACGATCTCGTCAAGGCCGCCAAGGCGGAAGGCCAGCTCACCACCATCGCGTTGCCGCATGACTGGTGCGGCTACGGCGACGTCATTGCAGGCTTCAAGGCGAAGTATCCGGAAATCACCGTCAACGAACTCAATCCCGATGCCGGTTCCGGCGACGAGATCGAGGCGATCAAGGCCAACAAGGACAACAAGGGCCCGCAGGCGCCCGACGTCATCGACGTCGGCCTGTCCTTCGGCCCGACCGCCAAGGCTGATGGCCTGATCCAGCCCTACAAGGTGTCGACCTGGGACTCGATCCCCGACAGCGCCAAGGATGCCGAAGGTTTCTGGACCGGCGACTATTACGGCGTGCTTTCCTTCCAGGTGAACAAGGATCTCGTCAAGGAAGCTCCGGCCGACTGGGCCGACCTGCTGAAGCCGGAATTCGCCAACTCGGTGGCCCTTGCCGGTGATCCGCGTGCCTCGAACCAGGCGATCCAGGCGGTTTATGCCGCCGGCCTGTCGTCAGGCGCCGCCGCTGGTGAAGCTGCCGGTACCGCTGGCCTCGACTTCTTCAAGAAGCTCAATGCCGCCGGCAATTTCGTGCCGGTCATCGGAAAGGCCGCGACGCTCGCCCAGGGCCAGACCCCGATCCTCGTCACCTGGGACTACAACGCGCTCGCAGGCCGCGACACGCTGAAGGGCAATCCGCCCGTCGACGTCGTCGTGCCGAAGACCGGTGTTGTCGCCGGTGTCTACGTGCAGGCGATCAGCGCCTACGCGCCGCATCCGAATGCAGCCAAGCTCTGGCTCGAATACCTCTACTCGGACGAAGGCCAGATCGGCTGGCTGAAAGGCTATTGCCACCCGATCCGCTTCAACGATCTCGCCAAGAACGGCAAGATCCCGGCTGACATCCTGGCCAAGCTGCCGCCGGCCGAAGCCTATGCGTCCGCCGTGTTCCCGACACTCGAGGAGCAGGGCAAGTCCAAGGAAGCCATCACCAAGAACTGGGATGCCGTCGTCGGCGCCAACGTGAAGTAACTCACACCATGCCGGGCGGCTTCGCGGCCGCCCGGTCCTTCTCTCGAAGACGGTAGCCGGCGCATGACCGATATCTCATTGTCCGACCACGCTGTTACCGGGAAGACTGCGCCTCCCGCCGAAGCACGCAGCATGCGGCTGCCGACACAATGGCTTGGTGTCGCGCCTTTCTTCATCTTCGCCATCATGTTCCTCATCCTGCCCACGCTCTATCTGATGCTGGGTGCATTCCAGAACGATGCCGGCGAATTCACGCTCGAGAACATCGCAGCGCTGGCGCAACCGTCCATCGTTGCCGCCTACTGGATTTCGATCAAGATCAGTCTTGCGTCATCGCTGATTGGCGCATTTGCGGGCCTGGCGATTGCCATCGCCATCGTGCGCGGTGGCCTGCCGGACTGGATACGTTCGGCGACACTGACCTTTTCCGGCGTGGCCTCCAATTTTGCCGGCGTGCCGCTGGCCTTTGCCTTCCTCGCCACGCTCGGCCGCCTCGGCCTTGCGACGGTGATCCTGAACACCGTGTTCGGCCTTAACATCTACGCACACGGCTTCAACATCCTGTCATTCTGGGGCCTGACACTGACCTATGTCTATTTCCAGATACCGCTGATGGTGGTGATCATCGTGCCGGCCATCGACGGGCTGAAGAAGGAATGGGGCGAGGCTGCCGCGACGCTGGGCGCGACCATGTCCCAGTACTGGCGCATGGTGGTCATTCCGGTGATCTGGCCGAGTTTCCTCGGCACCGTGATCCTGTTGTTCGCCAACGCCTTCGGCGCCATCGCCACCGCCTATGCGCTGACCGGCTCGTCGCTCAACATCGTGCCGATTTTGCTCTATGCACAGATCCGTGGAGATGTGCTGCACAATGCCCATCTCGGTTATGCCATCGCCTTCGGCATGATCGTCATCACAGGTCTTGCCAATGTGTTCTACATCTGGTTCCGGACCCGTTCCGAGAGGTGGCTGAAATGAAGTCGGGAAAGTTCTGGGCCTGGCTCGTCTTTGCTCTTGGCGCGGCCTACTTTTTCATCCCGCTGATCGCGACCGTGGAGTTCTCGATGCGCATGCGGCGCGGGGAGTACTCCTTCGACGCCTACAAGGTCGTGTTGGGCGATGCCCGCTTCCAGGCCACCTTCGGCTATTCGGTACTGGCCGCCGTTTTCACCATCATTCTCGGCGTGCTGATCGTGGTGCCCGCCGCTTATTGGATTCGGCTTCGGCTGCCGCAATTGCGGCCGATCGTCGAATTCATTACCCTGCTGCCGCTGGTCATTCCGGCCATCGTCATCGTCTTCGGCTACATCAGAATGTACGGGTCGAATTCGCCGCTGCCGTTCCTGGCGACCGATACAGGCACCAATGCCTTGCTGGTCATCGGCTATGCAACACTGGCGCTGCCGTACATGTATCGCGCCGTCGACACCGGGCTTCGCACCATCGACGTGCGCACACTGACGGAGGCGGCACAGATCCTTGGTGCTGGTTGGGGGACGATCATCACCCGTGTCATCCTGCCCAACGTGCTGATCGCGGTGCTCTCGGGCGCCTTCCTCACCTTCGCCATCGTCATCGGCGAATTCACCATGGCCAGCCTGCTCAACCGGCCGGCCTTCGGCCCCTATCTGCAGAATATCGGCGCCAACCGCGCCTATGAGCCGGCGGCACTTGCCATCATCGCCTTCGCCATCACCTGGGGCTGCATGTCGCTGATCCAGATACTGTCCCGCTTCGCGCCGAAATCGGCGAACCGCCCAAATTGATCGAGAGAACCACGCCATGGCCGACCCATTCCTCTCCATCCAGCACGTTCGAAAATCCTTCGGCGCCACAACGGTGGTCGAGGACTTCAATCTTGACGTCGAGCGCGGCGAATTCGTCTCCTTCCTCGGCCCGTCCGGCTGCGGCAAGACCACCGTGCTGCGCATGGTGGCGGGCTTCGAGGAGCCGAGCGCGGGCACGATCGTCGTCGGCGGCAAGGACATTACGAGGTTGAAACCCAACCAGCGCAATGTCGGCATGGTGTTCCAGGCCTATGCGCTGTTTCCGAACCTGACCGTGGCGCAGAATATCGGCTTTGGCCTGAAGGTCGCCGGCATGCCCAGGGCGGACATCGATGCTCGTGTCGCCGAAATGCTCGGCATCATCAAGCTGCCGCAGATGGCGGATCGCTATCCCTACCAGCTCTCGGGCGGCCAGCAGCAGCGTATCGCATTGGCCCGCGCTATCGCGCCGAAGCCGAAGCTGCTGCTGCTCGACGAGCCGCTGTCGGCGCTCGACGCCAAGGTGCGCGTGTCGCTGCGCGAGGAAATCCGCTCGATCCAGAAGAAGCTCGGCATCACCACTATCTTTGTCACGCACGACCAGGAAGAGGCGCTGTCGATCTCCGACCGCATCGCCGTCATGTATGGCGGCAAAGCCGAGCAGGTCGGCACGCCGTTCGAGATCTACAACCGTCCGGCGACCAAGTTCGTCGCCAATTTCGTCGGCACGCTGAACGTGCTGGAAGGCACCGTCACCGATGCGGCTGCAGGCACGGTGCGGGTCAATTCCGAACAGGTTTCGCTCAAGGGCAAGCTCAACGGCTCCAAATCAGGTGACACGCTGTCGCTGGCGCTGCGTCCGGAAGCGATTTCGCTGGGCCGTCAGCCCGGCCGTGACTCCAGCCTTTCGGGAGAAATCTCCGAAGTGCATTTTCTCGGCTCGGTCATCCGGGTTCGCGTCGGCATCGGTGGCAACACGGTCTCGCTCGACACCTTCAACAGCCCGGCAACCCCGCCACCCGCAGTCGGTGAAAAGGCCGAGATCTCGTTCTCGTCGAGCGACATGCTGGTGCTGCACTAGGCTGATGCGCTTGCTCAAAATGAATGGCTGCATCCCGGTCTGCGAAGACGGGAGATGCTTCCGTCCGCGTGGCAATGGGCTGCAATGCAGGGAAGTCCGTGTTTAAGCGAGCCCTCTATCGGTGATTTCGATGTCGGTGCGGTCGGCGCATTTGTCGATTTGGCAGGGCATCGGTGGAAGGCAATTCGAGGCATATTCCCATCGGCTCGAGCTTGCTGGCCAATCAACAGTTTCCAGCCGCTTTGCCACTGCCAGCGTCTCGCATCCCGGCTATAACAGGCCATGGCGCTTTTCGAACTGACACTCGTTCTGCTGTTGATCGCCGTTGCGCTGACGGCGCTGTCGCGGCGCGTACAGGTTCCCTATCCCTCTTTGCTGGCGCTGGCCGGGGTGGCCATCGCCTTCGTGCCTGGCGTGCCGACCATAGAGATCGATCCGGAACTGGCGCTAGCCCTGTTCATCGCGCCGGTGCTGCTCGATGCCGCCTATGATACCTCGCTGCGCGATCTTAACCGCTACAGGGTGCCGCTTGTGCTGCTGGCGCTTGGTGCCGTCCTGTTCACGACAGCGACGGTCGCACTTGCCGGCTGGGCGATGGCAGGCCTGCCGATCGCCGCGGCCATAGCGCTTGGCGCCATCGTGGCGCCGCCCGATGCGGTTGCGGCATCGGCCGTGCTTGGCCAGTTCAAGGTGCCGCACCGCATCACTGCCATTCTGCAAGGCGAGAGCCTGCTCAACGACGCCACCGCCTTGCTGATCTACCGGATGGCGATTTCGGCGGCAGCAGGTTCCATTCTGCTGAGCAGCGCCGTTCCGATGATCCTGCTGTCCACGCTCGGCAGCCTTGCCGCCGGCTACCTGCTTGGCCGGGTGTCTCTGATGACGCTGGGCCGGATCGAGGACCCGGCGAGCGGCACTGTGGTGCAATTTGCCGGCACATTCGGGGTCTGGATCCTGGCTGACAGGATCGGACTATCGGCCATCATCACCATAGTCGTCTATGCCATGACGATCGCCCGCACCGCACCGCGCCGCATGCCGGCCAGAAACCGCATCAGCTCCTATTCGGTCTGGGAGACGGCGGTCTTCGTGCTCAATGTTCTGGCTTTCGTGCTGATGGGCCTGCAGGCGCGTACGATCGTCGGCAGGCTTGCCGGGCAGGGGCAGACCGATGCGTTCGTCCTGGCCGGGACAGTGCTTGCCATCGTCATCGTCTCACGCCTCATCTGGGTGCTGGGGTGCGGAGCGATCATCAGGTGGTTTGGCCGTTTCGGCGTGGCTGATCGTCAGCGTGACGCTCCGTCGTTTCGTGGCGGCGTGCTGATCGGCTGGTGCGGGATGCGAGGTTTGGTGACGCTTGCGGCGGCATTCGCCCTGCCGGCTGAATTCCCGGCCCGCGACCCGATCGTGCTCGCTGCTTTCACGGTCGTGCTCGGCACGCTGGTGCTGCAAGGCATGAGCTTGAAGCCGCTGCTGCGCCTGCTGAACCTCGACCCTGACGAAACCGTCGACCGCGAGGTTGCGCAGGCGCGTGTTGTGGTCATGCAGGCCGCCCTCGACATATTGAGCGGCAAGACATCGGACGCGGCGGCCGCGGTGCGCGAGCAATATGCCGCTCAACGCAAGATCGCCAAAAATCCCGACGATGCCCAGGCGGCGACCGAATATGACCGCTTGCGTCTTTATGCGATCAAGAGCCAGCGCGACGCGCTGGAGGAATTGCGCCGCAACGGGACGATTGGCGACGAAGCCTATCATCGCCTGGAGGAAGAGATCGACTGGACCGAACTGGCGGCGTCGCCACCCGGCCGGTTCCAGCCGCTGAATACATAAGGCATCGCACGCCGTTTTCCGGCGCACGGAAGATATCGAAGTGCTTCGGGATCGGTGCATGATCCCGGTGAAGCAAGGCTGGTCCAAGCCACGTCCATTCTC
Source organism: Mesorhizobium sp. M7A.F.Ce.TU.012.03.2.1 (assembly GCF_004006095.1). Taxonomy (NCBI): domain Bacteria; kingdom Pseudomonadati; phylum Pseudomonadota; class Alphaproteobacteria; order Hyphomicrobiales; family Phyllobacteriaceae; genus Mesorhizobium; species Mesorhizobium sp. M7A.F.Ce.TU.012.03.2.1. The sequence goes on from NZ_CP034779.1 coordinate 3,097,969, forward strand.
CTGCACATTGCAACCGTGGCATCGAACCGCTACTGCCAACACGAAATTGAGCCGGATAAGCAATGAAGCTGGTCAGCTACAACATCCAGTACGGGTTCGGCGGCGACGGCCGCTACGATCTTTCGCGCGCCGCGCGCATCGTTGCCGGTGCCGACATCATTGCGCTGCAGGAAGTCGAGCGGCACTGGCAACGCAGCAATTACGACGACCAGCCGGAGCTGCTTTCCCGTCTGCTGCCCGAACATCACTGGGTCTACGGCCCGGCCTTCGACATGGACGCCAGCGAAAGGCGCGACGGCCGTCTGGTCAATCGGCGCCGCCAGTTCGGCACCATGGTGCTGTCGAAACTGCCGATCGTCTGGTCGCGGCTGCATGCGCTGCCAATGCGCCGAACGCAGCGGCCGCTCAACACCCGCAACGCCGCGCTTGAATGCATGATCCGCACGCCGGCAGGGCCGGTGCGGGTGTTGTCGCTGCATCTCGCCCATATCGCGGCCGAGGAGCGGCTGGAGCAGATCGACTACCTCATGGCCGAGCATCGCCGGGCACCGTCCGATGGCGGACCGTGGAGCGGCGTCGACGACGAGCCCACGCGCAATTGGACCAGCGGCGAAGCGGAGCCGGAAAACCCGCTGGCGGCGATCTGGATGGGTGATTTCAACATGGAGCCGGACAGCGCCGAGTATCGCCGCATCGTCGGCAGCACGCCCTACCATCGAGGTGCCGCCTATCTCAGCGGTTTCGTCGATGCCGCCGCCGTTGCCGGGGAGCCGGTTCCGGACTTCCACACCCATGTGAAGACCATCGACGTCAGACTGGCAAAGCGCCGGCTCGACCATTGCTTCGTCGGCGGCATGTTCGCCGGGCGGGTGCGTTCGATCAGTGCAGACATCGGCGAGGTTGCCTCGGATCATTTTCCGCTGCGGGTGGACATAGACCTGGAAACGCCGGGCATCGCCACATGAGCCGCGCATGACGCTTTTCGTCTTCTTTGCAGTGCTTGCCGCCGCTGCCATGCACGCGATCTGGAATGCGCTGGTCAAGGTTCATCTCGACCGCTTCCTGTCGATCACGCTGATGACATTAGGCATGGGCGCGGCGGCACTCGTGGTGCTGCCCTTCGTCGAAGTGCCGAAGGCGGAGGTGTGGCCCTACATCATCGCCTCCGTCGTTTTCCACATGGGCTACCGGACCTTCCTGATCGGCGCCTACAAGGCCGGCGATTTCGCCCAGACCTATCCGCTGGCGCGCGGCACCGCACCTCTGCTCTCAGCCTTCGGCGGCATGTTCGTCGTTGCCGAGATTCCCGGCCCGTTCGCCATGCTCGGCATCTTCCTGTTGTCGGCCGGCACGCTGGTGATGTCGTTTCGTGGCGGCGCGCATCTGGAAAAACTCAATCTGCGCGCGGTTGGCTTCGCGCTCGGCACTTCCATCTTCATCGCCAGCTATACGCTGTCGGACGGCAGTGGCGCGCGGCTGGCGGCAACCGCGCAGAGCTATGCCGCCTGGCTGTTCATCTGCGATGCTTTAGGCGCGTTGGTGCTGTGCCTCATCTTCCGCGGGCCGAAGGCGCTGCCGGTGTTGGCGCGCGACTGGAAGGCAGGGCTGTTCACCGGCGTACTCAGCGGCGCCGCCTATTGGATCGTCATGTGGGCCATGACCAAAGCACCGATCGCTTCGGTGGCCTCGCTGCGCGAAACCTCGATCCTGTTTGCCATGATGATCTCGGTCTTCGCTCTCGGCGAAAAAATGACCGGCTGGCGCGGTGCCGCCGCGCTCAGCATCGTGGCCGGCGTCGTCGCGCTGAGGCTTGGTTAGGCGCCGCTCAGGTCAGGACGGTCATCACCTGGCCACGTCGTTCCGGGCTGAAGCGGATGACGACGATGATGCAGACGGCGACCACGCCTGCGAACAGCGCCAGGGCATAGCCATAGCTGCCTCCGGCGCTTTCAGCGATTCCTGCCTGATAGGGGCCGCCATAGGACGCGGCGAGATTGCCCGCCTGATAGATAAAGCCGGGCAAGGTCGCCCGCACCGCTCCGGGCGAAAGCTCGTTGAGGTGCACGGGGATGACGCCCCAGGCACCCTGGACCGCGACCTGCATGACGAAGGCGCCGATGGCGAGCATGAACGGCGTGGTCGAGTAGGCCCATAGCGGGATGGACGGCAAGGCGATCAGGCATGCCAGCGTGATGGCGTTAACGCGGCCGATCTTCTCCGACAGCGCGCCGAAGGCCAGGCCGCCGACGATGGCGCCGATATTGGCGACGATGGTGATCCAGCTCACCGTATGCGGATCGAAGCCGTGCTGCTTCTTCAGGAAGGTAGGGTAGAGGTCCTGCGTGCCATGACTGAAGAAATTGAAGAACATCATCAGCACGACGGCATAGAGCGCGACGCCCCAGTGCTTCTGCAGCGTTTCCCACATGCCAGGTCGAGCCGTCTTCTGCGCTTCGACGAAGGCCGGCGATTCCGGCACATGCGAGCGGATAAAGAGCACGATCAGCGCCGGCACGAAGCTGAGCAGGAACATGGCGCGCCAGCCGATCGTGTAGCCGCCGATCGTCTGCTGATAGAGCAGGCCATAGACCACCGCCGCCAGCAGATAGCCGGCCGGATAGCCGCATTGCAGGATGCCGGAGACCATGCCGCGTGCGCTCGGCGGAATGGATTCCATGGCCAGCGAACTGCCCAGCCCCCATTCGCCGCCCATGGCGATGCCGAACAAAGCACGCAGGGCGAGGAATATGCCGAGATTGGGCGAGAAGGCGGCCAGCGCGCCGATCACCGAATAGCTGACGATGTTGAGCATGAGGATCGGCTTGCGCCCGTATTTGTCGGCAAGCATGCCGAAGAAGAACGCGCCGATGAAGCGTGTCGCCAAGGTCAGGAACAGCGCCTTGGAGACCGCGGGCACGTCGGCGTGGAATTCGGTCGCGATATCGGTGAGCAGGAATGTCAGAAGGAAGAAATCGAAAGCATCGAGCGTCCAGCCCAGGAATGAGGCGAGGACGGTCTTCTTCTGCTGCGAATTAAGGGGCAAATCTTCCTCCATCATCATCGATGGGGGAATTATCGGCCAGTTCAGGGAAGACCGGTGGTCACGTTTTCGCGTGGCTCATTTGATCGAACGCCCGCTGGAATGGCGGAAGGTGCGATGAGGAGCGACCGGTGCGATCTGTCGATGAACTCGATCGTGGCTTGAGAATGAGGTCTAGATTTCGAGATCAAACACCAGCAGTCCGTCCGTGCCGCCTTCCAGGGCAGCGACCAGGCGCGCGCCGGCGCGCTGGTGCGCTTCATGCACAAGATAGGCATCGCGCGCGGCAGCATCGCGGAAATCGATGGTGAAGCCGTGGGTGAAGCCGCGTGCGAACGGCTCCGGGCTGACATTGGCGCTGAATTTTACGGCGTCCATGCCGTCGATCACCTGTCGAAGCGCCTCGAGATCGGAATGGATCGCCTTGCGCTCGGCGGCGGCAACATCGTTGCGAAACTTGGCGAAAACACAGTGCCTGATCATGTCTTACCCCTCAGTGGCTAAGCAGCCCGGTTTCCGGAAAACACCGCCGGCGGCAGCGGCTCGCGGCCAAGGACGAGGTCGGCGCCCTTTTCACCGACCATGATAGTCGGTGCATTGGTGTTGGATGAAGGCACGCGCGGCATCACCGAGGCGTCGCAGATGCGCAGGCCCTCGATGCCGCGCAGCCGCAGATCCGGCGTCACGACAGCCATCTCGTCATGGCCCATGCGGCAGGTGCCGACCGGATGGTGGTCGGTCTTGGAACTGCGGCAGGCATAGTCGAACAGCTCGTCGTCGCTGGCGAGTGACGGGCCGGGCAGCACCTCGCGCAGCACGTAAGGGGCAAGCGCCTTCTGCCGCATGATCTCGCGGGCCAGCCGCAGCCCCTTGATCGACATGGCGCGGTCATAGGGATCGGACCAGTAGTTCGGATCAATCAGCGGGTGGTCGGCCGGGTCGGCGCTCTTCAGCCGCACCGTGCCGCGCGAGCGCGGCCGCAGGAAGGCCGAGTTCAAAGTGACGCCGGGATTGTTCAGCTTCTCGACGCCGGCCTCGATACCCGAGCCCAGACCGAGATGGAACTGGATGTCGGGCGAGGCGGCTGTCGGGTCGGCGTACCAGAAGCCGCCGGTCTCGAACAGGCTGGAGGCCGCCGGCCCCTTCTTCAGCAGCAGATATTGCAGGCCGGCCCAGGCCGTGCGGTGCAGCTTGGCGTAGTTGTCATAGGTGTGATCGCCTGTGCATTCGGCGATGACGAACAGATCGAGATGGTCCTGCATGTTGGAGCCGACGCCGGGCAGGTCGTGCACCGGTGTGATGCCGACCGACTTCAGATGGTCCGCGGGGCCGATGCCCGACTGCATCAGAAGTTTCGGCGAGCCGATGGCGCCGGACGAGACGATCACCTCGCGTTCGGCGCGCAGGATTTTCTTCTCGCCGCCCGGCCTGTCGACCACCTCGACGCCGATGGCGCGGCCCTTCTCGACGACGATGCGCGTCACCAGCACGTCGGTTCGGACGGTCAGGTTCTTGCGGGCGCGGATCGGCTTCAAATAGGCGACTGAAGCGGACGAGCGCCGGGCATCCTTCTGGGTAAGCTGGTAGTAGCCGACGCCTTCTTGGGCAGCGCCGTTGAAGTCCGGGTTGAAGGGGATGCCCATCTCCTGGCCGGCACGGAAGTAGGCCTCGCAGATAGGCAGCGGCGCGATCGGGTTGGACACGCCGAGCGGGCCCTGGTCGCCGTGAAAATCGTTGGCGTAGCGCTGGTTGTTTTCGGCTCGCTTGAAGTAGGGCAGCACGTCGCGATAACCCCAGCCGGTGAGACCCTCTTCCTTCTCCCAGGCATCGTAGTCGCGGGCATTGCCGCGCGTGTAGATCTGGGCGTTGATGGAGGAGCCGCCGCCGACAACCTTGGCCTGCGTGTACCAGAAGACGCGATCCTTCATGTGCTTCTGCGGCACGGTCGACCAGCCCCAGGAGGCGATGCCTTTGGTCATCTTGGCGAAGCCCGCCGGCATGTGGATATAGGGATGCCAGTCCTTGCCGCCGGCTTCGAGCAGCAAGACCGAGTTGCCCGGATCCTCGCTCAGCCGGTTGGCCAGAACGCAGCCGGCCGGCCCGGCGCCCACGATGATGTAGTCGGTCATGAAACCATCCATTTACAGTCGCGCCACGGAGAGCGCACCGTCGACATTGATGATCGAGCCGGTCGAAAAGCCGAGCTTGCCACCGGCGAGCGTCGCCACCACCGCACCGATATCCGATGCTTCGCCCCAGCGCTTTGCCGGCACCAGACCACCGTCGATGAGGGCGTCGTATTTGGCGGTCACGCCTGAGGTCATGTCGGTGCGGATGATGCCGGGCCGCACCTCGAACACGCCTATGTTTTCGGGAGCCAACCGCAGCGCCAGGTTCTTCACCCACATCGAAAGTCCGGCTTTCGAGATGCAGTAGTCCGGCCGCTCCGGCGATGCCATTTCGGCGCTGACCGAGGTGATGGTGATGATTGATTTCGGGGGATCGCCTGGCGCGGCCAGCATCGCCTTGGCCACGGCCTGGCTGAGGAACACAGTGCCGCGCAGATTGATGCCGAGCGTGCGGTCGAAATTCTCTGGCTTGAGGTCCAAGAGGTCACCGCGCACCACGGCGCCGACGCCGGCATTGTTGACCAGGCAGTCGATGCGGCCGAAGGCGCGCATCGCGGCATCGACAAGTACGGTGTGGCTGGCGAGATCGGCGATGTCGGACTGGACGTAGGCGAATTTCGCGCGGCGCTTGGTGATGTCGGTGGCAAGTCTGTCAGCGGCCGTTTCGGCAAGGTCGACGACCAGAATATCGAAGCCGGCATCCGCCAGTGCCTGGGCGCAGGCAAGGCCAATGCCGCGCGCGCCGCCGGTGACGATGGCGGAGGGGCGGGTCATTGGAAGCTAGCCTTGCGGATGTCAGCGCCGCCCCTCATCGCCCTGCCGGGCACTTCTTTCCGTATAGTGACGGGGAGAAGGACGCTGTCGCCGCTGGCTTTGCCAATCGACAAAGAAGCGCCGCGGTTGCGGTCAGCATTCTTCTCCCCGTTTACGGGGAGAAGGTGCCGGCAGGCGGATGAGGGGCGGCGCGAACCTCTCATGTTGCTAACTCCGTCTTGCGGATGTGATCGGCAACGCGCAATGCCTGGGCGGCGATCGACAGCGCCGGGTTCACGGCGGCCGAATTGGGCAAGAAGCTTCCATCGACGACGAAGAGGTTCCGGTGGTCGAAGGAGCGGCAGTAAGGGTCGAGCGCCGCGGTCGCCGGATCGTCGCCCATCTTGACCGTGCCGCATTGGTGCGACGGCGTGCGTTTGTCGAAGGGGCGCGACAGCACTAGGGGATAACCGCAGGCGCGGAAGTTCTCGCGCATCACCTTGGTCAGCCCGTCGAGCGACTGCATGTTGGAGCGCCGCCACTGCATGACGATGTCCTTGCCGTCGACCATGATGCGGCTTTCCGGATCGGGCAGGTCCTCGCACATCAGGTACCAGTCGACGGCGTGGCCGGCCATGAAGTCGAGCGCGAATCCGGGCGTGTATTTGACATTGGCCCGCAGCATGTTGCCGTCGATCTTTCCCAGAAGCTGGACATTGCCGAGCGGCTTGCCGCCCTTGCCGTCGGACAGGTAATAGTCGTTCAGCATCAAGGTCTTCTGATAGACGGCATCGTTGCGGCGGCGCGGGTCGATCGCCAGCATGGCGCTTGAATTGTGGTTCATGAAATTGCGGCCGACCTGGTCGGAGCGGTTGGCTAGGCCTTTGCCATCCGATGTCGGCGAGCGCAGCAGGATGACGGCGGAATTGACCGCGCCGGCCGACAGGATGACCAGCTTCGGTGATACTTTCTTCAGCTCGCCGTTCTGCCGGTAGTGAATGGCTGATATCGTCGTGCCGTCTGGCGAGGCTTCGAGATATTCGACGTAAGCGCCGGTCTCGAGCTTGATGTTCTGATCGGTCAGCGCAGCCGTCAGCGGACCCGTCTGCGCGTCGACCTTGCCCTGGCCGGTGTTGGGAAAAGCATCCCAGCCGGTCTTGCCCTCTTTCAGCCAGGTGTCAATGTCGACGCCGAGCGGCAGCGAGGCTGGATGCAGGCCGAGGCCCTTCAGCTCGGCGCGGGCGCGGGCGATCGGTGCCTCGTCGGGCACCGGCTTGTAGGCGTAGGGGATCGAGTGGAACGGCTCGGTCGGATCCTCGCCCAGTGCACCGCGCACGCGAAACAGCTGTTCGGCTTTCGAATACCAGGGCTCGAATTCGTCATAGGTGAACGGCCAGGCCGGAGAGACGCCGCCGAAATGCTCCATGGCCGCAAAGTCCTCCTTGCGGTAGCGGATCAGCACCGCGCCATAGAACTTCGAATTGCCGCCGACATAGTAATAATTGCCGGGGTTGAAGGCGGCGCCGCCGGCCTCACGCCACATCTCCTTCGGCCTGTAATGGCCGTCGACGAAGATCGAGCGCGTGTCGCGCGCGTGCGGCGTCGCCGGCAACGGCTCGCCGCGCTCCAGCATCAGGATCGAGGCGCCGCTGCCGGCAAGGCCGGAGGCGATCGTGGCGCCGCCGATGCCGGAGCCGATGATGACGATGTCCGGATTTGTCATGGCCTAAATCGCGTCCCGACGCGCTTTAGTTTTTTGTTTTGATGCATGTCGTTGCCCCAAAACCGGATCCACTTTTGGGCGACATACATTAGCGAATACGGGTCTCGGTCGCCGGGTCGAAGAACACCGCCTTGGTCAGGTTGAAGGCAAGCGGCGTGTTGGTGCCCGGCTGGATGTTGGCGTCGGCGCGCAGCCGCGCCACCACGCCCTTGCCGCCGAGATTGGTGACGGCGAAAGTGTCCGAGCCTGCCGGTTCGACGACCTCGATGTGACAGTCGGCGGTGGCGATGTGCGAGGCGTTGCGCTCGGCACCTTCCGGATCGGTCAGGGCTTCGGGGCGGACACCGAAGATGATCGGTTTGCCCTGGAATGCCGACAGGCCGGCCGGTGCATTGGCCATCGGCAGCGAGATCGGCTCTCGTGCTTCGCGCTGCAGCACGACGGACAGCGCGTTGCCTGACGTGCCGATCGTCGCCGGGATCAGGTTCATCGCCGGCGAGCCCATGAAATCGGCGACGAAGAGATTGCTCGGGTTGTTGTAGATTTCGGCCGGCGTGCCGAACTGCTGCACCTCGCCATCGCGCATGACCGCGATCTTGGTGGCCAGCGTCATCGCCTCGATCTGGTCGTGTGTGACGTAGACGATGGTGGTGCCGGTGGTGGCATGCAGGCGCTTGATCTCGATGCGCATGTCGACGCGCAGCTTGGCGTCGAGGTTGGACAATGGCTCGTCGAAAAGGAACAGTTTTGGGTCGCGCACCAGCGCCCGGCCCATGGCGACGCGCTGGCGCTGGCCCCCTGAAAGCTGGCTTGGCTTGCGTTGCAAGAGGTGGCCGATCTGCAGCACCTTGGCCACCTTGTCGATCGCCTTCTGGCGCTCCGCCGCCGGCACGCCGCGCATCTCCATGCCGAACGAGATGTTTCCGGCCACCGTCATGTTGGGGTAGAGCGCGTAGCTCTGGAAAACCATGGCGATGTCGCGCTTGGAGGGGTGCAGATCGTTGATGGTGCGGCCGTCGACACGGATTTCGCCCGAGGTGATCGTCTCCAGGCCGGCGATGGTGTTGAGCAAGGTCGACTTGCCGCAGCCGGAAGGGCCGACCAGCACCAGGAAGCCGCCTTTCTCGAGCTCGACATCGATCCCCTTCAGGATCTCGACCTGGCCGAAGCGCTTCCTCAAACCATCAATTTCCAGAAAAGCCATCGGATTATCCTTTGACGGCGCCCGCCATCAGACCGCGCACGAAATAGCGGCCGGCGAGCACATAGACGAGAAGGGTGGGCAGTGCCGCGATCATCGCGGCCGCCATGTTGACGTTGTATTCGACGACGCCGGTCGAGGTGTTGACGACGTTGTTGAGTGCCACCGTCATCGGCATCGCATCGCCGGTGCCGGCGTATGCCGAGGCGAACAGGAAGTCGTTCCAGATGTTGGTGAACTGATAGATGACGGTGACGACGAAGATCGGCATCGAGTTCGGCAGCATGATGCGGCGGAAGATCTGGAAGAAGGATGCGCCGTCGACCTGTGCCGCTTTGACCAGTTCGGTCGGGAACGCCTCGTAGTAGTTGCGGAAGAACAGCGTGGTGAAGCCGATGCCGTAGACGACGTGGACGAAGACGAGGTTGACCGTCGGGTTGCCGAGGCCAAAGCTGGTTCCCGTCGCATTCTGCAGCGTGACGCCGAAGCGGCCAAGGCTGCCGAGGATGGTCGCCATCGGCAGCAGCACCGACTGGAACGGGATGAAGCAGGCGAACAGCATCAGCCCGAACACCAGCGTTGCCCCGCGAAAACGCCATTTGGTCAGCACGTAGCCGTTGAGCGCGCCGAGCATCGTCGAGATCAGCACGGCCGGAACCACCATCTTGATGGAGTTCCAGAAATAGCCCTTGATGCCGGCGCAGGTGAGGCCGACGCAGGTCTCGCCCCAGGCCTTCAGCCAGGGGTCGAAGGTCGGCGCCCTGGGCAGCGCCAGCATGTTGCCGTTCTGGATCTCGTCCATGGTCTTGAACGAGGTCACCAGCATGACGAACAGCGGCATCAGGTAGAACAGCGCAAACAGCGCCAGCAGCCCGTAGATGACGATGCGGTTGATAACCTTGACGTTGACGCCGCCGGAGGCCTGGCGGGCGGGAATGGTGACGGCGCTCATCGCGGCTTCTCCCGCAGTTCCGAATAGAGATAGGGCACGATGATTGCGACGATGGTCATCAGCATGATCACCGCACTGGCCGAGCCGACGGCCATTTCGTTGCGCTTGAACGTGTACTCATACATGAAGTTGGAGGGCAGCCAGGCCGAGCCGCCGGGGCCGCCGCTGGTCAGCGCCACGACCAGATCGTAGGATTTGATGGCGAGATGCGCGAGTACGATGAAGGCCGACAGGAAGATCGGCCGCAGCAGCGGGATGACGATGCGGCGATAGAGCTGGAAGGTGGTGGCGCCGTCGATCTGCGCCGCCTTCATGATCTCGCCGTCGATGCCGCGCAGGCCGGCCAGGAACATCGCCATGATGAAGCCGGAGGCCTGCCAGACGCCGGCAATGACCACCGTGTAGATGACGAAATCCTTGTTCTTGATCCAGTCGAAATGGAAGCTCGTCCAGCCCCATTGATGCAAGGTCTGCTCGAGGCCGAGGCCGGGATCGAGGAACCATTTCCAGGCGACGCCGGTGACGATGAAGGACAGCGCCATCGGGTAGAGATAGATCGGCCTCAGCACGCCTTCGCCGCGGATCTTCTGGTCGAGCAGGATGGCCAGGAACAGGCCGAGCGCCAGGCAGATTGCGATGTAGAGGAAACCGAAAATACCCATATTGGTTATCGACGTGTACCAGCTCGACGGCGGGTCGGTGTCGAAGGTCCAGCCCCACAGCCGCTGATAGGCGCGCGAGCCGGTCAGGACATAGGACGGGAAGGTCTTGGAATTGGTGAAGGACAGATAGATCGTCCACAGGATGAAGCCGTAGACGAAGACGATGGTGATAGCGAAGCTCGGCGCCAGCACGATCTTCGGCAATGCGTCCTGCAGGCGTGAGCGCACCGAGGCGCGTGGCCGCGCATGCTCCGGCGTCAGCTTGATCTGGCTTGTCGCTACCGTGCTCATGGGGCTCCTCCCGTCGACTCGCGGCCAACCAGCTTCGCGGATCTAAGTTCGCGGATCTGGGCCTTCCCCGCCGGAGCGGGGAAGGGTTTTTGGCGCGTGGCGCTTACTTGGCGTCGTCGATTGCCTTGACCAGTTCGGTCACGGCCTCGTCCGAGGTCTTGATCTGACCATGGACGAATTTGGAGACGACATCCTTGTAGGCATTGGCGACCGCCGGAGGCGCGCCATAGCCCTGGGCCAGCGAGCCGAACAGCGTGCCGCCTTCGTTGGCCGCCTTCAGATCGGCGATGCCCTTCTTGCCGCAAGCGTCGAAGTCGGTGTCCGGAACGTCGGTGCGGGCCGGAACCGAACCCTTGACGACGTTGAAGGCCGACTGGAAGCTCTTCGACAGGGTGGCGGTGGCCAGCGCGACCTGGGCGGCCTTGCGGTCGTCCGGAACGTTGAACATGCCGAACATGTCGGAGTTGTAGATCACCGAGCCGTCGGTGCCCGGGAAGCGATAGCAAAGGAAGTCGGTGCCCGGCGTTTTCTTGGCGGCGTTGAACTCGCCCTTGGCCCAGTCACCCATGACCTGCACCAGGGCGTCGCCCTTGATGACCATGGCGGTGGCAAGGTTCCAGTCGCGGCCGGAGAAGTTGGGGTCGACATAGGTGACGAGCTTGGCCAAATTGTCGAACGACTTCTTCATCGTGTCGGACTTCAGCGACTCGTCATCGAGGTCGTTGAAGGCCTTCTTGTAGAACTCAGGTCCGCCGGTCGACAGCACGACCGAGTCGAACATGGTGGCTTCCTGCCAGTTCTGGCCGCCGAGAGCGAGCGGGATCACGCCTGCCGCCTTGGCCTTGTCGAGCAGGGCAACGAAGTCGTCGAAGGTCTTCGGCTCGGTGCCGCCGATCTTGTCCAGCACGGCCTTGTTGATCCACAGCCAGTTAACCGAGTGAACGTTGACCGGCGCCGCGACCCACTTGCCGTCATAGACCGAGAACTTCTGCAGGGCCGCCGGAACGGACTTGTCCCAGCCTTCCTTCTTCGCCGTTTCGGTCAGGTCGCCCATGACGCCGGCAGCGGCGTAGTCGAGCACGGTGTAGCCGAGCATCTGCGAGGCGGTCGGGTAGTTGCCGGCCGCGACCATCGCCTTCAGCGCGGTCATGGCGGCATCGCCGCCGCCGCCGGCCACCGGCACGTCCTTCCAGGCATAGCCTTCCTTGGCCAGATCGCCCTTAAGGACGTTGAGAGCAGCCGCTTCGCCGCCCGACGTCCACCAATGCAGCATCTGCACTTCCTTGACGTCCTCGGCGTGGGCCGCGAAAGCCAGGCCGGATGCGAGAGCGGTTCCTATTAGCAGTTTGCGCAACATGTACTACCTCCCTTGTTGCATTACACGACCGGTGAAGCCCACCGGGTTCTTCTCAACTCAGCCGACCCACCACCCGGTGCGCAGGCCGCGATGAAACTGGATTGTCTTTTCCTCGGTATAGTCCTCGACGGCGCGTTTGCCGAGTTCGCGTCCGAGACCGGACTGCTTGTAGCCTCCGAAAGGCAGCTCGGGATAACCTTCCATGAATGTGTTCACCCAAACGGTTCCCGAACGCACTCCACGCGCCACCGACATGCAAGTGTCGATGCTGGCGCTCCACACGCCCGCCGACAAACCATAGGGCGTGTTGTTGGCGATGTGCAACGCCTTTTCAATCGATTCAAAAGTCAACACCGAGAGCACCGGTCCGAACACTTCCTCGCGCGCTATGGCCATCTCCTCGGTGACGCCGCGGATGATGGTGGGATCGAGGTATTGGCCGACATTGGAGGCCAATTGCTTGCCTCCGCTGTAAACCTGGCTGCCGTCGCCTTCAGCGGCAGAAACATAGCCGGCCACCTTCTTCAGATGGTCGGACGAGATCATCGCGCCGACCTTGGTTTGGTCATCGAGCGGATCGCCGACCGTGACCCTGGCGGCAAGCGCCTTGACGGTGCTGAGAAAATCGTCGGCGATCGCCTCATGAACGATCAGCCGGCTCCCGGCATTGCAGCACTCGCCGGCATTGAAGAAGCCGCCGAACACCGCCGCATCGGCGGCCGCTTCGAGGTCGGCGTCCGGGAAGACGATCTGGCCGTTCTTGCCGCCGAGCTCCATCGAGACTTTCTTCAGCGACTGCGCGGCGGACGCCATCGTCATCTTGCCAACGCGGGTGGAGCCGGTGAACGAGACCATCTCGACCAGCGGGTGGCTGACCATCGGCGCACCGACATCGGCGCCAAGCCCGGCCAGGATATTGACGACGCCGGCGGGCAGGCCGGCCTGCATCAGGATATCGCCGAGCACGAAGGTCGAGGCCGAGGTCATTTCGCTAGGCTTGACCACCGCCGTGCAGCCGGCGGCGAGCGCGAAGGGCAGTTTCTGGCTGACGATCAGGAACGGGAAATTCCATGGGGTGATGATCGAGACGACGCCGATCGGCTCGCGCAGGACGACGCCCAGCATGGCATCGCCGAGATTGGCGTAGGATTCACCATGCAGCGTGCGGGCAAGCGAGGCGGCATAGCGCCAAATGTCGACGGCGCCGCCGATCTCGCCGCGCGCCTGGGCGATCGGCTTGCCCGATTCCAGTGCATCGAGCCGGGCGATCTCTTCCAGCCGCGCCTCGATCAAGTCGGCCGCCTTGAGCAGGATCGCGGCACGCTCGGCCGCCTTCATCCGGGGCCATGGACCGGTCTCGAACGCCTTGTGGGCGGCCTGCACAGCGGCTTCCACTTCGGCCACGCCGGCCTGTGCGTAGTGCGAGACGGTGAAGCCGTGGCCGGGGCTATTTCGAGCAATCGTGCGGCCGTCGCGGGCATCGACATGCTTGCCGTCGATCAGCAGTCTGTACGCTTTCGGCGCCGCGGACGCATCGGCCGGCATGGCGATCTTGAGTGGGGCGTTCATCTGTTTTCCTCTAGGATCTCGAAAAGGCCGGCTTCTGCTTGGCCTTGAAGGCGTCGACGCCGGCCTTGAGATCTCCGGTCAGGGCGATGAAGCCGCTGGCCAGCGCTTCGGTGGCGGCGGCACTTTCCTCGCCTTCGGCGACCGCGATCATCAGCTTGGCGGCTTCGGTCGCCAGCGGGCCGCGCTCGGCGATCTTTTCCGCCCACGCCCTTGTTTCGTCGTATGCCTTGCCAGTCGCGACCACCCGGTCGACGATGCCCAGAGCGAGTGCCTCGGGGGCGAGAAAGATCTCGCCGCCGAGCGCCATGCGGCGCACCGTCTGCGCGCCGAAGCGGCGCACGGCGCGCTGCGTGCCCGACCAGCCGGGTACGACACCGATCGAGGTTTCGGGGAAGCCCAGTTTCACCTGTGTTTCCGCCACGCGAAAATCACAAGCCACAGCCAGCTCCAGCCCGCCGCCCAGTGCATGGCCCGACAAAACAGCGATGGTCGGCTGCCTGAGCCGCGCCAGCCGGTCGAAGACGCGGTGGCCGTAGCGTACCCATTGCACCTGGAAATCGGCGGCACTCATCCGCGCCCAGGCCTCGACATCGCCACCGGCGCAAAATCCCTTGCCTTCGCCGCGCAGCAGCACGACGCGGACGCCCTCGGCCATCTCGGCCGCGTCAAGCGCCGTCTCCAACGCGCGCAGCATCGGAATGTCCAGCGCGTTGAATTTCTCCGGCCGGCGCAGCGTGACGACGCCGATGGCGCCGTCGGTTTCAAAGGTGACGAGGTGCTCAGCCATGCGCGCCTCCAAGCGAGGCGCCGCCATTCAGCGACAGGCCTATCGGTTGCTCCTGATAGAGGGCTGCCGGTGTCGTCTTGAGGTCCTTGGCAATGCCCAACAGAATTTCCGACTGCGCCAGCACATCGCGCTGCAGATCGATGCCGGGTGCGAGTTCTGTGACGACCAGGCCCTCCGGCGTCAGCCTCATCACGCAGCGTTCGGTGACATAGGTGATGTCCTGTCCCTGCGCGACTGCGCGCTTGCCCGAAAACGAGATGTGCTCGACTTCGTTGACCACCTTCTTGACCTTGCCCTCCTGATCGATGCGGATGCCGCCATCGGCCAATGAGAGTTTTGCCCCGGCGTTGAAGAAGCCGGAAAACACGATCTTCTTCGCTCGCGCGGTGATGTCGACAAAGCCGCCGGCGCCAGCCGTGACATGCGGGCGCGCCGAAAGCTTCGAGACATTGACCGAGCCATGGCGGTCGATCTGCAGGAAGGACAACAGCGAGGCGTCGAAGCCGCCCGCCTGGAAATAGATGAACTGGTGCGGCGAGGGCATGAAGGCGTCGGCGTTCGACGAACAGCCGAATTTGAAGTCGAGCAGCGGCACGCCGCCGACCGCGCCCTGTTCGATCACCCAGGTAATCTTGCCATGCTGTCCTTCCTCGAGAAGGATGCGCGGGACATTGGCGGAAATGCCGAAGCCGATGTTGACGGCCATGCCGTCGCGCAACTCCATGGCGACGCGGCGCGCGATCACTTTCTGGACGTTCATCTCCGGCGTGCGGAAGCTCGACAGCGGCCGGAAGATTTCTCCGGAGATCGCCGGGTCATAGGGTGTCAGCGTCGTCTGCAACTGGTCGGGCGCGACGACGATATGGTCGACCAGGACGCCCGGCACGCGCACGTCATGCGGTTTCAGCGTACCGTTTTCGACGACGCGCTTGACCTGCGCGATAACGATGCCGCCATTGTTACGGGCGGCGAGCGCCTGTTCGAGGCCACCGAGATAGGCGCCCTCATGCTCGTAGGTGAGGTTGCCGCGCTCGTCGGCTGACGTGGCGCGGATGATCGAGACCTGCGGCACGATGGAGCGGAAATAGAGCCATTCCTCGCCGTCGAACTGCTGCACCGAAACGATCGGCTCGCTGGCGGCGGCGTTCATGGCGCAGCCCTGGTGGCGCGGGTCGGCGAAGGTGTCGAGGCCGACCTTGGTCAGCACGCCCGGCCGCTTGGCGGCCGCTTCGCGGTGCATGTCGAACAGGATGCCGGACGGCACGTTGTAGGCGGCGACCGAATTGTCGCCGATCATCTTCCAGATCTGCGGCGGTTCGGAAGAGGAGGGGCCGGACGGGTAGGAGCCGCACAAAGTACGCTTCAGCAGGCCGGGCTTGGCCAGATGGTCGATGCCTTTGATGCCGTACATGTCCCCGGCTGCGATCGGGTGCAGCGTCGTGATGTTCTTCGGATGGCCTTCCCCGTCGAAGCGTTCGCCGATCGCGGCAAGCACGGCGTCGGGGCAGCCGAGGCCGCTCGACGACGACACGGATACGACCATGCCGTCCTTGATCAGGCCCGCTGCCTGCGCTGCCGAAACGACCTTGCTCAATTCGTGCTCCCCGAACCGGCCGTCCTGTTTCGGGTGCGGCGATCCGGGCCACAGCTTTCCCTGACGACCAGATTGACCGCGCCGATATGGTCTTCGGCGCGTGTGGTGCGCGACTGGATCATTTTCAGCATGACATGGGCGGCGCGTTCGCCGAGGCCGGCCGAATCCACCGCGACGCTGGTCAGAGCCGGCATGTAATGTTCGGCCTCGGCCACATCGTCGAAACCGACGATGGCGAAATCAGTTCCCGGCTCAAGCCCGCGCTTGCGCAGCGCCAGCATGGCGCCAAAGGCGACAGCGTCGTTGAAGCAGAGCGCCGCGGTCGGCGGTTCAGCCATAGCGAGAGCGGTTTCGAGGCACGCGATACCGCCTCTGCGGCTGGTCTCTCCCTCGACGACCAGTGCGTCGCGGTCGGAGATGCCCTGCGTCTCGCAGGCTTCGCGAAATCCGCCAAGCCGATCGTGATAGACCACCAGGTCGGACGAACCGCCGAAGAAGACCAGCCTGCGATGTCCCTTGCCGATCAGATGGGCGGTGGCGAGATAGGCGCCGCGATGATTGTCGGGCGCGATAACCGGAATACGGCTCTCGGGAAGCCGGCGCATGGCGAAGACCACCGGCAGACCTGCCGTCTCGATCCGCCTGAAGGCGCCCGGCGTCGTGCCGCGAGCCGGCGACACGATGAGGCCGGCGACGCCTTGCTCCATCAACGACTTCAGCACTTCTTCCTGGCGTACCGGATTTTCCGCCGTGTTGGCGATGAACGGCACGATGCCCGCCGACTGGAAGACCCGCTCCATGCCAACCGCCAGCTCTGCGAAGAAAGGATTGGTGAGATCGTTGATGACCATGCCGATCACATTGGAGTGCGCCTTGCGCAGATTGGCGGCGCCGCGGTTGTAGACGTAACCGACATCCTCGATCGCCTTGCGCACCTTGCTCGCTGTTTCGGGCCGGATCAGCCCGCTGCCCTGGAGCACGAGCGATACCGTCGATTTGGACACGCCTGCTTCGCGGGCGATGTCGAATATTGTC
This sequence comes from Mesorhizobium sp. M7A.F.Ce.TU.012.03.2.1, assembly GCF_004006095.1. Classification (NCBI taxonomy): domain Bacteria; kingdom Pseudomonadati; phylum Pseudomonadota; class Alphaproteobacteria; order Hyphomicrobiales; family Phyllobacteriaceae; genus Mesorhizobium; species Mesorhizobium sp. M7A.F.Ce.TU.012.03.2.1. Next base: position 3,115,062 of record NZ_CP034779.1, read on the forward strand.
GCCTTGGCCCGGTTGGCCATCCAGATGCATCCTCCCCGAGTGCAGGCCCAAAGTTATTGGAACGTTCTAATCTCTGCTCCGCTCGTAAGTCAATCGGGATTTTTCCCGCGCCTCGAACGCCGATTGTGCGTACTCAAATGGCTTGCCCCACAAGGATTTGTGTTGCAATGCAGCATTCTTCCTGCCGTGGAGCCGGAATCTTAAAGGTTCTTGATTTATTGGAACGTTCCATTTAGTAGCGTTGAGAAGGGAGAGATCGATGGACATTTCCTTGCCTGGTGAGGGTGGCGGCAGCACCCGGTACACGCTGGTTGGCGAGCCCGTGCAGCCTGACATCGGCGCGCGATTTTCGCGTATCGCCTATGCCGCCGCGCACGTCGTTGCCGATCCGCTTGCCATGACCGATCCGTGGTCCAGGCCGGTGGTCGACTGGGACAGGACGATGGCGTTCCGTCACCATCTGTGGCGGCTGGGCTTCCGCGTCGCCGAAGCGATGGACACGTCGCAGCGCGGCATGGGTTTCGACTGGGCGAATGCACAGGAATTGATCCGCCGTTCGATCGCCGAGGCGCGTACCGTCGATGGCGCCGATCTCGCCTCGGGTGCCGGGACCGACCATCTGGCGCCCGCCGCCGCCAGGACGCTGGACGATGTGGTCACCGCCTATGAGCGGCAATTCGCTTTCATCGAAGGCTTGGGCGGCAAGGCGATCATGATGGCCAGTCGGGCACTGGCGGCTGTGGCCAAGGGGCCGGACGACTATGTCAGCGTCTACGACCGCATCCTGTCCCAAGCATCCGGCAAGGTCATCCTGCACTGGCTGGGCGACATGTTCGATCCGGCGCTCAGGGGCTATTGGGGCAGCGAGAATTTCGAGACTGCTCTCGATACAGTTGTTGCCATCATCGAACGCCACGTTGGCAAGGTGGAGGGGATAAAAATCTCGCTGCTCGATGCCGGCAAGGAGGTCGCGCTGAGGAACCGTCTGCCGGACGGCGTCGTCATGTTCACTGGCGACGATTTCAATTATCCCGAACTGATCGCCGGCGACGAGAAAAGACACTCGCACGCACTGCTCGGTATTTTCGACGCGATTGCGCCGGTCGCCAACGCGGCGCTGTCGAAACTGGCGGAGGGTGACCGCGCCGGCTATGACACATTGATGGCGCCGACCGTGCCGCTATCGCGAATAATCTTCGAGGCGCCGACCGAGTACTACAAGGCCGGCATCGTCTTTATTGCCTGGCTGAATGGCCATCAGGACCATTTTGCGATGGTCGGCGGCATGCAGTCGGCGCGCGGCATCCGTCACTATGCCGACGTGTTCCGCCTTGCCGACCAGGCAGGATTGCTCGCTGATCCCGATCTGGCGGTGGCCAGAATGAAGAGCCTTTGCACCGTCGCGGGCGTTTGATTTCGGGAAAGTGGTTCTCATCATCGACGTGACAGGCCAGGAATGCCGGATGTCCCTAGAGCAATTCCAGGAAAAGTGTGAAACGGTTTTCCGTCCGGAATTGCGTAAAAACAAGGAGTTAGAGCGGGTCGCCGTTTCCGTGAAACGGTGAACTGCTCTAACGTCTTCGCCACAGCCAAAAAGGCGCGATTGCCTCGTCTGGATGAAAAATGGGCTTGGCCGCCCTTCCCAGATCGGCAGGTGGCATCCCTGCGGGATCATGATGCGTCAGGTCGAGAAGCAGCGGCCCAAGCCGATCCGGATCGACAGTTTCGGCCGACATGGTGTGTGGCTTGTTCTCGTGCGCAACAAGCCAGTGCAGCGCCTGGACCAGTCCCAGTCCCTCGGCTGTCTTGTGCTGCCAGAGATTGTCACCAACCGAAGACAGGACACGGGCCAGCGACGTCCAGCCTTGCAAGGTAAACATGGCGTAGTGCCTGGGGCGCGTGCGGGACAGTTCCCTGGGCAAGGAGCCGTCGGCTGCGATCTGGGTCGCCAATCTCTCCCGAGCATAGAGGCTGATCTTGGCCAGGGTGGCGCTGTCGCCAAGAAATGTGGCGATCGATGCCCGCTGCAAATCGTAGTACGTTCCTTGGTTGCTGCTGCTGCAGAAGGCCGTCGCGGCTGCCGGCGCGGTGTCCAGCCATTCACAGTAGGAACCGAGCCAGGCTCTGAACGCCTCGCGATCCTCGTCGCCCAGTACTCCTGTTCGCTCGATCAAGCGTACGGCATCCAGGAAGAAATAGAAATCCTTCAGCTCGATGATGCCGTAGCCGGCCCCTTCATTGTTGTCGTGGCCCGACCGCACCTGCGCATAGCGCAAATGCGGGTTCATTCTTGTCTTGGGATCGACAAACCATGCGCGAATGAGCCTCGCGGCGTGGACGGCGTAATGACGTCCATCAAGCACGGTTGCGGCGAGCGCAAGCACGGTTGTGTCGTCGAAGACGCGCTGTAAACGTGTGCGATCGTAGGTTTCGCTTCCTGCTGCATACAATGCCGTGCCGGGCACGCGTTCGCCATCGCGCCTGATATAGGGCAGGCCATCGGGTCTGTCGGGGTCGGGCCACCAGTAAGGCGCCGGGTGAAAATAGTCCTGGGGATCCCCGCTGGGGGCTCGGCCAGTCTTGTCGAGCACGCTGAATGGACCGCGGGCGAGTGCCTGACCGGCCGCGGTTTCGAGATAGCGCAGGATGGGTCCGTCCTTTACCGCGTGGGCGAGGGCGTCTTCGTCATAGAAAGCCAGGCGGGAGGTATCAAGCCGAGCGGCGACTGCCTTGGCGTCACATTGATCGACCATATCGACGATCGCCTGGTCGCGGCTGACCAGACGCGCGACGAAGCCGGCCTTGCCGATCTCCAGATGCGAACGTCCTGAATCCAGGCGCGCCACCCAGCCCGCTTTCTGGAGCAGCCCGGCATCCGCTGCCCGGACCGGGCGTGGAAAATCCCAGGCGTCGTCGCGGTAGCGATCCCAGGGGCCGGGAACTGCCAACCGCCACAGCATCTCGATTTTTGGCCGCCTTCCGTAGCCATAGTTTTCGTCGAACAGTTGCGTGGTATCGGCTCGAAATATGATCTGCGGCTCTTCCTCGGCCGGCGGCTGGAAGCTCTGGTCCAGCAGAAGCGCATTGTCGACAATACGCGCCATGGGCACCACAGCGTAGGGAAGGTGCGGGTTTCTCTCGATCGCGGACCGTATCCGCTGGAACGCAGAGCCTGTCAGGTAGCAGTTCCCGTCCCAGGGCATCAGCCATTTTGCCCTGCCGCGGGCAATCGCGAGCGCGGCGTTGCGAGCCCCATTGTTGTTCATCACATAGAGGTTCTTGCTGCGGCGGATGTGCGTTTCGTGACGCGCGGACTTTCCGCTCGCCCGGCCCTTCTCTGAGAATCTGAGGTCGCCGGCAACAAGCTGGTCGACGTCCCAGGATATCTTCCGGTACGCATCGAGTTCGAAGGGGATTGTGTGAAAATTCTGGCGGCGGCTTTCGAGCAGGCCGATGATCCGGGCTTCCTCGTCGGTGTCGACTATCCGATTGACGATCCAGAATTTTTCGCAGGCGTCGAAGACCGGTTCGTTGTCCAGAATGAACAGCACGTTGTCGAATGACTGGCCCTTGCGGTGTCGCGGTTCCAGATCATTGCCGATGATCCGGACGAGCATGAAGCTGTCGGCAATCTGCGAGATCGGCGACGCCGTGTAAGTCTCGCGGGCGGCTTCGATCCGCTTGCCGAGTTCGCGTCGGTATTCAGCGTTCTGCTTTGCGGAAATGAGCGCGTTGCCCAATGTCGACCACGGCGACTGCAATTGCGTGCGCACACGGTTCAGTTCGCGATGTATCTTCGGCCAAGGCGACAGTTTTTCCCTTCTGGACTGTGAACTCATGACGGCACGCAAGGAGACCCGATCACCGCCTCGGGAATGCGCGCAGTTTCGCCAACCATTCCGGCTTCGATCCTGGACCATTTCTGAGTGTGAGGCGACCAAGCCCTGAATTGTCCAACGCGATCAATCATGGAAAACGTCTCTCGCCTGCAATGTTGCGAATGTCCTGTTACGGTTCTGCTGCATCGGTCACGGCAGGTTGCAGGCAACGCCGACAAGACAATGCGATAAATCAAATCCGAAAACCACATAGCATGGCAAATGCCCCGGCATCGGCGATGCGCCTTCACGCGAAGGCAAGCTCGCAAAAAGATTCCGCCGGTGATCGCAATTTTCTTGTGAACCAATTTCTCCCGAGGCGCGACCAAGCGATGTGTCCAAACATGGTCCATCAAGGAGAACGTCTGATGTTTACTGTTTCAAGAAACGTCCTTTTGGCCGCCATCGCCGTTTCGGTGCTGGCCGGCTGCAAGACAACCGCTCCCAGGGAATGCGACAAGCTGAAGCCCGGCGTCACCTACAACGGCAAATGCTGCGGCATCGGCGAGCCTTGCCGTGAAGGCAAGGGCGGCGGCGACAGGCCGGGAAATACGCCTGATCCAGAGCCGCAATGATCTGATTGCCTGTCGCCCGTCCCGGTCAGCACCGGGACGGGCGCACAGCTTTCCGCGACGGCGTTTGCGTCCGGCGTCCGGTCTGTCAGGACCGGGTTGCGAAACTCGCCGGCGCCGCCCACGACAATGGTGAAACGGCAAATCTCAACGTCAGCTTGTGGCGGCCATTCACCGCATATCACCTCACGGCCCCAGCCTCGTCCGTCCTGCGTTGTTGAACCCGACAACCCTTTGCTTACTAATTTTTCGGTGCTTGTCGGCTGCCCCCATGCGTGCTTACTTGTGGTTGTTTTCATTCCGGGGATACAATCATGCGTTTTCTACTTGCTGGCGTCGCCATGCTGTCGTTCGCCGCCACCGCGGCTCTGGCTGATCCAGCTTCGGACTTCAAAAGAGCCGATCAGGCGTTGAACCAAACCTTCAAGCAAATCCAGAAGCGGCTTACGGATGATTCCGACGGCAAGGCACGGTTGGTGAAAGCGCAGAGAGCGTGGATTGCGTTCCGCAACGCCGAATGCACGTTTCAATCCAGCGGTGACGATGGTGGCTCCGCGGCGCCGATGGTTGCCGCTGCTTGTCAGGCTGAACTGACCAAGGCTCGCACCAGGCAGTTGAGGGCCTACCTGAACTGCCAGGAGGGTGACCTCTCTTGCCCGGTGCCATCAGAATGATCTGGAGTGACAAAATGCCGAATTTCAAGATGAGATATGTGCTGATCGCGCTTGTGCCGTTGGCGGTTGCTGGTTGCGTCAGCGCTGAGGATCAGCGCGCAATGGATCAGCAACAGTGCGCTTCTTACGGCTATAGGCCAGGAACCAACAGGTTTGCCGACTGCATGATGCAACAGACCTCACAACGTTCAGAAGACGAGCAGCGCTCAATGGATCGCATAGCCGCGCAGGAACAGAGAGACAAGGATCGCAAGGAAGCGCGTCGAAAGAACGACAGCTACATCGACCCAAGGCCGAGTTACGACAAGGACGGCAATCCGAATTTCGACACTCAAGGCAATTACCAAGGGTGTCACGGCGCGGGATGTTTGGTCGACAATCCAGACAATGGCGATGACGATGACCAGTAGGCTGGCTTCGCAAGGGCTCTTCTTCCTGCCCCTATAGTCCGGACCTCAGCCCAAATCGACAAACCGTTCGCCAAGCTCAAGCACTGCATGCGGCGTTGCGCCAGGTGCAGGCTATAAGTCAACCTATGCGAACCTCTCTACCTCTGGGGAACCAGCCGGGAAATGCCGATGCAAGATCTGCTTGTCTGGTTGGATGGTGGGCGTGACAGGGATTGAACCTGTGACCCCTGCAATGTCAATGCAGTGCTCTCCCGCTGAGCTACACGCCCATCCGAAGCCGCGCATACACCATTTTTGATCCAGCGCGTCAATAGCAGGAAAAAGGAAAGAAGGCGTCGTCTCGCCGCAGTGGCGAAGAGGTGCGGCGCCTCGCCTAGAAAAGGGCTCAGGCCGCCTGCAGCATCTTCTCGACCTCGTTGACGAGGTCGCGCAGGTGAAAGGGCTTCGACAGCACCTTGGCGTCTTTCGGCGCCTTGGAATCCGGGTTCAGCGCAACGGCGGCGAAACCGGTGATGAACATGACTTTCAGATCAGGATCGATCTCTGTGGCACGCCGCGCCAGTTCGATGCCGTCCATCTCCGGCATGACGATGTCGGTCAACAGCAGCGAGAAAGGCTCCTCGCGCAGCCGCTCATAGGCGCTGGCGCCATTGTCGAAATCGCTGACCTGGTAACCGGCGCGCTCCAGCGCCTTGACGAGGAACCGACGCATATCGTCGTCGTCTTCCGCCAGAAGAATGCGTGCCATGATATCCCGTCCGAATCACCCGCCCGAGGTTGCCGTTGGGCAAGCCCGTTAACCATCCTGTATATGAGGAGGTGAGGGTAAACATCAAGTGAACGCTGACGGGGATGATCCATATTTGCCGGGCGTGTGCTGCGGCCGAAATGCTGGACACGAGGCTTGCAAGGTGGCACTTTCACATCATGATGCACTGGTGTTTTCGGGTTCGTTCAAATTGAAGACGGCAGCCGAGGATTTTTCGGTCTTTCCACCCTTCGAAATCCGGTCGGGCGTCGAGCAGCGCGTCCCCTTCCTCTTCAACTCACCGCATAGCGGCCGCTACTATCCGGAGCGCTTCCTTGCCATGGCAAGGCTGGACCGCAACGCCATCCGCCGGTCCGAGGACTGCTACGTCGATGAGCTGTTCGGCGGGACCGTCGCGCTCGGCGCACCGCTGCTGGCGGCGAATTTCCCGAGGGCCTATCTCGACGTCAACCGTGAACCGTGGGAGCTTGATCCGCGCATGTTCGCCGAGCCGGTGCCGTCCTTCTGCAACATCCGCTCGGCACGGGTGGCCGGCGGGCTGGGCACGGTGCCGAAGCTGGTCGGCGAGGGGCTCGACATCTATTCCGGCCGCTTGCCGCTGGCCGAAGCGGTCGCCCGCATCGAGGCCGTCTACAAGCCCTATCACGAGACGCTGAAGCGGCTGTTGACCAGAACCCATGCGCGGTTCGGCTTTGCCGTGCTGATCGACTGTCATTCGATGCCGGCGAGCATCAGGGTCGGCGACAGCGGCCAGCGGCCCGACTTCATCATCGGCGACCGTTTCGGCATCTCGGCAACGGCCGCCCTGACCGACACCGCGATCGGCCTGCTCAGCGCCATGGGCTATTCGGTCGCCCACAACAAGCCCTATGCCGGCGGCTTCATCACCGAGCACTATGGCCGCCCGGCGCGCCATCTGCACGCGCTGCAGATCGAGGTCAACCGGGGGCTCTATATGAACGAGCGGACATTCGAGAAGGCTGCCGGCTTCGATGCGCTGGCCGACGATCTGACGCGGTTCTCAGCCGACCTGATGTCGATGCCCGATCATCATTTCATCGACTTGCCACTGGCCGCGGAGTGAATAACCTGCCGCTGGCCGCGGACTGAATGGCGCCATAAAAAAAGACCGCATCGTTTGCACGATACGGTCGAAGTCTAGGGAGGAAACGCCCAAGGAGGGCATGGACAGGAAACCCTGTCCGAGATTGAGGGTATTGTGCGTTGCACAAATGTCAAGCGACCTTCAGCCTTTTTTAATTCACTCTGATGTGGAAATTGCGTTTCGAAGGCGCCTGTGTGACATCCAGGCAACAGATGCCGTCGCGGAAAAATCCTCGACACCCTTGTTTTGGCACGAAATTGGCGGCAAAGCCGGGCTCGGGCATGCTGCAATGCGGGAGAATCAGTTGGACATCAGCATCGATTTCATGCGTCGCATCGCGCAGGCGGCAGCGGCGGAGACCTTGCCGCGCTTTCGTGCCCAAGGTGCGGTCGCCAACAAGGAACAGGGCAGTTTTGATCCGGTCACCGAGGCCGATCGCGAGGCCGAGCGCGCCATCCGGGCTCTGATATCGGCTGAGTATCCCGATCATGGTATTCTAGGCGAGGAGCATGGCAGCGAGAACATTTCGAGCCGGCACGTCTGGGTGATTGACCCGATCGACGGCACGCGCGCGTTCATTTCCGGCCTGCCGGTGTGGGGCACACTGGTCGGGCTGACGATCGACGGCGACGCCGTTGCCGGCATGATGGCGCAGCCCTTCACCGGCGAGCTTTTCTACGCCAACGGCTCGGGCTCCCATTATGAGGGGCCAGGCGGGCCGCGAAAACTGACGACCCGCAAGACGACGAAGTTGGACCAGGCGACGCTGTTCACCACCACGCCGGCCCTGTTCAAGGGCGAGGCGCGCAACCGTTACGATGCATTCGAAAGACAGATCCAGCTCGCCCGCTATGGCGCCGATTGCTATGCCTTCGCCATGATCGCCTCGGGAAGCGTCGACATCGTCGCCGATCCCGGATTGAAGCCCTACGACATCGTGGCGCTGATCCCGATCATCGAAAAGGCAGGCGGCGTCGTCACCACATTCGATGGCGGGCCGGCGGAACAGGGCGGCGATGTACTCGCCGCGGCGACGCCGGAACTTCATGCCGCCGCCATGGCCGCCCTGCGCGGCTAAACGAGCGTCCGCCGCCATTCAGGTGATGCCGACCGCTTGAAGCAGTCGTTTTACTGCCGGCGGCACCCCTTGGGGAGCGGGCCAGCGACCGGCGCCCGTCAGGCTGTGGGGTCGTCGCTGCCGGGAATGAAGGCGTCGAAGGCGGCGAGCAATTGCTCGCGGTAGATGTCGGCTTCCTGCAGGATTTCGTGACGGGAGCCATCGATCATCAGCAATGAACCGAGCCGCAGACGTCTGGCGTAGGCTTCCACGGCCCTGGTCGAGACGACCTGGTCGGCGCCGGCGGCGATGATCAGCAGCGGGACCTGGATCCGAGCCATGAAATCGGGGTCGCTGACGGCTTCCGATGCTTTCGCGGCTGCCTGCAGCCAGCGGATCGTCGGCCCGCCAAGCGCCAGTTGCGGGTATTCTTCGTAGATCCGCGTGTTGCGCCGATAGCGCTCCGGGTCCGATGTCAGCTTGTTGGTCTCGAAAGGGGCCGTTGCCCTCGGCCGCGGACCCCAGGCGGCGTAGAGCCGGCCGAGGCCGATAGCGCAGAACAGGGAACAGACGCGGCGAACCGTCGAGATCGAGACCGGCAGGTCGGGCAGCGTCAGGAAGGGCGCGATCAGCACCATGCGCCGGATGCGGTTCACCATCGATGGGGCGGCAAGCAGGGTGATCAAGGCACCTGCCGAATGGGCGAGGATGTAGTACGGTCCGCGGCAATCGGGCAGCACGATCTCCTCGAAGAACTGTTCGAGGTCGGCGGTGTAGTCGCGGAAGCTGCTGACGTAGCCGCGCTGGTGATCGTGGATCAGCCGGTCGGAATCGCCCTGGCCGCGCCAATCGAGCGTGGCGACGCCAAAGCCGCGATCGGCAAGGTTGCGGATGGTTTCGAAATATTTCTCGATGCACTCGTTGCGGCCGGTGAGCAGGACCACGGTGCCCTTCATCGGGCGAGCGACCGCGCCGAACAGGCCGTAGCGGATATTCTTGCGGTCACGCGTGGTGAAGAAGCCGCCGGTGGCATTTTCCGGCCGCGGATTGCCCTCGACTTCGTGAAAAAGGGAGTTTTCGGTGAAAAGATCCGTCATTCGGCGCTTCGTGCTCGGCGTCTCGCATGCCCGCCTGCGCTGGCCGGCTCCGCTAAGGTGATAGACGCCCATGCGCCAAAAGCCAAGGAATTCCCGGTGAAGGGGAGGCTGCATCAGGGAAGGCCGGAAGCCGCTCGAAAGCGTGCTTCCGGCCTCTGTCGATCCGGGAGGAAGGGACGTTACACCCGGTCGGCCTCGTTGCGGTGCCTGTTGTGCAATCGGCGCCGCCAGTCCTTGATCCTGGAATAGACTTTAGCGCCGGCCGCCTGAACGCGCGCCGAAGTGCCGGTTCATCTGCCGTTCATCAAGGGTCCGGGCGCCGTGGCTTTTGCCGCCAGGTGAAATCTTGAAATGCTTTCCAGCGCTCCCCAAATGTCTCGTGCGGTCGCCAATGTCGGGGCCGCTGGCCCACCCGAAACGCCGCTCAAGGGTTTCGCACCGGCCATACGCAAACCATGTTGCTCAACAGGAGAACACCTCATGCGTCACGTTGATTTTTCCCCGCTTTATCGCTCGACAGTCGGCTTCGATCGTCTCTTCACGATGCTCGATTCGCTCGCGCAGCCGGATGGCGCGCAGACCTATCCGCCCTACAACATCGAGCGCACCGGTGAGGATTCCTACCGGATCTCGATGGCGGTTGCCGGCTTCTCGGACGAGGAAATCTCGATCGAAGCCCATCGCAACGTGCTGACCGTGAAGGGTGAGCGCAAGGACGAGGGTACCGGCGAAGGCTCCGAGCTGCTCTATCGCGGCATTGCCTCGAGGGCTTTCGAACGTCGCTTCCAGCTTGCCGACCACGTCGAGGTCGTTGGCGCCTCGCTGAAGAACGGCCTGCTCTTCGTCGACCTCAAGCGCAACATCCCCGAGGAGCTGAAGCCGCGCAAGATCGCCATTACGGCGTCTTCGGCCAAGGCCAAGCAGATCGAGGCCAAGACCGCTGCCTAAAATACAAGTCTCCTCCCGAGACGGAAGCGGCGCCGAAAGGCGCCGCTTTTTTGTTGTCGGGGAAATGCGTTATCAGGCGATCAGCTGGCCAAAACGGTCGACTTCATCGGCTGTCGTCGCAAAGCTGGTGACGAAGCGGTAGAGCAACTCGTCCTCGCCGATGTGGCCGTCAAAGCCATGCGGCTTGTGCCAGTCGTAGAACGCGGCACCCGCGGCTTGCAGCCTCTCGGCCTCGGCTTTCTTGATCACCGCGAAAACCTCGTTCGCCTGCGGCAGCCATGCCAGCTTGGCCGTTGCCGAATCCTCGATCGCGGCGGCAAGGCGTGCGGCCATGGCGTTGGCGTGGCGGGCGGTGTCCAGCCACAATCCGTCCTTGAAATAGGCTTCGAACTGCGCCGCGACGAAGCGCGATTTCGAAAACAGCTGGGCGGCGCGCTTGCGCAGGAACGCCAATTCCCTGGCACGATCGAGGTCGAACAACACGATCGCTTCGGCGCACCAGCAGCCGTTCTTGGTGCCGCCGAAGGAGAGGATGTCGACGCCGCGTTTCCAGGTCATTTCGGCCGGTGTCGTGTCGAGTGCGACCAGCGCATTGGCAAAGCGGGCGCCATCCATGTGCAGGGGCACCGAATATTGTTTGGCGATCGCCGAGATCGTCTCGATCTCATCCAGGCCGTAGATGGTGCCGACCTCGGTCGACTGGGTGATCGAAACGGCCATCGGCCGTCCCCAATGGACAATTTCCGGTGCGAAACGGCCGATGGTCCTTTCCAGATTGTGCGGATCGATCTTGCCCAGCGCGCCATCGATCTCATGCAGGCGAGAGCCGCCGGAAAAATATACCGGCGCGCCGCATTCGTCCTCGATGACATGCGATTCGCGATGGGCAAAGGAAATGCCGCCCGGCTTGTTGTAAGCGGTGAGCGCCAGCGAGTTGGCGGCCGTGCCGGTGGCGACGAAGAACACCGCGACCTCGCGTTCGAAAATCTCACTGAAGCGCTGGTAGACTGCCCGGTCGAGCGCACCGTCGCCATAGGCGGTGGAAAAGCCGCCGGCATTGGCCGACAGGCCGGCGGCAATATTGGGATGGGCGCCTGCCCAATTGTCGGAAGCGAAGAACATGCATCTGCCTATGTCTTGGGAGGTCGGGGGGTTGGGGAGATCGGGTTTTGGGGAAATCAGTCTGAAGTTGACCGGTTTCGCGAGCGGACCGCAAGGGGCCAGGCGCCGGAAAAACAGTAAAGCCAGCCAACCGACAAAGCCCAGGTCGACGACTGAAGCTTACGTTTTTCCCGGACTTGACGACATTTTCTGTCGCGAAAAGCCCAAGTTTTTTGTGAATCGGTCTTGTGTGCGTCCCGGATTTCTGCCATAAAAATTTAGGACAGTAGTGCTGTCTTATTTTGTCGCACAAAACGAGCCGGATTGGCGTATCATTGGGCCTCTCCGGCTGTTGCCGCGAGCGACAGGTGGACAGCCAGACTCTGGCCTGTACGATTACCAGATGCGATCCATGCGGAAAGCCGCCTGGTTCGGCAAGGATTTCGCAAGACGTGCCACAAGGATCAGGGTGAGCCAAGCGCTTGCCGAGGCAAACCAGCGCCTGAATGGCTGGGAATGGAGGACAGGAGATGACGGACATGACGCACTCTGCGACGAACGGCCAGGCCGCGCAGACGAAAGCGGCAACCGTCAAAACCACCTTGCGATCCAATATTAGCCGAACCGCCAACGGCTTTTCCGCCCAGGGCCTCTACGATCCGCGCAACGAGCATGACGCCTGCGGCGTCGGCTTCATCGTCAATATGAAGGGCGTGAAGTCGCATCAGATCGTCAAGGACGGGCTGGCTGTGCTCGAAAACCTGACGCATCGCGGCGCCGTTGGCGCCGATCCGCTGGTCGGCGATGGCGCCGGCGTGCTGGTGCAGCTTCCCGACCAGTTCTTCCGTGAGGAGATGGCGGCCCAGGGCATCGACCTGCCGCCGGCGGGTCAGTACGGCGTCGGACACTGGTTCATGCCGCAGGACGCGGCCCTTCGCGCCCATATCGAGGACATCATTGTCGAATCGGCGCAATCCGAGGGGCTTCCGCTCATCGGTTTCCGTGACGTGCCCGTCGACAATTCGTCGCTGTCGAAGGCGCCTGACATCGTGGCATCCGAGCCGTTCCACCGGCAGATCTTCATCGGCCGCACGCCAGACATTACCGATGACGAGGAATACGAGGCCAGGCTCTATCTGCTGCGCAAGGTCATATCGGGCCGCATCTACGCCGAGAACGACAACAAGGACATCGGCGCCTATTGCGTGTCGCTGTCGGCGCGCACCATCGTCTACAAGGGCATGTTCCTGGCCTACCAGGTCGGCGCCTATTACAAGGACCTGATCGATCCGCGCTTCGAGACCGCGCTGATCCTCGTCCACCAGCGCTTCTCGACCAACACCTTCCCGTCTTGGAAGCTGGCGCATCCCTACCGCATGGTCGCCCACAATGGCGAGATCAACACCGTGCGCGGCAACAACAACTGGATGGCTGCGCGCCAGGCGTCGGTCGATTCCGAACTGTTCGGCAACAACATCTCGAAGCTGTGGCCGATTTCCTATGACGGCCAGTCCGACACCGCCTGCTTCGACAATGCGCTCGAGTTCCTGTTCCAGGGCGGGTACAGGCTCAGCCATGCCATGATGATGCTGATCCCGGAAGCCTGGGCGGGCAACAAGCTCATGGATGCCGATCGCAAGGCTTTCTACGAATACCATGCGGCACTGATGGAGCCGTGGGACGGGCCGGCGGCGGTGGTTTTCACCGATGGCCGCCAGATCGGCGCCACGCTCGACCGCAATGGCCTGCGCCCGGCACGCTACATCGTCACCGATGACGACCGCGTCATCATGGCCTCGGAAGCCGGCGTGCTGCCGGTGCCCGAGGAGAAGATCGTCAAGAAGTGGCGGCTGCAGCCCGGCCGCATGCTGCTGATCGACCTCGAGAAGGGGCGCATCGTTTCCGACGAGGAGCTCAAGTCGGAAATCGCGACCAAGCATCCCTACAAGACCTGGCTCGCCAACACACAGCTCATCCTCGAAGATTTGAAGCCGGTCGAGCCGCGCGCGCTGCGCAAGGATGTCAGCCTGCTCGATCGCCAGCAGGCATTCGGCTACAGCCAGGAAGACACCAAGCTCTTGATGTCGCCGATGGCGACGACAGGCCAGGAAGCGGTGGGCTCGATGGGCACCGACACGCCGATCTCGGCGATGTCGGACAAGTCGAAGCTGCTCTACACCTACTTCAAGCAGAACTTCGCCCAGGTCACCAACCCGCCGATCGATCCGATCCGCGAGGAGCTGGTGATGAGCCTGGTGTCCTTCATCGGGCCGCGGCCCAACATCTTCGACCTGGTCGGCAATTCGCGCCGCAAGCGGCTCGAGGTGCGCCAGCCGATCCTGACCAATGGCGATCTCGAAAAGATCCGTTCCATCGGCCACACCGAGGACCGCTTCGACACCAAGACGATCGACATCACCTATGGCTCGGCCGAAGGGGCCGCGGGCATGCAGGGCGCCATCGACCGGTTGTGCGAGCGGGCGGAGGCGGCGGTCGCCGGCGGCTACAACATCATCATCCTGTCCGACCGCCAGGTCGGGCCGGACCGCATCGCCATCCCGGCGCTGCTGGCTACGGCCGCGGTCCATCATCACCTGATCCGCAAGGGGCTGCGCACCTCGGTCGGCCTCGTCGTCGAATCAGGCGAGCCGCGCGAAGTGCATCATTTCTGCTGCCTTGCCGGCTATGGCGCCGAGGCGATCAATCCGTACCTTGCCTTCGACACGCTGCTCGACATGCACAAGCGTGGCGAACTGCCGAAGGAAGTGGACGCCTACGAGGTCGTTTCGCGCTACATCAAGTCGATCGGCAAGGGCATCCTCAAGGTGATGTCCAAGATGGGCATCTCGACCTACCAGTCTTATTGCGGCGCGCAGATTTTCGACGCCATCGGCCTGAAGACCGATTTCGTGCAGCAATACTTCACCGGCACCGCGACACTGATCGAAGGCGTCGGCCTGGACGAGATCGCGGCCGAGACGCTCAGCCGCCACAATGACGGTTTCGGCAACGACCCCGTGCTGCGCAACAGCCTCGAGGTCGGCGGCGAATACATGTTCCGCATGCGGGGCGAGGCGCATATCTGGTCGCCCGACGCAGTCGCCACCTTGCAGCACGCCGTGCGCCAGGGGTCGTGGGAAACGTTCAAGGACTATTCCGCCCAGATCGACAGCGAGACGGCCCGCGCCCAGACCATTCGCGGCCTGTTCAAGATCAAGCTGGCCGGAGAGACCGGCCGCAAGAAGGTGGCGCTCGACGACGTCATGTCAGCGGCCGACATCGTCAAGCGGTTCTCGACCGGGGCGATGTCGTTCGGGTCGATCTCGCGCGAAGCGCATACCACGCTGGCGCGCGCGATGAACCAGATCGGCGGCAAGTCGAACACCGGCGAGGGCGGCGAAGAGGCCGACCGCTATCTGCCGCTGCCTGGCGGCGGCAAGAACCCCGAACGCTCGGCGATCAAGCAGATCGCCTCGGGGCGTTTCGGCGTCACGGCCGAATACCTCGTCAATTCCGACATGATGCAGATCAAGGTGGCGCAGGGCGCCAAGCCCGGCGAGGGCGGCCAGCTGCCCGGCCACAAGGTCGACGCGACCATCGCCAAGGTCAGGCATTCGACGCCGGGCGTCGGCCTGATCTCGCCGCCGCCGCATCACGACATCTATTCGATCGAGGATCTGGCACAGCTGATCTACGATCTGAAGAACGTCAATCCGGCGGCCGACGTGTCGGTCAAGCTGGTGTCGGAAGTCGGCGTCGGCACGGTCGCGGCGGGTGTCGCCAAGGCACGCGCCGACCACATCACCATTTCGGGCTATGATGGCGGCACTGGCGCCTCGCCGCTGACCTCGCTCAAGCATGCCGGCAGCCCATGGGAAATGGGCCTTGCCGAGACGCACCAGACGCTGGTGCTGAACGGCTTGCGGTCGCGCGTCGCGCTGCAGGTCGACGGCGGCCTGCGCACGGGGCGAGACGTTATCATCGGCGCGCTGCTTGGCGCCGACGAGTTCGGCTTCTCGACCGCGCCGTTGATCGCGGCCGGCTGCATCATGATGCGCAAATGCCATCTCAACACCTGCCCGGTCGGCGTCGCGACGCAGGATCCGGTGCTGCGCAAGCGCTTCAAGGGCACGCCCGAGCATGTCATCAACTTCTTCTTCTACGTGGCGGAAGAGGTGAGGGAGCTGCTCGCCGAGATGGGTTACACCCATATCGACCAGATCATCGGCGACAGTGATCTTCTGGAGAAGCGCGACCTGATCGTGCACTGGAAGGCGCGCGGGCTCGATTTCTCGAAGATGTTCTTCAAGCCGGATGCGCCGCATGAGGCGGTGCACTGGACCGAGCGCCAGAAGCACCCGATCGACGACGTGCTCGACCGCAAGCTGATCGAGCTGGCAAAGCCTGCGCTCGAGAGCAAGCTGCCGGTCAAGATCGAGGTCGATATCCGCAATGTCGACCGCTCGGCGGGCGCCATGCTGTCGGGTGAAGTGGCCAAGCGCTTCAAGCACAAGGGCCTGCGCGAGGACACGATCCAGGTGAAGCTGACCGGCACTGCCGGCCAGTCCTTCGGCGCCTTCCTGGCGCGCGGCATCTCGTTCGAGCTTGTCGGCGCCGGCAATGACTATGTCGGCAAGGGCCTGTCGGGCGGCCGCATCGTCATCCGGCCACCGGAAGAGGCCAAGATCGTCGCGGCGGAGTCCATCATCGTCGGCAATACGGTGCTCTATGGCGCAACCGAAGGCGAGGCCTACTTTGCCGGCGTCGCCGGCGAGCGTTTCGCCGTGCGCAATTCGGGTGTCGCCGCCGTCGTCGAAGGTGTCGGCGACCATGGCTGCGAGTACATGACGGGCGGCATCGTCGTCGTCATCGGCAAGACCGGCCGCAACTTCGCCGCCGGCATGTCGGGAGGCGTCGCCTATGTGCTGGACGAGGCGGGTGATTTCGCCGAGCGCTGCAACATGGCGATGGTCGAGCTGGAGCCGGTTCCCGAAGAAGACGATCTGATGGAAAGGCTGCTGCACCATGGCGGCGACCTCGATCACAAGGGTCGCGTCGACGTCTCCGGCGACATGACCAGCCATGACGAGGAGCGGCTCTACCAGCTGATTTCCAACCATGTGCATTACACCGGGTCGGTACGTGGCCGCGAGATTCTCGACGACTGGACGATTTTCCGGCCGAAATTCCGCAAGATCATGCCGGTCGAATATCGCCGCGCCCTGATCGAGATGGAGCGCATGCGCATGGGCGTCGCGGCGGAATAGGGTTTGCAATTGCCGGGGAGCCCAAGCTTCCCGGCCCATCTTCATCGACGGTTTGACCTCCGGCGCAAGGTTGCCATGGCTGCCTCAAGGGGTTAACGGGCGCGGCGAAAACCGCACCATCTGGACAGCAGGAACTGGACTATGGGCAAGGTAACAGGCTTTCTCGAAATCGACCGGCAGGTGCACAAGTACCAGCCGGCCTCCGATCGCATCCGGCATTTCCGTGAATTCACGCTGCCGATGTCTGACAAGGAGGTCGAGAAACAGGCCGCGCGCTGCATGGATTGCGGCATTCCGTTCTGCCACGGGCCGACCGGCTGCCCGATCCACAACCAGATTCCAGACTGGAACGACCTCGTCTACAATGGCGACTGGGACAACGCGATCCGCAACCTGCATTCCACCAACAATTTCCCGGAGTTCACCGGCCGCATCTGCCCCGCGCCCTGCGAGGAAGCCTGCACGCTGAACCTCGAGGACATTCCCGTCGCCATCAAGACGGTCGAGCAGGCGATTGCCGACAAGGCCTATGAAACCGGCCACATCAGGCCCTATCCACCGGAGAAGAAAACCGGCAAGCGCGTCGCCGTCATCGGCTCCGGCCCTGCCGGCATGGCGGCTGCCCAGCAGCTTGGCCGCGCCGGCCACGATGTCCATGTCTACGAGCGCGAAAGCCGGCCCGGCGGGCTGATGCGCTACGGCATTCCCGACTTCAAGATCGAGAAGCACTATATCTGTCTCTTATACACNGAGCGCGAAAGCCGGCCCGGCGGGCTGATGCGCTACGGCATTCCCGACTTCAAGATCGAGAAGCACTATATCGACCGGCGCATCGAGCAGATGCAGGGCGAGGGTGTGACCTTCCATTGCGGCGTCAATGTCGGTGTCGACAAGCCGGTTGCCGAGCTGCTCGCCGAGCATGATGCCGTGCTCTATTGCGGCGGTTCCGAAACGCCGCGCTCGGCCGGCATTCCCGGCGACGATCTCGGCGGCGTGCATGACGCGATGCCCTATCTGGTGCAGCAGAACAGGCGGGTCGGCGGCGAACCGATCCAGTCGGTGGCGTGGCCGTCGCATCCGATCATCGCCGGCGGCCAGCATGTCGTCGTCGTCGGCGGCGGCGATACAGCGTCCGACTGTGTCGGCACGGCCTTCCGCCAGGGCGCCGTGCGTGTCACCCAGCTCGACATCCGTCCGCAGCCGCCGGAGAAGGAAGACAAGCTTTCGGTCTGGCCCTATTGGGCGACCAAGATGCGCACCTCGTCCTCGCAGGCCGAAGGCGCGGAGCGCGAATTCCAGGTGGCGACACTCGAATTCATCGGCGAGGAAGGCCAGCTGACCGGCGTCAAGTGCTGCGAGGTCGACGACAAGCGCAAGCCGATCGCCGGCACCGAATTCGTCATCCGTGCCGATCTCGCCTTCATCGCCATCGGCTTTGCCGGGCCGGCCGCGGCCGGTGTGGCGAAGGAATTGGACGGTGAGATGAAGATCGCCACCGACAGCCGCCGCTCCAGGAATGTCGAGGCCAATGACCGCGACTACAAGACCAGCGTCGACAGGCTCTATGCGGCCGGCGACGTGCGTCGTGGCCAGTCGCTGGTCGTCTGGGCGATCCGCGAGGGCCGCCAGGCGGCACGCTCGATCGACGAGGCGTTGATGGGGTCGAGCGTTCTCCCGCGCTGAACCCAGGAGCGTGCAGCGATACTAACGATTGATCGCGGTCGTGGTATCGGTCGCGGCCTTTGGCGGCCATGAGAAATCGTCGGCGCGGCCGGGCGATGCAATCGGTGCCTTGCCCTCGACCACAAGCTTTTCACCGGGCAAGTCCGGATTGGCCTTCGCCGGCGGTGCCGCGCCCAGCAATTCGGAGCCACCGTCGAGTGCCGGATCGCTGAGCAGCATCGGCGCGGTGCGGTCGATAACGATGGGGGCCGCGGCCGGCGCCGGCGCCTCGACAGGTGCGCCCGCCGGAGCGGACGGTGTAATCACGCTTCCAGGCGCGGTCAGGCCGAGGATCTTCAGCAGCGGTTTTTCGGTGTAGAAGGCGAGTTTGCGCTTGCCCGCCCTCGAGACGTTGATGCCGTCATCGGCGCGCAGCCGCACCGGCTGGCCGTTGATGTCGGGGCCGCTGGTGACGAAAGCACCGTTCTCATCGACAAAGCCGTCCCAGACGTCGACGAATTCACCGCCGTGGCTTTCAGCGGCCTGATGATAGATGTCGTTGAAGGCCAGCATATCGGAGGTCATCTTCGACACCCGGAACGCCGGCATGCCGACCCAGAGGAAGGGTACCTTTGCCTCCGCGACAGCTTTGCCGAACGCCTCGGTCCGAAGCTCATATTCCTTGGTCCAGGTTGCAGAGCGGGGCTGCTCGCGCACGTCACCCACCTTCATCTGCTGGCGGTCGTTGGAACCCAGCATGACGATCACGGCGGCAGGTTTTTCGGTCTCGATCAGCAATTTGATCTGTTCGGGCCAGTTGTAGAAATCATCGCGTACGAAGCCGGACGAGCCATTGCTGCGAACGACGATCCTGACGCCGGCATTCTCGGCAAAGGCGGTGTCGAGGCCTTCGGCGAGGCCGGCCGCCATGAAGTCTCCGACCACCAGCACGGTGCGAGCGTCCGGTGCCTTGTCGACCACCGGGATTTCCGGTTCCGCGGGCGGGCGCGGGGCGCGGGGTTTTTTCGCCTTGGGCCTGGGCCTCGGCTTCTGGATGTCCTGCGGCGGCTCGATCCGCTCGCTGCGGCGTGGGAACAGAAGGTCGCGCAGCGACCAGCCGCGGTTTTGCTGCTCCTGCGCCATGGCCGGCGCATGAAAGGCGCCAGCCACACCGACGGTGAGCACGATCACGGCCAGGATGAGCACCGGCATGCGACGAACAAGCCCTGCGATGCGCGCAGCCGAAGCCAATCGTTTCCTCCATCCCTTGGCGCAGCAAATGCCGCGCCAACCAGATTGCTACAGCGTCCTTTGCGCGCCCGAAAGGCCGCGCGGCACCGCAGGCGGCTCTATTTCTGCCGGAGCCACTTCAGCACTTCCATGCTCGGGTAACCGTCCTGGGTCAAGCCGGCCTTGGCCTGGAAGGCCAAGATGGCTGATTTCGAGCCGTCGCCGATCTTGCCGTCGAACTTGCCGTCATAAAGGCCATGTTGGGAAAGCCGCTGCTGCAGCTCCTGCCTTTCCTCGAAGGTGAGCTTGGTGAAAGGCCGCTTCCAGTCCTGCACGAGACCGCTGGAGCCGGCGATTTCGTCGGCAAGAAGGCCGACGGCCAGCGCATATTTGTCGGCGTTATTGTAGGCTTTGATGACCGTGAAATTCTTGATCATCAGGAAGGCCGGCCCGTTGCGGCCGTCCGGCACCTTCAGCGTCGCCTTGTCGGAGCCGTTCTTGAACGGCTTGCCGTTGGCCCTGACCACGCCGAGCGCCTGCCATTGCGACAGTGTTTTCGAGCCGCCGGGAAGCTTTCCAGCGGGCAAAGCAACCTCGTAGCCCCAGGTTTTGCCGGCCTGCCAGCCATTCTTCTTCAACAGGTTGGCTGAGGTCGCCAGCGCATCGGGAATCGAATTCCAGATGTCGCGTTTGCCGTTGCCGTCCATGTCGACGGCATAGTGGAGATAGCTGGTCGGGATGAACTGGGTATGGCCCATGGCGCCGGCCCAGGATCCGCTCAGATGGCTTTCGTCGATGTCGCCGGTCTGCAGGATCTTCAGCGCGGCGACCAGCTGGGTGCGGGCGAATTTCGCCCGCTTCGGATCGGCATAGGCCAAGGTCGCCAGCGAGCGCACGACATTGCGCATGACGTCGTCGCGCTTGAGGATCTCGCCATAGTTCGATTCCATCGACCAGATGGCCAGCAGGATGTAGCGGTTGACACCGAACCTGGCCTCGATCCGGTCCAGCCACGGCTTCCATTTCCTGGCCATCTGCTGGCCGACGGCGACCGACTGGTCATGGACGCGATTGTCGAAATAGTCCCAGGCAGGGGCCGTGAATTCAGGCTGCGTACGCGCCTTCTCCAGCACCACCGGATCGATATCCCTGATGTTCCTGAAGGCCTGGTCGTAGAGGGCGCCGGAAACGCCGCTCTGCACGGCGGTGGCGCGGAAGCCGGCGACCCACTGCCGGAAACCGGCATCGGCGAAAGCGGGGCCAGGCATCAGCAGAGCGAGCGATAGGCTGGCTGCCGCCATGACGCTGGTAAAAATTTTTGCGGCATTGCGAACGGACATCTTTTCCTCCTTCTCTGTCTCAGGAAGACCATTCATCGCCGAACCAGGTTAGGAATTAGTTTACCATAGGCGCCACCGGGAACGAAAAGACGCTTCGAAGCTTTACCGGTGGACATTCCTCTCAGTTGCCCAGTAGTCCCGAATTCCGGCGTGAAAATGTCTTGGAACGGGGATTGCGGAGCTGGCCCTCAAACGGATAATTGAAAGCATGAAGAGAGTTCGCAAGGCAGTCTTCCCGGTCGCCGGTCTCGGCACACGGTTTCTCCCGGCCACCAAGGCTGTCCCCAAGGAAATGCTGACCGTCGTCGACCGGCCGGTGATCCAGTATGTGGTGGATGAGGCACGCGAGGCCGGCATCGAGCATTTCATCTTCGTCACCGGCCGCAACAAGGCCGTCATCGAGGACCATTTCGACATCCAGTTCGAACTCTATGACACGCTGGCCCAGCGCGGCAAGGACGACCAGCTCGCCCGCCTGCAACGGCTGCAGCCGGCGCCGGGGCAGACCAGTTTCACACGCCAGCAGGTGCCGATGGGACTTGGCCATGCCGTCTGGTGCGCCCGCGAACTCGTCGGCGACGAGCCCTTCGCGCTGTTGCTGCCCGACATGATCATGCAGTCGGAGAAGAGCTGCACGAAGGCAATGGTCGAGCTCTACGAGGAGACCGGCAACAACATCATCGCGGTGCAGGAATGCGCTCCCGCCGAAACCCACAAATACGGCATCGTCGGCCGCGGCGAGGACACGCATCACGGTTTCCGCATCACCGAGATGGTGGAAAAGCCGAAGGCCGGCACCGCGCCGTCCAATCTTTACATCAACGGCCGCTACATCCTGCAGCCGGAGATCTTCAAGATCCTTGAAGGCCAGGAAAAAGGCGCCGGCAACGAGATCCAACTCACCGACGCCATGCTGAAGCTGGAAAAGCAGCAGCCTTTCTACGGCTACCACTATCGAGGCCGCACGTTCGACTGCGGATCGCCGGAAGGCTTCGTCGAGGCCAACGTCGCCTTCGCGCTGTGGCGCAGCGACATGAACGAGAACATGGCCGGTGTGATCCGCACGCTTCTCGATGAGATGAAGCCATCCGAGCGCCGCGGCGCCGCATCTTAAGTCGATGTCGATGTTCAGCCGGTCCGCGGAAGGGCCGGTCTGATCTCAACGCACGTTTGGCACGCAAGCCCTCAGCGCTGCACTTTCACGCCGAGGAAGATGCTGTTGGCGGTGTAGTCCCGGCCCGGCAGATTGCTGGTCAGCTTCTCGGTCCTTACCCTTGTGGTGAGGCCGGCGTAGCGGTTCAGCCACCAGGTCAGTCCGGCCTCGGCGCTCAACACCCTGTCATGGCCATCGATGCCGATGTAATCACGCCAGTCGAGGCCCAGAGCCGCATTGGCGGTGAGGTTGGCGCGAATCTGGCGTTCGCCGGTCAGGCGACCGGAATAGAGGATGTCGCCGCTTTCGCCTGATGTGGTCGTGGGCTCGACGGTGGTCCGCCCGGTCAGGCCGATCGTGGTGCCGCGCTCCGGTGACCATTTGAGGTCGGCGTTGACGGTGGCACCGGAGATTGCATCAAGGTTTTTGTCGTCGATCGCTTCCCTGAGCCAGCCGGCCGAGAATTCGCCCGACAGCTTCTCGCCCATGTCGAGTGCAAGGCCAGCGCGGGCGCCGAGCCGCGTCGACGAGCGCTCGAAGCCTTCATTGTCGATGCGTTGATCATAGGTCCGGCGGCCGACCTCGATTTCAGTGAACGGGGTCAGGGCAGGGGAGATCTCGTAGCCGGTGCGCAACGTCGCGGTGTAGAGCGTCGAGTCCTGATCCTTCTGCGACAGCGAGGTGCCGTCCGAGAGCTTGGCGTCGCCGTAAAAATCGTGCGAGACCGCGCCGGTTAGCGTGTACTGCATCTTGCCGAGATGCTTTTCGACGGCGAGGCTGCCATCGATGGTCTGCCGCAGCGGTTGCTTGCTGACGCCGGCAATGGCGTCCGGTGATGATGCCGATTCCGGCACGGCCTCGTAGCCGAGCTTGGCGATGGCGCGCAACTCATTGTCGAGGTCGACATTGAGCTGGCCTTCGATGCGCCCTTGCTCGTCGTGAACCGGGTAACCGGAGACGGTCTCGCGAAACAGGCCATAGCCGTCGATCGTGGCGGAGTTCTCGCGCCAGTCGGATGCGGCGGAAAAGCGCAGCGCCGTCTCGGACAGCAGCGCCGACGTGCCGGCACTGCTCGAATCGCCGTTCGAGGTGGCGGTCAGGCCCTGTTCGATCGTCGGCCGGATGACGAAGGAGCCCCATTTGACGCCGGTGGCGGCAAACGGATCATCCTCCAGCTTCTTTTTCTGGCCTTCGATGGCGTCAGTGCGCTCCGCGCCTGGGTCGAGCTTCTGCCTGTCGGCACTGTCGATGGTGAGGGCGCGGCGGTTGGCTGTGTCCTCGTCTGTCTCTTCACCTTCGGTGGCATCCGTCGTGGAGGCGGTCGTGGAAGCGGTGATGTCGGAGGTGCCGGCCGTCGATTTCTTTTTCTTTTTCGACTTGTCGGCAGCCTTGTCCTTGGCCTGGTCAGCCGCATTCTGCCCGGCGGTCGATGAGCGGCGGCGAGGCTTGGGCGGCGCCGCGATGTCGGCGGACGTGTCGTCAGTGGCTGCCGGCGGGTCGAAAAGGCTGCCGGTCGCGGTGGCGTCGCCAGTGTCGGCGTCGTCTGGCACGGCACCGGCGCTGGCCGGCAGATAGGTGCGGGCCGGCGCATTGTCCTGCGCGGCATTGGCCGGCTGTTGACCCTGCGCTGCCAGGGCCAGCTGTCTCGCCTTGCGCTGCTGGTCGGACAGGATCGCCGATTCCGAAACCTCGCCGCGCAGTTCGGTTTCCTGGGCATGGAGCGCAGTCGGGCGCAGCAAGGCAAACATGCTGGTTGCCAGCAGCAAGGCGCAGACAGCCTTGCCCTTTCTTCCTGTCGAATTTTCTGGCTGGGCCCCGGACATCGCCACCACTGCTTGCGCGGCGCACGCGCGCCATACTTACCGAACCGTAAATGGGGATGGTTAACGGAGGGTTGAGGCGGCGGCCCGTCAACCAGCTGAAGCGCTGATTTCCAAAGGGATTCATACCGCCTGCGTTAAGCTTTTGATTTTCGCGCCTGCCGTCGTCAAAACCACCGCGCACGTTCGGGCAACATGCCTTGGGCCATTTCTGTTGGACAGCGCGCCGGCAAAGCGCTAATCGCATCAGCCATGCATGCGGGATCCCTGGATAAGAAGCCTTCGGACAGGCAAGCCTCGATCGCTTCGGCGCTGAGGACGGTGGCAACCGAACAGGCTGGGGTTGCAGCCCTTGCCGAGGCCTTGGAGAACGGATTGGCCGCGCCTTTCGCGCAGGCGGTCGAGATGATCTCCGGGATTGAAGGCCGGCTCATCGTCACCGGTGTCGGCAAAAGCGGCCATATCGGTTCGAAGATCGCGGCGACGCTGGCCTCGACCGGCACGCCGGCTTTCTTTGTCCATCCCGCAGAAGCCAACCACGGCGATCTCGGGATGATCGCCAGGGACGACGCCATCATCGCCATGTCGTGGTCGGGCGAAAGCAAGGAACTGATGGGCATCGTCGCCTATTCCAGGCGCTTCTCCATCCCGCTGATCGCCATCACCGCCGGAGAGACATCGGCGCTGGCGCGGGCGGCGGACGTGGTGCTGTTGCTGCCGCGCGCGCCTGAAGCCTGCCCGCACGGCTTGGCGCCGACGACATCGACGCTGCTGCAACTGGTGATGGGCGACGCGCTGGCGATCGCGCTGCTCGAAGCACGCGGCTTCACGCCGGATCATTTCCGCACCTTTCACCCGGGCGGCCAGCTCGGCGCCAACCTGACGCAGATCCGCGAGATCATGCATGTCGGCGACAGGCTGCCGCTGGTGGTTGCGGGCACCGGCATGCATGACGCGATCCTGGAACTGTCACGCAAGGGATTTGGCTGCGTCGCGATCACCGACGCAGACGGTGCGCTGGTCGGCATCATCACCGATGGCGACATCCGCCGGCACATCGGCAGCAACCTGCTGGCGATGACGGTGGATCAGGTGATGACAAAAGGCCCGAAGACCGCGACGCCGGACACGCTGGTCGCAACGGCGCTGCAGACGATCAACAATTCAGCCATCACCAGCCTGATGGTGGTGGAGGGCCGGAAACCAGTCGGCCTCATCCACCTGCACGACCTGCTGCGTATCGGCGCCGCCTAAGGTGTGCTGATCTTAAGGTGATGCCGGCCTGCAAACGACGGTTTCCTGCGCTTCCGGTGCTCACGTACCCAAAGTACGCTCCGCTCCGGTTCTCGGAACCCACCGTTTTCGACTCGGCCTGACCTGAATCTCAACACACCTTGTCCAAGCGGTGGGTTTCAAGAATTCAGACCGCCTCGACGGTCAGTTCCAGATCCGTGTCGGCCGCGCCCGTCACGCGCACTTGCGTGCCGGCCGGCAAATCCGGGCCGGAGACACGCCACAGCGTATCGCCCAGCTTGATGCGCCCGCGCCCGTCACGGATCGGCTCGGCAAGTGTCGCCATCCTGCCGACCATTTGCGCGCCGCGCCGGTTGAGCAGCGGCTGGTCGGTCGGGTCGTTGCGGCTGCCGACCAGTTTCTTGCCGACATAGGCCGAGACCAGCGACAGCGCCAGGAAGGCGAGGACCTGGACCTGCCAGGTCCAGAAGCCGGCGTCCCAGATCAGCAGCGACACAGCGCCGATGATCAGCGCGGCGATGCCGATCCACAGCATGAAGATACCCGGCGCGATGATTTCCATCACCAGCAGGACGAAGCCGAGAACCATCCAGTTCCACGGGCCGAGTTCGGAAACGATGCGGTCGATCATTGGTTTCGACCTCAGTTGTCGGTTGGGCGAACGACCGGCGGGCGCGCGGCCTGCCTCTGCGAGCCGGTCGTGCCTTCGCTGCGGAAGACTTCCTTGGCGATCTCGCCGATGCCGCCGAGCGAGCCGATCAGCGACGACGCCTCGAAGGGCATCAGCACGATCTTGCTGTTGGTGGCCGTGCCGATCCTGCCAAGCGCTTCAGTGTATTTCAGCGCCACGAAGTAGTTCAGCGCCTGCACATCGCCTTTGGAGATCGCTTCCGACACCACCTGGGTGGCGCGGGCTTCCGCCTCGGCCGAACGTTCGCGCGCCTCGGCATCGCGGAAGGCGGCTTCCTTGCGGCCCTCGGCCTCGAGGATCTGCGACTGCTTGAGGCCTTCGGCGGCAAGGATCTGGGCACGCTTGTTGCGTTCCGCGGTCATCTGCCGGCCCATCGATTCGATAAGGTTGGCCGGCGGGTTGATGTCCTTGATTTCGACGCGGGTGATCTTGATGCCCCACGGGTGGGCTGCCTCATCGACGACACGCAGCAGGCGCTCGTTGATGGCGTCGCGGTTCGACAGGAGTTCATCGAGATCCATCGAACCCATGACGGTACGGATGTTGGTCATCGTCAGATTGAGGATGGCGTTCTGCAGGCCGGAAACCTGGTAGGCGGCCTGCGCCGCGTTGAGGATCTGGAAAAAGGCGATGCCGTCGACACCGACAATGGCGTTGTCGCGGGTGATGATTTCCTGGCTCGGAACGTCAAGCACCTGCTCCATCATGTTCATCTTGGCGCCGATACGGTCGATGAACGGGAAAATGAAATTGAGGCCTGGGCTCAGTGTCTTGGTGTAACGGCCAAAGCGCTCCACCGTATAATTGTAACCTTGCGGGATTGTCCTGATGCCTTTGATCAGCAGCACCAATACCAGAAGTGCAAGTGCACCAACCGCAATATCGAAACCACTGAAATCCATTTGGCTCTCCCTCAGACGAAGGCCGCACAAGCCATTCTCGCGCCGCCGACTTCACCAAAGACTTAAGTGTATTTCAGATGCGTTACAATCAGGTGATGATGGATTGTTTATAGGGTTGCACTCAGCGGTTGAAGGCAAACAGCCTTGCATCCGTGTCGTCCAGCCCGTTGATCGAAGCCGGGACAATCTCGGAAGCGACCTGCGAGAAGGTGATGCCGTTGCCGCCGTAGCCCAGCACCGCATGGATGCGCGGGTGGCGGGGAATGGCGCCGATATAGGGCAGGCCGGTGGTCGTGGTGCCGAACGAGCCGGTCCAGGCAAAATCGGGCCTAGTGTCGAGATGCGGAAATATCAGGCCGAGTTTCTCGGCGATGCGTGTGCTCTTGTCGGCGATCAGCGCGTCGCGCCGCGCTTCGTCGATAAAATCCTCGTCCTCGCCGCCGCAAATGACCCGGCCGTCGACCGTCGTGCGCATATACAGATACGGCTCCGACGCTTCCCAGATGAACGCTGCGTCCGGCCAGAGCTTTCGCGGTTGCGGGCGTGTCGCAATCGCCCATGTCGAGATGATCCGGTGGGCGGTGGCCGGCACGATGTCGACAAGTTCGTAGCCGGTGGCCAGAACAACATGTCGTGCGGTTATGGTCGGGCCATCCCTGGTCGCGACGACAACAGCTTCGGCGCCGTCCTCGATCATTGTGGCTTCGACGGGGACATAGAAGCGTGCCTTGCGCTCCACGGATTTCAGCAGCAGCCCAGCCGTCAGCTTGCGTGGGTCGAGGGCGATATTGCCGTGGCCGAGAATGGCGCCTTCGCGGTCGATGCCGAATTTCTCGGCTAGCTGTTGTCGGGTTAAGCAGATGGCGCCGATGCCGGCTAGACGACGTGCCTCGGCCTCGTCGCGCAGTTCCGGCGGACCAAGCATCGTGCCGGCCAGATAGAGTGACGGCATGCGGCTCAGGCCACAGTTGATGCCGAGTTCGGCAATGCGTCCGGCGAGATTGGAAACGGCGAGCCGCGAGCGTCGCCAGGCCTGCTGGGCCGAAGCTCTGCCGACCATCTTCGAGAGCGTGGAGAGAGGCTGGTCTATTTCGAATGCCACCAGTGCGGTGGTTGCGGCCGTCGAGCCCTTCAGCGGGCCGCGCCGGTCGATGCAGATCACCCGATGGCCATCGGCCGTCAGCGCCTCGGCCATCATGGCGCCGCTGATGCCCATACCGACGACCAGCACATCCGTGTTGACGTCCAGGCCGTCCGTCGGCACCGCAGGCGCGCGATAGGCCGACCTGACGGGCTGGCCAGTTCGGAGGTCGAGTTTGCGGGGCATCGCATTCTCCGGAGGCGCGGCTTAACGCCCCGGAGCTTGTGTTGTTCCGGTTCAGACCCAGCCGGACAGTTCGCGCCGCACCATCGCCTCGATCACCGCCATCCCTTCCGCGCTATCGTTGAGGCAAGGGATATGGGCGAAATTCTTGCCGCCGGCATGGTGGAAGGTTTCAGCCGCCTCGCGGCCGATCTCGTCCAGCGTCTCGATGCAGTCGACGGAAAAGCCGGGATTGACGATAGCGATCGACTTGACGCCGTCCTGCGCGAGTTTTTCCACCGTCTTGTCGGTATAGGGCTGCAGCCATTCCTGCGCGCCGAAGCGCGACTGGAAGGTGATGATCAGTTTCTTGTCATCCCAGCCGAGCCGTTCGCGCAACAGCCGCGTCGTCTTCTGGCAATGGCAGTGATAGGGGTCGCCCTTCTCGAAATACGGTTTTGGAATGCCGTGATAGGAGGTGATGACCACCTCCGGCTCGAAGTCCAGTGTCGCCAGATGCCGTTCGATCGAGCGCGCTAGCGCCTCGATATAGACCGGCTCGTCATAGTAGGGCGGCACGCTGCGGACGGCCGGTGCACGGCGCATCTTCATCAGCGCGCGAAACAGCTGGTCGTTGGCTGTTGCCGTGGTCGTCGCCGAATATTGCGGATAGAGCGGAAAGGTAAGGATGCGATCGCAACCCTGGTCGACCAGACGCTGGGCAATGCTGGCGGTTGAAGGGTTGCCATAGCGCATTGCCCAGTCGACGACGACATCAGGCAGGTCGCGCAGCGCTTCGGCCAGCTTTTCGGCCTGGGCGCGGGTATAGGTGCGCAGCGGCGACTCGTTCTTTTCCCGGTTCCAGATCCGTGCGTAGTTGGCGCCCGACTTCTTGGGCCGCGTGGTGAGCACAAGGCCATAGAGGATCGGATACCAGATTGCCTTGTTGAGTTCGATGACGCGCGGGTCGGACAGGAATTCACGGAGATACCGCCACATCGGCTTGAAATCGGTGCCGTCGGGCGTACCCAGATTGACCAGCATGACGCCGATCTTGCCCGCCTTGACCGGCGGATGCCCAGCGGGCAACGGGCCGGGCGCCTTTGCGGCCTTGGGTTCGGCAGGGGTGGGAAGCGTCATAAGGGTTCTCCGGAAGACGCGAACCTAACCATCTTGCGCGCGCATTCAATGCAGCGTCTGGCCGCACCTTAAAGCGGATTGTCTGAATGGATTCAGACGACCCGCTTTAAGCCTTTGTTTTTATGCACCTCGTTCTCCGAAAACCGAGGTCACTTTGGGGCGACATGCATTAGCCCGAAAACAGGACGCCCGTCCGGTTTTCGGACGGGCGGTGTCATTCAGGCATATAGCGGGGCTATTGCGGCGGGATGGTCAGCGTTGCGCCAACAGGAAGCCGGCGCGGCTCATAACCCTTGTTGGCGCCCGAAATGACCTTCCATTTGGCACCGTCGCCATAGGCCTTCTTGGCCAGATCCCAATAAGTGTCGCCGGCAACGATGACATGGCTGGCTTCGGCCGGTGCGGCCTCCGCTGGCTTTGCCGGCTCGGCGGCGGGAGCCGGTGCCGCCGGGGCGGGGGCTGCTTCAGCCGGTTTTGCCGCCTCTGCCGGTGGCGCCGGCGGGGGTGGCGCTCCCTCTGTCGATATGGCCGGGGGCGTGTTGGCGATGTCGCCCGAGTTGGCCGGCAATTCGGGCATTGCCGGCGCCGCATCGGCAGGCTTGGCGGCTTCAGCCGGTGCGGGCGCCGGCGTGGCCGGCGCTGCTTCGGCTGGCTTGGCCGGATCGGTTGCCGGGGCCGCAGGCGCCGCGGCGACGGTCGCGGCTATTTCGGTGATGCGGCCGTCGAGCTTCGGCGTGTAGGGACGATGGGCGCCGAGATAGTCGGCGACCACCTGTTCGAGGCCGGGGCCGTAATCGTAGGCATTCTTGGCCTTGTCGGCGAAGATCTTGTAGCCGTCGCCGCCCTGGCGGACATAGTTGTTGGTTGCGACCAGATAGTCCTTGTCCGGCTTGATCGGTGTCCAGGCGCCGCCTTCCATGACTTCCACCGACTTGACGCGGCCGGCATTGGGCGCGACGGATTTGTCGAAGGAATATTTCAGGCCGGCGATCTGGGGGAAGCGCCCGGCGCCGTCCTCGACCTGGCTGAGGCCGCCCTCGAGGCTGGCCACCAGATCCTTGCCCGAAATCTGGAAGGTCGCCAGCGTGTTCTGGAACGGCAGCACGGTCAGCACTTCGCCCATGGTGACGGTGCCCTTGTCGATCGAGGCGCGCAGGCCGCCGCCATTGGAGATGACGATCTCGACGCCCTGTCCCTTGACGCGGTCGAGGATGGCGTCGGAGACGAGATTGCCCATCGCGCATTCGCGGGTGCGGCAGCTCTCGCGACTGCCGTCGATGACGTCGGTGGTTTCCGCCACTTCCTTGTTCTTCAACGCCTCGATCGGCGCCCCAAGCTCCTTGATGCGGGCGAGCACGGCCGGGTCGGGGGTGATCGACTTGTCGAGATAGACCGGGTCGCCGCTGGCCGATTTGACGACGCCGTTGTCGTCGAACACCACCTTGAACTCGCCGAGATATTTCGAGTAGGACGCCGCCTGCACCACCGGCACCTTGTAGCCGTCCGGATTGTCGACCATCGTCGGGTAGGGGCCTTCCGCCTTGGGGTCGGTGTTCGACAGCAGCGAATGGCTGTGGCCGCCGACGACGACATCGATGCCCGGGATCTTGGCAATGACGTCACGCTCGCGCCTGTAGCCGATATGGGTCACGGCGATGATCTTGTTGACGCCTTCGCCCTTGAGCTTCTCGACTTCGGCGGTGATCGACTTGACGTCATCCTCTATTGCGACGTTGGGTCCGGGGGAAGCGAGGTCCGGCGTGTCGTTGGTGATCGCGCCGATGATGCCGATCTTCTGGCCGCCGACTTCGACGACAACAGATGGCTTGACTCGGTCGCCGAGCTTGGATTGCGCGTTGGCCTTCACATTGGCGCCGAGCACCGGGAACTTGATCATGTCGAGGAACGGCGCCAGGGCCGCCTCGCCGTCGTCGAATTCATGGTTGCCAAGGGCCATGGCATCGAACTTCATGTCGTTGAGGAATTCGCCTTCGACCTTGCCCTTGTAGGTCGTGTAGAACAGCGAGCCCTGGAAATTGTCGCCTGCGCTGAGCAGCAGCACGTTCTGGCCTTGCAGCTTCTTGCGCTCCTGGGCGATCGCGGTGATCAGCCGGCCCGCGCCACCGATGCACTCGCCCTTGGTTTCCTCGTCCGCCGAGCAGGTCGATTCATATTTGTTGTTGCCTTCGATGCGGCTGTGCCAGTCGTTGATATGCAGGATGTTCAGCGTGTAGTCGGCAAAGGATGCGCCGGCCGACAGACCGAGGGCTGAGGCTGACAGGGCTGCAATGGCGGCAAGCTTCTTCATCTTCGTCTCCCGGAAAGCCGATCAGAGGCCATTAGCGCTCTTGCTTGACTGGAACATAACAGCCGGCGCTTCGGCCATGTTCCCATCGCGTTCCCGATGACGCAAGCGGAATCCGGGACCCCTTTGCCGGCATAAAAAAGGACGGCGGCCAACCGGCCGCCGTCCTTGGAAAACGAATGGTCGCGGGTTCAGACGCGCCTTGTCAGCACGAAATTCTGACCGCTGGAGCTGGTGCAGTTGAGCTGGCTTGTCGACACCATCAGGCAGTTGAAGCTGACCGCGGTCTGGCGGATCAGCGAGGTGCCGTTGATCTGCACCGATGTGGCGCCTGTCATCGTGTAGCTGCCGTCGGCAAGCTTCTGGCCGGTGTCGGTGGCGACCGTCGTGAAGGTGCCGCCGGCGAAGGTCGACAGGCCGGTGCCCTTGGCGTCGATCCACGAGCCCTCGACGCCTTTCGGCGCCGCTGCCATCGGCGGTTCATCAGGGCCGCTGGTCGCACAGGCGGCGAGCATCGTCGCAATGGCGCCCGCCACGCTCATCGAAAGAATTTTGCGCGCAATGATCATGTGAAAATCCTCTCCTCTCGCATCGGCCCGAAAATCGGAATCGATTTTCGACAAGCACGAGGCGTGCATCCAAGTTTCCAGAGCGACATGCGTCCAGATGAATGCGTGTCGTTGTGGTCCGCATCCCTTCAATCGCCCGATTTCCGGGCGATTGCAAGGCGGTGAGGCAGGTAGGCGGTGCTGCTATCGCACAAGGATGTTGCGGAACTGCCACGGGTCGTTCCGGTCGAGGTCTTCCGGGAACAGGCCGGGGCGGTTATCGAGCGGCGTCCAGTCGGTGTAGTAGCCTTTGACCGGTCCGAGATACTGGGACTGCACTTCCAGGCACCGCCTGTAGTCCATCTCGTCGGCTTCGACGATGCCGGCCTCGGGGTTTTCCAGCGCCCAGACCATGCCCGAGAGCACCGCCGAGGTGACCTGCATGCCGGTGGCGTTCTGGTAGGGCGCCAGCTTGCGCGCCTCGGCGAGCGACAGTTGCGAGCCGTACCAGTAGGCATTCTTGTCGTGGCCGTAGAGCAGCACGCCGAGTTCGTCGACGCCGTCGATCAACTCGTTCTCGTCGAGCACATGATGCACCGGCTGAGGCTTGCCGGCGGCGCCGAACATCTCGTCGAGCGACAGCATCGCGTCGTTGCAGGGATGATAGGCATAGTGGCAGGTCGGGCGGTACTGGACCTTGCCCTTCTTCGAACGCACGGTGAAGAAATCGGCGATCGAGATCGCCTCATTATGCGTCACCAGCAGGCCGTATTGCGCGCCGGGAGTCGGACACCACGAGCGCACGCGCGTGTTGGCGCCCGGCTGCTCCAGATAGATGGCTGCCTTCGAGCCGTGCTTGTGCTTCTTGGCGTTCTTCGGCATCCATGTCTCGTGTGTGCCCCAGCCAAGTTCCGCGGGCTGCAGGCCCTCGGAGATGAAGCCTTCGACCGACCAGGTGTTCCAGAACACATCCATCGGTTTCGGCTTCTTGGCGCGCTGGGTGTCGCGTTCGGCGATGTGGATGCCCTTGACGCCGGCCTTCTTCATCAGCTTGGCCCAGCCCTCGCGGTCGTCCTGCGCGGGCTCCGAGAACTCCAGGCCAAGATCGGTGGCGAGATTGACCAACGCCTGCTTGACGAACCACGAGACCATGCCTGGATTGGCGCCGCAGGTGGAGACCGCCGTGGCGCCGCCGGGCTTGTCGTGCTTTTCCTTGAGCAGCGACTCGCGCAACGCGTAATTGGTGCGGCTGGCGTTGTCCGCCTTGGCGTCGAAATAGAAGCCGAGCCACGGCTCGACGACGGTGTCGATGTAGAGCACACCGAGCTTGCGGCAGAGCCGCATCAGATCCACCGAGCCGGTATCGACCGACAGGTTGATGCAAAAGCCCTGGCCGCCGCCATTGGTCAGAAGCGGGGTCAAGAGCTTCTTGTAGTTCTTCTCGGTCACCGCTTCCTGGACGAAGGCGATGCCGCGCTCGTCGAGCAGCTTGCGGTCGGTGTCGCGCGGGTCGATGACCGTCATGCGCGACTTGTCGAACTGGAAATGGCGTTCGATCAGTGGCAGCGTTCCCCGGCCGATCGAGCCGAAGCCGATCATCACGACAGGGCCGCTGATCTCACCGTAAACGGGCCAGTTTTCATTCGCCATTTTATCGAGCACTCCTTCAAAACCCAGGAAACTGGGAAAACATGCGCAAGCCGGGGATTTTTGCCCGGCGGCCATGCGCTACATCACAGATCATTGTCACAAACCAGCGAAAAGCGCCAACCAGCGGCTAGCTGCGTTGGCTACGTGGTTAAGGCTGAAACCGTGGATGAATGGCTCTACCCGAACCAAAGTTAGCTCATTTGCCAAGCGCAAGCGACGTGCCCCGTCCGTTCAACGGATTTTTGCCCTCGGCGCAGCTGTGGACGCCCGAACCACCAACTCCACGGGCAGAACGACTTGGCGGGGCGGTTGGTTGTCAAGAACCATGCGGGCGGCGAGCCTGCCTTTTCCGATCACG
The DNA here is from genome assembly GCF_004006095.1 of Mesorhizobium sp. M7A.F.Ce.TU.012.03.2.1. Taxonomy (NCBI): domain Bacteria; kingdom Pseudomonadati; phylum Pseudomonadota; class Alphaproteobacteria; order Hyphomicrobiales; family Phyllobacteriaceae; genus Mesorhizobium; species Mesorhizobium sp. M7A.F.Ce.TU.012.03.2.1. The sequence continues at coordinate 3,149,296 of NZ_CP034779.1, forward strand.
TCTTGCGCGACAGTCGTCAGCGGAGGTGTGGTGCGCGCGGATTCAGCAGTGCCATCGAAGCCAATGACCGACACGTGGCCCGGCACCTCTATGCCGCGACAAACCGCCTCGTCGAGTATTGTGATCGCCTGCCAATCCGACATGGTCAGGATCGCGGTTGCTTCAGGCACATTGTCGAACACCACCGCTCCAGCAGATGGATCGCCGGGCGTCGTCTCGATAATCGGGACATCGTCGATCGATAGGTTCGCCTCCGCCAAGCCCTGTTTGAAGCCGTCGAGCCTCTCGTTGTCGAGCGAGAAGCCGGCTAGAAGCGGGCGCTTTGCCTGTCCGGGCATGTGCACGATCGGAGGGCCTGGAGTTCTCCGTATAGACAGGATGGCAAAATGTCGGTGTCCCAGCCCAGTCAGATGCCGGACGGCAGCGACCGCGCCCCTCCTGCCGTCGATCTTTATCGAATTGATGTCGGGACCTGCGTCGCTTTCGAGAATGACGAAGGGCAGGCGCCGCCGTTGTGCCGATGTTATGAGACCGATGTCCCCGCTGTGACCAAGGATGAAGCCGTCAACGAGGGCCTCGCGGATGCTGGCGAAGCGGGTATTATCGGTGCCGTTTACAAGGCTGAGCGTCGTTCCGGCCTCGTCGCAGGCGAGCGAAACGCCCAGCACCAGCTCGCGGCCATAGGGACTTCTCATCACCTCGGCGATGGCGTAGGCGCCAGGTGGCATGAACCCGATGGCATTGAACTTGCCATCCCGCAGCAATCGACCCTTTGGATCGGGGCCGCCAAATCCAAGCGCTCGCGCAGCCGCTTCGACACGTTGGCGCAACTCAGGCCTGACCAGTTCCGGCCGGTTGAAGACGTTGGAAACAGTGCCCCGGGAGACACCGGCAGCCTTGCCCACGTCGGCTAGCGTTGGCATTGCGATTCACCCATTTCCCTTCAGTTAGACCATTTTTTGGAGCGCTCCAAGAATTTTGTTGACTCGAAAGTGGAAAGGGCGGATCGTATCACTTGGAGCGCTCCAAGTAAGCGTATCTGGCATTTTCGCGACTGAAACATCGAAGATCGTCAAATGGCTTGGTCGCAACGGCCACGCCCAGGGAGGGTGTTATGGCAGAAAACAATGTTTTTCCCGCCTCGCTTGTCGGTAAGACTTTCGACTGCGTTTTCGGCCCGTTCGTACCCCGGCTGACGTTTTTCTCGCCGGACGAACTACATGTGCAGGCGTCGATCGGAGCCACCAAAATTGACGAGGTGGTCAAGATCGACATGACCAGCGTACGCCCGAACCTCGTGCTCATGAGCTGGACGGAGCAGAGCGGCAACTTCATCGTGCAGTTGCAGGATCATGAGAAAGGGATCGTCCACAACTATGCGCGGCTGGCCGACGGGCAGCTCTTCTGTGCCCAAGGCGCCATTCAAGCCGTGTCGCCTGCGTGACGCTCCCGCGTCGGGGCCGGCAAAGTGCGGCATCGACCGGCATACTGCTGTTTCCTAGGTGAAGTACTTCGGATTACGATCTGCTGAATTGCCGTCATCGATTTCCCTAGTGAAGGAGGAAAGTGCGATGGAACTCGCTTACGACAGTCATCTGCTTGCCCGAATTCTGCTGAGCGTCGCGACCGTGGGTTACGGTGTGGTGACGATCAAAGCCGACCTCAACGCCACCCACGCCACCAATCCGCTGTGGACTCCGCACGCCCGGTTTCACGTCGTTTGGCAGGTGCTGAGCTATACCGGAGTCGCGCTGATTGCGCTGGGGCTTATCTGGATTGGAGGCCCACTCCAAGCCGAGCGGCTCTATCTCGCCGGGGGATTGGGCGTGGCCATGTATGGAGCGTTCTTCGTGGCCATGCTCTCACGACCGATCTATGGCGGCGTGCTCTACGACGAGAACGGCTACCTGCCATTCCGACCGCCGTTCGGACCGGCGGGTTGGCGGTGGGATGTCAACGTCACCGTCTTTACCGCGATGTCCGCGATCCTGCTGCTGGGCTTGGCCGCGATTTAGGACAGCGCCAGCCCCCCGAGCCGGTCGACCAGCCGATCGCGGTCTGCGGTCAGGCCCTTGTAATCGAGCTGGGCGAGATCGAGAGCTTCGAGCTGGGCGGCGAAAGACGCCGCGAGCTTCGCCCGATCAGGGTGCCTGGCCAGCACGGCGAGCGGGTCGAGATGGATGCGGATGGTGAACAGGATATCGCGTGAAACAGGCAGTTTGCGCAGGGTCTGCCGCTCGACGCGGATGAACGCATGGGCGTCGATGTCGCCATCGGGAAAGCGCGACGGCCGGTTGGTGGCGCGGTCGATGCGCTGCAGGTCGGAGAGCGGATGGTAGAGCGCGTTGTCGGACTGGATCGACCAGTTGTAGCGCTCGACCGCCTGCCCCTGGAGGCCATCGAACATCCGGTTGATGAGTTCCGCCGGACGCGTGCCCGGACCGAAACCCGGCACCGGCGCGTGGATGTCCTGCAGCGGCTTGCCGAATTTTTCCAGGAGCGACCAGGACGAGGGAAAGCAGAGCGAGCCGGCAACCAGCCGCCAGCCGCTGTCGCCACGGCGCATCAGGATGAGGTCTTCCTGGACGAGCAGTGAGGCCCTGGCCAGCGGCGCCTCGGCGAGGGCCGCAGGCAGACGGCTCGCCGCGCCCACCACCTCGATGCCTGATCCGCCGAGCCGATGGGTTTCGGGGAACCTCTCCAGGAGATGCGCAGCGAGCAAGTCGAGCACTTCCTGCTGGGCATCGCGCGTGCCGTCCTCCTCGACGAAAACGCGCTCTGGGATTTCGGCATAGAGCCGGTGCTTTTCGGCGAGATACGGCAGCAGATGGCCGTCGATCTCGATCCAGTCCGCCGGATCGAGCGGCTTCAGCCCGATACTGAACAGTTTCGACGAGCCGTCATAGGGCGTGTGGGTGGGGAGCGTATGCTCTGGGGGTGTGTGAGTGGGCACAGTCGTCCTGTTTCAGGTCAGTCTTGCGGGGATCAGTCCGCGCAGCGAATTGCCGACGAACAGGGACTTGGCGGATTTCAGATCGTCCAAGCTGTAGATCGCTTCGCGGGCGCGGCCTTCATCCAGAAGCTGCGCGCGCAATACACCAGGCAGCAGGCCGCAGTCGAGCCGGGGCGTGGCCAGCACGCCGTCGCCGAGATCGGCAAAGACATTGGTGATCGTGCCTTCACAGATCTCGCCGCGCTGGTTGGCCATAAGCACCTCGTCGGCCTGGGTGATGAGGTGTTCGGCGCGGGCACGCGTGTAGAGCTGTCGCCGGCTAGTCTTGTGGCGCAGCAGCGTGTCGTGCGAATCGAGCTTCGTCCGCGCCAGCCGCAGCATCCAGACCTTGTCGGCGGCGAGCGGTTCATAAGGTTGCGCCGAGGCCGTCACCTCACCATCGTGCGACAGGACGAGCCGCGTGCGCATGGCAACGCCGGAACCGCTGACCGCGGTGCTCAGTGCCTCGCCGACCGTGCCTGGATCACAGTGGAAGCCGAGCTCCGCCGCCGAGCCATAGAGGCGCGCAAGATGGCGATCGAAGCGCAGGAAGCCCGGGCCGGGTTCCCAGCGCATGGTCTCGATCAACTGAAAGTCGGCGGTGTTCCCGTCGCGAAGCGCGCTTTCAGCAGACACTCCTGATACTCCTCCTGCGCCGTCGAATCGAAGACGACGCCGCCTCCGACATTGTAGACGGCCTCGCCGCCCGAAAAGAGCGAGATGGTGCGGATCGCCACGGAAAAGCGCATCGGGCCGCCGGGCGCGATCCAGCCTATGGCGCCGCAATAGGCATCGCGGGGCGTGCCTTCCAGGTCGCGCAGGATCTCCATGGCCCGGATCTTAGGCGCGCCGGTGATCGAACCGCAAGGAAACAGCGCCGCGAAGATCTGGCGGATAGAGAGACCCGGCAGCAGTCTGGCCCTGACGTCGCTCACCATCTGGTGCACGGTAGGGTAAGTCTCGATGCGGAACAGCGCCGGCACGTCCAGCGTGCCGACCTCGCTGATCAGCGAGATATCGTTGCGCAGGAGATCGACGATCATCCGGTTTTCGGCCTGGTTCTTTTCGTCATTGCGCAGGAAGATCTTCTGCCGCTCGTCTTCGGCCTTGGTCGCGCCGCGCGGCGCCGTGCCCTTCATCGGATGCGTCTCGATCATGCCCTCGGCGTCGATCTCGAAGAACAGTTCGGGCGAGCGCGACAGCACGATGGGTTCACCGAGCGCGATCAGCGCGCCATATTTCACCGGCTGACGTTCCGTCAATGCATCGAAGGCGGCCAGCGGCTCGCCTGACCATTGCGCATGCACGGGAAAGGTCAAATTGCCCTGGTAGCAATCACCTTGCCGGATGTGCTGGTGCAGCCGCGAGAAGCGTTTTTCATAATCCTCGGGCGACCACGTCGCACGGGCGTCGAAGATCGGGCCGTTGGTCGCCGTGGTGTCGCGCGGCGGCACCGCCTCTTCGACCGGGGCATCGAAAACCCCAAGGCACACGAGTGGGGCGCGGCGTCCGTTCGGCAGCAGGGGAACGAGCTTGGGTTCGAGCAGGTAGCCCGCCTCATACGAGAAATAGCCGGCAAGCCATTTGCCTGCATCATGCGCGGCTTGTGCTGCTTCCAGAGCCGGCCCGAAATCCCCTGCTTCGTGCGCCACGATGACATCGGCCGGCCGGTCGAAAACGAGCTGGCGCGCGCTTTTGTCATTGCGAAAAATTGCGGCGGGCAGGGACATGGGACTCGTGCTGCGGTCTATGAAGCATCAACCGCTCTATATGGGGTGCCGCCCGCGCGCAATCGAGGGAACGGCACGCTGCCTCTTAAAGCCGACGTTTGGGCCAACTCAGGAACCAAGAGAAAACGGCGGCGCCGATATGGCGCCGCCGCTTGCAATCTTCAGGTCTCGCCTGGCGATCAGCTGTTGCTGGAGGTTCCGGCTGTTGGAAACTGCTTGGCGAATTCCTTCTCGTTGCCGGCTGCGATCAGCTTGGCCTGCTCGATCCAGCGTTCGCGCGCGATGCGGCCGTCGAAATTCATGACGTCCTCGATCCGTTTGATATCGGCCGCGGTCCAGGACGCGATCTGCGCGAAGCTGGTGACGCCTTGCGCCTTGAGCAGCTTCTCGTTGACCGGACCGATACCGATCAGCCGGCGCAGATTGTCGGGCTTTCCGGATGCTGGGCCGGCTGCTGGCTTGGCTGTTGCAGACTTGGTTGTTGCAGACTTGGCTGTTGCAGGTTTGCTCGTTGCAGGTTTGCTCGTCGCGGATTTGGCTGGAGCCGAGGTTTTGGTGGCGGCGGGTTTCGCCGCCGGCTTGGCAGGGACCGCCTTGCCAGGGACCGCTTTCGCAGCGGCCGGTTTGGCCGGCGCCGGCTTTGTGGCGGCGGATTTGGCTGTCGCGGGGGTCGACATCAGGGCCGCCGGCGCCTGGCTTGCCGGCTTTGCCGCGCTGCTTCCGGCGGCAGGTGCGGCCGACGCTTCACGCAGCCGGCGCTCGAGGTCGGCGCGGGTCTTGCCGCATGCATCGAGTTCGCCGGTCAGGCGGTCGCCGTCGGTGCGCAGCCTGTCGCGTTCGCTGCGTGTGCGGTCTAGGTCGCCGCGCAAGCTGTCGAGTTCACCGCGCAGGCGCCCCCAAAGGAACCAGCCGACCAACACGCCTATCAGGAACGCCAGGACCACGTAGAAAAAAGTGCCCATTGTCTCTCTCCAGTCAGATCCGTCTGCCGTGGGTCATGACCTTCGGCGAAGGACTACTCTTGGTGGTTCCGCGGTAAGCAGAACAGCCGGCTTCGGTTCGAGCTGCGGCGATCGGCTTTGCTTGCCCATGGCCAACGGCCGTTGTCGCGTTCGCCTGAGCGACACGGCCGGCTGAGATTTCTCCTCGCCGATCCGCATGCGCTCCGGCTGAGCTTGGAGCGAAGGCTATCATAGAGCTTGTGGAAAGCTATCGGAAAACTTCGGTGGAGAGTACTTCAAGAACAGATATTTAGGGTGATAGTAGAGCTGTCCCAACATGCATTCCGGCTAAACTGTTAGAGCGATGCCTGAGGGACGCGTTTCAAGCGTCGAGCGCTTCCAGCTCGTCGATCAGGCCGCTGACGACGCCAAGTCCGATCTGCCAGAAGGCGGGATCGGTGGCGTCGAGCCCGAAGGGCGCCAGAAGCTCGGAATGATGTTTGGTGCCGCCGGCGCGCAGCATTTCGAAATACTTGTCCTGAAAGCCGCGTTCGGCGTTCTGATAGACCGCGTAGAGCGAGTTCACCAGACAGTCGCCGAAAGCATAGGCATAGACATAAAAGGGCGAATGGATGAAGTGCGGGATGTAGGTCCAGAACACCTCGTAGCCTTCGCGCAGCTTGATCGCGGGACCCAGACTTTCGGCCTGCACTTCGAGCCAGAACTGGCCGAGCCTGTCGGAGGTCAGTTCGCCGTTCTTGCGTTCGGCATGCACCTTGCGCTCGAATTCATAGAAGGCAATCTGGCGCACGACCGTGTTGATCATGTCCTCGACCTTCTGGGCGAGCATGGCCTTGCGCTCGCGCCGGTCGGTGGTCTGGTCGAGCAGCGAGCGGAAGGTCAGCATCTCGCCGAAGACCGATGCCGTCTCGGCCAGCGTCAGCGGCGTCGAGGCCATCAGTGCGCCCTGGCCGCCGGCCAGCACCTGATGCACCCCATGGCCAAGCTCGTGTGCCAGCGTCATCACATCGCGCGGCTTGCCCATGTAGTTGAGCAGGACATAGGGATGCGCCGACGGTACGGTCGGATGCGCGAAGGCGCCAGGCGACTTGCCGGGCCGCACCGGCGCGTCGATCCAGTTGCGGTCGAAGAAGGTTCGCGCGATCTCGGCCATGTCGGGCGAAAAGCGCTGATAGGCGGACAGCACGGTGTTCCTGGCCTCGTCCCAGCCGATGATCGCCTGGGGCGTATCCGGCAACGGCGCGTTGCGGTCCCAGTGGTTCATCACCTCCATGCCGAGCCAGCGTGCCTTCATCGCGTAATAGCGGTGCGACAGGCGCGGATAGGCATCGCGAACGGCGGAAGCCAGGGCGTCCACCACGCTGCGCTCGACGCGGTTGGCGAGATGGCGTGAATCGGCGATGTCCTCGAAGCCGCGCCAGCGGTCGGATATCTCCTTGTCCTTGGCCAGCGTGTTGGTGATCAGCGTGAAGGTGCGCAAATTTTTGCGGAAGGTCGTGGCCAGCGCCTCGGACGCCCGGCGGCGCACCTCGCCGTCGGCGTCCTGCAAACGGTTCAGCGCCGGCTCCAGCGTCAGTTCCTCGCCGTCGATGTCGAAGCGAAGGTCGGTCATCGTCTCGTCGAACAGGCGGTTCCAGGCGCCGCGCCCGGTGATCGACTTTTCGTGGAAGAGCTGCTCGACGCGGTCCTCAAGCTGGTAGGGCTTGTCCTTGCGCAGATCGAGCACCCACGGCCGGTAGTGACCAAATGCGGGATCGCCGGCGAGCGCGCCTTCGATCGACGCATCGTCGATCAGGTTGAGTTCGAGCGCGAAGAACAGAAGGTGCGCGCTGGCGTCGGTCATCTTCTCCTGGACGTCACCATAGAGCTTGGCGCGCTGGGGATCAGCGGTGTTTCCGGCATAAACCAGACCCGCATAGGAGACGATGCGGCCGATCAGTTCCTCCAGCGCTTCGTAGGCGACAAGCGCCTCGCCCAGCCTGCCGGCGCTGCCGCGCTCGGCCTCGGCGGCCAGCGTGCCCTTCCAGCGGCTTTCGAAGCTGACCGCGTCAGTGGCGGCCTTGGCGATGTCGCGCTTCAGTTCTGGCGCGTCCATGCCGGCATAGAGGTCGGCAAGGTTCCATTCAGGCAGGTCGCCCAACTCGGCCGCGCCCTGACCGGACGCCGGCGCCGCCAGCCGCCGTGCGGAACCCATGTGCCCAGAATCCTTATGCATTGCCGACACCTTCCGTGGCCAAGGTTCAAGGAGAAACGAGAAGCCGGTCAAATCCTAAGGAATTCATTCACCGGGTTTTTTGAAACCTTATTTAGAACCCTGTGCCAAGATGGTCCACAGGGCAGGATTCCTCGGGCGGGCATAGTCGTATCAGTCATGACAGGTTCCATACTCATAGTCGATGACGATCCGGTGCAACGCCGGCTGCTCGAAGCGGCGGTGACGCGGTTCGGCTACAGCGCAATCGTCGTCGACGGCGGCGCGGCCGCTCTCGATATCCTCGATGGACCCGGCGCCCGCGAGGTGTCGGTGGTCATCCTCGATCTGGTCATGCCCGGTCTCGACGGTATCGGCGTGCTGAAGGCGATGCGCGAGCGCGACATCAACGTGCCGGCCATCGTGCAGACCGCGCAGGGCGGCATCGAGACCGTGGTTTCGGCGATGCGTCATGGCGCCTTCGATTTCGTCGTCAAGCCGGCGTCTCCCGACAGGCTGCAGGCGTCGATCGGCAATGCGCTCAAGGTCGAGGCCGTCGAGGGCGAGGTCAAGCGCACGTCGCGCCGGCGCGGCGGCCTCCTGACCTTCAAGGACATGATCACGCACAGCCCGGCCATGGACAGGGTGATCCGCCTTGGCCAGAAAGCGGCGGCATCCAACATCCCGATCCTGATCGAGGGCGAGTCCGGCGTCGGCAAGGAACTGGTGGCGCGCGCCATCCAGGGCAGTGGCGACCGCCGCTCGAAACCCTTCGTCACCGTCAATTGCGGCGCTATCCCCGACAATCTGGTCGAATCGATCCTGTTCGGCCATGAGAAGGGCTCGTTCACCGGCGCCACCGACAAGCACACGGGCAAGTTCGTCGAAGCGCATTCGGGCACACTGTTCCTCGACGAGATCGGCGACCTGCCGCTCGACGTGCAGGTCAAGCTGTTGCGCGCGGCCCAGGACGGCGAGGTAGACCCGGTCGGCGGACGCTCGACCGTCAGGGTCGACATCAGGCTGATTTCGGCGACGCACCGCAACCTCCTGCAGCAGGTCAAGGACGGCAAGTTCCGCGAGGATCTGTTCTATCGGCTGAACGTCTATCCGATCTTCGTGCCGCCGCTGCGCGACCGCCGCGACGACATCCCCTATCTGGTCACCCATTTCATGGAGAAGGTGGCGCCGGCCGACCCGCACCGTCGCTTGCAGGGTATTTCGGCGGCAGCGCTCGCTGTGCTGCAAGCCTATGACTGGCCTGGAAACATCCGGCAGCTCGAAAATGCCGTCTTCCGGGCCTCGGTGCTTTGCGAAGGCGATGTGCTTTCCGCCGAGGACTTCCCGCAGATACGGGCGCAAGTGGAAGGCACCGTCAACCTGGATATGGACGGCGATGCGCCGGCGCCCTCCCAGTCTTTGCAGGAGCGCGATGACGAAGCCTTGCCCGGCGAGGGCGGCCCAGCAATCGCGTTCGATCCGCCGGCAAGGCTGCAGCCTCGCTTCGGCACGTTGCGGGCGCTCGACGAGCGCGGCAATGTGCGGGCACTGGCCGATGTCGAACTCGAGATGATCAAGCTTGCCATCGATCACTACAACGGAAAGATGAGCGAAGTCGCCCGCCGGCTCGGCATCGGCCGCTCGACGCTCTATCGCAAGCTCAAGGAACACGGCATCGATCCGGAGACAGGCCGCGTCGACCGACTCGCCTCCTAAGCACGAGGCCAGACTGAGCTTCGGCCCGGAATCCGGCCTTGCCATAAGGCCGGCGCCAGCTTGCAATGCCACAACAGCCCCTGTATCGCCGTTTCAGCGGCATTGTGGCTGTGTCATGGACAGCTCTGTTCACGCATTAAGGCTAACGGTAACAGATCGTGTTCGGGCCGAAGGCGGAAATCTGATCTAAACCAGCGGTTTACCAAGAAACCTTGTGAACAATTTTTGACGGGATATCGCCACGGTGTTACCGCATTTCGGCTTCAATAAGCGATGATTAACCATTAGGATCGATATTCGGGTGTGCTAATGCCACATCCGTTTGGACAAATCCGGGGACAAACGGCAGCCTGCAAGGCCTTTTGATTTGAACAGAATCGAACGACACACAAACAGGCGGCACCATCATTTGAGCGTCTGGCCGAAGTGGCTGGCAGTGTTGGTTGTCGCTTTTGGTTTTGTTGCCGCGGCTGCGAGCGGAGCCAGCGCCGAAACACGGTCGCTGAAGCTTTATCATCTCCACACCCATGAGAAGGCCGAGATCGTCTACAAGCGCAACGGCCGCTACGTTCCCGAGGGTCTCAGGAAGATCAACATCATTTTGCGCGACTGGCGTCGCAACGAGCCGACCAAGATGGATCCGCGCCTGCTGGATCTGGTCTGGGAAGCGTATCGGGAAGCCGGCGCCACGGACTACATCCAGGTCATCTGCGGCTATCGCTCGCCGTCGACGAACTCGATGCTGCGCGGCCGCAGCAGGGGCGTCGCCGAGAAGAGCCAGCATATGCTCGGCAAGGCGATGGATTTCTACATCCCCGGCGTGCCGCTGAAGAAGCTGCGCAACATCGGTCTCAAGATGCAGGGCGGCGGCGTCGGCTACTATCCGTCATCTGGTTCGCCGTTCGTCCACATGGATGTCGGCAATGTGCGCCATTGGCCCGGTATCAGCCGGCAGGAACTGGTCAGCCTGTTCCCCAACGGCAAGACGCTGCATGTGCCGAGCGACGGCAGGCCGCTGCCCGGCTTTGAGCAGGCGCTCGCCTCCTATAAGGCGCGCAAGGGTTCAGGCTCGCCGGCCATCGAGATGGCCAGTGCTGGCGGCAGCGGCAAGAAATCAGGTGGCTTCCTGTCGGCTTTCTTCGGTGGCGGCGGCGACGACGAGGCCGACGACAGCGCCGATGTCCAGACCGCTTCGGCCGCCCCTCCGCCCAAAGCGAGAAACCTGAAGCCGGCAGCGGCAGCCAAGACCAGCAACCTCCCGGGCATTGCCATCGTGGCGCCGGAGAATGCGCGGCGCGCCGAGATTCCGCAGGTGGCCGAGCAGCAGGCTCCGGAGCCGGAAGAGGACACGCCGGAGACGATCATCGCGGCATTGCCGGCCCGAAGCGTTCCGCTGCCGGATTTCGCACCGCGGCCAAAAGCCGATGTCGGCGCTCAGCAGCCTGAGAATGTTCCTTTTGCGATGGCGGAGGCGACAGCCACCACCGAGCAGGCCGTGGCGACCGCGCATGCGCCGGCGAGCGTTCCTTTCGGCTTGGCCGATGCAACGGCTTCGGCTAATCCGGCCCAGGTCGCGGTCAACAACATACCGTTGCCGACATGGCGTCCCGACAATTCGCTGCCGGCCGCTCTGGCTGCGCCACCCAGCAAGGATGTGCTGATGGCGCTGGCCGAGACGGCTGATCAAAGCAAGACCGCGACCGATGCGTTCTCGGTGCTGCCGACGGCGCGGCCCGAGATGGCCAGGCCGGATGCGGTCAAGGCCGTGCTCGACGAGGCCAATGCCCAGGTCGGTGCGGCCGATTACCAGCTTGCTTCCTTGTCCGGATCCGAGCCGCGTTCGGCGTTCAACGATCCAGGCACCAACGCCGCATCGCCGCGCGATGCTGTCGTTGCCCGCCCAGTCGGTTCCGATCCGGCCGCCGCGATCGGCGCCGGCGTCAAGACGACCCGCAAGGAATCGAGAGCCACTGCCCGCGACCTGAAGCCAGGCCCCAAGGCCATGGTGGTTGCAGCCGCACCGCAGGCCGCCCGCTGGGCATTGACCAGCGGCGAGCATGTCGCCACCGTTTCAAGCGCGACGACGGCGCCGGGCTACGCCTACAGCATCGTGCACACGCCGCCGAGCGAGGTCTACACGGCCGGCTTCCAGCCGAGCAGCCAGGTGGCCGATGCCAACCGCTTCACCGGCAACGCCGTCAAGTTCATGTCGGTGGCCCGCTTCCAAACCAAGTGACGGCAAATCAATCGACAAAGCCGCGCCGGGCAACCAGCGCGGCTTTTTGCTGTTCAGCGAACCGGCCAGCCTGCACGGTCACGCGCGGCTGAACTTCTCGTGAAGCCGGAACGGTCGGCCTATTCCCCGGGTTAACATAGGTTCGTTCAAACCCGGGGAGATCCATGAAGAACATCCTATTGGCATCGGTCATCGCATTGGCAACCGCTTCGGCGGCCATCGCCCCTACGCAGGCCGAGACCGTTGTCGTCAAGACTCATGACCATATGCACATGAAGAAGCACTGCCGGACCAAGGTGGTCACAAGCTGGAAGCATCACCACAGGGTGGTTGAAAAGGTCCGGGTCTGCAGCTGATCAGCTTCGGAGCCGATTTGGCAAACCCGGTCGACGCGAGTCGGCCGGGTTTTTTCATGCCGTGGCCGAGGCCTTATTTCGCAAGCTTGCTCGCCGCGCGCGCCAGGGCTTCGATCTCGTCCCACTTGCCGGCCTGGACGAGGTCATCGGGCGCCACCCAGGAGCCGCCGACGCAGACCACGTTGGGCAGGCTGAGATAGTCGGCCGCGTTCTTGGCCGAGATGCCGCCGGTCGGGCAGAATTTCACATCGGCGAGCGGCGAGGCGAAGGCTTTCAGCGAAGCGATGCCGCCCGACTGCTCGGCCGGGAAGAATTTCAGGAAGCGCAAGCCGGCTTCCCGTGCAGCCATGATCTCGCCGGGCGTGATGGCGCCGGGCAGCAACGGAACATCGCTGCCGGCGGCTGCCGACAGAAGCTCGCGGGTGATGCCGGGGCTGACGATGAAGCGCGAGCCCGCGGCAGCCGCCTCTTCGAACTGCCTGGCATCGAGAATGGTGCCGGCGCCGACGATGGCGTCCTCGACTTCACCAGCGACCCGCCGGATCGCTTCCAGCGCATCGGCGGTCCTCAGCGTGATCTCGATTGCCGGCAGGCCGCCGCGCGCCAGCGCGCGCGCCAGCGGCACGGCATTGGCGATATCAGAGATCTTCAGCACCGGGATGACCGGCTGGCCGTTGAGGAGCGACAGGAGTTTTTCGGTCTTGCTGGGCATGTGTCTCTCCGTGGCGTGGACAATTCAACCGATTAGCAGAAGGCCGTTTTCCTGTCCACGAAACCGGCCGTGTCGCGATGTCACGTGTCGCCCATGCTCGCCAAGCTTAGCGCGGCCGCCAGCTCGGCGGTGTCGGCAGTTTTGTGCCGGCAGTTTTGTCAGGATAGGAATTTTTTCTTGGCTCCCTGATCTCAGCTATGGTACAATTTCGCCCATGGTGCAGATTTGTGCCCGTGACCTCCGAACAGGATGCCTGCTTTGCCTTGAATAGGCTTTCGTGAGCGTCTAGTGGCTTCGGCAATGACATCACTTCCACCCTTCCGCGTCGCAGCGCTCTACCGGTTTGCCCGGCTCGACGCTTTCGAAGAACTGCGCGCGCCGCTCGCCGCCTTCTGCTGCGGGCGCGGCATCAAGGGCACGCTGCTGCTGGCGCATGAAGGCATCAACGGCACCGTCGCCGGCAGCGAGACCGCAATTGCCGAACTGATCTTGTATCTCGAAGCCATCGAAGGGCTGGCGGGCCTCGAGGTCAAGTACAGCGCAGCCGCGGAGATGCCGTTCCACCGCATGAAAGTGCGGCTGAAGCGCGAGATCGTCACCATGGGTGTCGATGACATCGATCCTTCGAAAAGTGCCGGCACCTATGTCGCGCCGGCCGACTGGAACGCGCTGATTTCGCAGCCCGACACTGTCATCATCGACACGCGCAACGCCTATGAGGTGTCGATCGGCACATTCAGGGGTGCGATCGACCCGGCCACCGCAAGCTTCCGCGAGTTCCCGGCCTGGGTGGAGGCGCACCGGGGGGAACTCGAAGGCCGCAAGGTGGCGATGTTCTGCACCGGCGGCATACGCTGCGAAAAGGCAACCGCCTATGTCAAATCGCTCGGCTTCGAGGATGTCTTCCATCTCAAGGGCGGCATCCTCAAATACCTCGAAGAGGTCCCGGCCGAACAGAGCCTCTGGCAAGGCGAATGCTTCGTCTTCGACGAGCGCGTTTCGGTGTCGCACGGCCTCGCCGAGGGCGAAGCGGAACTGTGCCGCGCCTGCCGGCACCCGCTGACACCGGGCGACCTGACGTCGCCCAAATTCGCCGCCGGTATTTCCTGCCCGCATTGTTTCGAGGCGCGTTCGAACGAGGACCGCCAGCGTTATGCCGAGCGCCAGCGCCAGGTCGAGCTTGCGCAGGCGCGGGGCAGGGGTCCGCATATCGGCTCCTGATCCGGGCATCAAGCTGCTGCAAAGCGGCCGCCTGTCATTGCAATGTCAAGTTTCGGGACCTACGTCTTCGACGTTCGAAACCTGCCCGTTCGGCCGGGCAAATCCTGGAGGCACTGAATGTTCGATCCCAAGAAGCTTCTCGACGATCTGCTCGGCTCGCAAATCCCCGGCACCAGCGGCACCGTTCGCGACAAGGCGGGGCAGGCCGTGCAGATGGCCAAGGACAATCCGCTGGCCGCCGGCGCACTGGCCGCCGTGCTGCTTGGAACTGGTGCCGGTCGTAACGTGACGGGCGCCGCGGTGAAGCTTGGCGGACTGGCTGCCATCGGCGGCCTCGCCTACAAGGCCTACCAGAACTACAAGGCCGGCAACGCACCCGCCGAAGCACCGGCGGCCGGCGAACCGGAATTGCTGCCGCCGCCCAAGGACACCGCCTTCCACCCGTCGCAGGCGCCGCAAGGCGAGGACGAATTCACGCTGACCCTGATACGGGCGATGATCTCGGCGGCAAAAGCCGATGGCCATATCGACGATGAAGAGCGCCAGAAGATCGCCGGCAAGCTCAGCCTGGCCGGCATAGACTCCGATGCTGAAAAGTTCCTGATGGCGGAGCTGGCAAGCCCGCTCGACCTCGACACGCTGGTCGCCGGCGCCAAGACCGATGCGCAGAAGCTCGAACTCTACACGGCGTCGCGCCTGACCATCGATCCCGACACCCGCGCCGAGCGTGGCTATCTCGACCTGCTTGCCGGCCGGCTCGGCCTGCCGGACGCGCTGGTCGACCATGTCGAGGCAACGGTTTCGGCGGCCAAGGTGCCGGCCAAGGCAGGGACTTCACCCAATCCGCGCTGGTAGGCCAAAACGGCACAGGAGGCGCTTTCCGGGTTAACCTCTCGTTAACCCAGCAAGCGCATCATTCAACATAGTCGGATCGGCTTTTCCTCCTCCCAAGCCCGGTTCAGATCAGGGGCGGTCGCCAATGGCCGCCCTTTTTGTCGGCCCGATCGGATGGACACGCTTGCCATCGCCGCCGTCATTTGCGATGCCTTCCTTTTTCGAGCCAAACCCCGAAAATCAGTCGAGCAAGCGCAGCGCTGCCGGAGGACAACAGCCATGACCGAACAAAGAACCGCCATCGTCACCGGGGCCGGCACGGGCATCGGCAAGAGCGTCGCCACGGCGCTGCTCAAGGCGGGCTGGAACACAGTGTTCTGCGGACGCCGCAAATCCGTGCTGGATGCAGCCGTGGCCGAGGCCGGGTCCACCGACGCCAAGGCCCTGGCGGTTGCCTGCGATATCAGCAAGGCAGGCGAGGTCGACGATCTGTTCGAGACCGTGGCGGCGGCCTTCGGCCGTGTCGACCTGCTCTTCAACAATGCCGGCATGGGCTACAAATCGACGCCGATCGACGAGATTCCGGTCGAAGTGTGGAACGATGTCGTCGGCGTCAACCTCACCGGTTCGTTCCTGTGTGCCCGTGCCGCCTTTGGCGCCATGCGCAAGCAGAAGCCGATGGGTGGCCGCATCATCAACAATGGTTCGGTGTCGGCCTATGCGCCACGCCCCGGCTCGGTGCCCTACACGGCGACCAAGCATGCCATCACAGGACTGACCAAGACGCTGGCGCTCGACGGCCGGCCCTATGACATCGCCTGCGGCCAGATCGACATCGGCAATGCGCTGACCGACATGGCGCAGCCGATGACGGTCGGCGTGCCGCAGGCCAACGGCTCGATATCAGCCGAAGCGGTGATGGATGTTCAGCGCGTCGCCGACGCCGTCGTCCACATGGCCAGCCTGCCGCTCGACGCCAACGTGCTGTTCATGACCGTCATGGCGACCAAGATGCCGTTTGTCGGGCGTGGGTAGTTATTCTCCCGGTAGCTCTGCGCCGGGCAGATAGAGCGCGATAGGACGGATCTCGTAGACGGCGGTCGGATTGACGCGACGAAAGTCGCGCGCGATAGCGATGGCATCGTCCCGCGTCGGGCAGTCGACGACATAGAGGCCGAGAAGCTGTTCCTTGGTTTCGGCGAAGGGGCCGTCGACGATCATGCCGTCGCGCAAGGTGCAGGCCGATTGTGTCGCGCCAAGCCGCGCCGACGGGCCAAGGCTGCCGTCGGCATAGAGCCCTTCATGGATCTTGAGCAAGTCAGCCATCAGCGCCGTATCTTCCTGCGGCGTCAGCGCCTTGATTGCGTCTTCCACATGATAGGCAAGGATTGCATAGAACATCCGATGTCACCCCCACTTCGATCCTGATCCGAGGACCGTAGCCGTTCTCGACATGCACGCCCAGTCTTGGCCGCGCGCCTCCGGACGGCTCATGACACCGTCATGCCACAGCCGCAAATTGTCCGGAAGAGGACAGCGGGCCGCTTTCAGGCTTACTTCGCCAGGAAGGCCCCGATCCGTTCCAGCGCCCGCAAGATGTTCTCCTCGGAATTGGCGTAGGAGAGCCTGATATAGCCTTCGCCGAGAATGCCGAAATCGGGACCGCCGATCAGCGCCACGCCGGCCTCGTCGAGCAGCGCCGAGGCGAGTTTCTTGGCTTTCCAGCCGGTCTTCGAGACGTTGGGGAAAGCGTAGAACGCGCCTTTGGGCGTGATGCAGGACATGTTGGGCAGGGCATTCAGCCCCTCGACGACGATCTTCCGGCGGCGGTCGAAGGCGCGCATCATATTGGCGACATCGTCCTGCGGGCCGTCGATTGCGGCGATGCCGGCGAACTGGCTCGGCGCGTTGACGCAGGACCAGCAGTTGACCGCCAGCTTGCGCACCTTGTCGTAGAGATGGGCGCCCTTGTCGCCATTCGGCCAGATCGACCAGCCCATGCGCCAGCCGGTCATCGCCCAGGTTTTCGACCAGCCATTGAGCACGATCAGCCGGTCACGGATTTCGGGAAAGCCGAGCAGCGAGCAATGCGTCTCGCCATCATAGGTCATGACGTCGTAGATCTCGTCGGAAAGGATGGCGACCTGCGGATGCGCCTCCAGCCCCTTGACCAGTTTCTCGATCTCGGCACGGGGCGTCACACCGCCGGTCGGATTGGCGGGCGAGTTGAGGATCAGCAGCCTGGTCTTCGAAGTGATCAGCGCCAGCGTCTCCTCGGCGGAGAAGGCAAAGCCGTTTTCCTCGCGCATCGGCACGGGAATAGGGGCTGCACCGGTGAACTCGATCATCGAGCGATAGATGGGGAAGCCCGGATCGGGATAGAGGATTTCGGCGCCAGGTTCGCCGAACATCAGGATCGCGGCGAACATGGTTGGCTTGCCACCGGGCAGGATCATTACCGTTTCGGGCGATACTTCGACACCGGTTGTGGTCAGCGTGCGGCGCACCACCGCCTCGCGCGTCGCCAGCAGGCCATTGGCCGGTGTATAGCCGTGATGGCCATCGCGCAGCGCCTTGATCGCCGCCTCGACGATGTGCTGCGGCGTCTTGAAGTCGGGCTGGCCGATGCCGAGATTGACGATGTCGCGGCCTTGTTGGGCAAGTGCTGTGGCCCTCGCGAGCACGGCAAAGGCGTTTTCCTCGCCAAGGCGGTCGAAGGCCGAAATCGTGTGGAGCATTTTTCCCGTCCGTGTGGTTCTTGCTGTTGGGTCGCGTTTTTGTGAGCTTCGGCTGGCAAAAGTCAAACGGATTGGAGCTTTCGGTGTCGGAAAATCTCAGGGATTGGCAACCGCGCCCGCGGCCCGAACGCAAGACCATCGACGGAAGCACTGTCCGGCTCGAACCGCTGAGTGCTGCAAAACATGGCGATGGCCTCTATGAAGCGTCCTCCGTGTCCGACATCGACGGCCGCTTCGCCTGGTTGCCCGATTATCCGCCGGAGACCCGCGCCGCCTTCCAGCCATGGCTGGACAAGGTCGAGGCCAGCGAGGATCCGCTGTTCTTCACCGTCATCGACAAGCCCAGCGGCAAGGTCGCCGGACGCCAGACGCTGATGCGCGTCGATCCGGCGTACGGCGTCATCGAGATCGGCAACATCTATTGGGGACCGCTCATCTCGCGCAAGCCGGGAGCAACCGAAGCGCAGTTCCTGTTCATGAAATACATCTTCGACGAACTCGGCTACCGCCGCTACGAATGGAAGTGCAACAACCGCAACGAGCCATCGAAGCGGGCCGCCGAACGGTTCGGCTTCAAGTTCGAAGGCATTTTCCGCCAGCATCTGATCGTCAAGGGTGAAAACCGCGACACTGCGTGGTATTCGATCATCGACAAGGAGTGGCCGGCGCTGCGCCGTGCGTACGAGGCATGGCTCGATCCGGCCAATTTCGATGGCGACGGCCAGCAGAAGCGACGGCTCGAGGATTGTCGCGCGGAATTCGGCGCCTAGGAGTTCGCCATTGGCACATACCCACGATCACAGCGGGCACGATCACATTGGGCACGATCATGGGCCCGGCCATGTCCATGGCTCGACCGACAAGAAACGCGTTCTGATCGCAGCCTGCCTGACCGGCGGCTTCATGGTCGCCGAAGCGCTTGGCGGCATCCTCACCGGCTCGCTGGCGCTGCTGGCCGATGCCGGCCACATGCTCGCTGACTCGATCGCGCTCGGCCTTGCCTGGTATGCGTTTCATCTTGGCGGCCGTCCGGCGACCGTTCGCCTCACCTATGGCTTCGGCCGGGTCAAGACGCTGGTGGCCTATACCAACGGCATCGCCATCTTCGTCATCGCGCTGTGGATCGTCTACGAGGCCTGGGGGCGCCTGCAGGCGCCGGCACCCGTGCTTGGCGGGCCGATGCTGGTGGTGGCGATCCTCGGCCTGTTGGTGAACATCGGCGCGTTCTTCGTGCTGCATGGCGGCGACCGCGAAAGCCTGAACATGCGCGGCGCCATCCTGCATGTGCTTGGCGACCTGCTCGGCTCGGCGGCGGCCATCGCGGCGGCGCTGGTCATCCTGGCGACCGGCTGGACGCCGATCGACCCGATCCTGTCGGTCTTGGTTTCGCTGCTGATCCTCTACACGGCGTGGTCGCTGATGCGCGAAGCCGCCCATGTGCTGCTCGAGGGCGTGCCGCCAAGCCTCGACCGCGATCTGATCGCCAGGGATCTCGAGGCGACCGTCCAGGGGGTGCGCGAAGTGCACCATATGCATGTCTGGTCGCTTGATGGGACCAGCAACATGGCGACGCTGCATGCCTGTCTCGACGAGGGCGTCGATGCGCATCAGGCGGTGAGTGCCGTCAAGAAGCGGCTTGCCAGCGAGCACGGCATCAGCCATGCCACCGTGGAACCGGAATTCGGCCAGTGCGCCGACGATGGCGACGAGCACGACCACGGGCACGGGCATGAAGCGGCTGCATATCACGACCATCATCACTAGGACCGATCGATCGATGTCGATTGGTTCTGCCTCGGGAGTTGCAAAACCTTGAAAACCAGCTTGATGAACACCCGCTGCCTTGGTGCGGCGTGATGGATCGTGACACCAGGAATGCTCTTGTCGCTGCCGTGTGGATCATGCTGCTGTTCGGTATCGGCGCCTACTTCCTGCCGACCGTGATGCTGGCACTAGGCAGCTTTTCGACCGTGCTGGCCGGCGCCTTTGGCATCGTCTTCGTGCTGGCGTTCTTCTCGGTGTTCTGGTTGCGGGCCCGCAACCAGCGTAAAAATCAGGGTAAATAGGCAAGGGATTTTCGATATGCGCATTCTGATCACTGGCGCCGCGGGTATGGTCGGCCGCAAGCTCATCGCCCGGCTGGCCAAGGACGGCACGCTGCGCGGCCGCAAGATCACGGCGCTTGATTTACACGATATCGTGCCGCCACAGGCCCCGAGCCTGGATGGCGTCAGCGTCACGCTGCACACTGGCGATCTCGCCGAAGCAGGGGCCGCTGAGCGCCTGGTCGCATCGCGCCCCGACGTCGTGTTCCATCTTGCCGGCATCGTGTCGGGCGAGGCGGAAGCGAATTTCGATCTCGGCTACCGCGTCAATCTCGATGGCACGCGGGCCTTGTTCGATGCCATCCGGCTGGCGGGCTTTGCGCCGCGCGTCGTCTTCACCTCGTCGATCGCGGTGTTCGGCGCGCCGTTTCCGGATATCATTCCCGATGACTTCCATCCGACGCCGCTGACCTCCTACGGCACCCAGAAGCAGATGAGCGAAGCGCTGCTGGCCGACTATTCCAGGCGCGGGTTCTTCGACGGCATCGGCATCCGGCTGCCGACGATCTGCGTGCGGCCGGGCAAGCCGAACAAGGCGGCGTCCGGCTTCTTCTCCGGCATCATCCGCGAGCCCTTGAGCGGCCACGAGGCGATCCTGCCGGTGCCGCGCTCGGTCGTGCACACGCATGCCAGCCCGCGCTCGGCGGTCAATTTCCTGATCCATGCGGCAGGGATCGACGGCAGCGCAGTCGGGTCGCGCCGCAACCTGACGATGCCTGGCGTCGCCGTCACCGTCGGCGAGCAGATCGAGGCGCTGGAACGCATCGCCGGGCCGAAGGCGGTAAGCCTGATCCGCGAGGTTCCGGATGACACGATCTGGGCGATCGTCAAGGGCTGGCCGACGCGCTTCGAGGCAAAGCGGTCACGGGAGCTCGGCTTCAGCGCCGAAAAGAGTTTTGACGAGATCATCCGCGCCCACATCGAGGATGAGCTCGGCGGCAAGATCGCGGGTTAAACTCCGAACCTCGTGGCGCCGGCCTATCCGCCGCTCGCCAAACTCGCCGACAGCAGCAGCAGTCCGAACAGGAACACAAACGCCGCGCCGCCGATCTCGACGATCGAGTGGATGCGGTTGCCCATGCGGCCGTCGCCGGCGAAATACACCGCCCAGTTCTTGGCGGTCACCGCCAGTGTCGCCAGTGCCGAAACGGTGATGGCCGTGCCAAGCGACATCGCCAGCACCGACAGCAGGCCGCCGAGCCAGAGCCCGTTGAGCAGGGCGAAGCTCAGCACGATCAGGGCGCCGGAGCAGGGGCGGATGCCGACCGCCGCCACCGCCGTCCACGCCGTGCGCCAGTCGAAGCGGTCGCCCGACAGCAGCGCCGGATCGGGTGCGTGCGAATGGCCGCAGGTATCGCAGACTTCGCCGGCCGCGTGATCGTGATGAGCGTGATCGTGTTTGGCATGATCGTGATGATCGTGCGAAGGGCCGTGCACATGGTCATGCGCGTGTAGCGCGTGCGAATGAGCATGCGCCGAATGGCTGTGAGCTGCATGGGAGTGACCGGCATGCGAATGCGCGCCGTGCGAATGGCCCCCATGAGAATGACCCCCATGAGAATGACCGGCGTGAGAATGGCCGGCATGAGCCGCCGACAGGCTGTAGGCCGGGCCCTTGCCGAACAGACGCAGGACGGCGGGGCCGAGTTTGCGCCACAGCAGCCAGGCGCCGAACAGGGTGACGAAGACAAAGCTCATGATCTCCATGAACCAGGCCGCGTCCGTCATCGAGACGGAGGTGCCGCGCAGGACGAAATAGGCGACCCCCATCACCGCGATCGCGGTCAGGCCCTGCAGCAGCGCCGAGACGAAGGACAAGAGGATGCCGCGCCGCAACGCCACCTCATTGGCCACCATGTAGGACGAGATCACCGCCTTGCCGTGGCCGGGGCCGGCGGCATGGAAAATACCGTAGGCGAAGGACAGGCCGACGAGTATCCAGATCTTGCTGCCGTCCTGGCGCATCGCCTTCATCGCCGTTGCCAGCGCGCGGTAGAATTCCTGCTGCCTGAGATTGATCCACATCAGGATATGGGCGAACGGGCCGGTGGTGGGCGCCATGCCGTCATTGACGCCGATGCCGAGCGAACTCTGGGCATGAGCGGCGTCGGCGAAATGCATCATGGCGACAGTGAGGGCCAACAGGCCGAATGCCAAACGCAGGGACGGTTTCGTCACCGGCTTCATCCTTCTGGCTGACAGGTCAGTTCGAGCTTGGTGGCGAAGATCTTGCTCATATCGGTGCCGGTCGGATCGTTGAAAAAGGCATCGGTGAGGGTCTTCTGGTTTTCCTTGATAGCCTCGTCCGGATCCGGACGGACCACCTTGCTGGTGCAGTTCGAGGGCAGGCCTTCAACCGTGATGTTGGAGTCCTCGGTGAAGTCGATCGCCGTGTAGAATGTCGGATCGTAGACGCCGATATCGATCTTGCCGTGGAGCTTGATCGGCACCTTCGGTTCGGACTCGAAAAGGATGATCAGCTGATCGTTGTCGAAATTGGCCATCAGATGCGGCGGCGGCGTCATCGCCACGTCCTTGCCGTCAACGGTGACGAGCTGGAAGTAATTGAACTCGGCCAGCGAGGCATGAACGGTGTCGGCGACCTCCTTCAGCTCCTTGTCGTCGAGCTTCAGGTCGGAGTTCTTGTCGAACTCCATCATCACGGTCGAGGAAAACAGATCGTCGAAGCGCCAGAGATGACGCAGAGCCTTCACGCTTTGGTGATCCGGGGAGAGAATCACATCGAGGCGGGCCTCGGCGAAGACATGCGGATGCACGTAAGCCGGTCCAGTGGCGGCAAAAGTAGCCGCCAAGGCCGAAGCCAGCATGATTGCGTGCCGTTTCAGGTGCATTCTCGGTCCATAGGCCTCGGAAGAGTTGCCGAGAGTTACCAGAAAGGGGGCGAAATTGGGACCATGAGACTATCGACGCCGGTCAGCCAGCCTCGCGCGTCCTGAACCACTGCACCAAAAAGTCGACGAAGACGCGGACTTTCGCCGGCAGATAGCGGCGGTGCGGGTAGACGGCGAAGATGCCGCCGCCCGACAGGATACGGTCATCCATCACCGCCACCAGCCGGCCGCTCGCGAGGTCGGGCGCGGCGATGAAATCCGGCAGGACGGTAAATCCGAGGCCCGCCACGGCCGCGGCTCTCGCCGTCATCGGGCTGTTGACCTCGACCGGACCGGACACCGAAACGCTCACCGGATCGCCATTGTCGCCCTTGAACGGCCAGTTGTTCAGTCCGCGGCCATTGGTGTCGACGATGCAAGGCATGCGGCTGAGATCCTGCGGCCTTGTCGGCATGCCATGCCTGGCGATCAGTTCGGGGGAGGCGCAGAGCTTTATCGAAAACGGCGCCAGCCGCCTGGCGATCAGCGACGAGTTCTCCAGCCGCGAGATGCGCACCGCAAGATCGAAGCCCTCCTCGACCAGATCGACGAAGCGGTCGTCGAGCTGGATGTCGAGCACGATGTCGGGATGCTGCTTGGCGAAGTCGATCAGCGACTGGCCGATCGGCGCGTCGGCGAAGGTGCGCGGCGCCGACAGCTTGATCCGGCCGCGCACGTCGCCGGAGGATTCACGCACCGCGTCGGCCAGGCTGTCGACCTCGCGCACGATCTCCGAGGCGCGCCGGTAATAGGTATGGCCGGCCTCGGTCATCGAGAACTGGCGCGTGGTGCGGTTGAGCAGCAAAGCGCCGAGTTCGTCCTCCAGCTCGCGCACATATTTCGACAGCAAGGCCTTGGAACGGCCGATCTTGCGCGCCGCCGCCGAAAAGCCCTCGGCCTCGACCACGTCGATGAAGGCACGCATGCGCGTCAGTGTGTCCATGGTCAGGCCTTTCGTGCCGCGTCGAGAAGTTTCCGACCGAGCCGTATCAGGGCAATGTCGCTGCCGGAAGGGCCAAGCAGCGACAGGCCGAACGGGGCGCCGGCGACCGAGCCGACGGGCAGCGTGATCTGTGGAAAACCAGACAGGCCGGCCAGGCACAGAAGTTGGAGCGCCCGTTCGCGATAGGCCTGGAACTGCTCCGGCGTGCTGTCCACGTAAGGCGCCGGACCAGGCACGGTCGGCAGGACAAGGAAGCCGTTCCTGCCGAGCAGGGCGTTCAGTTCGCCGCGAAAGGTCAGACGTCGCACCTTCTCGGCCTGGGCTGTCCTGTCATCGACGGCACGGCCAAAGCCGAAACGCTCCTCGACACCGGGGCCGAGGCCGCGCTCGCCGCTGGTGATCCATTCGCCATGCACCGCCCAGGCCTCCCTGGCCTGCAGCCGGCGAAAGCACCAATAGAGTTCATCGGGAGATGAGGAGAAGCGGATTGCCGGCGTCGCCGGCACGCCGAAGACCGCGCCCGCCAGCCCCTTCATTTCACCATATTCGGCCAGCGCCGGGCGGGCGACCAATCCATCCAGCCAATCCAGCGCCAGCGGCCGGTCCAACACGTGCTGGTGCGGATCGCGGCCGAGCAGCAGCTTGCCGACGGTCTCGTAGGTCTCGATGTCGTCGGCGAACCAGCCGAACGTGTCGAGGCTCGGCGCCAGCTTCATCGTGCCGTCGAGCGGAATGCGGCCATGCGTGGTGCGCAGCCCGATCAGTCCGCAAAAGCTCGCCGGGGCGCGGATCGAGCCGCCGGTGTCTGAGCCGGTGGCGATATCGGCCAGCCTGCCCGCCACCGCCGCCGCCGACCCCGATGAGGAGCCGCCGGTGACGCGGTCGGGTGCCGCCGGGTTCACCGGAAACGAGAAATGCGCATTCTGGCCGAACAGCGCGAAGGCAAGCTCGTCGGTCTGCGTCTTGCCGACGAAGCGTGCGCCGGCATCGAGGATCATCTGCACGGCGGGTGCGGTGCGCGAGGCCGCGTGGCTTTCGGCGAATTTTTGCAAATTGCCGCAACCGGTGCGGTAGCCGGCGACGTCGTAGATGTCCTTGACGGCCAGCCGCAGGCCGGCCAGCGGGCCTAGCTGGGCATGTGCCACCGGCATCCGGCGAAGATCGAGAAAGGCGTTGAGAGGGCCGTGCGTGCCTGTCATCGTTCGATATCCGGATACGGTTGCCGCAACATTGTTCGGCGCCAGAAATTTTACAACCTGCGATACGATTTTTATTGATTGTGAAAGTCTTCGCCCTTATATCGCGCTTGCCCAAAGTCGCACGTGCCTGTGGGTGTCCGCCGATCCTCGAATGGTGAGGGAAATCGGTAAGGTAACTGGAGCCAACCCCTCCAGTCGGTCTAGCGGCCAACCGCCAGCCCGAGGACACCTTGAAGCAACGACGGTGCGGGCCTTTCTGGTGTTCTGCCGGTTGTCCAAAAACCGGGGTTACTGAAGAGGCACACCTTCATTGCCGGCAGTGCGGACGGGTCTCCCATCCAAGCCAAGGCAGACAAAGCGAACCGAGGCCGGGCAAGGCCAAGGTTCACCGCCGCGAGACGGCGCTTCATGGTTCCGGGGTCTCCACCGGCTGGTTCCATGGATATCCGTCCCGCCTTTGTCCACCGCGTGTTCGCGAGGCTGACAGCCCGCGTCCCGCAGCCTTATTGCGCGCCGAAAGGCGCTGATGGAGAGACCCCGATGGCCACCCAGCGCATCCTTGACTTCCTCGCCACCCGACGTCCGTCCGGCCCCTGCCTCGTCGTCGACCTCGATGTCGTGCGCGACAATTTCCGCGCCTTCGAGAAGGCGCTGCCCGATTCCAAGATCTACTATGCGGTGAAAGCAAACCCGGCACCGGAAATCCTGCGCCTGCTTGCTGCGATGGGCTCGTCCTTCGACACCGCTTCCGTTGCCGAAGTCGAGATGGCGATGGACGCCGGCGCGCCGGCGGACCGCATCTCCTTCGGCAACACCATCAAGAAGGAGCGTGACATCGCACGCGCCTACCAGCTCGGCATCCGCCTGTTCGCCGTCGATTGCGTCGAAGAGGTCGAGAAGATCGCCCGCGTCGCTCCAGGCGCGCGCGTGTTCTGCCGCGTGCTGACCGATGGCGAGGGCGCCGAATGGCCGCTGTCGCGCAAGTTCGGCTGCGTGCCGGCGATGGCCGTCGACGTGCTGCGCCATGCCAAGGGGCTCGGCCTCGACGCTTATGGCGTGTCGTTCCATGTCGGCTCGCAGCAGACCGACCTGACCGCCTGGGACCGTGCGCTGGCCGACGCCAAGGTGGTGTTCGCGACGCTCGCCGAGGAAGGCATCGTCTTGAAGATGGTCAATATGGGCGGTGGTTTCCCGACGCGCTATCTGCGTGACGTGCCAGCCGCCCAGGCCTATGGCCAGGCGATCTTCTCGGCGCTACGCAAGCATTTCGGCAATGCGCTTCCCGAGACCATCATCGAGCCGGGCCGTGGCATGGTCGGCAATGCCGGCGTCATCAAGTCGGAAGTCGTGCTGATCTCGAAGAAAGCGGCCAATGACAATGTGCGCTGGGTGTTCCTCGACATCGGCAAGTTCGGCGGTCTTGCCGAGACGATGGACGAGGCGATCCGCTACCCGATCGTCACCGCGCATGACGGCACGGAGACCGCACCTTGCGTGCTCGCCGGCCCGACCTGCGATTCGGCCGACGTGATGTACGAGAAGACGCCCTATCCGCTGCCTTTGTCGCTGACCATCGGCGACGAGGTGCTGATCGAAGGCACCGGCGCCTACACGACCACCTACTCGGCGGTCGCCTTCAACGGCTTCGAGCCTCTCCGATCCTACGTGATCTGACGGCGCTTCCTCAGCGCATTTTCGGACGGCGAACCGGACACAACTTCGCCTGAAAATGCGCTGAGAGAGCCGATCAGATCATCCCCGGTGGGCGCGTGTTGTCCACCCGGGCTCGCCTGTGGAACAGATCTCCGCTCGCCAGGGATTGCGGAAATGGAAATGTCAGTTGAAATGGAAATGCCAGTTGAAATTGGGGGCCACGCACCGGCCTCTGTGATGGTCGCCGAAACCGCCGCCGATGTTGCGGCGCGCGAGGCGTTGCTCGATCGGGCCATGGGGCCGAAGCGCAGGAAAAAGTCGTCGGAGAAGCTGCGGCGTGGCCGGCGGCCCTCGGAAGGCCTGGCCTTCGTCGCCCGCGATGCTTCGGGCGGCGTGGCCGGCACCGTGCGGCTGTGGGATGTCAGGCTGGGCGAGGGCGGTGCGGCCGTGCTGCTGCTTGGCCCGCTTGCCGTCGACCCGTCGCTCAAGAATGCTGGCATCGGCTCGGCGCTGATGCGCCATGCCATCGCCGAAGCGGCGCGTCTCGGCCATGCCGCTATCCTTTTGGTCGGCGATGCGCCCTATTACGCGCGCTTCGGCTTCTCGGCCGAGAAGACCGGTTCACTTGCCATGCCAGGACCCTATGAGCGGCATCGCCTGCTGGCGCTGGAACTGGTGGAAGGCGCGCTTGACGGCGTGCACGGCACGCTGAAGGCGGCCGGCCGCAAGCTGAAGGCGCTGGAACTGATATCGGCGGCCTGACACGAAGCCGGCAGCATTTCATAAAAAAAAACGCCGCCCGAAAAGGCGGCGTTTTTGCGCTTGGTGGGTGCCGCTTGGGCGGCTGGATGCCTTCAGCCGATCAGCTGGCTGAGCGCCATGGCGACGTTCATGTCGCCTTCGACCTTTATCTTGCCGGTCATGAACGCCATTGTCGGGTTCAGGTCGCCAGCGATCAGCGAATCCAGATCGTCGAGCGAGAGCTTGATGGTGCAGTCGGTGGGTGCATCGGTGTTCGAGACGGTTGCGCCGTCGATGACGATGACGCCGTCGCTGCCGGTGTCGAATTTCACGGAACGATCGAACCCGCTGCTGGCCACGCGCGACTTGATCTTCTCGGCAATCTCCTGAACGCTCACGCTGTTCTCCTTGTCTGGTTGCATCTGTCTCGCAACGGCGCTTCGATCCAGCCGAAGCCCATGCCGCGGTTTCGCGATCACGGTCGCTGCCGCATATAGCTTTGGGTTGACGTTTACGTCAACGCGAATTCGGGCGGTTGGTTCCTGCCGTCGCGGCAGGTGAGCCCCGATGAGGCCGGGACTCCGAGCCGGGGCAACTCAGTGTTCCTTGAACGCCTTGGTCATTTCGCTCGCCGTCTCGCTTTTCTTGCGGCGCAGCCAGTTGTCGCGGATTTCGTCCTTCGACAGGAAATTGACCTGGTCGATCAGAACCTCATGCACCAAGGGCGCGCCGACACGCGCGTTGACGGTATCGCGGATTGCGGCGCGGAAGGCATCGAGATCGATGGTCGCCTTGTTGGTGAAGTCGATCTGCGGATTGGAATAGAGGTAGGAATAGACCTGGTCGGTGATCAGCGCTTCGGCCGGAATGGACAGCTTCTTTATCTGCTCGGGTTCGACGGTGTAGACGAGCTTGGTCAGGAAATAGCCGCCGATCTCAGAATCGCGGATCAGCGGCACCGAAATAATGTCGGTCTTGACGTAGTCGAGACCGCCCAGCATCGGCTTCGGCGTTTCGCCGACACCGCGCTCGCCGGCCGCCTGAAACGAATAGAATACTGCGCCGAGAGTTGCTGCGCAGATCCAGACGGCGATGGCGATGACCTTGATCATCGGCTCTTGTCAGTCCCTTGATCAGTCCCTTGTGAAGGCGACGCGGCACTGCGCCGTTGCTTCGGCAGTATCTCCCAAGTGTCGCTCGTGTTCGGCATCATGCCTTCATCCAGCCGAACTCGCCGGCGGAGTAGGTGCCGTCGGTCTCGGCGCGCTGGATGGCGTGCCGCAGCAGGCTGGCGACTTCGTTGACCGCGCTGAGATGCGCCAGGATCGCCGCTTCGTTCTTCGCCAGCTTCTGGCGCAGCCGGGTCAGGCCCTCGCGGTGCTGTTCGAGGAATTCGGCTTCGCTGCCGCCCTTCATGGCGCGCGTCAACTCGTAGAGGTAGCGGCTCTTGCGGGCGTTCGATGCCTTGAGATCATAGTTGGTCGCGTTGCGGATGCCGGCGGTCTCTTCCTCGACCACTTCCTCGATGCGACCGATGATGGCGGCGAGGTTGCCGGGCCGCGCGAACGGGATCGGCGATTCCGACGCGGTCGTGCGTGCTGGCAGATTGGGGGTGGATTCTGAAAAGTCGGCCATGGCGTTTCCCAGTCTAGATCTTGATGTTTGTTTTTATGGTCGTCTCGTCACCGGTCATCGACCCCGCAGCCTTGCGCTGCAATTGGTGAACCAGCGAGGTCGACAGGCTGTTTTGCTGGTCGATCTCGGTCTTTTCCAACCCGCCCGAGACCGGACCGACCGGAACCACGCGCTTGCCTTCGAGATAGTGGTCGGCAAGCATCGACTTGGCGATGCCGATGCCGCCGCGTTCGGCCATCACGTCGGCCACCCGCTCGGCAAGCTGCGATTTCCACATGTCGCCAGCCAGGCCCTTGCCGTAGACGCCCTCGGTATCCTTTGGCAGCATGTTCTGGATGAAGGTCTGCAGCACCATCGCCTCGAACTTCTTGAATTTGTTGGCCGGGTCGGTTGCAGCGGCGGCCTTGTCGGCGGTGGCGCGCGACAGGATCGAGCCGGCATCGACCGAAGCGGCGGTGTCGAGTGAAAACGTGCCCGCAGCGCCGCCGGCCCGCTTTGCCAGCGCGGCGCGGGCGGTCTCGATATCCGCCGGGTCGGCGGCTCGGGCCACATCCATAACGATGTCGCTGGGTGGAGAAATCGCCAAGAAAGTCCGCCTTTTACCGGTTTTCCTTAGCCAGACCATGCCTCAACAAGCTTGTGGCAGGCTTGCGGGAAGGAGAGGGAGCGGAGTGCGCGGATCGGATCGAAGCTGCCGGCTTCGCGCCATCGGGCAGATTTTTCCATCGTCGCCTTTGGCCGGAAGCTGACGATCAGCTTGGCACCCACGAGCTTGCTTCGATGGTCCGCCGAGGGTGGGATTTTCGCCTCAGCTTCACTCCTTGACCGCCCCCGTCATCGAGGAGACGTAGTGCTCGACAAAGAAGGAATAGAGCACCACCACCGGCAGGGAGCCGATCAGCGCGCCTGCCATCAGGGCTCCCCATTCATAGACGTCCGAACGCACGAGTTCGGTAAGCACGCCGACCGGCACGGTCTTGTTTTCGGACGACTGGATAAAAGTCAAAGCGTAGATGAATTCGTTCCATGACAAGGTGAAAGCGAAGATGCCGGCGGAAATCAGGCCAGGCACCGACAGCGGCAGAACTATCTTGGTCAGGATTTGCCAGCGGCTCGCGCCGTCGATCAGCGCGCATTCTTCCAGTTCGAAGGGTATCGAGCGGAAGTAGCCCATCAAGAGCCACGTGCAGAATGGAATGAGGAAGGTCGGATAGGTGAGGATCAGCGCGAACGGCGTATCGTAAAGCCCGAGGTTGAACACCATTACCGACAAGGGAATGAACAGTATCGAGGGCGGCACGAGATAGGCCAGGAAGATCGCCAAGCCGACCTGCCGCGCCCCGGAAAACCTCAAGCGCTCGATCGCATAGGCAGCGAACACCGCCGCCAGCAGCGACAGGAAAGTTGAGGCGGTCGAGATGATGATCGTGTTGAGAAGCCAGCCCGGATAGGATGTGTCGAAGAGCAGATACCGAATATGCTCGAGTGTCGGATTGACGACCCAGAACGGATTGAAATTGGCATAATCCGTCATCTCGAGATTGGGTTTCACCGCCGTGATCGTCATCCAGTAGAACGGGAACAGCAGCACGATGACGAAGATCAGGAGCGGCAGATAAACGGTGACCACGCGCCGGGGCAGGCTCTGGAGATAGCCCATGCCGCCTTCATCCGTGTTCGGACGATTGTTCGTTTCGATCGCGGCCATGTCAGTCTCCACCGCCCTGCTGCCATTTACGACGTTGCAGCCCGAAATAGCTGAAAAGGATCGCCGCTAGCAGGAACGGGATCATCGCCACCGCGATCGCGGCTCCTTCGCCAAGCTGGCCGCCGGAAATGCCGCGCTGGAACGAGAGCGTCGCCATCAGATGGGTGGCATTCACCGGCCCGCCGCGGGTCAGCACATAGATCAGCTGGAAATCGGTGAAGGTGAACAGGACCGAAAAGGTCATGGTGATGGCGATGATCGGCGTCAGCAGCGGCAGCGTCACATAACGGAACAACTGCCAACGGCTGGCGCCGTCGAGCGTCGCGGCCTCGTAAAGCGATTGGGGAATCGTCTGCAGGCCGGCCAGCAGCGTGATGGCCACGAAAGGAATGCCGCGCCAGACATTGGCAGCGATCACCGAGGCGCGCGCGTTCTCCGGATCGCCAAGGAAATTGATGCGGTGATCGATCAGTCCCATTTCCATGAGAGCCCACGACAGGATGGAGAACTGCGAATCGTAGATCCACCAGAAGGCGATGGCCGAGAGCACCGTCGGCACCACCCACGGCAGCAGGACAATCGCGCGGAAGAACGATTTGAAGGGAAGGTTCTGGTTGAGGATGAGCGCCAGCCAGAGGCCGAGCGCGAATTTCAGGATCGAGGCGCTGATCGTGTAGAGCAAGGTGTTGAAGACGGAGAGCCAGAAGACGGCGTCGCTCCACAGATATTCATAGTTTTCGACGCCGATGAAGATGCCGGGGCGGCCGATGCGGGCATCGGTGAAGCCGAGCCAGACGCCGAGCCCCAGCGGATAGGTCAGGAAGACAAGCAGCAGTGCAGCCGCCGGAAGCATGAAGCCGAAGCCAAGTGCGTTCCGGCTTTCGCTCCAGCGCGACAGAATCCGTGAGAAGATCGAAGGTCGCGGCTGGATAGCAGCTGACGGCACGGCCATGGGTTGGCTCCTGCTGAGGTCTCATTGATAGGCCGGATCGGCCGCGACGCAATCCGAAGCCAGCCGGGCAGCCGCGCTGCCCGGCTGAGCCGGCTCAAACGCGATAATAGCGATTTGCCCGCTTCTCGGCCTCTTCCATTGCCTCTTGCGGCGTGGCCTGGCCGGTCACCGCTTTGGCGAACATGTCGACCAGCACGTAGTCGGCCATGGTTGCCGCCGAGGCATAGCCGAGCGGCCCGGCATAGCCGTTAGGCCGCAGAGTAGCCGAAGCCTTGGCGTAAGCGGCGTTGTTGGGATCGGCAGTCCACACGGGGTTGTTGTCGAATGCCTTCAGTGTCTGGCAGCAATATCCGGCCGAGGAGGTGATCCAGTCCTTCATTTGCGGTTCCTCGAACATGAACTGCAAATACGCCTTAGCCGCGTTAGGGTAGGGCGTGTAATTGAAGATGACAGCCGTGGTCACCTGGAACAATTCGACGGATTTGCCGACAGGACCGATGGGCAGGTTGGTCGTGCGTATGTCCTTGGCGATTTCAGCCAGCTTTGGATCTTTGTCCTTGTTGATCTTGGCCGTGTTGTAGGCAGAAATTCCATTGGCGATCACCCCCAGTTCGCCGGCCAGGAAGGCGCGGTTGTTGTTGACGTCGAGCCAGCTTTCGGTGCCTGGAATGAAGGTCTTGTAGAGTTCCTGCGCGTATTCGATCGCCTTGAGGGTCTCGGGGCTGTTGATCGTTACCTTGCCACTCTCGTCGACCATCTGGCCGCCATGGCTCCACAGCAGCCAATGAGCATAGTTGTTGCCGTCGCCGACGCCATGGCCATGCGTGAAGCCGGCAGGATGGCCCTTCGCTTGCAAGGCCTTGCAAAGTTCCAGGAAGCCTTTCGTGTCCTTGGGAAACTCCGAAAAGCCGGCCTCTTTCACCCAGCTTTCCCGATAGACGATGGCATTGCCGATCGTGGCCAGGGGCAGGCCGACGAACTTCCCGTCGCGTGTCGCATATTGCTTAGGTCCCTCGTGCCAGCCGCCATATTTCGAGCCGAGATACTCGCCCAGTTCGCTCACGTCGTGCAGCTTGTCGGGATATTGGTGCGGGTCATCGAACCAGACGAACATCAGGTCGGGGCCGGACCCGACATTCGCTGCGACCGCCGCCTTGGGACGAATGTCCTCCCAGCTTTCCTTGTCGACGCGAACCTCGACACCTGTCGCCTCGGTGAAGCGTTTGGTGTTGGCCAGCCATTGGTCCTCATCGCCCTGGACGAAGGGCGACCAGCGCAGCAGTCTAAGCTTGGCGCCATCCTCGGGTTTGTATTTCAGTCCGTCCTGGGCAAGGGCCGGAGAGCTGATGAACCGACTTCCCAAGGCACCCGCCGCCGCGCCGGCGGTGGTGCGGATCACGTCGCGTCTGGTGAACTTCATGCTCGTTTCCTCCTGTTGTTGTCCTTGCCTGTGGTCCTACTGATCGATACGTGTCTGGAATCTCTGTCCGGTTTCTGCGTGAAAGAGATGGATAAGGCTGGGCTCGGCCGTAAGCCGGATGGTTTCGCCCGGCGTAAAGGAATGTCGTTCCCGGAAATTCGCGACGATCTCTTCGCCGCCGGCTGTCCGGCCGATGAGCTGCACTTCGGACCCGGTTGGTTCAACCACCGCGACGGTGACCGGAATGCCCTGGTCGTCGGACAGCCGCAAATGCTCGGGCCTTATTCCCAGCACCACAGGCTCGCCATTGCGGATGGAAAGTGCCGAGGCCAACGGGACCGAAATCCCCCCGGCGCCGCGGAACGAGGGTGAGCCGTCGGTAGCGATCTCGCCCCTCAGCAAATTCATGGCCGGCGAGCCGATAAAGCTGGCGACAAAAAGATTGTTCGGCCGGTCATAGAGTTCCAGCGGCGGCCCTATCTGCTCGACGATGCCGTCATGCATGACCACGATCTTGTCAGCCATGGTCATGGCTTCGATCTGATCGTGAGTGACGTAGACTGTCGTGGTCTTGAGGCGCTGGTGCAGTTCCTTGATCTCGGCGCGCATCTGCACCCTGAGTTTGGCGTCGAGATTGGACAGCGGTTCGTCGAAGAGAAAGACCGCCGGATCACGAACGATCGCGCGGCCCATTGCGACGCGCTGGCGTTGGCCGCCGGAAAGCTGCCGAGGATAGCGAGCCAGCAACGGCACCAGCCCAAGGATTTCGGCCGCGCGGCGCACGCCGGCATCGCTCTCCGGCTTGGAAACTCCTTTGAGCATCAGCGAGAACGCCATGTTCTCGGCAACGGTCATGTGTGGGTAGAGCGCATAGTTCTGGAAGACCATGGCGACGTCGCGCTCCTTGGGCGCAACGTTGTTGACGACACGTTCGCCAATCGCGATCTGGCCGCGTGAAATCTTTTCCAGGCCGGCGATCATTCTGAGGAGGGTTGATTTTCCGCAGCCCGACGGTCCGACCAGAGTGACGAACTCGCCGTCCTCGATGTTCACGCTGACCCCGTGCAGGATCTCGACAGCGCCGAATGATTTATAAACTTCGCCAATTGCGACAGACGCCATCGATCCTCCCAACAAATTCCCGCGACGTCGTCGAAGGAACAACGCTTCCGCTAGCGACAGCCCTGGCTCCTCCCAGGCTCACGCTAGGCCGAAACGGTAGCGCTACCAAACCGGGCTGTAAAGCGTTTACGGGAAAGCCGAACCTTGGAGGGTCCGCTTCGCGCCACGCAATCCTCCCAGCTACTCCTGCGTCCGCTTCTGCGTGATCAGGTCCAGCCGCTCGCGGTCGGAGCGTTCGCGTTCGTCGCGGTTGCGTACGTCCTTGTAGGCGCGCTCGACCATATTGGTGCGGGCGGTCGCCGCGGCGATGAGGCTGGCTTCCTGCCTGGCGCTCGCCAGGTTCGCTTCCTGGCGCACGACCGCCTGGGCAATGCGGCGATGGTAGAGATCGGGAAACAGGGCGGAGAGCGAATCGTCCTGGTCGAAATGGCCGACCAGTTCCCTGGCTTCGGCCTCGGCGGCACTGGCCGCCGCAAGGAAGGTGGCGTGGCGGGTTTCGTGCAGCGCCTTCAGCTGTTCCTGAACCTTGACCAGCTTCTTGAGGCGGTCCTTGCGCGTGCTCATTTCTATCTCGCCAATGTCAGATCGACGAAGCCGTCGACGAACAGCGACAGCATGGTGCCGACGGCGAAATAGAAGATGATCATGCCGCCGGCGATGATGAAGGGCTGGGAGATGAAATAGATCGGGATCTGCGGCGTCAGCTTGTTGACGAAGCCGATCGTCAGATTGACGAGAATAGCATAGGCGACGAACGGGCTGCCGAGGCGGATGACCAGGAAGAAGGTGTCCGACACCGTGTCGGTGACATCGACGAGGGCGGCCTGCGGGTTGAAGAAGACGTTGACCGGCGCGACCGTGTAGGAGGAAACCAGCGCGCGTATTATCTCGTGGTCGAAATCGAAGACAAACAGCATCAACAGCGCCGAGAACGAGATGATTGCGGCAAGGGCTGCCTGGGGTTCGGGTTCCTCGATCGCCGGTCCGCCGGTGCCGCCATAGCCGACCAGCATGGCGATGGCCGAGCCCATGAAGCGCAGGGCTTCCATGTAGAGCCTGGTCATGGCGCCGATCAGGCCGCCGACCAGAAGTTCCGAGATGATCATCGGCACCAGGATTTGCGGGCGCGGGTCGACGAAAGGAAAGATCTTGTCCCACAGGAAGGCGAGCAGGCCGCCGGTGGCGGCGACCGCCACGAACAACCTGACCTGGACCGGGACGCGGGCGCTGGAGAGGCCCGGCATCAGCATGAAACAGGCGCCGATGCGGCAGAAGGCGAGGAACGCCGCGATGACGACGCCTTGCGACAGCACGCTCACGATATGGTTCCGAGCACCTTGATCTCGACGCCCTTGGCGATTTCGACATGGCTGAGCACCGGCAGTGTGGTGAACAGGCGCTCGATAATCATGCGCACATAGGGGCGGGCGTCGGGCGCGGTGACGAGGACGAAACGCTCGCCGGCTTCCAGATATTTCTTGATCGCCTTGGTGGCGTCCTGGCCGAACTCCTCGAGCTGGCGCGGGTCGATGTCGAATTCGCGCACCTCGCCCTTGGCGTCGCGCTTGAGGCTCTGGTGGAAGGCGAGGTCCCAGCGATTGCCGAGGCGCAGCACCTTCAGCACGCCGCCCTCGGACAGGTCGCCGCATATCTGCTGGGCCATGCGGATGCGGACATGCTCGACAATCTGCTCGGTGCGGCGCACATGCGGCGCGATCTCGGCGATCGCCTCGATGATCAGGTGCAGATTGCGGATCGAGACGCGCTCGGCCAGCAGCAGCTTCAACACCGCCTGCAGGCCGGGATAGGAGATGTGCGTGGTGCAGATCTCGTCGGCGAGCTTGCGGTATTCCTGGTCCTGGCGTTCGAGCAGCGCCTTCATGTCCTTGTAGGACAGAAGCTGCGGCAGGTTGTTGCGGATGACCTCGGAGAGATGGGTGAGCAGCACCGACATGTTGTCGGCGAAGGTGTAGTTCTCGCGCTTCAGATCCTCGGCGAAGGCTTCGACCACGGAATAGGCGCGCATGCCGAAGGCCGGCTCGCGGATTTCCTCGCCCGGTATCTCGGGTATGTCGCGGTTGCCGAGCAGCACCATGATCTCGCCGACGCGCATCTGGTACTCGGCCACCACGGTGCCGTGCACCTTGATCTGGTAGCTCTTCGGCGGGATGGCGAAATCGTCGGCGACGCGCACTTCCGGCACGACGAAGCCGTACTGGGTGGCGAATTTCTTGCGCATCTTGCCCATGCGGAAAACCAGTTCCTGATGCGACGTCAGCAGCCTTGTCGACAGCTGCTTGCCGATCAAAAGCTCGATCTCGGCGGTGGCGAGCGAAGCCTTGACCGAGTTCTTCTCCTCTTCGACCTTGGTCGCCTTTTCCTGATCCTTGATCGCCTCGGCTTCGGCGACGGCGCGGTTGGCGCGCATCGGGATGACGTAGCCGAGACCGGCCATGCCGGCGGCGAGCGCAAAGAACGGGAACAGCGGCAGGCCGGGCATCAGGCCGAGCAGGACCAGCAGCGATGCCGCGACATAGAGGGCGCGCGGGTGGGCACCGAGCTGGCCGAACACCGCCTGGTTGGTCGAGCCGCGGGTGCCGCCCTTGGAGACGAGCAGGCCGGCGGCGAGCGACACGATCAGTGCCGGGATCTGGGTGACGAGGCCGTCGCCGACCGACAGCTTGATGAACACGTCGGCGGCTTCGCCCATGCCCATGCCGTGCCTGATGTAGCCGATGGCGATGCCGCCGACGATGTTGATGGCGGTGATGATGAGGCCGGCGATGGCGTCGCCGCGCACGAACTTCGAGGCGCCGTCCATCGAGCCGAAGAAGGAGCTCTCTTCTTCCAGTTCGCGGCGGCGCAGCTGCGCGGTCTTGTCGTCGATCATGCCGGCGGACAGGTCGGCGTCGATCGACATCTGCTTGCCGGGGATGGCGTCGAGGGTGAAGCGCGCGCCGACTT
Organism: Mesorhizobium sp. M7A.F.Ce.TU.012.03.2.1; assembly: GCF_004006095.1. Taxonomy (NCBI): domain Bacteria; kingdom Pseudomonadati; phylum Pseudomonadota; class Alphaproteobacteria; order Hyphomicrobiales; family Phyllobacteriaceae; genus Mesorhizobium; species Mesorhizobium sp. M7A.F.Ce.TU.012.03.2.1. Next base: position 3,186,317 of record NZ_CP034779.1, read on the forward strand.
CGGCGATACGCGTGGCGCCCTTGGTGATGACGATGAAGTTCACCACGATGAGGATCATGAAAACGATGAGGCCGATGACGAAGTCGCTGGCCATCACCAGCTTGGAGAAGCCGGCGATGACGTAGCCGGCCGCGTGCGTGCCCTCATTGCCATGCGCCAGGATCATGCGCGTGGTGGCGATGTTGAGCGACAGCCTGAGCATGGTGGCGATGAGCAGCACGGTCGGGAACGACGAGAAATCGAGCGGCCGCTGGATCCACAGCGCCACCATCAGGATCAGCACCGAAAGCGCGATCGAGAAGGCGAGGCCGATGTCGATGAGAAAGGCCGGAATCGGCAGGAACAGCACGGCCAGGATGATGACGATGCCGATGGCGAAAAAGACGTCGCGGCCGTTCTTGGCCACCGCGCCGGGCTGAATGCTTTCGCTGATCGCCATACCGTCCTCAAACCCCATAGACTGCCGAGCGCGCGACAGCCCTGTGAGGGTAGCCCGCCAAGCTTGCGCGAGGGTGGGAGACTGGCTAGTTCCAACGATCATGCGCAGGTCGCCGTGTCGGCCGGCCTCCTGAAGAAGGCAAACCCCATGCTTCTGATCATCGGCACCATCCGCTTGCCGCCAAACAAATTTGAGGAAGCCAAGCCCGCAATGGAACGCATGGTTTCCGGCAGCCGAGCCGAGCCCGGCTGTCTCGAATATTCCTATGCGCAGGATGTCTTCGATGCCGGGCTCATCCGGGTCACGGAAGTCTGGAGCGACAGGGCGGCGCTCGACGCGCATTTCGCCTCGCCGCACATTGCGGACTGGCGTGCGAGCTGGGCGGCGCTTGGCATAGGTGAGCGCAACCTCGTGCTCTATGAAGCCGGCGAGCCCATGCCGACCTGAACTGTCCATCGGCGATCGATATCGCGCTGTCGCCAACAGGGTGTCTGTCGGCATTGTGGTTGCCATGCCGTGCCGCCGGGCGTATCAGGCTGGCTTTCCACTGCCTTTCGATATCGGCGAGCCGCCCCGGTGCTTTCCAGAAACCACAGCGAAGTCTATGCCCGCCGGCTGCGCGCGGTGCTGATCAGGTCGTTGCCCCTGCTCGAGGCACGCGGCATCGTGGTGGTCATCCTCGCCGGTGTCGTAGGCGTAATGGCTGGCATATTGGTCACGGCGATGAGCCAGATCGTGCAGGACCTGCACGGGCTGCTGTTCGGCGTTCAGCCAGGCGGCCGGCTTTCCGGCATGTTCTCGCTCGCCAATCCGATGCAGGCGCTGGTACCGGCGATCGGCGGCATGCTGCTGGGGCTGACGGTGGTCTGGCTCAGGATACGGAAATTCCGCACGCCGATCGACCCGATCGAAGCCAATGCGCTCTATGGCGGGCGCATGTCGCTGACCGACACCTTCATCATCGCCGGCCAGACGATGATCTCCAGCGGTTTTGGCGCCTCGGTCGGGCTGGAAGCCGGCTATACGCAGGTTGGCTCCGGGCTGGCATCGCGGCTGGCGGGCATCTTCAGGCTGCGCCGCAACGATGTCCGCATCCTGGTCGGCTGTGGTGCTGCCGGCGCCATTGCCGCCGCCTTCGATGCACCGCTGACCGGCGCCTTCTACGGCTTCGAACTGGTCATCGGCATCTACTCGGTCGCCAATGTCGCGCCAGTCTTGACAGCGGCGATCTGCGCCTCGCTGACCGCCGAAATGTTCGGCGGCGTGCCGTTTCCGCTCGAGCTTTCGGGCCTGCCGGCGCTCACCGCCAGCCAGTATGTGCCGTTCCTGCTGCTCGGCCTGCTCGGCGGTGCCGCCTCGATCGCCATCATGCATCTGGTGACACTGATCGAGCGCGGTTTTGCCAGGCTGTCGATCGATGCGGCGCTGCGCCCGGTCATCGGCGGCGTCATCGTTGGCTTGTTGGGGCTGATCACGCCGCAGGTCCTGTCCAGCGGCCATGGCGCGCTGCATCGCGAATTCTCGATGAATTACGGGCTGGCCGTGGTGGCCAGCGTCTTCGTGCTCAAGCTGGCGGCGTCGGCGGTCTCGCTGGGGTCGGGTTTTCGCGGCGGATTGTTCTTTGCCTCGCTGTTCCTCGGCGCGCTGCTCGGCAAGGCGTTCGCGGATGTGATGCTTGTTATTTCTCCGGCAACCGGCATCGACCCTGCCGTCGCCGCCGTCGTCGGCATGACGTCGCTCGCCGTCGGTGTCGTCGGCGGTCCGCTGACGATGACCTTCCTGGCGCTGGAATCGACCCGCGACCTGACGCTGACCGGCGTTGTGCTGGCCGCCTCGATCATGTCGGCGATCCTGGTGCGCGAAACCTTCGGCTACTCGTTCTCGACATGGCGCTTCCATCTGCGCGGCGAGACCATCCGCAGCGCCCACGATGTTGGCTGGATGCGCAGCCTCACAGTCGGCTCGATGATGCGCAAGGACATCAAGACCATCTATGCCTCGACGACGCTGGCAGCCTTCCGCAAGCAAGTGCCGCTCGGCTCTGCCCAGCGGGTCATCGCCGTCGACGCGGGCGACCACTATGTCGGCGTGCTGATCGTGGCCGAACTGCACAGCGATCCTTCCGATGGCGAGGTGCCGGTGCGCGATCTTGCCAAATACAAGGACGCGGTGCTGGTGCCGAGCATGAACGTGCAGGCCGCCGCGGAAACATTCCAGCGGGCGGGCGCCGAAGAACTCGCTGTCGTCGAGGATTTCACCGACCTCATCGTCTTGGGGCTTTTGACCGAAGGCCATCTGATGCGGCGCTATGCCGAGGAACTCGACAAGGCGCGCCGCGACCTGTCGGGCGAGGGGTGACGGGAAGGCCAAGCGGGGTGCCTGCGGCAGGGGGCGCGATTGCGGAGCCCTAATGCTCGATCGGCCCCTTGGCCATCACGAGAGCCGTGCCGGCGGTGGTCGGGCGTTCGATCATGCGCCGCACGCGGGGCGGTTCGTCGCCGCTGTGCAGGGCCCGCACGCGTTCGCCGATGACGGCGTCGGCATGGGTTATGCGTCCATTGTGCCTGATATATTCGATCCAGGTCGGCGTGTGATAATGCTCGATCCATACGGTGGGATTCTCGAGATCGCGCGCCAGCGTCCAGTTGCGGGCGCCGTCACGACGGCGGATGCGGCCGCGTTCGGCCATGATGGCGAGGAACTCCGGTTCATCCTCGTGCCGGATCACATACTCGATCATGATGGCGATGGGACCGCTGCGCGGCTTCAGGTCAAGCGCCAAATGCGGTTCCTTGAAGCGATTGAGCGGATCGAGGTTGAGCACCTGCTGTTGCGGTAGCGGGAGCAAAAGACCGATGGCGCCGCCGGCCAGCATGGCGACGCTGGCTGCGATCAGCGCGGCTTCGGCGCCGTGCGCATCGGCGACGACACCCCAGATCCAGCTGCCGAGCGCGATGCCGCCGAAGGTCGCGGTCTGGTAGACCGACAGCACCCGGCCGACCACCCAGCGCGGCGTCGCCATCTGCACCGTGACGTTGAAATGCGAAAGCGCGATCACCCAGCAGGCGCCGCCGACAAGCAGGCCGAGCGACGTCTGCCAGGCATGCTGGCTGACGGCGGCATTGAAGGCGCAGACAGCGAAGCCGGCGAAAGCACAGCGCACCATCGTCTCGCTGGAGAGCAACTGCCGCAGCCTGACGCTGATCAAGGCGCCGCCGACCGCGCCGATACCAAAGGCGCCGAGCATGATGCCATAGGTCAGCGCATCGCCCTTGACGACATCACGCGCCACCAGAGGCAGCAACGCAAGCACAGCGCCTGCACTGAAGCCGAACGCAGCGCCCCTGACCAGCACCTTGCCGATGTTGGGCGACATGGCGACATAGCGCAGGCCGGCGCCCATGGCGGCCCCCAGCGATTCGCGCGGCAAGGTCGATACCGGCACGTCCGGCTTCCAGCGCGCCAGCACGACGATCAGGCCGATATAGCTCACCGCGTTCGCCGCGAAGGCGGCCGCCGCACCGGCCGCGGCGACGATGATGCCGCCGATCGCCGGACCGACGCTGCGCGTCAGGTTAAAGCCCATCGAATTGAGGGCGACGGCCGCCGGCACCTTGTTGCGGGGAACGATATCGCCGACGGAGGCTTGCCATGACGGGCTGTTGAGCGCGGTGCCGCTGTCAATCAGGAAGGTGAAGGCAAGCAGCGTCCATGGCGTGATCAGGCCTGAATAGGTGAACAGGGTCAGAAGCACCGACACCACCAGCATGAAGGTCTGGGCGACAAGCATCACCTTGCGCCGGTCGAAACTGTCGGCGATGGCGCCGGCTACGAGTGCAAACAGCATGATCGGCAAGGTGGTCGAAGCCTGGACCAGGGCCACCTGATAGGGCGAGGTGGCGATCGTGGTCATCATCCAGGCGGCGCCGACACCCTGGATCAAGCCACCGAAATTCGAGACGAGGCTTGCGCCCCACACGGCGCGGAAAATGCCGTGCCGGAAGGGCGCCAGCGCCGAGACGCTCTCGCTGTCCGGCTTTTCGTCAATCATTTGGGGTTCCTGCCATGTCGTGCCTGCTCGTCAGACAATCGGTTTGCGCAGACCGTTTGCCGAAAGTAGGGCATGGCGCCGCAAAGGGCAAAAAAGCGCATGGTCCAACAATGGGATAGAGGCGGTCCAGGCCTTGTCCGCCGTGGGTCCGGAGGTGCCGCGGGGATCGGCGGCGTCTGTCCTCAGACAATTGCGAACGGCATGCCGCGGCACACCATCCTGGAACAGGCTCAGAAGCCGTTCTGGATGCGCTCGAAGATGACGTTGGTGAAGGCCGATATCTGGCTGCCGATGAAGGGGCCGGTCAACGCCACCACCAGCATGATCGCGACGATCTTCGGCACGAAGGTCAAGGTGATCTCCTGTACCTGCGTCAGCGCCTGGATGAGGGCGATGCCGATGCCGACCGCCATGGCGACCAGCACCACCGGAGCGGACGCGACGAGCACCGTCCACACCGCGTACTGGACGATGTCGAGAGCGTCGGCCTCATTCATGGGACTGGCTCTCTGCCGAAAGCGTCAGCTTGCTGCCTTGACCGAGACTCCCGGACCGACCGCGACTTCGGTGCCGTTCTGCAGCACGGCGATGAGACCGTTGCTGGCGAGGCGCACCGAAGCCACGGTGCCCGTGGTCAGGCCGTCGGCGGAGGTGATCGAGCGCCCGATCAGTGCGTCGGCCTGCGACAGCGCCGAGGACTGCATGATCTGATTGAGCTTGGTGTTGGTCTGCACAGACTGCTCGACCTGAGAGAAGGTGGCGAGCTGGGCGACATATTGCGTCGAATCCATCGGCTTGGTCGGATCCTGGTTCTTCATCTCGGCGATCAGAAGCTTCAGGAAGGACTGGTAGTCGACCGCTGTCTTCGAGGTCGACGCCGTGGCCTGATTGGCGCCTGTCGGAATCGTCGTCGTCATGTCCACGTTCATCAGTATCGTGCTCCCACGGCCAGCGGGCGCTCGGCACCCAAAACATCGTCATTACCACCCAGCGCGCGGCGTTCGAGCGGATAAAGCGCGCGGATCGCCTTCAGCGCCTCGTAGATATGATCCTCGCCGACCATGCGGTCGATCTGTTTCAGCGCGCTGCAGATCTGGGTGTCCTCGAAGCTTGCCAGAAGCAGCGGCAGCGAACGGCGGAACATGTCGCGCGCGGCGGCGGCGCCGGCCGGGTTCATCAGCATGACCTGCAGGATGAAATAAAGCTGCTTGAGCGGCGTCGAGGCATCGTCGGCCTGGATCACGTGGCTTTCGAGCAGGAACTGGACGTCGTTCATCAATTCGACGGTGACCTTGCGGTCGACCCGGATGACGGCGCCGTTGATGTAGATCTTTTCGTTCGGCTTCAGCGATATCTTCAGCGTGTTGGTCATTGAATGCCGTCCCTGATGATCTGGGACACCTCGATCAACCCTTCGAAATTGTTGGTGCGGCCCTGACGGATGTCCTCCGCCTCGCGCAGCAGCCACAGGCCGATGGAAATGAGATTGGCGCGCAGTTCCTTGGGCAGGGCGTTGTCGCTGGAGCCAAGATCCTCGACGAAGGCGGTCCAGACGCGGTTGGTGAAGTGAAGCGCCTCGATCGCCTCCATCGAATCGTGGCCGGCCGCTGCTGCCGCCGCCAGCATGTCGATCGAGCGGGTCAGAAGCTCCCGCTCGCGGTCCTTCGCGTCGGCAACGGAGTTGCTCTGGATGTCGGCGTAGGAGAATTGGTACATCGTTGGGGCTCTACCGTTCCGTTAAGCGTTGTCAGGTCAGGTAATTCAACAGGCTGAGCTGCTGCAGGCGTGCGGTCAACGCGAAAGACGTTTCGATGTGCTGTGTCAGGTCCGCGACCCGTGTCGCGGCTGCCGCCGGATCGACGGCTTCCAGATCGAGAATGTGCCGTTCGAAAAGGTCGACCTGCGTTTTCATCCGATCGTTGGCATCGGAAACCCGCTTCTGGACGATGCCGGTCTCGGATTGAAGCTGGCCAATGCCGCTCAGCGCTTCGCCAACCAATGTGGTGGAGCGGCTGACAACCGTATTCTTCGCCGCCTGGCTGATGTTGCTGGACATCAGGCTGCTGACCATGGCTGCGGCCATGGCGAGTTTCTGAATGCCATCGCTGTTGGCGCTGGTCGAAGTCGGTGTGGTTTCGTTGAGTGCGATGCGGCTGACGATCTGCTGGTCGGTGGCGTTCGACCAGTCGCCCTGCCAACCCGCGCCCGTGAACAGCGGCGCGACATCGTTGGTGATGAAATCGTCCATCTGGGCGGCCGTGATGTTGGCCGCTGCCGGGTCGTCCTGGGTGAAACCGAAATTGGTGAGGAAAGCGGTATCGAATGCAGCCTTGGCGGGAGAGCCGGCAGCCGTGAAATCGTTGATCGGCTTGACGTCGGTGTTGGTGCCGGCAAACAGATATTCACCATTGACGCTGGTGTTGAGGATCGAGGTCAGCTGCTGGATGGTCGCCTTGCCGGAGTCCCGGGTGAGGCTGTTGGACGAGTCGCTTGAGGAAGCGGTGGTCAGGGCGGACAGGAAGGTCTGAGCGGCGCCGGAGAGCTGGCCAAGCGAGGTCTGTGTCGAGGAAAGCCTCGCGCCGACTAGGCCGTTGGAATCGATAATGACGTTGAGCCGGTCGAGATCGCGCGAGAAGGTGACGGACTGGGCGGTGCGCCCTCCGAGAGCCAGCCCGACATCGGCGACCCTGCCGGTCGACGCTTCCTTCGTGGCTTTGACGAGTTCGGCCTGCATGCGCATCTGCTGGGAGCGCATGGCATTGGAGATTGCGGCCGAGGAGACTGAAGTCATGGAATTATCCCACCGCGTTAAGCAAGGCCGTCAGCATGTCGTCGACGGTTTTCATCATCCGGGCCGATGCCTGGTAGGTGTGTTCGAGGTCGAGCAGCAACGACATTTCCTGGTCGACATTGACCCCGGTCGCGTTGGACAGCGCTTCGGCGCTGCGCGATGCCAGTGCTTCCTTGGCATCGGAGGCGGTCGAAGCCTGCTGGCGCACGCCCTCGAACCAGCCGATCGAACTGGCGGCGTAGTCGGATACGCTGGAGGTTGCCGAAACGCCGGCGGCGGGGTCGAAAGTCATCGGCTGGTCGAGCCGGTCGCCATAGGCGACCAGAAGGGTGGAATAGGACGCGCCGCCGCCGGTGTTGGCGACATAGGCCGCACCATTGGCGCCGCCGTCGCGCAGCAGCGTCGGGTTGCCGCCGGTGCTCGGGTCCATCGCCGCATTGACGCTGATGGACGCGGCAAGGCCGGTGACCAGCGTGTCGGCGGCCGGCACGGCCGGCGCTCCCGACCAGGTGAACAGGCCGGCGGCATTGGCCATCGAGGGTGCGGTCTCGGCAAAAGCGGTGATCAGGCCACGCGCGGTCTCGTCGAGCTGGCTCTGCATGGTCGAGGCGACGCCGTCGCGCAATTGCAGCAGGCCGGCAAGCGTGCCGCTGGCGCTGGTGTTGCCGCCGGCTCCCGCCGAGATCGGCACGTTGTCGATGTAAACGGCATTGCCGGCGGCACCCGCGGTATAGCCTGCCGACGCCGCGAAGGTGACCGTGCGCGGTATCGTCTCGAACAAAGTCGTGCCGTCGCCGGTGGTGATGACCATGTCATTGTCGCCTCGTGTGAAGGTCGACACTGGGACATAGTTCGAAATCTTCTTCAAAAGCGCGTCGCGCTGGTCGAGCGCATCGGAAACGTCGGTGCCGGAACGGGTTCCGGACATGACCGCCGTGTTGGCATCCTGGAACTGGCTGAGCAGCGAGTTCAGGTCATCGACGGCGGTGGCGATCTGGCCGTCGGTCTGGGTGCGGAAATCCTGGACTGCCTTGGAGCCCTCGTTGAGCGAGCGCACGACCTGTTTGGCGGCGTCGATGACCGAGGCGCCGAGGTTCTGGTTCGACGGCGAGGTGGCGTAGAGCTGCAGCGCCTGCTGCAGGTTGGCGATCGCGGTCGAGGGCGAGGACGCATTGTCGACGCCATTGACCGCGACGCCCAGCTGATCCATGCCGCTGTAGAGCGCGTTCTGCCCGCTCCAAGCCGATAGCGCGCCGAGATTCTGGCGAAACAAAAGCTCGTTGGCTGCGCGCTGGATATCGACCGAACGCGCGCCCGGCGCCGTGCTGGTGACGACGGCCTGGCGCCGCGAATAGTCCGGGTTGGAGGCGTCGGCGACGTTGCGCGAGACAACGCTTGTCTGTCGCGCGGTGTTCATAAGCGCCGACTGGGCGATACTCAATGCGGTAGACAGTGACATGCGGGTCTTTCGCGGGCGACGCCCGTCTTATCTCTTCAGGTTGACAAGGACGTCCATCAGATCGGAACCGGTCTGGAAGACTTTCGAATTGGCGGTGTAGCTGCGCTGCGCCGCGATCATGTTGGTCAGTTCTTCGGCGATGTCGACGTTGGAATTCTCGAGCGCGCCGGAGATGATGGAGCCGAGTTTGCCTTCATTGGCAAAGCCGACACGAACCGCGCCGGACTCGGTGCCCTGCGAATAGACGTTGCCGGGCAGCGCGGTGAGCTGGTCCGGGCTCTGCACGTCGGCCAGCGGAATCTTGTAGAGCGGCTTGGTCGAACCGTCCTTGTACTGTGCGTAGATGGTGCCGTCCTTGCTGATCTGGACCTTGTCGATGGTGCTCGGCGCGTTGCCGTTGACCTGGGCATCGGAAACCGTGAAGCCGGCGCCAAGCTGGGTCAGCGCAGACAGATCGAGATTGAGGGTGGCGCCGTTCGGCACGGTAAATGAAACGCCGGTGGGCGTGCCGGTGAGCTTGCCGGTGGTGGTGTCGAAGGTCAGGTTGGCCGAGCCCAGCAAGCCGCCAGCGGTGTAGGGGAACGATGTTCCAGCGGTGGCCTTCGACTGATCGAAGACCGCCACCTGCCAGGTGCCGGCGCCGGTGTTGGTGAAATAGACGTCGAGCAGCTTTTTGTTGCCGAGATTGTCGTAGGCGACCATCGAGGATTTCGACGTGTATTGCGCGGTCGCAGCGTTGGCGGCGGGCAGGTTGGCGGTCGCGACCGGTGTCGCGCCGGCCGGCAGGTTGCCGGCATAGCTGCCCTCGGTGCTCGGCGTTGCGGTCATTCCCTGGTCGGAGATGACAACCGGGACCAACCCCTCGAAGCCATTGACCGTCGCTGCCGGTACGCCGTTGTCGTAGCTGTACGCCATCAGCTGGAAGCCGGCCGAGTTGACCAGTCTGCCCTGACCGTCGGGAACGAAAGCGCCGGCCCGGGTCAGGTAGGGGGTGCCGCTCGGATCCTGGACGACAAAGAAGCCATCGCCGCTGACGGCAAGGTCGGAAACCGAGGTCGTGTACTGAAGCACACCCGGATCGCTGACCGCCTGGCGGATCGTCGTGGTGACGCCGCCAGAATTGTAGGCACCGCCGGTCGACGGCATGACCAGCGTCGAGAATTCGGCGGAGGAGCGCTTGTAGCCGGTGGTGTCGGAATTGGCGATGTTGTCGGCGACCGTCGATAGGCGGTTTGCCTGGGCGTTCATGCCGGAAACGCCGGTCCGCATCATTCCGTAGAGGCTCATCGAAACGTCTCCGCTGTGTCCATGCTGCTGGCTACGAGGCTACGCATGTTTTCTTGCGCGAGGCTGGCGCGGCGCTGCATCAGAAGACGAGCCGGTAGCCGAGGAAACGCTTGGAATCGATCGGGTCGGTGCCCAGCTTCTCGCGCAGCTTCTTGCGCAGTTTGCTGATGTGGCTTTCCACCACGTTCTCCTCGACCTCTTCGTCGAAGATGCCGTAGATGGCGTTGAAAACCTGGGTCTTGGTGACACGGCGCCCGCGATTGCTCGCCAGATATTCGAGGATGCGGCGTTCACGGCGCGGCAGGGGGAGGGGCTGACCGTCGATCTCGGGGTCGCGGCCATCCATGAAGATGCGCATGGCGCCGATCTCGGTGTAGGCGACGTCTTCCTGGGCGCGGCGGCGGATGGCGGTGATGCGGGCCAGGATCTCGCGGATATGGACGGGCTTGCGAATGACGTCGTCGACGCCGCTCTCGAACAACCGGAGCGTGTTCTCCAGCGAATGCTGTTCGCTGAGCGCAATCACCGGGGCGCCGGTGCGGTCGCGGATCTGGCGCGGAGAGATGGAGCCTTCACGGCAGTCGCCGATGAGGAAGGCCCGGACCGAGCGCAGATCGGTGTCCGCGGCAGAGTTCACCCACTCACCGAATTCGCCGGACGCAAAGCCTGCACAGGCGATGCCCTCACGATCGAAAAGTGAATTGTATCCCTCTGTTACGAGCTCGCGCTCGTCAACGATCACAATCATCGGCCCCGCCTTCCGAATCAAATCATTTGCCCCGTGAAGAGAGGCGTATCCGCTGGCGGGAATCCTGAACAACCGTCATTTCTTGTAGCTAGTTTCTTGGGAGTCTGGAATCGTTTCGGTTGCATTAGCGGGCGGCCAGATGTGCTTTCGGCGGCAAGTTCTGACCAAGTCAAACCGACAATTCGGGTTGTACGGTTGGTCTATTAGTAACGGGAAATGCGCTTACGGGTTGCAGAAGCCGCGGGCGTTCGCGGTCCATTTTCCAAAGCCGGTGGCGACCATGTTGGCAATGACGCGGCAGACATAGATCTTCTGCGCCGGGTCGTTGTCGGGACCGGCATGATAGCGGGCCACGGCCATAGACCAGGTCTCGTGACGGGCATGAAGGCTGGCCAGGAAGCGCGCCGCATAGTCGACGTTCTGGCGTGGGTCGAGCATGTCCTCGACGCTGCGAAAATGCGATGCGTGGTAGTGGTGATTGATCTGCATGCAGCCCAGATCGATCAGGGTCTTGCCCTCGCGCCGGGCATTGGCGAAGGCGGCAAGGGCCTCGGTTCGGCTCCTCGGAAAGACTGCTTTTCCTTCTATATTCAAGGCATTGGGTTGAAGGCTGCCCTTGTTTCCAGTCTCCGTCAGGCCAACGGCATAGAGGATGCCGGCGGGCACGCCATAACGATCGGCGGCGCGCAGGATCTCCGGCTCGCAGGGATTGGCCGCGGCTGCGGCGGCGTTTGCCGCGCTAGATAAAGATATCGCCGCCAGCGCGCTCGCGAGCAGGCGAAGTGCCGCGGCCGTAGTCCTGCGCGTCATCGTTGCGTTTCCCTGAGGATTGCTGGCCCGGTTGCTGGCCGCCGGCTCCACCATTGCCGCTGCCCGAATTCCCCGGTTGAAAGGATGCTGGATCGCGGCCTGTCGCCGCCGCCATAGGAGCGGTTGCATCCGCCCGGGTTGTAGCGGGAACTGCTACCGAAGGTTGCAGTATCGTGACCTTGTCAACCTCGAAGCCGAGCCCCCGCAGCGACTTGACGATGGCCTCGCTGTCGGCCGACAGCCGACGATAAGCGTCGTGCGTTTCAGGCTTCAGCTCAATCGAAAGTTGTTCCCCGGAGAGGCGAAGATTGGCCGTCACCATGCCGAGTTCGGCGGGGTGGAGTTCGATCTTCAACACATGTGTCGGAACGGCAACAGAGCTGGCCAGATGGGCGGACGTGGGTGAGGCTGAAAGCGCCTTTTGCGGCCCGGCGTCGGCGGCTATGGCGTTGATCACATTGAGGGCTGCCTGGCTGATGGGACTCTGCGGCGGTGCGGGGAAGCTCCGTTCCGAGACGACGTCGATGCGCGCAGTGGACAGCGACTGTTTTCCCGCTTCTGGACGCATCGAGGACTGGACATCCTCGATGCTCTTCATCGCATTCGCGGCGTGCTTCGACCGCACGCCGGGCACATCGGCGGCCGGTGCGTCCGGCAGCTTCTGGGCCGCCGCCGCGGCGTCGCGTTTTGGCGCGCTGGAGGCAGCGCTCAGTGACTGACCGTCAAGCGCCGTCAAAGGTCCGTCGACGATCGACGCCTGCTCCGGCTTCGGCATGGTTTCGAGTGCTTCGCGTCCGCCTGCGGATTTTGGCCGGTAGGTCTTTGGCAGTGAAGCCTGCCCATCGAGCGCCGGGTCCGACGGATTCTCGCCGGTCATCGTATTGCCCCCGGCTGCCTTGGCCGTTGTCGAGAAATGCCGCAGGTCATGAAACGCGATCAGCAGCGGCAGGTCGTCCTGAAGCGGCTCGGCGTCCGGCGCCGTCTCTTCAGCGTGGGCCTTCGCGTTTGCTTCCAAATCGTCCTTGCCGGCTTTCACGTTTGCCACTTTGGCCGAGATGGTCCTTGCGGGCTCGGCCGATGCTGGTTCGGCCTTGGCGTCATGCCCGGCAAGGCCGGCAGCGAGCTTGCTCCAGTGCTGGTCGCGCGATCCCGCCTCTGTCGACGGCTGCCGTTCCGGGCGGGCAGCACCGGCATCGTCGCGCAGCATCTTGCCGAAGCCGGCGTCATCGTTCCTGCCGTTCGCGGCCGGCTGCTCCGACGTCGCGCGCGTGGAGGCAAATCCTGGCAAAGCCGAGCCGAGGCTGGTGGTCATTTGGGGGCGGCTCCAAGCATCTGGTCGATCAGGTCGAGCTGTCGACGTGTTCTGGTCATGGCGGCGTCGGTCGGATCGGCGGGCTCTGGACCGGCTGCGGGTGACGGTACCGACGCTGGCATGACAGTCGCAGGGTCGGGGGATGCCGCTGCTGCCCTGTCCGGCGCATTGGCGGCTGGTCCGCCGGAGGCCGCGGTGACGGCGGGTTGCTCCGAGATGGCGCCTTCGACCGGTGGCAGGCCACTGTCATCGGCGCCTTGCACCGTGGCGATCTCGGGCACCGGCTGCGCCGCGGCGGCAGGAACTGGGGCAGGCTTTTCCGCCGGAAGGGCGGTGGGCGGCGCGACGACCTCGCCGGCAATGGCCTGCGCGGCGTCGAGCAAAGCGCGGTCGCCCTCCGACAGCCGGCTGCGGTCGATCTTGCCGAGCTTGGCACGAACGTCCTCGATTGTCCCCGAGGTGACGGTGGAAAGGCTGGCATAGAGCAGGGCGCGTGGATCGTCCTGATTGGTGTTGCCGTCGCGGCCCTGTTCCGCCCGCGCCGAAGCGAAGGCCGATAGGTCATTCAGGCCGTCTATCGCGGCCCGGCGGGCGATGCGCAGATAGATCACCTTCTCGCGCTCGGGATCCATCATCGAGGTGATGTCGCCCAGCTTGTCCTGGCTGATCGACATGTGCAGCGCGATGACGCCGGAGACGAAGGAGTCGGCGAACTGGCTGGCATAGGGCGAATAGAGGTAGCGCTCGACATATTGGGTGGAAGCAAGGGCGAAGCGTGCCGCGTCGCCTTGCGCGACTGCAAGGCCGACCGAACGGCGAAGTGCCGCTTCCTCGACCAGCGTGCCGGGGCTGAGCAATCTTGCCTCGTCGAGCAGACGGAGTGCGGTCGCCGGCTGATCACCGGCAAGCAGTGAGCCTTTGACCAAAGCGAGGAAGGCGCCGAGATCCGGAGGCAGCGCCATGGGATCGATCGGCCTCAAGGCTTCGATAGCCTCGCCGGGCCGGCCGTTGAGGTAATCAATCACGCCTTTGGCGATGGCAAGGCTTTGCGGATCCGTCGTAGCGCGCGACGTGGCCGCTTCGACGGTCACCGGGTTGCCGCCGCTCATGCCGTAGACAAGCAGGGCTCGAAAGTTCTTGGGATCCTTGTAGTCCTCGGCATTCGCCGCCCGCAGGCGCGCATCCGCCATCTCCAGCAGCTTGGCCTGCATCGGCAGGGCGGCATGATCGCCGGCGGCTATGCGGTCCTGGATGAGTTGCAGCGAGCGCACCAGCTGATACGGCTGCAGCGCGTCCTGGGCGAAACCGGCCGACGGGTGTCCGCCGGCCAGCAGCAACAGACCAATCAACCGGCGGGTGACGGCCGCTCGCTTCATTCGCCGGTCGCCATCAGGATCTCGATGCGACGGTTCGCGGCCGCCAATGGATCGGCTGCTATTTTCGGCTGGCGGTCGGCGAAGCCGGCGACCTCGGTGATGCGGCGTTCGTCGACGCCGCCGCGCACGAGCATGTAGTAGGCGGAATGCGCGCGCGCCGTCGACAGCCGCCAATTGTCGTAGCTGTCGCCGCGGAACGGCCGGGCATCGGTGTGGCCGTTGATGCTGATGGTGCCCTTCTGGCTGTTGATGATGCGGCCGATCTTCTCCATCGCCAGCACCAGTTCGCGTCTCGGCAATGCCGAGCCGACCTCGAACATGCCGAAGTCGAGCTGATCGGTGATCGAGATGACGATCCCCTTGTCGGTGGCTTCGACCGAGACGCCGTCGTGCAGCTTGTCGCCGGGCTTGAAGGCATCGGCCAGCTGCCGCTTGACGTCGGCAGCTGCCTTGACGGCAGCCGCGGTTGGCGCCTTCTCGCCGATGTCGGGCTTGGCGGCCTTTTGCGCCTCAGGCTCTGCCTTGGCTGCGTCGGCGACCGTGGTGCCGTCCGGTTTGGTCTCGCCGGCAATTGCCGTGGCAGGGTTCGCGGCCTGCTTGCCGGTCGCGTCCTTGGCCAGCGGCTCAAGCGGTGAGGCCGCGACAGGCGGCACGGCTTTGACTTTGAGCACTTTCGTTTCGGCGGTCTTGTCGCCGGGCTTGGCCGGATCGCCCTCGATCTTCGTGCGCTCGGCGCTGGCTTCGGCGCCGGGCGCCGCTACCTGCTGCGACCAGAAATCCGGCTCGAAGGGATCGCGGTAGGAGGCGCCACCGGAGGCGCCGGTAGCCGGGCCGGCAGCCTGCACGCCGCCGTCGCCTTTCTGGCTGACATTCTGCATGACGCCGGTATCCGCGGCGATTTCCGAAAGCACCGCGTAGGGGTCGGCGAAGAGATGGTCGTCGGAGCGTTCCGCCTGCTGCGGCTCCTGCTTGTGGTCCGACGCTCCCGCGCCGGCATTGCCGTTCTGTCCGGCTTTGCTGGTCGCCTCTTGCGGATCGTCGGCCGTCAGCCCCATGGCGCGCGGACCGTCGCCGAGATCCTCCAAGCCCTTGCGGCTCGAATTGCGATCGACCAGCTTGACCGGGTTGAAGTAGCTGGCGACGGCTGCCTTAGTCTGCTCGTTCGCGGCGTTGATCAGCCACATGACCAGGAAGAAGCACATCATGGCCGTCATGAAGTCGGCGAAGGCGATCTTCCAGACGCCGCCATGGTGGGCCTCGTCATGGTCGTCATGGCTGCGCCGCACGATGATGATCTCGTGGCGGCCGTGGTCGGCGTCTGCGACGCTCATGCCAGGACCTCCGAGAGGACCGTCGACCATTCGGCCATGCGCGTCTCGAACACTGCTTCGTCGATGGCGACGGTCAGGTCGAAGCCTGGCGCCTCGACAAAATCGAGATTGGCGGCGCCGGGTCCGAGCGACGCCTTCAGCGTTTCGAACATCGAGAGCGGGCCGCGCACGACGATGCGCACCGCTTCGGCATCGCCGACCGCTTCGCGGATGGCGCCGGCCAATGCCTCGATCGAACGTTTCTGCAGATCGTCGCTGACGATGCCGCCGATGATGCGGGCGACCGTGGCGGCGACAAGTCCGGTGACGCGCGCCTCCATGGCATCGATGCGCAACGAGACCGCCTTGCCGACATCGTCGCCGAGGCTTTCGAGAAATATCCTTGCTTCCTCGGCATTGACCTGGCGTTCGGCTTCGAGCGCGGCGTCATGCGCAGCCGACAGGCGGACCTGCAGCGCTGCCTCCGCCTGGGCGACCGCCTCGGCGATCAGCGTGCCGATATCGGCCTGCGGCGCCGGCGTCTCGGGCTTGTGTTCGGGATCGATTGCTGCCCGGGACTGGCCGGCACGTTGCGCGCGCGTCCCGAAATCAGGCAGAAGGTCGAAGAGGGCTACGGAGGGCATGGTTTACACCGCCACTTCCTGGGCAGCCCATTTGCGCAGTATCTGCGCGGTGCGCTCCTCGTTGAGATCGACCATCCTGGCAAGCCTGTCCTGCGGCGCCGGCCGGATCTTCTGGCGAAGATCGTCGAGCGGCGTGGGGCCTGGGCGTGTGCCTGGCAAGGCCCCAATCGCGGCACTGTCGGTGGCCGCCATTGCCTCCGGCGTCGGCAGCGAGCGCTGGACGTCGTCGAAGCTGGGACCTGCCAGGGCCGGAGTAGCCTTTGCCGTCAGCGCCGCGGCCATCGGCCTCAGGCCGAAGAAGGCGACCAGGAACACCACGACGATGAAGGCACCGGCATTGATCATCGTGCCGGCATGCTGGCCGATCGAATCGAGCATTCCCGCCTGCGGGATCGCCTCGCCATCCAGGCCGTCGATGAACTCGACCGCCGAGACGTCGATGATGTCGCCGCGCTTTTCGTCAAGGCCGGTAGCGGACGTGACCATCTTCTGGATCTCGGCAACGCGCTTGGCGATCTGCTCCGGCGTGGCGTCCTTGCCGAGGATGGCCGTCAGCCGTTGCTGATTGACGACCACGGCAATCGACATCTTGGTGACGGTGTAGCCGTTTGAGACCGTGGCGATCTTCTTGGAATTGATCTCGTAGTTGGTGATCTCTTCCCTGCGGTCGTTCTGCGAGGAGGATTGCGGACCATCGGTGGCGGTTGCCTGGGTCTCGGGCAGATTCTGCTCGACGCTGGCCGGAGTGGAAGCCTGCTTCTGGTTGTTGTTCTCGTTGGCGCGCACCGACTGCACCGAGCGTTCGACGCGGGAATTCGGATCGAAGATGGTCTCTTCCGTCTGCCGGGTGTCGGTGTTGACCTCGGCCTTGACGCTGGCGCGGAAATTGTCGGGGCCGAGATAGGCCGTCAGCGCACGGCGGATGTTGTCTCCGATCTGCGCCTCGACGGTCTGCTCGACGCCGAGCGTGCGGGCGGCGCTGGTGTTGGAAGGATCGTCGCCCGCGGCCAGCAGATTGCCGCTGGAATCGAGCACAGTCACCTTGTCTGCCGACAGGCCGGGAACGGCGGCGGCGACGAGATGGCGGATCGACATGGCGCTCTTCTCGGCGTCGATGCCGGCGTAGCGGATGACCACGGAGGCCGAGGGCTGCTGTTCGTCGCGGCGGAAATTGGCGCGTTCAGACATGACGATGTGGACGCGCGCAGCCTTGATGCCCGATATCGATTGGATGGTGCGGGCGATCTCGCCTTCCAGCGCGCGCACACGGGTGATCTGCTGCATGAAGGAGGTGAGGCCGAGCGAGCCGACATTGTCGAATAATTCGTAGCCGGCATTGGCGCTGGTCGGCAGACCCTTCTCGGCGAGCAGCATGCGGGCCTGAGCGGTGGTGCCGGCCGGCACCAGAACCGAGGTTCCATCGGCGCCGACATCGAAACCGATGCCGGCTTCGCCCAGCACCAGGCCGATCTGGTTCACGTCGGCGCGGTCGAGTCCAACATAGAGCGTGTCGTAAGCGGGGCGGTTGAGATAGACCGAGGCAATGCCGATGACGCCCATCACCAGGACGGCGATGCCCGCCAGCATGGCGAGGCGCTTCACGCCAAACCCGCGGAGATTCGAGATGATGCTCTGGATCTGTTCCGGCACGTTCAACGACTCCCAGCATGATTGTCCGCCGGAACTCTAGTCTTCGAAGCTTGTGCGAAAATGAAATCGGGCCGCGCTGGCGGCGCGGCCCGATTATCTGATGGAAAGGACGGCGCCGGTGGCGCCCGTGATCAGCTCTTGAACAGAGACAGGATCGACTGCGAGGCGCTGTTGGCGATCGACAGCGCTTGAACGCCGAGCTGCTGCTGAACCTGCAGTGCCTGGAGTCGGGTCGATTCCTTGTTCATGTCGGCATCGACAAGCTGGCCGACGCCGCGGTCGATGGAGTCCATCAAACTCTGGGTGAAGGTCTTCTGCAGGTCGATGCTGCTCTTGGCCGAACCGAGGATGGTGGCGGAGTCGGTCAGCTGGGCCATGACGTTATCGATCCTGTTCACCATCTGCGTGATGATGTCGTCGGTAATGCCTGGTGCCGTGATATCGAGGTTGTAGGCGGAGATATTGTCGACCTTGGCGACCGCTCCCGCCGCCGTCTGGCCGGCGGTGTTCGCGGCGATGTCCGTTCCTCCGCCCGCGATCACGCCCGCATAGGCGTTGTCGTACAGGGTCTGGGCGGCGCCCGTGGAATAGATGGACGTCTGGCGATCGAGGGTTCCGTAATTCTTGACCTCGGCGGCGAGGCCGTAGTCGAAAAGCTTGGTGCTCTCGACATCGATATCGATCGTCCCGATCGAGATGGCGCCGGATGAGGAACGATTGAATGAGGACACGATCTGGGAGTCGGGCTGGACGCCGTCATTGGCGGCCGCAACCTGCTTTGAGGTCACCGCTAGGAAGTTCGAGCCTGAAAAGGTGGCCGCATCGGCGAACGACTTCATCTGCGCCTGAAGCGCCTTAATCTCGGTCTGCGTCTTTGCCTTGGCCGCGTCCGTCTGGCCGACGGTCGAAAGCAGCTTGGTCTTGATCTGGCCGATCGTTGTCAGCACATTGTTCATGCCGGTGTAGGCGGTATCGACTTTCGAGGCGCCGAGGCCGAGTGCATCCTGCACCGTCGACAGGGCCTGGTTGTCGGAGCGCATCGTGGTGGCGATCGACCAATAGGCGGCGTTGTCCGAGGCTTGCGAGACACGGTAGCCAGTCGATATGCGGGCCTGTGTCTGCTCGAGTGACTTGTTGGTGGCGCTGAGGCTTTGAAGCGCGGTTAACGCCGCGGCGTTGGTCATGATACTCGCCAAGAAAGTCGCTCCTTCTCAAAGGCCGGCATGCTCAGACATGCCGGATAGGCCTGCTTCAACCGTGGTATCGTGCCAGTAGGGCCGATTCGCCAACCGTTGTAACCTATTGGTTAACCATAATTAGCGGGACATGGTTAACAGCCTGTTAAACGCGGGCTTTCGAGAGTTAAGGACCGAGCGTTGCGCGCGGTCCGAGCAAACGCAAATCGGGCCGCGCTTTTGGCGCGGCCCGATTTTAGTGCGAGTTGGCGGATGCGATTAGCCGCGGAAGAGCGACAGGATCGACTGCGACGAACCGTTGGCGATCGACAGCGCCTGGATGCCGAGCTGCTGCTGGACCTGCAGGGCCTGGAGGCGGGTCGATTCCTTGTTCATGTCGGCATCGACGAGCTGGCCGACACCGCGATCGATGGAGTCCATCAGGTTCGAGGTGAAGGTCTTCTGCAGGTCGATACTGCTCTTGGCGGCGCCGAGCGTGGTGGCGGCGTTGGTCATGGCCTTGAGCGCGGCGTCGACGACGTTCATCTGCTGCGCGATCTGGCTATCGCTGGCAGCCGTGCCACCCGAAAAGATAGTCAGCGAGGCAACCGAATAGGTGTCGGTAACCGCTGCGGCAGCACCCAGGGTGGGGTTCGAGGCCGTGGCAACAGCAGCGCCCGTGGTGCCGAGGCGAGCCGTGTCGAGAATACCCTTGGCGGTTGGTGCCGCGCCGGCATCGTACAGCTTGATGCTTTCCACATTGACATCGATCGTCGAGATCGAAGCCGCGCCGGTTGCGTCGCGGTTGAAGGCCGAAACAATCTTCACGTCGGCCGCGGTGCCTGTCGCAGTGGACACCGAAAGCATGTTGGTGCCGGAGAAGGTGGCGCCATCGGCGTAGGCCTTCAACTGGTTCTGAAGGGCGGCGATTTCGACCTGGGTCTTTTCCTTGGAGGCGTCCGTCTGGCCGTAGGACGCGACCAGCTTGGTCTTGATCTGGTTGATGGTATCGATCGCGCTACTCATGCCGGTATAGGCTGTGTCGACCTTGGAGGCGCCGAGGCCGAGAGCGTCCGAAACGGTGGACATTGCCTGGTTGTCGGAGCGCATCGTGGTGGCGATCGACCAGTAGGCGGCGTTGTCCGAAGCCTGCGAGACCTTGTAGCCGGTCGAGATGCGGGCCTGGGTGTCGGTGAGGGATTTGCTGGTGGCGTTGAGGCTCTGCAGGGCCGTCAATGCGGCGCTGTTCGTCATGATGCTGGACATGGTACTCGTACCTTGATTTTACAGGTATTTTTTACATACCGGATCTACCGGTATGACGGTGCGGCATCATGCCCATGATCTCTCAAATCGATCACCCGCCATCTGCGAGCGAATATGCGGGCAAGTCCCTACCAAAGGGCTAAACCGGACGGTTAATCGAAAATATATTGCTGGGATTTCGAGCCGACGCGGCAGGGTCAGTTGAAGGAGCGCACCAGGCTGCCGACAAGCAGGTTCCAGCCGTCGATCAGGACGAAGAACAGGATCTTGAACGGCAGCGACACCACTGTCGGCGGCAGCATCATCATGCCCATCGCCATGGTGATGGTGGCCACGATCAGGTCGATGACCAGGAATGGCAGCACGATCAGGAAGCCGATCTCGAAACCGCGCCGGATCTCCGAGATCATGAAGGCCGGCACCAGGATGCGCAGGTCGACGGTGTCACGCGAAACGGTCTGGCCGCGCTCGCGGGCGAGGTCGGCGAAGAGGTCGAAATCCTTGTCACGCACATTGCGCAGCATGAAGGTTCGGAACGGGTCCGAAATCTTGTCGAAGGCTTCGGTCTGGGTGATCTGGTTGTCCATCAGCGGCTTGACGCCGGTGTTCCAGGCCTGATCGAAGGTCGGCGCCATGACGTAGAACGTCATGAACAGCGATAGCGAAATGAGGATGAGGTTTGCCGGTGTCGACTGCAGGCCGATGCCGGCGCGCAGGATCGAGAAGGCGATGACGAAGCGGGTGAAGCTCGTCACCATGATCAGCAGGCCCGGCGCCACCGACAGCACGGTCAGCAGGCCGAACATCTGGATGATGTAGCCGACGGTAGTGCCGTCGGCCTTGCCGATTCCGCCGAGATCGAGTTGCTGCGCCGCCGCGACGGACGTTGCGGCCGCGATCATCGCCGTGGCGAGAAGGAACTTTCTCATTCGAGCAGCAATGTCCTGATAAGAATCTGCTTGGCGTGACCCTGGCTGCGGATCGAGGCGCGTTCCTCGAGATCGGCCTTCAGGTGCTGGTAGCCGCTGGCGCCCTCGATCTGATGCATCTTCAAGGTGCGCACCAGGGCCAGAAGATCCTGGTGGATGTCATCCGACATTGCCTGTGGCTGCGGCCCGTCATAGACGACGGACACCTCCATTCTGATCCAGGTATCGGCAGGCGAGGCGATGTTGGTGGTGATCGGCGCCAGCACGACCAGTGTAGGCCCCACGGCTGGCTGCTCGGCAGAAGCCGGCTGCTCCGTCTTGCCTTCATTCTCGGGCGCCGCCGGTACCGACGACGGTGCGTCGACACCCTTCAGATAGCCGCCGGACATCCAGCCCATGCCGATGGCGGCCGCCGTCACAACCAGCAGCAGGCCGGCCTGCATGGCAGGGGAGGGACCCTTGCGTGGCTGAACCTGTTCGATATTTGCCACGGCGCCCTGCTCCGATCCTAGAACGGAAGAACCTGGTCGAGAATCTGCTGGCCGTAGGCAGGCTGCTGGACCTCGGTGATGCGACCGCGTCCGCCGTAGGAGATGCGGGCCTCGGCGATACGTTCGTAGGGGATGGTGTTTTCGGCGCCGATATCGGCCGGCCGCACGATGCCGGCGAGCGTCAGCACCCTGAGCTCGGCGTTGACGCGCACTTCCTGCGATCCGGTGATCATCAGATTGCCGTTGGGCAGCACATCGGTGACGATCGCCGCGACATTGAGCTCAAGCGTCTCCGAGCGCTTGATCTCGCCGTCGGCAGTCGTGTCCGTGGTGGAGCTGAGAGCCCCAGCGCCCTTGCCGGCGGTGCTCCACTTGTCCCACTGCGCGCTGAGGTCGTAACCGAGCTTGCGACTGGCGGTGCGGCTCCTGTCGTTCTGGTTCTTGAAGTTGGCCCGATCGTTGATCTTGATCTTGACCGTCAGGATGTCGCCCTGGGACAGCGCCCGCGGGTCGGTGAACAGCCGGCTCTGGCGGTCGTCCCACAACGAGAATTTCTTGACTGGCGCGGGCGGCGTTTGCGGATAGCGATAGAGGGAGCCGGTACTGCCGCCATCGATGCCGGAGCCGACCGGGGACAGAGCCGGCTCCCTGCCGACCTCCTTGAGGTTGGTTCCGCAACCCGACAGCACGGTGACCGCGCACAGGACAAGCATTTTCCGGATCATGACGGATCTACCCTTCGGGCTGCGCTGGCCATAATGCCGGTGAGCGTCGCCGCCGCCTTCTGGTCCATTTCGTTGAGGATGACGCTCGCCTTGCGTGAATCGAGCTTCATCAATATGGCCGCAGCCAGATCGGCGTTGACGATGGCCAGCCGCTCGGCGGCGGCGTCGGGCTTCATGCCGGCGTAGATCTGGACGACGCCGTCCTCTGCCCGGGCCAGGAAAACCTCGCGTCGCTTCAGCCAGGTCTCGTATTCAGCTTTCTTTGCATCGAGTGCTTTCATGCGCTCGTCAATGCCGGCCTGGAGCTGCTTCAGTTCCTCCGCCTGCAGGACATAGCGGCGGTCGCGGGCGGCGTCGGCGATGTTTGAGCAGAAGCGCTCGATCTCGCTTTGGTCCGGCGCCTTTTCCCGCGTCAATTGCTGCGGCGCCGCTGCCACCGGTGCCCCCGGCAGGACCTGGCGGACCGTCTCCTCGCCGCGCGCAGTGTCGCCGGCAAAGGGCAGCGTCGCGAGAATAGCGGTCGCGAGCAGGATCGCGGCTTTGCGGTGTCTGCCATCATGGCGTGGGAAGGAGCGCGTCATCGGCATCGCCTATTGCAGAACCAGGTCGGCCTGCAGAGCCCCGGCCGACTTGATGCCCTGCAGGATGGCGATGATGCCATCCGGCTTGACGCCGAGGCGGTTGAGGCCGGAAACGAGGGTCTGGAGATCGGGTCCGTCAAGCACGGCAACGCGGGCGTCGGGCCGGCTGGCGTCGATGGCGGTGAACGGTTCGACGGCGGTCTCGCCCTTGGAGAAGGGCTCGGGCTGGACGATGCGCGGCGCTTCGGTGATGCGCACGGTGAGCGTGCCGTGGCTGATGGCGACACGTGAGATCTTGACGTCATTGCCGATGACGATGGTGCCGGTGCGCTCGTCGATCACGACACGGGCCGGCGTGTCGGATTCGACCACCAGATTCTCGATTTCGGCATAGAAGCGCGCCGCCGAGACACCCTTCGGCCTTCTGATCTGCACGGTGCGAGAATCGCGCTCGGCCGCCACCCGCATGCCGAAGCGCTGGCCGGTGTAGTCGTTGATGGCGTCCGCGATGCGGATAGCGGTCGAGAAATCGGGATTGCGCAGTTGCAGCGTCAGGACCGCCTGATCGTCGAACTCGGCCTGGACAGCACGCTCGACGATGGCGCCGTTCGGCACGCGGCCGGAGGTCGGCACGCCTTGCGTCAGCTGCTCGGCCTGTCCCTGGGCGGTAAAACCGGACACGATGACCGAGCCCTGGCCGACGGCATAGATCTCGCCGTCCGCTGCCTTCAGCGGCGTCATGATCAGCGTGCCGCCGGAAAGCGAGGTCGCGTCGCCCATCGAGGAGACGTCGATGTCGATGCGGGCGCCCGATTGCACGTAGGGCGGCATGTTGGCGGTGACGATGACGGCGGCGACATTCTTGGCGCGCGCACTGCCGCCTTCGGTGGCGATGCCGAGATTTTCGAGCATCGCGCGGATCGACTGTTCGGTGAATGGCGAGTTGCGCAGGCTGTCGCCCGATCCGGCAAGGCCGATGACCAGGCCGTAGCCGACGAGCTGATTGTCGCGCGAACTCTGCAACTGGGCGATGTCCTTGATGCGCGCGGCCACCTGGCCCGGCGGCAGCGAACTCGGCCCGGTCGAAACCCGGAACATGCGGCTGGTGGTGGCCGGATCATATTCGGGATCGCTGTAGACGCCGCCATTCTTGGCGGCGAGCTCGCGCTTGGCCTTCGACGTCAGGCCGTCGGCCAGCGCCGGCTGCAGGCCAAGCACGGCTGCCAGCATCAGGGTAAGCCCGCGCATCATGACGCGCTGACCTGGATGGTTCCGTCCGCCATCACCGTGCCGGACAGGATTTTGCCGCTGTCGATGTTGCGAACCTTGACGAGGTCGCCCGCAGCTCCCGGCTGCAGCGTCACGGCGGTGGCCGAGATCGTCAGCCCGCCGGCGATGAAGAAGATCTGCACGGAAGCACCCTGTTCGACCAGCCAGGCCTCGCGGATGGCGGTGGAAGGAATGTAGCGGCCGGGCAGCAGCGTGCGCTTGGCGACCTTGCCATCCAGTTCTTCGGCTCGCGTGGCGACCGCCTCCGGCTTGTGCTTGCCGACGATAAGGGTGACCTGTTTCAGGGCAGCCAGGTTGATGGTCTCGCCGGGATAGATTACCCGGCTCGGAATAAGCACCACCTCGCCGCCAGCTTGATTGCTGGCGATCCGGGTGGCCGATTGGTTGGCCGACTCCTGGGCAAAAGCCGGCATCGTGCCGGTCACCAGCGCAAGGATGAGCGCGGTGCGGCGGAATGCGGACAGGAGGCCGGGCGTCGACATCATGCGTTACCTGATGTTCTTGGAGACCACGGAGGCCATGTCGTCGGCGGCCTGAATGACCTTGGAGTTCATCTCATAAGCGCGCTGCGCCGAGATCAGTTCGGTGATTTCCTTGACCGGGTCGACGTTGGAGGCTTCGAGATAGCCCTGCTGGATGGTGGCAAAGCCGGGATCGCCCGGCACGCCGACATTCGCCGGCCCCGAAGCCGTGGTTTCCTGGAACAGATTGTCGCCGAGCGGCGCCAGGCCGGCCTCGTTGGCGAAGTTGGCGATCTGAAGCTGACCGAGGTTCTGCAGGTCGGTCTGGCCGTCGATGCGGGCGAAGACCTGGCCGGTCTTGTTGACGATGACCTCGACGGCATCCACGGGAACATTGATTGCCGGAATGACGGCAGCGCCGTCGACCGTCACGAGTTGGCCGGTGGCGTTGGTGTTGAGAGCTCCGGCGCGGCTGTAGAGCGTGCCGCCGTCGGCACCCTCGATCTGAAACCAGCCCCTACCGGTCAGCGCCAGGTCGAAACTGTTGCCGGTGCTGGTCAGTTCGCCCTGGGTGTGCACGTTGCGCACGGCCGTCGTCTTGACGCCGAGGCCGATCGAGACGCCCTCCGGCACCAGCGAGGCGTTGGAGCGGTTGGGCACGCCCTGCGTGCGGTCGACCTGATAGAGCAGGTCGGAGAATTCGGCACGGGCGCGCTTGTAGCCGGTGGTGTTGATGTTGGCGATGTTGTTGGCGATGACTTCCAGATTTGTCTGCTGGGCATTCATGCCGGTGGCGGCGATGGCGAGTGCTTTCATGGCGGAATTCCTCAGATGCCCATTCGACTGACTTCGAGATAGGCGGAAACCACCTTGTCGCGGATGGCGACGGCGGTCTGAAGCGCCTGCTGCGCGCTCATCACGGCGTCGACCACCTGACGGGTGTCGGCGTCGCCCTTGAGCGCCTGCAACGATACCTGCTCGGCATTCTGCAGCGTGTTCACGGTCTTGGAGGCTGCCTGGCTCAGCGCCTCGGCAAAGGAGGTGCCGACATTGCCGCCGGCCGAGGGTGTCGCGCCGCCCTGGAGCAGGCTTGTGGCCGCGTCGTCGCCGCCGATCGACGGCTTGAACTGAAGCGCTCCGATACCGCTGATCATTACTGGTTCCTCATCAGGTCGATGGTCATGGAAATCAGGTCGCGGGCCTGCTTGACCACCTGAAGGTTGGCCTCGTAGGAGCGATTGGCCTCAGTCATGTCGGCCATTTCGATCAGCACGTTGACGTTGGGCATCTTGACGTAGCCCTTCTCGTCGGCGGCCTCGTTGCCGGGCTGGAACTCGACTGGAAAGTCACTGGGATCTCGATCGATCGAGTTCACTGCAACCGTTGAACTGCCGGAGGCCCGGTCAAGCTCAGAGACGAAGCTGATGGTCTTGCGGCGATAAGGATCGGAGCCGGGCGCGGTGCCGGTCGACTGGGCGTTGGCGAGGTTTTCGGAAACCACGCGCAGGCGCTCCGACTGGGCGCCGAGGCCTGATGCTGCGACTTTGAGGGCTGCGGTCAGTGCGTCCATGGTCAGCTCTTCACCGCCATCATCATCATCGTATGAAACGCCTTGACGATCGCTGTGTTGAGCTCGAAGGAGCGGCGCACCTCGCCGGCTTTCAGCAACTGGTCTTCCAGAACGACCGAGTTCTTGGACGGCATGACGACGCCGTCATTCTCCTGCGGCTTGATGGTGAAGCCGGCATTGGTCGCTGCATTGCCGAGATGGCCGGCCTGGGTCGCCTGCAGCGATACGGCAGCGCGGTCGAGCACCTTTTCGAATGGCTCGACATCGTTTGCCGTATAACCCGGCGTGTTGGCATTGGCGATGTTGCCGGCGACTGCCGACTGGCGCACGGCCAGCCATTGCGCTTGCTTGGCGGCGAGGTCGAAAAGGGAAACGGGCTCCATGGGAATCTCCGAGCAGGTACCCAGAGACTAGGCCACCAGTCTTGCGCGGGCCTTGCGGATGGCGGGAGCCGGAGATCGTTTATCTGGAGAGTTCGATCACCCGGTCGGCACTGGTGACCATGACCCATTTGCCGTTGCGCTGCTCGATGGAGGACACCTGACTGGAGTCAGGCAGTATCGAGCCGCGCTGGACGATCCAGAGGCCAGCGTCGTCCTGGATCATGGCACGGCCGTTAGCGACATGAACCATGCGGAATTTCGCCGCGTCGGCTGGAAACGGTTGCTCGTCGGGTGCGGCTGCGGGATTGGCATCGTCCCGCACCGTCCCCGTGGCAAGAAGATCGAGATTGGCCGCGGGAATATCCTTTGCCGTCAGCGGCGCGCTGCGTTGCGCGACCACGCCGCCGCCCGCTCGCCCGGAATTGGAGCCGGTGCCGCCGAACTTCATCGCCTGGACGCCAAACTGGTCCTGGTTGAAGAAGATGTACCAGGGGAACAGGGCGCAGATCAGGCCGAGCGTGATGCCGAGCGCGGCTATGACGAAATCGCTGCGTCGGTCGGACTTCTTCTTCAGTCGGGGAAACGGTGCCTTTGGCGGCTGCGGCCATTCGGTGCGCGGGAACAGCCCGTCGATCAGCGAGTCGCGGCTGGCCTGCGTCATCTCGGCAGCCACCGCCTGGGGAGCCCGGGGCAGAGCGGGTTCGACGGGCCTGGCCAGATCAGGATCGGCTTTGCCAGCCCGTGGCAGGATTGGCTTGACGGCTCTGGCCAGAACGGCCTCGGCTTTGGCTGCGATGGCACGGGCCGCCTTTGCCTTGGCGGTTCTCGTTTCGTCAGCCTCGGCTTGCTCCACGGCGTTGGCCTCGGCGATCATGTCGCGCAGGATGCGCTCGGTATATTCGCGTTCAGTCTCCGGCATCGGCGTTCAGCTTGCTCTTGAGGTGGCGGGCGAGATCGGAGAACGGGTCGGTCGACGGGCGATCCTTCGGCGCTTGCGTCAGCGCCTCATAGATCAGCGGCACCTGGCGCACGGCGATGTCCAGTTCGGCATCGGCGCCCCCCTGATAGGCCCCGAGCAACCGGATATCGCGCGTGTCCTCGAAGCGCGAGATCATCGACTTCAGCCTTGTCACCAGCGCGCGCTGTTCGACGCTCCAGGCCTTTCCGGCCAACCGCGATATGGACGACAGCGGGTTGACGGGGGGATAGCGACCCTGTTCGGCGATCGTGCGATCGAGCACGACATGGCCGTCGAGGATGCCGCGCACGGAATCGGCGACCGGATCGTTGTGATCGTCGCCGTCGACCAGCACGGAAATAATGGCGGTGATGGATCCTTTGCCTTCCCCGCCCGGCCCGGCGCGTTCGAGCAGCTTGGGCAGTTCGGTGAACACCGAGGCCGGATAACCGCGCGCGACCGGCGGCTCGCCGGTACCCGTCGCCACCTCACGCAGGGCGTGGGCGAAGCGGGTGATCGAATCCAGCACCAGCAAAACGCGATGCCCCTGGTCGCGAAAATGCTCGGCGACGCGCATGGCGGTGTCCGGCGCACGCCGGCGCATCATGGCGCTTTCGTCGCTGGTGGCGACGACGGCGACGGTCTTGGCCATGCTGTCGCCGATAGTATCCTCGAGGAATTCACGGACTTCTCGGCCGCGTTCGCCGATGAGCGCCACCACGACGGTATCGAATGCGTCGGCGCCGGCGAGCATGGCGAGCAGCGTCGACTTGCCGACGCCGGAGCCGGCAAAGATGCCGAGGCGCTGGCCGAAACAGAGCGGCGTGAAGATGTCGATGACCTTGACGCCGGTCATGAAGGCAGTGCCGACGCGTTGCCGCGCCATGGCTCCCGGCGTCGTCTGGGCGCCGCGCGATGTGTCGTCTCCCCGGGCGAGCGGCGGGCCGCCATCGATCGTCCTGGTGAGTGCGTCGATGGTGCGGCCGCGCCACGAGGCATGCGGCGCCACCACGAGCGGACCTCGGCGGAAAACGGCATCACCGATGCCGGAATCGGCGCTGCGTTCGAAGGGTGCCACGACGGCCTCGTCGCGGCCGATCTTGACGATCTCGCCGCGCCGCGCACCAGCATCGCCGCGCTGCTCGACGATGTCGCCCAGCCTGGCGAAGCCGGAAAGGCCGTGCACCTTGTAGTGCGTGGGCGTGACTTCGATGACGCGGCCGCCGCGCTTGAGCAGCGCCTCGGCGTCGGCGAAACGCCGCCAGACCCGTTCCAGCGCGGCAAGCCGGTCTTCCGGCGCCGGCTGGAGTTGTCTTTCGAGTGCGCGCAGGGATGGCTGGTCGAGCGACATGGATTACTTCGAGCCGAGCGTCTTGATCGCCTCGTCGGTGGAGGAGTCGGTCTGCCGCATCAGGGCGGCGGTGTTCTCGAAGGCGCGCTGGACCATGATCAGCCTGGTGATCTCCAGCACCGGATTGACATTGGACTCTTCGAGAAAACCCTGGGCGACGCCGATATCCGCGCGATCGGTGACAGGCTCCGGGGTGCGTGCCGGAACGATGCCGGAATTGCCGTAGCGGACGAAGTTCGGGCCTGGGTCGAAATTGTAGAGACCGATCGAGCCGACAAGCTGATCGTTCTGGCGCAACGAACCATCGGCCCCGGCCTTGGGTGGGCCGTTGCGGGGATCAAGCTGGATCGGCGAGCCGCCGGCATCGAGCACCGGGTGGCCCTCGATCGACATCAGCTCGCCGTTCTCGTTCATCGAAAAGCGGCCGTCGCGGGTCATGACGGTGCCGACCGGCGTCTCTATGGCAAACCAGGCATCGCCCTGGACGGCGAAATCGAAGGGATTTCCGGTCTCGCTCAAGGCACCGTGGGCGCCGGAAAGGTAGGTCTTGCCCGGGGAGGCGAAGGATACCGATTTCTGCCCGGTGCCGGAGACGACGTCATCGAACTTCACGCCGGTGGCGCGAAAGCCGATCGTCGAGGCATTGGCGACGTTGTCGGCGATGGTGTCGAGGCGCCGCTCGAGCGCGATCTGCGACGAAAGGGCGACGTACAGGCTATCCCGCATGATGGTCTCAGAACCTCAGTTTCTGCATGGCCATCATCAGGTCGGTGGAGATGCCGACTGTGAGTGGCTGGGCAAACAGCACGCTGACCGAGGTGACGGCCGATGAAGTCGGGTGGTTGATCTCGTACATGCTGGTGAAGCGGGTCAGGAACTTGCCGAGTTTCTCGGGGTCGGAGAAATCCGAGATGTCGAGTTTTTGCTCGAACAGCTGCGCCTGCTTGTCGACGTCGGCGGTGGCGAAGGAATCGGGCAGGCCGAGCACGGTGCGCACGACACTGGCAAGCGCGGTGTCGGCCAGCACGTCATACCAGCTGGTGATGGTTGGGGCCTTGCGATCGAAGTAAAGCGCCAGCCGCACACCCTGGTTAGCCTGACCGGCATCCTCTTCGAGGGTCTGGCGCATGTATTTGTCGACGGTCGGCTGCTGCGCCGGATTGATGGTGGTGGTGTTTTCGCCATAGGCCTCGAAGTTGAAGGCGGAGGCAAGCGCGGCATAGGTCTTGTCCGTCATCTTGTTGGCGACGCTGTCGGGATCGCGGACGCCGCCCTGCAGAACCCGCTTGATGAGATCCTTGTCCTCCGTCGCGGAATCGAGACCGAATGACGCCAGCGCGTATGTGTAGAGCCGGTTGTTCGACATCAGATCGTCGATCGACTTCACCTTGGTGATGTTGGCGAGATAGTATGTCGTCTCGCCCTTCACATAGGCCGAATTGGGATCGAGGCCGGCGATCTGGGCCTGGATGGCATAGTTCTTGGTCACCAACTGCTGTGTCTTGTTGTAGATGGTCGCATCGGCGCCGTTGGCGGCGAAGTTGAAGGCGCTGACGAATTCGGCGTAACGCTTGTCGGTCAGCTTGTTGGCGAAGCTGTCGGGATCGGAGACGCCTTCCTTGAGTGCCTTGACCATGAAGGCCTTGGCGTAGTCCATGTCCTCCAGCCCGTAGGCCTTCATGGCATACTTGAACAAACGGTCGTTTTTGACGAAATCGTCGATCGATTTCACCTTGGTGATATTCGCGAGATAATATTTGGTGTCGCGATCAACCACGGGCTGCTGCTCGATCCTGTCGATCGATTTTGAAATGTCCTTGGTGATGAGCTGGTAGCTGGTAAAGGTATTGAGCAAAGACGTGCCTCCGGCCGAAGCTATGCCGGCACAATACCCCTACTTCCTTGCGCGAAACTGAATCGCTTCCACGCCCTCGATTCAAGCCTCACACAAGGCACGGGGACTATCCCTAGCTCCTGATGTGAAATGCGGAAGGACCTGTCGTGGGCATTCTGATTGGACTGGTGGTAACGCTCGGCTGCGTCCTCGGCGGCTTCATGGCCATGGGCGGCCATCTTCACGTGCTGATCCAGCCATGGGAGGCCGTGATCATCTGTGGCGCGGCTTTTGGCACCTTCCTCGTTGCCAATCCGATGAAGACGGTCAAGGACACCGGCAAGGCCATTCTCGAAGCCTTCAAGCAGGCGGTGCCGAAGGAACAGGACTATCTCGAGACGCTCGGCGTGCTGCACTCGCTGATGCGCGAGCTGCGCTCGAAATCCCGCAGCGAGGTCGAGGCGCATATCGACAATCCGGAAGAGTCGGCGATTTTCCAGGCGTTCCCAACCGTGCTGCACAATCATGACCTGACGCATTTCATCTGCGACTACTGCCGCATCATCATCATCGGCAATGCCCGCTCGCACGAGATCGAGGCGCTGATGGACGAAGAGATCCAGACCATCAGGTCCGACAAGATGAAGGCCTATCACGCGATGGTGGCGGTGGGCGATGGCCTGCCGGCGCTCGGCATCGTCGCCGCCGTGCTCGGCGTGGTCAAGGCGATGGGCGCGCTCGACCAGTCGCCGGAAATCCTCGGCGGTCTGATCGGTGCCGCACTTGTCGGAACGTTCCTCGGCATCTTCCTGTCCTATTCGGTGGTCGGGCCGGTCGCCACCAAGATCAAGACGGTGCGTGAGAAGAAGAACCGCCTCTATATCATCGTCAAGCAGACGCTGCTGGCCTACATGAACGGCGCGCTGCCGCAGGTGGCGATCGAGTTCGGCCGTAAGACCATCTCGTCCTATGAACGGCCGACGATCGATGCCGTCGAGCAGAGCACGATGAATACCGGCACCGTCGAAAAGAAGGCCGCCTGAACGATGCGCGATAGATCGGTCCCAGCACTGTCATGACCAGTCCGGGCAGCCCAGCGGAAGCGCGTTCGCTGATCATCGAGCGTCTGGTCGGCGACAGCGGCGAGGCCGCGCAGGTCATCGACGCAGGCCGCGCCATGGCCGAACGCGCCGTACCGCTGTTGCAGAAAAGCCTGACCAGCGAGCTTGGCGTTCCGGTCGTCGTCGACCTCAAAGCGATCGAGGTCAGCCGCGTTCCCGAGGCGCGTTCGCGTGCCGGCGACACGTTTGCCATGACCGTGATCGGCTCGTCGGCGTCCTCTGATGCGATGACCCTGGTGATCGATGCTCCGGCGATCGCGATCATGGTCTGCACGCTGTTCGGCGGCGACCCGGATCTGCCGGCATCGCCGATCGAACGCGATCTGTCGCAGATCGAAATCGATGTTTCGACCATGGTGTTCCAGCAGGTCGCGCAGGCCCTCAACGGATCGGGAAAGCGCTCGCTCGACCTGCGCCTGCCCGCGCCGCGAGCAATGTCCGGCACCGAGGCGAAGCGGTATGTGCTGCGCGATGGCGCGGCAATCCGTATCGTGCTTGGCATCTCGACGCCGGCCGACAGTGGCACCGTCACGGTGACGATGCCGCAGCGCGTCGTGCTGGCCAGCCGCGACGGAGCCGTGCCTGTCAGCGACGACGATCACGGCCCCAGCTGGCGCGCCCGCTTTTCGGAAGAGGTGATGCGCTCCACCGTGGCGCTCGAGGCCACTATGCCGCTGGCGCGGCTGACGCTCGGCGACCTCGCCGGTTTCGAAATCGGCGACGTCATCGAATTCGAGGAAACGGCCCAGTCCCAGGCGCGTCTCAGCGCACGGGGCAAGACGCTGTTCGTATGCGAGTTCGGCAAACTGGGACAGAATTACACCGTCCGGATCAGGCATCCTTACGACGCCGGGCAGGACTTTATCGACGGGCTGATGCCGGCTGCCGCCGGACGCGCCTGAGCATTTGGAGACGATCATGGCCAAAACCAAGGCGGAAGCCGACCTCGACCAGCCGGACGAGCAACTCGATCGCGCCATCGAAGAGTTGCGCGGTGTCCTGCATGAAGAGGAGCAACGCCCCGATGCGGCCTTCAGGGCGGCCTCATCAGCCAATTCGAGCGTGATCATGAACATCCCCGTCGATGTCCAGATCATCCTCGGCAGCACCGAGATGCCGGTCTCCGATCTGATGGCGCTGCAAAAAGGCTCGACCGTGGCGCTCAATCGCCGCATCGGCGAACCTGTCGACGTCGTGGTCAACGGCCGCAAGATCGCGCGCGGCGAGATCACCGTGCTGGAAAGCGATCCGTCGCGGTTCGGCATCAGGCTGACCGAAATCATCGCCGGCACGAAGGGCGCCTAGACATGGTTTGCGGGGCTTGCCGGTGGCAGCGGAGGCGAGTGGCATGACGACGCCGGTGACCTTGACCCGCGCGCAGAAGGCGGCCGCCATACTTGTGGCGATGGGCAAGCCGTCGGCCAGCCGCCTGCTGAAATTCTTCAAGCAGGAAGAACTGAAGGCCCTGATCGAGGGCGCCCGCCTGCTGCGGACGATTCCGCAAAGCGATCTTGAGCGCATCGTCGCCGAGTTCGAGGCCGAGTTCACGGAAGGGGCGGGATTGCTTGATTCCGCCGACAGGATGGACACCATCCTCAACGAATCGCTCTCGCCCGAAGAGATGAGCGCGATCATGGGCGACAAGAAATTCGAGGTCGCACCGGAAGGCCCGCCGCCGATCTGGCCCGAACTCGAAAAGCTCGAACCGGCGCGGCTTGGTGCCTTCCTGGCCGGTGAGCATCCGCAGACGGCGGCCATGGTGTTGTCGAAGCTGGCGCCGCAGGTGGCGGCCAACGTGCTGCTGACACTGACCAAGCCGATGCGTGGAGAAATCATCAAGCGCATGGTGACGATGGCCAATGTTCCCGACGCTGCCGCCAGGATCGTCGAAAACCGGCTGCGCACCAGCGTGCTGGCGGAAACCTCGACCAAGGACACCTCGGCCGGGCAGGCGCGTGTCGCCAGCGTTCTCAACGAACTCGACAAGCCGCTGCTCGAGGAGGTCATGCAGGATCTGGAAGCAGCCGGCACGCCTGATCTCGACGGTGTGAGGGCCCGCCTGTTTGCTTTCGACGACTTGCCGTTGCTCACCCAGAAAGCCCGGGTGCTGCTGTTCGACGGGCTGTCGACGGAGTTGGTCACGCTGGCCCTGCGCGGCACTTCGGCCGCACTCGCAGAATCGGTGCTGTCGGCCATCGGCGCCCGCTCGCGGCGCATGATCGAAGCCGAACTCGGACAGGGCTCGGACGGGGTCCCTCTCGCCGACATCACGGCGGCCCGCAAGACGATCGTTACGACGACGATCCGCCTGTCGCGCGAAGGCGCCTTCGAACTGCCCTCGACCCAAGACGCCGCCTAAGGCCGCGCCATGGCTGACGCGGTCGACAAGGATTCGAAAACCGAAGAGGCGACGGAAAAGAAGATCCGCGACACCATCGAACAGGGCAAACTGCCCCATTCGCGGGAGACAGCGCTCCTTGCCTCGTTCGTTGCCATCCTGGTGTTCACCGTCTTCTACGCCAAGGATGCGATCATCGATCTCGGCATGTTCCTGTCGATGTTCCTGGAGAAGCCGGAAGCCTGGCCGATGGACACCGAGACCGACGTCATCGCGCTCTACAAGATCGTCCTCCTCGAGGTTGGCCGCGCCGTCCTGAGCCTGATGGTGCTGCTGACCGTCGCCGGCGTCGGCGCCTCGGTGTTCCAGAACATGCCGCAATTCGTAGGCGAGCGGGTCCGGCCGCAACTCTCGCGCATTTCGATCGCCAAGGGGTGGAACAGGCTGTTCGGCATCCAGGGTTGGGTCGAGTTCCTGAAGTCACTCGGCAAGGTCGGGTTTGCCATCGTCGTGCTGAGCTTCACGCTGTCGGAAGACCACCGAAAGCTGCTCGCCGGGATGATCACCAATCCGGTCGCCTTCGGTCTCGTCATCCGCGGCATCGCCGTCGACATCCTGGTGGCGATCGTCTTCGTCATGGGGCTGATCGCGGCAATCGACATCGTCTGGTCGCGCTTCCACTGGAAGCAGGATCTGCGCATGAGCAAGCAGGAGGTCAAGGACGAGTTCAAACAGTCCGAGGGCGACCCGATCGTCAAGTCGCGGCTGCGCTCGCTGGCGCGCGACCGGGCGCGCAAGCGGATGATGACGGCGGTGCCGCGCGCGACGCTGATCATCGCCAACCCAACGCACTTCTCGATCGCGCTGAAATATGTGCGCGACGAGGACTCGGCACCCATGGTGCTGGCCAAGGGGCAGGATCTGGTGGCGCTGAAAATCCGCGAGATCGCGCGGGAACACAACATCCCGGTCTTCGAGGACGTGGCGCTCGCCCGCTCCATGTACAAGCAAGTTTCGGTCGATAGTGTGATCCCGTCACAATTCTACCAGGCCGTCGCCGAACTGGTGCGGATCGTCTACTCGAAAAAGGCTGAGCGCAGACAGATTTCATGAACCGGCAACCACACGCAAAATCTCGCGAGATCATAGTCGCCAGCGCCATCGAGCAGGTGGTGGGGGAACTCAGGCTGATCGATGTCGCCGACTACATCGCCTTTATCCGGCTGGAGCATTTCGCGTGCCTGTCGGACCTGGTTGATTCAGCGGTCGAGTTGTTCTTCATGCCGGGCACTCTGCGGCTCGGCCATGGTGGTGAGGCGCATGTCGACTGGAGCGGCAGCCCGCGCATCGTGCTCGATCTGGAACTGAGGCCGCCCGGCGTCACCGTCTATTTCCAGCTGACGCTGAGCGAGCTCGGCGCTTCGGTGGCGGTCAACTACGTGTCGTTCGAGAAGCCGGGCGAAGACCCGGAGCACAATACGGCGCTGCTCGAGGCGGTGATCGAACAGGCGCGCATCCGCAGGGTCGAGCCGCTCGCCTATCGCTGACGTCGGTCGCTATCGAGCTGCCTGTCGAAAACCCCTATTCGATCAAGCCCAGCCGCAGCGCCTTGGCCACGGCCTGGTTGCGATTGACGGCGTTGAGCTTCTGGGTCGATTGGGTCAGATACTGGTTAGCGGTGTGCACCGATAGTTTCAGGAGCCGCGCAATCTCTTCGCTGGTGTTGCCGTTGGCGGTCAGCTTCAGGCATTCGAGCTCGCGCTTGGAGATTGCCCGCATGCGGCCGGTATCGCCCGGACGGATGCGGGCGACGGCGGCGAACAGCGAAAAGCAGCGGGCGTGTATTTCGTAGAGCGCATCCTGCTGCAAGGTCATCTCCGAGCCCAGGAATACGACAAGACCGCATTGGCCGCGGTCGGCGTGCACGGGAAAAGCGATGCCGCTGGTTCCGGGCACCAGCGCCGCCATCTGCTCGGTCCAGGCGAGAGTGGTAAACAGCTCCACCATGGCAAGGACGCCGTCATCCGTCCACCAGCGCGGTTCGGTCGAGAGGCGGGTGTGGCGCACGATCTCCTCGCCGTTGGCGCCTGAGATGAACTTGGTCGCCACGGCAATGCCCGGATAGTCGGAATCAAAGCATGGCACGAGCCGCGCCCGCTCGGGCGAGGGGCTTACGAAGAAGAGGCCGAAAGCCGAGGCATTCATGTCAACGGCGATCCAGCGGCAGCGGCGCACGGCATCGGGAATGGTGACAGCGTGATGGGTTTCGGAGCTAAGGGTGAAGGCCCCGAACGGGTTGCGCTGCTCGTTGAAAAGGGCTTCGGCCGTTTCCTTGATATCGGCGTGTTTCAAATGATGCCGCTCCTGATCGCCGTGGCGATGGCCATCGCGCGGTTGCTGGCCGCAAATTTCTGGATGGCGTGGGTGATGTAGCTGTTGACGGTGTTGGAGGAGACGCCAAGGATGACGGCGACCTCGTCGGTGGTCTTGCCTTCGGAAACCCAGAACAGGCATTCGCGCTCGCGATCCGACAACGGATCCTGCATGGCGGCAGCGGCAATCAGTTGCGGGATGTGCGAGAGCGCGTAGCAGCATTTCAGTTGCGCCCGCATCAACGCCGGCTGGTCGATGCTGCCGGCGGTCGCCGCAGAGAACAGGGCGAACAGGCGCTGGCGACCGACATTAAGGCGCAGCGAATAGATTTCGGCATGGCCGAGCACGTCGAGAAGGCGGGCTTCCTCTCCGGTGATCAATCCGTCTGTTTCTGGTGCCCGGGATGCCACGAGCGGATGTGGACGGATACCTGGCGCGACGGTGAGCGCGCCTTGCGCGAGCCCGGCGATCAGCCGCTTGCCGATCAGTTCGATGGCATCGAAAATCCAGTTGGAGGAGACGATGCGCGCATCGTTGCGGTCCTGGTCGTGGACAATGGCGACCAACATGTAGCTGTCGGCCCCGATCTCGGCGGTCAGTTGCATGAAAAAGCTGGTGAGATCGCCGCGCGACGTCAGGCGCGAGCCCAATGTGTCGGATTGAAGAAGTGCGGCGGGACTGCTCATTCTTGTTGCTTTTGGCCGGAATCGTTTCTGCTGTCCGGATGCTGGGAGCCAGCCGCCGAACCCGAATACGCATTACTTTGACGAAGACACACGCGTGGCGCAGGGCTGCGCCGAACCAAATCCCGAATCCATTCAGGGAACGCGAAGCCGTCCGCGTCTGGTGCCGGAAAAGCTCCGGAACAAGAGACTTTGGGTGGTCGCCGCGCCCCCCAAGGACCGGCTGATTCGGGTCTAATCTACCCGCAGTTGAATCTGACATCAAACGCGATTTGACAAAATCGAATCCGGTGGACTCACGTGCGACTCAGAGGTCGGTTTTCGCGCCTCGGACAGAAGACCGGGACGCGAAAATCTTCGCCGGCCATTTCGGCAGCCGGTCGATTTCCCCAGGCTAGGGAGTATTTGAATGGACGGGCGCGCCGGTGCTGGCGCCGAACGCTAAGGCCTTGGCCTGATCGTGGGAGCCGGGCGATGTTGCCGCCCGGTCCCGGTGGCCTTTTGCTTATGCCTGTCGTTGTCCCAAAACCGCTAGATGCTCCGGGACGACAGGCATTTACCGATCCTCGAACCCGGTCAGCACGCCGACCGCGTTGATGCCGATCTCCTCGACGGCATAGCCGCCTTCCATGACGAACAGCGTCGGCAGGCCGAGCCCGGCGATGCGGCGGCCGATCTTGGGATAGTCCGATGTCTTCAGCTTGAACTGGCTGATCGGGTCCTTCTCGAACGTATCGACACCCAGCGAGACGATGACGACATCCGGTGCATAAGCGGTGAGCCTGGCGCAGGCATCCTCGAGCGAGGCGTTCCATGCATCCCAGTCGGTGCCGAAGGGCATCGGATAGTTGATGTTGAAGCCTTCGCCGGCACCCGCGCCGCGTTCGTCGGCATGGCCGAGGAAGAACGGGTACTCGACCATCGGATCGCCATGCAGATTGAGCACCTGGACGTCTGCACGGTCGTAGAAGATCTCCTGCGTGCCGTTGCCGTGGTGATAGTCGACGTCGAGGATCGAGATGCGTCTGGCGCCCTGGTCGCGGAACCATTGCGCGGCGACGGCGGCGTTGTTGATGTAGCAATAGCCGCCCATGAAGCCAGCCCCGGCATGGTGGCCGGGCGGACGGCAGAGCGCGAAGGCGGAAGCCTCGCCATCCTTGACCAGGCAGGCGGCGGTCAGCGCCACGTCGTAGGAAGACTTGATCGCAGCCCATGTGCCTTCGACGAAGGTGGCGCCGGCATCGAAGGAATAATAGCCGAGCAGTGCGTCGATGCGCTTTGGCGGCACGTCGCCGCGCAGGCCGCGCGTCGGCCAGGTGAAGGGCATCGCCGTGCCCGTGAGGCCTGCTTGCAGCCATTGCGGCCAGACCGTCGGGAGAAAGTCGATATAGTCCGATTTGTGGATGCGCTTGGCGGCGGCGAGGTCATGTTCGTGCGGCGCGATGATGGGACCCAGTTTCTCGCTTTCGACCCGTGCCTTGATGAATTCGGCCCTCGATGGCTTTTCGAAACCCGGCACGATGGCTGATGTGACCAGTTCCATTTGGCCGGCATGGCCGGCGTGAAGGGGGGAGAAAACAGTCTTCATAAATTCCTCTCGAAGTGCGAAATCAGTCAAGATTCAAGATTGAGATAAGGGCTCACCAGAGCGAGCCACATTCTTTCCACATCGTCCTCGATGAGGTCGTATGTCTTGCGGTCTCTTTTCAGCCCGACAAGCCGGCAGGCGTGCCCGACGTCCATCATCAGCACGCCGAGCCGGCTGGCGATCTTGTTTTCAAGCGCCGGGTTCACATGCTGCAGCCATGCGGCGTAGAGCGCGATGATCTGCTCGTCATATTCGTTCTGGATCGGCCTGAGGTCGGCATTGCCTGAAATGGCCTCGATCACCGGCATCAGGCTGGCGTTTTCGAGGTAGAGTCTGGACGTGTCGATGAAGAGCTTGCGCACTTCGCGCCGAAACTCTTCACGGTTGGTGGGCGGGGCGACCTTGATACGCTTGGCGATCACCTCGGGAAAGGATGACAGCCAGCGCCGGGCGAGGTCCAGAAGAATGGCTTCCTTGTTGGGAAAGTATTGGTAGATCGAACCAACCGACAAGCCTGCGCGCTGCGCAATGGCGAGCGTCGTCGGCGTCTTGGTTCCTTGCTCCCGCGTCAAGACCAGCGCTGCGTCGAGAATCCGGTCGACCACCTTGCTGGAGCGTTGTTGCCGCGGCTGTTTGCGCGGTTCGAGCGCTATCTTGGTTTTGCGGTCGAGACTGCGCTTCACGCTTGATGTCCTCGTTCCCCGCCCGGTCTCAACATGGTGGGAGCTTGCTGTCCACAATACATTCCAGATTCGGTATGTTGACAAACGCGAATAATCAGTCGCATTCTTTATCCACGCTGCCTCTTGGGATGACAAGGGGAATTTCCAAGACAGCGCACTGGCATTCTTTTTCGTCCATGGCGTCGCTCCGGTGGGGTGGCAGGTCGTTGGACAAGAGGGTTTGTCGGTCCCAGTCAGTCGTCAAAAGCGCGGAGTTGCGATGTCTGTCACAGGTGCGGGTCACAATGCGGATCTGATCGTCATCAACGGTCTCGTGCAGACCATGGACGACGACAATCCCACCGCCGAGGCTGTCGCCGTCAAGGATGGCGCAATCATCGCCATCGGCAGCCGTGCCTCCATCGAAGAGTTCAAGGGACCGGCCACCAGGGTCATCGACGCCAAGGGCGGTTCGGTGGTCCCGGGGTTCATCGAAGCCCATATGCATCTGTTTTCGGGCGGGGCTGAACTTGCCCACCTTCAACTCACCGGTATTCATGGCTTCGAGGCGCTGCAGAAGGCGATCCGCGACTATGCGCCGACCCGGCCCGACGCGAAGATGCTGGTCGGCCAGGGCGTCGACTACACCGTGCTCGGCAGCGAGCGCGTGACGCGCCATCACCTCGACGCCATCTTGCCCGATCGCCCGTTCTGCATGGCGGCGCCCGACCATCACACCATGTGGGCCAACACCAAGGCGCTGGAAATGGCCGGCATCCTGCAGGGGCGCACGCTTGGTCCGGGCAATGAGATCGTCATGGGTGACGATGGACTGGCCGCTGGTGAATTGCGCGAGGGTGAGGCCTTTGGCCCGGTGCTCGATCTTGCCGGCGAAGGCCGGGTGCGGCTGGGGCTGTCGACCGGCGGCGAGCCGGACCCGATGCCGACGACGGCGGAGCGGGACGCCGACCGCGACATCATGCGGCGCGGGCTCGCCTGGTGCGCCCGCCACGGCATCACCTCGATCCAGAACATGGACGGCAATCTCTATCAGCTTGAGCTGCTGGCCGAGATCGACGCCGAGGAAGGCTTGCCCTGCCGCGTCAAGATCCCGTTCCACTACAAGAATTTCATGACGCTCGACATGCTCGACAAGGCGTCTGATATGGCCGAACGATACAACAGCGAATGGCTGTCGTCGGGCATGGTCAAGGTGTTCTACGACGGCGTTCTCGATTCCTGGACAGCTGTCATGGTCGAGCCTTATGCCGACCGGCTCGACTGGGTGGGCGAGCCGCTGTTCACGCCGCAACAGTTCATCGATCTGGCCGTCGCGGTCGACAGACGCGGGCTGCAGATCGCCGTGCATTCGATCGGCGACGGCGCGGTGCGCGCGGTGCTCGACGGTTATGAGGCGGCGCAGAAGGCGAACGGCAAGCGCGACAGCCGTCACCGCGTCGAGCACATCGAGGTCACCACCACCGCTGATGTGCCGCGTTTCGCCGAACTCGGCGTCATTGCCTCCATGCAACCGCCGCATCCGCCGGGCGCAATGGATTTTCCACTGGAGCCGACGGTATCGCGCATCGGACCGGCGCGCTGGCCGCTGAGCTATGCCTGGCGGACCTTGAAGGATGCCGGCGCGCATGTCGTCTTCGCATCCGATTGGCCGGTGTCGCCGATCGATCCGATCCTGGGCATTCAGGCGGCAGTGTTGCGCAAACCGTGGGCAGAAAGCGACCCGGACCAGAGTTTCTCACTGCATGAAGCGATCGCCGGTTACACGATCGAGGGCGCCTACGCCGAATTCGCCGAGCACCGCAAGGGCACGCTGAAATCAGGCTACATGGCCGATCTGGTGGTTTTGTCGATGGATATCGAGAACACCGCCCCGGCCGACCTGCACAAGGTGCGGCCGGTGACGACGATTTGCGGCGGCAAGGTCACCTATCAGGCCTGACTATGGCATGGGGCTTGCAGGCCTCAATGACTGATTGAACTGTGACCCAATGCCGGGCTTGCCAACCCACCGGCCATGTGGTCACATCGAACAGGGGAAGAGCTCCGCCAGCAAGAGCGGGGTCAACAGTGAGGCGTAATCGTGCCGGACAAACCGGATCGGAATGCGATTGAAGTAGTAAACGTCAGCAAAATTTTCGGATCAGGTGAGGGGCAGGTAGCTGCCCTCGACACGGTCTCGGTATCTATCCGCGAGAACGAATTCTTCACGTTGCTGGGGCCATCCGGCTGCGGCAAGACGACGTTGCTCAGGCTGATCGCCGGCTTCGACTTTCCAACCGCCGGTGAAATCCTGCTCTACGGCCAGGACATCGCGCCGCTGCCACCCTTCAAGCGGCCGGTCAACACTGTTTTCCAGTCCTATGCGCTGTTCCCGCACATGACGGTCGCCGACAATATCGGCTTTGGCCTGGAGATGCTGGGCAAGCCGAAGGCCGAGATCAAGGCGCGCGTCGCCGAGATGCTGAAGCTGGTCAAGATGGAGGCACTCGCCGGGCGTCGCACCAGCCAGATCTCCGGCGGCCAGCAGCAGCGCGTGGCCTTGGCCCGCGCTTTGGCGCCGCAGCCGAAGGTGCTTTTGCTCGATGAGCCGCTGTCGGCGCTTGACTACAAACTGCGCAAGGAGATGCAGATCGAGTTGAAACGGCTGCAGCACGAGACCGGTATCACCTTCATCTTCGTCACCCACGACCAGGAAGAGGCGCTGACCATGTCAGACCGCATCGCGGTGATGTCATCGGGCAAAATCCTGCAGGTCGGTTCGCCCTGGGATATCTACGACAAGCCGGCGGAGCGCTTCGTCGCCGACTTCATCGGTGAAACCAACTTCCTCACCGCCGCCATCAGCGAGATGGCCAACGGCAAGGCGCGCGCCACGCTCAAATCCGGTGCGACCATCGAGGCGACCGTGGCCCAGGGCTTCCAGCCCAAACCCAACGCCACGGTGGTGGTTCGGCCCGAACACGCCAAGCTGACCAAGGCCAAGGGCGAACTGTCGGGGACGGTCGAAAACATCGTCTATTTCGGTACCGACACCCACATCCATGTTCATCTCGACAGTGGCGAACTCTTCACCGTACGCCAGCAGAACACGCGCAGCGCGGGCTGCGGTTTCGAGAAGGGCGACGCAGTCGGCATCCTCATCGGCAGCGATGCCGCTCAGGTTCTGAAGGACTGACGATGGCGACCGCGGAAGAAGTCGCCAAGGCAGCGGAGCGGCGCGATGTCCGTGACCGCTGGCTTTTGTCAGCGCCAGCGCTGCTGGTCATTTTCCTCGCCGCGACCGGCCCCTTGCTGATCGTGCTCGTCTACTCGTTCCTGACGCCAGGCTCCTATGGCGACGTGAAGTGGCAGTTCTCGCCGGAAGCTTGGGTATCGGTGTTTCTGGAACGCGATATCTTCGACGACACGCTTTCGATCGCCGCCGCCCACGTCACCATCTTCCTGCGCTCGATCAAGCTCTCGGTGGTGACGACGATCGCCACTTTGGTGCTTGGTTTCCCGACCGCCTATTTCATGGCGACGCGCAGCGAAAAGACCCGCGATCTCTGGCTGTTCCTGATTACCATTCCGTTCTGGACCAACCTTTTGATCCGCACCTTCGCGGTGCTGCAGATCATCCGCAACGAAGGCATCGTCAACACGATCCTGCTCAAGCTCGGCATCATCTCGGCGCCCATCCAGATACTCTACACCGACACGGCGATCCTGATCGGCATGGCCTATGTCTACCTGCCACTGATGGTGCTGCCGATCTATGCCAGCATGG
Source organism: Mesorhizobium sp. M7A.F.Ce.TU.012.03.2.1 (assembly GCF_004006095.1). Classification (NCBI taxonomy): domain Bacteria; kingdom Pseudomonadati; phylum Pseudomonadota; class Alphaproteobacteria; order Hyphomicrobiales; family Phyllobacteriaceae; genus Mesorhizobium; species Mesorhizobium sp. M7A.F.Ce.TU.012.03.2.1. The sequence goes on from NZ_CP034779.1 coordinate 3,229,760, forward strand.
AAAAGCTCGATTTCCGGTTGGTCGAGGCGGGGTACGACCTTTACGCGTCGCGCTTCCAGGTGCTGCGGCGGATCATCTTTCCGCTGGTCAAGCCGGGGGTCATCGCCGGCTCCATACTGGTCTTCATTCCAGCACTTGGCGCCTATGTGACACCGAGCGTTCTTGGCGGCGGCAAGAACATGATGTTGTCCAACCTGATCGAACTGCAGTTCGGGCAGGGCCGCAACTGGCCACTCGGCTCGGCGCTGTCGATCGCCGTCATGATCATCGTCATGGTGGCGCTGCTTGCCTATGTGCGCAATGCCGGAAGATCGGGGGTGCGTCATGGCTAAGAACTTTTCCATCAAGCACCAGCCAGGATTCACCGCGATCGCCGCGACCTGCTTTATCGTGCTGTACCTGCCGATCATCGTGCTGGTCATCTATGCCTTCAACGCGGCGAGCTCGACCTCCGAATGGGGCGGCTTTTCGCTGAAATGGTTCCAGTCGGCATGGCAGAACACGCAGGTCGTCGATGCCACGCTGCGTTCTTTCCAGATTGGCTCCATCGCGGCGGTGCTCTCCACGATCTTTGCCACCATGGCGGCGCTCGCCACCACCCGCACCGCGCCCTATCCCGGCCTCACCTTCAAATATGCGGCGATCAACCAGCCGCTGATGGTGCCCGAGATCGTCACCGGCGTGGCGCTGCTGATCTTCTTCTCGCGCATCAAGATCTTCACCGGCTATTCCGGCATCGGCTATCTGGTCGCCGCACACACGGCGTTCTGCATTCCCTTTGCCTATTTGCCGATCCGGGCGCGGCTTGAGAATATGGACCTGACGCTGGAGCGTGCCGCAGCCGACCTCTACGCGACGCCCTGGAAGGCTTTCCGGCGCATCACGCTGCCGCTTCTGTGGCCCGGCATCCTGGCCGGGCTGATGCTGGCCTTCGTCATCTCGCTCGACGATGTCGTCATCACCGAGTTCGTCAAATCGGGCGGCCAGGACACGCTGCCCACCTACATGCTCGGCCAGATCCGCCGCGGCATCACACCCGAGATCAACGCGATATCGACCGCCTTCCTGCTGCTTTCGGTCGCGATCGTCACGTTGTTTTTCTTCGTCAGCAGGAAACGAGACTGAACCGAAAAATGGGAGTTAAAACCATGAACTGGAAGACAACAGCAACCGCCATGGGGTTGGCGTTGCTCGCCTCGACGGGCCTGGCCCGCGCCGACGGCGTGCTCAACATCTACAATTGGGGCAACTACACCAGCCCCGACGTGATCAAGAAGTTCGAGGCCAAATACAACGTCAAAGTGACCATCACCGACTACGATTCCAACGACACCGCGCTGGCCAAGGTTCGCCAGGGAGGCACCGGCTTCGACATTGCGGTGCCGTCGCAGACCTACGTGCCGATCTGGATCAAGGAAGGCCTCATCCAGGAGACCGATCCTGGCAAGATGGAAAACTTCAAGAACGTGGCGCCGGAATGGGCCAATCCCGATTTCGATCCGGGACGCAAATACAGTGTTCCATGGGCGTGGGGCACGATCGGCGTGGTCGTCAATACCGATGCCTACAAGGGGCCGGCCGATAGCTGGGGCATCATCTTCAACACGCCTGACGAGCTCAAGGGCAAGGTCAATGTCGTTCCGGAGATGGGCGATGTGATGTTCGCCGCGATCAAGTATGTCGGCGGCCAGCAATGCACCGACGACAAGGCGGTGCTGAAGAAGGTGCGCGACCTGTTGGTGGCGGCCAAGCCGAACTGGATCGCGATGGAATACAACACCATCGAGAAGATGGGCGCCGGCGACTTCAAGGCGACCAGCGACTGGAACGGCTCGGCGCTGCGCCAGCGGCTGGCCAACCCGGCCATCCACTACAACTATCCGAAAGAAGGCTTCGGCCTGTGGAGCGACAACGTCGTCGTTCTTAAGGAAGCCAAGAACGTCGAGAACGCCAAGCTTTTCCAGAACTTCATCATGGACCCGGAAAACGCGGCAGGTCTCTCGGCCTTCCATCGCTACGCCAATGCCATCACCGGCTCGGACAAGTACATGCCGGCCGACATGAAGGACGCGCCCGAAGTCATCATTCCGGCCGCGGACAAGCCACGTGGCGAGCTGCAGCAGATGTGCTCGCCGGAGACCCAGGAAATTTACACCAAGATCTGGACCGAGTTGCAGAAATAAACTGGGTTCGACGGACCCGGCGGCACACGCCGCCGGGTCCGTTTTCATGTTCAAGGGACTCGGCCGTCATGGACTCCTATCGCAATTCCGATCCGCGGCCGCCGATCATGCAGGGCTCGCCGCCCGCCATGGTACCGCCGAAGCTCGACTGGGACCGGCCGCCGTGGAACCGCTGGGCGTTCCAGCACATCCGTGAAATTCTGCCGACCGCCGAAGTCTGGCGCGGCAACGGCCATCGCCACCGCTTCGAACGCGCCGAGGCCGATCTCGACGGGCTGGCGGTCGAGGACAGCGAGGGCATGCCGACGACGCTCGCCGGGTTGCTCGACGAGACCTATACGGACGGCTTTCTGGTGCTCAAGGACGGCAAGGTCGCCTATGAGCGCTATTTCAACGGCATGGATGAGCGCACGCTGCACTTGTCGCAGTCGATGGCGAAGTCCGTTACCGGTTCGGTGTTCGGCATACTGGTCGGGCGCGGCCTGATCGATCCGGCCAGACTGGTAACAGATTACCTGCCGGAACTCGGCGTTACCGGCTGGACCGGCGCCAGCGTCCAGCATGTGCTGGACATGACCAGCGGCGTCCGTTTCTCAGAGGAATATACCGACCGCTATTCCGACATCGGCCAGGTCGATGTCGCCACCGGCTGGAAGCCGGTGCCGCCGGACAGCGATCCGGCCTTTCGTTGGCCCTCGCACATGTTCGAGCTGATCCTCGGCTTGAAGGACACGATCCGCCCGCACGGGGCTCAATTCGAATACCGCTCGATCGAGACCGACGTGCTTGCCTTCATCATGGAGCGGGTGACGGGCAAACGGCTGCCGCAGGTAGTTTCGGAAGAACTCTGGCAAAAGCTCGGCGCTGATGAAAGCGCCTGCTTCACGGTCGATAGCGCCGGCTATGCGGTGGCCGACGGTGGCTTCAACGCGACGCTGCGCGACTATGGCCGCTTCGGCCAGCTGATCCTCGACAATGGTGGCGGCGTCGTGCCGGCCGGCTGGGTCGAGGCGACGCGCAACGGCAGGCATGGGCCGGACTTCAGCCCCAGCCTGCCGGAGGGCAGCTATCGCAACCAGTTCTGGATCGAGGATCCGCGCTCGCGCGCACTGATGTGCCGCGGCGTGTTCGGTCAGATGATCCATATCGACTGGAACACCGGAATGGTCGTGGTGAAGCTTTCGACCTGGCCGGATTTCGCCAATGGTGCCTATTCCATAGCGACGCTGAAGGCCGTGCACGCTATCGCCGCCACGGCACTTCGCTGAGCCCCCACAAGGAAGAAACGACCCGGAAGGAAACGCCATGACCGGCAAGACCGTGTTCGAGACCCGCTATGGCTTCCGGCGCAACCAGGTGGTGCTCGCCAACTGGCGCGAGAACCCGTTCAACCGGTGGTCGTTCCAGAATCTCGGCGAACTGGTGCCGACCGCCCGCGTGGCGGCGACGTCGGGCGTTGTCGAAACCCCCGTGTGCGATATGGGCGGGCTGCTCGGCGAGAAGGTCACGGTGGCCGGCATATCGGAGACAGTGGCTGAATTTCTCGCGCGTTCGAGCACCGACGCACTGACGGTGATGAAAGACGGCAAGATCGTCGGCGACTGGTTCGCCCCGCATATGGATTTCGGCGCCCGCCACATCATCTTTTCGATCAGCAAGTCGCTGACCGCCATCATTGCCGGCATTCTGGAAGGCGAGGGCGTATTCGACCCGGAAGCGCCGGTGACGGCCTACATCCCTGAAGCCGCCGGCTCGGCCTATGGTGATGCGAGCGTGCGGCATGTGCTCGACATGAGCGTCAGCCTCGATTTCGAGGAAGCCTATCTCGATCCGGAGAGCGCTTTCGCCCGCTATCGTCGCGCCACGCTGTGGAATCCGGGCGGCGGCACGGAGAGCCTGCGCGAATTCATTTTGACCCTGCAACGCCTTGCAGAGCCGCATGGCCAGACCTTCCGCTACCGCTCGCCGAATTCCGACCTGCTCGGCCTGCTGCTCGAGCGCGCGTCGGGCCAGCGGTTCACCGACCTGGTTCGCGAGAAGCTGTGGCTGCCGCTCGGCGCTGTCAGCGAAGCTTCGATCGGCGTCGACATGGAAGGCACGGCGCGCACGGCCGGCGGCATTTCGGTGACGCCGCGCGATCTGGCGCGTGTTGGCGAGATGATGCGGCAAGGCGGGGTGGCCAATGGCCGCCGCATCGTGCCGGAAGCCTGGGTGCGCGATACGGTTGCTAGCGGCGGCAGTTCCGAGGCTTGGCAGCGCGGCGCGATGCAGCCGCTGTTCCCGAAGGGCCGCTATCGCAACAAATGGTACCAGACGGGCTTGCCGAACGGCGCCTATTGCGGCATCGGCATTCATGGCCAGTGGCTGTATGTCGATCCCAGGACCAAAGTGGTGATCGCCAAGATGTCGTCGCAGCCCGAGCCGGTCGACGATCCGCTCGATGTCGAAATCGTCGCCTTCTTCGAGGCGCTGAGCCGCATGGTCTAGACTGGGCCCGAGCATTAGCGCTGCTTTCCTGTGGACCCGCCGGGCTGATCGAAGCGCGGCGGTTGGCGGACCGGACGTCTGCGCCTATGGTCGCCGCTCTTTGGACGAGAGCAGGTACGACATGGCATCCGACATCAAGCGCATTGCAGCCATCATCGCGGCCGAGATCAGTGCGCGGCCCGAACAGGCGGCCGCGGCGATTGAACTGCTCGATGAGGGCGCGACAGTGCCGTTCGTGGCGCGCTACCGCAAGGAAGTCACCGGCGGGCTCGACGACACGCAATTGCGCGATCTTGCCGAACGCCTTGCCTATCTGCGCGAGCTCGATGCGCGCCGCGACACCATCCTTGGCTCGATCCGCGAACAGGGCAAGCTGACCGAGGAGCTTGAAGGCAAGATCGTCGCCGCCAGCACCAAGGCGGAACTTGAGGATATCTACCTGCCCTACAAGCCCAAGCGCCGGACCAAGGCCGAGATCGCCAGGGAGCGCGGGCTGGGGCCGCTGGCCGAAGCCATCCTGGCGAACCGCTCATTGGTGCCTGCCGAACTGGCGCTGGCCTATGTCAGCGAAGAGGTGGCCGATACCAAGGCAGCGCTCGAAGGGGCGCGCGACATCCTGTCGGAACAATTCGCCGAGAATGCCGATCTGGTCGGCAAATTGCGCAGCTACATGAAGGAGCGCGCTTTCATGCGCGCCAGGGTGGTCGACGGCAAGCAGGAAGCCGGTGCGAAATTCTCCGACTATTTCGACCATGTCGAGCGCTGGGCAAATGTGCCGAGCCATCGCGCGCTGGCGATGCTGCGTGGCCGCAACGAGGAAGTGCTTTCGCTCGACATCGAGGTCGATGCCGATGATACGTCGCCGGTGAAGCCGGTCGAGCGGATGATCGCCAATGCCTATGCCATCGGAGGCAGCCTGCCGGGTGACCGCTGGCTGATGGAGGTGGCGGGCTGGACCTGGCGGATAAAACTGTCGCTGCACCTGACTCTCGATTTGATGCGCGACCTGCGCGAGCGGGCAGAAGAGGAAGCGATCCATGTGTTCGCCCGTAACCTCAAGGATTTGCTGCTGGCCGCTCCCGCCGGTTCGCGCGCCACTATGGGGCTCGACCCCGGCATCCGCACCGGCGTCAAGGTGGCGGTGGTCGACGGCACCGGCAAGGTGCTGACCACGACGACGGTCTATCCGTTTCCGCCCAGGAATGATGTGCGCGGCACGCAGGCGGAGCTCGCCAAGCTCATCCGGCTGCACAAGGTCGAGCTGATTTCGATCGGCAACGGCACCGGCAGCCGCGAGACGGAAAAGCTGGTCGCCGACATGCTGTCCGACATGCCGGCGGATGGTGGTCAGAAGCCCCTGAAGGTGATAGTCAGCGAGGCCGGCGCCTCGGTTTATTCGGCATCGGCGACGGCGGCGGCGGAATTCCCCGGCCTCGACGTATCGCTGCGCGGCGCGGTGTCGATCGCTCGGCGCCTGCAGGATCCGCTGGCCGAACTGGTCAAGATCGAACCTAAATCGATTGGCGTCGGCCAGTACCAGCACGATGTCGACCAGTACCGTCTCGGCCGCTCGCTGGAAGCGGTGGTGGAAGACGCGGTCAACGCCGTCGGCGTCGATCTCAACACCGCCTCGGCGCCGCTGCTGGCGCGCGTTTCAGGTCTCGGCGCGTCTCTGGCCGACGCGATCGTCGCCCATCGCGATGCGACCGGGCCCTTCGCCAGCCGGAAAGATCTGCTCAAGGTGCCGCGGCTCGGACCTCGGGCCTTCGAACAATCTGCCGGCTTCCTGCGCATTGCCAATGGCAGCGAGCCGCTCGATGCCTCGTCGGTGCATCCGGAGGCCTATGGCGTGGCGAAGAAGATCGTCGCCGCCTGCGGGCGCGATGTGCGGTCGTTGATGGGCGATAGTGCCGCGCTGAAGGCACTCGACCCGCGCGTCTTCGTCGATGATCGCTTCGGCTTGCCGACGGTGCGCGACATCCTGGCGGAGCTGGAAAAACCGGGCCGCGACCCGCGCCCGGGCTTCAAGACGGCGACCTTCGCCGACGGCGTTGATGACATCAAGGATCTGAAGCCCGGCATGCTGCTTGAAGGCACGGTCACCAATGTGGCCGCCTTCGGCGCCTTTGTCGATATCGGAGTGCATCAGGACGGGCTGGTGCATGTCTCGCAACTGGCCGACCGGTTCATCAAGGACGCGCATGAGGTCGTGAAGGCCGGCGATGTGGTCAAGGTGCGGGTCGTCGACGTCGACATCAAGCGCAAGCGCATCGCGCTTTCCATGCGCAAGGATGGCGGCGAGGGTGGCGCACCGCGTGGCGGGCCACGCGACAATGGTGGCGGCAGGCCGGCACCACGTTCGCCGGCACCGCAGCAACGTCAGCCGGAGCGGCCGGCACAGCAAGGCGCATTCGGTGCTGCCTTGGCGGATGCGCTGAAGCGGAAGTAACTACCACGCCAGAACGGCCGGCTCCTTCTCGACCTGGCCCAGCAGCCAGTCGCGAAAACTGGCGACTGGCGGATGGCCGCGCTTGTCGTGTGGGACGACGAGATAGTAGGCGCTGCGGCTTTGCATGGGCTGGCCTGGCGCCGGCACCAGCTGGCCGCGCTGCAGTTCGCCTGCAATGAGGATCAGCGGCAGCAGCGCCACGCCGAGCCCCGCCATGCAGGCCTGGGCGGCGGTGCCGAACTGCTCGAACTGCATGCCCGGTCCGGTCGGCGCGCTCAGGCCCTGATGCTCGAACCATTCGGTCCAGGCGCCAGGACGCGTCGCCATGTGCAGCAGCGGCAGGCGGCCGATATCGGCCGGTGAGGCGATGGCGCGGCCAGTGAGGAATTCGGGCGACACGACCGGCGCCACGGTTTCGCGCACCAACAGTGTCGAGTCGGCCTCGGGCCAGTCCGGCAGGCCATAGTGGATGGCGGCATCCAGCCTCTCCTTGGCGAAGTCGAAGCGGCCGACGCGGGTGACGAAATTGATGGTGATATCGGGATTGTTTTCTACGAAATCGGGGATCATCGGCATCAGCCAGCGCGTGCCGAAGGTCGGCAGGATGGCAAGGTTCAGGATGCCGCTATGCCGATTGCTCATCAATCCAAGGGCTGCGTCACGCAACTGACCAAGTGCTGAACGCACCGCTTCGGCGTAGATGTCGCCCGATGTCGACAGCCTGACATTGCGGCTGTCGCGTTCGAACAGCCGGCGGCCGAATTGATCTTCAAGCGATCTGATCTGCCGGCTGACCGCGCCCTGGGTCAAATCGAGCTCCTGGGCGGCAGCGGTGAAACTGCCCAGCCGGGCCACAGCCTCGAAGGCGGCAAGGGCGCTTATGTTGGGCAAAAGGCGGCGTTGTACACTCATGATCCATTCCTAGAGCTCATTGATCGGTGAATCAATTTCGTTTGATTTTTTCGAGACGCAGGCCGATAGAACGGGCCAACATTTTGCTTCATGCATGTCATCGTTTTGAGCGACATGCATTGGTTTGGGAGAAACGCGATGGCCGCCGACAAGAACGCATTCGTCTGGGAAGATCCGTTCCTGATCGAGGGCCAGCTTTCGGAAGACGAGCGCATGGTGCGCGACGGCGCGGCCGCCTTCGCCGCCGACAAACTGGCGCCGCGGATCGAGGACGCCTACCTCAACGAAACTTTCGATACCGCGATCTTCCGCGAAATGGGCGAGGCTGGCCTGCTCGGCATCAACATCCCCGAGGAATTCGGCGGGCTTGGCGCGAACTACGTCACCTATGGGCTGGTCGCGCGGGAAGTCGAACGTGTCGACTCGGGTTATCGCTCGATGATGTCAGTGCAGTCGTCGCTGGTGATGTATCCGATCTACGCCTATGGCTCGGACGAACAGCGCAAGAAGTACCTGCCCAAGCTTGCCAGCGGCGAGTGGATCGGCTGTTTTGGCCTGACCGAGCCGGATGCCGGCTCCGACCCGGGCGGCATGAAGACACGCGCCGAGAGGACAGCCAACGGCTACAAGCTGTCCGGTTCGAAGATGTGGATTTCCAACGCGCCGGTCGCCGACGTGTTCGTCGTCTGGGCGAAGCTGAAGGGCGAGAACGGCAAGGACGAAATCCGCGGTTTTGTGCTGGAAAAAGGCATGAAGGGGCTGTCGGCGCCGAAGATCGGCGGCAAGCTCAGCCTGCGCGCGTCGATCACCGGCGAAGTGGTGATGGAAGGCGTCGAGGTCGGCGAAGACGCGCTGCTGCCCAACGCAAAAGGCCTTGGCGGACCGTTCGGCTGCCTCAACCGGGCTCGCTTCGGCATTTCCTGGGGCTCGATGGGCGCCGCCGAGGATTGCTGGCACCGCGCCCGCCAATACGGTCTCGACCGCAAGCAGTTCGGCAAGCCGCTGGCCGGCACGCAGCTCTACCAGAAGAAGCTGGCGGATATGCAGACCGAGATCGCGCTTGGGCTGCAGGCATCCTTGCGCGTCGGGCGGCTGCTGGATGAAGGCAAGATGGCGCCGGAAATGATCTCGATCGTCAAGCGCAACAATTGCGGCAAGGCGCTCGACATCGCCCGCCAGGCCCGCGACATGCATGGCGGCAACGGCATCCAGATCGGCTACCACGTCATGCGCCACGCGCAGAACCTGGAGACGGTCAACACCTATGAAGGCACGCATGACGTGCATGCGCTGATCCTGGGACGGGCGCAGACGGGGATACAGGCGTTTTTCTGAGCCGGCAACCGTTGCTTAAATTAGGTGCACCGCAACATCTCTGCTTGGAGAATGGTCGCCAGATGTGTCAGGGTTCAGCGAAATCGTTTGAAACGCTGAATTCCGGGGCTCCATGGCAATTCTGGCAGCTGTCTACCACCTGACCCACTACAAGTACGACCGGCCGGTGGTTCTCGGGCCCCAGATCATCAGGCTGCAGCCGGCGCCGCATTCCCGCACCAAGGTGCTGAGCCATTCGCTCAAGGTCGAGCCGGCCAACCACTTCGTCAATCTGCAGCAGGACCCCTACGGCAACTTCCTAGCCCGCTTCGTCTTTCCGGAGCCGGTGACGGAGTTGAAGATCGAGGTCGACCTCGTCGCTGACATGACAGTCTACAATCCGTTCGATTTCTTCGTCGAGCCGTCGGCCGAGGCATTTCCATTCGAGTATCCGGAAGAAATCCGCGACGATCTCGCCATCTATCGCACGCCGGAACCGGCGGGACCGCTGCTGTCGGCGCTGCTGAACACCATCGATCGCAGCGCAGCCAACACCGTCAATTTCCTAGTCGACCTCAATGCGCGGCTGCAGCGCGAGATCGCCTATATCGTGCGCATGGAAACCGGGGTGTTCTCGCCGGAAGAGACCTTGGCCGCAAAAAAGGGGTCATGCCGGGATTCGAGCTGGCTGCTGGTGCAGATCCTGCGCAATCTCGGCATCGCCGCGCGCTTCGTTTCCGGCTATCTGGTCCAGTTGAAGCCCGATCTGGTGGCGCTCGATGGTCCAGCCGGAACCGCGGTCGACTTCACCGATCTGCATGCCTGGTGCGAGGTCTATCTTCCCGGCGCCGGCTGGATCGGCTTCGATCCGACCTCGGGCCTGCTCACCGGCGAAAGCCATGTGCCGCTGGCCGCCACGCCGCATTTCCGCAACGCGGCTCCCATTTCCGGCATGGCAAGCTTCGCCAATGTCGAATTCGGCTTCGAGATGCGGGTCGACCGCATCGCCGAACATCCGCGCATCACCAAGCCATTTTCGGACGAAAGCTGGCAGGCGCTCGACGCGCTGGGCAACAAGGTCGATGCAGCGCTTGCCGCCGGCGACGTGCGGCTGACGATGGGGGGCGAGCCGACTTTCGTGTCGATCGACGATTTCGAGTCGGCCGAGTGGAACACCGCCGCCGTCGGTCCCACCAAGCGCGAAAAGGCGGACGAACTGATCCGTAAACTGCGCGAGCGCTTCGCGCCCGGCGGCTTTCTCCATTACGGCCAGGGCAAATGGTATCCGGGCGAAAGCCTGCCGCGCTGGACCTTTTCGCTCTACTGGCGTGCCGACGGCCAGCCGGTATGGAGCGATCCGTCGCTAATCGCACGCGAAAAGAGCGAGGCCGATATCGGCCCGAAGCAGGCCGAAAGCCTGCTCACCGCGATTGCCGGCGAACTCGGCATCGACAAGGCCATGGTCAGCGAAGCCTATGAGGATCCGGCCGAATGGCTGCTCAAGGAAGGCAAGCTGCCTGACAATGTCGATCCGTCCAACTCCAGGCTGGAGGATCCGGAAGAACGCAGCCGTATGGCGAAGGTGTTCGAACGCGGACTGACCAAGCCGTCCGGCTATGTGCTGCCGGTGCAGCGCTGGAATAGCCAGGCATCGGATCCGCGCTGGCGCTCGGAAAAATGGAAGACGCGGCGCGGCCGGCTGTTCCTGGTACCCGGCGATTCACCCGTCGGCTACCGCCTGCCACTCGGCACGTTGCCCTATGTGCCGCCGGAGCAATTCCCCTACATCGTGCCGGTCGATCCGTCGCTGCCACGCGGACCGCTGCCCGCGCGTGAAGCCATCCTGCCCTCGGCGGCTCCGGCTGAACTGGAAGGTGCCGACGAGATGGCGCGCCGCCAGCAAGCGGCATCGTTCACCGCTGCGACCGGCCAGCAGGACCGGGTCGAACAAGAGATCACCGAGATCGGCGGCGCGGTGCGCACCGCGCTTTCGGTCGAGCCGCGCGATGGGCGGCTTTGCGTGTTCATGCCGCCGGTCGAGGCGCTGGAAGACTATCTCGAACTGGTCGCTGCGGCCGAGAACGCGGCGAAGGCGATCGGCCTTCCCGTGCATATCGAGGGCTACGGCCCGCCTCACGATCCGCGCCTCAACGTCATCCGCGTCGCGCCTGATCCCGGCGTCATCGAGGTCAACATCCATCCTGCTTCCAACTGGCAGGATTGCGTGGCGACGACGACGGCGATCTATGAGGAAGCGCGGCAGACACGGCTTGGCGCCGACAAGTTCATGATTGACGGCCGCCACACCGGCACCGGCGGCGGCAACCATGTCGTGGTCGGCGGTGCGACACCCAATGACAGCCCCTTCCTGCGAAGGCCGGACCTGCTGAAGAGCCTGGTGCTGCAATGGCAGCGCCATCCGTCGCTGTCCTATCTGTTCTCCGGCCTGTTCATCGGGCCGACCAGCCAGGCGCCACGCTTCGACGAGGCGCGTCACGACTCGCTCTACGAGCTTGAGATCGCGATGGCGCAGGTACCGCATCCGGACCAGGGCAACGCACCCTTGCCATGGCTGGTCGACCGGCTGTTCCGCAATTTGTTGACCGACGTCACCGGCAATACGCATCGTTCGGAAATCTGCATCGACAAACTGTTTTCGCCGGACGGACCGACCGGTCGGCTGGGACTGGTCGAATTCCGCGGCTTCGAGATGCCGCCCAATGCACGCATGAGCCTCGCGCAGCAACTGCTTGTCAGGGCGATCATTGCCCGTGCCTGGAAGAGCCCGCTCGATGGCCGCTTCGTGCGCTGGGGCACCTCACTGCACGATCGTTTCATGCTGCCGCATTATGTCTGGGCCGATTTCCTCGACGTGCTCGACGACCTCAAGCTCAACGGCTTCGAATTCAGGCCCGAATGGTTCGACGCCCAGCTCGAATTCCGCTTCCCCTTCTGCGGTCAGGTTCAGCATGCCGGCATCAAGCTGGAACTGCGGCAGGCGCTCGAACCCTGGCATGTCATGGGCGAGCAAGGCGCGATCGGCGGCACCGTGCGTTTCGTCGATTCCTCGGTCGAACGGCTGCAGATCAAGACCGAAGGGCTGAACCCGGAGCGTCACGCAGTTGTCTGCAACGGCCGCATCGTGCCTATGAAGGTCACCGACAATCGCGAAGTGGCGGTGGCGGGCGTCCGCTTCAAGGCCTGGCAGCCGGCATCGGGCCTGCATCCGGCGCTGCCGGTCAACACGCCGCTGGTCTTCGACATCTATGACCGCTGGTCGGGACGTGCGGTCGGCGGCTGCGTCTACCACGTCGCCCATCCCGGCGGGCGCAATTACGACACCTTTCCGGTCAATGGCAACGAGGCGGAAGCTCGGCGGCTCGCCCGCTTCGAACCGCGCGGCCATACGCCATCCGCCTATGTGATCCGTGAAGAACAACCGGCGGAAGATTTCCCGATGACCCTTGACCTTCGGCGGCCGGCAAGACTCTGATCAGCGATGGCAAAGGGGAATCACAAGAGGGGACGCGGCAAGCCGCAGACCCACAGCCTGCTGGAGCACTACCAGCCGATCGACGGCGTCGTCGACGAGATGGTCGATGCGTCAGGCAATCCTCGCCCGGCCTGGAAGCATTTTGTCGAGGCGCTCGAGGAACTTGGCGCTGAAAAGCTCGGCCAGCGCTTTGCCCGCGCCGACCAATATCTGCGCGATGCCGGCGTTTATTACCGCGTCTATGACAAGGCCGGTGCCAATGAGCGCGAATGGCCACTGGCGCATGTCCCGGTTCTCATCGAGGAGAGCGAGTGGGCGGCGATCAGCGCCGGCCTCGTGCAGCGCGCCGACCTGTTCGAGGAAACCATCGCCGATATCTACGGGCCGAACCGGCTGGTCGAGAAAGGCATCCTGCCGGCGGGATTGATCGCCGCCAGCCCCGAATATTTGCGGCCTGTCGTCGGCACCAGGCCGGCGGGCGGCCACTTCCTGCATTTCTGCGCCTTCGAACTCGGCCGCGGACCTGACGGCCAGTGGTGGGTGCTGGGCGATCGTACGCAGGCGCCGTCCGGCGCCGGTTTCGCACTGGAAAACCGCGTCGCCACCACACGCGCGCTGTCCGACATCTATGGCGAGATGCATGTGCACCGCCTTGCAGGCTTTTTCCGCCGTTTTCGCGACGCGCTGATCGGCATGGCCAAGGAGACCGACGGCCGCGTCGCCATCCTGACGCCGGGGCCGCTCAACGAAACTTATTACGAGCACGCCTACATCGCCCGCTACCTCGGCATCATGCTGCTCGAAGGCGAGGATTTGACCGTCTCCGGCAGCCGGCTGATGGTGCGCACGGTTTCCGGCCTGATGCCGATCAGCGTGTTGTGGCGGCGGCTCGACGCCGCCTTCGCCGACCCGCTGGAACTGCGCCCGGATTCGCAGATCGGCACGCCGGGCCTGGTCGAGGCGATCCGCCAGGGCGCGGTTGCTACCGTCAATGCACTGGGCTCCGGCCTGATGGAGACGCGCGCGCTGCTTGCCTTCCTGCCCAAGATTTCACGGGCCTTGCGGGGCGAGGAATTGCTGCTGCCAAGTGTCGCGACATGGTGGTGTGGGCAAGCTACCGAGCGCGCGCATGTGCTGGCCAATATCGATCGCATGGTGATCGGGCCGGCGCTGTCGACGAGGCTTGCCTTCGAGGACGACGATTCGACGAAGCTAGGCTCGGCTCTGTCGGCCGGTGAGCGGGCGGAACTGGTGGCGCGCATTGAACGTGACGGCGGCGATTTCGTCGGCCAGGAAGCGGTGACGCTTTCGACGACGCCCGTCTATGTCGGCGGCTGGCTGGAGCCGCGGCCAGCGAGCCTGCGCGTCTACCTGGCGCGAACGCCGGAAGGCTGGACGGTGATGCCGGGCGGTTTTGCCCGTATCGGCCTGTCGCTCGACCCGACGGCGATCGCCATGCAGCGTGGCGGCCAGGCGGCGGATGTCTGGGTTGTCAGCGACAAACCGGTGGAGCGCGAGACGCTGCTGCCGCAAGAAGGCGACAGTTTCAGCCGCACCAGGCCCGGCAGCCTGCCCAGTCGCGCGGCGGAGAACCTGACCTGGCTCGGCCGCTATATCGAGCGCTCGGAAGACACGGTGCGTATCCTGCGCGCCTACCATGTGCGGCTGGCCGAAACCTCCGACCCGGATATGCCGCTGCTCGCCGACATCAGGGATTATCTCGAACCTTTCGGCATCGATGTGGAGACAGCGATCCCGTCAGGGCTGATCGGCACGCTGGATAGTGCGGTCTACAGCGCCGGGCAGATCCGCGACCGCTTCTCGCCCGATGGCTGGCTGGCGCTGAAGGACCTGTCGAAAACCATCCATCAGTTCGCAACGACGGTCGCGCCCGGCGACGACGCGACCCGGGCGATGACAGTCATCCTGCGTAAGCTCGCCGGCTTTTCCGGCCTGCTGCACGAGAACATGTACCGCTTCGCCGGTTGGCGCTTCCTCGAGATCGGCCGCCGGCTGGAGCGCGGTATCCAGATCTCCCGCACGCTGTCGCGGCTGACCAGCGCCAAGGCGCCGGACGGCGCGCTGGACATGATGCTGGAGATCGGCGACAGCGTGATGACCCATCGCCGCCAATATCCGGTGCAGGCCGGTCGGCGCACGGTGATCGACCTGCTGGCGCTCGATCCGCTCAATCCGCGCTCGATCCTGTTCCAGCTCGAAAGGCTGAAAGCCGAAATCGGCCTGTTGCCGTCACTCGGCGGCGAGGGACAAATGTCGCCGGCGGCGAAGGAAATCCTGCAGCTCAACACCCAGATCGCCATCAAGGAGCCTTCGGATATGACGGCAAAGGCGCTGGACGACCTCGCCTTTGAAATCGGCGGCCTCTACAACAGCCTCGCCAAAGCCTATTTCGGCTAAGCAGGTTCCGCAAAAGTGTCGCACGGTTTTGCGACAAGAACCTGCGCAAAGGCAGAAAAATAGAACATGCTCTACGACATCAGGCTTCATCTGCATTACGATTACGCTGCAGCGGCCGGCGGCGGTCGTCATCAGGTGCGCGTACTGCCGTCGACGATATTAGGCGTGCAGCGTGTCATCGCCGCATCCCTGTCCTTTGCGCCGGCACCCAACGAACGTTCCGACTTTTCCGATTTCTTCGGCAACAACGTCACCTCGATCGCCTTTCGCGACGCGCATGACGCGCTCGACATCAGGATGAGCGCCCGCGTGTCGGTGTCTCGGCCCGAGCCCGGGCTCGACGTGTCGCCCGATATCGCCCGGCTGAGGCAAGAACTCGCCGCGATGCGGTCTCTGGCACCTGATGCACCGCACCACTTCCTGACGGCCAGCACCCATGCCGGCATCGACGATGCGATCACCGCTTACGCACGCGACAGCATCGCCGGCTCTGCCGCCGGCACGACCGTGAGCCTGTGCAATCGCATCCATCGCGATTTCACCTATGACGGCGAAGCGACAACGGTGCGGACCCGGGCCAGTGATGCCTTCAAGTTGAAGCGCGGCGTCTGCCAGGACTTTTCACACATCATGATCGCCGGCCTGCGCGGGCTCGGTATTCCGGCCGGCTATGTCAGCGGCTTCTTGCGCACCATCCCGCCGAAGGGCAAGCCCCGGCTGGAAGGCGCCGATGCCATGCATGCCTGGGTCAAGGTCTGGTGCGGGCGCGATGCGGGCTGGCAGGAATTCGATCCGACCAACGGCATGCGGGCCAGCAACGACCATATCACCGTCGGCCACGGCCGCGACTATTCGGACGTGGCGCCGATCGTCGGCGTGCTCAAGACCACGGGGGGACAGGTTGGCGAGCAAGCTGTCGACGTCATTCCGGTCGTGCTCGAAAGAGCCTGAAGCAGGTCGTACACGCAGCGGTATTTGCGCCGCAATTCGGGATGGACAAGACTGCTTCTCAAATACCGATGCGGCCGCTAGTCTGTATTTCGGGGTGACGGTAGTTGTATCCTCAAGCGCATGGCGCGAGGTTTGTAATTGAGAGCAATCAGCGTCGTCATTCCTGCCTGTAACGCGGCGGCGACCATTGCTGCAACGCTGGCATCGCTACGCAGCGAGGCCGAGATCATCGGCGAGATATTGCTGGTCGACGATGCGTCGACCGATGGCACGGCAACCATCGCGCGGGAGGCCGCGGCACAACTCTCGTTGCCGCTGCGCGTGCTGTCGGCCAAATGCCGCGATGCAGGCGGTGCCCGCAATTTGGCGCTGGCCGAAGCGGTCTATTTCTGGGTCTACCTGATCGATGCCGACGACCTGCATCTGCGGGGCGGGTTGCGCGCACTGCTCCGCAAGGCCCGGGAGCAGCCGGAGGCCGACATGATCGTGGGTGCCTACCGGCGACGGGTGAACGGCCAGGACCGGCAGATCAAGATGCCGAACGGCTATCAGGCTGCGTGCCTGGCAAATGCCTCGGCCTATGTGAAAGGCGACATACGTTCGGTCGCCGTGGGCAGCGTTCTGGCATCGCGGACCCTGATCGGCGAGACGCGGTTCCCCATCGGAATGGCCTATGACGAGGACACGCTGTTCTGGGCACGGCTGATGAGCAAGGCATCGCTCGCCATGGTTTCGCAACCTGTCATGGTCTATGAGGTTTCGCCGGTACGTTCCGATGACCGCTTTGCCCTCAACCCGGTGCGGCGCTTTCTGGACTGGCGCCGGGAACTGCGCACACTGACCGACTGCAACATCCCGTTGTCGGCGCTCAAGGCCAGGGAAGGGCTTGTCGCCCTCAAGATCGCCCGGGTCCACTATGCGCGCGGCGATCTGGGCACCGCGGCGCGCTTCCTGGCGGTAGCCGCGGCCGCGCCGAAGCGGCGCTCAGAAGCTTGGCGCTGCCTGCGCTACAGGTTCAAGCTCGCGGCGCGGCGGCGTTTGTCGGCGCCGCCGATCAAGCTGCAAGGCGCTCTGTAGGCGCCGGCCAGCGCGATATCGGCGCGAGGCGCTTTTCGGACGGCGGGTGGAACCAGGGGTCGGCCAGTGGCTTATCTACGGAACTCGCGTGGAGCCGACATGTTGCAAAAATCCGGATTGTCGCCCAGCCGACCGGCTGGCGAGGACGCTGTATCGCCAGATGGTGCGCCCAAAAACGGGGCACAAAGCTCGGCCGACCATGCGTCGCTTAGCTATGTCAGTGATGCCGAGCCCGGTATCCGGCGGCTGAAAACAGGCAAGGGGTTCTCCTACAAGGGACCGGACGGAGGAACAGTTTCGGCCACTACCAGGGCCCGCATCGAGGCGATCGTCATTCCGCCGGCCTGGACGGATGTGTGGATTTCGCCGGACGCGGACGGCCATATCCAGGCAACCGGCAGGGACCAGCGCGGACGCAAGCAATACCGCTATCATCCGCAATGGGCCGAAGAGCGCGATGGTGCCAAATATTCGAGCCTGGTTGCTTTCGCCGAGAGCCTGCCAGACCTGCGGCACAGGATCGACAGCGATCTGCGCCGTCGTGGCCTGCCGTTCGAGCGTGTCGTCGCCGCGGTCGTCTGGCTGCTCGACAACACGATGATCCGCGTCGGCAATGCCGCCTACGCCCGCGACAACAAGAGTTTCGGGCTGACCACGTTGCGCGACCGGCATGTGGATATTGTCGGTTCAAGCCTGCGCTTTGCCTTCAAGGGCAAGTCGGGCAAGGAGTGGAAGCTGAAGCTGGTCGACCGCCGCATCGCCAGGATTGTGCGCGGCGCGCAGGACCTGCCAGGCCAGAAGCTGTTCCAGTATCTCGATGAGGACGGCAACAGGCGGCCGGTCCGCTCCGAGGACGTCAACCGCTATATCCGTGAGGCGGTCGGTGACGCCTTCAGTTCGAAGCATTTCCGCACCTGGGGCGGCACCATTCACGCCGCGTCGCTGTTTGCCCAAACGGAACTGCCGCAAAGCCAGGCGCAGCGAAACAGGGCGATGAACAGCGTCATCGACAAGGTTGCCGAGCGGCTGGGCAATACGCGTGCCGTCTGCCGCAAATGCTATATCCATCCGCGGGTCTTCGAAGCGTGGTCCGAAGGGCGGTTGCTGAATGAAATGGCGCAAGCCAACAAACGCAAACGCTCCATCGATGGTCTCGATGACGAGGAAGCTCTCGTGCTGCGATGGCTGAAACTGTGAGAAAGCTGACCGGCGCGGCTGGCCGTGGCCAAATCCGTCCACATCTGGATTTTTTTATCGACGTCGTGTCGGGATCGGTCTTACTGTTTCGTCCTTTGACAGAGAAAAGGACCAGCCATGCTCTACGCAATCCTCTGCTATGCCTCCGAAGATGTCGTCTGCTCCTGGAGCAAGGCACAGGACGATGAGGTCATGGCCAATCTCCTCGACGTTCAGGACAAGTACGCCAAGGCTGGTCGGCTCGGCCCGGTGGCACGGCTTCTGCCGACGACCGCCGCGACGACCCTGAGAAAGGTCAAGGGCGAATCAGTCGTCATCGACGGGCCGTTCGCCGAGACCAAGGAACAGTTCCTCGGCTTCTACACGCTCGAATGCGCCGATCTCGACGAGGCGGTGGAGTTCGCCCGCGAGCTTTCCGAAGTCAACCCGAGCGGCGGCTCCTATGAGATCCGGCCGGTCTCGATCTTCAATCCCGCCAAGGTTTCCGCATGACCGAAATGGCCTGGATCAGCTCCGCGATCAGCGCCGCCCGCCCGCAGGCGATGGGTGCGCTGCTGCGTTATTTCCGCGATCTCGATACGGCGGAGGAAGCTTTCCAGGACGCGTGCCTCAGGGCGCTGAAGAACTGGCCGCAGAACGGGCCGCCGCGCGACCCGGCGGCGTGGCTGATCTTCGTCGGCCGCAACAGCGGCATCGATGCGGTGCGCAAGCGCGCCAAGCAGGCGCCGATGCCGGAGGAAGACCAGGTTTCGGATCTGGAGGACGCCGAGAGCGATATCGCAGAGCGGCTGGACGGGGCGCACTACCGCGACGACATATTGCGGCTGCTGTTCATCTGCTGCCATCCTGATCTGCCGGCAACGCAGCAGATCGCGGTGGCGCTGCGCATCGTCTCCGGTCTTACGGTCAAGCAGATCGCGCGCGCCTTCCTGGTTGGCGAAAGCGCCATGGAGCAGCGCATCACTCGCGCCAAGGCGCGCATTGCGGACGCCGGCGTGCCGTTCGAGACGCCGGGCGCGGTCGAGCGGTCGGAACGGCTCGCCGCCGTCGCCGCCATGGTCTACTTGGTCTTCAACGAGGGCTATTCGACCAACAGCGGCGAGGCGCCGGCCCGCGCACCGCTGTGCGAGGAGGCGATCCGGCTGGCACGGCTCCTGCTGCGGTTGTTCCAGACCGAGGCGGAGATCATGGGGCTGACGGCGCTGTTGCTTCTGCAGCATGCGCGCGCACCGGCCCGTTTCGACGAGAGCGGCGAGATCGTGCTGCTCGAAGACCAGGATCGCAGCCTGTGGAGCCGCAAGATGATCGATGAGGGGCTGGCGCTGGTCGACAAGGCGCTACGCCATCGCAAGCCCGGCCCCTACCAGGTGCAAGCGGCGATTGCCGCATTGCACGCGCGGGCCGAAAGGGCCGAGGATACCGACTGGAACGAGATCGACCTGCTCTATCGCTTGCTGGAGCAGATGCAGCCGTCGCCGGTGGTCACACTCAACCGGGCCGTCGCGGTCTCGAAGGTGCGTGGACCGGCAGAGGCGCTGGCCATGATCGAGCCGCTGGAAGAACGGCTTTCCGGCTATTTCCATTTTTTCGGCCTCAAGGGGGGCCTCTTGATGCAGCTCGACCGGGGCGACGAGGCGCGCGTCGCCTTCGACCGCGCCATAGCGCTTGCAAACACGGCGGCGGAAGCGGCACATATCCGCATGCATATCGACCGGCTGATCAGGGACGGTGCGGTACGCCCAGCGGCCAAGAAGGCAAACTGAGCGCCATCTGCCCCATCTGGCTCAATCGTGCAGTTTGGGCTTAGACCATGCCGGGGTGGTGATTTTCCCTTGAAACGAGTAATGCCACGCGATGATCGTGCCTGAGGTGCCTTTGTGCACGCGGGCAGCATGACGCCAGGCTTTGACCGGCATGCCTTTTGTGCATGTCGTTGTTCCAAAACCGGGGCACTTTTGGGCGACATGCATTATGAGCGACTGGATCTGAAAGGGACAAGAATGACGATAGGCAAGGAAACGACCGAACTGCTGGCGAAACTGGGTGTGGCCAAGGAGACGCTTGTCGGCGGCGACCTGATCGTGCGCAGCCCGGTGACGGGCGAGCAGATCGCGGCGCTGAGGACGATCTCGCCGGCCGAAGCGGCTAAGACCATCGATGCCGCGCACAAGGCCTTCCAGGCCTGGCGCATGGTGCCCGGCCCGCGGCGTGGCGAACTGGTGCGGCTGCTCGGCGAGGAGCTGCGCGCGCACAAGGCCGAGCTTGGCCGGCTGGTCTCGATCGAGGTCGGCAAGATCCCGTCCGAGGGGCTCGGCGAAGTGCAGGAGATGATCGACATCTGCGATTTCGCTGTAGGCCTCTCCCGGCAATTGTACGGCCTGACCATCGCCACCGAGCGCCCGGGCCATCGGATGATGGAAACCTGGCATCCGCTCGGCGTCGTCGGCGTCATTTCCGCCTTCAACTTCCCGGTGGCTGTGTGGTCGTGGAATGCAGCCCTGGCACTGGTCTGCGGCGACGCAGTGGTGTGGAAGCCGTCGGAAAAGACGCCGCTGACCGCACTTGCCTGCGAGGCTATCTTCAAGCGTGCGGTCGAGCGCTTCGGCGCGGACGCACCTGATGGCCTGGCGCCGGTGCTGATCGGCGACCGCGCCGTCGGCGAGATCCTGGTCGATCACCCCAAAGTGCCGCTGGTTTCGGCAACCGGCTCGACCCGCATGGGCCGCGACGTCGGCCCGCGGCTGGCCAAGCGCTTTGCGCGCGCGGTGCTGGAACTCGGCGGCAACAATGCCGGCATCGTCTGCCCGACCGCCGATCTCGACATGGCGCTGCGCGCGATTGCGTTTGGAGCGATGGGCACGGCCGGCCAGCGCTGCACGACGCTGCGGCGCCTGTTCGTGCATGACAGCGTCTACGACGCCTTGGTTCCGCGCCTCAAGAAGGCTTACGAGAGTGTGTCTGTCGGCAATCCGCTGGAGACCTCCTCGCTGGTCGGGCCGCTGATCGACAAGGCGGCCTTCGACGCCATGCAGAAGGCGCTGAAGGAAGCCGCTGCCCATGGCGGCAAGGTGACCGGCGGCACGCGGGTCGAGAACGGCCATCCGGATGCGTACTACGTGCACCCGGCGCTGGTCGAAATGCCAAGCCAGGTGTCACCGGTCACGGAAGAGACCTTCGCACCGATCCTCTACGTGATGAAATATTCGGATTTCGACGCGGTGCTCGACGAGCACAATGCCGTGGGGGCAGGCCTGTCCTCGTCGATCTTCACCCGAGACCTGCAGGAATCCGAGCGTTTCCTGGGTGTCGACGGATCGGATTGCGGCATTGCCAATGTCAATATCGGTACCTCGGGCGCCGAGATCGGCGGTGCCTTTGGCGGCGAAAAGGAAACCGGGGGCGGCCGCGAGAGCGGCTCCGACGCATGGAAGGCCTATATGCGGCGCGCCACCAACACGGTGAACTATTCCAAGGCGCTGCCGCTCGCCCAGGGCGTGTCATTCGATATCGACTGAAAGGCTCGCCGGCTTGGGCATCCCCGCACGGGGGATGCCGCACCGGTCAGCTGCCTGCCGGCGAGTCGAAGGCCTTGACGAACGCGGCATCGATGATAGCCAGCTTGACGGCCTGGGCGGTCATGTATTCCCGGTAGAAATCGCCCGACACCCACATCACCGAATTGCCGCGCTGGCCAAGCCAGCCAACGCTGCCGAGGTCTTCGGCATCCCGCAGTTTGCGTGCCAGGTGGGTTCGCGACAGCTTGAGCCATTTGGCGAAATCGCCGATCGAGACGACGCCGGTCGGTATTTCAGCGAGGCCGGCATGGTCGGGATCGACGCCCGATATCAGCCAGTCAATGACGACGCCGCCATTGTTGAGCCAGGTGAACAGCGAAAAGGTCTGCCTGGGCTCGCGCACGGGGCTGGAGGAGATCAGGCCGTCGGCCACCAGCGGCTGCACCCTGGCGAGAGCATCGGGCCGCTCCAGAAACGTCGCCAGACGGTTCGCACCGTCGAGACTGTCCAGCGTGTGCAGGTGCGCCATCATCCAGCCGGCAACCGTCTCCAGCGTGTTCATCGTTGGCTGAATGGGGCGGATGCGGCCGTCCTGTGTTGCCGGCAGGTGCTCGATGAAATTGTAATGCAGCATCTCCTTGAGGAAGGCGTCGGCGGTGTTGCGGCTGGCGACGGAATTCTCCCGGATGACGTCGATGAAACGCGCCGCCGTCAACTGCTTGCGGTAATCATCGGGCTCCCGTCTGAAATGCAGGGCAAGGCAGATATGCGCCATCAACCAGCGCTGCTGGGTGGCAAATATCGAGGCAAGCCTCGGGTTCGTCCCATAGGCCTGGATCATCGCCTGCGCCTGGGCACGGACACAGCGATGCAATGCCGGGTGACCGGCAATATGGTCAAAGGTCTGCGTCATTCCCCCCATGCTCCGATCCAGCCTTACGGCCACGAAGACGCAGATCACATTTTCAGCCTTCACGGCCCGTGTCCAGACGCGCCCTGTCTATAACAGGTTATGATCGCCAGGAGACAAGGTTCTCGGTCCGGGCAGATATCGATCGCGCCGATCCTTCAGCGGTCTTCCGGGGCTGGAAAACAGGCGTCGAAGGCCGCATCGACAATGGCCAGTTTGGCGGCCTGGACGGTCATGTACTCCTGGTAGAAGGTGTTCGATACCCACATCACCGAATGGCCGCGCTGGCCGAGCCAGCCGATGCTGCCGAGTTCCTCGGCAGCGCGCAGCTTGCGGGCGAGGTGGGTCCGCGAGAGCTTGAGCCATCTGGCGAAATCTCCGATCGACACCACGCTGGTCGGAATCCGGTCCAGGCCGGCATGATCGGGGTCGATGCCCGACATCAGCCAGTCCATGACGATACCGCCATTGTTGAGCCAGATGAACAGGGAAAAGGTCTGGTTGGGCTCGCGCACCCGCTTGGAGGCAAGCAGGCCGTCCGCCACCAGAGGCTGCAGCCTGGCAACCATATCGGGCCGCTCCAGGAAGCTGGCCAGCCGGTCGGCACCATCGAGATGATCCAGCGTCCGCAGATGAGCAAGGACCCAGCCGGTGAAAGTCTGCACGGTTGCCGCCGTTGGCTGCAAGGGGTGCGTGCGCCCGTCGCCACCCGAAACGTACTCGGCGACATGATAGTGCAGCATCTCCTTGATGAAAGCGTCCGCCGTGTTGCGGCTGGCCACCGCGTGCTGGTGTACGAACTCGATGAAACGCGATACCGTCAGCTCCTTGCGGCGGTCGTGCGGATCGCGCCTGAAATGCATGGCAAGGCCGACATGACCCATCAGCCAACGCTGCTGCGTGGCGAAAATGGAAGCCAGTCGCGGGCTCGTTTCATAGATGTCGATCAGCGCCAACGACTGTGCCTGGACACAGCGATGCAGGGCCGGATGGCCGGCAATGTCTTCCAGATTCAGCGCCTTCCTCCTCATGTTCCGAGTTAACTCCAACAGCGGAGTCGCGTCTACATTTTCCAGCCTTCGATAGCTGTGTCCAGAGGCACCGAATGCGAAGAGCAAGCCCAACCCGAACATGGGGCCGGCCACGACCGGTTGATGGTGGGATCCGCTAACCGGTTGTCATGCCCTGGGAAGCGGGCCGGTGATCTGCGGCTTGACGGGGATGGTGGAGAGTGAGTTACCGTGCCAAGTGCAATCGCGACAAAATCAGCCATCCAGCTGCGCGAACCGCGCCGCGCGTCAGTCTGCAGGGGCGTTTTCAACTGATCCATGGCGGCATCATCTCTCGCGCCCAATACGCGACCAAACCGGCCAGCTTTGGCCGGCCGGTTGGTACGATCGGCATCAGCCGCAGACGCGGACCTCTTCGATCACCCTGTGGTGGTGGCGCCAGTGCCTGACCAGTTCTTTGTGGCAGCGGTGATGCCGGTGGTGGCGGCGATATTCGCCGTACCGGTATCCGCCATTGTCATACTGAACGTCCTGGTCGCCATCATACTGATTGTCGTAATAGCGATCGCGGTGGTGACGGCGAATAACGATCCCACTATCGGAATCGTCATCCGGCAAATATCGGTCGTCATCGTCGGACTGGATGGTCACGCTTGCCGCGTGCGTCGGCGCAGTGATCGCCGCTGTCGCGGCCAATGCCAACAGGCAAGCCAGAATCAGCTTTTTCATCTCGTCCTCCTGCGCGTTCGAGACATGTTAACTCGGGGAAGAACTGGGCGTTCCGTCTAATTTTACACGCTTTGCGACGCGGAAGACATTAAGGCGTTATCGTCTACCCGCTCCAGGCGCACCAAGGCCGTCAGCGGCAGGTGGTCGGAGGCAACGCGCGAAAGCGGCGTGTCATGCGCGTTAATGGCGGCAATCATGCCGTGCCTGTTGGCCATGATCCGGTCGAGCGCCAGCAGTGGCAGGTTCGACGGGAAGGTGGGGACCGCCGGCGGCTGCGGGCCGAACGTTGCATGCAGCGTGTTGAGAGCGGAGCGGTTGCCAAGTCGCCATTCGTTGAGGTCGCCGAGCAGCAAGGTCGGTCTTTCGTCCGGGCTGTTCATCAGGTCGAGCACGACGCGCGCCTGCTGGGAGCGCGAGCGGCGCAGCAGGCCGAGATGGGCGGCGATGATGCGCAGCGTCTGGCTTCCGTCGAGGTCGATCTCCGCCACCACCGCGCCGCGCGGCTCCAGTCCCGGAAGCTTGATCTGGTGCACGTCGCGAACGACGCCCTTCTTGAACAGCAAGACGTTGCCATGCCAGCCATGGCCCTTGCCGGTGGCCGAAATCGGCACCGGAACCAGGCCGGTTTCCCGTTCGAGCCGGGGCAGGTCGAGAAGCCCATTACGGTCGCCGAAGCGATTGTCGGCCTCCTGCAGCGCGATGAGATCCGGATCGATTTCGCGGATGACGCGGATGGTCCGTTCCGGGTCGAATTTCCTGTCGACGCCGATGCATTTGTGGACATTGTAGGAGGCAACCAGCGTGCCGGTGGTGGCTGTCGTCTTGAGTGCGGCGGCATTCGCTTTCTGCATCCGGCGGTCACGAAGGGACAGAAGCATGGTTGCCGGGAGGCTGCGTCCAATTCTGTGCATCTCTGTGCTGCTCGTCCTCGCTGGCATCAATTCAGAAGCCGGATACAGTGAAAATAGGCAATTTCCGCGTATGTTCCATGACGGACGAGTTCCTCAAGCGCAACTCCGCCTTAGAGATAGGGTGAACCGAGCCACAATACCCGGTCGAACAGCCTGATAAGAAACGGCCGGGCTCGCAAGGCTTCCAGCGTCACCGGCACGGCGGAGGCGATCGCCGACCCGATCCGCGCCTCGATCTCGCTGGCAAAGCCGGCATCGAGCACCTCCAAGTCGATCTCGAAATTCAGCCGCAGCGATCGGGCGTCTAGATTGGAAGAGCCGACATAGGCCCACACTCCGTCGATCGAAAGCAGCTTCGAATGGTCGAACGGTCCCTCGGTGCGCCAGACACGGCAATAGTGTTTGAGCACCTGATCGAACTGCGCCATCATCGCGCGGTCGACGAGGAAAAGATTGTTCACCGCCGGCACCACGATGTCGATTTCGACCCCGCGCCTGCCGGCGGTGATCAGCGCGCTGATCAGTTCCCGATCCGGCAGGAAATAGGGCGACATCACGCGTATAGACTTGCGGGCGACCGAGAATGCACCGATCAGCAGCTTGTGGTTGGTCTCGTTGCTGGCATCCGGGCCGGAAGCGACCGCCCGCACCATCATCGGTGCGCCTGGCGACGGCGACAGCGGGGCGATGCGCCAGGCGTCGCCTTTCAGCGCCTCGTTGGTGGCGAAGCGCCAGTCCTCGGCGGCAACCGAAAAGAGGTCGGCGACGATCGGACCGGTCACCCGGAAATGTGTGTCCCTGGCGCTGTTGGAGCCGGCGAATTCGGCGGAGAAGCCTTTTCGGATGTTCATGCCCCCGGTGAAGGCGGCGATGCCGTCGACCACCAGGATCTTCCGGTGGGTCCTCAGATTGGCGTAGGGCAGGCGCAGGCCCATGACGATGTTGCCGTTGAAGACATCGGCGGGGATGTTGGCCTCGCGCAAATGCCCCAGGATGCTCGGCACCGAGTAGCGGGCGCCGACGGCATCGATCAGCACGCGGACGGTGACGCCTCGGTGGACGGCGCCGGCAAGCGCCTGGACGAAGAGCAGGCCGACGGCGTCATTGTCGAAAATATAGGTCTCGAGCAGGACGCTGCGCTCGGCACCATCGATGGCCGCGCACATGGCGGCATAGGCCTCGTCGCCGGTCTCCAGCACATCGATTGCATTTCCAGGATTGAGCGCGCGCCGCGCCACCCTGTCGCCCAATGTCCGCAAGCCCGTGAACCGTTGCCCGTAGCGCTCGACGATCAGAGCCTCTTCGACAGCGACGTCGCGCTCGTGCTTGGCGGATACCGCGCCATCGGCAAACGGGCGCTGGGCGGTGATCGTGGCGCGGCGAATGCGGTTGATGCCGGCGACGGCATAGATCAGCACGCCGAGAATCGGGGACAGCACCATCACGCCGACCCAGCCGGTGGCGGCGCGGACATCTTCCTTGGTCATGACGGCATGGACGATGCCGAGCGTCGCCATCACCACGGAGATGATCGCCAGAATTTGCGGCCAGTGAGTCGCCAGGGTCGCCAACATGCCGAGACTATCCAGCGAGCGGTTGCAGAAGGCAATGCAGCCGCTCGTGCCGTGCATTCGGTGGATGGTGGCATGCGGCCTTGGCTGAAGAGTTCGACCGGCCGCAGAGATCGATGGGTTGAAGCACCCCGATAGATCCTGTTCAGAAGGACAAACCTGACCCAGGGGAAGCATAAAGCCTGGCATCGTCCTGTTCTTCCCAGGCCCACCGAAGCCTCTTATGCTTTGGTACCACCTCTATTGTATATCAGGAGGATGAATTTAGTTATATAAACACTTTGATTGATGGCGAGGGGGGCGCTGAATGATGAAATTCAACTTCGATGGACCTCCCGGCGATGACGCAGTTGCGGACACGTCGGCAGAATGCCAACGCCAATTGCTGCCTCTCGTCCGTGAGATCGTTCAGGCAGCGGTCGCTGCCGGGTGGAGCGAGGAGGACGTTCTTCTGGGGTTTGTGGAACTTACATGGGATTTGTACGAGAATCGTCGCGACGATCTGCAATGACCGGCAGCAAATCGGGTAGCTCTGCATTGCCTTGAAGGGCTGCTGAATTGGTCGAATTGTCCAAACCTGAAGCAGGGCTCCGAACTCAGGCCAACCAGAGGCCTCGCGGCAGCGGGCTCGGTGTGGCAGCTTTTGCGCGGGCAGCTTTCACGATAGGAATTTTTTCTTGACTCGGTGACCTCAGCTAAGGTATAAATTCGTGCATGGTGCTGATTTGCGCCAGTGACCCGCCGAACAGGCGGGTTTTTCGTTTGATGCTCCGTCAGCCAATGCGCCGGCGAAGGTTCCGAAATGGTCCAGCCCTTGCCTTGTTGACTGGTCCGTCTTCTTATCCCGAACAAAATTTTTTCTTTGCGTACGGATGTTATTCACACTCCGCGCCATGTGCGTTACGTTGGATCCGGGTCGGGCTAAGGGGGATTTCAGGCGGCGGACAAGCGGCTGAGGCCAGGCAATGAAAAATACGGACGATGCTCGGGAAAGCGGCGTTTCCCGGGGCGTCAATCGAGAACGGACAGCTCGATTTGTCCTGGACATAATTCCTGAAAGCGCCGGGCCCAGGAGGGTCACCGCGCGGGGGAGTGTCATATCCTCCGTCCGCGATCCCGTCTCGCAGACATTCATCGTTCGCCGTCCGGCCGGAACGATCCGATGAATGGCGATGCCGGTCGGCTTCGATCAATCACGAATTGTTTTTCGGGGGAACGAGGAGGAAGGCCTCCGGTTGAACCTCATCTGGGACGTGTCAGGAGGCCGAAAAATGCCGGGTGATGATGGTTTCCCCGGACCGGCTTCCGGAACCAATCTGCGACAGCCGACGCTCAACGCGAAAGGCGGACTTTCGGTCCGCAGCACACGCCGCGTGCAGGAATTTCTGGACAAGAACTTTACGCGCAAGCTGGCGCTTGCCGAAATGGCCGCTGTTTGCGAGCTTTCGCCGTACCACTTCATGCGGGCTTTCTCGAGGACGTTCGGGGTGCCGCCGCACCAGTATGTCCTCGAGCTGCGGCTGGATTTGGCTGAAAGACTGCTTGCCGACAGCCGCATGACGATCGCCGACATCGCGCATTCCTGCGGATTTTCAAGCCAGAGCCATTTTACCACCGTGATGAAGAAATACCGCCAGGTGACGCCGCTGCAGCTGCGGGTGGGCAAGCTTAACGCCAAGGTTAGATGAGGCGGCGCTTAGGTCGTTGCTTTATTTCTTGGTTTTAAAGCATTGGCTAAGGTAACAAGCCGTTAACCTCTGCAGGTTTGCTCCGATCTTTTCTCACAAGGCAGCAATTTCGTGAAATACCGCGGGCAGGAATCATGTCTTCCTGCGGTGGAGCGGAATTGTCAGACATTTCGTGCCGGCCAGCGGAGAGGGAACCATGACCGACAACCAGTTTTCGAACGGCTCGCTTCTTGTTCAGCGTCGCGCGGCGCATTTCGCCGGGCACTGGATCGCGGGGGCCGATGTCAGTTCCCGCTCGGTTCGCCGCCGCCTGATGGCGGTGCTGCGGATGGCGCATCGTGCGCTCGGTATGGGGCGCAAGCGCCTGGGGCTGGGAACTTTGGGCGTTGGCGGGATGCTCGGGGCCGTGGTGGGGATCATGGTCCCGCAGCCGGCGTTCGCGCAGCTTGCCATTGGTAACGGGGTTCTGACCAACACCGCGAACTGCACGACTCCCTCCGCGGGGGTGCAAAGCACAGCGATCGGATGTGCCACCAGCGCCACCGGCTCCGCCTCGACCGCCATTGGTGCTGGCGCCAAGGTGAATGGTGACAACGGCGTGGCGATAGGCACCGGTAACACCGCAACGGGCAATGCTTCGATCGCCATCGGCTATACGATGAGTGCCACTGGCCTCAACGCCATAGGCATAGGCGTCTTCGCGAACGCGACCGGCGTCAATGCTCTTGCCGTAGGCGGGAACGCCCGCGCGCTCGTGGATGGAGCATCAGCTTTTGGTGTCAACAGCACCGCAAACGGGGCGAACGCGACTGCCATCGGCTCCACGGCTACTGCTGGCGCCGCCGCGACGGCCGTTGGCGTATCGAGCCAAGCGACCGGCGGCAATTCCGTCGCTATCGGCAGCGTAAGCCAGGCTTCGGGGAACAGTTCGACCGCCCTCGGCACGGGGACCGTCGCCAACAGCTTTGGTACCGCGGTTGGATCGACCAGCCAAGCAACCGGCGGCAACGCGACCGCAATGGGAGCGGGTAGTAACGCAAGCGGCGGCAATTCGATAGCGCTGGGAGTGGTCAGCCAGGCGACCGGCGGCAATTCTCTCGCCGCCGGGAACGGCGCCAACGCCAGCGGAGTCTCGGGCGTCGCCGTCGGCAACGCTGCTAGGGCGACCGGCAACAGCTCAACGGCACTCGGGGTGCAAGCGGTGGCGATCGGCGACAGCACGGTTGCGGTCGGGCAGGGTGCGGGTGCCGGCTCGACCACCGGAAATGCCAGCTCGGTCGCGGTGGGCATCGCGGCAGGCACGCTCGTCAGCGGCGGACAGAATACCGCTGTCGGCGGCGGCGTCCCAAGCGTCTTGAGAGGCGCTGGCTCCGGCGTCACGGGGCAGCGCAATGTCGCCCTCGGCACTGGTGACGGCGCCGTTGCCTATGACGCAACGCTCTCCGCCTCCGCGGGCAATCTGGTCACCGGCAACGACAACATCGCGATCGGAACCAATGCCGGTATTGGTGTCGCCGTCAGCAACACCGCGTCGATCGGCCACAACGCTCAGGCCAGCCAGACTAACGCCGCCGCCATTGGCACGGGATCCATCGCCAGCGGCGTGAATTCCATCTATCTGGGCGCACGCTCCGCTGTCGGAACGGGGGCTCTCGCTCAGAGCGCGATCGCTATCGGCGTGGACGTGACGGCAAACGTGGCTGATGCCACGGCGATCGGCCGTACAAGCGTGGCATCGGCCCAGTTCGCCGTCGCAATCGGGGTAAATTCCCGTGCGACGGGGATAAGCTCGTCAACGCTCGGCCCCAACGCACTCGCCTCAGGCAATTTCGCATTGGCTTTCGGCAATGCCGCCGTGTCGAGTGGAATCGGCTCGGTCGCGATTGGATCGGGTGCCCAGGGCACGGATGTTGGCGCCGTGGCGCTCGGCAATGGCGCCCGTGCGACCCTCGCGCGCGCAACGGCGCTGGGCGTTAGCGCATCGGCGAGTGGCGCGAGCGCGCTGGCGATGGGCGATACCGCGAACGCGAGTGCCCAGAACGCGATCGCCGCCGGAACGAACGCGGTCGCAAACTCCGTCGACGCCGTCGCCATCGGCACCAACGCAAACGCAAGCGGCGGCAAGGCCGTCGCAATCGGCGCGGACAACGTTGCTTACGGCGACGGCGCGGTCGCCATCGGCGATCCCAGCTTCGCCAGCGGCACCGGCGCCTTCACCGGCGGCGCCAACAACATAGCCAACAGCGACGGCACGGCGACCGCCACCGCGGCCAACATGGCCAACGGCGCTGTCGCCATCGGCAACAACAACAAGGCGATCGGCCAAGGCTCCGTGGCGCTGGGCAACGGCTCGACCGCGGGTGCCGCCGGCCTCGCGGGCAATATCGCGCTTGGCGATGGCGCGACGGCGGCGGCGAGCTCCGGCGACGTGGCGCTCGGCTCGGGCTCGGTGACCACCACGGCGGTCGGCACGGCCAGTGGGGTGGTCAATGGCACCACCTACGCCTTCCAGGGCACCAACCCGACTTCGACGGTCAGCATCGGCGCGCCTGGTGCGGAACGCACCATCACCAACCTGGCCGCGGGGCGGATCAGCGGGTCCTCGACCGACGCGATCAACGGCTCGCAGCTCTTCGCCACCAACCAGGCGGTCGATGCCATTGGCGCCGTCGTCAACAACATCAATGTCGGCGGCGGCATCAAGTATTTCCATGCCAACTCGACGGCGGCGGACTCCTCGGCGACGGGCACGGACTCCGTTGCGATCGGACCCGTCGCGACCGCAACGGGGACGAACGCCATCGCGGCCGGTGTCAATTCGAGTGCATCCGACGCCAATGCGTCGGCCTTCGGCAGCGGCGCCGTCGCATCGGCGCTCGACGCAACGGCGATGGGATACATTTCCAACGCCTCGGGTCAGTACAGTACGGCCATCGGCGCCAATGCCAACGCGACAGCCACCTCCAGCACCGCGATCGGCCAGAACTCCTTTGCTACCGCCCTTCAGGCGACCGCTGTGGGCGTGGGAGCGAATGCCGGCGCCCAAAATGCGGCCGCTCTCGGCGCGGGAGCGAATGCCGGCGCCCAGAATGCGATTGCGCTTGGCGCCCTCTCCAGCGCCGTCAATGCAGGCGACGTGGCGCTCGGCTCGGGCAGTGTCACCGACGTCGCCGTCGGCACGCCGAGCACCGTGATCAACGGCACGACCTACGCTTTCCAGGGTACCACTCCGACTTCGACGGTCAGCGTCGGCGCGGTCGGTGCGGAACGCACCATCACCAATGTCGCCGCGGGGCGGATCAGTTCGACGTCGACCGACGCCATCAACGGTTCGCAGCTCGCCGCCACCAACCAGGCCGTCGACGCCATCGGCACCACGCTCAGCACCATTGGCGGTTCCGTGACCGATCTCGGCAACACGATCAACAACATCGCCGGCGATACCTCGACCGCCTATACCGACGCCAATGGCGAGGGCATCCGCTACGCCCGCACCAACGAGGCCGGTCTGGCGCAAACCGATTCCTTCGCACAAGGGGTCGGCTCCACCGCCGTCGGCTACCAGGCGACCGCGACCGGCGACAGCGCGCTGGCGCTCGGCCGCGACAGCAATGCCAGCATCGACGGCGGCGTGGCGCTCGGTTCGGGTTCGGTTTCCGATCGTGCGATCGCTCCGACTACCGGGCAATTGCCCGCCGGCCCATCCAACTTCATCCAGTACAACACCACCGACAAGACGCTGCTCGGTGCCGTTTCGGTGGGCGATGCCACCTCGTACCGGCAGATCACCAATGTGGCCGACGGCACCCAGGACCAGGACGCGGTGACGGTGCGCCAACTCGCCGGCGCCATAGCTGCCGTATCGGTCACCTCGACCAAGTATTTCCATGCCAATTCGGCGGCGGGCGACTCGCTGGCGGTCGGGGCAGAGTCGGTCGCGGTCGGTCCGACCACGGTCGTCAACGGCGACAACGGCATCGGCATCGGCAACGGCGCCATCGTCGACCAGACCGCACCCGGCGGAACTGCGATCGGCCAAAACGCCCATGTCATGCTGGCCGACGGCCTGGCCTTCGGCACCAATTCGCTGGCGTCCGGCATCCAGTCGGTGGCGCTCGGCGCCGGCGCTCAGAGCACCTTCCTCAACAGCGTGGCGCTCGGTGCGCAGTCCATCACCACGGTCGGCGCGCAGGCAGGCTACACGGCCTTTGCGCTCGCCGGTCCGCAAACGTCGGTCGGCGAGGTGTCGATTGGCTCTGCCGGGGCCGAACGCAAGCTCACCAATGTCGCGGCGGGCTCTGCCGACACCGACGGCGTCAACGTTTCGCAGTTGCGCGGCGTGACGCAAAACGTCAGCAACCTGTTCGGCGGCGGCACGACCGTCAATCCCGACGGCTCGATCACCGGCCCGACCTACAACATCCAGGGCAACAATTATTCCACCGTCTATGACGGCTTCACGGCCGTCGACAATGCGCTGACCAGCATCAGCAATGGCGGCGGCATCAAGTATTTCCACGCCAACTCGACGCTGGCCGACAGCATCGCCGGCGGCACCAACGCCGTTGCGATCGGACCGGAGAGCGTGGCGAGCGGCACCGACAGCCTGGCCGCGGGACATGGCTCGACGGCCGCTGGGCAAGGCGCCGTCGCGCTCGGTCAGGGCGCGCAAGCAAACAATGCCAACGATGTGGCGCTCGGTTCCGGTTCGGTGACGCAGACCGCCGTCGGGACCTCCAGCACCGTCATCAACGGCAAGACCTACACTTATGCCGGAACGACTCCAACCGGAACCGTCAGCGTCGGCGACGCCGGCGCCGAGCGGACGATCACCAATGTCGCTGCCGGCCGCGTGTCTTCCGACAGCACCGATGCGATCAACGGCTCGCAGCTCTACGCCACCAATACGGCGATCGAGGATCTGAAAGCCGGCGTCGGAAACCTTACCGAGAACGCGGTGACCTATGACGCCCCGGGCGGCGTCAAGTCGAACACCATCACGTTGCAGGGCGGCGACGTCAACGCGCCGGTCGTCATCTCCAATGTCGGCCCCGGCGTCAAAGGGACCGATGCGGTCAACGTCGACCAGATGAACCAGGGCCTGACCGCGGGCAAGAGCTATACGGACAACCGCGTAGCCTACGCTATCGATACGTCCAACGACTACACCGACAAGGTGGCGGTCACGACCTTGCAGCAGGCCAACGACTATACCGACCAGAAGCTCAGCCAGCTCAATTCGGACATCAGCGGCATCCGCGACGAGGCGCGGCAGGCGGCCGCAATAGGCCTTGCGGCCGCCTCGCTGCGCTATGACGACCGGCCCGGAAAGCTGAGCTTGGCGGCGGGCGGCGGCTTGTGGCGGGACGCAGGCGCGTTCGCCTTCGGTGCGGGCTACACCAGCGAAGACGGCCGCATCCGGGGCAATCTGTCGGGCACGGCCGCGGGTGGGCATGTCGGTGTCGGCGCCGGCATCAGCTTCACCTTGAACTGAGACAGGAATGAAAGGACTTGTTGCCCTGACCTGCCTGGCACTCTGCGGCGGCCTCATGCCGGCCGCCGGGCAGGTCGCGTCGACCTACAGGATCAAACCTTCGGACGTGGTGGTGCCGCCCGAGGTGAAGCTCGGCGACTATCAGCGCACCATCCGCCCATTCGATAACTGGACGCTGATCTGCGACGAGAACCTCAAGGCCCGCAAGAAGGTCTGCAACGTCTCGCAGATCATCGAGGACGCATCAGGCAAGATGGCCTTCAGCTGGTCGCTTGCCGCCACACAGGACGGCAAGCCTTACATGATCCTGCGCACCGCTGCGAATGCCAGGAGCGATGGCCTGGTGTCGCTGAAGTTCGATGGGCAGAAGCAGCCGATCGACGTGCACCTGAACGGCTGCAACGAAATGGTCTGTGTCGGCATGTTGCCGGTCGGCCCCGTCATGCGCCGACAGATCTCGCAGAATGCGACACCGGCGATCACCTATTCGACAGTCGACGGCCAGACGATCACCGTGACCGCAACGCTCAAGGGGCTGTCAGAGGCCCTTTCACCACTCAAATAATCGGGGCATCACCATGAGCCAGCAGGACCAGTTCACGTCCGCGAAACGCACTCCGGCCGTCGAGGCGGATCGGCAGAGGCGGGCCGAGCCCCCAAGGCGGCGCTGGCCACGCGTGGCCGGATATTCATTGCTGGGATTGGTCGTGGCGGGGCTTGGCTTCGCCGCCGGGAACTATGCCGCGATCGCCAATCTGGTCGGCGGCGCGACGGCCGCACCTGCAGAAACTGCGGCGGCCCCCGTGCTTCCGGACATGCCCTTCCTCGAGCATGTCAAGCAGGCCGGTGTGCAGGCCTGCTCGACCGTCTATCCGGCGCTCGGACAGATTCTGACGAACGGCACGAAATACAGCGTCAAATCCCTGTGGAACGATCAGGCGGCCGACAAGCACGCCATTCAGGCCTTTGTCGGCATGGACTATGCGTCGGAAAGCTATAGCGGACCGGCCGCCGGCATCGTCTTCGCATCGCCCACCGCCACGGGTTGCGAAGGGGCGATGGTGCGGGTGGCGCCATTCGCCAGCCCTTGCGCCGACATCGCATCCATCCTGCCGCAGGGCAGCAAGATTACCGACCATCTCGGGCAGGTCGAGGTCTACGAACTCGGCGGCAATGCCGGTGAAGCGCTTCTCCTGCCGACGGGCAAAAGCTGTGTGGTGATCTCCCTCGCTTCGGCGGCGAAGTAGGACGCGAAGCGATTGAGGTTAAGGAAAGGATGGCCGACCATGAGATCGCAGGCTTTGGCAGTTTTGGGCTTGACCCTGTTGTGGAGCGGACAAGTCGTCTCAGCCGACCTTGTGGCCCCATCGGAGCCGCAACAGGAGGAAAAAGGCATATGGGCGGCCATTGCCTATTCGCAGGCCGATAGCAAATACGGCTTCTTCTGGGGCGCCGACAAGCGGCAGGAAGCGAAGGACATCGCACAGAAATATTGCGAAAACGCGGGCGGAAAAGCCTGCAACGTCGTCACCGTCTTCCGCAACCATCGCCATTGGAATGATGACGACGAGACCGGCTTTCCCTACAAGCACTGCGGTGCCCTCGCCGTGGCGGACAAGGTGGAGAACCGTTTTACGCCCTGGGGCGTGAACTCGGCAGAGACCCGTCGGGAAGCGGAGGATCTCGCTTTGCAGGCCTGCGAGGCGACGGGAGAGAAATGCAAGATCCGCGAGTGGGTCTGCACATGAAGCCTGGCCCGAAGGCCGTCTCCGCATGTGGGGCAATTCTATTCTCGTTGATGTCGCCGGCGTCCGCCCAGCAACAGGTGGCGGCTGTCCCGGACGGACCGTCATCGCTGCGTGAGGTCTATCAGGACTGGAGTGTGACCTGTTCGGTTCGCGAGAAGGCGAGAGTGTGCTCGCTCGCGCAAGACCAGGTCCAGCAGAACGGGCAGAGGCTTCTTGCCGTGGAGATCGCGGCACGCCCGGACGGCTCGACGACGGCTACCTTGCTTTTGCCCTTCGGCATCCTGCTCGATCCGGGCGTGACGCTGCAGATCGATGATCAGCCGCCACTGTCCCCGCAGCGATTCAGGACTTGCCTGCCGACGGGTTGCGTCTCCGTCTTTACCGTCGATCGGCCGACGCTTGGAAAGCTGAGGGGAGGCTCGGTGCTGAAGCTCAATGTCACGACGGACGCCGAGACCCCGCTGAGCTTCCCGGTGTCGCTTCGCGGCCTGACCGCGGCGCTCGACCGCATGGTGGCGTTGAGCGCAAATTAGAGATACGCGCTGACCAGCTTTTGGCCGTGATGAGCGACATGACGCGCAAGCCGGCCGCCACTATGGAGTATTTTTTGGACGCGGCACCCAAGGGGGGCGTGCCTGAAAAAGCGTTCAACCTCCGGTTGGATTGTCGACAACCGCTATCCGAACCGGCCATGATTCTGGGCATATCGGCCCACTGGCTGCGATTTTTTGTGCTTCCCCACTGAATGGGGCGTCCGGATACAACCGCAGCGAGCCGACGTTATGTGCTATTTTTGCTACATCTCGCAGCCTTGTTGCCCAAAAAGGCTATTTAGCGCCCTCTAAATCAATAATCGCTCACACATTTCGTGAATTTGTGAATAATCCACCGACGGGCAGGCCTTGGCTTGGTTAGCGCTCTGAAAAGGACGCTGGGGAAACGTTAGGGTGGGATTAATGAATACGACAAACATGTCGACCATAGGCAGGCGCCTTGGTCTTTTGATGGCGGCCACCATGCTGACCTGCGGGGGTGCTCATGCGCTTACGCTCAAGGAGGCGATGGCTGTCGCGGTGGAATCCAATCCCGAGATTGGACAGGCGATCGAAAACCGCGAAGCAATCGAGTTCGAGTTGCGGCAGGCCAAAGGCCTTTACCTTCCCAGTGTCGATGTCGAGGGATCGGCTGGCGTTCGCCGGCTCGACAATTCGTCCCGGCGCTCGCTGTCGATAGAGAACGATTCGCTCTATCCGGCGGAAGCGAATCTGGTGGTGACCCAGAAATTATTCGACAGCGGAGCGCGTCGCGCGGAATTGAACCGCCAGGCATCGCGCGTCGACGGAGCGTCGTTCCGGGTGCTGGAACGGTCCGAATTCATCGGGCTGTCCGTTGTCCAGGATTACCTCGAATACATGCTGCAGGCTTCGATCGTTTCCGAAGCCAAGAAGAATCTGGGTTTCCATCAGGCGATACTCGGCGACATCCGGCAAGGCATCTCAGGCGGGGCGTTGAACGAGGCCGACCGCCAACAGGCCGAGGAGCGTCTGTTCGCGGCCAAGGCCCGCATGCAGGAGGCGACCGAAGAGCTGGAAGCCTCCAAGATCCGGTTCTTCAAGACCGTCGGCAAGCCGCTGGTCAATGCTTCGCGGCCGGGTGACGTCGCCGCCGCGCTTCCGCGGTCACTGGATGACGCGATCGGCCTGGCACGACAGAACAATCCGCGCGTTCACATGGCCACCAGCGATATCGACGCCGCGGCTTCCCTGGTGGATGCGGCCCGGGCGAAATATGGCCCTGAAGTCATTGCTGAAGGTCGGGCCAGGGCAGGCACCGACATTGACGGCGACGACGGGGACACCAATGACCTGCAGGCGCGTCTGGTGCTGCGTTGGAATTTGTATCGCGGCGGCATAGACAAGGCCAATGAACAGGAGCAGATCCGCCGCGCCAGCGAGCAGCGGCTCGCCTATCATCAGGTCTTGCGCGAAATCGAGGAAGCCGTTCGCACCTCATGGGATCGCCGTTTCCGGCAAGCCGATCTGGCGAAGACCCTGAGGCAACAGGCCGCCGCCAATGAAAAGCTGGTCGCTTCCTATCGCGAGCAGTTCAAGGTTGGACAGCGCTCGCTGCTCGACGTGCTCGACGCGCAGAATACGCGGTTCAACACGGCAACGCTGGCCGATACCGCGTCCTACGCATCGCTGTTTGCCCAGTACCGGCTCCTGGCCGCGACCGGACAGTTGCTGAAAACGATGAATCTCGAGCCGGCAAAGCAAGCGACAGCCTATGCGCGCACCGAGTTTGCAACACCGGAAACCGCGGACACCGAGACCTATGCGCGGACGCCATCGGAGCAGAAGAACGACCTGCCATTCGATATCCTCGCCCCGGTGAGGAAGAAATAAGACGACGCAAGGTCCAGCGAGCGTCCTGACGGGCAGATCGTGAACCAGCAACCCAATATCCTCTCCCCCAAGGAGGCGTTCAAGGCCTGCTTCTCGGCCGTTGCCGGATATCTCGGCAGGCCGAGCGCGGAGACCGTGCTGTTTGCCGGCGTGCCGCTCTCGGACACGCGAATTGCGGCCGACGACATCAGGCACCTTGCCGAACGCATCGGCCTGGAAGTCACCGAGTTCAACCACCGCGATTTTCTCAGGGGGCGTATCGACCTGCCGGCAATCGTCTTTCGCGTCAGCCAATTGCCGGTTGCCCTGCTCGCTCTGGGCGAAGACGATGCGTATATCACCGCGCCCCAGGAAGACGGCCGCACCACGATCGGCCGATCGGAACTGGCCGCCAGCTACATCAGCGGCGGCGCTTCCTTCTCGATCACCTATGCCAATGCCGCCGAGACCATGTCGGTCGGCTCGGCGGCCAGGATCGAGCGGAGACATTGGCTTACGGGGACGATGGGCGCTTTCTGGCGCACCTACTCAAAAGTCGTCCTGGCGGCGGTGTTCATCAATCTGCTGGCCATAGCCTCGCCGATCTTCACCATGAACGTCTACGACAGGATCCTGCCGAACAAGGCAATATCGACACTATGGGTGCTGGCTCTCGGCATCGGCGCGGTCATCCTGTTCGACCTGCTCTTGAAGACGGCCAGGGCCTCCCTCATCGACTATGCCGGGCGCAAGGCGGATCTCCGGATATCCTATCTGCTGTTCGAGAAAGTGCTGAACTCGTCGCTGTCGGCGCGCCCCGGCTCGACCGGTGAATACGCAAACAGGGTCACGCAATATGAATTCGTCAGGGAGTTCTTCACCTCCAACACCATAAGCGTGTTCATCGACACGGCATTCGTCTTCGTCTTCCTCCTTGTGATCTATGCAATAGGCGGATGGCTGGTGATCATACCGGCGCTGGCCTTCGTGATGTCCGTCATCGTCGGCCTGATCACCCAGCGCCGCATCGGCAAGCGCGTCGCCGCCTCGATGAACGAAGCGTCGCAGCGCCAGGCCCTGCTGGTCGAATCCATCTCGACGCTGGAGACCATCAAGTCGTTGCGCGCCGAGGCCTATCTGCTGCGAAAATGGGGAGAGCACTCCAAGAACGCCGCCAACACGTCCGAGAAGATCAAGCAGCTTTCGGCGGCGGCGGGCAACATCACCCAATCCATACAACAGCTGGTGACCGTCGCCCTGGTCGTGGCCGGCGCCTATGCCTTCTCGGAAGGCCATGTTTCGACAGGAGCAATCATAGGAACGGTGATGCTGGCGAGCAGGGCCGTGGCGCCGCTCGGCCAGATCGCCATAACGCTGTCCCGGTTTCGCCAGGCCATGCTCTCGCTGAGAATGGTGAACTCGATCATGGCTCAGCCGGAAGATCGACCCGACACGGTGGGCTTCGTCAACCGCCCCATCCGCAAGGGGGCGATGGTGTTCAGGAATGTCGGGTTTGTCTATCCAGGCTCGGAAAACGAGGTTCTGACCGGCCTGAATATCTCGGTCAAGCCGGGTGAGCGGATCGGCATCATCGGCCGCATAGGATCGGGAAAGACGACGATGGGGCGGCTGATCGGCCGGCTCTTCCTGCCGACTTCCGGTGAGCTGCTGCTGGATGGGATCGACATTCGCCAGTATCACCCGTCCGAGGTTCGCGCCGCGGTCGGCATCGTTGCGCAGGCCGGCGACCTGTTCTCGGGCACCATCAAGGAAAACCTCCTGATGGCATGCCCCGAGGCTACAGACGAACAGATCATCGAAGCGGCAAAGGCGGCCGGTGTCGACGATTTCGTTTCACGCCACCCGCGCGGCTACGACATGAATGTCGGCGAGCGCGGCACCAATCTTTCCGGCGGCCAGAGGCAGACGGTGGCAATCGCACGCCTGCTGCTGACCAAACCGAAAATCGTCTTTCTGGACGAGCCGTCGGGCTCGATGGATCTTGCATCGGAACGCCAGTTGATCAAGCAGCTCAAAGTCGCCTTCGACCGCGACACCACGCTGATCGTCTCGACACATCGCTTCAGCATGCTTGAGCTGGCCGACCGCCTGATCGTTATCGAACAGGGCAGAATCGTTGCCGACGGACCGAAGGACCAAGTCATACAGGCGTTGCAGAAAACAAGCGCCTGACAAAACAAATATTGCTGCATCCAATGCGTTGGGGCGTGGGAAATGCTTGCCAGAGAAGATCGACCGCCGCTGTTTGCGTCGGCGTCCATATTCATCATCGGAGCGCTCTTCGTGGTCTTCGTCGCCTGGGCGTCCTTTGCCGAAGTCGATGAGATCGCACGCGGCGACGGCAAGGTCATACCCGCTTCCAAGACCCAGATCATTCAGGCGAGTGAAGCCGGTGTCGTTCAGGAAATCGCCGTGACGATTGGCCAGGTGGTCAAGAAGAACGATCTCATCATCCGCCTGGACAACACGCTCAACACGTCCAGTCTCGGCGAGCAGCAGGCCAAGGCGCGCGCGCTGGAAGTGCGCATAGCAAGGCTGAAATACGAACAGGCCGGCAATCTCTCGGGCCCATTTCCGTGCCCGCAGGACATCCAGTCGGTCGCTCCGCAAATCTGCGACAACGAACAGAAGCTGCTCATCGCCCGGCGCGGGAACTTCGATAACAAGCTATCCGTGCTCAAGTCACGCCTTGACCAGCGCGAGAGGGAACTGGCCGAGGCGCAGGCCAATTCCGATCGTCTTACAAAGAACCTGGTCGTCAGCGACCAGGAGGCAAAATTGGTCGACGCGATGGTCAAGAAAGGCCTGATGGCACGGACCGAGCAACTCCGGGTGGAGCGCGAACAGACCGAGCTCAACGGCCAGCTGAACCTTGCGGGCGAAACGATAAAGAAGATCAAATCGTCGATCACGGAAGCCCAGCTTCAGGTCGAGGAACTCGGCCTGCAATTGCAGCAGGAGGCGTTGGACGACCTGACCCAGGCGCTGGCTGAACTGTCGGTGGTGGATGAGACCATAAGGGGAGCCACCGACAAGGTCGCGCGCACTGATATCCGTTCTCCCGTGGATGGCATAGTCAACACGCTGGAGCTTAACACGGTAGGCGCCTTCGTTCAGCCTGGCGCCGTGGTGGCCGGCATCGTGCCGACCTCCGAGACGTTGCTGGTGGAGGCACGGGTCTCGCCACGGGATGTCGCGTTCATCCGTCCAGACCAGGAGGCCCTTATCAAGGTCACCGCCTATGATTTCTCGATCTTCGGCGGCATCGAGGGCAAGGTCTCGAACATCACAGCCGACAGCCTGGTCGATCAGAAAACGGGGGAACCCTACTATCAGGTGCGTGTGGCGACCGACAAATCCACCCTTCAAAGAGACGGCAAGGCCTATTCGATCATCCCCGGAATGATCTGCTCGGTCGACATCAAGACCGGGCGCAAGACGATCCTGCACTACCTCCTGAAGCCGATCAACAAGGCGCGCGAGGAGGCGATGAGTGAGCGGTAGCGCCAGCCTTCATCATTCCGGTCGGCTGCTGCCTCCAGTCGCCGCCGAGGATTTTGGACTGGAATTCCGGGTTGTGGCGCGCGGCGGCATCCGGCGCGGCATCCGTCTGGAGCGGGCATTCTGGATGTCGCTGAAGCAGATGGCCGAAAGCAGGAAGTGCACGATCGGCATGCTCATCGACGAGATCGCCGAAAGCCAGGCACAGACAGGCAATTTGACATCCGCGATCCGGGTGGCCTGCATGCGTGGGTTGGGAGACGAAAACCTGACCCTGCGAAGGCTTGCATCGATCAACACCATCAACGCCATACTGGTCGCTTGCCCGTCTCCGGCCTTTGCCCTGGCTTCGTCGAAGAAGATCCTGTCGTTCAACGCGCCGTTCCAGCAATTGGTCAAACGTCAATTGCCGATCGCCCCAAGCGATGACGCACGGCACGATCTCAAGCTGGCGCTGGACCTCAATGTGGCCGACATATTCGCGCGGCTCGATGCCAATGGCGAATCGCCGGTGGCCACCGGTTTTGTCATCGGCGCGGGCGACCGTCGATACCGGGGACAATTGAATGCGGTGCGGGCTCCGGTGCTCGAGCCGGAGCTGCTGATGGCGTTCGTCTTCGGCGGCTAGAGCAGTTCACCGTTACACTTACCGGAGTTGCTCTGCATGCATCGCCAATGCTGGCGAACCTATGGCTGAAAGCCTTCGCCGGGTGCGACGGTTGCGAAACCGCCCTTGATGTCGGCCATCTGGGCTCCGCCCGGTCTTGAACCGTGGATCCAGGCCCGGTCCGTGCTGAACGAATAGAGCGGAACGTAATCCGGAAGATCGCTGTCACGCACGACAGTGTTGCTGAGGCTGTCGAGAATGAAGGTGCCGCTGCCTGTGCTCACCGACAGCACTGCGTGAAAGAAGCCTCTCTTGCGATCCTGGAGGACGACAAGCGCCATGCTTTGCGTGGGAATGCCGGCCCTCAGCAGGGCTGTCATCTTGAGGATGGCAAAATCCTCGCAATCGCCTGCTCGCCGCTCGAGAATCTCCGAAGGCTTCGCCCAATAGTCGAGCTTGCCGTAGACGACGCTGTCTTTCCTGTAGGCGATCAGGCGATTTACGCTGCTGTTGACGAAGGACAGCTTCTCGCTGAATCCCTTGCCTTGTGCGGCGGCGATCATGCCGGCAAAAGCCGCGCTCTTGTGCTCGCAGGGGCTGCCTGCCGAACAAGCGGCGATTGCCCGGTAGACCGGCGCCCAGCGAGCCGCGACGGGAAAATTGCGCATGGACAAGGCAACCGATCCGAATACCCCCGGAATAATCGACGCGGTCTGCAGCGGATCTATCCCGGCGTCATCTCGCGCCGTTGACGAGCCATCCCCGCCGCCGACATCTGGGCCATAGCTGCCGGTGACCATACCGACCCGGTAAGCGCCCGCGGGCTGCCAGGGCTGAGGCCTCGCCAGCGAAACACCGCCGAGACTGGGTGGCGTCTGGACCTTCTCCTGAGGCCAGCCGGGTGCGGCGATATCGCTCGCGAATGACGGCCCCGCCAGGCCGACAAGCCCGATTGCCAGCAGGAGCATCTGGAGCCGGGTTTTTCCCGGAACTGATTTTTGCTTTTTCATAACGCCCACCTTTGACTGTGGACGCTACCAATCTTGTCTCAAATTATTGGAAAGGAAGGTGGATAAATATCCAGCAACTGTCTTTATCCACTTTGCTTAAATTTTTATTCAAATTTATACTTTGATTTGCCGAAAAATGGTGGCCAGCCCTCCATCAAGGAGGCCTTCAGAAACAAACATATATCAGGTTATATTGCCGCGGTTTACCACGTGTAAAAAATGCCGGGCAATGCATATCAGAATATATGAAATAGATTAGGAGGCAGTTGCAAAGTAGAAGTGTCCGCTGTCTCTATCCGGTAAATATCGGAGGGGTTTCAGCCATGACGAACAATATCGAGTTGGACAGCTTTTCGGCTTCCTTGAACGAGCATTCCGTGTCCAATGAACACGGCCATCAGGCATCGCCGGCGGAGATGCAGGTCGCACAAGCAAATTCGACGCAGCAGCCCGCGCCGGCAGCGTCCGAGCCGGTGCCGGTCGATGTCGGCGGAGCGCCTGTCAAGCCAGAAGCCCCCGCGGAAGCAAAGGCGCCGCCGGCAGCTGCGCCGCACGAATATGTGGCCGACGCCAGCCATGTGGTGAGGCTTCCTGCCAACGCCTCCATCGACAACATCAAGGTCGACGGCCAAAACCTTGTGCTCGAACAGGCCGACGGTTCGGTGATCGTGATCAAGGACGGCGCCCTGAACGTGCCGACCTTCATCATCGGCGATGTCGAGGTGCCGCGCGTCGCGCTGCTGGCGGCGCTGGAAGCCAGCCATGTCGATGTCGCCTTCGGCGCCGACGGTTCCATGTCGGCCGGCCCGGGTGGTTCGAATTCAAGCGCAGGCGGAGATTTCTCGGTTCCTCCCGGCGGCATCGGCGACGGGTTCGACCTGTCGGCACTGTTGCCGCCGACTGCCTTGCAGTTCGGGCTCCTGGAGCGGCGCGAGTTGTTCCCGTCCATCGTCGACAGGCAGGTTTCAGTGACGGCCACGTCACTGCTTGCCCCGACCGAAGCGGCCAGTGAAGCCGGTCTTGACGGCGGTGGGGCGCAATCTCCGGGCAGCGAAGCGCTGACCGACAATGAAACGTCCAGCACTGGAACGATCAGCATCGACGCGCCTGATGGAATTGGGTCGATCGTCATCAATGGCGTCACCGTCACTAGCGTCAACCAGCAGATCCCGGGAGAGTACGGTTACCTGACGATCGTCTCCTTCAATCCGAGCACCGGTGCTATCGAATACAATTACA
The DNA here is from genome assembly GCF_004006095.1 of Mesorhizobium sp. M7A.F.Ce.TU.012.03.2.1. Classification (NCBI taxonomy): domain Bacteria; kingdom Pseudomonadati; phylum Pseudomonadota; class Alphaproteobacteria; order Hyphomicrobiales; family Phyllobacteriaceae; genus Mesorhizobium; species Mesorhizobium sp. M7A.F.Ce.TU.012.03.2.1. Next base: position 3,274,579 of record NZ_CP034779.1, read on the forward strand.
CGGTCACCGAATCGGTCATTCATACCGATCAGACAGCCGGCTATGATCCCAACAACGACACCGTCCCGGACAATTTCAGCATCACTGTCACGGATGTTGACGGCGATTCGGCCAGCACGACCTTTGCCGTCGCCATCGTCGACGACGCGCCGACGGCGGTTGCCGATACGGACAGCGTGACGGAAGACGGTGCGACGGTCGCGGACGGCAATGTCATTACGGCCAGCGGCGGCGCGGACGCGAATGTGACGGACGGCGTTGCCGACGTTAGGGGTGCGGACGGGGCGACGGTAACGGGCGTCGAGGCAGGCACGGTTGCATCGGCCTCGGGCCATGTCGGTTCGGCCGTGGGGGGCAGCTACGGTTCGATCACGATCGATGCAGACGGCCACTACAGCTACACGCTGAACAACGGCGCCGCGGCGGTCCAGGCGCTGACCAGCGGCCAGCATCTGACGGACACGTTCACCTACACCCTGACCGATGGCGACGGCGATACCTCGACGACAACGGTCGAGATCACCATCAACGGCACCAACGACGTGCCGCAGGTCGTCGTCAACCAAGGCAACCCGGCTGGCGCGCATGACCAGGTCTATGAAGCAGGTCTGGCGGCGGGTTCGGCGGCCGGCGACGGGAGCACGGTGGCAACAGGCACCTTCACGGTGTCGGACGCCGACGGGCTCGACGATGTGCAGACCGTCACCATCGGCGGCGTGACGGTTGCCATCGGCAGCCTCAACGGTTCGGCCTTCCAGGGCGACCACGGCACGCTGCTGATTACCGGCTATAACCCGGCAACCGGCGTTGCGACCTATCAGTACACACTGACCAGCACGACGACGGACGTTCCGGCAGTCACCGAGACCGACAGCTTCTCGCTCACCGTCTCGGACGGCACCTCGTCGTCCGTCCCGGCGGCCATCGTCATCGACATCGTCGACGACGTGCCTAATGCGGTCAACGACACCAACAGCATCAGCGAAGACGCGCTCTCGCCGGTCAACGGCAATGTGCTGACCAACGACCTTCATGCCAACAACCAGCCGGGCGCCGACACGCCGACGAGCTTCGTCAGCTGGGATGGCTCGACGACGGGCGCACACGGCACCTTCGTTGCCAATCCCGACGGCACCTACACCTACACGCTCAACAATGCCGATCCGGCGGTGCAGGCGCTGGACGCCGGCCAGACGCTGACCGAGACCTTCAACTACACGATGAAGGATGCCGACGGCGACACCGATACGGCAACGCTGACCATCACCATCAACGGCACCAACGACGTGCCGCAGATCGTCGTTGACCAGGGCAACCCGGCCGGCGCGCATGACCAGGTCTATGAGGCGGGTCTGGCGGCGGGTTCGGCGGCCGGCGACGGCAGCACTGTGGCGACAGGCACCTTCACTGTGTCGGACGCCGACGGGCTCGACGACGTGCAGACCGTCACCATCGGCGGCGTCACGGTTGCCATCGGCAGCCTCAACGGTTCGGCCTTCCAGGGCGACCACGGCACGCTGCTGATCACCGGCTACAACCCGGCAACCGGTGTTGCGGCCTATCAGTACACACTGACCAGCACGACGACGGACGTTCCGGCAGTCACCGAGACCGACAGCTTCTCGCTCACCGTCTCGGACGGCACATCGTCGTCGGCCCCGGCGGCCATCGTCATCGACATCGTGGACGACGTGCCGACGGCGCATGCCAACACCAACAGCGTGTCGGAAGGCGCGCAGGCCTCGGGCAACGTGCTGACGGACGGGACCATCACCACCGAGCAGGACAAGGACAGCTTCACCTATACGGTGACCGACGCCCACGGCAACACCACCACCGGCTCCATCCTGGTCGACATCGTCGATGACATMCCGACGGCGCATGCCAACACCAACAGCGTGTCGGAAGGCGCGCAGGCCTCGGGCAACGTGCTGACGGACGGGACYGCGGARGTTCTGGGTGCCGACGGTGCTGCACCTGGCGGCGCGGTGACGGGCGTGGCAACCGGTTCGAACGTGTCGAACCCGGTGAGCGGCAATCTCGGCGGAGCCGGYATCGCGGGCCAGTACGGCACGCTGGTCCTGGGCGCCAACGGCGCCTACACCTACACGGCCAATCCCAACGCGGTGACCACCAATGCGGTCGATCACTTCGTCTACACCATCACCGACGGCGACGGCGACACCTCGACGGTGACGCTGGACATCACCGTGAACAATGTGACGGTGACGGCATCCGACACCGATGCGCTGGTCAGCGAGAAGGGCCTTGCGACGGGCAGCGATGCGGCCGGCAACAGCGAGATCTTCAACGGCGCGATCACGCCGGCCGGCGGCACCGGCCCGTACACCTATACGCTGACCTCGCCGGCCAGCGGCAGCTACGGCAATCTGGTGCTCAACGCCAACGGCACCTACACCTACACGCTGACCCAGACCTATGATGGTGCGACGACCAACAATGGCATCACCACCGAGCAGGACAAGGACAGCTTCACCTATACGGTGACCGACGCCCACGGCAACACCACCACCGGCTCCATCCTGGTCGACATCGTCGATGACTCGCCGGCCAGCGGCAGCTACGGCAATCTGGTGCTCAACGCCAACGGCACCTACACCTACACGCTGACCCAGACCTATGACGGTGTGACGACCAACAATGGCATCACCACCGAGCAGGACAAGGACAGCTTCACCTATACGGTGACCGACGCCCACGGCAACACCACCACCGGCTCCATCCTGGTCGACATCGTCGATGACGTGCCGACGCTTGGAGCTTTCACGCCAGGGACGATCCCCAACGAGGTCGGATCCGTCAACGGTTTGTTTGACTTTGTGGCGGGAGCCGACGGTGTCAACCATTTCAACATCACAGGTCCGGCGATCACGGGGGTTAGCTACAGCACGGCAGTCCAGGCTGACGGAACGACGGTGCTGCTGGCCGAAACCTCCACGGGGACTGACATCTATTCACTCACCTTGCATCCAGATGGTACCTACGCCTTTGCGCTTATCACACCCGATGCAGCAACAACGGTAACTCAAACGCTCACGGGGCTGTCGCCGGGTGGTCCGACACCTTTCCTTGAAACATCGGATGGCCTGATCGAGTTCACCGGTACTGGCACGGGCGTCAATTCTTCGACACAGGGCTTCGGTGTCGCCGATCAGTTTATCGAGAAAGATGAGAACTTCACCATGGAGTTTCACACCTCCGCAACCGCGGGGGATGACGCACCGACGCTGAATCCGAAGTTCATAGGCAGCCTCGATTTCGCGGCAAGCGGCAACAGCTCGGGCTCTGTATCGTGGATCGCAACCAATTCCGTCACCGGCGAGACCCGTAGCGGAACGGCGACAGTTACGAACGGACATCTGGTCATCGATCCTTCGATCGACTTCAACCTAATTTCCATAACCGGTGATGCTGGTTCGAAAATCAGGCTGTCCGCCGTCGACATCTCACAAACGATACTGCCATCCGACACCACGTTGCATTTTCAAGTCAGTGCGGTCGATGGTGACGGTGACGTTAGTGCAACCCAGTCCTTGGACATCCACCAGGTAGCTGCAAGTTCGGGTGGATCCTTTACGCTGGCAGGGTTTGCGGGCACCGTGAACGACGTGATCGCCGGCAGCACCCACGCTGACACGATCTCAGGCGGAGCCGGCACCGACATTGCCGACTATACCGGGAGCGCGGCGATCTCGATAAACCTGACAGATGCAGGTGGCGCCGCCGGTGTTCATGGCACCCCCAGCAATCCGAGTGATGGCAACATCACCGGGGGCGATGCCACGGGAGATACGCTGACTGGCATCGAGGGCTTGATCGGCGGTTCCGGCGATGACTATCTCTACGGAAACTCCGGCGCCAATTACCTGGCCGGCGGATTGGGCAACGACACGCTCAGAGGCGAAGGCGGCGCCGACACTTTGATCGGCGGCGCCGGCAACGACCTGCTGGTCGGTGGTGCCGGGAGTGACACGCTCACCGGCGGGACGGGCACTGACACGTTCAGACTTGAGAACCTCGACATCAAGGATCTGATCACGGACTTCAATGGCGGCGACGGCGACAAGATCGACCTGACAGCCCTGTTCGACTCGGCTCCTGCGAATGTCGGCAACTTCGTCAACTACGACGCAGGGACCGGCGTGCTGAGTGTCGACACGAGCGGATCGGGAGATCCGGCCAATTTTGTCCAAGTGGCGGAACTCACGAACCACCCCGCTGCCAACACGATCACGCTGCTCTACGACGATGGCATAACCCAGCATCAGACAACGGCAAACGTGGTGTAACGCCATAGCGCACAACCACGTGACTATGTTATACGTCGCTAATATCTAGGGGAGCTCAATATGAAACGTTCTGCAAGACTGCTTGTTTCCGCTGCGACGCTGTTGCTGGCAGTCGGGTCGACGGGGTATGCCGCCGACATCATCGACGGTCCGACGGGCGACTATTGCCGTGTCGTCGGCACCTCCAACCTGGTGCTGAACGACAACATCGTCGATCTGAAGCAGGAGGTTGTGAAGTTGATGGACGAGTCGGTTGCCGTCGCCAACAGCTCGGAGTGGATCAACTCGTCGCGGCCCGTCTTCGTCTGGGCGTCGGAGGCCAAGGTCGCTTGCGGCAAGGCCTATGGCTACCTGAAGACGAACTACAAGGACGAAGACTACCTCAACAAATGCGAGTGTTTTCACGATCGCATGGTCGAGTACATGCACTGACCGGATAGGCGAACCCACGCCTGTTGGCCATCATGACAGCCGACGGATCCTTCCTGAAGGCGGTCGCGGGCGCGATCGTGTTGTTTGGCTTTGTCCAAACGGTCACGCCGGCCAGTGCCAACTGGCTGGAACGACCATCCGTGAAACCACAGCTTTCGTCCGGACTGAAGCAATCGGTGCGCTGTGATCCGGCCACGGAGTGGACCCGGCAGGCTTTCAAGGCATTTGCGAGTTGCCAGGCATCGATCTATGGCCTGGAGCCGATGCTGGCGCATGCGGTGATGGAGATCGAAAGCGGCTTTGATCCCGACGTGCAAGGCGGCGACGGCGAAGTCGGCCTGATGCAGGTGATGCCGGCGACCGCCAGGATGCTCGGCTTTCGAGGTTCCCTGGACGATCTGAGCGCGCCGGCGGCCAACATCGCGCTGGGGGTCAAATATCTTGCACAGGCCAACAGGCTGGCCGCGGGCGATCTGTGCACCACCGTCATGAAATATCGCGCCGGGCACAATGAAAGCCGGTTCTCGGCCCTTTCGGTCCGCTACTGCCAGCGTGCGCGGGCAATCCTGGCAAGGGAAGGCTTTGAAGTGACCGGGCCTTTGCCGGTGGCGACGTTCGGCTTTTCCGCATTTTCGCCGGGCGGAGAGGGCGGAGCCCCTGCCCAGGCAAAGGGCGTCTGCGTGCGCCGCGTGTTCGTGCCGGGGCCGCGATACATGAAATGCGCCGACTATCGAAGTGCCGGGCAAGCAAGGCAGATCAGGACGCTCAGAGGCAGGCTTTTCGGCGGCTAAAAGAACTACAGACGGCACTGCAAGTCCGCCGTAACATGCGTTGAAGACCAGACCGGGAACAATATCCGGCGGCACATAGGGGTGGGAGCATTCATGGAAGCTGGCCGACAGGTCCACTGTCCGCGGACATGGGCAATCGCCTTGGCGCTCGCCGCGATCTTATCGGGCTGCCAGTCGAAGGGCGGCGTGTCCGAAGTGCTCGATCCGGCGGCGATTGCCGCGCCTGCCGGGCAGAATGGCGCCGCCGGTGCCGGTCCCGTCCAGGCGACCCAGTCGCTGGGCACCGGTTCGACCAAAGTCACGATGCTGCTGCCGTTGTCCGCCCCCGGAACGGCCGGGGAAAACGGCAGGAAGATGCTCGATGCGACCAAGCTGGCGATGACGGATATCGGCAACGGATTGCTGACGCTGACGATAGAGGACACCAAGGGCGACAGCACGCAGGCCAGCAAACTGGCAGTAACGGCCATTACGACGGGATCGAAAGTCGTCATTGGCCCGACCGAGCTGCCGGCAGCCCAGCATATTGCCACGCTTTCGGGATCGAAGCGGCCACCGGTTCTGGCGCTTGCCGACAATTTCGCCGGCGGCGCCGGGGTTTATGCCGTGCTCCTTGGCGAGGCGGACAGCGCCGCAGCCGGCGCCGCGGGACTTGCTGCGAAAGGCAGCAAGAAGTTCGTACTGCTTGTCGCGGACGGTCCAAACGCCGGCGCCATGGAGAAGCGGGTCGCAAACAGCCTCAGCATCTACGGCGCGGCGCTTGCGGTCACTCTCCGATATTCTGCCGGCGATGGTGGCGCGAAGGCGGTCGACGAAATGGGCTCACTCGTGGACGCCCCCGACGCCGTCATTGTCGCCAGTGGCAATGGCAGTCCGGCGCCTATCCTTGCCGCCCTCAAATCGAAGGGCATTCCGGGAAAGACCATCTCCGTCGTCGGAACGAACCGTTGGCTGGAGCACCCCATGGATCCGCTCTTCGAGGGGGCGTTTATCGCCACGCTCGATCCAAGTGAAACCGGGCCGATCGCCGACCGCTTCAGGACGACATACAACTATCCTGCCGACGTCAACGTGGCCTATGCCTATGATATGGTTGCCTTGACGGCAGGGATTGCCAGCGCGGTCGGGCCTGATGGTTTCAGCAAGAAAGTTCTCGAAAATCCAAACGGCTTTCGTGGCTCGACCGGCCTGTTCCGGTTTCGGGCCGACGGATCCAGCCAACGCTCGATGCCGTTCTATCGGATTGAAAAAGGTGCGCTCAAGCTGGTTGCCAAATCGACGTCGGGTTTCTGACCGGCGCAAATCCCCGAGATCTTGTTCAAGCTGATGGCTAGGCCGGGCCGCAGCCGCTTGGCGATCGCGCTCGGAAGCTTCCTGCTTCTGGCCGGTATCCTGCTGATCATTCAGGGCGGGGCGTTGCTTTCGGTCGATCGGCCTGTCCGTGCCCCGTCGCCGGATGTTGGCGATACCCGGCCTATCCGGCCGGTTGCCCCGGTTGCCGGCGCGCAACGCCTGGAGCCGGCGCGCAAGGTTGCTCAAGACCTGATCGCTCCGCCACGGCTTGATCCCGCTGAGATCGAACGGGCCGAGCCCCGTCCGCCACTCAGCGAGCTCGGTCTCGCCGTGCCCCCGAAAACGCCAATGCCCGGGGATTGGCGGGAGGTCTTGCTCTACCGCCCGATCGCCACATCGTCGGCGATGTTCGAAGCCATGGGCCGCAAGGTGGTCATCAGCGGAGTGCGAGGCATCGATCTCGACAGCTCCTGCTCGTTTCATGACGTCATCTGGCCTTGCGGCGTGCGCGCCCGCGCCGTTTTCAATTCCTGGCTGAGGGGACGCGCGCTGCACTGTTTCGTACCGCCGGACGTCGAGCGTTTTGCCGTCGCCGCACCATGCAGGCTGGGCAAGCAGGATGTTGGCGCCTGGCTTGTCTCCAACGGCTGGGCCACGGCGCTGCCGAGCGGCATCTACGGCAAGGCGGAGGCGACAGCCCGAAAGGCTGGGATGGGCATATTCGGCCCGGCGCAATAGCCTGCCATTCATTCCCTGATGTTTTGTTTGTTAACCGCCACGGGCGCAGCCTTGATGGGGTCATCGCGCAATCGATTAAATTGCAAGCTTCCTTGAAACTGAAATTGCAACACACCGGCCTTATACCAGCCCAACCACAGGAGATCGGCCAGTGATAAAGACTATGGCGAGCACCACCGACCAGGCATGGAAAAGCGTCGCTTTGCTGACCTTTCTGGGAACCGCTGCAATCCTGGGCGTTTCCGTCGGCCTCAATTACCTGCTCCTGTTCTCCGAGGCGCTGACGCCATTTGGGCGCAGCATGATCACGGCAATCCTGTTGCCCGTTGTCCTTGGCGTTCCGCTTTTTCTGTTCGTTGGATTGAAACAGATCGAGCTTCGTCGCTATCGCCGGGAACTCGACAAGTCGGCAACCTTCGACACCATGACCGGCTGCCTGAACGGAGCGGTCTTCACGTCGATGGTCGAAAAAAGAACGGCACGGCCGTCGGTGCCGGGGCCGAAATCGGGCGCCTTCCTGGTCATCCATTCGGAACATCTGCGGTCCATCAACCTGCGCTTTGGTCTTGAATGGGGCGATCAAGCCTTGCGGCTCATAGCCTCGACCATACAATCGTCGGTGCGCGCGGAGGATCTGGTTGGACGCATGGGGACGTCGATGTTCGGGGTTTTCCTCGCCGGCGCGACCGAAGCAGAAGCCAGGGAAATCGGCGAGCGTATCAGTGCGCGCATCGCGCAAGTCTATTTCGCGCCAAAAGGGACGGAGGATGCCCTGACCGTCAAGGTCGGCGGCGTGGTGTTCGAAAACCAGGTGGAGTTCGCGGACATGTTCCGGTCCGCCGAGCAGCGCATGGCCGGCGTCCAGGACGGAGCCGCGTTTGAACTGACGCATCTCCATAGCTGACCGTCGCTGGGAACCAGAGCCATTCGGAAACCAGGGGAACTGTCGGACGCGGCCGCGGTTACGCTGAGGACGGGGTAGCCCGTGAAGACGCCGCCCAGGTTTCGGCGATGGCGACGATCGCGGCGTTGATCGGTCCGCTCGGGATCGCCGGCATCACCGAGGCGTCTACGACAAAGGCATTGTCGAAGCCGTTCAGCCGCAAGTCAGGATCGACGACGGCCTCAGCGTCACGACCCATCCGGCAGGTGCCGGCCGGATGGTGATGGGTGGAAGCAGCCCTGGCGATGAAAGCATTGAGTTCGGCATCGGACTGAACCGGTGCACCTGGCAGGATCTCCGTATCGCGCCATTCGTCCAGGGCCGCATGATGGCCGACCATGCGCGCCCGCTTCAACGCCATCCTGAATGTCGCGCGATCGTGTTCGGTTTCGAGGTAATGCGGGTCGATGACCGGCGCATCGTTGCGGCTCGGGCCGCTCGGTGTGATGCGCCCGCGGCTTGTTGGATGAGTGACGCCGCACAGGATGGTAAAGGCCGAGCCATAAAGCGGGGTCTTCAGGCCCTCGGCCGCCGACGGCGCGACGACGCAGGCGAGCACGATATCGGGACTTCCCGTGGAGCGGGTCGGGTCGTCGCTGTGCAGGTACATCAGCGATTCGGAGTGCTGCAGGCGGGAGGGCGGCACCGGCTTCTTCGTGCTGTAGACATTGCCGAGAGCCAGCAGATGATCCTGCAGGTTGCGGCCGACATCGCCGCGATCGGCAAGGCAACGTATGTCAGCTTGCTTCAGCGTATCGGGACAGCCAATGCCCGACCGCATGAGAATGAGCGGCGTGGATACTGCGCCGGCGCAAAGGACGATCCGGTCGGCGGACAGCGTTCCGGTCTCACCCTCGCACACCACGCTCACGCCCGTGATCTTGTGGCCGTCCAGCACCAGGTGCTCGACCTCGTGGCCGGCAAGCAAGGTCAGGTTCGGCCGCGCCATGACCTGCAACGACAGATAGGCGTCGGCGACGCTCAGGCGCTTGCCGTCACGTATGTTGAGTGAATTGGGACTAGTGCCGACCAGTTCGCCGCTGTTGTGGTCGCTCAGGGCGGGAGCACCCATGGCGCGCCCGGCGGCGATGTAGGCCCGCACGACCGGACTGACCTCGGCGTCCGGCAGATAGACGTCCAGCGGGCCACACTTGCCGCGTGTCGGCCCGTCGAAGGCAGTGAAGGCTTCGCTGCGGATGAAGCCCGGCAACAACCCCCGATAGGACCAGCGCTCGCCGCCAGCTTGCGCCCAGGGTTCGAAATCATCGGCATGGCCGCGGACATAGGCCATTGCATGCAGGCAGCTCGAGCCGCCGACGATCCTGCCGCGCGGCCATTCATGGACGCGGTTGGCGGTGAAGGGCTGGGGCACGGTCCGGTAGCTCCAGTCGTAGGCGCGGCCCTGGAGCATCGTCCATTTCAGCGGATCGGCGATGTCGGGATCGGCCGGCATCGCCCCGGCCTCGACGAGGCCGACCTGGCACGACCGGTCTTCACTGAGCCGGCTGGCAACAACCGAGCCGGCGGATCCCGCACCGATCACCAGCACGTCGAAATGACGTTTCAATTTGAAATTCCCCGCACAGGCTCACTATCGGAAGCTGATACGATCACGCGGCAAAGGCGCCGGCATTCGACCGTTCCATGATCTGTCTCTGCACGGACAAAAGGTGCGCGCGCATTGCGGCCTCTGCCGCTTCGGGATCGCGCTGCGAGATCGCCTCGGCGATCAGGCGATGCTCGCCGTCGCGGTGGGCGATCCGCTTGGGGCAGGTGGGGGCTGCGGTGCGCGCAACCTTCACCCGCGCATCGACGCCGACCTGGCGCAGCATCTTGTAGAATTCCGCGGCGAGATGGTTGCGGGCCGCGGCAACGATCGCGAGATGGAAAGCGAAGTCGACCTCACCCGACGGGGCGTTCTCCGGCGTGGTTGCCGCGTCGAGGATCCGCGCCGTCTCGAAAGAGGAGGCGCGCAGCGACGCCAGTCGGGCAAGGCCCGGCTCCATGATCAGGCGCAATTCCAGGACCTCGATCGGATTGGTTACCCTGACCAGTTCCTCGCCATATCTCGGAAGGGCGGTCGGCGCCCGCCTGGCGCGCGCCGGTTTGAGGTCGCCCGAAAGGCGCAGCACTTCAAGCGCCTTGCGAAGCTGATGGCGCTTGACGCTCAGATGTTCCGCAAGATCGCGCTCGGACGGAAGCTTGCCGCCGCCCTGCTGCAACTGGCGGACCGCGGCGATGATGTCGTCGAGATCCGATGGTCCGACCTGCGGCTCGAATGCGCTCAAAACCAAATCTCCTGTCCGATCGGCAGACCGCCGACTCAACGTCCGGCATCATGTTGTGACACGAAAGCCTGTTCGACGGCACTCAACCAATTCAACCAATCTACAGCTGTACGCAATGGTTGACAACACCAGTTGCGCGATGGTTGACTGCCCATGTCGACGGTTGCCATCGCGGCGGGCCGTTTTCTCCCGAGGATCACGCATGCCGGCTGGCGAAACCTTTGACTACGTCATTGTCGGTGCGGGATCGGCCGGCTGTGTGCTGGCGAACCGGCTGAGCGAGGACCCTGCCGTATCGGTGCTTCTGCTGGAGGCGGGGGATTGGGACCGCGATCCGATGATCCACATCCCGCTCGGCTGGGGCAAGATACTGACCGAGCGCCGCCACGACTGGATGTATTTCTGCGAGCCCGAGGCCAATGTCGGCGGGCGCAAGGTCGAATGCGCGCGCGGCAAGGTCATCGGCGGCTCTTCCTCCACCAACGCCATGGCTTATGTGCGCGGCAATCGCGGCGACTACGATCGCTGGGCGGCAAGCGGCCTGACGGATTGGTCGTTCGACAAGGTGCTGCCCTACTTCAAGAAGCAGGAGCGCTGGGAAGCGGGGGAAAGCCGGTACCGTGGTGGCAGCGGGCCGCTGAACACCCAGTTCTGCCGGTACAAGGACGAACTGATCGATGCCTTCGCCACAGCCAGCCGTGATGCCGGATACCCGCAGACCGACGACTATAACGGCGCCATACAGGAAGGCTTCGGCCGGCTGCAGATGACAATTGCGAACGGCCGCCGCTGCTCGACCGCGACCGCCTATCTGCGGCCTGCCATGCGCCGCGGCAACGTCAAGGTGCTGACCGGCGCGATGGCGACGAAGATCCTGCTCAGGGATGGCCGTGCAACGGGCATTGCCTACACCAGAGGCGGGGCGAGCCATGAAGTACTGGCGCGGCGCGAAGTCCTGCTTGCCGGCGGCGTCATCAACACGCCGCAGCTGATGATGCTGTCAGGCATAGGCGACAGCGGTGAGCTCGCGGCGCATGGCATCGAGACGAAGGTCGATCGTGCGCAGGTCGGAAAGAATTTGCAGGACCACGTTTCGGTCATCCTGATGTATCGGCGCAAACAGCCGGGACCGTTTCTCAAGATGATGCGGGCCGATCGTATCGGGCTGGATTTCGTCAAGACCTATCTCACCGGAAAGGGCTTTTCGGGAGATGTGCCTGGCGGCGTCGTGGCATTTCTGAAGAGCGACGCAAGCCGGCCGCTGCCGGACGTGCAGCTGCTTTTCACCGCTGCACCGCTGGGGGCATGGCCTTACATGTCGCCGTTCAAGGCGCCGTTCGCCGACGGCTTTGCGACCCGTATCGTTGCGGTGCAGCCGGAGAGCCGCGGCAGCGTCAAGCTGGCGTCGAGCGATCCGGTCGCCGCGCCGCTGATCCACCAGAACTTCCTGTCCTCGCAGCGCGACTGGCAATCGCTTCGCGCCGGCTTTCGCGTTGCGCGCAACCTTGCCAGCCAGCCGTCCATGGCTCCGTTCGTCGGCGCGGAGTTCTTTCCCGGCCCGAAATGCGCGAGCGACGAAGAGATCGACGAGCATATCCGCAAGACCTCGATCACCGTGCATCATCCGGCCGGCACGTGCCGCATGGGCGTCGATGCGGCATCGGTGGTCGATCCGGAATTGCGGGTGCGCGGCATCGCCGGACTTCGTGTCGTGGACGCCTCGGTCATGCCCGACCTCGTCTGTGGTAACATCAATGCGGCGGTCATCATGATCGCCGAAAAGGCCGCGGATCTGATCCGCAGCCGCGCTCAACAGAGCGTGGCGGCCTGATAGAGGCGGCCGGAATACAACCAAAGTCTTTTGGTTGAGACTGAAAAACTGCGTTGGTTGGACTGTCATGCGCTTCCGCATGGCCGTGGCGAAGCGGTTTCACACCCTGATTGCGAGCCGTATCTCGCGCATTTCTAGGCTATTCTGCCTATTTCTGGGCATTTGCCTCCCAAAAATGCACCTCAACCAAAAACTTATAAAATTCGCAATTTGGCTATTGTCGAGCAAAACCAATGCGAATACGGTTGAGTTGGTTAGAAGTATTTTCTTCGTGACGAGAGGTGTCCGATATGTCCCTGGCGCAACCAGCTAACGATGTGCTCACCAACAAGAAGGCAGCACTCAAGGGCCTCTATGACGCCCTCTACGCAAAGAACATGTTTCCGTTCTGGGCGACGTCGGAAGGCGTCGATCATGACGAGATCAAGCAGCTGATGGCGACGTCGAAGGCCGTTCCCTTCGTGTGGTCCTATTCGGACATCGAGCCGCTGCTGCAGCGCGCCGCCGAACTGGTGACCATGGACGACAGTGAGCGCCGTTCGCTGATCCTGGTCAATCCCGGTCTTGCGCCCAAGCGTGCATCGGTCAGCACCATGTACACCGCCTACCGCCTGAACGATCCCGACGAGATCATGCCGCCGCACAAGCACTCGCCGAGCGCCATCCGCTTCGGCCTGACCGGCAGGGGCAATTTCACCGGCGTCGAGGGCGAAGACGTGGTCTTCGGCCCGGGCGACATGGTGCTGACGCCCAACGACGCCTGGCACAATCATGGCACCGTCGGCGGCGAGCAGGCGGTCAACCTGTCGGTGCTCGACCTGCCGCTGGTCGAAACGCTGCATGCCGTCCATTTCGACCACAAATACACCGAGATGGTCGATGGCAAGGAAGTCGAGAAGAAGGTGCAGACCGCCCGCTATCCCGGTGACTACTCACAGCGCATCTATGGCGAGGGTGGCCTGATGCCGCGTTTCGTCGATCACAAGCGCGGCGGCGGCCTGTCGTCGCCGATGTATGTCTATCGCTGGGAGAAGATGGAAGCGGTCCTCGACGCCCACAAGGATTGGGATGGCGACCCCCATGAAGGCATCGTCATCGACTATGTCGATCCGACCACCGGCGGACCCGTCTTCCACACCATCAATTTCTACGTGCAGATGCTGCGCCCCGGCGAGAAGACCTTGCCGCAGCGCGAGACCGCCAGCCTGCTCTTGGCGCCGTTCCGCGGCAACGGCCATTCGATCATCGACGGCAAACGTTATGACTGGAACCAGTTCGACACCATCGCCATACCTGGCGGTTCCTGGGTCGAGCATGTCAACGGCTCGTCGAGCGAGCCGGTGATCTTCTTCGGTGCCACTGATGCGCCGACGCAGAAGGCGCTGCTCCTCTACAAGCGCTGGGGCCGCAACCAGGCCGGCGATCTGCTCCGCCTCGTCTAGTTTTCGGCCCTTCGGCAAGCACTGTCCCGCCGCGATTGGCGGCGGGGACATCGAAATGACGTTTCAGCAGCAAGGGCGTATGCATTTGGTTTCGGCGTTCAACACCAAGCAGATCGGCCATGTCGACTGTCCAGGCGGCGGCCAGGTCTGGGTCGATGGCAACATCCTTTATATCGGCCACATGCGGCCGCCGAGCGGCACGACGCTGGTCGACATTTCCGACCCGCGCAATCCGCGCAAGATAGCCACGATCGATGTTCCGCCCGGCTGGCATTCGCACAAGGTGCGCGCCAAGGACGGGCTGATGATCATCAACCACGAGCGCTTTGGTGATGCCGGCCCGGCCGATTTCGGCGGCGGACTGGCGCTTTACGACACAACCAAGCCGGCGCAGCCCAAGCTCATCTCGAAATGGATAACCGGCGGCAAGGGCGTCCACCGCTACGACTTCGACGGCCGTTACGTCTACATCTCGCCGACCGCCGACGGTTATGTCGGCAATATCGTGATGATCCTCGATCTGATCGATCCGGCACAGCCGGTCGAGGTCGGACGCTGGTGGATACCCGGCCAGTGGACGGGTGGCGGGGAAGAATACCCGTGGCATGACTATGTCACGCCGCGCTGCCACCATCCTCTGCGCATGGGCGACCGGCTCTATGTCAGCTACTGGCATCACGGGCTGTTCATCCTCGACATTTCGGACATCACCAAGCCGAAGCTGGTCTCGCACGTCAATTCGAGCCCGAGCTTTCCGCATCCCACCCACACCTGCCTGCCGATCCCACAGCCGCTCAAGGGCCGCAACATCATGGTGGTGGCCGACGAGGATGTCGCCAAACTGCGACCTTCACCGCCGGCCTTCACCTGGATCTACGACATCACCGACGAGACCAACCCGTTGCCGATCTCGACCTTCCAGGTGCCTGGCCTCGACCCGGATGGCGCGCCGCAACCGCCGATGACGGGCTGCCACCAGCCCTCCGAGCGGTTCAATGGAACCGTCATTCCGTTTGCATGGTTCGCGCAGGGGCTGCGCCTCGTCGACATCGCCGATCCGTTCGCGCCAAAGGAAGTCGGCCATTTCATGCCCGACGCGCCGGAGGGGGCGGAGCGTTCCTCGTCCAACGACGTGACCATCGACGACCGCGGCATCGTCTACCTGATCGATCGCATCCGCGGCGTCGACATCATCGAAACCAGCGTTCTCTAGGGGGGTATGTTGAGCGACAGCACGCGAAAATCCGCCAGCCACTACGCCATCGGCAACAAGAACCCGAACCTGCCGTTTCATCCGGCGGTGCGTGCCGGCGATTTCATCTTCGTCTCGGGCCAGGTGCCGAAGGACGAGAACAACAACATGATCAGCGGCACGATCGAGGAAGAGACGCTGGCGACGCTGAAGACCATTGCGCGCGTCATCGCGCATGAAGGCGCGACGCTGTCGGATGTCGTGCGGATCACCACCTATCTCGAGGATACGCGCGATTTCGGTCGCTACAACAAGGCGTTCCTCGAAGGGATCGGCGACGCCGTTCTGGCACGCACGACCGTCGAGGCAAAGGCCGTCATCAACACCAAGATCGAAATGGACGCCATCGTCTACAAGCCGCTCCCGGCGAGCAAGTAGGCCTTGGACACTAGCGAGGAGACGACATGTACAAGCTGTTAGGCCGCCAGACATCAGGCAACGTCCAGAAGGTGCTCTTCATGCTCGAAGAGCTGGGGGCCTCCTACAAGCGCGAGGATTATGGCCGCCAGTTCGAGAACACGCAGACGGCGGAATACAAGGCGCTCAACCCGACCTCCAAGGTGCCGACGCTGGTCGACGGCGACACCGTGATCTGGGAGTCCAACACCATCCTGCGCTATCTCGCGGCATTCGGCGGCGAACAGTTGAATGGCGCCACGCCGGCCGAAAAGACCGAGGTCGAGCGCTGGATGGACTTCCTGCTGGCTGCGGTCAATCCGGGCTACCTGGCGGCCTTCAAGGGCGCCAAGCTCACGCCCGAAGAACAGACCGCCGAATACAAGGAACAAGTGAAGGACCTTGTCGCGCAGCTCAAGATCGTCGACGGCCACCTGGCCGGCAAGGACTTCCTGGCGCTCGGCAAGCTGACCCTTGCAGACATTGCCTGCGCGCCGATCCTGAAGCGCTGCGTCGACTTCAAGATCGACCGGCCGTCGATGCCCAATCTGGAGCGCTGGGTGGCCGCGATCGCCGCTCGGCCGGCCTTCAAGGCGGCAACCACTGCTGCTCCGGCAAAGGCCGCATGATGATCAAGCGCGCCGCTCTCATCGGACTGGGAACGATGGGTCCAGGCATCGCCGCGCGGCTTTCGCGCGGCGGGCTCGATGTGACGGCGTATGATGTTTCGCCAGGGGCAATCGAGCGCGCCCGCGGCATGCTTGATCTCGCCGGCGGCGTGCTCGACCGCCTCGACATCAAGGCGCCCGGGACAGGCGCCGGCAGCGTGCGCTTCGTCGAGACGATCGCCGAGGCCGTCGATGGCGCCGAACTGGTGATCGAGAACGTGCCCGAGAATATCGAGATCAAGGCGCAGACCTATCGCGACATCGATCCGCTGATCGGCCCGTCCGTCATCGTCGCCTCCGACACGTCGGGCATCCCGATCACCAAGCTGCAGGCGCATATCTCGCATCCCGAGCGGATGGTCGGCATGCACTGGTCGAACCCGCCGCACATCATCCCGATGATCGAGGTGATCGGCGGCGAAAAGACCGCGCCTGAAACCGTGACTGTTATCCGCGATCTCATCCGCTCGATCGGCCTGCTGCCGGTGGTGGTGAAGAAGGACGTTCCAGGCTTCGTCGAGAACCGCGTGCTCTATGCGCTGCTGCGCGAGGCGGTCGATCTTGTCGAGCGCGGCGTCATCGAGCCGGAAGACCTCGACACCTGCGTATCCTGGGGCATCGGCTACAAGATCGCCGTCATCGGCCCGATGGCGCTGCTCGATATGGCGGGGCTGGACATCTACAAATCCGTCTCGTCCTTCCTGAATGCCGATCTCTCCAACCGCGACGATGTCGCGCCGATGGTGCTGGAGAAAACGGCTGCGTCGAAGTTCGGCATCAAGTCGGGCGAGGGCATGTTTGCCTACACGCCCGAGCAGACAAAGGCGCTGCAAGGTGAACGGGCGCGCAAGCTCGTCGCGGTGCGGCGCATCCTGGAAGGCCGGGAGTAGCCAATGTCACATGGTGCGCAGAGGGCAGGCCGGTTTGAGGAGTTCCACCGGTCGGCTGTTTGTGTGAAGGGCGCCTTCGCCATCAAGATGGTGCGGGTGCGACAGAAAACAGCGCGCGGGGCGGCAAGCCATGCGCATTGAAACCATCCGGGCCGCCGGCGACAAGCCGGCCCATATCCGCCATGACGATCTGATCTCCGCCAAGGGCGTTTCGGTGGTCATGGCCCGTCAGCTGATCCTCAGGAACATCGATCTTTCGGTGCCAAAGGGATCGTTCGTTTCCCTTATCGGCCCTTCCGGCTGCGGCAAGAGCACCTTGCTCAAGGTGCTGGCCGGACTGGTGCAGCCGACCCAGGGCAGCGTTTCGATCGCCGGGCTCGCGCCGACCGAGGCGGCGCGCAAGCGGATGATCGGCCTCGTCTTCCAGGACGCCAACCTGCTCCCCTGGAAAAACGCCGTCGACAATGCCTCGATGCTGCTCAGCATTGCCGACAAGTCGCTGTCGCGCTCGGATCTGCGGGCGCGCGGGCAGGAGATGCTGGAACTGGTCGGGCTTGGCGACAGCGCCCACAAGCGGCCGAACGAGCTGTCGGGTGGCATGCGGCAGCGGGTCGCCATTGCACGGGCCCTGGCGCTCGATCCCGCAGTCCTGCTGATGGACGAACCGTTCGGCGCGCTCGATGCCATCACCCGCGATTCGATGGGCCAGTCGCTGCTGGAGATCTGGCAGCGGACCGGCAAGACGATCGTGCTCGTCACCCATTCCATCGACGAGGCCATCCATCTGTCGCGCCATGTTCACGTGCTGGGGATCAAGCCCGGGCGGATCACCGAGAGCCTCGACATTGCGCTGCCTTATCCGCGCGACCTGTCGGTCACCGAAGATCCGGAGTTCGTCAGGCTGGTGGTCCAGTTGCGAACGATGCTGCGCTCCAGCCATCAACCGGGAGGCGCGTCTTGAGCGACCAACCCATCACCGACCTTTCCGAGCCGCGCCTCGCCTCCAACTGGAGTGCGGCGACCGGCAGCTGGCTTCCTGCGGTCATCCTGCTGCTGGTGACGATCGTGCTGTGGGAAGCGGCCGTGCGGGTCTTTGCCATATCCGCTTTCATTATTCCCGCTCCGTCCGAGATCGCGAAGTCGCTGGTCGCGCAATGGGGCACGCTGATGCAGGCGACGCTGGTGACGGCGGGCGAGATCCTGTTCGGCTTCCTGGTCTCGGTCGTGGTCGGCATCGCCATTGCGCTGCTCATCGTGCGCTTCGATTGGTTGGGACGCGCGCTGTATCCGCTGGTGGTGCTGTTCCAGAACGTGCCGAAAGTCGCGCTCGCGCCGATCTTCATCCTCTGGTTCGGATATGGACTGGCGCCCAAGATCGGCCTGATCCTGGTCATCGCCTTCTTCCCGGTGACGCTCTCTATGCTGGCCGGCATGCAATCGGTCGACCGCTCGCTGCTGTCGCTGATGAATTCGGTCGGGGCCAGCCAGACGCAGATCCTGTTCAGGATCCGCGTTCCGCACTCGCTGCCGAACCTTATGGCCGGAACCAAGATCGCCGCCACTTTGAGCGTGATCGGCGCCATCGTCGGTGAGTTCGCCGGGGCGTCGGACGGTCTCGGCTACGTCATCCAGTTCGCTTCGACCCAGCTCGACACGGCGCTGGTCTTCGCAGCGCTGCTGCTCGTTTCCGTGCTTGGCATCGCCTTCTACTACGCCGCCGAAATCCTCGAACGCATCGTGGTGCCGTGGGCGCCGAAATTCAGCCAGTCCTAGGCCCACTCGATCAACCAAATTCATAAAGGGGAACAAAACATGCTGAGACGGTCACTTATCAAGGCAGCTACCTTGGCAGCTTTTGTCGGCGCGCTCGGCTTCTCCAGCGCGGCTCTGGCGGCCGACAAGGTCAACGTCCAGCTCGACTGGGTGGTGCGCGGCAATCACGCCATGTTCTTCGTCGGCAAGGAAAAGGGCTTCTTCGCCAAGAACGACATCGATGTGGCCGAGATCCGCAAGGGATCCGGCTCGCCGGACGCGATGCGGCTGGTGGGCAATGAGAACGCGGATTTCGGGTTCGGCGATCTTCCCACGCTTGCCGTCGCACGCTCGCAGAATGTTCCGGTCGTGGCGCTGGCGGCCGTCAATCAGCACTCGCCGCTGGGGATCATTTCGCTGGCCAAGACGCTGAAGCTCACCAAGCCGTCCGACCTCAAGGGACTGACCATCGGCATTCATCCGGCCGGCTCCACCTACATCTTCTTCAAGGGTTTCCTGGCCGCCAACGGCCTGACCGAAAAGGACATGACGCTGAACAGCGTCTCGCCTCCCTATGAAAGCTATTTGCTGCTTGGCCGGGTTCAGACGGTCGTCGGCTATATCGATGCGGAGGTTCCCGAACTGGAAGCGAAGGCCGGAGGCCCCGGCTCGCTCAGCATCATGATGGGGGCGGACCATGGGTGGAAAGCCTATGGCTCGGGCCTGTTCACCTCGCAGGCGATGATCAAGGACAAGCCGGACGTCGTGCGCCGCTTCGTCAAGGCATACAGGGAGGCCTTCGACTATGTCGTGGCGCATCCGGAAGAGGCTGCCGAGATCACGGCCAAGGCAGCGCCCGGCTATGCGGACAAGAAGGACGTGCTGCTGGCGCAGATCAACGCCGACATCGCATCGACGTTCAGCAGCCCCGACACAAAGGAACACGGTCTCGGCTGGATGACGAAGACGCAGTGGGAGGAGACCCTCAAGACGCTGACGGACCAGGGCGTGCTCAAGGCGGCTCTGTCGGCGGACGACGTTTTCACCGACGCATTCCTGACAAAAGAATAAGAGGTGCGCGGTGTTCGAAGGGAAAGCTCGATGAGCGCCTACCGGCAGACCAGGCTGTCCTGCGCCATGGCGCAGGACACATCACGCTCGCCTTTCGCCGCATCGGTGCGGTCGAGCGTGACCTGCACGCGGGTGGCATATGCTCGGCTCGCCAGACCGCACCACAGCCGCTCGACGGGCAGGTTCTCGCGTTTGTCGTTGAGGATCGTGAACGTGCCGGTCTTCGCATCGAACCAGAGCTCGACGCGGGTTTTCTTGCCCGGCTCGACCGTTGCGATCCCGGCTGAATACCAGTGGGCGAAGTCGGCGTTGCAGGAGAGGCTTTCGCTGCCCGCATTCGAAATCGTCAACGGAACCATGTCGAGCCCGTCAGTGCCGGTGCGGACGGTGACATGGTGCAACTCAACCGCGTTGGCGAAGGACGACAACGCCAGCATCACCGGAAGGGCATAACGGATCTTCACTTTGCCTGAGCTCCATAATGTAATTTTTCCTAGGCAGTCTATCTCGCTTTTGCGCAATAACAATAAGAATATTGATTGGTGAAACAACAGAGAGGGTAACATGTTTAAGCTTCTTAAGAGCAGTGTAAGTGCAGCTATATTGACCGGTGTCTTGATGAGCGGCGCGCTTGCCGGCGAGGTCAAGTCGATCGCCATCCTGACGCCCGAAGAAGGCACGGACTATGGCTGGAACCAGCAAGGCATCGACGCCGCCAAGGCGGCGGGCAAGGCCGCCGGCGTCGAAGTGGTCGTGGCCCAGGGCCTCGGCTATGGCGATGTTCGTCCGACCTTGCGGGAACTTGCCTCCGACGGCGCCAGCCTGTTGATCGCGCATGCCAGCGGCTACAACACCTCGGCGCCCGAAATCGCCAAGGAACTGAAAGTTCCGGTGGCGATCGTCGACACGCCAGCCGGCCTGGAGAAGGGCCTCGTCGCCGACTACACGCTGAGCGGCCACGAGGGTGCCTATCTGGCCGGCCGTCTCGCCGCCAAGGTGTCGCGTTCCAAGTCGGTCGGCATCGTCGTCTCGGGCGAACCGCCATCGTGGAATTCGCAGTCGGCGGCGTTCGCACAAGGCGTGAAGGCGGAAAATCCTGACGTCAAGATCACCTATGCGGTGATCGGCCCTGCCGCCTACAGCGATGCGGCCGGCGGCAAGCGCGTCACCGAAAGCGTGATCGCATCGGGTGCCGACATCATCTTCGGCCAAGGCAACGGTTCGAGCTTCGGCATGCTGCAGGCGGTCGAGACGACCAAGGCAGCCGATGGCGGCAAGGTCTATTTCATCGACGTCATCGGCGACAAGTCACCGATCGACAAGGGCTTCCTGCTGTCGTCGGTGGTGTGGAACATCGAGCCGGTCTATGCGGCCATGATTGCCGACCTGAAGGCCGACACGTTCGGCACCAAACACTATACGATCGGCCTCAAGGACGACTCGGTCAAGCTGCTGAAGACCGCTGCGATCCCGGACAATGCCTGGACGGAAATCCAGGCGCTGCGCGAGGACGTCATTTCCGGCAAGATCAAGGTTGAGCCGGTCTATGACGCGGCCGCCGTCAGGGCATTGATGACCAGCGTCGCCCAGTAAGGCGATCACGGTCGGCTGCCGGAGGGGTGATCCGTTCACCCCTCCGGACGATTCCTGTTTTTTGGTGCTGGGCTTTCATGAGCGGTTTTTCTTCATCGTCCGTTGCAGGGCGCGACATCGTCGCGCTTGAAGGCGTGACCAAACGGTTCCCCGGCATCGTTGCCAATGACAGCGTCGACCTGTCGATCCGCCCGGGCGAAGTGCATGTGTTGCTGGGCGAGAACGGCGCTGGAAAATCGACACTGATCGGCATGTTGTCCGGCCTGCAGCAGCCGGACGAAGGACGCATACTGGTCGACGGCAAACCGACGCCGATCACCTCGCCGCGCCATGCGCTGGCACTCGGCATCGGCACCGTATTCCAGCACATGATGCTGGTGCCGACGCTGACGGTGGCGGAAAATCTCCTGCTTGGCGGGCCGTGGTGGCAGCGCCCCAGGACCGAGGAACTGGCGGCGCGCGTCGCCGAGATCACCGGCACGCTCGGCATCACCGTCAAGCTTCAAGCCAAGGTATCGGAGTTGTCGCTCGGCGAGCAGCAGCAGGTTGAGATTCTGCGCGCGATGCTGCGCAACAGCCGGCTGCTCATCCTTGACGAGTCCACCTCCATGCTGACGCCGAAAGGCATCGACGAACTCGGCGCACTGATGCGCCGCCTTGTCGAGCAGGGCCTGGCGATCGTCTTCATCACCCATAAGCTCAAGGAGGCGGCTGCCTTCGGCGATCGCATCTCGGTGCTGAAGCTCGGCCGCAAGGTCGGCGAGATCCCGCCCGAGCGGTTTCGCGCGCTGGGCGAACAGGAGATCGTCTCGGAGATCGTGGAATTGATGTTCGGCAAGCAGAAGGATGATCCGGAAGCCGTCGAGCGTCCGGTCCGCACTGCCCGAGCAGAAGCGGCCCCGCTGCTTCAGGTCGCAGATCTGGCGGTCGCGCCGACGGACAATGCGCCGGGCCTGTCGTCGATCTCCTTCGACATCCGCCCGGGCGAGATCCTGGGCATTGCCGGCATCGACGGCAACGGCCAGAAGCAACTGGCGGAAGCGCTGGCCGGCCAGCGTACAGCTGCCGGCGGCTCGATACGGCTGGACGGCGCCGCCATCGAGACGCTGAGCGTCGGCGAGCGCCGCCGGCGCGGCCTTCGCTACCTGACCGACGACCGGCTGGGCGAGGGCACTGTCGGAACCTTCCCGGTCTCGATCAACTTCTTCCTCAAGCAGGTCGGCGCGGCCCCGTTCTGGCGCAACGGCGTCGAGCAGCGCGCGGAGATCGACAAGCGCGCCGCGCAGCTCGTGCGCGAATACGACGTGCGTACGCCGAGCCTGAAGACGCCCGTCGCGCGGCTGTCCGGCGGCAACATCCAGAAGGTGCTTCTGGCACGGGAACTGGCTGAAGGCGCCAAGGTGGTGATCTTCAACAAGCCGACCTACGGGCTCGATCTCGCCAACACTTTGGCGTCGCGCCAGCGCATCCGCG
The DNA here is from genome assembly GCF_004006095.1 of Mesorhizobium sp. M7A.F.Ce.TU.012.03.2.1. NCBI lineage: Bacteria > Pseudomonadati > Pseudomonadota > Alphaproteobacteria > Hyphomicrobiales > Phyllobacteriaceae > Mesorhizobium > Mesorhizobium sp. M7A.F.Ce.TU.012.03.2.1. Next base: position 3,297,742 of record NZ_CP034779.1, read on the forward strand.
ACACGGCGGCGCGTGGCCTTGCGGTGCTGCTGATCTCCACCGACCTCGAGGAATTGCTTGGTCTGTGCGACCGCATCGCCGTCATCGCCGATGGCGCTTTGGTCGGCACCGTCGAGAACGTAGACGACGCCCGCACCAAGGTCGGTCGCCTGATGATCGGACTTGCCGCATGAGCATCGACACCGCACCCACGGTCAGTGCTACCGCACTCGATGCCACGAGCGGGGCAACGACGCGTCGCGACATCGCGCATCGGTTGCTGATGACGCTCGGCCCGATCCTCATCGCTCTCGTCATAGCCGGCTGTATCCTGCTTGCGGTCGGCGTCGACCCGCTCGCCTACTACGGCTTCGTGCTGGAGAAAGGACTGTTCTCGCCGCTCGGCATCCAGCAGACGCTGACGCGCATGGCGCCGCTGCTGTTTCTTGCCGCCGGCCTGATCGTGGCCTTTCGCGCCGGCATGTGGAATCTCGGCGGCGACGGCCAGTTCCTGCTCGGCGCGGTGACGGCGGCGGCCAGCGCTCCTATGTTCGTGCAGGTCATGCCAGCCTGGCTGGCGCTGGTCTGCTCGTTCCTCATCGCCATGGTGGTGGCGATGATCTGGTCGCTGGTGCCGGCCCTGCTGCGTGCCTATCAGGGCGTCAACGAGATCATCACCACGCTGATGATGACGTTCCTCGGCACCTCGCTCGCCAATGTGCTGGTCAAGCTGGCGTTTCGCGACCCCAACACGACCGTGCCGCAGACCCGTACGCTGCCGGTGGAAGACCGGTTGCCGCGCCTGTTCGAAACGACCATCACCAGCGGCTTGCTGCTTGGGCTGGCGGCGATCGTCATCGTGCATCTGGTGATGACGCGCACGGCGTTCGGGCTGAAGCTGAGGATCGTCGGCGCCAATCCACGCGCGGCGGTTCACTCGGGACTCGGTGTCCCCGGCCTGACCGTCGCCGTCTTCGCCATTTCGGCCGGGCTGGCCGGGCTTGCCGGCGCCGTCGACATCATCGGCGTCCAGGGCAATGTCCGCGCCGACTGGAATCCCGCCTACGGGCTTGCGGTGATACCCGCCGTGTTTCTCGCCCGCATGAACGGCTTTGCAGCCATCGGCTTCGTGTTCCTGCTTTCGGTGCTTTCGATCGGCGGTGAGAGCGCGGCGCGCCGGCTCGGCGTGCCCAATCATTTCACTCTGGTGCTGGTTTCCATCGTGCTGATCGTGCTCGCGCTCGCCGAATATTTCGATCACCGATACAACCAGTCGCGGAGGGCCTAGGGCATGACCGGGCTGTTCAGCGAAGTCTTTCTCAGCGCGCTCCTGTTCGGCGCCGTCACCGCGGCGATCCCGCTGCTGCTTGCCGGGCTCGGCGAGCAGATCTCCGAGAAGGCGGGCGTGCTCAATATCGGCATCGAAGGCATGATGCTGGCCGGCGCCTATCTCGGCTTTGTCGGCGCTTTCTATTCCGGGTCGCTGTGGCTGGGCTTTCTCACCGGTGCCGCCGGGGGTGCTGCGGTGGCGCTTGTCATGGCGCTGCTTTGCGTGCGCATCGGGCTGAACCAGATCGTCATCGGCATCGCGCTGACCTTGGGGCTCGAGGGCCTGACGGCACTGCTCCACCATTTCCAGTTCTCACGCAGCTACCCGCGCCTGCCCGCGGCGGATGCTACCGTCATTCCGCTGCTTTCGGACATCCCGGTCATCGGGCCTGCATTCTTCAAGCATCATCTGATCGTCTATCTGGCGGTCGCGCTGGTTTTCGGCATGAGCTACCTCTATCGGCGCACGCAACTCGGCCTCAATTTGCAGGCGGCAGGCGACAAGCCGGCCGCGCTCGATGTCGCCGGCATCGATGTCGTGCGGACCCGCACCATCGCCGTGTTGACGACCGGAGCGCTGGCTGGGCTCGGCGGCGCCTATCTCGCCAATGTCGGGGCTGGGCTGTTCATTCCGTTCATCACCAATGGCGCGGGCTTTCTCGGCATCGTGCTGGCCATGCTGGCGCGCGGTCGCCCGATCTGGGTGCTGTTCGGTGCGTTGCTGTTCGGTGTCTGCCTGTCGCTGACGACGGCCATGCAGGTGGCCGGGATCAACATACCGACCGACATCATCCAGATGCTGCCGTTCTTGGCGGTGATGATCATGCTGGTGCTGTTCGGCCGGCGCGCGAGCCTGCCGGCGGCGCTCGGCATTCCATACGAGCGCGGCGCGCGCTGAGGACAATTCATGCGCGGACGGGACCCGCGCCAAGAAAGGAGGCAAGAATGTCGGATACCAAGGTCTACCTGCTCGACGGCGGCTCGCTCGTTCTCGACGGCTATCATGTGTTCTGGAATCGCGGCCCTGGCGGCGAAGTGCGCTTCCCGGTCTATTCGATCCTGATCGAACATGCCGAGGGCCGGTTCCTCATCGACACCGGCTACGACTACGATCATGTGATGAAGGTGCTGCCATTCGAAAAGCCGATCCAGGAAAAGCACCAGACCATCCCCGGCGCCCTGGCGCTGCTCGGCCTTGAGCCGAAGGACATCGACGTCGTGGTCAACTCGCATTTCCACTTCGATCATTGCGGCGGCAACAAGTATTTTCCGCATGCCAAGAAGATCTGCCACCGGACCGAGGTGCCGCAGGCGTGCAATCCCCAGCCTTTCGAACATCTCGGCTATTCCGATCTGAGTTTTTCGGCGGAGGCTGCCGAAGCGCGTGGCGCGACCGGGCAATTGCTTGCGGGAACGACACGGGCGAACTCGAGCTTCGAAGGCGTCGATGGCGACGTCGACCTTGCCAGGGGCGTCCGGCTGATCTCGACGCCCGGCCATTCGATCGGCCATTACAGCCTGCTGGTCGAGTTCCCCAAGCGCAAGCCGATCATGTTCACGATCGATGCGGCCTATACGCAGAAGAGCCTTGAAACGCTGTGCCAGGCGGCGTTCCACATCGATCCGGTAGCGGGCGTCAATTCGATGCGCAAGGTGAAGAAACTTGCCGAGGACCATGGCGCCGAGTTGATGTACTCGCACGACATGGACAACTTCAAGACCTACAGGACCGGCACGCAATTCTACGGCTGACCCCGCCAATCCGGAGACCAAGACGATGCGCTATCTCGAACATGCCGATCCGGTCATCACCCTGACCGCGGGGCCGGTGAACGCCTATGCCGAAGTGCTGCGCGGCCTCGGGCGCACGGTGCTCTACGACTACGACCCGGCGTTCCAGCTTTTCTACGAAGGTGTGGTCGACAAGGCGCAAAAGGCGATGCGGCTGTCGAACAAGCCGGTCATCCTGCATGGCGAGCCGGTGCTTGGCCTGGAGGCCGCCGCGGCCTCGCTGATCACGCCGGACGATGTCGTGCTCAACCTTGCCTCAGGCGTTTACGGCAAGGGGTTCGGCTATTGGGCGAAGCGTTATTCGCCACATCTGCTCGAGATCGAGGTGCCCTATAACGAGGCGATCGATCCGCAGGAGGTCGAGGCAATGCTGAAGGCGCATCCGGAGATCACCGTCGTTTCCGTCTGCCACCACGACACGCCGTCCGGCACCATCAATCCGATCGACGCCATCGGTGCGCTGGTTTCAGCGCATGGCGGCTATCTCATCGTCGATGCCGTCTCGTCGTTTGGCGGCATGAAGACGCATCCCGAGGATTGCAAGGCCGATATCTATGTCACCGGCCCGAACAAATGCCTGGGCGCGCCTCCCGGCCTCACGATGATGGGTGTCAGCGAGCGGGCCTGGGCCAAGATGAAGGCCAATCCCCTGGCGCCGCGCGCGTCGATGCTCAGCATCGTCGACTGGGAGCATGCGTGGTCGCGGGACAAGCCGTTTCCATTCACGCCGTCGGTCTCGGAGATCAACGGGCTCGATGTCGCGCTCGACCTCTATCTCAATGAGGGACCGGAGGCGGTGTGGGCGCGCCATGCACTCACCGCCAAGGCCATGCGCGCTGGCGTTGCCGCGATGGGCCTGTCGATCTGGGCTGCCAGCGACAGCATCGCGTCGCCGACCACGACCGCTGTCCGCACGCCCGAAGGTGTCGACGAGAAGGCGCTTCGCCAGGCCGCGCGCGCCCGTTACGGCGTGGTGTTTTCGTCGGGGCGCGGCGAGACCTTGGGAAAGCTGACGCGCATCGGCCATATGGGACCGACAGCCCAGCCGATCTATGCGATCGCGGCGCTGACGGCACTGGGCGGCGCCATGAATGCGGCCGGCCAGAAACTGGCGATCGGCAGGGGCATCGACGCGGCGCTGGCCGTGATCGACGCCGACGCCTGAACAGACATCACCACGGATTGAGGGAGCATTTTCATGACTGAACGGCTTGCGGGAAAGACGGCCCTGGTTACAGGCGCCGCGCAGGGTATCGGCAAGGCGATCGCAGCGCGGCTTGCCGCCGACGGGGCAACCGTCATCGTCGGCGACATCAATGCCGAAGGTGCCGGGGCGGCGGCTGCGGCGATAGGCGGAAAGGCGAGGGCGATCGCCGCCGACATTTCCGATCCGGCATCGGTCAAGGCACTCTTCGCCGAAATCCAGGCCCTGACCGGGGGCATCGACATCCTGGTCAACAATGCCAGCATCGTGCCGTTCGTCGCCTGGGACGATGTCGATCTCGACCACTGGCGCAAGATCATCGACGTCAATTTGACCGGCACTTTTATCGTCAGCCGTGCCGGTACGGACCAGATGCGTGCGGCGGGGAAGGCCGGACGGGTAATCAGCATCGCATCCAACACCTTCTTTGCCGGCACGCCGAACATGGCGGCCTATGTCGCGGCCAAGGGTGGCGTCATCGGCTTCACCAGGGCGCTCGCCACCGAGCTTGGCAAATACAACATCACCGCCAATGCGGTGACGCCCGGCCTGATCGAGAGCGACGGCGTCAAGGCGAGCCCGCACAACGAGGCGTTCGGCTTCGTCGAGATGCTTCAGGCGATGAAAGGCAAAGGGCAGCCGGAGCATATCGCCGATGTGGTCTCGTTCCTGGCCTCCGACGATGCGCGCTGGATCACTGGCCAGACGCTCAATGTCGACGCCGGGATGGTGCGCCACTAGCCAAAGCGCATCCCAAAAACGCTACGACCCTTCTGGGCGACCTGCATTTTGGGTCGCAACAGCGGATGAGCGGCCGTGTCCGCAAGGCCGTGCCGCAAATGGCCAATCAAGGAAAAATCATAGTGGACTTCGGATTCGACACGTCGGTTTTCGACGGGCTGACGATTGCAATGCTGATCGCCGGCCTGGCCATGACCGGAATTGCCTCCGGCGTGCTCGCCGGTCTGCTGGGAGTCGGCGGCGGCATCGTCATCGTCCCGGTGCTGTTCTGGGTACTTAGCCTGTTCCAATTTTCGCCTGCTGTGATCAGCCATCTGGCTGTCGCGACGTCGCTTGCGGTCATCATCCCCACCTCGATCTCGTCGATGCGGTCGCACAACAGGCGCGGCAATGTCGACCGGGCACTGCTCACTCTGTGGGGACCGGCCATTTTCGTCAGTGCCCTCATCGGCGGCATCATGTCGAAATTCATCCCGGGCGCCGGCTTGCGGCTGGTCTTCGGCGTCGTCGGCCTGCTGGTGGCCGTCAACATGGCATTGCCGAAGCACCTCGTGATCTCCGATCACCTGCCGCAAAGCGGCTGGATCAACCGCGCGATCGCTGCTGTGATCGGCTTTGTCTCTTCGCTCATGGGAATTGGCGGCGGCACGCTCTCGGTGCCGACGCTTTCCAGCTTTTCCTTTCCGGTCCACCGGGCCGTCGGCACATCGTCGGCACTTGGCCTGCTCATCGCGCTTCCGGCGGTGGCCGGCTTCATCTGGTCGGGTCTCGAGATTGCCGGCAGGCCCCCGCTCAGCCTGGGCTACGTCAGCCTGCCGGCGGTTGCCATCATAGCGCCCGTGAGCTTCCTGTTCGCCCCTCTGGGCGCAAGGCTCGCCCACGCGCTCAACCCGCGCTACCTGAAACTTGCCTTTGCATTCTTCCTGGCGATCACGGCCGGGCGAATGCTGCTTTCCTGAATCCGGTTAGGCGGCTTACGGCTATTTTTCCCGCATGGCCCGGCGGAAGTTCTGCGTGATCGGCTCGGCGAGATAAGAGAGAACGGTGCGAGCCCCCGTCCGGATCATCGTCTCGCTCGACATGCCGGGCAGCAGCTTGCGACCCTCCAGCTTGCCGAGTTCGCTTTTGTCGATCACAACCGTCGCGGCGAAATACGGTGCGCCGCTGCGTTCCTCAACCATGCGGTCAGCCGACACGATCTCCACAACACCCTCGAGCGGCGGCAGGTTGTAGCGGGCGAAGGCCGGGAAGCTGACGCGCGCGGGCTGTCCGGGTGCGATCGTCTCGACATCCTCCGGCTTGACCATAGCCTCGACCACGAGTTGTTGTCCGAGCGGGACGATCGTCATCAATGTCTCACCGGGTTTCACGACACCGCCTGCCGTATGGACCTTCAGCTCCATGACAATGCCGTCAACGGGCGCGACGACGTTGGTACGGCTAAGCACGTCCCTGGCGGAACGCTCCTGCTGTCCGAGGTCAAACAGCTCCGCCTCGACTTTGCTCAACTCGTCGACGGCCTCGTTCAGGCGCACTGTGTTGAGGTTCAGGATCTGCATGTCGATCTCGGCCATGGCGCTTCCGGCACGGGCGATTGCCGCGACATTGGTGGCGCGCTCGCCCTCGATCTCCCGCTGCTGGCGTCTGAGCGACAGGTTCCGTTCGCGGGTGGTCAGCCCTTTCTTGAGCAGACCCTCAAGGTCTTTGCTTTCGCCCTCGATTGCCTCGATCTGCTTGTCTTCGGTGACGACAAGCTGCTCCAGCCCCGTTATCTCTTCCTCGACCTGGTGACGGCGCTGGCCGAGAATTTCCCGCTCGTCCTTCAGATTGTGGTGCTTCGCTGTAAACACGTCACGCTGTGCTGCCACCGCGTCCTTCACGGCGATCGCGGGGTTTGCGAGCAACGCCGGATTGAACTCGATCTCGGTCTTGCCGTCACGCTCGGTCCTGAGACGCGCGGCCAGCGCCTCACGCGTTGCTATCCGGTTCTGGATCAGGTCGAGCTGCGCCTTTGCCTGCGTGCCGTCGAGCCGGACGAGGATCTTGCCCGCCTTGACGATATCCCCGTTGGCGGCGTTCAACTCCGCGATGATGCCGCCCTCGAGGTGCTGGATGAGCTTGCGGTCGCCGGCGACCTTGATCACGCCCGACGCTACCGCAGCGCTGTCCAGCGGCGCCAGGGCCGCCCATCCCCCGGCCACGCCGAAGAACAGGAACATGATCGCGAAGCCGGTGCACGTCACGCCGGTGAGACGCAGCGGCACCGGTTCCAGCAGCGAGGGCGGGGGACGGGGCAGCGGCACGACGTTCAATTCGGGGGGGCGGCTCATGCTTCCTTGACCTCTTTGATTTCCTTCACCACTTCAAGGGCTGGCAACTGGGCCGCCTTGGGCAGATGGGCCACCTTGCCGACACGGCTGGCGAGTTCGTTGAAGACATGGTCGCGCGGCCCGAAGAGATCTTGCTGACCCCTGTTGAGGACCAGTATCTTGTCTACCTTGTCCAAAATGTTGGCGCGGTGCGCGATCAGGATAACGGTCGTGTTCGTCGCCTTGGCCACGCCGAGAGCGGCAATCAATGCCTCCTCGCCCTCCCTGTCGAGGTTGGAATTGGGTTCGTCGAGGATAAGCAGCGCGGGATCGCCGTAGAGGGCCCGCGCCAGCCCGATGCGCTGGCGCTGCCCGCCCGACAGTATCGCACCTGCTTCGCCGATCTCGGTGCCATACGCCTTCGGCAGTCCTTTGATCAGCTCGTGGACTCCCGCCAGCTGCGCGGCCTCGACCACCTTGTTGAAGACCGCCGGGCTGAGCGTAGCAAAGCGGCAAATGTTTTCGGACACGGTGCCGGCGAAGAGTTCGATGTCCTGCGGCAGATAGCCGACATGACGACCACGGTCCTCCGCCGCCCATTGGGCGACATCCGTTCCGTCCAGCAAGGCGCGCCCCGCGGACGGGCGCCAGGCGCCGGCGAGTATGCGCGCCAGGCTCGTCTTGCCGGCCCCGCTCGGGCCGATCAACGCCATCGCTTCACCGGGCTCGAGGCGGAAGTTGATGCCTTTGAGGATATGCTCGCCACCCTGTCGGGCAAGCACAAGGTTGTCGGCCTCGAACCTGCCTTTCGGACGGGGCAGTGGCAGGACCGGTGTGGCCTCCCGGTGCTGTCCGGCGACCGCGGTGAGGCGCCGGTAAGCGGCACGGGCTCCGACCGTCGCCTTCCAGGTGCCGATCGCTTGCTCGACCGGTGACAATGCGCGCCCCATCAGGATCGAGGCGGATATCATGATACCGGGCGAGGCCTCGTTGCGAAGAACCAGATAGGCACCGAGGCCGAGTATGGCCATTTGCAGGGCCAGCCGGTGACAACGCGCGATGGCCGCGATGACCCCACCCCGGTTAGCGGCAAGGACTTGTCCTTTGTTCGCCTCGTCCTGCTGTGCCTTCCAGCCTTCCATCAGCGGCTTTAGCATACCCATCGCCTGGACGACCTCGGCGTTGCGGATCGCCGCCTCGGCCTGCACATAGGCCCGCGACTGCGCACCCGCAGCCTCGATCAAGGGCTTTCGCGTGACATATTCGTTGAGCAGCGCCAAAGCGAACAGGATGATCCCGCCGCCAAGCGCCAGCCAACCCAGCCAGGGGTGCATGATGAATATGGCAGCGAAAAACAGCGGCGCCCAAGGCGCGTCGAGGATCGGGAAGATGCTGGGACTGGTGCAGAAATTCCGCACCTGGTCCAGATCGCGCAACGGACGGGCGTTGGCCTGGCCGGGCGCCGAGGCGGCATATTCCACCGATGCGGTCAGGAGAACCGGTCCCAAGCGCGCGTTCATCCATGATCCGACCTTGGCCAGAAGACGCCCGCGTATTACTTCCAACCCGGCGAGCGTCCCGAGCGCGGCCGCCGCCATCAGCGACAGCATCGCCAGCGTCTCCAGGCTGTGGCTGGACAGCACGCGGTGGTAGACCTGGAGCATGTATAGCGCCCCGGTCAGCATCAGCACGTTGATGCCGCCGCTGAACCAGATCAGTGGCCGGATGGCGCGCCTGACCTCTTTCATAACCACTTGCAGGGCAGGGGGCTGTTGGGTGATCTTCATCGTTCATATCTCGCGGGATGACATCTCGTGCAACAGATCGCGGGGCAGCCAATGCGGCCGTGATCCTCCATTGTGTCGCGGCCTAAGAGGAGGCGTCCATTCCCGGTTCGATGGTATTGAGGTCAATGTCCGCACCTGATCGAACGATATATATCTTTCGATAGATCAGTCCGGCGCAGGCGCTGCGACGGATCTTATTGGCATGCCATCGCGCGGCTTTCCGGCCTTGCCGGCCTCATGTCGATGCCAGCGCGGATGTCGGAGGAAGGCCCGTTCCTGGGGGGCGAGGCCCATGCCATGCGCCACACCCAGACCAATTCCGGCCGACTGCCGAGGTGCGGCTTTTCGTAGAGAAGGTGCAGGTGCAACGTCTTCGGTCTGGTCGACCAGTTCAAGACCGGGGTCGTGCCGGCAAGCAGGGCCGCATCGCCGACTATCTCACCCGCCACGGATTCGTCATCCTCGATTAATTCGGATCGTCTCATCCATCACTATGAGATCGTCGAGACGGGGCAACGAGTTCCGGCGTATCAAGAACAGCGCCTGATCAACCTAACACGGCCAAACTCATCCGCGCTCGGCGGGCTGCAACCCGAAAGCTCCTGCGAGCGCCAAACAACGTGCCCTTACTTAGAGGGAGTCAAAATTGGACGCTGATCGGGGCTCAGTTTTGCAAAGCGGTTGACACGTGTGGCTTGCTCGGATGCGAGCTTTCACTACGGCTCTTCTCGCGGGCTAATGTTTCTAGTTATATTGATGGCAGCGACACTTTCGAAACGATATATATCGTTCGATATAGGTCGTAATACTATCAGACGGAAAGTTGACCAGCCGTCCTTAGGCTGCGCCAAATAGGCCCCTCAGCAGCCAGGGTTTGTTGGCATCTCAAGTGATAGCCGGGGGGGCAATCGTGGTTTTCTACGATCCACCATTTCGCCGCGGCCTGACCTAATCCAACTAACCCTGGAACAGCTCAATCACAATTGGGAGGCAGGTTATGGCTACTATTACCAACACAAATCTCGTTCTCGATGAGCAGATCGGCGTACAGACCGTCACCGATGACAATGATGTCCTCCTCGACCAGGCGCTCATCGACGATCTCGTGGCCCTGGGTGTGGCGGGAATCAGTCTCGGTACCGACGCCACGACAGGTTTTCCGCAGGTGGCCGTCAACACCGCCCTACTTGACACAACCGGAGCGACCGATTTGGCGCTGTCGATCCCCGCTGACGGCACGACGAGCGGCCTCTTTACCGTCGACGGTACGGAAATCTTCCTCTACAACGAGGGCGGCGTCATTTATGGGCGCGAGGCCGTGAATGGTGTCGCTGACCCCACGGGCGATCTGGCGTTCGCGGTTGCGCTTGATAAGACTGACGTGTCGTCAGCGCAGATTTACCTCGTCCAATACGAACCGCTGCATCACAACGATCCCCTCGCCGTTGACGATGCCGACATCCTGTCTTTCGCCGAAGGCAAGATCACACTGGATGTAACGACCACCGAACTCGTAACGACGTTTCAGTCGCTGGACTTCGCGTCGATCCCGTCAGGTAGTCCGCAGGAGACGCTCACGGTTGCGACAGCCGATCTCACTGACAATCACAGCGCCAAGTTTGATGGGCTCATCTTCCCGGCAGGTGCAGTCACTGATCCGACGACCATCAACACGAACCCCGGAACCGATGATGATCTGAACCCCAACGCGATCGGCTTCGGTGTGAAGGGCGGCCAAGCCTCTCAGTTGAATCAAAATGAGGGCTTCTTCGTTCAAGACGCGGCCTGGACTTCTGCTAGTCCGGATGCGAACGAGATCGGCGGTATCAGGTTCGACGTCCAGGGCGTAGGCGGCGTGAAGAGCGTTAACATTGAGTGGTGGACTGTCGATAATGGGATAGTAATTGAGCACGGGACCGACACAGTAGTATTACCTGGGGGCAGCTCCGTCTTTGAGAATTACACCATCGAATCGGCCGATAGCGTCGACCAAATCTACGTTCGATTTTTCTACGACACGAAGCAAAGCACGTCCGGCGTGCGCGTTGAGAACCTCGAAGTCGCGTTCCCCTCATCGAGCGAGGTGACGGTCGTCAACCACGAGGATCTCGGGACGCACCTCGTGTTCGAGGACGCCGGGCCGACGTTCGACGGCATCACTGGTGATGCCACGCCGTTCCAGGTCGGATTGGCCGCCAATCAACAGGACACCGGGACGTTCGACCTTACTCCCGGAGCCGATGGCTCACACGTCACCATCACCGCTTACACCGATCTCGGTGGCACTGCCATCGAGGAGATTCTCAACGCCGACGGAACCACGCTGACGTACCACGACGTGGCCACCGATACGGACCTTTACCAACTGAACGTGACCGACTCGGGATACACCTTCGACGTGCTCTTCACACCCCAGGGTGAGCAGTCCGACCTCAACTTCAATGCGGTCAAGTCGGGCGGTCCCCAGGAGACCTTGATAGTACCCACGGTGGATAACACCGGCAGCATCGTCTTTGACGGTCTGATCTTCAACGCTACGCCCGCAGCGAACGCGACCGAGGCAGCCTTTGCGCCGTTCAACACTGCTCCACTGGGAGGCCCGACTGTAGCGGCTGACGACCTTAACCCCGATGCAGTTGGGTTCGGCGTGAAAGGCGGTCAGGCTTCGCAGATCAACAACAATGAGGGCTTCACCTTCTCCACTGCGGACGGGTCTGACATCAACAATCTGGCCTTCGCGGTCGCAGGAATTGGAAACATCAACGCCATCACGGTAGAATCGTGGCTTTACGACGATGGCGGCAATCTGATCGATCACAATATCGACAACGTTACTGGCTTGCGCTCGGGCAATCAGACCGTGACCATCGACGACGATGGTGGTCAAGCCTTCGACACGGCCTACGTTCAGTTCCACGTCGCCGGTGCCAACTCGGGTGTTCGCATCCTCGACTTCTCGACGAGCATCGAGGGTCCGGTTGACGATCAGCCGTTCGAATTCACGCTGGCAAACACCGACCTCGACGGGGATGCCGCTACTCAAACACTAAGCATCCTCGCAAGCCAGGACTTCATCGTTTGATGACGTTCTCGTAGCCTTCATTAGCTTCAACGCAAGCGATCCGGCCCCCTTCGAGGGGCCGGACGTTCAAGGCTCTGGACTCAACCTAGGCGAGACGCAAAGCGGCAGCTTGCGGTGTATGCTGTGGTAGCCTGTTTGCTAAAGGAACCGGAGGAGGGGAGAGCCAGCAACCGCCAAGTCAATCCCCGGTTATCAGGCGGGTCGGACCGAGAGCAGGCGTCCGCAATCGTCGAGAAACAGACGATGTCACGGCCGATGCTATCGCGCGGCTTTCCTGCCCGTTGCCGGCCTCACTTGGATGCCCGATAAAAGTGCAGCTTTCAGAGGAGGCCCGTTCCTGAGGGGGGGAGGCCCTTGCCATGCGACACCCAGGCCAGTTCCGCCCGGCTGCCGAGGTGCAGCTTCTCATAGACGTGATGCAGGTGCATCTTCACAGTGCCTTCGGATACGTGCAACCGCTGCGCGATGGCCTTGTTGCGCAGCCCGCGCGAGACGAGATCGGCGATCTCGGTCTCCCGCCCGGTCAGCCTGGACATTGGCTGCGGCTGCGATCCGGGCATCAGCAGCTGCTGGACGATCTTGTTGTCGATCCACTTCTTGCCCGCCGCCACCGCATTCACGCATTCGATGAGAAAGCGGTGGCTGATGCCGTCCAGAAACAGGCCGTCGACGTCGAGCGTCTGTATTTCCCTGACATCGAGCCCGCCGGTTGGCTGCACGATGAAGATGATGCCGAGAGCGCTGCTGCAGGCCTTCAGCCGTGAGGAAAGACCTGATGTCTGCTGGTCCGCGAGATCCACGCCAACGATGACCATATCAGGTCGATGGCGCTCCACATGAGCGAGAACGTCCACAGGGCGGCGACACTGGGCGACAACATCGTGTCCAGCCTTCTGCAAAACCCATTCCAGACCAGCGAGATACACCCCCCGCGGGTCCGCGACAACTAACGTTGACATGCGAACACCGTCCGTAAAAAAAACGCAACGAACTTGGTTAAACACCCGTTAAATCAGGAAACCAGAGCCCAGGCAGATTGTCAAGGAATAGCTAATATGCATATTGCTATGATGACAATCCGCCGTCTGCCAGGCGGATCGGCGGATATCTCACATCGTACTTGGGCGGAAAGCTGGCTAGCTGCCCTTCCTGGCCGCTATCACCATGAAATCGCTTCCAAGCGTGACGCTTTGCAGCCGACGATATTGACCTGCAATGCGTACTTCGCGGAGCTGCCAACAGCTGTTTCACTACCCCGGAACTGCGCGGTGAAAGGCGAACCTATGATATGCCTGTCACTTCAAGGTTCTACCGTCCCTTGCCGCGCGGCCCAGTCGTATGGGTACAGGCAGTAAAAATAGCCGGTGCGTTCGGTTGCGATGTATTTCAGATGCGTGCCATTGGGCAGCCAGACGATGTCGCCAGGGCGGCATTCGTGGCGGCCGTCATCCAGTTCGATCGTCAGCGTGCCTTCATGGATGAACAGCACCTCGTCATAGGTCACGGTCCAGTCGATCGAGGCGTTCTCCAGATACTCAATGCCACCGCCCATGGTCCGGCTGATCTCGGCATTGATGACGCGCGCGATCGACGACGTTCCGGTCGGCGTGACTGATGGCTTCAGAGTCAACTCGCTGTGCTTGAAAATCCTGGCCTTGGACATTGTCATCCTTTCTTTGCGCGAAGATTGGCTTTGGAGGGAGTGACGCCGGACGGAGCCAGCCCGGCGAGCCATCTCGTCACCGGATCCAGCTTGCGCCCGGCATGTTCAAGATCGTCGCGCCGACGCACCGCGCCACGGACGAAATGCGCACCGACGAAGCGAAAGGGTTCGGGCGGGAAACCGCGCGCCACCGGACGCACCAGCGCCGAATGCGTCAGTTCCGATTCGCCGTCAGTCAGCAGGCTGGTGAGGATCTCGCCGCCGATATAAGCCATTGTCGTGCCATTGCCGGAAAAGCCGTAGCCGTAGACGACATCGCGGTTGGCGGGCAAAGCGCCGAACAGCGGCACGCCGCTGACCGTCCGGTCGATCGGGCCGTTCCACGATGTTTCGAGCGGGAAATCGGCGAGCGCCGGGTGGCCATCCCGCAGCACGCGACGCATTTCGGCGACCCGTGGCGACAGGCCATGGAAACGCTGGTCGACGATGCCGCCGAAGCCAATGACGCCACCGCTGACGCCGACGGACAGCCGACCATCGCGCGTCGGAGACCAACCGCCAACGAAGACGCGGGAATCGATCATCAGCGGCGCCCGGCGGTAGCCGACCTTGTCGAGAAGGTCTGGAATGGGCTGTGACATGGCGTCGTCGCTGGAGATGTTGAAGATCGCAGGGGCCAGTTCCGGAATCGCCCCGGACCAGGCGTTCATGGCAAGCACGACCTTGCCGCAGGACACAGTTCCTTTCGCCGTTTCCACCGTGAGCTTGCCACGTCGCGAAAACCGCTTCATCGGCGACTTTTCATAGATCCGAACGCCGCGGTTCAGCGCTGCACGACGCAGGCCGCGCACCAGGAACCCTGGATGCACAGTTGCCGACGAAGCGTCGAACGCACCGCCAAGGTGGCTCGTCGTACCGGCCATCGCCGCGATCTCCGGGCGCGAAACTCGCCGCGCCGGGACGTAGCCGTGCGCTGCCAGCTTGTTTAACGCGTCGTCCCAGGCGCCAAGCTGTGCTTCGCACGTAGCGCCCCAGATCCAGCCGATGCGATCGAACCAGGCGTCGATTGCCTCGGCCTTGCAGAAAGCCTCGATGCCGCCGATCGCGGCTTCGGATGCCTTGATGATCGAAAGCGCGTCGTTTCCGTCGCGCAGCGCGGCAAGCGCGCTGTATTTGGTCCACGCCGAAAGCACCATTCCGGAATTGCGGCCGCTCGGGCCACCACCACAAATGTCGCGCTCTACAATGACAATGTCGAAGCCTGGATTGTGCTGCTTGAGGCGAATGGCGGTCCACAGTCCGAGATACCCGCCGCCAACGATGCAGATGTCGGCCTGCGTTGTCTCTTCGAGCGGAGGCGCAAGGTCCGGGTCCTCGGGCAATGCCTGCCGCAGCCAATGGCTCCGCCAGCGGATGTCTTTTTCCGGCAACTGCATCACGATGCGCCTGCGGCGGACAGGCGGCGCTCCACCAGCCTGACCCAAAGACTGGCGCCCATCGGCAGGATAGCGTCGTTGAAATCGTAATTGGTGTCGTGCGCGGCGGCCTGGTGCGCGTCGTCCGCCTGGCCAAGCAAGAAATAGCAGCCCGGCCGCTGTTCCAACATGTAGCAGAAATCTTCAGAACCCATCTCGGGAGGCGGATCGACGACGAGACGTTCCGAGCCCATCACCTCGTTCGCAATCGCGATCATCGCGTCGGCTTGCGCCGGAGTGTTGATCGTCGGCGCGAAGGGCGTTTCGTAGCGAATATCGACGCTGGCGCCAAAAGCTTCGGCCTCGTTTTTCGCGATGCGGCGGATTGCCATCTCCAGCGTCTTTTGAACCTGATGGTCGAAGGTGCGCACGGTGCCGGTCAGAAACGCCGCATCGGGGATGGTGTTGAAGGCTTCGCCGGCGCGCAGGCTGCCAACGGTGACGATTGCCGGAGAGTGCACATCGGTCAGGCGACCGGGCAGGGCTTCGATTGCCAGCAGGATGCGCGCGGCGACGGGGAGTGGATTGATCGCAAGATGCGGCATCGCCGCATGGCCGCCCCTTCCATGCACGACGATCTCGAAGCGATCAGCCGCCGCTGCCACCGTCTCGTGGTGGACGGCGATCTCGCCCAGCGGCCGTTCGCAATTGTGCAGCGCGTAGACTTCATCGCAGGGGAAACGCTCGAAAAGGCCATCATTCAGCATGGCGAGGGCCCCACCTCGGCCCTCCTCGGCCGGCTGGAAAATGAAATGCACGGTGCCGGCGAAGTCGGGCGAGCGGGCAAGCGCCGAGGCTGCGCCGAGCAGCATCGTCGTGTGACCGTCATGGCCGCAGCCATGCATCCTCCCGGGAATGCGGGATGCATGCGGCAGCGGCCGCGCCTCGGTCATCGGCAGGGCGTCCATGTCGGCTCGGATGCCAAGACTGCGACCAGCGCCGAGCCTGCCCCTGAGCGTACCGACGACACCTGTCCGTCCGACGCCTTCGGTCGTCTCGATGCCCCACGAGCGCAGTTTGTCCGCCACGAAACGCGCCGTCTCGAACTCTTCGAAGCCGAGTTCTGGATTGGCATGCAGATGCCGCCGCCAGGTCGTCATCTCGGTCTCCAACTGCTGTACCGATGGAACCAGTCTCATGCCGATGCCCTTGCGCGGAGAGTTTGCGAGCGGCCCTGAAGGATGGCGATGACACCAAGCAGGGTCGCAGAGAATGCGATCAGCAGCACAGCGACGGCCGCGATGGCAGGGCTGATGGATTCGCGAACCCCGGAGAAGATCATGCGAGGCAAGGTTCGCTCCGCGCCTGTCGAGAGGAAACTTGCGACGACGACTTCGTCGAAAGAGATGATGAAGGCGATGATGGCCCCTGTAATGACGCCCGGCGCTATCAGCGGCAGCACTACCTTGAAGAATGTGCGGATGGTGCCGGCGCCGAGCGATGCGGCCGCGCGAACCAATGTCCGGTCGAAGGTCGAAAGGCTGGCGACGGCAGTCGTCAGCATCACAGGCACGGCCATCGCCGTATGCACCAGAATGATGGATAGCTTGTTGCCTACGAGTCCCAGTGTGGCGAAGAATGAAAAAGCCGCGACGCCGACGATGACAACCGGCGTCACTAAGGGCGCGGCGATGATCGCGTAGAGAATCCGTTTGCCGGCAAAATCGCCCCAGGCGAGTCCGATCGCCGCAGGTATGCCGAGCAGCAACGCCAGAACCGTGGTGGACAGCCCGATGACGACCGAGTTCCACAGTGCGTTCGGCCAACGCTGGTCGACCCACAGTTCGGCATACCAGCGCAGCGACCAGCCCGGCGTCGGAAATGCCAGCGAATTGCTCGAGGTCAGCGACATAGGGATCACGATCAGCAGGGGCAGGATGATGAACGCCAGCAACGTCGCCGCATAGGCATACATCAGCCACTTCCGGAAGCGGTCGGCGCTCATGCGACATGCGCCTTGCGGCGGAAGAGGACGGACGCCGTCCAGAACAGCAACGCAAACAACACGAGGATCATCAGCAGTTGCAGCGAAAGCGCTGCACCCATGCCCCAGTTCAGTGTGCTGTTCGTGTAGAAAGCTATGTAGCTGGAGATCATCTGGTCGGTCGGCCCGCCGACAAGCGTCGGGGTGATGTAGTAGCCAAGTGCGAAGACAAAAACGATCGCCCCGCCGGACAGGATCCCTGGCAGGATCAACGGTAACTGCACGCGGCGCCACGCCGTGAGCCACGGCGCACCCAGCGACAGTGCCGCGCGCATGTAGGTGGTCGGAACCCGCCGCATGACAGCGACGACGGAGAGCACCATCATAGGCAGCAGAACCTGAACCATCGCCAAATAGAGCGAAAAGCGGGTGTAGATGAGGTCGAGGGGTTCGCTGACGATACCCAATCCGAGCAGAGTGGAATTCACGGGGCCGTTCTTCTGCAGCACGATGATCCAGATGACGGTGCGCACCAGCAGCGACGTCCAGAGCGGAAACAGGATCAACGCGAACATCAGCTTCGACCACGCCGGGGGCGCGCTGACAATTGCCTGCGCCAGCGGCACGGCGAGCACCGCGCAGATGACGGTCACCACGATGCTGATCCAGATCGTACGCAGCAGCGCGTCGACGAAGATGGCGCGGTCGGCGGAAACGGCTTCGATCGAATTGTCCGCGCCTCGCTTCAGGTCCAGGCTCGCCAACAGATAATAGTCCGTTCGCGCGCTTTGCTGGCGCGCTATGACCTGCCAGAGATCGATGTTTTTCCAGCCGGCCTGTTTGGAGAGCACCTCGTCGCGCACGGGACGCATAGTGAGTTTGCCGTCGGCCGCATCCTTTGCCGTCTTGATGACGAGGAAACGGCTGCCGACGACGCGCTGGTTCACGAGTTGCGCCAGGACGCCTTCCTTCCCGGCGCGCCGCGCGTCGGCCAAATCCTCGACGAGTGCTGCAAAGACGGGTTCGCCAGGCAGGCCGCTATCCGCATTCCAGCCCGCCAGAGCGGCAATTGTGCGCGGCAGGTTGTTCGAGAAATCCGAGTTGTCGACGGCCAGAGCGAGGAAGCGCGCTACCGGCCACAGAAACAGAATGACGACGAACAGAATAAGCGGGGCCGTCAACAGGGCGAGCATGCCGCCCCGTTGGCGCCGCTTCATAGCCGGCTTTGTCCCGACCAACATGCCTGGGTTACTTCGCGAGCCAGGCCTTGAAGCGTTCTTCCAGTGCTTCCTTGTGCTCGGTCCAGAAGTCGTTGTCATAGGAGGCGCCGTACTGAAGGTGCTCCGGCGACGTCGGCAGGTTGGCCTTCCAATCCGCGGGAATGAGGTCGGCGGCTTCCTTGCGGCCGGTGCCATAGGCATAGAGTTTCGAGAAGCCGGCCTGGTTTTCAGGGATGGAGAACCACTTGAGGAGATCCAGCCCGGCCTGCTGGTGCGGCGCGCCCTTCACCACCGCCCAGTAGTCGGTGCCATAGAAGAAGCCAGCGTCCCATGCGATCGCATAGGGCTTCTTCTCGTTGATGGCTTCGTTGGTGATGCGCGCATTGAACCCGTCGCTGAGAGCCACTTCACCACTGTCGAGGTTCTGGATGCCCTGCGTCGTTGTGGACCACCAGACGACGTTCGGCTTGATCTTGTCGAGCATGGCGAAAGCCCGATCGACACCTTCCGGCGTGGCCAGCACCTTGTACATGTCCTCGCGTTTCACGCCGTCGGCCATCAGCGCATTTTCCAGCGTGAACTGTGCCTGCTGGTAAAGCCCGCGCTTTCCCGGAAATTTCTCGACGTTCCAGAAATCCGCCCAGCTCTTCGGCGCGGCGTCACCTTTGTAGACCTTCGTGTTGTAGGCAAGGACCGTAGCCCAGGTGTCGGATGCGACGCCGCATTCGTGCAGGGTGCCTGGAAGATAATTCGCCGCGTCGCCGGTGATCTCGGGCGTCAGCGGGACGAACAGGCCTTCGGCGCAGCCGACTTCCATGGCGGGCGCTTCGACCGAGACGACGTCATAAGTGATGTTGCCTGCCTGCACCTGGGCACGCACCTTGGCGACCTCGCCGCCCCATTCTTCCATGACGATCGGAACGCCCGTCTTTTCGGTGTACTTGTCCCAGACCCCATCCTTGTAGGCCTTGTCCCATGTACCCCCCCAGCCGACCACCGTGACGGGGTCGGCCGCGGACGCGGCCAAAGTCGAGGTCGCGAGGCAGATCGCGGCGGCAGATACGGCTTGCAGATAAGTCCTCATTGCAGTTCCCCTTTCTTATCGTTGTGGATTTGATCAAATTTCAAACGCAAAATGGATTGATTAGCAACAGGAATTTACGATACGGTGCAAAAAAGTGAAAAAGCCAAAGGGATTTGATCGAATGCTGCAAGGCACTAGAGACGTGCGCGCCAATGTCAGTCTCGCTGCTGTTCTGGACGAGGCGCGACAGCGTTTCGCTGACGCCAACCCGAACAGCCTGGCGCGTCAGAACGAGGCCGCGGCATCGTTGCCGGGCGGCAATACGAGGGCTGTTCTATGGTATCGGCCATTCCCCGTATCGTTTGTTTCCGGTGAAGGCTGCAGGGTGACCGATCTGGACGGCCATACCTATGTCGACCTGGTCTCGGAATACAGTGCCGGTTTCTACGGCCACTCCGACAAGGCGATTTCGGCGGCCCTTGTGGACGTCATACAGGGTGGCATCATGCTGGGCGCACCCAACCGCTATGAGGCGCGCCTGGCTGCCGCGGTGGTCGACCGTTTTCCGGCCATCGAGCGCGTGCGCTTCTGCAACTCGGGCACCGAGGCGAACATCATGGCTATTTCGGCGGCTCGCGCCATTACCCAGCGCTCGAAGATACTCGCATTCCGCGAGGGCTACCACGGTGGCGTACTCACCTTTGCGCATGGCGGCTCGCCACTCAATTTGCCTTTCCCCTTTGTCTTCGCCGACTACAACGATAGTGCAGGCGCCGTGGCGGTCATCAAGGAACAGGGCGACGAGCTTGCCGCGGTGATCGTCGAGCCGATGATGGGCGGCGGCGGCTGCATCCCGGCGACGCGTGAGTTCCTGGAAGCGCTGCGCGCGGTGACGAAGGATACCGGGGCGCTGCTGATTTTCGACGAGGTCATGACTTCGCGCCTCGACTACCGCGCGCTCCACGGGGCGCATGGGATTTTTCCCGATTTCGTGACGCTCGGCAAGTATATCGGCGGCGGCGCCAGTTTTGGCGCATTCGGTGGACGCGCCGACCTCGTCGATCGCTTCGATCCGGCTTTGCCCGGTGCGTTCTCGCATGGCGGGACGTTCAACAACAATATTCTCAGCATGGCTGCTGGCTTCACCGGTCTGACCCAGGTGCTGACGCAAGAGGCGAGCCGCGCGATCAATGCGCGCGGCGATCGCCTGCGCGAAGCGATGAACGTCTCCCTTGAAAGGCATGGCGTCGAGGGCATCGTCATAGGGCGTGGGTCGTTGATGAACCTGCATTTCGTCAGGGGGCCGGTGGACACTCCGGCGCGGCTCGACGATGCCGATCCTTCGGTGATTGCGCTTTGGCATATCGAAATGCTGTTGCGAGGGTACTACGTGACGCCGCGCGGCATGCTGGCGTTGTCACTGCCATTTGGCGACGCCGAACTCGACGGCTTCGCCGGCGCATTCGACGATTTCCTGTCGAGCAACCTCAAAATACTGCCGCGCCGGACAAACTGATGCTTGATCGCAAGGATGCCAGTGCCGGCTCGGCCGCGCAAAAGACAGCTCATGTTCGTGTCCATACGGGCTTGAAGGAAGCACTGATGAACGGTGACTTCCTGCCCGGCCAAAGACTGGTCGTGCGACAGCTTGCCGAACAGTACCGGACCAGCGCCATGCCGGTGCGCGAGGCCTTGCGGCAACTCGTCAGCGACGAGGCAATGTTCGACCACCCAAATCGGGGCGTCATCGTCCCCGAGGCCACGGTGGCGCGTATTTCGGATCTGGTGCGTGTGCGCTGCAGCGTCGAAGGAACGGCGGCCGAGTGGGCCGCGACGACCATCACGCCCGAAGAACTCGATGAATTGGCGAAGCTGAACGGGCTGATGCGCGAATGCGTCGAGAGCAATGTCATGGCTAATTATCTCGGCCTGAACAGGCGCTTCCATTTCACGATGTACCATGCCGCGCGGTCACCTCTCATCCAGCAGATCATTGAGAAATTGTGGCTGCAGGCAGGACCGTTTCTGAACATCGTCCGCTCGGACGTGACCTACGGCCTGGGCCTGGACCATCACGACGAAATGCTCGCGGCGCTGCGTCGCGCCGATGGCGCGGCTGCGCGCAAGGCGCTGGTTGCCGATCTGCGTGAGGCCGCCGACATCATTCTTCGCGCCGCGGCGGCGGCTGAGGCTCAGCCTGCGCGCAAACGCCCGGCTTCGGCACGCCGTGATCCCAAGGCGCAGGCGCGGTGATGGGCGGATCCCCGCGTGGCCCGGTTCATGTCGAGTTTCGTGGCGTCAGCAAGCGCTACGGGCAGACGGTCCAGGCGGTGCGTCAGCTCGACCTGGAAATCATGCGCGGCGAATTCCTGACGCTGCTGGGGCCTTCCGGGTCTGGCAAGACGACGGCGTTGATGATGCTTGCGGGGTTCGAAGATACGACCGAGGGCGAAATCCTCATTGACGGTCAGCGCATCGACAACGTTCCCGCCAATCGTCGCGGCATCGGCATGGTGTTCCAGAACTACGCGCTTTTCCCGCACATGACGGTCGCCGAAAACCTGGCTTTCCCGCTCGAGGTCCGCAAACTTGGCCGCGACGAGGTGACGCGACGTGTCAGGAACGTTCTCGATATGGTCCAGTTGCCCGAATTCGGCAACCGGCGTCCGGCGCAGCTTTCGGGTGGGCAGCAACAACGCGTCGCGGTTGCCCGCGCCCTGATCTTCGAACCAAATCTTGTCCTGATGGACGAACCGCTCGGCGCCCTCGACAAGCAATTGCGCGAGCAGATGCAGTTCGAAATCAAGGATATCCATGCCCGGCTCGGCGTCACGTTCGTTTATGTGACACACGACCAGACCGAGGCGCTGACCATGTCGGACCGGATCGCGGTGTTCAGTGCCGGCCGCATCGAGCAGCTTTCGACACCACGCGAACTGTATGAGCGTCCGACGGGCAGCTTTGTGGCGAGCTTCATCGGCGAGAACAACCGCATGTCCGGCACCGTGCTTGCCGGCGGTGAAAACGGTGGCGTGGCCGTCCATCTCGACGATGGCGATCTGGTGTTGAACGCCATTTCCCCTGGCGCGACGCCCCCTGCGGGCGCCAGGGTGACGCTGTCGATCAGGCCCGAGCGCATGTCCTTATTGCACGATGGCTCCACCGCCCTCAACGTGATTGCGGCAACCGTCGTTCAGTCCGTCTATGTCGGGGATCACATCCGGCTCGTCGCTGTGACGGCGGGCGGCCTGAAATTCATTGTCAAGCTTGCCGCATCGTCGTCTCGGTCCGAACTCAATGCGGGCGAGGCGGTTCGATTGGGCTGTGGTCGTGAGGATTGCCTCGCGCTCGAGAGATAACAACAAAAGGCAGACAAGAGAGAGTTCAACAATGAAGAAATCGCCGAAAGTCGTCATCACCTGTGCGGTCACCGGCTCGATCCACACGCCGACGATGAGCCCGTATCTGCCGATAACGCCGTCCGAGATCGTCGACGCCGCCGTCGGAGCAGCCGAAGCCGGAGCGTCGGTGATCCATCTGCATGCCCGCGATCCGGAGACCGGCAAGCCTACCCCTGATCCAAAGCTGTTTATGGATTTCCTGCCGCGCATCAAGCAGCAGACCGACGCCGTGATGAACATTTCCACCGGCGGCGGGCTGAAGATGACCCTCGAAGAGCGCCTTGAAGCCGCGCACGCTTCGAAGCCGGAACTCTGCTCGCTCAATATGGGATCTATGAATTTCGCCCTGCACCACATCGCGCCGAAATACACCGACTGGAAATACGACTGGGAGAAGGGCTACCTGGAAGACACAAAGAAGGGCATCGTCTCCAACACGTTCGAGCAGATCGAGCGTATCATCGTCGAAGTCGGCCAGGCTTACGGCACGAAATTCGAGTTCGAGTGCTACGATGTCAGTCACCTCTATACGCTTGCGCACTTTCTAGACCGCAAGCTGCTGAAGCCGCCGCTTTTCGTCCAGACGATCTTCGGGCTGCTGGGCGGAATCGGCGCCGACCCAGAAGACATGATGCACATGCGCAGGACGGCTGATCGGCTGTTCGGAGACGATTATCTCTGGTCGATCCTTGCCGCGGGCAAGCACCAGATAAATCTCTGCACGATGGGCGCGATCATGGGCGGCAATGTACGGGTCGGTTTGGAAGACAGCCTCTATGTCGGCAAGGGCACGCTCGCTAAGAGCAATGCCGAACAGGTTGCCAAGATAAAGCGCATTCTCAACGAGTTGTCGCTCGAAATCGCGACGCCCGACGAAGCCCGTCAACTGCTGGATCTCAAGGGCGCAAACGAGGTCGGGTTTTGACGCCCGGCATCGAAACCTATGTCGGCGTCGTGCATCCTTGGATGTGCGACGCGATGGGCCATCTCAACGTTCGTCATTATGTGGCGATGTTTGATGACGCCAGTTTCCAGTTGCTGGGCAGGATTGCCGATCCTCGTTTGACGCCGACCCTCGGCTGGGCGGATGTGAGGATGGAGATCGACTACGTGCATGAAACCGCGGCGGGAACTCTGGTCACCGTTCGCAGCGTTATAGAAAAGCTTGGGAAATCGTCGCTGACTTATCTGCATGAAATGCGCGGTACGCTGGACGGAGTCCTGCATGCGCGCATGCGCACCGTAACGGTGCGCTTCGATCTTCAAGCGCGGAGCAAGATCGAGATCGAAGGCGAAGCCCGGCAGGCGAGCGCGAAACTTCCGATGGGTGAAGCCGATACGCGTGGGTGACGGCGAGAATATCTGGTGACGGCATCGTTAGCCGCATTGGCGTCACTGAGCGAGATGCTGTAGGTCGCTGAAGGCTTCTACTCGCCCTAGGAAGGTCAGATATAGCCGCTATCGCACAGGACACCGCATGGGCAGCCCGCCACAATCGGCCATTGCGTACGATAGTGGCGTTTGAAGTGGTAGCGGGAGAGGGACTTTAATCGGCATAAAGTCAATGCGTTATATCGTCTTAGTCAAAATTTTGAAAAAAATGAATCCACAAACGGAATGGAAAACTTTCAATCTTCATTTGCTGGAAGCGGATACTTGAGGCGGAGAATCCGATCCAAGGTAACTGCCGCCTGACAGGATGAGTGGCGGGCTTAGCGTGTTAGGCGACGCGGCGACTTATGCGCCGGAGGCGAATGACAGCAATGCGCCCAAAGTCGGTCATTGAAGTTTACAGCTGGGTAGCTCTGATTGGAGCCACATCCCTTGGATGGGACGGCATCTATATGGCCGAGCTGGCGCGCTGCGAAGTATCGGCGGATATCTTTAGCAGCCGTTTACCGGAGCGCGATAGGTCATTGTGTATGCAATACCGTCGGATGACGTAAGGAACCGCCGTGCCGCACAGAGCAGCAGCCCTAGCCGGTCGTTCTACGCCCCGCCTGCATCGTTTCATGAGCGTGATGCTCGAACTGGCTCCGGGCGTTCTCGTGCCGCGTAAGGAAACAGAGTTGCTCGGACAGAGCGCGCTCGCGATTCTTCGCGATCGCGCGCCCGGCCCGATGGTGATCGACATGTGCTGCGGCTCCGGCAACCTTGCTCTGGCGATCGCGGCGGAAGTTCCGTCGGCCTGCGTCTGGGGGGTGGACGTGACTGACAGCACGGTCGCGCTCGCCCGTAGCAATGCCGAACGCTTGGCCCTTCAGGACCGGGTCGCCATCCGGAAAGGGGATCTGTTCGGTGCGCTGGAGGGCGATGGGCTTATCGGCGCGGCGGACATGATTGTCTGCAATCCGCCCTATATCTCGACCGCGCGCCTCGAAGGCGAGAGCGCGCATCTGCTTGAGGGCGAGCCGCGCGAGGCCTTCGACGGGGGGCCTTACGGCATCTCGATCCACCAGCGGCTGATCCGGGACGCAATCGATTTCCTCAAGCCTGGTGGCTGGCTGCTGTTCGAGTTCGGGCAGGGGCAGGACCGCCAGGTGGCTGCCCTGATAGCCAGAGCCAAGGCCTATGAACCCGTGACATTCGCCAAGGATGAGGTCGGAATGCCGCGTGTCGCACTCCTCCGCAAGCTGGAGAACGGTGCGCCCGCGATCTCATCCTCCGCAAGTTTGGCATGAGCCAGATTCGTCCCCTGCAGGCCGCGGATATTCCGGCCGTCGTCGGGCTCTTTCAAAGAACCTTCCGGGACGGTGGAAAGCCGCCGCCTCCGGCGCTTGAGACTTATCTGCGCTGGCACTATCTTGAAGGCCCGGTCTGCGATCCGGAGATCGCGTCTCTCGTCCATATTGCGAGCGAAGGCGACATTTCAGGCTTTGTCGGCGTGAATGTACTGCCGATGAGGCATGGCCAGCGCAAGCTGCGCGCCGCCATCTGTGGTTCGCTCATGGTCGAAACGCGGGCGAACGACCCGATGGCCGGCGCAAGGCTGCTCAGGACATTCCTGGCCGGGCCGCAGGACATCTCCTTCAGCGAAACCGCAAATGCCCTCTCGACGCAGATGTGGACGAAACTGCGCGGGGTCGCCCTGCCGCAATACAGCCTGGACTGGATCCGGGTAATCCGGCCTTCGGCCTTCCTGCTCGATCTAGCCTCGCGGCGAGCCGGCGCCGTGCGCTTGCTTGACCCGCTCGCGCGCGGACTCGATCGCTATCTTCGCGGACGGATGCAGGAGAACGAGATGCGCTGGTCCGGGGTCCCGGAACTCTGGAATCGCAAGGGCGGCCTCAAGGTTGCCGAAATCGATCATGCCGGTTTTGCGGCTCTTTTGGACCCGTTGATGCGCCAGTTCCCGCTCCGACCCGACTGGAGCGCGGAGCAGCTTGCGCATATCCTCGGGGAGGCTTCCCAGAAGCCGGACTATGGCGAGGCCGTGTTCGCGTCCGTCTCCTCCCCCAGCGGGGCGCTGGTCGGCGCCTTCCTCTATCACACCCGCCCGGGCAGGATGGCGCGCGTGCTGCAGGTTCTGGCCCTGCCGGGGCAAGCTGGTTCCGTCATCGACTGCTTGATTGGCGATGCAGCGCGGCGCGGCGCCGCCGGCCTGCGCGGCCGGACGCAACCCGCCCTGCTGGCAGCGATGCTGGGTCGACGGGTCGCCTTCACTCAACCGGCCTCGACCGTGGTGCATTCGCGCGACGAGGAACTGGTGAACGCGTTCCTGAGCTCGCAAGGCTTCTTCAACGGGCTGGCCGGCGAGCACTGGAATCGCCTGGCCGGGGAGCGGTTCGAATAGGCCATCATTGTGCGCGCGCGGCAACATAATCCCGATTGTCGCGCCGATCTCAGCAGGCGATTTCCTCGACGGGGCGGACGAGCTGCGGGCCAAGGTGCAGATAGCGCGTCGCCCGGCGCTTGGCGGCGATATCGGCCCAGACGCGTTCGACCTCGACCGTAGTCAGCTTCGCGGCGGTGCCGACCTCCACGGCTGAAAGGCCGTTATTCAGGCCGAAGAGGCAAATATCCATGCGGTCATAGGGCAGGGAGAAATAGAACTCTTCCTGCGTCTGCTCGAGGGAATAGGTGTCGGTCGTCGGCGCCCTGCGGCAGATTTCCTCGGGAATGCCGAGATGGGCGGCAAGCGCATAGACCTGGCTCTTGTAGAGATGGGCGATCGGTTTGACGTCAGCTGCGCCGTCGCCATTCTTCACGAAGAAGCCTTGGTCGTATTCGAGCCGGTTCGGCGTGCCGAGCACGGCGAAATTCAGCCGGTCGGCGTGATAGTACTCGATCTGTTTGCGCGTGCGCTGCTTCATGTTGGTGGCGGCGACGATGCCGAGATAGACCGCCGGCGACATGCGCAGCTTCGTCTGCCGGCCTTCGGGGCCCTGCACCACCAGCGAGGAGATGTTGTAGCCCTCGCCGGCGAGCGAATTGGCGATGACGATCTTTGAGGCCCAGCCCGGCCCGTATTCCGGCACCAGCTCGCGGATGAAGGCATCCCGCCGCTCATAACAACCCATCGCGTGCAGCGTCGGGCCGATATCCTCCACGATCGCTTCGACGCCGAAGGTTTCGGCGGCCAGCCGGCCGAGGCGGAGGCTGTCGGGATCGGAGTCGTTTTCCGGCATGAACAGGCAGAAGACGTTCTTCGCGCCGACGGCGCGGGCGGCGAGCGCGACCGAGACGCTGGAATCGATGCCGCCAGAGAGGCCGAGCACGAGCCCGCGCTTGCGCATGCCGCGTAGCTGCTCGCGCAACCCGGCGACGATGCGATCGGTTTCCGCAGCGTTGTCGAGCGTCAGCGCGTCGGCCGAGAAGGCGGGACGGCTCGGGGCGAGGGAGTGGTTCATTCTGCAGTCCCCAACGTTTCGGCCGCCAGTCTTCGGCTGACCTTTCCGGTATCGGTCTTCGGCAACTCGCGGCGGAACTCGATGAGCTTCGGCACCATGAAATCCTCGAGATGAACGGAGCAGTAGCGAATGATGTCCCGTTCGCTCAGGGTCTCGTCCGAGAGAACGACGAGGGCGGCAATGGCGTGGCCGAGCACCGGATCCGGCACGCCGGTCACCACGGCTTCCACGATGCCGGGATGGGCGTGCAGCACAGCTTCGACTTCCTTCGGGGCAACCTTTTCGCCGCGCGTCTTGATGATGTCGTCCTTACGGCCAACGAAATAGAGGAAGCCGTCCTCGTCCGTCCGAAACAGGTCGCCGGTGTGGAGCCGCTTTTCCCAGGGATGCGGCCCGGGACGCAGCATCTGCTCCGTGGCCACGTCGTTGCGCCAATAGCCCTGCATGACATGCGGGCCGCGGATGACCAACTCGCCCGCCACGCCCGGTGGCACGCGGTTGCCCTCATCGTCGACGACGATCGCTTCCGTGTTGGGAATAGCGATGCCGACGGAACCCGGCCGGCGGTCCAGCTCCTCCGGGGGCAGGTAGGTGCAGCGCTTGCACTCCGTCAGACCGTACATGGAATAGAGCTGCACGCCGGGGAACAGCTCGCGCAGCCGGGCGATATGCACCGGCGGCAGGGCGGCGGCGGTGTTCGAGATATAGCGCAGGCTCGGCAGGAAACCCGGCGCCAAATCGCGCATCTGCAGGATCAGCGCCGCCATCGTCGGCACCAGCGGGAAACCGGTGACCTTCTCGGCGCGGA
The DNA here is from genome assembly GCF_004006095.1 of Mesorhizobium sp. M7A.F.Ce.TU.012.03.2.1. Classification (NCBI taxonomy): domain Bacteria; kingdom Pseudomonadati; phylum Pseudomonadota; class Alphaproteobacteria; order Hyphomicrobiales; family Phyllobacteriaceae; genus Mesorhizobium; species Mesorhizobium sp. M7A.F.Ce.TU.012.03.2.1. The sequence continues at coordinate 3,326,329 of NZ_CP034779.1, forward strand.
TGCGCTCGAAAATGGCCTGCGGAAAGGCGAAGGATTTTTCGAGGACGAGGGTCGCGCCGAGCTTCATCGCCATCAGCAGCTGATAGAGGCCGTAGTCGAAAGCCAGGGGCAGGACATTGAGGATGATGTCGTCAGGGGTGTTGCGCAGATAGGTCGTGATGGATTCGGCCGCGGCATCGATATTGCGATGCGTCATCATCACGCCCTTGGGGCGGCCGGTGGAGCCCGAGGTGTAGATCAGCATGGCGAGGTCGATGTCGATCCCGCCATGGCGAACGGGCACGGGCGCGACCTTGAGACAATCCTCGAAGGAGGCAGCGCCATCCGGTGTATGGCTGGATGGCGCTTGCGTCGACGCGACGAAGAGCGGTTGGTCCGACAGCGCACGCGCCTGGATCACGACAGGCATCAGCTTGGCCTGGGTCAGGATCGCCGCAGCCTCGCAATCGTCGATGACATAAGCGAGCTTGTCGGCCTTGGTGGAGGCGTTGATCGGGCTGAAGGTCGCGCCCGCCTTGAGAACCGCGAAGATCGAGACGGCGGCTTCCCAGCAATTGTCCATGAAGACGAGAACGCGGTCGCCGCGCTGCACGCCGTTCGCGGCGAGGGCGGTCGCGAGCCGGTTCGACAGATCGTCGAGCTCGTCATAGCGCAACCGCTTCCGGTCGGTGACAAGCGCCGTCTTCGCGCCATGCGCGGCCGCGTTCGTGATGAGGAATTGCTCGACCCGCATGAGCTCGGGCCTTCCGCTGCCAGCCGTCACGCCGCGACGAGCGATGCGGCCTTCGCTGTGATGAAGGCCGTGATGCGCGCCAGTGAATCGAGGTTGGCCGGCACGATATCGGCGTCCGCAACTGTGATTCCGCAATGGTCCTCTATAAAGGCCACCAGTTCCAGAACGCCGGTCGAATCGATGATGCCGTTCTCGATCAGCGAGTCCGTATCGGCGAGGGCGTGGGTGGTGTCGCCGAACAGGAAGTTCTCGATGACAAAGGCCTTCACTGCGTCTCGGATCGTATCGGTCATGTCGTTCGCTTTCCTTGGTGGTGTCAGGCGGCCTTTGCGTTGCAAATGCCTGTGCCGGTGAAAGTCGTCAGCCACAGCTGCGTCGACAGGATGCCGACAAAGGCCGCGTTGTCGCGAAAGCCGGAGGCCGGCTGGCGGCTGCATTTCTCATGTAGTTTTGCCACTGCCTTCGGATTGAAGAGCCCGCCGGCGCTGACTGCGGCGTCGCCCAGGGCCGACTGGACATAGTCCCTCGTGCCCGGCCCAACGAAGGACTGGCTGTCCGGTGCGCGATAGGGCTGCTTGGTCCGCCGGCCGATGGCGGCCGGCAGCAGGTCTTTGGTCGCCTCCCGGAGAATATGCTTCTCCACGAGCCCCTTCAGCTTCATCTCGGGAGGAAGGCCGGCGGCAAACTCGACCAGATGATGGTCGAGGAAGGGAAAGCGGCCCTCGATGCCGTGGGCCATCGCCATGCGGTCGCCCTGGCTGGACAGGATATAGCCGGGGAGAAGGAAGCGGGCTTCCAGATATTGCGCCTGATGCAAGGGATGCCAGCGGGCGAACGCCTCGGGCAGCCGCGCGGCGAGCTCCTCGGCGGCGTCATATCCGGACAATGTGGCACGCAGATCGCCCGAGTAGAACAGCTTCGTCGCCGCCGTGCCGTCGAACCTCGGCCGATGGGAGAACAGCGGATCGTCGAGCGCCGCGCCGCTAGCCCCGAAGAAGGAGAACAGGTACTCGGCCGATTGCTGCCTCAGGCCCGGAAGATAGGGGTAGAGCTTGCGGAACAGATGCGGCCGGATGCGGGAGCTGGGCTGTCTCCCGCAAAAGCGCCGAACCCTGGCCTCCTTGAAAATATCGTAGCCGGCAAAGACTTCGTCGGCGCCTTCGCCCGTCAGCACCACTTTCAAGCCGGCCTCGCGCACGAGGCTCGAGAGCTTGTAGAGCGGGGCAGGGGCAGTGCGCAGGATCGGCCGCTCCGTGAAGCGGATAACGTCAGGGAAGACGGCGGCGATATCGCCTTCCCCGCAGGCGACGGCGCTGTGATGCGTGCCGAGCGCACGGGCCATCTCGAGCTGGAAGGGGCTCTCGTCATGTTCGGCGCTATCGAAGGTGACCGAGAAGGTCCTGAGGCCACCCGGCGCCATGCCCGCCGCCAGCGCCGATGTGATGGAGGAATCGAGGCCGCCAGAGAGATAGGCGCCGACTGGCACATCGGCGCGCATGCGGATCCGGGTCGCCTCCGTCAGGAGGGCGCGCAGTTCCTCGGCCGCGGCACGCTCGTCCCGGTGCCGGGGCGGCGCGTCCCGGTCGGGATACTCCAGACTCCAGTAGGGCCGCGTCGAGACGCTGCCTTCTTGCACGATCATCAGGCTTGCGGGTTCGAGTTCGTAGATATTGCGGAAGGCCGTGCGCGGCGCGATCGGGGCCCAGAGCGTGAAGATCTGGTCGAGTGCGACCGGATCAATCTCGGCCGCGACGTCCGGGGCCTGGAGGAGCGCCTTGATCTCCGAGGCGAAGTAAAGCCGTTCGCCCTGCCTTGTATAGAAGAGCGGCCGGACCCCCATGCGGTCGCGCGCCAGAACCATGCGGCGGCGGCGGCCGTCCCAGAGCGCAAAGGCGAAATCGCCATTGAGCGCGGAGACGCAATCCTCCCCCATCTCGTCATAGAGATGCAGGATCACTTCGGTGTCGCTGGCTGTCCGGAAATGGCGGCCTTTCGCGCGAAGCTGCTCGCGCAGTTCCACATAGTTGAAGATCTCGCCGTTGAAGGCGATCGTCAGATCGCCCGTCGCATCGGACATGGGCTGCTGGCCGTCCCCCAGGCCGACGATGGACAGCCGCGCATGGCCGAGGCCGGCCGCCTTTGTGGTGAAGAATCCCTGCTCATCGGGGCCGCGATGCGCAATGGCAGCCGTCATCCTTCCAAGGAGCGCCCTCCCATCCCGGACAGTGCCGAAATAACCGCTAAAACCGCACATGCCGAGATATTTCCAAGTCCACCAGCGCGGCTCGGACTATAGCCGCCAAAATACCGGTAGGTGTTAAACATCTGGGACTATTCATGAGAATGGTAAATTTTGAGCGGCCGCCGACGGCTGATTTCTTGCGTGAGCATTGGATCTGCCGCGAGATGAGGGCAATGACGCCCTTCGGCGACATAGTCGCCACTGACGGTCAGCTTGCTTCCGAGGCTGCCGGCGATGCCCACAGTCCCGGCATTGGTCAGCCCGACAATGGCTTGGGAAGTGCCGGCGAGATCGAGCGTCGCGCCCGCCGCGACCGAGAATTGCGAGGCGGAACTGAACGTGTTGGCCGCGCCTGCGGCGAGCGTGCCGCCATTGACCGAAGTGGCGCTGGCGAAAGCCGAGTTGTCCGAAGTCAGAACCACTGTCCCCAAGCCGTCCTTGACGAAATCGCCGGTACCCGAGAGCGCGCCGGCATAGCTCACATTAGCTGTCAGGTCGAAGGTGAACGAGGCGCCCGCACCGATCGAGACATCGCCGCCTAGCGCTCGGCCGCCGAGATGACGCCGCCTTGGTCGACGGTCCAGTCCAGCAGCGACGTGCCTGAAAGGGTCAGCGTGCCGGCGCCATCCTTCACCATCGCAAATGACTCCACATCAAGGGATGCATTGGGACGCACCGGCATAGGCCCCATCGATTTTATTGATCTTTTTGCCGTCTTTAAGAGGGCTGGTAGCGGGAGAGGGACTTGAACCCCCGACCCCAGGATTATGATTCCCGTGCTCTAACCAACTGAGCTACCCCGCCAGGGCGGCGAAAGGCCCGAAATCCGCCTCAAATCGAAAGGCATGTCGGGGGCGTTCGCCAAGGTCGCGCGGATATAAGGTTGGGAGGGTGAGCCTGTCAAGCTTCGAAGCAACCGGCTTGCCGGCTTATCGTCATTATCGAAAAGCTTTGCCACGCGGACATTTGGTTGCCGCCGCCGGGGTTGAGTTCGAAGGGGCACGTCGCTATGTCTCGGCCACGAGTTTTTAGAGTTTGAAACAGATGAAGCCGCGCATAGCAGTCCTCGGTTGCGGATACTGGGGCAGCAACCACATCCGCACTCTCAAGGCGCTCGGCGCGCTGTACGCGGTCTCCGACACCAACCGGGCCCGCGCAGAAGGCTTCGCCAGCGAGCAGGACTGCCTGGCGATCGAGCCGGACCAGTTGTTCGTGCGTGACGATATCGACGCCATCGTCATGGCGCTGCCGCCGCAATTCCATGCCGACCTTGCCGTGCGTGCCGTCGCGGCCGGCAAGGACGTGCTGGTGGAAAAGCCGATCGCTCTGACTGTGGCGGATGCCGAGCGTGCGGTGCAGGCGGCCAAGGACAATGGCCGCGTCTTCATGGTCGGCCATGTCCTGCGGTTCCACCCTGCCTTCGAGACGCTGAAAGGGCTGATCGACAAGGGCGAACTCGGCGAAGTCCGCTACATCCACTCGCACCGGCTCGGCCTCGGCAAGTTCCACACAGAGAACGACGCGCTGTGGGACCTGGCGCCGCACGATCTGTCGATGATCCTGGCGATCACCGGCACAGAGCCGATCGAGGTGCGCGGCGAGGGGGCCGCCCTGCTCGACAATCTCAGCGACTTCGCGCATCTGCACATGCGCTTCCCCAACGGCCTGCGCAGCCATCTCTTCACCTCGCGTCTCAATCCCTATCGCGAGCGGCGGCTGACCGTGGTCGGCACCAAGGCGATGGCGGTGTTCGACGATGTCGAGCCATGGGAACGCAAGCTTGCCGTCTACCGCCATGCAGTGTGGCAGGACAGCGGCCAATGGGCCTTCACCACCAATGAGCCATCCTATGTCGCGGTTGCCCAGGGCATGCCGCTGACACGCGAGCTGGAGCATTTCATCCAGTGCATCGAGACGCGTGCCGAACCGCGTACCAGCGGCGAGGAAGCGATCAGGGTGCTGCGCATCCTGACCGCCGGCACGGTCACCCACACCAAGTCGAATTCCTGAAGCGCGGATTATTTATTCGGCAGGTATCTTATTCGGCAGGTATCTGGGCCGGCCTGGCGGCAAGCCGGGTCAGCATCGCCTCGGCCTCGGCGCCACGCTCCGAACGCTCGATGAAGCCGCCGCCGAACACGCGAGCTTCGTTGCCGTCATCGGAGTAGAGCACGCAGGCCTGGCCCGGCGCGATGCCGGATTCGCCGTCGACCAGTTCCACCCATGTGGCGCCGGCACGATGATGCAGCACGGCCGGGCGCGGCGGCCGCGTCGAGCGGACCTTGGCGAACAGCTCCAGGCCGCCTGCAGGGACGTCTGTGAGCGGTCCGTCGCCCAGCCAGTTCATATTGCGCAGATAGATCTTGTGCGTCTCCAGCGCCTCGCGCGGGCCAACCACGACGCGAGCGCGGTCGGCATCGAGGTGGACGACGTAAAGCGGCTCGCCGGAAGCGATGCCGATGCCGCGGCGCTGGCCGATCGTGTAGCGCAGGATGCCCTCATGGCGGCCGAGCACGCGGCCGTCGATGTGGACGATGTCGCCCGGATTGGCCGCGGTTGGCTTCAGCTTGGCGATGATGTCGGAATACTTGCCCTGCGGCACGAAGCAGATGTCCTGGCTATCCTGCTTGGCGGCAACCGCCAGCCCCATCTCCTCGGCGATGGCGCGAACCTGCGGCTTCGACAGGCCGCCAAGGGGAAAGCGCAGATAATCGATCTGTGCCTGCGTGGTGGCGAACAGGAAATAACTCTGGTCACGGTCGGCGTCGACCGGCCTGTAGAGTGCGCGGTGGGCGCCGTTGGCGCCGGAACGGATGTAGTGGCCGGTGGCCAGCGCGTCGGCGCCGAGCTCCTTGGCGGTGGCTAGCAGGTCGGCGAATTTCACCGTCTGGTTGCAGGAAACGCACGGGATCGGCGTCTCGCCGGCGACATAGCTCTCGGCGAAGGGATCGATGACTGCCTTGCGGAAGCGTTCCTCGTAGTCGAGCACATAATGGGGGATGCCGAGCGTCTCGGAGACACGGCGGGCATCGTCGATGTCCTGCCCGGCGCAGCATGAGCCGGCCCGGTGCGTCGCCGCGCCGTGGTCGTAGAGCTGCAAGGTGACGCCGACGACGTCGTAGCCCTCGCGTTTCAGCAGGCCTGCGACGACAGAGGAATCGACGCCGCCCGACATGGCGACGACGATGCGGGTGTTTTCGGGACGTCCGGGAAGATCGAGACTGTTCATGATGCTTTCGTTCTGCGCGGCGCCTCAATGCCAATGTCGAGAATATAGGTCAAGCTTTACGGCCGCGCCAGCGCACAGGGCGATTCATCGGTTGCGGCCGAGCCCGCAAAGAGATGCAATTTTCTCCGCAAAATCAGGGTTGCCGGGCCGATGTTTCAAATGCCGGTGAAAAGACTAACGCGGCGTTCATGATCCTTACCTAGTCATTAGGGTCTGCTTAGGCAATTTTTAAAGCTGTGGCGGTAACGTGGCGGGGATTGGGTCTTTGAGTTTTTTGTAGAGAGTACGATGACCGATCTGGTTAGACCGAGAGTCAAATATGTTATCGGGCCTGACGGCAGCCCTCTTACGATTGCCGATCTGCCGCCGACCAATACACGTCGCTGGGTTATCCGGCGTAAGGCGGAAGTGGTTGCGGCCGTGCGCGGCGGGCTTTTGAGCCTGGACGAGGCATGCCAACGCTACAAGCTCACCACCGAGGAATTCCTGTCCTGGCAGGCGTCGATCGACGAATATGGCCTTGCCGGGCTGCGCACGACACGCATCCAGCAATACCGGCACTGACCATTGCGAATTTAGACGAAGGGCGCGGCTAACCTCGCGCCCTTCTGTTTTCACCGTTCCCGCTCAGAGCGATAGCACAACCTTGCCGATCGGCTTGGTGGCGAGGAAGGCGTGAGCGGCCCCCGCCTGGTCCAGCGGGAAGCTCTTCGCCACATGGACGGCGAGCTTGTTGGCATCGATCAACCTAGCCAGTTCCACCAGGCCCTCCCTGTCGGGAACGACGGACATACGCTCGACCCGAATGTCTCGCGCGCCGGCCTGGGTCCTGGTGTTGTCGCCGACATCGAGCAATGACACCAAAACGCCGCCACGCCTGAGCACCTTCAGCGAGCGTTGGGCGTGGTCGCCGCCCATTGGATCCAGCACCAGATCGATGTCGCGAACCTGATCGGTGAAATCGCCCTTGGTGTAGTCGATGACCTCGTCGGCGCCGAGTTCGCGGACGAAATCGAGCTTGCCCGGGCTGACCGTGGCGACAACGTAGGCGCCGCGCGCCTTGGCGATCTGCACCGCCAGATGACCGACGCCGCCGGCTCCTGCATGGACCAATATGCGCTGCCCCGATTTCAGCCCGCCGTGGCGAACAAGCCCTTGCCAGGCGGTGAGGCCGGCCAGCGGCAAGGCGCCTGCCTTAAGGTGGTCCGCGCTCTTCGGCTTCAGTGCGATTTGATCGGCAGGCACGGCAGCCAGCTCGGCATAGGCCGCCGCCTGCTTGGGGAAGCGCGGCATGCCGAACACCTCGTCGCCGATCTTGAAGCCGGTGACGCCGGCGCCGAGTGCTTCGACAGTTCCCGAGATATCCCAACCCAGGATGTAAGGCGGCTCGCCGAGCAAGGGGTAGTAGCCGGCACGGACGGCGCCGTCGACCGGATTGATGCCTGCTGCCTTGACGCGGACCAGCACTTCGCCGGCCTCTGGCGTGGGATCCGGCTGATCGGCGATGACAAGGACGTCGGGTCCGCCGACGGAATTCTGGATAACGGCACGCATTGAGATGTCTCCTGCTCGGTTGGTGTCACTATCATTTGGATAGTAATATCCCCTTGTCCAGTATGTACCTTCCTGATATATACGCACCTCATGGATAGTGAAGATGATTGCGGTTTCGGCTATGACGCGTTCCGGCGAACGTGCCCTTCGCACACCGTGCTGGAGATGCTGGCCAGCAAATGGGTGTATCTGGTGGTTTGCGCGCTACGCAAAGGCCGGCTGCGCAATGGCGAGCTTGCCCGGAAGCTCGAGGGCATCACGCCGAAGATGCTGACGCAGACGCTGCGGGTACTCGAGCGCGACGGCCTGGTGCGGCGCGAGATTTTCCCGGTCATTCCGCCGCGCGTCGAATATGAATTGACCGAGCTCGGCCAGAACCTGGCGGGGCTGCTTACCCAGATCAGGTCATGGGCGGAGCAGCATGCGCCGGATATCAAGGATGCCCGTGCAAGGGCAATTGCCGAGAGTGAAGGGGATTGGGCCGCGTAGGGCGGGTTCATTTTTCCCACAGGAGCCGCAAGCCGCGACAATGCGCCAGCCTGATGGCGAGCGTTGGTGCGGCAAACCGCCAGGTCTTAGCCGATCATGGCGCTGCGGCCACCGACTTCGGCTTCGCGGATCTTCGTGTCGCGCGATTCCAGCATTTCCGCCTTGGAAAGCTCCGCTTCAGCTTCGCCGAGTAATGATTCGGCGGCGCTTCGCTGCTGGGCGAGGTCGCTTTGGGAATTCCTGAGGTTGTCGCGGCGCAGGCGAGCCGCCTTGGCGAAGGTCGGATAGGCGAAATGGTTGATGTCTGTGATGCCGGCCTTCTTTTCCTCGGCGGTGATCTGAAGCTCCAGCTCGACGGCCATGCGTTCGAACTCGGCGATCATCATGTCGAGCTGCAGCAGCTGCCGCCGCTTCTCATTCACCTGAAACTGTTTCAGCCGAACGAGGTTTTCACGTGACTTCATGATTCGGTACTCCCGGAAACGCACACCCGCACTTATCGTCCAAACCACCTGGAAACGCCCAGGCCGCACCCGTGTCCACCGCCTTTCCCCGAACTATGGGAAACAAAACCCTAAAGTTTTTTGCCGGCGGTAACCATTCGTTTACGGGCATTGTTAATCATACGGGTCAGGACTTAAGGCCGGGTAAAAATTCCGGCCACCGATGCGGAAGCGACGTCGATGAGTCCCTGGAGTCGCTTAGTCCAGGTTGTTAATGTGTTGCATTAGGAATTTGGTTCTGAGATTCGTTATTAGATTCAAGAGGGTGTAGAAAGAGGTTAAAAAATCTGGTACCGTCATGGACGGGAAATTAGGATTTGTTAACCATTCAATGGCAGCCTCTGCACAAGGCAACCACTGCTCCGGGTCCGGACGGGTCGTGAAATGGTCCGGCAGCAGAAAAGGGGAATGAAATGCGTGTTCTGCTGATAGAAGATGACAGTGCAACCGCACAAAGCATCGAACTGATGCTGAAATCGGAAAGTTTCAACGTCTACACGACCGATCTCGGGGAAGAGGGCGTCGATCTAGGCAAGCTCTACGACTACGATATCATTCTTCTCGATCTCAACCTGCCTGATATGTCGGGCTACGAGGTCTTGAGAACGCTTCGCCTTTCCAAGGTCAAAACACCTATTCTCATCCTCTCCGGCATGGCCGGCATCGAGGACAAGGTGCGCGGCCTCGGCTTCGGCGCGGACGACTACATGACCAAGCCGTTCCACAAGGATGAGCTGGTTGCCCGCATTCATGCCATCGTGCGGCGCTCCAAGGGCCACGCCCAGTCGGTCATCACCACCGGCGACCTAGTGGTCAACCTAGATGCCAAGACCGTCGAAGTCGGCGGCCAGCGCGTGCACCTGACCGGCAAGGAATACCAGATGCTGGAGTTGCTTTCGCTGCGCAAAGGCACCACGCTGACCAAGGAAATGTTCCTCAACCACCTCTATGGCGGCATGGACGAGCCTGAGTTGAAGATCATCGACGTCTTCATCTGCAAGCTGCGCAAAAAGCTCGACGCGGCATCGGGCGGTCAGAACTACATTGAAACGGTCTGGGGGCGCGGCTATGTGCTGCGCGAACCGGAAGACATTCGCGTCAGCGCCTGAGCGACGAATCGCTCGAATCTTTTCCATAAAAAACCCGGCTTCGGCCGGGTTTTTGCATGACGGCTGGTAAGGGTCTGTTTTGGGCTGCTGAGCAGGAAACCGTCACGCACTTTTTCTGGAATTGCTCAAGGGTACCGAATCAGGTGCGCTCTTCAAGGTGCGAAAGCGCTCGAGCAGCTGCGGGCGGTTGAACGGCTTCAAGAGATAGCCCTGGGCGCCGGCTCGCTTGGCCCGCATGATCGAAGCAATATCGAGCTCGACCAGGGAAATCAGGATCTGCGGCCTTATCGGGCTCTCCATGGCGCGGACGCGACGGATGAGATCGACCGCCGGTACGTCAGGCAAGGCGCCATCGACGACGATGATGTCGGGCATGTCGGCGGCGCACATCTCCAGCGCGTCAAGTCCGCTGGCGGCCTCGATGACAATCATTTCGGAGCCGCCCAGGATGCGTTTTGCAACCTTCCTGATGACGCTTGAATCGTCGACGAACATGCAGCGTTTCATTTCCGGGTCCTCTTTGCCTTCTGGCAGTCCGGTAGCGTCGGGGGCATTCAGGACGCACCATAGGCCAATCTGGTAAAGAAGCCGAAAAGGCGTTAGGTAAAATTTTTACAAAGATAGGCAGGTGCCTACTTTTATTCGCGAATGCTTTGGCGCTGCCTGGACGACCAGACGCATCTCAAGTCGATGAGCTGGAATTACAGATTTCAATGTAGAAATACTTCGCGCTATCGGCTGCGCAATCAGGCCGCAGAAAGCACGATTTCTTCCGGCGTCGCGTGGATCGATATCGTCATGCCGGCTTCGCGCGCCAGAAGCAGCGTGTAGTAGGGCTGCACGGAATGCGCGTCGATCGGTTCCTCCGGCTTGTGGCCGGAATGCAGTTCGAGGAATTTCGGCGGCACACGCAGCATCGGGCCAGCCGACGCAAGCGCGAAACGCGGCTCGGTCTCGAGGTTTTCCAGCGTCACGGAAAGCTTGCCGCCGCGCGGAATGGCGGCATTGGCGACGAGGATCAGGTTGAGCAGCAGCTTGACCTTGTTTTTGGGCAGCAACGCGCGGGGCCCGTTCCAGGTCAGTTCCGGCTTTTCGTTCTTGAGGAAGGCGATGGCGACCGCTTCGGCATCGCCGGTATCGATCAACATGCCGGCCGAGCCGGCGGCACCGAAGGCGATGCGGGCGAACTGCAGGCGGGCCGAAGCGTTGCGGGCGCTCTGGCGGATCAGCTTCATGGCGTCCTCATCGGCGCCGCCTTCATCAAGCAATTCGAGCCCGTTGTTGATCGCGCCGACCGGCGAGATGATATCGTGGCAGACCCGACTGCACAAAAGCGCTGCCAGATCGGGTGCGGAAAGGGTGAACAGATCGGCCATCGGCGAAAAATCCCTGCAAAATCTCACAACTCATGGCCGGGCGATCGATCGTCGCCTGCCACACGAATCACGCACTCTCTCCTCGGGCTTTCTGAATACACAGCGCCCGTGCGTGCAGCAACAAATCCAAATTGTGGTTGTGGCAAATGGCGTGTTCACGCAGGCTGCCGGCCCCACTTGAGCGACCCCAAACAGCCTTCGAACCGCCATGTTCATGTGGGAGCTTAATGGTTGAAAAAGGATTACGGCATAGTTTGCCCCTAACAGTTACCCTTAACGGCCGGCTAAAAGAGCCGTACGGGGTGCGAGGCGTCGGCGAAGGTGCTCCCTGACGGAGATTGGAAGCATGTTTTCCCGATACTACGACCGGAGCTTTCTCCGTGTCTTCTCAATGGCGGTCACGCTCCTGGGCGTTCTCGTCTTCTCGACTTCAGCCCTGCGGGCCCAGGAATACACCGCTCAGGAGATTGTCGATTCCGGTCACAAGTTCTTCGGCGCGACATCGGGCGGGCTCGCCACGGTCGTCGAGAAGATTTTTGCTTCCTACGGCCTGCCCAACGGCTATCTGCTGGGCGAAGAGGGCTCGGGCGCGCTGATCGGTGGCCTGACCTATGGCGAAGGCACGCTCTACACCAAGAATGCCGGCGATCACAAAGTGTTCTGGCAAGGCCCATCGCTCGGCTGGGATTTCGGCGGCGAGGGGTCGCGGGTGATGATGCTGGTCTACAATCTCGACGATGTGGGCAGCCTCTACAACCGCTATGGCGGCGTCGCCGGTTCGGCCTATGTGGTGGCTGGTGTCGGCTTCAACGTGCTGAAGAACAACAATGTGGTTTTGGTGCCGATCCGCACCGGTGTCGGTGCCCGGCTTGGCGTCAATCTCGGCTATCTGAAGCTTACCGAGCGCGCCACCTGGAATCCGTTCTAAGCTGAAGTCCTTGGCTGTCGTTGCCCAAAACCGGGACCGCTTTTGGGTCGACATGCATTAAACTCGTGGCGTTGCGGCAAACCCTTGCCGCAACGCTGGATTTCCGCCATGTCAACGTGGCACAGTCAAAGCGCTCTATGCGCTTTTGGTTTATCTGGTTTGATGCTTACCGGCCACAACGGGTAGTCACTTGGTCCAGTCGGTCCTGTTCTTCGTCCTCGGCTTTCTCTGTGCTGGCTTTCTGGCGCTCATGGTGGCTCCGGCCATATGGCGTCGTGCGGTCACGCTTACACGCAGACGCGTCGAATCCTCGATCCCTCTGACGCAAACCGAAATCCAGGCGGACAAGGATCGCATCCGCGCCGAATACGCCATGACGACGCGCCGCCTGGAAATCAGCGTCAAGGCGTTGCGAGAGAAGACGGCCGAACAACTGGTCGAGATCAATCGCGGTCGCGAGGCCATGAAGGGCCTGGCGGTCGAGCGGACGGACAAGAACCAGGCGCTGACCGAGTTGGGCGCGAAGAACGAAGCGCTGCGCCAGCGAGAGGGCGAGTTGCAGCAGCTTTCGGAGCGTCTGAAGGAAACCGAACGCAAGCTGGAAAAGCGTGCACTTGAGCTGCAAAAGCTGGAGCGCATGTATGACGACGCCAGTTTTTCCTCGAGCAGCCGACAGATCGAGCTCGTGGCGCGAGAGTCCGAAATGCAGAAACTCGCCAGTGACATTGCGATGCTGCGCGGCCAGCGCAAGGAAGCCGACAGGCGCGGCCAGGAAATCGCGGCCGAAAGCAAGGCCGCGCGGGAGGCCCTGAAAGCCGAGAAGAAAAGGACCGCCGAGCTCGACAAGAAGGTCGAGCGGCTGCTGGCCACACTTGCCGATCGCGAAGACAAACTCGACCGCCGCGAAAAGGAACTGGCACGCATGCGCGAAAGATCGAAATCCGAAGACAGCGCGCCAGCCTTGCGGCTGGTCGGCAAGGGCGGCGATGTCGCCAAGAGCGATGATTTGGACAAGGCAATCGCCAAGCTCGACAGTGACCGTGAGCAGCTCGAGGCGAGGCTGACGGCGCTGGCGCGCGAGAACAAGCGGCTGAAGGCCGACCTCACCGCACTGGCCGCGTCCAAGGCCACGGACAGCAGCTCCGCCTTGCGCGAGCAGATGAACGCGCTGGCGGCGGAGGTCGTCCATCTGACGGCGAAGCTCGAGGGGCCTGGTTCGCCGATCGCCAAGGCATTGGCGGTACCGTCGGACGCCCGCTCCGGCAACGGTGACCGCAGTCTTGCCGACCGCGTGCGCGCGCTGCAGAAGGCTGACGCGACAAGCTGAATCAGGCCTCCTTAGTCTAGAATTGCTCTAGCCGAAAAATGATGCAGCGCGATGGCTGAAGCCGCGGCGACATTCAGGCTGTCGAAGCCTTCCGCCATGGTGATCCGCACGTTGCGCAGGCTTGCGAGCAGGTCGTCCGGCAAGCCTTCGCCCTCGGTGCCGAGATAGAGCGCCAGGCGCTTGCTGCGCTGCGCATCGCGGATGTCGGTCTTCCCGCGTGGCGACAGCGCGAATTGTTCGAAGCCACGTCGGGCGAGCATCGTTGTGAAGCCGGCGGTGTCGGAGAACGATGCGAAGGGGATCTTGAGCGCGGCGCCGACCGAAACGCGGATCGCCTTGCGATAGAGCGGATCGCAGCATGTCGCATCCAGCAGAACCGCGTCAGCGCCAAAGGCGGCGGCGTTGCGGAAGATCGAGCCCACATTGTCATGGTTGGCGATGCCGACGAGCACTACGACCAGCGCACGAGGCGGCAAGCCATCGAGCAGGGCTTCGGCCGGCTGCGGCTCTCCCTTGCGGCCAATGGCAAGGATGCCGCGATGCATGTGAAATCCGGCGATAGCGTCCATCACCGCGCTTGTGGCGACATAGACCGGGAGGTCGGCGGGCGCCTTGCTCAGGATGTTGTCGAGACCTGCCAGCCGGTTTTCCAGGACCAGGATCGATTCGGCGGCAAAGCGCCCGGTCGAGAGCAGCAGGTCGAGCACCACCTTGCCTTCGGCGACGAAGCGGCCTTGCCGGCCGGCGAGGTCACGCTCGCGAATGTCGAGATAGGCAGCGACGCGCGGATCTTGCGGGTCGTCGATGCGAATGGGATCCATGCATTCCTCGCGACCGTCGCATCGGCCCGAAAATCCGGACCGCTTCCCGGCGCTAACCTTGTTTGGAAAGCACGATGCGACGATTCGGGACAGTCAGCCAGCTCTGTACGCCCCGGATGGGCGCATGTCGCTCTGAAATCGCCGGCGAGATCGGCGCTATGTGGTCAGGTTCCAGCACGGCGCAAACGGTGCGCCATCTGGGACAGATCATCCTTGCCGCTGCCGAAAATGCCGTCCAGCATGACAAGCAGTTCTCGCACGGCGTCGGATTTGCAGGAGTAGTAGATCATCTGCCGGTCGCGGCGGGTGTCGACAAGGTCGAGCGCCCGCAACTTGGCGAGATGCTGGGACAGGGCGGATTGGCTGAGCATCACCTTCTCGGCGATGGCTCCCACCGACATTTCACCTTCGGCGAGGTAGCTCATGATCAACAGTCGCTTCTCATTGCCCATCAGCATGAGAAACTCTGCCGCCGATTCGGCGTTCACGATTAGCTTTGTCGAGACCATCGATCCCCCATGCTTCCTGTTCATCCCGACGCCATGGGGGCAATGGCGTCTGATTCCAAATTCACTTGTCGATCGGCGCTGGCGATTCAGCGTCACCAAAAGGTAGAGCATTTCACTTAAATCTCAAGTGTTGCTTTTGGTCCAGCATAATTAAGTCTCCGTCCCGGCGTCGACAATGGCTCGGCCGGCCTTGGCCATATCGATCAGAACGTGCCGCAATTCGCCTGCCTCCACCAAAGGTTGTGGGTAGAAGACCCGGCAAACATCGTCGCCCGACACCAGGTCCATGCCATCGGCATCGAATCCGGCAACACGCCAGCCGTTGCCGGATGCCCTTGCGAAATGCTGTGCGTAGACGGCGATCGCGTCGACATGGTCGGCGTTCATGTGGTCGATGGCCGATTGTTCGCGCGTCGCGAGTTCCTCGACGATCGGTCCGCTGGTGAGCAAATCCGATTGATCGAGCTGATAGGCCTTGCCGAAGCCGCCGTTGAGGCTGGCGCGTTGCGGACCGAGGCGAAAGATCGAAAAGTCGCCGAGACCGGCGTAAAGTTTCGCCTTGGGATTGTGATTGAGATAGCGGCGCTCGACGCGGGCGTGTTCGGCAGATCCGCGCTCAAGCCGCGCCGCCTGGCAGATCAATGTCAGGCGCGGGTGCGCCAGCGGGTCGCCCTTGCCCGGTTCGCCGAGCAACAGGGAACAGCGCGGATCGGCAAGCAGGGCGCCGGTGTGCGCCGAAAGCATCGACACCAGGATCAGCGGCGCGCCATCGATGTCGGTGGCCACGCCGACCCTGCTGGCCAGCGGCGAGCCGGTTTGCGGTTCGATCACCGCCAGGGCGCCAAAGCGGGCGCTGCGCAGAAGCGTCTTCGCCAGCCGGATCGCTTCGGCGTCCGTCTCGCGGATCACGTCCTTTTTCGGCTCGTCCAAGGCAGCACCGCAGTAAGTTGATCCTTCTTCTCTAGTTATCGGTCAGCAAGCCGGATTTGACAAGGCCGTCGATCTCGGCTTTCGCAAAGCCGAAACGTGCCAGTATTGCCGATGGTGACAAATCCTCATTGCCTGGCATAGTGGCCAATGTCGGTTGCGAGCTTGAGAAACGCGGCGCGGGGGCCGGGCGCTCAAATGCACCTGTCGCCACAGAGGCGTTGCGTGCCCGATTGTGCGGGTGGTGCTTCGCCTCTTGCAGCGACAGGACGGGTGCAACGCAGGCATCGGTTTGCGCGAACAGCAGGTCCCAGTCGTCGCGCGATTTCTGGCGGATCCGATCGGCAATGGCGGCGCGCATCGGCGGCCACAGGGCCTTGTCGTACTGGCCGGACGCAAAGCGTTCGTCGAGCGGCAGCAGCCTGGCGAATTCGGCGAATTGCGGCTCGAGGCAGCCGATGGCGATGTGCCCGCCATCCGCCGTCTCATAGGTGTCGTAGAACGGGGCGCCGGAATCGAGCAGGTTCGCGCCGCGCTTGTCGCTCCACAAGCCGGCCGCCGTCAAGGCGTGCAGGGGCACCGCCAGCATCGAGGCACCGTCGACCATCGCGGCGTCGATGACTTCACCCTTGCCCGTGCGCGAACGTTGGAACAGGGCGGCCAGCACGCCGGCAATCAGCATCATGGCGCCACCGCCATAGTCGGCGACAAGGTTGAGCGGCGGGACGGGACGGCTGCCGACATGGCCGATGGCGTGCAGCACGCCGCTATAGGCGAGGTAGGTGATGTCGTGGCCAGCGCGGCCGGCGAGCGGGCCGTCCTGACCGAAGCCGGTCATACGGCCGTAGATCAGCGCCGGGTTGCGCGCCAGCGCCGTTTCGGGGCCGAGGCCAAGCCGTTCCATGACACCCGGGCGAAACCCTTCGAGCAACATGTCCGCCTTTTCGGCAAGGCGCAGCAACAGATCGGTGCCTTCACGGCGCTTCAGGTCGAGGTGCAGGAGGGCGCGGCCATGGCGGTCGATGTTGTACTCATCCGGCAGCGACAGGAGTTCGCTCGTCCCCATCCGTTCGATGCGCAGCACTTCGGCGCCCATCTCCGACAGCATCAGGCCCGCCAGCGGCACCGGTCCGAGTCCGGCCATCTTTGATCACCTTCAGCCCGGCAAGCGGGCCGGTTTTAGCGGCAGCGGACAGGCCGGTGCTCATGACCTTCTATTTCGGCGCCATGCGAATGGCGCCGTCGAGACGAATGGTCTCGCCGTTCAACATCTGATTCTCGATGATGTGCAGGGCGAGAGCGGCATATTCGGACGGTTCGCCCAGGCGCGACGGGAAAGGCACGGCGGCGCCCAGCGAATCCTGAACTTCCTGCGGCATGCCGGCCATCATCGGCGTCTTGAAGATGCCGGGTGCGATGGTGCAGACGCGGATGCCGGAACGTGCAAGATCGCGCGCCACCGGCAGCGTCATGCCGACGACGCCGCCTTTGGATGCCGCATAGGCGGCTTGGCCGATCTGGCCATCATAGGCGGCAACCGAAGCGGTGTTGACGATGACGCCGCGCTCGCCGCCCTGCAGCGGCTCGAGCTTCGACGCGCGCTCGGCGGCGAGGCGGATCATGTTGAACGTACCGATCAGATTGACCTCGATCACCTTGCGATACTGATCAAGGGGATGGGGACCATCCTTGCCGATCGTCTTCACGCCGATGGCGATGCCGGCGCAATTGACCAGGATCCGCGGCTCGCCAAGCTTGGCGGCGACGTCGGCGAGCGCAGCGGTTCCGCTGTCGGCGCTGCTGACGTCGCACTGGACGGCAATACCACCGATCTCGGCCGCGACCTTGGCCGCGCGGTCAATGCCGACATCGAAGATGGCGACGCGAGCGCCCTTGGCGGCCAGCGCGCGCGCCGTTGCCTCGCCAAGGCCGGAGCCGCCGCCGGTGACGATCGCGATCTGGCCGTTCGGGTTCATGGCGTCATCCTTTGATCTCAGGAACAGTGGGACGGATCAGGCGCTAGATCGACGGGAAAGGTCAAGCCATCGCCGCGACAGGATCGGCCACCCTGGCCTGATCGGCGTGGCAGACCTCGCCCAAGAGCCTGGCGACCGCGCCCGGCGCGATCTCGTGCGACAGCAGCCGGTCGAGATCGACGGGGCGCGGCATCGAAATCTGGCCGCGCGGAATCCGCTTGAAACCGAGCGGCCCGTAATAGGGCTCGTCACCGATCAGCATGACGGCAGGTGCGCCGGTCTTGGCGGCGGCCTCCAGCGCGATTGCCACTAGCCGGCGGCCGATGCCGAGATTCTTGAAGGCCGGCCGCACCGCGAGCGGCCCGAGCATTAGCGCGCGGCCTGCACCGGCGGCGATGCGGGTCATGCGCACCGAGGCGACGACGATGTCGCCATCGACGGCGACAAAGGACAGCGAGCGCTCGTGCCCTCCGGCTTCACGAATCTTGTAGGCGGCCAGCACAAAGCGGCCGGGCCCGAAGGCTTCGTCGTTGATGGCTTCGATCTCGGGGTCGTGCGCCGGGGTTTCCGGCAGGTATTTCACGTCGGCAAGGCTCATGGTCTTTGCGTTCCGGTAAGGAGGAAAGGTTGCTGCAAACGGCAGCGTTCGCCAGTCAGCGCTTCATCAAGCGCGGGCGCCCTTTCGTCGTCGGTAAAACCGGATCGAAGCAAAATCGAACATGCGGATTGTCCGCTAGCATCAATTTCCCGCCGCTGCAATCGGCCGTTTTGTTCGTCATTTCCGCCAAGTGACGGTCTGTTCAGCACCTGACGTCTTCGACAGGGCAGCCTTGCGCCTACATCAACCAACAGGACGCAAGGAGATTTGTATGGGAATGCTGGTCGAAGGAAGGTGGCAGGACCGCTGGTACGATACAGCGGACAATGGTGGCAGGTTCGTGCGGACGCAGTCGCAATGGCGCGACTGGGTCACCGTTGACGGGGCGCCTGCCGAAGGCCGGACGCGTGGTTTCAAGGCCGAGCCCGGCCGCTATCACCTCTATGTCTCGCTTGCCTGTCCGTGGGCCCACCGGACGTTGATCTTTCGCGCGCTGAAGAAGCTGGAAGGCGTCATATCGGTGTCGGTGGTGCATCATTTCATGGGCGCCAACGGCTGGACGTTCGTGGCTGAGGACGGCGCCACGGGCGACATGCTCTATGGCCTCGACTTCCTGCACCAGATCTATGCCAAGGCCGATCCCGCCTATTCGGGCCGGGTGACTGTGCCGGTGCTGTGGGACAAAAAGGAGCAGACCATCGTCTCCAACGAGTCTTCCGAAATCATCCGCATGCTGAATTCAGCCTTCGACGAATGGGGCGACGCCAGCCTCGATTTCTATCCGAAGGCATTGCGCGGCGAGATCGATCGCATCAATGCGCTGGTCTATCCCGCGGTCAACAACGGCGTCTATCGCGCCGGCTTCGCCACCACGCAACGCGCTTATGAAGAGGCGTTCGGTGAAGTGTTCACAGCGCTGGATGCGCTGGAGGAGCGGCTGTCGAAGCAGCGCTATCTCGTCGGTGGTCCTATCACCGAGGCCGACTGGCGGCTGTTCACCACGCTGGTGCGCTTCGATCCGGTGTATGTCGGCCACTTCAAATGCAATCTGCGCCGTATCGCCGACTACCCGAACCTGTCCAACTATCTGCGTGATCTCTACCAGGTGCCTGGTGTGGCCGGGACGGTGAACATGCATCATATCAAGGCGCACTATTACGGCAGCCACCAGACGATCAATCCGACGCGGATCGTGCCTGTCGGACCGGATCTGGATTATGCCGCATGGCACGACCGGGCGCGCTTCGAGAAAGCGGCAGCCTGATCTACCAGTAGGGCGAGGGCTGCTCGCCGTCAAAAACCTCGGCGATCCGGCGCAGCGTCGCCGGCGTCGTGCCCTGCGGCAAGCGGTCGAGCGGGAAGAAGCCAGCTTCGGCGATTTCGTGATCCGGCCGCTTCGGCGCCGTCTGGCTGAAATGCTCGAGCAAATAAAAGCCGACATGGTCGCGGCGGCTGGAGCGGCGGTTGAAATGCATCGATTTGAACACCGGCGGGGCGGTGAGAGCGATGTTGCCTTCCTCGGCCAGTTCACGGGCCAGTGCCTCGTTCATCGTCTCGCCGACTTCGACGCCGCCGCCGGGCAGCTGCCAGCCTGGTACGTAGGTATGGCGAATGAGGAAGACGGACCTGGACGCCCTGTCGTGGATCAGGCCGCGCACGCCAAGCGTCATCGGCCTCCGCAGCACGAAATAGAGATGGAACAGCCTGGCCCTCAAACCTGGCCAGCCGGTCTGGCGGAAGGCATCTTCAGGGCTCGTCATTGATAGCGAAACCGTGGGTGGAAAGCCGTGCGCGGGTCGCCTATGAAGGTTGTATGTTCAGGCTCGCGCATATTTCTGATGTCCATCTGGGGCCGCTCCCCGATGTATCCTATCGCGATCTCGCCTCCAAGCGCGTGCTCGGCTATGTCAACTGGCAGCGCAACCGCCGCCGCCATATGCATGATGCGGTCATCGACACGATCGTCGCCGACATCAAGGCGAACACGCCTGACCACCTCGCCGTCACCGGCGACCTGGTCAATCTGGCGCTCGACGGCGAGATCGAGATGGCCAGGCACTGGTTGGAGACGTTAGGGCCGGCGCATGATGTTTCGGTCGTTCCGGGCAACCACGACGCCTATGTGCCAGGCGCCTTCGACAAGGTCTGCCGATCCTGGGCGGCGTGGATGAGCGGCGACGGCGTCAACACGCCGGTCGATCGCAACGCATTTCCCTATCTGCGCGTGCGCGGCAACGTCGCACTGATCGGTGTCTCGACGGCGCGCGCCACGGCGCCCTTCATGGCCAATGGTTTCTTCATGGAGGGCCAAGCGAAGCGGCTCGGCAAAATCCTCGGGGATACCGCCGGACAGGGGCTGTTCCGCGTCATCATGATCCATCATCCGCCGGTGCGCGGTGCGGTCCCGCAGCACAAGCGGCTGTTCGGCATTGCCCGCTTCAACAAGATCATTCGTCGCCACGGCGCCGACCTTGTGCTGCACGGCCATTCGCATCTGCCGTCGCTGTTCTTCATAGGCGGTCGCGGCGTCAGGATCCCGGCGGTCGGTGTCGCTGCCGCCGGCCAGGCGCCGGGCGGCAAGAACCCGGCGGCGCAGTACAATCTGTTCGACATTGACGGCGAGACGGGCAATTGGCGGATCCGGCTGACACGGCGCGGCCTGACCGGGCCGTCCATACCGCCATCCGATCTGCAGACGGTGGAGCTTGGCGCCGAGGCCGCTATGGCCGCAAATTGACAACCATGGCCACGATGCGGTCCCAGAACAGGACGACCGACACCACAAGGCCGACCAGTGCGCCGGCAGCGATCAGGCCAAGCCCGGACAGAAGGGCCGACCAGCGTTTGCCGCGCTCCGCTGCGCGCAGCGGCGGTTCGGCTTCCGGCACATAGGCACGTTTCAGGCCGGCGACGGCGGGTTCGACGCCGCCTTCCAGCATCCTCTGACGCTCGACGATGCGCTCGGCGACATAGCGCGTCACGGAATCGGCAACCGGCTTCATCTCGGTGGATTCGGCAAGCACCACTCGGCCGATACGGGTGTCCTTGAGGAAGCGATAGGTCCGGCGGTCGCGCCCCATGGCGACATGGCTGATGGCGTCGATCCACAGGCGCGGCTGCAAGCCGGACGAGACGACAAAGTCGAAATTGTCCATGTCGGCCGGAACATCGGCAAAAACCGGTGCCAGTTCGGCGGCGAGCAGATCGAGACGCATGCGATGCGCCTCGCGCATGTCGACGACGACGTCGTCGCGGTCGGCGAAGGCATTTTTGACATCACGGATGGCATCGGACAGTTTCTTGGACTGGTCGATGGTCTTCTCGCCTGCTTCCTTCATCGGCGTCCGCCTCGTAGGTTTGGTTAACACCGGGTTAACACAGCCGCCGGCAAAATGCACTGGCGAGATCGACGGCCCCGGGGTGTCCAGGAAGGTTGTCGTGCGCGAAAAAGGTCAGCTGGCTGCTGCGGCGAATTTCTGGCGGTGTGGCCTGGCGCGACGATTGGTGTTCCGGCGAATGATCTCGGCAACAAGGTCGGGGGCTTCCTCAGCCAGCATATGGCCGGCCTCCAGCACGTGGTGCACGTGAAAATGCGCCGGCAGGTCATCCGCCTGGGTAAAGGGCAGCACCGCATCGCTGATTCCCCATGCCACCATCACCGGCATGTTCAGTCCATCGAGGCGATCGTGCGGGATGACGCCTTGCCGACCGTCCACGGTCATGGCGGCTGCGATCTCGACGAGCTTTTCGAGTTGGCCGGGTCGCCTGCGCATTTCCCAAAGGGTGTCCACCGTATGTTCGAGCGGCGGGGCTGAAGGTCCCGACATGACGGCGAGGCAGGAGCGGATCTCGGACCGATCCGCGGCTTCGGCATAGCGGCGCAACAGCGGTCCATTGATTTCTGGGCCAAGGCCGCCCGGCGCCAGAAGCGTCAGCGAGGCTATCTTTTCGGGCTCGGCCAGCGCCATCAGCGCCGCCACGGCACCGCCCATCGAGTGGCCCACGAGATGAACGCGCTTCAGGCGACGCTCCGAGAGATCGGCGAGCACGGCCTTGGCTGCCACCCTGGCGGGACCGGCGGCGGGAAAATCGAGCGACAACCCGTGCCCAGGCAGATCATAGGCCAGCGTATGCGTGGAAGGCGTCAGGGCGGAAATCACCTCGCGCCATACATCATGGCAGCCGCCGAAACCGTGCAGCAGGACGATGGCCTTCGAGCCAACACCCTCTTCGGCGGCAAAAAGTGATGCGGTCATGAAAGCTGATTTTTTGTTATTGCAGAATGCGCGACACCCAATGGTGGCTGAATTGCTCCTAGTCCAACGTGATGACCAGTAAAATTTTCGCGATTTGTACGGTTGTGTACAGAACTTGGCGACCAATCGGCAATCGGCGATCGGAGCGCAGGAAATCCATCGGGACGCGGCACAGCCAGTACGCGGACGTCGATGGTGTCAGCTTGGGCTGCCGAGCCCGGCAGCGCGGAGTGCCTGGACCAGCCGGTCGGTCAGGTCGGCCGGATATTTCCGCTCGACGAAAGTCGCCCGCGGATCGGCGGCAAATTTGGGGAACTCGGTGGTCAGTTGTTTCAGCAGCGTGCTCACCAGATGATCCTGTCCGGCAGCCTTGGCGCCGATCAGCCGCGCCGCCAGATAGTGTGATTTCGTTGCCGTCGTTCTCAGGGCCATGCTGGCTGCGACCGCCTTGTTCATGTCGCCGAGCATGAGCTCACCGACGAACAGCCCATAATCCCACCATGTCGGGTGCCCGCTGAAGGTCTCCGCCGCATGATCGAGGATCGGCGTTCCCTCAGCATATCGTCCGGCGAAGATCAGCCTGTAGCCGTAAGCGGCGGCCATGCCGAGATCGTAGGGATTGAGTTCATAGGCCTTGCGCATCCAGCGGATCGCTTCGTCCGTATTGCCGAGGCGTGAACTGACATAGCCGTAGGAGCGATGGGCATAAGGGCTGGTCGGACCCATCTGCACGCCGCGATGGGCAAACTCGACGGCTGTCTCAATCGTCGCACTGGGCGGATAGGCGTAATGATCGGACACCGCCTCGAGATGCAGGGAAGCAAGTTCCGAATAGACGAGCGAGGACTTGGTTCCACCATTGGCCAGCTTCTCGAGGCAACGGTAGGCTGCCTCATGGGTCCTGGCGTTCTGGTCGAGGTAATATTTGCCGTTGAGCAGCAGACATTGCGTCAGACCGTTTGGCGTGCCGGTCTGCTCGATATAGTTGTAGATGGTGCCGGAGGCGGGGAGTGCCGAGCTCAGCATGTCGGCGATACGGTCTTCGACCGCGGCAGGTGCGCTGTCGGCGGGGGTGAGATTGCGCGATAGAAGCACCCGTCCGGACGCCATGCTTTGCAGTTCTATGGTGATGTCGCCCGCGTCCGGTCCAGATAGGACGTCGAATATGAAGCTCGTCGCGTCGTCGGCCGGATCGCCGACGGTGTCGCGGCCGATGAAGTCGATCGTATTGAAGCCACTCAGGCCGGCGCGCAGCGATGCGGCGACACGGCTGGCGTCGGGGCCGTCAGCCTTCAGTCCGATATAGACTTGCGGCAGAGCGTCAGCCCTTGCCGATGCCGTGATGCTTGCGGTTGCGCCAGCGATCTCCGGCATTGCCGAGATGTCGCCGCCTGCCAGCAAGGCAGTGCTGCCCTGGCGAAGGATCAGTACGCCCAGCATGGCGATGACCAAGGCGATCGCCATCCAGAAAAAGCGGAGATGGCGCGCCACCGAGGGGGCAGGCGAAGACGGTACGGAAGCCAGAGACATCGCCTCCAGCATGCCCGTGCCGGCTTCGTTTGACCGATCGGCGGATGCGGCGCCGTCCAGCCTGAGTTCGGGAACCGCCTCGGCAATATCCGGCAGGCGGATCGCGTTCAATTCATAGGCAGGAACATAGCCGCCGCGCGGAATGGCGATGCGGACCGGCTCGGCAATTCCCTCATTGGCAAAATAGTGCTGCAGAAGCTCGCGCAGCCTGCCTGCCTGCACACGCACCACGGCATCGGTGGACGGATCGAAGTCGCCGTCCTTGCCGAAAACATCCATGGCAATGGAAAAGCCCTTGAGCCTGTCGGCTTCGCCGGCCTGTTCACGTTCGACAAGATAACGCAGCAGCTTGCGCGCGCGTTCGGATCGGCCGAACGTTTGGCTGGCAAGCAGTCGCTCCAGTGTCTCGCGCACTGCGGGGGCGGCAGGCGTGGCATGCTGCAAGTGTCGATCCTCTCGAAGTCGGCACAGGTTGAGGCGCGATCATATAGGTCCCGCACCACCACACAAGTATACACCCCGTTATGCGATCACGTACCCACCGGATAATTCCGCGGTGGTTAATGGCCCGAAAGATCGGAACCGATCACCAGGTTGGGTGGGTTCCGATCTTTGTTCCCGTCGGGCGTCAGCCGGCTTTTTTACCGACGATACGGTTCGCGGCAGACATCACCGCCTCCAGTGAGGCGGCGACGATGTTGGTGTTGATGCCGGCGCCGAACAGCTTGCCCTGGGGATACTCCATCTCGACATACGAAATGGCCGACGCGTTCGAGCCGCGCTGCATCGAGTGCTCGGAATAGTCGAGCACCGACATCTCGACGCCGACATGGCGCGACAGCGCATTGACGAAACCATCGATCGGGCCGGTACCCGTGCCTGTAATCGTCACTTCCTTGCCGTCGTCGAGGATGACCGCCTCGACGACGCGCCGGCCCTTGATCTCGGTGCTGGGATAGGTGTGGTGATCGAGGAATTTCAGCCGCGCGCCGGGCTGGTCGACATAGGTCTCGATAAAGCGCTCGTAGATGCGCCTGGCCGGCACTTCCTTGCCCTCGGCATCGGTGATCGCCTGGATTTCCTGGCTGAACTCGATCTGCAGATTGCGCGGCAGGTTGAGGCCGTAATCGGCCTGCAGCACATAGGCGATGCCGCCCTTGCCGGACTGCGAATTGATGCGGATGATGGCTTCGTAGCTGCGTCCGACATCGGCCGGGTCGATCGGCAGATAGGGCACTTCCCACAGGCTCGTATTGGCCGTCTTCAGCGCCTTCATGCCCTTGTTGATGGCATCCTGGTGCGAACCGGAAAAGGCGGTGTAGACGAGTTCGCCGACATAGGGATGGCGCTCGGGGATCTTCAACTGGTTCGAATATTCGTAGACGTCCTTCATCCGGTTGATGTCGGAGCAATCGATCAAGGGATCGACACCTTGCGTGTACATGTTCAGCGCCAGCGTGACGATGTCGACATTGCCGGTGCGCTCGCCATTGCCGAACAGCGTGCCTTCGACGCGGTCGGCGCCGGCCATCAGGCCGAGCTCGGTGGTGGCTATGCCGGTGCCGCGGTCATTGTGCGGATGCAGCGAGACCAGCAGGTTTTCCCGGTTGTCGAGGTTGCGGCACATCCACTCGATGCGATCGGCATAGATGTTGGGTGTCGACATCTCGACCGTCGAGGGCAGGTTGACGATCAGCTTGTTGTCCGCCGTCGGCCTGACGATCTCGGTGACGGCGTTGCAGATCTCCAGCGCCACTTCGAGTTCGGTGCCGGTAAAGCTTTCCGGCGAATACTCGAAACGAAAGCCTCCGCCGGCCTTGGCCGCCATGTCGGTGATCATCTTGGCGGCGTCGGTGGCGATGCGCTTGATGCCGCCGACGTCCTTTTCAAAGACGACGCGACGCTGCAGCTCGCTGGTCGAATTGTAGAAATGGACGATCGGGTTGGTGGCGCCCTTCAGCGCCTCGAAGGTGCGGGTGATCAGCTCCGGTCGGCACTGCACCAGCACCTGCAGCGAGACATCGGCTGGCACGTTGCCTTCCTCGATGCACCAGCGGGCAAAGTCGAAATCGGTCTGCGATGCCGACGGGAAGCCGATCTCGATCTCCTTGAAGCCCATGTCGAGCAGCAGGCCGAACATGCGTGCCTTGCGCTCATGGCCCATCGGATCGATCAGCGCCTGGTTGCCGTCGCGCAGGTCGACCGAGCACCAGATCGGCGCCTTGTCGATCACCTTCGAAGGCCAGGTCCGGTCGGTGAGGCCGACGGTCGGATAGGGCTGATATTTGCGAGCCGCGTCGGGCATCCCTTTGGCCGAAACCGTGTCGGCTACCGCGGCATCGGAGCGGATTTCTTCTCGTGCGTTCATCGTCGTTTCTCCCGGCGGCTCATGGATCCACCTTCGGTGGATTGATGGCGAGCGGCGCCTTTACCAGAATTTCGTTCGCTTGATGTGATTGCCAAGGAGCATGCGCTTGCGCGGCGGTTCGACCGCCGGGCGCTCCTTCAGCGAACCCGGCGATCGCCGATAAGGCCGAGAAGAAGCAGGGTCGAAGCCAGCGCGCGCACGGTCTCGCCGGAAAAACCGGTCGAACGGGAAGCGTTGGTGGCGCGCGTGTTCATGGCGGTTCTCTTACAGGAGCGGCTTGTGAGAGGCAAGTGGGGGCCGCGTGGCGGCCGTGATCTGTCTGATGTTGTCCCGAACATGCGCGCTCTTCCCCACGCGCGGCAAATGCGCCAGACTCGGGCATCGACAGGGTTTCGATGCCCCTGTCGCGGGAGGGGTCGTCCATGAATTTCGTGTTCTTCTCGCCGCATTTTCCCGCCAACGGCGCGGATTTCTGCGACCGTTTGAAGAAGGCCGGGGCCAGGGTGCTCGGTATCGGCGACGCGCCCTATGACGCGCTCGACGCCAAGCTGAAAGCAGCCCTTTCGGAATATTACCGCGTCGCCAACATGGAAGACTACGATCCGGTGTTTCGGGCGATGGGGCATTTCGTCCACAAATGGGGCCGTATCGACCGTTTTGAATCGCTCAACGAACATTGGCTTGAGCTGGAAGCCAACATACGCACCGACTTCAACATCTACGGCACCAAGCTCGATTTCGTGAAGAACCTTAAGCGCAAGAGCCGCATGCGTGCCTTCTTCCGCAAGAGCGGCGTCGACACCATCGCGCAGCGCAAATGCTCCGACCGTGCCGGGGCCATGACTTTCATCCGGCGCGTCGGCTACCCCGTCGTGGTCAAGCCCGACAGCGGTTCCGGCGCATCGAACACCTTCAAGATCTCCAACGCCAAAGAGCTCGACCAGTTCTTCCGGGACAAGCCCGAGGACGTGACCTTCGTCATGGAGCAGTTCATCGAGGGGCTGGTGGTGACCTTCGACGGGCTGGTCAACCGCGACGGCGAGGTGGTGCTGGCGGCCAGCCACCGCTACGACCAGAGCGTCATGGAGGTGGTCAACAAGGACCGCCATATGAGCTACACCTGCTTTCCCAGGATCAGCCCGGCGGTCGAGGAGGCCGGCCGCAAGATCCTGAAAGCATTCGACGTACGCGAACGCTTCTTCCACATCGAGCTGTTCGAGACCAAGGACGACCGGGTCATCGCGCTGGAGGTCAACATGCGCCCGCCCGGCGCCTGGATGACCGATGCGATCAACTATACGTTCGACATCGACGTCTACGCGGCATGGGCCGACATGGTGGTCAGGGATGCCGCCGGCGGCCCTTACGAGGGGAAGTATTTCACCGCCTATGCCAGCCGCAAGCGACGCCTCCACTATTTGCACAGCCATGAGGACGTGCTAGCCGCGCAGCGCGATAAGATCGTCCACCATCAGGCCATCGAAGAGGTTTTCAGCCGCGCCATGGGAAATTACGCCTACCAGATGCGCTCGAAGGACGAAGCAGCGTTGCGTGCAGCGGTCGCGTACATCCACGCGGAAAAGGCGTGAGGCGATGGACATTTCCTATCACAAGAATTTCTCGAGCCAGCTCGGCCGCGACATGGAATACAAGCGCTACGGCCATGCCGGCCGGCCGGTGGTGGTGTTCCCGACCTCGCAGGGCCGGTTCTACCAGTTCGAGGATTCCGGCGGGGTGGGCGCACTGGCCGAATTCATCGACACCGGCCGCATCCAGCTGTTCACGGTCGACGGCGTCGATTCTGAATCCTTCTTCGACAAGCATGCCGACGCCGCCCACCGCATCGCCCGCCACGAGGCCTATTTCCGCTATGTGCGCGAGGAGGCGCTGCCGGACTTCCTGTCCACAGCCGAGCAGGCCAATGGCGGGCGCAAGCTGAAGCCGCTGTTCTCGGGCTGTTCGATGGGCGGCTATCACTCGTCGAACTTCGTCTTCCGCTTTCCTGAACTCGCCAGCGGCGTCATTGCCCTGTCGGGCGTCTATTCGGCGCGCGACTTCTTCGGCAAAGCGCTCGAGGGCGACATTTTCTACAACTCGCCGCTCGACTATCTGCCCGGCATCGTCGATCCTAAACTGCTGGCCCGGTTGAAGACGCTCAGGCTGATCTTCTGCTGCGGCCAGGGCGCCTGGGAAGAGCGGATGCTGGTCGAGACGCGCAAGTTGGAACAGATCCTGCGCGACAAATCCATTCCCGCCTGGGTCGATTACTGGGGCGGCGATGTCAGCCACGACTGGCCATGGTGGCACAAGCAACTGGTCTATTTCTTCGGCCGTTGGCTGGATGAGGACCTGATGCACAGGCTGGATTGAGGTGCATTGATATTCAGGTGAGGCTGGCCTGCAAATGACGGCTTCCTGCGCTTCCGGTGCTCACGTACTTAAGTACGCTCCGCTCCGGTTCTCGGAAGCCACCATTTTCGACTCAGCCTGACCTGAATCTCAACGCACCTCGGGCACGGACGAATGATCTCTCCCGACCCGATCCGCCGTTTCGTCGAGGCCCCAATGCCGGCGACACGGAAGCCTCTCTCGTCGCGTTTACCGCCGACGCATCCCTGAGCGACTGGGACGGTCTTTCCGGGCGCGAGCAGATCGCGCTGGAACCAGTCGAACAATATCGGCGTTGGCATCGTCCGTATCACACTGGACGGCGATCGTATTTCGAGTTTGGTGATCGCCTGACTACCCTTCCTGGCCTGCCGGCAGAGCGGCGGTCTCGTCTTCCGACGCCGATCCGCGACGCAGGCCAAGGAAGACGACGATGGCGGTCATGACGGTGATTGCCGCCAGCACGATCAGCAACCTGTCGAACGCCGCCTCGTAGGCCTGGACCAGAACAATGGCTCCAGCCTGGGGCGGATGTTGTGCTGCTTCGCCGAGATTGCCGGTCACCAGCAGTTGGGCTGCCGCTGCTGCCTGCGTCGAAGATGCCGTTCCCTGTGCGGCGAGATGCGCGGCGGTAAAGCCGGAAAGGGTCGCCATGACGATCGCCAGCGCCACGCCCTCGCAAGCGACGCGGGTGGTGTTGAAGATGCCGACCGCCATGCCGGCGCGCTCTCTCGGCACGACACTGACGGCGAGCCCGTCCATCAATCCCCAAGGCAAAGCGATGCCGACGCCGATCAGCATCAGCGGCGCCACCAGCGCACTACCGACCGGTGGTGTCAGGCTCAGCCAGACAAGCCCGGCGGCAGCGACGAGCAGGCCGACGCCGCAGATCGTGGCCGGCGCGATCCAGCGCGCCAGCTGTCCGGCGAGCATCGGCAGGATCAGCAGCGGGCCTGATAGGCAGATCATCAATTGCCCGGCCTTGATCTCGCTCATACCCTCGATGCCGATGAAGCGGATCGGCAACAGGACGAGCAGGACGACGAAGGCGTAAGCGGGTGCCGCAGCCAGAAACTGGACGCCGACGAAGCGAGGATAGGCAAACAGCGTGAGATCGAGCATCGGCCGTTGTGCTCGCCGCTCGACAACGACGAAGGCGACAAAACAGATGGCAGAAGCGGCCAGAAGGGAGACGACAAGGGGATCGGCCCAGCCGCTCTGCGGGGCCTGGAGCACGCCATAGGTCAGCGACGCCAGCGCGATCGTGAAGGTGCCGGCTCCCGCCCAATCTAGGCCCGTCGCATCCGGGTCGCGCGATTCCCTGATGGTGCGCAGGCCGAGCATGGCGGCGGCAATCGCGAGTGCTGCAACCAGAAGAAAGATCGACCGCCAGCCGAATGCAGAGATGAGCAGGCCCGACGCGATCGGGCCGAAGGCGAGGCCGACGCCGAAACTGGTGCCGAGGAAGCTGAAGGCGCGCAGCCGCAACGGCCCTTCGAATTCCTGGGCAAGTGCCGAGGCGCCGCCAGCGAAGGCGGCCGCACTGCCGATACCCTGCGCGGCGCGGAAAATGTCGAACCAGATGATGTCCGGCGCCAGCATCGCGCCCAGCGACGCCAGGACATAGAGGGAGAGGCCGACGAGGAAGAGGCGCTTGCGCCCATGATTGTCGGCCAGAGCGCCCGACGCCATCAGGGTGGCGCCGAAGGTCAGCATGAAGGCGTTTGTCACCCAGTTGAGCTCGATCGGACTGCCGTCGAGATCGGCCGCGATGCGCGACAGAGCGACGGCCGGACCGGTGAAGGTCAAGGGCATCGTCATCGCGGCAAGGCACACGGACAAGAGCACGAGCCATCTCTCGGCAGAGCCGGTTGTGGTCCTGGAAGTCATGGATTTCCCTATCTGAAACAGTACTCGCCGGTGGCCCGCGCCATTGCGGAGCCGGTCGTGATGACAAGATAGGTCGTCGGCATTTCAGGAAAAATGGTGTTATATCTCCTGGCATATCGGATTGAAACGCTCGAATGGAATGACGCAATGGATCGTCTCAACGGGCTCCTGGCCTTCGCCCGCACCGCCGAATTCGGCAGTTTCGTCGCCGCCGGGCGGGCGCTTGGCATCTCGGCTTCCGCTGTCGGCAAAAGTGTCGCCCGGCTCGAGCAGGAACTCGGCGTGCGGCTCCTGCAGCGCAGCACGCGGCGCATTGGCCTGACGGAAGAGGGCAAGCTGTTCAACGAGCGGGTGCGCCGCATCCTCGACGACATCGACGATGCCGAGGCGATGCTGTCGCAGACACGGGAAACACCGCGTGGGCGGCTGCGCATATCCACCCCGATCGTCACCTATCATCTGCTGCTGCCGGTGCTGTCGGAGTTCATGGCACGCTATCCCGAGATCGAGCTCGACATCGATTTCAACGACCGGATCGTCGACGTCATCGACGAGGGTATCGATGTCGCGATCCGCAGCGGCGAACTGCCGGATTCGCGCCTTGTGTCGAGACCCGTTGCGCCCTTTCGCATGCTGCTGTGCGCGGCGCCCTCCTACCTGGACCGCCATGGCGCCCCCAGCGTGCCGGCTGATCTCATCAGACATTTCGGCATAAACTTCCGCTTCCTGAATAGCGGCAGGCTGCTGGAGTGGCCGTTCACTACCGGAAGCGCCGAACCGCAGATCCGCTCGATGCTGACCTGCAACAACATGGAAGCCTTGAAGGGCGCCACGCTCGCCGGCCTCGGCATAGCTTGCATGCCGGATTTCCTGGTGCGCGAGGCGCTGCACGAAGACAGGCTGCGTACCGTCCTCGATGGTCATGTCGACGGCCGTGGCCAGTTCCGGATGCTGTGGCCCTCCAATCGCCATCTGTCGCCGAAGGTGCGCGTCTTCGTTGATTTCCTTCCCGAGCGACTTGCTGCGACAAGCGGCTCGTAGCCAACTCATCGAATAAATATGATTATTATTGTCATGTTTCTGTGGAAACATCGGAGCGGCTGTGGCATGCCGCTGACGGTGAGGGTGCCGCGCGGCGCCTTGCCCGAACCGTTTCGAAGGACTTGAGCGATGGACCAACTTAGCGCGCAAACCCGGATCAGCGACGCGGCGATCAGATCGGTGATGGACCGGCTGCGCGCAGAGCACAGCGAATTCGAGATTGACACTGGCGTTGCCGACCAGTGGGAGCTCCGCCTCTACTACGGCTCGTTGAGCGCTACGCTCGATGATGAAAGCGTGCTGATCCGCGTCGCGGCGACAGACGAAACCTGCCTGTCCTACATGAAGATGACGGTCGCCGGCCATGTCGCCGAACATCTCGGCACGACCAAGGGCATCCATTGGCAAGGCGACGGCAGCGACGCCGGTACTCCGGTCTTCTTCCGCGAGATCATGGTGATGTCGTCGACGCGGATATCGGCGCATATGCAGCGCCTGCGCTTCGCCGGCAAGGATCTCGGCCGATTTAGCCATGGCGGCCTGCACATGCGGCTGCTGCTGCCGCCGCCTGGCCGCCGGCTGGTTTGGCCGACGATGGGCGCTGACGGCTTGATCGTCTGGCCTTCTGGCGACGATGCGCTTGCCGTGCGGGTCTACACGATCCGGGCGCTGGATGCCGCAAGCGGTTGGCTCGATGTCGATTTCGTGTTGCACCCCGGCCAGAACACGCCCGCCGCCACATTCGCGCAAAACGCACGGGCGGGAGACGTCATCGGCATGATCGGACCCGGCGGCGGCGACGCCCCGGTGGCGCAGACCTTGCTTCTGCTCGGCGACGACACCGCGCTGCCCGCCATCGGCAGGATTTTGGAGCATCTGCCGCCATCAACACGTGCCGAGGCGCTGATCGAGGTCGATAGCCCGGATGACCGAATGGCGCTGGCGCAAGGGGACAATATCGACATCACCTGGCTTTACCGGCGCGGCCTCGATGCCGGCACCGCGGGCCTATTGTCGACCGCCTTGCGTGAGCGCAATCACATGGCGCTTGCCGACGGCCTGTACGTCTGGGCAAGTTGCGAATTCGGCGATTTCCGGGAGATACGCAAGATCGTGCGCAAGCAGTGGGGCCTGCCGCGCGACCGGCACCTGGTTACGGCCTACTGGCGTCGGGATGCGCATAGCGTGGGCGAGGGCGGCGAGGACTAGTCGCTGCTTATTGCCTGACGCTTCTGGCCACCAGCCGAGCGACGCTCGGGCCGACCAGCAGCACGATCAGGAAGCGTGCCGATTGCAGGGCCATGACGAAGGAGATGTCGACGTTCTGCGCGGCGGCGGCGATGATGGCGATGCTGTCCATGCCGCCGGGGCTGGTCGCCAGATAGGCGGTCAGCGGATCGATGCCCAGGAGATGGCTGATCAGGAAGGCAAGGCCGCCGCAAAAGGCGATCAGCGCCACGATCGAGGCGATGATCTGCGGCAATGCGCGCGTTGCATGGCGCAGGATCGCCCTTGTGAAGTTCAGGCCGATCGACCAGCCGACCATGGCGTAGCTGACGGCCAGCAGCCATTGCGGCAATTGCATCTCCACGCCCAAGCCAAGATGGACGACGGTGCCGAAGATAAAGGTGCCGAGGAAGAAGGGCGAGGGCAGCCGGAAAATCTTTCCCGACAGGCCGCCAACCAGCGCGATGCCGATGGTGGCGGCGAAGGCCTGGCGGTCGATCGGCGGAAACCAGACGATGGGCGGGATTTCGACGCCCGAGGTGTCGACCCACATCTTGGCAACGAGTGCTGCGGTCATCGAGACGAAGATGACGCGCAGATATTGCATGAAAGCGACGAGACGCTGGTCGGCACCGAAGGCACCGGCCATCAGCACCATGGCGGTGGCCGCACCCGGCGACGAGCCCCAGACGGCGGTGGTGCCGGGCAGGATGCGCCAGCGGCTGATCAGCCAGCCGAGCAGACTGGAGGCAGTGACGGTCGCCACCACGACGCCGAAAAACAGCGGCCATTCCTGGTAGAAGACCGGAAAGATGTCGGCCGAGATCGAGCTGGCGACGAGGCAGCCGACGATCGCCTGGGCGGCGCCGAACAGAAGACGCGGCACACGCACCGTGGCGCCATTGGTGCCGGCGACGATGGCCGCCAGCATCGGTCCGATCAGCAGCGCCGCCGGCAGGGTGGCGAGTTCCAGCGCGCCGGCAAACAGCAGGGAAACAACCAGCAGGGCAAGCCACTGCCAGAGCTTGCGCATCCGCGCCATGCGCTCGAGTGTGGGCAGGTCCGGGGATGGCTGCTCGGCCGCGGAATCCATGTTTCGGTCTTAGACCCGCAGGGCGAAAAATGCGAACCGCGATTCACAGAAAAATGATTGTTTCACCCGTCCAAGTGTCGAGTAACAGGTTTCATAAGCCGGCGTCGAACCGTTGCTCGATCTCATTGCGACCCATGCGGTCGAAATCGTCGGGGACAGAAAACTGGCCCTCCATAAAACCGACCCGTCGCGCCTGCAGCGCCGGCTGTTCGATCGGCACGATTCTGGCCAACGGCTTGCCGGATTTGGCAATAACAAACGACTCGCCTTGGGCTGCACGTCTCACAAGGCGCGACAGATGGGCTTTCGCATCGCGAATGTTTACTGTCTGCGTCAAAGGTTGCTCCTCAAAGTTGGCATCGAACTCACCCCGTCTTGCCGTCAGCCAACCCGAAGCCGCCGACGGGGTGGGTTTCGACCTGGAATTCAAAACCGGCGATGAACGGCCGCGCCTTGGCGATCGCCGCCTGGACTTCGGGAAGCTGCAGCGAGGCCTTGTGGCTTTCAGCGTCGGTCCACACTTCGGTGACCCAGATCGCGTCGGCATCGGCGGGGTCGCGCGCGATGATATAGCTCAGGCAGCCCGGCAGGGCGCCTGTACTGTCGCGCAGAAGGTCCATGACCGCGTCACGCTGGCCGCGCGCCGCCCGCATTTTGCCGATCAGTCCGTACATTCCGTTGTCTCCCTTTGAGGTTTTCGACAAGAACATGCAGACCGCCAGTATGCCGGTAGCCGTTCAAGGCATCAACTGGCCGCCATTCACCTCGATCACCTGGCCGGTGATGTAGCCGCTGAGAAGGTCCGAAGAGAGGAACAGATAGGCGCCGACGCAATCCTGCGCCGTGCCGGCGCGTCCCTGCGGAATGGTGGCGACCATGCCCTTCATCTGCTCGTCGGTCGAATAGCGCTCGTGGAACGGGGTGAGAATGGTTCCGGGCGCTACCGCGTTGACGCGGATGCCGAAGCCGATCAGTTCCTTGGCCATGCCGCGCGTCACATTGGAGACGAAGGCCTTGGCCGAGCCGTAAAGCCCGGCGCCGCCGCCGGCGCCGTTGCGCGCGGCGATCGAGGAGGTGTTGACGATGAAGCCGCCCTGTTTCTTCAGCCACGGGATCGCCTTGCGCGAAGCAGTCAGCACCGAGCGCGCATTGAGGTCCATCACAGCGTCGTAATGCGCCTCGGTCTGCTCGGCATAAGGGATGCGGCCAAGCATGCCGCCGGCATTGTTGACCAGCCCGTCGAGGCGGCCGAAATATTGCGCGCTGTCCTCGACGACGCGCTCGACATCGGCGG
The DNA here is from genome assembly GCF_004006095.1 of Mesorhizobium sp. M7A.F.Ce.TU.012.03.2.1. Taxonomy (NCBI): domain Bacteria; kingdom Pseudomonadati; phylum Pseudomonadota; class Alphaproteobacteria; order Hyphomicrobiales; family Phyllobacteriaceae; genus Mesorhizobium; species Mesorhizobium sp. M7A.F.Ce.TU.012.03.2.1. The sequence goes on from NZ_CP034779.1 coordinate 3,361,737, forward strand.
CAACGGAAAAATCGCCCTGAACGAGAAACACCTCGCCGCCCTTGTCGGCAATCGTCAGGCCGAGCTTCTCGGCGGCGTCTTGACTCGAATTGTAGTGCAGCGCCACCTTGCATTTCTGCGCTGCATAGGCCAGCGCGAGCGCCGCTCCGATGCCGGTCGACGCACCGGTGACCAGCACTGCCTTGCCGGCAAGATCGGGTATGCTGAGTGTGGTGGCTGGCACGGTTCTTCCTCCGGGAGGTCTGCCTGTCCTTCGTAGGCCCTTGCCACCCCGGTGTTCAAGCCTTTGAGCAATTCAAGGAAACGTGTGGAGCGGTTTCCCGGCAAAGCGAGTAGCGCTTTCCCTCGGGGAATTTGCGCCAAACAAACCGCTCTACGGATGCAGATAGGCGTAACCCTGGCCTTGCAGTTCGGCGAGTTTGACGACGCCGCCCTTGTCGGCGGCATGAAACCCGGCGAGCAGGTCGGGGAGCGAAATATCCATGCCTTGCATGGTGTTGGCGCAGGCTTGGGGTTCCAGCCCCTGCCGCACCAGGCCGGCGAAGCGCCCGGAAATCGCGGCCGATATGCCTTTCGACTTGAAGGCCGCGAGCGCGGGGCCATGCACGACCAGCACGATGTCGACATTGCCGCCGGTGCCCTCATAGTGGTTCTTGATGTTGCCGAGCACGAAATTGACCTTGTCGGTGTCGCTCAAGTGGTAGGCGACTTTTTGCCTTGCGGGCTCGGTGGCGGCTGCCTGTGCTGCCCGCAAACCGAGAAGCGTTCCGGTTCCGGCAAGAACCGCGCGGAACATATCGCGCCGACGCATGGAATCCTCCTCCGCTTGGCGGCCCGCCGCGAATTGCGTGGCTGCGGCCGCAATACTAGCATAAATTGACGTTGCGTCCTGTCGATGCGGAGGAGAGATCACATGGCGTTCAGGGCAGGGGAATGGAAGACAGTCGCCGGCGCCGGGTTTGGCGCGGCGCTGCTTGGCTTGCTTGCCGGATCGGCCTCCGCCGACGATGCGCTGAAGCTCACCGAACTCAGTCCGAACGGCGCTGATGCCTGTTTCGGCCGCGTCTATGATGCGGGGCATCTCAAGGCGCACCCGAAGCAGAAGGTGACGCGGATCTTCTTCTACTACGGCCATGATCCGGTCAGCCGGCCGAACGAGGAACCGACCGTGAATTCCGACACGTCCTACAATGCCTTCATCGCCACCACCGTGCGCGGCGCCAAGTCGCCGGAATGGGCCGGCGGCTGGTGCAATCATGCGTCCGAGGACGGCAAGACAGGCCCGGTTCATTGCGGCATGGAATGCGACCGGACGCTTGCGTCGCTGAAGGTCGACGACAAGGGCCGGCTGTTCCTCTCGGATCTGCAGCCCGACATCTATCTCGATGCCGGTTCGGAAGAAGAACTTGGCGCTGCGGAATATAGCAGGCAGGCACTCGGCAAGGATGACGACAATTTTCGCCTCGACCCGATCCCAGCGGCGACCTGCAAGGCGGAGTTCGCGCGCATCGATCCGGTCGACCCGGCGCTAGGCCCGCCGCTGCGCGAGCGGCTGAAGCCGGACCAGGCCTTCTGCTATGGGCGCGACTACGATGCAGCGCATCTCGCCTCGCACCCCGATCAACTCACCCGGTCGATCCGGGTTTTCCGCGGCAAGGTAGAGCTGGCGTCCTTCGCCCCGGGTGGCGACGCCGCCAACTGGCCAGACGGCGCCGACATTGCCGTTACCGTCACCACACGGCAGGGATCGGCTGAGGTGACGCAGACCTATTCCTGCCAGGGCGAAGCCGACCAGTGGCGCTGCGCGGCCAGTTCGAAGATGAGCGATTTTTCCTGCGACATCGCGCAGAAGGAGATTTTCCTCAAGCGTGGCCTCAATGGCACGATAATGCTGGCAAATCCCAACAGTGCACTCGCGATCGTCGACCTGTGTTCGAAGGCCGCCGATGGCAAGACGAAATCCGACGACAAGGTCTATCGGCTGCAGCCGATGCCGCAATCGGCCTGCTCGCCCTGAGCTCGGACTTGTCTATGTCGCCATGAAGGGATATATCTTTGCTATATCTCATTTGAGGATAGCATGATGGACAAGGCGAAAGTGTTCTGGTCGGGCCGGTCACAAGCTGTGCGTCTGCCCAAGGAGTTCCGTTTCGAAACAGATGAGGTTTCGATCCGCCGTCACGGGCAAACCGTCATTCTGGAACCGCTTGCGCAGGACTGGGCGTGGCTAGACCAAGTGATCGGACCGCTTGATAACGATTTCGCCGAGGCGGCGCTCGAACGTCAAGACGGGCAGGATCGACCTGCCTTGGATGACGTTTTCAAGTGATCTACCTGCTCGACACCAATGCCGTCATCGCGGTCATCAAGGGCGACGCGGGTCTGTTGGCGTTGCTGAAACGGCACAGGCCGCAGGACTTTGCCCTCTCTGCGATCGTCGCGCACGAACTGTACTATGGTGCTGAAAAGAGCCAGCGAAGAGCTGAAAATTTGGCGCGCATCGAAGCTCTGCAGTTCCCGGTGCTCGAATTCGACCGAGAAGACGCAAGACATGCTGGGGAGATTCGGGCAACGCTTGCGACGTTGGGAACTCCGATCGGTCCCTACGATGCGTTGATCGGTGGGCAAGCGCGCGCTCGGAACCTTACGCTGATGACCCGTAATGTCCGGGAATTCGAGCGGATAAAAGATCTCTCAATCGAGACCTGGTGAACCGCCTCAGGCGAACGGCACGGCCGTCGTGCCCTTCGGCAGCTTGGCCTCGTCGTCGGGCTCGACATGGATGGTGACGCGCACCGAGGGGATTTCGGCTTTCAGCGCGTCCTCGATGCGGTCGCAGATGACATGGCTGGCGCCGACCGACATGTCTGCGTCGACGACCAGATGAAACTCGATGAAGGTGGCGCGGCCGGCGATGCGCGTCTTGAGGTCGTGCACCTCCAGCGCGCCCTTGCAATTGGCCGAGATGACGTCACGGATGCGCAGGTGTTCCTGGGTGTCGACGGCGCGGTCCATCAGCCCGTTCATCGACGAGCCGATGACATGCCAGCCCTGCCACAGAATGTTCAAAGCCACGAGGACGGCAAGTGCGGGGTCAAGGATCTGCCAACCGGTCAGGATCGCTCCGACCAGGCCGCCGAAGACGCCGATCGAGGTGACCACGTCGGTCATGATGTGGTTGCCGTCGGCGACCAGTGCCGGTGATTTCTCCGCCCTGCCGGCGCGGATCAACGTCCAGGCCCAGAAGGCGTTGATGACCGTAGCGACGCCGTTGACGGCAAGACCTTCCCAGGGCTGTTCGAGCGGTGCCGGGGTCTGCCAGTGGCGCCAGACCTCGTTGAGGATCAAAAGGGCGGCGAGCACGATCAGCACGCCTTCCAGCACCGCCGAGAAATACTCGGCCTTGTGATGGCCGAAAGGGTGGTCCTGGTCGGCCGGCTTGTGGCTGACCTGGATCGCCCAGAAGGCTGCAACCGAGGCAATGACGTTGACGATCGATTCCAAGGCGTCCGAGTAGAGCGCCACCGAGCCGGTGACGTACCAGGCGGCAGCCTTCAGCGCGAGCACGACAAAAGCGACGATAATCGACCAGAAGGCGAGATTGGCGATTTTGCGCTTCGCGGCCGCCTTGGCCGCGATCGCCATCGTGTTCTCGGCTTCAGCCATGATCGTCAGGCGGCCTTTTCCTTGGCCTTGCGGGGCAAGTGGGCGACGATGTTCTCGATGATGCGCATGCCGGCATTGTGGCCGAGCGTCATGATCGATTCCGGGTGGAACTGTACCGCGGCGATAGGCTCCTTGCGGTGTTCGAAGGCCATGATTATGCCGTCCTCGGTCTCGGCTGTGACGATGAAATCGTCGGGCAGGCGCACCGGATCGGCAAAGATCGAGTGGTAGCGGCCGACGGTCACTTCCTTGGGCAGGCCCGAGAAGATGATGCCGGGCTTGGAGACCCGGATGCGCGACGGCTTGCCGTGCATCGGTATGTGCAGCTGCCGCAGTTCGCCGCCATAGGCCTCCGCCAATGCCTGCAGGCCAAGGCAGACGCCGAAGATCGGCAGTTCGCGGGCGCGCGCCTTCTTGATGGTTGCGGCGCAATCGAAGTCCTTCGGCGTGCCGGGACCGGGCGACAGCACGACGAGATCGGGTTTCAGCCGGTCGAAGACTTCCTCAGGCACCGGCGAGCGAACGGTCGAGACGTTGGCGCCGGTCTGGCGGAAATAATTGGCCAGCGTGTGGACGAAACTATCCTCGTGGTCGACCAGCAGGATGTTGACGCCGTCGCCGACGCGCGCGGTCGTGCGCTCGGTGCTGGCGGAATTGCCTGTCTTGGCGTCGCGGATGGCGGAGAGCATGGCGGATGCCTTCAGTTCGGTTTCGGCTTCTTCTTCCTCGGGAATGCTGTCGAACAGCAATGTGGCGCCGGCCCGCACTTCGGCAATGCCGTCCTTGATACGGATGGTGCGGAGCGTCAGGCCGGTGTTCATGTCACCGTTGAAATTGACCATGCCGATCGCACCGCCATACCAGGCGCGCGGGCTCTTCTCGTTCTGTTCGATGAAGCGCATGGCCCACAGTTTCGGCGCGCCGGTGACGGTGACCGCCCAGGCATGCGACAGGAAGGCATCGAAGGCATCCATGCCTTCGCGCAGCCGGCCTTCGATGTGGTCGACCGTGTGGATCAGGCGCGAATACATTTCGATCTGCCGACGGCCGATGACGCGCACCGAACCCGGCTCGCAGACCCGCGACTTGTCGTTGCGGTCGACGTCCGAGCACATGGTCAGCTCGGATTCGTCCTTCTTGGAGTTGAGCAGTTTCAGGATCTGCTCGGAGTCCGAAATGGCATCGTCGCCGCGCTTGATGGTGCCCGAGATCGGGCAGGTCTCGACGCGGCGGCCGTTGACGCGAACGAACATTTCGGGCGAGGCGCCGATCAGGTATTCGCCTTCGCCCAGATTGATGAAGAAGGAATAGGGCGAGGGGTTGATTGCCTTCAGCTTGCGCGAAATCTCGGATGGCTGCGTTTCGCAGCGCTCGTAGAACATTTGGCCGGGCACGACCTCGAACAGGTCGCCGCGCTTGAACGAATCCATCGCCTTGCGGACCAGATTGGCGTATTCGCCCGGTTCATGGTCGCCGCGCGGCGGGATGCGGTCGGGGCTCTTGAACGGCTCGGCGATTTCGTCGCGCGGCAGCCCTTCGGTCGAAAAACCTTCACCGGCATAGTCGTAGCGGTCAGTCCAGGCCTTGGCCGAATAATGGTCGACGACCAGGATCTCGTCGGGCAGGAAAAGCACCAGGTCGCGCTGGCTTGGCTTGCGCTCGAGCTTGTAGTCGACCGGGTCGAACTGGAAGGCGAGGTCGTAGCCGAAAGCGCCGTAAAGACCGAGATTGGCGTCTTCCTCGGTCCTGAACAGAGCGGTGATGGCGCGCAGCACCGTGAAGACCGAAGGGACGCGGCTGCGCTCCTCCTCGGTGAAGACACGGCCGGGCTTGGCGACATCGAGGCGGATGAGTGTCTTCGACGTCTCGGCGATGGTGACATCCGCCTGGCTGGCGAGCGCCTTGCCGATGACCGGCAGCAGCGCCTCGCCACGGCGGTTCAGCGCCTCGATGCGCATGGCACGGCCGCGCGCCGAGACGACCAGTGGCGGATCGATGATGGCGGTGTCCCAGCGCGTGTAGCGGCCGGGATATTCATAGTTCGAGGAAAATACAGCGCCGCGGCGCGAATTCAGGCCATCGACATAGGCGTCAATCGCACCTGCATAGGGCCGATCGTGGCGCGCGCGCGTGATGGTTATGCCACCCGCGGTCACGAAACTTTCCGCGCCGTTTTCCAGAAGCTTTATCGTCATTGCCGTCTCCATCAGCGTCTTGGGGCAACGGACCCGGGAATGGCTTGGAAAAAACAAATGGCCGCCCGGACTTTCCGCTGCGGCCACCCTCTCTTTTCACGCGCACGTGTTCGAACAGGCCGCTGTCAGCAGGCCCACCACCAAATGGTCTTGATCGAACGCATGTTCATGGCGAAATCCATAGCCGCGAAAAACCGGATGCGCAACTGATTTGAAAAGCCTGCGGTGGCTGTCGCTTCTGCACCTCATGGTACATCGCCAGAGCCGGCTATGGCGCTTAGAATGTTCATCAACAGCAGGAAGACGGGAAAACAATCATGACCGAGCAGATCGAGCGCGCGCGGACGTTCCATTCCCTCCACATCAAGGGAAACCCGATCGTTCTCTACAATGCCTGGGATCCGGGCTCGGCCAAGATCGTCGAGAAAGCAGGGGCCAAGGCGATCGCCACCGGAAGCTGGCCGGTGGCTGCCGCGTTCGGCTATGCCGATGGCGAGAAAATCCCGCTGGAGCTGGCGCTCGACAACATCAAGCGCATTGTCACTGCCGTCGACCTGCCGGTGACCATGGACCTCGAGGGCGGCTACGGCGTCGATCCGGAGATTGTAGCTCGCACGGTGACGTTGGCGCTACGGGCCGGCGCTATCGGTTTCAATTTCGAAGACCAGGTTGTCGGCGGCACCGGCCTGCACGACATTTCTGTCCAGGTAAAACGCATCGAAGCTGCGGCAGCGGCCGTCAAGGCCTCCGGCATACCGGCGTTCATCAACGCCCGAACCGACATCTTCCTCAAGGCGAAACCGGATGCGCATGACGACGTCCTGCTCGACCAGGCCATCGAGCGCGCGCAGGCCTTCGAAAAAGCCGGCGCACACGGCTTCTTTGCGCCGGGTCTTGGCGATGAGGACCTGATCGAGACGCTTTGCAAGGCAATCGCGTTGCCGGTCAACATCATTGCGCTGGGGCACGTGCCGCCGCGCCAGCGGCTGGCCGAACTCGGCGTCGCCCGCATCAGCCACGGCCCGGTGCCTTACCGGCAGATGGCGGAATGGCTGGAGGCGAAGGCGCGACTGGCTATTTCGGGTTAAGTCAGTCCTCCAGCGTTCCCGACCGGGCGTCGGTGCTCTTCCTGTCGCCGACCAGCTTCAGAAGATCCTCGCCGGCGCGGATGATGCGGCGCGAGCGGCGGGTCAGGATGATGCCGTCCTGCGGCGCGAACACCTCGGTGCGGCCGTCGGCTTCACCCGGTGCATGGACGATGGTGGCGAGGCGCGCGCCCCTGGCGACGCGGTCGCCGGGTTTCACGTCGTAGAGCACGGCACCGGCCCGTGGCGCCGGCATCATGTCGATGTTTTCCAATGGCGCCACGAAGCCGGTGAAAGGACCCGGCGCGGGCAGGGTGCTATCGGCGATCACGCCGCGCGCCACCAACAGCCGGTAGAGGCCGTCGGCGTCGGCGGCGGCCAGGGCACCGTCGACATCGAGGATGCCGCGATATTCGACGGTGGTGGCGACGCGGCGGTCGAGCTTGGCCACATCGGCGGGGACGTTCTGGTAGGGCATGATCGAGGCGCCCTCGAAGGTGCCGTCGGTGTCCTCGCTCCACAGCACGACCGCGTCGACGCCCATGGCGGCGGCGCAATCGGCCATGGCAGGCCACAGGCTGGTGTGGACGTAGAGATAGGCGAGGCCCTCGTCATCGCAGTGCAGGTCGAGCACGATGTCATGGCCGAGCGAGAGCTGCACCAGCCGCGTCTTCAGCCGCTGGTCGACGCTGCCAAGGGTGGTGTCGGGCAAGAGCGCTGTGTCGGGCGCGGCGAGCAGCGGAAAGCCGCGGTTGAAATTGGTGCGCGTGCCCAGATGGAAGCGGCCCTGATGCTCGCCGAAATGATATTGCGCCCGGCCGATCGGATTGGCCCAGGGCACGATGGTGAGATTGCCCTTGATGCGGCCTTCGGCCTCCGCCCTGGCAACCATCGGCATCAGCGCGTCGATGGCGACGACGCCCGGCAACTCGCCGGCGTGGAGTGCCGCCTGCAGATAGGCCGAAGGAGCAGCCTTGTCGGAACCAGTGAAGCGGAACAGCGGGAATTCGTAGGAAACCCCTTCGCTTTCGCCGGCGATGCGCTCGATCGATTTCTGCATGACTTCCTCCATCAAGAGCGAGAGACATGCGATTTGAAGGCGCCGATGTCGATTGGTCCAGCCCGCCGCGCTATGGGCGCAAGAGGCTATTCAGCCGGAAGCGGGATGACCGGCGCGCGCCGGTCCAGCGCCTGCGACAGCACGGCGACGGTGACCGCCAACAAAGCTAGTGCTGCGCCGACCAGCGGCAAATTGGCATAGGAAACACCGGCGGACAGGGCCACGCCGCCGATCCAGGCGCCGCTGGCATTGCCGACATTGAAGGCGCCCTGGTTCAGCGTGGCGGCGAGGTTCGGCCCCTCGGAAGCGGCCTCGACGACCCGGATCTGCAGCGGCGGGACGACGACGAAGATCAGCAGACCCCACAGGAAGACGATGCCGACGGCAACGCTTGCGATTGCGCCGAACTGCCTGAAGCCAACGAAGAGCAGGGCCATCAGCAGCAGCGTGCCGATCACTGTCGGCATCAGTTTCCAGTCGGCCAGTCTGCCGCCGATAATGTTGCCAATGGTCATGCCCGCGCCGAACAGCAGCAGAACCCACGTGACTGCGGAGGTCGACAAGCCCGACACCTCGGTGAGGTAGGGTTTGATGTAGGTGAAGACGGTGAACAGGCTTGCGGAAGTCAGCGCCGCGATCAGCATCGCCAGCCAGACCTGCAGCTTGCCCAGCACGCGCAGTTCGCCGCGCAGGCCGCCACCGCTTGGCTGGGCGACATCGGACGGCACCAGCCAGGCGATCGCTGCCACCGAGATCAGGCCGATACCGACCACGGCAACGAAGGTGGAGCGCCAGCCGAACGCTTCGCCAAGTGCGGTTCCGGCGGGAACACCCAGGATGTTGGACAGCGTCAGCCCGGCGAACATCAGCGCGATGGCGCTGGCCCGTTTGTTGCGCGGTACCAGGCTGGCGGCAACGACCGAGCCAATGCCGAAGAAGGCGCCATGGCCGAAAGCGGTGAAAACGCGCGCGGCCATCAGCGTCCAGTAGTTGGGCGAGATGGCGCAAAACAGATTGCCGATGACGAACAGGACGGCCAGCCCGACCAGCACCGGCTTGCGCGGCAAATGCGCGGTGGCCATTGCGACGATCGGGGCGCCGAAGACGACACCCAGCGCATAGCCGGTGACCAGCAGGCCCGCCGAAGGGATCGACACGCCGAGGTCGGCTGCGACCTCGGGCAGCAGGCCCATGATGACGAATTCGGTGGTGCCGATGCAGAAGGACGCAATGGCAAGCGCAAGGATCGGCAAGGGCATGGGGCGTCCAGACTGAATCGGTTCAAATTGAAACTGCGCGAAGGACGCCACCGTGCGCAAGCTGCATTGCTGCATTGCAGCGATGCAGAAAGGAAGAGCTTTGAAATGGGGTCGCCAACAGGCTGTCAGGCCAGCGGCTTCAATTCCTGGGCAATGGTTGGCAACAGCTCCGAGACATTCGGGTGGATGTGCACGGCACGCGCCAGCGTGTCGACGGGCGCCTTGGCGTACATCAGGTCGAGTACGCAATGGATAACCTCGTCGCCGCCGGGGCCGAGCACCGAGCAGCCGAGGATCTGCCTGGTGTCGGCGTCGACCAGAATCCTCATGAAGCCCTGCGTCTCGCCCTTTTCGATAGCGCGGCCGACGCGGGTCATCGGCCGCTGGCCGACCAGCGCGCGACGGCCGGATTTCTTCACCGCGGCCTCGGTCATGCCGCAGCGGCCGAGCGGTGGGTCGATGTAGAGCGCATAGGCTTCGATGCGATCACTGACCTTGCGCGGATCGTTGTCCAGCAGGTTGGCGGCGACGATCTCGTAGTCGTTGTAGGAGGTGTGGGTGAAGGCGCCCCTGCCGTTGCAGTCGCCCATCGCCCAGATGCCGGGCACGCTGCTGCGCAACTGGTCGTCTACAGAGACGAAGCCGCGCTTGTCGACCTCCACGCCAGCCCTCTCCAGGCCGAGGTCATCGGTGTTGGGCGTCCGCCCCAGAGCCAGCAGCACGTGCGAGCCGACCGCCGGCGGTTTGCCGGCGGAGAAGGTCACGGCAATGTCCTGGCCCTGTCTGGCGAAAGCGATGTCGTCGGCGCCGACATGGACCGTGATGCCCTCGTTTTCGAGGATCGACAGGATGGCGGCGGAGACATCCTCGTCCTCGCGGCCGGTCAGGCGTGGGCTCTTCTCGATGACGGTGACTTCGCTACCGAAGCGGCGGAACATCTGTGCGAATTCGAGCGAGATGTAGCTGCCGCCGACGACGATGAGATGGCGCGGCAGCACGTCGAGATCCATCATCGAGGAATTGGTCAGATAGTCGATGTCGTGGATGCCGGGAAGGTCTGGGACCGAGGCTCGGCCGCCGGTGTTGAGGAAGATCTTTTCGGCGGTCAGCAGATCGTCGCCGACGCGCACCGTGTTGGCGGATTCGAAACGCGCATGGCCGCGATAGAGGGTGCATTTGTCCATGCCGGCAATCCAGGTCTCGAGATTGGTGCGGGCGTCGATCGTCACCTTGTCCTTGCGCGCCTTGATCCTGGCATAGTCGACCCCGACGGGGCCACTGAGCGTCACGCCATAGTCGGCGGCGCGGCGCGCCAGATGCGCGGCATAGGCACTGGCGACCATGGTCTTGGTCGGCATGCAGCCGGTGTTGACGCAAGTGCCGCCGACCAGCTTGCGCTCGATCAGCGCCACGCTCATGCCGGCGGCCGTCAGCCGGCCGGCCAGCGGAGGGCCAGCCTGTCCGGCACCGATGATGATGGCGTCGAAAGCTTTCGTCGTCATGCCACCGCCGCTACGATCAGCAGGCCGCCGATGATCGCCACCGCGTCCTCGATGAAGGCGGCGGGCGGATCCTTGCCGAAGGCGGCTGCGAGCCGGCCGCGAGCTTCAGCGCCGCCCAGCGTGCCGATGACAGCGCCGATGGCGCCGGCAATCAAGCCGCCGATGGTGGCGCCGCCTGTCGCGCCGATCACCGCGCCGGTGAAGGCGCCCATGACGATGCGGGCGCCGAATTGCTGCGGCACTTTACGGCTCGGCGTCGACGGCAACTGGTCGGTGACCAGTTCGACGATGGCCAGGATGGTGAAGATGCCGACAGCCGCCCAGTGACTCATGAAGCTCGCCCAGGTGCCGGCAACCGGCAGCCAGCCGAGATAAGCGCCCCAGGCAACGGCAGCCGGCGCCGTCATGGCGCGAAGACCGGCAATGACGCCGATCAGAAGTGCGAGAATGTAGAGCATGGTCGATCCCCCTCGATCACCCGGGCCAGGACGGCCTTGAGACGCAGGCTACCATAGGTCCAATATTTGACCAGTACTTGCATCGGCGCTTTTCTGTTGGCCGCACTTGTGCTTTTGAAGGACGTGAACTGGAGACCGCGTCATGGCCGAAAGCGAGCGCGTGAAGATGGCGGCCGGCGAATGGTACACCTGCCTCGATGATGAGCTGGAGTCCTTGCGTGTGGTAGCGCGTGACGCGGTGTTCGAGCACAATTGCCTGCCGCCGCGGCAGCGCGGCAATCTCGGGTCGGGCTTGAAAGCTTTACTCGGCAACGCCGGCGAGGGTGCCCGCATCGAGGCGCCGTTTCACTGCGCCTATGGTTTCAACATCTTTCTCGGCGACGGCGTCTTCCTCAATGCCGGCTGCACCATCCTCGACACGGCGAGTGTGCGCATCGGCAAGGGAACGCTGCTCGGTCCCAATGTGCAGATTTATTGCGCCGAGCATCACAAGGAGGTCGCTGGGCGGCAAGCTGGACTGGAGATCGCCAAGCCGGTCGAGATCGGCGCCAATGCGTGGATCGGCGGCTCAGCCGTCATCCTTGGCGGCGTCAGCATCGGTGAAGGTGCCATCGTCGGCGCGGCGCGGTGGTGACGCGCGACGTGGCTGCGAACACTACGGTGGTCGGCAATCCGGCACATCGGGTCAAGCGGGACTGAATAGATCAGGACGACAGAACGTACGTCATGCGCTCGCCCTGGTCGGTCCTTCTGGAGAATTCGCGCCGATATTGCGCCGGCGATGTCCTCAGCCTTGCGGCGAAATGCTGGCGCAGCGAGGTGGCGCTGCCGAAGCCGGCTTCGAAGGCGACCATGTCCATCGACTTTTTGGTCGCCTCCAGCAACCGTTGCGCCAGTTCTATCCGTTGGCTGGTCAGCCAATCGCCGAAACTGGTGCCGATCGATTTTTGGAAGCGGCGGGTAAAGGTGCGCCGGGTCAGGCCGGCGGCCTCGGCGACGCTATCCAGGCTATGCGTCTCTCCGAGCGCCGCGCGAACCGCGTCGAGGGCTTGGGTGAACCGGTCGGCGTCCGCGCTTCTTTCCACCGGATGCTCGATGAATTGCGCCTGGCCGCCCTGCCGATGCGGAGAAAGGACGATCTGGCGGGCGAGCCGCAGTGCCGCTTCCGCGCCGTAGCGGGCGCGCACAATGTGGAGACAGCAGTCCAGACCGGCGGCGACGCCGGCCGAGGTCACGATGTCACCATTGTCGACATAGAGCACCGAGGCATCGACGGCGACGTCGGGGTGGAGTTTCTGCAACTGTTCGGAATAGGCCCAGTGCGTCGCGGCACGACGGCCCGAAAGCAGCCCGGCCGCGGCAATGGCGAAGGTTCCAAGGCACAGGCCGACGATCAAGGCGCCGCGTTGGTGCGCCCGGCGCAACGCCTCCATCAGCGGCGGCGATGCCGGTTCGCCGAGATGATGCCAGCTTGGAATGATGACGATATCGGCGCCGTCGAGCCCTTCGAGCCCATGCGGCGCGGCAATTGTCAGTTCGGCCTCGGTGTGGATCGGGCCGGGCTTGACCGCGCAGATGCGGAAGTCGAAGCGCGGCAGGCCCAGCGCCGTCCTGTCCTCTGCGAAGACCAGGCACGGTACGGAAAGATGGAACGGGCTGATGCCGTCGAAGGCGAGTACGGCAATGATCGGGTCGGTCATGGGTGCTTCCGGCAGTTGAATGCGGATTGTCCCAATTCTTTCGAATGATGTCAATCGGGCCACTTTCGACTGTCGCGGAGTCCGCCTATTTTCGGTCCATCACATTCAAGCCGGAAAGGAAAACACCATGTCTGACCCAGCCAACACCACGCCACGCCGGGCGCTGATCGTCGTCGATGTGCAGAACGATTATGATGGCGGCAGTCTTGCCATCCAGCATCCGCCGTTCCGCGACAGCGTCGTCCATGTGGCGCGGGCGATGGATGCAGCGACTGCTGCCGGCATCAAGGTGGTGGTCGTCAAGCAGATGGCGCCCGAGACATCGCCGATCTTCGCCGGGGGAAGCCATGGCGGCGAACTGCATCCCGAAATCGCCAGGCGTGGGCGCGACCATTATGTCGAAAAGAACCTGCCCTCCGCCTTCACCGGCACCGACCTCGAGGACTGGCTGCGCGCCAACGCCATCGATACGATCACGGTGGTCGGCTACATGACGCACAATTGCGACCTGTCGACCATCATCCACGCCGTGCATATGGGCTTTGCCGTCGAGTTCCTGTCGGATGCGACCGGATCGGTGCCTTACGCCAACAGCGCCGGCTACGCCTCGGCCGAGGAGATCCACCGCGTGGTCACGATCATCCTGCAGTCGCGCTTTGCCGCCGTGCTCAAGACCGCCGAATGGGTCGAGTGCCTGAAGACCGGCGCGCTGCCGGAACGCGACACCATCTTCGGCTCCAACCAGCGGGCGCTGTCACGCAGCGCCGCGTAGGGACTATCTGAAAACAGAAAGGGCGCCGCATCGCTGCGGCGCCCTTTCTGTTCGAATAGAAGGATTCTAGAACAGGCCTTCGATCTGGCCCATCTCGTTGAGGAAGATCTTTTCCGAGGACGGCGCCCTCGGTAGGCCGGGCATGGTCATGACCTCGCCGCAGATGATGACGACGAAGCCCGCACCTGCCGAAAGCCTGACCTCGCGCACCGGCACCGTGTGGCCGGTCGGCGCGCCGCGCAGGTTCGGGTCGGTCGAGAACGAGTACTGCGTCTTGGCCATGCACACCGGCAGGTGGCCGTAGCCGGCGTCTTCCCAGGCCTTGAGCTGGTCGCGCACCGACTTGTCGGCGATCGCTTCCGAGCCGCGATAGATACGCTGGACGATGGTGTTGATCTTCTCGAACAGCGGCATCGCATCGGGATAGAGCGGCGCGAACTGCGAAGCACCGGATTCGGCCAGTGCCACCACCTTGTTGGCGAGATCCTCGATGCCGGCCGAGCCGTGCGCCCAGTGCTTGCACAGGATCGCCTCTTCGCCCATCGAGGCGACATAGTCCTTCATCGCCTGGATCTCGGCGTCGGTGTCGGAGTAGAAGTGGTTGATCGCGACCACCGCCGGCACGCCGAACTGGCGGATATTCTCGATGTGGCGGCCGAGGTTGGCGCAGCCCTTCTTCACCGCCTCGACGTTTTCCTTGCCGAGGTCTTCCTTCTTGACGCCGCCATTCATTTTCATGGCGCGCACGGTGGCGACAATGACGGCCGCCGCCGGCTTGAGGCCTGCCTTGCGGCACTTGATGTCGAAGAACTTTTCAGCACCGAGGTCGGCGCCGAAGCCGGCTTCGGTGACGACGTAGTCGGCGAGCTTGAGCGCCGTCGTGGTGGCGACGACCGAGTTGCAGCCATGCGCGATGTTGGCGAACGGGCCGCCATGCACGAAGGCCGGGTTGTTCTCCAGCGTCTGCACCAGGTTAGGCTGCATGGCGTCCTTGAGCAACACGGCCATGGCGCCGTCGGCCTTGAGGTCGCGGGCATAGACGGCCGACTTGTCGCGGCGATAGGCGACGATGATGTCGCCGAGGCGCTTTTCCAGGTCCTTCAGGTCGGTCGACAGGCACAGGATAGCCATCACTTCCGAAGCAACGGTGATGTCGAAGCCGCCCTCGCGCGGGAAACCGTTGGCGACGCCGCCGAGCGAGCAGATGATCTCGCGCAGCGCCCGATCGTTCATGTCCATGACGCGGCGCCAGACGACGCGGCGGGTGTCGATGCCGAGCTCATTGCCCCAGTAGATGTGGTTGTCGATCAGTGCGGAAAGCAGATTGTGCGCCGTGGTGATGGCATGGAAGTCGCCGGTGAAGTGAAGGTTCATGTCCTCCATCGGCACGACCTGCGCGTAGCCGCCGCCGGCAGCGCCGCCCTTGACGCCGAAATTCGGGCCTAGCGAGGCCTCGCGGATGCAGACGATCGCCTTCTTGCCGATGCGGTTCAGGCCGTCGCCAAGGCCAACCGTAGTCGTGGTCTTGCCTTCGCCGGCCGGCGTCGGGTTGATGGCGGTTACGAGGATCAGCTTGCCGTCCTTGTTGCCCTTCACCGACTTGATGAATTCGGCTGATATCTTGGCCTTGTCGTGGCCGTAGGGCAGCAGGTGTTCGGTCGGAATGCCGATCTTCTGGCCGATCTCCTGGATCTGCTTTTTCCTGGCGCCGCGCGCGATCTCGATGTCGGACTTCACTTCGGCCATGACGGCTTTCCTCTGGATTGAACGGTGGAGGGGACGGGTTTGATCTTACTGGCAAGCAGGTTGGAACCGGGCGCGGGCATGTTCTAACCCTGTCGCTGCCGCGGCGTCAATTTGTATGCAACTATGTTTCCTCTAGAGAAAATCCTCTGCGGGCCGGCCGACCTGGCGTCGGTTTTTCCTGGCTCCGTTTCCGCGCCGTATAGAAGCCAGAGGATGCGTCGTTCCGCCGTCTCAAAACAGCCGCACAATGCACGGAATGCGACAGAGGCGACGGCGCAAATTCGCCATCGCCTGGTCCCTAATGGAACAGCGTTACTGCGTCAGCACGTTGCTGATTTCGACCATGTTGGAGCGCACCCTGAGCACATAGAAGCCCATCGTCGTCAGGTGCGTCGGCAGCAGCCATCCATCCTCGCGGCCATTGGCGATGATGAAGGGCTGGATGCGCAGCGCCGAGACGAACTGCGCGTCCATCGTGTCCCACAGGCTCTGCAGATGCTTTTCCTTGATGACGTCCTCGAAGTCGGCCTGGGCGCCCTTCATCAGGCCGTAATAGGCGTAGAGTTGGCCGTAGGCGAACCAGTAACGATCGTCAGCGCGGAAATCGAACCAGCCATTGTTGTGGTTTTCCGCGCGTTCCTTGAGGATGGCCGAGGTCGAGCCGATGTCGGATGCGATGCGGTCGATATATTGCTTCAGATTGTCGGCGCGAGCATCGAAGGTCGCCTGGCAGGTGGCAAGTCGTGCGTTGAAGGAGCGCAGCTTGCGCACCGCGTCGCGGTAGTAGCTCGGCGTCGGCGTCTTCGGGCCGAACGGGCTCACCCCGAAATACCAGGTGTATTCGTCGAATTGCAGATTGCCGCGAGCATCCTGCAGATCAGCATCAATCTGCGATGTGGTACGGACCCGGCCGAGATTGTCGGCGAGTTCGGTCGCCGTGCGCCGCACCGCCTGATTGATGCCGCGCTGGAAGGAGGCCTTGTTGTCCATCCACGGCGTGTGGTCCCAGTCGATACCGAACAGGCCCAGCTTGTAGAGGATCATCGACGAGATCCAGGCATTCTGGTTCACGTTGAAGTCGGTCAGGTCAGCGGCGATCTGGGCAATGCCGGAGTTGCCGCAGGTCTTGGCGGTGTCGGTTCCGGCACCGGCGGCGACCTGTTCACCGGCGGAGACGTTGCGCTTCTCGAATGTGTAGGTGCTGGGATAATTGGGGTTGAAGTTGGTCCACCACTGGGTGGCGTAGAAGAAGTTTGCATAGAGGCCGATCAGCACCAGCAGAGCGAGGCCGACCACGGCCTTGAGGATCCAGCCGCGCTGCGTGTACCAGCGTCCGGCCCACAGGAACGGCCACAGGACGACACCGATCAGGAGGCCGATGCCGCGGCCGATCCACTGGAAAATACGGGTGAAGAAATTCACGATCGGATCGAGCATGGCTGTGTCACCCCCTCAAAGCATGATGCCAAAAAGTTGCAGACTTTTGGATAACATCATACGCCAAAACAAGAAGTTAGAACGAAATAACGGTTCATTTCGTTCTAGTCAGTCAGGCCGTAGAGGCGTGTGCGAAACGCCACCTTGTCCTTCAAATATGTGGTTTTGAGAACGTCCACAACATGCGATCGCCAGGCGTCGCTGAAGCCGTCATAGTCCTTGTAGAAGCCGTCCTTGTTGAAGATGTAGCGCGAGACGAAGTCCGACGGCACGAAATCCGAGATCAGCCGGTTGGTCAGCCAGGCGTCGGGGTGGTCTGGCTTGGCGCGGATCACCAGGAAACGCTGCTGCGGGAAGACATCCTCGATCTTCAGGTGGCCGAGCTGGGCGATCTCGCGCTTGGCGGCGTTGAGGAAGGGAAAATTGCCGTCCCTGGTGATCAGGTCGGCATGGCTCTGGATCCAGGTCTGCAGCCAGACCTTGTCGACATTGGTCAAATTGCGGTTCGGCTCGGCGTCGCGGATCAGCGCGCGCACCACCATCTCGGCCCGGTGCTCGAGATAGCCCGAGGCCTCGACCCAGGAGGCACGCGGCAGCTCGATGCGGCCGGTGGTGGCGAGGAACTTGAACACCTTGTCGGCGTCGTTGATCGAGAGATAGCTGACCTGCCACGGCCGCGAGCGGCGAAAACCGGGGGCGGCCGGATCGCTGATCACCGTCGTCACATCCGGATCGACGAACACGTAGAGCCCGCCGAAATGCCTGGTCCAGTAGGCGTTATGTCGGAAGATCACCTGGTCGGGTACCAGCGCGTTCTCGCGGATGTCGCCGCAGATCTTGGCGAGCTCGACCATGCGGGTCAGCATGGCGTTGTCGCGCCAGGCATCTGGCTCCTGCTTCAGCCGGTCCACGAGCTTGCCGAGTTCGGCTGCCTTGCCCAGCACATCCTCAGCCGACAGCACCTTGAATTCGACCTGGCTGATCGACAGCAAATCCTCGATGTCGTTGACCTTGGGAATGGAATCCTCGATCTCGCCGTAGATGACGTCTTTGATCGTCAGCGCATCGATGGCGCGCCGGTTCCTGGACATGAACTCGAACATGAGTTGCGAGGTGTTGGAGAAGGCGGTGTGCACCACCGGCAGGTCGATCTGCGACGGCGTCAGGATGATGAAACGGCGGTTGACCTCGTTGGGATCGAGATAGTCATAATCGTCACATTCCTCGGCCACTTCGGGCGAGAAGCCGGTGCGGTCGATCTGGAAGCTCTTCAGTTTCGTCGGCTTCAAGCCGAATGCGGCCAGCGCCTTGTTGTAGCGCTGGATCAGGTGCGGCTCGTCGACCGTCAGCAGCCGGCCATAGATTAGCTCGTTGTCGCGCAAGAGATCGGGTTTCTTGGCGGGGCTCATCTTCCCTTCTCCCCGTTTACGGGGAGAAGGTGCCCGAAGGGCGGATGAGGGGCGGCGCAGACGCTCATCATCTTTCCTCCGACGTTGAAGCTGGCAAAAACTTCACATCGACAGCAATCATTTTCCGATCGAGTCGACCATCCAGCGCAGCAACAATCGTATCCAGCACGCTCTTACGGCTCGTCAAAACATCAGCGTGCCAAACCCTCAACACCGACCAGCCGTTCCTGTTCATCGTCTCATCCCTGTATCGATCGTGGGGCCGATTTGCATGCTGACTTCCATCGACTTCCACTACCAGATTAGCCTCACGGCAGGCGAAGTCTGCGAAATATGGGCCGACCGGGAGCTGACGGATAAACTTGTGGCCATTCAGCCGCCTTCCACGCACTTCGTGCCACAGCCATTCCTCGGCATCATTCTCGACTTTCCGAAGCTGCCGGGCGGGCTTGCTACCTTTGGCTCATTACTGCCTCGCACAGCGCTGCCCCTCATCCGCCCTTCGGGCACCTTCTCCCCGTMWACGGGGAGAAGGAAGAGGTGCCAGGCTCACGCATTCCATAGCCCCTTTTTCTTCATCTCCTCCATCTCGCGCGCGGCTCGCTCGCGCAGGCGGGCGTCGCGCAGCAGTTTTTGCACGGCGGAGTCGTCGGACTTGTCGGAATAGCGGAACTCCGAGTCGGCATAGCGGTTGATCTCCTGCATGACCATGTCCATCGAGAACGGCCCGCGCAGTTCCTCGATCATCGCTTTCTTCTCGTCGTAGCCCTTGTGCATGAAGACCTCCGGCTTCTCGAACCAGTCGTCGGGAAGCTCGATGTCCATGGCGCGCATCTTGATAGCGTCGGTGACGTTCTTGATGGCGCGGCCGGTGAAGCGGGGCTCGGCATCCTTGATCAGGTGCAGATAGGTGCCGATGTCGGCCATCGATTTCGGTGCGCCGTTCTCCTTCATGTAGCGCTCGTAGACCTTCATCAGCCCGTCTTCTTGCGGCCTCTCGTGCTCCTCATAGGCTTCGGTCACGGCGCGCTGGATTTTCTGCGCGGCGTAGAGATCGTGGTCGCCGAGCGGGATCTTGTGGTTTTTTCCCGCCAGCAGGACAAAAATGTCGATGTAGTCGTTGCGGCTCTGCGGCCCGTCGACCAGCCAGCGGGCGCCGGCGCGCTGGCGCAGCGCGCCGTCGACATTTTCGGGATAGTTGGAGAACATGCCGAACGAGCAGTTGCCGCGCACCACGGTCGCGGCACCGGCGAAGGCATCCATCAAGACGCCGGTGATTTCCTGCTGGCCGGCCGAGGCGCGGTCGTCTGAGCGGCGCGCCGCCACCTGGTCGATGTCGTCGATGGTCCCGAATCCGATGACGCGCGGGTTCAGCACATTGTTGATGAACTGGCGGCAGTTCTGGCCTGATTTGCCCTGATAGGACGAGATCTGGTCGACGCCGAAATTCTCGTAGGCGAAGGGATAGCCGGCGACCTGGCAATAGCCGTTGACGAGGCCGGCGATCATCTGGATCAGCGTCGTCTTGCCGGTGCCGGGGGCGCCGTCGCCAATGAAGGTGAACAGGAAGCCGCCGAGTTCGACGAACGGATTGAGTTCGCGCTCGAAGTCGTAGGCCATCAGCATCTTGGCGAGCTTGACCGACTGGTATTTGGCGATGTGGTTGCCGACGACCTCTTCCGGCTTCTTGAATGTCATCACCAGCGGTTTTGAACGCTTGCCCGGCGCGACGTCGAAACCATCGAGGGTGAAATCGTCGGCATCGATACGGATATGCGCGTTCTCGAACGGGCCGATGCCGTCGAAGCGGCCCTTGCGGGCCAGAAGCCCGTCGATGGCGACGCGGGCGAAGGCGCGCGCCCTTGTCATCAGGTCGGCGTCGTCGGACGATCCCGAGATCGCCTTGTCGAGGCCTGCCAGGATCGACTTCACCGCATCCTGCGGCGTATCGAACAGGAAGTCCGGTTCGGGACTGTCGTTGGGCGCCTCGCCGTCGCTGTCGATCAGCTGGAACAGGTAGGAGGCGAGGCTGAAGGCCGAAATGTAAGCCGAGGCCGACAGAAGCTTCTTGAAGGTGGACGCCTCGTCGCCCTCGAGCGGCGCGCGGGTGTTCTTGGCCTGCAGACTTTCAAGGTCCGAGCCCTCGGCAAAGACGTCCGATATTGCCAGCGCGATCGCCGTGCCGCGCCGGGCGCGAAACAGGAGCGTGTGCTGCGGGATGGTCAGCAGCTGGTCGTCGGGATGAACGGCGCCGACGGTCTTGGCCAGCTCGACCTCGCGCGTGCGGCGCACCGAACCGGCCGAGACGGTCGAAACGAAGCGGCGGTTGGTGCCGGCAAGTGCTGTGCCGGAGGAGCTAGACGGGTCCTCCGGCACGACGACGCGGGTGATGAAGCTCTGCGCGGTGGCGCGGTGCTTCTCGATGGCGGCTTCCGGGATGGTGGTCAGGCCGGTATCCATGAAGGGTGCTCCGTGGTGTGACGGTCAGACGTCTGAGATGACCTGTCCGTTCGACAGAATGTGAACCTTGTAGCCGGCAAAGATCTTCTGCGCCTCGCCGGCGGCGTAGAGCGCCTGATAGGCCTCGTGCGGGATCAGCGCATGGTTTTCGTAGCTCGACACGCCCTGGCGCGCGGCTTCCAGATCGTCGGTGTTGATGAAGAATTCCTGCGTCGTCTTCTCGCTGGAAAACAGCCCCTTGCGGCCGGGTTTCTCGGCCTTGGAATAGACCTCCTGGATGGTCCAGGTCAGCAGCCAGGCATTTTCGGGCTTGCGCACCTTGGCCAGGACTTCGGTCACCGTCGAATTGTTGTCGGTGATGCCAGCCGAATAGAACGGGCCGAGCACGACGCGGCGCAGCTGCTTGGGATGCAGCGGCTCGAAATCCTTGTCGAGATTGACCGCGATGGTCGCCGGCGACAGCGTGTAGGCGGAGTTCTTCTCGGTGAAATCGTCGAAACGGTGGGCAAGCTCGGGATTGAGCAGGCCATCGACCGGCAGAGGAATGTCGATCGTCTCGTTCAGCTTGCCGTTTCTGTCGACGAGCTGGCGGATCATCGTTTCGGACGAATCCTCCACCGTCACCATGTAGACCAGAGGCAGGTTGGCGCTGCCGTCGAACGTCGCCCAGTGGACGAGATAATAGGGCCGCCCCGTCTTCGGATTGACCGAGACCTTGGCCGTTTGCGCCAGGGTGAACGGGCCGAACGTGTTCTCGCTTTTCACGTCCTCGAGATAAAGCCGCTCGGCTATCGACTTCTGCAGCGCCGCGGGGAATTCCTTGTGGCGCAGGATGAAGTCGGCCATCTCCTCGCGCAACTCGCCGGCGAGCGGAATGTTGGCAAGCCGCGCGTCGGCCTGGCGTCGGTCGTTTTCCAGTTCGAGCAGGTTCTGGAACACCGGAAATCCGCTTTCGGCGCGCGAAATGCGGAATGTGTCCATGAAGCCCAGCCGGTTGCGCCAGCAGGAAAACGACTTGTCGAGCCTGGCGATGTGTTCGGCGACGATCTTGGCGACGATGCCGTGCCGGTAGAGCGGCGAGCGATCGTCGCGCATGAACACTTCAAGGCCGCTGAGCGCGGCCGTGATGGCGGAAAAATACCGTGCCGCCGCTTCGTTTTCGGGGGTCATGCCTGGTCGCTCGCGGGCAGTGCTGTCACCCTTAAGACTGCACGTAGTTAGCCGAATTGTGCTTCTTCAGCACCTCGTCGAAGCGGCGGGCGAAGGCATCGTCGGCCAGCTTCTTGCGGCGCTGGATATCGGCGGTGGCGACCATGTTCTTCTCGTGCATCTCAAGCAGGTCACCGATGTGCTTTTGCGAAGCAGCACCGATACCGGCCATGGTTTCCTCGGCGGTGTTGTCGACCTGGCTGCCCAGCGTGTTGATCTTGTGGGCGACGTCCTGCTGGGCGGCGGTCTTCAGCGAATCTTCCAGCGCTTTGTAGAGCACGATGCGCTGCTCGGTATCGATGGTCAGCTTGTTGATCAGCGTCGATTGCGCGGCGATCTGGTTGTTGAGCGAATCGACGAAGGTCTGGAACATCGAGGTGTAGCGCTCGAGCGTCTGGCTCTCGGCCAGCAGTTCCTGCTCCTTGGCCTGCTTTTCGTTGTATTCCGTCGCCAGCTTGGAGCGTTCGCCTTCGAGCTGCGTGCGGTCCTTCTGGCTGGTCGAAGCGGCGATCTTGTTTTCGATGTCGAGCAGCATCGGGTTGAGCTCCTCGATGCGCTTTTGCACGGCTTCGAGGTTGGTCATGGTGGTCTTGCGGCGCTCGATCACCTGCGACAGGCTGGTTTCCGAGGTCTTGTAGCGTTGGTCGAGAACCTCTTTCTGCGCCTTCAATATGCCGACGATGGTGTCGGATTTGACCAGCAGTTCCTGCAGATTGCCGGCCAGCGACATGTTGCGAACGCGGTCGGTGCGCATGCGCTGCTTGCTCTGGCTGGAGAAGATGCCGATGAATTTTTCCCAGCCGGTGTAGTTCTTCATGCTCTCGAACTCGGCGCCGAAGACGTTGGTGGCGTCCTCCAGCCCGATGATCAGGTCGGCAATGTTGCCTTCCATCACCTTCTGCTGCTTCAGCACATCCTCGATGCGGGCGTTCTCGAGGTCGAAATTGGCGTCGCCGATCTTCTTGTCTGATGTGGCAAGCGTATCAAGCATGGTGCCGGATTGCTCGATCTTGGAGCGCATGTCCTGCACGACCTGCTTGGTCTTGGCAATTTCGGCGTCGAAATTCTGCAATGTCGCCATTGGGGCCTCCCGCTTCGGCATGACGTCGCTGGTCGCGAACAGCGGCGAATATATGTGGGGCATCAGGGGATTGAAAGACGTGAAGATAAGGGCGGCGTGAAAACAAAAAAATTCGTCAGGGTCTTGAAAGCCAGTGAAGGTGTGGGCTTAGCGTGATTAGCTTGCCGACCGGCTATAGTTCAGCTGTCATTGAACTTTCATGCGGCAAGGCGAAGGCGCACGGATGCCTTTGTATTGGGCAAACCACCGAAGCAATCGCGGCCGCGATATGCGAGGAGAAAGCCGGTTTTACAGAGCTGGCGAACAGCGGATCAGGGCTTGGGATCGGCCTTCAGATAGGCGATGACATTGGCGATGTCGTCGTCCTTGGTCAGGCCGGCAAACGCCATCTTGTTGCCGGGCACTTTCAGCTTGGGTGCCCTGAGATACTCGGCGAGATTGGCTTCATCCCAGACCAGGCCGGCGGCGCCGGCACTCTTCATCGCCTCGGAATAGCGGCCAAGAAAACTCTCGGCGCTGCCGGCGGTGCGGCCAACGACGCCCAACAGATGCGGACCGACCTTGTCGCGGTCCGTGGCTGCTTCATGGCAGGCCATGCACCGGTTGAAGGCCTTCTTGCCCAGGGCCGGGTCGCCGCCGGCATGGGCCACAAGCGAGCTGGCAAGGAGAAGGATGCTGGCGGACGAAGCGGCTCGAAACATGCTGCCCCCGGAGAGTTCTGGCTGGCGGCCTTATAGTACCGAGGCTTTAACAAACGCTGCATCGCGGCGGGATTGCGGAAGACAGGCCCGCGAGTCAGGCCTGTTGTGCCAGATCTCGGCGCAGGAAATCATTCAGCCGCTCGACCGCCTGGGTCGTCGACAGCGGGTTGCGCAGGATGCCGATTTCGAGGTCCGGCAGCACCGGCAGTCCTTCATTGCCGCCGACGATGCGCAGCGATGGCGGTACGCTGCGCAGGGCGAGGCCAGCCACCGCGAGCCCGGCCTGGACGACGGCGATCAGGCCAAGCAGAGAGGCGCTTGAATAGGTACAGCGATAGGAGCGGTCGGCATCGCCAAGCGCCTGCAGGACATTCATCCTGGCGGCGCAGCCCGGTTCGAACAAGGCGACCGGAAGCGGGTCGGCCTCCCAGGCGACATGGTTGGGCGAGGCGACCCAGACGAAGCGTTCCAGCCGGATCACCTCAAGCGGCTGCTCCGGCAAGCGGGTGATGATCGCCAGATCCAGCCGCCCCTCCGCCAGCGTCTTCACCAGCGCGGTCGACTGTTCGCAGATCAACTCCACCGTCACCAGGGGATGCTCCGCCGCGAAGCGTGAGAGCACGGGCGGCAGGAGGAAGGCGGCATAATCGTCGGGCACCCCCAAGCGGACGCTGCCTGTCTCCTTGGGCCGGGTGACGCTTGCCCAGGCTTCATCCGACAGTTTCAGCAACCGGCGCGCATAGATCAGGAAATCCTCGCCGATCGCATTGGGAGTGACGGTTCTGGGACCACGCACCAGAAGCTGGTTGCCGACCATCTCCTCCAGCCGCTGCATCTGCATGCTGACCGCCGACTGGCTGCGGCCGACCCGAGGTGCTGCATTGGAAAGGCTGCCGCTCTCGACGACGGCGACAAAGGTTTTCAGCAGGTTGAGCTCGAGTGGCGCGGCCATGGTGCTATCAGCATATCGAATAGATCATTCCAAATCCATTCGCTTGTTTGAAGGTGGCGCCAGTGACCAGATGGTTGGGATCGCTGGGAACCACCACATGACGGACGCCTCGACAGCCCGCTTCCCGGCCGCGAGCCTTGCTCTGGCAATGGTGATCGCAGGCACGGTCGGCGCCTTCGCCACGGAATCGGGGCTGCATCCCGTTGCCGTCGTCTTCTGGCGATGCGTGTTCGGCGCGATCTTCCTTCTCATATGGTGCCTGTTGCGCGGCTACCTGCCGGATCGGACGCTGTTGCCGTCCCGGCTTGCCCTTGCAGCACTTGCCGGCGTGTGCATGGTGCTGAGCTGGACGGCCTTCTTCGCAGGCTTCGCCATGACGTCGATCGCCACGACGACGATTATCTACCATATCCAACCGTTCTTCGTGGTCCTGATCGGCGTGGTTTTCCTAAGGGAACGCATCTCGCCCGACCAACTGCTGTGGATGCTCGCTGCCTTTCTCGGCGTCGTGCTGGCCAGCGGCCTCGTTTTCGCGCACGGTCATGCCGATGCCAACTGGGTGCCGGGCATTGCGCTGACGCTGGGCGGCGCACTGCTCTATGCCGTTACAACGATCCTAGCCAAAGGCCTGGGCCAGCAGCGCGCCGAAATCACGGTACTCTGCCAAACACTGGTGGGGGTCGTCATGCTCGCCCCGTTCGCCGGCATCGGCCAACATATTGCGCCTGCATCATGGGGCTGGCTGCTCGGCATCGGCGTGCTGCACACTGGCATCGCCTATGTGTTGATGAATTCGGCCTTCCCACGGCTGACGACACCGGTGATCGGCGTCATCACCTTCATCTACCCGGTCGTCGCCATCATCGTCGACTGGGCTATCTATGGGCATCCGCTCGGACCGGCGCAGGCAGCCGGCATGGCACTGATTGCGCTGGCAACGCTTGGTGTGCGGCTTGGCTGGCGGTTTCCAAGACGGCGTGTCTCGACCGTGTGAGCCCGAAGCAATTCCCGGGAAAGCACATAGCGCTTCCCCTGGAATTGCTCCAATAACCAAGAGACAGAGTCAGCCTTTGATAAAGCCGATGAAATCGTCTGGCGTGGCGCGGCCCATCTCTTCCTCCCAGTGGCGGCGGCAGAGCGAGACATAGACATCCTTGCCGATTGCCACCTGCTCGCCCTGGCGCGCCACCTTGCCATCGGGGCCGAGGCGCACGACCATCGTCGCCTTGCGGCCGCATCGGCAGATGGTGCGCACTTCGCGCAAATCGTCGGCGATAGCCAGCAGCGCGCGCGAGCCGGAAAACAGCTTGCCCTGGAAATCGGTGCGCAGGCCGTAGCACATGACCGGGATGTTCAACCGGTCGGCGATGCGGGCGAGCTGCCAGACCTGCTCCTCCTTGAGGAACTGCGCCTCGTCGACGAAGACGCAATGCACTGACGTATGCGCGTGATGATCGGCGACGCGGGCGAACAGATCGTCGCCATCGCGGAACATCTCGGCTTCCGTCTCCAGGCCGATGCGCGACGAGATCAGGCCGGTGTCGCCCTTGCGGTAGTGGCCGGCGACGAACAGCATCGTGCCCATGCCGCGCTCGCGATAATTGTAAGAGGCCTGCAAGAGCATCGTCGTCTTGCCGGCGTTCATCGTCGCGTAGTGGAAGTAAAGCTTGGCCATGCCGCTCTTTTAAGCCGACTTGCCCTGATACGGGGAGGGGCGGTCGCCCGCATTCCCCTGAAAAAGCCGGCCCGTCTTCGAAAAAACCGTCCGGCATGGCAAAAGCGCCTGATGTGTCGCTGATTGGCCAGCCCGCGCCGTTGATCGCGATTGTCTTAATGCTTGAAACCACACCAGAATGGTGTTTGGCTGACGAAACAAGGCGGGCATAGAAACCGTAGCTACGCTTCGCCAAAGAATCACAATGGGAGACTGTCTATGTCGCGTATGAACTCTTTCGTCGCCGGCCTCGGTCTGGCGGCTTTTTTGTCCACCAGCGCTGCCTTTGCCGGCGATCCGGCGAGCTGCAAGGCGGTGCGCCTTTCCGATGTCGGCTGGACCGACATCCAGGCGACGACCGGCGTCGCCTCCGTGCTGCTGACCGCGCTCGGCTATGAGCCGCAGACGATCCAGCTGTCGGTGCCGGTGACCATGGCGTCGCTGAAGAACAAGGATCTCGACGTGTTCCTCGGCAACTGGATGCCGTCGATGACCAACGACATCAAGGACTATACCGCCGATGGCTCGGTCGAGACGATCAGCACCAACCTGACCGGCGCCGGCTACGGCATCGTCGTGCCGACCTATGTCGCTGACGCCGGCGTGAAATCGCTGACCGATATCGGCAAGTTCAAGGACAAGTTCAACGGCAAGATCTATGGCATCGAGGCCGGCAATGACGGCAACCGCATTATCCTCGACATGATCAAGAACCCGAAAGACAATCTCGAAGGCTTCGAGCTGGTCGAATCCTCGGAGGCCGGGATGCTGACGCAGGCCGAGCAGTCGATGAAGAGCAATGAATGGATCGCCTTCCTCGGCTGGACGCCGCATCCGGTGATGGGTGCCATGAAGATCACCTATCTCGATGGCATGGGCGACAGCGGCTTCGGCGCCGCCACTGTCCATACCAATGTGCGCAAGGGTTACACCACCGAGTGCCCGAATGCCGGCAAGTTCATCGCCAACCTGAAGTTCAATCTCGATATGGAAGGCGAGATAATGGACGCGATCCTCAAGGGCGCTGACGCCAATACGGCTGCGACCGACTGGCTCAAGAAGCATCCGGACGCGGTTGCTCCGTGGATTGCCGGCGTGACCACTTTCGATGGCGGCGACGCCGCTGCAGCCGTGAAGACTGCGCTCGGAAGCTGAGCAGGTCTTGCGTTCGGCGTGACCGATCAAGAAGGGCAGTCACTGTAGAAAGGGCTGCCCTTTTTCATATCCTGTGACAAGATGACCGTCCGGCAAGGACGGCGACTGCCAAAGAGGGGCAAGATGGATCCGATTTCAAAATTCTTTGTCAGTTATAAAATCCCCATAGGCGAGTGGGGCAAAGCGTTCTTCACCTTCCTTACCGACAATTTCAACACCTTCTTCCGCGGCCTCTCCGGCGGCTTGAATTTCCTGCTCGATGGAGTGGTCGACACGCTGCTGTTGGTACCGCCGGTCCTTCTCATCGCGCTGATTGCACTGCTTGCCTATTATCTGCAGCGATCGAGAGGCTTGGCGGTGGCTGTCTTTCTCGGGTTGCTGTTCATCCTCAACCAGAACCTCTGGAAGCAGACGGTAGAGACACTGGTGCTGGTGGTTGCCGCCGCCGCCGCCTCGATGGCCATCGGTGTGCCACTCGGTATCTGGGCGGCGCACAAGCCGAAGGTCTATCGCGTCATGCTGCCGGTGCTCGATTTGATGCAGACGCTGCCGACCTTCGTCTACCTCATCCCGGTGCTGACGCTGTTCGGCCTCGGCAATGCGCCCGGCCTCATCGTCACCATCATCTTCGTCATCCCGACCGCGGTTCGTCTGACGCATCTCGGCGTTGTCTCGGTGCCGAAGTCGATCGTCGAGGCCGGCGAGGCGTTCGGCGCCACCAAGAGCCAGTTGCTGTGGAAGGTGGAGCTGCCCTCGGCGCTGCCCACCATCATGGCCGGTCTGACGCAGTGCATCATGCTGTCGCTGTCGATGGTGGTGTTTGCCGCACTGATCGGCGCGGGCGGCCTCGGCACCGAAATCAACCGGGCGCTGGGTTCGCGCAAGATCGACCTCGGGCTCGAGGCGGGCCTCGCCATCGTCGTTTTGGCCATCGTGCTCGACCGGATGACCCGCATCGCCGTTGGAGGCAAGAAATGACCGTCGCCGTCGATTTCCGGAACGTCGATATCGTCTTCGGCGCCGACCAGGCCGGATCGCTGAAGATGATCGACGCCGGAGCCAGCCGCGCCGAGATCCTCGAAAAGACCGGCAATGTACTGGGTTGCGCCGGCGCCAGCCTGACGGTGAACGAGGGCGAGATCTCCGTGCTGATGGGCCTCTCCGGTTCGGGCAAGTCGACATTGCTGCGGGCGGTCAACCGGCTCAACGTGGTGTCGCGCGGCCAGGTGCTGGTCAAGGATGGCGACAAAACCGTCGACGTCGTCACCTGCGACGAGGCGACCCTGCGGCGCCTGCGCCAGAAACAGGTGGCGATGGTGTTCCAGCAGTTCGGCCTTTTGCCCTGGCGCACGGTGGAGGAGAATGTCGGTCTCGGCCTCGAACTCGCCGGCGTACCGGAAGCCGAGCGCAAGGAGCGCGTGCAACGCCAGCTCAAGCTGGTCAATCTCGACCAGTGGTCGAAGAAATACGCGCATGAGCTGTCGGGCGGCATGCAGCAGCGCGTCGGCCTGGCGCGGGCCTTCGCCACCGAGGCGCCGATCCTGCTGATGGACGAGCCGTTCTCGGCGCTCGACCCGCTGATCCGCACCAAGCTGCAGGACGAATTGCTGCAGCTGCAGGCGGAATTGAAGAAGACCATCATCTTCGTCAGCCACGACCTCGAGGAGGCGCTGAAGATCGGTTCCCACATCACCATCATGGAGGGCGGGCGCATCGTGCAAACCGGCGCGCCGGAGGACATCGTGCTGCGGCCTGCCAACGACTATGTCCGCGACTTCATCGCCAATGTGAACCCGCTGTCGGTGCTGACCGCCTGGAACGTGATGCGCGACCGTCGCGATCTGGAGCACGGCAAGGACGGCTGGGTGTGGCTCGACCGCCGCAAGACGACGCGCTTCAAGATCGATGATCACGGGCTGGTGGCGGCGGCCGAACGCGATGGCAAACCGGCGGTCTGGGTGTCGTGCGCCGATGTCGAAGGCCAATCCGAAGAAGCCGCGCAAGTGTTCTGGGCCAATCCGGGCACCTCGCTGAAAACCGTGATGCTGGCCATGCACCGTTCGCAGACCGCTCCCGTGGCGCTGTTCGACGACCAGTCGCGCTTCGTCGGCGCCATCGGTATCCGCGATGTGCTGAGCGCGGTGCTGAGAAGGTAGGTTCTTCGGAACTCAATATCGACGAGGCGGCGACCAATCGCGCCTCTTTTTTAAGCCGCCAGCGGCAGGCGCAGTTGGGTCAGCAGGCCACCGCCCGGGTTGTTGGACAGGCGGATCTCGCCGCCGGCGGCACGCGCGATGTTGCGGGCAATGGTCAGGCCGAGGCCCAGACCGCCGGTCTGGCGGTTGCGCGATTGTTCGAGGCGCACGAACGAGCCGAACACGGCGTCGATCTGTGCCTGCGGTATGCCCGGCCCTTCATCGCGGATGGTGAGCAGGATCATGTTCTCCGACCGGCGCAGCGAAAGATGCGCCTTCTTGCCGTAGGTGACCGCGTTCTGCACCAGATTGGTGACGCAGCGCTTGAGCGCCACCGGCCGCGCCATGCAGATCAGCCCGCGCGAACGGGTCTCGTCGTCGAACGACACGTCGTCATAGCCGTCGGCGATCGATTCCACGAGCGACCAGAAATCGATGCGTTCGTTCTTTTCCTCGGTCACTTCGAAGGTGGCGAAGTCGATCACCGAGCTGGCGATGCCCTCGACATCGGCGAGGTCGTGCGCCAATGCCTCGCGGACCGCCGATTTGCGCAACAGCTCCAGGCGCAGGCGCATCCTGGTCATCGGCGTGCGCAGATCATGCGCCAGTGCCGCCGCCAGATGTTCGCGGTCCTCGACATATTCGCGCAACCTTGCCTGCATGGCATTGATCGCCTTGGCGGCGGCTCGCACTTCGCGGCTGCCGCTCTCGGCGATCGGCGGGCTCTTCAGATCCTTGCCGATCCGGTTCACGGCGGTTTCCATCATCCGGTAGGGCGCCGTCAGTCGGCGCAGCGACCAGATCGACATGATCACCACCAGCCCTGCGATCAGCGAATAGAGCGGCAGGCTGTCGAAGCTCAGGATCGGGCCGACCGGCGTGATCGGCTCGGTGAAGTTCAGCCATTGGCCGTCGGCGAAGCGCAGCGAGGCCGTCAGCTTGTCGCTCTGGGCGAAGTCGGCGGCCAATACCAGAAGGTCGCGTTCGACCTGGCCGATGTCGGGTCCCGGGGCCGTGCCGTCCGCGTCATCGGCCTCGCGCGTCGCCGGATCGCGTCGTACGCGTGCATCGGTGATGCCGAATTTCGACAGCCTGCCGACGAGGATGTCTTCGAGTTCGGCCAGTTCGTCGTCACCGGCGATCGACGAAGTGACCGCCGGCGTGTCCGAAACGGTGAGCGCGTAGGTGGAATTGAACAGGCCGGTCGCCGTCGCCTTGCGCTCGTCCGGACTGGCGTCATGCATGAGCTGCACCAGCGAGAAGGCACGGTCGTTGAGCCGGTAGAGGTCGACGACGTCGTTGGCCGCGGCGCGGTCTCGCGATACGATGTAAAGGGTCGCGACCTGGCTGATCAGCAGGCCGGCAATGACGATCAGCAGCACCCAGACAGGCAAGGTCTGCGGCAGGAAACGTCTCATTCGGAGGTCGTCTCGGGCAGGAACTGGTAGCCGCCGCTGCGCACGGTCAGGATCAGCTTGGGCGTTTTGGGGTCGTCTTCCATCTTGCGCCGCAACCGGCTGACCAGGATGTCGATGCTGCGGTCGAAGGAATAGTCGCTGTCGCCGCCGGACAGTTCGATGAGCTGGTCGCGGGTCAACACGCGCTGCGCGCTCTTGACGAAGGTCTGCAGCAGGTTGAATTCCGCCATGGTCAGCTCGACCCTGATATCGTCGGGTGCGATCAGCCGTCGCCGAGCACAATCCATCGTCCAGCCGGCGAAGCGGTAGATCTGCTTGGTGGTGGCGCGCTTAGGCTCGGCGGCGCCATTGCGCCTGAGCACGGCGCGGATACGCGCCAAAAGCTCGCGCGGGTCGAAGGGTTTGGGCACATAGTCATCGGCGCCCATTTCCAGGCCGACGACGCGGTCGGTCGTCTCGGTGACGGCGGTCAGCATGATGATCGGCGTCGAATACTGGGCGCGCAGGTCGCGGCACAGCTCCAGCCCGCTCTTGCCGGGCAGCATCACGTCAAGGACGATGAGGTCCACCTGGACGCGCCGCAGGATGGTCTCCATCTCAATGCCGTCGGCGGCAACCGAGGTGTGCAGGCCCCGCTTCTGGAAGAATTCCTGCAGCAGGTCGCGGATGCCCTTGTCGTCGTCGACGATCAGTATGTGTGCGTCGGATTTCACAGCAGCCCTGTCATTGTTGCCAAGCCCTTCTGTCTTTGATTGCCAAGCCCTTCTGTTGCAACCCACACGATAGAATTCAGGCCATATGTTGGCCAGTGGCTATGATGGGTTCACACCGGCTTTCTCAGACACAATCCAGAAACAAAATTCTACAGTTCAGAAAAACTCCTGAAAAATTTCAAGGGCATAACTGGTCTCGTGGCGGTCAGGTCATCGGCTGCGACGCTAGTCTCCGGGTTTACGGATAAACCGATGCCAAGGTTGTCGATCAGTTTGTTGGGTGCGTTGCTGGGCTTCTGCCTGGTCACTGCCGCTGTCGGACAATCGGACGCAAAGGTGACGCTCACAACCCGGAGCGAACGGTGCGCCAATCTCAGCCACCAATTTGATGAAGCCCTCGAAACCCACGCCACGGCAACGCAGGTCACCGCGGCAAAGGCACTTCAGAGAAAGGGCAACCGGTACTGCGCCGCCAAGAAACAGGCGCAGGGCATCCGGATGCTCGCCAATGCTTTGAAGCTGCTTGGAGTGACGCCGAACGACCCGGTTCAGTAACACTCAGAAACTTGACCCGCATAAAAAGGAAACGAAGCCATGAAAAAGTCCATCCTCTCCGCCACCGGTCTCGCCGTCGCTCTGGCTTTCGCGATGCCGGCTCTCGGCAACGCCGCCGCCACCACGACCGCTGCTCCGGCTGCTTCGACGACCACAGCTCCGGCGACTGCCGCTCCGGCCAAGGCTGCTCCGAAGAAGGTCGTCAAGAAGACCGTCAAGAAGCACAAGAAGGCTGCCGAGAAGGCCGTCAAGAAGGACGCCCCGAAGACGTAATCAGGTCCGGCATAAAATGCCGGCCTGTTGGCCAAGGACGCTCCAGCTGGTTTCGGCTGGAGCGGCCTTCTTCCTGTCCGAGCCACTGAAGCCCCGACGAAGTCTGGCACCGGCAGCTTCCGCCTCGACTGACACTTAACCCGTTTGCAACGCCGGCCGTGTAGGACAATCCGCATGAAGAAGCGGCTTTCGTCCATTTTGCGCTCGATGGTGATCGGCGGCCTGGTTGCCACCGGCGTCGCCAGGGTGCTGATCCTGTTCACCGCCAGCCCGGTGCCCGATCCGGCCACCGGACGCACCGAGCCTTCGCTGTTCGCGCCGGCGATTTCCACCAACTGGGACTACATCACGCCGGCACAGACCTGGCTGCTGATCGTGCTGACAGGCGCGACGCTGATCTGCGTCGCCGCATGGCCGATCACGGTCTGGCTGGAACGCCGGGCGGATGCGGGTGGAAACCGCTTTCACCCCGATATGCGGCCCGCCACGACCGCGCGGCAGATTCCCAGCCGTCGCATGTTCGGCCGCCAGGGCCGTTGAACGGCAACCGACACTTTCCCACATGATTGTGAATGGCCGCGTCGGCGGACACTGTTTTCGCGCGTCGACCAAAATGGACGACCGCTTTCGCTGGTGCCAGAATGGCGGCAGGGTTGCTACGCCAGAGCAATTCACCGTTTCGTGGAAACGGCGAACCGTTCTGATCCTTTGTCTTGACGCAATTCCGGGCGGAAAACCGTTTTACACTTTTCCTGGAATTGCTCTAACTGTCGGTTCCAATGCCTGAAATCACCACAAAACCGCGCGTCCAGGTCAAGCCGCAGGTCGAACGGCCAAAGCTCTACAAGGTCATCCTCATCAATGACGATTTCACGCCGCGCGAATTCGTCGTGACGGTGCTGAAGGGTGAGTTCAAACTCAGCGAAGACCAGGCGCATCGGGTGATGATCACCGCGCATCGTCGCGGCGTCTGCGTCGTCGCCGTGTTCACCAGGGATGTCGCCGAGACCAAGGCGACGCGCGCCACCGATGCCGGCAAGGCCAAGGGCTATCCGCTGATGTTCACGACGGAGCCGGAGGAGTAGCTCTACCGCCCTTCGCGGTACCACATCGAACCCATTGCCAGAAGCAGCAGGCCGAGGCCGAGGAAGCCGCCGAACAGCGGCACGCGCGAGACGGCCTTGAGCACGCTGTCGTCCGTGGTGCGCAGTCCGATCCAGTCGTTGCCGGACGCGGCACCAGCCGAGCGCACAGGCACGATGGAGGGTAGCGTCACGTCGCTGCCAAGGGCTGTGGACGACGCCAGCCGGCGCACGCTGCCGCCGGTGGCTTCAGCCGGCGCCTTCAGCCGGCTTTCGGTGGAAATGACGTCGGCGAATTCCGGGGCGTTGACCGGCCCGACATGGGCGAGCGCGGTGAGGTCGCCATTGGCGACCTGATAGAGGCCGACCTCGCTGGTCTCGACGCTGCCGAGGAAGACGCCGGGCTCGGATTTCTCGAGCTTGACGGTCAAGGTCTTGCCGGATGGGGTGATGATCTGCGCGGGGCTGGGATCGTCGGCCATCGTCTGGCGGCGGATTTCCAGCACCATGCCGCGGCCGTCGGCGGTCAGCCGCTCTTCCTCGAGCTCAGGCTCCTTCATCAGCCAGTGGGCGATGCGCCGGTAGAGCTGGACATGCGGGCCGCCGCCCTCGAAGCCGCGCGCCCACAGCCAGCCCTGATCGGACAGCAGCATGCCGACGCGGCCTTCGCCCTTACGGTCGAGCAACAGCAGCGGCCGGTTGTCGGCGCCCTTCATCACCACTGCGCCTTCGGGATTCTGCACGCCGATGGTGCGGAACCAGCGGCTCCAGTGCGGCGGCTCGGTGGCAGAGCCATCCAGCCCACGCGTCACCGGGTGGCGCTGGCCGAGTTCGGTGAGGCGCGGATAGAAGGCCTTGTCGACCACCTCGCCGGTCGGCATCGCCGGCAGGGCGGACATCAGCGGCGTACGCGCGATCGAGCTTTCGCCGGCATATTCGGGGCCGGCCGCGATCAGCAGCGCGCCGCCCTTTTCGACATATTCGGAGATGTAGTCGTAATAGAGGATCGGCAGCACGTCGCGGTGCTGGTAGCGGTCGAAAATGATGAGGTCGAAATCCTTGATCTTCTCGACGAACAGCTCGCGGGTCGGGAAGGCGATCAGCGACAATTCGTTGATCGGCGTGCCGTCCTGCTTTTCCGGCGGCCGCAGGATGGTGAAATGGACGAGATCGACCGAGGCGTCGGATTTCAGCAGGTTGCGCCAGGTGCGTTCGCCGGCATGCGGCTCGCCGGAGACGAGCAGCACGCGCAAGTTCTCGCGAATGCCGTCGATGAGCGCGATGGCGCGGTTGTTGGTGTCGGTCAGTTCGCCCGGTTCGCGATCGATGGCGAGTTCGACGATGTTGCGCCCGGCACCCGGAATGGTGACCTGCAACGGCATCGCCTGGCCAACGGTGGCGTGCTCGACCGCGACCTGTTCGCCATTGACCGAAACGCGCACATCGACCGGGCCGGTCTCTTTTTCGGTCGAGATGACGCGGTAGGTCATGTCGAGCGGCTTGCCGACAAGGCCGAAGCGCGGGGCGTTCTCGAAACGTATGCGGCGATCCTTCTCGTGATCGTTGCCGGTTATCAGCGCATGCAGCGGAGCGTTGAAATCGGGCGCTCCCGGGGGGGCGTCATGGACCTCGCCATCTGTGATCATGATGGCGCCGCCGATCCGTGACGGCGGCACGTCGCGGAAGGCGCCTTCAAGCGCGCCGAACAGCCGTGTCTCGGTGCGTTCCTCGGCGGCCTCGGATTTGCCGGCCTCGACGACGCGCACGTCGAACTGCTTGAAGCGGCCAAGCCGCTGCTGCAGCCCGGCCAACGCCTCGTCGGTCTGCTTGGTGCGGTCGCCGATATCCTGGCTCTGGCTGCGGTCGACGACGAGGGCGACAACGCTTTTCAGCGGCTCGCGCTCCTCGTTGAGGAACACCGGGTTGAACAAAGCGGCGGCGAGCGCCAGAAGGGCGATGAAGCGGAAGACCGAACCGCGCTGGCGAAACCACAGGCCGACCAGCGCAAGCAGCGCCAGCGGCACCAGCGCCAAGGTCAGCAGTGGCCAGGAGATCAGCGGTTCGAAGGAGATCGACCAATTCATTCCTTACCCTCCTCTTTTTGGGGAGGGTTTATCCGCGACCGGAGGGCACCAAACAAACTCATTCTACTGCCCCAGCCGTTCGAGCAGTATGGGCACGTGCACCTGGTCGGATTTGTAGTTGCCGGTCAGCATGTACATCATGATGTTGACGCCGGCGCGCAGCGCGTAGATGCGCTGCATCGGGTCTGCCGGCACGGTTGGCAGCAGCGCATCGCCGTTCTGGTCGACCGCCCAGGCGCCAGCGAAATCATTGGCGGTGATCATGATCGGCGAGACGCCATCGCCGGTACGCACCGGCCGGTTCTCGGCGTTGCTGGCGTCGAGCGAGGCCTCGACCCAGAGCGGGCTGCCGGCGAAGCGGCCGGGGAATTCGGGCAGGATGAAGAAGGATTTGGTCAGCACGTGGTCGGACGGTACCGGTTCCAGCGGCGGCACGTTGAGGTTGCCGAGGATGTCGCGCAGCCGCTCCGTCGCCGGGCTGGTTGAATCGGCGCCGATGCCGTTGGCGAATTGGTCGCGGGTGTCGAACAGCACCGTGCCGCCTTGCTGCATATAGGCGTCGACGCGGGCGATCGCTGCCTGGCTGGGCATCGGTGCGGCCGGATCGATCGGCCAGTAGATCAGCGGATAGAACGACAGCTCGTCCCGGGAGATGTCCACACCGGCCGGCTCGCCCGGTTCCAGCGCCGTCTTCTCGACCAGGAATCGCGTCAGCCCCTCGAGCCCGGCGCGGCTGATCGAATCGTCGCCCGGCACACCGGTCAGCACATAGGCGATGCGGGTCTTCGAAATCGCCTCGATGGCAATTTCGTCACCCGGCTTGGCGTCGTCGGCGCGGGCAAGGTCGGCATGACCGAACAAGCTACCCAGCGCAATCAGGACGGCGGCGGTGGTTGTCACGGCACCGGCGCGGCGCGGCCGGCGTGAAAACAGGCCGCCCATCCAGAACACCGCCAGCGTATCAAGCAGCATCAGCACCAGGGCGGCCGCGACCAGCGTGCCTTTCAAATTGCGCGATTCGTCAAAGGCATACTGGATCGAGGTGACCGGAACAGTGATTTGCGGGCGCGCCAGGGGCGCCAACTTGCTGTCGGCTTCCAGCAGATTGTGGGCAAATACACCCGTCTCGGAACCATAGAGACCTGGCGGGTTTTCAAAAGTCACCGGCAGCGCGCCAGCGCCCGGTACAAGCGGCCGTGCATCCGGCGTCGGCGGCACCAGCGAGCCGTCGGCTGCAATCATGCGATAGGGCGCCAGCGACGCCGCGGCGGCTTCGGCATTGGCGATGGCCGCGCCCTGGTTGCGCGACAGCTGCACGATGCGGCGCAGCATCTCGACGAAGCTGCCAGAGATCGGCAGGTTCGACCAGGTTGCCTCGGGGGTGACGTGGAACAGCACCAGCGTGCCCTTGCCTTTCTTCAGTCCGGTGACCAGCGGCGTGCCGTCGGCAAGGGCCGCCCAGGTGCGCTCGACGATATCGGATGTCGGCTCGGCCAGCACCTGCCTGCTGACGGTGACCTCGGTCGGCGGCGCCAGATCGGCGAACGGGCCGGCCTTGGGGAATTCGGTGACCGGCTGCGGCGACGTCCATGACAGCGCGCCGCCGAGCGACCGCTCGCCGGTGCGAAGGCGGACGGGCAGCAAATCGTCGTCATCGCCCGCGGTGGCCAGCCGCGAACCGGCGAAACGCACCAGCGTGCCGCCATTGTCGACCCAATCGACAAGTCTCTGCCGGACCTGTCCGGGAATGGTGCCGATATCGGCCATAACGATCATCGCGGGCTTCTGGTCGAGGATTTGCGGGATGGCGTCGGCAAGATCGGCGCTGGAGGGTTCGACCAGATCGGCGAAGGGCTGCAGCGCCCGCCTGATGTAGTAGAGCGGCGACAAAAGCGGCTGTGCCTGGTCGGCCTCGGCCTGCGACAATAGACCGACGCGCCGCCGCTTGGAGCTTTCGTCGAGGACGCGGACCGCACCAGCCTGCCGCTCGCCGTCGAGCGCGATGGAAGCGAAGTCGTTGCGCAGCTCGAACGGCACCGCCATGGTGCCGGTGGCGGTGGTTTCGCCAGGCGAAAAGGTCAGCGTCGCATCGGCGATGCGGCGGCCCTTGTCATCGAAGGCGCCGGCGGTGACCTGAGCCGGGGCAGGGTCGCCCGGCGCGCGGATGGCGGTCAGTGCAAAGCCGTCGACCTGGTTGTCGGCGGCGGTCAGGCCGGTCAGCGACAGCCTGTCCGCGGTTGCCCAGACGACACGCGCGGCATTTTTCGACAGAAGCGTGTTGAAGGCGGCTTCATCGCCCTTTGCCGCCAGGCCGTCGGCAAGCACGGCGACGCTGGCCCCGGGCAAGGTCTCCAGCACGCCGGCCACGCGGGCATAGATGGCGGGCCGGTCGGTCGGGATCGGCCGCGGCTTGGCGGCGCGCAGCCGGTCAAGCGCGGTGGCGGCATCGAACGGGCCGACCTCGGCATTGGCCTTTTCGGCGGTGAAGGCGATGACGACCGGCACGCCGTTGGCGCCGGCATCGTTGATCAGCCGCTCGGCGGTGGCGACGCGTTTGCCCCAATCGGCGGCACTTGCCCAGTCATTGTCGATGACCAGGGCAAGGGCGGCTCCCTCGGCCGGCAGCTTTTCGCGCGGGTTGAAGACCGGGTCGGCCAATGCCGCGACGATGAGGGCCGCCATCAAGAGCCTGAGCAGCGTCAGCCACCACGGGCTCTGCTGCGGCGTCTCCTCGCGCTTCAGCACGCGCGCCAGGATCTTCAGCGGCGGGAAGATTTCGGTCTGCGGCTTGGGCGGCGTCAGCCTGAGCAGCCACCAGATCACCGGCAGTGCCAGCAGGCCCCACAGCACCATGGGGGCGCCAAAGGAAAGCGGCAGCCAACTCATGCGACAGCCTTTCCTGGCCGATCGCCGCTGGCGATCATGCCTGCATGACCGCCGGCGGTCGGCCTGGCCGAGGGGCCGTCAGCAGTCATCGCCATGTGCAGCCGCACCAGTGCGTCGGAGGCGAGCCGATCGGTGTGGTTGACGGTAAAGCTCCAGCCAAGCCGTTTGCACCAGCCCGTCAGTTCATGGCGGCGGGCGGCGTAGAGCAGGCGATACTCATCACCCAGCATTTCGGCGCGGCCGGCGGTCAGCTTGTCGCCGGTCTCGGGATCGGTGAACTCGGTTCGGCCAGCATAGGGGAAGGTCTCCTCGGCCGGGTCCGCGACCTCGATCAGGTGCGCGCGCACGCCGTGGCGGGCCAGCACGTCGAGCCAGGCCATCGTCTCTTCGACCGGATCGAGGAAGTCGCTGACGATGACGATGTCGCAGAAGCGCCTGATGTCGGACAGGTCGGGTTTTGCCGGCAAATCGCCCGCATGCATCAACTGGGCGGCGATGCGTTCGGCGCCGTTACGGGCGGTGAACGGGTCGGTGAGGCCCGGCCAGGCGATGCGCTCGCCGCTGCGCGACAACAGTTCGGCCATGGCCAGCGCCAGCACCAGCGCGCGCGATTGCTTGGAAACGCTGGCGCCGGTCGATTTGTATAGCATCGACGGCGAGGGGTCGGCCCACAGCCAGACCGTATGGGCGGCTTCCCATTCGCGGTCGCGCACATAGGTGTGGTCGTCGCGGGCCGAGCGGCGCCAGTCGATGCGCGAGGAATCACCCTCGACATAGGGCCGGAACTGCCAGAAATTTTCACCGATGCCGCGCTTGCGGCGGCCATGCCAGCCGGCGATCACGGTGTTGACGATGCGGCGCGCTTCGACCAGCAGGTCTGGCACAAGCGAGGCCCGCAACCGGCCACGGGCGAGCGCGTCGCGCGTCGCTGCCGGAGCCTGGACCTCGCCGATGCGCTGCATCAAATTCCTTTCACGAGTTTCGCCACCACGTCACGCACGCCGGTGCCTTCGGCGCGGGCGGCGAAGGTCAGCGCCATACGATGCTGCAGCACTGGCTCGGCCAGCGCACGGACGTCGTCAACCGAGGGCGCCAGCCGTCCGTCGTAAAGCGCGCGCGCCCTTGTGCACAGCATCAGCGCCTGGCTGGCGCGCGGGCCGGGACCCCAGGCGACGTTCTTGTCGGTCTCGGCATTGCCTTGGCCGGGACGCGCCGAGCGCACCAGCGTCAGGATCGCCTCGACGACGCTTTCAGGCACCGGCATGCGGCGGATCAGCGTCTGGATCTCCTTCAGCCGCACCGGCTGCAGCACGTTTTGCGCTTTCGCGTCCTCGATGCCGGTGGTTTCCAGAAGGATGCGGCGCTCTGCCTCGATCTCGGGATAGAGGATATCCACCTGCATCAGGAAGCGGTCAAGCTGGGCCTCGGGCAACGGATAGGTGCCTTCCTGCTCCAGCGGGTTTTGGGTTGCCAGCACGTGGAAGGGCGCCGGCAGGTCATGGCGGGCGCCGGCAATGGTGACGTGGTATTCCTGCATGGCCTGCAGCAGGGCCGACTGGGTACGCGGCGACGCGCGGTTGATCTCGTCGGCCATCAGCAACTGGGCGAAGATCGGCCCGGAGATGAAGCGGAAGGAGCGTTTGCCGGTTTCGTCCTGCTCCATCACTTCGGAGCCGAGGATATCGGACGGCATCAGGTCCGGCGTGAACTGGATGCGACGCGAATCGAGGCCGAGCACGATGCCAAGTGTTTCGACCAGCTTGGTCTTGGCGAGGCCCGGCACGCCGACCAAAAGCGCATGGCCACCGGCCAGCAGCGCCACCAGAGTACGCTCGACGACGCTTTCCTGTCCGAAGATGACCCGGCCGACCCCGTCGCGGATCCGGGAGATGTCGGCAAGCGCCTTTTCGGCCTCGGCGATCATGTCCTTTTCGCTGATAGGGCTTTCCTTGACCATCACGCTCATGCCGCATCGATCCTTGTGGTTGGAATACCATGGCTGGAACAACGGCTGCACCATACCATAAGTTGCCGCGATTCGGCCTCGCGTGGCGCCTATGTCGAAATAATCACAGACTTAGGCTGACAAGCGCAACAACAGTGACTATTTCGTGACCATGACGGGACCCTTGGGACATCGTGAAGAAAGCCTGACGGATGCCACCGAGGCGCGTGGCCTCGAGGCGCTCATCTCGCGCGCCGCCCGTGCCGGCAAGGGCGCGGCACCCGTCGAACGCTGGAATCCCGACTTCTGCGGCGATCTGGACATGGAGATCAAGTCCGACGGCACCTGGTTCTATCTGGGCACGCCGATCGGGCGCATGCCGCTGGTGCAGCTTTTCTCCTCGGTGCTGCGCAAGGACGCCGATGGCAGGACCTATCTGGTGACACCGGTGGAAAAGGTCGGCATCCGCGTTGCCGATGCGCCGTTCATCGCGGTCGAAATGGACGTTTCGGGTAGCGGCGAAGCGCAGACCATCACCTTCCGCACCAATGTCGGCGATGTCGTCGAGGCCGGGCCGGAACGGCCGTTGCGGTTTGTCGACGAGAACGAGACCGGCGGATTGAAGCCCTATGTGCTGGTGCGTGGCCGCCTGGAAGCGCTGGTGGCGCGGCCGGTGATGTATGAACTGGTCGGGCATGGCGAGGAGGTCGAGATCGGCGGCAAGACGATGTTCGCGGTGCGCTCCAAGGGCGCCGTGTTCCCGATCATGCCGGCGGACCAGTTGAAGCGGCTGAGTGCGTGATGGACCAGGTGACGCCGGCGCCGTTTTCATCCGCGGATTTTCGCGCGCGTTTTGCCGTGCAGCCCGATGCGCATGCCGGCGACGATTATGGCGATCATCGCTTCAACCCCGGCCATCCGCGCCTCAACCAGGGCAAGGCGCTGCGCAATGCCGCGGTGCTGATCCCGGTGGTCGATCATGAGGGCGATGCGACGGTTCTCCTGACCAAGCGGGCTGAAAAGCTGCGCAGCCATTCGGGGCAGGTGGCATTTCCCGGCGGTACCATCGATCCGACCGATCCGAGCCCTGAGGCGGCGGCGCTGCGCGAGACTTCCGAGGAGATCGGGCTTGGCCGAGACCGCATCGAGATCATTGGCCGCATGCCCGACTATGTGGCCGGCAGCGGCTACCGCATCGCGCCGGTGCTGGGCATCGTGCTGCCCGGTTTCCAACTGACGCTCAACGCCGACGAGGTCGACGCCGCTTTCGAAGTGCCGCTGCGCTTCCTGATGGATCCGGCCAACCACAAGCGCGACAGCCGCATGTGGAACGATCTCGAATGGTTCTTCTACGACATGCCTTACGGCGACCGGCGCATCTGGGGCGTCACCGCCGGCATCATCCGTACCCTCTATGAAAGGCTCTATGCGTGAGTGTCTCGATCGCGGACAGGGCCGACTGGCTCGGCGACAAGCATCTGCAGCGCCTGCTGTTCGCACTGGCCGAAGGCGGTGAAGAGGCGCGAGTCGCCGGCGGCGCGGTGCGCAACACGCTGATGGGCCAGCCCGTCGCCGACATCGACATCGCCACCACCTGCCTGCCGGAGGAAACCCTCCGCCGCGCCGAAGCGGAAGGGTTCAAGGCGGTGCCAACCGGCATCGAACATGGGACAATCACCGTGGTTGCCGGCGGAAAACCTTATGAAATCACCACCTTGCGCGCCGATATCGAGACCGACGGGCGACGCGCGAAAGTGTCGTTCGGGCGCGACTGGAAGCTTGACGCCGAGCGGCGCGACTTCACCATCAATGCGCTCTATGCCGAGGCCGACGGCAGGGTTGTCGACCTGGTCGGCGGCATTGCCGACATCGAGGCACGCCGGCTGCGCTTCATCGGCGACCCGGAAGCGCGTATCCGCGAGGATTATCTGCGCATCCTGCGCTTCTTCCGCTTCTTCGCCTGGTACGGCGATGGACGGCCGGACGCCGAAGGGCTGAAAGCCTGCGCCCGGCTTAAGGAAGGGCTGGCCCAGCTTTCGGCCGAGCGCATCTGGTCGGAACTGAAGAAGCTCTTGTCGGCGCCCGATCCGTCACGGGCGCTGCTCTGGATGCGGCAGGCAGGCGTCTTGACCGCAGCGCTGCCGGAAAGCGAGAAATGGGGCATCGATGCCATCCATGGGTTGGCCAAGGCCGGGAAGGATCTGGGCTGGGCACCCGACCCGCTGCTCAGACTGGAAGCGATCGTGCCGCCCGATGCCGCTCGCATGAAGACGCTCGCCGAGCGGCTCAAATTCTCGACAGCCGAAGCGGATCGCCTGCGCCACTGGGCGCTTGCCACCGCCGTCGAACCGAAGACGACCGAGGGCGAACTGGCGAAAAGGCTCTATCGCGGCGACCGGAACGGGTTTGTCGACCGGCTGCGGCTGTCGCTTGCGGCAGCCAGGGTGCGCGCCGT
Source organism: Mesorhizobium sp. M7A.F.Ce.TU.012.03.2.1 (assembly GCF_004006095.1). Classification (NCBI taxonomy): domain Bacteria; kingdom Pseudomonadati; phylum Pseudomonadota; class Alphaproteobacteria; order Hyphomicrobiales; family Phyllobacteriaceae; genus Mesorhizobium; species Mesorhizobium sp. M7A.F.Ce.TU.012.03.2.1. The sequence continues at coordinate 3,404,904 of NZ_CP034779.1, forward strand.
CGAGGACAATGAGGCGCTGCTCGAAGCCGGTGGCTTTTCGCGCCTGCTTGCCTTCGCCGTCAAATGGGAAAAGCCGTTGTTTCCGCTGAAAGGTGCCGATCTCACGGCGCTCGGCGCAACTCCAGGACCGAAACTCGGCGAAATCCTCAGGAATCTCGAGGCGGAATGGGTCGAAGCCGGGTTTACCCCTGATCGCGACGCGCTCCTCAAGCGCGCCGCCGAAGCTTTGAACGCCGGGTAGATCAGGCCGCGTCGCGGCTCTTTTCGATGCGCGAGCGGATCGCCTCGATCATCGTCTCGCGGATAACCGTTTCGCCATGCGTCTCGCGCATGTGCTCGACGGCACGGCGCATCACCTCGGCCTCCTCGTCGGCACGCGTGTGCCAGTCACAGCCGGGCACGAGTGACCCGCAGTGAAATTCCTTCATCAGGTTTCTCCTTTTCCTCCGTGAAGCCTGGTCGAGGCTTCGGTACTTTTTTGGCTCATGGTCCAGTTCCAGGGTTTAATCCGCGGACCGCGAGCGGGTGAGAAGCATAACACAGATGGGACGGCATTGGTTGCGGTCAACGGCAAAAAGGCGGAGCAGCGCTGCTCCGCCCTCTTAACACTATCCCGAAACAGGACCGGACATCGTCTCATCCTGCTCTGGCGGGCAAGCCATCATTTTGCGGCCTTGACGGCCTCGGCGACCTTGTTCTTGCCCTTCATATCCCATGAGACACGGACTTTTTCACCGACCGTCAGGCCAGGATCCTTGAAGGTCTTGGGAAGCGTAAAAGACGATCCATCATCGAGGACCAGGCTCATGGCCGTCGTGTCAAAGGTCTTGATCGTCCCGGTGGTGTGCTTGACGGCGGCGAATGCCACTGAACCGGAAGCGAGAAGGGCAGCGGCGGCAGCCGAAACAATGATCTTGCGCATTGCGAAGTACTCCTGGAAAGGCGGGTATCTTTTGACGAAGATGTCCCGCGTCGTCTGGGCCGTCCGGTCGCGTCGGGTCGCGACTCGCTTTGTCTGACGCAATTCCGGTCGGAAAGCCGTTTCGCACTTTCCTGGAATTGCGCGCAGGCGAACCGCCGGCGCTTCCCGACCCGGCCCCACAAATAGGCCAGTCTTTTCAACGGCCTATTAGACGAAAAAGAAATTTTGCGCCGCACCGTGTGCCACATTCCATGCCCATTTCGAGCGAATGGGACATCAATGCGACTCACGCCGCGCTCACCATTTTGTTACGGCCAGCGAACCTCGGGCGGCAGGCTGGAGAGAATGGACGCGACATTGCCGCCGGTCTTCAGTCCGAAGATGGTGCCGCGATCGTGAAGCAGATTGAATTCGACATAGCGGCCGCGGCGGATGAGCTGTTCGTCACGGTCGCCATCGGTCCAGTTCTCGTTGAAGTTGGCGCGCACGAGGTGACCGTAGACGACGAGAAAGGAGCGGCCGACATCCTGGACAAAGTTGAAATCGGCATTCCAGCCGCCTTTGTCCTCGCCCGAATGCAGCCAGTCGAAGAAGATGCCGCCGGTGCCGCGCGGCTCGTTGCGGTGCGACAGATAGAAGTACTCGTCGCACCAGGCCTTGAATTTCGGGTAATCGGCGACCGCGGCATTCTTCTCGCAAGCGAATTGCATGGCGCGGTGGAAGGCGAGGGTATCAGGGTCGTCCTGGGTGCGGCGGCGATCGAGCACCGGTGTCAGATCGGCGCCGCCGCCGAACCATTGGCGCGATGTTACCACCATGCGCGTGTTCATGTGCACGGCCGGAACGTTGGGATTCCACGGGTGCGCGATCAGCGAAATGCCGGATGCCCAGAAGCGCGGGTCTTCCTCGGCGCCGGGCATCTGCTTCCTGAATTCGGGCGAGAACTCGCCATGGACGGTCGAAGTGTGGACGCCGACCTTTTCGAAGACGCGGCCGTGCATCATCGACATGGTACCGCCGCCGCCACGGCCCTCGTCGCGTTCCCACGGCGTCTTTTCGAAACGGCCCGGCGACCACGAGGCCAGCGGCCCGCCAAGGTCCTGCTCGATCTGCTCGAAAGTGGCGCAGATGCGTTCGCGCAGCGCCTCGAACCACAGCCGTGCCTTCATCTTCTTCTGTTCGATGTCGGCGGGCAGGCCTGCCGGTATTTCTGGTCGTTCCAAGTGCCGTCTCCGGTTGGGGCGGCGAGTCCCACAAATGACTCGTCTTTTGCCGGCGCGATCCCTAATCTCTTAAGGGCAAGGGTCAAGTCACTTTGGTTTTGCGCATGATCCTTTCCGAAACTCGATTCCGATTTCGGGTCATGCGCCAGGTGCAAGGAGCTGTTTCGTGCGCACCCCGGCAAGACCGCCGCTGGATGGCCTGAAGAAAAGGCTCGATCAAAGCCGGGCCGAGCGCGTGCGTATGCCGCGTGACGGTTTCCTGCGCGAGACCTTCGTGCTGCCGCGCTCCGATGCGCGGCTCAAGGCCAAGGAATGGTTCGAGCGCTTTCCCAAGCAGGCCTACTGGACCGAAATCGAAAGCTGGTTCGAGCGGCCGGGCGACCTGATTGAGTTCACCATCAGGCGGTTGCCAGCGGCGGACTAGGATGTCCTCGAGAGAGGCGGAGCAACCAGCCGCCTAGCGCCTGTGCCTTCCCTCGCCAGCCGGTCGCCCTTGTTGCGCAGCGGGCATTTGTCGATCGACATGCAGCCGCAGCCGATGCAGTCGGTCAGCCCGTCGCGCAGTTTCTTCAACTGGGCGATCTTGTGATCGAGCCCGTCGCGCCAGGCGGTCGACAAAACGTTCCAGTCATCGCGCGTTGGCGTGCGGCCTTCTGGCAGCGATGCCAGGGCTTCACCGATCTCGGCCAGCGAGATGCCGACCTCCTGCGCGACCTTGATGATCGCCACGCGCCGCAGCACGTCGCGGCCGTAGCGGCGCTGGTTTCCCGCCGTACGGTGGCTGCGGATCAGGCCGCGGGCCTCATAGAAATGCAATGCCGACACCGCCACACCGCTGCGCATGGCCACTTGGCCGACTGTTAATTCCGTGACAGCAGCCATTTCGCACTTTCCGCTTGACCTCAAGTTAAGTTGAGCTTGTAGCGAAGAAATATCGTTTGGGCAAATGCGGGAGAAGGCGATGTGCGCCTGGGTGAGAATAAGTGGAGAAACCCCTGTCGTCGTCGACGATAGGGGTGATGTTGTCGATGGGTTGTGGATTCTATCCGAGTTGCCGGACGGCTTCGCCCGTCACCATGGCGACGGAAAGCGCGACGTTGATGCTGCGCGCCGTACCCTGCATCGGGATGGTCAGCCGCGCATCCGCCGCCTGATGGACAGGATCCGGCACGCCTGCGGATTCCCGGCCGAACAGGAGTATGTCGCCTTCGGCGAAGATGAAGCTGGTGTAGGCCGTCGTGGCTTTGGTCGACAGCAGCACCAGCCGGCGCGGACCAGCCTTGCGCCATTCCTCGAAGGCATGCCAGTCGACATGCCGGGTCAGGGCAGCCATTTCGAGGTAGTCCATGCCGGCTCGCTTGAGCGCTTTGTCGGAGAGCGGAAATCCGGTCGGTTCGATGATGTCGACGCCAAGTCCGAGGCACGCGGCGAAGCGCAGGATTGTGCCGGTGTTGCCGGCAATGTCAGGCTGGTAGAGCGCGATGCGGAGACGACAGTTCATTTCCGCGTCCTTCTAATAAGTGGCGGATCGGCCACAGCGGCTTGGCGGTTTTGGAAATTGCTGGACCTGCGGGTGGCCATTTTCTGCGAAGTCGGTTATACGGCCAGCATTGTCAACCCGAACCGATGGAGGGGTAATTCATGATGACCATGCACATCCAGCGCCCCTCTCGTGGGCTTACCTGCCTGCCGGCGGTTTCGGTACGACGATTCTCCTGACTCTCTAAGACTTGATCGCACCGATTCCCGCCGAAACGATTTTTCGGCTCTCGAAGGAATCCTGCGATGTTTTTCAAAAAGTCAAAAGGGCTGAACGCCCCAGCTGAACCTGTCCGGACCGATGCTTGTCATGTCCAGACCGACGCAATGCGTGCCTCCGGCCGAATGCCGGCGGACGATATTGCTTCGCCTTTTTATCTCGATTTTCACACGGAGGACGGACCGATGTTCGATCCCTATAGAATACCTGGCTCGAGGAGCCTGCATATCCACCGACTGCCGACCTGGGCGCTGCTGATCGGCGACACCTATTCGTCGGCGGTTCACGCCGAGGTTCGCCGCCGGCCGCATCGCGGCATGCTGCCGGATGTCGATTTTTCGCGCGCGGTTCCCGATCTGAGCCGGCCTTCGCTGGTGCGCCGGATCATCCGGCTGATCCGGCCGGGCGCGAAAAACCGGGCTGGCGGCACCGTGTCGTCAGGATCGTCTGGCGCAGCTGTCGGCGAAAAGCCCGCGAGCCCCTATATTGCGCGAAGCAGGGCCGACGGTCCGGGTGGTTCCAGACCGTCGGCCCTTGACGCCATGGGTTCCGGGGATTTCGTACGCTCACGTGCCGCGTAAGCGGCAAACACATTTCACAGGCATAACCTATGTTGTTGTTTAGCTGGTTTGAAAAAAGGCTCGATCCGTTCCCCGCAGCGGAACCGGTCGAGCCGCCCAAGACGCTGGTTGCCTTCTGCCTGCATTATACGCGCGGCGCATGGCCCTATATCCTTTTCGACGCGGTGCTGGTGACGGCCATCGCGATCGCCGAAGTATGGATGTTCGGCTTCCTCGGCCGCATCGTCGACTGGCTGTCGGGGCAGAATCGCGAAACCTTCCTGCAGACGGAAGCCTGGAAGCTCACCGGCATGGCCTTCATCGTGCTGTTCGCGCTGCCGGGCACGGTATGGCTGCATTCGTTTCTCAACCAGCAGACGCTGATGGGCAATTATCCCATGCGCATCCGCTGGCAGGTGCACCGCTATCTGCTCAAGCAGTCGATGAGTTTCTACCAGGACGAGTTCGCCGGCCGCATCGCGACAAAGCTGATGCAGACGGCTCTCGCCGTGCGCGAATGCGTCATCAAGGTGATCGACGTCCTGAACTACGTTATCGTCTATTTCCTCGGCATGCTGCTCATCGTCGGCTCGGCCGACTGGCGGCTGGCCGCGCCGCTCGGCTTCTGGCTGGTCGGCTATATCCTTTTGCTGCGATTTTTCATTCCCCGGCTGGGCAAGGTCGGCGAGGAACAGGCCAATGCGCGCTCGATCATGACAGGCCGGGTCGTCGACAGCTACTCCAACATCCAGACGGTCAAGCTGTTCAGCCACGCGCGCCGCGAAGCGTCATTCGCCAAAGACGGCATGTCCGGCTTTCTCGAAACGGTCTACCGGTCGATGCGGCTTGTGACAGTGCTTTTCGGCTCGCTCTACATACTGAATGCATTGCTCTTGTTCTCTGTCACCGCGATGGCGTTGTGGCTGTGGCTGGGGCAAGCCGTGACGATCGGCGCGGTCGCCGTGGTCATCGGCCTTGTGCTCAGGTTGTGGGGCATGTCGCAATGGATCATGTGGGAAATGTCGGGCCTGTTCGAGAACATCGGCACGGTGCAGGACGGTATCGCCTCGATCTCGCTGCCGCGCCTTGTCGAGGACAGGCCGGACGCGAAGGAGATCAGCGTTTCCAGGGGTGAAATCCGCTTCGAGGACATCCGCTTCCACTACGGCAAGCAGAAGGGTGTGATCGAAGGCTTGTCGCTGGCGGTGAAGCCGGGCGAAAAGGTCGGCATCGTAGGCCGTTCCGGCGCCGGCAAGTCGACGCTGGTCAACCTGTTGCTGCGCTTCTATGACCTCGAAGCCGGCCGGATTCTGATCGATGGCCAGGAGATCGCCGGTGTGAAGCAGGATTCGCTGCGTGCGCAGATCGGCATGGTCACGCAGGACACCTCGCTGCTGCATCGTTCGGTGCGCGAGAACATCCTCTATGGCCGGCCCGATGCCTCGGAAGAGCTGCTTGTCGAGGCGGCGGGGCGCGCCGAGGCGCTGGACTTCATATCAGGGCTTTCGGATGCCGGCGGCCGGAAGGGCTTCGATGCCCATGTCGGCGACCGCGGGGTCAAATTGTCCGGTGGCCAGCGTCAACGCGTCGCCATTGCTCGCGTTATGTTGAAGGATGCGCCAATACTTATCCTTGACGAAGCGACCTCGGCGCTTGATTCCGAAGCCGAGGCGGCGATTCAGGAGAACCTCTACAAGCTCATGCAAGGCAAGACCGTCATCGCCATCGCGCACCGGCTGTCGACCATCGCGGCGATGGACAGGCTGGTGGTGATGGACAAAGGCCGTGTCATCGAGGAAGGTTCGCACGAGGAACTCGTCGCCCGCGGCGGGCTCTACGCCCAGCTCTGGCAGCGCCAGTCGGGCGGGTTCCTGCTTGAGGGCGGTCCCGCCGACCCCGCCAACGACGCACTTGCAAAGGGGCAAGCCGCAGAATGATGGCCGCCGCATGATGACTGCCGTCTATCGCTGGTTCGAGAACTGGGTCTATCCGTTCAGGGAGCCAGCGAATCTTCGGCCACCGACCAGCGTCGGCGGTTTCCTCTGGCACTATGTCGGCCAGGCGAAGTTCGCCTTCTTCGCCATGCTGGTCATCGGCGGCATCGCGCCGCTGGTCGAGGCCGGCCTGTTCTACTTCGTCGGGCGGCTGGTCGATATTCTCGACCAGCTTCCCGCCGAGCGCAGCTGGCACGCACTGTGGGCCGCCGCCGGTCCTGAACTGGTTTTCATGGTCGTGGTGGTGCTGGTCATCCGCACCGTCGTCGTCGGCCTGTCGGCGCTGGTCGATGAGCAGACGATCACGCCGGGCTTCTACAATCTGGTGCGCTGGCAGGCACACCGGCATGTCTCGCGCCAGTCCTACGCCTTTTTCCAGAACGATTTCGCCGGCCGCATCGCGACAAAGGTCTGGCAGGCGGGGCAAGCCACCGGCGACCTGATGGAAAGCTTCATCGAGGTCGTCTGGTTCATGATCGTCTACACGGTGACGACGCTGGCGCTGGTCGCAGGCCTCGATCTCAGGCTGGCGGTGCTGGTGGTGATCTGGATTTCCGCTTTCGCTTGGCTGGCCAAGCTCTACTTGCCGGCAATCCGCAAGCATGCCGAGGAAACCGCCGAGGCCGGCTCGATGATCACCGGCCGCATCGTCGATTCCTATTCCAACGTGCAGACGCTGAAACTGTTCTCGGCCGACGGCGACGACCGCTACATCAGGAACGGTTTCGACATCTACCTCGACGCATTGCGCCCGTTCACCCGCCGGCTGACCGGCGTGCGCATGGCGTTGACGACGCTGTCGGGCATCATGATCACGGCGATCGGCTGCTTTGCCGTTTATCTCTGGGTCGAGGGCTCGATCACCGTCGGCGCGGTCGCCTTCACGCTGTCGCTGGTGCTGCGGCTCAACATGCTGCTCGGCCGGCTGATGATGCAGCTCAACAGCATCTTGCGAAACCTCGGCGTGCTGGAGAACTCCAAGGCGCTGATTTCGCAGCCGCTCGGCCTCGCCGATGCGCCCGACGCCAAGGAACTTGTCGTGGCGGGCGGGCGTATCGAGGTGAAGAACGTCGAGTTCCATTACGGCAAAGGGTTCGGCGTGCTGAACGGCATCGACCTTGTCGTCAAGCCGGGCGAGAAGGTCGGGCTGGTCGGACCGTCGGGCGCCGGCAAGACGACGCTCGCCAATCTGGTCCTGCGGCTCTACGATCTGGAGGGCGGCTCCATCACCATCGATGGCCAAGACGTCTCCGATGTCACGCAAAACTCGCTGCGCGCTAATATCGGCGTCGTCAGCCAGGACACGGCGCTGTTCCACCGTTCACTGCGCGACAACATCAAGCTCGGCATGCCAGACGCGACCGATGCGGAGGTGATCGCGGCGGCGAAAAAGGCCGAGGCGCACGAGTTCATTCTGACCTTGCGCGACAACAGGGACCGCGCCGGCTACGAGGCTTTTGTCGGCGAGCGCGGCGTCAAACTGTCAGGCGGACAGCGCCAGCGCGTGGCGATCGCCCGCGTCTTCCTCAAGGATGCGCCGATCCTGATTCTCGACGAAGCGACCTCGGCGCTCGATTCCGACATCGAGGCGGCGATCCAGGAAAATCTGACGCGGCTGATGGAAAACAAGACGGTCATCGCCATCGCCCACCGGCTGTCGACGATCGCGGCACTCGACCGACTGGTGGTGCTCGACGGCGGCCGCATCGTCGAGCAAGGCACGCATGACGATTTGGTAGCACTCGAGGGGCTCTATGCGCGGCTGTGGAAGCGGCAGTCCGGCGGTTTTCTCTATCACGAGGACAGCGTGCTCGAAGAGACACGCCCGGCGGAGTAGCTCCATGGGTGGATCAACAGGCGCCATCTCAGAGGTCGGCTACGTTCTCAAGCGGCTCCGACCGACCATGCCGGCTTTCGACACGCTGAAGGAAGAGAGCCGGCAGGAAGGCTACTGGATGCTGGTGCGCCTGGCGGATGGCTGGGCAAGTGGCCGCAACAAATTCCTGAAACGGGGCGAGGCGCTGTACGGAGCCTGGGATGGAAGGGAACTCGCCGGCGTGTGCGGGTTGAACATCGATCCCTATTTCGAGGCCAGGGACCACGGCCGGGTCCGGCACCTGTTCGTCAGTGCGCGTCACCGTCGCGCCGGCCTTGGCCGGATGCTGATCGAAACCGTTATCGACAGGGCACGTCACCATTTCGCCGCGCTGAACACCCGCGCGCCGCAAGAGGCTTTTGGTTTTTACGCACGGCTTGGATTTACGCACGTGGAAGGCGAAGAATTCGTCACTCACCGCATGGTTTTCGCGAAAGGAGACTGAAATGTCCTTGCGTCCGCCATCTCATCTTGCCGGCGGCTCGGCCGCTGAAGCCGCCTTCGACGCGCTCGGCCATGAAATATTGGCGGAAAAGGCGGCAGCACTTGGCCGCGCCGGCCAGCGGGTAGAGGAAACGCTGGCCAGGCTGCGCGACAATGCCGACGAGCAACTGCGCCCCCGGCTGCTCAAGGATGCCGCCGAGGCGGTGCATGGCTATTTCATCCAGCGCGAGCTGTGCGGCTTGCGCAAGCACGATGCCGTCATTCGTGAATACAACATCCCGAAAGCGGTGCTGGCCAGGCTCGGCGCGAAATAGGGGTCACTCCAGCCATTCGGTGATGAAGCTGCCGTTTTCATGGATGTCGGTCGTTTCCAGCGGGCCTGGGCCGAGATTGGTGAATTTGTGCGGCGTGTTGGGCGGCACGATCAGGATCTGGCCGGCGGATGCCTCGATCTCATGGTCGCCGACAGTGAACAGGCCGGTGCCCTGGCGGATGATGAAGATCTCCGCGTAGGGATGCGTGTGCAGGCGGGGGCCGCCGCCGACGCCAGGCAAATAGTTGAAGATCAGGCAGGAGTTGGAGCCGTAGGCGCCACATTGCAATTCGCCCTTCCAATGGTCGGAGCGAACAGACCAAGTGTCGCGGTCTATGACGTGTGCCATGATGGCAAGGATAGACCCGGCTGGCGCCTTGTGTCGAGCCGAACAGGGGCGTCGGATTTGCGGTTGTTTCCCGGTTGTTTAGCGATGTTTGGCGGCTATCCGGCGTCGCGTTGAGCGGTGGCGGATTTTGTCCCCGCGACAATCTGCCCTTGTGCCTTCGCCCGTCTGGACAAAAACGGGCTTCACGCATAAACCGAAGTCCAAATGCCGGAGGAATTCGCAAGCCTGTTCGCCATGCGCTGTCGGGTTGGCGTAATTGAGCGGGGAACAAGGCTCAGCCACCGGCACGGAAGAGGCGAAAGGATCAGGCACCCGTGAGCGCAACCGACACCCAGGATCCCAACCGTCGTGATTTTCTCTACGTCGCCACCGGCATGGCCGCAGTGGTCGGCGCGGGTGCCTTCGCGTGGCCGTTCATCGACCAGATGCGCCCCGATGCCTCGACGCTGGCGCTCGCTTCCGTCGAAGTCGACGTCGCCTCGCTGACGCCGGGCATGTCGCTGATCGTCAAATGGCGCGGCAAGCCGGTCGTGGTCCGCAACCGCACCGAACAGGAAATGAAGGACGGCGAGGCCGTCAAGCTGGCCGATCTCAAGGACCCGATCGCCCGCAACGCCAATCTGCCGGCCGATGCACCGGCGACCGACGCCAACCGCACCACACCCGGCAAGGAAGCCTGGATGGTGATGGTTCAGGTCTGCACCCATCTCGGCTGCATTCCGCTCGGCCAGGAAGGCGATTTCGGCGGCTGGTTCTGCCCATGCCACGGCTCGGTCTACGACACGGCCGGACGCATCCGCCAAGGCCCGGCGCCTGAGAACATGGCGGTGCCGGTATTCAAGTTCATTTCCGATACCAAGATCCTTATCGGTTGAGGCAGGGGACATTTCGATGAGCGAGGGACACTCGACCTATACGCCCAAAACCGGTCTCGGACGCTGGTTCGACGCCCGCATGCCGCTGCCGCGGCTGGTCTATGACAGCTTCGTCGCCTATCCGGTGCCGCGCAACCTCAACTACGCTTGGACGTTTGGCGGCATCCTGTCGATCATGCTGGTGGCGCAGATGCTGACCGGCATCGTGCTGGCCATGCACTACACGGCCGACACCAATCTCGCCTTCGGCTCGGTCGAGAAGATCATGCGCGACGTGAATTCGGGGTGGCTGCTGCGCTACATGCATTCGAACGGCGCCTCGTTCTTCTTCGTCGCCGTCTACATCCACATCTTCCGTGGCCTCTATTACGGCTCCTACAAGGCGCCGCGCGAGCTGCTGTGGATCCTCGGCTGCATCATCTATCTCCTGATGATGGCGACCGGCTTCATGGGCTACGTGCTGCCATGGGGCCAGATGAGCTTCTGGGGTGCCACCGTCATCACTGGCTTCTTCAGTGCCATTCCGCTGGTCGGCGACTGGATCCAGCAGCTGCTGCTCGGCGGCTTTGCCGTCGACAACCCGACGCTGAATCGCTTCTTTGCGCTGCACTATCTGTTGCCGTTCATGATTGCCGGCGTCGTCGTTTTGCACATCTGGGCGCTGCATGTCGTGGGCCAGTCGAACCCGACGGGTATCGAGGTCAAGTCGAAGACCGACACTGTCGCCTTCACCCCCTACGCGACCATCAAGGACGCGTTCGGCATGATCGTGTTCCTGTTCTTCTTCGCCTATTTCGTCTTCTACCTGCCGAACTATCTCGGCCATCCCGACAACTACATCGTCGCCAACCCGCTGAAGACGCCGGCCCACATCGTGCCCGAATGGTACTTCCTCCCGTTCTACGCGATCCTGCGCGCCATCACCTTCAATGTCGGGCCGATCAACTCCAAGCTCGGCGGCGTGCTGTGCATGTTCGGCGCCATCGTCATGTTGTTCCTGGTGCCGTGGCTCGACACTTCGAAGGTACGCTCTGCCGTTTACCGGCCCTGGTACAAGCTGTTCTTCTGGCTGTTCGTGGCCGATGCCATCCTGCTTGGCTGGCTGGGCTCGCAGCCGGCCGAAGGCAGCTATGTGTTCATGGCGCAGATGGCGACATTGTTCTACTTCGCCTTCTTCCTGATCGCGCTGCCGGTGCTCGGCCTGATCGAGACGCCGCGACGGCTGCCGAACTCGATCACCGAGGCGGTCCTCGAGAAGAACAAGGGCGGCAGCGGACATCCGGCGGGCGCTACGGCGGCGCCGGAAACCAAAGGCTGAGCGGGTAGAGAATCTAAGGGGATTTGGCATGAAAAAGATTCTCACCTCGCTGGCGCTGGTCGGCCTCGTGGCCGTCGGCATCGGGTCGGCGGGCACTTGGGCGATCGCCGCCGAAGAGGCGCACAACGCCGCCGCGCCGACGCATTTCCCGATCGACGAGCCGAAGGAAATGGACTGGAGTTTCACCGGCCCGTTCGGTACCTATGACAAGGCGCAGCTGCAGCGCGGCCTCAAGGTCTACAAGGAAGTCTGCTCGGCCTGCCATTCGATGAACATGGTGGCGTTCCGCACGCTGTCGGACCTCGGCTATTCCGATGCGCAGATCAAGACGCTGTCGGCCGAGTACACGATCCATGACGGTCCCAACGATGCCGGCGACATGTTCGACCGTCCCGGCAAGCCGTCCGACCACTTCCCGCCACCGTTCGCAAACGACGAAGCGGCCGCCGCTTCCAATGGTGGTGCTGCTCCGCCCGACATGTCGCTGCTGGCCAAGGCGCGCGGCGTCGAGCGCGGTTTTCCGCAATTCGTCTTCGACATCTTCACCCAGTATGACGCGGGCGGGCCCGACTATATCCACTCGCTGCTGACAGGCTATAACGAGACACCGCCTGCCGGCATGGTTATCCCGGAAGGCACCCACTACAACCCCTATTTCATGTCGGGCGTGTCGCTGAAGATGCCCAACCCGCTGTCCGACGGCCAGGTGACCTATGATGACGGCGCGCCGCAGACAGTCGACCAGTACTCCCGCGACGTTTCCGCCTTCCTGATGTGGGCGGCCGAGCCGCATATGGAAGACCGCAAGAAGACCGGTTTTCGCGTGCTGGTGTTCCTGCTTCTGTTCGGCGCTCTGGTCTATCTCACCAAGCGCAAGGTGTGGGAAGGCGTGGCGCATTGAGCCACACAATCAAGTGATCGCGAAGGGCGCCGAGAGGCGCCCTTTTGCATTTCCGGAGGCTGGTCATGTCACATGGCCGTCACCGCATCCGGCGATCCTGTGCTGCTCTCATCAAAGGATCGCATTCATGAAAAGATACGCATCGCTCGCGGCAGGCCTGTTGCTGCTCATCGTGGGCTCGGCCGCGCAAGCGGAAGACGCCCAGCCCTTCATCACCAACAAGGATGTCGACCTGACGATGATCCTGCCGCCGCCGCCGGCAAACGATTCGGCACAAACCAAGGCCGAACTCGGCGAGGTGCTGACTTTGCAGGTCACGCGCACCCCGGAGATGGTCGCCAGCGCGGTGGCCGATGCCGAGGAGAATGTCTGGCGCTTTGCCGACGTGATGGGGCCGAAATTCAACAAGGAAACGCTGCCGAAATTCAGCGCCTTCTTCGATCGCGTGGTGGCTACCGAAGGCGCTGTCGTCGATCCCGCCAAGGATGTCTGGAAGCGCCCGCGCCCGCATCAGCTCAGCGATCTCGTCAAGCCTGCGGTCAAGCTGTCGAGCTCCGGTTCCTGGCCTTCCGGACACGCCACCGTCGGCACGATGATGGGCATCATTCTGTCCGACATGGTTCCGGAAAAGCGCGCCGAGATCATGGCACGCGCGAGCAAATACGCTCACAACCGCGTGGTTGGCGGCATCCATTTTGCGTCCGATGTCGAGATGGGCAGGATTTCCGGCAGCGTCATTGCCGCAGTCCTGCTCAACCGGGACGACTTCAAGGCTGAATATGAAGTGGCCAGGGCCGAGCTTCGTTCCGATCTCGGCATGTAATCCTCGTCAGCCGGATTTAGACGGGAAGGGGCGCTTAAGGCGCTCCTTTCTTGTCTGCGCCATTGCTTAGGCGGAAGTTCGGCAATTAGTCCGTTGGCATGGCGGCATGAGGTTGATATTCGACGCATCGAACGGTGGCGAGAAGCTCGTCCCGCCATGGCTTTTGGATTTCGATGATGCGGCTCAGCGACTGTCACAACTTTTCCGATTTCCGGCTGATGGCACAGCAGCGGCTGCCCGGGCCGATCTTCAATTACATTGACGGCGCGGCTGACGATGAGGTCACCTACCGCCGCAACGCCGCAAGCTTCGAGACCTGTGACCTGGTTCCCAACGTGCTGCGCGGAGTGAGCGAGGTCGACATGTCGGTGACGGTCATGGGCCAGAAGCTGGCGATGCCGTTCTATTGCTCGCCGACCGCCTTGCAGCGCCTGTTCCACCATCAGGGCGAGCGCGCGGTCGCCAAGGCCGCAGCCAAGTATGGCACCATGTTCGGCGTCTCGTCGCTTGGCACCGTCAGCCTCGAGGAGGCGCGCAGCATCAGCAGCAGTCCGCAGGTCTACCAGTTCTATTTCCATCGGGACCGCGGTCTTAACCGGGCGATGATGCAGCGGGCAAAGCAGGTCGGCGTCGAGGTGATGATGCTGACCGTCGACAGCATCACCGGAGGAAATCGCGAGCGCGACAAACGCACCGGCTTTGCCATTCCCTTCAAGCTCAACCTTGCCGGTATGGCGCAGTTCGCGCTCAAGCCGGCCTGGGCGATCAATTATTTCACGCATGAGGGGTTCAAGCTGCCGCAGCTCGACGAGCATGTCGACATGGGCGGCGGCACGATGTCGATCAGCCGCTACTTCACCGAGATGCTAGACCCGTCGATGACGTGGGACGATGTCGCTGAGATGGTCAAGCTTTGGTCGGGTCCGTTCTGTCTCAAGGGCGTTATGTCGGTAGAGGACGCAAGACGCGCCGTCGACATCGGCTGCAGCGGCATCGTGCTGTCGAACCATGGCGGGCGGCAGCTGGATGGCTCGCGGGCGGCGTTCGACCAGCTTGCCGAGATCGTCGATGCCGTTGGCGACAGGATCGATGTCATCATGGATGGCGGCGTGCAGCGCGGCACCCATGTGCTGAAAGCGCTATCGCTCGGTGCCAAGGCCGTCGGCGTCGGACGCTACTATCTGTTCCCGCTCGCGGCGGCGGGCCAGCCCGGCGTCGAACGGGCGCTTGAGCAGATGCGGGTCGAGATCGAACGCGGCATGAAGCTGATGGGCTGCAGTTCGATCGAACAATTGTCGCGCAAGAACCTCCGTTTCAGGTAATCTCGACCCATGAAATCCTCCCTCGAAGACACATTGCTCGCCGCGATCCGTACCATTCCGGACTATCCCAAGCCCGGCATCCTGTTTCGCGACATCACCACGCTGCTCGGCAATGCGCGCGCCTTCCGCCGCGCCATCGACGAACTGGTACATCCCTACGCCGGCCAGAAGATCGATAAGATCGCCGGCATCGAGGCACGCGGGTTCATCCTTGGCGGCGCCGTCGCCCATCAGCTCTCGGCCGGCTTCGTGCCGATCCGCAAGAAAGGCAAGCTGCCCTACGAGACGGTGCGCGTCGCCTATAGCCTGGAATATGGGCTGGACGAGATGGAGATGCACAAGGACGGCGTTGCTCCGGGCGAGAAGGTGATCCTTGTCGACGATCTGATCGCCACCGGCGGCACCGCGGAGGCGGCGGTCAAACTTCTGCGCCAGATCGGCGCCGATATCCTCGCCGCCTGTTTCGTCATCGACCTGCCGGACCTCGGCGGCCGCGCCAAGCTCGAAGCCCTCGGTGTGCCGGTCAGAACGCTGATAGGGTTCGAGGGGCATTAGGTTTCTCCCTCGCCCCGTTTACGGGGAGAGGGAAGCGAAGCGAGCAACGCGAGCGGAGCAGGGTGAGGGGTAAGTACGACCGTCGAGTTTAAGACACCAACGCTGGCGCCGCCCCTCATCCGCCCTTCGGGCACCTTCTCCCCGTAAACGGGGCGAAGGAAAAAGCTACTCCACCTTCACCAGCACGGCGCTTTCGAACTCGAGCACCTTGTCGCCGGTGGGATCGAAAGCTTCCGAACGCAGCGCCAGCAGCCGCCAGCCGGGGCGTGAGGCGATTGGGCGGTGCGACAGCGCGGTGCGCGTGAAGGTGATGGTTTGCCCGGCATAGACCGGCTTCAGCCATTTCAGGTTCTTGAAGCCGGGCGAGGGGCCGAATTCCGGCACCGGACCGGGACCGCTCCACGCAGCGATCTCGGCGTCCATGCGGTTTTCCAGATTGAGTTTCATCCAGGTCGCGGCCGTGTGCCAGCCAGACGCGCAGAGGCCGCCAAGAACGCTTTTCTTCGCGGCCTCCTCGTCGATATGGAAGATTTGCGGGTCGTACTTGCGGGCGAAGGCCTTGATCGCCTCGGGCTCGAATGTGTGCGAGCCGAGCGTGACGGTGGTGCCGATACGGAAGAACTCGTCCAGTGTCATGCTTGGCTCCCCGCGGCATCGCGCGTGAGGAACATGACGGAGTTCTCGAGCTCGAAGACGCTTTCGCCACGCTGGTTGAACAGCTCGCTGCGCATGGTGACGAAGCCGAGTTGCGGCTTCGATTTCGACAGGCGCTTGGCAACAACCATCAGGGTGCCGGTCAGTTGGTCGCCGGCCAGGACCGGTTTCTTCCATTTGACCTGATCGACTCCGGGCGCGCCCTGGCAGGTCGAGTCCAGCAGGAACGCATCGCAGAGCATGCGCATGAACATGGCGCAGGTGTGCCAGCCCGACGCTGCCAGCCCCCCGAGGATGCTGGCCTTGCCGGCCTCCTCGTCGAGATGCATCGGCTGCGGGTCAAATTCTCCGGCAAATTCGACGATCTCGGCGGCACTCACGAGCTTCGAGCCGAGGTCGATCGATGCGCCCTCGATGAAGTCCTCATAGGCCCATGCTTTTATCTCTGCAGTCATGGTCTGGAATCCGGCTTGTCGACCCACGATCCCCAGGATCGGGGTTTCCGGATGCAGGCCGGCGTTCATTTGGTCAAGCGATTTCTACTGCGCCAGCCTGTGGCAGGACCGACAACGCCACTCAGAGCCAGCCGCGGCGGCGGAAGTACCAGAAGGGCAGGATCGCCGACAGCACCATCATGGCGATGGCGAAGGGATAGCCAAGTTGCCATTTCAACTCGGGGATGATGTCGAAATTCATGCCGTAGACCGAGGCGACCAAAGTCGGCGGCAGGAAAATGACGGCGGCGACCGAGAAGATCTTGATGATGGCGTTCTGCTCGATCGAGATCATGCCGAGCGTGGCGTCCAGCAGGAAGGAGATCTTCTGCGACAGGAAGGTGGCGTGGTCGGCGAGCGACAGCACGTCGCGAGACAGCGTCTTGATGCGCGCCTTGGTGTCCTTGCTCATCTTGGTGCGGGTCGAGGCATGGGCGAAGAAGCCTGCCAGGCGCTGCAGCGAGATCAGGCTGTCGCGGATCGAGGAGGCGATGTCCTCCTTGCGGCCGATGGCTTTCAGCAACTCCTGGAAATCACGGTTGCGCTTGGAAACCTTGGTCGACCGCGCCTCGAAGATATCGCGCGAGATCGCCTCGATGTCGCGGCCGGCGCGTTCCAGAATGTCGGCAAGACGGTCGACGATCGCCTCCAGCAAGCCGATCAGAATGGTGTCGCCGCTGGTGCAGCCGGTCGCCACCTTTTCGGCGCGCTGCGGAAAGGTCTTGAAAGCTTTCGGTTCGTGGTAGCGCACCGTGATCAGTCTTGTGCCGGCGAGCACGAAGGTAACCGGGGACATCAAGGGATCGTCGATTTCGGTCTGGGCGGGCAGGGTGGCGGTCATGAAATAGGCGCCGTCCTCGACATAGAGGCGGCTCGAAATCTCGATCTCCTCCATCTCCTCGCGCGTCGGAATGGCAACGCCGAGCCAGCTCTCGATCGTCGCTTCCTCTTCCTTTGTCGGGTTGAACAGGTCCGCCCAGACGATGGTCTCGCTGTTTGCCAGGAGATCGTCGACGACGCGCAGGCGGTCATTGTCCACGACGAAGGCCTTGATCATCGCCTGATATCCCTTGCTGGGGCCAAAGGGTGCGTTCGGATTGACGCGTCGTGTTGGATTGCACGGGTTCTCGACGTCAGCGCCGACCGTGCGTCTGCCGCTTAGACCTGTGACGTGACAAAATCAAGACAACCGGCTGTAGGGCGGATGGCCGCCGTCGCCTTGGAAGCATGTATCGAGGAACTTCGCCGACAGCTTGCCGGGATGTTCTCGAGCGCTTCAGGCATCAGGTGTTGAACTTGAACAACAGCACATCGCCGTCCTGGACGACATATTCCTTGCCTTCGTCGCGCGCCTTGCCGGCTTCCTTGGCCGCCACTTCGCCGCCCAGTGTGACGAAGTCGTTGTAGGAGATGGTCTGGGCGCGGATGAAGCCGCGCTCGAAATCGGTGTGGATGACACCGGCGGCCTGTGGCGCCTTGTCGCCCCTATGAATGGTCCAGGCGCGCGTCTCCTTCGGCCCGGCGGTGAAATAGGTGATGAGGTGCAGCAAATCGTAGCCGGCGCGGATGACCTTGTTGAGGCCTGGCTCGTCGAGGCCGAGCGAGGACAGGAATTCCATCTCTTCCTCGTCCGAGAGCTGCGCGACCTCGGCTTCGATCGCCGCCGAGATCACCACTGTGCCGGCGCCCTGGGCGGCGGCCATCTTTTCCACGGCCCTGGTGTGTTCGTTGCCGGTGGCGGCGTCGGCCTCCGCGACATTGCAGACATAGAGCACGGGATGCGAGGTCAGAAGGTTCAGGCCCTGCAGGATGCGCAAATCTTCGGCCGAAATACCCTTGAGCAGGATGCGGGTCGGCTTGCCGGCCTGCAGCAGTTCGAGCGCTGCCTCCATCAACGGCAGCACGGTCGTCGCTTCCTTGTCCTTGCTGCCGGCGCGCTTGCGGATCTGCACGATGCGGCGCTCTAGGCTGTCGAGGTCGGCAAGCATCAGCTCGGTCTCGACCGTCTCGGCATCGGCGACGGGGTCGATGCGGCCCTCGACATGGGTGATGTCGTCATCCTCGAAGCAGCGCAGCACATGCACGATGGCGTCGACCTCGCGGATGTTGGCGAGGAACTGGTTGCCCAGCCCTTCGCCTTTCGAGGCACCGCGCACCAGGCCGGCAATGTCGACGAAAGAGATGCGAGTTGGAATGATCTCCTTCGACTTGGCGATCGCCGCGATCTTCTGCAGGCGCGGATCTGGCACCGCCACCTCGCCGGTGTTCGGTTCGATGGTGCAGAATGGATAGTTGGCGGCTTGCGCCGCAGCCGTTCTGGTCAACGCGTTGAAAAGCGTCGACTTGCCGACGTTGGGCAAGCCAACGATGCCGCATTTGAAACCCATTTTTGTTCGGTCCTATCGGGAAAATAGAAATTTGATCAGGGCTATGGGCGATAGGGGTGATCAACGTCAAGCCCTTCGGTCCCTCGATGCTCAGTCCTTGCCGCCGAACAGCTTCTTCAGCATGGCGGCCATTGGACCGCTTTCCGGCAGCTTGACCACCGGCTGTTGAGGCCGTGCTTGGCGGACATGACTTTGCTGCTTGTGCGCCGGCTGCTTCTGCGCTGGCTTTTCGGGCTCCGGCCCGGCCTTGCCCTGGACGGCGAGACTGGCCTTATTCATGAAGCCGGATTCGTCGCCCTTGACGATCATGGCGGCATTGTCGGCGATCGCGTCGAGCAGCGGGTCGAGCCATTCGCGGTCGGCTTTGGCGAAATTGCCGAGCACATGGTGCTGGACCATTTCCTTGACGCCGGGATGGCCGACGCCGATGCGCACGCGGCGATAGCCATTGCCGATATGGCCGTCGATCGACCGGATGCCGTTGTGGCCGCCGGCGCCGCCACCGGTCTTGATGCGCAGCTTGCCTTCGGCAAGGTCGATCTCGTCATAGAAGACGGTGAGCGCGGAAAGCTCGAGCTTGTAGAAGCGCAGTGCTTCGCCGACCGACTGGCCGGACAGGTTCATGAAGGTCTGCGGCTTGATCAGGACGATTTTTTCGCCGCCGAGCGTGCCCTCGGAAATCAGGCCCTGGAATTTCTTCGACCAGGGCGAAAAGGAATGGCGGCGGGCGATTGCGTCCGCCGCCATGAAACCGACATTGTGGCGGTTGTCAGCGTATTTCGCGCCCGGATTGCCGAGACCTGCAAACAGCAGCATCGCCTGCTCCGGGCGTGAAAGAGTTACTTCTCGTCGGCGGCAGGAGCTGCCTCAGGTGCAGCCGCTTCAGCCGTCTCTTCCGTCTCCGGCTTCATCGCCGACGAACCGGCAATGGTCGCGATGGTGAAGTCGCGGTCGGAGATCACAGGCTTGACGCCAGCCGGCAGCTTGACCGCCGAGATGTGGATCGAGTCGCCGATGTTGGCGCCGGTGAGATCGACGGTGATGAACTCCGGGATCGCATTGGCCGGGCAGTGGAACTCGACTTCGTGACGCACGATGTTGAGCACGCCGCCGCGCTTGATGCCGGGCGACTTGTCCTCGTTGATGAAGTGGACAGGCACGTCGACATTGACTTCGGTGTCCTTGCCGATGCGCAGGAAGTCGACATGGACAGGGAAATCCTTGACCGGGTCGAGCTGGAAGTCCTTCGGCAGGACCTGGATCTTCTTGCCGTCGACATCGATCGTGGCGATCGTGGTCAGGAACCCGCCGCCATGGATCTTGTAGTAGATGTCCTTGTAGGTGAGCGCGATAGCCAGGGGAGGCTGCTTGTCACCATAGATTACTGCAGGCACTTTACCGTTGCGGCGAACTGCACGGGCGGACCCCTTACCGACCTGTTCGCGTGCTTCGGCCTTGAGCTCGTAAGTGTCGTGGCTCATGGCATTTCCTTTCGGTTTACTGGAGCGCTCACGGTTGGCAGAGTGCCTGGACCGTAAACGTCGAAAGCCGACATACCCATGCATGATCTGGTCCGAAAACCGGAATCCACTTTTCGGGATCATGCGGGAAGGCGGCCTTCCGCCGCGTTGCCTCCAAGGGTGTCTACGCGGGTGGCGGCTCTATAGCGGAAGGCGGCCGGAGGTGCAAGCCAAAGGCACGCCCAGCCTGGTGCAGTCCAGGCGGTCGCTATCCGCGCTTTTCGATGACGGCATAAAGCACGTTGCGGTTCTCGCCGAAGAACACCCGCGCCTCGACGGTGTTGCGGTCGACGCTGGCATTGACGATGTTCCACATATCGACCTCCGATCGCAGCAGCAACACCCAGTCCATGAATGTCTCCCGGTAGCCGGCGTCAGGCGTGCCCTCGGCGTAGTTCGCAAACAGGAACGTCCCGTTCGGCTTCAACATCTGCAGGCAGGTCTTCGTGAGTTTCACCGCGACGTTGTGGGCGAGGTAGTCGTAGAGGCCGGAGGCATAGATGAAATCGAACTTGCCGAGCTTGTGGCCCCGCGTGAGCACGGTTCGCACCGAGCCGTCGATGGCTTCGACCGCGGTGCCCTGGAAGTCGCGCGCGATCAGCCCAACGCTCTGGGGATCCTGATCGAGCGCAATCCAGCGCTTGAGACGGCCCTCCGTCAAGGCTACCGAGCGATTGGCCTCCCGCAAATGGCCGGCCGCGATCGCCAGGACCTCGGTTTGCGGTCCATTCTTGACCGCAATCTCGTCGACATATCGGGTCAGGAGGTCGCGTCGTTCCCGTGCCGCGACGCATGAGGGTACGTTCTGGGTATGGCTATAGAGCGCCTTGCCGATCTCCGAGGCATTGGCCACGCTCTCTGCCACGTGCGGGTCGCAATAGATGTAATCAAGCAACTGCGCGTCGCCGGAATAGCCCCTGGGCTTGGTGAAGGACCAGCGCGTCAGCGGATCCTCGAGAAAATACTTCAGGATCGGATGGTTCTGCGCCACCGGTATCAACGCATGCCAGACGTCGGGATGAACCTTGGAATGCAGGCCATTGAGGAAGGACAGCAAGCGACCGACGATCTCGGCGGGGTTCTTGTCCTGTTCGATCTGCTGCTGTGTCGCGTGGAGAATGAGCGCCAGCTCCGCGCGCGCGGTTTCGAACGCTTCGCCATGATGCTCGAGCTTTCCCCGAGGCAGCGTGCCGGCGAGCATCGCGGCAGTAATCAAGCTTTTGCCATCAAGAACGGTCTGCACGCCATCACTCCATAGTTAACAGTCGGTTAACTTATTGCGTAGAATGCTCCATTTGCCAATGTCGGGCTGACGGCATTTTATCGTTATGATTAATTTCCCGCCAACCATGTTCCTCTTTAGACGGCTTCCGGCCCGAATTCCGGGTTCGAGTTAACGGAAACTTGTCTTGCGCGATTGCATTTGTTTGCCCGGCGTCGCAATCGCCGTCGCGTCCCAAAGGAGCCGGCCCGCGTGGGGGCAGAAGCTGGAAATGAGTTCGGAAAACAAAATCCCTTTCAAACGGGGTCTATTGTGATGAACGAACACCTGTCCTCCGTATTGGTTGATACGGTTGATGCGGAGCCGTACGAGCCGCGCTATGAACTGAGCGCCGACGAGCTCCGCACCCTTTACCGCACCGAAGCGCAGGCGACGCGAAGAGGAGAAGCCAGGCCAGGGCTCTGGATTGCGGTTGCGATCTATCTCTTGTTTTCGGCAACGGATCTGCTGCTGATCCCGGACGTTGCCGCCTACACGATCACGGCGCGCTTCGCGGTCGGCTTGAGCGCGCTTTTGATCCTCGAAGCACAGCTTCGCCGGGGGATTGGAACGGAATGGCTCGACGTGACCTGCGCCGGAGCCATCATCTTCGGCTATGTTGGTTGGTTGTGCCCAGCGGTTCTTGGCGCGGACAAGGAAAGCGTCTCCTACTATATGGTCTTCGGGACCATATTCATGATGAGCGCAAATCTTTTCTTTACGTTCAACTTCAAGCTTTCCATCGTAACTTCCGCAATAATATTGTGCATACTTTACATCGTGAATTATTTCGTTCCTTCAACCCTTACATATAAAATGGTATTCGGGGCTTTTTATATTTCCTGTTTCACGTTCACCTCGTATGTGAACTGGAAGCTGAATGAGGAACGCTACAACGTCTTCCTGAATGCCCTGGAAGCCAAGATCCAGCACAATGAGGCGACCGAACGCGGCAAGGCCCTGCTGAGGTTGTCGCGGACCGATCCGCTGACGGGTCTGGAGAACCGGCGCGCGATCGACGAAAAGCTGCGGGACTACTGGAGCGAATGGCAAAAGGTAGGCACCAGCTTCGGGGCGATCCTCATCGACGTGGACTTCTTCAAGAAATTCAATGACTGCTACGGCCATCAAGAAGGCGACCGCTGCCTGATCCATGTCGCCAATGCCCTTAGCGATATGATCAAACAGTATAATGGCTCCATCGGCCGCTATGGCGGTGAAGAGTTCATCGTCCTGGCTCGCATGGAGAAAAAAGAGCAGATCCTGGACATCGCGGAAGCCATTTGCAGCACAGTGGAGAACCTGGCTCTGACGCACGAACTGCGGCGCGACGGCGTCTCGATCGTAACCGTGAGCGTTGGTGCCGCATTCACCAGGACGCAGACCGGGGCCAAGCTGGAGAAGATCATCCACGAGGCCGATCGCGCGCTTTATCTGGCAAAAGCCGGCGGCCGAAACTGTGCCCGGCTGTTCGACCCAACCGATCCGCAAAGCAGCGACGAGAGCGAGAACATTGCGGCCTTGCTGAAGATCGCGATCGGCCAGAATCTCGTTTCACTGGTTTATCAGCCTATCCAGGATGTCAAATCGGACCGGGTTGAAGCGGTGGAGGCTCTGATGCGCCTCAAAATGCTGGATGGCACATCGGTTCCGCCGAGCCTGTTCATTCCCGTCGCGGAACGAACCGGCGCGATCCTGGAACTCGGGCGCTGGGCGATAAGGACGGTGTGCGCCGAGCTCCTGGCGGACGACCACGTCCGTGTCGTCAGCGTCAACGTCTCTCCGATCCAGCTTAAGACACCTGGCTTCGCAACGTCTGTCGCGACCATTCTGGGCGAAACCGGCGTCGCCGGCAGCAGGCTGGCCTTCGAGATCACCGAAGGGCTGGAGATGGAGATGCACTCGGACATTCTGCGCTGCATCAGCGACCTGAAGCTGCTCGGGATCAAGATATGGCTTGATGATTTCGGGACCGGCTTTGCGGGCCTTTCGTGGCTTCGCCTGATCGATTTCGACACGGTGAAGATCGACCGCTCTTTTCTGCACGACTGCAGCTCCCTGAGCGGCAAGGCGATGCTGCAGGACATCATCACCCTGGTTCGAAATCGCGGCCACAAGATCCTGGTCGAAGGGGTGGAAACCGACGAACAGATGGCTTTGATGCGCGAATTCGGCATAGACAAGATCCAGGGCTTCCATGTCGGCCGCCCCGCTCCCGCTGTCAGTTTCCAGGCAAAGCGGGCCATGCGCAAACGGTCATTTGCCGTGCTTAAGTCCGCATGATGATGGCCTCTGTCCGACGTTTGGCTTAGCCGCCGTCAAAAGCCGTGCTGATTGCAATTAATCCATGACAGGGCCAAGCAAGGGGCTAGCGGTCGCCGGTCAACGCGTTGCGTAGCGCCTGGATCTGCCGGTTCAAGGCATCGAGCTCGGCCAGCGTCATGCCCGAGCGTTCGACCAAGGTCTCGTTCAGACAGTTGCACTGGACAAGCAGCCCGCGCCCGGCTGATGTCAGATCGACCTGCACCTGGCGCTCGTCGGTCTGGCTGCGCTGGCGCGTCACCAGCCCGGCCTGCTCCATTCGCTTCACCAGCGGCGTGACGGTGCTCGATTCCAGAGCGAGCCTGTGGGCGATCGTGCCGACCGACATGCCGTCGGCCTCTCCAAGCGCGTTCAGTACCAGGTACTGCGGATAGGTGATGCCCATATCGTCCAGCATCGGCTTGTAGGTGCGGTTGATCGCCATGCTGGTGGCGTAGAGCGTGAAACAGAGCTGATTGTCCAACGGGAGAGGCACGGCGCATTCCTTTTGCCAATATGGGCATCAAGTCGATACCACGAAAAATAATATCGCGATACATATTTTTGTGGACAAGGGTTTTGGGCCGCGTTAGCTATATGGTTATCGCGATATTGTTTATTGCGGACATAACCAAAGGAGATTGAGATGACCTCGCAAACCAAGCCCGGCTCCGGCAGCGGTACGATCACCACCAAGGACGGAACGCAGATTTACTACAAGGACTGGGGGACCGGGCAGCCTGTCGTCTTCCATCATGGCTGGCCGTTGAGCAGCGACGATTGGGACGCCCAGATGCTGTTCTTCCTGTCGCAAGGCTACCGTGTCATTGCCCATGATCGGCGCGGCCATGGGCGCTCGACCCAGACGGATATCGGCAACGAAATGGACACCTATGCCGCCGATGTCGCGGAACTCGCCGCTTATCTTGACCTCAAGAATGCCATTCATGTCGGACATTCGACCGGCGGCGGCGAAGTGGCGCGCTATGTTGCCAACTATGGCGCCGGCGGCCGTGTCGCCAAGGCGGTGCTGATCGGCGCGGTGCCGCCAATCATGCTCAAGACTGCCGCCAATCCCGGCGGCCTGCCGATCGAAGTGTTCGACGGCTTCCGCTCCGCCCAGGCAGCCAATCGCGCCCAGTTCTTCCGCGACGTTCCATCAGGTCCGTTCTACGGGTTCAACCGTCCGGGCGCGGACATCTCGCAGGGCGTCATCGACAATTGGTGGCGCCAGGGCATGATGGGCGGCACCAAGGCGCATTATGATTGTATCAAGGCTTTCTCGGAAACCGACTTCACCGAGGATCTGAAGGCAATCGACGTGCCTGTCCTGGTCATGCACGGAGACGACGACCAGATCGTTCCGATCGCCGATTCGGCGCTGCTGACGATCAAGCTGCTCAAGAAGGGCGAGCTCAAGGTCTACAAGGGCTTCCCGCACGGCATGGCCACGACCCATGCAGACATCATCAACGCCGACCTGCTGGCCTTCTTCAAGGCTTAAGGCCATGGCCCACAAAAATGCACCCGTCATCAGGCGGGTGCATTTTTGTGACAGCGGCAGACCCGCCTGATCTAGGCGGCCGCCTGCGCTTTGCGCGCTTCCTTCATGTTTGGCAGGAACACGGTGAGCAATCCAAGAAACGGCAAATACGAGCAGATCTGGAAGACGAAATCGATGCCCTTCATATCGGCGACGATACCGAGCACGGCCGCCGCGATGCCGCCCATGCCGAAGGCGAAGCCGAAGAAGATGCCGGCGATCATGCCGACGCGGCCCGGCACGAGTTCCTGCGCAAAGACGACGATGTTCGAGAAGGCAGAGGACAGGATCAGGCCGATCAGCACCGTCAGCACCATCGTCCATTCCAGATTGGCGTAGGGCAAGGCGAGCGTGAAGGGCAGCACGCCGACGATGGAGAACCAGATCATCGCCTTCTGCCCGTAGCGGTCGCCGAATGGGCCGCCGAGCAGGATGCCCAGCGCCGAGGCTCCGAGGAACAGGAACAGCATGACTTGGCTCATCTGCACCGAAACGCCGAACTTATGCATGGAATAGAAGGTGTAGTAGCTGGCGAGGCTGGCGATGTAGGCATTCTTGCTCAGCACCAGCAGGGTCAGCACGATCAATGCGTTCATCACCTTGCGGCGCGGGAAGGGCGAAACGAAGCTCGCCGCCTTGCGGGTGCCCTGTGCGGCACGCAGCCGGCTGTACCAGCCGCCGACCTGCCACAAAACGATGATGCCGATCAGCGAGCCGATGGCGAACCAGGAAATGCTGGTCTGGCCGAACGGCACGACGATGAAGGCTGCCAGCAGCGGCCCCATGGACTGTCCGAAATTGCCGCCAACCTGGAACAGCGACTGCGCCAGGCCGAAGCGGCCGCCGGAGGCGAAGCGGGCGATGCGCGAGGATTCCGGATGGAAGATCGCCGAGCCGATGCCGATCAGCGAGGCGCCGATCAGGAGCAGCGAATAGTGCCCGGCATAGGCGAGCACAATCAGGCCGATCAGCGATGACGCCATGCCGTAGGGCAGCGAATAGGGCATCGGCCGCTTGTCGGTGATCATGCCGATCACAGGCTGCAGCAGCGACGCGGTCACCTGGAAGGTGAAGGTCAACAAGCCGATCTGCCAGAAATCGAGGCCATAATTCTCTTTCAGGAGCGGGTAAATGGCCGACAGCAGCGACTGCATGATGTCGTTGATGCAGTGGCAGAAGCTCACCGCCAGGATGACGGTGAAGGCCGTCGCCTGGGCTGAAGCGTGACTGGTGGTCGCCGGTGGGGCGACGCTGGCGGCTGTCGTATCGGTCAAGGTAGGCTCCGTGGTCTTTTTGGCGGGCAGGCCCGCAGGCAGTTGACGGACGCACCTGCGGCCGCCTTGTCGGACGCTCCTGTGGAGCGCTTGGGACCGGTGCCTTATAAGCTGCTTGCGGGATGACTTCTTTCGTGGTTTGGTCCAATAGTTTCGCAAGTGGGCCATATCGGATGCCGCACGGCAAAGAAGTCTTTCACGCTGGCAACGCCAATCTCGGGCAGTTGCACGAGAGCCGCTGGCAGTGGCTTGAGCAAGTGGCCGGGCCGGCGGTGGCATTGCCGACCGAATATCCCGATGGCTACCGTGTGCCGAAACACCGCCACAGCCGCAGCCAGCTCTTGCATGCGCTTGTCGGCGTGGTGCTGGTGACGACGCGCTACGGGCGCTGGATGGTGCCGCCCGACCACGCGATGTGGATTCCAGCCGGCACCGAGCATTCCGTCGAGATGCTGGGCGATGTCTCGATGCGTTCGGTCTATGTCATGCCACAGGCGATCCCCGGGCTGCCCGAAGGCTTGCGCGTCGTCGGCGTCACCGACCTGATGCACAGCCTGATCGTGGAATCGGAAAAGCTGCCGCAAGGCGGCGTTCTGGAAGGACGTGGTGGGCTGATCATGAACCTTTTGCTGCACGAAATCCCGACCTTGCCGGAACGGCCGCTCGGCCTGCCATTCCCGTCCGATCCAAGGCTGTCGGCGCTCTGCCGGCGCTTCGTCGCGGCACCGTCGCCGCATGCGACGATCGATGAATGGGCGGATGCCGCCGGCATGAGCCGCCGCTCCTTCACCCGCGCCTTCCAGCGCCAGACCGGCCTGTCGCTGTCGACATGGCGCCAGCAGGCCTGCCTGTTCGCGGCGCTGCCCAGGCTGGCGGACGGCGAGCCGATCACCAGGGTGGCGCTCGATCTCGGCTATGACAGCGTGCCGGCCTTCATCACCATGTTCAAGCGCATGCTGGGAACCTCGCCGCGCGGCTATATGCGCGGCGCACGAGAAAGCGTCGAGGTCGCTCGTCGCCTGGTCGGCCAGGTTCGGTTGGAAAGCCCTGCGCCGCAACGGCAGGTGCTGTTCTAGAGCATTTTACCGTTTCATGGAAACGGCGAGCTGCTCTAACTCTTTGTTTTGACGTAATTCTCTAGGGAAAGCGCTACGCGCTTTTCCCGGGAAAACCGCTTCACACTTTTCTTAGAATTGCTCTAGCTAGAATTGCTCTAGTCGAACAGGCTCGACACCGATTCCTCGGTCGCGGTGCGCGAAATGGCTTCGCCCATGAGGTCGGCGATCGAGATGACGCGGATGTTGGGCGCGTCGAGCACGCCCTGGGTGGGCTGGATGGAATCGGTGATCACCAGTTCCTGCAGCTTCGAGCCGCTGATGCGGGCAACCGCACCGCCCGACAGCACACCGTGGGTGATATAGGCGGTGACACTGGTGGCGCCGTTGGCCAGCAGTGCATCGGCGGCGTTGCACAGCGTGCCGCCGGAATCGACGATGTCGTCGATCAGCAGGCAATCCTTGCCGGCGACCGCGCCGATGATGTTCATGACTTCCGATTCGCCGGGCCGTTCGCGGCGCTTGTCGACGATGGCCAATTGCGCATCGAAGCGCTTGGCCAGCGCACGGGCGCGGACCACGCCGCCAATGTCGGGCGAGACAACCACGACGTTGCCGAGTTGCTTGTATTTGGCCTTCACGTCGCGGGCCATCACCGGCACGGAAAACAGATTGTCGGTCGGAATATCGAAGAAGCCCTGGATCTGGCCGGCATGCAGGTCAAGTGTCAGAACGCGGTCGACACCGGCGCGGGTGATCATGTTGGCGACCAGCTTGGCCGAGATCGGCGTGCGGCCGGAGGCGCGGCGGTCCTGCCTGGCGTAGCCGAAATAGGGGATGACCGCCGTGATGCGCTTGGCCGAGGAACGCATGAAGGCATCGATCATGATGAGCAATTCCATCAAATGATCGTTGGTCGGGAACGAGGTCGATTGCAGGATGAAGACATCCTCGCCGCGCACGTTTTCCTGGATTTCGACGAAGATTTCCTGGTCGGCGAAGCGCCTGACCGTGGCTTTGCCCAGCGGGACGTTGAGGTACCGGGCGACCGCTTCGGCCAGCACCCTGTTGGAATTGCCCGCGAAGAGTTTCATGCACGGTTCCTGGTGGAGGATGATGAGACCTGACGGACTCGCTTGCGCCCTTTAACCGGGCTTTTAGCGGCCCGCGCCGGTATTGCAAGCGCCGAGATCGGGAATCCGCCGGCTAAACTCAAGAAAGCTCCGCGCCATCGCCGGGCTGCAACAGGGAGCAGCGGACTTGCGCTGCTCCTTCTTCTCGTTGGGCATTGGATTTTCCCAAAACCGTCTCCACTTTTTGGGCCCGATGCCTCTAGCCCGCCTTGCCGCCGAGCCAGGCCGCGAATTGGTCGATGGTCTGGTCGGCGATCGTCTGCATGGTGGCCGGCGAGACCCCCTTCCAGCTGTCGCCGCCCGCGCTGGCGCCGGAATTGACCGACGGGGCCTTCTGCTGACCATTGATGCGGTGCAGCCGGTTGCCGGCGGGGTCATAGACATCCCAGACATAGATGACGGTGGTGTCGGCGCCTTCCGACATCGTCGAGAAATAGCCCTTCAGCACATGTGTCACGGTCTGGTCGGCGCTGCCGGCGAGCGTGATACCGCGCTGCCTGGCGCGGGTCTGCAACTCCGCCGTCAGAGGTGTCGCGGCTTCCACCGAAGCGCCGACGATCGGCGCGATCTGCAGGCGGGTCTTCGACAGGATGGCAGCGCTTTGGGCTGATGTGACCGGTGCGGCGGTGGTTGCGGGAGCGCCCGCCGTGCTGGTGGCGGGCAGCGTCTGGGTCGACGTCGCCGGCGGAGTGATCGCCGACGGTTCGAGCACGTCCTTTGCGTTGGTGCAGGCGGCAAGAGCCAATGCCACAAGCAATGACACGGTCGTCACATGCGATCGTCTCATTTGCCTTCTAACTCCTTGGCGAAGAACGCCTCCCATTGTGGATTCACTGTACGATCAAGTCGAGATCATGGCGGGACAGCGGCTTGGGCTGGGATTCGGTGGTCAGGTAGGTGCGGCCAAGCGTCATCGCCGTCTCGGTATCGGAGTCCATGATGATCATATGGGCGAACAGCGTCATGTTGGGCGCGATCGGTTCGGGATTGCCCTGGTAGAACATCGGCATGTCCATCCAGGACGGGGTGAAGCGGGCGCCGACCGAATAGCCGCAGGCGTTCAGCCGGTGCTTGGTCAGGCCGTGTGCCTCCATGGTGCGGGCATGCGCATCGAAGACGTCGCCGAAGCTGTTGCCCGGCGTCATCGCCTTTTCGACAGCCAGGAGTGCCGCGCGGGCGGCGTCGAACAATTCCTGATGGCGCTTCGACACCTTGCCGGTCAGCACCGTGCGCATCATCGGTGCGTGGTAGTGGTTGAAGACGCCGGCCCATTCGAGCGTCAGCTGGTCATTTTTGGTGAGCTTGCGGCGGCCGGCCTTGTAGCGGCACAGCAGCGCATCGACGCCGGAGCCGATGATGAATTCGTTGGCCGGATAGTCGCCGCCGCCGGCAAAGATCGCACCCTGCATGGCGGCCAGGATCAGGGCTTCGTCGCCGCCTTGCTTGATCAGCGGCAGCGCCGCGTCGAGCGCATCGTCGGAGAGATTGGCGGCCTTCTCGGCCTTGGCGATCTCGGCCGGGCTCTTGAACAGGCGCAGGCGGCCGACAATGCCGGACGCATCGGCGATCTGGCCGAAGGTCTGCAACTGTTCGTCGAGCCGTCGGCCATTGAACGCGGTCAGGCCATGGGTGTCGTATTCGACACCGATGCGGGCTCCGAGCAGGTCGAGTTCGTTGAGCAGATTACGCAGGTCTACCGCCGGATTGGCGCCATTACGGTCCGTCCACAAGACGATGTTGTCGATAATCGAGGTCTGACGCGCCTGGCGCAGGTCGGCCGAGCGGGTCAGCAGCACCATCGAACCGTCGGCCTTCACCACCAGGCACTGGAAGAAGCAGAAGCCGAACGTGTCGTAGCCGGTCAGCCAGTACATGCTTTCCTGCGCGAACAGCAGGATGGCATCAAGCTTCTTTTCGGCCATCTCGATGATCAGCCGGTCGCGCCGCGCGTCAAATTCAGATCGTTCAAAATGCAGCGCCATTATTCCCTCTCCAAGACGATTGCCGAAACCTGCCGGCCGTAATCGGGCTCCTTGCGATGCGTGGTGCGCCGGTAGGAGTAGAACAGGCCTTCCTCGGCGTAAGTGCAGCGGTCGAGGCCCTCAGCCGTCACGCCGGCCTCGGCCAGCCGGTCAACCGTGTAGCGGTTGAGGTCGAACATGGCATGGCCGGCATTGGCGGACGGCGCGAAATAGAGGATGTTTTCGGCGTCGGCATCGACAAAGCGGGCGACGAATTCCGGGCCGACCTCGTAGTTATCAGGGCCGATGGAGGGGCCCAGCACGGCGACGATGTTTTGACGCCGGGCACCGAGGCTTTCCATTGCCAGGATGGTGTTTTCGAGCACGCCGGTGAACGCGCCTTTCCAGCCGGCATGCGCGGCGCCGATGATGCGCGCCTCAGCATCCGCGAACAGCACGGGACCGCAATCGGCGGTCGAAGCGCCGATGGCGATGCCCGGCCGGTCGGTGACGATGGCGTCTGCCTTGGGCCGCTCGCCGGCAAAGGGCTCCCTGGCGATGATGACGTCGGGCGAATGGATTTGCCAGGCGGTCAACAGATGGTTCGCCGGCACGCCCATCCAGGCGGCGACGCGGCCGCGGTTCTCTGCGACCAGCGCCTGGTCGTCATTCGATCCGGTGCCGATGTTGAGGCCCTGGTAGATGCCGCCGGAGACACCGCCGATGCGGGTGAAATAGCCGTGGCGGATGCCTTGTGCCTGCGCCTTGTCCAGCAGCGGCGACCGAACGGGATCCGGTTTGGTCTGATTCAGCATGCGGGCGTTGTTGTCCGTGTGGGCGGTTTCGTCAAGAAGAAGGTGCTTGGTCGAGAACAGGCGCTGCAAAGCGCGGACGGGAGATTGGGAGGGGCGGCGGTAAAAAGTCAATCCGCCCCGGCGAAGGGCCGAACCGCCACGCCGCGAGGCAGTACCGCAAGCACCTTGAACAGCTCGCCCATGGCTTGCGGCCCTGCGAGGCGCTCGACGTCGCCGGCGATCCTTTCGCGCGCCGCCTGGCCGGCATCGGCGCCAAGCCGGCCGGCGCGCTCGAGGATGCCCATGCCGAGCAGGAAGTCGCCCTGTGTCGTCAGATGGGCTTCGAGGCCATGTGCACGCACGATCGCGGCCAGGGCGGCGAAATCGACATGGGAGGTGAGGTCGGCCTCACCGGGATTGGCCAGCACATCTTCGTGATCGTGGCTGCGCAAGGCCTGCAGCGTGTCCCCGACACCCGGCTGGAGATGGCCATAGTCGAGAAACAGGCCAGCGCCGCCATGCCTGGATATGCGCTCGGCGATCGTTGCCATGAGCGCGGTGCGGGCAGGCGCCACTTCGGCGATCGAACCTTGCGGCGCTTGGGTGGCATCGGCGGGCAGCAGCGTCGGGTCGACCGAGCCGGCGCCGGCGAAGAAGCAAAGGTCGTTGGTCTCGTCGAGGCCGACCACGCGCTCGCGCCAGCCGGCGCCGGCGCGGAGGAACTGGCGGATGGGCACGGCGTCGAACAGTTCGTTGCCGACGATGAACAGCGGTTGCTGCGGCAAGGTCTCGATGGTTTCATGCCAGCCAACCGCGAAGGGTGTGGCGCCAAGCGTCTGCTTTTGCACCTCGGTCAGGCGCGGGCTGGTCTCGATCATGGCGAAGGTGGCGCCGCTGGCCAGATCAGGATCGAGCCGCGACAGCGTACGCAGCATGTCCTTCATCAGCGTGCCGCGGCCGGGGCCGATCTCGGCGATGGTGGCCGGCAGCGGCCGGCCGCTCGCCTGCCACGCCTGGTACATCCACACGGCGACCAGTTCACCGAACATCTGGCTGATCTCCGGCGCGGTGATGAAGTCACCGGCCGCACCAAAAGGCTCGCGCGTCGTGTAGTAGCCGTCCGCCGGGTCGAACAGGCACATCGCCATGTATTCGTTGATCGGTATCGGCCCCAGGGCCTCGATCAGGTCGACGATGCGGGTCTTCAGCCGTGTCATGCCGGCTGCGGCTGCGTCACCGGCTTGGCGGTCAGCATCGCCCAGATGCCGGCCAGCACCATCGGCGTCGACAGGATCATGCCCATGGTCAGCCAGTTGGTGCCGAGGAGGTAGCCGAGCTGCTGGTCGGGCTCGCGGAAGAACTCGACAAAAATGCGCGACAGGCCGTAGCCGCAGATGAAGGCGCCGCCGACGAAGCGCGGCGTCTTCAGCTTGAGGCGCGAATGGGTGAGAATGCGCAGCACGAGGAACAGCACCACGCCTTCGAGAAGCGCCTCGTAGAGCTGGCTCGGGTGACGGGCAAACGGCCCGCCATTGGGGAATTCGAAAGCCCAGGGCACGTCGGTTGGGCGCCCCCACAACTCGGAGTTGATGAAGTTGGCGACGCGCACCAGGCCAAGGCCGACCGGCACGCCGGCCGCCACGACGTCAAACAGCGACCAGGTGCGGATGCCGCGCTTGATGGAAAACAGCGTCATGGCGAGGATGACGCCAAGCAGGCCGCCATGGAACGACATACCGCCTTGCCAGACCGCCAAGATATCGAGCGGGTGGGCGATGTAGCGTGGCAGATCATAGAACAGCACATAGCCGGTGCGGCCGCCGAGCACGACGCCGATGGCCGCCCAGACGATGAAGTCGTCGAGATCCTCCGGCTTCATCGGCAGGACGCCGTTCGGCCACAGCCTGGCATTGGCGGCGAGCCGCTTGGCGTACCACCAGGCAAACAGGATGCCGACGATATAGCCGACGCCATACCAGTGCACCGCCAGCGGCCCGATCTGGATGAGGATCGGGTTGATGTTGGGGAAGGGCAAGGAGGCCAGCGGCAGCAGGAAATATTCGTTCAACGGGGAACTCTCATTTCGAAACGCGTTTGCGCGCGGACCATGCGGCAGGGTTTTGGCAGGGTCAAGGCAAGGTGGGCGCCCTCGACTTGATGCCGCAGCGCGGCGCAACATGCTTGCATTCGACGCGCAGCGCCACTACGTCAATTTGTGCAAGCGCGAGGATTTGCCATGTCGACCGGACCGAACCGCATTCTCGATGAATTCGCCAAGCTGATGACCGACGCCGCCGGCGCCGCCCAGGGCGTGCGCCGGGAGGTGGAGACGGCCTTCAAGGGGCAGGCCGAACGCATTCTCAACACCATGGACGTGGTGCAGCGCGAAGAGTTCGAAGCCGCGCGCGAGATGGCCGCCAAGGCGCGGGAAGAAAACACTCGCCTTGCCGCCCGCATCGAGGCGCTCGAGGCGAAGCTTGCCGAACTGGCCGGCGACGCCACACCAGCGACGGCGGCCAAGCCGCGCACAAAAAAATAATCGTTAAACTTTTCCACATAGCCCGATCCTGAAAAGCGCTTTGCCGTGAATCGCTTAACGGCATTGCATGAATCTTTGTGACAGCGGCTTTCCACATGCAAATGACGCAGTGCGAAAAATTGGGCTGTTCACGCGACTCCCGATCAATAGACTGAATTTGTTGCATGATTCGGAGCAGGGTCATGCGACCGGGCGGTGGGGTCCGGTCTGGGGTCTTTGCGTCGAGAAGGTAGTCTTTTGCGCGAAGAAAGTCCTGGCCGTCCGAGTTCTAGACAAGATTGTTCGTTGTGTGTGCCCTCCCGCGGAGCGTGTGGCGGCGCTCGTACAGAACGACAGGAAGCATTCCATGGAACTTCTCGAACTCGAATTCTCCCGCGAAATCCATCCGGTGGATGTTATCGAGCAGGTGGCCCACAACAACGACTGGTCCTTTGAGCGGGCCGGCGACGACGAGATTTCGATCTCGGTTGCCGGAAGCTGGACCGACTATCACGTCTCCTTCTCGTGGATGGAGGATTTCGAGGCGCTGCACCTTGCCTGCGCCTTCGACATCAAGGTGCCGGAGACCCGCGCGCTGGAAGTGATGCGGCTCTTGTCGCTGATCAACGAGCAGATGCTGTTTGGCCATTTCGACCTCTGGGAGCAGGAGGGCGCGATCATGTTCCGCCAGTCGCTGCTGCTGGCCGGCGGGGTCGAGCCGTCGAGCCAGCAGGTCGAAGTGTTGCTGTCGTCGGCGCTGGAAGCCTGCGAATGCTATTTCCAGGCGTTCCAGTTCGTTGTCTGGTCGGGAACCTCGGCCAAGGACGCCCTGGCCGGCGTGCTGTTCGAGACCTACGGCAACGCCTGAGTCCCCGCAAGGCAGACAAGAACCAAGATGAGTTCGAACAGCGAGCGCAAGCCCGAGATCAGTTTTGCCGATTTCGATCGTGTCGACATCCGCGCCGGCACGATCGTCGAGGCCGAGCCGTTTCCCGAGGCGCGCAAGCCCGCATTCAAGCTGAAGATCGATTTCGGCGCCGGCATCGGCATCAAGAAATCGTCGGCGCAGATCACCAAATATTATACACCGGAGACGCTGATCGGCCGGCAGGTGTTCGCGGTGGTCAATTTCCCGCCGCGCCAGATCGGTCCATTCATGTCGGAAGTGCTGACGCTCGGCTTTCCCGACGAAGAGGGCGCGGTGGTGCTCGGCGCGATCGAGCGCAAGGTGCCGGATGGCGGCAGGTTGTTTTAGGCCGCCAGCTTGCGCGTCGTTCCCAGCGCTTCCTCGACCGTGTCGAGGAACATCTCTGCACAAGCCTTCCAGCTGTAGCGCATGGCGCGTTCGCGTGCTTCGGCACGGTCTACATTGAGCGCGGCAAGCGAGGCCTCGCGCAGATCGTTGGAGACCGCGCCGCCAAAGCCGTCGCCGACAATGTCGATCGGCCCGGTCACCGGATAGGCGGCAACCGGCGTGCCGCTGGCCAATGCCTCGATGATGACGTTGCCGAACGTGTCGGTGCGGCTCGGGAAGACGAAGACATCGGCCGAGGCATAGATCTCGGCCAGTTCGTCGTTGGGGCGATGGCCGAGGAAATGCGCTTGCGGATATTTTGCCTTCAGCCTGGCAAGCTCGGGGCCTTCGCCGACGATCACCTTGCTGCCCGGCAGGTCGAGGTCGAGGAAGGCGGAGAGGTTCTTTTCGATGGCGACGCGGCCGACGCAGAGGAAGACCGGGCCCGGGAAGCCGAGATCCTTCTTCTTGTCGGGCCGGAAATGATCGGTATCGACGCCGCGCGTCCACGGCCGCAGCTTGGTGAAGCCGCGCGCCGAGAGGTCGTCTGCGAGCGACTGGGTGGCGACCAGCGTGCCTTGGCCGGAATTGTGGAAATCGCGCAGCCAGCGATAGGCCCAGCTTTCCGGCACCGGCAGCCGTGCGCTGAGATATTCGGGGAAGCGCGTGTGATAGCTGGTGGTGAACGGCCGGCCGGCATTGCGGCAATAGCGCCGCGCCATGATGCCGAGCGGCCCTTCGGTGACGATGTGGATGTGGTCGGCCTTGCCTGCGTCGATCAGGCGCGCGACATGGCCGGGCGTGGTCAGCGCCAGCCTGATGTCGGGATAGGTCGGCAAGGGCAGGGTGCGAAAGATGTTCGGCGTCAGGAAATCCACGGCGACATCGAAAGATTTCAGCGTCTCGGTGAGTCGCTCCAGCGTGTGGACAACGCCGTTAACCTGCGGCCGCCAGGCATCGGTGACCATCAATATGCGCATGGCGGCCCTTTGCAGGAAAGGTCGACGGTTGCCTTGAGACGATGCCGGAACGGCGACCAGACCGCTGCTCTCGCTTCGCTCCAGCGCACCCGGACGGGCACGGGGTCGAAGTGAGGCGGCAAGGTCGAATCAATTGAGGTCGCGCGCTTCATGCGCGTTCTTGATCATGGTTTCATGACGGGCGGATGAAGCCTGTTTCCACTTTCGGTATCGTGCCGGTTATGCGGGAACCTTGATGATAGCGCGCAGTCCGCCGAGCGGGCTGTCTTCAAGGGTGATGTCGCCGCCATGGGAACGGGCGATGTCGCGGGCGATCGACAGGCCGAGCCCGGTGCCGCTGGCATCGAGGTTGCGGGCTTCGTCGAGCCGCACGAAGGGTTTGAAGACGTCTTCGCGCCGGTCGGCGGGAATGCCCGGACCATCGTCGTCGATGGTGACCAGCAGCGAGCCGCGGCCATGGGTGGCGTTGACTTCCACCGTCTTGGCATAGCGGAAGGCGTTGCCGATGACGTTGGACATCAATCGGGCAAAGGCGTTCGGCCGCACATGCACATCGGGGTCTCCGGCAAGCGTCGTCGACAGCTTGCGCTTGCGCAGCCTGGCTTCCTCGCCGAGCTTTTCGAAATAGGCCTCGAGATCGAACCGTCCGGCGTCTTCCGAAGCCTCGCCACGGGCAAAGGCGAGATAGCCTTCGAGCATCGACTGCATGTCGTCGATGTCCTGGTCGAGCGCGGCCTTGGTCTCGGCCTTGCCGCCGGAAAGCGCCAACTGCAGCTTGAAGCGGGTGAGGATGGTTCGCAGGTCATGACTGACGCCGGTCAGCATGGCGGTGCGCTGCTCGATCTGGCGCTCGATGCGTTCGCGCATCTGCATGAAGGCAAAGCCGGCGCGGCGAACCTCCTCGGCGCCGCGCGGCCGGAAGTCACGCGGCATCGGCCGGCCCTTGCCGAAACTTTCGGCGGCTTCGGCAAGCATCAGGATCGGCCGGATCTGGTTGCGCAGGAAGGGAATGGCGATCATCAGGAGCACCAGCGAGGTGCCGACCATCCAGATAAGGAAGATGTGGGTGTTGGAGGCATAGGCCTGGCTGCGGCGCACGAAGACGCGCAGCACCTTGCCCTCGAGCTGCACGCGCACCTCGACGATGTTGGAGTTGCCGACCGTGTCGATCCAGAACGGGCGGTTAATCTGGCGGGTGATCTCCGACGAGAGAACATCATCCAAAATCGAGAAAAACGGTTTTGGGCCAGGCGCGGGCAGCGGGTCGGGCGGCAAGAGGTCGACCTTCAACTGCATGCGGTCCTGGGCGATGCGTATGATGTTGGTGTAGTCGGCATCGCGCGGATAGGTTTCGATCAGGTCGATGATGGCGGCGATGTCGCGCACGGTGGCCTGCGACAGGCGCTGCGTCACGGTTGCCCAATGACGTTCCATGAAGACGAAGGCGACGACCGATTGCAGCAGGATCATCGGCGCGATGACGATGATCAGCGAGCGGGCATAGAGCCGCTTGGGCATATACAGCGAGACGAGGCGCCAGAAGCGGTTCCAGGCGCGCGGCACCGCCTTCAGCGTCCGCGCGGCGCGTACGCTCAAGCCGCCATTGCCCGGCTGTTCCAGTTCCGTGGTTGCCATTCGCTCATTTCGCTTGCCCGCAGCCGCTCAGCAGGCCGCAGGCGGCATTCTATTCCACGCTGAGCCGATACCCAATACCGCGCACGGTCTGCAGCCAGACCGGGTTGGACGGATCGCGCTCGATCTTGCGGCGCAGCCGGTTGATCTGGACGTCGATGGTGCGCTCGCCGACCTCCGAATCGTCACCGACAAGCTCGTGGCGGGGTATCGTCTCGCCGGCCCTTGCCGCGAAGATCGCCAGGATCTCCTGCTCGCGGTCGGTCAGCTTCAGCGCCTCGCCGCCACGCTTCAACTCGCGCCGGGCGATCTGGAAGGTGTAGGGGCCGAAGACCAACTGCTCGACCTTGGGCGTGGTCGCCGGGCCACCACGGCGAAGGATGTTGTTGATGCGCAGGATCAGCTCGCGCGGATCGAACGGCTTCGGCAGGTAGTCGTCGGCGCCGGCCTCAAGCCCTGAGATGCGGCTGTCGGTCTCCGACAGGGCCGTCAGCATCAGGATCGGTACGTTCTTTTCGGCTCGCAGCGACTTGGTCAGGTCGACGCCCGTTTCACCGGGCATCATGACGTCCAGCACCAGAAGGTCGAAGTCGAGGCCGGCAAGCTTGCGCCTGGCTTCGCCGGCAWTGCCGGCGACGGTGACGCGAAAGCCGTTTTCGGTCAGATACTGCTTGAGAAGATTGCGGATGCGGGTGTCGTCGTCGACGACAAGCAGATGCGGCGCGTCGTCGTCCGGCGCGGCCGCGTGATCGACCCGTTCAGTGCTCTCCATGGCTTTTCCCTGACATTTTTGCGGACCCAACGTCGATCTGCGCCCTCAGTTCCGGATTGACCATCGCTTCGAGGAACCGTTCCACCAAGGTCCGTTCGGTTACTCCGGAATCCCCCAATGCAGCATGGATGCGGCGCGACTGTGGCCGCGCCAGCGCCAGCGCCAGCGCACGGCCCTTGGCGGTCGGATAAAGTTCGCGCTGTCGGCGGTCGCGCGGACCTTGCAACTGCACGACATGGTCGGTGTCGATCAACTGCTTGAGCACACGGGCCAGGCTCTGTTTGGTGATCTTCAGCACGTCGAGCAGTTCGGCTACCGTCAGGCCCGGCCTGCGGTTGACGAAATGCAGCACCCGGTGGTGGGCCCGGCCAAAGCCGTAGTCGGCCAGGATCTGGTCCGGATCGGAGGTGAAGTCACGATAGGCAAAGAAGAGCAGCTCGATGATGGCGAAGTCGATGCCGTCCTCGACCGACATCGCGGTCCTGATCGGTTTTCCTGCGGCTGGGCTTCGATCCGTCATTATTTCTCCGTGGGAAAGAGAGATTATGTCAGTACTATTGACGTAATTTCCCTGCAATGGTAATTTTTGACAAGCTTTTGGGCGGATTGCGAACGAAAAGGCAAGGGAAGCCGGTTTTTCCGGAATTTCCTAAGTTTGCCAGAGCGCAATTATCCGCCTACGCTCCACCATAAAAGCCGCTTTGGGCGGCCGACACGAAACACACAACGATACAAGTATCCGGGCTGCCGCCCGTGGGAGGTTACCATGGCATCCGTTCCCTTCGATCAACTCGATGGCTCCATCTGGATGAACGGCGAATTCGTCCAATGGGGTGACGCCAAGATCCATGTGCTGACGCACGGGCTGCATTACGCCAGCGCCGTTTTCGAGGGAGAACGCGCCTATGGCGGCGAGATCTTCAAGCTCAACGAACACACCGAGCGCCTGCATGAATCGGCACGCCTGCTCGGTTTCAATATCCCCTATACGGTGGCCGAGCTCAACGACGCCTCATCCACGCTTCTCAAGAAGCAGGGTTTCCAGGACGCCTATGTCCGGCCGATTGCCTGGCGCGGCAGTGAGCAGATGGGCGTCTCGGCGCAGAACAACCGCATCAACTGTGCCATCGCCATCTGGCAATGGCCGAGCTATTTCGATCCTGCGCAGAAGCTGAAAGGCATCCGTCTCGATGTGGCGGAATGGCGCCGGCCCGACCCGCGCACCGCGCCTTCCAGGTCGAAGGCCGCCGGCCTCTACATGATCTGCACCATGTCCAAGCACGCCGCCGAGGCCAAGGGCTATGCCGACGCCATGATGCTCGACTGGCGTGGCCAGGTCGCCGAAGCGACCGGAGCCAACATCTTCTTCGTCAAGGAGGGCAAGATCCACACACCCAAGCCTGACTGCTTCCTCGACGGTATCACCCGCCGCACGGTCATTGGGCTGGCCAAGGATCGCGGCCTGGAGGTGATTGAACGCGCCATCCTGCCGGAAGAGCTGGAAAGCTTCGAGCAGTGCTTCCTGACCGGGACGGCGGCGGAAGTGACGCCGGTTTCCGAGATCGGGCCTTACCGATTCGAGGTCGGCGAAATAGCCAAGAATCTTATGAATGACTATTCTGCGGCCGTTCAGCCCAAGCACGCGATCGCCGCAGAATAACGAAAGTCACAGCTTTTTTAGGAAGTAGGGGCGGTTTTCGGGCCGCCCCTTTTATTTCAGCGTTTCTGCATTTGACTTTCGTCCAATTCGGCGTCTCATGATGGTGTCGGCCCGGGAGGCTGACAGCTATGGAGGGACTAATCATATGGACATGAACACGCTTCTTCCGATCATCATACAGGTGATTACTGGCGTCATCGGTGGTCAGGCGGTCGGTGCGGCGCTCAAGACGGCGGCGATGGGTCAGCTTCCCAAAATCCTGGGCGGAGCCATTGGCGGCGTCGGCGGTGCGGCGATCCTCGGCAGCCTGCTGGGTGGCGGTGCGGTCGATCCGGCGGCTGCGGCAGCAGCAACGAGCGGTCTCGGCAGCGCGCTGAACCTGCAGAACATCGTCGGCGGCGCCGGCGGCGGCGCGATCCTGACCGCCATTCTCGGCGCGGTCATGGGCGCCATGAAGAAGTAGGCGGGCCGTTTCGGTCTTTTCAAATGGGCGGCTTCGGCCGCCCATTTCCGTTTTCGGAGCTACCGATTGTTCGTCTTTCGAGGGTGGACGCCCTTTGTCCGCGCCTCTACATCACCCGTGAACATCGAAAGGACGATCATGGGTCAGCTCAATGCCGGCATCGTGCCGGTCACACCGTTCCAGCAGAATTGTACCATCCTGTTCGACATGGATGACAAGCATGGCGTCGTCGTCGATCCGGGCGGCGATATCGACAAGGTGCTGGCGGTGCTGAAGGACAATGCGATCTCAGCCGGGGCGATCTGGATAACGCATGGCCACATCGACCATGCCGGCGGCGCAATGGAGTTGAAGGAGGCGCTCGGCGTCGAGATCATCGGTCCGCATGAGGCCGACAAGTCGCTGCTCGACAATCTGGAAAACCAGGGCAAGCGCTACGGCATCGCCGGAGCGCGCAACTGCGTGCCCGACCGGTTCCTGTCCGAAGGCGAGACCGTGTCGTTCGGCGGCCATGTGTTCGAGGTGCTGCACTGCCCCGGCCATGCACCAGGTCACGTCGTCTACTACAACCGCGCGGCCAAGTTCGCCCATGTCGGCGACGTGCTGTTCCGCGGCTCGGTCGGCCGCACCGATCTGCCGGGTGGCGACCATGCTGCACTGATCGCTTCGATCAAGGACAAACTCCTGCCGCTCGGCGACGACATCGGCTTCATCTGCGGCCACGGTCCCGGCGGACGTTTTGGCGAGGAGAGGCGGACCAATCCTTTTCTCGTTTAGAGCAATTCACCATTTCACGGAAACGGCGGGGCCGCTCTAACCTTTGTTCTGACTCAATTCCCAAGGGAAAACGCTTTGCGCTTTTCCCGGGAAACCGTTTCACACTTTTCCTGGAATTGCTGTAGGGCGTGCCGATATTCGCCTGCCCCAATCCTGTGATGCTCCAAACAAAAAAGCGCTGGCCTTGCGGTCAGCGCTTTTCTGTTGGGGCAGGGAGGCCCTGGTTTAGTTCGCCGTGCAGAAATGCTGTTCGCCGTCATTGCCGGTGAACGTGCCGGTGCGGGAATTGAAGGTGCGGTAGCGGTCCGAGCAGTATTCGTACCAATCACGCGTCCACGGCTCGGCATAACGATCAGCGTAGACCACCCGCGGCTCCGCATAGTAGCGGCGGACCGGGGCCGGGCGCACCACCACGTCACGATCGTAGTAACCGTCATCGTAGTAGCGGTCAGCGTCGGGCGGCGGGCGGTCATTGGCCAATGCGCCACCGATCAGCGCACCGGCCGCGAGGCCGAGCACGCCGGCGGCAATGGCATCGCCGTTGCCATGATGGCCATGATGGCGGCGCCAATCACGTGCGTTGGCGGCGGGCAAGGCCGAAAGCGTGGTGGCGACCACGGCAGCGGCCAGGACGGCGGTCTTGAAAATTCGGTTCATCTCGGTCTCCTTCGTGCCGGCCCGTGTAGTTTCGGGGATGCGGTCCGGCTTTACCAAAGACTAATATGCAACCGTGGCTGAACGGGGGCTGAACGGATTTCGACGAATTTATTCAAAACAGGCGTCAAAGGTCACGCGCCCTCCAGGGAGCGAAAACCATCGCCGGTCCAGGCCGGCTCAGCCGACCGACAGGTTGACGGCCTTGGGTCCCTTGCCGCGCTTGTCCGGCTCGGTGTCGAACGACACTTTCTGGCCATCCTCCAGGCCGGGAAGGCCGGACGCCTGCACGGCTGAAATATGGACGAAAACATCCTTCGCGCCATCATCGGGCGTGATGAAGCCGAAGCCCTTGGCATGGTTGAAGAATTTGACGGTGCCGGTCTG
The DNA here is from genome assembly GCF_004006095.1 of Mesorhizobium sp. M7A.F.Ce.TU.012.03.2.1. NCBI lineage: Bacteria > Pseudomonadati > Pseudomonadota > Alphaproteobacteria > Hyphomicrobiales > Phyllobacteriaceae > Mesorhizobium > Mesorhizobium sp. M7A.F.Ce.TU.012.03.2.1. The sequence goes on from NZ_CP034779.1 coordinate 3,447,652, forward strand.
CGGCATGGGAAGCTCCTTTGTCCCATAAACTCCAGTCTCGGGCCGGCAAATGCCCGAGTGGAAATTTGTCCTTTATTTTAGCGTCATCGGCAAGAGAAAGTTTTGCGGGCGTCTAAAGCACGTTGCGGCACGCTTTGGCTCTTTGTTTTTATGCAAGTCGTTGCCCAGAACCTGGCGGCTGGGCGACATCACCGGCCCGCGCCTTCGATAAGGAAAAGGCGCGACGAAGATCGCCGCGCCTTTCAAAAATTCAGATCCCTCTCCAGGCCAGGTGCAGGCATGGAGCCTCCGTCGCACGTCCGAGTGACATGCGGCGCGCCGATGGCTCAGGCTGCGCGGAGGTTGACGGCCTTGGGGCCCTTGCCCATGCGGTCCGGCTCGACGTCGAAGGTGACCTTCTGGCCGTCGACGAGCGTGCGCAAGCCGGAGGCTTCGATCGCGGAGATATGGACGAACACATCCTTGGCGCCACCATCGGGCGTGATGAAACCGAAGCCTTTGGTCGCGTTGAAGAATTTAACGGTGCCGGTCTGGGCCATTGGGGAAACTCCTTCACCCGTTCAGTCTTTGGTGGTCCCGCCCGCCGCCTGGCGCAAAGGGCAGTTCCCGGTGGTTGCTTCGGCAGTCATGCATTGGCGCATGGTCAAACCCCCCGCCGAAAACGGGGCCGTCAGAGATTCACAGTATCGGGGAAAGGTCGTCCAAAACGTTCCGCTCTCCGGGTCGCAAATGCCCGAACACGGAATTTATCGCACGGAAACGTGATGGTTGCAAGATACCGCCGCGGGCCGCCGTACTGGCGCATCCCGACGCATCAATCGACTGACCTGAGCATCGATGGGCTCGGCATAGGCTTGCTTGCCGGCCGGGTCATCGGCCAGAGCCGGGCCACGAATGGGCCAGACATCGCGGCGCGCTGACCTCCCTTGCGGTCCAGGCGCCGTTATCGTTTGCCGAGCTCAAACGGGGGTTGCATTCGGCAAGGGAATGGCGAGGATCGGTAACCGGGGACCGATCGTGGGAGATCATCATGAAATTTCTGGCGGCAATCTTTTCGCGGCAGGGTTTTGTCATCTTGTTGCTGTCGGCAATTCTTGCCGCCTGCACCGTTGTCGTCGATGAGGGACCAGGGCCACGCCCGCGTCCGCCACGGCCCGAGCCGCAATATTGCAGCAAGCAGTACGAGCCGGTCTGTGCCCGGCGCGGCGGCGACCGCCAGACCTTCGCCAATTCCTGTCTCGCCGACCGGGCTGGCTACCGCATCGTGCGCGACGGTCCGTGCCGCGACAGCGGCGGTGGCGGTGGCGGTGGCGGTGGCGAGCAGACGTTCTGCACCCGCGAATATGCTCCGGTCTGCGGCCGCCGGCATGGCGAGATGCGTACCTTCCCCAATTCCTGCGAAGCCCGCGCCGCGGACTATCGCGTCGTTGGCGACGGGCCGTGCTGAGAACGCTGCGCCTTGTTGAGGACGACAGGCGTCAAGCCGTCGGCTTCACCTGGCGACAGTAGGCGATGAACTCGGACGCAGGCATGGGTTTGGCGAACAGCCAGCCCTGGCCGTAGTCGACGTCGCGCGCCGCGAGGTAGTCAGCCTGCGCCTGCGTTTCCACGCCCTCGGCAACGATCTTCAGCTTCAGTGTCTTGGCCATGTCGATGATATGCGGGGTGACGGAACTGGTGGCGGAATTCGTGCTGATCGTATCGATGAACGATTTGTCGATCTTGAGCGCATCGAGCGGCAGCCCCTCGAGATAGGACAGGCTGGAATAGCCGGTACCGAAGTCGTCGATTGCCACTGCGTGCCCCATTTCGCGGGCACGAATGAGCGTCGAGCGCGCCGAGTTGATATCGACGAAACCGCGTTCGGTCGCCTCGAGCCAGATTTGCTGCGGCTGGATCCCGGTGTGCTGCAATGCTTTCTCGATAATAGGCAGGACCCGCGCGGTGCCGACATCGGTTGCGCTGAGATTGATGGCGATGTGAAGCGAGCGATCGGCGACCAGGAGCCTGTTCAGGTCGAACACAACCATCGCAATGACCTGATCGGTGATCGCCGTGATCAGGCCGCTCTCTTCCGCCAGCGGAATGAAAAGATCGGGCCGGACCAGGGAGCCATTCGGCCGCTTCCAGCGCACCAGCGCTTCCGCGCCGATGCAATTGCCGGTCCTGAGCTCGACGATCGGCTGATAGTGGACGATGAATTCGTGCTTGCGCACGGCGATCTGCAATTCTCCCGAGGGCGAAAGCCGCCTTCGTGACAGCCACACAACCACGCCGATGATGAAGGCAGCCATGAAGGCGCCGAGCGGGAGCAGCATGAATTGCTGCTTGCGAACGCTGCCCAGGATCTGGCTTGTCGGTTCGGTGGCGACAGCAATCCAGTCCGTCCCGCGCGCGGTGGCAAATAGGAGATCGTCATCGATGCCTTCGCCGGGGCCGGCGATGACCTTCTCGATACGAGCAGGATTCGGGCCGTTCAACGCGCCAAGAAGGATGCCCGTTTGCGTCGTCAAGGCGAGCTGGACACCGGGATCGACGATGACGTCGACAAAGCGTACCGGATCGACAAGGACGTTGTGGTCCCTGTATCGCAGCGCCATCAGAAAATGGTCCTCACTTATCACCGGCTGCATGCGGGCGGTGACGGCCATGCCGTCCCTGGTGGTGAAGTCAGGGGTGGATTGCGCCACGCGCCCTTCGGTCGGTCCCCAAGAAGAGCATTTGAGCAGGCCGTTTTCGAAATAGCCCATTTCTTCGATCGGGCGCGTGCTGATGGTGAGTTGCCGCATACGGGCTATATGGTCCGCCGAACAGCGGATGCCGGTGAACTGGTCGATCTGCCGCAAAGCGGCGGTGGCATCGTTGAGCGAGATGTCGGCCCTGGCGATGGCGCGGCTGGCGAACAGCCGCAGCCGCTCATGTTCCTTTTGGACGGCCTGGGTCCAAGCGAGATGAAACGTCGCCGCGATGGGCACGATGGCGCCCAGCATGGCCAACACCACCGCCGTCACGATGATGCGCGACCTGTCCATGCGCCTCCTGCCTTCGGGTATGAGCGGCGATCGTGGGTGGTCGCCCGCAACGTCTCGGCCACCAATCGCGGCAGCGGCCCGGTTCAGGCGGATCTTAGGGCCTCGATCTTACGTGAACTTTAATGGAGTCGTGGGCAGCACCGCTGCTCTAAACCGGATAGGCGCCGTCGGCCGGGCCGGCGTAAAGCTCGCAGCCATTGTCGTCGCAGATGCGCAGGCGATCGAGGATTTGCGGCATGGCCAGCGTGTGGAACAGCGCGGTGGCGCCCTGCAGCGCGGCGCGCAGATTCGGCGCCTCCAGCGATACCTTGTCGAGAGTGGCTTCGTCGGCGTCGCGCGACCGGTAGAACTCGATGACGAAATTCAAACGCGCCTCCGTGGCAGAGCATTGCGCAGGCCTGTCCAGTCAATTCGCCACCTCACAGAGGACGACGGAAAGGGCGCACGAGGCGCGCCCTCCAGTTTGTCAGCCTTTCGACTTCGGCTTCAAGCTGCTCTCCGCCTGCTTGACCGACGAACCGAACGGGGAGGCGGGCTTTGCCACGACCTTGTCCTTCTTCGGCTTGCGTGTCTCGCGGTTGCTTCGCTGTTGACCTTTGGACATGTCGTGCTCCTGCTTCAGTGTTGGCTTGGCGGTGGGGTCTCAGACGAGCGGGTTGCTGGCAACAACGGGGTTGTCGGCAACAACCGGATCTGCCGGTTCGAGATTGTCTTCGGTGGTGACCCGCTCATAGCTCTCCTGCTCGCTGCGGATGCGGTATTGCGGCGAACCATCCTTGACCGGCAGCCTGCTCTTGATCTGGAACAGTTCGGCGGTCTTCTGAACGAGGCCGGTGCGGCTCTTCATGCGCACGGTCTGACCGATCGAAAATTGGTGCGCGGGTGTGTCGGTGCGCGGGCGCGCATTCTGCTGGAAACGGATCATGCTGCATTCTCCCTGTCGCGCTTCAGCGCTGTTTCGAGTTCGAGGTAATCGATGGCGACAAGCTGGCTGGTGGGCGGGTTTTTCGCTGCCCTTGCCGGCAGATGGATGAAAGTGGCGACGCGGCGCCAGGCAAGCCGCGACATGCCCTCGATCAGCTCTTCGTCGTGGTCGATGTCGTAGTCGCCGGCCGGCAGCTGCCCTTCCAGTCCGCCGAGCACGAAAGGTGCGGTGAAGTGCGCGATGGAGTGGGTGGTGCGGTCCGGCATTGTCTTACCTATGCAAAGCAGCGGTCCTGAAAACAAAAAAGCGGGGACGAGCCCCGCTTTCCTATTTCCGGCAGTCGCTGGAAATAAGCCTCTTTCGAGAGCTGCCAGTACATCCGTGGTCAGCGTTCATCGAATTCGGCCGGATCAGATCAATTGCAAATTGGCGGCCGACTCGCGGCCCTTGGTGTCACGCTCCAACTCGAACTGCAGCTTCTGGCCTTCGGCGAGGCCGGAGAAGCCGGCGCGCTCCAGTGCGCTGACATGGACAAAGACGTCCTTGCCGCCATCGGTCGGCTGAATGAAGCCGGTCCGGCCATTGTAGAACTTCACGGTTCCGGTGTTCATGTCGGTCTTTCGAAGAATGAGAATGGCCGCGCGGAGCGAATTGCCGCGCGCCCGGTATCGATGATTTGGAATGAGATTGGCGGGTCGAGAACCTCTGACGCCGCGAGATGCCAATTCTGGCCCAAAGCGATCCTGTACAGATAGGCCTTTGTTGTAATTTAATCAAGGCGTTTTAAAATAAAATTGTGCTTCATTCAAAAAATTGCGCGCTGTAACTATCAGAAAAATGATGATACAAATTCATACAATTCAAAAACTGTTTGAAGCTTAGCGGGAATAATTCTCCCGGTATTTCATTTTTCTTGTGAGTTGAAGAAGGAGACCTCGAGATGTCCGTAAAGACGCCAACAGGCACCCCCGTAACGATCACGCCGGTCGCAAAGCCGGTAATGGCAAAGCCGATGGTTGTCCTGTCGCCGCGGCTGACTGTCAGAAGTGACGAGGCGGCAAAGCGAAGGATGGCCGACACCGATGGAACGGTTCGGCGTGCCAGGCAGGTTGCCGAGACCAATCGCCTGATTTGATCTTTCCGCACCGACGAAAGGACGAGACAGCAAGCGAAGCCTTGAACCTGGCGCGCCAATGGCCTAGATCGCCACAGGCGGATAAAACACGGCAGGTTTCCCATCAACAGAGATCAAAGACGAGCGGCGGGTGCGGGAGCCAGGTCTGGCGCAGGCGGACAGCCGCCGCTGGGCCTCGACCAGTATGTGCAGCAGGCGTTGCAACTGCATCAGGCGGGGCGCCGGCAAGAGGCTGAGACGATCTACCGGCAGGTGCTGGCGCGTCAGCCCAAGCATGCGGCCGCGGCGCATTTCCTGGGACTGCTGCTGCACCAGACCGGGCGCAGCGAAGAAGGGCTGGATCTCATCGAACGGTCGGTGAGCCTGCAGCCGACGAATCCCGATTTCCTCAACAATTTCGGTACGGTGATGCGCGACCTCGGCCGCCCTGCTGCGGCCATCGATTTCTTCCGCGGTGCGGTGGATCTGCGGCCGGACCAGCTCGCGGCGCGCGACAATCTCGGCTCATCGCTGAAGCAGGTCGGCCAGTTCGAAGAGGCCGAAGAGATTTATCGCGGCACGGTTGCACGCAATCCATTTCACGTGCGCGCCCGCATCGGGCTTGCCGAAACCCTGCAGGAAGCCGGGCGGCTGGATGAGGCGCTGGCTGCCTTCCGCGAAGCGCTGGCGATACGCCCCAAGGATGCCGACCTGCTGCACGGGCTCGGCGTCGGGCTGATGGAAAAGGGCAAGCTCGACGAGGCGGTCGACCTGTTCCGGCAGGCGTTGGCGATCAACCCCGCCATGGCCACAGCCTGGCTGATGCTGACGCAGGTCAAGCGCCAGAAGGAGCGCGACAGCGAGCTTGGGGGCATGGAAGCCCAGCATGCCAAAGCGCCGCAGGACAGCCTGGCACGCATGCAGCTGTCCTTCGGACTCGGCAAGGCGAATGACGATCTCAGGGATTATGGCCGGGCCTTCGACTATTTCGCCGAAGGCAATGCGATCCGCCGCAAAGGCATCAACTACGACCAGGCCAGGACGCGGGCCGAATTCGAGGCGATGAAGGCCACCTTCGATGCCGGCTTCTTCGAGAAGCACAGGCCCAGCTCAATCAGCGACGACACGCCGATCTTCATCGTCGGCATGCCGCGTTCGGGCACGACGCTGGTCGAGCAGATCATTGCCAGCCATCCGCAGGTCTATGGCGCAGGCGAGCTCAGCATCTTGAAGAAGGCGGTCGGCAAGCAGTTCCCGGCGACCATGCCGGGTGGCTTCCCATGGGGCGTATCGGATATGGGCGATGCGGATTTTGCCGAGGCAGGGCAAGCCTATCTCGACATGCTGCATGCCCGCTATCCGAACATGCGTCACGTCACCGACAAAATGCCAGGCAACTTCCTGCTTGTCGGCTTCATCCACATGATGATGCCGAAGGCCAGGATCATCCACTGCGCGCGCGATGCGGCGGCCACCTGCCTGTCGATCTACAAAGTGCATTTCCGCGGCGACAGCCATCGCTATGGCTACGATCTCGGCGAGCTCGCCGACTTCCACAATCTCTACACCGACATCATGAAGCATTGGCACACGGTGCTGCCGGGCGTCGTGCATGATGTACGCTACGAGGATTTTGTCGCCGACCAAGAAGGACAGACGCGGACATTGATCGCTCATCTCGGCCTGCCCTGGGACGACGCGGCTCTATCGTTCCACGAGACCGACCGACCGGTTCGCACGGCTTCGGCCGCACAGGTGCGCCAGCCGATGTATCAAGGGTCGGTCGATCTGTGGAAGCGCTATGGAGATCGGCTGAAGCCGCTGCTCGACAAGCTGGATTAGCGCAACGCTATCTAGCTGATCGTGGCCTTAGCGATGGCCTAAGCACCCGCGTCGTCATCCTAGGGTCTTCGCGACGGAGCTTCGCTCCTGCTTCGCCTAGGATGACGAAGCTGAGAGGCTTCTTCTAATCTGCTACCGGCTGCTCAAAGCTCAATGAATGGCTTGAAGCCACCGAAGATCATGCGCTTGCCGTCGAACGGCATGTCCGCCCAATCGGCCTTCAAGCGGGGATCTGCCATCACCTTGGCCATGACGGCATCGCGGCTCTCCCGCGACTCATAGACGGCCGAGGCGAAGACGACGATCTCGTCGTCCTTGGCCTGCACGGCACGCGGGAAGGACGTGACCTCGCCATAGGGCACGTCGTCGCCGATGCATTCGACATAGGCGAGCGCGCCATGTTCCCTCCAGACAGGCCCTGCGAGGTTGGCCAGCTTCTTGTAGTCATCGAGTTTTGCCTTGGATACGGCAAGTACGAAACCATCGACATAGGACATTTTGGATCTCCTCCTGGAAGTTCACAGGGCCTCACCGGCGCCGGCCGGTGAGGGGCTCGGGCCATCGTTGGCAGATCAAGCTTTCTTCACCGGCGCGTTCATCGCCCATTCGACGCCGAACGGGTCGCGCATATTGCCCCACTGATCGCCCCAGAACATGACTTGGAGCGGCACGGCGACTTCGCAGCCGGCATCGACGGCGCGCTTCCACCAGGCTTCGATGTCGTCGCTGCCGAGGTGAAGCTGCATGGTGTAACCCTGCGGCTTGACGGCGGGCATTCCGTTTTCCGGATAGAAATCGGAGAGCATGAGGGTCGAGCCATTGATGTGGAGGTGAATGTGCATGGTGCGGCCTTTTTCGTCCGCCGGGTAGGCAAAGACCTGCTCCGCGCCGAAGGCCTTCTTGTAGAATTCGGCAGCCTTGAAGGCGCCATCCAGCTGCAGATAGGGGGTCAATCCGCCGAGCACTTTGGCCGCGGGCTGAACGGGGGTCTGATCAGTCATTTGTTGTTCCTCTTTGCGTTTGGCCTTGCGAGCCATAGGACGGATCGGACGGCGGCGATCCTACATGGCGGCGAAATTTTTTTGGCGGTCGGCCCTTGATTATCCCGGACAGCCGCGGGCTCGAGCGAGAGGCGTGAAACGAACTTGCGTCGGCGGCGCCCAATCAGAGCGCAATTCTCTCGGCTCGCAGGCTAGAACAGATGGATCACGCGAACGCCTCTTCAACCCCGGGACGACAATGATCCTCTACTATCAAACCCACTCACCCTTCGCGCGCAAGGCGCTTGTCTTCGCCCATGAGGTTGGCATTGCCGATCGGCTGGAGGTCATCCATCATGAGACCAGTCCCACCTTGCGCAACGCCGATGTCTACGCCGAAAATCCGCTTGGCAAGGTGCCGGTGCTGTTGCGGCCAAATGCGTCGCCGATCTTCGATTCCGATGTCATTTGCGCCTATCTCGACACACTGCATGACGGCCGCAAGCTGCTGCCGCAGGACGGCGAGGCGCGCTGGCAGGCGTTGCGGCTTCAGTCGGTCGCCCAGGGCCTCGCGCAGACAGGCATCGCTTTGCGCTGGGAGACAGAAAGGAGACCCGAAAAGCTGCGCTATGGTGCTCTCGCCGACGGATACCGGGAAAAGATCGAGGCGAGCTACGACTGGATCGAAAGCGCGCTGGACGACGAGGCACCGCTCCATGTCGGCCACATCGCCTTGGCCACCACGCTGTCCTGGATGGCGTTCCGCCACCTGCCGCCTTTTCGCTCGCGGGCACGGCTGACGCACTGGTTCGAGGCTTTCGAAAAACGCGTATCGATGCAGGCGACACCGCTTTCAGGTGATACGCATGACTGACTGGCGCCTCGCGAGGTCAGGGGCGGCGGCCGTTCTGCGCGTCGAAGACGTCCGGAAAGCCGATATCCTTGCGCAGCGAGGCCGGCAGCGAAAGCAGGATGCGCTCGCTGCGGTGACGAGCGCGCGCTGCCGCATACCGGGTTGCGACGCGACCGATGGATGAAAGAACCGACATGATAATTCTCCCTGGGTTGGCGCCGGCATCATCGTGTCGGCATCCCAAGGACGCGACGGGCTGAGGCTATCCGACAGACCGTCGAGATTTTTTATCGCGGCGTCTGATGGTCTGTCCGAATGCTGCCGTGCGGACCTACGCAACCCTGAGCGTAGGGATCGCTGAAACATCAACTTCACGCTCTGCGTGCCAAGCATCGAAAGCCGCTTGCATTCGAAGCCAGATCGCGGCGCCGTCGCCGAACAGCTTCCCGAGGCGAGCGGCCACAGCCGGCGAAACCGGCTTCTTTTCGCGGATGATGTCATAGAGCTGCTGCCGGGAGATCCCGAGCAGATTTGCAATTTCCACCTTGGTCTTTCCAGTTGCCGGGATAATGTCCTCAAGCAGCGCTCCCGGGTGGGAGGGACAACGCTCAATAGGACGCGTCGGCTCGTGCACGGTCATAAGTCGAACTTCTCCAGTCTGGCCGCCTCAGTGATATTGCTCGAAATCGACGCGGGCAGCGTCCTTGCCGTCGAACTCGAATGTGATGCACCACGGACCGTTGACGTGGACCGTGTAGCGGATTGGATCGAAGCCTTTCAGCGGGTGGAAATCGAAGCCGGGAAGGTTCATTTCCTCCGGCTTCTCCGAAGCTTCCAGGCGGTCAAGCCGGACAAGAATGCGCTTGTGCATCTTGGCGTCGATCTTGCCGGTCTTTCCAGTTTGAAAGAGGTCCGACAGCGCCTTGTTCTTGAAGGACTTGATCATCGATATATGTAAACAGATTGCTTACAGAAAACAAGGTCTGTAAGCAAATAATTTACATGCCAGTCGACCTCCGTTGACCTCATCCTGCCGTTTCGGCCACTGAGCGGAAGAACTCCTCGGGGGCCTCGACTTCGGTCAGCTTTCGTTTGTCGATCAGCCAGAAGCGGTTGCCGATGGCGCGGATGAAGGAGCGGTCGTGCGAGGCGAGCACACAGCTTGCCTGATGCGCCAGCAGTTCCGCTTCCAGCGCTTCCTGGCCGTCGATGTCGAGGTGGTTGGTCGGCTCGTCCAGCAGATAGAAGTTGGGATTGGCGAGCCTCAGCGCCAGCATCATCAGACGCGCCTTCTGGCCACCGGACAGCACGCCGATCTTTTTCTCCTGCATCTCGATGACCACGCCAGCACCGGCCAGCAACGACCGTGCGCGCTGCTCGCCGACATCGTAGCGGCGCGAGACCATCGCCAGCGGCGTGTCGTCGCCGCTGATGCCCGACAGCGCCTGATCGCTGTAGCCGAGCACCGTCGACGGCGTCACCTTCACATTCCGCACCGTGTCCGGTTCGACAATGGCATTGCGGATCAGGGTGACGAAGCGCGACTTGCCGACGCCGTTGCGGCCTAGCAGCACGATGCGGTCGCCCTGGCAGATGTGGCGCTTGCCGGTCCGAAACAGCAGCGTGCCATCGGGTGTTTCGACAGCCGCGTCGTCGAGCGTGATCAGCACTTTGGCGTGAGTGTCGCGATTGGCCAGTTTTATGGCACCCGCCGACTTCTCGCGATGCGCCGGGTTCGCCGCTTCCTCCAGTTTTTCGGCCCGCTGGCTGAGTTGCCTGGTCTTGACCGTCAGCAGGTCGCTGCCTGAATTGATGCCGATATTGTTGAGCTTGGCCGCCTGCCGGCGCAATTGCTGCGCCACCTTCATGTCGCGCTGGAACTTGCGCTCGGTCGAGGCGTCGACCTCGTCGAGCGCCCGCCTGGCGCGGGAATAGGGCAAGGCAAACACGGGCGACTGTTCCGGGCGCAGGAACAGCGTCCGGTTGGTTCGCTGGATTTCCTGCGGTGTCAGGAAGTGAAACTCCATCAGGATCGGTTCTTCCGGTCCCTTGAAGAAATGAAGCTCGGCGTGGGGGAGCACGAGCCGGCGGACAGTTTCAGATACGCTTTCCACCTTATATTCCTCGGCTTGCAGTCCTAGACCTGCGAGGAGCGTCCTGGCGGCCGAAATCGTCATTGCCGGGCCAAAGCCATCGAGATCGATTTGGCTGTTGCCGCTCCATTTCAAAGGCAAAGGCTTGGGGACATCAGGCATGTGCCAAAGTTTGATGCTGATGCGATGGACGCGTGCTCGATTGCGCCTGGTCAAAATGTCGATTTCCAGATCGCCATAACCTAGAAGAAAGCCGCACGGCTGATCCTGATAGACATATAGCCATTTAGGAAAGCCAAGATGTTTCTGGACCCGACCGAGATCAGCTCCGGCCCGCAAAGGCGTGTCCTTGCTGCCTAAGATTAGGGGGAGGATATGGAGTTTGCCTCGCTGTCGCATCGATCAAACCTTGGTTGGCTGGATATCCCGTCGCGGGAGCATATTCCGCCTGCCCTGACCATTGTGCTACCAAGCTGATTGGGCCCAGCGGATTAATTGAGCTTCACAGGTCAATGGGCCGGATCAGACAGGTCTCAAGTAACCGCCGCTTAGTCCATATTCTTTGTTGAGATCGAGTAGGAAATGCCCGAACACCGCGCTTGTGCCGAGATCGATGACGATCACGAGAAGGGCGTTGAACCTGCCGGTGCCAATCAAAACTTGATCGAACCGATTTTGGGCATCTCGGTAAACATAATGGACGTCGTTCAAATAGGGCACGCCGACTTCGTCCAGATTTAACGCGTCGACATAGGGCCATATGTCTACGACAGCATTCGCCGTCGCGGTGATATTCGTCATCAGCTCGGCAAAGCAAGCCTTGAACTCTTCTTCATCAAGTCTGCGAACGACGACCATCACCTATTCTAAGCGGCGGCATCTGAAATCCGCAACCAATCGCAGACTCGAAGCTGCAGCTCCTACTTCCCCGGCCGTCCCGTCTTGCCCGGCCGGCGTTTTTCACGGCGGGCGTCGCCTAGGTCTTCGTAAGAACCGATGCCGGCGCGCTGACGAACAACCGGTTTGGCGGAATCGTCGCGTTCCTTCGCGCGCCCCTCTGCCCTGCCGGGCATCTCCCCCACTTGGGGGGAGATTGGCTGGGGCTTGGCAGGCACTTTTCCCTCGACCGGCTTTTCCGTGCGCCGCACGGTCATCTCATCGAGCGAGTTCTTCTTGAACAGTGGCTTGGTGACGTCGCCGGGAATGCCGAAATCGGAGCCATGCGCCTCTTCGGCCGACTGTTTCTTGAACAGCGAGCGTGACACCGCGCCGGCCGGCGTCGGCATGTCGGTGCCCGGGCCCATATCGTCGATCGAGGGTTTCGAAAACAGCGGCTTCTTCACCGGTACGGCGCCGTCGGCGCCCATCTCGTCGAGATCAGGCTTGCGGAAGAGGTTGGGCCGGGCAGCCTTGGCCGCCTCTTCTGCGGCACGCGCCGCGTCGAGCTTGCGGAAACGCTCCTGTTCCTCTGCTGTCCGATGTTTGGCCACGCCCTTGTTGTGCTTGCCCTTTTCGCGGCCTGAGGCAGGACTTTCCATATCGGCGTATTTGGCCAGTGGGTCTTCGGAGATGGACAATTCTATCTCTCGCAGACGCTTGATCTCGTCGCGGATGCGAGCCGCCTTTTCGAAGTCGAGATTGGCTGCGGCATCGCGCATCTGCTTTTCCATCGCGTCGAGATGGGCCTTGAGGTTGTTGCCCATCATGGCGCCGGCACTGTCGGTGAACTGCGAGATGTCGGCGCGGACGTGGTCCTTCTCGTAGACCGAATCCAGGATGTCGGAGATGCGCGATTTGACCGATTCCGGGGTGATGCCGTTGGCCTCGTTCCACTCCACCTGCTTTTCGCGGCGGCGGTTGGTTTCGGCCATCGCCCGTTCCATCGAGCCGGTCACCTGGTCGGCATAGAGGATGACCTTGCCGTCGACGTTTCTGGCGGCGCGGCCGATGGTCTGGATCAGCGAGGTTTCCGAGCGCAGGAAACCTTCCTTGTCGGCGTCGAGAATGGCGACGAAGCCGCATTCGGGAATGTCGAGGCCTTCGCGCAGCAGGTTGATGCCGACCAGCACGTCGAAGGCGCCGAGGCGCAGATCGCGCAGGATCTCGATGCGTTCCAGCGTGTCGATGTCCGAGTGCATGTAGCGCACGCGGATGCCTTGCTCATGCAGATATTCGGTCAAATCCTCGGCCATGCGCTTGGTCAGCACCGTCACCAGCGTGCGGTAGCCGGCCTTGGTGGTGTCACGGATTTCGCCGACGACATCGTCGACCTGGGTCTTGGCCGGGCGAACCTCGACCGGCGGATCGATCAGGCCGGTCGGGCGGATGACCTGCTCGGCGAAGACGCCGCCGGCCTGCTCCATCTCCCAGCCGCCAGGGGTCGCCGAGACGGCGACCGAAAGCGGACGCATGGCATCCCATTCCTCGAAGCGCAGCGGCCGGTTGTCCATGCAGGACGGCAGACGGAAGCCGTATTCGGCCAGTGTCGCCTTGCGGCGAAAGTCGCCGCGATACATGCCGCCGATCTGCGGCACGGTGACATGGCTTTCATCGATGAAGACCAGCGCGTTGTCGGGAATGTACTCGAACAGCGTCGGCGGCGGATCACCCGGCTGGCGGCCGGTGAGATAGCGCGAATAGTTCTCGATGCCGGCGCAGGAGCCGGTGGCTTCCAGCATCTCGAGGTCGAAGCGGCAGCGCTGTTCCAGCCGCTGCGCCTCAAGCAGGCGGCCGGCCCGCTCGAGTTCGACCAGCCGGTGCTTGAGCTCTTCCTTGATCGACTTGATCGCCTGGTTCAGCGTCGGGCGCGGCGTCACATAGTGCGAATTGGCGTAGATCTTGACGCTTTTCAGCTCGCCGGTCTTCTGGCCGGTCAGCGGGTCGAACTCGGTGATCTGCTCGATCTCGTCGCCGAACATCGAGATGCGCCAGGCGCGGTCTTCCAGGTGGGCCGGGAAGATCTCGATCGTGTCGCCGCGCACCCGGAACGAGCCGCGAACGAAATTGATGTCCTGGCGCTTGTACTGCTGGGCGACGAGATCGGCGAGCAGCGCGCGCTGGTCGAGCCGGTCGCCGATCTGCATCTGGAAGGTCATCGCCGTATAGGTTTCGACCGAGCCGATACCGTAGATGCAGGACACCGAGGCGACGATGATGACGTCGTCGCGCTCGAGCAGCGAACGCGTCGCCGAATGGCGCATGCGGTCGATCTGCTCGTTGATCGAGGATTCCTTCTCGATGAAGGTGTCGGTGCGCGGGACGTAGGCTTCCGGCTGGTAATAGTCGTAGTAGGAGACGAAATACTCGACGGCGTTTTCCGGGAAGAATTTCTTGAACTCGGAATAGAGCTGCGCCGCCAGCGTCTTGTTCGGCGCCAGGATCAAGGCAGGGCGCTGCGTCTCCTCGATCACCTTGGCCATGGTGAAGGTTTTTCCGGAGCCGGTGACGCCGAGCAGCACCTGGGTCCGGTCGTTGTTGTCGACGCCTTCGACCAGATCCTTGATCGCGGTCGGCTGATCGCCGGCCGGCTCGAAATCCGAAACCATCTTGATGGCAATGCCACCTTCGGATTTTTCCGGGCGGGCGGGGCGATGCGGCGTCCACAGCACACCGTCCTTGTGCAGCGGATTGCCGGATTCGATCAACGCCGACAGTGCCGCCACCGTCGCGGTGACGCTGCCCGAAGCCATGGTCTCGGCGTCTTCCAGCGAAATGTCGAGACCCGCGACCGGGTTGAGGCCCGCTGCCGTGCGCTCCCTGGCTGACGCCGCGCCACCCATCGAGGTGCCGCGCGAACTGCGTCCGGGCGAGCTTGAGCGCTCGGGTATCTTCTTCGACGGCTTCGGCGATTTGCCGCCGTCGCCCTTGCCGGCAAGACGTCCTTCCTTTTCGGCTTCCTCCTCGATCTGCTCGGCCCAGTCCGCGATCGAACCGGTCAGCGGCGTGCCAGAGAGCTCCGGCTGCGGCATCTCGGCGAAGCCGCCTCTGTGCAGCGGTTCCGAAGCGTCCAGGAAATCGGTCAGCGGGCTGCGCCGCTTCGGCGCGGCGCGGTCGTCATTCGCCGTCGGCGGCGTTTTCTGATCGGGAGATTTGGCCATGTCCCGAATATGGGATTTCCTGGCCAAAATGGAAAGAGCGCGGTGGGGAGAGGCGTGCCGGACAGCGCTGCTCCTGACAGCAGGCTGTCAGGAGCAGGCGGGAAGGTACGCCCGAAAGCCTCTTATCGCTACACGCCCCTGGCGGCTGATGCGACCTGCGTCGCCGACCCGTTCAGGCGCGGCACCACGACGAGGCGTTTGATCTTGCCCTTCTTGAAGGCGGCGAGGAAACGCGCATAATCCTTGAAGGCGACGCAGCCGCTCGACTGGGCGTAGCGGCCCCGAAGCAGATACGTATGGGCCAGAAACCCGTCGCGATTGTATTTGTTGCGGCCATCGACCGGCGTCAGGCGCAAGGCCTCCACACCATGAAAGCGCGACTCGCGCAGCGACAGATTATAGGTGTTGGGCGGTGTCGGCCCGCGGTTCTTCTGGTTGGCATAGCGCGGCTGGTCCGTCATGGCGCCGATGCCAGAATGCGCCTCGAGCTTCGAGCCGTCAGGCATGTAGACGGTGCCGGCGCTGATATCGTAGACGGCGACGCCATTTCCGGCTCCGCTTCTGGATCCCGGCGAGTTGAACAGGTTCCTGAACGCCTTGCCAAGGCCGCCCGAAGGCGTGTCGGGCTTGGCATAGGCCAAAACGTCACCGCCGTCGGCCGGCCGGCCTTGCCGCGTCGGTTTTGCCGGCTGAGCCTGCTGGACCGTCTCGCGTGCCGGCTTCGGCTGCTGGACGGGCTTGGGCTGCTGAACAGATTTGGGCTGCTGGACGGACTTAGGCTCTTGCTGGACGATTTTGGGCTGCGGCGCGTCAAATTGCGGGCGGCGGGTCGGCAACGGCACGTCGTCGGTCAGCGCGTCCGGCAGCGAGGCGGCATCGCCGGGTTGGTCCTGCTGGGTTTCGACGGGTGACACCGCGACATCGGCTGACGATTCCTCGATCGGCAGCGGTGAGGCAAACGCCTCGGCGTCGACCGGCAGCGACTGCACGAGGGCAAGCGCCAACTGCGAATTGTCCGGCGTATCGGATTGGGCAAAGCCCATCGGCTGCGGTGCGGTCTGCACGACCACCGAACCAGTATCCAGCCGGGCGAAACGTTCGGCTGCCGGAACTGGCATGTTATCGGACAGGCTGGCCGTCACCTGGACGGACGGCACCAGCGACGCCTCGGCAATTCGCGGTGCGACGGTGGAGATCACCGGGCGGGTGTTGGCACTGGGGACAGGCTTTCCGGCGTCGGCAAAGGCAGCGGCCAGCTTCATCGGCGAAAGCGACGCTTCCATGCGTTCAAAGCGCTCCTGCGCCTTCGACTTCACGGCGGCGGGCGTCGGCTTTGCCTGCGCCACAAGGCGTTCGGATTTTTCCGCCTGCGAGCTTACCCTGGCCAGCTTGAAACAGCTGGCGCCGCACTGCACTGAATGATCATGCAGGGCCTGAGTGCCGCCATTGGCATTGGCCAGCACGAAGGGGGCTTTCAAGAAGTGCTGTTTCAGCGGATCGGTAAGTGCGAGCGATCCCGGCATGGACAGCGTCTGGGGCAGGCCAACCGAAGTCGCCGACAGCGAGGCGCCGACGGAACTGAGGCCGGCCATGGTGCCGATCAACCAAAGGCCGATGGCAGTGCTGACGCAAGGCAGCGCGACCCAGCGGGCCACCCGGCCAGCGTTGAAGGAAGAGGAACGCGGAGCATCGACGAACTCGCCGCCCTCATGCTGTCCCCGGTTCTTTTTGTGTGTACTCAACAACGCCATGCAACCAATCTCGCTTCAATCGGTTTCCCCGTACGTGGCCTTGAGAGCCGCGACGACCATTCTGTGAGTGATCCCAGGTGGTCCCCGACGCGTTTGCCGCGTCTGTAGTTGGTTGCCGATTGCTTCAAAATATGGACAAAGTTGGTTAATCAATTCCTCTCAAAACCAACGACGAGATGTGGATTTGGGCCAAATTTGGCTTCGTCCACGGCCAGGAAAGTGGTGTTGTCGCCCTTCCGACCTGGTTTTGCTGCCTGTTTTTGGCGGCCGAGTCAAGCAAAACAGCCGCTGCTAATTTTTGCGAAGCGCCTTCGCGCGGCATCTGCAGTGAGGTGACTGCCAGCAGACATCGCCTGGGAAAGGCGCCTGCTTCCAGTAAAAATGTTGGCGGTCTTGCCAAGATTTCCCCTGCGGAAGGGCCTGAAGCAGCCCGTCCTCAGTTGAACCAGAGCGCAAACGTCAAAAACCCGCCGCCGCCGAACTGGCGCTGGATCTGGTCGAAATCGTCGCTGGTCACGAGTTCGCCGCTTTCGAGGTAGGGCGCGATGGCCGGGCCGGTGATCGACAGCACCAGATCGAAGTTTTTCGGGTCATCGAAGAAGCGCTTCATGTTGATGCCTAGGCCTGTGCCGGCGGTGACGCGGAAATGCGGCAGCAGCTTGCGGCCTTCCAGGAGATCCTCGGCCATGGTCAGGGCGGCGAGCCAGGCCTGAACCTGCTCCTCGCCGACTTCGAGGCCGGTGAGTGGGTTCTCGCCCTTCTGCTGCGGTCCAGGCAGCCATTCGCGGTCATTGTCGGTCTCGGCACGGATCGCCTTCCAGTCCTCACGCGACAGCCGGATCATTTCCAGCAAATGGCGGCGCGCCGCTTGCCGGCGCTCCGGTTCGACCACCGGCCAGTTGACGAGATGCACCATCGAGATGAAATCGGCGATGCGCCATTCCGACGAGAAGATGCTCGAGCCCATGTCGCCGGCCGGCGGCACCAGAATATCCTGCAACGGCAATTTGGCGCGCGGGAACAGCATGTGGAACGAGCCGTCGAAGGTGCTCCTGAAATCATGCGCAAGCCAGAAATCGGCCTGCGCCATCAGGAACTCGGCATAGCCCTGCAGCCAGTATCCGTCGGCGCGGTCGAAACGGAAGGTGAGCGTGGGAACGGCGTCGTCCGATGTAATGCCGCCGCGTGACAACCCGGCAATGATCGCCGCCATGCTCTCGTCCGGCGCGATGGTGCCGTCCTCGTTGAGGTCGATGCCCGGACGGGTGAGATCGATGACCATGCCGATATCGGCATCGGGCGGCACCGACGCAAACGTTGCCGCGGATTTCTCCAGCCGGTCGCGGAAGCCGACCAGGATGGCGCGGAACTGCTCGTAAGTCAGCGGCTCGGGATTGGGATTATCGGGCACCGGCAACCGCATCAGCGGCAGCATGAAGGATTGCGGGCTTTCGAAACCATGACGGTGCAGGCCGGTAGCCAGGATCTCCAGTGCGGTGAAGAACTCGCCCGCCCCGGCCGCATAGGCGGACGCCGGGTCTTTTGGCGCGGCGGTCTCCAGCATAGACAGGGCAGCGTCGCGCGCGGCCACGCTCTTCGCCTCGAACAGTCGGGTGGCCGCTTCGGGCATTGCCGCCGACGCGGAAGACAGCGGCAGGAGCAAAATGAAAGCGGATGTCAGCAGGCCTGCCAGTCGTGTCATCTTTTCCCCCCAATATTTGTCGCGCCGCGCAAATATACACCATTTGCAACGCTGCGCTTCAACCCGCCGCGAGGACGGTTTACACAGGGCAAACAATTGGGCATCGCGTGTCGAACTATCCGCTTTCCTACAAGCTGTCCTGGCTGCCGCGTTTCCTCAAGCCATCGCTGGCCGGCGACGCGCAAGACTTTGCGCCCATGGCGGAAACGCTGATAGATTCAGCGCCAAGGCGGACAATGCGGCTGGCGTTCGTCGGCGACATCTCGGCGGTGGCCAATCGCGGTGCGCCGGACTGCGATCCGGCGATCAAGGCACTGCTTGGCGGCGCCGATCTGGTGATCGGCAATTGCGAAAGCCCTGTGGTGGATAGACCAAGCGCGGCGCTGGGCACAAGGCTCGGCACGCATCATGCGATGAGCGAGTTGTTTCTGGCCGAGGCCTTGGCGGCGGTTGGTATTGCGCGAGAAAGGCTCGTGCTGTCGCTGGCCAACAACCATGTGCTCGATCAGGGCGTCGCCGGTTTCGACGAGACGGTCGCGGCGTTGCTGCGGCTCGGCATCCGCACGATCGGCCTGGCCGCCGACGGTCCGGTTGTGCCGGTGCAGGTTGGATCGGTTGATATCGGCTTCGCAGCCTTCACGCTGTGGCGCAACGCCGATGAGAACCTGTTCTCCGGGCGGGTGTCGATGGACAGCGATCAGGCTGGCTGGCCGCGCGATGGTTTCGACCTACTCTGCGCCGTGCCGCATTGGGACTGGGAGTTCCGGCATTTTCCCCGCGACGAGACGCGAGTTCTGGCCAGGCGGCTGGCCGGGCAGGGCGTCGGACTGATCGCCGGCCATCACGCCCATGTCGTGCAGCCGGTGGAAAGGATCCACAAGACGGTGGTCGCTTATGGGCTCGGCGATTTCCTCGGCACCGCCTTCGCCCGCCAGCCATGGCCCGGTCGCATCGGTTCTATCCTCATTGTCGAAGTCAGTGCCGATGCCGGTACGCGCGGCACGATCGCATCTTACCAAATGCATCCCTTCATGCGCCTGCGCGCCGGCGACCGTGAGCGGCTGGTGGTGGTGGAGGCATTGGAGGGCCGAGTGCGTGACAAGGTCGAGGGGCGACTGAAAGCGGTCTTTCCTTAGTGCTGCAAGTGACGAGACGTTGCCTATGGGGTCCATGGCTGGCGCATGCATTGTCTTTTGCGGCGCTGGTCGACCCCCACTCCGTCTCGGCTTCGCCGAGCCACCTCTCCCCCGATCGACGGGGTAGAGGAAAGGCGCCAAGCTTTTGCCGTCAGCGCTCGTCCAGCAACGCTCCTTTCCTTTCCCTCCGGAGGGGGGAAGGTGGCGCTGCGAAGCAGCGACGGATTGGGGGAACCACGTGGTAATCAGGCGCGGACATTTGTTGAAGAGGCACTGCAGTCGATACATCGAACAAAACCAGCTATCATGAATTTGTCGAGGCTTGCGGGGGTAGCGGTGGAAACAGCGGATTTCATGCCGAGCGAAACGGTCATCGCCGGCATCCGGAAAGACATCGAGGCCTATGAAGCGGCGAGGGCTTCGGCGGTCCGGCAGGTGCGCTGGCGAGTGCCGGTGTTCGTGGGGCTGGTGCTGGTGGCCGTGGTGCTGGTCGCGTGGCTGTTCAACAAGGTCGCCGACCCCAACGAGCAATGGGTCTCGACGCCGCATGTATTTCTCTATGTGATCGGCTTCGCGGCTTCGATCCTGCTCTATTTCCAGGCCAGGAAACCGGCGACGCGGCTGCAGCAATCGTTCCGCGAGACGCTGCTGCCGATCATCTTCGGCTTCATCGCCGACATGCGCTACCAGCATGGCGTGACGCCGAATTCCTTCGACCGGTTGCCGCGCACGGCGGTTGGTCCGTTCAACCGCCAGGCGTTCGACGACATCGTCGCGGGCCGCTACGAAGGGTTTCCGTTCGAACTCTACGAGGCGCATCTGCGGGAAGGGTCGGGCAAGGGCTCGTCGACCGCTTTCCAGGGCGTCATCGTCGCCTTCGAGACCATCGCGCCGTTCCCCGGCATATTGGTGGCGACGCGCCGGACCAACGCGGTCATCAGCTTCTTTCGCGGCATATTCGCCAGCAAGCTGCAGGAGCTGTCCAGTGGCGATGCTTTGCTCGATGCCGCCTACGAGTTCCGCACCGACAATCTCGGAGCGGCACAGCCACTGGTGAGCGGCCGGCTGGCGCAGGCGCTGAAATGGCTTGGCGAAACCTGGCCCGACGATCCGGCCCGTGTCGCGCTCAATGGCAGCGATGGGTTCCTGCTGCTGCCGCAGACGAAGAACTTCTTCGAACTGCCGGATATTTCGGTGCCGCTCGACTACAGCAGGCATGTCGCGCCGATGATATCGGACATGGGCGCGATGCTGGCGACGGCGGCGCTGGTGCGAAAGATCGGCGGGAGGGACGAGGCAAGCTAGTCCGGCCGAGCATACGATCAACAATCGTAACCGGAGTTGTCACGCATATAGTCCGCTTCATCCTTTGACATTCTCTTGAACATCACACAGACGGTGAAGCTGCCGACTTGCCGCCCGTCGCGTCTGTATCCCCAGTCGGAAACATCGTCCCTGGTGAATTCTATATTCTGGCCGAGGACGACATTGCGCACTGCCTCCGGCTGGTTTGCCAATATGCCGACGAAGCCGGTTTCCGTGCGGCGGAACGGGATGACCCAGAAGTGCTCGCGGACATTCCCATCGCGCACCTCGACCTTCAATTTGAACCTGTCCGTGCCCGAGGGCGGTGCTTCGGCCAGGGCCAGGAACTCATCCAAGCTGGCATGCGCCTTCGCAGTCGCTACCGCCATCTCGGGATCGTCCCTGGCAAACATAACCGTTTTGTCGTCGCCCGAATCCGCGCCTTGTGCGCCGGCCGATCCCGGAGCAAGCGCGAGCATCAGGGATATCATGGCCCGGACTGCAAGCTTCATGGAAGGCCCCCCTTCATCGTAACGACGCACCATCCTGCATCCGTTCCCGATTTGCAACCGGAGCGCGAGTTCTGATCCGCTTTGGAGTGGCGGTTTTGAACTGATCCATGAAACAAAATGTGTACCGAAGACCGGTCGGCAGTCTGTTTCGTGATGCCGCCCGAGACGGATTGCGGCGGCCGCGCCGTGATCGAAACCGCCCGCCACATCTAGGCTAAACGACTCTTTTCGTGGACAGAAGTGCGCCATTGGGGGAGCCGAAGCGGCCTGAAATAATCTTGGCCGCAGACAATATGTCGGAATTAAGCCTATGATATTGTTTGCGAAAATTCACCCAACGTGATTTGCGGAGGGAGCGCTTTCCGTTCCAGTTTCAAGCCGTCCGGTGCTGTCGTTTCCCAAGGCGGCGGTCCGGAAAGTGAAACAGCACGGAGTGCTTACCAATGAAGAAGACCCTCGCAACCACCGCCGCTCTGCTCGCCTTCCTCGGCACCGCCTATGCCGCGACCGTTCAGGGCACCATCCAGGCCGTCGACCCGACGACCAAGTCGATCACCCTCGACGACGGCAAGATCTACCAGCTGTCGCCGGAGGCGACGATCGGGAAACTGAAGGTCGGCGCCAAGGTGGCTGTGACTGTCGATGACAAGACCGGCATCGTGACGTCGATCAAGAAGGCCTCGTAAGGCGAGAACATCGTGCGTCGGCAGACCTGCTGACCGGATTTTACAAGCCCTGTTCCACTCATGGCCGGTCCCTCCGGGGATCGGCCATTTTCATCCGTCGGCTCTCGATGCCGGGCGACCTGGATAAGGTCTTCCGGCTGGACCCCAGGGCCGGCCGGCGGAATGCTGTCCGGCGGCATCGCTATGGTTTTTGCCAAAAAGCCGCGCTATCCCTTGGCCAACGGGGGATATCATGGCCGACGAACAAAAAGGGTTTCGCCTGTCGCGGCGGTTGCTGCTGGGTGCGGCTGTCGTCGGCGGCGCGGTGCTGTGGGGCGGCAACACGGTGGCGCGGCTGGCGCGCGCGCCTTCGGGGCCGAAGAACGCAGGACGGATAGCCGATATAGACGGCTTCGCGCTGCCTCTGAAGCCGCTGGACAATGCGCCGGCCTTCGACGCGTCGCTGCCCTGGTCGGCAAAAGGCGGCGACATCAACGATGCCAGCGGCCTGTCGATGACGCCGGTTTACGGCGTCGTCGAGATCAGCGAGGACGAGCACATCGGCAATGCGCTGGCCTTCGCGCGTGCCAATGGCCTGAAAGTCTCACTGGCCGCCATCCGCCATTCGATGGGCGGGCATGCCTTCGACGACAACGCGCTGGTGCTCGACCTCAGAAAGTTCAACAAAGTCACCGTCGATGCGGCGGCCAAGACCATGACCTTGCAGCCGGGCGCGCGCTGGCACGACATCCAGAACCTTCTGCATCCGCGCTTAGCGGTGAAGGCGATGCAGTCGACCGACATCTTCTCGGTCGGCGGCTCACTGTCGGTCAATGCGCACGGAATGGACCACCAGGCAGGCTCGGTGGCGGGCTCGATCCGCTCGATGCGAGTGATGCTGGCTGACGGCTCGGTGACCACCTGCTCGCCGACCGAGAACACCGATCTGTTCCGGCACGTCGTGGGCGGCTACGGCCTGTTCGGCGTGGTGCTGGAGGCGACGCTCGATGTCGTCGACAACGTCGTCTACCGGACCTCGCGCGAAATCATCAGATCGGACGATTTTCCGAAATTCTTCGCCGAGGTGCTGGAGCCGAACAAGGAGATCGGCCTGTTCTACGGTCATCTGTCGACGGCGCCCGGCAATTTCCTCGAGGACATGATCGTCTACCGTTATGACAAGGTGGCGGAGCAGCCGCCGGCGGATCAGCCTGAGATCGGCGAGCCGGGTTCAGTCGGGTTGAAGCGGGTGATCATCAACCTGGCGAAATGGGGCAGCCTGTTCCAGGAGTTGAAGTGGTTCACCGAAAAGACCCTGGAGCCGAAATTCGAAAGCTGCACGGTGGCGCGCACCTCAGCCATGGCCGAGGGCGAGGCTTGTCTCGTCACCCGCAACAACCCGATGCACGATTCGGTGCCCTATCTCTTCAACGATCGGATGGAGGAAACCGACATCCTGCACGAATATTTTATTCCACGTGCCGCCTATGTCGAATTCATCGCGGAAGCGCGCGAGATCCTGCGCAACCAGACGCTGCCGGTGCTCAATGCTTCGGTGCGCATCGTCCACAAGGAGGATGTGGCGCTGACCTACGCGCCGGAGCCGGCCTATTCGCTGGTGCTCTACATCAACCAGCCGACCGATGCCGACGGCAATGCCAGGATGCGGGCGCTGACGCGGGCGCTGATCGACGTGACGATCAAGCATGGCGGGCGCTTCTTCCTGCCTTACCAGCTGCATTACACGGCCAGGGAATTGCTGGCCTCCTATCCCGAACTGCCGGCCTTCCTGGCGGCGAAGCGGCAGTATGACCCGACGGAACTGTTTTCCTCGACCTTCTCCCGTGCCATCAAGGCGCTGAGCGGGGTGGCGTAGACTTTAGGAGACTTCATGCGCAAGGTATCAGCCGCGGCACTCATCCTCATCGCGCTGTGCGCTGGCCCTGCCGGAGCCGAGGATCTCAAGGCCTTCAAGCTGACCATCGATGGTGTGACGGTCGATATCGATCCCGGCGAGAGCGCAGACGTGACCCTGCCTGGCGGCAAGCGGAGCAAGGTGACGCTCGAGCGCAACGACTTCGCCACCTTTTCCGGCAGCGTCTTCTCCTTCGTTCACCCCAGCAACATTTCGGTGACCAAGACCGACATCGGCGATGATATCACGCAGTATCTGATGGCGTCGGCTCTCGGCACGATCGTCGTGGTGCAGGAATATGGCGCGATGAATCCGGTGTCGCTCAACCAGCTGATGCTGCAGGAGATGACCAAGGAATCGGTGCAGGCCGGCGCCACGCTGACGCAGGAGCCGACCACGCGCAAACTCGCCGACGGCAAGGAATTGACCGGCATCCACGCCGAGGTGAAGACACGCACCGACACCGCCGATTTCGAGATCGTCGGCGTCGGTCTTGCCGATCGGGGGCTGCTGTTCATCACCCGCATTGCCGGTGAGGATGCAGCGACCGAAAAGCCGCTGGTCGACAAGTTCTGGCAGAGCCTGAAAGTCAAGTTGCAGCGGGACTAGGGTCGTGTCCCGGTTTGAATTTCGGTTGGGATCCACACTTTTGCGTAACGGCGGCTCAAG
Organism: Mesorhizobium sp. M7A.F.Ce.TU.012.03.2.1; assembly: GCF_004006095.1. Lineage (NCBI taxonomy): Bacteria > Pseudomonadati > Pseudomonadota > Alphaproteobacteria > Hyphomicrobiales > Phyllobacteriaceae > Mesorhizobium > Mesorhizobium sp. M7A.F.Ce.TU.012.03.2.1. Next base: position 3,472,243 of record NZ_CP034779.1, read on the forward strand.
TTATTCTAACGATCCGGATGTGGAGATCCTGCAGCATGGCGAAGCTCATTTTCAGAATGAACCAGTCCCTCGACGGTTACGTCGACCACCAGAAGATGCCGTCAGGCCCGACAATCTTTCGTCACTGGATGGAGCAAGTGCGCAATTTGAGCGGCAGTGTTTACGGTCGCGGCATGTACGAGGTCATGCGCTATTGGGACGAAGACCATCCTGAGTGGAGCGCGGAGGCGCACGAATTCGCGGCGGCGTGGCGGAACCAACCGAAATGGGTTGTGTCGCGCTCGCTGAAGTCGGTCGGCCCCAACGCCACACTTGTCGCGGACGACGTCGAGGCGGTGATAGGTGGGCTTAAGGCTGAGCTCGTCGGGGAGATTTCAGTTTCCGGACCGGACCTGGCACGAAGCCTGACCGACCTTGGTCTTATCGATGCGTACCAACTCTATTTCCACCCGTTCGTGCTTGGTCAGGGCAAGCCATTCTTCGCCGGCCCCCGGCCACCGCTTCGCTTCGTGGCCAGCGATCTGATAGGCGACGACGTGATCAGGTTGACCTATGTGCCTGCCTGATCACGCGGTCGTCAAACGCCGGCGGGCCTAAAGCCCTTTCGGCATCAATCCGGCCAGCCAGTTCACGGAGCGTTTCGCGGCGTCGGCGGTTGCCGAGGCGGCGCGGCCGAGATCGGTCTTGACCACGGCGTAGCCGTTCTTGGTGCGATAGAGCACACCGGTTCCGCCATCGACCACCTGTTCATAGGCGACGGGCCGGGCGGCATCGGCTTCCATGGCCGTCGTCGGCGAACCGACCGAGACGCTTGGCCGGTGGCTCAATTCAGGCGGCAATGGGCTTTCGGTCCTGACAACCCGGCTGGCGGGCTTCAGTTCCGGGCGCGATGCGGTCGCGGCCAGTTGCGAGGAGGACGACGAACCCTTCGTGCGGCAGATGCCGGAGACGAGCGGATAATTGAAATTGCGCTCGTGCAGCATCTGGCTCTTCATCGCCGCTTCGCACTCGGCGACGGTCGACCATTTGGCCGGCGTCTCGCCGATATATTCGCAAAGCTTGGCGTCGCAGTCGCAGCCGACAATGGTCATGGCGACAAGGGCGGTCTTGATCACGGTCTTGTCCCTTCGAGATGCCCCCGGCAGCCCATTCATTTCTTCCCATTCCTTCGCGCGCGAACAAGGCGGGATTTGGCCGCGATTGTGGAATGGGCGTGGCGGAGCGCAGGAAATGCATGATCCTGGCCGGGCGTGGCCGAAAGGCCTCAGTAGTCGTAGACGTGTTCAAGCCTGGCGCCGGCCTTGATCAGCGCCGGCAGCACGAGATGCAGCTTGCGCACGGCGACGATCATACCGGTGCGGCGCATCGCCGGGTCGGCCGGCAGCGGATAGCTGAACAGGATGCGCATGCCTTCGGGGATGGCGATCGTATCGGTGGAGAGCACGGTGACCATGATCTCGTCATTGCCGCCGATCTCGACGAAGGAGACGCCCTTGTCGATCAGGCGCGGGATCATTTCGGTGAAGACCTGATAGCGCCTGGTGACGAAGATGGTGCCGTCAGCGCCCATGTCGCGTTCGAGCAAGGTGTCGGGCTCGTTGCGGGTGGCTTCGCCGACGGGTCCCTTGGCCCAGACATGGATGTCGAGCAAGGCGGGGTCCATCGTGGCGGCGAGGGCCTTTTTGATCAGGTCGGCATAGCCCTGCTTGATGGTGTCGGCGAGGCCGAACGCCAGCTTGCGTTCGCTGGTCCGGATCGAGCTGTCGCCCGGCGCCGGCTGCACGGCAAACAGGCCGGCGCGCTTGTCGGCATAGGGGAACTGATACCAGGGCACCTGGTCGAGAAACCCTGCATAGTCCGCCGCCACCTTGGCCTGATAGATGTCGGCGGCGGTGCGCTTTGCCGTCGTCGCCTCGGTGATGCGGCCGACCGTGTTCTCATAGGCCCACTGCAATATATGCTCGATCGAGTGGCTGGTGCCGATGATGACCAGCATCTGGTGGTTGGCGTAGTTGAACTTGTAGGGAGAACTGGCGCGGATGACCATGGCGTAGTCCTGCCAGAAGCGGCCGACATAGGACCAGTAGGGGAAGCCGCTCGGCTGGTCCTTGTCGACGAAGCCGGCATATTCGCGCGCGGCGTAGACGATCGCCCATTCCGGATAGGTGAGGAAGGTCGATTCCTCCGGCCGCTGGTAGCCTGGGATCTCGGCGCGAACCTTGTCGGCCAGCGCCTTGGGCGGCGCGCCATCGGCAATTCCGGGCAGCGGCGTCTTGTCGAGCGACGGCGTCGTCAGGAAGCCGTAGCTCAGCCCGGCGATCGGGATGAGCATGACAAGGACGATCAGCCAGAGGATCGTCTTGATGATGCGCTTCAGCCAGCGGAACAGGAACATGGCCAGTCAGGCCGTGGCGAAGTGTTCGTGTATGCGCCTGGCCAGCCGGAAGCCGACATAGACGGCGAAGCCACCAATGACGAGGTGCGGCAGGTTGGCGAAGAAGCGGGCCGGGAATTCGATATCGTTGAGGGAGCGGAAGCCGTTGATGAAGATACCGGCATCGAGGCAGCCGGAACCGGTGATCAGCCCGAGCACGCCGTCGAACAGGTAGACCGAACCGAACAGCTTGAAATAGAACACCGCCTGGCGGTGCGAGATGAAGGCGGCGGCCAGAGCCCAGACGCCGGAGAAGGCGTGCAGCAGGTCGTCATACCATTGCAGCGAGAACAGGCCGAACAGATTGCCGTCGGCGTCGTTGAACGCCGGTATGTAGCCGATGGCGACGACGCCGAAGAACAGGAAGGCATAGGCGACGGCAAGCTTCTGGATGAGCGTCATGAAGTGTCCCCCTCGAAGAGTCCGCCTGAAAACAGACTCTGACGCTGGGATACTAACTGATTTTGGCGCGCGGTGAAGCGGCGCCCGCGAGATCGCCGGCGAAGGATATCGAGGGGCAAAAAGGCAGTCGGCGCCGGGATTTCTCCCAGCGCCTCCCTGTCAGATCAGGACACGGTCGCGGCAGCAACTTCCGTAAAGTCGTCGCGCCTTGCCGGCCTTGATTTTGACGGTCCTGCCAGTCCGCCACCCGAGAGCAGCGTCCGTTCGGGACCACGCCGGTCTCCACCCTTGCGGGCTTTGCCCTGCGCACCATCGAAGGTTTTTGCCGTCCTTCATGGCAGCATCGGTCCGCCGTAGGCGTTGGCACGCTTTCCGCGGCCCCGTAGGTCTCGGCTCCGTCCCTCGAAACAGGCAAGCCTGCTCTCGCTTCGGGCCGTACGGGCCTCAGGAAATCCGCCTTTCACTTCGCCTTTCGGCTTGATGATCGGTAGCCGCCTGAGATGGGTTTAACGTACGCCGGGTAAGGGTCCTGGGGAATGGCCGGAGGCCTGTGGATAACGGGATTATCGGGGATCAAGCTGGGACAGCGAAATTTTCCTGTCCGCCACGATGGGCGTCATCGGCGGACATTCGGCCTTGCCCTGCCGCCCGGTGCGGTCTTCAATGCCGGCAAAGGATTCGAGGCGCCGAGCGCCTCGAATCCTTGCGGGAGGGTTGCTTGAAAGTTGGAGTGGTTCTCAACCCGATTGCCGGTGGGGGCCGGCTGAAACGGCATTGGCCTGATGTCGCCGTGTCGCTGAAAAAGCATTTCGGCGAATTCGAACTGCGCGAGACGCAAGCGGAAGGCGACGCCGAAAGGCTGGCAATCGATCTCGCGATGATTGGCTTCGACCTGGTGATCGCGGCCGGCGGCGACGGCACCGCCAGCGAAGTGGCCGACGGGCTGCTGCAAGCGGCCAGGGAAAGCGGCCGGACCACCGAGCTTGGGCTCTTGCCATGCGGCACCGGCATCGATTTCGCGCGTGGGCTAGGTCTGCCGAAAAAGGTCGATGCCGTGCTGAAGCGGATCGCCGAAGCCAAGCCCCGCAAGGTCGATGCCGGACGCATCTGCTACGTCGACGATCACGGCGCGCTGGCCAGCCGGCATTTCATCAACATCGCCAGCCTGGGGCTTTCCGGCGCCACTGACCGCGCCGTCAATGCCGACAAGCGCAAGGGCAGGATGTCGGCCAAGGCGCTGTTCCTGTGGCGCACCGTGGTCGAGTTCATCCGCTACCGCTTCCAGGAGGTCAGCATAACGGTCGACGACGGCGTCCCCGTCGAAGCGCGCATGGCGCTGGTGGCGGTGGCAAACGGAAAGTTCTTCGGCGGCGGCATGATGATCGCGCCGGATGCGGAACTGACCGACGGGCAGTTCGACATCGTCATCCTGCGCGCGGCCGGCAAGCTGAAGCTGATCTGGGACATCCGGCTGCTCTATGGCGGCCGGCATCGCAATCATCCTGCGATCACCATCCTGCGCGGCAGGAAAGTGGTGGTCGAACCGCTCGGCGATTTAGAGAAGAACGGCGCGCTGGTCGACATAGACGGCGAGTCGCTGGGACGCATACCCGCGACCTTCGAGATCCTGCCCGGTGCATTGACGCTCAGATACTGAATCAAGCCGTTGACAGATTGATTCAGATGGATCCGCCGATCCAGCCAACGCCCTGAAATCGTTTGATATCCAGCCGGCGTCAGAGTTCGAGCTTGGCCGGAAAACCAGGTGCGCGCAGGTCGGTGCCGACGGCATCTTCCAACAGTTTGACGATCTGGGTCGACCAGGCGCCGCCGCCATAGGCGGCCTTGCCTTGCTGAAAAATGGCGTTGACGTGCGATGCCAGCTCAAGCGGCACGCCGGACTGCTCGCCGATGGCGAGCGCGAAGCCGAGGTCCTTCAGCGCCAGGTCCATGGTGAAGCCGATGTCGTAGGAGCCGTTGAGGATGAGCTGGCTTTCGGTCTCGTGGACGAAGCTGTTGCCGGAGGAGGCTGATATGGCGTGGTAGGATTGGGCGAGGTCAAGCCCGCCCTTTTTGGCCAGCATCAGCGCTTCGCCGGCGGCAACGAGATGGATGAAGGCGAGCATGTTGGTGATCACCTTGATCACCGCCGCCGAGCCGACCGGACCCATCAGGAACGATTTTGCGCACATCGCCTCGATGGCCGGTCGATGACGCTCGTAGAGCGCAGGATCGCCGCCGACCAGCGCCGTGATCTTTCCGGCCGCCGCCAGGTGCACGCCACCGGTGACCGGGCATTCCAGCGTCTCGACGCCCCTGGCCGAGGCGACGGCGGCGAGGCGGGTAATTTCGTCGCGGCCGTTGGTCGACATCTCGATCCAGGTGCCGCCTGCGGGCAGGCCCTCCAGCAGACCATCGGCGCCCGCCAGCACGGCTTCGCTCACCTTCGGAGAGGGCAGGCAGGAGATTGCGTTGCCGGCCCGTGCGGCGGCCTCGGCGGGGCTGCTTGCCGCTGTGGCCCCGAGCGCCACCAAGCGTTCGACGGCCGCGGGATCGCGGTCGAAGACGGTGACGGCAAAGCCGTTGCGGACCAGGCTGGCGGCAAGGTTGCCGCCGAGATGGCCAAGGCCGATAAAGGCGTAGCTTTCGTTCACGGCATCAGCGGCGTCTGCATCATCTGCAGATGCAGGTCCTTGCCCGTGTAAGGGTGTGCTTCGCAGACCGCCTCGTTGAGCTCGACGCCGAGGCCGGGCTCCTTCGACGGGATGACATTGCCGTCCTGCCACTCGATCTTTTTCTTCAGCAGCGTGGCGTGGAAACCGTCCCACTGCTTCAGCGATTCGAGGATGAGGAAGTTGGGCAGCGTCACCGCCAGTTGGATGTTGGCCGCACCCACGATCGGTCCGCAATAGCAATGCGGTGCGATCTGGATGTGGTAGGCCTCGGCCATCGCCGCGATCTTCTTGGTCTCGAGGATGCCGCCGGAGCGGCCGAGGTCCGGCTGCAGGATGGTCGCGGCGCGGTTCTCGATGACGCGGGCGAACTCGAACTTGGTCGTCAGCCGCTCGCCGGTGGCGATCGGGATCGAGGTCGCGCGGGCCACTTGGGCCATGACCTCAGGCATATCAGGTGGCACCGGCTCCTCGAACCACAAGGGATCGTAGGGTTCGATGGCGCGCGCCATGCGCAGCGCGCCGGACGCTGTGAACTGGCCGTGCGTGCCGAACAGGATGTCGGCGCGGGTGCCGACCGCCTCGCGGATCGCCTTGATCATGCGGGTGGACAGGTCGATATCGACGAGGCGCGGCTGATGACCGTCGAAGGCGGTGTAGGGGCCGGCGGGGTCGAGCTTGACGGCATTGAAACCCTGCTCGACATATTCGAGCGCGCAGGCAGCGGCGAGATCTGGATCGTTGTAGACGTTCTTGCCGTGCACATCCTCGGAATGGACGCTGCCGCTGTGCGGATAGAGATAGGTGTAGGAACGCAGCGTTTCGTGCACTTGGCCGCCGAGCAGTTTATAGACCGGCTTGTCGGCTTCCTTGCCGATAATGTCCCAGCAGGCCATTTCCAGCGCCGAGAAGCAGCCCATGCCGGACACATCGGGGCGCTGGGTGAAGCCGGAGGAATAGGCGCGGCGGAAGAAATTCTCGATGTCGTGCGGGTCGCGGCCGATGAGATAGCGCTCGGCCATGTCCTCGACCATCCGGGCGGTAACATGGGCCGAGAAGGTGGCGTTGTAGGCCTCGCCATAGCCGACGACGCCGCCGTCGGTGGTCAGCTTGACGAAGATGAAATACTTGCCGCCGATGCCGGGCGGCGGATTGCCGACAACCCAGGTCTTGACGTCGGTGATCTTCATTCTTGGTCCTCCAGAACCAGTTCGGCGCCTTTCCAACCGGTCATGATCGAGGCGGCGTTGGTGTTGCCGGTGATGTTGTCGGGAAAGATCGAGGCATCGATGACGCGCAAACCTTCCAGACCATGCACCTTGAGGCGCGGGTTGACGACGGCGCGCGCGGGATCCGGCCCCATGCGGCAGGTCGAGACCGGATGATATACGGTGCCCGAGCGCTTCCGGAAATCCTGGACCAGATCGGCATCGGAGGTGATCGAGGGACCGGGCAGGACCTCTTCCTCGATGATCTCGGCCATGGCGGGCATCGAGGCGATCTTGCGCACGAATTTCACCGCTGCCAGCATCTCCTCGACATCGGCATTGGTGGAGTAGGCATTGGCCGTTATCTTGGGGTAGTCGCGCGGATTGGCCGAGCGGATCATGATCTCGCCACGGCTCGACGGGCGGCAGTTGGATAGGCCGATGGAAAAGCCCGGCCATGGGTCCGGCGTCAGGATGGGGCGCTCGCCGCTCTTGGGAATGACGGTCGAGAAGGCCTGGAAATAGAGCTGCATGTTGGGCCGCGTCGCCGTAGGGTCGGTGCGGAAGAAGCCGCCGGCATTGTTCATCGACAGCGACAGCGGGCCGGAGCGGGTCAGGATGTACTGCATGCCGACCAGCAGCTTGCCCCACCAGGGACGCAGCGTCTGGTTGAGCGTCGGCAGCTTGCCCTTGAAGGTGTAGTTGATGCCGACATGGTCCTGCAGATGCGCGCCGACATTCTCGTTGCCGTGGACGATCGGAATGCCCAGGCCCTTCAGTAGCGCGGAAGGGCCGACGCCGGACAGCTGCAGCAATTGCGGCGAGTTGACCGAACCGCCCGACAGGATGATTTCGCGGCCGGCACGCGCCGTCTTCATCTCGCCGTTCTGCTGGTATTCGACGCCGACGGCACGCTTGCCCTCGAACAGGATTTTTGTCGCCAGCGCCTTCATCTCGACGCGGACATTCCCGCGCTTCATCGCCGGGCGCAGGAAAGCGCGCGCCGCCGACATGCGGCGGCCATCGCGGGTCGAGATCTGGTAGATGCCGACGCCCTCCTGGGCGGCGCCGTTGAAATCCGGGTTGAGCGGCAGGCCGGCCTGCTGGCCGGCGGCGAGATAGCGCCTGGTCAGCGGGTGGACGGCGTTAGAACAGTCTGTGACATGCAGCGGGCCGCCGACACCGCGCCATCGGTCGGCGCCGGCCTGGTTGTCCTCGAGCGCCTTGAAGGTGGGCAGCAGATCGTCATAGCCCCAGCCGGGATTGCCGGCGGCTGCCCAGGCATCGAAATCCTCGCGCGCGCCCCTGATCCAGACCATGGCGTTGATCGAGCTCGAACCGCCGAGCAGCTTGCCGCGCGGCCAGTGATCGGCATTGCCGGCGAGGCCCGGATCCGGCTCGGCCTTGTAGTTCCAGTTGACGTCGGGATCGAAGAAGGTCTTGCCGTAGCCGAGCGGCATCTGGACGTAGAAGCGGCGGTCGGTGCCGCCGGCCTCCAGCACCAGCACCGAGAAGCGTCCCGAGGCCGAGAGTTTTTCGGCCAGGACCGAGCCGGCCGAGCCGGAGCCGACGATGATGAAATCATAGGTCTGCATGATGATGCGGGCGGCTCCGGAAAATTGGCTGCAGCCTAGACGCGGCGGCGCTCCCAAGTCGCCGCGCCTTCCGGCATCAGTTGTGAAAAAAGCGACCGCCGAACTGGCCGGGTTTGCGGGGATACCCGACAATCGCGCTTGATATGCACCGGGGCGACAGCTTATGCGATGGGATCGGCCACCTTGCGGAAGGCAGGAAATCATATGCGGACCCTTCCTGACGCGTTCATTCCCGAACTGCCGGGCCACTACAGCGGCAAGGTCCGCGAGAACTATGACCTTGCGGATGGCCGGCGCATCATCATCGCCACCGACCGGCTCAGTGCCTTCGACACCATCCTGACGTCGATCCCCTGCAAGGGCGAGATCCTTACTCAGACGGCGCGCTACTGGTTCGAGGAAACCGCCGACATCTGCCCGAACCATGTTCTCGAATACCCCGACCCGAACGTCGTCGTCGGCACAAGGCTCGACATCCTGCCGGTCGAGATCGTCGTGCGTGGCTATCTGGCCGGAACCACCAGCACCTCGATCCTGACGCGCTACAAGCGCGGTGACCGCGACATGTATGGCATCCGCCTGCCGGATGGCCTGCGCGACAATGAAAGACTGGCGGAGCCGATCATCACGCCGACCAGCAAGGCCGCGCATGGCGGCCATGACGAACCGCTGTCCAAAGCCGAGATTCTCGAGCAGGGTCTTCTCACGCAGGCGCAGTGGGATACCGTATCGGACTACGCCTTGCGGCTGTTCGCCCGCGGCCAGCAGCGCGCCACTGAGCGCGGCCTGATCCTGGCCGACACGAAATACGAATTCGGCACCGACAAGGACGGGACCATCATTCTTGCCGACGAAATCCACACGCCCGACAGCAGCCGGTACTGGATCGCGTCGAGTTACGGACAGGCGCTTGCCGACGGCAGCCGGCCGGAGAGTTTTGACAAGGATTTCATCCGCTCATGGGTCTCGGCGCGCTGCGATCCCTACAACGACCCGATTCCAGAGATACCCGACGAGATCGTCGAACAGGCTTCGCGGGTTTACGCGCAGGCTTATGAGGCGATCACGGGCAAGGAATTCGTGCCCGATGTTTCCGGGGATACGGTGCTGGATCGCATCAGAGCTAACCTTGCAGGTTATTTTTGAGAGGTGCCCCTCTCAGCTAACGCCTGGTCTTAAGCCGCGCAGTCGACCCCACTCCGTCGAGCTTCGCTCGCCACCTCTCCCCCGATCGACGGGGTAGAGGAAGGGCGCGAGCTTGGGGTGGCGCTGCGAAGCAGCGACGGAGTGGGGGAAGCCCCCTCCAAAACCCGAAGCCGCTGAAAATCAGGCACAACCGCGCGAATGCCAGGGTTAGCCTATGGCCATGGAGGCCAGGAAACAGCAGCTGCGGCGCGTTGACCTGATCCTGCAGCGGCGATACGGATCGATGATCATCACCTCACAAGGATTTCTCGCATGGTGCACTACGCTGAAGGACGGCCGCTTGGCGATCTGACGCTGCGCACCCTGGCCATGCCTTCGGACGCCAATGCGGCCGGCGACATTTTCGGCGGCTGGGTGATGGCGCAGATGGACCTGGCCTGCGGCATCCGCGCCGCCGAGCGCGCCAAGGGCCGCGTGGTGACGGCGGCGGTCAAGGAAATGTCCTTCGCCAAGCCGATGAAGATCGGCGACACGCTGTGCATCTACACCCATGTCGAGCGCGTCGGCCGCACCTCGATGACGCTCAAGGTCGAAGCCTGGGCGCAGCGCTACCTCTCCGACCTGATGGAGAAGGTCACCCATGCCGATTTCGTCATGGTGGCGCTGGATGGCGAGGGCAAGCCGAAAGCGGTTCCTGCCGAAAGCTGACGCGAGCCGTTTTTCCCACGCTTGGTCATTTGTAACATGCCTCTCCGGGGAGACACGTTTCGCGACATCCGATGGTTGCCTCCAAGCCCGATCCTGCTGCAATCGGAGGAGAGACAATGCGTCAACATCTGCTGAACGGTTGGCTCGTGGCAGCCCTGGTCGCGACGACCTGCCTGCTCGGCGTGACCGCCTACGCGGAGGTGAAGGAAGATATCTCGCGCAGTGCCTGCACGCATGGGGAACAGGCTCCCGGCAAGCAGGGCGCACGGTGTGATAGCTGTGGCGCCGCGCGATGCGATGTCCGCGCATCAGGAGCCTGAGCGGCAGCCGTCAGGAGACGGAATGAGCGGCAATCCGCCAGCCGACACGGCGCGTGCATCCGGGCAACGATCCGCACAGCCGAGATAGAATTTCCGATCAGACAAGCCGGATGTTGCGTGCCGGGCTGGATCCCTTGCGGTGCAAGGGTTTCAGGCGTGCGTGCCGTCGAATTTTTCGCGCGCAGCCTTGACGCGCATGGTGTTCGCGCGCGCCCATTCGCTCAGTGCGCTGACGGGGATCAGCAGCTCGTGGCCGAGCTCGGTCAGCTCATAATCGACGCGCGGTGGAATGGTTGGAAACACGGTGCGGGTGACGAAGCCGTCACGCTCCAGCCCGCGCAAGGTGGTGGTCAGCATCTTCTGCGAGATGCCGCCGACGGCAGCGCGCAATTCGTTGAAACGCAGCGGTCCGTCGCCCAGCTTGCCGACGACCAGAACGGTCCATTTGTCGCCGACGCGCTGCAGGATTTCCGAGATGGCGCGGCAGTCTTCGGAGCGGTGTGGGTGCCTCGGTAACAAAAAAGTGCCTTCTTGTGCATCGCGTTTCCAGTATCTCATATAGCGCAGGTATCCAAATGATACCAGTACTTCGTGCAAGGAGAGCCCTTATGTCCAAACCCAAAATTGCCATCGTCGTCGGATCGACGCGCGCCGCTCGTTTCGCCGATGTGCCAACCCAGTGGATCGCCAAGATCGCCAAGTCGCATGCCGACATCGATGTCGAGGTCGTCGACCTGCGCGACTTCCCGCTGCCGTTCTTCGACGAGGTCGCATCCTCCGCCTGGGCGCCGTCGCAGAACGAAGTGGCACAGCGCTGGCAGAAGAAGGTCGCCGAATTCGACGGCTTCATCTTCACCGCCGCCGAATACAATCATGGCCCGACGGCCGTGCTGAAGAACGCCATCGACTACGCCGCCAATGAATGGAACAAGAAGTCGGCCGGCTTCGTCGGTTATGGCAGCGTCGGCGGCTCGCGTGCCGTCGAACAGCTTAGACTGTATGCCGTCGAATTGCAGATGGCGCCGGTCAAGTCGGCCGTCCATATCGCCTGGGGCGATTTCCTCGCCGTCCGCCAGGGCGAGAAGAAGCTGGAAGACCTCGAGCATCTGAACCAGGCCGCCACCGCGCTGGTCAACGATGTTGCGTGGTGGGCCAAGGTGCTCAAGGCAGCGCGTCAAGCCGACGCCGTTGCCGACGAAGTCAAGGCGGCCTGACCGCCAATTCGAATTATCCTCCCAAGGATCCAGGGCGGCGCTTGCGTCGCCCTTTTTCGATTATAGCGGCTCGAATTGAAAGCTGGCGCCGGATCGGACGACGCGGCCGATGCCGGGCGAATCCAGATGCGCGCCGGCAACGAAACAATGTTCGTCGGCTGCAAGCGCCAGCAACCGCAACCGGCTTTCGCGCGCCTGGTCCTGATCGGCGTCGAATTCCCACGTCACCTCAGGTCGATCGAACTGAAGCGATGGGACGTGAACGGTGTCACCCCAAATCAGAACGCGTTCGCCGCCGCTCGAAACGCAAAAGCAGCTATGTCCCGCTTCATGGCCATGAGCGTCGACAATGTCGACATGTGTCCCGATACGGTCTCCGGCTTCGAAGGCTTCTGCCATGCCGTGAAATCGTTCGAGCCGCGCTTCGGCGCGAAAAAAGCCGAGTTCTTCCCCGGGAACGAGCAAGCGCGCCAGGCGCGGGAAAGCGTCGCGGCCGTCGGCAAGCACAAGACCATGGATGTGGTCGAGATGCGTGTGGGTGAAGCAGACGGTACGGACTCGTCCGGCATCGATGCCGGCTTCGTCCAGCGCCTCGGGAAGTCGGCCCATGGTGGGATGCCAGGCGTTCGAGGCGCCGGTGTCGATCAGGATGATCCCGTTTCCATCGTCAATCGCGAAGGCATTGACGGAAAGCCTGAGTTGACCAGCAACCAACGCGACTTGTTGCGGCAATTCATCGCCAAATGGCTTGTCGCCGCGTTGCCGAAGCCGTCCGATCGGCATGTCGACATAGCCATCGCGCAAGGAGGTGATGCGCAAGTCACCAAGATCGTAGGTCTGATAAAGGTCGCCTGAAGCTATGCGGCGCATTTTTTCCGATCCGTCTGTAAACAATCGACAACATGCGACGGGCCAGCCGCGTCGGCAACCCGCCCCGTCAATTCGATCTATGCCATGTGTGCGTGCGTCGCCTGCCGTGACCGGATGATGCAGTCGGCGAGGCGGTCTGCCTCGTCCAACTCGTCGGTATGGTGCTGATATCCGGATGTCGCGAAAGCCGCGAACACGACGCCAATCGGGGTTGGACTGCTACATCGACGGGACTGCCATCTGGTCGCGCCCTTTGCCCTGATATATCCGGCTGCAATCCGTCACATGAGTGAAGCCGTGAAGACATCCAGCCTGACCGGCGCCGTTTCCCCGATGATCCCGGTGCTCGTATGCGCGCTGGCGATCTTCCTGCTGTCCGGGATGGATGCAGCGATGAAGATCCTGGTCATCGCGGTCGGCGTCTACAACACCTTGCTGTGGCGCAGCATGGTCGCGACCGTGGTCGCGGGCGCGGCCTGGCTGGCGGGACCGCGCTTAAAGCCAACCGTTCCGGTGCTGAGGCTGCATGCGCTGCGTGCCGCGGTTGTCGGCGTCGTCCTGATATCCTTCTTCTGGGGCTTGGCCAGGCTGCCGCTCGCGGAGGCGATCGGGCTCAGTTTCGTGGCGCCCTTGTTTGCCCTGTTTCTCGCCGCGCTACTGCTGGGCGAACGGATTCGGCGCCAGGCTGTCTGGGCATCGCTGGCCGGCATTGCCGGCGTCGCCATCATCATGGCCGGCCAGTTCGGGCAGTCAGACTATTCGCAAGATGCCATGCTCGGCACGGCGGCGGTGCTCGTATCGACGGTGTTCTACGGCTACAATCTCATCCTCGCCCGGCAACAGGCGCAGTTGGCCAAGCCGATCGAGATCATGCTGTTCCAGAACCTTTGCGTTGCCATCCTGCTCGGCCTCGCGGCACCCTGGCTCGCCGTCGCCCTGCCGAGTAATCTTTGGCTTCCTTTGGCCGGGGTGACGGTGCTGTCGCTTGCCGGGCAGTTCCTGATGAGTTGGTCCTACGCCCGCGCCGAAGCGCAATATCTGATCCCGACGGAATACTCGGCCTTCATCTGGGCGGTCGCGCTCGGCTGGTTCTTCTTCGGCGAGGAGGCGACCTGGACCACCTTGACCGGAGCATGCCTGATCGTCGCCGGCTGCCTGATCGCGGCGCGAGCCAATCCCAGGCTTGCCGAACCCATCGAAATGGCGGTTTGAGCGCCGACGTTCAGCGCCCTGCAGGTTCGCGAAAGACCCCAGTCTCCACCTCGTGGATGAAGTGAGCGATGAGAGCCGCGCATTGGCGATGATGCGTTTCGAGAAGCATGTGTCCGCTCTCAAAGACATGGATTTCGACTGCGTCGAGGTCGCGGCTGTAGGCCATGATCTCGTCCAGCGCGAAGAAGGCGTCGTGCCGTCCCCACAGCACGAGGCATGCTGGCTGTTGGTCGCGGAGATAGGCTTGGATGGCCGGGAAGCGCGCGATGTGCGAGCCATAATCGGTGAAGAGTTCGAACTGAATGTCGGTGTTGCCGGGCCTCGCCAGGCGCTCCGTATCGAGATACCAACCCTCGGGCGGAAACAACACCTTCAGACGCTCGGGGAGACCGCCGATATATTGATTTCGGGTCCCCTCGAAATTCATCCAGTCCGGCAGTTTGGCGCGGTTTTCTTCAGTCGGTTCGGCGAAGAATGCCTTCGGCGCGTCCCATTCCGGTCCCAGCCCCTCGTCATGAGCATTGCTGTCCTGCGCGATCAGGCCGAGGATGCGATCCGGCTGCCGTGTGGCGAGATGGTAGCCGACAGGCGTGCCGAAGTCGGTGATGTAGAGGAAGAATCGCTGCATGCCGAGGGCCTCGACGAAGGCTTCGATCGTGTTGGCCAGGTTCTCGAACGTGTAGTCATAGGCATCGATGGAAGGGGCGGACGAAAAGCCGAAACCGGGCAGGTCCGGCGCCACCACATAGGCTGTTTCCGCCAGCGGTTCGATGACATTGCGATAGACGTGCGACGAAGTCGGATATCCGTGCAGCAGCAGGATTGCCGGTCTGCCGGGGTCGCCGGCATGACGGTAGAAGATGTCGAGGCCGTCGACATTGATGGTTTCGTGGTAGGTCTTGTAACGATTGCTGCACATCCTCTCTCTCCCAGTGGTCCGCGCCGACCTGGCGGCGCTATGGGTTTGACACCACATATCCCTGTGATAGTGGTTACATCATGTAACCGTATAATGCGGTTGATGAGGTTATGTTCCATGGGCGATGCATACACCGAATGGGTGCCGGATCACTTCATAGGCGGGCATCCCGCCTTGGACCTGTCGAACGCCGTGTTCGACCGGCGGGTGCCGGCAGCAGACAATGAACTCTTCAAATCCGTCCGGGATGTTGCGAACTGGTTCAGCGCCTCAGGGCTTGCCGACGATCGCCAGGCGCAGGCCGTTGCCGAGATAGCGGACGGGCGGTTCGTGGAAGGTGTCCGCGAAATGCGGGAGGCGTCATTTCAGGTTTTCGAGCCAATCGCCGCGGGCAAACCGTCTGCGGTCGAACCGCTCGGTTTGTTGTTCTCGCGCACGGCAAGCTCGCTTGCCGCCGGCTCTATCGAACTGGATGGCACCAGGCCGAAGCTTGCCCTTGCCCGGTGGCGGGACCCGGACGCCGTCACCGCCTTGCTGGCCATGCTGTCCATTGAAGCGTTCTTCACCCTGCCGCGCGACAGGCTGCATTCCTGCCCTCGCTGTGGCTGGCTTTTCCTCGATACGTCGCGAGGCGGCAAGCGGCGCTGGTGCAGCATGCGCACCTGCGGCAACCGCGAGAAGGTCTCGCGCCACCGAGATCATGCCCATGCCTAGACCCGGGTTAGCCACGTCGTTTTGCTGCGGGCAGGCCGAATACCGGCGCGTCACTCCGGAAGACCGGCCTTGCGAAAACCATCGACGAAATGCTCGAGCGTAGCGGCGTCGCGGAATGGCTCGGTCGTCGCCCAGTGATGGGTTGTGAAATGCGGGTTGCCGACGAGAAACAGCTCGGCCTCCGCGCGCGCCTCGTCGAGCCGGCCGAGTTGGGCCAGGCTTGCGGCCAGGAAACGGCGTGAGCTTGTGCGATAGGTCTCGTCACGGCGCAACGTCTCGATAGCGGCTTGGTAGTCGCGCGCCGCATATTGCGCCTGGCCGAGCGTCAGATAGTACCAGCTCGCTGGAAACGGGTTCAGCCGGAACGCCTTGCTGATGTGCTCGAGGCCCTCTTCGACCCGGCCGGACAGGACGGCGATGTCGGACAATGCCGCCCAGGTGTCGGCCTCGTTCGGGTCGAGCTCGATCGCCTTGGCGAATTCCGCATCCGCTTCAGTGAAACTGCGCTCATAGGCAAGCAGATAAGCCAGGATCCAGCGACAGCCGGCATCGTTGGGATCGATCGCCACGGCCTTGCGCGCCAGCTCCAGGGCAACGCTGCGGGCAGCCTCGGTTGGTCCGCCCCAATGCACCTGTCCCATCCAGTGGTTCATGGCAAGCCAGCGATAGGGCTCGGCGTAATCAGGATCGAGCGACACCGCGCGCGTCAGCATCAGATGCGCTTCCTGCGCCATCTGCGGCGAGTCGTCGATCAGCTTGCGCGCCCGCACGCAGAGGTCATAGGCCTCCAGATTTCGCGGCCGATTGCGCGGCGGCGGCGCGCGCAGCCGGCCAAGCAGCGCTTCCACGATCTTGGCCGTCACCTCGTCCTGAACGGCAAAGATATCCTCCAGGCCGCGATCGAAGCGTTCCGCCCACAGATGATCGCCGCTCACCGCGTCGACCAGCTGTGCGTTGATGCGCACGCGCCCCGCGGCGCGTCGTGCGCTGCCTTCCAGCAGGTAGCGCACGCCAAGATCCCCGGCGATCTCGCGCACGTCCATCGCTTTTCCCTTATAGGCAAAGGTCGAGTTGCGGGCAATGACGAACAGGCCGGAGATCCTGGACAGGTCGGTGATGAGGTCTTCGGTCAACCCGTCCACGAAGGAATCCTGCTCGGGATCGTTGCTGAAATTGACGAAGGGCAGCACGGCTATCGATGGTTTGTCGGGCAGCGGCAAGGGTTTTCGCTTGGCCTCGCCGAGCTGTTCGACGGCCCCCGTGAAACGGTAGCCGACGCGCGGAACGGTGGATATCCATTCGCCGTTCTCGCCGACAGGACCAAGCAGCTTGCGCAACTGCGCGATCTGGACGGTGAGGTTGCCTTCCTCCACGGCCGTGCCCGGCCATGCAGCGTCCATCAACTCGGCCTTCCCCAAGATTTCACCGGGCCGCCCGACGAGTGCTGCAAGCAGGCTCAGCCCGCGATAGCCAACGGCAACGGGGACGTCGTTCCGAAGCAGCGTTCCCGCACCCGGATCAAGCACGAACGGACCAAAGGCAAAACGCGATCCCTGCATAGGCGCATCTATAGAGCAATTCCAGGAAAAGTGTGAAGCGGTTTTCTGTTCGGAATTGCGTCAAAACAAAGGGTTAGAGTAGTTTGCCGGTTCCGTGAGCCGGTGAACTGCTCTAGCTCGTTTGGAAGTTTTGAGAACTATTTGGGAGGGCTTAATTACGGCGCCGTCCGTATCGCGCAGAATTCAACCTCATCGAGAGCCCCAGGCCCTCAAACCATATGGAGGTTGCCATGACCAATACACTTGCATCAGCCCAGCGTTGTGCAGCGCGAGCGGGAACGCCCGTGCGGCCGGCATCGCGCCGGCTCCTGAAGACCCTGCGAAGCATCATAGCGAGTTGGCACGATCGGATCTGGCGCGAACGGATACGCTTTCGCTGGCAACTCAGGCAGATGTCGAAGGACAATCCGCATCTGATCGACGATATCGGCCTGACGATACAGCAGGTCGAGGGAGAGATCGCCAAGCCCTTCTGGGAACGATAGAGCGAATGCCGCAATTGCGTCGGGCGTCAGCGCACCGCCTCGCGATGGGCGCCCAAACCGAGGTCGCTTTGGGCGATATGCATCAGAGGGCATCCATATGTACGCCATTGGTAATCTGAGTGCAGCCGGGCAGGCCGAATTGCTCGGCCCACAGACATAGTGAACCTGCTGCTGCGTTGAGCGCCGCGCCGCGTTCTGTCAGCGAATAGACTACCTTCGCTGGAACCACGGAAAAGACCTTGCGGTCGACAAGGCCGTCCGCCTCCAGTTCTCGCAATTGTTGCGCCAGCATCTTTTCACTGATGCCAGAGAGCGCCTGCTTCAATCGACCAAATCTGCGCGACGCCGTTCCGAGCTCGCAAAGGATATCTACTTTCCACTTTCCTTCGACCATCCTGACGGCCGCTGCAAAGCCATTGTCCGCGGAATTGTTCATCGCGCGTTCCTTACCTTCTGGTGACCACTTACGCCCGGGTGCGTATCGCGCGCCGCTCGTTTTGACATACCTCTCAAGACGATCACAGCAAAACGCGGTCTGACGCCGCCAATTGATATGGAGTGTGGAATGAAGCTTTCAATCACGGTTATTGGAACGGGCCGTATGGGCTCGGCGCTCGCCGGCAGCCTGCTTCAGTCGGGATATCCGACGACTGTCTGGAACAGAACCAGACAGAAGACCGATCCACTCGCCAGGCTGGGCGCAATCGTCGCCTCCTCCGTGGAGGAAGCCGTGAACGCAGGCGAGATCATCATTGTGAATGTCAGCGACTATGAGGTGACAAAAGCGCTTCTCCACAGTGACGCCATCGCCTCAGCCATTCGCGGCAAGCTGATCGTGGAGTTGACTTCCGGGACGCCAAATGGCGCACGGGAAGCCGCTGATTGGTATAGGGAGCACGGCGCAAGCTACCTTGATGGCGCGATCATGGCGACGCCGGATTATATCGGCACGGACGCCGGAACCATCCTGCTTGCCGGGCCAAGGGCGGCTTTCGACACGAACCGCGATGTGTTTCGCGCTTTGGGTGGCAATGTTCAGCATGTTGGCGAAGAACCAGGGCGTGCGAACGGGCTCGATAGCGCACTACTGGCTATCATGTGGGGCGCTCTGTTCGGGACGCTCCATGCGATCGCCGTGTCGCAGGCCGAAGAGATCGAACTCGGTGAACTGGCGCGGCAGTGGTCCGCGACGGCGCCGGTCATTGACGGCCTGGTGACCGACCTCATCAAGCGGACGAGCGCTGGCCGATTTGCCAGCGATAACGAAACGCTCTCGTCGATCTCGGCGCACCACGGCGCAATGCAGCATCTATTGGAGTTGATGCAGTTCCGCGAAATCGACCGTTCAATAGTCGATGGTTATGATGCGATATTCAAACGGGCCATAGCGGCGGGCCACCTGCACGATGATTTCGCCGCGCTCTCGCAATTTCTGGCGACAGGGAAGTAGCATGCCTTTGACGCATCTCATCGATAAGTATTGTGCATCGTGGTCCACCGAAAACGCCGAGAAGCGGCGGGCGTCGCTGTTATCGATCTTGAGCGATGGCGCGACGTATACCGATCCAACCGTTCACGCCGTTGGTGCCGAAGAACTTCTAGCCCACATTGCAGGAATTCAGAGCAAGTATCCGGGTGCATGCATTCTGCGGACCAGCAACGTGGATGTTCATCACGGCGTTGCGCGCTTCGCGTGGAAGTTTGTGATGCCTGACGGTTCGTCTTTGCCCGAGGGCCTGGACATCGCTTTTCTGGATGAGGAGCAGAAACGGATAACGCGCATCATTGGCTTCTTCGGTTTGTTGAAACCAGCTCGATCTCTGGCAGAGGGCGGCGTCAGCTAACCGGTCAAAAGCTGACATTCGAACATGTCAGCGCACCGCCTCGCGGTGGGCGCCGGGCAGGCGGGTGGCGATCAGCTTGTCGATGCGGCGGCCGTCGAGATCGACCACCTCGAAGCGCCAGCCCTGCGCGTCGACGCATTCGCCGGTCGCCGGCAGATGATGCATGTGCGACAGCACATAACCGGCGACGGTTTCGTAATCGCGGTTTTCCGGCAGGTCGATGCCGAGAATGTCGGCCATCTCGTCGGCCTGCATGTAGCCGGCGAGCAGCCACGAGCCGTCCTCGCGCTTGACCGCGTTTTCCTCATCGCCGGCGTCGGTGTCGGCGCGGAACACGCCGGTGATGGCTTCCAGAATGTCGGCCGGGGTGACGATGCCTTCGAAATGGCCGTATTCGTCATGCACCAGCGCCATCGGCACGTCGGATTCTTTCAGCTTCTGCAGCACATCCAGCGCGTCGGCCTGGTCGTAGACGATGGGGGCTGCGCGCACATGCCTGCGCGGGTCGAGAACGCGGCCGGCAAGCAACGCGGCCAGCACGTCACGCGTCTGGACGACGCCGACCATGACGTCGACGCCGCCGTCGCCTGCCGGCAGGCGCGAATGCTGGGTTTCCATGAGCAGCTTGCGGATGGCCGCCTCGTCGGATTGCAGATTGATCCAGTCGACTTCGGTGCGCGGCGTCATCACCGCGCGCACGGCGCGGTCGCCAAGCCGCATGACGCCGGCGATCATGCGCCGCTCGTCGGATTCGATGGTGCCGTGATGCTCGGCCTCGGCGACCAGCATCTTGATCTCCTCATCGGTGACCTTCTCCTCGCTTTCGCCGCGCTGGCCGAGCAGCCACAGGATGGTGCGGCCGGAGAAATCGAGCAGGAAGACCAGCGGCGCCGAGACGGTGGCGAGGATGGTCATTGCCGGAGCGACCCTGGCGGCGACCCGCTCGGGGTCACGCAACGCGATCTGCTTTGGCACCAGTTCGCCGACGATCAGCGAGAAATAGGTGATGATGGCGACGACGATGCCGACGCCGAGCGGATCGGCGACGGTCTCGCGGATGCCGGTCGAGGCCAGGAACTGCGCCAGCCGTTCGCCGAGCGTGGCGCCGGAAAAGGCGCCGGAGAGGACGCCGACCAGGGTGATGCCGATCTGCACCGAGGACAGGAACTTGCCGGGATTGGAACCCAACTCGAGCGCGCGGCCGGCGCCATTGATGCCGCGGTCGATCATCGCTTTCAGGCGGGCCGGTCGCGACGAGACGATGGCAAGTTCGGACATCGACAGAAGGCCGTTCACACAGATGAGGACGACCACGATAGCGATTTCTACGTATAACATGAGCGGTCAATAGCATTGCGGCGCGGTCTTCGAAAATAGTCCGACGTGATTTTTGAGAAATGACCGGCATTTCGGTCACGCGGCATCCCAGGGCGGCGTCGAAAAATGTTCGACGAGGGCGTCGACGACAACCCGTACCTTTGGCGTGAGCGCGCGCGTTACCGGCCAGACGGCATGCACGACGATGTTCTCGACCAGGCAGTCCGACAGCACCATTTCGAGATCGCCGCTTTTGAGGCTGTCGGCGGCCAGCCATGTCGGCAGGAAGGCGATGCCGCAGCCGGCGAGCGCTGCATCCAGCATCGGGTCGCCATGGCCGAGAACGAGTCGCGCCTTGGGCATGAAGGTTGCGAGATGGCCGTCGGAATGCCTGATCACCCAGGGCCGGACGATGCCCTCGCGACCGTAGCCAATGACGCTGTGATCGGCGAGATCCTCGACCGATTGCGGCCGGCCATGCCTGTCGAGATAGTCGGGAGCCGCGCATATGGCCGAGCGCTGGGCGTAGAGGCGCCTGGCCGCAAGCGACAGGCTGTCGTCGAGTTCGCCCATGCGGATCGCCAGGTCGATGCCCTCCTCGATCAGGTCGACGCGGCGGTCATTGAAGGAGACTTCCACCGTCAGGTCCGGAAATTTCCTCGAAATCTCGAACAGCACGGGGGCGACGCAGCGTCGGCCGAAGGCCAGCGGCACGTCGATCCGAAGCCGGCCAGACGGGACCTGACGGCGCGAGGCAAGCAGCGACTGTGCGGCTTCGATCTCGGCAAGGGCCCGGACGCAGGCTTCATAATAGCTGACGCCTTCGCTGGTCGGGCTGAGGCTGCGGGTGGTGCGGTTCAGCAAGCGAACGCCGAGTCTCTGCTCCAGCTGCGCGATCGATTTGCCGATCGCCGACTTCGTCACATGCAGCCGCTCGCCGGCGCTGGTGAAGCTGCCGGCCTCCACCGCCTGTACAAACGCGACGATGCCTTGCAGGTCGGCCGTTTCCATGGCGATTTCCTATTGTCGACTTTTGATCCGCAATCAGTGTCAAATTATACCACACCGAAGCACTATTTTCTATAGTCGAAAGGCATAAATGTCTCGCCTGGCATCAACGCACGGAGCGCGACACGACATGAGCACCCCAATCAACAGATCCTGGCAGATGAGCGGTTTTGGCCTGTCGAGGCTAAGCCAGGTGGAAGGCAAGGTGCCCGGGCCAGGGCCGCACGATTTGCTGGTGCGGACCAAGGCCGTGTCGCTCAACTACAAGGATAAGATGATCGTAGACGGCGTGCTGATCCCCGACCTTGCCTTTCCCTTCGTGCCGACATCCGACGCGGTGGGTGTGTCCAGCCGATAGATGGGTAACAGTTTGAACCGGATAGATAGGTAACAGTTTTCCCCCTTATGATGGGTTCGCGGCAGCGCCAAGCGGTTGGGTTGGATGCCAGTCTCTCGCCAAACCATCGCCGGTCCTCCCGGCGGACAAGAAAACTGTCACCCATCTAATCAGTCCATTCTGTTACCTATCTATCCGGTTCGGACAGGTGAAGTGGTGGCCGTCGGCAGTGCGGTCAGCCGCTTTCAGGTCGGCCAGCGCGTGCTCGGCCAGGTGATCGCCGATTGGCCGGATGGCGACGCACCGCCGGTGCTGCATAAGCACACGCTGGGCTCGTAGCTGTCGGGAATGCTTTCCGACCATGTCATCTTCGGCGAGGACGCCGCGGTGCTGGCGCCGCCATCGCTCGGCGACATCGAGGCCGCGACATTGCCGATCGCGGCGCTGACAGCCTGGTTCGCCATGGCGGAAGCGACCAGACCGGTGCCGGGCCAGACCATTCTGATCCAGGGCACCGGCGGCGTGTCGCTGTTTGCGCTGCAGTTCGCCACCGCGTTCGGCCTGCGCGCCATCGTCACCTCAAGCAGCGATGAAAAGCTTGAGCGGGCGAGAAAGCTCGGCGCCTGGCAAGGGATCAACTACCGCACGCAACCGGCCTGGGATGAGGCCGTGCGTGAGCTGACGAATGGGCTGGGCGTCAACCACGTGCTGGAAATGGTCGGCGGCGATAATGCACGGCGATCGCTGAATGCGCTTGCCGCCGACGGTCGGCTGTCGATCATCGGCCTGTTGGGCGCGATGGAGCTCAGCTTCCCTATCATGCCCTTCATGCGCAACCGCATCACCGTGCAGGGCCTGTCGGTTGGCCATCGCCGCGCCTTCGAACGTATGAATCAGGCGATCGAGGCGCTGGCGATCAAGCCGGTCATCGACAAGCTCTTTGGCTTCGACGAGGTGCCGCAAGCCTTGCAGCATCTGGAGAAAGGGCCGTTCGGCAAGATCGTGATCACCACGAACTGACTTTTGCGATGGTCAGGGCAACTGCTTCAACACGCCGACAATTGCCTCGCCATCCGTGAAATAGGGATCGCCGCCGCCATTGCGTCCCGTACTGGTGGCGCCGACGCCCGATATATCGCTGGTCGAGATCAGCGTGCCGGCGGTGGCCAGGTCGCGCATCAGGAAATCGCGCTCGGCGTCGATGTCGGGGCCGATATGGTGGGTGACGGCGCCGGTGTCGTGGCTGAGGCCGACGCTGCGATCGAAGCTGGCCGAGCCCAGCCACAGCGGCCGGCCATCGTCGCCGCTTGCATCGGTCTGCCAGAAGCGGACATGATGCCGGCGGTCGGCGCTGAGGCCCTCCGGCTTCTCGAAGGCGAGATCCTGGGCGCGGCCATCGAACAGCAGCCTGCTGACCGGCGCATCGGGGTAGGGGTGGTCGAACAGCACGCTTTCACCAATCTCGATCGCGGTCTTCAGGGTCACGGCGTCGGCGGTGTCCCAGCCGGCGACGGCGAAGGCGTGCACTACTTCCTTTCGCGTACCGACAAGACCGACATTGATGGGATCGCCCGGAATGCCTTGTGGCGTGTGCGTCACCATCTCGAAGCTGTGCTTGCGAAAGCCGCGATCGCGGAACGTCCAGAATTCCGGTGCGGCGAAATAGGCGAGCGCCAGATAGGCGGCCAGCAAGGTCGCCACCCAGATTGCAACGCGTCGCCGAAAACTTCGCTGGCTCATGAACGCCGCCCGATCCGTGCGGTATCTGTTGCCTGACGGACCCTGGAAATCAATGGCCAGCAGCGCGCCGCCGGTCTATCGTGGGCATCGTTTCCTCGCGGGGGCAGCAATGGAGCGGAAGCTGGCAGGCCGCAAGCCAATGGCGTTGACCGCCGAGCTTGTCGCGCAAGTTGAGCGTGTCGAGCCTGATCCCGGGCCAGAGCCCGGAACCAGCGAGCACACCGATGCGGAGTTCGATGGCCTGGTCGACAAGCTGCTATCGCAGCATCGTCCCGAGACGCTTTGGGTCTTTGCCTACGGGTCGTTGATCTGGAACCCCGAATTCGCCCATGTCGAGCAGCGCCCGGCCACGGCGCCGGGATGGCACCGCTCGTTTTGCCTGAAACTGACCCGCTGGCGCGGAACCCGCGATTTGCCGGCCCTGATGCTGGCGCTCGATCGAGGCGGCAGCTGCAACGGCATCGTCTATCGGCTGCCCGCGGAAGATCATTTCGGGCAACTCGGCCAGTTGATGCGCCGCGAGATCGATGCCAACCCGCCAACCAACGTGCCATGCTGGATCAAGGTCAAGACCAGGGACGGGCCGCTGCGTGCCTTGGCTTTCGTCGCCGCGCCGGACGGCAGCGCCTATGCCGGCCGGTTGCCGTTGGAGCAGGTTGCCGACACTCTGGCGCGGGCTGCCGGTCATTGGGGCTCTTCGGCGCAGTATTTGTTCAGGACCGTGAGCAAGCTTGAAGAGAGCGGCATCCGCGACCGGAATCTCTGGCGCATCCAGGACTTGGTTGCACGGCAGATCGCCGCTTCAACCGGTGGCGCCGATTAGGCTGATCTCTTCCTAACGGCAGGCGCGATAACCGTTTTTGCGGTTCTTGATGTCGAAATGGAAATGGTTGCGGTGGTCGTAATTGTAGCCGGGGCCGAGCACGGTGGTGAAGTACTGGCAGCCGTCGGCGCGCACATTGTTGAGGAAGCCGCGGGTGCGGAAAGCGAACAGGCCGGGCTTACGCACGTCAATGTCGTCGCCATTGTTGAGTTCGATGCTCATGACGTCGAGCGCATTTCCCTTGCCATGCTCGGACAGGACACCTTCGCCGGCAATCCTGCGGCAGGAATAGCTGGAGCCCTGGTGGATGGTCTTGACGTCGGAGAAATAGCGCCAGCGGGCGGAGGGGACGAGCTCGTTCTTCGTCCAGCCGGCAAAGGTGGCGGCCATGTCGCAGGTCAGGGTTGCCGCGGGTTTCATCTGGATGTTGCCGATGGCCGAAACCTTGACCGGATAATCGATGCCGCACTGGCCTTCATGGATCGGCGCCAGGTCGGTGTAGGCGACATCGAGACGCTTCAATTGCTGCCGGCAGTCGGTTTCGCTGGCCGGCATCTGCTCGACGGGCGACATCGGCTCGTCCATGCGCGGATAGGCGGCCTGCGTCATGTATGGATTGGAAGGGACAAGCTTCTGCATGCCGGCATATTGCGGCACGGCAGCCGTCTGCGCGCCGACGTCGACGGCTGGCTGCAGCGACAGCACACTACCGGTGTTGCAGGCGGAAAGCGCCGCCAGCGCCAGGCCGGCGGTCAGCATTGCTGCATATTTTGTCTGGCGCGCGGTGGCGAAAAACAAGGCCCGAAATTTGCCGGCCATTGGCGGAATCCCGTTGATGGATATCCGGCATTTTAACGATCAAGGGTAAAGGAAAACTCAGCGCCCGCGTTCATGCCTGCGGCCGAATTGCGGCACGCGGCCTGGATCAGCCATGCTCACTGGCAGAACGTGCCGCCATGCCGGCGCGGTTCGAGATCGAGATGGAAATGCAGGGAGTGATCAGGATCGGCGCCTGGACCGAGCACCGTCTTGAAGGGTCCACAGGCCGCCTTGCGCACGGCGTTGAGGAATTTGGCGTCCTTCTCCGGCGGCGCCGGGCCGACCTCGATCGTCTTGCCGTCCGACAGCGTGAAGCTGGCGATGTCGAGCGCGTTGCCAAAGGCGTGTTCCGACAGTTCTCGGGTGCCGTTGCGTGGCCGGCAGACAAAGGCCGATGCCTGGCCGATCGATTTCAGGTCCTCACCGAATTCGGCTTTCGCCGCCGGCTGGATGACATCGGCGGCAAAACGCGCCGTTGCCTCGGCCATTTTGCAATTGAGCTCGGTTCCGGGGCCGATGGCGACGGACTTTCCAAGGTCCTTCAGCACGATGGGATAGGGGATCGAACAGCCGATTTCGGGCTGGCTTTCCGCCTTGTGTTCTTCGAATTCGACGCCGAGCGTCTTCAGCCGTTCGCGGCAGGCGACTTCCTCGGCTGGCATTTTCTCATCGGGGAGATCGGCCGAGCGCGGATCGGGCAGCATCTTCTTCTCGTCCGCGTCCGCCGGCTTTTGCGGCGGTTGCGGGGCAACGGTGGGCGGCTGAGCCTCGGGCTCCGCGATGTCCGGTTTTGGCGTCGGCGTTGGCGCGACCGCCGGCGGTTCCGGCTCGCTTTTCGTATCGGTTGAGGGTTCGGGAACCGGCGGTTCGGGAAGTGCCTGCTTTTCCTGGCGGGATTTTTCTTCAGGGTTACGGTCGGGCGCGCCGGCGGTGTTCGGACCTTTCTTCTGCTCCCCGGTCTTTGCTGCGTCGGCCTTTGGAGTGTCCGTCGGGCGTGGCTCGGGCACCGGAATATTGGGTCCAGGCACCGGAACATCGGCAGGCAAGGGCAGCCGCAACTGCGTTTTCTGCTGTGTCTGCTTCGGCGTCACCGACCGGTGTCTTCGTGGTTTCAGGTGCTTTCCGCCTCGCTGTTTGAGGCGCTGTTCGGCTCGTGGAGTCAACGGCTGCTCTATCCTCGGCGTCAACGGCTCGTGATGCCGATGGCGATGTCTCGCCTCGGCCGGCATCATCAGCAAGGCCGTGACGGCCATGACGAACAAGATCCTGAACGTTCGGGAAAAGATAAGCGACCCCATCGCCGTCAACGGCGCCGACGCAAGGTGGTTGCCTCGGCCGCATCACGAACGGTAACCGCTCCGTTACGCACCGATCGCTTCCAGCCCTTCCTCCAGCCAGTCGGCGAGCAGCGGCATGCCAAGCAGGTATTTTGCGGTGCGCTTGTTGGCGCGTTCGCGCGCGGCCGCCAGCGCGTCCGCCCATTCGGTGGCGTCGTAGTCGCCGCGACCGACCCAGGCCAGCGCGATCAGTTCGGCTGCTTCATCGACATTGAGGTCGTTGATCAGTTCGCGCAGCTCTTCCTCGGTCAGATTCTCGGAGCTTTCCTCGGCAAGGCCGTCATGGTGATGGTTGACATGGGACTCGCCGTCGAGCTCGACCTCATGCTCGGCGCCATCGGCATAGTCTTCATTGACGGCCGCACTCAGCGCCTTGGCCTTGAGGATGAACAGGCGCACAGTGTCGGGGCCGATCGAAAGCTCCCAGTCCTTTTCAAGCCGCCGCTGCAAGGGCCGTCTCCCTCAGGTCGTTTGCCGGATGATAGCGGATTTGCGGCATCCGTCACCTGATGTTCTCCGCACGCAATTTTCCGGGATGAAACGCAAGCCGACCGGCGTTAGTGTTGCATTCTCACCCTCCAGGAGGCTTCGATGCATAAAAGAGTGCTGATCCAGGTGGCGACTGCCCTTGTCGCGCTGCAGTTCCTTGCCGTTCCAGTGTTCGCCGCCGGCGGTGACAGTGGCGGCAGCGATCAGACGGTCACCCAATGCAAGAAGGGCGAAGTCTGGGACAAGAAGAAGAAAAAGTGCGTCGCACCCCAGGAGGGCATGCTCGACGACGACAGCATCTATGATGCCGGCCACGCGTTGGCGATGGCCGGGCGCTATGACGAGGCGATCGCCGTGCTCAGCCTTGCCGCCAACAAGCAGGATCCGCGCATCCTCAACTATCTCGGCTATTCGCACCGCCATTCCGGCCGCGTCACCGTCGGCCTCGGCTATTACGAGGAGGCGCTGCGCATCGATCCGAACTACACGCTGGTGCGCGAATATCTCGGCGAGGCGCATCTGCAGATCGGTGATCTGGCCGGGGCCCGGCAACAGCTGATGGAAATCGAGAAGCGGACCGGCAAGGGTTCGCGCGAATATGGCATGCTGGCCGAGCAGATCGACCATTTCATGAGAAGCTGAAAAGATCCCAGGGCTTTACCAAGCGGCCGCGAGCGATCGCGGCCGCTTTTTGTTGCCCCCAGCCTCATTCACCGCCTTGGCTGATGAAAACGGGGATGATTTTAGCAAAACCGATTTTTGGGCGTGAAAAACCCGCTGACATTGCTATATTCAGGGAAATTGCGGTGAAACGGTTCCGTTAGCCCGAGGCTGCCGGACCCGTTTTCTTTTTGTACCCATCGACAAGGCTTTCCCCGAAACGCGGGGGTGGCAGCAGGAAAGGTCAGGCATCATGAACAAGGTCCCGATGACAGGCGAGGGGTTCGCGTCATTGAAGGAAGAACTGCGCTGGCGCCAGCAGGAAGAGCGGCCGCGCATCATCGAGGCGATCTCCGAAGCGCGCTCGCATGGCGACCTGTCCGAAAATGCAGAATATCATGCCGCCAAAGAGGCGCAGAGCCTCAACGAGGGCCGCGTCAACGAGCTTGAAGATTATATCGCGCGGGCTGAAGTGATCGACGTCAGCAAGCTCAGCGGCGACAAGATCAAGTTCGGCGCCACCGTGGTGCTGGTCGACGAGGACACCGAGGAAAAGAAGACTTACCGGATCGTCGGCGACCAGGAGGCGGACGTGAAGTCCGGCCGCATCTCGATCTCCTCGCCGATCGCGCGTGCGCTCATCGGCAAGGAAGTCGGCGACGCCATCGAAGTCAATGCGCCCGGCGGTGCCAGGGGATATGAGATCGTCCAGGTGCAGTTCATCTAGGGGATTTGAGGGGGGCGCGGCTGCGATTTTTAAGCTGAGGTTTGCGCCGCCCCTCATCGCCCTGCCGGGCATTTCTCCTCGTATAGTGACGGGGAGAAAGATGCTCTCATCGACGATTTCGCCGATTTTCAACGTAGCAGAATAGACGCTGGCCTTGCGTTCAGCTCTCTTCTCCCCGTCGTTATACGGGGAGAAGGTGCCGGCAGGCGGATGAGGGGCAGCGCCAGCCTTTCCGATTGACGTCAATTCTTGCCAGCGTTGGCCTTGCCAAGGACCTGGAGTCCCGCCAGCCTCTCTGCCTCCGCCACCACCTCCGCCGGCATCACACGCTTCCCGGGCACTGCCAAAAGCGTCGACGCATATTGCCCGCGCGGACCCGTCAACCCGGGCTCGGTCGCCAGGAACACCGCAACCGTTGGCAGGCCGAAGGCGCTGGCGAGATGGGTCAGCCCGGTGTCGGCGCCGATGACCAGTTCCGAGCGGCCGATGAACGCAGCGATGTCGGCCAGCGGTGACTTTGGCACCACAACTGTCGATGGCACTGCCTTGGCAATGGCTTCGGCCACGGCCTTCTCGCGCTCGTTCGACCAGGTCGTGACCGGCGTTATCCCCCGCTCAATCAGGAGGCGCGCGGTTTCAATCCAGTCTTCGGCCGGCCATTTCTTGTCTTCGCGGCTGGTGCCGTGCAGCAGGAAGGCGGTTTTTCCGGCGATGCCCGCCAGAGTGCCGACGGGCGGCACGATGCCGGAGTCCAGGGTCGAAAGATCGGGCTGATAGCCGAGCGCCAGCCCGAACAGCCGCCGTATCCGTTCGATGGCGTGCAGGTCGCGCGGCACGGGATAAGTGGCATCGTAGAACAGCGTCGCAGAAGGTTCGCGCGCGCTCGAACGGTCGAAGCCGGCAATGGGGGCGCCGGCCTGCCTTGCCACCAGAGCCGATTTCAGGAGGCCTTGCGCATCGATGACGAGGTCGTAACGGCAATGGCGCAAGGTGCGGCGCAGGGCGGCCGCCTCGCGCCAGGTGCCGCTATCGAGCAGCGCCTTGCGCCAGCGCCGGATCGCCACCGTGTGGATCCGATCGATCGCCGGGTGAAGCGTGGCGATACCGGCAAATGCCTCTTCGACGCACCAGTCGAAGGACAGGTCCGGGCGGTTGCGACGAGCATCCTCGACGGCCGGAAAGGTGTGGATGACATCGCCCATCGACGACGTCTTGACGATCAGCACCTTCATGCCGCGGCCGGGATGTCCAGCAGCCGGTCCGCCGCTGCTGCGACCTGGCCGACTTCAAGCGTCTTCAGGCAGTTGAGGTGGCCGAGCGGGCAGACCTTCTGGTGGCAGGGCGAGCACGACAGGCCAAGCCAGACCAACTCGCGGCGTTCGCCCAGCGGCGGCGTGTTCTCAGGCGAGGTCGAGCCGTAGACGGCGACGATCGGCGTGCCGACGGCGGCCGCGACATGCATCAGCCCGCTGTCGTTGGACACGGCCAGCCTCGCGGCTGATATCAGGTCGATGGCGTCCTCCAGCCGCGTCTGTCCGGCGAGATCGACGAGGCCGGGGGCCAGGGCCGCGATCTCCGCCGTCACGCCGCGGTCGTTCTTCGAGCCGAACAGAGCG
Organism: Mesorhizobium sp. M7A.F.Ce.TU.012.03.2.1; assembly: GCF_004006095.1. Lineage (NCBI taxonomy): Bacteria > Pseudomonadati > Pseudomonadota > Alphaproteobacteria > Hyphomicrobiales > Phyllobacteriaceae > Mesorhizobium > Mesorhizobium sp. M7A.F.Ce.TU.012.03.2.1. The sequence goes on from NZ_CP034779.1 coordinate 3,502,418, forward strand.
ACCTTCAAGCCTTTGCCCATGAAATCGCGGGCAAGTCCGGCATAGCTTTCGCTGGGCCAGCGCTTGGCCGGGCCGAATTCCGCACCGGGCATCAGGGCCACGAATTTCTGCGGCGCCAGGCCGAAACGGCCGAGCAGGTCGACCTGGTTTTTCGTGTCCACGCTAAGCCGTGGCGCCCGGAAAGTGCCGCCCTGGGCGAGACCGAAATAGGCCTGCGCTGTGCGTCGTTTCACGTCATCGGGCAGCGGCACAATGTCGGTCAACAGGCCGTAACGCATCTCGCGTAAATTGCCGACACGGCGCGGAATACGGGCAAAGAACGGGATCAGCGCCGACTTCCAGCTGCCCGGCAGGATATAGGCCATGTCGTAGCGGCCGCGCAGCAGCCGGCCGAAGCGGCGGCGATGGGTGAATTCGAGCGCGCCGGGTTTGAGCGGAAAGTCGATCTGCTGGCGGATTTCGGGCATGCGCTTGACCAGCGGCGCGGCCCAGGCCGGCGCCAGCACATCGACAGCGGCGTTGGGATGCAACTCCTTCAGCGCCGAAAACAGGCACTGCGCCATCACCATGTCGCCCACCCAGCGTGGGCCGATCACGAGGATCGTTGGGCTTTCAGCCATTCGACATAGTCTCTGACACCGGTTTCCACTGTCCGGAATTGGCCGTTATAACCGGCCGCGTGCAAACGGGACATATCAGCTTGCGTAAAGCTCTGGTAGCTGCCCTTGAGATGGTCGGGAAAGGGGATGAATTCAATCTCTCCTTTCCCCAACGTGTCTATCACCGTTTCGGCTATGGCGCGGAAGGGCTGGGCACGGCCGGTGCCGCAATTGAAGATGCCGCTTGAGCCCCGTTTCCACAGCCACAGATTGACGTCAGCGACATCGCCGACATGGATGAAGTCACGGCTTTGTTCGCCGGGTCCGAACCCGTCATAGGCGCCGAACAGTTTCGGGTTCTCGCCTCGCTCGACCTGGTTGAACAGATGGAAGGCGACGGAGGCCATGGCGCCCTTGTGCGCCTCGCGCGGGCCATAGACGTTGAAGTAGCGCAAGCCCACGACCGGTGAATGGTCGGTATCGAAGGCGGTGCGCCCGGCGAACACGGTTCGCCTGACGTAGTCGTCGAACAGCTTCTTGGAATAGGCGTATACGTTGAGCGGCCGCTCGAGCGCGGGATCCTCGCGAAACTCCGAGCCGCCGCCATAGACGGAAGCCGAGGAGGCATAAAGGAAAGGCACGCGCAACGCCTGGCTTGCATGCAGCAGCCGTTTCGAGAAGGCGTAATTCACCTCCATCATGAATTTGCCGTTCCATTCGGTGGTGGTCGAGCAGGCGCCCTGGTGGAACACCGCCTCGATGCGGCCGAGCGAGCCGGCCTCCATGCGGTCCAGGAAATCGTTCTTGTCGAGATAGTCGGCGATCTTGAGATCGGCAAGATTGGCGATCTTGTGACCGTCGGTAAGGTCGTCGACGACGAGGATGTCGTCATGCCCTTCGGCATTCAGCGCGGCGACGATGTTGGAGCCGATCATGCCGGCGCCGCCCGTGACGATGATCATGAAGGGCCTCTGGTTGCTTGCGATTCCGGTCCTTATAGGGGAGGCTAGGCGGGCTGTCGACAAAGCCAGGTGCATGCGCCTGTCCTGCCACTTTTATGCGCTTGTCTGTTTTGTCTGTTTTGTCTATTATGGACAAAACAGGGTATCCCATGAAAAACTATCCATCGACCGATCTGAAACAGAATCTTGGAGATGTGCTTGCAGCTGCCAGCCAGCAGCCGGTCTCCATCACTCGCCACAACAAGCCGAGATACGTCCTGATGAGCATCGAGGCCTACGAAGCGCGCTTCGGCAACGACAGCCGCCGCGTCTACGCTGCGGAGGATGCCCCGACCGAACATGTCGAGATGCTCGAGGAGTACGCCGCGGAATTGGACCGTGATTAAACCCGCCGCTGCGGACGTCTGGCGATATCCATATCTTTGGCATCGCCAACACGGAGACGGCGAGACCGAAGGCCGGAAGTCACGGCCTGTGGCCTTTGTGGCTGTCCTTCCTGGGAAAGCCGGCGGTACGAACCTCTTCATCCTTGCAATCACTTCCACGCAGCCGGGCCGTGATCGCGTTGCCGTTAGCATCCCGGAAATTGAACGCCACCGTGCGGGCCTCGACCCTATGCCCCTTTGGGTCATGGTCGATGAGTACAATCATGATATCCTGGAAGCGTCGGCCTATTTCGAGCCGGGTGCGCGAATCGGCGCGTTCAGCCCGTCATTTCACAAGAAAATTATGTTCGCTTTTACTGCGGTTGTCCGCACGGGTCAGTCCAAAGCCATCCCGCGCGCGGACTGAATCGATAGAACAGAGCACGATCGTGAGGGACCAAAAATGCCATCGACCGAACTGCTCATCGCGTTTTTCGCCACCACGGCGATTTTCGCCTACATTCCAGGCCCGGCCATGCTCTATGCCGCCGCGCAGACGATGGCGCGCGGCCGCTGGTCCGGCCTGACGGCGGCACTTGGCATCCATCTGGGCGGCTACGTGCATGTTTTCGCAGCGGCTGCCGGGCTGTCGGTGCTGTTTCATGCCGTGCCGACGCTCTACCTGGCGGTCAAGCTGGTCGGCGCGCTCTATCTGATCTGGCTTGGCGTCGCACTGTTTCGCAAGCGTGCGGACGGCGATGCGGCGCTGCCTGCGATCGAGCGTAAATCGGCGCGGCGCGCCTTTTTCGAGAGCATCACCGTCGAGGTGCTCAATCCGAAGACAGCGATCTTCTTCATGGCGTTCCTGCCGCAATTCATCGACGCCTCGGCGGCGTTTCCGGTCTGGCTGCAGTTCGTCGTGCTCGGCACGATCGTCAATCTGATGTTCTCTTCGGCCGATATCGTCTGTGTGTTCCTGGCGGGCGCCGTGATCGGCCGTTTGCGGCGTTCGAGCCGCGCACAGCGGCTGATGCAACGGGCGGGAGGGGCTGTGCTGGTCGGGCTGGGCGTCCATGTCGCCCTGCAGAAGAGCTGACCGCCCGAGCCTGCCGGGATCATGCCCTGCCGTTGCGCTGCGTGAATTTGCGGTATATCGGCTTTCGCCATGAACGATCCGACCAGTCGATTGATGAGCACTTATGAGATTGAAATCGGCCTTTTCCCTGTGTTGCCAGTGACATGATCAAGCACAATCCGCCTTCTCCCGAACCGTTGCACCGCGCCATTGCGCGGTTCGGCCAGGCCACAGTGCTGGTGGTCGGCGACTTCATCCTCGATCGTTTCGTCAACGGCGTCATCGAGCGGATCTCGCCGGAGGCGCCGATACCGGTGCTGCACGGGCGCGGCGAGACCTCGACCATGGGCGGCGCCGGCAATGTCGTGGCCAACATCGTTTCGCTCGGCGCTGCCGCTATTCCCGTCTCGGTCATAGGCACCGATGTGGCAGGCGATAGCCTGGTGCGGATGCTCGGCGAGCTTGGCGCCGATACGGCGGGCCTCGCGCAGGAGCGTGGTCGCATGACCTCGTCCAAAAGCCGCTTCAGCGCGCTCAACCAGCAGGTGCTGCGTTTCGACGAAGAGGAGATCAAGCCGCTCGGCGCTGCGGAGCGAGCCGGCCTGATCCGGCATTTCCGCGCCGCGCTGGCGCACGCCGACATCGTCATCCTGTCCGATTACGGCAAGGGCATCCTGCTCGACGGCGTCGCCGGCGACTTGATCGCCATCTGCCGCGAGGCTGGAAAGCCGGTGCTGGTCGACCCGAAGGGCCGCGATTATGCGCGCTATGCCGGGGCGACCGCCATTACCCCCAACCGCAAGGAACTCGGCGAGGCCGCCGGCCATGCGGTGTTCGCCGATGACGAGATCGTGGCTGCCGCACGCGAGCTGATTTCGGCACATGGTTTCGATTTCGTGGTCGCGACGCGCAGCGAAAAGGGCATGAGCGTGGTCGGCCCCGACGAGGCGCGCCACATCGCCACCCAGGCGCGCGAAGTGTTCGACGTTTCGGGCGCCGGCGACACGGTGATCGCGAGCTTCGCGCTGGCGCTGGCCGTGGGCGCCGATACGGTCATGGCCGCTTCGATCGCCAATGCCGCTGGTGGCGTCGTGGTGGGAAAACGCGGCACCGCGCGGCTGACGGTCGAGGAACTCACCGGCGCGCTGTTCCGTTCGCATGGGCCGACGGCCCACAAGGACGCCATCCTCGACGCCACGTCGGCCGCGCGCATGGTGGCGGCGTGGAAGGAAGAGGGCCTGAGCGTCGGCTTCACCAATGGCTGCTTCGACATCCTGCATGCCGGCCATGTCAGCTTGCTGCACGCGGCGCGCAGCCAATGCGACCGGCTGGTGCTCGGCCTCAACAGCGATGCTTCGGTGCGGCGACTGAAGGGCGCCGGGCGCCCGGTCAACGACCAGCACGACCGCGCCTGCGTGCTGGCAGCACTTGCCTCGGTCGATGCGGTCGTGGTGTTCGAGGAAGATACGCCGCTGGCGCTGATCGAAGCGCTGCTGCCCGACATACTGGTCAAGGGGGCCGATTACACGGTCGACACCGTGGTCGGCGCCGATGTGGTGCAGAAGGCCGGCGGACGCGTCGTGCTGGTCGATCTGGTCGCCGGAAAAAGCACCACCAACACCATTGGCAAATTGCGCGCCGGCGGCACCACAAACTGAGGGTTTCATGTCCGAGTTGAACGATTACCTTGTCCGCTCCGTGGCTGCCATATCAGCCATGGTCGAACGGGACCTGACCGGTGAGATGGAGCGGGCAGCGAGCGCCGTGGTGACTGCGCTTTCGTCGGGGAAAGCTTTGCTCATCGCCGGCAATGGCGGCTCGGCCAGCGACGCCATCCACATTGCCGGCGAACTGGTCGGCCGCTTTCTCAAGGAGCGCAAGGCCTACAATGTCATCGCGCTGCCGGCCAATGCAGCGGTGCTGACCGCCTGGGGCAACGACTATGGCTTCGACACGGTGTTTTCGCGCCAGGTCGAGGCGCATGGCGCTGCCGGCGGCGTGCTCCTGGCGATCTCGACCAGCGGCAATTCGCCGAGCATCCTTGCCGCCGCCGAACAGGCGCGGAGGATGGACATGACGGTGATCGGCATGACCGGCGACACCGGCGGCAAGCTGAAGCCTCTGTCCGATATCCTGCTCAACGTGCCGTCGACCTCGACGCCGATCATCCAGCAGGGGCATCTGTGCCTTTACCATCATTTGTGCGAGGTGGTCGAAGCGCGCCTCAGCAATGGCTGATTCCACGACCTCTGGCCGCTTTCCGCTGGCGGAGCCGGGCCTATGGGTCGAGCGGGTCGGCTCAAGGGTGTTCGCCGCCGGCTCGCCGGCGCTGTTCCTCGATCGCGACGGCACCATCAATGTCGATACGGGCTATCCGGATGATCCTGCCGAAATGGTGCTGCGCGCGGACATAGCCGCGGTGATAGCCGCCGCCAACCGGGCTGGCATTCCGGTCATCATCGTCACCAACCAGTCGGGCATCGCGCGTGGCTATTTCGGCTGGGGCGATTTCGCTGCCGTCAATTGCCGCGTGCTCGAGCTGCTGCGCGCCGACAATGCGTTCGTCGATATGGTCGTCGCCTGCGCCTATCACGAAGCTGGCTCCGGTGTGCTTGCGGTTGCCGATCATCCGATGCGCAAGCCCAATCCGGGCATGCTGCTGGAGGCGGCAAGGCGCCTCGGGCTCGATCTGCGGCGTTCGCTGATCGTCGGCGACAAGGAGGCCGACATGGAGGCGGGACAACGCGCCGGCCTCGCGCGGGGCTGGCTGGTAGACGGGCAAGCGGCTGTCCGATCGGGCTTCACAATTCGGCCTTGGTGCGAGCGCGCGGATTTCGACGGCCTGATCGCCGCAATAGGTGCACTTGGCGCCGCCTCGGGCGCGCCGTAACGGCTTACGTCCGGTCTTTGTCTCGCCAGGCTTCATAAAGCTTGGCCTCTGTCGCGAACGAATACAGCATCACCAGCATCGAATAGACGAACCCGTGCCGGCCGCACAGGAAGTAGCGCTTGGCCAGGTAGAACTTCAGGAAGTTGCCGAGAGGCGACAGCACCAGTCTTATCAGGCCGGGCTTCTTGGCTCGTTCGACAAGCGTGGCAACCTTGAGGCTGGAGTAGGTGTTGGCCCTTGCCAGATCCTCGGCAATAGTCATTTCGCGGCGATGCAGCAGCACGCCATTTTCTATCGTGCCGGTTTCGCCTGGCACCTCGAACGACTCATGGACCCGCAGATTGAGGTCCATCGTGGCCTTGTCGCGGCGGAAAAGACGCAGCAGCCTGTTGTGAAGCACCCAGCGGTGCGCATAGCCATAGCCCTTCAGCTTGTCGCGGCGTCTGATGTACCATCCGTCGAAGGCGTCATTCCCAAGCTGGGTCACATTCGTGATTGACTGCCTGAGCACGTCGTCGATGGCCTCGTCGGCTTCAATCGAAAGGCACCATGGTTGCGTGGCCTGATCGAGCGCGAATTGCCGCTGACGAGGAAAGCCCGGCCAATCGTTGTGAAAAAGCCTTATCGGGTAGCCTTTGGCGATGTACCCATTGACGACGTCCAGAGTGCTGTCCGTCGAGCCCGAATCGACGACGATGATCTCGGCGCAGAAATCGACGCTTTCCAGGCACTCGCCGATCATGTCGGCCTCGTTCATGCAGATGACCAGCGCCGAAACCGGGCTAGAAAATCGAGTCATCGTCCCACCCCACGGCACACTGTTCTCGGAATTGGGCTGCCCTGCGCCCCTGTTTACGCAATCCCGAAAGCGCTATGCGCTTTACCCGGGAAAACCGTTACATACTTTTTCTGGAATTGCTCTAGGAAACCAACAAGACGGCTGCGGCAGAAATTCCGGCTTCACAGGAGAGCTATCGAACGCCAAAGCGGCGCTGATATGGCGAGGCCTTCAAGCGACATCGGCGAAAGCTCGTTGCGGTTCAACCCGCTCAAGGCTGTGCGAACGAGACCAGCCCTTCGTCCTTGACCCGGCGGATGGTGAGCGCTGTGCGCACCGTGTCGACATTCGGGGTCGAGGTCAGTTCCTCGATGACGAAGCTCTGGAAGGCGCCAAGGTCGCTCGCCACGCAATGCAGCAGGAAATCGGATTCGCCCGACACCATCCAGGCGTCGCGTACGATCGGCCAGCCGCGGGTGCGCTCGGCAAAGATGCGCAGCTCGGCATCGGCCTGATGATGCAGGCCGACCAGGCAGAAGGCAACGACATCGAGGCCGAGCGCTGGTGCATTGAGCAAGGCACGGTAGCCACGGATGATGCCGGCTTCCTCCAGGCGCTTGACGCGGCGCAGGCATGGCGGCGCCGAAATGCCGACGCGGTTCGACAGTTCGACATTGGTCATGCGGCCGTCGCCCTGCAATTCGCGCAGGATCTTCCAGTCGATGGCGTCGAGGTCGGCCTTGAGGGGCATGTGGGCTCTCGATCATGAGGGGTAATACGCAAGAATCTTGCGTGATTTTGTAATTAAACGACTTCGCTGTCCATTCCATCCTTCGCCCGGAATATTTCGCGGGATCAGCGGCCGACAGGTGCGACAAAGCTTTCCGGGGACGAACTCCAACTTGCCTTGCTGGCGTCGTGGGCAACACTTACATTACGCGCGACAATGATCATGCCGCAATTGCCGGCAGCCCTCCGCAGAGGCTTTAGATGACCACCAAGCACGCGCCCGTTCTCATCATCGGTTCCGGCCCGGCCGGCTATACGGCGGCGGTCTATGCCGCCCGCGCCATGCTGAAGCCGATGCTGGTCGCCGGCCTGCAGCAGGGCGGGCAGTTGATGATCACCACCGATGTCGAAAACTATCCCGGCTTCGCCGACCCGATCCAGGGTCCGTGGCTGATGGAGCAGATGCTGAAACAGGCCGAGCATGTCGGCACCGACATCATCAACGACATCATCACCGAGGTCGACCTCAACGTGCGACCGTTCCGCGCCAAGGGCGATTCCGGCACGACCTATACCGCCGACGCGCTGATCATCGCCACCGGCGCGCAAGCGAAATGGCTGGGCATCCCGACCGAGCAGGACTTCATGGGTTTTGGAGTCTCGGCCTGCGCCACCTGCGACGGTTTCTTCTACAGGGGCAAGGATGTCGCGGTGGTCGGTGGCGGCAATTCCGCGGTGGAAGAGGCGCTCTATCTGTCCAATCTCGCCAGGAGCGTGACGGTCATCCACAGGCGCAGCGATTTTCGCGCTGAACGTATTCTGCGCGAGCGGCTTCTGAAGAAGGACAATGTCCGCGTCATCTGGGACACGATCGTCGATGAGATCACCGGTCGACCCGGCAAGACGCCGCTGCCGCCCTCGGTCGAGGGGCTGAAGCTCAAGCATGCGGTGACCGGCGAGGTGTCGCACCTCAAGATCGACGGCGTGTTCGTGGCCATCGGCCATGCGCCGGCGGTTGAACTGTTCGCCGGCAAGCTCAAGCAGAAGCCGAACGGCTATCTGTGGACAGCGCCGGATTCGACCCGCACCGATGTGCCGGGCGTGTTCGCGGCCGGCGATGTGACCGACGATATCTACCGCCAGGCGGTGACGGCAGCGGGGCTCGGCTGCATGGCCGCGCTCGAGGCGGAGAAGTATCTGGCCGGCATCGAAGTGCATCGCGAAGCGGCCGAGTAGAGAGTTCAGAGAGCGGCTTAGAAACGCCGTGTAAAAGCCTGATTTTTCATTCAGACGCCAAAACAGAACGAGGGGAATCATGGCGTTGGACTGGGACAAGCTACGCGTGTTTCACGCTGCGGCGGAGGCGGGGTCGTTTACCCATGCGGCCGAGACATTGCATCTGTCGCAATCGGCGATCTCGCGGCAGGTCAGCGCGCTCGAGCATGATGTCGGCGTGCCGCTGTTCAACCGCCACGCCCGCGGGCTGGTGCTGACCGAGCAAGGTGAGATGCTGTTTCGCACGGCGCATGACGTGCTGATGAAGCTGGAGACCATCAAGTCCCGGCTGACCGAGACCAAGGATCGCCCGTCGGGCGTGCTGCGGGTGACAACGACGGTGGGGCTGGGCGCCGGCTGGCTGACCGAGCGGGTGCAGGAATTCATCGAACTCTATCCCGAAATCAGCCTGCAGTTGATCCTCGCCAACGAGGAGCTGGATCTCACCATGCGCCAGGCCGATTGCGCCATCCGGCTGCGCCAGCCGCAGCAGCCGGACCTGATCCAGCGCCGCCTGTTCACCGTGCATTTCCACCTCTACGCGGCCCCATCCTATGTCGCCAAGCACGGCAAGCCGTCTTCCGTCGCCGAGCTGAAGGCCCATCGCATCGTCACCTTCGGCGTGCCGGTGCCGTCGCATCTGTCGGAGCTGAACTGGCTGGAAACGGTCGGTGATTTCGAAGGCGGACAAAGGGTGCCGACGCTGCAGATCAACGACATATTGTCGATCAAGCGGGCGGTGCAGGGCGGTGCCGGCATCGCCATGCTGCCCGACTATGTGATCAGCAAGGACTCCGATCTGGTGCAGCTGCTGCCGGAGACCGAGGTGCCGTCTTTCGACACCTATTTCGCCTATCCCGACGCGATGAAGAACCAGGCCAAGCTGCATGTGTTCCGGGACTTCATCATCGCCAAAGCCCGAAGCTGGTCCTTCTGATTTTCGTTTTCACGCCCTGCGGGATTATCCCCGCCAGGGCATCAGCCGAGGCAGCCAGCCGGGCACGTTGCGGCGGTAGGTCTCGTATTCGGCGCCATAACGGCGGCTAAGCGTCGGCTCTTCATAGAGCCTGACGAAGGCGCCCATGGAGACAGCGCTGACGGCGGCATAGGCGACCAGCGCCCAGCTCGAGAACAGCAGCGCCTGGCCGAGGATGATCGACAGCACGGCGACATACATCGGGTTGCGGACATGGCGGTAGATGCCGCCTATCACCAGCCTCTCGGTCGGGGCGACCGGTGCGGGTGTGCCCAGGCCCTCAAGCGCAAAATGGCCGAAGGCATGCAGGAGTGCCGCGCCCGCGGCAACGATCAGAAGCCCGCCAACAGGGGCAAAGCCCGGCAGGCCCGACCAGGGCAAGCCCCAGCGATCGGTCAACAGCCAGGGCACCAGCCCGGCAACCACGCACGGCGCCGCGATGAAGAAGGCCGCACTGCCGGCGATCGCCGAAAACCTCCGCATTGGCTGCTTGCTCCGCGATTGCCTTAGAAATGCACGCCTGCTGCCCGCTTCCACATCATTGCCCAGTTTTGGCATTTCGAGCCGGAAGCCAGCCGAGATTAGCGATTCTGTAGTTGCAATTGCCCGATTCAGCGCTCCATTTCGAAGATTTTGCTGGTCCTATTGGCTTCTGGAATGGGTTAGACCACAGCCTGCGTCTTTTTGCATGTGTGTGTTGCAAAATAGATGCTTGTTTCTTGGGCATGATGAGCACATATATAGATCATCTCCTGGGCGCGTTCTCCTCCCATTAGCGCCCTCGAGTGTTCCCCTCTGGAGGTTAGCCTTAACAGGCACTCCAATCAAACTCAGCCGGATCTTCATTGATCCGGCTTTTTTGTTGCCTGTACCCTGCTGGGCCGGCCAAAAATTCCATCACAATTGCCACGTAACGGTGACATGTAACCTCTGGTAACATATCCCGGACGCCCGCGACCTGCTATGTAGATCATAGGACGCGGTGTGGTTCGGACGGGAGATGGGGGCATCACTCGTACGGCCCGGGCTCAGGCGGCTACCGCGTCCGAACCGTTTTTCCGCCGAACTCGGCGGTACCAAATGCGGCGGACCTGACGTTTTACCTCCCAAGGAAACGGTCCGCGAACAAAACGACGTCCGGTCCCCGCCGGACGTCGTTTTCTTTTGTTCCCCCGAATCAGGTTCGAGAGGAACGCCACGCCATCAGGCAGCCTTGCCGTTGGTGTTCATGGCGTCGTCGGCCAGACGGCCGGTGAGTTCGGCCATGTGGTCGAAGACGGCACGATAGCTGGCAACGCCCGCGGTCGCCGAGCGCAACTCGATGATCAGGTCGCCGATCTCGGCTTGCGGCATGGTTGCCTCGACGACATCCCATCCCGGCCAGTCGGGTCGCGCGTCGTAGCCGAGGATCTGGCCGCGCCGCTGCGGGATGAGAGCGATGATCTTCGAGGTGGCGTCGGAGGGGGTGACGATCTCGACCTTCATCACGGGCTCCAGGAGCACCGGCAAGCACGCGGCCATGCCTTCCTTCATCGCCAGCCTGGCCGCCATCTGGAAAGCCATGTCGGAGGAATCGACCGCATGATAGGAGCCGTCCGACAGGTTGACTGCGACATCCACGACCGGAAAGCCCAGCGGCCCGGATTTCAGATAGTCGCGGACCCCGGTCTCGACCGACTGGATGTAGGTCTTGGGCACGACGCCGCCGGTGATGGTGTCGGTGAACTGGAAGCCGGAACCGCGCGGCAGCGGCTTGATCTCGATCACCACGTCGCCGAACTGGCCATGGCCGCCGGACTGTTTCTTGTGACGGCCGCGCTGCTGCGCCGATTTGCGGATCGTCTCGCGATAGGGCACCGCCGGCGGATGACCTTCGACCGGTATCTGGTTCTTGCCTTCCAGCCGCTCGCGCACCACGCGCAGATGCATCTCGCCATGGCCCGACAGCACGGTTTCGGCCGAGTCCTGATTGTGGCGCAGGCTGAGCGAGGGGTCCTCCTCGGCCAGCCGCTGGATGGCAGCCGACATCTTCACTTCGTCCTTGCGCTCCTTGGGGCGGAGCGCGAAGGCGAAGACCGGCTGCGGCGGCTCGAACTGGACGAGCGGCTTGATGCCGCCCTTGGCCGAGCTCAGCGTCTGGCCGGTCTTGACCTCGTCCAGCTTGCCCAGTGCCACCGTGTCGCCGACCTTGGCGATGGAGAGCTTGGACTGGTCCTTGCCGAGCATCCGGTAGATGCCGGAAACCTTGGCCGTGTCGCCGCCGGGCAGCCAGAGTTCGGAACCGTCGACGACCTGACCGGAGAGGATGCGCGACACCGACAGCTTGCCGCCATGCGAGGTGTGGATGGTTTTCATCACCTGGACCAGGGTAGCCGCGCCGTCGGGTGCACCGAGCCGTTTGCGGGTCGCCTCGATGTCGGGTGCGTCGTGGCGGATCGCCTTCAGGAGGCGCAGCACGCCGTTGCCTTTTTCGGCGGTGCCGATCAGCACCGGGATCACCGCACCGTCACGCAGGTCGGCGGCGAGGTCGTCGAAGATCGCATCCTTGGGCGGCTCGATCTCCTCGAGCAGTTGTTCCATCAACTGGTCATCATGGTCGGCCAGCGTCTCCAGCATCGAGAAACGCGCTTCGAGCTCGCGCGCCTTGTCGTCGCCGGGAATCTGCGCCACCTCGCTTTCGGCATATTCGCGATAGATGTAGGCGCGCTCCAGCGCCAGGTCGATCGAACCAATGACGACACCGTCCTTGCGCAGCGGAATCTGGCGCAGCAGCAACGGCACGGCACTGGCCGGCTGCAGCATCTTCAGCGTGTCGCGCACGCCGGTGATTGCCTTGTCGACCTTGTTGAGGAACAGAATGCGCGGCACTCCGAGATCGTCGAGCTTGCGCATGATCAGTTGCAGGGCAGGGATCTTCTTTTCATCGGCCTCGGCTACGACGACCGCGAGGTCGCAGGCGGCCAGCACCGGTTCGGCCTCGAAAGAGAATTCGATGGAACCGGGACAGTCGACGAAGGTGATCTGCTCGCCCATGAATTCGGTCGTGGCGACCGTCGCCTCGACGCTCATGGCGTGGGCGCGCGCCTCGGGCGAATGATCCGAAACGGTGTTACCTGATGAAACGGGATTTTGTCGGGGAATTGAGCCCGTACGGGCCAATATGGCTTCGAGAAGTGTCGTCTTACCGCTTGCGAAGGGACCGACTATGGCAATGCATTTCGGTCCCGTGCGTCGTCCTCCGGCGCGAGTACCCATGACTGACCTCCACTCAGGCGTTTCCCGTAGGACCGACTGGCATGTATGGTTCAGGCTTGGTCAATCGGTCCTGAGCGGCGGCCGGCCTGTTCGACCGTCGCGGGCGGGTTCTTTTCAAGTGCCACCTGCCCAAAGCCATCGTCCCACTTGTTTGCCGGCAGGGCAAGAAAAATAGAAACCCTTTGCTCGGCAGTGGACCGTGCGGATCATATGCTGGGCTGGCAGCGGGAAGCTGTTGCACGTCGACCGATATCGGCCGAAACTGAAAACAGGCGACCCATCGCCCGCTGTTTGAAGGACCATCGACCCATGAAGATCATTGCCTGCGGCAGCGTGCCGACCGTCATCGCGCCGGAAAAATACTTCACCGGCCGGGTGCTGCAGACGCCGATCATCGAGAAAGAGGCGCCGGCGCGGCTGCGGGCCACGCTGGTCAGCTTCGAGCCGGGCGCGCGCACCCACTGGCATACGCATCCGCTTGGCCAGACGCTGTACGTGACGGTGGGCGCCGGGTTTGCCCAGACGTGGGGCGGCCCGATCCAGGAGATCAGGGCCGGCGACGTCATCTCGTTCGCGCCTGGCGAAAAACACTGGCATGGCGCGGCGCCCAAATCGGCGATGACGCATATCGCGATGCAGGAGGCGCTCGACGATGTCCATGTCGATTGGCTGGAGGGGGTCACCGACGAGCAGTTTGGCGGCCGAGACACCTAACCGGCGGAGGGCAGGCTTCCTGCCGCAGCGATCGTCGCGCCAGCTGCAAAACCGCTGGCATTTAAACCACTCTGACGCCCAGAAAATTCAGCCTCCGCCGGGCGCCTTCCCACGCCCTGATGCTGACATCGTTGAGATAGCAGTCCATCAAGACCCTGCAGCCGACCAAAATCTCGATCGGTTGTCCGGCAAAACCATTGCGCCCGGCCGCCCAAAAAAATTGTGTATTGTTCCGTCGTCAAAGCCATTTTCTCCGAAATCGGAGACCCCCCCTACGTCCCCTTCAAACCAACGCTGAAAATCGACAAGGGTGCTGTTGCTTCGGTAATCTCGTCCCACGGCTTGATCGCCTGAAAAGGTGCCAAAAACGACATCGGTCGCCTGAAGGACTCTGGTGTGGCTGTAGCCGATTTCGTCACGCATCCACCTGTACCTTGTGTCGTAGGTGGAGACGAATTCCGCAAACAAGTCGAGCCGGCCGGTCTTCTTGGGAGTGTAGGTAAACCAGATGCCGCTTTCGAGCATGGCGTGCAGGTAATCTCTATCGCCGGCGCTGTTGTTTTCGAAAAATACCAAGCCGCCCAAATCCGGCGCTCCATCCCACTCGTAAGATTCGTCTCGCAGAATGCGTCCGTCCCCGGTCCGGTTGAACCAGCTGTATTTGTAGTTACCGAAGGTGCCAGGCCAAAAATGGAAATACTCATAGGGATCGCCTTGCAGTTGCCGCGTTTCCATCGGCATCGCCCCATCTTTGCGGCGCGGCAAGACAACCATTTCGGAGCGATCGAAACTGTTGCCTAGAATTCGCTTTCGATCGTTGCGATCGGCAAAGCGTTTCAGTTTTGCCCTGGTCCATTTTTCAGTTTCCTCGGTCCAGTAACAGCCCGACTGTGCTTTCAGGTAATCAATTTTTGCCTCGCCAAGAGCGGAGATCTGGCCCTCGTCGTTAGGGTCCGACTGCTTGAAATAGTTCATTGATGTGGCTGTCTGCTCGGCAAATGAAACACTGAGCGCCTGCTTGAACCGCTCGGTATTTTCAGTGCCCGGCCCGGACACTATGAATTCGCCGTCGTGATTGTTTGATGGATTGCCGCCTTTGGCCATGATGCATCTCCCTTCCGAGGCTTCATGGTTGATCGAATGCGGCCGGCTTCCTCGTCGTCATATGACGATGGTCCGCGGGTTCGCTGCGCACGTTTCCCGGATTGTAAGCTGATTTCGCGCGTCTGGCTCGCACGCCATGCCGGCCGGCAACGTCCCTCGGAGCCACTTCGGCTTTGACTGTAGCACCTGCATGGCCTCTAACTCACGTCTGGATATAGCCATGTCAAAGCACCGTCTGCCCCTGGTCGCCGCTATCTATCTTGGTTCGTTCGTGGCTCTGCTCGACGTCAGTATCGTCAATGTCGCGCTGCCGACCATCCAGCAGGCGTTGCAAACCGATTTCGGCGGCCTGCAATGGGTGGTCGACGCCTACACGCTGTGCCTGTCCGCCTTCATGCTGTCGTCCGGCCTGATCGGCGACCGCTATGGCCGCAAGCGCTCGTGGCTGGCCGGCGTCGGCATCTTCGTGGCCGGCTCGCTGATCTGCGCCGTCGCGCCCAATCTGCCGGTTCTGCTGGCCGGCCGGGTGGTACAGGGCATCGCCGGCTCGCTGCTCATTCCAGGCGCGCTGTCGATCCTGACGCAGGCCTTTCCCGATGCGCGCCAGCGCGCTGGCGTCATTGGCGGCTGGGCGTCGTTCGCCGCCATCTCTCTGCTCGTTGGTCCCGTCCTCGGTGGCATCCTGGTCGAGACCGTCGGCTGGCAAAGCATCTTCCTGATCAACCTGCCGCTGGGCTTGATCACGATCGCGCTCGGTGCTGTTTCGATCAACGAGACGGCGCATCCCGAACATGCCCATCTCGACCTCGTCGGCCTGGCTCTCAGCATCCTTTGGCTGGGGGCGCTGACCTTCGGCCTGATCTCGGCCGGCGAGAATGGCTGGGGCGAGCCAAGGACGGTCGCGGCGCTGGTCGCCGGCGTCGTCGGCCTGGCTGCTTTCCTCGGCTTCGAGGCGCGCACTGCACGCCCGATGCTGCCGCTTGGCCTGTTCCGCGATGTCCGCTTTGCCGTCGCCAATGTCGCTTCGTTCGCGCTCGGCTTCACCTCCTATTCCAGCGTCTTCTTCTTCTCGATGTTCCTGCAGCAGGTGCAGGGCTGGTCGCCGACGCAGACCGGCCTGCGCATGGCGCCGGCCTTCATCGTCCAGATCGTGGTGTCGCCATGGATCGGCAGGCTGAGCGCCCGCTATGGTCACTCTGCGCTGATGACCATCGGCTATGTTGCTATCGGCCTGTCCATGCTCGGCATGTGCTGGGCCGGCCCTTCGACGTCCTACGCGATGCTGTGCCTTCTGTTCGCCATTGGCGGCCTCGGCAACGCGCTTGCAATCCCGACCGGCAGCGCTGCCGCCATGTCCTATGCGCCGCGCGAACGCTCGGGCATGGTGTCGGCGGTCATCAATGCCACCCGCCAGAGCGGCCTTGCCATCGGCATCGCCTTGCTCGGCGCCTTGATGAGCATGCGGGCAACCAACCTTTTGACCGGGTATCTCGGCGATGCCGGTGTCGCCAACGCGGAAGCGGTCGCCCGTGCTGCGATTTCACGGCATGATTTCGCAACCGATGCGGCGATGGGCGAAAGCGGCGTGCATGAACTCTATGCTGCCGCCTATGCCGGCGGCTTCCACGCCGCGATGCTGACGGCAGCGATCGGCGCGTTCCTCACCGCCGCATTGCTGGTTGCCGTGCTGGCGCCGGCCGAGGCGCGCTCGGCCAAAGAGACCAAGCACGAGGCGTGAGGCTGACGGCCCATTAAAAAACCCGGCGGTGAAGCCGGGTTTTTGCGTTCATAGTGCGTCGGTCAGGTCAGCGAAGCCGTAAAACGCTGGATCCGTGTGCAGGCTTGTTCCAGAAGCGTCTCCGAGGTCGCGTAGGAGATGCGGAAGTTGGGCCCGAGGCCGAAGGCCGAGCCGAACACCACCGCGACGCCCTCGGCTTCGAGCAGTTCCGAGCAGAAGGTCTCGTCGGTGTCGATCAGCCTGCCAGCCTTGGTCTTCTTGCCGATCAGCTGGGCGCAGGAAGGATAGACATAGAAGGCGCCTTCCGGCGACGGACAGGTGATGCCGCGCGCCTGGTTGAGCATCGACACGACAAGGTCGCGCCTGCCTTGAAAGATCGCCTTGTTTTTGGCGATGAAATCCTGCGGGCCATTCAGCGCCTCGACGGATGCCCATTGCGCAATGGTGCAGGCGCCCGATGTCTGCTGACCCTGGATCATGTCCATCGCCTTGATCAGTTGAACCGGACCCGCCGCATAACCGATGCGCCAGCCGGTCATTGCATAGGCTTTCGACACGCCATTCATGGTCAGCGTGCGCTCGTAGAGCTTAGGCTCGACCTCGGCGATGGTCCTGAAGACGAAATCGCCATAGGTCAGGTGCTCGTACATGTCGTCGGTCAGCGTCCAGACATGCGGATGCTTCAACAGCACGTCGGCCAGCGCGCGCAGTTCGGCCTCGGTATAGGCGGCACCCGAGGGGTTCGACGGCGAGTTCATCAGCAGCCATTTGGTCTTCGGCGTGATCGCCTTTTCCAGCACGGAAGCGGTCAGCTTGAAGCCATTGTCGATCGAGGTGTCGGCAAACACGGAGGTGCCGCCGCAGATGGCCACCATCTCGGGGTAGCTGACCCAATAGGGGCGAGGAATGATGACCTCGTCGCCGGCGTTCAGCGTCGCCATGAAGGCGTTGAACAGGATCTGCTTGCCGCCGGTGCCGACTATGGTCTGCTCGGGCTTGTAGTCGAGATTGTTCTCGCGCTTGAACTTTTTTGCGATCGCCTCGCGCAGCGGCACGATACCCGAAACCGGCGGATACTTGGTTTCGCCACGGCGGATCGCCTCGATTGCCGCATTCTTGATGTTGTCTGGTGTGTCGAAATCCGGTTCGCCGGCGCCGAGCCCGATAATGTCACGGCCGGCATTTTTCAGCTCGCGCGCTTTCTGCGTGACCGCGATGGTGGCGGAAGGCTTCACGCGGGAAAGGGTGTCGGCAAGAAAGGCCATGAGCTTGACGTCTCCATGGAAGATCGGCGCGGCCAGGAGCGACCGCGGCGCTTCTCATGTCGCATGATTTCGCGCAACGCAAGCATTGTCGGCTGATCCACGTCTCAAGGAGCTGTGATCGGGACCCGGGGTCGGCAACAATAAATTCATTAACGAGCGGTAGAGGCTTGAGTGGCAGGATGGCAGACCAATTGCGGAGCGAGGAACCGTGTCGCGCAGCGTCGGGCTTGCCCACATCATCCGTCAGGACGACGGCACCTCCACCGGTGTCTGGGGTATCTACACGCTGCAAAGCGCCTTCCAGCCGATCTTCGCTTTCAAGGAAGGCAAGCTGTCAGTGGTCGCGTTCGAAGGGCTGATCCGACCGTTCCGCGACGGCGAGCCGCAATCGCCGATGAATTTCTTCTCGACCTGTCCGGCCGCCGACCGGCTGCATATCGAGGCGCTGACCAGGACGCTGCATCTTCTCAACGCCGGTGCCTGCCTGCCGCGGGAAGCATCGATCTTCGTCAATTTCGACCCGTCAGTGTTCACCGAACGCGCCGTTGCCGACGCTGCCTTGCGCGAAATGCGGCTCGTGCTGCACGAGGCCGGCATCGACCCGCGTCGCGTCGTCTGCGAGGTGACCGAGCAGCGGTCGGCGTCGCAGGAAGCCTTGCACGGCTTCGTCGCGGCACTGAGGGCCAACGGTTTTCGCATCGCCGTCGACGATTATGGCGCCGACGATTCCGACATCAATCGGGTCAAGGAATTGAAGCCGGATATCGTCAAGTTCGATGCCTACTGGATCACGCAGCTGATGGAGTCCGGCGCCGGCTTTGCGTTGCTGACCACCATGGTGAAGAACTTCGAGGAGCAAGGTATCCATACGGTGTTCGAAGGCATCGAGGAGGGCTGGCAACTGGAGCTCGCGGAGAAATCGGGTGCGTCGATGGTGCAGGGTTTCGTGCTGGCGCGGCCCGAATTGGCGCCGACCAGCTTTGGCGTCTTCGACAAGGCCAGGCAGGCGCCTGCCGCTGCTGCCGTCGACACGGCTGCTCCTGCCGCGGCAATGCCTTCGGCGCGGCCGGTCAAGGCCTTCGGGCGCCGGGTGGCGACATGAGAGACGATCGGCGGCGCAATGTCGGCGATGCGATCCAGGTCGACGAAGTCGGCATCGAATACGGCATCTATGGCGAGTTCCGGCTGCGTAGCGCCTATCAGCCGATTTTCGCGCCGCGCGGCCGGTCGCTTCACGCGGTGGCGGCCGAAGCCCTGATCGAGCCGCACCGTGCCGGCCGCCCCGGCGCGCCGAAGGTGTTCTTTGAAAGCGTTGCGGTCTCGGACCGGCTGTTTGTGGAAACCATGTGCCGGGCGCTGCATCTGAGGAATTTCCGCAACATCGGCGTCGACGGGCTCGACCTGTTCTTCAACTACAACCCGTTGATCAACGACCATGCCGGGCGGGCACTGGCCGAAATTCGCCTGATGACCAGGCATCTCGGCGAGTTCGGCCTGGCGCCGGCCATGCTGGTCTGCGAAATCACCGAACAGGCGGCGGACGATGCGCTTCTCGTGCGGCTGGTGCGCGAGATGCGGCGCGACGGCATCCGCATCGCCATCGACGATTTCGGCACCGGGCACTCGACCGAGGAGCGGGTGAGCCTGCTCAAGCCCGACATCGTCAAGATCGACGGCACCTGGTTCGCGGAGTTCTGCCGCCACGCTGCCGCCGAACGGTTCTTCCGCCCGCTGGTTTCCAGCCTGCATGACCGTGGCGCCAAGGTGCTGGTCGAAGGCATCGAGCAGCCCACCCATCTGCGCGTCGCGCTCGAAGGCGGCGTCGACCTGCTGCAGGGTTTTCTCCTTGCCCGTCCGGCCTTGGCCGGCACGGTATTCGAGGAGAAACCGCTGGTCATCGATGCGCTGCTGGGCCGGGACAGCAAGGTCGTGCCCCTCTTTGGCTAGGGCATGTCGATATTCAGGTGATGCCGGCCTGCAAACGGCGGCTTCCTGCGCTTCCCTAGTTCTACTGCCACGCAGTAGAACTGAGCTCACGTACTTAAGTACGCTCCGCTCCGGTTCTCGGAACCCACCGTTTTCGGCTCGGCCTGACCTGAATCTCGACATGCCCTTCAACGGCCTCAGATTTTCGGCGATTCACACATCAGCGGCGCTGATCGTCGTACCAAAACAAATCATTGGTTGAGACCGCCGCCGCTGCGATAATCGCGCGGAGACAGTGCTCCGGGGAACAGCCATGATACTTTACGGCATGATCGACAGCGGCAATTGTTACAAGCCGCGCCTGCTGATGGCCAAGCTTGGCCTTGGCTTTACCAATGTCGAAGTGAGTTCGCACACCGGCGATACGCGCAAAGCCGACTTTGTCGCCAAGAATCCGAACGCCATGGTGCCGCTGCTCGAGTTCGACGATGGCCGGCGGCTGGCCGAATCCAACGCCATCCTGCTCTATCTCGCCGAAGGCACACGCTTCCTGCCGGCGGACAGGTATGAGCGTGGGCTTGCCTATCAATGGCTGTTCTTCGAGCAATACAGCCACGAGCCTTACATCGCCGTGCGCAAGGCGCTGCTGACCTTCCCCGAACGTGCTGGGGATGCGACCCCGGAGCGGCTGGCGGTGACGCTGGAGCGCGGCAACAAGGCGCTCGGCGTGATGAACAGGCATCTGGAAAACAATGCCTTCTTCGCCGGCAGCGCGCTCAGCGTCGCCGACATCGCGCTCTATGCCTATACGCATACGGCGGAGCAGGGCGGCTTCCAGCTCGACGCCTATCCGGCGGTGGCGGCCTGGCTTGGCCGAGTGGAAGCGGATCCGGGGCATGTGCTGATCGGGTGGATGGGGTAGTTTGTCCCGCGCCAGGTGGGCGGATGGGTAGCTACTTCAAGAGATGATCATAGTCCGCATGGGTGCCGATCCAGAACCAGATCACATCATCGTTGGTGCGGGTGGCAACAGCCCGGTAATTGTCGTCAACTCGCGCAGACCAGTAGCGTCCGACCTGTTTGAAATGCAGCGAGGGATCAAAAGGGTGGGAGCGGAGTCTTTCAAAACGCCTGTCCGCTATTGCTCTGATCGCCGATGGCAGTTTTTCGTAAGCCTCCCAGAACGATGGGGAGGCGACGTGATTCACAGAGGCCGCGTCCGACCAGCGCGATGGTCCGTCAGTGCCTGTTCGGCAAGCTTATCCAATCGGCCGGCCTTCGCATCGGCCTCGATCTGCCGATCCCACATATCCTCCCGAAGCGCTTCGAACCAGGCAGCAAACGCCTTCAGTTCTTCAGGGCTCAGTTCCGCAACGGATTTTTCAATTTGCTCAAGCTTGGTCATGGCCGAATGATACCACTACTAGGCTAAAAGTACCACCGGTGGGACTGTAGCGCCCGTTGCAGCACCCAACCCCAGACAGCAAAAAGGCGGGATAAATCCCGCCTTCCATGCTTGGTAGCCTGATCGGGAGGGTCCGGTCCGGGCTGGCAGCTATCTGCTGATCCAGCTTGTCGGGTCTTTCCGCTCCAGCGCGCTTCTCGCGCGACTGTCAGTACATCCGTGACTTGCCGCGCGCCCCGAGCTCTCGCCCGGCGCGCGCTATCGCAAAATCAGGCTGCCTTGCTCAGAGATCCAGCGGACGACTTGCCAGTGCGGCGGTCCTGCTCGATCTCGAAGTTGATCTTCTGGCCTTCGACCAGGGTCGACAGTCCAGCACGCTCGACAGCGGAGATGTGGACGAAAACGTCCGCGCCGCCCGCGTCAGGCTGAATGAAGCCGAAGCCCTTGGTGGCGTTGAACCACTTGACCGTTCCAGTTGCCATTTAGATAGTCCTTCACATTTGCTTTAGATTGACCGGACCGAGGTCCAGCCGGTGTGCATCGAGATTTTGGAGATAGACGTCAGCAAACGCGATTATCGCGAGGCCCGGATCGATCGGCCGAAATATCAATGGAAGGCATATAGGCTGCTTTCGCACGAAAAACAAGACTGCGTGAGAAAGCCGTGATGAGGGCGCCGCCCAATGGCCGCCCCAATCGCGTGAGAGCGTCGCGATGATCGGAGCCTGTGGGCGCTCGATCCACACCCGCTTGGGAGGGGATTTTGGGGGAGAGGACCATGAAAATCATTCTGCTTGCCGCCTGCCTGACGCTTGTCGCCGCTCAGGCGCAGGCGATCTCGCGCTACGACCCGACGCGTATGAGCTGCGGCAAGGTTCAGGCGACGATCGCCCGGCAAGGGGCGGTCATCCTGCGCTACCAGTCGAAGCGGGTGCCGGGACTGCCGCTCTACGACCGCTATGTGCAGAGCCAGCGATTCTGCAGCATGGGCGAGGTGAGGACACGGGCCTACGTGCCGAGCGCCGACACAAAGTCCTGCCCGGTCTACAACTGCAAGCGGCCGGACAATGACCGGCATTTCCGCCGGCGGTTCTTCCACAACAACTAGGCACCTGCCTACAACGATTATGCAACTGCCTACATCAGAACCCGAACGACACCTGCGCTGGTGGCGGGGGGCCGACGCGCACGCCTTCCATGGCCAGCATCTTCTCCTTGGTGATCGATCCGCCGGGCGCCGAGAAGCCGCCGATCTTACCGCCGGCGGCAAGGATGCGATGGCAAGGGATGACCAGCGGCACCGGATTTGAGCCAAGAGCGGCCCCGGTTTCGCGGGCGAGCCCGGCATGGCCGGCGGTTTTGGCCAGCTCGCCATAGGTGGTGGTTTCGCCGAAGGAGAGTTTTCGCGCGGCGTCGTAAATGGCGAGGCGGAAATCGTCGACGCCGTCGAGATCGACCGGCACGGCGGAGAAATCGATGTCCTCGCCCGCCGCATAGGCCTTGATCGCCGCGATCAGCTCGACCACCCATGGCGGCTGCGCCGTGGCACTGGAAACGCCGCCATGGCGCAGCAGGCGCCGCTCCACCGTTTCGCGGCTGCGTTCGGGCAGGCAGAGCCGGATCAGGCCCTTTTCGCTCCAGGCAATGCCCATGAAACCGATCACTGTTTCTAACACTGCGTGGCCGGCCGTGATCGAAACTGTCGTGACCATGATGCGTTCCTTCCCGCAAAGTGGCGAAATCCGGGATTCGTTCCGGTACATATCCGGAACAATATGGCATCACCGCCTGCGTCTCGCCACCCGAAAACCACCTGATCGCCCCGATTGCCCGGCCTGAATCGCTGGTGTAAGGAATTTCTTAACAACCCGACAAACCGGACCCGAGCGCGGCTTGCCAGCAAAACTCAACCTTATCGCGATCGGCGTGATCCTGGCCGCCGTCGGCATCAGCGGCTGCACGTCGACCTCGCAGATGAAGCCCGCGCCTGCTCTCACCGAAACAGCGACCGCCGCCGGCACTGACGCCGGTTTCACCGTGCCGCTGCCGGAGACAGTTTCGGTGCTGCCGGAATCATCAGGGATCGCCCCCGTTCAGACGGCCGAGCTGCCGCTCGATCCCGCCGCACAGCCGGCTGCCGCGACCGCCGCTTTTGCCGGATCGATACCGGCGGCACCAGCCTTGCCTGCGGTGATGGCCGCCAATGCCTGGCAGGCGCCGCCGCCAGCAAATGCGAACGAGCCGGTCAAGGCGGCCGAGACCTATACGACCGCGGGGCTGGTCGTGCCGGCAACCGCCAAGGGCGATCGCATGCCCGGCGTCCAGCAAGTCGCCTATGTCGTGCCGCAGAACCCGGCGGCCCTGGTCCAGTTCCCGGCAGGGCCCGTGCAAGAAGAACACGCGACGGGCGTGCGTGGCGATGTCGAGCGGCTGATCGAGAAATATGCGGCGATCTATCAGGTGCCGGTGGATCTGGTGCGCCATGTCGTCAACCGCGAGAGCACCTTCAACCCGAAAGCCTACAACAACGGCCATTGGGGGCTGATGCAGATCAAACACGCGACGGCGCGCGGCATGGGCTATGACGGGCCGGCCAAGGGCCTGTTCGATGCCGAAACCAATCTGAAATACGCGGTGAAATATCTGCGCGGCGCCTGGCTGGTGGCCGGCGGCAACGCCAAGAAGGCCGACTGGCTCTACCAGACCGGCTATTATTACGACGCCAAGCGCAAGGGCCTGCTCGAGGCGACCGGCCTTGGCCGCGACCGCCAGCGCCGTCGCCTGCAGCCCGACGCCTGAGCGCGATGCCTGAACCGCGCCCGCCGGCTCTCAACGACATCCGGCTGCGCAAAATCCTCGACGAGACGCTGGTTCCGCCGCACTGGCCCGACGGCTTTGTCATGCGCAGCTTCGAGCCCGGTGATGCGCTGCCCCTGCATGCGCTGTTGACCGAAGTGTTCGACGACGGCGCCGACGGTCCGTTCGACGAGTGGTGGCCGCGCATCGCCGACGATCCCGAATTCGACCCGGCACTGTGCTTTCTCGTCATCGACGCCAAGGGCCGGCTGGCGGCAGCGGCACTGTGCTGGACCCGCGCCTTCGTCAAGGATCTAGCCGTTCATCCGGAGGCTCGCGGCAAGGGCGTTGCCGAAGCGCTGATGTGGCACGCCTTCGCCGTTTTTCGCGAACGCGGCGCCGATCATGTCGACCTCAAGACCAACACGGTCGAGAATCCCGCCGCCGTCCGGCTCTATGAGCGGCTGGGCATGATGCCTGTCGCCTGGGAAGGCTAGGGTGTGCTGATATTCAGGTGATGCCGGCCTGCAAATGATGGCTTCCTGCGCTTCCGGTGCTCACGTACCCAAAAATACGCTCCGCTCCGGTTCTCGGAAACCACCATTTTCGACTCGGCCTGACCTGAATCTCAACACACCCTGATGGGTGTCGCCTCACGCAGGAACGGCGCGATTTGGGAACCCAAAGCGCCGCTTCGCATTCAATGGGAGGTGAGGGCCTGACAAGCTGCCGGCGGGTGGGAGGAATTTTCCGCGGCCGGCCGCGGAGGGACATCCACCACCATGAAGTTTTCTCACGCATTCCTGGCGCTTGGCGTCGCCGCCATGCTGGTTGGCACGCCGGCGCGGGCCGTCGAGCTGTCGATGGTGTCGGGCGATACCGGCGACGGCATCAAGGTGCTGCGCGAGATCCTCGACCGTTACGAGAAAGACAGCGGCAACAAGGTCAGCATCGTCGTCATGCCGACGTCCGGAACCGACCAGTTCGGTCAGTACCGGCTTTGGCTCGCCGCCAGAAACAGTGACATCGACGTCTACCAGACGGACGTGATCTGGGCACCGCAGCTCGCCAGCCAGCTGGTGGATCTGACGGCAGCGACCAAGGACGTCGTGGCCGAGCATTTCCCATCGATCATCCAGTCACAGACCGTCAACGGCAAGCTCGTCGCCTTGCCGATCTTCACCGATGCGCCAGCGCTCTACTACCGCAAGGATCTCCTCGACAAATATGGCGCCAAGGTGCCGGCCACCTGGAAGGAACTGGCGGACACCGCCAGGCTGGTCATGGACAAGGAGCGTGCGGCCGGCAATCGGGATATCTGGGGCTTCGTCTTCCAGGGCAACGCCTATGAAGGGCTGACCTGCAACGCGCTCGAATGGGTGATGTCGAATGGCGGCGGCCAGATCATCGAGCCGGACGGCTCCATCTCCATCAACAACAGCCAAGCGGCGGCGGCGCTCGACATGGCCAAGGGCTGGGTCGGGACCATCGCGCCACCCGGCGTGCTTGCCTACCAGGAAGAGGAATCGCGCGGCGTCTGGCAGACAGGCAATGCGGTGTTCATGCGCAACTGGCCCTATGCCTATGCGCTCGGCAACGGCGAGGGCTCGCCGATCAAGGGCAAGTTCGACGTGGCACCGCTGCCGGCCGGCACGGGCGAGGGCGCGCGCCCGGTCGCGACCCTGGGCGGCTGGAACCTCGCCGTCTCCAAATATTCGAAGCATCCGGATGCCGCGATCGAGCTGGTCAAGTTCATCGCCTCGCCCGCGATGCAGAAATACCGCGCGCTGAAGACGTCCAACCTGCCGACCATCCAGGCGCTATATGACGATGCCGACATTGCCAGGGAGCACCCGATTATTCCGCGCTGGAAGCAGATATTTCTCAATGCGGTGCCGCGCCCGTCGGCCGCGGCCAGGATCAAATACAACGAGGCTTCGAGCCAGTTCTGGAACGCCGTTCACAACACGCTCTCGGGCGACGGCACCGCCGCCGACAATCTGGCCGACCTCGAAGCGATGCTGACCAAGCTGAAGGGCCGAGGCTGGTGACGCGACGATGCCGGGGCACCCGCCCGGCGGGACCGCAACGAGCGGGAGCGAAATGACAGGAATGGAACCGGAAACAGCCAGGGCCGCGCACTCGCCGTTGACGGCACAGCGCGTTCGCTCGGCGTGGCTTTTCCTGGCGCCAATGCTTCTGGTGCTCGCCGCGGCGGCCGGCTGGCCGCTTGCCCGCACGGTTTATTTCAGCTTCACCGACGCCTCGCTAGCCGACCTCGACGCGCGCCAATGGGTCGGCTTCGGCAATTATTTCTCGGTGCTGCACATGCCGAGCGGCCGGACCCTCTATGACGGGCTGCTCGTCGATCCGGTCTGGTGGCGTGCCGTCTGGAACACGGTTCGTTTCACGGTGATTTCGGTGACCTGCGAAACCATCCTCGGCACGATCGTTGCCCTGGTTCTCAATGCCGAATTCAGAGGCCGCGGCGTCGTCAGGGCAGCGATCCTGATCCCCTGGGCGATCCCGACGATCGTCTCGGCGAAGATGTGGCAATGGATGCTCAACGACCAGTTCGGCATCATCAATGTCGTGCTGCTCAACCTCGGCCTGATCAGCACCAAGATCGCCTGGACGGCCAACGCCGACACGGCGATGGCGGCCGTCCTCATCGTCGATATCTGGAAGGCGACACCGTTCATGACGCTGCTTATCCTGGCCGCGCTGCAGATGCTGCCGAGGGAGATCATCGAGGTCGCCAGGCTCGACGGCGCCAACTCCTGGCAGATCTTCTGGCGGGTGACCTTGCCGCTGATCCGCCCGGCGCTGATGGTGGCCGTGATCTTCCGCGCGCTCGATGCGCTGCGCATCTTCGACCTGATCTATGTGCTGACGCCCAACAATGTGCACACCAAGTCGATGTCGGTATTCGCCCGCGAGAACCTGTTCGAGTTCGACAAGTTCGCCTATGGGTCCGCCGCCTCGACCTTGCTTTTCCTGATCCTCGCTCTGCTCACCATCATCACCATCCGCATCGGCCGGATCAGCCTGGACGGAGGCCGCTGACATGTGGATCGTGAAGCGCACGGCCTTTTACCTGCTGGTCGCGTTCATCGTCTTCGTCGCCGTGTTCCCGTTCTACTATGCCATCGTCACCAGCCTGAAATCGGGGACCGACCTGTTCCGGGCCGATCTGTGGCCGACGACGATCAGCCTCGCCAACTACCGGAATGTGCTGACCGAAGGCAG
This sequence comes from Mesorhizobium sp. M7A.F.Ce.TU.012.03.2.1, assembly GCF_004006095.1. Taxonomy (NCBI): domain Bacteria; kingdom Pseudomonadati; phylum Pseudomonadota; class Alphaproteobacteria; order Hyphomicrobiales; family Phyllobacteriaceae; genus Mesorhizobium; species Mesorhizobium sp. M7A.F.Ce.TU.012.03.2.1. The sequence goes on from NZ_CP034779.1 coordinate 3,529,519, forward strand.
CTTCGTGCGAAACTTGCTGAACTCGCTGTTCGTCTCCGGCGCGGTGGTTGCGCTTTCTCTGTTGCTCGGCGTCACATCGGCCTATGCGCTGGCGCGCATTCGATTCCGCGGCCGCTCGGCCCTGCTGTTCATCATCCTGTCGGTGTCGATGTTCCCGCAGGTGGCGCTGCTGGCCGGGCTGTTCGAACTGGTCCGCCTGTTCGGCCTCTACAATTCGCTGTTCGCGCTGATCTTCTCCTACATGATCTTCACCTTGCCGTTCACCGTCTGGGTGCTCACCACCTTCGTCCGGGACCTGCCGGTCGAGGTCGAGGAGGCGGCGATCCTAGACGGCGCGACGCCGTGGATCATCATCACGCGGGTCTTCCTGCCATTGATGTGGCCGGCGCTGGCAACCACCGGCCTGCTGGCCTTCATCGGCGCGTGGAACGAGTTCCTGTTCGCGCTGACCTTCACCTCCAACAACGCACAGCGGACCGTGCCGGTGGCGATCGCGCTGCTCTCCGGCAACTCGCAGTTCGAGATCCCCTGGGGCAACATCATGGCCGCCTCGGTGATCGTCACGGTGCCGCTGGTGGTGCTGGTGCTGATCTTCCAGCGCAAGATCGTCTCCGGCTTGACCGCCGGCGGTGTGAAGGGGTGAGGGACGAAGTCCTCAGATGTCCGGCGCGTTGCCGATCTTCTGCTTGAGCTCCAGCGCCCAGGCGCGGCCTTCGTCGCCGCCCCACAGCAGCCAGGCGATGTAGCCGGCCGAAGGGTTTTGCTCATTGCCGTAGTTCCTGCCGCGCTTGTCGATCTCGTGGCGGGCGAAATAGCTGACCATGCGGCGGATGGTGGAGGGCGCGAGCTTTTCCCGGTTCTTCAGCTCGGTGGCGCGGGCGACGCCGATCTCGGTGCCGCCACGGCCGAACTCGCCGCGCAGCCTGAGGCCCTTGGCGGCATTGTCGGCCACCACTTGCGGGCAGCGCAGGTCGATCTCGTCGTCGTGCATGTTGTTCCCCGGATCACGCTGCCCGAACAGGTATTACGACATCTCCACCATGCGCAATAAATGTCGGGACCGATCGCCGCCAAACGTCCTTGGGTCGCAGAGCAACCGCGCCGGGGACGCCGGCGCCGCGACTTGAAGGAGCCGATCATGATCACCTTTCCCAATGAATCCGCCAAATACCGCACCGCGCGCGAAAAATTGCTGAAGAAGGAAATCGAGCTGCGCCGGGTCATGGAAGAGGTCGCCGAGGCCCGGCGCGCGCTGCCGCCGGGCGGGCTGATCCGCCAGGATTATGAGTTCGACGGGCTGGACGGCGATGGGAGGCCTGCAAAGATAAAGCTGTCGGAGCTGTTCGCGCCCGGCAAGGACTCGCTCATCCTTTACAACATGATGTTCCCGCGCCACCCGCAGGAGAAGCGCGATGTGGCGACCAGCGGCGGCACGGCGAAGCTCGCCCGGCAGGACCAGCCATGCCCCTCCTGCACGGCGCTGCTCGACCAGTTCGACGGCGCGGTCGGGCATCTCCAGGCCGCCGGCTTCAATTTCGCGGTGGTGGGCAAGACCGCGCTCGAAAACCTGGTCACGCTCGGCCGCGACAGGGGCTGGCGCAACATGCGGCTGGTGTCTTCGGCTTCCAACAGCTTCAAGCGCGACTACAATGCGGAGGCGGCCGACGGCTCACAGATCCCGCTGCTGTCGGTGTTTCACCGCGACCCCGACGGCATACGCCATTTCTGGAGTTCGGAACTGGATTTCGCGCCGACGGAGCCGGGCCAGGATCCGCGCAGCCTCGGCACCTGCGAAACGCTGTGGAACCTGATGGATTTCACGCCGGAAGGCCGCCCGAACTGGAACGAGCAGCTGCAATATGGCGAGGCGTGTTGCCACTGAAAGGCAGCTCTGGCCAGCCGCCGCGTTTCAGTTTTCGGAACATGAGTCCCATGGGCTGGCTCGAACGAGGGCATCGGCGAGCGTTCGAGTCAGGCACGGATACGGTGGGGCAATTGAGGCGACATGCGCAGGCTTCTTCCTCAAGAGCTGCAACCGGAGTGCCCAAGCGACGTTGGATTGTCCGAGGGACAATTCCAACCGGAGACATGCCATGAAGACGCTTACCATTCTGACCGCAGCAGCATTGCTTGCCGGCGCGCCGGCCTTTGCCCAGTCGAACACGACCGCCACGACCACGCCGCTCGCTACGACGACGAAGGTCGACACTTCGACCTTCATCAAGACGGTGCCGAGCGCCAATGAGTTCGAGATCGAGTCCAGCAAGCTCGCCGAGCAGAAGGCGACCGATGCCGACGTCAAGGCGTTCGCCAAACAGATGATCGCCGACCACACCAAGGCCGGCGAGGAATTCAAGGCGGCGCTTGCCCAGGGCCAGACAACCTCGGCCACCGCACCGTCCGGTCCAGCCCTACAGCCCAAGGAGCAGAAGATGCTCGATGAGCTGAAGGGCGCCAGCGGCGATCAGTTCCAGGCCAAATACATCGAGATGCAGACCAACGCCCACAAGGAAGCCGTCGCGCTGTTCAGCGGCTATGCGCAATCCGGCGACGACCCGGCGATCAAGGAATTCGCCAAGAAAACCCTGCCGACGCTGCAGATGCACGAAAAACATGTGAAGGAACTGGCGGCCGCGCATCAGGGGTGAGGGCGGTTCAAGGCCGACGCTCTATGGCGCCCCCCTCTGTCTGGGGGCCATAGAGCGTTACGGTGGCAAACCAAGCACAATAATGAGCGGCGCTCAGGTCGACCTGATCTGCTCCACCGCGGTCACCAGCAGCTCTTCCATGGCGGTGCGTATCTGGGCATCCGACTGGGCGATGCCCGCCGCGTCGAAATCGGCGCGGACCTTGCGGAACACGTCGTTGTCGCCTGCCTCTTCGAAGTCCGAATGCACCACTTCCTTCGCATAGGCGTCAGCGTCCGCGCCGGATTTGCCGAGCTGTTCGGCGGCCCACAGGCCGAGCAGCTTGTTGCGGCGCGCCATGGCCCTGAACTTCGTTTCCTCGTCCATCGCGAACTTCTTTTCGAAGCCTTCCTGACGGTCTCTCATGCTGCTCATGGTTTGCCTCGTTCGATGTGAGTCCGATCTTCAGCCCGAGGGAAGAGCGGGCAGGGAAGGCGAGAGTGGCGTGCATGGATGTCATTAGCAAGGCCGGATCGTTCACGCCGGTGATGAGCGGGGCGCCTGGCGGTTCCGGTCATTGGCCGATGTGATTTGACGTTGCCGCGCTGTGTCCTACTCTCGAATGCATGGTGGACGAACCGAGGAGACGAGCGATGCAGTCGCCTTTCAATGGAATTCGCAGCGTCGCGCTGACGGCGGCCGTGATCCTTGCCGCCGGCACCGCGGCCTATGCCCATCATGGCTGGTCGTGGACGCAGGACGGGTTTTTCGAACTCAGGGGCAAGATCACGGCCATCTATATCGGCAATCCGCATGCCACGCTGGATGTCGACGCCGAGGGCGAGGCCTGGCGGGTGGAGATGGCGCCGCCGTCCCGCACCATCGCCGCCGGCTTCACCGAGGAGGTGGCCAAAATCGGCGACGAGGTGACCGCGATCGGCAACCGCTCGCTCGAGGCGAGCGAAAAGCGCATGAAAGCGGTGCGCCTCATCGTCAACGGCAAGACCTATGATGTCTATCCCGACCGCGTGCCGCCGGCCTAGATGACGGAGCTTCTCGCCGGCATCGAGCAACTCGCTTTGGCGCGGTGGCTGAAGGGCTCCTTCATTGCCTACCCCGTGGTCAATGCGCTCCACATCATGTCGATCGGCGCGCTGCTGACCAGCGTCGTGCTCATGGACCTCAGGATCTGCGGCGCCTTCCGTTCGCTGCCCTACGCCGCGTTCGTCGCGCTGCTGCGCCGCGTTGCATTGGCGGCGTTCGCGGGCGCGCTCGTCACAGGCTCGCTGCTGTTTTCGGTCAAGGCGGGCACCTATGCGGCGATGCCGGTCTTCCTCGCCAAGATGGCACTCATCCTTCTCGCCGGCGTCAATTTCTTCGCCTTCATGCGCTTTCGCCGCGCAACGGGCGGCGACGAGCCGGCAGGCGGGACCGCTATGGCCTTGCTTTCGATGCTGCTGTGGATTTCCGTGCTTTTCGCCGGACGGTTCATCGGTTTTCTTTAGCCAAATCGAGCGTCGGCACTGGCCTTCCCAAGACGGACGGATAAGCTCCCGCAAGAAGAGGGTTGGCGCAAAGACTTTTTGCGAAGAGGACCCCCACCCTAACCCTCCCCACAAGGGGGAGGGGATTTAGCAGCGCTGACCTCGGCAACTGCCGATGTTTCGGCCCAAGAGGATGAAAGAAGAGCGCGCGGCAGCGTTCCCTCCCCCTTGTGGGGAGGGTTAGGGTGGGGGTCCTCTTCACAAAACCACAGCGACAGCTGCACAAACTCAGGGAGCTCGCCATGAAGAAAGAAATCATCGAAGTGCCTGTTATGTCGGACAAGGTGCGGGCGCTCGGACTGCCCTGTTCGACAGCGGTCAGGGCCAACGGCTTCGTGTTCATCTCGGCGACGCCGCCGGTGGACATGGTGACCGGCGAGATGGTGCGCGGCGACATCGAGGTGCAGACCGAGGCATCGCTGAAGGCGCTGAAACATTGCCTGGAAGCGGCCGGCACCTCGCTGGAAAACGTGGTGATGGTGCGCATCTACGCCGTCAATTCCGGCTTCTACAACGCCATCAACCGGGTTTATGCCCGGTATTTTAGCGTGAACCCGCCGGCGCGGAGTTTTGTGCCGGTGGCGTCATGGCCGATGGAGTTTGATATCGAGATCGAGTGTGTTGCGGTGGCGTGAGGGGTGGCTCTCACCACCAGATTTTGACCCTGGTAGAGCGAAGAAGCGGGCTTAAGGGTGGATATTTCAACTTAAGTATAGTGCTTTCGCAATTGCGTCGGGTGAGTTCAATTTCCGACCGCCGCTATTGCCTGAAAGATACGGAAATGGGTAGATTGTCGCGTCAAATTCGGGGAGCTTAACTCTGACTAAAAACATCGCAGATGCGCCTCGCGCGACTCATTTTATGGACTCTGGTGATTTTAAAGTACTCTTTGACATCTGCAAAAAATGCAGATGGTTGATGAGTGAATATGACGCTCTCGTTAGGCTTTGGAATGATTGCCATGATGCTGAGTCTCGCGACTTAATTATAGATCTTGTAAACAATTTTAAAGTAATAACATCCTTCGATATGGTGGATATAACGAAATCTGTTTCTGCTCATGTCCAAGAGAAATGGTCGCTGTCTGCAAAGAATACCATTTTCTTTGCCGTGAGCGACGACCATGAAGCCGATGGATCTCAGGCTTTTTTGCAGCAGTTAAAGAATGATTTTAGCTCCGTCGATGGCTGGTCTGAGAAGAATTTCAGAAACTCTTTGGTCGGCTACAGTGATGCATTTGGAAATGGAAAGAACTACGTACTGTTTGATGATTTCTTCGGGACTGGAAAGACTATCGAGCGCCAAGCAACGAAATTTGTCGAATATGTCAAAAATAGCCAATACAAAGATAATAGGGTATATCTTCTAGCTATTGCCGGTATGGCTGCTGCAAAATCTCGACTGGATGGCCTTGGCCTGGACTATCATTCAGAAATTTGGCTCAATCGCGGAATATCGGACAGATACGAGGGTGCAGACGTGAGTTCGAAGCGAAAGATCATGAAATCCTTGGAAAAGAATCTCGCGGCGATATACAAAGGTCAGTTCATGCCCTCTATGGGGTATGGGTCGTCTGAGGCCTTGTTTTCTGTGCACAATCACAATTGCCCAAACAATGTTTTTCCAATATTCTGGTGGCCTGTATATAAAGACTACAAACCGAGAAAGACAATTTTTAAAAGGCTCAGGTGATGACCTATCCTACCTTCATATTGGAGGTATTGCGTGAGATATATCGCAATCGCGGATGGGTTGACGGGTACCAATTTCATAAAAGGTATCGGCTGTCTCCGCTCCAGATGCTCGAATGTGTGGATTTCCTGCAGGCCAATGAGATTGCGACGATCGAGCATGACGAGGTGGGACTTAGAATTAGGCTTCTGCCGCAGGGCGTAGCTTGGATTGACGCCCATGCGCCTGAGCTCTTCATGAGGCCTAGAGCTGACAAGGAATGGAGATACGTTCCGCAGCGCCGGCCGCGTGCCGAGGACTTTGATTTGTATGTTCCCAGAATGTCCAGCCTTGAGCTCGACTTCTTGACAAAACTGGGAGAGACGGCAGACTGAGGTTTCTGAATCAGCGAGTTTGCACCGGCATTAAGGAACTAGCGCAACGAGGTGGATTCGCCTCGGCGACTTAGGCTAGAGTTAAGCCCATTCGGCAATCGAAGAAGATTACCGAGAGGTTCTACGAACCTCAGACAACTAACATTGTTATTTGTCGATGAAGCAGTCGATTACTAATATGTATATTATGTGGTGACTTGGTGCCGGTGCAACCATACAGTGAATTTTTAAAGCAAAGAACTTTCCGTTGGCCACTTAAGCATGCAGCCAAACGGGGTCTCATAGCGTACGCGGAACGGTTAGAGGCACAAGGCCTTCCTGTAATCTTAGATATTCAGCACATGGCTTGGCATTCCGGACTTGAGGCGAAGTTCATAGCGAGCGTAGCTCTGGACAACCGCCGCTACTACAGTCCTAGAAGTATCCCAAAGCGGAGGGGCGGAGAACGCTCCCTTTTTGTACCTCGACCATTTCTGGCGGGGCTGCAGCGATGGATTTTGGACGAAATTCTCTCGAAGCTCAGCCTGCATCCGTCGGCTTTTGGGTTTGTTAGGGGGCGCAACACCGTTGGCAATGCGAAATTGCACGCTGCGTCGAAATGTATTTTAAAAATAGATATTCGAGATTTCTTTGGCTCTATCAAATATGCAGCGGTCGATGATATTTTTCTTGGAGTTGGATACTCGCCAAAGATATCATATTATTTGTCGAGGGTGTGTACTTTAGATGATGTGCTTCCGCAGGGAGCCCCAACTAGTCCGGCGATTAGTAATATCGTGATGCTTCAGGCTGATGTGCGGATTGCAGAATTTTGTAACCAAAATGGGCTTCTGTTTTCGAGGTACGCGGACGATATCTGCCTCTCCGGAGATCTAATACCCGAGAGTGCCTTTCCGTTTCTTAGCGACTGCTTGTCAAATTTTGGCCTCGAAATCGCTGAGGAAAAGACTGTCCTTGCCTTTGAGGGTCAAAAGAAAATCATCACTGGCATTTCGATTTCCGGTGGAGAGCTGAGACTGCCAAAGGAATCGCGTAGAAATTTGAGGCAAGCCATCCATTATATCAATAGGTATGGAATTGAATCTCATAAAAATAACGCAGGAATATCTGACCCAATCTATAAATATAGACTCCTGGGTCAGATAGAGTACTGGCTATCTATCGAACCTCACAATGAGACAGCCCGCCTCGGGAAAGAAATTCTCAAGCTGAAGCCATTGAAGTAAATCGCAATTTCAATTTTTCTTGGTGGTTTATCCGTAAAATCGGATCTCCCTCTGAGTAGCCATAATCTTGATGCGGTCACCTCAATCTGTTAAGCTTTACGCAAAATACTCCTGCAGCGGCCTCACTTCGAGGCTCCCCGCCTTCAGCGCCGCAATCGCCTCCGCCACCGCAGCCGCACCCGACAGCGTGGTGTAATACGGCACCTTCTGCATCAGCGTCGCGCGCCTCAGTGACTTGGAGTCCGACACCGCCTTCTGGCCGTCCGTTGTATTGAACACGATCTGCACCTGGCGGTTGCGGATGGCGTCTTCGATGTGGGGGCGGCCTTCCAGCACCTTGTTTATCTTCTGGGCGTCGACGCCGTTTTCGGCGAGGAAGCGGGCCGTGCCCGAGGTGGCCAGCACCTTGAAGCCGAGGCCGGCCAGGCGCTTGACCGCCGGCAGGATGCCCTTCTTGTCCTCGTCGCGCACCGAGACGAACAGCGTGCCGGAACGCGGCAGGTCGACGCCGGCCCCTAACTGGCTCTTGGCGAAGGCCAGCGCAAAGTCGCGGTCGAGGCCCATGACCTCGCCGGTCGAGCGCATTTCCGGGCCGAGCAATATGTCGACGCCGGGGAAGCGGGCGAAGGGGAACACGGCTTCCTTGACCGCGATGTGGCCGGGGTTTCTGGGGTCGGGCATGGCGCCGTAATGGGCGAAGGCGTCTTCCAGTTTTTCGCCGGCCATGATGCGGGCGGCGATTTTCGCGATGGGACGCCCGATGGTCTTGGCGACGAAGGGCACGGTGCGCGATGCGCGCGGGTTGACCTCCAGCACATAGACCGTGCCGTCCTTGATCGCGTACTGCACGTTCATCAGGCCGCCGACATTGAGCGCGCGGGCAAGGGCTGCCGTCTGGCGCTCCAGCTCGTCCACCAGCTCCGAAGGCAGCGAGTGCACCGGCAGCGAGCAGGCCGAGTCGCCCGAATGGATGCCGGCCTCCTCGATATGCTCCAATATGCCGGAGACGAAGGTCGACTTGCCGTCGCAGAGGCAGTCGACATCGACCTCGATGGCACCCGAGAGATAGGTGTCGAACAGCAGCGGGTTCTTGCCCAGCAGCGTGTTGATCTGGCCGGTCTTGTCGTTGGGGTATTTCTGCTTGATGTCCTCCGGTACCAGGCCGGGCACGGTGTCGAGCAGATAGGTCTGCAGCATGCCCTCGTCATGGATGATCTGCATAGCGCGGCCGCCGAGCACATAGGACGGACGCACCACCAGCGGGAAGCCGAGCTCGCCGGCAACCAGCCGGGCCTGCTCGACCGAATAGGCAATGCCGTTCTTCGGCTGGCTGAGGTTCAGCTTGTGCAGCAGCTTCTGGAAGCGGTCGCGGTCTTCGGCGAGATCGATCATGTCGGGCGAGGTGCCGAGGATCGGGATGCCGGCCTTCTCCAGCGCGTCGGCCAGCTTCAGCGGCGTCTGGCCGCCGAACTGCACGATGACGCCGACCAGTTCGCCTGAGGCCTGCTCGGCGCGCAGGATCTCCAGCACGTCTTCCGCCGTCAGCGGCTCGAAATAGAGCCGGTCTGAGGTGTCGTAGTCGGTCGAGACCGTCTCCGGGTTGCAGTTGATCATGATCGCTTCGTAGCCGGCGTCGCGCAGCGCGAAGGCGGCGTGGCAGCAGCAATAATCGAACTCGATGCCCTGGCCGATGCGGTTCGGCCCGCCGCCGAGGATGACGACCTTTTTGCGCGACGAGACCTGCGCCTCGTTGGCCAGCGCGCCGGCGAACGGCACTTCATAGGTCGAGTACATGTAGGCGGTCGGCGAGGCGAACTCGGCCGCGCAGGTGTCGATGCGTTTATAAACTGGATGAACGTCGAGCTTTTCGCGAGCTTTCTGAATCACTTCGGCATCGGTCTTCGTCAGCGACGCGAGGCGGGCATCGGAGAAGCCCATGGCTTTCAGCATGCGCAGGTTGACGGCATCCTCGGGAATGCCGTGCTCGCGGATGCGGGCTTCCATGGCGACGATGCCGGCGATCTGTTCGAGGAACCACGGGTCGATCTTGCACATGGCGTGCACGTCTTCCAGCGAGGTGCCCATGCGGATCGCCTGCGCCACCATGCGCAGCCGGTCGGGCGTCGGCGTGCCCAGGGCTGCGCGAATGGCGTTGCGGTCGTCGGCATGGTTGGCGGAACCAAGACCGGGGATTTCGATCTCGTCCAAACCAGTGAGGCCGGTTTCAAGTCCACGCAGCGCCTTCTGCAGCGATTCCTGGAAGGTGCGGCCGATGGCCATGACTTCGCCGACCGACTTCATGGCGGTGGTCAGCACCGGCTCGGCGCCGGGGAATTTTTCGAAGGCAAAGCGCGGGATTTTTGTCACCACGTAATCGATCGACGGCTCGAAGGAGGCTGGCGTGGCGCCGCCGGTGATGTCGTTCTCCAGCTCGTCCAGCGTGTAGCCGACGGCGAGCTTTGCCGCGATCTTGGCGATCGGGAAACCGGTCGCCTTGGAGGCCAGAGCGGACGAGCGCGAGACGCGCGGGTTCATCTCGATGACCACCAGGCGGCCATCGGCCGGGTTGACGGCGAACTGCACGTTGGAGCCGCCGGTCTCGACGCCGATCTCGCGCAGCACCGCGATAGAGGCGTTGCGCATCATCTGGTATTCTTTGTCGGTCAGCGTCAGCGCCGGGGCGACGGTGATCGAGTCGCCCGTGTGCACGCCCATCGGGTCGATGTTCTCGATCGAGCAGACGATGATGCAATTGTCCGCTCTGTCGCGGACGACCTCCATCTCGTACTCCTTCCAGCCGAGCACGCTCTCCTCGATCAGCACTTCGGTGGTCGGCGAGGCGTCGAGGCCGGACTGGACGATCTCGTAGAATTCGGCGCGGTTGTAGGCGATGCCGCCGCCGGTGCCGCCCATGGTGAAGGACGGGCGGATGATGGCGGGCAGGCCGACATGGTCGAGAGCCTGGGCGGCGATCGCCATGCCATGGCTGATGTAGCGCTGCTTGCGGTCGCCTTCGCCGAGGTTCCAGCGGGTTTCCAGCGCGTCAAGCGCGGCGTCGAGATCGGCAGGCGCCTCGGCCTTGACGGCGGCGCGCTCGGCCTCATGGGTCTTGCGGTCGGTGTTCTTGACGTCGGTGGCGTTGGCCAGCATCGACTTCGGCGTTTCCAGCCCGATCTTCTTCATCGCCTCGCGAAACAGCGCGCGGTCCTCGGCCTTGTCGATGGCCGTGGCGTCGGCGCCGATCATCTCGACATTGTAGCGCTCGAGCACACCCATGCGGCGCAGCGACAAAGCGGTGTTGAGTGCGGTCTGGCCGCCCATGGTCGGCAGCAGCGCGTCGGGCCGCTCCTTGGCGATGATCTTGGCGACCACTTCAGGCGTGATCGGCTCGATATAGGTGGCGTCGGCCAGTTCCGGGTCGGTCATGATGGTGGCCGGGTTGGAATTGACCAGGATGACCCGGAAGCCTTCCTCCTTCAGCGCCTTGCAGGCCTGCGTGCCGGAATAGTCGAACTCGCAGGCCTGGCCGATGACGATGGGGCCGGCCCCGATGATCAGGATCGACTTGATGTCAGTGCGTCTTGGCATGTCAAAGGTCCGTTCGGCGGGCGGCTTGCACAAAAAACCGGGACGGGAAGACCCGGCCGGTTGTGCTCGCGATTCTGGTATCAGGCTAGGAGGGCCTTATAGGGAAGAGTTTTGACTGATGTAACCCCGAAAATGCGAGGTAGGGGAGTAGGG
>NZ_CP034779.1:3540822-4989605 GCF_004006095.1 Mesorhizobium sp. M7A.F.Ce.TU.012.03.2.1
GGAGTAGGGGAGTAGGGTGGGTTCGAAGGCATTCCAAACATACTCCCTTATTCCCCTACTCCCTTACTCCCATAAATTCTAATTCCCCAGCGCCAGCTGATCCGTGATCTCAAACCGCTCGGCGTCGCCGATGCGGATCATGTTGAGGCTGCCCTCCCGAGTGAAGCGGAATTTGCTGGGCGCGTCGGAACTGGCCGGCCGGCCGCCGCGGAAGGAAATGACGCGCGTGCCGCCATCGGGCCAGGTGACCGTGACGTCGGCCTTGTCGGCGGTGCGTACGACGTTGACCTTGCAGCGCTCCATTGGCTGGCCGACATAGCGGGCGCAGGGAATCTCGGGATCCGGTGAGACGTCGGGCGCCGCCAGCGCCAGTGCGTACGCATCCTGCATCGCGGCACGGCCGATTTCCGCTGCCGATTTTGGCGTACTTTCGGCTGCCGGACCGGCGCCGCCAAGCCGCGCTGTCAGGTCGGGCGGCGGGACCGGCGCGCTGTTGGCCGAGCCGGTGGCGTGGGATTGATCCGGCGCCGAGGACTGCCCGGTCTCATTGGCGCTGCCGGTGGAGGCAACCACCGGCGCATCGGCCGGTCTTGTCTCGCCTTCGACATAGGGGGCCGGATTGAGGGGGATGAGATAGCGCGCCGGCGCCCAGCCGCTCAGCTTCTCCTTGCCCGTGCTTTCGACCTTGCACCATTTGTAGCCGTTGATGTCGTTGCAGCCGAGATTGGTGACCATGTCGCCGCTGCTCAGCCGCGCCTCGACCGTGGCGACCGGCGATGCCGTGGTGCGGACCTTGAGAAGGTCGTCCGGCGCCAGGCCGGTGACGACGGAGATGACGAGCTCCGGCGCCTCTTGGGCCATCTCTTCAGCCATAGCGGGGGCAATCACCGGCCACGCCGTCATCAACAGCGGAGCCGCAATCAGCGCATGGAGGGTTGTTCGGAGCGTAACTGTGCGCCTCATCGTTTGGCCGTGCGCTGATACCGTGCCGCGGCGGATCGAGCCCGCCGCAAGCCCGGCCGGTTTTATAAGGGACGACGCGGCGCCATGTAAGCCCGAAAATTCGGCTCGCCGTTTCGCCAGCCTCAACCCGGACCGCCGGGCCGTGAGGCAGCTCAGCTGGACGGGCGTGAACGCGCAAGAGCGTTCAGCCGGGCATGAACGCCAGAGCGTTCAGCCGGGCAGGGGCATGAACCCGGTTCTGAGCGCGTGAGCCCATTCCGGCCGGCCCGCCTGTTCGGCCTGTCTGGCGGCCGCCTCATGGTCGTAGTCGACGGCGATGGCCTCGAAGCGGTCGGGCTGGCCGTTGCTGCCCAAGGTGACGATGCCGTAGCGCGCATACGGCGAGCCCTGCTCGGAGACATGCGCCGGCGGTGTGGAATCGTCATAGGCAGGGCAGCCGATGCTGCCCGGATTGAAGATGACGGGACCATCGGGGACGCGGATCAGTTCCGCGCGGTGGCTGTGGCCGCACAGCGCGATGCGGCAAGCCGGGTCGAGCGTCTTCAGCCGCCGCCGGATCGCCGCCAACGGCGCACGCACCAGCTGGCCATTGACGATGGTATCGGCGAGATATTTCTCGTCATGGTCGGGACGGGCGTGGAAAGCGATGATTCCGGGTGCGATCTCCAGCGTCAGCGGCTGGGCGAAAAGCATCTGGCGCTGCGTCTCGGTCAGCCGCGCCTGCGCATAGACGTCGGAGGGCCACATGGTGTCATCAGCGGGGTCGGCGGCGACACGGCGGTCGTGGTTGCCGCGCACCGTCGGCAGGTTCAGCGCCTCCAACCGCGCAAATGTCTCGCGCGGCCAGAGCGGGCCGGAAACGCTGTCACCGAGATTGACGGTCAGGTCGGCGCCGCCGCGCCGGCGAAGGTCATCAAGCACGGCGTCGAGCGCCAGCACATTGCCGTGGATATCGGCGAATACGGCGATGCGCATTTCGGGAAGCTCCTGTGTGACGCCGCTTTTCCTTTTGCCCACGTCCGTGGGGCGAGGAACCCAAGTTCTGCAAGGTCAGGCGTGCACTTCGATGTCGTGGCCGCCAACCGCCGGCAGTGCCGGATCGTCGCCGGCGGCGGCGATGACGCTGTCGAGCAGGCCGGGGAAGCGGGCGTCGAGATCGGCACGGCGCAGTGTGATCATGCGGTTGGTGCCGACCACTTCGGCGCGGGTGACGCCGGCCTCGCGCAATTTGGCCAGGTGGTAGCTCAGATTGGTCTTCGAGCCGAAATCGAGGAACTGGCTGCAGTTCAGCGGCACGCCCTGCTTGCTGGCGAGATAGCTCACGATGGCGAGCCGGGTCGGATCGCCGAGCACGCCAAGCACGATCGGCAGGCTGATCTGGTCCGTATTGGGGTGTGGCAAGGTCATGGCTCGAAACTAAGCACAGTCGGGTCCGATTTCAACGCATCCATCATTGTTGGCCCGCACGCGACCTTTCTCCGTCTGGCGCCGATGCTCCCGACCTGTGCTGACACAGGGCTGTCAGGAAGGTTCAGCTATTTTTCCCTGGCTACATTGACATGATGCCCTATTGTGTCCAATTGTTCAATAACTTTTGAACTAAGGACATCCCGCCATGGACAAGCGCCTTTTCTGGCTCGCGCTCGGATCGTTCACGATCTCGACCGAAGGCTTCGTCATCTCCAGCCTTCTGCCCGACATCGCGGCGGATGCCGGTATCTCCATTCCGCTGGCCGGCACGCTGATCACCGCCTTCGCGCTCGCCTATGCGATCGGCACGCCGATCCTGGCGACGCTGACAGGCGAGTGGGACCGGCGCCGCGTCATCCTGTGGACGCTGGTGTTCTTTGTGCTCGGCAACGTCGCCGCTGCCTTGAGTTCCTCCTTCGAACTGCTGCTGATCGCGCGCATCGTCATGGCGCTGTCGTCGGGCCTGTTCGCCGCAACCGCGCAAGGCACCGCGGTGGCGCTGGTCGATGATCATCACCGGGCGCGTGCCATCGCCGTCGTCGTCGGCGGCACCACGGTGGCCGTTGCCCTGGGGGCGCCACTGGGCGCGCTCGTTGCCACAGTTGCCGGCTGGCGCGGCACCTTCTTTGCCATCGCCGGCCTTGGCGCGCTTGCCGGCGCGATCCTGTGGTACCGGCTGCCGCGGGGCATCGTTGGCACCAGGCTGCCCTTGAAGCGCAGGCTGGCGGCAGCGCTGCGTCCCGGCGTGATGCCGATCCTGTTGACGACAGTGCTGGCGCTGATCGGCGCCTTCACCGTCTTTGCCTATGTCGCGCCGCTTGCCATCGAGGGCGGCGGTCTCAGCCAGATCGCGCTGCCCGGCATGCTGCTCGCCTTCGGCGTCGGCGCCGTCATCGGCAACATTGGCGGCGGCCAGGCTGCCGACCGGTTCGGCGCGACCCGCACCGTCGGCTGGTCGTTGGCGCTGAGTGCCGGCATGCTGGTCCTGCTGTCGGTCATCCCGACCTTTCTGCCGCCGCATATTGCCGGACCGGCGCTGATGGCGATGATGGTGCCGTGGGGCATCGTCGGCTGGGCCTTCCCGCCGGCGCAGGCCAGCCGCATCATCAAGCTGGCGCCCGACGCCGCCCCGATCGTGCTGTCGCTCAACGCCTCGGCGCTCTATCTCGGCGTCGCACTCGGCGCGGTGGTCGGCGGTGCCGTGCTGCGCTACGGCGCGCCGGCCGATCTCGGCTTGGTCGCCGCGATCTTCCCGATCATCGGGCTTGGCATCGTGGTGGCCGGCCGCCGGGCGGCTCGGCCTGTAGAGATGCCTGCCGAGTAATCTCTTTGAAAGCCGTCGGCCGGCTCAGCTGGCCGGCGGCAGATCGAAATCGAGCGCGGCGATGTCATCCAGCGCCGCGCGCAGCTTTTCAGCCTTGTCCCTGCCGACGACATCCTCGAAATGTTGCTGGGCGATCTGCCACAGTTTCATCGCCGCCTCTAGCTTGGCCAACCCTTGGGGCGTCAGCCGCACACGCTTGACGCGGCGGTCCTCCGGATCGGCGAAGGTCTCGACATAGCCGTCGCGGATCAGTGGCTTCAGCGTATGGCCGAGCGCCGACAGGTCCATGATCAGCGACGTGGCGATGGCCCCCATCGCCGGCTCGTCGCCGATATGGATCTGGTAGAGCAGGCCCTGCTGCGTCGCCTTGAGGCCTGATGGCTCCACCACATCATCATAAAACTTGCCGAGCTTGCGCGTCGCGCGGCGCAGCGCGGCGTTGTTGCAGAGCGTGAGGCCGGGCAAGCTGTCCTTTGACATGATGGTCCTTGGCGCCGGCGAATGAGGCCCGGCTGCACCCCTCAAATAATCCCCGTCCGTATCATTGACAAGATAGTGGCATATGCCTACTTCCCAATTAGTGGTATATGCCACTAAATCAATCACGCGGCTTTCGGTAGCGCGGCAGATGCCACGGCGCCGGGTCAGTCGAAACGAACCAGATCAGTCGAAGAAGGAACAGGACAATGAGTGGACAGGGCAACAAGGGCACGGCGGTCGTCACCGGTGCTTCGTCGGGCATCGGCGCGGTCTATGCCGACCGGCTGGCGGGGCAGGGCTACGATCTGGTGCTGGTGGCGCGGCGCGCCGACCGGCTGGAGGAACTGGCCGGGCAGCTGCGCCAGACCTATGGCCGCAAGGTCAGCGTGATCAGCGCCGACCTTTCCAACGACGGCGACGTCCGCCGCGTCGAACAGGCGATCGCCAGCGACGACAGCGTGACGCTGCTGGTCAACAATGCCGGCCTTGGCGGCCAGTCCGTGGTGGCAATCGCCGATGCGGACGCTGCCGAACGCATGATCAAGGTCAATGTCATCGCCCTGACGCGGCTGACCCGTGCCGTGCTGCCGGGGTTTTTGGCGCGCAACAGAGGTGCGGTCGTCAACATCGCCTCCGTGCTCGCCTATGAGACCTCGTTCGGCGGCATCTACAGCGGCACCAAGGCCTATGTCGTCAACTTCACCGAGGCTCTGCACCGCGAGGTGGAGGGTACGGAGGTGAAGGTGCAGGTGGTGCTGCCGGGCGCGACACGGACGGATTTCTGGGAGCTTGCCGGCAGCGATATCGACCAGCTTCCGAAGGAAATCATCATGAGCGCCGACGATATGGTGGATGCGGCCCTTGTCGGCCTTGCCAGGGGTGAAGCCGTCACCGTGCCGGCGCTCGCCGAGCCGGCCAAACTGGACATTTTCCTCGGTGCCCGGCAGGCCTTCTACGGCAGCCTGCACGCCGACAAGCCGGCGGCCCGCTACGCGGCTTGAGGTTGAGCGCAGAGGCTGGTTTGCTTCGCAAACCAGTACCCCCACCCCGCTGCTTCGCAGCGACCCACCCCACAAGGGGGAGGGTTAGGGGCGCGCCAACCCCCTTTTGAGGCTTGCAAAAGGCACGCTCCCCACCTCCCCCTTGTGGGGAGGTCGGACCGAAGGTCCGGGTGGGGGTCTGCGCTGACCTTGCAGGACTTGGCTCCTTCTTCGCAATTCCATGGCCGTCTAAGCCGTCCGCCACATCGGAATGATCGAGGCGGCCAGCACCAGTGCCAGCACGATGTTGAGCGCGCGCCATTGCCATTCGGTCTTGAGCAGCCGCGCCAGCACCATTCCGGCCACGCACCACAGTGAAAGCGAGGCGGCGGCCGCGAGGCCGAAGGTGGCGCCGAGCAGCAGCGCGAGCTGCACCGGTCCGCTGGCCAATGCCGCGAACGAGGCCGCGGCACCTAGACCCATCGCCCAGCCTTTCGGGTTCATCCATTGAATGCCGGCGCCGCCGAGAAAGCTGTTCGGCCTGGCCATGCTCACATCCATATTGGGCGGTCCGCTGCGGCCGATCTTGATCGCCAGCCAGACGAGATAGAGCGAGCCGACGACCTTCATGGCCAGTTGCAGCGAAGGCACGGCAAGCAGCAGACCGGCAAGCCCGGCGGCAGCGGCACCCGTGACGGTGGCGAGGCCGGCGGCGCTGCCGACCAGCAGGGGCACGGAACGGCGAAAGCCGAACTGCGCGCCGGACGCCGTAGACAGGGTCGTGGCGATGCCGGGCGTGGTGGTGGCGACGATGGCAAAAAGGATGAGCGGGAGAATGGGCTCGAGCATGCGGCGTCCTCTGTCAGAGGGCTGCGATCGTAGCTGCGTGCGAACTTCAGTAAATGCAATGTTTGCCATGGTCAGCATTAGGATAGATAATGCCACCCATGATCCGAAATCTCGACATGGCGCTGATCCGCACCTTCATCACCGTCGCCGACAAGGCCAGCATGACGGCGGCGGCCAATGCGCTGCACCTGACGCAAGGTGCTGTCAGCCAGCAGGTCAAGCGGCTGGAGGAGGCGCTCGGCTCCAGCCTGTTTACGCGCGACCGGCGCGGCTTGCGGCTGACGCGCACCGGTGAACAGCTGTTCGGCAGGGGCAAGCGGTTGCTGGCCTTGAATGACGAGATCTGGGCCGAGATGGCTGGGACATCGGTGGCCGGCCAGGTGCGGCTGGGCGTGCCCTACGACCTTGTCGGCACCTTGCTGGCGCCGGTGCTGAAGACCTATGCCGAGACCTATCCGCAGATCGAGATATCGCTGGTCTGCGCCTCGTCGCCGGAGCTGACGGCTGCCCTTGCGGCCGGGACCATCGACCTTGCGGTGATCGAGGAACGCGTCGGCCCGTCGGCCGGTGAGTGCCTTGCCATCGACCGGCTGGTCTGGGTCGGTGCCAAGGGCGGCATTGCCCGCGCCAAGCGGCCGCTGCCGGTTTCGATCGTCGCCGACACCTGCGCCTTCCGCCCGGCGGTGCTGGCGGCGCTCGGTGAGCACGGGCTGGAGTGGCGCACCGTGTTCGAAAACGGCAACATCGACGCGACGACGGCGACGGTGCGGTCGGACCTCGCCGTCACCGCCTGGCTAGCCTCCACCGTGCCGGCGGATCTCGACATATTTCCAGCGGAGTCCGGCCTGCCGCCGCTGCCGAATTTTGCCATCAATCTGCATCTGCCGAGGCACGGTGTCGGGCCGGCGGCGCAGGAATTCGCGCGGCACATCCGCGATGGCCTGGCGCGGCGGCCGGTGGCGGCTTGAGAGACTTCTCAGAACTTGGGTTCCTCTACCCCGTTCCTCTCCCCCCTCCGGAGGGAGAGGAAAGCACGCCTGTCCGAACCCGATAGATAGGTAACAGAATGGACTGATTAGATGGGTGACAGTTTTCTTGTCCGCCGGGAGGACCGGCGATGGTTTGGCGAGAGACTGGCATCATGGATGGCGCCAACCCAACCGCTTGGCGCTGCCGCGAACCCATCATAAGGGGGAAAACTGTTACCTATGTATCCGGTTCAAACTGTTACCCATCTATCGGCTGGACACGCCAAGGCCGTCCTGCTACTTCCAGTTCCTGCGCCGTTCGAGCTCGGCCTCGGATGCTTCTCCTGTGACAAACGAGCCGACCTTGATCTCGCCTGATCGTTCGTAGGTCGCCATGATGACGCCTGTGCTGGTTGCCTGCGACTTGATGAGCTTGAAGGCGGCCGGCATCGCGCTGTCGCCGAACAACCGCTTGCCCTTGCCCAGCAACAGCGGGAAGATCATCAATCGGATTTCGTCGATCAGCCCGTTGGCGAGCAAGGTCTGGATCAGATCGCCAGATCCCTGGATGAGCAGGTCAGGTCCATCCTCCTGCTTGAGGCGGCGCAACGTCGCGACGATATCGGGTCCGAGCGCTTGCGTGTTCTGCCAGGTGAGGGTGTCAGGCCGATGCGTCGCCACATATTTGGTCGCGGGGTTGAAGGCATCCGCGATCGGATCCTTCTGATACGGCCAGTAGGCGGCGAAGATGTCGTAGGTTCTGCGGCCGAGCAGCAGGGCGAAAGGCTTGGAGAACAGTTCATCCATCGCCGCGCCCCCCGCCTCGTCAAAGTAATGGAAGGTCCAGCCGCCGAACTTGAAGCCGCCGACCGGATCCTCTTGCGGGCCGCCGGGCGCCTGCATGACGCCGTCGAGGCTGACGAATGTCGCAGAGATGATCTTTCTCATTCCAATGCTCCCGCTCTTCGGTCCACGCCGTCGTGGCCGGACTTCAGCCCAAGGACGGGCGACGAGCCACCGGTCCGACAGGACATATGAAATTTTGGCAAACCACCATCATTTGCGAGGCCCGGGATGGAGATCTTCCGACGAGAACCAGACATCGCCCGATATGGCGGTGGCGGTGTCGTCCGGCGCCTTGTCCTGGACCAGCCAGATCGAGCGGCTGCGCGCGGCCTGCTCGCGGGTCGGGATCCTCGACGCTGAGTCTGCGAGCGAGGCGCCGACGCAGGGAATGAACCACGATCGCATGAACGGATCGCAGGCGAAGCCTTTTTCGGTGCGGATCACCATCACCGCCAGCGGGACGCGCTCGGCCGGGCGCCAGGGGAAGATCATGCGGCCGCCGGGCCGCAGCGCCTTCAGCCACCCTGCTGGTGGCGCTGCGACGCCAGCATTGACGTAGATGATGTCGGATGGCGGCAGGGGCGTCGTCACCGCATCGCCATGGACGACCGTTGCATTGCCATGTGCTTCGAGATTTTTGCGCGCCAGATCGGCCAGCTTTTCGTCGAGTTCGAAGCCGGTGACGGTGCCGCCTGGTAAAACCAGCCTGGCCAGCACGGCGGTGTAGTAGCCGGTGCCGGCGCCGATATGAGTGACGGCCTCGCCAGGTTTAGCCGCAAGCTTTCCGATCCACATGGCATGCAGGAAGGGCTCGCCATTGTTGATGCCCTTGTCGTCGTCGAGCGTCACCAGCACGTTCTGGTAGACATGGGCCGGGTCGGCGCTCGGCGTCGTGACCTTGCCGTTGCCGGCGATGACCGTCCACGGACCGGGACCGAGAAACGCTTCGCGCGGCACCTCGGCGAAAGCCGCTTCCAGGCGTGGATCGGGCGAGCCGGCATGGGCGACCAGCAGCCGCGCGTAGAATTTCCTGATGTCTTCGATCCCGGCCATGCTGCGGGACAACATAGCGCGGATTGTCGATTTGTCGCGAGACTACCCTTTGCGCACGGTAGTTGATTTTCGAAGCGGAGCTTAGCCGATGCCGAAGATGGTGTCGTAGAGCAGCTTGAAGTTGAGCCCCAGGATCACCGCGGCGACTACCCAGGCAAGGGCGGCGACGCCGCGCGGAATGGCGAGATTGCCCATCTTCTTTTTGTCGGAGACGAACTGCACCAGCGGGACGACCGCGAAAGGCAACTGCATCGACAGGATCACCTGGCTGAACACCAGCAACTGGCCGGTGCCCTTTTCGCCATAGAGCGCGGTGACGACCACCACCGGGATGATGGCGAGGCCGCGCGTCAAGAGCCGGCGTGCCCAGTTGGGGATGCGCAGGCGCAGGAAACCCTCCATGACGATCTGGCCGGCAAGCGTTGCCGTCACCGTCGAGTTCAGGCCGGACGCCAGCAGCGCCACCGCGAACAGGATCGAGGCGATGCTCAAGCCAAGCAGCGGCGACAGCAGCTCGAATGCCTGGCCGATCTCGGCGACATCCTGGTGGCCGGTGTTGTGGAAGGCGACCGCCGACACGATCAGGATGGCGGCATTGACGAACAGCGCCAGCATCAGGGCGATGGTCGAGTCCGTCGTTGCCCATTTGATGGCGTCGCGCTTGCCTTTGTCGGTGCGCTCATAGGCACGGGTCTGCACGATAGAGGAGTGCAGATAGAGATTATGCGGCATGACGGTGGCGCCGATGATGCCGATGGCGATGTAGAGCATCTCCGGGTTGGTGACGATCTGCGACGACGGCACGAACATGGCATGCAGGATCGAGCCTGCCGGCGGGGCGGCGACAAAGATCTGGATGGCGAAGCAGCTGAAGATGATGATCAGCAGCGCGATGACGAAAGCTTCGAGATAGCGGAAGCCCTTGTTCATCAGCAGCAGCACGAGGAAGGCGTCGAGCGCCGTCAGCATGGCGCCGCTGATAAGCGGAATGCCGAACAGGAGTTGCAGCGCGATCGCGGTGCCGATGACTTCGGCCAGGTCGCAGGCGATGATGGCCAGTTCGCAGGCGATCCACAGCACGAAATTGACCGGACGGGGATAGTAGGCGCGGCAGGCCTGGGCGAGGTCGCGGCCGGTGGCGATGCCGAGCCGTGCCGCCAACGCCTGCAGCAGGATCGCCATCAGGTTGGACAGCATGATGATGAACAGCAGCGTGTAGCCGAACTGCGCGCCGCCGGCGAGATCGGTCGCCCAGTTGCCCGGATCCATATAGCCGACCGAGACCATGTAACCGGGACCCATGAAGGCGAACAGGCGGCGGAACCAGACCCCCGAACTCGGAACGGCGATGGAGGAATTGACTTCACGCAGGCTGGGCTGCTCGTCCTCGTCGGGCCTGGCGAACCGCCATGAGGAACGGGAGGCTGTGGCTTCGGCTTCGGACATGGGGGAGGGCTTTCCGGGAGACTGGGCGATGTTCCCTAAGCTATGCCATGGCTCAACATTATGCAATATGCTATATTTCATTGTCGTTGCTTTTCATCCGGCCGGCGGTCATCGGGTGGAAACGGCAATCGGAAGCGCTGGTTGCACCTGTGGCGCAATGCAAATAAACGGCCTGAAGAATCAGAGCCCGTGCTATGAAAGCATGGATGGCAAATAGTCCTGGGAGGAGCGCGTATTGGCGCTGAAGAACAGACCGGTCCCGCGCGAGCCGCTGCTTGACGCCGAAATTCATTCGGAGGGCTTCCGGCAGCAGCGCGAAGCGCGCCGCAGCGCGCTGGTCGAGGATTATGTCGAGCTGATCGCCGACCTGATCGAAGACGGCAACGAGGCGCGCCAGGTGGACATCGCCGCACGCCTGGGCGTCGCCCAGCCGACAGTGGCCAAGATGCTGACCAGGCTGTGCGCCGACGGCCTGGTGTCGAGAAAGCCCTATCGCGGCGTGTTCCTGACCGATGCCGGCCGCAAGGTCGCGGAGCAAAGCCGCATCCGCCATCAGACGGTGGAAGCCTTTTTGCGCTCGCTTGGTGTCAGCGCCGAGACGGCGCGCATCGACGCCGAAGGCATCGAGCACCATGTCAGCGCCGAGACGCTGGAAGCTTTCCGCAAGGCGATGACGGCGCGCTGAGCCGCCAGATTTCCGGCGCTGCCGGAACCGTCGCACGCCGGGCACGTTGCTCCCGACAGCGCGCGTTTTGTCGCGCGAACGGAGGAAGCGATGGGCATCGAACAAGCACCGACCGCAAAGGGCAAGCAGGCGGCCGCGGGACTGAAACAGGCGGCGGCGAGGGACGAGCGCAAGACCGAGGCGGAAACCGGCCGTCCGCTTAAAAAGGGCGCGGCGCGTTTCGAGGAACGGTCGAAGAGCTCTGACGGCAAGAGCGCCGGCGCCAAACAGGAAGATTAGGCGTCTGACGTGATTGGCTGCAGGCCAAGGCCGCTGTTGGACGTGGTTTACGTCCTTTCTTGCGGCAGTGTCTATCGCCCTCCGCTATGGCTGCGGGCGTTCGAGCCTTTTGAAAGGTCCAGTGGACCTTTCAATTTGCCTGCGGCAAACCGTTCCCTCACTCCCTGACATCCTGCACCCAGCTGCGCGGGTGGCCGTCGACGCGGAACTGGAAGATGAAATAGGGCGGGATGCAGGTGCCTTTGCCGGCTTTTGCCTGCACCAGATCGTCATAGCCTGCGGTGCAGATATAGTCCTCGCGGCAGGGATGCGCCTTGTCGCAGGCGCGCAGGCCGGCGGTCTTGGTGAATTCCTTCGTGCAGAATTTGTGGTCCTTGCCCGACGCGATGCAGTCGTTGAAGCCGGTCTTGGCCAGACGTCCGCACGTCGCCTCGCCGGGAAGCTTGTCGCAGCTCGCCTTGCGCAGCATGCCACCGGGAAAGCCGCCGGTCTTCTGCTGCGGATTGTCGTAGCGCTGGCGCGCCGCGCCATAGCCGGCGAGCTTGACCGGCGGCTTCTTGTCCCGCGCCGGGTCGATGGCGCAGGCCTTGGCGGTGGCCGGGGAGAGGCGGCAATACTGGTCGTTGCCCCAGGTCGACATCTTGATCTCGCCGAACTCGACCGGGTCGCCGACGGCCGTGCCGGCCTCGCTGACGCAGGTGCCGAAGCCCGGATGGATGGCGCTTTCATGGACGCCAGCGCAGCGCAGGCCGGTGCCGCAGGTCCAGTCCTTGAAACTTGGGTCCTCGCCGCGATAGCAGATCGAGCCCCAGCCATTGTAGAGGTCGGTGCCTTTCAGCGCCTCGGCATATCTGGCGTCCGGACGGGCGGCGAAGCCGCGCGTAAAGTCCGGGTGACTGCCGGCGGCGAACTGCTCGACGATGGCGCGGCGGCGCGGCAGGTCGGCGAAGAACACAGCCGAGCCCGGCACGAAGACGGCGTTGCGGCGCGGCTCGCTGGCCGGATCGGCGCCGGTGTAATGAAAGCCGGCAATGCCATGCGTCTGATGGCAACCGGTGCAGCTCATCTCGTTGAGCCGCAATTTGAAGCCGGCCGCCGACTTGATGGTGGCGAGCGTATTGCCCCTGGCGACGTAGTCCTTCAGCGCCTTGTCGATGTCGGCGTCGTCGACCAGCCCGTAGACGATGTTGTTCTGCGACCGGCTGAGGCCGCCGGGTGCGACGGAGACGGCGCTCCTGGCCAGGAATTTTTCATCGATGACCAGCCGGCCATGGTCGAGGTCGTAGATGTTGCGGTCGGTGAGCAGCCATTTGGCGAAAGACGGCTTGTCGGCCAGCACGGTGGCGCGGTCGATCTGGTTTTCCATCTTCGCTTCATAGAAGCTGGACGTCGCCGGATCCCATTTGAAGATCTTCAGGAGGTATTCGGCATGACCGCCGAAATCGCGCCGCGTCGAGGCAGACAGGCGCAGCACCTGCATGTTGAGTTCGAGTCGCATGATCTGCGACGAATTGAGCATGGCGCCCGACAGCGGCCCCTCGTCGGAGCGCAGCCAGGCGGCAAGCTGGTCGGGTGGCAGGTCTTTCTTTCCGGCTGCCAGCCAGCGCTGGGCAACATCGGCGCAGGACCCGTCGGTGGCGCTTGGCAGGTCCTTGGAGGCGCGCGCTTGTGCCTGCCTGGGTTTGGCGTTGAACACCAGGCTCATGGTCAGCGGCAGCCGCGAGGAAATGCGCTGGCCTCCCTTTCCCTTCACCGGCTTTTCAGCAATCGAATAGTGGAAGCGATAGATCAGCCGGATCTCGCCGCATTCAGTGTGGCCGAGATAGCCGCGGTCCATGCGGTTGACGACGCCGGTGAGGTCCAGCGTCGAGCCGTCGTCGTCGATGTATTTTGGATTGAATTTCTGGCTGGTGTCCTTCGATCTGGCCATGTCGGCGACATAGGGGTCCGGACTGGTCTTCGGCTCGTCGGCGATCTGCTGCTTGACTGTGTCGCGCACCGTCGCCAAAGCCGGTACCGAGAACAGACCGCGATTGTCGACCTCGCGGGTCAGGCCGAGCGCTGGCCCCAGCAGGCGGCTGATCGACAGTCCGCCACGCTCCAATGCCTGCAAGGTGGCGGGGTCGGTGACGGCAACGCTGGAATCGAGCGTCACCGCGCCGGCTACCGGCGTGCCGAGGCAAAACAACGCCGCAATCAGCGACAGGAACGAACCGATCGTCTTCAAGCCCAATACATCCCCCATCCACGAGCAATGCTACAGGCCTTGCGCACTCTCGGCCAGAGCGGTGAGGCCGTCATGCCAGAACCGCCGCGGTCTGGAAAAATGCTGTGACTTGGAGCAACCATTGAGATAGTTGTTTGTTGGGTTGAGCCCCGCAACAACGGGGAAGTTTGCAGCGCGAGGAGTTGCCATGCTCTGGAGAGGCCGTCGTCAGAGTGACAATATCGAGGACGACCGCAGCGGCGGTGGCGGGCTCGGCGGCGGCGGTGGCCAGTTCCGCATTCCGATCGGCGGTCGCACCGGTGGCGGCGGCAGCATCTTCCTCGTCATCCTGGTGGTGCTGGCCGGATGGTATTTCGGCTTCGATCCGTCGACGATCCTGGGTGGCGGCGGCGGCGGACTGGCGCCGGGCGGCGGCGGTCAGATCACCGAGAACAGCGGCCAGGACAGCGGTGCCACACCTGCCAATGACGAGATGAAGCAGTTCGTGGCGACCG
This sequence comes from Mesorhizobium sp. M7A.F.Ce.TU.012.03.2.1, assembly GCF_004006095.1. Taxonomy (NCBI): domain Bacteria; kingdom Pseudomonadati; phylum Pseudomonadota; class Alphaproteobacteria; order Hyphomicrobiales; family Phyllobacteriaceae; genus Mesorhizobium; species Mesorhizobium sp. M7A.F.Ce.TU.012.03.2.1. The sequence continues at coordinate 3,554,887 of NZ_CP034779.1, forward strand.
TGCTGGCCGAGACCGAGGACACCTGGTCCGGCATCTTCAAATCTCAGGGCCTGACCTACGAGGATCCGAAGCTGGTGCTGTTTTCCGGCCAGGTCCGCTCGGCCTGCGGCTTTGCTTCAGCGGCGGCCGGACCGTTCTATTGTCCCGGCGACCACAAGGTCTATCTCGACATGACCTTCTTCCAGCAGCTCGACCAGCAGTTCGGCGCCTCGGGCGAATTCGCCCGCGCCTATGTGATTGCGCATGAGGTCGGCCACCACGTGCAGAACCTAGCCGGCATCATGTCCAAGTTCAACCAGATGCGGCAAAGCATGGGTGAGGTCGAAGCCAACCAGATGTCGGTGCGAATCGAGCTTCAGGCCGACTGCTTTGCCGGCGTGTGGGCGCATTACACCGGGCAGAAAGGCATATTGGAGCAGGGCGACATGGAGAGCGCGCTGAACGCCGCCAAGCAGATCGGCGACGACACGCTGCAGAAGAAGACGCAAGGCTATGTCGTGCCGGAAAGCTTCAACCATGGCACCTCGCAGCAGCGGCAGACCTGGCTGGCGCGTGGTTACAAGAGCGGCAAGCTGTCGGAGTGCAACACGCTGAGTGGGCCGATCTGACCAGGCCGTTTTCGAGCTTCACCTGCCGGCGATGTTGCCGTCAGGGGCTGTCAGGATGAACGCATCCGGATTGTTCCCTTATTGTTCCTTGCCGCGAGCTCGCCTATAAGCTGCGTCCGCCTAAGCCTGAGGGCGAGCAGAGGAGCTTGATCCTGCATGATCGACCCCAAAACCGCCAGACGGGGCCTTGCGCTCGTCTTCACCACGCTGCTGCTCGACATTATTGGCTTCGGCATGATCATGCCGGTGCTGCCGGCCTATCTCAGGGAATTGACCGGGGTCAGCATCAGCGGCGCGGCGATCGAAGGCGGCTGGCTGTTCTTCGTCTATGCGGCGATGCAGTTCGTCTTCGCGCCGATCATGGGCGGCTTGAGCGACCGGTTCGGGCGGCGCCCGATCCTGCTCGCCTCGGTGCTGACCTTTTCCATCGACAATCTGATCTGTGCCGTCGCCTGGTCCTACCCGATGCTGTTCATCGGGCGTGTGCTGGCCGGCATTTCAGGCGCCAGCTATTCGACGACTTCAGCCTTCATCGCCGATATCTCGAACGATGAGAACCGGGCAAAGAATTTCGGCCTGCTCGGTATCGCGTTTGGCGTCGGCTTCGTCATCGGGCCGGTTCTGGGCGGGCTGCTCGGCACGTTCGGGCCGCGCGTGCCATTCTATTTCGCCGCCGGGCTCGCCTTCGTGAATTTCCTCATTGCGTTGTTTTTCCTCCCGGAAACGCTCGATGACAAGCATCGCCGCCGCTTCGAGTGGAAACGCGCCAACCCGGTCGGCACGCTGCTGCAGATGCGCCAATATCAAGGCATCGGCTGGATCGGGCTTGTCTTCTTCCTGATGACGCTCGGGCACATGATGTATCCGGCGGTCTGGTCGTTCGTCTCCAGCTACCGCTATGGCTGGAGCGAGCAGCAGATCGGCTTCTCGCTCGGCGCCTTCGGCCTGTGCGGTGCGATCGTCATGGCGACGGTGCTGCCGCGCGTGATCCCGCGGCTTGGCGAGTGGAAGACGGCGGTCATCGGCCTGACATTCACGGCAGCCAGCGCCTTCGGCTACGCCTTCGCGTCGCAAGGCTGGATGATCTATGCGGTGATCGTCGTCGGCTGTCTGGAAGCGCTGGCCGATCCGCCGCTGAGGAGCCTCGCCGCCGCCAAGGTGCCGCCTTCGGCGCAGGGCGAGTTGCAGGGCGCGATGACCTCGATCTTCTCGATCACCTCGATCATCACGCCGCTGCTCTATACGGCGATCTTTTCCTGGTTCACCGGGCCAAGCGCGCCGGTGACCTTCGGCGGTGCGCCCTATCTGGTCGGCGCATGTTTTCTGACGCTGGCGGTCATCGTCTTCGTCACCAAGGTGGCGAGGCCCGCGGCGCGCGCAAATGTCTCCGCCGGCGTCGCCGAAGATGGAGCGCAGGTGTGAGCCATGACAGCCGCATTGCGCTGACTCGGGACGGACTGTCGCTGTCGCGGTTGGTCTTCGGCGCCTCGCGTCTGCTCGACAGCGCCGCCCGCCCGGATGCCGATCAGGTCGCACGGCTGATCGGCACCGCCGTCGATCTCGGACTGACCAGCTTTGATCATGCCGACACCTATGGGCACTATGACGTTGAAGCGGCCTTCGGCGCCGGGCTGGCGCGCTGGAAAGGCAAGCGCGACAGCATCGAACTGATCTCGAAATGCGACATCATGAAGAAATCGCCAAACCGGCCGGACAACCGGCTGAAGCACTACGATACCAGCGCCACTCATATCGCGGCCTCGGTCGACCGCTCGCTCGCCAATCTCGGCACCGACTATCTCGACCTGTTGCTGCTGCATCGGCCGGACCCGTTGATGGATGCCGATGAGACGGCGACGGCACTGGCCGGCCTGGTCAAAGCCGGTAAGGTGAGGGCGGTCGGCGTCTCCAATTTCACGCCGTCGCAGTTCGATCTGCTGGCCTCGCGAATGCCGTTCGCGCTCGCCACCAACCAGAGATGTCGGTGCTGAAGACATCAGCGCTGACCGATGGCAGCCTCGACCACGCGCAGCGCCTTGCCTATGCGCCGATGATCTGGTCGCCGCTCGGGGGCGGCTCGCTGTTCACCGGCAAGGAGGGGCGCGAGGCGCGGGTGCGGGCAGCGCTTGCCCAGGTGGCAGCGGAAATCGGTGCCGGCGATCTTGCCGCAGTCGCCATCGCCTGGCTGCTGCGCCATCCGGCCCGGTTGGTGCCGGTGCTGGGTTCGATGAAGCCGGAACGGCTGGCGGCCATGATCAGGGCGCTGGACATCGTGCTCGACCGCGAGCAATGGTTCGCCATCCTGGAGGCCAGCGAAGGTCGGTCGGTGGTGTGAGGGCGAGGCTTGTGCCGCTTGGAGGTCTGCCAGCGGCACTATCGATCATTCGCTTTGGCGGACTGTTGTTGTTCCATGGATATTGGCCGAGGCCCTCAACGTCGTCATCCTCGGGTCTGCGCTGCGTCGCTACGCTCCTTGCTCCGCCCATGGATGGCGACGGGAGGCAGGTCTCAGCCAAATGTCGAAGTCACGCGATTTACCTTCGAATGATCAGAGCTTCCTCGTCGAGGATTTAGTGCTCAATTCATTTCACTCGGAATGCGGAATATTGATCTGCGCCAATTCGGCGTATGTGAGCCGGCCCCGCAAAATATCCATGGTCACGTCAGCGGGCAGTGCTTTTTCGATTTTCAGCTGAGCCTTGCGTTCGTCGTAGATCGCCACATCCGCGGCGTCTTCAAGGCCTTCTTCAGCGGCATGCAGGTTCGTATTTTTGCGCATGTCTTTGCCCCCAAAACTGCGCCGCGCCGTCGCGGCGATCCGCTAAGCCCGTTCGGCCAGCAATTCCTCGCCGCGCTTCTCGCGGATTAGATTGACGAAGCGACGGAACAGATAGTGCGAATCCTGCGGGCCGGGCGAAGCCTCCGGGTGATGCTGGACCGAGAACACCGGCCGGCCGGTCAGCGTGATGCCGCAGTTCGAACCGTCGAACAGCGAGACGTGGGTTTCCTCGACGCCCGATGGCAGCGAGTCGGCATCGACGGCAAAGCCATGGTTCATCGAGACGATCTCGACCTTGCCGGTGGTGTGATCCTTGACCGGATGGTTGGCGCCGTGATGGCCCTGGTGCATCTTGGCGGTCTTGCCGCCCAGCGCCAGTGCCAGCATCTGGTGGCCGAGGCAGATGCCGAACACGGGGATGTCGGTCTTCAACAGATCCCGGATGACCGGCACGGCATAATCACCGGTGGCTTCCGGGTCGCCGGGGCCATTGGAGAGAAAAATGCCGTCCGGCTGCATGGCAAGGATTTCTTCGGCGCCGGTCTTGGCCGGCACCACCGTGACCTTGGCGCCGAGGCCGGCGAGCAGGCGCAATATGTTACGTTTGACGCCATAATCGATGGCGACGACATGCATTGTCGGTTCGGTCTGTTCGCCAAAGCCTTCGTTCCACACCCAGGGCGTCTCGCGCCAGACCGAGGACTGGCCCGAGGTGACATCCTTGGCGAGGTCGAGGCCGATCAGGCCCGACCATGCGGCGGCGCGCCGCTTCAGATCGTCGAGATCGAACACGCCGTCGGGCGCGTGCGCGATCACGGCGTTGGGCATGCCCTTTTCGCGGATCAGCGCGGTCAGAGCGCGCGTGTCGATGCCCGACAGGGCGACGATGCCGCGCTTCTTCAGCCATTGGTCGAGACCGGTGCCGGCGCGATAGTTGGAAGGGTTGGTGACATCGGCCTTGAACACGGCGCCGACGGCACCGGCGCGGGCGGCGGGATTGAGGTCCTCGATGTCCTCGTCATTGGTGCCGATGTTGCCGATATGCGGGAAGGTGAAGGTGACGATCTGGCCGGCATAGGAAGGGTCTGTGAGGATTTCCTGGTAGCCGGTCAGCGCCGTGTTGAAGCAGACTTCGGCGACGGCGGAGCCGGTGGCGCCGAGGCCGCGACCTTCGATGACGGTGCCGTCGGCCAGCACCAGAAGGGCGGTCGGCTTTTCAGTGGCCCAAGCGGGGGTCAAGGTGGGCGTCATCTCGGCCATGCGGCACTCCTATCAGGCCGCGCGCTGCAACCGGCCCGGCGGGCCATCTGCGCGGCAAACGGCGCGAAGCGGCGATTTCGCGGCTCCCACGCAGTCAAATTTCCGTTCATGCAAGGCCCAGTACATAGGGGAAGGGGGCAGGGCGGTCAATGATCATGCGAAATGCCGCCATGTTTTATTTCGCCTAGCAAAATCAGTGGCTTGCCCCGGCACATCAGGATTTGCCTTGGCTCGCCCCCGGCGCTATTGTCCGCGCCGATCGAAGGAGAATGCACCATGCGCGGCAAAATCGCCGAATCCCTGAAGAGCGCGATGAAGGCGCAGGACAAGCACCGGCTGCCGACATTTCGGCTGATCCAGGCCGCCATTCACGACCGCGACATCGCCAATCGCGGTTCAGGCAAGGAGCCGGCCAGCGACGAGGAGATCCTGCAGATCCTGGCCAAGATGGTGAAGCAGCGCGAGGAATCGGCCAAAGCCTTCGACGACGGCAAGCGGCCCGAACTCGCCGCGCAGGAGCGCGGCGAGATGGAGATCATCCGCACCTTCCTGCCGACGCAGTTGGACGATGCGGCGGTGACGGCTGCGGCGCGCGAGGCGATCGCCGCGACCGGTGCGGCCAGCCAGAAGGACATGGGCAAGGTGATTGCCGCACTGAAGCAGAAATATGCCGGCCAGATGGATTTCGGCAAGGCGAGCGGCATCGTCAAGGGCCTGCTGCAGTAGGGTGCTGCTCATCTCGTCGCTTGGGTGGCCGACCGGGCGCTCCCGGAACCCAGATCCGTCCAGAATCGAAGTCCAGGAGTTGGAACTCGGATACCGCTGAGATGTTTATCCGTCATGCAACTGGAGAGATGTCATGACTGAGAACGAAACCCGCTATGAAACCGGTGCGACGAAATATCCGGCAAAGACCGATGCCGACGCTTCCGATGAATTCTCCCAGGATGCGGCCGCCAACAAGAAGCCCGTCGGCGGCATCGGGCTCACCCGCCGGATGGGCGAAGTGGAAGACCGAACCCGCCAGTCGGAGGGACAAAACCCGCCAAGGCAAGTCACGCCGAGCGCCGCAACCGAAAAGACGTCCGGCGCCGGCCCCGCTATCGCGGAGCGTTCAAAGGACGCCAAGGCTCCGAAGAGCGGCCGCCAGCCTGGAGCGTATGTCAAGAAGTGATCGCTGGACGGGACCCGAGAGGTCCTGGCGTTGCCACTTGCGCCTTTCGCGACTGGTTGGTGGGTGTCTGTCCGGCGGGCCCCGTCGGCTCCAATGCACGGCGCAATGCCGGCGCTTCCTGCTGGATATGATCCCACAGACGGTTGGCGATCGGCCCATGCGGCCGGTCGCGGCGCCGCGCCACCACCAGTTCGTCGGTGCGGCCCGGCAGGTGGCGGCCGGCAATGGATTGCAGGCGCCCGTCATACAGTTCTTCCTCGATCAGGAAGCGGGGCAGGTGGCCCCAGCCAAGGCCCTGCAGGATTATCTCCTTCTTCATGCCCTGGTCGGCGACGAGGCATTGCGGCGCGCCTTCGATCAGCGAATAGTTTTGTTGTGGCGAATGGCGGGCGCTGTCGCGCATGACGCATTGGGTGAGTGCCTGCATCTGATCCAGAGTGATCGGCTGCTCGATACGCCCGGGCAGAAAGCCCGGCGCCACCACGGGAATGAAGGACACCTTGCACAGATCGACCCATTCCACCCGCGCATCGCCCTTGTCGACCCAGTGCAGGATCAGATCGGCTTCGTCATCGAATAGACGCTCCCATGGGCCGCCCACCGCTTCAAAATGCAGATGCAGGCGCGTGCCGGGGCACTGTGCGAAGAACCGCCCGAGCATGCCCAGCACATGCGGGCGCGGGCACAGGTCGCCTATCACCACGTGGATCTCGCTTTCCTCACCCATCGCCAACTGGGCGGCATGGACGCGCAAACCGTCCAACTCGCGCAGCAGCGATAGCGCTCGGCGGTGGAACGAAAGCCCGGCCTCGGTCGGACGCACGCGATAGCCGCTGCGGTCCAAAAGGATGAGGCCGAGCTGTCGTTCCAGCTTGGCGACGGCGGCGAACACCGCCGGGTGCGAGCGATACAGCATGGCCGCCGCAGGTTGAAAACCGCCGGTGCGGACCACTGCATCGAAGCATTGCAGGTCGTGCAGAGTGAATTCGGCCATATCAGTTTTTATTACAGAGATTGTCCTATCTTTGTAATATCAACAAAATCGCCCCACGGCTAGGCTCTGTCTCGTTCAACGTTCCAGAAGGAATCTTCATCATGAATGAGCTGAATTTCGTCACAACGGGCGACGGCACGCGCATCGCCTACCGCTTCGATGGCGAGGCAAGCAAGCCGGTGCTGGTGCTGTCGAATTCCATCGGCACCACGCTGCACATGTGGGACAGGCAGATCGGCGAATTGTCGAAGCATTTCCGTGTCCTGCGCTACGATTTTCGCGGCCATGGCGGATCGAGCGTTCCCGTCGGCGCCTACTCGCTCGACCGGCTTGGCCGCGACGTCATCGAGCTGCTCGACGCGCTCGACCTGCAACGCGTACATTTCGTTGGCCTGTCGCTCGGCGGGTTCGTCGCGCAGTGGCTCGGCATCCACGCGCCCGAGCGGATCGACCGGCTGATCCTGAGCAACACCTCGTCCCATCTCTCGCCGGCAAGCTATTTCGACGAGCGGATTGCCGCGGTGCGGCAGGCGCCGGACATGTCGGAAACCGCCGAGACGTTCCTGAGCAACTGGTTCCCCACGTCGATGGTTGCCGCCAACGAGCCCGTGGTCGAAGAGTTTCGCACCATGCTGCTGGCTATCGACCGGCAAGGCCTGGCGGGTCTGTTCGCAGCGGTTCGCGACGCCGATCTTCGCCGCACCGTAGCACTGATACCCCGGCCGACGCTGGTGATCGCCGGTCGGCACGACACGGTGACAGCAGCCAGCCACGGTGAGATGATTGCCGCGGCGGTGCCCGGCGCGAAGCTTGTAGTGCTGCCCGCGGTCCATCTGTCGAACATCGAATATCCGGCAGAGTTCATCCAGGCTGTGGTCGATTTCCTGCGCTGAGCTGGAGCGCGACGGAAAGGCGTCCGGCACCAGTCCGGCGGTCGCCGAAACGTTCAAAGGACGTACTGGTTCAGAAGGCGGGGCGGCGGCCTCGGTCAACGTGAGCCCTAGGTGAACCGAGCCATCTGGCGAAAAGCTTATTCAACGCCTTCGGAACGATCCCGTCACCTTGCCATTATCAGCACGAGAGCCGGCTCGGACAGGCAAGCGCCGTGACCCGACCTTAGAGGCGGCCGATGACTTTCGAGCGCCAACACGAACACACCGGAGGAAGCGATGACTGGACGCAAAACCCATGACCAACAAATTCGCATCATTGAAGAGCGAGAAAACACAAAGAATGCCGGCAAGGATTTCGATTCAGAGGCGGATCTGAAACGATCAGCGGCGGAACGCGAAGCGCTGCGCAAAGGGTCGGACATGAGAACCGACACACCGGACCTCGTCGATCCGGACGACCGCAACATCCTTCGCGGTAAAAATCAGGAAAGCGTCCATCACAAAAACCGTCCTGACGACTAGATGAGCACGATTCTGGAACATTTGTCATAGATTGGAGGCAGCCCATGGCACGCGGGAGCAAGAAACACATCGGAGCAGGTTCGCAGGGAAAGGGTTCTGGCACAGGCGCCATGACCGTAACGCCAAAGGACAAGCTTGAAGAAATCAAGGTTCTGTCCAATCGCGACAAGGCGCAGCATTCCAAAGAACGCGGTTTGGACTCCAGGCAGGTCGCGACCGAGCAGCATCAGGATCATGCCGCCAACCGTTTGCGGGACTGACGCTTGACACGGGCGCCTGCCTCGGCACGGCTGCCCAGGGAGCCGTCAGGTTCGGTGCCGACGCTATTTGACTCCGAGGCTTTCGGGCCAAAGCGCCTGGATTTCTTTCGGCAGGGCATCGCGCACCTTGGCCGATTGGCCAAGATCAATATGCCGTGCAAGAACTCGGAACACCGAGCGTGCCGCCTCCTCGGGATCGACGGGGCGAGAGGGACGGCAGAAGCACCAACTCGCTAGGCGGAAACCTCAAGCACGATCTTGCCACGCACATGCTCATTTTCCAGCCGTTCTTCCGCTTTGGCGACCTCTCCAAGAGGGTAGGTGGCTTGCACGAAGGGGGTGACCTTGCCGGCCTCGATGAGGCGGCCGATCTCGGCAAGATGCGCCGCATTCGGTTCGGCCAGATAGGAGACGCCACGCGCCCGGCGCAAGTTTGCCTTTTCCTGCGACGGTTCGGAAAGAGTGGAAACGAGCGTCCCGCCAGGTTTGAGCACCTCCCAGGAGCGGTCCTGCGTGTCGCCCGCGACAAGGTCGAACACCAGGTCGACCGCATCGACGACCTCTTCGAAACGCTGGTTCTTGTAGTCGACCGTCTGATCGGCGCCGAGCTCACGGACGAAAACCACGTCCTCGGCGGAAACGGTTGTCGCGACGAACGCGCCCGCGGCCTTGGCGAACTGGATCGCCAGATGACCGACGCCGCCGGCGCCGCCATGGATGAGAACCCGTTGCCCGGATTTGAGGCCGCCATGGTCGAAAAGGCCCTGCCATGCAGTGATGCCGGCAAGCGGCACCGCCGCGGCTTCGACATGGCTGAGACGATCCGGTTTCGCAGCCGCCTCCGTCGCCTTGACCACGACAAATTCGGCATTGCCGCCCCGGTCATGACCAAGCATCGCGAATAACGGGTCGCCCTTCTTCAACGTATTTGCCCGCGTGCCGCATATTTCCACCGTGCCGGACACGTCGCGCCCGAGTGTGACCGGCAGGTTCTCGTTCGTCGAACCTTCGCGGATCTTGTAGTCGATCGGATTGACGCTCGCGGCGCGAACCCTGAGCACAACCTCGTCGTCAAGCGGTTGAGGCAAGGGGACTTGATCGATCGAAAGAACCTCAGGTCCGCCAAAAGCATGGATGCGGGCTGCTTTCATGTCGGCATATCTCCTGTTGCTTGGCTGTCGGCGACGGTGTCTGCTGGGCTGTCGTCAGCGGCTGTGCAGCCCAGGTCGCGGAGGCAGGCACACCGGTTTCCCAGCGGGCCACCGCCGCTGCAAGGTCGCCACTCCTGCTAGGCCGTAGACTGCGTCGGCGGGTTTTGATTCACATGGCGGCAAGGCTAGAACCAGACTTGCTGGCTTTCTAACTGGGTAGCAGGCCGTTGGTTCCAACCACCGCAATCGGCTGAACGTGGTGCCGGAAATTCTCTCCTCGGCCAGAGCATTCAACCAGTCTGATCCATCCGGCCCTTATGCACACAGCTGTTTTGAGTAGCGACGCCGAGGAGAGAGGCGGGGCCGAAGCTGCTGGCGCGCTGACCTTGGAGATCGGATTGAATCATTGCTGGTGGGTCGCAGGGCCGCCGATCAATGCGGTTCGCACGACGAACATAAAGCAGCACGGTCTTAATCGACGCGGCGGCGCGATGCGGACTTCAAGACGCTTCGCAGATCGGCAGCGGCTGTGGCGGCGGTGCCGGATGATCCTTCCTGTATTGGGCGATGATCGGCTCAAGGGTCTTTCTCGGCCAGAATTTCGGTGTGCCGATTTCCTTCAGGCAGGACGCGTTCCAGTAGGCGCCCGGCTGTGAACGGTCGGCTGCGACCGCGGTGATGTCGCGCGATTCCGGGTAGATGTAGAGCGTCGTCGGATTGTCCTTGACCATCGGGATGATCCGCTTGGCATCCGCCGGCGACCAGCTGGTGCAGCCATTGCTGCGACCGCCGGCATAGTCCACCAGCTTGCCGAACGGCACGAAGCCGTCATGGTCGGCGTGCGAGCTGTTCGGGTTTTTGCGCAGGCACATGCCATGCAGCACCTGGGCAGCGTGACCGCCGATCGCCCGCTGCCTGGCGTTCGCGGCTTCGCCTTCGCCGTCGAACTGGATGAAGGTGCGCTGGAAAACCGCGTCCTGCTTCGCGCCAGTGCGGTAATAGCCCTTGAACGAGGTTTTGGCCTCGCTGGTCATATAGGCGCCGCCGGCCGTCAACGATGAATCCATCGCATTGCCGAAGTTCTTCGCGCACCGTTTGCCGTTTGAAAAATCGACGACGCCTTTCAAATTCCGCCCGCTGCCGTGGCCTGACGAAATCGCGCTAAACGACTGGCTGGCCTCGCAGATGACGTAATAGCGACGGCCGAGCACGCCATTGCCCAGATCGCTGGGGCGTGTCGCATCCATGGCGAAGTAGCAGGGGTTCTTGACAGCGCCTTGCGCGACCTTCTTCAGGTAAAGCGCGCGGGCTCGTTCGAGGACAATCTGTGAGATCTGGCCGTCGCTGTTGCCGACATGAGCCTGCAGCCAGGCCGGCACGTCAGAAGGTGCGGCAAAGGATCGAGCCGACACCGTCCCGGCGATGACGGCGACGAAAAAGCTGGCGACGACGCCCAGAGGAACAGATCTCAACCGCACCGGATCAATTCTCCTTGTCGAAGCGAATGGCGATTTCTTGCGGCATTGCCGCGAGAATCGATCATAGATGGCCTCGCATTATCGGGCGAAACACATCTTGTTTAGCGTACCCGCATGAAGAGCCGTAAAGTAGGTCGATGCATGCAACGGCCTACGCCGACATGCTGGCTCCAGGCTTGCGGCGGACGTCTTCGCTTCCTTGAAGCAGGGCAACGAACTCGGGTTGGCGGGTCCCTTCGGAGGCCGTCGGCGCGTTGGCTGACGGAGCATCAAACGAAAACCCGCCTGTGCGGCGGGTCATTGGCGCAAATCAGCACCATGGACAAATATGTACCATAGCTGAGGGCAGGAAGTCAAGAAAAAATTCCTATCGTGAAGAGCCGCGAGTCCGGAGCCTGATCCCTGGAGGTCGGCGATTTTCGATCCGCAGGGATTGAGCTATCATCTGATTCTGGCGCGGCCCACGCCACCTCCCTCCGCCGGGAAAGCATCGTTCATGCAGGGCGCTATCCAATCACCGAACCGACTGTTCGAGCACTTGGCATAAGGAGGGGTTGCAAAAACGGCTCGCACCAGGAGGTTTTGCGATGAAGTTGTCCGCGCCCATCTACCATCTCAAGCGTCAAGCCAGGCTTTTGTCCCGCGAGGGCAAGATTGCGCTGCACGAAGCGCTCGACCGTATTGCCGCCCAGGAAGGTTTTGCCAGCTGGAGCCTGCTTGCAGCCAAGGCAGCCGAGGCGGCGCCCGCCGGCATGCTGTTTGCGCAACTTGCGCCCGGCGACCTGGTTCTGGTCGGTGCGCGACCCGGACACGGCAAGACGCTGATGAGCCTCGAACTCGCGGTCGAAGCCATGAAATCAGGCCATCGCGGTGTCTTCTTTACGCTCGAATATACGCAAAGGGATGTGCTGGACCGGTTTCGAGCCATCGGGGCGGACCCGGTGCAGTTCAACGACCAGTTCACATTCGATAATTCCGACGCCATCAGTGCCGCCTATATCGTCAAGGCATTGGGTTCGGCGCCGCGCGGCACGCTGGTGGTGATCGATTATCTGCAACTGCTCGATCAGAAGCGGGAAAACCCGGACCTGATGGCGCAGGTTCGCACGCTGAAGGCCTTTGCCCGCGACAAAGGATTGATCCTCGTCTTCATCTCGCAGATCGATCGGTCATACGATCCGGCGAAGAAGCCATGTCCCGATATCGGCGATGTGCGGTTACCGAACCCTCTGGACCTGTCGCTGTTCGACAAGACCTGCTTCCTGAACAAGGGCGAAATCCGGTTCCAGGCGGCAGGCTGACGATCAGGTCAGCCTGCCTTCATTGGGCCGCTGCCGGCAGATTCAGAGGCTGCGCAACCGATGCCGAACCGTGCTGCGCGCGCAATGCTTCGGCTGCCTGGCGAACCACTTCGGATATAAGCAGCAGCTGTTTGGCGATCGGGCTTGTCTTGCGCCAGATCATGCCGATCGTCCGCGACGGTTGGGGGTTGGCGAAGTGGGCGATAGAGACCGCCGCCGAGCGCGTCTCCACCGGCACGGCCATTTCGGGGATCAAGGTGACGCCGACGCCGGCGCCGACCATCTGCACCAGGGTCGACAGCGAGCTGCCGTCCAGCAACTCGCGCGGCCGTGCCGAATGCATGTTGCAGAACGACAGCGCCTGGTCGCGAAAACAATGGCCTTCCTCGAGCAGGAGCAGCCGCATCTCGCGCAACATTTCGCGGTTGGGCACCGGCTTTCCCTCATCCTCGCCGGGTCGGACCAGCACGAAGTTCTCGGCAAACAGCACGATTTCCGTCAGCGACGCTTCCGATACCGGCAAGGCGACGATGGCGGCATCGAGCCGCCCGTCGGCCAGTTCCTGGATCAGCTTCTGCGTCTGCGTTTCGCGCACATGGATATCGAGCCCGTCATGCATGCGGGCGAGGTTGCCGATGATGGCAGGCAAAAGGTAGGGTGCGATCGTCGGGATCACCCCGATGCGCAACCGTCCCACCAGCCGGTCGCGCGAGGCGCGGGCCAGATCTGTCAGCTCATCCACCGAGCGCAGGATGTCGCGAACGCGCAAGGCGAATTCCTCGCCGAAATTGGTCAGCCGGACCTGGCGTGGCCCTCTTTGGAAAAGCTCCGTGCCAAGCGTTTCCTCCAACTCCCGGATCTGCACCGAGATCGCGGGCTGCGAGATCGCGCAGGCATCGGCGGCACGGCCGAAATGATTGTGCCGCGCCAGCGCCTCGAAATAACGCAACTGCTTCAGCGTCAGGTTTGTCATAATGTCATCTTATCGCTGTAATCAGGAAATCCAACTTAAATTAATGAAGCGGCTTTGCTATAGGAGTCGCAACGAAGATGAGGAGCAGCCGGGACCGCCTGGTGAGGCGCATGCCCGCGGCAACAGGACATCCAACATATTCGGTCGCGTATCGGGCATATGGTCATCGCGCCAGCCATGAAACGGACCACCTCCAGGGACATCCAACGTCCCTGTTCACGCAGCAGTTGAACAGTTCAACACAGCCACGATCGGAGAAGAACATGGACGCACAGACCGATGATCCCAGCGCCGGCAAATGCCCCGTTGCGCACGGATCCTCCAGCAGGAGCAACCGTGACTGGTGGCCCAACCAGCTCGATCTCGGCGTTCTCCATCAGCAATCGAACCTTTCGGATCCGATGGGCGAAGAGTTCGACTATGCCGAGGAATTCAAGTCGCTCGATCTCGATGCGGTGATCAAGGACCTGCACCAGGTGATGACGGATTCGCAGGAGTGGTGGCCGGCCGACTTCGGCCATTATGGGCCGCTGTTCATCCGCATGGCCTGGCACAGTGCCGGCACCTACCGCATCGGCGATGGCCGTGGCGGCGCCGGGGCCGGCCAGCAGCGTTTTGCTCCGCTCAACAGCTGGCCGGACAATGCCAATCTCGACAAGGCGCGCCGGCTGCTGTGGCCGGTCAAGCAGAAATATGGCCGCAAGATCTCCTGGGCCGACCTGCTGATCCTCACCGGCAACGTCGCGCTGGAATCGATGGGCTTCAAGACCTTCGGTTTTGCTGGCGGCCGCGCCGACGTCTGGGAACCCGAACAGGACGTCGATTGGGGTTCGGAAACCAAGTGGCTCGACGACAAGCGCTACTCCGGCGACCGCGAACTCCAGGGCCATCTCGGCGCCGTCCAGATGGGATTGATCTACGTCAATCCGGAAGGGCCGAACGGCAGACCGGATCCGCTGGCTTCGGCACGCGACATCCGCGAGACCTTCGCGCGCATGGCCATGAACGACGAGGAGACCGTGGCGCTGATCGCTGGCGGTCACACCTTCGGCAAGACCCACGGCGCCGGCGATGCCTCGCTGGTGGGTGCGGAGCCGGAAGGCTCGAGCATCGAGGCGCAGGGCCTTGGCTGGTCGAGCAAGCACGCCTCCGGCATTGCAGGCGACGCCATCACCTCGGGCCTCGAGGTGACCTGGACCACGACGCCGACCAAGTGGAGCAACAACTTCTTCGACAATCTGTTCAACTTCGAATGGGAACTGACCACGAGCCCGGCCGGCGCGCATCAGTGGACGCCGAAGGGCGGCGCCGGTGCCGGGACCGTGCCGGATGCCCACGATCCGTCCAAGCGCCGCGCGCCTGCCATGCTGACGACCGATCTCGCACTGCGGGCCGATCCGGCCTACGAGAAGATCTCGCGGCGCTTCCATGAGCATCCGGACCATTTCGCCGACGCGTTTGCCCGCGCCTGGTACAAGCTGACCCATCGCGACATGGGTCCGATCGTTCGTTATCTCGGCCCGCTCGTGCCGAAGGAAGAGCTGATCTGGCAGGATCCGATCCCGGCGGTCGACCATGAACTGGTCGGCCAGCAGGACATTGCGTCGCTGAAGGCGAAGATCCTGGCATCGGGCCTTTCGGTCTCCGAATTGGTCTCGACTGCGTGGGCCTCGGCCTCGACGTTCCGCAATTCCGACAAGCGCGGTGGTGCCAACGGGGCACGTATCCGACTGGCACCGCAGAAGGATTGGGACGTCAACCAGCCGGCGGAACTGTCGAAGGTGCTAGCGAAGCTGGAAGCCATCCAGACGGAGTTCAACGCGGCACAGACCGGCGGGAAAAAGATCTCGCTGGCCGATCTCATCGTGCTCGGCGGTGTCGCCGCGGTCGAGAAGGCGGCGAAGGACGGCGGCCACGAAACCAAGGTGCCGTTCACGCCGGGCCGCATGGATGCTTCACAGGAACAGACCGATGTCCATTCCTTTGCCGCGCTCGAGCCGAAAGTCGATGGCTTCCGCAACTATGTCAGGGGCAAGCAGCCGATGTCGGTCGAGGCCATGCTTGTCGACCGGGCGCAATTGCTGTCGCTGACCGCGCCCGAGATGACGGTTCTGGTCGGCGGTCTGCGCGTGCTCGGCGCCAACACGGCCAAGTCAAAGCACGGCGTGCTCACCGACCGGCCGGGTACGTTAACCAACGACTTCTTCGTCAATCTGCTCAGCATGAACACGGTCTGGGATCCGGCCGCCGGCTCCGACGAAGTCTACGAGGCGCGTGACCGCAAGACCAAGGCGGTCAAGTGGACCGGCACCCGTGCCGACCTGATCTTCGGCTCGCACGCCCAGCTCCGCGCGCTTGCCGAGGTCTACGGGTCGGCGGACGCCAAGGCGAAATTCACCAGGGATTTCGTCGCGGCATGGACCAAGGTGATGAACGCCGACCGCTTCGACATCGCCTGAGATCGCTAAAGGTGATCCGGCGCGGCCGCGCCGGATCACCGGTCCTCCCAAGGACCCAACGCCAGGGCCGTGTTTCCAGCGATGGGAGCGCGGCCTTGTCGTAAGAGATTGCGCTTTGGTGGACCGTGCCTTCCTGGGCAGGGATGCTATCTTGCCGGTGTCGCGTCTCCGCCAGTGCACCATGATCGAAATCGTCAAACCCGCGCTCGAACATCTGCCGTCCTACAAGGCGGCGCTCGAACGCGGCTGGTCGCCGGACAATGTGCGGCTGATGGAGGCGACGCGCGAGCAGCTCGCGGCCATCGAAAAGGATCCCGTGGCCTTTCTTGCCGACCTCGACGATCCCCAGGCCAAGGGTGGCGCGATCAGTTTGCCAGACGGCAAAAAGGTGCCGCGCCTACCGGGCTTCCGCCGCTGGATCTGGGACGGCGAGGCGTCGGGCTCGATCGGCTTTCGCTGGCAGAAGGGCACGTCGGAATTGCCGCCGCATGTGCTCGGCCATATCGGCTATGCGGTGGTGCCGTGGAAGCGGCGGCGCGGCTACGCCACCGAGGCGCTGCGGCTGATGCTGGACGAGGCGAGGGCGGTCGGCCTGGCTCACGTCGAGATCACCGCCAAGCCGGGCAATCCGGCCTCGCACAAGGTGATCCTGGCCAATGGTGGCAAGCTGGTCGAACGCTTTTTCGAGGATGCTGCCTACGGCGGGGCGGAAAGTTTGCGGTTCAGGATCGAGTTGTAGGGGCGCGGGGCGCCGCGGCCGGAGGGGTGGTTAGTTCTGCAGCATTAGTAATTGTAGGTCTTCACATGCGCCGTCATCGGAGTTCGTCCGGAAGCGCCAATAGCGGCCATCACGTCGAGTAAATCCGATACAATACCATGGCGATGAGCATCACCACGAGCGCGATGAAAATGCGTTCCACCCACCGCATCAGCTTCGACTTCGAGGGGTTGCCCGATATCGCGTTTCCCAATATGTCCCCAAGAAAATGAAGCAAATTGTCCATCGCGTGGTTGGCCTCCGATTTTATACATTTTGCCGTCAGTGATTGTACTGGATCAACCACTTTAACGTTAGCATGTCTGCGAAAAGTCAAAGCAGAAATATGCTCGTTTTTACGTCGCCCAGTGCCGGTGGTTCTGCAGCGCTGCGACTCTCTAAGGTCACTGCACGGAACCCATAAGGCTGCGCCGCGTCGCTCCTTGTTCCGCCTCACCCATGTTCGTCAGCGCACAGCGCGTGATCGGACAGCGCGCGGATGACGTAGCAGTCGCCAACCGTCTTGCCACTGCAGCACGTGGCGATGCGTTCGAGCTCGGCCTCCAGCCGCTTTAGCTGAGTGATCTTCTCCCGTACCGAGATCAATTGTTCTTCGGCGATCCGGTCGGCGTGGCCGCAGGGCTGCTCGGGGTGGCTGCTCAATTCGATCAGCGAGCGGATGTCGTCGACGGCGAAGCCGAGGTCGCGGGCGTGGCGGATGAAGGCCAGCCGCTCCAGTTCCTGCCTGGAATAGCGGCGCTGGTTGCCTTCCGAGCGCTCGGGTGCCGCAACAAGGCCCATCTGCTCGTAGTAGCGGATGGTCGGCACCTTGACCCCGGTTCGGCGCGAGAGATCACCGATCGAAAACATGAAATTTTCCTCTTGAAGCTCTAGTGACTAGAGCAATTACAGTGCTGGACATCAGGATTCAAGACCCATGCGGCGACGCCGCGCGGGCAAGGCAGACAGGTAATGTGGTGACGGCACCCCTCAAGCAGGAAACAATCGGGCAGACACGGTTCAAGATCGGCGGCATGGACTGCGCCTCCTGCGCGGCCAAGATCGATACGGTGGTGCGCCGCCTCGACGGCGTCGCCGATGTCTCGGTTTCAGTGACCGGCGCCAGCATGACGGTCAGCCATGGCGGTTCGCTCAACGATGGCAAGGTGCTGCAGCAGGTGGCGCGGCTCGGCTACGGCATCGTCAAGGCGGAAGGCGGGGCCGATGGGCGTGCTTCAGTGGCCAAGGCACATGACCATGCTGATCATGATCACAGCGATGCCGAGCCGGGGCAGGCGTGGTGGCGCTCCCGCCGGACGGTGTTGACGCTGGCCTGCGCGGCAGCGCTTCTCGCCGCCTATGGCATCGGCCATCTGTTTCCGACGGGCGAGCGCTGGGTGTTCCTGGGCGCGTTGCTGGTCGGCCTGGTGCCGATCGCGCGGCGCGCGCTGATGGCGGCATTGGCCGGCACGCCGTTCTCGATCGAGATGCTGATGACCATAGCGGCGATAGGCGCCGTGATGATCGGCGCCACGGAAGAAGCCGCCGCCGTGGTGGTGCTGTTCCTGATCGGCGAACTTCTGGAAGGTGTCGCCGCCGGCCGCGCGCGGGCGAGCATCCAGGGGCTTGCCGACCTGGTGCCGAAGACAGCTCTGGTCGAGCGGGCAGGCGGCACATCGGAGGTTCCCGCCGAAGATCTCGCGGTCGGCGATGTCATCGTGGTGCGGCCGGGTGACCGCATCCCGGCCGACGGCGAGATCGTCGAGGGGTCGAGCTATATCGACGAGGCGCCGGTGACCGGCGAGAGCACACCGAAGCGCAAGGGTGTCGCTGACGCCGTCTTTGCCGGCACGATCAGCACCGACGGCGTGCTCAAGGTGCGGGTGACGGCGGCCGCGTCCGACAACACCATCGCCCGCATCGTGCGGCTTGTGGAGGAGGCGCAGGAAGCAAAGGCACCGACCGAACGCTTCATCGACCGCTTCTCGCGCACCTACACCCCGGCGGTGCTGGCGGTCGGCGCGCTGGTTGCGCTGTTGCCGCCGCTGCTCATTGGCGGCGACTGGAACGAATGGATCTACAAGGGCCTGGCGATCCTGCTGATCGGTTGCCCCTGCGCGCTCGTCATCTCGACGCCGGCGGCGATAGCCGCAGGTCTTGCGACCGGCGCGCGCCGTGGCCTGTTGATGAAAGGTGGTGCGGTGCTGGAAGGGTTTCGCCGGGTCACGGCGGTGGCCTTCGACAAGACGGGCACGCTGACCGCGGGCAGGCCCGTGGTGACCGACATCATGGCCTATGGCCGCGATGAACGCACCGTGCTGGCGCTGGCGGCGGCGCTCGAGCAGGGTTCCAGCCATCCGCTAGCCATGGCGATCCTCGACAGGGCCAAGGCTGATGGTGCGCCGGTGCCGCCGGCTCTGGCGGCGAAGGCGATCTCGGGCAAAGGTGTCGAGGGCAGCGTCGGTGGCGTCGCCGTCTTCCTCGGCTCCGGTCCAGCGGCGGGCGAACGCGCCGACATGACGCAAGTGCAGCGCCTCGCCGTCGACAGCCTCAACGGGCAGGGCAAGACCGTCTCAGTGCTGGTCGCCGACGGCGTGGTGGCAGGACTGATCGCCATGCGCGACGAGCCGCGGCCGGATGCGGCGGCCGGCATTGCGGCGCTGAAGGCCGAGGGCATCCGCACGATCATGCTGACCGGCGACAATCGCCGCACGGCCGAAGCCATCGCCGCTTCCCTCGGGATCGAGGCGCGGGCGGAGTTGTTGCCTCAGGACAAGCAGCGCATCATCGGTGAATTGCAGCGCGAAGGGCTGAAGGTCGCCAAGGTCGGCGATGGCATCAACGATGCGCCGGCGCTCGCCGCCGCCGACATCGGAATCGCCATTGGCGGCGGCACCGATGTGGCGCTGGAGACGGCGGACGCGGCGATCCTGCATGGCCGCGTCATGGACGTCGCGCGCATGGTAAGACTGTCGCGGGCGGTGATGGCCAATATCGGCCAGAACATCAGCGTTGCGCTCGGGCTGAAGGCGGTGTTCCTGGTCACCACCATTTTGGGCATCACCGGCCTGTGGCCGGCGATCCTGGCCGATACCGGCGCCACGGTGCTGGTCACCGCCAACGCCATGCGCCTGCTGCGCTGGCGCGGGTGAAGTGGTCTATTCCGCCGGAGCCGTCAGCGGCGGCGTGGCGTTGCTGCGCCCTTCCCAGACATAGGATGCCAGCGCCACCGCGACGGCGACCAGCATGGCGATGGCGCCCAGCAGCGGCAGGCTGCGGTAGCCATAGCCGCTGTTCAGCATCGCGGCGCCCAACGACGCGGCCAGCGCGATGCCGACATTGAAGCCGGACGGAATGAGCGACGAGGCGAGGTTCGAGGCGTCCGCCGTCCAGGCCAGGATGCGGGTCTGGATCGGTGTGCCGATGGCGAAGTTGAGGCCGCCCCAGATGACGATCGCCACAACCATCGGCAGGGGATAGGGGCTGACGGCGTAGATGACGGCCAGCGTCACCGCCTGCAAGGCCAGCATGGTGATTAGCGACGGCATCAGCTTCCAGTCGGACAGCTTGCCGCCGAGGAAGACGCCGAGCGTGGCGCCGACGCCGTTGAGCAGCAGCACCCACGGCACCAGGTTCTCGTCGAGCCCGGTGACCTCCAGCAGTGTCGGGGTGATGTAGGTGAACAGGCCGAACTGGCCGATCATCAGCATCAGCATCAGGATCAGCGAAGTCCAGACCTGCTGGCGGGCCAGCACACGGACCTCGCGGGCGAAACCGGCAGGCTTGGCCGATGAGCCGGTGGTGCGCGGCAACAGGGCTGCCATGGCAAGCGTCGCCGCCACGCCGAGCGCGCACATCACCCAGAAGGTGGCGCGCCAGCCCCAGATGTTGCCGATCGCGGTGCCGGCCGGCACGCCGATGACGTTGGAGACGGTGAGGCCGGACAGGATGACGGCGACAGCCATGCCGCGCTGGTCCTCGCGCACGAGACCGACGGCGACGACCATGGCGACGCCGAAATAGGCGCCATGCGCGACCGCCACGGCAATGCGCAACAGTAGCATCGAGGTGAAGTCGGGCGCCAGCGCGCAAGCCGCCTGGCCGATGGTGAAGGCGATGGCGAGGCCGAGCAGCAGGCTCTTGCGCGACAGCGACTTGGTGGCGAGCGCCAGCAGTGGACCGCCGATGGCGATGCCGCAGGCATAGCCGGAGACGAGATAGCCGGCCGAGGGAACCGAGACGCCGAGCCCCTCCGCCACTTGCGGCAGCACGCCGGCAATGACGAATTCAGTGGTGCCGAAAGCAAAGGCGGCGATGAACAGGGCGATGAGCGGAAGCGACATGGGGGAAGCCTTAGCTGGAAGGGCCTCAAACCACGGATGGGCGTCGCGGGCAATCCAGAAATTTTTGTCGCTGGTTTAGGTTTTCTTGAGTGGGGCGAGGCGGTGAAGCGCCAATCTCCCTCACGAGGGGGGAGATCGGCTGCTTCTCAGCTCGCCTTCAACCTGGATCCAGTCAGCAGACCGCGCTCTTCGAGCACCGGATAGGCCATCGAGGCCAGCAGCGAATTGATCTGCTTCAGGTCGCGGATGGTGTCGAGATGGATCGAGCTGGTCTCGACGCTCTTGGCAGTGCCGTCGCGCAGGCGCACGAAATGGCTGGCGCTGGTTTCTTTTTCGCGGTCGCGAAGCCGGTCTTTTTCCAGCACCAACTGGCGCGCGGTCTCGGGATCGCGCGACACCAGAACGTTGAAGGCAAGCCGCGCATTGGCCAGCACCGAGCTATGGAAGGCGCACAGCTCGGCCCAGCCCTCGTCGGTGAATTCCAGTCCGCGCTCGAACTTCTTTTTCACATGCACCAGCATGTTGCGCACGATGATGTCGCCGACCTGCTCCAGCTTGACGCAGGCGCCGATCAGCTCTTGGCAGCGCAGCGCCTCGTCCTCGGTCAGCGCGTTCCTGGTCAACTTGGCGAGGTAGAGCTTGATCGCGGCGTGCTTGCGGTCGACGCGGTCGTCGAGTGCGGCCAGCGCTTTAATCTTGTCGGCGTCGGCGCTTTCATAGAGTTCGATGATGCGCTTGAGCATGATCTCGATCGTCTCGCAGACCCGCACCACCTCGCGGGTGGCATTGGCCAGCGCCTGGCTCGGCACGTCGAGCGCGCTTTCGTTGAGCGCGGACAGCTCGACGATGTCAAGCGAGGCGGCCGGCACGGGCTTGGTGCCAAGTGCGACGATCTTCTCCGAAGCGCGGTAGACGAACCCTGCCAGCGGCAGGCCGGCGAGCAGGACCAGCACGTTGAACAGGATGTGCGCATTGACGATCTGGTCCGCCGCCGTCGAACCGAGAAAGGCGAAGTGCGGCCTGAAGATCATGACCAGGATCAGCATGACAAGCGAGCCAAGCCCGCGCATCAGGAGATTGCCGATCGGTACGACGCGCACTTCGGGGCTTGACGAGCGGGTCAGCATCGGCGCGATGATCGAGGAGCCGAGGTTGACGCCGAGGATAAGAACGACGCCGAGTTCAGGCGTGATCAGGCCGCGGCCTGCCAGCGTCGCCATCAACAGCACCGCCGCGATGCTCGACTGGAACAGCCAGGTGATCAGCGCCGCCAGCAGATAGGCGGTGATGGAATCGGTCGAGAAGTAGTTGATGATGACCGGCATGAGCTGGCTGTTGCGCAGCGGCTCAGACGCCTGTCCGATCATCTCCAGCGACAGGATCAAAAGGCCGATGCCGACCAGAATGCGGCCGGTCTGGCGCCAGTCGCGCCGCTCGGTGGCCATGAACATGACCGTGCCGGTGATCAGGCACAGCGGCACCAGCAAGGTGAGGTCGAAGGTCAGCAGCTTGACCACCAGTGCAGAGCCGATCTCGGCGCCGCGCACTGCCAATTGGCCCGCGGCGCCCGAGACGATGCCGGAGCCGGCGAAGGAGCCGACCAGCAGCGTGACGGCGGTGGAGCTTTGCAGGGCGATCGCAAGGCCGGTGCCGGCCAGCACCGCCATGATCGGATTGCGCATGGTGGCGCGCAGGCGATGGCGCAGCACGTCGCCATAGGCGCGTTCGACGCCGGTCTTCACCATGCGGGTGGCAAACAGCATCAGCGCCACGGCGCCGGCCAGATGCAGAAGGACGACGGACCCGCTCATTTCGTCCCCCGCATGCAAACAGGATGCGCGTCCTGTTTGGCGTGGCGATCAGAAGGGAAAACGAGGGTACGAATCATGTTCATGGCGGTGGCTTATAATAGCTCGAATATTTTAGCCGGATAATAAAATCTTGTCGATTTCAAGGGCCGTTGCCGCGCGACGGGCGGTGTCGGAAAATGGACGGACGCGCAAATGGTTGCATTGCTGGGCGGGCGCGAAGCAACGGATAGGCCAAGTTGGCAGCGCGACCGGCTCCTGCCTTTGCGATTATGTTCAGCACTATTCGGTAAATAGAGGAAATCATTACACAATTGTGATGCAGGCGTTCAGTTTCGGTTCATCGGTGGCCCGCTATTCCTCTGGCATCGACAACCAAGGAGACTTCTCTTGAAACGCATTGTCCTTTCCGCACTCGCTTTCTCGATGCTGGCCGCTACGTCCCTCACCGGCCAAGCCGCACCGCTGAACGCACCGAACGCTCCGCAGTCGAACTACAGCCAGGTCGACTGGCAAAAGCCCACCAACAGGGATGTCAAGAAGCGCTTCATCCAGAAGCGCGTCCTCCATAAGAAGGTCATCGCAAAGCGCAACAACTGGCGCAACGGCCACAAATATTCAGGCTGGAACAGCACCAGCCGATCCGCGACTACGGCCGCTATGGCCTGCATCGTCCCGGCCGCGGCCAGGAATGGATCCGCGTCGGCAACGACTATGTGTTGGTCGGTGTGCTCTCCGGCGTCATTTTCGGCGCGCTTGCCGCGCACTGATCGCTCCCCAGGCGGATATTGGAAAGAGGCGGCCCGCAACGGCCGCCTCTTTTGCCTGTGGAAACCGGGTATGGCCCGCATTAAGGGTCGTCGGATTTCGCGGGTATGATTATATAATCGGGAAACGAGTTCCCCGATGCGCTTTCCACCCGCCTTCCTCGACGAGATACGCGACCGCGTGCCGATTTCATCGGTTATCGGCCAGCGCGTCGCGTGGGATCGCAAGAAGACCAACGCGCCACGCGGCGACTATTGGGCGTGCTGCCCGTTTCATGGCGAGAAGAGCCCATCCTTCCACTGCGAGGACAAAAAGGGCCGCTACCACTGTTTCGGCTGTTCTGTTTCGGGCGATCATTTCAAGTTCCTCACCGAACTCGACGGGATGAGCTTTCCCGAAGCGGTCGAAAAGATCGCCGACATGGCCGGTGTGCCGATGCCGGTTCGCGATGCGCAGGAGGAGCGGCGCGAAAAGGAACGCGCCAGCCTGACCGACGTCATGGAGATGGCCACCGCCTTCTTCCAGGAACGGCTGCAGGGGCCGGAAGGCGCCAAGGCGCGTGCCTATCTGCGCGACCGCGGACTGACGCCGGCGACGCAGCAATCGTTCCGGCTCGGTTTTGCGCCCGACAGCCGCAATGCGCTGAAGGAGCATCTCGCCGCCAAGGGCGTGCCCAAGGCCGACATCGAGGCTTGTGGACTGGTGCGCCACGGTGACGACATCCCGGTTTCCTATGACTGGTTCCGCGACCGCATCATGTTCCCGATTCCGGATTCCCGGGGCAAGATCATCGCCTTCGGCGGCCGTGCTTTGCAGCCGGACGCGCTGGCCAAATACATGAACTCGCCTGACACCGAGCTCTTCCACAAGGGCAATGTGCTCTATAATTTCGCCCGCGCCCGCAAGGCCTTGGCCAAGGGCGGCACGGTCATCGCCGTCGAAGGCTATATGGACGTGATCGCACTGGCGCAGGCCGGCTTCGAGAATGTCGTGGCGCCGCTCGGCACCGCGCTTACCGAGAACCAGCTCGAACTGCTCTGGCGCATGGCGCCGGAGCCGATGCTGTGCTTCGACGGCGACAAGGCCGGGCTGAAGGCAGCGTGGCGGGCCGCCGATATGGCGCTGCCATCTGTGCAGGCCGGCCGTTCGGCGCGCTTCGCGCTGCTGCCGGAAGGCAAGGATCCCGACGATCTGGTCAAGACCGAAGGACCGGATGCTTTTCGTCGCGTGCTGGCCGAGGCGCGGCCGCTGGTCGACCTTTTGTGGATGCGTGAGACGGCGGGCGGCGTCTTCGATACGCCGGAGCGGCGGGCCGAACTCGAGAAGACGCTGCGCGAGCTGACCAGCCGCATCCGCGACGAAAGCCTGCGCTACCACTACCAGCAGGAGATGCGCGAGCGTGTGCTGAGCTTCTTCGGCTCGCAGCGCAGTGGGCGTCAAGGTCGGCAGGACTGGAAACAGGGCCAGGGCAAGACGGCCGCGCCCGGCGGGCAGTTCGCCAAAGGCGGTGGCGGCCGCATTGCGATCACCGAAAGCCTCGGCCAGTCGGCTTTGGTCAAACGCGGCGGCGAGGGGATGTCGGTGCGCGAGGCGACGATCATCGTCGCGTTGATCAACCATCCGGCGCTGATCGACGAGAATTTCGCCCATATCGAGTTCCTCGATCTCGCCAACTCCGACCTGAGGCGGCTGCATGCGGCAATCCTAGATGCGATGGCGCATGAGATGGCCAATGACCGGCAGGCGGTGATTGCGACGATCGAACGCGCTGGCTGCGCCGAGATCTGGGAGCGGGCCGTCGGGCTGATCCGGCGGATGCGGCAATGGCCGGCGCTGGAGACCGCCGCCCTTGAAGATGCCCGCGATGCTTTCAGCCAGGCGCTGCACTTGCAGCGCAGCGCGCGCACCTTACATAAGGAACTGAAACAGGCGGAAGCGGCGCTCGCCACCGATCCCACAGACGAAAACTACCGGCATCTGATCGAAATTCAGGCGCAATTCCAGGATGTGCAGGCCACGGAAGCGCTGATCGAAGGGTTTGGCGTCTCCTCGGGCAGGGCTGGGCGAGCTTAGTTGGAGCGAGTGAATTGAGAAAGCGTCGTTGCGCGTCCAAATGGCGCGTAACGGGCTAAGTCGGGTAATTGATTCGCTTTTTTCATGCGAATCATGCGAGAGGCGCTTGACCTTCTGGCAGATTGGCGGAATCAGGACGATTCGAAACGTTAACCCGAACCCGCGTCGACGGGAAATAAGCGATGTGAGGTACTGGTCACTGGACAGGCAGCCCGCCTGCCACAGATATCAGGGTTAATCTGGACTTAATGCATGTCGCCCAAAAGGGGAAACCGATTTGGGCAACGACATACACCAAACGAAACGAGTTGATGCAGTTACTGGCCCGGTGAAGCGCGTTTCATAAGCGAGCGCATCCGATTTGACTGGTCCGACAGCTTACGCGGCTTTGAAGTTCGGCCGCTAGGAGAAGATAAAGACTATGGCGACAAAGGAAAAGGAAGAGGTCGAAACCGAACGCGAAGGCGCCACCGATGGCCCTCTGCTCGACCTTTCCGATGATGCTGTCAAGAAGATGATCAAGGCCGCCAAGAAGCGCGGCTATGTCACCATGGACGAGCTGAATTCGGTGCTGCCCTCAGAGGAAGTGACCTCCGAGCAGATCGAGGACACGATGGCGATGCTGTCCGACATGGGCATCAACGTGGTCGAGGACGACGAGCAGGGCGAGGAGCCCGAGGCCGCCGACACCGCGGCCGATGCCGAGGAAGACGCCAACGAGTTGGCTGAGCAGACCGGCACCGCGGTCGCCGCCACCACCACCAAGAAAGAACCGACCGATCGCACCGACGATCCGGTGCGCATGTATCTGCGCGAGATGGGCTCGGTCGAGCTGTTGTCGCGCGAGGGCGAAATTGCCATCGCCAAGCGCATCGAGGCCGGCCGCGAGACGATGATCGCGGGTCTGTGCGAAAGCCCGCTGACCTTCCAGGCCATCATCATCTGGCGCGACGAACTCAACGAATCCAAGATCCTGCTGCGCGAGATC
This sequence comes from Mesorhizobium sp. M7A.F.Ce.TU.012.03.2.1, assembly GCF_004006095.1. Taxonomy (NCBI): domain Bacteria; kingdom Pseudomonadati; phylum Pseudomonadota; class Alphaproteobacteria; order Hyphomicrobiales; family Phyllobacteriaceae; genus Mesorhizobium; species Mesorhizobium sp. M7A.F.Ce.TU.012.03.2.1. The sequence continues at coordinate 3,581,476 of NZ_CP034779.1, forward strand.
ATCGATCTCGAAGCCACCTATGCCGGCCCCGAGGCCAAGCAGGCGCCGGTGGTCGAGCGCGTCGAGGAAGCCAAGGTCGAGGACAAGCCGCGCCGTTCGCGCGACGACGAAGACGACATCACGAATGTCGGCGCCGATACGCGTGGGCTGACGGATGACGACGACGAAGACGAGGACGAAGCGAGCCTGTCGCTGGCCGCGATGGAAGCGGAACTCCGCCCGCAGGTGATGGAGACGCTCGACGTTATCGCCGACACCTACAAAAAGCTGCGCAAGCTGCAGGACCAGCAGGTCGAGAACCGTCTGGCCGCCGCCGGCACGCTGTCGCCCAGCCAGGACCGCCGGCTGAAGGAGCTCAAGGACCAGCTGATCAAGGCGGTGAAGTCGCTGTCGCTCAACACGGCGCGCATCGAGGCGCTGGTCGAGCAGCTCTACGACATCAACAAGCGCCTGGTGCAGAACGAAGGCAAGCTGCTCAGGCTGGCCGAAAGCTACGGCGTGCGCCGCGAAGAGTTCCTGAAGGAATATCAGGGTTCCGAGCTCGACCCGAACTGGACGCGCTCGATCGGCAATCTGACCTCGCGCGGCTGGAAGGAATTCACCAAGAACGAGAAGGATGCGATCAAGGACCTGCGCGCCGAGATCCAGAACCTCGCCACCGAAACGGCGATCTCGATCCTGGAATTCCGCAAGATCGTCAATCAGGTGCAGAAAGGCGAGCGCGAAGCGGCGATCGCCAAGAAGGAAATGGTCGAAGCCAATCTGCGCCTCGTCATCTCCATCGCCAAGAAATACACCAATCGCGGCCTGCAGTTCCTCGACCTGATCCAGGAAGGCAATATCGGCCTGATGAAGGCGGTCGACAAATTCGAATACCGCCGCGGCTACAAGTTCTCGACCTATGCGACGTGGTGGATCCGGCAGGCGATCACGCGTTCGATCGCCGATCAGGCGCGCACCATCCGTATTCCGGTGCACATGATCGAGACGATCAACAAGATCGTGCGCACCTCGCGCCAGATGCTGCACGAGATCGGCCGCGAACCGACGCCGGAAGAACTGGCCGAAAAGCTTGCCATGCCGCTCGAAAAGGTGCGCAAGGTCTTGAAGATCGCCAAGGAGCCGATCTCGCTCGAAACGCCGGTCGGCGACGAGGAGGATTCGCATCTGGGCGATTTCATCGAGGACAAGATGGCGATCCTGCCGATCGACGCGGCGATCCAGGCCAATCTGCGCGAGACCACCACGCGCGTGCTGGCCTCGCTGACGCCGCGCGAGGAGCGCGTGCTCAGAATGCGCTTCGGTATCGGCATGAACACCGACCACACGCTGGAAGAAGTCGGCCAGCAGTTCTCGGTCACCCGCGAGCGTATCCGCCAGATCGAAGCCAAGGCGCTGCGCAAGCTCAAGCACCCGAGCAGGTCGCGCAAGCTGCGCAGCTTCCTGGATAGCTGAGACTTACCGATGCAAAAAGTTCAAGGGCGCCGATGGCGCCCTTTTTTGTTGTGGGACGCACTCTTGCGGGCGAGGCCCTTCGGGAGGATAATTCGGTGTCGGATGCATTTTCTGGGCGACAACCCGGATGCCCGCCCCGGCGAAGCCGCCGTGCTCCGTGGCCCCGGAGGGAGGTGTGCCATGACAAGCTACATCGTGCTGATGAACTGGACGGAGCAAGGTGCCAGGAACATACGCGAGTCACCGAAGCGGCTCGACGCCGCCAGGAGGCAACTGGGAGACATGGGCGGATCGTTCAAGACGTTCTACCTGACCATGGGCGAATACGATATGGTGGCGGTGGTCGAAGCGCCCGACGACGCGGTGCTGGCGCGCTTCTCGCTGATGCTGGCGGCAGCGGGCAATGTCAGGACGCGGACGCTGAAGGCCTTTCCCGAATTAGCCTACCGCGAGATCATCACCTCGCTCGGGTGAAGGAATCGGCAGGGTTTCTCGAAGTCGCTGGTTGGTGCCGGCCTGGTGGCGCTTTGCCGCAAGACGGGGCGCTTCGCCGTGATAGAATGTGGCCGGGGAGATCGCGATGAAGAAGGTTTCGATATTGGTCGCCAGCTTTGCCGCTTTGTCGTCGCTGCCGTTTTCCGCCGGCGCCAGTGCGCAAAAACCGGTCGGCATGGCCAATCCGGCATCCGTCCATTGTGTCGATATCGGCGGGCGCCTGGTGATCAGGAAGGACAAGGCCGGTAATGAATATGGATTCTGCGGCTTGCCCAATGGGCGCCTTTGCGAGGAGTGGGCGCTGTTTCGCGACAACAAGTGCATCGGGCCGAAGGCGGCCATGCGCCGCAAGTGACACACCTGCCATCATAGGGTGAGATCATGTCCGAACCGCATTCCCATTCGCATCTGTGGCCCGGCGTGCCACTCGCGCTTGGCTCGGCCGCCCTGTTCGGGGCGACGCCGCCGCTCAGCAAGCTGCTGCTCAATGGCGTCAATCCCTTCATGCTGGCCGGCCTGCTCTATCTCGGTGCCGGTCTTGGCCTCGCTCTGTACCGCCTGCTTCGGGGCAGGCAGGCCGCGGCCGGGGAGGCGCAACTGACCGCTGGGGATATTCCCTGGCTGGCGCTGGCGATCGGCATGGGCGGCGTTATCGCGCCGGTGCTGCTGCTGTTCGGATTGACCCTCAACACGGCGTCCAGTTCGGCGCTGCTGCTCAACCTGGAAGGGCTGGCGACGATGGCGATCGCCTGGCTCGTCTATCGCGAGAATGTCGACCGGCGCCTGCTTTTTGGCGCCTTCGCCATTCTGGCGGGTGCCATTCTTCTGTCGTGGCAAGGTGAGGGCGTCGCCTTCAACCGTGGCGCCCTGATGGTGGCAGGGGCTTGTCTGGCCTGGGGGATCGACAACAATTTCACGCGCAGGATCTCCGCCACCGACCCGGTGGTGATCGCCATGCTCAAAGGGCTGGTGGCGGGTGTCGTCAATGTCGGGCTGGCGCTTGCCGGCGGGGCCTTGTTTCCCCCGGCGTCGGTCATTGCAGCGACCGCCGCAGTCGGTTTCTTCGGCATCGGGGTCAGCCTGGTGATGTTCATCGTGGCGCTGCGTCATCTGGGCACCGCGCGGACAGGGGCCTATTACTCGCTCGCTCCCTTCATCGGCGCGTTGCTGGCAATCGCCATCCTGGGTGACGCCGTCACGCTCAAGCTGGCTGTCGCCGGACTTCTGATGGGCGTTGGCCTGTGGCTGCATCTGTCGGAACACCATGAGCACGAGCACGATCATGAGGAACTGGAACACGAGCACAGCCATTTGCATGACGAGCACCACCAGCACCATCATGACGGGCCGGTGAGCGAGCCGCATTCGCACTGGCACCGGCATGCCCCGATGCGCCACCGGCATCCGCATTATCCCGACCTGCACCACAGGCATGGCCACGGATAGATGCTGACCGTCTGGTACAACACGCGCTGCCCGGTCTGCGATGCCGGAATCAGCAGGCAGAAGCGGCGGCTGATCGAGGCGGTCAAGGCCGGGCGGATCGAGTTCCGAGATATCAATCTTGAACCGGCAGCGCTTGCCGGACTTGGCGCGTCGCTTGAGGATATCCGCCGCCGGCTGCACGCCACCGATGCGGCGGGCAGGCTGCTGGTCGGCGCCGACGTTGCCATCGCCGTGTGGAAGGTCACGCCGGGCGAAGGCTGGCTGGCGATGGTGTTCGGCAATCCGTTTGTCTTGCCGCTGACACGCTTTGCCTACGACCGCTTCGCCGATCTTCTCTATGCCTGGAACCGCCGCAAGGGCCGCTGGTAGCGGTTCGTCATTGATGACCGCAGGGCAAAAGGTCCGGAGGACATCTCCGGACCTTTTTCGTGCGCGCTATCGGCTGGCCGGCTTGCACAGCGCGCCGACGATGCGGCGCACTATCGGCAGCACCAGCAGCAGCGTCGGAAACGCCACCAGCCACGACAGACCCCAGGCGGTCAGCCAGATGGACGGCAGGTCGGGGTGGAAGCCAAGGCTTTTCAACGTCGAGATCAACGAGACGATGAAGGTCATCAACAGCGACAGCACCAGCGGGCTGAGAACAGCGGCATAGCGCGCAGGCAGTTTCCTGCGCTGATATCTTGCATTCATTTCGGGTGTTCCCTGAAAGTGTCCGGTCCGTCGCATTGGCATCCATTCGCCGGTGGCCGGCAAAATTGCCCGGAAGACCGGGTTGGATGCGTTGCTTGACGTCAGACGCTTACGGAGCAGCCGAGGCGCTCGCCGGCCTTCTAGCGGCACGTTCCAATGAAAGCAAGCCTCTGGCGCCGCATTCAGATACATCGTAAGATATATCTTGACTCCGTCGATTGGCTTGCCTAATTAAGACATATCGTAAGATACAACTCAAGGAGCAATCAATGCACAAACATTTTGGGAACAATCATTTCGGCGAACGGATGTTCATGCACATGGCCGGCAAATTCGGTGGCAGAGGGGGCGGCGGTTTTGGCCCGTTCGGACAGGGCGGTCGCGGTGGCGGGCGCGGAGGCCCGGGCGACATGTTCCGCGCCGGGCGCATGCTGGCCGACGGCGACCTCAAGCTGATCACGCTGTCGCTGCTGGCCGAGGCACCGCGCCACGGCTACGACATCATCAAGGCCCTGGAGGAGCGCACCAGCGGCATCTACAGCCCGAGCCCGGGCGTGGTCTACCCGACGCTGACCTTCCTGGAAGAGGCCGGCTATGCCGCCTCCGCCGCCGACGGCAACAAGAAGGTGTTTTCGATCACCGAAGCTGGTCAGGCGCATCTCGCCGACAACCGCGAGATGATCGATGGCGTGCTCGACCATCTCGAGCGCTTCGGCCGCAAAATGGCCAAGGCGCGCGACTGGTTCGGCTGGAACGACGAGAGTGAAGAGGGCGGGCGTCGTGGCGGCCGGGGTAGCCGCGGGGATCGTTCGGAAGCGCGCGACGAATTCCGCGCAGTCCGCCACCGACTGCGCGCGGCTCTGGGTGACTTCGTCGACGCCCCGGCCGACAAGCAGGCCGAGGCGATCGCCATCCTCGAAGGCGCCGCCGAGGCGCTGGAAGCGCTGTCGCACAAGTAAGCTTGTCCAGCCGACCGGACGCAGCCCTTGCCCGCTGGGCCAAGGACCGATAGTGAAATTCATCCCGCGTCACTCTACATGGTGCGGGATGAATGCTGTTGGAGGAAGCCCGATGTCTTTTCTGAAGCGTCTTTTCGGCGGTGGTGGCGGCGGAACCCAGGCGGCTGAGCCGACGAGTGCAGCGCCAGCCAAGCAGGTCGAGCACAAGGGCTTCCTGATCAGCGCCACGCCCTACAAGGCGGATGGCCAGTACCAGACGTGCGGCGTCGTCTCCAAGGAGATCGACGGTGTGGTGAAGGAACACAAATTCATCCGCGCAGACCGTTTCGCCGGGCTCGACGATGCCGTCGACATCTCGATCAAAAAGGGCATCCAACTGGTCGACGAGCAGGGCGACCGGATTTTTGGGTAGATCCCAGCAGGGCACTGCCTAACCATGCCGGTCTTTGCACCACGATGGACCTCTCGGTCCGGGTTGACCTACGACCGCCGGCGGATCAACTCGTCCTGGCGGGATCGATCGTCATCAGGCGGGTCCTGGCCTCGATCAGATGCCTTCTCGCGGCCCTTATCCGGCCGCACAATGCCAGATTAAGAGCGACGCCGCCTTCCTCGTCAGCAAGTCATTCGCGCGCTTCAGAGAGTGCTCAGCTCTCCTTATGCGCAGTCTGGCGTTGGCCGCTTCGATGCTGTGAATTTCAATCATTGTGCCGCGTCCTTTGCGGTTCCGGTCCCTTCACGGATTAAACCGCCGCTGATCATATTGGTTCCGGTGCTGTGACCATTCTGCGGCCGCCGCTATTTCGTTGTGGTGTTGAATTCACGGTTCGCCGCATAATCGATAACGAAGGTGCCCTCGGGAGCGCGAACGCCCTGCTTCACATTTGATATAGTCACCGTTGTGGTAAGTCCCTTCTCGTCGGTGAGGCTCCATCTGCGCAGATCGAGCGATTTTCTGTCGAACACCATGGAGATGTTCGAGTTGCCGAAAGCCGATCTGTCGGCCAGCTTGACGGTAACTTGGGCGCCGTCGTCTCTGATGCTCTTGAGGCGACTGCCGGAGAAGTCGACCTTGTTGTCGAGCAGCAGCTTCAGCGGCGTCTTCGAGAGAGCATAGAGCCGCGATGTCTTCAGTTTCCTGTTGTAAACCACCAGGGATTTACCATCCGCAATCACGCTGATCCCAGATTGGCCAGCATAATTGAACCGGATCTTGCCCGGGCGTTGGAGAAAAAACCTGCCATGTTTTCTTTCCGCCTTCGGGCCCGACTGCACGAAATCCCCTGACATAGATTTCACCGATGAGAAGTGATCGGCAATCGTCTTCGCATCAACCAGCGCGGCCGAAATCGCAATCGTGGACGCGATATTCAACGCGGCAGCGCCGACAGCGGCAAACAAGAAACCCGGCAACTTTTTGATCCGATAGGCCATTCGATTAACCCCAAGCAGACGCGTGATCGAAGGAGATCACGCGTCTTGAGATCAGTAGCCGTCCGGGCACCGCGCGACGTAAACCCGGCCGTACCGATCACGATATCTGCACTGGCCGGCTTCGCTGGCGTGGCCGATGACGGCCCCGGCTATCGCTCCCACCGCACCGCCAACAACCGCCCCTTCCACAGGGTCTCCGGCCACTGCGGCGCCTACGGCCGCGCCACCCAAGCCGCCGACGGCGGCGCCTTGTTCGGTACGGGAGCACGCCGAGAGCGGAATGAGCAGGCTCAAAATGAGCAGCGTCTTTTTCATCGTTTCTCTCCTGAGGCTACTATTAGCCAAAGCTTAAATGCTTAAGAGAGCTTTTCGATCCATCGACCGTTGCCTGCCATTCAAGCCTGGCCGTGGCGGAGCCGCGCGCCTTCGGCTCAAGTGGTACCCTCACTGTGTGGACGGGTGCGCGAAGGTCGCGCTTGGTGCAAACGTGGCCGGGGACTTCCGCACTCGCACAAGGGGGAGCGGATGAAACAGGGGACAGGATCCGCGGCGAACCGAACGGGCCAGGCTGATTGCGCGCCTGGCCAGCAAGGTTTGGAAGTCGACCCGAACTAAGCCGGCTGCAGTTCCCTGCGTGGCAGTGGCGGGAACGCGATGGCGATGCCGACCGCGCCGAGCCCGATAAGAGCCGAGCCGATGAACAGCCAGGAATAGTTGGCGTAGGCATCGAACACCATGCCGCCGGCAAGCGGTCCCAATGCCATGCCGAGGCTGGACAGCATGGTGGCGGCGCCGAACACGGTGCCGAGGATGCGCTGGCCGAAATATTCGCGCGCCAGCACCGCATAGAGCGGCATGACGCCGCCATAGGTGGCACCGAAGATAACGGCCAGCATGTAGAACTGCTCAAGCTGGCTGATCGACAGATAGGCGGCAATGACGATCGCCTGGATCGCCAGGCCCGCGATCAGCACCGGCTTGACGCCCAGCCGGTCGGCCAGCACGCCGTAGAAGAGCCGGCCGCCAAGGCCTGCCAGACCTTCGACACTGTAGATCGAGACCGCTGCCATGGGGGCGACGCCGCACAGCATGGCATAGCTGACCATATGGAAGATCGGTCCGGAATGCGCCGCGCAGCAGGCAAAGAAGGTCAGCCCGAGCACGATGAATTGCGGCGAGCGCAGCGCCTGGCCGACTGTCAGGCCGGCACCTTCGGCAACCGGCGCGGAGCCGGTGTCGACCAGGACGGGCTTCGGCCGCTGGCGCACCAGCAGCACCACCGGCAACAGCAGCACCCAGGCGGTAATGCCGATGTCGAACATGGCGGTGCGCCAGTCATAGGCGGAGATCAACCAGCGGGCGAAGGGCGAGATCGTCATCGGCGCCACGCCCATGCCGGCCGAGACCAGTGAGACGGCAAGGCTGCGGTTGGTGTCGAACCAGCCCGTGGTCAGCGCGATCATCGGCGCGAAAAAGGCGCTTGCCGCGAGACCGACCAGCACGCCATAGGTGATCTGGAAGCTCAGCAGCGAACCGGCGCGGCTGGCCAGCACCAGCGCCAACCCGAGCAGCACCGCGCCGATCATCACGACGATGCGGGCGCCAAAACGGTCCGATATCGCGCCCCAGGCGAAGCCACCAAGGCCCATCACCAGGAAGTTGAGCGTCATGGCGCTGGAAATGCCGGCGCGCGACCAGTTGGTGTCGATCGCCATCGGCTCCAGGAATATCGCCAGCGAAAACATCGTCCCGATGGCGACACAGGACATCAGCGCGCCAGCGGCGACGATGACCCAACGATAGGAAAGGCTCATTCAAATCTCCCATGCCTAAAGGCAGCGCTGCGCGCTGCTTGCACGAAGGACGCCGGCACCGGGTTCGATCCTACAATCCGGTTGCATTTTTTATCCAGTTTGATGTGACGCCGTTTTCGGCAGCTCAGATCGGCAGTTCCGACGTGTATTTGATCGTCTGGCTGGGGACGTCGGTCTTGACGTTCTGCACGCCCTTGATGCGGCTCAGATGCTCCGACTGGAAGCGGCGGTAATCGTCGATGCCGGCCGCCACCACGCGCACCATGGCGTCGCAATCGCCGAGCATCAAATAGCACTCCATCACCTGCGGCAGCTTGGCGACTTCGGTGGCGAAATGCTCGATCGTGTCCTCATCCTGCGTTTTCAGCCAGATGCGGGTGAAGAAGGTGAGGCCCTTGCCGATGCTGCCGGGGTTCAGCACTGCGACGTAGCGATCGATGATGCCGGCTTCCTCCAGCAGCTTCACGCGCCGCAGGCAAGGCGAGGGCGACAGGCCGACCTCTTTGGCCAGATCGTTGTTGGCCATGCGGCCGTCGCGCTGCAGCGCCCGCAGGATCCGCTTGTCGATCTCATCCAGCTTCATGGCTCTAGATTCCATCTATTTTGAAATTAATGGCACTCAATGCCGAACCTAGTTGAAGTACAACAATATTCGCAACCATATTGCGGAGAATTGTGGGTATGTTTGCCGCCAGTGTCATGAGAGTTCAAACGCAGGGCAGCGGCGGCCGCGAGGCGCGCCAGTGGAGACACATGAGCATTTCACAGGCAGTCGAGGCGGCGGGCAATGGTTCGCGATCCGAATTCCGCCGTGGCGTGGCGTCCTGCGCGCCGGTGCTGTTCGGCACCATACCCTATGCGCTGGTGCTCGGCGCCCAGGCCACGCAAAAAGGGCTGAGCACGGTCGAACTGTCCGCGATGACAGGGCTGAATTTCGCCGGCGGTTCGGAATTCGCGGCGATCCAATTGTGGACGTCGCCGCCGCACATCGTGCTCATCGTCGCCATCACCTTCCTGGTCAACAGCCGTCATTTGCTGATGGGTGCGGCACTAGCGCCGTTCCTGCGCCACCTGCCGCGGCGCAAGGTGTTTCCGGCGCTTTTCTTTATGTGCGACGAGAGCTGGGCGCTGGGCCTGGCCGATGCCAGACAGCGCACTGCTGCCGGCATCATGCCGGCCTTCAGCCCGCGCTACTATATGGGCGCGGCGCTGGCGATGTATCTCACCTGGGTGGTCTTCACCACGCTGGGTGCCTTGCTCGGTCCGATGCTCGGCGACGTCGGAGCCTATGGTTTCGACATGGCGTTCCCGGCTGTCTTCCTGGTGCTGATGCGCGGCATGTGGACGGGGATGGCGGCGGCGCGACCCTGGCTGGTCAGCCTGGTCGTGGCGGCACTGGTCTATCTCTTCGTTCCCGGCGCCTGGTATGTCGCCGCGGGCGCCATGTCGGGTCTGGTCGCGGCCTGGCTGATGGCGAGTGATGCATGATCGATGCAACGACCTTTTTCACCATCGTGCTGATGGCCGGCGTCACTTATCTCACGCGCATCGGCGGCTATGTCGTGCTGCGCAACCGTACGCTCAGCGGGCGTGCCACGGCTGTGATGGAAGCTGCGCCCGGTTGCGTGCTGATTGCGGTCATCGCACCGGCCTTCGTGTCGAAGTCCCCGGCGGATATTCTGGCGCTGGCTGTTACGCTGGTGGCCGCCACGCGGCTTTCCATGCTGCCGACTGTGCTGATCGGAGTCGCTTCGGCGGGGTTGCTCAGGCATTTCATCGGCTAGAAAGGCAGCGGCCAGTTGGCTTAGAGGCTCTTTGGCCACTGTTGGGCGGCATGTATGACGGTAAGTATTTCGACGGCATCTTCGCTTACGCGATAGGGGACGATATATGGGATATCGGCCAAAACGAGTTCTCGCGTCGCCTTGATGCGTCCAACGCGACCCATAGCCGGCTGTTCGGTAAGCAACTCCGCTGCGGACAAGATGCGCCCAATGACACGGGCGGCAGCTTCGGGACTGTCTTTCTCGATATGCGCGCCGATTTCGCCAAGCCGACGCAAAGCCCGCTTGGTCCAACGGATTGTCTTGCGGCTCATGGATCAGCCGGCGGGCTTGACGTATTTCCCGATCACGGCGGCCAACTCTTGTTCGCTGGCGAACTCACCGCGCTCGGCCTCGGCCAATCCGGCCTCTATCTCAGCGAGTTGCCACTCTTGACGAGCTACAAAGTCTTCGATGGCCTTGGCGGCCACATAAGAGCGCGAGCGATCGAGCTTTTCGGCAAGTTGGTCGAGCCTGTTTGTCGTGTCGTCGGGGAGGCGTACGGTGAAAGCCGTCATGGTTTCGATCCACTTGGTTCATTGTGATTGTGAGTGAACCAAGGTGGATCGTCAAGTCACACCCAAAGGACTCTGGTCGCTTCGCGCTGTTTACTGTCAGGAAAACAAGCGGGGAGCGCATTGAAAAAGGGCGGGCGCCAAGCGCCTGCCCTCCAATTTAAGTCTTTTCCCTATGCGGCAGCCGCGACACCCTGGCTGGCTGCCACCACGGCATCGACCTTGGCGGTCGCCTTGGCGAGCGCTGCGGTCACCGCGTCAGGACCCATGCCGACGCCTTCGATACGGATGACATCGACATCGGTCATGCCGAGGAAGCCGAGCACGCCGCGCAGGTAGGGAATGGCGTGATCGAACTGCACGGCCGCACCTTCGGAATAGATGCCGCCCGAAGCCAGCACGATATAGACCTTCTTGCCGGTGACGAGACCCTTGGGGCCGTTCTCGCCATAGGAAAAGCTCTTGCCGGAACGAGAGATATGATCGACCCAGGACTTCAGCGTCGAGGAGATGTTGAAGTTGATGAAGCCTGTGGCCAGGATCACGGTGTCGGCAGCAAACAGCTCGTCGAGCACGACATCGGAGACGCCGACGACCTCAGCCTGGCGCGCAGTGCGCGCTTCCGCCGGCACGTAGATGCCGCTCGCGTAGTCGGCGTCGATATGGGGGAGCGGATTGGCGACGAGGTCGCGCACGACGAGCGTGTTCGACGGATCGGCGGCGACGAGCTTTTCAGCGAATTCGGTAGCGATGCGGGTCGAATGGGAGGCGGCGCCGCGCGGGCTCGAAGTGATGAGAAGAATGGACATTTTGGGCTCTCCAGCGGTTGGAATGATTTGTCCCGCCAGATATGGGGCTTTCGATCCATTCAATAAACTGGTATATTTTCTATACGATCCATCTATAAGTTAGATATCACGATGCAGCCCAATCCGACGCTCGATCAACTTCAGATCTTTGTGACAGTCGCCGAAGCCGGCAGCTTCTCGGCCGCCGGCCGCAGGCTCAACCGGGCACAGTCCGTCATCAGCTACGGCATAGCCAATCTCGAGGCGCAGCTGGGGCTGAAACTGTTCGAGCGCGAGGGTACCCGCGAGCCGCAACTGACCGAGATCGGCCGGGCGATGCTGGAGGATGCGCGGCGCATGATCGGCGTGCTGCAGCGCATCCGTTCGCGCGTCGACGGCCATCACCAAGGGCTCGAGGCTGAAGTCGCGCTGTCGGTCGACGCAGCGTTGCCGTCGCCGGTGCTGGTGCGGGTGCTGAAGGCGTTCGAGGCGCAGTTTCCGACCGTGATGCTGCGCCTGCATATCGGTACGCTCGGCCTGATCCCCGATCATGTCGTCAGCGGGCAGGCCGACCTTGGTATTGGCGGCCTGCTGGGCGATGTCGATGTGCATCTCGTGCGCATCGGCTTCATGTCGATCGTGCTGGCCGCCGCGCCCAGCCATCCGCTGGCCCTGCTGCCGAAGCCGGTGGCGATCGAGGATGCGCGCGAACACACGCAGCTTGTCGTCACCGACCAGTCGGAGCGCACCAAGGGGCGCGACTTCGGCGTCTTCGCCTACCGCACCTGGCGGCTGACGGATGTGCGCACCAAGCATATGCTGATGCGCGAGGGGCTGGGCTGGGGCGGGCTGCCGCGCTGGCTGATAGCAGACGACCTGGCGAGTGGCCGGCTGGTCGAAATCGACCTCGAATCCTTCAGGGAGGTGAGTTCGCCGCTGTTTGCCATGCACCGCAACGATCGCAGCCCGAAGCCCGCGGCGGCCTGGCTGATCGACCAGTTCAAGCGCCAGCTCGGCTGCTTCAACGAGTTCGAACCGGGCGAGGTGCCTGAGGAAGAGACAGGCCATCGATCAGTGCCATGAGCACGGCGCGGTAGTCCTGAGCTGACGCACCGGCCTCGATGGCCAGGGCGGCACGATCGAAGGCGGAGCCGAGCAGCGCGGTCAGCGCGTCGGCCGGCAATCTCGTCATCGTCTGCGCCCGCATCGCCGCGACCAGCCCTTCGCGCAGTGAGCGGTTGCCGTGGCGGTTGTCGATCGCGTCCATGGCGGCGCGGCCAAGCACGGCCGGGCCGTCGAGCAGCAGTAGCCGCGTGCGGCCGGGTGCGCGCATCGCAGTGAGATAGGCGTCGGAGCCGGCAATGAGCGCGTCGCGGGCATTGAGCGATGGCGGCGAAGCGCGCTCGATCTCCTCAGCCACCGCCATCGCCTCCTGCTCGACCACGGCGGCAAACAGCGCCTGCTTGTCGGCGAAGTGATGATAGAGCGCGCCGCGCGTCACGCCGGCGGCAGCGACGATCTCCGGCGTGCTGGTCTCGGCATAGGATTTTTCGGTGAACAGCTTTCGTGCCGCGGCAATCAGGTCGGCGCGCGTCGCCTCGGTGCGGTCACGGTTGGAACGACGCGCGGAATCGCGTTGCATACATACAGCCTGTATGTTAATTGAAGTTACATGCAGACTGTATGTTAATCGACGGGAGAAGGAAAGATGAAGACGACGAGCTATTACCCGGTGCTGATGACCGGCGACGTCGCCGGCACGACGGCGTTCTATGTCGAGCATTTTCGCTTCCAGCCGCTATTCGAAAGCGACTGGTATGTGCATCTGCAATCGGTGGAGGACAGAAGAGTCAATCTCGGCATCGTCCAGGGCGATCATGAGACGATCCCGGAAGAGGGGCGAGGCCGCGCGTCGGGCCTGCTGATCAACTTCGAGGTGAGGGACCCGGATGCGGTCTATGAACGGATCGTCGCGGCCGGGCTGCCGATCCTGCGCTCTCTACGCGACGAACCCTTCGGCCAGCGCCATTTCATCACCCGGGATCCCAATGGCGTGCTGATCGACGTCATCAAGCCGATTCCGCCCAGCGAGGCGTTTCTGGCGCAGTACGCGGAGGGGGCGGTGGGCACCTGAACGGTGTTTTCGTGTTGGCTGTTCCCTACGCAATTTATGATCATCCGGTAATGCCAAGCCGAGAAAGTTTTGCTTTCTGAGCAGAGGTGCGATGCAATCATGCGAGTGCAGGTGGCGAGCGGACCATTGAATGACCGAAGATCTTGTCGATCGAATTTATGAAGCGGCGTTCGTCCCCGATTTATGGCCAGACGTCTTCGACAGGTTGAGCGAACTGTCGAACTCGACCGGAGGCGGTATGGGTTTGTTCGATGATCGGCTGGACCCGATGCTCATCGCGTCGGACCTGGTCCGGCCGATACTGGAGGGCATCTCTGCGGAAGGCGGGTTCAAGAGCAGCAGTGTCTCCCAACTCCTGCTGACGCTGCCCCCACCCTCGGAATTCGTCTACGACGAGGATTACTTCCCCAAGGAGGCGCTCGAGAACAATCGGACGCGGCTCGACCGGACGCTGCCATTGGGAATCGGTGGCGAAGTCGGTACGTTCATACCCCTGCCTACAGGCGAAGTTCTGTTGTTTACGATGGAGCGTTGGCTGACCAATGATCGGCCATCCCGAGACGAATTGGACCAGCTCAACCGCATGAGGCCGCATCTGGCGCGCGCCGGCCTGATTGGTGCGCGCCAGCGGCTGGAACGAGCGCGCGCTACGACTACGGCGCTTGCGGCGATCGGCCTGCCGGCCGCGGTGATGACGAGCAGGGGACGCGTTCTGGCGACCAATCAACTGCTTGACGCTCTGCCCCTTGTGTTCGTGCCGACGGCCCGTGATGGGCTCGCCCTTGCCGATGCCAAGGCAAACAAGTTGTTTCAGCAGGCGATTGCAAGCGGGACTGGTGACGCTGCGTCGGGTCGCTCCGTGCCCATAGCGCCAAGCGAGAATAGCGAGGCCATGATCGTTCACCTCATCCCTCTTCGCCGTCTGGCGCACGAACTTCTCTCAGGCGCCGACATACTGATCGCAGCCACGGCTCTCAACCCGACGAATCTGGTGCCTTCGCCGACCATCCCTACGGGCCTTTTCGACCTCTCGCCGGCCGAGGCGCGATTGGCAGCGGCATTGGCATCGGGGGATAGCCTTGGTGTGGCGGCGACAAGCGCCAACATCACCTATCGCACGGCCAGCACGTATTTTGGTCGTATCTTCGACAAGACAGGCACGCATCATCAGGCGCAACTCGTAGCTCTCCTGAAGGGAGCCTATGTCCCCGTTGCTCCCTCGAAGGGGGAGTGAGCAACGGCGGCCTTAAAGTCTTCGTTGTCCCAGAACCGCGGCACACTTCTGGGCGACATGCACTAGCTTCGCGCCACCGGCATCACCGTCACCTGGCTGACGCCGGTGCGGCGCACCACGGTGCATTGTGTCTCGCGGCCGATGCGCTCGGCGTCGAGCACGCGCACCAGGTCGTCGACGCCGGTGACCGGGCGGCCGTCTATTGCGGCGATGATGTCGCCCTCCTTCAAGCCGGCCTTGGCCGCCGGGCCATCCTTCTCGACGCTGCGCAGCCGCACCGCGGTGTTGGTCCACACTTGCGACAGGAGCGCGGCGCGTCGCGGCAGATTGACGGTGTCGGCCGAGACGCCGATGAAGGCGCGGCGCACGCGGCCGAAGCGGATGATCTCGGAAATGACGAAATTGGCGGTGTTGGAGGCAACAGCGAAGGCGATGCCTTGCGCGCCGTGGATCATGGCGGTGTTGACGCCGATGACCTCGCCGGCCGACGACACCAGCGGTCCGCCGGAATTGCCGGGATTGAGCGCTGCGTCGGTCTGGATAACGTCGTCGATCAGCCGGCCGGTGGAGGCGCGCATCGAGCGGCCGAGCGCGGAGACGACGCCGGAGGTGACGGTCCATTCGAAACCGAGCGGGTTGCCGATTGCAATGGCGATCTGGCCGCGCCGCAGCCGTTTGGAATCGCCCAGCGGTGCGACGTCGGCAAAGCTGCCGTCGGCGCGCACCAGCGCGATGTCGGTGTCGGGATCGCGGCCAAGAACACGCCCTTCTCTCGAGGCGCCGTCCGGCATCGAAACGCGCACCGTCCTGGCATCACCGACGACATGGAAGTTGGTGACCACCAGCCCGTCCGGCGCAATGACGAAGCCGGAGCCATGGCCGCCCTGACCGCCAACGCGCTCGATGCGGCAGACGGCCGGACCGATGCGGTCGACCGCATCGGCAACCGTCGTCGAATAGGCGTCGAGCAGCGTGTCATCGGTTTGGAATTTGGCGACCGCGACGGCCATGGGAGGGCTCCGTGTGTTCAGGCTTGATCGTGACTATATGTGCGGAGCGGCTGGAACCGCAGCGACCTGACCAGATGGCCAGTCAAACCGGCAACTAGCCGTCAGGCGAGTACCCGCGGACGCGCTGTCGAGCGATATCTGGGGCATGGATGAACCCAGGAGACCATTATGAGCGATTTCAATCTGAGCGCGTTTTCGCAAGCCGTCGCTGATCTCGCCGCCAAGGCCGCGCCGGCAACGGCTGGCTTCGCCACGCATCATCACCGCACGGCAAGCGCCTTCCACTGGCGTGACGGCTATTTCGTCACCGCTGAAGAGGCTGTCGAGGCCGGCGAGGAGATCGAACTGGTGTTGGCCTCGGGGGAAACGGTGAAGGCCGAGCTGGTTGGCCGCGACCCTTCTACCGGTGTTGCCCTGCTGAAGCCGTCGGAGGCCGTCAGCGCCGCGCCGTTGGCCAAGGCCGATGCGGTGCGGCCGGGCAACATCGCCATTGCCATCGGCAGCAGCGACGGTTCGGCTTTGGCTGTTTCGGGCTCGGTGGGCGAAGTCGGCCCGGCCTGGCGCTCGATGCGCGGCGGCACCATCGACCGGCGCATCAATCTTGCCGTCGGAGCCGGCGGCCGTTTCGAGGGCGGCCCGGTTCTCGACGCCAAGGGTGCGCTGATCGGCATGCTGTTGTTCGGACCGCGCCACCGGGCGCTGGTCATGCCTTACGAGACGATCGAGCGGGCGGTCGCGACCTTGCGCGAAAAGGGCCATGTCGCGCGCGGCTATCTCGGCGCCGGCCTGCATCCGGTACGCGACCGCGACGCGCACGGCGCGATGGTGATGAGTCTCGATGACGATGGTCCCGCGAAGACCGCCGGTCTCTCTCTTGGCGATATCATCGTGGCGTGGAACGGTGAGGCGGTGCACGGCCCGCGGGACCTGATCCGCAGGCTCGGACCCGACAGTGCCGGCTCTTCGGTGACGCTCGGTGTCGTGCGCGGCGGCGAACAGCGCGATGTCGTGCTGACAATCGGCGAAAAGCCGCTGAGCTGAGGGCATCCATGGACACGCTCACCAGCGACAGGATCATGCATGACGGTGCCGTCTCGCGGCGGCTGGTGGTGCTGATTGCGCTTGGCGATGCGTCACGCGCCGAGCGCCTGGCGGCCTCGCTGGCCGCGAGCGATGACCTGCTGCCGGTCGTAGCCGGCGGTGGAAGAGCCGACGTCGCCATCGTTGACGACAGCATTGGTGATGGCGTGCCGGCCCTCATTCCACGGGTGCTGCTGACCGGACGCGCTGGCGGCGAGCGGCCCGCCGGTGAGGTGCTGGCCGTGATGTCCGCTGGCGCGGAGGATTTGTTGATCGCCGCGGCGGCGCGGCTGGCCGCGGCCGGCTATCGCGTCTCGGGCGAGCGCGGAAGCGGACGCCATGAGGATTTCCGTGCCGGCGATGGCGAGCCGTTCGAGGAGGAGGCCTCCGACGAGCATGCCGCCCGCCCAACGCTGTCGCCGCGCGAGGCGGAAGTGTTGGCGCTGCTGGCCGAGGGCGCCCCAAACAAGGTGATCGCGCGGCGGCTGAACATTTCGGTGCACACCGCGAAGTTCCATGTCGCCGCAATCCTGATCAAGCTCGGCGCCGCCAACCGCACCGACGCGATTGCCATTGCGATGCGCCAAGGGCTGGTGCTGGTTTAGCCATAAACCCTACGCTGCGTAACGCGGTGTCCAGCGTGTCGGGTCTTGCGCTGCGGTCGCCTGCCGCGCAAAGGTTTGCGCCTGTTGTGTTGCAAGGGAGGCGCAAGGAAATGTCGCTCAAGGGAAAGACGCTGTTCATCTCCGGCGGGTCGCGCGGCATCGGGCTGGCGATCGCGCTGCGCGCGGCGCGCGACGGCGCCAATGTGACGATCGCGGCCAAGACCGCCGAACCGCATCCGAAGCTGCCGGGCACGATTTATAGCGCTGCCGAAGAGATCGAGCAGGCTGGCGGCAAGGCGCTGCCTGTTTTGTGCGACATCCGCGAGGAGGCGCAGGTGGCCGAGGCGGTCACCAGGACCGTGGAAAAATTCGGCGGCATCGACATCTGCGTCAACAATGCCAGCGCCATCCAACTCACCGGCACGCTCGAGACCGACATGAAACGCTACGATCTGATGCATCAGATCAACACGCGCGGTACCTTCCTGGTCTCGAAAATGTGCATTCCTCACCTGAAGTTGGCGCAAAATGCTCACATCCTGAATCTGGCGCCGCCGCTCGACATGAAGGCCAAGTGGTTCAGGAACCACGTCGCCTACACGATGGCCAAGTTCGGCATGTCGATGTGCACGCTGGGCATGAGTGCGGAGTTCGCCAAGGACGGCATCGCCGTCAATTCACTGTGGCCGATCTCGACCATCGACACGGCGGCGGTGCGCAATCTGCTCGGCGGCGCGACGGTGGCGGCGATGAGCCGTTTGCCCGACATCATGGCCGACGCCGCGCATGCCATCTTCATGCGGCCGGCGCGCGAGACAACAGGTAATTTCTACATCGACGAGGAGGTGCTGCGCGCCGAGGGCGTCAGCGACTTTTCAGCCTATGCGCCAGGTGCGACCGGGCCTCTGGCCGGAGATTTCTTTGTCCCTGACGAGGTGTTTGCCCGCACGGACAGCAAGATCAAGAGCATCTACTAGATCCGCGTCATTGTGAGCGTCGAGCTAAGCCATCCGCCGTGGCTGAGCCACGGCAAAGCCTTGCTCACAAAGCGATAGGGCGCCAACCCTGCCGGAGTGATTCAAGGTCCGGCAGGCGCTTGCTTACGCCTCATCCTTCTTGCCTTTGCCGAGGCCCATCAGCCGGTCGATATAGGCGAGCATGAGGGCCGAGACGACGAAGGCGAGATGGATGATGGTCAGCCACATCAACTGCTCGGTCGTGTAGGTCGACGAGTTCAAAAACACCTGCAAAAGGTGGATGGACGAGATGGCGACGATGGTCGAGGCAACCTTGACCTTCAGCGAGCCGACATCGATGGTGCCCAGCCAGTGCACGCCACCCTCCTGGTCGTCGAAGCGGCTGACGAAGTTCTCGTAGCCCGAGATGATGACCATCACCACGAGCGAGGCAACCAGTGCGGCATCGATCAGGCCGAGCATCTTGAGGATAGTGTCGGTGTCACCGAGCGTGAACGCCAGGGTAATGAACTCATAAAGCTTCTTGCCGAATGACAGCGCATAGACGGCCAATGCTAGGGCCAGGCCGATATAGAAAACGACGAGCAACCAGCGTGAAGCGAGAATGATCGATTCGATGGCGAGTTCGAGACGCTTCATGGGATGATTCCGGCTGGTTATCTCTCAGACAATGGCCGTATTCGGCCACGCCGCCACCGTTTGCAAGACAAAAAACCCCGCCGAACAAGGTCCGGCGGGGTTCAATGCGTCCCGCTGGAGCCGGGACGGGGCAGGGAACGCCCAGCACCGAATCTGGGGTGGCTGGGCTCGCGATTCAATGAGCCGTGTCTAATGCCCGTACAATTCTTGTTGAACCCGTCACATCCATCCATCCCCGGCGGTGCCGGGGATGGATGCTTCTCGTGCCGATTCCACAAACCGGGTCATGGGTTTGAAATCATGACCTAATTGTTGCTGGCCACAGGTGCCACCAGCGAGGTGATGCGGCGAATGCCGACGCGCCGGTTCTCGCGGTTCGGCGCCGACGTATTGACCTTCAGATACTCCTCGCCATAGCCCTGTGTCGTCAGGTTCTCCGGCGGGATGCCGAAGGCGTTGGTCAAGGCCTCGGCCACCGATTCTGCGCGGCGATCGGAAAGAGCCAGGTTAGCCTCCGGTGTGCCGACGGCGTCGGTGTGACCTTCGATCAGGAAGGTCTCGGCCGGGTTCTTCTTCAACAGCTTCTCCATTGCGGTGGCGACGCCCTCGAGCTTCTGCACTTCGGTGTCGGAGATCGAGGCCGAGCCGAATTCGAAGTTGAGCGTGTCGAGATCCACGCGCCGTGCGATGTCGCGCACGCGTGCCGAACGTTTGACCTCGTCGATCGAGTAGAGGCGCTGGACCTTCTCCACCGGTGGCTGTTCGAGGAAGGTGTAGTAGTCGTCCGGATCTTCGACATCCTCGGAGTCCAGAATGTACTCCTCGCGCGGGATTGTCAGCCGCATCGGCGGCAGATCATCGCCGGGATCGCGCCAGTCGCTGTCGTCCTCATAGTGCCGCTCATCGACATAGCTCAGCACATATTCGCGTCCATCCGGCGCAATGCGCGAACGCTGGATAACGTCGCCATAGCGGTTGCGGATGGTGACGATCTGAACACCGTTGTCACGCTCGACGATTTCCCGGGTGCGGTCGCCCGACAGATCCTCATAGTAGACGTTCCTGGCGCCGCGGGTCATGCGCGGGGCGTCATTGCTCTCGACGAATGTCT
This sequence comes from Mesorhizobium sp. M7A.F.Ce.TU.012.03.2.1, assembly GCF_004006095.1. NCBI lineage: Bacteria > Pseudomonadati > Pseudomonadota > Alphaproteobacteria > Hyphomicrobiales > Phyllobacteriaceae > Mesorhizobium > Mesorhizobium sp. M7A.F.Ce.TU.012.03.2.1. The sequence goes on from NZ_CP034779.1 coordinate 3,601,688, forward strand.
GGTTGTTGAACTGCAGGATGACGCGGTCGCCGAGTTCCCTGACGACGTCGACGCCTTTCGGACGCCGGCGGTCACGGACGTTCTCATCGGGCGCACGCTCTACGCGCGTGCCCTTTTCCTCGGTCACCGGCGCGATCTTCTCGGGCTTGATCTCCTGTTGTGCGGCCCTGTCGTCGGTGGGCGGCGGACCTTGGTCGATGGGAGCAGCCACCGGCTTACGGCCTTGATCGCCACCTTGCTGGGCATTTTGCCCGCCATTCTGCTGCTCGCCATCCTGGGGGACGATCTTGTCGCCCTGCTTGCGGCCGCCTCTGCGTTCGGCGTCCTTCTGGCTGTCCAGGATGGGAGCGGCGTTTGGATCGGCCGGTGCTTCGCCTTGCACCGGGTTTTCGCCCTGTGCCGGTGCTGCCGTCTGACCATTGGCCGGTTGTTCGCCGGTGGCTGGCTGTTCGGCTGTGGCCGGCTGCTCGCCAACAGGTTTCCTGACACGCTTCTTCGTCGTGTCCTGGGGCTGCTCGCCCTGGGCCGCGGGCTGTTCGCCGGCAGGGGCCGTCGCCTCTCCAGCGGGAGCCTCTTTCGGTGCCGGGGCGACTTCAGGTTGGGCCTGCTGGTCCTGCCTGTTCTTCTTGCGCGGCTTGGCCTGCTCGCCGGGCTGATTGTCGTTGGCCGGTTCCGCCTGGTTGGCCGGCGCCTGCTCGGTTTGCTGCTGCTGGTCGCGCTTCTTCCTGCGCGGCTGCTGTTCTTCGGCTGGCGCGGCCTGTTCGGCCGGCGCCTGTTCGGTCTGTTGCTGCTGGTCGCGCTTTTTCCTGCGCGGCTGCTGTTCCTCGGCTGGCGCGGCCTGTTCGGCCGGCGCCTGTTCGGTTTGCTGCTGCTGGTCGCGCTTCTTCCTGCGCGGCTGCTGTTCCTCGGCCGGAGCGGCCTGTTCGGCCGGCGCCTGCTCAGCCTGCTGCTGCTGGTCGCGCTTCTTCCGGCGTGGCTGCTGCTCCTCGGCCGGCTGTTCGCTCTGGGCAGGCGCGGCCTGCTGTTCAGGCTCGGCCTTCTTGCGCTCGCGCTTCTGTTCGGGTTCCGCCTGCTGCTGTTGTGCGCAGGCTTCGCCTTCGGCGCATGCTGCTTGCGCCAGGATGAATGGGGCTGCCGTGCGCTGGGCAAGGCCGGACGCGACACTTCCCTGAAGCGGGAACGCGCCCAACGGCGCGGATGCCATAAGCAGGCCGAGTGCCGTGCCTGCCAGAATCCGTGGTTGGCGTTTCATCGAAATTCTCCTTGTGGGGTCCCATCCTTGCGGAAACCGATCTTGTGCCGATTGGTTCCAGTCTGGCACGGATAGAGGCCGTACGGGGCGATTGACCGACCTTTTGAAGGCAACTTCATGTCATTCACCTGGCGATAGCCGCAATTGCGACCATTGCCGCGCTTGACCTTGCCCGCGGCTGGGGCCACATCCCGGAAATGGAAACGCCATTCTGGAAAACCAAGGCGCTGGAGGCGATGAGCCCGGCCGAGTGGGAATCGCTGTGCGACGGCTGCGGTAAATGCTGCCTTTCGAAGCTTGAGGACGAGGACACCGGCGAGATATACTGGACCAGCGTCGGCTGTCGGCTGTTCGATGCCGAGACCTGCCGCTGTTCGGACTACGTCAACCGGCTGGCGCGCGTTCCCGACTGCGTCGGGCTGACGCCACAGAATGTGCGAACCATCAGCTGGCTGCCCAGCACCTGCGCCTATCGGCTGGTGGCCGAGGGCCGCGACCTCTACTGGTGGCACCGGCTGGTGTCGGGCAGCGCCGAGACCGTGCATGAAGCCGGCATCTCGATGCGCGGCCGGGTCAAGGCGAGCGAAACCGATTTTGCCGAGCCGGAAGACTATTTTGACTATGTACTGGACGAGGAGCCGTAGGACCAGCGGCGGTGAGCAAGAGCCTCGCGTTTGAAGACATTCGGCCAATCCGCGGGGTCGGAACCGGGCGCCGAGTCAGGCGTTCTGGCCTTCACCGAGGGCTGGGGACGATGGCGAATGGCGGGAACTTTCCTTTTCCCGCCATATGAACCGGAGATGAACGGCAGGTTCGTAAAGAGTTCAGACAGGCAAGCGCATTCTCCCCTCATCGGTTCACAAGGGGCGAAGGCCCGCAAAAAGGAGAGAAGACGATGTTCAACACGATCAAGACGGCAGCCCTTTCGGCCCTGGTCGGTCTCGGCACGCTGGCGGCCGTTCCCGCTCACGCCGACAGCCTCTATCTCGGCTTCGGCAACAACAACGACCCGCGTTTTGGCGTCTATACCGGTGACGACGGTTATCGCCATCGCCGTGACGAGCGCCGTGGCAACTGGCGCCGTGGCTGCTCGCCGGACCGCGCCCTCGACAAGGCCGAACGCATGGGCCTCCACCGCGTCCGGATCGTCGACGTCAGCCGTCGTACGGTGAAAGTGGCGGGCCGCCAGGATGGCGACCGCGTCGTCGTCGTGTTCGCCAATGAGCGCGGCTGCCCGGTCATCTATCGCTAAGCTTGGGTTTGGCGGACCCTAGAGGCTGATCTTCTGCGAAGATCAGCCGGGAGACGCGATCTTCTGCGAAGATTGGTCTGGACTAGCCGAGCCCCTTTCCGTTTGAAGGGTGTGGCTCGAAAAAACCCGCGGGAGCAATCCCGCGGGTTTTTCATGCACGCCATTGGTTGATGATTGCCGTGGCCAGGCTCAGCCACGGATCGTCAGAGCCGCTTATTTCAGTTCGAAGGTGACGGTGACCTGCACATTGTAGGCGTTCTCACCGGCCTGTACCGGAGCCGCGCCGGCCGCGGCATCGAAGGCTTTGGCATTGATCGGCATCGGCGCCGGCCTGATGTTCTGGTCTGTGATCTCGAGCACCCGGCCCAGGCTGACGCCGGCGGCTTCGGCCAGCGTCTTGGCCTTGGCCATGGCGTCGGCGACCGCCTTCTTGCGCGCCTCGGTGACCGTGGCTGCCGGGTTGTCATTGGTGAAGGCAATGCCGCCGCCCTGATTGACGCCCAGCGACACCGCCTTGTCGAGGACCTCGCCTGTCTTGTCGACGTCGCGCACCCGCACCGAAAGCGTGTTGGTCACCTGGTAGGCGACGAGTTCGGCTTCCTGACTGCCGTCCGGCTTGTTGGTGTAGTTGTAGCGCGGGTTGATCTGGATGCCAGCGGTCTGCAGATCGCGGTCCTTGATGCCGGCGGACTTCATCGCCGCGATCACGGCGGCCATGGCGTCATTATTGGCATCGAGCGCGGCGCGCGCGGTTTTGGCCTCGCGCATGACGCTCAGCGTCAGGACCGCCAGATCGGGGGCTACGGTTGCTTCGCCTTCGCCCGACACGATGATGCGGGGCGGCGTCGGCAGATCGGCGGCTCCAGCCATCGCCGGAAAAGCGATTGCAGTGGCGAGCGCGAGAGGCAAAAGATGTCTGGTCATGAAAATCTCCTTGGTCTGCGATCAAGTCGCAAGGGGTCGCGTAGAGCGCGATTATGGGTTGATTTGGGCGATCTGCGGAAGCCCGTCGGGGAAAGCCTTGTGCCGCGATGCGAAAAACATTAATCCAGCCCGCGTGGGGCCTGTAGCTCAATGGTTAGAGCCGGCGGCTCATAACCGCTTGGTTGGGGGTTCGAGTCCCTCCGGGCCCACCATTATCGCTATTTATCAATAAGTTATCGTTTTTTATTTGCCTCGGTTAGCCAAAATCAGGTTGGCGAGTCTCCGTCGATCTCGTTGAATTCATTGATTTACGATGGGCTCCCGAGGACTGCCGATCAAACTGCTTTACAACATAGGGCGGCGCGAAAGGAATCGAACTGCCCGCAATGCGCTCGTTCCATCCGTTTCGGGCGGGTGCAGTCCTTCGGCGCGACAGCGGGCTAACTCTCAGCAAATATTTCCGCCGTGCTCCCGGGCTGACCGAGCCTCCAGATGCGGGCTATGCAGCGACGCATCTCGTCAGCGGTGGCGCCGCCTCGGAATTCGGCGAGGCGTATGGCCTTGGCTTCCAGTTCCTGTTTCGAAAGGGTGTTGCCGGGATCTCCCTTGGGCTCGTCGACGCGGGCATTGAATTTGCGGCCGTCAACCGTCGTGACGCTCACCTTGCCGACCCACTGCTTGGGATAAAGGGTGTCGACCTCGGCGTCGCGTTCCATATGCACCTTCGCGCGGAAACGGGCGACGCGGGTGTCGGCAAGTGCATGGTGTTCGAAAGCATCGAGGTCAGCGACGCCGTGAACGGCGATCAGCCCCAAAACCGTGCCCATGGAGAACTTCGCCTGGTGGACGGTTTGCGGAGTGACCACCGCGCCCAGGACATCGATGGCTCCCTGATGGACATGGGTCACCACGCCGGTGATGTCGTCCGGACCGAGCCCTTCGCGGCGCATGAGAGACTGCAGCGCGTCGGCGGCCGGATGAGTGTGCCGGCAGGCTGCGTGCCATTTGAAGGAGGTCTCCTCGGTTGCCCAACGGCTGCCGAGCCCGTCCGTCAGGCGGGCCGGATCGGCGTCGCTGGACATTCCGGCAGCCATTCCTTGCTGGCCTTCGAGGATCCGCGCGGCGCCCTTGAAGCCATCGCGCGCCAGATAGGCAGCGAACAGACCGTTGGCGGCCGCTCGCGCGGTATGGAGTTGCTTGGAATCGGCAGCGTCACGCAGAAATTCCCAGAGACCTGCCGCCTGCGTACCGGCCGAGCCGACAGCATGGTTGAGCCCGGCTGCGTCCAACCCGATCAATCTGCCGACCGCCGCGGCTGCTGCCACTGCGCCAGCCGTGCCGGTGGTGTGGAATATCTCGTAGTGCGAGCGTCCGAGGAATTCTCCCACGCGGATGCCCACTTCATAGCCGGCGATGCAGGCAGTCAGCACTTCGCGGCCGGTCTTCCCCTCAGCCTCCGCAACCGCCAAAACGGCCGGAAAGATCACCGCCGCCGGGTGAAAGACCGAGCCGTTGTGAACGTCGTCCTGTTCCACGACATGGGAGGCCGCCGCATTGACCATCGCTGCGAAGTAGGGGCTTGTGCGCCGCCGCGTCGGGATGATGGTGCTTGGGCCGTCCGCCGGCCCCATGGCACGCGCAAAGCCGTCGATCATCTCGACCTGGTGCGCGCCCTTGCCGGCCAGCGCCGAGCCGAGCCAGTCGATCATCAGTCCTTGCGCGAAATGAACGACGCGCGGCGGGATCTGTTCGAAGTCGAGTTCGGCAATGAAGGCGCAGAGCCTGGCGGTCGGCCAATCGGCGGTGTCCGTGCTCATCGGTTGCTTCTCCTCTGCATGCCCTTCAGACCAAAGCGGCCCGGCGCAGGACCTGCCTTGCACGTTCGACGACCGGTCGATCCACCATCTCGCCTTTCACCAGGCTGACTTCGCCTGATGAGGCCGCGCCAATGATGTCGCGTGCCCATGCGATGTCACTATCGCTCGGGCGAAAGCCATTGCGAATCGGCTCGATCTGCCTCGGATGGATGGCCATCTTGCCGCCAAAACCCATCTTCATGGCGTGGCGGGCGTCATCCTCGGTGATTTCGGGACTGTTCAGGTCGGTCGTTACGCCGTCGATCGGCGCGGCACGGCCAGCCGCGCGCGAGCGCCAGACGATTTCGTTGCAGGCCGCAAGCAAGGTCAGTCGATCATGCGCGCAACCGAGATCGAGCGAGAAGTCGACCGAGCCGAAGGCGACGGCAACGACGTTGGGCATGGCCAATATGTCCGGCAAGTTGGCGAGACCGACGGCGCTCTCGACCAGCGCGATGACGCAAACGCTGCGTGCCATGTGCCTGGCCATATCGGCAATGTCTTCCGGACGTTCGGCCTTGGGCAGCATGACGGAGACGCCGTCGAGGCGCCGCAGGGCGTCGATGTCCGCTTCGTGCCAGGGTGTTCCCGCGGCATTGATGCGGACCACGACCGCGGATTTCAGCGCGGCTGCATGAGCAACGACCGCTTCCCGAGCGCGGTCCTTGTCGCCAGGGGCGACAGCATCCTCGAGGTCTAGAACGACTGCGTCCGCGCCGCTGCTGTCGGCTTTGGCAAACCGCTCAGGACGTGAGCCCGGCACGAATAGCGGCACGACAGGCGTGACGAAGCTCACCATTGCGCCGTGGCTTTCACCGTCACATGGCCGTCGGACGACCGTGCCTCGAGAGCCATGCCGTCCTGGCCTGGGGATGTTGCGCTCAGAAGCAGGCGCTGTGGGCCGCTCGCCGGATGGACGCCGCGGAATGAGAAACGGCGCGGCGACTGACCGACAATGGCGGTGGCGAAGTTCATCAGCAGCGTCGCCTGCAGCGGGCCATGGATGACGAGCCCGGGATAGTGCTCGACCCCCGTGGCATAGGGCGTGTCGTAGTGGATGCGATGCCCGTTGAACGTCAGCGCGGAATATCGAAAGAGCAGCACGGGATCGATGTCGATCGTGCGCTCGTGCGATGCGGCCAGGGGCGAATTGGCCGGCGGGGCAGGGGACGCAGCAGCGGCTTCGGCGCCGCGATAGACGATGATCTGGTCCTCCTCGATGACCGGACCGGAATCGTTGGCGATGTCGTGCCGGACCGTGACGAAGGTGAGCGGGCCGGAGCGGCCCTGCTTCTCCTCGATGGCGGCCAATGTCGAGCGGCGGCGGATGCGGTCGCCAGAGCGGATCGGCGCCATGAAACGCACGTCGCTGGCAGCCCACATGCGACGGGGAAGCGGCACCGGCGGCAGGAAGCCGCCTTTGGCCGGGTGCCCGTCAGGTCCGAGTTCTCGCATGGCGGCAATGTCGGGCGCCAGGCACCAATGCAGTCCGGGCGCGGCTGCGCCGTCGGCAGTTTGCGCCGCGTGGTCCCCAAGCGTGGCGCCAAAGCTGGCCAGCAGGCGCGGGATCACAACATCCTCGACCTCGTGCGTGCGTCCAACCCATTCCTGCAGCATGCTTGTGTCCAGGCTCATGAGGTCCTCGTCAGGCGGCGAATTGGGACCGGATCCGGTCCGTATCGGCGCCAAGCGCGGGGACGCTGGGAACCGTTGCAAATCCCTCCGGCCGCCCTGCAGGCATTGGTACTGCGATGCGCTTGCCGTCCGGCAGTGCCACCTCCGTCCGGCGGAGCGCCTTGTGGTGCGGCAGGTCGCGCATTGCACTCACCCGGCCCCAGGCGATCTGCGCCTCGTCGAGACGGCTTATGGCCTCGTCGCAGTCGATTGCCCCGAAGATCGGTTCGATCTCGGCGTCGAGCGCCGTGCGGTTGGCAACCCGCCAGGTATTGGTGGCGAAGCGTTCGTCGGCGAACAGATCCTGCCTTTGCAGCACGAGCGTGCAGAAGCGCTTCCATTCATTGTTCTGCTGGATGGACACGACCACGCTGCCATCCCGACAGGCATAAGGTCGATAGGGGTAGATCGAAGCATGCGCCAGGCCATATCTCTGCGTCTCGCGGCCCGCATATTCGTAGTGCAGCAGCGGCACGGTCATCCAGTCGGCCATGGCGTCGAACATGGCAATCTCGACAATGCGGCCGCGCCCGGTCTTCTGGCGCGCCAGCAAGGCTTCGAGGATCGCTGCATGGGCATTCATGCCGGTGGCGATGTCGGCGGCGGAAACCCCGATTTTGCTTGGCGTGTCCGGCGTGCCGGTAACGGCGCAGATGCCGCTTTCGGCCTGCACCAGCATGTCGTAGGCGCGCATGGCCGCGTAGGGCGTGTCCTGCCCGTAGCCGACGATGTTGATGGCTATCAGCCGAGGAAACTCTTTCGCAATTGTATCGGCCGAGAGGCCGAGCCTGTCGATGGCGCCCGGCACGAGATTCTGCACGAGGACGTCGGCGCGCGCGACCATCCGGTGCAGGAGAGCCAGGTCGTGCTCACTCTTCAGGTCGAGCACCGCGCTCTCCTTGCCGCGGTTGAGCCAGACGAAGTAAGCCGACATGCCTTCCACTGCGGAATCGTAATGACGCGCGGTTTCGCCTTCCGGACGCTCGATCTTCACGACGCGCGCGCCGGCATCGGCAAGGCGGACCGTGCAGAGCGGAGCGGCGACGGCCTGCTCGATCGAAACGACAAACAGGCCCTCCAGCGGGCGGGCGTCAGACATTGCGCTGCACTCCCGAGCGCGCCAGCACGCCAGGCTTCAGCCGCTCGTTCTTGCCGTAGTCCTCGGCTGCGTGGAAGAACAGATGCGGCGTGCCATCAATGTCCTCGAGCCTCTTGCGGTAGGCGTCCAGATAGGCCTTGCGGCCATCGTCGCCGACGCGGCCCGGCATGTAGGCGACGAAGGGCGGCAGCACGTCGAAGCCGGAATAGCGCAGCAGACCATTGTGGATCGGCCACAGCACCGTGAGGATGTCGCCGTCGATGCCATCGGGCGCGTAGGTGTCGGCCGACGTGCCCGTGGTGGCGGCCACCATGGCGAGCTTTCCCCTGAACATGCCGGTGTCGTATTTGCGGCCCGGCAGATAGGCGAAACCGCGCGCGAAGACGCGATCGGCCCAGCCCTTGAGCATTGCTGGCATTCCGAACCACCAGACCGGGAACTGGAACAGCACGAAGTCCGCCCGCTTCACCTTTTCGATCTCTGCACTGATATCGGCCGACAGTGCGCCGGCCTCGTAGGCGGCGGTCTGTTCGCGCGGCAGGCTGAAGAAGTCCGGATCGTTACGCTCGCCCGATACGTCGCCCGGCCCTGCGACAGGATTGAAGCCCATCGCATAAAGGTCGCTGACGACTACATCGTGGCCTGCGCGGGTCAAGGTTTCCACGGCCAGATCCTTCATGGCGCCGTTGAAGGATTTTGCTTCCGGGTGTGCATAGACGATGAGGACGTTCACGGACGACTCCTAGTAGGAACGCGGCAGTCCAAGCACGTGCTCGGAAAGGTATGACAGGATGAGGTTGGTCGAGATCGGCGCGACCTGATAGAGACGCGTCTCGCGGAACTTGCGCTCGACATCGTACTCTTCCGCGAAACCGAACCCGCCATAAGTCTGGATGCAGACATTGGCGGCTTCGTTCGAAGCGTCGGCCGCCAGCATCTTGGCCATGTTCGCTTCGGATCCGGGGTTCTTGCCGGCCTCGTAGAGGTTCAGCGCCTCGCGCACCATCAGTTCGGCCGCGCGCATGTTGGCGTAGGCCCTTGCGATCGGAAACTGGATGCCCTGGTTCTGGCCGATCGCCCGGCCAAACACATGCCGCTCCTTTGCGTAGGTGCTTGCCTTTTCGATGAACCATTTCGCGTCGCCGACGCATTCGGCTGATATCAGGATGCGCTCGGCGTTCATGCCCGAGAGGATGTAGCGGAATCCCTTCCCCTCTTCGCCGATCAGGTTTTCGGCGGGTACGCGCAGATCGTCGAAGAAGACCTCGGTGGTGGCATGGTTCATCATGGTGCGGATCGGCCGGATTGTGAGGCCGTTGCCGACGGCTTCGCGCATGTCGACGATGAGGACGGAGAGGCCGTCGGTCTTTTTCATGCCGTCCTTCAGCGGCGTGGTCCGCGCCAGCAGCAGCATCAGATCCGAATGCTCGGCGCGGCTGGTCCAGATCTTCTGGCCCTTGACCACGAAATGATCGCCGTCGAGGCGAGCAGTGGTCTTGAGCGCCCCCGTGTCGGTCCCGCTGGTCGGTTCCGTGACGCCGAATGCCTGCAGGCGCAGTTCTCCCGTGGAGATCTTTGGTAGGTATCGCTGCTTCTGCGCTTCCGAGCCGTGGCGAAGAAGCGTGCCCATCGTGTACATCTGGGCATGGCAGGCGCCGCCATTGCAGCCGGCGCGCTGAATTTCCTCCAGCACGGCAGCGGCGGCCGAAAGCGGCAGGCCCGAGCCACCATATGCCTCCGGGATCAGGATCGAGAGCCAACCGGCCTGCGTCAACGCTGCGACGAAGTCGCCGGGATAGGCCATGTCCCTGTCGAGTGCGCGCCAGTATTCTCCGGGAAAGCGCGTGCACAGCCTGGCGACGGCATCGCGAATGTCCTGATAGGCTTCCATGAGGTTTGTCCGGGTTTTCGTCTTGCTGCGGGCCTCACTATCGCGCCTCCATGCCCTGTCAGCAATGCAGAGCGGACGTGAGCAGATATAACGCAATTCGAATGCTTATGGTGGAGGGCCGAGAAGTTGGCCGACCCAGACGGCCCGCCCGACAAGATCCTTGGCGATGTCCTCTATCGCTTGTCCGGCAAACCGCGCCAGCCGCGAGGCAGGCCGGTCCGCCGGGTAGGCAAGGATCAGGCGGCGCACGGGCACCGGATCGATCAATGGCGCGGCGGTGAGCAGCCCGGCAGTCACGTCGGCATGGATGGGAGCGAGCGGCAGGATCGTCCAGCCATGGCCGTTGCGCACCAGGTCCTTCAGCGCCGAATAGGAGTCCGCTTCGATGCCGACATCGAGCGTGATGCCGGCATCCGTGGCGCAGCGTTCGACGATGATGCGCAGCCCGTGCTTGATGCTGGGCAGCAGCAGGCGCTTGCCGGCGAGCGAGGCGAACGATACGGCGCGCACAGTTGAAAATCCCGCATCCGGCGGTCCGATCAGGAAGAGGTTTTCCAGGAGCAGCGGGCGCGAGCGCAGCGAACGCGCCATGCGCGGGTCATAGAGCACCGCGACGTCCACCTCGCCGCGGTGCATCCAGTCCAGCAGATAGCCGGTGTAGGCGCTGACAAGTCTGAGCTTCGCCTTGGGATGGGCCTTGCCGAAGGCGGCCGCCAGCGGCAGCGAAATAATGTCGGCAACGGTGGGCGGCAGGCCGATGGCCACTTCGCCGGTCAGCGGCGCATCGGCGGGCGTGGCCGTGGCGCGGATCTCGTCGATCTCGGCCATCACGCGCATGGCGTGCGCCAGCACCTCCTTGCCCTGCTCGGACAGCACCATGCCGCGTCCATGGCGCAGGAAAAGGGCAAAGCCCAATTCCTCCTCCAGCATGCGCACCTGCCGGCTGAGCGCCGGCTGCGCAATGTGCAGCCGGTCGGCGGCCTTGCTGAGGCTGCCGAGTTCGGCGACGTGGATGAGGGTGCGTAGCTGCGATAACTCCATGAGCTATCGAATACCATTATATCTGATCACGAGAAAGAGACGAAGATTGCATCGGTCAAGCGCGCTAGTCTAATGCCAGTCCAATATCTCGGAGATGTAAGGTGACGGCGAGCATACAAGCAAAACCTCCGGAAGCAGCAGCGCTTGCCGCCGCTCCGACCGTGTCTGAAAGGCAGTGGCCGGATCAGGTCTATGAGGTGCTCAAGGCTGCCGGCATCAGCCACATGTCCTATGTGCCGGATGCCGGTCATACCACATTGATCCGCCTTTTCAGTGAGGATCCCGAAGTCGTCACCAATGTGCTGACGACGGAGGAGGAGGGCATCGCCATCGCAGCAGGCTCCTGGCTCGGTGGCAAGCGGAGCGTCGTGCTCATGCAATCCTCCGGTGTCGGCAATTGCATCAACATGCTGTCGCTTCCCGTGCAGGCGCGCTTCCCCTTGCTCGTCCTGGTGACGATGCGGGGCGAATGGGCCGAGTTCAACCCGTGGCAGGTGCCGATGGGGCAGGCGACGGAGGCGTCGCTGAAGGCGATAGGGCTCAGGGTGCTGCGCGCCGAAACCGGTCCCGACCTGGTGGAGACGGTGGCGCAGGCAGCCTTGATGGCCTTCGACGCCGACCAGCAGATTGCCGTGCTGATCGGGCAGCGGCTGCTCGGCAAGAAGAAGTGGTGAGCGACATGAATTTACCGACGATGGACCGCCGGGTTGCGGTGAAGAAGCTGCTTGACGCCCGCGACGGAGCCCTGGTCGTGACCGGTCTAGGCTCGCCGAGCTACGACGTGCATGCTGCCGGTGACCGCAACGACAACTATTATCTGTGGGGCGCCATGGGGGGTGCTGCGCTGATCGGCCTCGGGCTTGCCCAAGCCCAACCCGACAAGCGGGTCATGGTGATCACCGGAGATGGCGAACAGCTGATGGCGTTCGGTTCGCTGGCGACGATCTCGGTGGCGCGGCCGAAAAATCTCGACCTGATCGTGCTCGACAATCAGCATTTCGGCGAGACCGGCATGCAGTCCAGCCATACCGGCAAGGGCATTGGTTTCGACAAGGTCGCGGCCGCTTGCGGTTTTTCGAAGACCGCCGAGCTGCGTACGCTGGAGGAGGTCGACATGCTCTGTGGAGAACTTCGGCGCCCGGCCGACGGTCCGCGCCTTTTCGTGCTGAAAATCACCGCCGAGAACCTGCCGCGCTCGCTGCCGCCGCGCGACGCGGTCGAGGTCAAGAACCGCTTTCGCGCCCATCTGGGCTTTGCCACCTGTTGAGGACCGATATGGCGCTGGTCAGTTTCCAGAACACGGTCGGCGGTCGGTTGCAATCGACAGCCGATACATTCGAGAGCCATGATCCGTTCACCGGCAGGCCCTGGGCGCTGATCCCGCGTGGAGGAGCGAGCCAGGTGGACGCCGCCGTGGCGTCCGCGAAGGCAGCATTCCGGTCGAAGGAATGGGCCGGCATCACGCCGACCGCGCGGGGCAAGCTGCTCGTGCGGCTGGCCGATCTGATCGCCGAGAACGCAGATCGTATTGCCGCCATCGAGACGCGCGACAATGGCAAGCTGCTCACCGAAATGACGGCACAGCTGCGCTATATCCCGGAATGGTTCCGCTATTTCGGCGGTCTTGCCGACAAGATCGAAGGGTCGGTGCTGCCGATCGACAAGGCTGGCATGTTCGCTTTCACCCGCCACGAGCCGCTGGGTGTCATTGCAGCGATCGTGCCCTGGAATTCGCCGCTTTTACTCCTGACATGGAAGCTCGCGCCGCTGCTGGCGGCAGGCAACACTGTCGTCATCAAGCCGTCGGAACACGCCTCGGCCTCGACGCTGGAGTTCGTGAAACTGTTTGCGCGGGCAGGCTTCCCGCCCGGCGTGGTCAACACCGTTACCGGCATGCCGCTTGATGTCGGCGCGCCACTCGTCTCTCATCCCGACGTCGCCAAGATCGCCTTCACCGGTGGTGAGCCTGGCGGGATCGCGGTCTATCGGGCGGCTGCCGAACAGCTAAAAGTCGTCACGCTGGAGCTCGGCGGCAAATCGGCCAACATCGTCTTCGACGACGCCGATATCGAGAGCGCGGTCAACGGCGCGATCTCAGGCATCTTCGCGGCCAGCGGCCAGACCTGCATCGCGGGTTCGCGGCTGCTGGTGCATCGCAAAATCCACGACCGGTTCGTGGAAGGCGTCATAACGCTGGCGGCCAGCGCTCGATTGGGCAATCCGGCGCTGCAAGAGACGCAGGTCGGGCCGATCACCACGCAAGCCCAGCGCGAGAAGGTGCTGTCCTATCTCGGCATCGCGCGCCGCGAGGGTGCGCTTTGCGTGCTGGGCGGCGGCAAGCCGGCCTCGGGTGAACTGGCCGAGGGCTGGTTCGTCGAGCCCACCATCTTCACCGGCGTGAACAACACCATGCGGATCGCGCGTGAGGAGGTGTTCGGGCCGATCCTGTCCGTCATCCCCTTTGACGACGAGGACGAGGCCTTCGCCATTGCCAATGACAGCCCCTATGGGCTGGCGGCGGGAATATGGACCAGCGACATGGGCAGGGCGCTGCGCGGCGCGGCCGCGATGGAAGCGGGGATGGTCTGGATCAACTCATACCGTGCCGTCTCCTACATGGCGCCCTTCGGCGGCTACAAGAGGAGCGGTATCGGGCGCGAAAGCGGGCAGGATGCCATCAATTCCTATCTGCAGACCAAGACGGTGTGGATAGACACCGCCGGCAAGACCGCCAATCCCTTCGTTATCCGCTAGGCTAGGCTTCGGTGGGAGAAACCCCATTCCTAGCCAAGCTCGGCCCATGCTCCCTGAGACGGTGGCCGACTTACAAATGATCGAAGGATTGGACATGAGACAGGCAGGCAAGGTGGCGGTTGTCACAGGCGCGGCGCGCGGCATCGGACGCGCTTGCGCGGAACGCTTTTTGGCCGAAGGCGCGAAGCTCGTGCTCGGCGACATCGATGCCGTGGAGTTAAAAAAATGTGCCGCTGAAATCGGTACCACCGACAGCGTCCTGGCGGTCGTCACGGATGTCAGCAAGAAGGACCAGGTCGATGGGCTGATTGCAGCGGCGGTGGCGAAGTTCGGCCGTGTCGACATCATGGTCAACAATGCCGGCATCGCTCCGGTCCAGGACTTTCTCGACATCACAGAGGCGGACTACGACAGGGTTCTCGCCGTCAATCTCAAAGGTGCGTTCATGGGCACCCAGGCCGCAGCCCGCCAGATGATCGCGCAAGGTGGAGGCGGCGTCATCATCAACATGTCGTCGATCAATTCGGGCCTCGCCAACCCACGTGTCGCCACCTACGCGATCTCCAAGGGCGGCATGAACCAGGTCACCAGCACCGCGGCCGTCGCCTTCGCCCCCCACGGCATCCGCGTGGTCGGTGTCGGGCCGGGCACCATCGCCACGGACATGGTCATGGACGGGACATTCATCGACTCGGAAGAAATGCGACGGGCGGTCCTTTCGCGGACACCTCTCGGGCGCCTCGGCACGGCAGCCGAGATCGCCTCGGTCGTGGCATTCCTAGCCAGCGACGACGCTTCCTACATCACCGGCGAGACGATCTACCCCGACGGGGGGCGCCGCGTTCTGAACTATACGGTCCCGATCAAGGAGTGAGAAGAATGGGGAGTGACGACATGGGCAATTTCGACAAGCTGCATCACATCTGCATCGTCGTGCACGATATCGACAAGGCGCAGGCCTATTATGACTCCATCGGCATCGGGCCATGGGAGTCCTATCCGCCGCTGGCCGAATACGAAGAACTCCAGGTCCCAAGCCCCGAGGGTTTCAAGGCGATGCAATACCGGATTTGCAACTTGCCGAACGTTCAGCTGCAGCTGTGCGAGCCGAACGGCGATCCTTCACCGCAGCGGATTCATCTCGACAGCAAGGGTGAAGGCGTCTTCCATATCGGCTTTGAGGTTCGCGATGCGGATGCAGCCGAGGCCAAGGCGCAGGACGACGGGCTTCCCGTGCTGATGCGCGGGCGCCGGGAAAACCGCACCGGCTTCACCTATTACGATACGGCCGACAAGGCGGGCGTGATCCTGCTGACGAGGGCGACCAATCTGCCCGGCAAATGATCTTCGCGCGAAGGATTGGGGCTGGACAAGGAGACGGGGCGACTGATCAGCTGCCCCGCAATTCCTCAAGCCGGTCGACCAGGAATTTGCCGCTGGTGATGATATGCATTTCCAAAAGGCCGACGGCGCGCAGCGTATCTTTGGCTTCGCATAGGTCGATGAGCTGCCAGTGGTCGCGGTCGGACTGGGCCTGGATCTCGGTGAGCGTCACCATCATGCGCGTGTAGCGTTCCAGCTGCTGATAGATGCGCCCGACCAGTTCGATCGTCGCCTTGCGGCCGGACGGCGCGTAGAGCGCGGCGTGGAAGTTCCAGTTGAGCTGGTTCGAATACTCGCCGGTCTTGCCCTGCTCCTGGTGCTGCTTTGCGCGCTCGCGGGCCAGCGCGAGGTCGGCCTCCGTCATCCTTGGAATGGCGAGGGCCAGTAGCCATGTTTCGATCCGGGCCCGCAATTCGTAGAGCTCGAGGATCTCGTCCAGGGAAATGGAGGTGACGACGGCGCCCTTGTGGGAAACCAGCGTGACGAAGCCTTCCGAATGAAGCTGATGCAGCGCCTCTCGCACCGGAATTCGGCTGACGCCGAACTCGGTGGCCAGATGCTCCTGCCGCAACTGAAAGTTGGCCTCGTATTCGCCGATCAGGATCTTCTGCCTGATGGCATCGGCGACCTGGGTCGAGATGGTTTTCTTCTGTACGAGCATGAATCAGCCTGAGGCGGCCGCCGTGTTTGTTGACTGGCGCCGTGTTGATTGAAGAAGTGGACGCATAGCACCGTTGTCACCGCGATGCCATGTCGCCCGTTTCGCTTCAGTAGACATGTTCCTCGATAGGTTGATTGCCAGCGATCCGTTCGTAGCGGAAGGCCGACAGGTCGACAGAGCGGTACTCGCCATAGGCAATGAGATCACTGACGCCCGACCCGGTCGCCGCTGCATGCATCATGCCGTGGCCGCTGAAGCCGGTGGCCAGGACAAAGTTCGAAACCTCGGGATGCCGGCCGATGATACCGCTGTGGTCGAAGGTGTTGTATTCGTAGAGCCCCGCCCAGGCGCGCAACATCCGCAATTGCTCAAACCCGGGCACACGATGGGCGAGCGCCGGCCAGATCAACTCGTCGAACAGGTCGTAATCCACATCCAGTTCAAAATCGTCCGGCTCGTTCTCGCGCACCGGCGGAATACCGCACAGGAAGAGCTGGCCTTCCGGCCGCAGCCAGAAGCCGCTCGTGTCGAAGACGAAGGGGCAGTTTTCGATCCTTGCCGGCGTTTCGAAGACGAAGACGCAGCGCTTGCTCGGGACAACCGGCAGTTCGGCGCCGGCCATCTTGGCGATGCCCGCGCTCCACGGTCCGGCCGCGTTGATCACCGTGCCGGCGGCAAGCCGGTCGCCATTGTCGAGCACCACTTCGCCGACCTTTTGGGGAGACGCCATGGTCAGTCCGGTCACCGTCGCGGCAAGATAGTCCACGCCCTGCGTGCGCGCCTTGCGGCGAAAGGCCTGCATCAGGCCGGGGCCGTCGAACCAGCCTTCGCTGCCAAGGCCGAGCGAGCCAAGGGCGAGATCGTCCGTGTTGAGCCACGGGAAGCGTCGTGCCAGATCAACCTGCTCGATCAGTTCGGCGTCGACGCCCATGCCGCGCTGAACGCGGTTCTTGGCACGCTGCGCGTCTGCCCGCTCGGGTGTCGCCAGCACGAGGTAACCGGGCTCATGCAGGCCGATGTCGGCCAACTCGTCGCCGATGGCAAGCCGCGTCTTTACCTGGCGCAGGAAGTCGATGCTGAACTTCGACATGGCAATGTTGGGCGCCGTGCCGAACTGCTGGCGGATGGCGCTGGTCGACAAGGAAGACGAGGAGGCCGTGTAGTAGGGGTCCCGCTCGATCACCGCAATACTGCCATCGAAATCCGGATTGGCTGACAGGAAATAGGCGATCGAGCTGCCGACAACGCCGCCGCCGACGATCACCACATCATAGTTTGTGCCCATTCCAATCGTGTTCCCTATCTCGAATGTCATACGCGGCGATGAAGGATTGGATACTTTCCTCTATCGACCCACCACGGGAATGAGACATAACCCGGTCTTCGATGCAGAAAAAGGGGTTTGACGCGAAAATCAGAATACATTATCCAATCTTCACCAGATATCACCTGCCCGGCAACGTCGCGGCAGCCATGACGAGGATTTCCCGTGGGCCTCATCGCTCCCCGTCTTGACGTCATCAAGCCAAGCCCCAGCATGGCGGTCACCGCGCGGGCAATCGAAATGCGCTCGGCCGGCATCGACGTCATCAGCCTGAGCGCCGGCGAGCCGGATTTTCCAACGCCTCCGCACATCGTCGAGGCGGCCTACGAGGCGATGCGCAGGGGTGAAACGCGCTATACGGCGGTCGACGGCACCGCCGCGCTGAAGAAGGCGGTGGCCGGGAAATTCAGGCGCGAGAACGGCCTCGACTACAAGCCTTCGCAAATCAGCGTCGCGGGTGGCGCAAAGCAGATCATCTACAACGCCCTGCTGGCAACGCTGGCCCCCGGTGACGAGGTGGTCGTCCCCGCGCCCTATTGGGTTTCCTACACCGACATCGTCCTGCTCGGCGAAGGCAAGCCCGTGGTCGTTCCTTGCACGGAGGCGCAGGGCTTCAAACTGACACCGCAAGCCCTGCGAGCCGCGATCACCGGGCGCACCAAATGGCTGCTGCTCAACACGCCTTCCAATCCGACTGGCGCCGTCTACAGCCCCGACGAACTTGCCGGCCTGGCCGGGGTGTTGCTCGATCACCCGCATGTGCACGTTCTGACCGACGACATCTACGAGCATATCCTGTTCGATGGACGTACCTTCCATACCATCGCCGGCGTCGAGCCGAGGCTGAAGGACCGTACGCTGACAGTGAATGGCGTGTCGAAGGCCTATGCCATGACCGGCTGGCGGATCGGCTATGCCGGCGGGCCGGAACCGCTGATCCGCGCCATGGCCACCGTGCAGAGCCAAAGCACGTCGAACCCGTCATCCATCTCGCAGGCCGCGACCATTGCCGCACTGGAAGGTCCCCAGGACTTTCTTCGCCCTCGGGCGCTCGAATTCCAGGCTCGGCGCGACCGCGCTCTGGAGCTGCTGCGCAAGATTCCCGGCCTTACCTGCCAGACGCCCGAGGGCGCCTTCTATCTCTATCCCAATTGCTCGGCCCTGATCGGCCGTCGTCGCCCCGACGGCACTCCCATCGGCAGCGACGATGATTTCTCGCTTTACCTGCTCGATCAGGCGCGGGTCGCGGTGGTGCAGGGCTCTGCCTACGGGCTGTCGCCGCATTTCCGCATTTCCATAGCCACGTCGATGGATCTGATCGAAAAAGCGATCGGGCGAATCGCCAAGGCTGTCGAAGCGCTGCGATAGGGTCGGCGATGGATCTCGACTTCGTCCAGAAGCTGATCGAATTTGTCTCGCGTTCGCCCATTGCCGAACTGGAGATCGAGCGCAATGGCGTTCGCATCCGCATGTCCAGGCAGATGGCGCCGGCGCAATCCGCGTCGCAAGCGCAATCTGCGTCGCAGTCGGGGCCAGCCGCCGTCCCTGCCGTCTTCACAAATCCGGCTTCGACATCTCCGCCCATCGCACGCTATTCGATCCGCGCGCCGCTGACGGGCGTGTTCTACCGCTCCGGCACCGAAGGTGAACCGCCGCTCGCTTCGGTTGGCGATGTGGTCGTGGAAGGGCAGAAGGTTGGTGTCCTCGAAGCCATGAAGACGTTCAATGTCGTGGAATCCGATCGCGCTGGGCGGATCGTCCAGATCGCGTTCGACGACCATGCCGCGGTGCAGTCCGGCGATGTGCTGTTCGTTCTCGAAGATTTGGGCTGAGGCGATGTTCGACACCGTCCTCATCGCCAATCGTGGTGAAATCGCGCTGCGCATCCTGCGCGCCTGCCGCGACCTCGGATTGAAGACGGTGGCGGCGCACTCGGAAGCGGATGCGAGCCTTCGACATGTCGCGCTGGCGGACAGGGCGATCTGCATCGGACCGGCGGCCGCGACGGAGAGCTATCTCAACATCGCCGAGATCATCGCGGCCGCGCAACTCACCGGCGCGGGCGCGATCCATCCGGGCTACGGCTTCCTCTCGGAAAACGCCGCCTTCGCCGAGGCTGTCGAGAATGCCGGCCTTGCCTTCATCGGGCCGTCGGCGGCGGCGATCCGCACCATGGGCGACAAGGTCTCCGCCAAGCGCACGATGATCGCCGCCGGCGTTCCCTGCGTTGCGGGCTCGGAGGGGGCGCTGCCGCAGGACGAGCAGGCAGTGCGCGCCATTGCCGAGGCCATCGGCTATCCGGTCATCGTCAAGGCAGCGGGCGGCGGCGGCGGGCGCGGCATGCGCATCGTGCGCGAGCAGCACGCCCTGATGGAAGCCGTTTCAATGGCGGTGAAAGAGGCGGACCGGGCCTTCGGCAACCCGCAAGTCTATCTGGAAAAATTCCTCGAGCATCCGCGCCATATCGAGATCCAGATTCTGGCGGACAAGCATGGTAGGGCGGTCTGGCTCGGCGAGCGGGATTGCTCCATGCAGCGCCGCCACCAGAAGATCATCGAGGAGGCGCCGGCGCCCGGCATCGCCCGCGAGGCGGTTGCCGAGATCGGCGAGCTGTGTGCCCAGGCATGCCTGACCATCGGCTATACAGGCGCGGGCACATTCGAATTCCTCTACGAGGACGGGCGCTTCTCTTTCATCGAGATGAACACCCGCGTGCAGGTGGAGCATCCCGTCACGGAACTTGTCACCGGCATCGATATCGTGCGCGAGCAGATCCGCATCGCCCGGGGCGAACCCCTGTCGTTCAGCCAGGAAGACATCCGCATCCAGGGCCACGCCGTCGAATGCCGCATCAACGCTGAAGATTCATACAGCTTTCGCCCGCATCCGGGCCGGGTCGAGCGCTGGACGCCGCCCGGAGGTCCCGGAATCCGCGTCGAATCGCATCTCTACTCCGGCTACACCGTGCCGCCGCACTACGATTCATTGGTGGCCAAGCTGCTGGCGCATGGCGTGACGCGAGCCGAGGCGATCCGGCGCATGAGTGGCGCGCTGGGCGAGATGGAGGCCGTCGGCATCGCCACCAACGCGCCGCTGCACGGCCTCCTGATGGACGAGCCCGGCTTCGCTGCCGGCGGCTTCGATATCCATCATCTCGAACGTCTCATTGAAGGCGGTCTGCTCCAGGGACGAGGCGGCGATGACGGTTGAGGAGATCGAAAGGCTGGCCGCCTGGTGCGCTAGCGCCGGCATCGGCGAGATCGAAGTGTCGGAGGCCGGGTTTTCGTTGCGCTTGCACATGCAATCCGTTGTTGCCTCGACACCCCCGGTCGAAGCCCTGAAGGCCGAAACGGTCTTCAAGGGCGTGCGCGCGCCCGGCGTCGGCGTGTTCCGTCTCGATCACCCAACGACCGGTCGTCCGATCGCCGAACCTGGCCAGACGGTTCGCAAGGGCGAGACGGTCGGCGTCCTGCAGGTCGGCCCATGCCTGAAGGCAATCGTTGCGCCGGCAGACGGTGTGCTGGGTGCAGCGCTGATCGAGGACGGAGCGGTCGTCGGCTACGGGACGCCGCTCTACGAGCTGGTGTGAAGCAAGGCGACGGTTCGAACCACTGAGGAAAGCGCCATGGCGGCCCAAGGATTGCAGGTCGATATCAATTCCGACATGGGCGAGGGTTTTGGAGCCTACAGGCTCGGCGACGATGCGGCGATCCTCGACATCGTCAGTTCAGCCAATGTGGCCTGCGGCTTTCATGCCGGCGACCCCGAGATCATGGCGGCCACGTTCTCGATGGCGCGCGACAAGGGCGTCGCCGTTGGCGCGCATCCGAGCTTTGCCGATCTGTGGGGGTTCGGACGCCGCATCATCCCGCATTCCATGGATGAGATCGAAAGGCTGGTCGCCTACCAGATCGGCGCGGCGCAGGCGCTTTCCGCCTATGCCGGCCACCCGATCCGCTATGTGAAGGCGCATGGCGCGCTGGGCAACCTTACCCAGACCGACCGTGGCGTTGCCGAAGCGGTGACGCGCGCGGTCAAGGCCGTCGATCCCGGCCTGATCTGCCTGTCCATTGCGCTCGGCTTCCAGGACAGGATCGCGCGCGACGCGGGCCTGACGGTCAGGTCCGAAATCTTTGCCGACCGCGCCTATACGGAGGAAGGCTTTCTTGTCTCGCGCAAGCTGGAAGGCGCTGTCATCCACGACGCCGAGAAGGCGGCAGAACGGGTCGTGCGGATGGTCAAGCAAGGCGCCATCGAGACGCTTTCCGGGCAGATGCTGCAGACGCCGATCGATTCGATCTGCGTCCACAGCGACACGCCGGCAGCCGTCGCCATCGCCGCGCGCGTTCGGCGACGGCTGGAGGCGAGCGGCGTCAGGGTCAGAGCGTTCGCGGCCTGAGCACGGCCGCGTCCGTTTCAGAACCAGACGTCGCTGAGGCGATGCCCGCGTGGATAAGGGTCTGTCGGGTCGAGGCCATATTGGCCGATGCTGGTGATCCAGGCCTGTCCGGCGATGGTGACCACGACAGCGTCGCGATCGCCGAGGCGCGTATTGGCGATCACGCGGGAATCGAAATGGGTCCCGATGATCGATCTGTTGCGGAACAGCTCGCCCTTGGCGATCTGCCCCTTTGCCGACATTACCGCCAGCCGCCCGGTGGTGCCGGTGCCTGTCGGCGAGCGGTCGAGCCTGCCATGCAGGCACACCGTGCCGTTGACGCTTTCCACGCGCCCGTCGACGCGCTCGATCGGACCTTCGAAAATCACGTTGGACACGTCGCGGATCTTCGGGTTCTCCGGATGCACGACCTCGAGCTGTTCGTTGACCGCCTTCTTGATGCGTTGGCCCATCAGCGACATCTGGTGGGCCTCGTCGGGTGTTATGGAAAAGCCGAGTGCGCGCGCATTGACATGGGCGAAAGTCATGCCGCCATAGGAGGTGTCGACGGTGATCGTGCCGAGCCCTTCCACCTCGACATGCGTGTCGAGGTGGAGTGCAAAAGCCGGTACATTGGTGAACTCCACCTGCTTCACCTTGCCGTTCTCGCAGAGACAGCGCACCTCGATCATGCCGGCCGGCGCTTCCATGCGCAGCAATGTCTCAGGCTCCTTCATCGGCACCATCCCCGTTTCCAGCGCCACTGTGGCGACGCAGATGGTGTTTGAGCCAGACATGGGCGGGTATTCCGTGCTTTCAATTATGACGTAGCCGAGATCCGCCGAGCGATCGCAAGGCGGCAGGATGATGTTGCCGTTGACGTAGGGCGCACCGCGCGGCTCGAACAAGAGCAGCCCACGAATGTCGTCCATATGCGCTTCGAGATACTCCTTCTTTTCGAACATGGTCTTGCCCGGAACGTCCTTGACGCCTCCGGTGATCACATTGCCGACTTCGCCCTCGGCATGGCAGCCGACGACCGTGAATGTTTTCGTCCAGCGCATTTTTCTCCTCCTGTGATTGGTCTTGGCCCTGGCGATACCGATTCAGACCGCGTCGAGCCCTCGTTCGAGAAAACGATCGAGTTGTTCCATTTCCTGGTGCGATAGGACGATACCGTCGCGCTCCGACGTCTCGCGGGCTAGGAACCGCCTTTGCGAGGGCAGGCGCGCACCCTGGCCCAAGATCGCCTCGAACAGCGCTTCAGCACGGCCCAGCGGATTGCCGGGCCGGCCGGCGGCGAAGGCTTTCGGCGAGAAAGCGATGACCAACTCTCCGTGCGACGGATAAAGCGTCGTGGTGCCAAGCAGCTCGAGCGCCTCGGGGCTGGTCAGGTCGCCGATCATGATCCCGGCGAGCAGCTCGATCATCGTCGCGATGGCGGAGCCCTTGTGCCCGCCGAAGGGAAGCATGGCGCCCGCCAAGGCAGCTTCGGGATCGGTCGTTGGCCTGCCGTCCGAATCCATGGCCCAGCCTTCCGGCAGCTTCTTGCCGGCCCGGCGGTGGAGCTCGATCTCGCCGCGCGCGGCAACCGAGGTCGCGAAGTCGAAAACGTAGGGAGGCTGCTCTTCTCGCGGCCAGCCAAAGGCAAAAGGATTGGTGCCCAGCAACGGTCCGTTGCCACCGGTCGGAGCGACGGTGGCATAGCTCGGGCACATGGCCAGGCCGGTCAGGCCTGCCTGTGTCAAAGCTTCGACCTCCACCCAAAGGGCGGAAAAATGCACCGCATCGTTGATCGCGAGTGCGGCAATGCCGCACGACCGTGCCCGCTCGATCAGCACGGGCAGACCCAGTTCGAAGGCTGGGTTGGCGAAACCATGCTTCGCATCCACTTTGACGAGGGCGGGAGCGTCTTGCGGCAGCAACTCGGGCAGCGCGTCCGGTTTTACCTTTCCGGCCTTGATCGTCCGCAGGGCGCCTTCGATCCGGTAGATGCCATGCGACTTGCAGGCATCGCGTTCCGCCGCGACGATGACCCTTGTAATGGCGCTGGCCTGAATGGGGTTCAGTCCGGCCTTGCGGAAAATTGCATCGACGCGCTCATGCAGGGCATCGATGGTGATCGTGGTGTTGGTCATTTCTGGCCTTCGGGCTTGGCTGCGCGCAAACGCTGCCTTTAAAAATCCAGACCACCGGCAAAGGCTCTTAGATCCTGTGCAAGCAAAGCGGGCTGCTCGAGGGCTGCGAAATGACCACCGCGCGGCATCGCTGTCCACTGGCGGATGTCCTTGAAGACGCGCTCGACCCAACTCCTTGGCGGCATCGGCAATTCCTTGGGAAACAAAGCCACTGCAAGCGGGACGTTGATCGCCGTGCCGGGCGCGAATGCAAGCGGACGGGCGCGCGTTTCCCAATAGAGCCGCATCGACGAAGCGACGGTCCGGGTGAACCAGTAGAGCGAGATGTTGGCGAGCATGTCGTCGCGCGAAAAAGCGGCGTTGGCCAGATCGCCATCGCAATCGCTCCAGTCGCGGAATTTTTCGATCATCCACGCCGCCAGTCCGACCGGCGAATCCGTCAGCCCGTAGGCAAGCGTTTGCGGGCGCGTCGCTTGAATATGAGCATAGGCGCCATGAAGATCCGCCCATCCGGCTTTCCGTTCCAGGAAGGCGCGTTCTTCCAAGCTCAGGTCGCCATCCGGGCCTGGATCGTGAGGAGGTGAGTATGAGCCGGGGATGAAGTTCAGATGCACGCCGGCGAGACTGTCTGGATACGCGTGCGCCAGGCAGGTCGACACGCCGGCGCCCAGATCGCCACCTTGCGCGAGATATCGTTTGTAGCCGAGACGGCTCATCAACTCGGCCCAAAGGTCGGCGACGGTGAACAGGTTGAGACCAGGCCTGGTCGGTCGGCTTGAAAAGCCATAGCCGGGAATCGAGGGGGCCACGACGTTGAAGGCGTCCTCCTGTCTTCCGCCATGCGAAAGCGGATCGGTCAGAAGCGGGATCAGCCTGTGAAATTCGAAGACGCTGCCTGGCCAGCCATGGGTGAGTATGACCGTTCTGTTGGTCGCCACAGCGGCACGCGCATGGATGAAATGGATGGTTTCGCCGCCGATATCCGTCTGGTAGTGCGGATGGATGTTCCAGGCGGCTTCCTGCTTGCGCCAGTCGAAGCCGGTGCGCCAGTGCTGCATTAGT
The DNA here is from genome assembly GCF_004006095.1 of Mesorhizobium sp. M7A.F.Ce.TU.012.03.2.1. Taxonomy (NCBI): domain Bacteria; kingdom Pseudomonadati; phylum Pseudomonadota; class Alphaproteobacteria; order Hyphomicrobiales; family Phyllobacteriaceae; genus Mesorhizobium; species Mesorhizobium sp. M7A.F.Ce.TU.012.03.2.1. The sequence goes on from NZ_CP034779.1 coordinate 3,626,377, forward strand.
CGGCGCAGTTCCTCGTGCTCCGTTCCCTGCGCCCAGCCTATCGCCTGCAACTGGTCCGGCTCGTGCCAGGTCGAGATGCGCTTCTTCAAATCGTCGATTTCAGACTGGGCAATCTCGATGGTGAAGGGGCGAATTTTCATGGAGTCCTCTGCTCGCCGGCCATAAGGTTTCGGGCGGCGATAAAGTCGTGACTTTGCTGCCGGTTCGCGCGAAGCGCTTCCGTCGACGCTTCTATCGAGACCGCTGAGAAACGCAGGCGCGCGCCGACCGGCGCTTGCGCCAGCCGCCAGAGGTCGGCTTCGATCACCGTAGCGATCTTCGGATAGCCGCCGCAAGTGTTGGCATCGGCAAGTTGGATGATCGGTTGGCCGGACGGCGGCACCTGGACTGTGCCTGGTACGATGCCGTGCGAGAGCAGTTCGAGCGGTGAGAGGAGCGAAAGCGTCTCTCCAGCAAGGCGATATCCCATACGGTTGGCGTCGTTGGTGATGCGCCATTCGCTGCCGGTGAAAGCCGCCTGGGCCTCCGGCGTGAAGGCGTCGAACTCGGCGGCCGGCAGAACCCGCAATTCGATTGCCGAGGCCAAGGCGTCCGCCGCGCCTCGTCGCTCCTCCAGCGCTGCGCCGATGCCGCCCGCGGGAAGGCGGCATTGCGCAGGTTTGAGCGCAAGCCGGTCACCGCGCGACAGGCCGCGTCCAGCGAACCCGCCGAAACCGCCTTTCACATCCGTCGCGCGCGACCCCATGACGGGCGGCAGATCGATCCCGCCGGCAAAGGCGATGTAGGAACGAGCACCGGCGCGCAGCGCCTCAAGGACAAGGGTCTCGCCTGCGCGGATCGTCATGGCCCACCAGGGCGGGCAGGGCCGGTCGCCGATGCTGACGGCGCAATCAGCGCCGGTGATGGCGACGGCGGTGTCGATATGCGCGCGCAGCCGGAACGGGTGAAGCGCGACCTCGATCCCGGCGGCCGAAGGATCATTGCCTAGCATGAGATTGGCGATCGCCAGTGCCTGCTTGTCCATGGCGCCGCCATGGCTGACCCCCAGCGCCAGATGGCCGGGCCGGCCGAGATCCTGGACCGTGTTCGGCAGGCCGGTGGTGAGGATCTCGATCATGCCTCGATCCCTGCAATTGCGAAGCGAATCTTGTCTCCGGGCCTGAGCAGCACGGGCAATTCCGCTTCGGCCTTGAAGAGCTTCACGTCGGTATGGCCGATGATGTGCCATCCGGACGGCGCTGTCATCGGCATGATACCCGCCTGCGCGCCGCCGATGATGACGGCGCCCTCGGTAACTTTGAGGCGAGGCGTGCTGCGCCTTGCCCAGGCAAGCCGCGGGTCGAGACCGGACAGATAGGGAAAACCCGGCATAGCGCCGATGGCGGCGACGGTGTAGCGGGCCGCCGCGTGGCGCCTGACGGTCTCGTCGACAGACAGGCCGCAATGCGCGGCCCAGCCGGTGAGATCCTCGCCGCGCGCGCCGCCGTAGTGAACGGGAATCGCATGATGCGTGCCGGTCACCGGGTGGGCATCGGTGGCGGACCAGAGCGACATCAGTTGATCTCCGACGCTGTGGGCGTCTGTGGCGAGGGGATCAAACACCACCAGCAGGTTGTTCATGCCGGGAACGGCCTCGCGCACCCCTTCGAGGTCCAGCGCGGCCTTCGCCACCGCCCAGACCAGTTCCTGGGTGGCATCGTTGAAAGCCCCCTGCATTCCATCGAGCAGCAGCGCGCCCGATCCCGCAACACTGATGTGGGGCGTACCGACAACCATGAGCGGTCAGTCCTTCACCGGCACCGTATAATTCAGGATCAGACGGCCGCCGTCCGGATAGATGGTCTGGCCGACAATGTAGGAAGCGTCGTCGCTGGCCAGGAAGGAAGCGACGCTGGCAATCTCCGATGGCTCGCCACAGCGGCCGCTCGGCGTGCGCGACAGGATGGTCTGGCGCTGCGCTTCGCTGGCCATGACCGAGCTCTTGACCATGTCGGTCAGGATGGTGCCGGGGCCGATGGCATTGACGCGGATATTGTGCGGGATCAGTCCGACGGCCATCACCGCGGTCAATTGCTTGATGCCGCCCTTGGACACGGCATAGGCGACGGAATTGGGGATGGCCAGAATGGCGTTGATCGAGGACATGTTGATGATCGAGCCGCCGCGTCCCTGTGCGATCATGGCTCTTGCCGCGGCCTGCCCGAGCAGGAAGGGCGCCTTGAGATTGATCCGCTGAACCAGGTCGAACGCCTCCTCGGGGAAGTCGACGAAATCGTCCAGATGGATGATGCCGGCATTGTTGATGAGGACGTCGACGCCGCCGAATCGCTCCGTGGCCTTGGCAACAATATCAGCTGCCATTTCCTGCGTGCATTCGGAGAGATCCGCCGATAGCCAGGCGGCACGCTCACCAAGACGTTCGGCATGCTCGCGCCCGCGATCGGCCTGTATGTCGACAAGCACCACCTTGGCGCCATCGGCATGAAAGCGCTCGGCGCAGGCAAGGCCCAGGCCTCGTGCCGCCCCGGTGACGATCACGACTTTTCCTGCGTGCTTCACAACCCAATCCCTTTTTCACAATACGCATTCATGGATATGTTATCCAATCTATCTTGAACTTCGACGCCATTGCAAGCCCCGGATAAGTGGATCTGTTGGGTCGGTTCTGCAGCCGTTTGCCGTTCCTAAGCCACTTTTGGCTTTTTTCTGCCAACCATCTTAAGCCGGTTGACTCCACTGAATTAATTGTGATTGGATATTATATTCATAAAGTGACGACGGCGAGGAGTGTAGGCGATGGCGGATGGATCTCAGGAAAGCGAACTGATCGACGCGTTCCGCGCCCTTGCGACGGCGTTGATCAGCGACAATCTCGCTCGTGTCCCCGGGGCTGTCGGGTTACGGCCGTTTCATCGGGTGAGCGGCGTCATGGCGGGGAGGGCGCTGACGGTCAGGACCCGCCCCGGCGACAACCAGTTCATCCATCGTGCGCTCGATCTGCTGCAGCCCGGCGACGTCATTGTCGTGGACGGCGGTGGCTATGAGGGGCGCGCGCTGGTCGGCGAAATCATGACAAGTGTCGCGGCTTCGCGCGGCGCCGCAGGCATTGTCATCGACGGCGCCATTCGCGATGCCGGTGCCATCGGCCGCAATCCGTTCCCATGTTTCGCGCGGTCGGCCATCCATCTCGGACCTTACAAGGATGGTCCGGGAGCCATAAATGTTCCCGTCTGCATAGGCGGCATGGTCGTCGGTCCTGGCGACATCGTCGTCGGCGACGAGGATGGCGTCGTGGCATTTCCAATCGACGGTGCCGCGGCCTTGCTGGCGGCCGTCCGGGCGCAGGAAGCCCGCGAGGCCGAGATCATGCAGAGCATCCAGGAGAACCGTTATCAGGGAGCCTATGCCCGGGCTTCAAGCGGCAGTCACTGATCTGCCGGGTCAGTCCTTGCCGGTGACAATCGTGTGGCCGGCTGGCGATCCTGCTCAACATAACCGCTCCGCAGCTAACCGAGGGGCGAAACAATGCATTTCGGGCACGCCGCCTGGATGCACCAACAGGGGAAAATGGAGAGAATTGATGGTTGTTTCCTTCAAGAGGCTAGCTTGCGCCACCGCCCTTGCCGGGCTGGCTCTGACCACGATGGCCGCGGCTGCCGACATCAAGATCGGCATCGTGGCCCCCATGACTGGCCAACTGGCCAGTGAAGGGCAGGATATGGAGAACGCCGTGAAGATGGCGATCGATGCCGTCAACGCCAAGGGCGGCGTAAACGGCGACAAGATCACTATCACCACCGCCGACGACGCCTGCGATCCGCAACAGGCGGTGACCGCAGGCAGCAAGCTTGTCTCGGAAGGCGTGACCGCCATCGTCGGCGGCTACTGCTCGGGCGCCGTCTTGCCGACATTAAAGATCTATGGTGACGCCGGCATTCCGTTCGTCATCATCGGAGCGAACTCGACCAAGCTGGTCGCCGCCAATCAGGGCAATGCCTTCCTCGCCAATTCGACCGGCGACATGCAGGCGACGACAGCCGTCGAACTCTTCAAGAAGAATGGCTACAAGAAGTTCGCGTTCGTGGACGAAGGCGATGCCTATTCGTCCGACCTGGCCAAGTTGACCGCCGAAGCTTTCAAGAGCGCTGGCGGCGAAATTGCCGCCAAGGAGACCACCACGGCCGGCGAGCAGGACTATTCGGCGGTCGTCACCAAGATCAAGTCGAGCGGCGCCGATGCTGTCTTCTGGACCGCCTACCATGCCGGTGGCGCTCTGCTCACCAAGCAGCTCCGGCAGGCCGGGTTCCAGGGCGGCATCGTGCTGGGCGACGGCAACAATTCACCGGAATATCTGGAGATCGCCGGGTCGGCCGGTGAGGGCGTGTACCTGTTGTCTCCGCCGACTGTCGACCTCTTGTCCGGCGCCGCCGACTTCAAGGCCAAGTACAAGGAAACCTATGGCCGCGACGCCGGCGCCTATGCGGCGCTCTCCCACGATGTGGGCGACCTGATCGTCGATGCGATCACGCGGGCCAAGTCGGCGGATCAGAAAGCGATCATCGAGGCGCTCAAGGCGAGCGATTTCAAGGGCCTCGCCGGTGAAATCAAGTTCACCGACAAGAACACGCTCCAGACCTCGAACTTCCGCCCGGTGATTGCAAAGGGCGGCAAGTGGGTGGCTGTCGAATAAAGGCCAACCGGATTGATGCCGAGGCAGGCCTTGTGGCGGCCTCGGCGTCACCGCCGATTGTCTGGTGCGCCGACGCTGCGCCCAGACAAGACTTTTTCAATTCTGCCCTGGAGCATCAATGACGCTCGACCTGCTTATTCAGCAACTGGTGAACGGTCTTATCGTCGGCTCGTTCTATGCCCTGATCGCGCTTGGCTACAGCATGGTCTTCGGCGTCATCAAGCTCCTGAATTTCGCCCATGGCGACATCTACATGAACGGCGCCTTCGTCGGCCTCATCGTGTTCTCCTTTGTCGGCATATGGGTCGGCAATGGCTGGCTGGGCGTGGTCTGCGCCCTGCTTGTGTCGATGCTGGCTGTCGGCTTGCTCGGCGTCATCATTGAACGCTTCGCCTATCGGCCGATGCGCAATGCGCCGCGCCTCTCCATCCTCATCACGGCGCTTGGTGCCTCGATGGTGTTGAACGGCACGGCACTCGCCCTGACCGGCGGGCGGCATTACGCCTTCAACACCGACCTCGGTTTTGCCGGTGTCGACATTTCCACCGTTCATATCACCTACACGCAGATGGTTCTGGTGGCCGCCTCCATTGCTCTTATGGCAGGCATGCAGGCCTTTGTCTCCCGCACCATGTACGGCAAGGCGATGCGCGCCGTGTCCATCGACATGGGGGCGAGCCGCCTGATGGGCATCGATGTCGACCGGGTGATCGCCTTGACGTTTTTCATGGGCTCGGCGCTCGCTGCCGGCGGTGGGGTCATGGCCGGCGCCTATTATGGCAGCGTCCATTTTTTCATGGGCTTCATCATGGGGCTCAAGGCCTTCACCGCCGCTGTCATAGGCGGGATCGGCAGCGTGCCGGGCGCCATGCTCGGGGGCTTGCTGCTCGGCCTGCTCGAGGCTTTCGGTTCGTCCTTGCCCTTCGTCGGATCGGAGTGGCGTGACGTCTTCGTTTTCGGGACCCTGATCCTGTTCCTTGTGTTCAAGCCGACCGGCCTTCTTGGACGCTCTGTCGTGGAGCGGGTGTGATGATCGACGAAGTCAGAACCATGCCGACCGCCGTGCAACCGCAATTGATGCGCTGGTCCGTCGTGCTGCCCGGCCTGACGGCACTCGCCGTCGCGCTGGTGTTGCCGCAATTCGCCAACGGCTATGTGACGGAGGTGGCAACCACGGCGCTGCTCTATGTCGTTCTGTGCCTCGGCCTCAACATTGTCGTCGGCTATGCAGGCCTGCTCGACCTCGGCTACGCCGCCTTCTTCGCGGTCGGCGCGTACACGTCAGGCATCCTGACCGCCGAATTCGGGTTCAATTTCTGGCTCACCATCCCGGTCGCCATGGCGGCAGCCTGCGTGGCTGGCATCATCATCGGGGCTCCGACATTGAGATTGCGCAGCGACTATCTGGCGATCGTGACGCTGGGCTTCGGCGAAATCGTGCGCATCATCGCCCGCAACCTCGACATCACCGGTGGCGCGAGCGGACTCATCGGCATCGAGCGCCCGGAGATATTCGGCTTCAGGTTGATGCAGGTGCAGCACTTCTACTATGCGTTCCTGGTGCTTGCGCTGCTCACCGCCTTCGTCTGTCTGAGCGTCGAGCGATCGCGAATGGGACGAGCCTGGTTCTACGTTCGCTACGATGAGGACGCCGCCGCTGGCATCGGCATCAACCGTGTCACGGCCAAGCTGCAAGCCTATATGATGGGCGCCGTGATCGCTTCCGTGGCCGGATGCCTCTACGCAGCCAAGATGACGGCCATCTCGCCGGAGAGTTTCACCTTCAACCAATCGCTGCTCATCCTTCTCGGCGTCGTCCTGGGCGGCATGGGCCGCATTCCCGGCGTCGTTCTTGGTGCTGTTCTCGTGGCCCTGCTTCCGGAGGTGCTGCGCGGCGCGGGGACCTATCGTCCCCTGGTGACTGCGGTTGCGCTGCTGGCAATCATGCTCTTCAGGCCGAACGGGCTGTGGCCGGACAAGCGAGTTTGACCATGGCGCTGCTGGAAGTCCGCGATCTGCGCCTCAGTTTCGGAGGACTGAAAGTCCTTCACGACATTTCGTTCTCAGTTGAGAAAGGCGCCATCAACAGTCTTATCGGGCCGAACGGGGCCGGCAAGACATCACTCTTCAATTGCCTGACCGGCTTCTACAAGCCGAAGGGCGGCTCGATCAGTCTGGGCGGCCGGCCAATCACCGGCTTGCCGCCGCATCGCATCACCGCGCTCGGCCTCGCCCGCACGTTCCAGAACATCCGGCTGTTCAAGGAAATGACCGTTCTGGAAAACGCCATGTCCGGCCAGCATTGCCGCAGCCGCCACGGCATCATGTCGGCGATCCTGCACTTGCCGGCGCAGCGGCGCGAGGAGGAGGCGATCCGCGCGGCTGGCATGCGCTGGCTCGATTTTGTCGGTATCGAGCAGCATGCGCATCGCCGTGCCGGCGGTCTCTCTTATGGCGATCAACGGCGGCTCGAACTCGCAAGAGCCCTGGCGTCGGCGCCCGAGCTCATCCTGCTGGACGAGCCCGCCGCCGGCCTGAACGAGCGCGAGAAGCTGGACCTTGTGCACCTGATCCGCCGCATCCGTGACGAAACCGGTGTCACCGTCCTGCTGATCGAGCACGATATGGGCCTGGTCATGCAGGTGTCGGAGAAGATCGTGGTGTTCGACTATGGGCAGAAGATCGCCGACGGACCGCCGGAGGCCGTGCGAACAGACCCCAGGGTCATAGAAGCCTATCTCGGTACGGAGGAATGATGGACGCCGAAATCGTTCTTTCCGCGGACCGCATCGTCGCGCGCTATGACGGCATCGAAGCCCTTCATGGTGTCAGCCTTTCGGTCAAACGCGGCCAGATCGTCGCCCTGCTTGGCGCGAATGGTGCGGGCAAGAGCACCACGCTGCGCACGCTGTCCGGCCTCGTTGCCGCATCCTCCGGATGTGTCCGCTTCCTGGGCGAGGATATAACCAAAGTCCCTGCCCATCGCCTGCCGCATCGCGGGCTCGTCCACGTTCCGGAGGGAAGGCGTATTTTCGGCGACATGACGATCAAGGAGAACCTTGACCTCGGCTCTTTCACGCTTGCCGACGACGCCGAGCGCCGCCGGCGGCTGGATCATGTTTTCGAGCTCTTCCCCATCCTGGCGCGCAGACAGAATGGCGATGCAAGGAACCTCTCGGGAGGCGAGCAGCAGATGCTGGCGATCGGCAGGGCCCTCATGGCCGCGCCCAAGGTGCTGTTGCTCGACGAGCCTTCCATGGGTCTGGCGCCGCAACTGATCAAGGAAGTCATGAACATCGTGCAGCGCCTCAATCGTGAAGGCGTGACCATTCTGCTTGTGGAGCAGAATAGCAAAGTCGCCTTGAAATTCGCCGACTATGGCTATGTGCTCAAGGCTGGGCGCGTTGTGCTTGAGGGACCAGGCAGTGATCTTGCGAGCAACGAAGCGGTCATCAGCGCCTATTTAGGTGGCGTCGCTGCTTAGCTGGCAAAGCTGCCAACTCCCGGATTTTTACAAAATGAGGCCGCCACTCCAGTCCAGCCCCTAACATATTGATTTGTGCAGGAAGCACTGACCCTCAGAGACATAATCATTATTTGTCAACAGGTTACGAAGCCGTTCGCTCAAATCGATTCAGGAAGCTGATCCAGCCATTTCGCTGACCGAATTTATCTCAAGCCGAATGGCGGCTTTGCGCCTCAAGTCGGTCATTAAGACCAGCTTCGCCGTTTCCCGAAAGCCGACATCATCGGACTACGCTGGCTTAAGATGACTGTTCCTCTAGACGGACGGCGGCGACAGGATGAAAAGCGCTTGCGCCTGCTTGGTGGCGGAACTGTTGCGGAAGGTGTGGAGGCGTCTTGGGTCGAAGGTCGTGGCGTCGCCTTCGAGCAGGACGACCTCAATTGATGACGCAGGCTGAGCGTGAAGGAATGGATCGCGGCCTGTGAGAGCAAGACGAGCGTCGAGTTCCAGGAACATCCGTCGTTGATTTGCGTTTGCTCTCCGAGGTTAGACGTTTTCAAACCGAAGGAGAACGGTGTTATGGACTGGAACCGCGTGGAAGGAAACTGGAAACAGGTGAAAGGCAAGGTCAAGGAGCAGTGGGGTAAACTCTCGGATGACGACCTTGACCGCATCGCCGGCAAGCGCGATCAACTCGAAGGCAAGATCCAGGAGCGTTACGGCCTCGAAAAGGACCGTGTGCGGCGCGATATCGATGACTGGTACGGTCAACAGGGCTGGTAAGCGCGTGAGCCCCGGGCCGCGGCCAATTCCAAGACGCGGCCCAACAGTCCGGCAGGTCCGGCTCATGCAGATGCCGAGCCTTATCGTCAGTTGAATTTTGCAGCAAGGATTTCGTACTGTGTCAGAAGATATCTCTCGCAAGCAAGAGCAACGGGGGACAAGAAGGATCGTCATGTGGGCGATCGCAGTTACCGCTGTGATTTTCCTTGTTCTGCTGGCTACATTCGTGTTCGGCCCGCTGGTATGATTTTCGTCGCGATGATTGAGTTGTTTCCAGCGAGATCCGGGGATGATCGGGCGTTTGAGGGCGCTTGCAGCGGCCACCGGGCCGCGTCTTGCGACTGCGGCAGCCGGCGCGGATGAGCCGACAACCCGTCAGGTTGATGCCATCCGCGCTGCCCTGGGTGGCAGGCGTATCCGCGGCAATCGCCATTGTTCCGGTAGTTTGCGCCGTCAATTTGGTCCGCGGCGACAATCTCCGGGAAACCACCATTGCACAGGCCATCGGTGGCGACCCTGACCGGGCCGTCCCGGCAATGATCCGCAACGGCTGTGGCGGATGTCACGAAATCCCGGGAGTGCCCGGCGCCCGTGGCACCGTCGGTCCATCCCTGCAAGGCGTCGTCGAAAGAGGATATACCGGGCCGTCGCGAGCCACCCCGGATGCGATGATGCGCTGGATCAGCAGGGCGCGGGACGTTGACCCGAAGACGGCCATGCCCAATACAAATCTGTCGCCTCAAGAGGCGCGCGACATTACCGCCTATCTCTATGCGCGAACATGAGGCGCGCTGAAGTCGCCCCACGGCGCAGGCGTCTTGCCAGCAAAAGCAGCAGGCCAAGCATCAACACGGCGGCGCCCGCTACAAGTGATTGAGCCGCCAGAATCATGATCGTCTGGCTGGTTGTCGTTCCTGCCCGCATCTGGCGTACATCGGCCGCAGTGACGCTGAGGTCGGGATTTCCGAACCGCGCGGTGACGTAATTTGCAAGAGCTGCCACCTGGCCATCGTCCAGCCAGCCGCCGAAGGCCGCCATCGATTGACGCCCGGCCACGTCACCAGCTTTGACGCCTTCAAGGATGGTCATGACGACATCCTCGGGCGTGGCCGCGCCGGGGGTGCTGTTACGGGTCAAGGACGGATAGGATCCGTCTGATGATCCGCCTCCGTTCGCCCCATGGCACGTCGAACAGAGCGATCGATAGAGATCATCGCCGGTTGCGGTTCCGCTGCCTTGCGTCATCCCCTCGGTTCCAGCATCGCCGTCTGCCGCGGCCGCGTTACCCCATGAGAAACGCGGCTGCTTCTCGTCCCCCGGTTGGGCGGGCACGTCCCTGAGATAGGCGACAATAGCCTGGATGTCGTCGTCGGAAAGATGCTGCAGGCTGTTCATGACCGTTTCCGCCATCGGCCCGCCCGCGTAGGCCTTCCCGGGCACGACGCCGGTTTTGAGGAATCGAGACAACTCTTCGTTGCTCCAGCCGCCGACGCCTGCGATCTTGTCGCTGGTGATGTTGCCAGATGCCGGCGGTGCCGCCGGCAAGCTTGTGGTCTTCATCCATGCCGAACGTCGCATTCCTTGGCGTGTGGCAGGCACCGCAGTGGCCGAGCACCTCGACAAGGTAGGCTCCCCTGTTCCATGCGGCGGTCCGGCTCCGATCAGGCGTGAAACTGCCGCTTTGGAGGTTCGTGAGCTTCCACAGCGCAACCGTCCAGCGTGAATGGAAAAGGCAGAATGTTTCGCGGCCGCGGCTGGGAAATCGGCGGCTGCGCAAGGAGATAGGCCCGGATCGCAAGCACGTCCTCGCGGCTCATTGCGGCGAAGCTGTCATAGGGCATGGCGGGGTAGAGATCGGCTCCGTCGCGCCTGATACCTTTCTGCACGGCTCGCACGAACTCGTCCGCGGAATAGCGTCCGATGCCCGTTTCGAGATCTGGTGTGATGTTGGTCGAGTATACATCGCCGAAGGGTGTCGGCACGCGATAGCCTCCAGCGAAGGGGCGGCTCGGATTGGACGTGTGACAGCCGATGCAGTCGGCCGCTCGCGTGAGATATTCACCCCTCTGGATTTCGCTCGCCCGCAGCTCGGTGCAAAGCGCCTACGACGACCGCCCGAGAAATGACGGCTGGGAATGGAATGCCCGTGGCAGGCCAAAGCGCGTACCGGCGGCGGATGGCCAATCTCCGCGTCTTTGGCGTCGTCACAGTTCGCACCCGCTGAAGATCAGCCCTGCCACCACTTGCGCCAGCAAGATGAGCGTGAACAGCGCCCCGATGCCCACCGAAGTCCTGGCAAGGAACGCGCGCGTGCGCGCCTTCCGGGGCGGGATCGTACCATGCCCGCGGTCATGAACGGCGTGCCACGACAGGAGCGTGCCTGCCAGGGCGACAGCGGCGCCTATCAATGAGAACAAGGCAGTGGGACGAAAGCCGGCATGGCACTGCCAGGATGCAATGGAGTAATCGAGCTGCAGGGCTATTGCCCATGCAACTGGCCCGCTGACCAGGCCTGCCCAGGAAACGCCGGTACGGATCGCCTGCATCTCACATCCTCGGAGCCCAATAGATAACAAGATAGAGCACGACCCATGAGACGACGACGAAGTCCCAGTAGAACGCATTGTCCGAGACGTCGCTGAAGCGGCGGCCCGCCTTGCCTTTTTGCGTGAACATGAGAACCGCCAGGACGATCGTGTCGCCGACATCGCTAAGAAGATGCGTGGTATGCAGTCCAAGCAGGAACCACACGATCGATCCGTAAGCGTTCTGATCCCAGGAAATCCGCAGAGCCGGAAATTCCCAGATGCGAACGATCAGCGGAAGAATCCCGACGACCGACATGACGACCATGCCAAGGCGAACTTTCGCGAGGTCCTGGCGACGCGCCCAAAACTCGATCAGGTGGTTGGGCACGACGCTCGCAACCAGAATGATCAACACTGCCGTGCCCGGCAGCAAATCTGGCGCCGGGGCTCCGATGGGCCAATGCCGGGCCAGCACGGCCAAATAGAAGTAGGTGCCTATCGCCAAGGCAAAACCTGTTGCCTCGAGAGCAATGAAGGCAAGGGTTCCCCACCACATCGGGCTCGCCGACCCGAAATCATATGTGGGCAGGTGGCTGACGTCGGCGACGGGACGGTGCCTCATTCCTCGTCCTCCGGCTCGCCTTTCGGCCAGAACCAACAGATGAAGCCGATCGAAACCGGGATCGCTCCCCAGACCACCGCCCATGGCGTGTATATCGAACCGAGAAATGCACCGCCCACCGCAATGGCCGACAGAAGCGGCCAGATGGAGTTGTCAGCCGATGGCACCCTTAGTTGCGGCACCGCATCGGCGACCGTGCCGGCGAGCACCTCGCGTGCGTCGACACGCAGACCCTCGACCACGGGAAGCGTATCGGGCTCGGCCCAAAGCGGTTCGAGGTGAGTTACCACGGGCAGCCGCGAAAAATCGTAGGAGGGCGGCGGCGATGTCGTCGCCCATTCGAGCGTGCTCGCGCCCCAGGGATTGTCTCCGGCAATGCGGCCGTTGCGAAGGCTGAGCAGGAGGTTCAGGAAGAAAAGCGCAAAGCCGGCGAACACCACCAGTGAAGAGAGGCTGATGAAGAGGTTCATCTCGCCCCAGCCGCTCGCCGGCGGATACGTATAAACGCGGCGCGGCATGCCTTGCAGACCGAAAATATGCATGGGGAAGAAGGTGAGATTGAACCCGAGGAAGACGAGCCAGAAATTCCAGCGGCCGAGCCTCTCGGACAGCATGCGTCCGGTGATCTTGGGAAACCAGTAGTAAACGGCGCCGAGCAGGGGGAAGACGGCGCCCCCGACCAGCACATAGTGGAAATGGGCAACCACGAAATAGGTGTCGTGTACCTGCAGGTCGAGCGGCACCGAGGCGACCATGACCCCGGTCAGGCCGCCGATCACAAAGGTGAAGATGAAGCCGAGCACGAAAAGCATGGGCGTGGCGAAGATCGGCCGGCCGCCCCAGATCGTCGCAATCCAGCAGAAGATCTGAATGCCGCTCGGAATGGCGATCATCATCGAGGAAGCGGTAAAGAAGCTTTCGCCGAGCTGCGGCAGGCCGGTAGCGAACATGTGGTGCACCCACAGGCCGAAGGAAAGAAAACCGATCGCGATCAACGACAGGACGATCCCGAGATAGCCAAAGATCGGGCGGCGAACGAAGGTCGGCAGGATCGCGGAGACGAAGCCGGTCGCCGGAATGAAGATGATGTAGACCTCGGGATGGCCGAAGAACCAGAACAGATTCTGCCACAGCAGTGCATCGCCGCCTGCAGCGGGATCGAAGAATTTCGTGCCGACCAGGCGGTCCAGGATCAGCATTGTGCTCGAGACCATCACGGCCGGCATGGCGAACAGGATGACGAAAGCCGTGACGAGGACGGACCAGACATAGAGCGGGATGCGGTCAAGCGACATGCCGGGAGCACGTTGTTTGAACACTGTCGCGATGATCTCGACCGCTACCGCGAGCGCGGACACTTCAGTGTAGGTCACCATCTGCGCCCAAAAATCGGGGCGCTTGCCGATGCCATATTCGGGTCCGGCGAGCGGTACGTAGGAAAACCAGCCGGCATCCGCACCGGTTTCGAAGGCGAAGGCGATCCAGATCATCAGCCCGCCGGAAAGATAGACCCAGTAGCTGAATGCATTGAGCCGCGGAAAGGCGACATTGCGAGTGCCGATCATCAGCGGCACCAGGTAAATGGCGAAAGCTTCCATCACCGGCACGGCGAACAGAAACATCATCGTCGTGCCATGCATGGTGAACAGCTGGTTGTAGAGATCGGGGCCGATGTGGCCGGCCTCAGGCTGGGCAAGCTGGAAACGCATGGCGAGCGCTGATAGACCCGCAAGGATGAGAAACAGGAAAGCCGTCACGATATAGCGCCGTCCGATCAGCTTGTGATCGACCGTGACCAGCCAGCCGTAGAAGCCTTTCGGCGTTCGCCAGGCATGCCCCAGAAAGGCGCGCAGTCTCACCTCTTCGAGGCCGGTGTCACGGATGCCTTTCAGGCCCTCCTGGGTATGCTCGGCCGGCTTTCTCCCAAAGCCGCTCATTCGAGGCTTCCGAGATAGGCGACGACCGCGTTGAGATCGTCGGCGCTAAGGGCAATGCGCGGCATCTTGGCGCCGGGCTTTACCGACTGTGGATCGGCAATCCAGGCGGCGAGCGCGCCAGGGGTCATGGCCAGCGTATCTGCGGCCAGTGCACGTCGGCTGGCGAGATGCGTAAGATCAGGACCGACCGTTCCGCTGGCAGGCGTGCCTCTTATCGTATGGCAGAGCGCACAGCCGGTGAAAAGAAATGCCTGTTGGCCGCGGCGTTCTTCCTCGCCGCCAGGCGCGGATGCGACGGCGTTTTGCCTGGATTGCCATGCGTCGAACGCTTCGCGGCTTTCCGCGATGACGGTGATGGCCATATGGGCGTGCTGATAGCCGCAGAATTCGGCACACTGGCCACGATAGATGCCGGGCTTATCGGCGATGAGGGTAAGCTGGCTTGGCCGGCCCGGAATGAGATCGCGCTTACCGGCAAGGTTCGGCACCCAGAAGCTATGAATAACATCGAGCGAATCGAGTTCGACCTTGACCGGTTCGCTAACCGGGACATGGATTTCATTTGCCGTGACGATCGATTGCGCGGGATCATTACCGGCATACCGGACCTCCCACCACCATTGGTGCCCCGTGATCCGCACGGCAAGCGTTTCCGTTCCGCTCAGCGAAGCAATGGATTTGCCGGCGAAAAAACTCGCTATCGTCATCATGACGAGCACCAGAACGGTCAGCGCAACGGCGCTGCCGACAGCGCGGGTAAATCGGCGCTCCTGATGTGAATCGATCTCGAGCGGCGAGCGCGTTGTCTCGGAGAGGCGGCGACGCAAAAGCGCTGCCGCCAAGACCAGCATGACAAGCAGCCACGTGGCCGCCGCGACTGCGCTGAAAGACCAGATCAGATCAAGGATTCTCCGGGCGTTCGCACCGTGTGCATGGAGGGCCGATTGCCGATCGCCGCAACGTCGACGCTGCGCTGACCCACCTCAAACGCGGTTGCGCAGCCTTTCCCGGAACAATGCCAGTCAGGATTTGCGTTGGACATGTAAAGGCAAGCGACATTTGCGGTCATGTCCGCCTGCGAGAGCGGGCCAACGGACTCATGCACCTCGCCATGAAGAATCCACCATCGTTGCCAAGGCCATAACGCAGCTGGCTGAAAAAGGATGCTTGGCAACACCGCCCGGTGAAAACCGACGTGAAGCGGTGCGGGTTAGACGATGCGCAACTCCTGGGGAGCCTGATGCCGCCGGCTGCTCGTTTGAATCCAGAAAGCGACCGAGAGCAGTGCGGCTCCGCCATAGATCAGGCCAGCGGGAATCCACATGATCAAGCCTGCAAGTTGCTGGTCCTCGAGCGGGCTGAGCCCCCACAGATCCGAGCCGACGGCATTAGCCGGATACCACAGCTTTGGCGAGACGACGAGCAAAACCCCGAGCAGCCCGGTGTGGAGCGAGGTGAAGAAGAGATGCATCACCGCATTGCCGCAAGCGTGCTCGCGGCCAGGGCGAGGCAGCAGCACCCACCAGAACAAAAGCCCGGTACCGAGGAAGCTCGCATGCTGGGCATAGTGCAGGAAACCCTGCTGGAGGGCAGCCTCGAACAGCGCCGGGACATGCCAAATCCATATCGCGGCTCCGTGCAGGACGGTCGCGACCACAGGGCGGCTGATGAACGACCAGATCGCCCGAAGCGTATTTGCATGTCCGGCCGCTCCGAATATCTGGCGCAGCTGTACCGGCAGTGCCCACATCATCGCCGCTGTCGGGCGGGAGGCAACCAGCAGAGGCGCTGCGACCGCCATCAGCAATTCATGCTCGATCATGTGCGCCGCAAACACATGTTCGCCCAACGCATGGATCGGGCTTACAAGGGCGAACGCCAGGACGGCCCAGCCGGCAGCAAACTGGAAGTCCTGCCGTGATCGCAAGCGACGTCCGCGTCCGCTCCGTCGCCACAGTCGGCTGGCGCCCGCTGTATAGAGCGACACGACTGCCAGGAGCGGCAATGTGATTGGAAGCGCCAGTGTCCAACCGGCTTGCGGGGCGCCGTTGCCATAGCAGATCGAGGTCGAAAAGAGCGCGTCGAAGCTCATGATCCGCATCCGTCAGCCGGAAGAGCACCGGAGCTCCGGTTCATCTGGAAAGATCCAGATTGAAGCCACTGAGGCGCTGTTCTCACCTCCGTGCCTCTAGGCGTCCATCATCGATTTCGCCGGCTCCCGGGCGATGTTTTCTTCTATGCGTTCGTGTCCCGGCGTCCGCGGCAGGGCCTGGCGGAAGTTCTTGGCGTAGTCTGCCGGCATTTTGGGCGGCATCAGCGGCTCATACGCATCTACCAGCGCTTCGATCACGACTGGGCCTTGCGTGGCGAAAGCCTGGTCGAGAACCGTCTCGATCTGATCGGCCCGCTCGATGCGAAAACCCTTTGCGCCCATTGCTTCCGCCGCCATGGCAAAATCGATCGGCTGCAATTCGCAACCGAATTGCGGATTGCCCAGAAACATCATCTGCTCCCAGGCGATCTGATTGAGCATGTTGTTCTTGATCACCAGAACCTTCAGCGGGATCTTGTAGCGCACCGCCGTCGAGAATTCGCCAAGCTGCATGGCAAAGCCGCCATCCCCGACGATGGCGGCAATCGGTCGACCGGGGAACGCGATGCCGGCAGCGATGGCGTAGGCGAGACCGCAAGCCATCGACGCCAGCGATCCGGACACCCCGAATGCCTGGCCGCTGCGAAGATCGACATGGCGTGCGGCCAACTCCGTGTTCTGACCGGAATCCGTGGCCAGCACTGTGTCGTCGGCCAACCGTTGTCCGAACGCCCGGGCAATCGCTTGTGGCTTCAAGGGTTGCGCCTGCATGTCTTCCGACTGCCGCATCATCTCGCGCCATTTTCTCATGGTCTCCTGGGAACGGTGCAGGAATTCATCGGAGGGCTTCTGCGTCAGACGTTGGTTGAGCGCGCGCAATGTCTCGGCCGCGTCGCCGACAAGGCCGGCCTCGACCGGAAAGCGCAAGCCGATCCGCTGCGCATCGCTGTCGATCTGGACGCCACGGGCCTGCCCGGGCTGCGGGTAGTATTCGATATAGGGAAAGGTCGAACCGACAATCAGCACCGCGTCACAGCTCTCCATCGCCTCTTGCGAAGCCAGGGTTCCAAGAATGCCGATCCCGCCGGTGGTGTAAGGATGGTCGTCCGGCAGCACCGCCTTGCCCAGCAAGGCCTTCGCGACAGGCGCCTGCAACAGGCGCGCCGTGTGTTCGAGTTCGGCGGCCGCGCCGATGGCGCCGCGTCCGGCCAGGATCGCAACCCGCGAAGCGTCATTGAGAATGGCGGCGGCTTTGTCGAGCTCAACCTCCAGCGGTACGCTGTGACCGGCGAACATATCCTGCGGCGTGTGCGCCGGGCGATTGCGCTTGGAGCGCTTCGACGGATCGCTCTCCTGCTCCTGGATGTCGCTGGCAATCGAAAGATGGGCGACGCCCTTGCGCGCCAGCGCGGTTCGGCAGGCAAGGCTGGCGACGTTTTCCATATGCGCGGCGTCGGCGACATGTGCATTGTAAACGGAGACATCGTGGAACACGCGCGTCAGATCGACATCCTGTTGCGTGAACGTCTCGATCAGATCGTGGAACTGCATGCCCGTAATCGCCAGCACCGGAGCCTGGTCGAGCTTGGCGTCATAGAGGCCGGTCAGAAGATGTGTTCCGCCGGGACCGGACGTCGCAAGGCACACGCCCAGCTTTCCTGTCCACTTGGCATACGCACATGCCATGAAGGCAGCCGACTCTTCATGCCGGACCTGAACGAAGGCAATCTTGTCGCGCCGCGTCCGCAACGCTTCCATGACGCCGTTTATGCCGTCTCCCGGCAAGCCGAACACCACCTCCACGTCCCAGGCGACGAGCGTATCGATGAGAATTTCTGCTGCATTTGGCATGTCGGGGTAGCTCCGGTGGATGGTGTCCGAACCGGTGAATCCCGAGTTGGTTCCTTCGTCACAATAAATCGTGGAAGCGATCTTCCAGGAGCGGTCTATTCGATCTGCTCAAACGTGCATTGCCGTGGCGCCTTGTCGGGGCGCCAGCGCAGCAGTTTGGTGCCGTGGCGGAACCGATTGCCGGTAACGTGGTCGAAGCGGACCTCCACCACCAGTTCAGGCTGCAAGGGTTCCCATTGTCCGCTGCGCTCCGTGCTCCAGCGGCTCGGGCCGCCGGGCGCCTTGCCGGTGAATCCGGGCTCTGACCGCAGCCCTTCCAGCCGGCGCGTGAGCGCTCCTCTGTCGGTCCTGGCGATGGTCGACGTGAAGCCGACGTGATCGAGCTTGCCGTCGTCATTGTAGAGGCCGAGGAGCAGCGAGCCAACCTCACGACTGTCCGCGAGATAACGGAAACCGCCGACAACGCAATCGGCGGTGCGCCTCGGCTTTACCTTCACCATCGCACGTTCGCCGCACAGATAATGCCCATCAAGCACTTTGGCCATGATGCCGTCGGTCGATGCATGGCCGGAGCCGTGTAGCCATCGAGCCGCCGTGGCTGCATCATAAGTGCACTTCGACAGGCGAAGATCTGGACTGTTCGAGGAGGTCACCAAGTCCTCGATCGCTCGCCGCCGTTCCACAAGTGGCTTGCCCGTGATGACCTCGCCGCCCGGCCTGGCAAGCATGTCGAAGAGGATCAGACTGGCAGGCGTCTGCGAACTCAGTTTGCGGATTCTGCTTTGTGCCGGGTGAAGGCGCATCTGCAGCGCCTCGAAGGAAAGCTCACCGTCAACCTCAATGACAATCTCGCCGTCGATGACGAAGTGCCCGCGCTTGAGGTCACGCAAAATGTCCGTGATTTCCGGAAAATAGCGGCCGAGCGGCTTGCCGGATTTGGCGCGCAGGTCAACGGTGTCGTCGCTCTTGAAAGCCAGGCAGCGAAAACCGTCCCATTTGGGCTCGTACTGCCAGCGGTTTCCATCCCGGGGGATTTCATCGGCAAGCTTGGCCTCCATCGGAGACGTGTCCAGCGGGAGCGGGAAGGCGTTTATTGGTTCATGCACGGGTAGGCCTCCAAAACCGGTTCAGGAACGGCTCCGGCTTTTTTCAACTTCCAGGACTGGCACCGCGTTCCATCTGACGGTTCATGCCTGGTTCTTCGCGATGGGACATTTTCATTTGCCGCGGAACCCGGATGACGGCTGGCCGCTTTGATGTCATCGGCAGCGCTAACGGAGATGCCCCATCGATCCCTCATTGTGGATAGCTTTTGTCGGAACCGTCATTCTCATGCAGGTGCCGCCAGGTCCCGACAGCATGCTGGTGATGGCCCGCGGCATTGGACAGGGGCGCGACGTGGCGCTGTTCACGGTGCTCGGCATGACGCTGGGCGCCGGACTTGTGCAGCTTCCGCTGATTGCATTCGGCCTGTCCTCGCTTGTCCACGCCTCGCCCCTGGCGTTCAATCTGCTTCGATGGGCCGGGGCGGCCTACATCGTCTGGCTGGGTGTCCGGCTGCTGCTTTCATCCTCGGCAACCATTCCCACAGGTGACCTCAAGGCCCTGCGGCCGCTCGCCGCCGCCCAGGAAGGAATGATCGCCAATCTGAGCAATCCCTGGCCTTTGATGTTCATGGTTGCGTTCCTGCCGCAGTTGTCGATCCGCACAGGGGCTCCGTCACGTTGCAGCTGGTGCTGCTTGGCGCAACACAGAAGATAACCGGTGTGCTGGTGCTGGGAGCCTATGCCTTGGCATCGGGCGCGGCCGGCGCATGGGTCATGCGGCACCCTCGCGCAAGGCTTTGGCAGCAGCGGCTCGCCGGCTGTCTCATCATCGGCCTCGGCTTACGGATGGCGATCGGCGGCGGTACGAGCCGCTGACCAAGCGGATGAACGGGCTGGGCCGAACACTCGACTTTGGCGCCGCGGGATTTTCTTTCGGGGAAAGTTTTGTGCCAAGTCGCCTGAATGACAGGCTCCGACACCCTTCTTCAGTGGAGCGGAGCATTCGCTTGGATGTCCGGCTCCGCCGAAAGAACCCGCATCGGATGAAACGTCGTCGCGGGCCGGGACTGGTTCAGGAACAAAAAGCCTGACCAGAGGTTCGAGCCTCGATCTCAATGCAGCTTGAAACGGCTGCTTCATCGCCGTCCGATTGGAATGTTCGTCATGATTTCTTGCGTGGCAAGCGGGCAAAAAAAGGGCGGCGTCGTTCGGGCTCTCGGGCTTGGTCTGATCACCGGCGCGGCCGATGACGACTGCTCGGCCATCGGTACCTACGCGAGCGCCGGAGCGCGGTTCGGGCCTGACCTGCTGTGGACGGCACCTGTCACGCTGCCGATGATGTATGTCGTCGTCTATCTTTCATCCAAACTAGGCCAGGTTTCGGGTCGCGGGCTTTTCAAGGTCATATCGCACTTCTATCCGCGTTGGCTGCTATGGTCCGTGCTGGTGGGCGTGCTGATTGGCAACACGATCGAGGCAGCCGCAGATCTTGGCGCCATGTCGGCGGCCATCGTGCTGTTCGTTCCTCTGCCTGCTCCCTTGGTCGTCATTGCCGTTGCGGTGGTCATTTTTGCCCTGCAGGTGTTCGGATCGTATAAATTGATCCGAAATGTGTTCCGGTGGCTGGCTCTGGCTCTGCTTGCCTATGTGGTCTCCGCGGTGCTTGCCAAACCGGATGCAGCCTCCGTTCTGCGCGGCACGCTATTGCCAAAAATCGAATTCAGCCGCGAATACCTGTCCATCCTCGTGGCCATCATCGGGACCACGCTCTCCGCATACCTTTACACGTGGCAGTCCAATCAGGAGGTGGAGGAGGAGATAGCCAAGGGTCGAACGAGCCTCGAAGAGCGCAAAGGCGCCACGGAGAGCGAACTGCGCCGATCCCGCCGCGACATCCTGATCGGCATGACGTTCTCCAATCTGATCATGTATTTCATCATTCTTTCGACAGGTTCGACGCTCTACAAGGCCGGGCAGACGCAGATCGAGACAGCGGCACAGGCGGCCGAAGCGCTGCGGCCGCTTGCCGGCGACGCTGCCAGCATTCTGTTTGCGGCCGGTGTAATTGGCGTTGGCTTTCTGGCCGTGCCGATCATGACCGCTGGCGCCGCTTTCGATTTCGCTCAGGCGATGGGATGGAAGAATAGCCTGCATTCCAAACCCCGCCAGGCTCCCAAATTCTACATCGTGATCGGGATCATAACGCTGGTGGCGGTGGGCCTCAATTTCTTCGGCTTCAACCCGATGAAGGCCCTGGTCTGGTCGGGCATTGTGCAAGGATTTTCAACGCCACCTCTGCTGCTTCTCATCCTCATCATGACCAACAACCGCAAAATCATGGGCGACAAGGTCAACAGCACAAGCACGAACATCCTGGGCGGCGTGACGACCCTGGCGATTTTTGCGGCGTCGGCGGGACTGGTGGCAAGCTGGTTCCTGTAGCTCGCCGGGCGGGAAGGATGTTCAGGCGCGGTGGAACATCGGCGGTCAATTCTCGTTGAGACGCTTGTGGGAGAGGAGATGTCCATGTCAAAGTTGCAGGCCGCCACTCCGGATCGTCTAAGACAACTCAGGCTTGAGGCGTCGGCCCATTTCGCTCCGTTAATGCTGCACGAGGCTTTGCTGCGTCTTTCCCATGCCTGTGGGAGTGAAAGTCTTGAGCGGTTCGAGAAAGCCATGGTCAATCGCATCGAAGAAGCAAAAGACGATCGTGCGGACTTCGAAACTATCAAGGAATTAGCGATCGAGCAGTTATATTCCTTGATTCGAGACGCGAACGATTCGCCAAAAAAGAAACAGCCGCTGGAGAACATAGAAAGTCGCAGAACGCACGGCCGCTCCGAAGAACCCCAAACACTCGAGGATCAGTTACAGGCAGGATTGGAGGATTCTTTTCCGGCCAGCGATCCGCCTGCGGTCGTATCCACAGCAATTCCGGGTGGAGCGAAGAAGCTGGTCGGAACCGACGAAGTTTTGAAAAAGCAGCGAGAACAAGCAGCTAGAAAGAGCAGCTAATCATAGCGCGCCGTGCCAGAAGGCTAGGAGGCGAACCACCCAGATTGCGGCAGCCGGCATCTTGCCGGCTGTTATCGCGTCAAAGCTTTACAGCCGCCTCCCTTGCCCAGAGCCGCAGTTTGCGGCACGACTGCACAAATGTCTCGACCGAGGCTGCCGTATCCAATGCTATCAGCCCCTCATCGGCATCGGGAGCGACGCCTGCTTTGGCCAGGAGCGGCTCGGCCCCCGGGGTGAAGCCGATGAACTTGCAGTGCGCAAACGCGTCAGACACGAAATCCTTCGCAGCGGCCTCCTTAACCAGCAACTCGGCGCCCGCCTCGGAGAGGAGCAGCACCACCGCGTCGAACAACACGGACGGACCGCCGTCGATCATGTGCCTTGCCTCGATGTGAGTGCCGTCGGCGGCTTCGACGCCGCCCACCTTGGGCGCAACCACCTCCATCACCGCGCCTTCCGCTTCGATGGCGGAACGAAGTTCCTCGAACAGCGCGACATCGGCTCCATCGCTAAGCATGACACCGACTTTGCGGCCCTCGAAACTGTCAGGCCCGTTTTGGATGATGCTGAGCGCCGGCGACGGCGGCAAGTCATCGCGCGGTGAAACGGCGGCTTCGGCAGGTTGGGGCATGTCACGGATGCCGAGCTTGTCGGCGACCGTGGTCGCCAGCGTTTCATCGATGTTCAACAAATGCGAAACCATGCGCTCGCGGATCGCCGGCGCCTGGACCTTGCTCAGTTCAAATGTCAGCGCCATCGCGATGTGACGCTGCTCCGGTGGTGTCTGGCTGTTGAAGAATTGCCGGGCCTGGCTGTAGTGATCGGCGAAGCTCTCCGCGCGCAGACGTACTTTCTGCCCTTCTTCGGCATCGGCGAAAGAACGGAAGCCACGCTGCGGATCCTCGCGCGGTCCCAGTCCCCATGAGTTCGGCTCATAATTGGCGCGACCGGCCGGATTGCGCATGGCCATGTGCCCATCCTGTTGAAAATGGGCGAACGGGCACTTCGGCGCATTGATCGGCAGATGGGTAAAGTTCGGGCTGCCCAGTCGCT
This sequence comes from Mesorhizobium sp. M7A.F.Ce.TU.012.03.2.1, assembly GCF_004006095.1. NCBI lineage: Bacteria > Pseudomonadati > Pseudomonadota > Alphaproteobacteria > Hyphomicrobiales > Phyllobacteriaceae > Mesorhizobium > Mesorhizobium sp. M7A.F.Ce.TU.012.03.2.1. The sequence goes on from NZ_CP034779.1 coordinate 3,649,460, forward strand.
TCAATTGGGTATCGAGATAGGAGAAGTTGCGGCCTTGCAGAAGCGGATCGTTGGAAAAATCGATTCCGGGCGGCACATTCTGCGTCATGAATGCAACCTGCTCGGTCTCGGCGAAGAAATTGTCCGGCATCCGGTCGAGCACCAGCCGACCGACTGGAATTGGCTCGAGGATCTCCTCCGGAATGATCTTCGTTGCGTCCAGGATATCGAAGTCAAAACTGTCGGCAAATGCCTGATCGAACAGTTGCACCGTCAACTCCCATTCCGGGAAATTGCCGGCCTGTATGGCCTCCCACAGATCGCGGCGATGGAAGTCGGGGTCGGCGCCATTGATCTTGACCGCCTCGTTCCAGACCACCGATTGCATGCCGAGCTTCGGTTTCCAGATGAACTTGACGAAGGTGGATTCGTCCTTCGCGTTGACGAGGCGGAACGTGTGCACACCAAAGCCTTGCATGAAGCGGAAGGAACGCGGGATCGCGCGATCCGACATGATCCACATCACCATGTGCATCGATTCCGGCATCAGGCTGATGAAGTCCCAGAAATTGTCGTGCGCCGTCTGTGCCTGCGGGAAGGCACGGTCCGGCTCCTGTTTGGCGGCGTGGATCAGATCGGGAAACTTGATGGCGTCCTGGATGAAGAAGACCGGGATGTTGTTGCCGACCAGATCCCAATTGCCCTCCTTGGTGTAGAGCTTGACCGCGAAGCCGCGCACGTCGCGGGCGAGATCGAACGAGCCCTTGTTGCCGGCAACAGTCGAGAAACGAACAAATGCCGGCGTCTTTTCGCCAACTCGCTGGAAAATGTCGGCACGTGTGTATTTGGCAAGTGACTCGTAGGTCTCGAAAAAACCATGCGCGCCATAGCCGCGGGCATGAACGACCCTTTCCGGGATGCGTTCGTGGTCGAAGTGGAAAATCTTCTCGCGAAAGTGAAAGTCTTCGATCAGCGATGGTCCGCGCTCACCGATCCGCAATGTGTTTTGGTCGTCGGAGACAGGCGTTCCGAGCGCCGTCGTGAGCGCAGGCGTTTCGTCCCCCGCGATCTGGTGCAACTCGCCGCCATTTCCGCGCGCGCTATTCTGATCCAGTCCACTTGCCGATTGGCGAGCGGAGGGGCGAGCGGATTTGGCCATGACAGGTCCTCGATCGATACCGGAAGGTTGAAGTGGTCAAGCCATCAAACTGCCGGTGAGCGGCTTTGTTCCCGTAAAAATGGACGCTGAAGACACCGCTGTCGGTGGAGCCGTGACTGCTGCGGCGATGGTGCGCGCCAATCGGATGACAGATATCTCCGCCTGCGCAGAATTTATGAAGAGTTGCCTCCAGCAGGAGGAACGAACCAAACTTCCATGCATTTAGCTGGGGCTGCGTTCACACACTCTTTCTTCTGGGAGCTGGACCATTGTCATCCGGAGGCTGCCTTTTGGCCGACCAGGAAACCAATGAAGTTTCCATCGTTGACCTGATACCTGCTCTGCGGGCATTCGCGCGCACCTTCTGCCGCGTCCCCGACGACGCCGACGATCTCGTGCAGGAGACACTGACCAAGGGTCTCGCCAACATCGACAAGTTCGAACCCGGTACGCGCATGAAGTCGTGGCTCTTCACCATCATGCGCAACACTTATTATACCCGGGTCAAGATCGCTGCCCGGGAATCGCCAGGCTTGCTCGACTGCGCGTCTTCGAGACCAATTTCGGAAGCCACCCAGGAATGGACCGTTCAGAGCAAGGAAGTTCACGGCGCCATTCAAAGGCTGCCTGAACACCAACGCGAGGTCCTGATGCTGATCGGCGTTTTGGGAGTGAGCTACGAGGAAACCGCCGACATATGCGGTTGCGCGGTCGGGACGGTCAAAAGCCGCCTGAACCGTGCGCGCGCCAACATCCTTGAATTCCTGGGGGAGAGTTCGCTGCAGACATTGATGGAAAGACGAAACCAGCTGTCGGATGGTCAGCTCGATGTCGAGGTCGACGGCCGGAGATAGTCAGTTCTTCACGTCGCGCCGACGTTTCCCGACGAGCGCGTTCTGCAATTCGATCGCCAGCTTGGTCAGGCGGTCTGGAATTTTTTCCTGCTCTATGGCGGCCAGCAGGGAAGCAATCTCCTGATCCACAGCCATCTCGACATGCGGATCCGGGGTATCGTCGCTCGAACGAGACATCACATTCTCTTGATAGCGGGTCCCTTGATCCTAGTGTGGTGATAAGCGCCTGGCATTACAAGGCGGTGTCCGCCGCCAAGAAGCTCACCAGCGGCCCCTTGCACAGATTTATTTCCTTGCTGCTCCTTCGTCGTCCCGGGCCATGGACGCGCGGCGGTGGCGTTCAATCCCTAGGCAATCGGTCAGCGGCGTGATCCTGATATTGATCGGGCTTGATCCGATTGCCGTCCAGCCCGCGCTCCTGGCCATGCTGCTTCTTGTTGCGATGCGACAAGACCGCGTTTTCTTCGATCTTGTCCCTCTCCAGGGAGGTCATCGCGCCGGCGCCGGCACTCTTGCCTGGCTGCTGCGGCCGAATTGTTTTTTACCGCCGGATGCCATGATTATCCTCCTTCAAATAGGGTACACTCGTCGGTGCCCGTTGTTCGACGTCCGAACTGGCATCGCGCTGTAATGTTCCGCTTCACCCAGCGAGCAGAAAGGCGCTGCCATCCCACGACCGAAACGGCTTCTCGCCGTCGATGAGGACCCGCAATTGATGAGCTTGCGCCAGACGGCCGATATCATCGCGGTCTGAGAGAAGTGATCCGCGATAGGAATAGTTCAGCAAGGCGAGCCAGCCCGGCCGTTTCAGAACGCGCGCAATTTCGTCGAAATGCCGATCAGCCATGCCGGCCAGAACCAGATAGGGAAAGCTGTCCACCGCCAGCACGCAATCGAAACTGGCATCGGCGAATTCGGACAGATCGAGACCGGAGGTTTGTCGCAACTCGACATTGCCGAGTGCGGCGCATTGCTCGGAGGCGATGGAGATCATCCGCGGCGATATGTCGATGCCGACCATCCACTTGAAGGATTTGCACAGCGCGCGCTCGAAACGGCCGATGCCGCAACCGATGTCGAGAATGCTCCGTTCCCTTCCGGTGAATCCTCGCGCTTCCAGCCATGCGACGATTTCGTTGGTCGTGACTGTGAGCCTTGCCTCATCGCCGAGGGATGCCAGTTGGACACTCGCGGCTCCCGAAATCGCTGCCGCGGCATCGAAGCTGGAGGCCAGCCGCATGACGACAGCGACATTCGTCTCGTCCTCATCGCGCTCATGCCGAACGGCGCCACCCGTTGCCCGCAACATGGCGAAGACGTCTGGTTTGCAGCGCAGCAGTCCGGCGACCTTTCGCAGCCTTGCTGCGTCGCCGGCATCCGCCGGCTGGACCTTCAGCACGACCTCCGCCAATTCCGCCGCTCCAATTGTGGGCGGCAGGTGGAGCGCCAGCCTGACGAGAACACCTTCGGCGCAAATGCCATCGGCCATGCAGTCTTCAACCGCCAGCCTGACCGATGTCGTGCGCCGGGCGGCTTTCGGTGCGGTTACACTCATGCATCAACTCCGCGTCCAGACCCTGCGCATCGTCCACCTGTCGACGGCGCCCCAGCCATATTTATAGGCCTCCTGGCCGCGCAGAAAATCGAACTCGCGCGCATCTTCGCGGATCGCTTCCGCGATTGCGTGGCCAATCAGGATCGCACCTGGGCTCTCCTCGGCATAAGCAGGGTCGAAACCACCGAGATAAGCATAGGCACGGCCGCGGTGGTGAAATCCGTAATAGGCGCCGACGGTTCCGCCATCGATCGCGAACAGCCAGCATCGCACCAGACCGTGAGCGTCGAGCAAGGGAAGTGAGAGCCGATGGAATTGCTCGACGGCGGCGTTGGCCAACACACCGCCTCCTTGTTCGGCCCAGCGCATATTGTGCAGGCGGATCAATTGATCGAGGAAAGTTTGCGGACTGCCGCTTGCCGACAACAGCGCGATCCGGCCGCATCTTGATGCGGCTTGACGCGCCCGACGCAACTGGCGTCTGCGTCTTGCGGGGACGCAGCCTGCAAGCGTTTCGTCGCCGGCGAGGGCGAGCACGGGGCAGGCGGCATGGGCGGTCGGCCAATCGATCTCGGGATGCGTCATCGCAAGGGAGAGGCTGTCCTGCGGCAAGTCCGACAAGATCCATTGCGCCCACCCGATCGAGAGGATCGACTCGGCGACAATGTCGACGACCTCGGCTTCGCTCCCAGGGACAGCCAGAATGTCCAGATAATCGCTGAGCGAAATGCCGACCGGAAGCAGCTTCGAACCGGATATCCCATGCTCGAGGTAGAATGGCGCCAGCCCGACCAGATCGTCGCCACGCCAGACCGCGACCGTCGCCAGTTCACCAGGTGCGAATGCGTGCCACCACGGCACCAGCCAGGCGGGAGATTGAAACGGAGTCGCCGAGGGACTCTGCTGCCACAGTTTCCACCAGTGCGGCGTCAAGGCGTCCAATTGTGCGAGGTCACCGATGATTTCGCTGCGCAGCACAGTTTAGCTCACGGCGTCGCCGCGAAGCGCCGGCGACCAGTGCCAAGCTGTGCCAGCGCCTGATAGGCGTCCATGTAAGACGAGATCATCCGTTCCAGCGAAAACCGCCGTCGCGCTTCGGCCCTGCATGTCTCGGCATCCAAGCTGGGCGCCGCAAGAATGGCTTGGGCCATCTCGTCGACCGTGTCGACGAGAAAGCCCGTTCTGCCGTGCTCTATGACATCGGGAAGCGCACCATTTGGAAAGGCGACCACCGGGGTACCGCAGGCGAGGGCCTCCATGGCCACAAGCGAGCTGGTCTCGGCTGCGAGACTCGGAATGACCAGACAGCGCGCTGCATTGAGAATGCGTCGCTTGGCGATGAAGCCGAGCGGACCAAGGAAGCGGCGGCGGCCATCGAGGCGAGGTTGGACCTCATCGCGAAAGTACCGCGTATGCATTTCATAGGGATAGACCTTGCCGCCGATGACCAGTTGCACATCTGCCTGTTTGGCTGCGTCGAGCGCCAGGTGGACGCCCTTTTCCGGACAAACCCGGCTTAGAACAAGGGCAAAGTCGCGCTTCGACTGCAGCAGGGTCAGTGCTTCGATGTCAACGCCGTTCGGAATCGGCGCCGTCAGCCGGGCGTCTGATGGCGCGGTTTTCTGCTGGGTGGGCGAGACCGCATGGAGCCAGAGGTCACCGCGCGTCGGGCGCAATGCCGCGGCCGGATACCAATCCAATGGCAGGTGGAGGGTCACCAAGGTCGGACCATCGTCGGGCAGATAAGCGTCGAAATCTATGCCGTGCAGATGAACCACGTCGATGGGCCATCGGGCACGGGCAGCCGCGATCGCCTCGCGATGGGCCTGTTGCGCGCGGCTCTTCGCCGCCTCGTCGAGTACGCCGTTTTCGGCCGGTATTTCCACAAGCGTGCCGCTCGTTCTGGAGCCTCGGCAGCCAATGACGATAGATCGATGACCGGCCTGAACCAGTGCCCGATCGAGCATCGACAGAACCTGTTCGGCACCGCCGACAGCGTCGGGGCCGACGGGCGCGAGAGGGTAGGCAACATTGAGGACGGTGAGTGTCTCGCCTGGGCACGTCTCGTTGCCCTGCGCCGTATCCCCACCCGTCAACGGCGTCGCGAAGTCCTGCATCTGATGCATGGGCAGCATGACATTTCACGCGGCCGAGGCCCGCTGCGTGGGGAGCGAGGCGGATGTCATGCCAGGCGCATAGCGGCGGATCATGGTTGAACAGAATTCAGCGAACTCCTCCGGCACCAGGGGCGGGCTGGTGTGGTGGGGCATCATTCCGCGGTGCTGAGGTGTGAAGCAGAAGGTGACCGTCACATCGAAATCGGCGAGTGCTTCCATCTGCCGGTCGAACCAGTCCAGCGCATTCGGCCGAAAACTGTCCGCCCAGGAAAGCCCGGTACGCATATTGGTGACACCCAGCCGCTTCATCCAGGCGACGGCATCGTCCAGCCGCGGGTCTTCGAAATGAAACCACTGCACCAGGCCCATTGCGGGTGTATGGCGCAGGAATTCCTCCAGCGCGGGCTTTGGCGTGCCGTCCTGGCGTAGCAGCCCCATATGGAAATGCCGGTAATAAGAGGAGCCCTCGGCTTCGCGGTGACGCGTCGTTGCTTCCCATTCACGCGGAAGATCGTAGAGGCTGTACCATTGGATGCGTGGCGCATTGCCGAGCAGCAATTCAGCTGTGCGCTTGAGCCCCCAGACTTGGATTTCCTCGGCGCCGAAGGTCGATACGCCGACTTCGCTGACCCAGATGGGAAGATCGGTGACGGTCGCGATCTCGCCGATCTTCTGCGGCCATTCCTGGATCTGCCACAGATTCCAGTCGAGGGGAAAGCCGTGCACGGCGACGGCATCGACATGATCCAGCACGCCGAATTCCTTCATGCGGGTGATGAACCCCGGATCTATCGGCGAGATGCCACCGAGCACTTTGGTCAAAGCCGGGTTTTCAGATGCGATTGCGTCCGCCGCCAGGATTGCCATCCTGGCGAAGCGGCTCCAATCTGGATCGAGCTCGGGATCCCAATGCGATTTGTTGTTGGGCTCGTTCCAGATCATCGCGGCTTCAATCATGGCGCTGTCCTTTCGAGGGGTAGACGGGACCCCCACTGGCCGCGCCGCCGGCGGCGCGGCAGAAATAGACCTCCTGCTCCGGATGCAGGACGATTTCAAAGCCGGCGCTGCGCAGCATCGCTTCGGTGCAGGCGCGGTTGGGTATCCACCAGTTGGTCGGGTCATCGGCATAGCGGTGCTCGATGAAATGGAGCTTGGGAAATTCCGGCCGGTCGAACAGGTCATGCGTCCAGAAATGATAGTTCTCTTCCATCTCGGGCAGATCTGTGCTGCCGCGCTGCATGGACTGGAAGATCATCAGGTCACCGGCGACGTGCTCACGGATAAGGTCGAGCGCGAGCAAGGGGTGGCGCAGGTGATAAAGCACCCCCATGAACAGCACGACATCGAACGTTTCACTCAGGGCGCCGACGTCGTAGACCGAAAGTTTCTGGAATTCGATCTCGCAATCGGCGATCTCGGCGGCAAAGCGGGCCTGCGCCAGATAGGCCTCATCGAAATCGATGCCGAGGACACGGGCAGCACCTCGCCGTTTCATCTCGATGGAATAGAAACCGGCATTGCAACCAATATCCAACACCGTCTTGCCTGTCAGATCGGCGGGAATGGCCTCGGCGAATTTGCGCCATTTGATCAGCGGATAATTGCCGAGAAAATGGTTGGGAGCGGTTTCGACGCCCGCCGCGGGTTGGTGATGGACGGGTGCGGCGCCGTCCTCGAGCAGCCGCAGGGCCGTGCGATAGCCGTTGAAAGTGCCGACATCGACATAGGCGGACCCAGCCTTGATGCCGGAGGCTTGACCTCCGGCCGCAAGGTAGGCGTTGACCAACGTGCCGATATATTCGTCACGGCATTCCCGTTCACGCCAGAGTGCCGCAAGCTGATGCAGGATCTGGCCCGGCATCTTGAACGCACCCCAAACCCAGTTCGTGGCGGCGTCCTGTTGCTTGACCTGGATTTCGATCACGCGCTCGTGGTCATCGACAACGACGGCGTCGAAGAATTCGGGACGATCCACCGGGAAGAGCAGAAATGAAAGCTGATCGTCAGGCAAATGACAGAAGCCGTCCTCGGGAAACCAGATCGTGTCGGGAAGGCCGACCAGGACGACCTCATCGGACGCGACGAGAGGCGCTGCCCGAAAAATCGCATCGCAAAGTCCAACGGGAATGGGCTGCACCACGAAGAGAGCCGCGGCCTCACCATAGCCGGCAGCGTAATATTCGAGGATGTCGGATTTGCCCGATCCAATGATGAAACAGATCTTGTCGACGCCAGCGCGCACCATCCGCCGCACCAGATACTCGCTCACGGCGCAGGGACGCTCGGTCTGTCCATCGATCCGGCTGCCGACCGGCAGCAGCTCTTTCGAGAAGCCGAGCGGTTGAATGCGGCTGCCGCGCCCGGCAGCGGGCACAATGCCCAACATCAGACTGCTTCCATCATCGGTTCGCCGGGAGATCTTTGAAAGGCGTCGTTTAGAATCTGGTCCAGCTCCGCCGCGCGCCGGCCAGAAGTGTGTTCGTCGAGAACCCGTTGGCGCGCACGGGTTTTGATAGCATCGAGTTCTCCTGCGGGTAAGGCGAGCGCCGCGACCACGTCATCGGTGTCGTGGGCCAGCAGGATCTCGCTGCCGGGTTCGAAGAAGCTGCTTAGGCCCGGCCATGTGTCGGTTACGATAGGCACTCCACATGCCGCTGCTTCGAACAACCGGCCCGAAGGGCACCAGCCCTTTTGCGCCATCGCCTCGCGGGTCACATTCAGTGTCAGACGAGAGGATGAGAAAAACGCCGGGTGATCGGCCGGCGGAAGGTGCCTGACGAAGAAGATGTTGTCGCTCCACGGGAATTCCTGCGGATATTGTGCGCCGCCGATGATGAAGCGCTGGTCCGCCAAGCGCGCAGCTGGGCGAACCAGCAGATTCTCGACGGCCGCCTGGCGATCGGGCGCGTAGGTTCCGAGATAGGAGAGATCGGCCTTGAACTCGGCCCGCGGCGTAGCCGGCCGGTGTTGATCCGGATCGACATGCCCATAGAGCGGCACCACGTGACGCGCGCCCAGAACCGCCTTCAGCGCGTCGACCGCCGAGCCGCCTGTGTAGCTCAGGACGAGGTCGAAATCGGCAAGACCCTCGGGGCCGAAATAGGGTGGACGCTCACCTTGTTCGATGCGGGCAAGCGTGACCGGAGTGTCCAGATCGTAGAAGACCCGCAGTCCGCGCCCTGCCTGCTGCGCCAGCCGCGAGGCGTCCACGGCATCGGGACAATAAGAGGTGACGATAACGACATCCGATCGTTTGATCGTTTGCTCCGCGACCCGGCGGATATCCTCCCAGTCCGGATAGAGCACGATGTTGCCGCCGTCCAGATGATCAACATCGCGCGTTCCGGCATAGTAGGGTGTGTCGCGTTCGAAGAAGGTGATGGACCAGCCGCGCCGGGCGAGGGCTCTGATCAGTCCCCTCCATAAGGTGGCATGGCCGTTACCCCATGAAGACGTGACGGTAAGACCGAAAATGACCATCTGCATCCGGCAAATCCTCGTCAGGCAACTTCGTTCAATCGGATCAGCTTCGCCCCCCAGTCGCCCGACACGATCGTGGTGATCGAGGCGGGATCGATGTCGAAGCGAAAGCAGTCGCCGGCCGGCAAGCCAAGGACTTTGCAAACGGCGGCCTTGATCACATCGGCGTGGCTGACCAGGGCGACACACTGATTCTGATGCTGCTCGTGGACAGCGTTCATCACCGCGACGACGCGCTGCTGGACATCCAGCATGGTTTCGCCGTTTGGTGTCCTGGCCTCCTGCCGCTGGTCGTTCCAGGCTCGCCAGCCGGCGTTGCCGCTCAACTCATCGAAGGTCTTTCCCGACCAGTCGCCGAAGTCGATCTCGTCGAGTTCGGCACAGATCGCGATTTCCCCGACGCCGCAGGCGAGCGCGATTGGCAGGGCCGTCTCCCGGGTCCGCTCGCGCGGGCTGCACAAGATCGCTGCAATCGGCTCCCGGGCCATGCGGCAGCCAAGCTGCGTTGCCTGCGCCTTACCAGCATCCCCGAGGCAAACGCCGTCCATACGGCCTGCCAGATAGGAGCCGACATTGTCGTGTGCCGCATGGCGGATCAGAAAGAAGGTCGTCGTCGTCATTCCGCGGCATCGAGCAAAGGCTCGTCCTTGCCGGCGATGAACGCAAGCGTGCGCTGCCGCGCTTCGGCGTCGGTGAACTGTTCGGGAGGCGACTTCATGAAATAACTGCAGGGACCGGTCAGCGCTCCGGCCATGCCGCGATCGAGCGCCAGTTTGGCGCAGCGTACCGCATCGATCACCACGCCGGCCGAGTTGGGCGAATCCCAGACTTCCAGCTTGAGCTCGGCGTTGAGCGGCACGCCGCCGAAAGTCGTGCCTTCCACCCTTATATAGGCCCACTTGCGATCGGTCAGCCACGGTACGTGGTCGCTGGGCCCAACGTGGATATTGCCTGGCTCCAGGGGAACATCGAACTGGCTGGCCACGGACTGTGTCTTCGAGATTTTCTTCGATTCCAGCCGCTCGCGTTCCAGCATGTTGAGAAAATCGGTGTTGCCGCCGAAATTCAGCTGATAGGTGCGGTCGATGCGTACGCCGCGTTCGCGGAAGAGATTGGCCAGCAGCCGGTGCACGATGGTCGCGCCGACCTGGCTCTTGATATCGTCGCCGACCAGCGGCAGTCCTCGCTGCTCAAAGCGCCGGCGCCATTCCGGGCGTGAGGCGATGAAAACTGGTATGCAATTGACGAAGGCGCAGCCGGCCTCGAGCGCGCATTCGGCATAGAAGCAAGTTGCCTCCTCAGAACCCACCGGCAGGTAGGAAACCAGCACGTCAGCGTTGCTGTCGCGCAGGATCTCGCTGACATTGGCTACGGGATCCGGAGCTTCTTCAATCTCGTCGCGCAGATATTTACCGATCCCGTCCAACGTCGGCCCGCGCTCGACGCGAACGCCGGTTGTCAGCGCGTCGGCGAAGCGGAACGTGTTGTTCGGGGCGGCGTAGATCGCTTCCGCGACGTCGCGGCCAACCTTGCTCCTGGCGACATCGAATGCGCAGACAATCTCAATGTCGTCGACATGATAGCCGCCTAGGTCGGCATGCATCAGCCCAGGGATTGGTTCGTTGCTTTTCGCGTGACGATAAAAGGAGAGGCCCTGCACCAGGGAGGATGCGCAGTTGCCGACCCCAACGATACCAACACGAACCTTTTTCGATCCCACGAAACCGCCACCCTATGTTGTTCAAAGGTAAGTTCCTGGCGCCGAACCATCAGCGTGCCGGAATGTTCCTCCGCCCATCGAAAAATTGCGCGAGACTGCATGGATCGAAGCTGCATTCGATGCGTTGCCGCACGGCAACATTGGAAAACCGATCGATGATCGTCTACGGCGACCACAGGCAGACCGAGAGCGCAGAGCAGCTTCGGGAAGCAGCAAACGAAATGGCCGAAAGCCTGGATCGGATGTCTCATGGCGTCCAACGCCATGCTGCATTGGTCGGACTATTCATCAGCGTGTCGGAGCTGGTTCAGGCGCTTGCCGATGTCGATTTCCAAACCAGCGGCATCGACATCTTTTCGCCGCGACAACAGCAAGGCGCCAGGTTGTTGGTCGGACTTGCGGCAGAGGTGGCGAAGTCGTGGCAAAGCGGTTTCGGCGTCGGCGGTGGCATCGATCCGGGACTTCTCAAACAGCTGGCCGGGCTCGACTGCAAGGCCGAGGTTGTGACCGGCTCTGCCGAGGGTTATGCGCACTATGCGCTTTATCCCGAAAGCTATTTGGACGCGGCGCAGAAGTCGGGTCTCGATGCGAACACATGTGTGATCGGCGTCCGCAGCATCGGCCTCGGGCTGGCAGCTATGGTGGCGGCCTCGATTGGTGCGCCGGCACCGTTCAGCGTTCGCCCGATCGGCCATCCCTTCCGCAGGTATATCAACGCCGATCCGCAGTCGATCGCCACTTGGATGAACAATCCGTCGGCGCGTTTCGCCGTTGTCGACGAGGGTCCTGGCCTGTCCGGCAGTTCGATGCATGCGGTTATCATGTGGCTGCGTGAACTGGGTATCGATACGGACCGCATTCACCTGTTTCCCAGCCATTCAGGCGGCCCGGGCATCGAAGCGTCGCGGGAGGCTCGGGAGACATGGTCGCGCTGTCCGAAGCATGTGGCGACGGCGTTTGAATGCACCTTCTCCGAAAGCTCGAAAATTCCCACGTTGCGCGATTGGGTGGCCGAGGCGGTCGGCAGGCCGGAATTAGGCCTGACCGAGCTATCTGGCGGCGAGTGGCGGGCCGCCCACTACGCCGACGAAGGGCGCTGGCCGCCGAGCCCTCGCGGTACCGAGCGGCGTAAATTCCTGGCGTCCGCCGGGCGTGACCGCTGGCTCGTCAAATTCGCGGGCCTCGGCGAAACCGGACGGCGCAAGAAACGAACCGCGACGATGTTGCATGAAGCCGAGTTCGGATCGCAAGTTGTCGCGCTTTGCCATGGCTTTCTGGTTGAACGGTGGATTGACGGCACCACGATGGATCAGGCGCCGCTACCCAGGGAAAGACTGATCGCGGAGTTCACAAATTACCTGGCCTGGCGTGCGCTCAATCTTCGAACTTGCGAACCGGGTGCATCATTGCTTGCACTCGCGGAGATGGCTGTTTCCAATACGTCGGAAGCCTTGGGCGAAAAACGCGCGGCAGCCTTGCGCGGTTGGCTCTCGAAACAGGCCCCCGCGAGCGGGCTGCAGCGCGTTGAAATCGATGGAAAGCTCCAACCATGGGAGTTTCTCGTTCGCGCCGACGGCAGGGTGCTTAAGACAGATGCCGTCGACCATTGCCGGGCACACGATTTGATCGGCTGCCAGCCAATAGAGTGGGACATTGCCGGCGCCCGTGTCGAGTACGGGCTATCCGACAGCGATGTGAGGACCCTGGTCCAAGGAATGAAGCTTGCCATCGACAACTGCCACATCGGCTTTTTCGAACCGTGCTATTTGGCATTCCAGCTCGGGCTCTGGAGCACGGCTGCGCAATCCGAAAATGGCCGGGAAAAAGCAAGGCTCGCCGCGACGGCAGACCGATATAGGATGCGACTGATAGGATTCCTGGACGAATGCCTGATATGATCGTTCCGATCAGTCCAGCCTTCGCAGCATGTCTGCTTCCTTCTCGAGAATAGCGGCCACTTCCTCGCGCTGCAGATGCGTCATCATCAAGCTGACGCAGCACTCGAGATAGGTGATCGAGGCGCGCCGCAGATAGGCAGCCGTCTCGCGTTCGGCCATCTGGTCGATATCCCTCGTGGGTCGCTTGGGTTGCATGAGGATGATCCTCCGTATCTGGTCCTCCCACCGAACCACAAGCTGGGGCGGATGTTCCGCGCGATCTCGGGAAAGATTCGGCGGCCGTCTCGCATCACGCCGGAAGGTTCTGTAGCCCGCCGGATGCCGGCCTCGCTCTTTTGGCAAAGCCTGTCATCTGATCGCCGATGCGACTGCCTTCGAGCGCCGCGAAATAATCGATCGTCAGCTTGAGCCCTTCATTGAGGGGCACCTTCGGCGTCCAGCCGAGCAGCGCTTTTGCACGCGAAATATCGGGCTGCCTGCGCCGAGGATCGTCTTGCGGCAGCGGCAGAAATCTCAAATCCGATTTGGTGCCGGTCATCGCCTTCACCAGTGCCGCCAGTCGCACGATGGTGAATTCTCCGGGATTGCCCAGATTGACCGGCTTGCCCGGATTGGGATCGATATCCATCAGTCGCCTCAATCCATCGATCTGATCGGAGACATAGCAGAAGGACCGCGTTTGCAAGCCGTCGCCGAAGATCGTCAGAGGACGTTTTTCTAACGCCTGCATGATCAGGTTTGAGACGATGCGGCCGTCCGCCGGATCCATTCTCGGACCGTAGGTGTTGAAGATGCGCGCGACGCGCACGTCGGCTTTGCCGGCTCTAAGATAGTCGAAGCAAAGCGTTTCGGCGGTGCGCTTGCCCTCGTCGTAGCAGGCGCGTGGGCCGGTGCAGTTCACATGGCCAACATAGTCCTCCCTCTGGGGATGTTGCTCCGGATCGCCATACACTTCGCTCGTCGAGGCCTGTAGCAGCCGCGCGCCATATCGGACAGCGAGTTCGAGCAGGTTGAGCGTGCCGATCACGCAGGTTCGCGTGGTGTGTATCGGGTCGGCCTGGTAACGCGGCGGCGAGGCAGCGCATGCCAGGTTGTAGATGCGATCCACGGGCTCGCCGAGATCCAATGGCCGGCAGATGTCCTGCTCGATCAATCGGAAACCCGGCTGATCCATGATCGAGATGATGTTTTCCATGCGCCCAGTCAGGAAATTGTCGGCGCAGATCACGCGCCAGCCGTCGCGGAGCAATGCTTCGCAAAGATGCGAACCGAGGAATCCCGCACCGCCGGCAACAAGCACTGCCTTTGCCCTTTGCGCGTTTCTTTTTTGTCGCATCGTCGTTTTCTCCTGTATGCCGGTCATGCTGCGCTTCCGATGTCGAAATTGAGGGCCGCCGCCCTTGGCTGTGTCAACGCCGTCACGAATTCGCGGGCTCTGGCCGCACCGGTGTGGGATGCGAGGACGCGTTCGCGGGCCCGGCGGGCCATGGCGAGGCGTGTGCGCTCGGACTCGCCGAAGAGGATTTCGATGACATCGTCCGTTTCCCCGGCGTTGTGGATCGCCGATGCGGGAAAGAAGCTGTCGAGCCCTGGCCAGCGATCGCTGATGATGGGCGTGCCGCAAGCAGCCGCTTCGAACAGGCGCACACTGGGTGACCATCCGGCAGCGATCATGGAACTGCGTGTGACGTTCAGCGTGTAACGCTGACGGCTGTAGAACGCGGCATGATCGGCCGGCGGCAAATGTTCGATGCGTTCGACATTGTCCGGCCAGATGATGTCGGATGGGTATTGCGAGCCGGCTACGACGAAACGGCGGTCCGGCATATGCCGTGCTGGTTCGAGCAGCAGCGCGTTCAGCGTTGCCTGCCGGTCGGCACTGTAGGTGCCGAGATAGCCGAGATCCCAGCGGATCGGATCGCCGGTCCGGTGGTGCCGTTCCGGGTCGACCGAGCAGTAGAGCGGTTCGGCGCGGCGCGCGCCGAACTCCTCCACCAGACGGCCAAGCATCGGCCCGCCGGTGAACGAGAAGTAGACGTCGAAATACGGAATCTGCCGCCAGCTCAGGTAATCGCAATCATCGGCTGAAAGCTGCGCCACGGTTACCGGCGTGTCGATGTCGTAGAAGCAGAAGCGCCCCTTGCAAAATGAAGCGACGATGTCGATGACCACGCGCCCTTCCGGCACGAAGGAGCCGATGACGACGATGTCGGCCTGCTCCAGGCACCGGGCGTAGTCGCGTTGCAATTCCGCTGTGGTTTCGTAGTAGCGCAAGGCGCAGAAATCCGGATCGCGCAGATCGCGGTGGTTGGCGTACCACGGCACGTCGCGCTCCAGAAAGGTCACGCGGTGGCCGAGTTCGTGCAGACCTTTCAGCAGGCCTCGAAACGTCGTGGCGTGGCCGTTTCCCCAGGACGAGGACAGCGACAGGCCGAGAAAGACGATGTCCAATTGCTTGGTCATTCCGCTGCCTCCACGGTCCCCTGCTCGAAATGACGTTTGAAGACGGCATCGGCCACGTCCGCCCGCAGCGCGTAGGTATGGTCGGCCAGCACGCGGCAAAGTGCGGCCTGGCCGATTGCTTTTGCGCGACTGGAGGTCAGCGAGTGCATGATCTCGGCGACATCGCCGCCGTCGCGCGCCACCAGGATCTCCTCGCCTGGTTTCAGGAACAGTTCCACGCCCAGCCACGCATCGGTGATGAGGCAGGCACCGGCGCCGGCTGCCTCGAAGACACGCGTGGCCGGTGAAAAACCGTTTACGGCCATGCTGTCGCGACTGATGTTCAGCACGGCCTTGGGAGTGACGTTGAAGGCATTATGATCGCGGGTGCCAACGTGACCGAGCCAGCCGACATTGGCGGGAAGCGGCTTGTCCCCCCAGCCCGATCCACCGAGCAGAAAGCGCTGTTTCGGCAACTGGCTTGCGGGATCGAGGAAGAATGCTTCGACACGCGCCTCACGATCCGGCAGCCGGTTGCCGAGGAACGCCAGATCGCAAGCGAAACGCGCATTGCTGGCGACCGGGTGATGCGTTTGAGGATCGAGCGCATTGTAAATCGGCACGCATTCGTTCGCCCCCATGGCACGGTAGGCCCAGACGACGGGGTCGCCGCCGCCATAGGTCAGCACAAGGTCGATTTCTTGCAGGGCGCCATGGAGCGGATGGTCCGGTTCGTCGCGCAACTGGGCAAGGGTTGCCGGAGCGTCCACGTCCCAGAATACCACCAGCGCGTCGCTGCGGGCATGGTCGAGAACGGCGCGCAGCAGCGCCTCGTCCTCGAAACCGACGCCACTCGCCTTGACGACGATGTCGGCGCTGGCGGCGCGTGCCGCGACCTGCATCAACGCGTGCTGGGTCGCTTCATAAACTACCACAGTGCACCAGTCAGGGGCCTCGATGTCGCGGTTCTTCTGCCGGTCGTAGACGTCGGGCTCATAGAAGGTGATTTCGTAGCCCAGTTGGGCAAGCGCCTTCAGCAAGCCGCGATAGTAGGTCGCGGCACCGTTCCAGTAGGACGACAAGAGGCTCGATCCATAGAATGCCATCTTCATGCGGCGGCTTCCTTTGCGGTGGTCTTGTTGATGGTATGTTCGGTTGTGCATTCCATGAGCACGCCGAACAACTCGTCGACGCGGTGCTGGCAGGTGTGCCGCGAGCGGATGGTCTCGAGACCCGAAGTCACCAGGGAAGCCGCGAAATCCGCATCGGCCAACACCGCCCGCAGGTGTTGCCGCATTTGCGAGCCATTGTGGGCGAACAGGAAGTCGACGCCGGGCCTGAACAGCTGCTCGACATCGGACCATGGTGCTGAAATCAGCGGAATGCCGCAGGCGAGTGCCTCGAACATGCGGATCGTCGGAATTCCAGGCAAACCCTCACGATAGGGGCGCCGCGGGATGTGGACGGTGACACGATGCGCGGCGAACGCCTTCGGCACGTCGGCATTGGCGATCCATCCGTCATAGCGCAGTCCGGCGGTGGCCAGATCCGCAAGTGCGGGCTTGGGGTAGCGTACTCCGTGCACGGTGGCATCGAGACCGAGATCGTGTACCGGCTCGATTAGAAACTCCTTGAGTTCGGCGGTCCTCTCATCGTCGCCCCAGTTTCCAATCCAGACCAGATCGGACGTGGGGTGGATCTCCGGGTGTGGCTTGAACAGGCGATCGTCCGCGGCTTCATGCCAAGTGAAGACGCGCTTGCCCCAGCCGGCGCGCAGATAGCTCTCGCGCAAGGCCTCGCCAAAGGCGAGAACGCCGTCATAGTGCTCCAACCGCAGCGCCGAGATTGCCTCGGTCGCCGATACCGCCCGGTGGTGGGTGTCATGAAACAGAAGGATGAAGTTGCCGCCAGCGGCCCTGGCACGGCCGATGCGTGCGACAAGCTCCGGATCCGTCCACTCATGAACGATCACAACGTCGGCCTCAGCGATCCAGGCCTCGTGATCGAACCCGGCATCGTAGGTCACCGGCATCAGTTCTGGGAAATCCTTGCGGAAGCGTTCGATGGCGAAGGATCCCTTCTCAGCCAGCAGGTTCGAACGGCTCCAGCTGTCGGACGGCTCCAGCGCGACCGCCTGGTGCCGGCGCGCGACCAGTTCCCGCATGATACCGCGCAGGAAATGGGCATTGCCGTGGTTCCAGTCGGAAACGACCGAGTGGGTGTAGAACAGAAAGCGCATGGTCAGCGCCCCGCCATGGCCAGGGCCGCCTTGTCGTAGACGCCTCGCATGGCCGCCGCTTGCCTGGCCAGTGTAAACCGGCGGCTTCGTCGCATGGCTGCCTGACCGAGCTCTCGCCTGAGCTCGGCATCGCTGGAGAGACGATTGAGGCAGGCAGCGAGGTCGTGGGGATTGCGCGCGTCAAAGAACATCGCGGCCCCATCCCATAGTTCGCGATAGGTTGCGATGTCGGAAAGCACCAGGGGCGTCGCCGACATGGCAGCTTCCAGCGCGGCCAGACCGAATGGCTCATAGATTGATGGCGACACGAAAATGCCGGCGCGCGCCATCAAGGAGCGCACCTCGTGAGACGGCAGTGCTCCCAGAGGAACAGCATAGCTGAAGCTGGTACGCCCGCCGTTGGGACCGTGCATCGAAC
Organism: Mesorhizobium sp. M7A.F.Ce.TU.012.03.2.1; assembly: GCF_004006095.1. NCBI lineage: Bacteria > Pseudomonadati > Pseudomonadota > Alphaproteobacteria > Hyphomicrobiales > Phyllobacteriaceae > Mesorhizobium > Mesorhizobium sp. M7A.F.Ce.TU.012.03.2.1. Next base: position 3,667,321 of record NZ_CP034779.1, read on the forward strand.
CGGCGGCAAAAACGGGCCATTGCGTCAGCGACGCGGCCTGGTCGATCACCGCCGCATTCTTGCCCTCGTCCCACCAGCGGGCAGCGGCGAAGACGAGCGGTTGGCGCTTTTCGGTCTTCGGCACCGGACTTGCACTATTTCCGACCACACTCAGACGCGCGATCGGGCCATAGCAGGTCTCAAGCATGTCGGCATGGCTGCGGCTCGGCACGATGACTGCGTCGGCCCGATCCAAGCCGCGCCTGTTGCGCTCCTTCTGCCAGGCCCATGCGCCATCCACCGCCTGTTTCCTGACGGCGTGGAACCATGTCGTCACGCAGGAATGGGAGACCACCACGGCTGGGCATGGCGCATCGAATCCCGATGCCTGCGTCGGCGCGTTGAAATGGACTAGGTCGATGGCGTGGTCGCGCATGGGCGCAAGCAATTCCCGCGGCAGCGCGTCGAGGTCGCCGCCGCTGCTGGTCATCCAATCCGGCGGCGTATTCAACCAGATCAGCGTCGTGAAAGCCTCCGCCTCCTCGGCCTGCTGCCTTGACGGTTGCGGACCGAGGCCGGCAAGCACCACGCTGTCGCCGCCGTTCACAAGTTCCCCTGCCAGATCAAGGGCATAGCGCCATACGCCGCCCACGGCATCGACGGTCATCAGGATGCGCCGCGAGCGCGGCGTCAGTGTCCGCAACATGTCGCCTCCAGTTCCGCCAGCGGCCGCGGCCGCCTCTCCTGGATGTCACTGAATTTCTGGAAAGATGCGAGGTAGTGGTCATGGGCGCGTTCCCAAGCAAGGTCGTCGGGTTCGCCCCAAAGCTCGCGGTAGCTGGGCGAACTCGGATACGGATAAAGCGGCACAGGTTCGTTAGCCCATACGCCGTGGTCGATCAGGTGGGTTCGCCAGTGCTCGACCAGGGCGGGATCATCCTCGACCACGCCGATCAGATTGGCCTGAACGAATGGAACGTGACGTCTGGCATCGACGAGCAGCGCGGCGAGTTCCTCGGTACCCAGCCGGCAGCGCTTGGCCAGCATTGCCCGACCTTCGACGGTCAGGCTTTCGAGACCGGCCTCGATGGAGACGCAGCCTGCGGCGCCCAGCAATTCCAGTAGCTCGGGCTTCCACAGATCGATGCGGGTCTGTACGCCGAATTTCACATCGCGATCGACCAAGGCTTCCAGCAACGCTTTTTGCGGCAGGAAGATCTCGTCGATGAAGTAGATGTAGCCGACACCTTGGGCAATCAGCCGATCGATCTCCGCTACCACCGCTTCGTGGTTTCGACGGCGATAGGCATCACGGAAATCGATCTTGGCGCAGAAACTGCAGTTATAGGGACAGCCGCGCGATGCCTCGACTTCCGCACCGAACCCCACCTGATTGTCATCGAACCTGTGATGGTGGTGCGAATGGGCTGCGATCCAGTCCGCTGGCCATTCGAGTGGCGGATGATCGACAAACGAGCTGGCGTGGACGCCTCCGTTCGAAACCACCCTGGCATCCCGCAGATAAGCGGTTGAGGGCACGGCGCTCCAATCGTCGCGCCGGGCAAGTTGCTCGACGACTTCTTCACATTCGCCGCGCACGACGATGTCGACGCCGAGCTTGCGCAAGGTCGGCGCGGGCGTCGCCGAGCCGTGCGGCCCGACCGCGACCGTGCGTCCACCGCGCCCGGCGAGACGGTTGAGGAAATCGGCCGGCACACGCAATTCCGGCGGTGCGCAGCGCCAGAACAGATAGGTCGGGGCGGTACTGACGACGGTCATAGCCGGGGCGAAATCAGCCACCCGCTCGCAGAGACCGGAATTGTCGAGCTTCTGCAACTGCCCATCCAGCATCAGCACCTCATGTCCGGCGGCTTCGAGCAGGGCCTTCGAATAGCCGAGTTCCAGCGGCAGATGCGGTTGGCGGCAGCCGAAATAAATGCTGTCGTCATACGTCCAGGACGGGTTCACCAGGGCGATTTTCATGCAACGTACCTCACGGCTTCAGGGCGAGGCTCGAGCCGATGGCGCTGCAGCCAGTCGGCGAGGTCGCGGATGCCTTCGCGCCATGAAACATGGGCCATCCACCCAAGCGCGGTTTTGATCTTGCGGGTGTCGGCGACGAAGAAGGGCTGGTCGCCGGTGCGTTCCCCATCATGGCGAATCGAGAGCTCAAGGCCGGTCAGGCTACGGATCTCGCTCAACAGCCTGCGCAGGCTGACCGCATTTTCCGGGCCGCCGCCAAGATTGAATGCCTGGCCTTTGGTGGTCTCGATGCGATCGAGCACGGCCCTGTAGGCGGCGACGGCATCGGAGACATGCAGGATATCGCGCACTTGCCTGCCGTCGCCGTAAATGGTGATTGGGCGTCGCGTCAGCGCGCTGAGCAGGAAGTGTGCGACCCAGCCCTGGTCCTCGGTTCCGAACTGGCGCGGTCCATAGATGCAGCTCATCCGCAGCACCGCCGTCGGCATGCCGTAAGATTTGGCATAGTCGAGCACATACTGATCCGCCGCGCCTTTGGAGCAACCGTAGGGCGTGCAGAAGTCCAGGCCCCGAGCCTCATCGATGCCGTGCGCTTGGATGACGCTGTCGCAAGGCACATAGCGATCGCCGTCCTCGCGGACCGCGACGTCAGGCAGGCTGCCATAGACCTTGTTGGTGCTGGCGAAGATCACCGGGATACGCTCGCCGCTCAGTCGTGCCGCCTCCAGAACGTTGAACGTTCCCCGAAGGTTGATGTCGAAATCCTCGCCCGGCTGGACCAGGCTTGTGGTGACGGCGGTTTGCGCGGCCAGATGGAAAATTGCCTTCGAAACCATCAAGACAGGCGCCAGGGCGTTGGCGTCTCGCACGTCGATCGTCTCCACCGTGAGGCGACCGCCGTGTTTTTGCGCCAGCCATTCAAGGTTCTGCTCGACGCCCGGACGGCTGAGATTGTCGATCACCAGTACCGGCTCGCCATCCGACAACAGGCTGTCGGCGAGGTTCGATCCTATGAAGCCGCTGCCGCCGATGATGGCGACCGGCGCGTCGCGTCGATTGCGTGTGTTCATGAGACCAACCCGCGTTCTTCGAGCTCGCGCTTCATGTCGGCGCCGCGGTCGACGGCGGACGTGTTACGCACCCAGGAAACGAACTCGCCGAGCGAATTCTCCAGTTGCCGCACCGGCTCGAAACCGAGCAACTCACGGGCCTTGGAAATATCGGCGAAGCAGTTGCGGATGTCGCCGGAGCGGGCTTTGCCGAGCAGTTCCGGCGAGCGATTCGGTGTCCCCATGGCCTCGGCCAGCAATCGCGCGACTTCGCTGATCGCATAGGCGCGGCCGCTGCCGATGTTGATGACATGACCCTTTGCCTGGCGTTGCTGCAGAGCAAGGCGAAAGGCGCGGGCGACGTCCTGCACATGGACGAAATCGCGCTTCTGTTCGCCATCCTCGAAGATCATTGGCCGTTGGCCGTTGGCGAGACGCGAAGCGAAGTTGGCCAGCACGCCGGTATAGGGATTCGACAACGCCTGGCCGGCGCCGAAGACATTGAACAGGCGCAGCGCGACCGCATCGATGCCATAGGCCTCGCCGAAGATCAGCACGGCGCGTTCCTGGGCGTATTTTGTCAGCGCATAGATGGAGGCGAGATCGACCGGCTTTTCTTCGTCCGTCGGCAGCGGCGAGAGGGCGTCTCCACCTGGCGACAGCGGGTTCCATTGCCCGCTCCTGATGTCGCTCGCCTTGCGCCGAGCATTGTCGATACGCCGGCCGTCTGGCGTTGCATAGAGCCCTTCGCCATAGACGCTCATCGACGAGGCGACGACGATCCGTTCGACCGGGTGTTTGATCAGCGCCTCGAGCAGCGTTGCGGTGCCGAGATCGTTGGCGCCGACATAGCGCGCGATCTCATACATCGATTGCCCGACGCCGACTTCCGCCGCCAGATGAATGACCGCGTCAACGCCTTCCAGCGCATTGGCGACCGCCTCCCGGTCCCGGACATCGCCCTTGATCAGCTCGGTCCCGGCGGGAAGCGCGACGGCTTCGCCCGCATGCACCTGCTCCAGCAAGGCATCGAGGATGCGAACCGAATAATCCTGCTCGACGAGTTCCTGTGCGACATGCCGGCCGATGAAGCCGCAGCCTCCTGTAACCAATATGCGTTTCACGACGACTCCTCAGACAAGCAACCTCGGCGCCCCGAACTTTTCGGCAAAAGGTTTGTTCCCTTTGCTTCAACAAAGTTCCTTTGGCCGGCTTCGTTGGGAGCCGGCGCCGCGATCACCGCGCTGTGCTGGAACATTGACGCCCTTGTGCTGTTAGGACGCCCGACAGCCCGCGCGTCCCATGTGGCAACGCCGATCAAAGGAGATTTCAATGTCTCAGTCGCAAACGACCACCAACCATGACGAAATTCGCAAATGGGCCGAGGAGCGGGACGGCCGGCCGGCGGTGGTGCGCACCAAAGGCGAGGGCGGTATACTGCGGATCGACTTCGGCGAGCCCGAGGAAGCATTCGAGCCCATCGAATGGGACGAGTTCTTCCGGATATTCGACGAGAATGATCTGGCCTTTCTGTATCAGGCCAAGACCGGTGAGGGGAAAGCCAGCCGTTTCAACAAATTCGTCGAGCGCAATCAGAAGGGCTGATGACGCCGGTCAAGCGGCCTATCTGTACGGCCAAGTTTTCGAGATGTGGTGAACGATGTGGTGAACAATGACGGCCCCGCGGCTTGGAACTTCAGCCTGAGAGGCCTTGGAAGGTAAAATTAATGCATCAGTTTTGCGCCGCGGGTTTTCGCCATCTCTCGCATGATGCCGTTGAGCCAGTTTTCAGTGGATTGACCAAGCTGTCTGCGGTCGACATCCAGGATCGCTTGCTCGAGCGTCCTCTCGACGAGCCGATCCGATGCGTCGACGTCTCCCAGCAAAAGGCGCGCCGCAAGTCGCAGTTTGGGCAAAAGCGCGAAGACGTCGTCGGACGGGTCCGGTCCGGGGGTCGCCCGTCCCGATGCCGGCGGGGGAAAGAGTGCGTTGAACACCGCCTGGCTGCCCGAGGATTTCCGCAAATTGCTGGCGTAGCGGAGATGATCGGGAATGGCGATGTCGTCATCGCCACTGAAGAACACGAAGGGGACACCCCGGCGCATCAACTCATCGGCGATTGGAAACACGCGTCGGCCATTGAGATTGACGTCGAGAATTGCAGCTTCGGCCGTCCCGGTGTGTTTGGAAGCCTGTTCGACGGTCGCTGCGGGACCAAGGATTATGGCGCCCATATTGCTGAAAAACCGCGCAAGATCTCCCGCCATCGTCCATTCGTCTTCGACTATCAGAATATGCAGCCCCCGCAGGTCGCGCACGTCGTCATCCTTTCTTGGAACGGAGGTTAGAATGCAGCGGATTTGCTTTCCGAATTCTGTCATCCAAGGCCGCCTGCAACCGTTTCGCAAGCGTCAGCATGCGATCCGGGACGGGCCCCGCATGGGAAGCTTCGAGCGATCCAGGCGCTCCTGATACCACCGGCGTCGGGAGTTTTATGTCAGCAGATCGTTTTGCCATTGAACCACCATTGATATCGGGTTCAACGTCATCCCTGACGTCTTGTTCCATCCGTCTTGCGCGCTATATGGTTGTGTCCTGTTCGATCCGGCCTTGAGGAGACTTCATGTCGGGTCGGCGAAAGGGGGACATGCCGTGACTGCCCGATCGACTAGATTTCCCATCGTGGGCATAGGCGCGTCCGCGGGCGGCATTCCCGCGATGGAGGGCCTTTTCAAGGGCGTGACCGGCCAGCCCGGCATGGCGTTCGTCATCATCACGCATCTCAGCCCCAACAGGGAGAGTCTGTTGCATGAGGTTGTCAGCCGCTACACCGAGATGCCTGTTTCGGTGGTCGAGGATGGCACGGTGGTTCAACCTGACCACGTCTATGTGATGCCGCAAAACGTGACATTGGCCATTGAATCGGGGGTGCTGCACCTGCGTCGGCCCAATGGGCTTACCCAGGAGCGCAAGCCCATCGATATCTTCTTCAGCGCACTGGGTGAAGACCAGGGCGAATATGCCGTCGGCGTTATCCTGTCGGGCGGTGATTCCGATGGAACCCTGGGCGCCAAGGCCATCAAGGAGCGGGGCGGGTTTATCGTCGCGCAAGCGCCGGACGGCTACGGGCCGCGCAATCCCGACATGCCGCAGAGCGCTATTGCCAGTGGGCTCGTCGATGTCGCAGTGACTGCCGAGGAGATCGGGGCGAAGCTGGAGGCTTTCGCCCGCGGCTTCGACACGCTGAACGGGTTGGCGGAAGACGATGGCGATGAAACGCCCGACATCGACAAGGTGCGAGAACAAATCTACGCCATTCTGCGCAGCCACTCCGGCCATGACTTCTCGGGCTATAAGACCAAGACGTTCCTGCGCCGCGTGAAGCGACGCATGCAGATCGCCCAGGTCCATTCCATCAGCGGCTATATAGACTGGCTGAAAAAGGATGCTCGCGAGGTGATGAACCTTTTTCGCGATTTGCTGATCAATGTCACCAACTTCTTTCGCGACCCCGATGCCTTCGAGTTGCTCGAGCGAAAAATCGTACCACAACTGTTCGAAGGCAAGACAGCCAGCGACACTGTCCGGGTCTGGGTTCCCGGATGCGCCACGGGCGAGGAGGTGTTCTCCATCGGCATGCTGCTGCGCGAACACATGGAGACGCTTACGGTCGTTCCGCGCGTCCAGATATTCGCCACCGACATAGACGAGCCGGCGCTGGCGGTGGCGCGGGCGGCACGCTATCCGGAAGCCTTGCTGCAAGGTCTTTCTCCCGAACGCAAACAGCGGTTTTTCAACGGCGATGGCGAAAGCTATGTCCTCAGCAATGAGATACGCGAACTGTGCATCTTCTCGCCGCACAGCGTCATTCGCGATCCACCCTTCTCGCGCATGGACTTGGTCTCCTGCCGCAATCTGCTGATCTATTTCGGCCCGATCATCCAAAGCCGCGTCATCCCTGTCTTCCATTATGCGCTGAAGCCGGGCGGTTACCTTTTCCTCGGCACCTCAGAAAGCGTCGGGCAGCACGACGATCTGTTCGCCACCATCGACAAGAAACATCGCATCTTCCAAGCGCGGGAGCATGCCTCACCGCACATCAGACTGCCGGCCCTGCTCGGGGAGAGCCATTCCAACCTCTTCCCATCGGAAAGCGCCGGCTCGAAGAAGGGACTTGTCGGCTATCCCATGCGGCAGGCGGTCGAGGCGCAGGTGCTGGAACGATTCGCGCCGCCGCATGTCCTGGTCAACGCCGACGGCGATGTCGTCTATTATTCGGCCAGAACCGGCAGATATCTCGAAGCGTCACAAGGGATTCCCAGCCGGCAGTTGCTGACGATGGCAAGGCGTGGGCTGCGGCTGGACCTCCGCGCCGCACTGCGCGAAGCGACGACCACACGCCGCACAGTGGTGCGGGAAAACCTGACCGTGGAGGAAGACGACGAACGGGTCCAGCCGATCAGGCTGACGATCGAGCCCCTCGCCGAACGCGGCAATGGCGAGCCGCTTTATCTCGTCCTGTTCGAACCGTCGGGGCCGACCCAGGCCCGGTCCAACGAAGGTGGCGGCAGCCGTGACAGTGACACCACCGCCGATCTCGAGAGGGAACTGCGCGACACCAGAGAGCGCCTGCAATCGACGATCGAGGAATACGAGACCGCGCTGGAGGAGGTCAAATCGTCGAACGAGGAACTCGTCTCCGTCAATGAGGAGGCGCAATCCACCAATGAGGAACTCGAAGCCTCGAAGGAGGAGATGCAGTCGCTCAACGAGGAGCTCAACACGATCAACGCCGAGTTGACGGCCAAGATAGAAGAGCTCGACCACGCCAACGGCGATCTGCGCAACCTGTTCGAAAGCACCGACATCGCGACTATTTTCCTCGACCGCAGCCTTGTAGTCCGCACCTTCACGCCGGCGGCGTCATCCTTCTTCAGCCTGCGCCCCTCCGATGTCGGCCGGCCGCTGACGGATCTGTCGAGCCAACTCGACTATCCCGAGTTGAAGCAGCACATCGACAAGGTGTTCGAGACGGGCGAGGTCCTGAATCACCATCTGGCACGCGATGCCAGGGGCCTGTTCCACATGGTCCGCATCAATCCCTATCGCGACAAGGGAAACAGGATCCAGGGCGTGGTGGTGACACTTGTCGATGTCACCACGCTGGCACAGGCGGAAGAGCATCAACAGGTGCTCATCTCGGAACTCAACCACCGGGTCAAGAACATGCTTGCGGTGATCGCCAGCATTGCAAGCCGCACGCGGGAAAGTTCTGATACGAAGGAGGAGTTCGCGGACGCGCTGATCGGTCGCCTGCATGCCATGTCGCGGGCCTACGGCCTGCTGACCCGGGAGAGATGGAAGGAAGCCTCGGTCAGGGAATTGCTCCAGCAGGAGCTCGAACCATTCGGCATCGAGCGGATCGAACTCGATGGCGAGGATGTCAAACTAGGTCCGCAACAGGGGCTTTCCCTGAGTATGGCCATTCATGAACTGGCCACCAACGCGGCCAAGTACGGCGCTTTGTCAAAAACCGATGGCAAGGTCAGTGTGCAATGGTCGATCGAGGACGACAGTTTCACATTTGGCTGGCGAGAAAAGGACGGCCCTCTTGTCAAGGCGCCGTTGGAGAACGGCTTTGGCCTGACCCTGCTGCAGGGAGAAATCGGTTACAGGCTCGGCGGCAATGTCGAGACCGTGTTCCACAAGGACGGCCTCAGTGTCCAGATCGCGTTTCCAGCAAACCACAAGGAGGCGCCGTGAGCGACGACAGGCCGCGCGTTCTGGTGGTCGAGGACGAATGGCTGATCGCCGAAGACATCGCGTCACGCCTGCGTGCGGCGGGTTATCCGGTGATCGGCCCGGTCTCGTCGGCCGCCGCGGCTCGTCAGCTTATCGATGCAGGCAAAGCCGACGTGGCGCTGCTGGACATTCAATTGAACGGTGAAACAAGTCTGCCCGTGGCCGAAACATTGCTGGCTCGCGGCATCCCCTTCGCCTTCATGACCGGATTTGGGCCGCGCGACGTTCCCACACCCTTCCGAAACTGCAAATTCGTGCCGAAGCCGGCAGGCGACGCTGCACTTCTCAACACCCTGGCCGACCTGGCATCGCTTCGTCCCGACAAACACTCGCTGTGATTTCAAGAGGCCGGTTTCGATCAGTCCAGGGGCTTGTCCGTCGGCCTAGGCGTGGTGCTCGCCTGACGCGGCCGCCCCGCGTTTCGATTGGCAACCGGATTGTCCAGCGGCGGAGCCGATGGCCGGGACGTGCCGGCGGTTTTCGGCGTCAGCGGCTTGGCACCGGCATCCGTGTCACTGGCGTCCCGTCTCGGGTGCGGCAGAGCATCGGGGTTTGGCGACCGGACGCTGGGTTTCGATGTGGAATTCTCATTGCTCATGGCGATAGCTTCCTTCGCAGCGGGCGGGCACGACAGTCTCGTCGCCCTGAGTTTATTCTGCGGGTCAACCGCCGCCACGGTCGAAAGTTCCAGGTTCCTCGGCGTCGGTGCTATCCTTGGCGGGGAATCCGCGCAAGGTGGACCCCGTGCAAGATGCCGACATCTCAGCCATGCGGTCGCATTACCACCTTGATGCAGCCATCCTGCTTGTCACGGAACGTCTTGTAGAGGTCTGGTCCCGCTTCGAGGTCTGCCCGGTGCGTGATCACGAAGGAGGGATCGATGTCGCCCTTCTGCACCATGGCCAGGAGCGGTTCGAGATAGCGTTGAGTGTGCGTCTGACCCATCCGGAAGGTCAGGCCCTTGTTCATGGCGGCGCCGAACGGGATATGGTCGACGAGGCCGATATAGACGCCGGGGACCGAGATGGTGCCGCCTTTGCGGCACGAGTAGATTGCTTCGCGCAGCACATGCGGTCGGTCGGTGCCGAGGTAGACCGCGGCCTTGACCTTGTCGAGCATGGAGTCCGCACTGGCGCCGGGATCGGACTCCGTACCGACACAGTCTATGCAGCGATCCGGACCGCGGCCATCGGTCATCGCCATCAAGGCGTCGTAGATATCGGAGTTGCTGAAGTCGAGCGTCTCGGCCTTGCCGTGCTCGCGCGCCATCGCCAGCCGCTCCGGCACCTTGTCTATAGCAATGACGCGGCCGGCGCCGAGCATCCATGCGCTCTGGATGGCGAACTGGCCGACCGGACCGCAGCCCCATATAGCGACGGTATCGCCTGGCTCGATGCCGGCATTTTCGGCCGCCATATAGCCGGTTGGGAAGATGTCGGAGAGGAACAGCACCTGTTCGTCGTCCATTCCGTCCGGCACCTTTATCGGACCGACATCGGCGAAGGGCACGCGCAGATATTCGGCTTGCCCTCCCCAATAGCCGCCGACCAGATGCGAATAGCCGAACAGGCCAGCCGGGGATTGTCCCATCACTTCGGCAGCCTGTTTGGCATTGGGATTGGACCTGTCGCAAAGCGAGAACAGCCCCTTCTGGCAAAACCAGCACTCGCCGCATGAGATGTTGAAAGGCACCACGATGCGGTCGCCCTTTCTAAATTTCGAATGGCCGCTGCCGACTTCGACGACCTCGCCCATCGTCTCGTGTCCGAGCACATCGCCAGATTCCATGGTCGGCATATATCCGTTCATCAGATGCAGGTCCGAGCCGCATATAGCGCAACAGGTGACTTTGATGATGACGTCGCGATCATCCTCGATGGCGGGATCAGCCACCTGATCGCATCGAATGTCGCCTTTGCCGTGCCATGTGAGCGCTTTCATGATGGTGCTCCTGTCTTGGAAGAAGATCGCCGGACTTTTTTGGGGTTGGCGTGAAGGCCGAAGGTCAGTCTTTGGACGCCGAACCCGGCTCGGCCATCTTGCGGTGCTGTTCGGCCAGCGTGCCTGCCGGCGTCACATGCGCTGCGGCGACCTGCAGCTTGTTCTTCCAACCGCTGATGACCTGTTCCTCACCGTCCATCATCGCCTCGTAGCCGGCCTCGGCGACATCGGCGGGATTGTCCTTCTCGTCGGTGCCGACCTTGGTATCCATCATTTCGGCGCGTTCGAAGAACCGCGTCTGCGTTGCCCCGGGCATCAGCACGGAGCCTGTGACTCCTGTGTCCCGCAATTCATGACGCAGTGCGATCGAGAAGGAATCGATGAATGCCTTGGTGCCGTTGTAGACCGCCTGGAAAGTGCCGGGCATGAAACCAGCGATCGATCCTGTGAAGAGGATGCGGCCTCGGCCGCGGCGTGCCATCCTGGCTCCGAGTTGATGCGCGAGATAGACGGTCCCGGTGATGTTGGTGTCGATGATGCGGCGGACTTTTTTCCAATCCTGATCGACGAAACCACGGCCGAGCCCACGTCCGGCATTCAGGAACAACAGGTCGACATCGCGATCGCCGATCCCGGCGATCAAACGATCGACACCTTCCTCGGTCGCCAGATCGGCCTCGATGGCTTCGACAGTCACACCATGCGAACCGAGCGCCTCGGCGGCCTGCTGGATCGCAGGTTCGTCAGCGGCTATGATCAGATGGTAGCCGTCCCTTGCGCACAGTTTGGCAAGTTCCTTCCCAATGCCGCTTGAGGCGCCCGTCACCACGGACAACTTTTCATTCTTCATCACGTCCTCCGAACCTCGCTTCGGCCGAACCACTATCGGGGTTGATTGTTCCGTGCGGGTTGATGCGCGGCCATCCGAGCCATGAACGATGCGGCGTGGAGAGGTGGAACAACTCAGGTCGATGCGAGTTCGATGTCCGTGCAGCGTCGTTGCTCCCCCTTTTTGATGCTGCATGATCGGGTCCCCTCAGCCTGGTCCAGCCCGCGCGTGCCCTGTCCGGGAGGCGCGGGCTTTTCGTGATGGCGACGGTGATGTTTTGAGATCCAGGAGGGAACAACAAACCCGTTCGGCAGTTCGGGGCGCAGGAGGAATAAAATGCAATACGCCGAAGAAATCGCGCTCAGGCGCGTAAAGATGCTGGTCGAACAATATGTTGTCGCCAGGAGCAGGAGATATGATTTCGTCTCGACGGAACTTGCCTGCAAGGCCATTCGCCAGGTCGTACGAAGCCCGATCGAAGACGCCGAACTGGACCATTTGCTGGCTAGAAGCGCGGTCAAACAAGGGCTCTCGGTGCGGTTCGACCGGATAGGTCATTGGCAGGCGGCTTCGCCCGGACTCAGCCAGGAGAAATCAGCATGAGGGCAGTGCTTTTGATGTCGGCGGCATTGCTCGCCTTGGCGGGGTGCAACGACAATGCCGATCCAGTCAAGTCCAAGACGGATACTACCAACAGCCAGCCGGTCGACAAGAATCCCACGACGGACACCAACCCAACACCGCAGACCAGCACCGGCGGCGACCAGCAAGGTACGCAGCCAACCCAGCCGGCATCTCCCAAGCCAAGTGGTGGCTAGGCCTATGGAGCGGCGCAACGCAATAATCTCGCTGGTGATAGCGGCGGTCATCATTGTCGGTTTCGTCGTCGGCTTTTTCTACGTTGATATGGGCTGGCAGACCTCGCCGCTGAAACGTGCGCCGGAGCAGAACCAGGGCGGCAATGCTCCGGCGGATACCGCCCCAGCCGCGGGCGTCCAGAAAAATCCCAGGGAAAACACGGAAATGCCGGGGCAGCAGTGATCGACGGCCGGCAGCAACAGGCGAGGCGACGTCGCGGTGACGGTGCCGAAGTGAGTTCGATACAGCACGGATCTGGAGTGTGGATGATGGGCATCCTTTCCGACCTCGACAAGAAACTGACGGACAACATGTACGAGCATGGCAGCGAATTCACCGATGCGGGTTCGGATCTGCCCGAAGCAGTCGTTGAAGCGGTCGAACGGCTGATGTTTTTCATCCAGCCCGACGCGCGCGACACAGTCAGAACTCAGGTTCTCGGCCTCATTCACGAATACAGAATCCAAGACGCTCCGAACGGGGATCGCCCCGCCTGACCTTCAGCTTACGCTGATGCGGCAATTGAAACCGATCGGGACCTGGCTCGCCGCCTCGTGCTCCGGATCGGCGGGCGCGGTCGTTGACGGACCCGACGAGCGCTCTAGATCAGATTTACGCCGGCCACGGCTTTGTTGGGTCCCGGGAGACTATTCGGTGGCGCACCAAACGCCTGATTTGATCGTTAGACACCGCTATCTCAGGCTCGAGTGCTTGTGCTTGCTGTCGATGATGTTGTCGGCATGCTCATCTTCCGATCAGATCGAGCAGCAATCACGAACAGCGGCCTCCGCATCGCAGACCGTGTTGATGGCGCTGGACGCCTGGGCGGCAGGGGCGGCGCCGACCGCATACACGGCGGGTACGCTGCAATCGATCGGCAAGACGCTTGCCGATGCCGGGGCGCAAATCCGGTCCGCCGAAACCAGCGAACCCGCCGAGCAAGCTTCGCTGACGAAGGCAGTCAACGATTTGTCGGTCGCGGTGGCACGTGCAGAGGCCGGATTGCAGGCGGGCGACCGGCCGGAAGTCCAAGATGCGCAACAGGATCTACGGCTGGCGTCGCGTTCGCTCGCTACCGCCTACGCCAACTATTTCGCGCCAAAGCCATGAAGAAGCTCATGGAAATATCCCTCGGCGTCGTCACCAGCGTCGGCGGCTTCCTCGAAGTTGGGTCCATGGCGACGGCGGCGCAGGCAGGCGCGATGTTTGGCTTCCAGTTGATCTGGGCGGTGGTGCTCGGCACCATCTGCATCATCTTCCTTGTCGAAATGTCCGGCCGGTTCGCGGCCGTGAGCCATCACACAATCTCCGACGGTATCCGCGAGAGATTCGGCTTCAACGTCTTTCTATGGCCGTTGCTTGCCGCCCTGCTGGTCAATTTCCTGGTGCTGTCCGCCGAGATCGGCGGCGTCGCCATTGCACTCGAATTTGCCACCGGCATAGGCTTCCAGTGGTGGGCACTGCCGGTGGCTTTGTTGGCGTGGCTGCTGCTTTGGAAAGGCACGTTCGGCTTCATCGAGAAGGGCGTATCTATTCTCGGTCTGGTGACGCTGTGTTTCGTCGTCGGAGCGGTGATGCTGAGACCCGATTGGACGGCAGTCGCAAGGGGCGCCGTGCCTTCGCTGCCGGTCCACGATGCCGCCAATTACTGGTTCATGGCGGTCAGCATTCTCGGCGCCTCGATATCGCCCTACCTCTTCATGTTCTATTCCTCGGGGGCCATCGAGGACCGGTGGGACAAAAGCTATCTCGGAGCCAATCGGGCCATAGCGGGGTTGGGCATGACTTTCGGGGGGACCATCTCGATCGGCGTGTTGATCGTGGCCGCTCTCGTGCTCGCCACGCATGGCGTCACCCAAGTGGATGACTATCACCAGTTGCCGTTGATGCTGATACCTATATTCGGCTTCTGGGGCTTCGTGCTGTTTGTTGCCTCCCTCGCCATTGCCTGCTTCGGCGCCGCACTCGAGGTCGGGTTGCAACAGGCCTATCTTGTGGCCCAGGGTTTCGGCTGGAATTGGGGCGAGGATCGCAAGCCGCGCGACGATCCGGGTTTCAGCGCCACCTACACGATATCATTGCTTTTGGCGGCTATTCCCATCGCGCTTGGTCTCGATCCGCTGAGGCTCACCATCTTCTCCATGGCGCTGACGGCAGCCAGCCTGCCGCTGACGGTCGTTCCTTTCCTGTTTCTGCTGAACGACAAACGTTATGTCGGCGAGCATCGCAATGGCATTTTGTCGAATGCCGCCGTCATCTTCATCATCGCGCTCGGCTTCGTACTGGCGGTGGTGACCATCCCGCTGCAGATATTCGGAGGCACATGATGAAGTTGCTGCGTGATCTCCTGGACAAGCAGGTGGTCGACCGCGAGCAGGTCAAGATCGGCAAGGTCGACGGGTTGGTGGCGGAGTTGCGGCCCGGCAAGCCGCCTCGGATCATTGCGATCGAGCTCGGCTCCATCACCCTGGCGCGTCGTCTCGGCGCACGGCCTGGGCGCTGGATAGCGCGGCTCGCGGTCAAGCTGGGTGGCAGGCAACATGGCGAGCCGCATCGGATCGCCTGGCAGAAGGTGAAAGATATCGGCATCGATATCGAGTTCGACATCGACGTGCGAGAAACGTCGATCTTCGCCTGGCAGGACTGGTTGCGCGACCATGTCATCGGGCGCATTCCGGGAGCTTGATGATGACCACGGTCAATCTCGAGCATCTGTCAGGGCGACGCGTACTCTCGCAACGCGGCAAGAATGTCGGCTATATCGAGGAGATCCGCGCCGAACGGGACGGTGACGATTTCGTCGTCACCGAATTCCACGTCGGGGTCTACGCCGCTTTCGAGCGTCTTTCGGCCTCGGCCATAGGTGTGGCGGTGCTGGATCTTTTCCGATTGCGCCGCCGCGACGGTCTATACCGCATCCCTTGGGACAAGCTCGACATCTCCGATCCCGCGCGACCGCGGCTGCTGTGCCCAATGACCGAACTCTCAGGCATGAAGGGCGCACCAGACCTCCAGGAATAGGTCGTGGAGCCGCATCGTCGGGATCATTCTCAGCGCAGCATGCTTGCCGTCAGGAAAACCACGGCTGCTATCAAAACGACAGCTGCAATTACCAACACCGGCCAGTTGCCGCCGGGCCGCAGTTCCGGCTCGCCTTCGACCGGGCGCATGGCATTGGCAAAGCTGGCATCGTTTTCGAAATTTGGGCGAGTGCGCGGCGGACTTGTCCCAGCGACCGGATTTTGCGTGTCCGCGGCTTCGGCGTCTGTCTCAAGCGGGGCAATGGCGGGATCGAACCCCGGCGTTTTGTCCTGCGTTGCTCCTGCCTGCACTTCGCTTCTGGCCGCGGCAGGCGTGGGACTTGAAACCTTGATCATGATTTCTCCCTTTCGAACCAATCTCGGCAGAGTCGCACTTGCAGGCACCGGCGAGGCGACCCACCACGGTCAGACTTGCTCGCTCAGCAGAATCTTGGCGTCCTTGGCCGCAACGATGAACGCCTGTCGTGCGGTCTTTGTAGGCTTTTCGCCTCGCATGACGGCAAGGCACGCTCTGATCGCGGCAAGACGCCTCTCGGATGTCGGCTTTGGCCAGTCCCGCAGCAGCACTTCGGCTGCGTCCGACACCGAAACCACAACCCTGTCGCGGTCTATCCGGCCAGGTTGAATGATAATCGGCTTTCTGAAATGTCCAGTACGCACATTGCCTCTCCGGCGGGATGCACTCTATTCGACACGTCGCTGCAAGACTGCGCGTCGCGACGCGTTTAACTCCGCACTCGTCGATTTGTTCCAGAGCATCTGGCGTTTGAAACAACTAGCCGATGGCCATCCGTGCGCCCTGTCCCAAGACTTACAGCAGATCTTTCCGAAGGAAGACTCGGGCATGTCCAGGGATCCCGAATTCGACTTTGCCGAATTCCTCGAACCCGTGCTGCATGTAGAATAGCGGCGCCTGGAAACTGCTCGTCTCCACGACGGCCTTCTTGCAGCCCCGCCGGATGGCTTCTTCCTCGATCGTCGTGAGAAGTTGTGAGCCAAAGGATTGGCCACGCAACTGCTCAGGCAGGAAGAACATGTCGAGAAACAGGAGCCCAAGCTCCGTCCTGCCCCAAAGCCCGCCCCAGGTCTTTCCTGACTGGTCGCGAAGCTCCGCTCCGATATCAGCTCGGTCGTCGATCCCGGTCTGTGCGATGTTGTATCGATAGAGCGCTGCGGCGGACTGCGCTCTTTCATCGTCGCTATAGGTCAAAGTGGTTGTAAATCTCTCGGATCGGAATGACATGCATTTTCCTCCTGGTGGGCACAGGCATGAGATCCGCCGGCAACGTCGGTCACGGCCAAGATGAACTCGTTGCCAACGCCAGAAATAAATCCGGCATCCATCTCGGGCGCCTTCGAACGCCGTGGGCTTTGTCTGATGGTCTTCACAAAATATTACGTGAGGGAACGTTCGCGCCTGACTCGTCTTAGGCAATCGAGGCGGTTGTCGCCTCGCGGATTGTGAAGGAGAAGAACAATGCCTAATCAAGGTGGTAGCCACGAACAGCACGTGAAGGCAGGCCAGCAGAGCCACAAGAACGCCGACAACAAAAACCGTCAGCAACAGCAGGCCTCTGGTGGTGGTCAACGGCAGCAGGGCGATGGATCCGGCATGCGTGGTGGAACCCACGAACAGCATGTGAAAGCTGGCGAACAAAGCCACAAAAACCGCTGATCGCGTGTGATTTCAGCAGACCCACCCCGAAGTATCGGGGTGGGTCTGATTGCATCTGAAGGGTACCGACGAAGAGGGCGCGAGGCCGGGTCGCGAAGTCGCCCGGCGGCTTGGCGCCGGCGCGACGACGCCCAGTCAGGCAGCTTGCTGCAGGGCGCGCTCATTGACACCGCCTTCGCCCAGCCCGGAAAGCGCTTCGTCCGTCGCGACCTCCTCTTTCAATGTCTCGTTGAGGAGCTTGACCACGTCGCTCTTGCCAAGCTGTTCAGCCCACGCGACCAACGTGCCATAACGCGCGATTTCATAGTGCTCGACGGCCTGTGCCGCGCCGACCAGTCCTGCATCCAGCGCCGGGTCACCCTTGTATTCGTCGAGAATTTCCGACCCTTCCTCAAGAATGCCGTCGATCGCCGGACAGGTCTTGCCGCGGGCCGGTTTGTCCATAAGTTCGAACACTTGCTCGAGCCGATCGACCTGGCCTTCGGTTTCCATGCGATGTTTCTCAAAGGCCGCGGCCACCTCCTCGGATTCGGCGCCCTTTGCCATCTTCGGCAAGGCTTTGAGTATTTTCTTTTCAGCGTAGTAAATGTCCTTCAGCCCATCGAGGAACAAAGCCTCCAGTCCTTTTGTCGTCGCTCTTTTTGCAGTCGCCATGATTTGTCTCCCTTGGATTGTCATGAAAGCTCACCGGCGGTGTAGCCATGGACTAACTTTCCATGGAAGCAGTTGTTCCCTGGGCGCGACTCGGAAGGGGCAGCACGCCAAATACCGCTTTTGTCGAGAGCCGATCGCTATCAAAAGGCGATGGACGATGACGGTGTGAGAATCGCCGGCAGTGACGGAGAGCACCGGGGTTCGTCGCGCCATATGGAGTAGATGGGAGTTCATATACGAAATCATATTTACATATAAAACAAATCATGATGATCTTGCAGTCGTGCAGCGCGGCTAAGGTGGTTGGCTCCGGCGTACATCGCTGAGCCTGAATGCCAGCAGATGATCGTGCGCAAATGAAATCAACATGATGTCGCGGTCGAGTCAGCCGTGCATTGATCGGATGTAGGGAGTGCGGCATGCCCTTTGATGTCATCGTTATCGGAGCCGGCGCAGCCGGAGCTGTTCTTGCTGCCCGGCTAACCGAAGATGCTGCCACGAACGTGCTTTTGCTGGAAGCGGGGCCGGACTACCGGAGCGGCGAGCAACCTGCCGAGATGGCGAGCCCAAATCCCTTCAACCTGCTTCTTCCCGACCATTTTCAGCAACAATACATGTATCCCGACCTGATGGCTCGTCGCACGAAGCGGCAGGAACACCGGGTCTACTGGCGCGGCAAGGGGCTTGGCGGTTCGACGGCCGTCAATGGGCAGATTGCCATTCGCGGTGTGCTCCATGCATTCGACCGCTGGGAGGAAATCGGATGCAAGGGCTGGTCGGGAGCCGACGTGCTGCCCTTCTTCTGCCGCCTGGAGGATGACCCGATCGCGGCCAATTTTCACGGCAGCGGCGGCCCGATTCCGATCTACCGCGCGCCTGTCGAAAGCTGGGGCAGCGTCGACAAGGCCATGCGCCAAAGCGCGATGGCTCTCGGCCATCCCTGGCATGACGATCTCAATGCTCCGGATGCCGAAGGGGCTTGCACCTATCCCATCAACAGTCGAGCCGGCAAGCGCGTGTCGGTCAATGACGGCTATCTGGAAGCTGCCCGCGACCGGCCGAACCTTACCATCATCGGGCAGGCGACGGTGGACAAGGTGCTTTTCGATGGCAGGAAAGCGATCGGCGTTTTGGCCATCGTGGCCGGGCTAGTTCGCAAATTCGAGGCGCCGCTGGTCATCGTCTCGGCCGGCGCCATCCACTCTCCGGTCATCCTGCAGCGCTCGGGCATCGGTCCTGCGGCTCTCTTGAAACGAAAGGACATCGAGGTGCTTGCCGACCTGCCGGTCGGCGAAGGTTTCTTCGACCATCCTTATTGCCGCATCGAACTGAAGCTGAAGCCGGGATTCAAGGCGACCGATGTCGACGCGCGGCATACCAACTGCTGTGTGCGGATGAGTTCGGGCGTGCCGGGCGCTGAGCGCGACGACATTCTCTACGTCGCCATGAACCATGGCGGCATCGGCGTGGAGTCCGACAGCGCCCAGTTCGGCGAGGCGATGGTCAATCTGATCCTGATGGAGGCCAAGAGCCGCGGCACCGTGCAACTGCGTTCCGCCAACCCTTTCGACCAGCCGCTCGTGGAAGAGAACATGCTGGACGATCCAATGGATCTCCAGCGCATGCGTATCGCCTATCGCCACCTTGGCGAGATTGCCCGGCAGGCGCCGATCCAGGCGATCGCCGAGCGCGTCCTGCTGGGGGATTCCGATCTGCCTTTGTCATGGCTCGAAACGGCAAGCGACGAGGAGGTCGACAATTTCCTGCTGGCGCAGTCTTCCGATGCGCAGCATGGGATCGGAGGCTGTTGCATGGGAAGGCCCGGCGAGGCCGTGGTCGATCCGGAATGCCGGGTCTACGGTTTGGAAGGACTGCGGGTTATCGATGCGTCGATCATGCCGCTCGATTGCCAGGCAAACACCAATCTCACCTCGATCATGATTGGCGAGAAAATGGCCGACAGCCTGCGCCGGTCCACCTGACAGCTCGAGGGCAAGCCCGCGCACAAGGCGCGGGCCTTGGAGTCAGCGGGTGATATCCACGGTAATCGTCTTCAGGTCGCACATTTCCATCAGCGTGTGCCGACCCCCGGTGCGGCCGAGGCCGCTCTGCGTCCCGGCGGCGCCGCCGGCAGGAATATGCGGCTCCCAATAACAGCTCATCTCGTTGATGTTGACGATGCCGACCTTCAGGCTTTCAGCAAAGGCAAAGGCGTTCTTGATGGTGCTGGTGAAGACCGCGGCCGACAGGCCGTAGGGGCTGGACGCCGCAAGTTCCATCGCCTCCTCATCGGTCTCGAAGATCAGCACGGGTGCGATCGGCCCGAAGGATTCCTCGACATTGAGCAGGCTTTCCCGGGTCAGTCCTGTGACGATCGACGGCTCGAAATAGAGATTGGTGGCAAAACCCGACGCCACATTGCCGCCGGTGACGATCTCGGCGCCACGCGCGCGGGCGTCCGCGATGTGGCTGAGTACCTTGTCGACGGCCACCGCATTGTTGATCGGACCCATCGTCGTCGCGGGATCGAAAGGGTCGCCCATTTTCACCTGCGCGGCCGCTTTCACGAGACCTTCTATGAAACGGTCATGGACGGATTTATGCACCAGCACGCGTTCGGTGGCCGTGCAGATCTGCCCGGCATTGGCAAAGCAGCCGGCCCCGACCTGGGCGGCGGCCATGTCGATATCGGCATCGGCCAGCACGATGGTCGGACCGTTGCCGCCCATTTCGAGCAGAAGCGGCTTGCCCGCTCCACGCCGGGCGATCGTCGCGCCTGTGACAGAACTGCCGGTGAAGCCGATGGCATGGGTGCCCGGATGAACGACCGCCTCGTCGCCCACCTCCGCACCGTCACCCAGAACGAGATTGATGGCGCCGTCCGGCAGGCCCGCCTCGATGAAGCATTCGACAAGTGCCGTGGCAATCAGCGACGTCGTCGGCGCCGGCACCCAGACGACGGTGTTGCCCGTTGCGATGGCCGGTCCGAGATAATAGAGGCAGGGCAGGGCGAGCGGGAAATTCCAAGGTGTGATGATGGCAAAGACACCCTTCGGCTGCAGGAAGCTGAAGGCGCGCTTGTTGGCATCGGCAAGCGGAAACGCCGCCGTCTCCAGCCACTTCATCTGCTCTGCCGCATTGCGGAAACCGAGAGCTGCCGCCGATGCTTCGGCCTTTGCCTCGCTGTGGAAGGGTTTACCCTGTTCCAGGCAGAGCAGGCGCGCGAGTTCCTCGGCGCGCCTGTCGATCGCGTCGGCGATGCGCATGCACAGTTGAGCGCGTGCGAAGGTTCCCATCTTGCGCATGGCCTCGCGTGCGCCTTCGGCGGCTTTCACCGCGCGGCCGACATCGGCGCGGGTGGAAAGTGAGAGATAGCCGAGGTGCTCGCCCGTCGACGGACTGTCGATTTTCAGGAACTTGCCGGAGCTGCCGGCAATCCACTCGCCGCCGATACGGTTGATGCCGATGCGGGCGGCTGCTTCCGGCTCCGAGACGATCGCCATGCCGCGCAGGTTGGGGCCTTCGAGAGAAGATTTGAAATGGACTGTCATCATGCGTTCCTTTGGCCGAATTCGGATTGGATGTTCAAAATGGCGGCGCGGCTGCGTTCCACGGCTGCGATGAAAAGTCTGCTGCCGGCCTCCGCGCCCGCCTGCGACGGCGTACCGATGACGCCGTTGCCGCGGATGGCTTCGAAACGGCGCCAGACGGTGACGGCCGGCGCGGCGTAAAGGTGAGGATCCGGCCAGGATGGCGGGGTGCCGCCCGGCGGGATGAGATCGCGGCGAACGCTGTCGCCAAGCACATGCATCATCAACGAGGTTTCAAGCGCGCAAGCGTGACCGGTGCCTGTAGCGGCATCGGGCAGGGCCTCCGCCGCCACGTCGGCGATGAGATCGAAATACGAGAAACCCGCGGTGACGATGCCACGCTGGCCAAGGGTGGTGATCGCCACCTGGATCGCGGCGCGGTTTCCGCCATGGCCGTTCAGCATGACCGGCAGGAAGCCGTCTTCGGCAAGGCAGGTGCAGAGATCGACGAGAACGGCGATGAAGGTCTGCGGGCTGAGGCTCATGGTGCCGGAGAAGGAGCGATGATGCTCGGACGAGCCATAGGCGAAAGGTTCGGCGACACGCATGGAGGCCTGTCCTTCCGCCGCGGCGAGCGCAACCGCTTCCGCAAGCCAGCAATCGACGCCGAGCGGCAGATGGGGGCCATGTTGCTCGACAGCGCCGAGCGGCAGAATGACGACGGGTTTATGCACGCCGGCTGTCGCGTGTCTTTCCGTATCCGGCGAGGTCATCAGCGCA
Source organism: Mesorhizobium sp. M7A.F.Ce.TU.012.03.2.1 (assembly GCF_004006095.1). Lineage (NCBI taxonomy): Bacteria > Pseudomonadati > Pseudomonadota > Alphaproteobacteria > Hyphomicrobiales > Phyllobacteriaceae > Mesorhizobium > Mesorhizobium sp. M7A.F.Ce.TU.012.03.2.1. Next base: position 3,689,442 of record NZ_CP034779.1, read on the forward strand.
AAGCTGGACCCAGGCGGGATCGGCAATGCCGGAACTGGCTCGCTCATCGTGCTGCCTCGACAAGCCGGGCCTTGGCGTAGGTCATGCCGGAATCGGCCAGGAGAGCGACCATGATGATTGCCCCCTTGTAGAGTTCGAGGCTGGACGGGTCCGTGCCGAACACCCGAAGCGCCGTCGTCAGCAGGCTGACGATCAGGGCGCCGACGACCGCGCCCCACACCGTTCCCCGTCCGCCGAAGATACTGGTGCCGCCGAGCACGGCAGCGGCGATCGCGTCCAGAAGCAGCGAGGTACCACCGATATTGGGCGTCACGACAGGCACCCGGCTGATCATGATCACAGCCGTCAGGAAGACGAAGATACTGGAGGCGCAATAGACGAGGATCGTGTGTTTCGTCACCGGGATGCCGGCAAGTTCCGCGGCCCCGGCATCCGACCCGAGCGCATAGGTACGCAGCCCGAAACGGCTGTGCCGCATCAGGATTGCTGCTACGGCGACGATCAGCAGTGTTGCGAAGATGACATTGGGAATGCCGAAGCTGCGCTCGATGCCGACCGCGCGAAGCGTCGGATCCTTCAGCATCAGGACGCCTTTGGAGGCAACCGCAAGCGTTGCGCCCTGCAGCGCGACCATTGTGGCCAGTGTCGTCACGAAGGGCGGTATCTTCAACAATGCGATAACGGCGCCGTTCGCGAGGCCGATCACCACCATCACGGCAAAGCCGACGAGCAGGGCAAGCGGCAGGCCGGCGCCGCCGTCGATCAGGCTGGCGATGAAGACGGCGCAGAAGGCGACGCCGACGCCGGCGGACAGGTCGATGCCCGCCGTCAGCAGAACGATCAGAGCCCCAAGCGCCAGGATGGCGATCGGGGTCGCCTGGGCGACGATGTTGATGAGGCTGGCGGTTGAAACGATGCGGGCGTCGATGAGCGCGAAGATCGCCAGCAGGATGACCAGCAGGATCAACGGCGAGAGGTCGAGAAAGCGCCTGCACCAGATGTTCTGTTGGCGGGTCATGAGGATCCTCTCATCGGATGTGCCAATCTTCGACCGGTTCGCGCAGGCCTGATTTGACGCTGCGCAGGATGGCATCATTGACGGCGACGGCGCGCAGGGCGTCGCCGACCGGCATCACGAAAGGGGTGTCGTCGCGAACCGCCGAAATGAAATGGTGGACCTCCTCGAAGAGATCCCCGGTGATACGGCCATTGACGGTCGGCCAGTGCAGGGCGTCGGGTTGCGACCACTGTCCACGCGACAGGATGCGTAGACCGTGGTCGCGCACGTCGAGGTCGATCATGCCTTCCGTGCCGATGATTTCCGTGCGTGCCCAGATGCCGGTCGGAACGGTCGGTGGCAGCGTCCAGCCGAAATAGAGCTGTCCGCTCATTCCGTTCGACAGCTCGACGGTGGAGAAGATCGCGTCTTCGGAGCGAACCCCGAGCGAAGGCATGAGCTTGGCGACGGGCCGAGAGTAGACGGCGATGATGTCCGAACCTGAGATCCATTGCAGCGCATCGACGTCGTGCACGCCGAGGTAGAAGCAGACGCTCGAGTTTCCGTTCATGCGAAGACCGACTTCGCGATTGGTGAAACGGCCGCTGCTGCCGTGGATCGGCTCGCCGATCCGCCCGGATTTCACCGCTGCCGCGGCCTCGCAATAGCGCGGGTCGAACCGCAGGATGTGGCCGACCAACAGGCGCGCGCCGTTTCTCTCCGCCGCTCTGGCAATCGCCTTGGCAGCGGAAAGATCGTGAGCCATCGGTTTTTCGAGCAGCACCGGCTTGCCGGCATCGAGCAGCGTGCGGCAGACGTCTTCATGCAGCGCGTCGGGTGCCGCCACGATATAGGCGTCGGCGGCATTGGCGGCCAGCGCGGTGGCGGCATCGCGGAAATGCCGGGCACCGAAATCCGACGCGGCCTTGCTCCCCGTGGCAGCATTCGGATCAACGAATGCCGACAGTTCCGCGACAGGGCTCGCGGCAACCACCTGCGCATGCAGGAGACCCATGTAGCCGGCACCGACGATGGCGATCTTCAGCTTGCTCAAAGGGTTCTCCTTACAGGCATGGTGCAAGGTTGGATGCTGGCCGGGGTGCGCAGGCTGGTGGCGTGATCGTGCGATCACCGAAGGCCAGCGTCATCACGTCTTCTTCCGTCGCCCCACGAGCCAGCGTGCCGACAGAGTGGCCTTCGCGCATGACGACGATGCGGTCGGCAACGCCGAGAACCTCGGGCAACTCGCTCGACACCATGAGGATCGCCGCGCCCTCGGCCTTCAATCTTGCGATCAGGTGATGGAGTTCGGACTTCGCGCCGACGTCGACGCCCCGTGTCGGCTCGTCGAGCAGGATGATCTTCGGTTTGGTGGCAAGCCATTTGCCGATGACGACCTTCTGCTGATTGCCGCCCGAAAGCTCGATGGTCATTTTGTCGGGCTGGGCCGGCCGCACGCCGAGTGAGCCGATGAGATCGCGGGCGAGTGCCAGGATGCGGCGAGGTCTCAGCAGGCCGAAGTGACTGTTGTCGCGAATCCAGGCGAGGGACAGGTTGTCCCTGATCGACATCGTGCCGACGAATCCTTCCAGGTGCCGGTCTTCCGGTATGTAGACGATGCCGGCGCGATTGGCGGCCTTGGTGTCGCCGCCGGTCTGCTGCCCGCCGAAAATTCTGAGCGTGCCGCCATGCATGGTCTCGAGGCCGGCAATCAGCCTGAGCACCTCGGAGCGGCCGCTTCCCATCAGGCCGGCGAGCGCGACGATTTCGCCCCTGCACACGCTGAGCGTGGCCGACTTCAAGAGCTTGCCATCGGAGATGTTGCTGATTTCGATCGCGGTTTCGCCGACTTGCGCTTCGAGATAGGGGAAGATGTCGCCGACATCGCGCCCGACCATCATCGAGACGATCTCGGCCTCGCTGGTCTGGCGGGTCTGGCGCTCGCCGATGAAGCGCCCGTCACGCAGAACGACGACGCGGTCGCACTGGCTGAAGATCTCTTCCATCTTGTGCGAGATGTAGAGGATGCCGGCGCCGCGAGCTCTCAGCCTGTCGATCAGGTCGTAGAGCTGGTCGCGCTCGCGGTTGGAGAGCGCGCTGGTCGGCTCGTCCATGATGAAGAACCAGGCATCGGACAGAACGGCACGGGCAATTTCCACCATCTGCCGGTGCCCGACGGAAAGTGTTCGCAGCTCCGCGCCAATGTCGATATCGAGCGACAGCTCGTCCATGATGGATTTTGCATCGCGCCGCATCCGAGCCCGGTCGAGAAATCCCAGGCGGGTATGCGGTTCGCGGCCGATGAAGAGATTCTCGGCCACCGTCAGGTCCGGCGAAAGGCTGAAATGCTGATGGATGACGCTGATGCCCCTGGCGTCGCTGGGGGAGTGGAACTGGACGGCGTTGCCGTCGATGATGATCTCACCCTCGTCCGGGCGATGCAGACCGGAAATGCACTTCACCAGCGTCGATTTCCCGGCCCCGTTCTCGCCGGCAAGTCCCACCACCTCACCGGCCGAGACGGCAAAGCTGACACCGTCGAGTGCTTTGACGCCCGGAAAAGACTTGCCAAGCCCGCGCAAGGCGATGCTGTGTTTGCCGACCGGTGTTGCGGCGATGTTGCGGGGCGACGGGGTGGACTTGCGGCCACCGGTCTTGAACAGGGCGGCGACACTCTCCGGCTGGCTGGTAAGAACGGCCACCAGAATGAGGCTCGCGGTCACGAAATAGATCAGGATCTGCGGCACCTGCAGGAAGGACAGGCCGGTGTTGATGACGCCCAGCAGCAGCGCCCCGATCGCCGTTCCCCAGATGGAGCCCTGGCCGCCGGACAGTTTCGTGCCGCCGATGATCGCGGCTGTAATGGCTGTAAATTCGAGCCCGGTGCCGGCAAGCGGCTGTGCCGAACCGAGACGACCGATGGTGAGTATCGCGCCGAGCCCGGCCGTCGCACCGGCAATCAGGTAGACGGAGATGCGCACGAGGTCGACGGGAACCAGTGAGGCCCGCGCCGCGCCCGCATTGCCGCCGACCGCATAGATCCAGCGTCCGTAGACCGTACGATTGAGCACGAACCACCAGAGGCCCAGGCAGATGGCGGCGATGATGACGGAGACCGGCAGGAGGCCGATCGTCTCGCGTCCCGCGAAAAGCAGGACCGGATCGGCGACCGCGATGCTGGATGCGCCGGAGAGGCTGAGCGCCAGGCCGCGCGCAAACGCCATGGTGGCGAGCGTTGCGATGAATGGGGAGATGCCGGCAAAGCCGATCAACGTTCCATTGAGCAGACCGATTGCGGCACCGCCACCGATCGCGGCGAGAAGGCTCAAGCTCGCCGAGCCGGTTGCCGTGTAGGCAAGACCCGCGGCGATGCCGGAACAGGCAAGATTGCTGCCGACGGAAATATCAATGCCGCGCGCGATGATCACGGCCGTCATGGCAAAAGAGATGAGGGCGATGACCGCACTCTGCTGCGCGATGCTGACAAGATTGCCGGTCGACAGAAAACGCGGATCGATCCAGCCGAAGACGGCGATGGCGACCAGCAGCACCGCGATGAGAACCGGTTCGTTGCGCCGCAGTAACGGAGAGGTCCAGGACTGGAACATGGGTCGGTCCTCTTATCGAGCATCATGCGCGGTCACCACGGAGCGGCGACGGCGATCGTCAGGAAAAGGGGACGCCGGATGATACGTCATCCGGCGCTTGAGCCGCTCTAGGCTGTTACTTTGCCAGGGTCATGGCGGTCGCCGGAACCTTGGGACCGAGTTGCTCGGTATAGTTCTTGGCTTCCACCGCCTCTTTGTCGGTGTTGATGTATTCGAAGGTGAGGCCATCCGCCTTGAGCTTCGCGGCCGTCGCATCCGAGGTCACGAAATAGGTCGGCATGTAGAGATCCTGCGGCAGCTTTTCGCCGTTGGCCAGACGAGCGGCAACGGCGATGTTCCAGTAGCCGACACGATAGGCGCCGGTCAGCACGTCCATCACCATCTTGCCGTCGTCGATCAGCGGCTTCATCTCGGCGTCGCCGTCATAGCCGCCGTAGAGCAACTGAGTTCCCATCGAGCTGGCAACGGAATCGGCGGCCAGGCAAAGGCTGTCGGAGATGCAGCCGATGGCCTTCAGATCCGGATAGGTGGTGAGCCAGGTCTGGGCGGCATTGGTTGCCTTGGCTGCGTCCCAGCCGGTCGGCTCGATGCCGACAACCTTGATGTCCGGAAACTCCTTTTTCAGGGTTTCGACAAAGCCTTTTTCGCGCGTGTCGGACACGAAGTTGCCACGCGAACCGACGAGCAGGGCGACTTCGCCCTTGCCGCCAAGCGACTTGCCGAGCGCGCGGGCAACCATCGACATGTTGTCGTAGTCCGGATAGAGCGTCGAGTAGTTCGAGCCGGCCTCGACCTTGTTGCCCATGGTGATCACCGGAATGCCGGCGGCGGTGGCTTTCTGGATGACCGGAATGACCGCGTTCTTGTCGATCGGATCGATCAGGATCGCGCTGACGCCCTGATTGATGAAATTCTCGATGATGCTGACCTGTTTTTCCAGACTGCCCTCGGCGCTCTGCCAGGTGGATTTCACCCCATAGTCGGCAGCAGCCACGTCGCCCGCTTCCTTCATGCGGACGAAGAAGGAGTTCTGCAGGTCGATTGCCGCAAGCCCCAAAACCTTTTCCGCGGCAAGCGAGGGCGTCGCGATGGCGAGTGCGAGCAGAGCAATGGATGCTTTCAGGGAAATGCGCATGTATCAGTTCTCCTCTTGTTGCGACAGGACGATTCTTCGCCTCTTTTTCATGTCCCGCACGACGACCGTCCCAGTGACAGGCATTCCGGCGGTATTTCGCGGCACTCGTGCCGTATCCATGTCAGGGCCGCGTCTGCGTGGACCGGCCTTGCTCAACCTCAGCCATTCAGGCCCTCGACACCGGCGCCACAGACAAGCCCGGCGATGCGAGCGCCGCGCGGTGGCTTGAAAGCGCCGCTCATCAAGGCGGCCAGCGATGCCGCGCCGCTGAGGTCGGCGGCGATGCCGAATTCGAACCAGAGCAATTCAGCGGCCTTCTGCATGTCCGCATCCTCGACAAGGACGATGTCGTCGACGTGCTTGGCGACGATCTCGTAGATGCTTTCGTCCGTGCGGCCGCAGGCCATGGTCGCCACCTTCGTCGTTATCTCGGGCAAGCGAACCACACGGCCGGCAGCCAGGGAGGCGTGAAGGGTCGGTGAACCGGTCGGCTCGACACCGATGATCCTGGCTTCGGGTTTGACGTGCTTCAGGGCTTCGGACATGCCGCTGATGAGCCCGCCACCGCCGATCGCGACGATATAGATGTCGGCATCGGGCATCTGATCGACCATCTCCAGCGCCACGGTTCCCTGACCGGACACGATCTGCGCATCGGCGAAGGGATGCATGTAGAAGGCGCCGCTCGCCTTTGCCTCGGCCAATGCCGCCTCATGCGCTTCATCCCAGACATTGCCTTCGAAGCGAACGTCAGCCCCCCATTTGCGCAGCTTTTCCGCCTTCAGCGGGCTTGCATTGTTCGGCAGGTAGATGGTGGCGGGAACGCCGGCCCGGGCAGCCACATAGGCGGTGGCCAGGCCGTGATTGCCACCGGATGCGGCGATCAGTCCGTTTTCGATCCGGCTTGGCTCGAGCGTTTTCACCCGGTTCGTGGCGCCCCTGATCTTGAAGGAGCCGCTCACCTGGAGGCATTCGAGTTTCAAATAGACATCATTTTGAAGGTTTGCCCCCGTGGCATGGTCGAGCTTGACGACCGGGGTGCGCCGTATGAAGGGGGCAATGCGCCGGGCAGCCGCTTCGATGTCCTTATGGCCCATCGGTCAGTGCCTCCGGATATTCGTTGGCAAGCACGAAACAGCAATTCCCCGGGCGCACGCGGCCGGGCTGACGCTTGGCGAAAACGATACCGTCGATGGGGTGAAGGAGATCGATGGGCGCGCGTGACGGCGTGTGGAGGAAGTGAATGCGTCCGGCAAGGTCGCCCTTGCTGACGGCACTGCCGAGCGGGCTCAAGGGCTCGAAGACACCGTCCTCCTCGGAAAGCAGATAGCCTTCGCTTCCGGGAACCTTGAGCACGCGTGCGTTGGCGCCAGGGGCGATGTCAGGCGCGCCCGTCAGAACGCCTGCATGTTTCAGCACATTGCGGATGCCCCTGCGGCAGATGGCCAGCGCATCCGGACTGACAAGGCCGCCGCCGGCCATCTCACTGCCGATGACGATCAGCCCCTGGTGGTTGGCGGACGCGGTCGAGGTCCGGGTTTCACCGAGATTGTCGACCATGACAACGGTCGGCGCCCCGAAGGCGAGCGTCGCCTTGATGTTCTTGCGATGCCCTTGCGCGGTCGGGGAGGGCTCGATGATCGCGCTCGGCAGGATCATCAGGGACGAACCGCCGGAATGGAGATCCAGGAAGTAGTCGGCCATCGGAAACAGGACGTCATGCACGTAAGCCGCGATCTGGCTTGTCAGCGTGCCGTTGAAATCGCCCGGGAAACTGCGGTTGAAATTCAACCCGTCGACCGGGGAGGTGCGGGTGCCGGCCTCGACGGCCCGAATGTTGATGGCCGGAATCGCAATGATGCGTCCGGCAATATCCCGTGGATCGATCTCGCGCAGAAGCTCGCCGAGCGCGATCGGCCCCTCATATTCGTCGCCGTGGTTGCCACCCTCGATCAGGACCGTCGGACCGTCACCGTTCTTGATGACGGCGAGCGGAACGCGGACCGTGCCCCAGGCATCGTCGTGCGGCGATTGAGGCACATGGAAGAAACCGATCTGCTTGCCCTCGCGATCGAAATCGACCGACGTGTAAACACTGTTGTTCCGGGGAATGATGGTTGCGCGCACAGTGTTTGCAGGTCTCTGGACGGTCATCGGGTCGGCCTCGAAATTCATTGTCCCCGTCATCATGTCAGTTTTATATATGGTGTCAAGTTTGGATATAAAACCAATGGCAATTCCGATTTCTTGTCTCTATCGTGCGGGACCACCGGGGATTCTTCGAATGGCAGATGATGCAAAAGAGAGTGGCAAACCGACCTATTCGGCCCCGGCGCTGACCAAGGGTCTGGATGTCCTGGAACTGCTGGCGGAGGCGCGGGCGCCCCTGACGATGAAGGAGATCGCGGAAGGCCTCGGCCGTTCGAAGAATGAGATTTTCCGGATGCTGATCGCGCTGCAGGAGCGTCAATATATCGAGCGCAACGCCGAGACCGACGCCTATTCGTTGACCGACAAGCTTTTCAAGCTGGGGCTGCACACGCCGAGCGCTCAGGATCTCATGTCCGCCGCCATGCCCGAGCTGACGCAGATTGCCGGGGACTCAAATCAGTCGCCGCACCTGGTCGTCTTCAATCATGGCTTGACCGTCGTGACCGCGGCCGCTCCCGGCGGCGAGGACATGGCGTTCACGCTGCGCCTCGGCTACGGCCGCCTGGCCACCGACGCGACCTCCGGCCATGTGATACTTGCCTTCCAGTCACCAAAGGTCGCAGCGCGGATGATCGATGAATGTGCGGCGCATTCACCGGCGCCGCTGGATCGTGACGCGCTGGAAAAGCAGCTTCGTACCATCCGCGCGGACGGCTACTGGATGCGCGAGAGCCGTGACTTCGTCGGCATCACCGATATCTGCTGTCCGGTCATCGGGCCGGACGGCAGTGCCGTCGCCTCCATCATCGTCGCCTATATCAATCGCCATACGCGTGAAAGCCGCCATGCCTATACTCTGGAGGTCCTGCGGGCTGCCTGCGATCGCATCTCCATGAAGCTGTCACCGAGGGTTCGCTAAGGGATCGTGATGCGCTGAGGGCGCGGCGAAGCACCGTCCGCTGGCCGTTTGCACCGGATTGATAATACCAGTATAGGTCCAGTCAGGAATGTTTTGATCCTGGGTGCTTCTCGCGCGGGAGGAAGGGCAATGACAACCGTGAACCTGATCGGGCTTGTCAGTCGGGAAATGGAAGCGACAGCGTCCGATGTGCCGCTTTACAGACGGTTGAAATCGGCGATCGAGGCGGCGATCCGCTCCAACGCGTTGAAAGCCGGCGCGGTTCTGCCAGGCGAGCGGGTTCTGGCGGAAGCCCTGTCGATCTCGCGAGTCACTGTGAGAAAGGCCCTGGCGCTGCTCGAAGAGGAAGGGCAGCTCAATCGCCGGCACGGTTCCAAAACCGAGATCGGGTCGCGGGTCGAGAAATCGCTTTCGACGCTGACGAGCTTTTCGGAGGACATTCTGGCGCGCGGCCTGAAGCCTGGATGTCTATGGCTTTCCAAGCAGATAAGCCGTCCATCCCCGGCCGAAATGATGGCCCTGGGTATTGCGGGCAATACCAATGTGGTTCGCATGCGTCGTGTGAGGACGGCCGATGGCGCGCCGATCGCCGTCGAGGTCTCGGCCGTGCCGGTTCGCTTCCTTCCTTCGCCCGAGATGGTTCAGGATTCCCTTTATGAAGCGCTTGATGCACGCGGCTTCCTGCCTCAGAGGGCAATCCAGCGCATGCGCTCGCGCGGCGCGTCGCTGGAGGATGCAAAGCACCTTCATTGTGACGCGGGCGCACCGCTGCTGATGACCGAGCGCCGCTGCTTTCTCGCCGACGGACAGATCGTGGAATACTGCGAGACACGCTACAAAGGCGACGTCTACGATTTCGTCTTCGAGCTGCAAAGATAATACCAGTTATGAACTGGTTGTAATCTGGTATTTTCCATTTATCGTGATGGCGACAAGGGAGTGCCGACGTGCAGCGGGAAGACATCGCCAACAGTCTCATCGTGTCCTGCCAGCCGGTTCCCGGCGGCCCGATGGACAGTGCGCAATTCGTGACGGGCTTTGCCAGGGCCGCTGTTGAAGCCGGAGCCAAGGCCCTCCGCATCGAATCCGTGCCCTATGTCGCGGCCGCCCGCCTGGCCGTCCGCGTGCCGATCATCGGTATCGTCAAGCGCGATCTCACCGACAGCCCCGTGCGCATCACACCCTATCCGGCCGATGTCGAGGCCCTGGCCGAGGCGGGCGCCGATATCATCGCTTTCGATGCGACGGAGCGTGTCCGTCCCGTTCCTGTCGAAGCGCTTGTGAAAGCCGTCAAGGCCAGGAACAAGCTGACCATGGCCGATTGCTCTTGCCTTGACGATGCGCGCCGGGCCCTTGCCGCGGGTGTCGATTTCGTCGGCACGACGCTTTCCGGCTATGTCGGCGGGCCGGAGCCGCAGGATCCGGATATCGCCCTCATCGCTGAAATGCGAACCCTGACCCCCTACGTCATTGCCGAAGGGCGTATCCGGTCGCCTGAGCAGGCGGCTGCCGCCGCGCGCGCCGGCGCCTGTGCCGTGGTTGTCGGCTCGGCGATCACCCGTACCGAGCACGTCACCTCATGGTTCCACCAGGCGCTTTCCGACGCCTATGCGGCGAGGGGCGCGCAAACCGCCCTTGGCACAAGTGTCCTGGGCCCAACCGTTCTGGGCCCATCCGTCCTGGGCATCGACATCGGGGGAACCAAGACGATGGCCGCGCTGGTCAACGATGGCACGGTGGTCGAGGACATGATCGTGCCGACTGCGCGAGAGGCTGGACCCGAGGCCTGGCTTGCGTCCTTGGCGCAAAGTACGTCGGCCTGGTCGAGCCGCTTCAGCCGCATCGGCATTGCGGTGACCGGACTGGTGCAGGATGGACGCTGGTCGGCATTGAATCCGGCAACCCTTGGCATTCCCGACGGCTACCCGCTGGTCGAAAGAGCATCCGCTGTTTTCGGCAAGCCGGTCTGTGCGTTCAACGATGCCCAGGCGGCTGCCTGGGGCGAATACAAATTCGGCGCCGGGCAAGGTCGCGACATCGTCTTTCTGACCATCTCTACCGGAATTGGCGGCGGCATCGTTTGCAACGGCCGATTGCTGTCCGGTCTAGCCGGTCACTTCGGTCTGATCCGTGGTCTGTCTGAAGACCGGGCTCCGCTCGAAGACAGCACGTCCGGCCGCTGGATCGCTTCGGAGGCCCTCAAGGCCGGTTCCAAGGCGGACGCCGCCGATGTGTTCGGACACGCGCTGAAGGGCGAGGACTGGGCCGGCGCCATCGTCTCGCGAAGCGCCTCGCGGGTCGCGGCGCTGTGCCGGGACATTCAGATGATGTTCGATCCGAAATTGATCGTCATCGGTGGCAGCATCGGTCTTGCAGAAGGCTATCTCGACCGGGTGCGCGCACATCTGAGCGAGGTCCCGCCGCGCCTTTCCCCCCATCTCGTGGCGGCGAAGCTCGGAGGCCACGCCGGCGTCATCGGTGTTGCCGATCTTGCCGAATGGGCAAGGTAACGGCGCCCCGGTCGTGTCATGCAAAAATCATCAAAAAAGAAGGGAACGATCATGAAATTGAGCAGGACATCTTTTGCGCTTATGGCCACCCTCCTTGCGGGGACGGCTTTGCCGACCTTTGCCAACGCAACCGTGACCGTGCTCGGCTGGCCTGGCGGCTCCGAGGAAACCGCACTGCGGGCAACCGTGGAAACCTACAACAAGCAGGCCAGCGATGCCGACAAGGTGGAACTGCTGTTCTTCAACCGGGAAGGCTTTTACGACAAGCTGCAGGCTGACATGGCGGCCGGATCCAGTGCCTTCGACGTGAACCTCGTCGCCACCTACTCGCTCGGTCGCTACGCGCCCTATATGGAGCCGGTCGATCTTGGCGCGGACGCGGCCAAGATTTTCGGCGAATCCGTTCTCAAGACGATGCAGTTCGACGGCAAGCAATACGGCGTCCCGACAGACCTTTCGTTGCACTTCATGTACCACCGCAAGGATCTCATCGACGCCTTGATCAGGGATGACGCCGCCAGGAAGACCTATGGTGAAATCGCCCGGAAATATCTCGGCAAGCCCCTGCAGCCGAAAGACCCGGATAGCTGGACCTGGGACGACTGGGCGGCCACCGCCCTCTATTTCACCAAGCAGGTGAACCCCGACAGCCCGGTGCGTTATGGCACGGTCCTGCAGATGAAGAACCTGCTGTTCAACATGATGGTCTTCCAGTCCCTGCCGCGTTCCTACGGCGGCGACTGGATGGACAAGGACGGCAATGTCACGGTGGATTCCGATGCCTACAAGACCGGCCTCGAACTCTACAAGAAGCTCTATGATGCCGGTTCTTCGCCCAAGGATTCGCTGAGCTACGAATATGCGGAAACCAACGCGGCCTTCGCATCCGGCCAGGCCGCGACGGCGCTGCAGTGGAATGCCGCGGCGGCGGATCTGACCAGCACCGAAAAATCCCCGGCCGTCGCCGAGGTGACCGGGATCGTCGCGCCACCGGCAGGTCCCGACGGACGCGCCGATCACATCCACGGCCTTGGTTTGGGCCTTAACAAGAACGCCAAGAACAAGGAAGGCGCCGTCAAGTTCCTGAAGTGGCTCGCCACCGAGGATGCGGCCTTGCTCTATGCGCGCAGCGGCGGTTCGCCGGCATTGTCTCCCGATGTCGTCGCCAAGGTTGCGAAGGAACGTCCCGACCTCGTCAAGCTCGGCGAATTCGCCAGCAAGTACGGCTATGTCATGACCGGAGCGACGTCCGCGAGTGCGCTCCCGGTCTATGAGCTGCAGGCAAAGGAGTTCACCGGCTACTGGTCCGGCCAGCAGAGCCTCGAGGATGCGCTCGCCCACACCAAGGCGGGCATGCAGGACCTTCTGAAGAAATAAATTATTGGCCGGATGCCGGGCCGAGGCCCGGTATCCGGCGCGTTTGGCGGATCGACATGGCCCTTGTGACACGTGCCGAAGGCAGGATGTATCTGACGCCGCTGGTCGGCTTCTTGCTTCTGTTCCTCGGCTTTCCGGCGATCGTCAATCTGATCTATTCCGTTTCGACCGTCACATTCGAGACCTTGCGCAGTCCGGTGTTGAGCGGTTTCGGTAACTATGTCGCGGTGTTGAACGACCGCGAATTCTGGAGCTCGGCCTGGTTCTCGCTGCGCTTCGGTATTCTTACCGCATCGGCGGAATGTCTGATCGGCCTTTTCCTTGCCATCTTCCTGGCGCCGCTTCTGAGCAAGCGTCCAGTCCTGATGGCGCCGTTGATGCTGCCGCTGATGGTCGCACCGGCCATGGTCGGTCTCATGTACCGGCTGGTGCTGCATGAATTCGCGGGCCCCGTCCCCTACTATCTCTTCGAATGGTTTGGCGACAGCCCGGCCTTCCTCGACATCAACAATGCCTTCCGCACCCTTGTCGTCGTGGAGACGCTACAATGGACGCCTTTCGCCTTCCTGCTCTTCTACATGGCCTATTCGGCCATACCGCTCGACGTGCGCGAAGCCTCCTCGCTCGATGGCGCATCACCGTTTGAGATCGTCCGCTGGATCGATCTGCCCTTGATGAAGCCGACGCTGGTCATCGCGTTTTTCATCCGTTTCATCGACGGTTTCCGGGTGTTCGACAATGTCTATGCGCTGACCGGCAGTGGCGCTGGCGGTTCAACGACGTCCTTGTCGATCTACATCTATCAGGCCTTCTTCAAGGAAGGGGCTATCGGCAAGGCGGTCGCCGCTTCGGTTATCCTGTTCCTGGCGTCGTTCATCGTTCTCCACGGCCTTAACCGGCTTGCCGGCCGCAGGAAGCGTTGACGATGGTCAGGGCACTGCGCTGGATCGTTTTTGCCATCGCCGTGCTGGCGATGAATTTCCCCATTATCGTGACGCTGATCACATCGCTCAAAAGCCAGCGCGAGCTTTCGACGAACCCCGGTTTGTGGATCAGCCAACCGACGCTCGACAACTATCTGGAGGTTCTGACGCAGACCAGCCGCTTCAACATCTATGCCTACCTGCTGAACAGCACCGTGGCGGCGCTGATCGGAACCGGCCTTGCGATCGTGCTCGCGTTCCCGGCTGCCTATGCGATCGCGCGTAGCGAGGCGGGAAAGCGCTTGGTCCTGCCGATCGTCATCAATCTTCGCGCCGTGCCGCTGATCATCTTCGCGATCCCGCTTTACATGATGTACCAGTGGCTGGGCCTGCTCGATACGCGGATCGGGCTCGGGCTCATCCTGACCATCGTCAACGCGCCGCTTGCGCTCGTCATCCTGGTGAACGCGATTTCAGATGTACCGGTCGAACTCGACGAGGCGGCGAAAGTCGATGGCGCAAGTTCCTTGCAGGTGATGATGATGATCGTCCGGCCCGTCATCCGACCGGCGCTGGTCACGACCCTCATCTTCGGCTTCATCACCGCCTGGAACGAATTCCTCTTCGGCCTCATGCTGACAACCAGCCGTGCCGTCCCGATGACGGTCGGCGCATCGTTTTTTTTCGCCGCAAGCGGCGGCGGCGTAAAATGGGGAACCGCTTCCGCGGTCATGATGCTGGGCGCCTTGCCGCCGGCCTTGCTGGGTCTTGTGATGTATCGGCAGATATCAGGATCCATGACCGCTGGAGCGGTCAAAGGCTAAAGCAAGACGAAGTTCGTCGTTCTGACTAGTTGGGCAACCCTATCCGACAGGGCGAGCGCACTTGTCAGGCCAGGTGACTCGATTCCGAAAAGACTGATCAGCCGTCCGGACTGATCTGCCAGAATGTCGAAATCGCCGAACTGCAACCCGTTCGTTTTAGGCCGCAGCCCGCAATAGCTCGGCTCCAGTTCCCCGTCCCTCAGCCCCGGCCAATAGCGTCGGATGGCCGCGTAAAATGGTGTGGCCCGAGTTGCGTCGACCGCGTAGCCGACCTCATCGACGGGCTCGACGTCCGGCCCGAAACGAACCGATCCGGCCATATCCAGCGTCAGGTGAACTCCGAGGCCGCCTGGTTCCGGAACCGGATAAACAAGATGGTTGAAGGACGGGCGGCGTCCAAGCGCAAAGTAATTGCCTTTGACGTAGGTGACATCTGGGATTTTGCCGCCATGCCCGCCCGCAAGGCTCCGGGCAACCAGATGGGCTAACAATCCGGCCGCATTGATGACCAGATTTGCGGCGATCCTATAGCCTTCCATATCGCCGCCAAACTGGAGCTCGCAGCCCGTTTCGGCGACGCTGCCGCCGAGAACCGGCGCGCGAAACGCAAAGGTGGCACCGGCATTCTCGGCATCGCCCTGTAGCCCCAGCATCAGCGCGCGGCTGTCGACGATCCCCGTGCTTGGGGACAAAAGCGCGCCGGCAACCTCCAGTTCAGGCTCAAGCCGTTCCACATCCGCGCGGCTGAGCATCTCCAGGTCCGCAACACCATCGTCCGCAGCCTTGGTCCGGATCCCCTCCAGGATCGGCAATTCCGCGTCGCTGGTAGCGACGATCAGCTTGCCGATGCGTTGGTGCGGAATCCCGCGCGCTTCGCAATAGCGGTAAAGCGCGTTCTTTCCTTCGACGCATAGCTGCGCTTTCAGGCTGCCCTTAGGATAGTAGATGCCGGCATGGATGACCTCGCTGTTGCGGCTCGACGTGCCCAGCCCGGGGCTGTCCTCGGCCTCCACGACAAGAACTTCGCGTCCCTCGAGCGCCAGCCGCCGCGCAATCGCCAGGCCGACGACGCCGGCGCCGATGACGATGCAATCGACTTTCTCGTCGGGGACCCCCATCGTCATTCGCCAGCCCCTGGGGCACAATGCAGGACGTGCAAGCAGGCCTCACCAGAATTCCGGCCCGCCGAAAGCACCACAAGCATGACATGTCACTCCATCGGCCGTTTCTGTCCGAGCGTGCAACGAAATAAGCACCGCGATTGCGGCAAATACCATAATGTTGGTGATCGACGAAGCGCATAGAGCTCCGGCTTGACGCCATAGCGCAGTGCGCTCCAGGCGACCGATGGCATGGTAGGCGTGGCGCCGGGTAGAACGAGATATTCGGGCCATTGAGCGACAGCACGAAGGCTACGATCAGGCTGCCAAATAAGCCCGACCATGCAGGAATGCGTCATCGCCATCGATTATCGAGGCACGCCGAGGAAGGCCGCTGCACGCCTTTCCTGGAGGTGCGCTACAGAAACTATCCCCGGCCCAGGATCATCTCCGCTGCCCGCTGCCCGATCATCATGCTGGGGGCATTGGTGTTGCCGCCGATCAGCTTCGGCATCACGGACGCATCCGCGACCCGCAAGCCACCGATGCCGCGCACCTTGAGCGTTGCCGGGTCGACGACGGCCATCGCGTCGGTCCCCATCTTGCACGTCCCCACCGGATGATAGACGGTGAGCGCTTCGGCACGCAGATAGGCGAGGATCTCGTCATCGCTGCGAACATCCTTGCCCGGCAGCATCTCCGTCCCCCTGATCGGGTCGAACTCGGATGCGGCAAAGATTTGACGCGCGATCTTGATGCCTTCGACCAACACCCTGGCGTCCTCGTCGCTCGAGAAGAAGCGATGATCGATCAGCACATCCCGGTTCGATGCCTGGCCTGACAGTTTGAGTTCGCCGACGCTTTTGGGCCTGAGCACGCAGGTGTGGATTGCGTAGCCATGGCCGTACTCCACCAGCCTGCCGCGATGGCTGCGATAGCCGGGCACGAAGTGGAACTGGATGTCGGGAATGCCGTTCGCATACTTCGTCCGGGCAAAGCCGCCGGCTTCGACGTAGTTGGTGGTGAGCATGCCCTTGCGGCCGGCAAAATACCGGAAGGGCGCAGCCAGCACGCGGGGCAAGTTGGGCAGCGACAGGCCGAGCGTCTTCGTGCTCGAGGAGCGGACCGTGATCATGCCGTCGATATGGTCCTGAAGGTTCTTGCCCACGCCCGGCAGATCGACAACCGGCTTTATACCGATCGCCTGCAGCTCGGCGGCTGCGCCGATGCCGGACGCCAGCAAGATCTTCGGTGAATTGATCGCCCCGGCCGAAAGCACGATTTCGCGGCGGGCCGACAGCGTCTTCTGCTCGCCCTTGTACCGCACCCGTACCCCTGTCGCGCGCCCCTCGGCTATATCGAGGTCGATCACTTCGCATTCGCTGAGGATTGTGAGATTCTTGCGATCGAGCACCGGGCGCATGAAGGCGGTGAAACTGCTGAAGCGCTGGCCGCGATCCTGGGTGACATTGTAGATGCCGAGGCCGAACTGGCTTTCGGCATTGAAGTCGCTGTTGGCCGGAAGACCGGCATTGTTGCCGGCCTTGACGAACATCGACGACAGCACATTCGGATCGCGCGGCTTGTCGACCAGCAGTTCCCCGCCTGTACCGTGGTAGTGCGGGTCCTGGCCAAGCAGGTTGCGCTCGAGCTTCTTGAAGACGGGAAGCACGTCGCTGAATGCCCAGCCTGCGCAGCCGAGTCGCGACCACTCGTCATAGTCCTGCGCGGCGCCCCTGATGTAGACCATCGAGTTGATGGAACTGGAGCCGCCCAGCGCCTTGCCGCGATTGACCGGAATCCTGCGGCCGTTGAGGTTGGGCTGAGGCACGCCGACATAGCAGTAGTCATAGTTCGGATTGCCGTAGAGCGAGAGGATGCCGGCAGGCACCTTGACCCGCAGCCCGCTATCGCTGCCGCCGGCTTCGATCAGGCACACTTTGTGGGACGGGTTGGCGCTCAGGCGATTGGCAAGGACACAACCGGCCGAGCCTGCGCCGATGACGATATAATCGTAGTCAAGATTTTCGGTCTGCATGGCCAGCCCCTTTGAGAATGGAGATGCCGGGGCGGCGCGCGCCCCGGCTGAGCGGCTCATTGCAGAAGCTGCGTCCAGACCTTGGTGACGAGTTCCTGCGCCGCCGGCGAGCAGGCCTGGCCCATCTTGACGGGAACGGTCGGGAACAGCTCCGGAGCGTTCTCCTTGTTGTAGAGCGCCTTGCTCTCGTCGATCTTCACCGGCGAAGAGTGGCCGTAATAATTGTACTGCGCCGTCGCGTTGTCGATCTGGGTCATGAAATCGATGAACTTCTTGGCGTTCTCGATATTGGCCGCGCCCTTCGGCACGACATAGGAATCCAGCCAGCCGACCAGACCTTCTTTCGGCATCGCGTATTCGACATTGGCCTTGTCGTTGCGGCGAAGCCTCATGGTGTTGCCGTCCCACCAGAAATGGGCGGCAACCTCGCCGCTGCCGATGCGGTTTTCGATGTTGTCGCTGGAATAGGCCGCCACGAATGGCTTCTGCGCCAGCAAGAGGTCGAGCACGCGCTTCATCTCCTGCGGGTCTTCGCTGCAATATTTGATGCCGAGATAGTTTTCCGCTGCCGGAATGACTTCGTCGGGCTGCGCCAGGCTGGCGATCTTGCCGCGCAGCTCCGCCGGTGGCTCGAAGTAGGTCTTCCAGCTGTCGACCGGGCCTTTGTAGAGGTCGCGGTTGACGGTGTAGCCGGCATTGCCGAAGGCGAGCGGGATCGAATGATTGCCTGTCGCATCCCACCACGGTTTCTGCCAGTCCGGCAGGACTTGGCTGTAGGCCGCCATCGAGCTGGCGCCGAAATCCTCAAGCAGCCCGCTGTCGATCATGATCTTCACGAAGTGCTGCGAAGGCGTGACGATGTCGTAGCCCGACGAGCCGGCCTGCAGCTTGGTCAGCAGGTCCTCGTTGGATGAGAAGGCGTCGACCGTGACCTTTATGCCGGTTTCCTTCTCGAATTTCGTGACCATCTCGGGCGAGATGGAATCCGCCCATGCGTAGATGGCCAGGCTGCCCTCGGCGACAGCGGGCACGCTAAAGGCGAGGCTCATGGCACCGGCCATGGCGAGCGCTGCAATTTTGGTCGTCATGTCATTCCCCTGTTTGTTGTTCTCCCAGGGGCGACGATAACAAACCGTCGGGTTCGATAAATTCGATTTGCCCGACGCCTTGATTAGGAAAAACTACGCCGCTGCTACTGCCGTCGCTGAAGCAGGAAGGCCACGGTCGCCAGCACCACCGAAACAATCATGATCAAGGTCGAGATTGCGTTGAGCTGCGGCGACACGCCCTGCTTGATCAGCGAGAAAATGTAGACCGGCAGCGTGGTGGCGCCGCCGGAATTCAACAGGTTGCTGGTGATGAAATCATCCATCGAGATGACGAAGGCGAGCATGGCGCCGGCGAAAACACCCGGCAGGATGAGCGGCAGCGTGACGCGACGAAAGGCGACCCAACCGGTTGCATAGAGATCGCGGGCGGCTTCCTCCAGATCGAAGTCCATTCCCTGCAGGCGGGCGCGTATCGGCAGGAAGGCGAACGGGATGCAGAAGGTGGTGTGGGCGATCATCAGCTTCACCATTCCGTTGGCGAGCCCGATCTCGGAGAAGAGGATCAGGACGGCGACAGCAACGACGATTTCGGGCAGGAGCAGCGGCAGGTTCACCACCGCTTCGGAGATGCGGCGGAACCGGACATCGCGGCCGCGCACCAGCACCAATGCCGCCATCAACGCGACAAGGGTCGAGGCGACTGTGGCGACCGTGGCGACGAGCAGGGAGGTCTTCACCGCTGTCATCAGGTTGGCGTTGGACAAAGCGGTGGCGTACCAGTGCAATGAGAAGCCGCCCCAATTGGAGACGATCCGGTTCGCATTGAAAGAGTAGAACACCACGACGGCGATGGGCAAATAGAGATAGGCGAAGAAGATCGCGCTGAAGAGACCGAAGCCCGGATAGCGCCTGACATCATCGTCCGCGTTCATGCCGCACGCTCCAGGCCTTCGGTGCGCATCGAGCGCAGACCCTGGAAAATCAGGAAGACCATGACCGCGGCCATCAGCACGATGGCGACGGCGGCGCCGAGCGGCCAGTTGCGGGCGCCACCGAACTGCAGCTGGATGAGATTGCCCATCATCATTGTCTTGCCGCCGCCGAGCAGGGTCGGCTCCAGGACCGCGCCGAGGCTTGGAACGAACACCAGGATCGCGCCGGCGATCATGCCGGGCCGGGTGAGGGGCAGGATAACGCGGCGCAATGTGGTGACGCGGTTGCCATAGAGATCATGCGACGCCTCGATGAGCGCAGGGTCGAGTTTCTCGATAGAGGCGAAGATCGGCAGGATCATCAGCGGAATGTAGCTGTAGACGAGACCGAGCAGCATGGCGGTGTTGCCGAACAGCAGCGAGTCCATGTTGTCGACGAGGCCGAGACCGCGAAGGGTCTTTTCGACGACACCATCCTTGCCAAGGATGATGATCCAGGAATAGACGCGCACGATCATCGAAACCCAGAATGGCAGCGTGACGAGATAGATCAGCAGCACTTTGATCGCCGGCCGCTGCAGCGCGATGAAATAGGCGACCGGGAAGCTCAGAAGCAGGCAGATCGATGTTGTCACGGCCGACAGGACCAGCGTTCTGGCAACAACGATGAGATATTGCGGATTGAACTCCATCTCGCCGGTCCAGCCTTCGTTGAACAAAAGCTGCTTGTAGGGCGCTGTGGTGAACACATATTCGAACCCGCCGTAAGGTCCGCGCGTCGAGAACGACACCACGATGATGATACCGATCGGGATGATCAGCGTCAGCAGCATGATGAGATGGGCCGGCAGCAGGCCGAGGACATTCCAGTCAGGACTTTTTGTGCGTGCCTTCATGCGCCGAGGATCCGCACGGATTCGGCGGCAAAGCCGACTTTTACCGATTGCCCGATTTCGAACATCTGGCCGCGGCTGACGCTGTTGCGCTTGGAGATGCGCAGCTTGGTGCCGCCCGCTTCAATCAGATAGTATGTGTAGCCGCCAAGATAATTGGTGCTCATGATCGTGCCATCGACAGCGATCGGGTTGTCCTGGGCGGGCAGGCTAATTTTCTCCGGACGTATTGAGATGAAGGCCTTCTGGCCGGCGACCGCTTTCTTGTGAGAGGCCGTCAAAGTCATGCCGAGCTGCGTTTTCACGGTTGCCTGCTCGCCGTCCACGGCAATCACGTCAGCATCGAGGAAGTTGGTCTCGCCGATGAAATCGGCGACGAAGCGGTTCGACGGCTCCTCGTAGATCGCCGCGGGTGTGCCAAGCTGCTGGATCTCGCCATCGCCGAGAACGCAGATGCGATCCGACATGTCGAGCGCTTCTTCCTGGTCGTGGGTGACGAAGACGAAGGTGATGCCGGTCTTGCGCTGCAGGATGCGCAGCTCGTCGCGCATGGCCTGGCGCAGCTTCAGGTCGAGTGCGGAGAGCGGTTCGTCGAGCAGCAGCACTTCCGGTTCCGGCGCCAGGGCGCGGGCGAGCGCGACGCGCTGGCGCTGGCCGCCCGACAATTGCTGCGGCTTGCGCCCGGCAAAGGCCTCCATATGGACGAGACGAAGCATATCGGCGACGCGCGCATCGCGGCGGCCCTTTGACCAGCCGAGGTTTTCGAGCCCGAAGCCGATGTTCTGTTCGACGCTCATATGCGGAAACAGGGCGTAGCTCTGGAAGACGGTGTTGACCCGCCGCTTATGCGGGGGGAGTCCCTGTATGTCCGAGCCGTGCAGGAAAATCTGCCCCGCCGTCGGCTGCTCGAAACCGGCGATCATGCGCAGCAGGGTGGTCTTGCCGCAGCCGCTCGGGCCGAGCAGCGTGAAGAACTCGTTGTCGTAGATGTCGAAGGAAACAGGCTTCAGCGCCTGATAGGTGCCGAACACCTTGGAGACGCCCTTGATCTCGACGGCCTTTCGAGGTGCGCCGTGGCCAGCCTCGTCATTCATGGTCAGGCGCTCCGGTCAGGACTTTTGCGAGCTCGGCGATGAAGGTGATCGACGCCGCGCCACTGAGAACGGGCGCGGCGTCGGTCAGGTGGTTACATCTTCTCCCATTTGCCGCTGCGGACGACGAACATGTCGATGTCGATGGCCATGTTGGTCTGTCCGTTGGCATCGAACGAGACGTCTCCCAGAATGCCGTCGTGGTGGATGTCACGAATGGCCTTGCTCAGCGCCTCCTTGTCGTCGAGGCCTTTTTCCTTGATGACCTGAAGCAGGATCTGCGTCGCCTCGTAGGCATATTTCGCATAGGAGCCGGCAGGATCGGGATAAGCCTTGGTTTCATAGGCCTTGTTGAATTCCTCGAGCTTGGGGTTCGACTGGACGGCCGGAGTTCCGGCGATGGTGCCCTCGGCGGCAGCTCCCGCGATCTCGATGAATTTCGGGTCGTAGATGCCTGAAATTCCGTACATCGGCAGATTGCCCATGCCGAGGTCGGCCATCTGGCTGCGCACCAGCGCTGCTTCGGTGACGACGCCGCCGAAATAGACCGCGTCGGGCGACGCTGCCTTCGCGGTAGTCAGCATGGCGCGGAAATCGGTCGTGCCGACAGCCGCGGCATCCGAAGAAACGACCTCGCCGCCGGCCGCCTTGAAGAAATCGCCGAACCATTTGGTGTTGGCCGCACCGTAGTCGGTGGTGTCGGAGATGATGGCGATCTTCTTGATCTTGCCTTGCTTGGCGATGGCTTCGGCCAGCGGTTTGTTCTCGTTGACCAGCGTCGGCGTCACGCGGGTCACGTTGGGGAAGTTCTGTTCGGTAATCTTCGGGCTGACCGCGCCCCAGACGATGAACGGCATCTGCGAGCGGTTGAAGACCGGGATCGTCGCCAACGCGACCGAGCTGTTCCAATGCCCCGTTGCCGCGACCACCGCGGGATCGTTGACCAGCTTCTGCGCCGCCGAAACGCCGACGGCCGGATCGGAGGCGTCATCGAGCACGACGCCTTCCACCTGGTGCGGGTAGCCGCTGGCATTGGCCTGCTCGATGGCGAGCAGGAAGCCGTTGCGGGCGCCGAGGCCCTGCTGGGCGTTGCCGCCGGAGAGCGGCCCGATGAAGCCGAGCTTGATCTGGTCGGCCTGCGCCTGGGCGGCGCCCAGGGCAATGGCAAACAGAGAGCCGGCCAGAATTGACGATACGCGGATAAGCGCACTGCGCCTGTTTTGCATGGTTCCACCTCAAACAGAATTATCTGCCGCCGTCGTAGCGACCCGGCCGATCGTGATCGTCGGCTGATCATCAGTGTACGGGCGCGTATTCAGTGACGAAATTCGGAAATTGTGACTCGTGAGTTCGGAGATTCGTTCTGTCCGCCCGGGATGGCGGTTGATACCTGTCGGCTTCAATCGAGAGACGGACCGCATGGCGGAACTGCTTGTCCAGCAACTGGTGAACTGGATAACCCTTGGCTGCATCTATGCCTTGCTGGCGATCGGATTCAGCCTGATCTTCGGTGTCTTGAACGTCATTCATTTCTCGCATGGCGATGTCGCGATGACGGCGCCGTTCATCACGCTGGCGCTTGCCCAGGCGTTGGCGACCG
Source organism: Mesorhizobium sp. M7A.F.Ce.TU.012.03.2.1 (assembly GCF_004006095.1). Taxonomy (NCBI): domain Bacteria; kingdom Pseudomonadati; phylum Pseudomonadota; class Alphaproteobacteria; order Hyphomicrobiales; family Phyllobacteriaceae; genus Mesorhizobium; species Mesorhizobium sp. M7A.F.Ce.TU.012.03.2.1. The sequence goes on from NZ_CP034779.1 coordinate 3,712,589, forward strand.
CTCTTGGCGCCTCGGGCCCCGCCTGGCTGGTGCTTGCGGTTCCGGTCGCCGTGCTCGCCGTCGGTTTGATCGGCGTCCTGCTGGACAAGGTGGTCATCAGGCGCTTCCGCGATGCGCCCGCCATAATGGCGCTGGTGGCGACCGTGGCGCTCGGCATCGTCATCCGCGAGCTGATCCGCCATCTCTATCCGCAGGGATCGAACCCGCATGCCTTCCCGCGCCTGGTGTCGGGCATGGCTTTCGAAATCTCCGGCGTTGCCATCAGCTGGTTCGCGCTGCTGGTGGTGGTGCTGACCGTCGCGCTGGTTGCCATGCTGTTTGTCTTCCTGCGCATGACCCCGCTCGGGCTGCGCATCCGGGCGGCCTCGGAGGACCGGGTCGTGGCGCGCATGATGGGCATCCGCGATGCACGCGTCTTCCGTGCGACGTTCTTCATTGCCTCGGCTATCGGCGCCATCGCAGGACTTCTGTTCGCAAGCTATGCCGGCGTGACACGGTTCGACTTCGGCGTCATGGCCGGCCTGCTCGGCTTTTCCGCCGCGGTCATCGGCGGCCTCGGCTCGATGCCGGGCGCCATACTGGGCGGACTGATCATTGCCGGCATCGAAGTGCTGGCGCAGACATTCGTGCCGGACGGCGCTTCCTACCGGCTGGTCTTCGTCTTCCTGCTGGTCATCGCCGTGCTCATCTTCCGCCCCGCCGGCCTGCTTGGGCGCACCGTCATGGAGAAAGTCTAGCATGCAGGGTCGTGCTTCACCCGACGTGCCGGGCATAGCCGCGGCCACGGTCTTCGCCATCGCCTCGCAAATCATCGGGGCAGCGTTCCTGTACCTCATCCTCAGAGTCGACGGCGGCTGGCAGGTGGTCGGCCTGCTGGCCTTGCTCGGCCTCGGTTTCTACCTGCTGGAGAGGCTGCCGTGGATCGCCGACTATGCGTTGGCGAGCTTTGCCCGGGTTCCGCTCGTGGCGATGATCACTGCGGCGGTCATCGTCCTGGCCTTTCCGTTCTTCGTCGGATCCAACACCTATATCCTCCATCTGCTGATCGTCGCCGAGCTTTATGCGGTGCTGGCGCTGGCGCTCAATTTCCAGCTCGGCAGCGCCAACATTCCGAACTTCGCCACCGGCGCTTCCTACGGCATCGGCGCCTACGTGTCGGCGCTGCTGGCGATCAATTTCGGCGTCAGCTTCTGGCTGACGCTGCCGGTCGCGGCGCTGGCGGCGACCCTGTTCGGTTTCATCATCGGCATCCCGTCGATGCGCACGCGCGACACTTATCTGGCGCTTGTCACCATCGCCTTCGGTGTCGTGGTCCAGCAATTGCTGAACAATTTCAGCTGGACCGGCGGACCCAACGGACTGGTCGGCATTCCGGCGCCCAGCCTGTTCGGCCATTCCTTTGCCGATCCGCTGGTGATCTTCGGCTGGAAGCTGCCGAGCCAGGCGAATTTCTATTATCTGTCGGCCGCACTGGTCGTCGTCGCCATCGTCACCGCGCACCGGCTGCACGGCTCGCGCATCGGTCTGGCCTGGAACGCGCTGCGCGCCGACGAGATCGCCGCCAAGGCGCAAGGCATCAATGTGGCGTGGTTCAAAGTGCTGGCCTTCGCCGTCGACGCCTTTCTCGCCGCCTTCGCCGGCACGATCTACGCCTTCTACGTCTCCTACATTTCTCCCGACAATTTCACCTTCCTGGTCTCCGTCACCATCATGACCATGGTCATCGTCGGCGGCATGGACAATATTTTCGGTGTCATCGTCGGTGCGTTCCTGCTGACCATCCTGCCGGAGAAATTGCGCGCGTTCGCCGACTACCGCCTGCTGTTCTTCGGCGTCGTCATCATCGGCTTCCTGATGATCCGGCCGCAAGGTCTGTTCCCGCAACGCATGCGGCGCTACGGAGGCGAGCCGTGAGCGCGCTTCTCAAGGTCGAGAATTTGACGATGCGCTTCGGCGGCCTGGTCGCGCTCAACGATGTCAGCCTGTCGATCGACAAGGGCGCGGTGCTCGCCGTCATCGGCCCGAACGGCGCCGGCAAGTCGACGCTGTTCAATGTCGTGACCGGCGTCTACCGGCCAACCTCCGGTCGCGTGACCTTCGACGGTGCCGAGATCACCGGCCGCCCGTCCTACGAAGTTGTCGACCGCGGCATCGCCCGCACATTCCAGTCGTCGCGTCTGTTCTCCGACCTCAGTGTCCTCGACAACGTCATCATCGGCATGCACACCCGCACCAGGACCGGCGTGCTGACCGCGCTGTTTAGGCCTGGCGCATCGCGCCGCGAGATGGCGGCTTGCGTGGAAAAGGCCGAAACCCTGCTCAAGCTCGGCTCCGGCGACCTGTTCGAACAACGCTACCGGCCAGCGGGTACACTGGCCCAAGCCGACAGGCGGCGCCTGGAAATTGCCCGAGCGCTCGCATCGCAGCCCAAGCTCTTGCTGCTCGACGAACCTTCGGTCGGCATGGACGATACGGAAACCGACGCGCTGGTGGCCGACATCACGCGGCTGCGCGTACAAAACCCTGCTCTGTCGGTGGTCCTGATCGAGCACGACATGCGGGTGGTCGAAGCGTTCCCGCAGCATGTCACCTGCATCGACTATGGCAGCAAGATCGCCGAGGGCGACTTCGCGGCGGTGCGCGCCGACCCGCGCGTCCAGGAAGCCTATCTCGGGAAGGCGGTCGCCCATGCTTGAACTCAGGGATGTCGATACTTCCTATGGCGCGGTGCCGATGCTGCGCGGCGTGGCGATGAGCGTGCGCCCCGGCGAACTGGTCTGCCTGCTGGGGCCGAACGGCGCCGGCAAGACGACAACCTTCATGACCGTCTGCGGCGTCGTGCGGGCGCAGCGCGGCAAGGTCGAGGTGATGGGCAGGGACATGGCGACGCTCGGCACGGAAAACCTGGCGTCGCTCGGCGTCGGGCTCGTTCCCGAAGGGCGCCGGCTGTTCCCCGGCCTGACCGTGATGGAGAATTTGCGTCTGGGCTATGATGCGGTGTCGGGCAGGGGACCCAATTTCAGGGTGCAACTGGACAAGATGTGCAAGCTGTTTCCGCGCATCCATGAGCGTTTGCGCCAAGTCGCCGGCACGCTGTCCGGCGGCGAACAGGCGATGGTGGCGCTGGCGCGCGCGCTGATCGGCGAACCCAGACTGGTGATCATGGACGAGCCGTCGCTCGGTCTCTCGCCAAAACTCATCGGCGAGTATTTCGAGATCACAAGGGAGATCCATCGCCAAGGCACGACCATCCTGTTGATCGAACAGAATGCCGAAATGGGGCTGGGCATCGCCGATCGCGGCTATGTGCTGGTCAAGGGTAGGGTCGCCCAGGAGGGGCCGGCAAAGGAGTTGCTCTCGTCCAAGGCGGCCAGAAGCCTTTATCTCTGAGCCGTCCGTTTCTTCTGACTCAACAGTGATGATCCACGCCCCGCGCTCCACATCTTCGGCCATGCTTCCCGGCATTTAGGGACAAGCTAACCACTGCCACATGAAATCATAATTTTCGCTGCCCGGTGCCTCCAGTAAACCAAACGATCAGATCTCCGCCACATCCGCAGACACTCCCGGGGAGAGCCAGAAAGGGCCGCTGAAATGCCAGTCGAAACGGTAGACACGCTTGTTGTTGGCGGCGGCCAGGCGGGGCTGGCCATGAGCGAGCATCTGAGCAAGTGCGGGGTGCCGCATCTCGTGCTCGAGCGGAGCCGCATCGCCGAACGCTGGCGTACCGAAAGATGGGACTCGCTGGTTGCCAATGGTCCCGCCTGGCATGATCGTTTTCCCGGCATGGAATTTCCGGACGCCGGTCCCGACGCCTTTGTCGGCAAGGAGAAGGTCGCCGACTATTTTGTCGCTTACGCCGGCATGATCGCTGCCCCCATCCGCTGCGGCGTGGAGGTCAGGAGCGTGGAAAGGCTTGTCGGCCGTCCCGGCTTCCGGGTCGAAACCTCGGATGGCGTGATCGAGGCCAGGAGCGTGGTTGCCGCTACCGGGGCTTTCCAGCATCCGGTCATTCCGGCGGTTGTCCCCGGGGATGCCGGAGCGATGCAGATCCATTCCAGCGCCTATCGCAATCCGGGCCAGTTGCCCGAAGGTGCGGTGCTGGTGGTCGGCTCCGGGTCCTCGGGGGTGCAGATCGCCGACGAACTCCAGCGCGCGGGACGGCGCGTCTACCTCTCGGTCGGGCCGCATGATCGGCCGCCGCGGGCGTATCGCGAGCGTGACTTCTGCTGGTGGCTGGGGGTTTTGGGCAAATGGGACGCCCAAGCGCCGGCGCCTGGCACCGAACACGTCACCATCGCGGTGAGCGGCGCGCGGGGCGGCCAGACGATCGACTTCCGGCGTCTTGCCGCGCAAGGGATGACGCTGGTTGGCCGGACGGAATCCTACAAGGAAGGGGTCATGACCTTCGCTCCGGATCTGGCTAAAAATATCGCGCGCGGCGATGCGAACTACATGTCGGTGCTGGACGAGGCCGACGCCTATGTCGCTCGCAACGGCCTCGACCTTCCCGAGGAGCCCGCGGCCCGCGAGATCGGACCGGACCCGCAATGCATGACTGATCCCATTCTCGAGCTGAACCTGGCGGAAGCCGGGATAGGTTCGATCATCTGGGCAACGGGATTCACCGTCGATTACAACTGGCTGAAGGTCGATGTGTTTGACGAAAAGGGCAAGCCGAAGCACCAGCGCGGCGTGTCGACCGAGCCGGGAATCTATTTCCTGGGACTGCCGTGGCAATCGCGGCGGGGGTCGAGCTTCATCTGGGGCGTCTGGCACGACGCCCAGCATGTGGCGGACCATATCTCCACGCAGCGCAAGTACCTGGCCTACCATGCGTCCGCAAAGCGCGAGACCAAAGTGGCATAGAAACGGACGTCCCGACCTCGAGCCGACTGACGGAGACCAAGATGGCCCATACAAGAATTCGCAAGTTCAACACCAAGGACACCTATCCCGAGCAGAAGCTCGACAATGATCTGTGCCAGGCGGTCGTTACGCGGGGCGGCAGGACCGTCTACCTGCGCGGCCAATGCCCGCAGGACCTCGACACGGCCAAGAATATCGAAAGCCATGATCCGGTCGAACAGACGCACAAGGTCATGCAGAACATCCGCCAGCTGATCGAGGAGTGCGGCGGCACCATCGAGCATTTGGTCAAGGTGGTGGTCTACATTACCGATGTCCGCCATCGCGAGGCGGTCTACCGCACCATGGGCGAGTATATCAAAGGCGTGCATCCCGTCTCGACCGGCCTTGTCGTGCAGGCCCTGGCGCGGCCGGACTGGCTGGTCGAGATCGACGGCACCGCAGTTATCCCGGATTAAAGTCATGACATTCTCCATCGTCGCGCGGTGCAGCCGCACCGGCATGTTCGGGGTCGCGGTGTCCTCCTCGTCGCCTGCTGTGGCGGCGCGCTGCGCCTATGCGCAGGCGGGCGCCGGCGCCATTGCCAGCCAGAACGTCACCGATCCCACGCTGGGACTGCGCGGTCTCGAATTGCTGGCGCGCGGCGCGTCGGCGGCAGAGGCGATAGCCATATTGAAGCGCACCGGCGCCTATCCCGAATACCGGCAGGTGCTGGCTGTCGATGCCGCCGGGACGACCGCTATCCACTCAGGGCCCAAGGCGCTTGGCATCTGGGCGGAGGCGCGTGCGGACAATGTCGCCTGCGGCGGCAACATGCTGGCCCATGACGGCGTTCCGCAAGCCATGGTCGAGGCGTTCCTGGCGTCGGAAGGGCATCTCGGCGACCGCCTCATCGCGACCATGCGCGCCGCGCTGAAAGCGGGCGGCGAGGCCGGCCCGGTCCATTCGGCTGGCATGAAGCTGGTGCGCGAGGTGGCGTGGCCAGTCGCCGATCTGCGCTGCGACTGGACCGACGACTGCCCGATCGAGCAATTGGCGACGCTGTGGGAACTCTACAAACCGCAGCTCGATGCCTATGTGACCCGCGCGATAAACCCATCCGATGCGCCGAGCTACGGCGTGCCGGGCGACGAATAGTCAAGACAGGGGTCACCTGCGATGAGCGAACTCAGTCACAAGGACTGGATCGGCAAGGCGTCCGCGATCCGTTTTCGCGACAAGGCGTTCATCGACGGCAAGACGGTCGCAGCGCGTTCGGGCCGGACTTTTGCCAGCGTCAATCCGGCAACAGGCGAGGTGCTGGCCGAAGTGGCGTCCTGCGGTGAGGAAGACATCGATCTGGCGGTTGCCGCAGCGCGGCGCAGTTTCAACGCCGGCGTCTGGTCGCGGACCAGCCCGGCGCACCGTAAGGAGGTGCTGCTGCGGCTGGCGCAATTGCTGCGCGAAAACCTGCATGACCTGGCTCTGCTGGAATCGCTCGACATGGGCAAACTGGTCAGGGATGCGGCCGCGGTCGACGTTCCCGGCTCGGCAGCGATCTTCCAATGGTATGGCGAGGCCATCGACAAGATCTATGGCGAAGTGGCGCCGACCGGCGAAGGCGATCTGGTGCTGGTGCGGCGCGAACCGCTTGGCGTGGTCGGCGCGGTGGTACCGTGGAATTTCCCGCTCGACATGGCGACCTGGAAATGCGCGCCGGCACTGGCGGCAGGCAATTCGGTGGTGCTGAAACCCGCCGAGCAGTCGCCCTTGTCGGCCCTGCTTCTGGCGGAACTGGCAATGGAAGCGGGCCTGCCTGCAGGCGTGCTCAATGTCGTGCCCGGCCTTGGCGAAACCGCCGGCCAGGCGCTTGGCCGTCACATGGATGTGGACTGCCTTGCCTTCACCGGTTCGACCGCCGTCGGTAAGCTGTTCCTGCAATATTCCGGTCAGTCGAACATGAAGCAGGTCTGGTTGGAAACCGGCGGCAAGAGCCCGAACCTCATCTTTGCCGATTGCGGCGATCTCGGCGCGGCAGCCGATATGGCGGCCTTCGGCATCTTCTTCAACCAGGGCGAGGTCTGTTCGGCCAATTCACGCGTGCTCGTCCAGCGCGGCATCAAGGATGCCCTGGTGGAGAAACTGGTGCAGCGTGCGGCGGCCACGCAGCCCGGCGATCCGCTCGATCCGGCTTCGAAAATGGGCGCGATGGTCGATGCCCGCCACGCGGCCAATGTCATGCGGTTCGTCGAGGCCGGCAAGAAAACCGCGCGCCTGGTCGCGGGCGGCGACCTGGTCACGGTCAATGGGCGCGGCAGCTTTGTCCAGCCGACCATCTTCGACGATGTCGCACCTGCCGATCCGATTGCTCGCGACGAGATCTTCGGGCCGGTGCTTTCGGTCATCGCCTTCGACGACGAGGCCGACGCGATCCGCATCGCCAATGACAGCCCTTATGGGCTGGCCGCATCGCTCTGGACCGACAGCCTGTCGCGCGCGCATCGTATCGCCGGCCGGCTGCATGCCGGCACGGTTTCCGTCAACACGGTCGACGCGCTGAGCCCGATGACGCCGTTCGGCGGTTTCAAGCAATCCGGCTTCGGCCGCGACCTGTCGCTGCATGCGCTCGACAAATACACCGCGCTCAAAACGACATGGATCAAATACTGATGGGCGCCTAAAGCGCATCGCGATTGAACGGATTCAAGCGATGCGCTTTAGGCTTTTGCTCTATGCATGTCATTTGCGCAAAACCGGGGCCACTTTTGCGCGACATGCATTAGGCTTGATCGAAGCCCTCAAACCAGCAACATAGCCAGCCATGCCGCTACGCTTCACGCTCAGACAGCTGGAATATTTCGTCGCCGTGGGCGAAGCCGGCTCCATCGCCAAGGCGGCCGAACAGGTCAATGTGTCGCCGCCGTCGATTTCGGCCTCCATCGCACAACTGGAAACCGAGTTCGGCGTCCAGCTTTTTGTCCGCAAGCATTCGCACGGCCTGTCGCTGACAGCCGGCGGCCGCATCTTCCTCAAGGAAGCCGCAAGGCTGCTCAACGATGCCGACGCCTTGCATGACGTCGCCGGCGATTTTGCCGAAAAGGTGCGCGGCCCGCTGGCGGTGGGATGTCTGCTGACGTTCGCGCAGATCGTGCTGCCGGCGCTGCGCATGCGGTTCGAGCGTGCCTATCCCGATGTGCGGGTGCGCCAGTTCGAGCGCAATCAGGGGCAATTGCTCGAGATGCTGCAGCGCGGTGAAATCGACCTTGCCTTGACCTACGATCTCGAACTGTCGCAGGACATGACCTTCGAGCCGCTGATGCTGGTGCCGGCGTACGTCATGCTGCCGGCGGGGCATCGCTTCGCGGCAAAGGCGTCGATCACGACGGAGGAGCTGGCCGACGAGCCGATGGTGCTGCTCGACCTGCCGTTCAGCCGCGAATATTTTCTGTCGGCATTCCACCAGCGGGGAATCCGCCCCAACATTGCCGAGCGTACCGGCGACATCGCCGTCATGCGTTCCATGGTGGCCAACGGCTTCGGCTACGGCATCGCCAATATGCGGCCGCTCAACACGCTGGCGCCGGACGGCAAGCCGCTGGTCTTCGTGCCGCTGGACGGCGATCTGCGGCCGCTGACCATGGGCGTCGCCTTGCCCAGTTCCGAACACCGCACGCAAACCGTCCAGGCGTTCATCGACCACTGCCGGCATTTCGTCGTCGAGCAAGGCGTGTTCGGCGCCGAGCGGGCTGTCGGCCAGGCAGCACTTCCACAGAAGTAGCCCCGGTTAAGCCAACTGCTGGTCGGCAAGCCGCTGCAGCAATTTTTCCAGCATGCCATCGCAACGGCGCATCTGCTCGACGCTGACGAACTCATCCGGCTTGTGTCCCTGCGCCATCGATCCCGGTCCGCACACGACCGTCGGCGTGCCGAGATCGCGGCTGAACAGGCCGCCCTCCGTGCCGTAGGCAACCTTGATGGTGTTGTTGGCGCCGGTCAGCGATTTGATGAAAGCGACGGCTTGCGAACTGGCCGGCGTGTCCAGGCCGGGATAGGTGTTGGTGATGTCGATGTCGATTGCCGCCTCAGGCGCGATAGCCGAGGCTTCGGTGGAAATGCGCGCGGCCTCCACGCGCAGGCGCTCGAGAATCTCATGCGGGTCGTCGGCCGCGACATTGCGGATCTCGAAGTCGACCTGGCAGAGGTTCGGCACGATGTTCAGCGCCACGCCGGCGTTGATCTTGCCGACATGGACGGTTGTGTAGGCAATGTCGTAGTCGCCGTCGCGGGCGCCATCGCGCACCAGCCGGTCCTGCTCGCGGCGCAAGGCGGCGACGAAGTCGCAGCCGAGATGGATGGCGTTGAGCGCCAACGGGGCTAGCGCCGAATGGCCCTCGCGTCCCTTGCAAAGCGCGCGTGCGGCAAGCTTGCCCTTGTGGCCCGTCGCCACCTGCATGTCGGTGGGCTCGCCCACGATGCACAGCAAGGGCCGCTGCGGGGCCGCTTGCAGCATGTCGATCAGACTGCGCACACCAATGCAGCCGATCTCCTCGTCGTAGGAGAGTGCCAAATGCAACGGCGTCTTCAGCGTCATTTTCGCGGCCTTGAGGCACGTGGCGAGCGCGCAGGCGACGAAGCCCTTCATGTCGGCCGCGCCGCGTCCGTAAAGCTTGCCGTCGCGGTTGGTCATCTCGAAGGGCGGCAGCGTCCAGGCCTGGCCGTCGACCGGAACGACGTCGGTGTGGCCGGACAGCATGATGCCGGAAGCATCAGTCGGTCCGATGGTGGCAAACAAATTGGCTTTATGGCCGTCCTCGCTGCGGATGATCTGGCAAGCAATGCCATGCGCCTCCAGCAGCTCCGCCACATAACCGATGAGGACGAGGTTCGAGTCGCGGCTCACCGTCGGGAAGGCGATCAGCTTTTCTAGGATCTGGATGCTGTCCATGCGTTTATGTCTCGTTGGCCGTGGGCGCTATCTAACATCGCGCAGCGGCGGCCTTGAAGTCGCATTTGGCTCAGCCGAAATTCAGCGGATGCTAATCCGGGTGAACGCGATTAGGCGCGGCCTAACCGGCACAGAAGAAATCTGTTGTTTTCCGGCGCTTGCCGCAACTTATGAATGGTCTCACGGCATCAACCCACTGGGCTGGCCGGCTTGCGCCTTGGCTCGAACCATGATCGGGCAAGTTGCAAGGCTGAGCTGGCAGGAAGGCACGTTCCATGCGCGATCCGCGCTACGACATTCTGTTCGAGCCCGTGAAGATCGGTCCGGTGACCGCCAAGAACCGCTTCTATCAGGTGCCGCATTGCAATGGCGGGGGCTATCGCGATCCTTCGGCCGCGGCCGAGATGCGCCGCATCAAGTCGGAAGGCGGCTGGGGCGTCATCTTCACCGAGCAGACCGAGATGCACCACACATCGGAGATCACGCCCTTCATCGAGCTCAGGCTGTGGGACGACGCCGATATCCCGGCGCTGGCGAAGATGGCAGAGGCCATGCACCAGCATGGCGCGCTGGCCGGCATCCAGCTGGCCTATTCGGGCATCAACGGTCCCAACCTCTACACCAAGGAGGTACCGCGCGGACCCTCGGCCCTGCCGATCCGAACCTTCACCAACGATCCGGTCCAAGCGCGCGCCATGGACAAGCAGGATATACGCGACCTGCGCCGCTGGCACCGCAATGCCTTCAAACGGGCCAGGCTGGCGGGCTTCGATCTGGTCTGCCTCTACGGCGCGCATGGCTTCGGCATCATCCAGCACTTCCTGTCCACCGCCACCAACCAGCGCAGCGACGAATATGGGGGCTCGCTGGAGAACCGCTCGCGGTTGATGCGTGAGCTGATCGAAGAGGGCAGGGACGCCATCGGCGACACGTGCGGCCTGACGCTGCGGCTGTCGCTGGACGAGATGATCGGCGAGCTCGGCTTTGCCAATTCCGAAGTGCGCGACATGATCGAGATGCATGCCGATCTGCCCGACCTCTGGGACCTGGCGCATGGCGCCTGGGAGGACTGCTCGGGGCCGTCGCGGTTCAAGGAGGAGGGCGCGCAGGAGAGCCTGGTGTCCGGAATCAAGACGCTGACCTCCAAGCCGGTCGTCGGTGTCGGCCGCTTCACCTCGCCGGATGTGATGGTGAAGATGATCAAGTCCGGCACGCTGGACTTCATTGGCTGCGCGCGGCCGTCGATCGCTGATCCCTTCCTGCCGAAGAAGGTGGAAGAGGGGCGGATCGAGGACATTCGCGAATGCATCGGCTGCAACATCTGCATCACCGGCGACATGACCATGTCGATCTCGCGCTGCACGCAGAACCCGACCTTCATGGAGGAGTGGCGCAAGGGTTGGCATCCCGAACGCATGCAGGCCAAGGGCGACAGCGACAGCGTGCTGATCGTCGGAGCCGGCCCCGCCGGGCTGGAAGCCGCCAGGGCACTCGGCCTGCGCGGCTACCAGGTGGCCATCGCCGAAGCCGGAACCGAACTCGGCGGCCGCGTGGCGCGCGAGTGCCGCTTGCCTGGTCTCTCGGCATGGGGGCGTGTGCGCGACTACCGCCAGTACCAGATCAGCCAGATGTCCAATGTCGACGTCTATTTCGAAAGCCGGCTGTCGGCCGAGGAAATCCTCGCCTTCGGCTTCCAGAACATTGCCATCGCCACCGGCTCGACATGGCGCCGCGATGGCGTGGCGCGCGCGCATGTCGTGCCGATGCCGGCGGACCGGGCCATGCCGGTCTACACGCCGGACGATTTGATGGGCGGCAATGTGCCGACCGGAACTGTCGTGCTGTTCGACGACGATCACTATTACATGGGCGGCGTTCTGGCCGAGCTGATGGCGCGCCAGGGCGCGAGGGTGACGCTGGTGACACCGTCGGCCTATGTGTCCGACTGGACCCGCAACACGCTGGAGCAGGGCGCCATCCACCGCCGGCTGGCCGAACTCGGCGTCGATATCGTGCTGAACCGGACCGTGACCCGCATCGTGGCGGGTGGGGTTGTCACTGCGTGCGCCTATACGGGCGCCCGAAGCGACATTGCCGCGGACGCCGTGGTGCTGGTGACGTCGCGCCAACAGGACGACGGCGTCTGGCGCGAGTTGAAGGCGCGGCGGGACGAATGGGCCGATAGCGGCATCCGCTCGATCAAGGTCATCGGCGACGCCGAAGCGCCGGGTCCGATCGCCTGGGCAACCTATGCCGGCCACCGCTTTGCGCGCGAGCTGGATGAAGCCGATATCGGCGACGCACTGCCCTTCCGCCGCGAGGTCACGGCGCTGGCGGTGGATTAGGCGCCTGCGGCGCGGTCAGCGAATATTGGGTTGTTCAACCATACTGCATTGCACAATTCCTTCGCTTGGTCACAATGCAGGCATGGTTCGAACCGCACTCGCCGTCCTGGTGATCGATGAAAACCGCATCCGCGCCGCGATCATCGAGGCGGGGTTGCGCGAGGCCGGCCATGAGCGAGTCACCGTCATTCATGACGTGACCGGCATTGCGCGGCGGATCGCCGAGGTCGAGCCCGACGTCATCGTCATCGATCTCGAGAATCCGAACCGGGACATGCTGGAAAACATGTTCCAGCTGTCGCGCGCCGTGAAACGGCCGATCGCCATGTTCGTCGACCGCTCCGACCAGGCCTCGATCGAGGCGGCGGTCGATGCCGGCGTTTCGGCCTATGTCGTCGACGGTCTGCGGCAAGAGCGCGTCAAGCCGATCCTCGACATGGCGGTCAGCCGTTTCAACGCTTTTTCGCGCATGGCGCGCGAACTGGAAGAGGTTCGCGGCGAACTCGAGAGCCGCAAGGTGATCGACCGCGCCAAGGGCATCCTGATGAAGTCGCGCGGCCTCTCCGAAGAGGCCGCCTACACGCTGCTGCGCAAGACGGCGATGAACCAGAACCGCAAGATCGGCGACATCGCCCAGAGCCTGGTGACTGCCGCCGGGCTGCTCGGACCGGCGGAGGATGAATGAGCATGGGCGCCGCGCACCAGATCACCGCCGGTTTCATGCCGCTTTTCGACAGCGCCGTGCTGGTCGCGGCCGGGGAGCTTGGCTTTGCCGCACGAGAAGGCATCGACCTCACCCTACACCGCGAGACGTCCTGGGCCAACATCCGCGACCGCATCGCCATCGGTCACTTTCATCTCGCGCATATGCTGGGACCGATGCCGCTCGCCTGCAATCTCGGGCTGACGCCACTCGCTTCGGAAACCATCGTGCCGTTCTCGCTCGGGCTCGGCGGCAATTGCGTCACCGTCTCCAACACCGTCTGGGCCGGAATGGTGGCGCACGGCGCCGAAGCCGATCTTGATCCGGCGCGCGCCGGTGCGGCGTTGCGCGCGCTCATTCGCGAGCGCGCTGCGGCCGGTGGCGACCCGCTGCGCTTCGCCGTGGTGCATCCGCATTCCGGGCACAATTACGAACTCCGCTACTGGCTCGCCGCCTGCGGCATCGATCCGGGGCGCGAAATCGAGATCGTCATCGTGCCGCCGCCCTTCATGGCGGATGCGCTGGCCACCGGCCGCATCGACGGGTACTGCGCAGGCGAACCTTGGAACAGTGCTGCGGTTGCCGCCGGCACCGGGCATATCGTCACCGTCAAGGCGCGGATATGGCGTAACAGCCCGGAGAAGGTGATCGGCGTGCGCAAGGCGTGGGCAGACGAAAACCCCGAGGCACTGGCGGCGCTGCTGCGTGCGCTGCATCACTCGGCGCGCTGGTGCCAGGATCCGGCCAACCGTGGCGAATTGGCAGCTGTGATGGCGCAGGCCGGCTTTCTCGGCCTGCCGCCGGCCGTGCAGATGCCGATCCTGACCGGTCATCTCCGACTGGGCGGCGGCGCGGAGCGGACCATCGACGACTTCTTCCTCCCGTTCGACAAGGCAGCGAACTTTCCATGGAAGAGCCATGCGCTGTGGTTCTACACGCAGATGGTGCGCTGGGGGCACGTGGCGCACACGCCGGAAAACCTTGCCATCGCCCGCAACTGCTACCGGCCCGACCTCTACCGTTCGGCTCTGAAGCCGCTTGGTGTGGCGCTTCCCGGCGCCAATTCGAAAGTCGAGGGTGCGCTCCAAGTTGCCACCGCAGTCGGCGCGACAGGCGCCGGCCTTGTGCTCGGTCCGGACGGTTTCTTCGACGGCCAGATCTTCGATCCGGACGAGGTCGACGCGTACATTACCGGCCAGAAATCGGCTCGCGCGGAAGCCTGATCATTTCCGCGTCATTCTTGTGCATTGCACAAAAATTGTGCGCGCGATTGCCCGAATGAACAATCTTTGGCCTTCCGGCTATACGACCCGGTGCGTCCGCGATCGGCGCGGGTTGCTGATTTAATTGATCTTTTTCACCTCTCTCAAAACTGGCACGGTTCCTGCTTTGAAATAGACAGGCCCTTCGCGGGTCACGGAACAGGCGTCCAACGACGGGCGCCACAGGCAAAGCTGCCGCTCAGGTTAATGCGCGCTCCCGGTCACCCGGACGCGAAGACCTGGCTGGCGGCTTTTTTGTTTTGATCAACACGCAATCGACGACGCGGATCCCAAGCCGCGCCCAACCGGAGACGACGATGACGAAACGGATCAGGACTGGAACGACCCTCAAGGACATGACGCGCCGCGATTTTCTCGTCAGCAGCGCGATGACGGCCGGCCTGTTCGTGGCGGCCCGCAAGCTCTTCCCTTCCGGCGCCTATGCTGCGACCGCCACTCCGGAGGTCACCGGGGCCAAGCTCGGCTTCATTGCCCTCACCGATGCGGCACCGCTGATGATCGCCAAGGAGAAGGGGCTGTTCGCCAAGTTCGGCATGCCCGATGTCGAGGTGCTCAAGCAGGCCTCCTGGGGTGCGACACGCGACAATCTGATGCTCGGCGGCGCGGCCAACGGCATCGACGGCGCCCATATCCTGACGCCGCTGCCTTACCTCATGCACACGGGCAAGGTGACGCAGAACAACCAGCCGATGCCGATGGCGATCGTGGCGCGGCTCAACTACGACTGCCAAGGCATTTCGGTCGCCCAGGAATATGCCGGCACCGGTGTCGGTCTCGACGCCTCGAAGCTGAAAGACGCTTTTGCCGCCAAGAAAGCGGCTGGCAAGGAAATCAAGGCCGCCATGACCTTCCCGGGCGGCACGCATGATTTGTGGCTGCGCTACTGGCTGGCGGCCGGTGGCATCGATCCCGACAAAGACGTCTCGACCATCGTCGTGCCGCCGCCGCAGATGGTGGCCAACATGAAGGTCGGCAACATGGACGTGTTCTGCGTCGGCGAGCCGTGGAACGAGCAGCTCGTCCATCAGGGCGTCGGCTTCACCGCCGCCACGACGGGCGAATTGTGGAAGGGCCATCCGGAAAAGGCGCTCGGCCTGCGTGCCGAATTCATCGAGAAAAACCCGAACGCCACCAAGGCGATCCTGATGGCCGTCATGGAAGCCCAGCAATGGTGCGAGGCCAGCGACAACAAGGACGAGATGGCCGCCATCATCGGCAAGCGGCAATGGATGAACGTGCCCGTCGCCGACATCATCGGCCGCCTCAAGGGCGACATCAACTACGGCAATGGCCGCGTCGCCAACGGCACCGATCTTTCCATGAAGTTCTGGAAGGGCGGCGTCTCCTATCCGTTCAAGAGCCACGATACGTGGTTCCTCGCCGAGAACATCCGTTGGGGCAAGTTCGCGCCGACCACCGACATCAAGGCGGTGGTCGATCAGGTCAACCGCGAGGATCTGTGGCGCGAGGCGGCCAAGGATCTCGGCGTTGCGGCTGCCGACGTTCCGGCGTCGTCGTCGCGCGGCGTCGAGACCTTCTTCGACGGCAAGATCTTCGATCCGGCCAACCCGTCCGCCTATCTCGATAGCCTGAAGATCAAGGCATCGGCCTGAACCCCTGCGCAAACGGCGCATTGCGCCGTTTGTCGCTCGAATTATCTGCCCCACGGAGTTTTCCCCAGACATGTCGATCCAGACTATCGAGGACACCAAGGTGAAGGCCTTTCCTGCCAAGCCGGCGGAGGTCATCGCCTTCACTGCCAAGGCACGGCGTCGCTTCGAGCCGCTAGCCATCGCCGGCAAACTGGCAAGCGCGCTGGTGCCGCCCATCATCGTGATCGCGCTGATGCTGGTCGTCTGGCAGATCGCCTGTTCGTCGCCGACATCAAGCCTGCCGCCGCCGACCCAGGTGTGGAACGAGGCCTACGATTTGATCGCGCATCCGTTCTTCGACAATGGCCCGCAGGATATCGGTCTGGCATGGCGCGTGCTGATCTCGCTGCAGCGTGTTGCCATCGGCTTCGGCCTGGCGGCGGTGGTCGGCGTCGCGCTCGGCGCGCTGGTCGGCCAGTCGATCTGGGCGATGCGCGGCCTCGACCCAGTGTTCCAGATCCTGCGCACGGTGCCGCCGCTGGCCTGGCTGCCGCTGTCGCTGGCGGCGTTCCGCGATTCCAGCCCGTCGGCGATCTTCGTCATCTTCATCACGTCGATCTGGCCAATCATCATCAACACTGCGGTTGGCGTGCGTAACATCCCAGAGGATTATCGCAACGTCTCGCGCATCCTGCGGCTCAACCAGTTCGAGTTCTTCGTGAAGATCATGGTGCCGGCCGCCGCGCCTTACATCTTTACCGGCCTGAGGATCGGCATCGGCCTGTCCTGGCTTGCCATCGTCGCCGCCGAAATGCTGACCGGCGGCGTCGGCATCGGCTTCTTCATCTGGGACGCGTGGAACTCGTCGCGGCTGCCCGACATCATCGTCGCGCTCGCCTATATCGGCGTCACCGGCTTCTGCCTCGACCGTCTGGTCGCGGCGGTCGGCGCCTTCGTCACCCGCGGCACAACGGCAAAGTGAGGAGAGGGGCGATGACGGCCTATCTGAAGCTCGACCATATCGACAAATCCTTCACGCGTGGTGCCCAGGTCAGCGAGGTGTTGAAGGACATCAGGCTGACCATCGACAACGGCGAATTCGTCTCCATCATCGGCCATTCCGGCTGTGGCAAGTCGACCTTGCTCAATCTGATCGCCGGGCTGACCAAGGTGTCCGCCGGCGCCGTGCTGCTCGAGGACAAGGAGGTCGACAGCCCAGGACCGGAACGCGCCGTGGTGTTCCAGAACCACAGCCTTTTGCCGTGGCTGACCGTCTACGAAAACATCAATCTGGCGGTGTCGAAGGTCTTCGGTCGTTCGAAGAGCAAGGCCGAGCGGCATGACTGGATCATGCGCAATCTTGACCTCGTGCAGATGGCGCATGCCAAGGATAAACGCCCGGCAGAAATATCGGGCGGCATGAAGCAGCGCGTCGGCATCGCCCGGGCGCTGGCCATGGAGCCGAAGATCCTGCTGCTCGACGAGCCGTTCGGCGCGCTCGATGCGCTGACGCGCGCCCATCTGCAGGACGCGGTGATGGACATCCACTCCAGGCTCGGCTCGACGACGATCATGATCACCCACGATGTCGACGAGGCGGTGCTGCTTTCCGACCGCATCGTCATGATGACCAATGGCCCGGCGGCAACCATCGGCGAAGTGCTTCCCGTGCCGCTGGCGCGGCCGCGCCGGCGCGTCGAACTCTCTTCCGACCGGACCTTCCTGCGCTGCCGCGAGGCGGTGCTGAAGTTCCTCTACGAACGCCACCGCTTCGTCGAAGCCGCGGAGTAGCACCATGAGCGAAAGACTTGTCATCATCGGCAATGGCATGGCCCCCGGGCGCATGCTCGAGCACCTGCTGGAACAGGCGCCGGGCCGCTACACCGTCACCATCTTCAACGCCGAGCCGCGCGTCAATTACGACCGCATCATGCTGTCGCCGGTTCTGTCGGGCGAGAAAGCCTATGAGGAGATCATCATCCACGGCGACGGCTGGTACATCGCCAACAACATCACCCTCTACAAGGGCCACAAGATCATTGCCATCGACCGGACGGCAAAGACCGTCACGTCAGATCATGGCGTCACCGAGCCTTACGACAAGCTCGTCATCGCCACCGGTTCGGTGCCGTTCATCATTCCGGTGCCCGGCCATGATCTGCCGGGCGTGCTGACCTATCGCGACCTCGATGACGTCCAGGCGATGATGCTTGCCGCCCAGTCGCGCGCCAAGGCGGTGGTCATCGGCGGCGGCCTGCTCGGGCTGGAGGCGGCAGCAGGGCTGAACGCGCAAGGCATGGACGTCACCGTGCTGCATGTCATGCCGACGCTGATGGAGCGCCAGCTCGATCCCGCGGCCGGCTATCTGCTGCAGCGTGCCGTGGAGCAGCGCGGCATCAAGGTGATCACCAAGGCTAACACACAGGCGATCACAGGCAACGGCAAGGTCGGGCAGGTGGAGCTTGCTGACGGCACCATCATTCCGGCGACGCTTGTGGTGATGGCTGTCGGCATCAGGCCGAATTCGGCGCTGGCGAAACAGGCGGGCATCGCCGTCAATAGGGGCATCGTCGTCGACGCCGGCATGCGCAGCAACGATCCCGACATCTACGCGCTCGGCGAATGTGCCGAGGTCAACGGCCAGGTCTATGGCCTCGTCGCGCCGCTCTACGAGATGGCGCGCGTCACCGCCAGCCAGCTTGCCGGCAACGAGGCGACGGCCTTCGTCCATATGGACACGCCAACCAAGCTCAAGGTCACCGGCATCGACCTGTTCTCGCTCGGCGACTTCGCCGAGGGCGAGGACCGCCAGGAGATCGTGCTGCGCGACGCGGCGGCCGGCGTCTACAAGCGCCTGGTGCTGAAGGACGACCGCATCATCGGCACCGTGCTCTATGGCGAGACGGCCGATGGAGCCTGGTTCAACGACCTGAAGAAGAAGCAGACCGATATTTCCGAAATGCGCGACACGCTCATCTTCGGCCAGTCCTACCAGGGGGGTGCCCCGCTGGACCCTATGGCGGCCGTTGCAGCCTTGCCGGATGATGCGGAAATCTGCGGCTGCAACGGCGTTTGCAAGGGAAAGATCACTGGTGCAATCACGGCCAAGGGCCTGACCTCGCTGGACGACGTGCGCGCCCACACCAAGGCATCGGCCTCCTGCGGCTCCTGCACCGGGCTGGTCGAGAAGCTGATGGTGCTGACCATCGGCGACAAATACAATCCGGCGGCAGTGCAGCCGATGTGCGGCTGCACGACGCTCGGCCATGACGAGGTGCGCCGGCTGATCATCGCCAAGAGCCTGAAGACGATTCCGGCGGTTATGCAGGAACTGGAGTGGACGACCTCCTGCGGCTGCGCCAAATGCCGGCCGGCGCTGAACTACTACCTCGTCTGCGACTGGCCGGACGACTATGCCGACGACTACCAGTCGCGCTTCATCAATGAGCGCGTCCATGCCAACATCCAGAAGGATGGCACCTATTCTGTGGTGCCGCGCATGTGGGGCGGCGTCACCAATGCGGCGGAGTTGCGCGCCATCGCCGACGTCGTCGACAAGTTCGAAATCCCGATGGTTAAGGTCACCGGCGGCCAGCGCATCGACATGCTCGGCATCCGCAAGGAGGACCTGCCGGCAGTGTGGGCCGATCTCGGTCAGGCCGGCTTCGTCTCCGGCCACGCCTATGCCAAGGGGTTGCGCACGGTGAAGACCTGCGTCGGCTCGGACTGGTGCCGCTTCGGCACGCAGGATTCGACAGGGCTTGGCGTCCGCATCGAAAAATTCATGTGGGGCTCGTGGACGCCGGCCAAGGTCAAGATGGCGGTGTCGGGCTGTCCGCGCAACTGCGCCGAGGCGACCTGCAAGGATGTCGGCGTGATCTGTGTCGACAGTGGTTACGAGATCCATTTTGCCGGCGCGGCCGGCCTCGACATCAAGGGCACCGAGGTGCTCGGCCTGGTCAAGACCGAGGATGAGGCGCTGGAGCATATCGTGGCGCTGACGCAGATGTATCGCGAGCAGGGCCGCTATCTCGAGCGCATCTACAAATGGGCCAAGCGCATCGGCATCCCCGAGATCAAGCGTCAGATCATGGACGATGGCGAGAAGCGCAAGGCTTATTACGACCGCTTCGTCTTCAGCCAGAAATTCGCCCAGGTCGATCCGTGGTCGGAACGCGTTTCCGGCAAGGACAAGCATGAATTCAGGCCGATGGCCTCTGTCGGGTTTGCGCAGGCGGCGGAGTGACAATCATGAACTGGGTATCAATCGGCTCTATCTCGGACATCCCCCGCCGCGGCGCGCGCTGCGTCGCCACCCCGGAAGGCAAGATCGCAGTGTTCCGCACCGCCGACGATCAGGTCTATGCCATCGACGACCATTGCCCGCACAAGGGTGGACCGCTCAGCCAGGGCATCGTGCACGGTGCGGCGGTGACCTGTCCCTTGCACAACTGGGTGATTTCGCTGGAGACGGGCAAAGCGCTCGGCGCCGACGAGGGCGCGGTGCGCACCATTCCGGTGCGGGTCGAAGGCGAGCATCTGTTCATTGCGCTGGAAGCGCTGGCCAGCCGCGCGGCCTGACCAATGGAGATCGACGAAGCGCGCGAGGTGAGGACCACCTGCCCCTATTGCGGGGTGGGCTGCGGCGTGCTGGCGAAGGTCGCCGCGGACGGTGAGGTGTCCGTGCGTGGCGACCCCGACCACCCGGCCAATTTCGGCCGGCTCTGCTCCAAGGGCTCGGCACTGGCCGAGACCATCGACCTCGACGGCAGGCTGCTTCGTCCGGAGATCCATGGCCGCCGCGCCGGCTGGGACGAGGCGCTCGACCTGGTCGCTTCGACCTTCTCGCAGACCATCGCCGAGCATGGGCCCGATGCGGTCGCCTTCTATGTCTCCGGCCAGTTGCTGACCGAGGACTATTATGTCGCCAACAAACTGATGAAGGGTTTTGTCGGCTCGGCTAACATCGACACCAATTCGCGCCTGTGCATGGCCTCCTCGGTCGCCGGCCACCGCCGCGCTTTCGGCTCCGACACCGTGCCGGGAACCTATGAGGATCTGGAGCTGGCCGACCTGATCGTGCTGGTCGGCTCCAACCTCGCCTGGTGCCATCCGGTGCTCTACCAGCGCATCGCGGCTGCCCGGGAAAAGCGGCCGGAGGTGAAGATCGTCCTGGTCGACCCGCGTCGCACCATGACCGCTGACATCGCCGACATGCATCTGGCGATCGCGCCGGATGGCGACGTCGCCCTGTTCACCGGGCTGCTCGCCTATCTCGGCCAGCACAACGCGCTCGACCGTGCCTATATCACGACGCACACGACCGGCTTCGGGCAAGCACTTTTCGCCGCATCGGCGCTCGACCTGGCCGACGTCGCCGCCGCCGCGGGCCTTAGCGAGGACGAGCTTGGCCGGTTCTACAGCCTGTTCGCGGCGACGCCGAAAACGGTGACGGTTTACAGCCAGGGTGTGAACCAGTCGTCTTCGGGCACCGACAAGGTCAACGCCATCATCAACTGCCATCTCGCGACCGGCCGCATCGGCAAACCCGGCGCAGGGCCGTTTTCGGTGACCGGCCAGCCCAACGCGATGGGCGGGCGTGAGGTCGGTGGCATGGCCAACATGCTGGCCGCGCATATGGAGATCGAAAACCCCGATCATCGCGACCGCGTGCAGCGCTTCTGGAACGCGCCGACTGTGGCCGAAAAAACCGGCCTGAAGGCGGTTGAGATGTTTCAGGCCGTGGCCGACGGGCGCATCAAGGCGCTGTGGATTATGGCCACCAACCCGGTCGATTCGATGCCGGACGCCGATGCCGTCGAAGCGGCGATCAAGGCGTGCCCCTTCGTCGTGGTGTCGGACGTGCTGGCCCGGACCGACACCGTCCGCCACGCCCATGTCCGGCTGCCCGCCGCCGCCTGGGGCGAGAAGGATGGCACCGTCACCAATTCCGAACGCCGGGTGTCGCGCCAGCGCGCGTTTTTGGAGCTGCCCGGCGAGGTGCTGCCCGACTGGCGGATCGTCGCCGAGGTGGGCAAGCGGATGGGGTTCGGCGAGGCGTTTTCCTATGCGACGCCAGGGGAGGTGTTTGCCGAGCATGCCGCGCTGTCGGGGTTCGAGAATGATGGTGCGCGGGATTTCGATATTGGCGTCTACGGCGGAGTTGATGGCGAGACCTACGCAATGCTTGAGCCGTTCCAGTGGCCGGCGCCCGGTCGTGCCGACCCCTTCTGGCCTGCCGGCCATCTCCCCCTCAAGGGGGGAGATGAGCCTGCCGCTCGGCTTTCGCCAATCGCCAACGCTGCGGAAGAAGCGCCGGTGTCAAAGCTGCTAGTCTCCCCCCTTTGGGGGGAGATGGCCGGCAGGCCAGAAGGGGTCGGCACGACTGGGCTCCAGGTTCGCTTCTTCGCCGACGGCAATTTCTACACACCCGATCGCAAGGCGCGCTTCATCGCCATCCGCCCGACCACGGAAGTCCGCACCAGTCCCGACTATCCGCTGATCCTCAACACCGGCCGTATCCGCGACCATTGGCACACCATGACGCGGACCGGCAAAAGCCCGCGGCTTTCGCAGCACATCGCCGAGCCCTTCGTCGAGATCCACCCGGTGGATGCGCAGCGCTTCGGCATCGGTGACGCCGACATCGTGCGCGTTTCCAGCCCGCGCGGTGACGTGCTGGTGCGCGCGCTGGTGACGATACGCCAGCGCCAGGGCAGCCTGTTTGCGCCGATGCACTGGACCGATCAGTTCTCGGCAAAGGGCCGGCTCGACACGCTGACCGCGCCGCTGACCGATCCCATTTCCGGCCAGCCGGCGCTGAAACATGTCGCCGCCCGCATCGAGAAATTCGCCGCAAAAGCCTTCGGCTTTGCGGTGACGCGGCATAGGCTGTCGCCCGATGCCGCGGCCTATTGGGCCGTGGCCAAATGCAAGGGCGGCTGGCGGGTCGAGCTTGCCTTTGCCGAAGACGACATCGACTGGGCCGGCTTTGCCGGGTCACTGTTCGGCGCGTCACCGGGTGCGGAAATGCTCGCCTATCATGACCGCGACGCCGGCCAGTATCGCATCGCCGCCTTCGACGGCGATCAACTGTCAGGCGCCTTGTTCGTCGCGCCCGGCCCGGTCGCCGTGTCGCGCGGCTGGGCGGCGGAACAGTTAAGTGCCGATCATGTCGACCGGCGCGGAAGGCTGGCGATCGTGGCCGGACGGCCGGGCGGGGTCGACGTCGATCGCGGCGCCATTGTCTGCTCCTGTTTCGGCGTCGGCGCCAACCAGATCGTCGAAGCGGTGCGCCGCGGCTGCGGCAGCGTCGCGGCAATCGGCGCTGCCCTGCATGCCGGCACGAATTGCGGCTCCTGCCGCGCCGAGATCAGGGTCATCATCGAGGCGCAGAGTCTTCAAGCAGCCGAGTGATTGTCCCGACCAAATGGGCCTGCGCGACGGCGCTGGTTGGGCTATGGTGGCGCAAGCGTGCTGCGCACGAATCGTCTTCAGTCAGGGTCATCCCAATGGCAAATCCCCCGCGCCGACCGACAAATCCGATGGCGGCCGCCGAGGCGGCTTTCAAGCCGGTGAAGAAGCCGGCCGCGCCGGTTCGTGAGCCCTCCGCCGCTCCAGGCGTCAGGGAGCTTGTTTCGATCCGGATCGACCGCGCCGTGCTGGACCACTTCCAGGAGGATGGGCCGGGCTGGCAGGACCGCATCAACGACGCCTTGCGGCAGGCGATAGAAGGCAAGCCGACGGCCGGCGGTTTGGACGACGAGTAGCGCCCATCGCTTCGTCATCCACGGGCGGAGCAAGGAGCGTAGCGACGCGGCGCAGACCCCTGGAGCTGCTCCGCAGCCCAAAGGATACATGCCGCGACCTCAAAGCGCTGCAGCGGTGCAGAATTCTGTTCCGCTGCATTCCTCGATGGCTGTCGCAGAATGGATCCCAGGGTCTCCGCGACGGAGCTTCGCTCCTGCTTCGCCCTAGGATGACGAAGTTGGGGAGGCTTCGGCCAAAGCGGACGTCGCTCACGCCTCGAAGTGCAGGATATAGAGCTTCCGCGTCTTCTCGTGGATCGTCCATTCGCCTTTCCACCCTTTCGGCAGCACCAGCATTTCGCCCGGGCCGACGTCCTTGCCGCGGCCATTGGGACCATGCAGCGAGACCCGGCCTGACACGATGTGGCACGTTTCGGAATTGCTGTCGCGCGATGCGGTGAAGCGGCCCGGCGTGCACTCCCAGACGCCGACTTCCAACGTGCCGTCGGGCGAGGTCCACAGCGTCTTCGCTGCTTCGAACTGATTGCCGCTGATCGAGGTCGGCTTGGGCTCGGGCTCGCCGAGATCGATCGAGGCGAGATGGGCGAAGGTCTGGAAATCGGTCATGGCAGTCTCCGGGCAGGCACTGAAAAAGCAGAAAGTTTTGGAGTCGCTCCGAGGCTCAATGCCCGGTGATGCGGTCGGCGATCGCGGCGAGTTTCGACGTGTGCTGGAGGCCGGCCTCCTCGCGTTCGTCGGCGACGCGATAGAGTTGATACATTGAGTGGACTCCGAGCCAGCGCATCGGCTCGGGCTCCCACTTGCTGACCTGGCGGTTGACCCAGGGCAGTCGGGTCAGTTCGGTGTCGCGCCGCAGGATGAGGTCGCGCAGCGTGCGGCCCGACAGGTTGGAACTGGATACGCCGAGCCCGACATAGCCGCCGGCCCAGCCGATGCCGGTCTCAGGGTCGAGACCGGCCGTCGTGCACCAGTCGCGAGGCACGCCCAGCACGCCGCACCAGGCGTGGTCGATGCGAAGCTTGGCTGTCTGTGGCAGAAGGCGGATGAGGATCGCGTGCAGGCTTTCGATCGTCGCCTGCTGCGTCTGGCCGCGCACGTCGGTCTGCGAGCCGTAGCGGTAGGGCACGCCGCGTCCGCCCATGGTGATGCGGCCTTCCCTGGTGCGCTGTGCATAGCAATAGGCGTGCGCGGCGTCGCCGAGAAGCTCATGGCCCTCCCAGCCGATCTCGTCCCATAGCGATTGCGGCAGCGGCTCGGTGATGATCTGCGCGCTGTTGAGCGCCAGCCAGAGCCGCTCATTGCCTGGTATGCCGGCCGTGAACCCTTCCGTGGCACGGATGATGATTGGCGCGCGCACGGTGCCGCGGCTCGTCGTGACCTTGCCCTTCTCGATGCCGGTCACGGTGGTCTGCTCGTAGATCGGCACGCCAATGCGTTCGACGGCTTCGGACAGGCCGCGCACCAGCTTGGCCGGCTGCACGCGCGCGGTGCCGTGGTGGATATAGCCGCCAAGCACATTTCTGATGTTGATGCGGGCTCTGGCCTCTTCCTGACCGATCAGGCTGACACGCTCGCTCGGCACGCTCCAGCCGATCGCATCGGCATAGGCGGCCTTGATCCGTTCGAGCTGCGGCGGGTTGGTGGCGACCGTCAGATTGTCGACCCGGCGGATGTCGGCATCGATGCCTTCGGTCTCGGTCACCGCGATCACTTCGTCGACCGTGCCATGCATGGCGGTTTCCATGTCGATGACGGCGCCGCGCGTCGAGGTCTGCAGATATTTTTCGCGCGACCAGCTGAAGCCGCCGGACAGCCAGCCGCCATTTCGGCCCGACGCGCCGAAGCCGGCGAACTCCCTCTCGACGATGGCGATGCGGATCGAAGGATCGGCCTTCTTCAGATAATAAGCCGTCCACAAGCCGGTGTAGCCGGCGCCGACGATGCAGACATCGGCTTCGAGATCACCTGGAAGCGGCGCGCGGTAGGCCGGCAGACCGATGTCGGCATACCAGAACGAGACGTTGCCGTTGACTTTGGCGTCCATGTCTAAAAACCCTGCGGGGAAAAGCGGTCAGGTCATCGTCATGTCGGCGCGGTCGTCGTCGGCAAGAAGTTTTGCATCGACGACGGACCAGCGCAGATCGACCGTGTCACCAATCGAGAACGGTGTGGCTTCCAGCGACGAGCGCACGATGGCGACCGAGCCGTCGCGAAGCGTCACCTGGTATTTCGAACCCGACCCCAGATAGATCGCTTCGCTGACCTCACCAGTGAGGCTGTTCTGCCCGGCGGCGGGAGGCGTGTTGGTGCCGGCAAGCGACAGCTTCTCCGGCCGCAGCAGGACCACCGGTTTGCGGCCGCCGGCGAGCTTGCCGTAGGCCACGATCTTCTGGCCGGCGATCGTCAGGCTGGTCTGGTCTCCGGACGCCTGGGCCTCGCCGCGCAAACTGGTCGATTCGCCGATGAACTTCGCCACGAACAAGGTCGTCGGCTCGTCGTAGAGCTGGCGGCCGGTTCCGACCTGTTCGATGCGGCCCTGATTGAACACAGCGATGCGGTCGGAGAGCACCAGCGCTTCTTCCTGGTCGTGCGTCACATAGACGAAGGTGGTGCCGAGTTCGCGGTGGATCCGCTTGATCTCCAGCTGCAGCCATTCGCGCAGTTTCTTGTCGAGCGCGCCGAGCGGTTCGTCCATCAACAGCAGCGGCGGATCGAAGACGATGGCACGCGCCAGCGCCACGCGCTGCTGCTGGCCGCCGGAAAGTTCGGAGGGATAGCGATGCGCGAAATCGGCCATCTTGACCATGTCCAGTGCTCGTACGACGAGACGGTCGCGCGCCTGCTTGTCCATGCCGCGCAAGGTGAGGGGATAGGCGACGTTCTTGCCGACCGTCATGTGCGGAAACAGCGCGTAGTGCTGGAAGACGACGCCGATGTTGCGCTTGTGCGCCGGCAGGGCGACGATGCTCTTGCCGCCGACGGCAAGATCGCCTGCGGTGAGGTCGGTGAAGCCCGCAACGACGTTGAGCGTGGTCGTCTTGCCGGAGCCGCTGGGCCCCAGCAGCGTCATGAACTCGCCCGGCTCGATATGCAGGCTGACATCGTCGAGCGCGGTGAAATTGCCGTAACGCTTGGTTGCGCCCTTGATGTCGATGGCCGCGCCACGTTCCCTCGCAGTCATCTCAACTCCTCGTCGATTTCGAGCTGATGATCAGCCCGGCGCTGATGATCAGCGTCGTGGCAATGAAGATGATGGTTCCGACGGCCGTCACCGTCGGGTCGGCGTCGCGGGTGATGCTGGTGAAGATCTGCACCGGCAAGGTCTTGAGGTAGGGACTGGTGATGAACAGCGCGACGATGATTTCATCGAAGGAGGTGACGAAGGCAAACAAAAGCCCGGACAGGATACCGGGCGCGATCAGCGGCAAGGTCACGGTGCGGAATGTGGTGAAGCGGTTGGCGCCGAGGCTGGCCGCCGCCGTTTCCAGCCGCACGTCGAAGACTTCGAGGCTTGCCGATACGGCGATGATGACGAAGGGGATCGCCAGCATCGTGTGCGCGATGACGAAGCCGGTGGTGGTGCCGACAAGCTGGTAGTCGAGGTAAACGGCATAGATGCCGATCGCCAGCACCACGCCGGGCACGATCATCGGCGTGATCAGGATAGCGCGCAGCAGGCCGGCGCCGGAATGTTTCATGCGGCTGAGGCCAAGCGACGCCAGCGTGCCGATCAGCGTGGCGGCAACGGCGACGAGGCCCGCGACCCTCAGCGAATTGAAGAAGCTCGACAGCCAATCGGGATTGGTGAAGAAATTCGCGTACCACTGCCAGGAGAAGCCGGAGGGCGGGAAGGCAAGCGACTTCTTCTCGTTGAACGACATCGGGATGATGACCAGCGTCGGCATCACCAGCCAGACGGCGACCAGCAGGCAGAACAGGCCGAGCAGAATGCGGAACGGCGTTTGTCTCATGATCTGGACGCCTGCTTGTGGCGCTGGCGTATCAGCGGGGCGGCGAGTGCCAGAAGCACGAAGGTCGCGACCAGCAGGACGACCCCCATGGCGCCGCCGCGTCCCCAGTTGAGCAGGCTGAGCACCTGGCTCTGCACCAGCGTCGACAGCATGGTGCTGCGCGGGCCGCCGAGCAGGGCAGGGGTGATGTAGAAGCCGAGCGACAGGATGAAGACGATGATGGCGCCGGCGAAGACGCCTGGCAGCGACAGCGGCAGATAGATCTGCAGGAAGGCACGTGCGGGCCGCGCGCCGAGGCTGCGCGCCGCCTGCACGAGGCGCAAATCGATGCCGCGCATGACAGAATAGAGCGGCAGGATCATGAACGGCAGCAACACCTGCGCCATGCCGATGACGACTCCGGTCTGCGTGCGGATCAGCTTCACGCCGTCAAAGCCGAGCAGCCTGATGACCGAATTGATGATGCCGGAATCCTGCAGCAGGATGACCCAGGCCAGGGTACGCACCACGCCGCTGACCCAGAACGGTACGAGCACGCACAGGATGAGGACCAGCCGCAGGCGCGGCCCGACCGCCGTCATGAGATAGGCGTAGGGATAGGCTGCGATGACGCAGACGATGGTGACCCAGGCGGCGATGGAAAAGGTGCGCCACAGGACGGTGACGTTCACCGGCGTGGAGAAGAACCAGACGTAGTTCTGCAGGCCCCAGGCCGGGTCCGAAAAACTGCGCAGCGTGACGGTCAGCAAGGGATAGCCCATAGCCGCGACAAGCAGGAGCAGGGCCGGCATCGCCAGCAGCGACGGATAGGCGGCAAGGCGCAGGCGCCGCTGCGGCCCCTGCACGGCACCTGACGGCCGGGGATAATCACCCCCGGCCGTCGGCGTATGCGATGTCTGGCTCACGCCGTCACCTCAGTGGTAGCCGGCTCAGTTGCCGGCCATCAGCGCCGTCCACTTGTCGGACGCAGCGGCGAAGTTGGCGACCCAGAACTTGATGTTCTGCTGATAGCCGAGCTTGGCGTGGTCCGGCGTGTTGGTCAGGAAGGCGGCGACGGACGCGTCGACCTTTGGCTGTGCCTCGTTGTTGATCGGCGAGTAGGAGGTCTGCTCGGTCAGGATCTCCTGCGACTTCTTGCCGAGATAGGCGTTGATCAGCGCGTAGGAGGCATCGGGGTCCTTGGCGCCGACCGGGATGGTCAGCTGATCCATGACGACCAGCCAGTCCTTCCACACCGGCGTGTAGGCAGCGCCATTCTTGACCGCCGTCATGGCGCGGCCGGTCCACATGATGATCATGTCGGCCTCGCCGGATTCGGCAAGCTGCTGGGATTCGGCGCCGGTTTTCCAGAAGATGGTGTCGGGGCCGATCGCCTTGATCTTGGCGATGCCCTTGTCGATATCGGCAGGCGTCATGGCGTCGACCTTGCCGCCGTCGGCCAGGATGGCCTGTTCGATCAGGCCGCCGAGCGGGCTGCCGCTGCCGTCGATGGCGCGGGTGCCGGGGAATTTCGCGGTGTCGAAGAAATCCTTCCAGTCCTTTGGCGGATTGTCCTTGTAGGTGTCGTTCTTGTACATCAGGACCATGCCGTAATTCATCGCCGGCACGCTGCATTCGCCGACCTGTCCGGGCGGGATGTGCGAGATATCGAGCTTGGTCAGATCGAGTTTCTGGAACAGTTTTCCGCAATGCACGAAGGGCGGAAAATCGTCCGTGTCGACGACATCCCAGGTCACATTGCCTGATTCGACCTGCGCCTGAAGCTTGGCGATTTCGGTCGGTCCGTCGTTCAAAAGCTTGACGCCGCTCTTGTCGACGAACTCCTTGAGCGCGGCAACCTGGCCGTCCTGGTAGATGCCGCCATAGGAGACGAAGGTCAGCGTCTTGCCCTTCAGCGACCCGTCCACCACGGTCCCGGCCGGCGGCGCGTTCTGCGCGTGAGCGGCGGCCGCAAGCAAGGCCAGTGCGGCGGCGCCGAAAAACCCGGCCAATCTTGATCTGCTTCCCATTTTCTAACCCTCCGATGGCTCGCTGTTTGATTTTGGCAGACCGGGCGCGAGCGTTTTCCGGGCTACATATTGGTCGAGGTCGACGGCGCCGCTTGTCGGCGGCGCGATGATCCACAGCACTTCGGCCACCGTATCGCCGACATTGATCGTCCGGTGCGGCGTCGAGGTCGAATATTCGATGCTGTCGCCCTCTTCGAGCGTGAAGCTCTCGTCGCCGAGCGTCAGTTGCACGCGTCCGCGCAGCACGAGGAACATCTCGTTCGCGTTGCCATGCGTGTAGGGCACGTCGCCGGTGGAGCCGCCGACGGCGAACTCGCCGCAATAGACTTCCATCTCGCGGATCGGCCGGCGCGACAGCAGCGTCTTGCGGTAGCCTTCGCTGGTCGGCAGCGCCGGCCGTTCGGCCCGTGTCAGCACCGCGTGCGGCGACACCTCGCGTTCGTCGAAAAGATCGGCGAGGCTGATGCCGAGCGCGTTGGCGATCAGTATCAGCGTGCTGGTGTTGGCACCCGAAAGGCCGCGCTCGAGCTGGCTCAGGAAGCTGGCGGTGGTGCCGATCATGTCGCCGAGCTGGCGCAGCGTCAGGCGCCGCGTGGTGCGATAGGCCTTGATGCGATCGCCCAATACCGTCGAGCGGCGCGCTTCGGCGCTGGTTGCGGCATTGTCGTTGAGTGCGTGATCCGCAGCGATTTTCATGGCGATCTCAGGGTTCACTTAACATGCTATTAAGTGAGGCGTCCTGGCAAGCGGAATCGCCTTGTCATTTGAAAATCATCGATGGACCTGCAGAGAGCCCGTAATCGGCCGACCGGCAACGCCGGTTCGGCTCGATCACTGGATCATGAAGCGCGAACTGAATGGCAGGCTTGCCGCGCCGACGGCCTTCGGGCTGATGCTGACCCGCGCGGGCAGCGCTTCGATGCCGGGGAATTCCCGGCCGATGTCGGCGCACAAGGCCTTGGCGATCTTCTGCGGCGCGTAGCTGGACAGGACGACCGTCCTGAATTCGACAAACTGGGTCAGTGCGGAAATAGAGGCTTTCAGGCGGTTGGAGCATTCCCCTAGCCATTCGCTGTAGGCCTCGCCAAGGTCAGGCCACTCGGGGCTGCTGCTCCAGATGATTTCGGACGGGCGCCCGCGCATGGTCAGTTCGCTTTCCAGGCGCACAAGGCCATGATCGAAGCTGGCGCTGGAGTTTCCCTTGTAGATCTGGTGGTTGAGGATGAGCCTGCTCTGCAGCCGTGCTCCCAGATAGAAGAACAAATAGTCGTTGAGCGGCTTGGCGACGCCGAACATGCTCTCGCCGCCGGCCGCCGCGGTGATGTCGTTCTGCACGAAAACCGGCAGCTTGATCTGTTCCTCGATCTCCCCCTGCAAGGCTTTCAGCGAGGTGCTCGATCCGTTGCGGGTTGCAGCCATCGTGTCGACATCGTCGGGAACGGCCAGGCCGATGCCGGCAACCCGGCTGCGCGCCTCGACCGGCAGGCTGGTCATGGCTTGCCTGATCGCGCCGAACAGATCGCTGCTTTGCGGAAAGGGATTGGCTTCATCCGCCGGCAATTGCGTGTGGAAGCGCACGGTGCCGATGAAATCGATGAGTGCGATGTCGATCCTGCGCCGGCTGAAGCCGACGCCAACCGCATAGGCGCCCTCCGGATTGAGTGAAAGCGGGATGGTGGGCGGCCCGACGCGGCCGCGCTGCGCTTCGCCTTGCGAGACCAGGCCTTCCTGCTCGAGCGAACGGACGATGACCGAGGCCGTCTGCGCCGACAGGCCGGTCTTTTCGCCGATTTCCATCCGCGAAATGCCCTCGTTCTGAAGCAGCAGCGACAGCACCAGCCGCTCATTGTAGCTGCGGACGCTCAACGCATTCAGCCCGCTTGCACGATCGGCGATGCGCAAGGGATTAGGTGGTGCGAACCTCATGTCAGGCAAGGGTCGCCCCGTCGGTAAGAGCGCGCTGCCTCGCGGCGGTATGGTTGCTCATGTCGAGCGGCTCCAGCCGATGGCATCGACCGCGCGGGCAAGTGCGGTGCCCAGCAATCTGTGCGCCTCGGCATCGATGTGAAAGCCGTCCGCTTCGCTGCACGAGACCACCGAGCCGGCATCGAAAAAGTGGAGTTCGAGCGAGTCCGCTAGAACCTCGAACTCGAGCGCGAGCAGGCGCGATTTCTCCGGCGCACCGGCGAAGATGGACTTCCATTCCTTGACGTCGTCCTGCATCGGCGGCGGCGCCACGATCATGATCTCGGGCGTCGAGCCGCCTGGCCCAGGCGCCAGCTCCTTGATGTCGTAGACGAGGCAGCCGATCCCCATCGCCACTTCCGACGGCGGCTTGTTGAAGCGGATCTTTAAATCGTTAGTGCCGAGCATGATGATGACGAGGTCGAGCGTCGCATGGCTCTGCAGGCAGGGGCGAAGATAGGTTCTGCCGTTTTTGTGGGCGCCCTCGATCGGGTCGTCGTGGACGGTGGTGCGGCCGCTCAATCCTTCCTCGATGACATACCAGTCGGGGCCTAGCTGAGAACGCAATATCCCCGGCCAGCGTTCACCCGGCCCATAGCGCTCGAGCGGCCCCCTGCCGGGGATCTGGCCGTGCGTGTTGGAGTCGCCGTAGCACAAGACTGATCGCATGTTTTTCCCGCCGGGACTGACAGCGCGCCGAAGCCGGCGAGCGCCAATCATGATGGATAGAGGAGCGATGAAAGGCAAGCAAGGGAATAGTCATTCAACATGACTAACTATTGACAGGGCGAATCCGCTGTGCTTCTAAAGTGCCCGGAGGAGTTCTCGACCGTCATCATCGTCCAGCAGGAATTGGGCTTCGGCACGCATGTGTTCGGGGGCGGGAGAATTGCGTGCATCGGTCGGTTTGCGACAACGAGCATGCATTGGGAGAGCGTCTCATGGCCGTACGCATTCGTACGGCCGGCCATACGAATTCGTAGGCCGGGGCAACCACAAGGAGGAGAGTTTAATGTTAGGATTGCTGAAAACCGTCGGCCTGGGGATGCTCGTTGCGTCCACGCTTGCCGTGACGTCGCTGGCGCATGCGGAAGACATCAAGCTGATGGACGGCGTGGCGCCGCGCCCCGACGACACGCGCATGACCGCGGCCGGTGCGTTCAAGAAGGACCCGCCCTGGGTCATCGGCATGAGCGACTTCGGCGTCAACGCCAACACCTGGACAGTACAGGTGGCGCATGAGGCGGAGAACGCCGCGGCCAAGGACAAGCGCATCTCGAAATTCATCCTGCTCGATGCCGGCTTCGACCAGAAAAAGCAGGTGGCCGACATCGAGGACCTGATCGCGCAGCATGTCGACGCGATCATCGTTCAGCCGGTGACCAGCACATCGGCCAATGCCAGCATCGCCAAGGCGGTCGCCGCCGGCATCCCGGTCATCCTTCACACCGGCCGCATCGATTCCGACGCCTACACCACCGAAATCCAGGGCGGCGCCGAGCATTTCGGCAAGGTGATGGGCGACTGGCTGGTCAAGACCGTCGGCGACAACGGCAAGATCTGGGTCCTGCGTGGCCTGGCCGGCCATCCGGAAGACACCAACCGCTACAACGGCTTACTGGAATCACTTAAAGGCACCCATGTGCAGATCATCGCCGAGGAGCATGGTGACTGGCAGTACGACAAGGCCAAGAAGCTGTGCGAGACGCTTTATCTGAACAACCCACAGGTTGACGGCATCTGGTCGTCCGGCGCTGACATGACGCGCGCCTGCGTCGATGTCTTCAAGCAGTTCGGCACGCCCGTTCCGCCGATTTCGGGCGAGGGCAACAATGGCTATTTCGGCCAGTGGATCACGGACGGGTTCAAGTCGATCTCGCCGGAATACAGCCCCGCCCAAGGTGCGGCCGGCGTGCGCGCCGCCGTTGCCCTTCTGGAAGGCAATCAGCTCTACAAACGCTATGTCTATAATCCCGACGGATGGGACCAGGACAAGGCCAAAAAATACTATCGCGACGACCTCACCGCCAATGTCTGGTGGCCGAGCGAACTGCCAGAAGACAAGCTCAAGGAATATTACGGCAAGAAGTGACGGCGCCGTGGCTGGCGGGAGTGGACAAGCATTCCCCGCAGGCCATTCCATCTGTCGAATCCGGTTCGTTCGAGGGTTTCGTGACCAATCTTATCGAGATGTCCCACATTTCGAAGGCGTTCGGAGGGAGCAGGGCGCTCCATTCCGTTTCCCTCGATCTCAAGGCAGGCAGCGTCCACGCCCTGATGGGCGAGAACGGCGCCGGCAAATCGACGTTGATGAAGATCCTGGCGGGCGTGCATCAGCCCGATTCCGGTGAGATCTTCATGAACGGGGAGAAGCTCGATCTGAAATCGCCGCGAGCCGCACTCGATGCCGGCATTTCGACCGTTTTCCAGGAGCACTCGCTGCTGCCCAATCTGTCGATCGCCGAAAACATGTTTCTGGGCCGGGAGCCGACGACCCGGTTCGGCTCGATCGATTATCGGGTGATGAGCAGCCAGACCGCCAAGGCGCTTGGCGAACTCGGCCTCACGCTCGACCCGTCGCAACTCGTTTCAAACCTGGCCATAGCCGAGCGGCAATTCGTCGAGATCGCGCATTGCATCCAGGCCGACGCCGGCGTGCTCATCCTCGATGAACCGACGGCGGCGCTCAACGCGGCCGATGTCGATGTGCTCAACCGCAACATCCGCCGGCTGCGCGATAAGGGGAAGGCTGTCGTCTACATCTCGCATCGCATGGAGGAGATCTTCGAGCTGTGCGACACGGTGACGGTGCTGAAGGACGGCGCACTGGTCGGCACCAGAATGGTGTCCGAGATCACCACCGACGACCTCATCACCATGATGGTCGGACGCGAGCTTCAGGACCTTTTTCCCGATCGTACTGATAACAAAGGCGACGAGATCCTGCGCGTCGAGAACCTGAGGATCACCGAGACATCGCGGCCGCTGTCGCTGACATTGCACAAGGGCGAGATCGTCGCCCTGGCCGGCCTGGAGGGACAGGGCCAGCAGCGCTTCCTGAGATCGCTGATCGGCCGCTATCATCCCTCCGCCGGGACGATTTCCGTCAACGGCAAAGCGCTGAAAATGCCGCTCCCGCCATCATCAGGCGTTCGCCATTTGCAGCAGCTGAGGGTCGGCTTCGTTCCCGAGGACCGCAAGGAAGAGGGGCTCTTCCTCGCTTTGCCAATCGCCCACAACATCGCCATCGGATTGCATTCGAGGCGATCCGAGCTCGCGCCGGCGCGGCCGTATCGAAACGTGATCGCTCGCATGATGGAGGTCATGAACATAAAGGCGGCAGGGCCGTCCGCGCCGGTCGGCTCCCTGTCCGGCGGCAACCAGCAAAAGGTTCTGCTCGGCCGCTACCTGGCCGCCGATCTCGATCTTCTGCTGGTCGAGGAGCCGACCCGCGGCGTCGACATCGGCGCCAAGTCCGAGATCTACCACCTGCTGCGCGACTTTATCGCCAAGGGCGGCGCCGTGCTGGTGCTGTCGCGCGAGACGATCGAATTGATCGGGCTCTGCGACCGCATCTACGTCGTCCATGACGACACCATCGTTGCCGAAATGCCGGCAGCGCAGGCGACAGAACACAAGATCCTCGACGCGGCCCTGACGGGCGGCTCCGCGCGCCAGCATTAGGGGCCTCCATGCATCGTTCGCTTTTCAACATCCTGAGTGGCCGGAACACGCGGCAAGGCCTGTGGGGCCTGCCACTGCTGGTCGCCTTGCTCATTTCGCTGTGGCTGACCGTCGAGACGACGCAGTTCGCCACGGCCGAGAACCTCTTCAACCTGGTTGCCCAGGCGATGCCGCTGATCATCGCGGCGATAGGACAGCTCGTCGTCGTGCTCATCGGCGGGCTCGACCTGTCGGTCGGCTCGGTCATCAGCTTCACCACCGCGGTGCTGGCGCTCGACCAGCCGGCGATCGTGCTGATCCCGGCGGTCTTCGTGCTGGCGGCACTCATCGGGCTGATCAACGGCATGGCGATCACCCGCTTCAACGTCCATCCGATCATCGCGACGCTGTCGACGCAGTACATCGTGCTCGGCATCACGCGCATCCTGCGGCCCGTCTCCGGCGGCACCGTGCCGGAGATCGTCATCGATGCCGTCTCGGGCAGTTTCCTCGGCATTCCCTATCCGGTTTTCTGGGGCATCATCGTGATCCTGGCAGCGTGGAAACTGCTCTACGGATCCCGGTACGGGCTGCATCTGTTTGCGATCGGCGGCGGCATCGCGTCCGGCGCCGAAAGCGCTGCCCGCAATTTCGGCGTCTCCGACCGCCGCAACATTATCCTTGCCTATGTGGTCTGCTCCTGTTTCGCGGCCGCTGCCGGTGTCTTCCTGGCCGGGCGCATCGTGTCGGGCGATCCGAATGTCGGTCTGCTTTTCGAACTCGATACCGTCACCGCCGTGGCGCTCGGAGGCACCCAGCTCTCCGGCGGCATCGGCAGCCTGCACGGCACAGTGATCGGCGCGCTGGTCATGGCGCTGCTGGCTAACGGCATGAACCTCGCCAACGTCTCGCCCTTTGTTCAGACAGCGATCAAGGGCGGCATCCTGCTGGCGGTGGTCGGGTTGCAATCCCGCAAGAAAATGGGGCTCTGAGCGATGGCCGCCGTTCTCGCAAATCCGATCGCCCGGCGTCTGCTGCGCATCCCGCCGTCCTATTTTGTCTTCATCGTGCTGCTGGCGACGCTGTGGATCGCGCGGCCGAACATGCTCAACCTCAACATCATGGGCATCTTCGTCAGGCAGATCGTGCCGCTCGGCATCCTGGTGCTGGGGCAGCTCGTCGTCATGCGGGTGAAGTCGATCGACCTCTCTGGCGGCGGCATCATCCTGCTCATCAACTATTTCATCTCGTCGGGCACTTTCCCCGGCGCGTCGATGCCTTTCTTCGTCGTGCTGGCGCTCGCCACCGGCCTCGTCATCGGCCTGTTCAACGGCTTCATGATCGGCAACCGGCGGGTGTCGGCGGTCATCGTCACGCTGGCGGTCAGCATCATCCTGGTCGGGCTGGTGCAGTTCCTGTCGAGCGGCAATCCGCCCGGCGATGTGCCGAAGCTGTTCAACGACCTATACAACACGAAATTCCTGTCGGTTCCGACGCCGGTGCTGTTCTGGGTCCTGCTGACCGCTTCGGTGTGGCTGCTTCTGTCGCGGACCATCTTTGGCCGCTACGTCGCTTCGGTCGGGGAGAATGCCGAAGCCGCGCATTTTTCCGGCGTGCCGGTCCAGCGCACGGTCATCCTGGCGCATACGCTCGCCGGCCTGATAGCGGCGATCGCCGCCCTGGTGCAGACCGGTTCCATCGCCGTCGGCAGCGTCCGTATCGGCCTCGACCTGCCGATCCTGGCGGTCGCGGCAACGATCCTCGGCGGCGTCGTCTTCGGTCGTGGCGACGGCGGCGTCTGGGGGCCTTTCTTCGGGGCGCTGTGTTTTGCGCTGCTGTTCGTGGTGATGACGGTGCTCGGCATCGACGAGCCCGGCAAGCTCATCGCGCAGGGCGTCATCATCCTCGGCGCGGCGATCTTCTACGGAGTGCGCGTGCGAAACCCCTGATTTGAAACGGCGAAGAGCAAGTGCGCCGGCGTTCAGACAATTGCAAACAGATGGAGAAACATGGATGTCACCGCCAAAAAACATCATGTGCTACGGCGACTCGCTGACCTGGGGCTGGGTTCCGGTCAAGGAAGGGTCGCCGACCTACCGCTACCCTTATGATCAGCGCTGGACCGGTGTGATGGCGGCGGCGCTGGGGGCGGGCTACCACATCATCGAAGAAGGCCTGAGCGCGCGCACGACCTGTCTCGACGACCCCAACGATCCGCGCCTGAACGGGGCGAACTATCTGCCCTCGGCCATCGCCAGCCATCTGCCGCTCGACCTGGTCATCGTCATGCTCGGCACCAACGACACCAAGTCTTATTTCCGCCGGACGCCTTATGAGATCGCCAATGGAATGGCGAAACTGGTCGGGCAGATCCTGACCAGTGCCGGCGGCATCGGCACCCCTTATCCGGCTCCCAAGGCGCTGGTCATTGCGCCGCCGCCGCTGACCCCGATGCCCGATCCGTGGTTCGAGGGCATGTTTGGTGGCGGGCACGAAAAATCCAGGGATCTGGCCAGGCAGTACAAGGCGATGGCGGATTTCATGAAGATCGATTTCCTCAATGCCGGCGATTACCTCACCACGGATGGTGTTGACGGCATCCATTTTACTGCCGGAAACAACGCCGATCTGGGACGCGCCGTCGCCGACAAGGTCAAGTCGATCCTTGAGCCGGGCAAGGTCAGCACTGCCGCCTGAAGCCGCCACGCCCGTCGGCTCGCGGCACACAGGCCTACGGCGCGGGTGTATCGCTCGTTGCTCCGGCGATGCACATCGATACGGGGCCGTTTGGCCCCGTATCGATGTGGCGCTCGACGCCTGCAGACCTGCGTTGATCTAGGGCCTTGTGCCCCGAGGAACATGATCGGCAGACGATTTGGTTTGGCGGTCGAAAACGACCGCCAGGCCGTTCTTCACGGCAAGCGAGGCGACCATGTCGTCGAGTTCGCGATCGGGAATGGCGGGTTTGAGGACCTGCCGGATGGCCCGATAGGCCTGCTCGGTCGACACATAGTCGTAGCGCTTTTTGCGCGCTTCCACATATTGCTCGATGAGAATGCTCAATCGGCGGGCGGCGATGCCATCTGGTTGCTGCAAGGGAGCCTCCTCAGCGTCGATCGTTTGCAGACCCCCGAGATGTAAAAACCCACGCCGCGAAAGTTAAGGCCTGCTGTCGGCTTGAAGCCCAAAAAATCTATTGCCTTCGTTCAACGAACTGCACCGCAGAGTGACATCGTGTCCGAACTGGCACATCGCAGCCGCAAGGCGCGGGTCAACTTGCCCGTCCGAATCCCGACCAAAGCGTGTATTCACAACAGCTCCGACAGAACGGCCATGAAATGGTCGTTCTCCGCTGTCGAGCCGATGCTGACTCGCACATAGGTGTCAAAACCCTGCTGCTTCCACGGCTTGACGATGACGCCGTGACGCAGCAGGCCTTCGACGAAGGCGGAAGCATCTTGCCGGCAGTTGAAGAACAGGAAGTTGCCCCTGGAGGCAGCGACATCGAGGCCCTTGCTCGCCAGGAAAGTCTCGACGCGTTTTCTCTCTGCATTGGCCAGCGCGACGACCCTGGCAAGGTGTTCGTCGTCGGCCAGTGCCGCGAGTGCGGCCGCCTGGGCCATCGCGTTGGCGTTGAAAGGCGTGCGGACGCGATCGAGCAGCGCGCGCAGCTCCGGGTCACCGACGATGCCGAAGCCGATCCGCAATCCGGCCAGACCGAACGCCTTGGAAAAGGTCCGCAGCACGATCCAGGGCCGGCCCAGCTTTTCGAGATAGGGCAGGGACGATGCATAATCGTCGCCCTTGGCATATTCGGCATAGGCTTCGTCGATGACGATCAGCGTCTCGTCGCCGACCGCATCCAGAACCCTCGACAGATCGCCGCCGGAGAGCCAGCTGCCGACCGGGTTCATCGGGTTCGAAAACAGCAGCATGCGCGGCCGCTCGCGCACCGCCTCGACCAGCGCATCGACATTGATGGTGAGATCGTCGTTGACGACAACGCGTTTGACGGTCGCCCCCATCAGCGTTGCGTAGTCCTCATGCAGCGGGAACGACGGATAGAGCGTGACGACCGCGTCGCCCGGCCGCAACACGGCACGGCTGATGACGGAGAGAAGGTCTTCGGAACCGTTGCCGAGGATGATCTGGCCCTCGGCGACGGCATATTTGTCGCCGATCGCCTGGCGCAGCTTGCGCCCGGCGGGGTCGGGATAGAGGCGGAACATCTCGGAGCCGGCATGCATCGTCGTGGCTAGCTTCGGGCTGGGCCCGAGCGGGTTTTCGTTGGAGCCCAGTTTGGCGATCCTGGCCGGTGCGTATCGCTCCATGACCTCGTCAATGGTGAGCCCGGAATTGTAGGGCGACAAACGGTTGACTTCGGTGCGGACCATATCCGAGGCTTTCGACACGGGTGGGCTCCTTTGCAGCGGATTTCGTCATCAGTACCGCAGCTGAAATGCTTTGTATATGCTTGTATATGTAACCTGCGATCTGATAGCATTGATACCGGCGCCGAGGCCAACACCGATCAGGAGGATCACATGCGCAACGCTTCTCTCTTCGATCTGTCCGGCAGGAAGGCGCTTGTCACCGGTGCAAGCCGGGGCATCGGGCGCAGCATCGCCGAGGCGCTGAGTGCTGCCGGCGCCGACGTCGCGGTCACGGCGCGCAGCCTGGCCTCGCTGGAGGCCACCACGGCAGCCATCCGCGCCGCCGGCGGAGTGGCGCACGCCATCGCTCTCGACGTCACCGATGTCGGCCGCTGCCGCGCAGCCACCAACGAGGCTGCCGGCCTGCTTGGCGGTCTCGACATTCTCGTAAACAATGCCGGGATGGAGGAGGTGCGGCCCTCGCTCGATGTCGACGAGGCGCTGTGGGACAGGATCGTCGACACGAATCTCAAGGGAGCGTTCTTCTGCGCCCAGGCCGCCGCGCGGCAGATGCGCGATGCCGGCCGTCCTGGTGCCATCATCAATCTGTGCTCGCTGACATCCGAAGTCGGAATCCCCACCGCGGTGCCGTATGGCTCGTCGAAGTCGGGCCTGCTCGGCATGACCCGCGCCCTTGCGGCGGAGTGGGCGGAGCTCGGCATAAGGGTCAATGCAATCGCGCCGGGCTATTTCAGGACGGCGATGACCGATGTTTTCTACAGCAACGAGGCATGGCAGCACTCCATGCTGGCCAAGATCCCGCAGCGGCGTTTCGGTGATCTCTCCGATTTGCACGGCATCGCAGTGTTCCTCGCTTCGGATGCGGCGGCTTACATAACCGGCCAGTCCATTCCGGTCGATGGCGGCTTTCTCGCCTCGATCTGAGGAGGCAGGTTTGTCTCCGCAGTTTCGAAGGGAAGGACGATAGAAAAACTGCTGGCGACTGTCATACATACATGTATATACTTTTGCCCGGGTGAAGCCTCTCGACGGCTTTGATCCTTGCCCCGGTCGGCCTGTCGACCCGCAGAACTATGGCCATCCACGGGCCAACCGTCATTGCGTTCCAAGAGTTCCAGGAGACGAGCAACCATGTCCGACATCAGCTTCCACGATTTGTCATCCATCGATGCCGACCAGCGCGCCAGTCTGCTGAAGCGCGCCGAGGCCGATCTGACGGTCTTCGTCGAGAAGGTCCGGCCGATCATCCAGGCCGTCAAGGACGAAGGCGACGCCGCCTTGATCCGCTTCGCCAGGGAACTCGACAAGGCCAATGTCGCCGAGGGCGAACTGCAGGTGTCGGAAGCCGAGTTCGAAGCGGCGTTCGACAAGGTGGAAAAGGATGTGGTCGAGAGCATCCAGTTCGGCATCGACAACATCAGGCATTTCCATGAGGAGCAGAAGCCGGAGACGATGTGGCTCAAGGAAGTCCGGCCGGGCGCCTATGCCGGCGACCGGTACACGCCGATCGCGTCCGTTGCGCTCTACGTTCCGCGCGGCAAGGGCGCCTTTCCTTCGGTGACGATGATGACGTCGGTGCCGGCGGTGATTGCCGGTGTGCCGCAGATCGCCATCGTGACGCCGCCGACACCGGATGGGTCGGTGGACGCGGCAACGCTGGTCGCCGCGCGCCTCGCCGGCGTGGGAACCGTCTACAAATGCGGCGGCGCGCAAGCGGTCGCCGCCGTCGCCTACGGCACGGAGACGGTGAAGCCCGCGCTCAAGATCGTCGGCCCCGGCAGCCCGTGGGTGGTGGCGGCCAAGAGCGTGCTGTCCTCGGTCATCAACACAGGCCTTCCGGCCGGCCCGTCGGAAGCGATCATCTTTGCCGATGACAGCGTCGACGGCGGCCTTGCCGCGCTCGACCTGTTGATCGAAGCCGAGCACGGGCCGGATTCCTCGGCCTATCTGGTGACGCACAGCCGCAAAGTTGCAGAAGCAGCGCTCGCTGCACTTCCCGAGCATTGGTCGCGGATGACCGAGCAGCGTGTCGAGTTTTCGCGCGCCGTGCTGACCGGCAAGCGCGGCGGCATGGTGCTGACCGCGTCGCTGGAAGACAGCTACCGCTTCATCAACGACTATGCGCCCGAACATCTCGAGATCCTGTCGAAGGAGCCGTTCGCGCATCTCGGGCGCATCACCGAGGCGGCCGAGATACTGATGGGTCCGCACACGCCGGTGACGCTTGCCAACTTCGTCCTCGGTCCCAATGCTGTACTGCCGACCAGCCGCTGGGCGCGAACCTACGGGCCGCTTTCGGTAACGGATTTCGTCAAACGCTCGTCGATCGGCTATGTCACCTCGGTGGCCTATCCGGAACTCGCTCTGCACGCCCGCAGGCTCGCCCGCTACGAGGGCTTCAGCTCGCATGAGAACGCGGTCTCGGAAATCCGCGACCGCTATCTCGCCGGCTGAGCGGAAGCGATCGCGATGAAGGCCGCACGACTGTATGGACCTGGTGACCTGCGTGTCGAGGACATCGCCCCGCCAGGCGTGCCGGGTGCGGGCTGGGTGAAGCTCAGGGTCGACGCCGCCGGCATTTGCGGTTCGGACCTGCACAATTTCCGCACGGGACGGTGGATAAGCCGGTCGCCTTCGACGGCCGGCCATGAGCTGACCGGCACGGTGACTGCCATCGGCGCGGGCGTGGACGCCTTCGCCGTCGGCGACAGGGTGGTCGCTGATTCTCGGTTCTGGTGCGGAGACTGCGCGCAATGTCATGGCGGCAGGCGGCAGCTCTGCGCGTCACTGGGCTTCGTCGGAGAGGTCTGCGACGGCGGGTTTGCCGAACAGGCGGTGCTGCCCGCACGGCTCTTGCATATCATCGATGCCGGGCTCGACGAGCGGGTCGCGGCGATGGCCGAGCCGCTGGCGGTGGCGCTGCACGCGGTGCGGCGCCTGCCGAAAACGGCCGGCTCGGTGCTGGTCGTCGGCTGCGGGCCGATCGGCGGTCTTGCCGCGCTATTGCTGTCGCGAACCTTCGCCGGCACCGTGCTCGTCGCCGACCGCAACCAAGCTCGCAGCGCCCGCGTGTCGCAGGTGACGGGTGCCAGGATCGTCGATCTGAACCGAGATGCCGTTGCCGCCGCAACCGCCAATGCCCCGCTGCTCGCGGCCATTGAGGCGACCGGCAGCGTCGCGGCGCTCAACCAGTTGCTTGGCGTTGTCGATCCCGGCGGCACGATCGCCATGGTGGGCATCTTCCATGGCCGCCTCGACATTGATCCCAATACGCTGGTCGAACGCGAAATCGGCTTGCTGGGATGCCACGCCTTTGCCGATGAGCTGCCCGAGGCGGTGCGGATGCTAGGTGAACTCAGCGAACCGCTGTTGGCGCTGATCGACCAGGAGATCGGCCTGGATGACATTCCGGCTGCCTATGAGCGGCTGTTGGCGGGACACAGCGACGGCTTGAAAACAATCATCCGCATGCGGCAACCTGTCGAGCAGTCGTGATTTCCGATGAATCGCCGGAAAGGACTTTTGAAATGATCACTTTGCCCGACACGGCCAGCCCTCTTTACGAGAAGGTGAAGGACTACATCCTGGCGAACATCGGAACGGGCCGGTGGGGCAAGGATCGCAAGCTGCCGTCCGAGAACGAGTTGGTGGCGTCGCTCGGCGTGTCGCGGATGACGGTTCACCGGGCGCTCAGAGAGTTGACCTCGGCCGGGTTCCTGATCCGCCTGCAAGGTGTGGGAACCTTCATCGCGCCGCCGCGGCCGCAATCGACGCTGATCGAGATCAACAACATCGCAGCCGAGATCGTCGAGCGCGGCAACAGGCATCGTTCCGAAGTCCTCGTCCTCGAAACCATCATGCCGACAAAGGAGCTGGCGCTGTCGTTCGAGTTTCCAAAGCGCGTCTCGATCTATCATTCCGTCGTCGTCAATTTCGAGAATGATCTGCCGGTGCAGCTGGAAGAGCGCTTCGTCAATCCGAGCCTCATTCCCGATTACGACAAGCAGGATTTTTCGAAGACGGCGACCTACGACTATCTCATGCAGAAAACCCCGGTGACCGAAGTCGAGCATATCATCTCGGCGATCCCGGCCGACGCCGAGACGGCGCGGCATCTGGGCATCGATGTCGGCGCCTGCTGCCTTTTCCTGCACCGCCGGACATGGACAGGCGCGGTGGTGGCCACCATCAGCAAGCTGACTTATGCCGGCAGCCGCTACTCGCTCGGCAGCCGCTATTCCCCTTCAAAAAGCAGCTAACGGAAGCAGGACGAATGCAAGTCGGAGCGGTTTCGTTGTCAATGTATATACATGTGCTGACGAGAACGCTTTCGCTCTCGAATGGACGGGCCAAGAAGGACAACAGATGACGCAGACACCGAGTCGCACGGCGCAGATCCGGGCACTCGCGCAGCATGATGTTGCCGAAGCACAAAGCGCGCTGGCGGCATTGCTGGGCGACCTGTTCGCGATGAGTCCCCGCAATGTGCGCATCAACTTCGACAAATACAGCCTCAATTCCCTGAACGGCTTCTTCGAAGACGACGGCAAGGCCTACTTCTTCAAGTTCCATCAGGAGGAGCGGGAGGAGGCGATGACGGGCGAGTATTACCGCG
This sequence comes from Mesorhizobium sp. M7A.F.Ce.TU.012.03.2.1, assembly GCF_004006095.1. Lineage (NCBI taxonomy): Bacteria > Pseudomonadati > Pseudomonadota > Alphaproteobacteria > Hyphomicrobiales > Phyllobacteriaceae > Mesorhizobium > Mesorhizobium sp. M7A.F.Ce.TU.012.03.2.1. The sequence continues at coordinate 3,756,691 of NZ_CP034779.1, forward strand.
CCGAGATTCTGTCGCGCGCCGGCCTGCCGGTCGACCAACCCGTACACATGTCGGCGCAGCCCGGCGAGCAGATCCTTGTCTACCGCCGCCGCACGGATCCGAGGTTTTCGGATGTGCTGTTCGCGCTGGATGCGCAGGACGATGCCGGCAAGCGGCAAGAAGCCGTTCTTGCCGAGCGCGGCCTGTCGGCCAGGCTGCTCAAGGTCTATCTCGAGACGCTGCATCCGGTGACTGTCGCGGAGGTCTCGGCGGAGCCGATCCACAGGCTGTTTCATGAGCGGCTGATCGATGCAAACACACGCTTGTCGCCAGGCGGCCGGCTGGCCGATTTCTATGTCGGCAAGCCGTTCGTCTTTCCCGGTGCCGAGCTGGATTGGGATCGGTTTTCCCGGCTGAAATTCGTCATCAACGGCCAGCAGTACACCCACAGCGTCGGTGAGCTTTTCGATGCCGCCGCGGTGCGCTTGCGGCCCGACCGGCTTGCCGATGCCGGCGGCGTGGTCGCGCATGGCGACGCCCACAACGCCAATGTCTGGTACACGGCTAAGGCGGGGAGGGCGGAACTGTCCTTCTTCGATCCCGCCTTTGCCGGCTCGCATATCCCGACGCTGCTGGCGGAGGTGAAGGCGACGTTCCACAACATCTTTGCCCATCCGTTCTGGCTCTATGATCCGGCGACCGCGACAGAGGCTTTTCGCGCCCAGGCGCGGCTGGACGGAAATCTGCTCCATGTCGACACGGACTGGGACCTGAGCCCCGTCCGCCGCGACCTGCTGGAGGTCAAGGCGACAGCGCTGTGGCGGCCATTGCTGCTGGAGCTCAAACGGCGCGGCATGCTGCCGGCCGATTGGCGCGCGGTGCTGCGGGCCGGTCTTTTCCTGTCGCCGACGCTGGTCATGAACCTGCGGGCCGACGCGCGCAGCCATACGCGGGTCTCCTCCCTCATTGCCTTCTCAGTCGCGGTCATGGTCGGCAGCGAACCCGTTGCCGGAGCCGATCGGGTGACGGGTTTCCTCGATCGGATCGATCCGGAAAAGCGTGAAAATTGAGTCTTTCCAACTTGTATATGCATGTATGTATTTTAGCCTTGACATCCGCTCCCGCTGACGCTGAAATATCCTCGCACTTCACCATGAAGTGGCAGGTAAGACGCCGAGGCACAGTGCCGCAAGAGCAGAAACCCGCAGTCTCACCAGACCGGCTGCCTGGGTTAGAAAAAGCGGTCTGATCATCAAGGGGAACAAAGATGATGCGTAACCTAACAGGACAATTTCGCGCGCTCGTGATGGCCGCCGCCATCGGGCTGGCCACCGCCCCGGCAGCCTACGCAGCCGACGCGGCCATTCCCACCACGCCCGAGGCAGGAGCGTTCAAGATCGGCATCGAGCCCTGGCTTGGCTATGGCCAATGGCATGTCGCCGAGGCCAAGGGCCTGTTCAAGACAAACGGGCTGAGCGACGTCCAGATCGTCAATTTCGCCGAGGACAAGGACATCAACGCAGCACTTGCAAGCGGCCAGCTCGACGCCGCCAACATCGCGACCCACACAGCGATGGGCATGGTTGCGGCCGGCCTGCCGGTGAAGATCGTGCTGCTGCTCGACGTCTCCATGACCGCCGACGCCATCATCGCCGGCAAGGACGTCACCTCCATCGCGGACCTCAAGGGCAAGCAGGTGGCCTTCGAGGAAGGCACGACGAGCGACATCCTGCTCAAATACGCGCTCGCCAGGAACGGCATGTCGATCGACGATGTGAAGCCGGTTCCGATGCCGGCGTCCGATGCCGGCAGCGCCTTGATCGCCGGCCAGGTGCCGGTTGCGGTGACCTATGAACCGTACCTCACCGTCGCCATGGCGCAGAACAAGGACCTCAAGCTGCTGTTCACCGCCGGCGAGGATCCCGGCCTGATCAGCGACGTGCTGGTGGTGCGTGACGAGGTGATCAAGTCGCGGCCCGGCCAGGTGCTGGCCATGATCAAGAGCTGGGACGCGGCGCTCAAGAACTACAATGCCGACACGCCCGGTGGACGCGCCATCATCGCCAAGGCCGTCGGTTCGGACGTCAAGGACCTCAACACCGCCTTTGACGGCGTACGCTACTACTCACTCGCCGAAAACAAGACGGCGCTGACAGGCGACTTCACCACCAAGACCTTCGCCGATGTCGAAGCCGCCGCCAAGAACGCCAAGCTGCTGCAGGCCGATGTGACGCCGGAGCAGATGATCGACCCGGCCTTCGTCAAGGCAGCGGAATGACCAAGGCCGGATCGCGGTGGTGACACAGATGCCCCGGGAGCGACCGGCGGCAGGACCGGTCACGAAACCGGCGAGGCGCCGCCGATCCTCCGGGATCGGCGTGCCCATCGCCAGGTCGCGCTTCCTGGTCATCGCGGTGGCCGTGTTCATCGGGCTCGGCCTTGCCTGGTGGGCGGCGACCGGACTGGGGTTGGTAAAGCCGATCTTCCTGCCGTCGCCGGGCAGCGTAGCTATGCAGATCGCCAAGCTCGCGACCGACGGCACGTTGTGGCTGGACCTCAAAGCCTCGATGTATCGTATCTCCATCGGCTTCCTCATCGCCTCGGCACTGTCGATACCGATCGGCGTGCTGATCGGCAGTTTCCGGTCCTGGGAAGCGGCCATCGAGCCGCTGGTTGATTTCATCCGCTACATGCCGGTCGTAGCCTTCGTGCCGCTCTCCATCCTGTGGGCGGGCACCGGCGATTCGCAGAAGTTCCTGATCATCTTCATCGGCACCTTCTTCCAGCAGGTGCTGATGATCATGGACAATGTGAAACGGGTTCCAGCCGATTTCATTGGCCTTGGGCGTACACTCGGCTTGCCGGATCGCAAGATCCTGACGCGCATCGTCGTTCCCAGCGCCTTGCCGGGCATCTGGGATACGCTGCGCATCAGCCTGGGCTGGGCATGGACCTGGCTGGTGCTGGCCGAACTTGTCGCCGCGACTTCGGGGCTCGGCTATCGCATCACCGTGTCGCAGCGGTATTTCCAGACCAACACGATCATCGGCTACATCCTGCTGCTTGGCCTGCTCGGCCTCATCACCGACCAGGTGATGAAGGCGCTGGAAAAGGTGCTGTTCAAGCAAGAGGGCCGCTCGCAATGAGGTCCAGCCGATGAGCCCCCCCAAATTGCGGATCGCCGGCCTCCACAAGAGCTTCGGCACCGGCGAGCGGCGCACGGAAGTGCTGCGCGACATCAATCTCGATCTTGCCGACAACGAGTTTGTCTCCCTGGTCGGCACGTCGGGCTGCGGCAAGAGCACGCTGCTGTCGATCGTGGCCGGACTGCAGGACTTCGACGCCGGCGATCTCAGCATCGATGGCGCGCCGATCCTGCAGCCGGGTCTCGACCGTGGCGTCGTCTTCCAGTCCTACACGCTGCTTCCCTGGCTGACGGCGCGGCAGAACATCGAATTTGCCCTCAAGGCCGCCGGTTACGATCGCCCGACCTGCCGCAGGATCGCGCTGGAACATCTCGAACTCGTCAAGCTGTCCGACAGCGCCGACCGCTATCCGGCCGAACTCTCGGGCGGCATGAAACAGCGCGTCGCCATTGCGCGCGCGCTTTCCTACCGGCCCAAGATGCTGTTGATGGACGAGCCCTTCGGCGCGCTCGATGCCTTGACCCGGCATCAGATGCAGGAACTGCTCACCCAGATCTGGGAGGAACACAGGTTGACCGTCCTGTTTGTCACTCATGATGTGGAGGAGGCCGTCTATCTGTCGGACCGCATCGTCGTCATGGGGATCGGCCCGGGACGCATCACGCAGACCTTCAACGTCGATATCGAGCGCCCGCGCCGCGAAGAGGTGATGGAAAGCCCTGCATTCATGGATCTGCAGCGCGGCGTGCACAAGGCCATCCGCGAAGGTTCAAAACGCCCCGAAATGGCGTAGGCGCCTGTGGTCATCAGTAGGCCCAATCACGTCGCCTTGCCGACCGCCGCATCCAACTCCAGCTCGCCTTCGGAAATATCGTCGAACGAGGCGTAGTTCATGTTGTAGAGGCGGGCGTAGAGGCCTTTTCGGCCCATCAATTGGTCGTGGTTGCCGCTTTCGACGATCTCGCCGTTCTGCAGCACGATGATGCGGTCGGCGCCGCGGATGGTCGCAAGACGGTGGGCGATGACCAGCCCGGTGCGGCCTTCCAGCAGCGTGATCAGCGCCTTCTGGATCAGCATTTCGGTGTAGGAATCGATGCTGGCCGTGGCTTCGTCGAGCACCAGGATCTTGGCATCCGCCACCAGCGCGCGCGCAAAACTGATCAGCTGGCGCTGGCCGAGCGAGAGATTGCCGCCGCGCTGCTCGAGTTCGGCATCGTAGCCATCTGGCAGGTTCTCGATGAAATCGTGCGCGCCGACGGCCTGTGCGGCGCGCACCACCTCTTCGCGGCTGGCTGATGTCTTGTGGTAGCGGATGTTTTCCAGCACCGAGCCGGAGAACAGGAACGGCTCCTGCAGAACCATCGCCACCTGATCGCCGAGCGAATCCTGGGTCAGGTCACGCACATCATGGCCGCCGACCAGAACCTCGCCCGACCAGACATCATAGAAGCGGTGCACCAGCGCCATAGAGCTGGACTTGCCCGATCCGGTAGGGCCGACAAGGGCCACGGTCTCGCCCGGATTGACGCGAAAGGAGATGTTCTTCAGCACCGACTGGTTCGGCCTATAGCCGAAGGTGACGTTCCTGAACTCGACCGAGCCGTCCATGTCGCGCGACAGCGCGATAGCACCGTCCTTGTCGCTGACGTCGACCGGCACGTCGAGCACTTCGGAGATGCGCTGGCCCGAAGCCATGGCGCGCTGCATGACGCTGTATTGCATGGTCAGCGAGCGGATCGGGTCGAAGAAGCGCTGGATGTAGAACAGGAACGCCACCATGACGCCGATGTCGAGGCTGTGCGACAGCACCATCGAACCGCCGACGACGATGACGGTCGCCATGGCGATGCCGGTCAGCGTGTCGACGATCGGCACCATCACCTGCGCGTATTTCGCCGAGGTCAGATGGGCATTGAGATTGGCCAGCACCTTCTCGTCGTAGAGGTCGAAATTGACGTGCTGGCGCTCCAGGCTCTGCACCGTGCGCACGCCATGGATGCCTTCGGCCAGCGCGCCATTGGCGATCGAGTTGGTTTCGTGCGCGGCCATGAAGGCGACCTTGGCGCGCGGCAGCCAGAACAGGCGCACGATGAACAGCACCGGCATGGTCGACAGCGTCAGCAGGCCGAGCCGGAAATCCAGCCACAAAAGCACGCTGACGATGCCGAACAGCAGCACGATGTCGCCCACCGACATGACCGACGTTTCGAGGAATTCCTGCATCGAATTGACGTCGCCCTGCAGGCGCGACATCAGCCGCCCGACCTCGGTCTTGTCCATGAAGCTCAGCGAGACACGCTGCAGATGGCTGAACATGGCGCGGCGCAAATCGGAGAGCACGTTCTCGGCCACCTTGCCGACGACGCTTTCCTGCACATAGCTTGCGGCATAGTTGATCAGGATGATGACGGTGAAAGTGATGATCGCTGCGATCATCACCGATTGATCGAGCTTGCCTGCCGTCATGCCGTGGTCGATGGCGTAGCGGATGACCAGCGGGATCGCCAACTGCGTCAGCGTGAACACAAGCACCGCGGCGACCGAGATGAAGATCCGGCTCTGATACGGTTTCACGAAGCTCCAGATGCGCCTGACGATGCGCGGGTCGTAGGCTTTGCCGAAAACCTCTTCGTCGTCGCGGTGCGAGCCTACGACCGCCTTCGTCGGCCGGCCGTTGGTGTCTTCCTTGTCGTCGTCGCTCTGTGTCGACATCACGCGGCTCCCATGGCCGCAGGCCGGTCGTCTTCCGGCCGCAGCTGCAGGTCGTACAGCGCGCGATAGCGTCCACCCAGCGCCAGCAATTCCTCATGCGTGCCGCGCTCGACGATCCGGCCGCCTTCGACGAACAGGATCTGGTCGGCATGCATCAGGGAGCTCAGCCGGTGCGAGATGATGAGTGTGACGCGGTCCCTGGCGAAGCGCTTCATCGCCGCCCGGATGCGCTGTTCGGTACCGGCATCTATTGCCGCGGTCGAATCGTCGAAGACCAGCACCGATGGCCGCAGCATCAGGCTCCGCGCAATGGTCAGGCGCTGCCGCTGGCCACCGGAAAGCGACGCGCCGCGCTCGCCGACAACCGTGGTGTAACCGGCCGGGAGGCCCATGATGTAATTGTGCAGCTGGGCGTACTCGGCTGCCTGCCCGATGCGGGTCTCGCGCGCCCAGGGATTGCCATAGGCGATGTTGTTCTCGATCGAGGTGGTGAACAGGAACGCATCCTGCTGCACGACGCCGACGGCCTTGCGCAGCGATTTCAGCGTCACCTCACGAATGTCCTGGCCGTCGATGGTGATCGAACCCGAAGTGACGTCGTAGAAACGCGGGATCAGATGCGCGATGGTCGACTTGCCGCTGCCCGGTGGGCCGACAATGCCGATGGTCTCGCCAGACCGGGCCTCGAAGGAGATGCCGGACAGTGTCGACCGGCCGCCCGCGCCCTCATAGCGAAAGCCGACATTGTCGAAGCGCAGCACGCCGTCGCTGACGACGAGATCCCTGGCGCCGGGCGCGTCCTCGATGTCGAGTTCGGCGTCGAGCAGTTCGAACAGGCGGGTGCCGCAGGTCGAGGCGCGGGCGAAGGAATTGACCATCAGCCCGAGCTGGCGCACCGGCATCTGCAGGATGGTCATGAAGGTGAGGAACTGCGCCAGCGTGCCGACGCTGATCTGGCCTGCGATCACCTTCTGACCGCCGAACCACAGGACCAGCCCCATGGCAGCCAGGAACGAGAAGTTCATGGCGCTGGTGTTGGCGACGCGGATGTCGACGCGCTGATTGGCGAGGTCCAGTGCATCGCGCTTGGCGCGATCGAATTTTTCCAGCTCATGCCGCTGCGCTGCGAAAGCGCGCACGACACGGATACCGCCGAGGTTCTCATCCATCACCCGGCTCAGCACCGAGAGGCGCTCCTGCAACGTCAGCCAGGTGCTGCGCAGTTTGAGCTGGGTGACCGAGGACCGCCAGGCGACGAAGGGCACGAAACTCAGGCTGAGCAGCCCGAGCATGGGATCGGTGCTGATCAGGAGATAGGCGCCGACGCCGATCAGCACGCCGAGCAGCACCACGCGCAAAATGCCAGTGGAAAAGAACATGCGCACGCCGTCGAGATCGAGCAGGCCGAGCGTGATGAGATCGCCGGTGTGGACCCTGTCGTGGTAGGCGAAGCTCAGGCGCTGGATCTTCTCGTAGAAAGCCAGGCGCAGTTCATAGCCGGTGCGGTGGCCGACGGCCTCGCCATAGTAGTTCTGCGCCATTGTGAAGAGGCCGCGCAGGATCGAGACAACGAGCAGCGTCAGCGCCGTATTCCACAGCGCCTGTTCCGCGGCAGCGCCGGCACCCGCGGCCATGACGCCCTGCGCCTGGTCGATGGCGCGGCCCAGCAGGCGGGGAATGAAAAGCTGCAAGGTCGCGGCAATAAAGGTCGAGACGATGGTGATGGCGACCTGCCAGGGATGGCGCAGCGTCATGCGCACGATGCGGAGCAAGGTGCTGAGGCCCTTGCCCCAAGAGGCTTCCGCCACATGGGCAAACGATTTGCCGCGCTCCGGCGCGCCGCCGATTGCTTGCGTGTTCAAGGGAAATATCCAAACCAATCCGGAGGTTAGTCCGGACTAATAAAGCAGACTCAATTCAGATGGCGCGATGTTACGCGTGTCCGACTTGGCCGTTCAAGAGCCAATTCCGGTATCGCACTGTGCCTGAACGGAAAGCGAGCATGCGACTGCGATCCGGCTGGCACCAGCGACGGAATCCTCTTGCTGAAGGGCGTTGGCCGGACGAGGCCAGCATCCGGCTGTACGCAAGCGACGGCCGGACGGCGTGCGATCTTCCATCCGGCCGGAATCCGGTCTGCTAGAGCCGGATGATTTCAGGTCGAATCGAGCTGAAATCTGAATCCGTCTCTAAATCAAAGAGATAGAGTATGATGTCGTCCGAAAACCGCTTCACACTTTTCGGCATCATGCTCTAGGCAGGTATCAGGACGGCGATACGATGGACGCCGACCTCCTTGCTTGTATTCGTCGCCTCGTCGGTCTTGCCCTTGGCGCAGGTGTACATGTCGCCTTCCTTGAGCTTGAATTCCTTGTCGGCTTTCTTGATCGTGAACGCGCCTGAAGTAATGGTGCAGACCATGTCATTGTCCATCACCATCTGAGGCGCGTGTGCGCCGGGCTGGAACACCACGTCGACGATTGCGATGCTCTTGTAGGCGGGAATGTCGGAGTCGCCGGTGCTGACCTCAACCACCCTGACACCGGGCGCAATCTCCTTGCCTTCCTTCGGGCCGTATTTCTTGACCTTCGCTGACGCCGCCAGGGTGAACAGAGGCGTTATCGCGGCAGCCGTCACACCCAGAGCAATTGCAGACCTGCGATTCATGGTTTTCATCGCATCCTCCCACATGTTCGTCACGAACGAATGTGCATGACCGCAATATATTAGCACAGACGAATATATTTGTATGCGAGGAAGCGCCCAACTAAAGCATGGCCGCGTGAACTTCGCAGTAGCCGTCGGAGAGGTTCCATACATCGACGATTTGCTTGCCGCTAAACCCCGCTGCTGCGGACCTTCGTACTGCTGTTGAGCCGTTCAAAAACCCTGGCCGTGCCGCCAGCAGGCGATCCGGTGGCCGGGCGCGACCTCGTTGGCGGGCGGTTCTGCCTTTCTGCAGTCGGGCAGGACCAGGGGGCAGCGATCGGCGAAGGCGCATCCGGTGTTCGGGACACCGGTGGCCTCGATCTCGGCTGGAGCGGATAGTTTCGGCTCGGCCTCATCGGAAGAAGCGGCCAGCAGCAGGGCCGTATAGGGGTGGTTGGGACCTTTGAAAATCTGGTCGGATGAACCGGTTTCGACCAGGCGTCCGCGATAGAGCACGCCGATCCTGTCGGCCATGTAGCGCACCACCCTGAGGTCGTGGCTGATGAACAGATAGGTCGTGTCCTTGTCGCGCTGCAGGTCGTTGAGCAGGTTGAGAACGGTCGCCTGGACGGAGACGTCGAGCGCGGAGGTCGGTTCATCGAGCACGACGACCTTCGGCACGCCGGCGAAGGCGCGCGCGATCGCCGCCCGCTGCCGCTGGCCGCCGGACAGCGAGCGCGACTTCTGCTCGGCGGTAGTGCCGGCGAGGCGAACCGAGCCCAGCAGGTCGCCGACGCGGGCTCTCACCTCGCTGCGGCGCAGGCCGGCGAGCCGGCGCAGCGGGCGGCCGAGGATGCGGCCGATCCGCTGGCGCGGGTTGAGCGTGCGATCCGGCGACTGGAAGACCATCTGCACGTCGCGGCGTTCGGCAAGGTTTCTCTTCTCGACGCGCGGCGCGACCGTCCTGCCGAACAGCTCGACCGATCCGGCATTGGGCATCTGCAGGCCGGTGACGATGCGTGCCAGGGTCGACTTGCCCGAACCGGACTCACCTATCAGCCCGAAGGTTTCGCCCTGGCCGATGTCGAGATCGATGCCGTGCAGCACTGGCTGGCTGCCGAAGACATGGCTGATGCCTTTGCAGGCGATCGCGATCCGGCGTTCTTTTGGCAAGCCGGCGTCTTCGCCTTGCGCTGTGGGGTGCGCTGGCATGCCGTCCTCCGCCAGTCTTCCGTCCCGCTTGGTGTAGTTGAGCGCCGGGATCGAGGCGATGAGCGCCTTGGTGTAGGCGTGAGAGGGGTTGTCGAAGACATCGCCCGCAACGCCGCTTTCGACCACGGTTCCCGCCTGCATCACCGCCACCCGGTCGCAGGAGCGGCGGATCATGTTGATGTCGTGGCTGATCAGCAGGATGCTGGTTTTGTGATCCTTGCGCAGGTCGGAGAGGATGGCGATGATCTCGGACTGGACGCTGGCGTCGAGCGCCGTCGTCGGCTCATCCAGCACCAGCAGCGACGGGTCGAGCGCAATCGCGATGGCGATGTTGGCGCGCTGCTGCATGCCGCCGGAGAGTTCGTGCGGATAGAGATCCAGCACACGCTCCGGATGGCTGACGCGGACCCGGCCGAGCAGTTCGGCCGCACGCTCGCGCGCCTCGTCGAGGCGAACCGGGCGGTGCCGCATGATCGTCTCGGTGATCTGCCGGCCGATCGTCATGCTTGGATTGAGCGCCGCGCCCGGATGCTGGTAGACGGCCGCGATTTGATTTCCCCTGAGCCGGCGGAGCTGCTCGGCGGAAAGGTCGCGGATTTCGCGGCCCTGGAATTCAAGCGCTGAGGCCGCGATACGGGCGTTCTTCGGCAGATAACGCAGGATGGCGAGCGCCACAGAGCTTTTGCCCGATCCTGACTCGCCGACCAGGCCGAGCGCCTCGCCTTGGCCTATGTGCAGCGACACGCCGCTGACGGCGGGATGTGATCCCTTGCGCCCGTCATAGGCGACGGACAGCTGGTCTACGTTCAGAACCGAGGAGGACATGGGGACTTGAAACCACTTTCTTCCAGCGCCGCCATCGAGGGCAATCGCTTCCGCTTTCGGAGTGCATTATCTCTATAAAATTACTCGGATTAAGCCGAAGCGCAATCTACCTTTCATGCCTCAGGAGAGATTGTCGCCGTCTGCCGAGGCAGCGCGACGGTCTCCGGAGCAGATCTGGAAGGAGGCCGTCATGGCTCGAGACCACATGATCCTCAGCGCATTCTTCTTCAACCCGCAGGGCGATCACCGGATGTCGTGGCGCCATCCCAGGGCGCCGGAACGGGAGGTGCTGGACTTCGAATTCTACCGCGATCTCGTGCAGGCGGCCGAGCGCGCCAGGATCGACACCATCTTCGTCGCCGACCACGTTTCGATTTGGGATTCGGTCAAGAGCGGCGTCGCCCACTACGCCAATGCGCGCCTCGAACCGCTGACGCTGCTCTCGGCGCTGGCGGGCGTGACCAAGCATATCGGCCTGATCACCACGGCATCGAGTTCCTACAGCGAGCCCTACAATGTGGCGCGCATGTTCGCCTCGCTCGACCACATCAGCAAGGGCAGGGCGTCGTGGAACGTCGTCACCTCGGCGATGGACGAGGAGGCGCGCAATTTCGGCCGCGACGGCAATATCGAACATGCGTTCCGCTACGAGCGTGCGGCCGAATTCCTCGATATCGTCAAAGCGCTGTGGGACAGCTGGGAAGACGAGGCGCTGCTGATCGACAAGGCGTCGGGCTATTTCGCCGACCCCGACAAGGTCCACCCCGTCGACCACAAGGGCAAGCATTTCAAGGTGCGCGGGCCGCTCAACGTCTCGCGGCCGCCGCAAGGCCATCCGCTGATCGTCCAGGCCGGATCCTCCGAAGACGGCAAGAACTTCGCCACCGCACAGGCCGATGCGCACTTCGCCATCTACAGCACCAAGGAGGATGGCATCAAATACCGTCAGGATATCAACGAGCGGCTGGCCCGCCACGGCAGGCGGCCGGAGAGCTTCAAGATCCTGCCCGGCATCCTGCCTGTTGTCGCCGCCTCCGAAGCAGAAGGCCGGGAAAAGCAGGAATACCTGCAGACCTTGCTGCCGGATCAGGTCGGCATCGACCTTCTGTCCAGCTGGAGCGGGTTGGACCTGTCGCTGTTCCCGCCGGACGGGCCATTGCCGCCGCTGCCGGACGAGAGCACGTTCAACGGCGGACGCACGTCGCTCAACCGGGTCAAGCAATGGGCGAAGCAGAATCTCAGCCTGCGCGAGATCGCCCGCAAACTCGCCAACAGCGGTTCGGTGCCGACCGTCGCCGGCACGCCGGTACAGATCGCCGACCAGTTGCAGGACTGGTTCGTTTCCGGTGCCGCCGACGGCTTCAACCTGATGTTCCCACTGCTGCCCGAGGACTGGGTGAATTTCGCCGAACAGGTGGTTCCGGAGCTGCAGCGGCGCGGCGTGTTCCCGACCGAATACGCGCCGGGAACGTTGCGCGACCGCTTCGGCCTGGCGCGACCAGCCAATCGCTTCGCCGAACAACGCGACAATGCGCGCGCGGTGTCCTGACGTCAGGCCGGGAGAACGATCATGACCGTTGCACCAAGATTGCAGCCCCGCGAAGCCACCGCGCCGCAGCTCGTCAATGTCCTGCACAGCCCCAAGCGCGTGCGCGTCAAGTTCGGCGGCCGCACCATCGCCGACAGCCGCAACGTGCTCGTGCTGCGCTCCAACCATTTCCTGCCGATCTATTTCTTCCCGCCGTCAGCGGTCGACCCGTCGGTGCTGAGACCCTCACTGCATCGCGAACCGCACCCGGTCGGTGGCGAAACCGCCTATTGGGATATCGACAGCGGTGACAGGCGCAGCGCCAACGCGGCCTGGGCGTTCGTGTCGCCACCGGATGAAAACCTGGCGCCTCTGGCCGGCCGCATCGCCTTCACCTGGAAAGCCGTCGACCAATGGTTCGAGGAGGAAGAGGAAGTCTTCGTCCACGCCCGCGATCCCTACGCACGCATCGATGTGCTGCAGAGCTCCAGCCATGTGCAGGTCTGGTTCGACGGCGAGCCGATCGCCGACAGCCACCGCCCGGTTCTGCTGTTCGAGACGCATCTGCCAACGCGTTTTTATCTGCCCGCGGAAGACATCCGGCTGGAGCGGCTGACGGCGTCCGTCACAACGACGCGATGTCCTTACAAGGGCATCGCCTCCTATTGGTCCGGCCTGCTGAGCGACGGCTCGGTGCGCCCTGACATCGCCTGGAGCTACCGGGATCCCATAGAGGAAATACCCAAGATCAAGGGCCTCATCGCCTTCTATCCGCAGGCCGTCGACCGCATCCATCTCGACGGCGAACCCGTCGCATAGGTTTTCAATCTTCATTTCAGAGCAGGGGTTTGACATGACCAAACGCAGAGATATCGACGCAGTTCGCAACCTGTCGGGGGACATCTGGAATGTCGCCGTCGATGAATATCAGGGCGGCTTTCTCAAACGCCGCGATCTCCTGAAATATGCAGCACTGCTCGGCTTGACCGGCTTTGCCGCCTCGCAGGGGCTTGGAGGTGCGCGCGCCGCGGCCGCTGCCGGCGGCACGGTTCGCGTCGGGCTCGGCCAGCCGACCAAGGCGATCGATCCGGTTTCGGTCACCGATCCGGCCAGCATCGGGGTGATCAGCCAGGTCGGCGAGTATCTGATCCTCGACGATCCGAAGGATGGTCTGCAGCCGAAGCTGGCTCTGTCCTGGGAAGCAAACGAGACGGCCAGTCGCTGGACCTTCAAATTGCGGCCAGGGGTGAAATTCCACGATGGCCGCGCGGTCACCGCTAGGGATGTTGTGGCGAGCTTCGAGCGGCTGGTCGATCCGGCCAGCGGCTCGTCGGCGCTGTCCGCCTACAAGGGCATCCTGTCCAAGGGCGGCGCCAAGCTGGTCGACGACGAAACCGTCGCCTTCGACCTCGATGGCCCAAACAGCAACTTCCCCTTCTATGTCTCCTCAGACGTCTACAACGCCGTCATCCTGCCGGCCGACTATGCCGGCGATTTCGAGAAGAATTTCAACGGCACGGGTCCGTTCAAGCTAAAATCCTTTCGTCCCAAGCAAGGCGCCAGCTTCGTTCGCAATGAAGACTACTGGGGCGACAAGGCGCTGCCCGACCGGGTCGAGATCAAGTTTTTCGACGACGAGCAGGCGCAGGTGCTGGCGCTGCAGGCCGGCCAGCTCGACGTCATCCCGAGCACGACGCGCCTGGAGCTGGCGATCGAGGGCAATCCCAATTTCAAGCTGCTGAGCGTGCAGGCAAGCTCGCATGACCAGGTGCATCTCAGAACCGACCAGGCGCCGTTCACCGACAAGCGCATCCGCCGCGCGCTGGCGCTCACCATCGACCGCGAGGCGGTGGTCAAGGGCCTGCTGAAGGGCCGCGCCATCGTCGGCAACGACACCCCGTTCGCGCCGATCTTCCCATCGGCGGATCCGTCGGTGCCGCAGCGCAAGCAGGACATTGCGGAAGCCAAGCGGCTGCTCGGCGAGGCGGGTGTGCCGAACGGCTTCGAGGTGACGCTGACCACCGAGCGCGCCTATGACATTCCCGACTATGCGGTGATCATCCAGAACTTCGCCAAAAAGGCCGGCATCGACGTCAAGCTCAATGTCCTGCCACAGGACGCCTATTACGGCTCGGCCACCTTCGGCAGCTCGCCCTGGCTGGATTCGGTGCTCGGCATCACCGACTACGGCCATCGCGGCACGCCCGACATCTTCCTCAACGCCACGCTGAAGAGTTCGGGAGCTTGGAACGCGGCGCATTTCAACAACCCGGCCTATGATGCGCTGCTGCTCGACTACTCTAAGGCGCGTGATCTGCAGGCACAGCGCCTCGTTGCCGGCAAGATCCAGACCTTGCTGCTTGACGAGACGCCGGCGATCATCAGCTACTTCTCGCAATACAGCCGGATCGTCAGCTCGAAGGTCGAGGGCGTGCGCTTCACCGCGATCTCGCATCTGCTGCTCGACCGCGTTTCCTTCGTCCAGGCATGATCGCGACATGCTGACCGGTCGCATTCTGTCAGCGCGTCTGGGCACACTTGTCCTCACGCTGTGGCTGGTCAGCATCCTGGTGTTCTTCGCCGGGCAGGTCCTGCCCGGCGATGTCGGCCGTGTGATGCTCGGGCCTTTTGCCGATGCGCAGGCGGTGGCGGAACTGAACAAGCGGCTGGGCGCCGATCAGCCGGTTCTCGTCCAGTACTGGCTCTGGTTCAGCAAGGCCGTCACCGGTGACTTCGGCACCTCGCTGTCGATGCGCGGGCCGGTGGCGCCCTTCGTGCTGGAAAGCCTCAAGCGCTCCGCCGCCCTTGCCGGCATTATTCTGATTTTTCTCATTCCGCTTGGCGTTGGTGCCGGCGTCGTTGCCGGTCTCAATGCGGGCCGCTTGATCGACCGGCTGATCGTGATGGCAGGCGTCTCCTTCGGCATTGTGCCTGATTTCGTTTCTGGCCTGATGCTGCTCATCGTTTTCGGCCTGTGGCTGAACTGGTTCCCGATCTCCGGTGTTGCGCCCGATGGCGCGGGCTTCTGGACGCATGGCTATTATCTGATCCTGCCGGCGCTGCCGCTGGTGCTGAACCTTGCCGGCTACATCGCCCGGATGACGCGGGCAGGGGTGATCGAGGCAATGGCCGCCGATTATACGCGCACCGCCGTCCTGAAAGGGCTCGAGCGGCGCGAGATCATCTTTCGGCACGTGCTGCGCAACGCGCTGACGCCGACCATCGCGGTGCTGGCGACGCAGACCGGCTACATGCTTGGCGGGCTGGTGGTGATCGAGGCGCTGTTCGGCATCCAGGGGCTTGGCAATCTGGTTCTGAATGCGGCCAAGGCACGCGATTTCCCGATGCTCGAGGCCGGGGTGCTGGTGATGGCGGCAATCTTCGTGCTGTCGGCGGCGGCCGGCGACCTCGTACTGGCGCTGCTCGATCCGCGGCAACGCCGCCGGACCTCGCCATGACAGATCTGGCGGAGTTTCCCGCACCACCGCGCTCCGTGGCCGGCTTTCCGGCAGTGCGCCGGATACGCAGTGCTTTCGCCGGATTGCCGCCGTCGGTCGTGGTCGGATCGCTGCTGCTTCTGTTCTGGGTCGTGTGCGCCATAGCAGGCAACCTCTTCGTTCCCTACGATCCCTATGCCGAGGATTTCCTGGCGATGCTGACGCCGCCCGACGCGCTGCACTGGTTCGGGACCGATCAGCTCGGCCGCGACGTGCTGTCCCGCATAGTCGTCGGATCGCGCGACATCCTGCTGGTTGCGCCGCTGGCGACGCTGGCCGGTGTCGCCGCCGGCAGCATCATCGGGTTGGTGCTCGGCTATTTCGACGGCCTGGTCGATGCCATCGGCGCGCGGCTGCTCGATACGCTGATGGCGTTTCCGTTCATCGTTCTCGTCACCATGACGCTGGTGGCCATCGGCCCGTCCAATCTAACGGTCATCCTGGTGATCGGCATCGCCTACGCGCCGCTGGTGGCGCGCACCGTCCGCGCCGCCGTGCGCGAGCAGAAGGAGCGCGACTATGTCAGCGCTGCGCGGCTTGGCGGCGAGGGCCCGCTCGCCATCATGTTTCTGGAGATACTGCCCAACATCAGGGAAACGATCTTGATCGAGCTGGTCACAAGGCTGGGCTACGCGTTCTTCTCGATCGCGACGCTGAGCTTTCTCGGCCTCGGCATTCAGCCGCCATCGGCCGATTGGGGGCTGGCCGTCGCCGACGGCTATGGTTTCCTGACCGGCGGCAAATGGTGGGTCGTCGTCTTCAATTCCGCGGCAATCGTCTCGCTGGTGATGGCAACCAATCTGATCGCACAAGGCATCGGCGCCTTCGAGAATAGCGATGCATGAGCCTTGATCGGGCGTGTCGAAAAATCTCTTTTGTATTGAAGCCTGACGCGCATCCTTATATCGCATGGCTATGAAGAAAATCGGTTTCCTGTCATTCGGGCACTGGACGCCCTCGTCGCAATCGCAAGTGCGCTCGGCTTCGGACGCGCTTTTGCAATCCATCGAGCTGGCGATCGCCGCCGAGCAACTGGGGGCGGATGGCGCCTATTTCCGCGTGCATCATTTCGCCCGCCAGCTCGCGTCGCCGTTCCCGTTGCTGGCAGCCGTCGGCGCCAAGACCAGCCGCATCGAGATCGGCACCGCCGTCATCGACATGCGCTACGAGAACCCGCTCTACATGGCCGAGGATGCGGGCGCTGCCGACATCATCGCCGGCGGCCGCCTGCAGCTTGGCATCAGCCGTGGCTCGCCCGAGCAGGTGATCGATGGCTGGCGCCATTTCGGCTACGCGCCGCCGGAAGGCCAGAGCGACGCCGACATGGCGCGGCATCACGCCGAGGTCTTCCTCGAGACGCTGCGGGGCGAGGGGTTCGCCCAACCCAATCCGCGGCCGATGTTCCCCAATCCGCCCGGCCTCTTACGCCTCGAGCCGCATTCGGAGGGTTTGCGCGAGCGGATCTGGTGGGGTGCGGCCACCAACGCCACGTCGGAATGGGCGGCCAAGCTCGGCATGAACCTGCAGAGTTCGACGCTCAAATTCGACGAGAGCGGCAAGCCGTTCCATATCCAGCAGGCCGAGCAGATCCGCATCTATCGCGAGGCCTGGAAAGCGGCCGGTCACAGTCGCGAGCCGCGCGTCTCGGTCAGCCGCAGCATCTTTGCGCTGGTCGACGATCGCGACCGTGCCTATTTCGGCCACGGCAATGAGAGCCGCGACCAGATCGGCTTCATCGAGGAGAACACCAAGGCGATCTTCGGGCGCAGCTACGCGGCCGAGCCGGATGTGCTGATCAAGGAATTGGCGCAGGACGAGGCGATCGCCGAGGCCGACACGCTGCTGCTCACCGTTCCGAACCAACTTGGCGTCGACTACAATGCGCATGTCATCGAGGCGATCCTGACCCATGTCGCGCCGGCGCTTGGCTGGCGCTGACGCCGGATCGATCAGGGCGGAGTTCCAGGGAGGTACACAATGCCAAAGAAGGCCTTGATCGCCTGGGGCGGCTGGGAGGGCCACACGCCGGAGCAGAGCGCGAATATCGTTCGCACCTTGCTTGAGCGAAACGGCTTCGACGTCACGCTCGGCCAAGGCACCGCGATTTTCGCCGATCCGGAGCTTGCTTCCTTCGATCTCATCGTGCCCGTCATCACGATGTCGACGATCGAAAAGGCCGAGTTGCAGAACCTGACGCTTGCCGTTCGCGGGGGAAGCGGGCTCGGCGGTTTCCACGGCACTATGGGCGACAGTTTTCGCAACGAGCCCGACTATCAGTTCATGACCGGCGGCCAATGGGTGGCGCATCCCGGCAACATCATCGACTATACTGTCGCGATCACCCGGCCGGACGATCCGATCACAAAAGGCATCAGCGATTTCGCCTACCGGTCGGAGCAATATTACATGCATGTCGACCCAAGCAATGAGGTGCTGGCGACCACCACCTTTACCGACGCGCATTTTCCGGGCATCGGCGGCGTTGTCATGCCGGTCGTCTGGAAACGGCGCTATGGAGCGGGGAAGGTTTTCTACAGTTCCCTTGGTCACACGGCGGATGAGTTCGCGGTGCCGGAAATGGCGCTGATGGTGGAGCGGGGTTTGCTTTGGGCGGCGCGGGGGTAGCCTCTGTCAGTCACCAATTGCGAAAGGCGAGCGGCGAACTGCGGAGGCAGCGAGGTCTGAATTCCTGCAATGGCTAGAAAGTCGGCCGCTGTCGAACTACCATCCGGTGAACAGCAAAGGGGGGTGGAATGGATCATCAGCGGACAGTATTCTTGGTCGGAGGGGGCACGGGCGGAGACGAGGAAGCCGTGTTTACGCTGCATGTAGAGGGCGCCGTCTGCAGCCTGACATGCGGCTACCGGGACAAGGTGATCAGGGCCGAAGAGGAAGATTTTTTCGAAGCTCTGTTCCAGATCCGTCAGGGGCTCGAAGCCGATGGTTTGCTGCCCTTCTGCTACGGGGCGAGTGCCAATGTTTATCCCGAAAATACCGTGATGGAGAAGAGTCGCGGATTGATGGCCTGCAAGGTGACGATGGGGCGATTTCCCCAAGAGACGGATCTGGTCGACATATTTGACGATGGCGTCGACGTGGTTCCGGTTTTCGTCCACATTCAGCAGGAATTTTGGGAAGAATGGCTGGCCTCTCTGCCCTCCTAGTGCCCAGCACTCATTTTATCCCGCCGGTGACCGCAAAGGCGCCAGCGGTGCGCCCATCCTCCAGCCGCACCACCGCCGTCACGATCGAACCGTAGGAGCCACGCCAGACGCTGTGGAAGCGCTGATGCTCGGCGGCCGGAATGAGGGCATGCCCGCTGAGGCGCGCACCGCTTCGCTGCAGCACGACGACCTCTCCGTTGACATGCACCTGGATGTTGGCCGTTTCGGCGGCCTCGCCGGGCAGTTCGAGCGTGATGACGATCTCGTCCTGATCGCCGGAAGGCCGCGTCTCGGCG
The DNA here is from genome assembly GCF_004006095.1 of Mesorhizobium sp. M7A.F.Ce.TU.012.03.2.1. Lineage (NCBI taxonomy): Bacteria > Pseudomonadati > Pseudomonadota > Alphaproteobacteria > Hyphomicrobiales > Phyllobacteriaceae > Mesorhizobium > Mesorhizobium sp. M7A.F.Ce.TU.012.03.2.1. The sequence goes on from NZ_CP034779.1 coordinate 3,775,699, forward strand.
GCAAGCGTGATCGCGAACGCTGGCACCTTGCTGTCGCCGGCTCGGGCAGGACGGCCTGAAAACACATCGTCGTCAAGTTCCGGCGTGCGCGGCGGGCGGGTGCGGCGCTGCGTGGAGCGTTCGAAGTCGCCGGCCATGCGCAGCAGTCTCTCATCGTCATAGGCCTTGCCGGCAAAGGTGAGGCCGACCGGCATGCCGATATCGGCCATGGTTCCCATCGGCACGGTGACGGTGGGGATGCCGAAATGGCGCCAGACCAGATTGCCGTTGGCGACCCAGGTGCCATTGCGCCAGGCAAGGGCGGCGGACGCCTCGTCGATGTCTGCATCGGCCGGTCCGACATCGGCGGCCGCGGGCAGCACCACGGCGTCGATGCCATGGGCGTCCAGCCAGTCCTCGAAATCGATCCGCCTTGTCGCTTCGAGGCCCTTCAGGCCTTCTTCAATCGTCGGGATTTCCGTGACGGGCGTGACGCCGGACCGCGCCCGCTCGACATATTCCCTCAGGTCGAAGCCGCCCTCATAGCGGTCGGGCAGCGTGCCCGGCGGCTGCGGGAAGATCTTTGGGCCGTCGACCGAGACGAGATCGGGCAAAGACGGGTCGGCATTGGCGCGCAAAAAGTCGTCCCAGCCCCAGATGCTGAGATCCCAGAGCTCGCGGTCGGCGAACTCTGGGGGCACCAGCCCGCGCTCGACCATGGTGCGCGTGCCGGGGCGGTCGCGCTCATAGTTGGAAACGACGGGAAAATCGACCTCGACCACCTCGGCGCCAAGCCGCGTGAGATCGGCCGCGGCCCGCTCCCACAGGGCAAGCACCGAGGCGCGGGTTTCGATCGGCGCATCGGCCTCGCTGTCGCGGCCGATATACATTCTGGGCACGCCGAGCCGCTTGCCTTTCAACGACCCCGCCAGTGCGAGATCGGTATAGCGGGGCGGCCGCACAGCGGAGCTTTTCGGCAGCTCGACCCAGGGCTGCGCGCGCCAGAAATCGCCTCGCGTCTCGGGATCGTCGGCGACGATCACATCGAGCAGTTCGAGCATGTCGGGCATTGTCCGCGCGTGCGGCACCACGACATCCATGGTCGGCACCAGGGGCCAGTTGCCGCGCACCGAAATGACGCCGCGCGACGGGGTGTAGGCGACCACTGCATTGTTGGTGGCCGGCGCGCGGCCGGACGACCAGGTTTCTTCGCCAAGCCCGAAGGCGCAGAAGCTGGCCGCCGTCGCCGTGCCGGAGCCATTGGACGAGCCCGACGCGAAGGCGGCGGTCAGATAGTCGCCATTGTAGGGGCTCTCGGCGCGACCGTAGACGCCGCGCTGCATGCCGCCATTGGCCATTGGCGGCATGTTGGTCAGCCCGATCAGCACGGCGCCGCCGGCGCGCAGCCGGGCGATGGTGAAGGCGTCCTCATTGGCGATGAGATGCTCGAAGGCGGGCGAACCGGCGGCCACCGTCACGCCTGACACCTTGTAACTGTCCTTGGCGGTGTAGGGGATGCCGTCGAGCGGTCCGAGCACGGCGCCGTTGCGGCGGCGCTGGTCGGAGGCCACCGCCTCCTCAAACATGTCAGGGTTGAGCACTGGGACGGCATTAAGGCTGATGCCGTGGCGGTCAAAATGCGCGATGCGCCTCAGATACGCCCCGACCAGTTCGACGCTGGTGGCGGTGCCGTCATCGAGCGCTCGGCGCAGTTGGTCTATCGTCGCTTCGACGAGGTGAAGGCTGGCGTCGGTCATCACTGGTTCCAGGCTTTCGTTACAATCCTATGGATGAGCGAGGCAGCTGGCTTCGGCAAGAGCCTATCGCGGTCTTCTCGGAACTTTTGTCCGGCTGGCGGTTTTGGATGTATGGTGTGATTCTGGAATGGCCAGGAGGGTATTGGCGATGACCATGAAATGCGTTGCGATCCTAGCTCTCGCTGTCGCCATGGGCTCAAGCGTTTGCGCCGCGGCGTTCGCTGGCGACCGGCATCACGACCGCCGGGTCCACTCCGAACGCTACGTTCCCGCCGAAGGCGATCTCATCGACATCCTGTTCGGCGGCCCGCGCTACTACGATCAGCAGTTGGTGACGACGGCGGCCGGCGCGTGCTCCTACCATCGCGTCGGACCCGACGCGAATGCGGTGAACAAGATCAACGATCATCACTGTGGGAAGTAGGCGGCAGGCAGCGCCTCAGCGCCCGTCACTCTCCTTCATCCGCTCGATGATCTCGGCCATCAGCGCCAGGTCGCGGCGTGAATCGGCGAGGTCGGTCAGAGGCTTTGTGCCTTCGGTGATGTGGCGGTGGAAAATCTCGAGTTCATTCGAGAAAGCATCGCCGTAGAGAGGCCCGAAGGTTTTCGTCACCGGGCCGAGCGGGCCGGCATCGGTGACCTCCAGCCGCGTCGGCAGGCTTCGGATGTAGGGCGTGTCGTAGAGAATGCGCACACGCCTGGTGTTCGAGCGCACCTCGATCATGGCGTCGAACAGGCCGAGATCGTCGACCACCGCGTCGTAGAGACAAGCGAAATGGCCGTAGTCGAAGGTGACTGATGTGTTGGCGCCGCCATTGGTGCGGTGCGCGGCCAGCACGCGCGCCGGCTCGCCGATCAGCCCGCGCATCGCCGAAATGTGATGCGAGGAAAGTGCCGTCAGCCCGCGATAGGCGCGCACCAGATCGGCCGGCGCGTCGGCGCCGACCACCTCGCGGATCAGCGCGTCGCGTTCGCTTGCGCCACGCGCCAGCAGGGTAGGGTCTATGTCGTTGGGATAGAGGACGTTCTGGCTCTTCTTGAGAAAGTGCCGGCCTTCCGAGATCAGGTCGAAGATTCGGACATGGGTGATGTCGGCGTATGCCGGCAGTTCGTCCCTGGCCGCCAGATAGGCCGGCGCGTAGCGGCGCATATAGCCGACGAACAGGGTCTTGTCGTAGCCCGGCATCAGCGCCAGCAGATCGTCGATTTCGCGCACCGTCAGGCAGGCGGGCTTTTCCAGCAGGATATGCTTGTTGGCTGCAATCGCCGCCCGCACGAAGCGGCTGTGGGTGTCGTCGGACGACAGCACGAACACCGCGTCGATGTCGGGCGAACTAATCAGCGCCTCGGCCGTGTCGAAGGCCTTTGCCGTCGTAAATTCAGAGGTGACGAGTGACACCAGGCTGGGCGACACGTCGTACACGCCCGCGATCACCCAGCGGTCGCGCTGATCGCCCAGCACAGGCAGATGGATCGACTGCGCGACCTCTCCAAGACCTATCAGTCCGACACGAATTGGTGCCACAGGCGAACTCCCTTTGATTTCAAGTCTGATGCTGCAGGACTATGCCGCGCCGGTTACCAGCGCGACGAGCTCGTTTCCGGACGTTTCGGAAGCGCGCACGGTCGCCGCCATCTTTCCCGCCCGCATCACCCAGATCTGGTCGGACAGGCGGCGGACCTGATCGAAATTGTGGCTGACCAGGATGACTGAGACCGACTGCTCGCGCAGACGCCGGATCAGAGCCTCGACATTGGCGGTCTCCTGCACGCCGAGTGCTGCCGTCGGTTCGTCCATCACCACCAGCTTGGCGCCGGAGCCGACAGCGCGGCAGATCGAGATCGCCTGCCGCTGGCCGCCCGACAAGCGCCGCACACGCTGGTTGATCGACGGCACGTTGATCGACAGCCGCGACAGCATGGAACGGGCCTCGCGCTTCATCGCCTTGCGATCGAGGAAAGCGAACGGCCCGATGCGGCGCACGATCTCGCGGTTGAGGAACAGGTTCTGCGCGACCGTCAATTCGTCGATCAGCGCCAGGTTCTGGTGCACGGTCTCGATGCCGGCCTTGCGTGCCTCGTCGGGGTTGGCGAAGGGCCGCGCCCGGCCGTCGAAGAACAAATTGCCGGTGTCCGGCTGATGCACGCCGACCAGGCTGCGGATCAGCGTCGACTTGCCGGCGCCATTGTCGCCGATGACGGCGGTGACCTCGCCGCGACGGGCCTGGAAGGCGACGTCGGTGAAGGCGCGGATGCCGCCGAAATGCTTGCTCAGCCCTTCGCAGGCGATGATCGCCTCAGCGGCGGGGATGTGATGGGGCGCGCTCATTTCTGATACCGCATGATCAGGGCCGCCAGCACCACGATGGCGCCCACGGCAAGCGGTTGGTAGAAGGCCGAGACGTTGAGCAAGGTCAGGCCGTTGACGAGTGCTGTGAGCATCAGCGCGCCGATCGCCGGTCCCAGAATGCTGGCGCGGCCGCCGAACAGGCTGACGCCGCCCAGCACCACCGCCGCCACCGAGTTCAAGAGCAGGCTGGTGTTGATCTGCGGTTCGGCCGAGCCGATGCGGGCGACCAGAAGAATGGCCGCGATGCCGGCGCAGAAGCCCGAGATTGTATAGGCGGCGATCTTGACCCGGTTGGTGCGGATGCCCAGCGCGCCGGCACTTTCGGTCTGGCCGCCGGTCGCCAGCAGATGCACGCCGAAGCGTGTGTGGTAGAGTGCGATATGCGCGACGATGACGGCTGCGATTGCTACCCAGACCGGATAACCGAACGGTCCGAGCGAGCCGGAAGCGAGCCTGAGCAGGAAGGTCGAGCCGACCATGGTCGGTTCGCCGCCCGACAGGATGAGGCCAAGGCCGGTGATGCCTGACAGCGTGCCGAGCGTCACCACGAAGTCGGGGATCTTGCCTGCGGTGATGATCAGCCCGTTGAGGAAACCGACGGCGCTGGTGGCGAGAACCGCGAGCCCGCAGGCGACGAAGATGCCGTAGCCGGCGGCGTTGACGAGGCCGAGGATGATGGCGCCGAGCATGACGGCTGCCGCCAGCGACAGGTCGATGCCCGAGGTGGCGATGACGAAGGTCTGGCCGATCGACAGCACCACCAGGATCGCCGCCGCCAACAGCAGCGCCTGCAGATTGGCGACGCTGAGAAAGACCGGCTGGGCGATGCCGAAGACGATGACGAGGCCGACCAGGCCGACGACGGATGCCCAGTCGGCCCAGAAGGACGGATCGAGGAGGAGAGCCGCCAGGGAGGGACGGCTCTCCTCAGCACCCGCCGAATGGGCGGCGGGTGCGTTGTCTGCTGGTGTGCTCACTTCAGCATCTCGCGGAAGGGATCGGGATAGTCGCCGCCCGGCCGCGGGAAGTTCTTCAGCGAGGCTTCGGCATTGTCCTTGTTGATCAACAGCACCGGCGCCGGCACGTTGGCCGGCAGTTCCTTGCCCTTGGCGGCCACTGCACAGGCCTCGAGGCCCATGGCGCCGACAACATAGGGATATTGGGCGACGGTGGCGGTGAGTTCGCCTGCCGCAATCGACTTGAGCGCGTCGACGATGCCGTCGAGGCCGATCACCTTGACGTCCTTGCCCGAGGTCCGCACGGCGCGCTCGACGCCGAGCGCCATGATGTCGTTGGCGGCGAAGAAGCCGGCGAGATCCGGGTGCGCGGCGAGAATATCGGTGGCGGCGGTCAGCGCCTTTTCGCGATCCCAGTCGGCGCTGACCATCACCACGATGTCGAGTTTGCCTTCCACCGCCTGCTTGAAGCCCTTGATGCGGGCGTTGGAGCCGACATCGCCGATGATGCCGGCGACCAGCGCGACCTTGGAGCCCTTCGGCACCAGCTTCAGCATCTCTTCGCCGGCCAGCGCGCCGGCGGCGACATTGTCGGTGCCGATATAGGTCGAGACGGCAAAGCCGGCGGCCTTGGCCTGTTCGGGGTCTATGGTCGAGTCGATGTTGACGATCGGCTTCTTCTTCTGGGCGACCGGCACCAGCGCCTGGACGAGATTGGAGACGCTGATCGGGTTGACCAGGTAGCAATCGAAATCCTGCATGGCCATGGCGGTCAGGCGGTCGGCCTGGCCGGTGGCGTCACCCATATTGGCGGCGGCCTGGACGCTGACATTCACGCCGTTTGCCTTGGCCTGTTCCTCGATGCCCTTCTGCATGGTCTGGAAGAACGGATTGTCGAGGCCTTTGACGATGGCCGCGACTTTCGCCGTATCCTCGGCATGGGCGGGCGCTGCGACGATGGCTGCAAGCATGCCTGCGCCAAGCAGGTTCGTGCCAAGCTTCAGGCAATTGAACATACGCATGGTTTTTCCTCCTCCTGATTGTTTTATGGGCTGCATCAATGTCGCTGTCCGGTGACTGCAATGTTAGACGGCGCGCAAGCGACCCCGGCGCCTGGCGCGATGGTCCCGCCAACAGATTGCTGCCCGCTTTGGAATGTGCGGACTGCAGCCGAGGTTTGGGCACTTTTCGATGTCAGGCATTGCTCCTCCCAGAGCGCCGGCCGATGCCAATCCGGCGTTTGCGCATGTTTTATAAAAAATTGACACGCGTCAAGATTTAAAAGTGGTGCGTACCGATTTTGACGATGCACCCTGGGGGCATGACTGTCCTACCGGCATGCGCTACAACCAAGGCGCGAAAAAATGTGCCGGCCTAGGGAACCACTTGGGGATAGCGGCGTTAGTCGCTACTTTTGCGCAAGAGGAGGTTTCGGGTGGGGCGTTTCGAGAACCTGGAAGAACCAACGGGTACATTTCCGATTTTCGACGCAATCACGGAATTGCCGGCAAGGGTCGAAGGGGGCGTATGCACCGGGCTTTATCGGCAGGAAGTGCCGCAGGAGCTGCTTGCAGCGGTTGAAACGGTCCAACCCGGCCATTTTTCGCTGCTGCCTTCATTGGCGGCTTTGAACGACTGCCAGGTCGATAAAGACGATCTGCTGGCGTGAGCAAAGCCGCCCGCGATCGCATCAAAAAACATACCGTATGGGAAAATCACGCACGTTGTCGAAAGCGGCGGTGAGGCATGGAAAGCAAGGAGAGGTTGCAGTGCGTCGGGAGGTGAAGCATGTCTGATCAGGACGAGCTGATCCGGGCTGCCATCGGACGGCTGCTCGCCGAGAAGACAGGCGCCGCCGTCATATCGATGAGAGAGAGCATTACCGAGCTTCTGGCGCTGACCGGTGCCGCGCTGGACGACAGACTGCAGGACCTGCTGCTGGAAATGGCCGAAGTCCGTGGCATGATGGTTGCTCTCGACTTCTGAGCAATATCGGCTGAGGTCGATGCGCATCAGTCCGCTACGCCCGCAACGCCTTCACCGGCAGTTCAACACACTTACTGCGCCGGCTTCAATGCTGAACCAAGCACCCGGGGTTAAAGATCGAGCGAAACCGCGCCCTTAGGGTGGCTGCAGCATGCCAGGACATAGCCGGCCGACTTCTCTTCAGGGGCCAGCCCGCCGAGATCCTCCATGGCGACTTCGCCGGACAGCTTGGCGATGCGGCATGTGCCGCAAACTCCCTGCTGGCAGGCGGTTGGGACGTAGACGCCACATTGGCGCGCCGCCTCCAGCAGCGTCTCTCCGGGCAAGCAGTTATGCACGATCCCGGAGCGGACGAAACGGACCGAAGATAGTATTGTCGGGGCCGGTTCCAACTGGGGGCTGCTGCCGCCGCCGAAGCTCTCCTGGTGGTACCGTGACGGAGCCACGCCAATCGCATCCAGGCAGGCACGTGCGGCTTTCATGTACGCTTCAGGGCCACAGGCAAAGATAGTGCGGTTGTGGAGATCGGGAACGAGGGTCAGCAGCATCTGACTGTCTATTCTGCCAGTCGGCCCCCTCCAGGTGGGATCTTCCTGGCTACAAACGCACGTTACTTTTACGTTGGGAAAGCGAGAGGCAAGTGCGTCCAATTCCCGTCGAAAGACTATATCACCAGGCGTTCTGGCACTATGAACGAATGAGATATCCTGGTCGGCCGCGCGGTCGGTAAGCGCACGCAGCATGGACATCACCGGCGTTATCCCGCTGCCGCCCGAAAGGAAGAGCGGCTTTTCATAGGGTAGGTCATCGAGATTGAATGAGCCGAGCGGCCCTTCGATCTCGATCTCGTCGCCCGCCCCCAAATTGTCGTGGAGCCAATTCGAAACCAGGCCGCCCGGTGTTCGCTTCACCGTGATCTGCAGGTCGAGCGGTCGCGTCGGTGGTGACGAAACAGAGTAGGAGCGCGTCACCGCGGCACCCTCGATCTTGAGGTGCACGAGTACATACTGGCCCGCGCTGAAGCAGAACATCCGATCCGTCGGGGATGTGAAAACGAAAGTTTTCACATCGGGCGTTTCCTCGATTACACGACGGCAGAGTACAAGCTGCGATGTGGTTTGTGCCCATTGCCGATGATGCCTCATCGGCAGGAGGTCGGGGGCCCCCAAGGAAACGTGTGCGTTCATCATTCATCTCGGTTCGAAGTCGAACCCAAGATGCCAGTTCCAGGCCCCCCGCAACAGAAGCATCCCTCCCGAGTTATGATCGATTATTTCGATTACATATCCAGTGACATCACGGCAACGTGAAGGGCACGGATTCCCTTGCGGATGATCGGTTCGTGTTTGCGGCGCGCCAGGATGGCCGTATGGACCGGCTGATGCAGCGTCGGAGCGCCTTCGACGATGAACGATGGGCGTTCGAGGGCGAACCTGCGCGCATCGTCACTTCTCATATAGCAGGTGCCGCCCGTGCGCCGTAGCATCATCTCCGCCAAGGTTTCCGATCCCATGGAAAGGCGACAGATCGCCAACTCGCCGAGCAATTCGGCATGGGCCTTCTCCAGCAGGACCGTATAGCCCGGACGAATGTAGGTTTCGGGATCGACCTCGGAGAGGGTTCTGGCCACCGTGGAAACCATCACATATTCCTCAACCATCAAATGCTCATAGGAGATTTCGGGTAGGTATCGCGGGGCATAAAGCACTGCGATATCGAGATTTCCCATGCTCAGGTCGCTGACCATCTGGTTTGAATAATCCGACTCGACATGGATCGACGATTTGGGAAGAGCCTGACACAGCGTCTCCACCCAACCCGGCAAAACCGAGCGGGTCATCCCGACCTGCGCGGCGACGCGCAAGGTGCCTTCGAAACGATTGAACGCCCGGACATCGTGGCGAGCCTGCGACCATGTGGACAGCAAGGATCTTGCATAAGCTTCGAACCGGCGCCCTGCGGCGGTCGGCTCCGCCCCGGCGCGTCCGCGCTGGAACAGTTCGGACCCGATTGCGCTCTCGAGGTTCTTGATGCGGGTGCTGATCGTCGACTGGGTCAATCCTAGCCGATCCGCGGTGCGATTGAAGTTTCTCGATTCGATGATGTCGAGAAAGGTCTCGATGTGATCAAGTTGCATGAAATCTCCAATCGAAAAACTCGATCATATTCCACGTATCATAAGCTTGATCAAACAATACTCAAGGCGGAAGCTGCAGCAGATCAACGGCCGGCAGCGCCGCCGGGACGAGATACGGATACGGAGCGGAAGAAGTGTTCATAGTCGACTGCGACTGTCATAATTACTGGTCAAGCGCCACCGTGTTGGAGCCCTATCTCTCCGGCTTGTGGAAAGACATGTTCATCGAGGGCGAGAAAACAGGTCCCGTTGGCGCCTTTCCGCATGGCCATCGGCCCTGGTTCCACCCGCAGGACTTCTCCCGCAAGGACATCCGTCCGAAAACGGAAGCCGACAACTATCTCATCATGAAAGAGAAGCACCTCGACAAATACAAAGTCGACGTGGCGATCCTGACCGGCGATGAGCCTATCGAGGCGTCGACCCTGGCTAACCCTTACTATGCCAGCGCTCTGGTCAGCGCGTACAACGATTATCAGATCGATCAGTGGTTGCCGAAAGACGATCGTTTCATGGGCTCGATCATCATCGCGCCACAGGATCCGAAGCTCGCTGCCGCCGAGATTCGCCGTCTTGGCAGTCATCCGCGCATGGTCCAGGTTCTCGCCTCCCAGGGGTCCGTCAAGCCGTATGGCGACCCGTTTTACCACCCGATCTACGAAGCCTGCGCGGAAGTGGGGTTGCCATTCGCCATTCATCTGGGCGGGCATGGCGGCGTGAATTCAACTGCCATTGCTCCCGCCCCGACAACATTCTTCTGGGAAACGCATGCCATTCTGCACATGTCGGCGATGTCGCACGTGGCAAGCATGATCGCCCATGGCGTCTTCGAGAAATGGCCGGACCTCTACTTCGTGATCATCGAATGCGGCGTCGCCTGGGTTCCGTCGGTCCTTTGGCGCCTGGACGCCGACTACAAAGCGCTGCGCAAGGAGACGCCATGGCTGAAGATGCTGCCGTCTGAATATTGCCGGCGCAACATCCGCTTTTCCACGCAGCCGCTGGAGCAGCCTGCAAACATCCAACATCTCTGGTCCACGCTCGAAGCGATGGACGGAGAAAACACGCTGATGTTTGCATCGGACTATCCGCACTGGGATTACGACGATGCCAACACGCTGCAAATCCCTCCTGCCTGGAGGAGCAAGATCATGGGACTGAACGCGCTGGAAGTCTACAAACGCATCCCCCGCGCGCAAGCCGCGAATGCCGCCTGAGGAAGCATACGATGCCCGAGAAGACATATATCTGCCGCGTCGACGAGATCGAAACAGGGTCTCCGTTCATCGCCAAGATCCGCAGCCTTTCGGTCGGGATTTTCCGCATCGGAGATTCATTCCACGCGCTGCTGAATGTCTGTCCGCACCGTGGCGCTCCGCTTTGCGAGGGGCCGCAATGCGGCACAACCGCGCCCGTTGAACAGGCGCAATTCATCTATCATCGCGAAAACGAGATCGTTCGATGCGCCTGGCACGGCTGGGAGTTCGACATCAAGTCAGGCGCGGCCTTGGTCGATCCGTCCGTTCGCGCGCGCACATTTCCAGTCACCGTCGAAGCCGGTGGCATCTACGTGACGGCCTGATTGGCGCAAGCCGATTGGGATTGGAAAAATTCGAAGGAAAGGTGGCGGGAGCCGATAAGCAGATTTGTTCGCCGGTGCTTGACGAGAAATAACGCGGAGAACTCCGCAATGGGAGAGTCAAATGTCAGAATCTGAATACAAGCTTGGTATCGCGCAAAGCCTGATCGGAGGCGGCAAGGTTTCCCGTCGCGATTTCATTCATCTTGGGCTGGCCGCGGGCCTGACCGTTGCCGCCGCCGACCGGCTGTTCGTGAGCACGGCGCGGGCCGAACCGATGCAGGGCGGCTTCGCCAAGCTCGGCATGGCTCATGGCGCGACGACGGATTCGATCGATCCGGCCGGCTACCCCGACACGTTCACACAAACCGCATTTTCGGGCTCGCTGTCCAACAGCCTCACTGAGGTCGACGCCAAAGGCAATGTCCAACCGGACCTCGCCGAGAGCTTTGAAACTTCGGATGGGGCCAAAACCTGGGCCTTCAAGCTGCGCAAAGGCGCAACCTTTCACAACGGCAAGACCGTGACGGCGGATGACGTCGTGACCTCCTTGCAATATCACATGGGCAAGGACACCAAATCGGCGGCGAAATCGCTGTTGGACTCCGTCGCCGACATCAAGGCGGATGGCCCGGAAACGGTGGTTTTCACGCTCAAGAGCGGCAACGCCGATTTCCCTTACATTATGAGTGACTACCATCTGGTCATCATGCCGGCCAAGGATGGCAAGGCGGATTGGGCTTCAGGCGTTCGCACCGGTGCTTTCGTCGTCGAGAATTTCCAGCCCGGCGTTTCGGCCAAGCTCAAGCGCAATCCAAACTACTTCAAGAACGGCAAGCCCTATCTCGATGAGGTGGAGTTCATCGCCATCACGGATCTTGCCGCTCGCATGGCGGCGCTGTCGACGGGGGAGGTGGACTATATCGGCCGCGCCGACCTGAAGACCCTCGGCATGTTGAAACGCAATCCCAAGGTGGAGATCGTCGAAGTCACTGGTTATGGGCACTATACCTTGCCGATGAATGTCACGATGGCGCCATTTGATAATCCAGACGTGCGAATGGCATTGAAATGGGCGATCAATCGCCAAGAAATCGTCGACAAGATCTTTCTTGGCCACGCCACTGTGGCCAACGACAACCCGATCGCGCCGGCCATCAAATTCGCCAAGGATCCGCAACCGCAACACAGCTTCGATCCGGAAAAAGCCAAGCACTACCTGAAAAAGGCCGGAATGGAGAACCTGAAGGTGGACCTCTCGGTCGCCGATGCCGCTTTTGCCGGCGCCGTGGACGCGGCTTCGCTCATTCGCGAAACGGCAGCCCAATGCGGCATCGACGTCAATGTCGTGCGTGAGGCCGAGGACGCTTATTGGGACAATGTCTGGCTGAAGAAACCCTGGTGCGCTTCCTATTGGAGCGGTCGGGCGACGGCCGACTGGATGTTCACGCAAGCCTTCGCCGCCGACTCCAGTTGGAATGAATCCTTCTGGAAAAATCCCCATTTCAACGAACTACTTGTCCAGGCGCGCGCCGAGACGGACGAGGCCAAGCGAGCGGCGATGTATGCCGAGATGCAGCAGTTAACCCACGATGACGGCGGCAGCATCGTGCTGGTCTTCAACAATTTCGTCAGCGCCCAATCCAAAAAGCTCGCACACGGTGATGTGGCGCCCAACTGGGAGAACGATGGACTGAAAATGGCCGAACGCTGGTGGATCGCCACGGCATGAGATGGCGGGCCGGAGCCGCGATGGTTTTGAGGCTCCGGCCAGCTGGCTCCGAGTGCAGGGCTGCCGCCCAAAGGGAAACGCCACGCACATGAACCCCGTCGCAAGAACGGTCCTGCAGCGCCTTGGCCTCGGCCTGGTCACTTTGTTCATCGTGTCCATCATTATCTTCTCTGCGATCGCGATGCTTCCAGGCGACTTCGCCAAGGCCACGCTCGGGCAATCGGCGACGCCCGAAACGGTCGCCGCGTTCCAGCGGGAAATCGGCATCGATCGCCCGCCTGTCGAGCGCTACTTCGTTTGGGTCGCCCAGATGCTCCATGGCGATTTCGGCTCTTCGTTTGCGAGCCGCACCGGATATCGGCGTACCGTGGCCGAGATCATCGCACCACGCCTCTACAACACGATGTTCCTTGCAGCGGTGACTGCGCTGATAGCTGTTCCTCTGGCCTTGGGGCTTGGCATTCTGGCTGCGCTGTACCGCAACGGCTGGTTCGACCGGCTGGTGAATGTCGCGACACTGACAACCATTTCATTCCCGGAATTTTTCGTCGCCTATATGCTCGCCTACCTGGTGATCTCGCGCGACACGTTCATCGGATCCGATTTCGCTCAAACGCTGCCTCATTGGCTCACTGTCTTGCTGAACTGGATGCTCAATGCGGTTCCCAAATTTCCGACATTGTCGAATGTGAACGGTCAGACGCCATTTTGGGAGCATCTCTGGAAAATCGCCCTGCCGGCAATCACGCTTACGCTCGTAATCGTGGCCCACATGATGCGCATGACCCGAGCGGCCATCATCAACATGCTGGCAAGCCCCTACATCGATATGGCGCGCCTCAAGGGAATGTCCCCGATGGTGATCGTGCTGAGGCATGCCCTGCCCAATGCCTGGGCTCCGATCGTCACTGTGGTGGCGTTCAACCTGGCGTATCTCATCGTCGGAGTGGTCGTGGTCGAGGTCGTTTTCGTCTACCCCGGCATCGGCCAGCTGATGGTTGACGCGGTGAAATCCAGGGATGTTCCGGTTGTCCAGGCCTGCGCCCTGATTTTCGCCGCGACTTACATCCTTCTCAACCTGCTAGCCGACATTATTTCCATCGCCACCAATCCCAGGCTCTTGCACCCGCGATGACCAGATCCGAATCTGTCGCGGCGGTTCAAAGGCTGAGGCGCTCGCGTGCCACCCGGGCGAAAACTGCGCTGAAGAAGGCACCGTTCAGCGCATGGTTCGGCATCGTCGTGATCCTCGGCTACGTCTTTGTTGCGGTCTTCGCGCACTGGATAGCCCCATATGGCGAGACGCAGGTTTTCAGCGAAGCCTTCGCGCCGTGGAGCCAGGAGTTCAAATTGGGAACCGATCAGCTCGGCCGCGACATGCTCACCCGCTTGATCTACGGTGCGCGCAACACCATCGCTATCGCGGTCGCGACCACGTTGCTGTCCTTCGCGGTCGGCGTCTCGCTCGGCCTTCTTGCCGCATTGTACAGGGGGTGGCTCGACCAGATCTTGTCGCGTGCGGTGGACGTGCTGATGTCAATCCCGAGTCTGATCTTCGCGCTGGTGCTGCTGACGATCTTCGGCTCGTCGATCACGAGCCTGATTGTCATCATTGCGCTTCTGGATTCCACCCGGGTCTTTCGGCTTTCTCGCGCCGTCGGGCTTAACGTGGCGGTGATGGAATATGTCGAGGTGGCACGATTACGCGGCGAGGGACCGAAATGGATCATCGCCAGGGAAATCCTTCCCAATGTCATGCCGCCACTGGTCGCCGAGTTCGGCTTGCGATTCTGCTTCGTGTTCCTGACAGTCGCGGCGCTGTCGTTTCTCGGCGTCGGTATTCAGCCGCCGACGGCCGATTGGGGATCAATGGTGCGCGAGAACGCGACCCTAATCACCTACGGCGATGTCACCCCGCTACTTCCGGCCGGCGCGATTGCTCTCCTTACCGTGTCCGTGAATTTCGTGGTGGACTGGTTCCTGCAAGCAACAAGCGGGTTGCGGGATGAAAAGTAGCGGCCCAGGCCCACGCGAAAAAGGAAAGGATCTGCTTCAAATCCGCAATCTGCATGTGGAGGGGTTCTCGGATGAGCGGTGGCATCCCATTGTCCACGGGGTCGATCTGACGCTGAAGCGGGGCCAGGTTCTTGGGCTGATCGGAGAGTCAGGCGCCGGCAAGTCCACCATTGGCCTTGCCGCAATGGGTTATGCCAAGCCGGGCTGCCGGATCATGCAAGGCTCGGTCCTGTTCGACGGGATTGATCTTCTGGCAGTCAATGAAAAAGGGCGCCGTCGCCTCAGGGGCTCCCGCATTGCCTATGTCGCGCAAAGCGCGGCTGCCTCTTTCAATCCGGCACATCGGCTCTTGGAACAAACCGTCGAAACCGCGGTGGCGCATGGAATTGCCGGCCGGGAAGAGGCGAACCGGAGCGCCGTCGATCTTTATCGACGCCTTCAGCTCCCAGAACCGGAGACCATAGGCTTTCGTTATCCTCATCAGGTCTCCGGCGGGCAGTTGCAACGGGCAATGACAGCGATGGCAATGGCTTGTCGTCCGGACCTCATAATATTCGACGAGCCAACAACGGCGCTCGACGTGACCACGCAGGTTGAAGTTCTAGCTTCCATTCGCAACATCGTGGAGGAATTCAGCACCGCTGCAATCTACGTGACGCATGACCTGGCGGTGGTGGCGCAAATGGCGGATCGTATCATGGTTCTGCGCCACGGACGTACCGTGGAGGAGGCTGATACACGCCAGATGCTGGCCTCGCCCAGCCAGGAATATACAAAAACGCTCTGGGCCGTACGCAAGCTCGCCAAGCCCGAAGTTCCAGCCGATGACTATCTGCTGACGATAGACAACGTTACCGCGGCCTATGCAGGAAAGGTCAAGGTGCTCCAGGATGTCTCCATCAAGGTTCCGCGCGGAAGAACCGTGGCTGTGGTCGGCGAATCCGGTTCGGGGAAATCGACGCTCGCTCGAGTCGTCACCGGCCTTTTGCCGCCAATTTCAGGTTCGATTTCTTTTGCCGGCCAGCTTCTTTCTACGAGCCTGAAGACGCGGCCGAAAGAGGTCCTGCGCCGCATACAGATGATCTATCAGATGCCCGACAACGCCCTTAATCCGCGCCAAACGGTCGAAGAAGTCATCGCTCGGCCGCTCGAATTCTACCTCGGCCTTAAGGGCGCGCGGAGGGATCGCCGGATCGGCGAACTTATGCACATGGTCGAGATGAGCGAGGATTTTCTGGAACGCCTGCCTGGCGAGCTGTCGGGTGGCCAAAAACAGCGCGTCTGCATTGCCCGGGCGTTGGCTGCCGATCCGGAGCTTATCATCTGCGACGAGATCACGTCCGCGCTCGACCAGATCGTCCAAGAGGAAATTCTCAAGCTTCTCATACGTCTCCAACGTGAACTCGGAATGAGCTACATCTTCATTACCCATGACATTGCTACCGTGCGCGCGATAGCCGACGAAATCGTCGTGATGCACCGCGGCAAAGTCGTCGAGCAGGGATTGAAGAGCGAAGTTCTCACGCCACCGCACGCGGCCTATACCGAACGGCTTTTGTCCTCTGTTCCGGAAATGAATCCGGACTGGCTGACAAGGCTGCTGGCCAGCCGGAAGATCTGACGGATCGGCTATCCGCGCCCGGCATGTTCCTCACTGTCAGCTTCCTGGAGCGCTAACGCTGCTCGATCAGCGTCTTCGCCGCATCTTTCCCCACCGAGAGGATGCGATCGGACAATTCCGTTCCGCCCACGGCGCGGGCCATTTGCAGCGTGCCGAGGAGCGTTGCGAAGACAGCCAGCGCCACGCCCTCCGGATCCTTGGCCTGCGGTAGCGCTTGCGCCAACTGGCGCACCAAAGCCAGCAGGTGGTCTGTATAGGCTTCACGCGTCTCAGGCGGCTGACGGGCGAGCTCCGGCAGCAGCGCGGCTGACG
This sequence comes from Mesorhizobium sp. M7A.F.Ce.TU.012.03.2.1, assembly GCF_004006095.1. NCBI lineage: Bacteria > Pseudomonadati > Pseudomonadota > Alphaproteobacteria > Hyphomicrobiales > Phyllobacteriaceae > Mesorhizobium > Mesorhizobium sp. M7A.F.Ce.TU.012.03.2.1. Next base: position 3,792,124 of record NZ_CP034779.1, read on the forward strand.
CGCAGCCCTTTCCGGGATTGTCCCGGTGCTCGGCCGACAGATACGTGCCGATGGCCATCTCCACGCCCGAAGCCAATGCTTCTGCCAGTTGCTGCGCCTGAAGCTCCATCGCCGCCGCCACGCTTTCGCGGACAAGCTGCGCCTTGGAATGAAAGTGCGGATAGAAGGCGCCGTTCGTCAGCCCGGCGTCGCTCATGATGGTCGCCAGTCCGGACGCGGCGATGCCGTCGCCGCGAAAGCGTTCTGCCGCGACCTCCAGGATCCGTCCGCGCGAGGCGTCCTTCCGGCCCTTTTCGTAGCGCATGGCTGCTATTCCTTTCTGCTATTGCATTATGAGTGTAATCTGATATTACGACTGTAATTCAACGGGCGCAAAAAAGCTAGCCCTCATGATTTTGGAGCACGAAATGAATGCGAATTCCGAAAAAACCGCTGTTGTGACGGGAGCCTCTTCGGGCATTGGCCGCGCCAGTGCCGAGGCTCTGGCAAAGGCGGGGTTCACTGTCTTCGGAACCAGCCGGCGCAAGGCCGACAACGGCCCGGACGGGGTGACCATGCTGGTTTGCGACGTGACCGACGGTGAGGCCGTTGCCGCACTCGTTTCGACGGTGCTGTCGCAGACCGGCCGGATCGACCTCTTGGTCAACAATGCCGGCGTCGGCCAGCTTGGAGGCGCCGAGGAATTCTCGATTGCACAGGTGCAGGCCTTGTTCGACGTCAATCTGTTCGGCGTCATCCGCATGACCAATGCGGTGCTGCCGTCGATGCGGCGGCGTGGCGAGGGGCGCATCGTCAATATCGGCTCTGTGCTGGGACTGGTGCCGGCGCCGTATTCAGCGCATTATTCGGCGGTCAAGCACGCGCTCGAGGGCTATTCGGAATCGCTCGACCACGAGGTTCGTGCCTTCAATATCCGCGTCTCGGTCATCGAGCCGGCATTCGTTCGCACTGTCTTCGACCAGAACGGGATCCAACCGGATTCGCCGTTGCAGGAATACGATCAGGCTCGAGCTACGCTGGAAGCGCTGCTTCGCGATGTGATGCCCGTAGCCGATCGGCCCGAAGTGGTGGCGCAGGTGGTCGTCAAAGCAGCGACCGATGCCCGTCCGCAACGGCGCTACACCGCCGGCAGGGCAGCGCACCAAGTCAGCCTGCTGCGTCGCTTTGCTCCCGCGGGGATATTCGACAAGAGCCTGCGCAAACAGTTCCGCCTGCCGGTTTGACCAAAAGCGAGCAGAGGATTTTACGCACATGCGACTGGCAACGACAACACGATTGGCCAGCCCCCGCAAGGCGGAGGTGCCAAGCATGACACATGGGTTCAAGCGGTCGCCCCACTTACGGGCATCGTTCCAGGACACGCCAACGCACTCCGTCGATGTCGGCGGCACGGCATTCGTCTATCGGCAGCTCGGACCAAGGACGGGCGTGCCGGTAATCCTGCTGAACCATCTCGGCGCTCAACTGGACAATTTCGATCCACGCATCGTCGATGGCCTCGCCGCGACCCGGTGGGTGATTGCCTTCGACAACAGGGGCGTTGGTGCTTCAGGCGGCAAAACGCCGTCACGCATCGCCGAGATGGCACGGGATGCGGTCGCCTTTGTCCGGGCGCTGGGGTTCGATCAAGTCGATCTCTTCGGTTTCTCACTCGGCGGCTTCGTGGCGCAGGAGATCGTGCTGACCGAGCCCGGGCTTGTGCGCAAGCTCATCCTGGCCGGCACCGGGCCGGCCGGCGGCCAAGGCATCGACAAGATGACGCCACTGACGATCGTGGACATGATCAAGGGTGCGCTGACTTTTCGGGATCCGAAATACTATCTGTTTTTCACCAGAACGGTGAACGGGCGCCGCGCCGCGAAGGCGTTCCTGCAGCGGCTGACAGAGCGCAAGGCCGACCGCGACAGGCCGATATCGCTTAGCGCGTTCGGCGCGCAACTCCGGGCGGTGAAGGCTTATGGACTACAGGCGCCGCAAGATTTGAGCGCCATCCGCGTCCCTGCGCTGATCGCAAATGGCGATCACGACAGGATGGTGCCGAGCGTCAATACCCACGATCTCGCCCGCCGCATTCCGGGGGCGCAATTGGTGATCTATGCGGATGCCGGCCATGGCGGGGTGTTCCAGAACCACGCGAATTTCGTTCCGAAAGCATTGGCCTTTCTCGAGGCCTGACACCTCTCACCGGGCGGCTTTCGTCCCGAACATCAACAATCTCTCAGAAAGTCACTGCCATGAAGGCATTCGTCGTCGACAAATACAGCAAGAACGGCACGCTGCGGCTGGCCGAAATGCCGGAGCCGAAACTCGGGGACAGCGATGTCCTGGTCGAGGTCCACGCCGCGGCGGTGAACCTGCTCGATTCCAAGGTCAAAACCGGAGAGTTCAAGCTGATCCTGCCCTATCGCCGGCCGTTCATCCTGGGTCACGACGTGGCCGGGAGGGTTGTCCGCGTGGGATCGAAAGTCCGCAAGTTCAAACTCGGCGACGACGTCTATGCGCGGCCGCGCGATGGCCGGATCGGGACGTTCGCCGAGTTCATAGCCATGGATGAAGCCGACGTGGCCCTGAAGCCCGGGAACCTCAGCATGGAGGAGGCGGCCTCGATCCCGCTGGTCGGCCTGACCGCCTGGCAGGCGCTCATCGAAAGGGCCAACCTGAAGAGGGGACAGAAGGTCTTCATTCAAGCCGGATCCGGCGGCGTTGGGACATTCGCCATCCAACTGGCAAAGCATCTCGGCGCGACCGTTGCGACCACCGCCAGCGCGGCGAGTGCCGGCCTGGTCAAGGGGCTCGGCGCCGATGTCGTCGTCGACTACAGGAAAGACGATTTCGAAAAAGTCCTGTCGGGCTACGACGTCGTCTTGAACAGCCAGGACGCCAAGACACTTGAAAAGTCACTGAATGTGCTGAAACCGGGAGGCAAGCTCATCTCCATCTCCGGCCCACCGGATCCGGACTTCGCCAGGGAAAAGGGACTGAACATGGTGCTGAGGCTGGTGCTTCGCCTGCTGAGCCGCGGTATTCGAGCGAGAGCCAAGCGCCGTGGCGTGACGTTCTCGTTTCTCTTCATGTGGGCGCAGGGCGAGCAGTTGAGCAAGATCGCATCGCTCATCGAAGCCGGCGCGATCCGCCCGGTCGTCGATCGGGTCTTTCCCTTCGAGGCGACCAACGAGGCGCTGGCCTATGTCGAAACAGGACGCGCCAAGGGCAAGGTCGTCATCAAGGTCCGATAGCAACTCAGCTGCGATCGAGGTCAGCCGCGCCGGGCTGCATCGATCGCCGCAACGTCGATCTTCGTCATCTCCATCATTGCATCAAAGGCGCGTTTGGCTTCCTCGCCGCCGGCCGCCATGGCCTCGGTCAACGTGCGCGGCGTGATTTGCCAGGACACGCCCCATTTGTCCTTGCACCAGCCGCACGCGCTCTCCTGGCCGCCATTGCCGACGATGGCATTCCAGTAGCGGTCGGTTTCCTGCTGATCGTCTGTGGCGATCTGGAACGAGAAGGCCTCGCTCTGCTTGAATGTGGAGCCGCCGTTCAATCCGATGCAGGGAATGCCGGCAACGGTAAATTCGACCGTCAACACGTCGCCTTTCTTGCCGGACGGAAAGTCGCTCGGCGCACGGTGAACGGCGCCCACCCTGGTGTCGGGAAAGGTCTCCGCGTAGAAGCGCGCCGCAGCCTCGGCGTCCTTGTCGAACCAGAGGCAAATCGTGTTCTTTGGCATCTTTGGCATTGCGTGTTCCTTTCGGCGTTGGAATTGGCGGAGGTCAGCCCAGGAGATTGCGTGCCGTGCGCATGAAGATCCTTGACCCGATCGGGATCAGGTCATCGGGAAAGTCATAGTCGGGATTGTGCAAGGCAGGATGCCGCTCGCCTGCACCGAGGAAGAACATCGCCGATTTGGCACTACGGCCGAACAGGCCGAAATCTTCCGAGGCGCGCATCGGCAGGGCTTCTTCGCCGTGCGCGACGCCCTCTTCATCGAGCGCGCGCCGCAGATGCTCCACCGCGTCCGGCGCGTTGACGCTGGCGACGAAGATCTCGTGATAGTCCCAGCGGGCGGAAAGGCGATGCTCGCCCGCGATCCTGGCGACCAGTGCTTCGGCAGCAGCGCAAAGGTTCGCCATGCGCTCGTCACGCCGGGTGCGCAGCGTGGCCCACACCTCGGCGTGAGCCGGCGCGATGCCGAACACGGCTTCGCCCATCGCGGCATGGGTGACCGTCAGCATGGAGAAGCCGTCGTCGGCGAAGGTCCCGCGCCCGAGCGCCGGCAGCGCCGGCATCAGCTCACTGATCGCCAGCATCGGCGAAATGCCGGTCTCCGGCATGGACGAATGGGCGGTCTTGCCCTCCAGCACGATGCGCATGCCGCGTGAAGCACAGTTGACCACGCCGGCTTTGAGCCGCACCTCGCCAAATGGCACGCCGGGCAGGTTGTGCAATGAGAAAGCGAAATCCGGCGCGATCTCGCCGAAGCGCGGATCGGCGACGACGCCTGCCGCGCCATTGCCGGTTTCCTCCGCCGGCTGGAACATCAGCACGACGCGGCCGCTCGCAGGCCTTTCGCGCCCCAACTGACGGCCGAGGGATGCCAGGATCGCGGTGTGTCCGTCATGGCCGCACATATGCGACTTGCCCGGCACGCGCGACGAATGCGGTACGCCTGAAAGTTCTTCGATAGGCAAGGCATCGAGTTCCGAACGGAACAGCACCGTCGGCCCCGCTTTGCCGCTGTCATATATGGCCGCGACGCCGTGCCCGCCGAGTTGTGTCAGCACCTTGTCCGGCCCCGTATCGGCGAGGAAGGCGACAACCTCCTTTGCCGTCTTTTCCTCTTCATTCGAGATTTCCGGGGCCTGGTGCAGCTGGCGTCGCCACGCGGTCAACTCGATGATGTCTCGGTTGGTCAGAGTCATGCTTTTTCAGCCTCCGCTGCATTCTTCATTGACACGTCCAGTCACAGGGGATGTCGATGATGAATTGCTAGCGACAAAGGGCAGTTCCCGCCACAGTCCAAGTCTCACGCTTCGGCAGGCCAGAAACGACCCGTTCTTCCGGCCCCAGCCTATTGATTGATTTCGGGTTCGACGAGCTTTGCCAGGTTTCTGAGCGACTCCTGCCAGCCGAGATAGCAGGCCTCGACCGGAATGACGTCCGGAATGCCGGCCTGGGTGATGTCGATTTCGGTGCCGACCGACACCTTTTTCAAGATCACGGTCACCCGGATCTCGCCGGGCAGGTTGGGATCGTCGAACCTGTCGGTGTAGAGCAGGCGCTCGCCCGGAACGAGTTCGAGATACTCGCCGCCGAAGGAGTGGCTGTCGCCCGTGGTGAAATTGCGGAACGACATCTTGAACGTGCCGCCGACCTTTGCCTCGAAATTATGAACCGTGCAAGTGAAGCCGTTTGGCGGAAGCCACTTGGCCAGCGCGTCCGCTTCAACGAAGGCGCGATAGACCTTTTCCGGGCTGGTCGTCAGGACGCGGTGCAAACGTACGGTGCCGGGCATTGCTGGATCCTTTCATGAATGCCTGTTCGATACCCCAAGGACGGACGAAGCCTGGCCAGTCCGACATTGGTTTGCGAATTTTTTGACAGCGTGCGGCCTGTGTACGCCGCGGGCCTGCCGTTCGACCAGCGCTTATCAACACCAGGCTCGGGCGAGGCGGCTCTGGAGCTGGCGTCATCTGCTAAATTGAGCTCCTGAGCCATCTTGTTGTTCAGGCGCGGTTTTCCCGATTGGCGCGAACAGGCAGCGCGTCCCGGCCAATGCTTCGAACGCCGCTAAATAGGGCAGCGCGTCTTTGCCGTCCATGTGCCGATCATTCGAATTTGCATCTGATCAGAGTTGATTTCCTATCAGGCCGTTAACGCGGCCATGCTGTTAATCAGCATTTGCTAATGAGTCTTTCGAACCCGAGGCAAGCAATGACCAAGAATCTCGGCAATGCACGTCATACGCCGGCGAAGGACCTGCAGGTCTCCCTTCTAGGCAAAGCCGCGCCGGCACTGTTTCCGCTGGTCGTAGCGGCGCTGGGCTACATGGTTGGCAAGCAGTTCTTCGGCATCTAGGCGCGCAGTTCCGTTCTCCCAAACGTTTCGGCGGACCGACCATGTCAACGCGCGGACCGCCGTTTGCATTGCAGCGGCGTGTCGCCGGACATCAACGTCAAACATGCACGTCGCCAAAGGACAGTTCGCCGTCGTCATCGGCCGTGAAAAAGACGATGGCAAGCAACCCGACATAGAATGCGGCCACGACAACCACGATCGCCACACCGGGAACGGGGCCAAGGGCGGCGCTGTCCACGGCTTGGCGAAGCGAGCCGGCAAAGCCGGTCCTGACGCCCACGGTTTGAAGGCTGGGTGTGGATATCTTGAGCACCCAGGCCAGCCAGAGGATCAAGAACAGGTAGATGTAATTCCGCCGCAGCCGACGGGCTAGCGCGACGCGCTGCGACAGCAGGAATTTCGGCGCGCGCAGGCCTTCGCCGACGATGAGCAGCCAGTCCGAGGCGAAGTCGGGCTGTGGGGAAAAGATCTGCGCGAAATAGTGGCGTTCGAACTGGCGTACGCGCGCCCGATAGAAATCGAAGAACCGATAGCGGCGCGCCTCGATCCACAGCAGCAGCAGGATCAGCAGCATGGCGAACAGCAGCACGCCGTGATGCGCACTGGCCGTCGAGAGTGATACCGAAAGCAGCGCCGCCACCACCGTGATTGCCCAATTGGTCGTCAGGTCGAGCCGGTCGCGCCATCCCGCCATGCGAGCGATCTCGGCGCGGTGGAAATGGGACAGCGTGTTGACGCGCTCCGCCGATGAAAGGACGGGGCCAGCGGGCTGTGCCGACGCGTCGTTCATGGCATCCTCCGGCAAGGAACAGAACAGTTTGCCGGCAACATCGTTCCAAGACGCATCACGCAAGAGCGGCATCGGCCACTCGTGATCTATCTCGGCTGCACGGCCCTTGAGAATCCTTCAGCCTTCGGCAACATGGCGGTAGGGCTGGGAGTTCGAAGATGAGCAAGGCCATTTCCACCGCATCGTCGAGGGTCCCGCGCAACACGCCGATGGCGCTGACCGAGGCGTTGGTCGCGCGCACCATGCGTGCTGTCGAGGATGCCGGGCCGACGCCGGGCATGGTTCACATGACCGATGCCGACTATGCGCGCATCCGCGACGAGGTGCTGGCCGGCGCTCCGGCCGGGCCGCTGAAATTATTTGCCTATGGCTCGCTGTTGTGGAAGCCCGCCGGCGAGGTGAGGGGCGGAGAACGCGCGGTGGCCAGCGGCTGGCATCGTTCGTTCTGCTTCACGGTGCAGCGTTTTCGCGGCACGGTCGAGCAGCCCGGCCTGATGATGGCGCTCGATCGCGGCGGCCAGTGCCAGGGCATGGTGTTCGAGATCGCGGAACCGGTGGCGGCTAACCTCGAAGCGCTCCTGCGCCGCGAAATGACCATCCTGCCCGCCGTCAACGTGCCGCGCTGGCTGCAGGTCAGGACCGAAGGCGGCCCATGTCGCGCGCTTGGCTTCGTCGTCGATCCCGCCAATCCGCGTTATGCCGGCAACCTCGACAAGCAGGCGATCGCGGCGACGCTGGTGACAGCCGTTGGTCATTGGGGCTCGGGCGCGCAATATCTTTTCGAGACGATCCGCCACCTCGAAGCCTGCGGCATCCGCGACCGCAATTTGTGGCGGCTGCAGGAACTGGTGGCCGAAGAGATCGGGCTGACCGTCGCCCAGAAGTGATCCGCTCAGGCGCGGCACGCTTCAGTCGTGTTTGGCCCCGGATGCTTGCAGGCCACAGCACCTTGCGAAGCAAATCTCTGATTTCGGAAGTCTCTGCAGTGAGGATTTAATGAATTGAAAACAGTTCTGGCCCAACGATGACCTGAACACCGGCGCAGGACACGGTGCGCGTGGGCCAATCATGAAATCCTCGACCGGAGAGCATTACCCAGCGCTAGATCAGGTTCGTGGCCTGGCGGCCTTTCTTGTCTTTACCTGGCATTTCCTTCATGCGTCTCCTGCAGGCCCCGTGCCTTATGACTTTGTGCCGGCTCTTCCTATCTTCAGCGTTCTGGATGAAGGGCATACTGGCGTTTCCCTGTTCATGGCGCTTTCCGGCTACCTGTTCGCCAAGCTGCTCGATGGAAAACAGATCAGCTATCTGCCCTTCTTTGCCAACAGGGCCCTCAGGCTGCTTCCGCTTCTCCTGGTCGTGATATGTATCGAGGCTTGCCGCAGGTACCTGGCCGGCCAGTCCCTCGACGGGTATTTCACGAGCGTCGGATTGGGGGTTCTTTTTCCCGCCCTCCCGAATGGCGGCTGGTCGGTAACGATCGAAGCGCACTTCTACCTGTTGCTGCCGTTCTTGCTGATGGCATCCAAGCGGTTTGTGTTCGCGCCCTTGCTGTTCATCGCGGCAGCCATTGTGCTGAGGTCTGTCCTGTATGTGCAGATCGGCGAAGTGCAGTCGGCGGGGTCCGTAACCATCATAGGCCATGCGGATCAGTTCCTGGCCGGCATTCTTGCCTTCCACCTGCGTGCCCGCGCGAAGAACCAGCACTGGCTGGCGCTGGCCGTTCTCATGGCTTTTTCCGGGTTCTTCTGGTGGTTCGATGCAGCCGGCGGATTTTACCAACTGGGCGGCTATCCGTCGCCTCATTGGATATGGATCATCCTGCCGACCCTGGAGGCGGCAGCCTATTCATTCGGCATCGCCTACTACGACACGAGCTTTTCGAAAAAGCGAACAAGCCCGCCGTTCAGGATACTGGAGAAGGCGGGGGCCTACAGCTATTCGATCTATCTTCTGCACCTGTTCTTCGTCATGCAATTGGCGGCGTTCATAGACACGCATGTCATGAGCATCAGCAATTTTTACGTCGCATGCCTCTGGTCCGCATTGTGCTTCGTGGCGACGATCCCGATCGGTTATCTCAGCTACACCTGCGTCGAGGCGCCATTCCTGCGCCTGCGCCAGCGCTATGTGGACCGAGAGCCCGAAACCGCGGCATCGACCGCGGCTGAGCTTGGATCGGCCATCGCCGATAGACCGACCTCCTTCAGCCGTCCCTGAGCCATACCAGCATCTCGCCGGGCTCGCGGTTGTCCCAGGCGAAATAAGGAATGGCGGTCAGGCGCGTCTCGGCGGTGGCCGGCGGCTCGGGCCTGTACAGCCCGTCCCGCCACCCGTCGGCGGCATCGGCAAGTGCCGCGGTCGACAGCGTCACCACACCGCCGAGAAGTTCCGGCCGGTGCTGCGCTTCGATGGTGGCCGTCCGCGGCAGCGTCAGGCGATGCGGCTGGCTGTCATTGTCTGATGCCTCGACGCAATAGATCAGCGGGCCGCGCGACAGCGCGACGCGGCCGGCATCCTGGCGCACCTGCGGGTTGGCATAGAGCCGCTCGATCGGCATTTCGAGATCGAGCCGGATATTGTCGCCCTTCTTCCATGTCCGCTTGATCGCGGCGTAGCCGTCGCTGGTGATCTCAGCCAGCTTGATGGCCTCGCCGTTCACCTTCAACTGGGCACTGGCGCTCCAGGCTGGAATGCGCAGGTGCAAGGTGAATTCGACCGGCGCCTGCGGTTCGAGCGCGATCTCGACGGCGCCGTCCCAGGGATAGCGGCTCGTCTGCGTCACGCCGACCGGGACGCCCGATATGTCGAAACGGGCGCTCGAGTCGCCATAGAGGTGGATGGCCAACGCGTCGTCGGCCAGGCTGTAGAAATAGCTGCCGATCGAGGCGACCATGCGCCCGATATTGGGTGGGCAGCACGGGCAGCGGTGCCATTTCCACCTGTTGTGCTTGCCCCGGCTTTCCAATGGATTCTCGTAGAAAAACAGCGAGCCGTCGAGCGACAGCCCCGAGATCGAACCGTTGTAGAGGGCGCGTTCCATCATGTCGGCGTAGCGCGCATTCGGCCCCATGCCGAGCATGCGGCTGGCCCAGAACACCAGGCCCACCGCTGCACAGGTCTCGGCATAGGCGCTCTCGTTGGGCAGGTCATAGTCGCTGGTGAACCCCTCATTGTGCGCCGATGGCCCGAGCCCGCCGGTGATATAGAGGCTCTTGGTGGTGAGATCGTCCCACAGAAGGTCGAGCGCCGACCGCAGCGTGTCGTCGCCATATTCGGTGGCGATGTCGGCCATGCCGGAATAGAGGTACATCGCTCTGACCGCGTGGCCGACGACCTTGTCCTGCTCGCGCACCGGGATGTGCGACTGGCTGTATTCATAGGTCTTGAAATGATAGGCCTTCGGGTCGGCGCCGCGGGCGCGGGCCTCCTCGTCGAAATAATGCGGCTGCTGCCCGCGCTGGTCGATGAAGTATTTGGCCAGCTCCATGTATTTCCGCTCGCCTGTCACCCGCGCCAGCTTGACCAGCGCCAGCTCGATCTCCTCATGTCCGCAATAGCCCTTCTTCTTGCCGGGCTCGGGGCCGAGCACCGACGCGATATGGTCGGCATAGCGGCACATGATGTCGAGCAGCTTGCGTTTTCCCGTCGCCTGGTAATAGGCGACCGCGCCCTCGATCAGGTGGCCGGCGCAATAGAGCTCGTGGCAGTCGCGCAGATTGGTCCAGCGCTTGCCGGGCTGGATGCGCTGATACCAGCTCGAGAGATAGCCGTCCTCCTGCTGCAGCTTGCCATACATGTCGATGACGGCATCGATCTTCTTCTCCAGTTCGGGGTTCTTGCGCCGGTAAAGCGAATAGGCCGCGGTCTCGATCGTCTTGCCGAGATCGGAATCCCAGAACATCTGCGTGGTCACCGTCGATCCGGTGAATTCCGCGCCCTGGCGGTCGGCTTCGTCGGGAGAGGGCGAGTGGAAGGGGATGACTATGCCGGGCGAGGGGCGGTCCGGATCGATCTGCTCCAGCATGCGGGCCTCGACGCAGCGCTCGTAGAGGATGTCGGCGGTGCGGGTGGCGACAGCGTCGGCGCGGTCGCCCCAGAAGCCGTGCACGTCGACCTGCGGCACCGGCAGCGGGCGGAAGGCGAGCTTCGGTTTTCCGGTTTTTGCGGATGGCGATGCGGTCATGAACTTACTCCATTCTATTTGACGGCCCCGGCCATCAGGCCGCGGATGTAGAAGCGCTGCAGCGCCAGGAAGAGGATGAGGCACGGCACCATCATCACGGTGACGCCCGCCTGCACCGCGCCCCAGTCGATGGCGCCGAAGCGGCCCGACTGCAGTGCGGTCATCATCACCGGCAGCGTGAACTTGGACTGGTCGGTCATCAGCACGAGGGCGGCGAGGAATTCGTTCCAGGCGCCGAGGAAGGCAAACAGGGCGATGGTGACCACGCCCGGCCAGACCAGCGGCAGCATCACTTTCAAAAGCATGGTGAGATTGCTGGCGCCGTCCATGCGGGCGGCCTCCTCGATTTCGCGCGGCACCGCGTCGAAGGCGTTGCGCATCATGAAGATCGAGAACGGCAGTTGCAGCGTCACATAGACGCCGACCAGGCCGGTCAGGGTGTTGTGCAGGCCAAGCTTGGTCAGCACCAGGAAGATCGGCGTCAGGATCGACTGGAACGGGATCATGATCGTCGACAGGATGAGGATGAAGAACAGGTCCTTGAACGGAAACCGGAACCGCGAAAAGCCGTAGCCGGCCAGCACGCTGACGGCGACCGACAGCACCACCGTCATCACCGAGACATAGATGCTGTTTTGCGCCGAGACCCACAGCCCGTCGCCGAAGCTGTTGAGCGTGGCGTAATTCTCCAGCGAGAAGCCTGATGTCGGCCAGGGCGGCAGCGGCGGCAGGCGTGCTTCGGCCGCCGGCTTGAACGCCGACAGCACCGCCCAAACAATCGGCGCGGCGAACAGCACCGAGGCGATGATGCCGATAGAATGCTCTGCGACGCGGCTCAGGAGCCGGCGGCTACGGGAGGCGGCCTGCGCCATCAGTCGAGACCCTCCGGCTTGCGCAACAACCATAGCTGGACGAGGCTGAGCGCCACCAGGATGACCAGCAGCACCATGGAAAGTGCCGCGCCATAGCCGAGCTTGAACGACACAAAGGACTGGTTGAAGATCCAGTAGACCGCCGTCAGCGTCTGGTTGCGCGGGCCGCCACGCAGGATGATGTAGAACTGGTCGAAGGCGAGGATCGAGCCGGCGACCGACAGGATCAGCGCCAGCGCCAGCGTGCGGCGCATCAGCGGCAAGGTGATCGCCCTGAACCTGGCGAAAGGCCCGGCACCGTCGATGACGGCCGCCTCCTGCAGGTCCTGCGGGATCGATTGCAGGCCGGCCATCAGGATGATCATGGTGAAGCCGGCGACCTTCCAGACGACCATGGCGATGATCGACCAGAAGGCCGGCTGGAAGGTGGCCAGAAGGTTGAACTTCCTGTCGATCAGTCCGAGGTCGTAGGCAGCCGGGCTGAACAGGCCGGAATCGACATTCAGCAACCACGACCAGAGCAGGCTGGCCGAGGCGAAACCGACAACCGCCGGCATGAAGAACATGGTGCGGTAGAGATTGGTCAGCGGCCGCGGCCGTTCGACGAACAGCGCCAGCGGAAAGGCCACCACGAAGATCGCGATGGTGACGATCACCGTGTAGAAGGCGGTGAAGCGCAGCGCGTTCCAGAACCTGGTGTCGCGCAGGATGGCGACGTAATTGCCGAGGCCGATAAAGCTGTGCTCGCCCATCAGCGGCCAGTTGTGCAGCGACATCCACGCCGTCATGCCGAGCGGGATCAGGAAAAAGACGACGACCAGCGCGACAGCCGGCGCGACATAGAGCAGGCCGATCCATTGTTGGCGGCTGGCGACCCTGCGGGCGCGGGGCGGGGCAGGGGTTGCTGCGGTGATGACGGTCATGGCTGCTCCCTTGGCGCTGCGTCCCCCTCCCCCTTGAGGGGAGGGTCCGGCCGTAGGCCGGGGGTGGGGTCCTCTGCGGAGCGCGCCGACATCAAGAAACGTCGAGCACTGCGGTGGCGACCCCACCCGGACCTGCGGTCCGACCTCCCCTCGAGGGGGAGGTGGGGTTGGCGCTTATTTCTGCGGCGCCTGGTCGATGATCGATTGCATCGTCTCTTGTGCGTTGGCTATGGCGCCGTCGACATCGTCGCCGAAGAAGACCTCGTTGATCATCTGCGTCCACGGCCCGTTGGCGGAGTTGATCAGGTCGTTGAACACCACCGAATAGGGCGTCTTGCCCTTGGTCATGGCCTCGGCGGCGACCTGGTAGCGCGGATCGAGATCCTTCAGCGCCTCCTTGGCGATGTCGCCGCGCACCGGCAGGCTGCCGTATTTGGCAAGGATGGTCTGGCCTTCGAGCGAATAGGCGAAGTCGAGGAACTCCTTCACCACGGGCAGTTTCGTGGTGCCCTTGGTGACGACGAAATTGTCGCCGCCGGCAAAGGACGACCAGCCGCGGTCCTTGCCCGGCAGGAAGGTGACGCCGTAGTCGATATCGGGATACTGGGTGTTGAGCGCGCCGATGGCGAAGGCGCCGGACGGCGAGATGCCGATATTGCCGGCGGCAAATGCCGCAAAGAAGTTGGCGCCGGTATCGGTCTGCGCGCCCGCCGGCACCAGGTCCTTCTTGACCATCGAGCGGTAGAGATCGATGGCGCCGCGCAGTTGCGGGCTGTCCAGCGTCGCCTTCGAGCCGTCTTCGCTCAGGATGTCGCCGCCCGACGCCCAGATCAGGGGCGTGAAGGTGAAGATGTTGCAGCCGCCGCAATTGCCGGAGAAGTAGAAGCCCTTGATGTTGCCGCCGAGCGCGTTGACCTTCTCGGCATCGGCCGCGATCTCGGCCCAGTTGGCCGGGCCTTTTTCAGGGTCGAGGCCGGCCTGCTTGAACAGCTTCTTGTTCCAGATCAGCACCGAGGCGTCGGCGGAGAAGGGCAGGCCGTAGATGTGGCCCTTGTAGGTGCCGGTCTTCACATGCGCAGGCGACAGGCTGGCAAAATAGGGCAGGGACTTTGCCCAGTCGGTAATGTCCTCCAATTGGCCGGCTGCGGCGAATGAGGGCGTGTAGATCAAGTCGAGCGACAGCGCGTCGGGCGCCGTGCCGCCGGCGGCCGCGGCGCCGTATTTCGGGATGATCTCGGCATTGGGAATGATGTCGAGTTTGACCTGGTTGGTGTGCGCCTTGTTGTAGGCATCGACGATCCTCGGCATGAAATTCGAGCCGTCGGCGCGCACCCAGATGTTGGCCGTCTCGGCGGCGGCAGTGCCGAGACCGCCACCCAGAACGGCAGCGGCCAGGGTCAGTTTGGCAATCAGGTTCCTCATGTTCTCCTCCTCCAAGGTTGGCCGCGGTCCGCGGCTTGGCGCCGATTGCGCGGCGCTTCGTTTTCAGCCACCCGGCGGATGGCCGCATGACTGCCGCACCACCAGCCGGCACGGCAGTTTTCGAATGCCCGGCGCGGCGGGCTTGCCGCCGACCAGCGAAAGCAGGGTCAACCCGGCCTCGCGCCCGAGCGCGACAAGGTTCATGTCGACAGAGGTCAGCGGCGGGCGCGTCGCCTCGGCCACGATCTCCCAATTGTCGAAACCGATGACGCCGACATCACTGGGGACGTCGAGGCCGCGTTCGCGCAGCGCATCGATGACGCCGCGCGCGATCTGGTCGTTGCCGCAGAAGACCGCGTCCGGCCTTTCGCTTTTGCCGTCGAACAGTTGCGCAACCGCCTGGTGACCCCAGGCTTCCGACCAGGAGCCGAGCAGCGGCTCGCTGACCGTCAGGCCGTTTTCGACCAGCACGTCGCGGTAAGCCTGGACGCGCGCGTGCACCACGGCAAAGCTCGCCGGCCCGGTGACATGGGCGATGCGCTTGCGGCCCAGCCGGCAGAAATGCTCGACGGCCAGCCGGGCGCCGCCAACATCGTCCGAGACGAAGGCGACGGCGTCGGGATCTGGCTGCGTGAAGGCATAGATCACCGGGACGCGCAGATTGGAGAGGTCGACGGGCAGATGGCGATCGATGCGCTTGCCGGTGGCGATGATGCCATCAACGCGCTTGTCGAGCATGGCGTCGACATGCATCTGGCCCAGCCGCGGATCCTCCTCGACATTGCACAGGAACACCGAGACGCCATTGTCGACCAGCGCGTCCGAAATGCCCGACATCAGCGGCAGCGAGAAGCGGCCATAGGTATCGTTGGTGAGTAGGCCGACGGTGAAGCTGCGCCGCCGGAGCAGGCTTTGCGCCAGGCTGTTGGGCCGGAAGCCAAGCCGCCGGGCGGTCTCGCGAATGCGCTCGCGCGTCTCGGCTGTCATCCGGCCCTGGCCATTGAGTGCCTTGGATGCGGTGGCGACACTGACTCCGGCCTGGGCGGCCACGTCACGCAAGGTGACTGGCTTGGAAAAGACCGGAACAGGCAGATCGTCCGATGGCATCGCGCCGAGATCCTTGGTTGGGAAAAGGTTTTCTCTTACCGAGCCGGATGAGGCCCGGCTGGTGGCCGAGCCCAACGACAATTGCTTGGGAAAACCTTTTCTCAGATGAAGCTAAGCCAGATCGAATCGCTGTTCAAGGGGAAAGTTGGTTGGCCTCCGCTCCTCTCCTCCGAAATGCAACCCGGGGTATAAAGCAGCCTCGGAAGCGCGTAGCTCAGGGGAAGAACGTCAGTCGCAGTGCTGGAGGCCCTCGGTCGAGACGGGGCGGGCTGCCGCTTGGGCGTGAGGGATCGCAACTCTGTGCCGGAAGCTAGGCCCGGCAAGGTTGGCTGGCGAACACTCTGAAACTCGATCCCGAAAATTCTGAACAATCCCCTCGGGATTAACCTTTCCGTAAATATTTGGCCGCTACTTCGACAGCCATGGCCTCGTGGCGGAGCGGCTACGCTGGAGACGGCAAATCTCTGAAGCCTCGGTTCGATCCCGAGGCGAGGCCTCCAGAATTTGGCGTCCCAATCTGCCCCGAGCGCAGTCAGGTCCCACGAATAGATTGTGTGTTGCGAAGGCAGTACGGACCGGCCGTCAAAGCAGTCCTGTCTTGAATTTGGCATGCAGGCGCTCGCGAAAAGAGTGCTATGGAAGGGAGGCGAGCGTTGTTGCTTCGCTTTTTCCTGACATTCGAGGCCTTTCGTGCGTGAACCGTCGCTGCTGCCCGTTTTTGGAAAACTTGGCCTCAAGACCCCTGTCGCCTTGGCGGCGGCACCAATCTCGCCGGCAGGTGTGCCGCACCTGCGGAAGCTTCTGGCCGCGCATGGCGGCATGGTGCTGAAACTGTCGGTCGTCGCCTGGACGGTGCTGATCCTGGGCGCCGTGTTTTTCAGGATGCAAGGCTGACCGGCATGGCCAACCGCTACACGGTGCGCATGGAGCTTCCCCAGAGTTGGAGCATCATCGATGTCTTCACCGGCCAGCCTGCGGTTGTCCGGCAAAAGGTGATGGTCGGGATGGGGCCGCGCGAGGCCGAGGACATGGTCGTGCAGATGAATGTCCGCGACGTCAAACGCCGCGAAAGGGCCGAGCGCAAGACCTGATCGCGGTCAGCGCCAACTCGCCGGCATTTCAGCCGAAATCGGCCGCCGTCAGCACATACATGCTCTTGCGGGTGCGGTCGTAGGCCTTCGACGCCACCTCGCGGATGGCGCTGCTCTCGGTGTCGAATGTCTGGAGATAACCGGCTTCATCGGCAGCAGTGCCCGGCCGCATCTTGGCCATGGCGTCGGCAGCGACGGAAAATGAGATCTGGAACATGCCGTCATGGCCGACGAAACGAATGCGCTGGCCCGCTTCGTCATAGCTGCGGCTGGGGTTGGGGAAGGTGAGGCTCATGTCTTGGCCTCCGTGGCTTTCTTGGTCGCCCGCTTCTTCTTCGGCGTAGGATTGAGGGCCTCGGCGACACGATCGGCCTCTTCCTTGGCCAGCCGAAGCTCCCTCAGCCTTGCCGTCTTGATCTCCCTGGCTCTTGCCTCGGACATATATTCGGCGGTCGCCTTGTTTTTCTCCGCTGTCTTCTTCTGCTTGTCGACAAAGCGGGCTTCAGCTTTTTCCATGATCGTCTGATTGCCTTCGGCCATCGAAGAAATCTCCCTTGTGCCTGAAATCGTGAAAGTGAACTTGTCCGATAAATAGGCACTCGATCGGCAAAATTCAATCTTTTGAATTATTTGACATTCTGCGGATATCACGAAACGGCCAGCTGAAATAATACTTTTGAATATTTAATTTGGCCCGCGAATAATTTTTGGCACTCCTATCTATCGAGTGCCAACGCGTCTATAGAGGAGGGGCGTGGCCGCCTGTGCCGGCCCCAGAAAGAAAGTTCCCATGAAATTTCGGCCACTCCACGACCGCGTCGTCATTCGTCGCGCCGAAGGCGATATCAAATCCAAGGGCGGGATCATCATCCCCGACACTGCCAAGGAAAAGCCGCAGGAGGGCGAAGTCATCGCCGTCGGCCCTGGCGCACGCGACGAAAACGGCACGCTTGTTCCGCTCGACGTCAAGGCCGGCGACTTCATCCTGTTCGGCAAATGGTCGGGCACCGAGGTCAAGATCGACGGCGAGGACCTTCTGATCATGAAGGAAGCCGACATCATGGGCGTCATCGACAAGAGCGAGACTGGCATCATCGACAAGAGCGAGACGGCCGCAACCGACAAGACCGTGGCCGCCAAGAAAGCTGCCTGACCTCATTTTCTCCGAACGAACTGGATAAAAATCATGTCTGCCAAGGAAATCAAATTCTCCACCGACGCGCGCGACCGCATGCTGCGCGGCGTCGAGATCCTCACCAATGCGGTGAAGGTCACGCTCGGCCCCAAGGGCCGCAACGTCATCATCGACAAGGCCTATGGCGCGCCGCGCATCACCAAGGACGGCGTCACCGTCGCCAAGGAAATCGAGCTTGCCGACAAGTTCGAGAACATGGGCGCCCAGATGGTGCGCGAAGTGGCCTCGAAGACCAACGACCTCGCCGGTGACGGCACCACCACCGCCACGGTGCTGGCCGCCTCGATCCTGCGCGAAGGCGCCAAGCTGGTCGCCGCCGGCATGAACCCCATGGATTTGAAGCGCGGCATCGACCAGGCGGTTTCCGCCGTGGTCAAGGAAATCCAGGCGCGCGCCAAGAAGGTCAAGTCGTCGGCCGAGATCGCACAGGTCGGCACCATCGCCGCCAATGGCGATGCCAGCGTCGGCGAGATGATCGCCAAAGCGATGGACAAGGTCGGCAATGACGGCGTCATCACCGTCGAGGAAGCCAAGACCGCCGAGACCGAACTCGACGTCGTCGAAGGCATGCAGTTCGACCGCGGCTATCTCTCGCCCTATTTCGTCACCAATGCCGACAAGATGCGCGTCGAGCTGGAAGAGCCCTACATCCTCATCCACGAGAAGAAGCTCGGCAATCTGCAGGCGATGCTGCCGATCCTCGAAGCGGTGGTGCAGAGCGGCAGGCCGCTGCTGATCATCTCCGAGGACGTCGAGGGCGAGGCTCTGGCGACGCTGGTCGTCAACAAGCTGCGCGGCGGCCTCAAGGTCGCGGCCGTCAAGGCGCCGGGCTTCGGCGATCGCCGCAAGGCAATGCTGGAAGACATCGCCGTGCTGACATCAGGCCAGATGATCTCGGAAGACCTCGGCATCAAGCTCGAAAACGTCACCATCGAGATGCTCGGCCGCGCCAAGCGTGTGCTGATCGAGAAGGACACCACCACGATCATCGACGGGGCCGGCACCAAGGCGACCATCCAGGCGCGCGTCGCCCAGATCAAGGGCCAGATCGAGGAGACGACCTCCGACTACGACAAGGAAAAGCTGCAGGAGCGGCTGGCCAAGCTCTCCGGCGGCGTTGCCGTCATCCGCGTCGGCGGCGTCACCGAGTCGGAAGTCAAGGAAAAGAAGGACCGCATCGACGATGCGCTGAACGCCACCCGCGCGGCGGTCGAAGAAGGCATCGTGCCCGGCGGCGGCGTGGCTCTGCTGCGTGCCCGCTCGGTGCTTGGCGGCCTGACCGGCGCCAATGCCGATGTCACGGCCGGCATTACGATCGTGCTGCGGGCGCTTGAAGCGCCGATCCGCCAGATCGCCGAGAATTCCGGCGTCGAGGGCTCCATCGTCGTCGGCAAGCTCACCGACAGCAAGGACCACAATCAGGGTTTTGACGCCCAGAACGAGGTCTATGTCGACATGATCAAGGCAGGCATCGTCGATCCGGCGAAAGTGGTGCGTACCGCACTGCAGGATGCCGGTTCGATCGCAGCCCTCCTGATCACCGCCGAAGCGATGATCACCGACATCCCGGCCAAGGATGCCGCGCCTGCGGGTGGCGGCGGTGGCGGCATGGGCGGCTACTAAAACCCAGGACTTGTTCGACCTGTTTGAGATGTGAATGGCGGCCCCCGATCGGGGCCGTCATGATTCTCAAGATGATCCATCGCAAAGTTTACGCATAGCTGCCTTGCCGACCGGCTCAGCGCCGGGAGGCAATCCTTATCTCGCGGCTTTCGGAGGGGACGCAATCCACGCTAGACTGTCCAGGCGGCCGTCTGGTTGCGGAGCTCGCCGGACTTTGGCAAGCGATCGGACGAACCGCCACCCCCTATACGGAGACACGTTCATGTTTGCGGCCAAGGCCATCGACACCTCAGACAAGGCCGCGTTCTACCGCGACCTCGCCACTCAGCTTAAGGCGCTGCTCGACGGCGAGCGCGATTCGATCGCCAACGCCGCCAACACCGCAGCACTCATCTTCCAGATGGTGCCGGACCTCAACTGGGCCGGGTTCTATTTCCTGCAATCGGACGAGGAAATGGTGCTCGGGCCGTTCCAGGGCAAGCCGGCCTGCGTGCGCATCGCCGTCGGCAAGGGCGTGTGCGGAACGGCGGTCGAACTCGGCACCTCGATGCTGATCAAGGACGTGCATGATTTTCCCGGCCACATCGCCTGCGATGCGGACTCGCGCTCGGAACTGGTGGTGCTGCTCGAGGACGATGAAGGCGTCTTCGGCGTGCTCGATCTCGACAGCCCGCTGCCAGGCCGCTTCGACAAGGCCGACCAGGCCGGCATCGAGACGCTGGCGGCGATCTATGCCGCGTCGAGTTCGTTCGAGGACTGAGGCCCGGTTTAGACTAGGTGAATTTCACCAGCATCAGACTGAAGCAGCCGATGAACAGGAAGGCCGAGAAGGCGAGCGCCAGCGGGAGCAGGCCGCGCGAGCGCAGCTGCGAGATGTCGGCCTGCAGGCCCATGGCGGCCAGCCCCATGGTCAGCATGATGGTGGTGGCGAGCGCCATTGCCGACTTCACCTCGGCTGGCACCGTGACGAGGCTGTTCAGCGCTACGATTGCGACAAAGGCGGCGACGAACCACGGCATGGGCGGCCGCGCCGCTACCTCACTGCTGCTCCTGCGGCGCGCCATCAGGCCGAGCGCGACGACCATCGGCGCCAGCATGGCGACGCGGGTCAGCTTGGCGACGGTAGCGATCTCGCCGGACTGGGTGCCGTTCTGGAAGCCAGCGCCGATGACTTGCGCCACTTCATGGATCGAGGCGCCGGCCCACAGGCCGAAAGCGTGCTGGTCGAGGCCGAGCAGGGGCGCCATGATCGGGAAGCCGAGCATGGCGACGGTGCCGAACAAGGTGATCGAGGCGACGGCGTAGGTGACGTCCTCGTCGCGCGCATCGGTGACGATATTGGTGGCGACGATGGCCGAGGCGCCGCAGATCGAGGTGCCGGCGGCGATCAGCTGCGCCAGCTTGGCGTCGACGCCGATCAGCCGACCGAGCGTGATGGTGAAAACGAAGGTGGCGCCAAGCGTCGCCGCGACAATGCCGACGCCGCCGGCGCCGATCGAGACGACCTGGCCCAGCGTCAGCTGGAAGCCGAGCAGAACGATGGCGAAGCGCAGCAGGCGCTTTTGCGAGAATGCGATCCCGGCTTTGGCGTGCACCGGTGTGCCCAGCACGTTGGAGTAGATCATGCCGGCAACGACGGCCAGGATCATCGGGCTGAACAGCGCGAAGCCCGAAACATTGCGGGCCGAGAAGGCGACGGCAGTAATCATCGTGACAAGGACGATGCCGGGGACGATGCCATTCCAGTTGAGGGATTTCCGCCCTCGTGTCAGATCGGCAGGAAAAGCGCTTTTCGGAATATCGTTCGCGAAGTGGGAAACGGAAGACAAAGCAATGCTCCAGACGGGTGTGCCGGAGGAATGCCATTCCTCAAATAATCTTTCCAACGAATTATTTTCGTCATAATGATCGATTTTTACGAACGATCGGCGTCATCTTCTGGCCGGCCTGAATTAAAGCTGCGCTTCGATGGCCGCCTTGTCGATCACCGACCAGACGTTCCTGATCCTGTCGTCGAGGAATTCATAGAAGACGTTCTCGCTGAAGGACACCTTCCTGCCGTTGATGGGCAGGCCGAAGAAGGTTCCCTTCGGCGTGCAGTTGAACTGGAGCCGGCTGGCTATGAACGGCGGTTCGGCGATCAGCAGCTGGATGTCGAAATAGAGGTCCGGGATTTCCCGGAAATCGCGCTCCAGCATTTCCTGGTAACCCGACAGTCCGACGCGGTCGCCATTGTAGTGCACGTCTTCATGAACGAAGCGATGCAGCTTCTGCCAGTCCTGATTGTTGAGGCAGGCGATGTAGCCTCGATAGAGGTCGGTCACGGTCACGGCGATGGCTCCGGATTTCGTCATATCTGCTCGATCCGGAAGATAGAACGACGGCGGGCGCAGTCCAGATGGAGAGCCTGTTCCCGAATCCGGATGGGGCTCTATCTGCTCGTTTTGAGCTGATCTTTTCCGGAACCCGGTTTCCTGTTCTAGCCTCGGTAGCGCAGCGCGTCGACCAGCAGCGAGAAGGCCGTCGTCGCTTGCCGGCGGCTGGGGTAATAGAGGTGATAGCCGGGGAAAGGCGCGCACCAGTCGGCGAGCACCCGCACCAGTCGGCCGTCGGCCAGATGAGCCGTCAACTGTTCCTCCGGCAGATAGGCAAGACCGAGGCCGGCGAGCACCGCGTTCATGCGCAGCGCGGACGTATTGAACACCAACTGGCCCTCGACCCGCACCTTCAGCTCGCGCCCGGCCTTCTCGAACTCCCAGGCGTAGAGCCCGCCATAGGTCGGCAGCCGCAGATTGATGCAATTGTGGGTGGTCAGGTCCTGCGGCGTGCGCGGCTTAGGCCGGGTGGCGAAATAGGCCGGCGATCCGACCACCGCCATGCGCATGTCGGGAGCGATGCGCACCGCGATCATGTCGCGCGCCACCTGTTCGCCCAGCCGCACGCCGGCGTCGTAGCGCTCGGCGACGATGTCGGTCAGGCTGTAGTCGACGATGATCTCGACTTTGATGTCGGGATAGTCGGGCAGGAATTTCGCCAGCGCAGGCCACAGGATCGCATCGGCGGCATGCTCACCGGCGGTGATGCGGATGGTGCCGGCGGGTTTGTCGCGCAAGTCGCTGAGTGCGGCGATCTCGGCCTCGATCTCATCGAGCCGCGGCCCCACGGTGCGAGCCAGCCGCTCGCCGGCTTCGGTGGGCGATACACTGCGCGTGGTGCGGGTCAGGAGCCGTACGCCCAGCCGCTCCTCCAGCGCCCGCACCGTGTGGCTGAGCGCCGATTGGGAAACCCCGAGCTTGGCCGCCGCCCTGGTGAAGCTTTCCTCGCGCGCGACGGCGAGGAAGGCGGTTAGCTCATTCAGATTGTCTCGCGGCATTCATGAGCCCTTTTCATAAGATCATGCTGGATATAGCGCCTAATCGGCACCAATCGCAGACCCTAGATAGGCGTCATCACACCGGGCGCCTCTACCGGCCGCCTCTGAAGACCGGCGGTCGCGTCACGCCTGTTGCCAGGAAGGGACAAACCATGGACATCACGCGAAACGGCTCTCAAGCCTCGGCCAGAGGATCGACCGACTATTTCACCGGCGCGGTGCGCATCGACGCGCCCTTCAAGGGCAGCGAGCCCGCCCGGGTCGGCGGCGCCACCGTGACTTTCGAGCCCGGCGCGCGCACCGCTTGGCACACGCATCCCCTTGGCCAGACGCTGATCGTCCTCTCGGGCGCCGGCCTGGTGCAGCGCGAGGGCGGCCCGATCGAACCGATCCTGCCCGGCGACATCGTCTGGTTCGCGCCCGGAGAGAAGCATTGGCATGGCGCCGCGCCGACCACCGCGATGAGCCACATCGCTGTCGCCGAAGCGCTCGACGGCAAGGTCGTCGACTGGCTGGAGCATGTCAGCGACGAACAATACGGGGTTTGACCAAGTATCGGCGCGTGGCGCCGAGTTCAACGCCCGAACTCTTCGAAGGAGACCACCATGACCAATGTTCCAAGGCTGAAAAGCCCATTCTCCGATATCGCTCCCGCGCTTGGCAGATACACAGACGAGGTGTTGTTCGGCGACGTTTGGGAGCGCCCCGGCCTATCGCCGCGGGACCGCAGCCTCGTCACCGTCACCAGCCTGATTTCGGGCTACCGGATAAATGAGATGCCTTTCCACATGAAGCGCGCGCTCGACAATGGGGTCACCCGCGACGAACTCATCGAAACCATTACGCATCTCGCCTTCTACGCCGGATGGCCAACGGCAGCCACGGCTCTGGGCATTGCCCGCAAGGTCTTCGAACAAGCCGACGCCGAGAAGAAGGGATAACGACAATGCAGAAGCGCACACTTGGAAACAGCGGTCTCGACGTTTCGGCCATCGGGCTCGGCTGCATGGGGATGAGCCAGTCATACGGGAAGCCGATGGAGACGGCGGATGCAGTCCACCTGATCAGGGCGGCGTTCGAAAGTGGCATCACCTTCTTCGACACCGCGGAGGTCTATGGACCGTTCACGAACGAGGAGGTCGTCGGCGAGGCGCTGCAGCCGATCCGCGACCAGGTGGTGATCGCCACCAAATTCGGCATCGACATCGCCGGGACAGCCGGACATGATGGCATGGACAGCCGGCCGCAGCATATTCGTGACGTCGTCGAGGCCTCGCTCAGGCGGCTGAGGACCGACCACATAGACCTCCTATACCAGCACCGCGTCGATCCGGTCGTGCCGATCGAAGAGGTGGCGGGCGCTGTGAAGGACTTGATTAGCCAAGGCAAGGTGAAGCATTTCGGTCTCTCCGAGGCGGGCGTACGCACGATCCGGCGCGCGCATGCGGTACAGCCGGTCGCCGCGGTCCAGAGCGAATATTCGCTCTGGTGGCGTGAACCGGAAGAGGCGATCCTGCCGGTGCTTGAAGAACTGGGGATCGGCTTCGTGCCCTTCAGCCCGCTGGGCAAGGGGTTCCTCACCGGCGCCATCGATGCCAGCACGACGTTCGACAGCAGCGACTTCCGCAACACCGTGCCGCGTTTTGCAGAAGACGCCCGCAAGGCGAATCAGGCGCTGGTCGACGCGATCGGCGTGATCGCTGCCGAGAAGAGGGCGACATCAGCACAGGTCGCGCTGGCCTGGTTGCTGGCGCAGAAGCCCTGGATCGTTCCGATCCCCGGCACCACCAAGCTCGATCGCCTCGAAGAGAACATCGCGTCGGCCACCATCGCGCTGACGGCGAACGATCTTGCCGACATCGAGAACGCGGTCTCGGCGATTGCCGTACAGGGAGCGCGCTATTCTCCGCAACAGGAAGCAAGGATCGATCGCTAGAGCCATGCGCAGGAGAGCCATATGCGTCAACCGGTCTCAAGACGAGGTGCACTGATGACCATGCTTGCACTGCCTTTGGGCGCCGGATTGAGTCCCGGATCGAGCCGGCCCGCCAGTGCGTCGAGCGCGCGACTGGCGGGCGGCGCCAAAGTGCTGGTGGCCTACTACACCCGCACCGGCAACACGCGGGTCATCGCGGCCCAGATCAGCAGGGCTCTGGGAGCGGATATTTTCGAGATCGCGACCGTCGATCCCTACCCGGAAGACTACAAGCAGCAGGTTGCGGTGGCGGAGCAGCAGCGGGAGCCGGTTTCGAACCGGCGCTGGCCGCCACGGTGCCTGATATCGGAACCTACGAGACGGTGTTCCTCGGATTTCCGATCTGGGGCATGACCGCGCCTTCGGTGATCCGCTCCTTCCTGTCGAAACACGATCTGTCCGGCAAGACCTTGGTGCCGTTCATCACCCATGGCGGCTACGGAACAGGGCAGAGCCTGAAAGTCCTCGCAGATCATGCATCAGGGGCTCGGCTCATCGAGGGTTTTTCCAAGCAGTGCGACCAGGAACGCCAGACGCTTGAAGAGGTCACCGGCTGGCTCGGTCGGGTCGAATTGCCCGGCTGAGCCGCCAACGCGACCGCCCAGGCTGCCGGGGGCAGCGAAGCCAAAGATCAGAAGGAAAAGAATCATGGCCGAGAACATCAGGGACAAAGTCGTCGTCATCACTGGCGCCAGCAGCGGGCTGGGCGAAGCCGCCGCACGGCTTCTGGCCAGGGAGGGCGCGAAACTGGTGCTGGGCGCACGCCGCCTCGACCGGTTGCAGGCGCTGGCCGGCGCGCTTTCACTTGGCGAGGGCGCCATCCTTCAGACCGACGTCACCGATGTCGGCCAGGTCCGGCGTCTGGTCGACCATGCGGTCGAGACGCACGGCCGCGTCGACGTCGTCATCAACAATGCCGGCCTGATGCCGCACTCGCCACTGGAGCGCGGCAAGGTCGAGGACTGGGACCGGATGATCGACGTCAATATCAAGGGCGTGCTCTACGGCATTGCCGCCGCGCTGCCGCACATGAAGACGCAGAAAAGCGGCCACATCATCAACGTCTCGTCGGTCGCCGGCCACAAGGTCGGGCCGGGCGGAGCGGTCTATGCCGCGACCAAGCACGCGGTGCGCATCATCTCGGAAGGTCTGCGCCAGGAAGTGAAACCCTACAACGTCCGCACCACCATCATCTCGCCCGGTGCCGTGGCGACCGAGCTGCCGGACAGCGTCACCGAGGCCGATGTCGCCGAAGGCGTGCGCGCGCTCTACGATCGGGTGGCTATCCCCGCCGATTCCTTCGCCAGGACGGTGGTGTTCGCCATGAGCCAGCCTGACGAGGTTGACATCAACGAAATCCTGTTCAGGCCGACGGCGCAGGAATACTGAAGCCGTTGTAGGTGTCTTGACGCGCCGCGCTTCCTGTTCCAGCTTGGCGCCATGTTCGTCCTCGCGCCCACCAAGCGACGCCGCCCCTGCACAGTGCGGAGCGGCAGACTGATTGCGCGACGACAAAGACCGGCAGGATAGACCCGGTTCGTTCGTTTCCAGCCCCGCCCGCGACACCGCCGGCGGGGTTTTTCATATCTGGAGCACTTTGATGACCAACAATTCTTCCATCCGGCTTCGGCCGGCCGTGCCTGCTGACGCCGCCGCGATCCGGGATATCGTTCGTGCCGCCTATGCCAAATGGGTGCCGGTGATCGGCCGCGAGCCGCTGCCTATGCGCGCCGACTATGACAAGGCCGTTGCCGAGCATCCGTTCGATCTCGCCGTGGAGGATGATCGGATCGTCGGGCTGATCGAAACCGTGCTGGCCGAGGATCACCTGTGGATCGAGAATGTCTGCGTCGCACCGCAGGCGCAGGGCAGGGGGATCGGCCGGCTGCTGCTGGAGCTGGCCGAGCGCAAGGCGATCGAAGCAGGACGTGCCGAGCTTCGCCTGCTGACCAATGGCGCCTTCGAGGCGAATGTGTCGCTCTACAAGAGGCAGGGCTATGTCATCGATAGGGAAGAGCCGTTCATGAACGGTATGACGGTCCACATGAGCAAGAAGCTGGCGGGATCACCGGCGATCTGAGGGAGGGGTTCGACAATGGCCATCTGCGTCAGGCTCAAACAACTCTCAGGGTTTTACGCGGTTGCCCGGCTGGCGGCGGGCGAGACCATCCCCGGTTGGGCGGACGGGCCAGGCTTCGTCAGCATCACAAGGACTGACGACGAGCTTTCGATCGTTTGCCTGCAGGATCGTGTGCCGGATAGTGTCAGGCAGGACGGTGACTGGGTGGCCTTCAAGCTTCAGGGGCCGTTTGCCTTCGACGAAACCGGTATCGTGCTCTCGGTCATCAGGCCGTTGTCGGAAAACGGGCTGGGCATCTTCGTGGTGTCCACTTTCGATGGCGACCATCTGTTGGTGAAAGCGACGGATCAGGCTGCGGCGAGGCGATTTCTGGTCGAGGCCGGGCATATCTTGCTGTAGTCCATCCTCACCAAGCCGGTTGCTGGCCCAACCGGTCTGGCTCAATCACTGCCGCACTGGCTCAACCACTTCGGGGGTTGCGTTTGACAGCGGCGTTTGTGCATCGTTATCTCCAGCCAGATATGACGGCCCGGCGCGACGATGCGGTCAAGGAGAAAACCATGTCACACAATCTGCAGTTCTATATCGATGGCGCGTGGGTCGATCCTGTTGTGCCCAACGCTTTCGATGTCATCGATCCCTCGAATGAGGACGCCTTTGCGCAGATTTCGCTCGGCTCCAAGGCCGATGTCGACAAGGCGGTCGCCGCCGCCAAGCGCGCCTTCAACAGCTTTGGTTTCACCGAGGTTGGCGAGCGGCTCGACCTGTTGAACCGCATCATCGCGGTCTACAAGAAGCGCAGTGGCGATCTTGCCGTCGCTGTGTCACGCGAGATGGGCGCGCCGCGCCAGATGGCGTTGGACAGCCAGGTCGGCATCGGTCTTGCGCATCTGCAGAAGATGGCCGACGTGCTGAAGACTTTCGAATTCCGCCGCGTCAAGGGCAACCATCTCGTGGTCAAGGAGCCGATCGGCGTCGTCGGGCTGATCACGCCGTGGAACTGGCCGCTCAACCAGATCACCTGCAAGGTCGGCCCGGCGCTTGCTGCCGGCTGCACCATGGTGCTGAAGCCCTCCGAGATCGCGCCGCTCGACGCCATCATCTTCGCCGAAATCCTCGACGAGGCCGGCGTGCCGAAGGGCGTCTTCAACCTCGTCAATGGCGACGGTCCGGGTGTCGGCCAGGCGCTGTCCAGCCACCCCGACATCGACATGATGTCGTTCACCGGTTCGACCCGCGCCGGCATCCTGGTGGCCAAGGCCGCCGCCGACACGGTCAAGCGCGTGCATCAGGAGCTTGGCGGCAAGTCGGCCAACATCCTGTTCGGGGATGTCGACCTCGCAAGCGCCGTCAGCAAGGGCGTCGCCGGCTGCTTCAGCAACAGCGGCCAGTCCTGCAACGCGCCGACGCGCATGTTCGTGCCGCGCGACCGTCATGACGAGGCAGCCGGCTATGCCAAGGCGGCTGCGGAAAAGTTCACCGTCGGCCCCGCCGACGCCGCCGGCACCAAGCTCGGCCCGGTCGTCAGCCAGGTCCAGTTCGACAAGATCCAGGACCTGATCCAGGCCGGCATCGATGAAGGTGCGACGCTGGTCGCCGGCGGCCCCGGCCGTCCGGCCGAACTCAACCGCGGCTATTACGTCAGGCCGACGGTGTTCGCCGACGTCACCCACGACATGCGCATCGCGCGCGAGGAGATCTTTGGGCCGGTGCTGGCGATCATGCCTTATGACAGCGTCGACGACGTGGTGAACACCGCCAACGACACCGTCTATGGCCTCGCTTCCTACATCCAGGCCAAGGACATGAAGAAGGCGCGCGAAGTCGCGGCGCGCATGCGCACCGGCAATGTCTACATCAACTATCCCCAGTGGGACGCCGGCCTGCCGTTCGGCGGCTACAAGCAGTCCGGCAATGGCCGCGAATATGCCGAATACGGGCTCGAGGATTTTTTGGAGATCAAGGGCATCGCGGGGTATGAGGCGGCGGAGTAAAATTGGTCAGGGCGCGCCACGATATGTGGCGCGCTGTCCGTCCGGTATCGCCGAGGTCAGCGCCGCCCCTCATTGCCCTGCCGGGCATTTCTCCCCGTATAGTGACGGGGAGAAAGACGCCGTCATGGACGGTTTCGCCAATCTCCAATGTTGCAGAATAGGCGCCAGCGATGCGGCCATCTCCCTTCTCCCCGTCACTATACGGGGAGAAGGTGCCGGCAGGCGGATGAGCGGCGGCGCCGACTTTGGCGATTGGTGGCCTTCACAAGACGGAAGCCGTCATTGGGCCTGAAAGCGATTGGCCCTGCCTTGCTGATCTCCTTGCCAATTGGCAAATACATGTTATATATCTGCCAATAGAGAGGCAACAAAATGCAGCTTCAGTCCATTGTCACGACACCGGCCACGGTTGGCAGCGTCATATCGGATGACGAGGCCGGCGCGCTGGCGCGCACCACGGTCAATCTGTTCAAGGCCTGGAACCTCACCGACCTGGAGGCCTGCATCCTGCTCGGCGGCATGTCGGCGCGGACCTGGGCGCGTTGGAAGACTGGGGCGAAAGAAGGCGGCGTCGGCAGGATCGACCGTGACCTGCGCACCCGCATGGCGCACCTGATGGGCATCCATAAGGGCCTGCGCTATCTGTTCACGGAGCCGGCACGGGGCTACGCCTGGATCCGCAAGCCCAATGCCACCTTCGGCGGCCAGTCGGCCCTCGACCTGATGCTGCGCGGCGAAATCTCCGATCTCTCGGCGATGCGCGAATGGCTCGATGCGGAGCGTGGTGCATGGTGAGTGGACTTGCGGTCAGGCGCCCCGTCGACTGGCACCAGACCTTCCGCATCATCCGCTCCATCCATCCGCCCATCGACCTCTTCGAGGACATTGCCGACCCGCGCGACTGGGAGGCGCTAGCCGCCGTCGAGGCGAAGACCAACCCGCGCATAAGGTTCGAGATCGGCGATCTCGGCAAGGTGTCGGCTGCAAGGCGGGTTTCCGGCCCCGGCGCCAGCTTCGTGATGGCGCCCTTCGTGCACTGTTCGACGCTGCGGCCGGGACGCTTCTCGGATGGCAGCTACGGCATCTACTATGCCGGCGACAGTGAGGATGTCGCTCTGGCCGAGACCATCCACCATCATCAGAAGTTCATGCGCGCCACCAACGAGGGGCCGGGCTGGACGGCGGATTTCCGCGTGCTGATCGGCAGCGTCGACCGCGACCTCGATGACGTCAACGCCGTGCCCGGCGTGCTCGACCCGGACGACTATTCCGCCTCGCAGGCGGAAGGGCGGGCGCTGCGGGCAGCAGACAGCGACGGACTGGTATGGAACAGCGTGCGCATGCCGGGCGGCGGCTGCATCGGCATCTTCTGGCCCGATGTCATTACCATTCCAGTGCAGGGTCGCCACTACAGCTACCATTGGGACGGCGCCCGCGTGGACTTCGTGCGCCAGCACGATACGGGAAAGGTGCTTGCCGTCACATGATGGCGGCGGACACGCTTTACAGATCGCTGGGAAGCCGATATCCATAAATCCAAGGATTCGGATATATGGATAAGAAAAGCACTTTGAACGCGCTGGCCGCACTTGGCCAGGAGACGCGGCTGGATGTCTTCCGGCTGCTCGTGCGTGCCGGTCCGGAAGGCATTCCGGCGGGCGAGATCGCAACGAGGCTGGACACGGTCCAGAACACCATGTCGGCGCATCTGAAGGTGCTCGCCCATGCCGGGCTGATCCGTCCCGAACGCGACGGAAGGACCGTGCGCTATGTCGCCGACATGACCGGCCTGCGCGACCTGCTGGCCTATCTGATGGAAGATTGCTGCAATGGCGCGCCGGAGCTCTGCCGTCCGGTCATCAATGCCGTGACCTGTGACTGCTGAGGGGCTTGTGACTGTCCGCCGCGCGCGTTCGAACAAGGAAAGCCATCATGACCGATCATGCTCTGAACGCAGCTGAGGCGGTGCGGCCCGGCATCGGCTTCGTCGAGAAATATCTGACGGTGTGGGTGGCATTGTGCATCGTCGCGGGCATCGCGCTTGGCCATCTGCTGCCAGGCGTGTTCGGCGCCATCGCGTCGGCCGAGATCGCCAGGGTCAACATTCCTGTCGCCGTGCTGATCTGGCTGATGATCGTGCCGATGCTCTTGCGCGTCGATTTCGCCTCGCTGGCCAGGGTCGGCACCTATTGGCGCGGCATCGGCGTGACGCTGTTCATCAATTGGGCGGTGAAGCCGTTCTCGATGGCGCTGCTGGGCTGGCTCTTTATCGGCTGGCTGTTCCGGCCGTGGCTGCCCGCCGTGCAGATTGATTCCTACATTGCCGGACTGATCATCCTTGCTGCGGCGCCCTGCACGGCGATGGTTTTCGTCTGGTCGAACCTGACGCGCGGCGAGCCGAATTTCACACTTTCGCAAGTAGCGCTCAACGACGCGATCATGATCGTCGCTTTCGCGCCCATCGTCGGCCTGCTGCTCGGCCTGTCGGCGATCACCGTCCCATGGGGCACGCTGATGCTGTCGGTCGCACTCTACATCGTCGCGCCGGTGATCGTCGCGCAGCTGGTTCGTGGCCGGCTGCTGGCAGCGAGGGGACAGGCCGGGCTCGATGCCCTGCTTGCCACGCTGCAGCCCTTGTCGCTGATTGCCTTGCTGGCCACGCTGGTGCTGCTGTTCGGCTTCCAGGGCGAGCAGATCATTGCGCAGCCGCTGGTGATCGTGCTGCTGGCAGTGCCGATCCTGATCCAGGTCTATTTCAACTCCGGTCTTGCCTATCTGCTCAACCGCCTCAGCGGCGAGCGGCACTGCGTGGCTGGACCATCGGCGCTGATCGGCGCGTCGAACTTCTTCGAGCTGGCGGTGGCCGCCGCGATCGCGCTGTTCGGGCTGAATTCGGGCGCGGCCCTTGCCACCGTGGTCGGGGTGCTCATCGAGGTTCCGGTCATGCTGTCGGTGGTGTGGATCGTGAACCGCAGCAAGGGCTGGTACGAGAAGGGCGGCGCCGTCCGGAATACCATGTCGACCGGGAAGGCCTCGAAATGACTATCACCATCTATCACAATCCCGATTGCGGCACGTCGCGCAACACGCTGGCCATCATCCGGCAGTCGGGCGAGGAGCCGGAGGTGATCGAATATCTGAAGACGCCGCCGTCGCGACAAAGGCTGGTCGAACTGATCGCCGCGATGGGCATCATACCGCGAGACCTGCTGCGCGAGAAGGGCACCCCCTATGCCGAACTCGGCCTTGCCGACCCGAAATGGTCCGACGAGCAGATCCTCGATTTCATGCTGGCACATCCGATCCTGATCAACCGGCCGATCGTGGTCAGCCCGCTCGGCGTCGTCCTTGCACGGCCGTCGGAAAAGGTGCTGGACATCCTGCCCAACCCGGAGATCGGCGCGTTCACCAAGGAGGATGGCGAGGTGGTCACAGGCGCCTTGGGCAAACGCGCCGGCTGATGCTATTTCCATAATTTTCGAAATTAAGTTGACGGCGCGAAAAGTGCCGCGTAGTTTATTTCCATGAAACTCGAAAAAGCAGCCGTCCAGCTTGAAGCACTCGGCAATCCGACGCGGCTTCAGCTCTATCGTATCCTGGTGCGCGCCGGTGATGACGGGCTTGCCGTCGGCAGCGTCCAGGAAAAACTGGACATCCCGTCATCGACGCTGTCGCATCACCTCAAGCGGCTGGTCGACACCGGCTTGGTGACGCAGGAGCGGCAGGCGACGACGCTGATCTGCCGCGCCAACTATCCCGGCATGAATGCGCTGATCGGCTATCTCGCCGACGAGTGCTGCGCCGATGCCGCCTGCGCACCCGCCGTCGGCAAAGCACTGGCTTGATTTTTTTGCGCTTATAATTCGAACATACCGGAAGGATGGAACCTATGGACGTGATGGCAAACCTTCCCGTCGCGGTGATCGGCGCCGGCCCGGTCGGACTGGCAGCCGCGGCGCATCTGGTCGAGCGCGGCATCACTCCGCTCGTCCTGGAACGCGGCGAAAGCGTGGGTGCGGCGCTGCTCGAATGGGAACATGTGCGGGTGTTTTCGCCATGGAAATACAACATCGATACGGCGGCGCGAGCGCTGCTCGACCGCTCCGGCTGGACAGCGCCGGACAGCCAGCGCCTGCCGACCGGCGGCGAGATCGTGCGCGATTATCTGGCGCCGCTTAGCCGGCTTCCCGCGATCGCCGCCAATTTGAAGCTCGGCGCCGAGGTCACCGCGATCACCCGTCAGGGGCACGACAAGGTCGCCAATGATGGCCGCAAGGACGCGCCCTTCGTTATCCGCTATCGCGATGCCGGCGGCGAACACCGCGTTCTCGCGCGCGCGGTCATCGACGCGTCCGGAACATGGTGGCGGCCAAATCCGATCGGCGTCGACGGGCTGCCGGTTGCCGGCGAAGGCGAGGCGTCGGCACGCATCGCCTATGGTATTCCCGACGTGGTCGGCAAGGCGAGAGAAGACTATGCGGGCAAGCGCATCCTGGTCATCGGCGGCGGGCACTCGGCCATCAACGTCGCTTTGGCGCTGATGGAGTTGCAGGATGCGGCACCGGGCACCGAAGTCTTCTGGGCGCTGCGCCACGCCAGCATCGAGAGACTGCTCGGCGGCGGGCTGAACGACCAGTTGCCGGAACGCGGCGCGCTTGGATTGGCGGCCAGGCAGGCCATGGCGGATGGCAGGCTGAACATGCTGGCGCCCTTCGCCGCCAACGGCATCGAGAGACAAGGCGAGGGCCTCGTGGTCGACGCCAACCTGGGTGGCAAGCCGTTCAACCTGGTCATCGACCGCATCGTCGTCACCACCGGCTTCAGGCCAGACCTGTCGTTCCTGAGCGAAATCCGCATCGCGCTCGATCCCGCCGTCGAAGCGCCGCCGGCGCTGGCGCCGCTGATCGATCCAAACTTCCACTCATGTGGCACGGTTCCGGCGCATGGCATTGCAGAGCTCGCGCACCCCGAACCGGGCTTCACCATCGTCGGCTCGAAATCCTACGGCCGTGCCCCGACCTTCCTGATGGCGACCGGCTACGAGCAAGTCCGCTCGGTGGTGGCCGATATTGCCGGAGACCATGCCGCGGCCCGCGAAGTCCGGCTGGTGCTGCCGGAGACCGGCGTGTGCAGCGCCGTCGGTGTCGTGACGGCATCGGAAAGCGCCGGCTGCTGCGGCGGGCCTGCGCCCGCCGCTGTCGATGCCTGCTGTGTCAGGGATGCGGACGCCAAGGCAACCGGCGCATCGGGTTGCGGCTGCGCAACCGCGCCAGCCACCGAGACGCGAGAGAATGGCGTCGATGCCTGAACGATCTGTCCTGCGCAAGGCAATCTGGGCGCTTGGGCTGACCCAGATCATCGGCTACGGCACGCTCTATTACAGCTTCTCGATCCTCGCGCCGGCAATGGCTGGGGAGTTCGGGCTCACGGAAGGCTGGGTATTCGGCGCGCTGTCGGCCTCGCTCTTTGCCGGCAGCCTGTTCGCGCCGACTGCCGGGCGGTGGGCCGACCGCTTCGGCGCCGGCCGCATCATGACCGTCGGCTCGGTGGCGGCAGCCGTGGCGCTGGCGCTGTGCGCCGTCGCGCCCGACCGCGTGAGCTTCGTTCTGGCATTGCTGGCAATGGAACTGGCCTCCAGCTTCGTCCTCTACAGCGCTGCCTTCGTCGCGATCGTGCAGATCGGGGTTCCCCGGCCGCAACGCAGCATCACCCATCTGACGCTGATCGCCGGGTTTGCCTCGACCCTGTTCTGGCCACTGACCTCGGCGCTGCATGCGCATCTGACATGGCGCGAGGTCTATTTCTTGTTCGCCGCTCTCAATCTCGGGCTCTGCCTGCCGATCCACGCCTGGCTGATGCGCCTGTCGCGCCGCCACGCAACGGCCAGAAGCCAAGAACGCGAGCCGATCCCTGAAGCGGGCGCGCCGCTCGATCCGCGGCGTGGCCGGGCCGTGTTCCTGTTCATGCTGGCGGGGTTCGCCACCGAGGGCTTCGTGCTGTCGGCGATCCTCATCCACATGGTGCCGCTGACGGCGGCGCTGGGGCTCGGAACCGCAGGCCTCTTCGTCTCGACCCTGTTCGGACCGGCGCAGGTCGCCAGCCGGCTGATCAACATGCTGTTTGGCGGCCGCCTGCAGCAGACGCACCTCGCCGTCATCGCCGCATCGCTGATCACAGCCGGGCTGTGCGCACTGCTGCTGACCACGCCATGGCTGCCCGGCGCCTTCCTGTTCGTGTTGCTGTTCGGCCTCGGCTCCGGCCTCACCAGCATCGTCGGCGGCACCTTGCCGCTCGAACTCTTCGGCCGCGAAGGCTATGGCGCGCGGCTCGGATGGGCGAGCGCTGCCCGTCAGTTCACCTCGGCCTTCGCGCCGTTCGCGCTCGCCTTCATGATGGCGCGGACATCCGTCGCCAATTCCCTGTGGGTCCTGGTGGTCGTCGCCGCGAGCGGCGTCATCGCCTTCCTCGCCATCGTGTTGCTGAGGCGCCGCGGCCGGGTTGCGTTCGCCATTGGCGGCAATCCGGAAGAGGCGGCCTGACCGCGCCTCAATGCCTGAGAATCTTGCTCAGAAAAGCGCGGCTGCGGTCGGTCTTGGGGTGTGAGAAGAACTCGTCCGGCGTGCCGCTTTCGACGATGGCGCCGGCGTCCATGAACACCACGCGCTGGGCTACCTTGCGGGCAAAGCCCATCTCGTGCGTCACCACCATCATGGTCATGCCTTCCTCGGCGACCGCCACCATGACGTCGAGCACTTCGGAAATCATCTCGGGATCGAGCGCCGAGGTCGGCTCGTCGAACAGCATGATCTTGGGCCGCATGCCGAGGCAACGCGCGATCGCCACGCGCTGCTGCTGGCCGCCGGAGAGCTGTGCGGGATAGGCATTGACCTTGTCGGCGAGGCCAACCTTGGCCAGCAATTCGCGGCCTGCTTTTTCA
Source organism: Mesorhizobium sp. M7A.F.Ce.TU.012.03.2.1 (assembly GCF_004006095.1). Lineage (NCBI taxonomy): Bacteria > Pseudomonadati > Pseudomonadota > Alphaproteobacteria > Hyphomicrobiales > Phyllobacteriaceae > Mesorhizobium > Mesorhizobium sp. M7A.F.Ce.TU.012.03.2.1. The sequence continues at coordinate 3,827,770 of NZ_CP034779.1, forward strand.
GCCTCGGCGCGCGGGATCTTGCGGACATGGATTGGGGCGAGCGTGACGTTTTCGAGTGCCGTCTTATGCGGGTAGAGGTTGAACGACTGGAAGACGAAGCCGATCTCGGTGCGCAGCTGCGTCATGTTGGTGGCGGGGTCGCCCAGGCGTTGGCCGTCGACGACGAGGTCGCCGTCCTTGATCGCCTCCAGGCCGTTGACGCAGCGGATCAGCGTGCTCTTGCCCGAGCCGCTCGGGCCGCAGACGACGACCACTTCGCGCGGCTCGACGCTGAGCGTGATATCCTTGAGCACATTGAGCGTGCCGAACCATTTGTTGACGCCGCGAAAGTCGATCATGCCGGTTTTGGCAAGACCCGTTTTGGTCATGTTTTCTGGACCTTTGGGGTTGGAAGTCACAACTGCACCTCGCCATGCGCCGCGCCCATGCGCTGCTCCAGCCGGCGGGCCAGCATGATCAGCGGATAGCAAACGATGAAATAGCCGACGCCGACGAGGAAGAAGACCAGCAGGCCGTTGGGCACACGCTGCACCACCAGCCAGCCAACCCGGGTGAGGTCGGTGAGCCCGATCGCTGAGACGACAGAAGAATCCTTGATCAGCAGCACATACTGCCCGACCAGCGGCGGCAGCACGATGCGCATCGCCTGTGGGAGGACCACCTGGCGCATGCGCTGCAAGCGCGACAGGCCGGACGCCAGCGCCGCCTCGACCTGACCTGTCGGCACCGAGCGGATGCCGGCGACGACGATCTCGCAGATGAAGCAGGCGGCGAGGTTGGTCAGCGCGATGATGCCGGCGGTGAAGGCATCGAGTTCGATACCGAACTCAGGCAGGATGAAGAAGATCAGGAAGATCTGCACCAGGAACGGCGTGCCGCGAATCAGGTCGACCCAGGCCCCGATCAAGCCCGAGATCAGCCGGTTGCCGCCGGTCCGCAGGATGCCGAGGCCGAAGCCGAGCAGGGTGCCGAGCACAAGGCTGATCAGTGACAGCATCACGGTCATGCCGAGGCCGCGCAGGGCCAGCGGATAGGAGCCGGCGAGGCTTTGCAGTTGTTGCCAGATCATGTCCGCGCCCCCGCCGTGCCGAGCCAGCGGCTGGAGACGCCAGCCAGTCCTTTCAGTCCGTAATACAGCAGCAAATAGAAAGCAGCGATGGTGAGGAAACCTTCGGCCGGCATGAAGCGGTCGGAGGCGAGCAATTGGCCGGCGCGCGTCAGTTCGGAAACCGAGATCAGCGACAGAAGGGCGGAATCCTTGACCAGCACGATCGCCTGGCCAAGCAGCGGCGGGATCGTCACCTTGAAGGCCTGCGGCAGGACGACCAAGCGCATGCGTTGGACATAGGTCATGCCCGAAGCGACGCTGGCTTCGACCTGGCCGCGCGGGATCGACAGGATGCCGGCGCGAATGATTTCAGCGATATAGGCGCCGCTGTTCAGCGACAGCGCGAGGATGCCGACGACGAGTTCCGGCAGCACGAAGCCGAGCCGGGGCAGGCCGAAATAGAGAAAATAGAGCTGCGCTAGCAAGGGCGTGGCACGCACCGCATCGATATAGGCCTTGGCCGGCACACGAAACAGCCAGCCGCGCTGCAGGTTCATGGCGCACAGCACGATGCCGACGATGAGCGCGCCGACAAAGGACAGCGCCGACAGCCAGACGGTCGTGATCAGGCCCTGTCCGAACAGCGGCAGGTATTCGACGATGGTGCGGAAACTGAAATTTTCGAGCATCGTTGGGTGCAATCCCCAGAGTGCAGGAAGGGCGAGTAGCGAATAGCGAATAGCGAGTAGAGAATTAGGGAGCAGCAAAGCATGGCCGGAACGGCCATTCCCTATTCGCTACTCCCTATTCGCTACTCGCTAATTCAATTCCTCAGTGATCCTTCTTCCAGGCGTCGGAATTGACCCAGTAGTCGAGGTTCTTCTGCAGGCGTCCGTCGATGGTGACCTGGTTGAGGAACAGGTTCATCCAGATCAACAGGTCCGGCTCGTCATAGCGGGTGGCGAAGGCAAGCGGCTCCTTCGACAACAGGTCCGGCATGATGGTGAAGCTGCCGGCCGGATAGGCGGTCGACTGGCCCTTGACCGCCGAGACGTCGTTGACGCCGCAATCGGCCTGGCCGTTGTTGACGGCGTCGAGCAGCAGCGGACCGCCGCCCTTGTAGCTCTTGATGTCCGCATCGGGGAAGGCGTTCTTGGCTTCCTTCTCGCCGGTGGCGCCGAGCAGCACGGCGATCTTAGTGCCCTTGGCCTTGCAGTCCTCGGTGGTCTTGAACTTGCTGTCGGCCTTGGTGAAGACAGTGCTGCCCGTATACATGTAAGGCGTGGTGAAGGCGACCTTCATGCCACGCGCCAGCGTCGGTGTCATGTCGGCGACCAGAAGGTCGGCCTTACCCGACAACAGCGCCGGAATCAGACCATCCCAGTCGAAGTCGAGGAACGTGATTTTCACACCCATTTCCTTGGCCATCAGTTCGGCCAGTTCGACCGAACTGCCGGTGCGTTCGCCGTTGGCGCCAACCAGCGAGAAGGGCGGTCCTTGAGTCTGCACGGCGACGCGCAACTCGCCGCGCTTGGTGATGTCGTCGAGCGTACCGGCACTGGCAGCGGCAGTGAGCCCGGCGAGTGCAAGCCCGGCGATGAAAAGTCTGGCAATCTTCATTTCGGTATTCCTCCTTGTTTTATTGTTCCACGTTGTTTTTCACCCTTTGGGGTGCTTTTTGAGCGGCAGCGCCGTTGCCGACGGCAGCCACCGTTCGAAAATCTTCCTGCCTCAGTCCCGTGCCACCGTCTCGGAAACTGTGATGCCACGCTTGGCCAGTTCATCGAAGAACCTGATGTCGGGCACGTCCAGCAGCGGGTTCAAAAGGCCCGGTCTGGTGATCTCACGCCGCGCGAGCATCTGCGCCACGATGCTGGCGGGATAGCCGACGCCGAGGCTCATGCCGAACAGGCCCGAAGCCAGGTCCCGCTCGATGATCAGGTCCGACGTCACCGTCTTGGCGCGGCCGTCTTCGAGGCCGGAAAAGACATTGCGCATCACGCACAGGTCCTTCTCGCCGGGACCATATTGCAGTTGCGGGCCGAGCAGACGGCCGAGGAATTCGCGCGGGCTGTTGCCGGTGCCGGGCACCTTGTCTTCGGAGAGGAAGCCAAGCTCCTTCAGCGGCGCCCAGAAGGCCGACCATCCCGGCCAGCGCAGCGTGTAGCGGCCGGAGCGGCGCAATCCCTTGGCGGCGTCCAGCATCTCGACATAATGCAGCGCATCGCCATTGGGGAAGGCTTCGAGCTTGCCCAGACCCGCAACCTCGATTTCATGGATGAACGGATTGTCGTGCTGCTGGCCGGCCGGCACCGCGACGCGTTTCCCGTCCTCGATCATCACGCTGTCGCGATTCTGGCTGACCAGGACCATGTCGAAATTCCAGCTCACCTTGTAGCACAGCGGCTTGGCCATCGCCTTCGGCTCGGGGATGCCGCCGCAATAGGAATCGATCGAGGAAATCGAGTCGAACTGCCTGGCGGCGCGCGCGTACAGCACGAGGTCGATGCCGGGGTCGAGCCCGCATTCGGTCATGATCGAGACGCCGGCCTGTTCGGCGGCTGGCGCCAGGTCGGCGATCGACTTGGCGTAATTGGTGGTGACCAGCGGCGTGCGCGTGGCGATCGCGGCCTGCACCGCCTGGCGCATCAGCGGCTGAGGCAACAGGTCGATGACGGCGTCGACATCATCAAGCACAGTGGCCAGCGCCGGGCCGATCGCGCCTTCAGGCACCACGAAGCGCACGCGGGCAAGATCGGTCAGGCCGGCAAGCCGGGCCGGGCCATCCGCCGCGGTATCGACGCAGACGATTTGCTCGACGCCGACGCTGGCGACGAGGTCGGCGATTGCCGCCCGACCTTGCAGGCCGAGGCCGCCTAGTACCGCGATCTTCATGCCGGCTCCTTGCGGTCGTCCGACCAGCAGCCTTCCGGCAGGCTGACCCATTTGTTGCAGGACGCCATGACGACGAAGGTTTCGCTGCGCACGACTTCGCCGGGCTCGCCGGCGCCGGGGATCAGTTCGCTGGTGACGCGGTAGAGATCGGCGACATCACCGGCCACCGTCACGTCGACGATGATGTCGAAGCGCCCGGTGACCACCGAAGCCGAGTTGACGAAGGGCAGTTCGGAAATGCGCTGTGCCAGTTCGCGGGCCCGGCCGCGCCCCTGGGCATTGATGCCGACAATGGCCGAGATCAACTCGGGGCGCTCGGTCAGGTTCAGCAGGCCGACGATCTTGAGCAGGTTGCGGTCGAGCAGGTTGCGCAGCCGCGTGCGCACCGTCGGCACCGAAATCGCCAACATCTCGGCGATGCGGTTGATGCCCGGCTGCGCATCCTGCGACAGCTGTTTGACCAGCCGCCGATCGGTCAGATCGAGATGTTCCCGCAAAGTCCCAGTCTTTCACAAAAGGAAAAAACTTTGGCTATTTTTTTGCCAATGTGTAAACAAGCTACGTCACGGATATTTGAAAAGCAAGGCAATGATTCAGCGCTGCCGGGGATAGGTGGTCGCTGTCGGGGCTCAGACCAGCGCTGCCGCCAACAGTTTTGCCTGTGGCGTCAACTCATCGAAGCGGCGGGCACAGAGGTTCAGCTGGCGCGTCGCCCAGTCGTCGGTCAGCCGCAGGCTTCGCAGCGAGCGTGCCGAGCGGCGCGCGGCACTTTCGGGCACGATGGCGATGCCGGCGCCCTGGGCGACCAGCCGGCAGACATTGTCGAGGCCGGGCACGCGGATGCGGAAGTGCAGATGGCCGCCAAGGCGGGCGGCCTGACGGGTGATGTGCTCCTGCAAGGGATGGCCGGCGCTCAGGCCGACAAAGGCTTCGCCGAGCAGGTCGCCGAGGTTGGTCGTATTGCCTTCGAGGTCGGGCCAGTCTCGCGCGGCGATCACCATGAGCCTGTCGATGAAGAACGGCTTCTGCTCCAGATGCGAAAGGCCGGCCCAGGTCGCGGCGATGCCGAGATCGGCGGCACCGCTTGCCACCGCCTCTGCGATCTCGTGGCTGGGGCGCTCGTCGAGGTCGATGTCGATGCCGGGATGCGCGACGAGGAAGGCCGGCAGCATGTCGCGCAGCAGCGCGCTGGTGGCGGCCGTGTTGGCCATCAGCCGCACGCGGGCGCGCAAGCCCGTGGCATAGGCGCCGAGGTCGCCGGTCATCGCCTCGATCTGGTTCTGCACCGCCCGCGCATGGTGCAGCAGCGCCTGCCCGGCGGCCGTCGGCACCACGCCGCGCCGCCGCCGCTCTAAAAGCGGCGCGCCGAGGCTTTCCTCCATGCCCTTGATGCGGGCGCTGGCGGAGGCGAGCGCCAGCCCCGCAAGTTCGGCACCATGGGTGATGCTGCCGCGCTCGGCGACCAGCAGGAACAGCCGGAGATCGGTAAGATCGAAGCGCATCTTTCTTCTCCTGCAGGGTTTCAGCCTTCGGCGTAGGCGAAGGCTGACGGCGTAACTTCCACATTGTGGGCGGCCGGCATGTCAGTCAAATCTTTTGCGATGGAGATGCGCGATGAGCGAAAAGGCGCCAGGCCGGCATGGACCCGGCATACTTGAAAGCGCGGCGATCGTGCTTGCGATCGCGGTGGCCTCGCTTGCCATGGCGCGAGCGGAGCCCGGCCAGTGCGGTTGCATGGCGATGGCTGCCCCTGTCCACCATGAAGCAACGCCTGCAAAACCCGCACCCGACGATCATGCGGCGGACATGCTGTTGCATGACTGATCGAAGCGGCACCCCGAAGGAACGACCGTGCTGAGCGTCGGCGTCATCGCCTGGATCGGCGCGGTCTTCCTTGCCGCGGGCTTCGTCAAGGGTGCCGTCGGCATGGGGCTGCCGACCGTGGCGATGGGGCTGCTGGCGGTAACGATGCCGCCGGCGCAGGCGGCTGCCCTGCTCTTGATCCCGTCGCTGGTCACCAATCTTTGGCAGTTGTTCACCGGCCCATCCTTCGGCGGGCTGTGCAATCGGTTGTGGACGATGATGGCCGGCGTCGTGCTTGGCACCGTCGCCGGGACCGGCCTGCTCACCGGCACACACTCTGGCGTTGCCTCGGCCGGGCTCGGTGCGGCGCTGGTGCTTTACGCCATTCTCGGCCTGCTCAAGCTTGGCTTCACCACGCCGGCGCACCACGAGGCGTTGGTATCACCGCTGGTCGGTGTGGCGACCGGGCTGGTCACCGGCGCCACCGGGGTCTTCGTCATCCCGGCCGTGCCCTATCTGCAATCGCTGCGGCTGGGCCGGGAAGACCTCATCCAAGCGCTCGGCCTGTCCTTCACCGTGTCGACGGCGGCTCTTGCCCTTGGGTTGTTCAAGGCAGGCGCGTTCGCATCGCCGACAATGCAACTGGCGGGATCGGTCCTGGCGCTTGCGCCGGCGCTCGCCGGCATGTTCGCCGGCCAGGCGCTGCGCCAGGCGATGAGCGTCGAGACGTTTCGCACGGTGTTCTTCGCCGGGCTGCTGATGCTGGGCGGGTATCTGGTCTTGGAGGCCGCGCTCTGGTCTTCGGCATCCTAAGCGGCCGGTGGGGATTGGCGCGGAGCGTGATCATCAGCGTCATGCAGCGTCCCATGGAGGCTTTGTCGTCATGGTGCGGCGCAACCGGTGGTTCGGATGCTGCGGCGCGTCGAGACGTTCCAGAAAAGCGGCGTAGACATCCGGCTCGACAGTAAAGATGTCGCGGTTGAGCAACGTGTCTTCAGTGGCACGCTGCAACGCTTCAAGCATGAAGTCCTTGCGCATGAATGGGCTCCTTCCCTGCGTTAACAGCATAGCATAGCGACGATGTCACTACGATCTGTCGGTCCGGCCGCCCGATGAAAAGTCGCGCCCTCATTCGGCAATCGACCTGATGACGTTGGCCGGGTTTCCCCCGACAAGCGTGTTCGGGGGAACGTTCCTAGTGACCACGGAACCCGCCGCGACAACCGAGTTTTCGCCCACCGTCACGCCGCCGATGACCGTCGCGCCGGCCGCGATCCAGACATTGCGTTCGATCACGATCGGCTTTGCGGTCGTGAAGGCGCGACGCCGCGACGGTTCGAGGGGATGGCCCGAGGTGATGAGGCTGACATTCGGCCCGATCATGACATCGTCGGCGATGTCGAGCCCGCCAAGATCATAAAAGGTGCAGTTCTGATTGATGAAGACATTGCGCCCGACGCGGATATCGGATCCGCCGGTCGTGTAGAAGGGCGGGATCAGCAGGAAGCTGTCGTCGACCTTCCTGCCAATGAGTTCGCTGAACAGGGTCCGGACTTCAGCCGCGTCGTTGAAGGTCAAGCGGTTGAGGCTTGCGGTGGTCGCCATCGCCCGTTTGACGTCGGCCAGCATGGCGGCCGACTGCGGCATTCCGCTGGGAATTATCCTGGTGCGACCCTCGTCCGCCATTCGTCAATTTTCTCCGGCGCGGTCGAACAATGTTGGCGCACGACAGCCGCGCCGGGATGGTCTCCGGCTGTTATTTGAGCATGATTCCGAAAGTCAGTTCCAGCCCGGGAAAACGCCCTAGCGGACGACCAGCACCGGGATTTCCGTGTAGGACAGCACTTCCGCCGTCTGGCTGCCGAGAAGCAGCTTGCCCAGTCCGCGGCGGCCGTGCGAAGCCATGACGATCAGGTCGCAGCCCAGGGCCCGCGACAGTTCCAGGATGGCTTCGGCGGGCCGCTTGTCCTCGACATGCACGACCTCCGCGGATACGCCGACGGCGTTCGCCGACGCCTTGCACTTGTCGAGCACTTCCTTAGCGTGTCGTCCCGCCTCTTCCTTGTAGGCAGCCAGTTCGTTGCCGGCGGCATAGCCGGCCATGGCACCGCCCAAGGCGAAGATCGGGAATGGTTCCGAGACGGTGACGAAGGTGACAGCAGCGCCGAGGCCCTTGGCCAACGTTAGGCCGTGAGTAACGCCCTTGTCGGCCAGTTCCGATCCGTCCGTGGCGATGAGCAGATGTTTGTACATGACGATCTCGACTTGTTGTGCAAGGGCCCGTGCCCTTGTGGTGGCGGGAGCCTTGTGGAGGCTGGCCTTGATATAGTTGCGGCCTCGGGCCGATCACAGGGCCGGCCTGCCGCGGATCAAGGCCAGGCGACCACGCAGTTTTGTGCCAAGCGGATTCCCCTTTGCCGCATCGTCGCTTAAGGTGCCGGACCACATCGAAAGGCATCCCATGAGCAGCGTGTATCCCCAAATCCATCTGGTCCGGCATGGCGAGACGGCGTGGAGCCTTTCGGGGCAGCATACCGGCCGCACCGACATGCCGTTGACCCCGGTTGGCGAGGCCGCGGCGCGGGGTGTCGCCGATAGGCTCAAGGGGCTGTCTTTTTCGGCCGTATGGTCGAGCCCGTCGCAGCGCGCCTACAACACCAGCGTACTGGCCGGCTTCGGCGCGCAGAGCGCCAAGAAGGACGATCTGCAGGAATGGGACTACGGCGCCTATGAGGGGCTGACGACAAAACAGATCCTGGCCGAGCGCCCCGGCTGGAATGTGTTTCGCGATGGTTGTCCAAAGGGCGAGATGGCGGCCGATGTCGGCGTGCGGGCCGACAGGATTATCGCCGGGCTGCGCGAGGCCAATGCCGGCATATTGGTGTTTTCCAGCGCGCATTTCTTGCGCGTGCTGGCGGCGCGCTGGATTGGCCTGCCGCCCGAAGGCGGCGCGCTGCTTGTGCTCGAAACAGCCAGCATCAGCGTGCTCGGCTACGAGCATGATTTGAGCGAGCCGGTCATCCGGAAATGGAACCAGAAGTAGGGCGGCTTTGGCCAGCGGCGCCGCTTCCGCCCTATCTGTCGAATTTCTTGATCGCTTCGGCGGTCACCGGCGTGAAGAAATTCACCAGATTGCCATCGGGGTCGCGAAACAGCAGCGAGCGGTTGCCCCAGGGCATGGTGGTCGGCTTCTGCACAGTGATATTCCTGAGGAGGTCCGAGAGCCTGGCGAATTCAGCATCGACGTCGCCGACGCGGAACTCGATGATGACGGTGTGGTTGTCGGCGGGGCGGGCGATGTCGCCGCCGAACAGCATCAAGGTGCGCGTGCTGCCAATCGCCAGCGTGCAGGCCGGTGTCGCCAGTTCCGCGAAGTCTTCCGTGTAGACCGTCACGGGCATGCCCGTGATCTCGCCGTAGAAGCGCACGAGGCGCTGAACGTCCGAAGTGATGATGCGGACAGAGACGAAATTCATTGCTTTGGCTCCTGATCGTTGAAGCCGTGGCCGGCTCCCATCCGACCTATAGGCCAGGCCTCCTGACAGCTTTCCGTCAGGAAGGATTGCTGTGAGCCTGCACCAGCGCACGCGCTGCTCACCCCGCCAGCAGCGCCAGTTCCTCCGGTGTCAAATGCCGTGCCGTGCCCTTGGCGAGGTCGCCGAGCGGCAGGCGGCCGATGGCGATGCGGATGAGGCGCAGGACCTCGACGCCGTGCGCGGCGAGCAGGCGGCGGATGTGGCGGTTGCGGCCTTCGTCGAGCACGATCTCCAGCCAGGCGGTGCGGCCACCGCTGCGCAGCAATTCGATCGAGCTGGCGCTCAGGATCTCGCCGTCGACGCTCACGCCCGCGCGCAACGTCTTCAACATCGCCGCGTCCGGCACCGTGCCGACCTGCACGTGATAGGTTTTCGGCAAATGCGAAGCCGGGTCCATCAGCCGGTTGGCAAATCGGGTGTCGTTGGTCATCAGCAGCAGGCCTTCGCTGGCCTTGTCGAGGCGGCCGACCGGCGAGACGAAGGGCAGGTCGAGCCCTTCGAGGCAGGCATAGACGGTGTCGCGCTGTTGCGGGTCGTCGCGGGTGGTGACCAGCCCGCGCGGCTTGTTGAGCATGAGATAGACCTTGCGCTCGGCAACCACCGGCCTGTCGTCGACGACGATGCGGTCGCGGTCGAGGTCGACCCGCAGGGCTGCATTGCGCACGACCTTGCCGCCGACACGCACACGGCCTTCGGCGATCAGCACCTCGGCCTGCGTGCGTGAGCACAGGCCAAGCTTCGACAGCGCCCGGTTCAGGCTGACGCCGGGCGCCGCCTGCCTGCCGCTCTGCCGTGTCTGCCGTGGTGTCATGCTGCCCGTCTGCGCTGGTGGAGCCGACAGATGCCACGGGCCACGATCGCTTCGCAAGCCGCGCTGCTGCCTTCGCATGCGCCGCACCGCCCGAACGACGATATTGTCGTCGCCGCATCCGCGATAAATTGCAGCGCATGAGTGAGTCTGCCGCACCGATCATCAAGACCGTCGTCATCGCTGCAACGCCTGCCAAGATTTGGCAGGTGCTGACGACGCCCGCGATGATCCCGCAATGGATGTCCGACGAGGCGCTGACCGTCAGCCTCGAGAGACTTGTCGGCGGCGCGATCTTGATACAGGGAGTGCTGCACGGAATGCCGTTCGAAAACCACGGAACTATCCGGGCTTTCGCGCAGGAGAGGGCGTTCGCCTACAGCTACTGGAGCACGTTGTCGGCCCCGCGTCTGGCGGACGTGCCCGAAAACCACACGGTGGTCAGCTTCGATCTGGCGCCGGCGGATGGGGCAACGCTGCTGACGCTGACGCTCAGCGACTTCGCCGAACCGGCGATCCGTCCGCATGCCGATCTCTACTGGGGTCCGACCTTGCAGATCCTGAAGGCGGTCTGCGAGCGCGTTTGAGGGCGGGCGTCATCCCCGTGGACGGGTTATCAGGCCCTTACTCTTTGGGGTGTCGGGCGAGAGTCAGCGCGCGGATGCGGTCGGCGACGGCGCTGTCGACCGGGTTGTAGACGGTCAGGCTCAAATCCGGCCGGCCGTCGACCGCGAAGCCCGAATATTCAAGCTCGATATCGCCGAGTTCCGGGTGTTTCAGGCGCTTTGTCCCGTCGCCATGGCTGAGCACGTCGTTTGCCCGCCACAGGGCGGCAAACTCGGGGCTGGCGCTGCAAAGCTCGTCGACGAGTTCGCGCACCTCGGAGACAGCGCCGGCGCGTGCCGCATCGGCACGGAACGAGCCGACCACGAAACGAGCGAGGTTTTGCCAGTCGTGCTGCCTGGCGCGGATATGGGGACTGAGGAACATGAAGCGCAGGATGTTGCGCTCGCCCTCGGGCAGGGCGCTGTAGTCGGTCAGCACGACCCGCGCGGCGCGGTTCCAGGCAACGACATCCCAGGTGGCGGTCCTGACTATGGCGGGGCTGGCATCGAGCGTGTCGATAAGGCGCTGCAGCCGCGGGCTAACACCCTCGGCACCGGTGTAGCGGACCTCGGGCGGGCGCCCCAGCCCGAGCATGAAAAGATGTTCACGCTCCGCCTCGGTCAGCAGCAGCCCCTTGGCGATGCGATTGAGGACATCGGCCGAGGGCGCACCGCCGCGGCCCTGTTCCAGCCATGTGTACCAGGTCGGGCTGATGTTGGCGCGCTGGGCGACCTCTTCGCGGCGCAGTCCCGGCGTGCGTCGGCGCCCCGAGAAGCCGAAGGACGCCGGATCGAGCCGGGTGCGCCGGTCTTTCAGGAACGCTGCCAGTGAGCCGGCGGAATTGGAGGGCATCCTGTTAGCCATTATACCATGATAAGATCACTACTTTAATAGAATAATAGACCAGCAATATTACGCAGGCAACTGTGCAGGAGATTTTGCATGCGTATCTTTCTCACCGGCGCGACCGGTTTCATCGGTTCGGCCATCGTTCCCGAACTCATCAAGGCGGGTCATCAGGTGATCGGCGTGACCCGCTCGGATGCCGGCGCCGAGGCGCTGGCCGCCGCTGGCGCCGAGGTGCATCGGGGAACGCTCGAGGATCCCGAGGGGCTGCGCGACGGCGCGGCGAAGGCGGAGGCTGTGATCCATACGGCGTTCGACCACGACTTTTCGCGGTTTGCCGAGAATTGCGAAAAGGACAAGCGCGTCATCGCCGCTCTTGGCTCGGCACTGGCCGGCTCCGACCGGCCGCTGGTGATCACCTCCGGCGTCGGCATGGGCAGCCCGGGACATCGCGAACTGGCGATCGAAGACGTCTTCAACCCTAGCCATCCCAATCCGCGCATTGCCTCCGAACTGGCCGGCAATGCCTTGCTGGACGCCGGCGTCAACGTGTCGGTGGTGCGCCTGCCGCAGGTCCACAATCCGGTCAAGCAAGGCCTCATCACGCCGCTCATCGAAATCGCACGTGAAAAAGGCGTCTCGGCCTATGTCGGCGAAGGTCGGAACCGCTTCTCCGCGGGCCACCTCCTCGACGCCGCGCGCCTTTACCGGCTCGCCGTGGAGAAGCGGCAGCCGGGCGCGCGCTATCACGCGGTCGGCGAGGAAGGCGTCGAGGTGCGCGCTATCGCCGAGGCGCTTGGCCGGGGCCTGAAATTGCCCGTCGTTTCCATCGCGCCGGAAAAGGCTGCGGAGCATTTCGGCTGGATGGCGATGTTCGCGCCGATGGATCTGCCGGCCTCCAGCGCGCTGACACAGGCACGGCTGGGCTGGCACCCGACCGGCCCGACGCTGATCGCCGATCTCGATGCCATGCGGTATTGATGCGCTGACAAAGCGGCGCCAGCCGGGCTGCATAGCGGCTAGGATTCCGGTTATGCAGGGCTGACCGCGTAGCGCAGATGGACGAGCCCATGCGCCAAGGCCTTGCAGCTTTTCAGTGACAACTGCGTCTTGCCCGCCAGGCCGCTCTCGCCGAATTCGACGAAGGCCTGGTTTGCTGCGCGTCCATCGATCGCGGGCGCGACGAGAAGGCTCAGCTCATCGACGAGTCCGCCTGCGAGGAAGGAGCCGTTGATGCCGGCGCCGCCCTCCAACAGCAACCGGCTTATGCCGAGTTCGCTGCCGAGCACCTCAAGCATCGCCGCGAGATCGATGTCCGCCGCTTCCGACACGATATAGGACACGCCGTCGGCGGCAAGCTCGGCCAAATGGCTGTCGGTAACGTCACGCCCAAGCAGCACCACGACGTGGTCGCCGCCGATGTCGGGTTTGGAAAAATGGAGCTTGCCCGAGGCATCGAGCGCCACGGCATAACTGCCCGCATCCATTTGCGCGAAATGATAGGGCCGGTCGACCTTGCCGACATTGGCTGGTGGGTGCGCGGCGGCCTTGCTCATCTCGGCCATGGTGACGCGGCCGACGATCCAGGCGTCAGCCGCGAGATCACTGTGGATATGTTCGTAGAGGCTCGACCACTCCGCCCGGGTCCCGTCCGGACTTGTCGTGTAGCGGCTTGGATGAAGGCTGCCGTCGAGTGATGCGAGCATATGGCAGATGATTTGCGGCTTCATACGGGTCACGCCGCTTCCAGCGCCATCACTTTTTCAGCGGCCTTTGCGAGAAACCCGGATCGGGTATAGCCATGAGCTTCGGCAAAGGCATCGATCCTTTGGAGAATGTCGTCGGAAAGCGTCACGTTGATACGCACTGTTTTCCTGGTCTGGGTCTGGGCCGAGACCAGGATTGCAACACCGTCGCGATTATCGGCGTCCGCCATCACAGCCTCCAAACTGGAGGGTTCAGGAACAGCCCCGCCATCCTCGACCAACCCTTCGATGTGGAGGGCGAGGGCCTCTTCAGCCATGGACCGGGCGTCATCCAGATCCTTGCCGGCGGTAATCACGCCTGGGAAATCAGGGAAAGACACACCGAAGTCGCTGTCGGCATCCTTATGGATAAGTCCGATATACTGCTTCATGGCCGTCACCTCAGTTTCAGTCCAGATTGTTTTTCGATGCTGCGCAGGGTGCCTATTGGAATAGCGCGCTTGGGATGAGGGACGGTGACCCGCCCTAGCCTGTCGCGGTGTTTGAATTGCGCATGACTGCCCCTTCGGGCAACTTCAACCCACCCATCAGCTTCCAACAGGCGGATAATGTCGGCGCTTTTCATGTGTATTTATACACATTTAATGGTGGCCTTTCAATAAGGAATATGAAGTCAGTCAACGCCAAATAGGCCGCAGGAGGCGATGCGCCGTGTCTATTGTGCTGGGAAGCATGCCCACGATCCAGAAATCCGACAATTCCGATAATTTGCCGAACAGCGCTGTTATATCGAGGTTGCACAAATGGTTGACCCTGGGTTAGCATCCCCAGGCAGGCGTCGGTGGGAGGCTCTTTTTACAGCGGCGGCCAGCTGGAGCGGCATGCGTTTTCGGGCGCAGGGAGGATGCTCCAACACTTTGAACCGATGCATGATCCTTCCTGAAACCGATCCCGGTTTTCGGGGTCGTGCGTTTTTGTGGAGGAGGATCCCATGAACAGACGTGAATTCCTGCTGTCGTCCGCGGCTTTCGGCGCCATGATGGTCGCCGCGCCCTCGGTGTTTGCGCAGGACAAGCTCACCATCCTTGGCTCGGTGCCCAGTCTCGGCTTTCCGTTCTTCGTGCACATGCTGAACGAGATCAAGGCGGAAGCCGCCACGCAAGGCGTCAATTTGACCGAAAGCGACGGCCAGAACTCGGCCACCAAGCAGACCGCCGACATCGAGGCGGCCCTGGTGCAGAAGGTCAACGCCATTGTCATCTCGCCGCTCGACGTCAACGCGCTGGCGCCGGCCATCGAGGAAGCGGTCAAGGCCGGCGTTCCGGTGGTGACGATCGACCGCCGCGTCGACGGCGTCGAGGGCATCCTGGCCCATGTCGGCGCCGACAACGTCAAGGGCGGCGAGGCGGAAGCCAACGCGGTGGTGGCGGCATTTCCCAATGGCGCCAAACTCTTCCACCTTCAGGGCCAGCCCGGCGCCGGCCCGGCGATCGACCGCAACAAGGGCGTTCACAACGTTCTCGATCCGCTGAAGGACAAGTACCAGATCGTCTTCGAGCAGACCGCCAACTTCGCCCGCGCCGAGGCGCTGTCGGTGACCGAGGCCGGCCTTGCCGCCAACGGCAAGCCGGACGCCATCGTCTGCGCCAATGACGACATGGCGCTGGGCGCCATGGAGGCTTGTGCCGCGCGCAACTTCACCGACGTCAAGATCTACGGCTTCGATGCACTGCCGGAAGCGCTGGTCGCGGTGCGTGACGGCAAGCTTGCGGGCACCGTCGAGCAGTTTCCCGGCGAGCAGTCGCGCACCGCGGTGCGCATCGCGGTGGCCTTTGCCAAGGACAAGACCGAGCCGAAGGAGAAGCTGGTGCTGCTGACGCCGATCGTCATAGGCAAGGACAATCTCGACAAGGCGGAGCGGATTGGCGAGACGAAGTAGGGGTTTGGCGGGGATCGGCCGATTGGCAAAGCCGGCGGGACAGCGCTCCCCTCTGTCCTGCCGGACAGAGGGGGGCGTTCAAGCGCTGACAGGCGACATCAACTGCATGGAAGGAGCCACCCTTGCCGCCAGCCGCTGAAGCCGCATCGTCCGAACCCATCCTGCTTGCCGTCGAAGGCATCACCAAGCATTTCTCGGGCGTCACCGCGCTCAGCGACGTCTCGCTCGATATCCGCCCCGGCGAGATCCTCGGCCTGCTCGGCGAAAACGGGGCCGGCAAGTCGACGCTCTTGAAAATCCTCTCGGGCGTCATGCCGCCGTCGGGCGGCCGCATCACTTTCGACGGTGCCGATTATCATCCATCCAGCCCGCAGGATGCCAAGCGGCTCGGCATCGTCACCATCTACCAGGAGCTCAGCCTGATCCCGACGCTGACGGTGGCGGAAAACATCTTTATCGGCCGCGCGCCGACCGGTCCGCTCGGGCTGGTCAGTTGGAGGCGGATGGAGCAGGACTCCCGCACGATCATCGCCCGCGTCGGCCTCTCCATCGATCCGATGACGCCGGTGTCGGCGCTGTCGGTGGCCGAACAGCAACTGGTCGAGATTGCCCGCGCCCTGTCGCTGAAAAGCCGGCTGATCATCATGGACGAACCGACCTCGGCGCTGACCGAGACCGAGGTGCAGCGGTTGCTGTCGATCATGGACCGGCTGCGCAAGGACAAGGTCGCCATCATGTTCGTCACCCACCGGCTGGAGGAAGCCTCCGCCATCTGCGACCGCATGACGGTGCTGCGCGACGGTAGGCTGGCCGGGCATCTCGACCGTGAGGGTGGACCGATCGCCCTGCCCAAAATCATCGAGAAGATGGTTGGCCGCGCGGCGTCCGAGCTCTACGCCCGGCCGGCGCAACGCGCGGTGGCCGGCGATGTCGTGCTGTCGGTGCGCGGCCTGCGCACCGTGCGCGATCCCGAAGCGCCGCACGCCATCGTGCTCGACGGCGTCGACATCGACCTCAAGGCCGGTGAAATCCTCGGCGTTGCCGGGCTTGTCGGCTCGGGCCGCACCGAGCTGGCGCGCGCCATCTTCGGCGCCGATCGTATCGCGGCCGGCACCATCACGCTCGATGGCAAGCCGATCGCCCCGGCATCGCCCGCAGACGCCATTGCGCTCGGCATCGGCCTGCTGCCGGAGGACCGCAAGCACCAGGCGATCTTTGCCGCGCTGGGCATCCTGCCGAATTTCTCCATCGCTTCGCTAGGCAGCTTCAGCAACGGTTTCGGCTTCATGGCCGAGCGGCGCGAGCGCGATGCGCTGTCCGGGTTTCGCAAAATGCTGTCGATCCGCATGGCTTCGGCCGAGCAGGCTATCGAAGGCCTGTCGGGCGGCAACCAGCAGAAGGTGATCCTGGCGCGCTGGCTGGCGCGCGATCCGAAAGTGCTGATCGTCGACGAGCCGACGCGCGGCGTCGATGTCGGCGCCAAGACCGAGGTGCACCAGATCCTGGTGCAGCTTGCGGCGCGCGGCATTGCGGTGATGATGATTTCGTCCGAGCTGCCCGAGGTGCTTGCGGTGTCGGACCGCATCGTGACCATGCGCCGGGGACGCATCACCGGCCAGATGCCGGGCGTCGAGGCAAACGAGGAAAGACTGATGGAACTGATGGCACTCGACCGCAAGGAGACACTATGAGCGTGGCGGGGGAACAGGATCAGCGCGGCGGCATCAACTTCGCGCGGCTTTTGATGAGCTTCGGGCCGCTGCTGTTCCTGGTGGCGCTGATCATCGTCTTCACCGTGCTGAAGCCGAGCTTCATGGACCCGATCAACCTGTTCAACATCACAAGGCAGATCTCGATCACCGGGCTGATCGCGCTCGGCATGACCTTCGTCATCCTCACCGCCGGCATCGACCTGTCGGTCGGTTCGCTGCTCGCCTTCTGCGGTATGGTCGCCGCCGTGGTCGCCAAGGGTGGCTCCGCCAACACGCTGTCGCTGTCGACGAGCGGCACGCAAGGATTCGGCTGGTTCGCAGCACTCTTGGCCGCCGTCGTTGTGGGCGCTGCTGCCGGCGGGGTGCAAGGGCTTGTCATCACCCGGCTGAAAGTGCCGCCCTTCGTCGTTACGCTGGGCGGGCTGACGGTGTTTCGCGGGCTGACGCTGACCATCTCAAACGGCGGCCCGATCTCGGGCTTCGACGCCTCGATGCGCTGGTTCGGCACCGGGCTGATCGGCCCCGTGCCGGTGCCGGCGCTGATCTTCGCCGCGGCCGCCATCCTGTGCCATATCGTGCTGCGCTACACGCGCTACGGGCGCGCTGTCTACGCCGTCGGCGGCAATGCCGAGGCGGCAAGGCTGTCGGGCCTGCGCGTCGACCGTATTCTGGTCTCGGTTTATGTCATCGTCGGCTTCTTCGCCGGCCTCGCGGCCTTCGTGCTGTCGGCGCGGCTGAATTCCTCGGAAGCGGTCGCCGGTATCGGCTACGAGCTGACGGTCATTTCGGCCGTCGTCATCGGCGGCACCTCGCTGTTCGGCGGCATCGGCTCGGTCGGCGGTACGGTGGTCGGCGCGGCGCTCATCGGCGTGCTGCAGAACGGGCTGCAGTTCAACAACGTCTCGTCCTATACGCAAAGCATCGTCATCGGGCTCATCCTGATCCTGGCGGTGGCGTTCGACCGGTGGCTGAAATCGCGGGTGAGAAGGTGAGGGGGACGGTTCTCCCTTCTCCCCCTGTGGGAGAAGGTGGCCTCGCGAAGCGAGGTCGGATGAGGGGTGTTCCAGGGAACGCCAACGCCCCATTCCGTCACGCACCCCTCATCCGTCTCGGCGCTATCGCGCCGATCCACCTTCTCCCACAAGGGGAGAAGGGGAGCCCCCTTTCTTGCAAAACAGCCGTCCTTTGCTAGAAAGGTTTTGGCGGGTGGCATCGTGAGAGAACCTCATGTTTGCCGATATCATCAGACCGATCACCCTAGGTTTTTCGCTGCTGCGGCGGTTCTGGCCGCAACTCGTGGCACTCGTGCTGGCCGGCGTGCTGGTCGGCGATCTCCTCATGCAGCTCGCGGCGAAGGTGGCGCTGGCCAATCACTTCGCCGGGCGCGGCTGACATAGGCGCGCGCCGGCTGGACCCGCCAGCGCCCGGCGTCGATGGCGGCATTGGACGGCAATTGCGGCGGGGCGTGGGCGGGCAGGGCGCCGAACGCACCCATCAGGCCGGCGACGAGCAGGGCGGCGGTGGTTCCCGCGCCGGCCGTTATCCAGGTTTGGAATTTTGGGCGGGCAGTCTTGAACATCCCAAACTATGCACGTCGACGATCAGCCACCCCTGCGCAGTCTAGAAAGAAAAAATTGCTGATGGAACCCGCAAATGGCTGGTCCAGCCTCACGCTGCTTCGCGCGCCCATAGAAGATGGCCATGGCGACGAAAATACCGTGCCACCAGCCGTTGTTGCTTGGCCCTGATCAGGTCTGGCAAGCGCCGCTCCTGGCGCCAGCGCGGTACGTTGCGCCAGCAGGCTATGAAGCGGGCGGCGTCCTCAATGGCCTCTTCCGCCGAGAGCGCCGGGCTTATCGCGGCCAGGAACAGCGCTTGCGACGGTTTCAACTCGTCGATCACCGCCTTGCGCCTGACGTGATCCTGACGGGCGTGGGCGATGCCGTTGCGGCGGATGGCTTCGAAGGCTTCAAGCAGGGCCAGGCTGTCGCCGGCGTAACCGCAGGAGCGGGCAAAATCGGCGGCAAAAGCGTCCATTATCGCTCCCGGGTCTGATGCAGTGGGCAGGTTCGTGTCCGACTCACATTTTTATATATATATGAAAGCATAACTCAAATTACACTAGAAGAAAACTTCTGCGAAAGTTTGAAAACTGCGACTCGACTCCCGGCTCAAAACGCAGGAATATGCGAACAAATCAGGAACAAAAAGGATGGGGAGGGGCGATGGCATTACCAGGCAAGGAGCCGACAATCGCGCATGTCGCCTCGATCTCGGTCGAGTGCGCCGATTGCGGCCGCAACAGGTGGTGGCGACCCGATCAGCTGAAGCGGTTCGGGGTGACGGGGAATACGCCGCTGTCCGCTCTGTCGGGCCGCATCGTCTGTTCGGCCTGCCGTGCCGACGGACTGCCGGGGGCGACGGTTACGATCCAGGCGGCGTTTGTCGACGAGCGCCAGCGCGTGCGCAGCGAAGCGCGGATGCTGAATGAGCGCGAGGTGCCGCTGGAGGGATCACGGCGGGCTTGAGTTTTGTCGAAGGAAGGGTGCCAGCGCTGGTTCTTCCTTCTCGCAGGGGGGAGAAGGAAGAACGCCCCGTCCTCAATACCCCAGCAATTCCTTCAGCGGAATCACGCGCCAGACATGTTTGATGGCGTAGCGGTTGAAGGTCAGCGTCTTCGGCGGATTGTACTGCTCGACCACCAGCTCGCCCGCCGTGCGCTTGACCAGCTTCTTGATGAAAGCCTTGCCGTTGCGCTCGTTTTCTTCGGGGAAGGTCTCGATCACCACATGGTCGCCCGGTACGGCGTCGCGGCCGCCGCAATAGATCAGGTCGCCGGGCTCATAACGCGGCACCATGGAATCCGAGAGCACGTGCAGGGCGAACACCTTCGGCAGGTTGCGCACCCCCGGCGGGCGCTGGACGTAACCCGCCGGCTCGCCGTTGAAGGTGAAATCGCCATCGTCGCCGCCGACGGCCGCGCCCAGCACCTCGATATCCATCGACCCCGCGGGTAGCGGACCGGTATCGGTGACGATCTCCGCATCGGCGACCGGTCCGGCATCGTCGAGAAACACGACCTGCCCTTGACCTAGCGCCACCGGGTCGACGCGCAGGAAGGCGGCGGTCTTCAGGAGGTTCTCGGTCTTGGGCAGATTGCGGCCGGTTTCCCAATTGCCGACGGCGGCGACATCAGTGTCGTTGTGCTCGGCGATGTGGCGCATGACCAGGCCGCGCTGCTTGCGCGCCTTGCGGATCGCCGCCCCGACCTTGATCGACAGTTCCGTTCTTGCCATGGCGACCATGTGAGTGATGAAAGTGGCTCTCGTCTATGGAAGAATGGCTTGCATAAATTTGTGAGTTATGCTTATATATGGTTATGCAAAACCTGTCCACCTTTGATGGCGCAATGGCGCCGGCCCCGTGCGCGGTGTGCCCGGCGGCTGTCGCCCCCCTTTCATCCCGGCTGTCCTCCTCCCCGGCCAGGATGAAGCCCGAGGCTCGGTGCTTGACTGCACCAGCCCCGGGTCCGGTCCGCCCGTCTCCGGCGACCGGAACGGCCGGAGACGCCGCTCCCAGCGGCTCCGGCCCCCAATCCGACCGGCATGGCGCCGGCGCTGTTTTTTCGGCTGGCCGCTCCTGCATCCGCACCGATGACGGCACCGTCATCCTGTTCGACAGGCCAACGGGCAGGGCGGTTTCCGCCCTGGATAGGAACACGGCCGAGGCGCGGCTTCTGCACCTTGCCGGCGGGAAATCTACCCAATCCGGCTGAGGCTGGTCGGCTGACAGCCGGCTTTTGAAAAACAACCTGACTGCGACCCGGCCACCGGGTCGAACCTTGACGCTGCCCGACGGCGCGCGGCCGAACTTTGGATGGAGCTGGATATGGCAAGCTATAGCGACGCGGAATTGCACGAGATCGGCCGCTGGCTGAAGGACGGGCTTTCAGCCTCCAGGATTGCAGTCGCGTTCAGCGCGTTGCGCGGCAGCCCGGTGTCGCGCGACGCCATCATCGGCATCGTGCACCGTAACGCCATGCTGGGCGCGATCGGTTTTGCCAATGGCAAGGGGCCGCCGCCGCGAGCCGGACAGGCGGTGGGCAAGCGCGCTGAAAGCAAGCGGGCGACTGGCGCCCCGGGGACTGCGACGCCTGTCGTCGGCAAGATGCATGGCGTGCTTGCCACCAAGGACGGGCGTGAAGTGGCCCGGCCCAGGCGCCATTCGTTCGTGCGCGAGGTAGGCGTGCTGATCGCCGACGGCGTAGCCTATCGCCTGGAGACGCCGGCGCCGCCGCGCGCGGCCATCGGCCGGCAGCCGCATGGCGTGGCGATGCGTTTCATCGATTGCCTGTTTTCACGCTGCCGCGCGCCGCTGGATTTGACGGTGGAGGAGGATTCTGAAAACGATGCGCCAGGCAGCCGGCCGGGCGCCGACATGCTGTGCTGCGGCATGCGCACCAGGGCGCTGAAAAGCTATTGCACCTACCACCAGGCGCGGTTTCAGCGCCGCGTATTTGTGGCGGGATGAGCCCGCTCTCCCATTGCTGCGCCAGCCCCCTCATCCGGCCCTTCGGGCCACCTTCTCCCCGCTGGGGAGAAGAGGAGGGCACCGACGGCTGCAAGTCTCCTCTCCCCTCGGGGGTCCGAAGGACGGGCGAGACACGTGGCTCGCCCCGGAATGGTCAGCCGAGCGAAGCGGAGGCTGGGTGAAAGGGCTGCCTCGCTGCACAGAGGTGGAGGATCTGAGATGAATCAAGCCCGGAGCAAAATCGCCAAAACCTTATTTCGGCATTTGCCGGCCTTGCTTGGGCGTGCGGCTCTGCATGCTCCTTGCGTCCATCGCCATCGCCGGGTTGCCCTCGTCGACCAATATGCCGGTCACCCGGGCAAAGCCGGTAAACACCTTCATGGCGTCGGCTTCGGAAATCTGCGCGGCGATCGCCGCGCTGCAGGCGTTCAGCGCACTGCGGTAGACATGGCCGCGTCGCTCGAGCGGCCAACGCTGCAGAAAATCGGCGGCTTCGCTGACGCTGTCGATCTCTTCGATCTCATCTTCCACCCGCACTTTGAGCGGCACTCCGGTTTTCATCGTACCCACGGCGTTCACCTTCGCTTTGCGCGCGGCTCCAACTACCGCATCGATAAACGCGCCCCGCTGGCGGCCGGTTGCATCAATTTTTCGGCCGGCGCGCGATCCTCATGGGCTAGCCACCGCGTTCAGCCAGTCATGGGCGCGGCTTTTGGGCCTGGCCACCAGTATGTTCTGTTGCTTGGCCGCCCTGGTGAAGGCGTCGAACGCAATGCGCTGGCAGCAGATGCCTTCGACGGCGAGCGTAACCAGCCGCGTCGCCTCGAGATAACCAGGTGCTGTCTTGTCGGGCCATTGGTGGCGCAATGCCTCGGCTGCGCCGGCCACCGAACTGACCAGCATGGTTTTGTTATCGCAAAAGCGCACGGTAACCGGCATGAAGGCTGTCATCGGCGAACCTCCCCTTGGCATGGACGCGACATAACGTCGAAAGCTCGCGCCGGTTCCATCAGCCTGGATGCCGGGCGGCAAGGATGCTGGCGCAGCGGCGAGGAGGCGACGACCTCCGATTCAATGAAGGCCAACCGAACGGCGGCTCTCTCCGCCCTGCCGACCATGTGGGGAGATGCCCAACTGCGCGAAGGATCGCCGCGCTTTGCCGTTCTCCATCATCCCGAGCCAACCAGGAGCCTCCCATGAGCAAAAGGACCAGACCCGTCAAACCGCAGGCGCCGAAATTGCCGAAGGGCGAGGCCGAGCAGGTGCGCATACGCCGCGAGATCGGCCATGATTTCGCGCTCAGGGATGACGCCTTCGGCCGCAAGCGGCTGGCGGCGGGCACGCTGGAGGCTGCTCGTGTCTACGAGGTGTCGAATGACGGCTACGCCGCCACCGGCGGCATCGTGCGGGTGCGCGCCATCGATGCGCTTATCGGCATCACCTCGCTGTCGCGCCAGCAGCGCGAGGCAGGTCTGCGCTACCGCGAGGATTTCCGCTGCAGCCAGCAGGCTGATGTCAAGCCGATGCGCTGGACCGAGCGCGTCGACGGCGGCCGCGATGGCGGCGGCATCGCCGACAGTGTGCTCGACGCCGGCAGGGCCTATGCCGCCGCCACAAGAGCGCTAGGCCATTGGGAGGTGGCCGCCGTGGTGCGACAAGTCTGCTGCGCGGACGGTTCCCTCAAGCGCCTGTCCGAGCAGACCGGCGAAGGCCGGAACGTGGTGACGAAGCTGCTGAAGGTGGGGCTGGATTTGTTGGCAGTGCATTACGGGATGATGATGAGGCGGTGAGGGGTGAAATGGATCCGACCGGCGATGCCTGCCGGATCGGTGATCAAGCCCGTTCCACAGATTCGCAATATGTGATGAACAATGCGGACCGGGCGCAGATACCCAGGCGCCTAAAACAGCGCCCGCTCCAGCGGCCCCGCCAGCGTCTCTGCAAAGCCCGTCGCCAGATGGTGCCTGTCACGAAACGCCAGCTTGCCTGATATGACGACGTGGCAGGTGGTCGGGCCGCAGAATTGGTTGGTGAGGTCGATGTAGCGGGTGTCGGGCACGCTGGTCACCACGGCGCGCTCGGCGGCGGCGGTGCTATCGTTGGCGGCTTCGGCTCTTGGCGTGTCGCAGTGCGGCGAGGGTGCCTCGCGCCACCACAGGGTGCGCGCCACGCAGGAGCCGGCGAAGCTGGCGTTGATCGGCGTGTCGCGGATAACAGCCGTCTCGACACCGGCCCGGCTGAAGGCCTGCAAGGTCGAGCGCAGGCCGGCCTGCCAGCGCGCTACTTCAGCGGTGCGTTCGGCGGGTGGCAGGTCGCGGATCAGATTGCCGATGGAAAATTCGGAGATCACCACCAGGCGCGGCTTGTGGCGGATGATCTCTGATATGGCCTGCTCGCGCCAGGCGTCGCATTCGGTGTAGTCGCGCTTCAGCACCGTGTTGAAGGTGGAGAGCCGCGAGGCGCGGCACGATGATTTGAGATAGGTGATGATCTTTGTGTCGTTGCGTTTGGCTGCTTCGATCAGCGGCGTCGACCACTGGTCGGCGTGCGAATCGCCGAACAGCACGATGGTGCGGCTGGCATCGGCCGGGCCGAACATGCAGGGTTTCGGCGTCACCGTTTGGAAGTCGGCCAGGCAGTTCTTGTCGACGGCCCGCGCGATGGAAGGTCTTTCGACCGCCTGCTCGATGCCGCGCTGCTCGGGGCCGATATTGCGCGTGGCCAGATGCGCGTTGGCATAGGCGACCGCCACGCCGGTGCCGGTCAGCATCAGCGCGGGAACCAGCACAAGGCCGGGAAAAGCGCGAAGCGGTTTTGCGCCTGGAATGGCCTTGGGAAAGGCGCGGGCGCCCACCGCCATCCAGGCGCCGCGCCGCGCCGGGTCTTCGATCAAATGATAGGTGAGCACCGACAGGGCGAGCGCCAGCACGCCACAGCCAAGCCGCTGCGGCACGGAAAGCTCCGGCGCCAGCATCCCGGCATAGACGATGACCGGCCAATGCCAGAGATAGAGCGAATAGGAGAGCGTGCCGATCCATTGCAAGGGCGGCAGGGACAAAGCGGCGGCCGGGCCAAGGGCTTGCCAGCCGGTCCGCCTATTGGTCTGCGGCCCGCCGACCCCGCTCAGCAGCACCAGCACGGTGCCCGCCACCGGCAGCAACGCGTACCAGCCGGGGAAGGGCAGGTCCTCGCTCAACAGGAGATAGGCGGTCGCGATCAGCGCCAGGCCGAGCCAGCCAAGTGCTGCCCGCAGCCAGATGCGGTGCTGCAGCAAAGCCATGGGGACCAGCGTCGCCAGGCCGCCGGCGGCGAACTCCCAGGCGCGCAGCGGTGAAAAATAGAAGGCCCAGGCCGGCGCCGCGCTGGTCAGCCACTGGCAGGCGGCGAAGGAGGCAAGGCCGGTAACGCCGACCACGGCTGCGGCCGTTCGCCGGCCCGGCCGCAGCCAGGCGGCCAGCAGAAGCAGCGCCGGCCAGACCAGATAGAACTGCTCCTCCACCGACAACGACCAGAAGTGGATGAAGGGATTGCTGGTGGCGTCGGCGGCGAAATAGTCGAACGACCAGCGCAGCAGCCACAGATTGATGGCATAGGCGGAGGCGAACATGGCGCCGCGCGAATAGAGCGCCTGCTCCTGCGGCGCCAGGATGAAGTAGCCGGCGGCCAGCGTAACCAGGATGACTAACAAAGCTGCCGGCAGAAGCCGCCGTGCGCGCCTGGCATAGAAGCGCCAAAGGTCGAGCCGGCCGGTCTCGCCGATTTCCTGCATGAGATGGGTTGTTATCAGCCAGCCCGAGATGACGAAGAAGATGTCGACGCCGGCAAAGCCGCCGGGGAGCGCGGTGAGGCCGAAATGGTAGGCGACGACACCGCCGACGGCGAGCGCGCGCAATCCTTGTATGTCCGGCCGGAACGATGCTGCCACGACGGCTCCTTCGTGCAAGGCCCAGCCCCTGCGCAACGTCGGCCGGGCAGGCTGATATCGCAATGCAACAAATTTATCGCAGTGCAACATAGAGCAATTTTATCGCGGTGCAACATAGCAGGAAGGGAAATGGGCCGGCGCGCCGGCCGGGCTTGATCGTTGCGTGGCGGGCTTGTCCGCGCGCCCCGCGGCAGACGCAAAACAGCCCCGCGAAGGGGCTGTTTCTCATCGGGCCGCTGGATTGCTACTTGCTGCCGCCGTTCGCTTTCACGCTGCTGCAGAATTCCGGATGGCTGTTGGCCGCAGTAGCGTCCTTCGCCTCATCCTCGCAGGCCTTCATCATCGCGGTCTGGTCGTCCGGCGTAAGGGCCTTCCAGGCCTTCACGAAATCGTCGTCGCTGACCATCGTCTTCCTGCTGGAGTCGGTGTAGAAGGGCTGCATCTTGGCCGGATCGTCGAGAGCCGACGTGCCGGTGTCGCTCGCGGCAAGCGCCGTACCGGCAACCATCGAGAGCGTCATCGCGCCGAAACAGATCATCTTGATGTTCATGGCGTACTCCTCCTGTTGCTTGGGATCGTCGAAGCAACGATCAGTTGGAAAACGACAGGTTTGGGTGAAAGTTCCGGGGTTTTTTGCGCAAAAATCCCGAGACGAAGAAAAATATAGTCGAAAAACTTGAAACTTTCCCCGATTTTTCCCGTAAGAAGCTAGTTTATCGGGTCTCTCGTGCGAGACTGACCACCAGGCGATCGACGCTGGGGTCGTCGAGACTGACGATATGGGCCATCTGCAGCGCTCGCCTCATGCTGATCCTGGCGACGTCCTGCCGCATGATGACGGATACAAAGGCCGGCCCTGATCCGGTGAGGACGATCGCCCTGCCCACCAGAACCGGTTCGGAGATGGGAGCCCACTGCACGGTCATGATCGAGGGCTCGGTGGTCTGGCGGCGGTTGATGCCGGTGAAATAAATCCAGTTCAGGCGCGAGATCGCCACGCCGTAATGGTTGCCGGGTATTCTCGAGCCACCCCGGCCATCGCCCGAAGCCCAGCGCGTCACCCGCTTGAAGGTGACGAGATCGGCCTCGCGCCGCACGAAGGTGACCGAGCGCATCAAAAAGTCGGGTCGGCCGGGCATCGAAAAATAGGTAAAATATGTGCCTCCGGCGATGGCGGGCGACGGCGGCCGCACCATGTTTTCGTACAGGGCCTGGCGCAGCGTTGCGTTGCCGTCGCTCTTGGCTGCCGCGGCGGCCGGCTCGCGATACAGCTCATTCTCATCGATCTTGAAATAGTCGCAGATCAGCCTTGCGGTGGCTTTGTTGGGAACCGCCTTGCCTTGCAGATAGCGCTCGAACTGGGTGCGATTGATGCCAAGCTCACGGCACACCGCGCTGACGGAAGCGTGGCGTTGGACCAGCCGCCTGAGATTGGCGGCGAGATTCTCGCGAATTGGCACGACATCTCCCCGACAGACGTACGGACCAGTATTCAAGCGATGGCTTATATACACTTGCATGCCGTGGCGGCGGCGCGAAGATGGACCTTTGGCCAATAGGCAACGACCCGGTGGCGCGTAGACTGTACGATTCTGACAGTCCGGCTATGCAAGCCGTGTAAATGGGCGTATTTCGATGGCAAGAGCGCCTCAGATCGGCCTCTCGACATCCTGCAATGGAGGGCGGTTTGGATCATACCGGCCTGGTCGAGCTTCTGGACTATACGCAAGCCCAATTGACGAAGATCCGCCAGGCGGTCGCGGCCAGCGATCACGCCGGTGCCATGTTCACCATCGACTGCCTTGTCGGAGCGGCGGCCGAACAGACGAAGTGCAAGCTTGCAAGTCTGGAGCATGCCGGGTTGCCGATAGCCAAGGATGGACCGATCGACGGGGATGGGCCGATTGGCCGGGGCGCAATTGAAGGCGGTGCGGCACCGCCCGGCAAAGCGACGTCGGGCAAGCCGGATGCTGGCGGCAACCGCTCCTGATCAGGCCGCGCCGATCTCGCCGATCAGCCTTGCATATTCGGCCTCGGCTTCGCCGTAACTGCCATTGGCGAGTTCCAGCAGCCCGGCGCGGTCGCGAATGACGATCTCGCCCCGACGCGAGCGGATCAACGCGCGGCCTTCGAGCAGTTGGAGGGCGACGGTGACGCCTGGCCGCCTGACACCAAGCATGATGGCCAGGAATTCGTGGGTGATGGCGAGATGCTCGCCCGGCACGCGGTCGTCGCACATGAGCAGCCATCGCGCCAGCCGTTCCTCGAGCTTCAACCGCGCGTTGACGAGCGCGGTGCAGCCGGCCTGGGTCTGTAGCGCGTTGACGAAACGCAGCAGGAACATGCGCAAGGTTGCACTTGCCTCCAATGCTGCCTTGAAAGCGCCAGCTTCGATGCGGATCGCTTCGCCTTCGAGTTGGACATAACAGGCATGCGGCGCACGGTCGTCGCCCATCACCAGGGCGTATCCGGTCATGCCTTCGAAGCCGATGAAGCCCACTTCGGCCTCTTGGCCGCTTGCCGTGCTGGCGACCACCGAACCGATGCCCTGTTCGATGAAGTAGACGGCCTCGATCGGAATATTCGGGGTCACTAGCATCATGCGCAGCGGCAAGTCGCAGCGCTGCATGTCCGGCTCGAGCAACGCCAGATCATCCGCAGGCATGCGCCGCAGCAGCTGATTTCGGTATTGATGGTTTTTGACGAGATCAGACATGGCGTGGCCCAATGCAGGGCAAGAGCCATCCAATCTCCCAGCCGTCCGTGCCCGTAAAAACGTACGGACGATCGCCTATGTATAGGGGCTCTGAACGAAGAAAGATATCAATGCGATATGAAATTCGAAGCACGGCGCCCCCCAACGCCCGTTCGCATATGAAAAGATCGGCCTGAATGTTAGTGTCGGAAACGTACCAAGCGCCACTTGGTACAAAACCGACATATTTCATGAGAGCGCCGGATCACGGTGAGGGTCGATGAAATCCGCCGGCTAACGACAAGGGCGCCATGCCGCGCCGGGCCCGAGAACCGTTCGAAAAAGGGGCGGACCGGCGGGAGAATTGTACGATACTTACTGTGATGAAGGCCGATGTTGACTCTTGCTCAGCCCGATTTCATTTTTTGACCCACAGCGTCAAGGAAGTGGTCGCTGCTCCGAAAGGGGCTTCTTATGTCGAGCCTTCATAAGCGCAATCCTGGTTTCCATCCTTCCGATCTGCAACTGTGCCAGCGCGTCTTCGATCGGGTCTGCCTGGAGCGCAAACTCGATCGCATGTCGGGAGAGTCGGACGTGCAGCTTCTGGCGGCCACGGTGTTTTCGCTGTTCCAGAATGGCTGCCGCAATGAAGGCGAGTTGCTTGAGAGTTTCCGGCGGACGCGCCAATGACCAAAGCCAGGATCACGTCCGCAGCACCGGTAGCCGAAAACGAACCTTACGACGCTGCGGTCTTCGCCCGGAAATACGGCATGTCGCGGAAGGCCGCGGAGGTCGTGCTGTCCGCGAACGGACCGTCCAGAACGGCTTGTGACGCTGCCGCCCGCTCTTTTATGGAAGCGGTCGCCCGCAGGGCGAAGAGCAGCCGTGGACACTGAAGCTGCGCCTGGAGCGGCTGCCGTACCGCCCGCCCCGGGTGCGTCCGATGCTAACCTTCATTGGATGCCGCGAGGTGTCAGCCTGCCGGGCCTGTCGGGCCTATTACGCCTGAATTGGCTTGCTGCGCCGTCACGGCGGAGAGTTTCTGCCTTTTGAGCAGAATCGGCTTTTCATAGGTCTTCTTCATGTTCATGGCCTCCCTCCGCAAAGTTCGATTGCGGCAGCGTCATCGCCGGCCGCGCCCTTGTCAAGCCGACCTTGTCGACGGCCGGCCAACCGGGACGAAAACCCACGCCTCAATTCCTGTCGGCCGGCTTGGAACGCATGCGCGAAACCGTCTCGCGCTCGGCGCGCTTGGAGCGCAGCGGCGGCAGGCCGCGGTCGATCAGGTCCATGTCCTCAAGCACCATATCGCCCATGCGCTTGAAGGCGATGTCGAGCGCGCCGGCGCGGTGAGCCGAGCGCAGAAAGCCGGGCAGGGTGCGCACCGGATGGTCCCGCGCCAGCGGTTCTTCGGGGAAAACGTCGCTGGCGGCGACGATGTGGCCGCTCTTCACCGCCGCCATCAGCGCCGGGAAGTCCACCACGCCGGCGCGGCTGAGCAGGATGAAGGCGGCGCCCTTGCGCATGCCGGCAAAGGCCTCGGCACCGAGAAAACCCTGGTTCTCGCTGGTCACCGAGGCAACGACGAAGATGAAGTCGCTGGTCGACAGCACCTCGTCGAGAGAGGCCGGCTCGACGCCATTGTCGATGAGGATCGATGGCGGCAGCCAGGGATCGAAGACTTTGGTGCGGGTGCGGAAGCCCGACAGCAGCCGGTTGAGCGCCCGGCCGAGATCGCCGAAACCGATGATCCCGACATCCGCGCCGGACAGGAGCCGCGCCGTCTGGTTGCCGTCGCCGCCCCACAGTTCCTGTCCCTGGCGGAAGGCGAGGTCGGCATCGACGATGTCGCGGGCGAGGTTGAGCGCCATGGCAAGGCCAAGCTCTGCGACCGGCTCGGCGAACACCAGGCCGGTGGTGACGACATGGATACCGCGCGCGAACAAGGTCTCGTAGGGCATGTTGTTGATGAGGTTGGTCTCGACATTGAAGACGCAGCGCAGCGCCTCCATCCGGTCGAGCGTTTCGGGCGATATGGGCGGCTGGCCGATGATGTAGCGCGCCTCGGCCAGCACGTCGGCCGGCAGTTTCGCGACGCCGTCAGCGGTCGTCTCGACAATGCGATAGTGCGCCTTGAGCCGCGCCAGCTGCCGGGCTGTGAAGATCAGCTCGAGCGTGCGTGGTTCCGGCGCACTGATAACCAGCGGCAAGGCGCTGTTGGACATGGCTATTCCCTCTGTTCCCGATGGCCAAAATACCTTGGATGAAACGATTTACAACATCGCGCGGGGAGGCGAGTAGAGCGGGATTGGCGCTGGGATGAGGTGTCCTGTTGGAGCCGATATGTGCCGGCAATGCAACAGTGAAGAATCGTTTGACTACGATGGCGAGGAGACGACGTAAGAACCAGTAATGACGCAATTGACACGGGGCAGGGAATTGGTTCTGCTGGCGCCGTACCAATTTGGAGGGCACTTCACAGTGAAGAAATACGAGAAACCAACCTTGCAGAAGCGCGACAGGCTTTCGGGCGTCACGGCCCAGACTACCCCATCGGCACCTCCGTCGACGGCAACCTGAGCGGTTGGCGTCTGACGCATTCGCCTTATAAGGCAATCAATATTGGCAATCGATAGGGCGCGACTGGTCGCGCCCTATTGAATATTGGCCATGGGCGCCTGCCGTTTTCCCAGATGCCGGACCTTGCGGCCGATGATCATCAGCCGGCGCGCGGTGTTGTTGCGCAGGCGCCTTGCGCGCCATTCCAGTCCGGTGCCGGCGGTGATCGACTTGGCATAGTAGCTCACCCGCATGCCATCCTCATCGGCAGCCACCTTGACCGGGTCGTCATAGAAGGCGTTGATCTTGTCAGCCGCCATGCCTGGTGTTTCGAGCCATCGCGGAATGTGAACCGAATGGAGCTGATCGACGTCGGTCATCACCCGGCCGATGCCGACGCCCGGTGTTGGACACGTGGTACAGAAAGCATCGCCGATGAAGATGACCCCGTCGCGGCGATGGCCTTGCGTGGTGCTCAGGCTGATCTGCCTGACCTCGACAGGGCCTGCGACTTCGAAGTTGCCGCATCGCGCCGCTATTTCGGGCATCAGCTCGCAGAGCATCTTTTGCGGTTCCTGGCGAAACGCCCGCGTCCACGGCTCGGCCACTTGCCGATAGCCGAACATGTTCGCCCGCATCTTGTCGCCGAGGGGAAAGATGCTGATGTAGGCGATACGGTCGGCAGCCCGCCTGCTGTAGCAGGTGACGGCCTGATGACCGAAATCACGCGGGGAGATGGCGAGGTCGAATCCCATCGACAGTGAATGCGCCTTCGATTGCTCGATACGCTCGACGCCGACGGCGCGCCGCACCGCCTCGCCGTGGCCGGTTGCCACCACCAGCAGGCGGGCATCGATGACGGCGCCGTCGGCCAGCACAAGCCGCTGCCGGTCCGGTCCAGTCGAGACCTCGGTCACCTTGCCGACCGTCAGCGGTACTTGCGCAGGCAAGGCGTCGCGCAGGCCATTGATCAACGCGCCATAGGAGAATGTGAATTCAGCCTTCTTCTCATGCGCGAAGAACTGGCCGAGGCGGAAGATATGCGTGTCGGTCGTCGAGGTGACGAGGCTCTTGAGTGTCGCATCGAGGCCGAGCTTTTCGAACAGAAGCATCTGATCCATGCCGATCTTCTCGGCCCGGAATTCCTCGTGGTGGACGCGGTGCGGATCAATCAGCGCCACCTTGCGCCCGGCTTGTCCCAACAGCATTGCCAAGGTGGTGCCGGCCATTCCGGCGCCGACGATCGCCACATCGACTTGGGCCGGGCCAGCCTCTGAGATACTCATTTTGCTGCCTTTCTGGTGGCAACTGCACGTTTCACAATCTCCGGTAGAAAATATCTTCCGGACCTAAATCAACCGCAAGCAACCGGAGCGCGTGCCTGGTAGTAACCAATGTTTAGGTTAATCGCGGGTCCGCTGCTTCCAGCGCGGTGCGATCGCCGAGCCATCGATGAACTCAAAGCCGCCAGCCTCGTTGAGCGTGTGAAGTTTACGCCCGCTCCATAGCGCACCTGGATTTAAGATGGTTTCAACGACCTGCTCCATGCCGATCAAATCAAGGTGAGAAATGCGTGCGATGCCAAGCGCCGCGCCATAGCTCCTGCGGCAGTCCTGCACCGGGCGCAGCAGGTCGTTGCCGCGCCTGACGATGCGGCCGGCCGGCCGCGCGGAGGCGATGTCGATCAGCACGGGATTTTTGGGATGCGGCGTCCAGGGGCCGCGAAAATCCGGCGCCGACCATAGATGCAGGGCGTCGGAGAAGGCGCCGCCGCCGTCGCGGACGGTGGCGAACAGCCACCAGGCGCCGCCATGCTCGACAAGCGTGGCGTCGCTGGCCACGACACCGGACAGAAGCGTCGCTTCCTTGACCCATCCACCGGGGAAGGCGGTAGCGCGGTAGAGATCGACGGTGCCGTTGGCGCAGCTTTCCGGCACCATCCAGACCTCGCCGTCGCGCTCGAAGACAAAGGGGTAGGAGAGATGGTAGGGCAGATCCAGCACCGGTTCAGGCCGTCCGAGCGGGCCTGCCGGGCCGAAGGTCACGGCGGAGATGATGGCTTTGCCGAGCCGGTGGATATAGTCCTCGACGAACAGGGTCAGCTGGCCCTGGTAGAGGATGGGGAACGGATCGGCGTAGAAGCGGCTGCCATCGTCCGGCAGCTCTTGCCAACCCGACGCCGGATGGGCACGCAGGTCGAACAGATCGGAGCCCCCGGTTTGCCGCCAGCCGACCTTCCAATGCGGCGCGTTGTAGCAAAGGTGATAGATCTTCTGGACGATCCGCCGCGCCAGCGCCTTGCCGGCTCTGACCCCAAGCTTGCCGGCCGAGGGCATTGGCGGCGGGCTGCCTGCCTGCGCCGGCTCTGGCAGATCGGGCACCGACTTTGCCGCGCCTGACATGGCAGCGACGATCAGGCTTGCTGTGCGCGGCAGCATATCCTGGAAGGACGCCAGCGCGATGCCGCCATATTCTGTGCCCAGACGCCCGGCCGCGATCGCAACGCCGTTCTCCTCGATGCGGGCAAGTGGCGTGCGGCCGGCGAGGATCGAGGCCAGCAAGGCCGCTTCGCCGCTGGCGCCGTCATAGGTGACGTGCCAGACGCGTGTGCTTTCCAGCCTGACATCGCCGCAGAGGTCGATGACCAGGTCGGGCGAAGCGGGGGACTGCCGATAGGGCGCGAGCGCCGAAAGCGGCACACGCTTGGCCAGTCCATCATGGGCCAGTCCATCATGGGGCAGTCCGTGGATCGCCGTTTCGAGTTGAAACAGGGCTGCGGCGCTGCGCGGAATGCCGCCGCCCGCCGGCCTGACATCGACGGACAGTTCGTCGCCGAGCGCGGCAAGGCGCTCCAGCAGCGTGAGATGAAAGGCGCGGACGCAGTCTCCGTCCAGGCGTAGACTTATCTGCATGGTGGAGGCCCGAAAACGCGGTGCCCGGCCTTGCCGGCCAGGCCGGTCCGGTCAAATTGTAACCCCATCTGCATCCGTCTCCGCTCGCCGCGTAGTCAACACCCCGATATGTATATTTTTAAGCAAACCGCGTGCCAAAATTCACGTCACCTCTCAACATAATTAACAATGTTTTAACAGTTGGAGGAATAGCTAGGTTAGCGCCGCAACTGACCTTGCCGGCATATGGAGTATTGTCGGAGGCAGCCATGCAATCATCCCTGCCCATGGTTCCTCAGCAACACTCTCCGGATGCGGCACGCGCGGGATCATACGCAGCTTCGACTGTCGAACTGGGCGACCTGAAGCGCATCCTGGTGCGCCGCCGGTTCTGGATCTTCGGCACTGTCGCGCTGCTGACGCTGGTCGCCCTTCTCTACGGTCTTTTCACACCCGCGCTCTACAGCTCGGCGGCGGAAATCCTCATCGATCCGCAGGACCTGCAGGTGGTCACCAACGACGTCAATCCCAGCCGTATCTCACCCGATGGCGGCATCACGCAGGTCGAGAGCCAGGTCAGCGTGGTCCAGTCGACAGGCGTGCTGATGCGGGCGATCGCGGCGACAAACCTGACGCAGGATCCGGAATTCAACGGGCAGGGCTTGCTGTCGCGCGTGCTCGGTTCGGCATCGGCCGAAGGCGACAGGTCGGTGCAGACACTCGACGCGCTGCGCCGGCGCCTGGCGGTGAAGCGGGCCGACAAGGTCCTGGTCCTCGACGTCATCGTCACCGCCAAGAGCGCCGACAAGGCCGCCCTCCTGGCCAACGCCATCGCGCAGGCCTACCTGGTCGATCAGGCGAGCGCGCGCGCGAAAATGGCCAGGGACGCCTCCGAGTCGATCACCGCCCGGCTGGACGAGCAGCGCAAACGCGTCCAGCAGGCCGAGAATGCCGTCGAGGCCTATAAGTCCGCCAACAACATGGTGATGGCGGCAGGGAACCTGGTCAGCGACCAGGAACTGACCGAGATCAACACGCAGCTTGCGGCGGCGCAGAGCCGCACCGCGGCGCTGAAGGCGCAGGTCGACCAGATGCGCCGGCAGAGCGGCAC
The DNA here is from genome assembly GCF_004006095.1 of Mesorhizobium sp. M7A.F.Ce.TU.012.03.2.1. Taxonomy (NCBI): domain Bacteria; kingdom Pseudomonadati; phylum Pseudomonadota; class Alphaproteobacteria; order Hyphomicrobiales; family Phyllobacteriaceae; genus Mesorhizobium; species Mesorhizobium sp. M7A.F.Ce.TU.012.03.2.1. The sequence continues at coordinate 3,862,380 of NZ_CP034779.1, forward strand.
GGCGGACGCAACCTCGGAAGCGATGCGCTCGGCGGTGATCTCGAGCCTGCGGGCACAGGAGGCGACGCTGGTCGACCAGGTCTCGCAGCTCGGCACGGAGCTGGGGCCGCGTCATCCTTCGCTGATCGCAGCCCAGCAGCAGCTGCGCGACACGCGCCAGCTGATCGCGCGCGAGCTCGGCCGCATCGCCACCGCCACCGAGACGGACTACGAGCGGGCGCTGGCCAACCAGCAGGCGCTGGAAGCCAAGGTCGCCGGCATGAAGAGCAAGTCGCTCGACACCGACCAGGCCTCGGTGCGGCTGCGCGAATTGCAGCGCGATCTCGAGGCGCTACGCTCCGTGTACTCGAACTATCTCCAGCGCGCCCAGGAGACGCGCGAGCAGATCAATGTCGACAGCACCAATGCGCGCATCATCTCCAATGCCATGCCCGCGTTGAAGAAAAGCTGGCCGCCTTTGCCGCTGCTGTTGCTGGGCGCGATATTCGGCGGCCTCGGGCTCGGCACCGGTCTGGCGCTGATCGCCGAATATTCCTCGCCGACGGTGCTTTCCAGCGCGCAGATGCAGTCGGCCATCGACGCGCCGGTGCTGGGCGTGGTGCCGGCAAATTCAGGCACTGGGTGGCGCTGGTGGCCTTTCGGCGCAAGTTCGGCCGCCGCCTCCAGCCAGAAGACCGACGCCGTTGTCGGCCTTGCGCTGAGGCGCATGTTCAGTTCGGGCCAGCGTCCGGCGGACTGGCCGCTGGTGCCTTCCATCCTGGTGACATCGTCGCCGGGCGAGGGCGCGCAGCGCAGCCGGGTGGCGCGGCTGCTGGCCAATGCCGCGGCGTCCGGGGGCAGCCGGGTGCTGTTCATCGATGCCAATGCCGGCGGCGGCGACCAGAAGGATCCGCAGCCGGGGATCCTCGATGTGCTGCGCGGCGAGTACGCCTTTGAGGCCGTCAGCCATTACGCCGCCGGCAGCAACGTTGCCGTGCTGGGCAGGGGCCGCTCAAAGGCGGTTTTCCAGGAAGCGCATGGCATCTATTTTGCGCAGCAGATGCTGGCCCGGGCCAGCCGGAGCTTCGAACTCGTCGTCATCGACGGCGGCGCGCTGGCCGACAATCTCAATGCCTCGCCGCTGGTTGCCATGGCCGACGAGATCGTACTCGTCGCCACGCTGAACGCCACCCCGATGCGCGACGTCACGACGACCGCGCAGGCGGTTTCCGTCATGGGGCGGTTGCCGACGGCGGCCTTGCTGGTCGACGAGGCCGCCTGATATGGCTGCCGGTTGGAGCGCAAGCGCTTCGAACCATGGTGCTGCCGCACCCCGCGCCGGCACGTCGCTCGATGCGCTGACGCGCTTCGGACTGATCGCGGCGGTAGCGGTGCTGTTCGGCATCTCGGGCGGCATGCTGTGGCTGGTCGGCTACAATTATGATGGCCTGTTCGGCAACCCGGCGACCAAGATCCACCCGTCCACCTATCTCATCGTCCTCTTGTTTGCCTGGCGCTCCTGTGCGTCAGGCAATCCGGTCGGCTATATCGTCCATCTCGCCGACAGGCGGCCGGCCAGCGCGCTGATGGCCGCCATATCGATCGTGCTTTTGTTCGTCGTCATCGCCAGGCAGCGGCCCGGCATGGCTGGCATGATCGATACGTTCGTGGCCGCGGCACTTCTGGTGCTGATGCTCAGCGAGGACGACGAACGGACATTCGCCGGGCTGCAGACCGTCGTTCACGTTGTCATGACGGCGAATGCGCTGCTTGCCCTTTTCGAGTTCGCCACCAAGACGCTTATCTTCCCCTATCGCCTCGACGGCGTGGCGTTTACCACCGATCTGCGCTCGAGCGCTCTGCAGGGACATCCGCTCGCCAATGCCATGGTGACGTCGATCTACGTGCTTGCGCTGCTCTCCGGTGCCAGATCCCTGTCGACGCCTGTGCGGATAGGATTGATCGGCCTGCAATGCGCGGCACTTGTCGCGTTCGGCGGCCGTTCGGCGATGGTGATGACGATTGTGCTGGGCGGTTGCTACCTGCTTTCCAAGGGCATCAGCAAATTGCGCCGGGGACGCGTCAATCTCCTGGGTGCGGCACTCGGCTTCATGCTTGCCGCGCTGCTGCCGGTCGTCATCATCGTGGCGGCATATTATGGCTTTTTCGACGCGCTGCTGGAGCGCTTCGTGTCGGACAGCGGCAGCGCCAATGCCCGCGTCGAGATGTTCGAGCTCTTCAAGCACCTGGAATTACGCGATCTGATCGTGGGGCCGGATGTCGACCTAATCGACAGCCTGCGCCGCATCAACGGTCTCGAACAGGGCATCGAGAACCCGATTATCCGCACCGTCCTCTATCAGGGCGCCTTCTTCACCCTTTTGCTGACGTTCGGCTTCGTGCTGTTCCTGTTCGAGGTGGCGCGCCGCTGCCATCCCGGCATCTGGTTGCCGATGCTGGGCTGGGTCATTCTGATCAACACCTCGGAAAGCGTCGCGTCGAAGACGACGCTGCTGACCAAGTTCGTGGTGCTGGCGCTGGTGCTTTACCGGCCGACGCGGGCAGCGTTCAGGCCCGTCAGTCCGCCGGCATGGTCAGGCCAAGCGCCGCGATGATATCGGGGTCCAGTGCCCGGGTGGTGTCGTCCATCATGCCCATGCCATCGAAGAGATTCCACAGTGCCCAGGCGAGGCCGAGTTCCTCGGCGCTTCGCCTGACATCGGCGATGTAGCGCGCTCGATCCGGATTGGGGGCGGCGACATAGCGGGCGTCGGTGCGCAGCGCGCCGAACTCGCCCATGATGATGCGTTCCGGCGCAAGGCCGTGGCCGTCGGCCCAGTCGCGAACCTGGCGAAGATATTTGTCGACAAACCAGCGGTCGGGCCGGGCGTCGAAATAGACTTTCAGCACACGCTCGGTCTCGGCATAGGCTGCCTGCTTGGCGTCTTCAGGGGTTTCGGTGTCCTGCGCCATGCGCGCCCTGACCGATGCCAGCGTCGGTTCCAGCGAGCCGGCGGATGCCGGCCACGGCACATTGTTGAGCGACCGGTAGACGGGCTCGCGCATCCAGGGTGCCCCCTGATGGCTGAACAGATAGGGCTCATAGAAGTGGAAGGTGAACAGGATCGGCTCGAACGGGGACAGCGGTGCCGGATCGAGCGCGGTCAGTCCGCTCACCATCGAGCCGCAGCCGCCGGTGACGATCAGCGGCAGGGTCGCGGCCGATGCTCTCGCCGCCGTCAGAAGTGAAAGCTGGATCTGCGACCAGACGTTCGACGCGCAGGCCTGCGCCGGCTCGTTGACCGGCTCGAGCGCCACCCTGCCGGGCTGGAACCGCGCCAGCCTGCCGGCAAGCTCGCCGACCAGCCCGCGGTAGAGATCGAACGCGGGTGCGGCGGTGCTGGAGACCATGCGGTCGGGGTTCCAGTAATGGGTGGCGGCATTGGCCTGGATGTTGACGATGATGCCGAGACCGGCGTGGAGGGTGGCCGTGACGGCGGCATCCAGCATGTCCAGCAACCGGCCGCGCGTGGTGGCGTCGGCGGCCAGGAAAGGGCCGGGATCAACAGGCAGACGGATGAAATCGAGCCCGGTCCTGCGCAGCCGACGCAGGTCGTCCGGGGTCGGCACCGGCCGTTGCGACTGGAAGGGCGGCCAGCCATAGTCGGTGCGCGGAGCGGGAAATTCGCGCGTCAGCGAGAACCAGGGCCAGGCGTTGACGCCACGCCGAAATCGCGGCCCGGCGGCTGCGCGAGCGATTGGTGCGACCGGGAGCGAGCCGAGCGCCGCCGCGGTGGACAGCGCCGTCCGCAGCACCCGCCGGCGCGACCAGCCTGTCATACGGTTCCTGGCGATGCGTGATCCATCGCGGTGGTCTTGGCGGCGGTCACGCCGAGCAAATGATAGGCCTCATTTTCATAGGCAAGCAGGACATCGTCCCAGCGGAAGGCTTCGCGGGCGCGCGCGCTGGCGGCAACGCCGCAGGCCTGGACCAAGGCATCATCGTCCAGCGCCTGCTGCATCCGCTTGGCGCAACTGTCCTTGTCGGTGAAGTAGATCGCCGCAGCCCCGGCGGTCCATCTGTTGTAGGGATTGTCGTGGGCGATCACCATGTTGCCGGCCGCCAGCGCCTCGACCAGCGAGGGGTTGGTGCCGCCGACCGTGTGGCCATGCAGATAGGCGCGGGCGTGGTATCTGAGCGCCTTGACCGTCGCCTGGTCGTAGATGGCGCCCGGCAGGACCACCGAGTCATTCGCCGCCTTGCGGATGGCGGCATGATAGGGGATGTCGTCGGACAGCGTTCCCAGCACCACCAGCTTCATGTCGCGCTTGGCAGAGCAAAAAGCTTCGACGATCGGCAGGATGTTGTTGTCGGGTTCGATGCGGGCGATCGAGATGAGATAGCGCCCGGGCTCGAGGCCGAGCGCCCGGACCGGCGCCTCGGGCGCCGATGTCACCGGATCGGCGCCATAGGCAATGGTGGCGATGGCGCTGCGCGGCCGGCGCGTCGCCAGGTGATCTGCGATGGCGGGATGATCGGCGACCAGCCGATGCGAGGCCCATGCGCCGATCCATTCGTTGAGCCAGAACCAGGTTCGCGCCGCCATTCCCCATTTTGGGCGGCGCCACTCGATGCCGTCCATGTTGGTGAAGATCTTGCGTCGCTTCAGCCTGAGCCAAGTCAGGAAGACCGCGCCATTGTAGCCGAGCACCAGGCAAACGCCCGGTCGCCGGGCGGCGTCGCGGGCGCATTGCCAGTCGAATTCCAGCGTCGCGCGCGGTCCCTTGGAGGCGACCTGGATGTGAATGAGCTCGATGCCGCGCCAGGTTTCGTTGCGCACCCTCTGGTCGATCCGCTCGACCTCATCCTGGCAATAGACGCCGACCTTCCAACCGCGCCCGACAAGAAATAGCGCCAGTTTTTCGGCAAAGGTTTCAAAGCCGCCATGGGCCGCGGGTATGCCGCGGGTCCCCAGGATCAGAATGGCGGGCGTTTCTGGTTTCATGGCCGGCGGCACTTTCACATGTCTCATACATTAGATATTGCTTAATTTATAATGGGCAGATGGCAACTTCCGTGCCAGCTCCCGATTTCGGTATCCTGCGAGGGATCATCGCGCGGGGTTGTAAAAAAACGGTGTTGAAGCCGATGGTTGTTTCATTCTCGGTCAACCCTTCTGTGCGTAGCTGTATCGAAACGAAGCAATGCCTGGGGCGTACGGCCGGCAGTCGGGCGTATCGAACCAGGCATGATTCTTGCGGACGGGCTTCTGCCACAATCGCCCAGCGCGATGGTTGTAGCACCCGGCGGGATATAAAGATGCGGATTGCCTGCGTTCATCAGGGTTATGAACTCTATGGTTCTGACCGCAGCTTTGCGGAGAGCGTTGCCGCGTTGCGCGCCGCGTTTCCGTCGGCCGACATCGAAGTGGTTTTGCCACGTAGCGGGCCGATCGTGCGGATTCTGGAAGCGCATGCCAGCCGGATCGTCTTCGAACCGCTGTGGGTGCTGAGGCGCCAGGCCATTGCGCGCCTTGCGACCGTCGAGATGGCGCGATTGCCGGTTGCCGTGTTCAGGGCGTGGCGGCGGCTCAAGGATTGCGACCTCGTCTATGTCAACACCTCGATCGTGGCCGACTACGCGCTGGCCGCACGCCTTCTTCCCCAAAAGGCCGTCCTGCACATCCACGAAATCCCCGAAGGCGCCATGCGCAGGATACTCGTCGGCCTGATGCGCTGGAGCCATGCCGATCTGATCTTCAATTCACACGCGACACGCGCCGCGTTTGGTGATCCCAAGGCGGCGCGTGCGTATGTCGTCTACAACGGTGTTGCCGGGCCGGCGGCGGTCGAACCGATGACGTATGATGGCAAGCGCCCATTGCGGGTGCTGCTGCTTGGCCGTATCAACCGGATCAAGGGGCAGGAGATCCTGCTGGAGGCGATCGCCTCGATGCCGGCGGAACTCCAGGCGAGGATCGAGGTGCGACTGGTCGGCGGCGCCTTCGAAAGCACTGAGCGCGAGCATGCGCTTGCCGAACTGGTCGAAACCATGGGGCTTACCGGGCGCGTCAGAGTCCTGCCTTTCATTCCCGAACCTTCGGAGCATTATCGATGGGCCGATATCGTCACCGTGCCGTCGCGGCGTCCGGAATCGCTGGGCCGCGTCGCCATTGAGGCGATGGCATACGGCCGGCCGCCGCTTGTGTCGGCGATAGGCGGGCTGGTGGAAGTGGTCAGCGACGGGGAGACCGGCTGGCATGTTCCGCCCGGCGACGCAGCAGCTCTTGGCGCGAAATTGCAGGAGATCATCCTCGCCCCTCAGGCCTGGCGCGGGTTTGTCGCTGCCGGGCGCGCGCGCTACGAGGCAATCTTCAGCGAGCCGGTCGCGGCCGCGGCGATCACCGCGATCGCCGCCGACAAGCTGAAGACGACCATCGCGCGGCCGGGCAGGGTGCCTGCTGCCCGCGAAGCGGAGACGCGGCCGTGAAGTTAGCGTTTCCGAGCCATCTGGTTCGACGCCTCGTGCTGATGATCGGCGGCGAGGCGATGCAGAGCGGCTTTCATTTTGCCCTCAACATCATGCTGTTGCACATGCTGTCGGCGCAGGGCTACGGCCTCTTCGCCATCGGCATGGTGATGGGCGGTGTCGGCCTGTCCTATATCAGGTCACTCACCGCCGTTCCCGCCAGCATCTGGATGAGCAAGAGCACCAACAGCGCCGGCGTCGATACCTATGACGTGGCGTTCGGAACGGCGGCGCTGATCGTGGCGTTGCTGATGGCCGTCGGCACGGCAGTCCTGATGCATGTCCTTGGCGATCCAAGCGGAATTGCCGCCGGCTGCTTCGTCGGTGCCTGGTCGTTGCGCAGCCATATGCGCACGGCTTTCTTCGCACGGCGCCAGCAGGTTGTCGTCTCCATCAGCGATGGCGCGTTTACAGTCGCCGGCTGTGTCCTGACCGGGCTGTCGATCTGGTTGGTCCAAGACCCGCTGCAGACCGTGTTCTATGCACTAGCCGCGGCAAATGTATTCGGCATTTTCGTCCTGGTCCGGCTGGCGCGGCGCTCGCTTCGCATCAGCTTCCGCATGCCGACGCGGCGACGCTATGTCAGACTGTGGCCCCAGCTGCGCTGGTCGGCATTCAGCGCGACCACCACCAACATCCAGGGTCAATGTCTGGCGCTGCTGGTCGCCGGCATTGCCGGTCCTGCCGCCTACGCACCGCTGGCGGCGGTTCTGGTGCTGTTTGCCCCGCTGCGCATCATCAGCCTTGCTTTCGTCAACATGACGCAGCCGGATCTCGCCAGGCTGATGCGGAACAATGAAACAGGCCGTGTCTGGACGCAGGCCAAGATCTGGGCGCTCGTCATGGGGTTTGGCGGCCTTGCATATGGATGCGCCATCATGTTCGTCCTGCCGATGATAAAATCCCAGGCTCTCCAGGACGCTTCGACCTGGTTCATCGGACTTTTCGTGATCGCGAATTTTGTCCCGATCATGCTCTATATCATGCCCCGTATCGTGCTTGAGATACTCGGCGATTTTCGGATCGTCGCGTTCACCACGACGGGCGGCGCGGTCGTCGGGCTGGCACTGATCGCGGCCCTGCTGGCAATCGCGTCTCCGCCGTGGGCGTTGTTGGGTTCCGCCGTCTCGGAGATGTTCGTGCTCGTGGCATCATGGTATTTCGCGCATCACCGCATGTGGAATATCGAGCATCCCGACGAGGCGCGCGACAGCCGGTTGGGCGCGTGGCGGCGCACGCTGTCGTTCGCCACGGCAAAGCGATAGGAAAAAATATGGCAGTCCAGGCGGTGCAAATTGCTGCGGCGACCGGCTCGCCCGATGGCCAGTCCTCCCATCCGGCCACCGTCGTCGCCAACGATGCATACACGGCGCGGCTCCACACCAGCCTGGAAGCGGTGAGGCCGCTCTGGCTGCGCCTCCAGGCGGACGGTGTGTGCACCGCCCACCAGAATTATGCCTGGGCCGAGGGGATCGCAGCGCGGCTGATGCCGGAAGGTGCCGAACTGCTCATCGTGGAGGTAAACGACGCCGTGACGGGCGTGCCGCGAATGCTGGTGCCGTTGATACGGCGACCGGCTTTCCGCCATCGGGTGATCGAGTGGCTGAGCTGTGGCGTTTGCGACTATTCGGCACCGTTGCTGGCCGATGCGAGCCCGTGGACGACGCAGTCGGCGCAGGCCGCGTGGGCCGCGGTGCGTTCCGTGCTGCCGCCGGCGGACCGTATCCAGATCAGGGGAATTCCGCAATCGATCAGCGGTGTCGCCAATCCGCTGGCCTTGTTGGCGGCCACGCGCGATTCCCTGCATACCAGCTTCGGCCTCACCATCGACGGCGATCCGGAGACCGTCCTCAAGCGACTATGCCGGCCATCCTTCGTCAAGGCTTTCAACAAGGACTGGCGTCGCCTCGAACGGCTTGGCGGCGTGGAACTGGTCGAAGCCAACACGCCGGCCCTGGTGGAGGTCATCTTCGCCGGCCTGGTCCGGATGCGGCTCAGCCGCTTTCGCGAACTGGGCCGCTTCGACCTGCTGACGCAGGCGGCGGTTGTCGATTTCTATCGAAACGCTGCTCTCGAGGGCCTGTCGGATGGGTCGGTGCGGCTCTTCGGGTTGCGTGTGGGTGAAGCTCTTATCGCGGTCCAATACCTGCTGATCCATCAAGTCACCGTTCATGCTCTGCTGATCTCAATCGATCAGGGCGCGGTGCCCAATGTCTCGCCGGGACTTCTGATCATGGGCAAGTTGATGAGCTGGGCGCGCGGGCGCGATTTCAATTATTTCGACCTGTCGGTAGGCAACCAGAGTTATAAGGAACATATGGGTGCCTTGGGTTCGGGTCTGCGCGAGCTTTGCCACGGGATTACGGTGCGAGGCAGCGCCGTGAGCGCAGCCATCGAGATCCGCAACCGGGCCGAGGTGTTCGTGCGCTCCAAACCTCGGCTGCTGAACAGGCTCCAGGGACTGATGCGGGGTTTGCGGCGCCTGCGCGGGGGATCAGAATGACGGGAGAAGCATGTGGCAAGCTACGCGGCGGGAACGACTCCGATAAAGGATTTGCCCGGTGGGCCGGTTTCCCCTGCTGTCGCCAACGTTGATGCAACCGCGCACTTCACGGCTCGGCTGCACACCAGCTTCGACACCGTAAGGCTGCTATGGCTGCTCCTTGAAGCTCACGGCGTCTGCACTGCCCACCAGCATTATGCCTGGGTCGAAGGAATCGCCGCACGGCTGATGCCCAAAGAAGCGGATCTGGTCCTCGTCGAGGTGAGTGACGCCGTGACCGGCGCGCCGGCCATGCTGCTGCCGCTGATGCGGCGGCGGGCTCTCGGCCACCACGTGATCGAATGGCTGAGCTGTCGCGTGTGCGACTACTCAGTGCCGCTGCTGGCGGATGGGAGAGCGTGGACCAGGCAGAGTGCCGACGCCATGTGGGCGGCGGTCCGTGCCGTGCTGCCACCGGCGGATCGCATCCATATCGCGGGAATTCCGCAGCAGGTCCACGGCGTGGCCAATCCGCTGGCATTGCTTTCGGTGGCGCGGGACTCCATCCAGGTCAGCTCCGGCCTCGTCCTGCATGGTGATCCGGAGACGCTCATCAAGCGGATCTGCAAGCCGTCCTTCGCCAAGGCCTTCCGCAAGCATTGTCGCGGCTTCGAACAGCTTGGTGGCCTCGCTCTGATCGAGGCCGACACGCCTGATCTGGCCGAGGAGCTCCTGGATGCGCTGTTGGAACTGCGGCTCAAGCGTTTCCGTGAGCTCGGGCGTTTCGACCTCCTGACTGAGGCGCCGGTCGTCGATTTCTACCGCGCCGCGGCGCTGCGAGGCCTGTCCAATGGATCGGTGCGGCTCTTCGGACTACGCGTCGGTGAAGCCTGGCTCGCCTCCATCTATGTGCTGGTCAGAAAAGGCACACTTCACGCCCTCCTGCTCGGCATCGACCAGAATGCGGTCGCCAATGTCTCACCCGGCCTGACGACGATGGGCAAGCTGATGATGTGGGGATGCGAGCGGGGCTTCGACTATTTCGACCTGTCGGTCGGCGGCCAGGGCTACAAGCAACATATCGGCGCCTCGAGCTCGGTACTGGCCGAGATTTGCGAACCGGTGACGGTGCGGGGCAGGGCTGCGAACGCAGCCATTTTGCTGCGCAGCCGGGTCGAAGGCATGACGCGGTCGCGTCCCCGGCTGCTCAAGGCCGTCCAGGGCCTGACGCGCCGCTTGCGGCGATTGAAGGACTGAGGACGAACGTTTGCCGGTCCTGCGATGCAGAGCACCAAGGCCGGCAGGCAAGCTTGTTGACAGGGTCGGTTAACTCTATATCTGAAAGCGCGGCTTGACGTTCAGAAATGAGTGTCCTCGGCAGATTTTTTTAAGTTAGCGTTTTCGGCAGATCATCTCGATGAATGCAAGTTTAGGAGATGGGATTCGTTCCATCCTCATTATCCAAACGAAGTACATTGGAGATGTCGTTCTGACATCTGCTTTGGTTCGCAATCTACGTCTTTCTTATCCACAAGCATCGGTGACCATGCTTTGTGCGCCGGGTCTCAAGGAGTTCATCGTCGCGCAAGGGATCGCCGATGTTGCCGTTGGCTTTGAATCCCGTGGCAGAGGAAGGACTCTGCGCAAGCGTTTGAGCGACTATCGTGGCGTCATCTCTGATTTGCGGCGTCGAAGATTTGATCTTAGCATCGACCTTACCGATTCAAAAACCTCGCGGATCATGCATCGTTTGATCGGCGCTCCACTTCGCGTCGGCTTCGATCCTTCCGAGCATCCGATGAAGTTCTGGGAAATCCAGCTTGCAAACGTTCTCGCCGCGACCTTCGGACATGGCGGACCGCATTATCTCTACAGGAACCTGTCTCCACTCCGCGCCCTTGGGCTGGATTGTGAGGACCCAACACCTCGGCTGCAGCTGACCAGTACTGCCCAGGAAGAGTGTGCCAGGCTTCTTGCGGAAAACGCTTTGGCGAAGAAGTCTTACGTGGCCGTGCATGCCGGCGCGAGGTTCGAAGGCCGTTGTTGGCCGCCGCAACATTTTGCTGCGGTCATCGACGAAGTATACGCCAAAACCGGGCTGCGATCCCTCCTTGTTGGCGGGCCGGATGAAGGGCTTGCCGCGCAAAGGATCCTTGAAGTGGCAGCATCGCCGGTCGCAAGTGTCGTCGGAAAAGCCTCGCTTGAGGTCCTGACGGCATTGTTGGCCGAAGCGTCGATCTTTCTTGGCAATGAGAGCGGCCCGATGCACATCGCGGCCTCTGTCGGAACTCCAGCGGTGGGGCTGTACGGTCTGACGTCGCCAGAGCAATGGGGCCCGTTCGGTGTTCCCAACCGGACGCTCCAGCCGCCCATGCCTTGCCCATGCATCGCTCCAGGTGTGTGTAAAGAAAACAACGCCGGTGGGGTCTATTGCGTCCAGCGGCTCCAGGTTGCCGATGTTGCGGCGGTGACACTCGATCTCATCGGCACGGAAGTTCAAAAATCTGCTCATTCGGGCATGCCGGCCGCGTAGCAGGGCGGCAGCGACGGGCGATTGTTTGGCGGCGCGCTTCACGTCTTGATTCAGGCCGAGGCTCAAACATCTTCAAAAGATTGGCAAATTTGACCGGGCCGCATCCTGCGCTGTCCGCGAAATTGACAGGACGGCGCGTCTCCGCCATCCTTGACCCCAGTCGTCAGGCTGCCGGCAGCGGCCGCGTTGTGTGTCTGGGGCGACCGAGGGCAGTGTCATGTTCAGTCCCGTCACAGGTCAGAATTCCAAGCGCGCCGCGGTGCGCAAGGCGCTCGATCGTCACAAGGTCTACATCACCGCGCAGCGTTTTTCGGCAGGCAGCTACCAGGCCAGGGTTCTGGTCGACGGCGAGGCCTATTGGGTCGACGAATTCCGGCTGAGCCAGCTGCAGCAGGGACTGTCGCCGGCGGAGCTCGAGTTGACGCCGGCTGCTGACGATTGAGCGCGACTGGCTTGTTCCTGGCCTACGTGCTTGGACCTTTGCCATGACCACCCCGCCAAAGCTCCAATCCTACCGCGCGAGGCGTGAATTTTCCAAAACGCCGGAACCGGCAGGCGGCCTCATCACGGACGAAGGCAACCGCTTCGTTGTCCACAAGCACCACGCCACCGCGGACCATTATGATCTGCGCCTACAGGTCGGCGATGTCTTGAAAAGCTGGGCGGTGCCGCGCGGCCCTTCGCTCAATCCGGCCGACAAAAGACTGGCGGTCGAGACCGAGGATCATCCGCTCGAATATATCGACTTCGAAGGTGTCATTCCCGAAGGCGAGTATGGCGGCGGGCCGATGATCGTCTGGGATACCGGCAGCTGGGCGCCGATGGACGATGTCGAAAAGAGTTTGCGCACCGGCGCCTTCAAGTTCCGGCTGGCCGGCGACAAGCTCAATGGCGGCTGGATGCTGACCCGGCTGAAGCCGAAACCCGGGGAAGACGAAAACAAGAAGAACTGGCTGCTGTTCAAGGAGCGCGACCTCGCCGCCGACACCGCGCTTGACATCCTCACGGCCCGGCCGGAAAGCGTCAAATCCGGATTGCGCATCGAGGAGCTGGCGGCGCCGGCGAAGCCAGCCGCCAAACCCGCGCCCAGACAGGGATCGCTGAAGCCCGGCACGCTGCCGGGCGCGTTCAAGGCCCCCATGCTTGCTCGTATCGAGCCGCAACTGGCGACGCATATGCCAAAACCACCGGATGGCGAGGACACAAGGGAAGTCTGGCTGCACGAAATCAAAATCGACGGCTACCGCACCATGGCGCATCTTACTGAGGGCGCGGTCAAGCTGATCACCCGTGGCGGCATCGACTGGACGAAGCGCTATGGCGACCTGCCGCATGCGTTCGCCAAACTGCCGTGCCGCGACGCCATCGTCGACGGCGAGATCGTGGTGCTCGATGCCAAGGGCATCAGCCGCTTCGCGCTGCTGCAGGATGCGCTGGCGCAGGGCGCCGGCAGCAAGCTCCATTTCTACGCCTTCGATCTTCTCCATCTCGACGGCTGGGACCTGACCAAGGCGCCGCTGGTCCGGCGCAAGGCGCTGCTGGCGCAGATGCTGTCGGGCCTCGGCGCCAATTCCGCCATCCAGTTCTCCGACCATGTCGAGGGCTCGGGGCAGGGGCTCTACGACCAGGCGGCGGAACTGGGGCTGGAGGGTGTCGTCTCCAAGCGCGCCACGGCCATCTATCAGAGCGGCCGAAGCAAAAGCTGGACCAAGACCAAGGCGCTGCTGTCGGACGACTTCGTCATCGCAGGCTTCACCATCTCCGATGCGGCCGAAGGGCTGGCGGCGCTCGGCATGGCAGAGTTTGAGGATGGTGAATTCCATTATCGCGGCAAGGTCGGCACCGGTTTCGATGCCGCCACCGCCGGTGAGTTGCTCGGCAGGCTGGAGCCGCTGCGGGAAGGCGCCACGCCGCCCGAGGGCGTCCCGCGCGAAATCATGCGCGAGATGAACTGGGTGCGGCCGCTGCTGTCGGCGCACATCCATTACGCCAACCGCACATCGGACAACGCACTGCGCCACGGCGTCTTCCGCGGTTTGAGGGATGTCGGCCTGTCGACGCCGGTCTCGTCCAAACGCAAGCGGCTGATCGCCGAGGCCGACCTTGCCACCATCTGGGTGACCAATCCGACGCGCCGGCTGTTCGGCAAGACCGGCCCGACCAAGATCGACATCGCCGTCTATTATGCGCTGGTCGGCGATTTCATGCTGCCGCACATCCTCGGTCGGCCGGTGTCGCTGGTGCGCTGCCCGACCGGCCTGCCGAAGGATTGCTTCTTCCAGCGCCACGCCTTCACCGGCATGCCGCCCTCGGTGGTGACATTCGAGGCGACAAATTCCGAGGGCGAGACCAAATCCTATCTCTCGGTCGAAGGCGCGAAAGGGTATCTGGCGCTGGCGCAGTTCGGCGTCGTCGAGTTCCATACCTGGGGCACCCACCGCACCGGCCTCGACAGACCCGACCAGATCGTCCTCGACCTCGATCCGGGCGAGGGGATTTCATGGCGCGAGGTGGTCGAGGCCGCCGTGCACATCAAGGGCGAATTGGAGCGCCTGGGGCTGGTGCCGTTCGCCAAGACCTCCGGCGGCAGCGGCATCCACATCACCGTGCCGGTGACGGGCAAGCAGAACTGGAAGAAACTGCACCAGGCGACCAGCGCCATCGCCACGCATCTGGCGACAACGGCGCCGGACACCTTCACCACCACCATGGGCAAGGACAACCGCAAGAAGCGCATCTTCATCGATTATCATCGCAATGCGCGCGGCCACACCTCCGCAGCCCCTTACTCCTTGCGCGCCCGCACCAATCTGCCGGCCTCGACGCCGGTGAGCTGGAGCGATCTGGAATCCATCGATGCGCCGCAGGATCTGAACTATTCCTCCCTGCCGGGGCTGCTGGCGACGTCGGGTGATCCGTGGGCGGAGATCAACGAGTTCGCGCGGGATTTGCCAGTGTTCGAGGGAACGAGGAAGTAGTCGCGAGATGAGGGCGCAGCCCCGCCAGCGTCTCAATTCCAAGTCCATCGACGCTTCCGACAATTTGAATTATTCTCTCCGCCACGACCTCAAAGACGTACCGGAAGATTTCGTCAGGGATTTGCCCGTATCGTGTGGGGTCGGTGTAGGATTTCCTCGGCGCCAATCGTCCTTCGGACGAAAAGCGCTGCAGCAAATGTCAGTGCATGGCCGCGTAGGAGTGTTTCATGGCGCCCAGGGCAAGTTGGAAAGGTTACCTCAAACTCAGCCTCGTGAGTTGTCCGGTGCGGTTGTATCCCGCCACCAGCGCCAGCGAGCGCATCAGCTTCAACCAGCTGCACAAGAAGACCCACAACCGCATCAACATGAAACCGGTCGACCCCGAATTGGGGCTCGTCGAGCGTGCTGATCTGGTCAAGGGCTACGAATACGAGGACAAGCAGTACATCATCATCGATGATGCCGACCTCGATGCGGTGCGCATCGAATCCAATCACACGATGAACATCGAGGCCTTCGTCGACGAGGACGAGGTCGACGTCATCTATCAGGACGCGCCCTACTACATGGCGCCCGACGGTGCGATGGCGGAAGAGACCTTTGCCGTGCTGCGCGAAGCGATGCGCAAATCCGGCAAGCTGGCGATCGCCCGCCTGGTGCTGTCCAGCCGCGAGCGCGTGGTGACGATCGGCGCGCGCGAGAACGGCATGTTCGTGTGCACCTTGAGGAACCCGAACGAAGTTCGCGGGACGGCTGAATATTTCGGCAACATCCCAGCCGGCAAGCCCGACCCCGAAATGCTGCAGCTCGCCGAAGCGCTGATCAAGCAGAAGGAAACCACCTTCGATCCGAAGAACTATGAGGACCGCTACGAGGCGGCACTCATGACGATGATCCGCGAGAAGCTGAAAGGCCACAAGCCAATCATCGCGGCGGCACCAGAGCGCGGCAATGTCATCAACCTGATGGATGCGCTGAAGGCCAGCCTGTCGCAATCGAAGCCGCCGGCCAAATCGAAGAGCAAGGCCGACGAGGTTGCCAAGCCCGCCGCGAAGAAGGCGGCAGCGGGTGGCGCTGCTGAAAATCCGTTGAAGGCCAATCTGCTGAAGGCGGTCGGCAAGAGCAAGAAATGACGGCGCCGACCGGCGCTGTTTTCGGCACGATAGGCGCGCTGGCGGCTTTTCCGCTCAGGCTGGCTGCGCGGGAAGTGGAACGCCAGCACGGCCAGCTGCGGCGCGGTATCACCAGGCGCACCACGCATGTCGTCTTCGGCCGGACACTTCTCGCCAGGGCAGGCCTCGTCAAAAACGGCGATGCCGGGATCGAGCGCAGTGTCGCCGCCGAGCGCGCGGCCGGTCGAACGCTGATCAGCGAGAACGGATTCCTGCGCCTTCTCGGACTGATGAAGACACCGGAGGCGTCTTCACTGTCGCGGCAATCGCTGATCGATCAGTCGCGGCTATCAGGCTCCGACCTCGATTTTTTGTCGCTGTTCGATGCGTTCGAGCATGACACAGAACCTTATTCGTTCCGCGACCTGATCCTGGCGCGCAAATATGCCGGGCTCATCGCCGGCGGCGCGACATGGGGGGCGATCGCGCGCTCCGTCCACCGCTCCGGCCCGGTGGCGTCGCTGACCGCCAAGTCGCTCAATGTCGGCTCGCAGCATGGGCGCGCCGACGCGATCTATCTCGAAGGCGGCCAGAGCGAACTCGATGGGCAGTTGCTGTTCGATCTCGGAACAGCCGGGGCAGAGGGTGACGACACGCTGGAGGAGCTGTTCGCCGAGGCGGAAGCGGCGGAGGAGCAGGGCGACCATGATGGGGCCGCCGCGCTCTACCAGCGTTGCCTGGCCATCGATCCGAGCGATGCGATTGCCGCCTTCAACCGCGCCAACTGCCTGCGCGCCGGCGGCCACGCGGTGGACGCCGCGCATGACTATATCAATGCGATAAAACTCGACCCAGCCTTCGTCGAGGCGTGGTTCAACCTGGCCGGACTGATGAGCGAGCAAGGTCGCGAAGCCTCGGCGCGAAGGCACCTGCAGAAGGCGATCGCGCTCGACAAGACCTATGCCGATCCGGTGTTCAACCTTGCGAGGTTGGAGTTCGACGCGGGCAATCTGCCGGAGGCGCGGCAGCTGTGGGTGCGCTATCTCGAACTCGACGCGGATTCGGAATGGGCGCGGGTTGCAGCCAAGGGAGTGCAGTTCGTGGATCTGCAGCTGGCGCGGACGGCGGGGTGAGCATGATTGGCGAAGGCCGCGATGACAGCCAATCTCCCCCCTTGCGGGGGAGATGCCCGGCAGGACAGAGGGGGGGCGCTGTCCCGCCAACAGATCGGCCAATTTTGGGGCGTGTTCCCGCACGCAAGCCGGACCGAAGACTGGCATTCCTTCACGCCCCCCTCTGCCCTGCCCGGCATCTCCCCCACGAGGGGGGAGATCAGCAGCGTCGCCGTCGCGCCGGACATCACACCATGACCACCTTCCTCTTCGACGGTCCCGACACCGCTGCCATCACCATCCTGCTCGCCCATGGCGCCGGCGCGTCGATGGATTCGCCTTCAATGACCGCCACCGCCAAGGCGCTGGCCGCGGCAGGCTTACAGGTCGCACGCTTTGAATTCCACTACATGGCTGCCCGCCGCTACGGCCACCGCAAGCCACCGCCGAGGGCCGAGACGTTGAACCCGGAATATATCAAGGCGATAGCCGACCTCAGGGCAAAGGGCGTGACGGGACCGCTGATCATCGGCGGCAAGTCGATGGGCGGGCGCGTCGCCTCCATGGTCGCGGACGAGATGTTTGCCAAGGGCGAGATTTCAGGGCTGGTTTGCCTCGGCTATCCCTTCCATCCGCCGGCCAAGCCCGAGCAATTGCGCACCAAACACCTTGCCGATCTGAAGACGCCGACGCTGATCTTCCAGGGTACCCGCGACGAGTTCGGCACCAGGGACGAGGTTGCGACTTATGACCTTTCCGATCGCATCGAGGTCATCTGGCTGGAGGACGGCGACCACGATCTCAAGCCTCGCAAGAGCATCTCGGGATTTTCGGCGGCCGACCATCTGAAGACGCTGGCCGAGACGGTCAAGGCGTGGTCGGGTCGGATCGCTTCCTGAAGCGATGAAGATCGCCTCCTTCAACATCAACAACATCAACAGCCGGCTTGAAAACCTGCTGGGATGGCTGGCTGTGGCAAAGCCCGATGTCGCCTGCCTGCAGGAGCTGAAGGCGCGCGACATGCAGTTTCCACGCTCGGCATTGGCGGCGGCCGGCTATGGCGCGGTGTGGAAGGGCGAGCCGACGTGGAACGGTGTTGCCATCCTGGCACGGGGCGCCGAGCCAGTGCTGACCCGCGATGCCTTGCCCGGCGATGATGCCGACAGGCAGAGCCGTTATATCGAGGCGGCGGTGAACGGCATCATCGTCGCTTGTCTCTATGCGCCGAACGGCAATCCTCAGCCCGGCCCGAAATTCGCCTACAAGCTCGCCTGGCACGCACGGCTGGAGGTGCATGCCGAACAGTTGCTCGACACCGGCCTGCCGGTGGTGCTGGCCGGCGACTACAACATCGTGCCCGAGCCGCGCGATATCTACGCCACCCGCTCCTATGACGACAACGCGCTGGTGCAGCCGGAAAGCCGGGCGTCGTTCCAGCGCCTGCTCGATCAGGGTTGGCTTGATGCCCTGCGCAAGAAGCATCCGAAGGAAACGCTTTACACATTCTGGGACTATCGCCGCAACCGCTGGCCGCGCGATGCCGGCCTCCGGCTCGATCACATCCTGCTGTCGAAGAAACTGGCACGCCGCCTGACCGCCGCCGGCATCGACCGCGACGTGCGCGGCGAGGACGGCGCCAGCGACCATGCGCCGGTGTGGGTGGAATTGAAGTAGGCGACTGCTTTCATTGCGTCGCGCTTGAACGGGTCCCTGCAACGCGCTTAAAGTCTTTTGTCTCGATGCATGTTGCTGTCCCAATCCGGGTTCGCTTTTGGCCGACATGCAATAACCTGTCGGCAAAGTACTCCAACGCAGCCGGATCGCCCGTGAACGCAACCCCCCACGAGATTTGTGAATCGAGGCTCCATGCCTGACTTGGGCGCCGTCGAGATACTGGCCGCCGCCATTGTCGTGCTTGCGGCTGCTGTCATGTCCTGGCTGCTGTGGCGGAAGCGCAGCCGCCGCAAGGGACGGCGGCAGACCAATCCGGCTGCCGACTATGCCGTCCGTACCGAATGGAACGCCGGCGGGGGTATGCTCAATTACTCATCCTTCGTCTATTTCGATGTCGATCGCGACGGCAAATACGGCGCCGGAGACCGGCCGATGGCCGGGATCATGGTGCGGCTGTATGACGAGGCGGGCAAGCTCGCCGCATCCGCGCGCACCAACAATGCCGGCTTTGCCAATTTTCCCATGTCGGTGAAAAGCAGAAAGGCCGTGATCCGCAAGCCGGGCAACTGGCGCTTTGTGGTTTCGGTACCGCCCGGCTGGCAGGCGAAAAGCGAAAATGACATTCAGTCCCGACACTTCATGCCGCTGCCGGGTTCGCCGGCCGGGATGGTATCGCAGGAGATGCTGCTGCCGGTCGGTCTGGCACCGCCGCGCCGCGTCAGCGGGCGCGTTGCCGGCGATGGACCAGCGACCCTCTCCATGTCGGGGAACGGGCACGTCCTGGAGACGCGGGCACTGGCGCCGGGTGCCGTCTTCAGCTTCGACCTGGCTGAAGAAGCCGACACGGCCAGCGTCAGCGGCGGCGGCTTGGAGCGGCGGCTGACGCTGTCGCCCTACTCGGCGGATCTCGGCCTGCTGTCGCCGCAACGCGCCGGCATCGACACTGATGCCGCCCTCGAAACGATCGATTTCGACGATGTGACGTCGCGCCCCTTCAGGAAAATTCCGGCCGGTCATGCCGGATTGACGTGGCGCAACCTGAATGCGATGGCCCGCGACTACACCAAGGACAGCCAGGGCTATGTCAATGGCAATGTCTCCGGTGACTATGTGCTCTACACCAGCAGCGGGCTGCCGGCCGAATTCAGCCGCGAACGGCCGTTCGGCTTTCACTCGGTCATGCTGAGCGCCGCCTGGCTGGCGTCGGAAGGGGAGGTGGCGCTGATCGAAAGCTGGCTTGGCGAGCAGCTGATTTCAAGCGATCAGATCACGCTGTCGGCGCTCACGCCGCTGCACTACGCCCCGATGCTCAAGGCTGTAACGCGTGTTCGCCTGTCGACGAAACACTATTGGCAAATGGTCGTGGACGATTTGGTCTTGACGCGCTGAGATTGGGCACGCCAAAGCGGAGCGAAATTTCGCCCCGCTTCAATCAGGTTACGTTTACGGTCAGGTTGGTGCGGCGCCGTTTGAAATAATAATAGAGGGGCCGTTTGACGCTGTGACCGCCGACAGACGGCCTTTTTTCAAGAACGATGGCTTCACATAAATCTTCTTCATTTTCAGACTCTCCTAAAATCCCAGCGTGATGATGCCATACTGCGGCCATCTGTCAACCATGCGAGCTGAAAGCAACAAACCTGCAATAAATCCAACAATGAGCGACAAGGGGCCAGGGCCCCTATTCTTTGTTTCGCGCTATTCCGAAAACCATTGCACCTGGAGTTTGCTTCTCCAGCAGCTAGCGCGATCCGCCAAAGATGCGCCGGATTAAAGCGTGGCGCTGGTCGGGCCGTTTGCCGTGACGGCTGAAAGCTTCCCCTTCTTGACGAAGGTCGGCTTCGCATAAGTCTTCTTCATCGTGATCTCTCCTCCCTGCGCGATGATGGCAGATACGCAAGATGTGTCAACCAAGCCGGGCGTCCACACGGGCTCTTGGCGACACGAGCTTGCGGCTGATAGTCTCGACGTCGACATGCGGCGGGCAACCGTCACATGGTGAGGGCCGCAACAACGCCCGAGGGGTTTCAATGAACAAGGGTGCCGACAGATTGCTCGCGCTTGCCCTGGTCGTTGTCGCCGTAGGCTGCCTGGCGCGGATCTATTGGCCGGCAATCGGCGAGGCTTTCCTCTGGCGCGGCTTTTCAGGCCCGCCGATGGACCCAGCCTCGTTACGGCTGGCGGGGTTCCTGGTGGCGGCGTTCGCCTGCCTGCTTGGTGCAGGGCTGTTTTGGGCCGGCCTCTTGCCGGACCGGTCGGGCCAAGCAGCGGGCGCGCCGCTGTTTGGTCGCGCGGCGGAGATGCAGGATGCTGGCAGGCCCGGCCTGCGCAGAGTCTTTCTCGTCCTGCCATTGGTCGTGGTCGCCGCACTGGCCGCCGACCGGTTCGGCCCTTGGCATGAGGGCGGCGACATAGCCAGCGAGCCCGTCGAACCGAAGGCCGACGAACCCAACCCTGGCGAGCCGAAGGCCAACGAACCCAAGGGGCATGATGTCGCCAGCGCGCCGCCGGCCTCAGAGCCGGCAGCCCCACCGCCTGCACCAGCAGAAGTTGCTTCGCCGCCGGAGGCCGCCAATCCGCCTGCGGCACCGGTCCCACTGACGCCGCCGGCGCTGGTGCAACCGACCCCGCCAACGCTAGTGCCGCCGACCGCGCCCGCGCCTCCGGCGCCCCCGGAGGTCGCGGTCATTCCGCCGCCCATCGTGGCGCCATTGCCGCCGGCTCCGCCGCCGCTACCGACGCAGCCCGAGGGCCACCGCGATTCGGTCGTCTGGCTGGCGGTGGCGCCCGACGGGCACTCGATCATGAGCGCCAGCACCGATCACACGATCAAGCTGTGGGACATCGCCGCCAAGCAGCTGATCCGCACTCTCGGCGTGCACAAGGATATGGCCCGCACGGCGCTGTTCATGCCCGACGGCGTCAGCGCGCTGACGGCCGGCGACGACGGCGAGATCGTGCAGCGCAAACTTTCCGACGGCGCGGTGCTGCATGTCTTCTCCTCGGGCGGCAATGGCGGCGTCAGAAAGCTGGCGATCAGCCCGGACGGCAAACATGCCATCAGCGGGCACGACACGGGCAATGTCATCGTCTGGGATCTCAAGAAGGGCGCTGTGCTGCACGCCATGAGCGGGAACGGCTGGTCGGTCAGCGCCGTCGCCGTCGCGCCCGATGGCAGCCAAGCCCTCAGCGGCAGCATAGACGGCACACTGAAACTTTGGGACATCGAAAGCGGCAAGCAATTACGAAGTTGGCACGGGCATGAGCGAGGCACATATGGCGCCGCGTTCACCGCCGACGGGCATCATCTGGTCACCGGCAGTGGCGATTACACGATCAAGCTCTGGGATCTAGACAGCGGCCGCGAAGCGCGCCGCTTTGAAGGCCACGAAGGCACTGTCTACGCATTGGCGCTGTCGGCCGACGGCCAGCGCCTGGTCTCCGGCTCGCTCGACGGCACGGCGCGGCTGTGGGACATGGACACCGGCAACCAAATCGCGATGTTCGATAGCCGGACCGGCCCGATCTACGCGGTGGCCTTCACCGCCGATGGCACGGTGCTGACCGGCGGCAACGACCGCGCCATCAGGGATTGGCCGGCCACCGGCGGCGAGGGCGTCGTGCTGTTTGCCGGCGCGCCGGAATGAGCGAAATCTTGATCACCTTGTCCGCCGTGCTATGTAAAACCCATGTCAGAAGCCAGCCTCCCAGACAACGCGCCGCTCATTGTCATCGGTCTCCAGACCGGCATGTTCGACGGTGTGCACGAGCCGCCGATCCATGATGCGCCAGATATTGTCGAGCGCACCAAGGCGGTGATCGATTGGGCGCGGCGCGGCGGGCGCAAGGTCGCTTTTATCAGGCATGACGGACCCGATGGCGATCCGTTGGCACCGGATGAGCCGGGCTGGCCGGTTTGGCCCGCGCTCGGCCAGGCGGCGGACGAGCCGACCTTTGCCAAATCGGTGCGCGATGCATTCAGCAATCCCGCCTTCGGTGACTGGGTGGCCGGGCAAGGTGCGGGTGCTGTCGTGCTCTTGGGCGCACAGACCGATTTTTGCGTGGCCGCGACGGTCAAGGGCGCGATCGCCAGAGGGCTCGGCGTGACCGTGGTGTCCGATGCGCACAGCACGCTGGACAATGCCAGCGAGAGTGCCGAACAGGTCATCACAAGGCACAATGGCGAATTCGCGGAGGCCGGTGTCAATCTGGTGACCACAAAGGCGCTTGTCGGCGGCTGAAGCCCGACCGTCGCCGCAGGCCGCATCAGGCAGGCCGGCTTGAGGAGTTCGCGAGGGAAGACAGCGCTGGGCGGCTGCCGTGGTCGACGCGGACGGGGGGGCGCATTGTTGGGATGGCTCGGGCGCCCGCGTCAACCAGGGCGGCTCGTACCGCCGCATTAGCAACATTGCACATCGCAGGTCGCTCGAAACTTCCGCGAAAGCGGAATAGGCCGGAGCAAAAGTGCGGATTCGGCTGAGACTTTCGGCGCGCTTTCCCGGGACGGGGAATCAAAAAGTCTGCTGGTTGTCGGCATGCCCCTCAAGGCGTCCGTCGCTCCTGCACCGGATCGGCGAGGAACGACGCCGCAATCAGGTCGTCGGCATCGATCCGGCCATGACGATCTTCCATGATGGCCGCGACCTTTTGAAAGGTTTTCATTTCGGCATCCGTTACCCGCGCATCGCGCATTCTGGCTTGGAGATCGGCCAGGCGAACGCCCAAAGCAGGGGATCTCACAGCTTTGCTTGTCATCTTCACTCGTCCTGATTGGAACCTGACATGTGCGACCCGCCGCCGTGGCTGGCGGCGGGTTTGGGACCGTTCGAAATTCAGTCGTAGACCTTGATGATCTTGCGGGTGCCCGGATCCACCAGGACGGTGCGGTTGTCGACGACCACGTAGCGGTATTGGACATCGGGGATCTCATGAAGCTCGACCGTTTCCGGCAACGCGCTACCAATATTCAGTTCCACACCGGGAACCTTGACCGAAGCGAGGGGCTGCTTCTTCACATACTCGCGGATGACCGTGTCCTGTTCAGGCTGAATGACAACGTCCTGAGCGGCAACGGCGCCGACTCCGGCCAACAGCAATAGCGCCGCAGCGGTGCCCGTTAGGTGCATTTTCATACTGTTTCTCCTTGCGAGTCAGCATGACAAGATCGTCCAACGCTGACGAGCAACTGAACTTGAGCCAAATGAAAATGTTCCTCCGCTGGGGCTTCGGTCGGATGAGAAGTGCGACTTAAGTCCGGTCCGCGAGCGCATTAGTCTTACCGACGGGAACGGCTCTCTGTTCACGACTGTTTGTCTCCCGGATTCGGAGAAACAGATGGACAAAAGTGTTTGCCAAGCGCGCTGGTTGCTCGCACCGATTTTCGCGACGGCCGTCACCTTTCTGGGGATGGGAATAGTCCTTGGCTGACATGTCGTCGATCGGCGCAGCAACGTCCCTTCCTGCGCTGATAGGATTCGCAAGCCGCTTCGGCGGCTGGCGAATCCTCTATCTTCACCACGCGCGGGCCTGCTCATTCGGCAAGCGAGCGCTTCGTTCAGCTTATGCAACATTGGGAGGTTTACTATGGATCGGCGATCCTTCTTGACAGCAATGTTTGGCATTGCCGGGGCAGCAGCCCTTGCAGGGGCAATTCGCCCGACCGAAGCAGTGGCCGGTGTTCCAGGCGCCGGAAACGGCATTCTCGATGAAATAGAGGCGTCACAAACAGAGGCCTTCGACGACGGTACACATGCGGAGGTGCAGCCGGTCGACCATCGACGCTGGGATCGGGACTGGGATCGGGACCCGGATCGGGACTGGGATCGGGGCTGGCGCCGGCGCCGGCACGGGCGGCGATGGAGACGGGTCTGCCGTAGTTATTGGCGGCATGGTCGCCGTCGCGTCCGGTGCTATCGCAGACGCGGGCCCTCGGTCATCCTTCGGTTTTAGCAGCTAGCCAGCACGTCTTAGCGGCTTGACCAGCGCGATCGGCTCGGCGTCCGCATTTTTCCGGCGGTTGCCGAGCAGAATGCCGTTTGCCGAGGCTGGAGCTCCACATGGCGAGGCGGCGCGAAGGTGAATCCGCGCCAGACAGAAGCGAAGACGTCAAGATGACGGTGCACCGACGCATGCCATCCGTTGGCGAGAAATGGCCCGGCAGCCAGGTGCAAAGGGAGGCACGCCGGGCCAGCCGACTTCTGGCGGTCGCCGGCCATCCTTATATTCTATACGTCTAATATTAATGCAAGCGGCGCCAAAAGCCTCCGGTGGACAATACATCGCCCGAAGCCGTCCGCTCCACTGGACGAAGCCTGGAGGACCCGCGCGGCCGCAATCTCGCCATCGCTCGGCAATTGGTTCGGGCTCGTTCAGTTTGCCGCTTTGCTATCGTGTGTCGATCGAGCGGGCGGCGAAGGCAGGGCACGTTGATCCGCAGGCTGCTCGCTGAAGTAGAGCGAACTGCCGAGAACAACGAAGACGATGCCCACCGCCATCAATCCAACCATGAGCACGGCGATCGCCGTGCCTGGACCATGGCCTGTCTTGACGATGGTGGATCGGTGGGGCATCGCGCCGTTCTCCAGATATGGCACACCAGGGGTGCCGAACCTTCGCGACAAACGACAAGCGCGGCCCGATGTTCCCTTGGCGGAGCTTCAATCGGTCAGGTCGGGCTTTTGCTATTTCCTGTAGGACCAAGGTCTTATCTGTTGTGCGCAAAAGTCCAAGGGGCCTTGTTCAGTTCCGATAATGTCCCTTGGATGTTCCGCTATTTTAGGTAAATCTCATATAAAGCTTAGGGGGAAAACTTAGCCAGCCAAGCACATTTTCCCGCGAAACGGGCATGGAAAATGTGGCTTTGGCAAGTTCAACAACAGGCAGTCATGTCTCGGGCGACGAATGGCTCACGTCTCGTCGAATGGGCCCTCGCGGTTCTGATCGCGCGTGATCGCGGCTTCTTCCTCATCATCGGGAAGGGCGTCGTCGCTGTCCTGGTACGCGTTATCGTCGTCCTCGTCGGGCAGATCGCCGTCTTTTTCGATGCCGTAACGCATGTCGCCGTTTTCCGGCACGGACTCTGGCAGGATCTCGCCGCCCTTGATTGCATCCCAATCCTGCTGCTCGATGGTCGGCCCGTCCGCCTGCGGTGCGTCATCTTCGATATCGGCGTCTGGTTTGTTGCGCGGTGCCATGTTGGGCTCCTTTCCTTGAAAACTGCAGGCGAAACTCGGGGTGCCGGCGTTTGTTCCCGTGCTTGAACTGCAGGCGTGCTTCTGGATTGCCGACAGCTGGCAGCCCCCGCCAGCACCCGCCGCCGTCCCCGGATCGCCACGCTTGCCAAGTCGCCGCGCAATGGAGAGCGCAGTGGAGATGGGCCGCTTACTTGCGAAGTTGCTAAAATAATGAAATGTTGTCTGCGGGAAATGGGAATGAGGCAGGGACTGATCGGAACCGCCGCGGTTTCGACGGTTTTGGGAAACCATGTATTTTGGACAGTTTCTCGTAGGAATGTCAGCCACGGCCATCATCGTCGCGGTCTGGACCTATATGGTTACCGGCTCTTTCTGGGAGGCATTTGCCTGGACGATAGCGACGCTGCTTGTCCTGCAGGTCGGCTACTTCGTGCTCATCGTGAGGCTGATCTTCAGGGGCTCGCATGATATCGCGCCGAGCCAGGATCCGGTAGACGCCTTCCCGCCATTGCGTCGCGACGGTGTCCGGCTTTAAGACCGGGTAGCCAGGATCACTCGCGCGTGTGCGCCCGGGCAATTCGGGGAACCTCGCCACCAGCGCGACCACGGTGTTTGGTCACTGAGACAGCGTCCGAGCATATCCCTGCCGGAGATTTCGGCGCAGCGTTATCGTGGGAACATGACGCATGCGCGACCTCCTTCGCATGGAGCTCAGGCCGTCAGGTGGAACAAGTGATGATGCTTCGCGTTCTCTAGCGGTACCGGTGAGGTTGCCACCTCCATCGGAACTGCCATGGCTCGCTCTGCTCCCGGCGGGGCGAGCCTTTTTCGTGCTCCCATTGTCCAGACGCGAGGCTGATTTGACGCGGCGACGACAGGTGCTTCGCCAATCCGGCTACAGCAGGAATTTTTCGTCTTCTAATGTCCGTACACATTTGTGCAAGTTTTCAAGCATTTCCGCGCTGTCTGCCGCATGTCTGATCAGCAACAAATTAATATCCGAGCCGAAAACGTAACATCTTCAATTCTGAAGTTCGATGGAACCGCATGGCAGCGGTGGAGTTTTTATGGAGGGCGGAATTCAATTGTCACTAGGAGACGGTCATGAAACTTTATCTTACAAGCGCGGCGGCCGCAGTCGTCCTGATGGGCGGCATTGGTGCGGCGCTGGCGGAGAGCGTCGTCGTCGTCCAGCCGGAGCAGGAGACGGTCGTTCGCGAATACATCAAGAGGGAACCGCTTGCCTCGGTGAACCTTCTGGGGGTCGAACTCAAGCTCGGCTCCTCGGTGCCGGACACTGTCGAATTGCGTGAGGTGCCCGACGTCAAATATCGCGTCGCCGTGATCAATGACCAGACGGTCCTCGTCGATCCGGAGACCCGCCAGATCGTTGAAGTGCTGCACTAAGGGAGTTCCCGCAGCACTGGACCTTGGCGAAAACCCGCCCCGACGTCGCGTCGGTGGCGGGTTTCCTTTGCCGCGACCCGCTATGGCCTATTCGGCGGCCAGTCTATCCTGTGTCTTGGTCTCGAAATCGCTGGCGTCGTGGCGCTCATGCAATTGCATGGCAGGCTCGCCGAAAGCGCGGTTGACCATGCGGCCGCGCTTGACCGCCGGTCGTGCGTCGATCGCCTTGGCCCAGCGTTGCACATGTGTGTATTCCTGCACGGACAGGAACTCGGCGGAATCATTGTACATGCGGCCGAGCGCCAGCCCGCCATACCAGGGCCACACCGCCATATCGGCGATGGAATAGTCCTTGCCGCCGAGATATTCGGTCTCGGCCAGCCGGCGGTCGAGCACATCCATCTGGCGTTTCACCTCCATCGAGAAGCGGTCGATGGCATATTCGAACTTTTCCGGCGCATACGCATAAAAGTGACCGAAGCCGCCGCCCAGATACGGCGCCGAGCCCATCTGCCAGAACAGCCAGGACAGCACCTCGGCGCGGGCCGGCTGTTCGGTCGGCAGGAATTCGCCGAACTTTTCGGCGAGATAGACTAGGATCGAACCGGATTCGAAGATGCGCACCGGTGTGGTGCCACCGCGGTCCATCAGGGCCGGAATCTTGGAGTTGGGATTGACCTCGACGAAGCCGCTGCCGAACTGGTCGCCATCGTTGATCCGGATCAGCCAGGCATCGTATTCGGCGCCCTTGTGGCCGCGCGCCAGAAGCTCTTCCAGCATGACGGTGACCTTGACGCCGTTCGGCGTCGCCAGCGAATAGAGCTGCAACGGATGCTTGCCGACGGGCAGTTCCTTGTCATGCGTCGGTCCGGCGATCGGCCGGTTGATGCTGGCAAAGGCTCCGCCGCTCGGCTTGTTCCAGGTCCATACTTTCGGCGGGGTGTATTCGGTCATCTCGGGGGCCTCGTGTCGTGGGGAAGGATGGCAGGTCGCCATAAACTAGGGCTGCGGATGTGTAAGTTCAACTTGCGTTGAACTATTATCGATGCCCGCAGGGCCAACATCGGCAATTGGGCTCTTCCTTGCCCTTGCGCCTTCTCCGGCGTGGCATACCTATAGAAGATGTCGCCAAAGCCCATCCAGGACAAAAGCATGACCATCAATCCCAATCCGCGCTCGGTCGTTGCCGTGCGGGCTACTGTTCCCGAAGATGCCTTTACAGCCGGGGCGCTCGGCACGCTCAGGGAAGGCAGCGGCGTCGTCATTCGCAATGACGGGCTGGTGTTGACCATCGGCTATCTCATCACCGAAGCGGAAGAGGTCTGGCTGACCAGCCATGACGGCCGCGTCATCCCCGCGCACGCGCTCGCCTATGACCAGGAATCGGGCTTTGGCCTGGTGCAGGCGCTGGCGCCGCTCGGCCTGCCGGCCGTGGCGCTGGGCGATGCCGGCAAGGCCAGGATCGGCGACGCCGTCGTGCTGGCCGACGGCATCGGCCAGTCGGTGCAGGCCAAGATCGTCACCAAGCAGGAATTCGCCGGCTATTGGGAATATCTGCTCGACGAGGCGATCTTCATTGCGCCGGCGCATCCGTCCTGGGGCGGTGCCGGGCTGTTCGGCGCCGACGGCTCGCTGCTCGGCATCGGCTCGCTGCGCCTACAGATGAGCCGCAACGGCGAGGTGGCCGACATCAACATGGTGGTGCCGATCGATCTGTTGCCGCCCATTCTCGACGACCTCCTGACGCGCGGCCAGGTGGCCAAGCCGCCGCGCCCGTGGCTCGGCGCCCTGTCGGCCGAAAGCGACGGCAGGGTGGTGGTGATGAGCGTGACCGAGGGCGGCCCGGCGGCCAAGGCCGGCCTGCGTCAGGGCGACATCATCTCCGACATCCGCGACGGCGCGGTCGACGGGCTGGCCGATTTCTATCGCAAGCTGTGGGAAAGCGGCTCGGCGGGGGCCGAGATTCCGATGCGGGTGCTGCGCGACGGCCGCGAAACCTGGCTGCGCGTCAAATCGGCCGACCGCGGCAGCTTTCTGAAAAAGCCGCAACTGCAGTAGGCGCGTCGATGGCGTCGGCGACGGGCAGCCGCTCGGCCATCGCGGCCAGGGCCTCGTCGGGATTGCCAAGCGCCTCACGCGCCGCAGCCGGTTCTCGCCGCGCCCGGCTATGATCACCCTGGCCCCGGCTTCACTGCAGCGTCGGGCCAGCGCCAGACCCATGCCGGAGCCGCCGCCGACGATCAGGATTTTCTGATTTGAAATGCTCATTCGCTCTGCCTTTGCTTGGATGGAGAAGGGCAGGGAATTGGCAGTTCGGTACGGCAAGTGAAAACGGAAGAAACCGATAGCGCTATCGGAAGCGCCGATGATGCAAAGCGATCAGTTGCCGCAAGCGGTGAAGGCAGCGCCCGGGTTCCAGTCCTTGAAAGCGATGGCCTGGCCTTCGACGGAGACGGTCTTGTGCTTGGTGCTGCCGTCCGGCTGCTTTTCGCTGCTGGTGCCTTTGCCGGTCAGCACATTGTACTCGCAGGCGCTTTCGGCATTCTCCTTCAAATAGTCATCATGGTTATAGGCGAAGCCGGCGACGATGAAGGCACCGTTGCGCCAGGCGATGGTCAGCGTCATGTCGGTCCGTTCGCTGCCGACCGGCATCGCTGGCAGGTAGAATTTGATCGAGCCGTTGGGCAGCATCGTCAGTTCCGGCTCGGTGTCGGAGTTCTCGTAGCCCGGCCGGTCGTAGCCGTTCCATTCCCCGTGGACCTGCTCGTGCACGATCTCGACAGGCTTGAGGTAATTGTGCTCCTTGTCCCTGAGGAAGAAGTGGACGTCCATCGGCTGGCCGGGCTCGGTCTCCACCACCATGGCAAGATCGACGGCGCCATCGCCGTTGAAGTCGCCAGTCACAGCCGTGACGATTTTCCGGGTTTCGATCGGCTCCGCAAGGGCGAGGCTCGGCAACAGCAAAGATAGAAAAGCGAGCAGCAGAGATTTCATGGTGGCATATTCCCCCAGACTGACACCTTGCGGTCCTATAGCATGGCGGTGGAATATCGCGCGCCCTCTCTTCTCCCCGACGAAGTCGCGCGGCGATGCTTTCTTCGCTTTGTGGTACGCAACTGACGAAAACTGACAGCGATCTGTGCCACATGCCGGGCGATGACGATGGGCGCAATGCGGGCAATACGACAGTGGGAGCAGGAACTATGGTGGCGCGAGCGGCACTGAACAAACAGGCCGGCTAATGGCGCCGGTCAAGGTCGATCCCGACAAGGTGCACGAGTTTCCGGATGCGGGCAGCTTCTACGCGTGGCTCGGCAAGCACCACGCCACGGAAACCGAAGTGTGGATCAAGGTTCACAAGGTGGGGTCGGGACTGAAGTCGATCACGCCGAAGGAAGCCATCGACGTGGTGCTGTGCTTCGGCTGGATCGACGCGGTGCGCAAGGGGCTGGACGACAAGAGTTTCCTGCAGCGCTACACGCCGCGCAGCCGGAAGAGCATCTGGAGCCTGATCAACATCGACAATGTCGCGCGGCTGGTCGAGGAGGGCCGCATGACCGAGCATGGGCTCAAACAGGTCGAGGCGGCCAAGGCGGACGGGCGCTGGGCGCGCGCCTATGGCAGCGGCAAGCAGATGAAAATCCCCGACGACCTGCAAGCAGCCATAGACGCCGAACCCGCCGCGAAGGCGATGCTTGAAAAACTCAGTGCGCAGAACCGTTTCGCGCTCGCCTTCCGCACCCACAACATGAAGACCGAGGCCGGGCGCAAGAAGAAGATCGAGACGTTCGTAGCAATGCTGAAGCGCGGCGAGGCGATCCATCCGCAAGGCAGGAAGTAAGCCGCTCAGGCTCTTTCTGCGGCGAGGGGTATGCGTTGCGCATGCGGCCCGCCACCCGATCCCTGGGCAGATTGCGATCGGCACTCAGCGTCGCATGAAGTGCTTCAGTATCTGAATTGTTATAAGCATCTGTTTTTGTGCGGATTTGACAGGTGTCTGTCGCGCATTTCCTCCGGCATTGCGTAGTTAAGAAAAAAGCCGCCCTCGCTTTGCGAGTGGCGGCCTTTTCCCGGGAGGAAGTCAGGAAGGAGGGCAATCAAGCAGCCTTGGCGTGCTTGATGGTTCAAAGGCAGATACTATTGGTTCAAGTCGACCGGCGTCACGCCAAGGAGTTTCAGGGCGTTGGCGTAGGTCCTGATGCCTTGGGCCTGCTTGCGCTCGGCACAAAACCGGTTCGCCTTGTCCTGGAGCGCGGTTGCCTCGGCGATCTGGCTCGCACTGGCACCGGGTTTGGCTTTGGTCTGGATGGCTCCGTCGAGTTGAAGACCGAGCTGGCTGCAGTATTCGCTCCGGGTGACCGCTGCTTCCGCCCCCGACTGTGCGACCGCCAGCATGGCGAGCGAAATGCCTGTCAGGGCACCGGTCCATCCGGTCGAACGTCGTTGCATGTTTTGGACCATTTCTTCGCGTTGTGCAGCAGCCCGCTTGACCGCCGCGAGGGTGGTTATGACAGGCGATGTTTTCGCGAGTTTTTCCCGGATGTTGTTTCTTGTTTCTGGAGTGTGTCTGGGTGGGGTTGTCCCTTCTCCCCCTGGGGGAGAAGGTGGCCTCGCGAAGCGAGGTCGGATGAGGGGTGTTCCAGGGAACACCAACGTCTCATTCCGCTGGAACACCCCTCATCCGTCTCGGCGCTGACGCGCCGATCCACCTTCCCCCACAAGGGGGGAAGGCAAGGGCGTTCCGCTGTCTGCGGCGCTTGCGCCTCTTTCTTTGCGGCCATCCTTCGCGTAAGGCGCCGGGCAAATCCTTTCACGCAAGCATATAGCCCGGACACCGCATGATCAGACTTGAAAGCATCAGCAAGCAGAACGGCCGTCAGCTTGTCTTCATCGAAGCGTCGGCCTCCCTGCAGAAGGGCGAGAAGGTCGGCCTCGTCGGGCCGAACGGCGCCGGCAAGACGACGCTGTTTCGCATGATCACCGGGCAGGAGCAGCCCGACGAAGGCCAGGTGCAGGTCGATCGCGGCGTCACCATCGGCTATTTCAGCCAGGATGTCGGCGACATGGAAGGCCACAGCGCTGTCGCCGAGGTGATGAACGGCGCCGGGCCGGTCAGCGAAGTCGCGGCCGAAATGGCAGCCCTCGAGGCGGCCATGGCCGATCCCGACCAGGCCGACCAGATGGACGAAATCATCGAAAAATATGGCGAGGCGCAGCACCACTTCGAGGAACTCGACGGTTATGCGCTGGACGGCCGCGCCCGCGAAGTGCTCGACGGTCTCGGCTTTTCGCAGGAGATGATGGACGGCGATGTCGGAAAGCTCTCCGGCGGCTGGAAGATGCGCGTGGCGCTGGCCCGCATCCTGCTGATGCGGCCCGACGCCATGCTGCTCGATGAGCCAAGCAACCATCTCGACCTGGAGAGCCTGATCTGGCTGGAATCCTTCCTGAAAAACTATGACGGCGCGCTGCTGATGACCTCGCACGATCGCGAGTTCATGAACCGCATCGTCAACAAGGTGGTCGAGATCGACGCCGGTTCGCTGACCGCCTATTCCGGAAACTACGAATTCTACCAGCAGCAGCGGGCGATCGCCGACAAGCAGCAGCAGGCGCAGTTCGAGCGCCAGCAGGCGATGCTGGCCAAGGAGATCGCCTTCATCGAGCGCTTCAAGGCGCGCGCCTCGCATGCCGCACAGGTGCAGAGCCGGGTGAAGAAGCTGGACAAGATCGACCGCGTCGAGCCGCCGAAGCGCCGCCAGACCGTGTCCTTCGATTTCCTGCCGGCGCCGCGCTGCGGCGAGGATGTCGTGACGCTGAAGAACGTCCACAAGGGCTATGGCAGCCGCTCCATCTATGAGGGGCTCGACTTCCAGGTCCGCCGCCGCGAGCGCTGGTGCATCATGGGCGTCAATGGCGCCGGCAAATCGACGCTTCTGAAGCTGGTCGCCGGCGCTTCCGAGCCGGACACCGGCACGGTCGCGCGCGGGCCAAGCGTCAAAATGGGTTATTTCGCCCAGCACGCGATGGAGGTGCTGGAAGGCGAGCGCACTGTGTTCCAGACGCTGGAGGACGCGTTTCCGCAGGCCGGCCAGGCGCCGCTGCGGGCCCTTGCCGGCTGCTTCGGTTTTTCCGGCGACGAGATCGAGAAGAAATGCCGCGTGCTGTCAGGCGGTGAGAAGGCGCGGCTGGTGATGGCGCTGATGCTGTTCGACCCGCCCAACCTTCTGGTGCTGGACGAGCCGACCAACCACCTCGACATCGCCACCAAGGAGATGCTGATCACGGCGCTTTCGCAATACGAGGGCACCATGCTGTTCGTCTCGCACGACCGGCATTTCCTCGCAGCGCTTTCCAACCGCGTGCTGGAACTGACGCCCGAGGGTATCCACACCTATGGCGGCGGCTATACGGAATATGTCGAGCGCACCGGCCAGGAGGCGCCGGGGCTCAGGAGCTAGGTAAATGATAAGGGCGGCGTCGGCTCGAAGCCGGCACCGCCCTTTGAATATGGTCCGGCTGGAATGACGGCCTTACTCGAACGAGATGGCCATGCCGCTGAGGTCGGCGTTGACCTGCAGGCCGACTTGCTTGCCCGTGAGTTCGAGTTGGGCGCCCTTGTCATTGGTCATGATGATCACCTGGGCTCCCTTGCCGATCGTGCCGCCGCCGCCGGCTGCTCCGTAGACCCCGGTCACGTCGCGGGCGCGGCGGATATGGCGAACCGTGCCGCGGAAATATGTCTTGGACACGCCGAAAGCCAGGCCTCCGGACACGGCGCCG
The DNA here is from genome assembly GCF_004006095.1 of Mesorhizobium sp. M7A.F.Ce.TU.012.03.2.1. Taxonomy (NCBI): domain Bacteria; kingdom Pseudomonadati; phylum Pseudomonadota; class Alphaproteobacteria; order Hyphomicrobiales; family Phyllobacteriaceae; genus Mesorhizobium; species Mesorhizobium sp. M7A.F.Ce.TU.012.03.2.1. Next base: position 3,896,162 of record NZ_CP034779.1, read on the forward strand.
ATCGAGATCGGGTAGCTCTTGCCATGGAAGGTGAAGGTGCCCTTGCCGCCGGAGCCGCCGACGAAAAACGCCGCCTTGTAGACGGCGAAGCGGATCGTGCCGCTATCGGCATGCGCGGCGCTGGCAAAGCCGATGCTCGCGGTGGCGATGGCGGCAACCGCGATGGAACGAAATCCGGATGAAATCTTCATGGTGAGAACTCCTCAATGTGCCGCTTTGCCGGCCGGGATGTCAGCGTGGGATCAAAGTTACAACTGAACAGTCTCGCCCGTGATTTGGTTCCAGGCCCCGTAATTTGGTTCCAGCCATGGGTTCGAATCCGGCTGCGGGAAGGCCGGGGAGAGGGCGAGGGGTTGCGGAGGGTGGGGAGGCGCCTGGCCGCAGCTATCGCCTTGTGGGATGAAGAGGTCTATGCAGGCCCTGCACAAGGATTAGGAGAGGCTTCGGATGAGAATCGCAATCTGCCTCGCATTGACCGCGGCAGTGGCTGGATGCGCGACATCCCCGGTCGACTATCAGGCGTCGCTTTCGCAGCAGGACCAGAAATGGGCTTCGCCGGCATGCCAGCAGGCCCGCCGGGCGGCTTCGGATTACCAGGCCCGCGAGAAGGAGCATCCGGGGTGGGGTTTCGGCGTCCTGCTTGGTCCATACTCGATGGGGCTCGTCGCAGCCATCAAGGAGCATGAGCAGAAGCAACGAAAGCTGTTCGCCCGCGAGGTGCACCTGCAATGCTCAAGCCTGCCGCTGCCGAAGGAACTGCAGGGCGATTTGAACCCTGCCGTACCGCCGACGAAGTATCCATAGCCTTGGCGGCGCCTTCCGGGCAAAAGGCGCCGGGGCTGCGGCGCGAGTGATGGAAGCCGCCGTTGGCGCGCACCAGCCCCGAGGCCGTTGAAGCGCGGCTGCAAAGCATCGGCGACGACCGAAGCTCCAACGTCTCGCGCAGCAACTGGCCAAGAACGATAGTCTCTCCGTCAAGAGCAACCTGCGCTACGTCGACAGGATCGTCAAAGGCATCGAGAGTGACTTCACCAAGGTTGATGGAGACATCCTGGTCAAGAATGACCAAGGCCGGCACCGGCTTGGCGATTTCTCGATCTCGTTCAAGGGCCAGGCAATGCTGACCTCTAAGGATACATTCGAAGCATTCGCGGGCTGAGTCCCCTCGCGGCGCCCGTCACCTCGGCAGGGAATCTCCCGGTGCTGAGGCCCTTGCAAGTGCCCGAGGGGGGCAAGGCGGATCTTGTTCGGGCGGATCGTGCTGTTCGTGACGGCGGCGTATTTGCGGATTGTGGAGGAGAGGTAGGGGGGATTTGGTGTATGGCTGCTTTGGGGCCGTGAGCCGACTGTCCGCTATTTGCATCGCCTCCCGACAAGCTGCCGTTCTCTGCAGCTTGACCGGCAGTATAAAAACGTGCGTTTCAGGTCGACACTGCTACGGGCAGACAAGAGCTGCCCAACACCACCGCAGGCTCGCGCTTCTTAATTGCTATCGCGACAAGCTAATTTAGATATATAAGATATATCTTCCATCTTCTCCCTCACATAGTTGCAGTTGCACAACATTCTTAGCGTTTTGGTAGCTCCCTGCACTATAGATGGATTGCCGCGCGACAGTAATCATGCTGCGTTCGGACATCCGGAATCGGGGGCTAAGGCATGGCGGGACGAATTCGCGCGGGCGGCGGGCTTTTGGCCGTGGCGCGCGGGCGGTTTTGGGCGGGAGCTTCCCTGGCAGCTTTGATCGTTGCCGGTGCGACCTCGCGCCAGGCGATGGCGGGCAACTACGTCGCCAACAGCGATAGCTCGCTTCGCACTGCGATCAGCGCCGCGAATGGGGACCCTGATTCCAACGCGACGATTACGCTGACCGCCAGCTTCACGGTAACATCCATTCCTCTGCCGGTGCCCACCAAGCCGCAGACGATCGACACCCAAGGGTTTACGCTGTTTGGCGCACCGGGCAGCGGCGTCGCAATCTCTGGCGCAGGCGCCGTGCGGACGCTGATGGGCACGTTCATGGGCTCGGACGGTGGCAGTTCATCAGCGGGGCTGCAGATGCGGAGTGGCGCCGCGGTGATCAATATGGGCTTGGTCCAGGGCGGAACTGGAGCTTCAGGATCTGGCGGCGCAGGCGTCGATTTTGGCGGCCCGGGCGCTGCCACGACGTTGACCAATCATGGAACCATCCGCGGCGGGCCCGCTGCGAGCGGCAGCGGCGGTATTGGCGTCTATGTTCGAAATGGCGCCGGCCAGATCATCAATACTGGCACCATCGAAGGGGGTGGCCCGGGTGGGGGCGCTATCGCGGCCAACGGCGCTGCCGTCTCGATAGATATTGTTAACAGCGGCACCATCCGGGCCGGTGCCGGCGCCGACGCGATCGGCTGGTTGCCGAGCGTCATGCCGACGACCGGCGTAATCCGTCTTGAGCTGCAGGACGGCTCGCAAATCTTCGGCAATGTGGTGGCGAACGCCACGGCGACCACCGACCGCCTTCGGCTCAGCGGAACTGGCTTCTCGATCCTGGATGGTTCGATCGGCAGCGCCGGGCAGTATCGCAACTTCGACATTTTCGAGAAGACCGGCAGTGGCACCTGGGCGCTGACGGCCGACAACACAGCCACTACCAATTGGGATATCCAGCAGGGCACGCTGCAGCTGGGCAATGGTGGCACCAGCGGCTCAATCATCGGCGACGTCGTCAACGCCGGCACGCTCGCCTTCAACCGCAGCGACGTGCTGACTTATGGCGGTGTTATCAGCGGCACGGGCACGGTCAGCCAGATCGGCAGCGGAACGACGATCCTCACCGGCGCCAACAACTATAGCGGCGGCACCACGGTCAATGCCGGCACGCTTCAAGTGGCCGCCGACGGCAATCTCGGCGCAGCCTCCGGCAATCTCAGCTTCGGCGGCGGCACGTTGCACACGACCGCCAGCTTTTCCACTGCCCGTGCTGTCCAGCTCAATGGCAATGGCGGGTTCGACACCGCCGCAGGCACGCAGCTCGACGTGACTGGCAAAGTGACCGGTGCCGGCACGTTGATCAAGAATGGTACCGGCACGCTCAACGTCACCAGCTTTTCCAACAATTACACAGGCGGCAACATCGTCAATGCGGGCACGCTCGCCGGGAACACCGTGGCCATCCGTGGCGACATCCTGAACAACGGCGCCGTCTCGTTTCTCGACCTTGGGCCCAACACCTTCGGCGGAAACATCTCCGGCTCGGGCAGCCTCGACGTCGAAGGCGTGGGCACGCTGACGCTGACCGGCACCAACACCCACGGCGGCGGCACCAAGGTCGGGGTCGGCAAAAGCGTCTCTGTCGCTTCAGACCAGAATTTGGGCACGGCGACGGGCCTGTTGGCACTCGACGGCGGCGAACTCGTCACGACGGCAAGCTTCGCCATGAGCCGCGATATCAACCTCACGTCCGGCTATGGCTTCTTCCGCACGGCGACGGGCACGACACTGACCGCCAATGGCGAGCTGAGCGGCGTGGGCGGCGTCTACAAGGAGGGCGCCGGCACCCTGGTGCTCAACGGCGACAGCACCTATTCCGGCCGCACCACCGTGGACGGCGGCAAGCTCGTGGTCGAGGGCTCGCTCGGCAACACCGAAACGACGGTCAACAGCGGCGGCACGCTGGGCGGATCCGGTTCGATCGGCGGCGCGGTGATCGTCGCCGATGGCGGCGTGCTGGCGCCGGGATCCAGCCCTGGCACGCTTACGGTCGGCTCGCTCAGCCTGAGCTCCGGTTCTATCCTCGACTACGAGCTTGGCCAGGCCGGCATTGTCGGTGGCGGTGTCAACGACCTGATCGAGGTGACCGGCGCGCTGACGCTGGACGGCAGCCTCAACATCACCGATGTCGGCGGCTTCGGGCCCGGCGTCTACCGGCTGATCAATTATGGCGGCGCGCTCACCGACCACGGTCTCGAACTCGACAATTTGCCGGCCGGCGTCACGGCCGCCGACCTGACGGTGCAGACCTCGGTCGCCAAGCAGGTCAATCTGATCAGCAGCGTCGGCACCGATTTGTGGTTTTGGGACGGCGACGCAGCCGGCAATGCCAACAACGATCTGGTCGATGGCGGCAACGGCGCCTGGACGGCGACGAGCCCAAATTGGACGACCAGCACCGGTCTGGTCAACGGAGCCATGAAACCGCAACCCGGCTTTGCCGTCTTCCAGACCCTCGGCGGCACCGTTGTCGCCGACGACAGTGCCGGTGCGCTGGAGGTCACCGGAATGCAGTTCGCCGCCGATGGCTACCGCATCGAAGGCGACCCCGTCACACTGGCCGGCGCCGGCGGCGAGAGCATCATCCGGGTCGGCGACGGGACGGTGGCTGGCGCGGGCTATACCGCGACCATCGCCTCGGTGCTGACCGGGGCGAGCGGCCTGACCAAGACCGATGCAGGCACGCTGGTGTTGTCGGGCGCCAACACCTACACGGGCGGGACCACGGTTTCGGGCGGTGTGCTTTCGGTTTCGGCCGACAACAATCTTGGCGACGCCGCCGGCGTCCTGACGCTTTCCGGCGGCACGTTGCGCAACACGGCGGTCTTCGGCTCGGCGCGCGACGTTACGCTTGCGGCCACCGGTGGCACCTTCGACACTGTGACCGACCTCACCTTGTCCGGCGCGATCTCGGGCGCCGGCAGCCTTGCCAAGACCGGCAGCGGAGCGCTGACGCTCACCGGAACGAACAGCTATGGCGGCAATACGCTGGTGAGTGCCGGCACTCTGATCGGCAATGCGGCTTCGATCCATGGCGACATCGGCAACTCCGGCACCGTCGTCTTCGACCAGACGGCCGACGCCAGCTTTGCCGGCGATATCTCCGGCACCGGCACGATGGTGAAGGACGGCGCCGGCTCGCTAACGCTTTCGGGCACCTCGCTGCTCGAGTGGACGATCGACCACGGCGGCCTCGTCTCGGCGGCCGAGCGCTTCGGCGGCGATGTCTCGGTTGGCGCGGGCGGCTCCTTCACCTTCGACCAGTCTGCCAACGCCAGCTATGCCGGCGTGCTCTCCGGCGCCGGCACTTTTGTAAAGGATGGTCCAGGCACGGCGCTACTCACCTCGAACAACTCGGCCTTCGCCGGCGCCACCTCAGTCATCGGCGGCACGCTCGCCGCGGGCGCGGCCAACGCGTTCAGCTCTTCGTCGCAGTTCTCGGTCGCGGCGGGTGCGACGCTCGATCTCGCCGGCACTTCGCAGACCATAGCCGAGCTGACCAATGCCGGGACTGTGGGTATCGCCGGCAGTCTTGGAAGCAAGCTGACCGTCAGTGGCGACTATGTCGGCAATGGCGGCAATGTTCTCATCGGCGCCGCCCTGGGTGCAGACAACTCACAGACCAACATGCTGGTTATCGCCGGGGCACGTCAGGCACGGGTACGCTCCAAATTGTCAATCTCGGTGGCGGCGGGGCGCAGACTGTCGAAGGCATCAAGGTCGTCGATGTCGGCGGCATCTCGAATGGCAGCTTCTCGCTCAAGGGCAACTACTCCTTCGAAGGCGATCAGGCGGTGGTCGGCGGCGCCTATGCCTACCGGCTCTACCAGGGCGGAACCAGCACGCCCGGCGACGGCGACTGGTATCTGCGTTCCGCCCTGATCGATGGTGGACCCGGAACTCCGCTCTATCAGGCCGGCGCACCGCTGTACGAGGCTTATGCGGGTGCGTTGCAGACCTTCAACCAGTTGGGCACTCTGCAGCAGCGGCTCGGCAACCGGTCGTGGACCGTCGAAGCGCAAGGCGCCGACGGTGTTTCCGACGATGTGAGGGCCGAAGCCGGCATCGGCCTGTGGGGCAGGATCGAGGGCACCAGCGGCTCCTATGATCCCCAGAATTCGACGACCGCGACGAGTTACGACACTTCGACCTGGAGGCTGCAGACCGGCGCCGACATGCTGCTTTCCGACAGCGCCGCCGGTCAGCTCATCGGCGGTGTCGCTTTCCAGTACGGCACCCTGTCAGCCGACGTCTCGTCGCTATTCGGCAGCGGGTCGATCGACACCACCGGCACCGGCGTTTCAGGCTCGCTGACCTGGTATGGCGCGGAAGGGTTCTACCTCGACAGCCAGGCGCAGGTGATCTGGTATAACAGCGATCTCGACTCGGCGACCGCCGGACAGCGGCTCGTCGACGGCAACAACGGCGTCGGCTACGCGCTCGGCGTCGAAGCGGGCAAGCGTATCATGCTCGACCCGAGCTGGTCGCTGACGCCGCAAGCGCAGCTTGCCTGGTCGTCCGTCGACCTCGACGCGTTCACCGACGCCTTTGGCGCAAGGGTTACTCCCGGCAGCAACAACAGCCTGCTTGGCCGTCTCGGCCTGTCGCTCGACCACCAGTCGCAGTGGCAGGACCGGGCGGGCCGCGCCGGGCACATGAATGTCTACACCGTCGCCAACCTTTATTACGATTTCGAGGACGGCTCGTCAGTGGACCTGGCAGGAAGCAGCCTGTCAAGCAGGAATGAGCAGCTCTGGGGCGGCATCGGCATCGGTGGCACAGTCAACTGGGCCGACGACAAGTTCTCCGTCTTTGGCGAAGCTGTCGCTCGTACGGGCCTGGAAAATTCCGGCGACAGTCACGCACTGACCGGTTCGCTCGGTTTCCGGGTCAAGTGGTAGATCGGCTGCGGCCGTTAGGTCCAATGCGGGAACCTGATGCCCACATTGCATTGATGGCCAATCATCACGCAAACGCAAACGCTGGACGGTCCAGCGGCCACAGCGATCATGCTGACCAGCGCGGTGCTACAAATGCCGATCAACTTTCTGACACTCGGCTGTCATGTCAAATGTCCGCATTTGGAGGTTGGCTAGCTCAGCGTAAACGACCGGGATTGGGCGCAAAGCAGACCACCTCCCTGTCGGAACCAACAGCGCTTTCATAGAATTTACGGTGACAGTGCACTTTTTACCTGTCAGTTGCCCGCCTCACCCCNGCCTCGGCAACAAAAAAATCTCCGCCCCCTCTGGCAGCTTCTTCGACCAGGTATCGCGGTAGATCGTCCCGTCGATGGCGACGGCGATGCCTTTGTCGATCAAGGGCTCGAGGCCGGGATACTGTTCAGCCAGCTTCCTGAACAGCTCCCTTATGTCCTTGGCCTCGATCTCGACCTTGCTGTTGCCTCCGGCGGTCGCGGCGAGCGAGCCCCAGAGCGTTACTTCGACCATTCCCGTTCCGCCTCGATCGCCGCCAGGATGCGCGGCGGCGACATCGGGATATGCGTCATGCGCACGCCCGCGGCGTTCGACACCGCATTGGCGATCGCCGCCAGCGGCGGCACGATCGAGGTCTCGCCGACACCGCGCACCCCGTAGGGATGGTTGGGGTTGGGAATCTCCAGGATCTGCGTGTCGATCATCGGCAGGTCCGAGCAGACCGGGATGCGGTAGTCGAGGAAGCCGGCGTTCTGCAGCCGCCCGTCCTTGCCGTAGATATACTCCTCGTTGAGCGCCCAGCCGATGCCTTGCGCGGCACCCCCCTGGTACTGTCCCTCGACATAGGTCGGGTGCACCGCCTTGCCGGCATCCTGCACGACCGTGTAGCGGATGACCTTGGTGGCGCCGGTCTCGGGATCGACCTCGATATCGCAGATATGGGTGGCGAAAGAGACGCCGGCGCCATCGGCGACGAGCTCGCTGTGGCCGGCGATCGGCCCGCCGGTCTTGCCCGACTCGACCGCGATCTCCTTCAGCGACAGCTTGCCGAGATTGCCGTGCTTCTCGCCCTTGGCGATTGCGTGGCCCTTTTCCCAGACCACGTCGTCGACGGCAATGTCCCACATCTGCGCGGCGCGCTCGCGCAGGATCTTGATCGCGTTGCGGGCGGCCGAGATCGTCGCCATGGAGGACGAGAAGGTGCCGCGGCTGCCGTCCGTCATGTCGTTGTAGCCGAGGCTGGACGTGTCGGCGACGATCGCCTTGACCTGGGAATAGTCGATGCCGAGTTCCTCCGCCGCCACCAGCGATAGCGATGCGCGGGAGCCACCGACATCGACCGTGCCGACGGCCAGCGAGACCGAGCCATCCATGCCGATGTTGAGGTCGGTGCAGGTCTGGCCGCCGAAATTGAACCAGAAACCGCAAGCCATGCCACGGCCCTGGTTCGGGCCGAGCGGCGCCTTCATGTGCGGATGGCTCTTCACCGCCTCCAGCGTCGGGCCGATGCCGATCGGTCCGTAGACCGGGCCGTAGGAGGATCTCGTACCTTCCTGCGCGGCGTTCCTGATCCGGAAATCGACCGGGTCCATGCCGATCTTCTTGGCCAGCTCGTCGACCGCGCTTTCCACCGCAAACGCTGCCATCGGCGCCGAGGGCGCGCGGTAGGCCGCGGTCTTCGGCCGGTTGACCAGCACTTCGTAGCCGACCGTCTTGACGTTATCGAGCTTGTAGCAGGCAAACGCCGTCATCGCACCGATCTCGGCCCAGGAGCCGGCATACGGGCCGCAGCTGTAGCGCAGCGTCGCTTCGGCGGCGGTGATCGTGCCGTCCTTGCGGGCGCCGATCTTGACGTCGATCGAGGTGGCGCTGGTCGGGCCCGAGGCGCGGAACACCTCGTCGCGGGTCATCACCAGCTTCACCGGCCGTCCGGCCTTGCGCGACAGCGCCAGCGCCACCGGCTCGGCCCAGACATGGGTCTTGCCGCCAAAACCGCCGCCAATCTCCGAAGAGGTGACGCGCAGCTTCGAGGCTTCCATGCCAAGCAGCTGGGCGCAGTGCTGGCGGTAGACGAAATGGCCCTGCGTGCAGACCCAAAGGTCGGCGGTGCCGTCGGAGCTGAAATTCGCCACGCAGGCATGCGGCTCGATATAGCCCTGGTGCGTCTGCTCGGTCTTGAAGGAGCGCTCGATGATGAAGTCGGCCTGCCCGAAACCCTGATGGACATCGCCATGGCCAAACTGGCTGCGCTTGGTGATGTTGGAGGGTTTTACCGGCTTTTCCTCAAGACCCTCGGTGAAGATGGCATCATTGATCAAGGGCGCCGTGTGCTTGGCCGCCTCGTCGACATCGGTGACATGCGGCAAAAGCTCGTACTCGACCTCGATGAGCTTCAGCGCCTGCCTGGCCGTGCGGGCATCGATCGCGGCGACCGCGGCCACCGCGTGGCCGTCATAGAGCGCTTTCGTGCGCGCCATGCAATTGTCGAGCACGTCGTACATGGCGGCATCGCCATCGGTGAGGTCGGGCAGGTCGGCCGCGGTGATCACCGCCTTGACGCCGGCGAGCTTTTCCGCCTTCGAAATGTCGATCTTGACGATCCTGGCGTGGGCGTGCGGGCTTCTGAGAACACGCCCGACCAACTGGCCGGCCATGTTGAAGTCGGCGCCATAGCGGGCGCGACCCGTCACCTTGTCGATGCCGTCGGGACGGATCGGACGCGTGCCGACGGAGGCGAATTTACGTCCGGAAAAACGTGGATCGAAATTCATCTCAGGCTCCCTTCATCACGATGGCCGCGTCCTGGACGGCGCGCACGATCTTGTCGTAGCCGGTGCAGCGGCAGAGGTTCCCGGCAAGGCCGAAGCGGATTTCCTCCTCGGTCGGGTCGGGGTTCTTGGCCAGGAGGTCCTTGGCCGCGATCAGGAAGCCCGGCGTGCAGATGCCGCATTGCAATGCGGCGTGCTCGAGGAACTTCTGCTGCAGCGGGTGCAGCGTATCGCCATGGGCCATGCCCTCGATGGTCTCGACGCGGCGGCCTTCAGCCTCGGCGCCGAGCACCAGGCACGAGCACACCAGCCGATCGTCGAGGATGATCGAGCAGGCGCCGCAGTCGCCGGTGCCGCAGCCTTCCTTGGCGCCCGTCAGCCCCAGCCGATCGCGCAGGACGTCCAGCAGCGTCTCGTCGGGCTGGCAAAGATATTCGACAGCGTCGCCGTTGATTGTCGTTGAAACTGCTATACCAGCCATCATTTGCCTCCTGCACGTGCATAGGCTGATGTGGCGGCCCGCTGGGCCAGCACACCCGCAACTTTTCGTCTGAATTCGATGGTGCCGCGCTTGTCGTCGATGGGACGGCAAGCCCCCGCGCAGACCTTGGCGAGCCGCTCCAGCGTCGCCTCGTCCAGCCTGGAGCCGATGAGCACCTCCGCCGCCTCCTCGACCAGAAGCACCGTCGCCGCCACGGCGCCCAGCGCCACGCGGGCCGATTTGACGACACCGTGCTCGTCGAGCGTCAGGTTCACGCCGGCACTGACCACCGCGATGTCCATTTCGGTGCGTGGAATGAAACGCAGATAGGCATCGCCCGAGCGCGGCTCGCGCTTGTCGAGCAGGATCGCCTCGATGATCTCGCCTTTGGCCAGCGACGTCTTGCCCGGCGCGGTCGGCACGCTCTGCACGGGAATCGTGCGCCGGCCGGCCGGCCCGACGACCACTGCCTTGGCGCCGGCGGCAACCAGCGCCGGCACGCTGTCGGCGGCCGGCGAGGCGTTGCAGAGATTGCCCACGATGGTGCAGCGTCCCTGCACCTGCTTCGAGCCGATCAGCTTGGCCGCCTCGACGACACCGGGCCACGCCTTCCTGAGGGCGGTGTTCTCTCCCAGGACGGCGCAGGGAACCGCGGCGCCGATGCTGAAGCCTTCAGCGGTTTCCCGGATCTCGCTCAAGCCATCGATCGCCTTGATGTCGACGATCAGCTCTGGTTCGGCAAAGCCGCCCTTCATCCTGACCAGGAGGTCGCTGCCTCCCGCGAGGATGGCGGCCGTACCAGCCGACCCGGCCAAGTGGCCAACGGCATCTTCTATTGAAAGCGGACGTATGTAGCGCATCGTCTCCCCTTGGTCATCGCGATTTCAGCGACCGTTATAAACAGTCTCCTCATAATGGCTATCCGGTTCCTCAACTGCGGCGATTAGGCCAGGCGCCGCAATATCCAGTCCAACAGACGGAAAGTGGCGCGCTGAATGGCAGCAACCGACTTTGGGATGATTTTCGTGAAACTTCGGCTATGGATCAAGTGCGCTCATTCGCCCTTGTCCGCCTTTGGACCGGAACGGCCTCAGCCCGTGAGGCGCTTTCCCGGGAAACTGTTCACATTTTTCCTGGAATTGCCCTAGAGATCGGCCTCAGCGAAGATGCGCGAGGCCCAGTCGAGGAAGACGCGCAGGCGTGGCGAGAGCTGACGGTTCTGCGGGTAGAGCGCCGACAGCGGTGTCGGCGATGGCGGATAGTCGGCCAGCACCTCGACGAGCGTCCCATCCGCCAGATCCTTTTCGAAGCGATAGCGCGGCGCCTGGATCAGGCCGAGGCCAAGCCGCGCCAGATCGGCGGCGGTGTCGGAATTGTTGGCGGCGACGCGGCATGGCAGCCGCACCTCACGGATACTGCCGGCGACGGTGAATTCGAACGGAAGGGTCTCGCCAGTGCGCGACGAAACAAAGCCCACCGCCTGGTGACCGTCGAGCGCATCGGGGGAGACGGGCGTGCCGTGGCGCTCGAGATAGGCAGGGCTGGCGCAGGTGATCTCGCGGATGACAGCCAGCCGCCGCATGATCATGCCGCTGTCGGGTAGCTCGCCGACGCGGATGACGCAGTCGACGCCTTCACGCACGAGATCGACCAGCCGGTCGCTTTGGCCGATCTGCAGGTCGATCCTGGCATAGCGGGCGAGGAACTCCGGCAGGCGCGGCAACAGGAAGGTGCGGGTGAGCAGCGTGCTGGCGTCGATGCGCAGCAGGCCGAAAGGCTCGGCATTGCGAAAGGCGGCCTCGGCATCCTCGATCTCGGCCAGGATCGACAGGCAGCGCCGATAGTAGGCTTCGCCGTCCTGCGTGGCGTTCACCTGCCGCGTCGTTCGTTCCAGAAGCCGCGCGCCGAGATGCTCTTCCAGCCGCCGGATCGCTTCCGTTGCAGTTGAACGCGGCAGGCCGAGATCGGCCGCGGCAGCGGTAAAGCTGCGCCTCTCCAGAACGCGAACGAAGAGCCGCATCGTGTCCAGTCGATCCATGGCCCTTGTTCGCAATTTCCGAATAGTGATGTCAATAGATGGCTGATTATACGGAAAGCGGGTCGGCCTATATCCGTGTCACCAACACGGAGAGACTTCCATGACATCCAATCAAACAAGTACGGGTGGCCAAACCAGAACCGCGATCGTGACCGGCGCCTCCAAGGGCATCGGCGCCGCCATCGCACAGCGGCTCGCCCGCGATGGCGTCGCCGTCGTCCTCAATTATGCACGGGGCCGCGCCGAGGCCGAAGAGCTTGTGCGCAGCATCGAAGCCGGCGGCGGCAAGGCAATCGCCGTTCAGGCCGATATCGCCGATCCGAATGGGATCGCAGCGCTGTTCGACGCCGGCGAGAAGGCGTTCGGCGGCATCGACATCCTCGTCAACAATGCCGGCGTCATGAAGATTTCGCCGATGGCGCAGACCGACGACGCTTCGTTCGACACGCAGATCGCGATCAATCTCGGCGGCGTGTTCCGCGGCATGCGGGAAGGCGCGCGCCGGCTTCGCGACGGCGGCCGCATCGTCAATTTTTCCAGCAGCGTCGTCGGCCTCTACCAGCCGGGCTACGGCGTCTACGCCGCCACCAAGGCGGGTGTCGAGGCGATGACCCACATCCTGGCCAAGGAGCTTGGCGCGCGCCGTGTAACCGTCAACGCGGTGGCGCCCGGACCGATCGAGACCGCGCTGTTCACGGACGGCAAGAGCGAGGCGCAGATCGAGGCCATCGGCAAGATGATCCCGCTCGGCCGGCTTGGCCAACCTGACGACATTGCCGGGCTGGTCTCGTTCCTGGCCGGGCCGGACAGCTTCTGGGTCAACGGACAAATCATCCGCGCCAATGGCGGCGTCGTCTGAGCCGTCGCAGACCGCTCCACCCCGAACCTGAAATTCCACAGAAAGGAAAAGATCATGCCATTCGCCAACATCAAGTTACCGCAAGCGGCGCTCTCCAGGGCGCAGAAGGAAGACCTCATCCATCGAACGACAGCCATGTTCGTCGACTTTTTCGGCGAGGGTGTGCGCCCCTTCACGATGGTGCTGGTCGAGGAGGTCGCCGACGGCGGCTATGGCCGGGCTGACGAAGTGTTCGTCGTGCCGGAAGTTTTTCGCGCAAAGGAGTAGTGCCGGGCCGTTCCCGGGGGAGCCACGGGTCTCGCCCGTCCTTCGGGACCTCCCAAGTGGGGAGATCGGCAGCGTCACCCCTTCCGCTTCTCCACCTCGGCCTTCCTCAGCAGGAACCGCTGAATTTTGCCGCTGGGTGTCTTCGGCAACTCGCTGACGAACTCGACCTCGCGCGGATAGGCGTGGGCCGAGAGGCGCTTGCGGACATGCTGCGCCAGTTCCTCGGCCAGCGCCTCGCTGCCTTGAAAGGCGGGCGCCAGAACGACGAAGGCCTTGACGATTTCGGTGCGCTGCGGGTCGGGCACCCCGACGACGGCTGCCTCGTTGACCGCCGGATGTTCGATCAGCGCGCTTTCGACGTCGAACGGGCCGATGCGGTAGCCGGCCGAGGTGATGACGTCGTCGGCGCGGCCGATGAAGGAGATCGAGCTGTCGGGCTCGAACTCGACCGTGTCGCCGGTGCGGTAGTAGCCGCCGGCTATGGCCGGCGTCTCCGCCTGATGATAGCCGCCGAACCAGCGCAGCGGCGAGTTGGCGATGTCTACGGCGAGGATGCCGGGCTGGTTGGGGCCAAGCTCGTGGCCGGCCTCATCGAGCACGACGATGCGATAGCCCGGCATGGCAAAGCCGGCCGAGCCGTGGCGCACCTTGTGCGACAGGCCATGATGGTTGTTGACCATCATGCCGTTCTCGGTCTGGCCGTAATGGTCATGGATGGGTGCGGCGAGATGAGCGTCGAACCAGCGGATCACCTCCGGGTTGAGCGGCTCGCCGGCGCTGCTCACCACGCGCAGCCGACCCTTGACGCGGGCGGCCGCCTCGGGTCCTTCGGCCAGCAGCAGGCGGAAGGCGGTCGGCGAACCGGCAAGGCTGGTGACGCCGAGACGCTCGATGATGTCGTAGGTGCTCCTGGCGGTGAAGGCGCCCTCGTTGAAGGTCGTGGCGATGCCGAGCAGCAGCGGGCCTGTTATGGCGTAATAGAGACCATAGGCCCAACCAGGGTCGGCGATGTTCCAGAAGACGTCGGCGGGCCGCAGTCCGATGGCATCGCGCATATAGGCGCCGAAGGCCAGCAGTGCACTGAGCGGCACCGGAACGCCCTTGGGGAAACCTGTCGTGCCCGAGGTCGACATCATCATGAACAAATCGTCGCCCTTGCGTATCACCGGCTGGCAGTCAGGCGAGGCGGCAGCAAAGGCGGCGCGGAAATCGATGTCGCCGGCCGGCAAGACTTCGCCGGGGGCAAGGATGGTCGCGACGCGGGGACAATCCTCGACCTCGTCGAGCTTGCCGCGGTTGGCCATGTTGGTGACGACGAGCTTGGCGCCGCTGGTTTTCAGCCGGTGGTCGATGGCCTTCGGGCCGAAAGCGGTGAACAGCGGCTGGTAGACCGCGCCGATGCGCCAGGTGCCGAGGATGAGCGCCACCAGGTCGGGAATGCGCGGCAGCATGCCGGCGACGATGTCGCCGGGGCCGATGCCAGCCGCTTTCAGCATGTTGCCGACGCGCGCGGACATATCCTTGAGGCCGTCGAAACTGAATTCCCGCAGCTCGCCACCGGCGGAGATGGCGCGCAGCGCCAGCCGATTCTGGCCGGTATGGCGATCGCAGCATTCGATGCAGGCATTGATGCCGGTCGTGGGGTCGCCCTGCAGCCGCGCGATTTCATCCTCGATGCGAAACTGAGCAATGGCATCGACATAGCGCGGCAGCGGCGCCGGTGTGTTGGTCATGGCAATCCTCCCTGGCGGCGCCGCATCTCCCCATGCGGCGCTGTTGCGCGAGAGATTGCCCGAAATTGTGGCGGTGGTCGATGCGGCGAAAGTTGGTGGGTGGGAAAGGTTGGCGTTTGAACACCCTCTCTGCCCTGCCGGCATTCGCGCTCGGCGTCTTTCTCCCCGTTTACGGGGAGAAATGCCCGGCAGGGCAATGAGGGGCGGCGCGGCGGCCGGCAATTTGGCGGCAGGCTCTGGCGCGCCAAGTGAAGTCGCTCTCATTTTCCCAACGTCGGCGCTGCCCCTCACCTGCCTGCCGGCATCCTCTCCCCGTATAGTGACGGGGAGAGGGACGCTCGCGCCTCGGCTTTCGCCAATCGCCAATGGTTGACCTCGCCAGCCATCCGGCCGATAGCTCCGCGCGAATTGCGACCCCGAGAAACTCCGATGACCACAGACACCAAACTCCACCCCGGCCCCGACACCGCCTGGCAGGCGGACGTCCGTCCCGGCGTGCGCCACGTGCGCGACCTGGCGTCCCTCCCGCTGTCGCCACCCGAGCGCGCGGCCGCCCAAGCCGCGGCGGCGAACCACAAGGTGCGCGCGCCCAAAGCCTATCTCGACCTGATCGACTGGAGCGACCCGGCCGATCCGATCCGGGCGCAGGTCATCCCCTCTCCGCAAGAACTGGAGGAGGTGGAAGGCGAGCTCGACGATCCGATCGCCGACCATGAATTCAGCCCGGTGCCGCGATTGACGCACCGTCATGCCGACCGGGTGCTGCTGTTCCCGACCTATCAATGCGCGGTCTATTGCCGGTTCTGCTTCCGCAAGGAATCGCTGACCTCGATCGGTCGTGGCTATACGCACGAGGCGCTGGAGCCGGCGCTGGCCTATATCTTGGATCACCCCGAAATCCGCGAGGTGATCCTGACCGGCGGCGATCCGCTGTCGCTGCCCGACAAGGCGCTGGCCGAAATCTTCGCGCGCATAGAAGCGATCCCTCATGTACGGCTGCTGCGCATCCATACGCGCGTGCCGGTGGTGCTGCCGTCGCGCATTACATCAGGGCTCGTCGCGGCGCTGCAGGGCCGGCTGATGGTCACTGTCGTCACCCATTTCAATCACGCGCGTGAAATCACCGGCGCTACCGAGGTGGCCTGCCGCACGCTTCGGCAAGCCGGGTTCGTGCTGCTCAACCAGAGCGTTCTGCTCAAGGGCGTCAACGACAGCGTCGAGGCGCTGGAGGAGCTCTGCCGCGAGCTGATGTACCGCCTCGGCGTCAAACCCTATTACCTCCACCATGGCGACCTCGCGCGCGGCATGGCGCATCGCCGCACGACGATCGCGCAGGGACAGGCGCTGACTGAAGCGCTGCGGGCGCGGCTGTCGGGCATCTGCAACCCCGTCTATGTGCTCGATCTGCCGGAAGGCGGCGGCAAGGTGCCGATCGGGCCTTGCCATGTCGAGGGACGGGACGGCGAGAACTGGCGGCTGCGCGGGCTCGATGGCGAGGTGAGGGGATATAGGGAGATCGTTGGCGCGCAAGAGGAACAGTCTTCGAAGATTCCAGGCTCGTGACGCCAGGATCCACCCGGATAATCCTACAGCGTCACAGCGACCGTTCATAATGGCCAGCGTCTGCGCCGCCCCTCACCTGCCTGCCGGCATCCTCTCCCCGTATAGTGACGGGGAGAGGGGTGCTGTCATCGGCGATTTCGCCAATCTCCAGCGTTGCGGGAAGAATGCCGGCGTCGCGGCCAGTGTCCAGCCGATAGATGGGTAACAGTTTGAACCGGATAGATAGGTAACAGTTTTCCCCCTTATGATGGGTTCGCGGCAGCGCCAAGCGGTTGGGTTGATAGGTAACAGTTTTCCCCCTTATGATGGGTTCGCGGCAGCGCCAAGCGGTTGGGTTGGCGCGGCGCTGCGGCGAACCAGTTTCCTGTGCTTGTGGTCGATGAAGCCGAGCGGATGGGCATGGAAGCGCACCGCCCATTGGCCGTTCTCAGTCTCTTCGAT
The DNA here is from genome assembly GCF_004006095.1 of Mesorhizobium sp. M7A.F.Ce.TU.012.03.2.1. Classification (NCBI taxonomy): domain Bacteria; kingdom Pseudomonadati; phylum Pseudomonadota; class Alphaproteobacteria; order Hyphomicrobiales; family Phyllobacteriaceae; genus Mesorhizobium; species Mesorhizobium sp. M7A.F.Ce.TU.012.03.2.1. The sequence continues at coordinate 3,912,998 of NZ_CP034779.1, forward strand.
GGCAATCGGCTCGCCTGCCAGCGTGGCCGAGACGTAGATCTCTGCGCCCTGCCATTTGACGGCGCCGTTCTGGCGCACGCTGCGCACCGCCGCCTCGGCCGGATAGTCCGGCTCGGGRATCGTCTTAGGCATGGGACGGGTCGAGGGACGGTAATGCTGCGCCGGGGTGCCCATGCCAAGCGCCTCGTGCGGGCGCTCCTCATTGTAGCTGCGCCGGAAGGCCTCGAAAGCCTGAGCTTGAGCCGCCCTGTCGGCCTCCGGTGCCTTGGCCATCGGCAGCATGGTCAGGTGGAAGCGCTCATGGCGCCCGTTCTGCTGCGGCTTGCCCGGCTGGATGCGCTCAAGAGCGATGCCAAGCTTGATGAAGCGCGCCGCAAGCGGCGTCAGACCCGTGACGCCAGGCGATGCGAAGGGTGGGCCATTGTCGCTTCTGAACCGATCCGGCAGCCCATGCTCTTCAAACAGGCGCTCRAACACCGGCCAGGCCTCGGCGTCCGCCGTCGAACCCGTCGCTTCGAGCGCCAGAAGATAGCGGCACGCCCCATCCATCACCGTCAGCGGCTCGCAGCGCCACCCGTCGCCAGTCCGGAACCAGCCCTTGTGATCGCCCGTCCACAGCGCGTTCGGCCCCTCGGGCTCCGGCCATGGACCGTTGCCGGCCGCCTTCCAGCGCCTGCGCTTACGCCCCACAAGTCCATGCCGCTTCAGGATCTCRCCRGCCGTCGAGACCRCMGGCCARCCGCAGCAGGGCTCCGCACGCTTCAGCCGGGCCATGATCTTCTTGGGCCCCCACAGCGGATGCGCTTCCTTCTCCGCCACGATCCGCTCCACCAGCTCCGCTGCCGTTGCCCGGCCGTGCTCGAGCGGCGCCCGCGGCAGATCATGCAGGCCTTCCGGCCCGAACTCCCGGTAGCGTCCAAGCCATTTGTACCCGGYCTTGCGCGAGATCTCGAAGGCAGTACACAGCTGCGTCATCGTCTCCTCGCCAGAAAGGCATTCCACAACAAACCGAAGCCGCTCATCCATGATGCCAGTCTCTCGCCAAACCATCGCCGGTCCTCCCGGCGGACAAGAAAACTGTCACCCATCTAATCAGTCCATTCTGTTACCTATCTATCCGGTTCGGACANGATGCCAGTCTCTCGCCAAACCATCGCCGGTCCTCCCGGCGGACAAGAAAACTGTCACCCATCTAATCAGTCCATTCTGTTACCTATCTATCCGGTTCGGACACCGGCCCCTCTCTCCCCGTCACTATACGGGGAGAGATGTCCGGCAGGACAGTGAGGGGCAGCGCCAACGTCAACGATTGCCGCGTTCGGCTAGGAACTCATGACGCCGTAGCGCAGCAGAATAATCGCGCAGACCCCAAACCCCATCTCCATCGACAAACGCCAGCACCACCACGCGCGGGGCAACGCAGTAGGCGAGGCTGGCCTTGCGGCCTGTCTTCGTCGTCGCCTGGCCTGCGTTCAGGTCGACGGTGATGTCCTCATAACCAAGCACCTCGCGATCGAGCGGATAGACGGCCTTGTAGACGGCTTCCTTGGCGGCAAAGAGAATGCGGCCGGCAAGATGCCGGTCGGCTGCGTCCGTGCGGTCCGCGGGCGTTGTCACGAGCGCCAAAATATCATCCGGGAGAGGCTGCGCGGGCTCGACGTCGATGCCGAGCGAGGCGATATCGCCAATCGGTGCAATCGCCGCCACGGCCATGTCGTCGTCGTGAGCGAGCGAACCGGTTATCCCGTCGGGCCAGACCGGCGCGCCCGTTGGCGCGCGCAGGATGGCGACGTCGCCGGCGCCAAGCTCCGCCAGCAGTCCGTGCGCGATCCACCGGGCCGCGCCGCTGGCGCGCCGCATGGCCGGTTGACGCGCGGCGATGGAGTTCGCTTCCCCGGGCAGCAGATGGCCGTCGTCGCCATCGCGTATAAGCCGGCATCCGACCCGGATACTCTTGGGTGCGATGGCGGTCATCGCTTCGGCCAAGGCGATCTCCCCGGGCAGCCGCGTCACGGCTCGTGCGTCCGTGCCGGCAAAGCGAGATCGGCGATCATCTCTCCGTCCTCGTCGAGCCCTTCTTCGACGAAACCGGCGCTGCGATAGAGGTTTCGCGCCGCATCATTCTCCAGTTCGTAGCAGATCGAAACGTGGCTGATGTGGCCGAGCCCCTGGATTTCGCCCAGCACTTCGCGCAGCGCGGCCTTGCCGTAGCCTTTGCCTTGAGAAGCGCGGTCGATCATGAAGCGGTAGATGCGCGCCTCGTCGTCATCCTCGGGCGCCTCGTACATGAGGAAACCGACGACACGGGTCCCGGCCATGACGACGCGTGGCCGCGCGTCTGCGTCGGTTTCGGCTTCTTCCAGCGACGCCGCATTGCCGGCGACGAAATCCCTCTGCTTCGGGGCGAGTTCCAGGGCCGTGACCAGGGCACGGTTGGCCTCGGTCACGGCAACGAGACGGATGTCTCCGGTGTTCAAGCCGATGCCCTTTTTCAAGCCGATGCCCGGGCCGATGCCTTGGAGCCATCGTCGGTGATCGGCTCGACGAAGCGGTGCAGCTTGGCCGGGTTGCCACGCCATATGGAGTTGGGCTCCAGCTCTTCGCCCTTCATGACGAAGGAGTCGACATCGACCACCGAGCCTTCGCCCATCACGACGCCGTAGTGGACAAAGGCTGAAGGTCCGAGCGTGCAGCCCTTGCCGATGCGGATGAAGTCGGACTTGAAGGCGCCTTCCTCCAGCGAATGGGCCTGGATGACGCAGCCCTCGTTGAGGGTGGCGTCGTCGCCGATCTCCACCAGCGAGCGTTCGGTGAGGTTGCTGCCGCCGTCATAGACCCGTTTGCCAACCTTGACGCCCAGCATGCGCAGGATCATCGGCCGGAACGGCGTGCCGGCGAACAGCCGCACGATCGGCGAATCCGCCAGCTTCCAGTGGCGTTCATGGCGCCAGAACGCGACGTCGTAGATGGTCGTCATTTGCGGCTTCAGCCGGCCGAAACCAAGGCTTGCCCGTTCCACGAAGATGTAGAACGGAATGGTGATCGCCGAAGTCAGGAGCACGGCGACGAACAGCGCGACTTCAGCCCATTCGGTATAGTAGTTCAGCGCCCGGTCCCAGATCGCCAGCGTGGCGAACAGCATGATCCACTGCGTTGCCACGAACAGCAGGATCGTCACCAGATTGTGGCGGTTCTTGTGCGGGATGCGCCGGCGCCGGTCGTCTTCGTCGACGCCCGCGATGAGTTCCTTGTCGCGGTTCACCATGCGCGGGATTTCAAAGGCAGGGGAACCCAGAAGCCCGACATTCTCGCGCAGCGGCCCGTCGATGGGGATCATCACCTTGGTGCCGAGCAGGACGTTGTCGCCGGTGCGCCCGTCCGGCGGATAGTAGATGTTGTTGCCGAGATAGTTGCGCTCGCCGATCCTCGTCGGCTCGAGCCGGAAGGCGGAGGCGGATTTGTGCATGTTGATCATGAACAGCCCGTCCGACACCATGGTCTCGGTGCCGATCTCGCACAGAAGCGGGTTTTCGTGCTGCTGGTTGGAGCCGAAATTGGAGCCGGTCTGCACCACTCTGTTGAGGTTCCAGCCGATGGCCCTGATATAGTGCACGATGGCCGAGCTGTCGCCGAACAGGAGACCTAGCACGCGGGAGTTGCTCGAGAATTCGGCGACCGTCTGCAGCCAGTAGCGAAAGCCGTAAAGCGTGTAGGTGCGGCCTGGCTTCAGGATCAGGTTTGTCAGGCGCGGCACCAGCGTCGCCGCCAGGAAGGCCACGGCGATGTAGCCGAAAAGCGTGACCGTGGTGCCGATCGCGACGACGCCGATGGTTTCCTGGTAGTCGTCGCCGACATTTTCCCAATAGCTGTGGAACAAGAGCGGCAAGGGAGTGACGATGGCAAACAGCCCGATCAGCTGTACCGCTTCGAACAGGAAGCGCCTGATGTTGGACGGATCGACATTGCGCACCTTGCAATAGTCGGCCGTGGTCGGAACGGCCGGCGAGCCATGCCAGCGTTCGCCGTCGGGGATGCTTTGGCCGCGATGCAGCGAGGACGAATGGCCGAGCTGGGCGCCGTCGCCGATCCTGGTGTCGATGTCGAGCGTCGAGCCGACGCCGACAAAGGCATCGCGGCCGATGGTCAGCGGCCCGGTGTGGATATAGCCGGACTGCGCCCGGAAGCCGAGGATCATGGATTCCTTGCGCAGGATGGTGTTGGCGCCGATCGAGATGAGATCCGTGCAGACGGGCACGGATTTCGATTCGATGACGGCGTTCTTGCCGAGCTTGGTGCCCAGAAGCTGCAGGTAGATGCTGTAGAGCGGGCTGCCGCGGAACAGCACGACGGGGGCGGTGCGGATCAATGTCTTGACCACCCAGAAGCGGAAGTAACGCACGCCCCAGATGGGAAACGCCTCCGCCTTCCAGCGGCCGACCAGCACCCATTTGGCGATGACGGCAAAGCCCGACATGCCGAAGAACACGGCGGCAGAAAGCGCCACGCACCTGATGTACAGCTGCAGCGGATCGTCGAGCGCGTCATACATCCAGTTGAGGCCGCCATTGATCGCCCACAGGGCGCCATAGCTGTAGAGCGCGTAAAACAGCAGCTGTGCGGCCCCGCAGGTCCAGTAGGCGAGATTGGAGGCCCGGCGGGTGAGGACGGGCTCGTTGGTGGCCGTCGTCATCTCGTCCGCTACGCCCAGATGCAGCGCCAGCCGCGCCACGGTCGGGTGGAGATAGATGTCGCGCATCGACGCCGTCGCCCATTCCTTCCTGGTGCGCAGGCGGGCGCAGAAATGCGCCATCAGCAGCGAGTTGGCGCCGAGATCGTCGAAGAAATTGTCCTCGACGGACACTTCGTCGAATTTCAATACGGCGGCCAGCGCGTCGGCGAGGAAACGCTCGTCGTCATTGCCGGGCGCGACCGTGGCGCGATCGCCCGAAAGCCGCACGCTTGTCGGCTTCGGCAGCTGGCGCAAATCCACCTTGTTGGAGACCGTCATCGGGATAACAGGCAGTTCCTCGAGATAGGAGGGCACCATGTAGTCGGGCAGCCGCCGTTTCATCGTCGTGGCGAGGTCGGCGCGCGAGATCGACGGTTGGCCGGCCTTCGCTGCGAAATAGGCGACGAGTTCGACGCGGCCGGGCTCGATCTCCCAGGTAGTGACGGCGGCCTGGGCGATTTCAGGCTGGTCGAGCAGCACCGCCTCGATCTCGCCGAGCTCGATGCGGTAGCCGCGGATCTTGACCTGGGTGTCGATGCGGCCGGCATACTCGATCTCGCTTTGGTCGTTGATGCGGCCAAGGTCGCCGGTGCGGTAGATGCGCTTCGACGGGTTGTTCGGCAGGCCGACGAAATCGGCGATGAATTTCTGCTCGGTCAGGTCGGGCCTGTTGAGATAGCCGACCGCGAGCCCGATGCCGGCAATGCCGATCTCGCCCAGTTCGCCGGGCTCGGCAAGCTGCGGCAGCGAAGCGTCGAGAATGACGATCGAGTAGGTCGGCAGCGGCGCGCCGATGGTGACGGGGCTGTTCGGCGTCAGCGCGCCCATGGTGGCGGTGACGGTCGCCTCGGTCGGGCCATAGGTGTTGAGGATCTGCCGCCCCGGCTTCGACCAGCGCACCACCAGATTGTGCGGGCAGGCCTCGCCGCCGACCAGCAGCGTGCGCAGGCTGGGCACATCCGACGTCATCGACGACAGCAGCGTCGGGCTGCAGGCGATGCAGGTGATGTCATGGAGGCGCAGGAAATCGGCCAGTTCCTCGCCCACCAGCGGCATCTGGCCCGGTGCCGGTACCACCGTCGCGCCGGCGACGAACGGCACCCAGATTTCTTCGGAGGAAAAGTCGAAGGCGATGGTCATGCCCTGGTAGACGCGGTCGTCCGGCCGGTAGCCGTAGGATGCGGCGGCGACGCGGATGAAATTGACGAAACTCTGGTGCTTGATGACCACGCCCTTGGGCTTGCCCGTGGTGCCCGAGGTGTAGAGGATGTAGCAGGTGTCGTCCGATAAAGCGGCCTTCGCATGCGGCTTCAGCGGCGCGTCGGACTCTTTGGAGATTTCGGCAGCAGTGCTGTCGATCAGCAGATGCGGGACGGGCAGCTGACCGGCGCGCGACGCATAGGCGGCGATGGTGACGATCAGGCTGACGCCGGCGTCTTCGATGATGAGCGCCATCCGCTCCTCGGGGAAGGCGGTCGCCAGCGGCACGAAGGCAGCGCCCGCCTTCATCACGGCGAGCAGCGCGACATAGGTCTCCGCCGAGCGGTCGAGGATGAGCCCGACGCGGTCGCCCGGCCGCACGCCGCGCTTGACCAGCAGGCGGGCGAACTGGTTGGCGCGGCTGTCCAGTTCCCGATAGGTCCAGACACGCCCGTCGGAGATCACCGCCGGCAGCGCTGCAAACATGTCGGCGAGCTGTTCGAAGACGGTGTCGAGCCTCTCGCCGGGCAGGCCTTGCCGGGCAAAGTCGGCGCCCGTCAGGATTTGCCCGCGCCTGGCTGTCGCGGGGGCCGTTTTTACCAGCGCATCGACACCTGCCAGGCCGCTCTCCAGCCCCGATCGGTCCGCGTCCAGTTCGGCGATATCGACACCGTGATCCATTTCCATGCTTTCCCGTCCAGGCCGGGCATCGCCCGGCACGGCCATTTTTCCAGTTGTTGTGGGATGCTTATGCCATCCGATCTTTTCGGCAGTTTTTCCGAACTGTTGAATATTGTTTCTGAACTGTGTCTGGGCGCTCCTTTGAGCCTCCCTTGGCGGCTCTTGCCGGGCCCGCCCGGCGGCAGCGCCGGCGCGTACGCTTGGGCGTTTTTCTGGAACCAGCCTTGAGGCCCCGCATTCTATGAGCAGGGACTTAAGGAGCGTGTCGTGAAAGCGGTTTTGGGACTGGTCTGCGGCTTCGTGCTGACCCTTGCGGTCTTCGGCAGCGGACTGGGCTTTGCGGCCTGGGTGCTTGCCGCAAAGCCGCCGCGGCAGGCAACGGCCACCGTCAGCGTGGCGGAACTGTGGACCAAAAAAGCGCGGCCGGTGAACAAAGCCGGGCAGGGCCTCGAACGCCTGCCGGCCAAACAGTCCGCGCCGCTCGACATCCCCGCCAAACCGCAGGAAACACCGCCCGACCCGACGGTCACCGGCGCCATCGCGCCCAAGGCAGCCGACCTGCCGCCTCCGCATCTCGCCTGGTGCGCCAGCCGCTATCGCTCCTACCATCCGGACGACAACAGCTATCGCTCCTATAGTGGGCAGATGCGCCCCTGCATCTCGCCCTATCTCCAAGCCGCCGGCCAGGTCGGCCAGCCGGCCGCCGGCGATGGCGACGAAAACGGCGCCGGCCTGGGCGTCTACGTTGCCAGCGATGGCGGCGAAGCACTTTCGGCCGACCATGTCGATTACTGCTTCAGCCGCTACCGTTCCTACCGCTCGGAAGACAACTCCTACCAGCCCTATTCAGGCGGGCCGAGACGGCAATGCCAGTAGAGCCCGCGCGCCGCACGATCCGATCGCGCGGATTTTCCGGAGCGTCCGCATTGGCGCGGCGTTCAACCCCTGACCCAAGGAGGACTGACCATGAGCGACGACCGGGACGACAGAATTCGTGAGCGCGCCTACCAGATCTGGGAACGGGAAGGCCGCATGCACGGCGACCCCGAACGGCACTGGCACCAGGCCGAGGCCGAGATTGACCGCGAGTCGGCCCTGCCGCTGACGGCGGATGACGCACTGCCCGAAACTGGCGAGATCGCCAGTTCCGACGTGCTGGAGGTCGAGGCGCTGGCGGTGCGCACCGGCATATCGGGCGACGAGGCGCAGGAACTGCTCGACCGCCTGGGCAACGACCGCGCGGCAATCGAGCAGGCCGCCCGCAGCCTCAAGGCCAAAAGGCGGCGAAACCCCGATGAGGGACTGGCGAAATGATCAGAGGCTGAAGGACAGAAATACCGTTGCGAGGGCTGGCCGATCACCCGGCCCGAAAGCCCGCGCCTCTGGCGGAGGACGCGGGCCGATCGGACGGCCGATCTTCGGCAGGCGATGGAGGGCACCACCTGCCGCATCCATTAACAATTAGCTTCAGCTAATGTTCCGTCAAGTTGGATCTGAATTTACTTTCGAATGTCGGCCTCCACCGCCTGCGCCGCTGGCCTTTGGTCGGGAATGCATGTGTCCGGGCAGGCAGTGTCGATGTCTATAGGAATTTTTTCCTTGACGGGTGAGGGCAGCTATGCTACATTTTTGCCTATGGTGATGATTTGCGCCAGTGACCCGCCGCGAGGCGGGTTTTTGCGTTGGCCCGCCGCACAGCCGCCACCCGCAAGATCTCTACGCCACGCGTGGTTGAGCTGGTTTGACCATTGTGGCGAGCACGATGCCGGCGACGATGAAGGCCGCACCGACCAGATCGTAATCGTGCAAGCCCTCGCCGAGCAGCAGATAGGCGAGCATGGCCACGAACACCGTCTGCAGGTAGAGCAGCATGCTGGCCCGGCTAGCGCCCAGCGTTTGCACGCTTTTGTTGTAGAGATAGTACATCAAGGCGCCGCCGGGGCCTGCCAGATAGGCGAGCGCGAGAAGGCTGTGGACGTTCATGGCGGAGCGTTCGTCGTTGAACAATTCCCACAAATGGAAAGGCAAGGCGACCAGCGCACCGGCGCCGAGCAGCAGCACGACCATCGGCAGGAGTTCGATGCCGAATTTGGCACGGCGCAAAAGCACGGTGTAGAGGCCCCAGCAGAACGCGCTGCCGACGATCCACAGCTCGCCGGCGTTGACCTTGAGTTGCAGCAGCGCCGTCAAATTGCCATGGGCAACGATGAAAATCATCCCGGCAAGCGCAACCAGCGCGCCAAGCGACTTCCACAGCCCCAGCGGCTCGCCAAGCACGAAACGGGCGAGCACCATCGTCATGACCGGCGACAGCGCCATGATGATGCCGGCCGTGGTGGCGTCGGTGTGGTTGAGGCCATGGTAGATCATACCCTGGCACAGCGTCAGGCCGATCGCCCCCACGGCGACGACCTCAACGGCGCGGGTTCGCAAAAGCCCGACCATCGCGTCGTGATGACGGTGCACGATCGGCAGCAGGATGGCGCAGGCAAGCGCCAGCCGCCAGAAGCAGAGGCCCCAGGGCGGCATTTCAGGCGCCACCCATTTGGCCGCGATATAGACACCAGCCGAAAGCAACCAGCACAGGACGGCGGCCGGATAGCCGGCCAGGGAGGATATGGGGCGCACGGGTTGCGCGGCTTGATGCGCTATCGGCGCTGCCTGCATGTCATGCCCCCTTCGATGATTTCGGCCGGACGGGGCAACATAGCCTGTGTCGTGGGGTCGTGCATCCGTTTTGAAGGGGTGGGGAATGTGCGCTCGGCTGCCTATGTCCTCGATGGAGTAACCATGTCAGTCCGCCTTGTCGGCAGAAGGCATTGCGGAAACGTCCATCCACATCGCGCCCACGGCATGGCCATCGGGATCAGCGAGGTCGCGGGTATACATGAACCCATGGTCTTCGATTGGATTGATGTCGGCGGTGCCGCCGTTCGCGGCAGCCGCTGCGGCCATCGCATCGACCGCCTCGCGGCTGTCCAAGGACAGCGCTAGCATGACCTCGCTGGACGTTGATGGCGGGATGGGACGCGTGGTCATCGTCTGCCATTTTTCACGGCTGAGCAGCATGAAATTGATGTGGTCGCTCCACACCATCCCCGCGGCCGCCTCGCTGGTAAACTTGGGATTGTTCTTGAACCCGAGCGATTCATAGAACGCCATGGATGCCTTCACGTCGTTCACCGGCAGGCTCACGAAAATCTTCTTGCTCATCGATCATTCCTTTGATTGTCGAGGTGCCAGCGAGTGGCGCCTGCTTTAAGACGGTTGACCGCCCGCGGATCCGACACCGCATCTCAAGTTTTTTGAAGCGCCGGCGCAGTGGCACGGATGCCGAGGCACGGCATAAGCGTTCACTTTGGTATCGGATGTTCGCTTTTCGTGAGCGCCACTGGCACCAAGGCGGCGGCCGAGATCGACCGGGAGTCCGCCCTGCCGCCGACCGCCGACGACGCACTGCCGGAACCGGCGAGATGCCAGTTCCGATGTGCTGGAGGTCGGTGCACATATCGGGCGACTAGGCGGAGGCGCTGATCGACAGGCTGGGCCGCGCGGACGTCGAACAAGCAGCGCGCAGTCTCAAGGCCAAGCGGAAATCCTAGGCAGGGAGAGCGAGATGATCCGGAAACGGAAAGGCGGAAATATCGGCATTATTTACGCAAGAAGGACGAAAAGACGGGGAAAAGGCGCAACCTGGGGACGTTTGATAGCCGCGAGGCGGCGGGAAAAGAATGAGCGGGAGGTGCAGTATTTCAAGTCGCATTGATGGAGTGGATGGCCTGCCGCGCATTGCGGCAAGACCTTGCCAAAATCTTTGCTGCTCGAATAGCAGCCGATCGGCCTGGCCCTCGGGGGCCGCACCAGCGTCTCAGACGATGACTCGTGAAGCGATTAGCCAAAGCGCACCAGCTCGCAACCAACTTTGGCTCGGACCCCGATCCTGAGTCCGACCTCGGTCTCGTCCACCACAGTGGCCGTCTCTACGTTGACGTCATTTAGCTGAATGCTGTTTACGCTAGCCATCATCGTGAGGCCCTTGCCGAATATGTAAAATTCGTCACCTACACTCAAGGTCGCGCTTTTCACTTTCGCAACCACGATGTCGTCATGAAAACGCTCGGTGATCACTCCGACAATCGTAGCGCGGCCAAGCTCCTTAGCTCGACGCAGCGTGTCATACTGGATGAAGTCGACAATGCTTCGACAGAGAGCTTCGAAAAAGTGTGTAAACTCGATGAGAACCTCGGCACCGAGAACGTCGTCAACATCACCGTGGGCAGCTTCGTTCCGATAGTCCACTATTTGCTTTAGTTCGCTGGCTGCGGTCTCCGACAAGCGCGCTTGTGCAGCGAAGAACTCCGCGACAGCGGAGTGGGACGTAACCCATGCATCTATACCTGACAGACCGCACTGACTAAAAAGCCGCTGAAGCTCGGCCATGCGTAGGTTCTGCTCCGCTCTCAGCAGAGCCTCGGGCTGGAGTTGGTAGCCGACCTTGTTAGCCATCGCCTCGCTCGCCGCAATTATGACGGTCGCGACATCAAGCGTCTGATACCTCTGCTTATCATGGTCCACGAGTATCTGGCCTAGGCCGCGGGTATACTTCGCTTTGAAGCCATCCCCCAGAGCCGTCAGCGTGTATGCTCCTGACAGAAAGGCTAGATATTCGCGAAGGACCTGGAGCACGAAGGATTCGAAAAGCGCGTAGGTCCTGGTGATCGCGGCACAATGATCGATTATCCTCCAGCTTGTCGCATCAGCCGCCTCGCCGAGGATCTGGCTAATGTCGAAGCATTTCTCGCCTTCCGCCTTGCAACCGAAGCTCGGGGCGGCGACTTGACTGCGAAGGTTGGCAGAGAAAGAAATATGCTTACGAACGGCGCTCAACGCTTCAAGGCTACGATCAAGCAGCGCAGTGTGCATCAGGCGATGGCCCCATCAACCATCTCGGTGAACAACCTTATCCGAGTTTGGATATCCTCCTTCGCGTTCCCCCGGCCAGTGAACGTCCCTTCCTCCTGCTCCTCAAACATCTGCATTGTCGCGGCCCGGATCTTGGCCGCCTTCGCTCTCACCTCATCAGCCTTGGGCAAGAATGTCGACATGCCGACCATAACAGCATCATAGTAGGCCTTCTGTGCTGCCGGCGCCCAGTCGTTCTTGGCGGGATCGAACGGCTTGAACAGTAAGTTTCCATAGACATCATTGGCAAGGTCAAGCGTTTCTATGAATTCGCGCTCCAATACCGCGACATCGGCATCAGTGAAGTTCGCCGCCTTCCGCATGTAGAGATCGAGAAAGCCTTGCATGCCGTGCCGGTAGTTGGCAGCGTGTCTCAAGGCGAAAAAGCGTAGGACCATCTCGACGTCCTCCATCTTGGCGTACATGGGGATGTCGAGTAGGCCATGAGTTACCTCGATCTCGTTCTCGACATAAAGGGGGACGCCCCATGCCGCGCGGAACTTCGGTAGGCGCGAGAGCCGGTCGACTAGGTTATTGACGCGGCCGCGATACAGCGCGTTGCGTATCTCTTGCCGCGTCAACTCCACACCGCCGGTATTGAGCCGCTCGAAAACCGTCTCACGCAGGCTGGACGCTTCGTCCTCGTCGGTTGTCGACTCTTTCAGCAATACGATGGACGTAATGGACCTGCGGTCTAGACCTGCCTGAATTTTGTCAGGCAGTGTCTGGTAGGTTCGCCCATTGATTTCAGGCCATTGTTTCAGGCCGGCTAGCTCGAACGTACCCGCATAGAAATCCCGCAGAGCCGTGATGCGCTGTTGCCCGTCCATTACTTCGTATGAATTGTACTCCTTCTCGTAGAGGAAGACCGGTGGCACAGGGATATTCATGATGAAAGATTCAATTAGCAGACTCTGCTTCTCCGGCGACCAACGGGGGCGTCGTTGGTAGAAAGGTCGCAGATCCATGTAGTTGGTCTGTTTCAGAGAGGCAACGAAACCTGGAAGCTTCTCACGATTGGTCTCGATGACGATGCGCCCCTCGCCACGGGCGTATCGCTCATTTATCTCCGCGTCAGTAACTCTCACCGGCCTTTCTTTAGGCAGCTTGACCCACAGTTTCTGTTCGGATGGTGCAAGCGTCATCCACTATTCTCCCCAAGCGACCTAGGTGGCCGACATTTCATCAATTGGTCAGCGCTATCACAAGTATCGTCGTTTGACGGTTCTGTCATGCGCCGCCGAACAATAGTCTCAGGGCCGTGACGGATTGGAAGACATTCGTTTCCTGTGGGCCAGACCGAACCAATTGTCGGACGGGAGCCGGAGCGAAGGAGCACGAGGTACTCGGCGGGGCCAACGACCTCTTCAGAGAGGCTGGTATAGTCCCAATGAGCCGTCCGCACGCCGGAGAGGCAGCCGAGCCTGCCGCGATGATCCATGGTTCACCGCCCTTGCTGCCCCAGCAACAATAGCGCTACCTACTATTTGCAATAATGCGAGGGAGAGTTCAGTGGGGTGCTCAAGGGGTAAGGCTCATCCAAACGGCCAGACGAAGCTACGGCTTTTCACGGATTCTGCCGGCTATTGTCAAAACCCAAGTTGCAACGGGCCTCTTTTTCCTGAGGACTATAAGGACCACCCGCATATTGCCGAAATGGCGCATATTTTCGCTGCAATTGATGGCGGCCCCAGAACGGATAGAGACCTCACTGATGGGGAGAGAGGGGCCTATGAAAACATAGTCCTACTGTGCGCGAACTGCCACACCCTAGTTGACAAGACACCCGAGGCTCACCCCGCTTCTCTAATGGCAGCGTGGAAGCGCGATCATCTTGATAGGATACGTAGGACATTCGGCCTAAAAATTCACGAAAGCAGAGCAGAACTGAGAGGTGATCTTGACGGCTTGCTTCGTGAGAACAGAGCTGTTCATGAAGCCACGGGTCCAGACCTTGACTACCGCTTCAACCCTGAAGCCGCAGAGGCAGAAGTTTGGAAAGCAAGGGTTAAATCAACGATTATACCAAACAGCAATAAGATCTTGTTATTGGTTGACGCTAATCGGCATTTGCTGACGGAGGGAGAGAAGGATACCGTTGAGCGTTTTCGATTTCATGTAAGAGGGCTCGTGCTAAGACATCTCGACGGCCAGGAACTGGCCAATACGAAATTCCCCCAAGAAATGAACAAGTTGGCTCAATAGACAAGATGAACACAGTTTTAATAAATAAGATAATTTCCGAAAGTCAGGATGTCCAGAGTTTCAAGTGGCTATCTGATAATGTAATAGAGATATCAAGGAAAGAAATATCTGGTTTTAGAGCTGCAATACTCAGCAAGAGTGTGGTTACTACTGAAGACGTTTCACCGCTCCTGACTCAGGGAGTGGCAGTCATTGTAAATTTCCCTAAGATTGGCATGTGGAGCGGTGACGCAATCGACGTATGTGAAAAAAACGATATAGCATGGGGAAGGTTTGGGGTTCTCCTTCGTGCGTTTGGCATGGATGATCCACAAAACAGTGTGGATCCGGAGATTAATTTTTCCCGCCGTGCTCTTTCACAGCACAGCAAGGTAGCGGATTTAGGGTTTATTTTGGATCATTTACTGAAAATACGGCACGAGACCGGTAAAGTATTGCGGGTGGCTCTCGTGTATGAGTATGATTTATCTGGGGACGACGTTCGACGGGCTCGAGAAAGGCTCGGAAAATTTGATTTTATACTTAAGACAAACCCAAACGGCTCAATTCTAAAGGATGCTCATTCCGCGGCCGAAAGCATCGGCGCAAAGGTATACCCAATTGGCGATTTGATGAGACACCTAGCGAAGCTAAATGACAACTAGAAGTGACTTGGTGGCGCTCGCAGGAATCTGGGAGATGATCAGTGCATGTGAGAAGAAAGTCCCAAGATGTAAATGGTATATATTTGGATCGGCTATGCGTGAGGCGCGAGCACCGTCGGATATAGACGTCCTTTGTCTGGTTGAAAATTATGATGTCTCTAGTGACATTTGGCAGATTTGCGAGTACTCTCTTCTGAGAGCCCCCTTGCATCTTCGTGTCCTGTCAACTCAGGACGAAAGTGCGCTGAAGTTTATCCAGAGAACTGGAGCGGTGCCGTTGAGCTCCTAGAGTACGCAAGGGTGTCCGAGAAGATGACCGCTTCTGGCGCTTAACAGGGACTTTCGCCCACCCGATGGGCCTGTCATGAACTGTCCTTCCGTTCCACCCTTCCCACCCCTGGCATTAACCATTCGTTAACCATTCCCTCGCTAGCGTTTACCTCTCAGTAAGGATTCGCCAGCCGTGACCTTTGCCGCCCCCCTCGAGGCCAAATCCATCCGCTTTCGCGCCCGCTCCTTCGTCGCTTTCACGCTGACGCCGGAGGCGCCTTTGGACGTGTGGCTGGAGGGGCTGGACCACTGGATCGGCAACTCGCCGGGCTATTTTGCCGGGCGGCCGGTGGTGCTTGATCTCAACACCTTGAAGCCCGATGTCGCGGCGATCGAATCGTTGGTGGACGTGCTTGGCCATCGCGGCATCCGCGTCTACGCCATCGAGCTCGACGGTCACACCGCACTCGAGCCCAACCTGCCGCCAGTGCTGGTCGGCGCCAAGGAGGCGACGACGGATGGGTTGCTGCCCCGCAAGGCGAGAGAGGATGTTTCCGGAGAGGACAAGGCAGAGGGCAGGGCGCTCGAAGTCGGCCTCGATAAGGGCGGCAAGGTTGACGCAAGCAAGGCGGGCGATAGCGAGCCGCAGGTTGAAGCTTCGGGCACGCTGATGATCAAGGCGCCGATCCGCTCCGGCCAGGCGATCGTGCATCCGCATGGCGATGTCATCGTGCTCGGTTCGGTCGCGTCCGGCTCGGAGATCATCGCGGCGGGCTCGATCCATGTCTACGGCACGCTGCGCGGGCGGGCTTCGGCGGGTGCGCTGGGCAACAGGGGCGCGCGCATCTTCTGCCGCAAGAACGAGGCGGAGCTTCTGGCGGTCGACGGCTGGTACGTCACCGCCGAGGAGATGGAAGGCGTTTCGCGCGGCAAGCCTGTGCAGGCGTTTCTCGATGGCGACGCGTTGCGGGTTTCGACGCTGAGCTGACATTCGTTTCGATATTGGGGCGGCCGGGCCGCTCGACCAAGAAAACAACAACGGAGGCTTTTCAATGGGCAAGGTAGTGGTGGTCACCTCGGGCAAGGGGGGCGTCGGCAAGACGACCTCGACGGCGGCCCTCGGGGCGGCCGTGGCCAAGACCGGCAAGAAGGTGGCCTTGGTCGATTTTGACGTCGGCCTGCGCAACCTCGACCTGATCATGGGCGCCGAGCGGCGCGTGGTGTTCGATCTCGTCAACGTCATCCAGGGCCAGGCAAAGCTGTCGCAGGCGCTGATCCGCGACAAGCGGGTGGAGACGCTGTTCCTGCTGCCGGCCTCGCAGACGCGCGACAAGGATGCGCTGACCGAGGAAGGCGTCGGCGAAGTCATCGACAAGCTGCGCTCGGTGTTCGACTACGTGTTCTGCGACAGCCCGGCCGGCATCGAGCGCGGCGCGCAGCTCGCCATGCGCTTTGCCGACGAGGCGGTCATCGTCACCAATCCGGAAGTGTCGTCGGTGCGCGATTCCGATCGCATCATCGGCCTGCTCGATGCCCGCACCTTGCGGGCCGAGCAGGGCGAGCAGATCGCCAAGCATGTGCTGGTCACCCGCTACGACGCGGCGCGTGCGTCGCGCGGCGAGATGCTGTCCATCGACGACGTGCTGGAAATCCTGTCGGTGCCGCTGCTCGGCATCATTCCGGAAAGCCAGGACGTGCTGCGCGCCTCCAATCTCGGTTCGCCGGTGACGCTGTCGGAGCCGCTCAATTCCGCTGCCAAGGCCTATATCGATGCCGCCAGACGGCTGGAGGGCGAGGAATTGCCCGTCATCGTGCCCTTCGAGCGCAAGGGCTTCCTCGATCGTCTTTTGGGAAGGAGGGCGGCATGAACCTGCTCGACATCTTCAAGCGGCGCTCCAGCGCCCCGGTGGCGCGCGAGCGGCTGCAAGTGCTGCTCGCCTATGAGCGCCGCAACCGCAGCCAGCCAGACCTCGTCTCCATCCTGCGCGAGGAGATCATGGCCGTCATCGCCAAGCATGTGCAGATCGACCAGGATTATCTGCAGGTCTCGATGGACCGCGGCGAGACCATGTCGACGCTGGAAATCGACATCCAGATCCCCAACAAGAGCGCCGTGCCGCTGGCGATGGCTGGTTGACTTAGCAAGACTTGGGTTCCTCGCCCTCATTTCATGGGGGGTGAGGAACCGTGCGTCGTGCGAGGAGCCGCGGCTGGCGTCGTTAGGACGTTGATAAGCATTTGGTAATAAAAGCCGGGAATGAGATGCTGGCTCGATGTGACATGCGAAATGCTGTCGTTCTCGGCGGAGCCATGACATGCGCATCAAGAGCCAGATCATTCTCTCCATGGTGGCCGCCGCGGCCCTGATCGCGCTGGTCGGCGGCGTCGCGATCTTTACGCAGAAAGTGGCGACCAAATCGTTGGGGTTGACCGAAGCGACCAATGTCGCGCGGGAATTGGCCGACACCATCGTCTTCAAATCAACCGATGGGACGCTTTCGCTGCTCGAGCGGCCCGAGGCGCTCAAGCAATTCTTGTTGCACCAGCACCGCCGCCTGCACAGGGATTTCCTGGTCCTTGACAGCAACAAGACCATCCTCGCCCATGCCGCCGACGAAGAGCACCAGGTCGGCGATAAATTCAATCACGACCCCGGCAACGAAATCGGCCAGACCCTGGCGGACGGCATTCCGCGCAGATTTGTCGACCCGGAGGAAGTGAACGCCATGCTGGCCGTTCCGATCGAAAATCCCGAGGGTGCGATCATCGGCGCCGTGCTGCTGGAATATGACCCTGTTCTGCAGGCCGCCGAACAAAGCACCAACAGCCTGCTCTGGCTGGTTGGCCTCAGCGCGGCGGCCGCCGTGCTGGTCGCGGTCGGCTTTGCATGGCAGCTGCTCCGCCGTTTCAGCTCTGGCCTCGGGGACATGATGCGCGGCATGGAAGCGCTGGCGAAAGGCAATGCCATGACGCGCATCAGCCACGCCCGCAACGATGAATTCGGGCAGCTGGCCGATGGCTTCAACACGATGGCGGAGCAGCTTGCATCGGCGCGTGCGCATGTCGAGGACATCGTCGAGACGGCTGCCGAAGGCATCGCGGTTCTAGACGGGGACGGCCGCATCGCCAGCGCCAATCCGGCGGCTGCAACGATGATCGGGCGGCGTGCCGACAAGATCGTCGGGCAGCAATGGGATTCGGTGCTGACCATTCGCGATCCCAGAGGCGGCGCGTTCGCCGCCGGCGCTTCTCCCATCGAAATGGCGCTAGCCACGGGCCGCCAGCAGCAGGGCGAAGTGCGCCTGGCCAGATCCGACGGCTCGCACCTGCCGGTCATCGCCAGTTGCGGTCCGCTCAGCCGATCCGAAGGCGGTCTCGTCCTTACGCTCAACGACATCAGCGAGCTGCGCCGCGCGGAAGGAGTGGTCAACGAGCGTGCCGATCAGCTGGCACTCCTCAACCGTGAACTGCACGAAAAGTCCGAAACCACGACCCGTCTGGTGAAGCTTGGCGAACTGCTGCAGGCCTGCGTCACCTTCCCGGAAGCATTCTCGGTGGTCGGCACCGCCATGGCCGAGTTTCTCGGTGGCTTGAGCGGAACCGTCCACCTGACCAGCGCGTCGCGCAACCTGGTGGAAGAAATGGCCCATTGGGGCGACGTCCGCTCGAGCGCCACGCAATTCGCGCCGGAAGACTGCTGGGCGCTCAGGCGCGGCCAGGAACATGTCGCCGGCCCCGGCATGCTCACGCCGCGCTGCGCGCATATCACCGAGAACGGCAAGAAGGGCTATGTCTGCATGCCTCTGGCGGCGCAAGGCGAAACGCTGGGCATCCTTCATCTGTGCGAACCGAATGCGGCCGAGAAGCCGCAATGGCTGGCTGAAAGACAGCAGATCCTGCGCGGTGTCGTCGACACGCTGGCGCTCGCCCTGGCCAATCTGCGCCTGCGCGAGACGCTGCGGCAGCAGTCGATCCGCGACCCGAACACCAGTCTGTTCAACCGGCGATATCTCGAGGAGACGAGCAGCCGCGAACTGCGCCGGATGGAGCGCTCGGGCCAGCCGCTGGTGATCATCATGCTCGATGTCGACCATTTCAAGCAGTTCAACGATACGTTCGGCCACGAAGCCGGCGATCTCGTCCTGAAGCAGGTCGCCGCCACCTTGATCGAGCACGCCAGGGATAGCGATGTCGTGTCGCGCTACGGCGGCGAGGAGTTTGCCCTGGTCATGCCGGGAAGCTCGGTCCAGGAAGGTGCCGAGCGGGCGGAAGCGCTGCGCCAGGCAATCAGGAAGCTTCATTTGACGCATCGCGGCCGAACGCTGGGCACCGTTACAGCCTCGTTCGGGGTCGCCGCCTACCCCGAGCATGGCGTGGGCTGGGCCGAATTGACCAATGCCGCGGATCACGCGCTCTACGAAGCCAAGGGTAATGGGCGCGACCGGGTCGCCATCGCCCTGGGCAACGCGTCGGGCGAGCGACCTCCGATCCAGTTGGTACCAGTCCCGAAAAGCAGCTGAGACCGTTTGGGTTAGAGCACTCGGCCCGGCCCTGCGATAGTGATCTTGCGCCTGCCAAGAGATCAGGCGAGCTTCTCCGCTGCCCTCGAGGTCTCGCGCGGGCTCTTCTGAGCGGCCACGGTCTTGCCGTCCTTCAGACCTCCACACCGTCAGAGGAATCCGGCTCTTCCCGGCTGCGGCATTGGTTGTTCGGCCCCCAAATGTCCCAAATTTACCTTTGTGCCGACGGGGCTTCCCCTGCGCAAGCAGCGGATGTAAGGATATATTAGCAATTTGTTAAGTTCGAAGCGAGGTATGCGTAAGGGGAGTTTGGTGATGAACTTCAGAGGCCTGATCAAGCGTGCTGAAGACGTGGATAAAGCGATCCAGGACCTGCAGATCGATCTGGCGGACGCGCTGGATGCAAGTCTCGATGCCGACGACCTGGTGCCGCCAGAGAGCGACGATGTGCCGGATGCCCAGGCGGCAGCCGATGGCGGGCCACCCCAGGCCGACGCGGCAAATGACGACAATGCCGGGAAGGCCGACGCCGCGGGCGATGCGGACAGTTCCGAAACCGCGCCACGGCTGACCGCCCATACACAGACCCGGCTGGCTGCATTGAGCGCCTTCGAGGGTCTCTTCCATGACGCCAGGGACTATCTGGAGGAGATCAACGACAAGCTGTCGGAGATCGGCACCTCGCACCATCTGACGCGCGAATTCCTCAACATCCTCCACAGCGACATCCTGCGCGCCAACGAGCTGGAGGTTGCCAATGCGGCCCTGGCCGCCGAACAGAGGGCGCTGTCGGAGAAGCTGCACGATGCGACGAGAAAATTGCGCGAGCGTGAAGGCGCTTTCGAAGCGCTGCAGCAGCGCGAGACAAGCCTGGTCCAGGACCGGGAGACGCTTCGTGCGGCACTGGCCGCGGTGAGGCTGGAACTCGTGGAGACAGCCAATGCGAGCGCCAAACGCGAAGCGGAGTTCGGCGACATCGCCAAGCGGCTGACCGCCAGGACGGTCGAGGCCAACAGGCGCTTGCGCGAAAGCAAGATGCTGCGCGAAAAGCACGTCAACCTCTCGATCGAACTCGACAAGGCGCTGAAGCGGGAATCGCAGGCGCGCCACAGGCTCGACGAGCTGTCGACGATCCATGCCAGCGAAGCAGCGCGGCTGGCGGAGCTGCTGGCGGCGCTCGGCAAGAGCGAGAAAGAGGAGATGCGGCTGCAGAAGTCGCTCGAGGCCGCACAGGCGAAGCTGTCGGAGACGAACGAAGCGGCACGCATGATGGAAGGCGACAAGGAAGCCGAGCTGGCTCGCGGCCAGGCGGAAATGCGCGGGTTGAGCTCGGAGATTCAGAACCTGCAATCGCGGCTGGAGCAAACCTCGACCGAAAACAGCGAAGCCGCAGGCGAGATCGCCAGGCTCAAGAGCGAACTGAACGACGCCCTGGCCGAAAAGAAGATCGCCGATGAAAGATTGTCCGCGCTGAGCCAGGAGAGCGAAGGCGACAAGATGAGTCTTTCCAAGGTGAACGCCAACCTTTCTCAACTGACGCTGCAACAGGCGTCCGAACAGATACAGTTCGACGTGCAGAGGCAGGAATGCGAGGACCTCAAAGCAGAAATCGCCTCGCTCAATGCCCGGATCAAGGAACTGCTGCCCTACGAGCGGCTCCACAAGGCCACCAATGGCAGGCCGCGCGAGGACGGCGTGGTCGAGATAGCCGGGGCGATGGCGAAGAAAGCACGGACGACGGGCAGGCGGCGCATGCGCAGGAATGTCGGCGCCGCTAGCTGAAGTGTGGCGCTGAAGGGCTTCAGGCGACCCGCTTCAGCTCTTTGTGCATGGGAGGCCGGCACCTCACCCGGAGAGTAAGCCCAATGGGGCACCGGCCAGGCGGATCGACAGGTCCGCCGCACAGGTAAGGTAGCGCGCCTCGGTCCCGCACGGCATTGGTGCGATCACGGAAGGTGCCAGCGGCAATTCCCCAAGCTTCTGATTCGAACCTTTGCGATGACCCGCCGGCGGAGGCTTCAAACACGCCTGGGAAACGATCGCGGCCGTCGCGGTGCCTTCTCAGTCGAGCGGCTCGTGCTGATAAAGCTCGTCCATGCTGAGCGAGGCCAGGGCGCCGAAAGGGGCCTGCTTTTTCACGCGGCCGCCGCTCAGGATGACCACGTCGTCGCAGAACGAGATGGTGCTGTGGTGGTGGCTGATGACGATGGTCGTGCGGCGGCCGGCTCTCGACTTCAGGGTCTCGACGATGGCCGCTTCCGACAGCCCGTCCACCGCATTGGTGGCTTCGTCCAGGATGAGGAGATCGGGATCGCGGACCAGGGCTCTGGCCAAGGCGATCCGCTGCCTCTGTCCCGCCGACAGGTTGACGCCCCTGTAGCCGACCAGGGTCTCGTAGCCCTGAGGCAGCCTTTCGATGAATTCATGCGCTTCGGCCAGTCTTGCGGCAGCCTCGGCGTCGCCGGCAGTCGCGGCATCCTGGCCGTAGGTTATGTTGTCGAAAATGCTGCCATCGACCAGCTCCAGCTCCTGGCTGGCCAGGGCGATCTGCCGTCGCCACTGGCTGGCGTCGATCCGGTCGAGCGGCGATCCATCGACGAGGATGCTGCCGGTGTCCGGTTCGACGAAGCGGCACAGGAGATTGACGATCGTCGTCTTGCCGGCGCCCGAGCGGCCGATCAGCGCCGTCGAGCGGCCGCCGCGGATTTCGAATGTCGCCGCATGCAGCACCACCTCGCGCCGGTCCGTGCCGGAATAGGTGAACGTCACCTCGTCGAACTTGATGCCCTGGCGCAGACCGTGGAACGGCCCGTCGCCTTGCGGCGGTTGCGGCTTGCCGGCGGGATCCAGCAGCCATGTCACCTCTTCAAGCGATCCGCTCAGGCCCTGCAGTTGGCTCCACGACCCCTGCAGGGCCCGCATATGCGGCTGCAGCCTGTAGAGCAGGATGACGAACGCGATGATCAGCGGGAAACTCACCTGCGCCAGCCAGGCGCCGATCACCACCGCCAGGAACAGCATGGCGTGGAGAACCTCCGTCAGCGGCGGCAGCGCTCCCTGGCGCACGAGCAGCGTGAAGGAAGCGCGGCGAACCGCATCCGACGCCGTGTCGAATATCGCCTTTTCCCGGTTCTCCTGTCCGAAGATGCGGATCAGCCGTCCGGCATGCACAAGGTGAAGCATCTGCGAGGCGAGGTGGCCGTTGCGCGAAGCGACGCTGCGGCTGGGTTCCTTCAGGTTGGCCGAGAGGATGGCGTGCGCGATCTGGACGAGCGCCAGTCCGAGCGTGACCAGAAGCGTCATGCGCCACGAAAGCAGCAACAGGAAAGCCAGGAGGATGATGGCGGCCGATGCGCTGACGATGGCCGACAGCATGATCTGGATTGCATCGGAGGCCCGCCAGGATTCGTTGGAGATGATGTTGAGCAGGCGTCCGGGGCTTTGCCGCAGGAAGAACGGATAGCCGACCCGCAACAGCTGCTCCGACAGGGCGCTGCGGATGGAATGGCTTGCCTTGCCGGAGATGAAGGTCGTCAGCAGCGTGTTGGCGAAGGCGAAGACGTTCTTCAGGATGATCGAGCCGAGGATGGCGACCGAAATGACGATCAGCCGGTCGCGCTCGCTCAAGCCCGATCCGACATGCTGGAGGACGGCGGAGAAGCCGCCCATGCCGGCCGCATCCCCATGTCCCATGATGATGCCGAGCAACGGGATGATCAGGCCGATGCCGAACCCTTCGAGGACGGCGCTGACCAGGCCGAGTACCACCACCGCCGGAAGCAGGCGCAGTTGCCGCTTTCCGAACGCCCGGAACAGCATCGGCAGGCTTGGCGGCAGCATCGGCATTATAGCGTTTCACCTCGCCTGGGCATTGGCTTGCTGATCTTGCCGCACCGGCTCGGCCCGCGGCCGTCTGGCCAGCAGGAGAACCGCGAACCTGGCCGCGCCGAGCAAATTCATGGCGACGATCGGCCAGTGCGGCAGGTTGAGTTCACGATCGAAGGCGGGTCCTCCCGCCAATTCCCGGAAAGCCCCTCTTGCGGCCCAGTAGAAATGGCGAAGCAGCCAGGGCGCGTGGCGAACATGCTTCAGGCAGAGCCCGCCATTGCCCAGGCTGTAGTCGCGGTGCAGCTTTTCGATGGCTTTGCGATCCCGCCGGCCATGATGATGGAATATCGTCATATCAGGCACATACTCGACCGCGATGCCGAGCAGCATCGCGCGCACGAGATAATCGGTATCCTCTGCCGACCGCAATGGTCCGCCGGCGCCGAAGCGTTCGTCGAAATAGCCGATGCGGGCCGCGACGTCGCGGTGCATCGTCATGTTGCAGCCCAGCACGAAACCGCCGGGATGAACATCCGGCGTCAGCCGCTCGCGCGCCCACGACCGCTTGATGGTGAACGGCAAATCCCTGGCATCGCCAAGCTCGACACGGCCGCCCCGGATGAGCCATTGTTCCCCGGACGCATAGTGTCGCTCCAGATCGCGCAAATAGTCGCGATGGAGCGCGCAGTCATCGTCGACGAAGACCAGCACACGGCCGCGCGCGCGCCGCAGCCCGGCGTTGCGGGCGGCCGCCAGTCCGGGGCGCGGCTCGCAGACGGGCGTGAACGGAATGTCCGACGCAGTGGCGATGCTGGCCAGGCGTTCGGCCGTGCGGTCGCTCGAACCGTTGTCGACGACCACGAGTTCGGCGGCGAAGCCGGCATGTGCGCGGCAAGCGGCTTGCACCGACTTGATGCAGGCATCGAGCACGGCGACGCGGTTGCGGGTGCAGATGATGAAGCTGACTTCCGGCGCCGATCGGTCACGGCCGCGACCGGTCGGGGCAGGGTCAAGCGCCGTCGAACGATCGCGCTGCAGAGCTTGGTGGGCTTTGACGATCATGCCTTTAACTCAACCGATGAGACGCCAGAACCGCCGCGGCGGGCGCGGATTTGAAGAAGTACGCCATGGCATCGGCTTGTCTGGCGGCCGACAGCGAGGCGAGGCTGAGCCAGGGCGCCCAGGCGCCGGGCCGCAGCGCATATTGCTCGCGGCGCCGGATGGCGTTCCATTTCGCGGTCCGCGTCAGCAATTCATGCGTCAGCGCCGGCTGCTTTTCGTCGGCGACGAGCTGGTAGAGGAAATAGAACAGGTTCAGCGCGCCAGCCTCGAAGCTCGGCCGCGTCGCCGCCGGCAGCGAGCGGATTTCCTCCTCCAGCGCGACGATGAAGCTGGCCGCACGGGCGACCGTGTCGTGGCTGACCGCATCGCCGATGTCGCGCAGGTCCCGCGTGGCCTGCGCCAGGCCCTCGCGCTCAAGGTTCTCGGCCACGATGCGCAAATGCGTCCTGCGCATCTCCTTGACGTGCCGGCTGGTCACGCTTGCCTCATGGACGCGGTAGACGACCAGGTTTTCGGGCATCATGGCTGCCGGGTAACGGCCGGCCAGCCGCCTGAAAAGATCGAAATCCTCGGCGTGCCTGTAGATCGGGTCGTAGTGGAGAACGCTGTCGTCGATGACCTTCCTGTTGTAGACGACCGTCGGGTGCATGAAGATCGTGAAGAACATCGCCAATACAGGGATGCGGCCGAATTTGAACACCGGATCGGGCCTGCCGATGGCGATGCGGCCGCGGATCAACATGTCGACGCCGGCGCCGCAGAAGCCCAGTTCGGGCCGCCGCTCGAACAGCGCCACCTGGCGCGACAGACGCCAGGGATAGGCGACGTCGTCGGCATCCATCCGTGCGACCAGTTCGCCCCGGGCGAGCGCCAGCCCTTCGTTGAGCGTCGCGACGAGGCCGCGGTTTTCGCGCGAGACGATCGAAATGCGGCTATCGGCCTTTTGGCATCGCTCGAGTATCTCGAGCGAATTGTCGGTCGAGCCGTCATCGATCGCGATGATCTCCAGGCGACTGTGATCCTGCCGCAGGATGCTTCCCAGCGCGGCGGCGAGATAGGGGCCGGCATTGTAGACCGGCAACAGGACGGAGACGAGCGGCGCTGCGGTCATCGTCTTGCATCCGTGCGCTGGAGTTCGAGCGCCGGTGTGCGGCCATCGGGCGGTCCGACGGCCGCCGTCGCGAGCCAGCCGCCATGGCTGCCCTGTGCAGAGCGGGTGCGCGCGACATAGCGGAAGTGGCGCTTCAGGCTGTTGAGCGGCCTCTCGAAAACCACCCAGGAAATCCAGGCCGCGACAATCGTGGCCGTGCCCGCAACCAGGAATCGCCCTGGCCCTTGCTCCGAGACGTTGAGCGGAATCCAGGGCTGCGCCTTGACGGCGAGCGACAGCAATATCGGATGATAGAGATAGACGCCGTAGCTGATGCGGCCGAGGCCAAGCAGCGGCGGCAGTTCGGCAAGCTTGCCCAGGATGCCGCCAAGGCCGCGCGAACAGGTGGCGACGATGACCATCAGCGGCACCAGGGGCAGGACTTCCCGCAGCAGCCAGCGGGCCCATTCCAGTGTCGGATCGGCGGGCTCCGGGACTAACCACTCGATGGCAAGGAATGCGGCCGCGAAGGCAGGCCAGCCCAGCCGCATCCAGTGCGGCAGGCCGGCGCCCCTAAAATGCCAGCAGGCAAGCAGCGCGCCCGACGCCAGCGCATCCATGGATGCCGGCGGCAGCAGGTCGCGCGCCAGCGCCGGCGTGGCGGTGATCGGCCAATAGAAGCGATAGGCCAGCGACAGCGCGATGACAGCGATGCAGATGGCCTCGAAGCGGCGGCGTGGGGCCAGCAGGACGACCAGCGGCCAGGCAAGATAGAACTGCTCCTCGATGCTCAGGCTCCAGAAATGGCCCAGCACCCAAGGGTTCCAGTTATTGTGCTGCGCATACCAGAAGTTCGACAGATAAAGCGCATGCCAGACCAGCGACCCCCTGGACTGATCCAGGTCGACCAGCCAGACGAAACCCAGGACGGCAAAATAGGGCGGGAATATCCGCAACATCCGCCTGATGTAGAAGGAGCGCAGTGCAGGGCCGGTTTCGAATTCGGTGGCCGAGCGCGCCTCCAGGAGCAGGCGCGTGATCAGGAAGCCGCTCAGCACGAAGAACAGCCGCACACCAATATGGCCCCAGAACGAAGGTCCCTCCGCGAAGAAATGGGAATACAACACCATCGTTACGGCGATAGCTCTCAACGCATCAAGTTGGATGTCACGGGCGCTTCCCATCAGCGGCTTCCGCCGGCGTGATATCCGCGATGAGGCCGCCAGCCGGCCGTTTCGAGCGGCAGGCTAAGGCGGACGAGACCCGCCAAGGCACCCGCAAATCTGCGCATTGCGAGCACGGCCGGGCCGGGCTCGAAATCGACGGACGGACAACTCAAGCTGGTCAACCTGGCGGAATCCTCCACGGCGTATGTCCAGTCGCAAACGAGTCCCCCCAGGACATCGTTCGGCTACGGCATTGTGCAGCGCAACACAAAATATCTACCCGGCTGAAATACTTATGTGAGCAAGTGCTAAAAACTGACAAAACCGACCCGTTCTCGCCATTCCTGGCGAGTTTCCTCAGAATTAAACCCTGGGGTTTAAGCTGTGCCGATATTCCCGCCTCGGTTGATTGAGGAGAGCTCTTGGCTTGAGAGCCTAGTTCTTTGTTGGATCACAAGAAATTTTGCGATCTATATTTTGGCTATATGGGTTCGGTCCTGGCTCCGTGGAGATATGATTTGGAACATTGGCTTTGCGCGGTGCAGCATCGTCTCTGTTTTTTCGTCAACGCCGATTACTCGGCTGACCGCTAACCGTTACACCGCGTCGAACACCACCGTCTGTTCCAGCCCGCCGCCCCGGCGGTTTTCCAGCGTTATCGTGCCCCCGTAGCGCTCGACGATCTCCTTGGCGATGGCGAGGCCAAGACCGGCTCCGGGGACGGATTGCAGGCGGCCGGGGTTGACGCGGAAGAAGGGCTCGAACGCCTTGTTCAGGAGTTCCGTGGGTATGCCCGGGCCGTGGTCAGATATGGTCAGAACGGCGCGATTGTCGGCTGCGGCCAGGTCGATGCGGCACGCCTTGCCATGGGTGGCGGCGTTGACGATCAGGTTGCGCAAGGCGCGGCGCAGGCCAAGCGCGCCGGCCCGCACGCAAACCTTGTCCAGGTGCCCGATCGACACGGCATGGCCGAGCGATGCCATCTCGGCTTCGATATCGCGCACCGTCTTTGCCAGGTCGACCGGTTCGACGGCGTCCTGGTTCACCTCTTCGCGCACCAGACGGATGGCGCTGTCGGCGATGCGGTCGAGTTCGTCGAGGTCGTGAAGCCATTTGTCGCGTTCGTCGTCGAGGAATTCGGCGCGCAGCCGCATGCGCGTCATCGGCGTTCGCAGATCATGGCCGGCGGCGGCGACCAGCCGCATGCGGCTTTCCATGGCGGTCCGCAGCCGCGACGAGAGTTGGTTCAGCGCATGCGCGGTGGCCTTGACCTCGGCCGAGCCCACTTCCGGCACCGCCGCCAGCACGCCGTCCGATCCGATCTTGGAGACGGCGGCCTCCAGCATCTCGAGCGGGCGGATCAGCACCGAGGTGAAATAGACCGACACCGCCGTGGCGCCGGCGACGATCAGCGAGATCCAGCCGGCCAGAACCAGCCATTCGCGACGCGGCGGCTTGAGGTGCGGCACCTCCATGATCGCCCAGCGGCTGTCAGGCAGGTGCATCGATGCGATCTGGCCGGGTTCGTCCGCCTTCTCGTTGACGACCGCCGGGAAGTCGAGGCCACGGCGGTGCAGGATGTGGTTGAGCATCGCCGTTTCCGCACGAGCCACCTTGCCGCCCGCCGGATGGTCGGCGAATTGCACCCGCAGGACGTCGGGGACCGGCCCCGGCAAAAGCCGCACCACCAGTTCCATCTGTTGGGCAATCCAGGGCACGGTCAGTTCCGGCGGCGGTCCGCCGCCGCGCACGCTGATGACGGCGGCCGTCGCCAGGCCGACGACGCCGACGATCGAGGCGACCAGCAGCAGGATGAGACGGCGGCGCAGCGAATTCACGCGTGGCTCTCCACGGTCTCGACGCGCGCGGTGAGCTGGTAGCCGCCATTGCGCACGGTCTTGAACAGCGGCCCGTCGCCGGTGTCGGAAAATTTGCGGCGTAGCCGGCTCACCAGCACATCGACCGAACGCTCGAGCGGGTCGCGCTCGCGGCCTTGCGTCAGGTCGAGAAGCTGGTCACGCGACAAAAGCCGGCCGGGGCGGTCGAGAAACACCTGCAAGAGGTCGAACTCGGCGCCCGTAAGGTCGACGGCCACGCCTTGTGCATCCGTCACCTTGCGGGTGTCCGGCTCCAGCCTGTAGCCGGCGAAGCGGTAGGTACGCGCGCACGGGGAGGCGGGCGCCTCCTCGGGCGCCGAGCGCCGGAGCACGGCACGGATGCGGGCAATGAGCTCACGCGGGTTGAACGGCTTGCCGAGATAGTCGTCGGCGCCGAGTTCCAGGCCGATGATGCGGTCGACATCTTCCTTCAGCGCAGTCAGCAGGATGATCGGGGTGTGCGGCTTGCGGTCGCGCAAGCCGCGGCAGATATCGAGCCCCGAGCCGTCCGGCAGCATCACGTCGAGCACGATCAGGTCGAATTGGCCCGCACCAAGCCGTTGCTCGCATTCGCGCCGGTCCGCCGCCGCCGTGACGCGAAAGCCCTGGCTGTCGAGATAGCGCTGGAGAAGCGTCCTGATCTCGCGGTCGTCGTCAACGACGAGGATATGGGGTTGTGACTGCATCAATCGTGCCCTTGCCTTGGCCACGATTATAGGAGGAGCCGCGCCCGAGCGGCATGGAAAATTGCAACCGAACGTTTCCGGGGGCCCGAGGGAAACATTCGGAAACAAATTGCCCTTTTGCGGAAACCTTCGGCAACACGCCGACGCGAAGCGGACAAAGACGCTTCCTATCCTCTGAACTGTCCGAAGCATGAGAGAAAGGAACATCTTTATGCGAAGCAGACTTCTTGCGCTCGGCCTGTTTTCCGTCGCCGCAATTCACCCCGCGCTGGCAGCGCAGCCCGATCCCGGCGCCGGACCCGGCGAGCCGCCACCTGTCATGGCCATTCAGGACGGCCTGGATCACGGCCCGATGGCTGGACCCGGCCCGCATGGACCAATGCGGCCTGGCTCACAGGGTTTTGGCCCGCAGGGCTTTGGCCCCCGCCGCATGGGTCCGCCGCCGGAATTCATGCTGGCCGCCCGGCTCGCCGCGCTGGAGACCCGCGTTGGCATCCGCACCGAACAACTCGACGCCTGGCGCGACTACACCAGCGCGCTGCAGGCGGTGCTTTCGCCGCCTCAGCCTGACCACGGGCGGCCCGGTAGTGCTGAAGCGAAGGGTCCCGACGCGGCGGGTCCCGGCGGCAAGCCTGATCCTTTCGCGTTCCAGGAAAAGCTGGCCGACGATGTCACCGCCCGCGCGGTTTCGGCCGGTAAACTGAAGGACGCGATCGCGGAACTGCGTGCCAAGCTGACGCCCGAACAACTCGAAGTCCTCGCTTCGGCGGAACGCCCCCATGGATCACCCCCCGGTCCCTGGGGCGGGCCGCCGAACGATGCAGCCGGCCCCAGAGGCCTGCCCAACGATGGCAGGCAGCTCTCGCCCCAGCCCGGGAACGACTGACAACTCTGACCGACTGCACCGGCCGGCCCGGTACCCAACCCGTTCTCGGGCCGGCCGGTTCTCCGGGGGATGGCGGGCGTATCCCTGCCATCCCTCGTTTCAATCATCCAGTTCGAATGACGCCAATTCGAACCATGCCCAATTCGAACCATGCAATGGAAGCACGACAATGTGGGAAGCCATGATCATGCTGCGGCTGCTCGCGTCCGCCAGCCCGAGGCTCTCGTTCGGTCCTGCCGGGCGCGATATGCCGCTGGCCCTCCCGGTCGACACGCTGAAGGGCGCGATCCGCCTGCGCTTCGCCGCCTGGCGGCTGTCGCTTCCGCTCTCGCAGCCGCTCGACAACCATGGACATCATGACCGCAAGATCGCGTGAACTCCGGCAAGGCGCTTGGCATGTCCTCGCTGATCGGCATAATAATGTTGGTGGGCATCGCGGCCAGCTACTCGACCTTCGAGCAGCTCCGGCCGACGAGAAGGAGCGCGACATGAGCCGCTTCCAAGCATTGCTCGTCGCCGCCCGCCGACGGGTGCGGCCTATCATCATATGGATCGGCATGCCCCTCGACCAAGCGGTCCATTGCCAGCGCGTACGCAACTCCAGGGAAAGATCCAGGCCATGATTTCCAATCCTAGCCAGCCTCGTTTTTCGGCACGCCATCTGGCGCCCTGGGCCGCGATGTTCGCCGCTACCTTTCTGCTGGCGTCCTGCTCGCAGGAGGGCAGCGCCCCCACCGGCATGGGCGCGCCCGGCAAACCGGAAGTCGGCGTCGTCACCTTGCATCCGCAATCGGTGGCGATCACCGCCGAACTGTCGGGGCGCACGGCGGCTTCGCTGGTTGCCGAGGTGCGCCCGCAAGTGAACGGCATCATCCAGCAGCGCCTGTTCAAAGAGGGCAGCGAAGTTGCTGCGGGACAGCCGCTCTACCTGATCGATCCGGCAAGCTACAAGGCAGCCTATGACAGCGCGGTCGCCGCCCAGCAGAAGGCGCAAGCGGCGGTGCCGACTGCGCAGGCCAAGTTCGACCGTTATGCAGGGCTTTTGAAACAGAACGTTGTTTCCAAACAGGATTATGACGATGCCGCCGCCACGCTGGCGCAGGCTCAAGCCGATGTCGCCTCGGCCAAGGCCAGCGCCGAGACGGCGCGCATCAGTCTCGACCGCACCTCGATCACGGCGCCGATCGCCGGCCGCATCGACAAGTCCACGCTGACGCCCGGCGCGTTGGTGACCGCCAACCAGGACACTGTGCTGACCACCATCCGTGCCCTCGATCCGATCAATGTCGACGTCACGCAATCGAGCACCAACCTGCTCAATCTGCGCCAGGCGATCTCGGAAGGGCGGCTGAAGTTCAGCGGCCCCAATGTCAGCGTCAAGCTGAAGCTCGAGAACGGCACCATCTACACGCAGACCGGCAAGCTGGAATTCGCCGGCGCCAATGTCGACCAGACCACCGGCACCTTCGCGCTCAGGGCCGAATTCCCCAATCCCGATCGCTTGCTGCTGCCCGGCATGTATGTGCGGGCGCTGGTCGAGGAGGGCGTTGCCCAGAACAGTTTCCTGGTGCCGCAGCGCGCCGTCAGCCGCAACACCAAGGGTGAGGCCACGGCCATGGTCATCAATGCGCAGGGCAAGGTCGAGACGCGGGTGCTCGCGGTGCGCAACAGCGTCGGCAACAACTGGCTGGTGGATTCGGGTGTCGGCGACGGCGATCGTGTCATTGTCGAGGGCATGCAGCTGGTGCGCCCCGGCGGCGATGCGACGGGCGTTGAGGTGACGATCGACGAGACGACCGGCGAGGTCAAGGATCGCGGGCAGGGCACGTCCGCCGCACCGGCCGCGTCCAACGCTGCCAAACCGGCGCCTGCCGCCGCGGCCGGGAACTGAGGCGATGTCCGTATTCTTCATCAACCGGCCGATCTTCGCCTGGGTGATCGCCATCGTGATCATGCTGGGCGGGCTTCTGGCGCTCACCTCACTGCCGATCTCGCAATATCCGCAGATCGCGCCGACGACAGTCAACATCAGCGCCACCTATCCGGGCGCCGACGCGCAGACGGTCGAGAACTCGGTGACCAAGGTCATCGAGCAAGGCATGACCGGCATCGACAATCTGGACTACATGACGGCGACGTCGACCTCGACCGGTTCGGCCTCGATCACGCTGACCTTCACCACCGCAGCCGATCCCGACACCGCCCAGGTGCAGACGCAAAACAAGCTTCAGCTGGTGCAGTCGCAGCTGCCGCAGGTGGTGCAGAGCAATGGCATCACCGTCTCCAAATCCTCGACCGGCTTCCTTATGGTCATCGGCTTCGTCTCGACCGACGGCAAGATGAACTCGACCGATCTCGCCGACTATGTCGACGCCACCGTCAACGACACGCTGAAGCGCGTCGAAGGCGTCGGCTCGACGCAGCTGTTCGGCTCCGGCTATGCCATGCGCATCTGGCTCGATCCGGACCAGCTCGCCAAGTATGCCCTGATGCCGAGCGACGTGGCGACCGCCATCGAGGCGCAGAACACGCAGGTTTCTGCCGGCCAGCTCGGCGGCCTGCCGGCGCGCAAGGGCCAGCAGCTCAATGCCACGGTGACGGCCACGAGCCGGCTGCAGACCGCCGAACAGTTCCGCAACATCATCCTGAAGAGCCAAACCGATGGCTCGCTGGTTCGCCTCAACGATGTCGCCACCGTCGAACTCGGCGCCGAAAGCTACACGACGCAGGCCAACTACAACGGCAAGCCCGCGGCCGGCGTGGCCGTCAATTTGGCGACCGGCGCCAACGCCATCAACACCGCCGAAGCGGTGCGCTCGACGATCGCCCGGCTGAGCTCGACCTTCCCGCAAGGCGTCGAGGTCGTCTATCCCTACGACACTTCGCCTTTCGTGCGGCTGTCGATCGAGGAGGTGGTCAAAACGCTGGCCGAGGCGATCGTGCTGGTGTTCCTGGTGATGTTCATCTTCCTCCAGAATCTGCGCGCCACCATCATCCCGACGATCGCCGTGCCAGTGGTGCTGCTCGGCACGTTCGGCGTGCTGTCGCTGTTCGGCTATTCCGTCAACACGCTGACGATGTTCGCCATGGTGCTCGCCATCGGCCTTTTGGTCGACGACGCCATCGTCGTCGTCGAGAATGTCGAGCGCGTGATGCAGGAGGAAGGCCTGCCGCCGAAGGAGGCGACGCGCAAGTCGATGCACGAAATCACCGGAGCGCTGATCGGCATCGCCACCGTGCTTTCGGCCGTGTTCGTGCCGATGGCTTTCTTCGGCGGCTCGACCGGCATCATCTACCGGCAATTCTCGGTGACCATCGTCTCGGCGATGGTGTTGTCCGTGCTGGTCGCCCTTGTGCTGACGCCCGCACTTTGCGCCACGATCCTGCGACCGCCCAAGGACCATGCGACGCAAACGGGCCCGTTCGGCTGGTTCAACCGGGTCTTCGATCGCGGCACGCTTGCCTATCGCGACGGCTCGCACGGCATTATCAACCGGTCCTGGCGCTTCCTCGCCGTCTTCCTGGCCATCGTCGTTGCCGTGGGCTGGATGTTTGCCCGGCTGCCAAGTTCGTTCCTGCCGGAAGAAGACCAAGGCATCCTGATCACCAGCGTGTCGCTGCCGGTCGGCGCGACGCAGGATCGCACGGAGCGGGTGCTGGCAGAGGTGACCGACCATTATCTCAATCAGGAGAAGGACGTCGTCGACGGGGTGTTCACCGCTTCCGGCTTCGGCTTCGGCGGCGCAGGGCAGAATGTCGGCATTGCTTTCGTGCGGCTGAAGGACTTCGACCTGCGGAAATCGCCGGCTTCTGCCGCGCAGGCAATCGCCGGCCGGGCGATGGGCGCGTTTTCGAAGATCAGGGATGCGCAGGTCTTCGCGCTTGCGCCTCCCGCCATCCAGGGCTTCGGCAACACCAACGGCTTCGATTTCTACCTGCAGGACGTCAACGGTGCGGGCCATGACGCGCTGATCCAGACGCGCAACCAGCTTCTGAACCTGGCCGGGCAGAACAAGCTGCTCGCCAACACGAGGCCCAACGGGCAGGAAGACCAGCCGCAATTCTCGGTCGACATCGATCAGGAAAAAGCCAGCGCGCTGGGCGTCAGCCTGGCCGACATCAACAACACGCTTTCGACCGCCTGGGGCAGCGATTACGTCAACGACTTCATCGATCGCGGGCGGGTGAAACCGGTCTATCTGCAGTCGGACCCGAACTTCCGCATGCAGCCGGAAGATCTGGACAAATGGCAGGTCCGCAACGCCAGCGGGGCGATGGTGCCGTTCTCGGCCTTTGCTTCCAGCCATTGGACATTCGGTTCGCCCAGGCTCGAACGCTACAATGGATCGGCGGCTGTCGAGATCCAGGGCGCGGCGGCCACGGGCATCAGCTCGGGTGCCGCCATGGACGAGATCGACAAGCTGGTGGCGCAGCTGCCGGCCGGCTATTCCCACGAATGGACAGGGCTGTCGCACCAGGAGAAGCTTTCCGGCAACCAGGCGCTGTCGCTCTATGCGATCTCGGCCCTTGTGGTGTTCCTTTGCCTGGCAGCACTCTATGAGAGCTGGTCGATCCCGTTCGCGGTCATGCTGTCGGTGCCGATCGGCATCTTCGGCGCGCTGCTGGCGGCAAGCCTGTTCGGCCAGTCCAACGACGTCTATTTCAAGGTCGGCCTGCTGACCACGATCGGTCTCGCGGCCAAGAATGCCATCCTCATCGTCGAGTTCGCCATCGAGCGGCAGACCGCCGGGATGGGGCTCGTCGAGGCGACACTTGAGGCAGCACGACAGCGGCTGCGGCCGATCCTGATGACGTCGCTGGCCTTCATCCTCGGCGTGTTGCCGCTGGCGATTGCCAGCGGTGCTGGCTCGGGCGCGCAGAACTCGGTCGGCATCGGCGTGATGGGCGGCATGATCGCGGCGACCGTGATCGGCGTCTTCCTGGTGCCGCTGTTGTTCGTCACCGTGCGGCGCATCTTCAAGGGCAGGGCGGCCAAACCAGATACGGGCGAGACGCCGGTGACGGCCAACCAGCAATAAGGAAAACTTCACATGACAGGTTTGGAACGTGGCTCGGTGGCCGCGAGGCGGCTTCTTGCGCCTATGATTACCGCTGTCCTGCTCGCTGGATGCGTCGTCGGTCCGGATTATCAGACGCCCATATTGGCGATGCCAGCAAGCTGGAGCGGCCACAAGCCGACAAAGCCTGCCCAGCCGGCGCAACTGTCAAAATGGTGGCAGCGGCTGCGCGATCCCGAGCTGAACACGCTTGTCGAGGAAGCGGTTGCCGGCAATCTCGATGTCGCCACCGCCAAGGCAAAAATCCGCGAGGCGCGCGCCAGCTACCGCCAGAGTGCCGGCACGTTGCTGCCGTCGGTCGACGGCTCCGGCTCGGCCACCCGCAACAAGTCAGCCGAGACCACATCAGGCTCTGACGCCACCTACAGCGAGTACCAGGCCGGCTTCGATGCAAGCTGGGAACTCGACCTGTTCGGCGCCAACCGCAGAGGCGTCGAGGCCGCGCGCTACGGGCTGGACGCCTCGCAGGAGGAACTGCGCTCGACGCTTCTTACCCTGGTCGGCGATGTCGCTTCCTATTATACCCAGGCGCGCGGCTACCAGGCCCGCACGCGCTCGCCCGGCGCTCGGCCGCGTCGCAAAGGCAGACCGCCGAACTTACCCGCACCATGGCGCAGGCGGGCACGGCGACCGCCGCCGATGTCGCCAAGGCGATGGGGCAGGCAGCGAGCACCGAAGCCGCGGTGCCGACGCTGGAGGCAAGCTATGCCCAGGCCGTGCATCGTCTCGCCGTGCTGGCCGGCCGGCCGCCTGCCTCGCTCAGCGAGCGGCTGAAGCGGGTCGCCCCGATCCCTGCACCACGCCTGCCGATGCCCACCGGAATTCCCGCCGACCTCTTGCTTTCGCGACCCGATTTGCGCATGGCGGAACGCCAATATGCGCAATACACCGCCAAGATCGGCCAGGCAGAGGCCGCCCGCTATCCCTCGGTCAGCCTGACGGGAGACATCAGCACGGCGGCGCTGAAGCTTGGCGATCTCGGCAAGAATTCGTCGATCGGCTGGTCGTTCGGGCCGACGCTCAGCGTGCCGGTGTTCAATGCCGGTCAATTGCAGGCGGCCGTCGAGGTCGCCAAGGCGCAGCGCGATCAATATTTCATCGCATACCGGTCTTCGGTGCTGACGGCGCTCGAGGATGTCGAGAACGCGCTGGTGCTGTTGTCGCAGGAGCGCATCCGGATCGCCAAGCTCGCCTCTTCGGCGAAATCCTATGGCGATGCGGCGCGGCTCGAAGGCACGCTCTACAAGGCCGGCGAGACAAGCCTGCTCGATGTGCTCGACGCCCAGCGCTCGCTCTACTCGGCCGAGGACTCGCTGCTGCAAAGCCGCGTCCTGCTGGCGACCAACTACATCGCCCTCAACAAGGCGCTCGGTGGCGGCTGGGATGGCACGGTGGACAGTGCCAAGCCTGAGATCGTCGACGTCAAGACCGCGCCAAGGCTGGCGTCGAAGCCGGCCTCGTGAGCGGTTCCCAGAGCTCGGTCAAGTATTCCGAGGCGGCTACGCAGATTTCGAGATTGTGCGAACACACCGCTCGTGAGGGCGTGTGAAATGCCGCCTCGTGCTTTGGCGATGGCGGGGTGATCGCATCGCTGTTATTGATGGTGACCACACAGCACAGGCGCCGCAGATGACATCCGATACACAGAAGGCCGAAGCGGTCGGGCAGTTGCTCGAAACGCCGGACCTTGCCAGCGCGCTCGAAAGCGAACAGTTCAAGAAATTCCTCGACCAGGTACCGATCGCCATTGCCGTTTCGGACCTGGGTTCGAAGGAGCGTGTCGTCTATGCCAATCCGGAATTCGAGAAACTGTCCGGCCTCAAGGCGGCGACGCTCGCCCGGCAACACTGGGCGGCGCTTTCCGGCACCGGCCTGCACAAGCAGAAGGACCGGCCGCTGTTTGAGGCCGTGGTCGAGGACACCGATTTCATCGGCACGTTCCGGCTGGAGCGGACAGACGGCCAGCCGGCGATCGTCGACGTCTATTCCAACGTCATCGAGGACGACAATGGCAAGGCCTGCTTCCGGCTGGTGGCGCTGGTCGACGTCTCGGCCCATGGCGAAACGGAGGATCCGCGATCGATCGATGAGCGCATCCGCGAAAAGGACACGCTGCTGCGCGAATTGCAGCATCGGGTGAAGAACAATCTGCAGATGATCACCGCACTGATCCGGATGGAGACGCGCAACGCGGCCGAACCGGATCAGAAGCGTTTCGAGAGGCTGGCAGGTCGCGTCGATGCGCTGGCAATCCTCTACCAGACGCTGTCGGGGGACGATGAAAAGGATGAGGTCGATCTTGGTGTCTATCTCAGCCAGATCGCGTCGGCGGTGATGAACTCGCATGCGGTCGAGGGCATCCGCCTCGACATGAAGGTCGACACCTATCCGGTGTCGATCAATGTCGCCATGCCGACCGGGCTGGTGGTGAACGAACTTTTGACCAATGCGCTCAAGCATGCCTTCCAAGGGCGAGACGGCGGCACGATCACGCTGCACAGCATCGTCGACGGTGATGGCTGCCGCATCGTGATCGCCGATGACGGCATCGGCCTGCCGGACGGCGAGACCTGGCCCAAGAGCGGCAAGCTCGGCGCGCTGATCGCCCGCTCGCTGACCGAGAATGCCAAGGCGCAGTTCGACGTGAAGTCGAGCGCCGGCGAGGGCACTCAGGTGATCATCGTGTTCAAGCGCTCGGCTGCCACCGCCTGAAGCGTATCGTTGTCGTCGCGCTCTCGCATCTACAGGATCATCTCCAGCTATTCCTTGTGCACTGCGGCAATGAACGCTTCGCGGGCTGGGAGGCTCATGGCGTGCCAACAGTCCGTGCCCCAGCAGCCAGTCCGCCGCTGCCTCACGACAGGTTGGCCGGTTCGCCCTATCTCCATGCCGCCGGTCGGGTTTGGACCCGGCGGCATGGAGGATGGGATCACGTGACATCGACGCCGATTGCCAGTCGCGAAGCGGCGCCCTTGCCGGTCGCGGCACTGATGGGCGCCATGGTGTCGATCCAGATCGGCGCCACCTTCGCCAAGGGCCTGTTCCCGCAGATCGGCGCGCAAGGGACGACGACGCTGCGGCTGGTCATCGGTGCGCTGATGCTGATCGCGGTGCTGCGGCCCTGGCAGATGCGGCCCTCGCGTGCCACTCTGCCGTGGCTGGTCGCCTATGGGGTGACGCTTTGCGCGCTCAACCTCCTGTTCTACGCAGCGCTCGCCAGGATTCCGCTCGGCATCGCGGTGGCGCTGGAGTTTACCGGCCCGCTTCTGGTGGCGACCTTGAGCTCGCGGCGCGCCAGCGACTTTGCCTGGATCGCGCTGGCAGTGGCCGGCATCCTGCTGTTGTCGCCCTTCGTTCATTCCCTCGCGCCGCTTGATCCGATAGGGGTGATGCTGGCGCTGGCTGCCGGTGGCTTCTGGGCGCTTTATATCGTGCTTGCCCAGAAGGCCGGCGCGGAGCTTGGCACCCGCACCACTGCCTACGGCATGGCCATCGCCGCTGTGCTCGTGCTGCCCTTCGGTATCGCGCAGGCGGGATCCGCGCTGCTGTCGCCGTCGATCCTGGTCAGCGCGCTGCTGGTCGGGCTGTTTTCCAGCGCGTTGCCGTTCTTCCTGGAGATGGTGGCGCTGACCCGCATGCCGGCGCGCATCTACGGCACGCTGACCTGCCTGGAGCCGGGGCTGGGTGCGCTGGCCGGCTTCCTGTTCCTGCATGAAAGCCTGACCGCAACACAGTTGGCCGGGATCGCAGCCGTCGTTGTCGCCGCCTTCGGCACGGCGCTGACATCACGGCCGCCGGTGCCGTCGCCGGAGTAGGGTGGCGCGATTCGTCGGCACTGGGCATTTTCGAGTAATCCGAAATTCAACCAGCCCAATCCACGAAATTAAGCCAATCCTTGTCCAGGACGGCACTGGAATTGTCACCTGGCGCACAAGTATTTCCGGCTCTGGACAGACCGTGATCTGGTCCCATACGGTGCGTGTCGAAATGAAGACGCGATTGTAGAAAAGGCCGGTTGCCCCTTGCAAAAGAACGTCTTCTCATCGGCGGATCTGCCGCCGCATCTGGATCATCGCGCACGCTTCGCGCTCTGGCAGGACATCCATGTCGCCGAGATATGGTCGGTCGAATACACGATTTCGGAGAGACTGTCGTTCGAAGCCGCGATCGAAGCCACCGCTGTCGGCTCGCTGGTGCTTGGGCAGATGGCCGGGACGATCCGTCATGCCAGCCGCAAGGCGGGCAATATCGCCGCCGATGGTCGCGACGGCTATCTGCTGCTGGTGAACAATGGCGATACGGTGCTCAGCGGCACGCAGATTGGCCGCGATTATCACGTCGGCAAAGGCGAGGCCGCACTGGTCTCGGCTTCGGAAGCGTTGCAGATGACCGGCGGCGACAGCAATGTCTGGGCCAATGTGGTGCTCCCTCGTGCCGTGCTGGAAAATGCCTTCGCTCATATAGAGGATCGGCTGGCGTTGACCGTTGGAGCCGACAATGAGGCGCTCGGCATGCTCAAGCGCTATTGCAGCTTCCTGGAAGCAGGCCCGGCGCTGGTCTCGCCCGACCTCATCGGCCACGCCACCGAAACGATCGTCGACCTGATCGGCCTTGCGACCGGCGCCAAGGGCGAAGCGGCCGAACTGGCGGGCCTGCGCGGCCTGCGCGCGGCAAGGCTGCAGGCCATACTGCAGAAGATGCGGGATAATTTCGCCGATCCCGCCATTTCGGCGCAGGGCGTTGCCGGGCAATTGCGGCTCTCCGTTCGCTATGTCCATGACCTGCTGCAGGAAAACCGGGGTGAGCTTTGCCGAGCGCATTCTCGAACTGCGCTTGCAAAGGGCGCATCGCATGCTCCGCGACAGGCACAATGACCGCATGCGGATCAGCGAGATCGCGCTGCTCAGCGGCTTCTCCGACGTCTCCTATTTCAACCGCTGCTTCCGCCGCCGATTCGGCTCGACACCGGGCAGTGCCAGGTAGTTTCGTCGCCGCTAACCCCGCCGGATACACGACACGCCAATCGACTGAGGCCGAATGGCCACACCAGCCGGGAAAGCGCTGCTATGCTTTCCCCGACAATTCGGGTGCGGCCCAGCCCAAGACGCGGCGGGCGGACAATGCAACACCGGATTTCTCGACAACAGCTGGATCTCCGCAGCTCATTTGTGCGGTGGGGAAGCAACATGGGGCAGCAGACAACAATGAAAACTCTTCTTCTCGCAACGGCCTTCATTCTCGCGCCGCTCGGTGTGGCGTGTGCGGCTGATATCAATGAGGTTTCGCCTGTTGCATCCGGCTACGACTGGTCCGGACTCTATGCCGGCGTCGACATCGGCTACGCGGCCGGAAAATCCAATCTGTTCATCGCCGGCGGCGGACTGGGCGGGGCCACCGATCTCAATGTCTCCACCGATCCGAACGGATTTATCGGCGGTGTCCATATCGGCGCCAATTACCAGATGGAGAACAGCTTCGTGATCGGCGCCGAGGCCGACATCATGTACAGCAATATAGATGGGCTGACGGCCCTCGACGCCGGCGGCGGCGGTGTCACCACGTTGCTCAAGAGCGAACTCAAATGGTCGGGGTCGGCGCGGCTGCGCGCCGGCTATGCTTTCGATCGGACCTTGCCCTACATCACTGCCGGTGTCGCCGCGGCCAAGTATGAACTAATTGCGGTCAGCGCCGGTGGCCCTGCCGCCGAAGTAACGCTCCACAGCGACAGCCATGTCGGCTGGACCGTTGGCGCCGGCATCGAGCACGCCTTCACCGACAAGTGGATCGCTCGAGCCGAATATCGTTACTCCGACTTCGGCAGCCAGGATCTCTCGGTGGCAGCCGGTCTGCCTACGGAAACCCATGTCGACCTCCAGACGCAGGATATCCGGGTCGGGCTAAGCTACAAGTTCTGATTGCTGGTGCTACAGGTCTCCCTCGGGAGATGGCCGGCAGGCCAGGGGGCCGGCGGGGCTCGGCCTGCTGCCGCAGACGGGGGTCGGCGCTCTATACGCGACGACCCCCTCTGTTGCCTTTGGCGACATCTCCCCTCGAGTGGGAGATCAGCCGCTCTTCAGATCAGCTTCTCCAGCGTGATCGGCAAATCCCGCACCCTCTTTCCCGTCGCATGGAACACCGCGTTGGCAATCGCCGGCGCCACGCCGACAATGGCCAGCTCACCAACGCCCTTGCCGCCGAGCACCGAGGAATGCAGGTCGGGGATGCCGACCGAGATCACTTCGAAGTCCGGGATGTCGGCGTTGGTCGGCACGAGGTAATCGGCGAGGTTGTCATTGACGATGCGGCCGTGGCGGCGGTCGACGATGCCTTCTTCCAATAGCGCCTGGCCGATGCCCATGATGATGCCGCCCTTCCATTGGCTTTCGGCAAGTTTCGGGTTGTAGAGCCGCCCCGAATCCAGCGCCGACACCACACGCGATACACGCACCGTGCCGAAATCCTCGTCGACGCGCACCTCGATGAAATGCGCGCACCAGGAGTGGCGGGAATAGTCGCCCTCGGTGTGCGGCAGCGCCATGGCGATGGTGGTGTAGTTCTTGTAGCGCTCCTCTGACGTCGAGTTTTCCGGCATGGTGTCGCCGGTGGCTTCGATGTGGTCGCGGCCGACGCTTTTGAGCAGTTCGGCGATCGAGACATCGGGGCCGTCGCCACGCGGCGAAGTGATACGGCCATTGGCGACGACCAGTGTGTTGGCCTGCAACGCGTAGAAGGGCGAGCGCGGATCGCCGATGGCAAGGCCCACCAGCTGGTCGAGCGCTGAGCTCGCGGCCTTGTAGACGGCGCCGGTCATGACGCCGGCCAGCCGCGAGCCGCCGGTGACGCCGGCACGCGGAAAGCGGGAGTCTCCGAGCTTCACCACCACGTCGTCAGCTCGCACGCCGACCGTTTCGGCGGCGGTCTGCGCCAGAATGGTGTAGGTGCCCTGGCCCATGTCGATCGACGAGCTTTCGACCTCGACCGAGCCGTCGGCCAGGATACGCACGATCGCCTCGCCATAGGCGCGCCGAACCGGATAGGTGCCGGCCGCGACGCCCCAGCCGATCAACTGGGTGCCGTCGCGCATCGAGCGCGGTTCGGGCGAGCGCCTGGCCCAGCCGAAACGCTCCGCACCTGCGGCAAAAGCCTCGCGCAACTGCCGGGTAGACCAAGCCTTTTTGGCATGCGGATCCTGCTCGGCATAGTTCCGGAGCCGGATTTCCAGCGGATCGATGCCGACCTCGTAGGCGAGCTCGTCGATGGCGCTTTCGATGCCGAAGGCCGAGGGGTTTTCGCCCGGTGCGCGCATGGCGCCCGGCACCACCGAATTGACCCGCACGACATTCTGCTTCGAGGAGAAATTCGGCGTCGCATACATGATCGAGGTGACCGATCCCAGCGGCTCGACCCACATGCCGTCGATGGAGGTCTCATTGACGCCGCGATGCACGATCGACTGGATCTTTCCGTCAGCGTCGGCGCCGATCGTCACCGTCTGCCGCGTCGCGGCGCGACCACCGTAACCGGTGAAGGTCTGGGGCCGCGTCATCACCAGCCGCACCGGCCGGCCGAGCATTCTGGCCGCACATGCGGCCACCGCGCCATGGCTGAGCGCCAGTGCCTTGGAGCCGAAGCCGCCGCCAATATAGGGCGAGACCAGCCGCACGTTCTCGAACGGCACGTCGAACCATTCGGCATAGGTGCGCGCCATGCCATCCAGCCACTGGCTTGGCTCCCACACGGTGAGCTTGTCGCCCTCCCAGCGGGCGATCAGGCCATGCGGCTCCATCGGCGCCTGGTACTCGCGCGGCGTGTTGTAGGCGGCGCAGATGCGGACCGGTGCCGAGGCGAACGCACCTTGCGCATCGCCCCATTCCTTGGTCATGGCGTCGATCGGGATGCCGTCGCCAGCCTTGCCGTCGCTGAGGTCGACGATGGAAGGCGTCTCGTCATAGCTGACCTTTACCAGGGCCGCCGCCGCCACCGCCTGTTCGAAGGTCTCGGCGGCCACGGCAGCGACATGTTGACCCGAGAACGTGATGTCGCGCGCGAGCGGGCAATAGGGCTTGTCGGGCGGCGGTGTGCCGAACCAGTCCGCCGCGGTCTTCAGGCTGATGATGGTGTCCGGCGTCAGCACCTGCAGCACGCCGGGAGCGGCCTCGGCTGCCTTGGTGTCGATCGCGCGCACCTTGCCGGATGCAATCGTGCTCCCGACCAGCACGGCGTAAGCGAGGCCTTCGAGCTGCTGCTCGATGGCGTAATTCGCCGCGCCGGTGATTTTGGCCGGGCCGTCGACGCGCGACAGCCGGCCGCCGACGGCTTCGGCAAAAGCGCCGTCGGACGCATCCCCATGCCTGATGTTGTGAACGGTCATGCCGTCTCTCCCAATTTGAGGATGGCGCGGGCGACGACGCGCGGCGCCAGTTCGACCTTGTAGTGGTTGGCGCCATGGTCGACAGCGCCTTCGACGGCGAGCAGGCTGGCGGCGCGGACTGCGTCCGGCTCCAGCACCTCGCCTATCAAGGCCGCCTCGACGGCCCGCGCACGCCACGGCTTGGTCGCGACGCCGCCAAGCGCCACGCGCAGATCGCGGATCGTTCGGCCGTCGGGTTCGAACTCTATGCCGACAGCGGCACTGGCGGCGGCAAACTCATAGGATTGCCGGTCGCGGATCTTCAGGTAGGTCGAACGCCGGGCGGCCGAGCCGGGGATTTCAATGGCGGTGATCATCTCGCCCGGTTCGATCGCGTGTTCCTTATCCGGCGTGGTGCCGGGCAACAGGAAAAAGTCGTCGACCGGGATCTGGCGCTCGCCGAGATGAACTGTTGCGTCGAAGGCGACCAGCGCCACGGCGAGGTCGCCTGGATACATGGCGATGCAGGCGTCGCTGGCGCCGAGCACGGCGTGGCCCCTGGTGACGCCGCCTATGGCCGAACAGCCGCTGCCGGGCTCCCGCTTGTTGCAAGCGGAGAAATTCCCGGGATCACGGAAATAGGGGCAGCGCGTGCGCTGCATCAGATTGCCGCCGATGGTCGCCATGTTGCGGATCTGCGCGGAAGCCGCCTGCCACAGGGCTTCCGACACCGCAGGAAAGCGGCTCTTGATGTCGGCATGGTCGGCGACATGGCTCATCCTGCACAGCGCGCCGATGGTGGCGCCGCGTTCGTTCACCTCGATGCTGTCCAACCCCTTGAGATGAGCGATGTCGACCAGCGTCTCGGGCTCGGCGACGCCGCATTTGGCGAGATCGACCAGCGTGGTGCCGCCGGCCAAGAGCATGGCGCCGGGCAGGGCGGCCGCTTGGCGTGCCGCATCGACCGAGTTGGCGCGCACATACGAAAAATCCCTCATGATGCGACCTCCAAGGCGGCTTGGCGAATGGCGGCGACGATGTGCGGATAGGCGCCGCAGCGGCAGAGATTGCCGGCCATGTATTCGCGGATCTCGCCGTCGGAGCCGGCATGGCCCTCACGGATGCAGGCGACCGCCGACATGATCTGGCCCGGCGTGCAATAGCCGCACTGGAAGGCGTCCTGTTCGAGGAAGGCAGCCTGCACGGGATGCATTTCGCCCTCCCGTGCAAGCCCCTCTATGGTGGTGACGGTGCGGCCTTCGGCTTGGGCGGCCAGCGTCAGGCAGGCCAGCACGCGCTCGCCGTCGATATGCACGGTGCAGGCGCCACACTGGCCGTGGTCGCAGCCCTTCTTGGTGCCGGTCAGGCCGAGCCGGTCGCGCAAGGCGTCGAGCAGCGTCACACGCGGCTCGATGTCGAGCCCGTGAAGGTCGCCGTTGATGTCGAGATGGACCGGGATCGTTGTTTTCGTCATGGGCATCTGGCTCCAGTTGCTTGACGCGAAGTCGTTGATCTGATGTTGGGCCGGCGAGGAGCTAGCGCCCGCTGTCCGGCCCTTCGCTGTCGCTCCGGACCGTTCGGGCGTTCGGCCCTTTAAAAAGGTCCACTGGACCTTTTGATCCGCCCGAAGGCGGACCGGGCCTTCACCGTTCGACGGACGGGAAAGCCAAGCAATTGGCTTCCCGTCCGCTAGGCGGACCACTCCTCACCCCAGCAGGTCCTCGATGCGGATCGG
This sequence comes from Mesorhizobium sp. M7A.F.Ce.TU.012.03.2.1, assembly GCF_004006095.1. Taxonomy (NCBI): domain Bacteria; kingdom Pseudomonadati; phylum Pseudomonadota; class Alphaproteobacteria; order Hyphomicrobiales; family Phyllobacteriaceae; genus Mesorhizobium; species Mesorhizobium sp. M7A.F.Ce.TU.012.03.2.1. The sequence continues at coordinate 3,957,967 of NZ_CP034779.1, forward strand.
AAAGCGCCGGGGTCGCACCCCGGTCGCATGCCAGACCGCATTGGCGACGGCGCCGGCCGTGCCGGTGATGCCGATTTCGCCGACACCCTTGATGCCAAGCGCGTTGACGTGAGGGTCGTCCTCGTGGACCAGCAGCGCCTCGACCGACGGAACGTCGGCATTCACCGGGACATGATATTCGGCGAGGTTGGCATTCTGGATCCGGCCCGAGCGCCGGTCGGTGATGGCTTCCTCATGCAGCGCGAACGAGACGCCCCAGATCATGCCGCCATAATACTGGCTGCGCACCAGCCTGGGATTGATGACCCGCCCGGCGGCGAACGCGCCGACCAGCCTTGTGACGCGGATTTGGCCGAAATCCGGATCGACCTTCACCTCGGCGAACACGGCGCCATGCGCGTGCTTGGCATAGGTCTCCTGGGACGCCGGGTCGGGGGCACCTTTGCCATGGCCCTCGATCTCGGTCAGGCCTGCACGTGTGAGGATCTCGGCATAGCTTTCACCGCGGCTTTCATCGTCGCGCCGATAGAGGCGGCCACCGCGCGCCAGCACGCCTTCATTGCCGGCGCCGTAGAGCGGTGAGTGCTCGTCACCGGTGGCGAGATCGGCGAGCCTGGCGATGACGGCGGCACCCGCATTGTGGATCGCCATGCCGGCCGTCGCCGTGTGGCCGGAGCCGCCGGCAATGCCTGCATTGGGCAGATCGGAACTGCCGGCCCTGAAATCGACCTGGTCGATATCCAGTCCCAGTCCGTCGGCGGCGATCTGGGCGAAGGCGGTCCAGGCGCCTTGCCCCATGTCCTGCGCGCCGGTCTCCATCAGGCCGCTGCCATCGCTTCTCAGCACGGCGCGGGCCTCGGCGTGGAACATCAGGGCCGGAAACGTCGCCGTGCCCATGCCCCAGCCGGTCAGGAAACCGTCCGCGTCGCGCATCAGCCGCGGCTGAAGCGGGCGGCTTGCCCAGCCGAACGTCTCGGCCGCTTGCCTGTAGCATTCGCGCAGCGCCTTGGAGGAAAACGGCTTGCCGGTCATCGGCTCGACCTCGGCATAGTTCCGCAGCCGGAACTCCAGCGGGTCCATGCCACAGGCGTGAGCCGCCTCGTCGATGGCGCTCTCCAGCGCGATCGAGCCGGTCGCTTCGCCGGGCGCCCGCATGAACAGCGGGGTACCGGTGTCCAACCGCACCGCATCGTGCGAGGTGGCGATGGCCGGGCTGGCGTAGAGCGTGTGCGAGGCATCCGCCGCCGGTTCGAAGAAATCGTCGAACGTGCTCGACGCAGTCTTGGCGTGATGGTCGAGTGCCGTCAGCCGCCCTTCGCCATCCATGCCCAAGCGCAGCGTCTGGCGCGTCGGCGCACGGTGGCCGACCGGGCCGTACATCTGCTCACGCCGCAGCACCAGCTTGACCGGACGGCCGACGAGACGCGCCGCCAGGATGCCGAGCACCTGCGGTCCGGAGATCATGCCTTTCGAGCCAAAGCCGCCACCCAGGAACGGGCTGCGGATGTGGACGTTTTCCGGTGCGATGCCGAACAGGCCGGCGATGCGGCCCTGCGCCATGGCAAGGCCCTGGCTCGGCGTGTCGATCGACAGTGTGTCGCCATTCCAGGCGACGACGATCGCATGCGGCTCCATGGCGTTGTGGTACTGGGCCGGCGTCTCGTAGGTGGCTTCGATCCGTGTCTTTGCCGATTTGAGGCCGGCCTCGACATCGCCCTTGTGCTGCACGGCCGGACCGCCGACGCCGACGCCACGCGGCACGAAGCTTTCAGCGCCGTCCAGGCCAACGCGCGCCGGCAGCACTTCATAGCGCGGCGACAGCAAAGCCGCCCCCTCGGTTGCCGCCTCCAGCGTCTCGGCGATTACCACGGCGATGCTCTGGTTGGGGTAGCGGACCTGATCGTTCTGCAGCAGGTCGAGCCGGAACATGAAGGGGTGGTCCTTGGCGTCCGGGTCAGCGGCGAGCGCCGGCCGGTTCTTGGGCGTCATCACCTCGACCACGCCCTGGTGCGCCTTTGCCGCCTCGATATCCAGAGCGGCAACGCGGCCGCGCGCGATGCTGCTGACCGCCAGCACGGCGTAGAGCATGCCGGGCGGGTGGTTGTCGGCGGCATAGCGCGCGGCTCCGATGACTTTCAGAAAGCCGTCGCGGCGGGTCAGCGGCTGGCCGATGCTGGAGCCCTGCCGGGCATGGGCGGGTTGCTGGTTGAGGCTGAGTTCAAGCGTCATGGCGCGCTCCGGGAATGTTCGAGAACGGGGAGGCAGGAAGGGCTGGCAGACGCTCGGGCGTTCCCGAAAGCGCAGATATCAGCGCCCTGACCACGATGCGGCGGGCAAGCTCGATCTTGAAGGCATTGTCGCCGGAGGGGCTGGCATCGGCCAAGGCAGCGTCCGCGGCGCTGGAGAAGGTCGCCTCGCTGGCGTCCGCGCCAAGCAGGACGGCTTCCGCCGTTCGGGCTCGCCACGGCTTGGCCGCGACGCCGCCCAGTGCCAGCCTTGCGGCGCGGATCTTGCCGCCATCGACGACGAGCGCTGCCGCGGCCGATACGACGGCAAAAGCATAAGAGGTGCGTTCGCGGACTTTCAGGTAACGGGCATTGGCGGAGAAGGAGGCCGCCTCCGCCGGCAGGCGCACCGCCACGATCAGGTCGCCGGGCTCCAGCGCATTCTCCCGCTGCGGCGTTTCGCCGGGAAGCCGGTGGAATTCCTCCAGTGTCACATGACGCCGGCCCTTCTTGCCCTCGATCTCGACCACGGCGTCGAGCGCCACCAGCGGCACGCAGAAGTCCGACGGGTGGGTGGCGATGCAGGCGTCGCTCCAGCCTAGCACGGCGTGCAGGCGGTTCTCGCCGCCCAGCGCATCGCAGCCGGCGCCTGGCTCGCGCCTGTTGCAGGCGCTGGCGGTGTCGTAGAAATAGCTGCAGCGCGTGCGCTGCAACAGATTGCCGCCGACGGTGGCGGCGTTGCGAAGCTGCGCCGAAGCACCCGACAGCAGCGCCTCGGCCACCGCCGGATAGGATTTCGCGAACGCCGGATCGTAGGCAAGGTCGGCATTACGGACCAGCGCGCCGATGCGCAGGCCACCATCGTCCAGCCGTTCGATGCGGTTGAGCTCCGGCAGCCGGGAAATGTCGACGATACGCTCGGGACTGGTGATGCCGCCTTTCATCAGGTCGAGCAGATTGGTGCCGCCGGCGAGATAGGCCGAACCCGGCTCGGCTGCCGCGGCGATGGCGTCGGGGATGGTGGCTGGCCTGATGTAATCGAAATCTCTCATGCCGCGGTCCTCCGGTCGGCTTTGACAAGCTGTTGCTGGGCTTCCAGGACCGCCTCGACGATGCCGCCATAGGCCGCGCATCGGCATATGTTACCGCTCAGCCCCTCACGGATGCGTTCGGGATCGTCGCCGGCCTGTGCCTCGGCGATCAGGCCGAGCGTGCTCATGATCTGGCCGGGTGTGCAGAACCCGCACTGGAAGCCGTCATGGGCGATGAAGGCGGCCTGCACCGGATGCAGTTCCTCGCCGTGGGCGACGCCTTCGATGGTCAAGACTTGGGCGCCGTCATGACTGACCGCCAGCGCCAGGCATGAGTTGATGCGCTTGCCGTCGACCAGCACCGTGCAGGCGCCGCACTGGCCGCGGTCGCACCCCTTCTTGGTGCCGGTGAGATCGAGCCGCTCGCGCAGCAGGTCGAGCAGGGTTACGCGTGGATCGACCTCCAGTTCGTGTCGGTGGCCGTTGATGGTGAGGGTGATGGGAAGGCTGGTCATGGGCGTCTGGCTCCAGTTGCTTGACGCGGATGGGATTGAACTGGTGCCTTGCCGCGGAAGGGCAAGGTAACCGTTCGGTCAGGTCTTGACGGCGAAAGCGGAGATGGCAGCGGATCTCCCGCGAGACAGGCGGGCAGGGGAGATGTCGGCTTGCGTGTTCGAAAGACGTGACATACCGGTTCCCCTGATTATATGATAAAGGTGCTCCACTAAAACGGAGGCGCCTCCGTTTAATACGTGGTGGCTGAACCGGCCGGGTTCAAGCCCCCTGACACGATGTGGAGAAAAAATTGGCCAGCGAGCCGTCCGCCATTGCTGAACAGAAGGCCGAGGCTGTAGACGCAAAGCCGTTGCGCGCCGATGCGCGGCGCAACCGCGACCGGCTGGTCGAGGTGGCGGTGTCGGTCTTTGCCGAGCGCGGCATCGATGGCTCGCTGGAGGAGATCGCGCGCCGCGCCGGCGTCGGCATCGGCACGCTCTACCGGCATTTCCCGACGCGCGAGCATCTGGTCGAGGTGGTCTATCGCCGCGAGGTGGAGGCGCTGTGCGCGGCCGCCGGCGAGCTTGCCCAGAAACATCCGTCCGATGTCGCGCTGGAACAGTGGATGCAGCGCTTCGTCGACTACATCGCAACCAAGCGCGGCCTGGCGACCAGCCTGCGCATCGTGCTCACCACCAATTCGACGCTGTTTTCCGACACGTTCGGCCGGGTGTCGCAAGCCTTGCGACAGCTGGTCGAAGCGGCGGTGGCCGACGGCACCATCCGCGGCGACGTCGACGCTTCCGACGTGCTGCACGCGCTGGGCGGCATCTACTCAGCGCCCGACACCCCCGAATGGCGCGACCGCTCCCGCCGGCTGGTCAAGCTGTTGATGGACGGGTTGCGGTTCGGGGCTGCAAAGGCACAATGAGGCGACGAGATTCCGCCCGTGCAAAACCACACCTGTCGATAAATTGAGGGGACCCGATGTATGTAGGCCGTTCCTACAAAATAGTGGATTTCGCGCTGTGGTCGCGGCGCAGCGTCATCTACATGGTGGTGGTGAGTGGACTGGCCGTGGCGGCCTACCGTCTTCCAGGCATCGCCGGGTTTTCGGTGCCATGGTCGGTGGTGCTGGTGCTTGGTACCACCGTGTCACTCGTTGCCGGGTTCAAGAATTCGCAGGTGTTCACCCGCAGCAGCGACGCGCTGCAGGCTTTTACGCAAATTACGGCCAGCAGCCGGTTGTGGTCCAATTTCTGCAGGGATTTCCTCGACGCGCCGACGGCCAGACAGCTCATCTATCGCCACATCGCCTGGATGACGGCGTTGCGTTTTTCCCTGCGCCGGCCAATGCCATGGGAATCCATGGCGCGGGCCGCCAATATCGAATACCGGCGGCGCTACCGCATCCATGAGGATGCGAGCTCGATCGCCGACGAATTGCGTCCGCTGCTCGCCGAACAGGCCGAGGACGTCCTGAAATCGCCCCAGCCGGCGATCGCCCTGCTCGAACGGCAATCTGCCCAGGTCAATGCGCTGTTCAAGGACACAAAGCTCCCTCCTCAGATCTATGGCGAACTGACCAAGCTGATCCGCGACTTCCATGACCAGCAGGCGCGCTGCGATCGCATCAAGAACAATCCCTATCCTCGGCAATACGCCATCGTCAGTTCGATGTTCGTGATGATCTTCTGCACGCTGTTGCCGTTCGGGGTCGTTCCCGTCTTTGCCGATATGGGCAAATTGGGTGGGGCGCTCGGGTCGATCGCGATCTGGTTGACGATCCCGTTCAGCACGCTGCTGGGCTGGGCCTACGTGTCCCTCGACCAGGTCGGCGAAAGCAGCGCCAACCCGTTCGAGGGCAACGCCAACGACGTCCCGATCTCGCAGATATGCCGCGACATCGAGATCGAGTTGCGCAGCGGGCTCGGCGAGGCCGATCTTCCCAAGCCCCTGCTGCCGGTCAACGACATCGCGACCTAGGCAGGATCAAGACGAAGGCGCGGACCCGAAGGTCCCCTTCATCGTGCTGCTGGCGGAGGCCGCTCAAACGTCGAGGCAGACCTTGCCGAAATGCTTTTGCGTTTCGTAATGCGCGAAGGCGGTGGCGATGTCCTGCAGCGGAAAATGGCGGTCTATGACGGGCTTCAGCCTGATAGTCTCTATCGCCCGGATCATATCCTCCTGGTCGGCCCGGCTGCCGATGGAAATGCCGCTGATGCGGATCTGGTTGGAAAACAGGGCAGGGATAGACACTTCCGCCGCAAAACCGGTCAGGACGCCGACCAGGGCGATGTGACCGCCCGTTCTGCAGGCCGCAATGGACTGCGCCAGCGTGGCGGGTCCGCCGACCTCGATCACGTGATCGACACCGCGTCCGCCCGTCAGATCCCTGGCCTTGCGACCCCAGTCCGGGACGGACTTGTAGTTGATGACGGCGTCGGCTCCGAGGCGCGTGAGCCTTTCCAGCTTCTGCTCGTCGGATGAGGTGGCGATGACCCGGGCGCCGGCGGCTTTGGCGAATTGTAGCGCGAACAGCGATACGCTGCCCGAACCGAGGACCAGCACCGCGTCGCCCGGCTTCACCTTGCCGCACACAACCAGGCCGCGCCAGGCCGTAACGCCCGTGCAGGTGAGCGACGCCGCCTCGACATGCGTATAGCCTGCCGGTGCCTTGGTGAAAGCGTGCGCCGGCATGCAGACATACTCGCTGGCGAAGCCGTCGAAACTGTCTCCCGGAATATCGCGCCGGGTGCAGGGCGTCATGTCACTGCCCAGCCACCAGGGATAGAAGACGCTGACGACACTGTCTCCGGGCTTGAGTGCATCGACACCGTCGCCGAGGGCAATCACTTCGCCGGCGCCGTCGGAGAGCGGAACGCGGCCGTCGGCGAGAGGCATCTTGCCTTGCACGGCAAAGTCGTCGCGCATGTTCAACGCGCAGGCCCGGATCCTGACCAGAACCTCGCCCGGCCCTGGCTGGGGCGAATTTTCCTCGACCAGGTCGAGATTGCCCAAGCCGCCCGGCGCTCTCAGCCTGACCAGTCTCATTGTCTTCTCCGATGTGTGGGGTGTCTGGAATTGCAATGGCGCGCTGCGCCTAGCGGGCCTGCCGGCCTGAGATCACCCGCAGCCAGGGCGCCAGATGAAAGGCGCTCATCAGCAGATACATCGCGGCCATGCCCGTGAGGGGCGAGGCGTCGATGCCCATGCACTGCATGGCCGCATCGCCGCTGAAGATGCAGGTGAGCAGCGCCATCACGGCGAAAGTCGGTGCCGCGGCAAGGCAAAGCCAGTCGGCCAGCCCGAGGGTGGCGGCTTCCGGGATCGTGCTGCCGGCACCGGTATGGATATCGCTCATCGCCTTGATCCTTGATGATCATGCCAGCCACGACAGGTTCCTCTCTCCACGGAGTGGGGAGAGGAACCCAGACTGAACAACCGTTACTGCTCGCCCTTGTCGCGGAATGCAGCCTCGCCGGCAGCAGACACTTCTTCCCATTTCTTGTCGGCCCCGGCGTCGTAATTGTCGTGCCAGTTCCACCAGGAATAGAGCGGGGTCTGCGGATAGCCTTCGGGCGAGTCTTCCCAGATTTCCTGGCGGCCGAGCGGCGTCGCGTCGAGATAGCTCCAGACGGTGCCCATCGCCTCGTCGCCGCGGCTGTTGATGAGATAGGTGCGGAAGATGCGGTCGCCGTCACGGATGAAGACGTTGTGGCCGTGCCATTCGTCGACGCCGAAGTCCTTGTCGAAACTGTCAGTGATTGTGTACCAGGGCATCTGCCAGCCCATCCGCTGCTTCAGCCGCGCAATGTCGGCTTGCGGGGCACGTGAAGCGTAGGCAAGCGTGGTGTTGCGGGCGTTGAGATGGGCGAGGTGGCCGACCTGGTCGGCGCCCAGCGAACAGCCGCGGCAGGCGTGATCGGGCCAGCCATGCACGCCGGGCTCGAAAAAGGCGCGGTAGACGATCAGCTGGCGGCGGCCTTCGAACAGATCGAGCAGGCTCGCTCTGCCGTTCGGCCCCTCGAACACATAGGCCTTGTCGACTTCCATCCACGGCATGCGCCGGCGCTCGGCGGCCAATGCGTCCTTGGCCCGCAGCGTTGCCTTTTCCTTCACCAGCATCTGTTCGCGGGCGGCTTCCCAGTCCTGCCTCGAAACGATCGGCGGGGTCTTCATTGCGATGTGCTTGGTCATTGGTCGTCTCCTTTGCCAGTCTGTTGTCGCTTGCTGTCAGCCAGAATAGGGCGGTGAAGCGCGGGGGTGGGAGTTACAAGTGTGACGGGATTTGCAGGAGCCGGCCCGTCGCAGCAGGGGTGGCGCATCCTCACGGTGCCTTCGGCCGCGTCATGGAGAGGAGTGTCGGTTGGCATTGTCGGTTCTCCCTTGGCGTGCCGCACGTTGCCGATAGAGTTGGCCGATGCGGCTTGCCGGTTCATGGTACGGATTTAAGTTAGGGCGGCGACGCACAAGGGTGGGAGTTACAAGTGTGACGGGATTTGAATGGATTCGCTGATCACCGCCGCGGCGCTGGCGCTGGCCGGAGGCGATCCGCTCGGCGCGCTGGATCGCGTCGCACTGCGCGAGGATCCGCCGGCGCTGGCGCTGCGCGGCATCGCCATGGCGCAACTTGGCGATCTTGATCGCGCCAAGGCGCTGCTGCGGCGTGCCGCGCGTGGCTTCGGCCCGAAAGAAGCGGTAGCGCGTGCGAGATGCGTCGTTGCCGAGGCCGAGATCGCGCTGGTCTCACGCGATCTCGGCTGGCCGGCCAAGGCTTTGGATGCGGCGCGGGCGATGCTGGAAAAGCATGGCGACCGGCTGAACGCAGCGCATGCCGGCCACCTCAAGGTGCGCCGCCTGCTATTGATCGGCCGTCTCGACGAGGCCGAAGACGTGCTGCGCGGGCTCGATCCGATGCCGCTTCCGCCGGCCTCGCGCGCCGCCCACGAGCTGGCCGTCGCCGGCATCGCGATGCGGCGCCTCAAGACGAAGCGGGCGCGCAGGGCGTTGGAGTGGGCACGCCACGCCGCCCGCCAGGCCGGCATTGCGGGGCTCATCGCTGAAGTCGATCGCGCATTCCTGGCGCTGGACACACCGGCGGCGCGGCTGATCGCGGCTGGCGAGCAGCGCTCGTTGCTGCTTGAGGACGTCGAGGCGTTGCAGGCGTCGCCGGCATTGCTGGTCGATAGCTTTCGCTATGTCGTGCGCCAACAGGAGAAAAGGGTCTCGCTGGCAACGCGCCCGGTGCTGTTTGCGCTGGCCCGTACGCTCGCCGAAGCGTGGCCAGGCGATGTGTCGAGGGCGAGGCTGATCGCTGAAGCCTTCGGCGGCAGGCACGCCGATGAATCGCACCGGGCACGGCTGCGGGTCGAGATCGGCCGGCTGCGCACCGAATTGCGCGGCCTGGCCGACATCGGCGCGACCAGCCAGGGCTTCGCGCTGGCGCCGCGCCAGGCACGCGAGGTGCTGGTGCTGGCGCGGCCGATCGAGGAGCGGCACGCGGCGGTGCTGGCTTTCCTTGCCGATGGTGAATCCTGGGCGAGTTCGGCGTTGGCGCTGGCGCTTGGCACCGGCCAACGCAGTGTGCAACGGGCGCTCGAGCAGCTTGGCGAGGCCGGCAAGGTGCAGTTTTTCGGTCACGGCCGGGCGCGCCGCTGGATGACGCCGCCGGTGGCGGGATTCACGACCACCTTGTTACTCCCGGCGCCGCTGCCGAGTGGTTAGTAAGGGACATCAGACCATCTCAGTGAGGACAAGGACATGAAACAGTCAGCGGCCGAAATTCTGCGCGAATACGGACCCTTTCCAGATGTGGAGAGGGTGCATGGGGTGAGTTTTGACGGCAACAATGTCTGGTTCGCCTCGGGCGAGAAGCTGAACGCCTTCGACCCGGAAAACGGCCAAGCGCTGCGCTCGATCGACGTCGCGGCGCATGCCGGCACCGCCTGGGACGGCCAGCACTTCTTCCAGCTTGCCGACGACCTGATACAGAAGATCGACCCTGATACCGGCCAGGTGCTGGCGACCATTCCGGCACCGGGCGGCGGCGGCGATTCCGGGCTGACCTGGGCCGAAGGGACGCTCTGGGTGGGGCAATATCGCGAACGCAAGATCCACCAGATCGACCCGGAGACAGGGGCGATCCTGCGCACCATCGAATCCAACCGTTTCGTCACCGGGGTGACATGGGTCGAGGGCGAGCTGTGGCACGCCACCTGGGAAGGCGACCAGAGCGACCTGCGCCGCGTCGACCCGCGATCAGGCAAGGTTCTGGAGAAGCTCGACATGCCGGCCGGCATGGGCGTGTCGGGACTGGAATCCGATGGCGGCGACCGCCTCTATTGCGGCAGCACATCCGCCGGGGTGGTGAGGGCGGTGCGCCGGCCGCGGTGAGGATGCGGCCGACGCCGAAGTCACACTTGCAGGCGCACTTCACACGGCAATTTGTCCGCTGTCGGCTGGTCGTCGCATCCTGTCGGACCTAGATAGGCTGTGCACCGGGCAGACCGCCCGGACCCGCTTTGCAAAGGATTCCCCGTGCCTGAACAGCCCATCATGCCCGAACAGATTGCATTGAACGACGGCTCCGCCATTCCCCAGCTCGGCCTCGGTGTGTGGCAGGTCGACCAAGACATCACAGCCGACGTGGTGGGTTGGGGCATCGAGGCCGGCTATCGCCTGATCGACACCGCCGAAGGCTATCAGAACGAGGAAGGGGTCGGAGAGGCGATCCGCAGCGCGGGCGTGCCGCGGGCCGAGCTGTTCATCACCTCGAAACTGCGCAACGGCGCGCACCAGCGCGACGCGGCTTTGCGCGCCTTCGACGAGACGATGGAGAAGCTCGGCGTCGAACAGATCGACCTGTTCCTGATCCACTGGCCTGTGCCCAGCCAGGACAAATATGTCGAGGCCTGGAAGATGCTGGTCGAACTCCGGCAGGCCGGCCGCATCAAGTCGATCGGCGTTTCGAACTTCAACCAGGACCATCTGGAGCGGATCATCGCGGAGACCGGCGTGACGCCCGTCGTCAACCAGATCGAGCTGCATCCCCAGTTCCAGCAGCGCGGTGTCAGGGACTTTCACGCCAAGCACGACATCCGTATCGAAAGCTGGAGCCCGTTGGGCAGCGGCCGGCTGCTCGGCGATCCGACCATTGCAGGCATCGCCAAGAAACATGGCAAGTCCGTCGCCCAGGCGATCGTCCGCTGGCATCTCCAAGAGGGGCTGATCGTCATTCCAAAGTCGATCCGCAGGGATCGCATCGCCGCCAATTTCGATGTCTTCGATTTTGAACTGGATGCCCAGGACCTGCAGACGATCCGCGGCATGGATTCGCCCGAAGGCCGCAACGGGCCCAACCCCGCCACGGCCGCGTTCCTGTTCTGAGGACTGCCGACCGCGAAGCTGCCAATCTCCCGCACGAGGGGGAGATTGGCCAATCTCCGGCCTCTCCGCGCGCTTAAATCCCGGACCCATCCAGCTGCTGGGCGTCTTCGCCTTCCCAGGGCGCTGGCATGGACGCGCGGCTGAGGTTAGCCGTCGGCAACGGCATCCAGCACTTCAGTTCCGGGTCGGCATATTCGATGACGCGCCCGGGCGAGGAGTCCGACGCGCGCCAGCCTTCCGAGGCGAACTGGTCAGCACGCGACCAATAGGCAAGGTCTACTTCCGCCGGTCCCTGTTCGGACGGACGCACCGTGACCAGGATGCGGCTGCCATCCTTCGGGGCCGTCGACATGTGGCGCCACCGTTCGGGCTCGTCCATCGCATTCCTCCTCGCACTCGTAGCGTTGGGTGGAGTGTCGCCTCGTGGTCCGAAGGGGTCAACCCAAAGTTTGCGCCAGGCATCGGCTGATGACCCCTCCAGGCGGTGCCTGCACAGTTGTGCGCAACACGCCGCAGGCGGTCATGCACGCTCGACGGGCTGTGACCCAGTTGATAAGCCCGTCTGCGAAAGGAGCGCCTGAGTCGAGATGACCGTTGCGATCGAGATGGGACAGACGACCGCGGGCGCCCCGGCGAAGCTGGATCTTGAGGAACTGCTCGCGACTCGCCTTTTGGTGCAGGGCAATTCAGGCTCCGGCAAGTCGCATCTGCTGCGGCGCCTGCTGGAGCAGAGCGCACCCTGGGTGCAGCAGACCATCATCGATCCCGAGGGCGACTTCGTCTCGCTGGGCGATCGTTACGGCCATCTGGTGATCGATGCCGAGCAGCATACCGAGCGCGGCCTGCAGGCGGCCGGCGAGCGGGCGCGCATGCATCGCGTCTCCACCGTGCTCAATCTCGAAGGACTCGACGCCGAGAACCAGATGCGACGTGCGGCCGCCTTCCTCGGCGGACTGTTCGAGGTCGCCCGTGACCACTGGTACCCGATGCTGGTGGTGGTGGACGAGGCGCAGCTGTTCGCGCCGGCGGTGGCCGGAGAGGTGTCGGACGAAGCGCGAAAGCTCTCGCTCGGCGCCATGACCAATTTGATGTGTCGTGGCCGCAAGCGCGGGCTGGCCGGCATCATTGCCACCCAGCGGCTGGCCAAGCTCGCCAAGAACGTCGCAGCCGAGGCGTCCAATTTCCTCATGGGCCGCACCTTCCTCGATATCGACATGGCGCGTGCCGCCGATCTTTTGGGCATGGAGAGACGCCAGGCGGAAGCGTTCCGTGATCTGGAACGCGGGCAGTTCATGGCGCTCGGTCCGGCGCTGTCGCGCCGTCCGCTGGGGCTGCGCATCGGCCCGACCGACACCAGCCCGCGCAACGGCACGCCGCGGCTCATGGCAATGCCGGAATCCGCGCTGGAAGACGCACGCGCGATCATCCTGGCGGCGCCGCCACCCGAGACGGTGCGCACGCCGCGCCGCCCGGCGTCGCCGGACCTGCTCGACCAACTGATGGCGGCCAAATCGGCGGCACTGGAAATGCGCCCCGAGCCGGCGGAGCCGCAAATCAGCGCCGAGGATCTGGCCGAGCGTCGTGAGCGCGTCGACCGTGTGCTGCGCGCCATCCTGGCGCAACCCGACGCCGGTTTTCGCGTGATCGGCGTGCTCTATCAGGAGTTCGTGGTCCGCTGCCGCATCGAAGGCCTGGCCTCGGTCGTGCCGGACCTGCCGGAGTTCCGCCGCATGCTGACGCGCGCCCGTGCCGGCCTTGGTTCCGAGACGACGCAGGATGACGCGTGGCGGGACGTTTCCGTCCGCGCGTCGCTGCTGCCCGACGACATGCAGGGCGTGTTCATGATGATCGCCCGTGCGGCGAAAGAGGGCTGGCCGTGCCCGAGCGACGCCGCGATCGCCCGCGCCTACGGCTCGCACTCGCTGCGCCGCGCCCGGCGCCTCTTGACTTATATCGAGGAGCAGGGGCTCATCGTCTGCCAACTCGACGGGACAGGCCGGCGCACCGTGACGCTGGTCGAATTGGCCTGGGCCACCGCACCGGGAGATCCGAATGCCGAGGAGGTGGAGCAGGGGAGCCTGGCGCTGTGAGGCGGCGCGGGTGCTTTGAGCGAATGGGGCGATAGGCTTTTTCAGTCACCGTCATCGTGACCAACTTCTGACGGCAACGGTGAAAGCGCCGACGCCGAAATGCGTCATGCAGGGCGCATGCGTTTCGATGGCGCTCACCGATTCGCCCCGATCACCCACTGTTCCTGGTCGACGAGCGTGCCGGTTATCGGCCCGGCAGCATCCGAAAGCAGGAAGACGGCGAGGTTGGCGATGTCGCTCGTCGAGAACAGGCGGCCGAAGGGTTGCGAGGCGTTGGCGGCATCGAGCCAGCCCGGCCCGTTGCCCAACGTGTCGGCCTGCATGACACGTTCGGCCGGCGTGTCGGTCCAGCCGACATTGATGCCGTTGACGCGGATGCGATCGAAGCGATGGGCATTGGCGGCGTTTTTGGTAAGCGTGGCCAGCGCGCCCTTGCTGGCGGAATAGACGGCGAGTTCCGGCGAGCCGCAATGGGCGTTGATCGACAGGATGTTGACGATGGCGCCGCCCTGGCCACGCTTCTTCATCTCGGCGATGGCCGCCTGCATGAGGAAGAACGGCGCCCGCGCGTTGACCGCAAACAGCGAGGCCCAGCCGTAGAGATCGGCGTCGAGGAACGAGGCCCGGTTGGTCAGCCCTGCGGCGTTGACCAGCGCATCGATGCGGCCGAAGCGCTCGACGCAGGCTTCCGCCAAGAGGGCAGGGGCCGCCGGGTCGGCGAGGTCCGCGGCGACGAAGACCGTCGGCGTGCCGAGCCGCGAAAGCTCTTCCGCCACGGCATCGCCGCGGGTCTTCTCGCGCCCGGTGACGAGCAGGCCGCCGGCGCCGCAGCGCGCCAGCGTCTCGGCGATGGCGCGGCCGATGCCTTGCGTCGAGCCGGTGACCAGCGCCACCTTGCCGTTGAGCTGAAGCTCCATTCCTCTTCCCCGCCTCGCATCTGGTTTCAGGCTAGCGCGGCAGGATCGTTTTACAACATGGAAATTGGAAATCTTGGAGCGGAGATTGTTGGCGCTGCGTGGGACCGGCAAGAGCCTGCTCCAACGTCGTCGCTCCCAACGTTGTCGCTCCGGGGGCGAAGCAGGAGCGGAGTCCGTCCCAAAGACCTCTAGTGGACCGTGATGATGCCCTCGACGGCCCGCCATTCCGAAGGCTGGATGAGCCGGTGATGAGCAACGCGGACCGAGTGCAGCGGACCGTCGAGTTCGCGCTCCCAATATTGGAGAAAGCCCTTGAGTTCGGGAAAGGCCGGAGCGAGATCATAGTCCTGCCAGACATAGAGCTGAAGCAGGCTCGGATGATCGGGCAGGTGATAGTGGATTTCGGCCGTCGTCAGGCCATAACCTTCCATTTGCAGGCGGAATTCGCTGCTGACCGTATCGGCCATGTCTTTCTCCTTCTCTCTCCGTTCAGGCCTCCAGCCCGCGACGTTCGTATTGAACTCGCCCGATGCCATGCCGGGACGATCGGTTCCTCTTCAAACAACGTCGCGAGAAGCTCGGGGGTTCCGAAAATAGCCGCGCCATAACAGTGCGTTGGCGCCCTTTCTGGTCGAATGGAAAAATTTTTTCGCCGGTCTCTTGAAACCGAAAAACGGCAAAACTAGCTCGATATACGCCGCGATGCCTGACGAAGGGTCGCGGCGTTCCGCACCGGTCCGATATTGCCGGTTCGGTGCGGAGGAACCTCAAAAACCTGTTTGTCCACGAGGAGAACGACATGGCGTTCCGTCCATTGCATGACCGTATTCTGGTCCGCCGCCTTGAAGCCGAGGAGAAGACCTCCGGCGGCATCATCATCCCCGATACCGCAAAGGAAAAACCGCAGGAAGGTGAAGTGCTCGCCGTCGGTCCCGGCCCGCGCGACGACAGCGGCAAGCTTGTCGAACTCGATGTCAAGGTCGGCGACCGCATCCTGTTCGGCAAATGGTCCGGCACCGAAATCAAACTCGACGGCGAGGATCTGCTCATCATGAAGGAAAGCGACGTGATGGGTGTCATCGATAAGATCGCCGAAGTGAAGAAGGCCGCCTGACGGCTTCTTCGTATACATCCAGTCAACGAATGCTGCCTAGATAAAGGAGTGATCCAATGGCTGCCAAAGAAGTGAAATTCCATACCGAAGCGCGCGAGAAGATGCTGCGCGGCGTCGATATCCTTGCCAATGCGGTGAAGGTGACGCTCGGTCCCAAGGGGCGCAATGTCGTCATCGACAAGTCGTTCGGCGCTCCGCGCATCACCAAGGACGGCGTCACCGTCGCCAAGGAAATCGAGCTTGAAGACAAGTTCGAGAATATGGGCGCCCAGATGGTGCGCGAAGTGGCTTCCAAGACCAACGACCTTGCCGGCGACGGCACGACGACCGCAACGGTGCTTGCACAGGCGATCGTCAGGGAAGGGGCCAAGGCGGTTGCCTCGGGCATGAACCCGATGGATTTGAAGCGCGGCATCGACAAGGCGGTCGATGCGGTGGTCGCCGAACTGAAGACCAATGCCCGCAAGGTCACCCGAAACGACGAGATCGCGCAGGTAGGCACCATCTCCGCCAATGGCGATGCCGAGATCGGCCGTTTCCTCGCCGAGGCAATGGAGAAGGTCGGCAATGAAGGTGTCATCACGGTGGAGGAGGCCAAGACCGCCGAGACCGAACTCGAAGTCGTGGAAGGCATGCAGTTCGACCGCGGCTATCTCTCGCCCTATTTCATCACCAACCAGGACAAGATGCGCGTCGAACTCGATGAGCCTTATGTGCTGATCCACGAGAAGAAGCTCTCCAACCTGCAAGCGATGCTGCCCGTGCTTGAAGCCGTGGTGCAGTCGGGCAAGCCGCTCTTGATCATCGCCGAGGATGTGGAAGGCGAGGCGCTGGCGACGCTGGTCGTCAACAAGCTGCGCGGCGGCCTCAAGGTCGCGGCCGTCAAGGCGCCGGGCTTCGGCGACCGCCGCAAGGCCATGCTGGAAGACATCGCCATTCTCACCGGCGGCACCGCGATCTCGGAAGATCTCGGCATCAAGCTGGAAAATGTGACGCTGCAGATGCTGGGCCGCGCCAAGAAAGTGGTGATCGAGAAGGAAAACACCACCATCGTCGACGGTGTCGGCCGCAAGGAAGAGATCCAGGGCCGTGTCGCGCAGATCAAGGCGCAGATCGAGGAGACCACCTCCGACTACGACCGCGAGAAGTTGCAGGAGCGGCTGGCCAAACTCGCCGGCGGCGTTGCGGTGATCCGGGTCGGCGGCTCGACCGAGGTCGAGGTCAAGGAGCGTAAGGACCGCGTCGACGATGCGCTGCATGCGACCCGCGCGGCCGTCGAGGAGGGCGTGCTGCCTGGCGGCGGTGTCGCGCTGCTGCGGGCAGCCAAGGCGCTCGATGCCGTGCAGACCGACAATGCGGACCAGAAGACTGGCGTCGATATCGTGCGCCGTGCCATCGAAACGCCGGTCCGGCAGATCGCCGAGAATGCCGGCGCCGAAGGCTCGATCATCGTCGGCAAGCTGCGCGAGAAAAGCGAATTCGGCTGGGGCTGGAACGCCCAGACCAACGAATTCGGCGATCTCTACGGCCAGGGCGTCATCGACCCGGCCAAGGTGGTGCGCACCGCTCTCCAGGACGCGGCATCGGTCGCCGGCCTGCTGGTGACCACGGAGGCGATGGTGGCCGAGAAGCCGAAGAAGGAAGCCGCCGCCCCGGCAATGCCCGCCGGCGCCAGTATGGACTTCTGAGGTCACGGCCAATCCGCCCGCTTCCCTGGCGGGGAGCGGGCGTCATCCGAAGAGAAAGTGGAGGTAAAGATGGATGCAATGGCTGGCCTCGGATCCGTACCGGCTCCTACGCACCAAGCGAAGGAATTCCTGGCCTATGAAACAGAATGCAGGAACGTGCTGAAGCCGCTGCTGGCAGGGCTGCTCGACATGGCTGAAGCTGCCGGCTGGAACCGGCGAACCGCGGCGTCGGCACTGATGTTCCTTGCCGCGCAGCAAGTGTCGGCAACATCCGAGGTATCCGCCGGCAGCGGTTGAACGGGAATCGGCCAGTCCATTCACCTATCCGCGGCGGGCCGCGCTCCCGGTGCTCGGCCCGCTACAGGCACAATCGAGAGGAGGCACAAGCCATGAATCGCGGGCAATTTGAGGAACCGGTCACCCTTCTGGTCGGAATGGGCTTTCCGAGGAAGATCGACAGCGTGATGGAAGCTTACGCACTGCTGCAGGACTGGCCGAGCGCCGGCCGCAACGGCGCCCATGCCGTCGCACTCAACGCTTGCAAGGCGGGCATCGTCGGCGAGATTGATTCGGAGACGGTGCGGGCCACGCTGGTCAGCTTCGCGCGCCGCCACGACATATTGGTGCCGGAGATGGTTTCGCCGCTCGCGACGGCGGCCGGTGGTGCGCTGCGCACGAGGTGAACTGACGATGACGGCGCTGCAACAGCGCCTGAACACGCTGTTCTTGCGATAGGCCAGGCGACCACGGAGACGCCGGAATTCCTTTCCGGGCGGGCGGCATCCTCGTTGGTCAATTGAGCGAACGCGTCAGCAAGACTGACCTGTTCTGCCCGAATAGCGCTTCTGAGCGCCGCCTCCCGGTTAAAAAAGTATCATCCGTTGTCTTGAATCGTGGTGGCGCCTGTTGTCATGAGCCGGTACCTTGGCTCTTGAAATGCAGAGCCGAAACCAATTCGGCCGGGTTAGGGAATTAGGCCGAACGCGGCAGATATCCGTGCCGGCCCGGGAGGAAACGGACATGGAACCGGACCTGGAAGTTGTCCAGATACGACGCGGTGAGTCCTTCAAGGCGTGGTCGCACGGCTACCCCTTCCACACGGTGCGCTGGCACTTCCATCCCGAATATGAACTGCATCAGGTGATCTTCACCAACGGCCGCTATTTCGTCGGCGACTTCATCGGCGAGTTCGAGCCGGGCAATCTGGTGCTGACCGGACCGAACCTGCCGCACAATTGGGTCAGCGATATCCCTAGGGACAGTTCGATCCCGCTGCGCGGCCGCATCATTCAGTTTTCCGAAAGTTTCATCGGCGATGCCATGCATGTGCTGCCGGAGTTGGCGGGACTTGCGGCTCTGCTCGAGGCGTCGCGGCGCGGCGTGCTGTTTTCCAGCCGCACCAGCAAGGCGCTGGCGCCGCTGATGGAAGAGATGATGCAGGCGCAAGGCGTGCGCCGCATCGAACTGTTCATGATGATCGCCGGCCTGCTCAGCCGCGCCCAGGAATTCCAGCTTTTGGCCAGCGCCAGCTACCGGCCCGATCCCTCCGGCTACATGACCGCCGGCATGAACAAGGCGCTCGCCTATATCAGGGAGAACCTGACGCAGTTGTTCGACGAGGCGGATCTCGCCGCCATCGCCGGCCAGTCGACCGGTGCGTTCTCGCGCTCGTTTCGCCGTCACACGGGCATGTCGCTGGTGCAGTATGTGAAGCGGCTGCGCATCAACCTCGCCTGCCAGATCCTGATGAGCGACGAGCAGGCCTCGATCACCGACATTTGCTACGAGGTCGGCTTCAACAATCTGTCCAATTTCAACCGGCAGTTCCTGGCGGAGAAGGGCATGCCGCCCTCGCGCTTCAGGCGCCTGCTGGCCGACAACATCAACGCGGGAAAAGCCGCTTAACGGAGGAGCCAGGGAGGAACCAAGGGAGGAATTTTTCTTTTGCATGACGACGTGAGCCGCGTGGAGCGGTTCGCGATGGAGCACACTTGTCTCAAATTTCCTCCGCTTAGCGGAGGATGTAGGCGCGGACTCGAAAGGCCGGCGCCGGACCCTAATTCCCAATTGCAGTTTGGGGCGAGGGCGGAGGCGTGTCTCCACACCAAAGCAGTCAACGACCTTCTTACAACCATATCCAGAAACGGAGAAGACCGAATGACCAAACTTTCATCTTCATTGAAGTCCGCTGGCAAGTCCGCCGGCATGGCAGCCCTTGCGCTGTCGCTGCTGGCTGGCACCGCCATGGCCGCCGAAGTCACCGACGCCACCGTGGCCTTCCTGATGCCCGACCAGGCCTCGACCCGCTACGAGCAGCATGATTATCCCGGCTTCGCCGCCGAGATGAAGAAGCTGTGCCCGGGCTGCAAGGTGCTCTACCAGAACGCCGATGCCGACGCCTCGCGCCAGCAGCAGCAGTTCAACTCGGTGATCTCGCAGGGCGCCAAGGCGATCGTGCTCGACCCGGTCGACTCGACCGCCGCCGCCTCGCTGGTCAAGCTGGCGCAGAGCCAGGGCATCAAGGTCATCGCCTATGACCGGCCGATCCCGACAGCGCCGGCCGATTTCTATGTGTCGTTCAACAATGAAGGCATCGGCAAGGCCATCGCCGACTCGCTGGTCGAGCACCTGAAGGCGCTGAAGGTCGATCCGGCCAGCGGCGGTGTGCTGCAGATCAACGGCTCGCCGACCGACGCGGCGGCCGGCCTGATCAAGAAGGGCATCCATGCCGGCCTCGACAACAGTGGCTACAAGATCCTGGCCGAATACGACACGCCGGAATGGGCGCCGCCGAAGGCGCAGCAATGGGCCGGCGGCCAGATCACCCGCTTCGGACCAAAAATCCTCGGCGTGGTTGCGGCCAATGACGGCACCGGCGGCGGCGCCATCGCGGCCTTCAAGGCGGCCGGCGTCGATCCGGTGCCGCCGGTGACCGGCAATGACGCGACGATCGCGGCACTGCAGCTGATCATCGCCGGCGACCAGTACAACACCATCTCCAAGCCGAGCGAGATCGTGGCGGCGGCCGCCGCCAACATCGCCATCAAGCTGCTTTCGGGCGAGACGCCGAAGGCCGAGATGACGCTGTACGACACGCCCTCGCAGCTGTTCACGCCGGCCGTGGTGACGCAGGAAAACCTGAAGGCCGAGATCATCGACAAGAAGATCAACACCGCGGCCGAACTCTGCGTCGATCGTTACGCGGAAGGCTGCAAGAAGCTGGGCATCGGGAACTGACCGCGACCCTTGCCCGCTCCGCTGCCTGGCCACCGTGCGGTGGCCAGGCAGCGCTCATCCGACATTTGAACCGGTTTTGAAAGGCTTCCTGGCATGATCGATACCCCGGACGAACCGGTTCCGGCAGGCGAGCTGGTGCTCAGCCTGCGCGGCGTTTCGAAGAATTTCGGCGCCGTTTCGGCGCTCACCGACATCGATCTCGATGTCCATGCTGGCGAGGTGGTGGCGCTGGTCGGCGACAATGGCGCCGGCAAGTCGACCCTGGTCAAGATCCTGGCCGGCGTGCATCAGCCGAGTTCGGGCACCATCAATTATCGCGGCCAACAGGTGACGCTTGCAGATCCGAGTGCGGCGCTGACGCTCGGCATAGCCACCGTGTTCCAGGATCTGGCGCTGTGCGAGAACCTCGACATCGTCGCCAACATCTTTCTCGGCCGTGAGCTCAACCCGCTGCGGCTGGACGAGGTGGCGATGGAAGTGCGCGCCTGGACGCTGCTCAACGAGCTATCGGCGCGTATCCCAAGCGTGCGCGAAGTGGTCGCTTCGTTGTCGGGCGGCCAACGCCAGACGGTGGCGATCGCCCGCTCGCTGCTGCTCGAACCCAAGCTCATCCTGCTCGACGAGCCGACGGCGGCGCTCGGCGTGGCGCAGACGGCGGAAGTGCTCAACCTGATCGAGCGCGTGCGCGACCGCGGCCTCGGCGTCGTCATCATCAGCCACAATATGGAAGACGTGCGCGCCGTCGCCGACCGCATCGTCGTGCTGCGGCTTGGCCGCAACAACGGCATCTTCACCCCCGATGCCTCGAACCAGGAACTGGTCAGCGCCATCACCGGCGCGTCGAACAATTCGGTATCGCGGCGCGCCGAGCGGAGACAGGCCAGGCAAGACCGAACCCAGGAGCCACGCCCATGAGCCGCGAAGCCGAACAGGCCGCCCCCGTGCCGCCGCAGCTCGACCGCGCCGATGTGCGCGTCAAGCACGAGGCGGGGATCGGCGGCGCCATCCGCAGGTTCTTCGACCGGGTCCGCTCAGGCGATCTCGGCTCGCTGCCGGTCATCGTCGGGCTGGTCATCATCTGGACGGTGTTTGCCAGCATCAACCCGATCTTCTTGTCATCAAGCAATCTGGTCAATCTGCTGTTCGATTGCTCCACCGTGGGAGTCATCGCGCTCGGCATCGTCTGCGTTTTGATGGTCGGCGAAATCGACCTGTCTGTCGGTTCGATCAGCGGCTTTGCCTCGGCTATGGTCGGTACGCTGTGGGTCAACCAGGGCTGGCCGGTGGCGCTCGCCATTCTGGCCGCTGTCGCCGTCGGCGGCTTTATCGGCGCACTCTACGCGCTGCTGTTCAACCGGCTGGGCATGCCGAGCTTCGTCTCGACGCTGGCCGGTCTGCTGGCGGTGCTTGGCCTGCAGCTCTACATTCTCGGCTCGACCGGCTCGATCAATCTGCCCTACGGCTCGAACCTGGTGAATTTCGGCCAGCTGCTGATGATGCCGAAGTTCGTCTCGTTCGCTCTGGCGGCCGTGCCCGGTATCGTCATGCTGGTCACCGGCCTGCGCACTGTCGCGCGCCGCCGCGCCGCCAACCTGTCGGCGCCGTCGACCGGCGGGCTCGTCACGCGCGCGGTCGTGATCACGGTCATCCTCGAACTCATCGTCTTCTATCTCAACCAGGCGCGCGGCATTCCGTGGATGTTCGGCCTGTTCGTCGGCCTGGTCATATCAATGCATTACGCGCTGACGCGGACCAAATGGGGCCGCTCGATGTCGGCGGTCGGCGGCAACCGCGAGGCGGCAAGGCGCGCCGGCATCAATGTGCGGCTGATCTATTCGAGCGCCTTCGTGCTGTGCTCGATGCTGGCCGCTTTCGGCGGCGTGCTGTCGGCGGCCCGCCTGGCCTCGGCCAGCCAGCAGGCCGGCACCGGCGACGTCAACCTCAACGCCATCGCGGCGGCCGTCATAGGCGGTACCAGCCTGTTCGGCGGTCGCGGCAGTGCGTATTCGGCGCTGCTCGGCATCATCGTCATCCAGTCGATCGCCAGCGGCCTGACGCTGCTCGATCTGTCCTCGTCGCTTCGGTACATGATCACCGGCGCCGTGCTTGCCATCGCGGTCATCGTCGACTCGCTGGCACGCCGCTCGCGTGTCTCCCATGGCCGGGCCTGAACCCATCAACAGGAAGCAAGACATGAGCGAAAAACTGTCCGGAAAAGTTGCCGCCGTCACCGGCGCGGCATCAGGCATCGGCCTCGAATGCGCCAGGCACATGCTGGCGTCCGGCGCCACCGTGGTGCTGGTCGACCGCGCCGAGGCGACGCTGAACAAGCTCTGCGCCGAACTCGGCCCCAAGGCGATCCCGCTGGTCATCGACCTGATGCAGCCGGCCAGCGTCGCCACCATGATGCCGCAGATTCTGGAGAAGGCCGGCCAGCTCGACATCTTCCATGCCAATGCCGGCGCCTATGTCGGCGGCGAGGTGGCGACCGGCGATCCCGACGCCTGGGACCGGATGCTCAACCTCAACATCAATGCCTGCTTCCGCTCGATCCAGGCGGTGCTGCCGCACATGATCGAGCGCAAGACGGGCGACGTCATCGTCACCAGTTCGATCGCCGGACTGGTTCCGGTGGTCTGGGAGCCGATCTACACGGCCTCCAAGCACGCCGTGCAGGCCTTCGTCCACACGGTGCGCCGGCAGGTCGCCAAGCACGGCCTGCGCGTCGGTGCGGTGGCGCCCGGCCCGGTGGTGACGGCGCTGGTCGACGACTGGCCGAAGGCCAAGCTCGAGGAAGAACTCGCCGCCGGTGGCCTGATGCAGCCGCGCGAAGTGGCCGAAGCGGTGATGTTCATGCTGACCCGCCCGCGCAACGTGACGATCCGCGATCTGGTGATTTTGCCGCAGAGCAATGATCTCTAAGCGAATAGGGAATAGGGAGTAGCGAATAGGGAAGAATCCAACGACCTACCTACTCGCTACTCGCTACTCGCCAAACCGAAGGTTTCACATGCCCCATTATCTCGGCATCGACGTCGGCACCGGCAGCGCGCGGGCCGGGGTGTTCGACCACACTGGAAACATGCTCGCCTCTGCCAAGCGCGATATCGAGGTCTGGCGCGAGGCCGGCGACATTGTCGAGCAGTCGAGCAACGACATCTGGCGGGCGGTGTGCGCGGCCACGCGGGAAGCGGTCGCTCAATCGGGCGTGGCGCCCGAGGCGATCGCCGGCATCGGGTTCGACGCCACTTGTTCGCTGGTGGTGCTGGGCGAGGGCGGCGTGCCGCTGCCGGTGAGCAGATCCGGCAATTCGGAACGCAACATCATCGTCTGGATGGATCACCGCGCGGTCGAGCAGACGCGCCGCATCAACCGCAGCGGCGAGGCGGTGCTGAACTATGTCGGCGGCGTCATATCGCCGGAGATGGAAACGCCGAAACTCCTTTGGCTGGCCGAAAACCTGCCCGACACGTTCAACGCCGCCTGGCAGTTCATGGACCTCCCCGATTTCCTCACCTGGCGGGCGACCGGCAGCCTTGCCCGCTCGGTCTGCACGGTGACTTGCAAATGGACCTATCTGGCGCATGAAAGCCGCTGGGACGAGGCCTATTTCCGCACCATCGGACTAGGGAGCCTGGCCGACGAGGCATTCGCGCGCATCGGCACGCAGATCGTGCCGGCGGGTGCCGCACTTGGCAGCGGGCTGACCGCGCAGGCGGCTGCGGACCTTGGCCTCGTCCCCGGCATCGCGGTAGCGGCCGGCCTGATCGATGCGCATGCCGGTGGCGTCGGTACGGTCGGTGCGCGCGGCGAGTTCGGCAGCGTTCTGTCGCGCATGGCCTATGTTTTCGGCACCTCGGCCTGCACCATGTCGTCGACCGCGGTGCCGGCCTTCGTCGACGGCGTCTGGGGTCCGTATTTCTCGGCCATGGTGCCGGGCCTGTGGCTGAACGAGGGCGGCCAGTCGGCAGCCGGTGCTGCTATCGACCATCTGGTGCGCATGCATCCCGCGGCTGGCGAAGCGACCGCCAAGGCGCAAGCCGAGGGGCTCAGCCTCAGCGCCTGGCTGTCATTGCAGGCGCAAGGCCGCAACGGGGCCGCAGCGACGCCGGCGCTGGTCGGCGGTATCCATGTGGTGCCGGAGTTTCTCGGCAACCGCGCACCTTTCGCCGACCCGGACGCGCGAGCGCTGATCGCCGGGCTCGATCTCGACACCAGCCTCGACAGCCTGGTCGGGCTCTATGTCGCCGGGGTCTGCGGGCTGGGCTATGGCGCGCGCCAGATCGTGCGGGCCGAGCATGACAAGGGCATTCCCGTCGACACCATCGTCGTCAGCGGCGGCGCCGGCCAAAGCCCGCTGGTGCGCCAGCTGCTTGCAGATACCACAGGCATGGTGGTGGTGGCCTCGACCTCGCCGGAACCGGTGCTGCTCGGCTCGGCGATGCTGGGCGCGGTCGCCGCCGGTGCCTACAAGGATCTGACGGGGGCGATGGCCGGCATGTCGGAACTCGGCGAGGTCTATCATCCCGATGCCACGCTGGCCGGCTGGCACGCCAAGCGCTTCGCGGCATTCGAGCTGCTGCAGCAGGCCAGCAAGGCGATCAGGGGTTGAAGCGAGCGATTCCTGTCTGGCTTTGTCAGGAGCGTCGCGAACACCGCTTGGCGGTTTAGCCGGAAGCTGGCAGCTTTGTCCTGTCGTGGATCCTCTAGCAGCATGGCAGTGCGACGAGGGCAGGGGGACAGGACCAGGGAGGCCCTATGGCAGACGATAAAGCGCCCGTGCCATTCGCATCGGACAGCGTGCCATGGACGGAATGGTCCGATGTGCCGCGCTTCGGTGTGCGCTACCGGCATCTGTCGCAGGCCGCCCTCGGCGAAAACCACCATGTCGGCGTGGCGATCGAGGAACTGCCGCCGGGCAAGCAGACGTCGCCGGCGCATTACCATATTTTCGAGGAAGAGCATGTCTTCATCCTCGAAGGGATGCTGACCGCTTATGTCGGCGACGCTGCCTACGCCATGAAGGCCGGCGACTACATCTGCTTTCCGGCTGGTGCTGCGGCGGGGCATTGCCTCATCAACACCGGCGACGCGCCGTGCCGCTATGTCATCGTCGGCGAGCGCAACCCGAATGACGTGGTCGTCTATACCGCCTCCAACAAGGTCCTGGTGCGGGCGCTGGGCAGGCGCGCGATCTTCGACCTCTCGGCAACCCGAACTTACTGGGACGGCGAGAACACCGGCCTTGCCGCCGGCGATCCGCTGCCGTCGGATGTGATGCCCGGTATCACCAAACCCCCAGCCGTGCCGATCCCGCCTGTCGCCAGCGATGCCGTCGAATGGAAGGTCGAGGGCGAAGGCCCGCGGTTCGGCGGCCGGTCCAGGCATCTGACCTATGCGGCTTTGGGACGACCAGACTATCATGTCGGCATGCTGATCGAGGCGCCGGCCCCCGGCATGCGCCTGGCGCCCAGGCACTACCACATGCTCGAAGAGGAGCACGCGCTGATCCTGGAAGGGCAGGTGACGCTGCTGCTTGGCGAGGAGCGTCACGAGATGAAGGCCGGCGATTATGTCTGCTTTCCCGCCGGCCTGGCGGTCGGGCATTCCTTCCTCAACAGCGGTACGGAACCGTGCCGCTATCTGATGATCGGCGAGAAAAATCCCAACGAGGTCTGCGTCTATCCCGATTCCAACAAGATGGCGGTCGACGCCTTGCGCCGGCGCGACGGCATTTTCGACATGGGAGCGGTGAGGCGGTACTGGGACGGCGAGGCATAGAACTGGCGTTTCGCTATCCAATAGCCGCGCTCTAAACGCAGGAAACCGTTCGGAGATGACCGTTATTGCTACTGTACCTGGGTGACGCTAGTCTGGTTCGGGCACTCCAACCGGGGAGTTGGCGGGGAATGCTCCTGCCATTCTTGCGACGGCCTTCACCCTATCACCGTCGCCGCCTTGGCAGGCTGAGATGGGTGGCCTTGTTTGCGCCGTTCATTCTGTTGTCGGGCTATATCATCTATGGCTTCATCGGCATTCGGTTTGATACATCTCTCTCGGTGCTGAGGCACCTTGCGGCATTCCCGAACTGCACTGCCGCCCGTGCCGTTGGCCTCGCCTCTGCGCATAGGGGCGAACCTGGCTATTGGCCGACTCACGATGCCGACCATGACGGCATAGCCTGCGAGCCCTGGCACGGGACAAGCTCTAGTGGCATCCGGGTCCATCGCTACTCGCGTACCGGCCCATAGCCTTGCCCTGGCCTCAAAGCTCCTTCTCCGCCAGCTCCCTGAATTCGTCGGGCACGGAGCGCGCGGCCTCCAGTGCCACCGTGCCGTAGCCCACCGCCTGTTTGCCAAAGCGTTCGCGGATCTTGTCGATGGCGCGGTCGGCGTCGAAGCGTGCCAGGCCTTTTCGGGTGCCCGGCCGGCGTTTCTCGTCGGCGAGGCCGAGCGGCAGTTCGAGCTGCAGCTCGAAGCTTTCCTCAAGATACGACACCGAGATCGCCAGCAGCGAGATCGTTCTTTCGTGGGGGTTGTCGGCGAGGACGCCGCGCACCAGATCGCCGGCGATCTCGGCCAGCATCGCGGTCGCCGAGATCGGCTGGTCAAGCGTGATCGAGCGCGTGACGGCGCTGAGATCGGCAAAGCGCACGCGTACCGTCACCGTGCGGCCGGGCCGCGCCTTGGCGCGCAGCCGGCTGGCGACACGGTCGGCCAGATGCAGCAGAGTGGGCACGATGATCCGCGCTACGGCGGGTTTTTGGCCCAGCGCCGATTGGGCGCCGGCCGAATGCGCGCGGCTATGCGTTTCGAGCTTTCGCGGGTCGCGGTTCCATGACAAGGCGGCGAGCTTTTCGCCGGCGGCGGGACCGAGCAGCCGTGTCAGCGCGCCGCTGTGCGTCCTGGCCAGCTGGCCGATGGTCTCGACGCCGATTTCCGCCAGCCTCGCCCTGGTCGCCGGGCCGACGCCCCACATCAGCCCGACCGGCAGGTCGTGCAGGAAAGCGAGCTCGCTGCCGGGGTCGACCACCACCAGCCCATCCGGTTTGGCCACCTGCGAGGCGATCTTGGCCAGATGCTTGGTGCGTGCTACGCCGATCGAGATCGGCAGGCCGAGTTCGGCCCGCACGCGGCGGCGGATGGTCGTTGCGATCTCCTGCGGCGAGCCGAACAGATGCGTGCAGCCGGCGACGTCGGCAAACGCCTCGTCGATGGAGATGCGCTCGACCACCGGGGTAAAATCGTCGAGCACCTTGATCGCCGCGTCGCCCAGCCGCTGGTAGTGGCTGAAATTGCCGCCGACGAAGATCAGCTGCGGGCACAGCTCACGCGCCTTGCGCCCCGGCATGCCGCCGCGCACGCCGAAGGCGCGGGCCTCATAGGAAGCGGCGAGCACGACACCGCCGCCCACCGCGATCGGCTTGCCGCGCAGCGACGGATCGAGCAACTGCTCGACCGAGGCGTAGAAAGCGTCGAGATCGGCATGCAGGATGGTGGCTGTCGTTTCCATCGACCGCACATCCGCAGTTGCTGATAGATTGGAACAAATAAAGAACAAAGGTGGATCGTTGTCAAGCAAGCTGTGGAAAGCTCCCCCTTCTCCGCTTGTGGGAGAAGGTGTCGCCGAAGGCGACGGATGAGGGGTGTTCCAGGGAACGCCAGCGTCTCACTCCGCTGGAACACCCCTCATCCGTCTCGGCGCTGCGCGCCGATCCACCTTCTCCCACAGGGGGAGAAGGGAAACAGCGCAACGCCTAGACAATATGCTCCGATCGCAGCGCCGCTTTCATCTTTTCCAGCGCCGCTTCGCCGCCTGCCGCCAATTCGCCGGCAATCCTGGCCAGCTTATCGTCGGCCTTGCGGTGCTTGCTGCCCCAGGCGCCGAGCGTCGCCAGCACCGGCAAGAGGTCGATGCCTGCTTCGGTCAGCCGGTAGACCGTTTTCAAGCCATGCGTCGGGTCGTCGCTTCTGGTGAGGATGCCTTCCTCCTGAAGCGTTTGCAGCCGCTCGGCCAGCGTGCGCGAGGAGATGCCTTCGTCGGATTGCAGGAATTCGCGAAAGTGCCTTTTGCCGGCGAAGGCCATGTCGCGGATGATGAGCAGCGTCCAGCGGTCGCCGATCAGTTCGAGCGACAGGTTGATCGGACAGCCGGATTTTTCGCGCGTCGACATCTACGGTTCCATTTTTAAATCACTTTACTATTGACATCGTTTTGGCCTTGCGTCAACGGTTGCAAATGTAAACTGTTTTGCGTTGGCCGTGGGGAGAATGACGGTGAAAAAGCTGGTCCTGCAGATGCAGATGTCGGTCGACGGCTTTGTCGGCGCCAATGAGGACCATCCCTGGCAGCTCTGGGAATGGGGCGACGACAGCGCCTGGGACGACGCGCTGAAGCAGGACTTCAACGCTGTCTTCGCAGGCGTCGATACCATCCTGCTCAGCCGCAAAATGGCACAGGAGGGCTACCTCACCCATTGGGACACTGCGGCGAAGAAGTTTCCGCACGATCCGTTCTACGCCTTTGCGCAGCGCATCGTCGACGCCCGCAAGGTGGTGCTCAGCGACAAGCTCGAGCAATCGGCCTGGGAGCCGGCTTGGGAGCGCACCAGTGTGGCCAGCGGCGACCTGCCGCGCGAGGTCAACGCGCTGAAGACGGGCGAGGGTGGCGACATTGCCGTGTTCGGCGGCGCCGGTTTCGCGTCAGCGCTGATCGCGGCCGGGCTGGTCGACGAGTTCCAGCTGTTCGTCAACCCGGCGGTGCTGGGGGCGGGCCGCCGGATTTTTGACCAGGGCGGTTTTAGGAACCTGCGGCTGCTCGGCTCGAAGGCCTATGCCTGCGGCATGGTGGTCAGCCGTTATGCACCGGCGGGGTGAAGGGAACCTCCATCTTCTCCCTGCTCACTTGGCATCGTGGAAAATAATCCCTACCGTGTGGCGCATGCCTGAGCGCAGCCGACTGACGCCATGGCGCAGGTTGACCCGGTAATTGCCTTTGGTGCCCTGCACCGGCCGGTTGTGGACGGCGAACACAACGGCGTCGCCCTGGCGCAGCGGCACCACTTCGACCCGGCTCTGCATGCGCGGCCGCTGCTCGGTCAGCGCGAACTCACCGCCGGTAAAATCCTGGCCCGGTTCGGAGAGCAGGATCGCCACCTGCAGCGGAAAGGCGAGGTCGCCATAGAGATCCTGGTGCAGGCCGTTGAAGTCGCCAGGCACATATTGCAGCAGCAGCGGCGTCGGCCGTGTCTGGCCGGCGGCATGGCACTGCTCGAGAAACGCGGCATGCGTCGCGGGATAACGCATGGCCTGCCCCATGCGCTCGTTCCACCGATTGGCGACCTCGGCCAGCCTGGGATAGAGCGCGCTGCGCAGGCCACCCAGGAGGTCGGGCAAGGGATAGCGGAAATAGCGGTACTCGCCCTTGCCGAAGCCGTGCCTGGCCATATGAATGTGGCTGCGGAAATGCTTCTCCTCGGGATAGAGGCCGGCGATCTGCCGGCATTCTTCGGGCGAGAGCAATTTCTCGATCACCGCGCAGCCGAAGCCGTCGAGTTCGGCAGCAAGGGCCGGCCAGTCGTAACCGGCGATGCGTGTCTGAGCAGCTTCGACCACCGATGCGGCAATTTTGGCATGGGCATTCATATCGTAGCCTCCTTGTCGAGCAGGGCGCGCTTGCGCCCGACGCCCCAGCGGTAGCCGGCCAGCGTGCCGTCGGCGCGGACAACACGGTGGCAGGGTATGCCCAGCGCAATCGCGTTGGCCGCACAGGCGGTCGCCACGGTGCGGGCGCCGTTCGGCTGGCCGAGACGCCGGGCGAGCGCGGTGTAGGTGATGGTGGCGCCGCACGGGATGCTGCGCAGCACGTCCCAAACACGCTGCTGGAATGGCGTGCCGTGGCGCAGGTCGAGCGGCAGGTCGAGGCCGACGCCAGGCATTTCGATGAAGCGCGCGATTGCGGCGAGATCGTCGCGCAGTGCGGCCTCGTCCTCGACCAGTACCTTGCCGGGGAAGCGGTTGGCGAGATCCTGCTCCAGTGTGTCAGCATCCGAGCCGATCAGGATGGCGCAGACGCCGATATCGCTGCGCGCCGCCAGGATTTTGCCGATGGGGGATTCGCCGATGGCATAGGCGATGGTGCCGAGGGCGGCGACGTTGCAGGCGGCCACCGGCATACCGGTTTGTATAAGGTTCATTGCCTTCACTCCTTTGTTTGCGGCTGAACCCTAGCCACGTGCCGGCCGTGTCTCACTCCGGTGCTTGCTTTCAAATTCAAATCTGCCTGAAGGCGCAAAGATAGGTGCTCTACGGCGCCCCCCTCTGTCCTGCCGGACATCTCCCCCACGGGTGGGGAGATTGGCTGTCATCACGGCCTTCTCCAATCTCCAACGTTGCAGGACGAGAGCCGGCGCCGGAACTGCCAATCTCCCTCCTTGTCGGGGAGATGTCCGGCAGGACAGAGGGGGGCGCCGTAGAGCGCTGATGGTGCTCATTCGACACGCGTGACCGACACCTCGCCGAGCACGAACACTTCACCGCTCAGCAGGCGCAGCTCGATGTCGCCGGTTGCGGTGTGGTTCCACTCAGCCTTACCCTCATCGACCAGCCCGCCGATGGCGGCCATGACCTGGGACTTCGCGCGGTTGCCGGCGGCGGTGGTGCGAGCTGTCCGATTGGTGACGCTGTCATGAGATCTTGCCATCGCGCGCATGCTTGGCCGTCATCTCCGCGCGGATCGGTAGGCGCTGTCAGATTCGCCGGCCTCACGCTCCAGCAGCGCGCGCTTGCGCTCCGCGCCCCAGGCATAGCCGGACAGGTCGCCGTCTTTCCGGATCACGCGATGGCAGGGAATGGCGACGGCAAGGTTGTTGGCGGCGCAGGCGGCGGCGATGGCACGGGTTGCCTTCGGCGCGCCGATGCGCTGCGCGATGTCGGCATAGGAAACCGTGCGGCCGACGGGGATGTCTTGTAAAGCCTGCCAGACACGCTGCTGGAAGGCGGTGCCGCGCACGTCGAGCGGCAAATCGAGACCGAGCGCCGGAACTTCGACGAAACCGACGACGCGAGCGACCAGCGCCTCGTAGTCGTGATCGCCGCCGATTAGCCGTGCCCTGGGGAAACGGTCCTGCAGGTCGCGCACCAGTGCGTCAGGATCGTCGCCGAGCAGGATCGAGGCGACGCCCTTTTGACTGGACGCGACCAGGATGGTGCCGAGCGAGGTCTCGCCGACGGCGAAGCGGATCTCTTCATCGGCGCCGCCGGCGCGATAGCGCGTCGGCGTCATGCCGAGCATGCCAGTGGATTTCTCGTAAAAACGTCCGCTTGAGTTGAAACCGGCATCGTAAATCGCCGTCGTCACGCTGGCGCCGTCTTCCAGGCCCTGGCGGACCCTGGCGGCGCGGTGCGCGGCGGCATAGTCCTTCAGTGTCAGCCCGGTGGCCGCCTTGAAGATACGATGGAAGTAACCGGTGCTGCGGCCGGCAGCATCAGCCAGTTCAGCCAGCGATGGTTCTTCCTCGCTCTGCTCGATCCTGCGGCAGGCAGCGGCGACCATCGCCGCGTTGCCGGCCTCGAGCGACGGGCCATCCGGGCGGCAGCGCCGGCACGGCCGAAAGCCGGTGGCCTTGGCCTGATCGAGCGTGTCGTGCAACTGCACATTTTTCGGATTGGCGCGCCGAGACGGGCAGGAAGGCCGGCAATAGACGCCGGTCGTCGCCACCGAATACCAGAATGCGCCGTCGGCCGACTTGTCGCGCGCGACGATTCGTGCCCAGCGCGGATCGTCGGCGATTTGCAGCGGCTCGGATTTCAGATTTTTCGCCAAGGTGATGAACATGGCCGGCATTGAAGCCGTCAAAAGCCGGTCTCGCCACCCGTTTCCTGCCAAGCGCCCTCGGCCCTGCTAAGCCGCGCGCTTGGGTTCCACCGCGAACGGGCTGAGGCCGAGCCAGGTCTGCATCTTCCTGCCGATGGCCTGGTCACCAGTCAGGGCAACCCTGGCGCCGGCCTTCTCGACGGTCAGCACTCCCATCCAGATCGCCGTAATCGTGTGCAGGTCGGTCGAGACGTAGAGGTCGACATCGAAGCCCGGATCGTACCAGCACAGATCGACCTCACCGTGCTTCTCGACGATCAGCCACCACGACCGTTTGGACGCCGGGAGATCCGGATACAGGAATTGTATCACCGTGCGCCCTTCAGGCAGCGGCGAGGGGTTTAGATTGCGCCGCATGTCCCACATCAGCAACGACGGATCGAGGTTCTTCAGCGACAGCCGGGACTCGACCCATTTCTGCCCCCAGAAGCCCATTGCCTCGACGACCGGGCGCAAATCCCGGCCGGCTTCCGTCAGCCGATATTCGAAGATTCCTTTTTCGCCCGGCACTTCCTTGCGCTCGACGATCCCGGCGATCTCAAGTTCCTTCAGCCGTTGCGACAGAAGGGTCGGCGACATTTTGGGAACGCCGCGGCGCAGGTCGTTGAAGCGGGTCGAGCCGGCCACCAGTTCACGCATCAGCACCATCGTCCAGCGGGTGCACAGCACCTCGGCGGCCATCGATAGCGGGCAGAATTGTTTGTATCCGTGCTGGCTCATGATTGGTGCCTCTCCCTCAAACCTGACCGAATATTAGGCCTTCCTGGATGAAGCGGCCAGTACGGAAACTGTACTGCCCCGGTACAGATCGCGGACTGGTTGGCGGGTGCCTTGCCATGCGAGCCCTTTGGCCGGTTGCACGGGATACCCCTGTGCACCGCAACCAGGAGACTACCATGACCGCCTACGTTATCGCAGACATCAAGATAAACGACGCGCAGTGGGTGCCGGCCTATGCCGCCTCGGTGCACGACCTCGTCCACAAACATGGCGGCAGATATCTGTCGCGCAGCGGCAATGTGAAGACCCTCGAAGGCAAGCCGCTCGATACCACGCTGATCGCGCTGATGGCGTTCCCGTCGGAAGCGGCGGCGCGCGCCTTCACCACCGACCCTGCCTACGCGCCCTTCGTGTCGGCCCGTCAGGGCGGCAGCGACAGCCGTTTCCAGATGATTGACAACACCGATCTGGCCGGAACGATCCCATATCTGCCGAAGGGATGATCCTTCCCGGTAGTCGCATCGATTTCGGGATATCCAAGCAACAACAGCCACAGCGCTTGCCTGCCGGGCCTCCGTATTTTCGGCGGCCGGCCAGCTTTGCTTTTTCAAGAAGAATGGAATGAAGATGACATCAAACTTTCGCAGCGGACTTCTTATGGCGGGGACCATGCTGGCAATCTGGACTACCCTTGCGCAGGCGCATCAGGAGCCGGCTGAAGCTGCCTCCGGCTCTAACCCGCTGGCCGACAAGGTGCGGGCTGCCAACAGCCGGTTCATCGACGTCAAGACAGCGGTATCAGAGGGCTATTCGCCTATTCCCTGTGCCAGCGGCATCACCGGCGGCGCCATGGGCATTCACTATGTCAACGGCCGGTATCTGAACGACGACAAGATCGACATCGCCCGTCCCGAAGCCGTGATGTACGAGCCGTTGGCCGATGGCGCGCTGAAGCTGGTGGCGGTCGAGTACATCACTTCGAAAGGACCGGCATCGTTGGACGGCCAGTTGTTCAACTTCAACAGCGCCCCCAACCGCTATGGGCTGGGTGAATTCTACGAACTGCATGTCTGGGCCTGGAAAGGCAACCCGACAGGTACGTTCGCCGACATGAACCCGAAAGTGTCATGCGAGCACGCAATGGCGCCGAGCCAGTAGGCAATGAGGCCAGGCGGCATTAACGCCGCCTGGCCCGAACGATCGTTTTGCCTGATCGGCTCAGGCGGCCTTGATCAGACCGAGCTGGGTGAGGGCGGCGACGCCGTCATCGAGGCCGATCTCCTCGACGATCCTGCCGTCGACCACCTTCAGCACCGTGGTGCCGGTGAAGCGCATGGTGCGGCTGGTGGCGGCCGGCAGCGAACCGGCGAGGAAGTCGCCGAAGGCCGGACCGGTATGCGTGCCGCCGCCCTCCCACTGGCCGACGACATAGTCGCCTTCGGCAATCAGGTCGGCGGTGGCCCAGAAGTTGAGGTCCGGGAAGGCGGCGCGGAAGCCGCTCATGAAGGCCTTGATGTCGTCGCGGCCGCGGCGCGGCTCGTGCAGCGAGTATTTCAGCAGCATGTCGGGTGCCGCGATGTCGTCGACGACGGACAGGTCGCAGCTTTCACCCCAGAAGTCGGTGAACCATCTGACGACGACGGCCTTGTTGTCTTCTTGCTTGGTCATTGGGAGGTCCTCTTGTCTGTGCAACGTGATCATCGGCGCCGCCGATGATCCGGGATCATCGGATTGGCGATGACCTGGAGCCATGACTAGGAACATCCGGCCGATGCGAAACTCCGGTTCTTGCCGGCCAATCGAAGAGCAGAGGCGGCAGGTGAGGAGCCAACAAAGCAGCCCGCCATCGCCGCGGTAACTGTTTCTTCTCTGGTTTTGCCGCAGATTGCCCTGCGGTGGAGCAGGCGAAGCAGACGATGGCGCGTCAGGGCAAGAAAAGTCGCAATGGAACGTTCTGGGCCAAGGCCCTGGAGCGCGCCCATCTTGGTGTCTGGGACTGGGATCTTGTAACCGGCGACTGCTTCTATTCCGCGACCTGGGCGCGGATGCTGGGCTACGATGAGAGCGAACTTGCCAACACCAGCGACCTGTGGCTGCAACTGACCCATCCCGACGACCGCGAGCGGGCGCTGGCCAGCGGCGACCGCCACATTGCCGGCCTGACCGACGCCATCGAGACCGAATTGCGGCTGAAGCACAAGCAGGGACACTGGGTGTGGGTGCTCGATCGCGGCGGCGCCGTCGAGCGCGACGCGATGGGAAAGCCGCTCAGGCTGATGGGTGTGCAGACCGACATCTCCAAGCAGAAGGCGGCCGAAGCCGAACTCGAGCAGGTCAATGTGCGCTTCCGCCTGGCGCTTGCCGCCAGCGGTACCGGCATCTGGCACCACGACCTCGCCACCGGCAAAAGCTATTGGGACGAACGCACCAGGGAGATTTTCGGGCTTGTCTCCGACACCGCCGAAGTCGAGCGCGACCACTGGTTCGGCTATCTGCATCCGGATGATAAGGAGGCCGCGTCGCGCGCGCATCTGGTGCCGCTCGAAACGGACAAGGTCACCGCCGTGCAATACCGCATCGTCCGGCGCGACGGAGAGGTCCGGCACATAGAATCCCTGCTGCGTTTCATCGCCGACCCGCAAATCCCGGACCGCCGGCTGGCGGGGCAGATCCTGGGCACGGTGCGCGACATCACCGAAGACAAGCAGCGCGAGCAGGAGCTTGCCTATGCGGCCCGCCATGACGCGCTCACCGGTCTCTTGAACCGCGCCGCGTTCGACCGGCTGCTGGCCGATCACATCGCGGCCCCGCAGTTGCTGCCGCTTTCCGTGTTCTACGTCGATCTCGACTACTTCAAGGCGCTCAACGATTTTGCCGGCCACGCGGCCGGCGACCTGGCACTGAAAAGCGTTGCCCTAGGCATTCTGGGCTGCCTTCCCCCGACGGCGCATGCCGCGCGCCTGGGCGGTGACGAGTTCGCGCTGCTGATGCCCAATTGCGATACGGCGCAGGCCGGGATGCTGGCCGACGCGGTACTTGCCGCGGTTCGCGATGCCGAACTAGGATCGACGGCCACGTCGCGCAAGCTGGCGGCCTCAATCGGCATCGCTTTCGTCGATGACGCCAACACGACGGTGGCCGACGCGCTGGCCTGCGCCGACGACGCCTGCTACGCGGCCAAGGCCGCCGGGCGGAACCGATTTGCCGTCTTCTCCACCGATACGGCATCGGGTTCGGGTGGCCTCAACGCGGCGCGCGTCGTCGCCGATACGGTCGATGCCATGGAAGACGGAAGGCTGAAGCTGTTTGGCCAGGAAATCCATCGGCTGGGCCGTCCCTGGCTGGAAAGCCGCCATGTCGAAGTGTTGGCCAGGCTCGCCGCCCGCAACGGCCGGCTGGTGCCACCCGGCGAGTTCATTCCGGTGGCCGAGCGGTTCGGCATCGCGTCGCGGCTCGACCGCTGGATCATCCGCACCGCGCTGTCGCGGCATGGTGCCGCCTTGCGTTCGGGGGCGTTGACGCTTGGCTTCAATCTGTCGGCGCAGACGCTGAGCGACCCGCAGCTTTGGGACTTCGTGGACAACGTCATAGAAGAAACCGGGGCGCCGCATTCGGGCATCGGCTTCGAGATCACCGAAACCGCCGCCGTCACCAATTTCGACGCGGCCGAACAGTTTGTGCGCAAGGCGCGCGAGCGGCACTGCCGGGTCAGCCTTGATGATTTCGGCGCCGGTATGAGCTCGTTCGAATATCTCCGGCGGTTCCCCGTCGACACGATCAAGATCGACGGTTCCTTCATCGAACACATCACGCAAAGCCGTTTCGACCGCGAGATCGTGCTGGCCATCACCAGCATCGCCCGCAGCCTCGGCTGTGACGTGGTCGGCGAGAAGATCGAACAGCAGGACACGCTGGCCATGTTGAGCGACATGGGCGTCGCCTTCGGCCAGGGATTTTTGCTGCACCGGCCAGAGCCGCTGGAACGAATTGTCGCGCGTGCGACCAAGGGAGCGACGGCCCGCAAGGCATCGTGATCCGGGTGCGGCGAGTTTCAGGCCAGGCCGAACTGACCTGAAACTCGCCGCATTCTATCCGGTTCGGCGCGCCGTCGATTGCGGAAACTCCAGCACTCCAGCCTCGGGTCGCCTGTGCTGCGCCTCCGTCACCGCTTCGATCAACAGATCGAGCGCTTCACAGGCCGCGCGACTCGTCTCGTCGTTGCCTTGCAGATAATGATAGGCGCGTTCGAGGTGGATGCGGGCGGCTGAAAAATCGCTGGTCAATGGTCCCTCCATGATCCCGCCCTAGAAGACCTTGCCGGAGACGAGGGAACGCCGGGTAAATATCCACAAGCGGCTTTTATTCAAATGCCGCCGAATGTTGCGGGGAGGCGCGCGGCGTTGATGCTGCCGATCTCCCCGTGTGGGGGAGATGTCCGGCAGGACAGAGGGGGGCGCTGTCCTGCCGACCTGAACAATCAGATTTTCGATCTGTTTCGCAGCCTGCACGCTTGATGAAATGAAGTTGTAGATCAGAGAGGCTGGAGATCTGTCACGCCCCCCTCTGCCCTGCCGGGCATCTCCCCCACGAGGGGGGAGATTGGCGGCTTCACCGCCGCGTGATTAGACTGTCAATGCGCAAGGTGAGACCGATGATCGTCCAGGCCTGCATCAACGGCGCGCGCGTGCGCGATTTCCACCCGAAGCTGCCGCTGACTGCCGAGGCAATGGCCAACGATGCGGCAGCCTGCGTCGCCGCTGGAGCGGCCGAACTGCACATCCATCCGCGCGGCACTGACGGGCGCGAAAGCCTGGCAGCCGTCGACGCCACCGTGCTGGCGGTGCGCCGGACCTGCCCGGGAACACTGGTCGGCGTGTCGACCGGCGCCTGGATCGAGAACGACGTCGAGCGGACCCGCACGGCGATCGCCGGCTGGCGAGACCTGCCTGACTATGCTTCGGTCAACCTGTCCGAAGCGGATGCGCCCGCCGTGATGGAACTGCTGCGCCAGCGTGGTGTCGGCATCGAGGCGGGGCTTGCCGTTGTCGCCGATGCCGAGCGCTTCGTAGCGCTTCCCGGCCACGACCAGGTGCTGCGCATTCTGATCGAGATCGACATCCCGGACCTGTCCGCTGCACTCGACGAAGCGCCTGGCATCGTCGCCGTGCTCGAGCGCGCCGGGGTACGGCGGCCGATCCTGCTGCATGGCGTTGATGCAACTGTCTGGCCCTTCGTCAAACTTGCGCATCGCAAGCGTTGGTCGACACGGGTCGGTCTGGAAGACGGCAAGACGCTCGCCGATGGCAGGGCAGCCAAGGACAATGCGGAAATCGTCGCGGCGGCCGTTACGATTTTTCGCGGTGCGCCTGCGGTCTGATCGACGCCTCAGTCCTGTCCGCCGACCGGTGCGCGGCAGCGCATCGGTGAGCAGGAATTCCTTCGATCATGCCGGCGACGGGCGCGCGTAGATGCTCGCCGTTGCTCAGGCCGCCCGGGCGGCGATGTCTGGGTGGCGGCAGCAGGTTCGCCGACACGAGGACCGCTTCCTGCATCGGCTGACGAAGAAAGAGCGCGCAACGCTGCTGCGCCTCTTGCGCCTGATCTGGACGGACGAAGGCTGGAGGGCGCCTTTTCAAGTAGACATTTTGGCGATTGCTCAAAAAATCTTATCGATTACAGTCAAACCGTTGAGCAAGATTTTGCGCAACTGCCTTACATAGGGGGCGAGTCGATCGGATCGGTTCTGAAGCTGCTTTGGCTTTCCTGGCGAGAGCTGACCTGCGTTGCCGCCTTGCTGGCACTGGCAGGGTGTGGCGCGGCTGACGTAAACTTTGCCGACTGCGTTGGCCAAGTCGCCGGTAGCGCTCGGCAAATGGAGGCCTGCACATACGTCATCGACGATGCGGCCAGACGCGTTGATGAGCGCAGCACCGCTTACCTCAGGCGCGGCGCTGGCTGGAGTGTGAAGGGCGACGATGGCCGCGCAATCGCCGATATCGATCAGGCAATCCGCCTCGAACCCGCGCAGGTCGACGCCTACTTGAATCGGGGCCTGATCGAGGTCCACAAAGATGATTTCGACCAGGCTATGGCCGATTTCGAGAAGGCGATCGGCATCGATCCAAAACGCGCCGACGCCTACAACGGTCGAGGCTATGCCTGGTTCAGAAAAGGCGACAATGATCGTGCTCTTGCCGACTACACCAAGGCGCTCGATCTCGACCCGAAACGAGTCGAAACCTACAACAACCGGGGTGCCGCATTTGCGGCCAAGGGCGACTTGGATCGCGCTATGGCCGATTTCGATCAGGCCATTGGCCTCGACCCCAAGTTTGCGAGTGCTTACTACAATCGAGCGATGGCATGGATTGCCAAGGGCGACTATGACCATGCCATGGCCGACAGCGACCAGGCGGTCAGCCTCCATCCGAGTGCAGATGCCTACACCAATCGAGGTCTGATTTGGGCGACCAAAGGCGATTACGACCGCGCCATGGCCGACTACGACCAAGCCATGGCTCTCGATCCGAAGTACGCGGGCGCTTACTACAATCGAGGCCTGCTATGGTCGCAAAAGGGCAAGCAGGACCGTGCGATGGCCGACTACACCAAGGCAATAGAAGTTGATCCGAAATATCTCCGTGCTTACGTCAATCGAGGCGTGATTTTGGTGGATAAGGGCCAATACGACCGCGCCATCGTCGATTACGATAAGGCCATCACTCTCGATCCGAAATTAGGCATTGCCTACTACAACAGGGGCCGGGCCTGGTTTGCAAAGCACGACTACGACCGAACCATCGCGGACTATAGCCGGGCAATTACGCTCGGTCCGAAAGACAGCGCTGCTTACGGCAACCGCGGCCTGGCCTGGCATAGGAAGGGCAATGATGATCGCGCCATCGCCGACTACGACAAGGCGATTGGCCTCGATCCCAAAGATGCCAAATTCTATATCGGTCGAGGCGAGATTTGGCATAGGAAGGGCAATTACGACCGCGCCTTGGATGACTATAACCACGTCATCGATCTGGATCCGGCGTCCGAAGATTACGGCAACCGAGCCATGGTATTGTGGGCAAAGGGGGACTATGCCCGCGCCATCGCTGACTATGACAAGGCGACCAGTATCGATCCGAAATATGCCTATGCCTTTCTGGGTCGGGGCATCGTCTATTTGTATTCGGACACGCCTGCCAAGGCGCAGGTGGACTTCGAGCAAGGGGCGGGGCTGGCGCCCGACAACGCCTATTTTGCGATCTGGCTGGACATCGTGGAGCGGCGCAACGGAGCGGCGGGCCATTTGCAGGATGCAATTGGCAAGCTCGACATGACGAAGTGGCCGGCGCCGGTGGTTCGCATGCTGCTCGGCGAGAAGACGCCGGCCGAAACGCTCGCCGCCGCCGATGATCCGGACGCGGCTACGAAAACCGGACAGGTGTGCGAGGCCAATTTCTACACTGCCGAACTCAGCCAACTCCATGCATATAACGATGAAGCTTTGCGGCTTTACCGGCTCGCCGCCAGCGATTGCCCGAAGGATTTCTATGAAAGCATCGCCGCCAACGCCGCGCTTCGCGCTCTGGCGCCATGAGGCGAATGTAGCGGCGCAGAATAGGCCCTACCCTTCATCCAAGAGCTATCCTGATCGCCTTATCGACCACCGGATGGAGGCCACTGGCCTGGAAGGACAGCCGGTTGCCGGAGCCGACATTGCTGGTCATGGCGATGGTCAGGCCGGACAGCGGGTCGTGCAGCATCACGGCGACGTAGCCGGGGATGCTGCCCTGATGGCCGTAGAAGGCGCGGTTGGCGTAGGCGCTCTGGAACATGCCGGCACCGGTTTCGCGCATGCGGGTGCCCGGAAAACTCGCCGGGACGCGATGTTCGAACATTTCGTCGAAGAAGGGCGGCGACAGCAGCTTTCCGGAAAAGAGACCGCGCGTGAAGGCCACCATATCCGACGGCGTCGACACCATGTCGCCGCAGCCATAAGCGGCGCCGAACGGGAAGGAATCGGAGGAATCCTGCAAGTCGTCGGAGTAGGGCAGCACGCCGTCCATGCGCCACATCTCGCCGCCCGAGGCGATATCGGCGGGCGCATTCGCCGCCGGCGGCGGCCGGTGGTAATAGCCGCGCACCATCGATTTCTCCGGAAAGGCCTCGGTTGCCGGCGACCAAGTATTCTCCAGGCCGAGCGGGTGCAGCACCGCGCTTCTGACATAGCCGCCCAGCGACTGGCCGGTGACAGCCTCGATCACCATGCCGGCCAGCACATAGCCGGTGTTGTTGTAGACGGCGGGCCCGCCTGGCGCCTTCTGCTTGTCGGAAACGAAGGCTATGTCGACCAGCTGTTGCGGCGTCCATTGCCGGCTCGGATCCATCGGAATGTAATATTCAAACTCCGGCAGGCCGCTGCGGTGGTTGATCAGCTGGCGCACCGAAATGTCTTTTGCTCCTGGGAGGTCGGGAAACCAGTAGGCGATCGGTGCGCCGAGCTCGAGCTTGCCGTCCTGAGCGAGCTTGACCAATGCGGCGGCGACGAAGGTCTTGGTGCAACTGCCGATCTTGAACAGGCGGTCGGGCGAGACGGCAACGCCATGCTCCCGGTCGGCGAGGCCGGCAGTGATGGCGGTTGGTGCGGCGCCAGTGGAGTATGCGAGTGATGCGCCCACCGCGCCATCGGTGAGATAGGCTTTGAGGAGAGCGTTGAGGTCTTCACGCATGGATTCTGCTTTCGCCGCCAAATTACTGGTTTTATTCATGTCGGTGCGTCCCCCGGCCGGGCCCGAGGGCAGGGTCGCCAAGCTTCACTCCGCCATATCGACAGCGGCAAAGTTCTGCCGGCCGAAGGGGTCGAGCACGTAGTTGAGCACGCTCTTGCGGATCGGGATCGCCACCACCGAATGGGCGATCGGCGCCACCGGCACCTCGACCTTCAGGATCGCTTGCGCCCTGGCGTAGATGTCGGCGCGCTGTTTCGGATCGGCGGCGACGCGACCGTCCTGCAGCAGCTTCTCGAAGGCCGGATCGCACCAGCGCGAGCGGTTGGAGCCGCCCTTCACGCCGTCGCAGGACAGCAGGTAGCTCAGCATGTTGTCGGGGTCGCCATTGTCGCTGCTGCCGCCGAGCAGATAGGCGTCCTGTTCGCCCGCCGCGGTGCGCTTGAGATATTCGCCCCATTCAAAGCTGACGATCTCGGCATTGACGCCGACTTTCGCCCAGTCGGCCTGGATCATCTCGGCCATGCGCTTGGCATTGGGATTGTAGGGCCGCGATACCGGCATCGCCCACAGGCTGATCTTCAGGTCGCTCTCGTGGCCGGCTTCCTTCAGCAGCGCCTTCGCGCCATCCGGGTCATAGTCGATGCCGGCGTCGGTGACGGCCCCGATCTGCGCCGGCGGCACGACGCTGCCGGCGACCGTGCCGGCGCCGGCATAGACGGCGTCGGCGATCGCCTTGCGGTCGACGGCCTTGGCCAGCGCCATGCGCACGCGCACATCGCCGAGCGGCTGGTGTTCGACATTGAAGCCGAGAATGCCGATGTTCTGGCCCTTGAGGTCGAGCACGGTGATGTCGGGGTCGGTGCGCAAATCGGCGACGGCGCTTGGCGGCGGCGGGGCGGCGACCTGGCACTCATTGGCCTTGAGACGCTCGACGCGCGTGGTCGGTTCGGGCGTGACGGCGAACACCAGCGTGTCGATCTTCGGCGCGCCGCGCCAGTAATCCTTGTTGGCGGCGTAGCGGATCTGGCTGTCGGGCACATAGGCCTGCAGCACGAACGGGCCGGTGCCGACGGGCTCGCTATCGATCAGTTCCGGCGTGCCGGCGGCGACCATCTTTTCGGTCTGCTCCAACGACAGGATAGAGAGATAGTCGAGCGCAATGCCGGGCAGGAAGGTGACGTTGGCCGCCGTCAGGGAGAAGCGCACGGTGTGGTCGTCGACCTTGTCGATCTTGTCGATCAGCGAGCCCATGCCCAGTGCGTTGAAGTACTCGTAAGCGCCGCCGCCGAGCTTGTGGTAGGGATTGC
Organism: Mesorhizobium sp. M7A.F.Ce.TU.012.03.2.1; assembly: GCF_004006095.1. Classification (NCBI taxonomy): domain Bacteria; kingdom Pseudomonadati; phylum Pseudomonadota; class Alphaproteobacteria; order Hyphomicrobiales; family Phyllobacteriaceae; genus Mesorhizobium; species Mesorhizobium sp. M7A.F.Ce.TU.012.03.2.1. The sequence goes on from NZ_CP034779.1 coordinate 4,000,780, forward strand.
TGGCGTCGCGCTGGCGGTTGAAGGTGTACAGCACGTCGTCGGCATTGAACTCGCGCGACGGTGTAAAGTGGTCGTTCGACTGGAATTTCACGCCGTGGCGTAGGTGGAACGTGTAGATCTTGCCGTCGGCTGAGACCTCCCAGCTTTCGGCCAGCGCCGGCCCGACCTCGGTGGTGCCAGGCTTGAACTCGACCAGCCGGTTGAAGATCGTCTTGGCGGCGGCATCCATGGTGGAGTCCGCCGTGCCGATCGCCGGGTTGAAGGTTTCGGGATTGGCTTCCGAGCAATAGACCAGGGTTTTGGCGTAGGCCTGTCCGCCAAGAAGGACGGACGAGGCCAGCAAGGACGAGGTAAGGACTGCGCGCAGAACGGATTTCATCGCAAACGCTCCTGATGACACTTTACGGGTTGAGGGAAGGGCAGGCCGGTGAAGTTCATGGCGTCGCCGCCGGGGTGATGAAACGGTCGGGCGCAAGCGCGGCGGAGGTGATACCGCGTGCCGTGAGATCGTCCGGCAGCGGCTGGCCGCGCAGCAGCGCCGCACCCAGCCGCGCCAGCGTCAGCGACACCTGGAAGCCGTAGCCGCCTTGGCCGCCAAGCCAGAAGAAGCCGGGCAGGCGCGGGTCGAAACCGATGACCGGCGTGCGGTCGGGCGAAAAGGTGCGCAGGCCAGCCCACGGCGTCGACGGACGGCCGATGCGCAGCGACGTCGCCTGTTCGATGCGGTCGACGGCGATGGCGACGTCGATGTCTTCCGGAAAGGCGTCGCAGGGTTCGGAATCGGTCTCGTCGGCCAGCGAGCCGATCAACCTGCCGGCATCGGGCTTGAAGTAGAATTGTTCATGCAAATCGACCACCAGCGGCCAGGCGCTGATGTCCGTGCCGGCGGGTGGATCGAACAGGAAGGCGGTGCGGCGCTTCGGCCGGAAGCCGAGACCGGAGAGACCGGCCAGCCCGGCGACGACATCGACCCAGGCGCCAGCGGCGTCGACGACGATGTCGGCCTGGTAGGCGCCGGCACTGGTGGTGACGCTGAAGCCGTTTGCGACGCGAGAAATCTCCAGCACTTCCTGGCCGGTGCGGATCACGCCGCCGCCGGCCTTGAGCGCGGAGGCTGAAGCCGCAAGCATCTTTCCCGTGTCGACATCGAGCGCGCCGGGTTCATGGACGCCGCCGCAGGTGGTTGCCGTGGCGATGACCGGCACCAGCGCGGTGACTTCCGTGGCCGACAGGCGCCGTACGCTCGGCACCAGCGCCTGCATCTCGGCCGCCATGCGGTCGACGGCTGCACTGTCTTCGACACCGCCGACGTGCAGCGCGCCGCGCCGGTGGGCGGCGAAGCCGCCATCGATGATCGCCTGCCGGCTGGCCAGCGATAGCGCCCGCACCAGCGCATTGCCATAGGTTTCGGAAAACAGCGCCGCGGAGCGGCCGCTGGCGTGGTAGCCGAGATGCAGCTCGCGCTCGAGCACGGTGATCTCGGCCCAGGATTGCACGGCCGCCGCCAGCGAAAGGCCGGCAATGCCGCCGCCGATGACGACGATTTTTTGGAGAGACTTGGACTGCATGCTCTAGGGGTAGAAATAATTTCGTATCCAGTCAATATTTAGCGTATAAGAAAATTATTAGCGTTGTTGATGGCGGCAGGGAGTTGGACTACCAAGGGTGAAGAAGCGGCTCAGTGGCCGCGCCAGGAGCTGACGATGTCGGAGCAACCGAACCTCGGTGATTGTCTGCGCGGCTTGAGAAAGACGCATGGCTGGACCTTGCAGGAGGTCAGCACGCTGACCGGCGTCGCGGTGTCGACGCTGTCCAAAGTCGAGAACGACCAGATGTCGCTGAGCTACGACAAGCTGCTGCAGGTCTGCGAGGGGCTGAGCATCCATGTCACCGAGTTGCTGAGCGGGGACCGCAAGCAGCCGGCCGCGCGCACCCGTCGTTCGGTGACCTCGCAGTCCAACACGCTGCGCCAGCTGACCCGCAACTACGATTACCGCTATCTGGCCACCGATCTGGTGCGCAAGCGCATGGTGCCGATCCACGCCTATGCGCGCGCCCGCACGCCGCAGGAATTCGGGCCGCTGACCAGGCATGCCGGCGAGGAATTTTTGATCGTGCTCAAGGGCGAGATCGAGCTGCACACCGACCAGTACGCGCCGGTGCGGCTGAAACAGGGCGACAGCGTCTATATCGATTCCACCATGGGTCACGCTTACCTGTCGGTGGGCGAGGGCGACGCCGAGATGCTGTGCGTCTGCTCCGGCGACGAGCCTGACATGGAGGGCGCGCTGCTGAGCGTGCTGGAGACGGTGGAGGGGTAGGGGCTGGTCCCAACCCTCCACGTTGGTGCCGCCCCTCATCTGGCTGCCGCCATCTTCTCCCCGTAAACGGGGAGAAGGACGATCCTATCGACGGGCGGCGCTGGCTCCACAATTGAGCGGCTCCGCTACAGCGCAACTACACGTCCCATTCCCCGCCGAACCGCCTCGCGGTAGGCGAGGTCGGCGGCCACCATGTCTTCCATGGCGACGCCCATGGCCTTGTAGACGGTGACCTGATCGGCGCTGACCCGTCCCGGCCGCCGCCCGAGCAGCATGTCGCCGAGCTCGATTCCGGCTTTCGGATCAATGCCCGCCAGTTCGCAAGAGCCGACCGGCGTCGGAGCAAAGGCGTCCCTGGTCTCGACGAACAGGCTGGCCCGGCTGATAAGTTGGACCGGCAATTCGCCGCCGGGCGGGGCGACGCCGACCGATGAGATGTGAGTGCCGGGCCGCACCCAGTCGGCCGAGATCACCGGCGCATAGGAATGCGTTGCCAGGCAGACGACGTCGGACGAGCGCACCGCGGCCTCTATATCGGCGACGGCAACAACGCCGGGATGTTGCGCGGCAAGCGCCTGCGCATCGGCGAATTCCTTCGAGACGACGCGGATCTCGGTGAAGTCGCGCACCAGCGGCAGAAGATGCAGATGCTGGCCGGCCTGCACACCGGCGCCGACCACCGTCGCGACCTTGGCGTCGCGGCGGGCGAGTTCACGCACCGAAAGCACGGCCGAGCCGGAGGTGCGCACGGCGGTGATGTAGGTGCCGTCCATGACGCAGACCGGCATGCCCGTCTGCGGGTCGAACAGATGGATGGTGGCGAGGTGGCTGGGGATGCCTTTGGCGACGTTGCCCTCGAAGACGTTGACGATCTTCACCGTCAGATGCATGCCCGCTATCCATGCCGACATCGCCAGCGAATAGCCGGCCTGCGGAACATCGAGCTGCGGCCGTGCCGGTTTGACCACCTTGCCGCCGGACAAGGCCTTGAAGCCGCCATCGAGCACGTCGAGAAGCTGGCGCAGGTCGATGCAGGTTTTCACCTCGGCCTCGCTCAGGATGAGTACGGGCATGTCACCCTTGGCCTGGGCGCTGCGGGAGGTCGATATCGCTGATGTCATGGGATCCGCTTTCGTTGTCGGTTGCACGACAACGGTATTGCGGTCCGGGAGCGTGATGAAATATACTGTTTTTGCTATTTTGGCGTGATTATCACGTTTGGTCTGCTCAAAAAGTGTGATCCTGAAATGGACGATCTCGACCGTATCGACCGCTCGCTGCTGCGTTTGTTGCAGGAGGACGGCCGCCGCACGACGCTCGATCTGGCGCGCCGGGTCGGCCTGTCGCCGACCGGGGCGACGCAGCGCGTCAAGCGGCTGTTCGCCGAAGGCTTCATCCGCGCCGTGCGCGCGGTGCTCGATCCGGCCCGGATCGGGCAGGCGCAGCTCGTCTTCATCGAGGTGCGGCTCGACCACACGGCGCCGCATGTGTTCGACCGCTTCGCCGAGGCGGTTCTGCGGGCGCCTGAGATCATCGAATGCCACATGGTGGTCGGCGGCTTCGACTATCTGGTCAAGGCGCGCATCGCCGACATGGCGATGTTCCAGGATTTCCTGCAGCGCGTCATCCTGCCGCTGCCCGGGGTGCGGGAGACACACACCTACGCTTCGATCGCCAATGTGAAGCCCGACGCCTTGCTGCCGATCTAGACTGGCAGCCCGTCTCCGGCATCGAGCAACCATTGCCGCACGGCTTGCGTAGGCTCGGGGTGGCGCTGTTTTCTCGGCATCACGACATAAAAATCCTGCGTGCCGCGCATTTCGCCGCTGACGGGCTGAACCAGGCGGCCCGTGGCGAGATCAGCGGCTACGAGGAAGCGGCTGGCCAGCGCAATGCCCTGGCCGGCGACGGCCGCGTCGATGGCGAGGCCCGTCTGGTTGAAGCGCATCCGTTTCAATTCGGTCGTCATCTTCAGGCCGACCGCTTTCTCCATGAATTCCGGCCACAGATTGTGGGCATCGTGCAGCAGCACATGGTGCTGGATTTCGGAGGCTGCGATTTCAGCAACACCTTCCGGCAGCAAGGCCGGGCTGCAGACGGCGACGATCTGCTGGGGAAACAGCAGGTCGACGATCAGCCCAGCGCCGAAGGGCGGGCGGCCTTGCCTGACCGCGATGTCGACGCCATCGGCCTGAAAGCTCGACAGGCTCTCGCTGGCCAGAACGCGCAGATCGACCAGCGGATTGTGCGCGACGAAGTCGTGCAGCCTCGGGATCAGCCATTTAGTGGCGAAGCTCGGCGTCACGCTGATCGTCAGCCGTGCCGGTTCGGGGCGCAACAGCAGCGTCGCCTCCGAGATCAGGTCGAAGGCGCGGCGGATGTTGGGCACATAGGCGCGGCCCTCATCGGTAAGCGCCAGGCCGCGCGGCAGCCGCTCGAACAGCTTTGTGCCGAGATCGGCTTCCAGCCCGCGAATGTGCTGGGCGACCGCCCCTTGGGTTACGTTCAGCTCTTCGGCCGCGATGCGGAAGTTGAGATGACGCGCCGAGGCTTCGAAGGCGCGCAGCGCATTCAATGGCGGCAGGCTGAGGAAGGCTTCGGGCATACAGGAGTTTTTCTACAGGTTGATTTCAGGCATTCTGGTTCGAACCAGCGGGGAAAACCAGCTATATCAACGCTCAGCTCCCGAAAACACCGCTTGCGGTGCCCGCAAACCCTGAGAGGAAAATCCGATGAGTGTAGAAAAAGTAGCTGTGGTGGTGGCCGGCGGCAGCGGCATGGGTGCGGCGGCGGCCAAGCGGCTGGCGGCGGACGGCTTCAAGGTCGCCATTCTTTCGTCGTCCGGAAAAGGCGAGGCGCTGGCTGGGGAATTGGGCGGGCTGGGCGTCACCGGCTCCAACCAATCCAATGAAGATCTGCAGCGTCTCGTCGACCTGACGCTCGAACGTTTTGGCCGCATCGACGTGCTGGTCAACAGCGGCGGCCACGGGCCGCGCGCGCCGATCCTCGAAATCACCGACGAGCAATGGCACACCGGCATGGATGTCTATCTGCTGAACGTCATCCGTCCGGTGCGCATCGTGGCGCCGCAGATGGTCAAGCAGAAGGGCGGCGCCATCATCAACATCTCGACCGCCTGGGTGGTAGAGCCGAGCCCGATGTTTCCGACGTCCGCTGTGTTCCGCGCCGGGCTTGCCGCCTACACCAAGATCTTCACCAATACCTATGCCGCTGACAATGTGCGCATGAACAACGTGCTGCCCGGCTGGATCGACAGCCTGCCGGCCACAGAAGAACGCCGCGACAGTGTGCCGATGCAGCGCTATGGCACCTCGGAAGAGATCGCCGCGACCATCGCCTTCCTGGCGTCCGAAGGCGCCGGCTACATCACCGGCCAGAACATCCGGGTCGACGGCGGCATCATACGCGCTATTTGAGGGCGTCGGCCGGGAGGGGATCCCGGCATCTCACCCCAAGGAGCAAAGAATGCGGCTTTTGATACTCGGCACCGGCTGGATGGCGCAGGAACATGCGCGGCGCTTCACCGCCATCGACGGCGTCGACATTGTCGGCGCGGTCGATGTCGATCCGGCACGGGTCGTCGAGTTCGCCGACAGTTTTGACATTCCCAACCGCTTTACCGCGCTGGAGGAGGCGCTGACATGGGGTGAGTTCGACGCGGTGGCCAATGTCACGCCGGACCGCATCCACCACCCGACCACCATGGCGCTGATAGCCGCCGGCAAGCCGGTGCTGTGCGAGAAGCCACTAGCCGAAAACTATGGCAAGGCGACCGAGATGGCCGACGCCGCCGAGGCCGCCGGCATCGTCAACATGGTGAACCTCACCTATCGCAATGTGGCGGCGCTGCAGAAGGCCCGCCAGATGGTGCAGGCGGGCGAGATCGGCACCGTCAGGCATGTCGAGGCGTCCTACCTGCAAAGCTGGCTGGTGTCGAAATTCTGGGGCGACTGGCGCACCGATCCGAAATGGCTGTGGCGCCTGTCACGCGGCCACGGCTCCAATGGCGTGCTTGGCGATGTCGGCATCCACATCCTCGATTTCGCCAGCTATGGCGCAGCCGTCGACATCGACCATGTCTTCTGCCGGCTGCGCGCCTTCGACAAGGCGCCCGGCAACCGCATCGGCGACTACGGGCTAGACGCCAATGACAGCTTCGCCATGACGCTGGACTTTTCCAACGGCGCCTTCGGCGTGGTGCATGCCAGCCGCTGGGCAACGGGCCATCTCAACGAACTGCGCCTGCGCATCTATGGCGAGAAGGGCGGCATCGAGGTGGTGCATAATCTCGACGGCTCGGCGCTCAAGGCCTGCATCGGCGAAAACGTCGAGAACGCCATATGGGAAGAGCTCGACGCCGGCACGGTGCCGACCAACTACCAGCGTTTCACTGACGCGGTGCGATCCGGCGTGCAGACCGAACCGTCCTTCCGCCATGCCGCCGAATTGCAGAAGGTGCTGGATCTGGCCGTCGTCTCGGACGAGAAGCGGGCGGAGCTGAGGGCGAGCGCTGAAACGCGGTGAGCTGGGCGAAGCGGCCGGCGCCAGCGGTCGAAGATAGCACTGCCGTCAACTTCGGACTGCGGTCCGCTCCAGTCAGGGGCCGGTCACGAGCGAAAAAACCAGTTTCTGTAAATTGCCGCCATCGCCGAATTCGACGCGGTCGAAATCGCGGCTTGCCAGCACCCGCGCCTTCGAGATCGCGTCGAGCCGCTTCACCACCTCGGCCCTTGTCTTGCTGCATTTGGGATCGTCGGCGACGGTCAGGCCGTTCGTCGCGGCTTGGATGTCGTGGACCATCTGGACCATGCTGGCGCCATGCACCTTCTCATGGGCGGCGACGCCGGCGATGAAAGTTTCCCAGTTCTTCTGGACGGCGGGCGGCAGGGAGCCGGAGGGTTTTGGCAAGGTGTAGGTGACGATCAGCTTCGGCCGCCCGGCCGTCAGCACGCAGTCCTTGCCACTGGGCTTGTAGTCCCTTAACCCCCAGGTCAGCTTGAAATTGGTGTAGGCGATGGCGCGGGCAATGCCGAGCTTTGGCCCTTTCTCGCCGATCGAGCGGTAGAGTTCGGCGCCGGACCGGCCCGAGATCGCGTAGGGCTCGATTTTCTCGACCGGCTTCCACTCGGCACGAGCGGTGAGCGGCGAGGCAAGCAGGGCGGCAAAGGACAGACACAGGCGAACGCAGGCTCTCAATCCAACTCTCCACGAAACAGGACCGGCTGCCGCAACGGGCAATGCCATCGGATCGCTTTTCCTATATGCTGCCGACGGGCGCTGCAAATGCCCTGGAGGCAGTCAATTGGGGGAGTCATGCATGAGAATTGCACATCTCATCGTCGCTGGTGCCTTGGCCGTCGTGCAGGCCGCGCAGCCGGCGTTTGCCGCGTCGTGCGGTGGCTGGAGCGCCAAGATGGAGGAAGACGAGGGCGGCAGCGTGCTGACGGCTTCGGTCTGCGGCGGGCCGAAAGGCGATGCGCATATGATGCTCACCTGTTTCGACACGCCAGTGCTGAGCTACGATCTCGGTGCCGCCGGCCAGCAGCTGGAACCTGGCATCAGCGGTTCGTTCGCGTTCAAGGCCGACGGCAAGACGGTAACGAAGACACTGCAGCTGGAGGCCATGTACAACTACTTCGTGGTCAATCTGGCGAAAGCCGATCCGCTGCTCGACCTGCTGCGCGGCAAAGGCGATGTGTCGGTCAGTTCAGCCAAATATGGCGAGATCAGCTTTCCGCTGAAGGGCTCCAGCGCGGCCATCGGCAAGGTGCTGGCGCAGTGCGGCAAGGCCGGGCCAGCGGATGGGGATTGACGGGGCTCTACAGTTCGATGCCGGCGCACCAATGAGGCGGTTCTCGTTGGCTCACCGGGCTTGCTGCCGAACCACCCCACCCAGTCGCACCGTCGCGGCCATCAACTCCTCGTCCGAAAACCCCGAAAAACCCAGCACCAGACCTTGCCGAGGCGCCCCGCCGATGAACATTGAGGACAAGGCCCTGGCGCCGACACCCGCCGCCTTCGCCGCCTCGACGATCGCGGTGTCCGGCCCGGCGTCCTTCAGCGTCGCCATCAAATGCAACCCCTGTTCGGGCACGGTTACTTCGAGGGCATCGCCGCAATGCGCCTCGAGGCCGGCGACCAGGACGTCGCGCGCGGCCTGGACGCGGCGGCGCACGCGCCGGAGATGCGCGGCGAAATGGCCTTCGTTCAACAGGTCGGTCAGCGCGCCTTCGGCCAGCGTCGAGGGGAAGCGGTCGGAGCGCGCCCTGACCGCCATCACGGCATCGAGCAGCGCTTCGGGCACCACGACATAGCCGATGCGCAGGCCGGGGAAGAGGATTTTCGAGAAGGTGCCGAGATAGGCGACACGGTCTGAACCGTCCATGCCCTGCAGCGAGGTCAGCGGCGGGCCGGCATAGCGGAACTCGCTGTCGTAGTCGTCCTCGATGATCCAGGCATCGATGCGCCGAGCCCAGTCGAGCAAAGCGAGACGGCGGCGCATCGTCATCGTCACGCCGAGCGGATATTGATGCGAGGGCGTGACATAGGCCGCGCGCGCCTTGGAGCACAGGCTTTCGCCGATCTCGGGATCGAGCCCTTCCGCGTCGACCGGTACCCCAAAAACCCTGGCGCCGCTGCCGGCCAGCACGGCCTGCGCCATGGGATAGCAGGGGTTTTCGATCCAGACGGCATCGCCGGGGCTGAGCGCGGCGCGCACCAGAAGATCCAGCCCCTGCTGCGTGCCCGAAGTCAGCACGATCTGGCCGGCATCGCAGCGCACGCCGCGTGCGGTCCTGAGATAGGTGGCAATTGCCGTGCGCAGCGGCAGGCCGCCGCGCGGATCGCCATAGCGGAAATGCTCCGGCCCGGGGCGAGCGAGGTGGCGCGACAGAAGGATGCGAAACAAATTAAGCGTGCGCGGATCGGACACCGCCACGCCAAGGCCGCAAGGCAGCGAGGTGGCGGCATCGATCTCGGGTGGCCGTGGCTTGACCAGTGTTGTCGGCAGATGCGGCACGTCAGGCGCGACGAAGGTTCCGGCACCGATCCTGGCGACGGCGAAGCCTTCCGAGACCAGCATTTCAAAACAGGCAACCGCCGCCGAACGCGATAGGCCGAAGCGCTGTGCGAGATCCCGGGTGGTCGGCAATTTGGCCCCGGCGGCCAGCGCGCCGGTCTCGATCAGCCGCCTGAGCGCCGCATAAAGCTCGCGGCTGCGCGGGCCGTCGCCCGGGAGGACCGGGATCAGCGCCGACCAATCCGGCAAATTGGTCTGTTTTTTCTTCATCGGATTGGTTCTTTTATCAACCAATGTCATGGCGCATGGTTGGCAGACAACAACCAAGGATGCAAGCCGTGAACGACACGCCAGCCAGCTTTCCGACCACCAGCCGCAACCGCGTCAAGCGCCTGCACGAGCGCGGCAGCTACGACCATGCGGCAGTCTTCGCGGTGCTGGATGCCGGGCTGCTGTGCCATGTCGCCTATACGTTCGACGGCCAGCCCTATTGCACGCCGACCATCCACTGGCGCGAGGACGACATGCTCTACTGGCACGGCTCGTCGGCCAGCCGCATGCTGCGCAATCTGCGCGACGGCACGCCGGCGTGTCTGACGGTGTCGCATCTCGACGGGCTGGTGCTGGCGCGCTCGGGCTTCAACCATTCCGCCAATTACCGCTCGGCGATGTGTTTCGGCACGGCGCGGATCATCGATGAGCCTGATGAGAAACTGAAGGCGCTGGCCGGCGTCGTCGACCGCTTCTACCCCGGCCGGAGCGAGACTCTGCGGCCGATCTCGGTGCAGGAGGCCAAGGCGACGACGGTGATCGGCATGCGCATCGAAGAGGCATCAGCCAAAGTGCGCGCCAAGGGGGTCGCCGACGACGAGGAGGATTACGGGCATCCGGTGTGGGCCGGCGTCATCCCGGTGCGGATGGTGGTCGGCGCCGCCGAGCCGTGTCCGAGGCTGCTGCCCGGTGTGGAGCGGCCGCAGAATCTGGCTAGATATGCCGAGGGTGCGAGACTTGATGACGCGATGACGCAGGCGCAGCTGGCGTATGAGGGCGGGGTGTGATTCGCGCCCTTTCCCTTCTCCCCTCGTGGGTCCGAAGGACGGGGCGAGACCAGTGGTTCGCCCCAGGGCGGTGGCCTCGCGAAGCGGGGTCGGATGAGGGGTGTTTCAGGGAACGCCAACGCCTCACTCCGCTGGAACACCCCTCATCCGTCTCGGCGCTGACGCGCCGATCCACCTTCCCCCACAAGGGGGGAAGGGAGAGGGCACCTTGCCGCTGCCGCCGCCTCGCGATATCTCGACACCATGATCACCTTCCGCCGTGCGCAGGCCTCCGACCTGCCTGATATCGTCGCGATGCTGGCCGACGATCCGCTTGGCGCCGGCCGCGAGGACGCTGCCTTGCCGCTGGCGCAAGGCTATGTCGATGCTTTCAACGCCATCGACGCCGATCCCAATCAACTGCTGGCGGTGGCTGTCGAGGGCGGCGAGGTGATCGGCACCCTGCAGATTTCTTTCCTTGCCGGGCTCTCGCACAAGGGCGCGTGGCGCGGGCAGATCGAGGCGGTTCGGGTTGCCGGCCACCGGCGCTCGGGGGGCGTCGGCAGGCTGATGATCGAATGGGCGATCGATGCGTGCCGGGTGCGCGGCTGCGGCCTCGTCCAGTTGACCACCGACAGGTCGCGCGCGGACGCGCACCGCTTCTATGAGAGCCTCGGCTTCACCGGCAGCCATCTCGGCTATAAGAGAACCTTGTAGTTTCCCGCCCCCGTCCCGCCCGGCCAGCGGCTGGCGCATAGCGGACGGCTTTCAGGCCCTATTCAAAGCGCCGGCAAAGACTGATATAGGTCAGCCAAGTTGACCTATATTGCAGCGTCTGGGGAGGCGTGTCGTGACCCTTATGAATCTGTTGGCTTCGCGCTCGTCGCGCATGAAAGCGTCCGAAATCCGCGAGCTCCTGAAGCTGCTCGACCAGCCGGACATCATTTCGTTCGCCGGTGGTATTCCCGATCCGGCGCTGTTCCCGGCCGAGGCGATCCGTGACGCCTATGCTTCGGTGCTGGGCGGCGCGGAGGCGGGTGCGGTGCTGCAGTACCAGGTCTCGGAAGGCTACCTGCCGTTGCGGCGCTGGCTCGCCGGGCAGATGGGCAAGCTCGGCGTCGCCTGTGACGAGGCCAATATCTTCATCACCTCCGGCTCGCAGCAGGCGCTGGACTATCTCGGCAAACTGTTCCTGTCGCCGGGCGATACCGCGCTGGTGACGTGGCCGACTTATCTCGGCGCGCTGCAGGCTTTCAACGCCTATGAGCCTCGCTACGACCGGCTGACCCCGGCCGGCGGCAACATGACGCCCGATGCCTATCGCGCGGCAGCGGCAGCAAATGGCGGCAAGGCCAAATTCGCCTATCTGGTGCCGGATTTCGCCAACCCGACCGGCAACACGCTGAACCGTGAGCAGCGCGAAGCGGTGCTCGACCTTGCCGGCGAACTCGACATCGCCGTCATCGAGGATGCCGCCTATCGCGCGCTGCGCTATGACGGCGACGGCGTGCCGCCGATCCTGGCGCTCGACTGCATCAGGTCCGGCGGCATCGACAAGGCGCGCACGCTCTATTGCGGCTCGTTCTCGAAGATACTGTCGCCGGGCATGCGCGTCGGCTGGGTTTGCGCCCCGCGCCACATCGTCGAGAAACTGGTGCTGATGAAGCAGGCCTCGGACCTGCACAGCCCGTCGATCAACCAGGTGGTGATGCATCGTGTCGCCGAAGCCGTCTTCGACGGCCAGGTGGAAAAACTTATCGGCGCCTATCGCGAGCGCCGCGACGGGCTGCTCTCGGCACTGGAATCCAATATGCCGGAAGGCGTGACCTGGAGCCGCCCGGAAGGCGGCATGTTCGTCTGGGTAACGTTGCCGGAAGGGGCCGACGCCACCGAGCTTCTGGCGCGGTCGGTGAAAGAAGGGCGGGTGGCCTTCGTGCCGGGCAGCGCCTTTTATGCCGACGGCACCGGGCGCAACACGCTGCGGCTGTCCTTCACGCTCGCCGACCGGCGCGCGGTGAGCGAAGGCATTCCAAGGCTAGCCGCCATCCTAAAGGGATAGGCCGGCTCCGGAGGCCGGCTTTTCCTCCGCCATCACAGTCACCAGCCGCTCAAGCTTTGAAAGCCTGGTGCGAGCAAGCTTGCGGACCGGCTTTTCGAAACCTGCTTCGCCGTTTTCGACGACGAAGACCAACGTCATGAAATCGAGCATGAACTCATCGATGGCTGCCGCGACCTCGCGCGACCTGCCCTTGAACCGGCGCAGCAGAGCGGTTGCTTCCTCGATATCGTCGACACCGGCGCTATCGACCAGCGCTTCGAGCCTCTGAAAACAGTCCAATCGCAATTCCTCCCACCGGGGCACCCAACCCGGTTGTGAGCGGAAAGTTCCAAACTGTGAGTGCTCTCGCGAAGAAATCGCCTCCACCGCTTCCGCGGTTTCGACGGGCCATCGGCAATTTTTTGTTCGGGTGGAACCTCCGCGGCCACCGAAGGTTCTTACCAGGTCTGATCCCCCCTCAGACCCCTGAAGGCTAGACATGCTTTCCAAAGGCCCGCCGGCTCCCCTCCCGGCGGGCTTTTTGTTTGCTGGATAGAACAAGTATCCGCATTGACGACGCCCTGTCCGAACCTAAATTCGAACCTCACGAGGAGGCATCTTTATGGAAACCCAGGAATTGCATCGCGGCCGGCTCATCGACCACATCCAACTGGTGGTCAGGGATCTCCCGGCCAGCCGGCGTTTCTACGAGGCGGTCTTGCAGGCGATCGATGTTCCGATCGGTGGGATCGGCGACGATTTTTTCTGGGCCGACGAGCTGTTTGTCTCCACTGCCGACAGCCGGGCCGCACAGGGAAAACTCACCGGTCGCCATCACCTGGCTTTCCAGGCAAGGGACCACGCCATGGTCGACGCCTTCTACAAGGCCGGACTGGCGGCTGGCGGCACGGACAATGGCGCGCCGGGCGAACGGCCCTATCATCCCGGCTATTACGCCGCCTTCCTGCTCGATCCCGACGGCAACAACATCGAGGCCGTCCATCACGGTCCGCATAGTCGCAGCGCCGCTTCGGTGAAGATCACCTTCTAAGCTGCCGATATTCAGCCGGCCGGATCGCGGGCGCATGCGATGCCTGAGAGAAGTTGCCTTGCGTTGCCAGATTGGTGGCCCCGATGCTAACCGTGCAAATGGCGGGCGGGAATCGGTATGGAAGCAACGCGCGCTGCAAATCCTCAATAAAACTCCCCTTACCCCCTTGGAGATACATTTTTTATGCAAAACCCAACAAGGGCGATCTGTGCCGCCACGCTTTTATTTGCGATCGGGGCCGTGGGCCTCACAAGTATATCACCTTTTGCTTATGTTTCATCGGCGCAGGCGCAGGAGGAATATCTTCCGACCCAGAAGGATTTTGTCGGCAAATGGAAACTCAACGGCGGAGCCATCCGGCCGCCGCGCGATATGAAGGATGCGCCGACGCCGGAACAAGAAGCGGCCGCCAACGAGTTCCAGCAGACAGTGACCGCGTTTTACGGCGCGTTCGACTATCTGGAGATCACGGCGGACGGCCGCTACAATTTTCATCAGCCGGGTGATCCGACGTCGGGGCCTTGCGTCTGGTGCGGAACCTGGTCCTTCAGCAACAGTTCGGCGTGGCTCAAGCTGGAGACGGCGCCAAGGCTGGATATCTACGCCAAGGACGGCGACATGCAGATGACCTACACTGTCGAACCCGACGAAAAATCGAAATATGCTTGGCTGGTTTTCGGCTGGACGAAGGCCGAGTAGGCGGCGGCGCACGGCTCGCCACACCTAAACGGGCCTAAGCGGCTTTTCATCCATCTCGTATCCTCGTATACGAGATGGAGCCAGCCGCCCGAGGAAGTCCGCATGAGCCCATTGCCTGAAACCGTGCCGTTTTTCAGCCAGTGGGAGACGCCCGACCTGACGCTGGACGTGCTCGCCGACGGCGCGGATGTTGCGCTCAGGCGCGATCCGCTGTGGCGGCGATCCGGGGCGGAGACCCTCGATGAGTATGCGGCCTGGGCGGCCAACATCTGCGGCATGGCGTGCCTGAAGATGATCCTCGCCAGCCGCGGCGAGATCGTGCCGACGATCGAGCTTGCCAGGCGCTGCACCTTATATGGCGGCTATGTCGTCAACGGGGGATCGATCAAGGGGCTGATCTACGCGCCCTTCGTCAGCTTCGTGAAAGAGGTTTTTGGACTCCGGGCCGAGGTGGTGACCAATGTCGCGACGGCCGAGATTCCGGCGATCATGCAGCGGACGCGCTTCTTCATCGCGTCGGTCAGCAGTTCGATCCGCTGGCCCGAGCGCGAGCCGCCCTCGAAGGGCGGTCACCTGGTGCTGGTCACCGCGGCGTCCGACGAGGGTTTCCGCTTCCACAACCCGTCAGGCCATGACCCCGCCACACAGGCAGACGCAGTGTTGGCGCCGGCCGATTTCGACCGCTTCTTCGCCAATCGCGGCATTGCCGTCGCCATTTGATTTTTTTTGACAGTCGAGGGATTTCGATGACCGGTAAGACAAGAGTGGCCATCCTCTATGGCGGGCGTTCGGCCGAGCATGACGTGTCGCGCCTTTCGGCCGCCAATGTGCTGAAGGCGATCGACCGGACGCGCTACGACATCGTGCCGATCGCCATTACCAAAAGCGGCAGATGGCTGCTGCAACAACTTGATGACGCGGCAGGGGCGCCGGCATCCGAAGATGGTGCCGAGGTCGCGCTGCTGCCCGGCGGCAAGGGCCGGCTGGTCGCCGTCTCGCGGGATGGTACGCAGCCTGACCTGCCCCCCATCGACGTCGTGTTCCCGGTGCTGCACGGGCCGTTCGGCGAGGACGGCTCGGTGCAGGGCTATGCCGAGGTCGCCGATGTAGCCTATGTCGGCTGCGGCATCCTCGCGTCGGCCGCGGCCATGGACAAGGATGTCGCCAAGCGGCTGATGCGCGAGGCGGGATTGGCGGTTGCCCGCTCCGTCACCGTGCATCGAAACGGCAAGCATTCCTTCCAGGAGATTGCCGGGGCGCTCGGCCTGCCGTTCTTCGCCAAGCCGGCGCGCCAGGGCTCGTCCTTCGGGGTCAGCAAGGTGAATGACAGGGATGGCTTCGAGCAGGCCATCGACACGGCTTTCCGCTACGACGGCAAAGTGTTGATCGAGGAGTTCGTCGAGGGCCGCGAGATCGAGTTCTCGGTGCTGGAGCGCGCCGACGGGTCGCTGACGGTGTCGCTGCCCGGCGAGATCATTCCGGCCGGCAAGCACGGCTTCTACACCTATGAGGCAAAATATCTCGATGCCGACGGCGCGCTGGTCAAGGTGCCCGCCGATGTCCCGACCGATGTGGCCGAGAAGGCCAGGGATATGGCGCGGCAGGCGTTCCAGGCGCTTGGCTGCGAAGCCATGGCGCGCGTCGATTTCTTCCTGCGCGCCGATGGCAGCCTGCTCGTCAACGAGGTCAACACCATTCCCGGCTTCACCGACATCTCGATGTATGCCAAGGCGCTGGCGGCGTCAGGCATCGGCTACAGCCAGACCATCGACGTGCTGATCGAGCATGCGCTGGCCAGGCATGCGGCGCGCTGATCCGATCGGTCGAGAGCGGCCGACGCGGGCCGGATCATTGCCCGTTGAGCGAGGCGTATTTCATCGTTGGCTAAAGTTGCACGTCCGCTCTATATGCCCGATCATGGCATTTGGCAGGGGAGGCATCACGTGGCCAATCGTCGAAACGGCACGGCGTCTCCGGCTGATGGGCTAGGGGACGCCCTTTCAGCGGCCGCGCCCCATCCGCGAACCTCTTTGCCCAATATGGCGGCCATCGTCACGACGGTGGCCGCACTGTATTTCGGGCGCGAGGTTTTCCTGCCGATCGCGATCGCGCTGCTGCTGACCTTCGCACTGGCGCCGCTTGTCTCAGCTCTTAAAAAGATAGGCATTCCCCGGATTGCCGCCGTCATTGCCAGCGTGCTCGGCGCTTTCGCGGCCCTTGGCCTGTTCTCCTTCATCGTCGCTACGCAGGTCAGCGAACTGGCGCAGAACATCCCAGTCTACCAGACCAACATCCTGACCAAGATCCGCTCGCTCAAGGAAACCGGGGTCGGGGGCGGGATCCTTGCCAGACTGAGCAAGGTGGTCGAGCGGGTCGGCCAGGAGATCGACCGGCAGGACCCCTCGCTGCCGGCTGCCACCCCGGAAAAGCCGCCGCGCGAGCCGGTGCCGGTCGAGATCGTCGCGCGCGAAAGGCCGCTCCAGGTCCTGCAGAACATCGTCGGTCCGCTGATCAGCCCGCTTGGGTCGGCCGGACTGATCATCGTCGTCGTCATCTTCATGCTGCTCGAGCGGGAGGATCTGCGCGACCGCTTCATCCGGCTTGTCGGCTACGGCGACCTCCACCGCACCACCGAGGCGCTTCAGGATGCCGCCAAGCGGGTGGGCCGCTATCTCTTGATGCAATTGGTCGTCAACATCGTCTACGCCGTACCGATCGCGATCGGGCTCTGGGCCCTCGGTATTCCCAATGCGCTGCTGTGGGGGCTGCTGGCGCTGGCGCTGCGTTTCGTTCCCTATATCGGCCCGATCATAGGCATGCTTTTGCCGCTGTTCCTGGCGCTGGCCGTTGCGCCGGGCTGGTCGCTCGTGCTGTGGACCGCCGGCCTGTTCGTGGTGATGGAGCTGATCACCGGCAATATCATCGAACCCTGGCTCTACGGTTCGCGGACAGGACTGTCGCCGCTGGCGATCATCGTCGCGGCGATTTTCTGGACGTGGCTCTGGGGGCCGCTCGGGCTGATCCTGTCGACACCGCTCACCGTCTGCCTGGTGGTGCTGGGCAGACACGTGCCGCAGTTTGAATTCCTCGACGTGCTGTTCGGCAACGAGCCCGTGCTCGAACCCCATGCGCGCCTGTACCAGCGGCTGCTGGCCGGCGATCCGGAAGAAGCCACCGACCATGCCGAGGAGATGCTGGAGGAGAAATATCTGGTCGAATTCTACGACAAGGTTGCCATTCCGGCGCTTTTGCTGGGCGAACAAGACCGTGTGCGCGGCGTCATGGGCGATTTGCAAAGGCGGCAGGTGGCGGCCAGTGCCCTGATGCTGGTCGCCAATCTCGACGACAGCGCGCAGGAGGAGGCAGGCGAGGAGGAGTCGCACGTGGCCGCAGAGGCGAGCGACGATGGCGATCCAAGCGGGGAGGACGAGACCGAACTGCCCGATGGCACGGATATCTCCGTGCTTTGCGCCGGCGGGCGTGGCGAGCTCGACGACGCCGCCGCCGCTATGCTGGCGCAGGTGCTGGAGGTGCAGGGCGCGACGGTATCGAAAGCCGGCTTTGCCGATATGGAGCCCGCCAGCATTCGCCGCCTTGAGCTCGAAACCGTCGACACCGTCGTGGTCGGATTCCTGAACCGGGATTCCGTCAAGCACGCCCGCTTCCTGGTTCGCCGGCTGAAGCGCGCCAAGGCCGCACTTCGGGTGGGAATCGTGTTCTGGTCGGAGGCCGCTGCTGAGGACAAGGAGACGGCCGACAAACTGGCCCGTGACTTGAACGCGGATTTCGTGGCGCATGGCATGGTCGACGCCGTGCTGGGCGCGCTCTCAAACGAGCCGCCGGTCGCTCTCAAGCTCGTCGCCAAACGGCGCATGCGGCGACAGCGGGCCGCGTCCAAGAAGGTCACGGCGGCAGCGGCGGATTAGGCCCTGCCTTTGCCTTCTTCGGCAATGTCGGGGTCGACAAGCCAGGCACGAACTGCGGAAAATAGTTCACACCGATGTCGATTTCCGGGAGGCCCATTCGTCTTCACGATAGGGAGCCGAAGAATTCGCCCAATCAGGAACGATGCGATGACAATCACCATCACGGCATTTGAGCGATCGCCCGATCGCGGCAAGGGACTGGCGCGCGATACGCGCGTTCGCTGGGCGCTCGAAGAGGTAGGGCTGCCTTATGAGGTTCGGTTTGTTTCCTTCGCGCAGATGAAGGCGCCGGACCATCTGGCCCTCCATCCCTTCGGCCAGATCCCCACCTACGAGGAGGGTTCTCTCTCACTGTTCGAGACCGGCTCGATCATCCTTCACCTTGCCGAGCAGCACGCGGGCCTGCTGCCCGGCGATCGCGATGCCCGCGCGCGTGCGATCACGTGGATGTTTGCCGCACTTAACACAGTCGAGCCGCCGATCCTCGAATTAACGACGGCAAAGATATTCGAAGCTGACAAGCCCTGGAGCGAGGAGCGTTTGCCATTGGTGAAGGATCGTGTTCGCGCCTGTCTCGACAGGCTCTCGGCTCGTCTGGACGCCGCCGAGTGGCTCGACGATGCATTCAGCGCGGGCGATCTGTTGATGGTATCGGTGCTGCTGCGACTAAGAATGTCGGGCATTTTGGACGAATATCAAAACCTTGCTGCATATGTAGCGCGCGGTGAAGCTCGGCCTGCTTACATCAGGGCTTTCGCTGCGCAATTTGCGATCAACGCTCCACCGGCCAGCTGAAACATTGGCTGATAAAGCCGAGCCGACGGCAGATTTGACATCAGCAGCAGCCGAAGAGTTGAGCGAGGGCATTGCCCCTCAGAGCGAGACGGGCGGTGCCCCTACCGGTCGACCATCGCCATGCCCCGCTCGGTGTAGCGCGGGCCGGAGATTTTTCCCGGCGCGAGCGCTTCGTCGAGCGCGGCCATCTCGGCGGCATCGAGTTTGATGGCGGCGGCGGCGACGTTCTCTTCCAGGTATTTTCTGCGCTTGGTGCCGGGGATCGGCACGATGTCGATGCCAAAGCCGTCGCCCTTCGCCAGCAGCCAGGCCAACGCGACCTGGCCGGGCTTGACACCGCGCGCAGCAGCGATGTCGCTCACCTTGGCGGCCGCCTCGACATTGGCGTCGTAGTTTTCGCCCTGGTAGCGCGGGTCGTTGCGGCGATAATCGCCGTCGGGATAGTCTTCCGCGCGCTTGACCTGGCCGGTGAGAAAACCTCGGCCGAGCGGCGAGAACGGCACCAGGCCGATGCCGAGTTCGCCAAGCAGCGGGATGATCTCCGGCTCCAGATTGCGCTCCCACAGCGAATACTCGCTCTGCACCGCCGACACCGGATACACGGCATGCGCCCGGCGGATGTTGGCCGCGCCGGCCTCCGACAGGCCGAAGAAGCGCACCTTGCCTTGCGCGACGAGTTCGCCGACGGCGCCCACGACATCCTCCATCGGCACCGCCGGGTCGACGCGGTGCTGGTAGAGCAGGTCGATACGGTCGGTTCCGAGGCGGCCGAGCGAGGCTTCCACGACCTCACGAATATGCTCGGGCCGGCTGTCGGTTCCAGCCTGCTTGCCGTTTTCGATGCGGAAGCCGAATTTGGTGGCGATCGTCACCTGGCCGCGCTTGCCCTTTAACGCCCGACCGAGCAAGGCTTCGTTGGCGTAGGGACCATAGACCTCCGCGGTGTCGAGGAAGGTGCAGCCGAGTTCGATGGCACGGTGCAGCGTGGCGATGGATTCGGCCTCGTCGGCCGGGCCGTAGGACTGGCTCATGCCCATGCAGCCGAGGCCGATGGCCGAGACCTGCAGCCCCTGGCTGCCGAGCTTGCGTGTTTTCAGGGTCATGGCAGGCGTTCTCCGGGAAGCAGGAATTATAGCAGCCGATCGCTCAATTCCCACAGGGTGTTCGGCCGCATGCCGATGGCTTGAAGACGACGCGGCCGCCCCATGGCTGCTCCATGCGGCGGCGCTATTCTTCCACGGCCAGGATCACTCCGGCAATCGCGGCGCCGACAAAAGCGCCCACGGATGCGCCGACAAGGGGATCGGCCATGATATGGTTGCCGACCACTTCGCCGACACCGCCTCCAGCCAATGTGCCGGCAATTATACCGATGAAAAGGCGGAGAAGTGGATCTGTAGTCAGGCGATTCAGCATCATCATGGCCTTTGCAGCTCGCTCACATGTTGGAGGCGACATCGCGGGTGGACGGAGGCTTGGGCCTATGAGCGGCACGCTGATTTGACGCCTGCGGCGCAACGCTGGGCGTGGCTTTGGCATTCCCAGCGGTGTTGGACGCTTGCGCCTTGCGGCGCCTGAGCCAGTTGGATGACGGTTCGGCAAGGAGACTGCGCAGAGCCTTCACCACGTCCTCCTGAGTGCGGCGAGGCCAAAACCTCCATGCACCCAGTTTGTTCCACACCGAAAACAATCGTTCGCGAAACGGCGCCTGCCGGTGCGATCGGCCTGTTTGCCGGGTTCTGTCGACGAGTGGATCGGAGGTTGCGGCATGTTCTGCCAAGCAGGCTGGCAGGTGACGTGACGCTGCCAGGGTCCCAGTGCGCTGAAAGCGGGTTCGGCATCACCTGCCGATATAGGCGGCCAGTTCGTCCGGCGTCCCGTTCGGGAAGGCCTGTTTCAGAAAGTCCAGGAAAGCCGACACGCGCGGGCTGAGCAGCCGCCGAGACGGGTAGAGCGTCCAAAGAGCGATCTCCGGGCCGTCAATGTCTCCCCAATTCACCAGTGTGCCGTCAGCCAAATCGTGGGCCACCAACGAAATGGGAAGACGTGCTGCCCCGACCCCCGCTCGCACCGCATCGCGCACCATAATGAGCGTTCCCAAAGCGAGGACCGGCTCGATTTTTATCGTCGACCGGCCAGCCTCTGTCTTCACGTGCCATGTTTGCCGTTCGCCTGTCCCGCGCGCAACGCCAGGGGCCGGACCACCGGTGCGAGGAAGGTGAGGGCTCGCCACGACGACCAGCCGGTCGCGGAGAAACGCCCGTCCGACCAGGCTTTCATCGGGATCCGGGTTGACCCGGATCACCAGGTCGTAGCCTTCCTCGATCATGTCCACAGCCCGGTCCTCCGTCGTGACCTCCAGCCTCACCTCCGGAAATTTGAGGGTAAATCCCGCAGCGATCCTCCCCATCGCGGTCTGAGAAAAAAGCAGGGGCGCGCTGATACGCAATCTGCCCTTGGGTTTGCGACCGCCCGAGGCGATCTCCGCAGCCGTCTCGTCCAGTTCGGCAAGCAATACTCCCGTCCGCTCGAAGAGCGCCCGTCCTTCTTCGGTCAGCTTCAGGTTGCGCGCGCCCCGTTCAAACAGGCGCAGGTCAAGGCTGCTCTCCAAGTCTCCAACCCGCCGCGACAAGGTTGCCTTGGGCCGGCCGGTGGCCCTTGCCGCTTTGCCGAAACCGCCATGGCGGGCAACGAGGTTGAAATCGGTGAGGGCCAGAAGATCCATGAGTGTTCCACCAGTGAGACGGCGCGTCTAAAATTTCGGCCTGTTTGACTGTTTGTGAGCCACACATATTGGGCCTGTCAAGCAACCCAACAGGAGAAATTCCATGACCATTCTCGTTACCGGCGCCACAGGCAATGTTGGCCGCCAAGTCGTCGAACACCTCGTCAAGCGCGGCGCCGACGTCCGTGCTCTCGTCCGCGATCCGTCGAAAGCCAGCTTTCCGGCAGGCGTATCGGTCGCGCAAGGCGACTTTC
Source organism: Mesorhizobium sp. M7A.F.Ce.TU.012.03.2.1 (assembly GCF_004006095.1). Lineage (NCBI taxonomy): Bacteria > Pseudomonadati > Pseudomonadota > Alphaproteobacteria > Hyphomicrobiales > Phyllobacteriaceae > Mesorhizobium > Mesorhizobium sp. M7A.F.Ce.TU.012.03.2.1. The sequence goes on from NZ_CP034779.1 coordinate 4,022,665, forward strand.
TCGATGTCGATTCACTGCGCAAAGCCATGTCCGGTGTTTCCACCCTGTTCCTCTTGAACGCCGTGGTGCCGGACGAATTCACCCAGGCTTTGGTCGCGCTGAACGTCGCCCGATCGGCGGGCATCGAGCGGATCGTCTATCTCTCGGTGATCCATGCGGACGTCTATGTGAACGTGCCGCATTTCGCCGGCAAATTCGGCGTCGAGCGAATGATCGAGCAGATGGGCTTCCAGGCCACGATCCTGCGCCCGGCCTATTTCATCCAGAACGACCTGATGATCGAAGACGTCATCACCGGCTACGGCACCTACACAATGCCGGTCGGCGCCAAGGGGCTCGCCATGGTCGACGTGCGTGATATCGCCGAGATCGCCGCTCTCGAGCTGCTGCGCCGCGAACGGTCCGCGGAGCCGCTTGCGCTCGAGCGGATCAACCTCGTCGGTCCGCAGACACTGACCGGGACGGATATCGCCGCTATCTGGTCCGACGTGCTTGCCCGCCCGATCAGCTACGGCGGCGACAACACCGAAGATTTCGAGCAGAATCTCAAGCAGTTCCTGCCTGCCTGGATGGCGTACGACATGCGCTTGATGGGCGAACGGTTCCTGACCGACGGCATGCTGCCCGAGGCCGGCGACGTCGAGCGCCTGACCACGCTTCTGGGCCGCCCGCTGCGTCCCTATCGCGACTTCGCCTCACAAATCGCCGGCTCCGCCTGAGGAACTGCTCTGGTCATCACCAAGGTACGGAAACAGCAGGGCGGCCTTTTGAGGAGGCCGCTCTGGCTGGCACGGGACAAATGCGCGTTCAGCCTGAACCGCCCTACTGCAGGGTGGCCTCACCAGGTCTGTCGAGTTGGGCGTTGACGCGCTCACCATCGTCGCCACCGAGGCCATCCACGAACAGACCAGCTACGCCGTCGAAATTGGTGAGCCCGTCGAATTCAATTGCCGCGCCAATCAGCTGGGCTGCCTGGAAGACAAGGTATTCGACGTCCTCGAGGGCGACGTTTTCGGCCAGATTCCTGACCCTTACATGCTCCGCCACCGCCGTGATGCTGACGATGCCGGTCTTCCTGAAGGCGACCTGGACTGCTGAACGGACGTCATCGCGCAGTCGCGCCGAGTAATCATACCGCATCGAAACCTCCCAAAGGGAATGGTTTTCTGTTCAGGTTGCACAATGCGGCAGGGGCTTGGGCTTGGCAAGTCACTAATTAAATTATACCCAAACAAATCAAATAGTTAGCATAGTTGTGCAACTGTGTGTGTTACGCCGAATACGCATCACGCTCTTCATGAGCATGACAAGCGGTTCACCCATCGCGAGGTCTTGACGCGCTAGGAGCGGTTTCCTAACTATGAGTTGAGTAAGTTGAATACTCATTCTACGTATTCATGGTGCGGAGCGAGGGAAGCGCGATGACTGAACTGGAACGCCCGGAACGGTTGCAGATCATGCTGACGTCAGACGAACTGGCGGCGCTGGAAAACTGGCGCTTTGACAAGCGCATGCCGAGCCGTTCGGCCGCCGTGAGGGAATTGCTGCGGCGCGGTCTTGCCTCGGATGGCTTCCTGACGGCGGAGCAAGGGACGAAGTCGCAAGACTTCGGCATCTTGCCAACCGCCGGCGGCAACGGCATTTCCGACGGCGGCAAGGAGTAGGGCGGTTCACCACGCGTGAGCCGCCCTGGCCCCGCAGGCCGGTCGGCAGTTGCCGCGACGCGGCGCCGGCTGGCGTACCGGGACGAGACTCTCGGTTCAGAGGATGTTGGTCGTCACTTCCACGACGATCGCGGCACCTTCCAGGCTGCCATTGGTGACGTGCACGACGCGCGATACCCGCAGATCCTGCGTGGTTCCGTCGATCGACAGCGCGACACTTTCGCCGATCCGTGGAACCGCCTGAAAAATGGCGTCCGTGGCCTCCGGCCGGTTGTCGATCGATATGCGGCAGTTGACGGTCATGAGATGTCTCCTGTGTCGGCCCGGTGGTCAACGCGGTGTCCGCGAAATGGTTTCAGGAGGCCGGATGCAACTTAATGGCGCCCGGATTCGTAAAGCAGTAATTGCTCCATCGTTCATCGTAACGGAGCAACAGCTCGCTGGGGAGGGCGTTGGGGCTGCCCCGGCGAGCTTGATCCGATTTGCCCAGGGGCGTGGCGTCACCGAGGCATGGAGACGAGTTTCGGAGCCCGCAATTCGCCGGCCATCCTTGCCGCCTGGAAGATTGTCATCAAAACCAGGATGGGCTCACCCTCGGTCGGGTTGATGGTCAGGACGACGCGGCCGAGCTCGTCGCTCATGCCGCAAGACCAATCCTTGACGGCTATCACTTTTCTCGCGGCCATATGCCTTCTCCTGAACCGGAGGTCCCCTGCGGGCTACGCGGTCTGGAGTTGGTCGACAGAACCTTCGCCTGACATTGCAACCAGCCGAAATGCGGCAAATGCGGTCAATATTATGAAAACCGCCGTGACGTTCAGGGACATCGTCGATGCAAGGACGCCCCCGTCAAAGCAACTCAGTTCCATGGCGCTGCACCTCTTGAAGCCACTGACGGTCCGGATGATGATCCTGCTTGGGGCGAAATACAAGCGTTCGCTAATACGCTGATGCCGGCTGGCCAGCCCTGCGCGCAGCTTTTGAGCAGCCGAACGCTTGGTTGCTGGTTCCCGCTCAAGGGCTCGAACCTCGATTCACGCCTTCAAAGGGCGCTGTCCTACCATTAGACGAAGCGGGAAAATGCACGTTGCGCCCCACCCCTAGCCGGTTCGCGCGCCGGGATCAACGCACTGCGGCGGCAAAGCCGATTGGAAGCGCGGTGTCAGTCCGGAAAGTTGGTGACGGGTTCCTCGCAGCGGTAGACCGGGCAGCTGCCGTCACGGGTCGGGACATAGGCCGACATCGGCACCTCCGGCCAGTCGCATTCATTGCCGAACTGCCTGACATAGCGGTCATAGGTGTTGGGGCCGGTGGTCAGCACCACGGCATGGCGGCTTTGGAGCAGTTGCCGGAGTTGGTCGCAACTCATCGTGCGGGTGTCGGGCCTGGCTTCGGCGAGGCCGGCCGCCGCCAGCAGGATCGCTGCCGTCATCAAGGCAATTCGGCGCATTGGCATGGCTGTTCCCTCGAATGGATATATCGGCCGAAACTCGCATCCCGGCGGGTGGTTCCGCTACCGCCGGCTGGCCGTCTGTGGCGGCGCAACCAAATGGTCCGTCGTGCATTGCTGGGGATGGATGGCAGGAAGCCCTACGAAACCCCGCAATGGCGGCCCGGAAACGGGGATCGCGAGGCCATGTGCTGTTCTTTCTGCGGCGGGCGCGACCACAGCTATGAGGACTGTCCGCAAAGGGATACTGACGCCGATCCAGTGCCGAATGCCCCTGACCCTCCCAAGCCAGACTGATCCGCGCCGGTATGCCGCCAGCAATATGTCAAATGCGACCCGCCGGCATTCGTACATCTGACTGATGTCGTGATTTTCAACGCCGTCCGGCTACATCCTGACCTTACCGGTGTCACCGATTTCCGGGCGGCTGTCGCTGACCGTTGCGGCCAGCATCTTCACATAGCTGACCACGGTGCCGGGGCTGTCCCAATACTGGGCGTCTTTCGGCGTCACCTTAAGCACGCGGATCGAAGGATCATCGGCACTGTCCCACCAGGCCTTGGCCGGGGTCGACCACAACTCCCTGATCTTGGCGCGGTCGTTCGAAACCGCCGCCAGACCGCTGACGGAAACATATTTCTGGCCGCCTGAATCGGCGAAGGCGAGACCGACATTGGGCTCGGCTTCGATCTCGTCATCCTTGTGACTGTCGACATCGGTGAGGAAGTAGACGGCGTTTTCGTCGCGCACCACATGCGCCGCCATCGGTCGCGAGCGGATGTCATCGCCTTCGCGAGTGGCGAGCATACAGAAGCCGATCCTGTCCATCAGTTTCCAGACCCGGTCGAGATCGCTGTTGCCGTCGCTCATTGTGTGCCTCCTTATTGAGCCGTCCACGGGGGGTGTCGGGTGCAACTCGCGCAGGCGCGCAAGGTTCCGGACATGAACTGCCCGGACTGTTCCTGGGAGGAATGTTGGAGGCGATTGCAACCAAAATGCACCGCGGCGCATTGGTGGCCATGCGCGCAATCCGCGCAGAGGGAGAAGGGGTCGACCGTGATAGATTTGGCGGGCCGTGATGCCTTGATCGCCATCACCGCCGATGCGCGGTTGGCAGCGATTGTCGATTCGTCCTTCGACGCCATCGTCAGCAAGGATCTGAACAGCATCATCACCAGTTGGAACGCGGCGGCGCAACGCATGTTCGGCTACACCGCCGAAGAGGCCGTCGGCCGCTCCGTGCTCATGCTCATCCCCGATCATCTCAAGGATGAAGAGACCGACATCATCAGCCGGGTTCGCAGGGGCGAGCTGCTGGCCAGCTACGAGACGATCCGCCGGCGCAAGGATGGCGGCCTCATCGCCGTGTCGCTGACCATTTCGCCGATCAGGAACGTGTCCGGCGAGATCATCGGCGCCTCGAAGATCGCCCGCGACATCACCGCCAGCAAGGAGAGCGAGCGCCGGATCAGGCTTTTGCTCCGCGAGGTGAACCATCGCGTCAAGAACCAGTTCGCGGTGATCCTCTCGATGATCAGGGAGACCAGCAAACGCTCGACCGATCCGCGTGAATTCGAGGAGTTGATCCGCTCCCGCATCATGGCGCTGTCGCGGTCGCACGATCTGCTGGTGAACTCGGAATGGGCCGGCGCCAGCCTCTTCGACCTCGCCCAGGAGCAGCTCAAGCCGTTCGGCCACGAGGCGCGGGTATCGCTCTCCGGGCCGCTTTTGACCCTGCAGCCGAACGCCGTGCAGAATCTCGGCATGGCATTTCATGAACTCGGCACCAACTCATCAAAATATGGCGCGCTGGCGAGCGAGGCCGGGCGGCTCGAGATCACCTGGCGGATCGTCGAAGGCGTTTCGGACAAGCGGGAAATTCATCTGGTCTGGGACGAGACGATGCCGGTGCGCGAGGGAGAGCGGCGGGACGAAAGCACGCGCAAGGGTTTCGGCACCGTCGTCCTGCAACGGGTCGCGCCGCAATCGCTGAACGGCTTGGCGGTGCTGGATCGCAGCCCGGGCCATCTCAAATGGTCCCTGACGGCGCCCCTGGACTCGATCATCGTTCCGCAGCTCGGCGCCGACCTGCCCGAAACCGAGCCTTCCTGAGCCCTTGAGGGTTGGTTCCATCAACCTCCCTTTGGCAGATGCGTATTCAAAAGCGGCCGCATCCTTGCCGCACCTGGCCGTGGATTCAGGAACCGCGACCCGGTGGCCGCGTTGTGGCGTCAAGCTTTTGGAGGGGACATCATGGAACAACTCGTCGAGGAATTCGGCCATTCCACCTACACCTCGTTTCCGGTCATCGCGGCGCGGCTGTTGCTGGCCACCCTCTATGGCGCGGTCATCGGTTTCGAACGCGAATGGCGCAACCGCCCGGCCGGACTTCGCACGCATATTCTCGTCTGCGTCGCCGCCGCCACCTTCGGCATCCTGACGGTCGAGATCGTGCACGCGCCGATGTTCGCCGGGGAATCGGTCAAGGTCGATCCGATCCGGGTGGTCGAGGCGGTGACCGCCGGCGTCGCTTTCCTCGCCGCCGGCTCGATCATGTTTTCGCGCGGCGAGGTGCATGGGCTGACGACCGGCGCCGGCATGTGGCTGGCGGGCGCGATCGGCGTCGCCTGCGGACTGGGTCTTTGGCAAGTGGCCGGGTTCGGCACGCTGATCGTGCTGGTCGTTGCCGGCTTTCTGCGCCGGTTCGAAAGCGGACCCGGCCTTGCCGCCGGTGATGAAGGCAGTCAGGCAAAGGCGGAAAAGGAGGGGGCCTCGGCCCGATCAAAGGGAGGGCGAAGGTAATCCCGTTCGCCGAGAGATGCCGTGACTGGTTTCACCGAAGAAGCCGGCCAGCAGATCGGCCGTCCGCGCCGGATTCTCCTCGGGAAAGAAGTGTCCACCTGGCATCGCCTGGCCACGCACATCGTCGGCCCAGCCCTGCCACAGCGCCAGCGGCCCGCCTTCGCCGGCATACCATTGCGCCAACGCGCCCTGACCGCTCCATAGCGCCAGCAGCGGGCAGCGGATGCGCCGGCCGGCTGCCTTGTCGGCATGATCGTGCTCGCGGTCGAGCGTGGCTGCCGCCCGATATTCCTCGCAGATGGCATGGGCGTGGGCAGGCGCGCGCAAGGCCTCGACATAGGCCCGACGCACTTCGGCTGGAAACGCCGATGGCGGCGAGCCCCAGCCGTTGAGCGCATTGTCGACGACCGCCTCGGCGGCGCCGGACAGGATCTTTTCCGGCAACGGCTCGGGCTGCGCCAGCAGCGACCATGGCCAATAACCCAGCGCCAGCCTGGCGTCGGCCCGGTCCCAGGCATCGGCGGTCGGCACGATGTCGAGAACGGCGAGCTTGTCGATGCTGCCCCGATGATCGAGCGCCATGCGGTAGGCGACACGCCCGCCGCGATCATGGCCGGCGACCATGAATCTGCTGAAACCCAGCTTCTCCATCAGCCTCATCATATCGGCGGCCATGGTGCGCTTGGCATAGGGGGCGTGGTCGGGAGTGGATGCCGGACAGGAACTGCGGCCATAGCCGCGTAGGTCGGCGCAGACGACGCTGAACCGGCTGGCCAGAGCGGGGGCGATGTCGCGCCACATCAGATACGTCTGCGGAAAGCCGTGCAGCAGCAGCAGCGGCGGCCCGCCGCCGGCGCGCAGGCAGAATATGCCGGCATCGCCGGTGTCGATTTCCGCGCCTTGAAAACCTTCGAACATGATCGCCTCCGGCACCCGCAACGGCCGGCAAACGGGTTTGGTTGCAATACCGCAGGGCGAGGCGGCCAACCTTTTTCATCGACAGGCGTTGTCCCTTTGAAAGGAAGGTCGCCGCGGGCGACCGTGAAGAAAGAAGGAGGCAGTGATGAGAATTCTTGCCATCATGCCACTAGGCCTCATGCTGGCGCTGGCAATGCCGGCCGCGGCCCAGCAGCAGAACGACAGCCAGGCGCCGCAGGCCGACAAATGCAGGGCTCAGACCGAGCAAGGGGCAAAACAGCAGCCTGAACAGCAGGCCGATGACGGCAATTTGACCGCGAAGCTCAACGACTGCGGCGGCGTGCTGAAACCGCCCCCGACGGGCGACCAGGGCATGGCGGCGCCGGCGCCGAACGAAGGCAAGACGCCGGTGATCAAGCCGGGTGAAGTGCCGCCCCAGCCGCCGAAGCAATAACCTCCGCTCGCTGGTATTATCGCGCAAGCTAATGGAACCTCGTTATCTTGGGGGCGTTTCTCTCACGACTTGGAATTCGGAGAGATTATCGTGAGAGATATTGCGACCACAGCCACGTTGCTTGCCTCGATTGCCATCGTGATTGCCTTGATTCTGCTGGCGCCGAAGAGTTTTGGCTTCGAAACCTCACACCCGATCGTACAGGGCGAGCTTCCGGCGGAATAATCGGATCGAGTATTGCGGGTGATCCGGACGATTTGCGTGAAGCAGGCGAGGCACGATGTCCCGCCTGCTTCTTTTCATTGAAACCGCTATCGCACCAAGACGCCGGAGTGGCTGCAGAGCGCTGCGAACGCTTCCTGTGCCTCGGCAGCACCTGCATTGTTATCCAGGGCTGCTTCGACCTTCTCGCGCGCCGCCTGGTAGAACGGGCCGCGTTTGGCCTGCGGCCAGTCGATCAGGATTTCGCTGGCATCCTTGAGCGTTGCGACATCGCGGATCGTGTCCGACCCATGCGGCTTGATCCGCATCGGTGTGGGCAAAATGAGCTCGGACATGTCCTGTTTTCCATCTACTGGAGGAGTTTTGCTTCGCGCGCGGCGTCGATCATCGCCCGCATCGCTTTTTCCGCCGGCGTCCAGCCATCCAGCGCATCGCGGCAACTGCGCAACGCCGCCCGGTAGCGCCGTCCCTGGCCAGCCGGCCAGTCGGCGAGGCATTCCAGCCCTTCCCAGGCGCTGCGGATGATGCGCTCGCGCTCAGGCGCGAATTTCAGCCTGATGGGGCGGGGAAACATCTTGTCGTTCAACGGTCGTCTCCATGATTGCCGCAAGTGTCGCTGGCGACATGCGTGAGAGCGCTCGGTAACGTCGCCGGCAGGACAGGGTTCCCTTGCCAAGAGATCAAATCTCAGCGTCGATGTCCGACAGCGATCTCGGCGTCGGCGCTTCGGCGTTGTGCTGCGCTGGGCGGTCATGCTCGAACTGTTCGGTGCCGGGCAGAGCGTGCAGCCAGGTCTCGCGCCTGGAGGTCCACAATTCATATTCGGGCACGAGATCGGTCGGCGCGATGTCGAGGCTGCCGATCGCCACCTCGGCCTCGTTGTCGTCGACCCAGGCGACGCGGCCGCCGCATGTCGGGCAAAAGCTCCGCGTGCCATAGGAGCTGACGAGGCCGGTGGTCTCGAAGGCTTCGCGCGGCCAGATGGCAAAGGCCGAGTAGACCGAACCGCCGGCCTTGCGGCAGTCCTTGCAATGGCACAGGCCGACGCGCAGCGGCGCGCCGTGAACCTCGAACTGCACGCCGCCGCACAGGCAACTCCCGGTCCTGCGTATGGTGTCGGACATGGCGACCTCCCTCAATACGTGGCGCTGCGGGCCGGGTGGGACAGATGCTCGTCTGCCGTTTCGTTGGCCAGGATGAGAAACCGGGAAAAAGACATCCTGTTCACCGTACCACCAGGCCCGGTTGACACGGCCCGCAGCATCTTCAACGCCGCCCAGGCGAAATGGTTTCGGCTAGCCGCGGGCCGCCATATGGGCGTCGAGCTTCTTGCGCGAGGGGCCGTAGCGCTTGATGATGGTCTGTGCCTCGCTTGGCGGGATGCCGTATTTGCGGGCAAAGGCGGCAACCTCGTAGGGCTCTTCACTCGAGACCTGCTTGCGGTCCTGTTTCGTCTTCGACTTGTCGTCAGCCATCTCAGGCCTCGCTTTCTGTTGTCGGGGACGCGCAGCCTTCGGCGCCCGCGATCAACACGACATAACACAGATTGGCGCCGCCGGTTCCACCAGACGACACGGCCTGGGCTGCGATAGGCGTGTATCAGGCCGAGGCCCGCATGGGGTCGGCGGCGGCAGCGTGGTCGCCGTCACATTCGGAGCATGCCGCGCTGAGGCCGGGGCAGCCGCGCCGGTGCGTGCCGGCGGGGCAGCAATGGCCGTTGGAACTCGCCCAGCGCGGGCATTCGAAGACCTGGCCAGCGCCGCCGCAGCCGCTGCACTCCAGCGGCGCCGACCGCACGCCATGAGATATCGCCCCAAACCTGACGCTTGTACGCAAATTTCAGCCCACCCAAAATCCCTGCACCGCCGGTGCATTAGCCCCGACTAACGATAGCACTTCCGTGATTACCAACAAGTTTCAATCGCGGCGGCGCCGGAAAGCCGTTCGGGCCGTCGTCAGGCCGGCTTCAGCCGCATCGCGGCGAGATACATGAGCGCCGAGGCGGCCTGCCCGCGGTTCCAGCCGGCGGCCTCGACCTTGCGGAGCAGGGCGTCGAGATGCGGAGCCAGCATATCCCTGCATTCCTGTTCGTAGGCCGTGCTCGTCGCCGCATGCCGCGGTGCGCCGATGGTCAATGCCTTGGCCATGTCCGATTCCCCCTTGGAGCGAGCAATAATATGCCGTCAGCCGGCAAACCGAAAAGCGCTCTTGCTGTACGGTGTGACGCTTCGAAAGCCCTCTGCGATCCTGTCGAGAAAAATTGGCCTGATGTGTCGGACCTGGCGCCGGTCGCGCGTCCTAGGAGCGATCAACCTGCAAAGCTGGAGAACGAGCATGTCGTCGCAAATCACTCAATCACCGTGGCAGACCGCGGCCCTTGTCGTCGCCCGGCTGATCTTCGCCGGCGTCTTCCTGATGGCCGTGACCTTCAAGTTCATGGGCATGGACGCCACCGCCGGCTATATCGCCGCCGCCGGCTTTCCATTTCCGCTGTTCCTGGCCTGGTGCGCGGCGATCCTGGAAGTCGCGCTGGTGCTGTGCTTCCTGACCGGCGCGTTCTTCTCGCAGGCAGCCGTGGTCGCCGCCGCCTATGTGCTGTTCCTCGGCTTCGCCTTTCACGGACCCAGCCACTGGGCCGACAACCAGGCCGAGTTCGGCTTCTTCGTCGACCATTTTTCGTTCCTGGCCGGACTGCTGTTTGCGGCCGTACATGGACCGGGCAAGGTGCTTTCGCTCAATTCGGGATGGCCGGGCAGGGCTTGAGGCGTGGGCAGCGGGCCGCCGCGGACGCCCGCCGGCCCCGCTCACAGCTGGTCGTTGTAGGGTTCCTTTATCTTGCCGACCATGCGGGCCAGCTTCGAAAAAGACGGCATCTCCGCCTCCGGCTGGCACTGGTTGGCGAGTTCCAGCAGCCGGATCGGAAAGTTGACGGCGTCGCGGCTTGACGCGGACATGCCTTCGGACCGCTCCTGGTTGGTCTCGCCGGCCTCGGTCTTGCGCAAGGCCAGGTCGATCTCCTCCGCCGTCAGCACCCCCTTTTGAACCAGGAGGCGGTTGATCGAGGCGACGGCCATCAGCAGGCCTTCGAGTTGCAGGTTGGCGACATTCATGGCGATTGCTCCCGTGGCTGGGGTTGAAACGCGCGAGCGGCATTTCCGCTCCAGAAAGGCTGCGGGCGAATGCCTATTCCTGCGTCAGCCGTTCGCCATATTCGCGCCACAGCGCCTTGACCTCCAGGTTGCCGAGGCTGCCGATCGAAACATCCCCACAGTTGATGGCGACGGCGCCGATGTCGTATTGGGGGTAGGCGTTGGCGACGAAACGGATGGCTTCGCCCAGCGAACGCACGCGGATGACTGGATCGGCCTGACCCTGGCCGGTGCTGCGCACGCCGGAAACCGTGGCTTGTGCATGCCGCATCCTGAACACGGATGCCATGGCTGGTCTGTCCATCGTCCTCTCCCACAAGGCCGTGCGACGGGAATCATTCCATGAGCTTCGACGAATGATTTCACACCTGCCGGCTTATGACCAGCCGCCGGCAAAAGCAGGGTTTTATGCGCTTTGCCAGCGTCGGTCAGGCCGGAGTTTCGGCCGAAGTAGGAATTTTTTCTCAGAAAACGGTTGACGGGGTGAGTGCAGCTATGCTACATTTTTGCTCATGGTGCTGAGTTGCGCCACCGACCCGCCGCCGAGGCGGGTTTTTTGTTTCTGGGCTAGACAGGTCGGCRGGACAGCGCCCCCCTCTGTCCTGCCGGACATCTCCCCCACGCGGGGGGAGATTGGCAGTTTCAGCGCCCCGCCGGCCTTTGCAACGTTGGTGTTTGGCGAACCCGGCGTGATACCCGATCTTCCCACCCGTGGGGGAGATGTCCGGCAGGACAGAGGGGGGCGCCAAGGAATGCCATCCTTCGCCCGATGACTCATTTCGCAATCCAAGAGACACCCATGCCCCGCTACGCCACGATCATCACCGACGATGACGGCCAGGAAATCGTCAGCGTCATTGGCCAGTTCGAGGGCGCGGCACCGCAGCCACGCCTGGGGCGTGTCGAGCAGGTCGCGCCGGTCGTAAAGATCGGCATGGTGTGGGATGCGGTCGCCGGGTTCGACCGATTTAGGAATTTTTTCTCAGAAAGCGGTTGACGGGGTGAGTGCAGCTATGCTACATTTTTGCCCATGGTGCTGAGTTGCGCCAACGACCCGCCCCTGAGGCGGGTTTTTTGTTTCTGCCCTTCGTTACGATCACGGCTCCGGTCAGGCAAGCTTCGAGATGATGACGGCCAGTGACGCCAATCTGCCTTCGCTCAGGCTGCGGATGTAGTTCTTGCGTCGCTGCACGAATTCGGTGCCGAGCACGATTTCATTGGCCTGCTGTTGCGCAGGCGAAGGAATGATGCCGGAACTGGCCCTTTGCATCGCCAGTTCGACATGTTCGCCGGTCTCGTCGATGATTTCGTCAATATGGAAGCCCGCGTCGGCGAACAGGGTCTTCAGGGTATCCCGGTCAACAAGGTGGCTGGTTTCCGGCGCAACCGCCCAGGGCAAGGGGTAATTCGGCTCGCCGGCTGCCAGCACGGCTTCGGTCCAGATCAGTTTGCCGCCCGGCTTCAGAACGCGAAAAGCCTGCCCGATGACGGCGGCCTTGTCGGCGATGTTCATGCCGACATAGAAGCAGATTGCGGCGTCGAATGTGTTGTCGGCAAAGGGCAGTTTCGCCGCGTCGGCTTCGTGGAAGCGAACCTTGTCGCCAAGGCCGCTGAGCGTGGTCAGTCGGCCGGATGCCTCGACAAAGGCTGGTGTGAGGTCGACGCCGTCGACCTGGCAGCCATAGGTGGCGGCCAGGAAGCGCGCCGGGCCGCCAATGCCGCTGCCGATATCGAGGATCCGGTCAGTGGGCGAGGGGGCAAGACGAGCTCCATGGTCTCGCGTGGCGATGAGCTCGCGGCCGTGAAGCTGGTCGAACGGATAGAGCTGCGCGGCACTGATTTTATCGGATTTCGCATCGGGAATCGCGGCCAATATGCGCTCGACGATGCCGTCGCTGCCGTAATGCGTGGTGACGTTGCTCATGGCTGTCCTCCCTCGAACAGCCAGCTTCCCATCAATGGGTTGTCTCCGCAACGCGCGCTGATTCAGGAGTGTGATTCATGACCCGCTACGCCACCATCATCACCGATGCTGACGGCCAGGAAATCGTCAGCGCCATCGGCGAATTCGAAGGCACCGCACCGCAGCCCCGCCTGGGGCGTATCGAGCAGGTCGCACCCGGCGTAAAGATCGGCATGGTGCGGGATGCGGCCGGCGGCTTTTGTTTTCCGCAGGCCGGCATCGCCGGGCACCTTGTCGGTCTGGTCATGGCGCGTCTCAAGGCGCGGGCCGGCGCGGCAAGGCCCGCCCCGGCGGCGAAGCCTGCCGACGCGGCAAAGCCAAAGCGCGTCCAGGGCGCCAAGAAGCGGACCAGGAAGAAGTCCGCTCGTTCAAAGAAACCGGCCAGCCGGGCCGGATCGATGCCGAAGGCCGGCATTCCCGCTGCCAACGCCGTGGGCGGTGACGTCCATGACTGAAAAGACAGCCGCCAGGCCAACGCGCCGCAAGCCGGCGAGACGCAGGTCCGCTGCCAAACCGGCCGCGACGCAGAAGCCGCGCCGCAAGCGCGCCAAGAAAACACTGGGCGACGATTTCCTGGCCGCCGTGCGGGCCGATTTCCGCACACATGGCGCCGGCGTCATTGCCGAGGTGCGGGCCGACAAGCCGGACCAGTATCTGAAGATCGTGCTGTCGGTGCTGCCCAAGGATTTCGATGCCACGATCAACCAAATGGACGGCCTGAGCGATGACGAAATCCGCATCCGCATCCGCGCCCTCGAGGCCGTCGTCAAGCCGTTCCTCGAAGAGCCCGGCGATGTCCGTGAAGACGGAATATCTGGCGCTGATGGCCGAACTGGACAGACGGCGCCGGACCAATCAACTGGCGGCCTATAGACCGTATCAACGCCAGGCCGAGTTTCACGCAGCGGGCTCCCAGAACCGCGAGCGCCTGTTCATGGCCGGCAACCAGCTCGGCAAGACCAGGGCAGGGGGCGCCGAATGGGCCATGCATCTCACCGGCCGCTATCCCCAGTGGTGGCAAGGCAAGGTGTTTGACTCGGCCGTCAGGCTGTGGGCGGCCGGCGTCACCGGCGAAGGCACGCGCGACAATCCGCAGCGCGTGCTGGTCGGCCCGCCGCAGCAGCAGGCGGCCTGGGGCACCGGCATGATCCCGGCCGACGCCATCGTGCAGACCTTCATGGGCCGCGGCGCACCGGGCGCGCTCGACAGCGTCGTGGTGCGCTGGGGCGGCGGCGGCGACGTGCAGGCCGATGAGTCGGTGCTGTCGTTCAAGAGTTTCGAGAAGGGCCGCGAGAAATGGCAGGGCGAGACTTTACACGGCGTCTGGTTCGACGAGGAACCGCCGCTCGACATCTATTCCGAAGGGCTGACCCGCACCAATGCGACGGGCGGGATTACGATCGTCACGTTCACGCCACTGCTGGGGATGTCGGATGTGGTGCTGTTGTTTCTGTCGGCGGGGGAGGTGGAGAAGATGGGGAAGGGGTGAGCATGTACGGACCTTCCCGCCACGGACGCACACAGTCAGCTTCCCAAGCTGACTGTGTGCTGTCAATCGGAGCATGTTCACTAAGTTTTGCGAATTCCTGAGGTATTTGGCATACTGGCTCAATTGCCTTGCCATTTATTTCAAGGTAATGACCATCGTGTGGGGGAGTGATGAGCAGCAATTGGTGTGTCGAATCTATGCGGCTGTCGGTATTTTGTCCCGACGCGCCGACCGGCACCGAGGCTGATTGGAAGATTCTTACCGGACAGGACGAGGCGGAATTCCGGCAGAACGTCCCCGGAGGGAAGGTCTATGCCGGAAACTTCGGGCTTGGCCGCATAACGTTGGGCTTTGGTCCCGGGCGCGTCGATGTTGTCATCGGCAAAGCGCCTTCGTCCTCTCCAGATGAAGCGACACTTCCAACTTTCGCGGCTTGGCAATCTGCTGTCGACGAATTTGAGCCTCTCAGTACAAATTATCTCGCAGGATTTTCTAAGCCAGTAACCCGCGTAGCGTTTGGTGCGGTAATTCTGAGTATTGAAGATGATGAGCCGAGTGTTAACTCTTTTCTTCAGAATTTCATTTCATCTGTAAAAATCCGCAAAGATACCGAAGATTTCCTCTATAGAGTTAATTTGCCAACGGTAAGCCGCATCGACGGATCGCCACTAAACCGCATCACCACCTTTGGATCCATGAAAATGCAAAGTGGGGCTTTAAAAATGGATGGGAGTGAGGCTTCGTTGGTGCTCCATCAGCAATTGTTCGCGGCTCGTCTCGAACTGGACCACAGCACCAGCGCTACAAATGCCAAGCCCTTTCCACCCAGCCTATTGATCCCCATATGGAAAGAGTTGGTGGGATTGGCGCGTGAAAACGTTGACGTCGGTGAAAAGTTATGAGTGCGATCGCTCTTGTGGACGAACTACCAGGCACCAATCCGCGCTATTTTTCGCTGGACAACGAAAGCCGCTCTCGAAACACGGGGAGAACAGTGTTCTCGTCGCGTGCATTTCCAGCTTCGCCTCTGATGGGCCTGCTTGGATTCGACGAAGGTAAGCGCTGCATTTTTCCCCAGACGGGTTCTACCACCGGATTGTCGCTCCCCATGGCAACTACTGTATGGGAAGGCTTGATGCCCGAGGATATCCTAGCCTGCTCCGTCATGATCAGGGATACTACTCCCTGGGCGAAGCCGTCAGATAGCCAATTCGTCTTTTTACCAATTCTGGGTCCGTGGGACGTTCCTCGTCGAGTTGAATTCCCGCTCAAGTCTGCGCCTGCAAAATTGATCGAGCTCGCCTCGAAGCTTTGGCAGGCCATACCTTACGGGGTGAGGCAACCTATGGTCTGGGCTGAAGAGGGGGAGATAGCTTTCGAATGGAAATGGGGGGAGCGTCACGCGATCCTGAGCATCGAGGAGGACGGGACTATTGGCTATGCAATGGATCGTGGCGGGCAGTTTTTGCCAGGGTCAGAAATAGCCAAATTGGGCGCCTTGCCGGGCGACTTGCTGGAATATTTGGCCGACAAGTAGAACGGAAGGAATGCCCGAAGGAGCTTGTCAGGCAGAGTCCTTTCTCGTCCGGAATTGTCAAAAATCGTGAGCCTATTATTTACGCTCTGATTGATCCTGATCAGGTGCGGCGTGGCACTATTCAAGCGATCTCGAAGGGAAAGCTAAAGAAGTCGGAATTGAGTGTTTGTCGCGGGAGGGAAACGACAGCAAAGGACGCTCGGGATAATATCGTGGTCGGGCAGTTGGCTAGAGACATCAGCAGGATCGACGAAGGGTATGCTTGGGCATCAGCCTGTGAAATACGCCGGATTAAATTGGCAGACTTGCAAGTCGGAGCCTTTTGCGTGATCGACGATGGACTGAAGCATTTCCAATCGCACGCAGTACTCGGCTTTTCGCCCGTGCCTGAAGGGTACGATTCAAACAAACTGGCCAACCAGCGCGAAGCTGCGCGCGGCAACCTTCTCAAGTTGTTTCAAGACCGAGGCATTTGCAGCTGGAATGATTGGTCATTCGGATAGTCGATTTGTCATCTTCTCTCTTGAGGCGCCCGTCATGTCGATCTTATCGACGACAGCGCGACTGACCGGATCTCTGCGCTTCCAACAGGGAGCTGGGCATCAACAAAGGCTTCGCTTGGCGGCCGCCGGCAACACCGCTGACCAAAGTGTATATCCACGGTACTTCAGTTGTCTTAGAGCCTTTTGTGTACCCATTGTGATAAACTGCAATTTTCAAAAAAAGAAGCTGTTATTGAAGAATTCGCCAAGAGATTTTCTATTCCCTTGAATAGGAAAATCATCTTTCATGCATTGAAGTTTCTTTCTCCGCGCTTCGTATCCCGAACGGATAATGCCATGACCCGACACGTCACCTTCATGACCATCGATCATGCCGCGCATTATTCGCCCGACGAGCGCGCGGCGATCGTTGCCGCCTATCCGGAGCATGAGCGCGAGGCCCGCGCCCGCGGCATTCCGGTGCTGGGTTCGGGCCGGATTTTTCCGGTGGCCGAGGCACTGATCGTCTGCGAGCCGTTCCGGCTGCCACGCTACTGGCCAAGGCTCGGCGCGCTCGATTTCGGCTGGGACCATCCTTCGGCCGCGGTCGAGCTGGCCTGGGATACGGAGGCCGATGTCGTCTATGTCACCAAGGCCGCGCGGGCCTCGCAGCAGACGCCGGCGATGCAGACGCTGACCTTGAAACCATGGGGCGAATGGCTGCCCTTCGCCTGGCCGCGCGACGGCCGCCGAGAGACGCTGGAAGGGGCAGGCGTGGCGCTCGCCCGGCAGTATTCGGCGCATGGGCTGAACATGCTGAGCCGCCACGCGCAATTTTCGGACGGTTCGGTCTCGGTCGAGGCCGGGCTGATGGAAATGCTCGACCGCATGCAATCCGGCCGCTTCAAGGTGTTTGCGACGCTGGCCGACTGGTTCGAGGAGTTTCGGCTTTTTCATCGCAAGGATGGCCAGGTGGTCAAGCTGCGGGATGATCTGATGGCCGCGACGCGTTATGGGGTGATGATGCTGCGGGAGGCGGTGGTGGATCCGGCGGATTTCAAGGCGGCGAGAAGGCCGGCTGGGCAGAGTGATCCGCTGGGGGCGTTTCGGTGACGCGAAGGGCGTCGACCCTGCGCCTGTAGTCCGTAACGCCGGAATTACGGTGCGGGACTTTCTGGGCGGCATGTCGGCACAAATATGCCAATCTCAGGTCGATCCATTGGAGGCAATGATGCCCAACCACGAGATGAGCCAGGCAAGTTTCCCGGAGATGTACGAGCGGTGGCTCGCAGGCCCTCTCTTCCGGCCGTGGGCCGAAATGATTCTCGAAGAGGTGGCGTTGTCTTCAGGCGATCGTGTCCTCGACATCGCTTGCGGAACAGGAATAGTGGCCCGCGTTGCAAGGGAGCGGCTCGGTGACGCCGGATACGTCGTCGGCATCGACGTCAGTTCGGATATGCTTGCCGTTGCGCGCGCCGTGGCGCCGGGCATCGACTGGCGTCAAGGCAATGCCAGCGCCCTGCCTCTCCATGACGGAGAGCAGTTCGACGTTGTCGTCTGCCAGCAGGGACTGCAGTTCTTTCCCGACAAGCCCGCGGCGGCAGCGCAGATGCGGCGGGCGCTGGCGAAGGGCGGCAGGCTGGCGGTAGCCACATGGCGATCCGACGATGAAATCCCGTTCTTTCGGGAGTTGCGCCGCGTGGCGGAGCGCCATCTGGGCGCCATCAAGGATCCGCGGTACAGCTTTGGTGACGCGGTCCCCATCGAGGCGCTGCTCCGGGACGCCGGCTTCCACGAAGTCCGGGTAACGACCATATCGCGCACGATACGCTTCCAGGACGGCGCACCCTTCCTGCGATTGAACACGATGGCCTTCGTCGGCATGAGCGCTGTCGGCAGGGAAATTGGCGATCAGGAGCGCAAGCGCGTCGTGGAGGCCATCGTGAGCGAAAGTGCGCCCCCGCTGCGCCCCTACGCCGATGGATCGGGACTGGCTTTCGAGCTCAGCACCAATTTGGCGACAGCTGAAGGCTAACGTGTTCCATCGCTGCTCTGCTCTTTCGATCTTCGCGATCGCGACTTGCATCGTGGAGACTGAGACATGGAAAATATAGTGCACTGTCACCGTAATTTCTTTTCGGTGAAGCGAAGCGCCCTTCACTTCGTCATCCTCGGGCTTGACCCGAGGATCCATGCCGCGACATCAGCCGGGGAACGCGGCACGTCAGAATTCTGCGCCGTAGCAGCGCTCCAAGGTCACGGCATGGATCCTATGGTCTGCGCCGCGTCGCTCCGCTCCTTGCTCCGCCATAGGATGACGAAGAGGCATCGATCGCACCACCGCATTTCGAATTGAAGCCGTGTCTTACTCCACGATCTTCCAATAAGAATCCTTGCGGATCACCTTGCCGTCGCGGAACGTGTAGAAATCACAGCCTTGGACTTCCTTTTTGACGCCATCGCGGGTGGTGCCGGTGAGAGTCCATTTCGACATGCCGGTGTCGGCAGCCTCGTCCGCAAAGTGCTCACCATTGCCGTAGTGGACGTCGGGCAAGCCTTCGAAGCGTGTCGCCAGCGCGTCCCGTACGTTGCGTTTGCCCTCGCAACGCGTTCCCCAGGGCTCGGCGCCTCTCGGCATCTCCAGGACGCAGTCGTCGGCAAAGAACGCCATGATGCGATCGAGATCGTGCGCGTTGAAGGCTTCGAATAGCTGCGTCAGTGTCGCTCGAATGTCCATTCGCCCGTCTCCTGGATAGCCGTCGATGTCGAGTAGGTCACTGGCGACGGGGCCGGTCAAGCGCAAGACAACACGACGAAGGCCAAGCATGACCGTCCGCATCATTCCCGCAACCTTGCGCGATCTCAGTTACATCGCAGCCAATTTGCGCCCTGAGGACCGGGCCGAGATCGACTGCCAGCTCGACCACTGGTCGCCGGCACTGCTGGCGCTGACGGCGCTGCAGGGGTTTGCTTATGTCGCCGAGCTCGACGGCAATCCGGAGGCCGGCTTTGGCGCTGCCGAACAGCGCGGCGGCCTGTGGATCGCCTGGAGCTGGGGCACGCGCCGCATGAAGCGCTGCGTGCCTGGGATCACCGACTTCTTTCACGCTGTGCTGGGGCCGCAAGTATCGGCGCGCGGCGCCTGGCGGGTCGAGGCGCGGGCGCTGGCCGCCAATGAACTGGCGCTGCGCTGGCTCGGGCGGTTGGGCGCGACGCAACGCTGCCTGCTGCCGGGTTACGGCCGCAACGGCGAAGACTTTTTCCTCTACGACTGGACAAGAACCTCTAATTTTGGAGAAGGCTGGAACCATGTGCCTGTTGCAAAAACCACCGGAACTGAAGCCGCTGCCGCCGGTACCGACCGCGCAGGACAAGGATGTGCAGGCGCGCGAGGCGGCATTGCGGGCTGAGCTCGAACAGCGGAACGGCACCGCCGGCACCATCAAGACCGACCTCGCACCGGGCAGCCTGACCGGCCAGCGCCGCGTGCTGTTGGGGATGTGACCATGACCGCGATGAAGCGCAGTTTCAGGAAGCGGGTGTGGGACTGGTGGGTGTGGCGACGCCATGCGCGGGTGATGAGAAGGCGGGGGTGATCTCCCCCCTCGAGGGGGAGATGTCGCCGAAGGCGACAGAGGGGGCCGGTGCGACCGGACTCGGCCTTCTGTCTTGAAAAAAGAGAACGCTAGCGCTCCACGCGAGACGACCCCCTCTGACCGCTTCGCGGCCATCTCCCCCTCGAGGGGGGAGATTAGCAGCGCCTCATCTCACCCCTTCTTCGCGAAAGCCCACACCATCAGCGGGTATTCCTCGTCGTTGCTCAAATCCCGCCACAGGCCGTAGGCGCGGACGGGGCCGCCGATATGGGCTCTGGCGCAGGCCTTGTTGCCCCAGCCGTGGACCTTGACGTTGGCTTCCGCGAAGCCGCCCTCGACCATCAGCTGTTTGAGGCCGGCGGGCGTCCACCTGTTGTAGTCGTGCGGCCTGGCGTGGACGCGGAACAGGAACGGCGTCGCCACCATCGCCCAGCCGCCGGGCCGGGTCATGGCGTGGATGTTTTCCACCGCCGCGTGAGGCCGCCGCACATGTTCCAGCACCTGGTCGGCGATGACGATCGAATATTGCTCGTCGGTGCGATCCCTGCAGATGTCGAAGGCGGGGAAATCGACCGAGCGGTAATTGGGGCACATCGCCCGCCAGTAGCGGTTCCAGCCGGGCGAGATCTCGATCACGTCGGCGGCCTTGCGGTTTCCGGCTTCGAGAAAGAGGCTGAACGCCTCGATCTGGCGGATGCGCAGCCAATTGCGGGAATCGTAACCAATGAGCCGTTTCACGGCGCGTTTGCTTTGGCTTTTCAGGGCGGCAAGGCTTGTCGTCACATCGACCTCCTCCAAAACCCGCCGCGAGCAAGTTCGTAGCATCGCCAAGTGGGCAAAAGATGACAAGACATCGAGGCTGCCAATCTCTCCCCTCGAGGGGGAAATGTCGCCGAAGGCGACAGAGGGGTCGGTACGACGGGACGCGACCTTCAGGCTTAAAAAGAGAATGCTAGCGCTCCATGCGAGACGACCCCCTCTGGCCTGCCGGCCATCTCCCCTCAAGGAGGGAGATCAGCAGCTTCGGCGCCGCGCGCCCTTATCAACCCCATCTCATACCCCAGCGAGGCCTCCCATGACCGACACCCGCGCCCGCAATATCCTGTCCCGCCAGTCCGAGCTCGAGAGCGAGCGCAGCCAGTATGAGGCTGTGTGGGAGCAGGTGGCGGAGTTCTGCGACCCCGATGCGCCCGATATCTGGAGCGGCCGCCGGACCGGCGGCCCGGACTCGCAGGCCGAGCGGCAGGAGCGGCGCGGCGCCCGCGTCTATGCCAACACCATCAACTCGGCCGCCAACCGGCTGGCCGCCGGGCTGGAAAGCCTGATCATCCCGCAGTCGGAAAAATGGCACGGGCTGTCGACCGCCGCGATGAACGACGAGGAGACCGATGAGGAAAAGGAATGGGCGGAGGCCTTGCGCGATTTCCTGTTTGCGCTGCGCTACTCCGCCAATTCGAATTTCGTGCCGGCCACCCAAGCCTGCCTCCGCAATGTCGTGCGCTATGGCCCGGCCTATCTCTATGCCGAGGAGGGGTTCGGCGCGACGCTGATCCGCTATGCCTCGATCCCCGTGGTCGAAGGCTATCTCAGCCGCAACCGCTGGGGCCAGGTCGACATTTTCCACCGCCGCTACGAGCGCACGGCGCGGCAGGCGGCGCAGCTGCTCGGGTATGACAGACTGCCGGCGCGGATCAAGGTTCTGGTCGACGATCCGGCCAAATGCGAGACGAAAATCTCGCTGATCCAGTGCATTGAGTCGCGCGACGAACGCAAGATGTATCGGCTGGGCGGCCAGTACCAATATCTCGACACGGCCTTCGCCTCCTACCACGTCATCGAGGACGAGGAGAAAATCGTCCGGGAAAGCGGTTTTCGCACGTTTCCGGTGTCGACCTTCAACTGGCGGCGCTACGAGGGCGACCCCTATGGCATCTCGCCTGCTATCGAGGCGCTGACGACCGTGCGCGAGGAGAACGCGGTGCGCCGCTCGGGGCTTCGTGCCTTGCAGCAGATCACCGACCCGGCCACCGCCTCGAAGGCGCGGCTCGACTATGTGCCGGTGCTCAATCCGGGCGAGAATTATCCGGGCCTGATCGACGACAATGGCAGGCCGCTGATCGCGCCGATCTCGACCGGGCAGAACCCGACCTATGCCTTCAACTACGCGCAGAGCCGCGCCGACGAGATCCGCGACATGATGTTCGTCAATTTGTTCCAGACGCTGGTGCAGAACCCGCAGATGACGGCGACTGAAGCGCTGATCAGGCAAGAGGAGAAGGGCGCGCTGCTCGGGCCGTCCGGCTCGATCATCCAGGCGGGCTTTGCCAGCAATCTCGACCGCGAGCTCGGCATTCTCGAGGACAAGGGGCTCTATGACGAGGACAGCCGCTTCGTGCCGCCGGAGAGCCTGGCCGGCAAGGCGGTGCGGCCGACCTTCACCGGCCCACTCGACGTGCTCAGGCGCTCGGCCGAGGCGCGCGACACCATCCAGGTGGTGACGACGGCCATGCAGATGGCGCAGTTCGATCCAGGCGTGATGGACAATATCGACAGCGACGAGGCGATCAAGATCGTGCAGAGCGCCGGCCGCAGCCCGCAGCGCATCTTTCGCCGCAAGGAGGAGGTGGACGAGTTACGCGATGCCCGCGCCAAGGCCAGCCAGGCGCAGGCCGGCATGGCGGCGATCGCCACGGCCGGCAAGGCCGCCAAGGACGCTGTGCCGGCGGCGGTGCAGGCACGCGACAGCGGCTTGCTCGACGGGTTGCAGGATATGCTGGGCGGCGGTGGTCAGAGTGGGCAGCCCGTCGGTCCGACGGGTAACGGCGCATGAGCCGGAAACGCTTCGCTCATTCCGGCCAGGCCGGCAGTCCTGCCAGGGCGCGGGACGCGCTGGCCAAGGCCTATCTCCGGGTGTTTTCCGGCGAGGACGGCGAGACGGTGCTCGCCGATCTCGCGGCGACGACCGGCTATTACCGGCGTCCGTCCTATGGCGAGTGGATGGCGCGTACCCGGACGCCGAACGGGTTTGAGCTACACAGCGCCTTGAGCAATGCGCGCGCCGAGGTGGTGCAGCATATCATGGGGTTCCTGACGCTGGACGATGCTCAGCTTGCGGCGCTGGAGAAGGCGGCGCGGGCGGAGGGGTAGCGGAGCCCTGAAGCTGCCGATCTCCCCCACGAGGGGGGAGATTGGCTGTTTCGGCGCCGGCGCCTCAGGTCCACCGACCCACCAGGGCAGCACCGCTCCAGGATTTTCCAGAAAAGTCGAACCGACAAAACCCGTGAACGCGACAGCCAGCGTGCGGCCCGGCCCTGCCGTGATCGCCCGCGCCGCGCGCCCTTTTGTTCAAAGCCAGTTGGGCAGGAAACAGCCAATGGTCAGCATTATTCCTCTCTCCATTGCCCAGCGCCGGCTCGATACCGGCAATGCGGCGCAATATCCCCAGGGATCGCCGATCGGCGGCGCCATGCAGGGGCTTGGCGACCAGTTTTCCGCTGTCGGACGGCGCCGGCCTGCATGAGGCCATGTATGGCCAGGTCGACCCGCGTAGCGGCCAGGTGGTCAAATCAGGCCTGTTCGACACGCTGTTCGACGATGCCTTGCCTGGCATGCCCGAGAGCCAGCGCGCCAACTTCGCTGGGCAGAACGAGGCGATGCGGGCGGTTGGCGCGCGGCGCATGGCGCAGCGGCAGCTCCAGCAGCGCAAGGACTACGAGCAGGTCGAAACGACCACGGTGCTCCAAGCCATCACCACCGCAATAGGCAAGGCCGACCCCGACGACCCCGTCAGCTTCGAAACGGCCAGGCAGGACGGACTCGACCTGATCTCCAAGAGGGGCCTCGACCCGCAGATCAGGCAGCAGGTGGTGAAGGACTGGGTCAGCACCGCCGCCAAGGCGCGGTTCGAGGCGCTGATCGCCAGGGACCCGAAGCGCGCGCTGGAGATGTTTGGCGTCGGGACGCCGACCTCCGGCAGAGAGGCCCCCGGCGATGCCATCCAAGCGGCAGGCAGCTTTGGGAAAGGCGACCGCATTGGAAAGCGAACGTCCGATCCGGTGCCCGATCCGATCGTGACCAAGCCGGCAGCCGACCCTCTCGCCAACCTATCTCCAAACGACATTCGGCGACTGATCGACCAGGCGCACGCCGCGAACACGGCCCAACTGATCGAGGCGCGCACCAACCTCACCCTCGCTTCGCAGAACGCTCCGGACGCAATCGCCAACACAGGCAGCTATGCCGGCAATATGCCCAGCCCCGGGGACTTCGCCGCCGTCTATGGCACTGAGGAGGGCGGCGAACAGTACAGGGACTTCAGCCTAAAGCTGGATGTCGGCCGCCAAACCTTCGACATGCGAACGATGTCCAACCAGGCCATCCACGCAGCACTGAGCGATGCGGAGCCTGGGCCGGGAAGTTCGCTGGAAGAGCAGGAGCGTTACAGCGCGCTCAATGAGGCAGCTTCGCGCAACCTGATGGCAAGGACCGCCGATCCTGGCGGCTACGTCCGCCAGATATTCCCTGACATTGAGTTGGCCTGGAACGATGCGTCAAAAAACGCGGATTATCAGGGTGCAATCATTCGATCCGTGGCGGCACAGCAGCAACTTGGCATTGAGGATGTTCAGCCGCTGCCGGACTCCATAGCCAAGAGAGCGGTTATGTCGTTCGCAAATCATAATGCCAAGGTCAGCGATTCATATACGGGCAATCGCGATCTTTTTGGCGGGATATCGGATCCTACCCTTCGTTTGAAGCTGGTGATTCAACTGATATATGGGGGTGTGTTGCTTAGTTTAAATATAAATCAATAAGTTCCTATTTTTCATCGTTGACTTCTATATCGAGTTTCGCAAGTCCGTTCGGGACGACATAGACCAAGTTACTTTCTGTTGTATTGTATATCATGAATGTATGTTTCACTCCCGTCTTGTAAAAGTCTATGTTCGGTTTCCAATTTGAGAAAGAGCAGCATCCCATCGGAGAAAATTCTTCTCCGATGTAATCGATATATATCGAGTAGGATTCTTCGTCGGCGGTTAATTCGATGGAGAATTTTCCCGCGAGGTCAATGTCGCACTTCCTATCCTTCTGGCATTCATATGTACCTTCGTATTTTTTTCCGTACTTTGTAGCTATTTCTATATGCGCAGTGTATTTTTTTTCTTTTATTTGATCGTATCCAAAGTACTGAACTTGAAAAATATGTGATAGCGCAGAAGCATATACGATGATCTGTATTGGTGTGATCATGTCTTAATCCATATACTTCTTGATATTCGAGCGTTTTTACGGAGAATTCTATGGTCGAGAGAAAGCCGCTTCCTCCCATCGTCACGAAGGGGACCTCCATTAGTCCAGAAGACGCGCGGCGCTTTGCGGTCGATCTTCTGGACAATTATCTCTTGGGTCCAAATTCTTTCTACCTGGAGGGTCCTTGGAAAGATCCGTACAGCCCGCACAAAACCGTGCTCAACGGAATCTATGATCCCGATCATCGTACGAAGAAGGGTACGCTATACTACAAGCTTTCCGAGCTTCAATCCAGGACTGGTGACTCTGAATCCAAGGCATATGTGGCGTCCTTGATGGATGGCTTGGAGAAATTCAGAAAAGCGTTCGGGAATCGAATGGATTATGAAGAAGAGACGGAGCCATTCGAGAATTCTCCAGAGATTGATCCAGAAAGTTATGTCTCAAAGAATTTTGACCGCAACATGGTAATCGATCCTACCGGTTTTCTAGATATTCGGGATCGGATTCCCCGGAAGCCGGTTCAATTGCCTATGCGTCGGCCAAGGCCATAGCTCAAAATTCCGGTGACTCTACGGCAAGCAATTCACTTTTATCGGTCGCACCCCTGCGTTTCAAAAGTTCCGCCCCGGGAATTCAGTATCAACCTGCCTGAGGATTACTATCCCGCCGAGCGATGAACAGATACATTCTGAAAGTAGATGGGAAGGCTGGTCGCGACGATTTCGGGATCGCGATACCCTTCCGCCTCGTCATTCGAAACGCATTCTCAATCTGCTAGAGTCGTTGGGAATACCGTTCGCTGTGGTCGAGCCTTACGAACAGTAACGGGAACACGCTGTCGCAACGTTGCCGGGGTGTCGCCAAGCTGGAACACCCCTCATCCGGCCGCTGCGCGGCCACCTTCTCCCCGGGAGGAGAAGGGAAGATCAGCGCCTCAATAATCGCCGTTATAATACCGGTCGTCGCAGGGCGCGGTGTAGATGCGGCCGCTGCGGTCCTGGTAGCGGCACATCTGTTCGCCGCGGCGCTGCGGTGTGGTGGAACTGCCGACGACCGCGCCGAGCAGGGCGCCGGCGCCGGCGCCGATGAGCGTGCTTTCGGTGTTGCCGCCGATGGCCTGGCCGACGAGAGCGCCGCCGGCGCCGCCGATCAGCGCGCCGGTTCCGGCCCGCTGCTGGCCTTCGGTCTGCGCGCAGCCTGCGAGTGCGGCGGTCATCAGCACGGCGGCAATGGCTTTGTGAAAGTTCATGTGAAGTCTCCCTTGAAGGCCTGAAATTCCTATGCCTGGCCACGTGCGGTCGCATTGCGGCGGAACGGGGGCACGAGGCCTCACGATATAAGACATGGTTTCTCGGGCGTTGATAGGCCGGCGGCCGAAAACATCTCTTTCGAACAAGGCGCTAGCGGTGCTCCTTGTCAAAATGATTCAGCCTTCGACGGCTCGCCCCGCCGGGGCTTGATGGGTCGGGCTGTCAGAATTGCCACTGAAAAAATGGAGAAATGCCATGACCCGAGGTCTTCCCCGGACGCTTGCCCGTGCCGCCGCCCGCGAGGCCGGCCTTGCCCCGCCCAGGCCCGGCCTGAAAGCCGTCACCACAGGGCAGGGCGGAGCGTACCGCACCGTGTTCACCTTCGCCGGCATGCAGGTGCCGGTCACCGACGCGCTGGCCTATGCCGCCCAGAAGATCTTCGACTTCACCGAGGGCAAGGTGCGCATCAAGGGCGGCACGGCGCGGCTGCAGTTCGCTGTGCTCGGCACCCGCGCGACGACCATCAACGACAATGCGGCGCTGACCTGGTCTCTGGGTTCGGCGGCTGCATCGAGCGCGACGCTGATCTCGACCATGGTCAACGTGCTGGCCTCGACCGCGCGTACACTCGACGGCACTGGCGCCGCGCTGTCCACCGCCTCGGCCACCGACATCGCCGCCGCCGCGACGCTGGATGGGACGACGACGCCGGTCGACCTCTATCTCAACCTGGCGTTCGCCACCGGGACGGATATCGACGCCGACGGGACGATTGCCGTGACGGGCACGATCACGCTGCTTTGGGAGAACTGGGGGGATAATTAGCCGCTAATCTCCCTCCTTGAGGGGGAGATGTCGCCGAAGGCGACAGAGGGGGTCGTCTCGCGCAGAGCGCTAACCTTCATCTGTCGCAAGAGGTCGCGTCCAGTCGAACCGACCCCCTCTGGCCTGCCGGCCATCTCCCCCTCGAGGGGGGAGATTACGAAGCCGCCCCGGCTCTTTTCTAACCCCTAGCAAAAGGAACATCACATGACAGATCTGGCAGACGCCGGGTCCGTGGCGGCGCGTGCGCTGCCGGCGGGCAACCCGGCACAGTCACCGGCAGGCGCGGACAACGGGTCCGCCGCGCCTGGCGGCAAAAGTTGGTTTGACGGTCTTTCCGAAGGCAACCGCAAGCTCGCTGAAACCAAGGGCTGGACCAAGCCTGAAAGCCTCGATCGGGCTTTCACATCCTATGCGGAGCTGGAGCGGCAGCAGGGTGAGAGCCTGCGCGTTCCCGCCCTGGACGCGTCACGGGAAGACTGGGACCGGTTTCATGCCCGGCTTCCCGAGGCCATGCGTCCGGTCACGTCGTCCGAGAAGGTCGAATACCTCAGGCCGGAAGGGCTGCCGGAGAACTTCGCCTATTCGGACGAACTCGCTCAGGCGTCCAAGGCCTGGGCGGTCGAGGCGGGTGCCTCGCCGAAGACCGCGCAGGCCTATCACGACAGGTTCGTCGGCTACATGGCCGAGCAGGCCAAGCATCAGGAGATCGCGCTGGCCCGCTCGGTGGAAGCCACCCATGACGAGCTTGTCAGGGACTGGGGACCGACCGACAGCGACGGCTTTCGCCAGAGACTGGAGGTCGCCAACCGGGCGATGAAGAAGCTCGGCCTGGTCGATGCCTACAAGGCGAAGGGCATCCTTCTGCCTGACGGGGCGCTGACCGATCCGCGGATCGCCAAGGCGTTCCAGGCGATCGGCGAGGCGATGTTCCGTGAAGACACGATCGACGGCGGCGCTTCTTTCGGCGGAGCCAATCCGTTCAAGCGCAACGCCGCCGGCGAACGCAACCTGACTGACATTTCAGCCCTCGTCAAAAGCGACCCCGCCCGCGCCCGGCGACTGGCTCGCGAGGCGGGGGAAAATCCCGACCGCTGGATGCCCAACAACCCGCGCTGACGATCGATCAGCAGCACTGAAACGCCCCTCATCCGGCCGCTTCGCGTCCACCTTCTCCCCGTCGGGGAGAAGAGGCGCGCCGACGTCGCAAGTCTCCTCTCCCCCCGGGGAGAGGTCAGCCGAGCGAAGCGGAGGCTGGGTAGGGGGGCACCCGCCGCCAACCCAAACCTGAAGGAAGAGAAAAATGGCAGATGCCTATACCCGTATCGCGGACGCGATCGTTCCGTCCGTCTATGCGCAATATGCTTTCGAGGAACATGTGCAGTCGCTCGAGATCTACCAGGCCGGAATCCTGTTTTCCGACCCGGCCATCTCGTCAAAGCTGTCGATGGGCGGTCGCTCGGTCGACATGCCCGGCTGGAAGGATCTCGGCAACGATCCGTCCGAGCCGGTCAACGACGATCCGGCCGATTCCATCGAGATGAAGAAGATCGGCTCGCGCCGCGAGGTCGCCGCCCGCAATGTCCGCGCCCAGGCGTGGGGCGTTCCGGACCTGACCTCGATCCTGGCGGGCGACGATCCGCAGAAGCTGATCGTCAAGCGGCAGACCGAGTACTGGCAGCGCGCCAATAAGCTGACCCTGCTCGGCATCCTGAAAGGCGTCGTCGCCGACAACATCGCCAATGACGGCGGCGATCTTGTGCGCACCACCGGCGCCTCCATCGTCGACACCGACATCATCGAGGCCGCCTATCTGATGGGCGACCGCGCGGACAAGTTCAAGGCGATCTGGATGCACTCCAAGCAGATGAAGGCGCTGAAGCTCGCCGACCTCATCGACTATGTGCCGTCTTCCGAGCAGGGCGGACCGCTGATCCCCTACTACATGGGTCTGCGCGCCGTGGTCGACGACGACATCCCGGTGACGGCGGGCGTCTACACCGCCTTCATGTTCAAGGACAAGGCGATCCTGTGGAACGAGCTGCCGGTCAACACCGAGGGCGGCCCGCTGGAGTTCGACCGCAAGCCGCGCCAGGGCCATGGCGGCGGCGTTACCGAAATGGTCGGCCGCCGGCATTTTGTGCCGCATGTGCCCGGCACCCGCTTCCTCGACGCCTCCTCGGCCGGCGAGTTCGCCACCGATGCGGAACTGGCGCTGGCGGCGAACTGGGACCGCACCGCGTCGAGCGTCAAGAACATGACGTTCATCGCGCTGAAGACGACCGAGGCCTGATAGGACCGAGGTGGAGGGCGGGGGCGATGCGCTCCCGCTTCTTTTCTAAACTTGGCGCCGGCCATGTTCCGATCCTGGCGTGACAAACAGAGCCGGAATCCGTCGCCGGCACAGGATTGGCCCGCAGAATCAATGCGTGGGCAACACGCTCGTTGGCGGCCTCTCCAAAATCCGGATCCGACGAAGGCATCGGCCTCGAGCGCCATTGCCGGCCGTGCCGCAGCGGCCGGGTGATTTTCGGCGGTTCAGCCCTCAGTGCTTCGTGAGCAGGAAACAGCCATGGTACACATCATCCCCCTTTCCATTGGCCAGCGCCGGCTCGATACCGGCAATGCGGCGCAATATCCCCAGGGATCGCCGATCGGCGGCGCCATGCAGGGGCTTGGCGACCAGTTTTCCGCTGTCGCTGCATGAGACCATGTACGGCCAGGTCGACCCGCGTAACGGCCAGGTGGTCAAATCAGGCCTGTTCGACACGCTGTTCGATGATGCCTTGCCTGGCATGCCCGAGAGCCAGCGCATCAATTTCGCCAGGCAGAAGGAAGCGATGCGTGCGGTTGGCGCGCTGCGCATGGCGCAGCGGCAGCTTCAGCGGCGCAAGGACTACGAGCAGGCAGAGGTCGACACGGCGCTGAAGACCAGTGCCATCGCCATTGGCAAGGCCAACCCCGACGACACCATCACCTTCGAGGCAGCCCGTCAGGAAGGGCTCGATCTGATCGACAATATGGGTCTCGACCCCGGGATCAGACAGCAGAAGGTCAAGGATTGGTTCGGCACTGCGGCCAAGACGCGCTTCGAGGCGTTGATCGCCAAGGATCCGAAACGCGCGCTGGAGATGTTTGGCGTCGGGACGTCGGGAGAGTCTTCTGGGAGCGAAGCCTCCGGCGTTCAGCCGGTCACCTGGATCCACGTTTCGGGCAGCTCGAATGCAGCTGCCGCGAAAGGCGATCACGTTGGCACGCTCACGCCAGACGAGCGAGTGGCGCAGGCGTTCGGGGACATTGCTCCGGCGCCTGATCCAATGGCGATCAAGCCCGCAACCGACCGTCTCGCGGGCTTATCGCCAGATGATGTTCAGCGGCTGATCAACCAGGCACATGCCGCGACCACGGGCCAACTGATCGAGGCGCGCACCAACATCGCCCTCGCTTCGCAGAACGCTCCGGACGCAATTGCCAATACGGGCAGCTATTCCGGCAGCGTGCCTGGCCCTGCGGACTTCACCGCCGTTTATGGCACTGAGGAGGGCGGGAAGCGCTTCCAGGATTTCAGCCGACAAATTGATGTCGGCCGCCAAGCCTTTGGCATGCGGACGATGCCCAACCAAGCGATCCACGCAGCGCTGCGCGATGCGGAGCCTGGGCCGGTCGGCTCCAACGAAGAGGAGACACGGTATCGGGTTACGGCTGCCGCTGCGCTCAAGACCCTGGACATGAGGCGGGCGGACCCTGCTGGCTACGTCCGCGAGGTCTTCCCCAATGTCGACGCCGCGTGGAAGGCGACAACGAGCCCGGAGGCGGCGACTCCAGAGGCGTACAAATGGGCCATCGCCGTCTCTGTTGCAGCCCAGAAGCAACTGGGTATCGAGACCCCTCAACTTCTACCGAGGGCCGTTATCCAAAGCCTTGCCGACACCTTCGGCGACAAAAACATACCGCAGGCTGAGAAGCACATCATCCTGCGGGATCTTCTGGCAGCAGCGCCCGATCCGAGTGTCCGCCAGGCCTTATCTCAGCAGTTGGATCAAGCTGGCCTTTCTCGGTCGGCCCAAGTCGACCCGATCGTCACTACTGCGACAGTGCAAGGACGGCTTCCATCAGCGCCTCCTGGCGAAGCCCGGTCTGCACTCCAACGAGCTGCGGACGACTTCGGCGATTATCTGAGCGAGGGTTTCGAGGCCCTAGGCCGAATCCCCCATGACATTGGGCTAGGCCTCCGGGATCTGCACGATTCTCCTTTGGGTTTCCTTGAGCAACTGCCCGCCACCCCTGGCTCGGGGGCGGTTGGTGAAGGGCGCTTAGCATTAGAGGCAGTCGGCGAAGCTGTTGCAAAAGGCTTGGCCATAATCCGCGGCGGGACCGGCAAGTTTGCCAAACCGCTGGAGGAGTTTGCAACAAGTGGTTCGCGCGCCACATCGGAGCTTGCCGCTGAGGGCGCGGTGGCTCGCCAAGCCGTCGGTGCGGAGGCTCGTGCAATAAATGCAGCAAATGAGGCCGCTTACCGCTTGGGCACAGGTGCAAAGCCCGACAAGGCCGAGCTTCTTGAAATAATAAAGTCAATCGCGAGAGACCCTCAAAGATAAAGTACGCGGGGGCATCGTTTGGCAAGGCTCTTTCAAAAAATTACCGCAAAACGTTTCTCGACGCGAACCCGAAACTGGAGGGTGAAGTTGTGGTCCACCACGCGGCTGAGCAGCAAATCTTGAAGAGATATCTCGGGCTCGTGGCCAAAGAGGAGATGCACTCGCTTCAGAATCTGCGTGGGATTCCTAAAAGCTTGGACAACCTTTTGCACAACAAAATTTTCCGATACGAATGGGACGAATTTTATGCGTCGCATCCTCAGGCCACTCGTCAGCAGGTGCTGGACTACGTGGCTTATATCGACAAAAAATACGGACATCTGTTCAACCCTCCAATAGGTGGATAATGCAGTATTTCTATATCAGACCTGATGTGGCTGGTGGGCTTGGCAGAAACACCGTTTTGGACCCCAGCGTCCATCCTCCGATTGTGACCAAGCTCCACTACGTGGTAGAGGGCTGGACCGGTGATGTGCTCGTTACGACGTTCCCGTGTTACCTCGTCACCGAAGAAACCCAGCGTGCACTGCAGAACATAGGTTTTTCGGGTGCGACGTTCGCTGAAGCCGAAGTGACGACATCCGAAGAGTTTCATGAATATCAACCTGGGCAGGAACTTCCACCTTTCGTCTGGTTGAAAGTGAATGGGAAGGCTGGCCGCGACGACTTCGGGATCGCAGCGAACTATCGCCTCGTCATCTCGAAACGCATTCTTGATTTGCTGGAATCATTGGGAATACCGTTTGCAGTGGTCGAGCCTTACGAACAGTAACGGGATTACGCTTTTGAATTGCGATGACGGCTCATTTTTGTCGGCCGCACCCATGTGACTGCAGTGAATCTTCAGACCGAGAACTGGAAATAGTGCACTGTCACGCAATTCCTCATGGGAACGGCATCGCTCCGGGGTCGCGCCCGACGAAATCGCGCGCCTTGCCCTGGAGGCCGGACTACTTCAGACTTCACTGCCTCCGGCAATGATCTTTCACGAGAAAAGAAAATGAAGAAAGTGATGGTTCTGACGACCGCAACTATCTTGGTGGCTGCTGCAACTTTTGTTTATTGCAGCCCTCTTCTCGTCAAGCTTGAGACGGACGGATTTGTGGGCGGAACGCTGGAAATTGCAGGCACCAAACTGGATGAAGCGGCAGGATCTGGAACGACGTACCACCTCGTTTTCGTGAATGAGGAATCCAGCGCGAGCGTTTCTTGCAGCAAAGATGGGAAAGTTACAAGCCGGGATGGATATCTATCTCCATGGCTTGGGTGGTACGTAAGTTTCCATCTTTCGAATTGCTCGATTAGTGGATTTCGTCCGGTATTTTAAGGGTTGGAATCACGAATGACAGTGAGATGCCGGAGATCTCGCGCGTTTTGTCGATAGCATGTCCGGACTGAGACTTGGAAAATAGTGCGCTGCCGCCGTAATTCCTCGTTCTGACAATATTTCTTCGCGCCCCCTCCGTCCTGCCGGCTTTCGTCATTCGGAAAGCCAAGCAGTTGGCTTTCCGTCCGCTACGCGGATCACTCTTCAACCCCACGAAGGGAGATCGGAGGGGGTCGTAGAGCACGATCTCTGAATATTGCCATCTAAACCCCAGCCGCTTCGCAGCGGCTTTTTTCATGCCCGGAGAAAATCATGACCCGACCCACATGGACGAGGCGCTGACCCATGGCCATCACCCCGCTCGATATCGCCAACATGGCGCTGGCCGTGCTCGACGAGGCACCGATCGACAGCCTCGACCAGGACGTCAAGGCAGCGCGCTTGCTGAACCTGCATTTCGACCTCGCACGGGAAGCAGAGCTCACCAAATGCGCCTGGGTGTTCGCGATCCTGCGCGCCACGGTTGCCGGGGCGGACACCGGCAGCGATTGCGGCTTGAACTTCGCCTATGAACTGCCGGCCGACTGTCTGCGGGCGCTGCCGCTGACCCGTGATGGCGAGCCGGACGGCGCGCCGATTTCGTGGCGCCAGGAGGCGGGGCTGATCTATTCCGACCAGTCCGGCCCGCTGACCATCTGCTACGTCGCCAACCTCACCGACCCCAACGACTGGGATGCGCTGTTCACCGAGGTTCTGGTGGCGGCGCTTGCCATCAAGGTCGCACATCCGCTGACCCACAAATCGGGCATGATCGACATTGCCCGCTCTGCCTATGACCGGGCGCTGGAGGCGGCGCTGAGCGCCAACGCCGTCCAGCGCGGCGGCCGGCTCTACACCGCGTCCTGGTCCAGCCAGCGCGGCGACAGCAGGCCCGGCAATAACAGGATTGCGCGCTGATGACGACGCTGTACCCGATCCAGGACATCTTCACCCGCGGCGAAATCTCGCCGCGCCTGCATGCACGCGCCTCGCTCGACTTATATCGGGCGGCGCTGGCCAAATGCGAGAACTTCATCACCCTGCCGCATGGCGGCATCCGCAAGCGCGGCGGCACCTATTTTGCCGGCGAGGTGAAGATTTCCGCGAAGACGACGCGGCTGATCCCGTTCATCTTCTCGGCCGATCAAGCCTATGCGCTCGAATTCGGCGACCGGTACATCCGCGTCCATGCCTATGGCGCGCGCGTCGGCGCGGTGGAGGTCGCCTCGCCCTATCTCGAGGCGGACCTGTTCGAGCTCGCCTATGTGCAATCGGCCGACCAGATGTGGATCACTCACCGGGACCATCCGCCCAAGGTGCTGACCCGCAGCGCGCATACAGCGTGGGCTCTGACGGATTTCGAATTCCTCGACGGTCCCTACGACCCGGTCAATGACACGGCGACAACGCTGACGCCGTCCGATACCGGGCATCTGACGCCGCGGATGACCAGCAACACGACGCCTTCCGGCACCGCTTCCACCGGCAGCGGCAGCGCCTCTGCCTGGCAGATGTTCGACCGCGACAAGACGCAGGATATCGAAATTGCGAGCGGCGGCGACGGTTACATCCGGTTCCGCAATGCCGGCGGCGCTCAGCGCGTGGTCGATGCCTACTGGATCACCACGTCGCGGCTGGCAACTGGCGATTACGATTTCTTCACTGCCTGGGAATTGCAGGGTTCGAATGATGGCACCAACTGGGTAACCCTGGACACGCGTACGGGCGAACTCGGCTGGGGCAATGGCGAGACCCGCTTCTACGACTTCACAAACAAATCGGCGTTCGAATACCATCAACTGGTGTTCAGCGGCGGCGGTGGAGACGATGCAGTTGTCACCGTCTCGGCCGAGTTGGCGATGCATATCGCCGCTTTCGATCAGACGCCGTTCGATCTTACGGCGTCCTCAATCATCGGCATCAACAACGACACCGGATTCCAGGTCTCTGATGTCGGTCGATCCATTCGCCTCCTGGGAGCTGACGGCATCTGGCGCTGGGCCAGGATCACCAGCCGCACCGGCACGACGGTCGTCGAGATCATCCTCTACGGCCATGCGCTGCCGAACACGAACCCGATCACGCGCTGGCGGCTCGGCACCTTCGTGCCCGGCAAGTACGTCGAAAGCGGGTCGCTCTATGAGGAGCGGCTGGCCTTCAGCCGCAAATTCTCGGTCTATGCCTCGGCCACCGGCGACTTCGACAATTTCGCTCTCGGCGAGAAGGACGACGACGCGCTGAGTTCGTCCAGGCGGGCGGCGGCCAGGCCAACGACATCGTCTGGATCGCCGACAGCGACGGCGCGCTTCTAATCGGCACCGGGGGCGGCATCCGCGCGCTGTCGGGCTCGGGCATCGACGAGGCGCTGACGCCATCCTCGTTCAAGAACCGGCGCTCGCGTACCTTCGGCTGCGCCCGCATCCGCCCGGTCGATGCCGGCCAGTCGTTCCTCTATGTCACACGCTCGCGCAAATCGATCGCCGAGCTGACGCAGACGGCGCAGAGCCGTTTTGCTTCGGACGATGTCGGCCAGGTCTCCGAGCATATTCCCAAAAAGGGCGTGGTCGAGCTCGCCTTCCAGACCGATCCCGATCCGTTGCTGTGGTTCCCGCTGGAGAATGGCGAGCTTGGCGGTTACACCCACCAGCCGAGCCAGGAGGTGCGCGGCATGCACCGGCATCGCCTCGGCGGCAGCGTCAGCGGGGCGGGCCCCGATGGTTTAAATTGGGCTAATGTCGAAAGCGCTGCGGTCACCCCCGGCCAGGACGGCAATGACGACCTCTGGCTGATCGTGAAGCGCAGCATTGGCGGCGTGACCAGGCGCTACATCGAGATCAAAACCGCGCCGTTCGAATACGGCGCCATCGCGGACGCCTTCGAGATCGATTGCGGCCTGAGCTACGCGGGCCTTGCTGTCACCACGGTGGGCGGCGCCATGCATCTCGCCGGCCAGTCCGTCGATGTTCTCGCCGATGGAAAAGTCTATCGCGGCCTGACCGTCAGCGGCGGCGGCACCGTGACGCTGCCCGGCGGTTCGACCGCCGCCAAATGGCAGCTTGGCCTGCCCTATGCTGCGGGCGCCGACACGCTGGAGCTTGATGTCGGCGGCCGCGACGGCTCCGTCATCGGCCGCCGCAAGAAGGTGGCGAAAGTGATCCTGTCGCTGCTGGAGACCGACACCACGGGGCTTCAAGTCCAGTCCTTGATGCGCGGCCGCTGGGAGCCGGTGCGCATGCCCTCGATCGTTGCGCAGGACGGGCGGGCAACGCTGTTCACCGGCAATGTCGAGGTGCCGATCGACGACAGCTGGGAAGGGCAGGGCCGCGTGAGGATCCGCCACATCAACCCGACGCCCTGTACGATCAGGGCATTTACGCCGGTGTTTGACGCGGAGCCGTAACTAATCTCCCCCCTCGAGGGGAGATGTCGCCGAAGGCGACAGAGGGGGTAGGTACTATGTGACGCGACCTCCCACGTTGAAAAAGAGGATGCCGGCGCTCACGCGGGACGCCGACCTTCATCTGCCGCAGAAGGTCGCATCCGGTCGTACCGACCCCCTCTGGCCTGCCGGCCATCTCCCCCTCGAGGGGGGAGATAACCCTCTGCCCGCCCGCACTCCATCCACAAGGACACTCCTCCCATGACATCCCTCCATGCCGAAATCCTCGGCAGGGCGCGGACGGCTGCCGAATTCGCCGCCGTCATCGCCATGCTCGATACCGACCTCAACGACGCGCTTCACTGCAGAGCCGAACTGGCACAAGCCGAGGACCGCGCGGTCTTCGGCGATGGCGACCTGGCCGCCGCGCGTGCCGTGCTGGACGATTGCAACGAGCAGATCGGGCTGCTGGAAAAGATCATCGTCGCTGCCGGCAAATGCCGTGCGGAGGCTGCTCGGAGCGAAGCGCGGGCCGACATCGCCGCGCTTGGCGACGAGATCAAGGCCAAAGCTGCAACGCTTGGCGAGCGCTGGCGCAGCGCCCGCCGGCTGGTCGAGTTGCTGCGCCAGGAATTGTTCGAGGCCGATGCGCTCGCCCGCACCATTGCCACCGCCAACGGCCTGTTCGATGCCGCCGGCGTCGCGGAACTGAAGATCAACCTGACCACCACCCGCCGCGCCGCTATGGCCGGCCCGCGGGCCGCTGCCCCGGCCCGTCTCAGCCGGCCGGCGCTGCAGGCCGACAGGCTGCTTGTGTCGTTCCTCACCCCCGGCGGAGCGCTCGACCCGCGCCCGGCGCTCGGCGCGCCGGTGGACGGCGTCAAAAGCAAATTCATTCCCGCAACCACCTCCTTTGGCGAACGAGGCTGAACCATGTGCACACTTGCCCTTATCGGCACCGCCCTTTCTGTTGGCGGTGCGCTGGTCGAAGGCCAGCAGTCGAAGCAGATGGCCGACTATCAGGCCAAGGCCTACGGGCAGCAGGCGCAGGCCGAGGCGCAGAGTTCCGCCTTCGAACAGAGCCAGGAGCGGCACAAGCAGGATCTCCTGCTGGGCCAGGCGCGCGCCCAGGCCGGCGCCTCGGGCGTCGGCCTATCAGGCTCGCCGGCCGAGGTGCTGGCGGCCAATGCCAGGCAGGGTCAGCTTGATCTCGACGGGATGCTGTACGGCTCGCGGCTGCGCCAGAACAACCTGAACACGCAAGCCGCCATCTCGCGCTTCTCCGGCAAGCAGGCGGCGACGGCATCGATCTTCAACGCCGGCAGCGCGCTCGTTGGCGGCCTATCCAAAATCTACGACCCGACGAAGGCCGTGAGCCTCGGCGGTTCTGCATTTTCGCCTCGGGCGAGCGCGGCCATAGCCGGCGGCTATTCGGGGCTCTACTGAAATGGTCCACATCATCCCCCTTTCCATTGGCCAGCGCCGGCTCGATACCGGCAACGCGCCGCAATATCCGCAGGGATCGCCGATTGGCGGCGCCATGCAGGGGCTTGGCGACCAGTTTTCGGCTATCGCCGCGCGCTACCAGCAGATGAAGGACCAGCAGGAGGCGTTCGACGCCGAGCTGGMRCGSCGCCGGTTCAACGGCCGGATCGCGCAGGCGGAAGACGARGTGRCRGCGAATGCGCCGCCCGATGGCGCCGGCCTGCATGAGGCGATGTACGGCCAGGTCGATCCGTACAACGGCCGGGTGGTGAAGACTGGTCTGTTCGACAGGCTGTTCGACGATGCCTTGCCTGGTATGCCCGAAAGCCAGCGCGCTGGTTTCGTCGGGCAGAAGGAGGCGATGCGCGCGGTTGGCGCACGGCGCATGGCTCAGCGGCAACTCCAGCGGCGTGACGAGTATGAGGTGGCCGAGTGGACCAAGGTCGACAACATCTCCACCGGTTCCATTGCACAGGGCGATCCGAACGACACCGAGACCTTCGAGGCGATCCGGAAGAGCGGGTTCGACCTGATCGCCAAGATCGGCAATCCGATCCTTCGGCAAACAGCCGAGGCCACTTGGCGCGGCAACACGGCCAAGGCGCTGGTCCAGGCGATGATCGCCAAGGACCCGAAGCGGGCTGCGGAGATGCTGGGTGCGGGGACGCTCGGAGAGCCTTCCGGTGATGCCTCGGTTCAGCCGATTATCTGGATCGATGTTTCGGGCAGTTCAGATGTTGCGACCGCGAAAGGCGATCGTGTTGGCAAGCCCGCGCCGGACGAACGAGTGGCGCAGGCTTTCCGAGACGACATTCCGCCTGAAGACCGGCCGGCCTTAGCCCAGCAAGCGCGGACCGCTGAGATCGCACGGCAGGTCGAAACACGAACCAGCATCGGCCTGGCAGAACAGAACGCGCCTATGGCGATCAGGGAGACGGGTAGTTATTCAGGACCGACTTTCACACCTGAACAGTTCGTGGCGCTCTATGGCTCGACGGAAGGGGCCAAGCGTTCTCTGGCTTTCAATCAAGCGCTTGATGTCAGTCGCCAGTTTTACGGCATGCGCACGATGTCTAACGACGCCGTGCAGGCCATGGTCAACCAGTCCGCACCCAAGGCCGATAGTGCGACGCCGGAAGAGGACAGGGCGCGTCATGACGCCATAGCTTCGGCCGCCGACCTGACGTTCAAAGCGAGGCAGGGCGATCCGGGTGGCTATGTACGCAACACATTCGCGAACCTCGACGCGGCTTGGAACAATTTGTCGAAGCCGGAAGACTATCAGAATGCCGTCATCGGCTCGATCGCCGCCCAGCAGCAGTTAGGTTTCAAAACCGTTCAGCCTTTGCCTAATTCCGTTGCCGAAGACATTAGCGACAAGCCCGGTGACGAGAATCTGACCCCGCGGAACAAGGAAGCAGATCTAAGCAATGTGCTCCAGGCGGCGCCGCCTGGGTTTCGCCAAGCAATATTTGATCATTTGCTTCGCACCAGCGTCGCCAAATCGAACAAAGGCACGCTGAATGACGGCTCCCTGGCATGGTTGGTGAGTCCGGAGAAATTGGCTGAGACAAAGGAGTTTGTCCGGCGCGCGGTATCCGGAGAGGGGCCAAAACCGGAATGGCTGACCAGTTATGTCCAGACCAACCAGGAATGGTTGGGGGAATTGCTCGCCGGCGACAGCGAACGCGGAAGCTTGCAGCGCCTTCTTGCGCAAAAGCTCGTGGGCTCTGACGGACTCGGCGAAGACGGCATTTCCGTGGCTGATGTCACGCCACT
The DNA here is from genome assembly GCF_004006095.1 of Mesorhizobium sp. M7A.F.Ce.TU.012.03.2.1. Classification (NCBI taxonomy): domain Bacteria; kingdom Pseudomonadati; phylum Pseudomonadota; class Alphaproteobacteria; order Hyphomicrobiales; family Phyllobacteriaceae; genus Mesorhizobium; species Mesorhizobium sp. M7A.F.Ce.TU.012.03.2.1. The sequence continues at coordinate 4,062,326 of NZ_CP034779.1, forward strand.
AGGAGCGTCATTTGCACTGGAGAAAGCCGCGAACGCAGCGCTGGACGGCAATTACGGTGAAGCATTGTTCAACGTCGTGGGAGCAATTCCTGCCGAAAGGCTGGCCGGAAAGGCCTTGGAACAAGCCGGAAAAATTGCGAAGCCATGGGTAGAGAGCCTCTCAAAATTTTCGAAGAGACCAGCTGAACTTGTCGAAGGGAGCAAGGCTCTCATCCGACGAGTCGACGCTGAAACCCTTCGATCCCAACAAGAGATTGCGCGCACGGTCTCCCCACGGGTTCCAAAGCGGAGGAAGCTACCGGGTGAAATCCCCGAAAATGCTTTTAATACCGCATTACTGGCTTGGTTACTTGCGAGGGATCCCTCTGCCATCAAATATGCTGGCGCAAAGGTTGGATGGACAAAATCAAAGAACTACCGAAAAACCTTCTTTGCTGCCAATCCTACCCTCAATAGCGGAAAATACGTGATTCATCATGCTGTCGAGCAACGGATAACTAAGAAATACCCCGGTCTTTTTGCTGAAGAAGAGCTGCATTCGATAGATAATCTTCGCGGAATCCGACAGGAATTCGATATAAATCTGCACCAAAAAGTCATTCAGTCAGAATGGCACGAATTCTATCAAACGCACGTAACCGCCACCCGGCAGCAAGTGCTTGACTATGCGAGTCATTTGGACAAGAAATATGGGCATCTGTTTGATCCACCGATAGGTGATTGATGAATTATTATGAAATTAAGCCTATAGTCTGCGGAGAGATAGGCGAGGATACTGTCATGGACACCAGTGTCCATCCGCCTATAGTCAGCGAACTTCATTTAGAATTCGTTGGTTGGCATGGCGACGCGCTTGTGACGTCGTTTCCCTGTTTCCTCGTGACCGAAGAAGCCAAGCGTGGGTTGCTCGCTATCGGCATCACTGGCGCCACATTTGCCCATGCGGAGGTGACCATATCCGAGGATTTTCACCTGGTGCAGCCCGGCGTAGGGCTTCCCCCGTTCGTGTGGCTCAAGGTCGATGGCGAGGCGGGCCGAGATGATTTCGGGATCAACCAGAAACTGAACCTCGTGATATCGGAGCGCGCCTTCGATGTGTTTGATGAACTGTTTGGCCTCCCTTCCGCTGACTTCTGGCGGTTCGACGGCAGCAGTAACTAGGGTGTCACCCGCATCGTAGCCTGCGTCGAAGCAAAAACGACCGCTTCCAACCGAGCTATTTTGGACTTCTAGCTAGGGCTAACGCGGCTCCTGAACTCCACGCGGATCCGAGGCGTCAACCTATCTCGCGGAGTTAGTTAGTCATGGAGAACAATGCCGAGCCCGATTTAAACAGCGTCACACGTCTGCCTCCGGCCGATGTCAGCACCGGTGACGACGAGCTTGATTCCGCCCGGATCGAGGCGCGCCAATACCTTGAATTCTATACTTGGGTATCAGCCATCAAAGGCGAATATCTTGGTTACGGCGCCGAAGGGATAATTTACATTTTCCTTTTCGAGATAGAGGCCAACCGAGCAGATGTGAACCCATGGACATGGGTGATCGTCGGTGATGTGCCGCCGACGTATCTGCCAGCCGACGATGGAAAGACCCCATTTGAAGCGTTGGATGGGTATATTGGTGCCCTTGAAGTCTGGATTGAGGCCGCGCGCCACGGAAAATCCGTAGCGAAATTGATACCAGTCAATGTCGACGCGAATCCCGCCAACGCCGAGATTCTGGCGAGCCGGCTGAAATTCCTCGACGAACAGATTCTGCCGTTGCTTCCGCACTGATCTGCCGCACGCACCCCGCGCGAGCATCGTGAGTAGGGCTGAGGCCGGGCGGCAACCGAGTTGCTGCACGAGGGGTCGGCAGGGCGGGCCGACCTGTGATTGAACCGCAATCTTCACAGCCTCGCTTTCGCGGGGCTTTTTCATGGAGCAAGCCTCATGGCCCGACCTGCAACCGCCGCCGTTCGCTTGTTGACCGGCGAGCGCGAACCCGTGCGCCTGGCGACGACCGCGAACCTGGAGACGATCGTCATCGACGGCGTCGCCTGGATCCAGGGCCTCAAGATGGTTGACGGCGCCCAGACAGCGACCGGCGACCGGGTGCTGGTCAAGGACCAGGCGGACGCCAGGCTGAACGGCATCTATACGGCGTCGGAAGGCTACTGGTACCGCGCGGCCGATGCGCGCACGGGTCGCACCATGCAGAAGGGGACGACGGTGCATGTCCAGGAGGGCACGGCTTCGGCTGATTTTGTCTTTGCCTTCCAGACAGTGAGCCCCGTGATCGGTGCCGACGACATTGTGCTGTCGTTCTACCAGTCCGACGACACCGTCGGCGATATCCAGGCAGCCGCGCAAGGCATCATCGACCAGGCCCAGGCGGCCGCGGACGTGGCGACGGGCGCCATGACGACCGTGCTCGATCCGCAATTTGCGACCAAGGCGACGGCGGAAGCCTATTCGCCGGCGGTTGCGCCGGATTATATCAGGACTGCCGGCTATTCGCAGGTCGGCGACGGCCAAGCCCTCTACAGGAAGAATGGCACCATTTTGGCTGGCGGGGGCGGTCTGGCGATCACGCTGCAAGGTGGAGCGAAAGCCGGCTTCGACATCATCAACGCACCGAGGTCGAAGGAGATCAACATTCGCGCGGCGGGCGCCGACACGGCAGCCGGCAACAACAGGACCGCGATCGTCAACGCCATTGCTGCCGCCGGGCAGGGCAGGCTGATCATCCCGGCTGGCACATTCTCGCTGGCCGGCAATATCGACATTCCGCAGGGGTTGACGGTCGAGTTTGATGACAGGGCGCTTTTGCAGCGTACCGAGGACGCCATGCACCTTTTCAACCTGAAGGGCGACAACCGTATCATCGCGCCGAAGGTCAACGGCGCCTGGAATCATGTCGCGGTTGCGAACGGCTTTGGCGTCTTCAACATCAGCGGCATCTCCGGCGTCACGATCGAGCATGGCACGCTCACCGGTACGCAAGGCGACCACTACCGCATTGCCGATTCCAGCTGGGTCTACATCGACGACGCCAAGGGCGACACGGCGCGCAACATCGTCACCATCAACGACGAGGTTTCCGGCACAAGTCACGTGTTTGTCCGCCGCGCTCGCGTGAGTGCCTATTTGAACGGTTTCGATGCAGAGAGCGACGACGACTGGCCGGTGAGCGATATCGAGGTGGATATCGACTGGACGCAGCTTGGCGGCGTTCAGCTTGGCGCGGCCGTCGCCTTCACCCGCAGCGCTGCGCCCGCCGGATCGGTGTTGAAGTACAAACGCCTTCGCATCAGTGCCAAATCCAGGGATGGCCTTTATGGCCTGGTGCTGCGAGGGGCCAAGGATATCGAGGTGCGCAGCCTGGTGACGGAAGGCGTGCAGCAAGGCATTCGCGCCGGCACCGGCCATCATATCGAAGATCTTCGCCTGCTGTCGTTCGACATCCAGGCGACGCATCAGGGGATCTATATCGAAACCCCGGCCGGGCAACAGATCTCGCGCGGCGCCAGGATTGGTGCCGGCCGCCTCTTTGGGTTCACCCAGGCCAATGCCTATGGCGTCTTCAGCGCCGCGGATGAGACCATTGTGTCGGCCGACACGCTTGTCGACATGGGCGGCGCAGCGGCGTCCATTGGCGTTCGATTGAACGGCGACATGTCGCAAACCCATGCAAGCATCGCGGATGCGCGATCGTCCTATGTCGCACTGTCGACACTATCGAGCGAACGGCAGAGGGCGACGGGTGGCCTTTTCAAGGCGACGACCGGCAGCGTCGTCAACGATGTGAAAATCAGCGGATCCTCGCCAAACGTCGAGGTGCGGGACAACATCTACTCCGGCACGGCGACGGGCAAGCCAACCGATGACGGATCGCACATGGCGCTGATTGAAGGAAACCGGTGCGGCGATCTTTTCAAGGGCTATAAATCGACGGCGGACGCAACGCCCGTTCTTATGGTCTTCGAAGCCGGAAACAGCTTTGTTCCGATCAGGCCAGGGCAAGGCGCGAAGTTCACCGCCGATGTCGCTGCCCGCCGCACGGATGGTTCGTCGTCGACCAGCGCCGGCTATGTGTTCGCCGGCGTGATCCGCAACACAGGCGGTACCCTGGCAGTCGAAGGTGCTATCACCAAAACGGTGATCGGCGAATATGCGACCGACGCCGCGTCGCTCGACGCCTCCGTCGCCGTGGGGGCTTCCGGAATTGAGGTGACCGTTGCCGGCGTCGCGGCAAAGACCTATGGCTGGAACGCCGTTGTGCGGCTTCAGGAGGTTTGATGCTGCATGGAAGCTCGACGCTGCCAATGCCATCACAATCGCAGTTGATATCTGCCGGCTGATCCAAAGGCCTGCCTCCTCTATCTCAAGACCAAAATCTCTTTTCAGCCTCGCTTCGCGGGGCTTTTTTCATGGAGCACGCCAGCATGGCCCGATCTTCAGCCGCCGCCGTTCGCCTTCTGACCGGCGAGCGCGAACCTGTTCGCCTGGCGACGACCGCCAGCATTGCGCTTTCCGGCCTTCAGACCATCGACGGGGTGGCGACGGAGGTGGGCGACCGCGTGCTGGTCAAGGACCAGGCCGACCAGACGCAGAACGGTATCTATACGGTCAGCGAAGGCCGATGGTTCCGCGCTGCCGATGCCCGCACCGGGCGCACCATGCAGAAGGGAACGACGGTGCATGTCCAGCAGGGCAACTCGAACTCCAGCAAGGTCTACGCTTTTCAGACCGATAACCCGGTGATCGGGACTGACAATATCGTGATCAGCTTCTACCTCTCCGACGACGCCGTCGGCGATCTTCAGGAGGCGGCACAGGAAATTCTCGGTCTCGTAACGGGCGCTATGACGACCGTCATGGATCCTCAGTTCGCTACCAAAGCGACGGCTGAAGCATTCTCGCCGGATGTCGCGCCCGACTACATCCGCACGGCATTCTACGACGGCAACCAGGTGGCAGGCAGCGGCGGCGTCTATCGCAAAAATGGCACGACGACCGGCGACCTCGTGATCACCTTGCACGATGGCGTGACGGTCGTCGGATACACGCTCTCTGACACGCCGACAGCTTCGCAGAAGGGTGCCCGGAAAAACAACTCGACTGATGATGCCGCAGCCGTGCAGACCGCGCACAATCTGGGTTCGGGCGGCGTAGAGTTTCCGTCCGGCATCTACAAGATGGTGCCCGGCTCGGTCTCGCCATTCACGCTCGGCAACACCACTGCCAATGTCTATCGCGCGGTGGCACTGACCGCCGACAATGTCACCTTCAGCGGACATGAAGCAGTGCTGCATGGCGTGAGCCGGGCAAGTGTTGTCGCTACCGACATTCAACCGGTCTTCTCGACCGACAAAAATATGGCAGTCGGCGCACGCAAGAATATCGCGTTCGACGGCGTCACCTTCGATTCCAACAATGACGGCGACGCGACGAACAGCAACCAGCGTTTCCTTTACGCCGTGGGCGTTGATGGTCTGCGGTTTATCAACACCAAGGCCGAGTCGAGTGGCGGCCGTCGCGGCTATTATACCCACATTCAGAACAGCAAGAACGTGCAGGTGAACGGCCATCGTCACCAGAAAATGACAGGCGGATTTAATGTCCGCTATGTCGACAGCTTCGTGATGACCAACTTCATTTTCGAGGACTTCTCGGAGGCGATCGATCTCGACGGCACAAGCCAGCTTGTCGTGATCCGAGGCGGGGTCTTTAAATCGGTCGCGCGCGTTAACCAGTGCATAGATATCAACGACCAGATCGATGCGTCGATCGGCGATTTCTCGGTCCACAACACCGGCAACATCGCGACCATCAACTACAAGACGACGACGCCAGATACTTTTGCAGAGTACGTGGCCGGTACTGCTGTCAGAAATTTTCAGGTCAGCAAGCGCATTATTTTGTCCAACATCAGCGGCTCGGCCATCGGCTCGACCACGGCCCCTGCCTTCTACATCGGGTGGGATTGGGCGGCTGGCGGCCATGCAGGCACGGGTCCGGTGCAGGACATCACGCTACAGAACATCACGCTTGATGATCATGGGTATTTCTGGATCCGCGAAGCCGTCAACCTGAAGCTCAAGGACATAACGTCCTATCGTGCGATCTGCGGTTTCAACCACGCCTTTACTTGCTTTTCAAGCGTAGCCAACGCCGATCAGATAGGGTGGTCAGACCTTGATATCGACATCGATGGAATGCGCATCGAGGCTTCCGATAAAGGTGGCATCAGTATTCAATCCCCATCGAGCGTAAAAGTGCGTCGCCTTATCACTCGGGGCAACAACACTTCAGGATCAACCCAGGCTGACCTTGTCATCACCGCGCTACACCAGCGAGCGGGTTGCGCTACCGTCGATGAGTGCGACATTGAGGGCAGCGTGAACCTCAATGGGGACAGCACCGCAATTGCCTCGTGGGCTGCCGACACGATCTACAAGCGCAACGCCATGGTGACGAACGGGGGAAATTTCTACCGTGCGACCACCGAGGGCCGTTCGGCAAGCAGCGGGGGACCAACCGGGACGGCACTGTCCGTGACTGACGATGGCAGCGCATCCATTGCCGCGTGGGCTGCCTTAACACCTTATGCGGTTGATGCTGTGCGGAGGAATGGGAGTGCCTACTTTATCTGCATGACGGCCGGCACCTCTGCGGCGTCGGGTGGCCCGAGCGGAACCGACCAGCGGATTGCCGACGGCACGGCTGTCTGGCGTACCATTGAGGGGCTGGTAAGGTGGGAATATCTCCTCCACCCCTACTCCATCCGGTGGGGCAAAAACAACCGCGTCAGGGGCACCGTCACTTTTCAAGGGGATGCGCAGAAGCACACGTTCGGCGAGAGCATCACGGCGATCGCGGGCGACTACTCGGCGACCGGCACCGTGAACAAGTGCGTGTTCGTCGCGCGGCGTCGGTGCCTTGTCGCACGGGCCAGCTATCAGGTGCTCGCCGACGTTGCCGCAAGCGGCTCCAACTACCGGAACCTCATCCTGCGGCGGTATCGGGCGGGCTCATCTGCAAACGCTGCGACAATCGACACGACCGCAACCGGGTTCACTGCCTTTGTGTCGCGAGATGCCGGGGTCACTGCGAGCCCGGCCGGCGCATATCTGGAGCCTGGGGACGTGTTGATCCTCAACTCCAACTCTGCCGGGTCCGGCATCGCTCTGTCCGGGCTTGGCGTGACGGTCGACTATATCGAGTATTGATCGGCTACCGAAGCGCGCTGAACAGCAGGACGATCCACAGGTAGACGAAATAGGTTGCGGTCGGGCCAAGCACGATGATCGCCAACCATACCATCTCGTTGGTCATGATCTGAAGCTCAGCTTCTTCATCGAATGGGGCGTCTTTGTCCTTGGCGCCTCTTTCGATCATGGTCCATCCTCGCCAGCAGCACGAGCGCAGACCCATATCAAGGAGCGGCTAGCCAAGCAAGGAACGTCAATAACGCGTATCGACGGCGCCAAGGGCATTGATTAAATTGCAAGAGATGAGCAATGGTTGCAGCCATCGCTATACGAGAGAGTCCTTCGAATGCGGCCCGTTCGTCAGAATTGGTTCCCGGCACTGGCCTGCTTAGTGCCAGTGATGCTATTTGCGGTTTCGAGGACTGACTATGCCAATTACGTGGCATACACAGCCGATGGCGACATCGTCAGCTATTCGCGTGGTTTCTCCTATGCGACGCGAACTGGCTTTGTCCTCTATGTGACATCTGTAGAGCACGAGCGCGTGTTCCTAGCAATGCATTGGATGTATGCAAACCTGGGATTTTCGCTCTCCGACAGCATGCTGGCAAACAGCATGATGATGATCGCAGCCTATTTCTTCTATGCCTCCCGGCAGAGCAACAATGTGCTTCTTGGCGCACTAGCTACCGTGGCCTTCATCATGCTGCCATGGTTTGAACAGCTCGGGCAAAACACGCTAAGGCAAGGGTTTTCGCTGATATTCATTCTCACCTTTTTTCGGGCGGTGAATTATCAACAAAAACGTTGGGCCGTCCTCTTCGCGGCGCTCGCTATAGGTAGCCATTACAGCGCCGCATTGTTCGTGAGCGTGTACATCCTCACCGACTTCTTGCCGAGGTCCGGCAAGCTGTTTGTCGCGGTCGTTGTCCTGACGTTCGTCGGCTATGTCACCGATTACATCACTGTTCTATCTGGGATGATCGTCACCCCGATCCTCTTATGGACTGGGCTTTACACCCAGTACTCAACCGACGCGTTCTTGACTTATCAGGTGGGCTACAAGGCGCTGTTCTTCTACTACTCACTGTTTCAGTGCGTCGTGAGCGTCCTGCTGCTTCAAAAGGCCGAAAAGCAATCGGATGCGCGCTTGGCTAAATACTGCATTGTCATGACCGTGATCTACATGGCAGCGAGCGGCCTGCCTTATTACAATCGAGTGGCGATGATGCCGATGCTGCTGCTGCCGGTGGTGGTCGTGACCCTGTGTTCCCGAATAACTTTGCCTCGCTTGGGTCTGAGATCAATGCTTGATCCCGGGAACTATCCGTTCTTGCGGCGCGTCGGGTAAAGACGATCTTGCCGACCCTTCTTCGCAGGCCGGTTCGTCGGCTATCGGCTATAGCCGTTCCGCAAGAATTGCCGGAATTTTCGCAGCCAACCGAAGAACCGTCGCGGCTCGCTACCAAGGGCCAAATAGTGCGAGCGCCATCGTCAACCTTATGTAGGCTGCGCCGCTCGGCATGGGTATGCACCCTCAGAGGGTCGTACCTGTTCCAGACAAACCAGACAAACCAGACAGCCTGAGAGCAATGGGAGGTTCCCCGTCCCGTAAGCCGGCAGGGACGGCGGGCGCTCGGGTTGTCAGCCAGTTCCGCGTTGCTGTCGCCGGGTCGAATGACTTCCCACCCGCCGTCGTAGACAAGCAAGAGCCCGCCGTCGTGGGTTCTGATTTCGCCAGCCTTCGCCGCTGCGTTCGCACGAAACTTAGCGCTGTGCTTAGCCCACGGCGCGGCGAGTATCACTAGGTCCTTGCGTCGCTCATCATCCATCAGCCCGCTCCCCGGCGCCGACCATAGCCAAATCATCCGAAGAAGGAAAACCACCATGGACCGCAACTTCGCGCGGGCGCTTGCGCTTGTTCTCAAATCGGAAGGCGGCTGGTCGGACAATCCGGCTGACCCCGGTGGCGCCACCATGAAGGGCGTGACGCTTGCCAGCTTCCGTCGCTATGTGAAGGCCGACGCGACGAAGGCGGATCTGCGTGCGATCAGCGACGCGCAGGTCGCCACCGTCTATCGCCGCTTCTACTGGGACGCTGTGCTCGGCGCCGAATTGCCCGATGGCGTCGACCACGCTGTGTTCGATTTCGCCGTCAACAGCGGGCCTGGCCGGGCGGCCAAATATTTGCAGGCGGCCGTCGGCGTTGCGCAGGACGGGCGGATCGGACCGGTCACCGTCGCGGCGGCCAAGGCAAAGCCGGCCGGTGTGACCATCGATGCGCTTTGCGATGCGCGGCTGGCGTTCCTCAAGCGGTTGCCGACATGGGCAACATTCGGGCGCGGCTGGTCGGATCGGGTCAAGTCAGTGCGGGTTCAGGCCCTGCTGATGTCGGCGCAGCGCCCCGCGGCACCGGTGACCGCGCCGGCGCCGCCCAGGGTCGAAACATCGCCCAATGGGGCGTCGTCGATCCAGCCCGTGCCGCCGGCGCCCGGCGGCAAGGCGGCTGCCGCGGCCGGCATCCTCGTTCTCCTGGCCGGAGCGCTCGCTGCCTTCCGGCATCAGGTCGCCGCTCTTTTCGGGAGCCTGTTTCGATGAGATGGTTCAACACCAATGCGCTGCACAATCTCCTCAACACGCTGATCGCCATCATCTGCGGCGGCGCACTCGCCGGCTTCGACTGGACGCTGCTCGGGGTGAGCGACCGCACCGCGCTTCAGATCAGCGGCGTCATTGCCCTGGCCAAGATCATCATCAACGCAGTCCGTGACGGCCCGCGCGGCATGGTCGCGCCGCCGGCCAAGGAGACATGAGATGGGAACACTCGCCCTCGCGCTGCTCGGCCAGGCCTGGCCGTATCTTCTGGCAATTGGCGCCGCGCTTGCCGGTGTCTGGACGGCCTATGCCAAGGGCAAGGCCAGCCAGAAGGCCAGGCAGGATGCCGCCGACGCCGCGGCGCGCACCGAAGCCCAGAAGATCGACGATGCCGTCGCCGGCCGGACGCCGGAAGACAACAGAGGGAGGCTGGCCAGATGGTCAAAATCATAGCGCTCTCGCTGCTGCTGGCCGGCTGCACCACATCAGGCGGGTCGTTCTGCGCGGCCGGGCATCCCCTCCGGCCGACAAGGGCGGAGGCGGCGACCCTTTCCGACGCGTCGGTGGCGGCGATCCTGGCTCACAACGAAAAGGGCCAGAAGCTTTGCGGCTGGAGGCCATGATGAACGATCTTTTCGACCTGCTCGGCATCAAGGGACCGGTCGTGGCGGCGGGCCTCGCCGGCGGCGTTCTGCGCGCGCTGTCGCGGCATCGCTACAAGCTGCGCGAAATGGTGGCCTCGCCGATCTGCGGCGCGCTTGCGGCGGCCTATCTGACGCTGCCGGCGGTTTCCTACGCCAGGATCGCCGGCCTACCGATGCCCGCTCCCGCCGACGACACCACCACGCTGGCGGCCGCCTTCCTGATCGGCGTCTGCGCCATGTGGATTTCGGACGTCCTGTTCGAGTTCGTGGTGCGGAGAGTCAGCCGCGCGCGGGACGAATAGCTGGTGCGGCGGCGATTGCTTGGCGGAATTGCCGAGGCACGTTTCCCGCGGCATCGAACCATCGAAGACAACCCAAAATAGCCCGTTCCGGTTCGCCGGGCGGGCCATTTTTGCGTTTTGGCCTAATCAAGCCAGAATGTTGACCGCGCGTGCCGCGACCAGCGCGATGGTCAGCAGCGAGATCATGGCCTCGGCCATCATCAGCAGCTTGGCGCGCTGGGAGAGTGGCAAGGTATCGGTCGGCGAAAATGCGGTCGCATTGGTGAAGGCGAGGAAGAAATAATCGACGAAGCCGGGCAGCCAATCTCGAAGCTCACGGTCGTTCAACGTCATCTGCGCGAACAGGAAATCGGCCTGTGCGAGCTTGACGAGGCCGCAGGTCGGCGGACCGCCGCGGTCGGTGCTCCAGAACCACAAGGCAAAAACGGTGACGTTGGTGACCCAGATGTTGAGCGCGTCGATCAGCAGCGTCGTACCGCTACTGCCGGCATGGCCCTCCAGCAAGGCACGCACCAGCAGGACCAGCGAACCGCAATTGATGATGCTGATGATGGCGGTCATGGTCAGGGCTGTTCTGCGGATCATGACCCGAAACTGGCCGATCGCATGCCACTCGTGGTCCTCGACCGCCTTTCGGGTGGCGGCCTGCGTCCAGGCGGTGGCCACCGACAAGGGCAGCAGCAGGGCCGCCTCCAGCGCGGGCGCCACCCAGCGCGGCCCGAATGAGAGATTGTTGATGACCAGAAGCTGCAGGCAGATGATGACGAGAACGGCCGCACGGGCCATCCAGAAATCGAGCGCACGGTAGTGAATGACGGCGTGGTGGTGGCGCATTTTTCAAATCCTGGATGCTTTTTGGGGACGGTAACCGGTCAGGCGTAGGCGACGCCTGCCGCGATCACGCCCAAGGCGCCATGCCCGGCATGTTCAGGGTGCTGCGGGATGGCGTGTTCCATTGTTGTCTTGCTGGCGTGTGATGACGGGAGAGGCGGCATGGTGGCGCGAAACTCTGCCTCAATCTTGGTTTTGCCATGGTCGGCCAAGTATACATTTTCGTAAGCTTCAAGTTCTGGGCTGTTCGTAAAACCGTCCGGTGTGATTTATCCACCGCATGACGCGAATCGACGAAACCATGAACGGTTGGCTGCCGGTCGGCAGTTCTGTTCCAGGCGACTGGTGGCAGTCGTCGATCTGGCCGGGGCTGACGCGCTATCCAGAAGCCGGCCTGGCGCTTTTATGCCTGACGCAGATCCTGTGCTGGACCGTGATGCCGGCGCTTGTCGATGCCGCCCCGCCCGGCGACGTCGTCGAGAGTTTCATGTGGGGCCGCGAATGGGTGCTTTTGACCTACAAGCATCCGCAGCTCCCCGGCTGGCTGCTCGAGATCAGCCATCTTCTGACCGGATCGTTCCGCTGGCCGCAATATCTGCTCGCCCAGCTTGTCGTCTCGGCGACCTTCGTCTTCGTCTACCTGCTGGCCCGCGACATGCTCGGGAGAACCCGCGCGCTGGCCGCCGTGCTTTTGATGCCGTCATTGTATTTCTTCGGCTGGCCGACACCGCAGTTCAATCATGATTACGCGCAGATGCCCTTCTGGGCCGCAATCTGCTGGCTGCTGTGGCGTGCGGGCCGTAGCGGTGGGCCGGGCTGGTGGCTGGCGCTCGGACTGGTGTCGGGCGTCGGGCTCTATGCCAAGTTTTCCACCGGGCTGCTGTTGCTCTTCGGGGCGATCTGGCTGTTGTCGGACACGCGGGCACGCAATCGGCTCGCCACGCCCTGGCCCTGGCTTGGGCTCGCGGTTTTCCTCGCCGTCGCCGCGCCACTGGCCATCCAGCTCTACCGCATCGATTTCCTGCCGCTGACCTATGTCGCCGGCCGCGATGAATGGGTGTTGGTCCACCGCGCCCGCCTTTACTATATCGGTGTCCAAATGGCGGGGCTCTGCGGCTTATTGCTGGTGCTGTCGATATCGGGGCTGTTGCGGCGTTCGCCCGCGCCGGAACAGCCCATTGAGCGCGGCGCGCTGGCCTATCTCGTGTGGATGGGGCTTGGTCCGGCGGTGCTTGTCATGGTGGCCTCGCTGTTTACCGGCGCCGGCGAGGCGTGGGGCGCGCCGATGTACAATCTGGTCGGCGTTGTGGCGATCGCCTTGCTGGGTCATCGGCTTGGCGCCGTCGAACTGCGACGGCTGGCGATCTGCGCGTTCGCCTGCATCCTCGGCATGTCCGGTGCCTATGCGGGCATCCGCTGGACGAGTTGCAATTTGCGCGGGCGCATGGATGCCGTCTGCTGGCCAGCGCGGCAGATTTCGGACGAAGCCGAGGCGGTCTGGCACGCGGCGGTGCCCGGTCGGCTCGACATCGTCGGCGGCGATACCCGCATCGCGTTGCTGGCGGGCCTCAACGCCTATGACAAGCCGTCGATCTTCACAGACCTCGACATGCGGCTCGCCCCCTGGATCACCAGCCAGCGGCTGCGCGATCACGGCATGCTTCTGGTCTGGCCCGGGAGCGGCGTGCCACCTCGGCTGCTGGCGTGGCTGGGAAACATCCCGGTCAAGACCGTTCTTTTCGACTGGTCGCTCAGGGCACCACCGGTGGCGATCAGCTTTGCCGCCATTCCGCCTGGCATGAAGCTACTGGGTTTGATCGACAGCCTCGCCCAACCGAGCAATTGAGGTAGATCCACCGCGTCCGCTGGACGAAGCAGGTGACAATGCCCATTTATGGCGAGACCACTTGCTTTCACGCAATTCCAGACGGAAAACCGCCACACACTTTTCCTGGAATTGCTTTTGAGGAGACGTGACATGGCGACTTCGACCGAACGTGCAGTCCTTGCCGGCGGCTGTTTCTGGGGCATGCAGGATTTGATACGGCGCTATCCCGGCGTCATCTCCACCCGTGTCGGCTACAGCGGCGGCGACGTGCCCAACGCCACCTACCGCAACCACGGCACCCACGCCGAAGCCATCGAGATCAATTTCGATCCGGCCATCATAAGCTATCGCACGCTGCTGGAACGCTTTTTCCAGATCCACGATCCGACGACCCGCAACCGCCAGGGCAACGATGTCGGGACGAGTTATCGCTCGGCGATCTATTACACCAGCGACGAACAGAAGCGCGTCGCCGAGGACACCATCGCCGATGTCGATGCCTCGGGCCTGTGGCCGGGCAAGGTCATCACCGAAGTCGCACCCGTTGGTCCGTTCTGGGAAGCCGAGCCCGAGCATCAGGACTATCTGGAGAAATATCCCAACGGATACACCTGCCACTTCGTCAGGCCAGGCTGGAAGCTGCCGGTTCGCGAGACGGCGGTTTCGTAGAGTTCAAGGTTGTACCAAACCCCGATCCCCGCGTCGTGGTAGAACAAAGCCGCGGAGGTTGTGCTCCGCGGCTTTGGTTCGATCGCGTGCAGATTACTTGCCGCAATTGTTGTCGTTGACTGTCGGCGAGGTGGTGCCCGGGGAGGTGCCGTTGGCATCTGCCTGCGCCCCCTGCGGACTTGCCGGGCAATTCTGATCCGCGTTTGAATTCATATCTCCTACCGTGCCAGTCGTGCTGTTGGTCGTGCCCGGGTCGACAGTGTCCGGCTCGACCGTATTCGGTGAAGCCGGCGTGTTCGGCTCAACCGTCACCGATTTGCCGCTGCCGCTTCCATTTGCGTTGTTGCTGCCGGCGCTTTGCGCCATGGCTGACGTGGCCAGACCAATGGTGAGAACCGAAGCTGCGAGGATTTTCATGAACATGGTTTGTCTCCATTTCTGTGAAGTCGTCGCTTGTTTTCTACGAAAGTGATCGCGTTGCGACTGTGGGGACAACCGGTCGCAGCGGCGAAGGTTCCCGACAAAATTCCGCACAGGCGCACCGTGACTGGCGCAATGCTTTTGGCGCAGTGCTCTGAAAAAACGGCTTTCCCTTGAACTCGAATGATGCTTTAAGGCGCACATCCACAGGGGTGCTCCGTACGGTCGGGGCTGAGACGGGGGCGGCAAGCCCACAGACCCTAGAAGCTGATCTGGGTAATACCAGCGGAGCGAGGCGGGCGATGTTTTCAGGCGCACAGATTTCCCTATACCCCATGACCGACGATTTCGTCGGTGTCATTCTTGGCGCGCTCGGTGCGCTCGATCCCTGGCGCGACAAGCTCAGGATCGAGACCGACGACATCTCGACCTTGCTGGTCGGGCCGCCCGAAGTGCTGTTTCCCGCCATGCGCGACCTCTTCGTGGCGGCGGCACGCAGCGGCAAACATTGCGTGTTGTCGGCCACCATCTCGCGCGGGTGCCCTGGCGAGCCGGATGATCCGATCTGCCGCTCCGATGCACTTGGCGGGCCTGTTGGGCCACTCGGCCCGCGCAAGGATGCGGCCATCGCGGCGGTGCGCAATGCTGCTGCCACCGGCCAGCCGGCGGCGGCGCAGTTCTCGCTCTATGTGATGGGCACCGACGACCACATGGACGAGATCTACGGCTGCATCGATTTTCTCAAGCAGTCCGGCGTCTATGAGCGTTCCAAGCATTTCTGCACGAAACTGCGCGGTGATGCCGGTGCGATCTTTTCGGCGCTGGACGAGGCCTTCTGCCGCTTCGGACCAGGCGCCGGCCACGTAACCCTCGACGTCACGGTCTCGGCCAACAGCCCGTCGGCTGTCTGAGCCAGCCGCGCTTTCGCGCTGCCGTCAAAGGTTATCTCCCGTGGCCACATCATCAGTCGCTTCGCGCCCGATCGCGAGCCTTCTTGTCAAGGCAATGCCGGCCATGATCTCGGTCGGTTTGCTCCTGCTGGCGTGGGAGCTTTATGCCACCTATTCCGGCATCAGGCCGACGACACTGCCGGCGCCGTCGCGCGTTTTCGAGCAAGCGCTGCTCAATCGCCAGGCGCTGGCCGACAACGCCATTCCGACCATCGGCGCCACGCTGCTCGGCTTTGCCTGTTCGCTCAGCGCTGCCTTCGTGCTGTCAATGCTGGTCGACTTCTTCCAGCCGCTGCGGCGTGCGATGTTTCCTGTCTTAATCGTCAGCCAGACCTTGCCGCTGGTGGCGATCGCGCCGCTGGTGGTGCTCTGGTTCGGCTTCGGGCTGGCGCCCAAGATCATGCTGGTGGCGCTGGTTACCTTCTTTCCGATGCTGGTTGCGTTGGTCGAGGGTTATGAGTCGACCGAGGCCGAGATCGGGCAAATGCTGCGCGCCATGGGGGCAGGGCGCTGGCGCATCTTCGTGCTGGCACGGCTGCCTTCGGCGCTGCCCTATTTCTTCGCTGGTTTGAGGATCTCCATCACCTACGCCGTGGTCGGCGCGATCTTCGCCGAATATGCGGGGGCCGCGAAGGGGCTGGGCATCTACATGCTCAACGCCAAGAACAATTTCCGTCCTGACCTGGTTCTTGCCGCCGTCGGAGTGAGTGCCGCGCTGACACTTGTCCTGTTCGGGTCGACTGTACTGCTGCAGCGCCTCGCGATGCCCTGGGAGCGGGCCGGCAAGGAAACCGCCGGGAAGGGGGCCTGGCGATGAACCGGCTCGAGCTGCGGCATGTGCGCAAGGCGTTCGGTGGGCTCGACGTGCTGGCCGATATTTCGCTTAGCGTCGGCGCTGGTGAATTCGTCTCGATCCTTGGACCCTCGGGCGCCGGCAAATCGACACTCTTCCAGCTCCTGACCGGCGCCGAGCATGGCGAGGGCGAGATGTTGTTCGACGGCGCGCCGCTCGACGACCACGGCAGGCATTTCGCCTTCATGCCGCAGCGTGACGCGCTGATGCCGTGGCGGCGCATCCTCGAAAACGCGACGCTCGGGCTCGAAGTGCAAGGCATGAGGAGACAGGCGGCGCGGGCGCGCGTTGCGCCGTTGTTTGCCGAATTCGGGCTTGCCGGCTTCGAGCGGCATTTTCCAGCGCAACTGTCCGGCGGTATGCGCCAGCGCGCGGCCTTGCTGCGCACGGTGGTGCAGCAACGCGACATGCTTTTGCTCGACGAGCCGTTCGGCGCTCTCGACGCGCTGACCCGCACGGCCATGCAGCGCTGGCTGGAACAGATGTGGCGGCATCATCGCTGGACGGCGCTCCTGATCACCCATGACGTGCGCGAAGCCGTGTTCCTGTCCGACCGCATCTATGTGCTGTCGGCGCGCCCGGCCCGCATCGTGCGTGAAATCAAGGTGCCGCTGCCGCGCCCGCGCAGCCTTGGCGGCGATGCCGCGCGCCAGGCAAGTACGCTCGAGGCCGAGATTCTCGACATCATCCTCAACGCCACCCCATCCAAAGGACACGATCATGACTGACTTGACGCGCCGGCAGGCGTTGTTGCTGACCCTTGCCACAGGCCTTCCGCTCGTTGCCGGATCGGGGCGAGCCCAAGCACAATCGGCACAAAAGGTCACCGTTGCCCTCGACTGGACTGTCAACACCAACCACATCGGACTGTTCGTCGCCCGCGACAAGGGCTTCTATCGCGAGGCCGGGCTCGAGGTCGACATCCTGCCTTACAGCGATACCGGTGCGGGCACGCTGGTTGCAAATCGCGTCGCCGATTTCGGCATCAACGGCACCATCAGCCTGTTCACCCAGAGAACCGCCGGAGCGGACCTGAAGGGCGTCTATGCGGTGGTGCAATCGGAAACCGGCCGCGTGGTCTTCAATGCGGCCCGCAGCGAGATCGTAAGCCCGAGAAACCTCGACGGCCTGACCTATGGCGGCTTCGGCAGCGCCTGGGAAAACGCCCTGATATCGACCATCATCCGCCATGATGGCGGCAAGGGCAATTTCGAGACGGTGACGCTCGGCACCTCAGCCTATGAGGCGCTGGCCAACGGTTCGGTCGATTTCACGCTCGAAGTCTCGACCTGGGAGGGTGTCGACGCCGAGCTCAGGGGCGTCAAACAACGCAGCTTCGTCTATGCCGATTACGGCGTGCCTGACGAGCACACGACACTGATCTCTTCGAGCGAAGCCTATCTCCAGGCAAACCCCAAGCCTGCGGCCGCCTTTGTCCAGGCGACGCGGCGCGGCTACCAGTTCGCGGTCGATCACCCCGAAGATGCGGCAGCCCTGCTGATCGCGGCCAACAAGGATGCGTTGACCAATCCGGCGCTGATCCACGCCTCACTGAAGGCGCTGATCGACGGCCATTATCTGCGCAGCCAAAGCGGCGCCATCGGGACGATGGATCCGGCCAAGATGGGAGCGATCGGCGGCTATCTCTTCGCGTCCGGCATTTTGCGTGATGCCGACGGCAAGCTGGTTGCTCAACGCCCGGATTTCGGGAGCTATTTCCGCAACGACTATCTGAGCTAGTCTGGCAAAACCAAATGAGATGGGTCGCCAGTCTTTCTGGGCGACCGCGTGGAGCAGGTCGTCTGGGAGTGGCGCCCTGGCTCCCCGACAGCCAGTTTAATGCCGATCTGATCTTGTTGATTAACTGCCCGGCAATGGTTGCGTGCAAAGGTCGCCCTGAGGGATCATTGGGGTGTTTGCATTGCTCATATCAAAAAGCGAGGCGCTTTCGCACATCAGTGACGGCAGGATTTTGTCCGCAGCCCGAACGCGCGAAATCCTGGTGGATTTGCGCGAAGGTTTCTTTCGGATCTGCGCGCTGGCCTTCGCGGGCATGTTCGTCTACCGCGGCGTATATCACCTGATGCTCGACCCGACTCGCATCAATGTGGCGCTGGTGGCAATTTCAGAGATCCTGACCTTTACCTGGCTGCTTCTGTCGCGGCGACCACAGGTACGCGACTGGAACCCGCTGACGGTGGTTGTTTCGGTGGTCGCCAGCTTCGGTGTCGGCTTCATCGACCTGGAACCGGGCGTGGCCATCATCCCGATCTATGCCGCCGCGCCGCTGCAAGTCCTGGCGTTGGGGTTCGTGATCTGGGGGAAGATATCGCTAGGGCGTTCTTTCGCCATTCTGCCGGGCAATCGCGGCGTGATGACCGACGGTGCCTACCGCCTGGTGCGGCACCCGATCTATGCCGGATACCTTGCCGGTCATGTCCTGTTCCTGCTGTCGGCCTTTTCCTTCTACAATCTTGCTGTCTACGCCGCGATCACCTTCTTCCAGGTTCATCGCATCCTGCGCGAAGAGGCGCTGTTAGCCGCGACGCCGGAATACCGGGACTATATGAAGCGCGTCCACTACAGGCTGTTCTACGGGATCGTCTGACAAGCCGGCCAGCGCAGAATCGTTCGGCCTGCAATCACGCTTGCACTCTCTCGCTCCCGCATCCGCCGACAGACTCTGGCCACTTGCAATCATCGTGGCGGTCTTGCTGATCTTGCGAGAGGCTCATGCGCTGTCCGGTGCGGTGTACGGCCTCGCAGTAAAGACGAGCAGAGTAACGTCCGATCATCAATGGCCTTACGCGCTGTTAGTGTAAAGAGAAATTATTCCAACTTTATTATAATTTTATTTCAGAAATTTTGTTGATGTATACCACGCTTCAGGTTGAGTATTCTCTCTCTGAAACTGAAATTCACCACCTCGCGTAGTTGATCTTGCAATCGGCCTCTCGCCAATTGCTTTAGCGCAACGACAACAGGAGAGTGTTATGGCTCACACCATCAAGACAGTCGCCAACATGTTGGCGGGTAGTGCGGTAATCTTAGCCCTTTCCCTGCCCGCCAATGCTGCGGGAATCGGCCTTGGCGTTGGTGCCTCGGTGGGTGGTAGCGGCGGCGTCAATGCCGGCGTCGGGGCTTCCGTTGGCGGCAGTGGCGGCATCAGCGCCGGAGTGGGCGCCTCGGTGGGCGGCAGCGGTGGTGTAAAGGCCGGGGCCGGTGCCAATGTCGGCGGCTCGAGCGGTGTCAATGCTGGTCTCGGCGCTTCGGTCGGCGGCAGCAATGGCATCAATGCCGGCGCGGGCGCCAATGTTGGAGGATCTGGCGGCATTGCTGCCGGCCTCGGCGCCAATGTGGGCGGGACGAGCGGCGTCGGCGTCGGTGCCGGCGTGGGTATTGGGGGCGGCATCAATCCGTCCAATCCGTCGAACCCGAGCAATCCGTCCAATCCGTCAAACCCCAGCAGGCCGAGCCTGCCGGGTGTCGTGGCCCAGATGTCGGATAGCAAGGTGGCGCGGATGAAGAAGCGCTGCGTCGACGTGCTCGGCAGCGAAGGCGCCTACGACCGCGACCTACGGCAACTCTGCCTCCTGATCGCGCGCCGCTGATGCTGGAGGTGCCGGGACTGGAGGTGCCGAACAGGCCCTGAGGCTCGGCCGCACGCTCCTGGCCTCCGGCTGGTAGGAAGGCCCGCCACACTGGCGGGCTTTCCGCGTTCATTGGCGTGCCGGTATCAAAGTTCTGGCTTGCATCACGTTGGATGGCCGTTTCCGTTGCCACGATCGCACGGAACGGTAGAGCCTTGGGAACGTTCTCGTCTTCGAACATCGCGGCCGCGATGTTCGACCCAATGCGTCAGCGCTAACGGGAGCTGAAAGCCATGAGTCTTGGAACTATACTGATCATCATTCTTATCCTTGCGCTGCTTGGCGGCTTCAGCGGCCTCGGCGGCGGCCCTTTTTATGGCACCGGTTACTATGGCGGCGGCGGCCTCGGGCTCGTGCTGCTCATCGTCATCGTGCTTGTCGTGCTCGGGCGCATCTAGCCAGGCCCGCCCGGTTGTCGCCGACAGATCGCAATCTCGTGAGCGCCCCCAATGCCGGCGCGCACCGGATTGTGATGCAGGCAAGCCGGCTTGTGATCCTGCACTCTGCAAAACTTTCGTATGGTCATTGCGGTCCACACCCCCCCCGTGGAAACAAGAGGAGAGGGTCCCACCCCTTGTCCTCCTCCAAGGCCCGCTCCGGTTCACCGTGGCGGGCTTTTGCTTGATGGGCGAGGGAACCGGCTTGCATCAAGCTTCAAGGAAAGGCGGGTGTTTTCTGAGAAGTCTCCGTTCTGGCTGCGGCGTTGAGCGCAGGCCAGATCCTGACGCCAGATTACTCCATGTCAGGTACGTCGCCGCTGACGAAGAGCGTGTTCGGCGGGCCGTATTCGCCTAGCGTCGGATCGGCCTCACGGCTCCAGGCGATGACGCCGGCATGCTTTGCCGCCAGAGCCTTGGCGGTGCGTATAGCGCGGTCTTCGCTTTGCTGGTCGGCGGGTCCAAAGGCTGGGAACAGCTCGCCATCCTCACCGCGATCGAAGGCGACCACGACGATCAGCCTGGGATTTTTCTGGCCACTGGAATCGGACATCTTGCACCTTTGGCGCGGAACCTATCACATTGCTCGGGGTTGAAGGCCGCGAATCGATGAATGCCGACTTTGGGGAGTGGCATCGTGCAAGATCAGCGTTTCGATGAGCCGGTCAGGATTGCGCTCGGCCGATCGCGAAACTCGATCTTCAACGTGGAGCGGGTCGCTCAGGCTGCAGACATCCTGCTGAACCGCTGGCCGGTTGCGACCGGGCAAAAGCATATGGTTGCCCGCAAGGTCTGTCTGGCCGTGCTCGAGGGAAAGAAAGAAGTCTCGGCGGCAAGGGCCACGTTCATCAACGCGGCGGTCGAGGCGGACATCCTCGTCGAACCGCGTGAGGTGTCGATCCCGTAGCCTGCCCCGGTGAAATTGAATCAGGATCTGGCTCCATCCCCTTGGATGTGTGCCTCTTTTGGCGACGGCCGACCGGCTTTTCGGGGCTATTGACCTGCCTCTCGGCACGCCCTGCACGGTTATTCCGCCCATTCCGCTGCCTTTCGGTCAGTCTTCAGCATCCGTTGACAAGGCATCCGGGCCTCTGTATTGAACAGGATTATACAGGTTCATTGAACAGGTCCCTTATGAAACGGCGCGCGATTCAACTGTCTCCCGGCACGGGCAAGCCCGAGCAGATCGCCACCGTCCTCGAACATGAGATCCGCTCCGGCGTTCTCGGCTTCGGCGACCGCCTTCAAAGCGAGAACGAACTCGTCCAGCGCTTTTCCGTGAGCCGCAATACGGTCCGCAAGGGTCTCGAGGAACTGTCGAGCCGCGGGCTGATCACGACCAGGGTCGGTATCGGCTCGTTCGTCACCTTCGACGGCAAGCCGGTCGACGACGCGATCGGCTGGTCGCGGGCGCTGGCCGATGCCGGCGCCAATGCCGAGACGCGGACGCTGCGGCTGGAGGTCATCGAAGACCCCGATCTGGCTGCGCTGCTTGGTATCGAAAGCCCGTTCTTCATTGCCGTTGACCGGGTGCGCACCAACGCCAGCGACGGCCATGCGATCTCCATCGAGCGCAGCCGGCTGCCATTGTCTTCCGAGCTTGAGGACGTACCGTTGCGCGGACTGCGCGAGGGCTCGCTGCACCAGACGCTGCGCGCCGCCGGCCTCATTCCCGACCATGGCGAGGAATGGGTCGAGATCGAGATGCTCAATGCCGAGGATGCGGCCATCCTCGGTTGCCCACAAGGCACGCCCTTCCTGCGCGGGCGCCGGTTGACGCGTGCGGCTGACGATCGGCCGATCGAGTATGTCACCAGCCTGCTCAATCCGGCACATTTTGCGCTGCATATGAGGTTCTGAGCGATGTCGGATGCAACCAGCAAGACCATCGATCGCGCCATGGGCGCGCTTGTCGGCGGAGCGCTGGGAGACGCGCTCGGCATGCCGACGCAGCTTTTGTCGCCGGCTCGCATTGCCGAACTCTACGGCCATGTAGAGGATTTCATCGAGCCTGTCGCCGATCATCCGGTGTCGAAGGGCCTGGCCGCCGGAACCATCACCGACGATACCGAACAGGCGCTGCTGCTCGGCCGCATCCTGCTCGAATCCGGCGACCGTTTCGACCACGCGCGCTGGGTCAATGCGCTGCTCGACTGGGAGCGCGAGGTCAAGGCGCGCGGCAGCTATGATCTTTTGGGGCCGTCGACCAAGCGTGCCATCGATGCCATCAACAATGGCGTACCGGCCGAGGAAGCGGGACGCAGCGGCGACACCAATGGCGCGGCCATGCGCATCGCGCCTGTCGGCATCATGATGCCGCTTGAACCGTTGGAGACGTTCGTCGGCAAGGTGGCGGAGACTTGCCGGGCGACGCACAACACCTCGATCGCCATAGCCTCGGCCGCAGCCGTCGCAGCCGCCGTCAGCCGCGGCGTCGCTGGCGGCGGTTGGCGCGATGCTTCGGCCAGCGCGGTCGCGGCGGCGAGGCGAGGGGCGACGCTCGGACATTGGGTCACCGGCGGCGACATCGCCGCGCGCATCGTATGGGCGCAGGACATCGTGCGCGGCAAGGCGATCAGGGATGCGATCCGGCTGATCACCGATCTGGTCGGCACCGGCGTTGCCAGCCAGGAATCCGTTCCGGCGGCTTTCGCCGTGCTGGAAGTCGCCCGTGGCGACCCCTGGCAAGCAGCCATCATCAGCGCCAATCTCGGCGGCGACACCGATACGATCGGCGCCATCGCTGCCGGCATGGCCGGCGCCTGCACCGGCTTTTCCCGATTGCCGCAAGAGCACATCCTCCGGCTTGTCGGCATCGACTTGTCAGAGGTTGGCGCGCTCGCCGCCGACCTTGTCGTGGCAAGGGCGGCGAGAGCCGGTTCCAGCAAGGACGCGGCGGCGTGAGCGGCCGTCTCGTCCATATCGGCAGTGCCGTGGTCGATTATGTCTATCGCATCGACGCTTTGCCGGAGCCCGGCATGGAAAAGACGGCATCGAGCTTCGCCCAGGTCGCCGGCGGCGGCTTCAACATGATGGTGGCGGCCAGCCGCACCGGCATGCAGGTGGTGTTCGGCGGCCAGCTCGGCAGCGGGCCGAATGGCGACTTCCTGCGCGCCGCCTTCATGGCCGAGAACATCGCGACACTGACGCCGCCATCGCCCTTGATGGACAGTGGCAATTGCGTCGCCATGATCTCCAGCGACGCCGAACGCACCTTCGTGTCATGGCCAGGTGCGGAGAGCATACTCGGCCTCGAAATGATGGCGCCGGTCGCGGTGGCACCGGGCGATTGGGTGTTCACCTCCGGCTATACGCTGAGCTACCCCAAGAGCCGCGATGCGCTCACCGACTGGATCGAGGCACTGCCGGACGAAACCCCTTTCGTCTTCGATCCGACGCCGATCATCTCGGACATTCCACGCTCCATCCTGTCGCGGGTGCTTGCCCGCACCACATGGCTGAGCTGTAACACGACGGAGGCGGCTGAGATCGCCGGTTCGGGCAATGTCCAGGCTGTCGCTGCACGACTTCTGGTCGACCATTGCCCACGGGCTGCGGGCGTGGTCATCCGCACCGGCGCGAAGGGTTGCCATATCAGGCTGGCCGATGGCTCAGTGCAGACCATTGCCGGCTTCAAGGTCAACGCCGTCGACACCAATGGCGCCGGCGACACCCATATCGGCGCTTTTGTCAGCGCGTTGGCGCGCGGCACCCCGCCCTTCGAGGCAGCGCGCTATGCCAATGCTGCGGCGGCCATTTCGGTTACCCGCCATGGTGGCTCGTCGGCGCCGACGAACCGTGAAATCCAGACATTCCTGAGCCATGCCGCCGATCCATCGGGAGCAGGCCGGACACAGAAGGCCAATGCATAACAGCTGGAAAAGCCTGACAAGCCCGGGAACCGGGCAAACCCACAGAGAGGAACCAACCATGCGCATGCCTGATTTGACTGCTCTGCTTACGGCGACCGCCGTCTTTACCTCCGCACTTGCGTTCGCCGCCAAGGCCGACGAAGTGCATGTGCTCAACTGGAAGGGTTACGGCGCCGACGAACCGTGGGCTGTCGAGGCTTTCGAAAAAGCGACCGGCAACAAGGTCGTCAACGATTTCTTCAATTCCGAACAGGAAATGCTGACCAAGATCCGGACCAATCCCGGCCTCTATGACGTGGTCATGATCAACGCCGCCTTCAACGACCAGGCGATGGACGGCAAGCTGATCCAGCCGATCGACGTCTCCAAGCTGCCGAACTACGCCGACATCAGCAAGGACAAGGCGGGATCACCGATGCTCGTCCACGACGGCAAGGTCTATGGCGTGCCGTGGGTATGGGGCCTCACCGCACTCGCCATCAACGACAAATCCTTCGACAAGCCGCCGACGAGCATCGCCGAGATGTGGGATGCCGCCCACAAGGGCCGCGTCGTCATTCGCGACGATGCCGTCGAAGCGGTGCAGTTCGGGGCCATCGCCACCGGCCAGAACATCAACGACATCAAGGATATGGATGCGGTCAAGTCGAAGCTCACCTCGCTGATGCCGCAGATCAAGACCTTCTGGAGCTCGGAAAACGACTGGAACCAGATGGTCGCCTCCAACCAGATCGACATCGGCACCTATTGGAGCGGCTCGGCCGACCGCGCCAAGACGCATTTCAAGCTGCCGGTCTCGCTGGTGGTGCCGCAGGAAGGCGCCGTCGCCTGGCTCGACGCGTTTTCCATTCCGGTCGGCGCCAAGAACGTCGCCGGCGCCGAGGCCTTCATCAACTACATGATCGACCCGAAATTCTACGTCGAATGGGTCACCAAGGTCGGTGCTCCCGTCTCCGCCAACAACAAGGCGGTGGAAGCGCTGCCCGAGGATGCCTTCAACCGCAAGGTCATGGGTGATCCCGAAGTGGCCAAGCGCATCCAGTTCCAGGCGCCGATCACCGATGCCCAGCGCGAAGCCTATCTGGCGCTCTGGCAGCAGCTTAAGGTCGACGTGAAGTAAGATCACAGCCAGGCCAGCCGGCGGTTCGCGTCGGCTGGTTCTTCCAATCCTGGGAGGAGGGTACCATGGCAGCTGCGACAGCGTCGCGAAGCGGGCTGAGATCGGCATTGCCGCTGCTGGCACCGGCCTATCTCTGGCTGACGGTGGCGATCTTCCTGCCGCTATCCGCTATGGTCTTCTTCTCGTTCATGACCGAGCTGCCGCTGTCGGGAAAGCCGTGGGCGTTCACGCTTGGCAACTATGCCGCCTTCTTCTCGCAGAGCCTCTATCTGACGCTGCTGCTGGCCTCGCTGCGCCTTGGCCTCGAAGTGACGCTATGGTGCATCGTCATCGGCTATCCCGCCGCTTACGTGCTGGCCAAGGTGCTGAAGGGGCGCAGCCGTGAGGCGATCTTCCTGCTCGTCATCCTGCCGTTCTGGTCGAATGGGTTGGTGCGCATCTTTTCCTGGGCGATGGTGCTGCGCGAGGGGGGCATCCTCGACACCGCGCTCAACGCGGTGCTGCCGTTCAAGATCAACATCGACCTGATGTACTCTTATCCGGCCGTCATCATCGGGCTGGTGCATTCTTATGTGCCCTACATGGTGCTGACCTGTTATCTCACGCTACAGGCTATCGATGACTCGCTGATCGAGGCCGGCCGCTCGCTTGGGGCGTCGCGGCTGCAGGTGCTGAAGCGGGTGATCATCCCGCTGTCCATGCCCGGATTGGTCGCGGGTGCGGCCCTGATCTTCGTGCCGGTCGTTGGCTCGTTCATGGAACCGCGCATCCTCGGCGGCCGCACCGGCACCTTCTACGGCACGATCATCGAGGACCAGTTCGTCGCCGTATTCAACTGGCCGCTCGGAGCCGCACTCTCCTTCATCCTGCTGGCCGTGGTGCTGGTCATCCTGGCGGTTGCCTCGCCGGTGCTGCGGAGGGCTGCGTGATGACGACGACCCGCATCCTCGAAGGACTCGGCCGCCTCTATATCTGGCTGCTGCTCGCCTTTCTTTATCTGCCGATCATCATCATGGCGCTGATGTCGTTCAACGTTTCTCCCTTCTACCAATTGCCGTTCGAATGGACGACCGAATGGTATGCTTCGCTGTGGCAGAACGACCAACTGATCGCAGCGACCTGGAACAGCGTCGAGATCGCGGTCATCACCACGATCATCTGCGTCGTGCTCGGCTCGGCGGCATCACTGGCGCTCTATCGCTATGAGTTTCGCGGCAAGAAGTTCCTGCAGGCGCTGCTGTTTCCACCGATCGCCATACCGTGGCTGATCACCGGCACGGCGATGCTGATTTTTTTCTTCGGCGTCGGTATCGGTCGTGGCCTGCACGCGATCCTGCTCGGCCATGTCGCATTGGCGCTGCCCTATGTCATCGTCGTCGTCTCGGCCCGGCTGCAGACCTTCGCGCCGGAGCTGGAAGAGGCGGCGCGCTCACTAGGCGCCAACCAGTGGCAGGTGACGCGCCGCGTCACGCTGCCCTGGATCATGCCCGGCGTCATCGCAGGCGGGCTGTTCGCGTTTGCCGTTTCGTTCGACCAGTTCGTGGTGTCCTATTTCCTGGCGACGCCGGGCCAGACGACGCTGCCGGTCGAAATCTACGCCGCGATCCGCAAGGGTTTCACGCCCGAGATCAACGCGGTCTCGACCATCATCATTGTCGTGTCGATGGCGCTGATGCTGCTGACGGCGCGGTTCTTCAAATTCGGCGGAGAGAAATAATGGCCGGCGTGCAGGTATCTGATGTCTCGCGCAGCTTTGGCGCACACAAGGCGCTGGACAACGTCTCCATCGACTTCGCCGATGGCGGCTTTTACGCTCTGCTCGGGCCGTCGGGCAGCGGCAAGACCACGCTGCTGCGGCAGATCGCCGGTTTCGATTTTCCTGACTCGGGTCGCATCACCATCGGCGGCGAGAGCGTCGAGCGGGTGCCCGTCGAGAAGCGCCGTATCGGCATGGTGTTCCAGAACTATGCGCTGTTTCCCAATATGAGCGTCGCCGACAATGTCGCCTTCGGCCTGTCGGTGCGCGGCGAGGCCAAGGCAGTGATTGCGACGGAGGTGCAGCGCGCGCTCGATCTGGTGCAGCTCGGCAAACTCGGCGGGCGGCGTCCGCACCAGCTGTCGGGCGGCCAGCGCCAGCGCGTGGCGCTCGCCCGCGCCATCGTCACCAAGCCGCGCGTGCTGCTGCTCGACGAGCCATTGGGCGCGCTCGACAAGGCGCTGCGCGTCGACATGCAGATCGAGCTCAAACGTATCCAGCGCGAGATCGGCATCACCACGATCTTCGTCACGCACGACCAGGAAGAAGCGCTGACGATGAGCGACCGCATCGGCATATTGCGCGACGGCAGGCTGGTGCAGGAGGGGCCGCCGGAGGAGATCTATAACAGGCCGAAGAGCGAGTTCGCTGCCACCTTCCTCGGCGACGCCAACATTTTTCGCGGCGATACGACGGGCGATGGCATCCGGCTGCCGGACGGTACGGCGATTGCCGCCGGCGCGGGTGCCAAGCTTGCCGCCGGCGCCAAGGCGAGCTGCGCCGTGCGCCCCGAACGCATCCGCATCGCCACGGATGCCGGAGCACCGGATGGCACCGCCAACATGCTCAAGGGGCAGGTTTCCAAGCGCATCTTCGCCGGCAACAACAGCACCTATTTCGTCGAGCGTGGCGGCCAGACGTTGAAGGTGATTGTGCAGAACACGGGTGTCGACAGGCTGGCGGAAGGTCAGGACGTGATGCTCAGTTGGTCGCCGGAGAGTACGGTGTTGATCGCGGCGGGTTAAGTAGGACTGTGGAGGGATGGGATGGTTGGCGTTCCTTCGCGCCCCCCTCTGTCCTGCCGGACATCTCCCCCACAAGTGGGGAGATTGGCTTTGATAGCCGGTTTTCGCAAATCGCCGGCGTTGCAAAAAATGCGATAAGGCTCAAGCTGCCGATCTCCCCCTTCGTGGGGGAGATGCCCGGCAGGGCAGAGGGGGGGGCGCTGCCCCGCCATACGATCGCGTAAATGGTGGAGTACTGATGACGCTTGAATTGACCGCACAGGACCGGTCCATGCTCGACGGCGAGCAGGGTCCGTCCGCCGCGGCTGCCATGAAAATCCTGGCCGCGTTTTCCAATGCTGTCGGGGCGGGCGGCCTGCTCGACATTGCCGGTGCTCATATCGACGGCTGTCTCTACCACGGCAAGGCCGGTCTCGATTTCGTCGAGCGGCTGGTCGAAGGCGGTGGCCGTGTTCAGGTGCCGACGACGCTGAATGTCGGTTCGTTCGATCTCATCCATCCCGGCATGGTCAAGATGCCGGCCGCCGAAGAGGTGCCGGCGCGGCGGCTGATGAAGGCGCATCTGGAACTCGGCTGCCAGGCGACCTTCACTTGCGCACCTTACCAGACGCGGTTCAGGCCGGAGTTCGGCGAACAGATCGCCTGGGGCGAATCCAACGCCATCGTCTTTGCCAATTCGGTGATCGGCGCGCGCACCAATCGCTACGGCGATTTCATCGATCTGTGCTGCGCCATGACTGGGCGCGCGCCGGCCTGGGGTCTGCATCTGAGCGAGAACCGGCGCGGCCGGATCCTGTTTGAGCTGGATGTTCCGGACGGCGAGCCGAGCGACAGCCTTTTCGTCGGCGTCGGGCTATTCATTGGGCAAGCGAGCGGCGACCGCGTTCCGGTGATTGCCGGCCTGCCGCAGCCGCGCGATGAGGATCAGCTGAAGGCGCTGGGTGCGGCGGCTGCAACGACGGGTGCTGTGGCGCTGTTCCATGCGCTCGGCATCACGCCGGAAGCGATGACGCTCGATGAGGCGTTCCAGGGTCATGCGCCTGACGAGACGATCCGCATCAGCCGCGCCGATATCGACCATGCGCTGGCCAGGCTATCGAGCGTACGGGATGGCGCGCCGGTGGCGGCCGTGTCGCTCGGCACGCCGCATTTTTCGTATGAGGAGTGGATGCGCCTGTTGCCGTTGCTGCGCGAGGCAGCACCCGGAAGGCGCATCCCGATCTACGTCAACACGGGCCGTGCGACCCTGGCGCGACTGCAGGAGGAGGGCGCGCTGGCTGGGATGGAGGCGTTCGGTCTGGTCCCGGTCGCCGATACCTGCACCTATGTCACATCGATCCTGGAACGCCTCGACGGCGTGGTCATGACCAATTCCGGCAAATGGGCGCATTACGCGCCGGGCAATATCGGCGTGTCCGTCGCCTTCGCCGAGATGGAGGATTGCATCCGTTCCGCTGCCGTCGGGCATATCGTGCGGAGCGCCTCATGACGCGACCGGTGGAACGAACCGGCACCTTTCAGTTGGCCGGCGCGGCCGAGGGCCAGGCGTTGGTGTTTTGGCAAGCGCTCAGCTTTTGGGGTGGCATCGATGCCGAGACCGGCAACATAACGGACCATTCGCATCCCGGTCTCGGCCAGAATGTCGCTGGCAAGATCCTGGTCATGCCGAGTGGTCGCGGCTCGTCGTCGTCATCCTCGGTCCTCGCCGAGGCGATCCGCAGGGGTACGGCGCCCGCCGGCATTCTTCTGGAGCGGCCGGACCCGATCCTGGCGGTTGGCGCCATCGTTGCCGAATTTCTCTATGACATCCGCATGCCGCTGGTGGTGTGCGATATTTCGAGCCTTGTCTCCGGTGATCAAATTGACATCGGCATCGGCAAAGACGGCGGGCCGATCATCAGAGTTCACCCCGCCATCAATCCAGCCGCGCCGCGCCGCCAGTAGGCTGCAGCCAGCGTTTGATCACGACCGAGGCCCAGCGTGTCGCGCCAATATTCGCGCACGATCTTGGCGGCGGCGGCTTCCGCCGCGAACCAGCCGAAGGCCGAACCGTCCTGCGGCCACGCTACCGAGCGGACAGCCTCGGCCAGCAATCTGTCCTCGCCCGCCGCCACGCCGTTCCTTGTCAGCCAATGCAACTCGATGCCCGTGGCATTGTTGATCGCTTGCCTTTCGCCATCATTGGCGATCTCGACAAAGGCGACGCCCTTTGTCTCGGCCGGCAGCGTCTCCAGCAGCCGCGCCAGCGCCGGCAGGCCGGTTTCGTCGGCGCCCATGAGATACCACTGCGCCTGTCGCACCGGACGGCCCACCGGCCCCATGATGCCAACGTTCATGCCGGGCGCGGCCTGCATGGCCCAGGCGGAGCCGACGCTATCGCCGGGATGGATCAGGAAGTCGACATCGATGATGTCCCTGGCCACGTCCAGCGTGCGGATGGTGTAGACGCGCGCCACCGGGCGCCGGTCGTCGGCGGGCCAAGCCGGCAGGCCATTGCCGCCCAGCACTGGCCACAGCGGATCGGGCACCTCCCTGGTCGGAAACAGCATGCGGATGTGCATGCCGCCGAATTTGGTGAAACGCGAGAGATTCTCGCCGGCCAGCCGGATGCGGCGCATGTGCGGGGTGAGGTCGCGAATATCCGTCACCACCATCTCGCGGAACTGGGCGAGGCTGGTTTCGCCTGAGAGATCGCCGGTCCAGACGATCTCGGGGTTTTCCTCCTTGGCGTAGACCTGTACGGCTGTGGCCAGCAGGTCCTTGATACGGGCGAGCCCGTCGCGGTCGGCGGCATTGGCCCGCATCACCAGCCGTTCCATGTCGAAAGAGGCCCCGCCGAAGGCAAAGCGGAAATCGATGCGCTTTCCCTCATGCGAGGCATCGGCCTCGAAGCTCTGCAGTCTGTCGCTGATGCTGTCCATGTAATCAGGCAGATGTCGCAGGTTGAGCTGTGCCTCACAGGCCAATTCACGCACCGATGCTTGGCTCATTGTCAGCCTCCGATCCTGCCGGTGAGGGCCACCTTGAAGGTGCGGCCCTTGCCCTGTTCCGTTGCCGCCGAGGTCGACCATGCGCTTTGCGGGTCGGTATAGGCGGTGTTGAAGACGTTATCGACGCCGAAATCGAGCTTGAGGTTGTCATTGACGCGCCAGTTGGCGAAGACGTTGACCAGGTCGAAGGCGTCGTCGACGACGATTGGGTTGTTCAGACTGGTGCGGCGGGTGCGGGTGATCTCGCCGATGCTGAGATATTGCGCGCCGATGGTGAGCTGGTCTTCCAGCATGCGGAAGCCGATCGTGGCCGAGAAGCGGTCGAGCGGCGTGTTGTTCAATGCCTGGCCGGAATAAACCCCGCTGACCACCTTGGCGTCGATGAGCGCGCCGGAGAGGTTCACGAAACCCCAGACGTAGTCGTAGACGATCTCCGCCTCAATGCCTTTCAGTCGCGCGTCACCAATGTTGGCCGCCGTGCGCGGCCGGACGGCCGTTGGCACGGTCAGGTCGGTTTCGATATAGTCCTCGACGTCGGTGTGGAAGACGTTGACCTTGGCGCGCAGGCGGTCGCCCTCGGTCAGCACCTCGTCATACTTCACGTTGATGCCGGCTTCCCAGCTCTTCGCCGTCTCGGGCTGGAGCAGCAGGTTGGGCACATAGGTGTCGTCTGAGCCATGCGCGCCGCCACCACGGAAGACATCCTGCAGGCCCGGTGCCCGGTAGCCCTCGGAATAGGTGCCGTAGAGCTGAAAACCTTCGAAGGGCGTGACGCCGACAGTGACACGCGGCGACCAGCGGTCGCCGGAGATCGAGGCTTCCTGCGGCGGCACGGTTTTGGTCTCGCCATCCAGCGTATAGCCATCGTAGCGCAGGGCCGTGATCACCTGCAGCCAGTCCTCGTAATCGCCCTGCCACTGCAGGAAGCCGCCATAGCCCTGCTGTTCGCCGGCGCCGAAATGCGCCGCTTCCGAGGAGGCCTCGAGATAGTAGTAATCGAGTCCGTAGGTCAGCGTGTGGGCTAGCCCCCAGGCGTCGAAGCGCGAGGAGTTCTTCACGTTGAAGCCCGAGGTGGCGACATCATAGAAACGGAAATTGCCGATCCCTGAGGCGGGCGCGACCTGCGTCTGCTCGGCGCGGGTGCGGTTGTGATAGGCATTGGCGCTGAAGTCGATCAGCGCGTTGTCGTCGGGCTTCCAGGTATAGGCGGCGGTGTAGGTCTGGTTGGTGGTGTTGGTGTCGTAGCGGCTCAGTGTCGGCGAGGTCGAGCCGCTCGATCCGGTGATCTGGTCGTTGTAGCGCTGCAGGATGGCGCCGAGCTTCAGCTCGTGGTCATCGGCCGGCCGCAGAGTCGTCTTCAGATAGCCGCTGGTCACCCGCTCGCCGGTCCATGGCACGGTCTCGCCATTGCCGTCGGTGTAGCTGTCGCGGTCGCGATAGATGAGGTTGCCGATGATGTCGGCATCGTCGCTGAAACGGTAGGCGCCGGTGGTGCTGGTGGTGAAGCCGTTGCCATTGTCCTCGTAGCCGAGCTTCTCGCTCAGCGCCCAGCGTTCATCCTTCTTGAGGAAATCACCGGCATCCTTGGTCTCGAAGGAGACGACCCCGCCGATGCCGCCCGAACCATAGGCGTTCGAAACCGGGCCGCGAATGACGGTGGCTTCCTTGATGAGGTCAGGTTCGACATAGAACGAGCCAGAACCATGACCGACGCGCCAATAGTCCTGGCGGGCGCCGTCGAGCGTCACGACGACGCGGCCATATTGTTCCAAACCGCGAATGTTGATGGCGGTCGCCGGGTCGTCGCCATTCATCGAGGCAGCGACGCCGGGCGTGGTGCGAAAGATGTCGGCGGCGGTGTCGGGCTGGATACGGTCGAGTTCGTCCTGATCGATGGCGCTGATGGCGGCCATCGATTCGATCACCGCCGTCTTGATCATCGTTGCCGAGATGGTGATCACGTCGAGCATCGTCGCCGGCTGGTTCTGTGCGGGATTGGCCGGCGCCAGGCGGCCGGCCTTGGCGGCGGCCTTTTTCTCCTGGTCCTGTTCCTGCGCGCTGGCAAAGGGCACAGCGCATAGGCCGAGCACGAAGGCGAGCGCGGTGCTCGCCATCAAGGTCGTGTTTGTTGTCGTTGTCATGCAGCCCCTAAGCAAAAGCAAAACTGCTGGCGGTGGCTGAAAAGCCTTGGCTGGCATGATTGAAAATCCCTCGACCAGGCGGGTCGGGGCAGGGGTCACATATTAAAACATGATGACATGAGTCAACTTTAATTTTATAGCCGACCGTCATCGAGAAGCATCTGGCACGGAGCAGCGGCATGGTCGGAAGTGTGGGCGAGGGCAAGAGGATCGGCTGGTTGCAACCAGGCAGGATCGCGGCGATGCTGCTTCTGGCGCTGTCGGTGCTGGCGCCTTCCTGCGGTTTCAAGGCGCTGGCCGCCGAGGGCGTTGTCGACGCGCTGGGACGAACCGTCGCGCCGGGACCGGCAACGAGGATCCTGACGCTGGGCTCCGACGTTACCGAGATCGTCCACGCGCTCGGCGCCGGCGAGCGGATCATCGCCGTCGATCGCGGCAGCAAATATCCGCCATCCGTGGCCGGGAAGCCTAATGTCGGCTACCGCCGCCAGCTTTCGGTCGAGGGGTTGGCGAGCTTGCGTCCCGATCTGATCCTGGCGGCCGAGGACAGCGGGCCGCCGGAGGCGGTCGAGGTGCTGAAATCACTGGCGATCCCGATCGTCTTCGTCCCGCAGGACAACACCCCGCAAGGCATCGAGCGCAAGATCACCCTGATCGCCGCCAGCCTTGGGCTCGAGGACAAGGGCAAGGTGGTTTCCGCCGAGGTGCTCACCGCCTTTCAGACGGCAGCCGATCTGACAGCAAAAATCCCGCCGGAGCGGCGCAAGAAAGTGGTGTTCTTTCATGGCCTTGTGAAGCTGAGCGCAGCCGGTGCCGGCACCTCGGCCGACGCCATCATCCGCTACGCCGGCGGCCGCAACCCGATGGATGTCGTGCAGGGCTACAAGGCGGCATCAGAGGAAAAGCTGATCGAGATGGCGCCTGATGTCATCCTGATGATGAGCGACGGCAAGGGTGGCCCGACGCCCGAGCAGGTGTTCGGCAACCGCGCGCTGGCGGCAACGCCGGCGGCGGCCAACAAGGCGCTGGTGGTGCTCGACAGCGCCTACATGATCGGCTTCGGCCCGCGCACATCAGATGCGATCCGCGACCTGGCGAAGGCGCTCTATCCGGAAGGGGAATGACGTCGCGAAAATCGCAAGGCGTTTCGGCTGGGCAGTACCAATTCGTCGTCGAACCCGTTGCGCTTGATAAATCCTGTCCGTCCGGATTTCTCCGGATCGGCTTCCGCCCGAACAAACTTGGCGGCTCGGCCTGAAACATTGGCACGATATTCTAAGCCGCTCGGTTGACCGTGAATGTGCTCTCCAGCCTATAATTATACTAAATTCATAGACTAACTGCGAACGTTCGAGGCGCTCGCACTTGGCCTGTGAAAACCGGCTGCACAAAGGGAGCGCGCATCGATGCCGAAGACAGAGTCCAATCCGATCGACCTCGGCACCAGGGCGGCCGATTTCCTGTTGCCCGACGCGCAAGGCGTGCTGCACCGCCTCGCCGATTTCGACGCCAAGCCGGCCTTGCTCGTCGCCTTTATTTCCAACCGCTGCCCGTTCGTCGTGCTGATCCGTGAGCAGCTTGCCGTTTTCGCCAGGGATTATGCCGGCAAGGGGCTGCAAGTGGTGGCGATCAACGCCAATGACCATGAGGCGCATCCGGAGGAGACGCTGGCCCGCATCGGCGAAGAGGCCGAAAAATTCGGCTATTCCTTCCCCTATCTCAAGGATGCGTCGCAGCAGACGGCCAAGGCCTATGGCGCCGCCTGCACACCCGACTTCTTCCTGTTCGATGCCGACCGGCGGCTCGCCTATCACGGCCAGTTCGACGATGCGCGGCCGGGTAATGGCAAGCCGGTGACCGGTGCCGATCTGCGGGCAGCGGTCGACACGGTGCTGGAGGGCGGCAGGCCCACTGCCAGCCAGGTGCCGTCGATCGGCTGCAACATCAAGTGGAGCGCCGGCAACGAGCCGGTCTGGTCTTCCAGCGCGGCCCGCGCGGCCTAGCGCCGTCCTCGACGCATTCGCCAGGTATCCATGCCCAAGCCGCAAAAATCCGTTTCTGACAGCTTGCTGCTCCAGGCCGACGTGCTGGTGCTGGGCGGAGGTCCGTCAGCGGCCTGGGCGGCTGTCGCTGCGGCCGAGAGCGGCGCCAAGGTGGTGCTGGCCGACAAAGGTTATCTTGGCACCAGTGGCGCCACCGCGCCCTCCAACACCGGCACCTGGTGCGTGCCGCCGGGCGACAACAGGCATGCCGTCGTTGAGCGGCGTTGGCAGCGCACCGGCGAACTCGCCGACCCGCGCTGGATGCTGCGCTGCGTCGATACCGCCTACCGCAATCTGCTCAGGCTGTCCGAATGGGGCTATCCCTTTCCGAGCGAGGATGACGGCCGGCTCTACATCGCCAATCTGCGCGGGCCGGACTACATGCGCTTCATGCGCCGCCGGGTGCTGTTGGCCGGCGTCACCGTGCTCGACCATCACCCGGCGCTCGAACTTCTGTCCGACGGCGATGCCATCGTTGGCGCCGCCGGTGTCGCCCGGCAGATCGGCCAGGACTGGCGCGTCGACGCCAACGCGGTGGTGCTGGCGACGGGCGGCTGCGCTTTCCGCGAGCGCATCCTCGGCGCGACCGGGCTGACCGGCGACGGCTATCTGATGGCGGCGGAAGCCGGCGCCAGCCTGTCGGGCATGGAGTTCACCGGCAAGTACACGCTGGCGCCCTATGGCTCCTCATTGAACAAGGGCCTGCCGTTCCGCTGGGCATCGTTCCATCGCGAGGATGGTTCGCCGATCCTCGGGCCGACCGGCGAGCCGTTGCGCAACGGCATCGGCGACCGCGAGGAGGAAGTGGCGCGTGCGCTGATCGACGGCCCGGTCTATGCGCGGCTCGATCAAGCCGAGCCGGCGCTGCAAGGCTGGCTGCGCCAGGGTCAGCCGAACTGCTTCGTGCCCTATGACCGCGCCGGCATCGACCCGTTCAGCGAACTGTTCCGTATCACCTTGCGCGCCGAAGGCACGGTGCGCGGCACCGGCGGCATCGACATCGTCTCCGACGATTGCGCCACCGGCGTGCCCGGCCTCTATGTTGCCGGCGACGCTGCCAGCCGCGAGATGATGACCGGTGCGGTATCAGGCGGCGGCGCCTTCAATTCGTCCTGGGCGCTGGCCAGCGGCTGGTGGGCCGGCAAGGGCGCCTCGATTCATGCCCAGCGCCGCACCGGCAAGGCGTTCCGCAGCGCAGTGCAATCGCTCGGCCAGGCCGGCTTGCGTCCTGCATCATCGGCGAGGGCCGACATCTCGGCGGGCGAAGTTATCGAGGCGGTGCGTAGCGAAGTCACGCCGCTCGACAAGAATTTCTTCCGCACTGGCGAGGCCCTGGAGAAAAGCGGCGAGCGGCTGGAGAGTGTCTGGCGCGACGTGCGCAGCCATCTGCAAGGCGAGGGGCTGGACCGGGTCCGTACCCGAGAGGCAGCTTCGATCGCCGCTGCTGGGCGTTGGTCCGTGGCCGCCGCGCTGCACCGCACCGAGAGCCGCGGCATGCACCGCCGCACCGATCTGCCGGGCAAGAGCCCGGCCTTCGCGCACCGGCTGGTCATCACCGGTGTGGATGCGTTCCGCATCGCAGGTGCGCCTGAGCGGCTGGCGGAGCTGGCGTCATGATCGAGATCGTCTCGGCCACGCGCTGCGTCGAATGCGACATCTGCGTCAAGGTGTGCCCGGCCAACGTCTTCGACGCGACCGACAATGGCGTGCCGGTGATCGCTCGCCAGGAGGACTGCCAGACCTGCTTTCTTTGCGAGATCTATTGCCCGACCGACGCGCTTTATGTGGCCGAGTTCGCCGAAGGGCCGACCGGCATCACGGAAGCTCAGGCCGACGCCCGCCAGCTGTTCGGCTCCTATGCCCGCGCGCTTGGCTGGAAGCGCGGCAAGGCGGGCGGCTCGGAATTCGACCCGACGCACCGCATCCGCGTGGCGCAGTGAACCGATCGGAGACAGATATGGATCGCCCGAACATGGACCGGATCGTCGTCAGCGACATCAGCAAGACCTTCCAGCTCAAGCCGGGGCAGTTCGTCACCGTGGATGGCGAGGCGACCGACCGCGTCACCGTGCTCGACGGCGTCGATCTTTCCATCCGCAAGGGCGAGTTCATCACGCTGGTCGGCCCGAGCGGCTCGGGCAAGTCGGTGCTGCTCGATATCATTGGCGGGCTGACGCAGGCGACCGGCGGCAACGTCCAGCTCGACGGCAGGCGCATCACCAGGCCCGATCCAAAGACCGGCTATGTCTTCCAGCAATATGCGCTGTTTCCCTGGCGCACGGCGCTCGCCAACATCGAATATGCGCTGGAAGTGCGCGGCGTGGCCAAGGCCGAGCGTACCGCCACAGCCCGCCATCTGTTGGCGCTGTTCGGCCTTGCCGGTTTCGAGGACCGTTTTCCCAACCAGCTGTCCGGCGGCATGCAGCAGCGTGTGGCGATCGCGCGTGCGCTGGCCAGCAACCCGGAAGTGCTGCTGATGGACGAGCCGTTCGCGGCGCTCGACCAGCAGACGCGCGAGCTTCTGCAAGGCGAGCTGCTGCGGATCTGGGGCAAGATCAACACCACGGTGATTTTTGTCACCCACTCGATCGACGAGGCGATCTTCCTCGCCGACCGCGTCGTGGTGATGACGGCACGGCCGGGCGCGGTGAAAGAGATCATCGACATCGACCTGCCACGACCGCGCGACGGCGACATCCGCGCCAGCGCCGAATTCAATCTATATCGCGCCCGCGTCTGGGACGTGCTGCGCGACGAGGTCAACAAGGCGCAGAAGGACTGGACCCTGTCGCCAGCCTTCAGTCACTGAGGAGCTGGACCAATGGCCTATCTGACCGAGAAGTTTGGCTCCGCGGGAGCGCTCCACCTGTTTGCCGGCGCTGGCGAAACGGTAGCCGCCGCCAGGGTCCCGGCCATCAAGGCCAGCGCCAAGATCCGGAGCAAGAAAGCAAGCCACGGCACGTTCCTCTATGGCGTGCCGCTGCTCGGCCTGTTCTTCCTGCTGTGGGAGACCGCGCCCCGACTCGGCTGGCTGAACCGGATCTTCTTTCCGCCGCTGAGCGAGGTCCTGGTCGCCTGGTGGGCGCTGCTCGCCTCGGGCGTGCTGATCGAGCATATCGGCATCAGCCTGCAGCGCGCAGCGATCGGCTTCGCACTCGGCGTGGTGGTGGCCATCCCCCTCGGTCTGTTGATGGGGCGCTATTCGCTGTTCGAGAAGGTTTCCGACCTCCTGGTGCAGACGCTGCGAAACACATCGCAATTCGCACTGCTGCCGGTGTTCATCCTGTTGCTCGGCATCGGTGAGGAATCGAAGGTCGCGATCACCTTCTACTCCTCGGTTTTCTTTCTCCTCGTCAACACGATCAGCGGCGTCAAGTCGGTGGATCCGCTGCTGATCAAGGCGGCGCGCTCGATGGGTACGTCCGACTTCGATCTGTTCCGCAAAGTCATCCTGCCGGCCAGCATTCCCTCGATCGTCGCCGGCGCCCGGCTGGCGGTGAAATCCTCGCTGTTCGCGGTCATCGGCGCCGAGATGCTGGCGGCCAAATCCGGCCTCGGTTTCCTCATCCAGAACTCGCAGCTGATGATGGAAACGGCCGACATGTACGCCGGCATCCTGACGCTGACCGTCATCGGCCTGACCGTCAATTACCTGCTCGTCTGGTTCGAGCGCTGGGCAACGGCCTGGAAAGGCCAGTCCGAGACCTCGCTCATCTGAGCCACCCATTCATTCCAATCAGGAAGGATTTTTCCCATGCCCAACATTCCATTCGACGCCCTTCGCCGGCTGCTGCTGAAGGGCGCTATTGCCGTCGTCATCGGCCTTGGCGGCATGCCTGCCTTCGCGCAGGACAAGCCTGAAATTATCCGCATCGGCAGTACCGCGCCGGGGCATCTCAAATTCATCCTCGCCCAGAAGGACGGCTGGTGGGAGAAGGAGTTCGCCAAGGACGGCATCAAGGTCGAACTGGTGACTTTCAATGGCGGTTCGGAGGCGACGACCGCGCTGGCCACCGGCGCGATCGAGTTCACCTATACCGGCAACAATCCGGCGCTGCGGGTTGCTGCGTCCGGCGCCGACGTCAAGCTGATCGGCCTGTCGAGTTATGTGAAGGCCGGCGGTTCCTACATCGTCGTCAAGACCGACTCGCCGTTGAAGACGCTGCAGGATCTCAGGGGCAAGAAGGTCGCCTATCTCACCGGCACGGTGCGGCATTCGAACTTCAGCAAGGCACTGAACAGCGTCGGCCTGACCATCAATGACGTCGAAGGTCTGAACCTGCCGTTCGAGGCATCCGGCCCGGCGTTGCTGCGCGGCGATATCGACGCCATTGTCGAGACCGATTCGACGGCGGCCAAGCTGGTCGACACCGGCGAGGCGCGCGTCCTGTTCGACACCAGCACTCATCCGGAATGGAACGTGCCCAACGTCATCTCGGTCAACGGCGCCTTCGCGGCGAAATATCCCGATCTGGTCAAGCGGCTGCTGAAGGTCGATATCGAGATTTCGCGTTGGGCCGATGCCCATCCGGACCAGACGATCAAGACCTTTGTCGAGGCCACCAAGTCGTCGGAAAAATCCGTCCGCAAGACCTACGCCGACGGGGTGTTCCATCAGGATCCGAAACTCACGGACGACGCGATCGCCGCCTTGCAAGGCGAGGAGAAATTCATGGCCAGCGCCGGGCTCCTGAAGGGCTCGATCGACTATGGCAAATGGGTCGACAAGAGCTTTGTCGATGGCGCCGCGGCTGAAGTCGCTGCCGTCCAATAGACTAGAAGCATCGAGCGGGGCGGGCGCTTTGCCGCGCCGCCCCGTTCGTCTGGTTCGTCAAATCTCCGGGATGTTCTCCTTGAAGATCACCTGCAGCCTTGGCTGGTGCAGTTCATAGGGCAATCCCCGGACCGCATGGATCAGGGTGTTTAGCGCTTCGCGGGCCTCGACGCGCGGGTTCTGGTCGATGACCGCGTCGAGCGTGCCGTCGAGCAGAAGGTCCTTGGTGCCGTCCGTCACTTCGTGACCGAGGAAGACCATGGATTGGGCGCGGCCGCGCTCCTTGAGCGCGCGGGCGATACCGGTGTTGCCGGCGCCGACATTGTAGATCGCGGCAAGGTCGGGGTGCCGCTCCAGCAGGGCTGATGCCTCCGAATAGGCCTTCTCGCGATCGTCGAGCATTTCGCGCATCTCGACGATCTGCAGATTGGGTGATTCCTCGGTCAGCACGTGGCGGAACCCCATCTCGCGTTCTTCGTGGCCGCGATAGGACAGCGAGCCGGCGAACAGCGCCACCTTGCCCGGACGCCCCGATCCCATGAAGCGGTTGAGCAGATAGCCGGCCAGCCGCCCGGCGGCGCGGTTGTCGATGCCGATATACGCGACCCTGGGCACATGCAGGATGTCGGAAGCGATGGTCACCACCTTGATGTCGTTGGCCGACAGGGAGCGGATCGCTTCGCGCACCGTCGGATGGTCGAGTGCGATGACGCCGACGCCTTGCGTCTGTCCGCGCAGATCCTGCAGCAGGCGAGCGAGCCGGTCAGGATTGAAGCCCTCTATGGTGGCGATACGAACATCGAGGTCGGGCCGCGCCAGAGCCTGTGCCTCGATGTGGCGGTGCAGCATCTTGATGAAGGAATTGGTGCCGGCCGGCAGGGCGAAGTCGAGCCGGATGACCTCGCCGGGCGAGGGCCGTGGCGGCGTGCCGTTCGGGCCTTCGGCGATGTAGCCGAGGCGCTGCGCCATTTCGAGCACGATTTCCCGCGTGCGCGCCCGTACGCCGGGCCGGTTGTTGAGCACGCGGTCGACGGTGGCGGCCGAGACGCCGGCCTCCCGGGCTATGTCAGTCAGGGTGGAACGCACCGTCTTTCATCTCCTGCATGCGTCGGATCGGCTGGTGACGGCTTCCGCGTCATCGGCGATTCTGATGGGAAATGATGTATCCGCCCTTGGCCGATGTGCAAGCCGCCGGGCTAAATCAAATGGTCCGGCAGGGGTGCGCAGGGCCGGGAAGGGTCGGGTGCCCTCAAATTGAGGCATCCGGCTTGACGGATGGATCCCGTTTTTGTGCATTTCCTTGCCCTATTGCGATGTTATGATGTGTTTTGATTATTTATGATGTTGACAGCCTTGCCATGCTGTCGTCAATATCCCTCATAAGGGTCGTGGAGGAAACGTGGCCCTGAGGGAGGAGTTTCAATGTCTGACTTGATCCGCATCTCGCGGCGCCGGCTGCTGGCATCTGGAGGAAAGGCGGCCGTCATGATGGCCGCTGCTGGTATCGCACCCCAATTCATTCGTCCCGGCCGTGCCTATGCGGCCGACGCGCTGGCGCCAGGCATGATCGGCGGCCCGACGGGCTTCGAAGGGGCCGAGCGCTACCAGTATGGCGCCGATACGCCGGAAGGCCGCGCCATCGAGGCGGCGAAGGCGCTGAAGGGCGCCGGCAAGGCGCCGACCAAGATCGTGCTCGGCCTGTCCGACGGCTCGATCGGCCAGCTCACGCAGCCGTTCCCGGCCGGTGCGCCGTCGATCAAGGAGCTGTGGGAAAAGGAAACCGGCATCGCGATCGAAATCGTCGGTCTGCCGAACGGCCAGGAATTCACCAAGACGATGCAGGACATCTCCACCAAGGGTGGGGCCTACGACATCTACTCGACCGAATGGAACCGCCTCGGCGACCTCGCCGAAACCGGCGGCATCGCCAAGCTCGACGACTTTGTCGCGCAGCATAAGCCTGAATGGGACGATCCCGTCAGCGGCTATGTCAACGGCGCCAAGGGCGTGTCGCTGCTCAACAAATACCGCGGCTCGAACTATGGCGTGTCGCTGGACGGCGACTTCCAGACCTGGGTCTACCGCACCGACCTGTTCGGCGACGAAGCCGAGAAGAAGGCCTTCAAGGACAAATACGGCTACGATCTGGCGCCGCCGAAGACCTGGAAGCAGCATGGCGACATCGCCGCCTTCTTCCAGCGACCGGACAAGGGCCTGTTCGGCTCGACCGACCTGCGCAACCAGGGCTGGGGCTACACGAACTGGTACCAGCGCTATGTCTCGATGGCTTCGCCCAACCAGTTCCTGTTTGGCGATGACGGCAAGCCGATGATCAATTCCGAGCAAGGCATCGCCGCCACCAACGAATATGTTGCTTCGCTCGCGCATCATTCGCCGGATGCGATCTCCTGGGGCTGGCCGGAGCAATATGGCAACTTCGCCAAGGGTGGTGCGGCGATGACCTGCGCCTTCTCCAACCTGCCGAAATTCCTCGACAATGCCGGCAACAAGGATTCAGCCGTCACCGGCAAGATCGGCTCGATGCTGCCGCCCGGCCGCGAGATCGGCGGCAAGCTGATCAGCCGTTCCGTGCTGTGGTTCTCGCTGACCGGCATGGTCTCGTCGCAGTCGAAGAACCAGGAGGTCGCCTACCTCCTGCTGCAATGGCTGGGCTCGGCCCGCATCTATGCCTGGATGAGTGCCAACCCCGGCGGTTATCTAGACCCGTTCCGGCTTTCGGACTTCTCCGATCCGCTGGTGCGCCAGACCTATCATGCCTACCACATGGACGTCGTGCGCGAGACGGTCGCCCGCACCGTGCCGACCATCAACTATCCCGGCGCGACAGCCTTCCACAATGCGCTCGACGAGAACCTGATGGCGGCGCTGACCAAGGCCAAGACATCGGAGCAGGCGATGGCCGACACCGAGGCAGAGTGGAAAAAGATCGCCCGGCGCACCGGCGAGGACAAACTGCTCGAAGCCATCAAGACCAACAAGGAGGCCTGGCCGACAGTTCTCGATCCAATCGTCTGATCCTTCTCCC
The DNA here is from genome assembly GCF_004006095.1 of Mesorhizobium sp. M7A.F.Ce.TU.012.03.2.1. Lineage (NCBI taxonomy): Bacteria > Pseudomonadati > Pseudomonadota > Alphaproteobacteria > Hyphomicrobiales > Phyllobacteriaceae > Mesorhizobium > Mesorhizobium sp. M7A.F.Ce.TU.012.03.2.1. The sequence goes on from NZ_CP034779.1 coordinate 4,105,469, forward strand.
TGGATCATATCGAAGGAGGGGAGGAGCCTACTTCTCCCCTCCGCCCACAACGCCACCAGCAAAGCCGCCAGATGAAGCGTTCCGTTCCTTTCCTGATATTCCGCTATGCCGCGATCTTCGCGGCCATGGCGGTGACGCTGGTGCCGATCCTGTGGATGGTGTCGATGGCGTTCAAGCCGATCGCCGAATGGTCGGCGACCGGCGCCGAACTGACCTGGTGGCCGAAGAACCCGACGCTCAGCAATTTCCGTTTCGTCTTCGGCGAGTCGACCAACAATTTGATCGTCGCGCTCGACCGTAACGCGCTGAAGCCGATCCTCGCATCGCTGCTGTCGGCGGTTTTCGGCACGGTGATCGCCATGTCGGCGGGCACAGCCGCGGCTTATGGGCTGTCGCGTTTCGGCTCCGGCCAGAACCTGCCGCTGGCGCTGATCCAACTCAGGATCTTTCCGCCGATGGCGGTCATGATCCCGGTGATGATCATGTGGGCTTTCCTCAACTTCACCGACAGCTGGTGGGGCCTGGCGCTGATCTACGGCATCGTCACCTTGCCGTTCGCCTTCTGGCTGATGAAGACCTTCTTCGACGACATGCCGCGCGAGATCGAGGAGGCAGCGCTTGTCGAAGGCTGTTCGCGGCTGCGCGTCTTCACCCGCATCACGCTGCCGATGATGCGCGCGCCGCTCGCAAGTGCCGCGCTCTTCGTCTTCATCCTCAACTGGTCGGACTATCTGATCGCGCTGCTTCTGACGACGCGCGAATGGGTGACGATCCCGGTCTACATGGCCTCGCTATCCTCCTCGATGACCGGGCAGCTCTATGGCGCCAAGGCGGCGCTTGGCCTGATCGCGGCCGTGCCGCCGGTCATCATGGGCATCGCCATCCAACGCCATCTGGTGCGCGGGTTGACGTTCGGGGCGCTCAAGCAATGAGCGCGGTGACTGCCATGACGTCCAAGGATGAGATGAAAGCCGTCGGAGCAAAGCCGGTTTCGCGCGATGAGGGCGCAAGGCTGGGTTTCCGGCTGACGCTGCCTGCGCAGATCCTGGTGCTGTTCATCTCGGCCTTCCCGCTGTTGATGCAGCTCTACATCAGCGTCACCGACTGGTCGCCCCTGTCGGGCACCGGCTGGTGGAACGCCTGGTCGATGTGGAACAGCTTTGCCAACTACACCGATCTCGCCGCCGACGCGCGCTTCTGGAGCGCGCTGAAGCGTACGGTCATTGTCATGATCGTCTGCGTGCCGGCGGAATTCCTGCTTGGGCTAGCGCTGGCGACGCTGTTTGCCGACGATTTCCCGGGCAAGCGCGCCTTCTATTCGATCCTGCTGATGCCGATGATGGTGGTGCCGGCGGTGGCCGGCTACATGTTCTTCATGCTGTTCCAGTCGGGAGGGCCGGTGAACGACATCTTGTCGGCGCTCACCGGATCTCCCGTCACCATCGCCTGGCTGTCGGATCCGACTCTGGCGCTGATTGCGGTGATGGTCGCCGACATCTGGCAATGGACGCCGCTGATGTTCCTTATCCTGCTTGCCGGCCTGGTCGGCGTGCCGGAGGACCAGATCAAGGCGGCGACGCTGCTCGGCGCCAATCCGTGGCAGCGCTTCGTCACCATCGTGCTGCCGAAGATGAAGACGATCATCATCATCGCGCTGGCGATCCGGGTAATCGAGAACTTCAAGATCTTCGACACGCTCTACATCATGACCGGAGGTGGCCCCGGCGTCGCCACCGAAACCATCTCGGTCTACATCTACAAGCTCACCACGCAGGATTTGATCTGGGGCTATGTGGCGGCGATCGCGCTGGCCATTCTGGTCGTGCTGTCGATCGTCGCGGTGTTTGCCATGAAGCGCATGGCGCGGGCACGCGAGGTAGCGGCATGAGCGCGATCCACTTGCAGAACCTGGTCAAGAAATTCGGCGACTTCACCGCGCTGAAGACCATGGATTTGGCAATTGCCGATGGCGAGTTCATGGCGCTGCTCGGCCCGTCGGGCTGCGGCAAGTCGACGACGATGAACATGATCGCCGGCATGGAAGAGCCGACCGGCGGCAAGATCCTGTTTGGCGAGCGCGACATGGCCGGCGTGCCGATGGGCCGGCGCGGCGTCGGCTTCGTCTTCCAGAACTACGCCATCTTCACGCATATGACGGTGCGCCAGAACCTTGCCTATGGACCAAAAATGCGGGGGGCTGCCAAAGCCGAGATCGATCGCCGCGTCGGCGCCATCGCCGAGATGCTGCAGCTTTCGCCGCTGCTCGACCGCAAGGCCGACAGGCTGTCGGTCAATATATTGCAACGGGTGGCGATCGGCCGCTCGGCGATCATGGAGCCGGCGATCTTCCTGCTCGACGAGCCGCTGTCCAATGTCGACGCCGCTTTCCGGGCCGTCATGCGCACCGAACTGAAGCAGCTGCAGCGGCAGTTCCGCCAGACCATGGTGTATGTCACCCACGATCAGCTCGAGGCGATGACCATGGCCGACCGCATCGCGGTCATGGATCATGGCGTGCTGCAGCAGGTCGGCACGCCGCTCGAGGTCTACAACGATCCGGCCAATGTCTTCGTCGCCCGCTTTATCGGTGCGCCGGGCATGAATCTGCTCAAGGGCAGGCCAGCGGAGAGCGACCGCGGACTGGTCGTCGATCTCGGACCGCTGGGCGTCACGCCGCCGCTGCCGGGCGAACTCGCGATGGCCATGCGCGGTGCGCGCGGCGAGGTGCTTTACGGATTCCGGCCTGAACAGGCGACGTTGGTGCAGAATGGGCAGGGGCTCGCAATGCCGGTGACCTTTGTCGAACGGATCGGTGCGCGCACCATCGTTCATCTCGGCCAGGGCGAGGCGGCTGTGAAAACGGTGTTCGACAATGATGTCGGACTGGCTATCGGCGACACCGCTGTCATCGCCCCCACTACGTCGTCGGTGCGCGTCTTCGACGCCGCTACCGGCCGCGCCATGAGGGTGGGAGGCTGAGATGTTGGTCCGGCAAATTTTCGCAAGTTGGCGCCGCCCCTCACCCTTACCCTCTCCCCGTGTAGAGACGGGGAGAGGGGGGCGTCATCGTTGGAGCTTCTCCCTTCTCCCCGTCCCTATACGGGGAGAAGGTGCCGGCAGGCGGATGAGGGGCGGCGCCGGCGTTCGCTACCTGTCACTGATCCGTGGAGCGACCTGAGCCATGGCCGATATCGTCTTCCGTAATGTGACCAAACGCTACGGCAATACACTCGCCGTCGATGACGCCTCGTTCACCGTTAACGACAATGAGTTCTTCTGCTTCTTCGGTCCGCCGCTGTCGGGCAAGTCGACCATCCTGCGCCTGGTGCTCGGGCTGGAGACACCTGACACCGGCGAAATCCTGATCGGAGGCAGGCCGGTCAACGCGATGTCGCCGGCCGAGCGCAACGTGGCGATGGTGTTCCAGAACCTGGCGCTGTTCCCGCATATGAGCGCGCTCGAAAATGTCCGCTTTCCCCTGGTCGAACGCCGGGTCGCCGAGGCCGAGATCAAGCGGCGGGTCACCGACGTCGCGGCGAAGCTGCATATCGGCCATATCCTGCACAAGCCGCCGGGACAGCTTTCGGGCGGGGAGCGGCAGCGCGTGGCGATCGCGCGGGCTCTGGTGCGCGATCCCAATGCCTATCTGATGGACGATCCGATCTCGGCGCTCGACGCCAGGCTGCGCGAGGAAACGCGCGTCGAACTGAAGCGCATCCAGCGCGAACTCGGCAAGACGCTGATCTATGTCACGCATGACCAGGAAGAGGCGATGTCGGTCGCTGACCGCATTGCTATCCTGGAGGACGGCAAGATCAGGCAGATCGGTACGCCGGCAGAGATCTACGACCGCCCGGCCAGCACCTATGTGGCAAGGCTGCTTGGTTCGCCGATGATGAACATCCTCAGATCGGCGCGCGGCGAGGGCGGTGTCGAAGCGGCTGAAGGCACGATTCGCATCGACGACAAGACAGCGCCCGCCGACGCCGTGGAGATCGGGCTGAGGCCGGAGGACATCAAGGTTAGACCGTGGGCGGATGGGGGCCCGGGCCGCCCGGCGCGAGTGTTCGAGGTCGAGCCGCTTGGCGGCTATACCGTGGTGACGCTCGCTGCCGGGCAGGCGCGGCTGAAGGCATTGCTGCGCGGCCAGCCCGACATCCGGCCGGATGCCATGGTGGCGATATCCTGCGAGCCGGCCAGAGTGCATTATTTCGAACAGAGCGGCGGAGCGTTGGCACGATGACGGCCGCCGCAAGGAAAGAGTTTCGGGAGGAAGAGATGGGAAGCAAAGGCTTCGAGCCGGACGTGAAGGTCCGCACGAAGGAATACAAGATCGGCTGCGTCGGCGCAGGCATGATCATGGCCGAGTGCCATCTCGCCGCCTACAAGGAAGCTGGGTTCCCGGTGGTGGCAATGGCCTCGCGCACCAGGGCCAGCGCCGAGAAGGTGGCGACGCGCTGGGGCATTCCGACCGTCCACGACACACCGGAAAAACTGATCGAGGACGAAAATGTCGAGATCATCGACCTTGCTTTCCCGCCCGACCTGCAGCCGGCGCTGATCCGTCACGCGCTGAAGCAGAAGCACATCAAGGCGATCCTGGCGCAGAAGCCGTTGGCCTTGTCGGTCGAGGAAGCGGTCAAGCTGCGCGACGAGGCGGCAAAAGCCGGCAAGATCCTCTCGGTCAATCAGAACATGCGCTACGACCAGTCGATGCGCGTCTTGAAGCAGATCATCGACAGCGGCGCGCTGGGCGACATCGTCTTCGCGCAGATCGACATGCACGCCATCCCGCACTGGCAGAGCTTCCTCGAGGACTATGACCGGCTGACGCTCGCCAATATGAGTGTGCATCATCTCGACGTGCTGCGCTTTCTGTTCGGCGATCCCGACGAGATCACCACGCTGACACGCAAGGATCCGCGCACGACATTCGACCATTCCGACGGCATCACCGTGTCGACGCTGCGCTTCCCGTCCGGTGTGCTTGCCGTGTCGCTGGAGGATGTCTGGTCCGGTCCGCGTCAGGATGGCTACAAGGACGACCAGCACATCAACTGGCGCGTCGACGGCAGCAAGGGGGTCGCGAAGGGCACCATTGGCTGGCCGACGGGCGCTGCCTCGACGCTGACCTATGCCTCGACCGAGACGACCGGAGGCGAGTGGGTCAGTCCGAGCTGGGACACGATGTGGTTCCCGCATGCCTTTATCGGGGTGATGGAGCAGCTCCAGCACGCGGTGAAGACCGGCACACCGCCGGCGCTGTCGGTCGCCGACAACGTCAAGACCATGGCGCTGGTCGAGGCGGGTTATCGCTCGATCGACGAGGGCCGCACGGTCAAGCTTTCCGAAATCGCTACCTGATCACCGCAACTGAAACACCAGACAACTGAATCGCTTACAGGGAGGAATTCACACCATGATGCAGGCAGGTATTTTCACGGGCTATTTCCCGTACGGCCTCGAAGAGACGGCGAAGAAGATCCGTGGCCACGGTTTCAACACCGTGCAGCTCGACCTTCATTTCAAGGATATCGACCTGTCGGCCGGCCAGATCACCAAGGATAAGGCCAAGAAGGTTCGCGACACGTTCCGTGCCCACGACCTGCCGATCTGCTGCATCTCGGGCTACACCAATGTCATTCATCCCGACCTCGCGCACCGCAAGGCGAATGTCGATCGGCTGAAGGAAATCATCCGCAACGCCCGCCAGCTCGGCAGTCCTTACGTGATCTCGGAGACCGGTACCTACAACACCGAGAGCGAGTGGATGAGCGATCCCAAGAACAAGTCCGAAGAGGGTTTTGAGATGTGCCGCAAGGTGATCTCCGAACTGGCGCAGGAAGCCTATGACCACGGCTCAATGTTCCTGCTCGAAACCTACGTCAACAATGTCGTCGGCTCGGTCGAGGAAACGGTGAGGATGTTCGCGCAGGTCGACCATCCGGGCCTCGGCCTGCTGATGGATCCGACCAACTACTTCGAAAGCCACAACATCGACCAGATGGACAAGGTGCTGAACCAGGTGTTCGACACGCTGGCCGACAAGGTCAAGATCGCGCATGCCAAGGATGTCGCACGAGCCGGCGACGACAAGAGCGAGAAGCATGCGGACATCGGCGATGACGACGCGCTGGCCTCGCACACCTTCCGCGGCGTTGGCGAGATGGTCCTCAACGCGCCGGGCACCGGCTCGCTGAACTACGACCTCTATCTGCAGCGCCTGTCGCAGAAGAACCCGAACATCCCGGTGATCATCGAACACCTTTCGGAAGACGACGTGCCGAGGGCCAAGAAATTTCTCGACGACAAGTTCCGCGCCAACGGTCTCTGACCAGCTGTGCGCCGCCCTTTGCCGGCGGTGCATCCGGCTTGGAAGCAACAACAAGGGAGGAATTGCAGTGTTGAAATTCGGATTGAAACTGGCAGCGGCCGCGACTGTTTTCGCGGGCATCGCATTCGCCTCGCCGGTAATGGCGCAGGATGGCCAGAAGACGTTCTACCTGCTGTCGCATGGCGGCCCGTCGGATGCGTTCTGGCTGGACTGGAATGCCGGCGCAACCAAAGCCTGCGACCAACTCAAGGTTACCTGCAAGATTTCCTTCAGCGGCGGCGACATGGCGGCGCAGAAGGAGGCCTTCAATTCCGCGCTTGCGGCCAAGCCCGACGGCATCGCCACCACCTCGGCCCAGCCGGGCCTGTGGACCGAGGAAGTGAAGGCTGCCAAGGCGGCCGGGATCCCGATCGTGTTCTTCAACACAGACGATCCGGCGACCGGACGGCAGGCCTATGTCGGCGCCGATCTCAAGGAGGCGGGCGTGATCTGGGCCAAGTATCTCGTCGACCACAAGATGGTGAAGCAGGGCGACAAGGTGTTCCTGCCGGTGGAAGTGCCTGGCGCCAGCTATCAGCAGCTGGAGACCGAAGGCATCGCCAGCGTCTTCGATCCGTTGGGGATCAAATATGATGTGGTCGATTGCGGCACCGACCCGGCCGGCATCATTGCCAAGATGACCGACTACATGGTGGCCAACAATCCGCCGGCGATCATCGCGCTCGGCGATTCCGTCGCGGCCAGCGTCAAGCGGGTGTTCGACGGCGCAGGTGTGCCGGCCGGCAAGATCCCGGTCGTCGGCTGGGGCAATTCGAAGGAAACCGCGGAGGCCGTCAAATCCGGCTTCGTCAACGCGGCCGCCTGGCAGTTCCCGTCTGCGCAAGGCTTCATGCCGGTGGCATTGCTCGGGCTCGCCGCGTCGGGCGAACCGATCGGCTACGACATCCATACTTTCAGCCTCTACGACGCCTCGAGCGTCGAACCGATCCTGAAACTCTACGACACGAAGTGAAACCGGTGCCCGCGGCGCAGGCCGCGGGCACCATTTCAAAGCATGGTTCAAGCAGTCATGATGATCGCCGCAGAAGACGAAATGCCTGTCGGGAAACGTAGATCGAGCCTTATGCGCTCGCCGCAATTCTCCTCGCTCGTCATCCTCATTGTCCTGCTCGCGGTGTTCGCCATCGCCGATGCCAATTTCCTGTCGCCGCTCAACATCTCCAACATGATGGCGTTCCTGCCCGAGCTCGGCATTATCGCGCTCGGCATGACGCTGCTTCTGACGGCGGGCGAATTCGACCTGTCGGTTGGTGCCGTGTTCGGGCTGGCGCCGGTCGTCGTCATGCTTCTGGTGCAGAACGGAGGCGTCGATATCGGCATCGCGCTTCTGGCCGGGCTTCTGCTGTGCATCGCCATCGGCGCCATCAACGGGCTGATCGTCACCAAGATCGGCATTTCGTCCTTCCTGGTCACGTTGTCCATGCTGCTCGTGGTGCGCGGGGCGGCGCTCTACATCACGCAGGGCTTTCCGCTGAAATCCTGGGACCAGCCAGGCTTTTTCGTCACGCTGCTGGCCGGCAGCTTCAATGTCGGGTCGTTCCGGTTCTACACCTCGCTGTGGTGGTTCATCGGTCTCTCGCTGCTGGCGATCTACGTGCTGCGCTATGCCAAGCTCGGCAACTGGATCAGCGCCATCGGCTCCAACCGGAACGCGGCGGTGGCGCGCGGCGTGCCGGCGGACGCCGTCAAGGTGTGGCTGTTCATCCTGACTTCGGTCCTTGCGGGACTGGCCGGCATGATCAGCGCCTTCCGCATCTCGGCCGCCTCACCGGTGGCCGGCACCGGCTACGAGCTCGAAGTGATCGCCATGGTGGTGGTCGGTGGCACGGCGCTGACCGGCGGACGCGGCACGATCCTCGGCACCGTCGTCGGCGCGCTGATGCTGCGCGCGATCCGCAACGGCATCGTGCTGATCGGCGTGCCGGGCCTCGCCTACAACATCTTCGTGGGCCTCATCATCCTCGCCATGCTCATCCTGCACGCTTTGCTGCAGAAGAACGCCGCAAGGGGCTGATCATGGAAGTTCTCCGGCTGCAGAATCTGCAAAAATCCTTCGGCAGCGTTCGGGCGCTGAAGAATGCGTCCTTTGCTCTCAAGGAGGGCGAGGTTGTGGCCTTGCTCGGCGACAATGGCGCCGGCAAATCGACGCTTATCAAGGCGATTTCCGGTGTGTTTCCGATAGACCGTGGCGACATCTATGTGCGCGGCGAGAAGGTCTCGATCCGCTCGACGCGCGATGCGATGGACCTCGGCATCGAGACCATTCACCAGGATACGTCTCTGGCGCCGGATCTCAGCATTGCGCGCAATCTTTTCCTTGGGCGCGAACCGGTCAAGCTGAAATGGCTGGGCGTGTTCGCGCCGCTCGATTTCGCCAAATTGCGCGATGCGGCGTCGGCGCTGTTGAAGCGCGTCGGCATCTCGAAAAAACTCGACGCCGATGCGCTGGTCTCGACGCTGTCGGGTGGCGAGCGGCAGTCGATTGCGATTTCTCGCGCCATGCAGTTCGCCGCCAAGGTCATCATCCTCGACGAGCCGACCAACAATCTCGGTGTCGAGGAAACCCATGGCGTGCTGCGCTTCGTCAAGGAGGTGCGCGACGCCGGTCATTCCGTGCTTTTGATCACCCACAACATCCACCACGTGTTCCAGGTCGCCGACCGCATCATCGTCATGCGCCGCGGCGAGATCGTCGCCGAGCAGACGGTTGCCGATACCGATCTCCTGACCGTGGAGAGCATCATCACCGGCGCCGACATGTCGGCCTTGCTGAAAGAAACGAGAGCGAAGTGAAGAAGTTGGCCGTCACATGGTAGAACTTTACGGCAAGACGCTTTCGCGCCGTCAGGTGTCGGAACGTTCGGGCATGCTGTCGCAATTTGCCGGCGTGCGACTGATGACGCTTGGCGACGGGGTGGAACGCGGCATCCGCATGCTGGAGTTCCGTAGCGGCACGGGGCTGCGCTTCACGACGCTGGTCGACCGGGCGCTCGATATCGCCGACTGCGACTTTAAGGGCCAGGCGATCGGCTGGCATTCGCCGAGCGGTTTTCGCCACCCCGGCTTGCACGATTATGAGGGGGAAGGGGGGCTCGCCTGGGCGCGCTCGTTTTCAGGCCTGCTTGTCACCTGCGGCCTCGACCACATATTGGGCCGCGAAGAGGTGCCTGCCGATAGCTACAACTACCCGGGCAAGAAGACCGTGATCCATTCGCTGCATGGCCGCGTCGGCACCATTCCAGCGCGGCTGACCGGTTATGGCGAGGCCTGGGATGGCGACCGCTGCGTGCTTTGGGCCGAAGGCATCGTTCAGCAATCGGCGGTGTTCGGCGAGGATTTGCATCTGATCCGGCGTATCGAGGCCGATGTCGGCGGCAACGAGATCCGGCTGTCGGACCGCGTCGTCAACCATGGCTTCAATCGCACGCCGCACATGTATTTTTACCACGTCAATGTCAGCCACCCCTTGCTCGACGAGGGTTCGCGCTATCTGGCGCCGATCCGCGACGTCGTCTGGGCTGGCCATGCAGGCGAACGCTACGAGGCGCAGAAGGTCGGCTACCGCACCGTGCCGGCGCCGCGACTGGGCTTCAGCGAGCAGGTCTGGCAGCATGAGATGGCGGCGGACGCCAATGGCGAGGTGCCGGTGGCGGTGGTCAACGATCAGCTCGGGCTCGGCTTCGAAGTGATCACGCGCAGGGATCAGCTGCCTTGCGCCTACCAATGGCAGAATTTCCAGGCAGGGCAGTATGCGCTGGGCATAGAGCCCTCGACACACCATGTCTTGGGCAATCTCGCGGCGCGCGAGCGAGGCGAGATGATCTGGCTGGAGCATGGCGAAGGCCGTTCTTACGACGCGGTGTTCCGGGTGCTCGACGGCGCCGGCGCGATCGCCGCGGCCGAAGCAAAGATCGCGTCGATCGCCAGGCAGCCGCAACAGGATTATCCTGTGCCGTCGGGCAATTTTCCGGGATTGGCGGACAGGGCATGATGCGAAACGAATGCTCCGGCTGGCGGGCCGGAAATCGGAGGTCGATGTGATGGAGAAAAAGCGCGACTACAGCCTGGTCGGGGAAAGCACGCGCATCGCGATCGAGACCGGGCTGGCCTCGGCCGAGTGGTATCACACCGATGTGCCGCGCAAGGCGATGAAAGAGCTGATGCAACGCTCGGACGGGCCGGCGATCCGCGACACGATCATCTGGATCGTTGCCATATTGGGCTCTGCCGCCGGGATCGTCTGGTTCTGGGGCACGTGGTGGATGGTGCCGTTCCTGCTCGTCTATGGCGTGCTCTATGGCTCGTCCAGCGACTCGCGCTGGCACGAGTGCGGCCACGGCACCGCCTTCCGCACGCGCTGGATGAACGATGCCGTCTACCAGATCGCCAGTTTCATGCTGATGCGCAACCCGGTGACCTGGCGCTGGAGCCATGCCCGCCATCACACCGACACGATCATCGTCGGCCGCGACGCCGAGATCGCGGTGATGCGTCCGCCGGACCTGCTGCGCGCCGCACTCGCCTTCACCGGCATTCTCGATTTCCGTTATTCGCTGCCGACGCTGGTGCGCAATGCGTTCGGCAGCATCTCGCCCGACGAGAAAAGCTTTATCCCCGAGATGGAGCTTCACAAGGTGGTCACCGCCGCGCGCTGGCATGTCGCCATCTATGTCGCGACGATCGTGCTGGCGCTCTATTTATGGTCGTTCCTGCCGCTGGTGCTGATCGGCCTGCCGCGCCTCTACGGCAGCTGGCACATGGTGCTGACCGGCCTGCTGCAGCATATCGGCCTGGCCGATAATGTCACCGACCACCGGCTGAACACGCGCACCGTCTACATGAACCCGATCAGCCGCTTCATCTACTGGAACATGAACTACCATGTCGAACATCACATGTTCCCGATGGTGCCGTATCACGCGCTGCCGAGGCTGCATGAATTAATCAAGCACGATCTGCCCGAGCCGAACCCTTCGATGTGGCATGCCTATCGCGAGGTCTGGCCGGTGCTGCTGAAGCAGCTTCAGTACGAGGACTATTTTCTCAAGCGTGAATTGCCGCCGACGGCCAAGCCATACCGGGACGAGTTCCATGCGCTGACCGTTCCGGCGGCGGCGGAATAGGGGAGAGGCAGATGGCCGACTGGGTTGAAGCGTGTGGCGTCGACGATGTCGAGGAAGAGGATGTCATCCGCTTCGATCATGGCGGGCGTACCTTCGCCATCTATCGCAGTCCCGATGACGAGTATTTCGCAACCGACGGGTACTGCACGCATGAGAAGGCGCATCTGGCCGATGGGCTGGTGATGGACGACATCATCGAATGCCCCAAGCACAATGGCCGCTTCAACTACAAGACGGGTGTGGCCCGAGGCGCACCGGTATGCGTCAATCTCGCCACCTATCCAGTGAAGGTCGAGGCTGGCAAAGTGATGATCCAGATCGGCTGACCTGCCGCCGAATGCAACTGAGGGAACCCTTTTGATGAGCCGGAAAAGACCGACGGTGGCGGATTTGCGCGCCATGAAAGGCAAGCGCCAGCTGACCATGCTGCGCGTGCTGACGATGGACGAGGCAGAGGCCGCGGAGCGCGCGGGGGTCGACATCGTCTCGGTGCCGCCCGAACTGGTGCTCAACCCACAATACCGGGACGCCGCACCCAGCCTGTTCACCATGCCGGGCGACAATTTCTACGAGATCGGCACGGCGGACGATTTCGTGCGCTGGGCCTTCCGGCTCTACAAGGCCGGCGCCGACGCGGTCTATTGCAGCGCCGGCTACGCCACGATCAAGCGGATGGCCGATGACAATATCCCGGTGATCGGCCATGTCGGGCTGATCCCGTCACGGGCCACCTGGACCGGCGGCTTCAAGGCGGTCGGCAAGACCGCCGACACCGCCATGGGGGTCTTCGCTGCGGTGAAACAACTGGAGGCCACAGGCGCCATCGGCGCCGAGATCGAGGTCGTGCCGGTCGAGGTCGCCAAGGCGATCTCGGAGCGGACGTCGCTGATCATGCTGTCGATGGGGGCGGGCACTGGCTGCGACGCGCAGTACCTGTTCGCCGACGACATCCTCGGCCAGAACCGTGGCCACATGCCTCGTCACTCCAAGGTCTATCGCAACTTCGCCGCCGAGTATGACCGGCTGCAGGCCGAGCGCATCGCCGCGTTCTCGGAGTATGTTGCCGATGTCAACAGTCTCGCCTATCCCGAAGACAAGCATGTGGTGCATATGGATCCGGCTGAGCTCAGCCTGTTCATGAAAAGGGTCGACAGGGCGTGAAATCTCAAGACAATGATGCGACGGACGACGCCGCGCCGGTTCATATTCTTACGCTTTCCTGCGAGGACCGGCCGGGGATCGTCGCCGCCGTCACGGCGGAGCTTGCCGCGAACGGCGCCAACATCGCCGAAAGCAGCCAGTTCTGGGACCGGCAGACCAATCGCTTTTTCATGCGGATCGCCTTCATCAGCCCGCCAGGCTCGACCAGCGACAGCCTGGAGCGGGCCTTGAAATCAAGTGTCGACCGGTTCGGCATGAAGACCGCGCTCGTCGATCAGGGGCGCCGCCCGAAGATCATCGTCATGGTCTCCAAGTTCGACCACGCGCTTCTCCATCTGCTGTACCAGATCAGGGTCGGCTGGCTGAACGCGGAGGTTGCCGCCGTCGTCTCCAACCACGAGGATGCCCGCCGCTTCGCCGAGCTGGAGGGCATTCCCTACCACCATTGGCCGACCACCAGGGAGAACAAGGCCGAACAGGAACAGAAGCTGCTGGACCTGGTGCAGCGGACAGGGGCCGAACTGGTCATCCTGGCGCGCTACATGCAGGTCTTTTCAAAAGGCCTGTCGGACCGGCTGTTCGGACGGGCGATCAACATCCACCATTCCTTCCTGCCGAGCTTCAGGGGCGCCAAGCCTTATCACCAAGCCTTCGACCGCGGCGTCAAGCTGATCGGTGCGACGGCGCATTACGTCACCTCCGACCTCGACGAGGGCCCGATCATCGACCAGGAGACCGAACGCGTCACCCACGCGATGAGCGCCGAGGATTTCGTTGCAGTCGGGCGCGACATCGAAAGCCGGGTGCTGGCGCGCGCGGTCAAGCTGCATCTCGAAGCCCGCGTCATGCTCAACGGCCACAAGACCATCGTCTTCTGAGAAGCCACGTCAGGCCGGCCAACTGCCGCCGGCGAGCGCGGCGTAAAGCGTCTCGGCGTCGATACCGAGCGGCCGGTCCTCTTTCAGCATGGGGACGAGCGAGCGTATCGCCGTGTGAATTGCGGCGGTGCGTGGCGCCAATGTGAAGCCGTCGCGCAGGTCGATGGCCTGTGCGGCGGCCATCAATTCGAAGGCGATCAGGCGGCGCCACAGCGCAATCATCCCGGCGCATTTTGCCACCGCCAGAGGCGTCTGCGTGGCGTGATCCTCGACTCCTTCCGACACGGCCAGGAAGTCGAGCATCACCGGATTGGCCTTGTGGCGGATGGCGGCCAGGATCGACGTCACCGTCTTCTGCAGCGGTACGAGGCCGGCCGAGGCGCCGCCGACCGGCGACAGATATTTCGGCAGGCCATTGCGGCCCGAACCGGTGAGCTGGATGAAGCGCGCTGCACTGGCCGCGGCACATTGGGCGATCGCCAGGCCGAGCGTCTCGAAGGCGAGCGCCAGCGAGGCTGTGTGGAAATTGCCGGTCGACAGCACCAGCTCATCATCGCCCAGCACCAGCGGGTTGTCGGCGGCGGCGTTGAGTTCGATCTCGACAGCCTGTCTCGCCTGACCGATCGCCTCGATCAGCGCGCCATGGATCGACGGCATGCAGCGGATCGACAGCGGGTCCTGCAAGGTGGTCGGCGCCGGCGCCTCGTCGCGGACGAGCAGATCGTGCAGCACCTTGGCTGCTTGCTGCTGGCCTGCCGCCGGACGCGCCATATGCAGGCGCGGATCGAGGATGGTGCGGTTGGCGCCAAAACCTTCCATGGTCAGCGCGCCGGCCTGCTGCTGCTGGGCAAGGGCGGACAGCGCATCCGTCACCGCAAGCGCGCCGCTGCCGGCGGATACCGCCGAGGCGTTGATCAGCGACAGGCCGTCCTTGGGCGCCAGGCTGATGGGGGCGAGGCGCGCCATCATCAGCGCCTTGGCTGCCGGCATGCGACGGCCCTGATAGTCGGCTTCGCCTTCGCCGGTGAGCATGCGGGCGAGTGCCGTCATCAACACCAGGTCGCCGGCGCCGATCGAGCCGAGCGACGGCATGACGGGATGGACGCCGGCATTGAGCGCGTCGACCAAAGCGACGAAGACGGAAGGCGACAGGCCGGAGCCGCCGACCGAGAGCATCGCGGCGCGGGCGGCCATGGTTGCCCGCACGGCTTCGACCGGCAGCACCTCGCCGACGGCGCCGCTGCGTCCTTCAAGCAACTGGCGCTGGAAGGCGCCGGCGTCGCCGTCGACCGCGGTGCCGAGATTGGCGCCGAGCCCGGTGTTCAGGCCATAGATCTTCTGGCCGGATGCGGCGGCTTGGTCGAGCACTTTTCGTGCCTTTTCCAGCCTGCCGATGACATCGGGTCCAATCTCCACCTTGCGCCCATCGCGGGCGACCGCAGCGACATCGTCAATACCGACACCGGTTCCGGTGAGGACGAGCGCGCTCATGCGAAGCGCAGCCGCTGGCCGATGCCTTGCACTTGGGCCTTGGCCAGCATCGCCTTACCCAGCGCAATGTCGGACAGCGACAGGCCGCGATGCCAGAACAGGATCGTTTCGGCGTCGCTTTCGCGCCCGGCTTTCAGACCGGCGGCGATCTGGCCAAGCTCGGCATGCAGCGTCTTCTCGCTCAGCCGCCCGGTCTCGACATGGGCGCGCAGCGAGCCGAACTTGCCGCCCTTGCACTGGCCCCAATCGTCGACGACGATCTTCTGCATAATATCGGTCAACGACAGTTCCACCGCGCTCATCGTGCCGTAGGGCACGACCAACGCGCCGGGCTTGATCCATTCGGTCTTGAGCAATGGCTGCGGCTCCGGCAACCGCGAGGCCTCGACGACAATGTCGGCGCCCTCGATGCAGCTTTTCCAGTCGGCGACCGCCGTCACCGTCTTGCCGAGATCGGCGGACAGTCTGGCGGCAAAACCGTCGCGGCTTTCCGGGCGGCGCGAATGGACGCGGATCTCGTCGAAATCGAAGAGATGGTCGAGCAGGCGGACATTCCAGTAGGCGGTGCCGCGCGCGCCGATATGGGCCAGCACTTTGGAATTCTTTCGCGCCAGATGCCTGGCGCCGATGGCGGTGACGGCGCCTGTGCGCATGTCGGTGATGACGGTGGCGTCGAGGATGGCGCGCGGCGCGCCGGTGCGCGGGTCGAACAGGTTGAGGATGCCGAATTCGGAAGGCAGGCCATGCAGGTAATTGTCGACATAGTCGCCGACGATCTTGACGCCGGCCGTGTCGAGCGGCGCGACGTAGCCGCGCAACACGTTGAAATGGCCGTGGAAGGACGGGTCCGGCTCAAGATGGACGCGCGGTTCGACCACCGTCTGGCCCTTGCCTTGCGCCACCAGGCCAGCCTCGACGGCGGCAATGATTTCGCCATCGGTCATGGCAAGGGCGTCGATGTCGAGGGCATTGAGGTAGTCGATGTAGATGGGCTTCATGTTACGCGGACACTTTCCTCGACCACCCCGTTCATCCCATAGCAGGCCAAGGCGGGACACGAAAGTTTGTTGCGAGGTCTCTGGACGCCGCCGGTGAGATGCTGTTCAAACCGGTTCCGTCATGACAGCCGTTCCCGAGACCGCAACCTTATCCGAAACGGCCACCAATGCGCGGCGCGTGGCGCTGATTGTCGCCATCGCTTTCTTCATGCAGTTTCTGGATTCGACGATCATCTCGACCTCGCTGCCGCAGATGGGGGCTTCCTTCGGCGTGTCGGCGGTGGCGATCAGCATCGGCATCACGGTCTACATGCTGACCATGGCCGTATTCGTGCCGCTGTCGGGCTGGCTCGCCGACCGGTTCGGCGCACGTAACATCTTCCTGCTGGCGATCGTCCTGTTCACCCTGGCCTCGCTTGCCTGCGGCGTCTCGCAAAACCTGACCCAGTTCGTCGCCGCACGTGTCGTGCAAGGGCTCGGCAGCGCGCTGATGACGCCGGTCGGGCGCATCCTGGTACTGCGTAATGCGTCGAAGTCGGAGCTGCTGAACGCCACGGCACTGATCACCTGGCCGGCGCTGTTTGCGCCGGTGATCGGGCCGGTGCTTGGTGGCTTCATCACCACCTATCTGTCCTGGCACTGGAATTTCTTCATCAACATCCCGCTTGGCGTGGTCGGGTTGGTGCTGGTCGCCCGCTTCATTCCGGGCGATCGCGAAGCCGACCCCAAGCCGCTCGACTGGCCGGGTTTTTTCCTGACATCGGCGGGGCTTGCGTTGCTTCTCTATGGCCTTGAACGCATCGCGCACCCGGAGGACGGCGTTTTACCGACGGTGCTGCTGGTCGTAGCCGGCATCGTCATCGGCTGGCTGGCGGTGCGGCATCTCAGGGGCGCGCCGCATCCGCTGCTCGATCTCTCCTCGTTCAAGGTGCTGACCTTCGCCATCTCGACGCTTGCCGCCGGCACCATTTTCCGGGTGGCGATCAACGCCACGCCATTCCTGTTGCCGCTGCTGTTCCAGGTCGGCTTTGGCCTCTCGTCCGTCGATGCCGGCTTGATGATCCTGGCCTATTTCCTCGGCAATCTCGGCATGAAGACGGTGACGACACCAACGCTGCGCCGTTTCGGCTTCCGGTCGGTGCTGGTCGTCAACGGCCTGATCGCTTCGGCGGCGATCATGGCATGTGCTGCGATCTCACCGCAGACGCCGCAAGCGCTGGTGGTGGCGTTGATGCTGATCGCCGGCCTGTCGCGCTCGATGCAGTTCACCGCGCTCAACACACTGGCCTTCGCCGACAT
Source organism: Mesorhizobium sp. M7A.F.Ce.TU.012.03.2.1 (assembly GCF_004006095.1). Taxonomy (NCBI): domain Bacteria; kingdom Pseudomonadati; phylum Pseudomonadota; class Alphaproteobacteria; order Hyphomicrobiales; family Phyllobacteriaceae; genus Mesorhizobium; species Mesorhizobium sp. M7A.F.Ce.TU.012.03.2.1. The sequence continues at coordinate 4,122,813 of NZ_CP034779.1, forward strand.
CGATGCGGCGCAACGAAGCTCGGCGGCGACGCTGTCCTCGATGCTGCAGCAGGTGGCGATGTTGTTCGGCGTCGCGGTGGCGGCGGCGATCCTCAATTTGTCGCAGATCGCCAGGGACCGGCCGGCCCTCGATCTTGTGGATTTTCGAGTAGCCTTCCTGGCGATCGGCGCCATCGGGCTGGTGGCGGCGTTGCGTTTTCTCGTGCTGCCGCCAGGTGCGGGCGCGGAGGTTTCCGGCCACTCGCCGGGAAATTGAGATCGATTTTTCCGCCTAATGCGGAGATAAATTCCGTCTTGTCCTTTCGCCTTGGTGCAGCCTTTTCGCGAGTGGCGGCTATGGCGCAAGCAATTGCCAAAAGTGCAGAGTTTTCCGAGCATTGCGCCAGCTTCGGCAATCGATGCGTCCATTTGGCAAATATCGCTGCCGGCCGGGGTTCCGAGCGCGGATTCATTTGACGAACCGGCGTTGGGCCGATTAGCGTTCTTTCCCAGGGATGGCAGCGCTGCCATCGGGGCAAACGCAGACATGAACACGATCGGCTGGCCGAATTTCAGGAGCCTGAATCAGGAAGGCATTGTCTTTGCCATAGCGGTGGTGTTGTTCGTTGCGGCTGGCATAGGCCTGCCGGGCTTCATCGACCCCAACAATCTCGTCGCCATTGTCCGCTCGGTGTCGGTGCTGGGCATCCTTGCGCTCGGCATGGCCGTGGTCGTCATCGGCCGCGGCATCGACCTCTCCGCCGTGGCGATCATGGCGATGTCGGTCGCCTGGTACCTGCAACTTCTGAATTCGGGTACGCCGGACGGGCTGGCCTTCGCCTATGTGCTGGCCGGTGTGCTGGCCATCGGCCTGCTCAATGGCTTTCTCGTCGCCTATGCCGACGTGCCGGCGATCTTCGTGACGCTGGCGACAGGCTCCTTCGTCTTCGGCTATGTGCGCTCGCAACTGATCACGCAGGATGCCGTGCCGGTGCCGCAGGGCCATTGGGTCGAGTTGCTCGGCGGCCTGCGCTTCCTCGACATTCCCATCGAGGTTTTCGTCTTCGCCGGCCTGGCCTTCCTGTTCTTCCTGTTCCTGCGCTACACCAAATGGGGCCGCTACATCTATTTCGCCGGCGACAATCCGGTCGCCGCCCGCAACATCGGCATTCCGGTGCGGCCGATGCTGGTGCTGCGCTATGTGCTCTCCGCCCTGGTCGCGCTGATCGCCGGCCTGCTGACGGCGGCGAGCCTGCATTCGATCAACACCCGGGTCGTCAACTCAACGCTGCTCTACGATATCGTGCTGGTGGCGGTGATCGGCGGCATCGGCCTGTCCGGCGGGCGCGGCGGGGTGCGCAACGTGCTGGTCGGTGCGGCGCTGATCGGCATCCTGCTCAACGCCATGACCATCATCGACATCCCGCTGCTCTACCAGAACCTGATCAAGGCCGCGATCCTGCTCGGCGCCATCATCGTCGACGGCATCATCAATCCACGTGACGAGCAGACCGCCCAGCAGGGCGATATTTAGTACCTGAACTGCAGCGGACGGTTGGGGCCGGCCGCTGATAACAAAACCAAACCAGAGGATGTGACATGAAACTGATCAGAACACTCATGGCAGCTGCCACGGCGCTTGCCGTCACCGCCTTCGTGCCGCCCACCTTCGCCGCCGACGATCCCGGCCCGGCGGCTTACGCGCAGGCGCTCAAAGGCAAGCGCGTCATGCTGGTGCCGCTGGCGATGGGCTTCGACCTGGCGCAGGGCTGGGCGCATTATCTGAAGACCGAAGTCGAGGCGTGGGGCGGCGTGTTCGAGACGCGCGATCCGAACTGGGTCGTCGACGCCGGCGCGCAGGCGATCACCGACGCCATCTCGTCGGACACCAGGCCGGATGTGCTGATCATCCATGCGCCGGACCTCAACTCCTATTCCAAGCTGATGAAGAAGGCGCAGGCCGCCGGCACCTACGTCATCCTGGTCGACAATCCCGCCAACTTCCCGGCCGACGCCTTTATCGGCAGTGACTGGGACCGGCTTGGCCAGCTCGAGGCCGAAGCGGCGATCAAGGGCTGCGGCCCGAACTCCTCCAAGAAGCTCGGTTTGGTGCAAGGCGACCAGGCCAATTCGTCGAGCCTTTACCAGTATGCCGGCATCATGAAGGTGCTGGAGAAGCATCCCGACTTCAAGGTGGTGGCAAAGCCCGATTCAAACTGGGATGCGACGACCTCGCGCAATGTGACGACGACGATGCTGCAGCAGAACCCGGACATCTGCTCGATCATCGATTTCTGGGATGGTGACGCCACCGGCGCGGCCGCCGCGATCCGCGACGCCAAGCTCGACGGCAAGGTGTTCCTGGTCACCACGGGCGGTGGCGAGAAGGCGGCCGATTGCGACAAGCTGCAGGACGGCACCTATGGCGCCGTGGTGATGACCGACCTTGCCCGCCAGTCGGGTGACATGAACGCCATCATCAAGTTCTTGCTGCAGAGCGGCCAGCCGGCCGGCACGTCGCACACCTACATCTACACGCTGGAGAAGGCGACGACCAAGGCCGACCTGAAGCCCGACAGCTGCTGGGACCTGAAGGCGCTGCAGGCACAAGCGGCGGCGAAATAAGCGAACTCTTCTCAACACCGATCGAAGAGGTGGCCGGATTGCCCGACCACCTCTTCTCTTGAATCCCAGATTTGCAGCAGTGACCTGATGTCCTTTCGCGAACGCCTCCAGTCCTGGCGCTACAATCTCGTGCCCGACCATGTCGTCGGCGAGATACTGACCAAGCGCTGGACCGACAATGCCATTCCGTTCCTGGCACTGGTGGCGACGCTGGCAACCTTCGGCTCGATCATTCCGGGCTTCTTCAAGCTGACCGCTTTGCAGGAATCCACCCGCCAGCTTGGCGAGTTCTCCATGGTGGTAACCGGCATGACAGTGGTTATGCTGGGCGGCGGCATCGACCTGTCGGTCGGCTCGATCTTCGCACTGTCCTGCTTCTCCGCCGTCTATGTCTTCTTCATCCTCGAACAGTCGATCTGGCTGGCGCTGGCCGCGTCGCTGGCCACCGGCCTCATCTTCGGCGCCATCAATGGCTATCTCGTTGGATATCTGCGCCTGCGCGCCTTCCTCACCACGCTGGTCACCTTCATCTTCGGACGGGCGCTGTTCGACATCCTGGTCACCACCTATGCCGCCGATGTGCAGCTCTCGACCGCGACATCGGATGTGCTCGACTTCATCGGCGACAGCACCTTCTGGGGGCTCTCCGTCTCGGTGTGGCTGGCGATCATCCTGGCCATCGTCACCCATATCGCGCTGACCCGTTCACGTCCGGGCTGGCACGTGCTGGCGGTCGGCGGTTCGAGGCGCTCGGCCCACAATGCCGGCATCCGCGTGCGCCGCACGGTGTTCATGACCTATGTCTTCTCCGGCTTCTGCGCCTCGATCGGCGGCTTCCTCATCGCTTGCCGGCTGAGCGGGGCAGGGCCGGGCACGGGCCTCAACCTCGAGATCATGGCGCTGACGGCGGCGGTGGTCGGCGGCGTCAGCCTTGGCGGCGGCCGCGGCTCGGTGATCAAGGGGCTGATGGGCGCCATCATCGTGCTGACCATGACCAACGGGCTGATCCGGCTGGGCTATGGCACCGGCACCAACCAGATGGTGCTGGGCATCATGCTGGCGGTCGCGGTGACCATCGACATCCGCTGGCTGAAGAACCGCCACAAGGTGCTGAACGAGGTCTATGTTGCGCCGGTCTATCTCAAGATGGGCGAGACGCAGTCGGCCGCACCAGGCTCCGGAACGCCCTACGAACTCGACAACCGGTTGTCGGCCGCAGAGCATATCGGGCTTGGCGAGCTGGAAGGGCCTGAAGACGTCATTCTCGACCGTGACGACAATCTCTATTGCGGCACGCGCCATGGCGAAATCGTCCGCCTCTTCGCGCCGGACTACGTCAAATCCGAGGTGTTTGCTCACATCGGCGGTTTCCCCCTGGGGCTGGCCTTCGACAAATCAGGCAATCTGATCAGCTGCGTCGGCGCCATGGGGCTCTACTCCGTCTCGCCGGAGCGGGAGGTCAAACGCCTGTCGGCGGAGACGTCGCGTTCGTGGACCTCGATCGTCGACGATGCGCGGCTGCGCGATCCCAATGACTGCGACATCGCACCCGACGGGCGCATCTATTTCACCGACTCCACCAAGCGCTACGACGCGCATGAATGGGCGCTGGATTCGATCGAGAACCGCGCCACGGGCCGGCTGCTGGTCTATGACCCGAAGGACGGCTCGACGAAGACGCTGCTCGACGGTTACCGCTACACCAACGGTGTGTGCATGGCGCATGACGGCAAGTCGCTGTTCTTCGCCGAAAGCTGGGCTTGCCGCGTGCATCGCTACTGGCTGGAAGGACCGAAGGCCGGCACCGCCGAATGCGTCATCCGCGACATGCCGGGCTATCCCGACAACATCAACCGCGCCTCCGATGGTAATTATTGGATGGCGTGGCTCGGCATGCGCACGCCGAGCTTCGACCTGTCGCTGCGCCATCCCGACATGCGCAAGCGCATGACGCGCCGCCTGCCGCAGGATGAATGGCTGTTCCCCAACATCAACACCGGCGGCGTGGTCAAATTCAACGAGAAGGGCGGCATCGTCGAGGCAATGGGCGACCTCACCGGCGGCGCGCATCCGATGGTCACCTCGATGCGCGAGCACAAGGGATATCTGTTCGTCGGCGGCATCCTCAACAACCGCATTGGCCGCTACAAGATCGCAGGCGCCGACCCGAACTGGACCAGTCCCGCTTCCTATTGGGGGGCGAAGCCATGATCCTCGATCCGGTGCTGGACCTGTTTCGCGGCAAGGCGGTCACCATCCCGCCGCTCGACGGCGCTTTTCGCCCCAACACGCGGCTGGATGATGCGCCGGCCTTTGCCGAGCTGACGGAACCAGACAATCTGCTCGTTACCGGTGACAGGCTACTGGCCTCCAGCGGCAACGCCATCCATTCGATTGCGGCTGGAGCGGAACCTGTCGTGGTCGAGACCTTTCCGTCTGCCGTCACCGCGCTGGCGCTGTCGCCATCCGGTGAACTGACGGTCGGGCTGGAAAGCGGAAAGCTGCTGATCGGGGGCAGCGACGTTTCGCTGCCGGCTGACCTCAGCTGCATCACCGCACTTGCCTATGCGGATGACGGCACGTTGTGGCTGGCCAATGGCTCGGCCGAGCACGCGCCGTCGCAATGGGCTGCCGATTTGATGAAGAAGGGTGCCTCCGGTTCGCTGTGGAAGCGAGACGCCGCGGGCGGTGATTTCCGCAAAGTCGCCGGCGAGATTGCCTTTCCCCATGGCCTGCATCCAGTCGGCAGCGATGTGCTAGTCTGCGAAAGCTGGCGTCATCAGTTGGTGCGTTTCGATGGCGCGACGGGCAGCCGCTCGACGGTTCTGACGCATCTGCCCGGCTATCCCGCGCGGCTGTCGCCTTCCGCCGATGGTGGGGCGTGGCTGACCCTGTTTGCGCCGCGCAACCGGCTGATCGAGTTCGTGCTACAGGAAACGCATTACCGTCAGGACATGCTGAGCCAGGTGCCGCCGGCCTACTGGATCGCGCCGGCGCTGGCCTCCAGCCGCAGCTTCCTCGAGCCGCTGCAATGCGGCGGCATCCGCACCATGGGCATCCACAAGCCATGGTCGCCGAGCCGCTCCTACGGGCTGGTGGTCAGGCTCGACCAGAAGATGCAGCCGCAATTCAGCCTGCACAGCCGCGCCAACGGCACGCGCCATGGCATCTGCAGCGTTGCGGAAAAGGACGGTCTTCTGTTCATCGCCTCCAGGGGCGGCGACTGTATCCTTTCCGTCGCCACGGGAGGTTTCTGATGGAACCGATTGTCCGTCTGGAGAATGTCACCAAGAACTACCGCGGCGTGCCCGCGGTGAAGAATGTCAGCTTCGACCTGCGCAAAGGCGAAATCCACGCGCTGCTCGGTGAGAACGGCGCGGGAAAATCGACGCTGACCAAGATCATCGCCGGTGTGGTCGACGCCACCTCGGGCAAGATGTTCCACAAGGGGCAAGAGATCGCCTACGCCTCGCCGCATGCAGCGCTTGAAGCCGGCATCGCCATGGTGTTCCAGGAGACGAGCCTGGTGCCGTCGATGACGGTGGCGCAGAACCTCTATCTCGGCACCGAAAAGTTCCTCAACCGGCTGCGCGGCACCTACATTTCGGCGCAGCAATTCCTGCAATCGCTGAACTTTCCCGTCGACCCGAACGCCATGGTGGCGACGCTGGGTGCTGCCAAGCGGCAGATGGTCGAGATCGCGCGCGCGGTGCACCACAATGCCGAGATCATCATCTTCGACGAGCCGACGGCGACGCTGACGCCGGAAGAAAAGCGGCACTTCTTCGCGCTGATCCGGCGGCTGAAGGCGAGCGGCGTGTCGATCGTCTTCATCAGCCACGCGCTGGAAGAGGCGCTCGATATCGCCGACCGCATCACCATCCTGCGCGACGGCGAGCTGGTCATCACCGACGACACGTCTGCTTTCGACCGCGACAGGATCGTGTCCGCAATGGTCGGGCGCACGCTGTCGGGGCAGATCTACCGGCAGCGCGACGAAGCGAAGCTTCGCAAGGCGGGCAAGAAGGTGCTGTCGGTGCAGGACATCTCGATGAGCAATGTCGTGCGCAACACGTCCTTCTCGATCTTCGAGGGCCAGATCACCGGTGTGTTCGGGCTGATTGGCTCCGGCCGCACCGAAACCTTCAAGATCGTCTCCGGCATCTACAAGCGCGACTTTCTGCGCGGCGGCGCCATCGAGCTGGACGACAGGCCGGTGCGCTACCTCGTGCCGAGCGAGGCGGTGGCCGACGGCATCGTCTATGTCACCGAGGATCGCAAGAGCGAGGGCATCTTCGAGACGATGGGCATTGCCGAGAACCTGTTCGGCGGGCTGCTGGCGGCGGGCCGCGAAAAGGCCTGGGTAATCAACGCGCAGGAAATGCGCGCGCTCTCAGCCGAATGGACGAAGACGTTGAACATCAAGGCGATCAACGACAATGCGCGCGTCGTCGAACTGTCCGGCGGCAACCAGCAGAAGGTGGTGATCGGCAAGGGGCTGGTGCAGCAGCCGCGCATCGTCATCTTCGACGAGCCGACGCGCGGCGTCGATGTCGGCGCGATCGCCGAGATCCATCAGATCATCAACCGGCTGGCCGACGAGGGCCTGGCCGTCGTCGTCATCTCGTCCTACCTGCCGGAGATCATGAACCTGTCCGACCGCATCCTGGTCTGCCGCCAGCGCCGCATCGTCGAGGAGTTTTCGCCGGCCGAGGCGACGGAGGAGAAGATCATGTACGCGGCCGTGCATTAGGTTTTTGGCTGGTGCCTACGTTGATAATTGGCCAGGACATCCATCCCTTCGTCATCCACGGGCGGAGCAAGGAGCGCAGCGACGCGGCGCAGACCCGAGGATCCATGCCGCGACTTCCAAGCGTCGCTGCGGTGCAGGATTCTGTTCCGCTGTACGCTTTGCGAGACGTCACGGAATGGATCCTCGGGTCTCCGCGACGGCGCTTCGCTCCTGCTTCGCCCGTGGATGACGAAGTTTAGGTGCCTCGGCTAATCTTCAACGCTATTGCGCGCCAAAAACTGGGTCAAAGAAGCCGGTTAGCCGCCTTTGCTCGAAACTTGATTCAACGAACCAGTTCATCGATCGAAGCGAAAGGACCACACCATGGCCACAGCAAGACTCCTGACCGATGCCGAAGTCGAAAAAATCCCGGCCGTGAAAGTCGTCTTCGACGACATCCGCGCGACGCGCAAATCTGATTTCGTCAACAATTTCTGGCGCGGGCTGGCCAATGATCCTCCGGCGCTGAAGCGGATCTGGGAACAGTTGAAGGTGGTGATGGTGGCCGACAGCGCCATCGATCCGCTGACCAAGGAGATGATCTACATTGCTGTCTCGACCGCCAATGGCTGCTCCTACTGCGTCCACTCGCACACGGCGGCAGCGCGAGCCAAGGGCATGACCGATGCGCAGCATGGCGAGCTGGTGTCGATCATCGGGCTCGCCGGCCAGACCAACCATCTGGTGACGGCGATGCAGATTCCGGTCGATCCGCAGTTCGAGGTGAAGTGAGGCCTCACACCGGCCGGTAAACCTTCTCCGCCGTGTTCCAGAAGATATCCGCTTCCGCTACCGAACCATGCTTCGCCACCGCGTCGCGGTGCGCCTTGATCAGCTCGGCGTGGCTGGTCCACAGTTTTTCGATCGGGAAGTTCGAGCCGAACATCAAATGGTCGGCGCCCAATATGTCGATCGCATTGTCGACGATATAGGCGATCAGAGCCGGGTCGTTGCGGTGGACGAAGGTGCCGAGGCCGGAGAGCTTGGCGTAGAAGTTGGGGGCGGCTGCAAGCGTGCGCAGGCCTGCCTTCCAGGCTTCGGTGGTTTCCGGCTCCATGCCGGTCAGCATACCGGCATGGGTGAGGATGAAATTCGTCTCCGGGTTTTCGCCGACCAGCGTCAGGCCGTCCTTCATCTGGGCGGGGAAGAGCTGCAGGTCGAAGGACAGGCCATAATCCTTGAGCCGCGCCACATTGGCGCGCACCTTGGGGTCGATCACCTGGTCGGCGGAGGCGGCGAAACGGAAGGCCGGCGTCTCGTGCCAGTGCAGCTGCATGCGCACGCCGCGCAGCAGCGGATACTTTTTCAGGCGATCGATCTGAGGCCTGATATCGTCGACGGTCATGTCGGTATAGCCGACGATGGCATGCGGCCAGCCGGTTTCGTCGGATGTCTTCTGCAGGAAGGCGACTTCCTTCTCGAAATCCTCCTTGGCCCAGTTGGTCTGGACATAGACGGCCTTTTCGACGGCTGAATCCCTCTGGTCTTCGAGAAATTCCTCGATCGGGTAGTCGCGCCGGATCGGCTCGTAGGGACCGAAGATGCGCGGCACCATCGGCCCGACCAGCCAGGGCTGGTCCTTTTGGCGCCAGATGTGGAAATGCGCGTCGATTGTTTTCTGCATCATGAAACCCTCTTCCAGATTGCCGCCGCCGCTGAAGCAGGGCGAGCGAGCGACAGGATGAAATCGGTGAGGCCGGCGAGTGATGAGCCGTCGACCAGATCGTCGAGCACCGGCAGGATGGCGCGAAGTGCAGCCGTTGCCGGCCGGAAGCGCGGGTCGCCGGCTAGCGGTGTGGCCAGCGACAGCCGGAAAGCGCGGGCGCTCAGCCGTCGCATGGCTGTCTCCAACTCGCCATGATCGCCGCGCTCCAGCGCGTCGGACAGGATCACGACCGTGGCACCGCGTGCAAACGACGAGAAGCGCGGCACCGAGAGGAAGGCGAGCAGCGTCGGTCCCATGCGGGTGCCGCCGTCCCAGTCGTCGACCTGGGCAGCGGCGCGCGCCAGCGCCTGGTCGCGGTCGCGGATGCGCAATGCCGTGGTGATGCGCGTCAGCCGCGTGCCGAAGGTGAAGATTTCGGCGCGGTCGGCACCTTGTACGGCCGCATGTGCCAGCTTGAGATAGTCCGCTGTGTGCAGCTTCATCGAGCCGGACACATCGATCAGCAGAAGCAGCTTGCGCGGCACAGTCTGGCGGCGGCGCAGCAGCGGCGAGGGGACGTCGCCATCGGCGCTGACTATTTCCCTCAGCGACCGGCGCAAATCGAGCTTGCCGCGCGAGTGGGTGCGTACGGTGCGGAAGGAGCGCCGGGCTGGTAAAGCGGTCGAGAGTTTGCGACGAAAGGCGGTCAGCCTGTCATCGTCGCGCTGGAAGTCGCGGGCACTCAACTGCTCCAGGGCCGAAGAGAGGTCGCCGCCCTCTTGGCTTTGTTCGGCCTCGAGCCGTTCGTCGTCGGCGCCGCCATCATCCTTGATGCGAGTTTCCTCGTCGGCGTCGCCTTCGACCACGGCGGACGTATTGCCATAAAAGTGGCTCTGGAAATGCGCCTCGAATTCGTCGCGGCGGTCGGGCGGCGGCGCCAGCGTGGCAAGGGCGGCCTCGCGGATGTCTGCCATCGAGCGCGGCCCGAGCAACGTCACCGCCTGCATGAAACAGGAGACCTGCTCGGGGGCGATGGCGAAACCATAGCGGCGCAGCAAGCGGCCGAAGCTGAGGAAGGGCGCAGCGGCGCGAGGCAAGCTTGTTTCCCGCATCATTGCGTGGCGCCCCCCTCTGTCCTGCCGGACATCTCCCCCTCAAGGGGGGAGATTGGCAGGTTCGACGCTTCGCTCTGTTCGGCGACGTCAGCGATTAGCGAAAGCGGGGATGACATCCGATCTCCCCCCTTGAGGGGGAGATGCCCGGCAGGGCAGAGGGGGGCGCTCTCCCGCCAGCATTGCAAAATGACCTCCCGCGTCACGCCAGCGCCTCCTCGACGATCCGGCCAAGCCCCGGTGCGATGTAGGAAAGGTCTTCCTCGTCCTTGATCAGCACGCCGATGGCGCGGCGAAAGGCTTCAGGCCACGGGCTGCCGCCTTTCTCCAAGATGGTCGCCGCGTTGGCCCATTCGACGGCCTCGGCGATGCCGGGCGGCTTGGCCAGCGGCCGGGCGCGAATGGTCTGCACGGCTGCCGCCACGGCGCGCGCCGTTGCTTCAGCCACATTGCCGGCGCGCAGCATGATGATGGCGGCCTCGCGCTCGGCGCCGGGATAGCCGATCCAGTGATAGACGCAGCGGCGGCGCAGCGCTTCGGCGAGCTCGCGGGTGCGGTTCGAGGTCAGGATGACGATCGGCTGTGCGGCGGCGCGGATGGTGCCGCGCTCGGGAATGCTGATCTGGAAGTCGGAGAGGAATTCCAAAAGCAGCGCTTCGAATTCGTGGTCCGAGCGGTCGATCTCGTCGACCAGCAGCACGCGCTGCTCGGGCGCCTTCAGCACCTGCAGCAGCGGTCGTGCGATCAGGAAACGGTCGTCGTAGATGTCGATCTCATGCTCGCCGGCATGGCGGATGGCAAGCAGTTGGCGCTGGTAGTTCCATTCGTAGAGCGCGTGCGCGGCGTCGATGCCTTCATAACATTGCAGCCGCACCAGATCGCGGCCGAGCAGCTCGGCGATCGCTTTGGCCGCTTCCGTCTTGCCGACGCCCGGCGCGCCTTCGAGCAGCAGCGGCTTGCCCAGCCGGATTGCCAGGAAGATGGCGGTCGAAAGGCTTTCATCGGCCAGATAGCGCGAGGCGGCCAGATGCTGCGCCACCGCCTCCGGCGAGGTCGCTGATGTCTCGGCGCTTGTCCCGGTCATTTCGGCCCTCAGTTCGCCGCTTGCGCCTTCAGCGCGCGCAGGATGCGCTCCGGCGTGATCGGCAGCGTGTCGATGCGCACGCCGACGGCGTCGAAGACGGCATTGGCGACCGCCGGGATCTGTGGGTTGGCGCACATTTCGCCCGGCCCTTTGGCGCCGTATGGTCCGTCCGCCGATGGCCGCTCCAGCACGATGATCTCGGTCTCGGCGAGGTCGCCGGGACCCGGCATCAGATACTGGTTGAAGTCGGTGCCGCCATGATCGCGGTTGGGATAATAGGGCTCGGTCGTCTCATAGAGCGCATGGCTGATGCCCATCCACGAACCGCCGACCAGCTGCTGTTCGACCATTTTCGGGTTCAGCGCGCGGCCGATCTCGAAGACGTTCTTCACCGTCAGTACGGTGACCTCGCCGGTTTCGTCGTCGACCTCGACCTCGGCCACGGTGCAGGCATGCGCGTAGCAGGTCGACGGCTTCATCGCGCCGGTTTCTTTCTCGGGATAGGAGCGCGGGATCAGGAACATGCCGCGGCCTGATATCGAGCGGCCGCGCTTGAAATGTGCCGACAGCGCGACATCGAAGATCGAGATCGATTTTTGCGGTGCGCCCTTGACCAGGATGTTGCCCTGGCCGTCGGTCTCGAGGTCGGATGCATTCACCTCCAACTCCTCGGCCGCCACTTCCAGCATCACCTGGCGGGCTTCCCTTGCCGCCTGGATGACGGCGTTGCCGGCGCGGTGCGTGCCGCGCGAGGCGAAGGTGCCCATGCAGTGCGGGCCGGTGTCGGTGTCGGCGGTGTCGACGACGACACGGTCGGTCGGCACGCCGATCGTCTCGGCGCAGATCTGCGCCATGATCTGCTTCATGCCCTGGCCGAGATCGACCGATGATAGCGTCAGCATGAAATTGCCGGTCGGCGTCGAATGCACCAGCGCCTGCGTCGGGTCGCCGCCGAGGTTCATGCCGGTGGGATAGTTGATCGCGGCAACGCCGCGTCCACGCCTGATCGCCATCTCAAGCTCCCTTCACGTAGGATGACATCGCCATGTATTTCTCCGCCACCGGCCAGTTGGCGGCGCGCGAGGCTTCCTGCATGCACTCGATCAGCGCCGCGCCCTCGGTCGGCTGGCGGTGCGCCTTCATGTCGCCGTCGCGATAGGCGTTGATGAAGCGGAATTCGAGCGGATCCATGCCGATCAGGCGCGCCAGCTTATCCATCTGCACCTCCAGCGCGAAGTCGCCGATGGTGACGCCGAAGCCGCGCATGGCGGAGGAGGGCGTGCGGTTGGTGTAGACGCAGTAGGTGTCGATCCAGACGTTCGGGATGGTGTAGGGGCCGGGATAGTGCCCCGCGCCCTTCTGCGCGCCATAGGGCGAGTGGCGCGAATAGGCGCCGGCATCGGTGTAGCCAGTGACCTTGCGCGCGACGATGCGGCCGTCCTTCATGACGCCGTCCTTGATGACGACCTTTTCAGCGGCGCGTGGCGACGAGATCTGCATCTCCTCCTCGCGGCTGTAGATAAAACAGACTGGTCGTCCTGTTAATTTTGCGCCGAGGATGGCGATCGGCTCGACGATGACGTCGACCTTGCCGCCAAAACCGCCGCCGACGGTGCCGCCGACGAAATGCAGTTTGCTGCCCGGCATCTGCAGGATGATCGAGGTGTTGTCGAGCGTGAAGAACATCGCCTGCGTGTTGGTGTAGCAGGTGAAGCGGTCATTGCCCTCGGGTGCCACCACGCAGCCGGTGGTCTCGGTCGGCGCATGTTCGATCGGCGAGGACTGGTAGCTCTCCTCCAATATGTGGTCGGCGCCGGCGAAGCCCGCCTCGACGTCGCCGAAGCGCACCTTGCGGCACTCGCCGCTGTCGTAGAGATAATAATTCTGGCCGTGATATTCGTTGACCAGCGGCGCGCCAGGCTTCAGCGCCTCTTCCATATCGAAGACGGCCGGCAGCACCTCATAGTCGACCTTGACCTTGGCTGCGGCCTCTTGGGCGGCCCGCTCGGTTTCGGCCAGCACCGCCACTACGGCCTCGCCCTTCCAGCGCACCTTGCCGTCGGCAAGCACCGTTTCGTCCTCCGGCCCGACCTGGATCAGGATCAGGATGGTGTAGACATTGTGCGGCACGTCCTTGGCGGTCAGAATTTTCACCACACCCGGATGCTTTTCCGCTTCCGACGTGTCGATCGAGCGGATGCGGGCATGGTGATGCGGGCTGCGCACCATCTTCAGGTGCAGCATGCCGGGGAAATTGCGGTCGGCGAAAAAGGCGGTCTTGCCGGTGACATGGCCGGGTGAATCGGAGCGCGGCCGAGGTTGGCCGATCTCGTGCAGATCATCCTTGCGGACATCGGCGAAGTAGCTCTTGCGCAGTTCCATTCTTTTGGACCCCTCAGGCCGCGTTCTGCTAATTGGCGCGGGCGGCGGTCAGCACCGCCTGGATGATCGGTTCGTAGCCGGTGCAACGGCAGATGTTGCCCGATAGCGCCTCGACCACCTCGTCGCGGCTGGGGTTGGGCGTGTGGTCGAGCAGCACCTTGGCCGCCATGATCATGCCCGGCGTGCAGAAGCCGCATTGCGTGGCGAAGGTGTCGAGGAAGGCGCGCTGCAGCGGGTGCAGCACGCCGCTTTCCGAAAGCCCTGAAGTCGTGCTGATGGCCGCCCCATTGCAGGTTTCGGCCAGCGTCAGACAGGAGAGCCTGAGTTCGCCGTCTATGATGACCGAACAGGCGCCGCAGGTGCCTTGATGGCAGCCGCCTTTCGGCGAGGTGTCGCCGATCTTGTCGCGCAGCGCCTGGAGCAGCGTCGTGCCGCTGTCGATGAATTCGGCCTTTTCCGAGCCGTTGAGCGTGAATTGAACCGGAACCTTTGCCATGTTTTCCTCCCAGCGCGCCTGCCCAACCAGCGGACAGACGCGCGCCCCCGAACGAATATTAAGCGAGCAGCAACCGGCCGAGATGAACCGGCAGGACTTCGGCGCGATACCAGGCGCTGGCGATCGGGTCGGTGATCGGCGAGATGCCATCGCCGGCCGCGGCCAAGGCCGGCGCGATGCCGTCAGCGGTCAGCGTTCGGCCGATCAGCGCTTTTTCCGCCGCCCTGGCGCGCATTGGCCGATCCGCCATGCAGCCGAGCGCGATCCGCGCCGAGGTCACGGTGCCATCCGGCGACAGTTCCAGAACAGCGGCTATGCTGAGCACAGAGACGCCCTTGGGCTTGACCCTCGACACTTTCAGGAAGCGGAAACTGTCGGTCTTCGGAAGCGTGAAGCTTACGGAAGTGACGACGGCGCGGCTGCCGTCCCGATTGGCCAGAAAAGTCTCGATCGGCGTTTGCCCGTCATCGGTGCCGACCGTCGCATCGAGCGCCAGCAGGGCAACGGCGAAATCGCCATAGGGGGCCGGGGCAAAAAGATTGCCGCCGATGGTCGCCATGTTGCGGATGGCCGGGCCGCCGACGGCGCGGGCGGCCTTGGCGAGCGTGCCGAGCTCCGGATGGCCGGCGATCGCCGCCATCGTCACCGAAGCGCCGATGCGGACTTTGCCGCCGGCAACAGCGATGGTGGACAAAGACGGCTCGGTCGACCTGACAAGGCCGGAAACCGAAACATCGCCTTCATTGGCCGCGCGGACGACCAGCGTGCCGCCGCCGAGATAGCGTGTGCCCTGGGCTTTCAGTGCCGCGTTCGCGTCTTTCACCGTTGCAAAGGTCTGCAGTGCCAGCGCCATGGTTTGGCTCCTGTCAGCTCTGGCCGGCGAAATGGCTTTTCAGGGCGTTGAAGCCGCCCTGAAAGACATTCGCGCCCATGCCCTCGGCCAGCTTGTCTGCCTCCTCGGGCGCGGCGTCGAAGCTGGCGGTCCATTCGGCGTAGGTGCGGTCGCCATCGGTCACACGCCGCAGCTGCAGGGTCGCCTTGTGATTGGTCAGCGGTTGCGGCGTCTCGAGGATGGAGTAGCTGACCAGGAAATTCTGATCGGAGAAGTCGAGCAACTTTTCGCGCAGGCGGGCGCCGCTGGCGAGCTGGAAATTGCGCACGCAGCCGATCATGGTGGCATCCTTGCCGTCTTCAATGTGGCTCTCCACCATGCGCGGATGCCAGCCCGGCAGCCCGTTGAAGTCGCGTATGCGCGCCCAGACCTTTTCGACCGGCGCGTCGATGACGCTGGATATGGTGACTTTGGCCATTCAAATGTTCCCTTGCAAAAACGATCCGGTGCAAGGGTAGGGCGGCCATTTCAGCGACGCTTATCAATGCGTCTTGAGCGTGTATCAAGGAGTCTGAAAAACAGTCGACCTTGACTAAACGAGGACAGGCTCAGGCAATCGCCCGCGCGGCCTCGCGGTAGAGCGTCGGCGGCACGCCGACATGGTCGCGGAAAAAACGCGAGAAATTGCCCTGCGTGGTGAAGCCGAGATTGCAGGCGACCGAGATCAGCGGCTCCCGCGACCATTGCAGCTGCCGCACCGCTTCCTCCATGCGCAGCGTGTTCCAGTAGACATTGGGCGTCAGATTGGTCTGTTCCTTGAACAAAGCGAAGAAATGCGGTCGCGACAGGCCGACGCTGCGCGCCACGTCGTCGAAGCAGATGCGCTCGCAGACATTGGCCTTCATCAGCTGGATTGCCTTGCGGACACGGAAATCCTGCATGGTGTTGATGCGGACACGGGCCTCCTGCGGCGCCGAGGCGTCGGCGGCGTCGAGCACGCTATCGATGAAACGCTCGATCTCGTAGTTGGCGATATCGTCGACGCTCTCATTGTCGCTGAGGTGGTCGAGCAGATTGGCGGCGGCCTGATGCAGCCACGGTTCCAGCGTGATCGCGGCTTGTGAAAACAGCGGTGCCGACGAAGGCAGGTCGCGGCGGCGCCGCGCCCAGTCGGGATCGATGTAGAAGGCTAGAAACAGACCGGGCGTCCCGTTTTGCGACAGAACATGGCTGTGCGGCTGGAAGGAGTTGATGCCGGCGGCCGTTCCAGGTCCAAGCCGGACGGTCTCGCGGCCGATGGTCATTTCGCCGGCCGTACCTTCCAGCCAGATGATCAGATGGGCCTCGACATGGGCATGGGTGACGAAGTCGCTTGCGACATTCAGGATAGATACATGTCCGAACCGGCCCCAGTAGAGCCTGATCGCTTCCGTCATGGGTATATCCTCCCGCAGACGACTGGCCTCCCTTCGTCTGCAACAGGGATTGTGCGGCTGAGTTCGGGGCCGCGTCAAGACGCGCGGGGGCGGCGAGGGCGAATGACGGCCGATGCGGCAGGATTTTCAGACTGAGCGATAGGTTTCCTCTCCTCCCACAAGGGAAGAACGCCCCTCAAACCGAAGCCGTCATGCCGCCATCGACATACAGTGTATGGCCGTTGACGAAAGACGATGCGTCGGACGCAAGGAACACGGCGGCGCCGATCAGCTCGTCGACAGCGCCCCAGCGTCCGGCGGGCGTGCGCTTTTCCAGCCAGGCGGAAAATTCCGGATTGTCGACCAGCGCCTGGTTCATCTCGGTGCGGAAATAGCCGGGCGCGATCGCATTGATCTGCAGGCCGTGTTTGGCCCAGTCGGCGCACATACCCCTTGTCAGGTTGCGGATCGCGCCCTTGGTCGCGGTGTATGGTGCGATGTTCGGCCTTGCCAGTTCGCTCTGCACCGAGCCGATGTTGATGATCTTGCCCTTGCCGCGCGGGATCATGTGGCGGGCGACCGCCTTGCCGACATGGAAGGCGCCCGACACATTGGTCTTGAACAGGCGCTCCCATTGCTCCTCGGGAAAGTCCTCGAGCGGGGCGCGGAACTGCACGCCGGCATTGTTGATGAGGATGTCGATGGCGCCGATCTCGGCCTCGATGCGGGCAATGTCCTCGTTGACCGCCTGAAAATCGGTGACGTCGAAGGTCGAGGCGTGCACCTTGAAGCCGGCATTGCGCAGCTTTTCGACGGCACCGCCGATCCTGGCGGCGTCGCGGCCGTTCAGCACCACGCTTGCCCCATGTTCAGCCATGCCCCGAGCCAGCGCGAAGCCGATGCCCTGGCCGGAGCCAGTCACCAGCGCCAGCCGCCCCTCGAGGCTGAACAGGGAGTTGGCCATCAAACCGTCTTTTGTTTGACCATGATCTCCGGACAAACGGTTCCGTTTGTCCGAGAAAACCGGTTTCCACTTTTCGGGATCATGGTTCTAGTCACTGCGGCGGAAATTGCGGATGCGGTCGAACAGCACCGCCAGCAGAATGGCGCCGCCGATGAACACGCCTTGCCAGAAGGCATTGATGCCGAGCAGGCCGAGACTGTTGCGGATCACCTCGATCAGGGCCGCACCGACGATGGCGCCAAAGGCGGTGCCGACGCCGCCAGCCAGATTGGCGCCGCCGATGACGGTTGCGGCGATTACCTGCAGCTCCATGCCGGTGCCGAGATTGGTGGTGACGGCGCCCAGCCAGCCGGTCTGGATGATGCCGGCAATGCCGGCGGACAGCGCCGAGATCATGTAGACGGCAACCTTGATCTGGCGCACCGGAACGCCGGTCAGCGTTGCCGCGTGCTCGTTGCCGCCAATGGCGAAGATGTGGCGGCCGAACTTCGTCCAGCGCAGGATGAAGCCGGTGATCAGCGCCAGAAGGATCATGTAAAGCACTGGATTGGCGATGCCGAACACCCAGGCGCCGCCGCCCAATGACAGAAGCTTGGCGTGGTCCGGCCCGAACTGGAAGACGACGGTGTTGTTGGAGGCGACCATGGCGAGGCTGCGGGCGATCGACAACATGCCGAGCGTCACCACAAAGGGTGGAAAGCCGAGATAGGCGATCAGCACGCCGTTAAAGGCGCCAATGGCGAGCGCGGTGGCAATGGAGGCCAGGATGCCGACCTCGATCGAGTAGCCGGCATGCATGGTGACGGCCAGCACCATTGACGACAGGCATAGTACCGAGCCAACCGACAGGTCGATGCCGCCGGTGATGATGACGAAGGTCATGCCGAGCGCGATGATGGCGACGAAGGTGATGTTGCGGGTGATGTTGTAGAGGTTCTTCGAGGTGGCGAAGGCGTCGGTGGCAAACGACAGGAACACGCAGGCGAGGATAACGGCGATCACCACCCAGAAGGTCTGGCTGGCAAACACTCTCGCGGCCAAGGATTGCTGCTTGTGTTCGATCGGCTGGTCAATTGTCAGTGCCATCGTCGACCTTCATCTGCTGTGCGTGGTGAAATTCGCTGAAATCAAACCTGTTCGATGGCGCCGGTGATCAGCCCGGTGACTTCCTCGGGCGAGCTCGACGCAATCGTCTTGTCGGCGACCTTGCGGCCGCGCCGCATGACGATGACGCGGTCGGCGACGGTGAAGACGTCAGGCATTCGGTGGCTGATCAGCACGACGGCGATGCCCTGATCGCGCAAATGGCGGATCAGGTTCAGCACTTCGGCGACCTGGCGCACTGAGATCGCCGCCGTCGGTTCGTCCATCAGCACGATCTTGGCCTGCGACAGCATGGTGCGGGCGATGGCAACCGCCTGGCGCTGGCCACCCGACATCTGCTTGACGAGATCGCGCGGACGGGTTTCGGACTTCAATTCGGCGAAGAGCTGGCCGGCGCGCTTGTACATCGAGGCATAGTCGAGGATGCGGAACGGCCCGACGCCGCGCCGCAGCTCGCGGCCGAGATAGACATTGGCGGCGGCGGTCAGATTGTTGCAAAGCGCAAGGTCCTGGTGGACGATCTCGATGCCGTGCTGGCGGGCTTCCGCCGGCTTGTGCAGGATCAATTCCTTGCCGTCCATGTGCATGGTGCCATGGCTCGGGCGGAAATTGCCGGCGATCATCTTGACCAGCGTCGACTTGCCGGCGCCGTTGTCGCCCATGAGGCCGACCACCTGTCCGGGCTCGATCGACAGCGAAACGTCGTTGACAGCCTGGATGGCGCCGAAATGCCTTGAGATGTTGGTGAGTTCGAGAACCGCCACCAGCCTTTGCCTCCCCTTGATTGCGACCTGCTGCTGTTCCCGGCATGGATGCCGACGCTGCTTAGGCCTCGCTCTCCCCGGCTCCTCCCGAAGTCGGCGTTAGCGTTCTTTTACGCAAAAGCCGGCGCACGTCAATCAATTGTCGGACGAATTGGGCCAGGACTATTTTAAAAATCCGTTTTGTAGGACAAATAGCATTGACGTTGGCGCCAAGCCGATATTAGCTAAGCGTCGGAGGAGATTATGTCGATCCCCGCTGGCGGTTCGCCGGCCGGAATCGGCGGAGGTTTGACGGCCCAGCATCCGGCGGCACCTGTGTGTGAGCTGATCTGAAGCCGAATCTGGAAATGCTTATCGATCTGTCCTGGCGACACGAGCGCTCGAAACGACCCTCGGTCATCACGCATCCGGTCGATCTGTATGGCGGGCACGCCGTGTCCGTTTGTTTCAAGGGAGGACTGACATGAGGAAGACACTTTTGCTCGCCGCCGTCGCCGCAATGGCGTTGGGTGCCGGGCCGGCTTTGGCCAAGAAACAGCTCGTCATTGTCGTGAAAGGTCTCGACAATCCGTTCTTCGAGGCCATCCACCAGGGCTGCGAGAAATGGAACAAGGAAAACGCCAGCTCGGAGTATGAATGCTTCTACACCGGTCCGGCGTCGACTTCGGACGAGGCCGGCGAGGCGCAGATCGTCCAGGACATGCTGAGCAAGGCCGACACGGTGGCGATGGCCATCTCGCCGTCCAATGCGCCGCTGATCGCGCAGACGATCAAGAGCGCCAATCCGACGATCCCGATCATGACGGTCGATGCCGATCTCAGCAAGGAAGACGCAGGTCTTCGCAAGACCTATCTCGGTACCGACAATTACCTGATGGGCAAGAAGATCGGCGAGTACATCAAGAAGGGCAAGCCGAATGGTGGCACGATCTGCACCATCGAAGGCAACCCGGCAGCCGACAACATCCTGCGCCGTGCGCAAGGCATGCGTGACGCACTGTCGGGCAAGGAAGGCCTTGCCGCACTTGCCGGTGAAGGTGGCTGGACCGAAGTCGCCGGCTGCCCGGTGTTCACCAATGACGACGGCGCCAAGGGCGTACAAGCGATGACCGACATCCTCGCCGCCAACCCCAAGCTGGACGCCTTCGGCATCATGGGCGGCTGGCCGCTGTTCGGCGCGCCGCAGCCCTATCGCGATCTGTTCGGGCCGCTCAAGGACCGGATCGCCAGCAACGACTTCGTCATCGGCGCCGCCGACACGATCGGCGACGAAGTGGCGATCGCTCGTGACGGCCTCGTGACGGCTCTGGTCGGTCAGCGGCCGTTCGAAATGGGTTACAAGGCACCGTCGGTGATGATCGACCTGATCGAAGGCAAGGCAGTCGCCGATCCGGTGTTCACCGGCCTCGACGAGTGCACCAAGGATACGGTCGACACCTGCATCCAGAAGTAGGTTCTCGATTTCGGGGCGCCCGGTTGCGGGCGCCCCGTCATTCCTGAACGGAAGCGATAATTCCCGAACGGACGCAATGGTTGGGGCAACCGGCTCCGGCTTTGCCGTGCCCGTGATCTGGATTTTTCGGCAACGAGATCGGCGCCCGTGCGGTTCGGCTCAATCCGGACGACAGACGGTCGACGCATTGGAACGTGGATGCCGGACGAGAAGTCAAGCAAGCAAACCGACCGGGCCAAGGCACAAGCCAGCCACGGCCCGGCTGTCATGCGCAAGGCCGGTGCCGCGCATTTTGCGGGAGCGAGCGTCCATGTCTCGCTGGCCGGCGAGATTGGCCTGCGGATCGTGCGTGGCGACTATCCGCCCGGCACCATCCTGCCCAACGAGTCCAGATGGGCCGAGATCTTCAATGTCAGCCGTTCGGCGGTGCGCGAAGCCATCAAGATGCTGATGGCGAAAAGCCTGCTGGCCTCACGCCCCAAGATCGGCAGCTGGGTCGAGCCGAAGGAGCGCTGGAACCTGCTCGATCGCGACGTGCTGGCCTGGTACGCGACGGCGCCCGACCGCGAGGCGTTCCTGCGAACCGTGCAGGAGTTTCGTCATATCATCGAACCGGAAGCGTCGGCCTTTGCCGCCATACGGCGCAGCGACGAGCAAATGGCGGAAATCAGCCAGGCCTGCCGCGAGATGGGCGAGGCCTTGAGCCTGCAGGAGCGTATCCGCGCCGATACGCGCTTTCATCTGGCCATCCTGCGCGCTTCCGGCAACGACCTTCTGGTGCCGCTCGGCGTGCTGATCGAGTCGGCGCTCGACCATCTCTTCGCATTCACGACGCAGCAGGTCGCCGATCAACGCCAGGCGCAGAAGCTGCATGAGGCGATCGAAAAGAACATCCGCCTGCAGCGCCCAGCCGCCGCGCGCAACGCCGTGCACAAGCTGCTTGCAGATACCGACGATGGGATAGGGCGGTGGAGGCGGTGATCGGCGCCAGCCTTGGGCAATCGGTTAAATGGTCTGCTTCTTGCCATCCTTCATCGGCATCAGGTCGACACCGTTCACCCCCGCGATATGCGTTGCCAGCATCGGCACGAATTGCTCGGCCGGCCCGGTTGCATGGGCACCGGCGAAGGAGTTCTTGGTGGCGTTGCCGAGCGGATTGGCAATACCGGCCGCACCCGCCATCGATTCCAGATAGGTCAGGTCCTTGAAGGCATTGGCGATGGTGAATTTGTGCGCGTCGCGGTCACCTTCCAGCGTCCAGCGCATGAAGGTCTGGTAGAAGCCGCAATCCATGCGGCCATTGCGAATGACGCTGTCGAAGCGTGGCGGCGAGATGCCGACCTTCTCAGCCAGCGCCAGCGCCTCGGAATAGATCGCGGCGTAGCCGAGCGAGATGAAATTGTTGAGCAGCTTCATGCGATGGCCGTCGCCGGTGTCGCCGATATGGACGATGCGGCCGGCCCAGGTTTCGATCACCGGCTTCACCCTGGCAAAGAGGGCGTCCGGCGCGCCGACCATGGCGTCGAGCGTGCCTTCCCAGGCTTCCTTCGGCGTGCGGCTGAGCGGCGCGTCGACAAAATCGATGCCGAGCGCCTTGAGTTCCGCTGCCAGCGCCACCGTCGAGACCGGATCGGAGGTCGAGCAGTCGACGACGACCGAGCCCTTTTTCAAGCCCTCCTTGAGGCCGCCGGGGCCGCGAATGATGGCTTCGACCTCGCGCGAACCGGTGACGCAGATGAAGACGATATCAGATGCCGCCGCCACATCGCGCGAGGTCGATGCTTCCGTGGCGCCGCGGCCAAGCAGGTCTTCCGCCGGTTTGCGGTTCTTGCGGCCGAGGAAGGTCAGGCTGTAGCCCTTGTCGACGATGTTCTTGGCGATCCCGTGGCCCATAAGGCCAAGCCCGATGAAGCCGATCTTTTCGCTCGCGGCAGTCGTGTTCATGTCTTCAAGTCCTGTTGCAATGATTGATGTCAGGCGCTGCCGTTTTGCAGGCGAGGGTGGTTGCGAATGGCGATATTGTCTGACAATACACATAAATTCCTGAGGATGTGGAGAGCAAAATGACGAAGCGGATCATGTTCACCGGCGGCAGCGGCAAGGCCGGACGCCATGTCGTCCAATATCTGGTCGAGCAAGGCTGCCAGGTGCTCAACATCGACACCAAGCCGCTCGACAATCCCAAGGTGCGCACGCTGATCACCGACATCACCGACAGCGGGCAGGTGTTCAATGCACTGTCGAGCTATATGGGCCTGCATGAATTCGACCCCTCGCTGCGCCCGCAGCCGGTCGATGCGGTGGTGCATTTCGCTGCCATCCCGCGCATCATGATCACCACCGACAACGAGGTGTTTCGCATCAATGCGCTCGGCACCTACAATGTCATCGAGGCGGCGGTGAAGCTCGGTATCCGCAAAATTATCATCGCCTCCAGCGAGACGACCTATGGGCTTGTGTTCGCCAACGAGCCGCGCGATCCCAAATATTTCCCGCTCGACGAGGAGTATGATGTCGATCCGATGGACAGCTATGCTTTGTCCAAGGTCGTCAACGAGAAAACGGCGCGGGCCTTTGCGCAACGCAACGGCACCGACATCTACGCCCTGCGCATCGGCAACGTCATCGAGCCGCACGAATATTCGCTGTTTCCGAAATGGTTCGCCGATCCGGGTTTCCGCAAGCGCATCGCCTGGAGCTATGTCGACGCGCGCGACCTCGGCCAGATCACGCTGCGCGCCATCGAGAAGGACCGGCTCGGCTATCAGGTGTTCAACGCCGCCAATGACGACACCTCGTCCGACCTGCCGACTGCCGAACTCCTGAAGCGGTTCTACCCCGGCGTGCCGGTCAAGGCCGAACTCGGCGAATACGAGACGCTGCTGTCGAACCGCAAGGCGCGTGACGTTCTGGGCTTCCGCCCGGAGCATAGTTGGCGCAAATACGTCAACCAGTCCTAGGCATGTCGACATTCAGGTGATGCCGGCCTGCGAATGACAGCTTTCTGCGCTTCCGGTTCTACCGCGTTGCGGTAGAACGGTGCTCACGTACCCAAAAGTACGCTGCGCTCCGGTTCTCGAAATCCATCATTCTCGGCTCGGCCTGACCTGAATATCGACATGCCAATCAAGCGGCGGATCGGGGCTGATCTGTGCACAGCGGGCGGCTTTGCGGTGCAAGCCGCTTGCCGCGCTTGACAGCCTGCTTAATACGGACTTTCTGGAACCCATGCGGGACGCGAAGCCGAACAAGGAAAAATCGTTGGGGAAAGCGGCCTCCGGGGACCGTCCGGGCGGCGTTCGCCGCGCGGACGCCGCGCGTATTCCAGGCTCCAGCGTCCACGCCTCGCTGGCCAGCGAAATCGGCCTCAGGATCGTGCGCGGCGACTATCCGCCCGGCACCATCCTGCCCAATGAAGCGAAATGGTCGGAGACCTTCAGCGTCAGCCGCTCGGCGGTGCGCGAAGCCATCAAGATGCTGATGGCCAAGAGCCTTTTGGCCTCACGCCCCAAGATCGGCAGCTGGGTCGAGCCGAAGGAACGCTGGAACCTGCTCGATCGCGATGTGCTTGCCTGGTACGCGACGTCGCCGGATCGCGAAGTGTTCCTCAAGACGGTGCAGGAATTCCGCCACATCATCGAGCCGGAAGCGACCGCGTTTGCCGCCATGCGAAGAACCGACGAGCAGATGGCCGAGATCAGCCTGGCCTGCCGGGAGATGGGAGAGGCGACGAGCCTGCAGGAGCGGACCCGCGCCGACACGCGCTTCCATCTTGCCATCCTGCGGGCTTCGGGCAACGACCTTCTGGTGCCGCTCGGCGTACTGATCGAGTCCGCGTTCGATCACCTCTTTGCCTATACGACGCGGGAGATCGACGATCTCAACCACGCGCAGAAGCTGCACGAGGCGATCGAGAAGAACATCCGCCTGCAGCGCCCCGACGCCGCGCGCAATGCAGTGCGCAAACTGCTCGCCAACACAGACGGCGTCATCCGCGCCCGGTAGGGCCGGCCGCCGCTAATCATCCTTGTCACGTCCGAAGGCGCTGCGCAGTTCGTCCTTGGCGTCCTCAAGCACTTTTTTGCGCGCGGCAGGCAAGTTCTTGCCGGCGCGGTTGATGTAAAAATTCAGCATCGACATGGCGGATTGGAAAGGCTCGGCCTTGCGCCTGTGGCTGTGTTCGGCGGATCGTTTCAGCGAGCCGGCGATCTTCCTGGCGTCGTCGGATTCGAAGACGTGATCCTCAAGATCCATTGCGTTGCTGTGCTCGGTCACCTCGGCCGACCATTTTTTCCTGGTGGCGGTCATCGCTGGACTCCTTTGCAGGGGTGGGTTGCCGGGAAAACTCTGCACATCGGCATCGGTTCCGGCCTGGCTCTGGAGCCACGGATTTGCCCGCTGTGGCGCTGCTGCGGCCTGAGAATGCGCCGATAGTGGCGCAAACGGCAGCCGATCTCCGAGACCGCCGACAGGAAACGCCTTGACCCGAACCGACAGCATCCAGCCCGGCCCCGGCATCGACAGCTCCTATGCCTGGATGCGGCTTGCCATCTCGATGCTGCTGGCGACGATTGGCGCCGTCGGTATGTGGGCTGTCGTCGTCGTGCTGCCCGCGGTGCAGGCCGAGTTCGGCGTCGACCGCGCCGCGGCGTCCATGCCTTACACCGCGACCATGGTCGGTTTCGCCGCTGGCAACGTGCTGGTCGGCCGCGCCATCGACCGGATGGGTTACTGGATCCCGGCGCTGCTCTCTTCGATTGCGCTTTCCGCCGGCCTGCTGCTCGCGGCGCTGTCGACCTCGATCCTGCAATTCACGCTTGCCCAAGGAGTGCTGATCGGTGTCGGCACGTCGGTGATCTTCGGGCCGCTGATCGCCGATATCTCGCACTGGTTCAACCGTCGTCGCGGTGTCGCGGTCACGGCGGCGGCGGCCGGCAATTACCTTGCGGGGGCGTTGTGGCCGACCATCATGCCGACGCTGATGAAGGCGGAGGGCTGGCGCTTCACCTATGCGGCAATCGGCATCTTCTGCCTGGTGACAATGGTGCCGCTGGTGCTGATGCTGCGGCGCGGTGCCCCGGCGGCCGCCGTCGCGGGTTCGCCCGGAAGCCGGTCGGTGCAGCCGATCTCGCTGTCGCCGGCGGCCTTGCAGGTGCTGCTGGTCGTCGCCGGGCTCGGCTGCTGCGTGGCGATGTCGATGCCGCAAGTGCATATCGTCGCCTATTGCATGGACCTCGGCTACGGCGTGGCGCATGGCGCCGACATGCTGTCGATCATGATGGCGGGCGGCGTCGTCAGCCGGCTGGCGTCCGGCTTCCTCGCCGACCGGATCGGCGCCGTGTGGACATTGATGATCGGCTCGGTGCTGCAGTGCCTGTCGCTGCTGTTCTATATCCCGTTCGACGGGCTTGCCTCGCTCTATGTGGTGTCGCTGGTGTTCGGCCTGTCGCAGGGCGGCATCGTGCCTTGCTACGCGATCATCGTGCGCGATTACATGCCGGCCAACGAGGCCGGCCAGCGTATCGGTATCGTCATGATGGCGACCATCTTCGGCATGGCGATCGGCGGCTGGATGTCGGGCTGGATCTACGATTTGACCGGTTCCTACGCCGCCGCATTCCTCAACGGCATCGCGTGGAATTTGCTGAACCTGGTGGCGATCGGGCTGCTGTTCTGGAAGGCACGGCGCAGCACAGCCGTGATGGCGTGAGCTCACCGTGCCCAATGGTCCGGGAGCTGCGCGGCTTGACAACCACCCAAGGCTGCGCGACGCCGGAAGGCGAATGGGTGCGGCAACAGGCCGGTTTGGCATGACGACGGTGGCAAAGACCCCGAATATGGTACCAAAGGCGCTTGGCTGCACAAGCCAGTCGCCAGGAGTGCGTCCTTGACCAAGCCGCGCTCGCGCCGGGGCGGCGGCCGCCCGACCATCGCGGATGTCGCGCGTAAGGCCGGCGTCGGCGCCATTACCGTGTCGCGCGCCTTGCGCGAGCCGGGGCGTGTCTCCGAAGAATTGCGCCGCCAGATCCAGGCCGCCGTCGACGAACTGGGCTACGTGCCGGACCCGAATGCCCGGGCGCTGGCCTCGGCGCGCGCCGAGGTGTTCGGCGTGCTGGTGCCGTCGCTGACCAACAACGTCTTCGCCGAGGTGGTGCGCGGCATCTATGACAGCCTGTCGGCCAGCCCGTTCCGCATCCAGCTTGGCAACACCCACTATTCCGGCCTTGAGGAAGAGCGGCTGCTGCAGCTGTTCGGTTCGCAACGGCCAGCCGCGCTGATCGTCGCCGGCATCGATCAGACACCGGCTTCGCGAAAGCTGCTGGAAAGTGCCGGCTGCCCCGTGGTGCAGGTCATGGAAACCGGTCCAGATCCGGTCGACATGATGGTCGGCTTCTCGCATCTTGATGGCGGCAGGGCGGCGACCGAGCATCTGATCGAGGCGGGCTATCGCCGCATCGGCTTCATCGGCGCGCGCATGGATCCGCGTTCGCAGCGGCGCCTTGCCGGCTATCGCGCGGCGATGGAGGCCGCGGGCCTGTTCGACCCGCGCCTCGTCACCACCACGCCGGTGCTGTCCAGCGTGTCGCTTGGCCGCGAGATGTTCCGCGACGCGCTGGCCAAGGTGCCGACACTCGACGGTGTCTTCTGCAACAATGACGACATCGCGCTCGGCGTCTTGTTCGAATGCCATCGCGCCTCGATCGCGGTACCGAAGACAATCGGCATCGTCGGTTTCAATGATCTCGACATGATGCAGGTGGCGTTTCCTTCAGTCACCAGCATCCGCACCCCTCGTTATGAGATCGGCCGGCGTGCCGTCGCCATGGCGCTGGCGGCGATCGCCGGCAACAGACCGGAGCAACGGATCGTCGACCTCGGTTTCGAGCTCAAGCGCCGCGAGAGCACGGCGCGTTGAAACGCACAGGAGCGACTGTGCGAATGCCGGTTTACACGCCAGTTTGGTAGCGCTACCATCCTTGTTTGACAGGCGCATGTGGGAGAGATAACGCCTGTTTATTATACATAAGCGACAACTGATACTTGTTTATTATGGATAATATGATAGTTTCAGCTTTGCTGACGGGGACAAGGGGAGGAACCGGGTCGGCCATTCACCGACCAATGAAAGCGTGGCCAAGGCAGGAGGTGCCGGGCATCGCGCGAGACTTCGCAAAGTCAAATAACAAACAGAACTGCAATTGGGAGGAATATCGATGATCAAGTCACTTGTTGGTGGCATCGTTGCCGCCACTGCATTCGTCATGTTGAGCTCGTCGGCGATTGCTGCGGGCCCCGAAATCGTCAAGGGTCCAGCGGCCGAGCCGGATTGCTTCGCACCCTGGGCTGCGGATACGCAGTTCTTCAAGTTCCCCAAGAAGGACGGCCCTTACCGCATTGCGCTCGCCAACGGCTATATCGCCAACACGTGGCGTATCCAGATGGTGCAGACTGCGAAGGCCTATGCAGCCCAGAAGGACGTTGCTGCAAAGCTGAAGGAATTCAAGGTCGTCTCGACCGGAGAAGACGTGCCGGCACAGATCTCGGCGATCAATAACTTCATTGATTCCGGCTATGACGCGATCGTGGTCAACGCCCAGAACCCGACCGCTTTCGGGCCGGTGATCAAGCGCGCCAAGGAAGCCGGTGTCATTCTGGTTGCCTTCGACAACATTCTCGACACCAAGGACGCCATCAACGTCAACGTCGACCAGAAAGGTCTTGGCGAGCTGTGGGGCAAATGGTTGGTCACGCATGTGCCGAATGGCGGCAAGGTGCTCGAAGTGCGCGGCGTTGCCGGGACATCGGTCGACACCGACCGCCACAACGGCATCCATGAGGCTCTCGACGCGTCCGGGAAGAAGTGGGAGGTCACCGAGGTGGTCGGCAAATGGGATGACGGCGTGGCGCAAAAGGCCTCGGCCGACGCCATCGCAACCAACGGCCCCTTCGACGGCGTGACCGGACAGGGTGGCGACACCGGCATCGTGCAGGCGATGATCGATGCCAAGCATCCCTTCGTGCCGTTCGGCGGCGAGACCGAGAATGGCTTCCGCAAGTTCTGCGCCGCTCATGCTGCGGACGGGCTGAAATGCTCATCGGCCGGCACCGGTCCGGCCCAGGTGGCGGTTGCCATCAAGACGGCGATTGCCGCACTCGAAGGCAATGTCGTTCCGCAAGCGGTCAAACTGCCGCTGGCGATTGTCGAGGATCCGAACTTCAAAGCCGGTCAGGATTTCTTCCCCGACCAGTCTGACAATTTCTTCGTCGGCAACTCCTTCCCGACCTGCGGCATCAATTTCACGGCGCAGGAAATCATGGGCCAGACCAAGGCGGACCAATAGGCAGCATACAAGGCGCCGCGGGATCTCCCGCGGCGCCGGCCATTCGATATCCCTGGTCGTCAAAAGTGCCTCGGGAGGGCCGATGGACGGTATGGTTCCGCTCTTCCGGATGGAAGGCATATCCAAGCGCTATGGTGGTGTGCGGGCGTTGGAAAAGGCCGAGCTTTCGGTCTCATCCGGCAGCATTCACGCCATTCTCGGCGAAAACGGCGCCGGCAAATCGACGCTGATCAAGGTTATGGCGGGCGTCGTCGCGCCCGACGAAGGGCGCATGACGCTGGATGGACGCGAAGTGACATTCGCCTCGCCAGGCGCGGCCAACAAGGCCGGTATCGTCTGCATCTTCCAGGAACTGTCGCTGGTTCCCGAACTCAGCGTTGCCGACAACATAGTCATTTCCGATCCGCCGAAGCGTTTTGGCATGATCGACCGCAAGGCGCAGCGCCGCATCGCCGAGGAGGCGCTGGCACGCGCGGGCGCCGCCGATATCCACCCGCTGGCGCTGGTCAAGGACCTGCCGCTGTCACGCCGCCAAATGGTCGAGATCGCAAAGGCGCTGGCCAGGAAGCCGCGCATCCTGATCCTCGACGAGGCGACCTCGGCACTGACCGCGACCGACGTTGCCAAGATCTTCAGCGTGCTCAAGCGATTGCGCTCGGAAGGGCTGGCGCTGCTTTACATCTCGCACCGCATGAACGAGATCGCCGAGCTTGCCGACCACTGCACGGTGTTTCGCAACGGCCGCAATGTCGCCAGCTACAAGGCAGGCACAAAGAGCGACAACGAAGTGGTCGAACTGATGATCGGTCGCGAATACAGCCATATCTTTCCGCCCAAGCCGGCGGCGGTGCCTGCCACCGCAGCCCCCAGGTTAGAGGCCCGCAAGCTCTCCTGGGCCGACCGGCTGCACGACATCTCGCTGACCGTCAGGGCAGGTGAGGTGGTCGGCATTGGCGGCCTCGACGGTCAGGGCCAGCGCGAATTGCTGCTCGCCTTCTTCGGCGTGCTGCGGGGCCTCAGCGGCCAGATCCTGATCGACGGCAAGCCGGTGTCGATCACCAGCCCATCCGTTGCGCGCGACGACGGCATCGGCATGGCGCTCATCCCCGAGGACCGCAAGACCGAAGGCCTGATGCTGCCGATGACGGTGCGCGAGAACCTGTCCTTCGCGGCGCTCGACCGGCTGTCGAAAGCCGGCATCATCGATCGCGCCGCCGAGCAGCGGCTGATCGACGACATGGTCGGCCTTTTGGCGATCAAGACGGCAGGCCTCGACATTCCGGTCGGCGCGCTTTCGGGCGGCAACCAGCAGAAAGTGGTCATCGCCAAATGGCTGATGCGCCAGCCGCGCATCATCCTGCTCAACGATCCGACGCGCGGCATCGACGTCGGCACCAAGCAGGAGCTGTACCAGCTGATGCGCAAACTGGCCGACGCGGGTGCTGCGATCCTGTTCTACTCGACCGACTATGATGAACTGATCGGCTGCTGCGATCGCGTGCTGGTGCTCTATGACGGGGCGGTCAAGCGCGAGTTGGTCGGTGCCGAGATCACCGAGCGGGCGCTGATATCAAGCGCGCTCAACATCCATGGCGAGGAGAGCCCGGTGGGCCTGGGAGCAAGCGCGTGAAAGATTGGCGCTACTGGCTGGCCGAGCAGCGCGGAACTCTGCTGGCGCTCGGCATCTTCATCGTCATGTTCGTCATCTACACCTCAAACCATCCGGCGGGCTTCACCGCCAATGTCGTGCAGACGGCGTCGAACAAGGGCGTGCTGCTCGCCTTTGTCGCCATGGCGCAGACGCTGGTGGTGATCACCGCCGGCATCGACTTGTCCGTCGGTATGATCTTCCTGCTCACCAACTGCCTCGCCTCCTGGCTGGTGGTCGGCACGCCGATGCAGACGACGCTCGGTGTCATCGCCGTGCTGGCGGTGGGGCTGCTGTGCGGCGCGATCAACGGCGCCATCGTCATCTATGGCCGGCTGCAGCCGATCGTCGCCACCATTGCCACTGGCGCCGTCTATTACGGCATCGGCCTTTTGCTGCGGCCATTTCCGGGCGGCTCGGTCAATGAGGATCTGGCCGATGCGCTGACCGGCCGCGTGTTCGGCGTGGTACCGGCAAGTCTCCTCGTGCTGCTGGCCGTCGTGCTGGTGATCTGGGTGCCGTTCAGCCGCTCGGTGCTCGGCCGCGCCGCCTACGCGGCAGGCTCATCGGAGACGGCGGCCTACATGTCCGGCGTGCCGATCCGGCGCGGCAAGTTCGCCGCCTACACGCTGGCCGGCCTGCTGGCGGCGATCGGCGGACTGTTCCTGACTTTCTTCACCTATACGGGCGAGGCGGCCTATGCCAGCGGCAACTCCTACACGCTGTTTTCGATCGCAGCCGTGGTGCTCGGCGGCGTCTCGCTGTTCGGCGGCAAGGGCAGCGCCATCGGCGCCATCTTCGGCGCGCTGGCCTTCCGCACCATCGGCGACCTGTTGTTCGTCTTCGATTTCGATCCGCTCTGGCAGCCGCTGTTCCAGGGCGTTATCCTGCTGGTCGCCGTCAGCCTCGGCGCCTTCGCCCTGTTTCGGGTCCGCAACCGGCTGGAGTGGTTCCTGTGAGCGAAACGACGCTTGGCGGTATTGCCGGCCGCATGCCCAGATTCATCCGCCGCGCCGATCCGGCGGTGCTGACGGCCTTTGCCTGCATCGTTCTCTTGCTGTTCCTGGGCAGCCTCTATTCCAGAAGCTTCCTGTCGCCTGAATATCTTCTGCAGCAGCTCAAGGTGGCTTCGTTCCTCGGCGTCATCGCAACCGGCATGATGCTGGTCATCCTGCTCGGTCAGATCGACCTGTCGGTGCCATGGGCGGTGGCGGCGGGCGCCATGATGGCCTGCGCTGCGGCGGCGTACGGCCCGGTCGGCGTGGCGCTGGCCATTCCGTTCGGTATTTTCTGCGGCATGCTGATCGGCGTCGTCAACGGCATCGGCGTCGCCTATCTGCGCATCCCCTCGATGATCATCACATTGGCCACCAACGCTGTCGCGCAAGGGCTGATGGTGGTCTACACCGGCGGCTTCTCGCCGCAGGATTCGGCAACGGGCGCGATGCGCTACCTGGCGACCGGCTTCGCCATTCCGGGCGTGCCCAACGCGGTCATCATCTGGGCGCTGATCGGAGCCGCGATGGTGTTCGTGCTGACCCGTACCAGCTTCGGCCGCACCGTCTACGGCATCGGCAACCGCGAACGCGCGGCGTATCTCTCCGGCATCGATACGCGGCGCGTGGTGATGGTCGCCTTCGCCGTCTCCGGCGGGCTCTCGGCTTTCGGCGGCGTGCTTCTGGCTGGCTATGCCTCCAAGGCGGCGCAGTCGATGGGCGACGCTTATCTGCTGCCGTCGATCGCCGCGGTGGTGCTTGGCGGCACCTCGATCCTGGGCGGGCGCGGCTCTTATCTCGGCACTGTCGCCGGTGTCATCCTCATCACGCTGCTGCAGTC
Organism: Mesorhizobium sp. M7A.F.Ce.TU.012.03.2.1; assembly: GCF_004006095.1. NCBI lineage: Bacteria > Pseudomonadati > Pseudomonadota > Alphaproteobacteria > Hyphomicrobiales > Phyllobacteriaceae > Mesorhizobium > Mesorhizobium sp. M7A.F.Ce.TU.012.03.2.1. The sequence goes on from NZ_CP034779.1 coordinate 4,155,286, forward strand.
CATCCTCTCCGTCATGCAGATGCCGGAGGCGGGGCGGCAGATCATCTATGGCGTCGTCATTGTCGCCATGCTGCTGCTCTACGGCCGCGCGCCGGCAAGCCGCTGACCGTGGACGGAGCGGCAGCACAGGCGCCGACGAGCGCCCCCGGCTCGGTGCCGGCCATCGTGGTGATGGGCGTCGCCGGCTGCGGTAAGTCGGCCGTCGGTATTGCGCTGGCGGCCGCGCTGGGCGTTACCTTCATCGAGGGCGACAGGCTGCACCCGCCGGAAAACGTCGCACGCATGGCAAGCGGCGAACCGCTTACCGATCAACTGCGCGAAGGCTGGCTCGACGCGATCGGCGAGCGCATCGCGGAGTCTGTGGGCAGCGGACAGGGCGTGATTGCCGCCTGCTCGGCACTGAAGCGCAGCTACCGCGACCGGTTGAGCGGCTTCTGCCCGGAAATCGTCTTCCTCTATTTGAAGATCGACCCTGCCACGGCCAGGCAGCGTGTCGGCAGCCGCAAGGGCCATTTCATGCCGGCAAGCCTGGTCGACAGCCAGTTCGCCATCCTCGAGCCGCCGGCTGCGGAAGAGCGCGCCTCGACACTCGATGCCACACGCCCGGTCGGTGAGCTCGTCGCTGCCGCGGTCCGCCTGATACGCCGGTCATGAGCCTTCATCTGTGCCGATTTCGGTGCCGTCCTGGGCCTCGGTCAGCCGCTGCCGGCGGGACCACGTCAGCATCTGCTCGGGGTAGAGCCTCAGCGCTTCCAGCAGGCGGTCGCGCTTGAGCAGGATGTAGTGCGCCTGCACAGCCATGTTCTTGGCGCCATCCCTGGCGGTGTCCTTTGCCGGGGTGACAGACGCCTCCGGCGTCAACTCGGGGCTGAGCACGGCCTGGTACTCAATGAAGGGAACCACTTCGAAGGTCGACATGGCAAACAGGGCGGTTCGGCCCCTGGCGGCAAAATTCGCCGGCGCCGAGGCGAGATGCGTCCAGCCGCTTTCGCCCATGGCTGCCTCGGTGAAAGTCGTGCCGGCATGGACGGTGTTGGTCATCGTCACCACGCCATTCTGCTTCAGGATCTTCTGGATGCGGATGGTGACCTGATAGGCGTCGTCGCGATCAAAGACGACCCGGCTTTTCAGGAACCGGTTTTCGACATTGACTAGCGGCGGGTTGAGGAAACGCAGGCCGAACGCGCTTTCGGAAATACCGTGGGTGTTGACGCTCACCTGATGCGCCTCGACACCGGCCTCGTATAGCGCGCGCTTGCCGATGATGGTCTGGGCGGTGAATTGATCGCACCAGAGGATGGCGCCGTGGCCGCGCTGCAAGGCCGACCGCAGCCCCTCCAGCCCCTCCAGCCGGATCGTCGGCGACCAGCGGCCAGCCACCAGATGTGCGGCAAGTTGCAGGCGGCGCCGATGGCGCGCCGCCAGCAATCCCTCGAACAGCTTGCATGTATCGATGCCATCGCCAAGCACCGCGCGTGTCGCGGCCGCGTAGGCCGGGAATTCCTTGCGCATATGGCGCTTGAGGCGAACCCTCGATATGCGGCCGCAGATCGGCGCCCACCAGCGCACCGGCAGCGCCGCTGCCACCACGAGATAGAAGACGGACAGCAGGCCTTCCCGAAGGTCCTTGTTGGAAAAACGGCGAAGCCGGCCGGGGTGAACCAGCTTGCGGCTGAAGAAGCGGACGTCCTCCGCCCGTTCCGGGACGAAGACGTCGGCGATGATTTCAGTGCGGAAACTGGCTGCCGATGGCAGCTTGCGGGCGGCCTTGCGGGATTTTGCGAACCACCACAGCCTCATCGGTCCAGCCCGTTCTTCGACCCCCGCTTTACTGCGTCGGCTTGGGCCGTGCAAGGTCGTGTCCGCGCTCAAGATTTCTGCAAATTCCGGTTGCCCTATATCTGGGCCAGGCGCGTTGCTTACGTCATCGGCATCCGACACAAGAGGATTATCAGCTCTTTCGTGCAGCGCGAGCTGGCGCCCGCGACGCCGGACCGCTGATCGCTGACCGGCAGTCGCTATTCCATATACGGCGTCAGCACATCTTCGATCCATTTCATGAACGCGCGGACTCGGCGCGACAGATTGCTCCGATGTGCAACGACGAGGGATACGGCGAGCGCCCGTCGACGAAAATCGGGTATGATTTCGACAAGCGCTCCACTCTCCAAGTATCGGCCAATGCCCAAAAGTGGCGCCTGAATCACACCAAGGCCGGCGAGGGCGGCGGCTTCGTAGGTCTGCGCGCTGTTGACGTGCAGCGCACCTGGCAACTGAAGCGTCGCGTAGCTGTCGCCGTCCGGATATTCCCATCCATAGGGTCTCGCGCCCAGCACCGTCGAAAAGTGAATTGTCCTATGTTCCTGACGCTGGAGATCTTCCAGCGACCGAGGGACGCCATGGCGCGCCAGATAGGCGGGACTGGCAGCGTTGGCCATGCGCAACAGGCCCAACGGGCGGGCGATCAGCGTTTCGTCGCGAATGGGTCCAAGCCGCAATACACAATCGAACCCCTCTTGAACCAGATCGACTTGCCGGTCCGTACTCGACACCTCCAGCTCCAATTGGGGGTGCGCCGCCATGAAATCCGGCAAGGCCGGCACGATCGTTGTGCGCGCCACTTCGGTCGGAAGGTCGACTCGCAAACGCCCGCGAAGTGCCACGCGATCGCCTGCGAACATCGAGTGCAGATCATCGACTTCAGCGAGCAGATCGCGGGCACGGGCATGAAATGCACGTCCGTCTTCCGTCAACCGCACGCTGCGCGTCGTCCGGTGCAGGAGCCTGACACCGAGATCTTCTTCCAGCTTCCGGACCGCCGTTGAGGCTCTCCCCTTTTGGATGCCAAGGCTGTCGGCTGCGCGGGTGAAGCTCCCCATTTCCGCTACCGTTATGAAAATGAGGATGGGTTCGAGATTTTGTATTTTCGTGCCCCGGTATTGTTCCCCAAAAAGAGAACAGTCGGTTCATTTCCTCGGTGTTTATCACGCCTGAGAGGCACAGTAAGCTTCGAATATGGGATCTCCCCATCGGAGAATGACAAGTGTCCGAAACTGTGAACCCGCATCAGACACCTGAAACTATGACCTTGCATCGCGCCCTGTGGGCCGGCCGGATAATGAGCGCGTTTGTCGTTATCGCTTTGATGACAGACGGCACTGTTCAGCTTTTCGCGCCGGCACGGGTCGCGAGCATGTTGCAGGAAACCGGGTTCGCGATGGATCTGACGCGCGTCGTGGGTCCGATCATCCTCGCCTGCGCCATCCTCTACGCCATCCCGGTCACCGCCGTCCTCGGCGCGATCCTGGTGACGGGCTTTTTGGGAGGTGCCATCTGCGCCCATCTCCGCATCGGTGAGTTGGGATCGCCGCCGGAAATCATTTCCCTGCTTTTAGGCGCGATGACCTGGGGCGGCCTCTATCTGCGCGATCCCCGTATCCGGGCCATTCTGCCGCTCATCCATTGAACCAACAGGGGCAGTTCTGTCCCTCAACATCAGGAGAAAACACATGTTCTTAGTAATGGGAATCACGGGAAACGTGGGCGGCGCGACGGCAAGGCATTTGCTAGCGCAAGGCAAAAAGGTGCGCGCGCTGGTCCGCGACCGTGAGAAAGCGTTGAGCTGGGCGAACCGGGGCGTGGAGCTGGTTGACGGCGATTGGAATGATTCGGCAGCCATCGAGCGGGCGCTCGAAGGCGTCGAAGGCGCGTTCGTCATGCTGCCCCCTGTCTGGGCGCCGTCGCCCGATTACAAGGAAGCAAAGGGCGTGATTGCAAGCTATGTCGAGGCGCTCACCAAGGCAGCGCCGCCGCGAGTGGTTGCGCTTTCGTCGATGGGCGCGAACAGAACCAGCGGGCACGGGGTGATCGCGGCCTTGTCCCTTCTGGAGCAAGGTTTTCGCGACCTGAGATCGCCAGTTGCTTTTGTGCGCGCAGGCGGATTCTTCGAGAATTTTCTTTTCGGGTTGCAGGTCGCGCAGGGCGGAACGCTGCCGGCTTTCTACAATCCGACAAACCGGAAATCGACCATGGTCGCGACGAACGACATCGGCGCGGAATTCGCAACGCTTTTGACCGGGCCAACGTGGTCAGGGCAGCGCATCGTCGAGCTTGGTTCGATGGTCAGCGCGGATGAAGTCGCGGAGCAGTTGGGTGAAGTCCTGAACCTCGACGTGAAAGCCTTTGCAATCCCGCGTGCAGGGTGGGCGGAAGCGCTCGAACAATTCGGCATCCCGAGGGGCCACAGCGGACCTGCCGAAGAAATGTACGAGGCCGTGAATGCAGGATGGATGGACCTCGGTGTGGCGGGTACGGAGCATGTAGCGGGTACGACGTCCGCACGCGCTGTATTCGAGGCTGCGTCAAATGTGAACGGGTAGGCCAAAACTGCATGGGGTTTTCCGTGATTTCGAGCTTCGAAACCCGAGATTCGGAGAACTCCCTCCTTCAACGCACGAATCTCACATCTGTCTGAGCGCGGTCAGCTTGCAGTGGTTTATATCTGCGACGTCAGTTCAACCGGGAAATCGTCATTGTCGGCGTCGCGCATGGCGGCAAGGCTGCGATTGTCCAGCACTTCGGCGATCGCCTGCCGCACCTCCAGCATCATGTGGCGGACCTGGCAGGTCGCCTCGTCGCAATCCTCGCAGCGCTGATACTGCGTGCGGCTGGCGCAAGGGATCGGCGCCAGCGGCCCATCAAGCACGCGCACGACGTGGCCGATCTTGATTTCGGAGGCCGGCCGGGCGAGGCGATAGCCGCCTTCCTTGCCCTTGCGGCTCTGAACGAAGCCGGCATTGCGCAACTCGCCAAGGATGGCATCGAGGAATTTCTTCGGGATGTTGTTGGCCACCGCGATGTCATTGACGAAAGCCAATTGGCCGGCCGGCAGGCCGGACAGATGCACTAGGGCCTTGAGGCCGTATTTGCCTTTTTTCGTCAGCATGCCCAGATCAACCCATTGAAGCCCCAACCACTCGCATCTGGCGACTGTTTGTGTGCAAATAATGACGTTTTCGCCGCGCGATGATGTTTCGCGAAAACAAGCCGCCGGATTGCAGTTAGGCACAAACGCGTTGATTCTTTGTAACGTTTTGCACTGAGAAGGCGGATATTCCGCTGATAACCAGGTTTTCGGCGTTCAAAACGAAAAAAGCCGGCAGGGCGCCGGCTTTTCCGTCAACTGCGCAGATATCGCGGCCTTCAGCGGCTGCCGTAGGTCTGGTCGAGCAGGCCGCCAGCGGCGAAATGCGCTTTCTGCACTTTGTCCCAGCCGCCGAAGACGTCTTCCACCGTCAGCAGCCGGATATCGGGGAAATCGGCCTTGTATTTTGCCGCCACAGCGGCGTCGCGGGCTCTGAGGCCGTTGCGGGCGGCGATGTCCTGGCCCTCCGGCGTGTAGAGGAAGTCGAGATAGGTCTTGGCCAGATCGCGCGTGCCGTGCTCGTCGGCAACCTTGTCGACGATCGCGACGGGGAATTCGGCCAGCAGGCTGACCGTCGGAGTGACCTGCTCGAATTTGCCGTCGCCATACTCCTTGCGGATGCCGCGCGTCTCCGACTCGAAGGTGATCAGCACATCACCGATCTCGCGCTGCACGAAGGTGGTGGTCGCGGCGCGGCCGCCGGTGTCGAAAATCGGCACGTTGTTGAAAAGCTTGGTGATGAACTCCTTCACCTTGGCCTCGTCGCCCTTGAAGGCTTCCTTGGCGTAGGCGGTGGCCGCCAGATAGGTGTAGCGCGCATTGCCGGAGGTTTTCGGATTGGGGAAAATCACCTGCACGTCGTCGCGCACGAGATCGTTCCAGTCCTTGATATGCTTGGGATTGCCAGCGCGTACCAGGAAGGACGGCAGCGAATAGAAGGGCGAGGCGTTGTCGGGAAAATCCTTCTGCCAGTCGGCCGAGACGAGATCCTTCTTGACCAGGAAGTCGATGTCGGTGACCTGGTTGAAGGTAACGACATCGGCGCCAAGGCCCTCGGCGATGGCACGCGCCTGCGCCGAAGTGCCGGCATGCGACTGATCGACCGTGACGCCCGGATGCTGCGCGATGAAGGCCTTGTTCACCTGCACGAACAGTTCGCGGCCGACGTCATAGGACGCATTGAGCAGTTTGTCGGCCGACCAGGCTTGGGAGGATGCAAGGAACAGGCTTGCGACGGTGGCAAGCCCGAGGAAAAATCGTCTCATGAAACAGGCTCCGATGCAATTTATGGTGGGACCATAGCCGGGGTGCGTGGTGTGCGACGAGGCATGCGCCGTAGGTTCGTGGCCTCATCGTAGGAAAATATGTCGCCTAAGTCGATGAATGTTGGAATTCTGTTCCAGGAGAATGCTACCTTCGTCGGAGTTTTTCTGCGCCTTGTTTTGCGGCGCTGCATGGCATATACAAAAGGCATATACAAAAGAGCTGCAACATGCCCCAGAGCCGACATTCAACAACGCCGCCCAAGGAGGCGAAGCTGTTTCGCAACAACCGCAGCCAGGCGGTGCGCATTCCTGTCGAGTTCGAGCTTCCCGGCGAAAAAGTCCTGATCAGCCGGGAAGGCGATCGTCTTGTCATCGAGCCGGTTCGCAAACCTGGCCTCACCGCGTTGCTCGCCCAGTGGGCGAAAGAGCCGCCGCTCGATCCTGAAGATGACTTCCCCGAGATCTACGACACGCCAGTCAAATCCGAGGACATTTTCTAGATGCGGTTCATGCTGGATACGAACATTATCAGCGACATGATCCGAAACCCGGCTGGCAAGGCCGCGAGGGCAATGTCGCGCGAGGGAGATGACGCCGTTTGCACCAGCATCGTGGTCGCCTCGGAATTGCGATATGGCTGCGCCAAGAAGGGATCGGCCAAGCTGTTCAAGAAGGTTGAAGACTTGCTGGCCGAGATTCCTGTCTTGCCGCTCGATGTGCCGGTGGATGCCGAGTATGGCGGACTTCGCGCCGAGCTTGAAGCCGCGGGCCAGACCATTGGCCACAACGATCTTTTTATCGCCGCTCATGCCTGTGCATTGGGCACCACGCTGGTGACCGCCAACACGGGAGAGTTCAACCGGATCAGGGGCCTGAAGGTCGAGAACTGGCTGGCGTAGCCATAGACCAGAGGATCAAGCCGCCGGAAAAAGCTTCCAGCGTCCGGGGCGGAACGCCACCCGGCTTTTCTGCGCCGCGGGGTGATCGACCGGCAGTTCGATTTCGACCCGCTGGCGCTCTCCGCCTATCTCAAGCTCGACCCGGCGCGTGCCGGCGACGCGCCGGCTGGCGGCGACCGTGCCGGCGATGCAGCCGCTGCAGCCGTCCAGCAATTCGACATCGTGCGGGCGGAAGTAGAGCGTCGCATCGCCCGAGGGCTCGTTGGGCGCGGCAAGCCCGATCGGACGGTCGGCGAGCCAGATTTCGCCATTCTCGACCTTGACGGGAAGCGAGCTCGATTCACCGATGAAGCCGTAGACGAAGGGCGAGTTCGGCGTGTCGTAGATATCGTCGGCGGTGCCGACCTGCTCGATGCGGCCCTGGCTCATCACGACGACGCGGTCGGCAAGCTCCAGCGCCTCTTCCTGGTCGTGGGTGACGAAGACGGTGGTGTGGCCGGTGGCGTCATGGATTTCGCGCAGCCAGCGGCGCAATTCCCGGCGCACTTGCGCGTCAAGCGCGCCGAACGGCTCGTCGAGCAGCAGCACCTTGGGCTCGATCGCCATGGCGCGGGCTAGCGCCACGCGCTGCCTCTGGCCGCCGGAGAGCTGCGCCGGATAGCGCTTTTCGAGTCCTGAAAGCTGGACGAGGTCCAGAAGCTCGGAGGCGCGACGGCGGATCTCCTGCGCCGGCGGGCGCGACGGTCCGTGCCGGACCTTCAGGCCGAAGCCGATATTGTCCGCCACCGTCATGTGCCGGAACAGCGCATAGTGCTGGAAGACAAAGCCGACATTGCGCTCCTGGATGGACTTGTGCGAGGCGTCCTCGTCGCCGAAGAATATCTTTCCCCGTGTCGGCCGCTCCAGCCCGGCAATCAGCCTGAGCAGCGTCGTCTTGCCGGAACCGGACGGTCCCAGCAACGCGATCAGTTCGCCCGACTTGATGTCGAGCGACACGTCGTGAAGCGCCGGAAACCGGTCAAACTCCTTGCGCACGTTGGCAACGCGAACTTCCATAGTGGTCCCTTTGTCAGTGCCCGCGTGTCGCGGCGATCTCGGCGCCGTAGCGCATCTCGAGAAGTGTTTTCAAGACCAGCGTGACGAGCGCCAGGCCCGCAAGCAATGAAGCGACGGCGAAGGCACCGACGGCGTTGTACTCGTTGTAGAGGATTTCGACATGCAGCGGCATGGTGTTGGTCAGGCCGCGTATGTGGCCCGACACCACCGATACCGCGCCGAACTCGCCCATGGCACGCGCATTGCACAGGAGCACGCCGTAGAGCAGCCCCCATTTGACGTTGGGCAAGGTCACGTACCAGAAGGTCTGCCAGCCATTGGCGCCGAGCGAAAGCGCTGCCTCCTCGTCGCCATTGCCTTGCTCCTGCATCAGCGGGATCAACTCGCGGGCGACGAAGGGGAAGGTGACGAAGATTGTGGCCAGCACGATGCCCGGCACGGCAAACAGGATAACGATGCCATGCGCTTTCAGCCAGGTGCCGAGCAGCCCCTGGGCGCCGAACAGAAGCACATAAACGAGGCCTGATATGACCGGCGAGACCGAGAAGGGGAGGTCGATCAGCGTGGTCAGGAAGGCCTTGCCCTTGAACTCGAACTTGGCGATCGCCCAGGCGGCGGAGATGCCGAAGACGATGTTGAGCGGCACCGAGATCGCCGCCACCAGCAGCGTCAGCCGGATCGCCGAGCGCGTGTCGGCACTGCTGAGCGCTTCGGTGTAGGCACCGATGCCCTTGGCGAAGGCTTCGTTGAAGACGATGATCAGCGGCAAGAGCAGGAAAATGCCGAGGAAGGCGAAGGCGACGGCCATCAGAGCCAGGCGCGCAGGGCGGCTTTCCGTGACCGCCGCCGACTGGCTTTCATGATGCGGTTCGTAGGATTTGATCTCCGGGTCAGCCATAGCGCTTGCGGCTCCATGACTGTGCGAGATTGACGACCAAAAGCATGATGAACGACAGAGCGAGCATGATCGCCGCGATCGCTGTCGCCGCCGGATAATTGTATTCCTCCAACCGAATGACGATCAGCAGGGGTGCGATTTCTGATTTGTAGGGCAAGTTGCCGGCGATGAAGATGACCGAGCCGTATTCGCCGACGCCACGCGCGAAGGCGAGGGCGAAGCCGGTGACGATGGCCGGCGCCAGGCCCGGAAACAGGATGCGGGTGATGATCTGGAAGCGATTGGCGCCAAGCGTGGCGGCGGCTTCCTCCACTTCCTTGTCGATCTCCTCCATGATCGGCTGCACGGTGCGCACGACGAAGGGCAGCCCGATGAAGATCAGCGCGATGACGATACCGAGCGGCGTATAGGCGACCTTGATGCCGAGCGGCATCAGCAATTTGCCGATCCAGCCGTTCGGCGCGTAGAGCGTGGTCAGCGCGATGCCGGCCACAGCCGTCGGCAGGGCGAAGGGCAGGTCGACCATGGCATCGACGATGCGGCGGCCGGGGAAACGGTAGCGCACCAGCACCCATGCGACCAGCGTGCCGAAGACGACGTTGACCGCAGCCGCGACGAAGGCGGTGCCGAAGCTGATTCTCAGCGCATTGATGGTGCGGCGATCGGTGGCGATCGCCCAGAATTCAGGCCAGCCAAGGGCGGCCGAGCGCCAGAGCAGCCCGGATAGCGGGATGAGGATGATGAGGGTGAGGTAGGCAAGCGAGAAGCCGAGCGTCAATCCGAAACCCGGAATTACGCTCGGCTGCCTGAATCGCCACCCCGCCTGGGCGGGTGCTGTGGTCATGTCGTCCTGAATATCGACTGCTTACTGGGGCTTGTAGATCTGGTCGAATATACCACCATCGCCGAAATGATAAGGCTGTGCTTTTTTCCAGCCACCAAACTGTGGATCGTCGATGGTTACGAGCTTGATCGGCGGCAGCTTGGCGAGGTCCTCGGCCGGCACCAGATCGGGCTTGGCAGGACGATAATGGTTCTTGGCGATGATCGTCTGCGCTTCTTTGGAATAGAGCCAGCTCAGATAGGCCTCGGCGACCTTGCGCGTGCCCTTGGCATCGACATTGGCGTCGACCACCGCCACCGGCGGTTCTGCCAGGATGGAGGTCGGCGGGTAGACGATGTCGAAATTATCGGCACCGAACTCGTCGAGCGCCAGATAGGCCTCGTTTTCCCAGGCGATAAGCACATCGCCAAGACCCTTTTGCGCGAAGGTCACGGTCGAGCCGCGCGCGCCGGTGTCGAGCACCGGAGCATTGGCGTAGAGCTTGCCGACGAATTCCTTGGTCTTGGCCTCGTCGCCGCCGTCATTGGCGTTGGCGTAGGCCCAGGCGGCGAGATAGTTCCAGCGCGCGCCGCCGGAGGTTTTGGGATTGGGCGTAATCACCTGGACACCGTCCTTGACGAGGTCGCTCCAGTCGTGAATGCCTTTGGGATTGCCCTTGCGGACGAGGAAGATGATGGTCGAGGTGTAAGGCGCTGAATTGTTTTCGAATTTGGTGCGCCAGTCCGGATTGATCTTCTTCGCCTTCGAGACGATGGCGTTGATGTCGCCTTCAAGTGCCAGCGTCACCACATCGGCGTCGAGGCCGTCGATCACGGCGCGGGCCTGGGCGCCCGATCCGCCATGCGACTGCTGGACGGTGACGGTCTCTCCGGTCTCGGCCTTCCAATGCGCGACGAAAGCTTCGTCATAGGCCTTGTAGAGCTCGCGTGTCGGATCGTAGGACACGTTGAGAATGGTGGTATCGGCAAACGCGAAACCGAGCGTGCCGAACTGGACAGATGTGGCGACCAGTGCGCCGAGCAGTTTCCTGAAATGAGGTTTGGTCATTTCTGCCTCCGTTGAACCCGCGCCAAATCTACCGAATTGGTAGAAATTAGATGCATTCAATGTTGCCTTTTTTGCCCCTCTTGAGAAAATGTTCGACGCTATTTCGCCGTTAGGAGAAATATTTTCCTCTTGCGGCCTAAGGAAGAATCCATGGCCCGGCCACTCAGCCTATCTAGCAAGGGGCGGTGCCGAGGCAAGGTGTGGAATTTGGTCGGGTGGATCAATCTGCGGTGATGGGAAAGTCGAAACGCTGTCTGGCGAACGGTTCGCTTTTCAGCGTGAAGTGCCACCATTCCCTTGCATAGTTCTTGAAGCCGCCGGCGCGCATGGCGTCGACAAGCATCTTGCGGTTTGCCGCCGCTTCACTGGCAAGGCCGCGGTGGGCGGTTTCGCTCATCGGATCAAAGCAGTCGAAACCGGTGCCGAAATCGAGCGTGTCGGCATCGCCCGCGCCGCAGGCCTGGTTCGGGCTGGACCTGCGGTCCGTCCGGGCGACGGCGACATCGACGGTCGAGCCACGTGAATGGGTCGATAGTTCTCCGACATAACCCTTGGCGATCAGCTCACTGCGCCTGACCTTCGGATACCATTGTGGATCGGGCGACCCGCCATCGCGCGTCCATTCATTCATGTCGGCGACGGCGCGGGCAGGGCGGTAGCAATCGAACAACACCAGGGTCAGGCCTTTGGCGGCGATCGCTTTCTGGACGGCGGACAGTGCCTTTGCCGCCTGCTCGGTGAGGATGCAGGCCGGGGCGTCATAGCCGTCCACCTTGCGATGCAGAAAATTGTCCGATCCGGCGTAGCGTATGTCCTGGCGGATCGAGGGATCGACATCGGCGAGCCGGACGAAGCCGGCGGGCAGGGCATCGGCCAAAGCGGGGAGGGTGGTTGCCGTGACAAAGATTGTTGCTGCCAGTGCTGAGGCTGCCGACAAGAACGGATTGCGCGAGGGGTGCCTTGGAACAACCATGGGCAAGTGTCTGCTATCCTCTGCCTTGGAAAGCTAAGCCTATGAATCGCTTGCAGCCGTCTATTCGACAAACACCTTCACACTCGCCGCACGCCCTGCGGCGTCGATGACGGTCAGCGTCGAATAGCCGGCGCCGTCGGGCTGCCAGGTCGCGGTGCGGCGACGATCGATGCCTGCCAGCGGCTTGCCGTTGGCGAGCCAGCGGAACGGCGCACGGCCGCCTTGCAGCTTCAGCACCAGTGGCGAGGCGTCGGCCGAATTGGTGCCGAGATCGACGCGGGCGCCGTCGGGCGGGAAGATGATGGTCGGTGCGGGTTCGCTCACCGTCGCCTGCACCAGGCCATCCGACCCGGCGCCGAAGCGGGCGAGCGTCACCGGCAGGTCCTCGCGTCTGGGGCTGAACATGCCGGGCGGTTTGCCCGGCAAGGGGACGGTGGCGAGGCCCGAGCGGACAAAACCCTCGAACAGGATGGGAGCGGCCGAGACATAGCCGGAAAGGCCGGGCACCGCGCCGGCATCGGGGCGGCCGACCCAGACGCCCAGCACGTAGCGGCCGTCGAAGCCGACCGACCAGGCGTCGCGGTATCCGTAGGACGTGCCGGTCTTGTAGGCGATGCCGCGCTGCAAGGCCCCCTCGGGCGGCTTGACGCCTGACAATATGTCGATGATCTGCCAGTTGGCCTGACCGTCGAGGATGGTGGCGCTGGTGCGCTCGGCATCGGCAGGCTCGGTGCCGTCATGCAGCGTGTGCGTCTTGCCGCCATTGGCGAGCCCTGTGTAGAGCTGGACGAGGTCGCGCAATGTCACCCCGACGCCGCCCAGACCGATGGCCAGGCCCGGGGCTTCGTTGACCGGCAGTATGGGGCTGACGCCGGCCTGGCGGAAGCGCGCCATCAGCCGCGTTGGCCCGACCGCGTCGAGCACGCGGATCGCCGGCACATTGAGCGACAATTGCAGCGCTTGCCGGATGCTGACATCGCCCTGGTAGCCCATATCGAAATTCTTCGGCCGGTAGCCGGAGAAATCGACGGGGCTGTCGTCGATCAGCGTTTCCTGCGCCACCAGGCCCTGTTCGAAGGCCAGGCCGTAGATGAAGGGCTTCAGCGTCGAGCCGGGCGAGCGGACGATCTTTGTCATATCGATCCAGCCGGAGCGGCTGGCGTCGAAGAAATTGGCCGAGCCGACTTCACCAAGGATGTCGCCGGTGCGGGAGTCGGCCAGCACCATGGCGACCGAGAGGCGGGGGCCGAGCTTGGTGGCCGCGTCCCTCGCCACCTGTTCCAGCCCCTCCTGGACGCTCTTGCGGATCGTCAGCTGCAAGGGCTGGCCGGGGACGGCCTTGGGCAACATCGCATAGGCGGCGTGCGCGGCGAGCGCCGGCAGCGTGCGGCGCAGGTCCGAGACATCGTCGAGGGCGGCCCGTGCGGCCTCGCGCTCGCCGAGCAGGCGGGAGGAGACCATTCGGGTCAGCACCCGGTCGCGGGCGGCGTGGGCGATCTTCAAATTGCGGTCGGGCCGGCGCTTTTCCGGCAGTTGCGGCAGAGCGACGAGCAGGGCGGCCTCGGAAACGGTGAGCCGTTTCGGCTCCTTGCCGAAATAGGCGAGCGAGGCGGCGCGCACGCCTTCCAGATTGCCGCCATAAGGCGCCAGCGTCAGGTAGCGTTCGAGGATCTCGCGTTTCGACAGCCGCCGCTCTATCTGGATGGCGCGCAGCATCTGCTTGACCTTGGAGCCGAGGCTGCGGCTTTCGCGCGGCTCGATCAGCCGGGCAAGCTGCATCGAAAGCGTCGAGCCGCCGGAGACGATGCGGCCGCTGGTGGCGAACTGGCCGGCGGCGCGGGCCAGCGCCAGCACGTCGACACCTTCATGGTCCCAGAAACGCTTGTCTTCGTAGGTGACCAGCATGTCGACGAACTGCTTGTCGACCTGGTCGAGGCGGGTTTCGAGCCGCCAGTAGCCGTCCGGCGTGGCGAAGGCGCGCAACAATTCGCCGTCGCGGTCCTGGACTTCGGTGGAGACCGTGAGTTCGGCTGGAAGCGGGGGTGGGAAGGCACGGTCGAGCGCCCAGAGGGTGGTGGCGGCAATTGCGGTGAGTCCAATGAGGGAGGCTCCTGCAACGGCCGTGCGACGAAGGAACTTCTTGGAAAGCATGGCGCCGCCCCTCATCCGGCTGCCGCCACCTTCTCCCCGTATAGTGATGGGGAGAAGGGTGCTGTCATGGCCCTTGGCGCTTTTCCAGCAACGTTCAAAGTTGGCGAAAGCTTTGTTGCAGGCCTCTTTCTCCCCGTCACTATACGGGGAGAAATGCCCGGCAGGGCAATGAGGGGCAGCACAAGCCTCACTTTCATATTCGCCAAGGCGCCTTACGGCGCCTTGACCTCCATCATGCCGGTGGCGGTGCGGGCCGAATATTGCGGCCGGTACATGTCCTCCACCGTTGCCGCCGGGTGCGCATAGGTACCAGGCGTCACCGCGCGCACGACATAGGCGAGCGTCAGATTGTGGTCATGATCGCCGTCGGCCGGGTTGAACGCCGCGACGAAACGGTCGTCGCGGAATTCGAGATGCGCGGCATCGGTCTGCGCCAGCCACGAGAAGTTCGTCAACTGGGCGCTGGAGACCAGGCCGGGATTGTCGATCTCGAAGCCGGCCGGCAACAGGTCGGTGACCAGCAGGCGCGACGGCCATTTGTTCTGCTCGTTGACCTTGAGCACGACGACATAGCGTTCGTTCTGCGTCGCCTCGGTGACATTGGCCTCGGTGCCGTCGAGCTTGTAGTAGGTGCGGTTGATGGTGAAGCCGTCGCCGCCGGCCGGCAAGGGCTGGACCGGCGACGCCACGGTGGTGACGACGGCCTGCAGCGGGGTTTTGCCGGTGTTGGCGATGGTCAGCGGGCTGTCGGCCAGGTCAGAGCCTTCCACCTGGTTGGAGTAGCCGCCGGAATGCGCCGCGCCATTGACGGCCAGCGTGATCGTATCATTGCCCTCCTTCAGCGCGCGGGCCGCCAGCAGCATCCAGGATTCGTCCTGGGTGGTGGTCCAGCGGGCTTCCGCGCGTTCCCTGGTCACCAGCTTGATCAGTTCCGGCACGATGGTCGGCACCGGCTTCGATTCCGCCGCCAGCGCCAGCATCGCTGCGCCATCACGCAGCCCCGAACCGTAGTCGGAGCGGTAGTAGTCGTAGTCGGTGGTGGACTTTGCCAACTGCAAGGCGGTCTTGAAGGTGGCTTCGGCGCGCGGTGTATCGCCGTAGAGCGCCAGGCTTGCCGCCAGCTGGGCAACGGCCATCGGGCTTGAGAAAGCTTCGAGTTGGGTATCCGCATAGTAGCGCAGGTCGCCGATCGAGGCCTTCTTGTTGCGGGCCAGAACGTAGAGGGCGTAGGCGATCTCGCTGCCACGGTCCTGCACGCTCTGGTCGTAGCCGAGCGAGTTCTGCAAATTGCTCAGCGCCTGGTTCATGGCCAGGCTCGGCACGTCGTATTTCTGCTCGCGCGCCCTGGTCAGGAAGTCGGTGACATAGGAATCAAGCCACAGATCGCCGGAGCCCGGACCCCACAGGCCGAAGCTGCCGCCCGAGGCCTGATAGCTCAGAACCTTATAGATGGCGTCCTGGATGCGGCCATGGATATCGGGATCGCTGGCCATGCCGACGCCGGAAGCCAACTCATTGACGTAGAGAAGCGGCATGGCGCGGCTGGTGGTCTGCTCGGCGCAACCATAGGGGTAGCGGTCGAGCGTCATCAGCAGCGACGGCACGTCGAAGGCGGCGGCCTGCGAAACGCCGACACTGACGGAGGCGCCGTTGAGCAGGCTGGCTGCCAGCAGTTCCTTGTCGACGCGCAGCGCGCCGCCATTGCCCTTGAGGTCGACCACCAGCCGGGTGGTCACCGGCAATTGCGCCGGGCGCACCGGCACATAGAGCGTCTGCTCGACCCTGGTGCCGTCGGCATGGGCAAGCTTGATGGTGAGCGAGGCATTGCCGGCCGTCTGAGCGACCAGCGGCACGGTCAGCGTCTGGCGCTTGCCCTGGGCGAGCGTCAGCTTCTGGGGCAGGGGCTTGTCGCCGGTCGACAGGTCACCCGTTGTTTCGATCGAGAACGCATAGTCGCCGGCCGGACCATCGGTGTCGGCGACGTCTAGGCGCATGACGGCGGCGTCACCAGGCGCCAGGAAGCGTGGCAGGCCAGCGGTGATCACGATGGGATCGCGCACGATGACATCGGACTGGGCGTGGCCGACCGCATCCTTGGTCCAGGCGACGGCCATGACGCGCACGGTGCCGTTGAACTGCGGGATGTCGAAGTCGACGCGCGCCTTGCCGTCGGCATCGAGTTCGACGATGCCGGAGAAGAAGGCGACCAGTTTTTCGGTCGGCGGGTTGCCTTGCGCCTGCATGTTGGCGCCGTCGCCGCCGGTCCGGAGCTTGCCGGTATTGCCGAGCGAGCCATCGATCAGGCGGCCGTATATGTCGCGGATTTCCATGCCCAGCATGCGCTGGCCGAAGAACCAGTTCTCCGGATCCGGCGCCTTGTAGTTGGTCAGGTTGAGGATGCCGACATCGACGGCGGCAACCATGACGTAGGCATTGCTTCCCGGCTGCACGCCGGCGACCGAAACCGGCATCGACAGCTGCTGGCGCGGCATGGTCTTGTCCGGCGGCGTCAAGGTGATGGCGAGCTTCTTCGAGCCCGGATCGACCTTCAGCCATTTCACGCCGATGGCGCGGGCCGGCATGCGCGTTTCCTGCGCATCGCCCGGCCTGAAAAGCGTTGCCGTGACATAGGCACCGGCACCCCAATCGTCGCCGACCGGTATGTCGACCGTGCTGCCGCCGGCCGGCACGGATGCCGTGACGGTCTTCAACAGTTTGTCGGAACCGATGTTGATCAGAAGTTCGCCGGCAAAGTGCGGCGAGACTTTCAGCTTGGCCACTTCGCCGGCGGCATAATTGTCCTTGTCGAGGGCGATTTCGAGACCGTCGGGCGTTTCGGTGGTGGTCGAGGAGACATACCAGCCGGCATCGAACTCGTAGCTTGTCGCCGGTCCCTCGGGATCCGATGTCTCGACCTCGAGGCGGTACTGACCCCAATCGACCGGCACGGAGACCGTCGCGTCGCCGTCGGCGCTAAGGTCGACCTGGCCGTTGGCGATCGACTTGGTGAAGGTGACCGGCTCGTAGTTCCAGGAATTGTTGGAGCGGTACCACTGGTAATTGCGTTCGACCTTGACCAGCGTCCACTGCGCGCCTTTCAGCGCCTCGCGCTTGCCGTCGGGATCGACGGCGATCAGGCTGAACTTGGCGGTGCCGCCCTGCGGCACTTCATTGTCGGCGAAATCCGGACGGATGCCGATCATATGGCCTTGCGGGCGGATGCCGATGTTGAGCGAACGCTCGATGGCGCGGCCGCCGGTTTCGCGCATCCTCACCGTCACCTTGGCGTCGACCAGCTTGGTGGTCGAGGGCAGTTGGTCGACGGAGACCGGGAAGGTCACCTTGCCGTCATCGCCGACCACCGGCAGATCGGCGAGGGGAGTGACCGTGGGTTCGGCCGACTGCTCGTCGGCGAGACCGAAGGAAAAGCCCTGGAAGCGGTCCCAGTCGCGCGACGTCGACAGCGTCAGTTCGCCTTCCAGCGCCAGGCCCGCCGCCGGCGCGCCATAGAGGAAGCGGCCGTCAATGTCGATGTTGGCGGTTTCGCCCTGGGCGATTTCCTGCTTGTCGGCCTTCATGTCGAATTCGATGCGATCCGGCACGAAATCCTCGACCAGGAACATGTGGCTGGCCACGGCCGGCTGCTTGGGATCGGTGTATATCGACACCGACCAGGTGCCTCGCATGGCGTTGGGTTCGAGCGGCAGGTCGACGGCATGGCCACCGGCCGAAGCGCCGTCACTGACGATGCGGCGGCTTTCGACACCGTCGGGGCGCGAGAAGACGAACGTCAACGGCAGGTTCTCGACCGCCTTGGCGGCGCCGTCGCGGGCAAGCGCCGCGACATGAACATCTTCGCCGGCGCGGTAGATGCCGCGTTCGGTCCAGGCATAGACGTCCAGCGCACCTGGCGCCGCGCGCCCGGTGACGCCGCGGTCGGACAGGTCGAAGCCGGCCCGGCCCATATCTAGAAAGACGAAATCATTGTCGCCCTGCTTGGCCATCAGCACGGCCGGCACCATGCCGCCGTCGCCGCGCGTCAGGCCGGGGTTGAAGACGGCATGGCCGTCGGCATCCGATGTCGCCGTGCCGAGAACCTCATTGTTCCTGGCAACCAGCGTCAGTTCGGCGCCGGCTATCGGCTTGGCGCTGCCCAGTGAACGCGCAAAGACGTTGAGCCCGTCCTGCCCCGTATAGGTCGACAGGCCGATGTCGGAGACGACGAACCATTGCGTGGCCATCGAATTGTAGTTGTCGCTCTTGTCGTTGACGGCCTGCGCGGTCAGCACGTAGACGCCGGGCTTGCGCTGCGGCACCGCCTCGTCGACCGGGAAGGAGGTGGTGACCTCCTTGTTGAGATCATTGGCGATGTCGAGCTGGCCTTGCCAGACCGGCGCGCCCATCTGCTCGGAAATGTTGGAGATGTCGTAGCCGTCGAGCTGGTGCAGGAACTGGTAGCCCGACAGAAGCTGGGCCAGCGAACGATCGCCGACGCGGTAGAGCTTCATTTCGGCGGCATTCATGTTGACGGTGACGATCGGAATGCCGCGGCGCGCGCCGGCCGGCAGCACGAAGCTGTCACCGGTGAAGCGGGCGGACGGTGCGCGGTCCTGGACATAGATCGACAGCACCACGGGGGCCGCGGTCACTTCGCCGATTGCCGCCGGCAGGCCGGCGCGGAAGGTGACGTCGTAATGCTGACCATGCTCCAGCCCTTCGACGCAGATTTGCTTGTCCTTGGCCTCGACGCCCTTGGGTGGCGCGTTGTCGACGGTGACGAACGGCGCGTAGTCGACGCCGGTCTTGACCAGATCCTCGGAGAATTGCGCGCAGATGCGCGGCGCGCTGGTGTCGGCGTCGATGGTGTGATCGACAACGCGGAAACCCTTGCGGGCCTTGAGATCGGCATAGTCGGCCTGGACCGCCGGCGAAGGGTTCAGCGCAAGGCTGGCCTCATAGGCCTGCAGCGCCGGCCGGTAGAGATCGCGCTTGTCGAGCCCGTTGCCGAGCAGCGCCAGCACTTCGGCGCGCGTCTTGGTGGTGCGCAGCAATTTATAGGCATTGAAAGCGGCCGACGTGCCGTTCGCCGGCAAAGTGGAGGCTTCGGAGGTGCTGGCGGCGGGCTGAACGGCCAGCGTTTCACGCGCCAGGTTGAGCCAGAGCGGACCATCATCGGGCAGCACCGAGACCGCGGCCTCGTATTTCAGCATGGCGGAGCGGTGATCCCCGGTCAGCACGGCCTGTTCGGCGGCGTTCAGCAAGGCAGCCATGCCTTCGGTCGGCTTGTCATAGGCCGGGCCGAGCAGCTTGTTGCGGTATTGCTGGGCCTGATCGGCCATCCAGTTGGGGAAGAAAGCGAGTTCCGGCGGCGCGCCGATATCAGGATCGCCATCGATGTTGACGACCTTGCCCGCGACCGCGCCGTTGAAGGTTTTCAGCTGGTTGTAGTCGGATTTGAGGAAGCACCATTTGGCTTTTTTGTTGTAGGTGAAGGCGCGGCAGGCCGGGTCTCCCAGGCATGTCGTCTTGCACTGGTCGATTGTCACATTCTGGTCGGACCTGAGATCAAAGCCGAAATAATCGGAATTGTCCGTTGTCGCGATCCGCCGGGCCTCGGCCGCTTGCGCGGCGCTGCTCCAGGCCAGGACATTGGCCCAGGCGAAAAACAGAAGAATCAGGATAGACAGACCACGAGCCGCGCGCATTGCCATAACACCCCTCCAGACACAGCTGACGTCCGGGCATGATCAAGCTTCAGTCAGGCTTGTCAACACAAGGACGCGGCAGGGTTCCGCCTGCCAACGGTTTCCTTTCCGGCCGATCACCGGTAGTACCTCCATAGGACAGGGGATCACGCTTTCTTGCGGCGACGCAAAAGGTGTGAATTCCAAGCCCGCCCTATTTCAGACAATTGGATTGTGGCCCCTTTACGAGCGCTTCAGAACTTCATTCCAATTTTAGTTTTGTAAACTAGGTTGTCTTAATGCCGGCGCATGAAGAGCAGATGTCAGGAGGTCGCGCGCCAGGGCGTGCGCTTCCGCGCGCCCTGCTGTTGGCCATGATGTGCTCGACCGTGCTCGTCGCCGAATCGCGCCCGTCGGTCGCTTTCGAGCTTTTCGGCATCAAGCTGTGGGGGTCGTCCAGCGACGAGGATGCCGATATCGTCGATCCCCTGCGTTACGCCGTGACCATTTCCGCCCCCGACGCCGACAAGGATCTGGTCAAGAAGCTCGAAAATGCCTCTGCGCTGAAGAGTGACGAGGAGCGTCCGGTTTCCGGTTCGCTCGGACTGATGGCCAAGGCGCGCAGCGACCGCGAACAGCTTGTCGCCGCGCTCTATGCCGATGCCCGTTACGAAGGCGTCGTCACCGTCACCATCGACGGCAAGCCGCTCGACGATTTGCCGCCGGATGCCGAATTCAACGGGCCGCAGCCGGTTCCCGTGGTCATCGACATTGCCAGCGGGCCGAAATTCACCTTGGGCAATATCCACCTTGAGGGCGACGCAGCGGGGCTGATGAGCGCCGATTACGGCTTGATATCAGGCGGCGATGCGGGATCCGGCGCTGTGCTCAAGGCCGAGGCGCTGATCGTGCGGACGCTGAAGGAGCAAGGCAGGCCGCTGGCAGAGGTGACGGACCGGCAGATCGTCGCCGACCACGCTACTTCGACGCTGGACGTGACGCTGACGGTCGCCGCTGGGCCGGTCGCCGGCTATGGCGACACAACGGTGGAAGGCACCGAAAAGGTCGACCGCGACTTCACCGAATACATGACCGCCCTCAAGCGCGGCCGGCAGTACTCGCCGCAAGAGATCGATGACGCGCGCGACCGGCTGCTGGCGCTCGAGGTCTTCAACAGCGTGACGTTCAAGGAAGCCGACACGCTCGATGCCGACGGCAACATTCCGATCGGCGTCCAGGTCAGCGAGCGCAAGCCACGCTATTTCGGCGTCGGCGGCACCTTCTCCAACACCGAGGGGCTGGGCCTGGAAGGTTATTGGGGCCACCGAAATTTGTTCGGCCGGGCCGAGAAGCTGCGCATCGACGGCAAGATCAGCGGCATCGGCAGCAACGATCTCGGCGAGCTCAACTACAATGCCGGCATCATGTTCGAAAAGCCGGGCGTGATCGGGCCGGCATCGAAGTTCTTCGCCGGCGTCAAGACGGTACTCGAACATCCTGACGCCTATGACCATTTCTCGGTCAAGGGCAGCACCGGGCTGTCCTACGAGCTGACCAAGAAGCAGACGGTTTCCGCCGAGGTGGCGCTCGACTATTCCCGCATCCACGACGCTTTCGGCAAGCACAAATACCTGATCGCCAGCATTCCGCTGCAATATGTCTATGACAACCGGGACAACCGGCTGAACCCGACAAGCGGCTTCCGGGTGCTGGCCTATGCCGAGCCCAGCTACGACATTTTGAGCGGTGCGGCGTTCCTGAAGCTGAGGGGCGAAGGGTCGGCCTATCAGTCGCTGGACTCGGCTTCGAAGTTCGTGCTGGCCGAACGTGTCGCCCTCGGTTCGATCGTCGGCACCAGCCTCGAACATGTGCCAGCCGACCGGCGCTTTTATTCCGGGGGCGGTGGCTCGGTGCGCGGCTATGCCTATCAGGGCATCGGACCCAAGGACTTCACCGGCCAGCCGATCGGCGGCCTGTCCTTCTTCGAAACCTCGGTCGAGATGCGCATCGCCATCACCGATACGATCGGCATCGTGCCGTTCGTCGACGCCGGCACCGTATCGACCAAATCGGTTCCCGATTTCTCCGATGTCAAGGTCGGCGCCGGCGTCGGCCTGCGCTATGTCACGCCGTTCGGGCCACTGCGCATCGATGCCGCCGTGCCGCTCAACCGCGATCCGGGCGACCCGCGTTTCGGCATCTATGCCGGCATCGGGCAGGCATTCTGAGCGATGAAAACAGTCTGGCGCGTCCTCCGCATTGTTCTCTACACGCTGCTGATCGTGGTTGCGGGAGCGATCGGCGCGCTCGTGGTGCTGACCAAGACCGAGCGCGGCCGCGACAATCTCGCCGGCATCATTTCGCGGCTGGCTTCGAACGACGACCGCAAGATCACGGTCAGCGGCATAGACGGCATCTGGTCCGGAGCGCTCAGCGTCGACCATGTCGTGCTGGAGGACCGCGAGGGCGCCTGGCTGGTGGCGCGCAAGGTCGCCGTGGACTGGTCGCCGCTGGCGCTGCTGTCGAAAAACTTCAACGCCGACCGTATCGCTGCCGAGCGTATTGAACTGGCGCGATTGCCGGTGGCCAGCACGCAGCCAGCGCCGAGCGGGGGCACGACGACGCTGCCGGTTTCCATTGACATCAAGCAGATCGATCTGCCCGAGATCGCGCTTGGCCAGCAACTGGCCGGCAGCGGCATCGCCGAGCTTGCGGCCAAGGGATCGGTCAAGGCCGATGCCGCGCCACTGGCGGTCGAGACGGTGCTCAACATCACCCGCCATGACGGCAAGCAAGGGGATGTAGACGCCAAGATCCACTTTGCGCCGGCGGACAACAGGCTCGATCTCGACCTGAGGGCCTCGGAGCCGGCAGGCGGCATCATCGCCAATCTGCTCAAGCTGCCCGATACGCCACCGGTCGACATAAATGTCTCGGGCACGGGGCCGCTCGCCAATTGGAACGGCATCGGCACGTTCTCAGTCGACGGCAAGATCGTCACCCAGCTGACGGGTCGCCACCAACTGACCGACAAGGGCAATCATATCGAGGCCAAGGGCGACGGCGATTTCGCTCGCTTCCTGCCTGAGAATCTCAAGCCGCTGTTTGCCGGCAAGACCAGTTTCGACGTTGCCGGCACCGCCACATCGGCCGGTGGCGTCAGTGTCGACCGCGCGAACATCGACAGCGATGCGGTGCACGGCACCGCGACCGGCATTGTCGATCCTGCCGGCGCCAGCGACCTCTCGGTCGAACTCGCCGCCAAGGGGCCGCCCGTGGTGATCAGCGTCGGCAGCAAGGCGCAGCCGATCACGCTGGCGATCAGCAATGCCACCGCCCGGGCCTTCGGCGACGGCAAGGCGCCGATCATCGACATCGGCGCCTCCTTCGTCTCCATCGTCGCCGGCGGCACGCGGCTGGACGATCTGGCGGCCCAGATCCATTCCGACGGTTTTGACATCCAGAACCGCGCCGGGCCGGTCACCGTCAAGCTGGAGGCGGGCGGCCTCAACACCGACGTGGCGACGCTGGCGCCGCTGATCACCGGCAAGATCGATGTCGATCTGGCCGGGTCGGTCAGCAAGGACGCCATTGCCGTCGACCAGGGCACGCTGCGTTCCGACGCGCTCAACGCCTCGCTGACCGCGACGGTGGCGCTTGCCGACCTGTCGATGCAGCTGAAGATGAACGCGGATGCCGTGGCGACGGCCTTTCCGCCGCAGATCGCCTCGGTGCTCGGCGCTAGGGTGAAATTCTCGGCCAGCGCGGCCCGCGATCCGCAGGGATCCTTCGCCGCGAATTCGATCGAATTCACCTCCGGCACGCTCAGCGCCGCCGGCACGGCCAGCATGCAAGGCACCGACATCCAGGCCGACATCAAGGGCAAACTGGGCGACGTTTCCGTGCTGTCGCCGACAGTCGGCGTGCCGGTTGCGGGTGGCGTCGATTTCGCGCTGTCGGCAAGCGGCGCCATGACGGCGCCGGATTTCACGGTTACCGCCGATAGCGACAGCCTGACGGCATCGGGCCGCACGGTGAAGAGCATCAAGCTGACGGCTAGCGGCAAGGCCGATATCACCAGTCCCGCCGCCAATGTCTCGCTGACCGGCTCCGTCGACGACCAGCCGCTCGACATCAAAGCAGCGCTGGTGACGAGCGAAGGCAAGCGTTCGATCAATGGTTTTCTGGTCTCGCTCGGCGACAACAAGGTCTCGGGTGATCTCGCGCTCGACGACAAATTCATGCCGCTCGGCACGCTGACGCTCGATGCACCTGCCATTGACCAGCTGGCCGCACTTGCCGGCCAGGCGATAACGGGAGACATCGACGGAACCATCCGCTTCGCGGGGGATCGCGACGCGCCCTCCGTTGCGATCGATGCGAAGAGCACATCGATCGCGCGTGGCGAGGTGACGGCCAAGGCCATCACCGTCAATGCGCTGATCGCCAATTATCTCAAGGCGCCGGCGATCGCGGGTACGATCAAGGCCGACAGCGTCACCTCCGGGACCACGGAAATCGGCGGCATCGGCGTCGACCTGAAGCGTGATGGCGACTGGACCAATTTTACCGGCGGCGCCACCATAGCGGGCATTCCGGCGACCGCTGCCGGCCGGGTGAAGATCGCCGACGGCACGACGAGCATCGAGATTGCCTCGGGCGAGGCGACGGTTCGCGGCATCAAGGCGGCAATCGCCCAGGCGTCGACACTAAGCATCGCCAACGGCACGACCAGCATCGAAAGGCTGGCGCTCGACGTCGGCGGCGGCTCGGTGACCTTGTCCGGGACAGCTGGCCAGACGCTCGATCTCGCGGCGCAATTTTCGGCACTGCCCGCGGCGCTCGCCAATGGATTTTCGCCCGGCCTCGATGCTGTGGGCACGCTCAGCGGCACGGCTGGTGTGACCGGACCGCCGGCCGCTCCCGATGTCCGCTTCAATGCGCAACTGGCCGGTATCGAAACCAGCCAGACCCGGCAGGCCGGGCTCGGACCGCTCGCCGTCGATGCGGCCGGCAGCTACACGATTGCCGGCGGCGTGGTGCTCGATCAGGTGACGCTGACCGGCGACAAGGTTTCCGGCAAGGCAACCGGCACCCTCAACCCGAACGGCGCCAGCGATTTTGTGCTCGATCTCATCTCATCCGGCCCCAGCCTGCCCCTGACTGTCGGCAGCGCCGAGAGCCCGGTCAAGATCGAGATCCAGTCCTTGTCGGCAAAGGTGGCGGGCGAGAGCACGCGGGCCCGCCTGGATGTCTCGGCGATCCTGCCCTCGATCGTCACCAGCCCGGCGAGGGTGGAGGGGCTTGCCATGGCGTTGCATTCGGATGCGTTCGATCTCAAGAACCGTGCAGGGCCGGTTTCCGGCACGGTGTCGGTGGACAAGGTCGGTCTCAACAATCCGGTGATCGCGCCGCTGATCGCCGGCAAGGTCACGGCAGCCGTCAGCGGCCTCCTGACGGCCGACCTGTTTGCCATCGACAGCGGCTCGCTCAAGAGCGATGCGCTGAACAGCCAGGTCGCCGGCCAGGTATCGCTGCGAGACGGTGCCATAGACCTCAACCTGAAGGCGGATGCCCCATCGTCGGCCTTGCCGGCGGCGGCGCGCGGCATGCTTGGCGAACGCGCTGAGATCAGCGCCACGCTGAAGCGCGACCCCAACGGCAGCATCAACATAGGCGGATTGAAGTTGACCTCGGGTGCGCTGACCGCCGACGGGCAAGCCAGCCTTGCCGACAACAAGGTGGCCGCCGACATCAAGGGCGCGCTGAGCGACATCTCGCTGCTGTCGAAGGATGCCAAGGGCGCCATCGCCTTTGCGTTGAACGCACAGGGGCCGGCCACTGCGCCGGATCTGTCACTGACGGTCGACAGCGACCGCCTTCTCGTGGCGGCGCGAGAGATCACCGGGTTGAAGCTGACCGCCACCGGCAAGGCCGACGCCGCCAATCCGGCGGCGAATGTGCAACTGACCGGCAATGTCGCCGGCCAGGCGCTGCAAGGCAGTGCGGTGCTGGCGACGGCGGACGGCAAGAGCGCCATCAACGGCCTGCTGCTGTCGCTCGGCAAGAACAGGATTTCCGGCGATCTGGCGCTGGACGAGAAGTTCGTGCCGGTCGGCACCATCGCGCTCGACCTGCCCGATATCGGCCCGCTGGCGGCACTTGCCCTGGAAAAGGCCGAAGGCGACGTGCGCGGCACGATCGCCTTTTCGAAGAACGGCACCGCACCGCAGGTCGCCATCAAGGCGGCGACAGCGTCGATCACGCGCGGCGACCTGCAGGCGAAAGCCGTCTCGATCGATGCGCTGGTCGCCAACTATCTGGCGGCGCCCGTGATCTCCGGAAAGATCCGCGCCGACACCGTCATTTCGGGCGGCACCGTGATCAGCGGCATCGATGTCGACTTAAAGCGCGACGGCGACTGGACCGGCTTCGCCGGCGGCGCAACCGTCAAGGGCATTCCGGCGCGGGCCGCCGGCCGGGTGAAAGTGGCCAACGGCACGACAACTATCGAGCTTGCCTCCGGCCAGGCGACCGTCCAGGGCATCAAGGCGGCCATTGCCCAGGCCTCGACCGTCAGCATCGCCAATGGCACGACGACGCTGGACCGGCTGGTGCTCAACCTTGGCGGTGGCACGGCGACGGTGACCGGCAAGGTCGGCACGGCGCTCGACATCAATGCGACGCTGGCGCGGGTGCCGATGTCGCTCGCCAACAGTTTTTCGCCGGGGCTCGATGCCGCCGGCTCGATCTCAGGCACGGTCAAGGTGACGGGCGCGCCGGCAAATCCCGCCATTGCCTTCAATCTCGACGCGGCGGGCGTGCAGACCTCGCAGACCCGCGGTGCCGGTGTCGGTGCGGTCAGTGTCTCCTCGTCGGGCACCTTCGGCGCCAACAAACTGACCTTCAATGCCAATGTCAGCGATGGAGCCGGCCTTGGCGTCAAGGGCGGCGGCACCGTGACGACGGCCGGCACGCCGGCACTGGTGCTCGACTTCAATGGCGTCGTGCCGTTCGGCCTGCTCAGCCAGAAGCTTGCCGCGCAGGGCCTGTCGCTGTCCGGAACCGCCAATGTCAACGTGCAGGTGCGCGGTCCCGCGACATCGCCCGTCATCGGCGGCAGCGTCAGCACCTCGGGTGCGCGCCTTGTCGATGCGCGCTCCGGCCTCGCCGTCAACGATCTCGCCGCCGATGTCTCGATTGCCGGCGGCGTCGCCAGGATCAACCGGTTGACCGGAACGCTGTCGACGCGCGGCAGCCTGTCGGCCAGCGGCACGGTCGGCATCAACCCGGCGCAGGGTTTTCCGGCCGATTTGTCGATCAAGCTGGTCGACGGCCGCTATACGGACGGAAGGGTGGTGACCGCCAATCTCGGCGGCGACCTTACGATCAAGGGACCGCTGACCTCCGCACCGGTCATTGCCGGCACCGTCAATCTCGCCAAGACGGTGATCACTGTTCCGGACAAATTGCCGGGCTCGCTGGCGGCGCTCGACGTCAAGCACAAGAACGCGCCAGGTGCGGTAAAGGCGCAGGACAAGGCGCTGCGGCCGCCGACGACCAGCGGCAAGGGCGGCGGTAGCGGCCTTGCGCTCGATGTCACGGTCAACGCGCCGAACCAGATCTTCATCCAGGGCAGGGGCGTCGATGCCGAACTTGGCGGCTCGCTGAAGCTGACCGGCCCGGCCTCGTCGCCGCAAGCGGTCGGCACCTTCACCCTGCAGCGCGGACGGCTGTCGATTCTCGGCAAGCGGCTGACCTTCACCGAAGGCACGGTCGGATTTTCCGGCTCGCTGGTGCCCTATCTCAATTTGACGGCGACTACGACGACGACCGGCGCCACCGTCACCATCGTGGTGTCGGGCGAGGCGACCAATCCGAAGTTCACCTTCTCCTCGGTGCCGGCGCTGCCCGAGGACGAGGTGCTGGCGCAATTGATCTTCGGGCGCTCGATGTCGAACCTGTCGCCGCTGCAGATCGCCCAGTTGGCCGAGGCCGCCGGGCAACTGGCCGGCGTCGGCGGCTCGACGTCGCTGCTGGAAAACCTGCGCAGCGCCATTGGTGTCGACGACCTCGACGTCACCACCGACGACCAGGGCGGCACGGCGGTTTCGGCGGGCAAATACCTCAACGACCGCACCTATGTCACGATCCAGAAAGGCGACAAGCCGGGCTCGGGCAAGGCTACGATCGACCTCAATGTCGGACGCGGCGTCAAGCTGCGCGGCGAGGCCAACGATGCCGGCGAAGCCAAGGGCGGCATCTTCTACGAGAAGGAATACTGATAGTTCGGCAGGACTTTTGGCCTCATGATGGATCGATTCTGGCGCTGTCCGGGCTGGAGTAAATGTCTCAGTTTAATCGACTACCGAGATTCCAGAAGAATCCGTCGGACAGTAGCAAATTTGCGCCAAGACTGTCGTTATCACGCGAACCGCTCCCCTTTCAAAGTTGCACATTCCCTAACATGTTCTCAATCCACGCCGTCTTTGACATCATGGCCTGGATGCGGAATGTTAAAAGGCGGAAAGCCAACAATGGGAGTTAAGTCATGACAATTTATAAGAGTAATGGCGATCGCGTTCCGGATCACATCCTGGCCATGGCCGAAGAAGCCAAGGCAGGCAAGGTGGATCGCCGCGAATTCCTGGCCATGGCCAGCGTCTTCGGTGCATCGACGGCAATGGCTTACGGCTTGCTCGGCCTCGCCGATCCGACGCCGGCGAAGGCCGAAGAGGTAAAGGGCAAGAAGGGCGGCACGCTGAAGATCGCCCAGTGGATTAAGGATCCCAAGGACCCGCGCAAGGCCGACTGGTCGGAAATCGCCAATGCCGAGCGCCAGGCGCTCGAGCCGTTGGTCAAGTACACGTCCGAATACACGTTCCGACCTTATCTGCTGGAAAGCTGGGACGTCAACGACGATGCCACGCAGTACACGCTGCATGTGCGCAAGGGCGTCACCTGGTCGAATGGCGATGCCTTCACCTCCGCCGACGTCGTCTTCAACCTGAAGCGTTGGGCCGACAAGAAAGCCGAAGGCAATTCCATGCCAGGCCGTCTTGGCTCGCTGGTCAAGGACGACAAGCTCGACGAAAGCGCCGTGACCATGCCGGACGACCACACGGTCGTGCTGAAGCTCACCAAGCCGGACATCGCGCTGATTCCGAACATGTGCGACTATCCCGGCCTCATCGTCCACAAGACCTTCGATGAGAAGGGCGGCGACTTCAAGGCCTGCCCGATCGGCACCGGTCCGTTCGAACTCGTCTCCTACGATGTCGGTCAGAAGGTGGTCTACAAGCGCCGCACCGACGACAAGTGGTGGGACGGCGAAGTGTTCCTCGACGGCCTGGAATTCATCGACTACGGCACCGATCCGGCGGCCATGGTCAGCGCTTTCGAAGCCGGCGAAGTGCACACCAATTTCGAGACTTCGGCCGACTACGTGTCGATCCTCGACGGCATGGACCTGGTGAAGTCGGAAATCGTCACCGCGTCGACCATCGTCTGCCGCACCAACGTCAACAACAAGCCCTATGGCGACCAGAAGGTGCGCAACGCGCTGCAGCTTGCGGTCGACAACAATGTCGTCTTGCAGCTCGGCTACGGCAATGCCGGTTCGGTCGCCGAAAACCACCATGTCTGCTCGATCCATCCGGAATATTACGAGCTGCCCAAGGTTGCCCGTGATCCGGCCAAGGCAAAGGCGCTGATGGCGGAAGCCGGCCAGGCCGACTTCGAACACGAGCTGATCACCGTCGATGAAGACTGGCACAAGAATACCGGCGATGCGATCGCCGCCCAGCTGCGCGACGCCGGCATCAAGGTGAAGCGCACCGTTCTGCCGGGTTCGACGTTCTGGAACGACTGGACGAAGTATCCGCTGTCGATGACCAACTGGAACATGCGCCCGCTCGGCGTCCAGGTTCTGGCCATCGCCTATCGCACCGGCGAGGCCTGGAACGAGGCCGGCTGGTCGAATCCGGACTGGGACGCCAAGCTCAATGCGGCGCTCGCCGTTGCCGACGCCGCCAAGCGCAAGGAAATGATGAAGGACATCGAGCAGATCCTGCAGGATTCCGGCATCATGATCCAGCCGTACTGGCGCAAGCTCTACAGCCACTCGGTCAAGGCGGTGCAGAACTACAAGATGCACCCGACCTTCGAACGCGACTACGGCAAGGTCTGGCTCGAGCAGGCTTGATCGCATCGACATGGGGGAAGGGGATCGCTCCCTTCCTCGCTCTTCGCATCGTCCGTCCCTGCTGGTCCGCACTTTCTCAAAAAAGTTGCGGACTCGCGGGCAAGGCCATGCAACAAAAACAGGGTTGATCGCATCCGAAGGCCTGTTTGACAGCCAGCCCCGCCGGTTACGGCAGGGTTGGCTTTCATAGCCGGCTCAAACCCCAACCCATCGGCAGGGGGCCGCCATGCTTTCCTTCGTTATCAGGCGTCTTGGCACCATGGCATTGACGATGCTGTGCCTGACCATGGTCGTCTTCTTCCTGATCAACCTCGAACCCAATCTGAAGAAGCTGGCGATCAGCCAGACCGAAATGCATACGTCGGCCGAGCAGCTCGAGAGCTGGCTGGTCAACCATGGCTACCGGCAGAACTTCTTCGTCCGCTATGGGCAGTGGCTGGGTGTGGTGCCCAAGCAACCTGTTACAGACCCGGCGACCGGCAAGCCGGCGCAGCGTTTCTCCTTCTGCAACGATCCGCTCGTGCCGACCTTCGCCGGCGTTTTCCAGGGCGATTTCGGCTGCTCGACCAAGTTCAAGGCGACCGTCGCCTCAAAGCTGTTTCCGGCACTCGGCGCTACCGGCATCCTGATGTTCTGGGTGCTGGTGGTGATGGTGCCGATCTCGCTGCTGATCGGCATTCTGGCCGGCATGCGCGAGGGGTCGCGAACCGACCGGGTGCTCTCCGTGGCGTCGATCGCCTCGACGGCGACGCCTGAATATGTGTCGGGCGTTATCTTCACCGTCATCTTCGCCTCATGGCTAGGCTGGCTGAACGGCTCGGCGGCTTCGGCCAGCCAGGGCATCACCTTCTACAATTTCACTTTGCCGGTGATGACGCTGGCGATCTACGGCATCGGCTATATTGCGAGGATGACCCGCGCATCGATGGTCGAAGTGATGACGCAGCAATATATCCGCACTGCCAGGCTGAAGGGTCTTTCCTTCGGCAGCGTCGTGGTCAAACATGCCTTGCGCAACGCGCTGATCGCACCGTTCACCGTCATCATGCTGCAGTTCCCATGGCTGCTCACCGGCGTCGTCATCGTCGAGGTGATGTTCCGTTACCAGGGCTTCGGCTACACGCTGGTCGAGGCGGCCGGCAACAACGACATCGACCTTTTGCTCGGCTGCTCGCTGGTCTCGGTGTTCATCGTCCTGATCACGCAGCTCATTTCCGATGTCGGCTACGCATTTCTCAATCCGCGTATCAGAGTTCAGTAGGGAGCGAAGCGGATGCCGGTTCAATACATCAGTGGCTTCACCATCGTTCTCGAAGTGCTGTCGCGCTTCTGGCCGGTCTGGATCGCGCTCGTCATCGTCATGGGCGCGAGCTTCGCCTACAAGAAGAAGCTGGCGCTCTACGGCCAGCTGTTCGACAGCGGCGTCGGCATCGTCGGCGTCGGCATCTGCCTGTTCTGGCTGTTCACGGCGATCTTCGCCGCGACCATTTCTCCCTTCGACCCGCTGGCCCAGATTCCCATCATGAAGGATGTGCTGCCGGGCGCCGTCGAACCGAAATCGGGGCTGACTTATCTGTTCGGCGGCGACAAGCTGGCGCGCGACGTGTTTTCGCGCATGGTCTATGGCAGCCAGATCGTGTTGATCATCGCGCCTGCGGCAACCGGCTTCGCGCTGATGGTCGGCATCACGCTCGGCCTGCCGGCCGGCTATTATGGCGGCAAGATCGACACCGTACTGTCGTTCCTGGCCAACCTCGTGCTGGCCTTCCCGGTCATCCTGCTGTTCTACCTTTTGGTGACGCCGGGCATCATGGACACGCCGATCCCCTATGGCATGGCCGGCGTCTTCTTCCTGT
Organism: Mesorhizobium sp. M7A.F.Ce.TU.012.03.2.1; assembly: GCF_004006095.1. NCBI lineage: Bacteria > Pseudomonadati > Pseudomonadota > Alphaproteobacteria > Hyphomicrobiales > Phyllobacteriaceae > Mesorhizobium > Mesorhizobium sp. M7A.F.Ce.TU.012.03.2.1. The sequence continues at coordinate 4,187,087 of NZ_CP034779.1, forward strand.
TCCCGATCATCTTCTTCAGCGTGCTGTTCTGGACCCGCTACAAGAACCGGCCCGACCGGCTCTACATCCTGCTCGGCATCACCCTGATCCTCGGCGGCTGGATCTATGCCGGCCTGGTCTTCGACGCCGATCCGCTGAAGATCGTGCATATCGACCCCAACCAGCTCAATATCTTCGTGGCCGTGGTGTTCGCCTCCAGCCCCGGCGTGTTCCGCATCGTGCGTGGCCTGGTGATGGACATCAAGACGCGCGATTATGTGGCGGCGGCGCAGACGCGCGGTGAATCGCCCTGGTACATCATGCTGTGGGAGATCCTGCCCAATGCGCGCGGGCCACTGATCGTCGACGCCTGCCTGCGCATCGGCTACACCACGATCCTGCTCGGCACGCTCGGTTATTTCGGCCTTGGCCTGGCGCCGGAAAGTCCGGACTGGGGCACCGCGATCAAGGACGCCAGCCGCCTGCTGCGCTCCTTCATCCACCCGGCGTTACCGCCGACGATCGCACTGATGTCGTTCGTGCTGGGCTTGAACCTGCTCGCCGACTCGCTGCGCGAACAATCGATGAAAGACTGATCTCGGGTTTCGACCCGATGCGCCTGAGAGAAACAGGCCTAGAAGAACCAGGATTGGAGCGACCCATGAACGAGGCAGTTCGAAATCCCGCCACGCCAACCAATGGGCCGGCCAACGCGCCGATCATCGAGATCGAGAACCTGTCGATCTCCTTCTTCACCCGCAAGGGCGAGATTCCGGCGGTCATGGATTTTTCCTGCACCGTCATGCCGGGCGAGGCGATGGGCATCGTCGGCGAATCCGGCTGCGGCAAGTCGACCGTGTCGCTCGGCATCATGCGCGACCTCTCCAACATCGGGAAGATCGTCGGCGGCAAGATCAAGTTCCAGGGCAAGGACATGGGCGAGCTCTCCGACGAGGAGTTGCGCTCCATTCGCGGCAACAAGATCGCGATGATCTACCAGGAGCCGATGGCCAGCCTGAATCCGGCGATGAAAGTCGGGCAGCAGTTGATGGAAGTGCCGCTGATCCACGACAAGGTGTCGAAGGAAGAGGCCTATAAGCGCGCGATCGAAATGGTGCGCTCGGTCAAGCTGCCCGATCCCGAGCGCATGATGCGCTCCTATCCGCACCAGCTTTCGGGCGGCCAGCAGCAGCGTATCGTCATCGCCATGGCGCTGCTGTCGAAGCCGGCGCTGCTTTTGCTCGACGAACCGACGACGGCGCTCGACGTGACGGTGGAGGCCGGCATCGTCGATCTGGTCAAGGGGCTGGGCGAGAAGTTCGGCACCTCGATGATTTTCGTGTCGCACAATCTCGGCCTGATCCTCGAAACTTGCGACCGCATCACGGTGATGTATTCGGGTGAAGCGGTCGAGACGGGCAAGATCAAGGATGTGTTCGACCGGATGCGCCATCCCTATACGCAAGGGCTGTTCCGCTCGATCCCGCTGCCGGGCGCCGACAAGAACTCACGGCCGCTGATCTCGATTCCCGGCCAACTGCCGCTGCCGCACGAGCGGCCCAAGGGCTGCAATTTCGGCCCGCGCTGCCACCATTTCGTCGAGGGCGTCTGCAACGCCGCCGAAATCCCGATGATCGAGGTCGCTGGTCACGAAGGCCATTTCTCGCGCTGCGTGCGCTTCAATGAGATCGACTGGGAGGCGCTGCCGCCCGGCGCCAAGAAGGTCAATGAGCGCGTCGTGCCCGGTGCGCCGGTGCTCAAGATCGAGGACCTCAGAAAATACTACAGGGTCGGCGGCAACGAGGTGTTCGGCTCGAGCGAGGGCCGCGTCGTCAAGGCCAACGAGACGATCTCGTTCATGGCGCGCGAATCCGAGACGGTTGCCATCGTGGGCGAATCCGGCTGCGGAAAGTCGACGCTGGCCAAGGTGCTGCTCGGGCTGGAGACGGCAAGTGCCGGCACGGTGACGCTGGGCAACACGGAAATCCAGTCGACCGGCATCGAGAAACGGAGCGTCGACACGGTGTCGTCGATCCAGATGGTGTTCCAGAATCCGTTCGACACGCTCAATCCCAGCCATTCGGTCGGTTCGCAGATCATCCGCACGCTGGAGAAGTTCAACGTCGGCAAGACGGTTGCCGATCGCCGCAAGCGCATGCTGGAACTGCTCGACCTGGTGAAGCTGCCGCGGGCATTCGAAACCCGCAAGCCGCGCCAGCTATCGGGCGGCCAAAAGCAGCGCATCGGCGTGGCGCGCGCCTTTGCCGGTGACGCCAAGGTGGTGGTGGCCGACGAGCCGGTGTCGGCGCTCGACGTTTCGGTGCAGGCGGCGGTGACCGAACTGCTGATGGACATCCAGCGCAAGAACAAGACGACAATGCTGTTCATCAGCCATGATCTGTCGGTCGTGCGCTACATCGCCGACCGCGTCGTGGTCATGTATCTCGGCTATATTGTCGAGCAAGGCACGACCGACCAGATCTTCGCGCCGCCCTACCATCCCTATACCGAGGCACTGCTGTCGGCGATCCCGATCGCTGACACCAGCGTGGTCAAGCGGCACATCGTGCTGGAGGGCGACATTCCCTCGGCGATGAACCCACCGTCCGGCTGCCCGTTCCAGACCCGCTGCGGCTACAAGAAGCTGGTGCCTGACAATCTTTGCGAGACCAAGGTGCCACCGGTCAAGCATCTCGGCGGCGGCCATATGAGCCTGTGCTGGCTCTCCGACGACGTGCTGGCCAAGATGGAGCCGGTGATCAAGTTCGACAAGGAACACGCCGCGCATGAGGGTTTGCCGGAAGACGCGCCGCATGGCGACGGCCCCGGTTTTGCCGGCACGCCACCGAAGCGTCCGCGCGGCAAGACGGGCAGCGCGGCAGCCGATGCGGTGGGGCAGGCTGCCGAGGAGGCCGAAGCCGTTTCGAAAGCCCGCCGTCACGAGGTCCGCGACGAGGTTTCGGAAACCGGCCGTTCTCCAAAGCCGGGCAAGCCCAGGAAATCGAACTGACCGGCATCACGCAATTTCATATGCTGCGCCATGTGATGCGTGATGTTTGATGCTTGGAGGGAGGGCGAATTGTGAGAACGACACTTGCAATCGATGACGATGTCCTTCTTGCCGCCAAAGCTATGGCGCGGCAGCAGGATCGCAGGTGTGGGCGAAGTCATTTCCGATCTGGTTCGCCGTTCGCTGCGTCCGCCGCAGGCGGGCGGGGAGCGCAACGGCATTCCCTTGCTTTCGTCGCGGCCCGGCGGGCCGATGGTCGATCTCGAAACGGTCAATGCGCTTCGCGACTAGCCGCGCTGGAACAGAGGATTTGGCAGGGTTGGGGATCTGTCGGCAGCAAGATGTCTTCCCTCGGTGGACCATCGCTGGCATTCGGGATTGGCTGGAGCCTCCCCAAACTTCGTCATCCTAGGGCGTAGCAGGAGCGAAGCTCCGTCGCGGAGACCCCGGGATCCATGCCGCGACCTCAGCCGAGGGCGCAGCGGAGCACAATTTCTGCCCGCGGCGGCGATTTGAAGTCGCGGCATGGATCCCTTGGGCTGCGGAGCAGCTCCAGGGGTCTGCGCTGCGTCGCTGCGCTCCTTGCTCCGCCCGTGGATGACGAAGCGATGAGCGTTTACCGCTAGTCGGCAAGGCATGCCGTCCATCAGCGGGTGGTTGAAATGCTCATGCCCGGAATTAGTTCAGTTGCCGCACTCGCTCAGTTGCTGCGCGTAGTCCCGCGCCATCTTGTCGGTGGCCCGGGCATAGCCCTGGACGCCGGCATCGCCCCGGTTGCCGCGGCCATAGGCGGTCCAGCCGAGATAATAGGCGAGATAGAGGTTGTAGGTGTCGTTGCGGGCGACGCCATACGTGTCTGCCGTTTTGGAATGATACCAGCCGACAAAGTCGACGGCGTCGGCGAATTTCGACCGCCGGGCCGCCCAGTTGCCGGTCTCGCGCTGATATTGCGACCAGGTGCCGTCCAGCGCCTGCGAAAAGCCGGTGGCCGACGAGACATGCTTCCACGGAATGAAACCGAGCAGTTTGGTGCGCGGCGGCCTTGCATTGCTCTTGAAACCGGATTCCTTGCGCACCGTCGCCATCAGCACGGGAACGGGGATGCCGTATTTCTGCTGGGCGCGCTCGGCGGCCGACTGCCAGTTGTCGAACCAGCCGTCATTCTGGTCGAAGACGGCACAGACATTGTTGATGTGGCTGGGCGGCGTGGCGCAGGCCGAAAGCGCCAGCAGCACGCAAACCGCACCAATTTTACTAAAACTCGAACTACGCATTGGCGCAGCAATAGGCCGAAATCATAAAGGGAATCTTGCAGCGTCCGTTAACGCTTCGCCCAGGCAGTCGCTTGAGGGAATTTGTGTCAGTAATCCGACGTGTTTCGTCGCTTTCTCTAAATAGATATTGCAGAAATGCCGCCGTGGCTAAAATCACGCCCGCAAACGGCGTATTTCTGACAGCTTGCCCGGTTTGCCGGGGCTTTGATGCCGGGCATGAACGAACCAAGACGCAAACGCGGCGCCGAGCGCACCAGCAACAGGGGCCCGTCGGCCATCCCGCAACTGCCGCTCAGGCGGGTGACAAATCCCTATCCGCCAATGGCCATGCTGTCGCCCGACCAGATCGAGCAGATCCATCAGGCGTCGATGCACATATTGGAGAATTTCGGCATCGAGGTGATGAGCCCGCGGGCGCTGTCGCTGTTCGAGACGGCCGGCGCCAGGGTCGATCATGCCTCAGCGAATGTCCGCATCGATCGCGGCCTGATCGAAGACGTGTTGAAGACCACGCAGTCCAGCTATGTGTTGACGCCGCGCAATCCGGCCAACGCGGTTCATCTGGGCGGCAACACCATCAATTTCACGCTCGTTGCCGGGCCGCCGAATGTGCACGATATGGAGCGCGGCCGCCGCGCCGGCAATTTGCGCGACTATGCGGATCTGACCCGGCTGGCGCAGCATTTCAACTGCATCCACATGCTGGGCAACCAGGTCTGCGCACCGGTCGAACTGCCGGCCAATTCCCGCCATCTCGACACCTACTTCACCAACCTGACGCTGACCGACAAGAGTTTCCACGTCTCGGCGATCGGCCGGGGCAGGGCGCTTGACGGCATCGAGATGATGGCGATTTCGCGGGGGCTGACCCTCGACCAGTTGCGCGACGATCCCGGCATCACCACGATCATCTCGGTCAACTCGCCGCGCCGCTTCGACGAGATGATGGCCGAAGGACTGATGACCATGGCCGAGTTCGGCCAGTCGGTGGCGGTGACGCCGTTCACGCTGATGGGGGCGATGAGCCCGGTTACGCTGGCCGGCGCGCTGGCGCAGCAGAATGCCGAGGCGCTGTTCGGCGTCGTGCTGACGCAGCTTGTCCGTCCGGGCGCGCCGGTGATGTACGGCGCCTTCACCTCCAATGTCGACATGAAGTCCGGCGCGCCGGCCTTCGGCACGCCTGAGAACACCAAGGCCAACATTGCATCGGGGCAACTGGCGCGGCGCTACGGGCTGCCCTACCGCACGACGCCGGGCTCGGCTTCCAACGCCGCCGATGCACAGGGCGCCTATGAGACGCTGATGGCGCTGTGGGGCGCGGTGCTTGGCCACGGCAACCTCGTCTACCACGCCGCTGGCTGGCAGGAGGGCGGGCTGACGGCGTCGTTCGAGAAGCTGATCATCGACGTCGAGATGATCCAGCACATGATGGAGTTCTTGCGCCCGATCGAGGTCAATGAGGCGGAGCTTGCCGTCGAGGCTCTGGGCGCGGTGCCGACCGGCGGCCATTTCTTCGGCGAACCGCACACGCTGGAGCGCTACGCCACCGCCTTCTACCAGCCGATGCTGTCCAACTGGCAGAATTACGAGGCCTGGCAGGAAGCCGGTGGGCTCGACGCGACGGCGCGCGCGACGCGGCTGTGGAAGAAGGCGCTGGAAGACTATGTCGAGCCGGTGATGGATATCGCCGTGCGCGAGGCGCTGGAGGCTTACATGGCCAGGCGCAAGGAAGCGATCGGGCAGGGCGAGCCGTGATCGTTCCCAGCTTGAATCCACTCACCCATCCAACTCACTGATAACAGAGCAAAACTCATGAAATCGCATGCAAAGGTCGTGGTCATTGGCGGTGGCGTCGTCGGGTGCTCCGTGCTGTTCCATCTCGCCCGCCACGGCTGGACCGATGTTGTCCTGCTGGAGCGCGACGAATTGACGTCCGGCTCGACCTGGCACGCGGCCGGCGGCATGCACACCATCAACGGCGACCCCAACGTCGCCAAGCTGCAGAAATACACGATCAACCTCTACAAGGAGATCGAGGAGCTTTCCGGCCAGGCGACCGGCGTGCATCTGACCGGTGGCGTGCTTTTGGCGGCAACCGAGGCGCGGCTGGACTGGCTGCGCGGCGTCGTCGCCAAGGGCCGTTATCTCGGCATCGAGCTCGAGGAGATCTCGCCCAACGAAGCGGCCCAGCTGATGCCGCTGCTCGATCCCAAGCAGTTCGTCGGCGCCGTCAGGAACAAGGAGGACGGCCATCTCGATCCCTCAGGCGTTACCCATGCCTATGCCAAGGCCGCGCGGAAACTTGGGGCGGAAGTGGAGCGCTTCACCAAGGTCGAGGACATCGTGCGGCGTCCTGACGGGTTGTGGCGCGTCATCACCAACAAGGGCGAGGTGGTGGCCGAGCATGTCGTCAATGCCGGCGGCCTGTGGGCGCGCGAGGTCGGCCGCATGGTTGGTCTGGAACTGCCGGTGCTTGCCATGGAGCACATGTACCTGATCACCGAGGACATGCCTGAGGTCGCCGCCTGGAACGCCAAGACCGGCACCGAGATCATCCATGCGGTCGATTTCGACGGCGAGCTTTACCTGCGCCAGGAGCGCGGCGGCATGCTGATGGGCACCTATGAGAAGGCCAACAAGCCGTGGTCCGAATACCAGACGCCATGGAATTTCGGCCATGAATTGCTGGAGCCGGACATCGACCGCATCGCGCCGTCGCTGGAGGTCGGCTTCCGCCATTTCCCCGCCTTCCAGAACACCGGCATCAAGCAGATCATCAACGGGCCTTTCACCTTTGCGCCGGACGGCAACCCGCTGGTCGGGCCGGTGCGTGGCCTGCCGGGCTTCTGGGTCGCCTGCGGTGTCATGGCCGGGTTTTCGCAAGGCGGCGGCGTCGGCCTCGCTTTGTCGAACTGGATGATCGAGGGCGATCCCGGCGCCGACATCTGGGCGATGGATGTCGCGCGCTACGGCGACTGGGCGACGATGGCCTATACCAACGCCAAGGTGCGCGAGAATTATTCCAGGCGCTTTTCGATCCGCTTCCCCAATGAGGAGCTGCCAGCCGGGCGGCCGCTGAAGACGACGCCGATCTATGATCTGCTGTCTGCTGGGGGTGCGCAATGGGGCGTTGCCTATGGGTTGGAAGTGCCGCTGTGGTACGCACCGGAAGGCGTCAAGGACGAATTCTCGTGGCGCCGCTCGAGCGACTTTACGCAGGTCGCCAAGGAGGTCGCGACGGTACGCGACAGCGTCGGCCTGTCCGAGATTTCGAGCTTCGCCAAATACAAGGCGACGGGCGAGGGAGCGTCGGCCTGGCTCGACCGGATGCTTGCCTGCAAACTGCCGAAACCCGGCCGCATGACGCTGGCGCCGATGCTGAAGCAAGACGGCAGGCTGATCGGCGACTTCACGCTGGCCAATCTCGGGGAGGACGGCTGGTTCCTCGCCGGCTCCGGCATCGCCGAGCAATACCATATGCGCTGGTTCGAGAAGCATCTGCCTGACGACGGATCGGTCCGCATCGAGGCGCTGGGCGCGAAGCTCACCGGCCTGTCGATCGCCGGCCCGAAGGCGAGGGATGTGCTGGCAAAGGCCACGCGCTCGGATGTCTCCAATGCGGCATTTTCCTTCATGGCCATTGGCCGGATGGATATCGGCATGGCGCCGTGCCTGGTCGGCCGTGTGAGCTATACCGGCGATCTCGGCTACGAGATCTGGGTGGCGCCGGAATATCAGCGCGCCGCTTATCAAGCGCTGATGGCGGCGGGCGAGGAATTCGGCATCGGCCTGTTCGGCTCGCGCGCGCTCAATGCGCTGCGGCTGGACAAGAATTACGGCTCATGGGGGCGCGAGTACCGGCCGATCTACGGGCCGCTGGAAGCGGGGCTCGACCGCTTCGTTGCTTACGGCAAGGACGCCGATTTCATCGGCAAGGCCGCGGCGCTGGCCGAGCGCAGGCAGGGCGGCAAATTGCGCCTGCGCGCCTTTATCGTCGATGCCGACGATGCCGATGTCATTGGCGACGAGCCGATCTGGTTCGATGGCGCCGTGCGCGGCTGGGTGACGTCGGGCGGCTATGCACATCATTCGAAGAAGTCCGTCGCCGTCGGCTATGTGCCGAAGGAGATCGCAGATGAGAGCGACGGCTTCGAAATCGAACTGCTGGGCAAGCGCCATACGGCACGCATGCAGGCGGTGCCGCTTTTCGACGCCAATTTCGAACGGATACGTGCCTGACTCCCGCAGAGATGCCTGCGGCTACAGCCGCGACTAGTGGCCATCACCGGGCCTTGCATCAGCAAGGCTGCGGCCCATGTCGGCAATGCTGCGAGATCGGGAGCGTAGCTGAGACCCACAGTGCGGCCTGCCGCACACCCGGCATCTCATCTTCGGCAATAGGTCAGCTGGCATTGCCGAGGCTTCCGGTCCGTACCTGTTGCGCAACAACTCAAGATCGAGCGCTTGGGTGTAACTGCAATGGGCACAATGCATCGTGATCTTAGTGCCGCGGTCTATCAGTAATTGAAGCGTGCATCCGGCCATGAGAAACAAAAATGCCTCCCAGTCGGAAGGAGTCAACGAGATCGGACGTAGGGTTAAAACCGTACAATTGCAGGCGTGCGATCTCGCCCAGGGTCAGGCCATCAACGTGTGGCTCCAAGGGCGCGCCCGAGCGCGCATCCCTTTCAAGACGTCAGGCGCTGCGGCGGTTGTCCAGCGCGAAGGCGCCGGCGCCGGCAAACACCAGATAGAGGAAGATGAAGCAGAAAGAGATCGCCGAATCGCCGCCATTGTTGACCGGGAAGAAGTCGCGCGGCATGTGCGCCATGAAATAGGCGATCGCCATTTCGCCGGCCAGAAGGAAGGCTACGGGCCGCGTGAACAGGCCGAGCGCCAGCAGGATGCCGCCGGCGAATTCGAGGATGCCGCGGTCATGGTCAGCCCGGAAAGGGCGTGGTGATCGGCGCTGACGGGGAAGTTGAACAGTTTCTGGCTGCCATGCTCGATGAACTGCAGCGCGGTCATGATGCGCAACACGCCGAGCGCCTGCGGCTGGTATCTGGAGAGGCTTTCGAAAAGCTTCATAATGACTCCATTTTCAATCCGCCCGGCCATAGATTATCGCCCAGGAATGACCATTCACTTCGTATGGCCTGCCGTCAACAATCGGTGATTGGGATGTTCCCAATTGCCATTAAATTTTTCTCGCCAAGGTTGCATTAATATCTCTATGGTTGTATTGATGCGTGTACAACAATCCTGAATGTGTGGGGGCCTTTGCCATGAAAAAAGTCGTCATCAGCCTTTTCGCGATCCTCGCAGGCACCAGCTTCGCCATGGCCGAGGACGCCGGCTGTGAGGCGTTCAAGTGGCCGGTGACGCGGGAGCAGACCCTGTTTGCCGCAGCACCGGCAACGCCGTCCGGAGCGGCGCTGGCGGTTGGTGCGGCTGCGGACCTGGCGCTGGTGCCGGTAGAGAAAGCCGGTTTTGCGGTAGCGCCGGAACGTGCGCCGGCATCGGACACGTTTGGCGCCGTCGCCAGCGTGGAGGTGCCATCCGAGGGAGCCATCCAGATAAGTCTCTCGGGCGAGGCCTGGATCGATGTCATCCAGGACGGCCAGGCCATCAAGTCGGCGGGTTATAGTGGCGTGAAAACATGCCCTGGCATCCGCAAGAGCGTGCGCTTCAAGCTTGCACCGGGCCCGGCCACCGTCCAGTTCAGCGGCGCGAAAAAAGCTGAGCTGAAGGTCGCGGTGCTGGCGCCGGAATGAGACGGCGCCAGGCAGGGGATAGAGGCCTTCATCGGTAGTCCGATGAAAGCCCGCGCTTTGTTTCAGCGATGTTGATCGCGGTCAGCGGACCGGCGCCATCAAGGCGAAATGCGCGCCCTGCGGGTCCTGGCATTGGACGATCCAGCTGCCGCCCGGGACCTCCATCGGCCCCATCAGGATCTTGCCGCCATTGTCGGTCACCCGTTTGGCCGCCGCATCGATGGCCGGAACATTGAAATAGAACTGCCAGACCGGGACCGGAATCTGCTCGGGCTTGTTCATGATGCCGCCGCCGGATTCGGGGCCGGCTGTAAAGGTCTGGTAAGTGCCCATCGGGCCCATGTCGAAATCGCCGGCGTCGACCCAGCCGAACTGCTCGGAATAGAAATCGAACGCGGCTTTCCAGTCGCTCGTATAAAGCTCGTGCCAGCCGATGTGGCCCGGCGTGCCGGCCGGCACGACAGGCTGGTCGGGACCGTTCGGCTGCAGGAACATGAAGGTCGCGCCTTGCGGATCGGCGACGACGGCAAAGCGGCCGACGCCCGGAATGTCGTCGGGCTGGCGGTGAACGGTGCCGCCGGCTTTCTCCAGCGATGCCGTGGCAGCGTCGGCATCCCTGGTGTGGATATAGCCAAGCCAGGCGGGCGGCATACCCATCTTAGCGGCATCCTCAGGCAAGGTCATCAGGCCGCCGACGCCACGTTCGCCGACATTCATGACGACATAGCGCGGCATGCCGGGCGCCTTGTCGAAGGGCTGCGCCGTCCAGCCGATGACTTGGGTGTAGAATGCCTCGGCGGCATCGAGATCTGATGTCATCAATTCGTACCAGAAGAAGGGCATCGGGGCTTTTGGCATTTTCCGTCTCCTCACCTTTCATACGTGATCGTCGTCCATCATAGGACGATCCTCACGACGGGAATCCGACACCGCCCGGAAAACAATGGGTGTGTGTGCCAAGCGTTCCCTGGTTGCGCACCCAGCGGTTTTCGATTTCTCTACGGCTATGAAGAGTTGTCGTTCATGCGCTTGATGTCGCTCACGCCCGAGCTTGTCGCACTGTGCCATCGGGAGGAGGCCGATCCCGGCCCGGACCCGAGCTGGACAGACATGAACGACGAGGACTTTCGAGACCTTGCCTTGCGGCTGTCCAATGAAGCCGATGAGGGACCACTATGGGTGTTCGCCTATGGGTCGCTGATCTGGAAGCCGGAATTCGAGTCGGTTGAGCAACAACTCGCCACGGCCTTTGGCTGGCACCGGTCCTTCTGCCTCGACATGGTGCGGTGGCGCGGCAGCGCCGAGCAGCCTGGATTGATGATGGCGCTCGAGCGGGGCGGACGCTGCAACGGCGTGATCTATCGCTTGCCGGAGGGCGAGAAGCCGGCGCAGATCGAAAGGCTGCTGCGGCGCGAGATCAGCGACCACGAAAGCATCGAGACGGTCCGCTGGCTGCCGGTCCATACGCCGCAAGGTAAGCTGCGCGCGCTCGGCTTCTGGGTCGGCGTGAAGGGCAGGGGAACGTCGCTGAACCAGCCGTTGGACAGAGTGGCGAGCGTGCTGGCCAGAGCCTGCGGGCATATCGGATCCGGCGCCGAATATCTCTACAACACGGTCAGCCACCTCGAGGCGTTCGGCATCCATGACCGCAATCTGTGGCGACTGCAGCAGCTGGTCGCAGAGGAGGTCAAGACCATTCATGGCTGAAAGCTTGAACCCGGCCATTCGCTCGCACTGTAAAAGCAGCCTCGGCTCCGATAACATGAGTAAAAAAATCATCTTATTATCCAGCCTTTTCAGAGACTTGCGCCGAAAATTGACCAATTGATAAAAAAATAAAACGTGCTAGCCTTCCCCAAAAGAAAACATGGGGGAACTGACGATGCCAGAAGGCCAATTCAGGGAAGGCATTGCGGGCGGCAGGCTCTCGGCCGACCAGTATGCGGATAATTTTTCCGACCTGCATCCGCCGCTCGATCACCACGAGGCGCTGGTCGAATCCGACCGCTGTTATTTCTGCTACGACGCGCCGTGCATGAACGCATGCCCGACCTCGATCGACATTCCGCTGTTCATCCGCCAGATCTCGACCGGCAATCCGATCGGTTCGGCCAAGACCATCTTCGACCAGAACATATTGGGCGGCATGTGCGCCCGCGTCTGCCCGACCGAAACGCTGTGCGAAGAAGTCTGCGTGCGCGAAGTGGCGGAAGGCAAGCCGGTGCAGATCGGCCGCCTGCAGCGCTATGCCACCGATGTCGCCATGAGCGAGAACAAGCAGTTTTATCCGCGCGCCGAGCCAACCGGCAAGACTGTCGCCGTGGTCGGCGCCGGGCCGGCCGGCCTTGCCGCCGCGCACCGGCTCGCCCGCCACGGCCATGACGTGACCATTCTGGAGGCGCGCGCGAAGGCCGGTGGCCTCAACGAATACGGCATCGCCGCCTACAAGAGTGTCGACGATTTCGCCCAGGCCGAAGTCGACTACGTGACCGCGATCGGCGGCATCGACATCCAGAACGGCAAGGCCCTCGGCCGCGACTATCAGCTGTCGGATCTGATCCGCAATTACGATGCGGTGTTTCTCGGCATGGGCCTTGGCGGCGTCAATGCGCTGCGTGCCGATGGCGAGGACGCCGACGGCGTCATCAACGCGGTCGAGTTCATTGCCGAGCTGCGCCAGGCCAGCGACCTTTCCGGCCTGCCGGTTGGCCGCCGCGTCGTCGTCATCGGTGGCGGCATGACGGCCATCGACGCGGCCGTGCAGTCGAAGCTGCTCGGCGCCGAGGAGGTGACGATCTGCTACCGGCGCGGCCAGGAGCACATGAATGCGTCCGAGTTCGAGCAGGATCTGGCCGCCGCCAATGGCGTCACCATCCGCCACTGGCTGCAGCCGAAGCGGGTGATCGCCGAGGGCGGCAAAGTGTCGGGCATCGAACTCGAATACACCGCCATGAATGGCGACAGGCTTGCCGGCACCGGCGAGACGCTGACGCTCGTTGCCGACCAGGTGTTCAAGGCGATCGGACAGAGTTTTGTGCCGGCAGCCCTCAACGGCAGCGGTGCATCGATCGATCTTGAAGCCGGCCGCATCAAGGTGGATGCGGAAGGGCGCACGTCGCTTGCCAGGGTCTGGGCCGGCGGCGACTGCATCTTCGGTGGCGACGACCTCACCGTCTCGGCGGTCGCGCAGGGCCGCGACGCTGCGGAGAGCATCAATCGGGCACTGACCTCGAACGGGAGGGCATGAGCATGGCTGATATCAGAAACAATTTCGTCGGCATCAAGTCGCCCAATCCGTTCTGGCTTGCCTCGGCGCCGCCGACCGACAAGGCCTACAACGTCATCCGCGCCTTCAAGGCCGGCTGGGGCGGCGTGGTGTGGAAGACGCTGGGCGAGGAAGGCCCACCGGTGGTCAACGTCAACGGCCCGCGCTATGGCGCGATCTGGGGCGCCGACCGCCGACTGCTCGGCCTCAACAACATCGAGCTGATCACCGACCGCGACCTGCAGGTCAATTTGCGCGAGATCAAGCAGGTCAAGAAGGACTGGCCCGACCGCGCCATCGTCGTCTCGCTGATGGTGCCTTGCGTCGAGGAGGCCTGGAAGGCGATCCTGCCGGTGGTCGAGGAGACCGAGGCCGACGGTATCGAGCTGAATTTCGGCTGCCCGCACGGCATGTCGGAGCGCGGCATGGGCGCGGCTGTCGGCCAGGTGCCGGAATATATCGAAATGGTGGTGCGCTGGTGCAAGCAGAACACCCGCATGCCCGTCATCACCAAGCTGACGCCCAACATCACCGATGTGCGCAAGCCCGCACGGGCGGCACATGCCGGCGGCACCGACGCGGTGTCGCTGATCAACACCATCAACTCGATCACCGGTGTCGACCTCGACAGCTTCGCGCCGCAGCCGACAATCGACGGCAAGGGCTCGCATGGCGGCTATTGCGGCCCGGCGGTGAAGCCGATCGCCATGAACATGGTGGCCGAGATCGCGCGCGATCCCGAAACCCGCGGCCTGCCGATCTCCGGCATCGGCGGCATCACCACCTGGCGTGACGCGGCCGAATTCATGGCGCTCGGCGCCGGCAATGTGCAGGTGTGCACGGCGGCGATGACCTATGGCTTCAAGATCGTGCAGGAAATGATTGCGGGCCTCGAAAACTGGATGGACGAGAAGGGGCACGCCTCGCTCAACGACATCGTCGGCCGCGCCACGCCCAATGTGACCGATTGGCAGTATCTCAACCTGAACTACGTCGCCAAGGCGCGTATCGACCAGGATGCCTGCATCAAATGCGGCCGCTGCCACATCGCCTGCGAGGACACTTCGCACCAGGCGATCACCAGCATGGTCGACGGCGTCAGGCACTTCGAGGTGATCGAGGCCGAATGCGTCGGCTGTAATCTCTGCGTCAATGTCTGCCCGGTCGAGAACTGCATCACCATGGAGCCCCTGGCAGCCGGCGTGATGGACCAGCGCACCGGCAGGCCGGTGTCGCCTGTCTATGCCAACTGGACGACCCACCCGAACAATCCGATGGCCAAGGTGGCTGCGGAATAGGGACACGTCACGAGAAGAGCGCCGAGGGCGCAGCAGCTTCTCTTCTCCCCGTATAGTGACGGGGAGAAGGTGCCGGCAGGCGGATGAGGGGCAGCGCGACCTTTGGGATGATCTGCCCACCAGTCGCCCGCACCTCATATCAAAGTTGGCGCCGCCCCTCATTGCCCTGCCGGGCATTTCTCCCCGTATAGTGACGGGGAGAAAGACGCTGTCATCGCCGATTTCGCCAATCACCAACGTATTCCTTTTTCGAAAGCGGACGGCTCTGCATTTTCCTATTGCCGATAAGAATTATCCACGATACTATGTATCCACGATATAGGAGCCGATCCAATGAAGCTGGGCGAGGGCGTTGAGGCAGCCATCCATTGCGCTGCCACGCTGGCGAGTGTGGAGGGGAACAGCACCATGCCTGGCGCTGCTCTCGCCGAGGCCTTTGGCCTGTCGGCTAGCTATCTGCTGAAGCATCTCAACATGCTGAGCGCCGCGCGCATCCTGGAATCGGTGCCCGGGCCTTCCGGTGGCTATCGGCTGGCACGGCCGGCCGAGCGCATCACGCTGCTCGACATCGTGCTGGCCGTCGAGGGCCGCGAGCCGGCCTTCCGTTGCGGCGAGATCCGCCAGCGCAGTCCGGTGAAGCTCGATGCTTCAGCCTATGTCAAACCCTGCGGCATCAACGCGGCGATGCTGAAGGCCGAGCGCGCCTATCGCGCCGCGCTCGCCGAGACCAAGCTGTCCGATATCGTGGCCACCTATGCGGCAGAAGGCGATCCCAGGTCGCTTGCCGCGAGCTGCGCCTTCGTCGAGCGCCACCAGCGGCCGCAGAAATCCAGTTAACCCCGCCGACCCAAACCCAGGCAGATTTGAAAGGACAAGAAGATGAAACAGAGGCTGCAATTTTTCGCCAAGGCGCCGGAGATCATGAAGGCCGTGTCGGCGCTCAACAAGGCGGTGGACGAATGCGGGCTCGAGGTGAGCCTGCTGCACCTGATCAAGCTCAGAGCGTCGCAGATCAATGGCTGCTCGTACTGCGTCGAGATGCATAGCCGCGAGGCGAGGCGCGACGGCGAGACCGAGCAGCGGCTCTACCTGGTTTCAGCCTGGAAGGAATCGCCGCTGTTTTCCGAGCGCGAACGCGCCGCCTTGGCCTGGACCGAGGCCGTCACCCTGATCGCCAACAATGGCGTGCCGGACGAGCTCTATGCAAAGACGCTCGAGCATTTCTCGGAAGAGGAATTGGTCAAGCTGTCCGTTGCGCTCGGCATGATCAACACCTGGAACCGGCTGTGCATTCCGTTCCAGGCCATTCACCCGATGCCGGCGGCCAAGGCCGCCTGATTGTCCATTTATGTTGGGAGCGCCGTCGAAAGACGGCGCTCCACTTTCCAAGGGAGCGTTTGATGCCTGCCGATTTGCCTTCGACCTTGTTGTTTCTCGCTCGCCTGTTGCTCGGCGGCGCCTTCGTCTTCGCCGGCCTGCGCAACATCCAGAACGCGGCCTTCCTGACCCATATGATGGCCGCGCGCGGTGTGCCGCAGGCAAGATTGGCGCTGTGGCTCGGCATCGTGCTTCAGATCGCCGCCGGCGTGCTGGTCATCGCAGGATTGTGGACGGCACTCGCGGCCGCGGTGCTGCTGCTGTTCCTCATCGTCGCCACGCCGATGTTCCACAATTTCTGGGACCATCAGGGTCCGGACCGTGCGTCCCGCATCAATGGCTTCGTCGGCAATGTCGCCCTGAGCGGTGGCTTTCTGACCCTGATCGCGCAATCCGTTTGACGCACAGTTGCATGCCGACTGCGGCCTCTGGTGCCGACGGCTCGATCATAAAATCGGAACCAATCGAGGCGTTGACGCATTTCACACCTGCATGCCCAGCATCCAGGATGGAATATGAAAATCGCCCATGTCGCGCCGCTTTATGAATCGGTGCCGCCAAGGCTCTATGGCGGCACCGAGCGCATCGTCTCGTATCTAACCGAAGCGCTGGTCGATCTGGGCCATGAGGTGACGCTGTTCGCCAGTGGCGACAGCCAGACTTCCGCGACGCTGGTAGCCAGCCGGGAACGCGCGCTGCGCCTCGATCCGCGTCCGCTCAAATCCGAGATCGCTGCGCATCTTTCGATGCTTGCGCAGGTGAGGGACCGGGCGTCGGAGTTCGATGTCATCCACTTCCACCTCAGCCATTTCCTGCACTTTTCCTTCTTCGAGGATCTCGCCGACCGCACGGTGACGACGCCGCATGGCAGGCTGGATTATGTGGACCTGGCGCCGGCCTATGAACGGTTTCCGCGTTTTCCCCTGATTTCCATTTCGCACAGCCAGAAGGCGGGCCTTGCCAAGGCCAATTGGCTGGCGACGATCCATCACGGGCTGCCGACCACTCTCTACGAACCGACTTTCGAGACGACGGCGGAAGAACCCTACCTTGCCTTCCTCGGCCGGTTCTCACGCGACAAGCGCCCGGACCGCGCCATCGAGATCGCCTTGCGGTCGGGGCTCAAGCTGAAGCTTGCGGCAAAGATCGGCGACGACGACCGCGCCTATTTCCACGAGGTGGTCGAACCGTTGATCGACGGCGATCGCATCGTCTATGTCGGCGAGATCGAGGAGGACCAGAAGGTGGAATTTCTCGGCAAGGCGGCCGGCCTGCTGTTCCCGATCGACTGGCCGGAGCCGTTCGGGCTCGCCGCCATCGAGGCCATGGCCTGCGGTACGCCGGTGATCGCCTGGAATTGCGGTGCGCTGCCCGAGATCATCGATCAAGGCGTGACCGGTTTCATCGCTGACACGCTGGATGGCGCGGTCGCCGCGGTGCCTGCTTTGCTGCAGCTCGACAGGCGCAAGGTGAGGGCCGTTTTTGAAAAGCGTTTTTCCGCTCGAAGAATGGCCGGCGACTATCTGGCCGCCTATGCGCGCCTGATCGGCGTCCCGACCGAGGCGAAGGCGTCTTGAGCAACGACGTGCTCGAGCCACGACAACGAAACAACAGGGATCTTTGACGAATGGCCCAACTCGATGAGCGCCAGCTCGATCCCGCGGTTGCGCTTGCATCGCTCGACGCCACCGCCCCTCGCGAGCCGCATCGGCTGTTTGCGCTCAAGCAGGGCGATTGCTTCGCGGTTGCCGACGCCTATGGCGACATACGCGGAGCCGGCGACGGTTTCTTTCGCGACGACACACGGGTTCTTTCCGAGTTCCGGCTGACCGTCGGCGGCAGGCAGACATCGCTGCTTGGCGCCTCACTCAGCCAGGACAATGTGCTGTTCACCACCAATTTGACCAATCTGCCGATACAGAGCGCCGGCGGACGCGACATCCCGCAGGGAGCCATCCACATCGAACGCGTCAGGCTGCTCTGGCAGGACAGGCTGTTCGAACGCATCACCCTTTCCAATTACAGCCGGGAACATTCGACGATCAGCGTCTCCCTGCACTATTCCGCCGATTTCCGCGACATGTTCGAAGTGCGGGGGTCGACACGGCTGAAGCGCGGGCTGGCCCATGCCGCCGAGACAGACGCGACGTCGGTCCTGCTGCGCTATGACGGGCTCGACGGCCTGGCCCGCCTCTCTGCGATATCGTTCTCGCAGGCGCCGGACCAACTGACAGCCAACCGTGCCGATTTCCTGATCGCCGTGACCAAGCGCAGCAGGAAGGTGCTTTATGTCGAGGTCGGTCCCGAGGTGGCCGACAAGCCCGACCGCGACCGGTTCCGCGCCGCTGCCGCCCGCGCCCGCTTTGGCATGCGGGCCAAACGTCGTCATGGCGCGACGGTGCGCAGCTCGGGCCGTGTCTTCAACGATTGGGTCGAGCGCGCCCGCGCCGATGTCGCGCTGCTGACCACCGAACTGGCGACCGGCCCCTATCCCTATGCCGGCATCCCATGGTTCTCGACGGCGTTCGGTCGTGACGGCGTCATCTCGGCGCTGCAGATGCTGTGGCTCAATCCCGGCCTGGCGCGGGGCGTGTTGGCCTTTCTGGCCCAGCATCAGGCGACCGAGACATCGCCGTTCAGCGATTCGCAGCCGGGCAAGATCATGCACGAGACCCGCAAAGGCGAAATGGTGGCGCTGCGGGAGCTTCCCTTCGGCCGCTACTACGGTGGCGTCGATACGACACCGCTCTACATCTATCTTGCTTGCGCCTACGCCGATCGTACCGGTGACATGGCATTCATCGACGGCCTGTGGCCTTCGCTGTGCGCGGCGGCCGAATGGACGGAGGAGGCGGGCCAGGAGACCGGATTCGTGACTTACCAGCGAGCGGCCGAGTCCGGCCTCGCAAACCAGGGATGGAAGGACAGTTTCGATTCGGTCTTCCATGCCGATGGCCGCATTCCCAAGGGCCCGATAGCCCTGGTCGAAGTGCAGGGCTATGTCTTTGCCGCCTTCCGCGGGCTGGCCAAGCTTGCCCGCCGCCGTGGCGAGGACGACAAAGCCGATCACTGGGAGGACCGCGCCGAGGCGATGCGGGTGGCGGTGGAACGCGATTTCTGGCTTGACGATCTCGGCTTCTATGCCCTCGCGATCGACGGTGCCGGCGAGCCCTGCAAGGTGCGGACCTCGAATGCCGGGCATCTGCTCTTTGTCGGATTGCCTGAGCCGGCGCGGGCACAGATGGTCGCCGACCAGCTGCTTTCCGCCTCCTTCCATTCCGGCTGGGGGCTGAGGACGCTTGCCGACGATGCGGTGTTCTTTAACCCGATGTCGTACCACAATGGCGCGATCTGGCCGCACGACACCGCCATATGCGGTGCCGGCCTGGCGCATTATGGCGAGCGTGAAAGCGTGGTTCGCCTGATGAGCGGCACATTCGAATCCGCGGTCCATTTCAACATGCGGCTGCCCGAACTGTTCTGCGGGTTTACACGCGCGCCGGGCGAAGCACCCATCGCCTATCCCGTCGCTTGCCTGCCGCAAGCGTGGTCGGCGGGATCCGCCTTCATGCTGATGCAGGCCTGCCTTGGCCTGGAGATCGACGGCTGGGATGGCGAAATCCGCGTCACCCGCCCGAGACTGCCGATCGGCATCGATACGCTGACACTGCGGCACCTGGGCGTCGGCGACCGGGTCGTCGATCTCACCTTCCAGCGCGTCGGTGACCGGGTCGTCGCTTTCCTTGCCGACCGCCATGAAGGGCTGGTGCCGCTCATCGTAAGGACATGATCCGAACAAAATTGCCGGAACCGATCCGAGCTTTGTGCGTTGCAAAAATAGGTCCGAACGCTGACCACGTGGTCGGCGGACCATTTCAAACGGGAACACGAACAAACGGTCGCCGACGGCCGGGGTGAGTTGACATTCAATGACAAACTACGGTGCGGACCTGCTCTGGGTTCTGATCTTCGCGAGCCTCGGTTTTTCCGCTCTTGCCGTTTTCCTCTCCATATCGCGGCACCGTCGCCGTCATCCACCCGCGGTCGCACATACGGCAGGTGAAGATGTGGCCGCGGAAGCCGCGCGCAAGGTGATACGGGAGTTCGAAAAGAATGGCCAATCGGCCGATGCCGCGCTGGTGACCTGGTCGCCCGAAACATTGCGCAAGATCCTGGCCGACGATCTGCCCGATGCGCAGGTCATCGTGGTGTCCAATCGCGAACCGTACATCCACAATGTGAAGGGCGACGGCGTCGAGTTGCTCGTCCCGGCCAGCGGACTGGTGTCGGCGCTCGAGCCCATTACCCGCGCCTGTGCCGGCACCTGGATCGCCTATGGCGGCGGAACGGCGGACCGCCTCACCGTCGACAACCACGATCGTGTGCAGGTGCCGCCTGGCAACCCGTCCTACACGCTGCGCCGAGTCTGGCTGACGGAGGAAGAGCACCAGGGCTATTATCTCGGTTTCGCCAATGAGGGCCTTTGGCCGCTTTGCCATATCGCCTTCACCCGGCCGATTTTTCGCGCTTCGGACTGGGCTGCCTATGAAGCCGTCAACCGCAAGTTTGCCGATACGGTGGTTGCCGAGGCCCGCAACGAGCGGCCGATCGTGCTGGTCCAGGACTACCATTTCGCGCTGCTGCCGCGCATGATCCGCGAGCGCCTGCCGGAGGCGATCGTCATCACTTTCTGGCATATCCCGTGGCCGAACTCGGAAGTGTACAGCATCTGTCCCTGGCGTGAACGCATCCTCGAAGGGCTGCTCGGCAGTTCGATCATCGGCTTCCACACCCAGTTCCACGCCAACAATTTCACCGAAAGCGTCGATCGCTTCCTGGAAAGCCGCATCGAGCGGGCCGATGCGGCCATCTCCTACGGCGGACGGACCACATTGGTGCACGCCTATCCCATCTCGATAGAATGGCCGGCGGACCTGCTGGCGAAACTTCCCGATGTCGACGATTGCCGCGCTCGCATGCGCGAGAGGTTCGGCCTTAAAGCTGATGTGAAGCTGGCCGTCGGGGTCGAGCGCCTCGATTACACCAAAGGCATTCTTGATCGGTTTCACGCTTTGAACGAATTGTTCAAGCGACAGCCTGAATGGATCGGAAAACTTGTCTTCCTGCAGGTCGCGGCACCCAGCCGCGGCACGCTGCCGGCCTACAAATTGCTCCATGACGAGTGCCACCGTTATGCCGAAGAGCTCAACCGGCGTTATGGCAGCGAGGGCTACAGGCCGGTGATCATGGTGGCCGAACATCACTCGCAGGAACAGGTTTACGAGATCTATCGGGCCGCCGACATATGCATGGTCACCAGCCTGCATGACGGCATGAACCTCGTCGCAAAGGAATTCGTCGCCGCGCGCGACGACGAGCAGGGTGTTTTGATGCTCAGCACATTCGCCGGCGCCTCGCGCGAATTGCTGGAGGCGCTGATCGTCAACCCTTACGATGCCGCCATGATGAGCGGAGCGCTGTTGCAGGCATTGACCATGGCGCCCGAAGAACAGCGCGAGCGCATGCGACCCATGCGCGAGACGATCCGCAACAACAACGTCTATCGCTGGGCCGGCAGCATGCTTCTGGATGCGGCGCGTTTGCGCAAGCGCGGAGACCTCGATCGGGTAACCGGTGCCGCCGGCGACCCGCCGCCCAGCGTCGACAATGTCGTCTCCATCTTTGAGCGCAGACGGATGGCGATGTCATGAGCGATACGCTGCAGAAGATGATCGGCGAGACCCTGCAAAAGCCGCAGGCCGTCATGGAGAAACCGCAGCCTGTGCTGGCCGGCGAATGGGCATTGTTCCTCGACATCGACGGCACGTTGCTGGAACATGCCGAGCACCCGGACGCAGTCTCGGTCAGCGACGAGCTTCGCTCCTTGCTGCAAGGCCTGGACCGCAAGCTGAACGGGGCGTTGGCGTTCATCACGGGCCGGTCCGTTTCGGCCGTCGATCATCTGTTTCAGCCTTTGAAACTGCGCGCCGCCGGGCTCTATGGCCTGGAACATCGGCTCCTGCCGGACGACGACGTCGAGATCGCGGACGAGCCGGCGGATATCGCAGCCCTTGCCGACGAGATCGAGGCCGAGCTCGGTCGTGGGGCGTATATCGAGCGCAAGGGACGGGTGCTGGCCATCCACACGCGCGCCGCCCCGCATCTGCTTCCGCGCGCGACGCAGCTCGTCGAGCAGGCGCTGGCCGGCCTGCCAAAGGGCTACCGGGTGGTTGCCGGCAACGCCGGAGTGGAATTGCTGCCGCTGGAGGCGGCCAAGGGTGCCGCGATCCGGCGTTTCATGGAGATTGCGCCATTCGCAGGTCGCCGCCCGGTCTTCCTGGGCGACGACACGTCGGACGAAAACGGCTTCGAAACGATCAATGATGCCGGCGGCATATCGATACGGGTCAAACCACCGGCGCAAACGACCGCGCAGTACGGGCTGGCCGGCGTTGCCGAGACGCTGGCCTGGCTGAGAGGTCAACTCTAGGTGCAGCCGACGCAACCGTGATCGCGCCTCCTGGAAAGGACAAGGAAAGGAACGGTTTCGATGGGACGCTTTGCACAATTGGTTCGAGAGATCACCCCGAACTGGCTTCACGCTCGCTCCTCCCGCCATGAGATCGCCGACGTTTCACCGTCCGACGCGGACTACAGCTGGCAAGAGGCGATCGACAACAAGATGTATGGGGCGGATACATCTGACTATTCCCATGTGCCGGAAAAGCCTGTTTCGGCAACACCGGCAGGCGACAGGCCCGCGGACGAGAACGACCGCGTTCCAAAGAAGGCCAATTAAGGTCCCGTCGGAGCCCGATAGTCGCTGTTCCTATGCCGCAAATCTCAGGCCGCCGTCGCAGGTCAGCACCTGGCCGGTCATGAAGCCGTTGGAGACGAGGAAGGCGATTGCGTCGGCCACGTCTTCGGCCCGACCGACGCGGCCGACCGGGGTCTTGCCGGCATAGTCGGCAAAGATCGTTTGCCTCTGCTCTTCGGCCAGAAAATCCCACCAGGGCGTGTCGATGACGCCCGGCGCCACGACATTAACGCGCAGCGGCTTCAGTTCCAGGGCCAGGATCGGCACCACAGTCAACAGCATGCCGTTGATGGCGGCGATACCGGCGACGCCGGGCGTCGCGAGTTGCGCCGACACCGCCGAGATAAAGGTGACCGATCCGACCTTGTTCAGCGTCGGCAAGGCGGCCTGCAGGCAGGACAGCTGCGGGCGGACCTTTTCCTCGACGCCGCTGCCGATGTCGCTCAGGTCAAGCGTCGGGAAGGGGCCGAGGCCCTTGCCGCCGCTGGCCGCCAGCACCAGATGGTCGAAAGGACCGAGGCTCTGGAAAAACTGGCGGACCTCATCCGGCTTCGCGGTGTCGAAAGCAGCCTTCCCGGCAGCGCTGCCAAGGCTTTTCCAAGCGCTCTTCAGTTTGTCCTCGTTGCGCCCGGTGATGGTCACCTTCATGCCCGGGCCAAGCAGTTTTCGCGCCGTCGCCAGGCCGATGCCGGACGAGCCGCCGATGATGACGGTGTGTTCGATTGTCTTGGTCATGAATGGTCTTCCTTCGATGTGGGGGAGGCCGTGCCGATGAGATCAAGGCTCAAGGCTCGCAGACGTTGCCTTGCCTTGGCGTCATAGGCCTGGGTATCGGCGCGGGATTCCCGCAGGCCGTCGAAATAGAGGCCGCTTTTCCCGTCGAGCGCGGGTAAGGCGGCGAGGTTGAGGATGGCCTCGGCACCGGTCTCGACCGAGCTCCACGGCGTCACGCCTGCTTGCCGGACCATGGTGGTGTTCATATAGCTCGCCGGATGCAGCGCGTTGACGGTGACGCCGGTGCCTTTCAGCTGCTCCGCAAGGTCGACGGTGAACAGGATCTGCGCCAGCTTGCTCTGGCAATAGGCACGCACGCCGTCATAGGAGCGGGTCAGCATGACATCGCTGAAATCGATCGCCTGCTGCCCCGCAGAGGCGACATTGACGATGCGGGCCGGCGCACTCGCCTTCAGCAACGACAGAAGCTCCGATGTCAGCAGGAAACCGGCGAGGTAGTTGACCGCGAAGCGCAGTTCGTAGCCGTCGGCGCTGACCTGCCTTTTGGCACCTTGGCCCGCTGTGCCGATTCCGGCATTGTTGACGAGGATGTCGAGCCGATCCGTCCGGGCGCGCACGGCTCCGGCAAGCCGGCGCACTTCGGCCAGCGACGAGAGGTCGGCGACCAGAAGCTCCGCCCTGCCGCCGGTCGCTTCGATCCCGGTGACAACAGCCTTGCCGCGCGTCGCATCGCGGCCATGCACCAGCACACGGGCGCCCGCGGCGCCGAGCCGTTGCGCGACGACCCGGCCGACGCCATCGGTAGAGCCGGTGATGAGGATCGTCTTGTCTTTGAGTTCCATGTTCAGAGCCTCCGTTCTGTTGCTCTGAACCGAAGATGGGACAGTTGGCGCGGGCCAAACAGTTCAAACTTTATCCTGGTATCAATACTGCTATAATACTCGCATGGAGTCCCAACCCCACGCTGCCCCCACACATTCGGCTGAAGACAGCCGCCGGCGCGAACTCGGCGCCTTCCTGCGCTCGCGCCGCGAAAGGCTGACGCCCTCGGCCACCGGCATCGCCACCGGTCTCAGGCGGCGTACGCCGGGCTTGCGCCGCGAGGAGGTGGCGATGATCGCCGGTGTCGGCACCACCTGGTACACATGGCTGGAGCAGGGGCGGGAGGTCAGGCCCTCGGTCGAGGTGCTGACGGCACTTGCCGAAGCACTGCGCCTCGACGCCGCCGAAAAACAGCATCTGTTCATCCTCGCCGACCGCCAGCAGCCGGAGCGCCGTGCCGTGGCGCCGGAAAAAGTCGACGGCCCCTTGCTGCACATGCTGCAGAGCCTGGTGCTGCAGCCGGCCTATGTTGTCGGGCGGCGCTGGGATGTGCTGGCCTGGAACCCGGCTGCCGTCGCGGTGTTCGGCGACTATGGCTTGCTGGAGGGTGACGCCCGCAACATCGTCCACATGGTGTTCACGAGCCCGCACCACCGGCGCCTGCTGGTCGACTGGGAGCAACTGGCGCGCACCGTGCTGGCCTCCTTCCGGGCCGCGAGTGCGCGTTATGTCGGCGATCCGGATTTCGAGCGGCTGATCGAGTTGATGACGCGTTCGAGCCCCGAATTTCGCGCCTGGTGGCCGCAGCGCGACGTCGCGCACCGGTTGTCGGGGGTGAAGCATGTCCGGCACCCGAGCGCGGGCGCCATGATCTTCGAGCATATGAGCCTGTCGATCGGCGATGGCTCCGACATGAAGCTGATCGTCTACACGCCGCTCGCCGAGCAGAACTCGGTCGCCAAGCTGCAGACATTGCTGGACGCGCTGCCGGTTGAGCGGCGCAGCGCCTGAAGCGTCAGGTCTTCGGCTTCAGCCCATCCAAGAACAATTGTTCGAGAAACCTTGCCGCATCCTCGAAGCGGCCGTCGCCGCCGCGGTTCGGCCCGAGCACGGCCCGGACCTGGACGTCGAAATCGGCGTAGTGCTGCGTCGTCGCCCAGATCGAGAAGATCAGGTGCCACGGATCGGTCTTGGCGATCTTGCCGGCGCGCATCCAGCCCTTGATGACGGTCGCCTTCTCGTCGACCAGCGTTTTCAGTTCGCCCGCCAGCAGCGGCATGATGCGCGGCGCGCCTTGCAGGATCTCGTTGGCGAACAGCCGGCTCTCGCGCGGAAAGTCGCGTGCCATCTCCAGCTTGCGCCTGATGTAGCTGCGCAATTCGGTCAAGGGGTCGCCGATGTCATCGAGTTCACGCAGCGGCGCCAGCCAGGTGTCGAGCAGGCGCTGCATCAGCGTCTCGTGGATGTCTTCCTTGCGGCGGAAATAATAGAGCAGGTTCGGCTTCGACATGCCGGCGGCTTCGGCGATCTGGTCAATGGTCGAGCCACGAAAACCGTTGGTCGAGAAAACCTCGAGCGCCGCCTCCAGGATGAGTTCGCGCTTTTCCTGCTGGATGCGGGTGCGACGAGGGGCGTCCGTGGTCACCGTTGCCAGCCCTCGCGTTGAGGGTCATCTGGACCAATTCTCTGGACCAGTTTTTCCCTAGCCTGTGGAACGCACTTCAGGTGCCGCATTTCCGCTAGTAATCCCTTGACCGCCGACAGGGCGGTGCTAACGTTTGTCCAATCGGTCAAAAATTTGCGTAGCATGAAAACGCGGCAAAGACCAAGCGTTGGGCGCACCGAAACAGATTACAAGGGGAAGTCCTGGTCATGTCCAACCGGCTGAAAGTCACGCCGAACGATCTCAGCGCATTTTGGATGCCGTTCACGGCAAACCGGCAGTTCAAGCAGGCGCCGCGCATGATGGTGTCCGCCAAGGACATGCATTACACGACCAGCGACGGCCGCAAGGTTCTCGACGGCACCGCCGGCCTGTGGTGCGTCAATGCCGGCCACTGCCGTCCCAAGATCACCGAGGCGATCCAGCAGCAGGCCGCCGAGCTCGACTATGCGCCCGCCTTCCAGATGGGCCACCCGATCGTGTTCGAACTGGCCAACCGCCTGGTCGACCTCGCGCCCAAGGGCATGGACCATGTCTTCTTCACCAATTCCGGCTCGGAATCGGTCGAGACCGCGCTCAAGATGGCCATCGCCTATCATCGTGTGAAGGGCGAGGGCTCGCGCACCCGGCTGATCGGTCGCGAGCGCGGCTATCACGGCGTCAATTTCGGCGGCATCTCGGTCGGCGGCATCGTCACCAACCGCAAGATGTTCGGCACGCTGCTCGGCGGCGTCGACCATATGCCGCACACGCATCTGCCGGAAAAGAACGCCTTCACCAAGGGCGTACCGGAGTATGGCGCGGAACTCGCCAACGAACTGGAGCGCATCGTCGCCCTGCATGACGCTTCGACCATCGCCGCCGTCATCGTCGAGCCGGTCGCAGGCTCCACCGGCGTCATCCTGCCGCCGAAGGGCTATCTCGAGAAGCTGCGTGAAATCTGCACCAAGCATGGCATCCTGTTGATCTTCGACGAGGTCATCACCGGCTTCGGTCGTCTTGGTACGCCGTTCGCCGCCGATTATTTCGGTGTCACGCCAGACATCATGACCACCGCCAAGGGCGTCTCCAACGGCGTCATCCCGATGGGCGCGGTGTTCGTCAAGAAGGAGATCCACGACGCCTTCATGACCGGCCCCGAGCACATGATCGAGTTCTTCCACGGCTACACCTATTCGGGCAACCCGATCGCCTGCGCGGCCGCACTCGGCACGCTCGACACCTACAAGGAAGAGGGCCTGCTGACCCGCGGCGAGGAGCTGGCGCCGTACTGGGAAGACGCGCTGCATTCGCTGAAAGGCGAGCCGAACGTCATCGATATCAGGAACATCGGCCTGATCGGCGCGATCGAGCTGGCGCCGATCGCCGGCCAGCCGACCAAGCGGGCCTTCTCGGCCTTCGTCAAGGCGTTCGAGCGCGGCGCGCTGATCCGCACCACCGGCGACATCATCGCGCTGTCGCCGCCGCTGATCATCACCAAGGGCCAGATCAACGAATTGATCGACCATGTCAGAGAAGTCTTGCGAGCCATAGATTGACGAACTGGACGCGGATATCCCTCCCCCTCGAGGGGAGGGTGGCCGCGAAGCGGTCGGGTGGGGTCGGTGCGACTGGGTGCCGACCTGATCTTTTGCTGCGTGGCCGCGTCTGATGCCCCGTACCCGCGTGAGCTTCGAAATGCGCCAGAAGGCGCGCGCGCTTCGAGTTCACGCGACCAAGGGCGAATCCCTCCTGTGGTATGAACTGTGGGAGTTGAAATCGGGAGGCATCAAGTTTCGCCGTCAGTGCCCGATTGGGCCTTATATCGTTGACTTCGTTTGCTTGGCGGTGAAGCTGATCGTTGAGGTCGACGGTGATCTGCACGAACACGAGAAGGGTAAACGGCACGATGCTGTTCGTGATGCCTATCTGCGCTCTCTCGGGTTTCACGTCTTCCGTGTTGACGAGCCCGATGTCATAAACAGCGCGTGGCATGTCGCGCAGATGGTCAAGGGGAAGGTTGAGCATATGTCAGCCGACCCCACCCGACCGCTTCGCGGCCACCCTCCCCTCGAGGGGGAGGGGGACGCCGGCGCCCCGCAATCGATGAGGTTTTAGAGCATGGCCGCACCCGGCGAGAATCTGCGAATCAATTCAGATCGTTTGTGGGATTCCATCATGGAGATGGCGAAGATTGGCCCCGGCATCGCCGGCGGCAACAATCGCCAGACCGTGACCGACGAAGACGGCGAAGGGCGGCATCTGTTCAAGCGCTGGTGCGATGCGGCCGGGCTCGAAATGGGCGTCGATGGAATGGGCACGATGTTCGCCCGCCGCGAAGGCACCGATCCCAGCCTGCCGCCGGTCTATGTCGGCAGCCATCTCGATACGCAGCCGACCGGCGGCAAGTACGACGGCGTGCTCGGCGTGCTGGGCGGGCTTGAAGTGGTGCGCTCGCTCAACGATCTCGGCATCAAGACCAAACATCCGATCGTCGTCACCAACTGGACGAACGAGGAGGGCTCGCGCTTTGCGCCGGCTATGATGGCGTCCGGCGTGTTCGCCGGCGTGCTCGACCAGGCCGATGTGTACGGGCATGTCGACAAGCAGGGCAAGAAATTCGGTGAGGAGCTCGAGCGTATCGGTTGGAAAGGCACTGAGAAGGTCGGTGACCGCAAGATCCACGCCTTCTTCGAACTGCATATCGAACAGGGTCCGATCCTCGAGGACGAAGATATCGACATCGGGGTCGTCACTCATGGCCAGGGCCTTAAATGGCTGCAGGTGACGCTGACAGGCAAGGAAGCCCACACCGGCTCGACCCCGATGCCCAAGCGCCGCAATGCCGGGCTCGGCATGGCGCGGGTGATCGAACTGGTGCACGAGATCGCCATGGACTACCAGCCCGATGCCGTCGGCGCGGTCGGCCACATGGAGGTCTATCCCAACTCGCGCAACATCATCGCCGGACGCACCGTCTTCACCGTCGACATCCGCTCGCCGGAAAAGGAAGTGCTGGACGCTATGGATGGCCGCATCCGTGAAGGCATCGACACGATCTGCGACGCGCTCGACATCCGCTACGAGATCGAGCAGGTCGGCGCTTTCGATCCGGTCACCTTCGACGCGGGTTGCGTCAAGGCGATCCGCGATGCCGCCGAACGTCTCGGCTATTCCCACCGCAACATCGTCTCCGGCGCCGGCCATGACGCCTGCTGGATCAACCGCGTCGCGCCCACCGCCATGGTGATGTGCCCCTGCGTCGACGGCTTGAGCCACAACGAGGCCGAGGAGATCACCAAGGAATGGGCTTCGGCAGGTGCCGACGTTTTGTTCCACGCGGTGGTGGAGACGGCTGTCATCGTGGAGTGAGCTTAGATCTACCTTCCAAACGACGCTCGTAAGAAGCGCGGCAAGAACAAGGGAACAGCTAATGACCAAAGTCATCCGAAACGGCACCATCGTCACCGCCGACCGCACCTGGAAGGCCGATGTGCTGATGCAGCACGGCAAGATCGTCGCCATCGGCTCGGGCCTGCATGGCGACCATGAGTTCGACGCCACCGGCTGCTACATCATGCCGGGCGGCATCGACCCGCACACCCATCTCGAAATGCCGTTCATGGGCACCTATTCGGCCGATGATTTCGAATCCGGCACGCGCGCGGCGCTCTCCGGCGGCACGACGATGGTGGTCGATTTCTGCCTGCCGGCGCCGCAGCAGTCGCTGCTCGAAGCCTTGCAGATGTGGGACAACAAGACCTCGAAGGCGTCGTGCGACTATTCCTTCCACATGGCGATCACCTGGTGGGGCAAGCAGGTGTTCGACGAGATGGCCACGGTCGTCGACAAGGGCATCACCTCGTTCAAGCATTTCATGGCCTACAAGGGCGCGCTGATGGTCGACGACGACGAGATGTATGCGTCGTTCCAGCGCTGCGCCGATCTCGGCGCGCTGCCGCTGGTGCATGCCGAGAATGGCGATGTGGTTGCCGCGCTGTCGCAGAAGCTGCTGGCTGCCGGCAACAACGGCCCCGAGGGCCACGCCTATTCACGGCCGCCCGAAGTGGAAGGCGAGGCGACCAACCGCGCCATCATGATCGCCGACATGGCCGGCGTGCCGCTCTATGTCGTGCATGTCTCCTGCGAGCAGAGCCACGAAGCGATCCGTCGGGCGCGCCAGAAGGGCATGCGGGTGTTCGGCGAGCCGCTGATCCAGCACCTGACGCTGGACGAGAGCGAGTATTTCGACAAGGACTGGGACCATGCGGCGCGCCGCGTGATGAGCCCGCCCTTCCGGAACAAATTGCACCAGGATTCGCTGTGGGCGGGCCTGCAGGCGGGCTCGCTGCAGGTGGTGGCGACCGATCATTGCGCTTTCACCACCAAGCAGAAGCGTAACGGCGTCGGCGATTTCACCAAGATCCCGAACGGCACCGGCGGGCTTGAAGACCGCATGCCGGTGCTGTGGACGACGGGCGTCAACACCGGCCGGCTGACGATGAACGAGTTCGTCGCGGTGACCTCGACCAACATCGCCAAGATCCTCAACATGTATCCGAAGAAGGGCGCCATCGTAGAGGGCGCCGACGCCGACATCGTCGTCTGGGATCCCAAGCGCAAGAAAAAGATCACCTCGAAGAAGCAGCAGTCCGTCATCGACTACAACGTGTTCGAAGGGTTCGAGGTGACCGGTCTGCCGCGGTTCGTGTTCTCGCGTGGCGAACTGTCGATCCAGGAGGCCGAAATCAAGGCCAAGCCCGGGCATGGAGAATTCGTCGGCCGCGAGCCGAATGCGGCGGTCAACCGGGCGCTGTCGACGTGGAAGGAAATCTCCGCGCCGCGCAAGGTGGAACGCACCGGCATCCCGGCGACCGGGGTTTGAGCTTGCGCGGCTCGAAGAACGCCAAGAAACGGATGATTGCCGACAAACACGGCGCCGCCTTTGGGGATGTGTCGCAGTGCCTAATTGCCGAACTCGGCGTCGCCCCTCATCCGCCTGCCGGCACCTTCTCCCCGTATACTGACGGGGAGAAGGGAGATGAACGCAACCTCGCCGCCCTTTTTTGTAACGTCGGAGATTGGCGAAATCCTCCGCGAAATCGTCCTTCTCCCCGTCACTATACGGGGAGAAGTGCCCGGCAGGGCGATGAGGGGCAGCGCAAACCTCGGGCAATTGACCGGTGGGATCCTAGCCCGTCGATGCCGGCTTCAGGCGACCAGTGCATCCAGTTCCGGGAGCAGGACGACGCTTTCCTGTTCGTTGGGATCGGTGCGCGCAATGACGGCCGAAGACGGAGCGCTGCTCAGATTGGCCGGCAGATGCGGCACGCCGGCGGGAATATAGAAAAGGTCACCGGCCTTGACGACGATATGATGCTCGAGCCGGTCGCCGTACCAGGTGTGGACTTCGCCGGAGAGCACATAGATCGCCGTCTCGTGGCTCTCATGCATATGTGCCTTGGCGCGGGCGCCGGGCGGCATGGTGAGCATGTGCATGCAGATGCCGGAGGCGCCGACGGTCTCGGCGGCGATGCCGGCGAAATAGGTCAATCCCTGCTTGCCTTCATAAGTGCTTTCAGGGCGGATAAGATGACAAGTGGGTTTGGGCGACATCGGGGAAACTCCGGGCGTCGATCGAGTGGGACAAGGTCAGTGGGACAGGGCCAAATGGGACAGGGCCAAATGGGACAGGGTAAGTGGAAAACAACATCGCGATAAAAGCAATCGGATTCCAGCCGCCGCAGGGACGGAAACAGGCAGGCGGCAGCCGATGACGGGGACTTCGCCAGCCGTCGTCGCGGCAAGCAAACTCGGACTGACCTTCCAGACCAATGACGGGCCGGTGCAGGCGTTGTCAAACGTCGATCTCACCATCGGCAAGGGGGAGTTCGTCTCCTTCATCGGCCCTTCGGGCTGCGGCAAGACCACGCTGCTGCGCGTCATCGCCGATCTGGAGAAGCCAACCTCGGGGACGATTTCCGTCAATGGCATGACAGCAGAGCAGGCGCGCGAGAAACGCGCCTATGGCTATGTTTTCCAGGCCGCCGCGCTGTTTCCGTGGCGGACGATCGAGCGCAATGTCGGGCTGCCGCTGGAGATCATGGGCCTGTCCAAGGCGGAGCAAGGCGAGCGTATCAAGCGCACGCTCGAGCTCGTCAACCTCTCTGGCTTCGAGAAGAAATATCCCTGGCAGCTCTCGGGCGGCATGCAGCAGCGCGCCTCGATTGCCCGTGCGCTGGCCTTCGATGCCGACCTGCTGCTGATGGACGAGCCGTTCGGCGCGCTGGACGAGATCGTGCGCGACCATCTCAACGAGCAATTGCTGGAATTGTGGGGACGCACCAACAAGACCATCTGCTTCGTCACCCACTCCATTCCGGAGGCCGTCTATCTGTCGACGCGCATCGTCGTCATGTCACCGCGGCCGGGCCGCGTCAGCGACATCATCGAATCGACACTGCCGAGAGAGCGGCCGCTCGACATCCGCGAGACGCCGGAGTTTCTGGCAATCGCGGCGCGCGTGCGCGACGGGCTGCGGGCAGGGCACAGCTATGATGATTGAGGGAGCAAACGACGGGCTCCCTCCTCTCCCCAACGGGGAGAGGGTGGCCGGAGCGAAGCGGAGGTCGGGTGAGGAGGCGGCCCACCGTGCCTTCGTCATCCCAGGGCACCGCGAGGCGGCGTGCGCAGGGGGAGCGGCCCACCACGCCTTCGTCATCCTAGGGCGAAGCAAGCGCGAAGCAGCTTGCGCAGACCCTAGGATCCATGCCGTGACGCCGGCCGAAAGGCCAAAGCGGCTGAGAATGCGCAGGGAGGCGCAGGGAGCCTTTTTCCGCACCGTTGTGGAGCACAGAGGTAACGGCATGGATCCTAGGGTCTGCGCCGCGTCGCTTCGCTCCTTGCTCCGCCCTAGGATGACGAAAGATGGGTGTCGTCGCCCTCTCTTGTTGGCGGGAAAAGGGGCCCGCTAGATGGACACCTTCCGCGACAAACTCATCCCCGTCACCTCGATCCTCGCTGGGGTGGTCGTGCTCTGGTATGTCTTCGCTGTCATCCTCAACGCGCCGTTCCAGCGCGATCTCGACCGTCGCGCCGGTGAGACCTCCACGTTCAGCGAACTCGTCGGCAAGACGCTGTCGCAGCCGAAGCCGACATTGCCGGCGCCGCATCAGGTGGCGGTGAATTTCTTCGAGAACACCTTCCTGCGGCCTATCACCTCGAACCGCAGCCTGGTCTACAATGCCTGGGTGACGCTGTCGTCGACGCTGCTCGGCTTTGCCTTCGGCACCGCGCTCGGCATCATCATCGCTGTCGGCATTGTCCATGTGGCGACGCTCGACCGCAGCCTGATGCCGTGGATCATCGCCTCGCAGACCATTCCCATCCTGGCGGTGGCGCCGATGATCATCGTCGTGCTGGGGGCGATCGGCATCAGCGGTCTGATCCCGAAGGCGATGATCTCGACCTATCTGTCATTCTTCCCGGTGACCGTCGGCATGGTGAAGGGGCTGCGCTCACCCGAGATCATGCATCTCGACCTGATGCACACCTACAATGCCAGTCGTGCGCAAACCTTCTGGAGATTGCGCGTGCCGGCCTCGGTGCCGTTCCTGTTCACCTCGATGAAGGTGGCGGTGGCGGCAAGCCTGGTCGGCGCCATCGTCGGCGAACTGCCGACCGGTGCGGTCGCCGGCATCGGCGCCAAGCTGCTCGCCGGCGCCTATTACAGCCAGTCCATCGACATCTGGTCGGCGTTGGTTGCTGGGTCTGTGGTGGCAGCACTTCTCGTCATGGTTGTCGGCATTGCCGGGCGCCTCGTCGACCGCGCCATGGGCGGGAGGCCGGCATGAACTGGCTGAAACCCTCCTGGCAGGCGGTGTTGGCGATCGTGCTGTGCCTGATCGCGGTCGCGCTCGGCCCGATCGCCGCGCCGAAAGTCGACGCGCTGGCGCAGCCCGCAGGGACGTTGATGTATCCCTATGCGGCGACGAACTGGCTGATCTTCGGCGTGCTGCTTCTCGCTGCTTTGATCTCGATGGCCAGAATACCGTCCGTCGTCGAAGCCGTTGTGCTTTTCATCGGCGCGCATCTGGCCGCCTGGCTGCTGATTGGCGGCATCACCGGCTTCGAGGGCCTGGCACGGGCGCCCTATTTCCTGCTGCTCACGGGTGCCTGGCTGCTTGGCTGGCGCTGCGTCGCCGTCCTGTCGGGCCTTCGCCCGATGGCAAGCTGGGCTCGCACCGCGCTGCGCCTGATCATCCCGGCCATCTTCGGCGCCTGGATACTGATCATCTGGGAAGCGGTGACGCGTGGCGCCGGCATTCCCTTCATCCTGTTGCCGCCGCCAAGCGCAATCGGCGCGCGCATCGCCGGTTCGCTGCCGGTGCTCGGCGCGGATGTCCGGCAGACCATCTTCAAGGCGGTGATCTTCGGCTATGTGGTGGGCAGCGGCGCCGGCTTCATCACCGCGATCCTCGCCGACCGTGTGCCGTTCCTGCGGCGCGGCCTCTTGCCTATCGGCAACATGGTCTCGGCGCTGCCGATCATCGGCGTCGCCCCGATCATGGTGATGTGGTTCGGCTTCGACTGGCAGTCCAAGGCGGCTGTTGTCATCATCATGACTTTCTTCCCGATGCTGGTGAACACGGTCGCCGGTCTGGCCGCCTCCGGCCATATGGAGCGCGACCTGATGCGCACCTATGCGTCGGGCTACTGGCCGACGCTGCTGAAGCTTAGGCTGCCGGCCGCTGCTCCCTTCATCTTCAACGCGCTGAAGATCAACTCGACGCTGGCGCTGATCGGCGCCATCGTCGCCGAGTTCTTCGGCACGCCCGTCGTCGGCATGGGCTTCCGCATCTCGACCGAGGTCGGGCGGATGAACATCGACATGGTCTGGGCCGAAATCGCAGTTGCAGCACTTGCGGGTTCGGTCTTTTATGGCGTGGTCGCTCTTGTCGAAAGAGCCGTCACGTTTTGGCATCCCTCTGTCCGTGGTGGATAGGGGCGGTGGGTTTAGGGCACTAACTTCAGAGGGTAAAAAAATGAAAAGACTGATTATTCCCGTTCTGGCCGGCGCGATGTCGCTCGCCGCGTTCCAGGCAATGGCCGCCGACAAGGTGACGTTGCAGCTGAAATGGGTCACGCAGGCTCAGTTTGCCGGCTACTATGTCGCCAAGGCCAAGGGTTTCTATGAGGCCGAAGGTCTCGACGTCGACATCAAGCCGGGCGGTCCCGATATCGCGCCCGAGCAGGTGATCGCCGGCGGCGGCGCCGATGTCATCGTCGACTGGATGGGCGGTGCGCTGGCCGCCCGCGAAAAGGGTGTGCCGCTGGTCAACATCGCCCAGCCGTTCAAGAAGGCAGGCATGGAGCTGGTCTGCCCGAAGGACGGCCCGATCAAGACCGAAGCCGACTTCAAGGGTCACACGCTCGGTGTCTGGTTCTTCGGCAACGAATATCCGTTCTACGCCTGGATGAACAAGCTCGGCCTCAAGACCGACGGCGGCCCGGACGGCGTCACCGTCTTGAAGCAGAGCTTCGACGTGCAACCGCTGATCCAGAAGCAGGCGGATTGTATCTCGGTCATGACCTACAACGAGTACTGGCAGTTGATCGACGCCGGCTACAAGCCCGAACAGCTGACCGTGTTCAACTACTCGGCCATGGGCAACGACCTGCTTGAGGACGGGCTCTATGCGTCGGAAGACAAGCTCAAGGACCCGGCCTTCGAAGACAAGATGGTGCGGTTCGTGCGCGCCTCGATGAAGGGCTGGAAATACGCCATCGACAACAATGACGAAGCCGCTGGCATCGTCATGGACGGCGGTGGCCAGGACGAGAACCACCAGAAGCGCATGATGAGCGAAGTCGCCAAGCTGATCGACAATGCCGACGGCAAGCTCGACCCGGCTACCTACGAGCGCACCGCCAAGGCGTTGCTCGACCAGAAGATCATCACCAAGGAGCCGACTGGCGCCTACACCACCGCCATCACCGACAAGGCGGTCAAGTAAGCCTACTGCGCATGATCTTGAGACGCGGCGCCACCGGCAGAAATGTCAGAGGCGCCGTTCCTTTATGGTGTTCATGACGAGGCTGGTCTCGATCGAGGCGACGCATTTCAGCCGCGCGATCTTTTCCTTGATGAAGCGCTCGTATTGTTCGAGGCTTCCCGTCACTACTTTCAGCACATAGTCGCGCGAACCGGTGACGAGGTGGCATTCCAGCACCTCGTCCCAGCCGCGGATCGCGTCCTCGAACATGACGATCTCGTCCTCGTTCTGGCGGCTGAGCCGGATGGTGGCGATGGCGACCATGTTCCAGCCGAAGGCTGAGGGATCGACCAGCGTGGTGTAGCCCCTGATGACACCGGTTTCCTCCAGCCGCCGCACCCGCCTCAGGCAGGGCGACGGCGACAGGCCGATCCGCTCGGCAAGCTCATTGTTGGTGATGCGGGCGTCGGCCTGCAGTTCACGCAGGATTTTCAGGTCGAAATCGTCGGCTATCTTCTGCTGCACTTTCGGTCTCTCCGGGCAATTTGTTGCGGGAATGCAGCCATGCGAGCCCAAAAATATCAAGGACCGGCGGAACGGGATCGCATAAATTGCCGTTCACTATTTCACTCGAACAGGCAGGAAAGATCATGACCGCGCCACGCCCGTCGAAAACCCATATCGGCAACCACAAGCTCCACCCGGAGACGCTGATGCTGAGCTATGGCTTCGATCCGCAGCTTTCGGAGGGTGCGGTCAAGCCGCCGGTGTTCCTGACCTCGACCTTCGTGTTCAAGTCGGCGGAAGAAGGACGCGACTTCTTCGACTACACCTCCGGCCGCAAGGAGCCGCCGAGCGGCACGGCGTCGGGCCTGGTCTATTCGCGCTTCAACCATCCCAACAGCGAGATCGTCGAGGACCGGCTGGCGATCTATGAGGGGGCGGATGCCTGCATCCTGTTTTCATCCGGCATGTCGGCGATCGCCACCACGCTACTCGCCTATATCAGGCCGGGCGACGTCATCCTTCATTCGCAGCCGCTTTACGGCGGCACGGAGACGCTTCTGACGCGCACGCTCTCCGGCTTCGGTATCGGCGCGGTCGGTTTCGCGGATGGCGTCGATGAGACAGCGGTGCGCACGGCCGCCGACGCGGCCGTCGCGAAAGGCCGCGTGTCAGTCATCCTGATCGAGACGCCGTCAAATCCGACCAACAGCCTGGTCGACGTCGCGCTGATGCGCAAGATCGCCGACGAGATTGGCGCGAGCCAAGGGTCGACGCCGATCGTTATCTGCGACAACACGCTGCTCGGCCCGGTGTTCCAGCGGCCGA
Organism: Mesorhizobium sp. M7A.F.Ce.TU.012.03.2.1; assembly: GCF_004006095.1. Classification (NCBI taxonomy): domain Bacteria; kingdom Pseudomonadati; phylum Pseudomonadota; class Alphaproteobacteria; order Hyphomicrobiales; family Phyllobacteriaceae; genus Mesorhizobium; species Mesorhizobium sp. M7A.F.Ce.TU.012.03.2.1. Next base: position 4,224,407 of record NZ_CP034779.1, read on the forward strand.
TCGAACACGGCGCCGATGTCTCTGTTTATTCGCTGACCAAATATGTCGGCGGCCATTCCGACCTGATCGCGGGCGCCGCCATGGGCAGCAAGGCGGTCACCAAGCCGATCAAGGCGCTGCGCGGCGCGATCGGCACGCAGCTCGACCCGCATTCCTGCTGGATGCTTGGCCGCTCACTGGAGACGCTGTCGATCCGCATGGAGCGGGCCAACGACAATGCGCGCCTGGTCGCCGAATTCCTGCGCGACCATGCCAAGGTCGAGAAGGTGCATTACCTTCCGTTCCTGGGCGAGGAAACGCCGGCTGGCCGCACCTACAGGGCGCAATGCACTGGTGCCGGCTCGACCTTCTCCTTCGATATCAAGGGCGGCGAGAAGGCGGCTTTCGCCTTTCTCAACAACCTGCAGATCTTCAAGCTGGCGGTGAGCCTGGGCGGAACGGAATCCTTGGCCAGCCACCCCGCGGCCATGACCCATTCGGGCATACCGTTCGAGGTGCGCGAACGCATCGGCGTGCTGGAGACCACGGTCAGGCTGTCGATCGGCGTGGAGCACCCGGATGATCTGATCGCCGACCTGACCCAGGCGCTGGCAGCCGTCTGACGCCGCCGGTATCGCGCGGTCCATTAGTCTGCACGTAAGTGTTACTCGCGCGCAGCCATTCGCTCTTATAAGCGTTGTGCCGATGCATTCGCGCGCCGGGGAGCCGTGGCTGGATGTCATCAGCAAACGGAGATTCTCATGCGTATCCAATCCTTGGCGCCCATGCTTTCGGCACTGGCCATCTCGGCCTCCTTCCTTACGGCGGCGCCGGCCCTGGCCGAGACGGTGAAGCTGAAAGCGACGCTCGACGGCGCCCAGCAGAACCCGCCGGTGACCACAAAAGGCAAGGGCACCGCAGCTCTTACCTTCGACACGGCCACGAAGAAACTCAGCTGGAACGTCAAATATTCCGGCCTCAGCGGGCCGGCGACCGCCGGGCATATTCACGGCCCAGCCGCGATGGGTGAAAACGCCGGGGTGGCGATCCCGTTCAAGGGCAAGCTCAAGAGCCCGATCAAAGGGTCGGCCGTGCTGACCGACGCGCAGGCCGCCGACCTGATGGCCGGCAAGGACTATGTCAACGTGCACACGGCAGCCAACAAGGACGGCGAAATCCGCGGACAGATCGAGACCGCCAAGTAGCGCAAGCCGCATGACAAAAAGGGGCGGGCGACCGCCTCTTTTTTTTGTTTGGACTACGCCTTGTCGCGTATCTGCGTCATCGTCTTGGTCGGCGTGATCGCTTCGGGGTCGAGGCGGATTTCCACGATCGCCGGCTTGCCGCTGGCGCGGGCACGTTCGAAGGCGGGAGCGAAATCGGCGGTCTTGTCGACCGTTTCGCCATGGCCGCCATAGGCGCGGGCGAGAGCCGCGAAGTCGGGGTTCTTGAGATCGGTGGCGACGACGCGGCCGGGATATTCGCGCTCCTGATGCATGCGGATGGTGCCGTAGATGCCGTTGTTGACGACGACCACAATGATAGGCAGGTCATACTGCACGGCGGTGGCGAATTCCTGCCCGTTCATCAGGAAACAGCCGTCGCCGGCGAAGGCGACCACGGTGCGCTCCGGGAACAGCTCCTTGGCGGCGACGGCCGCAGGCGTGCCATAGCCCATCGAGCCTGACGTCGGCGCACCTTGAGTGGCGAAGCGGCGGAAGCGGTGGAAACGATGCACCCAGGTGGCGTAATTGCCGGCGCCGTTGGTGAGGATGGCGTCGTCGGGCAACATCTTTTCGAGGTAGTTCATGATCGGGCCCATCTGGACCGAGCCGGGGCCGCCTTCCGGTGGCGTCGACCAGTCCAGATAGGCGGCATGCAGCTTTGGCGTCTCGGCTGCCCAAGTCGGCTCCGAGGCCGGTTTGCGCCTGGCGAAAGCGTCGATGAAGGCAGAAGGCGAGGCGTTGATCGCCAGTGTCGGCCGGTAGACGCGGCCGAGTTCGCCGGCGTCGGCATGGACATGCACCAGCGTCTGGTCGGGATAGGGGCTTTTCAGCAGCGTGTAGTCGGACGAGGGCATTTCGCCCATGCGGCCGCCGATCAGCAGCACGAGATCGGCCTGCTTGATCGCTGTGGCCAGCTTCGGGTTGATGCCGATGCCGACATCGCCGGCATAGTTCGGATGCAGATGATCGAACAGCATCTGGCGGCGGAAGGAGCAGCCGACCGGCAGCGACCAGGCCTCGGCGATCGTGCGCATTTGTGCAACCGCCTCGGCGTCCCAGCGCGTGCCGCCGAGGATGACGAACGGCCGCTTGGCCTTAGCCAGCAGCTTTTCCAGCGCATCGAGCTCCGCTTCGCCCGGCCGTGTCTCAACCGGCGTGTGCGGCAAGGCGATGGGCGCTTCGACGACACTCGTCAGCATGTCTTCGGGCAGCGAGATCACCACCGGGCCGGGACGGCCCGATGTCGCCACCGCGAAGGCGCGGGTGACGAATTCGGGGATGCGCGAGGCGTCGTCGATCTCGACCACCCATTTGGCGATGTCGCCAAAAAACCTCTTGTAGTCCACCTCCTGGAACGCTTCGCGCTCCTTGGCGTGGCTGGCGACCTGGCCGATGAACAGGATGACGGGTATCGAATCCTGCATGGCGATGTGGATGCCGGCCGAGGCGTTGGTGGCGCCGGGGCCGCGGGTGACGAAGCAGATGCCGGGCTTGCCGGTCAGGCGGCCGTGGCAATCGGCCATCATCGCGGCACCGCCTTCCTGGCGGCAGACGATGGTGCGGATCGCAGAGTCGTGCAGCGCGTCGAGCACCGCCAGATAGGATTCACCGGGCACGCAATAGATGCGGTCGGTGCCGTTGGCTTCAAGCGCGTCTACGATGAGTTGTCCGCCGGTCTTCATTGTCCAGACTTCTCCAGTTCGGCAAGGATTTCTTGCGTGTGCTCGCCCAGGCGCGGCGAGGGGCGCTCATAGACCAGCGGCGTGCCGGACATCACCATCGGCGCACGCACCGAAGGCAGAAGATTGCCATGGCCGTCGTCGAGATCGAGCCGCATGCCGCGCGCGATGGTCTGCGGGTCGGCGAACATCTGGCCGATCGTGTTGATCGGGCTCGCCGGCACGCCGGCCGCTTCCAGCTTGGCCAGCAGCGGATCGCGGTCAAAAATCTTCAGCGCCTCGATCATGCGCTCGCGCAACTTGACCCGGTTGGCGACCCGGGCGGGATTGGTGGCGAAGTCGGGATTGGCAGGCAGGTCGTCCAGTCCGACAGCGGCGCAGAATTTGGCGAACTGGCCGTCATTGCCGACCGCCAGGATGATGTGCCCATCCCGGACCGGCACAACCTCATACGGGGCGATGTTCATGTGTGCGTTGCCCATCTGCACCGGCGATTGGCCGGAGACGAGATAGTTCAAATTCTGGTTGCCGAGGGCCGAGATCTGGGTGTCGAAAAGCGCCATGTCGACGTGCTGGCCTTCGCCGGTCTGCTCGGCATGGCGCAGTGCTGCCTGGATGGCGATGACCGAATAGAGGCCGGTGAAGATGTCGGAGATGGCGACGCCGGCCTTTTGCGGCTCGCGGCCGACCTCGCCGGTGATCGACATCATGCCGGCCATGGCCTGGATGATGAAGTCGTAGCCGGCGCGCGGCGCATAGGGTCCGTCCTGGCCGAAGCCGGTGATCGAGCAATAGACGAGGCGCGGGTTGATCTGGCGCAGGCTGTCATAGTCGAGGCCGTATTTCTTCAGGCCGCCGAGCTTGAAGTTCTCGATCAGCACGTCCGAGGTGGCGACCAGCCGGCGCACGGTCTCGGCGCCTTCCGGTGTCGAGAAATCGATGGCGATGGAGCGCTTGCCGCGATTGCAGGAATGATAATAGGCGGCCGACAGGTTCTCGCCGTCCTTGCCCATGACGAAGGGTGGCCCCCATTTGCGGGTGTCGTCGCCGCCATCGGGGCTTTCGACCTTGATGACATCGGCGCCGAGATCGGCAAGCAACTGCCCGGCCCATGGCCCGGCAAGGATGCGGGCGAGTTCGACGACGCGGACGCCTTTCAGCGGGGGCTCAGCCATGAATCACCGTGATTGCCGCAATCACCGTGATTGCTGCGAAACCAGAGCCTCTATCAAGCCCTGCAACGGCTGTCACGGCTCTTGCAATGGGCCAATCCGTCACGCTTTGAGGACTTCGTCGGCCCAAATGGCGAAATCATCCATGATGATGTCGCGATTCACCTCGTTCAGGCTTTCGTGGCGGGTGTCGGCGTAAACCTTTGAAACCAGATTCGAAAAGCCCATGGCGCGCATGCGGCTGGCAAGATGCGTGATCCCTTTGCCATAATCCGAGGCGGGATCCTTTTCGCCACCGACGATGCTGACGGGCAGGTCGCGTCGGATACCGGCAAAGCCGGCATCCTTGCCGCCGTTCAGCGCCATGCCGACGACGTCGCGCCACATCGATACCGAGGCATCCCAGCCGCAGAGCGGATCGGCAATGTATTTCGCCACTTCCGCCTCATCTCGCGACAGCCAGTCGAACAATGTGCGGTGATTGGGCACCGCTTTGCCCCAGGCCTGGAAGGTGAGCTTCGGCAACAGACGCGATGGCACGTCGGAGCCGAGCCGCATTCTCTCCCAGGCAAGGACGCCCAGCGCCACCTGCCCGAGCAGGCCTTGGGAGAAATTGCCGTTCCAGATCGCGGCGGCATGGACGCGTGGCGAATGACTTAAAAGGAAATTCAACGCCACGGATGCGCCCATCGAATGACCAAACAGGATGACCGGTCTGTTTGGCTGTTCGCTGGCGATGAGGTCATGGATGGCGCCGACGTCGGCGATCACCTTGGCCGGGCCGTCCCTGTCGGCGAACCTGCCGAGCGGCGTGTTGGGCGCCTTGGTCGCGCCATGGCCGCGATGATCGTGGACATAGACGTGGAAGCCGCGGGAGCCAAGATAATCGGCAAAGCGGGCATAGCGCGCTGCGTGCTCGGCCAGCCCGTGATTGATCTGGACGACGGCGCGTGCCCGGCCATCGGCCTGCCTGACGAAAAGATTGAGATCGGCACCGGTCGGCGAGGCAACCACGCGCTGCTGGCTGAATGACATGCCGCCTGGTCCCGCCCTTGCATTATCGTCGTTGGCTTTGTTTGCGCCGGCCCACATTATGCGTCAATCCGGCAAACCCGCTTTTCGCGACGATGTTTCTTGCGTTTGGCCAGCAAAATATCGCAATTCTGACATGGAGACAGCTTCAGTCTGTCGCCCACTTGTCCAGCCGGGGATTTTCCATGCGTAGTGCTGTCATTTTCGGATTGGCCATGCTGGCGGCGTCGCTGGCCGGGGCGGCGCGTGCCGACGTCAACATGAGCGGCAGCTTTGTCGCCGACGCTGCCTGTCCGGCAACGCAAGCCATCAAGAACGGCAAGAACCCCGGCAATGTCTCGACCGATGCCGGGAAGAGCTACCAGCTGCTTGCTGGCAACAAGGATGCGCCGACGCACTACCTTATCCTGGTTCCGGGCGCCGATCCGGAGCGCCGTTGGGTGAAGGTCAGTTGCGGCCACGTTTCCGGCAGCAGCGCGGCGACCGTGCCGGCCGCACCTGACGACCAAGGCAAGCCGGCGGCGTCGGGAAAACCCGAATACGTCTTCGCGCTGAGCTGGCAGCCGGCGTTTTGCGAGACAAAGTCGAACAAGACGGAATGCAAGGCGCAGAACGCCGGTGATTTCGACGCGACGCATTTCACCTTGCATGGATTGTGGCCGCAGCCGAACGGCAATTTTTATTGCCAGGCGACGGCGAGCGACAAGGCCAACGACAATCCGGCCCACTGGAAAGACCTGCCGCCGGTCAATCTGGACGCCAACACCCGCACGGAGCTCGATCAGGTGATGCCTGGAACGGCCTCCCACCTCGAGCGGCATGAATGGATCAAGCACGGCACCTGCTACGGCAAGAGCCAGCAGGACTATTTCTCCGACGCGCTCAATTTAATGCGTGCGGTGAACAGCTCGCCGGTGCGCGATCTCTTTGCCAAGAACATCGGTGGAAAGCTGACGGCGGACCAGATCCGCGGCGCTTTCGACAGCGCCTTCGGCGCGGGGGCAGGTGACCGGGTGCGCGTGTCCTGCGTCATCGATCCGTCGAGCGGCAGGCGGCTGATCGGCGAACTGACGCTCGGTCTCGCCGGTCCGATCGGCCCGAACAGCGCGCTCAAGGATCTGCTGCTGGCTTCGGTGCCGACCAACAAGGCCGGTTGCCCGACAGGCAATGTCGACGCGATCGGCTTCCAGTAACTCTCAACAGAGGTACCGGACTGTCGCCCTGCCGTGCCCTGGTGCTATGCTGCGAGCGCATCATTCTGGCGGGGGCGGCAATGGATGACATGACGAGCAGCGCGCTGGCGCGGCTGGCTTTCTGGGCCAAGGGCATGGTCTCGATAAACGATGCCCGCATGGAATGGCCGGGCTTTTCGTATACCGACGCCGAATGGGCACGCATGCGAACGCTCTCCGAACCGATCGGCGTCGGCACGTACCAGCTGTTCACGATCGTCAATGCGGTGATCTTCATCATTATCGCGGCGATCGGCATTTTCGGCGCCTTCCTGCCGCTGGCGACGTTGCTGTTTCCGGTGCCGGCGGACACCAGCGCGTTGAAATTCTCCTCGCTGCTGGCCGCTTGCGCTTTCTTGATCATCGGGCTCGGCCTGCCGATCTCGATGCGTCTTTCGGCCATGCTGGTCGGCGGCAAGACGATGCGAGCAGCATTTGTTTCCGCGCCCGGCGACGAGGCGTTGGCGTCGAAAGTCTCGTGGCAGATCAACCGCATCATGCTGATCCTATGCGGCCTGCTGGTGCCGGGCATCCTGCTGTTCATTGCCTACGATATCGAGGCCGGGCCGATTATCACGGCGCTGAAATGGCTGGCGATCGCGCTGATGGCGGTTTCAACCGTGACGGGCTTTCGACGGCAGAGGAAGTCGTAACGAACTAAATCTGTGCGGATTTGGTCCACGCAGCGGCCGTGTCGGCTTCGTGGCCGCCCGGCTCGCCGACGACGCGATCGCGGCCGGTCGACTTCGCCTTGTAGAGACGCTGGTCGGCAAGCGCGAACAGGTCGGCTAGGCAGCGCGTGGTTTCGCTGACGCTGGAAACGCCGGCGCTGACGGTGAGCTCGAAGCGGCTGGTGGCGGCCGAGCCCTTGACCGCGTGGCGAATGCTTTCGCCGAACAGCCTGGCGACCGAGTGCGGACGAGAACTGAGGATGGCGAATTCCTCGCCGCCGATGCGGAACACCTGGTCCTCAGCGCTTGCCGCCTCGCCAAGCAGGGCAGCGACCGCCTTCAACACCTTGTCGCCTTCGGCATGGCCGAAACGGTCGTTGATCGACTTGAAATGGTCGACATCGATGATCAGCAGGCTGAGCGGCCTGGCGGTGCGCAGGCTGGTCTGGACGGCGGCTTCACCGTCGGCGTCGAAGCGCCCGCGGTGCAGCAGGCCGGTCAGGCCGTCGCGGCCGACATGTTCCACCAGCGCTTCGTAGCGTTCGCGATAGGTCAGCGTATCGAAGATATCGGTCAGTCCGCGCGGCGCCGTGACCTGGCGCTCCTCGAACCATTTGAGATAGGCGACAAGCATGGTGCTGAAGGTCACCGCCGCCGCCATCTTGGCGAACCAGCCGCCGAAAAAGACGGCCATCGGCGCGCCGGCAACGAAATGCAGGGCGGTGAAAAAACCGGCCTGGTCGAAGGTCAGCACGCAAGCGACGGAAATCAGGATGCGCGCGAACGGCGCCTTGCGAAGATACCGACCAAGCTTTTCGTACAGCAGGATGATCAGGATGGCATCGACGAACAGCAGCGTCGTGCCCCATACCATCAGCCAGCCCATCTGGTCGATGAAGCCGATGTCTGGAAGCCTCCCGTCGGGAAGTGCCGCGATGGTGTGCAGGCGCAGCAGCAGCACCAGCCCGATCATCAGCGCATTGCCGAGCAGCAGGCCGTAGATCGGCTGACGCACGGTTGCAGCGTCCTCCTTCATATAGAGCAGCAAAAGCATGACCAGCTTGCCGGAAAACAGCACCGCCGAGCCAGGCGAGACCATGCCGAACGGCAGAGCGACGTAAAAGACGCTGGCGAGATAGGTCTCGAGGAAGTGCATGACACCGAGCGCGCAGACGAATACGCCGAGGCCGATACGCCGTCTGAAGCGGAAAAGCGTCACCATGACGCTGAAGTAGACGACCGCTTCGGCAAGGAGCAGGAAACTGTTCAGCAATGCCGTCGACCCGATCTCTTTCTCGAAATCGCGGATAGTGAGCGATTCCACTCCGACCCTGTTTTGACGCCGAAGAGTTAACCGGAGATTTCAGCACGCTTCGTGCTGGTGGAAAACTTCGGCGATTGGCGGACACTTCCGCGTGTGACCGGGCAGGTATGGCAAAAGCGATTGCCGTTCGCCGCCGCATCGCCTACATAGCGGCCAACCTCCACTCAATTCGACAGATCCAGTCAGTTTTCTGGGCCAGTCAGTTTTTTCAGGGAAAGCGCGCGTGGCACGCCAGTTCATCTATCACATGGCCGGCCTCAACAAGGCCTATGGCACCAAGAAGGTGCTCGAGAATGTCCATCTCTCCTTTTATCCCGACGCCAAGATCGGCATCCTCGGCCCCAACGGTTCGGGCAAGTCGACGATCCTCAAGATCATGGCCGGGCTCGACAAGGAGTGGAACGGCGAAGCCTGGCTGGCCGAAGGCGCCACTGTCGGCTACCTGGCGCAGGAGCCGGCGCTCGATCCGGACAAGACCGTGTTCGAAAATATCATGGAAGGCGTCGCCGCCAAGACCGCCGTCATCGAACGCTATAACGAATTGATGATGAACTACTCCGACGAGACGGCCGACGAGTCGGCCAAGCTCCAGGACGAAATGGACCGGCTCAACCTTTGGGATCTCGAACAGCAGGTCGAGATGGCGATGGAAGCGCTGGGCTGCCCGCCCAAGGATTCGGAGGTCACCAAGCTTTCGGGCGGCGAACGCCGCCGCGTCGCACTTTGCCAGCTTCTGCTGCGCCAGCCCGACCTTCTGCTGCTCGACGAACCGACCAACCATCTCGACGCCGAGACCACGGCGTGGCTGGAAAAGCATCTGCGTGCCTATCCGGGCGCCGTGATGATCATCACCCACGACCGCTACTTCCTCGACAATGTCACCGGCTGGATCCTCGAACTCGATCGCGGCCGCGGCATTCCCTATGAGGGCAACTACACCAAATACCTCGAAGCCAAGGCCAAGCGCCTCAAGCAGGAAGGCCGCGAGGACGATGCCCGCCAGCGCGCCATCGGCCGCGAGCGCGAATGGATCCAGTCGAGCCCGAAGGCTCGCCAGACCAAGTCCAAGGCGCGTATCCAGGCGTTCCAGGATCTTTTGGATGCAGCCGACAAGCGGCGTCCGAGCGATACGCAGATCGTCATTCCGCATGGCGAGCGGCTCGGCAATGTGGTGATCGAGGCGGAAGGCCTGTCGAAGGGCTTTGGCGACACGCTGCTCATCGACGGCCTGGAATTCAAGCTGCCGCCCGGCGGCATCGTCGGCGTCATCGGCCCGAACGGCGCCGGCAAGACGACGCTGTTTCGCATGATCACCGGCCAGGAAAAGCCGGATGCGGGCTCGGTCCGCGTCGGCGAAACGGTCAAGCTCGGCTATGTCGACCAGAGCCGCGATGCGCTCGATCCGTCAAAGACGGTGTGGGAAGAGATTTCCGGCGGCGCCGAAGTGGTCAAGCTCGGCAAGTTCGAGGCCAACACGCGCGCCTATTGCGCGTCGTTCAACTTCCGTGGCGGCGACCAGCAGCAGAAGGTCGGCAATCTGTCCGGCGGCCAGCGCAACCGCGTGCATCTGGCCAAGATGTTGAAGACCGGCGGCAATGTGCTGCTGCTCGACGAACCGACCAACGATCTCGACACCGAAACGCTGGCGGCACTCGAAGACGCGCTGGAAAACTTCGGCGGCTGCGCCGTCATCATCTCGCACGATCGTATGTTCCTTGATCGCCTGGCGACGCACATCCTCGCCTTCGAGGGCGACAGCCATGTCGAATGGTTCGAAGGCAATTTCGAGGATTACGAGCAGGACAAGATCCGTCGCCTCGGGCCTGATGCCGTCAACCCGCACCGCATGACCTACAAGAGGCTGACGCGGTAAGGGGTTTTAGGGCGGCGATCTCAACCAGCATGAGGAGCTCAAATGGCTGATTGGTCCGCCGCCCAATATCTGAAATTCGAAGACGAGCGCACGCGGCCCGCGCGGGATTTGGTCGCGCAGGTGCCGGTGGACTTCCCGCGCCGGGTCGTCGACATCGGCTGCGGGCCTGGCAACTCGACCGAACTGCTTGTCGAGCGCTGGCCGGATGCCCAGGTGAGCGGCTTCGACACTTCGCCCGACATGATCGAGAAGGCGAGGGCGCGCCTGCCCGAGGTCACCTTTGATCTCGCCGATGCCTCCGAATGGCAGCCGGCGGAGCCGGTCGACGTGATCTTCGCCAATGCTGTGTTCCAATGGCTGCCTACCCATCCGGCGGTGTTCCAGCGGCTGATGGGCTTCCTCGCCCCAGGCGGTGCGCTTGCCGTCCAGATGCCCGACAATCTGGGCGAGGACTCCCACCGCCTGATGCGGGAGACCGCCGCCGAAATGCCATTTGCCGAAAAGCTCAAGGGCGCGGCACGCGGGCCGTTGCCGCCGGTGTCGTTCTACTATGACCTGCTGTCGCCGCTCAGCGACCGGCTTGATATCTGGCACACCATCTACAACCATCCGCTTGCCGACGCGCAGGCGATCGTCGAATGGGTGAAATCGACGGGCCTGAAGCCGTTCCTCGATCCGCTGGATGCCGAGGAGAGGGCGATGTTCCTCGAATGTTACACGGCCAAGATCGCCAAGGCCTATCCAAAGACGGCTGATGGCAAGGTGCTCTTGCCCTTTCCGCGCATTTTCATTGTCGCAAAACGAGCTTGATTATCCATGTCGCGCGGCGCCTTAGGGCCGCTTGGCTTTGGCTGTGGCCATGTCGAGGGATCGGCTTCAGTCGGCCCAGATCTTTGGTTTAAGCCGGCGTAAACCGCCTCGGTGAGAAAACTGTTGCGCCGGAGCGTTCCGGCGCCCACATGAAGCCGCAGCGCCTGCGGATGGGACGGACTGGACATGCATCGCGTCATCATCAGCGGCATCGGCGTTGAAATCCCCGAACCCACAATCACCAATGAAGAACTGGTCGCCAGCTTCAATGCCTGGGTCGACCTGGAAAACGCGCGTCGCCAGGATACTGGCGAGCCGCCGCTGCCGAAATCGGACAGCGACTTCATCGTCCACGCCTCGGGCGTGCGCACCCGTCATGTGATCGAGCGCGAGGGCATCCTCGACCCGACTCGGATGGCGCCGCGCATTCCCGCACGGCCCGACGATGCGCTGTCGCTGGAGGCCGAGTTCGGCATAGCCTCGGCGAAGAAGGCCCTCGACCATGCCGGGCTGCAGCCGTCGGATATAGACCTGGTGATCTGCTCGGCCTCGCATCACCAGCGGCCCTATCCGGCGATCGCCATCGAAATGCAGGAGGCGCTGGGGACGAAGGGCGCGGGCTTTGACATGGGGCTTGGCTGTTCTTCGGCGGCGGCCGCCTTGCACATAGCCGTCAATTTGGTGCGGTCGGGCGCGCACAAGCGCATTCTGGTGACGACGCCCGAGATCATCACCGGCCATCTCAATTTTCGCGACCGGCAGACGCATTTCATCTTCGGCGACGCTTCGGTGTCGATGGTGGTCGAAGGGCTGGCCAAGGGCGACAAGCGGCCGGGGCGCTTCGAAGTGCTCGACACGCGCGTCTGGACGCAGATGTCGAACAACATCCGCACCAATCTGGGCTATCACACCCGCACCGCCCAGGATGATCCTTACATGATCAATCTGGAAGGCAATCTGATCAAGCAGGTCGGCAACAAGGTGTTCAAGGAAGTCACCGTTGCCGGGCAGAAATTCATCGTCGAATTCCTGGCCGAGCACGGGCTGACGCCGCAGGCGATCAGGCGCTTCTGGCTGCATCAGGCCAATGCACGCATGAATGCGATGATCCTGAAACTGTCGTTCGGCCACGAGGTCGACCACGACCGCGCGCCGATGGTGCTGGAGCGGCTGGGCAACACGGCGGGCGCCGGCGCCATCGTCGCGCTGTCGGAAAACCACGCCGACATGAAGCCTGGCGATTTCGGCCTGATCTGCGCCTTTGGCGCGGGGTATTCGATAGGCGGTGCGCTGCTGCGGATGCTCTAGCTATGTCGATATTCAGGTGAGGCCGCCCGGCGAATGGCTACGCTTCCCCGCGTCGCGGTAGGGCTGAACTCACGTACCCAAAAGTACGCTCCGTTCCTGTGCTCGGAATACACTTTGGCGCTCAATACGCCTTGTTGCGTTAGGCTGGTGCGAACGGCACTCGCCTGGCGATCGCCATCCCATCGGTGACGTTGATCGGACGATCAGCACTTTCGACTGGACGCCGCGAAGTCCGCCCGGCTAATTCGCTGGATGACGAGAGAAAAGAACGCCATGCTGGATCTCTTCCCCGAGGCTGAAAAGCCGATCGAAATCATCCCCGCGCGAAAGCTTGCCGCCAAGGCGGCAGCGCTTTACGTGGCGCCGGCGGATCATTTTCAGACGCGCCCGGTGGACGAATTGCTGCTGGATTTCGATGGCATAGCAGGCGATTTTCATGCCGGACCGACACGCCGCGCGGGCGGGCGCGAGCCCTGGTATCCGCGCGGCACCGAAATGCGCAACGAACGGCAATTGTCCATAGTGGCAGCGGACGAACTGGCGGTTGTTGCCCAACGCATGGGCCTGGCCGAGATCAGGCCGGAGTGGATCGGTGCCAATCTTGTGATCGAAGGGGTGCCGAACCTCTCGATGCTGCCGGCCGGCACGCTGCTGTTCTTCAAGGGCGGCGTCACCATCAAGATTGACGCACAGAACGGACCTTGCCGCATCGCCGGCCGGTCGCTCGCCGAAAACGCCGGAATGGCCGACGTCGAAGCCGGCGCGCTGTTGTTCCCAAAAGTCGCGAAACGGCTGCGCGGCGTCGTCGCCTGGGTCGAGAAGCCCGGAACGGTCAGGGTCCGCGAAGAAATCTCGGTGCGCGTGCCGGAGCAGTGGATCTATTCGGCATAGCTGTGCGGCAACCAGAGGGCAGGAGCTACGCCGCCGTGGCGGCGTAGCCAAGCTCACTAGGCGTTAGCTTTGCGGTTCTTCTTGGCGCCTTGCGCCATAACGGAAACGTGGTCCCACTTGTCCCATGTGGCGAGTCGGTTGGCGTATTCCTGGCGTATCATCGGCAGGCCGCCGTCGCCGAAGAACACCCTGAGCGGTGGCTCGGCGGCGTCGACAATGGCCAGCATCGCCGGCCCGGTGGCCTCTGGATCGCCGGCAACGGAATTGGCGCGGCGCTCTGCCATCTTCGCACGGGCGGGCGCATAGGCCTCGATCGGCTGAGAGATCTTGGCCGACGGGCCGGCCCAGTCGGTGGAGAAGCCGCCCGGTTCGACCAGCGTCACATGGATGCCGAATTCCGCGACCTCGATGCTCAGCGACTGGCTGAAGGCCTCCAGCGCCCATTTCGAGGCGTGGTAGAGGCCGAGCGAGGCAAAGGCATTGACGCCGCCGATCGACGAAATCTGGATGATGTGGCCGGAACGCTGCGCCCGCATGATCGGCAGTGCGGCCTGAGTGACCCACAGCGCGCCGAAGACATTGGTTTCGATCTGGTCGCGAGCTTCCTGTTCGCTGACCTCCTCGATGGCGCCGAAATGGCCGTAGCCGGCATTGTTGACGACGACGTCGAGCCGGCCAAAACGCTTGTGCGCCTCGGCGACTGCGGCATCGACGGCTTTCTTGTCGGTGACGTCGAGCTTTATCGCGGCAATCCTGTCGCCGTATTTCTCGACGAGATCGGCGAGCGTGCCGGCATCGCGGGCGGTGGCCGCGACGCTGTCGCCGCGCGCGAGTGCAGCCTCGGCCCAGACGCGACCAAAGCCCTTCGACGATCCGGTGATGAACCAAACCTTTGATGTCATGATCTTGGAGTCCTTGCCCCTGCGGGCGTGATTTTGCGTGAAAGCGGAGGCTTCTCCGCTTTCGGGCATATACGGTCCGTCCTCTGATTTTCCAGAGGCGACCGGAATCTTTCGAAAAAGACGCCTGAATTATCAGGGATAATTCACCTGAGACGACCACGCCGGATCCTCGTGCTTCTCCCAATAGAGCGCCATCAGCCGGCTGGTGATCGGTCCGACCTTGCCGTTGGCGATCGCCGCGCCGTCGATCTCGGTCACCGGCATGATGCCGCCCGCGGTCGAGGTGATGAAGACCTCGTCGGCCTCGCGCAATGCAGTGACGCTGACATCGGCCGCGGTGGCGGCAAGACCTTGTTCGGCGCAGAGATCGAAGACGGTGCGGCGGGTTATGCCCGGCAGCACGCCAATGGAAGGCGTCGACAGCTTGCCGTCCCTGACGCAGAAGACGTTGAAGCCCGGACCCTCGGCGACATTGCCGTTGAAGTCGAGGATCAACGCGGTCTCGGCGCCGCGATCATAGGCATCGTAGAGGCCGCGCACCAGATCGAGCCAGTGGTAGTTCTTGATCGCCGGGTCGATCGAGGCCGGCGGAATGCGCATCTTGTCGCTGATGGCGACACGCAGGCCGCGCTGCAACTGCTCGGCATTGGCGACCGAGCCGAACGGCACGGCGAACGCCATGAAGCGGTTGACCGCCTGGCGCGGGTCGCGGCTGAAAGTCGGCGAGGCGCCGCGTGTGCACAGCATTTCGACATAGGCGGCGTGATGACCGGACAGCGCCACGCAATTGTGCAGGATTTCTGTCACGCTGTCGCGATCGAAGGGAATGGTCATGCGCAGCTTTTCCAGCCCGCCGAAGAAGCGCTCGAGATGCAAATCGAGGCGGAAGAAGCGGCCATTCCAGACATGCACGGTGTCGTAGGTGGCGTCGGAATGCAGAAAACCCCAGTCCAGCACCGAGATCTTGGCCTGCGACATCGGCAGGTATTGGCCATCGAGGAAGGCGACGCCCTCGGGATAGGAGTGCGGGTCGACATGGCGGTCGCCAACCACGGGCAGTTGCTTCTCGTCCTGTGTTGCCATTGTCCGGCTCATCGGGGCCTCCTGTCACGCAGGCGAGAGGCTAGCGGCGCTGGGCAGAAGGCATAGTGCCACCCGCCCGGCGCTGTTCGGCCTCCATGACGATCTGGCCGATACATTCGATCGCGATTGCCCTATCGTTCCGGGTCTGAACGGGAGGGGAAAATGGGTAGGTTTGGGGCCGTCACAGCGGCAATGATGATGTTCGCCGCTGCGGGCGACGCCCGCGCCCAGTGCGCGCGCGAAGGCGAGGAATTGTGCCAGAGCGGCCAGACCTATCGCTGCGAGAAAACCGGCGGCGAATTGACGGCGACCTTCCAGAATGTGCCTTGCGCGGTGAACGTGCCGTCGCTGAGCGGCACCTGGGTAGGCAATGGCCACCAGAGCCCGGCCGGTGAAGCCGGCGCCGACTGGGCGATCGTCATGACCATCAACGATGGCAGCGCGTCGATCGATTATCCGTCGCTCGGCTGCGGCGGATCGCTGTCGCAGAGATCAAGGGACGACATTTCGGCGGAATACCACGAGAGCATCACCTACGGTCAGGACAAGTGCATCGACGGCGGCAACATCACCGTAAGGTTTTACAAGGGCAATCTGTCCTGGATTTGGGTCGGCCACGCCGATGGCCAGCCCTACAATGCGGTCGCCGTGCTGAAGCGGAAGTAGCCGTGGTCATTCCTCCTCGTCGTCGGCGTCGAGCAGGCGGGTTGCGCGCCAGCGGGTGAGCACGATGTTGGTCTGCTCGATGACAAAGAAACGCGCCGAGTCGCGGTCATAGCCTTCGCTCAGCAGTTTTTCGTAATCGGTGTGCATGTGGCGGATATGGGCAATCGTCGCCAACCATACGGCGATGCCCGGCGGCAAGGTCTTCATGTGGACCGCGCCGGCGTCGCCGCGGATCTTCTCCATGTCGGCATAGGGCGCCAGCGGCAGAAGAGCGGTCAGCGCCTTGGCGATGGCGCGGCGGCGGCCGGTCGGCGCTGTCATCGCCGGGTCCGATCGGGCTCGTCCCGCCCTTCGATGGTCGCTTCCGCTATGGCGTCGGTCGAGACGAAATAAGGTTTGATGTCGATGACCGGCGTGCCGTCGAGCACATCGATACCGTCGAGGTCGATGCGGCCGGTGTGTTGGTCGAGCGCGACGAGCCTGGCGATGTGCAGCCCGATGGGGTTGGGGCGGGCAGGGGAGCGCAGCGAAAATACACCTTTCGCTTCAGCGGCATGGCGCGGTTTCTGCACAATCAGGTCCCGCGGCGCATGATGCAGCCAGGATAGGATGATGACGTGGCTGGCGCGCTCCAGCCCCTGCAGGCCACTTCGGTAGGCTGTGTCGATGGTCAGCACCGCCTTCTGCCCGGTCTCGCGCGCGGCGCGCATGTTCTTCGGGCAGGTTTCGCGCGTCGTCCATGGCGAGGCAATGCGGCCGATGAAGACGATCCCGCCATCAGGCGGCATCAAGGCCGGATCGTTCTCCAGCCTCTGCTCGCCTTCGCGCGCCTCGAACATCTCACGCGTTTCAGTCATGGTCCACGTCTCTTAAAACGCCACACAAGCGGCATTTTCTTGTCCGGAAGCGACATAGCGCTTGCAAGGTCGCTAAAATCGACATAAACATATGTTTATATCTTTTCAAAGAGAATACGCTGATGCATGTCTCGCTCGACACTATGGTGGATACGTTAAAGGCGGCGGCCGAATCCAGCCGATTGCGCATACTGGCACTTCTGTCGCGCGGTGACCTCACGGTTTCCGATCTTACCGAAATTCTCGGCCAGTCGCAGCCGCGCGTTTCGCGGCACCTGAAGCTGCTTCTGGAGGCCGGACTGATCGGCCGCTATCAGGAAGGGTCGTGGGCCTTCTTTCGCCTGTCGGATGCGGATTCCGCGCGTGACTTCGTCATGGGGCTGGTTTCCGGCATTCGCGGCGCCGATCCGCAGGTCGAACGCGATCTTGAGCGCCTGGCCTCGGTCAAGCGCAAGCGGCAGGACCGGGCGGTCGCGTATTTTTCCGTGAATGCGGCAAGCTGGGACCATATCCGATCGCTGCATGTGCCGGACCGCGCCGTCGAAGCCGCAATGCTGAAACTGGTCGGCAAGCGGCCGTTCCAGTCGATGCTCGATCTCGGCACCGGCACCGGGCGGCTGCTTGAAATCTTCTCGCCGCTTTATCGGCGTGGTGTCGGCATCGACATGTCGCGCGAGATGCTGACCGTGGCGCGCGCCAATCTGGACAAGGCCGGCGTTTCGAATGCGCAGGTTCGGCAGGGCGACATCTTCGCGCCGCCGGTCGAGCGCGATGCCTTCGATCTCGTCACCATCCATCAGGTGCTGCACTACCTCGACGATCCCGCCCGTGCCATCCACGAGGCGGCGCGGCTTTTGCGTCCGGCCGGACGCCTGGTCATCGTCGATTTCGCGCCGCATGCGCTGGAATTCCTGCGTGAGGAGCACGCGCATATGCGGCTCGGCTTTTCCGACCGGCAGATCGCCGACTGGTTTTCGGAAGCCGGCCTCGATCTTGAAGACAGTCAGGAATTCGAGCCGCGCGGCGGCAACGAGGCCAGGCTCACCGTAAAACTCTGGCTTGGCCGCGACCGGCGCCTCTTGATCGCCGATCCTTCCAACGACACAAGGCAGATAAGGGAAACCGCCTGATGAACCAGTTCCGCTTTTCCCGCCGCCCCGACATTGGCGACAAGGTCAGGGTTTCCTTCGAATTCTTCCCGCCGAAGACCGACGAGATGGAAGCGAGGCTGTGGGAGACGGTGACAAGGCTGGAGCCGCTGAAGCCGAAATTCGTCTCGGTGACCTACGGCGCCGGCGGCTCGACGCGAGAGCGCACCGCGCGCACTGTAAAGCGCATCCTGACGGAAACCGGTATTCCTGCAGCGGCGCATCTGACCTGTGTCGGGGCAACGCGCGACGAGGTCGACGCGGTCATCCAGGATTACAAATCGATCGGCATCAACCGGTTCGTGGCGCTGCGCGGCGATCCGGCTTCCGGCGTCGGCGGACCGTATCGGCCGCATCCCGGTGGATACGAGAACGGCGCGGAGCTGGTCGCCGGGCTCAAAGCGATTGCTGATTTCGACATCTCCGTCGCGGCCTATCCGGAAAAACATCCGCAAAGCCCCGATTTCGCCACCGACATCGAGATGCTGAAGCGCAAGGTCGACAATGGCGCGACGCGTGCCATCACGCAGTTCTTTTTCGACAACGATCTCTACGAGCGCTATGTCGAGCGCGTCCGCCGCGCCGGCATCTACATCCCGATCGTGCCGGGTATCCAGCCGGTTCACAGTTTCAAGCAGGTCGCGAACTTTTCCGCGAGGGCGGGCGCGCATGTGCCCGGCTGGCTGGCGGAGCGTTTCGAAGGCCTCGACCGGGACCCGCAGACGCATGCGCTGGTGGCGTCGGCGGTGGCGGCCGAACAGGTGATGGACCTGGTCGAGCGCGGTGTCGGCGATTTCCACTTCTACACCATGAACCGCGCCGATCTGGTCTTTGCCATCTGTCATATGATCGGCATCCGCTCGCACGAGGCGGCGGCCGCCGGATCAGCTGCGGCATGAGAGTGGGTTGAACGACAAAAGGCCGGGAAAAACCCGGCCTTTTGAATTGGTTGGACTATTTGGGTGCTGGTCTTCCCCGCTTTGGCGGTCAGGGAAGGAAGCCCATAATAAGGGCTCCGATAAAGGCGAACGCAGCACAGATCATCAATGCGTTGATAGGCCTCGTAAGTCCCATGACATAGCCTCCTCTTAAAGAGCTATGTCACGGAGTCTAGGTTCATTTGTGCCACAGGCAAGCGGAAAATGTGCTGCATTGCGACGTGATTGTGAAATCCGCGACATGTCTTTTGCCGTTAGGCTTTGAAACTCCTAAGCAAAAACCAGCTTCAGGCCTGTGAATAAAATGTGGCCGACTCGTGTCGCTGCCGTGTCATGGCAGCGCTACCGCTGCGGAAGCCGAATTCAACTTTCGCGATGCGGGGGGCAATTGGGTGGTTAGAGCATCCTTTGCGCGTCCAGTGGACGCGCGGCGCTCTAACGTCGGCCGAACAGCCGCCCGTCAATGGTGACGAGGCCGAGCGCGATCAGCACCACGCCGCCGATTTCGAACAGCTCCAGCCGCTCGCCAAGGAACAGGAAGCCGAGCAGCATCGCGCTGGCCGGTACGACAAGCGTGACCAGCGAAGCGTTGGTCACGCCGGCCGAGGCGACGAGGTTGAAATAGATGATGTAGGCGAAGGCAGTGGACAGAAGCGCCAGCGCCAGCACCGCCGTCCAGACCGGGGGCGAGGCCGAAAACAACCCGGATGGACCGTGGGTAAAGAGCACGATCGGGATCATGATGATGGTCGATGCCGTCAACTGTCCGGTGGCGATGATCGGCGAGGGCACGCCCGTGAAGCGGCGGGCGACCATCAGCGCGACGGCATAGGACAGCGACGCCCCGATCAGCGCGAATTTGGCCCAGACCGGGCCGCCGAGCCCGGCAAGCAGGCCGGGGCCGATCATGACAGCCGTGCCGGCGATGCCGAGCGCAATGCCGGCGAGCTTGTTCCAGGACAGCTTTTCGTCCGATGTCAGCGCGTTGGCGAGGATCAACGTCCAGAACGGCGTTGTCGCGTTGAGCACCGAGGCGATCCCGGCTCCGAGCTCCGTCTGGCCGGCGAAGATCAGCGAGAAGGGCACGACATTGTTGGTGAGCGCCAGCAGGAAGAACAGGCCGGCATGCGGAAGCGCGAGGCGAAAGGACGGGCCACGCAGACCGAGATAGATCTGCAGCGCAATCGCGGCGATGGCGACGCGAAACAGCACCAGCACCAGCGGGGGGAGTTCCGCCACCGCGATGCGCGCAAAGAAGAACGAGCCGCCCCAGATCGCGCCGAGCAGCAGGAGTTGCCCCCAATCCTTGAGCACCATCGGTCCGCGTGGTGCGGATGTCGCGGCCATTGCCATGTGAGTCGCCCTCCCAGACGTATGCCAGTCAGGCAGAAGCCATATCCGGTTCGGAGACAAGGGCCACCCGAAACGTGATTGATGGCAAACGCCTGCCGCCAAGACCTAGCGCCCCAGCGTCAGCCGTACGAGACACAGAATTGTTTTCATTAGCCGCTAGCTTGGATTAATTGTGCGCAGGCTAGATCAAGGATTCGTCGATGCAGCGATTCGAGAATGCCCGCGAGGCGGCACTGGCGCTTCGCCCGGACGATCCGGTCTATTGCTTCCGCCCGCAGGTGCTGATGGCGGATGCCAGGCAGTTCATGGGCATGTTCCCGGGCAAGACCGCCTATGCGGTCAAGACCAATGGCGAGCAGATCGTGCTGAAGACGCTGGTCGAAGCCGGCGTCAAGGCTTTCGACGTCGCGTCGCCGGGCGAGTTCGCCGCCGTGCGTGCCGTCTCTCCCGATGCCGAGATGCTCTACATGCATCCGGTCAAGGCGCAGTCGGATATCAAGCTGGCGCTGGAGAAATACGCCATCCGCGTCATTTCGCTGGATCATGAGGACGAGATCACCAAGCTGACGCGAGTGGTGCGGGCGCTCGACATCGATCCGGGCTCGATCAGCGTGTTCGTGCGGGTGCAGACCAAGGGCCATGCCGCTTACGAGTTGTCGAAGAAGTTCGGCGCCGGGCCGGCCTATGCCGTCGAACTGGCCGAGCGGCTGAACCGCACCGGCTACAAGGTTGGCCTGTGTTTCCATGTCGGCAGTCAGATCGAGGATCCCGACACCTATGAGCGGGCACTGGCTTCCGCCGATTGGGTGCGCAACCGGCTGACCTTCGATATTGCCGGGCTCGACGTCGGCGGCGGTTTCCCCGCCGAATACGGCCATGACCCCAACCGCAAGCAGATCGAGATGCCGTCGCTCGGCCAGATCATGTCGCGGCTTTCGGGCGATCTGAAAGAGTATCAGTTCGACCAGATGCCGCTGGTGGCCGAGCCGGGCCGCGTAATCGTGGCGCGCTGCCTGTCGCTGATCGTGCGGGTGCTGCTGCGCAAGGGAAAGCGGCTCTACATCAATGACGGCATCTGGGCGTCGCTGTCGGATTCATGGACCGGAAAGATCACGCTGCCGGCCCGCTTCATTCCTGATCCGGCGATCCGCTCGCGCAATGGCGAGGAAAAGAACATCGTGCCGTTCAAGGTCTGCGGGGCGACCTGCGATTCCGTCGACATCCTGTCGCGGCCATTCTGGCTGCCGGAAACGGTCGACACCGGCGACTGGATCGAGATCGGCCATATCGGCGCCTATTCGCTGTCGCTGCGGACCCGCTTCAACGGCTTTTACCCCGACACCTTCGTCGAGGTGACGACGCCGTTCGACGAGGGCGACGCGCCGCAGGGGTTTGCGAGTTTGGAGACAATGGCGGACTAAGTTTCTTCCTTCTCCCCTTGCGGGAGAAGGTGGCCTCGCGAAGCGAGGTCGGATGAGGGGTGGTCCAGGGAACGCCAACGCCTCACTCCGCTGGAACACCCCTCATCCGTCTCGGCGCTACGCGCCGATCCACCTTCTCCCACAAGGGGGAGAAGGAAGAGGAGCTACAATTTCCCCAAAAGCTCCGGCGTCGGCCAGCCATCCACCGGCAGGCCTAGCCGCATCTGCTCCTTGCGGATCGCCTCGCGGGTGTTGGTACCCAAAATGCCATCGACAGTGCCGACATCGTAGCCCCTGGCTTCGAGCTTGGTCTGCAGCGCCTTCATCTGCTCGTTGTTGAGGCCAGTCTCGGGATTGCGCGGATCGAACTGTTTTTCTCCCGCCAACCTGGCGGCGAGGTTGGCCGCGGTCAGCGCATAGGTGAAGGACTGGTTCCACTCGAGGTAGACGTCGAAATTGTCATAAGCGAGGAAGGCGGGCCCCTTACGGCCCATCGGTAGCGCCAAGCCTGCCTTGAGGCCGTTGTCGACCAGCGGCGCGCCGCTGGGGTAGGTGACGCCCCATTGCGCCCACTGCGACAGCGGCAGCTTGTTGGTGCGACCGGTCTGGTCCCACGGCATGTCTTCGGGCACGCGGACTTCCTGGATCCAGGGCTGGTCGCGTTTCCAGCCGCGCGACAGCACTTTGTTGGCGGTGGTCATGATCACATCGGGCACGCTGCCGCGCAGGTCGATCTTGCCGTCGCCGTCGCCGTCGACGCCGCGTGCCAGATAATCTGAGGGCAGGATCTGCGTCTGGCCGATCTCGCCGGCCCAGGCGCCCCTGACATCGGCCGGCAACACGCCGCGATCGATCAATTGCAGAAGCGGTATCAACTGAGGCCGAAACAGTTGCGGGCGTCGGCAATCATGCGACAGCGTCACCAGGGCGCTCAACGTGTGGAAGTCGCCCTGCACGGCGCCGAAATCGGTCTCCAGCGCCCAGAAGGCGGCGATGATCGGCGCCTGAACGCCGAACTGCTGGTCGGCGCGGGCGAAGACATCCGCGTATTTCTTCATGTTCGCCGCACCTTGCTTCAGGCGATAGGCCGAGATCATGCGGTTGGAAAACTCGACAAAGGTTTGGGTGAAGACGCCCTGGGCGCGGTCTCGTGCCAACACCTTGTCGTCGAAGGTTGCCGCTTCAAGGGCGTCGAGACCGACAGTGCCGACGCCGGCCGCCTTGGCTTCCGCGGCGACGCCCTGCTTCCAGGATTCGAAGTCGCCGCCGCATTCCTGCGCCATCGCCGGCAAGGCCGTGGCGCACAGGGTCAGCGCAGCCGCGAGGACTTTGGAACGCAGTCGCATCAGCTTCCTCTCGAAACGAATAGCGGGCAGTTGTTGTGCTCCCCCGGAGGCCCAACGCCCTGAATTGCCGGCGGTTGCACTCTTCACCGCTGGCTGTGTCGAAAAGCAGGCGGCAGGCCCTGTGTCAACGGTTCTTGTGCCGCAGCCCCTTATTCCGCCGGCTTCTGTGCCGTTGCACTGGCGACAACGGTGTTCTGCGGAGCTTCTTATCTCGGACGGACTCGCTGCCGTTGAACCGGTTCAATGGGTGTTCTGCCGCAGCCACTTGTTCCAGGTGGCTTCACTGCCGTTGAAGACGTTGATGTCGGCCTTGCCGGTCATGCCCGGAATGATCCCGGTTCCTGTGTACTGCCAGAATGTGAAGGGGTGGCTGCCGTATTTCTCACGTGGATGGCCGGCGACAGAACGCAGCCAGTACGGATAGCCGCGAAACCCCGCCAGGCCGTTGTCGTCGAAGAAGTCGACCGAGGTGTAGATGATCGGCTTCTTGCCGTAGTGGCGTTCGACGATCTCGAGGAAGGTGGTCATCTCCGCGCGCACCGTGGCGGCGTCGGGACGCAGCCTGCAGGTCGGCGATTGTGGGTTCCATTCCATGTCGAGGACCGGCGGCATCGCCGAGCGATCGACGGGGACGTTGCGGATGAACCAGCGCGCCTGCACGGCAGCCGGGGTGCAGAAATAGTAGAAGTGATAGGCGGCGCGGGGAACGCCCGCAGCTTTGGTCCGGGTCCAATGCTCGTTGAAGTATTCATCGAAGCGATCGCCGCCCTCGGTCGCCTTGATGAAGGCGAAGGAGATGCCGCTGGCCTTGGCCGCCGGCCAGTCGACCGAGGTCTGGTATTTGGAAACATCGGTGCCGTGGACGGCATAGTTCCACGGCGCGCCGCTCTCCCATTCATGCGGCTTGGAATCGGCAAAGCGCGGCGCCCGGACAGTGACCGTCGGGCTGCTCGACGCCGACGGCGACAGTGGCGAGAGATCGTCTACTGTCGAGCACGCGCCAAGCAGCGCTAGCATAATGAGGCCCGCAAGACGGCGCATCGCAATTCCCGAGCCGGATTCAGCCGGTCGCTGATGGGTCTATACCTGATGGCCGGCTTGTGATTGGGCCCCCTCCGAGCGATCGCCCCACAGCATCGCTCAGCATATCCTGTGATCGCCGATCATGGTTGATAATCCGTTGATGGCGCTCGACAAGCATTGTGATTTGCGGAAGCAATGGCGGCAAATCGATGACATAAGGGGTCGCGCAGGGCCCGGAGGAAATAAATGCGGATCGTCGTCAAGATCGTCAGATGGCTGCTTGGTCTGATCGTGCTGGCGGTCGCCGCGCTGTTTGCGTGGCTATACATCGCGCCGCCCGAATTGATCCGCGTCGGTTCCGGCTATTCGGCCAAGATCGTCTGCTCGAATGTCTTCATCGCCGGCCGGGACGCCAATGAGGTGCTGGCCGTCGACGTGCAGGCGCCCGGGCATCCCCTGCTGCGGTTAATGCGTGTTTCGGTGGACAAGAACAGGGGAACGGTGTCTGCCGGCCTGTTCGGGTTCCTCGGCAAGAGCGTCGCTGTCGCCCGCGACGGGCTTGGCTGCGCTTCGGTTCCGGACGGCGATGTCGGCAAGGCGCGGCGGACCGCGACCCAGGCGGAGCCGTCGGCAGCCACCATGGGCGACCTGTGGCCGGAAGGCGAGCGGGTCGAGGCATCGCAGGATCCGGTGATTGCCAAACTGCTGGACGATGCGGCGCTGAACGGCACCGGCATGCGGGCGGTGGTGGTGGTCAAGAATGGCCGTGTCGTCGCCGAGCGCTATGGCGATGGCTTTTCCGCCAGAACGCCGCTGCTCGGCTGGTCGATGACCAAGACGGTGAACGCCGCCATCGTCGGTACGTTGGTCAAGGACGGCAAGATGGCTTTCGACGACAAAAACCTGTTCGCGCCGTGGAAGGCGGACGGCCGCGCCGCCATCAGCCTTGCCGAGATGATGGCGATGTCGAGCGGGCTGGAGTTCAACGAGGATTATGGTGACGTCGCCGACGTCACGCGCATGCTCTATCTCGAGCCGGACATGGCGGGCTTTGCCGAATCCAAGCCGCTGGCTGCAGAGGTCGGCAAACAGTTTTCCTATTCGAGCGGCACGGCGGTGATGCTGTCGCGGCTCTGGCAGGACGCGGTCGGCGACAAGGCCAAGGCGCTGACATGGCCGCGCAACGCCCTGTTCGAGCCGCTTGGCATGCATAGCGCGGTGCTCGAGACCGACGAGCAGGGCACCTTCGTCGGCTCGTCCTATCTTTACGCGACCGCGCATGACTGGGCGCGCTTCGGCCAATTCCTGCTGCAGGGCGGGGTGTGGAACGGCAACCAGATCCTGCCAACCGGTTTCGTCGACTGGATGCGCGAGCCGGCATCCGCCTCGAAGGTCTATGGCAAGGGTCAGTTGTGGATCGAGGCCCCGGGCGATGAGGAAAACCCCGGCGCCGGCGTCGCGGCAGGCCTGCCCAAGGACACGTACTGGATGGAAGGCCATGACGGGCAGACAGTTGCCATCATTCCCTCGGAGCAGTTGGTGGTGGTGCGGCTGGGGCTGACGCCGGCCAAACTCGGCTACCGGCCGCAGACGATGGTGGGGGCGTTGATCAAGGCGCTGCATTAGCGCGGCGCAAACTCTTGCTATGCAGCTGTCGCCAATGGCTTGGCGCGGTCAACTCGCGCCCGCTCGTCGGGCGAGTTCATGACCTGCCAAAGATCGCTGCGGCGCTGGACGTTCAACCAGAAGTCCGGGCTGTTGCCGAACACCCGCGCCAGAATAAGCGCGGTCGCCGCTGTCACGTTGCGGCGGTCGTTGCACAATTCGTTCACATGCTTGCGCTGGACCCCCATCGCCTCGGCCAAAGCCGCCTGCGTCAGGCCAAGCGGCTGCATGAATTCTTCCGTGAGAATTTCGCCAACCGTTGCCGGCTTGCGTGCGGTCATCAACATGTTCTCACCTCATCTATAGCTGTAGTCGTCGAGATAGATGTCCGACGCCTCACCGCGGCCGCCGTCCCAGCGGAAGATCAGCCGCCATTGCTTGTTGACGCGTATTGAATGGAAGCCTTCGAGAATACCGCGCAGCTTCTCGAAATGATTGCTGGGCGGCACACGCAAATCCTGATCGATCATCGCGTCGTCAATCATCTGGAGCTTGCGGCACAAACGGCTTTCGAGATCGGACGGAATGTTGCGAGAATGGGTGTCTTCCACGAAGAGGCCCGCAGCCATTCATCCCTGAAGCCGATGATCACCACATGCTTCCATGCATGTGAGATGTACCGCTCTCGGGGTCATAAGGCAACGTTGATCCAACGGATCGTGGCTGCTTCGCCTTTATGTGCCTTTCCCACGGCAATATTCAGGAAGTGATCTTGATAACCGCCAGCCAGGCATAGCCGCGATAAAGCGTACGGAAACGGAAGCTTGCGCTGGTTCGCCGAGATTCCGATTCCAGCACTTCGCGCAACGATTCACGCGGCGCGACGTGGAATTTTTTCAGCCAGCCGCGCAGCAAGGTCCGGAACCAGCCGGGCAGGCCTTCCTGCTGGCCGAAATCGATGATGTGCAGCGAACCGTTCGGCGACAGGGCGGCAAGCGCTGCCGACACAGTTTTTTCCCAACCGGGGATCATCGACAGCGAATAGGACACGAAGACACGGTCGATGCGTTCGACACCGAAGAGTGCACGGGCATCGAAATCGGTGGCATCGCCCCTTGCCAGCACGACGCGGCCGGACAGGCCCTCGCGGTCGATCGCCTTTCCGGCCGTTTCCAGCATTTCGGCCGAGATATCGAGGCCGTAGAAGCGGGCATCGGGGTAGCGGCGGGCAGCCAGGATGATGTTGCGGCCGGTGCCGCAGCCGAGCTCCAGCACGGTACCACCGACAGGCACGTCGAGCCCGTCGATCAGCCGGTCGCGGCCGAGAAGGTAGTATTTGCGGGTCAGGTCGTAGATGTGGCGCTGCCAGCGGTAGACGCCGTCCATCAATTCGGCATGGTTGGCAGGCAGCTCGGTGGCGCTCATGCCGCGCGCTTCACGTAGAGGTGGAAGCCACCATAGATGGCCGAGCGGTCGCGGGCTGAAAATTCGCGCGAAGCCTGGTCCCGATAATCCCACTGGTCGAGCAGCGAGCTGGAGACACGGCCCGGCAACAGGCTGGGTTCGGCGGCGGTGCGGAAGATGACGCGGGCGCCGGCCGATGCGGTGCGAGTGATTTCCGCCCACAGCGCGTTGAGCTGATCATCGGTCATCCAGTCCTGCGCATCGAGCAGGATGAAGCGGTCGACGGAGCCTGCATCCTTGCCGGCGAGGAATTCGATCAGATTGGCGTGGTGGATGGCGACGCGGCCGACATTGCCGCGGATGGTCTCGTAATTCTGTTTTTCGAGATAGGCGGGCAGGGCGGCCTCGCCGGGGTTCGGATAGCGCCGGGCGAAGGCCTGCCAGGCGAAGTAGTTGTTCTCAAGCGGAAAATCGCAAGCGAGCTTTTCCAGCCGGGCTTTCAGCACGCTGGCCATGGTGCCGTCGCCAGAAGTGATCAGCGAATCGTACTGCGCCGGCGGAATGCCGAGGCCGAACAGCGAAGCCTTGCGCGATGTCGCCCATTTCAAAAGCTTGTTGTCGAAGACCGGCGCCAACTCTTCGTTGAAGAAGCGGCGCTGCTCGCCGATGTTCCTGGCCTGCATGATGCCGGCAGGGTCGACGCCGAAGAATTTTGCCGTGCGATGGCCCATGGCGATGAATAGGCCGAGCAGGCCGGTCTGGTAAAAATTGCGGTCGAACACAGTGATGCGCCTGATACCGCGCCAGTTGCGGCGCTCCCAGTAGTGACGGCTGACAGGATCGAGATGCGGCGCGATGAAACGGTCATACGCTTTCGAATTGTGGCTGGTGTCGGCGGCGCCGAAGAAGCGGAACAGGTCGCCCTGCGATGGCAGGCGGCGCACCGCCTCCAGCTTCATGCGGTTCAGCGCGATGTGCGCGGTGTTGAGGTCGACGGCGTCGACCCGGGCCGGCGAGCGCGTGAGGTAGGCCAGAATGTTGCAGCCGCCGGAGGCGATGGTGACGACGCGGTGGCCCTGGCCAAGCTGCATCGCCTCCATGTCGACATCGGGGTCTTCCCAGATCTGGGGGTAGACGAGGCCGGAGAACAGGAAGGCGAACAGCCGCTCCGAAATGCCGGCCTTCGACAGCGGGCGGTTCTGGTAGACGGCCTTTCCAACTTCCTTGCCGCGGCGAAAAACCAGATCTGCGGAAACGTCCGTCATGGCAAGATGATTCCCCATTTGCTTTGCCGCAAGCGGGTAGCGCAGGGGCATGACAGCCCGGTGACAGCCTGTTGACGCCTTCTTACAGCTTGCCGAATCCCCCCGGCGTCGGCGTCGTCAGGATGACGGCGTCGCCGGCCTGAAGCACGGTCTGGTCGCAGGCTTTTAGCAGGTCGATCGCACCGTCCTTGCGGCGGACCTTGGTCGAGCCGACCTCGCCATCGCCACCACCGTCCAGCCCTTGCGGCGGGCGGTTGCGGTGCGAGGACAGGATCGCGCATTCCATCTTTTCGAGGAAGCGGATGGTGCGCCTGGTGCCGTCGCCGGCGCTCCATTTGCCTTTGCCGCCGGATCCTTCCCGAATGTGGAAATCCTCGAGCAGAACGGGAAAGCGCAGCTCCAGCACTTCGGGATCGGTGAGGCGCGAATTGGTCATGTGGGTGTGGACGCCGGAGGTGCCGGCAAAGCCGCGGCCGGAATTCATCTGGCCGGCCGGCGAGCCGGAGCAGATCGTCTCGTAATATTGGTAGGTCTTGTTGCCGAAGGTCAGGTTGTTCATCGTGCCTTGCGCGTTGGCCATGGCGCCCATGGCGCCGAACAGCGCGTTGGTGACGTGCTGCGAGGTCTCGACATTGCCGGCGACGACGGCGGCAGGGTAGGCGGGTTTCAGCATGCAGCCGTCGGGAATGATGATGTTGATGGGCCGCAGGCACCCGGCATTCATCGGGATCATGTCCTCGACCATGACGCGGAAGGCATAGAGCACGGCGGCGCGGGCGACGGGTTCCGGCGCGTTGAAATTGTTCTTCATGACCGGTGATGTGCCGGTGAAGTCAACGGTCGCCTCGCGCTTTTGCCGGTCGACCGTGATCTTCACCTTGATGATTTGGCCGGTGTCGGTCGGGTATTCGTACTGCGAACTGTCGGGCAGCCGCTCCAGCACGCGGCGCACGCTTTCGGCCGCATTGTCCTGGACATGGCCCATATAGGCCTCGACGACATCGAGGCCGAAATGCGCGACCATCTTGCGCAGTTCCGCGACGCCCTTTTCGTTGGCGGCGATCTGCGCCTTGAGGTCGGCGATGTTCTGGTGCGGATTGCGGGCTGGATAGCGGTGGTCGGTGAGCAGCGTTTCCAGCTCCTTCTCGCGGAATTTTCCGCGGTCGACGATGCGGAAATTGTCGAACAGCACGCCTTCCTCGTCGACCGTGGTGGCGAGCGGCGTCATCGAGCCGGGTGCCGTGCCGCCGATATCGGCATGATGGCCGCGCGAGGCGGCCCAGAACAGGATTTCCTCCCCACTCGAGGGGGAGGTGGCGGCGAAGCCGCCGGAGGGGATCGGATCGACCGGGTTCGACGCTCTTGCGGTGCCTTCTGAGAGGACCCCACCCGGCCGCTGCGCGGCCACCCTCCCCTCGAGGGGGAGGGAAAACACCGGCGTCACCACGGTGATGTCGGGCAGATGCGTGCCGCCATTGTAGGGCGCGTTGAGGGCAAAGACGTCGCCGGGGTGGATGTCGCCGGAATTCAGCCGGATGATGGTTTCGACCGAGCGGTCCATCGAGCCGAGATGTACCGGCATGTGCGGCGCATTGGCGACCAGTGCGCCGGTGCGATCGAAGACTGCACAGGAAAAATCCAGCCTTTCCTTGATGTTGACGGAATAGGCGGTGTTCTGCAGCGTCACGCCCATCTGCTCGGCGATCGACATGAACAGGTTGTTGAAGACCTCCAGCATGACCGGATCGGCCTCCGTGCCGAGCGCTGCCTGCCGGCGCTTCTTCTCGACACGGCGCAGGAGCACATGGTTCCTGGCGGTGATTTCGGCCAGCCAGCCCGGCTCGATGACGATCGTCTGGTTAGGCTCGATAATCAAGGCAGGTCCGGCAACCCTGTTTCCCGGTTTCAGCGCTTCGCGGCGGAAGATGGGTGAAGTGCGCCACTCTCCCTCGGTGAAGATTTCGCGGGTTTGCGAAGGGTTTACGGCAAGGTCTTCGGTTCGTGATTCAGTTTCGTCGCGCCCGGTACCGCCGGTGTCGGTGCCTTCGACGCCGACGGTCTCGACGATCATCGGCTTGTCGTCATAGACGAAACCGAACTGCGCCTTGTGGGCGACTTCAAAATCGCGCCTGGCCTGGAAAATCGAATCCGCCTCGAAATTCACCGGCAGTGTCGTGTCGGTGCCATCATAGCGAATGTGCAGCACCGGCTTCGTGGCGACGGTATCCTCGCCGATGCCTTGCGCCGCGAGTTCGGCCACAACGGCTTTTCTCAAAATGGCAATGAGGTTGCCGATCTCCGTTCTGGACTCTTCGGCAAGCGGTTTCAGCAGCGCTTGCTGGCGCGAGGCAAAGACCGAGGACAGGCCGATGCCATAGGCCGACAGCAGGCCAGAGAAGGGATGGATCAGCACCGCCTCCATGCCGAGCGCGTCGGCGACTAGGCAAGCGTGCTGGCCGCCGGCGCCACCGAAGCAGTTGAGGAGATACTCGGTGACGTCGTAGCCGCGCTGCACGGAGATTTTCTTGATGGCATTGGCTATGTTCTCCACGGCGATGGTGACGAACCCTTCGGCGACAGTCTCGGGCGACCGCCCATCGCCGATTTCGGCGGCGAGTGCCGCAAATTTTGCTCGCACCGTCTCGACGTCGAGCGGCTCGTCCTGGCCGGGTCCGAATATAGCCGGAAAGAAATCGGGCTGCAGCTTGCCAAGCATGACGTTGGCGTCGGTGACGGCGAGCGGGCCGCCGCGCCGGTAGGCTGCCGGGCCGGGATTGGCGCCAGCCGAATCCGGTCCGGCCCGGAAGCGACCGGCCTCGTAATGCAGGATCGAGCCGCCGCCGGCGGCGACGGTATGGATGCGCATCATCGGCGCGCGGATGCGCACGCCGGCGACCTCGGTGTCGAAGGCGCGTTCGTATTCGCCGTCATAGTGGGCGACATCGGTGGAGGTGCCGCCCATGTCGAAGCCGATGACCTTGTCGAAGCCGGCGAGCCTGGCTGTCTCGACCATGCCGACGACGCCGCCGGCCGGTCCTGACAGCAGCGCATCCTTGCCCTGGAACATGTCGGCGGCGGTGAGACCGCCCGACGACATCATGAACATCAGGCGGGGCGACTGGCCGATCTCCCCCACGAGGGGGGAGATCGGCGCCGCGCCCAACTCTCCCGCCACCCTTTGCACGTAGCGCGACAGGATTGGCGACAGATAGGCGTCGACCACCGCGGTGTCGCCGCGGCCGACCAGCTTGATCAGTGGCGAGACCTCATGGCTGACCGAGACTTGGGCGAAACCAAGTTTGCGGCAGACTTTTGCCACCGCCTTCTCGTGGTCGGGGTATTTCCAGGCGTGCATGAAGACGATGGCGACCGCATCGATGCCATCGGCCCTGGCCTGTTCGATCGCCGGCCTGCAGGCGGCGATGTCGAGCAATTGTTCGACGCGGCCATCGGCGCGCACGCGCTCGTTGATTTCGACGACGCGCTCGTAGAGCTGTTCGGGAAGGATGATCTCCTTGGCGAAGATGTCCGGACGCGCCTGGTAGGCGATCTTCAGCGCGTCGCGAAAGCCCTTGGTGATGAGCAAAAGCACGCGGTCGCCCTTGCGCTCCAGCAGCGCATTGGTGGCGACTGTGGTGCCCATCTTGATGTCGCCGATCAGGCCGCTTGGGATCGTGTCGCCGGCCGACAAGCCAAGAAGGTCCCGAATGCCCTGGATGGCAGCATCGTTATAGGCTTCGGGGTTTTCGGAGAGAAGCTTGCGCGGGTGCAGCCCGCCTTCCGGATCTCGGCCGATCACATCGGTGAATGTGCCGCCGCGGTCGATCCAGAAATCCCATTTTTCGGTCATGACAGCCCCTGGCGCTTTTACGTTCGATCGGTGGTTCGGCACATTCTGTTAGTTCGCCACGGCCTGAGCGGCAATCGCAAATGAACCAGACGATGTTACATGTCGAAACGCAACGTTACGAAACTCATGGCCGTCTGACGCATTTGTCCTTCGACCGCTCACGGCAACGTGAGCGTGTGTTGAAGGAGAGACAAATGAAAACGCTCATTCTCGCTTCCGTTTCCGCTCTGGCCTTGCTTGGCGTCGCCGCCTGCAGTGACAGCGGTACGGACAATACCACTACCCAGAGCACCAATCCGCCGGCTGCCGAGGAACCGATGAAGCCGGCTACTCCGGAAGCCACGCCGCCGGCCGCGATGCCTCCGGCAACGGATAATTCTACCACGAAGAGCATCACACCCGAGAAGCCTGCCGAGCCGGCTCCGGCAACACCAGCTCCTGCGCCCGCGCAGTAGTGAGCAAGCAGTACTTCGTGTGATGAATGAGAAAGGCCGGCTCGCGCTGGCCTTTCTCATATTGTCCGAGCGCCATGGCGTTGGAGTCCGATCGATTTGTCGCGCAAAGCCTGCGGCACTGTCCCGGCTTGATAGGAGCGGGCGGTGGCTCTAAGAAGCAGGCCATGTCCATTTGGGATCGCCTCGGCGAATTCATCACCCGCGTTTCATCCTCAGCCTCGTCGGGTGTCGCCGACGTGGTCGAGGCCGTGCGCACGGTTTTCGCCGGCGATGCGGATTTGCGCCGGCGTGTCGCCTTTTCGGTGGCGATGATCGCGCTGTCGGCCAAGATGGCCAAGGCCGATGGTATCGTCACCCAGGACGAGGTGCGCGCCTTCCAGGAAATATTCGAAGTGCCGCCGAAGGAGACGCGCAATGTGGCGCGTCTGTTCGATCTCGCCCAGCGCGACGTGGCCGGTTTCGAGACCTATGCCGAGCGGATGGCGCAGATGTGCGGTTCCGGGCATTCCAATTGTGTGATGCTGGAAGACATACTCGACGGTCTGTTCCACATCGCCAAGGCCGACGGGCTGGTGCACGAGCGCGAAGGCCATTTCCTGCACCGCATCGCCGAGATTTTCCGCATCGACGAAGCGCATTACGAGACCATCATGGCGCGACATGTCAACCTGGGCGCCGGGGATCCTTATGTCGTGCTTGGCATCGAGCGCGGCAAGCCGTTCGAAGAGGTCAGGAAGCGCTATCGCAAGCTGGTTTCCGACAATCATCCGGACCGGCTGATCGCGCGCGGCCTGCCTCAGGAATTCATCAAGATCGCGACCACCAGGGTGGCGGCGATCAACGTTGCCTACGAGATGATCGAGCGGGGCCTGCGCCACGCATGAGCGGCTTTCTGCCCGACGAGCCACGTGCCGAAGTCAGGGTATCGCCGAATTTCGGCCCGCGGCGCGAGACGCCCAGGCCTGACATGATCGTGCTGCACTACACCGGTATGGCGACCGGCGCCGGGGCCGAGGCCTGGCTTTGCGACCCGGCCAGCGAGGTCTCGTCACATTATCTCGTCCACGAGAATGGCCATATCGTGCAGATGGTCAGGGAAAGCGACCGCGCTTGGCATGCCGGCAAGAGTTCGTGGTTCGGACGGGCCGACATCAATTCCTGTTCGGTCGGCATCGAGATCGTCAATCCAGGGCATTCGCTGGGCTATCCCGGTTTTCCCCGGCGGCAGATCGATGCGGTGATCGCGCTGTGCCGTGGGATCGCCGGTCGGCATTCGATCGCCGCCGAGCGGGTACTCGCGCATTCCGATGTTGCGCCGGGGCGCAAGATCGATCCCGGCGAGAAGTTTCCGTGGCGGACGCTGTTCGAGGCCGGTGTTGGCCATCTCGTGGCGGCCGCGCCCGTCAGGCGAGGCGCAACTCTGACAACCGGCGATACCGGCGGCGATGTCGAAGCGCTGCAGTCGATGCTGGCCCTCTACGGCTATGGCGTTGAAATATCCGGCATTTTCGACCGGCAGACGGAGGCGGTGGTCGAGGCCTTCCAGCGTCATTTCCGGCCGCGCAAGGTGGACGGCGTTGCCGACGGCTCGACGCTGCGGACGCTGCAAAGGCTGCTTGCTTCCGTGAGGCGCTGACCCCCGGGAGAGCCTCTCTCAAGCAATTCTTTCCCATCCTTAAGTTACAAGCTGTCACTCAAAGTGACTTGCCTGGCCTTGTTTGACACCAATTCGGGCGTCAAACGGCTGACGTGTAGATGTCGGACCCCAAGCCCCCCGGGTTGTTCCGACGTTGGTTAGGCGTTGCTGCGCGAACATCTTCGCGCGGTTCAGACAGAACAGGATCACATGCAGAAATTTACCGTTTTAACGGCAGCTCTTGCTGCCGGTGTAATGACTTTTGCCTTCAGTGCGGCGCATGCAGCATCATTCAGCCCGCGGGCCGATCAAGGGTTTCCCGTGGTATCCGCGAAAAGCGGCAAGGCAGGCCACGACGCCAAGGCAACAAAGCGGGCTTCCGCCAAAGCGGAGACGAAGCGGGCTTCCGCGAAAATGGAAAAAGCAAGCTGGTCCAAGCCGAAGAAGTCCGCCAGAAAGCAGACGAAGCGTGGCCGAAAGACCATCGACATGACGAGAACAGCGTCGATCGGAGTCCAGAACGCGGCGGCATCGACGGCGGCGGTGGCCAGCAGTGGGCAGTATTCCGCTATCGTTGCCCGCTATGCGGCGATCGAAGGCGTGCCGGTGTCGCTCGCCACGGCGGTCATCCAGATCGAAAGCAACTACCGGCCCAACATCGTCGGCGGCGCAGGCGAGATCGGCCTGATGCAGATCAAGCCGGCCACGGCTCGGATGATGGGCTATAGCGGCTCCGCAAAGGGCCTGTTCGATCCCGACACCAACATCAAATACGGCATGAAATACCTTGCCATGGCGCGGAGCCTCGGCGGCGGCACGACCTGCGGCACGATTCTGAAATACAATGCCGGACACGCCGCAACGCGGATGAACCCGGTGTCGGCCGCCTATTGCGGCAAGGTCAAGGTGCAGATGGCTGCGCTTGGGTCGCCCGCATAAGTCTGCTTTTTCGTTTGCGTTTTCGGGCGTGAACCCCTTTATACGCTCTGCCAGCTGGCTGGGCGGCCGCACCCGCAAACGCCGAAAGGCCGCGGGTGAGGAAAGTCCGGGCTCCATGGAAACACGGTGCCGGTTAATGGCCGGCGGGGGCGACCCCAGGGAAAGTGCCACAGAAAGCAAACCGCCACGATCCGGCTTGCCGGATTCGGGGCAAGGGTGAAAGGGTGGGGTAAGAGCCCACCGCGCGACTGGCAACAGGAGCGGCACGGCAAACCCCACCGGGAGCAAGACCGAATAGGGGCGGTGCGAGGGGAAACCCTCGAGGGCTGTTTCCGGCTCACCGTCCGGGTAGGTTGCGTGAGGCGCATGGCAACATGCGCCCAAGATGAATGGCCGCCACGTTCTCGCCCCGCAAGGGGCGGGGGCCATACAGAACCCGGCTTACAGGCCAGCTGGCAATTTCTCTCCCCCGATATCAAGAGAAGTCTCTTGAATTCAGCAGGTTGCGCCCTCGGGCGCGCCTGTTGATTCAAGCCTGCCCGGCCGTTCATCCGTGCGAGCGAGAGTCGGCCATTGCTTGAAACCGGTGCGATTAAATCGTACCGTGATCGGGAAATGGTATCGGGAGCCTCTCATGGGACAGGTCGACAAACGCAGCATCACGCTGTCGCCGGAACTGGCGCAGGCGGTGGATGATGTCGTCGCCGCCGGCGAATATGCCTCCGCCAGCGAAGTGATCCGCGATGCGCTGCGGCAATGGAAGGATCGGCGCGATCTCTTCGGCTATACGCTCGATGAGTTGCGCAAGCTGGTGCAGGAAGGGATAGACAGCGGGCCGGGACGATTTGCGTCGATGGATGAAATCAAGGCCGAGGCGCGGAGGCGCTTGCGATCTGACGACGCAGCATGAATTCGCTATTCATCGTCCGGAACGCGCGCGCAGAAGACGATTTGATCGCGATCTGGCTTCATGTTGCACGCGATAGCGAGGTCGCAGCGGATAGGTTGCTCGATCGCATCGAGGCACGGTGGCAGCAACTGGAGACCTATCCCTTCTCCGGCGCGCCGCGCGATGACATCGCGCCCGGCATCCGTCATCTGCTCGTTGGCGACTATCTCACCTTGTATCGTGTAGGTGACGACGCGATCGAGATCATTCGTGTACTGCACGGCCATCGCAACATAGAAGCCGACGATCTCGGCCCGTGATCGGTCCGGTCAGCCGCCGATCTTGTCCAGCGACGTCTCGATTGCCTTACAGAGCTCTTCCACCGGCTCGCAGCCGACCGAGAGGCGAACGAAGCCGGCGGCAACGGCATCGCCTCGCTTCAAGCGCCGCTCGGCGGAGGTGTGGACGCCGCCGAAGGATGTCGCGGCCTGCATCAAGGCGCAATTGTTGATGAAATCCTCGGCCTTGTCCTCCGAGGCGAGCTCGAAAGAGATCAGAAAGCCGAAGCGCTCCATCTGGGCACGGGCAAGGTTGTGCGACGGATCGCCTTCCAGTCCGGGATAACGCAGGCCGCTGATTGCCCGGTGGCCCTGCAGCCGCCGCGCGATGACTTCCGCCGAGGAACACATGCGATCGAAGCGCACATCCAGTGTCTCCAGGCCGCGATGCACCAGCCAGGCTTCGAATGGTCCGGGAATGCTGCCGGAAACTTCGCGCCAGCCGGTCACGGCGGCGATGATCTCGGCATTGCGGCTGGCGACATGGCCGAACAGCACATCTGAATGGCCGTTGGGTGCCTTGGTGTCGGCGGCAACGACGATATCGGCGCCATGGTCGAGCGGCCGCTGGCCGAAGGGTGTCATAGTCGTGTTGTCGACCACAAGGATCGCGCCGGCTTTGTGAACAGCATCGGCAACGGCGGCGATATCGCAGATATCCAGCCCCGGATTGGCAGGGGTTTCGACAAAGGCGAGGCGATAGCCATCGAAGCCGCCGTCGAGGAAGGTCGAGGTAGGCCTGACATCGTAGACGATGCCGAGCGGCTTGAGGAAGCGATCGGCCAGCGCTCTTGTCGTGTGGTAGCCGTCCGATGGCAGCAGGATACGGTCGCCAGTCTTGAGCACGGCAAAAAACGCCGCCGAGATTGCCGCCATTCCTGAAGGGAAGGCGACGCAAGGCGCGTCCTCCAGATGGGCCAGCATATGTTCGACCGCGTCCCAGGTCGGGTTGCTGAATCGCCCGTACTGGTTGAAACCGGTGGCGTCGCCGGGCGCATGAAAGATGGCGGCCATGGTCAGTGGCAGGGGAATGGAATCGCCCATGGCAAGCCCGCTGCGACGCAGGTGAGGAAGCGCTGCAGCGCGTGACTTTGCAGTTTCGGACATCGAATTTCCAACCCTGTTTGCGACCGACGAGATGTGGCGAGACGCTATGCCCGGCAGCGGCGCTCGGCAAGGCGCGTCCGGTTGGGCCAGGCGGCTCTAAACGGTTCGTTAGGCTTAATAGACCATAAAGACGAGACGTGTCGGCGAGGCTGCTCTCATTGGTCGCGGCGCGCGTGTTTGTGAAGCCTAATCCCGTTGACGCCCATAGTGCCCCATGATATCCCATCTAGACATCAAAGCCTTCGTTCCGTGTCAGGGTAAAGCGTACGCCAATCGGGCAGCCGCGGCGGCTGCGCGTTTGCCGGTTTTTGCCCGTGCAGACGAGGCTGATACGGGGCAGGGAACGCGCCGCGGCGGCGCGGGCGACAAGATGGAGAGGGGTGCGGCGGCGCAAGCGGCTGTAGCGTTTAATGGACCGGTTTCTGTCAAACACGGTGAGCAGGATCGATGCGAAGGGACGGGTGTCCGTTCCCGCGCATTTCCGTGCGGTCGTGCAGAAGCGCGGCTATTCGGA
Organism: Mesorhizobium sp. M7A.F.Ce.TU.012.03.2.1; assembly: GCF_004006095.1. Taxonomy (NCBI): domain Bacteria; kingdom Pseudomonadati; phylum Pseudomonadota; class Alphaproteobacteria; order Hyphomicrobiales; family Phyllobacteriaceae; genus Mesorhizobium; species Mesorhizobium sp. M7A.F.Ce.TU.012.03.2.1. Next base: position 4,262,343 of record NZ_CP034779.1, read on the forward strand.
ACTCTATGCGCTGCGCTGCCTGGATCTGCCGGCGATGGATGTCGGCGGGCTCGATCTGCTCGACCGCTACGAGCAGCGCATCGCGCTCGAGGATCCTTTCCTGCAGACGGCGGACGATATGTCGTTCTTCTGCCATGGCGACGGAACCTTCTTGAAACTCGACCAGGACGGCCGCATCACGATGAGCGATTTCCTTCGCGAACACACCGGCATTTCGGCGGAAGTGGCCTTTGTCGGGCGCGGCAATTTCTTTCAGATCTGGGAGCCGGGACGGCTTGCCGCCTATGGGGCGCAGGCGCGGGCACGGCTTTTGCAGCTTCGGCAGGGGACGAAGCCTGGGGAGCGACCGGAATGACGGCAGGCCACGGCGATGACCTTCCTCACGCCGTCGATGGGCACGCCGTTGGCGGATCGGCCCGCCACATTCCGGTCCTCCTTGCCGAAGTGCTTGAAGCACTGGCGCCGGCGCAGGGCGACCTCATCATCGATGGCACGTTCGGCGCCGGCGGCTACACCAGGGCTATTCTGGCGATGGGCGCTTCCGTGGTGGCGATCGACCGCGATCCGGATGCCATTGCGGCCGGGCGCGATCTGGAAGCGCAGTCGGGCGGCCGGCTGCGGCTGGTGCAGGCGCCGTTCTCAACGCTGGACGAACGTGTCGAGAGCGCCGAGGGCGTCGTGCTCGACATTGGCGTGTCCTCGATGCAGCTCGACCAGGCGGAGCGCGGGTTTTCGTTCCGCGCCGACGGGCCGCTCGACATGCGCATGGCGCAGGCTGGTTTGAGTGCCGCCGACGTGGTCAATTCCTTCAAGCCAGGCGACCTTGCCCGTATCTTCGGCTTCCTCGGCGAGGAGCGCCACGCCGGACGCATTGCCCGCATGATCGAGGCTCGCCGCGAAAAGCGCCCGTTCGAGCGCACGCTGGAGCTGGCCGACGCCATCGAGACGCATATCGGCCGGGCGCCGAAGGACAAGATCCATCCGGCGACGCGCGTCTTCCAGGCGCTGCGCATCTTCGTCAATGACGAGCTTGGCGAACTGGCCAAGGCCCTGTTCGCGGCCGAACGCGCGCTGAAGCCGGGCGGACGGCTCGCCGTGGTCACCTTCCATTCGCTGGAAGACCGCATCGTCAAGCGTTTCATCGCCGACCGGGCCGATGTTGCGACCGGCTCGCGGCATTTGCCCGAGGCGCATGCCCGCACCGCGACGTTTCGCAAGGCGGGCGGCGGAGTGACTGCCGGCGACGCCGAGGTGGCGGCCAATCCGCGCGCCCGTTCGGCCAGGCTGCGCGCGGCAATCCGCACGGATGCGTCGGCGCGCAGCAGCGATTTTTCGATTTTCGGCCTTCCAAAGCTTCCCGGCCCAACACTTCCCGGCACAGGCCGGCCGGGGGAGAGGTAGCTAAGTGTTTCGTACCAGCGACATTGTCCTGATCGCCGTCATGGTTGCGGTCGCGGCCCTTACCTACAAGGCCAAGCGCGAGGCCGAGGAACAATTGGCCGCGGTGCAGAAGATCCATGCGCAGATACGCTATGAGGAGGATACGATCGACCTGCTCAAAGCCGACTGGAGCCTGCTTACCCAGCCGTCGCGGCTGCAGAAGCTGGCTGAACTCTACAAGTCGCAGCTCGAACTCGAGCCGGTCAGCGCCCGCCAGATAAGCGGCATCGGCGACCTGCCGGCCAAATCCCTGGACATCCAGGACATCCTGAACGGACGCCAGGGTGGTATGGCCGACAATTCCGACCAAGCGCCTTCGGACAGTAAGGATCCCGTCGTGACCGGAGGCATCGCCCAATGATCGGCAAACTGCTGAAGCGTCGCGCCAGGACGAGTGAAGATGGATCGATCGTCGTCGAGGGCGCCCGCAAGGCGACCGGCGGCAAGGGCAGGACGCGCATCGTCATGACGATGGCGGTGTTCTTCGGTATCTTCTCGACCATATCAGGGCGGCTGGTCTATCTCGGCTTCCAGACCCCCGACATGTCGGGCGGTCCGCAGAGCCGGGTGACGGCATCGCGGCCCGACATCGTCGACCGCAACGGCGAAGTGCTGGCCACGGATATCAAGACGGCGTCGCTGTTTGCAGAACCGCGCCGCATTGTCGACGCCGACGAGGCGATCGAGAAGCTGTCGACGGTGCTTCCGGACATCGACTATGAGCAGACCTACCATAAGCTGAAGAGCGGCGCCGGTTTCGTCTGGCTGCAGCGGCAGCTGACGCCCAAGCAACAGTCCGACATCATGCAGCTCGGCATTCCCGGTTTCGGCTTCCGTACCGAAAAGCGCCGCTTCTATCCGAGCGGCGAGACCTCGTCCTACATTGTCGGCCTCACCAACATCGACAACCAGGGCATCTCCGGAATGGAGAAATATGTCGACGAGCAAGGCTTGAGCGACCTGCAGGCATCGGGCCTTGCCATTGCCAAGGATCTCAAGCCGGTAAAGCTTTCGATCGATCTGCGCGTGCAGCATGTGGTGCGCGACGAGATCGCCGCCGGCCTGGAGCGCTATCGTGCCATGGGCGCCGGCGCCGTCGTGCTCAACGTCAAGACCGGCGAAGTGGTGGCCATGGCCTCGGTGCCGGATTTCGATCCGAACAATCCCTACAATGCACAGGACAAGGACCGGCTGAATCGCATGTCGGCGGGCCTCTACGAGATGGGCTCGACCTTCAAGAGCTTCACCTCAGCCATGGCGCTCGATTCCGGCAAGGCGACGATGGCGAGCCGCTTCGATGCTTCGCATCCAATCCGGGTCGGCCATCAGGCCATTCACGATTTCCACGGCAAGAACCGTGTGCTGTCGTTGCCGGAGGTGTTCCTCTATTCGTCCAACATCGGATCGGCCAGGGAAGCCGAGATGGTCGGCATCGAGGGCCATCGCGAATTCCTGCATCGCCTTGGCCTTCTGGACAGGATGCAGACCGAATTGCCGGAGACTGCCCGTCCGACTGAACCGAAGGTCTGGAAACAGGTGAATTCATTCACCATCGCCTTCGGCCATGGCGTGTCGACGACGCCGCTGCAAGCGGCTGTGGGCTGCGCCGCGTTGATGAATGGCGGCTTCCTGATGAACCCTACCTTTTTGGTACGTACGCAGGCGGAAGCGATGGCCACCGCCAAGAAAGTGGTGAGCGAAAAGACCGTCGAAGGCATGCGCTACCTCTATTCGCTCAATGCCGAGAAGGGCTCTGCCCGAAACGCCAGAGTCCCCGGCTACCGCGTTGGTGGCAAGACCGGAACGGCCGAGAAGGTCGTCAATGGCCGCTACTCCAAGGACTTGAATTTCAACACTTTCGTCGCCGCCTTCCCGATGGACGATCCGCAGTATCTGGTGTTTACCATTGCCGATGCCCCGCACCCTGAAAAGCCGGGCATGACGGATGTCGCGGCCGCAAATGCGGGGGTTATGGCCGGCAATATCATCAGGCGTTCAGCTGCCATGCTTGGCGTGAAGCCAGATTTCAGCCATGAAAATGGTGCAACGCTGGTTTCCTATCAGTGATTCTTAGGGCGCGCCGGCAACAGCGCGCTATTTTGTTGCGGTGAACGGGACTCGATGAAGCTCAGAGATCTAGCCGGTATCCTGCCCGTCGAGGGAATAGCTTCCGTCGATCTGGAGGTTACAGGGATTTCTTCGGATTCCCGCCAGGTAAAAGCGGGTGTTGTCTTCTTTGCGCTCGCGGGAACCAAGGCCGACGGTGCCGTTTATGCCGCCGACGCCGCCGCGCGCGGTGCGGCCGCGATCGTAGCGGGCAAGGGCAGCACCGTTGCCGGGCTGTCGGTCCCGGTATTGGCAGTCGACGATCCGCGCCTGGCGTTGGCGCTGAGTGCGGCCCGCTATTTCGGCAAGCAGCCTGAGATAATGGTCGCGGTGACCGGCACCAGCGGCAAGACTTCGGTCGCGGCTTTCACCAGGCAGATCTGGGAGCAGTCCGGTTATGCCGCCGCTTCGATCGGCACCACTGGCGTAGTGGCGCCTGGGCGCAACGACTATGGCTCGCTGACGACGCCCGATCCAGTCGCCCTGCATCAATTGCTGCGGGAATTGGCGGATGCCGGCGTCACCCACGCCTCGATGGAAGCCTCCAGCCATGGGCTCGACCAGCGCCGTCTCGACGGCGTGAGGCTGGCGGCCGGCGGCTTCACCAATCTCGGCCGCGACCATATGGACTATCATCCGACCATCGAGGACTATCACCGCGCCAAATTGCGCCTGTTCGACGCGCTGCTGCCGAAAGGCGCACCGGCCGTCATCTTCGCCGACGATCCATGGTCGGCACCGACTTTTCAGGCGGCGCGGGCCGCCAGGCTCGAAGTGCTGACGGTTGGCCGCCATGGCGATTTCCTCAGGCTGAAGCGGGTTGAGCATGAACGCCATCGCCAGCGGGCCGAGGTCGAGGCCGATGGCATGCTCTACGAGATCGACCTGCCGCTGGCCGGTGATTTCCAGATTTCGAACGCGCTGGTTTCGGCGGGTCTTGCCATTTCCACGGGAACACCTGTCGCCAAGGCCTTGCTGGCGTTGGAGAAATTGAAGGGCGCGCCGGGCCGGCTCGACCTCGTCGGCACCACCGGCAATGGCGCGCCGGTCTATGTCGATTATGCCCACAAGCCCGACGCGCTGGAAAACGTGCTGGCCTCGGTGCGCCCATTCACGACCGGCCGCGTCATCGTCGTGTTCGGCTGCGGCGGCGACCGCGACCGGGGAAAAAGACCGATCATGGGCGAGATTGCGACGCGGCTTGCAGATGTTGTCATCGTCACCGACGACAATCCGCGCTCCGAAGTGCCGGAAACGATCCGCGCCGCTATTTTGGCCGCCGCCCCCGGCGCCATCGAGATCGGCGACCGGCGCCAGGCGATCCACGAGGCGGTCGCCATGCTGCATGCCGGCGACACGCTGATCGTGGCCGGCAAGGGCCACGAGGAAGGCCAGACGATCGGCTCCGAAACCTTGCATTTCTCCGATCACGAGGAAGTTCGCGCGGCACTTACGGAGCGTGCCGCATGAGCTTGCTGTGGACCTGCGAGGCGCTGGTTGCCGCCATGGACGGGCGGCCGTTGGGGCCGATGCCGGAAGGCATTTCCGGCATTTCGATCGACAGCCGCAGCCTGCAGCCGGGCGACGCCTTCTTCGCCATCAAGGGCGAGGCGATGGACGGCCATGATTTCGCCACCGCCGCCATCAAGGCCGGCGCCGGCGTGCTGGTGGTGGCCGAAGGCAAGCTGCCGTCGCTCGGCCGGCTGACGGCGCCGATTATCGTCGTCGAGGACGTGCTGGTCGCACTGGAAAAGCTTGGAGTTGCGTCGCGCGCCCGCTCGAGCGCGAAAATCATCGCTGTGACCGGTTCGGCCGGCAAGACCACGACCAAGGAAGCGCTGCGCCATGTGCTGCAAGCCGTCGGCAAGGTGCACGCCTCGGCGCAGTCCTTCAACAATCACTGGGGCGTGCCGCTGACCTTGGCGCGCATGCCTGATGATTGCGACTATGCCGTATTCGAGATCGGCATGAACCATCCCGACGAAATCCGGCCGCTGGTAAAAATGGTGAGGCCGCATGTCGCCATCGTCACCATGATCGCGGCGGCGCATCTCGGCTTTTTCCGCAATCTCGACGAGATTGCCAAGGCCAAGGCCGAGATTTTCGAAGGGCTGGAGCCCGAGGGGGCCGCCATCCTCAACCGCGATGATGCGCGCTTCAAGCTGCTCGACAAGATGGCCCATGCCGCCGGTGTCGAGCACGTCTACGGCTTCGGCGAGAATGCGCGCTCTACCTTCAAGCTCACCAAATGCGAACTGCATGCGGATCATTCCGACATCATCGCCAGGATCGGCGGCCACGAAGTGGCGGCGCGGATCGGCGCGCCCGGCCGCCATATGGTGCAGAACGTGCTGGCGGTGCTGGGTGCGGCGCATCTGGTCGGCGCCGATCTCGACAAGGTGGCTTCAGCACTGGCCGATCTTTCGGCCGAACGCGGGCGCGGCAAGCGCCATGTGCTGCGCCATCCCGGCGGCTCGACTTCGAGCTACCCAGGTGGACTGATCACGCTGATCGACGAAAGCTACAACGCCAATCCGGCATCGATGGCTGCTGCCATGGCATTGCTCAACGCGACGCCTGTGACGGGCGAGGGCCGCCGCATCGCCGTGCTCGGCGACATGCTCGAACTTGGCGACCACTCGGCCAAGCTGCATGCAGCCCTTGCCGATCTCATCGTCAGCTCGGGCACGCAGACCGTCTTTCTCGGCGGCCCGGAAATGCGGGTGCTGGCAGAAGCGCTGCCGGCTGAGATCAAGACGGAATACCGCGCCGGTGTCGAGGAGTTGAAGCCGGTGCTGCTTGCCGCGCTCAAGCCGGGCGACGTGGTGATGATCAAATCGTCGAAGGGCATCGGCTTTGCAAAACTGGTCGATGCGCTGCTGGGCAAATTCCCGGCTGAATCGACAGCCAGAAAACAGACCTAGGTCGGGGGACGAAAAGCGCATGTTTACACTGCTCGTCGATTTTGCGGACAAGGTCTCGGTCTTCAATGTCTTCCGCTACATCACCTTCCGCACCGGCGGGGCGCTGATCACGTCGGCGCTGATCGTCTTCATCTTCGGGCCGACCATCATCAATTCGCTGCGGCTGCGGCAAGGCAAGGGCCAGCCGATCCGCGCCGACGGACCGCAGACGCATTTCAAGAAGGCCGGCACGCCGACCATGGGCGGACTGATGATCCTGTCGGGCATTATCGGCTCGTCGCTTTTGTGGGCCAACCTGTCGAGCATCTATGTCTGGGTGGTGCTGCTGGTGACGCTGGGCTTCGGCTCGATCGGCTTCTACGACGACTATCTGAAGGTGACCAAGCAGTCGCATCTCGGCTTTTCCGGCAAGGCAAGGCTGGCGCTTGAATTCGTCATCGCCGGCATCGCCGCCTGGGTGATCATGCACAATGGCCAGGCGCCGTTCTCTTCGTCGCTGACGTTTCCCTTCGCCAAGGAATTCATCGTCAATCTCGGCTGGTTCTTCATTCCGTTCTCCTGCTTCGTCATCGTCGGAGCAGGCAATGCTGTGAACCTCACCGACGGTCTGGACGGGCTGGCGATCGTGCCGATCATGATCGCGGCGGCCTCCTTCGGCGTCATCGCCTATCTCTCGGGCAATGCGGTATTCGCTGAATATCTACAGATCCATTTCGTGCCCGGCACCGGTGAACTGGCGGTCGTGCTCGGCGCTGTCATCGGCGCCGGCCTCGGCTTCCTCTGGTTCAACGCGCCGCCTGCGGCGATCTTCATGGGCGATACCGGCTCGCTGGCCATGGGTGGCCTGATCGGCACCGTCGCGGTCGCCACCAAGCACGAGATCGTGCTGGTCATCGTCGGCGGATTGTTCGTCGTGGAAATCCTGTCAGTCATCATCCAGGTCGGCTACTTCAAGATGACCGGCAAGCGGGTGTTCCTGATGGCGCCGATCCACCATCATTTCGAAAAGCTCGGCTGGACCGAAAGCCAGGTGGTGATCCGCTTCTGGATCATCGCCGTCATCCTGGCGCTGGTCGGCCTGTCGACCCTCAAGCTGAGATAGGAAGCCCTTTGATCCCCGCCGCATCCTTTTCAGGCAAGCGCGTTTCCCTCTTCGGGCTCGGTGGCTCGGGGATTGCGACGGCGCGCGCGCTGATCGAGGGCGGCGCGGACGTGCTGGCCTGGGACGACAATCCCGAAAGCGTTGCCAAGGCCGCTATTGCCGGTATTGCGACCGCTGATTTGCGCGGCGCCGACTGGGCGAAATTCTCGGCTTTCGTGCTGTCGCCGGGCGTCCCGCTGACGCATCCCAAGCCGCATTGGACGGTGGAGCTGGCGCGCGGTTCAGGCGTCGAGATCATCGGCGACATCGAGCTTTTCTGCCGCGAGCGGACGCTGAGCGCGCCAAATTCGCCTTTCATCGCCATCACCGGCACCAACGGCAAGTCGACGACCACCGCGCTGACCGCGCATATCCTGAAGGCCGCGGGACGCGATACCCAGATGGGCGGCAATATCGGCCGCGCGGTGATGACGCTCGATCCGCCCGAGCCCGATCGGCACTATGTGGTCGAATGCTCGTCTTACCAGATCGACCTCGCGCCCTCGATCAATCCGACGGCGGGCATCCTGCTTAACCTGACGCCCGATCATCTCGACCGCCACGGCACCATGCAGCACTACGCCGCGATCAAGGAGCGGCTGGTGGCCGGCAGCGAGACGGCGATCGTCGGCATCGACGATTCCTGGTGCGCGCAGATCGCCGAGCGGCTGGAGCGGGCGGGGCGGCATGTCACCCGCATTTCCAAGCGCCTGCCACTGACGGACGGCTATTTCGCCGATGGCACCAATCTGATGGAAGCGGTGCACGGCCGTTACAGCCGCGTCGCCTTCCTCGAAGGCATCGGCTCGCTGCGCGGCCAGCACAATGCCCAGAACGCGCTGGCGGCGGTCGCCGCTTGCCTCAAGGTCGGACTGGAGCTTGGCGAAATCCAGTCGGGGCTGGAAAGCTTTCCCGGCCTCGCTCACCGCATGGAGCAGGTCGGCCGCAAGGACCATGTGCTGTTCATCAACGATTCCAAGGCGACCAATGCCGATGCGGCAGCACCCGCGCTATCCAGCTTTACGCGCATCTACTGGATCGCCGGCGGCCTGCCCAAGGAAGGCGGCATCGAGCCGTTGCGCGGCTTCTTTCCGCGCATCGCCAAGGCCTATCTGATTGGCGAGGCGGCGCCGGCCTTTTCGGCGACGCTGGGCGAGGCAGTTCCCTACGAGATCTCAGGCACGCTGGCCGCCGCGGTCGAGCACGCCGCGCATGATGCCGCTAAGGACGACAGCGGCGAGGCGGTGGTGCTGCTGTCGCCGGCCTGCGCCAGTTTCGACCAGTTCAAGAATTTCGAAGTCCGCGGCGAAGCCTTCAGGCAAGCTGCGGATGCTATCGAGGGTGTGAAACCCATCGGAGGGGCACGATAATGCAAAGCCGTCTCGACAAAAGCCCGGTGGCAACCTGGTGGTGGACGATCGATCGCTGGTTCCTCGCGGCGTTCCTGTCGCTGATGGGGCTCGGCATCGTCTTGTCCTTCGCCGCCAGTCCGGCGGTGGCCGAACGCATCGGCCTCGACAGTTTCCACTTTGCCACCAGGCAGATCATCTTCACCGTGCCGGCGCTCGGTGTGATGCTGGCAGTTTCCTTCCTCGATTCCAGGCAGATCCGGCGCATGGCGCTGGTCATCCTGTGCCTGATGCTGGTGCTGATGGTGGCGGTGCTCTACATCGGCGTCGAGGTGAAGGGTGCGCGCCGCTGGGTGTCGCTTGCCGGCCTGTCGATCCAGCCGTCGGAATTCCTGAAGCCGGCCTTCGTCATCATGTGCGCGTGGCTTTTCGCCGAGCACAAGCGCCAGCCCGATATTCCGGGCAATCTGTTCGCCATGCTGCTGCTGGTGCTGGTCGTGTCGCTGCTGGTGGCACAACCGGACCTCGGCCAGACCATGCTGACGACCGGCACCTGGGGCATCATGTTCTTCATGGCCGGGCTGCCCTGGCTGTGGATCGTCGCGCTGGGTGCGGCCGGCGTCGGCGGCGTCTTTGCCGCCTATACGGTGTTCCCGCACGTTGCCCTGCGTATCGACAAGTTCCTCACCGGCGAGGGCGACACGTTCCAGGTCGACATGGGGCGCGAAGCGCTGATCAATGGCGGCTGGTTCGGAGTCGGACCGGGCGAGGGCACCGTCAAGCGCGTCATCCCCGACAGCCATGCCGACTTCGTCTTCTCGGTCGCGGGCGAAGAGTTCGGGCTGATCATGTGCTTCTTCATCATGTCGATCTTCGCCTTCATCGTTCTGCGCGGCCTCAACACGGCGCTGAAGGAGCATGACGATTTCACCCGCTACGCGGTCGGCGGTCTCGTCACCGTGTTCGGCCTGCAGGCGGTCATCAACATGTGCGTCAACCTCCAGCTCGTGCCGGCCAAGGGCATGACGCTGCCGTTCATCTCCTATGGCGGCTCCTCGCAGATCGCCATCGCCATCTCGATGGGCATGGTGCTGGCGCTGACACGCAAGCGGCCGGAAAAGCGCAAGCAGGTGGGCTTTGGCCTGTCGCAACGCGCCGTGCCGGCGGAGTGATATGGCCAGAGGCGTCATCCTTCTCGCGGCAGGCGGCACCGGTGGGCATCTTTTCCCGGCCGAGGCGCTGGCGCATGAGTTGAACGAGCGCGGCTGGTCGGTGCATCTGGCGACCGACGACCGTGCGGAGCGTTTCGCCGGCCATTTTCCGGCCGCCGCCGTCCACCCGATCCAGTCGGCGACGATGGGCTCGAAAAACCCTTTTGCCCTGCTTGGTGCCTTCTGGAAAATCTGGCGCGGCGTGCGCCAGGCTTCCGCCGTCATCGGCAGGATTAAGCCGGATGCCGTCGTCGGCTTCGGCGGCTATCCAACCTTGCCGCCGCTCTACGCGGCGACACGGCGCAAGGTGCCGACGCTGATCCATGAGCAGAACGCGGTGATGGGGCGCGCCAACCGGGCGCTGGCCGGCCGTGTCGATGCCATCGCCGGCGGCTTCCTGCCGCAGGACACCAGTGCTGCCGGTGTGAAGACGGTGACGACAGGCAATCCGGTCAGGCCGGCCGTGCTGGAAGCGGCCAGGATGAATTATGCGGCATCGACCGGGGAACAGCCGTTCCGCCTGCTGGTGTTCGGCGGCAGCCAGGGCGCCCAGTTCTTTTCCGATGCCGTGCCGGGAGCCATCGCGCTGCTTTCCGACGCACAGCGCAAGCGGCTGGTGATCACCCAACAAGCGCGCGCGGATGACGTGGCGCGGGTCAAGGCAGCCTATGCCGCGCTTGGCGTCGCCGTCGAGGTCTCGCCCTTCTTCACCGACATGGCGCAGCGCATGGCGGCTGCGCACCTGGTGATCTCGCGCTCCGGCGCCTCGACCGTCTCGGAGATCGCCGTCATCGGCCGGCCGGCGTTGCTGGTGCCTTACCCCTATGCGCTCGATCACGACCAGGCGGCGAACGCGGCGGCCCTTGCCGCTGCCGGCGGCGGCGAAGTGCATCCGCAATCCTCGCTCTCGTCCGAACGCATCGCAGCGCTCATCGGCGAGCTGATGGAAGACCCCGATCGGCTGACGGCGATGGCGGCGGGTGCGAAATCGGCCGGGAGGCCGGACGCGGCACGGTTGCTCGCTGATCTTACAGAGGCTATTGCGTCCAAAAAAACCGTTTCGGATTTCAGGAAGAGGACGCAAGCATGAAGATGCCGCAGACCATCGGCCTTGTGCATTTCATCGGCATTGGCGGCATCGGCATGAGCGGCATTGCCGAAGTGCTGCACAATCTCGGCTACAAGGTGCAAGGGTCCGACCAGGCCGAAAGCGCCAATGTGCAGCGGCTGCGCGACAAGGGCATCGAATGCTTCGTCGGCCATAGGGCCGAAAATCTCGGTGATGCCGAGGTGGTGGTCGTCTCGACGGCGATCAAGAAATCCAATCCAGAGCTAAAGGCCGCGCGCGAAAAGCTGCTGCCGATCGTGCGCCGGGCCGAAATGCTGGCCGAACTGATGCGCTTTCGCCAGGCGGTGGCGATCGGCGGCACGCATGGCAAGACGACGACGACCTCGATGGTGGCGACCTTGCTCGATGCCGGCGGGCTCGATCCGACCGTCATCAATGGCGGCATCATCAATGCCTATGGCACCAATGCGCGCATGGGCGACGGCGAATGGATGGTGGTCGAGGCCGACGAGAGCGACGGCACTTTCCTGAAACTACCGGCGGAGATCGCGGTCGTCACCAACATCGATCCCGAGCATCTCGATCACTATGGCAGCTTCGACAAGGTGCGCGAGGCGTTCCGCCAGTTCGTCGAGAACGTGCCGTTCTACGGTTTTGGCGTGATGTGCACCGACCACCCCGAGGTGCAGGCACTGGTCAGCCGCATCGAGGACCGCCGGGTCATCACCTATGGCGAGAATGCGCAGGCCGACGTGCGCTTTACCAATCACCGCATGGCAGGTGCCATTTCGGAATTCGACGTGGTGATCCGCGACCGCAAGACAGGCGGTCAGACTGTCATAGCAGGCCTGCGCCTGCCGATGCCCGGCCGCCACAACGTCTCCAACGCGACGGCAGCGATCGCGGTCGCGCATGAGCTCGGCCTGTCGGCCGAGGCGATCAAGAAGGGCCTGTCGTCCTTCGCCGGCGTCAAGCGCCGCTTCACCCATACCGGTTCGTGGGACGGCGTCGAAATATTCGACGATTACGGCCACCATCCGGTCGAGATCTCGGCGGTGCTGAAGGCGGCGCGCAGCGCCACCCAAGGTCGCGTCATCGCCATTGCCCAGCCGCATCGCTTCACCCGGCTGCATGATCTGTTCAACGAGTTTTCCACCTGCTTCAACGACGCCGACACAGTGATGGTGGCGCCGGTCTACGCGGCCGGCGAAGAGCCGATCGACGGCGTCAGCTCGGACGCGCTGGTGTCGCGCATCCGCGCCGGCGGCCATCGCGACGCACGCTACATCGAGGGTCCGGCGGCGATCGCGCCCGTCATCCGTGATCTGGCAAAGCCGGGTGACTTCGTCGTCTTCCTGGGCGCCGGCAACATCACCCAATGGGCCTATGCATTGCCCAAGGAGCTTGGCGGGACCGTCTCATGATGCACGGCCAGGCCCTGATCGACAGACTGGGCGACCGGCTTGCCGGCCTGCGCGGCCGCCTGACGCCGAACGCCGAGATGGACAAGATCACCTGGTTCCGTGCAGGGGGTCTGGCTGAGGTGCTGTTCCAGCCGGCCGACGAGGAAGATCTTGCGGTGTTCCTGAAAGCCGTTCCCGAAGAGATACCACTGACCGTCGTCGGCGTCGGCTCGAACCTTCTGGTCCGCGATGGCGGCATCGAGGGCTTTGTCATCCGCCTTTCGGCCAAGGGCTTCGGCGAGGCCGAGGTGATTTCGCCGATCAGGATCAAGGCGGGAGCCGCGACCCCCGATAAGCGCGTCGCAGCGGTGGCGCTCGAGGCCGGCATTGGCGGCTTTCATTTCTACCACGGCATTCCGGGTGCAATCGGCGGTGCGCTGCGGATGAACGCAGGCGCCAACGGCGTCGAGACGCGCGAGCGGGTCGTCGAAGTGCGAGCGCTCGACCGCAAGGGCAATGTGCAGACGCTGAGCAATGCCGATATGGGTTACGCCTATCGCCATTCGGCGGCGCCTGCCGGGCTGATCTTCACCTCGGCCGTGTTCGAGGGCTTTGCCGAGGACAGAGCGGCGATCAAGGCGGCGATGGAGGCCGTGCAGAGCCATCGCGAGACCGTGCAGCCGATCCGCGAGAAGACCGGCGGCTCGACCTTCAAGAATCCGGAAGGCACGTCGGCCTGGAAGGAGATCGACAGAGCGGGCTGCCGCGGCCTGATGATCGGCGGCGCCCAGATGTCGCCGATGCATTGCAACTTCATGATCAACACGGGAACCGCGACCGGCTACGACCTAGAATATCTCGGCGAGACGGTGCGCACGCGGGTGCTGGAGAATTCCGGTATCCGGCTGCAATGGGAAATCAAGCGCATCGGCAATTTCCGGCCGGGACATGCGGTTCAGGAGTTTCTCGGGCAGCTCCTTTAAGGTGTGTTGATATTCAGGTGATGCCGGCCTGCAAACGACGGCTTCCTGCGCTTCCGGTGCTCACGTACTTTGAGTACGCTCCGCTCCGGTTCTCGAAAGCCATCGTTTTCGACTCGGCCTGACCTGAATCTCAACACACCTTCGCGCGAGTTGAAGTTCATGTGATGCATGAACTTTAACACGGCCGACACGGTCCGCGACCGTTGCCGCAAAGACTCAACGACACGCTTTTCGCATCCATTTTCTCAGAAAGTGAATCTCTCGGAATCGTAAGCACTTGCCAGTGAATCAACTCTCTGATTCTCTGCTCGAAAGCGTTTCCTGATTTGAGTCGTTCGACGCGTTTTCAGCGTTTTCCGTCTGGGGGGGCAACCTGCCGGGAGACTCTGACTCAATGTTGCGGAAAATCTGGTTTTGGTCCGCCGTGAGAGAGGGGATGCCGGGGAATGAAAAACAAGCATGTGGCCGTCCTGCTGGGTGGTTTTTCGTCCGAGCGGCCCGTGTCTCTTTCGTCGGGAAAGGCTTGTGCCGATGAACTCGAGAAGGAAGGCTACCAGGTCACCCGTGTCGACGTCGGGCGCGATGTCGGCTCCGTGCTTGCCGAGCTCAAGCCCGATGTTGCCTTCAATGCGCTGCATGGCCCTTTTGGCGAGGACGGCACCATTCAGGGCATCCTTGAATATCTCGGCATTCCCTACACCCATTCCGGCGTGCTCGCTTCGGCTCTGGCCATGAACAAGGAGCAGGCCAAGCGGGTTGCCAAGTCGGTCGGCATCCTGGTCGCCGAATCGAAGGTCGCCAGCCGCTTCGCCATCCAGAGCAAGCATCCGATGAAGCCGCCCTATGTGGTCAAGCCGGTCAATGAGGGTTCGAGCTTCGGTGTCGTCATCGTGCATGAAGGCCAGTCGCATCCGCCGCAGGTGATCGGCTCGTCCGAGTGGAAATATGGCGATACCGTCATGGTCGAGCGCTACATCCACGGCAGGGAGCTGACCTGCGCGGTGATGGGCGATGTGGCGCTGGGGGTCTGCGAGATCATCCCGACCGGCCATTCCTTCTATGACTATGATTCAAAATATGTCGCCGGGGGATCAAAGCACGAATGCCCCGCAAAAGTTTCACCGAATATTTACCAAAAAATACAAACACTGGCGCTCAAGGCTCACCAAGCGATCGGCTGTCGTGGCGTTTCCCGTTCGGACTTCCGTTACGACGATCGTCATTCCGAAAACGGCGAGATTGTCTGGCTCGAGGTCAACACCCAGCCGGGTATGACGCCGACGTCCTTGGTGCCTGAAATCGCCGCCCAGGCTGGGCACTCGTTTGGCGATTTGTTGAGTTGGATGGTGGAGGACGCTTCGTGTCTGCGTTGAAATGGAGACAAGGTTGGGAGAGGGGCGCGGCGGGGCCGGCGCTGTTCGGCCTGCCATTGTCGTCGGGCCATTTCGTGCTGCCGCGCATGCTGCGCCGCCCGGTGCGCATTCTGGCGCGCCTGGGCGTCGGGGAATTCCAGGTGCCGCGCTTTTCCGCGGCCATGATGTCGGCCGTGCTGATTTTATCGAGCAGCGCCTATGGTGCCTATCTCGGCGGTCATGTCGAGGGTATCGTGCAGAGCATCACCGCCCGTACCGGCTTTGCCGTCGATCAGGTCAAGGTGGTCGGCAATCGCCAGACCTCGGAAATCGACATACTCGACAGGCTTGAACTCGACGGTTGGACGTCGCTGATCGGCTTTAATGCCGAGGCCGCGCGGGAACGAATTGCGACATTGCCGTGGATCGAGGTCGCGGCCGTCCGCAAGGTCTACCCGCATACTCTGGAAGTGCGCGTCGAGGAGCGTGAGGCTTTCGCGCTCTGGCAACAGGGTGACGCGCTTTCGGTCATCGAGCGGAATGGCGCCATGATCGCGCCGTTCTCGGGCGGCAAGCAGGCGCTCCTGCCGCTGCTGATCGGCACCGGCGCGCCGGCGAGCGCGCCCGATTTCCTGGCCAAGGTCGAGAAATATCCCGAGCTCGCGAGCCGGATCAAAGGTTATATCCGTGTTGGCGAACGGCGCTGGGACCTGAAGCTGGACAACGGCATCACCATCAAGCTTCCCGAGGATGACGAGGAACAGGCGCTCGCCGAACTCGTCAAGATGGATCATGACAATGGCTTGCTGTCGCGCGACATCGCCGCCGTCGACATGCGCCTGACGGACCGGCTGGTCGTGCAGTTGACGGCGGAAGCGGCGACGCAGCGCGAAGCCGCCCTCAACGAGAAACCCAAGAGCCTGAAGCGGAAGCCGGAGACGAAGATATGAGCTGGCTTGGCGGTCCTGGCGATGCCGCGTCGCGCCGGTCCGGCACCCTGACGGTGCTGGATGTCGGTTCGAGCAAGGTCTGCTGCATGGTGGCCAAGCTGAAGCCATGCGATGACGGCAAGCTGCTGCGCGGCCGCTCGCACCGGATCCAGGTGATCGGCATCGGCCATCAGAAGTCGCAAGGCGTGAAGTCGGGTGTCGTGGTTGACCTCGATAGGGCGGAACATGCCATCCGCCTTTCCGTCGACGCGGCCGAGCGCATGGCCGGGCTGACGGTCGATTCTCTCATCGTCAACATGACCGCCGGCCGGCTGAAGAGCGAAGCCTTCTCCGCCACCATCAATCTTGGCGGCCACGAGGCCGACGAGGCCGACATCAAGCGCGTTCTCGGTGCTGGCGCCAAGCAGGCGCTGAAGGCCGAGCGCGAGGTGATCCATTCGCTTCCCGTCGGTTTCTCGCTGGATGCCGAACGCGGCGTGCGCGATCCGCGCGGCATGGTCGGCGACGCCCTCGGCGTCGACATGCATGTGCTGACCGGCGACGCCGCGCCGATGCGCAATCTGGAGCTTTCCATCAACCGTTCGCATCTGTCGGTCGAGCGCATGGTGGCGACGCCCTATGCCAGCGGCCTGGCGGCCCTGGTCGACGACGAGCTGGAAATGGGCGCGGCCTGCATCGACATGGGCGGCGGCACGACGACGATCTCGGTGTTTTCGGAAGGCAGGTTCGTCCATGGCGACGCCATCGCCATTGGCGGCAACCATGTCACGCTGGACATGGCTAAGGGGCTGTCGACCTCGCTCGATGCCGCCGAACGGCTGAAGGTGATGCATGGCTCGGCACTGCCGGGCAGCGCCGACGACCGCGACCTGGTCTCGATCCAGCCGATCGGCGACGACGGTGACGTGCCCTTGCAGATCCCGCGCTCGGTGATGACGCGCATCGTGCGCGCCCGCATCGACGAGACGCTCGAACTGCTGCGCGACCGGCTGAACAAGTCCGGCTATGGCAATGCAGTGGGCAAGCGTGTGGTTCTTACCGGCGGTGCCAGCCAGCTTGCCGGCCTGCCGGAGGCGGCGCGCCGCATCCTGGGACGCAATGTGCGCATCGGCCGCCCGCTCGGCGTGGCCGGCCTGCCGGAAGCGGCGAAGGGGCCGGCCTTCTCGGCTGCGGTGGGGCTTCTGATCTATCCGCAGATGGCGAGCTTCGAGAGCCATCCGGCGAAAGGAATTTCCGGTCTCAAAATGACCGGAACGGGCGGAAAACTGCATCGCATGAGTCAGTGGTTGAGAGACAGTTTCTAAAATTGACGGGGACAGCCCCATAGGCGGCCGCGGCGGCGAAGCGGCGTGAAAGGCAAAGGACGGAGACAATGACCATCAATCTGCAAAAGCCGGACATCACCGAGCTTAAGCCGCGCATCACCGTGTTCGGTGTCGGCGGCGGCGGCGGCAATGCCGTCAACAACATGATCACCGCCGGTCTGCGCGGTGTCGAGTTCGTGGTGGCCAACACCGACGCGCAGGCGCTGACCATGTCGAAGGCCGGCCGCCTGATCCAGCTCGGCGCGCACGTCACCGAAGGCCTTGGCGCCGGCTCGCAGCCGGAAGTCGGCCGTGCGGCGGCGGAAGAGTGCATCGATGAAATCCTCGATCACCTGACCAACACCCATATGTGCTTCGTCACCGCCGGCATGGGCGGCGGCACCGGTACGGGTGCTGCTCCGGTCGTCGCCCGCGCAGCGCGCGAAAAGGGCATCCTCACCGTCGGCGTCGTCACCAAGCCGTTCCACTTCGAAGGCCAGCGCCGCATGAAGACGGCCGATTTCGGCATCGAGGAATTGCAGAAATGCGTCGATACGCTGATCGTCATCCCCAACCAGAACCTGTTCCGGCTGGCCAATGACAAGACCACCTTCGCCGATGCCTTCGCCATGGCCGACCAGGTGCTCTATTCCGGTGTCGCCTGCATCACCGACCTGATGGTCAAGGAAGGCCTGATCAATCTCGACTTCGCCGACGTCCGTTCCGTCATGCGCGAGATGGGCAAGGCGATGATGGGCACCGGCGAGGCTTCCGGCGAGGGCCGCGCGATGGCCGCCGCCGAAGCGGCGATCGCCAACCCGCTGCTCGACGAGACCTCGATGAAGGGCGCCAAGGGCCTGCTGATCTCGATCACCGGCGGCCGCGACCTGACGCTGTTCGAAGTCGACGAAGCGGCGACCCGTATCCGCGAGGAAGTCGACCAGGACGCCAACATCATCCTGGGTGCCACTTTCGACGAGGAACTCGAAGGCGTCATCCGCGTCTCGGTGGTTGCCACCGGCATCGACAAGTCGGCGGCTGAAATCGCCGCCGCGCCGATCTCGATCCGCACGGCGCCTCCGAAGCCGGCCAGCCGCCCGGCGGCTCAGATCGCGGAGGTTCGTCCGGCGCCTGTCCAGCAGGCGGCATACGAGCCACGTGCCCTTGACCCGGTCGCGGAAGCCATCCATCTGGCCGAAGCCAATGCCGCGGCCATGGCGCAGGCGCGCCCGGCCCCGGTCGCCCACGCTGAAGATTTCCGCCCGCAGAGCAAGATCTTCCAGGCACCGCCCGCCCAGCCGATGCCGCAGCCGGTGGTCCAGCAGATGCAGCCGGCCCCGCAGCCGCGCGAGATGCTGCAGCGCGAGGCGCCGCAGCCGGTTGCCATGGCGCCGCAGCGCATGCCGCGCGTCGAGGACTTTCCGCCGGTCGTCAAGGCCGAGGTGGATGCCAAGAGCCGCCCGGTCGACCACGAGAACAACAGCGGACCGATGGGCCTGCTGAAGCGCCTCACCAATGGCCTGACCCGCCGCGAGGAAGAACCCGCACGGCTGCAGCCAGCGCAGCCGCGCGAGCCCAAGCTGCGCCAGGCCGCGCCCGAAGTGCGCCGTCTTGCCAGCCAGGATGCGCAGCTCTATGCGCCGCGCCGCGGCCAGCTCGACGATCAGGGCCGCCTGACGCCGCAGGTGAGGACGACTCAGGAAGACGATCAGCTGGAGATTCCGGCGTTCCTGCGCCGCCAGGCCAACTGATTGGTAAACGGACTGTAACATTTGTTAACAGGCAAGCGAGGAATCGCTTGCCTGTTAATGTTTTAAATGATGTGATTTCAACGACTTACCAAGTCGCACTCATTCCATTTCGCGGTTACACAGAGTAAGAAACCGTGATTTGGAGTCTCCCTGACGGGACATTATCTTCGCTGCCTACCATCATCGGTTTGCCGGGATTTCGGGGGAAGTCACCCTGCCAGCCGATTCACACAAGAGCCGCGCCCTCGGGCTGGAGAAGCGGACCTAGGCATTACGGGCTTATGGGGATTGTCTTGCACGACTATCAGACGACATTGAAGACGCGCGCGTCGCTTACCGGCACCGGCGTCCACAGCGGCAAGGAAGTGTCCATCAGCTTCGTGCCCGCGGATGCCGACACCGGCATCGTTTTCCAGCTTTTCAACGGTGCGGAGCAGGGCCGCGAGTTTCGTGCCCTGGTTTCGGAAGTCGGCGCTACCGACCTGTGCACCATGCTTGGTGATCCCGCCGGCGAGCATATCGCCACGGTCGAGCACATCATGGCGGCGCTGTTTGGGCTCGGCATCGATAATGTCGCTGTCGAGATCGATGGTTCCGAGGTTCCTATCTTCGATGGCAGCGCCATGGCGTTCGTCGAAGCCATCGATCAGGCGGGTATCGAGACGCTCTCGGTCAAGCGGCGCTATATCAGGGTCATCAAGCCGGTCCGCATCGAGAACGGCGCCTCGTGGGCGGAGTTTCGGCCCTATGACGGGACCCGTTTCGAGATCGAGATCGACTTCGAAAGCCCGGCGATCGGTCGTCAGCTGTTTGCCTCCGACCTCAATGCCGATATTTTCCGTCGTGACATCGCGCGCGCCCGCACCTTCGGCTTCATGAAGGATGTCGAGCGGCTGTGGGCCGCAGGCTACGCGCTCGGTTCCTCGCTGGAGAACTCGCTGGTCATCGGCGACGACAACCGCGTCATCAATATGGGCGGCCTGCGCTACCCTAACGAATTCGTGCGACATAAGACGCTGGACGCCATGGGCGACCTGGCGCTGGCCGGCGCCCGCTTCATCGGCTGCTTCCGCTCCTATCGCGGCGGCCACAGGATGAATGCCGCGGCCCTGCGCCGCCTGCTGTCGGACCGCACGGCGTTCGAGATCGTCGAGACGACGCGCCGTGAGCGTGGCCGCAGCGCCGAGATGAACGCCGTCAATGCGCCACTCTACGCACCCTGGATGATCTGATTTCCCAGGGTTTTTTCGGGTTCCATGGGTGATAGCGAATGTTGCAGGAATGCACCACCCGCCAGTGAAATTGCATTGATGTCCAAGTGGCGTCCGGCCGCCACAAAAATGCGCGATTGGCCGGAGATAGCGTTGCCGGGCAAGGCGGTTATGGTTTATGGCTGCTGCCGTCGATTAATGCATGTCGTTCAAAAGTGGGGACCAGTTTTGAAACAATGGCATGCAACTGGCATTGAAATAGCGCCGAAAGGGCGAGATCCAATCATGTTCTTCAAGCGAGTTGGTCAATTGAAAGCACCGCAGAGGGCTGTTTTCCTGGTGCTTTCAGTAGTTGTTCCATCGCTCTTTCTGTCGGCCTGCATGTCGTCGGAGAAAGATATCGACCTGTCGACCTATGTCGAGCAGACCGAGCCGGCCGATGTTCTCTATAATCAGGGCCTTGCCAATCTCAATGCCGGGCGCCTGCAGGAGGCGAGCCGCAAGTTCGACGCAGTCGACCGCCAGCATCCCTATTCGGAATGGGCCCGCAAATCGATGGTTATGGGCGCTTTCGCCGACTATCGCCAGGGCAATTACGATGAGGCGATCGGCTCGGCCAAGCGCTATCTCACGCTTTACCCGTCGACCGATGACGCCGCCTATGCGCAGTACATCATCGGCTTGAGCTACTACCGTCAGATC
Source organism: Mesorhizobium sp. M7A.F.Ce.TU.012.03.2.1 (assembly GCF_004006095.1). Lineage (NCBI taxonomy): Bacteria > Pseudomonadati > Pseudomonadota > Alphaproteobacteria > Hyphomicrobiales > Phyllobacteriaceae > Mesorhizobium > Mesorhizobium sp. M7A.F.Ce.TU.012.03.2.1. The sequence goes on from NZ_CP034779.1 coordinate 4,283,239, forward strand.
AAGGACGTGACGCAGGACCAGAAGGAAGCGCGTCAGACCGTCCAGACGATGCAGGATCTGGTCACGCGCTGGCCAACATCGGAATATGTCGACGACGCCAAGGAAAAGATCCGCTTTGCCAACGACCAGTTGGCCGGCAAGGAAATGCAGATCGGCCGCTACTATCTTGAGCGGCGTGAATACATCGCTGCCGTGAAGCGCTTCCGCACCGTGGTCGAGAACTATTCCAACACCCGCCATGTCGAGGAGGCGCTCGCCCGCTTGACCGAAAGCTATTACGCGATGGGTCTGACCTCGGAGGCACAAACCGCCGCCGCCGTGCTCGGCACCAACTACCCCGACAGCCCATGGTACAAGGATTCCTACAAGCTCTTGCAGAGCAATGGGCTTGCACCGCGCGAGAATGCCGGGTCGTGGATATCCAAAGCCGGGAAGATGATCACCGGCGCCTGACGTATGAGCATCGACTGAAGCGCCACAGCGCTTTTCGGATTGATCCGGTGCTCAAACAAAAAGATAGTGCGGCGCTGCGACTGCAAATGGTCGCGTGCCGTTCTAGATTCGGGTTCTGATGCTTTCCAGACTGTCGATCCGCGATATCGTCCTGATCGAGAAGCTGGATATCGACTTCCAGCCGGGCCTTTCGGTGCTGACCGGCGAAACCGGTGCCGGCAAATCCATCCTGCTCGATGCCCTGTCGCTGGCGCTCGGAGCGCGCGGCGACGCGTCGCTGGTGCGCCATGGCGCGGCACAGGGCCAGGTCATCGCCGTCTTCGACGTGCCGCGCAATCATCCGGCCCGTACGCTGCTTGCCGACAATGCGATCGAGGATGATGGCGACATCATCCTGCGCCGCCTGCAGACGGCGGACGGCCGCACCCGTGTTTTCGTCAACGATCAACCTTCAAGCGTCACCCTGATGCGCGATGTCGGGCGCGCGCTGGTCGAGATCCACGGCCAGCATGACGAGCGCGCGCTGGTCGATCCCGGAGCACACCGCGAGGTGCTCGACGCTTTCGGGGGCCATCTCGGCGCCGTCCGCTCGACCGGCGAGGCATGGCGGCACTGGCGCGCCTGCGAGCAGGAGCTGTCGCGCCACCGCGCCAAGGTGGCGGCGGCCGCGCGCGAGGCCGACTATCTGCGCGCGGCGGTGGCGGAATTGACCAAGCTCGATCCGCAGCCGGGCGAGGAGACCGACCTTGCCGAATTGCGCGCGTCTATGATGCGGGCCGAAAAGATCGCTTCCGAAATCCATGACGCGCAGGATGTGCTGTCGGGCCCATCTTCGCCCCTGCCGCAACTGGCCAGCCTGTTGCGGCGGCTGCAGCGCAAGGTGACGGAGGCGCCCGGCCTGCTCGACGATGTCGTCAAATCGCTCGACGAGGCGATGCTGTCGCTCGACGCGGCGCAATCGGGCGTCGAGGCAGCATTGCGCGCCACCGAATATGATCCGCAGCGGCTGGAGAAAGCGGAGGAGCGGCTGTTTTCGCTGCGCGCCGCCTCGCGCAAGCACAGCGTCGCCGTCGACGATCTGGCGCAGCTGCGCGACACGATGTCGGCCGATCTCGCCGATCTCGATGCCGGCGAGGAGCGCCTGCGAGGGCTGGAAAAGCAGGCCACCGCTGCGCGCGAGACCTACGACATTGCCGCCGCGCAGCTGTCCTCGCTGCGTCATGCGGCGGCGGTAGGCCTGACCAAGGCCGTGATGGCCGAACTGCCGGCCCTGAAGCTCGAACGCGCCGCCTTTATCGTGGAAATGAAGAGCGAGGCCGAGAGCCGTATGGAAGAGGGGATCGACCAGATCGAATTCTGGGTGCGCACCAATCCAGGCACGCGGCCCGGGCCGATGATGAAAGTGGCCTCTGGCGGCGAGCTTTCGCGCTTCCTTCTGGCGCTGAAGGTGGCGCTGGCCGACCGCGGTTCGGCGCCGACGCTGGTGTTCGATGAAATCGACACCGGTGTGGGCGGCGCTGTCGCCGACGCCATCGGCCAGCGGCTGGCGCGACTGTCGAAGCGCGTCCAGGTGCTGTCGGTGACGCATGCGCCACAGGTGGCAGCACGCGCGGCGACGCATTTCCTGATCTCCAAATCCGGCACCACCGACCGTGTCGCCACCGGCATCGCCGAGATGGACCGGCCGGCGCGGCAGGAAGAGATCGCTCGCATGCTGGCCGGCGCCACCATCACCGATGAAGCGCGCGCGGCCGCCGAACGGTTGCTGCGCGAGAACACCACAGCTGCATAAGAACAGCTGATGTCAGGGATCGAGTCAGGATATGGCTCCATCCTGCTGTTCAGGAATGATTTTCCTAAAATCCTGATCTATTGTGTAGCGCCACCGTTCGGGGAAGAAAGCATGTCCGAAAAACCAGTTGATGCCCTGACCGAAAGCGAGGCCGAAGCCGAGCTGAAGCGGCTGGCGGAAGAGATCGCCGAGCACGACCGGCGCTACCATACCGAAGATGCGCCTGTTATCACCGATGCGGAGTATGATGCGCTGGCACGGCGCAACCTTGCCATCGAGGAGCGCTTTCCGGCGCTGGTGCGCGAGGATTCGCCATCGCTCAGGGTCGGAGCCGCTCCGGCGGAAGGCTTTACCAAGGTGCGCCATGCCGTGCCGATGCTCAGCCTTGCCAAGGCCTATACCGACGATGACGTCACGGATTTCATCGAACGCGGGCGGCGGTTCTTCGATCGCGACAAGGAGCTCGACATCGCCTTCACAGCCGAACCGAAGATCGACGGGCTGTCGGCTTCGCTGCGTTACGAAAACGGTGTGTTCGTGCAGGGCGCGACGCGTGGCAACGGCGCCGTTGGCGAAGACATCACCGCCAATTTGAAGACGATCGCCGATATTCCAGCGAAGCTGAAAGGCTCGGGCTGGCCCGAAATCATCGAGATCCGCGGTGAGGTCTACATGACCTATGCGGAATTCGAGGCGCTGAAGCAGCGATCGGCTGCGGCCGGCGGCCAGGACTACGTCAATCCGCGCAATACGGCGGCCGGATCGCTGCGCCAGAAGGATCCATCCGTCACCGCCAGCCGCAACCTCAAATTCTTCGCCTATGCCTGGGGTTACACGACGGCTGATCCCGCTCCGACCCAATATGATTCGGTGCAGAAATTCGCCGAGTGGGGGTTCAAGATCAGTCCGCTGATGGTGCGGGCGAAATCGGCCGAGGAGCTGATCGCGCATTATCATCGGATCGAGGAGCAGCGCTCGGCGCTCGGCTACGATATCGACGGCGTCGTCTACAAGGTCGACCAGCTGGAGTTGCAGCGCCGCTGGGGTTTCGTCACCGGCGAACCGCGCTGGGCGGTCGCGCATAAATTCCCGGCCGAACAGGCGATGACGACCGTGCAGAAGATCGACATCCAGGTCGGCCGTACCGGTACGCTGGCGCCGGTTGCGCGGCTGGCGCCGGTCACAGTCGGCGGCGTCGTGGTCGAGAACGTCACGCTGCACAATGAGGACTACATCAAGGGCCTGGACTCGACCGGCGAGCCGATCCGCGACGGCATCGATGTGCGCATCGGCGATACGGTCGTGATCCAGCGGGCAGGCGATGTCATTCCGCAGATCGTCAGCGTCGTCATCGACAAGCGGCCTGCTGATGCGGTGCCTTACGAGTTCCCTCACACTTGCCCGATCTGCGGCTCGCCGGCGACGCGCGAGATCAACGAAAAGACCGGCAAGGAAGATTCCCGCCGGCGCTGCACCGGCGAACTGATCTGCCCGGCGCAGGCGGTGGAAGGATTGCGCCACTTCGTGTCACGCGGCGCCCTGGACATCGAAGGCCTCGGCGCGGAGAACATAGACACGTTCTTCAATGCGGGATTGATCAAGACCGCCGCCGATATCTTCACGCTCAGGGATCGCCGTCCGGCCGTCACCAGGGCGCTGGCCGAACGCCGCGAGGAGCAGGCGAGGCAGCGCGAGGCCGCATCGGGCAAGACGCGCAAGAATGTGCGCAGCGTCGAGGATCGCAACTATGAGGGCCTCGACAAGCTGTTCGCCGCCATCGACTCGCGCCGCGAGCCGGAGCTCGACCGTTTCATCTTCGCGCTCGGCATCCGGCATATCGGCGAAACGACGGCCGCCGTGCTTGCCCGCACCTTCTCGACCATCGAGGAGATGATCCGGGTCGGCAAGGAGACAGCGGCAGCGGAGGATCCACACACGGTTTTCCCCTCGGTCAACGGCATCGGCGATACCGTGATCGATGCGTTGCGCGACTTCTTCGGCAATGAGCGCAATGACGACGTGCTTGACGCGTTGCTCCGCCAAGTCAAGCCGAAGCCGTATATCGTCAACGTCTCGGCCGACAGCGAGGTCGCCGGCAAGACGGTCGTGTTCACGGGCTCGCTGGAGAAGATGACACGCTCCGAAGCCAAGGCGATGGCGGAGCGCCTGGGCGCCAAGGTCGCGGGCTCGGTTTCGGCAAAGACGGATCTGGTGGTCGCCGGGCCGGGTGCCGGCTCCAAGCTCAAGCTTGCCAGCGAACTCGGCATCGAGGTGATCGACGAGGATGGCTGGCTGGTACGGATCGGCAAGGCGTGATGGAAGGCGCATTCAAGGGTTTCGGCCCGAAAGCCATTCCGTTCCTGAAGGCGCTGGATTTCCACCAGAGCCGAGAGTGGTTTTTAGAAAACCGCGACCTGTTCGAAAAGGAGCTGCGTGATCCGCTCAGTGATCTGGTCGACACGCTGACCGAGCGTTTCGCGGAGGCCGGACTCGGCCTGCGCGGCGATCGCAAGAAGTCGCTGTTCCGGATCAATCGCGACGTGCGCTTCGCCAAAGACAAGCGGCCCTACAACAGGCATTTGTCGGCAATCCTGTCGCCCGACGGCACCAAGATGGAGCAGGGTGTGTTCTACGTGCATATCGGGCTTGAGCGCTGTTTTGCCGACATTGCCTGGTGGCAGCCGGAGCCGGCGCTGCTGCTGGCGATGCGCAAAGCCATCGCGACCAAGCCGGACAATTTTCGCGGCCTGGTGGCGGCGTTGAAGAAGAACCGGCTTGAACTCGATACCGAAGGCCGTATGAAGCGTACGCCACGCGGCTTCGAGGAAATCAGCGATCCCGATCTGGTCGCCGCCATCCGCCACCGGCATTTCTATGTCCAGCATGTCATCGATCCGGCGGGAATCCATACGGCTGATCTGGTCGACGAGCTCGTCGATTTCACCTTGCGCGCCAAGCCGCTGCTCGACTGGGGCAGGGCGATCGAGGGCAAAGGTTCGCTTGACTAGCCTTCGGCTCCGGTAACCCGACGATCATTTCCGCTGATCGTTTGGCTCAAGCGAATTCGTGTGACAAGGCAGGCAGCGCTTCCTACATCAGGCCCTGATCAAGGAGAGGCCATGTCGGCGCAAGCAATTTCCAAGAGCGGCGATAAAAGCGATTTCTGGCAGGGCGTGCGGCTGTCGATGCCTGTCGTGGTGGCGTCGGCGCCGTTTGCGGTGCTGTTCGGCGCGCTCGCCGTCGACAATGGCTTCTCGGTCCTGGAAGCCTTCCTGATGAGCGCGCTGGTCTATGGCGGCGCCAGCCAGATGGTCGGCATCCAGCTGTTCGGTCAGCATGTGGCGCCGTGGCTGATCGTGCTGTCGATCTTCGCCGTCAATTTCCGCCACGTGCTCTATTCCGCAGGCATCGGCCGGCGCATCGCGCACTGGCCTGTCATCCAGCAGGCACTTGGTTATTTCATCCTCACCGATCCGCAATTCGCGGTAGCCGAAGCGCGGGCGCAATCGGGCCGGACAGTCGGCTTTGCCTGGTATCTGGGACTTGGCCTGCCGGTCTATCTGTTCTGGATCGTCGAAAGCGCGCTTGGCGCACTGTTCGGCAAGCTGATCCCCGACACGCATGCGCTCGGCATCGATTTCCTGCTGCCGATCTATTTCCTCGGTCTCGTGCTGGGCTTCCGCAAGCGGCCGCTGTGGCTGCCGGTGGTCATCGCCAGCGCCGCCGCCTCGATCATCGCCTATAAGACCGTGGGCTCGCCCTGGCATGTCTCGATCGGCGCTGTTGCCGGTGTGCTGCTGGCGGTCATCCTGCCTCCCCATCACAGCGGCGTAAAGGCACGGCCATGAGCACGACCTTCTGGATCATCATCGCCGGTGCGGTCGCGACCTATCTGACGCGCATCGGCGGGCATCTGGTCATCTCCCGCTTCGAAACAATCCATCCGCGCGTCGAGGCCGGTCTCAACGCCGTGCCGGCGGCGGTGCTGACGACGCTGGTGGCGCCGGAACTGTTGAATGCCGGGCCGGCGGAGTGGGCGGCACTGGTGGTCACCGCGCTGGTTTCGCTGCGCGGCGGGCTGATGGCAATGTTCTTGGCGGGTGCGGCGGTGCTGATCATCGCCCGGCAGTTCGCCGGCTGACTTTTTGTCTTGGTCAGTCCACGTATGCTCACCAACGCGGCGCCGACACATGTAGTGATCGAGGCAATAATTCCTGTCAGGCGCTTCTTGAAAATCGAAGCGATCCACACCGCGCTCAGCCGAATTGCCTCCGATCTCTCCTGATGGGCGTGACGCACAAGGTTGGTGTAAAGGGCGTCGCGCTGCATCGGAGTCAATGCGCCAAGATCGATCGGCCAGGGGCCGAGAGGTTCAGGTGACATTTCCATCTCCCGTGGACGCCCGGATCGGCGTCGATAACAGGCGATTTACGCGCCGTTGATCATCCGATAAAATGAATTATTAAGATCATTTTATTCTCCGGGAGAGATGTATGGATTTGGCCGACCTTCGCATCTTTCGCATGGTGGTGCGCGAGGGCGGTATCACCAAGGCGGCGGAAAAGCTGTTTCGCGTGCAGTCCAACGTGACCACTCGCATCCGGCAGCTTGAAGAGGATCTGGGCGTGCGGCTGTTTATCCGCGAAGGTAAGCGGCTGCAGGTGTCGCCCGCCGGCCTAAGGTTGGTTGTCTACGCGGACCGGTTGCTGGCGCTTGCCGAGGAAGCGCGAACGGCGGTCCTCGATCCGCGCCCACGCGGTAAGCTGCGACTTGGCGCTATGGAGAGCACCGCCGCGGCTCGGCTTCCTGGCCTGCTCGCCGAGTACCACGCACGCTATCCCGAGGTGGAGATTCAACTGCGCACCGGCAACCCGCAGGTTCTCGCGGCCGCCATGCTCGCCGGCGAAGTCGACGCTGCGCTCGCGGCCGAGCCGCTCGCAGACGCTCCATTCGAGAAGCAGGCTGCATTTCGTGAGGAATTGGTCATTGTCTCTGCGGCATCGCGCGGTTCGATTGAGGACCGCAGCGACATGCCCAAAACCATGATAGCCTTCGAGCATGGCTGTCCACATCGCAGGCGGCTGGAAGAATGGTATGCGCGCCGAGGCTTCATGGCCGAGCAAATCGTCGAGCTCGGTTCATATCATGCGATGCTCGGTTGCGTGGCGGCCGGCATGGGCATAGCGCTGATGCCCAAAAGCGTGCTCAAGGGCTTCCCTGAAAGTGGCAGGCTGCAGGTGCATGAACTGCCTTCGGACGAGGACAGTGCCCTGACGGTATTGTTTTGGCGCAAGGGAGCCGGCTCTCCCAACGTCCAGGCTTTGCGGGAGCTGCTTGCGGAGCAAGGCTCCCCAATACCAAGCAAGGTTTCCGCCGCGGCTACTGCTTGAGATCGTGCGGCAATGGCGCGGTGGCCTTTCCTAGCCAGGCCAGCGTCTCGCCGTCGAGCATCGGCCCGATCTCGGCCAACACGCGTGCATGATATGCGTCGAGCCAATGCAGCTCGTCGCGCGTCAGGAGGTCCGACTGCACCAGCCTGGTATCGATCGGCGCCAGCGTCAGCGTCTCGAAGCCGTGCATGGCGATGTCTCCGCCCTCGATCTCTTGCGCCGGCGTCACCAGGATCAGGTTCTCGATGCGGATGCCGTAGGCGCCTTCCTTGTAGTAGCCCGGCTCGTTGGACAGCATCATGCCTTCGAGCAGCTTTTCGGTGCCGGTGCGGGCGATGCGCTGCGGCCCTTCATGCACCGCCAGATACGAGCCGACGCCATGGCCGGTGCCGTGGGCGAAGTCGCAACCGTGCTTCCACAGCGCCATGCGCGCGACGGCATCGATCTCGGAGCCGCGCGTGCCGGAGGGAAAGCGCAAGGTGGAAGTGCCGATCATGCCTTTCAGTACCAGGGTGAAGCGTTCGCGCATCTCCTGCGTCGGCTGGCCGATCGGCACGGTGCGCGTGATGTCGGTGGTGCCGTCCTGATACTGCGCGCCGGAATCGAGCAGGAACAGTTCGCCGGCCTGCAGCTTGCGGCTGGTGGCGCGCGACACGCGGTAATGCATGATGGCACCGTTCGGACCGGCGCCCGAAATGGTGTCGAAGGAGACATCGCGCAGCGGCATCTGCGTTTCCTCGCCGGTCTGCCGCCGCGTCTCCTCCAGCCGGGTGACCACCGATATCTCATCGAGCGATCCGGGTTTTTGCCGCTCCAGCCAGCACAGAAGCTTCGCCACGGCCGCACCGTCACGCCGATGCGCGGCGCGCGAGCCGTTGATCTCGGCCTGGTTCTTGGTGGCGCGCGGGATGCGGGCGGGGTCTGCTGCTGCAACGACGGCGCCGCCATTGGCCTCGACCAGCATGCGCAGCCGGTCGGCCGCCAGCACCGGGTCGAGCGCGATTTTCGCGCCACTCTTGGCAAGGGCGACGATCGCGGCTTGGAATTCGCCGGGCCCATGCGGCTCGGCGAGTTGGGTGAGATAGGCCGCGACCTGGCGCGAGAATTTGCGCTTATCCATGAAAAGCTGGTGCGACCCATCGGCGGCAAGAATGGCGAAGCCGAGCGCCAGCGGCGTGTGCGGCACGTCGCCGCCGCGGATGTTGAAGGCCCAGGCGATGGAGGAGGGGTCGGTCAGCACCGCATGGGTGGCGCCGTCCTTTGCGATCGCCGCCGCCAACCGCGCGAGCTTGTCCTTGGCGAGTTCGCCGGCAAAGCCGATCGGGTGAAGTTCGACCGGGGCCACCGGCGCGTCGGGCTGATCCTTCCAGATGATGTCAATCGGGTTCTTGTCGAGCGGCACCAGCACGGCGCCTGATTTGTCGGCCGAGGCCTGCAGCGCCTTGACCTCGCTGATCGTGTGCAGCCATGGATCGAAGCCGAGCCGTGCGCCCTTGCCAAGATTGTCTTTCAGCCAGACAGCCGGCGGATTGTCGACCAGGCTTTCGATCGAAAAGACGTCCAGGTCGACCTCGCTGCGCACCTGCAGCGTGTAGCGCCCGTCGACAAAGACGAAGGCGCGGTCGCGCAGGACGATGGCGACACCGGCCGAGCCGCTGAAGCCGGTCAGCCATTTCAGCCGCGCCGAACGGTCGGCGACATATTCACCCTGGTGCTCGTCGGCGCGCGGCACGATGAAACCATCAAGCCCGTTGGCTTCAAGCCATTGGCGCAGGAGCGCCACGCGCGGTTTGCCGACGGCCGGGTCGCCGGCGGAATCGAAGGTCTGGAACATTGTGGGCCTCCTGATATCCGCGGGACCGTAGCCTATGGACTGGGAAATCGGAATCGATTTCCGGCTGCGCGCAACCTGCTACAGCATCGCTGGACTGACAACCGGGGGAACTTGGTCCAAGCTCGGTCGGTCCCGGGCTCAATGCTTGAGGTGGATCGTCACCCAGCCCTCGCGGTGCAAGGTTCTGACATGGCGAAAATTCTGGCCGACATAGGCCGAGATGACGGCGTCGCGCTGGCGGTCGAGGATGCCTGACAGCACGATCGAGCCGCCGAGCGCGATGTGGCCAGCCATTTGCGGCGCCAGCCGCATCAGCGGCCGTGCCAATATGTTGGCGACGATCAGATCGAAGGGCGCGCGCCTGCCGAAGATCGGGTGGTGAAAGCCCGGCGCCGTTGCCGTTTCCACCAGTGCCTTGACGTGGTTGAGCCGCGCATTGGCGGCAGCCACCCGCACCGCCACCGGATCGATGTCGGTGGCCAGCACAGGAATATGCGCCAGCTTGGCGACTGCAATCGCCAGCACCGCGCTGCCGGTGCCGAGGTCGAGCGCATTGCGCGGATGCTCGCGCCGGACCACTCTTTCCAGCATCTCCAGGCAGCCGGCGGTGGTGCCGTGATGGCCGGTGCCGAAGGCGAGGCCGGCCTCGATCTCGATGGCGAGTTCGCCGCTGTGGCGTTTCCTGCGGTCATGCGCGCCGTGGACGAAGAAACGTCCGGCACGCACCGGCTTCAGCTCTTCCAGCGAATGCGCCACCCAGTCGATGTCGGGCAGGGCCTCGCGCTCGATCGGCTTCGACAGGGAAAGGCCGGCAAGGATGTCGTTCAAGCGGGTCTCGACCGCATCGACGTCGCCATCGGCATAGAGCGACACTTCGTGGATGTCCTTGTCCTCGTCGACCTCCAGGACGGCGATCGGCAGCCCTTCTTCCTCGAAGGCTGCCTCAAGCGCCGCGAAAATGCTGACGGAATCGGTCTTTCCGGTGGTGAAGTAGAGGCGCGTCTGGGTCATGAAATGGTTATCAGCTTTTCGCCGCCAGCCGCTTCAGCTTGGCGATGGCCGTATCGGCGCTTTCGCCATAGGCGATTGTGCCGGCAAAGTCGCCATTGGCGTTGAGCAGCAGCACCGAGGCGGTGTGGTCCATCGTGTAGTCGCCGTCGCCGGTGTCGACCTTCTTCCAGTAGATGCCGAACGACTTGGCCATGGCATGGACCTTGTCGGGAGCGCCCGTGATGCCGACGATGCGGTCGGAGAAATTGCTGACATAGGCGTTCATCACTTCCGGCGTGTCGCGCTCGGGGTCGACCGAGACGAAATAGGCGTGCAGGTTCTTGCCGTCGTCGCCGAGCGTCTTCAGCCAGCCGGCCAGTTCGAACAGCGTGGTCGGGCAGACCTCGGGGCAATGGGTGAAGCCGAAGAAGACGACGCTGGGCTGACCCCTGAAGGCAGCCTCGGTGATCGGCGCGCCTTTCTGGTCGACTAGGGTGAAGGCAGCGCCGAAGGGCTCGCCGCCATAATGGCCGCGGTACCAGTCGAAGGTCAGCCAGCCGATACCGGCGGCCATCAGGACGAGAATGCCGACCAGGATAGAACGCATCATCAGAAAAGTCCGTCTGCAGAAATCATCGCGCGGCTCAATGCCGCGCCTGTGCGACAGTCTTAGCGGTTCGGCCTCGCACAGGCAAAGTGCCGCGTTGCCGCAACCGCAGTGGTGTCGACCTATCTGCTTGCAAAGCCGGGCTGCTCGCCCCACCTGTGACCGGCAACTCGAACCGCAGGAGGCTCCCTTGCCACGACTGATTGGGCACGGATCGATTGGGCGAAAACTGATCGGCGGCGCCTTGGCCGCGTGTGTTGTCGTTGGCGCCGGTGCCGCGGTCGCCGAGGAAGTCGGCAAGGTCGGAGTCGACTGGCTCGGCAACGACATCATCGTCGAGGCGATCAAGGATCCGAAAGTGGAAGGCGTGACCTGCCACGTCTCCTATTTCGATCGCGGTATCATCGATCGCCTGCACAAGGGCAACTGGTTCGAGGATCCGTCCGATTCCTCCATCTCCTGCCGCCAGACCGGCCCGATCACGATCGGCGACATCGACATGAGCGAGGGCGGCGAGGAGGTGTTCAAGCAAGGCATCAGCCTGATCTGGAAGAAGCAGGTGGTGAACCGCATCTACGACAAGCCCAATGAGACGCTGATCTATCTCTCGCATTCGCGCCAGGTGCAGAACGGCTCGGCCAAAATGTCGGTCACCACCGTGCCGCTCTACGGCCAGAACGTGGTGTGGAGCAAAGGCAAGCCGCAATAGGCTGCTCAGTTCCTTCCGGAACCGGCCGGACGAATGGTCCCGCTTGCGGGACCATTCGTCCGGCGAATCCTTGCTGGGAAACGATCTGAGGGGCGATTGGTCCCGCTTGCGGGACCAATCGCCTAGGCGTAAAGCCGCCGGCATGGACCGTTCCGAAAACCTCGTCCCGAAAGACCCTGAGCCGCGTATCCATCCGACCGCGGAGCTGAAGGCGTGTAAGCTCGGCCGCTATGCCTCGATCGGCGAGCGGGTGGTGCTGCGCGAGGTGAATGTCGGCGACTTCTCCTATTTTGAACGCCACTGTGAAGCGATCTACACGACGATCGGGAAATTCTGCTCGATCGCCGCCAACAGCCGCATCAATGCGCTGGAGCATCCCATAGAGCGGCTGACCCAGCACAAGCTCAGCTACCGGCCGAACGAGTATTTTCGCTGGCTGGGCGTCGATGCCGCCTTCCGCGAGCGGCGGCAGGCGAAAGCCGTGACCATCGGCCATGATGTCTGGATCGGCCACGGCGCGGTGATCATGCCTGGGGTCGCCATCGGCAACGGTGCCGTCATCGGCGCCAACGCCGTGGTGACACGTGATGTGCCGCCCTACGCGATCGTCGCCGGCGTGCCGGCGAAGGCTCTCCGGCCACGCTTCGCTCCGGATATCACGGCGCGGATCGAAGCTCTCGCCTGGTGGGACTGGCCGGTCGAAAAGCTGGCCAGAGCGGTTCCCGACATGCAGGCCATGCCGATCGAAACGTTCCTCGATCGCTGGGAAAACGACGCCGTCTGACCAGTTCAAGTGCGTAGCGTTGAGACGGAGTCGGGCGACGCGCTTCAAGGCCCGCCGGACTGAAACCCCTTCCGCCATGCGGGGGTGGCGCAGCGGAAGGGGCTGGAGTTAAACCGCTGTGAAGCGGAAGGAACAGGCACTCTCGCCTGCAGGGTCATTGTGACATTGGACCCATAAGGTGTGTTTTCCAGGCTATTCTCCCTATGCGTGTAGGCAATTGTACCTGGAGGTATTTGCTTGCATCGGGAACCTGAAACGGTCGCTGATTGTTCTCATCGCGCCGCAGCGTTGAGGATTTCGATAGATGGAAAAGCATTTCACCAAGGTCGCCAACTGGGTCGCCCGCATAGCCGGCCTGCCGCCGACATTCGCCCTCTGTTGCCTGATCGTCATCGTCTGGGCGGTGAGCGGCCCGTTCTTCGGCTTTTCGGACACCTGGCAACTCGTCATCAACACGGGCACGACCATCATCACTTTCCTGATGGTCTTCCTGATCCAGAACACTCAGAACCGCGATGGCGCGGCAATCCAGGCCAAGCTCGACGAACTGATCCGGGTCGGCAAGGGCCACAACCACTTCATCGGCATCGAACATCTGACCGAATCCGAAGTCGAGGAAATCCGTGCCAAATGCGAGCGTGCGGCAAAGCGGCATGACGAACAGATCGCCGACACGGCGGCGAAGAAGGCTGTGGCGAGGAAGCGCGGGTCGAAAAAGCAGGCGGCCTGAAAAATCAGCCTTTCATGAACGCCGCGAAACTGTCCTTGTGGTTCGGGTGCCAGCGCGACAGGGCTGGGCGGTTCTCGATAATGTCGCCGATCGCCCAGGCCATGCGCTTTTCATCCAGCGGGCGGGCCGCCTCATTGTCCGGGCACAGGATGTAGAAATCGCCTCTGGTCAGGGATTCCAGCATGAAATCCACAACCTGTTCGCCGGTCCAGGCGGCGGCCGGTTTTTCCGTCGCGCCCTCGGTCAGGCCGGTAAAGGTGAAGCCGGGGATCAGAAGATGGGCAGCGACATGGGCGCCGGGTTCGTTGCGCAACGCATGCGACAGGCCCTCGGTGAAGGTTTTCACCCCAGCCTTGGAGACATTGTAGGCAAGATTGCCGGGCGGCGTGGTGATGCCTTGCTTGGAGCCGGTGTTGACGATCAAACCCGGGCTGGCCGAGGCCAGCATGCGCGGCGCGAAGGCCTCGACGCCATGCACGACGCCCCAGAAATTGATGTCCAGCAGCCGTTTCCAGGCATCGCCGTTTTCCCATGGCTTTCCGGGATTGTCGCCGATACCGGCATTGTTCATCAGCAGCGACACCCCGCCGAAGGCGCCGAACGCCCTTTCGGCGAGGCGGTGTACCTCATCCGCCTTCGAAACGTCGGCGGCGACGGCAAGCACGGCATCGTCGCCGGCAATCGCAGAAACGGCGCGCGAGGCGTCGTCTAGCCGCGCGCCGCCAATGTCGGCCAGCACGATCTTCATGCCCATCAGTGCAAGCCGCTTGGCGGCCGCCAGACCGATGCCGCTGGCGGCGCCGGTGATCACGGCGGCATTGCCTGGGGCAAGCGCGGGCAGGGCGGTCTGTATCTCGGCGTCGGTGATCATGGGCGATGGGTTCCTTCTTCGATGGCGCCGAACTTAGCGCCGGAACCGGCCGGCGCAAGCCTCTGCCCGCCTTGTCGGGTTGACCAGTTCGGTCGAGGCTGCGCATGTTGCCCTTTGCCTCCGCAAAAGAGATTTTGCCCTGGGGACAAAACAAACTTTAGCCTCGGGGACAAACGGAGATTTCCTGATTGACGGACTGGGTTGCAATCCTGAAAGAACAGACCGCCATTGGCGACCAGATGGGCCGCGAGGTGCCGCAGATGCTGGCCAACCCCGACATCAGCGAAACGCAGGTGAAGACGCTCTTTTCCGCCCTGGAGAAACAAGCCGAGTTCGTCGAGAAGCTGCGTATGGCGCTGGAAAAGTTCGGCCACGATTTCTCGATCATCAAGGCCGCGGAACGGCTGGAGGAGCGCTATGCCGACCTTGCTGCATCGGTGGCGGAAAAACTGAAAGCGATGCGCCGTCGGTGAATGCCTCGACCCTGCCTTTGCCCATGGATCCACCTTTGCCCGCGGTGATTGTCGAAAGACAGTAAACGTCAGCGGGTGTTGAAGAGCAATAGGCGGCAACCGGGAAATTCCTCAACCATGTCCAAGAAAAATCCGGCATCAGTCCCGCTGGCCAGAACAGTTACGCCGCCCACCTGTTGACTTTTCTTGGCTTGGCCGTTCCCTCTTGCAGGGCAGTCTTGGCCGAAGCAGATGAACGGCCGGATTCGAATGGAGGGACTGATGAGATTTCGTTTTCTGCTTGTGTTCGCGACCATAATGGCCGCGGTCTTCGGGACGTCCGCCGCAGCCTTCGCTTACAGCGCCCACACCACGACCAATCTCAATGTCCGTAGTGGGCCGGGAGCGGGATATGCCAGGGTCGGAACGCTGCCCGGCGGCTTCAGGGTCAATGTCACCGGCTGCCAGCCGGGCTGGTGCAGAATTCATGGCGGCGGCGTGAGCGGCTGGGCCAGCTCCGGTTATCTCGAACGCTCCCAAATCGTTCGCCCGCCAATCATCATCGTGCGTCCGCCGCATCGGCCGCCACACTGGCACAAGCCGCACCGTCCTCCGCACCATCGGCCGCACAGGCCACGTCCCGGCAAGTGCAAGATCGCGCCCGGCTTCTCCTGCAAATAGGTTCATTTGCGCCGGGTCTGGCGTGACGGGCAGGGCGGCAAATCAATTGCGGCCCTGCCGCCATGTCCATGGCCTGACGGGTACTTCAGCCGTTCGGTGTTTCAGGCGAAAGATGCGCGCGTCCGCGTGGCACGCCAAGACCGGTGTCCGGCGGCTCGCCGGCTGCCGGTCTGTTCTCGATCATGTGCGTGGTGCGCCAGCGGCCGAAACGGTAGTAGGCCGCCGCCAGTACAAGCGAGCTGATCGAACCCACCGGGAAACTCCACCACAGCGCTTCCTCGCCGATCACGCCACGCATGAAATAGGCGAAGCCGGTGCGCACGACCAGCACCGAAATGACCAGGATGATCAACGGCGGCATCACGGCACCCGTGGCTCGTACGGTGGCAAACAGCACGATGGTTATGCCGAACAGAATGAACGACCACGAGGCGACATTGTTAATGTGGACGGCGATGTCGATCGCCGCGCTGTCGCTGCTCAGGAACAGGCTCAGCACCGAACGGTCGAAAACCGACAGCACTGCAACCAGTGCGCCGGTCAGGACCAGGTTGAAGCCGACACCGGAGGCGGCGATGCGGCCGATCCGGTCCCAGCGCCCGGCGCCGACATTTTGCGCCGCCATCGAGGACACCGCGGCGCCGATGGCGAGCGCCGGCATCTGGATATAGGTCCACAGCTGGGCGGCGATGCCGTAGGCGGCGGCGACCTGTGAGCCGTAGGAATTGACGATGCCCATCACCGTCAGTGCCGCCGCCGAAATGACGATCATCTGCAGACCCATCGGCACGCCCTTGACGACGACGATGCGAAGCAAGGTGGGATCGGGCCGCAGCAGGGCGAGGTTGGCGCCGGCCAGCCGCAGCGGATGCCTGCGCACATAGAGCACGATCAGGATGGCGATCACGCTTACCGTCTGGCCGATCAGCGTGGACGTGGCGGAGCCCGCGATGCCGAGTTCGGGAAACGGTCCGATGCCGCGGATGAGCAATGGGTTGAGCACGATGTCGAGGACGACGGCCAGAGCCATGAAGAAGAAGGGCGTGCGTGAATCGCCGGCACCGCGCAGCACGGTCATGACGAAGGACAGAAGGTTCATCATCGGCACGGCGACGAAGATGATGCGCAGATAGGAGCGCGCGAGCGGCAAGGCATCGGCCGGTGTGCCGAGCGTGTTGAGAATGGCGTCGACCCAGATCCAGCCGCAGACCGCGAGGATAACGGAAACGAGGAAGAAGAACGTCGCGCTGGTGCCGACGATGCGGCGCGCCTCGGGCAGGTCGCGGGCACCGACCGACTGGGCCACCAGGATGGTGGCCGCCATGCCGATGCCGAACACGGTGCCGAGGATCAGGAACAGGACGAGGTTGGCGTTGGAGGTGGCGGTCAGCGCCGATTCGCCGAGGAAACGGCCGACCCAGACGGCGTTGATCGAACCGTTGAGCGACTGCAGCACGTTGGAGCCGAGCACCGGCAGAGCGAACAGCAAGAGCGTGCGCGGGATCGGGCCGCTGGTCAGGTCGCCGGTGCGCCGGCGCGGGGGATTTTTTTCGTCCATGGCGGGCAGCTCGGCGACGGTTTGTTTCAAGTCGCGTCCGCGATGATTGCCGATACAACGGAACGCAGGTTGTGCCTTGATCTAATCATGTTCTCAAAGCTTCCGGAATGGGATATTGATCCTCGATGCGTGGGGCCGCATTCCTATCAGATCTTGGATAAGCCGGGGGGTCATGTCCGATATTCCGCTGTTTTCTGTGCGCCTGAACCGGCGCGCGTTTCTCGGTGCATCCGCTTTGGGCGCCCTGGCTGTTTCGGCGTGTACAACAACAGACGTGGCGCCGCCGCCGCCGGATGCAGCACCGCCGAGCGATCCGGCTTTCGGCGATGCCGCAAGCATGTATGCGGCGCGTGTCGACGAGGGCTATCAACTGCCGGCAATCCCGGTTGCCAAGGTCGATCCGAAATTCGTGCGCCAGATCGTGGCTGATCCGACCGGGGAGAAACCCGGCACGATCGTCGTCGATACGTCTGAGCACTTCCTTTATCTGGTGCGCGAGGGCGGCACAGCTATTCGCTATGGCGTCAGCCTTGGCAAAGCCGGTTTCGGATGGACCGGCAGCGCCGTGGTCCAGGCGAGGAAGAAGTGGCCGGTCTGGACGCCGCCGCCGGAGATGATCCAGCGCCGGCCGGAACTGGCGAAATACAAGGACGGCATGCCGCCCGGCCCGCAGAGCCCGTTGGGCGCCCGCGCGCTGTATCTGTTCCGCGACGGCAAGGACACGATGTACCGGCTGCACGGCACGCCGGAGTGGGATTCCATCGGTAAGAACGCTTCGTCGGGCTGCGTGCGCTTCATGAACCAGGACATCATCGACCTCTACAGCCGCGTCAACGGCCCCGCTCAGGTCTTCGTGCGTCCCAACCTGTCGGCCGCCGGCAAGATCATGGCCGTGTCGAGCAGAACCGCCGAGCCGATCGATGCGGGCGTCCCGAAGGACGCGGAGTTCTTGAAGTAAGCCTTCTCAATCAATCTGCCTGGAAAAACACCAGCAATAGTGCTCCGGGCGGACGCGCCAAGCGCGCCCGTCCGTGCAGTGGTCGTTACTTCTTGGCCAAACCCGGCAGCGTGACCTGATAGACCAGGAACATGGTGTCGACATTGGCGCCGTCTTCGGCCTTGTAGGGCGCGCCGACCTGAAAACCGTCCTGGGCGAGGAAGTCGTTGTCGTTGGCGACGAACAGGAAGTAGTCGTCGGGCAGCTTCGCATCGAGCACGCTGACCACCGACATCGCCTCCCACTTCTCGGACAGGTTATCCTGGTCATTGGGCGCGCCATTGTGCAGGCCGAAGCGGCCGAGCTCGGCACTGTCGTTGATGTCGATGAATGGCGTCAGCTTGGCCGGTGTCACCGATGGGTCGACGACGCCTTTGGGGGCGACCGGCCTGTCAGCGCCGTCGAAGGCGCCGCCGGCGATGTCGGTCGCGGTGGATAGGTCGACGACGTTGACCTGGCGATAGAGCGAGGCGTCGCCCTTCAGGCCCTGGCCGTTGCCGCTGTCGCGCGCCAGCATCAGGAAGCTCTTGTCGGAGAGCGCCACGATCTCGCTCTGCGCGGCGACCTTGGTCTTGCCCTTGGCATCCCTAAACACCGGCAGCGGCACGACATATTCGTGCGCCAATTTGAGATGGGCGAGGTCGGACGCGTCATAGACCAGCGCCCTGGTGTTTTGGCGGGTCGAGCCGGAATCGCCGCCGTCCTGCCTGGCCGCCGACTGCAGCACGGCGATCAGGAACTTGCCGTCGGGCGTCATCGCCATGCCTTCGAGGCCTTGATTGTTCTGGCGGCCGGTGTCGGGATCCTTCGGATCGGGCTCGGCGGCACCGGGTCCCGGATTGTCCGAGGCGAAGTTCGGCGTGCCGTGGCGCATCGGCACCAGCGCAGCCGGTGGCTGGGTTGCCGACAGCAGATGCCCGTCGGCGGAAAACCGATAGATGTTCGGGCCGTATTCGTCGGAGATGAACATCGAACCATCGGGCAGCCGCACGATCGCCTCGTTGTCGAGCGCCAGCTTGCCATTGTCGGCTTGCGGCAGGATCGGCATGTCGCCGCTTGCCGCGCGCACGCCGTTGAGCGGATCGAGGCCTGTGGCATCAGCCCCCTTGTCGTCGGTGAGAAGCATGGTGTCGGCGAGCGTTGCCTTGACGCCGGTCTGCTGCTGGCCGGCAGCAGGTGCCGCACCTGGTGCCACCGGGGTAAACTCGATGGCGACGGTGTTGAGGCGCGGCCGGTAGTCGGTGGTGCCGACGACATTGTAGCCGCGATCCGGCAGCAGCCAGAGCGAACCTTTGTAGCCGGCGGCCTCATGCGTCCAGCCTGATGTGTCGATCGACATGCCCGAGCCCGAACCAAACGTCTCGCCGAACTTGTCGCGCTGAGCGGCCGGGATGCGGCCGACGCCGACCAGCCCTTTGTTGACAAAGCTCGTGCCGCCGACGGTCGCGGTGCTGTCGGCGAGCGCCGGCGTCAAGGCGGTGAACAAGGCCAGCGCGACGCCGAGCGACGCGGTTCGATATAGGTGTTTCATGGATAATCCTCTTTGTGACGGATGTGCCGGAGCGGCCGCGGGACGAAAAACTGAAAGAGGTGCGACATCGATGATGCCGCGCAAGCCTCCCCGAAACGCGGTCTACGGCGCGAACATGATGCTTGCGTGACAGCGCGCAGTGCATGCCGGCGGTCGACGAAAAACGATGCGCGCGCGGTACTGGACACTTATGTCTAGTGCGTATATGGTCCAGCCTTCGGACTAACCGTGGAGGGGAAGCCTTGAAGTCGCACTACCGCGCAGTCGTCATCGGGGGTGGCGTGGTCGGAGCCTCCGTCCTTTATCATCTGACGCGATTTGGCTGGAGCGATGTGGCGCTGATCGAGCGCGCCGAACTGACGGCCGGTTCGACCTGGCACGCGGCGGCAGGCTTCCATGCGCTCAACGCCGACCCCAACGTGGCGGCGCTGCAGGACTACACCATCAATCTCTACCGCGAGATCGAGGCCGAATCCGGCTGGGATATCGGCCTGCATATGACCGGCGGCGTCAACATCGCCAGCGATCCCGCGCGCTGGGAGTGGCTGAAATCGGCCTGGGCGGTGTTCCAGTCGGTCGGCATCGAGACCGCTAGGTTGGTAACGCCCGACGAGATCAAGGCGATCTGCCCGATCGTCGACGTCACCGGCGTGCTTGGCGGCCTGCATGATTCCAACGAAGGCCATCTCGACCCGTACGGCACGACGCACGCCTATGCCGGCGCTGCAAAAAAGCGCGGCGCCGACATCATCCTGCGCAACCGGGTCGTCGAGCTGAAGGCGCGCGCCGACGGCCGCTGGGATGTCGTCACGGAGCAGGGCACCATCATCGCCGAGCATGTCGTCAATGCCGGCGGGCTGTGGGCAAAGCAGCTCGGCCGCATGGCCGGCGTCGATCTGCCGGTGACGCCGATGGAGCACCATTACTTCATCACTGAGGACATTCCCGAGATCGCGGCGCTGGACAGGGAAATCGGCATCGCCGTCGATCTCGACGGCTTTTCGTATCTCAGGCAGGAGCGCAAGGGCGTGCTGCTCGGCGTTTACGAGCAGAATCCAAAGCACTGGAACATGGATGGCGCGCCGTGGGACTACGGCATCGAGCTGATCCCGGAAGACATCGACCGCATCAGCCCGGAACTCGCCAAGGCGCATGAGCGCTTCCCTTGCCTGGCGACGGCCGGCATCCGCAAATGGGTCAACGGCGCCTTCACCTTCACACCGGACGGCAATCCGATCGTCGGGCCGGTGCGCGGCCTAAAGAACTACTGGGTCGCCTGCGGCGTCATGGCCGGTTTCAGCCAGGGCGGGGGCGTCGGCAAGTCGCTTGCCGAATGGATGATTTATGGCGAGCCGCAGGCCGACATTTTCGGCATGGACATCGCCCGCTATGGTGCCTTCGCCGCGAACCGGGAATATCTCAGGCAGACGACGCGCCAGTTCTACTCGCGCCGCTTCGTCATGACCTTTCCCAATGAGCGGCTGCCCGCCGGCCGGCCGCTGAAACGCCCCGGCGCCTATGACGGCATGACGGAAGCGGGATGCGAATGGACGGCTTCCTGGGGGTTGGAAATCCCGGCCTATTTCGCGCCGATGGGGTTTGCCGAGAACACGACGCTGCGGCGCTCCAACGCCTTCGACATCGTCGGCGACGAGGCGCTGCAGGTGCGGCGCGCCGCAGGTCTCGTCGATATCTCGGCCTATGCGCGCTATGCGGTCTCAGGCCCCGGTGCCGAGGCGTGGCTCGACCGGCTGCTCGCCTGCAGATTGCCGAAGCCGGGGCGGGCCGGTCTGGCGCCGATGCTCGGCCATGACGGACGGCTGAAGGGCGACCTCACCGTCTTCAACTGGGGCGGCGGCGACTATTGGCTGATGGGCTCCTACTATCTCCGGGAATTCCACATGCGCTGGTTCGAGAGCCATTCGGTTGAAGGCGTCACCGTCGCCGACCTCTCCGACACGATGAGCGGCTTTCTGCTGACGGGGCCGAATGCGCGAGAGATTCTGGAGCGTACGACGCATCAGGATGTGTCCGGCGCAGCGCTGCCGTTCATGGCCTGCGGCGCATTCGACATCGGCATGGTGCAGGCACGTGTGGCGCGGCTGTCGATATCAGGCGAACTCGGCTTCGAAATAAGTTGCCCCGCGACCATGCATGCCACTCTGCGCGACACGCTGCTGGCTGCGGGCGAGGATCTCGGCTTGGCCGAAATCGGATACTATGCCCTCAATGCGCTGCGGCTGGAGAAGAGCTTTGGCATCTGGTCGCGTGAATTCACGCAAGGCTATACGCCGGGCCAGACCGGTCTCGACCGGTTCATCGCTTTCGGCAAGAGCGACTTCATCGGCCGCGAAGCAGCGTCGAAACAGCGGGAGGCCAGCAGCGGCCAATGCCTGGTGACGCTTGAAGTCGACGCGCTCGATGCCGATGCCAGCGGCTTCGAGCCGGTCTGGCATCAGGGCCGGCGCGTCGGCTTCGTCACCTCGGGCGGTTACGGTTATACGATCGGCAAGAGCCTGGCGCTGGCGCTGGTCGACCGCGATTTCGCGGGCGAGGGCACCGCGCTCTCCGTGCATGTCGTGGGGGAGGAACGGCCGGCGCATGTCGTCGCGGCCTCGCCCTATGATCCCCTGGGCAAGGCAATGCGGCAATGAGGAGGATTTCCGATGGTCGATGACGCGGCACGGGACGGCAGGCGCGAGCGCCGGCGTGGACGCACGGGCGAGGCCGGCAGCGAAAGCAGCCGCCGTCCCAATTACCATTCGCTGAAGAACCCGTTCCTGCCGCAGCCGATCTTTTCTGATGATCAGGTGGCCGCGATTCACGAAACGGCGCTGCGGGTGCTGGAAGAGCTCGGCATCAAGGTGCTGCTGCCGCAGGCGCGTGAGCACTTCGCCAGCGCCGGCGCGCTGGTCGATCCGGACACCGACATGGTGCGCATCGGCCGCGACATGGTGACGGCGGCACTCGCCTCGGCGCCGAGATCGATCCACGCTCACGCCGGTTCGCGCGCCCGCGATCTGACGCTGGAGCTCGGCTCGATGACCTTCCTCGCCGGATGCGGGGCGCCGAACGTCACGGATCTCGAGCGCGGCCGGCGGCCGGGAACACTGGCGGATTTCGAGGATCTCATGCGGCTGGTGCAGCATTTCGACGTGCTGCATATGCTGGGGCCCTGCATCGAACCGCAGGATGTCGACAACCGCTTTCGCCACTATGCCGTCAACCGCGCGCAGCTGACGCTGTCGGACAAGCTCCCGTTCGTCTTCGCGCGCGGCACCCCGCAAGTCGAGGACGGGTTCGAGATGATTCGTCTGGCGCGCGGCCTGTCGCAGGACGAGTTTCTGGCAAATGCATATTGCTACACCGTCATCAACACCAACTCGCCGCGCCAGCTCGACATCCCGATGGCGCAAGGCATCATCGATTTCGCCCGCGCGGGCCAAATCTCCGTCATCACGCCGTTCTGCCTGGCGGGCGCCATGGCGCCGATCACGGTCGCCGGCGCGCTGACGCTGCAGCATGCCGAAGCGCTCGCCGGGCTGACGCTGGCGCAGATCGTGCGGCCGGGTGCGCCGGTCGTCTACGGTTCGTTCTCCTCCAATGTCGACATGAAGTCCGGCGCGCCGGCCTTCGGTACGCCCGAGCACGTCAAGGCGACGTTGGGCGCCGGTCAGCTGGCGCGCTTCACCGGACTGCCGTGGCGATCGGGCGGCGGCAGTGCCGCCAACATCTCAGACGCGCAGGCCGCGCACGAGACGCAGTTCGCGCTGTGGGGCTCGGTGCTGGCCGGGGCGACGATGTGCATCCATGCCGCCGGCTGGCTGGAGGGCGGCCTCAGTGTCTCCTTCGAGAAACTGATCACCGACATCGAGGCGCTGCAGACGGTGGCTGAACTTTGCGCCGCGACGCCCGGCGATACCGATACGATCGGCTTCGAGGCGATCGCCGAGGTGCAGCCGGGCGGCCACTTCTTCTCGGCCGGCCACACCATGGCGCGCTACCGCACCGCCTTCTACGAACCGCTGGTGGCCGACTGGTCGAATTTCGGCAACTGGACGCAGAGCGGCTCGAAGACAGCGAGCGAGCGCGCCACCGGCGTCTGGAGGCGGGTGCTTTCCGATTTCGCGCCGCCGGCAACGGCTGCCGCCACATCAGGCGTGCTGGATGAGTTTATCGCGCGGCGCACGGCAGAGGGCGGAGCGGCGCCGGTGTCTTAAGGCCGGCTTTCGCTGATCGCCCTGGTTGTGGCGCGATCCGGAACCTGCAGCGCCTCCCGCGCATTCAAGGTTGCGGCCGGTTCACTGCGGCACCGGTGTGCTGTTTGAGGGGAGGACGACATCGGCGGCCCTGCTGCCACCATCAATCGCTGTCGCGTGCGACCAGCTCCAGCGGCCAGACCTCGCGGATGATCCGTGGACCCTCCGGGCCGGCGAAGGCGGGAAGCGACGCCAGCAGCATTTCAGCAAGCCGTTGTCCCATTGGCTCCAGCGCCGGGCGGAAGGCGGTCAACGCCGGGGAAAAATAGCGGCAGAGCGGCGTGTCGACGATGACGGTTACCGCCATGTCCTGGCCCGGCCTGATGCCCATCTCGGCCAGCGCCTTGCAGCCGCCCAGCGCCATTGCATCATTGTTGAAGATGATGGCGGTCGGCGGGGCCTTGGAGCGCATCACCTGCGGCGTCACCTCGTAGCCGCCGGCCTCGTTGATGAAGCCGGAGGCGATCAGCTCGGGGTCGATCTCGATGCCGTGCCGCTTCAGGGCCTTGCGGTAGCCGGCCAGGAACAGATAGCCGAAGTTGAGGTCGAGCGACGGACGGATAGCGGCGATGCGGCGGTGACCGCGCGCCACAAGGCGGTCGACGGCGTCGGCGCCGGCCTTCTCGAAATCGAGGTCGAGGGAAGGATAGGACTTGGCCCCGGAGCGACTGCGGCCGAGCGTGGCGAAGGGAAAGCCGGCTTGGGTGAGATAGTCGATGCGCTCGTCCTCGCGCCGCGTCCAGGCCAGCAGCACTGCATCGGCGCGGCGCGTTTCGACGACACGGCGCAGGCGCTCCTGCTGGTAGTCGCCCGGCGCCCCCATGACCACGGTCAGGTCGAGCCCGCTTTCGGCAAGCCTGGCCTGCAGCCCGATCAGAAACGGAATGAAGAACGGCTCGCCATATTGCTGGTCGCCGGGATGCGGCTGCAGCATGAAGGCGATCGAACGGGTGGCGCCTTGCCTCAGGCTGCGGCCGGACTGGTTCGGCGAATAGTTCAGCGTCCTGGCCGCCTCGAGCACGCGCTGGCGCGTGTCGGCATTGACGTCGGCGCGGCCGTTCAGCGCCCGCGACACCGTGCCGATCGATATGTTCAAGTGACGGGCAAGGTCGTGAATGCTGGACGCCAAGAGACTGTTCTCCCCCTTGCTTGGCTAGCACCGGTAGCCGCTCAGGCCAAGGCGGTAAGACGAATTTCGCCAAGGGCCGATTGACATTCTACGCCTTCGGGTGTGTTCTCGTAAACGTTTACGGAAAAACGTTTACGGTCCTGCCGTGGATGCCGTGACGATCGGTCTGGAGGGACCGAGCGGAGGAGGAGCGCTGGATGATCGATGTCGTCCTGGTCGGCTGCGGAGCGATGAGCAAGGCCTGGCTCGATGCCATCAGGCAGATCCACGGGCTCACCCTTGTCGGCCTCGTGGATCTCGATGCCGACAGGGCACGGGCGAGGGCACGCGAATACGACCTCACCAATGCCGTCATCGGCAGCAATCTCGACGCCGTGCTCGACCAGACCAAACCGCAAGCAGTGTTCGACGTGGTGGTTCCAGCCGCCCGGCACGAAGTCGCTTTTTCCGCTTTTGCCCACAATTGCCATCTGCTGACGGAAAAGCCGCTCGCCGACAGTCCGGAAAATGCGCGCGCCATCGTCGAGGCCGCTCGCCGCGCCGGGCGCATTCACGCCGTCGTGCAGAACCGCCGCTATGTCGCCAATGTGAGGCGCATCCGCAGGTTCCTGGATTCCGGCGCCATTGGTACGCCGACCAGCATCCACGCCGACTTCTTCGTCGCGCCGCATTTCGGCGGCTTTCGCGAGGAGATGGCGCATGTGCTGTTGCTCGACATGGCGATCCACACATTCGACGCCGCCCGCTATATGGTCGCCGGCGAGCCGGCCGGCGTCTATTGCCAGGAATGGGAGCCGGCCAATTCCTGGTACCGGCAGGGATCGTCGGCCAGCGCCGTCTTCGATCTCGGCCGCGGCAAGGTCTTCACCTATGCCGGGAGCTGGTGCGCCGCCGGCTTCCGCACCAGTTGGGAAAGTACATGGCGCATCGTAGCCGAGCGCGGCAGCCTGCTCTGGGACGGCAATGACGAGCTGAGGGCAGAAGCAGTGATGCCGGGCCGCGACGGAATGTTCGACAAAACCCAGCCGATCGAGGTGCCGCCGCTCGATGCGTCCGATCGCGTCGGCGGCCATCTCGGCATTCTCCTGGATTTCATGCACGCCATCGAGACCGGCACCGAGCCGGAAACGCGCGGCGCCGACAACATCAAGAGCCTGGCCATGGTTTTCGGTGCCATCGAGAGCGCCGAGACCGGACGCCGCGTGGCGATCGCAGAGGACACACAATGACGCCGAACCCGCTTCTCGACATCCGGATCGGCACCATGGTGCGGGCCAATCTCGACGACCCGGCGGCTTACATCAAACAGATCCTGCCGCTCGGCTTCGAAAGCATCCAGCCCTTCTTCTGGCAGACGCTTGGCGGCAAGGACCTGCCGCTTCTCGCCAGCCAGATCCGCGAGGCGATCGGCGATGCCGACGTCACCGTGTCCTCGCTCGGCGTGTTCGGCAATCCGCTGGAAGACGGCGAGGTCGATCGCGGCGTGCTCAAGGCCTGGGAGACGGTGATCGACAATGCGCATCTGTTCGGCACCTCGATGGTCAGCGGCTTCACCGGCCGTTTGCGCGGCAAGAAGCTGACGGACAGCCTGCCGCGCTTCAAGGAAGTCTGGGGTCCGCTGGCCAGGCGCGCCGCCGACAAGGGCGTGCGCATCGCCTTCGAGAACTGCGCCATGGACGGCAACTGGGCCGCCGGCGACTGGAACATTGCCCACAATCCGGACGCCTGGGAGCTGATGTTCAACGAAGTGCCGGACGACAATCTCGGACTGGAATGGGAGCCCTGCCACCAGCTCGTCTATCTGATCGACCCGATACCGCAGATCCGCAAATGGGCGCCCCGCATCTTCCATGTGCACGGCAAGGACGCGACGGTGCGCTGGGATGTCATCCGCGAGCATGGCGTGTTCGGCCGGCTGCCCTTCGTGCAGATGCGCACGCCCGGTTTCGGCGACAGCGACTGGACGCGGGTGATCAGCGAATTGCGGCTGGCCGGCTACAAGGCGGCCATCGATATCGAAGGCTGGCACGACCCGGTCTATCGCGGCGACCTCGAGATCACCGGCCAGGTGCGGGCGCTGGAATATCTCAAGCAATGCCGGGGAGGGGCCAGCTACCTGCCGAACCCGATGTGAGGATCGGCCAGCGGGAGGAGCCGGCCGGGATGTCTGCAACGCACATTGCCGAAGCGAATGTCGAAACCCCTCGCTTGCGAGGACAAAAAGGGAGGATAAGTGCATGAGCATGACGATGAGAAGGACAGTTCTGCGCTCGACCGTCGTGGCCGCCGCCACGGTACTTGCCGCTGCGATCTCCACCTTGCCCGCGCGGGCGCTCGACGCCAAATGGTGCAAGGACGTCCACATCCGCTTCTTCGTCGGCGGCGCCGAGGGCGACGCTTTCGGCACCATCGTCTACAATGGCGCCAAGCAGGCAGAGGCCGATCTCGGGCCGAAGGTCGACTACATCTTCTCCCAGTGGGACATCGAAAAGATGGTGCAGCAACTGCGTGAGGCCGTCGCGGTCAAGCCCAACGGCATCGCCATGATGGGCCATCCGGGCGACGCGTCGATCATGCCGCTCGCCGAACAGGCGCACAAGGACGGCATCAAGATGATGTACCAGAACGTGCCGGTGCCGAAGGTGATGGCGGCATTCGGCGGCGGCTATGTCGGCGCCCAGCAGGAACAGCAGGGCCGCGCGCTCGGCGCCGAGGCGTTCAAGCTTGGCAAGCTGAAGGCCGGCGACAAGGCGATCATGATCGGTCCGTTCGAGAATGAGAGCCGTGGTGCGCGCGAGCGCGGTACGGTCGCCGCACTGAAGGAAGCCGGCGTCGAGGTCATCCAGTTGTCCTCGCCGCCGAGTGGCGAATGGGCGTCCGATCCCAATCTGGCCATTCCAGTGATCACCGCGGCGCTGCTCAACAATCCCGACGTCAAGGCGGTCGGCTATCCCGGCGGGCAGATGCTCGGCAATGTCTCGACCTATATGCAGGCGGCCGGACGCAAGGCTGGCGAGATCTTCAATTTCGGCTTCGACACCAGCCCGCAGATCGTCGAGGGCTTCAAGGGCGGCTGGGTGCAATTGACCGCCGACCAGCAGCCGTTCCTGCAGGGCTATCTGCCGATCCTCAGCCTCTGCCAGCAGGTTGTGCTGGGGCTGGCGCCGATGAATGTCGACACCGGCGCCGGCTTCGTCACGCCCGAGAATTACGAGATCGTCGCCGAGCTCGCCAAGCAGGCGCTGCGCTGACCTCCCAAGCCGCCGGCCGGGATCAGGCCCCGGCCGGCGGGACCGCTGGCGACGCAGCCGGCACGAGACAATCAAAGCGAGGATCCGATGGCAGAACGCCTCATCGAACTGCGCGACATCAGCAAATCCTATGGCCAGGTCTATGCGCTGGGCGGGGTCAATCTCAGCGTCGACCGCGGCGAGGTCGTCGGCCTGCTCGGCGACAATGGCGCCGGCAAGTCGACGCTGATCAAGATCCTGTCCGGCGTGGTCAAGCCGACCAGCGGCGAAATCCTCGTGCGCGGCAAGCCGGTGACCGGGTGGAGTGCGGCGCGTTCGCGCGAGGCCGGCATCGAGACGGTGTTCCAGGACCGGGCGCTGGCCGTGCAGCAGACCATCGTTCGCAACATCTTCATGGGCCGCGAGCTGACCGGCTTCATGGGCTTTCTCAGGGTCAACAAGGAGATCGAGGAGGCGAGCCGGCTGATGCGCGAGATCGGCTTCACCTCGAAAGTGTTCACGCCGCAGTCGATCGTCGGCCAGCTTTCGGGCGGCGAACGCCAGGGCGTGGCGATCGCCCGCGCCATCTACAAGCAGGCCGAGCTGATCGTCCTCGACGAGCCGACGACGGCGCTGTCGCTGACCGAAACCGCCAAGGTGTTCCATTTCGTGCGCCAGGTGCGGGCGAGCGGCCGCTCGATCCTGTTCATCGGCCACAACATCCATCATGTCTTCGACATCGCCGACCGCTTCGTCGTGCTCGACCGCGGCAAGGTCGCACTGACGACCGACCGCAGCGAGGTCAAGTCGGCCGAAGATCTTATCAACTTCATGGAAGAGGTCGCGCATCCCGGCGGATTGGCCGGGCTGCACGATGCCGGCGACGCGGAGCAGAGAGCACGATGAGCAAGACCATGGAGCCCGACCTGCACGAGCCGTCCGCCGGTATTCCCCGTCCCGGTTCTCAGAAGGAATGGAGGCACCCGTCCGATCACTGGATGCGTGGCTTCATCCTCGACAACCGTGCCGCGCTCGGCACGCTCGCCGTGTTCATCGTCATGATGACGGTGTTCATGATCGCCAACCCGACCGTCTTCACTACCTGGTATCTCTACCGCTCGGTGCTGACGACGCTGCCGGTGGCGCTGTTCGTGGTGGTGCCGCTGGTCTTCGTCGTCACCTGCGGCGAGATCGATCTGTCATTTCCGGCAACGATGGGCTTTGCCTCATGGGTCTTCGCGCTGGTCGTGCAGGCCGGCTACGATCCGTTCCTCGGCATCGCCGCGGCACTCGTCACCGGCATGCTGCTCGGCTTCCTGGTGGGCTCGCTGGTCGTCTATGGCGGGCTGTCGTCGCTGATCGCCACACTCGGCATGAATTTCCTGCTGCGCGGCCTGATCCAGATCATCAACGAGGGCAAGTCGATGGCGCTGACCAGCCTCAGCGACAGCTGGGCCTACACGATCTTCTCAAGCCAGCTCCTGGGCATTCCGGTGCAGATCTTCTGGGCCATCGGCTTCGTCGTGCTGTCGGCGATGCTCTACAACAGGCATCGCTTCGGCGCGCAGGTGAGGGTGGTCGGCGACAACCCCGACAGCGCCCAGCAGATGGGCATCGACGTCAAGCGCGTGCGGGTGAAAGTGTTCGTCTTCGTCGGCATCGGTGCGGCGCTCGCCGGCACCTTCTCGGTGATGATCAACTTCACCTGGTGGCCGACGGCTGGCGACGGCTATCTCCTGCCGGTGCTGGCCTCGGTTTTCGTCGGCGGCACGCCGACCTGGGGCGGCATCGGCACCGTAGTCGGCGGCGCCATCGGCGCGGTCACCGTGTCGTTCATCCAGACCGGCGTCGTCGCGGCAGGATTGAGCGGCTTCTACGTGCAGTTCTTCAACGGGCTGATCATCATCCTGTCGCTGCTGGGGCATAAATGGAACCAGGCGCGGTATCGGTAAGCGGCAGGACATTTCGACTAGCCGTCATCAACTGGCCGAAGCGAGTACTCGCCAGAAGGAGCGAATCGTGGCCGCCTAGCTAGGAATGACCGTAGGGAGGCCTCAAAACCCCCATTTCAACCTATCATAGAAAGACGCCAATTTACGAAAATAGCTCGCGTAATTTGACTTCAGATAGTCAGTCTTTTCGAAATTTTCTCTAAGAAAATCACTTAGGCAGCCCAAGTCGATCTCGTCCGGTTTTAGGAACGGGATGTATATCGTCGCGTTCTCCGGCGTGCATCTCCCTATAATTTCATCAATTTTGCAGTCTTTGTATTTCGAAAGAAAGGGTTTGGCATACATCCCTAGCCTAAAGTCTTTGGCTGGCCGGTTCACCCATTTATCCAGATTGTTCCCCATCTTTGTGTAATCATCCTTGTTCGCAATTCCGGATGCGCGCAAGTATTTGAAAACAGGGACGTTTTTCGTATTGCGTCCTGCCGTCTTTATCGATTGGTCGAGGACCTGTTGCGGGTCATACCCTCGATTTTCGAAAATCAGATCAGCGATCAGATCTCTGGCGTCGATACCGGCATAACCTACGCCCGAAATAGGAGCCAGTTGTTGCGATACAACACCCACGCCTACCAAGAATTCGACGTCCTCTTTCCTGTCGATCTCATCAATGTCTACGACACAAATCTTCTTTTCTGGTTCTGCCGACTTTACCAATTCATAAAGTTGCTCCTTGCAATATCTGAGAACTCTAGCTGGTATCTTCCTCTTTGTGGCCTCAAGAGATCGGTAAATTTGAGAAAAATCATTCGTCTTAACAAGAACGAGCGGGATTTGCACGCCATCAATTGAAATATAGGTATCAGATATACCGTCACCCTCCTTATCGGCGGGCCTTTGCACAAATATCAGATTCTTTCTAAGTTTCTCCACGTTTTCCTTTCCGATGCACAATGAAATTGACCTAAGCATCATGCTGATATTCTGGTCGGATATTGAGTATCCAATAAATACCACAGGATGCTCGACGAATATCGTGATCAATTTAGCGGCGAGATAGGCGTTTTTATTGTTAAAATCGTGGTAGTCGTCGGAGGTTAGAGTGAGAGATTCGGGGCGCGATGCGCATCCGTGGATTTTGTATATTTCTCCAATTTCTTGCGGGTTTGAGAATAAAAGCTCCTCCTGTCCGACGTATATTTTATAATCTGGAAATACCTGTTCAAGAAATGGATCCCAATTAGTTGTTATAATCCCATCAACGTTCAAAGAAGATAGGAGCTCAACCTCTTTTTGATATTCTGACTTCTTTGCTATGTTCTGATCCAATTTTAGTAGGTAATTAGCAATTTCGATCCTCAGCGCGGATGTTATCCCCTTCGCCTTCGTTTTATTCTTCGAGACGCTCTCTTTAATTCATCAGAGGTCCACCAAAAATCATTGAACTGTTCCGCAATTAACTTGGCCGCTAATGGCAAATTTCCATCTGCCGATGCCAGATAGAATTCAAACGGCTGGGATCCACGACAGAAACGCCGTAGCAACCCAGACCAATCTTCGAGCCCTAGATATCTTCTGGAAAATCCTGATCCAACAAACAGGAATGGACCGGCCGCCTTTGCTTTAAATATTTTTGTTAGATCTTCCTCAACTGACATGTGTCCCCGACCTTCTTTGGCCTATTTTGTTGCCCCGGTTACAAACCCGTCCAGCACGCGTTTTTGGCCGGCCTTGTCAAAGTCGATGGTCAGCTTGTTGCCTTCGATGTTGGATATGTTGCCGTTGCCGAATTTCTGGTGGAACACCCGATCGCCGACATTGAAGGGCGATGGCATGTCGGAGACGGATTTGGCGACCAGTTCGCCGTCGATGGTGCGGCCCTTGACCGAGGTGCGGCCGGCGCCGTAGCCGCTGTCCGTCTCGCCATAGCCGATGCGCTCGACCTGATGGCCGGAGCGCGAGCCCCAATTGCGGTCGGTCGCCTCGGTGCGGTTGGCCTGCGCGCGCTGCCAGCCCGGCGTCGCATAGGTGTTGGAGAAGGCGCCGGATTTTTCGCTGTCGGCGCCGACATTGTCGAAGCGCGAGGCGCCATAGGGGTTTTGCCGTCCCGCGCCCTGGCCGCCACGGCCGGAGGCAAAGGAACCGCCGCCATAGGAATTGCCGTAGCCACCGTAGGAGTTGCCGCTTTCGGCGACCTCGACATGGGCTTCCGGTAGTTCGTCGAGGAAGCGCGACGGAATGGTCGACTGCCACAGGCCGTGGATGCGGCGGTTGGAGACGAACCACAGATGCAGGTTCTTCTTGGCGCGGGTCAGGCCGACATAGGCAAGGCGGCGCTCTTCCTCCAGCCCGGAGCGGCCGCCTTCATCGAGCGCGCGCTGATGCGGGAACAGGCCTTCCTCCCAGCCGGGCAGGAAGACGGTCTCGAATTCGAGGCCCTTAGCCGAATGCAGCGTCATGATCGAGACGGCGTCGAGCCCGGCGTTCTGCTCGGCATCCATGACCAGTGCGACATGTTCGAGGAAGGAGCGCAGCGACTCATACTCCTCCATCGAGCGGATCAGTTCTTTCAGGTTCTCCAGCCGGCCGGGCGCTTCGACCGAGCGGTCGTTCTTCCACATGTCGGTGTAGCCGCTCTCTTCGAGAATGGTCTCGGCGAGTTCGGTATGCGGCGTGGTTTCCAGGGCCTTTTGCCAGCGTTCGAAATTGGCCGCCACCTCGCGCAAGGCAGCGCGCGGCTTCGGCTTCAGCTCGTCGCTTTCGGCGAGCTTGGCGGCGGCTTCCAGCATCGGGATGCGCAGCGCACGCGCGGTGTCGTGGATCTGGCGGATGGTGGCTTCACCCAGGCCGCGCTTGGGTACATTGACGATGCGCTCGAAGGCAAGGTCATCGGCGCCTTGCGCGACGACGCGGAAGAAGGCCAGCGCATCGCGGATCTCCATGCGCTCGTAGAAGCGCGGGCCGCCGATGACGCGGTAATTGAGGCCGAGCGTGACGAAACGGTCCTCGAATTCGCGCATCTGGAAGGAAGCGCGGACCAGGATCGCCATGTCGTTGAGATTGTGCTTTTGCCGCTGGTAGGTCTCGATGGTCTCGCCGACGGCGCGCGCTTCTTCCTCGGAATCCCAGGCGGCGTGGACATGCACCTTGCCGTCTTCGGGATCGTTGCGGTCCGTGAACAGCGTCTTGCCGAAGCGGCCCTCATTGTGGGCGATGAGGTGGGAGGCAGCGCCAAGGATGTGCGCGGTCGAGCGGTAGTTGCGCTCCAGCCGGATGATGGTGGCGCCGGGAAAATCCTTGTCGAAGCGCAGGATGTTGTCGATCTCGGCACCGCGCCAGCCATAGATCGACTGATCGTCGTCGCCGACGCAGCAGATGTTTACGGTGGCGCGGGTTTCGGCCGAAGAGCGCCCAATCTCCCCCCTAGAGGGGGAGATGTCGCCGGAGGCGACAGAGGGGGGCGCTGTCCCTCCAGCCTGTCGGCGCGAGGCGCCCCCCTCTGTCCTGCCGGACATCTCCCCCTCAAGGGGGGAGATCGGCTTGCCTTGAGGCCGCTGCGCCAGGAGGCGCAGCCACATGTACTGCGCGGTATTGGTGTCCTGATACTCGTCGACGAGGATGTATTTGAAGCGCCTGTGGTATTCCTTCAGCACGTCCGGATTGGCGCGGAAGATGCGGATCGGGTGGCACAGCAGGTCGCCGAAATCGCAGGCGTTCAGCGTCTTCAGCCGCTCCTGATAGGCCTTGTAGAGTTCGCGGCCCTTGCCGTTGGCGAAGGCGCGGGCGTCGCCCTCGGCGATGTCGGCCGGGCCTTGCCCCTTGTTCTTCCAGCCGTCGATCATCTGGGCGAACTGCTTGGCCGGCCAGCGCTTGTCGTCCAGACCTTCGGCTTGGATCAACTGCTTGATCAGCCGCACGACGTCGTCGGTGTCGAGGATGGTGAAGTCGGAGCGCAAACCGGCGAGTTCGGCATGTCTGCGAAGCAGCTTCACGCCGATCGAGTGGAAGGTGCCGAGCCATGGCATGCCCTCGACATTGCCTTCGCCGATCAGCACGCCAATGCGGATCTTCATCTCGCGCGCGGCCTTGTTGGTGAAGGTCACCGCGAGGATCTGCGACGGGAACGCCTTGCCGGTGGCGAGGATGTGGGCGATGCGGGTGGTGAGCACGCGGGTCTTGCCGGTGCCCGCTCCGGCCAGCACCAGAACCGGACCTTCGGTGGTTTCAACAGCTAGCCGCTGCTCCGGGTTGAGGCCCTTCAGGTAGTCGGGTGCGTTGTTTTGACCGCTGCGGGCAGCCATGGCGCGCGCGGCGATGCCCGACGGGGCCGTGGGCCGCGCATTGGGTTCGTCGAAAAAGGGCATGTCTTCGGAAAAGCCGGACATTGCCCCGAATGTAGTGATTCGGTGGGGAAAGACCAGAACTGTCTACGTTTTGTTCCGCTAAAGTGCCCGATTGCTGCCCACGCTCCCAGTGCGGTCGATGTTATCCCAATGGCGATGGACCATTACCGCCTGCGCTTGAGGCCCATGCTTGACAGGCGGGACCGTCGGGAGAAAGTTGTGCTTCGGGCAGCGACGCAATGCCGGGTTGCCATGGCAGCGCCGCAAAGCGCAACAGTCGAAGGAGTATCATCTTGGCTGTCACCATCACCTCCCTCATTCTTTTCCTCATCGGCCTGGCACTCGGCGGCGGCGGTATCCGCCTGGCGATGCTGGGCGGCAGCTGGTACTATGTCGTTGCTGGCCTTGCCTTCCTGATCGCCGCCTGGCTGCTTTACCGGCGCAGGTCGACTGCTTTGTGGCTCTACGCGGTGATCGTGCTCGGCACGTTGGCCTGGGCGGTCTGGGAAACCGGCTTCGACTGGTGGGAACTCGGGCCTCGCGGCGGCATCATCGTGCTTCTCGCTTTGTGGCTGCTGATGCCGTGGGCGAGGCGGGGTCTTGTCGGTCCTGACGCACGCGCGCCGCTGATCCTTGCCGTGCTGGCATCATTAGCCGTCGCCGGTTATTCGATGACTTCGGATCCGAAGGATATTGCCGGCGAACTCGGCACCGACAAGGTGGTCGCCAACGCCAATCTCGGCAATGATGTGCCGGCCGGCGAATGGCACTATTACGGCCGCACGCAGTTCGGCCAGCGCTATTCGCCGCTCGACCAGATCACACCGGACAATGTCGCCAAGCTGCAGCCCGCCTGGACCTACCAGACCGGCGACGTGAAGGGTCCCGACGATGTCGGCGAGACCACCTATCAGGTGACGCCGCTGAAGATCGGCGACACGCTCTACATCTGCACGCCGCATAATTTCGCCATCGCAATCGATGCCGCGAGCGGCAAGGAGAAATGGCGCTTCGATCCCAAGGTCAAGCTCGACAAGGACCGCCAGCACCAGACCTGCCGCGGCGTGGCCTATTACGCCGATGCCGCCGGCGCCGCCGGGCAGCCCTGTGCGACCCGCGTCTACCTGCCGACCTCGGACGCGCGGCTGATCGCGCTCGATGCCGCCAACGGGCAGATCTGCCCGGCTTTTGCCGAGGGCGGCACGCTGAACCTTCTGACCAACATGCCCTATCCGAAGTCGGGCTATTATTACTCGACCTCGGCACCGCTGATCTCAGGCGGCAAGATCATTGTCGGCGGCGCGGTCAACGACAATTATTCGACGCAGGAGCCGTCCGGCGTCATCCGCGCCTACGACGCCGCCACCGGCGCGCTGGTGTGGAACTGGGATTCCGGCAATCCGGACCAGACGACGCCGCTGCCGGCCGGCCAGACCTATACCGCCAACTCGCCCAACATGTGGTCGACGCCGAGCGCCGACGAGAAGCTCGGCCTGCTCTACGTGCCGCTCGGCAACCAGACGCCGGACCAGCTCGGCGCCGGGCGCAGTGCCAATGTCGAGAAGTTCTCGTCGTCGATCACCGCGCTCGACCTCAACACCGGGCAGGTGCGCTGGGTGCGGCAGACCGTGCACCACGATCTCTGGGACATGGACGTGCCGGCGCAGCCGAGCCTGATCGACATCACCAAACCCGACGGCACGGTGGTGCCGGCGCTGGTCGGGCCGACCAAGCAGGGCGACCTCTATGTGCTCGACCGCCGCACCGGCGAGCCGGTCATTGCGGTCAACGAAGTGCCGGCGCCCGGCGGCGCGATCGAAGGTGACCACACATCGCCAACGCAGCCGGTCTCCGACCTTACCTTCATGCCGAAGCCGCTCACCGGCGCCGACATGTGGGGCCTAACCATGTTCGACCAGTTGGCCTGCCGGATCGAATTCCAGGGCCTGCGCTATGAGGGGCGCTATACGCCGCCTTCCGTCCAGGGCTCGCTGATCTATCCCGGCAATTTCGGCACCTTCAACTGGGGCGGCATTGCCGTCGACCCGGTCCGGCAGGTGCTGTTCGGCATGCCGACCTATCTGGCGTTCAAGTCGGAGCTCATTCCGCGCGATCAGGTGCCGCCGCCGGACGAAGGGCGCGGCAGCGAGCAGGGGCTGAACCGCAACGAGGGTGCGCCCTATGCGGTGGTGATGGGGCCGTTCCTGTCGCCGCTCGGCATTCCTTGCCAGGCGCCGCCCTGGGGCTATGTCGCCGGCGCCGATCTCAGGACCGGCAAGATCGCCTACAAGCACCGCAACGGCACCGTCTACGACATGACGCCGCTGCCGCTGCCGCTGAAGGTCGGCGTGCCCGGCATCGGCGGGCCGATGATCACCGCCGGTGGCGTCGCCTTCCTCGGGGCCGCGGTCGACGACTATCTGCGCGCCTACGACCTGACGTCGGGCAAGCAGCTGTGGCAGGCGCGGCTGCCGGCCGGCGGGCAATCGACGCCGATGACCTATACGGTCGCCGACGGCCGCCAGTTCGTGGTCATCGTCGCCGGTGGCCACGGTTCGGTCGGCACCAAGCCTGGGGACTATGTGATGGCCTACGCGCTGCCGAAGTAGGGGCGCAGGGGGGCGCGATCTCTCAGAGGTCGCGCCGACCATCATCTGTGCCGGTATCTTTCCCCCGCATAGTGACGGGGAAACGTGCCCGACTGGGCGATGAGGGGCGGCAAACCTTCCGATCGGCCCGATTGTCGATCAGCCAATCCCCAGATGGCCCTTCAGGCTGGGCACCGAGCCGAGCACCTTGTTGGTCAGGTCGGGGCCGGCGGCGGCTTCGGCCTGCTGGATCAGCGTCGCGCCGGCCTTCTGGATCTGCGCCATGTCGAGCCCGGATGCCTTGAGTGCGGCGACGCCGTTGATCAGCGCGCCGGCCTTCTCGCCGAGAACGCCGCCAAGCGCGCCCTGCAGCGACGACAGAAAACCGCCACCGCCGGCCGGAGCGGCGGCCATGACGTCATATTGATGGGCGAGGTCGTCGGCGCCGGGGATCCTGGCGAAGAACGCCGAGGCGCTTGTGCCCTCCGCCTCGTGTTCGAGCACCGAGAAAATGGTGCCGACGACTTTCTGCGTCGTCACCTGGTCGAGGCCCGCCTTCTGCGAGACGG
Organism: Mesorhizobium sp. M7A.F.Ce.TU.012.03.2.1; assembly: GCF_004006095.1. Lineage (NCBI taxonomy): Bacteria > Pseudomonadati > Pseudomonadota > Alphaproteobacteria > Hyphomicrobiales > Phyllobacteriaceae > Mesorhizobium > Mesorhizobium sp. M7A.F.Ce.TU.012.03.2.1. The sequence continues at coordinate 4,320,685 of NZ_CP034779.1, forward strand.
TGTTGACGATATCCTGGACGTTCATGGCGTCACTCAGCCCTGGGTTTTCGTGTTGCGGTTCCGCTCAGTGCGGACCCTGATCAACGATCGTCTGCCTGCGTTCAGAACCATCGAGCACAGGGCCAAAGCGGCGGTCGCCGCAAGGACGAGCGCGCTGGCGAGGATCGGGGAAGGCATGGTCATGGTCATCGCTTCCTTCTGGGTCTGACGTGTGGGCACACGGCCAGATACTGGTCGATAGCCACCTTCCCTCACGATTGTGGCAGCGCCAGCAGGATTTATCGCCAATGACCAAAAAGTGATGACATGGCCGCGCATGGCGCCGGCTTTACTGCTCGGGCGCGGCCGGCGCCCTGCGCCCTGAGGCAATCGGCGGCCGCGATGAGTGCTCGACTGGATCATGCCGGCTTGGTCCCTATGTAGCTGGGAACTAAAGCCCGAAGCAGAGGACCCCATCCATGACGAAACCCGACGCCAAGCCCGCCATCACCCAGGCGATGATCGACGCCTATGACGAATATACGCATCTGACGCTCGATCGCCGCCGGTTCATGGAGCAGTTGACCCGGCTTGCCGGATCGGGTGCGGCGGCCGCCGCGATCGCGCCGCTTCTGGCGGCAAATTCGGCGCAAGCGGCTGTTGTCGCCGACAACGATCCGCGGGTGAAGGGCGAGGACATCAGCTATCCCGGCAGCAGCGGCGAGATGAAGGGCTACCTGGTCAAGCCGGCGGACAAGGCGGGCAAGCTTGGGACGGTGATCGTCGTGCATGAGAACAGGGGGCTCAACCCGCATATCCGCGATGTGACGCGACGCGTGGCGCTGGAGGGGTTCGTGGCGCTGGCGCCGGATTTCCTGTCGCCGCTCGGCGGAACGCCAACCGATGAAGACAAGGCGCGCGACATGTTCGCCAAGCTCGATCCGGCGCAGACCATCGCCAACGGTGTCGCGACCGTCGCTTTCCTCAAGAGCGACAAGGACGGCAACGGCAAGGTCGGCGCCATCGGCTTCTGCTGGGGTGGCGGCACGGTCAACATGCTGGCCATCAACGCGCCCGATCTCAGTGCCGGCGTTGCCTATTACGGCATGCAGCCGAAGGCCGCCGATGTATCCAAGATCAAGGCGGCCTTGCTGTTGCACTATGGCGGACTGGACGAGCGCATCAATGCCGGCATCGACGCCTTCAAGAAGGAACTCGACGCGGCGCATGTCGAATACACGGTCTATGTCTATGAAGGCGCCAACCATGCCTTCAACAACGACACGTCGGCAGCGCGCTACGACAAGAAGGCAGCGGACCTCGCCTGGGGCAGAACGATCGCCTTCCTCAAGCAGAAACTGGCATAGGGCGTTCGTCTAATCCGTGTTCGCCGGCTTGTGGAAGGCGACGCCGGCGACCACCAGCGCAATGCCGAGGCAATCGGTAAAACTTGGAATCTGGCGCAGCACGACGACGCCGATCAGCGTCGCGGTGACGGGCAGCAGCGACAGCATCAGCGCGAAGCTGGCGCGTGGCAGCCGCGACATGGCGAGCTGGTCGCAGATGTAGGGAATGACAGAGGAACAGATGCCGACGCCGATGGCGGCGAACAGCAGCGGCAGTGAGAAAAAGGCCGGCAGCGCATCGGTGAGGCCGATCGGCAGCACGACGATGAAGGCGATCGCCATGGCAGCACCCAGGCCGGCGATGCCGGCGCCTACGCCAGACGCGGCAACGCGGTGGCCGAGCACGATGTAGCCGACAAACAGCGCGCCGTTGAGGAAGGCCCAGCACAGCCCGATGGGATTGTCGGACCATCTGACGTCGATGAGCAGCAAGGTGCCAGCGACGGCGACGACAAGGGCGGCAAGATTGCGCGGGCTCCTGAGGCCGATCGCCGCGACGCCGATGGTGCCGACGAATTCGATCGCCGCCACCAGCGAGATCGGCAGGCGGTCGAGCGCCAGGTAGAACGAACAGTTCATCACCGCCAGACAGGTGCCGAAGGCCAGCAACAGCAGTCTTGTCGAGCGATCGGCGCGGGCGAAGCTTCGCCATGGACGGGTCAGCGGCGCGAAGATGAGTGCTGCCGTGGCGATGCGCAGCCACGCCATGCCGAGCACGCCGACATGCGGGAAAAGCAGCACGGCGAAGGCCGGCCCGAGATAGTGGAAGACGGCGCTGACGGCGAACCAGACATGCGGCGGCAATTTTGCCGTCGGCCTGGCCAGGGTGGGGTTGCCCGGGGCAGGATCTGCCGTAAGAGCTTGCGTTTGATCATCCACCGGATCAGTATCGCAGGCATATTTGCCGGTTTATATGAGTGATGATGGGCTCGTCTGGCGAGATTTCTCTCAGAAGCAAGGAATTTCCCATGAAGCGCCTTCGAACTGAAAGTGCCGACCTCGATGTCTCTGACATGAAGATCCTGCGTCTGCTGGAGAAGGACGCGCGCACCAGCACGGCGGAGCTGGCACGCTCAGTCGGTCTGTCGGCGCCGAGCGTGGCCGAGCGCATCAAGCGGCTGCAGGAAAGCGGCGTCATCGAGGCCTATTCGGTCAGGATCAACCCGGCGGCACTCGGCCTGCCGCTGTCGGCATGGCTGCGCATCCGGCCGGTGCCGGGGCAACTGGCCGTCGTGGCCGAGATCATCCGCGAACTGCCGGAGATCGTGCAATGCGACCGGGTGACCGGAGAGGATTGTTTCATCGCGCTGGCGCATGTCGGCTCGGTGGCCGAACTCGAGCGGGTGATCGACCGCATCATTCCTTATGCGATGACCAATACGGCGATCATCCAGTCGTCGCCGGTGGTGGCGCGCTCGGCGCTGGGAGCGTTGAGGCGCCAGGCTTGACCTACGGGAGAGGAACCTATGCGTGGCCGCGCTTCATGCGCGCCTGCTTCAGGATGGCGCGCCAGCGGATCATGTCGAACGGGATCGGCTCGTTGTTGTTGGCGATGTGGAAGATCTCGTTGTTGACGTTCTTGAGCGAGCGCCAGAAATCATAGTCGGTGATGCGCGGATCGGCGGCCAGCCTGTCCACTTCGACCTTGATGTCGGTTTTCATGCACTTTCCTCGAACCGGCGCCGCGCCGCCCGTGTCGCTACCTCGATGCGGATCGTTTTCGACCGACCCGCTGAGTCGCGCAACGGCTCAGATGGCTTGTTCCCGTTAAAACCTTGGTAAGGTTAACGAGGGCGCCGCGCCGCTTCAAGCATTGCTGCCGGCCGACGGCAGGGTTCTGCGATTTTAGATTGCGGGTGTGGCTTTGAAGCCGGGAACGAGAAGGTGTCGGCTTCGCCCTATTTGCGTTTGATGCTGATCGAACGGCCGGCCCGTTCCGGCATCGGCAGTGCCGAATGGGCGGCGCGCATGGCTTCGACCCTGGCCAGCACATCGGCGGGGAAGGGCGCCACCTTCGGCCCGGACATGTCGACATGCAGCGACAGCGATTCGGAAGTCGCGGCCAGCCAGCCGTCGACATGGCGGATTTCCTGGTAGGCCCGCAGCCGCTTGTCGTCGTGGTCGATGAGCTGGAAGGAGACCGTGACCTTGTGCTCGAGATGCAGCTCCTGCACGTAGCAGACATGGACTTCGGCCGTGTAGATGGTCAGGCGACGATCCTTGGCATAGTTCGGTCCCATGCCCATTGCCTCGAAGGCACCGTCCGAGCAGCGGTCGAACAGCACGTTGTAATAGGCCATGTTGAGATGGCCGTTGTAGTCGATCCAGTCCTTCTCGATGTCCATGGGTTTCGAGACGAAGGGAGTGGGGATGGGCATCGAAACTTCCTTGTTCTGGCGCTGGACAGAGCGTGGCGGGTAAGACTACGCATCCATAATCGCATAACAAGCGTGGACACTGGTCCATTCGCGGAGGAATTCATGGCTCTGAGCGACCTCAACCCGGTCGAACGCAACGAGGAAGGCATCGCTGCGGTGCTCGGCATTCTCAAGCAACAGCTTGGCGAGCGATTCCAGACCGGTCAGGCGATCCGCTCGCAGCACGCGCATACCACCACCTATATTCCGACGCAGGCGCCTGACGGCGTCGCGTTTCCGGAGACGACCGCCGAGGTGCAGGAGATCGTGCGCGCCTGCGCTGCGCACCGCGTGCCGGTGATCGCCTTCGGCGTCGGCTCCTCGCTGGAAGGCCATACCAACGCACCGGGCGGCGGCATATCGGTCGACACATCGCGCATGAACCGTATCCTGGCGGTCAATCCACAGGATCTCGACTGCACGGTCGAACCCGGCGTCACCCGCGAGGATTTGAACCGGCATCTGCGCGACACCGGACTGTTCTTTCCGATCGACCCCGGCGCCAATGCCTCGCTCGGCGGCATGGCCGCAACGCGGGCCTCCGGCACCAACGCGGTGCGCTACGGCACGATGCGCGAGAACGTGCTGTCGTTGACCGCCGTCATGGCCGACGGCGAGACGGTGACGACCGGCAAGCGGGCGAAAAAGAGCTCGGCCGGCTATGATCTGACGCGGCTGCTGGTCGGCTCGGAAGGCACGCTCGGCATCATCACCTCGCTGACCTTGAAGCTGCAAGGCATCCCGCAGGCGATCTCCGGCGGCGTCTGCCCGTTTCCGAGCGTCGAGGCGGCCTGCAACGCTGTCATCGCGACGATCCAGATGGGCATCCCGGTGGCGCGCATCGAACTGGTCAACGCGCTGCAGATGCGGGCGATGAAGAATTATTCCAAGCTCGACTATCCCGAGAGCCCGTGCCTGTTCGTCGAGTTTCATGGTAGCGATGCCGGTGTTGCCGAACAGGCCGAGACCTTTGGCATGATCGCGGAAGAGAATGGCGGCGGGCCGTTCCTGTGGACCAGCGTCGCCGAGGAGCGCACCAAACTGTGGAAGGCCAGGCATGACGCCTACTGGTCGTCGCTGACACTGCGGCCGGGCGCCAAGGGGCTGTCGACCGATGTCTGCGTGCCGATCTCGCGCTTTGCCGAATGTGTGCTGGAAACCGAGGCCGACATAGAAGAGATGGGTCTGATCGCGCCGATCGTCGGCCACGCCGGCGACGGCAATTTTCACGTGCTGGTGCTGATGGATGTCAACGATCCCAGGGAGATCGCGTTGTCGGAAAAGTTCGTCGCGCGGCTCAACATGCGGGCGATCGCCATGGACGGCACCTGCACCGGCGAGCACGGCATCGGCCAAGGCAAGATCGGCTTCCTGCGCCATGAGCTAGGCCACGGCGTCGACATCATGCGCACCATCAAGCAGGCGCTGGATCCGCTTGATATCATGAACCCTGGCAAGATCTTGCCGATGGCGTGGAAATAGAGGAGTGGCCTCAAGCGAGACACTGCTGCCGATCGACGTGCCGCCATCGTCCGCCGGCGCGCCTTTGCCTCATGTCTTCGCCGATGAGCGCAGGCTGCTCGTTGCTTACGTCGCCCACAGACCGGATCCAAAATTCGACGGCACGAATCCACGCTCGATCTCGTCTGTGACCGGCGATCAATCGATCGTAATCCTAACGGCAGAACCCTATCTGGCGTTGCAATTCGGCCCGTCGAACGACGAAGCCATCAGCGGGCACCGTCTCTATGGACTTGGGCTGCAGCCTTATTCCGCGTTCGAAGTTCTCAATTCTACCTGGATCTCCTCCTTCGAAAAGGCAAATCGGGTTCATACATCCCATACACCGGAGCTGTTTTCCGGTTATCAGCACTTTGTACTCACGTTCCACGATTCGACGCTGGAATTCATCACCGAGAACTTTTCGGCCAGCCTTCATCAGGGGGCGGTACTGCCGGCGCTGATGGAAAGTGTCGGTCATGCTGTTCCCACGCGCCGTGTCAAGCCAACGGGATTTTTCTCACGGCTTTTGGGGCGTGGTTGATCACCGGGATTTCCCTGTACCTTGATCGGACCGTCGTTTGGACGCAGACTTCGGCCTGGGACGAGCGGAAGAGGCAAGCTCCACCAACGGAGGAACGACTTCATGGCGATTTCACGCAAGGAAGCGGCGCGTGCGCTGAGCGCGGACGAACAGGAACTGGTGGAGAAATCGCACCACCCGGCGGTGCAGGAGCTTTCCGACGCCGATCTTGCCGGCCTGGTCAAGCTGTTGCGGGAGCGGCGCGACAAGGCGCAGACCCAAGCACACCGCCGCCGGCGTGAGATACGCGGCAAGGGAGCGCCGAAAGGCGCCGCGCCCTCAAAGTCCGATGGCGGTTCGCAGACAAAGCTTGCGGTGCTGGCCATGACCATGCGGCGGCTGAATGGCGAGGCCGAGCGGCGCCGGCAGCTGGCGGCCAGCGTTTCGCTGATCGAAAACGCGCGCAAGGCATTTGTCATGAAGCAAGGGGCGACGCCGGAAGGCCCTGCTTTCAATTCGCGCACCGCGCGCAAGGGGATGCGGTCGGTGGCAAACCAGAGGGCGCAAGACCTCGTCCGACCGATGGAGCTTGGCCGGCAGCGCAAGGCGGCCAAGGTGGCGCAAGCAAAGCGCGACGCACGCTGAGGGTTCTGACAATCGCCGGGTGAAATCGTTGGGACGCCGGCCTGCCGTGCGGTCGCAGGCGTCTTCTATGCGCCCTCAACAAGGGTTTGCAGCATGGGGCGGGTTGGCGCGAAGAACGTCGTGCCGGTGTGCGGCGTCGAGAAATCGAGCAGCCGGTCGTAAGCGCCCGGCGGCTCACCGATGTACATTCGCTGCAGCATCCTCTCGATCACCCAGAGATACCTGCTGTAGCCGATAAAGTAGGTGCCGAACTCCTTTTGCCCCGGCCTGCCGAACGGCATGTTGTCGCGCAATATGTCGTACTCATTGCCATCGGCATCCTCGATGGTGGCCAGCGACTTGTGTGATTTGCGAGGTGCGTCGTCATCATCGATTTCGATGTTGTCGATCTTGGTGCGGCCGATGATTTCTTCCTGGAGAGGCGTTGGCGTCCGCCCCCATGCCTGGAGATCGTGCAGGTACTTCTGGACGACGACATAGCTGCCGCCGGCGAAGTCGGCGTCCTCATCACCGACGAGTGCCGAGGCGGGCAAATCGAGGCCTGTCGGGTTGGCGGTGCCGTCGACGAAGCCGAGCAGGTCACGGGCATCGAAATAGCGAAAACCGGAGACCTCGTCGACGACGCTCACGGCATCACCGAGATTGTCGAGCAGAATGCGCTCGAACTCGAAGCACATATCGGGCCGCTCGGAGCGGATGTGGAAGAGAAGATCGCCGGCGGTCGAAGGCGCCGAATGAACGGCACCCTTGATCGGCGCAAACGGTTTCAGTTCCAGCGGCCGCCGATCTGGAGAAAGACGATCCCAGAGATCGCGGCCGATGCCGGAAATGCACGAAAGCCGCCCGGAAAGATCGCGAAATCCAACGGTTTTGACGAGATCGTCGATCCCGCCAAGCACGGAGGCAACCTTGGCGAGCGCGGTCTGGCCGCTGGCGACGGTGACGACAAGAAAGACCGCCGAAAGCGACAGCGGGGCGTCGACACTTTGCGCATCGATCGGCACGCGATCCCAGTTCTTTCCAGACATCCGAATTCTCCGCTTCGCCGGGATTTGTTTCAGATCATCCGGGATCGCGCAACACTGGATGAATTGCCTCTTTATCGACACGCGGATGCGGGTAGAGTGCGGCAGAATTTCAATCAACCCGTTCGGAGCTGATGCTCGCACGCCTGTTCGTGATCTTTGGTGGCCTTTTTGTGCTGGTGCTGTGTGCGGCGCTGGTGGTGCCGTATTTTGTCGACTGGACAGGCTATCGCGCCCAATTCGAGCGCGAGGCGAGCGCCATTCTCGGCCGCAAGGTGACCGTGCAGGGCGACGCCACGGCAAGGCTGTTGCCGTTCCCCTCGGTGACCTTCTCCAACGTCGCCGTCGCCGGCGGCCCCAATGGCCAGCCGGCCATGACCGTCGAGACGTTTTCGATGGATGCGGAACTGGCGCCCTTCCTGCGCGGCGAAGTGCTGATCTTCGATATGCGGCTGGTGCGGCCGAAAGCGACCATCGATATCGCCAATGACGGCACTGTCGACTGGGCGATGCGGCCGTCCTCTCCCTTCGACCTCAATCAGATCTCGATCGAGAAGCTGACGGTGACGGAAGGGCAGATCGAACTGCGCCATGCCGCCGGCGGGCGCAGCCACCTGTTTTCCGAGATCAATTCGACCATCTCGGCCAAGTCTCTGGCCGGGCCATGGCGCATGGACGGCACGCTGCGGCTCGACGGTCTTCGCACCACGGTCACTGCCTCCACCGGCAAGGCCGAAGGCAACGGGCAGATGCGGCTTCGGCTGAAGGCCGATCCCGACGCCTATCCGCTGGTCATCGAAGCCGACGGCAATGCTGGCATCGTCAACGGTGCCGCCGTCTATTCCGGCCAGTTCAAGATCTCCGGCGCCGACAAGAACAGCGCCGAACTCCGCGGCACCGACGGCGAGACGGTGAAGGTCTCGGCCGGTAAGCCCGATCCGGGCTTTCGGCTGAACGGCAAGTTTTCGCTCGACCACGAGAAGCTCGGTGTCGACGAGTTCCGCTTCGAGACCGGGCCGCTCGACAACCCCTACATCGCCGATGGCAAGGCTTCTGTCGATCTCGGGCTGAAACCGAGTTTCGCCATCGAGGCCAATGGCGCGCAGGTGCAGTTCGACGAGGCGGTGGGCGCCGAGGCCGGCGCCGGCCTGACGCTGGACCAGCGCATTGCGGCGTTTGAGCAGGCGCTGCTCGACATGCCGAAGCCGACCATTCCCGGCACCGTCGAGGTCAAGCTGCCGGCGGTGGTGGTCGGCGACACCACGGTGCGCGACGTGCATCTTTCCGCCGAGCCGGTCGATGGCGGCTGGTCGGTGAAATCGCTTGCCGCGACCTTGCCCGGCCGCACCAAGCTGGAAGCCGATGGCATGCTCGTGCTCAATTTGGAGGGTCATTTCGGCTTCAACGGTTCGCTGCTGCTGGCCGTGGCGCAACCCTCCGGCTTTGCCGCCTGGCTGTCGAAGGATGTCGACGAGGCGATCCGCCGTCTCCCTGCCGCCGGCTTCAAGGCCAAGGTCGACCTCTCGCAGAAGCGCCAGGCCTTCAGCGATCTCGAATTGATCCTGGGCAAGGCGAAGTTTTCCGGCCGCATCGATTCCAGCCAGCCCGACGATGCCAAGCCCTCAGTGCTGATGCGTCTCGAAGGGGGCGACCTCGATGTCGACGGGCTGGCGGCCTTCGCCTCGATCTTCGTCAGCGACAAGGGCGCCAATCGCTTTGCCGACCGCGACCTCGATTTCCAGATCAAGGCAGGGCCGGTCAACGCTGGCGGGTTGACCGCGGATACCGTCGACACGGCGCTCAGGCTGCGCGACGGACTGCTCGAAATCGACCGGCTGTCGGTGGGCGGGCTGGCCGGCGCCTCGATCAGCGCCACCGGCAGGATCAAGGATTTCCCGGCGAGCCCGACCGGCAAGCTCGATGCATCGGTGGTTGCCGTCGATCTGAAGCCGCTGATCGACGTCGCCGCCCGGCATTATCCCGACAGCGCCGTGCTCAAGGGACTGGCGAGCCGTGCCGCAGCCTATCCCGAGCTGTTCCAGGATGCGCGTGTCGACCTCGTGGCGAGTGCGGCCGACAATGGCGACGGCACCACGGGCCTGGCGGTGAGCGGACAAGGCAAGGCCGGCGGCTCGGCCTTTTCCGCATCGCTGTCGGGAAAGGGGGCGGTGGACAAGCTTCTCGAAGCGCCGGTGGCGCTTACCTTCAATGCCAAAAACCCTGATGCCACCACGCTGCTGGCCCTCTACGGCCTGCCGGCACTGCCGCTCGGCATGCTGGGCGAGGCAAGCACCGACATTCAGGCCAAGGGAACGCTTGGTGGCGGCCTGACGACGAATTTCAGCCTTGCCGGCAACGACTTCAAGGCGGGTTTCGAGGGGACGATCGCCGATACGCCGCAAGGCTTCGCCGCCAAGGGCAAGCTCAGCCTCGATGCCGCCGACATCGAGCCATGGCTGATGACGACAGGTATCGGCCTGCCGGGCATGGGGGCGGGCATGTCGACGTCGTTTTCGGCACAGGGCGACTATGGCAACGGCCTGCTGGTGCTGGACGAACTCAACGGCGCCATCAACGAAGCGGCGGTGTCCGGCGACGTCAATATCGATGTAAAGGAGGGGGTCGACGGCAAGGCCGGCGTGCCGCATCTGGCCGGGGCGCTGATGCTCGACGAACTCGACCTCGATCCGATGGCGGTGGCGCTGTTCGGCGATTCCGCCTTTCTTGCCGACAAGGAAGAAACCAATAAGGGTGGCGTGTGGCCGGCGACACCGTTCAGCCAGAAATCCAACCTGCCGTTCACCGCCGACCTAGACCTGACGACGGCAGCGCTCGCCGCCGGTCGGTTCGCCACCGCCTATGATGCCGCCTTTTCGCTCAGGCTCGACCAGGAAGGCATCCGCGTTTCGGATTTGAAGGCGAAATTGCTGGGCGGGGCGCTCACCGGCCTGTTCGAACTGAAGAACAATGACGGCACCGGCCTGTTCTCTGGCCAGATGAAACTGGCGGGCGCCGATCTGGCGACCGTGCTGCCGGATGCCGGCATCAGCGGCATCGGCGATTTCTCGACGGCGCTGTCAAGCAGCGGCAAATCGGTCGAAGGGATGGTGGCCGCCTTGTCGGGCTCCGGCACGGCGGCGTTGAAGGGCGTGAAAGTTGCTGGTGTCAATCCAGATGCGTTCAGCGCGTTCCTCGCCAAGGCGGATGCGATCGGGCGCGACATCGACGCGGCCAAGACCGCCGGCTTTGCGCCTGACATCGCCGCTAATGGCAGCTTCGCCGCTGGCGATACCGACGTCGCCTTCACGGTCGCCGGCGGCACGCTGCGGGCGCCGCCTGTCAGCCTGGAAAATCCAGCGGCGACCTTGTCCGCCGACGTCACGGCGGATCTCAACGCGGCCACGGTGTCGGCCAAGGGTGCGATCACCTATCGGCCTGGCGACGAGGCACTGGTCGGCTCCGAGCCTGTCGTGAATTTCACCGCCGAGGGGCCGTTCGGCGCTGTCAAACGAGCATTCGACAGTGAGCCGCTGGCGCAGTTCCTGACCCAGCGCGCGCTGGAGAAAGAGCAGCAGCGCGTCGAGGCGATGCAGGCCGCGTTGCTGGAAAAGCAGCGGCTTCGGCGCGAGGTGCGCTACTACGCGGCGTTGAAGACCGAACGGGATAAGGCCGCCGAGGAATTGCGCAAGCAGGAGGAAGCAGCACGGCTGAAAGCCGAGGCTGACGCCAAGGCCAAGGCCGAAGCGGATGCCCAGGCGAAAGCCGATGCCGATGCCAAGGCTCAGGCCGACGCGGAGGCGAAAGCAAAGGCGGACGCCGATGCCAAAGCCAAGGCGGACGCCGACGCCAAGGCCGCTGCCGAACAGCAAGCCGCCGACGAGGCGGCCAAGGCGCAGGTCGACAAGCAGGAGCGGCAGAAGGCGGAAGAGGCTGTGCGCATCGCGGCGCAGGAAAAGGCAAGGCTCGAGGCCGAACGCAAGGCCGCGCAGCAGGCTCCGAAGGTGGAGCGGGCGCCGCTGCCGGAAGCCAACGACAATCCGCCGCCGGCCAAGCCGAAGTCCAATCCGTTCACGATCGACAATCTGCTGAAGTCGCTGCAGTAGGCCAAACGCCTTCCTGATCGGCGATCCGCAGATTCAGAGGACGAGCAGTTGCGCGCTCTCTGCCGCATAGCGGGCATGGCGGAAATCCCGGATGGTCAAGAGTTTGCCATCCTGCCACGCCAGCAGGATGAAATAGGCAGGGGGCGCCTTCGGATCATTGGGATCGCGAACGAGGATTGCCGGCCTGTCTTCGACGAAGCCGGGCACGAAACGCCAGTCCTGCACCCGGGAATAGTTGCCGAAATAGGTACCCACTTCCTTGCGGCCGTTCAGCCGTGTCCGGGCAACCAGTTCCAGTCGTACTTCTTCGGCCAGCATGTCGCGCACCGCATCGAAATCGCGTGCGTTGAAGCGGTCGATATAAGCGTTGAGCAGCAGGCGCTCCGCGGCACTCAGTTTCGGAACAGGACGGTCGTCCGGTTCGTCAGCAAGATGGCGGAGCCGGCCGCGACCGCGATGCAGCGCCGCCTTGATGGCAGGGATGCTGGTGTCGAGCATGTCGCTGATCTCCTGCAGCGAATAGCCTAGAACGTCCATCATGATCACGCTGCTTCGCTGCGCGACGGGAAGGCGCATGAAGGTGTGCAGGCTGGCCGCCGCGGCCTGACGATCGGCGGTGGGATTGGCTGGGTCGACGATCATGTCCGGGTCCTCATCGGAAAAAGCCCTTTCGCGGGCTCGCCGGCGCAGAAAATCGAGCGCCGCATTGTGGGCTATGCGGAACAGCCAGCCCTCCGGATTGGCGATCGGGCCGGCATCCGGCAGCGCCTCGAACCCCTTGGCCAGGGCTTCCTGCAGCACGTCCTCGCCGTCGATGGCCGAGCCGGTCATGCGGGCGCAATAGCGATGCAGTTTTGGACGCATTTCGCCGAACAGGCGGGCAAAAGGTTCGCGGATCTCGCCGGGGATAGTCATGCGCCTCTGTTCGCCGTTATTGGTCCAGCATCCGGTAGTGGCCCACCACGGTCATTTCCTCGCGCTGCGGACGCTCGATCAAGCGATCCCTGATGCCGCTCTGAAAGGCCTCGAATGCCGCCAGCCCGGTGATAATGTCGGCATGGGCCTCGGTTTTCGTCTCTACCATATGGATAAAGGTCCCGTCGTCGGACCGCCATGTCATGTAGCGAACGCCGTCCGGCGATTTTTCCCGCAGCTCCTGGAACACGGCCTTGACCAACCGTTCATTCTCATCGGTCCGTTCCGGTTTCGTCTTGTAGCGTATCAGGTGTCGTTTCATCGCAGTTGTCCTCTTGGTTGCCCTGGTCTTTGAGAGTGTTCATCCTCAAGACGTTGTCGGGGGGCGAAAGGATTCGGGCGCCGAAAAATAATTCGTGTCGCCCGCAAGACGCCGGAGCGCTCACTCGCGATCGAGCAGACGCCGCAGCATCGGTTCGATACGCGACAGTTCGTCGAGATGCGCCGCCGACAGCTCGGCCAGACAATCGTCGGCGCGCTCGGTCAGCTGCAGCAGCACACGGCGGTGGTCATCCTTGTCCTGATCCCTTGTGACCAGCCCAGCTTCGCCGAGGCGGTTGACCAGTTCGACGGCGCTGTGGTGGCGGATGCGCAGGCGCTCCGCGAGATCGCCAACCGTCACCGGGCCGCCGCCGGGGAATCCCTTGATCGCCAGCAGCGCCTGATGCTGGCGCGGGGTCAGGCCGGCGTCTTCCGCCTGGACCTGGCTGAATTCGAGGAACCGGCGGATCAGGTAGCGAAACTCCGACAGCCGCTGGTAATCGGCCTGGCTGATGGCGGGGCGTGGTTTTTGTGGCTGCGACATATCAGACATGTGTTCGTTTTCCGGCGAAAGCTCAAACGGATTTCGGGCGAAACCGGCTTGAATATTTATATCGTGTTACGATACATAGCAACCGATAAACCCGGCTGGCCGCTTCGACCGTGCCGCATCTCAGACACACGGCCCGCCGCCAGGAAGCAATTTTGCCATGAAGACCCCTCATTCGAATCCGGAGCACCTGCGCGATTTCACCACGGATGCCAGGGTGCTGCTCGTCGCCGCTATTGCCGTGGTGGTGGCGACAGCCGGGTTGTTTGCCGGCATCGCGCTTTTGAAGCTGATCCGGCTGGCCACCAACATCGCCTATTTCGGCCAGTTCTCGCTTGCCGACCTGAAGCTTGAGGACACACCGCTTGGGCTTGCCGCCGTCATCGTCCCGGTGATTGGTGCGCTGATCATCGGCCTGATGGCGCGCTTCGGCAGCGAGAAGATCCGCGGCCATGGCATTCCCGAGGCCATCGAGGCGATCCTGCTCGGGCGCTCAAAACTCGACGCCAAGGTGGCGATCCTGAAGCCGCTGTCGTCGGCGATCTCGATCGGCTCCGGTGGACCGTTCGGCGCCGAAGGGCCGATCATCATGACAGGCGGCGCGATCGGCTCGCTGATCGCGCAGATGCTGCCGGTCAGCGACAACGAGCGCAAGACGCTGTTGGTGGCTGGTGCGGCAGCAGGCATGACCACGGTGTTCGGAACCCCGATCGCCGCCATCATGCTGGCCGTCGAACTGCTGCTATTCGAATGGACCCCGCGCAGCTTCATTCCGGTGGCGGTCGCGGCTGTTATCGCCGAGGTCGAGCGCACCATGCTGCATCTGCCCGGGCCGATCTTCCCGTTTCAGGGCGGCATGGCGGTTTCGTTCACCGGGCTTGGCGGCTGGGTTCTGGTTGGCATCTGCGCCGGCCTGCTATCGGGGCTTTTGACGCAGATGGTCTATGCCTGCGAGGACGGTTTTCAGAAGCTGCCGATCCACTGGATGTGGTGGCCTATGATCGGCGGTCTGGTGGTCGGCATAGGCGGGCTGATCGAACCGCAGGCGCTCGGCGTCGGCTATGACAACATCACCGACATGCTGGATGGCCGCACCGTCGCGACGGCGGCCCTCCTGCTGCTGGTGGTGAAGGCGATCATCTGGTCGGTAGCGCTCGGCTCGGGAACGTCGGGAGGTGTGCTGGCGCCGCTGTTGATCATGGGCGGGGCTATGGGCGCTGTGCTCGCCGGCGTTCTGCCTGCCGCGGATCCCGGTTTCTGGGCGCTGCTGGCGATGGCCGCCACGATGGGCGGCACGATGCGTGCGCCGCTGACCGCCACGTTTTTCGCCGTCGAACTGACCGGCAACACACATATGCTGGTGCCGCTGATTGCTGCCTGCGCTGCGGCGCACGCCGTCACCGTGCTTCTGATGAAGCGGTCGATCCTGACCGAAAAGATCGCCAGAAGGGGACATCATCTGGTTCGCGAATACCGCGTCGACCCTTTCGCCCTGACCAGGGTGCGCGAGGTGATGACCTCACAGGTTGAAAGCGTGCCGGCGACGATGACGCTGCATGGCGCTGCGGCATTCCTGACAGCGCCGGAAACACGGCATCCGAGTTTCCCGGTGGTCGATGAGCACGGCCATGTGCTGGGCCTCATCGATCCGCCGGCTATATTGCGCTGGAGACGCGCCGGCACGCACCGCACCACCACGCTTGGCGAACTGCTGGCCGGCAGCAAGGTGACGCTGGCCTATCCGGACGAATATCTCGAAGGCCTCTCCGACAAGCTGCTGACGGCCAACGTCTCTCATCTGCCCGTCGTCACTCGCGAAGGCTCCTTGCTGGTCGGCTATGTCGGCTGGAAGGATTTGATGCGCGTGCGGTCCAGGAAACAGGCCGAGGAGCGCGAGCGTTCGACCTTGCTTGGCTTCGGCACCAGACGCAGGAAGAAGGAAGCGGCGGTCGAAGGCCTCTAGAAATCCGTTCCGCGCTTCGCCCACTCCAGGACATGGAGCCTCAACGCAGAGGACAGGTTGGTGTCGCGGGGCCTTGTCTCGTCGACTTCGGCAACAAGCGCGGCAAGCGTCAGCTTTCTGGTCGCCGCGATCGCGACGAGGTCGTCATAGAAGGGTTTTTCGAGCGAGTAGCTGGTGCGGTGACCGCGAATGGTCACAGAACGCTTTTCGACCGGGCTCATTGACGGTCGGGGTCGCCGGGCTTTTCACGACGATGCCCGGCAACGAATTTTTCGCTCTTGTCGGCGGCGATGCGGTCGCGTTCTTTTTCGGCCTTGGAGCGGCCGTGCAGCGCGCGATTCTGTTCGGCGGCGCGCAGCTTTTCGTCCCGCGCCTTCTGCTTGCGGGCCTGGCGGAGATTGACGATCTCGGCCATGCCGTCGGCCTATTTCTTGCGGAAGGCGTCGAGCGAAACCACTTCGGCGCCCTTGGTGGCGGCGTCCGCGGCAGCGGGCTTCTTCTCCGCCTCGGCGGCGGCCTTCTTCTCGGCCTTCGGCTTTTTCTCGGAGACGATGGTCAACGGCTCCGGAGTTGGCGCAGCCGGTTCCTCGGCTGCCGCGCCATCCGTCTTGACGTCGAATTCGAGCTCGAAATTGACCGAGGGATCATAGAAGCCGCGCACGGCCGAGAACGGGATTTCGAGTTTTTCCGGCACATCGGAAAAGGACAGGCCGACCTCGAAGCCGGTGTCGGTCACCTTCAGGTCCCAATACTGGAACTGGATGACGATGGTCATCTGCTCGGGATAGCGCTCGCGCAGCCGCGAAGACACGCGTACGCCCGGCGCGCCGGTCAGGAAGGTGATGAAGAAGTGGTGGTTGCCGGGGAGGCCGGTGCGCGCGACCTCGGCCAGGACCTTGCGCATGACGCCGCGCAACGCCTCCTGGGCCAGAATGTCGTAGCGGATGTGGTCGTCGGCCATGTGGCGGTCGGGTTCCGTTGAATCGTCCGCATAGCTGTAATCAAGCTTGAGGGCGGCGTAAACCGCATATAGATCACCCGCGCGCGGAAGCGAAGACTATTGCCAGCGATTTGATCGCTCAGGCGCTGGCGAGCGCGCTTTGCTTTTCGGACGATGCCGCGGACCGGCGCTTGCCGAAGGCGCGCAGGAAGGTGCGCACGCCATTGGTCGCGGATTGCAGCACCTCGTCCTCGCGCGGCGAGCCGCCAAGCATGAAGGTGGTCTGCAGTTCGGCATTGACGAGACCGAGGAACTGACGTGCCGCCACGTCGGGATCCTCGATCGTGAGATAGCCGCCATAGGCGAGGCGGGCGAAGCGGGCCGCGATTGCCGGCCATGTCCTGCCCGGACCCTGTTCGCGCCATTCGGCAAACAGTTCGGGATAGCGCTCGCCTTCGGTCTGGATCAGCTTGCGCAGGAATTTTCCGTCGCGGTTGCAGATGCAGTTCTGGTTCAGGCGCACGGCAAAGCCGATCAGGTCGGCTTCGAGATCCCCCGGCTGGTCGGGGAAGGTGGCAATGGTGGCGAAGATGCCGGCATTGCAGCGTTCGGTGAGGTCGCGGACCACAGCGACGAACAGTCTCTCCTTGTCGCCATGATGGTTGTAGATCGTCTGACGCGAAACGCCGGCTTCGGCCGCGATCAGATCGATGTTGGCGCCGGCGAAACCTTCGCGGCAAAACACGGTGGCGGCGGAGTCGACGATCGAGAGGCGCTTGGCCTCATGGCCGCGTGGCGGGAAAATGTCAGGAGAAACGTGCAGCTTCATAAAAAACTATATAGGGGTGATTGACGATTTAGACAAGAGTGTCTAAATTTGTGGACACAGGATAAAGAGATTTCGCGCGAGAGAGACGAATGGAATTCGCTCTTGAGGTGTCGGAATCTCACGGGATGGAACGTCCTAGGTTAGACGTCGCCTGCGGCGGCAACCAGATTTGAAAGAAGCCTTTATCATGAGTCCCAAATTCCTCCGCATCGCGGTCGTGCTCGGCTTGTTGTCCGCCATCGGCCCGTTCGCCATCGACATGTATCTGCCCGCGCTGCCGTCGATCGGCGCGGATCTGCATGCCAGCACCGCTGCCGTGCAGATGAGCCTGTTGATCTTCTTCCTGTCGATGGGTTTCGGCCAGATCGTCGTCGGGCCGATCTCCGACATGGTCGGCCGCAAGCTGCCGCTTTATGGCGGCCTTGCGCTGTTCATGGTTGGCGGCATCGGTTCGGCAATGGCGCCGACCATCGAATGGCTGATCGCTTTCCGTTTCCTGCAAGGGCTTGGCGCCAGCGCCGGCATGGCCGTTCCGCGCGCCATCGTGCGTGACCTGCACACCGGCAATGAGGCCGCCAAGCTGATGTCCTTGCTGATGCTGGTGTTCTCGGTGTCGCCTATCCTGGCGCCGCTGACCGGCAGCGTGATCATCGAGAGTTTCGGCTGGCGCGCCGTGTTCTGGACGGTGACGGGTGCGGCTCTGCTGGCCACCATCCTTCTGGCGACATCGCTCAAGGAGACGCGGCCGGTGGAAGACCGCGCCGGTTCCTCCTTCGGCACCGCGCTGTCGGCCTACCGCTTCCTGATGGGCGACCGCAATTTCCTTGGCCTGACGGCGATCGCCGGCTTCGGCATTGCCAGCTTCTTCGTCTATCTGTCGAGTTCGTCGTTCATCCTGATCGACCATTACGGGCTGTCGCCTTCGGTCTACAGCGTGTTCTTCTCGATCAACGCGGTCGCCTTCATCGGCATGTCGCAGATGACGGGGCTGCTGGCCGAGCGCTTCGGCCTGAGGCGCGTGGTGCGTGCCGCGGTGACCGGCTATGCGACGACGATGGTGGTGCTGTTGGCGGTGATGGCGACGGGGATCGATCGGCTCGACGTGATGGCGGCGCTGCTGTTCGTCGGCTACGGCTTCCTTGGCCTGATCATTCCGACCACCTCGGTGCTGGCCATGGAAGAGCATGGCGAGATCGCCGGCACGGCGTCGGCGCTGATGGGCACGCTGCATTTCGCCATCGGCGCACTCGCCATGGGTGTTGCCGGCGTGTTCTTCGACGGCACGCCGCTGCCGATGGTGGCCGGCATCACGCTCTGTGCGGTGATTTCCTTCACGCTGGCCAAGGTCACGCTCGGCCGCTCGCGCGAGGCCGTCGAGGCGCCGGCGGAATAAGCAACCAAAACAAATGAAAAAGGCCGGGGTTCATCCCGGCCTTTTTCACGCCAATCCTGTCTCGGCCAGCACGAAGCGCAGCCGCGCCTCGACGGGTGCCAGCGGCAACGGAATCATCTCATAGCCCAGTTCCGTGTAGATGCCGACCAGCGCATGGTGGGTACGCTCGGCCTCGTCGAGCGTCTGCTTGCGCTCTTCGTCCTGCGCGAAGATCTCCGGCCAAAGCGGGGCGACGAAGATGCGGGGGTTGTAGCGGAAACGCTTGGCGGCGGCGTTGATGTGTTCGGGTAGCGGCAGGCCGCTCAGCCTGAGGTAGCCAAGCGTGTCCGGAACGCCCCGATCGAAGAAAACAGGACGCCCGGTCTGTTCTTGCGCGATTTGATACGAGCGCATCTCCCATGACAGCATCAACTCCGCAAACAGCGCGCGATCGCGCCAGGGCAAAGCGGGTCCGCCTATATCGGACTGGTGGCGGATGATGCCGCGGCCGGCTTCGATCGAGGTGGCAAAGCCTGCCCGGCGCAGGGCTTCGATCAGGGTGGTCTTGCCGGAGCCGGGACCGCCGGTCAGCACGAAGAATCGATCGGAATCGTTTTGCATGTTTGTCCGTGGAGAGGTGGCACGCGGCAGGGCGGCTTCGCGGCCGAGGGCGTGCGAAGTTGGCCGGCGGGAGCTGCCGTTGTGCGTAACGCATGTTGAGGAGGAGGGGAGAAGTGGAGGTTTCTGTTGCCAGGTACCTCCGAACCCCGCCTAGAAGTGCGAACCTCTAGGGCTTGATTTGAAGCTATCGCACCGCTTACGCGGCGAGACGTGCTTCCGCATAGTTGTCATTTGCAACTACAGGTTTAGCCCGATGACGGTGGTACCATGCCGGGCAAAAGTACGATCTTTACACCTTCGTCGATCCTATTTCGCCCCCAGCAAAAACCGCTCTGTCATCAGCAGCGGCTTTTGGTGGAGGCGCCGGGTACCGCCCCCGGGTCCGAACGGCTTATTTCATCGCCCATTTATCGCCATAGTCGGTCAAGCCGACAAACCGAATATAGGGGGCCATCGCAAGAAATGGAAGGCCGCAATGGCACTTTGTCCCCCTGACAAAACCGCAAGTCCAAAGGGTTGACTTGGGCGCGGTCTCAACCGAAGCTTTGCCCCGGTGAGGAGTTACCGACCTAGCGCACATGTTGCAGCAGCGCGCCACAGCCCTCATCGATCGGATCCGTGGCGCCGACGAGGGGAATTTTGATGGCCGACTATCTTGCAGACGTGAAGAAATACGATGCCTCGGCGAGTGCCGACGTGGTCGACAAAATCGTGAAGCATCTTGGCATTGCGCTCCGGAACCGCGATTCCTCGCTGGTGTCCTGCACCGATCCGAAGGAGCTAGAGCGCGTCAAGGCTGGCTGGGTTGCGAAGAAGCTCGGCATATCGGACGACAACAAGGCCGACGCTTCGATCGAGAAGGTCTGCAAGGCGATGGCCGCCGACAGTACCAAGAACCGGGTTACCTTCTACTATCTGGTTGCCAAGGACCTGGGTAAACTCGGCTCCCTCTGACGACCGCACGTCAATTTGCAGGGGCTGGCGCGGTCCATGCGTTAGCCCTGATGTTGTTGGGGACTGGCAGCCTTCGGGCAGGGCTTGCGCTGCTTTGTGGTGTTCGATTGCCTGTCCGTCAGCTATGATGGCTGGACAACCGAATCGAGCCGGAACCGATGCGCCAGTATCTCGACCTCCTGCAGCACGTACTGGACAACGGCGCCGATCGCGGCGACCGCACCGGCACCGGAACGCGCTCCGTCTTCGGCTACCAGATGCGTTTCGACCTGGCGCGCGGCTTTCCCGTCACCACGACCAAGAAGCTGCATCTCAAGTCGATCATCCATGAGCTTCTGTGGTTCCTGGCCGGCGACACCAACATCAAATACCTCACCGATAACGGCGTTTCGATCTGGGACGAATGGGCCGACGAGAATGGCGATCTCGGCCCGGTCTACGGCAAGCAATGGCGCTCCTGGCCGGATGGCCATGGCGGCTCGATCGACCAGATCGCGAATCTTCTCAAGGAGATACGCAAAAATCCTCAATCGCGGCGGCTGATCGTTTCGGCGTGGAATCCGGCCGAAGTGGAAGCGATGGCGCTGCCGCCCTGCCACTGCCTGTTCCAATTCTATGTTTCGGAAGGGCGGCTTTCCTGCCAACTCTACCAGCGTTCCGCCGATATCTTCCTTGGCGTGCCGTTCAACATCGCGTCCTATGCCCTGCTGACCTTGATGGTGGCGCAGGTCACCGGGCTGAAACCCGGCGATTTCGTCCACACGCTCGGTGATGCGCATCTCTACTCGAACCATTTCGAGCAAGCACGCGAACAACTGCGGCGCACGCCGAAGGTGCTGCCGACGATGTGGATCAATCCGGAGGTGAAGGATCTGTTCGCCTTCCGCTTCGAGGATTTCCGGCTGGAAAACTACGTCGCCGATGCGTCGATCAAGGCGCCGATCGCGGTCTAAGGCCGCAAATTTCAGTCGATGCCGACCATCACGTCCGAGGCCTTGACCACGGCATAGGCCTGCTTGCCCTTTTCGAGCTTGAGATCGGCGACGGCCTCGTTGGTGATCGAGGCGGTGACGATGGCGCCGCCACCGATGTCGATCCTGACATGCGAGGTGGTGGCTCCCTTGACGATCTCGGCGATCGTTCCCTTGAGGACGTTGCGGGCGCTGATCTTCATCGGAGTTTCCTTTCCAGGGTTTCTTTGCCGGTCTCACCATAACAATCGGTGTCGTACAGACGCTTTCATGGGGCGCCGGGCCTTCCCTTGTTATATTCATACGGATATATCGGTTAGCGGGCTTCGAGCCGGCCGGATTTCAAACCAGGGAGAGTCTTCCATGACGCGCATAGGTTTTGGATCGAGGGCGATCACCATTGGGGGTTTTGCGGCGATGTTGATGGCGGCGGTGCCGGCAGCACATGCGGAAGACAAGGTGGTGGTGTTTGCCGCGGCCAGCCTCAAGGATGCGCTCGACGCCGTGAACAAGGCCTGCGAGGCCGATGTCGGCGAGGCGGCGACCGTCTCTTATGCCGCGAGCTCGGCGCTGGCCAAACAGATCGAGGGCGGGGCGCCTGCCGACGTCTTCATCTCGGCCGACCTCGACTGGATGAAATATCTCTCCGACAAGAAGCTGACCAAGCCGGACACCGAAGTGAAGCTGCTCGGCAATGAGATCGTGCTGGTGGCGCCGAAGGACTCGGCGGTCGACACCAGGATCGAGAAGGGTTTTGACCTCGCCAAGCTGATCGGCGACGGCAAGCTCGCCATGGGCGATTTCAAGGCGGTGCCGGCCGGCAAATACGGCAAGGCCGCACTTGAATCGCTCGGCGTCTGGTCCTCGGTCGAGGGCAAGGTGGCGCAGGCCGAAAACGTGCGCGCGGCGCTGAAGCTGGTTTCGACGGGCGAAGCCGCCCTGGGCATTGTCTATGCCACCGACGCGCATGCCGAAAAGGGCGTCAAGGTGGTCGGCACCTTCCCGGAGGATTCGCATCCGCCGATCATCTATCCGGTTGCCCAGACCGCCGATTCGAAGGACAAGGATACGCGGGCTTTCCTGAAATGCCTGCAGTCGGCCAAGGCGGCCGTGCTGTTCAAGGATCAGGGATTTACCGTACTCGCGCCGAGCAACTGAGTTCCAAGGGGCACAATGAACTGGCTGCTGGACCTCACTCCCGACGAATGGAATGCGGTTCGGCTGTCCATCAAGGTGGCAATGGTGGCGATGCTCGCCAGCCTGCCGCCGGGCATCTTGATTGCGCTGCTGCTTGCCCGGGGACAGTTCTGGGGCAAGACCGTTCTCAACGGGCTGGTGCATCTGCCGCTGATCTTGCCGCCCGTGGTGACCGGCTACCTGCTGCTGCTGACCTTCGGCCGGCGCGGCCCGGCCGGCGCCTTCCTGGCCGAGCATTTCGGCATTGTCTTCTCCTTCCGCTGGACAGGTGCGGCGCTGGCCTGCGGCGTCATGGGCTTTCCCCTGATGGTGCGGGCGATCCGGCTGTCGATCGAGGCGGTGGACCGCAAGATGGAAGCGGCGGCGGGAACGCTCGGCGCCAATCCGCTCTGGGTGTTCGCCACCATCACGCTGCCCCTGATCCTGCCCGGGCTGATCGCCGGCGCCATCCTGGCCTTCGCCAAGGCGATGGGCGAGTTCGGCGCCACCATCACCTTCGTCTCCAACATTCCCAATGAGACGCAGACATTGCCGTCGGCGATCTACACCTTCACGCAGATGCCGGGTGGCGATGAAGGGGCGCTCCGCCTGACGCTGATCTCGATCGTCATCTCCATGGCAGCACTTGTGGCTTCGGAGGTGCTGGCGCGGCGTGTCGGCCGGCGACTGGACATCGAATGAGCGTTCTCGTCGACATCAGTCATCGGCTGGGTGGTTTCGCCATCGACGCCCGCTTCGAAAGCGCCGGGCGGCTGACGGCGCTGTTCGGCGCGTCTGGGTCGGGCAAGACGACACTGATCAACATGATTGCCGGGCTGATCCGGCCCGACAGGGGACGCATCGAGGTCGACGGCCGTGTGCTGGTCGATACCGGTGCCGGCATTTTCGTGCCGAAGCACAAGCGCCGCATCGGCATGGTGTTCCAGGACGCACGGCTGTTTCCGCATTTGAGCGTTTCCGGCAATCTTCGTTACGGCCGCTGGTTCACGCCGCCGGCGGAGCGCTACGCCGATATCGATGCCGTCGTCGACCTGCTCGGCATCGGGCCGCTCATGAACAGGCGGCCGGCAAAGCTCTCGGGCGGCGAGAAACAGCGCGTGGCGATCGGCCGGGCATTGCTTGCCAGCCCCAGACTGCTGCTCATGGACGAACCGCTGGCCTCGCTCGACGAAGCGCGCAAGGCCGAAATCCTGCCCTATGTCGAAAGGCTGCGCGACGAGACGAAAATCCCGATCGTCTATGTCAGTCATTCGGTCGCCGAAGTGGCGAGGCTGGCCAGCGATGTGGTGATGCTGGCGCAGGGCAATGTCGTTGCCAGCGGGCCGACCGAGGCGGTGATGCAAAGGCTCGACCTGTTGCCGGCGGAGGAGCGCGGCGAGGGCGGCGCCGTGCTGGACACCAGGGTGCTGCGTCACGACGAGACTTTCGGCATGACCGTGCTCGGCTCGGCCGCGGGCGAGCTCCGGGTGCCACAGCTGGCGATGAAGACAGGTACGCCGGTGCGCATCCGTATTCGCGCCCGCGATGTGATGATCGCCACCGAAAAGCCGACGGGTCTCAGCGCGCTCAACATCCTACCGGGGACCATTACCGCGATGAGCCCCGGCGAAGGGCCCGCGGTCGAGGTCGGTATCGACTGCAATGGCGCAACCGTGCTTGCCCGCATCACCGAACAGTCGCGGCAGGCGCTGAGGCTTCATCTTGGCGGCAAGGTTTTCGCGGTGATCAAGACGGTGAGCTTCGATCGGGCGAACACCGGTGCCGGCCTGCCCGCCGAGGCGGATGGATGATCCCGCTATGCCTTTTTGGAATAGCGGTTTCGCCAGGGAGCTTCTAGTATGGGGTTGGGTTGTGACCGCGGAGAGCAAAGATGCCGTCGCTGAGCTTGCGGATAAATCTCGATCCCGACGGGCGCGTCGGGCCGGGCAAGATCGAACTCCTGGAACAGATCGCCGCCTTCGGCTCCATCTCGGCCGCCGCTCGCGGCATGGAGATGTCCTATAAGCACGCCTGGGACCTGGTCGAGGACATGAACCGGGTGTTCGGCAAGCCGCTGGTGGCGGCACAGACCGGCGGCCGCAAGGGCGGCGGCGCACAGTTGACGGCGGTCGGCCTGGCAGTGGTCAGCCGCTTCCGCGCCATCGAGCGCGCAGCCTCGGCCGCGGCGGCGGCGCATATGGAGGCATTGCAGGCGGAGATTGATGCTGGGTGAGGGCAGTAGGGCAGTAGGGCAGTAGGGCAGTAGGGCAGTAGGGCAGTAGGGCCTAATCCTCTGCGCTTGGCTTGCGAAGCAGGTAAGTGTCCATGATCCAGCCCTTTTTCCGGCGCGCTTCTTCACGGGTTCTCTCGATCTCGGCGCCGACATCACTGAGACGGCCAGAGATGAGAATCTCGTCTTCCGTGCCGAGATAGGCGCCCCAGTGGATGACGACATCCTTGTCGACAAGCGTGTTGAAGGCGCATTTGCCGTCCAGCAGCACGACCGCGCTGCCGGCATTGTCCGGCATGCCTTCCTCGGTGAGGCGGCGGCCGGTGGTGATGAGGACGGAATCGCCGATGCGGTTCAGCGCCATCTTGTGGCTGGCGGCAAGCGCCTGGACAGCGGTGATGCCGGGGATCACCTCAAGCTCGAACGCCACATTTCCTCGCAGGCGCACGCGCTCGAGGATGCGTAACGCGCTGTCATAGAGCGAAGGATCGCCCCAGATCAGGAAGGCGCCGCAGCCGTCGCCTGCAATCTCATCGCGGATCAGGCCTTCGTAAATGGCGGCGATGGCTTCGTGCCAGTCATCGACGGTCGCGCGGTAGGAGGGCTCCGGCCCATCTTCTACTGGCATGTCGCGCACCGGCACGTCGAATTCGACGCGGCGCGACTTCGGATTGGTGACGAAGCGGTCGCATATCCGGCGGCGCAGTTCGGCTAGTTCATTTTTTTTCGCACCCTTGTCGGGAATGAACAGCACATCCGCCTGGTTCAGGCCTGATATGGCCTGGACGGTCATGTGGTCGGGATTGCCGGCGCCGATGCCGATGACGAGAAGCTTGCGCATGGGCGAACTCCTGCCCGATCGGAACCTGTTAGTCCAGACCGCGCTGGCGCGCGTCCGCGGATGCGGAAGGGCTTTGAACGCCACATTGAAACCGCTAGGGTCCTGCAAGCATTCTGGCCGAGGTTGTTTCCATGTTGCGATATATTCTGACCGCCGTGCTGGCCCTGTCGTCCGCGCCCGCCTTCGCCAATGATTCGGTTGCCGAACTTGGCACCGGCGGCCTGATCCTGTCGCGCAGCGACGCCGTGTCGATGCAAAGCGAGGACCTCTTCATCTCGCCGGAAAAGGTGACGGTCGACTATGTCTTCCATAACAACACCGACAAGGATGTCGACGCAATCGTCGCCTTCCCGATGCCCGAAATATCGGGCAATCCCGAAGAAATCCCGGCGATTCCCGAAAACCAGAGCGACAATTTCCTCGGCTTCGAGGTGACGATCGACGGTGTTGCCGTCAAGCCGCAGTTGGAGCAGAAGGTGTTTGCGCTCGGCATCGACATCAGCGCCGAGTTGAAGGCGCAAAACGTGCCGTTCTATCCATTCGGCGATGCGGCGAAGGCGGCGCTGGCCAAGCTGCCGCAAGCGGTTGTCGATGACTGGGTCAACCGCGGCATCATCATCGAGGACACCGGCAGCGACGGCACCGAGACCACCAAGG
This sequence comes from Mesorhizobium sp. M7A.F.Ce.TU.012.03.2.1, assembly GCF_004006095.1. Lineage (NCBI taxonomy): Bacteria > Pseudomonadati > Pseudomonadota > Alphaproteobacteria > Hyphomicrobiales > Phyllobacteriaceae > Mesorhizobium > Mesorhizobium sp. M7A.F.Ce.TU.012.03.2.1. Next base: position 4,346,623 of record NZ_CP034779.1, read on the forward strand.
TCTACACGCCGTTCTGGCAACTGCGTTCGACCTACTGGTGGCGCTCGACCTTTCCGGCCAACAAGGACGTCCATGTTTCCCACCACTATAAGCCGAGCGTCGGCGGCACGTCTTCAGTCAGCTTCTTCTACGACGGCAAATTCCAGGGACAGTATGCGGCCTACAAGGCCCGCTATTGCATGGATGGCACATTCGAAAATGCGGTGCGCAAGGCTGCCAAGGACGACCCTGACGGCTACCCCAAATATTTCGAGAACCGCATCGCCTATATCCTGACCACCGGCGGCAACTGGGCCACTGGCACGATCGGCAAGTTCAAGCTGACGATCGACAAGGGCAATCCGAAAGCCCTGGTCTCGTTCTGCGGCGACAATGTCAAAAAGACCGGACCGACGACATTCGAGATGACGGCGGATGATTTATACCCCGAGCGCGACATCGACATCCTGATCCTCGAGCCAACGGACGGCAATTGATGCACGTCGCAATCTACGTTGCCATCGCCGAGAACGGCGTGATCGGGCGGGACGGCGGGCTCCCGTGGCGGCTCTCCACCGATCTCAAGCGCTTCAGAGCCGATACGATGGGCAAGCCCATCATCATGGGCCGCAAGACCTATGAGGGCATCGGCCGGCCGCTGCCGGGCAGGTTGAACATCGTCGTCACCCGCGACAAGACCTGGCGCGCCGAGGGCGTCGAGGCGGCACATTCGCTCGAGGCCGCGATCCAACTGGCGACGGAGCGCGGGCGCCGCATGGCCGATGTGGACGAGGTGTGCGTCATCGGCGGCGGCGAAATCTATGCTCAGGCCATGCTGCTGGCCGATCGCCTGCATGTCACCCATGTGCTGGCAGCGGTCGACGGCGACGCGTATTTCCCGCCGATCGATCCTGATTCCTGGCACATTGTCAGCTCGCACGACGTCCCAGCCGGGGAAAAGGACAGCCACCCGACGCGTTATTCGGTCTACGAGCGGCGTCGAGAGAGACATTGAATGAAAAAAGGGGCATTGAAGGAAGACAAAGGGTCGCGACCGGACAAATCGGACGAAGTCGGCAGCGCATCGCGTTGAAAGCGCCTCGTGGCGTCCCTATAGAAGAACAATACTGGATTTTGCGCCGTAATACCGGCGCTTGAGGGAATTCCAAGCGAAAGGACATTCATGCCCTGGAACGACAAAAGCGGCGGTGGCGGCGGCCCATGGGGTGGCGGCGGCAACAATCAAGGACCCTGGGGGCAGGGTCCAAAGGGACCCAGCGGGCCACAGGGCTCGCCTCCCGATCTCGAAGACATCATCCGCCGCGGCCAGGACCGGCTGCGGCGCGCTCTTCCGGGTGGCGGCGGCGCGAGCCCGGCTATCTTCGCGCTGATCGCGGCTGCACTTGTCGTGCTGTGGGCGTTCAAGGCGGTTTATACCGTGCAGCCCGACGAGGTCGCGGTCGAATTGCGCTTCGGCAAGCCGAAGACCGAACTGTCGCAGCCTGGCCTGCATTTCCATTGGTGGCCGCTCGAAACCGTCGAGACGGCCAAGATTTCCGAGCAGCTCGTCGATATCGGCGGCGGCGGCGCGACGAGTGGCAACACGTCCGGGCTGATGCTTACCGGCGACCAGAACATCGTCAACGTCCAGTTCTCGGTGGCCTATCAAGTCTCCGACCCGAGCGCGTATCTGTTCGATGTGTCCGATCCCGACGGTATGCTGCGGCAGGTAGCCGAAAGCGCCATGCGTGAAGCCGTCGGCCGCCGGCCGGCGCAGGACATCTTCCGCGACGACCGCCAGGGCATTGCCGCCTCGGTGCGTGAAATCATCCAGACGACGCTGGACGGCTACAAGGCCGGTCTCAACGTCAACGCCGTCTCGATTGAGGATGCGGCACCGCCACGCGAAGTGGCCGATGCGTTCGACGAAGTGCAGCGCGCCGAGCAGGACGAGGACAAGTTCGTCGAGCAGGCCAACCAGTACTCCAACCAGAAGCTCGGGCAGGCGCGCGGCGAGGCCGCACAGATCCGCGAAGACGCGGCCGCCTACAAGAACCGGGTCGTGCAGGAAGCCGAGGGTGAGGCGCAGCGCTTCATCTCGGTCTATGACGAATATGCCAAGGCGCCCGATGTAACGCGCAAGCGCCTCTACCTGGAAACCATGGAGAAGGTTCTGAAGGATTCGAGCAAGGTCATCGTCGAGCAGGGCAACGGGCAAGGGGTCGTTCCCTATCTGCCGCTGCCGGCATTGCAACCGAAAGCGCCGGCACCCGCTGCGCCCAGTGGCGTTACGGGAGGTAACCAGTGATGGCCAACCGTCTTCCCATCATCGTCGTCGCAGCAGCGGTTATCCTGTTCCTGCTCTATTCGTCGGTCTTCGTGGTCAATGCGCGCCAGCAGGCGCTGGTGCTCAGGTTCGGTGAGATCGTCGACGTCAAGAGCGAACCCGGCATCTACTTCAAGGCGCCGTTCTCGTTCTTCGACGCCGACACCGTGCAGTTGATCGAGAACCGGGTGCTGCGCTTCGACCTCGACAACATCCGCGTCCAGGTGTCAGGCGGCAAGTTCTATGAGGTCGACGCCTTCATCGCCTACCGCATCTCGGATCCGCGGGTCTTCCGCTCCACCGTGTCGGGTCAGATCGAACTGGCAGAAGCCCGGCTCAGGACGCGTCTCGACGCTGCCTTGCGCCGTGTCTACGGTCTGCGTGATTTCGAGGCCGCACTTTCCGAACAGCGCACCGTGATGATGCGCGAAGTCCGCGACCAGCTCAGGCCCGACGCCACATCGCTCGGCCTGCAGATCGAGGATGTCCGTATCCGCCGCACGGATCTCACGGCCGAAGTCTCGCAGCAGACCTTCGACCGCATGAAGGCGGAACGCCTGGCGGAAGCTGCGCGGCTGAGGGCGCGCGGCAATGAAGCGGCACAGCGCATCACCGCCCGCGCCGATCGCGAAGTGGTCGAGATCGTCGCCGAAGCGCAGAAAGAGTCGGAAATCCTGCGCGGCGAGGGCGAAGCCCAGCGCAGCGCCACCTTCGCGGGAGCCTATCAGCGCGATCCGGCCTTCTTCGACTTCTACCGGTCGATGAATGCCTATGGCACGGCGCTGGACAACACCGGAACGACGATGGTGCTGTCGCCGAACTCGGAGTTCTTCCGCTTCTTCCGCAATCCTGACGGCGGCGAGGGGCCGGCAAAGCCGGCTTCGCCTGCGCCAAACGCTCCGGCGCGGCGGGTGCCGTCGCCGGCGGCACAGCCCAGCACCGGCCAGTAGCGGCCGGTGCAGGATTTTCTTGCCGCCATGGGCCTGGTCCTTGTCATAGAGGGTCTGGTCTATGGCGGTTTTCCCGGCCTGGCCAGGAAACTTGCCACCGAAGTGCTGTCTCTGCCCGAGAACGCGCTGCGGATCGCCGGACTGGCGGCGATCGTGATCGGCGTGGGCATCGTCTGGCTGGTACGGGGCGCATGACGGCGGCGATGATTTATCCTCTGCCGATAGTCATAGCCGCAAACGTGCCGTATTTTTTGCCAACATGGCGTGACGCGGCGTTTTCGTCGAAGCGCTTTTCTTTTCAAGGATACCGGGAGGCTTCTCGATGACATCCAATACAATTCTGTGCGCGGCTCGGCGGACATTCATCGCCGGCGCGGCGGCACTTCTTGTCAGCGCAGTCGCTGTCCCGTCCTTCGTGACGCCGACATTTGCCGCCGATGGACCCGCTTCGGTCGCCGATCTGGCGCAAGGCCTGCTCGGCGCAGTGGTCAACATATCGACCTCGCAGACGGTCAAGGGCACCGAAGGCCCGGGCGCGGTGCCGATGCCGCAATTGCCCGAGGGGTCGCCCTTCCAGGATTTCTTCGACGATTTCTTCAAGAACCGCGGCGGTGACAAGGACAACGGCTCGCAGAAGGTGCAGTCGCTGGGCTCCGGCTTCGTCATCGATGCCGAGCAAGGCATCGTCGTCACCAACAACCATGTCATTGCCGATGCCGACGACATCGAGGTCAATTTCTCCGATGGTGTCACCTTGAAGGCGACGCTGGTCGGCACCGACACCAAGACCGATGTCGCCGTGCTCAAGGTCGATCCGAAAGGCCACAAGCTGACGGCGGTGAAGTTCGGCGATTCCACCAAGATGCGCGTCGGCGACTGGGTGATGGCGATCGGCAATCCGTTCGGCCTCGGCGGCACGGTCACGGTCGGCATCGTCTCTGCCCGCAACCGCGACATCAATTCCGGCCCCTATGATGACTTCATCCAGACCGATGCCGCGATCAACCGTGGCAATTCCGGCGGACCGCTGTTCAACAGCGCCGGCGAAGTCATCGGCATCAACACGGCGATCATTTCGCCTTCCGGCGGTTCGATCGGCATCGGCTTTTCCATCCCCGCCCAGCTCGCGTCCGGCGTCGTCGACCAGTTGCGCCAGTTCGGCGAGACGCGGCGCGGCTGGCTCGGCGTGCGCATCCAGCCGGTGACCGACGACATCGCCGAAAGCCTCGGCATGGCGACCGCCAGGGGCGCGCTGGTCGCCGGCGTGATCAAGGGTGGCCCGGTCGACAATGGCACCATCCAGGCGGGCGACGTCGTCATCAAGTTCGACGGCAAGGACATCCATGAGATGCGCGATCTGCCGCGCGTCGTCGCCGAAAGCCCGGTTGGCAAGGCGGTCGATGTGCTCATCGTGCGCAAGGGTGTCGAGCAGACCGTGAAAGTGACGCTCGGCCGGCTCGAGGATGGCGAGAAGCTCGCCAGCAGCGAGGAGGGCAGCAACACCGATCAGGACAAGGGCGACAAGGCTCCGGCCGTTTCCACTGCTTCGGTGCTCGGCATGACGGTCGGCGAACTGAACGACGAGACACGCAAGAAGTTCAGCATTGCGGCCGATGTTTCGGGCGTCGTCATCACCGACGTCACCAAGGACTCGGCAGCCGCCGAACGCGGCATCCAGCCCGGCGAGGTGATCACCGAGATCGCACAGGAATCGGTTGCCACGCCCAAGGATGTCATGGACCGCATCGGCGCCTTGAAGGAACAGGGGCGCAAGAATGCGCTGCTGATGCTGGCCTCGAAGACCGGCGAGCTCAGGTTCGTGACGATCCGGATGGACTGATATCCGGAAGATCCGGCGAAAAAATCCTCATCTTGAATGGAAAGGGCGGCTAGCGGGCCGCCCTTTTTCTTGCCTGCCAGTCTTGGCGCGACAGTCTGTACAGGACATGGCGCTTGAGCGCGGGATGGCTGTCGGGAATGCTGGGGTGGTCGAAATCGCCGGACGGATCCGCGCTCATGCCGAGGCGTTGCATGACGGCGGTGGAGCGGCGGTTGGCCGCGACGGCGAATGATACGATTTCATCGAGGCCAAGCGTCTCGAAGCAGTAGGCCAGCCACGCTTCGGCTGCCTCGGTGACATAGCCCTTGCCCCAGAACTCAGGTGCCAGCCGCCAGCCGATCTCGATGGTGCCGGCTGGCAGGGATGGCACATGATCGGTGTCGAGGAGACCGATGAAGCCGATGCATTCACCGGTGGCGGTGATCTCGGCGGCCGCAAAACCGTATCCGTCCTTCGTGGTCCAGGCCCTGAGCTCGTCCATCTTGGCATCCGCCTCGGCGCGGTCGCGGCGGAATGGAAAGAACTCCATGACCCGGTCGTCGGAGTTGATGCGGTGGAACAGGTCGCGGTCGCGATCTTCCCAGTTGCGCAGGATCAGGCGCTCGGTACGCATTGGTTTCATTGCATAAACTCCTCCTGCCTGTAGCCCTGCACATAGAGCAGCGCGGTCAGGTCGCCATGATCGATGCGGACCTTGGCCTGTGCCGCCACCGTCGGCTTGGCGTGGAGCGCGACACCGGTACCGGCAAGGCGGATCATGTCGAGATCATTGGCGCCGTCACCGACGGCGATGGCGTCGGCGGGCGTCAGACCAAGGCGCGCTGAAATTTCGATCAGCGCGTCGGCCTTGGCGGCGCGGCCGAGGATCGGTTCGCCGACCAGCCCGGTGAAGCGGCCGTCCTGCTCGAGCAGGCGATTGGCGCGGTTCTCCTGGAAACCGAGCATGGCGGCGATGCGCGTCGTGAAGACCTCGAAGCCGCCAGACACGAGTGCCGTCCAGGCGCCGTTGGCGCGCATGGTCCGGACCAGAACACGGCCGCCCGCTGCCAGCGTCAGGCGATTGGCGACGATGCGATCGACCACGGCGGCGTCGAGGCCCTTGAGCAACGCCACCCGTTCACGCAAAGCCGGTTCGAAGGCGATCTCACCATTCATGGATCGCGCGGTGATGGCCGCAACATGATCCTTGACGCCGATCTCGTCGGCCAGCTCGTCGATGCATTCCTGGTCGATCATGGTTGAATCCATGTCGGCGATCAGGATTTTCTTGCGGCGGGTTTCCGCCTGCTGGACGATCACGTCGACGGCCTCGCTGGCAAGTGCCGTGCGCAAGACGGCACTCGTGACGGCGTCGTCGGCTGCCTCAGGCAGGACGAGATCGCAGGCAATACCTTCGGCCAGCCAGACAACAGCGCTTGCGCCGACCGACCGTGAGGCCATATTCGCAAGCGACAGCGACAAAGCGCGCTCAGTGGGACGGGAAACAAGCGTGGCGATGAGCGGCATGAAACATTCCGGCGGGAAGGCGGGCGAGGGCCGCGTGAAGAACGCGATCCTGATAGCCGGGCCGACCGCCAGCGGCAAGTCGGCGCTTGCGCTCGATCTGGCCGAGCGCAGGGGTGGCGTGGTCGTCAACACCGATTCCATGCAGGGCTATTCGGTGCTCGACGTGCTGACCGCCCGGCCGGAGGCGGCCGACCTCGCCCGCGCACCGCATTATCTTTATGGCCATGTCCACCCGGCCACCGCCTATTCCACCGGCGCCTGGCTGCGCGACGTGATGAAGCTGATCGAGGACGGCACATTCTCCGAACGGCCAGTGATTTTTGTCGGCGGCACCGGGCTCTACTTTCGCGCGCTGGCCGAGGGCATTTCGGAAATGCCCGACATTCCGCAGCGGGTCCGCGACCGCTGGCGCTATGAGTTGAAGGAGCAGGGCGCCGTCAAGCTGCACAGCCTGCTGCTGCGCGAGGATTCGGCGGCGGCCATGATGCTCAAGCCAACCGACAGCCAGCGCGTCGTGCGGGCATTGGAGGTTCTCGATGCGTCTGGCCGTTCGATCCTGGAATGGCAGGCAGAACGCGGCCAGCCGCTCATCGACAGGGAAAGCGCACGTTTCTTCGTGATCGAGCCGGATCGGGCGGCGTTGGTCGCTCGGATCGACAAACGCTTCGACCAGATGCTGGACAAGGGCGCGCTGGACGAGGTCAAGCGGCTTGCAGCACTTGGCCTCGATCCCGAATTGCCGGCGATGAAAGCGATCGGCGTTCGCGAACTGCAGGCAGCGATGGCCGGAGAGATTGGCTTTCCCGAGGCAATCGAACGCGCCAAGATCGCGACCAGGCAATATTCCAAGCGGCAAACCACCTGGTTCAGGCATCAATTGGGGCCGGAATGGCTGAGATTGCGCCCCGGTGATGATCTGGAAACCACGATCTCAGCGCTTGCTTCCGATACAACCTGAAAAGGTTACATGCAAGGAAAGGTTCCCGTGGTGGTTGTCCAAATTAACCCTCCGTAAGCCCGCCCGTGCCATAAGATCAGTGGGCACTTTTCCAACGGGGAGCAGATGCGTTTCCACAAGGCGGAATCAGCATTTTTCGTCTTTATATTCGTGATCCTGGCCGCCGGCCTGGTGACGCTGCATGCTTACGGACTTCTGCAATCCTTCGCCGACGAGTTGCATACGGTTTCGGGTCTGGACAAGGTCATCTATCTCAACAAGCTCTTGTTCGCGACCGGCGTGCTCCTGGCCACCGCGCTGTTCTTCGGCATCTTCTTCATCTATCCGCTGATCCGCAAACAGGCGATGGAGGAAGGCAAGCTACGCGCCATGACGGTCTCGCTCAGCGCGCGCTCGGAAACATTCGAGCATGCGGCGCTGACCGATGGCCTGACCGGCATGCAGAACCGGCGCTATTTCGATGATGCGCTGAAGGAGTATCTCGAGGAATTCCGGCGCATCGAAAAGCCCGTCGGGCTGATGATCCTCGATCTCGACCATTTCAAGCAGGTCAACGACACCCACGGCCATGACGTCGGCGACGAAGTGCTCAAGGCCGTCGCGAACTGTCTCAAGGACATGACGCGCTACCACGATGTGGTGGCGCGATTGGGCGGCGAGGAGTTCGCCGTGGTCACGCCCAACATGGACGCCGAGCTTCTGGGCAAGTTTGCCGAGCGCATCCGCAAGGCGATTGCCAACATGTCGGTGCTGTCGGGCAATGTCCGCCTCAAGATCACCACCAGCGTCGGGCTCGCCGTCTGGGACCGCAAGGAAACAGCGGAAGAGTTCTATCGCCGCGCCGACCGCCAGCTTTACGAGGCGAAGAGGCAGGGCCGTAACCGCGTCTGCGCCTGAAATCGCATCACTGAATTCGTGAGGCTGGCCGTCTGGCGCCGTTTTCTGCGCTTCCGGTGCTCACGGACTCAAACGTCCGCTCCGCTTCGGTTCTCGAAAACAGCACCACCCGACTCAGCCTGACGAATTCCCTGACGGGATTTATCCGAGCGGGCTGGGCAAGGGCGCAAGCTTGGCGCGGCTTCTCGGTCAGAAGGCAGAGGATTTGGCGCTGCTGACCTAATCGTTTTGCGGGCGCAGGCCGAAGGTTGCGGGCTTTAGGCCGTAGCGCATGTCGAAATCGTCGTCCGATGGCGCGCGTGCGGCGGGTGGCTTGCGGTAGTCGGGGTCGCCGGCCTGGCGGCCCGAATCGACGACCTCGGCGAAGGCCATCGCCTGCTGCGTTGATTTAGGCACATTGCGCAGTCGTTCCACGATCGCCACCAGATCGACATCGTCGCCTGGCTTCGACGTGGCCTCTTCGCGTTTTGCGGTGCCGGGGAGCAGGTCGCTCGGCAGTTTTTCGAACTTCAGCCGCATGGTCGTCGCCACGCCTTCGCCGAAGGCGATGGCTTCGCGCTGGCCCATGGAGGACAGGAAGGCAAGCGTCGAGGCGGAAGAGTCGGCAATCGCGGAGCGGATGATCGCCTGGTCCTGCTCATTGGCAAGCCGCATGGCGAAGAAGGTCGAGCATTGCGAAAGGATGGTCGGGTCGAGCTCGCCCGGGCGCTGGGTGACGACGCCGAGATAGCAGCCATATTTGCGGCCTTCCTTGGCAATGCGCGACAGCGCGTGCCTTGTCGGCGCGAAGCCGAGGCGCGGATCGGCCGGCATATAGCGGTGCGCTTCTTCGCATAAAAACAGGAGCTGCAGCTTGCCCTCGCTCCACAGAGCGAGGTCGAAGGCCAGGCGCGCCAGCACCGAGCAGACCGAATTGACCACTTCCGACGGCATGCCGGCCATCTCGAAGCAGGTTACCGGGCGGCCATGATGCGGCACGCGGAAGATGTTGCCGATCGTCTCGTGGATGGTGTCCTCGATCAGGCGCGAGTTGAACATGAAGCGGTAGCGTGGATCGGCGGCCGCCGATTCGATGCGCGTCTTCAGCGATTTGAGTGTCGGGCGATCGGTCTTGCTTTCGAGCATGCCCATGCGCTCATCGATCTGCTTGAGCAGGTCGGCGATGCGGTAAGGCACCGGCGTATCGGCGGTCAACGCATCGCTGCCGCGCCTGATATAGGAGCCCGAATTCGGGTTGCGGTAGAGATTCTTGGCGGCCGGGATAAGGTCGCGCAAGGCGTCGATTTCTTCCGGCTCGGTCTCGCGGCCCCGGAACAGCACCTCGGCGAATTCCTCGAGCTTGAACATCCAGAACGGCAGATCCAAGGTTTTGGAATCGACCCTGACGCAGTATTCGGGCAGCGATGCAGCGAACTCGTTGTGCGGATCGAGGATCAAGATGCGCAGATCCGGCCGTGCCGCTATCGACTTGCGCAGCAGCAGCGAGACGGCGGTGGATTTGCCGACGCCGGTCGTGCCGACAATGGCGAAGTGACGCGCCAGCGTATCGTCGATGGCGATGTTGGCGGCGATCGTCTCGTCCTGCGCGAGCGTGCCGATCGTGATCGAATGACGCCCGGCGAGGTCATAGACCGCCTGCAGGTCGCGGGTGCGGATCCGATGCGCAACGGCGCCGATATGCGGATAGGTGGTGATGCCCCGATCGAAGACCGGTTTGGCGCCGGGCTCTGCTCCGTCACGGACTTCGCCGATCAGCTCGATGCTGACCTCGATGGCGTTCTGGCCCTCATTGCTCCAGGCGCGGTCCGACTTGCCGATTGCGTAGACCAGGCCGACGGTTCGCGTCGATCCGAGATTGATGGAAATCATCTTGCCGACCGTCCACAGGCCGGTCACCGCGCCGTCGGCGTCATTCGCATAGGCGCTGATGGTGGCGCGTGCGCCATCGCATTGCACGACATTGCCGAGGATGCGCTTGTCGTTCTGCTCTGCGTCGCGGCGCTCCTGCGATGTCGGTTCTCCAACGGAGGCTTCGCGTTCGACATACATGGACAGGCCAATCCCCATTTCCCTGGAGCATCGATCCTACCCGAATGGGGTTAAAGCCCGATGAGGTCGGATGGTGTAGAGAGCGTTAAGGGGCTCGTGAAAATTGTCGCAAGGCGGCTCTTCTCCGGCGTCTATTTTTCGCTATAATAGACATATGGATGATATAGCGAACGACATTTCCTCGACGATCGGCCGCAGGATACACGCCGAAAGAATCGTGCGCGACTGGTCCCTGGCCGAACTCGCGGAGCGTTCCGGCGTCTCGAAGGCGATGCTCAGCACGATCGAGCGTGGCAAGACCAGCCCGACGGCGGCGCTTCTGGTGCGCATCGCGTCGGCCTTCGGCATGACGCTGTCGACCTTGATCGCACGCGCGGAGCTGCAGGGCGGCGGGATATTGCGCGAGGCCGACCAGCCGGTGTGGCGCGATCCCGACACCGGCTATGTCAGGCGGCATCTTTCGCCGGCTGGCGATATGCCGCTGGAACTGATCAAGGTGCATCTGCCGGCGGGCGCCAAGGTCAGTTTTCCGGCCGCTTCATACGCCTTCATCAAGCAGCAGATATGGCTGATTTCCGGGCGGCTCGAATTCGTCGAAGGTGAGACAGTGCACAGGCTTGTATCAGGCGACTGCCTGGCGCTCGGGGCGCCGTCGGACTGCACCTTCCATGCCCTGGAGCCTGGCGCCGACTATCTCGTCGCGCTGGTCAGGGGCTGACACAATGGCAAGAAGACCAAAGCGCTCCCACAATGGGGGGCCGCCTCTCGATGAGTACAAGGGTCCGCCATGGGGCAAGGGCGATCCCTACATCTTCCTTGCCTGGCAGGCCGCCCATGCCAAGGCGTGGAAGGCGCCCAGCCACGAGGTGATGCTGCTGCGCATGGACAGAGCCGAGCGGCTTGGCCTGACCTATGAGGAGTACACGCTCGAGATCCTCGAGCGCGGGCGGCATCTCGGGCACGAAGACGCCGACCGCATCAGCGCCATCAAGGCGGCGCGAAAGCGACGCCGCGCGCACCGTCTGGACTGACAGCAATGCGCCCGCTTCTATTGCAATCACAGGATATCCTGCACATGAACTCGATCGAGATCGCACCCCTGAACCCGACTGCCGAGACGCAGGACATGTTGGCCGAATTGCTGGTCGCAACGGTGGCGACCGGCGGTTCGGTCAGCTTCATGCATCCGTTGGCGCCGCAGGCGGCAAGGACGTTCTGGGAGAAATCGCTGGCCGCGGCGGCAAGGGGCGAAAGAGCGGTGCTTGGCGCCTGGGACGGCAAAAACCTGGTCGGCACAGTGACCTTGCTGCTCGATTGTCCGCCCAACCAGCCGCACCGGGCCGAGATCGCCAAGCTGATGACATCAGTCGATTGCCGGGGCAGGGGTGTGGGAACGCGCCTGATGCGAGCCGCCGAGAGCCTCGCCGTTGAGAAGGGCCGCACGCTGCTGGTTCTGGACACGGCGACCGAGGAGGGCGCCTCAGGCCTCTATGAGCGGTTGGGCTTCACGCTGGCCGGAGAGATACCGGACTATGCCCTGAAGCCGCATGGCGGGCTGACCGGCACGTTGATCTACTGGAAGCGGATCGGGCCAATCTCATAACCAGTCATGCCGGCGCGGAGAGGCGCAGGAGCAGCCATTGGCGGAAATCCTGTTCGGCTCCGGTCAGGCGTGCTGTCGACGCCTTGGTCAGGAAATGCCCCGATGTGCTGGAAAGTTCATAGTCGGAAAGCCTGACCAGCGTCTTGCTGTCGAGCGCCGCATCGACCAGCGGCCGCGAGCCCAAGAGCACGCCGGCGCCGGCGCTCGCCGCCTCCATGGCGGTGACGAAACTATCGAAGCGGTGTGATCGTCTGGGATGGCCAGCCAGTCCAGCGGCGGCGAACCATTCCGCCCACATCTCGCGCGCGCCGGCGACCAGAAGCAGCGGCAGGGAAGGCCAGTCGTCGTCGCCGGCGAGCGCAGGTGCGGCCACCGGCACGAGCCGCTCGGCGGTCAGCCTGTCGGCTTCGCGTCCGGGGAAGGATCCGCTGCCGAAGCGGATGTCGAGCACCGAGCCCGGCAGATCGTAGTCGGCAGGGCGATGGATCGTCACCAGATCGAGTTGGATGCGCGGCAGTGCCTTGGCGAGATCTGGCAGCGCCGGAACCAGCATGAGCAAGGCAAAGGAGATCGGCGCCCGGATGGTCACGGTCTGGACGGCACGCGGCTCGAACAGTTCCGCGGTGCTGTTGCCGATGGTGGCGAAGGCCGACTGGATGTGAGGCAGGTAGGCTGCCCCCTCCGGCGACAGTGCAACGCCCCGCGCCAGCCGCGAAAACAAACGTGTCTTGAGCCGCTCCTCGAGAAACCGGATGTGCTGGCTGACGGCTGCCTGGGTGAGACCGAGCTCGGCTGCCGCCGCGGTGAAATTCGACAGCCGCGCCGCCGCCTCGAAACTGCGCAGCCAGTCCAGAGGCGGCACGGGTGTATTTGTACGAGCCATAAGTATTCTGCGGCCATTGGCTAAAAAATGATAATTTGAGTTATGCCTGTCGCGCGATCAACATGCAATCGAAACCCTGCGGATCAGGCTGCGGGGGACGCAACGAACAGGAACGGATCTCCATGCTCACCCACGCGCTGATCGGCGACGAAGGCAGAACAATCGACCTTGGCTGGCAGGACGGGTCGCGCAGCCGTTTTCATGCCATGTGGCTGCGCGACAATGCGCTGGACGACAAGACGCGCAGCGCCGGCAATGGTCAACGGCTCATCACCATTCTCGACATTCCCGCCAACACCAGGATCGGCGCCGCGTCGATCAAAGGCGGCGCCCTGGAAGTCAGCTTCGTGCCCGAGCAGAAGACGGTCAGCTTTCCCGCGGCATGGCTGAGCGCCAATGCCTATGATCGTGACGCAGGCCGCCAGCCGGGCTGGACAGGCGAGGCCACCGTGCGATGGACCAAGGCCTCGATGCAGAATTCGGTACCGCGCGCCGGCTATGTTGCGGCCAGCCGCGATCGTGCTGTGCTGGGGCAATGGCTGTCGGCGGTGAAAACCTATGGCTTCGCGGTGATGGACGATCTGCCGTCCGAATCCGGGGCGCTGTGCAAAGTGTCCGATCTGTTCGGCTACATCAGGGAGACCAATTACGGGCGCTGGTTCGAAGTGCGCGCCGAGGTCAATCCGAACAATCTCGCCTACACGAATCTCGGCCTCCAGGCGCACACCGACAACCCCTATCGCGACCCTGTGCCGACGCTGCAGATTCTGTCCTGCATCGAAAATACGGTTGAGGGCGGCGAGTCCAGTGTCGTCGATGGGTTTGCCGTCGCGGCTGCGCTGCAGGCTGAGAACCCGGAAGGCTTCCGGCTGCTGAGCTCATGCCCGGCGCGCTTCGAATATGCCGGCTCTTCCGGCGTGCGGCTGCAGGCGAAGCGGCCGATGATCGAGCTCGGGCCCGATGGCGAGCTGATTTGCATCCGCTTCAACAACCGCTCCCTGGCGCCGACGGTCGACGTGCCGTTCAGCGATATGGAAGCGTACTACGCCGCCTATCGCCGGTTTGCGGAACTGATCGAGAATCCATCCTTCGAGGTGACGTTCAAGCTCGAAGCGGGGCAGGCGTTCATCGTCGACAACACGCGCGTCATGCATGCCCGCAAAGCGTTTTCCGGTACCGGCAAGCGCTGGCTGCAGGGCTGTTACGCAGACAAGGACGGTCTGCTGTCGACGCTGGCCGCAATCGAGCATGGGTTCAAGGAGGCGGCGGAATGAGCGGCCAGGATTTGAACGCGGACACCATCGTCGAGTTCATCGCCGACATCTTCGAGCGCCGGGGTGCCGAATCCTATCTCGGCGAACCAGTCACCATGTCTGAGCACATGCTGCAGGGCGCCTGGTTCGCCGAAAAGGACGGTGCGCCCGACGAACTGGTGGCGGCGGCGCTGCTGCACGACATCGGCCATTACACCAGCGAGTTCGGCACCTATTCGCCCGAGGATGTCGAGGACAAGCATCATGACGAAGCCGGCGGCGAGGTGCTGGCGCCGTTCTTTCCGCCGGTCATCGTCGAATGCGTGAGGCTGCATGTCGCGGCCAAGCGCTATCTCTGCGCCACCGACCCGACCTATTTCGGCAGGCTTTCGCAGGCCTCAGTGCATACGCTGTCGCTGCAGGGCGGGCCGATGAGCGCCGATGAAGTGGCCGAGTTCCGCAAGAACCCGTTCCACGAGGAAGCGGTCCGGGTCCGCATCTGGGACGAGAGCGGCAAGATCGCCAACATGAAGACACGGGCGTTTCGCGATTACGTGCCGCTGCTGCAGCGGGTGGTGACGCAGTTCGCCGCGGGTAAGCCGGCGTAATTCCCTCGAAGGAAGGAGGCAGGGTGCAAGCCATGCCTCCTTCCGTTTTTTCTCCGCAGGAATGGCGCTCGCCTATCCCTTGTGGTGCACCTGCTGCAGCCCGTAGACCGGCGTCGCCAAGCCGGCCTGCCTGGCTTTCAACTGCAGCGCCAGGAACTGCGAATAGTGTCGTGACTGGTGCAGATTGCCGCCGTGGAACCACAGCGCCTCCTGTTGCGTCGGCTTCCACATGTTGCGCAACTCGCCTTCCCAGGGGCCGGGATCCTTGGTGGTGTTCGAGCCGAGGCCCCAGCATTTGCCGACCTTGTCTGCGGTTTCGCGGGATATCAGATCGGCGGCCCAGCCGTTCATCGAGCCGTAGCCCGTGGCATAGACGATGAGATCCGCAGGCAGTTCCGACCCGTCGCCGAGCAGAACAGAGTGCTGCTTGATCTCTTCGACGTCGACGCCGCTCTTCAGCTTGATCGAACCATCGATAACCAGCTGCGAGGCGCCAACATCGATGTAATAGCCAGAGCCGCGCCTGAGGTACTTCATGAACAGGCCGGACTCGTCGTCGCCCCAGTCGAGCATGAAACCCGCCTTTTCCAATCCCTTGTAGAACGCCGCATCGCGTTTCTTCATCTCGGCATAGGCCGGGATCTGGAACTCGTGCAGGATCTTGTAAGGCAGCGAAGCGAAGATGAGATCGGCCTTGGCGGTGGTGATGCCATTCTGCAGCGCCTGCTCCGAATAGAGCGAACCCAGTCCGATTTCCATCAACGTGTCGGACCTGGAGATATGGGTACTCGAGCGCTGCACCATGGTCACGTCGGCACCAGCTTCCCAAAGTGCGGCAGCGATGTCATGGGCGGAATTGTTGGATCCGATGACAACGGCCTTTTTGCCGGCATAGGCGTCGGGACCCGGATGCTTCGACGAGTGGTGCTGGTCACCCTTGAAGGTTTCCATGCCCTTGAATTTCGGCAGATTGGCCTTGCCGGACTGTCCGGTCGCCAGCACCAGCTGCTTGGGCTTCAGCGTAATGTCCCTGCCGTCGCGGTGGACGACAACCGTCCATTCCTTGGTCTTGTCGTCATAGGAGGCGCTTTTGGCCTCGGTCGAGGACCAGTAATTCAGCTCCATCACCTTGGTGTACATTTCCAGCCAGTCGCCGATCTTGTCCTTGGGCGAGAAGACCGGCCAGTTCTTGGGGAAATCGATGTAGGGCAGATGGTCGTACCAGACCGGGTCATGCAGGCAGAGCGACTTGTAGCGCTTGCGCCAGCTGTCGCCGGCCCGCTCGTTTTTCTCGATGATGATCGTCGGCACGCCAAGCTGCCGCAGCCGCGCGCCGAGCGCGATGCCGCCCTGGCCGCCGCCGATGATGACCGTATAGGGCTGGGTCTTGAAGCCGAGCTCGGCGGCTTCCCTCTCGCGTTCTTCCTTCCATGTCGGACGGTTCTTGCCCGAGCCGTGCCTGGCGCCCATCGGCCGCGCAAAGCCTGCCGGCTCCTCGTGGCCTTTCAGTTCGGCCATGGTGGTCAGCAGCGTCCAGATCTTGCCGTTCTTCAGCCTGACATGGCCGAAGCCGCGTGCCACCTCCGTCTCGAAGCTGATCCAGCCCTCGATCAGTTCGCCGCTCTCGGTCGCGTCCTCGCCCTTGGCGATGGCGAAGTGCGACGGCCTGGTGTTCGACAATTGGCTTTTCAGCATGTCGCGGACCTGGTCGCGGCCTTCCATGGTCTTGATGTTCCAGGTGAAGGTAACGAGGTCGCGCCAGTAGCAATCCTCTTGAAAGCAATCGACCGCCTTCTCGATGTCATTGGCAGCCAGCGCGGCGCCGAATTGATCGAGCAGGTCAGACAGTTTCTTGCTAGGGGCCGTGTTCTTGCTAGAGGGCTTGTCGAGCATCAGGTTTCCTCCCGTGAAATCCAGATCGTCATGGTGGTGGCTCCGCCGGGCTTGCCGCCGGACGATCAAGTATCGTCAGAGATGGCGGCCCTCGTCACGCCCCACCATAGTTTCCAGCGATTTCAATGGTCTATCCTAGAAATGAGATCGCCAGGCGGTTTCGGAATCGCTCCGGCGCCGGAAACGAACGTTCCATTTGTGAATGCCGCGCCGGTCGCGCAAAATTGATGGTCAAATGCCGCAATGCGGTCACCGGGGCCGATGACAACCGATCGGTGAGAAGCCGGGAAGCGGTGGCGGGCAACAGGGCGGTTCCCGGGATTTTCTGGATGCGGAACTCTGGAGCCCGTTATGATCATCATACCTTTTATCCAAGCGTCTTCATGTCGCTCCCTTGGCCGGCGTGGACGCGCAGCAGCAATGGCCGCGGTCATGGCCTTGAGCGCGACCCTGACCGGCCCGCTGGTGCTGCCCGGAACGCAGGCGCATGCGGCGGAAATTGCCGTCACCGTCCGCGAAAGGCTTTCGAATTATGGCGGATGGCGAACCTCGGCCCGATTCGGCGATGTCTGGGTTCCCTCGGTCCGTACCGAATGGCGGCCGTACACCGAAGGCAGGTGGGTCTGGACCGACGATGGCTGGTACTGGCAGTCCACCGAGCCATTCGGCGATGTCGTCTATCACTATGGCCGCTGGGCGTATGATCCCGATTTCGGCTGGGTGTGGATCGCCGGCGATCAATGGGCGCCAGCCTGGGTGGTGTGGCGTCAGGGCGGCAATGATGTCGGCTGGGCTCCAGCGCCGCCCGACGTCGGTGTCGCCTTCGACGACGCCTGGTGGTGTTTCGTGCCTGTGGCGGCGATCGGCGCGGTCGATCTGGTCAGGGTGGTGCGGCCGGTGCAGGAGAACGTCGTCATCATGCGCAACACGACGATCATCAACCAGACGGTCGTGGTCAACAATGCGCCGCGCGTGCGACTTGGCAATCAGGTCGTTGCAATCAATGCCGGACCCCGGCTGCAGCAACTCCCGAAGCCCGTCATCGAATCGATCAAGGCGGCAAAACTGGTTCCTCCGCGCAAAGGCGTGTTTGCCAGTGCACGGCTCGATGCTTCCAGGGGCGCCGAGATCAAGAGGCTTGCCGGTAATGCAAAGGGGAACGGGCAAATCGTGGCGGGATCCAAGACTGCGATCGGCGGCAAGGCCATTTCCCCCGGCGCGGTGGCTGCCAGCAATCCGGCGGTCGTGAAGCCGGTGAGCAAGCGGATGGCCGCCGGCAGCGGCGCGAAGGCCGATGCGCTCAAGCTGCATGCCGACAGGACTGCGGGCGACGGACGCATCGTTGTCAAATCGTCGCTCAACCGGGGGTCGCCCAAGCCGGTTTCGGGGCAGCGTCTTGCACGCGGAGCCGGGCAACAAAAGCAGCATCAGCAAGCGTTGGCAATGCGCATGCCCCAGCACCATGCCCCGGCAAGGGTGGCACCCCACCATCCGCCAGCGAAGATGCAGGCCAGGAAGGCGTCCAAATGCGATCCGCGCGTTTCCCGCTGCAAGGCGCCGGGCTGACACCGCAGTCGCGTCGGCACGCTGCGCGCGCCGGCGCGATTTTTCCCGTTGACAGGCCGCCTTTCCCGCCCTTAGTGTCCGCCACCATGAAAACGGCACTCATTCTCGTAGGAAAGCGCGTGGGCAAGGCGGTGTAACCGCCGGGCGAAAACCCCCCCATGCGCAAGACACAGGCTCCCTCGGGGGCCTTTTTTATTGCCTGAAACACGACTAAACGACCAGCAAACGCCCAATGGCGACAGTACGGGACCAGACCGATGAGCAACGGACAGAACGAGCGGCGCGAGATGACAGGTGCCGAAATGGTGGTGCAGGCGCTGAAGGACAATGGCGTCAAGCATGTCTTCGGCTATCCCGGCGGCGCTGTCCTTCCGATCTATGACGAGATCTTCCAGCAGGACGATGTCGAGCACATATTGGTGCGCCACGAGCAGGGCGCCGGCCATGCGGCCGAAGGCTATGCGCGCTCGACCGGCAAGGCCGGCGTCATGCTGGTGACCTCCGGCCCCGGCGCCACCAATGCGGTGACGCCGCTGCAGGACGCGCTGATGGATTCGATCCCGCTGGTCTGCCTGACGGGGCAGGTGCCGACCTCGCTGATCGGCTCCGACGCTTTTCAGGAATGCGATACGGTCGGCATCACGCGCCCCTGCACCAAGCACAATTGGCTGGTGAAGGACGTCAACGAGCTCGCCGCCACCATCCACGAGGCTTTCCATGTCGCGACCACCGGCCGCCCCGGTCCGGTCGTCGTCGATATTCCGAAGGACGTGCAGTTCGCCAGGGGATTCTACGTCCCGCCGCAGATCGCGCCGCGCACCAGCTACCAGCCCAAGGTCCAGGGCGACCTGGAAAAGGTCAAGGCGGCGGTCGAGCTGATGGCCAGCGCCAAGAAGCCGATCATCTATAGCGGCGGCGGCGTCATCAATTCCGGCCCGGAAGCGAGCCATCTGCTGCGCGAACTGGTCGATCTTACCGGTTTCCCGATTACCTCGACGCTGATGGGCCTCGGTGCCTATCCGGCATCGGGCAAGAACTGGATGGGCATGCTCGGCATGCACGGCACCTATGAAGCCAACATGGCCATGCATGATTGCGACGTGATGATCTGCATCGGCGCGCGTTTCGACGACCGCATCACCGGCCGGCTGACCGCCTTCTCGCCGAACTCGAAGAAGATCCACATCGACATCGATCCATCGTCGATCAACAAGAACGTCCACACCGAGGTGCCGATCATCGGCGATGTCGGCCGGGTGCTGGAGGATATGGTGCGGCTGTGGCGCGCGAGCGCCAAGGCTGACAAGAAGGCGCTCTACCCCTGGTGGGAGCAGATCGCCAAATGGCGTGCGCGCGACTCGCTCGCCTACAAGATGAACAACGACGTGATCATGCCGCAATACGCCATCGAGCGGCTCTACGAACTGACCAAGGGCATGGACACCTACATCACCACCGAGGTCGGCCAGCACCAGATGTGGGCGGCGCAGCACTATCATTTCGAGAAGCCGAACCGCTGGATGACGTCAGGCGGGCTGGGCACGATGGGTTACGGCCTGCCGGCGGCGCTCGGCGTGCAGATCGCGCATCCCGACGCGCTGGTCATCGACATCGCCGGCGACGCCTCCGTGCAGATGACGATGCAGGAGATGAGCGCTGCCGTGCAGCACGACGCGCCGATCAAGATCTTCATCCTGAACAACCAGTATATGGGCATGGTGCGGCAGTGGCAGCAGCTGCTGCACGGCAACCGGCTGTCGCATTCCTACACCGAGGCGATGCCCGACTTCGTCATGCTCGCCGAGGCCTATGGCGGACACGGCATTCGCTGCGAGAAGCCGGACGAACTGGACGACGCGATCAAGGAGATGATCTCGGTCAGGAAGCCGGTGCTGTTCGACTGCCGCGTGGCGACGCTCGCCAACTGCTTCCCGATGATCCCATCGGGCAAGGCGCACAATGAGATGCTCTTGCCCGACGAGGCGACCGACGAGGCGGTGGCCAACGCCATCGACGCCAAGGGCAGGGAACTGGTGTAGCCGGCAGAACCAAGGCAGGGCTGTCGCCAGAAAGCCCTGCGCAAACAAAGAATTAGCTCAAGAGCTTGAAATCGAGATTCATGTCATGAACGCACAGCTACAACCGACCGGCTCCGCCTATTTCATCGCCAAGGAGACGGAAAAGCCGGAAAACCACACGCTTTCCGTGCTGGTCGACAATGAGCCGGGCGTGCTTGCCAGGGTCATCGGCCTGTTTTCCGGGCGTGGCTACAACATCGAGAGCCTGACCGTCTCCGAGACCGAGCATGAAAAGCATTTGTCGCGCATAACCATCGTGACGCGCGGCACGCCGCATGTGCTGGAGCAGATCAAGCACCAGCTCGAGCGCATCGTGCCGGTGCACCGCGTCGTCGACCTGACCGTGCGTTCGCATGAATCCGGGCAGGAGCGGCCGCTGGAGCGCGAACTGGCGCTGGTCAAAGTCGCCGGCACCGGCGAGGCCCGGGTCGAGGCGTTGCGGCTGGCCGATGCGTTCCGCGCCAGCGTCATCGACGCCAACACCGAGCATTTCATCTTCGAGATCACCGGCAAAGGCTCCAAGATCGACCAGTTCATCGCCATCATGAAACCGCTCGGCCTGGTCGAAATCTGCCGCACCGGCGTGGCAGCGTTGAACCGCGGCCCGCAGGCGATGTAGGACTTCGGCGGGGCTGGCGCCGAACGCGTCAGCCAGCTTCCATAGTGAGGCTTCCGGTGCTGACTTGTCAGGGAGGATATCCATGTCGCTCGACGCATTCCTTGCCCTGCTTGTCTACGCCTTCGTGACGTCGATCACGCCGGGGCCAAACAATCTCATGCTTCTGGCATCGGGCGTGAATTTCGGCCTCGTCAGAACCGTTCCGCACATGCTGGGCATCAGCATGGGTTTCCTCGTGCTGCTGCTTGCCGTCGGTCTTGGCCTCGGCGCTGTGTTGACGGCGTTTCCGGCGCTGCATACCGCGCTCAAGATCGCCGGCGGCGCCTATCTTTTGTACCTCGCCTGGAAGATCGCCATGTCGCGCACGCTGACCGGCAAGGGCGAGACGAACGCGCGGCCTATGCGCTTCATCGAGGCGGCCGCATTCCAGTGGGTCAATCCCAAGGCGTGGGTGATGGCGATCACCGCCATGGCCGTCTATGCCAATGCCGAGCACCCGTTCCTGTCGGTGGTGTTGATCGCCGTGGCCTTCACCATCGTCAACTTGCCGAGCGTCTCGGTATGGGCAGGGTTCGGCACCGCACTGCGCGGTTTCCTGTCGGACCCGGTGCGGCTGAAATGGTTCAACATCGCCATGGGCGTGCTGCTGGCGGCGACGCTTTGGCCGATGCTTAAATAGGCCGTGGGGCGCACCAGCCGATCGTAGGGGGACGGGATTCGCACTCTCGGCGGACCGTCCGGATCGGGAGCCTCCCCGTGTTGCACATCCATTGTGCAGTGCACATTAAATCTTCGTAATGCCGCCTTTTGGCCCTTTTCCGACAAAGGCGTGTCCTATCTATTCGGCGAAATCGCGGCAACGGGCCGCGCTGGAATAGAACCATCAGACCACGACGTGTCGGGTGGAGAGGGCCTGTGACCATGCGTGGAAAAGTCGTTCTTTCGTTGCTGGCCGTCGCCTGCCTGGGTGCGGCCGGGTGGCTCTATCTTTCGCCTGACGCGCTTGGCAGGGTCCAGCAGGTCATCGGCGCAAAGCAGGTTGCCGCGCCGGACAAACAGGCTGCGGCTTCGGACAAGAAGGCCGACAATGCCGGGCGCTCGGCCTCCATCCTCTCGGCCGTCGCCTCGACAGCCGATTTCCCGATCCGGCGTTATGCGATCGGCTTCGTCTCCTCTCCCGCCGTCGTCAACATCAACGCGCGGGTGTCCAGCCAGATCGTGTCCATCGACGTCAAGGACGGGCAGATGGTCAAGACCGGCGATCTGCTGTTTTCGCTCGATGACCGGGCGCTGAAGGCGCAGCTTGCCAAGGACCAGGCGGCGCTGGCCAAGGATCAGGCGATGCTCGCCAGCTCGCAGTCCGATCTCCAGCGCGCCAAGGATCTGGTCGCCAAGCAGGCCGGAACGCAGCAGACCTACGACCAGGCCGTCGCCGCGCAGAAGGCTGCCGCGGCGACTGTCGATGCCGACAAGGCGACAATCGACGCCGACAATGTCCAGCTTGGCTTCGCCACGATCACGGCGCCGATTTCCGGCAGGCTGGGTGCTGTCAGCGTCGCCGTCGGCGATCTCGTCACCGTCAGCAATGGCAACAGCAGCACGGCGACCCCGCTGGTGACCATCACCCAGATGGACCCGCTGCAGGTCAACTTCAATCTTCCCGAGAGTAACCTGGCCCTGCTGCACAAGGCGCTCGCCAACCCGCAGCAGGGCGCGGTGACACTGACCAAGGATGGTGACCCGACGCCGATCGGCAAGGGTACGCTCGATTTCGTCGACTCCAGCGTCGACACCGCGTCGGGCACGATTGCCACGCGGGCAAGCATTCCCAATGCCGATCTTTCGCTATGGCCCGGCCAGTATGTGAATGTCGTGCTCGACGCCGGCATCCTGCCGCAGATGACATCGGTTCCCACGGTCGCGGTGCAGCCAAGCCAGAAGGGGCCGTTCGTCTATGTCGTCAAACCGGACAACACGGTCGAGATGCGGCCGGTGCAGGTGGCGCTGACCGAAGGCGACAACAGCGCCATCAGCCAGGGGCTGAAAAGCGGCGAGAAAGTTGTCACTGAGGGCCAGACGAGGCTGAAGGACGGCGCCGCGGTGCATGAGGGCAAGGCCACGGCGAATGCTGCTCCCAAGGTGGCCGAGGCGAGCAACGCCGGCGAGGCAGCCCAATGATCTCCGAATTCTGCATACGCAGGCCTGTCGCCACCCTTCTGATGTCGTTCGCCCTCGTGCTGGGCGGACTGTTCGCCTACAAGTTCCTGCCGGTGGCGGCACTGCCCAGCGCCGAATTCCCGGTGGTCAACGTCTCGGCTTCGCTGCCCGGCGCCTCGCCGGAAACCATGGCGACATCGGTGGCGACGCCGCTGATCAAGCAGTTCGCCACCATCGCCGGCATCGATTCCATTTCGACGACGAACTCGCTTGGCCAGACCTCGATCGCCATCCAGTTCGTGCTCAACCGCGACATCGACGCGGCAGCAGCCGACGTACAGGCGGCGATCGCGCGCACGCAGAAATCATTGCCGCCGCAGATGACGGCGCCGCCGAGCTATCGCAAGGTCAATCCGGCCGACGCGCCGATCCTTTTGATGTCGCTGGTCAGCGACACGGTTCCGCTGACCGATCTCGATGCTTTCGCGGAAAATGTCATCTCGCCGTCGCTGTCGACCATAGACGGCGTGGCGCAGGTCTCGATCTTCGGCCAACAGAAATACGCGGTGCGCATCCAGATCGACCCGACCGCGCTTGCCGCGCGCGGCATCTCGATCGATCAGCTGCAGGCGGCGGTCGCCTCGGCCAACAGCAACACGCCGCTCGGCGTGCTGCAGAACGACAAGCAGCAGCTTACCATCACCGCCAACACGCAGCTGACCGACGCCGCCGGCTTCTCCAACATCATCATCGCCACCAAAAACGGTCACCCCGTGCGGTTGGGCGAGGTGACCCGTGTGGTCGATTCGGTGCAGACGACGACCACGGCGAGCTGGTATGACGGTACGCGCGCGATCATCATGGCGGTGCAGCGCCAGCCCGACGCCAACACCGTCGACGTCGTCGACAAGGTCAAGGCCATGCTGCCGTCCTTCAAGGACCAGATGCCGGCCGCCGCCGACATCAAGCTGCTTAACGACCGCTCCAGTTCGATCCGTCAGGCCGTCGATGACGTCCAGTTCACGCTGCTGTTGACCATCGCGCTGGTGGTCATGGTGATCTTCGTGTTCCTGCGCCGGGTGACGGCGACCATCATCCCGGCCGTGGCGGTGCCGATCTCGCTGATCGCCACGCTCGGCGCGATGTTCCTGTTCGGCTTTTCCATCGACAACATATCGCTGATGGGCCTGACGCTGGCGGTCGGCCTCGTCGTCGACGATGCCATCGTGATGCTCGAAAACATCTTCCGCCATATGGAGGAGGACGGGCTGTCGGCCTTCGACGCATCGCTGAAGGGCGCGCGCGAAATCGGCTTCACCATCATTTCGATCTCGATCTCTCTGGTGGCGGTGTTCATCCCCGTGCTGCTGATGGGTGGCGTCATCGGGCGCATCTTCAACGAGTTCGCCGTCGTGGTGACGGTCGCCATCCTGGCGTCGATGTTCGTGTCGCTGACGCTGACGCCGATGCTGTGCTCGCGGCTGCTGTCGGTGACCAAAGCCGACCGCGACAAGCATGGCCCCGGCCACAAGCCGGACCTCGTCACCCGCGGCTACGACAGGGTCTTGAGCTTCTGCCTGCGGCACACCTTCCTGGTGTTCCTCGTCTTCGTCGGCACCGCGGCAGCGTCGGTGTGGCTGATCCAGACTTCGCCGAAGGGTTTCTTCCCGCAGGAGGACATCGGCCAGATATCGGTGACCACCATCGCACGTCAGGACATCTCTTTCGACGCCATGTCCAGGCTGCAAGGACAGGTCGCCAGTGTCTTCTCGCATTCGCCCTATGTCGACCATGTGGCGTGGTCGGCGGGCAGCGGCAACAATGCGCTCAACCAGGGGCAGCTTTTCGTCCAGCTCAAGGGCAAGGACCAGCGCCCCGATATCGAGAAGGTGCTTTCGGATCTGCGCAAGCAACTGGCCGGCGTGGCGGGCATCGAGACCTATATGCAGCCGGTGCAGAATTTGAGGCTGGGCTCGCGGTCGTCGGCCAGCGCCTACCAGCTCGTGGTTCAGGGCCTTGATACCGGCCTGACCGATATCTGGGCGCAGAAACTGAACGACGCGATGGCCGCAGATCATGCGAACTTCACCGACGTCACCAGCGACCTGCAGAACAATGCGCTGCAGGCTACGCTGGTGGTGGATCGCGACAAGGCCGCCCAGCTCGGTATCGACACCGACACGTTGCGCTCCGCCCTCTATGGCGGGTTCGGCACCGACCAGGTTTCGACAATCTTCGGTTCGGCCGACAGCTACGAAGTCATCACCGAGCTCGACCCCAAAATCGAGTGGTCGCCCGAGCGGATGCTGGCCATCCAGATGAGGACGGCGAGCGGCAGTCTTGTTCCGCTCGGCGCCTTCGCCCGGGTCGATCGCACTGCCGGCGCCCTGACGGTCAACCAACTCGGCCAGCTTCCAGCCGTGACCATCTCCTACAATCTGCCGCAGGGCGTGGCGCTGGGCGACAGCGTGACGCGCATCAATGCGCTCAAGGAGCAGATCGGCATGCCGACGGTGATCTCGACGACCTTCGCCGGCACGGCCAAGACCTTCCAGGATTCTCTTGCCAACCAGGGTTTTCTGGTCGGCGGCGCAATCCTGACCATCTATATCGTGCTCGGCATCCTCTACGAGAGCTTCATCCACCCGCTGACCATCCTTACCGGCCTGCCATCGGCCGTGCTGGGAGCGGTCGTTGCGCTGCGCTTCGCCGGCATGGATCTGTCTGTTATCGCGGTGATCGGCATCCTGATGCTGATCGGCATCGTCAAGAAGAACGGCATCATGATGGTCGACGTCGCGCTTGAACTGCGACGAGAAGGCATGTCCGCGACCGAGTCGATCCACAAGGCCTGCCTGATGCGGTTCAGGCCGATCATGATGACGACGCTGGCGGCACTGATGGGCACGTTCCCGATTGCGCTCGGCACCGGGGCCAGCGCCGAACTGCGCCAGCCGCTGGGCGTTGCCGTTGTCGGCGGCCTGCTTGCCTCGCAGGCTCTGACCCTGTTCGTGACGCCGGTGATCTATGTCTACATGGAGAATTTCTCGGGCTGGCTGGTCGGGCTCTGGTCGAAGCGCAAGGGCGAGACGGGCCCGGTCGAAGCGGGGGATCAGCCCTCGCTGTTCAAGCCTAGGGAAGACATGCTGCCAGAACCGCAGCAGGCGGCGGCCGAATGATGTGACAGGGCCAGCGCCATGTGCCGTTGGCCCAAGCCGCTGCGCTTGCGGCGGCATCACTGGAAACGTAGTTTGCGGCCATGTCACACGATCATGACCACGACAACGAACTCGATCCGTTTGCCGCCCGCGTGCGCGCGCTGGAAACCATCCTCACTCAGAAGGGGCTGATCGATCCGGCCGCGATCGACATCATCGTCGACACCTACGAGACGAAGATCGGCCCGCGCAATGGCGCCAGGGTGGTGGCGAAAGCCTGGAGCGATCCTGGCTTTGCCGACTGGCTGAAGCTCGACGCGACGGCGGCGATCGAATCGCTGGGCTATACCGGCCGCCAAGGCGAGCACATGCAGGCGGTGTTCAACACCGAGGAGACGCACAATCTCGTCGTCTGCACGCTGTGCTCCTGCTATCCGTGGTCGGTGCTCGGCCTGCCGCCGGTCTGGTACAAGGCGCCGCCCTATCGTTCGCGCGCGGTGATCGATCCGCGCGGCGTGCTGGAAGAATTTGGACTGACGCTGCCGGCCGGGACAAAAATACGCGTCTGGGATTCGACCGCGGAGCTGCGCTATCTCGTCGTGCCGATGCGGCCTGAGGGCACCGAGGGCTGGAGCGAGGAGCGGCTGGCGGAGCTGGTCAGCCGTGACGCGATGATCGGGACCGGCCTGGCCCAAAGACCTGAAATAAAGGGGCAGCCGGCATGAACGGGCCGCACGATCTCGGCGGGCAGATGGGGTTCGGCCCCGTCGCGCCCGAAAAGGACGAGCCGTATTTCCATGCCGCATGGGAAAGGCGGGCGCTCGGCGTGACGCTGACTGCCGGCGCCATGGGCGCGTGGAACATCGACGAGAGCCGGCACGCACGGGAATCGCTGCATCCGGCTGTCTACTATTCATCGAGCTACTACCAGATATGGATCAAGGCGCTGGAGGTGCTGTTGAACCGCCATGGCTTCGTCAGCGAGCGCGATCTCGAAGCGGGCAAGGCAGTCGATCCGGCAGCGACGCCCAAGAGGGTGCTGAAGGCGGAAAACGTGCCCGCAGTGCTGGCCAAGGGTGGTCCTTGCGACCGGCCGGTGGCGCAGCCGGCGCGGTTCAAGGCCGGCGATCCCGTGCGGACCAAGAACTTCAACCCGACCGGCCACACGCGGCTGCCGCGCTATGCGCGCGCCAAGCAGGGGGTGATTGAGACGGTGCACGACGGTTTCGTGTTGCCTGACAGCAACGCGCATGGACACGGCGAAAATCCGCAATGGGTCTACACCGTGGTTTTCGAAGGGCCGGAAATCTGGGGCGAGGGCGCCGACCCGACGCTGAGCGTCTCGATAGACGCCTGGGAGAGCTATCTTGAACCGGCGTGATACGGATCTGCCCGAGCTGCCGCCGGGCGTCGATGCGCCGGTGTTTGCCGAGCCGTGGCAAGCCGAAGCGTTCGCCATGACGGTGGCGTTGCACGACAAGGGCCTGTTTTCGTGGAGCGAGTGGGCGCAGGCGCTGTCGATCGAAGTGAAGAAGCCAGGCGCCGCGGCTGACGGCCATGACTATTACGAACATTGGCTGGCGGCGCTGGAAAGCCTGCTTGCCACCAAAGGGCTGGCCGCGAAGTCGGATGTCGACGCCATGGCTGAAGCCTGGGAGCGCGCCGCGCATGCCACGCCGCACGGCAAGCCGATCCTGCTGGAAAACGATCCCCAGCCGATTCGATAAGGTGTGGGGTGAGCTTGTATGTTCTCTTTACGTTCTTGTCTGCGCCTGATAGCCTGACCCGTCGGCGGCATTGAAGCGTCCCGGCGCATCGATGATGGTGGCGGCTGTCTTGTCTTTCCCTTGCGAATCCGGTCTCTCGCGCTGATGGAATTCTCTCCCCAACAGGACGACGCGCTGAAGGCGGTCGCCCAATGGCTGAAGACCGGCCAGCCGCAGCTGTTCCGGCTGTTCGGCTATGCCGGCACCGGCAAGACGACGCTGGCGCGCTATTTCGCCGAACATGTCGACGGCCAGGTGCAGTTCGCCGCCTTCACCGGCAAGGCGGCGCAGGTGCTGCGCTCCAAGGGCGCGGTCAATGCGCGTACCATCCATTCGCTGATCTATCGGCCGAAGGGCGAGGAATCGGTATCGGACGAGGTCACCGGCAAGACCTCGATGTCGCCGACCTTCTCGCTTAACCGCCAGAGCCCGATTACGCGGGCGAAACTGGTCGTCATCGACGAATGCTCGATGGTCGACGAGCAGCTCGGCCGCGACCTGATGAGTTTCGGCACGCCGATCCTGGTGCTGGGCGACCCCGGCCAGCTGCCGCCGATCTCGGGTGGCGGCTTCTTCACCGACCACGAGCCGGATTTTTTGCTGACCGA
The DNA here is from genome assembly GCF_004006095.1 of Mesorhizobium sp. M7A.F.Ce.TU.012.03.2.1. NCBI lineage: Bacteria > Pseudomonadati > Pseudomonadota > Alphaproteobacteria > Hyphomicrobiales > Phyllobacteriaceae > Mesorhizobium > Mesorhizobium sp. M7A.F.Ce.TU.012.03.2.1. Next base: position 4,375,320 of record NZ_CP034779.1, read on the forward strand.
AATCCACCGGCAGGCGCGCGACAACCCGATCCTGCGGCTGGCGCTCGATGTGCGCGAGGGCCGTGAATTCATGCGTGGCGACTATGGCACGGCGCAGGTGATCGGCAAGGAAGACGTTACCCAGGAGCTGGTGCTGAAGGCGGACCAGGTGCTGGTCGGCACCAACCGCACGCGTCGCCGCTACAATCAGCGGCTGCGCGAGCTCAAGGGCTTCAACGCCGATTATCCGCAGGCCGGCGACAAGCTCGTCTGCCTGCGCAACGATCCGGCCAAGGGCCTGCTCAACGGCTCGCTGTGGAAGGTGATGACCTCGTCGCGCGAGACGGTGAAGCCCGGCATCAACCTTCTGGTGTCGCCGGAAGAGGACGATCCGGATCGCGGCGTCGCCAAGATCAAGCTGCTCAAGGCGGCGTTCGAGGATCCCGATGCCGACATCCCGTGGCAGCAGAAGAAGCGCTTCGACGATTTCGACTATGGCTACGCGCTGACCGTGCACAAGGCGCAGGGCTCGCAGTGGAACGAGATCGTGCTGTTCGATGAAAGCTGGGCCTTCAAGGAAACCCGCCAGCGATGGCTCTACACCGCCATCACGCGGGCGGCCGAGCGGCTGACGATCGTCAGGTAGGGGCGCCGGATGCTGTTGCTCCGATAGGCTGCGCGGCAAGCCATTGCCAGGCGGCGGCCTCGTCCTCCGCCTTGAAGTGCCTGATTTCAACGGGCGGGGAGGACGGCAGAAAGCGTTGTGCGTCCGCTATCCAGTCCGGTTCGCCGATGGTTGCGCAACGGCCGACATGTTTCAATGCATGGATCGCGCCCTGCTTCAGGGTCTCGTCCGCGATGTCGGCCCAGTCGACGCCATCGTGGTCGACGAGGCGCACCAGCACATCGATGCGCGGATGCAGGGCATAGGCTGCCTCCAGCAGCCCGAAAAGATTTTCACCGTCGGCCGCGGAAACGTGCCCGACGACATCGATGGCGAAAAGGTCGTCGCGGCTGGTCTCGATACGGCGAATTGCCGGAACCTCATCGAGAAAATTCATCGGCGCTTTCCTTTCCCGGCTCGTTCATCAGGCTTGGAACACCCGAAACCCCCAGTCTGTTCCCACCAAAGGCATTACTGTTCCCGTCAAAGGCATTATAGGTGGGCGCGTTGAATGATTTCCGAGGCCGCCCGCATGCCTGCAAAGCTCTCCGTCAACCTCAATGCCATCGCCATGCTGCGCAACCGGCGCGACCTGCCGTGGCCAAGCGTGACCGGCCTCGGCCGCATTGCGCTGGCGGCCGGGGCGCATGGGCTGACGGTGCATCCGCGTCCCGACGAGCGGCACACAAGACACTCCGATCTGCCTGAGATTCGGTTGCTGATCGACGACGAGTTTCCGCGCGCGGAATTCAACATCGAAGGCTATCCGACCGAGGATTTCCTGTTGCTTGTGGAAAAGCATCAGCCTGAGCAGGTGACTTTGGTGCCGGACGATCCGGCCCAGGCGACATCGGACCATGGCTGGAACTTCGCCACCCAGGCCGCGTTCCTTACACCGATCGTCAAACGCTTGAAAAAAGGGGGCTTTCGCGTGTCGCTGTTTTCCGATCCGGATCCCGATTGGGTGGCGGCCGCACGCGACACCGGTGCCGATCGCATCGAGCTCTATACTGGTCCATATGGCAGCTATCACACAGATTCCGCCAAAGAGGCCAAAGAGCTGGAAAGATTGGGAAAAACCGCTGACGCGGCGCTTGCCGCCGGGCTGCAGGTCAATGCCGGGCACGATCTCGTGGTCGGCAATCTGCCGGCGCTGGTCAAGCGCATTCCGGCATTGGCCGAAGTGTCGATCGGACATGGGTTGACAGCCGACGCGTTGGAGTATGGCATGGCCGGCACGGTGGGTCGGTTCCTCAAGGCCTGCGGATGGTAGCGATGGGCAGCCTGGCGCGGCAGGCATGGCAGCCATTACGCGACGGCACTTGATATTGCATCGCAGCAAGCGTAGAGCACCGCGCGCTTATCGGAGTGTCGTCCATGGCCCTTACCAACACTGGTAGTGAGGCAGAACCCGTCGAACAATCGAGCCATTCGGAAGTCGAACAGCACAGCACCAAGGTTCTGATGCTGGGCGCGCTCGGTGTCGTCTATGGGGATATCGGCACCAGCCCGATCTACGCCTTTCGCGAGGCGCTGGTGGCGTCCTCGGGCGGCAATGTCGCCCAGCGCGGCGATATTCTCGGCGTGTTGTCGCTGATCATCTGGTCGCTGACGATCATCGTCACCATCAAATACATCATGTTCGTGCTGCGCGCCGACAACCGCGGCGAGGGCGGCGTGCTGTCGCTGATGGCGCTGGCGCGCGGCAGTTTCCCCAAGCGTTCAGCATTGATGCTCGCTATCGGCATCGTCGGGGCATCGCTTTTCTTCGGCGACGCCGTCATCACGCCGGCGATTTCGGTGCTGTCGGCGGTCGAGGGCATGAATGTCGTCACGCCGACCTTCCAGCCCTACGTCGTGCCGCTGACATTGGTCATCCTTGCCATGGTGTTCGCGGTGCAGCGCTTTGGCACGGGCGGGGTGGGATTGGTGTTCGGTCCGGTGACCGCGGTATGGTTCCTGGCCATCGGCCTTTCCGGCCTCAACCACATCATCGCCGACCCGGAAATCCTGTGGGCGGTGAGTCCGCACTATATCGTCGCCTTCCTGATCAATTCGCCCGATGTCGCCTTCGTGACCATCGGCGCCATCTTTCTCGCCGTGACCGGCGCCGAAGCGCTCTATGCCGATCTCGGCCATTTCGGCCGCAAGCCGATCGTGCTGGCCTGGCTGGCGATCGTGTTTCCCTGCCTGCTGCTCAATTATGCCGGGCAGGGTGCCTTCGTGCTGGCCAAGAATGGCGTCGTCGGCCATCCGTTCTTCGAGATGAACGAAGGCTGGACGCTGATCCCGATGGTCGTGCTGGCGACCGCCGCCACCGTCATCGCCAGCCAGGCGGTGATATCAGGCGCGTTCTCGCTGACCAGGCAGGCGGTGCAGCTCAACATGCTGCCGCGGCTCGAAATCCTGCACACGTCGGAGAAACAGTCCGGCCAGATCTACATGCCGCGCGTCAATCTTCTGCTGGCGCTGGTGGTGATGATGCTGGTGGTCGGCTTCGGCGAGTCCAGCAGGCTGGCGTCGGCCTACGGTATTTCGGTGACCGGCAACATGCTGGTGACGACGGTGCTGCTCTATGTCGTCATGACGCGCATCTGGAAATGGCGGCTGTGGGTGGCAATCTCGCTTACGGCGCTGTTCGGCTTCATCGATGTCGGCTTCTTTGCTTCCAACATCGTCAAGGTGTTCGAGGGCGGCTGGGCCTCGCTGGCCGTGGCCTTCACCGTCGTGCTGGCCATGTGGACCTGGGTGCGCGGCAGCCGCTATCTGTTCGACAAGACCCGACGCAACGAGATCCCGCTGGATTTCCTCGCCGGCAATCTGTTGAAGAAGAAGCCTCAGCTGGTGTCAGGCACCGCCGTGTTCCTGACCAGCGATCCGCTCAGTGCGCCAACCGCACTGATGCACAGCCTGAAGCACTACAAGGTGCTGCATGAGCAGAACGTCATCCTTTCGGTGGTGACCGCGCCGCAGCCGGTGGTGCCCGACAGCGACCGGGTCAAGATGGAGACCGTCAACGAGCTGTTCATGCGCGTGACGCTGACCTTCGGCTACATGGAGCAGCCCAACATCCCGCGCGCACTGGCGATCTGCCGCAAGCAGGGCTGGAAGTTCGACATCATGACGACCTCGTTCTTCCTGTCGCGGCGTTCGCTCAAGGCCTCGCCCAATTCCGGCATGCCGGTGTGGCAGGACCGGCTGTTCATCGGCCTGGCCCGCACGGCGGCCGACGCGACGGAGTACTTTCAGATCCCGACCGGGCGCGTGGTCGAGATCGGCACGCAGGTGGCGATCTAGGCACATGCCGGATCGGCGAATGGACTGTGCCTCACGGCACAGTCCATGTCACTCCGCTTCAACCGGCCAGGGCGACCTTGTTCGCCTCGAGGAATTGCTTCAACGTCTTTGGCGTCCTGCCCGAAAGCGACTCGATTGCGTCGGTCACCATGGCGATACGGCCGGCGCGCGTGTTGGCGTCGAAGGACACGATGACCTCAGCGAAATCCTCGGGAACGCCTGATGCCTTCACGCCTTCGGTCAAGGCTTCATCCGAAACCTGGACGACATCGAGCGGCTTGCCGGTGACCTCGCTTACCAGGGCGGCGATCTCGGCCGTCGTGTAGGCCTGCGGGCCGGTCAAGGTGTAGGTCTTGCTTTCGTTCGAAACGGCAGCGAGACCGGCGGCGATCGCTGCCGCCATGTCGTCGCGCGCACCAAGCGCAACGCGGCCCTCGCCGGCGGACGTGTACCATTTTCCCGAAGCGATCGCGTGCGGCAGGGCCATGAACAGGTTCTCCTGGTACCAGCCGTTGCGGAAGATCGTATAGGGGATGCCGCTCGCTTTGATCGCCTGCTCGGTGCCGTAGTGATCATTGGCAAACAGCACCGGCGAAACCGGTTCCGGGTTGGGCATCGAGGTGTAGAGAAGGTGGGAAACACCGGCCTTTTTAGCGGCGGCAACCGCGTTCTGGTGCTGCCTCAGGCGCTTGCCGTGTAGCAGGTCGATCTCGCCGGTCGAGATGATCAGCACCCTGTCGGCGCCCTTGAAAGCAGCCTCCAACGATAGTGTGTCGTCGAAGTCAGCCGCCCTTGTGATGACGCCTCGCGCCGCCAACTCGGCAAGGTTTTCCGGATTGCGGGTGGTGGCGATGATCCGGCCCGCGGGGACCTTGAACGTGTCCAGCAGGTGGTTGATGACGCCGCGGCCGAGCTGGCCGGAAGCGCCGGTGACGAGAAGGGTTTGGGTCATGGAAGATCCTGACATTGCGCCGCTAAGGCGGTTCGAGTGGCGGTCTCAAAAAGAGACCAGCACTAAAATAGGAATTGACCCAGAGCCGTAAAGAAGGCAGTTTTTCGGGAGGTAGGCACGCGCAGGGAACCAGCGGTGGACAGCAAGATCGTCAATCTGAGATCGAAGTTGGAGGTCTACAAGGCGGTCTCCGGCGGCGGCAACTTCGCCAATTGTCCGGTCCGCGAGGTCATCCAGGGCGTGAGCGGCAAATGGAGCTCGCTGCTGATGATGGCTTTGGCCGAGCAGCCCTATCGATTCGGCGAGTTGCGGCGGCTGGTGCCTGACATTTCACAGCGCATGCTGACGCAGACGCTCTACGATTTGCAGCGCGACGGCTATGTGCATCGTGAGGTGTTCCCGACCAAGCCGCCGAGCGTCGAGTACAGCCTGACCGATCTCGGGCATTCGATGTTCGGCGCCTTGCATCAGCTGATCCTGTGGGCCGAGCTCAATCATGATGCGGTGCGCGGCGCACGCGCCGATTTTGACGCCGCCCAAGGCTGACCAGCGGCGCAAAGCCGTTGGTGACGGCTTGATTTCGTCCCGCCGCTGAAGGATTGTCCCGGCCAATCCGGCTTTGGGGGCACTGGCATTTCCTATGATATCGCAATTGCAGGCGCCGGGCCGGCGGGACTGGCCGTGGCGCTCTATCTCAAGCGTGCCGGGCATCGGGTCACGGTCTTCGAGCGCTTCGATGAACCGAAGCCGGTCGGCTCCGGGCTGATCCTGCAGCCGACAGGGCTGACGGTGCTGGCCGATCTTGGCCTGCTTCCCGACATACTGGCGCTGGGCAGCCGCATCGACCGCCTGCATGGCGCGGATGCTTCCACTGGCCGTACCGTGCTCGATGTCCGCTACGATGCGCAACGCGGTGGCCGCTTCGGGCTGGCGGTGCACCGGGCGGCTTTGTTCGGCGTGCTTTTCCGCGCCGCGCAGAGCGAGGCGATCGCCATCGAGATCGGCGTCGAGATCGAGGCCCTGGAGACCGGCGAACGGGCGACGCTGATCTGTGGCAACGCGCGGAGGGCAGGGCCGTTCGATCTGGTCGTCGACGCCAGCGGTTCGCGCTCGAAACTGCGCCGCGAAAGCGCTCCAGGCGAGCCGCGGCCACTCACCTATGGCGCGTTCTGGGCCTCGCTCGGCTGGCGCGGCGATGGTTTCGACGAGCACGCGCTGCTGCAACGCTACGACAAAGCGAGCGTGATGATCGGCGTGCTGCCGATCGGCCGGCCGCAGCCGGGCGCTGAAAAGATGGCGGCCTTCTTCTGGAGCCTGAAGCCGTCGGATGCCGATGAGGTGCGCGTTCGCGGCCTGAACGCCTGGAAGGAGAGGGTGGTCCGGCTGTGGCCGCAGAGCGAGGCATACACCAGCCAGATCGACAGTTTCGACCAGCTCTCGCTGGCCCGCTACGGCCACCACACGATGAAGCTTCCGGCCGGTAGGCGAGTGGCCGTCATCGGCGACGCGGCGCATTCCACCAGTCCGCAACTCGGGCAAGGGGGCAACATGGCGCTGCTCGACGCGGCGGCGCTCAGCCATGCGCTGGTGCGGGCGTCAAACGTCGAGGCAGCACTGGAGGCCTATGCGAAGGCGCGGCGCTGGCATGTCCGCATCTTCCAGGCGCTGTCGCTGGCATTCACGCCGTTCTACCAGTCGGATTCGGTGGCGCTGCCCTTCATCCGCGACAGGCTGGTGGCGACGGTGGCAAAAATCCCGCCGGCGCCGCAGTTTCTCGCCTCAATGGTGGCGGGAACAGTGATCGACCCGTTCAAGCGAATTGGGCTGACGGAGGCGAAGTGGCTGGATCGTTTTGGCCAATGAGGCCTGAAAGGTGCGATCCCTTCGCTTGCAGGAAAGCATGCAGGCGCTGCGGATAGTCCGGCGCCACGGCTTGCCTGATCGACGGGCGCTCACTCAACGTTTTGCGCCAGGCTCGGACGAGCGGTTTGCCGTCCAGAATGCCGAAATCACCGATGCGGTCGAAGACATCGAGGTAGCGGAAGACCGGACCGTAAACGGCGTCGACCAGCGAAAAGTGCTTGCTGGCGAACCAGGGTCCGCCGGGCTCGTCCGCCAGCTCGGCTTCGAGGCGATCGAACATGGCGGACAGCGCGCTGGATTCGGCCAGGAAGCCAGCTTCGGTCGAGGCTGAATAGAACCGGCGGATGGCGTTGAGGGTTGCCGAACCGAACTCGATCCAGGCGCGATGACGGGCGCGGGCATAGGGGTCGGCAGGGTGGAGGGGATTGGCTTGCGTCTCTTCAAGGAATTCGAGGATGACGGCCGATTCGAAGATGACCGTTTCCTCGCCATTTCGCTGTACGCGCAGCAGCGGCACCTTGCCGAGCGGCGAGATCGCTTTGAACCAATCCGGTTTGTTGGCCAGGTCGATATCGATGCGCTCGAACGGCACGCCCTTTTCGGCCAGCGAAATCGCGGCGCGCTGCACATAGGGGCAGAGGTGATGGCTGACGAGGATGAGCTTGTGTGCCATGAGGTTTCCAAGGTTAATGCATTTGCATCTATATAGATGCACATGCATCGATCGTCAAGCTTGATGCAAATGCATCTACTGCCTATGCTTGGCCATGACCGAGAAAGCCACGCCTTCGCCAGAAGCCATCAAGGCCTGGGCTCGCCTGATGCGCGTTTCGCGCCAGCTGATGGAAAGCGCTGAAGAAGCGTTGAAGGCCGCCGGCCTGCCGCCGCTTGCCTGGTACGACGTGCTGCATGAGCTCGCTGAGGCGGGCGAGGGCGGGCTGCGGCCGTTCCAGCTCATCGAGCGCACTCTGTTCGCGCAATACAACATTTCGCGCCTGCTGGCCCGGCTCGAGGCCGATGGGCTCGTCGAGAAACTGACGGTGGCCGATGATGGTCGTGGCCAGACCATCCGCATCACCGCCAAGGGCCGCGAGACACGCCGCCAGATGTGGGCTGTCTACGGACGGTCGATCACCGAACTGGTTGGCGCCAAACTGTCGGCGGATGAATTGACCAGGGTCTCCGCACTGCTTGGACGATTGCGCCATCCGCCAGCCTCCGATTAGCGAGGCTTGTCGCGCGGCAACGCATCACTTGCAGATATTTTGCGCCCGCCCTCTTGCGCGCGGCCTCGGATTGCGCAATATGCCGAACCGTAACGTACGGTACGGCATATCGGAATGACCGGTGGCCCGACCTTTCGAGAGAAGAGCGTGTTGCACAGCGTGCCCGAGATCGACACCAGCGAAGCGCTGACAGAGCGACAGAAGGCCGTGCTCGACGCAGCGTTGCGGCTGCTGGTCGAAGAGGGCGATCAACTGACCATGACCGCCGTGGCGCGCCGCGCCAGCTGCTCCAAGGAAACGCTCTACAAATGGTTCGGCGACCGTGACGGGCTGCTGACGGCGACGGTGCAGTGGCAGGCCTCGAAAGTGCGGGTGGCGCCGGTTGACGGCAAGGGGCTCGATCTTGCCTCGCTGACCGCAAGCCTCGAACGCTTTGCCTCGGACTGGCTTAAGGTGATCTCCAGTGACACCTCGATTGCGCTCAACCGGGTGGCGGTCAGCCATGCCGGTTCGGGTAAGGACAATCTCGGCGCCGTGGTGCTTGAGAACGGCCGCTTCGCATTGGCCAAACGGTTGAAGCCGGTGCTTGAGGCCGGCCGACGGACCGAGCTTTTGGATTTTGCGGATGCCGAGACGGCGTTCCGCACCTTTTTCGGGCTGGTCGCCCGCGACGTGCAGATCCGTCTGCTGCTTGGCGACCGGCTGGAATTGACTGAGGCGGCGATCGGCGGCGATGCCGCGCGCGCGACGCAGCAGTTTCTCGCTCTTTTCGGAGCAAAAACCGGGCCGCAGGGCCTCTGATTCATAAAACGGGAAGGAAGACAAAATGCGCGTCTATTACGATCGTGATGCCGATCTCAATCTGATCAAGGGCAAGAAGGTCGCCATCATCGGCTATGGCAGCCAAGGCAGGGCGCACGCGCTCAACCTCAAGGATTCCGGCGCCAAGGAAATCGCCATCGGTCTCAAGGCCGGTTCGGCGACCGCCAAGAAGGTCGAAGCCGATGGGCTCAAGGTGATGAGCGTGGCCGACGCCGCCAAATGGGCCGACCTGATGATGATGGCAACGCCCGACGAGCTGCAGGCCGACATCTACAAGAACGAGATCGCGCCGAATATCCGCGATGGTGCCGCTATCGCCTTCGCGCACGGCCTCAACGTGCATTTCGGCCTGATCGAGCCGAAGTCGACGGTCGACGTCGTCATGATCGCGCCGAAGGGTCCCGGCCACACGGTGCGCGGCGAATACCAGAAGGGCGGCGGCGTGCCGTGCCTGGTCGCCGTCAACCAGGACGCCTCGGGCAATGCGCTCGACCTGGCCCTGTCCTACGCCTGCGGCGTCGGCGGCGGCCGTTCGGGCATCATCGAGACCAATTTCCGCGAGGAATGCGAGACCGACCTGTTCGGCGAGCAGGTCGTGCTGTGCGGCGGTCTGGTCGAGCTGATCCGGGCCGGTTTCGAGACGCTGGTGGAAGCCGGCTACGCGCCTGAGATGGCCTATTTCGAGTGCCTGCACGAGGTCAAGCTGATCGTCGACCTGATCTATGAAGGCGGCATCGCCAACATGAACTACTCGATCTCGAACACCGCCGAATGGGGCGAATATGTCTCGGGCCCGCGCATCATCACCGCCGAGACCAAGGCCGAGATGAAGCGCGTGCTGAAGGACATCCAGACGGGAAAATTCACCTCGGAGTGGATGCAGGAATACCGCGCCGGCATGTCCCGCTTCAAGGGCATCCGCCGCAACAATGACAGCCACCAGATCGAGGAAGTCGGCGCCAAGCTGCGCGCGATGATGCCCTGGATTTCCAAGAACAAGCTGGTCGACAAGGCCAAGAACTGAGCGAAATCCACAAGCGCTCGAAACAGCGGCTTCCAGAACAAAAAACGGCGCCAAGTGGCGCCGTTTTTTCATTCTGCCGGTCGGCTCAGCTACAGGTCAGCTCAATAGGGTGAGTAGCACTGCTGGCGCGGGCCGTTGTAGGGCTGGAAGGTGTTGTCGTAGGCCCGGTACGACCGGTAGCGGTTGTAGCACCATTGGACATGGGCGCTCGAAAGCCGTCCCGCGCGGTAGTAGCGGCGCGGCGCCGGCCGGTCATAGTAGTCGTAATTGTTGTACATGCTGCCGAGGCCAAGCCCCAGGCCAAGACCCAGGATCGCGGCACTCGCGCCATCATCGTAATAACGGCCGCCGCGATAGTGATGGCGACCATGGCGCCAACGCCAGTTGTCTCCACCATTCCAATTACCGCCGCCGCCGTGCCAGTGTCGACGGCCGCCGTCCCAATTGCCCGACCGGCGCCATCTCCAATCGTCGTTGTTGAACTGACGGTTGTTGCCGCCGGCCCAACTGTCGCGAACCGGCGTGACATTCGGCGCCGCCGTGCTGGTGGGTATCGACAGATCCGGCTGCATGATCGGTCCGGCGGCGGACGGTGCCGTGACGCCGGACAGGATACCGAGGGCTATCAGCCCCGATTTGACCGTGGAAGAAAAGAGCGAACTCATTGCACTCTCCAAGAGTTACAGGCCCCACGCCCACCCGAGGAATGGGGCAACAATGGATGTTTGCATCTGAACGGCGGATGAACGGAAAGGTTCCGTCAACCATGACGCGAACGCGCCCAGGACCAATCGATCTCAGATGGTGGTTTTGCGCGCTTGTTTTCCGAAGCACTTGCGGGCAAAGGTCGTGGCATGTCGCTGCGCCTTGCCACCTTCAATGTCGAGAACCTGATGAACAGGTTCGATTTTTCCGGCTATCGCAACCAGCTCAACGAGGATCGAACGCTGGCGCTGTTCGATATCCAGAGCGAGGCGGAATACAGGATCCTGGAGCAGGCCCGCGCCATCGCCCAGTCCGACGACACGCGCCAACTGACGGCGCTGGCAATCGCTGCCACCCGGGCCGACATCATCTGCATGCAGGAGGTCGACAACATCGAAGCGCTGAAGGCCTTCGAATACGGCTATCTGTTCAAGATGGTGGGGCAGGGCTACCGGCAGAAATACACCACATCGGGCAATGATTCGCGCGGCATCGACGTTGCCGTGATGATGCGCAACGAGACCGCGCAGGGCCAGCCGATCGAATTCGTGCGCATGACCAGCCATGCCTATGTCACCTACGAGCAGTTCGGGCTGCACACGCCGGAACTCGAGGCACTGGGCAATCAGGCCAATGAGCGCATTTTCCGGCGCGACTGCCTGGAGATCGACGTCACCGTGGGCGGTGTGCCGCTGACGCTCTATCTCGTGCATTTCAAGTCGATGGGCTCGCCGCGCAACGGGCTCGACGGGCGCGAGGCGACGATGCCGGTGCGCATCGCGGAAGCGCAGGCCGTGCGCCGCATCATCGAGGAGCGCTTCGGTGGGGAGCATGCCGCCAACAAACGCTGGGCGATATGCGGCGACATGAATGATTATCGCCAGCGCGTGAAGGTGGCCGGCGATGCGATCGACGGCTATCGCTTCGAGGTGGTCGACGAAGCCCTGTCCTGCATCAACGTGCTGACGGCAGGCGGCTTTTGCGAAAACGTCGTCGAGCGGCGGCCGGAGATGAACCGCTGGAGTTTTTACCACACGCGCGGACCGGAAGAGCGGCATCTGTGCCAGCTCGACTACATCCTGTTGTCGAAGGGGCTCGCCGCCAGCAACGCAACGGCCGTTCCCGACATCATCCGCAACGGCCAGCCCTGGCGCACCATCTTTCCGCCGGGGCAGGAGGTCGAGCGGTTTCCGCGCGCCGGCTGGGACCGACCGAAGGCATCGGACCATTGCCCAGTGGCGATCACGCTGGACATGACCTGACGCATGAGTTTCGACCTTCCGCGCAACGTCATCCTGCCGGTCGACGACATCGACGTCCGGCTCGATCCCGGTCCGCACCCTTTCGCAAGGGACAATGCAGAGGCGATCGCCGAGAACTGGCAGCACGAAATCGCCGCCAATCCGGCGCTGTTCGACGGCATGGTGGTGCTGCTGTCGCAACTTGCCTACCGCGACAGCCGTCTCATCGGCCGCTGCCATGCGGTCAATTACTCGACGTTCATGCTGTGGCGGAAGCGGCGCGAGAATTCGGGCGTTGAGCATGCCTATGCCCATGCCATGCTGGTGGCCGGCGACAATGCGCTGGTGGCGATCCGCATGGGTCCTCACACAGTCAACGCCGGCCGCGTCTATTTCGCCGCCGGCTCGTTCGAGCCGATCGATTTTCGCGATGGGCTGGTCGACGTCGATTTCAACATGATCCGTGAGGTGCGCGAGGAAACCGGGCTCGACCTGTCAGGTGCGGAACGCGGCAAGCGCTACCATGCCATGTCGACCAGCAGCGGCACGGTGATCTTTCGCCGCTACCACGCGGCGGCGCCTGCCGACGAGATCGCCAGGCGCATCTCAGCCTTCGTTGCCGCCGAGACCGAGCCGGAGATCGAGGGACCGGTGATCATCCGCCATGCCGCCGACCTGCCGGATGGGCTCTCGCCGCACATGAAGCCGCTGATCGAGTGGCATTTCGCAAACGGGAATTAAGGGCGCGTCTTATTCTGTGCCGCGTTGCGATCGTTGCGGGCGGCGACGAGGAACAGGATGAAGCCGATGCCGAGCAAGCCGCCCATCGCCATACCCATGGTCTGGCCGACGACTGCCTGGAAATCAGCGGTGACGCGATCGGGATTGGCCATGCCGAAGCGGGCGAGATACCACCAGATGCCTGCAAGACCTGCCTCGATGACCACCATCGCCAGGACCAGTCGCGCCTTCTTGCTCATCCCGCATTCCTCCACCCAGGTGAATTGCCCTAGCATCGCGAACGGCGCGGCGACAGCGGCGGGCAGGGTGGAAACACCGAAGACTGTGCAAAACCGGTTGGAGCGCTGGCGCGCTTCCGACCGGGTGCCTATTCGTGCCGCAGCGCGTCGATCGGGTCGAGCCTGGCGCCGCGCAGCGCAGGGAAGAAGCCGAACACCATGCCGATCAGGGCGGAAAAGCCGACGGCGAGCAGGATCACCGCCGGGCTCGGCGCGAACGGGATGGTCAGCGTCACCGCGGCGAGGCCGGCCAGCGCCAGCCCGATCAGGATGCCGATAATGCCGCCGAGCAGCGACAGCACCGTCGCCTCGACCAGGAACTGGATGAGGATGTGCTTTTCATGCGCCCCGATGGCCAGCCTGATGCCGATCTCGCGCGTGCGTTCGGTGACCGACACCAGCATGATGTTCATAATGCCGATGCCGCCGACCAGCAGGCTGACGCCTGCGACGGCGCCCAGCATGCCGGTCATGGTGGTTGTGGCGCTGGCCATGGCGTCGGCGATCTGGGTCATGTCGCGGATGGCGAAATCGCTCTCGCGATCGGGTGTGATGCGGCGCGCGTCTCGCAAGATGTCCTCGACGCGCGGCTGCAACTCGCTGGTCGGCGTGCGGTCGTCGGCGGCGATGTAGATGTTGTCGATGTCGCGGTTGCCGGCGATGCGGCGCTGGTAGGCGTGCAGCGGCATCAGGACGACATTGTCCTGGTCCTGGCCGAAGCCGGTATAGCCCTTGGGTTCGAGCAGGCCGATGATCTTGCAGGAGGTGCGGTTGACGCGGATGATCTCGCCCTCGGGATCGCCGGCGCCGAAGAATTGCTGGCGCACGGTCTCGCCGATCAGGCACACGCCGGTGCCGGAACGGGTTTCGGAATCGCTGAACGGGCGGCCTGATACCAGCTTCCAGTCGCGCGCATCGAGATAGGCGCTGTCGGTGCCGGTGACGCCCGAGGTCAAGCTCTCGGTGCCGAAGATGACGCGGACCTGCTTTTGCGAAGCCGGCGAAATCGCGCGGGCACCGCTGAGATGCGCAACGAGTGCCGCCAGGTCCTTTTCGGCCAGCGGACGCACCACCTGGTCGAGCCCGCCCGGGCCGCCGGGGCCGGCCGGACGGCCGGAGCGGACGACCAGCAGATTGCTGCCGAGCTTGGAGATGTCGGCCTTGACCTTTTCGGTGGTGCCGGAGCCGATGGTGAGCATGGCAATGACGGCGGCAACGCCGATGACGATGCCGAGCAAGGTCAGGAACGAGCGCAGCACGTTGCGGCGGATCGAGCGGAGCGAGAGGCGGACGGTTTCCCAGATCATGGTGATGCCATTTCCAGCTTCGCGGTGTCAGAAGCGACGTGGCCGTCGAGGAAGCGGATGGTGCGTTCGGCATAGCCGGCGACGTCGGCCTCATGGGTGACCATGGCGATGGTCAGGCCAAGCTCGGTGTTGAGCCGGGTCAGCAGCTCCATGATCTCGTGCGTGCGGGCGGTGTCGAGATTGCCGGTCGGCTCGTCGGCGACGAGCAGGGTCGGGCGGGTGACGATGGCGCGCGCGATGGCCACGCGCTGCTGCTGGCCGCCGGACAGTTCGGCCGGCGTGTGGTGCTCGCGGCCGACAAGGCCGACCTCCGCCAACGCCTGCATGGCAAGGTCGCGGCGTTCGCGGGCGGCCACGCCGCGATAGATCAGAGGCAGTTCGACATTTTCGGCTGCCGTGGTGCGGGCCAGCAGATTGTAGCCCTGGAAGACGAAGCCGACATAGAGGTTGCGCAGCATGGCGCGGCGGTTGCGGTCGAGGCGGCCGGCGTCGATGCCCATGAAGGAATAGGTTCCGGCCGTCGGCGTGTCGAGGCAGCCGATGATGTTCATCGCCGTCGACTTGCCGGAGCCGGACGGCCCCATGATGGCGACGAATTCGCCACGCCGGATCGCAAGATCGACGCCGGCCAGCGCATGCACCTTGGCCTCGCCCTGGCCATAGCTCTTCCAGACCTTGTCGAAGGTGATGAGGGTCGCGCCCGCAGCCACGGTATCAGCTCCGCTGCTGCGACGCGGTGATGATCTGAGCGCCTTCGTCCAGGCCCGAAAGGATCTCGGTCAGTTCGCCGTCGGTGGAGCCGATCTTGACGTTGACCGGGTGCGGTCGCCCATTCTCCAGCACATAGAGCGTGCGCGAGCCATCGGCGGGCACTGTGGCGGCCTGGCGCTGGCGATTGCCGCCGGGGCGGCCCATGCGGCCGGTAAACAGGTCGCTCAGGCTCCAGCCGCGGGCGGCCTGCTGGACCGGGCGATAGCGGAAGGCGGTGGCCGGTACGGTGAGCACACCCTTGGCCTGCTTGGTGACGACCGACACCGTGGCGGTCATGCCGGGCCGCAGCAGCAGCTCGTTGTTGTCGACCTCGAGCCGCGCATTGTAGGTGACGACGCCGTCGGTGGTGACCGAGGCGTAGGAGATGTCGCGAATCTCGGCATCGAACGGCCGCTCGGGGAAGGCATCGACGGTGAAGCGGGCATGCTGGCCGGACTTGACCGCGCCGATGTCGGCCTCGTCGACCGCCGCCACCAATTCCATGTTTCTGAGATCGGCTGCGATGATGAACAGCACTGGCGCCTGCAGGGAGGAGGCGACCGTCTGGCCTGGATCGACCGAACGCGTCAGCACGATGCCGTCGATCGGCGCATAGATGGTACTCTTGGCAAGGTCGGTCTGCTGCGCCTTGAGGTCGGCCTGGGCAATGGCGAGGTTGGCCTGCGCACTGTCGAGCGCTGCCTTGGAACGGTCGCGCGTGGCGGTTGCTGCTTCAAGCGATTGGTCGGTCGCCATGCCACGCCTGGTCAGTTCGGCGGCGCGCACCAGCGCCTTCTCGTTTTCGGCCAGCGTAACCGTGGCGTCCTCGACATTGGCGGCGGCGGCCTTGGCCGAAGCTTCGGCGCGTTCGATCTGGACTTCGAGTTTCACCGTGTCGAGTGTCGCCAGCACGTCACCCTTCTTGACCTGCTGATTCTCCTCGGCTGAGACCGAGCGGATGATGCCGGACAGTTCGCTTGAAATGTCGACCTGGGTGAGCGGCTGCAGCGTGCCGGTCGCCGACACCGCGACGGTGAGGTCGGCCTTGGCAGCAGGCACGGTGGTGTAGTCGATCTTGGCCGGCGAGCCCGCATACCACTGATAGGCGCCAAGCCCGGCGGCGAGCACGATCAGCGCCAGCAGCGCATAGAGCCAGCCGCGCCGGCGCGACTTGCGCAGCCCCGTTCTGTCGAGCCCAAGCGCCGTCTCGATGGCGGAATCCGATTCCGTCTTTGGCAGATTGACAATCTGGTCCACGCTGGACCCCTATAATGCGCAATGTCCCTATCTGTGCACAGATCAGGCTTACTGGTTCAAATATCAAATTAAATTTCGCCCATGTTGGGATTGAGGCAGGAATGAAAACCCGGAATTACTTGCTTTACGATGTGTTTACGACCGAGCGACTGGCCGGCAATCCTTTGGCCGTCGTGCTGGACAGCAAGGGATTGGACGCGGCCGCGATGCAGGCCATCGCGCGTGAATTCAACCTGTCGGAATCGGTGTTCGTGCTGCCGCCGGACAATCCCAAACACAGAAACCGCATTCGCATCTTCACGCCCGACTATGAAATGCCGTTCGCCGGCCATCCGACGGTCGGCGCCGCGATCGCGCTGGCCGAACTGGCGCAAGAGGGCGGTGCCGGCATTTTCGTGCTGGAAGAAAACATCGGCCCTGTGCGTTGTGCCGTTAGCAAGCACGACGGAAACACTTTCGCCGAGTTCGACCTGGCGAAGCTGCCGGAGCCGCTGAAGCTGGAGGCCGATCCGGAGGCGATCGGTGCTGCCCTTGGGTTGACGCCGCATGAGATCGGCTTCGAGAATCACCGCGTCGCGTTCTGGTCGGCCGGCGTGCCCTACGTCACCATTCCCGTTGCCAATCTCGAGGCGGCGGGCCGAATCCGGCTGGACAACCAGGCCTGGTCGGAACTGGCGCCGCGCAAGAGTGAATGGGCCTTCGCCAGTCCCTATGTCTATTGCCGCGAGACGGTGAACCATGAAAGCGCCTTCCATGTCCGCATGATCGTGCCCGGCACGCCGTCCTACGAGGATCCGGCGACCGGCTCGGCGGCAGCGGCCTTTGCCGGCGCCATCATGCATTTCGACGCGCCGACCGACGGCATTTCGCAGCTGTGGATCGAGCAGGGGCTGGAGATGGGCCGGCCATCGCGCATCCGCCTCGAACTGACCGTGCAAGGCGGCAAACTGGCCTCGGCGCGCATTGGCGGCAACGCGGTCAAGGTGGCGGAAGGCAAGCTTTTCGTGTGATCGCGCTACGGTCGTCATCCTAGGGCGGAGCAAGGAGCGAAGCGACGCGGCGCAGACCCTGGGATCCATGCCGCGACCGTCGGGCTGAATACCGACGGTGCAGATTGAGCGCACCTCGTCTACTGTTTTCAGCTCGCTAGCAGGCACATGTTTTCTGCACCGTTGCGTTCTTCGGTTGGCGTCCCGGCATGGATCCCAGGGTCTTCGCGACGGAGCTTTGCTCCTGCTTCGCCCAGGGATGACGAACCCCAGGAGCGATTTGTCGGGAAATGATTCCGGCAGGGCTGGACAGGACCGATGGTGGCGGCTATATGCCCGCCAACGCCGGTTTTTGCCGGCCGAGTGGGTGCGTAGCTCAGTTGGTAGAGCAGCTGACTCTTAATCAGCGGGTCCACAGTTCAATCCTGTGCGCACCCACCAAATTCTTCAAAGACTTGGTGGAATGACCCTGAAAGCGAGACGCGTTTGACGCGTCTCGGGCAGGCTGTCTGACTGTGATTCTTTAACCGCGCTATCCGGATCTCGTTGCGATTCAGCCACGTTGAAAAATGCGGCTCAGAAACCGGCCGAATCGAAAAGCAAGGCTCTTTTCCCCGGCTGCAGCATCGCTGGCGCCAGTTCCGTCTTTTCCCCCGGAGAAATCGCTGATGAGCCACCAGAAGAAGACCAGGAAGACAACGAAAATGCCGGTGTCGATCGGGCCATGACTTGAATAGCTGCTGTGACGGAACACAACAGCGACCGCTCCGGCGATAAACACCGCAGCTGCGGCAGGATGAAATTTCTTCATCCGCAAAATCTATTTGAGAATCGCCGTTACGGGAAGATGCCTCCTTTGTCGTGACAACGGCATCTTTGTCGGCCGATACGGGGAATGGATAACTACTTCTCCGAAACGCCAGCCTCGGCAAAACTCGCCATCCTTGCATGGCACTCCAGCGCCGAGCGGACGATGTTGACGGCGAGGCAGGCGCCGGAGCCTTCACCGAGCCGCATGCCGAGATCGAGCAGCGGTGGCAGGCTAAGCGCTTCGAGCAGGCCGCGATGGCCCGATTCGGCCGAAACGTGCGCGGCGATTGTGTGGGCGAGGCCGGTCGGGTGCAGCTTTGCCAGCGGGGCCGCGGCGGCGGTGCAGACGAAGCCGTCGAGCAGTACGGGTATGCCGAGATGCCGGGCGGCGAGCGTCGCGCCGAAGATGGCGGCGAGTTCGCGGCCACCGAGTGCTGCAGCAATGCCCAGCGGATCGGCGAGGGTGGCCACGTGACGCTGCAAGCCGGCTTCGATGGCGACGACCTTGCGCTTCAGACCGGCGTCGTCAACGCCAGTGCCGCGCCCGGTCCATTTTTCCGCGCCGCCGCCGAACAGGGCTGCTGAGATGGCAGCCGCCGGCGTCGTGTTGCCGATGCCCATTTCGCCGAAGCAGATCAGGTCGAGATCCTTCGTCACGGCATCATAGCCGGCCGAGACCGCCTCCAGAAAGGCCTTCTCGTCCATTGCCGGCCCTTGTGTGAAATCGCCTGTCGGATGGTCGAGATCGAGCGGAATGACGTCGAGTTCGGCGCCGGCCATGCGGGCAAGCTGGTTGATGGCGGCACCGCCGCCGGCGAAATTCGCCACCATCTGCACGGTGACCTCGGAAGGATAGGCCGACACGCCTTGCGCGGTGACGCCATGGTTGCCGGCGAAGACGAAGACTTTTACGCGGTCGAGTTTTGGCATGTCGCGGCCCTGCCAGCGCGCCAGCCAGGCGGCGATCGTCTCCAGCCGGCCAAGGCTGCCTTGCGGCTTGGTCAGCGTGTCCTGGCGGCGGGCGACCGCATTGGCCGCGGCATCGCTGCCGGCCGGCAGGTCGAGGCAGGCGGCGCGCAATTCACTAAGGGATTTGAAGGGCATGGGGGCAAAGTCTCCGAAAAGGAATCAGGCCAAGAGAATCAGGCCAAAGGATCAGGAAAGCGCTACGGAAGCGACGAGCAGCACCGCGATCTCGCTTGCCTGCTGCAAGGCTCCGATCGTGTCGCCGGTCTGGCCATCGATCTGGTTGAGGCAAAGGGCGCGGAAAGCGGCAAACAGCAGGCCAAGCAGGATCAGCGCGAAGATGGCTCCGCCCAGTCCAAGCAGGAGCAGCGGGATCGCGCCGAGCACGGCGCCGGCGATGGCGGTTTCCTGCGAGACGGTGCCGGCATCGGCCGAGAGGCCATCGACCCGCGCTGAAGGCAAGAGATGCATGAAGGCGCCAAGCAGGCCGCGCGAGGCCGCGTGTGCGGCTATGAGGGCGAAGAGGGCCTGAGTGGGATCGACGAACTCCGACAGCGCGCTCCAGCGGATCAGCAGCGACAGGCCCAGCGCCGCGGCACCATATGTACCGATGCGGCTGTCGCGCATGATCTCGAGTTTGCGGCCGCGCGATTTGCCGCCGCCAAAGCCGTCGGAGACGTCGGATAGCCCGTCCTCATGCAGGCAGCCGGTGGTGAGCACGGTTGCCACGAGAGCAAGGGCCGCCGCTGGCCCCATGGCCAGGCCAAACCGTTCGGCCGTGGCAAAGACGATGGCGCCGATCAGGCCGACGACAAGTCCGGCAATGGGGGCTGCCCAGATCGCGGCGGCAAGGCTGCGGCCGCGAAAATCGAAGACGGGCAGCGGCAGACGGGTGAAGAAGACCAGGCATAGCGCGATGTCGTCGACAACCTGCCGCGGTGAAAGGGCCAGATTCCTGAACTTCATGCTCTAGCCTCTCGCAATCGCATGGAAGAAGGTGCCGCTGACATGGCCGCGCCGGTAGCCCGAGGCGCCGATCGGATTGCCCAGACCGTCGGCAAGGTCGGCCAAGGGGTCGTCATTGCCGGTAGAGGTCATCTGCGCATAGTGGAATTCGTGGCCGCGGATCAGCGCACCTTGTGAGCCCAGCGGGCAGTCGGCGCGCAACCGCGCCTCGCGGTAGCCGAGATTCATCTTGCGTTTGGCGAAGCTGGTGGAATGGCCGAGCAGGCCGAGCATCGCATGCGTGTCGCCCGATGCGTCCTCCAGCGCTTCGCCCAGCACCATGAAGCCACCGCACTCGCCATGGATGGGCTTTGTCGTGGCAAAACGCGCCATCCCGGCGCGGAAAGTCGCGGCGGCGGCGAGCTTGCCGGCGTGAAGCTCGGGATAGCCGCCGGGCACCCAGCAGACATTGCAAGCCTCGTCGGGCGCTTCATCGGCGAGCGGCGAGAACGGGACGATTTCGGCACCCGCCTTGCGCCAGTAGGCGGCGACATGCGGATAGAGGAAGGTGAAGGCGGCATCCTCGGCCAACGCGATCCGCTGGCCGGGCGGCGCCAGTGCGTCGGTGAAGCCGCCAGACGCCGGGGTGAAGGGTGTCGCCAGGGCCATGATCGCATCGAGGTCGAGCGATTTCTCCGCCATATCGGCCAGCCGGTCGAGATGCGCCATCAGGTCGTCATATTCGCCGGCCTGGACGAGGCCGAGATGGCGTTCGGGCAGGTTCAGAGTGGGATCGCGCAGGATGGCGCCGACGACCGGCAGGCCGATCGCCTCGATGGCGTCGCCCGACAGCCGGCGGTGCCGCTCGCTGCCCAACCGGTTGAGCACTACACCGGCCATGCGTACATCCGGATCGTAGGTGGCAAAACCCTTGGCGACGGCGGCCGCGGTGGTCGACTGGCCGGAAACGTCGAGCACCAGCAGCACCGGCAGGCCGTAGAGCCGCGCCAGGTCGGCCGCCGAACCGGTGCGGCCGGGCGAGGCCGGAATGCCGTCGAACAGGCCCATGGCGCTTTCGAGGATGACGAAATCGGTGTCGTCGGCGGCTTGCGCGGCGAGTGCGTTGAGCAGCGATGGCGGCATCGCCCAGCTGTCGAGATTGACGCCGGACAATCCCGTGGCGGCGGTGTGGAAGCCGGGGTCGATATAGTCGGGGCCGGATTTGGCGCCTCGCACCTTCAGCCCACGCCGGGTGAGCGCGCGTAAAATGCCGATGGTGACGCTGGTCTTGCCGGAGCCGGAGCGCGGCGCGCCGACGATGATGGCGCGGGCCGTCATGCTTGTCCCGCCAGTGCCGCGCGCATGGCAACGATGCCGCCGACGATGATCAGCGCCGGCGAGGCAAGACCGGCGGCCGCGGCTTCCTCGGCAATGGTGGCGAGCGTGGCGACGACGGTTCGTTCCTGCGGCGTGGTCGCCGCGACGATCACTGCCGCCGGTGTCGACGGCGCCAGCCCGCCATCGAGCAGTGCCGCCGCGATCAAAGGCAGGTTGGCCATGCCCATATAGACGACGACAGGCTGGCCGGTGCGGGCGATTGCCGCCCAATCGAGATCGTCATCGGTGCCGGCGGCGTGGCCGGTCGCCAGGATCACTGCCTTGTTGATGCCGCGCATGGTGGCCGGAATGCCGGTCGCGGCCAGAGCGCTGAGGCCCGAGGTCAGGCCTGGCAGCACGCGGAACGGGATGTTTTCATGCGCCAGCGCCAGGGCTTCTTCGCCGCCGCGGCCGAAAATATAGGGATCGCCGCCCTTCAGCCTGACGACGCGGCGGCCGTCGCGCGCCAGCCGCACCAAAAGGGCGGTGATGTCATCCTGTTTCATCGACGGTTTTCCGCCGCGCTTGCCGGCAAAGAAAAGCTCGGCATTTTCGGCGACGGCGACGACATCCGATGAGACCAGCGCGTCGTAGACCAGCGCATCCGCCTCGGCCAAAGCCGCCAGCACTTCGAGCGTCAGGCAACCGGGGTCGCCGGGGCCGGCGCCGGCCAGCCAGACATGGCCCGGCTCAAGCCGGCGCGGCTTGAAATTCAGCTGGGACAACGCCTTTTCGAGCGTAGTGTTTTTGGTGCTGCCGCTCACAATCCGTCCCGTCCGCGAAAACGCCGCTGATAGTGGGCGTCGTATAATGAACTCTCGCCAAAACCTTCCGCTGCCAGCGAGCGGCCGACGAAGATGATCGCCGTGCGCTCCATCGGATCAGCGGCCAGCAACGCCTCGATGGTCGCCAGCGTACCGGTCAGCACACGCTCGTCCGGCCAGGAGGCGCGGAAGACGACCGCCACCGGGCAATCGCCGCCATAGTGCGGTGTGAGTTCGGCAACGACGCGGTCGATGGCGTGGATGGCCAGATGAATCGCCAGCGTGGCGCCGGTGCGGCCGAAGCCGGCCAGCGTTTCGCCGGGCGGCATTTTTGACGCGCGCCCTGAGATGCGTGTCAGCACCAGGCTTTGCGCGACTTCGGGAATGGTCAGCTCACGGCGCAATGCGGCGGCGGCTGCGGCGAAGGAGGGGACGCCCGGCGTCAGCGTGTAGGGAATGCCATGCTTTTCCAGCCGGCGGATCTGCTCGGCGACAGCGCTCCACACCGACAGGTCGCCGGAATGCAGGCGGGCGACATCCTGGCCTGATTTATGCGCGTCGAGATAGGCGGCCTCGATCTCGTCGAGCGACATCGGCGCGGTGTCGATCAGTTTTGTCCCCGGCGCGCAGTGCTGCAGCAATTCGGGCGCGACGATCGAACCGGCATGCAGGCAGACCGGGCAGCTTGCCAGCAGCCTCGCGCCGCGCAGCGTGATGAGGTCGGCGGCACCCGGACCGGCGCCGATGAAATGGACGGTCATGGCGCATCTCCGCTGATGGCGATGGCGCAGGTGACCGGGCCGAGCACCGTGCGGGGGCCAAGCAGTCTGGCGCCGGCGCCGGCAACGGCGAGGGCGGACGTCTCGGAAACCGATGGCGTGCCGGCGAGTTCTTGCGAGAGGTCGGAATGGCTAAGCGTGTCCGAGGCGGCCTGAAGGGCTGCATCATCGACGATGATGACCGGAAGGTTCAGCGCGCGGCCAGCGGCGGCGATCGCTTCTTCATCCTTCTTGAACTCGGCAGTCGCCAGTGCCGAAAGCGCCGTCATCGTCAGGCCATGAGTCTCCAGCGCGGTTTCGATCGCGGCAAGCACGTCTTCGACGCTCACGCCTTTTCGGCTGCCGATGCCCGCGACCATCATGGCTTGACCCAGCTCCATTGGGTCACGGGCATGGCCGGCCGCCAGGCCTGCATCGCGCCGACCGGCGATGCGCGAGAGATGGCGATGCGGGTGAGATCGCCGCCGAGCTTGGTATGCTGGGCGAGGAGCAAGGCTTCCATCTCCAGCGTCACCGCATTTGCCACGAGACGGCCGCCCGGGCGCAGCGCCTTGATGGCAGCATTCAGCACGCCGGCATCGCTGCCGCCGCCGCCGATGAAGATCGCGTCCGGCGTGTCCAGCCTGGCAAGTGCCCTGGGCGCGCTGCCTTCCACCACGACAAGGCCGGGAACGCCGCAGACGGCCGCGTTGCGGCCAATGCGGGCGGCGCGGATCGGATCGGCCTCGATGGCAATGGTGCGCATCGAAGGGTGGGCCAGCATCCATTCGATGCCGATGGAACCGGAACCGGCGCCGATGTCCCACAGCAATTCGCCGCGCCGCGGCGCCAGCGCCGACAGGGTGATCGCGCGGATCTCGCGCTTGGTGATCTGGCCGTCATGGTCGAACAGATGATCGGCAAGGCCTGATGTGAGCGGCAGGACGCGCGCGTCCGGACCGGATTCAACTTCGACCGCCAGAACGTTGAGTGGATTGATGTTTTCGAGATCGAAGGCATCGGCGCGGATCGTGCGGTGGTCCTCGCTTGGCCCACCCAACGCCTCCAGGATCGTCAGCCGCGATGCGCCGAAGTCGAGTTCGGTGAGCAGGCGCGCTATTGCAGCGGGGGCTTCGGCATCCGAGGTCAGTGCCAAAATGCGCGCGCGTGGCTGCAGCAGCGGCCGGATCAGGTCGAGCGGCCGGCCGTGCAGCGAGACGGTCTCGATGTCCTGCAGCGCCCAGCCAAGGCGCGCGGCCGCCAGCGAAACGGCCGACGGTGCGGGGATGACATGCATCTCCTGTTGCTTGACCTTGCGCGCGAGGGTGGCGCCGACGCCGTGGAAGAACGGATCGCCTGAAGCGAGCACGCAGACGCGCCTGTCGGCAAGCGCCAGCACGTCAGCCATCTCGGCATCGAAAGGAACCGGCCAGGCGCGCGCCTCGCCCTTGGCGAAGGAAGCGACCAGCGCCAGGTGCCGCTTGCCGCCGAAGATGATCTCCGCCTCGGCAATCCGCTGCTTGGCCTCGTCGCCGAGACCAGCTAAACCGTCCTCGCCGATGCCGACGATTGTGAGCCATTTTGGGGTGAGCTTGGCACCGCGCGGACCTTCAGCAGGCATGATGACCCACCGTATTCTGATCCTCGGCGGCACCACCGAAGCCCGGCAACTGGCCGGAAAACTGGCGGCGCGCGCCTCGGTCACGCTGTCGCTGGCTGGCCGCACTGAAAGCCCGGTCGCGCAAGGCGTGCCGGTGCGAACGGGGGGCTTTGGCGGTGCCGATGGATTGGCCGATTATTTGCGGAAAGAGCCTATCGATCTGCTGATCGACGCGACGCACCCCTATGCGGCGCAGATCTCCGCCAATGCGGCGCAAGCCGCGCGCGTGGCCGGTGTGCCGATCCTTGCGCTGCGACGCCCCGGCTGGGAGCCTGTCGAAGGCGACCGCTGGACTGAGGTCATTACATCCGGCGATGCCGCGCGAGCGCTTGGACTGGCGCCGCGCCGTGTTTTCCTGGCGCTGGGCCGGCAAGAGGTCGCTGCTTTCGAAGCTGCGCCCCAGCATCATTATCTCGTCCGCAGCGTCGACGCGATCGAGCCCAAGCTTGCCGTGCCGGATGCGAGCTATCTTCTGGCCCGTGGCCCGTTTCGTGAGGCGGAGGAACGCGCGCTGCTCGAAAAGCAACGCATCGATGTCGTCGTGTCCAAGAACAGCGGCGGCGAAGCGACTTATGGCAAGATCGCCGCGGCGCGGGCGCTTGGCCTCGAGGTGGTCATGATCCAACGGCCAGTCTTGCCGGATGTTCCCGCGGCTGAAAGCGTTGAAGCGCTGACCGTGTTGGTCGATCATTTTGTCCGTCCCGTGGACGAGCGCGGCGTGTAGACCAGCGCCGGCTTCTCCGCGCGCTTGATGATGCGGGTCTCCGGCGAGCCGATGATGATGCAGGTCGCCATGTCGGCCTTCTCTGCCTCGACATCGGCCAGCAGGTAGACCTCGATGCGCTCATCCGGGCGGCCGGCGGCGCGGCCGAAAATCACCGGTGTGGTGCCGGGCAGGATCGCGGTGAGGCACTCGAAGGCGCGGCCGAGCTGCCAGGGGCGCGCCTTGCTGATCGGGTTATAGAGCGCGATGACGAAGCCGGCGCCGGCTGCCGCCAGCAGGCGCAGTTCGATCAGCTCCCATGGCTTCAGATTGTCGGACAGCGAGATGGCGCAGAAATCATGGCCGAGCGGCGCGCCGATGCGGGCGGCGACCGCCAGCATGGCGGTGATGCCGGGCACCACAGCGACATCGACCGCGCGCCATTCGGCCGGGCCGGCCTCGATCGCCTCGCAGACGGCCGCCGCCATGGCGAACACGCCGGGATCGCCACCGGAAACCACCGCGACGTCGTGGCCCTCGGCGGCTTTGATCAGTGCGTCCTTGGAGCGGGCGAGTTCCTCGCGATTGTCGGAAGCGACTCGGGTCTGTTCCGGGCGCAATTCCAGCCGGTCGAGATACGGTTTGTAGCCGTAAAAGAATTTCGCCTCGGCGACGGCGCGGCTGGCTTCCGGAGTGACTTGATCGGCATTGCCGGGCCCAAGGCCGATGACAGTGAGACGGCCGCTCATGCCTGCGCTCCCACGGCGCCGGGGCGGCCGGACCAGCCGGCGACCAGCACGATGGCGAAATAGGGCGCCTTGTCGTCCGTCTTGTCGGCCAGCTTCATCGACACGCTGCCGGCCATGGTACCGCGCTCGACATAGACGGCGCGCGACAGCTTGGCCGTAGCCTCCAGCGCCCGCCTGATCTTTGGCAGGTTGCGGCCGACCTTCATGATGACGGCGGCATCGGTGTCAGCCAGCCGGCGCGTCAGCTCGAACTCGCTCATCGTGCCGGGCAGCACCGTCAGCACATCGTCGCCCTGGACGATCGGAACACCAGTCTGCGACCAGCAGCCGGACATGGCGGTGACGCCGGGAATAACTTCGGTCGGGAAGCGATGGGCGAGGCGCACATGCAGATGCATGTAGGAGCCGTAGAAAAGCGGGTCGCCCTCGGACAGCACCGCAACCATCCTGCCTGCCTGAAGGTGCTCGGCGACCTTCTCGGCGGACTCCTCGTAGAAAGCCGTGATCTGCGAGCGGTAGTCGTCGTGATCCCTAGCGATTTCGGTGGTGACGGGATAGAGCAGCGGCAATTCCGTCATTTCAGGCCGGAACTGCGCTTCGACGATGGCGCGCGCATTGCTGTTGTTGCCGCGCTTGGCGAAATAGGCCACGACATCGGCTTCCGCCAAGGCCCGCGCGGCTTTCAGGGTCAGCAGTTCTGGGTCGCCGGGACCGGTGCCGACGCCGACGAGACGGCCTTTGGGAAGCGCGTTCACAGGCCCGGCCTCGCCAATGAATTGAGCGCTGCGGCGGTCATGGCGCTGCCGCCGAGACGGCCACGCACGATGGCAAAGGGAACGCCGTAGGAATTCTCGGCCAGCGCGTCCTTCGATTCGGCAGCACCGACGAAGCCGACCGGCATGCCGATGATGGCCGCAGGCTTCGGCGCGCCGTCGCGCAGTTTTTCCAATAGATAGAACAGCGCGGTCGGTGCATTGCCGATGGCAACCACCGAGCCCGCCATGCGCTCGCCCCACAAATCGATCGCGGCGGCCGAGCGGGTGTTGCCGATTTCCCTGGCGATGTCGTGCGTGCGCGGATCGCGCAAGGTGCAGATCACCTCGTTGCCGGCCGGCAGCCTGGCGCGGGTGACGCCATGCGAGACCATTTCCGCGTCGCAGAAAATTGGCGCGCCCGCCGCCAAAGCGGTGCGGGCCGCGGCAACCAAATCCGTGGAGAACACAAAATGACTTGAAGATTCGACCTGGCCGCAGGCATGGATCATGCGGATGGCGACATCGGCCTCGGCCTCGGAGAAGCGCGACAGATCGGCCTCGGCGCGGATAATGGCGAAGGAGCGCTCGTAGATCGCCGTGCCGTCATGGATGTAGTCGTAGGCGGCCATGCTCATTTCCGTTTTTCAGTTTGGGCCTGTCGGTAAGCCTCGGCGATACCGGCCGGCCCGAGCCTTGTCAGGCAAGCAGCGGCAGTCTCGCCTTGATATCGTGCGCTGCGGATCATTGCCGCGACGCGGCGGATGCCGCGCGCGGCGTCATAGCCCGGCCTGTAGCCCGCAGGAAGGGCCTTTGCCGTCGCGTTCACGACAAGTCCGGCTCCGTTTTCGCCGCCGACAATCGTCAGCGTCGCCAGGCCGGGGTGGGCGCAGCCTTTGGCACAGCCGGAAATGTGCAGGGTGAAGTCGAGGATGTCGGCGTTTTCAGTGGCAATCGTCTCGGCGATCTCGCGCGTGGCAATGCGGCCGGAGGCGCAGGCCGGCGTGCCGGGGCAAGCGGCTATGCGCGTGCGCGGGTCGGTGGGGGCGGTGACGAAGCCGAGGGCGGTGGCGGTGTGTTGGAGGGGTTGGTTGGCTGCCGGTAGCTGACCGAGGAAGAGCAGGGCGCGGCCGGGGGCTAGGCGGATTTCTGAGGTGCCGAGGGCGAGGGCGTGTTGGGCGAGAGCGATGATCTTCTCTGCTGGCATGCTGCCGTAGGGGAGGGCGATGCCGAGGGCGGTGGCGTCGCCGGCTAAGGGGAAAAGGCCGATAGGTTTACGCGAGGCGCCCCCCTCTGTCCTGCCGGACATCTCCCCCTCAGGGGGGGAGATCGGCAGCTTAGGCGCCGGCTTTTCCTTACCAACACCGGAGATTGGCGAAACCATCGGTGGCAGCGTAATCTCCCCCCTTGAGGGGGAGATGTCTGGCAGGACAGAGGGGGGCGCCTCGCGCAAACTTGTCGAGCATAGCCAACCCGCCAGAGACACCAACTGCCTCTCAGTCAAATCCCTCGCATGAGCCTCGCGGCTTTTTTCGGCAACCATTCTTAGGGCCGCGACGGTGATGTCGCACGCCGAGCCTTCATCGGCAGTGACAAGTGGCCTCCCATTCCACCCATCACCCGCGACAGACACCCGCCACCGAACTCCTGCATCGACCCGCACTGCAGCAAGCCGCACATCGGCCGTCACCGAATCCATCGTCAACTGCCCGCAGCCATCGACAATCACGGAAACCTTCGGCCCCAGCATTGGCGCTAATCCAGCCTCGTCAATCGCCGCCCTGATCCGTTCAGCCAGTGGCCGGGGATCGGCAATCTCCTGCGGATCAATGCCGGCCAGCGGGCCGGTCTCCACCGGCACGCCGGTGCGCACCGCGATATCAAGCGCATCGACCTCCGCCGCCAGCAGCATCGCGCTGTCCGTCGTCAGCCCACGTATCTGTAGACTGCCGCGCGCGGTGACTTCCATGATGCCATTGCCATGCCACAAGGCGGATTCGGCTAACCCGATCAAAAGCTTCGGCGACAATCCTCCAGAAGTCGGGCCTCCAGAAGATGGGCCTCCAGCAACCGGGTTGAGCCGCACCAAAAGCCCGTCGCCGGTTTGCATTGGCACCGACAAAGCCGGGCAGGCGCCGCGACGAGAGAAGGCGTTCATGCCGCCACCCCAAGCGCCTCGGCCTCGGCAATCATGGCCGTGAGATCGTCGTCGATGGAGTTGCGCAGGGGATGCCACAGGCCACGCCGTCGCGCCGACAGGAAGCGCTCGGCGATGACTTTGGCGGCGGCGGGGTTCTCGCGCAGGATGAAGGCGCGGACCATGGGATCGCCGAGATAGGCATCGTGCACTGCCTCGATCAGCGTGCCCGAAATGGCGTGCGTGGTTTCGGCGAAGCCGACCAGGCGGTCTACGGTTTCGGCAAATTCGGAGGCGCCACGCGGGCCGTGGCGCATCTGTCCCGATATGAAGCGTGGATTGACGGCGCGGGCGCGCACCACCCGCGATACGGCCTCACTGAGCGAACGCGGCTTGGGCTTTTGCGGGTCCGTGGTGTCGAGCACGATGACGTCGGCATTCCTGCCGAGCGCCGCAAGGGCGGCCGAAAAGCCGCCGATGAAAGCGACCTCGGCGGAGCCTTCGAGGATGTCGCGGCCGGGGTCGTCGCCGGTGTGGACGAGAAGATCGGCCTCGGCGATGCGGGTTTCGAAGACGCCGGGCACCGATACGCCTTCGCCCTTGGCACCGCCATAGGCATGCGAGGTGGCGTCGAGATAGGCGCGGCCGATTTCTTCGCGCGCCACCCAGTTACCGGAGGACAAGATATCCTCGACGCCGGCGCCGTATGTGCCGGGTGAGGTGCCGAAGATGCGCGGGCTGAGCTTGCCATCGGCACGGGTTTTGGCCGCGAGCGGGTTTTCCGAGTCCTCCTCGTCGCGGGCGGCCACCGCGTTGGCGGCGGCATCGATCAGTGCGATCTGGGTCGGGAACATGTCGCGGAACAGGCCCGAAATGCGCCAGGTGACATCGACGCGCGGCCTTCCGAGCGTGGCCGGCGGCAATACCTCGATGCCGGTGATGCGGCCGGTCGCCGAATCCCATTGCGGCCGGCAGCCCATCAGAGCCAATCCTTGCGCGATCTCCTCGCCGCCGGTGCGCAGTGAGGCCGAGCCCCACAGGTCGATGACCAGCGAGCGCGGCCAGTCGCCATGCGACTGCATGTAGCCGCGCACCACTTCCTCCGCCGCTGCCTTGCCCAGATCATAGGCGGTCGGCGTCGGCATGGTGCGTGGGTCCGAGGTGAACAGGTTGCGGCCGGTGGGCAGAACGTCCGAGCGACCCCGCGCGGGCGCGCCGGCCGGGCCGGCCTTGACGTGGCGGCCATCGAGCGCGGCGAGCAGCGCCGCTTTCTCGGCGTCAGCGCTTTGTCGCCGCATGGCGTCGGGCTCGTCGTCGGGCGCGCAGCCATAGATATGCAGCCCGTCCTTGATGGCGAAATCCTTGAGGTCGCAGAGCCAGGCGTCGATGCGGCGCAGCGCTTCGTCCGGAGCGTCGGTCCCGGCGACGCCCGCGTCGGAGGCGAGACCGGTCTTTTGTGCGGTGTCGACGATCAGTTTCGCCAGACGGTCGCGGCGGCGGCGGTCGAGCCCGTCGGCCTGGGCATATTCGTCGACCAGCCGCTCGAGCTTGTTCTGGTTTTCGTCAAGCCCGGCGCCGGTCAGCGGCGGTGGCAGATGGCCAAGGGTGACGGCGGCGATGCGGCGCTTGGCTTGCGCCGCTTCGCCTGGGTTGGAGACGATGAAGGGATAGATGACGGGCAAGGGACCCGTGACGATCTCGGGAAAGCAGTTTTCCGACAGAGCAACGGTTTTGCCCGGCAGCCATTCCAGCGTGCCGTGTGCACCGACATGCACCAGCGCATGGACGCGGAGCGACTTGCGCAGCCACAGGCCGAAGGCGATCAGCGCATGACGTGGGGGGAGCGTCGGATCGTGGTAGTCGGTGCGGCGGTCGGCGGAGCGGCCGCGATCCGGGGCGAGTGCTACGGTGATGTTGCCGAAGGTCGCGGCGCGGAAGGGGAAGCTTCGGCGCGAGGCGCCCCCCTCTGTCCTGCCGGACATCTCCCCCTCAAGGGGGGAGATTGGCAGTTTTGACGCTCCGCCCTCTCCTGCAACATTGGAGATTGGCGAAACCGGTAATGACAGCGCAATCTCCCCCCTTGAGGGGGAGATGTCCGGCAGGACAGAGGGGGGCGCCTCGCGCAGACCCGTCTCATCTTCCACCTTCCCCCAAGCGGCTTCGACTGCAGCAATTGCCGCAGTCGGCAATTCGGTCGAGAAGGCCATGTAATCCTGGAAGGCCAGCCCGTGCTCGCCCGTTTCCAACATACCCAGCAACTCACGCGGCGTCTCCGGAATCCCCTCAACCCCGTAGCCCTGATCCCGCAGGTCCTGCAGAATGGCCAGCACGCTGGACGGCACGTCGAGGCCGACGGCATAGCCGGTGCGGCCGGGGGCGCTGGGATAATCCGGCATCAGGATCGCCAGCTTGCGCTTGGCCCGGGGCGTCTCCCGCAACCGGATGAAGGCCGCGATGCGGTCAGCCACTTGCGCCACGCGATCCGGTTCCGGCCGGTTGGCGAAAGCGCGGTGGCCAAGTGCTGGATCGATCTCGCTCTCGCCCTTGAAGGAAATGGCGCCGGCCAGGATGCGGCCGTCGAGCTCGGGCAGCACGACATGCATGGCAAGGTCGGCGGGCGCCAGGCCGCGCTGGTTGTTCTCCCAGATGTCGCGGCGGGTGGTGGCGACGATGACCTGGAAGACCGGCACGCCGGCGCGGTCGAACAAGGTCTCATTGCCCGGTTCGGCACCGGACGCGAAAGCGGTAGCGGTGACGATGGCGGCGGGTTTCAGTGAGGCGAGTGCTGTTTCCACGAAGGCCAGGGATGCCGGGTCCTTGAGGCTGGAGACGAAGATTGGGACCGGGTTGATGCCGCGCTGTCGCAGAGCTTCAAAAAGTGCGTCGATTGGCGCGACATCGGCGGCCAGCAGCATCGAGCGGTAGAACAGGATAGGCACGACCTTTCCCTCCCCCTCGAGGGGAGGGTGGCCCGCAGGGCCGGGTGGGGTCGGTACGACCGGACGCGGCGTTTCTTTGAGTCGGCGCGCCTCGGAGAGGACCCCACCCCCGGCCTGCGGCCGGACCCTCCCCTCGAGGGGGAGGGGGACGACGCCGCGGCCGGGTTCGTAGTAGCCAGCTTTGGGCACGGCGACCGGTTCGACGAAAGGCGCATCCGACCCCGCCAGCCGCGCCAATCTCCGCACCAGCGCGCTCATATTCGCCGGGCCGCCCTCGCGGAAATAGTCGAGCAGGCCGTCCAACTCTTCGCGCGGCAACGTCGAGGCTTCGATCAGGCGCAGATCCTCGTCGCGGCATTCGCCGGGCAGCAGTGCCAGCTTTATGCCGCGTTCGCGGGCAGTCGAGGCGAGCTGGTCGCAGCCGTAGCGCCACCAGTCGTAGCCGCCGAGGATGCGCACCAGGATGATCTTGGCGTGGCGGGCGACGCTGTCGACCCAGAGGTCGACGGACATGGGATGGCGCAGGTCACGCAGGGCGGCCAGCCGCATCGAGGGCCGGCGGCCGGCATCGGCCTTCCAGGCGGCTGCCAGTCCGGCGAGATCGCTGTCGGTGAAGGACAGGGCCACGATATCCGCCGGCGTCTGCCGCAGATCGACCGGCTCGGCGAGGTCGTCGAGCGAGGCGGATGTCGTGGTGAGGATGTGCATCGCGACCCGTGTCCGAAATCAGCCGGCGAGTATACGCTCGATCGCCGGGCGGTTCAGCCCCTTCAGGCCGATGACGACGAGACGCGAGCGGCGGTCGTCCTGCGCGGTCCAGGCGCGGTCATAGTAATGATTGACGCGCGGCCCGACGGCCTGCAGCAAGAGCCGCATCGGCTTGCCGCCGACTTCGACGAAGCCTTTTACGCGCAGCACGTTCTCTTCTTCTGCGACGGTGGCGACGCGCTTTGCCAGCTCGTCCGGATTGGCGATCGAGGCAATGTCGACGATGAAGGTGTCGAAGTCGTCATGCTCGTGGTCGAACGCGCCGTCATGATGGGACTTGCGGTTCTCGATGTCGTCCTCGACGGCCAGACCGAGCCCGAGCAGCACCGAGGGATCGACCTTGCCATGCGACGTCGGCACGATCTTCACGGCGCGGGCGGAGTGTTCGTTGATGATGGCGTTGGCGCGGGCGGTGCCGGCTGCGTCCATCAGGTCGCTTTTCGACAGGATGATCAGGTCGGCGCAGGCGATCTGATCCTCGAACAGTTCTTCCACCGGGTCGTCGTGGTCGAGCGTCTCGTCCCCGGCGCGCTGCGCCTGCAGAGCATCCATGTCGTTGGCGACGCGGCCTTCGGCCAAGGCCGGCCCGTCGACCACGGCGATGACGCCGTCGACAGTCACCCGGCTTTTCACGCTCGGCCACTGAAAGGCCTGGACCAGCGGCTTGGGCAGCGCCAGGCCCGAAGTCTCGATCAGGATGTGGTCGACCCTCGGCGTCAGCGACAGGATCTTGTCAAGCGCCGGGACGAAATCATCGGCGACGGTGCAGCAGATGCAGCCATTGGCCAGTTCGACGATGTTTTCCTCCGGGCAGGTGTCGATGCCGCAGCCCTTCAGGATCTCGCCGTCGATGCCGATGTCGCCGAATTCGTTGACGATGATGGCTATGCGCTTGCCGCCGGCGTTTTCCAGGAGATGGCGGACCAGCGTCGTCTTGCCGGCGCCGAGGAAGCCGGTGACGACGGTGCAGGGAACGCGGGAGAGGTTCGCAGACGAATCTGGGGCAGTCATGGTCAGTCCTTCAGCAGGTCGAGGGGAGGGATGCGGGCAACGAGGCCGCGCTTCAGGCTATCGGGGCGGCCACGCCAGGGAATGAGACCGTCGGTCGAGGTGGCGAAAAGCTTGGCGCCCGTGACGAGGTCGGCGCCGCTGGTCTCGGTCAGGTCGCCAAAGACATAGCTCCAGCAGCCGTCGCGCAGGATGGCGGCGCTGAGGCGCCGCTTGCAATTGCCAAGGCATTCGACGCTGCGGATGCGGATGTCGTCGCCGGATGCGGCGCGGCGCGTATCCTCCGCCAGCAATTCGCCGGCGCGGGGATGAGCGTCGGAGCCGGTCTCATCGCGACAGGAGGCGCAGACGATGATGGTGACGCCGGCCAAGGCATCATCATGGCCGGACGAAATATCCGCTGTGCCAGCCGAAAAACTGCTGTCGTGGTCCAAAGATCGGGCTCCTTGCCCGGAAACCCGCCGGGCGATCGGATTCTAAAGTCGCAGACGGCAGGTCTCCTGGCTCGCGGGTCATCGCCTTGGGTAGCCGCCTTCCCGGGAACTCCCAGTGGCTTTCGGCCTTGGCTCTTCGCTTACAGTTGCGGGGACAGCCGCGGATTTGGGATTTTGCCCCGCACCGCATTCCCTCTTAGCTCTTGCCGTTGCGGGCAAGAGACCATCTGACCCGGATTTAGGCTTTTGCGGGCGGCGGTGTCAACGCGAGCTTACGACATGGCGATGTCGGCCAGCGCCGGACCCAAATCGCCGGCCGGGGTCACTTCCATGCGCTCAAGACCAAGCCAGCCCTGCATCTGCTTCAATTCCTCGAACAGTTCTGCAGCGGTTTCAGGCGGCGCACCCGGCTCGGCATAGGCCGCATGGACCCGCAGTATGCTGGCCGGACGGTCGGCCTTGAGGTCGACGCGTGCCACGATCCTGTCGCCGAGCAGGAACGGCAGGACATAATAGCCGTATTGCCGCTTGTCGGCAGGCGTGTAGATCTCGATGCGGTAATGGAAATCGAACAGCCGCTCGGTGCGCGATCGTTCGAAGACGACCGGATCGAAGGGCGCCAGCAGGGCGCGGGCCTCGACTTTGCGCGGCAGGCGGGCGTCCCGGTGAAGATAGGCCGGCTTGTCCCAGCCTTCGACACGCACCGGCAGCAATTCGCCTGTTTCGACGAGCTCCTCCAGCCGGCCCTTCATGTCCGCCGGCGAAAGCCGAAAATAATCGCGCAAATCGCCTGAAGTCGCCACGCCGTGGGCGCGGGCGGAAATGCGCAGCAATTCGCGGTGCGCGTCCTCAGGCGTCGGCACCGGCAGATCGAGGACCGCCTGCGGCAGCACGCGCTCGGGCAGATCATAGAAGCGCTCGAAACCGCGACGGTGCGCCGTGGTGATGCGTCCGGCCCAGAACAGCCATTCGAAGGCATGCTTGGCGTGGCTCCAGCCCCACCAGCCGCCCGAGCCTTTCTGGCCTTCGAGCGCGGAAGCGGCGATCGGGCCGCGCTCGGCGACCTGGCGGTAGATCTCCTCGATATAGGCGGCATGTTCGCGGCCCCATTTGGCGAGCCCCAGATACATTTCCTCGCCGCGCTCGGCGCGCTGCATGCGCCAGCGCATCAGCGGGTACGTCTCCACCGGCAGGAAGGAAGCCTCATGCGCCCAGTATTCGAAAACCGTGCGCTTGCGTGTCACCGCGGCATTGTCGAGCAGCGAGAACGGGTAGGGGCCAAGGCGCGAATAGAGTGGCATATAATGAGCGCGCACCACCGCGCTAACGGAATCGATCTGCAGCAGGCCGGTGCGGGAGAGGGTGCGGGCAAAATGCCGGCGGTCGGGCGTGCCGGTCGGGCGGGGATCGAGAAACCCCTGGGCGGCAAGCGCGATGCGACGGGCCGTGGGGAGCGAGATCTTTTCCTTCATGCAGGCATCACTTTGAAGTGTTTTGACCGAGGGTCGAATGGCTGATTCCAACCCATGCTAGCAGGGTTTTGGCGGCATCCATGTCAGGAGAGAAAAGTGGAGTAAAAAGCGAAGGAAATCAAACAGGAGCGGATCGGACCAGTTTGCCGCGATATGCCGTCCAGGTCGGTGTTTTGAACAAGGTTTGACTTGCTTCGCTGGAAGTGCTGCGCTAACCCTCGCCGCGTTGCAGCATAGGCCCTTAAAACGGTTCAGCGGTTAAACTGTCACGCTTCCGCATTAGGGTCCGGTGCTGTAATCAAAGTGGATTGCGCCAACGGAAAGCCGAGCATGAACGCACTCTTGAGCTCATACCTGCCCATCGTCCTGTTCATAGGCGTGGCGCTGGTTGTCGGCCTGGCGCTGCTGGCCGCGCCCTTCCTGGTGGCCTACCGCAATCCCGATCCCGAAAAGCTTTCCGCCTACGAGTGCGGTTTCAACTCGTTCGACGACGCGCGCATGAAGTTCGACATCCGTTTCTACCTGGTGTCGATCCTGTTCATCATCTTCGACCTGGAAGTGGCCTTCCTGTTTCCGTGGGCGGTGTCGTTTTCGAAGATCGGCATGCTCGGTTTCTGGTCGATGATGGTGTTTTTGGCGGTGCTGACCATCGGCTTTGCCTATGAATGGAAAAAAGGAGCGCTGGAATGGGATTGAACGACAGTTCAGGCACCCTCGTCGCGCCGAAGCCCAAGGGTATTATCGATCCCAACACCGGCAGGCCGGTGGGGGAGGACGATCCCTTCTTCCTTGAGATCAACAACGAGTTGGCCGACAAGGGCTTTCTGGTCACTTCGACCGAGGCGCTCATCACCTGGGCGCGCAGCGGGTCGCTGATGTTCATGACGTTCGGCCTCGCTTGCTGCGCGGTCGAGATGATCCACACCTCGATGCCGCGCTATGATTCGGAGCGGTTCGGCGTCGCGCCGCGCGCGTCCCCGCGCCAGTCCGACATCATGATCGTCGCCGGCACGCTGACCAACAAGATGGCGCCGGCGCTGCGCAAGGTCTACGACCAGATGCCGGAACCGCGCTACGTCATCTCGATGGGCTCCTGCGCCAATGGCGGCGGCTACTACCACTACTCCTATTCGGTGGTGCGCGGCTGCGACCGCATCGTGCCCGTCGATATCTATGTGCCCGGCTGCCCGCCGAGCGCCGAAGCGCTGCTCTACGGCATTCTTCTCTTGCAGAAGAAGATCCGCCGCACCGGCACGATCGAACGGTAAATCCATGACCGCATCCCTGAGCGAACTGTCGAACTATCTCGGCGAGAAGCTGATCGGCCGCGTGAACGAGGCTGATATCGCCTATGGCGAACTCACCATCCGCGTCGAGCCGCGCGATCTGGTAGAGGTCATGACCTTCCTGCGCGACGATGCGCGCTGCCAGTTCATCTCGATCATCGACGTCTGCGGCGCCGACTATCCGTCGCGGGCCAAGCGCTTCGACGTCGTCTACCATCTCCTGTCGCCGAAGCAGAATGTGCGCATCCGCATCAAGGTGCAGGCCGACGAGGAAACCATGGTGCCATCGATCACCGGCGTCTTTCCCGGTGCCGACTGGTTCGAGCGCGAGACCTATGATCTCTACGGCGTGCTGTTTTCGGGCCATCCCGATCTGCGCCGCCTGTTGACAGACTATGGTTTCGAAGGCCATCCGCTGCGCAAGGATTTCCCGCTGACCGGCTTCGTAGAGGTGCGCTACGACGATGAGGCCAAGCGCGTTATCTATGAGCCGGTCGAGCTCAAGCAGGAATTCCGCAATTTCGATTTTTTGTCCCCGTGGGAAGGTACGGATTACGTCCTGCCGGGTGACGAGAAGGCAAAGCAGTAAATGGCTGAAACCTCCGTCCGCAACTTCAACATCAATTTCGGCCCGCAACACCCTGCGGCGCACGGCGTTTTGCGCCTTGTGCTGGAGCTGGACGGCGAAGTCGTCGATCGCGTCGATCCGCATATCGGGCTCTTGCATCGCGGCACCGAAAAGCTGATCGAGGCCAAAACCTACCTGCAGGCGATTCCCTATCTCGACCGGCTCGACTATTGCGCGCCGATGAACCAGGAGCACGCCTTCGCGCTCGCCGCCGAGCGCCTGCTCGGCATCGAAGTGCCGAAGCGCGGCCAGCTGATCCGCGTTCTCTACTGCGAAATCGGCCGCATCATGTCGCACATCCTCAATGTGACGACGCAGGCGATGGACGTCGGCGCGCTGACGCCGCCGCTATGGGGCTTCGTCGAGCGCGAAAAGCTGATGGTGTTCTATGAGCGCGCCTCGGGTTCGCGCATGCATGCCGCCTATTTCCGTCCCGGCGGCGTCCACCAGGACCTGCCGCAGAAACTGGTCGAGGACATCGGCAAGTGGATCGACCCGTTCCTGAAGTCGATCGACGACCTCGATCAGCTGCTGACCGGCAACCGCATCTTCAAGCAGCGCAATGTCGACATCGGCATCGTCTCGCTGGCCGATGCCTGGGCCTGGGGTTTTTCGGGCGTGATGGTGCGCGGTTCGGGTGCTCCCTGGGACCTGCGCAAGTCGCAACCCTATGAATGCTATTCGGAAATGGATTT
Source organism: Mesorhizobium sp. M7A.F.Ce.TU.012.03.2.1 (assembly GCF_004006095.1). Taxonomy (NCBI): domain Bacteria; kingdom Pseudomonadati; phylum Pseudomonadota; class Alphaproteobacteria; order Hyphomicrobiales; family Phyllobacteriaceae; genus Mesorhizobium; species Mesorhizobium sp. M7A.F.Ce.TU.012.03.2.1. Next base: position 4,413,266 of record NZ_CP034779.1, read on the forward strand.
CGACATTCCGATCGGCAAGAACGGCGACTGCTTCGACCGGTACCTCGTGCGCATGGAAGAAATGCGCCAGTCTGCGAAGATCATGCGCCAGTGCGTCGATCTCCTGCTCGGCAAGGAAAGCACCGGGCCGGTGTCGAACCTCGACGGCAAGGTGGTGCCGCCCAAGCGCCAGGCGATGAAGCGCTCGATGGAAGCGCTGATCCATCACTTCAAGCTCTACACCGAGGGTTATCGCGTGCCGGCCGGCGAGGTTTACGCCGCGGTCGAGGCGCCGAAGGGCGAATTCGGCGTCTATCTGGTTTCCGACGGCTCCAACAAGCCCTACCGCTGCAAGCTGCGCGCGCCGGGTTTCGCACATCTGCAGGCGATGGATTTCCTCTGCCGCGGCCACATGCTGGCCGACGTCACCGCCGTTCTCGGCTCCCTCGACATCGTGTTTGGTGAGGTCGATCGCTAAATGTCAGTCCGCCGTCTCGCAGAAGCCAGCGTCCAGCCAGCATCCTTCGCCTTCAACCGGGCGAACGCGGCTGCGGCGAAGCAATGGATCAAGAAGTACCCGAAGGGCCGTGAGCAGTCGGCCATCATTCCCTTGCTGATGATAGCGCAGGAGCAGGAAGGCTGGGTGACGAAGGCGGCCATCGAGACGATTTCCGACATGCTCGGCATGCCGCGTATCCGCGGGCTCGAAGTCGCGACCTTCTACACGCAGTACCAGTTGAATCCGGTCGGCACGCGTGCGCATATCCAGGTCTGCGGCACCACGCCCTGCATGCTGCGCGGTTCGGAAGCGCTGATGGATGTCTGCCGCTCCAAAATCCATCACGACCAGTTCCACGCCAACGACAAGGGCACCTTGTCCTGGGAAGAGGTCGAATGCCTTGGCGCCTGCGTCAACGCGCCGATGGTCATGATCTTCAAGGACACGTTCGAGGATCTGACGCCGGAACGCCTGGCTGAAATCATCGATCTCTATGACGCCGGCAAGGGTGCTTCGGTGGAACCGGGGCCGCAGAACGGCCGCACCGGCTCCGAGCCGGCCTCCGGCCTCACCACGCTGAAGAGCGAAAAGGCGATCCTCAAGTCGACCCGCGAAAGGGAGGCCAGGGAGGCCGCCAAGGCCGCCAGGGCGGCGCCCGACGCGATCATCGCGGCGCCTGTGCCGGGGCCGGCCGCGGCCCCTGTCGCACCGTCCAACACCAGCAAGCCGAAGACCGACACCCCTGAAACCAGCCCGGCATTGAAGACGCCTTCAAAAACCAAGGTCGCGCCGGCGGTTGAAAAGGCGGCGAGCGTTGCCGCGCCGCTGCATTCGGCCGCCAACGCCAACAAGGCGGACTCCAAGGTCGAGCAGGTTTCCAAGCAGCGCAGCGGCCCGATAATCAAGGCCGAGCCGGCATCCGCCTTCAAGGCGCCGGAGGTCAAGGTACCGGCCGCCAAGACGGCCAAACCGTCGCTCGGGGACAAAAACCGTCCGGCCGGCATCGATAAACCGGCACAGGTCGACGACCTGAAGCTGATCTCCGGCGTCGGCCCCAAGATCGAGGGCATCCTGCATACGCTCGGCATTTTCACCTTCGCGCAGGTCGCGTCGTGGAAGAAGGCCGAACGCGAGTGGGTGGATGGCTATCTCTCTTTCCAGGGCCGCATCGATCGCGACGACTGGGTCAAGCAGGCCAAGGCGCTCGCCAAGGGTGGCGTCGCCGAATACATCCGCGTCTTCGGCAAGAAGCCGGTCTGAGGGACGAAAAATGCTTCAGGACAAAGACCGCATCTTCACCAATATCTACGGCCTGTTTGACAAGTCGTTGGCCGGCGCGATGGCGCGCGGCGCCTGGGACAACACGCCCGGCATCGTTGCCAAGGGGCGCGAGTGGATCGTCAACGAGATGAAGGCGTCGGGCCTGCGCGGCCGCGGCGGCGCCGGCTTCCCGACGGGCCTCAAATGGTCATTCATGCCCAAGCAGAGCGATGGCCGGCCGAGCTATCTCGTCATCAACGCCGACGAATCCGAGCCCGGCACCTGCAAGGACCGCGACATCCTGCGCAACGACCCGCACACGCTGGTCGAGGGCGCGCTGCTTGCCGGTTTCGCCATGGGCGCGATTGCCGCCTACATCTATGTGCGCGGCGAGTTCATCCGCGAGCGCGAGGCGCTGCAGCGCGCGATCGAGGAAGCCTATGAGGCCAAGCTGATCGGCAAGAACAACACCTCCGGCTATGATTTCGACATCTACATGCACCACGGCGCCGGCGCCTATATCTGCGGCGAGGAGACTGCACTCCTCGAAAGCCTCGAAGGCAAGAAGGGCCAGCCGCGGCTGAAGCCGCCATTCCCGGCCAATGTCGGCCTCTATGGCTGCCCGACCACGGTCAACAATGTCGAATCGATCGCGGTCGCGCCGACCATCCTGCGCCGCGGTGCGGCCTGGTTCTCGTCCTTCGGCCGGCCCAACAATGTCGGCACCAAGCTGTTTTGCATCTCCGGCCACGTCAACAATCCGTGCACGGTCGAAGAGGCGATGTCGATTCCGTTCCGCGAGCTCATCGAGACGCATTGCGGCGGCATTCGCGGCGGCTGGGACAATCTTTTGGCGGTCATACCGGGCGGCGCCTCGGTGCCGCTGGTGCCGGCCGAGCAGATCATCGACACGCCGATGGATTTCGACGCGCTGCGCGACCTCAAATCCGGCCTTGGAACCGCGGCTGTCATCGTCATGGACAAGTCGACCGATGTCGTGAAGGCGATCGCGCGGCTTTCCTACTTCTACAAGCACGAGAGCTGCGGCCAGTGCACGCCATGCCGCGAAGGCACCGGCTGGATGTGGCGGGTGATGGAACGGCTGGTGCGCGGCGAGGCGCAGAAGCGCGAGATCGATATGCTGCTCGACGTCACCAAGCAGATCGAAGGCCATACGATCTGCGCGCTTGGCGACGCGGCGGCCTGGCCGATCCAGGGCCTGATGCGGCATTTTCGCGGCGAAGTGGAGCGGCGCATCGACGAGTTTTCGCGCAATGCGCACCGGGCCGAGCCTGTGATGGTGGCGGCGGAATAGAAGAATGTTTACGCGGGCGAAAGTCCGCAGCGAAGGGCGGGGCGAACGAAGAAACGACCAGGAGAACTCTATGTCGCCGTATTCGAACCCGCTGATGCCCAATTTGGACCAGATCGAGAAGATGAACCAGGACTTGACCAGGATGATGCCGAAGGAGATGGCCAGCGCCGTCAACCTTTTCGTGCATCCTGTGGCGGGTGCGGCGGCGATGTCGGCGCTTGGCCTCGGGCTCGCCAATCATGCTTTCGGCGTCTGGCTGGGCGCGCTTTCAGGCGCGGCAGAAGCCTCGCAGCGGCTGCTGCAGCCGATCGTCGATGATTTCGAGGCGCGCGTCGCGCAGTTCGAAGATCCAAGTCCTTCCTCCACCAAGGCACGGGCGACGGCGAAAACCATGATCGCCGAGGCGCAGTCCTTCGCCCGGGAGGTCACCGATATTGCCGCCAAGGAAGCCGCCACTGCCGTGCCGGCCGCAAACGCCGCTCCGGCGACAAGCGGCGCCGGCGATGCGCTGATGCCCGATGATTTCAGGCAGCCCAACGCCATGGAGAAGCCGGCCATTCCGGCAGATCTCAAGGCCATCTCGGGCATCGGGCCGAAGCTGGAAAAGGTTCTCAACGGCCTCGGTATCTGGACGTATGCCCAGATCGCGGCATGGACGCCGCAAGAGGTTGCCTGGGTCGAGGACTATCTGTCGCTCGGCGGCCGCATCGGCCGCGACGATTGGAAAACCCAAGCGGCGGCGCTCGCCGTCAAGAAGTGAATGAAGTGCCCGACGTGGTCTCGACCGCGTCCGGAAAAAGAGATTGCGGGAACTCCGCAGGGGTTTGAGGCGAATGGCAAAGCTCAAGGTCGACGGGAAAGAGATCACTGTACCCGACCACTACACGCTGCTGCAGGCGGCGGAAGACGCTGGCGCGGAAGTGCCGCGCTTCTGCTTCCATGAGCGGCTCTCGATCGCCGGCAATTGCCGCATGTGCCTGATCGAGGTGAAGGGTGGGCCGCCCAAGCCGCAGGCCTCCTGCGCCATGAACGTGCGCGACCTGCGTCCCGGGCCGAATGGCGAGGCGCCGGAAATCTTCACCAACACGCCGATGGTCAAGAAGGCCAGGGAAGGCGTGATGGAATTCCTGCTGATCAACCATCCGCTGGATTGCCCGATCTGCGACCAGGGCGGCGAATGCGACCTGCAGGACCAGGCGATGGCGTTCGGCGTCGATTCCTCGCGCTATCACGAGAACAAGCGCGCGGTCGAAGACAAATATATCGGACCGCTGGTCAAGACGGTGATGAACCGCTGCATCCACTGCACGCGCTGCGTCCGCTTCACCACCGAAGTCGCCGGCATTTCGGAACTGGGCCTGATCGGCCGTGGTGAGGATGCCGAGATCACCACCTATCTCGAACAGGCGATGACGTCGGAGCTGCAGGGCAATGTCATCGACCTTTGCCCGGTCGGCGCGTTGACCTCGAAGCCATTCGCCTTCCAGGCGCGGCCGTGGGAGCTGACCAAGACCGAATCCATCGATGTGATGGATGCGGTCGGCTCGGCGATCCGTGTCGATAGCCGGGGCCGTGAAGTGATGCGCATCCTGCCGCGCGTCAACGAGGCGGTGAACGAGGAGTGGATCTCCGACAAGACCCGATTTATCTGGGACGGCCTGCGCACGCAGCGTCTCGACCGCCCCTATGTGCGCAAGGACGGCAGGTTGGTTGCCGCCAGCTGGGCCGAGGCCTTCGCCGCGATCAAGGACGCGGTATCGAAGACGGCGCCCGAAAAGATCGGCGCTATCGCGGGCGATCTCGCCGCCGTCGAGGAAACCTATGCGCTCAAGCTGCTGATGGCTTCGCTCGGCTCGAAGAATACCGATTGCCGCCAGGACGGCGCCGCACTCGACCCGGCGCTCGGCCGGGCGAGCTATATCTTCAACCCGACCATCGAAGGCATCGAACAGGCCGACGCGGTGCTGATCATCGGCGCCAACCCGCGCTATGAAGCTTCGGTGCTCAACGCCCGGATCCGCAAGCGCTGGCGGATCGGCAACCTGCCGGTCGCCGTCATCGGCGATGTCGGCGATACCCGCTACGACTACGAACAGCTGGGCGCCGGACCGGATTCGCTGAAGGATTTGGCCGACGGCAACGGCAAGTTCTTCCAGACGCTGAAGAAGGCGACGCATCCGCTGATCATCGTCGGCCAGGGTGCGCTGGCGCGTGCCGATGGCGCGGCCGTGCTCGGCCAGGCGGCCAAGCTCGCCGCCGCCGTGAATGCTGCACGCGCCGACTGGAACGGCTTTGCCGTGCTGCACAACGCGGCCGGCCGCGTCGGCGGCCTCGATCTCGGTTTCGTGCCGGGCGAGGGCGGCAGAAACGTCGCCGGCATGCTGGGCGAAATGGAGCTCTTGTTCCTGCTCGGCGCCGACGAGATCGACATGGCCAAGACCGGCGGCGCTTTCGTCGTCTATATCGGCACGCATGGCGACCAGGGCGCGCACCGCGCCAATGTCATCCTGCCGGCGGCCGCCTACACGGAAAAGTCGGCCACCTACATCAACACCGAAGGCCGCGTGCAGCAGACCAACCGCGCCGGCTTCGCGCCGGGCGAAGCGCGCGAGGACTGGGCGATCCTGCGGGCGCTGTCGGATGTGCTGGGCAAGAAACTGCCGTTCGATTCGCTGCCGCAGCTGCGCGCCAAGCTCTATGGCGAATACCCGCATCTGGCCCGTATCGATCAGGTCGCGGCCGGCAATGCCGAGGACATCGCCGGGGTGGCGAAGCTCGGCGGGCGGCTGAACAAGGGCACCTTCACCTCGCCGGTGACGGATTTCTACCTGACCAACCCGATCGCGCGGGCATCGGCCGTGATGGCGGAATGCTCGGCGCTGGCCAAGAGCGGCTTCAAGCAGGCGGCGGAATAAGCATGGACACTTTCTTCTCCTTCTACGTGCTGCCGGCGCTGATCATTCTGCTGAAATCGGTCGTGCTGATCGTTATCCTGCTGATTTTCGTTGCTTACATCCTCTACGCCGACCGCAAGATCTGGGCGGCGGTTCAACTGCGCCGTGGCCCGAACGTCGTCGGCCCCTGGGGTACGCTGCAGGCCTTCGCCGATCTGCTGAAATTCGTCTTCAAGGAACCGGTCATCCCGTCAGGCGCCAACAAGGGCGTGTTCCTTTTGGCGCCGCTGGTGTCGGCCGTGCTGGCGATCTCGGCCTGGGCGGTCATCCCGGTCGATCAGGGCTGGGCGATCGCCAACGTCAATGTCGGCATCCTCTATGTTTTCGCCATCTCCTCGCTCGAGGTCTATGGCGTGATCATGGGCGGCTGGGCCTCCAACTCGAAATATCCGTTCCTCGGCGCGCTGCGTTCGGCGGCGCAGATGGTGTCCTACGAAGTCTCGATCGGCTTCGTCATCGTCACCGTTCTGCTCACCGCCGGCTCGCTCAACCTCACCGATATCGTTTTGTCGCAGCATGATGGAATTGGCACGCGGCTTGGCCTGCCCAACACCTTCCTCGACTGGAACTGGCTGGCGCTGTTCCCGATGTTCATCATCTTCTTCATCTCGGCGCTGGCCGAGACGAACCGGCCGCCCTTCGATCTGGTGGAAGCCGAATCGGAACTGGTCGCCGGCCACATGGTCGAATATTCGTCGACGCCGTTCCTTTTGTTCTTCCTCGGCGAGTATGTCGCCATCGTGCTGATGTGCGCGCTGGCCACCATCCTGTTCCTCGGCGGCTGGCTGCCTCCGTTCGACTTCGCGCCGTTCACCTGGGTGCCGGGCGTCATCTGGTTCGTGCTGAAAGTCTGCTTCGTGTTCTTCGGCATCTCCATGGTGAAGGCCTTCGTGCCGCGCTACCGCTACGACCAACTGATGCGGCTTGGCTGGAAAGTGTTCCTGCCGATCTCGCTGTTCATGGTGGTCGCCACCGCCGCCTTCCTCAAGATCACGGGATGGGCATGAGCACAGTTTTCCTTGGCCTGATCGGTGTGATTTGTGGATTGGCGGTTGCGACATTCGGCTACGTCGCTGTTTTGCCATTCGTGCTCAAAAGCCAGGAGAGGCTGCCGGCCGGATATGTGATGCCGATCTTGGGTTGGAATAAGAGCAAGATTGGTGAGATGACCACATTTGCATATCGCTATTTCATGCCGGTTTTTTGGTCCATCTTGGGGGCGATACTGGCAGTAACGACGTTTGGAGCACAACAATGAGCGCTCTTTCCCAAGCCGCCAAATCGCTGCTGCTGCAGGATTTCGTCAGCGCCTTCTTCCTGTCGATGCGCCAGTTCTTCGCGCCGAAGGAGACGATCAACTATCCGCACGAGAAGGGGCCGACCAGTCCGCGCTTCCGCGGCGAGCATGCGCTGCGCCGCTATCCCAATGGCGAGGAACGCTGCATCGCCTGCAAATTGTGTGAGGCGATCTGCCCGGCGCAAGCCATCACCATCGAGGCCGGCCCCCGCCGCAACGACGGCACGCGCCGCACGGTTCGCTACGACATCGACATGGTGAAGTGCATCTATTGCGGCTTCTGCCAGGAAGCCTGCCCGGTCGACGCCATCGTCGAGGGGCCGAATTTCGAATTCGCGACGGAGACGCGCGAGGAACTCTACTATGACAAGGACAAGCTGTTGGCGAATGGCGACCGGTGGGAGCGCGAACTGGCGCGCAACATCTCGCTGGACTCGCCCTACCGCTGATATTTGACGCATGGGACGGGCAGGGGCCTCGTCCAGAGGATGATCCCGAAAAGTTGCGGACTTTTCGGACCAGATCATGCTCCGGAATACAGAGTGGCCCATGTTTCTTTCGATCGGGCCTTTCAACCCGATCGGAACATGGGCTAGGACAACGCGGCTTTGGAACCGGAGGCGGAACCAGGCCAGAGACAACAAACAGGACGAGCGTCCTGTTCGTACAGGAACCCGGGGGATCCCCAATGTTGAGTGGACTAGAGGCGGCCTTTTTCTACCTCTTCGCCTTTGTCGCGGTGGCGTCGGCGTTCATGGTCATTTCGTCGCGCAACCCCGTGCATTCGGTGCTGTTCCTGATCCTGACCTTTTTCAACGCCGCCGGCCTGTTCATGCTGACCGGGGCCGAGTTCCTGGCGATGATCCTGCTCGTCGTCTATGTCGGCGCGGTGATGGTTCTGTTCCTGTTCGTCGTCATGATGCTCGATGTCGATTTCGCCGAACTGAAGAGCGGCGCCCTGCAATATGCGCCGATCGGCGCGCTGGTCGGGCTGATCCTGGCGGCGGAGCTGATCGTGGTTCTCGGCGGCTACACCTTCGCGCCGCAGCTCGCCTCGACGGTCTCCAAGCCCATTCCGGATCTCGCCACGCGAACAAACACGGCCGCACTCGGCGACATCCTCTATACCGACTACCTCTACTATTTCCAGATTTCGGGCCTCGTGCTGCTGGTCGCCATGATCGGCGCCATCGTGCTGACGCTGCGCCACAAGCCAGGCGTCAAACGGCAGTCGATCGCGGCCCAGGTCGGCCGCACGCCGGCGACCGGCATGGAAATCCGCAAGGTCAAGACAGGCGAAGGAATATGAGTTCAGGTCCACTGGTATACGGCGGCTTGGCGCTTTGGTCTGCTTGGACGGCGCTTTTCTCGTTCGAAGACGGTGTCTTGATGACGCTGCTTTTGCGGTTTGCTGCTGCGTTTGTCATCGCCCTTGGAGTTTTCGGGATGTTGTTCGGGTTCAAGGAGCAGTCCCTGTCCATGCTCAGTGGGCTCTATTTGCTATTCTTCGCCCTTCCGGTCGTTGGAGTGTCATTCATTTTCGGGGCTTTGAAAGACGCGATCGGAACCTTGCCTTACGTTGCTGCCCTGATAACGGCTAGCGCAGTGTTCGTAGTCACTTTCATGGTTCAGGCAGGAGTCGTAAAAGCATGACCGTCGGCATCGCGCATTATCTGACCGTATCGGCTGTTCTGTTCACGCTCGGCGTGTTCGGCATCTTCCTGAACCGCAAGAACGTCATCGTCATCCTGATGTCGGTCGAACTGATCCTGCTGGCGGTCAACATCAATTTCGTCGCCTTTTCGGCGGCACTGGGCGATCTGGTCGGCCAGGTGTTCGCGCTGTTCGTGCTGACGGTCGCGGCGGCCGAAGCCGCCATCGGACTTGCCATTCTCGTCGTCTTCTTCCGCAACCGCGGCTCGATCGCGGTCGAAGACGTGAACATGATGAAGGGTTGACGGAACCACCATGTATCAGGCCATCGTCTTCCTTCCCCTGCTCGGCTTCCTGATCGTCGGCCTGTTCGGCACGTCGCTCGGCGCCAAGGCGTCCGAATACATCACCTCGGGTTTCCTGGTGATCGCGGCCGTGCTGTCGTGGGTCGCTTTCTTCACCGTCGGTTTCGGCCATGGCGAGGTGTTCACCGTGCCGGTGATGCGCTGGATCCAGTCAGGCGGGCTGGAAGCGGCCTGGGCGCTCAGGATCGACACGCTGACGGTGGTGATGCTGGTGGTGGTCAACACCGTGTCGGCGCTGGTTCACATCTATTCGATCGGCTACATGCACCACGATCCGAACCGGCCGCGCTTCTTCGCCTATCTGTCGCTGTTCACCTTCGCCATGCTGATGCTGGTGACATCAGACAATCTGGTGCAGATGTTCTTCGGCTGGGAAGGGGTGGGCCTCGCCTCCTATCTGCTGATCGGCTTCTGGTACAAGAAGCCGTCGGCCAATGCCGCGGCAATCAAGGCCTTCGTCGTCAACCGCGTCGGCGATTTCGGCTTCGCGCTCGGCATTTTCGGCCTGTTCGTGCTGTTCGGCTCGGTCAATCTCGGCACCATCTTCGCCAATGCGGCAACGTTCATTCCGGCCGAAGGCGCCCCGCACGGCGCCGCGGTGCTGACCTTCCTCGGCTATGCGCTGGACAAGCAGGCGGCCATGACGATCGTCTGCCTGCTCCTGTTCATGGGCGCCATGGGCAAGTCGGCGCAAGTGCCGCTGCACACCTGGCTGCCGGATGCCATGGAAGGCCCGACACCGGTTTCCGCGCTGATCCATGCCGCGACCATGGTGACGGCCGGCGTGTTCATGCTGGCCCGTTTGTCGCCGCTGTTCGAACTGTCGCATTCGGCGCTGACTGTGGTGACCTTCATCGGTGCCTTCACGGCCTTCTTCGCGGCCACCGTCGGTCTCGTCCAGAACGACATCAAGCGCGTCATCGCTTACTCGACCTGCTCGCAGCTCGGCTACATGTTCGTGGCACTCGGCGTCGGCGCTTATGGCGCGGCGATCTTCCACCTGTTCACGCATGCCTTCTTCAAGGCGCTGCTGTTCCTCGGCTCGGGCTCGGTCATCCATGCCGTGTCCGACGAGCAGGACATGCGCAAGATGGGCGGCCTCAGGAAACTGATCCCGACCACCTACTGGATGATGGTGATCGGCACGCTGGCGCTGACCGGCGTCGGCGTTCCGGTGACGGTCATCGGCACCGCCGGCTTCTTCTCCAAGGACGCCATCATCGAGAGCGCCTTTGCCGGCCACAATTCGGTTGCCGGCATGGCCTTCGTGCTTTTGGTCATCGCCGCCTGCTTCACCTCCTTCTACTCCTGGCGGCTGATCTTCATGACCTTCCACGGCAAGCCGCGGGCGAGCCATGAGGTGATGCACCATGTCCATGAATCGCCGCCGGTGATGCTGGTGCCGCTGTTCATCCTGGCCGCGGGCGCGCTGTTTGCCGGCGTCATCTTCCACGGCGCCTTCATCGGCGAGGGCTATGCCGAGTTCTGGAAGGCATCGCTGTTCACACTGCCTGACAATCACATCCTGCACGACATCCACGAATTGCCGCTGTGGGTCGAACTGTCGCCCTTCATCGCCATGCTGATCGGCTTCGCGCTGGCCTGGAAATTCTACATCCGCTCGCCGGAAATGCCGGTCAACCTGGCCGCGCAGCATCGCGGGCTCTACGCCTTCCTGCTCAACAAGTGGTATTTCGACGAGCTCTACGACTTCCTGTTCGTGCGTCCGGCCAAGCGCCTCGGCCATTTCCTGTGGAAGACCGGTGACGGCACCATCATCGACGGCCTCGGCCCGGATGGCATTTCGGCGCGCGTCGTCGATGTCACCGACCGCATCGTCAAGCTGCAGACCGGCTATCTCTACCACTACGCCTTCGCCATGCTGATCGGCGTTGCCGCACTCGTCACCTGGATGATGCTCTGATGACCGCCTGGCCAATCCTCTCGCTGGTCACCTTCCTGCCGCTGGTTGGTGTGCTGCTTATCCTGTTCATCAATGACGACAGCGAAAATGCACGCGGCAACATCCGCGCCATCGCGCTGTTGACGACGATTTTCACATTCATCATCTCGCTGTTCATCTGGACCGGATTCGACAATTCGCAGTCCGGCTTCCAGTTCGTCGAGAAGGTCGCCTGGCTCGACTCCGGCATTTCCTACCATATGGGCGTCGACGGCATCTCGATGCTGTTCGTCATCTTGACGACGTTCCTGATGCCGCTCTGCATCCTGGCGTCGTGGGAATCGATCGAGAAGCGCGTGAAGGCCTACATGATCGCCTTCCTGCTGCTCGAAACGCTGATGATCGGCGTGTTCTGCGCGCTGGACATCGTGCTGTTCTACGTCTTCTTCGAAGCCGGCCTGATCCCGATGTTCATCATCATCGGCGTCTGGGGCGGCAAGCGGCGCGTCTACGCCTCGTTCAAGTTCTTCCTCTACACGCTCGCCGGCTCGGTGCTGATGCTGCTCGCCATCATGGCGATGTTCTTCCAGTCCGGCACAACCGACATCCCGACGCTGCTGACCCACAACTTCCCGGCCAACATGCAGACATGGCTATGGCTTGCTTTCTTCGCCTCCTTCGCGGTGAAGATGCCGATGTGGCCGGTGCACACCTGGCTGCCCGACGCGCACGTCGAGGCGCCGACGGCGGGCTCCGTCATCCTGGCCGGCATCCTGTTGAAGATGGGCGGGTACGGTTTCCTGCGCTTCTCCTTGCCGATGTTCCCGCTGGCGTCGGAAATGTTCGCGCCGCTGGTCTTCGCGCTGTCCGTCGTCGCCATCATCTACACCTCGCTGGTGGCGCTGATGCAGGAGGACATGAAGAAGCTGATCGCCTATTCGTCGGTTGCTCATATGGGCTTCGTCACCATGGGCATCTTCGCCATGAACCAGGAAGGCGTGCAGGGCGCGATCTTCCAGATGCTCAGCCACGGCCTCGTCTCCGGCGCGCTGTTCCTGTGCGTCGGCGTCATCTACGACCGCATGCACACACGTGAGATCGCGGCCTATGGCGGCCTGGTCAACAACATGCCGAAATACGCCACGGTGTTCCTGATCTTCACCATGGCCAATGTCGGCCTGCCCGGTACCAGCGGCTTCGTCGGCGAGTTCCTGACCATGCTCGGCGTGTTCCGGGTCAACACCTGGGTGGCGTTCTTCGCCGCCACCGGCGTCATCCTGTCGGCCGCCTACGCGCTCTGGCTCTACCGCCGGGTGATCTTCGGTGCGCTGACCAAGGACAGCCTGAAGGGCCTGCTCGACCTGTCGCTGCGCGAGAAGGTGATCATCTACCCGCTGGTCGTTCTGGTCATCTTCTTCGGCGTCTATCCCGCCCCGGTCTTCGACGCGACGGCCGAATCGGTCAAGTCGCTCGTCACCAATGTCACTGCATCCATCGGCGCCGCGCAGACCGCGGCGGCGAACTGACCAGAGGTTTTGCGAACCATGACGCCGGACCTTCTCTCCAGCCTGTCGCTCTCGACGCCAGAGCTGATCCTTGCCGTCGGCGCGCTGGCGCTGCTGATGGTCGGAGCCTATTCGCGCGCCAACACGGCCAACACGGTAACCGGCCTTGCGGTGGCCGTGCTGGCGATCGCAGGCGCCTGGCTGATCTTCCGGACCGGGCAGGGCAGCGCTTACGGCAATGCCTTCATCCAGGATTCCTTCGCCCGCTTCATGAAGGTGCTGGCGCTGGTCGGCTCGGCGGTGACGCTGGTGATGTCGATGCGCTTTGCCAAGGCTGAACGCTTCGACAAGTTCGAATATCCGGTGCTGATCCTGCTGTGCACGCTCGGCATGATGCTGATGATCTCCGCCAATGGCATGATCGGCCTCTATCTCGGCCTCGAACTGCAATCGCTGGCGATCTACGTGCTGTGCGCGATCAACCGCGACAATCTGCGTTCGACTGAGGCTGGCCTCAAATATTTCGTCCTCGGCGCGCTGTCCTCGGGCATGCTGCTCTATGGCATCAGCCTGGTCTACGGCTACACCGGCAACACCGGCTTCCAGGAGATCGCTTCTGCGCTCGGCAGCGGCGAGCGCCAGCTTGGCCTCGTTTTCGGCCTCGTCTTCGTGCTGGCCGGTCTGGCCTTCAAAATCTCGGCGGTGCCGTTCCACATGTGGACGCCAGATGTCTATGAGGGCGCGCCGACACCGGTGACGGCCTTTTTGGCGGCAGCACCCAAGATGGCGGCGATGGCGCTTATGGTGCGCGTCACCATGGGTGCGTTCAAGCCGATCGCCGCAGACTGGCAGCAGATCATCGTCTTCATCTCGATCGCCTCGATGGCGCTCGGCTCCTTCGCGGCAATCGGCCAGACCAACATCAAGCGGCTTATGGCCTATTCCTCGATCGGCCATATGGGCTACGCGCTGGTCGGCCTTGCCGCCAACAGCCAGGCCGGCGTGCGCGGCGTTGCCATCTACATGCTGATCTATCTGGTGATGACGCTCGGCACCTTCGCCTTCATCCTCGCCATGCGGCGCAAGGAAGGCAATGTCGAGCAGATCAGCGACCTGGCCGGCCTGTCGTCGACCAATCCTATCATGGCGACGATCCTGACCATCCTGATGTTCTCCCTGGCCGGCATTCCGCCGCTCGCCGGCTTCTGGGGGAAATGGTACGTCTTCCTCGCCGCCATCAACGCCAATCTCTATGCGCTGGCGATCATCGGCGTGCTGGCCTCGGTGGTGGGCGCCTATTACTACCTGCGCATCATCAAGATCATGTGGTTCGACGAACCGGTCGGCGGCTTCGTGCCGATGGCGACGGAATTGCGTGTCGTGCTCGGCGTCTCCGGCGCCTTCGTGCTGTTCTACGTGCTGATCGGCGGGCCGATCGGCACCTATGCCGAAGCCGCCGCCAAGACGTTTTTCTAGTCGGCATGGCATTTCGGCTGGCTCCAACCTCGGCGTCGGAAGGGTTCCGGCTCGAGGCGCATGAGAGCGTCGGCTCCACCAATGGGCTGGCACTGGACCACGCAAGGGCAGGCGACCCCGGCAGATTGTGGGTCGTTTCCAAGAAGCAGGAAAGCGGGCGTGGCCGGCGCGGCCGCGTCTGGGCGACCCCCGAAGGCAACCTCGCGGCGACGCTGCTCGTCATCACCAAGGCGGAGCTTCGCCTTGCCGCGACGCTGGGCTTCGTCGCCGGACTGGCGCTGGCCGATGCGCTCGACGCCGTGGTGCCGAAGGGCCGGATCGCTATCGGCCTCGACGGCGGCAGCGAAGGAAAGAACCGTTTCGAACTGAAATGGCCGAACGACGTGCTCGCCTCCGGCGCCAAGCTGGCCGGCATCCTGCTGGAATCGGCAATCCTGGAAGGCGGCCGTTTCGCGGTGGCGGTCGGCATCGGCGTCAATGTGGTGGCATACCCCGAGGATTTGCCCTATCCCGCAACATCACTCAGCGCGCTGGGCGCGGCATGCGATGCGGAAACGCTGTTCCTGGCGCTGTCGGATGCATGGAGCGAGAATGCCCGATTGTGGGACGAGGGGCGCGGACTTGCCGCCGTCAGGCGACGCTGGCTTGATCGTGCTGCGGGGCTCGGCGGCGAAGTTGCTGTCAGAATTGACGGTAATGTGGTGCGTGGGGTGTTTGAGACCATTGACGAGGACTGCCGTTTCGTGATCCGCGACGATAAAGGTTCGGTTCGGACGATCGCCGCCGGCGATGTGCATTTCGGCGCGGTCGCTTCGGCCAGGGCATAGGGCCGTTCATGAACGGTTCTAACTGTTTGTTTTTGCGCAACTCCGGTGGGAAAACCGTTACACACTTTTCCCGGAATTGCTTTTTAGGCTTGGCCTGAGGGCCAGGAAGGGAAAAATCATGGCGAAAGCGGAAAACGCCGAACTCGTCTTCGTGCCGCTCGGCGGCGTCGGCGAGATCGGCATGAACTTCGCTCTTTACGGCTACGGGCCGCCCAATGCGCGCGAATGGATCGTCATCGATGTCGGGGTGACCTTCCCCGATGCCAGCCTGCCGGGCGTCGACCTTGTGCTGCCCGACACGCGCTTCATCGAGGAGAACCTCGCCAATCTGCGCGGCATCATCATCACGCATGCGCATGAAGACCATTATGGCGCGCTGCTCGACACATGGCCGAAGCTGAAGGCGCCGGTCTGGATGACGCCGTTCAGCGCCGGCCTGCTGGAGGCCAAGCGGCAAGGCGAGCAGGGCGCGCCGAAAATACCGGTGACGATCTACCGGGCGGGCGAGAAATTCACCGTCGGCCCGTTCGAGATCGAAGCCATTCCGGTCGCGCACTCGATTCCCGAGCCGATGTCGCTGGCCATTACCTCGCCGGCAGGCACCGTCATCCATACCGGTGACTGGAAGATCGATCCGGAGCCGACGATCGGGCCGAAGACCGACGAGGCGCGTTTCCGCGCCTATGGCGACAAGGGCGTTCTGGCGCTGATCTGCGATTCGACCAATGCGCTGCGCGAAGGTGAGTCGCCTTCGGAAGTGGCTGTGGGCGAGGGCCTCAAGGGCGTCATCCAGGCTGCCAAGGGCCGTGTCGCCGTCACCACATTCTCCTCCAATGTCGGACGCATCGTCTCGATCGCCAAAGCGGCGCGCGATGCCGGACGCCAGTGCCTGGTGCTTGGCCGTTCGCTGAAGCGGGTCATCGATGTGGCCGGCGAACTCGGCTACATGGACGGTCTGCCGGAGTTCATCGCCGAGGAGGATTTTGGTTTCATCCCGCGCGAGAACCTGGTCATCATCTGCACCGGCAGCCAGGGCGAGCCGCTGGCCGCACTGGCCAAGCTGTCGCGCGAAGAGATGAAGTCGGTGTCGCTGACGGCGGGCGACACGGTGGTGTTTTCCTCGCGTACCATTCCCGGCAACGAGAAGGCGATTCTCGAGATCAAGAACCGCCTCATCGACCTCGGCGTCAAGATCATAGAGGACGGCGATGCACTGGTGCATGTCTCCGGCCATCCGCGGCGCAGCGAATTGCGCAAGATGTATAAATGGGTGCGCCCGCAGATCGGCGTTCCCGTGCATGGCGAGGCGGCACATCTGGTGGCGCAGGGCTCGCTGATGTCGACATCGGGCATCGGCCAGGTGGCGCAGGTGCGCGACGGCGACATGCTCAGGCTTGCTCCCGGCCCAGCCACCATCATGGATCAGGTGCCGTTCGGCCGTATCTACAAGGATGGCAGACTGATCGGCACCGATCAGGCGATGGGCATCCGCGACCGGCGCAAGCTGTCCTTTGCCGGCCATGTGGCGGTCAATGTCGTCCTGGACGACAAATATGAGCTTGCCGGCGACCCCGACCTGGTCGCCATCGGCGTCGCCGAGGCCGACGGCCGTGGCGAGTCGCTGGAAGATCTGATGATCGATGCGGCAATCGGCGCGGTGGACTCCATCCCCCGTCAGCGCCGAAAAGACCTCGACTTGGTGCAGGAAGCAGTGCGGCGCGCCGTGCGCGGCGCCGCCAACGAAGCCTGGGGCAAGAAGCCGCTGGTGACTGTATTCGTCACAAGATGACGAAAGGGAGTACGGGAGTAGGGGAGTAGGAAGAGCAAACAGCTGACATATCTGTCTTTTCCCCTACTCCCGTATTCCCCTACTCCCCTACTTGGGAGTGCCAATGCTCGGACGTCTCAACCATGTCGCGCTTGCCGTGCCGGATCTGGCGGCCGCCGTCGCCGCCTATCGCAACACGCTGGGTGCCGAAGTGACGGCGCCGCAGGCGCTGCCGGAGCATGGGGTGACGGTGGTGTTCGTCAATGTCGGCAACACCAAGGTCGAACTTCTGGAGCCTTTGGGCGAGGGGTCGCCGATCGCCGCCTTCCTGGAGAAGAACCCCTCTGGCGGCATGCATCACCTTTGCTATGAGGTCGACGACATCCTGGCCGCGCGCGATCAGCTCAAGGCCGCCGGTGCCCGCGCGCTGGGCGACGGCAATCCGAAGATCGGCGCGCACGGCAAGCCGGTGCTGTTCCTGCATCCGAAAGATTTTTTCGGAACGCTGATCGAACTGGAGCAATCATGAGCTGGGTTTCGTTCACCGCCTTGTTTTTCGCGACCTGGTGGGTGGTGCTGTTCGCCGTGCTGCCGTTCAGCGTGAGGACGCAGGACGACGATCGTGACGTGACGCTCGGCACGGTTCCGAGCGCGCCGCGCGGTCCCCACATGCTGCGCGCGGTGATCCGCACCACCATCGCCACCGCGATCCTGATGGGCATTTTCTATGGCCTGACGCATGGGCTCGGATACAGCCTCAACGACATCCCGCACATCGTGCCGGAATTCAGCCAAACCTCAGCCAAATAGCCGGCCCCGGCCCAAGAAGATTTGTCCGGCAAAGACGTTTTCATCCGTCGGAACAGCTTGGTTCCAGACAGGAATGCCGTGCCGTTTTGCGGCCGGACGAGCGCTGACGCTGGGTAAGGTGGTTTGGCAACGCGTTGCGCTAAGCAGATGATTGCACAAAAAAAATGCAAGGCACGAGGCCTTGCAATTTAAACGCGTCCGATCTGTTTCCGGTTTCCGGCGGCAGCGAGTAACCGCGCCTAGATCGCATCCTCCCAAGACTTTGACCGCGTAGGAGAGCAGATTTTTTTCCACCCTCTCGGTTATCGAGGTACATTAGCCTAAGGCGAATGAAAATGTCACGAAGAATTTTGCCTTGAAACGGGCATTCTCGTGCTGCACTGCACAATAGTGTGGCAGGCGTTGCTTGGCGAACGATCATCAAGACGCGCGCGGTGACCGGGAGGCCTTGCAGCGCCGTGGGTCTTCTGGGCGGGCGAAGGACGGTGCGACGCTTCTGATCCCGGCTATCCCATGCTTTTTGAAAATCGATTGCCGCTTTTCGGGCCGAAGCGTCCGGGTTCCCATTCCGCCTTGAAATGGCTATGAAGCCGGGTCAAGCAAGCCAAAGTCGCGCCGATTCTGACGCGGCCCTCCTCACTCACGGACCTGTCCATGCGTTTGTCGCGCTATTTCCTGCCGATCCTCAAAGAAAACCCGCGCGAGGCCGAGATCGTCTCGCACCGGCTGATGCTGCGCGCCGGCATGATCCGCCAGCAGGGGCAGGGCAGTTTCTCGTGGCTGCCGCTCGGCAAGCGGGTGCTGGACAAGGTCTGCCGCATCATCCGCGAGGAGCAGAACCGCGCCGGTGCGCTGGAAATCCTGATGCCGACCATCCAGTCGGCCGATCTGTGGCGCGAAAGCGGCCGCTATGACGACTATGGCAAGGAGATGCTGCGCATCAAGGACCGGCAGGACCGCGACATGCTCTACGGCCCGACCAATGAGGAAGTGGTCACCGAGATCGTCCGCGCCTATGTGAAGTCCTACAAGGACCTGCCACTCAATCTCTACCACATCCAGTGGAAGTTCCGCGACGAAGTGCGGCCGCGCTTCGGCGTCATGCGTTCGCGCGAGTTCCTGATGAAGGACGCCTATTCTTTCGACCTCGACTTCGAGGGCGCCAGGGCGGCCTACAACAGGATGTTCGTGTCCTATCTCCGGACTTTTACGCGCATGGGGCTACAGGCGATACCGATGCGGGCCGACACCGGGCCGATCGGCGGCGATCTCAGCCATGAATTCATCATCCTGGCCGACACCGGCGAGAGCCAGGTCTATTGCCACCGCGACTATCTTTCGCTCGATGTGCCCGGAGAGAAGACCGACTTCGCCAATGCCGCCGAGATCGGCGATATCGTCAAGACTTGGACGACACCCTACGCAGCCACCGACGAGATGCACGACGAGGCGGCGTGGGAGAAGATCGGCGAGAGCGACAAGGTTTCGGCGCGCGGCATCGAGGTAGGCCACATCTTCCATTTCGGCGACAAATATTCGAAGCCGATGGGCGCCAAGGTGACCGGGCCCGACGGCAAGGATCATTTCGTCTCCGGCGGCTCCTACGGCATCGGTCCGTCGCGGCTGGTCGCGGCGATCATCGAAGCCAGCCATGACGACAACGGCATCATCTGGCCGGAGGCGGTGGCTCCGTTCGACATCGGGCTGATCAACATGAAAGCGGGCGACGCCGAGTGCGACCGCGTCTGCGACGAACTGCATGCCGCTTTCGTCGCCGCCGGCAAGGACGTGCTCTACGACGACACCGACCAGAGGCCCGGCGGCAAGTTCGCCACCGCCGACCTGATCGGCCTGCCCTGGCAAGTGATCGTCGGGCCGCGTGGTGTCGCCGCCGGCGAGATCGAGATCAAGAATCGCAAGACCGGCGAGCGCGAGACGCTGCCGATCGCAGACGTGAAGAAGCGCTTCGGTGTCGCCGCATGAACGAGGCGGTGGCGGCAAGACCGGTCGGCGCCGGACCCTTTTCCATCTTCGAGCGCATGGTCGCCTGGCGCTATCTGCGCTCGCGGCGCAAGGAGACGGTGATCTCGGTGATCGCCTCGATCTCCTTCCTCGGCATCATGCTGGGCGTCGCCACGCTGATCGTGGTCATGGCGGTGATGAACGGTTTCAGGGCGGAGCTTTTGACGCGCATCCTCGGCGTCAACGGCCACCTGATCGTGCAGCCGCTCGATTCGCCGCTGGAGGACTACGCGCAGGTCGCCAGCCGCATCAACGGTGTGTCAGGCGTCAAATACGCCATCCCGCTGATTGATGGCCAGGTGCTTGCGCAAGGCAATGTCGGCGGCGGAACCGGAGCGCTGGTGCGCGGCATACGCGGCGAGGATCTGAGCAAGATCGCCATCGTTGCCAGCAACATCAAGCAGGGCTCGATCGCCGATTTCGACTCTGGCGACGGCGTTGCCATCGGCAAGCGCATGGCGGAGAATCTCGGCCTGACGCTTGGCGATACCATCACCTTGATTTCGCCCGACGGCGACGTGACGCCGATCGGCACCACGCCGCGCATGAAGGGTTACAAGATCGCGGCGATCTTCGAAGTCGGCATGTCCGAATATGACACCTCCATCGTCTACATGCCGTTTTCCGAAGCGCAGCTCTATTTCAACATGGACGGGCGGGCGCAGACGATCGAGATCTATGTCGACAATCCAGACGATGTCGATGCGCTGAAACCGAAGGTGGAGGCGGCGGCGCAGCGGCCGATCGACATGGTCGATTGGCGCCAGCGCAACGAGACCTTCTTCTCCGCGCTGCAGGTCGAGCGCAACGTCATGTTCATGATCCTGACGCTGATCGTGCTGGTGGCGGCGCTGAACATCATCTCCGGCCTGATCATGCTGGTGAAGGACAAGGGGCACGACATCGCCATCCTGCGCACCATGGGGGCGTCGCGCGGCGCCATCCTGCGCATCTTCCTGATGACGGGTGCGGCGATCGGCGTGACCGGCACGCTCGCCGGTGTGCTGCTCGGCGTGCTGATCTGCACCAACATCGAGTCCATCCGCCAGTTCTTCTCATGGATGACCGGCAAGGTGCTGTTCAATCCGGAGCTCTATTTCCTCAGCCAGTTGCCGGCGAAGATGGATCCGCGCGAGACGACCTATGTCGTCCTGATGGCGCTCGGCCTGTCCTTCCTGGCAACCGTGTTTCCGGCATGGCGCGCCGCGCGTCTCGATCCGGTCGAAGCCTTGAGGTACGAATAGTGGCCGAGGTCATTATCGAGCTGAAGAGCGTCGAGCGGCACTATGTCCAGGGGCCGCGCAAGCTCACCATCCTGAACGGTGCCGATTTCTCGCTGAAGCGCGGCGAGATGGTGGCGCTGGTGGCGCCGTCGGGCACCGGCAAGTCGACCCTGCTGCACACTGCCGGCTTGCTGGAGCGTCCCGACGCCGGCGACGTCATCCTGGCCGGCCGTGCCTGCGGGCGGCTCTCCGATGACGAGCGCACGGCGATCCGCCGCAACGATGTCGGCTTCGTCTACCAGTTCCATCATCTGCTGCCGGAATTCTCGGCGCTGGAAAACATCATGATGCCGCAGCTCATCAAGGGGCTCAGCCGCAAGGACGCGGCCGAGCGCGCGGCGCAGCTGCTCGATTACATGCAGATCGGCAAGCGCGCGTCGCACCGGCCGTCCGAACTCTCCGGCGGCGAACAGCAGCGCGTCGCCATCGCGCGTGCGGTCGCCAATGCGCCGCTGGTGCTGCTGGCCGACGAGCCGACCGGCAATCTCGACCCGGTCACCGCGTCTTATGTGTTCGAGGCGCTGGCGGCGCTGGTCAAGCAATCGGGCCTCGCGGCGCTGATCGCCACCCACAATCACGAATTGGCATCGCGCATGGACCGGCGCGTCACCCTGGCCGACGGCAAAGTGGTGCCGCTTTAGTCTCTGATGTCGTCATCCTAGGGCGAAGCTCCGCGGAGCGGAGCGTAGACCCTAGGATCCATGCCGTTACTTTCGAGACAAATGCAGGGGTCGAGGATATGCGACCTCTATCAGCGCGATAATTCTGCACCGTAGCATCGCCCCTGGGTCACGGCATGGATCCTAGGGTCTGCGCGCGTCGCTCCGCTCCTTGCTCCGCCCTAGGATGACGATGCGATGGATGTATTGGCTAATCCCAAAGGCTTCGGTCAGCCCACGTAGCACCGTCGCTCGCCCATCAACCCTTTCTTAACCCTGCCGATTTGATCGCCCGGAAATTCCGGGCGCGGGCGGATCGTGCCCGTTGACTTTGAAACAAAATTAGAACAAAATGCGAACATATCAACAACAGGAGAGAGTTATGACCGATCTGGTTCAGGATGTCATCTCACTGGTTTGCATGAGCACGTTCCTTGTTTCCATGGCGATCTGGATCGGAGCCATGTGATTTGGCGGCGTTCGCCGCCGCGGGTCCTACGCGGTGGAAGGCCGTTCCGCCGTTAAGCTTTTCTTGCCGCCGTAACGTTAGGGTACCTCGGCAAGACAGGGAGCAATGTCCAGGTGTCGCCCATCGTCACGGCCATTCTGGTGGCCAGCAATCTCGGGCTGATCTTTCTGTTGATGACCGTGCCGCTTGGTCTGCGCACGGTGCGGCTGACCCGTCTGGTGGCGATGGACCGTCAGCGCCTCTGGCAGGCGCTGTGGCCGCTCGGCAGCGATGCCGGCTGGTCCGGTGAGATCCTTTCCGCCGAGGCGCCGGACGGCGAGGGCGTGGCCCGCATCACGCTGTCGTGGGAAGGTCGCGACGGCAAGCCGATCGAACGCAGGTCGCGGTTTGAAGACGTCGTCGAAGGTATCAGCTTCTCGATGCGTGTCATCGAGGACACCGCGCTCGATGCTTCGTTCTGGAAGGACTTTTCCGAAACCGCCGAACTCGTTTCCGAGGGCAACGGCACGCGGGTGACGCTCAGCCAGACGGATCGCTATCGCGGCGTCGCCTTCCTGGTGTTCCGCTATTTCGCCCTGCGCCGCGAACTCTCCAAGCTGCAGCGCTGGGCGCGGACCGGGCAGTATCGCAAGGGCGGTTGGTTCGAGCATCCGCTCAGCCAGGTTGGCTTTGCCGGGCTTTCGGCGCTGATCCTGTGGCCATTCTTCGGCCTTCACTTCGGCGGTCTGGCACTGGCCGCGATCCTCACATCGGTGGTCGCCCTGCATGAGCTTGGCCATATGGCGGCGTTCCGGCTTATGGGCCACAACCGGGCACGGATGATCTTCATTCCGCTGCTCGGCGGCATCGCCATTGGCGGGCGGCCCTATGACAGCCGTTTCGAGGTGGCTTTCGTGGCGCTGATGGGCGCCGGCTTCTCCGCATTCCTGGTGCCGGTTGTGATCGCTGCCAGCACCTTTGCCGGCGCGGAAGGCCACCGGCTGGCGGCGGCCCTGCTGGCGACCCTGGCGGGCTTCGCCGCACTGTTCAACATCGCCAATCTGGTGCCGGTGTGGAAATTCGACGGCGGCCAGGTGCTGCGCCAGATCTGTCCGGGACCAGTCGGGCTGGCGCTGGCTTCCTTCTTCCTGCTCTCGGCTTTCCTGGCTGTCGGTTGGCAGGCCGGCTTTTCCTCCAACTTCCTGCTCGCGACGGGAGCGGTGTTTTCGATCCTCAGCCTGCTGACGATGAGCAGCGGGGTCAAGCCGCGTTACGAGCTGAAGCCGATCCGCACCATCGACCGGCTCGCCATGGCGGCGGCGTTGCTGGCAGTGTTCGCCATCCATGGCTATGGCGTATTGTGGGCCTCCGCCCAACTGATTTGAGCCGTACCGGATCCGGAAGAATCAGCCGGCCTTGCGCTCGGCTTCGACAGGCAAGACCGTGGCGGGACCGAACACATCCTCGAAGGCGGATTTCAGCGCCAGGTCAAGGTCGGCCATGGTCAGGGGAAGGCCGAGATCGACGAGGCTGGTGACGCCGTGGTCCTGCACGCCGCAAGGCACGATGCCGCTGAAATGGTCGAGGTCGGGCTCGACATTGATAGCGATGCCGTGAAAACTCACCCAACGCCGCAGCCGGATGCCTATGGCCGCGATCTTGTCCTCCGCCAGTGAGCCGTCCGGCAGGGCAGGGCGATCCGGCCGCACCACCCAGACGCCGACCCGGTCCTCGCGGCGCTCGCCATGCACGTTGAAGGCAGCGAGCGTGCCGATGATCCACTGTTCGAGCGCCGCGACGAAGGCGCGGACGTCCTCACGCCGCCGCTTCAGATCAAGCATGACATAGGCGACCCGCTGGCCCGGCCCATGATAGGTGTATTCGCCGCCGCGGCCGGCCGCAAATACCGGGAAGCGGCTGGCGTCGATCAGATCCTCGCCGCGAGCGCTGGTGCCGGCCGTGTAGAGCGGCGGGTGTTCGACCAGCCAGACCATTTCGCCGGCAGCGCCGCTGCGGATCGCCTCGGCGCGCGCCTCCATGAAGGCAAGTGCTTCGGGATAGGCGGTAAGGCCGGGCTCGATCAGCCATTCGACCGGTGCTGAACCGGGGAGCGGCAGGAACGACGTGGCGATCTGGCTGCGTTCGGGCATGGCGTATCGTCTTTTCGCTTATGCATGTCGCGTCCCAAAACCGCCTCGCACCTTTGGGTGACATCAACTTGCCTTCCATATGGCGATATCAGGCGCAAACGTCCAGTTCCGGCGCTGCGTTCGGACCCTGTGGAGCATTATGCCAATCGCCTGACATTATTGCTTGCCGTGCACTTGTTTCGCCGGAAACGATTTGCTACACGCCGCGAGCCGGTCGGTTCCGGCTCTACCACGTGCGGTCGTGGCGGAATTGGTAGACGCGCAGCGTTGAGGTCGCTGTGGGGCAACCCGTGGAAGTTCGAGTCTTCTCGACCGCACCAATAATTTTCCGGAAAATTGCGCATAGCGCGTTGATTTTTCAACAGAAAATGACGTTCGATTTTTCCGGCCTTGCAGCGTTCGCCCGTTTTGTGCCACTAATTGCGCCACACAGCTAGCCCCGACAGGCTTTTTGCAGGTGCGTGCATGGGTCGAAATCGAACCCGGATTGATCCCGACAGATACCTGACCGTGCGTCAGGGAAACTATCACTACAAGCGCCGTGTGCCGGTGACGATCGCGCATCTCGACGAGCGGGCGCCGCATGTGCGCGCCTCGCTCAAGACCGACGATCGCAACCTGGCGCGGCTTTTATGGAGCCTAAAGAGGCGCCTAAACAGCAGCCTAAAGAGCGCTAAACAATGCAGGTCCTGTCGAAGGGCGACTTCGCGGCGCACATTGGCGTGAGCGCCGGCCGGGTCAGCCAGTACATAGCGGCCGGCATGATCGGCCAGGATGCCCTCGAAGGGCAGGGCCGCAACGCCAAGGTGATCGTCGCCAGGGCGGTCGAGCAGATCAAGCGCAAGCGCGACATCGGCCAGTCGCTCGGCAACGGCCTTTCGACCCGCCTCGATCTGGAACCCGACGATCAGCCAGAGCCGGCGCGGTCGGCCGCCGGTTCCGACACCACGCTGCGCACGCCGAACGTCGACGATGAGCTGAAGCAGCAACGCCTCGAGGCCGAGCGCCGCCGCAACCGACTGGCCGCCGAGGACGAGGCGGCGCGCCGCGGCCGCCTGGTCGACGCCTCTCATGTCCGCGCCGAGATGACCAAGCTGGCGCAGGCGATCGAGGATGAGAACGCCGGCATGCTGACCGACTTCGCCTCGGCCGTCGCCGCCGAGTTCAAGCTGCCGCAGCGCGACGTGCTGCACCTCCTGCGCAAGGTACGCGCCGACAAGAAGGCGGGCGCCGCCGACCGCGCCCGCCGCCGTGCCGCCAGCCTGCCGGAATTCGTCGAGGCGATCATCGAGGAAAGCGCTGCCTGATGCCCAGCTTCGGTTTCGGTCCCTCCGTCAACCACCGCCCGCGCATCGATGCGTGGAAGATGCACTACATCCGCAAG
This sequence comes from Mesorhizobium sp. M7A.F.Ce.TU.012.03.2.1, assembly GCF_004006095.1. Lineage (NCBI taxonomy): Bacteria > Pseudomonadati > Pseudomonadota > Alphaproteobacteria > Hyphomicrobiales > Phyllobacteriaceae > Mesorhizobium > Mesorhizobium sp. M7A.F.Ce.TU.012.03.2.1. Next base: position 4,438,823 of record NZ_CP034779.1, read on the forward strand.
GGCTGCCATCCAGTTAAGGCCGACCGCGTCGCCTGGGAAAAGGTTCGCAGGAGCCACACCTGGCCGCCGAAAGCTGAATGACCGCCCACTTCGTCCAGGTCGCCAACGCCGAACGCCTCGCCGCCCTGGTGCTGGCCGAGGTAATGACGCCGCCGCCGCCGGTCGACTATCTGCGCTGGGCCGAGGACAACATCGTCTTCACCGAGCGCGAAAGCCCGCTGCCCGGCCCCTATAACCGGGACCTGTTCTACTACTTCGACGCCATCCTTGGCGCGCTGTCGCCCGACGATCCCTGCCGCGTCGTCACCTTCCACAAATCGGCGCAGCTCGGCGGCACGGTGCTTGCCAACATCTTCTGCGGCGGTTCGCTGTCGATGGATCCGGGGGATTTCCTCTACGTCCATCCGACCGAGAACAACGCCCAGCGCTGGTCGAAGATGAAGCTGGTGCCGATGCTCAAGGGCACGACGGCGCTGCGCACGCTGTTCCCGATGAAGGCCCGCGACGGCTCGGATTCGGTGCTCTACAAGGAACGCATCGACGGCAAGGGCGCCATCCAGATTTCCGGCGCCAACTCGCCGGCGTCACTCTCCCAGGTGACGATGAAGCGCCAGGTCCAGGACGATCTGGCGAAATGGGAAATGAACAATGCCGGCGACCCGGAGACGCAGGCCGACAGCCGCAGCCAGGCGCATGAGTTCGCCAAGATACTCAAGGTCTCGACGCCGCTCATCGACCCAGGCTGCCGGATCACCAAGAATTTCGAAGCCGGCAGTCAGGAGAAGCTCTGGCTGCCGTGCCCGCAATGCGGCCATCTGCAGACGCTGGAATGGGAGAACTTCCAGGCCAACCTCGACGAGGACGCGCCGGAGAATTCCCACTTCCTGTGCACCCATCCGGACTGCGGCGGCGTCATCGAGGAGCACCACCGCCCGGCCATGTTCAAGGCGGCCAAGGCGCTGGAACTGGCCGGCACCGAAGTCTGGCGTTCGGAAAACCCCAAGGCGCGGCGCTTCCACCGGTCGTTCCATCTGTGGTCGGCCTATTCGCTCTTGCAGTCCTTCGAGCGCATCGCGCGCTCCTGGCTCAATGCCCGCGGCGATCCCGCATCGGAACAGACCTTCTTCAACGACGTCGTCGGCCGCGCCTACAAGACGCTGGGCGAGGCGCCGCCCTGGGAGTCCTTGCGCGACCGGGCCGGGCAGTCGCCCTATCCGCGCAAGGCCATTCCTGTCGGCCATCCGATCGTCACCGTCGGTGTCGACTGCCAGGCCGACCGCGTCGAATTCCAGGTGGTGGCCTGGGGCAGGGATTACCGCCGCGCCGTCGTCGACTATGGCGTCTTCCCCGGCCACATCTCGTCGAAGGAATGTTTTGCGTTCCTCGATGGCCTGACCAAGCAGGAATACGTCAACGGCTACGGTCGCCGCATCGGCATCGACCTGCTCGCCATCGATGGCAACGCCTGGACCGAGGACGTCTGGAGCTGGGCCAAGCGGCATCCGTCGTCGAAGGTGATCATGGTGCGCGGCGTACCGTCGGAATCGGCGCCGCTGATCGCCCGGGTGAAGAAGGAACGCAGCCGCTCCGGCAAGCTGCTTTCGTATTCGCGGCGGTTCTACAATTTCGCGACGTCGGTCCTGAAAATGGGGCTCTACCGCAATCTGGTGAAGGACGACCCGCTGTCGCGCGGTTTCATCGGCCTGCCGCGCGGCCTCGACGACGAGTATTTCCGGCAGCTCACCGCCGAGAGCCGGCGCGCCAAGCGGCTGAAGACAGGCTTCATCGCCTACGAATGGGTGAAGGATCCGACGCAGGCGAATGAAGGCCTCGACACGCATCTGCAGGCCGAAGCGGCGGCAATCAAGTTCGGCGTCCGCTCGATGCCCGATTCGCTGTGGGACAAATACGAAGCGCAGCGCGAGAAGCCGCCCGAAAGCGGCGGACAGCTCGACCTTGAAGACATGCTGGCGGCAGCAAATGCGCCGCCGCCACCGCAACCGGCAAAACCGGCCGAGCCCAAGAAACCGGTAGCGCGCGCAAAAGTCCGGCGCAGCAAGTTCATGGATTGATGATGACCGCACCCGCCACCATCACCGCGCGCATCGAGAAGCTGAAGGCAGCCCGCGACACCGGCGTGCTCACCGTCAAGCATGGCGAGACGATGACCACCTTCCGCTCGCTGGCCGAGATCGAGGCGACCATTTCGAAGCTCGAAAGCGATCTCGCCACCGCCAACGGCACCTCGAAGCGCCGGCTGCGCTACGCATACCAGTCGGGCAGGGGGTACTAGCGCATGTCGCTGATGTCACGCATGGCAAGCGGCTTGCGCAGCATGGTCGGCCTGCGCCCGCAGGCCTTCGACGCCGGCAAGAACCAGCGCCGCATGCGCTCGGTGCCGACCTCGACGGTCGCCATCAACTCGCTAATCCGGCAATATGGCCGCTCGGTGCTGGCGCGTTCGCGCTATCTCGGCGCCAACAATCCCTACACCATCGCGGCCAAGGATGCGTTTGTCGCCGCCCTGGTCGGCACCGGTATCAAGCCGTCGTCGCTGATCAAGGATCCGGCCATCAAGGCTGAGGTGCAACTCACCTTCCTCGACTGGACGGATGAAAGCGATGCCGACGGCTTGACCGACTTCTACGGCCAGCAGGGTGTTGCGGCGGCCGAGATGTTCGAGGCCGGCGAGTGCTTCGCCAGGATGCGGGCGCGCCGTGTCCAGGATGGCCTCACCGTGCCGTTCCAATTGCAGTTGCTGCCTGCCGAAATGCTCGATTTTGCCGACAACCGCGACCTCGGCGGCGGCCGCCGTGTCGAGATGGGCATTGAGTTCGACGCCATCGGTCGCCGTGTCGCCTATCATTTCTGGCGCCAGCATCCCGGCGCCGATCAAAGTTTCGGCCTGGCCGCCAGCCAGAAGACGGTGGTGCCGGCGGAAGAGATCCTGCATCTGTTCAAGCCGATCAGGGCCGGCCAGATCAGGGGCATCCCGCAAATCCTCTCGTCAATCATCGTTGCGGCGATCATGGATGCCTATGACGACGCCGAGCTGGAGCGCAAGCGCATCGCCGCGCTGTTCACGGCGTTCATCACTTCGGAATCACCGGAAGAGGATGCGCTAGCCGAGGGCGCTGTCGTCGCCGAAGCAGCTGGCGTCACCGGTGGTGTCGCACTGGAGCCCGGCGCCACGGTCGACCTCGATCCGGGTCAGGACGTCAAGTTCGCCGAGCCGGCCGATGTCGGCGGCAACTACGAGGCGTTCCAGTACCGCAACCTTTTGCGCTCCGCAGCTGGCATGGGCGTTCCCTATGCCGACATGACCGGCGATCTCCGGCAGTCAAGTTATGGCTCGATGCGCGGCGGCATGATCGCCTTCAAGCGCCGCATCGAACCCTTGCAGCATTCGGTAATGGTGTTCCAGTTCTGCCGTCCGATCTGGCGCCGCTTCCTCGCCGACGCGGTGATGGTCGGCGCGGTGCCGATCTCGCCATCGTTTTTCGCCGCCAACATGCGCGCCCTGCTGCGGGTCAAGTGGTTCACGCCGAAATGGGACTGGATCGACCCGCTCAAGGATTTGATGGCCGAGCTGCTGGCGGTCCAGGCGGGCTTCAAGGCCCGTTCCGATGTCATCGAATCGATGGGCTATGACCCGGAAGAAACCGATGCCCGCATCGCCGCCGACAAGGCACGCGAGGAAAGGCTCGGCCTCGACTTCGCCGAAAGCCAGTTCACGCAGGTCGCGCTCGCTGCCGCAATGCAGCCGGAAAATCTGCCGCCGCCGAAGGACAACAACAATGCCGCATGAGATCCGCCGCGTCCTGCGCGCCTTCGCGGCGCAGCCCTGGTTCATCGATCCGCGCAAGGCCGAGCAGATCGTCGCCATGCTGGAACTGCGCGCCGGCGGCCTCCGCGCCGAGCCGTTTCGGGAAGGTGGCCCGGCAGCATCGACGCCGGTGTCGGAAACGCAGGGCAAGGTCGCTATTATCCGGCTCTATGGCCCGATCATGCCGCGCGCCGAGGCGCTCAAGGACGTGTCGCAGCAGGCGGCGCTGATGACCGATTTTCAGCGCGCCTTCAAGGCCGCGGCCAACGACGCCTCGGTCGGCGGCATCGTCATCGACATCGACAGCCCCGGCGGCCAGGTCGACCTGGTGCCGGAAACGGCCGCCATGATCTTTGCCGCACGCAAGCCCGGACGGCCGATCGTCGCCGTCGCCAACACGCTGGCCTGCTCGGCGGCCTACTGGATTGCCTGCGCCGCCGACGAGCTGGTGGTGACGCCATCGGGCGAGGTCGGCTCAATCGGCGTCTATGTGCTGCATGAGGACGTGTCCGGTTTCCTCGACGAGGTCGGCGTCAAGATGACCTTCGTCTATGAGGGCGCCCGCAAGGTCGAAGGCAACCCGTTCGAGCCGCTCGGTGCCGAAGCCAAGGTGGCGTTGCAGGCCAGCGTGCGCGCCTTCTACGATCTATTCGTCGCTGACGTCGCCAAAGGCCGCAACGTTCCCGAGGCGGTGGTGCGCGCCGACCCGGTGACCGAAGCAAAACATTTCGGCGGCGGGCGCGCCTATCCGGCGGCAATGGCTGTCACGCTCGGCATGGCCGACAAGGTCGAGACGCTGGATTCCGTCATCGCGCGGCTGCTCAAGGCGCCGGCGGGGCGCAGCACGGCAAGCGCCAGGGCCGCGCTGCTCTAGCAGTTTTTCTCAAAACCAGAAAACGGCATCAGCGCGGCACCGGGCGCGCGGATGCATCCCGTGCATCCTTCACCCGGCAAAATAGAGGAGACCCAGCGATGGAAAAAATGCTCGCTGACCTGCTGCAGCGCCACCGCGTCGGCCTCAAGGCCGAAGCGACGGCGATCACCGAAGATGCCGACAAGACCAATGGCGGCACGCTGACCGCCGAACAGGACACTCGCATCAAGGCGATCACCGCCGATGTCGGTGTCATCGATGCCGCGCTCGCCGCGGCGCAGAACACGGAAACCACGGAAGCGGCAGTCGTCCGCGTCCGCCTCGAGGCTGCCAATGTCGCTGCCGCCTGCGTTCTCGGCGGCAAGCCGGAAAAAGCTTCGGAATTCATCACCGCCGGCAAGACCCAGCAGCAGGCTGTTGCCCTGTTGCAGGCCGAGCGCGCCGATGGCGGCCAGAACCTCAACCCGCACCATGGTGGCAAGCCCGGTGGCAAGCTTGACGCCGCGGCGATCGATGCCGGATGGGCTTCGGCCGTCGACAAGGTCAACGCCCGCCACGGCCTCAAGCGCGGCTGATCGGCCGCGCTCATCCGCAACCCCTGACGCCGGTCGCCGGCGCTCTTTCAAGAGGACACTGACATGACGACTCTCACCGAAACCGTGCATGCGGGCGAGTTCCTGCAGAGCGAGGCCAACGGCTTCCTCTCGCGCGACGCCGCCACCGTCGCTTCCGGCCAGGTTCTCGTGGCCGGCCAGGTCGTCGAATTCTCGGCCGGCAAGCTGATCGCCTGCTCGGGCCTGCTCGACACCGCCGGAACGCAACTGGTTACGGCTTCCGCGGGCATCCTGTTCGACGCCGTCGATGCCACCGCCGGCGATGTTGCCGACTGCGTCTACATCGCCCGCGACGCCGAGGTGAAGGACGATCTTATCACCTATCCGACCGAGACCACGGCCGGCGGCGAAAAGGCGGCAGTGATCGCCAGCCTGAAGGATCTGCATATCCGCCCGCGCTGAGCGGGCGTTTCCTCCCCAAAACCTCAACACATTTGACGGGCCTGCGGGCCTGCAGGAGAAGAAAAATGCCCGGTATCGACATCTTCAACGACGACGCCTTCAGCGTCACGTCGCTGCTCACCGCCGTTGACAGGATCGGCTACGTGCCGGGCTTTCTCGGCTCCGTCCCAGGCCTGTTCGATCCGAAACCGGTTCGCACCGAAGCGATCTGGATCGAAGCGCGCGGCACCGAAGCCGCACTGATCCAGACCAGCGCACGCGGCGAGGCGCCCGACGCCAAGAGCCGCGGTCGCCGCACCGCAACGCCGTTCGCCACCAAGCGCCTGGCGAAATCGAGCCGCATCACCGCTTCGGAGTTGAGCGGCATCCGCGCCTTCGGCACCGAGAGCGAACTGATGCAGGTGCAGGCTGAAGTCGCAGACCGCCAGCTGCTGCTCAAGCGCGACATGGACTTGACCTTCGAAAACTGGCGCCTTGGTGTCGTCCAGGGCCTGGTCACCGATGCGGATGGCTCGACCATCGTCAACTGGGCAACCGTTCTCGGCCAGACGATTCCGGCTGAAGTCGATTTCGACCTCGACAACGCAAACCCGGCTTCGGGCGTGCTGCGCAAGAAGTGCACCGTCGCTGTCCGTTCGATGTCGCGTGGCCTCAAGGGCATGGGCGGCAACAGCGTCCGCTTCATGGCGCTTTGCGGAGATGCGTTCTGGGACGATCTGATCGCCCATCCGGAGGTGCGCGAAACCTATCTCGGCCAGCAGGAAGCGGCGCAGCTGCGCGGCGCCTCGGCCTGGGAGAGCTTTAACTTCGGCGGCATCACCTTCACCAACTATCGCGGCACCGACGACCTGACCACGGTCGCTGTCGGCGACGACAAGGCGAAGTTCTTCCCGGTCGGCGCCGGCATCTTCCAGTGGGCGATGTCGCCCGGCGAGAAGTTCGAGCACATCGGCCAGCTCGGCCAGATGTTCTATCCCGGCATCGTCACCGACAAGGACCGCGACATGTGGGCCGACGTCGAGCTTTATTCCTATCCGCTGCCGGTCTGCGTCATGCCGCAAGCGCTCTACCGCGCCAAGCGCACCTGATCCTGAACTGAACCGGCGCGGGAGCGTTGCCTCCCGCGCCACGGAAAGGATCATGCCGATGTCCATCTACAGGATTCCCGGTGTGTGGCGGTCGCTTGCGCGTCGCCGCACGCAGGTGCCTGCGGAGGTCAAGGATCCAAGCGTCGAGGAGATGCGCACGATCCTGACCAATGCCGGCATCACAATCCACAAGCGCTGGGGCGCCAAGCGCCTGGCGCTGGAAATCGCCAAGCTGAAATAATGTGGGTCGCTCCAAAACTCTGGCCCGGCGAGACGGTGTTTGTCCTCGCCGCCGGGCCATCCACCGATGCGCTCGATCTGCGGCCGCTCGTCGGACGCAGGGTGATCGCGGTCAAGTCGGCATGGAAGGTCTGGCCGGCGGCCGATGTTCTGTTCTTCGCCGATGGCCGCTGGTGGCGTGAGAAGGCGCTGCGGCCGGGTCTGGCTGATTTCGCCGGTCTGGTGGTCACCACGGCACCCGAGATCGGCGCGGCGCAGTCGAAGCTGGTCGGCGGCAAGGTCGTCGTGCTCGACCCTCGCATCAAGATCATTGGCAGGGCAATGCCGTGCAAGGCGCTGTCGGCGGATCCCGGCAAGGTCGTCCTCGAGCGGTCGAGCACCACCGGGGCCATCAATCTGGCGGCGCACTTCGGCGCCAAAAGGATCGTCCTGCTCGGCGTCGATGCCAGGCCCGCCGCCAATGGCAGGCGCCACAATCATGGCCTGCCATGGCCATGGGAACTGCGCCCCGGCTGCTGGGCGGCGCAGATCAAGGAATTTTCTACGATCGCGCCTTCGGCTGAAAAGCTCGGCGTCGAGATCGTCAACGCCAATCCCGACAGCGCCGTCACCGTATGGCCGCGCATGAGGTTCGAAGAGTGCCTGTAAATCCCGCCAAAGCGCCGCTGTCGATCTGGATCGGTTGGGACCCGCGCGAGGCCGACGCCTATGCCGTCGCCCGCCATTCGATCAGGTCGCATGCCATTGCGCCGATCCCGGTGCGCGGTGTCGTGCTGACGGATCTCAGGACCGGTCAGCACTACACCAGGCCGACCCTGCGCCATGGCGGCCGGCTGATCGATGTGTTGTCGCGGCGCGACGATTATGATGGCGCGATGGCGACTGAATTCGCCTGCTCACGCTTCCTGGTGCCGAAGCTGGCGAAATCCGGCTGGGCGCTGTTCATGGATTGCGACGTGCTGGTGCGCCGCGACCTGCTGGCGTTGTTCAACCAGGCCGACCCCTCGAAGGCGGTGATGGTGGTCAAGCACGATCACCGGCCGGCCGGGACCGTCAAGATGGACGGCCAGGCGCAGACGCTCTATGCGCGCAAGAACTGGTCGAGCGTCATCCTGTGGAACGTCGACCATCCGGCCAATGCCGGGCTGACCATGGATCTGGTCAATTCGGTGCCGGGCAGGGACCTGCACCGCTTCTGCTGGCTCGACGATTCGCTGATCGGCGAACTCGATCCGCAATGGAATTTCCTCGTCGGCCATTCCGACCCGGCCATCGATCCCGCGATCGTGCACTTCACCGATGGCGTGCCGTCGATGTCCGGCTATGAGGACTGCGCCTATGCCGACGAATGGCGGGCGGCGCTGGAACGTTGGGCGGCATGATGGCTTGGCGCCCAATCTCCCCACCCGTGGGGGAGATGTCGGCGCAGCCGACAGAGGGGGGCGCTGTCCCTCCAGCCTGTCGGCGCGAGGCGCCCCCCTGTGCCCTGCCGGGCATCTCCCCCACAGGTGGGGAGATCGGCTGACATGGGCCTCGGCGACCAGATCATGGCCAGCGGCATGGCGCGCGGCGCCGCAGCCCGGGGCAAGCGCATTGCGCTTGGCGACGGCCGGCGCATCGTCTGGGAAAAGACCAGCTTCGACATATTTCGCGGCAATCCGAACGTCGCGCCGCCGGGCAGCGAGGGCGCGCCGGATCTCGAATGGCTCGCCTATTACAAGGGCCACCGCCTCTACAACAGGCGCGTCGGCGATCGCTGGGTGTGGAACCTGTCGTTTCGTGCCAAGCCGGGCGAGATCTTCTTCGACCAAGTCGAGACCGCCGCCGGCATGCGCCATGGCGAAAGTTTTATCGTCGTCGAGCCGCAGAGCGCGCAGTGGAAGACGGTGGCGCCGAACAAGGATTGGGGCGTCGCCAACTTCCAGGCGGTGGCCGACCGGCTGCGCGGCCTCGGCCTGCGCGTCGTGCAGTTCCGCGGCGAGCAGAGCGCGGTGGCGCTGCGCAATGTCGAGCAGCTCGCCACCACCTCGTTTCGCGATGCGCTGGCCATCTTGGCGCGCGCTTCGCTCTACATCGGCGCCGAGGGCGGCCTGCATCATGGCGCCGCCGCGGTCGGCATTCCCGCCGTGGTGCTGTTCGGCGGTTTTATCCCGCCTGCGGTCACGGGCTATGCCAGCCATACCAATCTGACCGGCGGTGCCGAGGCCTGTGGCTTGCTGAAGCCGTGCAAGCATTGCCGCGCCGCCCTTGCCCGCATCTCGATCGACGACGTCTTCAACGCCGCGCTGCACCATCTTCGGGCAAGAGGCGGTGAGGCCGCAGGCCGAACAGGGACATAGAAAAGGTAGAAAAAATGGACAAGCATAGCCCTGCGGGCGCCGACTACACCGTGCAGCGCCGCGTCGCCGGCTACCATGATTTCCGCATGGACGGCATGACCGACCTGGTGCTGCGCGCGCATGGCAAGTCGGTGTTCGACATCGGCTGCAACCGCGGCATGGTCGGCTTCGAATTCGCCGGCAACGGCGCGACCACGGTGCATGGCTGCGACAATTACGAGCCCGGCATCCTGGCCGCGCGCGAAATCTTCGCCGACCTGCGCAAGGTCCACAGCCGCTTCGAGATCGTCGACCTGACCGGCGGTCCGCCGGCGCTGAAGGTGTTCGGCGCCAAGAAATACGACATCACGCTTTGCCTCGCCACGTATCACAAGCTCAAGCGCATCATGGAGCCTGCGGACCTGTCGGCGCTGATGCAGTATTTCGGCAAGCAAACCAAGGGCTATTTCGCCTGGCGCGGCACGTCGGACAAGCCGGCCGAAAACGAACAGGAACTGTATGCGCTCGACGTCGACCTTGGCTTCGTCGGGCTTGAACGCATCCATACCTCGCACATCTCCGCCGAACTCGGCGTTGCCGCGATCTGGTGTCGGCCATGAGCACGATGCTGCAAGTCGAAGCCGAGATCGACGGGCTGGCCGAAATCCTGGTCGGCGAGGGCGTCACCTCCTATCTTGAGATCGGTTCGAAGTTCGGCGGCTCGCTGCTGCGCGTGGCCGAGCGCTTGCCGGTCGGTTCGCGCATCGTCTCGGTCGACCTGCCCAAGGGCACCAAGGCCTGGGTGCAGAGCGAGGCCGAACTGAAGGCGGTGATCGCCAAGCTGCGGCTGCATGGCTATGACGCGCATCTGATCTGGGGCGATTCGACGGCGAAGGCCGTTGTCGAGCAGGTCCGCGCGCTCGGCCCGTTCGATGCCGCCTTCATCGACGCCAACCACACGCTGCCCTATGTCGAGAAAGATTTCGCCAACTACGCGCTGATGACCCGCATCATCGCCTTCCATGACATCGCCTGGCGGCGCGCGCCGGAATGGGTCGGCACCCGCATCGACGTGCCGGAATTCTGGGCGCGCGTCAAAGACACTGCCCGCCAGCATGCCGAACTGAAACTCTGCCCCACGGCCAAGAACAACGGCATCGGTGTGCTGTGGCTGGATTGACGATCTGCACCTGGGTCTGGGGCACGAAGTACGGCTCCGACCACATCGCAAAGTTGTTTGCGGGCGTGCGCCGCAATCTCGCGCAGGACTATGTGCCGATGGTCACCACGCCCGTCGCCGCAGACTTGCACCTGACCGAAATGAAGGGCTGCTTTGCCCGGCTGCGCATGTTCGACCCGGCCTGGCAGGAAGCCAACGGTTTGAAGCGCGGCGACCGCATCGTCTGCATGGATCTCGACCTGGTGGTCACCGGCCCGCTCGACGAGCTGTTCGACCGGCCGGAGCCTTTCGTCATCCTGCAGGGCGTCAACGCGGTCAATCCGTGCCCGTTCAACGGTTCGCTGTGGATGCTGGAAGCCGGCTATAGGCCCGACGTCTGGCAGGAATTCTCACCCGCGCTGGCGGCGAAAGTGCCGTATCACGAATTCCCCGACGACCAGGCGTGGCTGGCCGACATGATCCCCGACGCCGCCGGCTGGACGGCCGACGATGGCGTCTACGCCTTCCAGAAGCGCGGCTGGCCGAAAGGCGAGGCGCTGCCGAAAGATGCCCGCGTGGTGGCGTTCCCCGGCTGGCGCGACCCGTCGCAATATACTCGGCTGGATTGGGTAGCGGAGCATTGGCGGGCGTGATCGAACCCGCAAAGGTCTGCCTGTTCATTCCGGGGCACCTGAAAAAGTTCAAGCTGGCGCTGTTCGAGCGCATCGGCACGACCATCAAGGCCGCCGGCGGCCAGGTCATCAAGGGCGACATCAAGGCGCTCAGCGTGCTGCCGTCCGACATCGCGCCGATCGTCGGCTGCACCCCGGAGCTCGCCCCCCTGATCGAGGCCTGGCGCAGCACCGGCCGGCGTTGGATCTATTGGGACCGCGGCTATGCCAGGCGCGTCTTTGCCACCGACCTGCCGACAGGCGCCGATGGCGGCTTCTACCGCTGGCATGTCGGTGCGTTCCAGATGCAGGCTGTCAAGCCACAGCCGGATGACCGCTGGCGGGCGCTGAGCACCGATGTCCGGCCATGGCAGCGAACAGGCCGCCACATCGTCGTCGCCGAGCCGAGCGAAACCTATGAGCGCTTCCACGGCATCGAGGGCTGGACTGCGAAGACGGTAAAGCGGCTCAACGAATTGACCGATCGTCCGCTGCTGATCCGCAACAAGGAAATGCAGCGCTCCGGCCGCAAATTGCATGAGGACCTGAAGGACGCCCACTGCCTGGTGGCGCACGGCTCCAACGCCGCGGTCGAGGCTGTCATCATGGGCTGCCCGGTTTTCGTCCACCAGGACAGCGCCGCCAGCCTCGTCGGCCGCTGCGACCTCGCCCGCATCGAAGCGCCGCTCTACCCCGAGCGCCAGCCCTGGCTGAACGCGCTGGCCTATTCGCAATTCGACGAACGCGAGCTGGTCGACGGCACGCTCTGGAGGTTGCTCGATGGGATTGGTTGATTTCGACGTGCTGCTCTACGAGCCGGCCTATACCGTGTTCGGCGAGGCCGCCGTGCTGACGCTCGATGACACGGCAGGCACCACGGCCGAGCTGACGGCGACCGACGAGACGGCGGGCGTCGAGGTGCTGGAAGGCCCGCAGGTTTCGACCATCCGCCCCTGCGCCACGGTGCGCACAACTGAACTGGCCGAAAAGGGCATTGCCGTCGCTGACCTGCCGGGCGCCGGGCTGACGCTCAATGGCAAGGCATGGACCGTCTATGCCCACCAGTACCTGCCGTCGCCAAAGGGCGAAGCGCAGGCGCAGGTGCGGCTGCTGCTCGAGGAGGCGTGATGCCGGTCTATGAGGACAAGCGCGAAGCCATCCTGCAGCGCCTGTACGCGTTGATGCAGACGGTCGATGCCAGCTTCGATCCGAAGCGCAATGTCAGCGAACTGCCCGACACGGCCCGCTATGTGGTTCTCCTCGACGGCGCCGAGCATAGCATCGGCGCCATTCCGGGCCGTCGCAGCGCCAACGAGCCGCCGCCGCAACTGATCGAAATGACGCCGGAAGTGCAGTTCCGGGTCGCTGCAAAGTCTAAGGATGCGACCAATGTCGGCACCACCCTGAACCTGCTGCGCAGCCAGCTGATCGGGATCGTGCTCACCGACCCGACCTTGCTGGCGCTGACGGCCAAGGGCCAGTCGGCGCACTATGAGGGCGCGCAGCCGGCGACCGCGCAAGGCCGTTCGACCGAAGGCGGCATCGGCGTCGCCTTCACCATCACCTACCTGCTGCGGCCAGGCCGCGAAGCCTGAGTTTATCAACCGCCCGGTGACGGGCAATTCACCGAAAGGGAAAAGCAATGGCTGACTCTCCCAGCACAACAAATTATTTCCAGGGCACGGGCTACGCCAAGTTTACGCCGACAGATGGTGTGGAGCGTGACTTTGGCAACATCGTCGAATGCGAGATCACACCGGCGCAGGACAAGCTCGAGCACAAGAAGAACCGTGGCGGATCGAAGCGGGTCGACTATACCCAGTTCAACAATCAGTCGGCGCAGTTCCGTATTGTGCTCGACGAGATCACGGCGGACAATCTCGGTCTCGCACTGATGTCGGACGTCGTCGTCAACACCGACGGCACCAAAAGCATCCGCATCATGTCCAAGAGCGTGATCACGGGATCCCTGGAATTCATCGGCGACAACGACGTCGGCAACAAAGTCCACGGCTACTTCCCGTCGGTCTCGTTTTCGCCGACCGGCAGCTTCTCGCCGATCGAGGACACCGACTTCGGCCAGATCGAGCTTACCGCTGATCTGCTCGCCGTCACCTACACCGACGGCATCACCGACTTCGGTCAGATGGTGGTCACCGAGGCGTCCTAAAAGTTTTCTGAAAAGCGGGGCGCCCTGATCGGTGCCCCGCAAACAAAGGAGTTTCCATGAAGCGTCTGATGGACATAGCACCGGCTGACGTCGTCAAGAAGCCGGTGACGGTCAATAGCAAGGATGGCCCTGTCGACATCGAAGTCGGCAGGATTGGCTCAAAGCGACTGACTGGCCTGCTGGTCCGCTACCCGGAACTCGGCGACATGATGGCCGAAAAGAAGGTCGCGCCCTTGCGAATGATCGAAATTGCCGCCGATGCCGCCGCTGCCTTGATCGCCGCCGGGTGCGGATATTACGGGGACGAAGCGCCGGCAGCGGAAGCCTTCGCCGCCGAACTCGACATTGCGGACCAATTGAAACTGGTCGAGGCGATCGTCGTCATGACTTTCCCTCCGATGGCCCCGCTGGTCGAGCAGCTCAAAAGCCGGGTCGAAACATTTCTGGCCGAGCTGCAAAAGGTGGAAGTATCGCCAATCGAAGAGACACCGCCGACCGACTAGCGGCGATGATCGAGGAGCTCATCGCCATCGGGCATCGTCCGGCAGACGTCTGGGAATATTCGCCACGCGAGATCGCCGGCTATCTTGTCTTGGCGGGCGAGCGGCGTAAATCAGAAGCGTCGGAACAACTGGCGATCGCCACAATGGCTGCTCGTAGCGATCCGAAAGAGATCAAGAAACTGCTCGACAAAATGGCAAGGAGCTAGTCGCCGGCCGGCTTGAAGAAATCGACGCCGGTCAGCTGCGGCGTGCCGCTGGCGGACTTGCCGACCGTGCCTTGCGCGGCGACATCGCAAGCGGCGTCGGTCAAGACGCTGGTGCAGTGCTGGAACAGGGGCCGCAGATCGTCGCGGTCGACCCAGGGCGGCGTCAGCGTGACGTTGCCGCCGGGCAGCTTCAGCAGCATGAACTGGTCGCTGGCCACCACGACTCGGCCTTTGGTGATGACGACGTCGCGGCCGATCAGATCCGGCCACGACACCATGAACTCGACCGGATCGATCAGCGTTCGCTCGGCGGCCGTGGCCGTCGTCGCTGCCAGTACAAGCAGTAGCCAAACAATTCTCATGTGAATGTCCCTCCCGCCGCGAGTGAAGCACGGAAGACAGGCCGAGGGCAAATGGCGCGGTTGCGGTATCAGAGAAAGGACGGCGAGTTCGCGCAGGCGATGGTCGCCAATGGCGACCCGATCGCCGCCGCCGGCACCGCCGCCGTCACCGAGGCCGGCGACATCGTCAAGCGCGACGGGCGCCACAACATCGCCGCAGCCGGCTTCTCGAAGCGCTGGCAGAACGCGCTCCGCGTCAACGTCTATCCCCGCCGCCGCAATTCGATGAGCGCGGCTGCGCTGATCTTCCACAACATCCGCTATGCCGGCGTGTTCGAAGACCCGACGACCATCGTTGGTCATCCCAGGCTGTGGCTGCCGCTCAAGGACACGCCGAAGCGCGCCGGCCGGCAGAAGATGACGCCGGCGCTCTACATCAGGACCATCGGGCCGCTGGTGTCGATCGAGCGGCCGGGCAAGCCGCCGCTGCTGGCCGGCAAGATCGCCACAAGGCGCGGCCAGGTGGCCGGCGGCAGGGTCAAGGTCACGACATCGGCCTTGAAGCGCGGCGGTGCCGGTGCCCCGTCGACCCTGGTGCCGCTGTTCATCGGCATCGACCGCGTCAACATCCGTGATCGATTCTCGATCCGGCAGATCACCGAACGCGCCGCCGCAAGGTTAGGCGCCCTCTATCTCAAGAATTTGAGAGTCACCTGATGGCCAGCAAGACCATTGTCCAGCGCATTTCGCTCGAGGGCGGCGATGCCATCAAGGACCAGTTGAAGGCGCTCGGCGATGCCGGTGAAAAGGCCTTCAACCAGATCAAGAACGCCGCCATCAAGGCCGATTTCGGCAAATTCTCGGCCAGCCTCAACAAGGTCGGCACTGATCTGGCCACGGTCGGCCGCCGCGTTGCGCTGCTCGGCGCCGGCCTGACGGCGGCCGCAGCGGGTGCGGGTGCGGCGGTGCTCGGCCTGGCCAAGTCGGGCGGGGAGGCGGCGGACGCCGCCGGCAAGGCGGCGGAAAAGACCGGCCTGCAGGTCGATGCCTATGGCCGGCTCGAATTCGCCGCCAAGCAGGCCGATGTCAGCCAGGAAGAGCTGGTCTCCGGCATGTCGAAGCTCAACAAGGCGATTGCCGAGGCGGCGGACCAGACCACCAAGGCCGGCGACGTGATCGACGCCAGCGGCGTCAAGGTGACGCGCTTCGGCGGCAACATCAAAAAGGCGGCCGAGGCCACCAAGAAAAGCGGCAGCGTCTTCGACAAGCTCGGCGTCAAGATCAAGGACGCCAACGGCCAGCTGCGCAGCAACGAAGCCATCGTCCAGGATGTCGCCGAGGCGTTTTCGCGCATGCCCGACGGCGCGCTGAAATCGGCGTTGGCCATCGAACTGTTCGGCAAGAGCGGCGCCAACCTCTTGCCCTTCCTCAACCAGGGCAAGAAGGGCCTGATCGACCTTGGCGCCGAGGCGCAGCGGCTGGGCATCGTCTTCACCAAGGAGCAGGCCGAAATCGGCGACGCGCTCGGCGATACGCTGGATTCGGTGACGGCGGCGGCAGCGGGCATCCGCTTGCAGCTCGGCCTGATCTTCGCGCCCGGCGTCACCGCGCTGGCCGAAGGACTGCGCGACATCATCACCGAAAACAAGGATGCCATCCTGGCCTTCGGAGCGGCGCTCAACGCCAAGCTGCTGTCGGGCATCAGCGACCTGCTGTTCGCGCTGATCGGCGCCGACGCCAAGGTCAAGAACCCGTGGATATTGACCTGGCGCGACGCCATCCTGCAGTTCGGTCGCGACTTTGCCAGCGTGATCGGCACGGTAGTGCTGCCGCTGTTCAAGGCGGTGCATGACGCGGCGACCGGCGTCGCAACGGCCTTCAATGCCATCTTTGGCACCAAGATCACCGGTGGCCAGCTGCTCATCGGTGTCGCCCTGCTGCAGTTGCTCGGCGTGTTCCGGCTGATCGCCTCGACGTCAGGCCTGGTCGTCGCCGCCTTCCGGCTGATCGCTACCGTTGTCGCGACCATCTTCTCGGAGGGCGTGATTGCCGCCGCCTCGACCTTCTTCTCGACGATCATCACCGGCGCCACGGCCTTCCTCGGCTTCGTTGTCGGGCTCATCTCATGGCCGGCACTGATCATCGCCGCGCTGGTGTCGGCCGGCATTGCCGCCTTCGTCTTCTGGGATGATATCGTCGCCGCTGCTCGCAATGCCATCGCGGCGATCCAGCAACTGTTTTCGCCTGGCAATCTGACCAAAGTGTTTGACGGTCTGCTCGAGGCCGCGAAAACCGCCGGTGGCCTGTTCGTCGACCTGTGGAAATTGCAGATCGAAGCCGTCGGTGTCGTCTTCGAGGGGCTGGCGCAGGTCGTCACCGGCTTTGTCGAAGGCGTGGTGTCGGCCATCTCAGGCCTGGCGGCACAGTTGTTGCCGTCCTGGACGCAGATCGGCATCGATGGCGGCGGCATCTGGACGGCCATATCGGGGCTTGCCGGCCAGGCGCTGACCGCCATCGTCGGCCAGGTGACCGCGCTTGCCGGCTTCCTGGCGCCGATCTGGGATGGCATCGCGCTCGCCGGTTCGGCGGTGTGGACGACAATCGGCACCGCCGCCGCGACCGCCTTCACCGGCCTGACCACGATCGCCACTACGGCGATCTCGGCGGTGTCCGACACGATCGGGTCACTGATAGGCGCCGTCGTCGACAGTTTTACCGGCGCCACCAGCCAGGTCGTGCAGGCAGCCAACGACATCGCCGCCGCGATCGCGCGCGCCACCGAGATTTCCGGCGATGTCGCTGGCGCCTCAGCCCTTGCCGATGCTTTGGTGGCGCCGTTCCGCACGGCGCAGGCCGCCATTGACCAGATCATGGCGGCCATCCGCAGCCTGGTGCAGAACGGTTTTTCAAGCCTGGGCTCGCTGGTCAGCAGCCTGGCCGCGCAGATCGATTCGGCCATCGCGCGCATCCTGTCGGCCTTGCGCGCGGCCGCCGCAGCGGCGGCCAGCCTGCGGGCGCAGGCGGCCTCGTCGGGCGGCGGCGGTGGGGGTTCGCAGGGTTTTGCCTCGGGCGGCCACGTCCAGGGCGCCGGCGGTCCGCGCACAGACTCGATCCTCGCCTGGCTGTCCGACGGCGAATTCGTCATCCAGGCGGCGGCGGTGAAAAAGCTCGGCCTCGGCTTCCTGCAAGCGCTCAACAACGGCGTGCTGCCATCGATGAAAGGCCTGCGCGGCTTTTCGCTGGGCGGCCTGGCCAGCGGCGTCAACCGCTCGATGGCAATCCCGCGCTTTGCCAATGGCGGCCTGGCGCGCATGAACCTGGCGCCAGCCTCCGGATTCTCCGGCAAGACGGTCGCCATAAAACTCCAATACGGCCCGACGCTCAACGATGTCATCGACCTGATCGGCGAGAATGACTCGGTGCGGAAATTCCAACAGTTCGCGCTGGGCGAGCAGATGACGTCAGCAGGCCGGAGGCCCGGCAAATGATCGGCGCAAACAATCTCACCGAGCTGCGCCTCGATCCGATCGGCGTGCCGCCTTACAGCGCGCGCAACATCACCCAGACGCTTGAGCCGATCGATGGTGCCGCGCAGCTTGCCCGCACGGTCAATGGCACGCTGATCGACCTCGCCGACGGTACCTATCGGAAATACAAGTCGAACATCTCCTGCACCGATCAGCAGCAGCCGGCGCTATCCGGTATTTGGCCGGGCATGGTGGTGACCGTCGATTGCGTGGTCGAGCTCTCGTACCTGACCGCCACCGGCTCGCCGGCGCGCGATGTCGCAGGCAACACCGCCGATCCGGCGGCGCGGGTCGAGGGCGATTTCACCTTCTACCGGCCGCGCCTGACCATGCGTGTCGTCGGCTATCGCAGCAGCCTCGTCGAATGGGACGGCGACGAGGCATGGTCTCTCGATCTCGAGGAAGTCTGATGAAGAATCTCGGCGACCTGTGGTGCTCCCTGCTGTCTGCCAAAACTGTTGAAGAACAGGCCGCGTGGGCACGACAACATGGCCTGCAGCTTATCGAACACGCCTGCCTGCTGTCCGATGTCGGCATCAGCGATACAGAGCTTCGGGTCTCCCCAGACGAGGCGCTGGCCATGTATGCGAGCGCAAACCCTCGCCGCCCGCAGCCGTTTGATCAGGGCTGACACCTATGTGGTTCTTCGCCTGGGTCGACGAGACAGAGACCACCTTCGGCCTTGAGCATCAGGTCGAGGATGAGGAAATCGTCTCGATCTCGCTCACCCACAAGGAGGGCGCGTTCGCCAGTCTCGACATCTCGGTCAAGAACCCGCGCGTCGGCCTGCTCGGGCCGGGCCGCAAGCAATGGGCATGGCTGTCCTGGTCTGACGACAACAATCCGACGGCCGGCGTTTTGCCGCTGCTGTTCGGTCGGCTGGTCGGTGTGCCGCAGCAGATCCAGGGCAATGCCGTGACGCTCACCATCCTGGCCCGGCCGTCCGACTATGATGCACAGAAGCGCGCGCTGGCCGCAGCGATGAAGGTGGCGCCCTACTGGGATCCAATGTTCATAAACGCAGATGCCAGAAGCGACCCAGACACGGTGCTGGAGGGCTATACGCACGCCTGGCATATCGACCGCGTCGACCTGGGGGTGACAGCTTCTGACATCCTCAACGGCGAGGACGGGATCATCGACTTCGCCGGTGAGTTCATCCGGGAAAGCCTGGCTGTCGATCCCGGCGAGCCGCCGCTGACCTCGATCAAGGTGTCGGCCGAAATCAACTGGGCACAGGTCGCGACGGGAACGGTCGATTTCACCAAGCAGCTTGTTGCCGCCTTCACCACGGCAGGATCAGGCAATGGCTATGCCATCCAGTCGCTGACCGGCGACGGGCTGATGCAGGACTATCCCGAGAAGGATGATCGCATCGGCGGCGGCTGGACGTTCGGCGACGGTTCCATTGTGCGCACCGATGGCTTTGTCGTGCCGCAGGACTATCACCAGATCGTCATGACCAACGGCACCGGCCAGTTCCCGATCTGGACCATGAAGCCAGTGTTCCTGGCGGACTATGATGTTTCCCGCAACCGGCAGGAAACGGTGTCGTTCACGCTCACCGCCGATTGCCAGGCCATTCTGACCGACCCTGGCGGGCAGGACGTGACGGAGATGAAGGCCTCGGGCGATGCCGACGAGCCGGTTGACGAACCGACGACCGATTTCCCCGATGGGGCGCCGCCGATCGGAGATGTCCGCAAGCGGGCATACCTCACCACCGAGCGCGGCCGTCGCAGCATTGATTTCCTGATCTGCCGTGCCCGTCGCATACTCCTGGAACGGTCGCGTGCGGTGCAGGTCAGCTTTTCGGCGCCGCTCACCGCTGATCTCGTCGACAGGCTGTCGTGCCGCTACAATGCCGGTATCGCCGATCCGCGCATTCCGGGCGGTGCCGCCACCGGCAAGATCATCGGCTACGCGATCACGGCTTCGAATGGGGCGCCCATCGCATCGATCACCATTGGCTGCACCGTCGGCAAGGGCAACACCGTCACCACGGTTCCCGGTGAGCCTAGCTATGTCGAGGAAGGTTATGTCGAAGACGGCTACCAGGCATATGTCGGACGAACGGTGATGCCGATCGCCGGCGAGGTCACGCTGTCGGAAGACTATCTGTTGGTGCCACCCAACGACGACGGCGTCGACTTCCTCGTCATGGACCCGGCAACGCTGGTCGAGCAGATCACCATCGTCAATCCGCTGCCGACGCAAGCCGCTGTTCTTGGGGCCTTCAAGCCAGACCTGTCAGCCGCGATCGAGGCGCTGAACCAGGTGTTCACCGAGGTCGATGGCGATTTCAAGGTGCTTAAGGGTGGACCGTTCATCACCGATTATCCGCTCGATGTGAGTGCTCTTGCCGTCCCTAAAACCGTCGACCTCGAGGCCGCCTGATGGTCGATATTCGCGGGCCTGCCAATCCTTGGCGCGCCGGCCGCAATTCCAGCGGCGCGCGTCTGTTTATTTCCGACGGCGGCGGCAATGGCGATGGTGTGCTCAAACGCGCTCTGGCCAAGATCAAGCCGGACGAGGGTGGCGATGCGCATTTCCGCTTCGGCAAGGCATCGCGCTTCACGCTGACGACACCGGAGCAGAAGACGCAGCCTGGAGCAACCGTCACATGGCCGGACGACGGCAACCAGGACGATGAGCCGAAGGAAATCCACATCATCGAATTTGATGAGGTCTCGCGCTGCTGGGAGACAATCCGCGTCGAGAATCCCGACGATCCTGAGCAATATGTGATGGTCCGCAACACGCTGCGCGTCGTTTTCCTCGGGCGAGATGACGGCCTTTACCGGGCTTTCAATCTGGCCCCGGCGGACGCGTACAAATAATGGTGTCCTATGGCTCGGTCGCGCGTCCGGTCAATCTTGGGCCGTTCAGCCGCATTGTAGAGGTGCATTGGAAGCAACTGACGCACATCGCCTTCAAGGTGCATGTCAAATCTAGCGTGACTGTCGCTTTCGATCCTGTCTCATGGACAGACGAATTCTATGTGACGCCGATCACCGGCACCAGCATCTATCTGACCGCCGCTGATCTGGTCTACGGCACGCCGCCAGTCAGCAGTTTCCAAGGCTGGAACGGGCACTCGTGGCAGATCGCAACGCCTGACAGCATTCCGGACCCTCCGGCCCTGACAGATGCAAGTTCGACCTATGGCGCATGGGAATATTACGGCGCCAAGAGCACTGAAGACCCACCGGACTTCGCCGATGTTCCGCGCGCCGAATGGGACGCGGCGACCGGCACCGGCACGGGCCTGATCATGCCAGGCGGGACAGCCGAGTTCAAAGAGGGCGCGGTCACCATTCACCTGAATGGGCAGGAAATCACCGGAACGCCTGAGTTCCAGGCGGTCGGCTTGCCGTGGCCGGGGCCGCCGGGTTTCGTCGTCTGGGCCGCAGACTTCAGCCTGTCGACAACGCCGATCGCGCCGGCCGGGTTTTCGCTCACCGACATCGTCGTGATGGTCGATGGCAAGGCCTTCCGCGCCCATGCCTCGGCAGTGGAAACGGTGATGGAGCCTGAGCCATCCACATTGGTTGCTTCAAGCGCGCTCTGGGTGCTGTGCCAGCGCTCTCCCGACGACGATCCGACCTCGTAAGGATTTTCCCATGACAATCATTTACCGCTCGGTGAAGGGTTCGAACCTCACAGCGACCGAGGTCGACAACAATTTCCATGATGTCGACGACCGCATCCAGGCGATGGAGGACAGCCCGCCGGAACCGGTCAACATCTCCAACATCACCGTCACCGGCACCCAGATGACGATCTATCTGGAAGATGCCACCGTCTTCGGACCCTTCACCCTTCCGCAGGCGAATTTCCGGCCGAGCGTCGTGGCGACGATCGAGGAAGACACCGACGGCATTTATGTGCCGGTGCTTGCCGATGCCAATGGCTACAAGCGCTACGCCGGCGATGCCGACCTGACCGTGATGGTGCCGCTCAACGCCGGTGTCGCCTATCCGGTCGACACCGAGATCACGTTTCGCCAGGCGGGCGACGGCACCATCATCTTCGATACCGCAACAGCCGGGCCAACGCTCAACGGCATTGTCGGGTTTCTCAACAGCACCGGCGTCGAGGGCGCAACGGTGACGCTCAAAAAGGTCGCCACCGACGAGTGGGATCTGATCGGCCTGCTTGCCGAGGACGTGACGGCATGACGATCAAGGAGATACGCCAGTGATGCTCGGCACCTTGGCGCAGCGTGGCGCGCCTGCGCAGGGAACACCGGTCTGGGTTCCTTCCGGCGCAGACGATTTCCTCGACTTCGCCAACGCACACTATTTCGCCGCCGGCGCGGAAAGGACGATTGCCAGTCTGCTCGGCGGTGACTTTGACCCTGCTGCTATTTCCGGTTCTGGCATGCGGATCACGCCATCGAACGGCAACCGGCCCAAGGCGATCGGCGTATTGCTGGCTGATCTCGCCGCAGGTCTGGCGGCCGGCTGTACGATCCTGTTCGATCTCAGCTCCGCGACTGATCCGTCCGGCTTCCTGATGTTCATGGCCGATGGCGCCAATGTCGACGATGCCGACGAGGCGATCATTGCCAGGGCCTCCGGCAATCTGAGCGATTACTGGGATCTGTTCGTCGACGATGGCGTGACGGGATCGGGTTCGCACAAGGAAGCGATCACGCTGGCCCGCTCTGTCGGTGGTGGCGATTACGAATATGCCTGGTGCGCCGATGGCGGTGCTGCAACGACGCAGACGGTGAATTACCTCACCCATATGGCATCGGTCGATACCGTGCTGTTCGGCCATGATGGCTCCGGCACCGGCAACTCGCTGAACGACATCTATATCCGCTCGATTACGATCTACCCGGCCATGCTGCCCGCCGATCTGCCGGCGCTCACCGCCTGATTTCCGCACCTTTTTGAAGGATACCGCCGATGGCCACGCTCATCGTTACCCTTTCGCGCATTGATGCCAGCCGCGACTATGACGCGCCGGTGGCGCAAGGTTCCGGCTGCCGCACCGAAACCATCACCATGCCGGCGGACGGCGGACTGACCGCGGCTGGCGAGGAAATCGCCGAACTGCTTGCCGATGCCGATTGCTGGGTGGCGATCGGTGACGATCCGGACGTGGAATCCGCAGACCGCCGCAAGATCAAGGCCGACATTCCCTACACATTCGGCATCCAGAGCGGCGAGAAAGTCGCCGTCAAAGCGGCCTGATGGCCGGCCTCAACCGTCTTGGTCTAGGTCTCGGCGTGCAGGGCTCTGCCCAGGCCGCCGCCGCCAGTGGCCCATCCACCGCCGGTCAACCGATCGGTCTCCTCCTCATCCTGACAAAGGCGCGCTGACATGGCTGACAACACTACGATCACTCCTGGAGTAGGCGTAACCGTTGCCCTCGATGATGTCGGCGGCGTCATGCATCAGCGCGTCAAGATTTCGCTCGGTGCCGATGGTTCCGCCACCGATGCGCTTGGTGGCGCTGGTGCTGTGGCGGCCGGCGTTCAGCGCGTCACGCTCGCCAGTGATGACCCTGCCGTCGCTGGGCTAGGCGCACTCACCGAAACCGCGCCGGCGACAGACACCGCCTCCAGCGGCCTCAACGGGCGGCTACAGCGCATCGCGCAACGCCTGACATCGTTGATCGCCCTGCTGCCGGCATCCCTCGGCGCCAAGACCGGAGCGGCCTCCCTATCGGTTGTGCCGGCATCCGATGCGGCGTTTGCACTGGCGGCCGGGACTGCACTCGTCGGCAAGGTCAAGACCAAGTTCATCGAAGCGGTTTCGGCCACGATGACGCGCCCGAACGACACCAGCGCCTATGCCGCCAACGACGCCGTCGCCAACAGCACGACGGCGGGATCGGTGACGCCGTTCTCGTTCTCGATGTCGGATGTCAACGACGATCTGTTCACCATCGAGCGTTTGCGGCTGATCACGTCCGACACCGGCGTTGCCGGCAAGGCGCTGCGCATGTGGCTGTTCCGCGCCTCGCCGACCGTCGCCGCCGGCGACAACGCGGCGTTCTCCAATCCTCGCTCGACCTTCATCGGCTCGCTCTCCGGCACGATGCGCACCTTCAGCGATGGCTCGGGCGGCATCTTCGTGCCCGATGAGGGATCGCGCATCATCACGCTGCCGACCTCTGGCGCCAAGACCGTGTTCGGCTTGCTGCAGACGCTGGAGGCGGTCGCCTCGCCGCTTGCGCAGTCGACATGGATCGCCACGCTTGAAGGCTTCCAGGGCGCCGCCTGATGACCGCCGCCCCGTATCTGCTCGGCCGGCGTGGTCCCGGCGCTGCCGTCATTGCCGGAGGCGGCTCCGGCGATAGCGATGGCGGCTTTGTCGAGCAGCCTGTCGTCACCACGACCGCTTCCGGCAACACCACCGTAACCGGCAAGGTCAAGCCGGGATCATTCGGCAAGTTCGTCTATCCGCTCGCGACCCTCACGGCCGGCCGGCAATACACCTTCCGTTACACGCCGCAGTTTTCGCAGCTCGCCCAGCAGGGCAAACTGGCGATGGTCGGCTTCGGGCTGAAGAACGGCAACGATTTCCACATCGTCGGCCTGCGCGGCGACGGCTCGACCGGTCTGCACAAATACAAGGTCAACGGCACCCCGCCGAATGGCTGGAACAAGCAGACCGGTCACACCGAATCCGACGGCGGCGCGGCTGCCAATGGCACGCAGGCCGGGCCGAACTATATCAGGCTGGTGGTCTCGGCCGATGGCGCCACCTACAAGTTCCAGACCAGCCCCGACAATGTGACCTACACCGACGAATATACCGGCCAGACGCCGACACCATTCTCCAATGTCTCCGGCGTCCTCACCTTCGGCATCGCGCTGTGGTTCAACAATGCCGATGCCGGGCCATTCTCGATTGTGATTGATCAATTTGCCGATGCGGCGGCGCCGTCCGGCCCGACTGTCACCTATATCGGCACCTTTACCGATATCCTCACGATCGACCCGCACACATTTACCGCCGATGTTGGTGCGGCAGGCCCCAAACTCGTTGTCGTCTGCCCGCACAGCCTTCGCAACGCCGCCGCCCAGCGGACCCTCGTCTCGGTCAGTATCGACGGCACTCTCGGCACCCTTGCCGGGCAAAACGGCATCAACGATGCTCTCAACGAAGGCACGCAAACCGGCATTGCCTATCGCGAGATTTCGACGGGTGGCGTTATCACGATCATCGACGATTGGAGCGCGATCCACTCATTCTCGGCCGCCGATGTCTACACGATCACCGGCTACACCTCGAACGTGCATGTCGATTTCAAGACGGCAACAGGCGACAACCCGACGATCAGCACCCTGACCGTAAGCGCCAATGGCTGCGTCATCGCTTCTGCAAGCGGCGTCGAGCCGGCGACGGGTGCCTTCGCATTCTCTGGTGTCTCGCTCGACCACGATCAGCAATGCGATAGCGGCAATGGCATCGTTCACATGCGCGAGGCAGCGGGCCATGCAACGGGTCTCGCCGCCACCAGCACCTACAACGTCCAGGCGTCCTCGGCGGCCGGCTTTGAAGTCGTAGCTGCGGTATCATTCGTCTGACGAAAAGGGGCCGGCGCGATGAGACGCCGACCCCTCCTAGGCCGATAGCGGGCTTTGGCCCAACCTCCAAAGAAAGGCCAGGGCCGCTATCGCTGACGCGCCGGGTTCAGGCGCGCGCTTGTCTCCGATTAGCTGCCGACACCGGTGGCGGCGTTGCAGCCACCAACTGTCGATGCTTCAAGTGCGGTGCAGAGCGATGAGAAACGACCGTTCACCCATCCGCCGATCGCGAGGACCGTCATGATTGAGGCGACGGCAATGATACCGATGAGGATGGAGTATTCAACCATTGCGGCGCCGCTTTCGTCGTCGCGAAACTGTGCAATCATTTTACGCATGTTACTTCCCCTGTTGTTGACTTCGAACCCCGGAGTTGCCGGCATCTGTTGCCCTAAGCCTCCCCGTCGGAACTTATTTAGCCTCCGCTGATATGCCGAAGTCAAAGAGATTTTAACGCAACGTTAACCGCTAAGACTTGGCGATCTGCTTGCCGGAAAAGGTAAGCGCGTGATTCTGCAAAGCATTTTGGCGATTTAACCATAGCAGCAAGCGATCGGTCCCGAGCATGCCGGCCGGGTGCTCGCGCTTTGCATAGATATACCCCGTTATTTCAACCTGCCCGCGAGGGCGGAAAGGAACTGCCATGCCTATCCCATCCAACTGGATGCCGGACGCCACGATTGCGCGCGTCATCCTTCACTGGACGGCCGGCGCCCACAAGGCGACCGACTTCGACCGCAAGCACTACCATCTGCTGATCGAGGATGACGGCAAGCTGATCCGGGGTATCCCGTCGATCGACCTCAATACGATGCCCAAGGCGCGATCCGGGTATGCGGCGCACACACTCAACTGCAACACAGGCTCGATCGGCGTCTCGATGTGCGCCATGGCCAATGCGATCGAGCGGCCGTTCAGCGCCGGTTCGCAGCCGCTGACGAAGGCGCAGTGGGACATGGCATCGACGGTCGTTGCCGAACTGTGCCGCCGTTACACGATCCCGGTCGGCCCGAGGACGGTGCTGTCGCATGCCGAGGTACAGGCGAACCTGGGCATCCAGCAGCGCGGCAAGTGGGACATCGCTAAGCTTCCCTTCGACCCGGCCTTCGATACAGCGCGCGAATGCGGCGATCGCTTCCGTGCCGAGGTCGTCTCGAAGCTGGGCCGCTAACATCTATGGCGCCCCCGGTGGAGCGGCGGAAGAACGGTGAGCCCTCCTGGCTGTGGCGTCGGGTCATGCTCTACGCCGTTCTTATCTGGGCCTGCTACCAGCTCTTCATCCTGATCAACGCACCGGACACCCGGGTCAACGAGACGATCGCGTGGGGCTGGCAGCTGATCATCATGGTGCTGGTCTTCGGCTACACCGGGTTCGCCACCATGCAGGATGTCGTCGCCATCTACACGACCAGGGCGGCACGTCCCTACGCGGATCCGCCTGTCGAACCGACGCCGGGCCCGGATCAGACAATCACCGTCCAGACGGTCGCCGGACCACAGCAGCAGCAAGGAACGGTTGAATGAGCGAGCCCGAACAGCCGCCGGAGAAGCGCAAGAAACCCAGCCACGTCGGCGTTCCGGCCATCTTCAAGCTGCAGCTGGCGTGCCAGCAGCTCAATGCCGCCTATGAGTCCTACGGCATCTATCTGGTCGGCAGCGCGATCGAACGCCCCGACTGGCGCGACGTCGACGTCGTCATGATTATGAGCGACGAGGAGTTCAAGAGGGAGTTCCCGCACGCCACGGCGTCGACATTCGAGATGGATCCGAAGTGGCTGATCAACTCGATCGCGATCTCCGATTGGCTCTCCAGGCTGACCGGGCTGCCGATCGATTTTAAGATACAGGCGCAGGAATGGGCCAATGCGCTGCATAAGGGTCCGCGCCATGCCCTCGGGATGCGGGTCGCAAGGGAGGCCGACGAATGATCGCTCTCGCCGCAATCCCCTACGTTGGTCCGTTCCTCGCCTTCGCGACCTCCCGCGTCGGCCTGCCGCTGATCGTCGCTGGCGGCGTCATCTTCTTTTATGAAGGCGTCCCGATCGGCCCGTTGCGCGACATCCCGTGGGCAGGTCCTAAGCTCGCCTCGCTCGTCGACGGCCGTGTCGATCGGGAATACGCCGCCGGCGGGAAGGCCGAGGCGGCGCTGTGGCAGGAGAAGCTGCGTCTCGCCGCCATCGCACAGGCGGCCGACACTAGGACGCGCCAGCAGGACATCGACGCCGCGGCACAAGAATACATCGACAAGCAGCACAGCGATGCAGCCCGCATCGCCGAGCTGGTGCGCGCGCAGAAGGATGACGATAATGGTCCGCCCGATCCTACGAAGCCTGCTGTTTGCAAGCCTGCTGGCATCTCTTCAGGGGTGTCAACACGACTGGACGCCGTCGGCCGATAGCCTGCTTCCGAAGCCGGCCGTGCATGTCGACGCCAGCGTAAAGCAGGAATGCGAGGGTGTCGTCGACATCCCGCATCGTTTTGTCCCGAGCTGGGAGCAGGCGCAGCTGCACGCCGAGGACCGCCGTCGCCTTGGCGACTGTCGGCGCCTCAATCACGCTAAGGCCGTCACCATCACGGCGCTGACCAAATGATCTTCGCCCACATCTCCCGGTCGCTGCGCGACACTTTCCCGGCCAGAGCATCCGAATGGGCGCTGGCAACCATGCTGTTCGGCTGGTCTGCCATCCTCAACCTCAACCCAGATCTGTTCCAGAGCGGCCCTGCCACCTATCGGGCCTTGGCCGCTATCATGCCGCAGGACACATGGGCGGCCCTCTGCCTCGTCGTCGGCGGCGGTCGACTGGTCGTGCTGGCCGTCAACGGGGCCTGGCGTAAGTCCCCGCACGCGCGCGGACTATCCGCCTTCATCAGCGCTTTGTTTTGGTTCGAGATCACCGTCGGCATCCTGCAGGGCGGCGAGCATGGCACCGGGCTTGCCATCTATCCGGTGCTGTTCTCTCTTGATTGCTTCAATGTCATCCGCGCCTTTGGCGAAGCGGGCAGATCGGACGCTAACCATAAGCGGGTGGCTGGGAATGGAATTGACGCCTGAGTTGCTTGGGACTGCGGCTGTCGGGGCGGTCGTCGTTGTCGGAGCTATCGGCAATTATCTGCGAACGCTTCGGGAGAGACCGCGCGGCCTCGATGCCGTGGTCGCCGGAGTCGGCTTCGGATTCGGCGACAAGGAACAGACCGAGCGGGTGATCGCGGTGCTCGACCGTTGCGCCAAGGCACTTGAGGCTCTGGCCGATAAGCGCACCGACGAGATGGAAGAGATGCACAAGACGCTGCTCGAGCGACTTGATCGTCGCGAAGAACAGGAAGAATCGGGGCCAAGGCGCCATCCGCCGAGGCGACGCTGACCGCCAGCCCCAGCCGACCAAATCAACAAGGCCCGCCTCGGTTCACGCCGGGGCGGGCCTTTTTGCTATTTGGAGATATGGCTGTTGACGATGAGGGCCAAGGCTTCCGCCGCTTGATCGAGCGCGGCGAAATCCCCCAAGGCTTGGCGGTCGACGTGGCTGTTTTCAAGGTACGGGTCGCCAGCGAATGCAATTCTGGCCTCGACGGAAAGCATTTCAAATGCCTCGTTGGTCGATGCGACAGCTTGCGCCAGCCGCACCATAGCGTCCTGCGCCGTCTGTTTGGCAAACATCATATCGGCCAAGGCAAGTTCGAGTTTGACCGGGTCAAGCTTCTTCATGCTGATGTCTTTATCACAATCACTCTCCGTGCCGAAAGGTGCGGCGCGTTTTTTCGTTTGGGGCTAACGCCTTGATGCTCGGCGCCGGCGGCTTCACCACTGACAGTTGCAACCTCTCCACCGTCGCCACAATGGCCGCAGATATCGCTTCCGCCTCGTCCATCAGCTCCGGCCCGTAAAGCCCATTGACCATCTCTTCGCTGGGCAGGACACCCGGCGGACAGTGTTCCTCGATCGTGGCCCTGATCATCCGCAGTACCGCCCGGCAGTCGTTGGCTTCGATCTTCATCAACCTTTTCCACATTCAATTCGGCTAAAATGCAACCAAAACGGCCCGCTCGCCTTGAATCGCGGTTGGAGTTTTGTGCATGCGTAACGCCGCAGACCGGCTGAAGTTCATCAAACCGCAGGAACCCGTCCTTGTTCTGGAGCCGCCGGTCAGCGACGACTGGATCCACGAAATCAAATATGACGGCTTCCGCACCCAGATCATCCTCGACTGGGCCGGCGCCCGAGCGTTCTCCAGGAATGGACACGACTGGTCGAAACGCTACTGGCCGATCGTCACTGCCGCCGAACAACTCAAGGCGAAATCCTTCATCGTCGATGGGGAGATGATCGCGCCCGAGCCGGACGGACGTCCGAACTTTCATGCCATGCATTCGCGCATGGCCTGGAATGCCGAACTGCTCGCCTTCGTGGCGTTCGACATCCTGTATCTGGACGGCGAGGATCTTCGCCCGCGGCCGGCGATCGAGCGCAAGGCCATCCTCTGGAATCTGGTGAAGCCGGCCAAGGGCATCATCCAGTACAGCCAGCATGTCCAGGGCGGCGGCGCCGAGTTCTACGAAGCGGTCGAACGGATGGGGCTTGAAGGTGTGGTGTCGAAGCGCAAGTTCAGCCCCTATCGCAGCGGCGCCAAGGATGAAGCCTGGCTTAAGATCAAATGCTGGGACATCGGCGATTTTGAACTCATCGGCATCAAGCGGAAGGCCGGCGAACGGACCGAGGGGCTGTTCGCGCGGGATGGCAAGTACGTTGGCAAGGCCGTGATCGCCACCACGGGTGCAATCAAGGATCGGCTGTGGAAACGTGTCCGGCAGGCCAAGGCAGCGCCGCCGCACGGCGTTCCCACGGCGCAGATCACGCCTGAAATCGAATGGCTAAAGCCCGGCATCAAGGCCAGCGTCAGGACGTTGCGCGGCGAGCCCAAGCTGCGTCACGCCTCCGTGCAAGGGTTCCTCGACGAGGATTGACGCCCTTGCCGATTGTTCCTATTTCGTTCTCATGCCGGAACAATACGCCCCGAAGCACCGCGATTATCCGCTGTCGAACCTGAACGACAGCCTGCGCCTGGTGCGCGTGCGCTGCCGCTACTGCAAGCGCAGCCACAATTATTTCCCGTCCGACCTGATCCAGATATTCGGCGACGTCGACGTCGATTCGCTGATGTACCGGATGAAATGCGAGAACGCCGCCGACCACGGTTATCTCGACGTTGAAGCCTTTGTGCCGACCGGCAAGGAAGCCGTCGGCCTGCGCATCCGCCGCCTTGTGGCGATCAAGATCCAGCGCGTGCCGGTGTGGCGGGAGGAGGGGCGTTAGGGCGACATCTTCGCCGTACCACCTATTGTGCCCCCTAATGTGCCACAAATTTCGGACTTGTGCCGAATTGCGCAGTGTTTTCAAAAGCACACACAGGTGCGGGTGCATCTCGACCGCACCATTTTCCTTCCCAGATCCCGATTGTGCAAGCTCCGCCCGCTGCGGGCCGGGCGCATTTCGTTTGATATTCCCGCGCTTTACGCCACTTTCTTTTTGAGCGTCGGATTCTCCCGAAACCGGTTTCCCCTTTGGGTCCGATGCTCTAGACCTGATTTGCACCTTTTCCGGGATTCTTGTGGCGGGAGGCGCTGGTGGAAGGCGAGCACGAACGGACGATTGGCGCCAGGGCCGCCGAGGAGCACCACGCCGACATCTATGGCGAGGACGGCGCCGTGCTTTCGTCCTTCCTGGCGCGGATTGGCGCGGCGATCGCCGACCGCGACACGCTGACCCTCAAGCATGAAGTCGACGACCTGCACCAGTCGGAACTCGGCGACCTGCTCGAGGCGCTGCATCCCGAACAGCGCCACGCGCTGGTCGAGCTCCTGGGCGCCGATTTCGACTTCTCCTCGCTGACCGAGGTCGACGAGGCGATCCGTATGGAGATCGTCGACAGTCTGCCCAATGCGCAGATCGCGCAGGCGGTACAGGAGCTCGATTCCGACGACGCCGTCTACATTCTCGAAGACCTCGAGAAGGAGGATCAGGACGAGATCCTGTCGCAGCTGCCGTTCACCGAGCGGATCAGGCTGCGCCGCTCGCTCGACTATCCCGAAGAGACGGCCGGCCGCCGCATGCAGACCGAGTTCGTCGCGGTGCCGCCGTTCTGGACGATCGGCCAGACCATCGACTACATGCGCGACGACCAGAATCTGCCCGAGCGCTTCAGCCAGATCTTCGTCATCGATCCGAGCTTCAAGCTGCTCGGCGCCATCGACCTCGACCAGATCCTGCGCACCAAGCGTTCGGTCAAGGTCGAGGAAGTGATGCACGAGACGCGGCACGCCATTCCGGCCACCATGGACCAGGAAGAGGCTGCACGGGAATTCGAGCAGTACGATCTTTTGTCGGCCGCAGTCGTCGACGAGAACGAACGGCTGGTTGGCGTTCTGACCATCGACGATGTTGTCGACGTCATACAGCAGGAGGCCGAAGAAGACTTGATGCGCATGGGCGGCGTCGGCGACGAGGAGCTTTCCGACAGCATCTTTTCGACCTCGCGCTCACGCGTTCCGTGGTTGCTGATCAACCTTCTGACCGCGTTCCTGGCGGCGTCGGTGATCAGCCTTTTCGACCGCACGATCGAACATATCGTCGCACTGGCGGTGCTGATGCCGATCGTCGCCGGCATGGGCGGCAATGCCGGCTCGCAAACCATGACCGTCACCGTGCGGGCGTTGGCGACCAGGGATCTCGACATCTACAATGCCGGCCGCATCATTCGCCGCGAGATGGGTGTCGGCTTCATCAACGGCATCGTCTTCGCCATCCTGATCGGCATCGTTGCGGCAGCCTGGTTCCGTGACCCCAACCTGGGCGGCATCATCGCGGCGGCGATGATCATCAACATGTTCGTGGCCGCCCTGGCCGGCATCCTGATCCCGCTGCTGCTCGATCGTTTCAAGGTCGATCCGGCGGTCGCTTCGGCAGTTTTTGTCACCACGGTTACCGACGTCGTCGGCTTCTTTGCATTTCTCGGCATTGCCACGTGGTGGTTCGGTGTGCCCTGAAGGCACGCCTTTTGGCTTAATTGACTTTTACGTAAATGCCGTGCGAGGCTTGCGCGGGGCGCCATGTCGATTCCGGCATGGCACGGGTTTTGGTTCGGGACATAAGGGTGACGCCGGCATGGCGATCGCCCCTTGGTTTCGGCGTGCGGGAGTGGCAATGCGAGAATATTATTCGATCACCGAGTTGACCCGCGAGTTCGACGTGTCGACGCGGACGCTTCGCTTTTACGAGGACGAAGGGCTGGTGCAGCCGGTGCGGCGTGGCCGCACGCGTCTGTTTCGCCCCTCCGACCGGCACCTCATCCGTCAGATCATGCGCGGCAAGAGGCTTGGCTTCTCGATCAACGAAATCCGCGAAATCATCCAGATGTACAAGGAGCCGCCCGGCGAAGTCGGCCAGCTCAACCTGATGATCAAGCGCATCGAGGAAAAGCGCGAGGATCTCCGGCAGAAGCGCCGCGATCTCGAGGAGACGCTGGCTGAACTCGACCAGGCCGAGGAATCTTGTGTGGAGCGGCTGGTTGAGCTTGGCGTGAATACCTGAGCGGACTGGATTCTGTCGCGCGTTAGCGTTCGGAATTAGCGGAGACGTCTATTCCTTCGTCATCCTAGGGCGGAGCAAGGAGCGTAGCGACGCGGCGCAGACCCTAGGATCCATGCCATGACTGCAATGCACCGCGACGGCGCAGAACTTTGCTCCGCTGCACTCCTCGACCGAGGTCACGGCATGGATCCTAGGGTCTCCGCGACGGAGCTGCGCTCCTGCTTCGCCCTAGGATGACGAAGTTCGCTAATCGCCGAAGTGTGCACCTGTCAAAACCTCTCCGCGATGGAAACCAGGGGCGCCAGCTCAGATCCAGCGGCGCACGCGTTTGGCGTAGTCGCGGTACTTCTTGCCGAATTTTGCCGCCAGCACCTTTTCCTCGCCTTCGATCGCCATTTTTTGCGTGACATAGGCGGCGATGAACGCGAGCGGCAGGAACCACACGATGCCCGAGACAAAGGCGACCCCGATCAACAGCAGGGTGTTGGCCAGATACATCGGATTGCGGGTGATGCCGAAGGGACCCGTGGTGACCAGGTGATCGGGCACAGCGTTCGGGTTCAGCGTGGTCTTGGCGCGGACCATGGTGCGGATCGCGGTGACCCAGAGCGCGGCGACGGCAAACAGCGCCACCCAGCCGGTGGCGAAAAGAATATCGCCCAGGAGGTCACCGATCCAGGGCAGGGGATAGAGCAGGCCCAGCGCGATGCTGATGGCGATGGCGGCGGTGTAGATCAGCGGCGGCCACGGTATGAGCCCCGGCTTCGGCTGGTTCTCGGTCATTTGACCCCTTCCTCCATCAACTTGCTGTCGGTCTTGGCGGTACACATGCCGGCGAGATCGGACAGATGCGTCTTCCATTCCGCAGTCTGGTCGTTGTTGTAGAGCCGATCAAGCGTCGCCTCACCCTCGAGCGTATCGAGCATGCAGACACAGTAGCTCGTACAGAACTCGGTGTCGCGCGACTGCTCGCAGGACAGCTGGCAGGTTTTGAGGAAATTCACCTGCGGGGTTTCGACCTGTGCCGGCATGATCTGCGAGAACAGCCACATGCAGCCGATCAGCAATGGCTGGTGGATCAGGTAGAACGCCAGGCTGTGCCGGCCGATAAAGACCAGCGGGTTGGCCCAGCGACCGGGCGCCAATTCGGCAAGCCGGGCAAGTACGCCTGAACCGGTGGCGAGTTTCGTCATCGCGATGCCCGCAAGCACGGCGCCGAACCATGGAAACAACGGAACGTAGTCGTTGGAGCGTGGATTGTTCGCCAACAGGCCTACCCACCACAGCCATGGGTGATCGAACGCCTCGAGGCGCAGATAGACAGGCGCCGTGATGACGAGCCCGGCGACGACCAGCGTCAACAAAGCCGGCAGGCGCAGGAAGGCGAGGCCGAGCAGGCTGGCCAGCGCGATCTCATGCAAGATGCCGAAGAAGATGAATCCATCCGGCGTGGCGATCCGGGTGACGACCGATATCGCGATCGCGGCTCCCGCGACCATGGCGAATCGCTTCCAGAAGCCGTTCCAGCGGATTTGTCGGCCATGGGCGAGGTACAGGCTGACGCCGACCAGGAACAGGAAGGTCGAGGCGATGCCGCGCGCGTAGATCTTCCACCAGCCGAAGGCGGTCAGGCCGGGATCGGTGTAGCCGAAGAACTCCAGATCCCAGGTGAAATGGTAGCTCGCCATGGCGATCAGCGCGATGCCGCGCACGATGTCGATAGCGACGATGCGCTTTGGTCGATCCGGAACGGGTGCGGTCGGCGTTTGGATGCTCATGGTCTCGCATTCTGATTCAGCCCCGCTGGAGGACTATCACGGTTGCCCGGCACAAAAGAAGACCGGCAACTCTGCCGACAACCCGGATCAGCCGCGGCATTGGGCCAGTGCAGGGAAGCCTTTGGCCGGCTTCGCTTTTGCCGGATGCGCGTCGGTTTCCTCTTATTGGCGCTGGGATCGCCACGTCAGATTTGACCCGGTGAATCTGCTTCGGGGAAAGCAATGTCCACCCATGTGCGCCATCCGATCTGGCTGCCGGCTCTCAAGGCCGCGGACGCGCGCACCTTCGCGTCGCTCTATGCGGTCGAATCCTTCGCCCGCGCCACGGTGTCGAGCGTCATCCCGATCCAGGCCTACGAGATCCTGCACAACGAGCAGATCGTGTCGATGCTCTACACAGTCGTGGCGATGCTCGGCCTGTCGGTGACATTGTTCATGCCGATGCTGATCCGCCGTTTTGCCCGGCGCTGGGTCTACACATCAGGCGCCTGCCTGCTGGCCGTCGGCTCGCTGTTCTTCGTCACCGACACGCTTGCCGGGCAACTGGCCGGCATGCTGTGCCGGGTGATGGGCGCCAGCGCGCTGTCGATCACGCTCAATCTCTACATCATGGACCACATCCGCAAGACCGACTTCATGCAGGCCGAATCGCTGCGCATGGCGTGGTCGATGCTGGCCTGGACCGGTGGGCCGACGCTCGGCATCTTCCTCTACACGCGCTTCGGCATCTATGCCGCGCATGGTGCGGTCGCGGTGTTCGCGTTTGCCCTGCTGGCGCTGTTCTGGACCTACCGCCTCGGCGACAACCAGTCTATCCGTCCGGGCAAGACGCGCCCCGTCAATCCGCTCGCCAATATCGGCCGCTTCGTGGCGCAGCCCAGGCTCAGGCTGGCTTGGCTGATCGCCTTCGGCCGCTCCTGCTTCTGGACGACGTTCTTCGTCTATGGGCCGCTGTTCATGGTCATCACAGGTGAGGGTAAGCTGGCCGGCGGCCTGCTGGTTTCGGCCGGCAATGCGCTGTTGTTCATGGCGATTTTCTGGGGCAAGGCAGGAAAGCGCTTTGGTGGCCGCGGGACTATGACATTCGCCTATTTCGCCATGTCGGCCGCGCTTTTGGCGGCGGGCTTCGTCGGCGAAACCGTGCCGCTGCTTACCGGCACCTTCCTGCTCTGCGGTGCCTTCTTCACCATTGCGCTCGACGCCCTCGGCTCGACCGCCTTCATGCGCTCGGTGCGCTCCTATGAAAGATCTCAGATGGCAGCGGTCTACCGCACCTATCTCGACTTTTCCGAGTTGACGCCGCCGCTGGTCTATTCGGTGGCGCTGGCCTTCTTCGGCCTGGGCTCGGTGTTCGTCACGCTCGGTCTGCTGGCGGCGGTCTGCGGCTTTGTGACGTGGCGCTATCTGCCGAAATCACTTTGACCTTCATGGCGCATTCGCAATGGTCACCGGCGGAATTTGGTTTGCCGGAAGCGAGGATTCTGCCTATAATCATCGGTGTCGCCGGTTCCATTTTGGAGCCAAGAGGGAATGCGGTGAGGGCGAATTTCGCCCAATGCCGTGGCTGCCCCCGCAACTGTGTGCGGTAGTCCTCCCCATAAACCACTGAGGATTTTTTCTTCGGGAAGGTGGGGAAGGACGCTGATCCGTGAGCCAGGAGACCTGCCGGCGACAGGAAACTGACTTCGATGCCCTCGGGTGGAGGGCGAAAGGACAAGACATGACTACCGCTTCCGTCTCCCTCGGCACCTCCGTCTCCTCGCAGTCGCGCTTCATGCAGCTCGCTCTTGCCGCGCTGCTCGGCGTTTTCGTGATGGGCTTTGTCGGCTTCTCGCATATCGATGCGGTCCACAATGCGGCTCACGACTATCGCCATTCGATCGTGGCCGGCGTCGTCCTCGCCTGCCTGCAAGCCTATGCCACCGTGCCGCTGATCCTGAAGGCGGAAGTCTACGAACAGGCGGGCGGCGGGCATCACCATGACCATGCCGCTCCGGCCGCAACGGATAGCAATGCCATGAGCACAACTGCACCGGCGGGAGATGCCATGAACTCTGCTGCCCCGGCGGCGGAAGCCGCTCCGGCAGACGAAGGCTGGGCGCCGGCAGACGGTTTCGAGCGTTTCGCCTTCAGCGTGCTTGCCAACATTGTCACCGGCATCGGCTTCGCCTTGATCCTGGTCGCGGTCTCCGAATTCGCCGGCGGCATCGGTGGCTGGCGCCAGGGCGTGTTCTGGGGCCTGGCCGGCTTCGCCGTGTTCACGCTGGCGCCTGGCCTCGGCCTGCCGCCGGAACTGCCGGCCATGCCGGCCGCCGATCTCACCCAGCGCCAGATCTGGTGGTGGGCAACGGTGGCGGCGACCGCCGCCGGTCTCGGCCTGATCGCGTTCCGCAAGTCGCTGCCGCTGGCGATCCTTGCCGTCCTTTTGATCGTCGCGCCGCATATTGTCGGTGCGCCGCAGCCCGGCAGTTACGAGACGGCGATTCCGGAAGGGCTGCATCACCAGTTCGTGGTGGCGGTGACCGTGACCAATCTGGTGTTCTGGCTGGTGCTCGGCGCGGTCGTCGGTGTGGTGCGTGGCCGCTTCACCGGCACCGCGACCAGCCTGCGCGACAGCTTTGCCTGATCGCAAGACACTGACCTTCCTCATCGGCGGTGCGCGCTCCGGCAAGAGGTACGCTTGCCGCCTTGCCGGAGGATCGGCCGGTGCTTGTCGACTGCCTGACGCTGTGGCTGACCAACCACATGCTGGCTGAACACGATTTCGAGCTGGAATGCCGGCGATTGGCGGAGGTGCTGTCGCGGCCGCGCGGGCCATGGTTCGTGGTATCCAATGAAGTCGGCCAAGGTATCGTGCCGGACAATGCACTGGCGCGCCGGTTTCGCGATGCCGCCGGCCGGCTCAACCAGCAGGTCGCCGCCGTCGCCGACATGGTGCTGCTGATGGTGGCGGGGCTGCCGCTCAAGGTGAAATGACATGACCGACATCGACGATAAGGACGAAGAACGCCACCGCGCCAAGATGGCCAAGCGCAAGGCGGTGCAGGATGCCGAGGTGGCGAGCAAGACGGTCGAGAAGGGATTGCTGATCGTCAACACCGGTCCCGGCAAGGGCAAGACCACGGCTGCCTTCGGCCTGGCGCTGCGGATGCTCGGCTACGGCAAGCGCGTCGGCGTCGTCCAGTTCATCAAGGGCAAGTGGCACACCGGCGAGAAGGACGCCTTCGCCGCCTTCGGCGACCGCGTCGTCTGGCACGCGATGGGCGAGGGGTTCACCTGGGAAACGCAGGACCTGAAGCGCGACATCACCGCCGCCGAAGCCGCCTGGGCCAAGGTGCTCGAACTGATGGCCGATCCGTCGATCAGCCTGCTGGTGCTCGACGAACTGAACATTGCGCTGCGCTACGATTATCTCGACCTGGACAAAGTGGT
This sequence comes from Mesorhizobium sp. M7A.F.Ce.TU.012.03.2.1, assembly GCF_004006095.1. Classification (NCBI taxonomy): domain Bacteria; kingdom Pseudomonadati; phylum Pseudomonadota; class Alphaproteobacteria; order Hyphomicrobiales; family Phyllobacteriaceae; genus Mesorhizobium; species Mesorhizobium sp. M7A.F.Ce.TU.012.03.2.1. Next base: position 4,477,103 of record NZ_CP034779.1, read on the forward strand.
TGTGGCGTTGAAGGCGCGGCGTGAGGGCCTGCATGTCGTGGTCACCGGCCGCAACGCCAAGCCGGCGCTGATTGAGGCCGCCGACCTCGTCACCGAAATGGGCGTGACCAAGCACCATTTTTCCGCAGGCGTGAAAGCGCAGCAGGGGATCGAGTTCTGAGCGTTTCTTACCCTCCCCACAAGGGGGAGGGTGAAGTAGATCACGCCACGATGACCATGACCGCGACCAACCCAAACAGCGCGATCAGCAGATAGTCGGCGACGCGATAGAGTTTCAGCGCTCGCCTTATGTCGACGCTGTCGGCCTCGCGCCGCCCACCTTCGCCCATGAAGACGTCGTCCACGAGCACGCCGCCGTAGCTGCGCGGCCCGGCGAGCGCCAGGCCGAGCGCACCGGCCATCGCCGCTTCCGGCCAGCCGGCATTGGGTGAGCGGTGTTTTTTCGCGTCGCGCCACACCGCATGCCAGGCATTTTTCGCATCAGCGCCTTTGACGAAGAACGCCGCCAGCACGATCAGCAGCGCCGTCAGCCGCGACGCCGGCAGATTGATCCAGTCGTCGAAGCGCGCCGCCGCCCAGCCGAAGGCCTCGTGGCGCGGGGTGCGGTGGCCGATCATCGAATCGGCGGTGTTGGCGGCCTTGTAGGCGGCGCCGCCGGCCAGGCCGCCGACGCCGGTCCAGAAGGCGGGGGCGACGATGCCGTCGGAGAAATTCTCAGCCAGGCTCTCGATCGCGGCGCGGCAGACGCCGGCCCTGTCGAGCGTTTCAGGGTCGCGGCCGACGATTCGCGAAACGGCAAGGCGGGCCAGAGCGAGGCCACCGGTGTCGAGCGCGTCCGCCACAGCCTCGACATGCTCATAGAGGCTCTTCTGCGACAGAAGCGACGTTGCCAGAAGGGCAGTGATGACCAGGCCCATGGGAACGAACCAGAACAGGATCTGCACGCCCAGGCCAATTATCGCCGGCACCAGCACGATGACCAGCAGCGCCTGGACACCACGCTTGCGACGCAGCGCGTCGGGATCAGTGGCGCGGTTGAGCCTGCGGTCGAGAAAGGATATCAGCCTGCCGAACCACGTCACCGGATGGCCGATGGCGCGAAACAGCCAGTCGGGGTAACCGAGGGCGAATTCGACGGCCAATGACAGGAAAGCGATCAGGACTGACATGAAGCTTCTTAATGGGGCGGTTGTGGACCATGGTGGAAGTCTTGGCCGCGCGAGGGCGCTTTTCCCCAACGCCCTGCTGCCATTCGTCGACCTCTCGACCGGTATCAATCCGCACTCCTACCCGCTTTTCGACCTGCCCGCCACCTCGCTGTCGCGGTTGCCGGAAGCCGCGCGCACGCGTGAGCTGACAGAGATCGCTGCCAGTGCCTATGGGGCGCCGTCGCCAGCCAACATCGTGGCGGCACCGGGCACGCAGATCCTGTTGCCGCGCGTCGCCTCGCTGATTACCCCCGGAAGGACGCTGGTGCTGGGTCCGACCTACGCCGAACATGCCCGCGCAGCAGTGATCGCCGGGCACGCGGTGACCGAGGTCGGCGATTTCGCTGACCTGGCGGACGCCGACCTTGCCATCATGGTCAATCCGAATAATCCGGATGGACGTGTCATCGAGCGCGACCGGTTGCTGGCTCTGGCTGCCGGATTGCGCGCCAAGGGCGGGCTGCTGGTTGTCGACGAGGCGTTCATGGATGTTGGGCCGCGCGAGCATAGCCTCTGCGGCGATGTCGGCCAGGGCGGCGTCGTCGTGCTGCGCTCGTTCGGCAAGTTCTTTGGTCTAGCCGGCCTGCGGCTCGGTTTTGCACTTTCCGATGCTGTGACGGTCGAACGGCTGGAAACACAATTCGGGCCATGGGCCGTTGCCGGCCCGGCGCTGGAATACGGCATTCGCGCGCTTGCCGACATCGACTGGCAGGACGCGATGCGGACGGCGCTGGCTGATGAATCGGCGCGCCTCGATGCGCTGTTCGGCCGCTTCGGTATTCCCGTTATGGGCGGCACCACGCTGTTCCGGTTTCTTCGCCTGCCGCATGCCGCCGATTTGTTTGCCGCGCTTGGCGAGCGCGGCATCCTGCTTCGCCATTTTGCCGATCGGCCTGACGTTCTGCGCGCCGGCCTGCCGGGGAGTGAGGAGGAATGGCAGCGGCTCGAGACCGTTCTTGCCGAATGGGCGTCGCGGCACGAGCATCAATCGAAGGGTTCGAAACAATGATCCATGTCTGCTCGCTGGCAAAGATCGAGGAAACGGTGGCCAGGAGCGGCGCCGACTGCATGCTGTCGCTGCTTGCCGCCGGAACGGCGGTGGTCCGGCCGGCCTCGATATCGAAAGAAAATCATCTGCATCTGGTCATGCATGACATCGCGGCGGCGCAGGACGGCATGACCATGCCGGGCGAGGAGCATGTCCGCAACCTGCTCGATTTCGCGCGCCGCTGGGACCGGGCAAGGCCGATGCTCGTGCATTGCTATGCCGGCATCAGCCGCTCGACGGCTTCGGCCTATATCATCGCGGCCGCATTGGCGCCGAAACGCGACGAGGCCGAATTGGCGCGGACGCTGCGGGCGCTGTCGCCCTCGGCAACACCCAATCCGCGACTGATCGCGGTGGCCGATGCGCTGCTTGATCGCAACGGCCGCATGATCGAGGCGATCGAATCGATCGGCCGCGGTGCGGATGCCTTTGAAGGCACGCCCTTCGCGCTGAGGATCGACGGGTAACTCCCCGAAGCCTTCCCACCTTCGTCATCCACGGGCGGAGCAGGAGCGAAGCTCCGTCGCGGAGACCCGAGGATCCATGCCGCGACATCAGCCGTAGAGTGCAACCGAGCAGAATTCTGCACCGTAGCAGCGCTTCGGAGTCCCGGCATGGATCCTGGGGTCTGCGCCGCGTCGCTTCGCTCCTTGCTTCGCCCCAGGATGACGAAGAAAAAAGGCTTCGGCTATTCTCAGAAGGGCACGATGTGCCATCTGACGGTCAGAGCATCTGTACCGAGCAACTATGCTACGTCAACCAGTCCGCGAGCTTCGCCTTGCTCACATCCCGCAGCAGGCTGATGAACCCGTCGGCCTGATATTCTGCCGTCAGCCGGCCCTTCTCCGCCGTCGCGATGCTGGCATCGCCGACGACGCCATTCGGGTTGAGATCGCCAGCGATCCAGGCAAAGGCGTGGGTGCCGGTGTGGCGCAGGAGCGAAAATTCGTTTTCGGCTTTGGCGACATTGGAAACGAAATTGTCGGCCTTGGCCATGTCGACGAGGTCCGGCCGGAAATGCAGCATCAGCGAGGTCTCGACATCGCCGCCATGGATGCCGTGGCGGTCCTCCAGTTCGGTATACATGCCGGCCGGGCGGCCGAACCGTTGCCAGCTGGTTTTTACCGCCAGCATCTTTTCGCGCACGCGCAATTCGCGCGTGACGATGCCCATGATCTCCTCGTTGCCGCCATGCGAATTGACGACGATCAGCTTGCGCACACCGGCGCGCGCGATCGACAGGCCAAGCTCGGTCCAGGCTTCGATCAGCGTCGTTGCCGGCAGTGTGAGGGTGCCCGGCGCGTGAAGATGCTCGTTCGACTTGCCCACCGCCTGGACCGGCAGGATGCGGATGTCGAGATCGTCGGGCAGGCGCGAAATAACCGTGTCGAGCATGCCGTTCATGATCGAGGTGTCGGTTGAAACCGGCAGATGCGGGCCATGCTGCTCGATCGCCGCCACCGGCAGCACGGCGATCGTCGCCTCCGGATCGATCGAAGCATATTCGGTGGTCCGGTAGTCGCCCCACCACACGCGTTTTTTCGCAACGGTCATGTCATGCCTCTTCAATGGTCAGGCAGACCTAGCGCGGGACGGGCGGCCTGTCGATCACCCCGCCGCTAGGGCCTCGATTTCGACCTTGAATTCGGGCCGGGCAAAGCCGGAAACGATCATCAGCGTCGAGGCCGGCGCGGGGCTGGAAAACAGCCGGTCGCGGACATCCATATAGGGCCGCAGATGCGCGCGGTCGGTGACATAAGCATTGATGCGCACGATATCCCTGAGACCCAGGCCGGCTTCGCCGAGAATCGCCGCGATGTTTTGAAAGCAGAGCTCGGCCTGCGCACCGGCGTCTTCGGGGATCTGGTCGTCAGCGGTGATGGCGACCTGGCCCGAGCACAGCACCAGCCGCTTGCCGGGCGGCACCTCGACGCCGTGGCTGTAGCGGGCAAAGGGCGGCTTGATCGACTTCGGGGTGAGGAATTTGAACATGGCAATCTCCGGTTTGGCCATAGCCTAAGGCTTGATCCATTGCACCTTCAAGATGGCGGTGCATGTTGCCCGAGCGATTGTGGACAGGCGTTCAAAAAATAGGCACGATGCCTTCCGTACAGCATGACCCGTCCGCCTTTGGCATAGCAATGCCGTTCAAGCGGGCGGTCCCGGCGCGTGACGCCGGTGGCATGTGTCTTGCTTCTTGAATCTTTGGTGTCGAGCCTGGCGCGTGGCGCGCCGGAGCAAACAAAGGGTGGTGTCGATGTACGGAAAACAGAAGATCTCGGTGGCGGTTGTGGCCTTGCTTGCAGCCAGCACGCTGGGTGCGGCTGCGAATGAAAAAGTCACCTTCGGCACCAACTGGTTGGCCGAGCCGGAACATGGCGGATATTATCAGTCCGTGGCGGACGGCACCTACGCTGCCTGCGGCCTCGACGTCACCATCATGCAGGGCGGTCCGCAGGTCAGCGGCCGGCCGATGCTGCTGGCCGGCAAGATCGATTTCTACATGGGCGGTAATCTGCTGTCGGCCTTCGATGCCGTCCAGCAAGGCATTCCGATGCGCGTGGTGGCGGCGGATTTCCAGAAGGACCCGCAGGTCATCATGTCCCACCCCGGCGAGGGGCTCGACAAATGGGAGGACCTGAAGAGCGCCGACCAGTACATATTGGGCGACGAGGGCGTGCAGACCTTCTTCCAGTGGATGGTCATCGAACTCGGCTTCGACGCCTCCAAGCGCGCGCCCTACACCTACAACACCGCTCCTTTCCTCGCCAACAAGAAGTCGATCCAGCAGGGCTACGTCACCTCCGAGCCTTTCGCGGTCAAGAAGGAAGGCGGCTTCGTGCCGAACCAGTTCCTGCTTGCCGACTATGGCTGGGACACCTACTCGACGACGATTGAGGTGATGCAGGACACGATCGACAAGAAGCCGGAGGTGGTCCAGTGCTTCGTCGATGGCTCCGCCAAGGGCTGGTACAAATATCTCTACGGCGACAACAAGGCCGCCAACGACATGATCAAGAAAGACAATCCCGACATGAGCGACGAGCAGATCGCGTTCTCGATCGAGCAGATGAAGAAGTTCGGCCTGGCCGATTCCGGCGACACCGAGAAGCTCGGCATCGGCGCCATGACCGACGAGCGGATCAAGAGTTTCTACGACAAGATGGTCAAGGCCAAGGTCACACCCGACGGCATCGACATCAAGAAGGCCTACACGCTAACCTTCATCAACAAAGGCGTCGGGCTCGAGCTGAAGAAATAGACCGGTCCCGGCATGATAAGGGAAAAGGTGGCGCCAGCGCCGGCCTCGGATGTTGCATCGACATTGCTGGCGCTGAGGGGCGTCGGCAAGGTCTTCTCCAACGGCGTGCCGGCGCTCAGCGATGTCAATCTGACGATCCGGGAAGGCGATTTCCTCAGCCTGCTCGGGCCGTCGGGGTGCGGCAAGTCGACTGCATTGCGGCTGATCGCCGGCCTGTCGACGCCGACCTCCGGCGTGCTCGACTGGCGCGGCGGCGGCTCCCTTGATCGTTCGAACATCGGTTTCGTCTTCCAGGAGCCGACGCTGCTGCCTTGGGCCAATGTCTTCGACAATGTCTGGCTGCCGCTTCGGCTGAAAGGCATCAGCCGAGCCAAGGCCGCGCCAGCGGTCACTGAAATGCTGGCGCGGGTTCACCTGACCGGTTTCGAAGACGCGGTGCCGCGCGAACTGTCCGGCGGCATGAAGATGCGCGTCTCGATCGCACGCGCCATGGTGACCAAACCGCGCGTGCTGCTGATGGACGAGCCGTTCGCCGCACTCGACGAGATCACCCGCTTCAAGCTCAACAACGATCTCCTGGAACTGTGGCAGGACGAACGCTTCACCGTCGTCTTCGTCACCCACAGCGTCTTTGAAAGCGTGTTCCTCTCCAACCGCGTCGTCGTCATGGCGGCGCGGCCGGGCAGGGTGTTCGACGAACTCGCCATCGAGGCCTCCTATCCGCGCGACGAGGCGTTTCGCACCTCGCCCCACTATGCGGCCCTCTGCCGGCAGGCCTCCGACGTGCTGGTCAAGGCCATTAATTCAACAGCAGGCGCGCATCATGACGGCCATTGACGAGCACGTGCTCGAACTCGACCCCGAGGAAGCGCGCCGCGTGCGCCAGGAGCGGTTCGAACGGATCGGCCGCTGGGTGCTGCCGCTGGCGATCATGATCCTGGCGATCTGGCTGTGGGATCGCATCTGCGTCTGGAACGAGATTCCGCAGTACATCCTGCCGCGCCCGGGCGTGGTGCTGTGGACGCTCTATAGCGATGCCGGCCTGCTGTTTTCCTCGCTGCTGGTCACCTTGCGCATCACGTTCCTCAGCCTGGCTCTGGCCGTCATCGGCGGGGTCGGGCTGGCGGTGCTGTTTGCGCAATCGAAATGGGTGGAGATGTCGTTCTTCCCCTTCGCCATCGTGCTGCAGGTGACGCCGATCGTGGCGATCTTTCCGCTGATCAACATCTATGTGAACGACCAGACGACCAAGCTTCTGCTGTGCGCCTGGATCGTCGCCTTCTTTCCGATCCTGTCCAACACCACGCTTGGCCTCAACTCCGTCGACCGCAATCTGCGCGACATGTTCAAGCTCAACGGCGCGACGCGCTGGCAGCAACTGCGCTATCTCAGGCTACCGGCGGCGATGCCCTATTTCCTCGGCGGGCTGAAGATCGCCGGAGGCCTGTCGCTGATCGGCGCCGTGGTGGCCGAGTTCGTCGCCGGCACCACCGGCCAGTCGTCCGGCCTCGCCTCGCGCATCATCGAGGCCGGCTACCGGCTCAACGCGCCGCGGCTGTTCGCGGCGCTGTTCCTGATCTCGCTGACCGGCATTTTGATCTTCCTCGTGCTGTCGCTGATTTCGCATCTCATTTTGCGACGCTGGCACGAAAGCGCACTGAAGCAGGAGCGCTAGGATGACTGAAAGGTTGGCGCGAAGCGCCCCCCTCTGTCCTGCCGGACMTCTCCCCCTCAAGGGGGAAGATTGGCTGTTGTCACGACCTTCGCCAATCTCCAACGTTGAAAAAAAAGAGCCGGCGCGGACGCTGCCAATCTTCCCCCTTGAGGGGGAGAGGTCCGGCAGGACAGAGGGGGGCAGGCCTTGATACCAGCCTCCGGCTCTTATCAGCTCGCTAACGTCCGTGTTCATCAATCACTGACGTCGGGCCTTACTGCAACTTACGATAATAACGGTTTCGCGCTGGCCGACATTGCCGTCGCCGACGGCAAGGTCTCCAGCATTGCAGCGCATGACCGATCGAAAGCGCCTGCCGATGCGATCGACCTCGCCGGCCGTATAATCCTGCCATGCTTCGTCGACTGCCACACGCATATCGACAAGGGCCATATCTGGCCGCGAAAGCCCAATCCTGACGGCACGTTCTTGGGCGCGTTGAATGCCGCCGGTGCCGATCGCGTGGCACGCTGGAGGGCCGAGGATTTGGCACGGCGGATGGATTTTTCACTGCGCTGCGCCTACGCGCATGGCACCAGGGCGCTGCGCACCCACATCGACAGCGTCGCGCCGCAGGAGGAAATCTCCTGGCCAGTGTTCGAGACGATGCGCGAGGAATGGCGCGGCCGTATCGAATTGCAGGGCGCCTGTTTGCTCGGCATCGAAGGCGTGCGTGACAAAAAGTGGTTCGACAGGCTGGCAAAGAGGGTTGCCGCGGCGAAGGGCGTGCTCGGTGTCGTCACCTATATGGTGCCGGACCTCGAAGAACTGCTCGACCATGTCTTCGCGCAAGCCATCAAGCATGGCCTCGATCTCGATTTCCATGCCGACGAGACCGACGATATCTCCGCCATATCGCTGAAGAAGATCGCCGAAGCCGCTCTCTGGAGCGGTTTCGAAGGCAACATCCTCGTCGGCCATTGCTGCTCGCTCGCGCGCCAGCCGGACCTCGATGTGCTCGATACGCTGGACAAAGTGGCGAAGGCCGGGCTCGCCGTCGTCTCGCTGCCGATGTGCAATCTCTATCTGCAGGACCGGCGCGGCGACCAAACCACGCCGCGCTGGCGCGGTGTGACGCTGCTGCACGAGATGAAGGCGAGGGGCATTCCGGTGGCAGTCGCTTCCGACAACACGCGTGATCCCTTCTACGCCTATGGCGATCTCGACATGCTGGAGGTCTACCGCATGGCGACGCGCATCCTGCATTTGGACCATCCGGTCGCCGACTGGCCGCAAGCGGTCACCGCGACGCCGGCCAAGGTGATGCGGCTTGATGGCTTCGGCACGCTTGCCGCCGGCGGCGATGCCGATTTCATCGTGTTCAAAGGCCGAAGCTGGACGGAATTGCTCTCGCGACCCGAATCGGATCGCATCGTGGTGCGCGGCGGCAAGGCGATCGACCGGCAATTGCCCGACTATGCCGAACTCGACGAACTGATGGTGGGATAATGGACGTTTCGGCGCTCAAACGCGATCTTGACGGGCTCAAGGTCGACGACAACCCGGCCATCGTCCAGCAGAAGAGCCGTGACTTCTACTGGTACAGCCCGGTGCTGAAGCAGCAACTGGACCATGTCACCGGCGATCTGATCGTGACGCCAAGGAACGAGGCCGAACTGATCCGCGTGCTTGCCGCCTGTCACCGCCATGGCGTGCCGGTGACGCCGCGCGGCAGCGGCACCGGCAATTACGGCCAGGCGATGCCGCTCTCCGGCGGGGTCGTGCTCAACCTTGCCGAGATGAACGAGATCAAGTCGATCGCGCCAGGTCGCGTTGTGAGCGGACCGGGGGCCATCCTGGCCGATATCGACAAGGCAACGCGGGCGCATTCCGGGCAGGAACTGCGGCTGTCGCCGTCCACCTACAACACCGCTTCGATCGGCGGCTTCATCGCCGGCGGTTCGGGCGGCGTCGGTTCGATCAATTTCGGCGGCCTGCGCGATTTCGGCAATGTGCTGCGCCTGCGTGTGGTGACCATGGAGGCCGAACCGAAAGCGCTCGAACTCACCGGCGAGGATCTGCACAAGGTCACCCACGCCTATGGCACCAACGGCATCATATCGGAGGTCGAGATGCCGCTGACCGCGGCCTATGAATGGATCGATGTCATCGTCGGCTTCGACGCTTTCATGGATGTCGCCCGGTATGGCAATGCGCTGGCATGTCAGGACGGTATCCTGACCAAGCTGATCACGCCGATAGCCGCACCCGTGCCGCAACTCTATTTCAAGCGGCATCAAAAGTTCCTGAAACAGGGGCAAAGCATTTGCGTCGTCATGGTGGCGCGGCACGGGCTGGACGCTTTCCTGGCCTTCACCCGCCGTGCCGGTGGCGAGGTGATCTACAATGCGGCCACGGCGACGCCGGACGAGAAAAAGGGCCTGCCGCCGGCCTATGAATTGGCCTGGAACCACACCACGCTGAGAGCGCTGCGCGTCGACCCTTCGATCACCTATCTGCAGTCGCTCTACCCCTTTCCCAACCAGCTGGCGCTGGTCGAGAAGATGGATGCGATGTTTCCCGGCGAGGTTTTTTCGCATCTGGAATTCGTGCGGCTGGACGGCAACATCACCTGCTTCGGCCTGCCGCTGGTCAAGTTCACCACCGAGGCGCGGCTCGACGAGATCGCGCGTCTGCATGAGGCGAATGGCTGCCCGATCTTCAATCCGCATCGCTACACGCTGGAAGAGGGCGGCATGAAGCAGACCGACGCGGTACAGCTTGCCTTCAAGCGCGAAACCGATCCGCAAGGCCTGCTCAACCCCGGCAAGATGATCGCCTGGGAGAACCCGGACTATGATTATCGTTCGGGCCGGACATTCCTTTTCAAGGGGCTGCAGAGGGCAAGCTGATGACCAGCGTGTGGCGCTGCACCCCCCTCTGGCCTGCCGGCCATCTCCCCCTCAAGGGGGGAGATCAGATTGCCGCGCTGCTTTCGCTAACTATCAACGTCGCAGATAGGCAGCAACGCGGAAACCGCCAATCTCCCCCCTTGAGGGGGAGATGCCCGGCAGGGCAGAGGGGGGTGCCTCGCGCTGACCTGCAGGATGTCCTCCGATGAACATCCTCGTCATTTACGCCCATCCGGTCGAGACCAGCTTCAATGCCGGCCTGCACCGCATGATCGTAGAGCGGCTGACAGCGGCGGGCCATGCGGTGGACGACTGCGATCTCTATGCCGAAGCGTTCGATCCGCGGATGACGCGCGATGAACGGCTGAACTATCATAACCAGCGCGGCGCCGCTGACGCTGCCGCGCCTTATGTCGAACGCCTGCTGCGCGCCGATGCGCTGGTGCTTTCCTATCCGGTCTGGAACTACGGCTTTCCAGCGATCCTGAAAGGCTTTTTCGATCGCGTCTTCCTGCCCGGCGTGTCGTTCAAATTGGTCGACGGCAAGGCGCAGCCGTCGCTGCACAACATACGCAAGGTTGCCGCGGTGACCACCTATGGCGGCAGCCGGTTCCGCGCCATGCTGATGGGCGATCCGCCACGCAAGCTGATCAAGCGCATGCTGCGCGCCACCGTAAAACCGGGCGCGCCTGTGAGCTACCTCGCGCACTACGCGATGAACCTGTCTACCGACCAAACGCGCAAGGCTTTCACGACCAAGGTCGCGGCCAGCATGGACGCCTTCTGATGCGTGCGCTGGTGGTCTACTGCCATCCGGTGCCGGACAGCTTCTGTGCAGCAATTCGCGACACTGCCATCGACGTGCTGATGCGACGAGGCTGGGAGGTGCGGCTGCTCGACCTCTACGCCGAGAAATTCGATCCGGTGATGGGCTGCGACGAGCGGCGCTCCTACAACGACCAGTCGCCGCAGGACCCGGCACTGAAGCCGCATTTCGAACTGCTCAACTGGGCCGAGGCGATCCTGTTCGTCTATCCGACATGGTGGTACGGACTGCCGGCGATGTTGAAGGGCTGGCTCGACCGGGTGTGGGCGACGGACGTCGCCTTCAAGCTGCCGGCCGGCAAGGGGCGGATCAAGTCGCTGATGACGCATGTGACCAAGGTCGGCGTCATCACAACCTGCGGCGCGCCGACCTGGTGGAGCGTCGTCGTCGGCCAGCCGGGACGCAAGACCCTGCTGCGCGGCATGCGGGCGCTGTGCGCGACGCGCTGCCGGACGTTTTTCCTGGCGCACTATTTGATGGATGCCTCGACGCCGGCAACGCGGGCGGCGTTTCTGGCGAAGGTGCGGGCGAAGTTGGAGCGGTTTTAGGGAATTAGCGTCCTTCTCCCCGTTTACGGGGAGAAGATGCCGGCAGGCAGATGAGGGGCAGCACGAACATTGCAGAGGTTGGCGCCGCCCCTCATCCGGCCCTTCGGGCCACCTTCTCCCCGTAAACGGGGCGAAGGAAGAGGGGTGCTACATCCTTGTCCGTTCTGACTTGGGATCATACATCGGCTTCAGCGACGCTTCCGCCGCAAAGCGCTCGCCGGCGATCTCGATCTCGTAGGTTGAGGCCAGTACATCCGCCTCGCTCTCGCCCTTGCAAGGCACATAGCCCAGCCCAACGGCGCCGCCGAGATGATGGCCGTAATTGCCAGATGTGATCGGGCCGACGATCTTGCCGTCGCGCAAGATCGCTTCGTTGTGGAAGAGCAGGGGCTCTGGATCCTTCAGGCGGAACTGGACGAGCCGGCGTGACAGGCCGGCTTCCTTCTTGCGCAGCACGGCATCGCGGCCGATGAAGTCGCCCTTGGCGGTCCTCACCGCGAAGCCAAGGCCAGCTTCCAGCACATTGTCCTCGTCGGTGATGTCGTGGCCGAAATGCCTGAAGGCCTTTTCGATGCGGCAGGAATCCAGCGTGTGCAGGCCGCAGAGTTTCAGGCCGACATCCGCACCTGCCTCCTCGATCGACTCGAAGACATGGGCCGCCTGGTCGGTCGAGACATAGAGTTCCCAGCCGAGTTCGCCGACATAGGTGACGCGGTGGGCGCGGGCCAGGCCCATGCCGATCTCGATTTCCTGGAACGTGCCGAACGGATTTTTATCATTGGAAAAATCGTTGGGGCTGACTTTCTGGATCAGCTTTCTCGCGTCCGGGCCCATCAGGCAGAGCACGCTTTCGGCCGCCGTCACGTCGGTGATGACGACGAACTCGTCGGCGACGTGCTTGCGCAGCCAAGCCAGGTCGCGCTGCAGCGTGGCGCCGGGGACGACGAGGAAGAAAGCCGTTTCCGACAGCCGCGAAACCGTCAGGTCGCTCTCGATGCCGCCGCGCTGGTTGAGCATCTGGGTGTAGACGATCTTGCCCGGCGCGACGTCCATGTCGTTGGCGCACAATCTTTGCAGGAAAGCGCAGGCGTCGCGGCCCTCGACACGGATCTTCCCGAACGAGGTCATGTCGAACAGACCGACGCCATTCCTGACCGCGAGGTGTTCTTCGCGCTGGTTGTCGAACCAGTTCTGGCGCTTCCAGGAATAGCGGTATTCGCGCTCCTGGCCCTCGCGGGCGAACCAGTTGGCGCGCTCCCAGCCGGCGACTTCGCCGAAAACGGCGCCGCGCGCCTTCAGATGCTCGTGCAGCGGCGAACGCCTGACATTCCTCGAGGTCGCCATCTGGCGGTAGGGGAAATGGTCGGCATAGAGCAGGCCGAGCGTTTCGGAGACGCGCTCCTTGAGGTAGCGGCGGTTCTTCTGGAACGGCTGTGCGCGGCGGATGTCGACTTCCCACAGGTCGAAGGGGGCTTCGCCATCGTTGATCCACTGCGCCAGCGCCATGCCGGCGCCTCCGGATGAGACGATGCCGATCGAATTGTAGCCGGTCGCCATCCAGTAGCCGGCCAGTTCCGGCGCCTCGCCGAGATAGTAGCGGTCGTCGGGCGTAAAACTCTCAGGACCATTGAAGAAGGTGTGGATGCCGGCGGTCGCCAGCATCGGCATGCGGTTGACGCCCATTTCGAGGATCGGCTCGAAATGCTCCATGTCCTCAGGCAGTTGGTCGAAGCAGAAATCCTCGCTTATGCCGTCCATGCCCCACGGCTTGGCCACCGGCTCGAAGGCGCCCAGCATCATCTTGCCGGCGTCTTCCTTGTAGTAGGCGCACTCATCGGGCACGCGCAGCACCGGCAGACGGGTGAGGCCGGGGATCGGTTCGGTGACGAGGTAAAAATGCTCGCAGGCGTGCAGCGGTATGGTGACGCCGTTCTGCGCTCCCAGTTCGCGGGCCCACATGCCGGCGCAGTTGACGACGATGTCGGCCTCGATCGTGCCTTGCTCTTCGCCTTGCGCCCAGGACACGCCGGTGACGCGGCCGGCCTTGCTGTGGACCTTGGTGACCTTGACATTCTCGACGATGGTGGCGCCGCGCTGGCGCGCGCCCTTGGCCAGGGCCATGGCGATATTGGCGGGGTCGCACTGGCCGTCGAGCGGCAGATGCACGGCGCCGACGACATCGGAAACATTGAGATGCGGGTACATCTCGCTGACTTCCCTGGGCGAAATCTCGCGGACATCGACATCGAAGGCACGCGCCAGCGATGCTTGCCTGTAGATCTCGTGCTTGCGCTCCTCGGTCACCGCCACGGTGATCGAACCGACCTGGCGCATGCCGGTGCCGACCTCGGTCTCGGCTTCCAGCTTGACGTAGAGGTCGGCGGAATATTTCGCCAGCCGCGTCATGTTCTGCGAGCCGCGCAGCTGGCCGATCAGGCCGGCGGCATGCCATGTCGTGCCCGACGTCAGCTGTTTGCGTTCGAGAAGCACGATATCGGTCCAGCCAAGCTTGGCCAGGTGATAGGCGACCGAACAGCCGGAAACGCCGCCGCCGATGATGACCGCCCTTGCTTTGGCGGGAACTGCCTTGGCGGTCATGCTGCCTCGCGACGGTAGCTGGAAGCAAAGCGGCGCAGACGGAGTGCAGCTTCCTGCAGCACCGGTTCGGGCTGGCAGAGACTGATGCGAATGTGGCCGGCGGCCGCCTCGCCGAAGCTGGAGCCGGGCATGACGCCGACCTTTTCCTTGTCGAGCAGGGCCCAGGCGAATTTCTCATCGTCCGGTTCGACGGCCGAGATGTCGAGCATGACATACATGCCGCCCTCCGAACCGCGCACGGTCACGTCGTTCATGCCCCGCACGGCGTCGAGCAAGACGGTGCGGCGTGCCGCGTAACGTTCGGCGATCTCTTCGACGCCGTAACGGTTCTCCAGCGCCTCGGAACAGGCGATCGAGATGAAGGCCGGCAGGCCGTAGGTCGTCACCAGATTGAGATTGATCATGAGCGTGATCATCTCCTCCGGTCCCGTCAGCCAGCCCATGCGCCAGCCGGTCATGCCGTGGCTTTTGGACATCGAATTGATGACCAGCGTACGCTCGGCCATCCCTGGCAGCGAGCGCGGCGAGACGTGCTCGCCGCCGCCGAGCGTCCAGTAGACTTCGTCCGACAGCAGCCAGAGATCGTGCTCCCGGCAGACTTCTGCCAACTGCTCCAGCCGCTCGCGCGAATAGACAGCACCGGTCGGATTGTTCGGCGTGTTGATCAGGATGGCGCGCGTGTTCGGCCGGATTGCCGCGCGGATCATGTCGGCACGTGGCTGGAAGCCATCCTCGGCCGGTGTCTCGACGACTGTGAAGTCAGCGCCCGCGGCGCTGAACGTGTTGGGATAGGTGGCGTAGTAGGGCGCCACGACGATGGCGTGGTCGCCCTGGTCGAGCACGCCCTGCACAGCGGCGTAGAGTGCGGCCTGTCCGCCCGGCGTGGCGATCACCTGATCCGGCGACGTCTCGACCCCGGTGCAGGCGCTCGAGGCCGCCGCCATCGCCTTGCGCAGGCGCGGCAGGCCGGGAAGCGGGGTGTAGTGATGATTGCTGCCGCGAACCGCGGTCACACAGGCTTCGATCGTCTGCGAAGGCGTGTCGAAATCATGGTCACCGACCGACAGCATGATGATGTCTTCGCCGGCCTCCTTGCGCGTCCAGGCGGCGAAATGGACTTCCCAGCCGTCCTTGCCCGAAGGCACGATGCCGGAAATGCGCGATGATGGTCTAGGCATGCAAAACTCCCGAAATTTCGTAGCCGGCCTGTTCGAGCCGGTCGCGCAGAGCGGCGATGTGCGGTGGTCCGACTTCGCAGCAGCCGCCAACGATGCTTGCCCCAGCCTCGACCCAGCCGATCGCCTGGTCGGCATAGGCATCCGGGCCAAGGTCGTGACGAGCGTGCAGCACATCGACGGTGCCGCCGTGCTTGAGTGCTTCGGTTGACGTGAAGCCATTGGCGTAGGCGCCGACCGGGCCGCCGAGGTCGATCAGTTCAGGCAAAGCCGCGGCGATTGCTTCCGGCCGGCAGCAATTGACCAGCCGCGCGGCGACTGCCAGGCCGTCGAGCGCGCTTGCCGCGGTGGCTATTGCTTCGCCGCTGCGCAGCCGCGGCTTGCCGTGGTCGGCCAGCGTCCACGACACCCATACCGGCTTGCCGCTTTCCGATGCCGCGGTGACCGCCGCGCGGGCTTCGTCCGCCGACGCCATGGTTTCACACAGGAACAGGTCGACGCCATCGGCCTGCTCGGCAACGATGCGGCGGTAAATATCGAGCGTGGCCTCGAAGGAAATGGTCAGTGCCGGTGCATAGCTGCCGAAAAGCGGCGATAGGCAGCCGGCGATGGCTGCATCGCCGGCCTCGTCGCGGGCCTGCCTGGCCAATTCGATGCCGCGCTTCTGCAACGGCTTGAAAAGGTCTTCCGCACCTTCACGCGCCAGGCGTTCGGGCGTTGCCGAATAAGTGTTGATGGTGATGACGCGAGCGCCGGCGCGAATGAATTCCGCGTGCAGGTCGCGCACCAGATCAGGTTCGTCGATCAGCACCCTGGCCGACCATAGCGGCGTCGGCTCGGATTTGCTGCGGCGGACCAGTTCCTGGCCCATGCCGCCATCGGTGAGGATGATTTTCTTCATGCGCGCAGCCTTTCGTTCTTCGGATCCCACAGCGGTTCATCCTTCTGCACGATCGCCTGAAAGCGGTCACCGAAGATTTCGACCTCGACTGATGTGCCTGGCTCGGCCAGATCGGCGCGCAGCATGCCGAGCGCGATCGACTTGTCGACCCGGTGGCCCCAACCGCCGGACGTCGTCTCGCCGACGATCTTGCCGTCATGCCACAGCGTCGACACCGAAGGGGCGTCGCAGTCGCCCGGGTTCTCTATAACCAGCGTGACGAAGCGCTTCTTCACGCCTTGCTGCTTTTCGTTCTGGAGTGCAGCCTTGCCACGGAAATCGGGCTTGTCCCATTTGACGAAGCGCTCCAGCCCCCCCTGCAGGATCGAATAGTCGGTCGACAGGTCGCCCTTCCAGGTGCGGTAGCCTTTTTCAAGCCTGAGCGAATCCAACGCATACATGCCGAATGGCTTCAGCCCATGCTGCTGGCCTGCCGCGCAGACGGCGTCGAAGATGGCGGCGGTGTCGTCCACCCTGGTGTGGATTTCCCAGCCGAGTTCGCCGGCGAAGGAGACGCGCACAAGCTTCGCCCAGCGGCCGGCGATCTTGGTTTCCTGATGCGTCAGCCATGGCAGAGTGAGGTCGGCTTCGCAGACATCAGTGAGGATTTTTCGCGAGTTCGGGCCGGCCAGGATCTGGGTCGAGAATTCCTCGGTCCGGTCGATCAGCCTGAACGGCGCATCCTTGGGCATGCGCGACTTCAGCCATTCGAAATCATGCCACTGCGCGACCGCCGCGGTGATCAGCGTCATCAGGTTGTCGTCGTGGCGAACCACGGACATTTCGGTGACGATGCGGCCCTTGTCGTCGGCGAAATAGACGAGACCGAGGCGGCCGGGCTTCGGCACCAGGCCGGTGACCTGCAGGCTCAGCCATTCGGCGGCACCGGGACCGTCGAGGTTGAAGCGCGAGAAGCCCGGCAGGTCCAAAATGCCGGCGGCGTCGCGCACGGCCAGGCACTCCTCGCGCACGCGATGATGCCACGGTCCGTCGCGGCGGAAGGTCAGCGTGGCTTCCTCGGAAATGTCATCGCCGTCTTGTGCGTACCAGGTGGCACGCTCCCAGCCATTGTAGGCGTCGAAGCGGCCGCCGAGCGCCTTGATGCGATCGTGGATCGGCGACAGCTTGCGGTCGCGGCCTTCCGGCCAGGCATGGCGCGGGAACTGGATCGCGTATTCGTTGCCGTAGATCTCCATGCCCTTGGCGAGGCAGTAGTCCGGCGCCGAGGCAAAGGAGGTGAAGCGGCGCGGGTCGCACGACCACATATCCCATTCGGTCTGGCCCTCTGTCACCCATTCGGCCAGCACCTTGCCGGCGCCGCCACCCTGGGCAATGCCGAAGGTGAAGACGCAGGCCTCGAAGGCGTTGGGAACGCCGGGCATCGGGCCGATCAGCGGGTTGCCGTCCGGCGTGTAGGGGATAGGCCCGTTGATCACCTTGGACAGGCCGGCGGTGCCAAGGATCGGCACGCGGGCGACGGCATCGGCCAGATAATGTTCCAGCCGGTCGAGGTCGTCGGGGAACAATTGAAAGGAAAAATCCTCCGGCATCGGGTCGTTGTGGGTGGCCCAATGCGCGCGGCAATTGCGCTCATAGGGACCGAGATTCATGCCGTTCTTCTCCTGACGCAGATAGTAGGAGGTGTCGACGTCGCGCAGCAGCGGCAGTTTCTTGCCCTGTTCCTTCGACCATGCCGCCAGCTCGGGGATCTCCTCGAACAAAATGTACTGATGGCTCATCACCATCATCGGCACGTCGCGGCCGAACATCCGGCCGACTTCGGCGGCGCGGTAGCCGGCGGCATTGACGACGATCTCGCAGCGGATCTCACCTTGCGCCGTCTCGACCACCCACTCGTCGTTCTCGCGGCGCACGCCTGTGACCGGGCAGAAGCGGATGATCTTCGCGCCCATGTCGCGCGCGCCCTTGGCCAGCGCCTGGGTGAGCTGCGCCGGATCGATGTCGCCGTCGCTCGGGTCGTAGAGCGCGCCTTTCAAATCATGCGTCTCGATGAAGGGATAGCGGCGCTGGATCTCGTCGACGCCGACGATGTCGATGTCCATACCCTGGTAGCGGCCCATGCCCTTGGCGCGCTGAAATTCCTGCATGCGCTCTTTCGTGTGGGCAAGGCGCAGCGAGCCGGTGACGTGATAGTTCATGGGATAGTCGACTGCGTCGGCCAGCCCGCGATAAAGCTCGGTCGAATAGCGCTGCATGTTCATCAGCGACCAGGACGAGGAGAAAGTCGGCACGTTGCCGGCGGCATGCCAGGTCGAGCCCGAAGTCAGCTCGTTCTTTTCCAAGAGCACGCAGTCGGTCCAGCCCGCCTTGGCGAGATGGTAGAGCGCGGAAGTGCCGACGGCACCGCCTCCGATGATCACCACGCGCGCCGTGCTCGGCAAACCCGCCATGTTCTTCTCCAAACTTGAACTCAATAGACGGGTGGTGAAACCACCCAGATGACAATTGCAGGCTCCGCGCCCGGATTGCGCCAGCGGTAAGGCTTGCCTTCAAAGCGAAAGGAGTCGCCTTCGCCAAGCCGATGCCAGACACCTCCGATCTCGATGTCGAACAGCCCGGAGGCGACGTATCCAGCTTCCTCGGTCGGCCGCTGCGCCTCGGCCTTCAGTTCCGCGCCCGGCGCGAAGACCGAACGCACCATCTCGAAGCTACCGCCGAGATCGGGCGACAGAAGCTCCTCCACCAGGCCGGATTCGCTTGTGCCAAGCGTGCGGCGCCTGCCAGCGCGCACGACCACGCCGCGCTCGCTTTCGACAGGTACGTCATGGCTGAAGAACAGGCTGATCGGCACGCCGAACAGTTCGGCGAAGGCTCGGAGGTCACCGAGCGATGGCGTCGACAGACCGCGCTCGACCTGGCTGACCCAGCCGACCGAACGGCCAAGCTTCGAGCCGATCTCGGCGAGTGTCAGCGCGCGCGCCTTGCGCAGGGCCCTGATATCGCCGGCCAGCACGCGTTCGTCAGGTACCTGCAATGTTCTAGCGGTAGTCGAAGGCAAAGCACTCACTTTATGAAAAAATCTGGCCAAATTTCATGAGAAGTCAAGCTCATGAAAAAATCAAGTAGATTTTCACGGATGCACAAGATTTGCTTGCGCGATTTTGACGGTTCATGCAAAGGCTCCGCCGAGAGCGGCGAGTGGGGACGTCCGATCGAGACAAAGGGTAAGGGACGGCCCATGCTGGAAAATAACCCCCGAATTCCGGGCGATGCCGAGATTGTCGACGAGGCGATCCTGTCGCGCCGTTCGGTGCGCGCATTCCTGCCCGACATGGTCGACGACGAAACCATCCGCGCCATTCTGTCGGTTGCGGCGCGTGCCCCATCCGGCACCAACATGCAGCCATGGAAGGTCTATGTCACCAAGGGCGAGAGCAAGCAGCGGATATCAGACGCCATTCTCAATTCCGGCATTCGCGCTGAAAAAGCTGATTGGGACGAGTACCGGTATTATCCCACGCAGTTCTTCGAGCCGTATCTGACCCGCCGCCGCGCCAACGGTTTCGGCCTCTATGGCGCGCTCGGGATCGGTCGTCGCGAGGTCGACAAGATGCGCGCCCAGCACGACCGCAACTTCGTCTTCTTCGACGCCCCGGTCGGCATGATCTTCACCATCGACCGCCGCCTCAACCAGGGCTCATGGATCGACTACGGCATGTTCCTGCAGAACATCATGGTCGCAGCAAGAGGCAGGGGTCTGCACACCTGTCCGCAGGCGGCCTTCGCGCCCTATCACCGGCAGATCAGGCCGGTGCTCGACATTCCGGACGAAGAGATCGTCGTCTGCGGCATGGCGGTTGGTTACGAAGATACGTCAAAACCTGAGAACGCCTTCCGCACCGACCGCGTGCCGCTTGAAGAGTGGGTCACGTTCAGCGAATAAGCCAGCCAGCCTCATTCGGTGTTCATCTGTGCGCCGTGGCCACTGACATGGGCACCGTCCTGTGGCGTCAGCTTGAGGTAGGCAAGCAGCGCGCAGAGCGTGATGATGCCCTCGATGACGAACAGGATTCGGAAATCGTTGGCGACGGCTGCACCGCCGCCGGCCAGAAATGACAATGCCGCCGCAGCCAGGCCGACGCTGATCGCCACCGCTAGCTGCCATAATATGTAATAGAGCGCGCTGAAGCGGGCGAGCTGCTCGGGCGCGATGTCGGAATAGGCGAGATTGCCGGTCGAGGCCCATTGCGCGGAGCGGAAGACGCCGAAGACGAAGATGTAGGTCAGCACGATCCACACCGGCGTGGTCGCCTGCATCAAGGCGAAGCCGGCGACCATGGCGGCAACGATGGGCGTGTTGTAGACCAGCACGCGGCGAAAGCCGAAACGGTTGAGGACGCGCGGCATGAAGAAGCGCATGGCCACGGAGCCGACCGCGGCGACGAAGGTCAGCGATCCCGCCTGCACCGCGCTCATGCCGAAGCCGAGCTGGAACATCAAGGGCAGCAGGAACACCACCGAGCTGAGGCCGATCGTGTCCAGCCCGCCGCCGGTGAGGAACGAAATGCGGAAGGTACGGATGCGCAACAGCTTGAGATCGAGCAGCGGATTGCGCACGCGCAGGCAGTAGAACGAGGCGATGGTCAGGATGGCCAGCGCCAGCGCCAGTTCTGCGGCGATGATGCCGCCCGCGGCATCCTTGGCAGCAAGCGAATCCATGCCGAAGACGAGCAGCACCATGCCGCTGCCGACCAGCAGGAAGCCCGGAAAATCGAACGGCGTGCGCACGGGCTTGGTCATCGTCGGAAACAGCGAGGCGGCAAGAATTGCCGCCGCCAGCGCGAACGGCACGTTGATGAAGAAGATCCAGCGCCAGGAAATGTAGGTGGTCAGCGCGCCCCCGACGAGCGGACCGACCAACGGTCCGGACTGGCCGGCCAGCGAGATGTACATGTTGATCTTCAGCGTTCGGCTGCGCGGAAAGGTCGACAGGATGACGACTTGGCCGAGTGTGCCCATCAAGGCGCCGCCGAAGCCTTGCAGCGCACGCGCACCAACCAGCGTCCAGATGTTGTCGGACAGTCCGCAGAGCGCCGACGAGGCGGCGAACACCAGCAAGGCAAAACAGTAGACATTGCGCAGTCCGAAGCGGTCGGCGGCCCAGCCGCCAAGCGGCATCGAGATGATCAGGCTGGCGACATAGACGGTAATCAAGAGGCCGAGCTGGCTGGGCGGACGGCCGAGGCTTTCGCTGATGCCCGGCAGCGCGGTCACCACGACATTCTGGTCGAGGCTGGTCATGAACACGCCGCAGGCAACCGTCAGCGGCAGCAGGAGCAGGGCTCTGGCCGGCACATCGGCGCGATCCGTGGCGCCGGCGGATAGTTCTGCGGTCATGGAGATGTTCGAACCAAACGAATGTGCCGACTCTTGAAGAAGGGATTTCATATCCCTCGGGCCGGTTGGGCGGCCACGTTTTCGCACCATGGGCGCCGGCGGCCCGATTCTCGAGCGGCAGAAGCGGCTGGCGTTGATGCCAGATGTGGGCAACGCGGCCATCCGGCCGCGCCGCCTACTGCACCTCGTAGCCGACTTCCTCGCTGGCATGGCAGAGCGCCTTCCAGAAAGAGCGTGCGAACGAGCGGAAGACATAGATGTCGAACTGGTCGGCACTGGTCCGCTGGATCTGGGCGAAGATGTCGTGATGGGTGGTCGAACGGCCGGCGCCGACCGGAAAGGCCGGCAGCGCGAAGTCGATGGCGAAGAATTTCGCCAGCACCCATTCCGCCTTCGGCCCGGCAATGCGGATGGCGGTGCGGCCGTGCGAGAGGTCGGTCACGGTGCCAATGGCGGGGGTCACCACTTTGGCAAAGGCCGCAGCCAGGCCTTCGGCTTCATCGGCAACGGTGAACTTTCCCGGCGCGAAGCCGAACACCGATTTCACGCCGTCGCTCAAGCCGCCGCCGGCGCCATCGGGCAGGGCAAGCCCGGTGACGGTGCGGATGGCTGCTATCAGCTTCTTCTCCTCGCCGGGCCACGCGGCGAGCTGCACGATCGAGCCCGGCCTTGTCTCGGTCAGGATGATCTCGACGCCGTGCTCGAAATTGCCGTGCGAGCCGACATGGAATTCAGGCTCAAGCGGCGACAAGGGTTCGGGTGATTGGCGCTCAACCATGCATGCGGCTCCCGTCCGGATCGAAGAAGTGGTTGGAGACGATCTCGACCGGTCCAAACCGGTTGCGCAAGGGATCGGAGACATGAGCGCGCGTGCCCTGCCGTGCCTTGCCGCCCTTGACCAGCGCCAGCGCGATATGCCTGCCGAGCGCCGGTGAATAGCAGCAGGCGGTGATGTGACCGATCGAGCCGTGCGGATTGGCCTCGTCAACCTCCTCGACGATGTGCGCGCCGCCATTGAACGGTAGGTTGTCGAGGGCGATCAGGCCGACCAGTTCCAGGCGGTCCGACGCGATCAGGCCTTCGCGGTCCATCATCGCCGAGCCGATGAACGGCTTCTTCTTCGACAGCATCCAGTCGAGATGCAGGTCGCGCGCCGTGGTGCGGCCGTCGATCTCGGCGCCGGTGACATGGCCTTTTTCGATGCGCATGGTGCCCAGCGCCTCGAGCCCGTAGGTGACCAGCCCGAACGGTTTGCCGGCCTCGACAAGCGCTTCCCAGACATGGGTGCCGTGGCCGGCGCCGGAATAGACTTCGAACGCCATTTCGCCGGAGAAGGACAGCCGGCAGATCATCACCGGCACGCCTGCTATCTCGCCGCGCACGAGGCCCATGAAGGGCAAGGTGGCATTGTCGACTGCGGTGCCGGTGACACAAGAGGCGAGGATCTGCCTGGCCTTCGGCCCGCCGATCGCGGCCCCCGCCCATTCGTCGGTCACCGAGGTGACGTGGACTTTCAGCTCCGGCCAGATCACGTCGAGGAAATATTCCAGATGCTGCATCACCTTGCCGGCATTGGCGGTGGTGGTGGTCATCAGGAAGTCCTGCTCGCCGAGCCGCCAGGTGGTGCCGTCGTCGAAAGCAAGGCCGTCCTCGCGCAGCATCAGACCGTAGCGGGCCTTGCCGACGGCCAGCGTCGAAAACATGTTGGTGTAGACGCGGTCGAGGAATGCGGCGGCGTCGGGGCCCTGCACGGCAATCTTGCCCAATGTCGAGACATCGACGATCCCTGCGCTTTCGCGTGTCGCCTTGGCTTCGCGCACATAGGCCTGCTCGACCGTTTCGCCTGCATGGCCGTAGATCATCGGGCGATACCAGAGGCCCGCTGAATACATGGTCGCGCCGTTGGCCAGATGCCAATCATGCATCGGGGTCAATCGTTCGGGCTTGAGATCGCCAAAACGTTCCGCCGCCAGCGAGCCGATCGACACCGGCGCGAAGGGCGGCCGGAAGCGCGTCGTGCCGACCTCGGGGATGGGCTTGCCCAGCGCTTCGGCCATGATGGCAAGGCCGGGCACGTTGGAGCTCTTGCCCTGGTCGGTCGCCATGCCGAGCGTGGTGTAGCGTTTCAGATGCTCGACCGAGACAAAGCCTTCCCGGTGCGCCAGCCGCACGTCCTCTGCCGTCACGTCGTGCTGGAAGTCGACAAAGCTCTTGCCCTTGGCCCTGATCTCG
Source organism: Mesorhizobium sp. M7A.F.Ce.TU.012.03.2.1 (assembly GCF_004006095.1). Classification (NCBI taxonomy): domain Bacteria; kingdom Pseudomonadati; phylum Pseudomonadota; class Alphaproteobacteria; order Hyphomicrobiales; family Phyllobacteriaceae; genus Mesorhizobium; species Mesorhizobium sp. M7A.F.Ce.TU.012.03.2.1. The sequence goes on from NZ_CP034779.1 coordinate 4,500,864, forward strand.
AACACCGGCGCGGGATCAGGATCGCCGGGCACGGCTTCCACCACCGGCAATACAGAAGGCGCGCTGGGGCCACCGGCTGCGGCAAGGCCTGCGGCGCGGCCTTCGGCGATGGCTTCGGCGGTGGAGAAACTGCCGGTGAAGGCGCCGGCGCCGATCCAGCTCTGTGTCGGCTTCGGCGGCAGGAAGGCCTGCCGCGCGGCATTCCATTCCGCCTTGGCGCCGGCCTGGCTGGCCAGATGGATGGTCGGCGACCAGCCGCCCGACATCAGCAGGCAATCGGCATGGATGCTGCGTGCATCGCCGATGAGCGTGCCGTTGGCCATATCGAAGCGTTGCAGTTTGAGGCCGGACAGCGCCTTTCCGCCTTCGGTGGCGACGACGGCATGGCCAGCGAAGATCTCGGCCTCGGCTTCCGCGGCCAGCTTGCGCATCTCCGGCGAAAGTTCCGGCCTAACATCGGCGATGGCGACGACCGCGGCACCGGCCTTCTTCAAGGCGACGGCCGCCCGATAGGCGCTGTCATTGTTGGTGAACAGCGCTATCCGCTCGCCCGGCAGCACGCCGAATTCGTTGGCATAGCGCTCGGCTGCATGCGCCAGCATCACGCCTGGCCGGTCATTGCCGGGGAACACGAGCGGCCGCTCGAACGCACCGGTGGCCAGGACCACGGATTTGGCACGGATCGCCCAATAGCGATGGCGCGGCTCGCCCTTGCCTGGTTGATCCTTGTGGTCGCTGACCCGTTCGAGCGCGGCAAGCGTGTTGTTGTCGTAATAACCCCACACCGTGGTGCGCGGTAGAAGCCGGACATTGTCGCGGCCTGCGAGCTGGGCGACCGCGCGCCGCGCCCAGTCGGCGGCAGGCGCGCCATCGATGCTTTCCCCGGACCAGTTGGCCGAACCGCCGAAAAGCGGCTCGAGATCGGCCAGCATGACGCGCGCTCCCTGATCGGCGGCGGTCCTGGCGGCCATCAGGCCGGCCGGCCCCGAGCCGACCACCAGCACGTCGCAAAAGGCGTTCATGCGCTCGTAGCGGGCCGGGTCCTTCGCCGTTCCGGCGCTGCCGAGACCGGCGGCGCGGCGGATGAGGTGTTCGCAGAACATCCAGAAGCGTGTGCCTTTGAGCGGCCCAAACACCGGTCCCATGAAGGTCTTGTAGTAGAAGCCGGCCGACAGGATGTTGCCGCCGAGCTGGTTGACGGCGTTGATGTCCCAGGCAAGCGAGGGAAAGCGGTTCTGGCTGATGGCAACCAGGCCGTCATGGATCTCGACCATGGTCGCCGGAATGTTGGGTTCACGAACCTCGCCCTTCAGCACCGTCACCAGCGCGTTGGGTTCCTCGACGCCGGCTGTGAGCAGGCCGCGCGGGCGGTGGTATTTGAACGAACGTCCGTAAAGCGTGACGCCCTTGGCCAGCAGGGCCGACGCCAGCGTGTCGCCGGCATGGCCGGTGTAGGCCGTGCCGTCGAAGGTGAAGCGGATGGTTTTCAGCCGGTCGATGCGGCCGCCGGTATCGGCGCGGCGCGGGCTCATGCCTTGTCCTCCGCCTTGCGGCGCGCGGCGGAGCCATGATCGCCGCGCCCTTGATGATCACCGCGCACGAAGGCAACGCTGGAAATCTCATGCGTCAGCGTGTTGCGCACGACGCGCAGATGCGCGCGGCAGCCGCCGGAATGCTGCCAAATCTCGTTGTGATCCCCGGCCGGGTTCAGCCTGTCATAGACATAGGCATTCCACGCCTCGAAATTCTGAGAGGCAGGATCGGGACGCTCGCGGTTGCCGTCACCCTGATAGGTGAACTCGATGACGTCGCGCGGACCGCAATAGGGGCAAGTGATCAACATTGAACTCTACCTAATGCCTAATGCAGCCGGGGGTTTGCACCCTGGCCCTTGTCGTCGATCACCAGGCCGCGGTGGAAGCGGTCGAGGGTGAAGGGGGCGTTGAGATCGTGCGGCTGGTCCTTGGCGATGGTCCAGGCGAAGCACCAGCCGGAAGCCGGCGTCGCCTTGAAGCCGCCATAGCACCAGCCGCAGTTGAGATACATGCCGGGCAGGGGGCCGGTGGTGATGATCGGCGAGCCGTCCATCGACATGTCGCAGACGCCGCCCCAGGAGCGCAGCATGCGCACGCGCGCAAGGCCCGGAAACAGCGCCAGCATTTCGCTCATCACCTCGTCGACGACAGGCAGATTGCCGCGCTGGGCGTAGCTGTTGTAGCCGTCGATGTCGCCGCCATAGATGAGGCCGCCCTTGTCCGACTGCGACATGTAGAAATGGCCCATGCCGAAGGTGACGACGGTATCGATGAAGGGTTTCAGCGATTCCGTCACGAAGGCCTGCAGCACATGGCTCTCGATCGGCATCGTCTCGATGCCGGCCATCTGCATGACCCGTCCGGTGCTGCCGGCGACCGCCACGGCCACCTTCCTGGCGCGGATGTCGCCGCGCGACGTGGTGACGCCTGATATACGGTCGCCATCGCGCAGAAAGCCGGTGACCTCGCAATTCTCGATGACGTCGACGCCACGCCGGTCGGCGCCACGCGCATAGCCCCAGGCCACCGCATCGTGGCGGGCGGTGCCGGCGCGGCGCTGCATCAAGCCGCCGACCACCGGGAAGCGCGCGCTTTCGGAGACATCGAGCGCCGGGATCAGACGTTTGATCTCAGCTTTCGTCATCAGTTCGGCGTCGACGCCGAGATGGCGCATGGCGTTGCCGCGCCTTGCATAGTCGTCGAACTGGGCCGGCGTGTGCGCTAGGTTCAGGCAGCCGCGCTGCGAGAACATGACGTTGTAGTTGAGCTCATGCGAGAGGTTCTCCCACAGCTTCATCGAGTGTTCGTAGAAGCGGGTGTTGGCCGGCAGCAGGTAGTTCGAGCGCACCGCCGTGGTGTTGCGGCCGACATTGCCGGAACCGAGCCAGCCCTTTTCCACAACGGCGACATTGGTGATGCCGTGTTCCTTGGCAAGATAATAGGCGGTCGCCAGCCCATGACCGCCGCCACCGATGATGATGACGTCATAGGACGCCTTCGGGTCAGGCTTGCGCCATGCCGGCTTCCAATCCTTGTTTCCCTTGAGCGCGTTCGCGAGCAGCGAAAAGGCCGAGTACTCTGCCATTGATGTCATCCGGTTCGGGCGATGCGGCAGACTATAGAGCAGGCCGCACCCGCAAAGCCAATATTGCGCCATCGCCTTTCGACTGGCCGACGCTTGAGATGGATCGATGGGGGTGAGTGATTTGTTGGCGCCAATGATCGGATGGGCTCGCTATACGACGGCTTGCCCCATGATAGGGCCGTCTTTATCAAGGGCAGGCTTTTCAAATTGCCTTTGCCGCAGATGAGTCGCCAACAAATCATGCTTTTCCGATTGCTTCGTCTCATTTTGCTCCTCGCGCTTGTCGTTTCGGCGCCGATGTCGTTCGACGCGGCTGCACAAGGGCTCGGCCAGGCGCCCGCCGGACTGGTCGCCGACCAGCAGAAGATCATCCAGGACCTGACGACCAAGACCGACAATTTCGAGAAGCAGATCCAGCAGGACGCCGAGGAGGATAGCAGCCTTGTCGATATCCGCCTGCAGCTCGAGGAGTTGTCTCGGCAATCGCTGAACAGCGCACTGGCCTTCCGCACGCGTCTTGGCGAGATCAACAGCCGTCTTGAGCAGCTTGGCGCGGCACCTGCGGCGGGCCAGCCGCCGGAGCCCGACATCGTCAGCGGCGAACGCCAGGCGCTGGTGTCGGAAAAGGCCGAGATCAATGCGGTCATCTCGCAGGCCCAGGCCCTGTCGATCCGCATCAGCGGGCTGATCGATAAGATCGGCAATATGCGCAGCGAGTTGTTCCGCAACCTTTTGACCAAACGCTACGTGCTGTCGGATGCGCTGAGCCCGCAGGTGTTCTCCGACGCCCAGGACGAATACACCAATCTGTACAAGGCGGTGTCTTCCTGGCTGAGCTTCGCTTTCAAGTTCAAGTTCCAGGCCATCCTCGCAGCGACCTTCGTGGCGCTCGGGCTGGCGCTGGTGCTGCTGGTCGGCGGCAGGCGGCTGTTCGGGAGGGTGTTCGAAGCCGATCCCTCCAATGAAGACCCGTCCTATCTCAGCCGCTTATCGGTGGCTTTCTGGTCAACCTTGCTGCCAACGCTGGCGGTTGCCGCCTTTCTGGGATCGACGATTTTCTTCTTCAATTATTACAATGTGTTGCGCGGTGATATTGGCCTGTTCCTCAATGCATTGGCGACCGCCATCGGCGTGGTGTTCTGCGTCAACCGGCTGACCAATGCGGCGCTGGAGCCGCGGCTGCCGAACTGGCGCCTTATCCCGGTTGAAACGGGGCCGGCGCGCTGGCTGGTGCGCCTGACCACCGCCATGGCCGTGGTCATCAGCGTCAACACCTTCCTGTCGGTGATCAACGACAAAATGGGCTCGCCGCTGTCATTGACCATTGCCCGCAGTTTCGGCGCAACCATCATCGTCGGCGTCATCCTGATCCTGATGGCGATGCTGAGGCCATTCAAGGCGCGTGATGGAAGTTGGCGGCCGTGGCCGGCATGGCTGCGCTATACGGCGCTTGCACTCGGTCTTTTCACCATCGTCGCGGCGCTGCTTGGTTACATCGGCCTCGCTCTGTTCGTTTCGCTGCAGGTCGTCGTTACCGGCACCGCGCTGATCACCGCCTATATCGGTTTCCTGTCGGCACAGGCGATCGGCGAGGAGGGTGCTTTCGCCAACACGACCGTCGGGCGCTGGCTGTCGGCCAAATCCAGCTACGAGGATACGGCCCTCGACCAGCTAGGCCTTGTCGTCAGCGTTGCCATCAATGTGATGATCGTGCTGGTGTTCCTGCCGCTGATCCTGCTGATGTGGGGTTTCCAGCTGGGCGATATCCAGGCTTGGGCCTACAAGCTCGCAACCGGGATCAACATCGGGTCGGTGACCATTTCGGTGACCGGCATCCTCTCCGGCATCGTCGTCTTCATCATAGGCTATTTCCTGACGCGCTGGTTCCAGGGCTGGCTCGACGGTTCGGTGATGGCGCGTGGCAAGGTCGATACCGGCGTGCGCAACTCGATCAGGCTGGCGGTCGGCTATGCCGGCGTCGCGCTCGCGGCACTGGTCGGGATCTCGGCGGCGGGCATAGACCTGTCCAGCCTGGCGCTGGTCGCCGGCGCTCTTTCCCTCGGTATCGGCTTTGGCCTGCAGAACGTGGTGTCCAATTTCGTTTCCGGCCTGATCCTGTTGGCCGAGCGACCATTCAAGGTGGGCGACTGGATCGTTGCCGGCGATGTCAGCGGCACAGTCAAGAAGATCAGCGTGCGCGCCACCGAGATCGAAACCTTCCAGCGGCAATCGGTGATCCTGCCCAATTCGAACCTGATCAACAACGCCGTCGGCAACTGGACGCACCGCAACAAGCTCGGCCGCGTCGACATCAAGGTCGGCGTCGCTTACGGCAGCGACGTCAAGCAGGTTCATGCCGTCCTGCTGGAGATCGCCCGCAGCCACCCGATGGTGCTGAAGAACCCCGAACCCTTCGTGCTGTTTTCCAATTTCGGCCCTGCCGCCCTGGAATTCGAGATCCGCGTGTTCCTGGCCGATGTGATGAATGGCAACATCGCGCAGAACGACATCCGTTTTGCCGTCCTCGAAAAATTCAGCAGCGAACACATCGAGATGCCCTCGACGCCGCGCGCCGTGGTCGAGGCCCATAAGCCCAAGGCGTGGCCGACAGACGACGACAAGATCGAGGCCGACTTCGCCGAACAGGAGCAGATAAAGGCCGAAGCCGAGGCGGAGAAGAAGCGGCTGGTCAAGTCCCGCAAAACCAAGAAGCCAGATCCGGACTAAGCTGGGACTCCGTCGACCTTGATCCTGCCGGAACCGATTGCGGCATGAATGCGGCATTCAGTTGCGGTTCAGCTTCCATCTCCTATAAGCTCCCATGCAAAGGCGAAATTGCCTTGCGAAATGCAACAGAGGCGGTGGGAACACCGATATTGCACCATGTGGAAGTCTCTCGTCGCTGCCGTCGCCCTGGTCGCCGCCATCGGCTCGGTCCATGCCGCAAGCGCGGTCAACAAGGACGCCGAGACCCGCACGCTGGTCGTGACCGAGGGCGGCAGCAAGACCGACCTCGCGCTGGCTGGTGGCGAAACGGTTGAGTTCTGCCCGAATGGCTGTTTCGTCACCTTGCCGAACGGCGACCTCGAAGCTCTGACCGGTTCGGAAACCATCGAAATCTCGGGCGGCGTCGCCCGAATCAAGTAATTCCGGTTGCATATCTTGAGGGCCGGGCATTTGCTCGGCCTTTTATTGTTTCCGGTAGCAGTTGCTTAACAATGACGCCGGAAATACCGTCACGGCAGCCGTCTGCAACCGGGCGTTTTAACGTTCGCTACGCCATCGCCCGCTATACCAGCCTCAAGACGCCGGAAAGCGGCGCGCAACTCTACGCGGGCAGGGCAGAACGGACATGGATGCGCGGTCGGACAGGAACGCAATACCGCTTGCGGTCGATCTCGACGGCACGCTGATCGCGACCGATCTGTTGTGGGAAGGGCTGTTCATCCTTCTCAAGAAGAACCCGCTCTATATCTTCCTGGTACCGTTCTGGATCGCCGGCGGGCCGGCGCGGCTGAAGCAGGCAATCGCGCAACGCATCGACATCGATCCGGCATCGCTGCCCTATCGCGAAGTGCTGCTTTGCCGCCTCCGGACCGAACACGCCGAGGGCCGCAAGATCGTGCTGGCAACCGGTACGCCGCGCAAGTTCGCCGACGCCATCGCGGCCCATCTCGGCATTTTCGACCAGGTGCTGGCCACCGATGGTCTCGCCAATCTCACCTCGGGCAGGAAGCGCGCTTCGCTGATCGCAGCCTATGGCGATGGCGGTTTCGACTATGCCGGCAACAGCCGTCACGATCTCCAGGTCTTCGATGCAGCGCGCAACGCCATCGTCGTCGCGCCCGACCGCCATGCCGCGCGCTGGCAGGCAGCGCATGGCGCCGAGACGATGCCGGCGCCGAAGCCGACTTTGCGGACCATCGTCAAGATGCTGCGTGTCCATCAGTGGCTGAAGAATTCGCTGATCGCAGTGCCGATGGTGCTCTCGCATGAATATTTCAACACCGACATGATCTGGCAATGCCTGCTGGCATTCGTCTCGTTCAGTGCGGTGGCGTCGGCCATCTATATCCTCAACGATTTCTTCGACCTCGCGCTCGATCGCAAACACCTCACCAAGCGCAACAGGCCGTTCGCCAGCGGTGCGCTGTCGATCCCGTTCGGACTTGGCGCAATCGCGGTGCTTCTGGCGATCGGCATCGGCACCGGGCTGTTCCTGTCGCCCGAATTCATGGCTGTGCTCGGCGGCTATATGGTCGTCACGACGGCCTATTCGCTGTCGTTCAAGCGCATGCTGCTGGTCGATGTGCTGACACTCGCCGGCCTCTACACGATCCGCGTCCTGGCCGGTGCGGCGGCGACCGGCGTCGACGTCTCGTTCTGGCTACTGGCCTTCTCTATCTTCTTCTTCCTGTCGCTGGCGCTGGTGAAGCGCTTCGTCGAACTGCGCACCACCGCCATTCCGCCTGGCGAGCGCATTGCCGGCCGCGGCTATCGCACCGAAGACCAGGAGATCGTCGCCCAGGCCGGCATGGCTTCGGCCTTCTCCTCGGCGCTGGTGCTGGCGCTCTACATGGACAGTGTCGCGGTGCGCGAGCTCTATCCGCATCCATGGCTGATCTGGCCGCTGGCACCGATCGTGCTTTATCTCACCATGCGCGTCTGGATCCTGGCGCGCCGCAACGAGATGCATGACGATCCGGTCGTCTTCATCATCCGCGACTGGCGCAGCCAGATCGTTGTGCTGATCGGTGCAGTGATGCTGGTCATCGGGGGCTGGTAGGCATGGCCACTGAGCGGTTCCCGAGCTTTGGCCTTGCTACGCCGCCGGCGCCGCGCGCCATCGGTGCCGACGAGGCTATCTCGCTGCTGAAGGGCGGTCAGGCCAAGCCAGCGTCACTGCTTGCCTATGGCAATGGCCGCTCCTACGGCGATTCCTGCCAGAACGCGGCCGGCGCGGTCGTCGACATGCGCTCGCTGAACCGGATTCGTGCCTTCAACGCCGAAACCGGTGTTCTCGAGGCGGATGCCGGCGTGCTGTTGTCCGACATCATCGCCCACGCTGCCCCACACGGCTTCTTCCCGGCGGTTGTGCCCGGCACCCAATTCGTCACGCTGGGTGGCGCCATCGCAAACGACGTGCATGGCAAGAACCATCATCGGCGCGGGACATTCGGCTGCCATGTCGAGAGCTTCACGCTGCTCAGGTCCGACGGAAAGACCCACCGCTGCTCGGCATCGGACAATGCGCGGCTGTTTGCGGCAACGATCGGCGGCATGGGGCTGACCGGCCTCATCCTGTCGGCCTCGATCCGGCTGATGCGGGTGCATTCGCTCGACATCGTCGAAAAGGCGACCCCGTTTCGCGATCTCTACGAATTCTTCGGTTTGGCCGAGGCGGCCGATCAAGCCAATGAATATGCGGTCGCCTGGATCGACCAGTTGGCCGATGGCCGCAACAGCGGTCGCGGCCTGCTGTTCACTGGTAATCACGCCGAGCACGGCTCGCATGCCGCCTCGCGCGCCGGTGGCAATTTCTCGGTGCCGGTCCAGCCGCCATTCAATGTGCTCAACCGGCCGTTCCTGACCGCCTTCAACGCTGCCTACAGGTGGAGGAAGAGCCGGGCAACGGTGCCGCGCCAGGCCGGATATCAGGGCTTCTTCTTCCCGCTCGACGGCGTGCGCGACTGGAACCGGCTTTATGGGCCGAAAGGGCTTTTCCAGCACCAGAGCGTGGTGCCGGAAGAGACGGCGCGCGAGGCCGTGCCGGCATTGCTGGCGGCTGCAAGGCAAGCAGGGCAGGGCTCGTTCCTCACCGTGCTGAAGCGCTTTGGCTCCATCCGCTCGCCGGCACTGCTGTCGTTCCCGCGCCCTGGCTACACGCTGACGCTGGATTTCCCCAACAGGGGTGCCGCGACACTGACATTGCTGCGGGAACTCGACCGCATCACGGTCGAGGCCGGCGGCGCGGTCAATCCATACAAGGACGCCCGCATGGCCGCCGAGATATTCGCCTCGTCCTTTCCCGAATGGCAGCGGCTGGAAGCGCTCCGCGACCACGCCTTCATGTCTGACTTCTGGGCGCGCACCGCGAAGAGGTTGGATGCGCGACGAGGCTCGGTCGAGGCGGCCGAATAGATAAAACTCGAATAATTCCTGGTTAGTTGATGCTTAATAACGCGATTTACTCAAAATATTGTTGGGACTTCACCAAATGTTTGCGGGTTTGTAATAGCAAGCGTGAAGGGGTGGCTTGGAACACATGAAATACATCGTCTTCATTCTCTTTACAGTCATGACCAATGCCGCCGCGCAGCTGATGCTGAAGCAAGGCATGATGTCGCTCGGGCCGATCTCGTTCGAGGGCGTCAATCCGCTCGTCAAGTTGCTGCAGATCGTTTTCAGCCCCTGGGTGTTCCTTGGCCTGTGTACCTTCGTCATCTCGATGGCATCGCATCTCTATGTGCTGTCCAAGGTCGAGCTCTCCTTCGCCTATCCGTTCCTCAGCCTCGCCTATGTTGCCGTCGCCATCTTCGCTTATTTCGTCTTCCGCGAGGACCTCAATGGCTGGCGCATCGCCGGCATCGCCTTCATCTGCGTCGGCACGGTGCTGATCGCCCAAAGTGGCCGGGATTTGGGCGAGCGAGGGCATGAAGACCAGACGGCTTCCATCACGCCTGACAAGATCCAAGCAAACGAGACTGTTCGATGAGACATGTGATTTTCGGCGGCGACGGTTTCGTCGGCCGCCATCTCGCCCCGAAACTTGTGGCCGATGGTGAAGAGGTCGTCGTCGCCGATATCGTCAAAAGCGACCTGCCGCATTACCGCACTGTCCGCTTTGTCCAGTGCGACGTCACCGATCCTGCATCGGTCGCGGCGGTTGGGCTGAAGGCCGACGACATGGTCTATAATCTGTCGGCCAAGATGCTGTCGCCGATCCAGGTGCGCGCCAAGCGGCACGATTTCTTCTTCCCGGTGAATTTTCATGGGACCGAGCACATCATGCAGGCCATGGACAGAGCCGGTGCGTCAAAACTCGTCCACTACACGACCGACATGATCTACGGCCACACGGTCACGCAGCCGATGACCGAGGAGCACCCGGTGGCGCCGCTGGGCGAATATGGCTGGTCGAAGCAGAAGACAGAGGAGCTTGCCGCCGAATGGCGCAAGCGCGGCATGTCGATCTCGCTGTTTCGCCCGCGACTGATCATCGGCCCCGGCCGGCTCGGCATTCTGGAGAAACTGTTCAAGCTGATCGACTGGAATTTTCCGGTGCCGATGATCGGTTCGGGCAGGAACCCCTATCAGTTCATCTCGGTGTTCGACTGTGCCGAGGCCGCGCGCGCGGCCTGGAAGGCCGGTGTGCCTAATGAGGCCTATAATCTGGGTTCGCTCAACCCGCCGCCGGTCAAGAAATTGCTCGGCGATCTGATCAGGCATGCCGGCTCGAAATCGATCCTGATCCCGACACCGGGCTGGGCGGTCAAGCGCACGCTGGACCTGCTCGACCTCTTGAACATGCCGATCATGGACCCGGAACAGTATCTGATCGCCGACGAGGACTGCGTGCTCGACGTGTCCAAGGCCGGGCGTCAGCTCGGCTGGGTGCCGCAATATCGCGACGAGGACATGCTGATCGCCGCCTACAGCGAGTACCGCGCAAAGAAAGCCGGTCACGCCGTCGCCACCAAACATGTGCCCGCCGAATAGCGGCTCGCAAAACAGCTTTCGTTGCGCTCGATCCTGGTCGTGCGTGCAGACAGGAGATTGAAATGACCGTCATGGCCAAGCCCGAACAGACCAATTTGCGCACCATGGTCAGCGCGCCGTCGCTGTCGCCCGCCACCATCGCCAAGCCCGATTTGATCAGCGTCGAGCAGGCCAAGGCGATGGACGTTGCCCGCATGACCGACCTGTTCAAGGCGCATCTCAACCCCGGCCAGCTGCACTTCATGAAGCTGCTCGGCTTCCACAAGATCAAGATCGAGCGTGCCGAAGGTATGTTCTACATCGACCAGAACGGCCGCAAGATCCTCGACTTCTTCGGCGGCTTCGGTTCGCTGGCCTTTGGCCACAATCATCCGCGCATCCTGGAAGCACGCAAGAAATTCCAGGAAGAGAAGCGCCAGGAAATCGCCATCGCCTTCATGTCGCAATATGCGGCAGCGCTTGCGCACAACATCGCCAAATGCTCGCCCGGCGATCTCGACATGGTATTTTTGGGCTCGTCCGGTTCGGAAGCGATGGAAGCGGCGGTGAAGCTCGCCGAGCGCGCGGCCGGTCCGAAGCGGCCGAAGATCGTCTATGCCGAGAATTCCTTCCACGGCAAGACCAAAGGCGTGCTGGGCATCACCGACGGGCAGCTTTACCGCGCGGACTTCAAGGTGGCCGAAAACACGGTCCGCATCCCGTTTGCCGACATCGAGGCGGTCGAGCGCCTGTTCCGCTCCGATCCGGAGGTCGGGGTCATCGTGCTTGAAACCATCCAGGGCGGTGGCGGCATCATTCAGGCGCCGGCCGAATATTGGCAGAAGCTGCGCGCACTGTGCGACCAGTATGGCGTGTTGTGGGTCGCCGACGAAGTGCAGTGCGGCTATGGCCGGTCAGGCCGCTTCTATGCTTTCGAGCATTACGGCGTCATTCCCGATGTGACGGCGCTGGCCAAATCGCTTGGCGCGGGCAAGGCCGCGGTCGGCGCGATGATCGCGCGGCGCGAGGTTTATATGAAGGCCTATGGCACGCCGAAAACGGCGATGATCCATGCCATGGCGACCTTCGGCGGCATGGGCGAGGCCTGCGTCACCTCGATCGAGGGGCTCAACGTGCTCTACGACGAGGGGCTGATCGACAATGCCGCCGTCACCGGCGACTATTTGCTGCAGCGCCTGCAGGCGCTCAGGGAAAAGTACCCGAAGATCATCAAGGAGGTGCGCGGCAAGGGTTTTATGATCGGCCTGGAGTTCCACGACTTCTCGCAGACCTTGCCGATGGTGCTGCGGCCGATCGTCAGCGTGCTCGACGACAAGCTGAAGGGTTCGCTGTCGGGCTTCATCGGGGCGCTGCTGCTGCGCGACTACGATGTGCTGGTCGCCTTCACCGAATACAACCGCAACGTCATCCGGCTCGAGCCGCCGCTGATCTGCCAGCGCGAGCATGTCGACCGCTTCGTCGATGCCTTCGACAGCCTGCTGTCGCGCGGCATCGTGGGAATCGTGAAGGATTTCGTCAAAAGCCAGGTCCGTTAAGCGCTCGCTGGATACAACGATGCTGACCAAGTCGCCCGCTCCACAAAACCCAGTCGACCGGCTCACCGAGCCCGTTCTGACGTGGGGCGAGGGGACTTATGCGCGGCTGGCAGCACCGATCGGCGCGGCGGCTTTCGCGCTTTACATTCTTTTTACAGCGTTCACCGCCTGGGTGATGCCAGACGCCAACTGGGACATGCTGCCCTATCTCGCTATATCGGAGGAAAGCACCTATCCCGATGCCCAGGCGCTGCATGACTATGCCTACAGCACTGTCAAATCAGGCGTGTCCGCAGGCGACTATAAGGCGCTGACCGACGATGGCGGCGGCTTCCGCAGCCACATGGCGCAGAATGCGGCCGACTTCCATTCCCTGCTTGGCATGTACCGGATCAAGTTCCTCTATGCCGAGATACTGTCGACGATGAGCGCGGTGATGTCGCCGGTCGAGGCGATGCGCCTGGTCTCAGTGTTCTCGGTTCTGCTGTTCGGCGCGATCGCCCTGATGTGGCTGCGCTCCGAGGGGGCACTGGCCTTGGCGCCTGTGGTCGGCGCGGTGCTGATCATGGCCGATTTCGGCGATGCGGCGCGCGCCTCGACGCCGGATCTGCTCACGTCGACGCTGTTGCTGGGTGGACTTTACGCCTATGTCCGCGGCCGCGAGGTGGCGACCGCGATCCTGCTCTTCCTCGCCTTCATGGTGCGCCCGGACATTATTGTTTTCCTTTCTGTTTTTGCCGTGCTGCTGGTTGCGTTCCGGCAGAAGGCGTGGGGCGCGCTGGCCGGCTTCGCCGCTTCCTTCGTCGCCTATTTCGCCATTTCGCACTGGGCGCATCATCCAGGCTGGTGGCCGCATTTGTGGTTCTCCAGCATTGAGCAGCATTACAAAATGGACGGGTTCGAACCGCCATTCTCGGTCACCGCCTATCTCAGGGCGTTTGCCGCCTCGCTGCTGCGCGCCGTCAGCCTGAACAGCTGGGCCGGCGTGTCGGTGCTGGCACTGGCCGGCTGGTTTGCCGCCGCCCGCGCCGGCTTCCGCCTCGACCGCCGCGCCGGCATTCTGTTTGCGGCACTGGTGCTCGGCGCGCTGGCGAAGTTCACCGTCTTTCCGATCCACGACACGCGCATCTATTTCCCGCATCTGATCCCGCCATTCCTGCTGCTGGCGACGCCGTTCATGGCGCTGTGGGCAGCCGCGGCTCGTGGCCAGAATCGCGCGCCCTTGCCAATCATTCCCGGAGACAAGCCATGAGTTCGCTATCCAGCCTGGCGCGCGTTGCCCTGTCGCTTGGTCTTCCAAGTGGTGTTCTCGATCGCGGGCCGTCGCTGCGCGGCACGAAGTTCCTGGCCAGGGCGGCGCTGAAGGCGCGATTTGGTGGGGCAGGGCGACCGTTCCAGATGGTCAATGTCGGTGCCTGCGACGGTGCGCTGTTCGACGATGTGACGCCGTGGCTGCACCGCATAGCTGGCGCACGCGCGATGCTGGTCGAGCCGATCCCGTACAATCAGAAACGACTGCGCGCCAACTACCCCGACACCAGCCGGTTCATCATCGAGCCGGTGGCGGTGACGAAGACAAAGGGCACGATCACCGTCCACACTTTCGATGCCGCCGCACTCGAGGCCGGCGCGCTGCCGATCGAGTTCATCGGCTGCTCGTCGGTCACCGACACCAATCTGATGTCGGGCAAGAATGCCTGGGGCGAGGCCGACACCAACTTCAACAAGTTCGCGCCGCATCTCAGGGACATCGAGGTGCCATCCGAGACCTTGCAGACGCTGCTCGACCGCAACGGCATCACCCATATCGACGCCTTTCTCGTCGATTGCGAGGGCGCCGACTGGATCGTCTTCGAACAGCTCGACCTCAAGCGCTACCGTCCCGGCATGATCAAGGTCGAGGTCGGCGCGCTGCCGGCTGCCGAGATCGGCCAGGTTGTGGTCAAGCTGAAGACAGCAGGTTATCAGGTCGGCTTCCAGGCCGAAGACGTCTGGGCGTTTGCTTGAGTTAGCGTCCACCTCGAAAAGCGAACCGTCCAAGGCGCCCGACAGGAAGCATTCTGCCGTCTGGTCGCTCGGCTTTTTGCCAATGTCGCAAACAGGCTTCAATCGTGCTGCTGCTCCGCCTTATAGTCCGCACGCTTTATCACTTTGGAGTCGCGGGCAATGGCAGAGTTTCCGAAAAAGGCGAAGGTCGTCATCGTCGGCCTGGGCGGTATCGTCGGCGCATCGATCGCCCATCACCTGATCGAACGCGGCTGGGATGACATTGTCGGCATCGACAAATCGGGCATCCCGACCGACATCGGCTCGACGGCGCACGCCTCCGACTTCTGCTACACGACCAGCCACGATTTCCTGTCGTGCTGGACGACGCTCTACTCCATCGATTTCTACGAGAAGATGGGCCACTACGCGCGCATCGGCGGCCTTGAGGTCGCGCGCGTCGGCGACGACGGCCGCATGGAGGAGATCAAGCGCAAGATCGCCTCGGCCAAGGCGTTTGGCACGCGCGCCCGCCTGATCGAGCCGGCCGAGATCAAGGAGAAATTTCCACTCATCGAAGAAGCGATTGTCCAGGGTGGCCTTTGGGATCCCGATGCCGGTCTGGTCATCCCGCGCTCGCAGACGGTCGCCGGCAAGCTGGTCGATCAGGCGGAAGCGTCCGGCAAGCTCAAATCCTTCGCCAACACGTCGGCTCGGTCGCTTGTCGTCAAGGACGGCCGCATATCAGGCGTGGTGACGGACCGCGGCACCATTGAGGCCGACTATGTCGTCGTCTGCGCCGGGATCTGGGGCCGGCTGATTGCGGAAATGGTGGGCGAAGACCTGCCGGTCATGCCGATCGACCATCCGCTGACCTTCTTCGGCCCCTACAACGAGTTCGCCGGCACGGGCAAGGAGATCGGCTGGCCGCTGCTGCGCGACCAGGGCAATTCGGCCTATATGCGCGACACCGGCGATCCCAAGACCGCCGAGGGCGGGCAGATCGAGTGGGGTTACTACGAAGAGACCAATCCGCGCCTTTGCCATCCGCGCGACCTGCTTGAGAAGAATCAGGCGCGGCTTTCGCCCTCACAGCGCGACCTAGACATGGAGCAGATCCTGGCACCGCTCGAACGCGCCATGGAACTGACGCCGATCCTCGGCGAACTCGGCTATAACGAGAGCCATTCCTTCAACGGGCTTCTCCAGGTGACGGCTGATGGCGGCCCGTCCATGGGCGAAAGCCAGAAGGTGCGGGGCCTTTGGTATGCCGTCGCCATCTGGGTCAAGGACGGTCCCGGCATGGGCAAGCTGATCGCCGACTGGATGACCGACGGCCGCACCGCGATCGATCACCATGCCATCGACTATGCACGGTTCTATCCGCACCAGACCAAGGAGCAATTCATCTGGGATCGCTGCACCGAGACCGCGATGAAGGTCTACAATCCGGCGGTGCATCCGCGCGAGCCGTTCTCCAAGGCCCGCAATATCAGGCGCTCGCCGTTCTGGGAGCGCGAGAAGGAACTTGGCGGTTATTTCATGGAGCTCGGCGGCTGGGAGCGCGCCCACGGCTATGCCGCCAACGAGCACCTTTTGGAGAAATACGGCAACCGCGTGCCGGTGCGCGAGAATGAGTGGGACAACCGCCATTTCTGGCGCGTCTCCAATGCCGAACATCTCGCGATGAGCGAGGATTGCGGCATCGTCAACCTGTCGCATTTCGCCATGTATGACATCGAAGGTCCCGACCATGTCGCGCTGCTGGAATGGCTGTGCGCGGCCAAGATCGGCGGCGACAACAACATCGGCAAGGGCATCTACACCCACTTCCTCGACGAGGAAGGCATGGTGCGGGCCGACTTTACCGTCATCCGCATGGCTGACCGCTGTCGTTTGATCGACGGCGCGGACGCCGGTCCGCGCGACTTCCAGTACATGCGCCGCACGGCACAGGACAAAGGCTTCGACGTTACTATCACCGACGTGACCGAGAAATACGTCACTATCGGCATCTGGGGGCCGAACGCCCGGGCGACCTTGCAGAAGGTGGTCGAAAATCCGGACGGGCTCTCTGTTGAGAACTTCCCATTCGCGGCAATCAAGCCGGTCCGGATCGGCGGCAAGGATGTCACCGCTTTCCGCATCTCCTATGTCGGCGAGCAGGGCTGGGAGCTGCATATGCGCTACGAGGACGGCCTGGCCGTCTGGGACGCCTTGCGCTCGACCGGCGTGATGCCCTTCGGCGTTGAGACCTATGCCAACACGCGCCGCATGGAGAAGAGTCTGCGCCTGCAGAACGCCGACCTTTTGACCGAGTACAATCTGCTCGAAGCGGACCTCGCTCGTCCAAAGGTCAAGGAGAACGATTTCTGCGGCAAGGCCAAGCATGTCGAATACCGCGCTCGCGAGCACCAGCCGGCCATGCTGTGCACGCTGGTGATGACCGAGAATGTCGATGCGAAGGGCGTGGCCCGCTATCCGGTCGGCACGATGCCGGTGATGGACCCGAAGACCGGCGAAACGCTGGTAGACGAACTCGGCCGGCGGTCTTTCACCACCTCGATGGCCTATGGTCCGACCATTGGCAAGAATATCGGTCTTGCCTATCTGCCGTGGGCGTACGCCCAAGAAGGCCGCAAGCTCACGATCGAGTATTTCGGCGAGACCTATCCGGTCGAAGTGGCTGCTGTCGGCTACAAGCCGCTCTACGATCCGGAGAATTTGAAGCCGCGCAGTTGATTGCAGGCAGGCGCAAAGGGCATGAAGGCAAAAGCCTGGCCATCGGCCGGGCTTTTCTCTTTTTAAGCCGACGGTTTTCGCTTACCCTTGCGGAATGTCTGCTTTTGCCTGTGCTAGACATTTGCTTTCGGGCTGTGCCGCGTTCGCGCTGACGCTTTGGTTGGCGCCGGCGTCCCTTGCTGACGAGCCCGTCGATGTCGAGCTGGTGCTGGCCGTCGATGTATCGCTGTCGATGTCACCGGAAGAGCTCGAGATCCAGCGTCATGGCTACGCAGCGGCGCTGACGCACGACAATGTGCTGCAAGCCATTGCCGATGGGGCCTATGGCAAGATCGCCGTTACCTACGTCGAATGGGCCGGCACCACCTGGCAGCGCGTCATCGTGCCGTGGACGGTGATCGCCAGCCGCACCGACGCCGAGCGCGTGGTCGCGCAGTTGTCGGCGCAGCCGCCCAATAGCGCGCGGCGCACCTCGATCTCCGGAGCGCTGGAGTTCGGCAACGACCTGTTCGCCGAAAGCGGCTACCGGGGCACGAAGCGGGTCATCGACATTTCGGGCGACGGCCCCAACAACCAGGGTGCGCCGGTCAATCTGACCCGCGACGGGCTGATCAAGCAAGGCATCGTCATCAATGGCCTGCCGCTGATGACGCGAGGCGGTTTTTCCGGCGCCTACGACGTCAGCAATCTCGATCGCTACTACAGCGACTGCGTCATTGGTGGTCCCGGAGCCTTCATGATCCCGGTCAATGACTGGACGCAGTTTCCCGAAGCCATTCGCCGCAAGCTGGTGCTGGAACTCGCCGGTCCGGCCTCGCCGCAATGGGCGGCGGAAGAAGCCGCGCATCCGCCGGTGATATTAGCGCAGGAGAGGTCCACCACCGACTGTCTGGTCGGTGAGAAAATGTGGCGAAACCGCAGTTGGATGTTCGACAGCCGCTAAAGCTCTTCTCCGTTGAGCGTGATCTTTGGCCGAACCGGCTCCCATTCTTGCCCCGCTGCCTACCTGTTCGGGCTTACGCTCCAGGCTTGCCTCCGCTACCGAAGCAGTGGCAAACTGGGCGGGCCGCGTGATCCAGCCAGGAGCGCGGCCAAACCGAGGAAACACCGATGAGACGTCTTGCCATCCTGACCGCAGTCGCGTCTGTGCTTTATGCCGACGTCGCCAGCGCCCAATACAACCAGGCTGCCTGCATCATGTTCGAGAACGGGAATTTTCGCGGGCGGTCCATCGGCATGGGTGCCGAGGATTCCGTAAATTTTCGTGGCGGCCAGTTTTGGAATGACCGTGTGTCGTCGGTGATCGTTCGCCGCGGCTGCACGCTCGTGGCCTATGAGGATTCTCGGATGGGCGGCCGCTCGATCGAGATCACGCGCAGGATCCGCAATTTGGGCGGCAGTGACTGGAACGACCGTATCTCCTCGGCGGAATGCACCTGCGACGACTACTGAGGTTCAGGCGGCGGAGCGCAGACCGATTACGTGTGCCTCAAAGGTTCCGTAAATCCTTTACAAGCACATAGAGGTGTAGCGGGTCGGTTGGGGATTGAATGAAACCATAACGCTCGTAAAAGGCGCGGGCGTTGTGATCCTTGGCATGTACGGTCACCGCGCGGATGCCTGCAATGTCAGCCGCCTGCAGGCTGCGCAGGATGGCATCGCGCAGCATTCCGCCGCCAACGCCTTTGCCCTGCCAGTTCAGGCTGACCGCGAGACGCGCCAGCAGCATTATCGGAACCGGATGGCGCGCAAGGCCTTTCGTCAACCGCTCGGGCGCACCATCATAGGCGACTTCACCAACCACGAGCGTATAGAAGCCGACCACATCTTCGCCGGAGAGACCAATATAGGTTTGCGAAGCATTTGCTTGCTGGTTTTGAAGTGCGTACCTGGCGAGAAACCTGTTGAGCGGCAGTTCGCCGCAATCGAACACATCCACCAGATGCGTGCGAGCCAGTTTCTCGATACGAAACCGGCTCACGCTGGATCGCGGCCGGAAAAGATGCTCGGTTCACTCAGCAGGCGCTTCAGGCGCGGAAGATCTCGCGTGGGGGCATCCAGCGCCGCCATGAACGCAGCCCATTTTTCTGCGTCGAGGGAGAAGCTGTGTCGGTCCGCCAGTGTTTCCTCGGCGCGCCCAAGTGCACTTTCAAGGACAAAATCACTCAGCGAACGGCGTTCAACGGCGGCTGCGGTCGCGAGCGTCCGCTTTGCTTCGACGGTAAGACGCAAGTCCAGTTTTTCGGATCGAGTCGTTCTCGTGGTCATGTGACACCTTTCGACATAAGGATATCACATTTTGCCAGACAATGTCATGACAATTCTCTAAGGGATATCGGATCAGGCCGCCAGCAGCTGCTTGCGGTCGACGCGCTCCTGTTGCGGCGAGCGGGCGTAGAGTTCTCGGTAGCATTTGGAGAAATGCGAGGCCGAGACGAAGCCGCAGGCGACCGCCACCTCGACCACCGGCATCGACGACTGGATCAGCAGATGTCGGGCGCGGTCGAGCCGGATTTCCAGATAATAGCGGGCGGGGGAGCGGCCCATCTCGGTGCGGAACAGCCGTTCGATCTGGCGGCGCGACAGGTCGACATGGTCGGCGATCTCGATCAGTGACAGCGGCTCCGACAGATTGCCCTCCATCAGTTCGATGATGGTCAGCACTTTCGAGTTCTGGACGCCGAGGCGGGCGCGAAGTGGCAGGCGCTGGCGGTCGGTTGGGCTGCGCACGCGGTCGGTCAGCACCTGCTCGCAGACGCGGTTGACGAGGTTCTCGTCAAAGTCGTCGCCGATCAGCTTCAGCATCATGTCGAGTGCGGCGGTGCCACCGGCGCAGGTGTAGATGTTCTGGTCGATCTCGAAGAGGTCGGCAAAGACGTTGGCCTTCGGGAACGCTTCGGAAAAGCCCGGCAGGTTCTCCCAGTGGATGGCGCAGCGCTTGTTGGACAGAAGCCCGGCGGCGGCGAGGATATGCGCGCCGGTGCACAGGCCGCCGACGGCGACGCCGCGATTGTATTCCTCGCGCAGCCAGGCGAAGGCGGACTTGTTCTGATAGCGCTCGACATTGATGCCGCTGCAGACGATGGCCATGTTCGGCCGGTCGGGGCCTGCCATCTTCTTGCGCTCGTCCTCGAGCGAGGTGTTGACCGCGCATTCGACCCCGTTCGAGGCGCGCACCGGCTTGCCGTCGATGCTGGCGAGGCGCCAGCGATAGGCCTCGTAGCCGAGCATGCGATTGGCCGAGCGCAGCGGGTCGAGCGCGGTTGCAAAAGCGATCATGGTGAAATCGGGAATAAGGAAGAATACAAACGATCGCTTGATCGGATGCTTTACGGCGTTCAAGGGAACCTCACACAGCCACGGCGCGAACAGGATGTCGCGAATAGCATAGCGACATCAGGAAAAACCATGTCTGTCAATGGCTACGCCGCTACGACAAGATTAAATTTGCGACATGGGTCGCAAATGGGCAATCGGCGTGCAGCGAGCCCTGGAAGTGACGTGAACTGTTCAAGCAACGGGCAACGTACAGTCTGCGCGCAAAACAAAAACGCCGCCTTGGCTGGAGCCAGGCGGCGTTACAGTTTTAAAGCAGCGGCAGGGATGCGCTGCCCCTAAAAATCTTCAGGCGACGAAGCCGAGGCGCGCCGCATTCATGGCGCCGGTCTGGCCGGGCATAGTGTTGGCGAGACGCTGACGCTCGAGAGCGGTGGTCAGGTTCATTTCGCGGCGGGCAAAGAGGCGTGCAAAAAGCTTCATAATCATCTCCATTTGTTGCTCAGACGGGTCGCCTTCGCTTGATGGAGTGGGGCAGCTCGTTTGCTGGCGCCGATATAGGCTTGTGTAAGCAGAAACTAAATCGCAAAAGCGAAGCGCTTGATATGGAATGCGACATCGGTTGCGACAGATTTGGGCAAGGTGCCCAAAATTTACGATTATTTACAAGGGATTAATTGAAAAGAGGGCTGCTATGCGGCTTTCTCATATGCGTCATGCGCTGGAAACATGGCTCTAAAAATTCATTTGAGTGCAAATAAAATAGAGAAGGCCTGCCGGGCGGTTTGCGCGGCAGGCCTTCAGCACATGGTACACACGATCTACTTTGCTCCAGCCCAGGATCCGACGCCGTTGCGAGTACCGGTCTTGGTATCGGAAGCTTCAGGCCAGCCGATGTCCTTCTGCAGTTCGATCGGCAGGGAGCGGATAGCGCGTTCAGTCTGGTAGCGGGCGCGCGCCGCGCTGAATTCGGTCGCGATGCGACCAAGGGACGACAGGATAGACATCTCTTTCTCCTTTGGGTTGGCGAGTGCCAGACAGCGAGTTGGCTACTGCGGGTTTGTTTCAACTTCATTTCGTGTCGAATGCAGGTCTGTGTCGAGGTCGTTTCATGGCTGCTTGTGGCAGCTACTGCTTCGATGGAGTTGACTATCCTCCCAATCTGATGTTCAATCAAACGAAATGGAATGATGTTTTGTATCAGAAAAATTGAAGGTCGGTTGCCATGAACGCCCCGCTCAATCATCCGCTGCCGCTGCTCGATCTCGATGTTTTGCGCACGTTCGTGGCGATTGCCGAGACCGGCAGCTTCACCACCGCCGCCAATGCCGTGTTCCGCACGCCGTCAGCCGTTTCCATGCAGATCAAGAAGCTCGAGGACATTCTCGGCCGCTCCGTGTTCGCGCGCGACGCTCGCTCGGTGTCGCTGACGACGGACGGCGAGATGCTGCTCGGCTATGCCCGCCGGCTGCTGTCCATCAATCGCGAGGTGGTGTCGAAGTTCATCATTCCCGAGATTGTCGGTGTGGTGCGGCTTGGCTCGCCGGACGATTACGGTGAGCGCGTGCTGCCGCATGTGTTGAAGCGTTTCGCGCAGTCGCATCCGTCGATCGCCGTCGACGTCACCATCGACCAGAGCAGCAATCTGCGCCGGCGCATGGACGACCGGGCGCTCGACATCACGCTGCTGACCAATTCCTACAAGACCAGCGCGCTCGGCGCCGAGGTGCTGCTGACCGAGCCGATCGTCTGGGCCGGTGCCAAGGGCGGCTGCGCGCATCTGCGCGAGCCGCTGCCGGTATCGCTGTGGGAAGAGGGCTGCGCCTGGCGTGCCGGCGCGCTCGACGCGCTTGGCCGCGAGGGCCGCAACTACCGCATCGCCTATATGAGCGCACACACGGCCGGCCAGCGCGCCGCGATCATGTCCGATCTCGCCGTGGCGCCATTGCCGAAGTCGTTCCTCGGCAATGACATGGTCGAACTCTGCCCGAAGGACGGCATGCCCGACATCGGGACCTACAATCTGGCAATGGTGGTGGCGCCGGATGCCAGTGCCCCGGTCAAGGCCGTTGCCGACCACATCCGCGCGACTTTCGAAGTCTTCCGGGAAACCGGCAAGTTCTGACCGGCTGGTAGGACGATAGTATAAAGCTACTCCGCCGCTTCGGCGGGGCGCTGTTCAGGCCTTACTCTCGTATCGTGCACGATCTGGCTCTCCCCGAGAAAGGCGACGATGCGCTCGCGGGCGCGCCGGGCTTCCGGCATGTCAATCAGCGGCCAGACGTGGAACATGCCTTCCTCATAGACAAGATCGATTTCAACGCCGGCTGCGCGGGCTTTTTCGGCGAAGATCAGATTGTCGGGAGTCAAAAGATCGCGCGAGCCGGTCAAAAGCAGCGTTCTTGGCAGCACGGACAAATCTCCATAGACCGGGCTGATGTGCCAGTCGCTGGGATCGATGCCGGCACTGTACAGGCGAATCGCCTCCCTTCCGCCAGCTATGCCCAGCCAAGGGTCGTTGCGTTCCGCCTCGAACACTGCGGGGTTGGTGAGCGACACGTCGAGACCCGGCGAAATGAGCACATGCCGCGACGGCAGGGGCAGTCCTTCTTCGGCGACCATCATGGTCAGCACCACAGCCATATTGCCGCCGGCGGAATCGCCCATGAAGACGATGTCTTCGGCTTCCGTCTCGGCGAGCATCTGCCGGTAGACATCGCCAACCATTCCGAACATGGCATGGAAATCGTGTTCGGGAGCGATTGGATAGATCGGCACCGTGATCCCGTAGCCCAGCCGATCCGCCATCTCGGCGATCAGGTGCCAATGATAGGGTGTGATTTCAAAGACATAGGCACCGCCGTGCAAGTAGAGAATCCGCTTCTGCTCGCCGGTCCTGGGTGCGATTTCGTAGACGGGGAAGCCATCGACCGTATGCATCTCGATGTCGAGACGCTGATGCAACGAGGCGGGCGGGCGGTGGTTCTCGGTCTTGCGCGCGGCCGCGATCCAGCGCTGCAAATTTTCCGGACTGGCAAATGCCTGCTTGCGGCTGTGCCGCAGGACGAAAGACACGACATGGCTTTTCAAACTTGGCATGCGAATACACGAACTTCGGCAAAGCCGACTAAGAGAACCCCCACTATCTTCGAAGATCGTGCCGTGGCCGAAAATGTCAAGATTTGCGCCGTATCTACACGGTGGTGTGATCCGCGCCGCGGTGCTCAGCGACGTGGTAGAAGTGCGGCACGCAGCCGGTTGCTGGTGGTCGCCGGGGACATGCGAGATCCCCGACGCATGCCGAGCAATTTGCATTTGTCGGCGAAGGTCATCAGCGCGCGGCGCTCCAGATCGTGTTGATAAGTGCGGCCTTTTCGCTGGATCGCGGCGATACCGGCCAGCCGATATCCTTCTGGATTTCGGGCGGCAGGCTGTTCAACAGGCGTCGCGCCTTGCTGCGGTCGTGAGCATTCTTGATGGCCGTGCCATAGCGGCCGAGGCTTTCGAGCATTGACATCGTTGTCTCCTCTGGAGCGTTGCGGCGGCTGGAAAGATATCTCCAGCCTGCCATTCGATGCCGGTTGAATGCGCCTGCCATGTATCTGGCGAATTTCACGAAAACAGCTTTTTGGTTTCCGGATCAGGCGATCCGGAAACATTTGCATGCAAATGAGTTTGGAAAGGCCGTGACCTGGGCGCGGCCGCTTATTCCCGTCCACGCCTGGCGGCGTGGCCTTCGCGCGAACGCCGTCGCGGAGCGGCGTCGCCGGCAACGCCGTCCTCGCTGACCGTCTTGCGCGGCGGCAGTTTTACCGCCGCCGACAGTTTCGGGAACGGATCGACCTTGTTGGGCAGCGCCATGGCGTAGACGAAATGCTCCTGGAATTTGGGCTCCAGCGCCGTCTCGATCTTCTCGATCTTGCTGACCGTGTCCTCGATCTCGCGGCGATAGCCGCGGTTGAGCAGCGCCATGCGCGCACCGGCACCGGCAGCGTTGCCGACTGCCGAAACCTTGTCGAGATCGCAATCTGGGATCAGACCCAGCACCATGGCGTATTTCGGATCAATGAAGGAGCCGAAAGCGCCGGCGAAATGGATGCGGTCGACATGCTCGGTGTTCTGCTTTTCCATCAACAGCTTGGTGCCGGCATAAAGCGCTGCCTTGGCAAGCTGAATGGCGCGCACATCGGTCTGGGTGATGGTGATCTTCGGCCCATCTTCCGTCAATGCGGCAGAGCCTTCCTTCAGCACGTAGGAGAAGGTGCGGCCGTTGGCGGTGACGCGCGGCGAACGGGCCGAAAGCCCGCCGTCGATGACGCCGTCCTCGGAAATGATGCCGGCGAGATACATCTCCGCCACCACTTCGATGATGCCGGAACCGCAGATGCCGGTGACGCCGGTTGCCTGGACGCTTTCCAGGAAGCCCGGCTCGTCGGACCACAGCTCAGAGCCGATGACGCGGTATTTTGGTTCCAGTGTATCGGGATCGATGCGCACACGCTCGATGGCGCCCGGTGCTGCGCGCTGGCCGCCGGAGATTTCGGCACCCTCGAAGGCAGGGCCTGTGGGCGAGGAGGCCGCAACCACACGCTGGCGATTGCCGAGTACGATCTCGGCATTGGTACCGACATCGACGATCAGCATCATCTCGTCCTGGCGATGCGGGCCTTCCGACAGCGTCACCGCCGCCGCGTCCGCTCCGACATGGCCGGCGATGCAAGGCAGCATGTAGAGCCTGGCGCCCTGGTTGAGCTTCAGGCCGATGTCGGATGCCTTGATGTGCACAGCGCCCGAAACGGCCAGCGCAAAGGGCGCGCCGCCAAGCTCGGTCGGATCGATGCCGAGGAACAGATGGTGCATGATCGGATTGCCGACGAAGACGCTGTCCAGGATGTCGTTGCGCTGGACATTGCCTTCGGCGCAGACCTTGTCGACCAGCCCGGAGATTGCCTCACGCACGGCGACCGTCATGCCTTCGCGGCCGTCAGGATTCATCATCACATAGGAGACGCGGCTCATCAGATCCTCGCCGAAGCGGATCTGCGGGTTCGAGGTGCCGGAGGAGGCGGCGACGCGGCCCGACAGCAGCGACACCAGATGCATGGCGATGGTGGTCGAGCCGATGTCGCAGGCGAGACCGTAGGCCTCGTTCTTGAGGCCGGGCCAAAGTGCTACGACGCGCGCGGTCTCCGAATCGGCATCCTTGTAGATGGCGGCGGTCGCGGTCCAGTTGCCCTTGCGCAGGATACCTTGCACCTGCGGCAGCAGATAAAAATCGAAATCAAGGCTTTTTAGGCCCCAATCGTGCATCAGCGCGATCTTCAGCCGGTCGAGATCGCCAAGCGGCTTGTGCATGTCGGGTTCTTCGATCTCGACATAGCACATGCGGATCGCTGAATCGCGGGCGATCACCCTGGTGTCGGCATCCTTGCGGATGGTCTGCGCGTTGATGACCGTGTCCTGCGGCACGTCGATGACGAGGTCGCCGAGAATCTGCGCCGAGCAGGAGAGGCGGCGTCGTTCGGGCAGGCCACGGACGCGCTCATAGCGCTCTTCCTTGGCGCCCTTGGGCGTGATGTGGTCGTTGGAGGAGGTGATCTTGTGCTTGGCGAAATTGCCTTCCTGCACTTCGATCTGGCAGCGTCCGCAAGTGGCGCGTCCGCCGCAGACGCTTTCTACGTAGACGCCGAGCTGGCGCGCGGCATCGAGCACCGGCGTGCCGACAGGAAAACGCCCGCGCTTGCCGGACGGCATGAACAGCACGAGCGGGTCGGTGATGTTGGCAGGTGAGTTCATGTTTTCATTACTCGACGAAGCCGGCACTGGGAAAAGATTTCACATATGCGAGGCTTGCCAGAAAAGAGGCGATGAGCGGCAAGGGGTACCACCGGAGCCAAAATATGGAGAAATTGTCTAACCTCTGCTGGTCCAACATCCTTGTGGGAATTGTGCTCAGCAATAGCGGCGCGACAATCAGTGCAACCATTATTATGCACGTCGCGTAGATACACAGATCAAAATATCGCAGGTACTCATGACTCTTATATCCGAAGGCGTAAGAGCCAACCAGAAGCATGAATACGCAACAAAAAGCTACGCGCAGACCTATCTTCCAGTCCGGTATTCCAAGTCTTTTTCGCTCTTGGTCTGTCAAGAAAACTTTGTCCTTGCGCGCTTATCCTCGGCCCATCCGGGCTTCACGGCCGCCACGGCGGCGGCCGCCATTGCCGGCGCCGTCGCCCGGCGCATTGACTTGCGTCGGGGCGGCAACGGCCTGGCCGCCTTCGGCCGGCTTGTAATCCTTATAGGTGCGGATCCAGTTGGTGCAGTTCTCGTCGGTGCCGTTCAGCACATTCGCGCCGCGCACGGCTTCCATTTCCTGCGGGCGCACCGGGTTCATGATGGCCGAGGTCATGCCGGCGCCGATAACCATCGGAATGAAGGCAGCGTTGATGCCATGGCGATGCGGCAGGCCGAACGAGATGTTGGACAGGCCACAGGTGGTGTTGACCTTGAGCTCTTCACGCAGGCGGCGCAGCAGCGCGAAGACCTGGCGGCCGGCATCGCCCAGCGCGCCGATCGGCATCACCAGCGGGTCGACGACGACGTCATGCGCCGGAATGCCGAAATCGGCGCAGCGCTCGACGATCTTCTTGGCGACGGCGAAACGCACGTCCGGATCCATTGAAATACCGGTCTCGTCGTTGGAGATGGCGACGACCGGCACGTTGTACTTCTTGACCAGCGGCAGGATGGCTTCGAGCTTTTCTTCCTCACCGGTGACGGAGTTGACCAGCGGACGGCCCTTGGCAACCTTGAGTGCGGCTTCGATCGCGGCGGTGACGGAACTGTCGATCGACAGCGGCAGGTCGACCAGCCCTTGCACGATCTCCAGCGTCTGCACCAAAAGGCCGGGTTCGGTCTCGTTCGGGTTGACAGATGTAACGCCGGCGTTGACGTCGAGCATGGTGGCGCCGCACGCTGCCTGCTCCAATGCGTCCCTGATGACGGTCTCGAAATTGCCCGCGATCATCTCGGCGGCCAGCTTCTTGCGGCCGGTCGGGTTGATGCGTTCACCGATCACGCAGAACGGCTGGTCGAAGCCGATGATGATTTCTCGTGTCGCCGAGGCGACGATGGTACGGGTCATGGAATTCTCTCCGCCGTGATATAAAGATTTCTTTATATCGTTATCTGGTTTCGTTCAAGCGAATGGGTGGCCGTCCGCGCCGTCAATGCGCGGTCTTCACCATGTCCACCTGCGTTTCGGTAATGTCGTCGTGCAAGATGCTGTCGAGCCGGTCGGCGACGAGCTGATCGTCGCGGCGGATCTCACGTTTCCACGGCTGGCGGCCCTTCAGCACGCCCGATTCATCGACGATCTCGGCGACATATTCCTCCTGCCGGTAGGCCATCACATGGACGCCGGAAACGCCTGATATTTCCTTCACCTCGTTGATGATGTCGATGCAGAGTTGCTTGCCTTCCTTTTTCTGGTCCTGGGCGCCTTCCAGCCGCTTGATGACAGACTCGGGAATATGGATGCCCGGCACGTTCGAGCGGATCCACTTGGCCGTTTTGGCCGAGGCCAGCGGCCCGACGCCAACCAGGATGAAGCACTTTTCGGTGTAGCCGAGGTCGCGCACCTTTTGCATGTAGCTGCGGAACATCGGCACGTCGAAGCAATACTGGCTCTGCACGAATTGCGCGCCGGCGGCGATCTTCTTGCCCAGCCGATGCGGCCGGAAGTCGATCGGTGGCGCGAATGGGTTGATCGCGGCTCCGAGGAAAAGCTGCGGTGGCGTCGTCAGCTTGCGGCCGGACAGGAACTTGCCATTGTCGCGCATGATGCGGCAGGTTTCCAGGAGCGACATGCAGTCGAGGTCGAACACCGGCTTGGCGCCGGGCTGGTCGCCGGCCTGCACGCCATCGCCGGTGAGGCAAAGCATGTTGGCGACGCCCATTGCCGCCCCGCCCAGCACGTCGCCCTGGATGGCGATGCGGTTCTTGTCGCGGCAGGCGATCTGCATGATCGGCGCATAGCCCATGCGGGTCAAAAGCGCGCAAATGCCGACCGACGACATGTGGCAATTGGCGCCGGATGCATCGACGGCGTTGATGGCATCGACCCAGCCGTCGAAGATCTTGGCGCGGTTATAGACGTCTTCCGGATCGGCGCTGTCGGGCGGGTTGAGCTCGGTGGTGACGGCGAACTCGCCGCGCCGCAGGACGCGCTCCAGCCGGCCGCGCGAAGTGTGGCCGGGCAGTGGCTCGAGCGGCAGATGGATGCCGGCCGGGTTCTCGTCGATCTGGCGTCCGATCATGCCGGTGCCCCGGTGTTTGCCGTCTCATTTTTGGCGGCAGCGGCCGCTTCGCGTGCGGTGGCCGCCTGTGCGGTCACCCGCAGCCAGGCCGATGTTTCGCGCAGCGACTGGTCGACCGGCTTCTGCACGGTCAGGATCCTGTCGCCGTGCACCATGTTCTGCGAGCCTTCCCAGGCTTTGACCCAGACGCAGGGCATATCGGGCTCGACCTCGCAATTGCCGTTGGCGCGGACGCCGCCGCAAGGACCGTTGCGCAATTGCTTGGGGCAGTTCATCGGGCACGACATGCCTGTCGAGGACAATATGCACTGGCCGCACATGCGGCAGTCGAACATGAAGCCCTTGACGCGCTTCTCGACGAATTTGATCGGCCCTTCGACGCGGCCGTAACCTATGCCCTTCCACAAGGGATGGAGGAGCAGGAACATGTCGGCGAATTTGGCGTAGAACCATTCGAGTAATCGCGAGTGCCGCACAGACCATAATCTGACCGCAAAGGAACGCTGCACGCGCCGCTGCGGCGATACGTCGGCCGGCTTGTAGTCGGATTTCGGCGCTGCCTTTTTGACCAGAGTGGCCTGGGTAACCGGCTGGACAACCCTTTGGCCATCCTTGGCAGGAATGGTTTCAGACATTTTCTTTGCCGCCTGCCTTGACCAGGGCGACCAGCCGCTCGCGGTCGTATTTCGTGTCGATATCGTTGAATGCCTTCTCGACCTCGGCTTCGAGGTCATCGCCGACCGGGACGGGATCGGCCTTGCGCCATTCGGCCAGATAATCGTCGGTGCCGCCGGCGCCAGTGCGCATCGCGCACATGTCGATCGCTTCGGTGAAGCGCAGCGGCAGCTCGCGCTTGGCGTTCTGCCGGCCCTTCTTGACGATGATTTGGGCTGGGATGTCGCGCCAGTAGACGACGATCAGATCGGCCATGAATTCTCACTCCTCGTTCTGCGAGCATTGCCGGAAGCGCAGTGGGGCCGCTTGTTATGGGACGACGCGCGCGCATTCAAAAGCGACGCATTTGGATGTCGTAAAATGAAAGGTGTGATTATTCGTTTCCGGCGTCTGCCGGCGCCCGGTATGACGCGTCGGAAAAGCCGGCGCACGGCATGCGGATCCGGACGAGGAACGCGTTACCAGATGCCGGTTCTCAGGCCAGTCCAGACGTAGAACCAGATCGTCGGGTGATACCATTGCTGTGATGACAGGCCGGGGTCGACGGTGGTGATTTTTCCGGCCAGAACATCGCTGACCGCCTCGACGCAGATGTCGCGCGAGAACGCGGCCTGGCGCAACGCATAGCTGGAGATGGTGTCGCCGCGTTTCGGTTGACCGCGCACCTGTTTCAGCACGGCGCCCGTATCGACGCCGGCATCGACCAGATGCACGGTGGTGCCGAAATTCTGCGGGTCGCCTGACGTCAACGCCCAGTAGCCACCGTTCATGCCGCGGTATTTCGGCGTGATGCCGGCGTGATAGTTGAGCACCGGGCAAGGCATCCGGGCAAGCATGT
Organism: Mesorhizobium sp. M7A.F.Ce.TU.012.03.2.1; assembly: GCF_004006095.1. Classification (NCBI taxonomy): domain Bacteria; kingdom Pseudomonadati; phylum Pseudomonadota; class Alphaproteobacteria; order Hyphomicrobiales; family Phyllobacteriaceae; genus Mesorhizobium; species Mesorhizobium sp. M7A.F.Ce.TU.012.03.2.1. The sequence continues at coordinate 4,531,079 of NZ_CP034779.1, forward strand.
CCTTCGACAACAGCCTGCAGCCATTAAGCAGGACAACGCCAGGCTGGATCTTCTTGATCGCTTCGAGGCATTCCGGCCCGTTGGCTGAGGCGACATGGATGATTTCCTGATCCCGCCGCGGCTCGACCTCGAGCTTTCCCTCGGCAATCAGCCGGGCGGCATGGCTGGCGAGAAGCCGTTTGCCCAGTCTGCTGAGCACCATCGTGCCAAGTTGGCCGATGGCGGAGATCCAGCCCTGGCGGCGAGCCCGGCCGCGAAGCAATTGCTTTTTGGATTCAGGCGTTTCGAGGATGACGCTGACAGGGCCGACGCGGTCGGTGATCGCGTTGACGATAGCCCAGACATGCTGGCCGCCTCCGGTGACGACCACGATCCGCGTGCTGGATTCTGATGCTGCCATGGATCTTGCCCCCTCCAAGCAACCCGTTCTTGATAATGGTCGGGATGCTAGGGCGTCCGGGTTAATCCTTGGTGATCAGCCTTCGATACACAGTCAGCGCTTGAATTCGATGATATCGAGCTTCGATTCGTAGTAGGGCGCCGGAAATTCGATGCGCCATTCCTTGGCGCTGTTGCGGAAGGCGTAGCCGACCTGGTCGGTCTGCGGGCCGCTGCCATAGGGCTTTGCCGGATCATCGTTGACATAGAAGGAGCCGAGATAGATCGCGCGTTTCTCGCCATCATCGAAGAAGCGGCCCTTGGTGCGCTGCGAGCCGCTGATCTTTTCCAGCCGCCAGCCGGAACCGTCGTCGGTCACCTTGCACTTGAACCAGCCATAGATGACGAGCGGCAAAGACCCGCCGGCCTTGATGGTGCGGCACCGCCAATTGCCGGTCAGGTCCTTGTCGGAAAAGGCCACCAGCGGTTTTGCCAGCAAGGCGTCGAGTTGCTTGACCTCGGCCGCGTCTCCGGCTTTCGCCTCGGCAAGCGCCGCCTTGCGCGTCTCGCCATAATTGTCGAGCCGCTTCTTGTCGGCCGGGGTGATGAGTTTTTGTACGTCGCCATCGGCATGAGCGGGCAGGGCGAAACAGAGGAGGCCGAGTACGGCTATCAAGCGGCGAGGGGTCATCGGTGCGTTTCCACGTTCGAATGGCTGGAGGGCCTGTTGCCTTGTGGCGCACAACTTACCCGTTCTCGGCGGCCTGTCACCCAGGGTTGGAGCATAGCGGGGTCAGGAATTGCTTCAGGCGTGTGCAGCCGCCTGCGCCATTCCGGCCGTCAGGTCGCCATAGCCGGTTGCGCGGCGTTCATAGACGAGACCAAGCATTCTGGCTGCCTTTTCGGCGACCTTGTCGAGTTCCGGATCATTGGTCTGGGCCAGATAGATCAGCTTCTCGTAGTTGCCGAAATAGTCCTTGATCAACTCCGGGTGCTTGTCGAGGCCGAGCGGTTTCATGAAGAAGGCGTCGAACTGCCGGCAGAGGAAGTCGGTCATGTAGAAGGACATCATGTCGTCGTCGGCGACTTTCGCATAGGCCTCCATGCCTTGATAGAAGGCAAAGCAGTGCGGGCCCGCCATGCGCTCGACGCCGTGCTTCTCGCAGATGCGGTCGAGCAGGCCGCCGGTGCCGCAGTCGGCATAGCCGACGAAGATGTTGCTGTAGCCTTCGGCCTTGGCCTTTTCGATTGCCTTGTCCATGGCCGGGGCGATGCGGTCCGGATAGAAATGGAATTCTGCCGAGAGGCAGGTCAGGTCGAGGTGATCCAGTCCGAGCTGTTCCTTGACGGCCAGAATTTCGCGAGCAATCATCCCACAGGCGATAACGAGCAGCCTGTCGTCTTGATTCGGTTTCGTTTTTTGCGTCTTGGCCATGGAACCCGTCGAGCCGGCCTTCGTTGCTGTAGCGCTAATTTATCTATTGAGGGAGACACCGTCCATGAAACTGCTACGCATCACGCCAGTTGCCATCTTGACCTGCGCCCTGGCCCTCACGGCTTGTGCGAACACCGTCCGAGGCGTCGGCAAGGACGTCAAATCAACCGCCAATGCGGTCGAGGACACCGTCAACAATCCCTGATCCGCACCCGGCCTTCTTCATCTGGGAACAAAAAAGCCGCGCTGCAAGGCGCGGCTTCCTGTTGTCCGGCCGAAATGACCAATCAGGCCGAAGCGCGCACATTGTGCTTGCGCTTCATGAAGTCCTTGGCGGTCTCGACCGCCACTGCCGCGTCGCGGCAATAGGCATCGGCGCCGACGGCCTTGCCGAATTCCTCGTTCAGCGGCGCGCCGCCGACCAGCACGACATAATCGTCGCGGATGCCCTTTTCCTTCATCGTGTCGATGACGACCTTCATATAGGGCATGGTCGTGGTCAGCAGTGCCGACATGCCGATGATGTCGGGCTGGTGCTGTTCGATCGCATCGAGATATTTCTCGACCGCATTGTTGATGCCGAGATCGATGACGTCGAAACCAGCACCTTCCATCATCATGCCGACGAGGTTCTTGCCGATGTCGTGGATGTCGCCCTTGACGGTGCCGATGACCATCTTGCCCTGCTTCGGCGCGCCGGTGGCGGCGAGCAGCGGACGCAGGATGAACATGCCGGCCTTCATCGCATTGGCCGACAGCAGCACTTCGGGAACGAACAGGATGCCGTCGCGAAAATCCTCGCCGACGATGCGCATGCCTTCGACCAGCGCTTCCGTCAGCACCTTGTAGGGCACCCAGCCGCGCTCGAGCAGGATGTTGGTGCCTTCCTCGATCTCTTCCTTCAGCCCGTCATAGAGATCGTCGTGCATCTGCTGCACCAACTCGTCGTCGGAAAGTTCGGAAAGGATGATCTCGTCGTCGGACATTTGTATCGAGCTCCTGCCGGCATCGCGACCATGTCGCAAGGCACACATCTTCGCGTTCATACCTAACCCGCTGAGGGCATGTATCCATAGCTGATTTGCGACTTCCCGCAAAAGGAAAGCGACCGTAACTCTCTTGGAATTCTTGTCGATTTTGCGACAGGCGTTGGCGCTGGCGGGCCGTTTCGAATAGGGTGCATGGCTACGATCTGGCAAGAAGCGGCGAGGCAGCCGCTATGGATTCCAGACAAGAACAGTTTCAGGGAAGAACCACCATGAGCGAACACGCGGCAGTCGATCAGGAAGCGTCAAACGCGCGACGTGGGCGTGGCGCCAGTGGCGGGGCAGCAGCCCGGCGGGCAGCACGTTCGGGCGGTGGCCCGGGTACGCAGCTCACCTACATCAAACGCAAGATCAACGTTTACGAGGTGCTGGACGAGGAAGGCCTGGCGCTGATCGAGACGAACACCGACACGGTGCTCGAGGAAATCGGCATCATCTTCCGTGATGACGCGGAAGCGCTGCAACTGTGGAAAGAGGCCGGCGCCGACGTCAAGGGCGAGCGCGTGCACTTTCCGAAGGGTCTGTGCCGTTCGCTGCTCAAGACCGCGCCGTCCGTCTACACCCAACATGCGCGCAATTCCGAGCGTTCGGTGCAGATCGGCGGCAATGCCACCGTCTTTGCGCCAGTCTACGGTCCGCCCTTCGTGCGTGACCTCGATGGCGTCAGGCGTTATGCGACGATCGAGGATTTCCAGAATTTCGTGAAGCTCGCCTATATGGCGCCGTCGATCCACCATTCGGGCGGCACGGTGTGCGAGCCCGTCGACGTGCCGGTCAACAAGCGCCATCTCGACATGATCTACAGCCACATCAAATATTCCGACAAGCCGTTCATGGGTTCGGTGACCGCGCCGGAGCGCGCCGAAGACACCGTCGCCATGGCCAAGATCGTGTTCGGCGACGATTTCGTCGAGAACAACACGGTGCTGACCAGCCTGATCAACGCCAACTCGCCGATGGTGTTCGACGAGACCATGCTCGGCGCTTTGAAAGTCTATGCGCGCCACAACCAGGCTTGCATCGTTACGCCGTTCATCCTTGCCGGCGCGATGAGCCCGGTGACGGTGGCCGGCACGCTGACGCAGGTCCTGGCCGAAGTGCTGGCCGGCGCCTCGTTCACGCAGCTGATCCGGCCGGGCGCGCCGGTGCTGTTCGGCACCTTCGCTTCGTCGATCTCGATGCAGTCGGGCGCGCCGACCTTCGGCACGCCGGAGCCGTCGCTGGTGTCTTATGGCGCCGCACAGCTGGCGCGCCGTCTCGGCCTGCCGTTCCGCACCGGCGGCTCGCTCTGCGCGTCGAAGGTTCCGGATGCTCAGGCGGCCTATGAAAGCGCCAACACGCTGAACTCGACCATCCTGGCCGGCACCAATTTCGTGCTGCATTCGGCCGGTTGGCTCGAGGGCGGGTTGGCGTCCTGCTACGAGAAATTCATGATGGACATCGACCAGCTCGGCATGACGCAGAAATTCTCAGAGGGCGTCGATCTGTCGGAAAACGGCCAGGCGATGGACGCCATCCGCCAGGTCGGCCCCGGCAGCCACTATCTCGGCTGCGACCACACCCAGGCCAATTTCCAGACCGCCTTCTACCGCTCCAACATCGCCGACAACAATTCCTACGAGCAGTGGCTGGCCGAAGGCGAGAAGACAGCGCCGCAGCGCGCCAACGAGCTTGCCCGCCGCTGGCTGGAAAGCTACGAGGCGCCGCATCTCGATCCGAGCATCGACGAAGCGTTGAAGGACTTCATCGCCAAGAAGAAGGGGTCGATGCCCGACGCGTTCACTTGAAAGGAGCCCGAATCAGGCGGGGCTAAAGTCGCCAACATCATCCACAAGGAAGTCTGGCGGAGCGCGTTCTCCGATCCGGTCAAGAAGGGATGACTGCCGCGGGGCGCCGGGTTGAGGACATCGCGACCGTGCTTTCGGCCAATGGCCTAATCCTGCGCGGCGGCTTCAAGTGCGGAGCGAGCGAAACCCCGTTTGCCGACCTCTCAGGTGCTCCCGTCAAATCCGTCTTGCTGGTCGGGCAGGCGGGTGCAGCGCCTTGGCCGCATTTCCTGCGCTGGTTCGACAAGCAATCGCAGACCATCGCCAATCCGCTCGATACGTGGTCGCGCGAAGTGATCGGCGCCGTGGCCGAGGTATTCGGCGCACGGGCGATTTCTCCGTCGGACAAGCCCTATCTGCCGTTCCAGCAATGGGCGATGCGGGCGGAGGGACTGAAGCCGTCGCCGCTCGGCATCCTCATGCATCCGCAATACGGGCTATGGCATGCCTATCGCGGTGCGCTGCTGTTCGATGACGAGATCGCGCTACCGGCGGTTCGCGAGGTGATCCACCTTTGCGATAGCTGCGTCGAGAAACCCTGCCTGAAATCCTGCCCGGTCGACGCCTATTCCGCGCAAGGATTCGCTTATCAATCCTGCCTGGCGCATGTGCGGGGAGCGAATGGCGGACCCTGCCGCGGCGGCGGCTGCCTTGACCGCAATTCGTGCCCCTATGGCACGGAGTATCGCTATCCGCCGGAGGTTCAGGCCTTCCACATGGCGAGCTTCGCACGAGCCACCAACTGATCCATTCCAATTGCGTGGTGCTCGTTCGCTTCGCGCATCTTGACGGCAGTTAGACACAAGCCTATTCATCAAGTCATCAGATGACTTGATGAATAGGTCGATGCAACCTGCTATCCGAACCAATCTCACCGACAGCGCCACCGAGAGCCTGCGGGCTGAAATCGTCAGCGGCCGCTGGGGTGTCGGCGAGCGTATCCCCAACGAGGCAGCTCTGACCGACCTTCTGTCGGTCAGCCGCGGCACGGTGCGCGAGGCGGTGCGGGTGCTGGTCTCGCAGGGATTGCTGGATACGCGCCAAGGCTCGGGCACCTATGTGCGCTCTGCCGTCGATACTTCTGTCGCGCTCGACCGGGTCAAGCGCAGCGGCCTGCGCGATCAGTGGGAGGCGCGGGCAGCGCTGGACCTCGAGGCCGCACGGCTCGCTGCCTTGCGCCACACGCCAGCCGACCTCGAGCGGATGCGGCAATTGCTTGCCGCGCGCGGCACTGTCGCCGAAGGCGGAAGCGAAGCCTTCATCCGGCGCGATCTCGCCTTCCACAAATCGGTTGTCGCGGCGTCCGGCAACAGGGCGATGATGGAGCTCTACGACTTCTTCACCGCTGCCATCACCGAGACCATCCATGCCACCATCGACGGCGATCTGCCCGAGCCGGACCACCAGGCGCATGCGGCAATCGTCGACGCCATTGCCGCGAGCGATCCCGAGCGCGCCGTTGCCGCCGTCCGAGCCTTCATGGCGCCGGTGCTTGCCCAACTTGAAAGACTGCTTTCGCAATGAACCAGAGTTTTCGTCAGCCTGACCCGAAGGCCGAGGTCGAGGGTCTGGAACTCATCGATGCCGAGGCCGACAGCCTGCCCATGCCGCAGCCGCCTGAACTGCGCAGCCGTGCGGCGCGCATCGTGCTTGGCGCGAGCCTTGTGCTGATCGCCTTCAACCTGCGGCCGCTGTTTTCGAGCCTGTCGGTGCTGTTGCCCGAGGTGATGCAGGCAACCGGGCTGTCGACGACGGGCGCCAGCCTGCTGACGACGCTGCCCGTCCTGTGCCTCGGCCTGTTCGCGCCCTTCGCGCCAAGGCTTGCGCAGCGCTATGGAGCCGAGCGCACCTTGCTCGGGGCGCTCGCCTTGCTGGTGCTGGGAACCGGCCTGCGCTGGTTCGGTACGGTTCCCCTGCTGTTTGTCGCGACCTTCCTGGCCGGCGGCGCCATTGCCATCGGCAATGTGCTGCTGCCAGGCCTGGTGAAGCGCGATTTCGCCGACAGGGCCGCCGTCATGACCGGGCTCTACACCATGGCGCTCTGCGCCGGTTCGGCTGCCGCCGCGGGCTTCACGCTGCCGATCGAGCATTTGGTCACCGGTTCATGGTCCGGAGCACTTGCTGCCTGGTCGGTGCCGACCCTGATTGTGTTGCTGATCTGGATTCCGCAGGCGCTGGGCAGCCGGCGGCAAGTGAGCGATCAAGGCTTTCGCGTCGTCGGGCTTTGGCGCGATCGCCTGGCCTGGCAGGTGACGCTGTTCATGGGGCTGCAGTCGGCGCTCGCCTATTGCATCTTCGGCTGGCTGGCGCCGATCCTGCGCGAGCGTGGCTTCGATGCGGCCACCGCTGGCGCCATGGTTTCGGTGTCAGTGATGGCGCAGGTCATCACCTGCCTCGCCGTGCCATCCTTTGCGATGCGGCTGAAGGACCAGCGCGGCATCAATGTGGCGCTCGTCGCCACGGCGGTGGTCGCGCTGCTCGGCATTCTCTTTGCGCCGACCTCGACGATGCTGTTCTGGGCGGTCCTGCAAGGCATCGGGCAGGGGGGCCTTATCGCGGCTGCCATGAGCTTGATCGTGCTGCGTTCACCGGATTCGCATATCGCCGCGCATCTTTCAGGCATGGCGCAAGGCGTCGGCTATGAGCTGGCGGCCTTCGGCCCGTTGCTGGTGGGCCTGATCCGCGACTGGACCGGCAGTTTTTCGGGGACGGCGTTCCTGTTCGTCGCGCTCGGGCTTGGCGTAGCCATCATGGGGCTCGGTGCCGGCCGTGCGCTGCATGTCGGCGCGCGGACCGTGCGCGAGGGCGAGCAATAGCGTCCGCAATCCTGCACGAAATGTTGACTGCCACGCCCCGGGAATGCCTTGCCGTATGGCCTTGCGCGGATATGTATCGCGCATCAGTCGAACGGAGCGGGCGATGACGAAACACGACCTTCAGATCAAGACCAGGGATGGTGTTGCCAATGCCGGGCTTTTCCGCTCGGCAAACGCATCTCCTGCCAAGGCCGGCGTTATCCTCTATCAGGACGCCTTCGGTCCGCGGCCGGCGCTCGACGGTATGGCCGAGCGGCTGGCGAATGAAGGCTATGCGGTGCTGGTGCCCGACCTGTTCTACCGCAATGCGCCCTACGGGCCGTTCGACGCCAAGACCGCCTTCGCCGAGGAGAAGACCAAAATCCCGCTGATGGCGCTGGTCACGGGCACGACACAGGAGATGACCATCAGCGACAGCGGTGCGTTCCTCGACGCGCTTGCTGCCGAGGGCATCACCGGGCCGATCGGCACGGTGGGATATTGCATGGGCGGCGGTCGATCATTGAATGCGGCTGCAACCTATCCCGAACGGATAAAAGCGGCCGCAAGCTTCCATGGCGGCAATCTGGCCAGCGACGCCGCCGACAGCCCGCATCGCAAGGCAGCCTCCATCAAGGCGCGCGTCTATGTCGGCATGTCGGGTGTCGACAGAAGTTTCCCGCCGGAACAATCGATGCGATTGGAGGAAGCGTTGCGGGTTGCGGAAGTCGACCATGTCATCGAGAACTATGCCGGGATGGCGCATGGCTGGTGCGTGCCCGATCATAGCGTTTTCAACGCCGCGGGTGCCGAACGCCATTGGAAGCGGCTGACGACGTTGTTCGCCGAGACGCTGATCTAAGGCAGCGGTCGCGCCCTGAGTAGGACGCTACGCGTCTTTGAACCAGAACGGCAGCCGATGCGGCAAAGAGTGAGCGATGCTTGCCCTTTCGACGGCGGCAGATGACTTTCACCTTGCCGCCGCCGGATCGGGCAGCACCTAGGCGTTTGCCTTGCGATAGGCTGCTACGACAAGCCAAATTGCGGAAAGCAGAAAGTAAAACGCGCCGAACCCGGCATAAGGGGCGATGTCCAGAATCGTCGGCGCAGCCGTGCCGAGGGATCGGCTGATCATGAAGCCGCCGGCGAGGGCCGACTGCGCACCACTCAGGATCATCGGCCATTGTGCGCCATGGTAGCGCCAACGCCTTGCTCCCGTATTCAGCTGCAGCAGACCCGAGAGGATCGCCCAAACCCCAAACACGGCCAGAACGGCATACATGCTGTTGTTAACCGCCACGATGACGGCGAGCGCCGTTATCGTGCTGACCACGACATTCAAAGCCTGGGACGAGTTGGCCTTCAGGCCGCCATTTACCCTGGCGTCGACCAGATTGGCGAGAGCGTCCCATGCCGGGTAGATCACGAGCAGAAACGCGGTGGGACCGGGTTGCCCGTTGAATAGAATGGCGGCAGCAACCCAGGCGATAGAAAATATGGCGCGTGCGAAATAATAGGATCGTAGCCATCCGGACCGGGTGAAAGATTGGTTTTGCATCGGCAGATTCCTTGTTGCTATCTACCTATTAGTAGGTAGACAAAACCCCTAAGTCAACCCAATGTCCGGAACACCTCCCTGTGAGAATCGGGAACGATGCAACCTTGACAGTTCGCCTACCAGAAGGTAGGCGGCGATATGAAATCAATGGCTTCGACTTCAGAAAAGATTCTCGATGTCGCGCAGTCTCTCATCGTCGCGGGAGGCTACAACGGGTTCAGCTATGCCGATATCTCGGCTGCCATCGGCATCAGGAAGGCGAGTATCCACCATCATTTTCCGACGAAGGCCGAGCTGGTTTCGGTGCTGGTGGATCGTTACAGGCGGCAGGCCGAAGTGGGTTTGGAGTCTCTCCGGGGAGAACTCTCAAGCCCTGCTGAACAACTGCAGTCCTATCTGAACTATTGGCGGACATGCATTCGGGATGCCTCGCCGTCCTTCTGCGTCTGCGCGATGCTCGCCGGCGAGATGCAGATGCTGCCGGAAGAAGTGGCGTCACGCGTTCGTGCCCATTTCCAAAATCTCGCGGGATGGCTTACGTCGGTGCTGCGGGCTGGAATGGAACAGGACTTGTTCCGCTTGAACAACCGGCCGGAGGAGGAGGCCCAGATGCTGATGGCATCTGTTCATGGGGCAATGCTGTCCGCGAGGGCTTTCAGCGATCCCGGGCTGTTCACCACAATCGTCACCCCCCAGATCACCAGGCTGCTGGGACGGGATAGCTAGAAAACTATCGGGCCAAAGTGATACCAGGCAGCGCAAGTGGCGCGCCCCAAATGAGTGGGTCGAGCGGGAACGAATAGCCTGATGCAATCTTATGATGTCGTGATCATCGGCGCGGGTGCGGCCGGAATGATGTGCGCCGTGGAGGCGGCCAAGCGCGGCCGTTCGGTGCTGATCCTCGATCATGCGGCGGCGCCTGGCGAGAAGATCCGCATCTCCGGCGGCGGCCGGTGCAATTTCACCAACATCCATGCCAGCCCGAAGAATTTTCTGTCGGGCAATCCGCATTTCTGCATTTCGGCGCTCAGTCGCTACACGCAGCGCGATTTCATCGCCCTCGTCGAACGCCAACGCATTGCCTATCACGAGAAGACGCTTGGGCAGCTGTTTTGCGACGGCTCGGCGCGCCAGATCATCGACATGCTGGTTTCGGAAATGCAGGGCAGGGGCGTGGAGCTGGCGCTCTCGGCCAGCGTTGAGGATGTCCGCAAAACCGTGGAGGGGTTTGCGCTCACCCTCTCCACAGGCTTGGTTACTTGCCAGTCGCTGGTCGTGGCCTGCGGCGGCAAGTCGATCCCCAAGATGGGCGCGACCGGCTTCGGCTATGAGCTTGCCGAACGGTTCGGCCTTGCCATCGTCGAAACGCGACCGGCGCTGGTGCCGCTGACGTTCGACGCAAACACGCTTGAGCGGCTAGCGCCGCTGGCAGGCAATGCGGTCGACGCGGAAGTCGCCTGCGGCAAGACGCGGTTCTCCGAAGCGATGCTGTTCACGCATCGCGGCGTCAGCGGGCCATCCATCCTGCAGATCTCGTCCTATTGGCGCGAGGGCGATGAAATCCGCATCGCCATGCTGCCGGGAGTTGACGTGGCGGACCTCATTCGGGTGGCCAAGCGAAGCAATGGGCGGCAAGCGGCACAGACGGTGCTGGCAAATCATCTGCCGAAGCGGCTTGCGCAGTCGATCGCCGAGCGCACCGGGATCGACGGCAACCTTGCTGATCTTTCCGACGCCCAGATGAAAACCATAGCTGCCGCAGTCAATGACTGGCGCATCAAGCCTGCCGGCTCAGAGGGCTACCGGACCGCCGAAGTGACGCTGGGTGGGGTCGACACCAACGGGCTGGACCAGAAGACGATGCAGGCGAAATCCGTGCCGGGCCTGTTCTTCATCGGCGAAGTCGTCGATGTCACGGGTTGGCTGGGTGGCTATAATTTCCAGTGGGCATGGTCGTCGGGCTGGGTGGCAGGCCAGGCGGCCTAGACTTGCGTCCGTGGCTTCGCCCCGGCAGCCGCTTTCTTCTTCTTTTTGGCCTGATTGTAATCGATCGCTGCGCGGACGAGCTCTTTTAAAGCGCCCTCATTGAGCCTGTCGCCCTCGAACATGTCGATTGCCCGCCACACCTTGCCGCCAAAACCATTGTTGAACAGATTGTCGGGGTCCGGCAGGCTGGCGCCATGGGAAAAGGTCAGCTTCACCTTGTCCTTGTGGGCGTTGCCGACCACGATGTTCCCGTCGAGGCACCATACCGGGCTGCCCATCCACTTCCACTCCTCGACGATGTCCGGGTCGGCTGCAAGGATGGTCTTGCGGATGCCGGCGAGCGTATCGCCGCGCCAATCGATGAGGCCGGCGATCAGCTGGTCGATATGTTGCGAGGGGGTCATTGGGTGTCTCCTGTGCCTCGACGCGTTTCAACCGCCGCCGTTACCAGCGCGCCAGCTGGGTGATCTGAACGAGGTTGCCGCAGCTGTCGTTCAACTGGGCGATGGTCGAACCGGTCGCCTCGGTCGGCGGCTGGATAAACGCACCGCCCTTCGCCTTGATGCGCTCGTAGTCGCCCTTGACGTCGTCGGTGAAGAACATGACCGCGGGCTGGCCCTGCTTGAAGATGGCTTCCTGATAGGCCTTGGCGGCCGGGTTGTCGTTGAGCGCGAGCTGCAGTTCGGTTCCATCAGGCTCTTCAGCCGAGGCCCACGGTCAGCCAGCGATAAGGCCCGTTGCTGAAATCTGCCTTTTTGGTGAAGCCCAGCACGTCGGTGTAGAAGCGCAGTGCGTTTTCCTGGTTGTCCACATACACGCTGGTCAGCTTGATCTTCATTGCTCTTTTTCCTCTGTCATAGTCGGTCATTACGAGATCCAGCCGGGCAGGGCCGCGGCCTGCTTGATCCATTCCACCATCCTCGCTTCATCGAACGGATCGTCTTCGCGGATGTCGATCCAGCGCACATCCTTGCTCTTGGCCGTGCCGCCAGGCGGAATCGGCCGCAACGACGTGCCGCTGAAGAAGGTCACCTTCAAATAGTGGGTGAAGACATGGAAACTCACGAACCAGCCCTGGCCCTCGACGCCGTAGAAGGGCGAGTTCCATCGCACGGCCTTGCGCACGTCGGGCACGTTGTGTTCGACGAGCGCGTCGAGCCGCTCGCCGAGGCCCCGCTTCCAGCCCGGCATTGCAGCGATGTAGGCCTGCACCGGAGCGTCGCCGTCGCCCTTGGCGATTTGCGGGTTGCCGCCCGAGAGCAGGACCGGTGCGGCTTTGGTCGACTGACCCTGCGTCTTGGTCATTCTACCCACTCCTATCCGCCGGCACGCTGCGCGCCGCGGCCCTGGCGGCATAGGGCAGCACGAACATGTACAGGCCGCTGAACAGCAGCAGGAAGAGCGGCAGGAGCGGCGAATAGACCACCCAGGCGGGAGGCTGGCCGAATGCCATGGTGACGAAATTGGCGACGACGGTCAGCGTAAAAATGATCGACAGCCAGCGATGAATGTGCCGAACCCACTTGTTCCTGTCCAATAGCTCCTCCTGTCAAAACAAGCCGAAGCGGACCCGTGATCCGCATGTCGGCGGGTTTCAATCTAGCCGCGCCAGAACGTGACCCAGATTTGAAAAGTACTGCCGCCACCCACTCGTCGCGCCCCGATACGCCTGCTCCTGATCCGGCCGGAAGCCGGACTGTTCCATACGCAACCGGGTGCCCGTGCTGGTCGGCATGAGGGTCCAGGTGACGACACTCTCGAGGCCATAGGCCTGCCACGTGTAGGACAGTGTCTTGTTCAGCTCGACGGCTGTTACCTGGCAGTCGACAACAATGCTCACGTCGGGTTGCGGTTCCTTTCGCAGATTGAAACGGTGGTCCACGACTGGCTTGAAGTCGTTCTTCATCAGCCATTCCTCGATCAGATGCGGTTGGGTCAGCGCGCGCCAGATTTTCTCCGGCGGATAGGGGATCTCACGTTCGACGACGACGGAGCGCGTTTCGGTCGCGATGTTGGTCATTGATCCATTCTTTTGAGCAAATTTTCGAGGTCGTCGAACCGGCTCTGCCAGAATGCATTCATCTGGTTCGTCCAGTCGGTCAGCGGGGAAAGTGCTGCGAGCTGGGCGCTATAATGGGTCTGCCGTCCTTGATGGCGGTCGCGCACCAGCCCGGCCTGCCTGAGTACGCCGAGATGCTTCGACACCGCAGGTTGGGAGACCCCCGACTGAGCCGTCAGGGCGCCGACCGTCTGCTCGCCTTGCCGGCACAGGCGCTCGAAGATCGCACGACGCGTCGGATCGGAGAGTGTTCTGAAGAGGACATCGTGAGCGTTGTTCATTTTGGATCGATAACCCGGTGGCTATTGATTGACGTATAACCGCCGAGATATAGATGTGTCAAGCGGGGTGCCGGCGGTCACGATCCGGCGGTTTCCAAAAAAATCTTTCCATTGCCCCAAGGATTAGCCATTAGCCTTCGTCCAACAGGCAAATGATGGCGATGATGCTGGATGAAAGCGAAGCCTCCGACGCCGAACTGATCGGGCGGGCGAAGGGCGGAGACAGGGGAGCCTTCAGCACATTGCTGGAAAGGCACTATGACTTCGTCTATCGCGCTGCCTATCGCTGGTGCGGCAGGAAGGCCGATGCCGAGGACATAGCCCAGGAAGTCTGCGTCAGGCTGGGCAAGGCGATCCGCGGCTATCGCGGCGGCGGGGCCTTCACCACATGGCTCTATTCCGTGACCCTGAACGCCGCGCGCGACATGATGCGCAAATCCGCCCGCGAGACAGTCAAGACAGAGGCCTATGGCGTCCATGCACTGATCTCAGGCGAGGCGTCGGTCGAACCGGAAGATCCGGCCGAAGCGCTGTGGACGGCGGTGCGGCAACTGCCGGACAAGCAGCGCGACGCCGTGCTTTTGGTCTATGGCGAAGGATTGAGCCACGCGGCCGCCGCCGAGGCGATGGCGATCTCGGAGACGACGGTTTCCTGGCACATCCATGAAGCGAAGAAACGGCTGAAGACGCTGATGCGCGCGGCCGGGGAAGTGTGACCATGGTCGACGACAACGAACTCAACAGACTGCGCGATATCGCAGCACCGGCGCCCGCCAAGGATGCCAAGGCACGTGCCTTCGAGGCCGCCCTTCGCGCCTATGATCAGGAAAATATTTCTGCTGTCACCCAAGGATCGATTGGCGGGCTTCGTCTCACAGAGCGAGCACAAAAGCTCTGGAGCGAGATCATGCAAAAGAAACTCATTGCCACGCCGGCCCTTGCCGGGCTCGTCGCCCTGCCGATCGCCGGATACGCCACCTTCCATCTGCTGAGGGAACAGCCGCCCAAATTCGGCGGCGACGAGAAAATCACCGAGACGCTGGCCGATAAGCCGGCGACGGTGAAGCCGACGACCGCCGACCCGAAGCCGGCTCGCGGCGAGTTGGAGAAGGACAAGAAGGCAGACGCGGATGTGGAAAGCCGCGGCGCCACCGATGCGCTTGTGGCGCCGGCCTCGCCGCAGAAATCCGAATCGACCGTTGCTTCCGGCGCGGCACAACAAAATGCGCTGGAGCGCGGTGTGCTGGCCGAGCCTGCGCCGCCGGCACCGACAGGTGAATTCGCGCTGGATGGCGCTGCAAGTGTACCCAGCACCTCGCGAGCCCGCATGCCGGCCGAATCCAAGCTGATGGCGCCGCAGCAGCCGTCGATCTTGCCGGCCGACCAGATGCAGCCGCAACCGGAAAACCGCGACCGCATCGAGGATTTCAAGACCAATCCGGTGCATGCGGCACTCGAGGATCCGGTCTCGACCTTCTCGATCGACGTCGACACGGCCTCCTATTCCTTCGTGCGCGGCTCGCTGAAGCAGGGCACCCTGCCGCAGGCCGATACTGTTCGCGTCGAGGAGATGATCAACTACTTCCCCTATGACTGGAAGGGTCCGGAGTCGGCCTCGACACCATTCAACTCGACCGTCAGCGTCATGCCGACGCCGTGGAACACGCAGACCAAGCTGATGCATGTCGCCATCAAGGGTTTTGACGTCAAGCCGACCGAGCAGCCGAAGGCCAATCTGGTCTTCCTGATCGATGTCTCGGGCTCGATGGACGAGCCGGACAAGCTGCCGCTGCTCAAATCGGCATTTCGCCTGCTGGTCAGCAAGCTGAAGGCCGACGACACTATCTCGATCGTGACCTATGCCGGTGACGCCGGCACAGTGCTGGAGCCGACCAAGGCGTCCGAAAAGGACAAGATCCTCAGCGCCATCGACAATCTGACGCCCGGTGGCAGCACGGCCGGCGAGGCGGGCATCAAGGAAGCCTACAGGCTGGCGCAAAAATCCTTCGTCAAGGACGGCGTCAACCGCGTGATGCTTGCTACCGACGGCGACTTCAATGTCGGCCAGACCGATGACGACGACCTCAAGCGGCTGATCGAAAGCGAGCGCAAGACCGGCGTTTTCCTGTCGGTGTTCGGCTTCGGCCGCGGCAATCTGAACGACCAGATGATGCAAACCATTGCCCAGAACGGCAACGGCACCGCCGCCTATATCGATACGCTGGCCGAGGCTGAAAAGGTGCTGGTCGAGGATGCCTCGTCGACGCTGTTCACCATCGCAAAGGACGTGAAGATCCAGGTCGAGTTCAACCCGAACAAGGTCTCGGAATATCGCCTGATCGGCTACGAGACCCGCGCCTTGAACCGCGAGGATTTCAACAATGACCGCGTCGATGCCGGCGATATCGGTTCGGGCCACTCGGTCACCGCGATCTACGAGATCACGCCCAAGGGCAGTGGTGGCGAGCAGATCGACCAACTGCGTTATGGCCAGGCGTCGGTGGACAATGGCGGCGTCGCCAATGCGGACGAATATGCCTTCGTCAAGATCCGCTATAAGCTGCCGAATGAAGACGTCTCGAAACTGATCACCACGCCGGTGACCTCGGCCAACGAGATTTCGTCCTTCGACCAGGCCAGCACCGATCAGCGCTTCTCCGTCGCGGTTGCCGCCTTCGGCCAGAAGCTGCGCGACGAGGATGCGACCGCGAAGTTCGGCTACGACAAGATCATGGAGATCGCCACTGCCGCTCGAGGAGCCGACCCGTTTGGGTACAGGGCCGAGTTCCTCTCGCTTGTGCGCCTTACCTCTGCGCTGGGCGGTAACCGGTAAGTGATGATGACGGCCGGTTTCTTTCAGATGGGATCGTTCTGATACGGGGGAACCGACCGCGGGCGGGTGAGGCAGGCCGGCGAGGGAAACCTTGCCGGCCTTTTTTCGCGGATTTTATGGGTCGTTAAATTGCGCGGCATTTCCGGTACCGGATGGCAACCCCCTCCTTGTTACGCAGGACAGGTGTACTGGGCTTGAGGGAGCCGAAATTGCAGATCAGGACTATCGCCAACTCGATACCCCCAGCGCCAGACGCCTCGGCGGTTTCATCGGCCCCATCATCGGAATCCAGGCGTATCAGTGACGATGTCGCACAGGCGCGCCACACCGCCCTGTCGGCGCTGACCAACGACCGCTTCCGCATCATGCTGGAACAGATCACCGACCCCAGCGCTTCAGGCGCGCTGATGACGATGCGCGGCGACAATGTGGTCGACTTCAAGTCGGCGCAGTCGAGCTACGCCGACAACAGCGAATAACCGAAATCGATGAGGTCAGGCCCGGCTGCGGCGGCGCTCGCGCCGGGCTTCGCTGGTCTCGGCGGTGTTTTCCGTCGCGACCTTGTTGCGCATCGGACCGATGCGCTCGACGATCGCGGCAACCGTCGGACGATCCGCCTTGGTGTGCGCATCGAGCGCCTTGCGCATGGCGGCAAGGTGCTGGAACGAGGTGCCGCAGCAGCCGCCGATAATCTTGGCGCCGCCATCGACGGCGAGGCGTACATAATCGGCCATCAGTTCTGGCGTGCCGGAATAATGGATTTCGGTGCCGCGGAATTCGGGAATGCCGCAATTGCCCTTGACGATCACCGTCGCCTCCGGCTTCGCCTCGGTCATGTCGAGCAGCGAGGCCAGGATGTCGGACGCGCCAACGCCGCAATTGGCGCCAACGCCGAGCGGCGCCTGCGACAGCCCGTCGGTGACGCCGTGGATATCCCTGGGCAGCAGGCCCATCATGGTGCGGCCGGCAGTGTCGAAGGAACCGGTATAGGTGTAGGGCAGGCCGACGCGGATAGCAGCCTCGGCGGCGGCCCGGATCTCGTCTGGAGCCGACATCGTCTCGATCCAGGCGACTTCGGCGCCGCCTTCCTTGAGGCCTTCGATCTGCTCGGCGAAGGCGTCGACCGCCTCGTCATAGGTCATGGCGCCCAGCGGCACCAGCAATTCGCCGGTCGGGCCGACCGAGCCGGCGACGATGACCTTGCGGCCGGCCCTGCCGGCGACCGCACGCGCAAGCTCAGCGGCGCGTTTGTTCAACGCGTGCACGCGATCCTGCGCATGGTGCAGCTTCAAGCGGTGACGGGTGCCGCCGAACGAGTTGGTGAGGATGATGTCGGCGCCGGCATCGACGAAATTCTGATGCAGGCTGGTGATGGTGTCGGGCGCCGTCTCGTTGAGCAGCTCTGGCGCCTCGCCCGCCTCCAGCCCCATGGCGAACAGGTTTGTGCCGGTGGCGCCATCGGCTAGCAGCACGCCCTTTTCAGCCAGCAGCGTATCGATCGGGTTGGTGGTCGTCATCGGATTGGCTTTCATGTTTCGAATTCGAATAAGGATATAAAGAAGTCTTTATGTGTAGTCAATGATTTTGCCGCGACCGCTCGGCCAGATGGAGCCCTTTCCTCACGATCCGGGGGTGATCTCGACGTGGATCTCGGTGCAGATGCCGCCATTGGTCGGGTGATGGTCGACCGAGCAGGCGGTGACCACCAGCAGGAGGTCCTGTTCGGCGCGCAACGTCACATAGCCGCCCGGCGGGTTGATCGACGCGGAAACCACCAGCCGACCGTCGGGTTCCGGCAAGGAGTTCTGAAAGAGATCGACCGGATCGGGGGCGAAAGGCAGCGATATGCCCTCTGTGGCCAGCGCCTGCATCAGATTGTCCCGGCAGTTCGGATGATTGGGAAATCCGGCGCGCTCATAAAGCGCGCTGTCGCAAGCGGGGTAAAGCATGTCGTGCGGACCCGGCGAGCCATCTTCGACCAGCGTCAGCATCGGCTTGGCGGCGGCACTGAAGAAACTGTCGCCGATTGCGGGAAAAAGCCGCTCGGTGATGTCACGGGTCTGCGAGGTGCTCAGCCAGTCAAGCGCCGGGTCGGTGCTGAAAGCCCAGAGATCGGAAACCTGCTGTCCTTTGGGATCGATGATGCGGATGAGGTCGCCTCGTGAGACGCGGATGGCGCGGCCCGACTGGGGTGGAACGACGATGCGGCGCGGATCGGGCATGAGCTGTCCTTCAAAAATGGAAATGGCGTGGCCGGGACGAGGCTCCACCAGAGGACCATGATTGCCAGAGATCAGACAGTGCCTGTTGGGAACGACATGCCGGCCAGCCTGTGCGCGAAGCCGGACGCCTCGTGCGCGTTGATGTCGGCGGCGCGGATCAAATTGTCAAAATGCTGGATCAGCGTCTGGATCGGCTGGGTGGCGTTGAGCACCAGATACATGTCGCCGACATAAATGGCGGCGCGATAGGGACCGAAGATGGTGTAGGGGATGGAATAGCGAATCCGCCCGTCATAGAGAAACAGCCGGAAGGTGGGGTAGAGGTCGTCGAGCAGCGTCGCCATGTGCAGCAATTGGGCGCGGCGGTCGGCTTCCGGGAAACGATCCCAGACACCCAGGCCGCGGGCGAAAATCTCCAGCGTATGGCGAGGCATGCAGACTTCCATGTCGGTTTCCGGCCGCCTGTTGTAGTCGATGCGGTATTGCGTTTCGCCGGCCTGGGCGAGGCGGCTCTTGTTGGTGATGCCGGCTTCGTAGTCGACCAATGCTTCGGTGCGCAGAAGGTCGGGAATGCCGGCCGGTACGTAGCGGATCTTGGTGCCGGCCGCCTCGGCATGCCATTTGGCCAGCAGCGTGCGGTCGAAGCCGTCCGGTGCCTCCTCGATCTCCAGGCTCTCGCGGATTTCGCCGGTGAGGCCCTCGTCCTGGCTGAGGCCGAGAAGCCAATCGAGCGACACCTTGAACTCGGCGGCGATGTTGAGCAGCGTTTCCGCTCGGGGCAGACGCGTCGAGGCGCCCGACAGCAGCTGCGACAGCGCCGAACGGTCGATGCCGACCGCAGTCGCGAAGGCCGACTGGTTCAGGTCGGAGCGTGTCAAGAGTGTTTTCAGGCGCTCGCGGAAGATCGTCGACAGGTCGCGCTTGTCCATGTCCGTGCTCCACCTCGATTGAGGAAAAATTTGCGCCGAATCGCTTCCGAGCGCACCTCAGGCGTAAATGAATCCATAAGCCTGTTTACAATGTTTAACAAGTGCGGTCAAAAATGCGCAATCGCAACAGTTTGTGTACTTTGTCTCGTTGAGTGGAATCACTTCTCCTGACACAATGTTGTCAGGAGCCAATTGGGGCTCCGGCGACTGAGGGGCAGTGGTCGATAGCATGACGAGCAAGAGCATCAGGCGACACAGCGCACCGGCCATAGAGTGGCCGACCGTGGTACTCGCCTTCTTCTGCTACGCAACTTGGCTCGCCACCGGTTTCCTGCTCTGGCCATCCTACCCCGTCCTGGCGCTCGCCATCCTGGCTTTGACCGCCGCATTGCAATCGTCGATCATGCACGAAGTGCTGCACGGGCATCCGACACGCAACGCGCGGGTCAATGAAGCCTTCGTGTTCCTGCCGATCGGTCTGGTCTGGCCATTCCGCCGCTTCAAGACCATTCATCTGCGCCACCACGCCGACGAGCGGCTGACGGACCCGCTGGACGATCCGGAAAGCTATTATCAGGCGCTCTGGCAGCACGACGAACTGCCGCCGACGATGAAATTCCTGCTCAAGATCAACAACACCATGGCCGGCCGCTTCGTGCTTGGCCCGTGGCTGTCCTGCGTCGGCTTCTTCATCGACGATGCCAAGCAGGTGATCGCCGGTGACAAGGCGATCCGCAAGGCCTGGCTGCTGCATGCGATCGGCCTTGCCGTCGTGATGCCGATCGTGCAGTTCGGCTTCGGCATCCCGCTGTGGCTTTACATTCTGGTGCCGGTCTGGCTCGGCCAGTCGCTGATCTCGATCCGTACTTTCGCCGAGCATCAATGGTCGGAACATCCGGAAGGCCGCACGGTCATCGTCGAGCGCTCGCCGCTGTCGTTCCTGTTCCTCAACAACAATCTGCACTTCGTCCATCACAAGACCCCGACCGTGGCCTGGTACAAGCTGCCCAAGCTGTTTCGCGACCGCCGTGAGGAATGGCTGCGGATGAACAATGGCTATGCCTATCCCAACTATTTCGCGCTGATCAAAGCCTATGCGTTCAAGGCGAAGGAGCCGATCGTGCACCCGGTGCTGCGGCGTCAAGCCGAGCCGGGCAGGGCCTTCAAGCCGCGCATCAGGGCGCGCAGCATCAGCGGACTCGGCAGTGCGCCGGTTCCCGCGGAGCCGCCGAAGGAATAATTCCGGTCTACCCGGAATCCGTGTCGGCCAATTCTGATTGGGCGCCGCGTTTTTGCGATCATTTTTCCAGACATGATGATTTGATATCGGCATGAGTGAATTGGTTGCGGCGTTGCCGATGTATGATGGGACGTCAGGCCAGCAATTGCGCGATTTCTTCTGGTAAGTTGTACTTTTGTCGTACCGATCTGAGAAAGCCCGCCGAAGCGGGCTTCTGTTTTTCGGCTTGGGCTTAGTTGGCCACCAGCACTTCGCCCAAAATCGTGAGATACGGCACATCGCAGTCATCCTGACGGAGGACGCCATATAGCTCCCCCAACCGGCCAGCCTTGTGGCGCGTCATCACCAGCGCCGGCATCGACTGGTCTCTGTGCGTGACCATTTGGCCGACGTTGAATTTCCAGCTCTCATTAACTGCGTGGGTGTCCATTGGTTCGCTCCTCGTTGCGCTTGAGTCCAATGTCGGACATAATGTTCAACGTACACTTCGATGTCAACAAGGAATACAACGTTGGACATAAAGTCGATTTCGCCGGGGCAATGTAGGGCGGCCCGGGCCCTGCTGGACATGGATCAGAACACGTTGGCTGCAGCGGCCGACGTTTCGCGCGGTGTCATCATTGATTTCGAAAAGCAGAGGCGGGTGCCGGGGAGAAACAACCTAGCCGCTATCCGCGCAGCTCTTGAGGCTGCAGGCGTCGAATTTATCGATCATTCTGGCGTGAGGATAGCCAGCAACTAAAAAGGCCGACGCTCACCGACGCGCCGGCCCACACTCGCCTATAGACGTGATCAAGCGCCTACAATCGATGTGCCAAACTGTTCCGGAATGGATAAAATTGCAAAGCGGCGGTTCGTCTATGCGGCGAGCTCAAGACGCCCGGTCGCAGCCACGAATTGCGGTGCAACCCTTCGGAGAGCCGACCCGACAATTATTCTACGCTGACCAAGGCACGAGCCACTGACCAGTTCGACTTCATACACGTCCGGACCTGAGCCTCCGCTTCGCCTCGCGGTATGCGCACGGAACGTTACGATCCCCGGAAACTGTCCGCTGGCGTGTTCAACAAGGTCACCTAGATTAAATAGAAAGTTGTCGTTTGCAGATCGAGCACTTCTCCTGCCGAATGAGATTCGCATTGTATTTCATCTTCTATTCGAGTGTGGTTGAAGAAAACCGCCATCGGCTTTCGGCCGTCTCAATGATCCTGGCTGGTTATTATCGCAACATCGATTTATTAATTTCCACAGCCTAAACTGTTAAAGGCGTTTTCGCCTAAACTGCCATTGCCGATTATGCGAAAGCGCTTATTGGATCGCGGGCTGTTCTTCACTGGACTGGCCGTTTAGTCTACGGCGTTTATCTTGGAAATGGGAGTGAAAAATCGGCGCTTTGATTGTTATCGTCGGCGTGTTGGAGATCTTGGCCGGAATGTCTTTCTTCGGCGCCGCCAAATCAGCAATTCACGAGAATTGGCTACCGCAGCAGGTGTCACTGCAAATACGGTGACGCGTATCGAGAATGGCGCCGATGCCAAGCAATCCACTATCGAGGCGCTGAAGAGAGCATTGGAGGCTGCAGGCGTCATCTTTCTGGCCGATGGCGAGACGGTCGACGGCGGCCCGGGAGTGAGATTGCGAACGTGCGGCTAAAACAGTGGCAGCTAAAGCGGAGCTTGCTTAATCGGCCCTATTGCGCAAATATTCCTCTTGGGGGAGTAAAAAGGGGATGTTCAAACTATTTTCGGCAATCTTTTCGGTAGTGTTTGTGGCCACCGCGAATGCCCAGTCATTCGAGAATATTGAAAATTGCCGGCAGTTGCTGGGCAATGCGGACAGACTAGCCTGTTACGATGCACTCAAGCCAGATGAACCGCTCCCGTTGAAAACAGAGCCGGCAGCTAGCGTGCCTGACCCACTGGTTAAACTGGCGCTGGCGCGCTTCAATGTCCAAGAAGAGAACGTCAGGCAGCGCATCTATAGCTCGAGGATCGAGCTACATCTTTCCTTTTCAAATGCATCTGCAAAACGCGTCTCAGCATTGGCCCTCTTGATCACCATCAGGGATGCATTTGGCGACGAGATTTTGGTCAACGACAGCAAGTTGGACATAAACATACAGCCTGGCGGATCGACCGCGAGCAATACGTTTTTCTTTTGGGAAGATAACCAGTTCATTCACGACGATGCGTACAGCAAGTTGATTGGCCCCGTTACCGCGGGGACGGCGAAGACAGAAGTCACCGTTAAGCGAATAGTGTATCAGGACGGCACCTTAGATACTTATTAACAACTGTGCACTGCACGGGGCAAGGGGGGCTTCCCCCTGCAACTCGGATGGGCGCGTTGCTTTCAGAAACTGGTGGCCGCCCATTGGGAGCCAGCTAAATAGCGCGTGACGGCTGCCATGCTACCCAGCCGTAGGGGGCCGTACCGGCCCCGTAGTGTTCCACTGGATGAACTCTACTTCCTTCCCGGTGACTTCCCGCACGGCTTTCAACAGCACCTCATGCAAGACGCGCGTCTGCCTGTAGTGGTCGCAATGTGGCGATATGAACGGCTTCACGATGCTCTTGTGCAGCGCTTCCGCCGCCACCAGAAAGCACTCGATTTCAGCTTGCGATAGCTGCTTTGAGGGTTTTGACCTAGCCATTGCGACACCTTTTGAGAGTCGCCCCACCCGAGGACATTATTCCTACTTCAAAGTTCACATGTAAAGGCTCAAACGATTCCGGGCTTGTCTCTGGTCTTGTTTGGGGCGCCCCTTGGCGTATGCCGATTGATCGCCACGGGGGCTGAAACTTTTTGCATCGACCTGAGGAACATGCATCCGCAATCGAACGTTCAGGATGTGCTTGGTAAGGATCACTCCTTGAAACGCCCCAGGCAGAGCCCGCCACTGTTTTCCCTCAAGTTCGGTGGCGGGCCTTTTCGTGAGCCGCCGGCAAGCGTCAAATCTTTTTCGTGGGGCGGAACAGCCGTCAGCTATCGAAGTTGGAAATGTACTTGGTCAGCATGTCTCTCTCCTGGGACGACCAAGCGCTGGTGCAAGGCCCGTCGCTGTTCCCGTGTCCCTTTCAGCGGCGGGCTTCCTTCGTCAGGCGCTCGACGGTCTCAATTATGGCCTTGGCCAGAGCTTCGCCTTCATGGATTGGCTCAGGACCATAAAGGCCAAGGACGGCTTCCTCAGATGGCAGCACGCCGGCAGGGCATACCTGCTCGATAGCCATTCGGACGAGCTTCAACGCGGCACGTTCGCCAGCTGGGTTGATTGCCACAGGGGGGCGTGAGTTGCGGGTTCATGTGCCGAGTGCGATCATTCGGGCGAGCCAGGATCATAGTGCACAATGGCATCGAGGATCGTCTCGTAGACGCTTCCTGTGTTTTCCTCAATCTCGGTGCTGCTGATGCCTATCGCTTCCGCGTCCGCGAATAGCTTTTGGGTCAGTTCAGCAACCGATATGATGTCGGAGCTGGTCGTCTCTGGGACGTTCTGACTTATCCATTTGTGCAGGAAGTTCGTGCCGCGTGTGCTCATATCGCCATAAGCTACCGGAGGGCGTTAGGTTCCCGGCAGTTTAGCTTTGTCTTACGTATGCGGTTACTCCTCGCGGAAATCCTGCAATGAGGCATGCCGCAAATCTTCCTCGCCGCGCAGGTGCTTCACACGGCCGACCAGGCCCGGCTTGACCCATTGCGTCGCCGGCCGCTTCATGCCCTTTGGCGCCGGCCCGGCGTGCTCCTGGACACGCTTCCATAGCCGTTCCCGGATCGGCCGACTGGAGTTGATGAAGGCCGAGCCGACATACTGGCCGGTCTTCCGATCGGCCATCAGGGCGAAGGCAGGCTTGCCGGGCTCCCGCTCGACGCCGAGCAAGGCGTATTCCTCCACCATGTAGCTCTTGATCTTCAGCCAGTTGGTGGATCGGCCGCTGCGATATTTGCTGTCGCGGCGCTTCGACACCATGCCCTCAAGGCCAGCTTCGTCTATCAGGTGATAGATCGCCTTGGCGTCGCCGGGCAGCGCCTGGCTGAATTGGATTCGAATGTTGGCCGGGATCATGCTTTCAAGGATCTCGCGCCGCTCCTCCAGCGCCATGTCGCGCAGGTCATGGCCTTTAAGATGCAAAAGATCGAAGGCGACGAAGTAGAGGTCGTGCTGGCGCCGGGTGATCGCTCTCCGCAGTTCGGAGAAGTCGGAAAGGCCGGCTTCGTTTAGGACGATGATCTCACCATCAATGATGGCACTCTCGGCCCCGAGCTCTGCGCTTGCCGCCACCAAGTCACGATATTTCGCTGTCCAGTCCAACCCGCGACGCGTGAAAATGCGCGTGCCTTCGCTGTCAATGATCATCTGGGAACGGTAGCCGTCGAACTTCACCTCGTGAGTCCAGGCTCCCCCCTCTGGAGGCTTCTCCACAAGGGTCGGCATCAACGGCTCGATGAACTTCAAACGCATGCACTGACCCACCGTCCGACGATTCAAGCGCCGAGCCTGAAATCGGTTCCCGGAACAATTTAGCTAAAATGAATGTTTCAATGGTTATGAAGATCGAAGCGGACGAATGCCGGGCTGCACTGACGTTGATCCGGCGCACAATAGAGGAGCATTGCACGCCCGGTGTGCTGCCCAGCGAAGAGATGATCAACGGGCTTTATGGGCCAGGGTTGAGCATAGGGGGGATTCACAGACTCCCTGTTTCGATCTATGTTGCCGGCCATGGACACGGTTTTCGATGACCTTTCCGAAGCCCTCAGAGCGCCCCACCAGGACGCATGGCCCGCTGTCCGCGCCTTCGCCCTGGACGTTGCCGCCAAGCTGTTCCTAGGCCTTGCTATCGGCCTAGGCGTTGGACTGGGGATGGCGATCGCCGGCTAACTTACAGACGGCGCGCCTTTAATGGAACGAGACAGCCGTCACGACTTCGAAACCGGCCGAGGACGACATCCCCACACCATAGCTGGCGGTATTGGCCGCGACGCCCACGGCGTGGCCACAGCCCGCCCGCATGAACGTCGGAGTTACCCCGTACCGCCCTTCAAGGTCCAGCGTCACCCCCGTAAGGGACATGGCGCTTGTCGAAGGCTCCACGCCACCAGCCATGGCGATAACGCAACTGTCCGCCGCAGTCGTCAGATTGGTGATGGTTGGATCGTTACCGGTTGCCGATTTGAAGTCAGTATGGACGTTGGAGGCGTATCCAGTGATGACGTAGATATCCATCAGGGAGCAAGTGTGCAGCCCGCTCCACGTCAAAGTCACTGTGATATTGCCGCCCGTGGTGATTTCTCGATAAGCGATACCGGCCTGCGTGCCTTCGTTGAGGCCATCGTTAATCCCGTTTTGCCCGGCAAGCGTGCCGTTGGTGCCGTCGATGCTACACGACGATAGAGTCCGGACGCCAGCGGCGGTCCGAACGGAATGCGCGCCGATAAGAACGATCTTGGGACCGGCCGCGCCGACATTGATGTTGATTTCCGTATGAGGCGATGTGCCTCCCCCCGTTACAACACTGTTGCGACGCTCAATGAAGGTGACGACAGGGCCGGCAGGCGGTGGGGTAAACACGAACGAATTTACTATCATCATGGGGAATGGAAACGTCACTTGGACGCCCTCCTCTGTTTGTTAGGGTGGCTAAGTCCTGTTTGTTCAAATGAAATTGTGGGGGATCGTAGACCTTCCCCCTTTTCACGGGTTGTCTACGATGTCGCCAACCGAAGAGATGACGGCATCGATCGCGAACGCGCCATCGGTGAACGCTCGCTTGAAGATGATCTGGCCAGCGCGCTCGAATATGGCGATCGAGTAAGGGTCGCAGACCGACCGTGCGATGTCGCGAACGCCCGCCGTGACGTCGACAACGGCGCCGTCGATCACATCATCGATGTCGCCTTCAAAGGCGATTTCCGATTCATCGAAGCCGCCCGCCTGCATGAGAGCGAGCAGGAAATCGGCGAGCTGCCGTTGTGTCCCGTCTTGCGAGGTGATGCGCATCCGCTGCGGCACACTGAAGACGGGTGTCTTGGTCAGCAGCGTGTCGGTTTGACCGTCGTAGTAGTATTCTTGCGGGTTGCTAGTCGCGCCCGCAACAGACCGCGTTTCGCCCGTCTGCAAGTTGGTGAAATAGGACGTGCTCGACGCGACGAAATAGAATTCATCAGTCAGGCGATGCAGGTCAGGATCGCCGAGCTTCCTGACGCTGCTATAGGCCTCTATCTGGTAGGGCACGGTCTTGGTGAACTCGACAGCGCCGGTTGTTCCATTGATGCGCTTGACGGTGCCTGCATCAGTCCAGACGACAAGATCGCCATCGTCGTAAACCGCATAGCGCAAGTCATCCGCCAGCGTGGCAACAACAGTCGTGCTCTTGACCGTGCCGAGAGCCGTGAAGATTACCTTGACCAGTGCGTTGTCGGCGCAAATCCAGACATCTGCCTCATTGCCCCGGACGGCTCCTGGCGTCAGGCATTGAATGCTTGCATAACCGCCCCAGCTTACGGCGGTCTCGGTCGCCAGGGTAAGCGACTCGTCGGCTGCCTTGTAGTAGTAGCAGAACAATTGCTGATCGTCGGTCGATCCAACGTAGAGAGCGCCATCGCCGATTTCGACCAGGCATATAACGCCCATCACGGCGAGTATGGTCCCAAAAACGTCGCCAGCGGCAACGACTGCGCCGCTCAACGGGTTGAGGATCCTCAGGCTCCAATGACCGTCCCCTGACTCTCCAAGGTAGAAAAGGCGGTCATAGGCTCGGCTGTAGCGCCAGCCAGCGTACATGGTTGCCCCACCTGCCTGTGGGATGACGTAGAACTCCCGCAGAGCGCCGATGGAAAACCGCCTGATCAGCCCGCCAGGGCTGGTGTAGCCGTAGAGTTCCAGTTCCCCCCAGACTGGGACCATGTAGTTGATCGTCCCTGAGCTTAAGGTGCCGAAAGACTCATAGTCGTGCGTCGTCGCGCCGTCCTGAATCCACTCGGCTTCAAAGACCGGCGGAGCGCCAAGCCCAACAATGTCGAAATCCTTGACGACGATATCGAGATACCCGCGATGGGCAGAAACGTTGCTTTCGCCTTCCTCCGAAACCATTGTCGGGTCGCGCGGCTGGGTGCTCCTGCCGTCATAGGCGGTGAACTTCAGGCCGCTTTGGCGATAGCCTGTGCTGCCGTCATAGATCAGCTTGCCATTGGCGTAGAGTTTGCGCAGGACCCAGGTCGAGTTTGGAACCAGCGGCCGCGCGAAACGCAGGCGGGCCGACATCTTTGCCGTGGTGGAGGTGATCGTGTCCCAGTATTCGACATGGGTGGAGGTGACGGTAAGGATCGGCGGCACCCAGATATAGGCCGCCGGCAGCCGGCATTTTCCGTAGACGACTGGAATAGTTTGGCCATACGCCGAAGTCGGCAACGTGGTTTGGACTTCCGGCACTTGAGGCACGGTCGGCGCTGTCGGTTCATCGAAAAGCCACCGCCCTCTTATCGGTCTCGACATTTACTGCCCCGCCCCATTTAGGAATGCCTGACCAGGCAGTCGGTTCTCAGCCCGAAAATTTATGATCAGCGCCGCCGGGTCGAGGGGCTCGCCGCATAGCGAGATTTCATCGATCCGGTTGACTGCCGTCAGGATCTTTATGCCGCACTGCATCGTGTCCCAGGCGGCGCCCTTAGGGCCGAGCGAAAGACCCGTCAAACAGCCTTCGCGGTAGAGCGCAATCGCCTCGCACGCTCGCGGCGTATTCCAGAGCCGACCGATGACGAAAAGGCCGCGGTCATCGTCGGCGATCGTCAGCCACTCGCCGATTTCGGGGCCTTTGTGGTTGAGCAGCATTTTTGGTTTACATCCGCGCTGCATGAGATCGCGGAAGGCGCCCTTCGCGATGATATAGCGTCCACATAAGACGCCATAATTCGCGGCATAGCCGGCGACCATCATTTGTTGGCGGCCACGGCTATGCGATCGCGCGGTCGCGCGTGGGGTGGTGGTCATGTTGTGGGGGATCCTGTATCAGGGGAGGGTTGCATCTGGTTGGCAACTGATTGCCAACACGATAAGGAAAATGCTATCTGGGTTCCTTTAGAATAAGGAGGAGTCAATATGCCGATAAAGAAGCGGAATCTGTTCCCTCACCAGAAAGGCCTGAACGGCCCGCTGGATGAGCCTTTCAAGAAACGCCTTCAGAGGATTAGAAACGTCGGAGGGCTCACTTACGACAAGCTCGGTCAAAAGCTTGGCATAAGCGGAAGCTTTGCGAGCAACCTGCTTCAACAGGAAGCCCACACGCGCACCGTGCATATTCCAAGGTATTTGTCAGCGGTTGAGCAGTTGGAGCGCGAGCTTGGAATAGTTGGAGGCGAAGCAATTACTGTGAGCGCTTCTGTACCGCAGTCGGATCCGATTTCGCTCGAAGGGCTAATCCGCTACGCGAATAGCCAAGGATTTGCAGTGACCTTTACTCCGATTGACCCTCGAATGCCGGCAGACGCATAAGGCGAGTCTCCCGTCCGCACCGCGGCGCTTCACGTTAAAACCGGTCATGCTTGAGGGCCTAAAATGGAAAGCCGCTTGGATGGCGATTTCTTACTGACTTTAGCGGGCCGATTGTATACTTGCAGTGGTGTGGCTTGGAATTTTAGATGGCAAATTTCTATGCTATTTTGCAAAAGGCGCTCGGCAAGCATGGCGACGAGACGCCGGAAAAGCGTACGCGCATCTATGCCAGCGTTCGCACCATGCTGGCGAAGAAGCTTGAGGAATATTCGCCGCCGCCGGCCNCCGCTACATCGAAGAGCTGATCGGCGCCCCGGTCGCACTCCTTTCCACCAGCCCGGAACGGGACGACACGATACTTGTGACCGATCCGTTTCAAGACTAGTTTCTGAAGCCTTTCCGGGCATCGCGGCCGATTTGCGGGGGCCGGCGCGGAAACAAAATACAGGTCGACTGAAGCATGGCAGATTACGTTGCTATTCTGAAAAAGGCGCTCGGCAAGCATGGCGACGAGACGCCGGAAAAGCGTACGCGCATCTATGCCAGCGTTCGCACCATGCTGGCGAAGAAGCTTGAGGAATATTCGCCGCCGCCGGCCGCCGRAGCCATAGCCACGCAGATGCGTTCGCTGGAAGACGCGATCGCGAGTGTCGARCGGGACTATGCCAAGAGCCTGCCGGAGACCGATCCGCTGGCGGAGCTGGAACACATCTTTTCRTCGATCGATCGCAACAAGAATCAGCCGAGCCGTACAAGCCAGCCGGCAACGATGGAACCGGCCTGGACCCGATTTTCTCCGCCACCTCCGCCGAGGTACAAAGAGCCTCCCTCAATCGATGAACAGATCGCTGAAACCGTCTTGGAGATTGGCGGGGAGTCTTTGACCGTTGCCCCGCCGGCAAAGCAAAATTCGCCCAAGCCGCCCGAACCTACAACCGTGGCAGGCCCGCACTATCAAATACGCGGAGGGAAATTGGCAAGTTCCCTGTCGCCGCCAGGTGATTCCGAAATTGAGGTCCAGCGACAACTTCATTCGAATCTAAAAGTCGCAATACGCGACGCGGTCGCACTCACGCCCAGCATGAAAAATCGCTTTCCGGAGTTAGCGAGAGCGGTAGAAGCTTATGACCGTCTAATCGACTGCGAGACGGAGCAGCTAAATGTCGTAAACCTCTGGGCGGTCGGCGGCGCATTATACAGTTTCGAAAGTGCTTATCGAAACCAAAATATGATTCGTACACTTTCCGAGCCTATCGAGCCACAGATCGAAGCGGCGCTTCACAACGTGGCCAGATTGCACGGCGCCTTCATAATGGGTTTCGAGGAAGGTCGAGACCTCGTCAGCAGAGCCGATGCTTTCACGCATGAGGAGGAAATTGTAGACAGTTTGCGTGAATCTGGCGACAAGCTCATTTCTATTTTATCAGAGAATGCTGACCTTGTTGAGGAACGAACCAGAGCAGTCACCAAACCAATAGCAGACTATGTGCACGAATTTGGGTGGACCGGAACCCGGACTGGCTATGCCGCATATACTGTCGTGAGCAATGGTATTCTGGCCATTCTACGGGGCTTAATTGGCAGGCCGAATTCTGTTTTAGATGCGGGAACTAAAGTTGCTGCGATATATGCTTTTGCTGGCTATAGTAACCCCGAGTTCGCGCAAGTGGCTTTGCCCATACTGCATCGCAATGGATCGGTTATTCTGTCCTTTGTTAACCACTCACCGGAGTTTCGCGCTTATGTTGAGTGGGCACTTGCACTCCTTCGCGCAGATCAGAAGACAACGCAGGTCGGCTCAAATTTGGGCAAGCCGGAGGGGCAACTCAGTTCGAATGGCGTTGACCCAACACCGAACAAGTGATCGCTTTTGGTGGACCGGCCCCCATATTTTGAATGGGAAAAATGTGCGCTTTCGGGTGTCTAGCGGTATGCGCTCTGGCGGTCGTCGCGATCGGAAGACCCCCTTGGGGGTGCCTGCGGGCTGACGTCAGGCGGCCTTAGAAACCGTCTTGGTAATCACGCGCGTCACGCCGCAGGTTTTGCGACTATTTTTGGCGCCCTAATGGATGCCGCGCAGTCGCATAGCAGCCTCGGCCTTGCGGAGTAGACGTTCCCTGGCTGCGCTAGCGTTGTTTTCTTTGCGAACGCTCGCGTCAGTCGTTTCATAGGCCGGGAACGCGGTGAGCGTGATCTCGTACAGATCGATCTCTGTGACGGTGCGGAGCGGCAGCCGGCCGCCGCCGTCTTGCCAGTCCTCGGCCAGGAATTGGCCTGCGAACGAGCAGCCCTTAACGTCCCCTCGGCCAACCGTACCAAGCGCCTCCTGGCCGGAAGGCGTCGACTTGTCGACGTCTAGGCTAAACCACAGACCTATGCGATCTTCACGCAGGGTGAGCGTGCCCGCCGACACTCTGCCAAGGACGCGGCCGGTGTCATGGCCGATCAGCGCCACAATGTCGTTTCGCTTGAGTGACTCAGTGAACGCTCCGGGCGATATCCGCTCCCGAAAAGATTGGCCGATTGTCGTGATGTCGTTGAAGCGCACGGCGTAACCGCTGATTACATTATCGGCCAATCGTAGCCTCCGCTGCTTTCAGCTTCGCCTCTCGCTTACCGAGACTGGACTTGGCCCGAAGCTCTGCGGCGATGTCTTTGGGATCTGTGGAGTCATAGCGGAGCCTACCGTCAGGCATTGTGATTTTTCGCGACCGCACTGCCCGTGCGCGCGATGTATCGGCACGTTCAAGCATAGTAGCCAGCCTCCTTGGCCTCACGAACGAAACGCTGGATGTGGCCATCCCTGTGTTCGCCGAGGAAATGTAGGCTTACCGGGCCAAGGCCGCCCCAAGAGATGTCTTCGCGCTCGAGTTGATCCCGAAAATCGTCATAGCTTGCGCGTACCGCGGCAACGGCCTCAAGCGCACGTGCAACCGCAGCAACGCGCCGTCCATATTCTGGCCGGCATACTTCGATGATTGCCTTACTGGCAGCCGACCTTGCTCCCGTAAGGCGCTGGCGCAACTCTTCCAGCGCTGCTTCGATGTCCCTATCGAGAGTCGTCAATTCCGCCAATTTCGCGCGCAGAGCGGTAGAGCTGTCTGAGGTTTCACCGAGAAGCTCAGCAACACCGCGGCGCAAAGCTGGCGCAGGAGTTTCTCGAATCTGTTTTTCGGTTTCTCGACGCTCTGCTCTGACTGCAGAATGGCGTCCGATAAGGGAATCTCTTTTTTCCACCAGCGCGGCGTATTCCGGCTGGGTGGTCAGGGCAGGAACAATGAATTCCGCGGTCTTTGCAACAATGGCCATTTTCATTTCCCCTTGAATAGATCGCTAATGGCATCGGCGAAGGCCGCGCCGTTGATTACGGTCGATCGACGGTGGCCGGCGTGTTGCCAATGACCAGGATTGGTGCCTGGCTCGACAAAACGGCTGATCGCGCCGTCCGATTGAACGATGGCGATTTCTGGCCACGTCGAGACGACTTCGATCTTGATCCGGCGGATGTCTTGCGAGTCTTCCGCAGCCAGGTCGGCCAGCGAGTCCAGATAGTTCCCGGCCGAGTATTGTAGGCTCGCCGGCAATGACTCGATTGGCGTTCCCGCCGGTGTTAATTCGCGGACCTTCGCAACGGTCTCGGCGACAGCGCGCAACGGTACGTCCACGGCGCTGCCGATGAGCAGGTCCACGACATTGCCGATGCCGAGCACCGGGGATTTGGAAGGAGCGCCAGGCGGTAGCCTGCCGGCTTCTGTGAGCGCACGTGCAACGGCACGAACGCGGGGTTTGTTGAGACCGATGCGTGCAGCAAGCACGTTCACGGCCTCCGAGGTGGAAGGCATGATGTGTTTTTCCTATTTTCGAAAATGGCTAGTTCAAGCGCAAAAATTGCTGCGGCCCCCGACAAGCCGAAGCTCAATCGAGGGCCGCGTTTCCGGCGCTGACGGAAACGGAATTGTCCCGCCTGGTCTCTTGACCAATGGCGGGATTGCCGGCGCGCTGGCGACGCTACCGGCGAAGCCGGGGCGCATGAGGTCGCTACGGCCTATCTCTCGTAATTACCCTTTGGGCTGCAGAACTGGGTATACCTAAAAACTCAGCTGGCATTCTGTGCGGGCAATTCCGCCTTTGCCGCCACGGAACGGCTCATTTCCGCTACCATTCCGTTGCCAACCCCAATCAGCAAGTAAAGCAGACCGTTGTCAGCTGCCTCGCCCGCATTGTTCGTCCCTAGATACCTTGTGGCTATATACGGATTATTTTCGAGGATGCTTGTAAAGGCCACCCCCGCTCGTAGCCCGCCGCCGATAACAAGAAACCAGGCAATCACGCGCGCAAAATTGGTAAAAAACATAGAGCCCTCCACTGTGCCCATCGTAGCTACTTTGTCGGGGCGGCTACCGCAACTAAGCTGCCCGACCGAGGAGGTATGGAATTCGCGGGTGTGTCTTCCAATAGTGGTCGACTGCCTTCATTCCGCACATCACCAAAACGCGGCCTGCCGCCCCAGCCCCTTGCTTCCCTGCACCCTCACGCCCCCCAATAGTCTCCAGCGTCTCGCCATCGACCACAGCTGCTTCAAATGGCTCGGCAAGCCAACCAAGCTCATCTCTCAGGGCGGCCAGTTCATTGGAGCAATCTATCCGGTCGAGGATTGGCCAATCTCCATTCCAAACCTTCGGCACCTTACGCCCTCTTTGCATAGGCTGGTCGGGATCGGTGCGCAGGCCATGTCTCGGCCTGCTGTTGGGTTCAGGATGCCGCTTGCCAGTTACTCGCTTCGGCCCTTTGTCCTTTAGGTCGCCAGTGCTCGCATCCAGGTCTGTTCGATGCATCAAAAAGATGTCGTCTCCTAAATCGTGGCCGATCAGGTCGATTGGACTGTGTGCGCGGTCAAAGACGTCACGATACCGCTCCGCCAACGAAAAGCAGTGCGAAAGGCCGTCACGGCGTAGCACCTTCGCGAGCGGCCAGTTGTCATTGGCGGCTTGCCGCGGTTCACCAGCATACCAAGCTACTCCCGAGGCTATGAATTGCTCCGGCGATGGGCCATCACCTGGTCGTACGAATGGCGTTCCCTTTGGGCTTGATAGTTTGCGGGGCGACCATTCGATCTCCTCGCTTTCAAGTTTGCGATTGTCGTTAGCGGGTACGCCCGCCTCGAGAGCGAGGCGATCGAGTTGCTGAAAGGACATCGGATTTCCTCATGAAACCATCCGCCAGGATGGGTGAACCGGCCCGGCCGGGCAGTGCCGAACCGCAATACGCGGGACGGGTAGTTAGATAGCGGCGTCGGATGGCCACCGCCGGCAGAGTCGAATAGAAAGACGAAAGGGCGCCTAAAAAGGGGGATCGATGCAGATTTTCTTAGTACTGGCTGGAGTTGCAGAGCTAGGATTTGGCATTTTAGTTTTTGCGGATGGGCCTGCAATTACCCAACAGATTGCAGGCCTCATCTTAGTGTGCGCCGGAGTGGTCACCTTGGGCCTCTCCGAATTAATCAATATTGGACAACGTATCGCGCGAGCAGTGGAAGCGAAGTTGGTTGATGCACCATTATTGCCATCATTGCGGACCCAGACCTACGTCTCACCAAACTCGTCCGCCTACGGCGGAAAGGCCAAAGTTTGTTCTTTCTGCGGACACAACAATTCTCCCATCCTTGATATCTGCCATTGTGGAAAGCCGCTTACGACTTAGCCGCACACCCCTGTGGAACAATCCGCTCTCCGACAGGTTTCTCTCGCCAAAGGAGACTTCCATGATCCGTTGGCTGATCAGACTCGGCGCGTTATATGCGGCATACAAACTCGGCGAAGAGGTAGGCCGCGCACAGGCCCGAGTTGATCTGAGGGCACCGTTGGATTACGAGCGCCTTCCGTAAGACAGAAACGAAGAGGAATTCGGCGAACCGATCTGAGGTTTGTTGTCATTCGCCGGCCGCAGGTCTGGCCTGATCCGGTAGAACTCTAGCCAACTGATGGTGCGAATTTGAACGGTCTCTCCGTTGGTCTCGACAGTTCGTGCTGCTGCCATTGGCGCCTCCCATCATTCGTCAACCCGCCGCACCGTCGGGAAAGAGCTGGTGTACATCTGGCCGTCCTCGCCTTCAGTGATCACTACAAATCGACCTTGGTCGAATGAACTCTCGTGAACTACGCCCACGACCTGGCACGGAAACCAGTTTGTCTTGCCGCCCATTT
This sequence comes from Mesorhizobium sp. M7A.F.Ce.TU.012.03.2.1, assembly GCF_004006095.1. Taxonomy (NCBI): domain Bacteria; kingdom Pseudomonadati; phylum Pseudomonadota; class Alphaproteobacteria; order Hyphomicrobiales; family Phyllobacteriaceae; genus Mesorhizobium; species Mesorhizobium sp. M7A.F.Ce.TU.012.03.2.1. The sequence goes on from NZ_CP034779.1 coordinate 4,566,358, forward strand.
GCTTGACCGGGTAAGCGGCATCGAATGGCGCGATAGAAATTAGGTTCATTTTGGAATGCTTTCATGGTGTTCTCCTCGTTTCTTATTTGGTGGTCGAAGTGCGCAGTCGGTTTCCACCGGCTGCAGGTGCTTCCACCGCCAGCGGGGTATAAGGGGTGGTGGTGGCTAGGCTGGTGGAATGCCGGTGGTAGTCCGGTGGAATGCCGGTGGTAGGGTCCGGTGGAATCAGGTTCCTCCGTAATCTTCAGACGTCAGAATGAGCCGCTTTCGCTGACGCGAGGCCGGCCCCTCGATGACGATCTTGATCTCTGCTGACTCCAAAAGCCTCTGCATGGCATCGCCGAACTGTCGCTTTGAGATGCCGCCAGCTTCCACGTGTTTGAACATCTTTGCTGGCGCGTAGTTTGTCCCGGTCACATCGGAGACGCTCTGCCCAGTTCGATTGAATATCGAAAGCAGCTTTTTGAATGTCTCGTCAGCACGCTTGTTCAGGATGCCGGCGACTGGCGAAGGCTTACCATCATCCAAGACGAAGGCACCCTCCTGCCACCGCATTCGTATCTCTCCGCCCTTCTTGCCGTAGTTGGCCTTCATGGTGGTGAGGATACGGACATCGGGATCCGCGCCATCTCCGGCCGCCGTGGTGAGGTACAGTCTTGACCGGACGCTGTTGTTCCAAGCCGTTGAGCCTGATGAACCTGTGCCTGACTGCATACCCGCCACTGACGGATGCGAGAGCAGCAGGACTGCCATATCCAAGTCGATCGCCGGCTTTCGGAGCAGACCGATGAATTGTCGCACATGGTTGCGTTTGATTTCGTCTCCGCCAAAAAGGTCAGCCGAAGTGTCCAGCACAAGGAAGCCGGGGCGATAATCGACAAGCCTCTCAACGAGCCGGACCATGTTATCGGTCGGCTGCATTACGCTCGCCTTATCGGGCACGGCAAGCAGGGCGTCGCGGCCGGCCATGGGTATAAGTCGGAAGTCAGCCATGTCAGACAGGCCGCGCTGGTGTTCGTAGGTTATCGCGGCAAGCCGTCTATGAAACTCATCAGCCTCATCCTCAGCTCCCAAATACATGACGCGCCCGGCCATTGGGCGAAGTCCAATTGTTTCGCAGCCCATTGCACTGGCGGAGGCAATCTGCAGAGCAAGAAGTGATTTGCCGACGCCACCGTCGCCGTTGAGGATCGTTACCTGGCGCCGCGGTATTAAGCCATCAAGGAACCACTCACGGGTCGGAACAGGCATACCGTGCCAGTCAGCCGGGCTAATGATAGGCAAGTTGTCGTTGGCTGGATGAGGCGCAGGCTGTGCTATAGCTCGGGCGGCATAGGTAGGAAGGTCGCGACCAAGTCGCATGTTGACATAGGCGCCAAGCTGCTGCGCTGTGTATTTCCCGGTCGTTCCGTCCACAACGATGTCGCGGTTGCCGGCGATGTACATGCTGCAGACCTGGCCCTGAACGTCCGCCTCACGAACATAAATGCCTTTGACTGTTCCGCCAAAAAGCCCGGCGAGTTCAGCCAGCGTCACGTCCGGCGGGTCAATCTGCGTTGCGGTCATGCGGCGATGGCTCCATGAGCGCGGCTAAAGCGGCGCTGGCGATTTCGGCAACTAGGGGCTGGGAAAACGTAACGACGCGACTGCCCATAGCATTGGGCGCGAACACGGCGTAACCGCCGCTATCGCGCCGGGAGAGCTTCAGGTTGAACACGCGAAGATCATCCGTGATCTCGACGTCGACGCGTGCGATCACGTTCCCGGAGCCAGGAGGCTCGGGTCGGCATGCAATAATTCTCAAGGTGGAGTTCCCGTTTTGGAAATGGCTGCGGTTGGATCCGCAGTGGGTTTTTATAGAAGGGTAGGGCGGCTAGGCTGCTGCCCTTGCCCGCAGATTGTCATTTGCATGGTCGTAAACCGCCGTTCGCCTGCTTGCGGCAAGCCAGGCCTCAAGGTCGGGGAGTGCGTATCTGACGCCACCACCGAGTTTGAGGTAGACTGGTCCGCAGCCCGCCATGCGGCTCTTATTCAGCCAACTCGGAGACTTCGCGATATGTGCCGCCGCTTCTTTTGTGGAAAATAGCACTTGAAGCCCCCTTGAATTAGTGTTAGGTATTTAGCGGATGGTGGAATTTGCCACTCGTTAACGTGTAGGCGTTTTCGCCTCGTTTGTCAATATCGGTCAGGCCGATTCCGGTTCTGGCGCCACAGTCGCAAGCCACGGCCAACCCGCCCATTTATCGCCTGTCTCGCGAATGTGTGTGTAGCGCTGCAGATTTTGCCAAGAGCGATGCCCTGACACTGACGCTACTTGCGGGATTGTGCGGCCAAGCTCGAAGAGCCGCGACACGCCCTCGTGCCTCAGGTCGTGAAACTTCAGGTCTGGAATGCCAAGCATGTTGCAGGCGTTGCGCCATGAAAAGTTGATGGTGTCGCCCTTATAGGGAAAGATCAGTTCGCCGGTCTTTGGCGTGGCCTTGATGATCGCCAGAGCTTCTGGCGTCAGCTCCGTCCAAATATGATTTCCGGATGAACCGCGGGGATCCTTTGCGTCACGAACCAAGATGCGGCTGTGGGCTTCATCCAAGTCAGGCCAGCGGACGCGGACAATCTCTCCTTCGCGGCGAGCACTAAAGAGCGCGAATGCGGATATTCGCTCCATGGGCAGGCTGCGCTCGGTACGCGTGGCGAAGAACTGCATCAGCCGACTCATCTCATCGACAGTGGGCCGCCGGTCGCGCTGGTTGGATCGGCCAGTCATCTCAAGCTTCGCGGCTACCGTGATCGCATCCGTCATCGCCTTTTCGTCCAGCGGATAGCCCCACGCTGGACGCGAAATCTTGAAAACCCCCGACAGGAACGTCAGATACCCGGCAACCGTCGAGGGCTGTCGAGTTTCTGCAAGTTCTCGAGCTAACGCCACTATATGATCTGAACGAATTTCGGAGCAGCGCTTGGATGCGATGTCATATCCCTTGAGGCTATTAAGGACCGCGGCTTTGGTGCGACCAAGCCGCTTGGCTTCCCGCTCGTACCGCCCTATTGCCTCGCCAAGCGTCGGGTCTTCTTTCTTGATCTCCTCAACTACGCCTGGCTTCGAAAGCTCCCCCTCGCGGAAAGCTCCCCACGCCGCTGCCTCTCGCCGCTTAGAGAACGTCTTGTTCTCACGGTGGACTGTCTTGCCGTCGCGCTTAATGACGATCTGGGCCATGTACGACGGCGAGCCGTCCTTTCGTTTCCGCTCTATGATGCTAGCCATTCGTACAACATGCCTCCCAGTTCTGTACGACATGTTGTACTATAAATGAAAAACCGTGCAATAGCGGGAATTTCGCTGACACGGACTGACACGTTAACCGGTTGATTTTGAAAGAAAATCTAATGAAGTCTATTGCGGCGTTGCCGATGTATGACTGGCCCGAAATGCGCGGCGAGGTCGACGCGCAATGGATGCTGTTGCGCGACGTGTTTCGGCAAAAGGGTATCGACGCACCGCAAACCATCGTGCGGCGCAATGGAGACCTGCCGCCGGTGCCGGGCGGTATTCGTGATGCTGCCGGTGCATTGATCGCACCCGACCCAGTGACATTGCCGCCGGACGAACTCGATTTTCACAGACTGTGGCTGCACCCGGCGCTGCTGTTCGCGCAGACCTGCTGGGGGCCGATGGAACTCGGCCTGTCCAGGCATGTGCAGGTGGTTGCCCAGCCAAGCTACGACGCCTACGAAGGCGGGCAGGGCGAGCTCTATTCCAGCGCCATCGTCATGCTGGCGGATGGCGCGCCGTCGGTTGCCTCGCCCAATGACGGCAGCCCGCTGATCCCACTAGATCGGATCCGCGGCAAGCGCTTCACCTTCAACAGCCTCGATTCGATGTCGGGGTTCCTCGGTTTGACGCGCGACCTGGAGGCGATGGGCGAGAGCCTTGACCTCTTTGCCTCGCGCAGCGAAAGCGGTGGGCACCGTTCCTCGATCGTCGCAATTGCAGAGGGCAAGGCCGATATAGCGGCCATCGACTGCAAGAGCTGGGCACTGGCGCAGCGTTTCGAGCCGGCGGCGAAAAGGGTGGCGGTCGTTGGCTGGACCGGACGGCGCAAAGGCCTGCCCTACATCACCGCCGCAGGGACACCGGAAAAGACGGTTGGGGCGTTGCGCGAGGCCATTGCCGGGCTAGCCGAGCAGTCTCTTATCCAACGGGTAGGTTGAGAGCTGTTCGTTGCCCGTCTCGGTGATCAGTATCTGTTCCTCGATCTTGACGCCTTCGCGCCCGCCAAGCCTGCCGATATAGCTTTCCACGCACAGCACCATGCCCGGTTCCAGCACGCCGTCCGGAGTGTCCGATGTCCAGTCGCTGGCATGCGGCAAGGTCGGGTATTCATCGGCCAGACCGACGCCGTGATAGAGCACGCCGTAGCGCGTCGGGAAGCAGTCGCCGGGCGGCACCGCCGAGCGTTCGACGAGGTCGCGAAACGAGATGCCTGGCTGCATCAGTGCCGTGTTGTGCCCGATCTGGTCGGCAGCGATGCGGAACAGGTCGCGCTGTTGGCTGGTCGGCTTTCCATCGCCGCACAGCCATGTGCGCGACAGGTCGGCGCAGAAGCCGTAGGGGCCGATCAGGTCGGTGTCGAAGGCGACGAGATCGCCAGCCTCGATCTTGCGCGACGAGCATTCCTGGAACCACGGATTGGTGCGCGGGCCTGACGTCAGCAGTCGCGTCTCGATCCATTCGCCGCCGCGCGCGATGTTGCCGCGGTGCAGTTCCGCCCACAATTCGTTTTCGGAAGTCCCCGGCTTCAGCGCTTGTTCCATCTCGCCCATCGCCGCCTCGCAGGCGACGATCGCGCGGCGCATGGCGAGGATCTCGTCGGGTGATTTGATCAGCCGCGCGTTCTCCATCAACGCTTCGCCATTGCCGATGGAAATGCCGAGGCGAGCCAGCTCCTCGACGCCTTCCGGATTGATATGGTCGACGGCGATGCGGCTGTTGCCGCCGCCATGCTCTTTCACCAGATCGGCTATTCCTGCGGCCCAGCGGCGGACCTTTTGCTCGGTCAACTCACCGCCATAGAGATACATCCACGACACTGCCGGTCGCACTTCGTCGACGACGCCGGAATGATCGGACAAATGCTCGCAGGAGAAATAGTCGAACAGCACCACCGGCCCCTCCGCGGCGACAAAGCAATGCCGCGTCGGGTTGTGCGCCACCCACAGCTGCATGTTGGTCGAGTCGGTGGCGTAGCGGATGTTGACGGGATCGTAGAGCACGGCGCCGGCATAGCCGCGGCGCCTCAGCTCGGCGCGGATGCGCTCCAGCCGGTATTGGCGCATCGCCGCCAGATCGGGCGCGGCAATGCCCGCCGCGGCCCATTCAGCCTCGGCCTGCGCACCGTAGCCCAGCACATGCTGGTTGAGCGAAGCCGCCTTCTGGCGGGAGGCGTCGCGCAAGGCTTCGATCGAGTCGGCTTCGAACGGCATGATCTTGCGATGCCGGCCAAAGCTGCCCTTCGGCCCCGCGTTGTCCATGGTCGAAACTCAGGTCCGCATCTTCTCGCCGCTCGGATCGAAGGGCGCTTCGACATTGATGCGGGCCGGGCGCCGGTGACCGAGGATCTCGATCTCGAACAGCCCGGCACTTTCGTCCTCGGCAAGCGCTGCGGGGACGTAGCCCTGCGCCATCGACTTCTGCACATAATGCGCATAGCCGCCTGACGTGACCCAGCCGACCACGCGCCAGTCACCGTCGACGATACCCCGCACGGCGGAAGCGCCTTCGGTAGCCTTGGAGCCACGTATTTCCTTGCCGCCCTCGTCGAAGCGGGGCGCGCCATAACCATGCGGCTTTTCAACCGTGCCATAGTCCTTGCTGACCTTGGCCCAGATCGGCTCATCGCCCATGACATCGGCGTCGGTGGCATCGACGATGAAGGAGACGCGGCGCAGCTTTGGCCCCTCGGCCTGTTCCTTGGCAGCGGCCTCGCGGCCGATGAAGTCGTTCTTCTCGAGCTTGATGAAGCGGTCCATCGCGCCTTCGAACGGTCCATAGATCGGCCGCAACTCGCGGAACCAGGTCGGAAAATTCTTTTCGAGGCGCATGGAGAGCAGCGCGCGCATGCCGAAATCGACAAGGCCGAATTCCTCGCCTGCGTCCTTGATCGCTTTGTAAACCAGGCGCTCGTAGGCCGGTGCCATCCAGATTTCATAGCCGAGGTCGCCGGTGTAGGTGATGCGGTTGACCATGCAAGGCGCCCCGCCAACCGCCATCTCGCGGAAATCCATGAAGCGGAAGGCTTTTGTCGAGACATCGACATCGACCAATTTCTGCAGCAAGTCACGTGACTTCGGCCCTGCGATCGACAGGCCGACCAGCGTCTGGTCGAAGCGGTGGATGCGCACCGTTCCGTCCTTCGGTAGATGCTTCTCGAACCAGCGCATGTGGTATTTCTGCGCCGCCGAGGAACCCCAGATCATGAAGCGGTCTTCTGCCGCCTTGGCGATGGTGAAGTCGCCAATCAGCTTGCCGAATTCGTTGAGCATCGGCGTCAGCACGATGCGGCGGGTCTTCGGCATGCGGTTGGTCATCAGCCGGTTGAGGAAATCCTCGGCTGCGGGTCCCGAGACTTCGTATTTGGCAAAATTGGCGATCTCGGTGACACCGACACGCTCACGCGTGGCGCGCACTTCCTCGCCGATCGGCCCAAAATCGTTGGAGCGGTGGAAGGAGACGATATCCCTGGGTTCCTTGCCTTCAGGTGCGAACCAGAGCGGCGTCTCAAGTCCCCAGCTGTCGCCCATGACGGCATTGTTGGCCAGCATCGTGTCGTAGAGCGGTGTCGTCTGCGCCGGGCGTGCTGCCGGGAGTTCCTCATTGGGGAAGCGGATGGAGAAGCGGCGCGAATAGTTTTCGCGCACCTTGGCGTTGGTGTAGCGCAGGCCGGCCCATTCGCCGAAGCGGGTGACATCCATGCCCCAGACGTCGAAGCCGGGATCGCCATGCACCATCCAGTTCGACAGTGCGAGGCCGACGCCGCCGCCCTGGCTGAAGCCGGCCATGACGGCGCAGGCGCACCAGAAATTGGTCAGGCCCTGCACCGGGCCGACCAGCGGGTTGCCGTCGAGCGCGAAGGTGAAGGGGCCGTTGATGATCTGCTTGATGCCGGCTTTCTCGATGCCGGGGAAATGCTTGAAGCCGATTTCCAGCGACGGCGCGATGCGATCGAGGTCCGGCGGCAGCAATTCATGGCCGAAATCCCACGGCGTGTTGACCGGCGACCACGGCTTGCAGGCTTTTTCATAGGTGCCGAGCAGGATGCCGTTGCGCTCCTGGCGGGTGTAGATCTCGCCCTTGAAGTCGAGCACGCCGATCATCTCGCGGCCCGTCGACTTGTTGAATTCCTCGACCTCCGGCATCGGCTCGGTCAGCAGATACATGTGCTCCATGGCCAGCACCGGCAGTTCGACGCCGACCATGCGGCCGATCTCGCGCGCCCACAGGCCGCCGCAATTGACGACATGCTCGGCCTTCACCGTGCCTTGTTCGGTGACGACGTTCCAGGTGCCGTCGACCTCCTGTGTCAGTTCCACGACGCGGTTGCGCAGCACGATCTCGGCGCCGAGTTTTTTCGCCGCCTTGGAGTAGGCGATGGTGGTGCCGGACGGGTCGAGATGGCCTTCGACCGGGTCCCACATGGCGCCGACGAAATTGGTCTCGTCCATCAGCGGGAACATCGCCTTGGCCTCGGAGGGGGTGATCAGCTCGGTGTCCATGCCGAGATAGCGGCCCTTGGCATGGGCAAGGCGCAGGAAGTCCATGCGCTCGGGCGTGTCGGCCATCATCACGCCGCCGGTCAAATGCAGCGAGCAGGACTGGCCGGATATCTCCTCGATCTCCTTGTAGAGCTGCACCGTATAGGCCTGCAGCTTGGCGACGTTGGGGTCGCCGTTCAGCGTGTGGAAGCCGCCCGCCGCGTGCCAGGACGAGCCGGAGGTGAGCTCCGAGCGCTCGATCAGCATGATGTCGGTCCAGCCGGCCTTGGCCAGGTGGTAGAGAACCGAGCAGCCGACGACGCCGCCGCCGATGACAACCGCTTTTACGTGAGATTTCATCAAGATAGGTCCGTTTTTGCGTAAACTGAATCAGATGGGGTGGTCGGCGGGGAGCCGATCAAAAATCGGTCGGCGCGCCGCCTTCGGACCGGCGCTTGGCGACGAAGGCGTTGAGTTCCTCGCGGATGGCCGGGTCCATGTAAGGCTCCTCATAGGACGCCAGCCGCTCCTTCCAGACCTTGTTGGCCTTTTCGAGCGCCGTCGGCGAGCCGGCTTCCGCCCAGGTCTCGTAATTGCGCCAGTCGGACAGGATCGGCGAGTAGAAGGCGGTCTTGTAGCGGTCCTGCGTGTGCTGGGTGCCGAAGAAATGGCCGCCGGGACCGACCGACTGGATGGCGTCGAAGCCGAGTGCCTCGTCGGAAAGATCGAGTGGGGTCAGGAATTCGGCCACCATCTGCAGCAGGTCGATGTCCAAAATGGTCTTCTCGTAGGAGCAGCGCAGGCCGCCTTCGAGCCAGCCGGCGGCATGCATCATCAGATTGCCGCCGCCCTGGATGGCGCCCCACAGCGAGAACACGCTTTCATAAGCCGCCTGCGCGTCGACCGTGTTGGCGGCGCAGGTGTTGGAGGTGCGGTAGGGAATGTTGTAGCGGCGGGCAAGCTGGCCGCCGACGAGCTGCGCCTTCATGTATTCCGGCGTGCCGAACGCCGGCGAACCGGACTTCATGTCGACATTGGAGGTGAAGCCGCCATAGCCGACGGGTGCGCCCTTGCGCACCATCTGGGCGAAGGCGATGCCGGCAAGCGCCTCGGCGTTCTGCTGCACCAGTGCGCCGGCGATGGTGACAGGCGCCATGGCGCCCGACAGGGTGAACGGCGTCACGACGACGACCTGGCCCTTGCTCGACATCTGGATGATGCCTTCCATCATCGGCACGTCGAGCTTGAGCGGCGAATTCGTGTTGATGATGGTGAAGACGGACGGCTCTTCCAGCATCTGCTCGTGGCTGATGCCGCGCGCGATCCTGGCGATCTCGATGCCGTCGACATTGCGTTCCTTGCCGAGCGAATAGATGTGGAACACCTTGTCGGTGAGCACGCTGAGATCGCGGATGCATTCGAGGTGGCGGACGGACGGATGGATATCGGTCGGCTCGACCGGGTAGCCGCCCGTGCAGTTCAGGATGTTGTGCATCTGCGCGAGCTTTAAGAAATTGCGGTAGTCCTGCTGGTTGCCGGGCCGGCGGCCGCGATCGATGTCGGAGCAATTGGGCGCCGACGCCATCATCGAGATGATCACATTGTTGCCGCCAAAGCGCACATTGTGCGCTGGATTGCGGGCATGGATGGTGAACTCCGACGGGCAGTGCGACACCAGTTCGAGGATCATGTCGCTGTCGAAACGCACCCGCTCGCTGCCGTCGCGCACATCGGCGCCATGCGCCTTCATGATGCTGCGGGCCTCGTCATGCAGCACGTCGACGCCGATTTCCCTGAGCACGCGCAGGGAGGCGAGGTGGATCGATTCCAGCTCGTCGTCGGAGACCAGCCTAGTCGGCGTCAGCGGGTTTTTCAGCTGGCGGAAAGCCGGCTGCTCGAACGCGGCCGAGCCGCCGGCGCGCTTTCCGGCGCGGCCGCCGCGACGGGCGCGGTCGGTGGCCAATGCCGGTTCTGAGGGTTGTAGGGCGGCGGTCATGAATGGTCCTCGTAGGATGCGATAGCGGGCGGCATAATGGACCGGCGGCTGTCCAGCCATTGCGGAGGCGGCGACCACTAGGGCGAGGGAAGCGACATGCCGGAACGGCAGTTGCGCGGCCACGACATCGGCCTGATCCCGCCGCCTCGTTGGCGCAAGCGGATTTCGCCGGGCGGCCCTTCCTTTGCCTGGATCGAACCGATAGCTACTCGGGCTTGCCGGCCGGATGGCCAGCAATTCACATGGATGGCAGCATGGTTGCGACCGGCTCGAACGAAGGCGAAGCAGGAACGCAGTGGGCAGCGCTTGCCGGCGTCACCGCGGCACTTGCGATGTTCGGCGCGGCGCAGGGGTTGAGTTCGCCGCTGTTCACGCTGCTGATGCAGAAACAAGGCATGTCGCCAGCGCTGATCGGCTTGTCGGCGGCGATGATGCCGCTCGGGCTGATCCTTTCGGCTTCTTTCGTGCCCGCGGCTGTGCGGCTTGTCGGTGCACGCAATCTGGCGGTCGGCTGCTCGCTGATCGGCGCGCTCTGCTTCCTGGGTATCGGCTATCTGCAGGACTGGGTGGCCTGGTTCGTCATCCGCTTCATCATCGGCGTCGTCATCAACCCGCTCTACATCCTCGGCGAGGTGTGGGCACTGTCGCTGGCGCCGCCATCGCGGCGCGGCAGGGTGATGGGCGTGTTCAACACGCTGATGGGCGCCGGCTACGCCGCCGGACCATTCGCGCTGACCCTGCTCGGTACGTCGGGCTGGGCGCCCTTCATGGTCGGCGTCGCCGGTTTCGCGCTCTGCGCGGTGATCCTGCACGCGGTCTCGTCTAAGCTGACCGGGTTCGAGGATGACGACCAGCCTGCCAGCGGCCTTGTCGGCTTTGCCAAGGTGGCGCCTGCGCTGCTGCTTGCCGTGCTTGTCTCGGCGGCGGTTCAGCAGAGCACTTATGCGCTGGTCCCGGTCTTCGGCGCCAGCTATGGCCTGGCGGAAGCCGTTCTGGCCTCGCTGGTGATGGCGCTTTCCCTCGGCAACATCCTGCTGCAGATACCACTCGGCCTTCTGGCGGAGCGTTTTGGCGGCCGCGCCATGATCATCGTCTGCGCGCTGGCAACAACCGTTTGCGCGCTTTTGCTGCCTTTGCTGATCACAACGCCGTTGATCTGGGTCGTGCTGCTGGTGATGGGCGCGGTCGGTTACGGCGTCTACACCATGGCATTGGTCGAACTCGGCAGCCGGTTCAAGGGCTCTGTGCTGGTCGCCGGCAACGCTGCCTTTGCACTGATGTGGGGCGTCGGTGGCATCGTCGGCCCACCCGGTGCCGGCGTGCTCATGCAAGGCATCGGCCCGCTCGGGCTGCCGGTCGTGATCGCCGGCCTCGACGCGGTGCTGGTGATGTTCGCGCTGTATCGGTCGTCCGTGCGCCGAGCTTCCTGACGAGCTCAACCTCCTGACCGGCCCAACTTCCTGACAGGCCCAACTTCCTGACAGGCCCAACTTCCTGACAGGCCCAACCTCCTGACAGGCATTGTCTGGAGCAAGCGGTTTTCGCCTGCCAGGGGCTTACCACCGCGTTGCTCAATCGCTAATCCTGCAGCCTCGATAGCGGTGCGCACAATGAATTTGGTTGAATCGAACGAGGACGAGACGATGCAATGGGCGGCGATCACCGGTGTGATCGCGACCGTCTCGGTGTTCGCCATCGCGCAAGGGTTGTCCTATCCGCTGCTGAGCTTCATCCTGCAGCGCCAGGGCGTTTCGCCGGCGATGATCGGCCTGTCGGCGGCCATGACGCCGATTGGTTTCATCCTGTCGTCGCCATTGATCCCGGCGCTGGCCCGCCGGTTCGGGGCAGGGCGCACAGCGCTTACCTGTGCGGCGCTTTCGGCTGTCGTGCTGGCGCTGATCGGCTGGACGCAGAATGTCTATCTGTGGTTTCCCCTGCGCTTCCTGATCGGTGTGGTGACCAACCCGCTCTATGTGCTGAGCGAGATCTGGGTCATCGCGCTGGCGCCGCCGGCGCGGCGAGGGCGCGTCATGGGTGTCTATTCGACGATCATCTCGGCCGGTTTCGCGGCCGGGCCGCTATGCCTGCTTGCAGTCGGCACCGAGGGCTGGCCGCCCTTCCTCGTCGGCATCTCCGCCTTCGTGCTGTGCGGCATCTGCCTGGGCTTGGTGCTGCCGCGCTTGCCCAGGGTCGACGAGACCGGGCATCAGATTTCCGTCCTGGGTTTCATGCCGCTGGCGTGGCTGCTTTTGTTTGCCGTCATAGTCGCCGCCGGCTTCGAACAGGGCGCGCTGGCGTTGCTGCCTGTCTATGGCACCCATCACGGCATCACCGAGACCCGCATGTCGGCGCTGCTGTCGGCGATGATTGCAGGCAATATCGCCATGCAGGTGCCGCTCGGCCTTTTGGCAGAAAGGCTTTCCGCGCGCCTGGTGCGGCTTGCCTGCGTCGCGATCACGGTGCTCGGCTGCGTCCTGCTTCCGCTTCTCATCGAGTCGCCGCTGATCTGGCCGATGATCTTTGTCTGGGGCGCGGTTTCCTACGGCATTTACACGATGTCCATCATCGAGCTCGGCGAACGCTTCACCGGTTCCGCACTGGTTGCCGGCAATGCGGCCTTTTCCTTGATGTGGGGCGTCGGCGGCATCGCCGTGCCGCCGCTGGCGGGCGGCGCCATGGATGTTATGGGCGCGAGAGGTCTGCCGATCACGCTTGGCTTGATGTGCCTGGCGCTGGCTATTGCTAGCCTCGCTGGTGGGCGGAAAGCCTCAATTGTGCGCTGAGCATAGTTAATATCGATACGGCCTATCGGCGTTGGCTTTTTCAAAGCAACGCGTTTATCGGAGACCTGATGACCAAGCCTGCCACCCAGACGCCGAATTCCACCCCCTCGACCAACGATCCCTTCCTCTGGCTGGAGGACAGGACAGCCAAACAGTCATTGGACTGGGTACATCGCCAGAACGAGGTCACGGTTGGCGAATTGCAGGGCGATCCGTCCTATCAGGCGTCGTTCCAGACCGCGCTCGACCTGATGACGGCCGAGGACAACATCGCGGTCGGCGCGGCAAAAGCCGGCCATGTCTACAATTTCTGGCAGGACAAGACCAATGTGCTCGGCCTCTGGCGCCGCACGACCGTCGCTTCCTACAAGACCGAGAAGCCCGACTGGGAAACGATCATCGACTTCGACCAGCTTGCGGCGAAGGAGGGGATAAAATGGGTTTTTGGCGGCGCAAGCCGACTCTATCCGGACTTCAACCGTTGCCTGGTGAGTATGTCGCCGGATGGCGGCGACGCCAGCGAGATGCGCGAATTCGACATCGCGACCAAGTCCTTTGTCGAGGGCGGGTTTCGTGCGCCCGCTTCCAAGTCGGGCTTCAGCTGGCTGGACAAGGACACCGTCATCGTTTCGGCCGCTTTCGACGAGGCCGACAAGACCGAGTCCGGCTATCCGCGAGTCATAAAACTGTGGAAGCGCGGTACCAACCTGGAAGACGCGACGCCGTTCTTCGAGGCGCAGAAAGAGGATCTCGCCGTTGGTGCCGCTGTCGAGTACGACGGTGACAGACGCTATGTGGTCCTGGCTCGAACGCTGAATTTCTTCGCTTCGCACATCTTCCTTCGGCTGCCTTCCGGCGAAAACAAACAGCTGCCGCTACCGGACGACATGACCGATACGGCAATATTCAGGGATCAGCTCGTGTTCGGCGTGCGCAGTCCATGGACGGCGCCCGACGGCACGGTTTGCAAGCCCGACGGCCTCTATTCGCTGGATCTGGCGCACTGGGTCGAGACCGGCGCGCTCGGATCTGTCGAAACCTTGTTCGAGCCGGCATATCGCGTGTCCATCGCCGGCATGGCCCGCACGCAGGACCGGCTGTTCATCAGCCTGATGGACAATGTGCGCGGCAAGGTCGTCGTCTGCGAGCGCAAGGATGGCAACTGGTCGCTGAAACCGGTGGCGCTGCCCGAAAATGGCAATGTCGGCATCAGCCATGCCGAGCAGTTCGGCTCGAGCGTGTCCTTTTCCTTCACCGATTTCCTGACCCCGAGTTCGATCATCTGGTCTGACGACAATGGCGAGACGCTCGCTACCGTGAAGTCGCAGCCGGCGCGTTTCGATGCCTCGCCGCTCATCTCGGAACAGTTCGAGGCGCGCTCCAAGGACGGCACGATGATCCCTTATTTTGTCGTCAGGCGGCGCGATCAGAAGGGGCCGGTGCCGACGCTGCTTTACGGCTATGGCGGTTTCGAAGTGCCGCTGCTGCCCGGCTATGCCGGCGTGCGCGGGAGGCTATGGCTGGAAAAGGGCAATGCCTATGTGCAGGCCTGCATCCGCGGCGGCGGCGAGTTCGGCCCGGCCTGGCATCAAGCGGCGCTCAAGGGCAATCGCCAAAACGGATTCGATGATTTCGCAGCGGTCGCGCAGGACGTCGTCAAGCGCGGCATCGCGACAGCAAGCTCACTCGGCATCCAGGGTGGTTCGAATGGCGGCTTGCTGACCGGCGTTTCCTTGACGCAGCATCCCGAGCTATTCGGCGCCGTCATCATCGAGGTGCCGCTGCTCGACATGCTGCGTTACGCCGAATTGCCGCCTGGCGCCTCGTGGATCGCCGAATATGGCGATCCGTCGAAACCCGAAGACGCGAAGTGGCTTTCAGCCTACTCGCCCTACCAGCATGTCGACGCCGCTGCCGCCTATCCGCCTGTGCTCCTGACCACATCGACCGCTGACGATCGGGTCCATCCCGGCCATGCGCGCAAGATGGCCGCCCGCCTGCAGGAAGCCGGCCATGCCAGGACGCTGTTCTTCGAGGAGACCGAGGGTGGTCATGGCGGGCGTGGCGACCGCCGGCCGCAGGCGGCGCAGACGGCGATGAAATATGTCTTCCTGCAGAGGGCGCTGACAGCCAAGGCCTAGACTCATTCCGTTATGGTCCAAGCAAAGGGTGGTTCTCCTCGACGAGCCTTTGCTCTAAGGTGCCAGCCATGGCTCTCGTCAGGATGTTGGTTGGCGCATTTGAGGCTCGCGCATTGCGGGTCGCGGTGACGCCGTCACCGCGTACGCTGCGCGCCGAGCTTTTGCGGCTGTGCGCCCGCATCGGCTATTCGCCACCGCTCTGCCTCTGAAGCATTCGCCCCGGCTTGCCGGATAGAATCCAGAGGGAAGATCAGACATGACCTATCAGAATTATTCGCTGAAGCAGCTTCAGCAGATCGACGCCGCGCATCATCTGCATCCGTTCACCGACCATAAGGAAATGCGCGGGGCCGGGTCGCGCATCATCACCCATGCCAATGGCCCTTTCATCTACGATTCCGAGGGGGCTGAAATCCTCGATGGCATGGCCGGGCTGTGGTGCGTCAACATCGGCTATGGCCGTGACGAGCTGGCCGAGGCCGCCTATGCCCAGATGAAGGAACTGCCTTATTACAACTCCTTCTTCAAATGCTCGACGCCGACGCCGGTGCTGCTGTCCAAGAAGTTGGCGGAGATCGCGCCGAAGCACGTCAACCAGGTGTTCTATGGTTCGTCGGGCTCGGAGGCCAATGACACGGCACTGCGTCTCGTGCGCCACTATTGGGTGCTGGAAGGCCAGCCGGAGAAGAACCGCATCATCTCGCGCAAGATGGCCTATCACGGCTCGACCGTTGCCGGCACCTCGCTCGGCGGCATGGATGGTATGCACAAGCAGCTCAACGGTGCGGTGCCCAACATCGTCCATGTTATGATGCCCTACGCCTATGAACTGGCGCTGCCGGGAGAGAGCGACCATGATTTCGGCCTGCGCGCGGCCGGGGCTGTCGAGGAGGCGATCCTCGAAGCCGGCGCCGACAAGGTTGCCGCCTTTATCGGCGAGCCGGTCATGGGGGCCGGTGGCGTGAAGATACCGCCGGCGAGCTACTGGCCGGAAGTGCAGCGCATCTGCCGCAAATACGATGTCCTGCTGATGCTGGACGAGGTCATCACCGGCTATGGCCGCACCGGCGAGTGGTTCGCTGCCCAGACGCTCGGTATCGAGCCCGATACGATCACCACCGCCAAGGCTCTGACCTCGGGCTATCAACCGCTGTCGGCATTGCTGGTCGGCGACCGCATCGCCTCGACGCTGGTCGAGAAGGGCGGCGAGTTCAATCACGGCTACACCTATTCCGGCCACCCGGTGGCCTGCGCCGTGGCGCTGAAGAACCTCGAGATCATCGAACGCGAAGGGCTGGTCGACCGCGTCCGGAACGACACCGGCCCTTATTTCGCCAAGGCCTTGCAGGAGCGCATTGCCGGACATGATCTGGTCGGCGAGGTGCGTTCGATCGGACTGATGGGCGCAATCGAGATCGTCAAGGACAAGGCGACCAAGGAGCGGTTCCTGCCGGCTGGAAGTGCGGCGGTAACCGTGCGCGATCATGCCATCGCGCACGGCATGATGCTGCGCGCTACCGGTGACACGATGATCCTGTCGCCGCCGTTGATCTGGACCCGTGATACGATCGATATGGCCTGCGATCGCATCTCGAAGGCGTTGGATCTGGCGCAAGCCGACCTGCGCAAGCGGTAGAATAGAACCCTCGACCGGGCGTTCTAGGAGCGCCCGGCCTCGAGAACATGCTGTGACTAGGAAACGATTCTACCTCTAGAGCGTAAGGTGTGGGGCTGCGGCTGATTCGGCCGCGACAAGGGGTTTTGTTTCCATGAGAAAGACCGGCAAGAGCCGACGGACGCAAGAAGCGGCCATCATCGGCGGCGACCTGATGCTGGCGCCGCTGGTGGCGATGATGCGGCTGCCGTTGATGGCCATGGATGGCGGGAGCAGCCAGCCTTGGAGCACGGAGACCGCGCGTGCGGTAAACGAGAAGACCGCCGCTATGGCCGAAGGCGTGTTTGCGGCGCAAATGTCCTTCCTGCAATCGGCATCGCGGTTTTGGCCGGAAATCTTTTCCGGCCGCACGCCGTCGCTGTTCAACGGGGTCGCGACGGAGCGCTCGATCAGCGCCGCGCTGAAGCCGGCAAGCCGTGCCGTGAAAGCGAATTTTCGCCGGCTGTCCAACAAGACCTGACAGAAGTTGCAGAACTTTGATTTTGCGCATTGACGGGCTCATGCGCTAGAATCAGTCGGTACGTCACCGATGGGGGACACGATGGCCGGACAACCGCTCAACCAGCCGGCTGAAATTCCAGCCGAACTCGACCGCTGGAACTGGGGCGCTTTCTTCCTCAACTGGATCTGGGGCATCGGCAACAGCACTTTCATCGCGTTACTGGCGCTGATCCCTGTCGTCAACATCATCATGATCATCGTGCTGGGCGCACGCGGCAGCCGCTGGGCCTGGCAGAACCGCGCCTGGCGCGACGCGGAACAGTTTCGCAAGACGCAACGCAACTGGGCAATCGCCGGCCTTGCCGTCTGGGTGGTCGGGATTGGCGGCTGCGCGACGGTGGTCGGCAGCATTCCCTACGTCCTGAAAGGCAGCGATGCCTACCACATGACGATGGACAGGCTTCGCGCCGACGACCGCGTCAAGGCGGCGTTGGGTGATGATTTGACCGACAGTTTCTGGGTCGGCGGCCATCTCAACGTCAATGCAAATGGGGCCGGCGATGCCCAGTTCGGCATTCCGGTCCACGGCGCCAACGGCAAGGGCACGGCCTATTCGACCGCTGTCCGGACAGCCGGCACATGGAGCCTGCGCCTGCTGGTGGTCAGGGTCGAGGGAACCGATGCGCCGATCGTGCTGATCAACGAAGATCATGTCCCGATCCCGAATGCTGCAATCGGAATATAGCGGGGCAAAACGCAAAAAAGCAGCCTAAACGCGGGCGCGAAGGCTGACAGTTCGGCCGGCTTTGTGGCCCAACAAGCGGGTGACCACTGCTGCGTTCCAGACAAGGAAATATGCTGAAAAGCCGGATGCTGTCTGACAGTATGCGCATGCGTTCATGTGGACCGGTGGCAATTTCATACAAGGGCACGCGCATATGGTGAGTTCCTTTCGTGCGGTCGTGGTTGGTGGCGGCTGTGTGGGTGCCGGCATTCTCTACGGCCTGGCAAAGCGCGGCTGGACCGATGTGGCATTGCTGGAGCGAACGCAGCTTACGGCCGGGTCGACATGGCATGCCGCGGGGCTCATCCCTTCTTACGCGCGCAGCCGCAATGTCGGCCGCATGATCGCCAGGTCGATCGAAATCTATGAGGGGCTGGAGGCGGAGACGGGCCAGAACGTCGGCTGGCACAAATGCGGCCAGCTGCGCATTGCCAACACGCGCGACAGGCTGGACGAGTACAGAAGCTACATGGACGTCGCCGAGGTCCAGGGTGTGCGGGCCCGGATCGTATCGCCCACGGAAGCGCGAGAAATCTGGCCGCTGCTCGACAACAACAGCATGCTGGGTGCCCTTTATCATCCCGATGACGGCCACATCGCACCCGCCGATGTCACCCAGGCCATGGCCAAGGGTGCACGCGACCTTGGCGCGAAGATCCATCTCGATACCGAGGTTGTGGGCTTCGAACGCATGCCGAGCGGCGAGTGGAGGGTCAAGACCTCACGCGGCGAGATCGTCTGTGAACATGTCATCCTTGCAACAGGCAATTACGCCCGCCAGACCGGCGCCATGCTTGGCCTGGACATTCCCGCGATCCCGATCCTGCATCAGTACTGGATCACCGAGGCGGTTCCCGAAATTGTGGAACGCAAGCGGCTTGGTCTTCCGGAAATGCCGATCCTCAGGGACGAGGGTTACGAGGGCTATCTGCGCGAAGAAGGCGACGGGCTGATGTTCGGTCCCTATGAGCGCACCGAGCAGCTCAAGCTGTTCGCTGAAAACGGCGTCCCGGAATGGTTCGGCGCCGATCTGCTCGATGAGGATTTCGATGCCGTGTCCTGGAACTGGGAACGCGCGACCGAACTGGTCCCCGCGCTCGGACGCGCCAGCATCAAGCGGAATGTGCGAGGACCTTTCCAGATGACGGCCGATGAACTGCCGCTGATGGGGCAGGCGTGGGGCCTGGAGAATGTCTGGCTCGCCGAAGGGGTGCCGGGAGGCATCCTTTGGGGTGGTGCGATTGGCTATTACCTCTCCGAACGGATCGTGGAGGGTGGCAACAGCATCGACACGGCGGAGCTGGATCCCCGTCGGTTCGGCCACTATGCAAACAAAAACTGGACCCGGGCAAAGGTCCGGGAAGCCTGGGGCACCCACGCCGCACAGCACTATCCTGGCCAGGACATGCCGGCGGCGCGACCGCAGAAAACGGCCCCGTCCTATGATCACCTAAGCCAGCTCGGCGCGGTGTGGGATGTGTTGAACGGCTGGGAGATGCCGAGCTGGTTTGCGCCTGCCGGTGTCGAAGCGCGCAATGTCTACAGCTGGCGCTGGACCCCCAAAGGGAACCACGTCGCCGCGGAGGTTCAGGCTGTCCGCCAGGCCGCTGGGCTGGTCGAGATGACTCCCATGACCAAGTTCGAGGTCGGCGGGCCGGGCGCCAAGGACTGGCTCGACGGAATCCTGGCCAACAGACTGCCGCGTTCCGGTCGTGTCGGTCTTGCCCATCACCTGACGCCAGCCGGCGGCGTGCAGGCCGAGTATGTGGTGGCGCGGCTGCACAGCGACCTGTTCTATCTCATATCGACGCCGCGCGCAGAGCGCTGGAACCTTGACGATCTCAGCCGGCTGTTGCCGAAAGACGGCAGCGTGCATCTGCGCAACGTCACGGAGGATCGCGGCAGCTTCACGGTGGTTGGGCCGAAGGCGCGCGACATATTGCAGCCGCTGACGGAGATCGACCTCTCCAATGAAGCCTTTCCATGGTTCAGCGTGCAGTCCGGCACCGTCGGCATGGCCAGCGACGTACGGCTCCTGCGCGTCAACTATTCGGGCGAACTGGGATGGGAACTCTATCATCCTCTCTGCTATCAGCGGCATTTGCTGGATGCGCTCCTGGCATCGGGAGAGGCACACGGGCTGAGGCTGGCCGGACTTCAAGCGCTGGAATCGCTTCGTCTCGATAAATCCTACCGCGCCATGTATCGCGACATGAACCCCGAATTGTCAGCCTGGGAAAGCGGCCTCGACCGATTCATCAGCCTCGACAAAGGGGACTTCATCGGCCGCGCCGCACTGGTCGCAAAACAGAAGCAGGTGACACGCCGGATCGCCACGCTGTCGATCGATACCGAAGGTGCGAGCGCGTTCGCCTTCGAGGGCGTCTACCGCGAAGGCGAGCTCGTCGGCCACATCACCTCGGCGGGCTACTCCTACACTTTCGGTCACGACATCGCACTTGCGCTGTTGCCCCTGGCACTTGTGTCGCCCGGCACCGAACTCGAGGTGTC
The DNA here is from genome assembly GCF_004006095.1 of Mesorhizobium sp. M7A.F.Ce.TU.012.03.2.1. NCBI lineage: Bacteria > Pseudomonadati > Pseudomonadota > Alphaproteobacteria > Hyphomicrobiales > Phyllobacteriaceae > Mesorhizobium > Mesorhizobium sp. M7A.F.Ce.TU.012.03.2.1. The sequence continues at coordinate 4,586,438 of NZ_CP034779.1, forward strand.
CATCCTCGGCGAGCGCCGCGCGGCCAAGGTGATCGCCGACTCGCCCTATGATCCGGAAGGCGCCCGCGGGCGCATGTGAGGCATCCCGGAGTACAGTTCCGGGTTATCGATGTCTCAAAACGTGCTGCAGGGCAAAATGCAAAAACCGCGCTCCATCAGGAACGCGGCTTTGCCAGATACGCATGGCGCTTCGCTACGCAAACACTTTGCGAAACTTATGGCACTTGTCGAAACTTACGGGCTCCGGTACGCGAGACCTGATCCGGAGCACCGGGCGGATGAGATATGTCCGCCTCGCAGTCCGTTTTATAGGGACATCGTTACCGCGGAGTTATCGAGAGCTTAAGCAAATCTAAATTTGCACTTTTTTACCCAAGGAAACCGGAAAAATCCGGCAAATCCGGGGGTTACGCTGGGTTACCCCTGAGAAAATTAATTATGCCGGAGAAATCGACCCCGCCATGTCCCTGGGCGTTGAACAAGGCATAGAGCTGGGCTGCTTCGGCGCCAAGCGGCGTTACAGCACCCGCACCTTGTGCGGCTTCCTGGGACAATTTCAGGTCTTTCAGCATCAGCGCCGCTGCAAATCCTGGGTTGTAGTCCCTGTTTGCGGGCGAAGTCGGCACCGGCCCGGGCACCGGGCAGTAGGTGGTCAAGGACCAGCACTGGCCGGACGAGGTCGAGGCGACGTCGAACAGCGCCTGGTGTGACAGGCCGAGCTTTTCCGCCAGCACGAAGGCTTCGGCGACACCGATCATCGAAATGCCGAGGATCATGTTGTTGCAGATCTTTGCCGCCTGGCCGGCGCCATCGCCGCCGCAATGGACGATGCGACCGGCCATCGGCTTCAGGATCGGCTCGGCAGTTGCAAAGGCGTCATCGGAGCCTCCGGCCATGAAGGTCAGCGTGCCGGCCGCGGCACCGCCAGTGCCGCCCGAGACCGGTGCATCGATCGACGACAGCCCGTGCTTCCTGGCGACGGCATGGGCCTTGCGGGCTGACTCGACGTCGATGGTCGAGGAATCGATGAATAGTGCGCCCTTTTTCGCCTTGGGCGCTATGTCCTCATAGACCGACAGCACATGCTTGCCCGCAGGCAACATGGTGATCACCACGTCGGCATCCTTCACCGCGGCCAAGGCATTCGCCATGATCGTCACGCCTTGTTCTTTGGCGACGTTGAGGTTCTCCGGCACAAGGTCGAAACCATTCACCGCATGCCCCGCCTTGACCAGGTTGGCGGCCATCGGATTGCCCATGTTCCCTAGGCCGATGAAGGCGATCGTCATAGTGGTGCTCCGTGATTTGGGCTAACAGTAGGCAGTAGGCAGTAGGCAGTAGGCAGTAGGCAGTAGGGGTCTATTCGGGTGCAAGTTTGAAAATAAGCTGGCGAAGCATTTTGCCGATGCCCTCCGTGGATGTCAGCAACTGACTAGCTTGATCATGCGTGGCAAGGCCAATGCGTTCAGCGATCTGGAGGTGTGTCTCGAATTCCTTCAGCGAGCCTTGGGCAATCCTCAGAAATTGCTGATAGGAACCTCTGTTGTCTCGGCCATAACCTTCGGCGATGTTTGCAGGAATAGAGGTTGCTGAACGGCGGATTTGGCTGGTCAACCCATACAATTCCTCTTTTGGCCATGCCTTGGTCAAAGAATAGGTGGCGACAGCCAGATCCATCCCCTGCTGCCACACGATAAGATCCTTGTAGGAATTGATCTTGCCGGTCATCTCACTGCCTACTGCCTACTGCCTACTGCCTACTGCCTACTGCCTACTGCCTTCCAATTAATGCTCGCGCGATGATGACGCGCATGATCTCGTTGGTGCCTTCGAGGATCTGGTGCACGCGCAGGTCCCGCACCAGCTTCTCGATGCCGTAGTCGTGCAGGTAGCCATAGCCGCCGAGCAGCTGCAGTGCGTCGTTGGCGACATTGAAGCCGGTATCGGTGACGAGGCGCTTGGCCATCGCCGACCATTTGCCGGCGTCCGGCGCCTTGCGGTCGAGCTTCGCGGCGGCGGCATAGAGGAAAATACGCGCCGCCTGCAGTTCGGTCTCCATGTCGGCCAGCCTGAACTGCAGCGCCTGGAACTGGTTGATCTTCGAGCCGAAGGCCTTGCGCTCGGCGGTGTAGGAAAGCGCCTTGTCGAGCGCCGACTGCGCGCCGCCCAGCGAACAAGCGGCGATGTTCAGACGGCCGCCGTCGAGCCCGGCCATGGCGATGCCGAAACCCGCACCTTCGCCGGACAAAAGGTTCTCCGCCGGCACCTTGCAATCCTCGAAGATGACCTGGCGGGTCGACTGCATATGCCAGCCCATCTTGTGCTCGTTGGCGCCGAAGGAAAGGCCTGGCGCATCTCTGGGCACGACGATGGTGGAAATGCCTTTCGGGCCGTCCGCGCCGGTGCGCACCATGACGGCATAGACATCGCTGTCGCCGGCGCCGGAGATGAACTGTTTGGTGCCGTTGAGGACATAGTCGCCGCCGCTCTTGACCGCGCGCGTTTTCAGCGCCGCGGCATCGGAGCCGGAGCCTGGCTCGGTCAGGCAGTAGCTGGCCAGCCATTCCATCGAGGTGAGCTTCGGCAGGAAGCGCTGGCGCTGCTCGTCATTGCCGAAACGGTCGATCATCGACGCCACCATATTGTGGATGGAGATGAACGACGAAAAAGCCGGATCTGCGTGCGACAGCGCCTCGAAAATCAGCACGGCGTCGAGCCGGCCAAGTGCCGAGCCACCGACATCGTCCCTGATATAGATGCCGCCAAGGCCGAGCGGGCCGGTCTCGCGGATCACATCGGCCGGGAAATGCTTGTTACGGTCCCAGTCGAGCGCATTTGGCGCGACACGGTCTGCGGCGAAGGCCTGCGCCATCTCCTGGATGGCGCGCTGCTCCTCGTTAAGTTCGAACTGGCTGGTGCTCGCATCGACCGCGGCGTCCATGGCGTGCTCCCTAATCTTCGACCTGTTGGCCTGTCGTTTTTGGCTTTGCGCGCGCACCAATCTAGACCAATGATGCCGCCGCGCAACCCGACGCTCTGCGGAGCGGCTGTGCACCAATGCATGCCCGGAGCAAGATGTGACGACAAAATTCGATGAACTGCTGGGCCGGTTCCGCGCATACCTTTCCTCCGTGGATCACGCCTTGGTGCGCGATGCCGTGGCGCGCATTGGCTGGGACATGCCGGCTCGCACGCTGGAGCCGCATCCGCTCAACTGCCTGCGTCATCTTGATCGCGCCGCAGAGTTGGCGCCGTCGGATGCCAAGCCGCTGGTGCAACTGCTTGCTGAACGGCGCAACGATCTCCGCTGGGGGCAGACCTACAGCGAGGCGGATTTCGGAAAAGAGTTCATCGATAAATACGGCTGGCTGGAAGTGTTCGGCACCCGAGGCCACTTCGTCAATGACGCTGTCGCCGCCGGCGTGCTGATCCTTGGGCCTGATATCGTCTATCCCGACCACCATCACATTGCCGAGGAAATCTACATTCCGCTGACCGGCGGTACCGAATGGCGCATGGGCGAGAGCGGCTTTTGCATGCGCACGGCCGGCGAGGTCGTCCACCACGCGTCCAACGTCAATCACGCCATGCGCACCGGCCAAGACCCATTGCTGGCGCTGTACATCTGGCGCGGCGGGCCGCTGGCGCAGAAATCCGATATCACCGGAACCTTGGCGCAGGGCAGGGACTGATGGCCAGAGCGATCATGCTGCAAGGCACGGGTTCCGACGTCGGCAAGACGGTGCTGGTCGCCGGCCTCTGCCGCGCGGCAAAGAAGCGTGGGTTGAAGGTGCGGCCGTTCAAGCCGCAGAACATGTCGAACAACGCCGCCGTTGCCGATATTCCCGACGACAAAGCTGGCGGCGGCGAGATCGGCCGCGCGCAATGGCTGCAGGCGATCGCTTGCGGCGTGGCACCCTCGGTCCACATGAACCCGGTGCTGCTGAAGCCGCAGACCGATGTCGGCGCACAGGTCATCGTGCAGGGCAAAATGTTCGGAGAAGCGCGGGCGCGTGATTACCAGGCGATGAAGGGCCAGTTGATGGACGCCGTTCTGGACTCCTGGGGCAAGGTCGGCGAGGGCGCCGATCTCGTCATCGTCGAGGGCGCGGGTTCGCCGGCCGAGATCAACCTGCGCAGCCGCGACATCGCCAATATGGGCTTTGCCACGCGCGCCGACGTGCCGGTGGTGCTGGTCGGCGACATCGATCGCGGCGGCGTCATCGCTTCGGTCGCCGGCACGCATCTGATCCTGCCGGAGGAGGACCGGCGCATGATCGTCGGCTATCTCATCAACAAGTTCCGCGGCGACATTTCGCTGTTCGACGATGGGCTGAAGTCGATCGAGACATTCACGGGTTGGCGATGTTTCGGCGTGGTGCCGTGGCTGAAGGCGGCGGCGCGCCTGCCTTCGGAGGATTCGGTGGTGCTGGAGCGGTTGGCGTCCGGCGAGGCACGCGCGCTGAAGGTGGCGGTGCCGATGCTTGGCCGCATCGCCAATTTCGACGATCTCGACCCGCTCAAGGCCGAACCGCAGGTCGAGGTGGTGTTCGTGCCGCCGGGAAAGCCTCTGCCGGCCGATGCCGGGCTGGTGGTCCTTCCGGGCTCCAAGTCGACAATCGGCGATCTGCTGAAATTCCGCGAGAACGGCTGGGATCGCGACTTGCTGGCCCATCGCAAGCGCGGCGGCCATGTCGTTGGTATCTGCGGCGGCTTCCAGATGCTCGGCCGCACAGTGCGCGACCCTGACGGCATCGAAGGCAGCGTCATCGAAGCCGAAGGGCTCGGCCTGCTCGACGTCGAAACGGTGATGGAACCGGAAAAGACGGTGCGCAACGTCAGCGCCCGTTCGGTGCCGTTCGACTTGCCGCTCGAAGGCTACGAAATCCACCTCGGCCGCACCATCGGACCGGATACGCTGCGGCCTTCCGCTGTCATCAATGGTGTCGAGGACGGGGCGGTGTCGGCCGACGGCAAGGTGATCGGCACCTATATGCACGGCCTGTTTGGCGCCGACGGCTTTCGCGGGAGATTCCTCGAAAGCCTCGGCATCAAAGGCGGCGGCATCGACTACCGGGCCGAGGTCGAGCGGGCGCTGGACGAGGTCGCAGCCGAGCTGGAGACCCATCTCGACTGCGACGCGATCTTTGCGCTGGCTCGGTAATTCGCAGAGCGCCCGAGGTTGGCTCAGGCCTTTTCGCCCGCCTTCGGCCAGTAGGTGCCGAAGGACCAGACGTTGCCTTCCGGGTCGCGGCAGATGAACTCGCGGCTGCCATAGTCGCGGTTGGTCAATTCCTGGATGATCGTGGCGCCGGCGTTCCTGGCCTTGGCATAGGCGGCATCGGCATCGTCGACGGCAATGTAGATCGACTTGCCGCCGCCTGAGCCGGGTTCGCCGACCATCTTGCCGTAGTCGTCGTCGCGCACCGAGCCCAGCATGATCAGCGAGGAGCCGAAGACCAGTTCGGCATGGTGTACGACATCGCCTTCGCCATAGCGGGCACGGACGCTGAAGCCGAAAGCCTCGCCCAGCCAGTCGATCATTCTTGCCGCGTTCTTGTAGCGCAAAGCGGGGTAGATGCGGGGCGCTTCAGTGGTGGTTGGCATGGGAACCTCCTTCGCTTGGGTTGCTCGATAAGCCACCCTGCTCGAAGGCCGTTCCAGGGTCTTGAAGAAATGTTACCTGACAGAGAGCGCGGTCGGCGTTTCGCCGGCGAGGTCGCGAAACTCGCGCACCAGATGCGCCTGGTCGGCATAGCCGCAATCGGCGGCGATGCCGGCCCAGTCGACGGTCGGTTGTCTCGACAGGCCGAGCGCCCGGTTGAAGCGGACGATGCGCGACAGCGTCTTGGGGCCGATGCCGATGGCGTTGGAAAAACTGCCGGCGAGATGCTTGCGGCTCCAGCCCAGCCTTTCGGCGATCGATCCAATGCGGGTCCGGCCGCCGGATGCGATGATGCGGTCATAGGCCCAGGCGATTTCAAGCGGCGTCTCGGCGGCATTCTCGAGACGGGCGGTGACGAAGGCTTCGGCCATGTCGAAACGCGTCGTCCAGTCCGGCGCGTTGCCAAGCTTTTCACGCAGCGCCAAGCCTTGCGCGCCAAGCACGTCGTCGAGGACGACCATGCTGTCGGCCAGTTCGCTCATCGGCAGGCGGAAGAAACGGCGTGCGCCAAGCGGCGTGAAGTTGACCTGGACGCAGCAGGCGCCGCCGAAGGATTCGATCACCACCGGTCCGGCAAAGAGGCCGGCGGCGAAACTGGCGAAGCGGTCATTGTCGCCGGGCGCCTTGCCGAGGCCGATAGCGAAGGGTTCAGCGAAGTTGATGACCAGCGGCACGGTGAGGGACGCGTATTCGACGTTGCGCATATGGCCGGGCGTCATTTCGCGATAGCCGCAAATGTCCGACACAATGCCCTGAAGTCGAGGATCGGGCAGGCGCCGGCGCATCTCGAACCGCCCGGCGACGGACCGGTCCTGCTCTTGCTGGGGTTGCATCTCGACTGGCATCGGCCATCCTTGCGCCACGTCAAATCTAGCAGACCCGGGGCCGGAATCAAAAGCGCCCGGCTTTTGGCCGGGCGCTCCTCGTCCCCACTTCAAGGGAAATGGTCAGGCGCCGCGCATCAAGCAGCCGCCGGCAAGCACGATGAAAGCAATAAGAACAATCCACACCGATGCGAGTGGAATGAACGCAAGAACGCCAAGCGCGGCGAGTGCGCCGATGATGGCGATAACAACGGAAATGATAAAAACGATCTGCGTAGGTGCGCTAAGATTCATGTGTGGCTCCTCCTACATGATTCGAACAGCGGCATTCTATCAGGGCGCGTGATCACACACCAATCAGGGCGCGCAGCGGGTTCGCCGGGTCGGCCAGCAGCTTCACAGCAAGCGCCAGGCACACGATCACCAGCAGCGGCTTGATCAGTTTCGCGCCGATGCGCATGGCCAGGCTGGCGCCGACGCGGGCGCCGATGAACTGGGCAACGCCCATCATCAGGCCGATCTTCCAGTAGACGACGCCGAAGGCCGCGAAGACGATGAAGCCGCCGATGTTGGAGGCGAAGTTGAGCAGCTTGGTATGCGCCGTCGCCTTGAGCACGCCATAGCCGGCAAGCGCCACGAAGGCCAGCATGTAGAAGGAGCCTGCGCCCGGTCCAAACAGGCCATCGTAGAAGCCGATCGCGGGTACCAGGATCAGTCCGAATAGGAAGGGCGACAGCCGCTCGGCGCGATCGATGTCGTTCATGTTGGGCTTGAACGCGAAGTAGAGCGCGATGGCGATCAGCACGATGGGCAGGGCAGCCCGCAGAATGACACCCGGCACGATCGTCGCCAGCAAGGCGCCGATGGCGCTTCCGACAAGGGCCAGAAGCGCCGACGGCAATTGCCGGCGGAGGTCCACATGACCCTTCGATGCGTAGTGGATGGTCGCCGAGCCCGAGCCGAACATGCCTTGCAGTTTGTTGGTGGCGAGCGCCTGGACCGGCGTGAAGCCGGCAAGCAGCAGCGCCGGCACGGTGATCAGCCCGCCGCCGCCGGCGATCGAATCGACAAAGCCCGCGGCAAAGGCGGCGAAGGCGAGCATGGCGACGGTCTGGATGCTAAGGTCGATCATCTGATTTATGGCGGTGTCCGGCCGGCTGAAATATCGGGCGTTCGACCACGGCCGCCCTGTTTGCGCAAGGTCGATTCCGCGCTACCTCTATCCAAGCGCATCGCGCTTGGATTTATATTTGTGTGGTTAACCCGGAAAGAGGCTCCTGATGGCATTCGCATTGCTGGACCAGATACGTCAGATATTCGACGGCGACCCGGGTGTGCGCAAGGTGGCGGACGATCCGGTCCTGTCGGCGGAACTGCTGATGTTGTTTCGCATGATCCTGGCCGACGGGTCTGTCAGCGAGAGCGAGATGGTTGTCTTCCGGCGCATCTGCAAGGACGCCTTCGGCATTGCGGAAAGCAGTATCGACAGCGTCATCGAATATCTCAACGAGTTCGGCTACGAGACCAACGGCTCGCAGGCGATTGCACTGTTCCGCGACCTCGATGTCGAGCGGCGCCGGCAATTGGCCAAACATATGGCGGAGATCGCCAAGGCGGATTCGCAACTTGCCGAGAGCGAGATGCGCCTTCTGCGCCGCACGCTCGACCTGCTCGACATCAGCCCGGTCGATGTGGTGAAGCCGCAGGAGTGATTGGACGCCTTCTCTCCTGATCAGCCTTGCTCTCGCAGCCGCGTCGCGATCGCCCGGTGCAAATCAGGGGCGGCGGTGACAAGCGCCTTGGCCGCCTCGGATTGCGGGTGGTCGAGCACCGCGTTCGTCTTGCCGCGCTCGACGATCTTGCCGTCATGCATGACCAGCACCTCGTCCGTAATGGCGCGGGCGACGGTCAGGTCATGGGTGATGAAGAGATAGGCGATGCCGAGCTTCTGGTTGAGCTCGGCGAACAAATCAAGGATCTGGGCGCGGATCGAGACGTCGAGCGCCGAGACCGGCTCGTCGGCGACGACCAGCTTGGGGCGGGTGATGATGGCGCGGGCGATCGACAGGCGCTGGCGCTGGCCGCCGGAAAATTCATGCGGGTATTTGTCCATGTCGCTGATGCCGAGGCCGACTTCGTGCAGCGCATGCGCCACCATTTCGCGGCGCTCGGTGCGCGTCGGCTTCTTCTCCAGCACATGCAGGGGTTCGGCGACCAGTTTTTCGACCTTCTGACGCGGGTCGAAGGATCCGTAGGGATCCTGGAAAACGACCTGCATGTCACGGCGAGCCGGCTTCAGCTCGGCTTCGCTCTTGCCGGTGACGGTCTCGCCGCGAAACCGGATCGTACCCGAGCTTGGCCGATCCAGCGCCAGGATCATGCGGGCGAGGGTTGACTTGCCGCAGCCGGATCTGCCGACCAGCGCCACTGACTGACCCGGCGCCATCGACAGCGAGACATCGTCGACGGCGCGGATGCCAGGCGCGCGTTTGAACAATGAGGTGCGCCGTCCGGGATAGTCGCGTGTCACGCTTTCGACCTGAAGCAAAGGTCGGCTCGTCTCGATGTCATGCAGCCTGGCGCGCGCCGGCACATGCATCGAGGCCTGCGCCAGCTGGCGCGTGTAGGGATGGAGCTGTTCGGACAGCGTGCGCGCAGTGTCGCCGGCTTCCATAACCTCGCCGCGGCGCAGGATAGTGATGCGGTCCGCCATCTCGGTCACCACGGCGAGGTCGTGCGAGATCAGGAGCAGGCCCATGCGGCTCTCGGCGACGAGGTCGCGCAAGAGGTCGAGGATCTGCGCCTGCAGCACCACGTCGAGCGCCGTCGTCGGCTCGTCGGCGACCAGCAGCTTCGGCTTCAGCGCGCAGGCGATGGCGATGACGACGCGCTGGCGCTGGCCGCCGGACAGTTCATGAGGATAGCGCGACATAGGGAATTTCGCCGAGGGCAAGCCGACGCGGTCGAGCATTTTTCGCGCCCGGTCTTCGGCCTCGGCGCGGCTGGCCTTGGTGTGCCAGCGTATGCCTTCGGCAACCTGTTCGCCGATGGTCTTGACCGGATTGAGCGCCGTCATCGGCTCCTGGAAGACCATGCCGATGTCGTCGCCGCGCAGCGCGCACATTTGATCCTCGCTCGCCGTGAGGATGTCGATGCCGTCGAATGTGACGCGTCCGGTGGCCCGCGCGGCATGGGGCAGAAGCTGCATCACCGTCAGCGCAGTCATCGACTTGCCCGAACCGGATTCGCCGACCAGGCCCATCACCTCGCCGGGCGCGACGGAAAGCTCCATACTTTTAAGGATCTGCGTGTCACCGATGGTCAGCGACAGGTTCTCGATGTCGAGCAGGCTCATCGCTGCCGCCGCGATTTCGGATCGAGGATGTCGGCGATGCCGTCGCCCAGGAGGTTCAGCCCCAGCACGGCGACAACGATGGCCATGCCCGGAAAGATCGCCATCCATGGCGCCACCACCATGCGGGTCTGCGCGTCGAACAGCATGCGGCCCCAGCTCGGCATTGGCGGTTGCGTGCCCAGGCCCAGATAGGAAAGCCCGGCCTCGGCCAGGATGCCCAGCGCGAACTGGATGGTGCCTTGCACCAGGAGCAGCGTGGCGATGTTGGGCAGCACATGTTCGATTGTGATTTGCGCGCTGCTCTTGCCGGCGGCGCGTGCGGCGAGAATGAACTCGCGCGGCCAGATCGCCAGCGCGCCGGCCCGGGCGACACGGGCAAAGACCGGGATGTTGAAGATGCCGATGGCGATGATGGCGTTGATCGCGCCCGGCCCGAAGATGGCGGTGATCATGATCGCCGACAGCAAAGCCGGGAAGGCGAAGACGAGGTCGTTCAGCCGCATCAGTGCCTCGTCGACGAGGCCGCCGCGTGCCGCCGCAAAGGCGCCGAGCGGCACGCCGACCCCCATGCCGATGCCGACCGCGACCAGCGCCACGGCAATCGAATTGCGGGCGCCGACCATGACCATCGACAGAATGTCGCGGCCGAAATGGTCGGTGCCGAACCAGTGCGCCAGCGAGGGTGCCTGCGTCTTGTCCGATATCACCAGTTTGGTGACGTCGTAGGGCGTCCAGGCATATGAGACTACAGCCATTGCCAGGATCATGAGGGTAATGACGAAACCGGCCACGAAGGCGGTATTCCTGAATGCCTTGCCCAGGATGCTGCCGAACGTCTCCTCTGGGATGTCGATGTGCAGTGTCATTGCCGGCTTCTCAGGCGCGGATCGACCACCGCATAGGAAAGGTCGACGAGGAGGTTGACGGCGATGACGGCCGCGACCAGCAGCATGACGACGCTTTCGACCACGATCAGATCGCGCTGCGTGATGGCCTGGAACACCAGCCGGCCGAGGCCGGGCAGATAAAACACATTCTCGATGATGATGGTGCCGGCAAGCAGGAAGGCGAATTGCAGGCCCAGAATGGTCAACACCGGGATCATGGCGTTGCGCAGTGCATGCCGCCACAAGACTGCGCGATAGGGCAGGCCCTTGGCGCGGGCGGTGCGGATATAGTCCTCGTTGAGGACCTCGATCAGCGCCGAGCGGGTAACGCGCGCCAGGATCGCGGCTTGCGGCAAGGCAAGTGCGACCGCCGGCAGCAGCAGCGATTTCAAGGCTGGCCAGATGCCGGCACTCCAGCCGGGAAAGCCACCGGCCGGGACCAGCCGCAGCCAGACGGCGAAGACATAGATCAGCATCAGTGCGAACCAGAAATTGGGCACGGCGACGCCAAGCTGTGCGGCGCCCATCGAAATCGTGTCACCGGCGCGTCCACGCCGGCTGGCGGAAAACAGGCCAACGGGAATCGCGATGATGGTGGAGAGCGCAAGCGCAATCAGCGCCAGCGGCAGCGAGACGGCAAGCCGCTCGCGCACCAGGTCGATGACCGGCACCGAATAGGTGTAGGAGCGGCCGAAATCGAGGCTGAGCAGGCCGCCGGCCCATTGCAGGTAGCGCAAGGCCAGCGGGGCGTTGAGGCCCATCTGGTTGCGCAGCAGCTCGACCTGATCGGCACTGGCGTTCAGGCCCAGCATTAGCCGCGCCGGATCGCCGGGCAGGATCTCCAGGACGGCGAACACCACCATGGAAGCCAGCACCAGCGTGGCGAGCGCGACGGCGAAGCGTTTTAGGAGGTAGGCGGTCATGGAAGGTGGGGGATCACTCGCTCCACTTCACCTTGGTCAAATCATTGGCCTGGATCGGGGCGTTTTCCCACAGGCCTTGCAGCTTGGCGTCCCAGACGCCGACCTTGGGCAGTTCGTAGAGGAAGCCGACCACGGCATCGTCCGCCAGGATCTTCTGTGCCTGCCCCAGCAATTCCTTGCGCTTGGCTTCGTCGGAGGTGACGCCGAGATCGGCAATCACCTTGTCGAAGGCCGGGTTGTCGTAGTTGAAGTAATAGTCCTTGCGCGAATAGATATCGATGTCGTTGGGCTCGGTGTGGGAGACGATGGTCAGGTCGTAATCCTTCTTGGTGAACACCTGATCCAGCCACTGCGCCCATTCGACCGGGATGATCTCCAGATCGATGCCGACGTCGCGAAGTTGTGAGGCTATGATTTCGCCACCGAGGCGGGCATAGGCGGGCGGCGGCAGTTTCAGCGTCGCCTTGAAGCCGTTTTCGAGGCCTGCCTCTTTCAGCAATTCCTTGGCCTTGGCGACATCATGCTGGTAGCGGCCGGTGAGGTCGACATAATCCTTGCTGGCCGGCGACATGTGCGAGCCGATCGGCTGGCCGAGGCCGGCCGAGGCGCCGTCGATGATCGCCTTGCGATCGAGCGCGTAGGAGATCGCCTGCCTCACCTGCAACTTGTCGAAAGGAGGCTTCTTGTTGTTGATCGACAGGATGGTCTCACCCTCGGTCGAGCCGATCACCACCTTGAAGCGCGGATCGTCCTTGACCTGCGCGAGGCTGTCGGCATCGAAGAACGGGAAAGCCTGGATGTCGCCGGAAAGCAGGGCCGGCACATAGGCCGCGGCATCGGGCACGATGCGGAATTCGGCCTTGTCGAGGGACGCCGGCGTGCCCCAGTAATTGTCCGATTTGACCAGCGTGATCGACGATCCCTTGGCCCAGCTCTGGAACTTGAACGGGCCGGTGCCGATCGGTTTCTCCTTGTTGGTCTCTGCCGATTCCGGCGCCACGATCACCGCGTCACCCCAGCCCATATTGTAGAGGAAGGATCCCTGCGGGTTCTTCAGCGTCACTTTGACGGTCGCCGGATCGACGACGTCTATCGTATCGATGGCCGCGAATAGGCCCTTTTGCGCGTTGACCGAATTTTCGGCGCGGGCTCGATCGAGCGAGAATTTCACGTCGCCGGCATCGAAGTCGGTGCCGTCATGGAATTTCACGCCGGTGTGCAGCTTGAAGGTGTAGACCTTTCCATCATCGGAAATGGTCCAGCTTTCGGCCAGATCCGGCAGCACCTCGCCATTGGGCCCGATGCGTGTCAGGCCCTCGAACACATTGGCATATAGAACCTCGTCGATTGCCGCGGCGGCACCTGCGGTCGGATCGAGATGCGGGGGTTCGAGCGGAATGCCGATGACCAGGTCGGTCCGCGCGGCAAACGCGGAAGCGCCGGCGGCCAGCGACAGCACCGCGGCCGCCAGGATGGTTTTCCACAGTTTCATCGTGCGACTCCCCATGCGTTTCAGACACGTGCTCGAACCCGGGCGATAGAAGCGTGATTTCGCCGCGGAGTAAATTGCGTTTCGTTCTGCCCGTTGGCGTGGCCGGGAATGTTTTGTCCTGGCCACCGCATCGGCAGGTCGAAGCTTGTCGCGGTGCGCCTTACCCCGCGGCTGTGCCGCGCAGCAGCACGTTGAGCCCTATCGCCATCACCTTGGCCGATTCTACCATGTCCGATATCCCGACCCATTCGTCCGGCCGGTGGGCGAGGTCGAGAATGCCCGGCCCATAGGCGATGCAATCATAGATATGGCCGATGCGCGCAATGTGCTTCTGGTCGTAGGTGCCGGGCGAGATGACGTAGTCGGGTTCGCGGTCGAAGATCGCCATGATGCCTTGCGCAACCGCTTTGACCACCGGGGCGTCGCGCTCGGTCATCAGCGGCAGCACTTCCATCAGGTCGCGGATTTCGTAGTCGAATTTTGTCCGCTCGCGCTTTAGCCGGTCGAGAATACCGGTCACTTCGCCTTTGACGGTGTCGAGATCTTCCTCCAGCAGGAAACGACGGTCGATGGTCAGCCGGCAGGAGTCGGGCACGTTGGGCGACGGCAGGCCGGGCCGGAAGTCCTCGGTCTGGCCGCCATGGATCGAATTGATGTTCATGGTCGAGCGTTTTGCCCCTTCGGGCACGACCGGCATGCGCGTCATCTTACGGTCAAGCGCAGGGAACAGCTCGTCCTCGAAAGCCCTCAGCACGGCGCCCATGTGGCGCACCGCATTGTCGCCGAGAAACGGCATCGAGCCGTGCGCGATCTCGCCCTTGGTCTCGATCTCCGCCCACCAGACGCCGCGATGCCCGAGGCAGATGCGGTCCTTGTTGAGCGGCTCGGGAATGATGACGTGGTCGACCCTGGGTTTTGAGAAATAGCCGAGTCTGGCCAGATGGGCGACGCCGCCGAAGCCGCCGGACTCCTCGTCGACGGTGCCGGATATTTCGATGACGCCGGGAAAGTCGGGGAAGACTTCCAGGAAGGCTTCGGCTGCGATGATCGAGGCGGCCAGTCCGCCCTTCATGTCGCAGGCGCCGCGACCATAGACCTTGCCGTCTTTGACGACGCCGGCAAAAGGATCGACGGTCCAGCCGTCGCCGGCTTCGACCACGTCGATATGCGAGTTGAAGTGGACGCAGGCGCCTGACGATCTTCCGTCGAAACGGGCAACGACATTGACGCGCGGGTAGCGGTCGGTGTCGCCGGGCGTGCCTTCGGCGCGGATGAATTCGGTCTCGAAACCACTCTTCTTCAGCCGCGCGCCGAGATATTCGGCGCATGGCCGATAGGCCTCGCCGGGTGGATTGATGGTCGGAAAACGGATCAGCTCAGTGGTCAGCGCGACGACATCGTCGCGCCTGTCATCGATTGCCCGGAGGAGTCGCTCGTTCATGCCCAGAGTTGAGCAGCGATCTCGGCGGTTTTGCAAGCCCGTTGGTGATCGAGCCTGTGCGGCGTGTCGTTGCGGCAACTATTGCGGGAAATCGTTCAAATTCGCTGCTTTGGATTGGCGAATTGGTCAAGGTGTGTGTGTTAGCCCGTTCATCTGCCATTAAAAAGATGAGAGACAATTTGAGGGCAGGCAGGTTAGGGGCAATCAAAGGGGTTTGATCGCATGAAAAAGACAGTTCTCATGGCAGCCGTGTTTGTTGCGATGCTGTTCGGTGCTTCGGGGCAGGGCTGGGCAGCCAGCCTCGTTGCAAATATTGACGTGTCTTCGCAGACGATGACCGTCAGATATGGCGCGTCGGTTTACCGGTGGAGCGTCTCCACCGCGCGCAAAGGTTACATTACGCCGCGCGGCAGCTATCGGCCGCAACGGACGGCGCGGATGTGGTATTCGCGCAAATACGACATGTCGCCAATGCCTCATTCGGTGTTCTTCCGCGGCGGCTATGCCATTCACGGCACCGGCGCGGTGAGGCAGCTCGGGCGCCCGGCATCGCATGGCTGTGTGCGCTTGCACCCGACCAATGCCGCCGCCTTCTATGCGATGGTTCGGCAAGCCGGTTTCGGCAATACGCGCATTGTCGTCACCAACTGAAGAGATTCAGGTTCGCTGTTGTCGGCTGGCGCAGGGCTAACACCCTCGCCAGCAGTTCTGTTTAAGCGTTCGGGACCGCTTTTGCCTGCGAGGGCCGCTTTCGACGCCCGCCGCTGATCTCCCACCTTTTGTGGAACCACATCCACTGGCCGGGATCTTCTCGCACCCAGCGTTCGACGACATCGTTGAGACGCTGGGTGGTGGCGTGGACATCGACGCTGCCGTCAGCCGTGCGCGGCAATGTCAGCTTGTCCTCGATTTCGAGCCGGAAGCGGTTGCCTGGCAGCCTGATGCAGCGAGCCGGATAGACGTCGCAGTCATAGTGACGGGCAAGGGTGGCCAGCACCCGATTGCTCTGGCACGGACGGCCGAAGAATGTCGTCTCCAGTCCGTTGGAGAATTTCTGGTCGACAAGGATGCCGATGTTGCCGCCGTTCTCCAGGACCCCGGCCAAGGCGAATGAGGCACCGGCCATCGATGGCAGCAACGAGCCCATGGTCGAGCGGCGCGTCGAGAGGATGTAGTCGGCAAGATAAGGATTGTTGGGTGGGCGAAACAGCGCCGTGATGTTCATGCCGAAGGTCGCCGCCGCCACCGGCAGAAGTTCGAAATTGCCGAGATGGCCGGTAAAGACGATGTGCGGCTTCACTTCGCTGGCGATTTCGAGGAAGTGGTCCGCTCCTTTGACCTCGATGCGGCCGGGCTTGATCGCTGTAGGGTCATAGTCGAAGAGGGCGTCGAGAAAGATGTATTCCGCGGCAAGACGGGCCATGTTGCCCCACATGTCGGAGGCGATCGCCTGGATCTCGGCTTCGCCCTTTTCCGGATAGGCCTTGCGCAGATTGTCGACGGCGACCTGATGGCGTCCCACCCGGGGGCCGACCATGCGTGCGGCGCGGTCGGCGAAATTCAACGCACTGTCGGCCGGCAGCAGGCGCAGGACCGAGATGATCATCATTGCGGCGCGCGCCACCAGCCAGTAATTGAGCTGGCGCAGTTGCCTGCCGTAGCGAAATTTTAGATCCCGGCGGAACTTCTTGAACACAGAGGTCAAGGCTCTAGCCGACGCGCAGGATGATCTTGCCGAAAACGTCGCGGCCTTCCATGCGCTTCAGCGCGGCGTCGATACCGTCGAAGCCGACTTCGGTGTCGATGACGGGTGCGACCTGTCCCGCCGCCATTTTCTGCATGGCGTTGGCCATGTTTTCCATGCGGCAGCCAAACGAGCCAAGCAGTTTCAATTGCTGCTGGAACAGCTGCATGAGGTTGATCTGCGTCGACACGCCGGAAGTCGAACCGCAGGTCACCAGGCGGCCGCCACGCTTCAGGCACAGCATCGAGGCGGCAAAAGTGTCGGCGCCGACATGTTCGAAGACGACATCGACGCCCTTCTTCTTGGTCAGCTTGCGCACGACGCCCTCGAAACGGTCGTCGCGGTAGTTGATGACATGGTCGGCGCCGAGCGCCTTGGCTTTGTCGATCTTGTCGTTGGAGCCGACCGTGGTGATGATGGTGCAGCCCATCCGTTTGGCCAGCTGGATGGCTGCCGAGCCGATGCCGGATCCGCCGGCATGGATAAGGATCGTCTCGCCGGGCTGTAGCCTGGCGTTGTCGAACAGCATGTGCTCGACCGTGCCGAAGGTGACGGGCGCGACCGCCGCGCCGATGTCGGTCACGCCGGGCGGGGCAGGGACCAGCAGGCGAGCCGGCAGGTTGATCTTCTCTTGCGCGAAACCGTCGAGATGGAAACCGTGCACACCCGAAACATGTTCACAGAGGTTGTCGTGGCCTTCGCGGCAGGCTCGGCAGAGGCCGCAGGTGCGCGCGCCGTAGATCGATACCAATTGTCCGGGCAGCAGGCTGGAAACGCCGGAGCCTACCGCCTCGACCTCGCCCGAGGCTTCGGCGCCGACGACCAGCGGCAGCTTGCGCTTGGCGAAGGCCATGCCGCGCCAGCCCCAGACGTCGATATGGTTCAGCGCCACCGCCTTGATGCGCAGCGTGACTTCGCCAAGTGCCGGCGGTGGGGGAGGCGGCAGGTCCACCGTTTCAAGACGGCGGTCCTCGATAAGTTGCAATGCGCGCATTGGGCCTGTCGGTTTCGGTCTGGCTGAAAAAGGTCGCTTAGACCGGTTCCCGCGCCATGACAAGGCAAGTGTTCTGGCCGCCGAAGCCGAAGGAGTTCGACAGCACGGTGCGGACCTCGGCATTGCGCTTCTTGTTCGGCACCACGTCGAGCACGATCGCGGGGTCGGGATTGTCATAGTTGATGGTCGGTGGAATGACGCTTTCGCGCATCGTCATCAGTGAGAACGCCGCCTCGACGGCGCCCGCCGCCGACAGCGTGTGGCCGATCATCGATTTGTTCGACGAGACCGGCATCGAGCCGATCCGCTCGCCGAACACCGTCGACAGCGACAGATGCTCCATCTTGTCGTTTTCCGGCGTCGAGGTGCCGTGGGCGTTAACGTAGTCGATCTCGTCCTGGCTCAAGCCGGCATCGGCTAGCACAGCACGAACCGCCGCGATCGCCGGCGAAGCGTCCGGCTTCGAGCGGGTGCGGTGGAAATCGTCCGCCTTTTCGCCGCAGCCGCGCAGGATGCCAAGAATCGTGGCGCCGCGCGCGAGTGCGGTTTCCAGTGATTCCAGCACCAGCGCGCCCGAACCCTCGGCGAGGACAAAGCCGTCGCGGTCCTTGGAGAAAGGTTTTGACGCCTTTTCGGGAATGTCGTTGTGGGTCGACAGCGCTGACAGCAGCGAAAAGCGGATCAGCGCCTCGGCGGTCGCCGAACCGTCGGCGCCGATCGACAGCGCGCGGTCGCATTCGCCGCGGCGGATCGCCTCGACGCCGAGCTGGATGGCGGTGGCGCCGGAAGCGCAGGCGGTCGACAGCGTGATCGGCAGCCCGCGGGTGCCGAAACGGTCGGCAAGCCGGCCGGCGATCGAGCCGAACTGCGTGGTCTCGAAAAAGTCGAGTTCTTTCAATCCGCGCGCCACCCGCAGCAGCCGTTCGCCGCCGGAGTCCAAATCATTGGAATTGTAGAGCGCGAAGCGGTCGTGCCAGTCGAGTTCGACCGGCGGTGAAGCGAGGAAGAGAGGACCACCAAAATCACCGGAATCGAGGCCGGACTCGGCCACGGCCTCACGCGCGGCGGTTTCCGCCAGTTCATAGGTGAGATGGCTGGAGCCCTTCGAGCTCGACGGCAGGAAGTCGACCATGCCGGAGATGCGGGTGTTGAGATGATCGACCGGAAAACGGGTAATCGGGTGGATGCCCGACTTGCCCGAGGTCAGCGCCGCCCAATTATCGGCCTTGCCGACGCCAAGCGAGGTCACCACGCCGATGCCGGTGACGGCAACGATCGGCCTGCCCATATGATCGTTCAGATTGGCCATGCGGTAGCCCTCGATCGTTTATCGTTGCGGCATGGATCGTGGACCACCGCCTCAGGCGGCGTTGACGAGCGCCATGCCCTCGAATTGGTGATAGCCGATCGCCGTTGCAAGGACGGTTGCGGGAACCCCTTCGAACGGCTTCTCGGCTGCGGCATCAAAAACAGGGTAGGCGGCCTTGCGATCGACGGCCAGCGCCGCCAGTGCCACAGCGAAGGGAAACTGTGCTTCCTTCATGTGCCCGGTCAGCGTCGAGAAACCGCGCGCGGCAATCGCCGGATTGGCATCGAGCGCGGCTTTCTCGGCGATGGTTGCCGTATGGGCGCCCGACGCGCCCGACAGGGCCAGCAATTTGCCGTTCGGCATTGCAGCCTGCTTGAGCAGTGCGGCGATCTCGGCGTCGAGTTCTCCCCGTGGGCGCCTGGCGCGGCCGGAGACGACCGGCCCAAGCTCGGCATAGATCTTGCGGCCGCGGCTCATCGCGTGTTCGCGCTGCTCCAGCACCAGGAAGGCACCGCCGGATCCAGTCACGACGCCGCCGCCCTCAGCCCCCTGTCTTTGCCAGACCGGCTTCCATGGGCCGCGATGCAGATAGCCGGCGAGTTCATAGCCGAGCAGCATGTCGGAATGTTCGGTCTGGAAGGCGCCGCCGACCAGGATGTGCGTCGACTGGCCGGAGCGGATGCGCGCGGCTGCTGTCTCGACGGCGGCGACACCGGCACCTTCCTCGCCCATGAAGGTTCTGGATGAGCCGGTCACCTTGTGGACGATGGAGATGTTGCCGGCGAGCAGATTGGAAAGCTGCGCCAGGAACAGTGTCGGCCGCAATTCGGTGGTCAATTTCTCGTTGATCAGCACATCGCGGTCGTTGCGGCTTTCCGACGCGGCGAGAATGGCGGCATCGACCGCCTCGTCGCGTTCGCCGCCGCCCGCGGCCACGACCATGTCCATGGTCGTGCAGAGTTCGTCATTGCCCTTGATGCCGGCGTCGTCCAGCGCCAGGCCTGCGGCATAGGTGCCGAGCCTCTGCCAGGTTTCCATCTGGCGCTGATCGCCACGTTTGGCGATCTGCAGGTTCCAGTCGATCTCCGGCAATGGATGAACGGTATAGGGTGCAAAGCGCGCCGCTTCGAGCACCGGTTCCAGCCCCGGCTGCACGAGCTTTTGCCAATGGGCGTCCGGACCTTCCCCCAGCGAGGAGACAAGGCCGATACCTGATATGACGACGTCGCGGGGGCTGCTCATGTGCGGCTTTGTGGGTCAGGCGGCAGAGCGCGTCAAGATCGAACGCTCAACCGATGTCAGGCGGTCTTGGCGGCAACCAGCGCGTCGATCTTGGCGCACAGGTTCTTCATGACGAAGTAATCGTCGGTCGAAGCCTTGCCGTCATTGACCTCCTGGGTCCACTTTTCCAGTGGCACCTTGATGCCGAATTCCTTGTCGATGGCAAAGACGATGTCGAGGAAATCGAGGCTGTCGATGCCGAGGTCGTCGATCGTGTGGCTCTCGGGCGTGATCGTGTCGATATCGATCTCGCTGGTGTCGGCAATGATCTTGGCGACTTTGTCGAACGTGGTGGACAAGGGCTTTTCCTTCGGTTGCGGGCGGAATCTGTCCGCATCTTGTTTGGGCGCTGTCTAATCGGTTTTTCCCGGCAGGAAAAGGCCTGATGCGCCGGGCGCAGATGGGTAGGGCATCCAGGAAACGCAAGAAGGGCCGCCGGTTTACCCGGCGGCCCTTCTGTTGACGTCACGTCAGCCTTTGTTTCGATGCAGGTCGTTTTTCCAAAACCGGAACCACTTTGGGCGACATGCATCAGCTGTCGCGGAGCTTGACCAGATCGTTCAGCAGCCCGCCGGTTCCGTTGTGGACGGTCAGCCGCTCGACCTTGCCGGCGATGGTTTCCAGAGCCTCGAGCTCCTTCAACCGCAGCATCACCGGGTTTTCCGCCATCACCCTGGCCGTGTTGAGGAGGGAACGCGTCGCGTTCGTCTCCTCGCGGCGACGGATGATGTTGGCCTCGGCCTGCTTTTCGGCCGACACCACCTGGTTGAGGATCTCGCGCATCTCGCCCGGCAGGATGACATCCTTGAGCGCGATATCGCTGACCTCCACCCCGATCTCGGCCATATCGGCGCGGACCTTGCCAGCGGCCTCCTCGTCGATCGTCACCTTCTTTTCAAGGATCTGATCGAGTGTCAGCGCGCCAAGGGTCTTGCGGAAGGCGTACTGCAGGGCGCGGTAAAGGGCTTCGGAGAAGTCCTTCACCATGCTCACCGCCTTGACAGGATCGACGACCCGGTATTCGGCCGCGATGTTGACGCGGATCGTGACGCGATCCTTGGTCAGCACTTCCTGCCCGGCAACGTCGAGCGACTGGCGCTTGAGGTCGACGACCTTGATCTGCACCATGCGTCCGACGTTCCAGAAGCCATGCACGCCCGCCGTCAGCGTCCTGACCAGAACACCGTCGATGAACAGCAGTCCGGCCTGACCGTCGACGACCGGATGGACGGCCATCAATTCCGCCTTCCGGGCCTGGCCGAGCCGGCGCATGACCGCCGCATCGATGGCGAGATCGGCTGCTGTGTCGATCAGCGTCACCTTCCACGGGCCGGCATCCGTCCACAGCACCAGCTTGCGGTCCGGCGCCAGCACGGCGTGCAGATTGCCGTCACGCTCGATGATGGCGACATCCGTGCGCCCGGTGCGAACGACGGTGAAATGACACGCGGCTACATCCGGGAGCTTGTCGAACAACGCCTTCTCGTATGCCGAAACGAATTCCGGGTTCTTCAGATCGTGCCGGGACACTTCGAGGCTGCCGCGCCGGTTGGCGAGCCAGTGCTCGCCCGGCAGCAGGACAGTCTTGATTTCCCCCTTGTGGAGGGTGAGGGCACGTTCGTTTTCCTTTACGAGGACGCGCTCGCGCCCAAGAACCTTGTCGAGAATTGTCATTGTCTTACTCCTGTCGGGCATGGCCCCATGCGAGGCGTCAAGTCATGCGTCGATCGTTCCTTTCGTTTCTCGTTTCACGTCGTCTCTTGCGTCATAGCCCGGGCACGAATGATCCGGGGACTGGTGGCATCAATCCGTGGCGGGCCTTCGGGAGCGGATCGCGGGGCAGTGAAGCGGGCGCCGGAGGCCTTGGCCTCCCTTGCCGGCGACGCTGCGCCTTGATCGTCACCGCGGGCCTGGCCGCGAGCCGATGGCGAAAGACGCTTGGGATGATCCGCGCCCGAGGGCTTGGGCCATCCGTCCAGTCTTTCGCATTCCAGTCCCCGGACCGTTTTTCGGATGGCTTTTCAGGCCAATGGAGAAGGAATCGAACCTTCGACAGTCAGATTAACAATCTGATGCTCTAACCAAACTGAGCTTTCCGTGGTGCAGATGAAGGGAATTGAACCCCCGACCTCCGGACCCAAATCCGGCGCTCTCCCGCTGAGCTACATCCGCGATCCCAATCCCCAAAGCAGCGCCGTATACAGGGCGGCAAAGCCGCCTGCACGGGCGGAGGCGAAAGCTCCAACCGTTGTGCTCACTTCGGTTCTCGTGACCGGGAGCGCGCCTATAGCCCCTGCGACGGGTTGTCGCAAGCGGCATTGTCGTGGCGGATTTGCGGCTTCTTGCGGCGGTGGCATTTAGGCAACACCGCTTTCGACGTCAGCGATCGCGCGCAGGGCGCTCAGAAGGTGACGCGGCCGAGCACGCGCAGGCCATCGCCCTGCGGCTCCACGACCACGGCCTCGCCTTCGCGCGGTGAGATGCCGGTCAGCGCCACGATGTCTTCCAGATGGGTAACCATGACCAGATTGTCGGAGCC
Organism: Mesorhizobium sp. M7A.F.Ce.TU.012.03.2.1; assembly: GCF_004006095.1. NCBI lineage: Bacteria > Pseudomonadati > Pseudomonadota > Alphaproteobacteria > Hyphomicrobiales > Phyllobacteriaceae > Mesorhizobium > Mesorhizobium sp. M7A.F.Ce.TU.012.03.2.1. The sequence continues at coordinate 4,608,892 of NZ_CP034779.1, forward strand.
GGAATAGGCGCGGATTTCTTTCAGGATCGCCGCGATCTGCGCGGCTTTCTGCGCCTCGTCGCCCTTCAGGAGATCGAGCGGAGCAAACAGCTCCGGCTCGGCCTCGAAGGCGATGCGGGCAGTGTCGAGGCAGCGGCAATAGCGGCTGGACAACACGCGCTCGATCGGTGCCGCACGGGCGGCAAACAGAGCGCCGATCTTGCTCGCCTGTTGCTTGCCACGCGCCGACAGGTTCATCTGGGTGGCACAACTGTCGATGTCGAAATTGGCCGGGTCGGTGGTGCCGGTGACCATGGCATGGCGCAGCAGCACGACATGTCCGCCATCGCGCAGCAGCGCCCAGCCTGCATCCGTGGCGTGGGCCACGCCGGGAATAAGAAACAGGAACAACGCCAAGGCAAATCGAATCATCCGCTATCCTTCTCCGGTTCCCGGCAATGGGTTCCGGTGACGGGACATATAGGGACGGTAAAGCCAGCCGAAAGACAAGGCGCGGTCGGCGGGATGCGTAGACCTACTTCTTCGCCATCTGCTTCTTCACCAGATCGATCTTCTGGTCGGTGAGCGGGATGGGGATCGTGTAGCCGGCTTCGGTAAAGCCCTGCTTGGCGTTCTCGAAGAATTCGATCGCCTTTTGATATTCGGCCTTGCCCCCGCCATAGCTGGCTCGGTTCCAGCTGACGTCACCGAGATTGTTCTGCGCGAAGGCCCATTGCATGGGCAGGCCTTCCCTCGAGAATACCTTCAGCGTCGCCGTGAAGGCGGCCTCAGCGTCACCGAGATATTTGCCGGTGCGTTCGAGATTTCCGAGGTTGAGCAGGCTCATGCCGATGCCGTTCTGGGCGTTGGCCCAGTCGACCGGTGCCGCGTCGACGGTGAGTACTTCGAGGGCTGCCCGGCGGGCCGCTATGGACTCAAGCAGGGTCCTGGAGTCGGCATTGCTCATGCTCAGCCAGTGCAGCGTCGAGCCGAGGCCGGCCTGGGCCAGCGCCCATTGGCGGGGATTCGTCTCCCGCTTGTACTCGCGCAACGCATCGCGGTAGGCGGCAATGGCTTCACCATAATGTTCCGGCTTGTCGGTCACGCCGCCCAGAAGCTGCAGCGTGTTGCCGAGATTGTAGTGGCTCATTGCCCAATCGCGAGGGAATTTCCGTCTGACATAGACCTGCCGGGTCGCCCGGAAGGCGCTCGCCGACTGCTCCAGCTTGGCCGCGTCGCGGGCGCGCTGGCCAAGCGTCTGGTAGATCGAACCGAGATTGTTCTGCGCCGACGCCCAGTCCATCGGGAAACGCTGCCGGGTAAAGACCGTCAGTGCATCATCATAGGCGGCCGCGGCCTCTTCAAGCGCGCCGGTGCCCATATCGAAGCGGGCGACACCGCTCAGCGCGTTGCCGAGGTTGAGCCTGCTGGTCGCCCATGAGACGGGGAAGGTTTCACGGGTTCGCACTTCCAGCGCGGCACGGAACGTGTCGGCCGCTTCGTTCAGCTTCGCCTTGTCGTTGAGCTGAATGCCGAGCGACACCAGCGTGTTGCCGAGATTGTTCTCGACCATCGCCCATTCAACCGGCGCCTTTTTGCGCGTGTATTCCTCAAGTGCCAGCCGGTAGGCGGCCTCGGCTTGCGCCAGATGTTCGCCGGCGGCCTCGCGCTCGGAAAGCGCATAGAGCGCCAGGCCGAGATTGTTCTGCGAAGCGGCCCAGTCGAGCGGCACTTTTTCGCGCGGGCGTTTTTGGAGCGTCGCGCGCATCGCCGCCACCGCCTCGTTCAGGCGCTTCGGGTCGCTCTCGCGTTCGCCGATCTTCAAGAGCACATTGGCCAGATTGTTCTGCGCGGCGGCCCAGTTGAGATCGTCCTTCTCGCGCTCGAACACGACAAGGGAAGCGCGAAAGATCTGTGCGGCCTCTCCAAGGCGCGCGGTCTCCGTCTCGCGCTCGCCGATGGTCTGCAGCACCACCGCCATGTTGTTGCGGGTGATCGCCCAGTCGCGATTTTGTTCGCCATTGGGGATGAAGTTCAGGATGGTGCGGTAGGCTTCGATGGCGTGCTTTAGCGCATCGAGGTCGCCGGTGGCGTAGCCGTAGGCGTTCAACGCCTCGGCTTCCTGGTTCTTGTAGTTCCAGCGCAGCTTGTCGTCCCATTTTTCGGCCAGCGAAAACGCCTTCGCGTAGTCGCCGGCGGCGGATTTGTAGTCGAAGACCAGCCCCGAGGCATCGGCGCGCCTGGCATAGATCGCGGCGTCGGCAAGGCGCTTCTGCTTGACGAGATCCTCGGCCTCATCGACTGCATCGCTGGTCTGCTCGACCCGGCCGACCGCATCGTCGAGGAATTTGCGCGCCGTCACGATGGCGCCCTGGCCGATCGCCTTGTCGGCGGAGGCGACGAGGCGTTTGATCTCTGGATCGTCGGTGCGCAAAGCGGCGCGCTCGGACATCATCTTCTTCAGGCGCTCGGCCTGGGCGTCGAGCACCTTTTGCAGGTCGGTCGGGTCTTCGGGGATATTTTCCGTGCCGAGCGCCTTCAGCACGCCATAGAGCGCGTCGAGCGGCACGCCTTCCTGCAGCGAAGCCAGTTCCACCTGCGCCCGTTTCGGGTCGGGCAGGTCGGAAATCGTCAGAAGGAGCTGGCGCCTTTCGCCTGTGATCAGCCCGTCGTCGCCGGTCGGCTCCACTGGTGCGACGCCGAAATAGAGCAGCCGGCGCAGGCTTTCGTTGACCCAGGGGCGCTGTTTTGCTTTTGTGTCGAGATAGACCTCCTCGGTCACCATGCGCATGACCGAGCCGAATTCGGTGCCCTTCATCGCCGCGAGGTGGCGCAGCAGGGCGGACGCGTAAGGGCTGTTTTCGCCGGCGGCGCCATCAAGTGCAGGATGACCCGGTTCTGCGGCAAAGCCGACCACTGTACCCAGGCTCGCGTCGGCCGCCGGTGCATTGCCGAGCGCCTTGGCGCCGCGCACCGGCTCCAACCCGCCGGCGCCTATGGGCGAGGCGGAAGCGGTCGGTGAGCGCCGTACCATGGCATCCGCGGGGAATGGATTGGTGCGGCAGGCGTCGAGCAGCATGATCGTCACCGGCACTGTCTTTTTCAATGCCTCCATGACGGCCGATATCGGCACAAGGCTGGTGCCGGCATCCCTCAGCGACGGGACGTCGGCATCGACCGGAACCAGATAGTTTTCGCCGCCGGCCTCGATGCCATGACCGGAGTAGTAGATGAAGGCGACATCGGCGCCGTCGGCATCTTCGGTGAACCGCTCCAGGTCGCGCTTCAGCTTGGTGGCGTCACGGTCGGTGACGCTGCGGGCGTCGAAGCCAAGGTCGGTCAGCATCTTGGCCATGTCGCGGGCGTCGTTGGCGGGGTTGGGCAGGGCGGCGATGTGCAGGTAATTCGACTGGCCGATGATCAGCGCCACGCCCTTAAGGCTTTTCGTCTCGGCAACTGCAAGCGCGGTCGCGGCAAGGCAAAGCAGTGCGGCGACGATAGCCGTCAGCCATGCCCGCCACAAACGACTAAGGTTCGAGAGTCCGACAAAAGCCATTTGTCGTTCGTGTCCGCCCTGATGATCCAAACCCTCTATAACGCTGCCAGCCGACGATGATCAAATTCAGGCGCGATTGCGTCGCGGTCGTGGCTCGCCTATCACGGGAAATTCGCCCGTCACGGTAAAAATGTCTCCGCTCACCGAAACCGTCCTTTTCGTCTTCAGCCTTGTCGCGCTCGGCTATCTCGCCGGGTTTACCGGCTATTTGAAGCCAGCGAGCGGCGAGGGGATAGCCGATTTCGCGATCAGCGTGGCGATGCCGCTGCTGTTGTTCCAGACCATGGTGAATGCCGATTTCCACGGCGTGGCGCCCTGGTCGCTGTGGGGCGCCTATTTCGCGGCCGTGGCGATCACCTGGGCCGCCGGCCATCTCGTCACCACGCGGGTGTTCGGGCGCGACGCACGCGCCGGCGTTGTCGGCGGCGTATCGTCGGCCTACTCCAACGTTGTCCTGCTCGGTGCTCCCTTTATTCTCGGCATATTCGGCCCGAGCGGCTTTGAAGTGCTGTCGCTGCTGGTCTCCGTGCATCTGCCGATCATGATGATGGCTTCCATCGTGCTCTTCGAGATGTTTGGCCGGAGCGGTAGCGAGCACGTGCATCCCCTGCGTGTCGTCAGAAGCTTTCTGAAACGGCTGTTTCTCAATCCGCTGATCATCGGCATTCTGGCCGGGCTTGCCTGGCGCATGACCGGGGCGCCATTGCCCGACCTTGCAATGCGTCTGGTCGATGGGCTGGCCGACACGGCAGGACCGGTGGCGCTGTTTGCCATGGGTCTCAGCCTGCGCCGCTTCGGCATATCAGGCAATGTCCGCCCGGCGCTGGCGCTTTCGGCGTTGAAGCTGTTCCTGATGCCGGCACTGGTTCTCGCCTTCGTCTGGCTGCTTGCGTTGCCGCCGTTGACGGCCAAGGTGGCGGTGGTGGTTGCGGCGCTGCCATCCGGCATCAATTCTTATCTCATCGCCGTTCAGTTCAACACCGGCCAGGCGCTGGCGTCGAACCAGATGACCATCGCAACGGCCTGTGCAGCCATCACCACGGCTTTCTGGCTGACTGTCGTCTTGCACGTTTTCGGGTAAGGCATCGGGGTAAGCACGTCGCCTGCTCTCGTCTCGCTGTGGCCCAACCCCTATATGCCATCTTGCGATTGCTTGCGGGCCTTGCCCTCGGTAAAGAGCAGTGGCTCCGGCGTGCCGGCTTCAGTCCATGGCGCACGCTCACCGAAGATTTCACAGACCGGCCCGTCAGGGCGCTGAACGGAGGATAGACCATGCTTCAGAAAACCAGCCATTTCATGCGGCAGGCCAATCTCATCAACGGCGAGTGGGTGCAGGCCGACAGCGGCCAGACGGTCGACGTCAACAATCCGGCCACCGGTCTCAAGATCGGCACCGTGCCGAAGTCGGGCAAGGCCGAGACGCGCCGCGCCATCGAGGCCGCCGCCGTCGCCTTCAAGTCGTGGCGCAAGACCACCGCGCTCGAGCGCTCGAAGCTGCTGCGCAAGCTGCATGACGCGATGATGGACAATCAGGACGTGCTGGCCGAACTGCTGACCATCGAGCAGGGCAAGTCGCTGTTCGAATCGAAGGGCGAGATTGGCTCCGCCGCCGCCTATATCCTGTGGTTCGCCGAGGAAGGCCGCCGCACCTATGGCGATGTCGTGCCCTCACCATGGGCGGACCGCCGCATCCTGGTGACCAAGGAGCCGGTCGGCGTCATTGCCGCCATCACGCCATGGAATTTCCCGTCCTCGATGCTGGCTCGCAAACTCGGCCCGGCGCTCGCCGCCGGCTGCACCGCGGTGGTCAAGCCGGCGTCGCAGACGCCGTATTCGGGTCTCGCCTGGGGCGCGCTCGCCGAGGAAGTCGGCTTCCCCAAGGGCGTCGTCAACATCCTGACCGGTTCGGCCAGCGAGATCGGCGACGAGATTTGCGCCAATCCGCTGGTGTCGAAGATCACATTCACCGGATCGACCGAGGTCGGCAAGCTTCTCATCCAGAAGTCGTCGGTCACCGTCAAGAAGGTATCGATGGAGCTCGGCGGCAACGCGCCGTTCATCGTTTTCGACGACGCCGACCTCGAGCGTGCGGTCGCCGGTGCGATCACCGCCAAGTACCGCAATTCCGGCCAGACCTGCGTCTGCACCAACCGCTTCCTTGTCCAGGCTGGTGTCTATGACAAGTTCGTCGAGAAGCTCGCTGCCGCCAGCAACGGGCTGAAGGTCGGCTCCGGCCTCGAGGACGGCGTGCAGCAGGGGCCGCTGATCGACGAGAAGGCGGTGGAAAAGGTCGAGGAACTGATCGCCGACGCCACATCCAAGGGCGGCAAGATCGTCGCCGGCGGCAAGCGCCATGCGCTCGGCGGTTCGTTCTTCCAGCCGACCGTCATTGCCAATGCGACGCCCAAGATGCGCTTCATGAAGGAAGAGATCTTTGGCCCGGTCGCACCGGTGTTCAAGTTCGAGACCGAAGAGGAAGCCGTCGCCCTCGCCAACGACACCGAATTCGGCCTCGCCTGCTACTTCTACACCGGCGATCTCGGCCGCGCGTTCCGCGTCATGGAAGGGCTGAAATACGGCATGGTCGGTGTCAATGAAGGCCTCATCACCACGCCGGAGGCGCCATTCGGCGGCGTCAAGGAATCGGGTCTCGGCAAGGAAGGCGGACATCAGGGCATCGAGGACTACCTCGACACCAAATATGTCTGCATCGGCGGCCTCGGCCTCTGATAGGCTATCCCTGAGATGAGCAGGCCGATAGCCTGCCCATCTCTCGTGGGAAAACCAGCCGAAGTCTTCTGGATCAACTGGCATTTACGGGCATGGCGATGAAGGACGGCGAGGTTTTCGGCACGACGCAGGCTGGCGAGCAGGTGCGTCGCTTCACGATCAGGGGCGGCGGCATCACAGCCAACATCATCGGTCTGGGCGCGATCATCCAGGATCTGCGCCTGACCGGGCACGATGCTCCGCTGGTGCTCGGCTATGACAGCCTGGAAGGCTACGAGACGGATACGGCGTTCTTCGGTGCTGTCGTTGGCCGCTACGCCAACCGCATCCGCGACGGCCGCTTCACCATTGGCGGCAGCCGCTACCAGACCGAGCAAAACTTTCTCGACAAGCATACGCTGCATGGCGGCTCGCAAGGTTACTCCCACCGGCCGTGGACGGTTTCCTTGCATGGCAGGGATTTCGTCACGCTGACCCTGCACGATCCCGACGGCGCGATGGGTTTTCCCGGCGCGCTTGATGTCACCTGCACCTACCGGTTGAAGATCCCCGGCACGCTTAGCGTCGAGCTGACAGCCACCTGTGAGGAGCCGACGCTGTGCAATCTCACCCAGCATTCCTACTTCAACCTGGACGATGGCGGCGCCGGAGACATTCTCGACCACAGGATGATGTTGAATGCCGGCGCCTATCTGCCGGTCGATGGCGACATGATCCCGACCGGGGTGGTCAAGCCGGTTGACGGCACGCCGTTCGATTTCCGCCAGGCGCGGCCGTTGCGCATGGAGACCGAGGGCGAACAGCTGCCCTACGACCAGAATTTCTGCCTCGCTTCGACACGCGGGCCGCTCAAACAGGCGGCGTGGACGCAAGGCGCCAGTTCCGGTGTCGAGATGGAGGTCTGGACCACTGAGCCCGGCGTCCAGCTCTATACCGGTCAGTATGTGACGCCGCGCACCGGGCTGGAAGGGCGGAACTACAAGGCCTTTTGCGGTTTGTGCCTCGAGCCGCAGATTTGGCCGGATGCGCCGAACCGGCCCTATTTCCCGCAGGCGACGCTGTGGCCGGGCGCGATCTACCACCACGTCACGGAATACAGATTCCGGCTACCTTAGCCTTCGAACGCCGCCCGCAGCGTCTCGAACGGCGCCAGTGCGCCACGTACCTGCACCACGGCGGCGGCGACACGATGGGCACGACGTGCGGCTTCCAGCGGTTCGTGGCCGGCAAGTCGAGCCGCAAGATAGCCGCCGTTGAAGGAATCGCCGGCGCCCGTCGTATCGGCTGGAGCCGCGACATGGATCGCCGGCACGTCGCGCAGCGTTCCTCCTTTGGCGATCAGCGCCGGCGCTTCGCCATTCTTGACGACGACCTCGCCAACCAATTTCCCGATCCGTTTAGCGGTCACTTGCGGCGTTGCATCCTCAAACAGCATCTGCTCGTCGGGAAAGGTTGGTAATGCGATATCAGTGACGGCAAGGGCTTCGACGATCGCTGCCTGCGCCTCCTCGCGCTCACGCCAGAGCCGCGGCCGGTAGTTGGGGTCGAAGGCGATAAGTGAACCAGCCGAGCGCGCCTTGGCGACTGCGGCCAGCAAGGCAGCGCGCGCGGCTTCGTCCAGAATTGCCAAAGTGATTCCGGAAAAATAGACAAGTGACTGATTTTCCAAGTTTTTCGATAATGCGGCCGGGTCCGAGGCAAGCTGCCGCGCGGCGGCGTCGCCACGCCAATAGGTGAAGGAACGTTCGGCTCCCGTCAGCGTGATGGCATAGAGGCCGGGCCGCGCGCCCGCTATGAGCGGGCTGGAGCCGATGCCAATGCCGTTTTCAGCGAAGAAATCGATCTGCCCTTGCGAGAACGGATCGTCGCCGAAGGCCGAGACATAGGTTGCCGGCCGCTCGGTGCTCAGCGCGTGCAGCGCCCACAGCGTGTTGAACGTGTCGCCGGCAAAGCCCATGCGCCAGTTCGGTCCCGTCTGGCCCGACAGTTCGAGCATGCATTCGCCGATCGAGGCGACGCCGTTTCCCGCCATCTACAATCCTCCAGTGATCCCGGTGCTGTAGCTTTTTGCCACCGGCAGCGCCATGCTTGGCAAGCAGGGTTTTTTCCGTCACAGCGTTTTCCCACAGGCTGGCGGGATGCGATCCGTCCGGCAGAGCGTTGTCTGCGGAAGAGGAACCGGTTTGGCATCGATATGGCGTTATCTTCTGGCGGGTCTTGGTCTGGCTGCCTTGCTGGTCGGCATTCTCGCGGTCGTCTTCCTGACGGCGCCGCGGTCGTCGCTGCCTGCCGGCCCGGATGTCTCGCGGACGAAGAACACCGCCAACGCGCTGTTCGTGGCCAGCTTCGCGCCGGAGCGGGGTGTCGTACGGCAGGGCGAACTGCAATCCTGGCTGCTGACCTTGAAGACAAAGGCAGGAGTTCCGGTGGAAGGTGCCGCGATCGCGATTTCGGGCGGTATGCCACTGCACAGTCACGGCCTGCCGACCAGCCCGCAGGCGACCGACTATCTCGGCGACGGGCGTTATCGAATCGAAGGAGTGAAATTCACCATGAGCGGCTGGTGGCAGTTGCATTTCGCCATCTCGGCCACCGCCGGCTCCGACACGGTGCTCTTCAACGTGGTGCTGTGAGCAGGACATGAGGCGGCGTTCGCGTTTTCTGGCGCTGATGGTGGCCGTTGTCCTTGCCGGTTGCACGAAGCCGGATTTTTCCGACGCCGAAAAGACGACCATCGCCTCGCTGGCGCTGTCGTCGCTGCCGGCGCTCAAGCCCGACACCACCAATCGTTTTGCCGACGTGCCGGCGGCTGCCGCACTCGGCTCGACGCTGTTCTTCGACCAGGGCATGAGCGGTGACGGGTCGGTATCCTGTTCGACATGCCACAAGATCGACCGCCAGTTCCAGGACGACCTGCCGCAGGCGGTCGGGGTCGGCCGTACCAGCCGGCGCACCATGCCACTGGCCGGCGTCGCGCGCGATCCCTGGTTCTTCTGGGATGGCCGCCGCGACAGCCTGTGGGCGCAAGCGCTGACGCCGCTCGAAAACCCGCTGGAGCAGGCGGGAAACCGCACCGCCTACGCGCATTACATCAAGGCGCGCTTCGGCGAACGCTATGAGCGCATCTTCGGGCCGCTGCCTGATTTTTCCGGCATGCCGTTGGATGCCAGCCCGCTTGGAAACGATGTCGAGAGGGCGGCCTGGAATGCCATGAGCGGCCCGCAGCGTGACGCTATCAACGGCGTCTTTGCCAATCTAGGCAAGGCGATTGCCGCCTTCGAACGCTCGATCGCGCCGGCGCCAACGCGCTTCGACCGCTTTGCGCTGGACCTCGCCACCGGTGCCGAGCCGAAGGGCGATGCTGTCTTTTCCAAACAAGAAATCCTTGGGCTTAAACTGTTCATCGGCAAGGCCAATTGCGTGACCTGTCACAACGGCTCGCGCTTCACCGACAACAGCTTCCACAACACCGGCGTGCCATCCGTTGCGGGCCTGCCGCCGGATCGCGGCCGTATCGATGCCGTGCACCAAGTCGAGGCAGACCCGTTCAACTGCTTCGGCGCCTATCGCGATGGCGACGCCAGCGCCTGCGGCGAGTTGCGCTTCATGGTCAAGGATGCGCCCGAACTCGTTCGCGCCTACAAGACGCCATCGCTGCGCGGAGCGGCAACAAGGCCGCCCTATATGCATGCCGGGCAGTTTTCGTCGCTCGACGAGGTGGTGGCGCACTATGCGAAGGCCGCGCCCAGCGTTGAGGGGGTGTCAGAAGTTCACCCGCTGGAGCTTTCAGACCGAGAGCGTGCGGCGCTGGTGGCGTTTTTGAAGACGCTGGCGGAGTGAGGTTGCCGGCGATAGGAATAGTTGAGCGAAGCGAGGCGAGTTGGTGCTGAAGCGAGCAAAGGAGGTTCTATGAGCCGGAGTATGATTCCCGTCGAGGAAGCCGCCAAGGAATGGTTCAAGGATTCAAAATTCGCTGCCCAATATGAGGCATTGGAAGAGGAATTCGCAATCGCAGAGGCTTCGATCAAGGCTCGGTGCGAGAAACAGGAAGCCAAAGTCGTGGGGCGACCGCTGAGCGCCTAATTCCTTAAGCACGGACCGCATGCTTCGGCGATTGGCGCAAACATCCATCGCTTCGTCATCCTGGGGCGTAGTAAGGAGCGAAGCGACGCGGCGCAGACCCCAGGATCCATGCCGGGACTCGGAAGCGCTGCTGCGGTGCGGAATTCTGCTCCGCTGCATTCTTCGGCCGAGGTCGCGGCATGGATCCCAGGGTCTCCGCGACGGAGCTTCGCTCCTGCTTCGCCCTAGGATGACGAAGTTGGGGAGGCTTCAGCCATCCCTACGCTCTACCGATCCTTGACCGTCTCCATTGCCACGAAGGTCGAGGTCTGGGCGACATGGGGCAGGGCCGAGATGCGCTCGCCCAGGACGCGGCGGTAGGCGGCGATATCCCGGGTGCGCACCTTCAGCAAATAGTCGAAGCTCGACGCCATCATGTGGCACTGCTCGATCTCCGGCACGGCCTGTACGGATCGGTTGAAGGCATCGAGCGCGGCGGATCGGGTGTCGGACAATTTCACCTGGACGAAAGCGACATGGCCTTCGCCCATGCGCTCGCGGTCGATGATCGCCTGATAACCCCTGATGTAGCCGTCCTTCTCAAGCCGCTTCACGCGCGCCTGCACTGGAGTCTTTGACAGGCCGACCTTTGCCGCCAGTTCTGACATGGAAAGCCGGCCATCGCTTGCCAGCGCCGACAGGATGTTCCTGTCAATGCGGTCCAATTGGTCTTCAATCATCGAAAATGCAGTCCATATGTCAAGTCTGAGCTGCCAGGATAAATCGAATGACCTGCAATGTCGATTTCTTCGGACCGACTGAAAATTCACACCTGTGCTAGCTTGCGCCATTCGGTCCGGTGACCGCCGGCCCGATCCCCTTTGCTCGATCCACGGGACCGCCATGCCAGCGCTTGATGCCATCCGCCAGCAGATCCGCGCCAACTACCTGCCCGACGAAGACGAGGCCGTGAAGCGACTGGCCGAGACGACGGGCCTTTCAGTGAAAGACCGCAAGGCGATCTCGGCCCGCGCCGCCGATCTGGTGCGGGCGGTGCGCGGTTCGTCGGATCCTCGGCTGATGGAAGTCTTCCTCTCGGCCTATGGTCTCTCCACCAAGGAAGGCGTGGCGCTGATGTGCCTGGCCGAGGCGCTCTTGCGTGTGCCTGACACCGAGACGATGGACGACCTCATCGCCGACAAGATCGCGCCGCACGACTGGTCGGCGCATTCGGGCGGTTCGAGCTCCATCTTCGTCAACGCCTCGACCTGGGCGCTGATGCTAACCGGCCGCGTCCTCGATGAGGGCGAGGGCGGCATCGAGGGCACGCTGCGCTCGATGGTGCGGCGATTGGGCGAGCCGGTGATCCGCAAGGCGGTGGCCGCCGCCATGCGCGAGATGGGCGAGCAGTTCGTGCTCGGCCGCACCATCACGGAAGCCGTCAAGCGCGGCCGGCCGATGACGCAGAAGGGCTATCTCTATTCCTTCGACATGCTGGGCGAGGCAGCCCGCACCGAGGCCGACGCCTTGCGCTATCATAAGGCCTATGCCGACGCGGTTTCGTCGCTCGATTCCGGCTCCAACGGTCCTGACATCAGGCAGAACCACGGCATCTCGGTCAAGCTTTCGGCGCTGCATCCGCGCTACGAGGTGGCGCAGAAGGACGAGATGCTGCCTGTCATGGCAGACCGGCTCTTGTCGCTGGCGCTGGCCGCGCGCCATTCGCGCATGGGCCTCAACATCGATGCCGAGGAGGCCGACCGCCTCGATCTGTCGCTCGACGTCATCGAGCGGGTGCTGGCCGAGCCGGAGCTCGCCGGTTGGAACGGCTTTGGCGTGGTGGTGCAAGCGTATGGGCCACGCGCGGCCTTCGCCATCGATTGGCTCTATGCGCTGGCCAGGAAATACGACCGCAACATCATGGTGCGGCTGGTCAAGGGTGCCTATTGGGACACCGAGATCAAGCGCGCGCAGACGCTCGGACTGTCAGGCTATCCCGTCTTCACCCGCAAGACCAACACCGACGTTTCCTACATGGCTTGCGCGAAAAAGCTGCTATCGATGACCGACCGCATCTATCCGCAATTCGCCACCCACAATGCCCACACCGTCGCCGCCATCTTGGCGATGGCGGACAATCGCGATTCCTTCGAGTTCCAGCGCCTGCACGGCATGGGCGAGGCGCTGCACGAGACGGTGCGCCGGTACGAAGGCACGCGCTGCCGCATCTATGCACCGGTCGGTGCGCATTCCGATCTGCTGGCCTATCTGGTCCGCCGGCTGCTGGAGAACGGCGCCAATTCCTCCTTCGTACACCAACTGACCGACGATGACGTCGAGCCGGAGGACATTGCGCGCGATCCGCTCGAAACGGTCGAGAGCCAGGGTCCGGCCGCCAATCCGGCGATTGCCCGGCCTTCCCAGATCTTTGGAGCCGGGCGTCGCAATTCGAAAGGATTCGACATCACCGACACGGTGACGCTGGCGGCGATCGACAAGGCCAGGGCGGCCTTCGCCGGGCCGGATCGCTGGCATGCCAAGCCGATCACGCGGGCCGCCGGCTACGGCAAGCAGCGTCCGATCGTCAACCCGGCAAAGCCTTCCGAAGTGGTCGGCACGGTCAGCGAAGCCGCCGCAAAGCAAGTCGCGACCGCCGTGCGCTTTGCGGTGGAAGCGCAGCCGGCCTGGGCAAAACGTCCCGTTGCCGAGCGCGCTGCCATCCTCAATCGTGCCGCCGATCTCTATGAGGCGAATGCGGTCGAGTTCTTTGCACTCGCCACCCGCGAGGCCGGCAAATCGCTGGCCGACGGCGTCGCCGAAGTGCGTGAGGCCGTCGACTTCCTGCGCTACTACGTCACCGAGGCGGTCAATGCGGAGGCGGGCACGCAAGCGCGGGGCGCCATCGTCTGCATTTCACCGTGGAACTTCCCGCTCGCCATCTTCACCGGCCAGATCGCGGCAGCACTTGTCACCGGCAATTCGGTTATCGCCAAGCCGGCCGAGCAGACGCCGCTGATCGCTTTCCGTGCTGTCGAACTGCTGCGCGAGGCTGGTGTGCCGGAAGACGTCATCCAGCTTCTGCCCGGCGACGGCCCGTCGGTCGGTGGCCCGCTGACCGCTGACCCGCGCATTGCCGGCGTATGCTTCACCGGCTCGACCGAGGTTGCCAAGCTGATCGAGAAGCAATTGGCCGAGACGGCCGCGCCCGACGCCATGCTGATCGCGGAGACCGGCGGCCTTAATGCCATGATCGTCGATTCCACCGCGCTGCCCGAACAGGCGGTGCGCGACATCCTCGCCTCGGCCTTCCAGAGTGCCGGCCAGCGCTGCTCGGCGCTGCGCGTGCTCTATGTGCAGAAGGATGTCGAGAAGAAGATGCTGGAGATGCTGAAGGGCGCCATGGAGGCGCTCAATGTCGGCGATCCCTGGCGGATTTCGACCGATGTCGGCCCGGTCATCGACGACGAGGCACAGAACTCGATCCGCGAGTACTGCACGAAAATGGGCCTGCAGGGCCGGCTGATCGCCAAGCTCGAAGCGCCGAAGGAAGGTCGCTTCGTCGCGCCCCACGTCTTCCGCGTCAAGGGTATCGAGGACATGGAGCGCGAGGTGTTCGGGCCGGTGCTGCATGTCGCCAGTTTCGACGCCGACGAGATCGACGCGGTCATCGCCGCCATCAACCGCAAGGGCTACGGCCTGACCTTCGGGCTGCACACCCGGATCGAGGGCCGCGTCCAGCATTTCGTCGACGGCATCCATGCCGGCAACATCTATGTCAACCGCAACCAGATCGGCGCCGTCGTCGGTTCGCAGCCGTTTGGCGGCGAGGGGCTTTCAGGCACCGGCCCGAAGGCCGGCGGCCCGCACTATCTCAGGCGCTTCCGCAAGGGGCCGGAGGCTGGCACCCATGTGCAGGATGGCCATAAGGTCACGGCGACCGAACTTGCCGACAATCTGCCCGATCCCGCACTTGGCGGCTGGTCGACGCGGCCCGACCGGATCGCCATTCTGAGGAAGCATCTGCGCGGCAAGGGTGCCGCGGCCATTGGTGCCGCCGCCGGCATCGATTTCGGCCAGATCGACCTGCCCGGGCCGACCGGCGAGGCCAACACGCTGTCGCTGTCGCCACGCGGACGGGTGCTGTGCCTCGGTCCTGACGGCGATACGCTGCTGGCGCAGACGATCCAGGCGCTCGCCGCCGGCAATGCCGTGCTGGCCGTTGCGCCGGGTGCACCGGCAGCCCTTTCCGCGTTGACCGGCAAGGGCCTGCCGCTGGCCGCCATCGACGGCCGGCCGGATCCGGTCGAGGCGCGCGCGCTACGCGTCGACGTCGTCGCTTTTTCAGGCACGTCCGAGGCCGCGCGCATCGTGCGCAAGGTCATCGCCGACCGCTCCGGCCCGATCGTGCCGCTGGTCACGGAGGTGCTCAACCCGGCGGCTTATGCGCATGAACGGGCGGTCTGCGTCGACACCACCGCCGCGGGCGGCAATGCAAGCTTGCTGGCCGGGGCCTGACCCCCGGTCAACTTTTTGTTTTTATGCATGTCGTTGTCCCAAAAATCGGGACCACTTTTGGCCGACATGCATTACGCGCCTTCGACGACCGAAAAACCCTCGAACTGGGGGTGGCCGAGATAGTGGACCTTTGTCGTGCCGACATTCCTGTGGGCGGCGCGGAAATTCTCGGACTTGGTCCAGGCGATAAAATCGTCGTGGCTGGCCCACACCGTGTGCGACGCGAAAAGCGTGTAGCCTTCGGTCTCGTTGACCGGGCCACGCAGCAGATGGAATTCCCTAAACCCCTTCATCTCAGCAAGGCTGGAATCGCGGTTCTTCCAGACGGCTTCGAAGTCGTTCTCCGAGCCGGTCTGCACCTTGAAGCGGTTCATTGCGATGTACATTGCGGTTCCTTTCGTGCGGATGTTGATGATTGGCTGCAGCGTTTGTTCTGCGCACATTCAAAATGGGCCGATTTCGGTCTCGAACTCCAAATTTGCGCTTGCTGCCTGCGGTGGAATCGGAGGGAAGGGGGCTGCCTTGCGGACAATGCCAAGCGCTGCCTGATCGAAAGCCGCCGATCCTGAGGTTTCCAGAATGCGCAACTCGTTTATGTTGCCCTTCCTGCCTATGACGAATGTGACAACCGCATTGTTGCGTGCCGCCAGCTGTAGGAAGGCGGGAGGGTGCGATTGACGCTGCCGAGCTTTCTAAAAACATCGCCGCGGTAGTTGTCTTCCGCGGCCGTGCCTGCCTCTTTTTGCCTTTTGCCCTTGCTGGCTGCTTGCGCCGACCGGTCCTCGCCATCCGCCGTGCCGCGCTTCTCATCCGCCGTCTCTGAAGGGGCAGCTGCCGGAGTTGGCCTGGCTCTAGGGATCGGAGGCCGCTCCGGAACGGCGACAGGCGCTTCCGTGCTCTCAGGCTGAACGGTCAGCTGCGCCGGCGTTTCGGTCTTGGGAGCCACGCTCTGGCCATCGGGGCGTGGGACACCGGCCACCAATATGTCTGGGGCAACCGTCTGCTGTTTGACAGGTTCCGGCTTGGTCGTTGCCGCTTCCTTGGCTGGCCGAGAAGGCTCTGTTGGCGGCGTTGGCTTGGGCGTTGCTGGCTGTGGTTTGGCCGGTTGCAGGTTCGGCACCAGTGCAACGTTTATTGCCGCCGGGTCCTTGTCCAGCGCGCTGCCGGCCACGTTGCTGCCCGACTGTTCACTACCTTCCGGCTGCTCGGCGTCCTGGAAACTGGAAATCCCCGTAGGGGAGATCAGAAAGGCCGCCGCCACCGCGACATGGAGCAGGCAGGAGACGACGATCGCCGCCGTCCATTTGCGGCTCCAGGCCGATGGCCGCGGCAGCGCGAGCGGCTCGGTTGGCTCTATGGTCAGCTCGGCGCCGGCCTCGGGGAGGGGATTGATGTCCTGCATGTCTCGCCGCGAGACCTGCAGCGACAAGAGCAGAGTTGTCAAATCAAGATCGTTCGCCGGCAGTCTGCTATCGTCGGCCAGAGGCTGCACTACGGTGTTTCGCGGGAATGCATGATGCAGCCCCACCTCAGACTCCGAAAGCGATCCCGGTCTTGGTGTCCGTCTTCAGCTTTCGCATGCAGGCGTTCGGTTCGACGCCGGTACCGGTGCATTCGGTCGCGCTGTTGATCAGCACGCGGCTGACTTTCGAGCACTCGGTGCCGGCCAGATCGAAACGCGTCACCTTGGTCTTGCCTGCCGGCAACTCCTTGAAGTCGAGCACGGTCAGCCGGTCGACGACGCCGGCCTCGTTGAACAGGGCGATCTCGAACGCCGCCTTGGACAGGTCGGCGCCGAGATTGTTGTTGACCACGAACGTCAGGCGGCAACCCTTGTCGGAAGGTTGCGCACCGTTGAGTTCAAGGGTCAGCGCAGGGACCGGCGCGGACTCTTGTGCCCACGCCGGAACCATCGCAAGCGACATCGCCAGCATCGAGGTCAGCAGACGAAGGGATGTCATCAAGCTCGTCATGGTCATCAGCCTCCAAATCGCATCGTCGCCGCCAGCTTCAGGGTGACGCCGGGCTCGTAGGCCGCGAAAACCGGCTGCGGCGGCTGGCCGGCCGTGGTCAGGTTGAGCGGGTTGGCGTATTTTACATCGAACAGATTGTCGGCGCGGAAATCAATCTTCAAATTGTCCGTCGCCTGGTAGCTGGCGAAAGCATTGACCAGCGTGTAGTCCTCGGCGATCGGATTGCCCTTGGGCTTGCCATTGTATTGCACTTCGCCGCCCACGGTCAGCTTGTCCTCGAGGAAGCGCAAGCCGAGCTGCGCGGTGACCTGGGATGAGGGGATGGTCAGCAGGTCGGCCCGAACGTCCTTGTAGGAAATGGTATGACCATTGGTGATTGAGGCCGAGAGCCCGGCATAGCCCCATCCGGCATCATAGACGCCCTCAAGTTCGAAGCCGTCGATCTTGGCCTTGGCAAAATTCTGGTACTGGAAGCATATCGGGATACCGGGTCCGCTCGGGCAGCCGGCTGTCGGGTCAAACCGCGACAGGGTAACGCCATCGATGTAGTCTTCGACATCGTTGTTGAAATAGGCTGCCTTGATGCGCAGCGCATCGCCGGCTTCGAGGATGTCATCCTGCTTGTAGTTGACGCCGAATTCGACGGTCTTTCCGGTTTCCGGCCGCAGATTGGGATTGGGCAGGAACGGGAAGGTGACACCTGCCGGATGGCGACCGCTGATCAGTGTTTCCGACAGGGAGGGTGACCGGTATCCTTCCGCATAGGTGCCGTAGAATTGCAGGCCGGCAAGGCTGGCGCTGTCGAAAGGCGAGACGCCGACGGTGATGCGCGGCGACAACCGGTCCCCCGACGTTTCGTGGGTGTCATCCTTGAGGCTGTAATTGTCGTAACGCAGCCCGGCGATGACTTCGAGCCACTCCCAGGTGAGCTTGTCCTGGACATAGGCGCCGGAGACGTTCCGCTTACCGGAAGGCGTATAGAAGCTGTCGCCACCGGCCGTGCCGCCGGTCTCGACTTTATCGCCGGCCCAGTCGCCGCCATAGGTCAGTTCGTGCGCGATTCCCGCAGTCTCGAATCTGGACGTGTTCCAAATGTCGATGCTGGTCGTGCCGATGTCGAATGTCGATGTCGAGCCAGCCGGCAAAACAACTGGAAGGCCGGTGCTCGGGTCAAACCGGTTGAGAGGCACGAGGCTGGTCAGATCGAGATTGGTCTTGTTGTAGGAGGTGTTGATATGGAGATCGAGCCAGCTCTTGTCCTCATCCGTAATGTTGTAGCGGGCGGTGAAGGTGTTCGACTTCAGGTCGACGTCATTGACCGGCACGCCGCCGCTGATCTCGTTCCAGCCGTCGCTTGAGCCGACCCAGCCGAGCTTCAGCTCACTGTTGTCGGTCGGCCGGATGGTGGTCTTGAGCAGGCCGCTAAGCACATCGAAGCCGGTGCCCTTGACGGTGTCGCCACCGCCATCCTTGTAGTCGTCATAGTTGCGGTAGACGATGTTGCCGAGCACATCCCAGTTCTCGTTGAGGCGGTAGGCACCGGATGCGCTTGTTGTCCAGCCCTTGCCGTTGCTCTCATAGCGTCCCGTGACGGAGCCGGCCCATGTTTCTTCCGGCTTAAGGAAATCCCCGGCGTCCTTGGTGTCGAAGAAGACGACGCCGCCGATGGCGCCTGAGCCATAGGTGTTGGCGACAGGACCACGGATAACATCCACGGATTTGACGAGTTCGGGGTCGATGTAGAAGGTCGACTGCGTGCCGTGGTCGGAACGCTGGAAGTTCTGACGGGCGCCGTCGACGATGACCGCGACGCGACCAAAATCCTGCAAGCCTCGGATGTTGATACTGGTGCTGACGCGTCTGGCGTCGGCCTGCGCCGCGACGCCGGGCACGCCAACCAGCATCTCATTCGGCGTCGTCGCCATGCGGCGGTCGAGCTGTTCCTGGCCGACATGGCTGGTCGATGCCAGCGATTCGATCGCCGTCTCGCCGGTGCGGCTGATGACGAGGATCTTGTCGAGCAGCGTTGCTCCCGCTGGTGCGGCGTTTTCTTCTTCAGCCTTCTTCGTTTGCTCTGTCGGCTGCGCCGCTTGCTGGGCGTTAGCCAATTGCGCCGACAAGGCGATAGCCGCCACGCTTGCCAACAATGCCGCCGCGCCGTTCGCCGCCGACCGGCCACGCCATTCCCAAGTCACCAACCCCATGCCCCAACTCCAAAGTCCAGGTTTCATGCTGGCTGGCCCGGGGCTGGCTGGCATTTTTGATCGTCTCCGGCGTCTTAAATGTTGACTCATTTAATCCGGTATTGCACTGACTAGTAAACATGATTATTCAAGTCAAGAAATGAATCGGATTACGCAACGCCTAGCCAGACGCCCGGCACAGGAAAGGGATCGACAGAGATGAACACCCACAATCCCAACGATTTTCGCTATCGCGTCCGCCGTTCCGACGATGCCTCGGCCCCCACCCGTTTCGACCGGGTTCCGCTGGCGGTGCGAACCCTGTCCAGCAACACTCTGTTCCAGGGCGAGCACGAGATCGGCATTGAGCATCACGGTGCGCTCTACCGGCTGAAGATCACCCGTCAGGGCAAGCTCATTCTCAACAAGTAAGGCTAGAGCGGTTCACCGTTTCACGGAAACGCCGAACCGCTCTAGCTCTTTGTTTTAACGCAATTCCGGACGGAAGACCCTTTCACACTTTTCCTGGAATTGCTCTAGGCAGCAGGGACGAAACATGGACCAGCGCGTAAAACCCGCCCCGCATGAAATCCGGCGGGCACGGACAGACAATCCGAAGACGCGCGAGCGTGATCTGGCTGCCCAGCTCGGCATTTCGGAAGCCGAACTGGTCGCCGCGCACTGCGGCGACGGCGTCGTGCGCGTCGAGCCGCGCGTCAACGATCTTCTGACCGGCCTCGAGGCCGTCGGCGAGGTCATGGCGCTGACCCGCAATGAGAGCGCGGTGCACGAGAAGATCGGCGTCTATGACAAGGTCGTCACCGGCAACCACAATGCCATGGTGCTTGGCGAAAACATCGACCTGCGCATCTTCCCGAAGGTCTGGGCACACGGCTTTGCCGTCGAGAAGCGAGACGGCGACGAAATCCGCCGCAGCCTGCAGTTTTTCGATGCGGCGGGCGAGGCCGTGCACAAGGTGCATTTGCGTCCGGCCTCCAGCCTCTATGCCTATCAGAAGCTGGTTGCCGCGCTCGAATCGTCCAATCAGGAGCCGACCGTCGACATTTCGGGACCACTCCCCGATGACGAGAGCCATGGCGACGAAGCGGCCGCCAATCTCGACGATCTGCGCGACCGCTGGAGCCGGCTGACCGATGTGCACCAGTTCTTCGGCATGCTGAAGACGCTGAAGCTCAGCCGCCGGCAGGCGGTGCGCCTGGTCGGGCAAGACTATGCCTGGCAGCTCGACAATGATGCCGTCCGTGCCATGTTTCATCACGCTGCGGAGGGCGAGATGCCGATCATGTGCTTTGTGGGAAACCGCGGCTGCATCCAGATCCATTCCGGTCCGATCAAGTCGATCAAGCCGATGGGGCCATGGATCAACGTGCTGGACGAAACCTTCCACCTGCATTTGCGGACCGACCACATCCAGGAGGTCTGGGCGGTGCGCAAGCCGACCAAGGACGGTCATGTCACCTCGCTTGAGGTCTATGATTCCGACGGCAAGATGTTCATCCAGTTCTTCGGCAAGCGTCATGAAGGCGAAAGCGAGCGGGACGACTGGCGCTTCCTGGCGGAAAACCTGCCGCGCATCCCAAGCGCGACCGCAGCCTGAGGAAAATGCGATGCGTTTTTTCCCAAGATTGTCGACCGTGCGCGGATCTATTTTCCGGCCGGTGATCGGTATCTCCATGGCTGTTATCGCACTGCAATCCGCCAGCGCCATGGAAGGCACGGCCGTGTTTGCCGATCCTTCGAAAATCGTGGCCGTTGGCGGCTCGATCACCGAGATCGTCTATGCGCTCGGCGAGGAAAAGCATCTGGTGGCTCGCGATTCCACCAGCCGGTACCCAAAGGCGGCGCTTGAGCTGCCCGATGTCGGCTATATGCGTGCGCTGTCACCGGAAGGCGTGCTCTCGGTCAACCCGACCGGCATCCTGGCGTTGCATGGCAGCGGTCCCAAGGAAGCCGTCGACGTCTTGAAGAAGACGAGCGTGCCGTTCATCGAAGTGCCCGAGCACTATAGCCACGAAGGCATCCTCGAAAAGGTCCGTATCGTCGGCAAGGCGCTCGGCGTCGACGCCAAGGCCGAGGTGCTCGCCGGGGAGCTCGATGCCAAGCTCACGGCAGCCGAGAAGCCGACGACGTCGATCAAGGAACGCAAGCGCATCCTGTTCGTGCTGTCGATACAGGGCGGCAAGATCCTGGCGGCCGGCAGCGAGACCGCGGCCGACGGTATGGTCAAGCTGGCTGGCGGCGTCAACGCGGTCGAGGGCTTTTCCGGCTACAAGCAAATGTCCGACGAGGCGATCATAACCGCCAGACCGGACGTGATCCTGATGATGAGCAATGCCGGGCCTCCGGTCTCGGACGACGAACTGTTCGGCAATCCGTCGATCGCCTCGACGCCGGCCGGAAAGGCGCGCAAGCTGATCCGCATCGACGGTGCCTATCTGCTCGGCTTCGGGCCACGCACGGCCGATGCCATCCACGACCTCGCTGTCTCGCTTTATGGCGGGCAGGTCACGGACTGAACGGGCGGATCATGGTCGATCAATCGATCGCCGGCCCGGTGATGGCAAGCGTATCCGAAGGCGACAGGTCGGGCCGCGCCCGCATCGTCATCCTTCTGCTGTGCCTGGGGTTGGCGGCTGCCGTTTATCTGTCGCTGACATCGGGGGCTTCGGACGCTTCGGCCGTCAACGTCATCGGGGGCTGGCTGTTCGGCACAGTGCCTGATGACGCCGCGGTGAGCGCCCGCGACAGCCTGATCGTCTATGACATCCGCCTGCCGCGCATCATCCTCGGCATGCTGGTCGGCGCGGCGCTCGCGGTCTCCGGCGCGGTCATGCAGGGACTGTTCCGCAATCCGCTGGCCGACCCCGGCCTGATCGGCGTCTCGGCCGGCTCCAGCCTCGGCGCGGTTGCCCTCATCGTGCTCGGCGCCACGATGTTGGCTCCGGTGACCGCCTTGCTTGGCACGCTTGCACTGCCGCTGGCGGCCTTCTGTGGCGGGCTCGCCACCACGCTGGTGCTTTACCAGGTCGCGACGCGGCGGGGGCAAACCTCGGTTGCCACAATGCTGCTTGCCGGCATCGCGCTGGCGGCGCTCGCCATGGCGCTGACCGGCATCCTCATCTTCATGGCCGACGATCGCCAGTTGCGCGACCTGACCTTCTGGCAACTCGGATCGCTCGGCGGCGCGACTTGGGCGAAGATCGCGTCGGTAGGGCCGATCATCGTGCTGGCGCTGGCGGCGATGCCGTTCCTGGCACGCGGCCTCAACGCGCTGGCGCTTGGCGAGGCGACCGCCGGTCATCTCGGCATTCCGGTGCAGCGGCTGAAATACACGGCCATCGTCGGCGTCTCTGCCGCGGTCGGCGCATCCGTCGCCGTCAGCGGCGGCATCGGCTTCGTCGGCATCGTGGTACCGCATCTGCTGCGCCTGCTGATTGGTCCGGACAATCGCTATCTGCTGCCGGCGTCGGCGCTGCTCGGTGCCTCGCTGCTGCTTCTGGCCGACGCGGTCGCACGCACCATCGTTGCGCCGGCCGAACTGCCGATAGGCATCGTCACCGCGATAGCGGGCGCGCCGTTTTTCCTTTGGATCCTGCTGCGCAAGCGCGGCGTGGTTGATTTGTGAGGCTTGATGATCGAGGCCAAGGATGTTTCGGTTGATATCGGCGGCAAGCCTATCGTCAGCGGTATCGATTTCCACGCGCGGCCCGGCGAGATCGCCGCCATCGTCGGCCCCAATGGTTCAGGCAAGACGACCTTCCTCAAAGCGCTCTCCGGCGAACTCGCCTACACCGGGCGCGTTGCCCTCAACGGCCGAGATCTCTCGACGATGAAGCCGGTCGAGGTGGCCGTCCATCGTGCGGTGCTGCCGCAGGCGACGACGCTGTCGTTCCCGTTCACCGTGCGGGAAGTGGTCAAGCTCGGCCTTGTCGGCGGCCGCTCAGGCGTCTTGCCGGGCGAGGATGCGCGGCTGCCGGAACGGGCGCTGGCGCGTGTCGATCTCCACGGCTTTGCCGGCCGTTTCTACCAGGAGCTTTCGGGCGGCGAGCAACAGCGCGTCCAACTCGCACGTGTGCTGTGCCAGGTCTGGGCACCGGTGCTCGACGGCAAGCCGCGTTTTCTGTTCCTCGACGAGCCGGTTTCCAGCCTCGACATCAAGCACCAGCTGATCATCATGAACATTGCCCGCGACTTCGCCAGAAGGGGCGGCGGCGTGGTCGCCATCCTGCACGACCTCAATCTGACCGCCATGTATGCCGACCGGATCTTCGTCATGCATCGCGGCAGGCTGGCCGCCACCGGGTCGCCGCGAGATGTGCTGAGCGATGACCTGATCGAAAAAGTGTTCGACTGCCGGCTCAGGGTCGGCGTGCTGCCGGCCGGCAATATGCCGTTCGTGCTGCCTCAGTCAGCGGCTTGATTGCAGATCTAGCCCGCGCCCCTGCTGGGTCAGGCAGCTGGTGCGCGGCGCTCCAGCATGTCGATTCCGAGCAGGTTGCGCACATTCGGACGTGCCGCCACGAGGTCGGCGATCGTATAGCGCTCCAGCACGGCGAAGAACGCGTTCAGCGCCTCGCGCAGCGCCGAGTTCAGCGCGCAGCTATCGACGAGCGGGCATTCGGCGGCATCGTTCTCGAAGCATTCGGCCATAGCGAAGCTCTCTTCTGTCACGCGCACGACATCGAACAGGCTGATGGCTTCGGCCGCCCGGCCAAGCTTGACGCCGCCATTCCTACCGCGCACGGTCTGGACGAGGCCGTGCTCGACCAGGGGCTGCAGGATCTTGAACAGGAAAAGCTCCGACACCGAATAGGCGGCCGCGATCTCGGGGATGCGGCTCAATCGGTCATCATTGGCCGCGCAATACATCAAGATGCGCATGGCATAGTTGGTCTGGCGCGTAAGCCGCATTTTGTCCTCACAAGGCACTGGTGCGGTGCAACCACGCCAGATCTGGAAATTTTGCTGATATGGCTTTGACCCGAATTTCCGGATTCGCCACATTGGCTCGGGCGGAATATGGCCTATACCTTGGAATAATTCCAGACTAGCTTCGTGCGATAGATGAATTTTCTCCTCAACTTTGTGTGCGCGGCCGGGGAAAGTTCCGGACGAAACCCGCTGTCGCGGGTATTTCGGCCATCGGAACACTAAATAGGCTGAGATCGACGAGGAGCGGCTCACCCATGTCACAATCGGCTTCGCCCCTGGCGCCGGTCCGTTTCGATGCCGAGGCGGATGCCAGGCTTTCCGCGTTGCGGCGGACAAAATTCCTTGCGGCGGCCGCACTGGCGCTTTGCGTGCTGGTGTTTGCGCTCGCCAAATCCTTCGAGCGCACCTATCCATGGCTCGGCTTCGTCGCCGCCTTTGCCGAGGCCGCGACCATCGGCGGTCTGGCCGACTGGTACGCGGTGGTGGCGCTGTTCAGGCGGCCGCTGGGGCTGCCGATCCCGCACACGGCCATCATCCCGGAGAACCAGAACCGCATCGCCGACAATCTCGGTCGCTTCATCGAGGCCAACTTCCTGGCGCCTGAACCGGTGCGCGAAAAGCTCGCCGAGGTGGATTTCTCGGCACTCGTCGCCGACTGGCTGGCCGATACGGAGCGCGCCGCCGGCCTGTCGCGCTTCGTCGTGCGGCTGGTGCCGCAGACGCTGGCCGCTGGCGAGCAATCCGGCCTGCGCGGCTTCGTCACCAGCCGCATGCTCGAACAGATCGAAAAGGTGCCGCTGGCGCCGCTGGCCGCCGAGCTGTTGTCAGCGCTTACCGACGACCGCCGCCACCAGAAACTGTTCGACGAGTTCACCAAGGTGATCGGCAGGTTCCTCAATGACGAACAGGCGCTGGCGACGATACGCGAAAAGATCCGCGAGGAACTGCCGTCGCTGTTCAACCTGTTCCGCGCCGACACCTATCTCCTGAAGAAGATCGTCGCCTCGGCCGGCTCGCTTCTCGACGAGGTGAGGGCCGATCCCGACCACCCGATGCGCGCCGAATTCGACCGCTTCGCCCAAGGCTTCGTCGAGAAGCTGAGAACATCGAAGCAATACGCCAAACGGGCCGAGAAGCTGAAGCGCGACTTCCTGGCCCGGCCGGAGGTCAAGGGGTTGGCCGGCGAGATGTGGGCAAGCCTCAGCCAGTTCATCGAGCAGGACGCCAAGGCGCCGAATTCGGTTGTCCGCGCGCATCTTGCCAACATGTTCGTCGAGGTCGGTCGCCATCTTGCCGGGGATGCGCAGATCCGGGCCGACATGAACCAAGGGTTCGTGGTGGCTCTGGCGTCGTTCGTGGAGAGCCAGAAGGCCGGCGTGTCGACATTCATCGCCGACCAGGTCAAGCGCTGGGATCTTGCGCAGCTGACGCGGCTGATCGAGATGAACATCGGTCGGGACCTGCAGTATATCCGCTTCAACGGCATGATCATCGGCGGGCTCGCCGGTGTCGTGCTCTATGTGGCCGAGCGGCTGTTCCTCGTGAATTGATGCGCGACCAGACTGGCGCTCACTCCTCCGTGTCCGAATGCGAGTGCTATTCTCCCGCCGAGGGTGCCCGCATCATGCGGCAAAGGGGAGCAAACGAGCATGGCGAAACAACCGGAATCCGATTCCTTCATGGACATGTTCGGCAGGTTCGGCCGCGACCTGAAGGTGCCCAATGTCGATGTCGAGGCGATCCTCGCCCATCACCGCAAGAACCTCGAAGCGCTAGAGAAATCGACACGAGCCAGTGCCGCCGGCGCGACCTCGCTGTTGTCCAGGCAGCGCGAGATGCTGGAGGACACGCTGCGCGAGGTCACGGACATGGCGCAAAGCTACAGGGCGCCGGGCAATCCGCAGGAACTGATGACCAAACAGACGGAGTTTGCCAGAAAGTCTTTCGAAGTCGCATTGAAGAATGCGGGCGAAGTGGCTGAACTGGTCAAGAAATCCGGCGCCGAATCGGTCGACATCCTGCGCACGCGCATCAAGGAGGCGATGGAGGAAATCCGCGCCGGCTACGAGAAGAAGTAGCGGAAATGGCCGAGGCTGGCTCGTTGCTGCCAGCGGCCCCTGAAGCCTGGAAATCCCGATTTAGCCTGCGACTGCGCTCGCGGCGTGGCACGATTGCGGCCGAAACCGGCGGAACGGATTCGCGCCGAGCGAATTGACAGAGGCCGTCAGTTCGTGGTCCGGAGGCTCTGGAAGCGATCGGGAAACCAGGAATGAACGAAATACGGCCTAAAGCGCCGCCGACCTACGAGCAGTTGAGGATGATGGCCGGGCAGGAGCTTGGCGTATCGGAGTGGACGACGGTCGACCAGAACCGCATCGACCAGTTCGCCGAATGCACCGGCGACCACCAATGGATCCATGTCGACCCTGAAAGGGCGCGGCGGCAAAGCCCGTTCCGCACGACGATTGCGCATGGCTATCTGACGCTGTCGATCATCGGCGCACTGGCGCTCGGCATGGGCATCGTGCCCGAGAACACCCAGGCTGCCTTCAATTATGGCTTCGACAAGGTGCGCTTCCTGGCGCCGGTCAAGGTCGGCGCGCGCATCAGGCTGCGCATCACGCTGCTGTCCATGGAGGACAGGGGGCCCGGCCAGTATCTCATGAAGGCAGCCAATACGGTCGAGATCGAAGGCGAGGAAAAGCCTGCCTTGACGGCTGAAACGCTGGTCATGCTCTATGAACGCCGCAAGCGGGCAGGCGCCTGAGCCTGTTTGGAAATTCTACTCTCTGAGCGGTGTGGCGCGTCACGAACCCCTGGATTCCGTGCGGCCTGCGGCGCGGGCAGAGAGCAGCGCGAGGACCAGCGCGATCAGCGCCAGCACCGTCGCCGTCTGAAATGTGACCTGCATTCCCCGGGCGGCGGCCTCGGAACCCAAAAGACCAATGCCTTCGTGCCCCTTGGCCGATGCGACGGCGAATATGGCGCCCATCAACGATGCGCCGGTGATGAGGCCGAGATTGCGCGCAAGGTTGAGCAGGCCGGAGACGACGCCGCGCTGGCCGGCACTGATGCCGGCCATGACGGCTGCATTGTTGGATGTCTGGAACAGCGCGTAGCCGATGCAGGTGACGGTGATCGGAACGACATAGCCGGCAATGCCGAGCGTCACCATGGCGAGCGACAGCAGGAACGTGCCCGTGGCGAGGCTGAGCAGGCCGGCGACCATCATCCTGTGGGCGCCGAAATGATCGGTCAGGCGTCCGGCGACCAGCGCCGACAGGGCCGAGACAAGCGGGCCGGTCGACAGCACGAGGCCGACCATTGCGGCATCGAGCCCAAGTCCGCGTGACAGGTAGAATGGAGCCACCACGAGGGTCGCCATCATGACGGTGGCGACAACGAGGCTCATGGCGAGGCTGGCGCTCAGTTGGAAGTCGCGGAAGCTGGCAAGCTGGATCAAGGGGTTTTTCACACTCGCCTGCGCGGCGGCGAAAAGAAAAACACCGATGCCGGCAGCGACCAGCAGGCCGACGTTGAGCGGTCCGAAATTGCCTCTACCAAGCGTCATGGCCAGCGCATAGGCGGCCAATGTCAGGGCCAGCAGGACAGTGCCCATGACATCGAACGTGCCTCGGTCGGCCTGCGCTGTCTTGCTGCGCGCCGGCAAGGCACGCCAGGCGAGAGCGAAGGTGAGCACACCCAGCGGGACATTGACGAGGAAGATCGCGCGCCAGCCAAAGCCGGCGATCAAAAGGCCGCCGAGCGAGGGGCCAAGTGTCGTACCGATCGCGGACATTGCGCCGAGCAGG
Source organism: Mesorhizobium sp. M7A.F.Ce.TU.012.03.2.1 (assembly GCF_004006095.1). NCBI lineage: Bacteria > Pseudomonadati > Pseudomonadota > Alphaproteobacteria > Hyphomicrobiales > Phyllobacteriaceae > Mesorhizobium > Mesorhizobium sp. M7A.F.Ce.TU.012.03.2.1. The sequence continues at coordinate 4,636,655 of NZ_CP034779.1, forward strand.
CCCATGGCGCTGCCAATTCTGTCTTTGGTCACGGTTTCGGCGACAAAGGCCAGCGTCAGCGCCATCATCAGCGCCGCGCCAAGTCCCTGCACGGCGCGTGCGGCGATCAGCAGCCACAGCGTCGGCGCCAGGCCGCAGAGCACCGATGCCGATGTGAACAGCGCGATGCCGCCAAGCAGCAACGGCCGGCGTCCAAACATGTCGGCCAGCCGGCCGGCGCTGACGATCAGTGTGGTGATGGCGAGCAGATAGGCCAGAACAACCCATTGCACGGACTGGAACGTCGCGCCGAAATTCTGCATCAGCGACGGCAGCCCGACGCTGGCAATGCTGGTTCCCAGCGAGGATAGCAGCGTGGCGAGCGACAGGCTTGCCAACGCCCAGCCGGCGGATTGCATCTGTGGCGGTGCCGAGGTCAGCCCGTCCCGATTTTGCTCAGCGATTGCCACGGCGATCTCCTTCCATCAGTCCCACAACCGGAACTGCTGGAGATCTAGTTCCGTGGCCAATGTGGCGGAAGGCGCAGCATTTGCATCTTATTCATGCGTTTGGCGCCATATCATGCCATGATCTGCCGATGACATCACCCGATCTCAACCTATTGTTCGCTCTCGACATCCTGCTGACCGAAGGCAGCGTGGCGCGTGCCGCCAGCCGCCTGCGCCTCAGCCCCTCGGCGATGAGCCGGACGCTGGCGCGGTTGCGCGAGGCTACGGGCGATCCGCTGCTGGTTCGCGCCGGTCGCGGCCTGGTGGCGACGCCGCGTGCGGAAGAACTGCGACAACAGGTGGGCCGTGTCGTCCAGGATGCGGAGGCGCTGCTGCGCCCTGCCACCTTGCTCGATCTCCCGAGCCTGGACGGGGTCTTCACGCTGCGCACCAATGAGAGCTTCGTCGAAGAATTCGCGCCGCGTCTCGTCGCCCGTATCCAGGCCGATGCGCCCGGCGTGCGGCTGCGCTTTGCGCCGAAGTCCGATAGAGACGTCATGTCGCTGCGCGACGCGGCGATCGACCTGGACATAGGCGTCGCTGGCGAGACCGGACCGGAGGTGCGCATCCAGGCATTGCTTCGCGACCGCTTCATCGGCGCCGTGCGAATGGGCCATCCGTTGAGCGAGGGCACGGTGACGCCAGAGCGCTATGCGGCAGGCCGGCACATCAGCGTTTCACGGCGTGGCCGCGAGAAAGGGCCGATCGACGAGGCCCTGAACCGGCTCGGGCTGCAGCGGACAGTCGTGTGCATGGTTTCCGGTTTCTCGGCAGCCCTTGCCATGGCGCGCACGTCCGACCTGATCGCAAGCGTTCCGGAGCGGCACACCGAGGGCGCACGCGCAGGCATGCACAGTTTTCCCCTGCCGGTTGCCACCGCGGAGGTCACCATCTCGATGCTGTGGCATCCGCGCCTCGATGCCGATCCGGCGCAACGCTGGTTGCGCGACCGCGTGCGGGAAGTCTGCGCGGCGTCTCGCTGACAACGATGAGAAGCCTGCGCCAACGGCCGAGGCTTCTCATCTGTCCCGTCTATTCGGTTTGGCGTTTCTGCAAATGCCTCAGTGCGCCTAGTGTGAGCGTCGCCATGACCGAACAGTAGCCCACCAGCGGCCACGCCGTGTCTCCATCAAGCAGGATGACGAACAGCGTGCCGAGGATGCCGACGACAAGGCTCTGGATGCAGAAGTAGAGCGCGACGGCGGTTCCCGCGACATCGCCGAACGCCTCGAGTGCACCGTTCGCGGTGACTGAGACAGTGAAGACGATACCCGCGGCAACGACCCACATCGGTAAGACGAATGTCGCGAAGGACGGCGCCGCGAACAGCTGCCCGGCCGCCAGCAGAGCCGCGCCGAGCAGCAACATCGCCATGCCTCTGATAGCACTGCCCGCAATGCCCCGACGTGCAATGAACTTTTTGGCGAAGCGGGTGGTCACGATCATCACCAGCGCCGCGGTGGCGAAGGCCAGGCTGAAACCGAGCTGTGAAAAGCCGGCGCGGTCCATGAGCACCCGCGGCGCCGTCGAAAAGAACACGAAGAAGGCGCCCATGACGGCACTGAAGCCGAGCGTGTACGCCCAGAAGGCGAAGCTGGAGAGAATGGGACGAAACGCCATTCGCCTGTCGTTGCCATTGGTGGGCCGTGTTTCATGCCATCTCGGCCATGCGTTAAGGGTGGCGGCTATTCCCAGACCGCCGAGCGTCAGGAAGATCGCGCGCCAGCCAAGATTTTCGGCGATCAATGCACCGGCAATCGGCCCCAACGCCGGCACGAAGGCCAGCATCGAACTGAACAGGCCGTAGATGACGGCACTTTCAGGCCTCTGCGCATAGACGTCGCGAACCGTTGCAAATGTCGCAACGAGAACGGCGGATGCCCCGATGGCCTGCACGACCCGCAAGGCGACGAACCCATGGCCAGCGAGGTGCAGGCGAGCAGGACGGAAGCGCCTGCAAACAAAAGCGCGCCGCCGATCAGCACCGGACGCCTGCCGATCCTGTCGGAAATTGGGCCGAAGACGATTTGGCCGAGCCCAAGGCAGATCATGTAGAGGCTCAGTGTCAGCTGGATGACATCGGGCGATGTCTTGAGGATCTCCGGCATCGCCGGGACAATCGGGAGGTAGATGTCCATGGCCAGCGAGGCCAGGATGTCGAAGGGCGCCATCAGCACCATGGCTGCTGGCAGGGAAGTCCATGTCGGGTTTTTAGGACAAGGCATGATTGAACATCCGCTCAAATGGCTACATTTGGCGGCGATCTGCCGTTCTCACTGAAGATGGGAAATGACGGGCCGCCGCAACAACGAAGTGCTATTGCGGCCTACTTGTCTGCTGACTTGCTGGTTCCCATAGTCGCTATCCCGGATCGCGCGGATATTCTCTCGACGCGCAGATCCGTCCCTTAGCAGCCGGAGGTTGTCCAGGCAACAGGATCAGCTTGGTCGCGTCATCGCAGCCTCGATCACCCTGAAAATCCGCTCGTCCGCGCATTGGGCAGCGTTGAAGCGCAGGAAGCGGCCAGCCATCCCGGACAGGCTGAATGCGTTGCCCGGTGCCAGCACGATGTTGTCGGCCAGCGCGCGGCGGGCGACTTCGGCCGCATCGACGCCATCCGGCAGACTGCACCACAGGAACAGGCCGGCCGGCTGGTCGATCCAGGGTGAGATGCCGATCGCCTTCAGACGAACGCTGGTCTCGCCCATGGCGCGCGCAAGCCGTGCGCGCAGCAAATCCATGTGCTTGCGGTAGCTGCCGTCCTTCAGCAGGGTCAGCACCAGTTCGGCCGCAAGCCGGCCGCCGCCAAAGGTGGTGGCGATCTTCAGGTCGGCCAGGGGCTCGATCCAGTCGCGGGGCGCTGCGATGAAGCCGCAGCGAACCGACGCGGACAGCGTCTTGGAGAAGCTGCCGATGTGGACAACGCGGTTGAGACCATCGAACGCCGCCAGCCTGGGGGCGGGCGCATGTTCGAAATCGGCGAAGATGTCGTCTTCGACGATGGTCAGATCCGATTGGTCGGCGAGCTTGAGCAGCCGATGCGCGGTGACTGGCGACAGCACCGCGCCGGTCGGGTTGTGGATGGCGGAATTGGTGATGTAGAGGCGCGGCCGATGCTCGGCCAGCGCCTGCGCGAACAGATCGATGTCCGGCCCCGACGGCGTGTAGGGAACGCTGACGACCTTGGCCCGGTGGGCGCGCAACAAAGCATGGAAGTTGAAGTAGCAGGGGTCGTCGACCAGCACGGTGTCGCCGGGCTCGATCAGGAACCGGCACAACAGGTCGATGGCCTGCGTGCCTGATTCTGTCAGCATGATCTGCTCGGGAGAGGCCTCGATGCCGTGCCCGGCCATACGCCGCGCCAGCAATTGCCGTAGCGGTGGCAGGCCGAGCGGCGTGCCGTAATCGGCCAGTGCGACATCGTCCGCACGCGCTACCGTGCGCAGTGCCCGGCGCAGACCTCCCTGGGGCATCCATGAAGCGGGCAGCCAGCCGCAGCCGGGCTTCAGCATCTCGTCGCCGGCTTCCAGCGACTGGCGTGAGATCCAGAGTGGATCGACCGCGCGGTCGAGGCGGGGACCGATTTCGGCCAGCGACAGCGGCGCCAGCGATCCGGCGGCATAGAATCCGGAGCCCGGCCGCGAGCGGATCGCGCCTTCGGCGGCGAGCCGCTCATAGGCTTCTACCACGGTGGATTTGGACACTCGCATGGATTTGGCAAAGGCGCGGATCGACGGCAATTGCGCTCCCGGCGTCAGGCTGCGCGCCGCGATCCGCTGGCGGATCGTCGCCATGACACCTTCGACCAGCGTTCCGCTGCTCTCGCTTCCTGTTGTCTGTTTGTCCATCCGTACTGCTCTGCTGACCATGACAGTTTTGCATAATTGTACCGCATTGTCTCTGGCGATACCACCGGCTCCGCGCGATACGGAGCCGACAAACGGAGCATACGATGGACAAGACCGCGAGCGGCTGGATGAATGGATTCATCGGCGTGTTGATCTTCAGCGGCTCGCTGCCGGCAACGCGCGTGGCGGTCAGGGATTTCGATCCGACATTCCTGACCTCGGCCCGGGCGGCGATTGCCGGCCTGCTTGGCCTGGCGCTGCTGCTTCTGTTCCGGCAGAAACGCCCGGAGCGCGGCGATCTGCTGTCGCTGGTGATCGTCGCGCTTGGCGTGGTTGTCGGCTTTCCCCTGCTGACCGCGTTGGCGCTCAAGCACGTCACCACGGCCCATTCCATCATCTTCGTCGGCCTGCTGCCGTTGGCGACCGCGATCTTCGGCGTGCTGCGCGGCGGCGACCGTCCGCGCCCGGCGTTCTGGCTGTTTTCATGCATCGGCAGCGCGCTGGTCGCGGGTTTTGCCCTGACGCAGGGCGTGACGGCCTCGCCGGTCGGCGATGGTCTGATGCTGGCTGCCATCATCGCCTGCGGCCTGGGCTATGCCGAGGGTGCCGCGCTGTCACGCAAGCTCGGCGGCTGGCAGGTGATCTGCTGGGCGCTGGTGCTGTCGCTGCCGATCATGCTGGTGCTGACGCTGATGACCATGCCGCCGTCGTTCGACGGCGTCGGCGTCAGTGCGTGGATAGGGCTTGCCTATGTCTCGCTGTTCAGCATGCTGATCGGCTTCGTGTTCTGGTATCGCGGGCTGGCGCAAGGCGGCATCGCCGCAGTCGGGCAGTTACAGCTGCTGCAGCCATTTTTCGGACTGGCACTGGCTGCGACGCTGCTGCACGAGCAGGTCAGCCCGCTGATGGTGGTCGTCACGCTTGGCGTCGTGCTTTGCGTCGTAGGCGCCAAGCGATTCGCGAGGCAGGAATTGCCACGACGCGCGATCGCCTGACGACGGTGCCGTCCTCGCCCAATGCATGTCGCCCAAAAGTGGCCCCGGTTTTGGGAGAACGACATGCATAAAAACAAGGACCTAAAGCGCGTCGCCTGGATCCGTTCAAACGCGACGCGCTTTAGAACTTCGTCACCACCCCAATACCAATGCCCTCGAAGCCGCCCATCGCCATCAGGGCCGCGGGCGCCTCGTCGAGACTGATTCTCTTGCCGACCAGCAGTTCGGGCTTCAGCTTGCCGTTGCGGATCATGTCCATCATCGCCTGGTAGCGATAGGCCTGCATGCCGTGGCTGCCGAGGATTTCGAGTTCGAAGGCGATCACCTTGTCCATCGGCACCTGCGGCCGGGCATGCTCGCCCAGCATCAGGCCGACCTGCACATGGCGGCCGCGCCGGCGCAGATTGGATATCGAATTGAACGAGGTGGTGGGGTGGCCGAGCGCGTCCATCGACATATGTGCGCCGCAATTGGTGATCTGCTTGACCGCCTTGACCACATTCGGCGTCTTTGACGCGTTGATGGTGGCGACGGCGCCGATCTTTTTGGCGAAATCCAGTTTCTCGTCGGTGAGATCGATGGCGATGACATTGGCGCCCATGGAACTGGCGATCATGATCGCCGACAGGCCGACGCCGCCGCAGCCATGCACCGCGACCCATTCGCCCGGCTTAACCCGGCCCTGGTCGACGATGGCTCGAAACGAGGTGACGAAGCGGCAGCCGAGGCTGGCGGCGGTGGCGAATTCCATCTCGTCGGGCAAGCGCACGAGATTGGTGTCGGCGTGTTCGATGGCGACATATTCGGCAAACGAGCCCCAGCCGGTGAAGCCGGGCTGGGTCTGGTGTTCGCAGACCTGGTGATTGCCCGAATTGCACTCGAAGCAGCGGCCGCAGCCGACGGCGAACGGCACGGTGACGCGCTCGCCGGCCTTCCAGCGGGTGACCTGCTTGCCGGCGGCGACGACGATACCGGCCAGTTCGTGGCCCGGCACATGCGGCAGCGTGATGCCGTCGTCATGACCCATCCAGCCATGCCAGTCGCTGCGGCACAGGCCGGTCGCCTCGACCTTGATGACGACGCCATCGGCGGCCGGCTTCGGATCGGGAACGGTCTGGATCGTCGGCGCTTCGCCGAATTTCTCGAAGACGACGGCTTTCATTGGTCACTCCACCCTCTGTGCTGCAGGAAACGATAGCCGATTCCCTGTCTGGTCGAGCAGAAATCGATTCCGCCAGGCCTGTCGGCAGGCAGCAGCTCTTAACCGGTTTCGCGGTTGCGAAAGTCGGCAAGCCGGGTTTCGCCGGGGGCAAGTTGCCGCCCGTCCTCGGCATGAACTTCCAGGCGCCTGATCGGCCTGCCGGTGAGATTGTCGACCATGAAGGTATAGGGTTCGCCCGGTCCGGCGAAGTAGGTCTCGCCCCATTGCCGCAGGGCAACCAGGACATAGAACAGGCCGCGTCCCTTTTGCGTCAGCACATATTCATGGTGCGCGCTGCCGTCGGGTGCCGGGACCGTTTCGAGGATGCCATGCGCGACGAGATTGCGCAGCCGCGACGACAGGATGTTCTTGGCGACGCCGAGGCTCTTCTGGAATTCGCCGAAGCGCCGCAAGCCGTCGAATGCGTCACGCACGATGAGCAGCGACCACCAGTCGCCAATCGCGTCCAGTGGTCGCGCTATGAGGCAATCCGCTTCGTGGTGGCTCGTTCGTTTCACCATGGCAGTCGTTGGTCCAGCATTCGATTTTCGGTTGCAACATAAAACTGTTCTGCCTATCCAGCAAGAGGTTTCAAGTTGAAACCTTCTGTGGAGAGAGCAGACATGAACATGCAGGTGGCGAACAGCGGCGCAACAAGCCTCGAGCAATCCGATGGGCCGCCTCGGGTGGCGCCGCCGCCTGCGGGATTGTCACGATTGACCGCGCTGATCTTCGCCATCGCCTGCGGCCTGAGCGTTGCCAATGTCTATTTCGCCCATCCGCTGCTCGACGCCATGGCGCATGATTTTGCTATCGCGCCGGCCTCGGTTGGCATCGTGGTGACGGTAACGCAGATCGGCTATGGGCTCGGCCTGTTCTTCATCGTGCCGCTGGGCGACCTGTTCGATCGCCGCAAGCTGATTGCCGGGCAGGCGATTCTGTCTGCCGTGGCGCTGGTGGCGGTCGGGGTCGCGCCCAATGCGGCGATGCTGCTGGCGAGCCTGGCAGTGGTCGGGCTGCTTGCGGTGGTGGTGCAGGTGCTGGTCGCCTTCGCTGCCGACCTCGCCGTAGCGTCGCAGCGGGGGCGGGCGGTCGGCACCGTCACCAGCGGTGTCATCCTGGGCATCCTGCTTGCCCGCTTCGCTTCAGGGGTCGTCGCCGATTTCGCCGGCTGGCGCTGGGTTTATCTTGTCTCGGCCATGTTGACGCTCGTCATGGCGATGGTTCTCTACCTCATCCTGCCGCGCCATGAGGCGGAGCGGCCACGCACATCCTATCCGCGCCTGCTCGCTTCGGTACTGCTGCTGTTCGTACAGGAGCCGCTGCTGCGCGTGCGGGCGGTGTTGGCCATGCTGATCTTCGCCAGCTTCAACGTGCTGTGGGCGCCGCTGGTGCTGCCGTTGAGTGCTGCGCCATTTTCACTTTCGCATACCGAGATTGGGCTTTTCGGTCTTGCGGGCGTCGCCGGCGCGCTCGGTGCGCGCTGGACCGGTGGCCTCGTCGATCGCGGCCGCGGCCAGTTGGTCACCGGACTCGGCCTGCTGCTGATGATGGCGGCCTGGCTGCCGATCGCCTTCATGGGCATGTCTCTGTGGCTGCTCGTCGCCGGCATAGTCATGCTGGATCTGGCGATCCAGGCCGTCCACGTCACCAACCAGAGCTTGATCTTCGCCCGCCGCCCGGATGCGCGCAGCCGCCTGGTTGGCGGCTACATGATCTTCTACTCGGTCGGCAGCGCCCTGGGCTCGATCGCCTCGACCATGGCTTATGGTGCAATGGGCTGGAGCGGCGTCTGTGTGCTTGGGGCCGGCATCGGCCTGTTGGCGTTGCTGTTCTGGGCGCTGACGCTGCGCGTCGGCAGATAGGCCTATGGCGACGGCGCGGTGTCGAGAAGCGGCTGCCAGCCTCGGAACCAGTCGCTCGCCTCGGCCTGCCACGGCCAGATGCCGTCCACAGTGGGATAGATCAGCTGGAGAACACGGAAATCCAGGCCGTCGTAGAACCAGAGGTCCCAGCCGAAATGCTCGCGGTAGTGGTCGATATGAACGGCGCCGAATTGACAGTCGAAACCTTCGATAAAACCGGACGATCGCTGCCCTGGTTGGAAAACCTCGCCGGAGCGGACGCGGCTGCAATACTCGTTGATGATGAACTGGGAGATTTCCGGCTTCAGGCCGATGACGATGAGTTCCGGCGCCTTGAAGTTGTGCTCTATCCCAACCGAATAGGTGAAAGGCGGATCGTCGCCTTCCTCCAGCACATGCAAGATGTGGCAGCCATACGCTTCGATATCGGCCAGCGCCTTGGCTTCATCCGGGTCGGTGGCTTCTCTACTCGGCATCGAGCTGGTTCTGGGGCGCGGCTTTCTGGAAGGCTGGCAGCGCTAGGCAGGCGGCGTTGATGCGCGCGATCGTCGGGTAGGGCGTCAGATCGACGCCGAACCGGGCGTTGCTGGCAATCTGCGCGGCGAGGCAGATGTCGGCCAGGCCCGGCGCGTCGCCATGGCAGAATGCACCCGTTTCGGGCGAGGAAGCCAGGATCTGTTCAAGCGGCTGAAAGCCCTCGTTCACCCAGTGACGGAACCAATTGGTGATGTCCTCGTCGCCGGCGCCGAACAGGGTGCGCAGCGAGGTCAGCACACGCAGATTGTTCACCGGGTGAATGTCGCAGGCGATCATCTGCGCCAGCATTCTCACGCGGGCCCGGCCGGCCGGGTCCTTCGGCAGCAGCGGTGGTTCCGGGCTGGTCTCGTCGAGGAATTCGATGATCGCCAGCGATTGCGTCAGCAGCGTGCCGTCGCCGAGGATCAGCGCCGGCACCAGCCCTTGCGGATTGACCGCGAGATAGGCTGGTTCCAGATGCTCGCCATGGCGCAAATGATGCGGGACGTAGTCGTAGCTCAGCCCCTTCATCTCCAGCGCGATCCGCACCCGATAGGAGGTGGAGGAGCGATAGTAATTGTGCAGGACGAGTTCGCTCATGGCCTCACTTCGGCTGGCCGATGGTCACTTCGATGGTCCCGATGCCGTCGACGCCGCCGGTCATCGTGTCGCCGGGGCCAACCGCGCCGACGCCTGCCGGCGTACCGGTGAAGATCAGGTCGCCGGGCTCGAGTTCCATCGCCTCGCTGCAGATCGACACGATATCCGATATCGGCCAGATCAGTTCGGCGAGGTCGGCATCCTGCCTGATCTTGCCGTTGACGGCGAGCCAGATGCGGCCCTTCTGCGGGTGGCCGGATTCCTGCGCTTGCACCAGCGGGCCGCAAGGGGCGGAGCGGTCGAAGGCCTTCGACCAGTCCCAGGGCCGGGCGGCCTTCTTGGCCTCGTCCTGCAGGTCGCGGCGGGTGAGGTCGATGCCGACACCATAGCCCCAGACATGGTCCAGTGCCTTGTCGCGGGGAATGCGGAAGCCGGCTTTGCCGATCGCGGCCACCAGTTCGATCTCGTGGTGCAGATTGGCCGTCAGCGGCGGATAGGGGATAGCGGTGCCGGAATCGACCACCGCATCGGCCGGCTTGGTGAAGAAGAAGGGCGGATCACGCTCGTCATTGCCGAATTCTCGGGCATGCGCCGCGTAGTTGCGGCCGACGCAGTAGATACGGCGCACCGCGAAACGATCGGACGAGCCGGCAACGGCCACCGATGCGGTTGCGGGCAGGGGAAGGACGAATTCTGTCATCAAGGGTCTCTGCTTGGTTGCCGGAACATTCGACCGATTTGGGGGGCTGGACAAGGCGATTTGGTCGAGAAAGTGCCGGCGGCACTTTCCGCGGGAGATGGCGATATACTATTTGGCAATAATCTGGCCATGGTGGAGAGGTTATTCTAATCGCTCACGAACTGAAATGAACCCCATGACCGCAACCCACGATCGCGCCCGGTTCCTGATCATCGACGACCATCCGCTGTTTCGCGAGGCGCTGCACAGCGCCGTGCAGATGGCCTATCCGGAAGTCGACACGGTGGAGGCACGCTCGATCACTGAAGCGCTCGATCTTCTGGCCGATGCCAAGCCGTTCGACCTCGCGCTTCTCGACCTTTCGATGCCCGACGTGCATGGTTTTGACGGGCTGCTGCAACTCCGGACCCGCTATCCGCGCCTGCCCGTGGTCATCGTCTCAGGCTATGAGGAGCCGAAGATCATTTCCGAGGCGCTGTCCTACGGCGCTGCCGGCTTCATCCCCAAATCGGCACGCAAGAGCGACCTCGCCGCCGCCATACGCTCGGTGATGGAAGGCGCGATCTATGTCCCGGAAACCTATGAAGGCCGCACGCCGGACGCCGAAAGCGTCGACCGCGCCGACATGGTGCAGCGCCTGTCGACGCTGACGCCCCAGCAACTGCGCGTGCTGCAGATGTTGCGCCAAGGCCTGCTCAACAAGCAGATCGCCTACGAGTTGCAGGTGGGCGAGACGACCGTGAAGGCGCATGTCTCGGAGATATTGCGCAAGCTCAATGTCTACAGCCGCACGCAGGCGGTGATCGAGGTGTCGAAGCTGGACAATGCGGAGCTTTTCAGGGATCAGGCGGGGTTTTGAACTTAACCCTCCCATCAATGGGAGGGTATGAAGCTAAGCCAGCAAATGCGCCAGCAGGGCCCTTAGCTGCGCCGGTTTCAGCGGCTTGCGCATCAGTTCGATGCCGCCGGAGCGGGCGGCTTTGGCGACTGCTTCCGAACTGTCGGCGGTGACGATCAGCGCCGGCACGGCGCGGCCGAGATAGTCGCGGACTTCGGCGATGGTCGTGGTGCCGAGATCGCCGCCGTCGAGATGCTGGTCGGCAATGACGATGTCGGGCACCCAGTCGGTGTCGCCAAGCATGTCGAGCGCATCGTCGGTCGAGGTCGCGGCCCGCACCAGGCATTGCCAGCGTTCGAGCAGGAAGGTCATGGCCTGCAGCACTTCGATATCGTTCTCGACCAGCAGCACCTTGGTGCCGAACAGGCCATAGCCGCGCGGCCGTTCCATGTCGGCAACCCTGGCGATGGCATCGGTTGGCGCACCGATGCCGACGGGAACATCGATGTGGAAGATCGTGCCGCGTTCGACCTTCGACGAGAATGTCACGGGATGGCCGAGCGCGCTGGCCATGCGGCGCACGATGGCAAGCCCGAGCCCGAGACCGCCACCGTCCAGTTCGGCATTGGCCGGCGAGGTGCCGCGGTGGAACTCCTCGAACACCGCCTCGCGCTGGTCGTCGGGAATGCCGCAGCCAGTATCGGCGACGTCGATGCGGATGGTGTCGCCGCGATGCCTGGTGCCGACAAGCACGCCGCCCGAGCGTGTATAGCCCAGCGCGTTGGAAAGAATGTTCTGCAGGATGCGGCGCAGCAGCGTGCGGTCGGAGCGGACCACCGCATGGACCGGCCGGAATTTCAGCGACAGGCCTTTCATCTCCGCCACCGGCAGGAAATCCGAGCGGAGCGACGAGAACAGCGCCTCCAAGCTGACATCGCTCATGTCGGGCTGCACCACGCCGGCATCGAGCTTTGATATGTCGAGCAGGGTTCGCAGCAGGTCCTCCATCGTCTCCAGCGAGCGCTCGACCTGCCGCACCAGTTTCTTGCCCTCGTCACTGGTCTGAACTTCGGCGAGCGCCGAAACCGAGAGATGGGCCGCGTTCAGCGGCTGCAGCACGTCGTGGCTGGCAGCGGCGAGGAAACGGGTTTTCGACAGGTTCGCCAATTCGGCGTTTTCCTTGGCGGCGCTGAGGTCGATGTTCGACTGCTCCAGCCGCCGCAAGGTCGAGTGCAGTTCCTCGGTGCGGGTGCGCACCCGGTTTTCCAGCGAGATCGCGGTCTGAAACAGCGAAAAGGCGTTGCCTTGCTGGTCCATCGAGCGCTCGACGCGGCTGACCAGTGCCGCGTTGATCTTCTTCAGCTTTTCAAGATCGTTTATGTCCCTCAGCGGCATCTTGTTGCGCCGTCCTATTCCGCCGCCTGGCGCTCGCCGAAGGCGATGCCGGTAAAAGTCTGATTCAGATGCATCGACCGGTACTGTTCGCCATAGGTGCCGAAGCCGATGACATTGTTGACCCGGTAGAGTTCCGAGATCTCGCGAAACACCTGCCGATTGCGCGCGTCCAGCCGGCGCAGCACGCAGTCGAAGCCGAGGATCATGTCGATACCGCCAAGCCTCTCCTCGACATCGCGCAGGGCGGCGCGCGTCGATTCGACCATGTCCTTGGGTTGAGCGATCGACAGCACGACGCCATCGTCTATGGCGCAGAAGAACGACAGCGAGCCGTCGGCATGCATCTTCTGGATCGACCGGCAATAATATTGGCCGCCCACTTTCACCACCACGGGATGCGAGGCGAAGCTCAGTGGCGTCAGCATCTGCGCGACGATGCCGACGGACGCGGAATATTCCTGCGCCGCATTGGTGGCATTGAACTCGCGCACGATGCGATGATCGGGATCGGAAGCCGTCACCACCAGTTTTTCATCGGTGGGAACGAAATTGTCGGTCTTGAAGACATGGAAGGGAATTTCGGTCGATATCAGCACGATGATGGCGCTGTCGGAGGTGACCTTGCCGTTCGAGATCAGGCGCGTCGTCTCGAATTTCAGATCGTCGCCGGCGGAGCCGCCAAGCAGCGGAATGTCGTCGAGGCCCCAGTGGATGGCTGAACTCACCGCTTCTTCGGCATAAGAGAGCCCGTCGATGAAGCAGAGCGCGAAAGTGCCTTTGGTCCGATCGCAACCAAGGCGCGCGCGCAGCGATCGCCGCAGGGTCTCCACCTCGCCGGTGATCCTGTCCATACCCGACGAGGACAGATTTTCGACCATCACGCTGACGGCGGTGAACGCGGTGGACGGAAGCAGCATGGCCAGCACATGGCCATCCTCGAGACCTTGCGGCGTGATCTCGCCGGCAGTCGAACAGCCGGCGTGGTGGAGCGCCGGTGCGTGGGTCATGAGCGCCTGGGAAAGGGCGCTGGCTTCGACCAGGCTCTGGGAAAAGAACAGCAGGGCAAAGCCTGCGTCGATGGCGGCTGCTTCCAGTGCGATCGCCTTGGCGAACGCCTCCATGTCGGGCTCGTCCGTAGTGAGCGCCGACAAGCCGCATGCATAGCGCGTCTGTGAATTGGCCAGCGATGTTCTCCGCATTTCCTCCGACGCTTTTTTGTGCGCGGCTGTTTTTAAATGCTTCTGGCGCGCGGGCGTCGACCGACATTGTTGCCTTCAATCGGCGGTTTGGCAATGGGGCCACCGGCACCGCATGTTTGGGCGCGGCCATGATCGAAAGTACAATGTTCCGCGTTTGCGACGTGCTGTTTTTTGTCCGATGTGCGGTGTACGAATAATGCACCACCGAAGCGCGAATACCGCGTCGGCAGCGTGGATACCAAGGTTGATACCCAGGGAGGGACCATGTCGGACGTTTCGTTGATGGTGAACGGAAAGCGGGTCAGCGGTGCTGCCGAGGACCGAACACTTCTGGTTCACTTCCTGCGGGAAAATCTCGGCCTTACCGGCACGCATGTCGGTTGCGACACTTCGCAATGCGGTGCCTGCGTCGTCCACGTCGATGGCAAGGCGGTCAAATCCTGTACGATGCTCGCGGTGCAGGCCTCCGGCTCCACCGTGTTGACGATCGAGGGCCTGGCCAATGGCGCCGACCTGCATCCGGTGCAGGCTGCCTTCAAGGAACATCACGGGCTGCAATGCGGCTTCTGCACGCCGGGCATGATCATGACGGCGACCGACATGATCAGCCGCCACCCCGAAGGGCTCGACGAGGCGACGGTGCGTGCCGAGCTCGACGGCAACATCTGCCGCTGCACCGGCTACCACAACATCGTCAAGGCGATCCTCGCCGCATCGATGACGATGAAGGGGTCGAAGGGTAAGGCGAAACAAGCTGCTTAGGCAAGGGAATAAGGGAGTAGGGCAGTAGGGGAGTAGGGCAAAAAGGCCAACGCAACGAGGCCCTTTTCCCTACTCCCTTACTCCCTACTGCCCTACTCCCATAAATTCCGGAGGAATTTCTGATGGGCATTGAAGGTGTAGGCGCTCGGGTCGCGCGCAAGGAAGACAAACGGTTCATCACGGGCGCCGGCCGCTATGTCGACGACATGGTGGTTCCCGGCATGAAGCACGCCGCCTTTGTGCGCAGTCCGCACGCGCATGCGCAGATCAAGAAGATCGATGTGAAGAAGGCCCAAGGCATGCCCGGCGTCATCGGCGTGCTGACCGGCAAGGAACTCAAGGCCGACGGCATCGGCAATCTCATCTGCGGTTGGATGATCCACTCCAAGGACGGCTCGCCGATGAAGATGGGAGCGTGGTCGCCACTCGCCTTCGACCGGGTCCGTTATGTCGGCGACGCCGTCGTCATCGTCGTCGCCGAGACCAAGGGGCAGGCGCGTGATGCCGCCGAGGCGGTCGAGATCACCTACAAGGAGCTGAAGGCCGTCGTCGACGCCTCCAAGGCGATGGACAAGGGTGCGCCGCAGATCCACCCCGAGGCGGACAACAATCTGATCTTCGACTGGGACATCGGCAATGCCAACGACACCGCGGCAGCCTTCGGGAAGGCGGCCCATGTCGTCAAGATGGACATCATCAACAACCGGCTGGTGCCCAACGCCATGGAGCCGCGCGCCGCACTTGGCCATTACGACAAGGCCGAGGATCACTATACTTGCTGGACGACCTCGCAGAACCCGCATGTGGCACGGCTGGTGATGAGCGCCTTCTACAATGTCGCGCCGGAAAACAAGCTGCGCGTGATCGCGCCCGATGTCGGCGGCGGCTTCGGCTCGAAGATCTACATCTATCCCGAAGAGATCGTCTGCCTGTGGGCGTCGAAGAAGACCGGCGTGCCGGTCAAATGGGTGGCCGACCGGACCGAGAGTTTTCTGACCGACGCGCATGGCCGCGACCATCACACCCATGCTGAAATGGCCTTCGACAAGGACCACAGGATCCTCGGCCTGAAGGTGGAAACCCAGGCCAATCTCGGCGCCTATATGTCGCTGTTCTCATCGGCGACGCCGACCTATCTCTATGCGACGCTGCTGTCGGGCCAGTACAACATCCCGGCCATCCACGCCAATGTGAAGGCGATCTACACCAACACCGCGCCCGTCGATGCCTATCGCGGGGCAGGGCGGCCGGAAGCGACCTTCGTCATGGAGCGCATGATGGAGACGGCGGCCCGCCAGTTCGGCGTTTCGCCGGCCGAGCTGCGGCGCAAGAACTTCGTCACAGCGTTTCCGCATCAGACGCCGGTCATCATGTGCTATGACGCCGGCGACTATGCCGCTTCGCTCGATGCGGCAATGCAGGCGTCGGACTATGCCGGCTTCGCCAAGCGCAAGGCCGCCGCCGCCAACAAGGGGTTGCTGCGCGGCATCGGCATGAGCTGCTACATCGAGGCCTGCGGCATCGCGCCGTCTGCGGCTGTCGGCTCGCTCGGCGCCGGTGTCGGCCTTTGGGAATCGGCGGAAGTGCGCGTCAACGCGGTCGGCACGATCGAGGTGCTGACCGGCTCCCACAGCCACGGCCAGGGCCATGAGACGACCTTCGCGCAACTGGTCAATGAGCGCTTCGGCGTGCCGCTCGATTCGGTCTCGATCGTCCATGGCGATACCGACAAGGTGCAGATGGGCATGGGCACCTATGGCTCGCGTTCGGGTGCGGTCGGCATGTCAGCCATCGTTAAGGCGCTCGACAAGGTCGAGGCCAAGGCCAAGAAGATCGCGGCGCACCTGCTTGAGGCCGACGAAGGCGACATCATCATCGAGAACGGCGCGCTGAAGGTGGCCGGCACCGACAAGAACGTGCCGTGGTTCCAGATGGCGCTGGCCGCCTACACTGCCCACAACCTGCCTGATGGCATGGAGCCCGGGCTGAAGGAGACGGCGTTCTACGATCCGTCGAATTTCACCTTCCCGGCGGGCTGCTATATCTGCGAGGTCGAGGTCGACCCGGAAACCGGCGTGACCGAGATCGTCCAGTTCGTCGCCGCCGACGATTTCGGCAACATCATCAATCCGATGATCGTCGAGGGCCAGGTGCATGGCGGGCTGGCGCAAGGCATTGGCCAGGCACTGCTCGAAGGCGCCCATTACGACAACAGCGGACAATTGCTGACCGCGAGCTACATGGACTACACCATGCCGCGCGCCGACGATCTGCCGTCGTTCAAGGTCTCGACCTCGAACACGCCTTGCCCGGGCAATCCGTTGGGGATCAAGGGTTGCGGCGAGGCCGGCGCGATCGGCTCGCCGCCGGCGGTGATCAACGCTATCACCGACGCCATCGGCAGCAACGATCTTGCCATGCCGGCTTCGCCGTCCACCGTGTGGGCCGCGATCCGCGCGACGAAACATTGAACGCGAATGGCGAATAGGGGTAGCGAATAGGGAAGAGAATGTTCGCTACTTCCTGCTCGCTCTTTCACCCAGGGGAGAAAGACAAATGTACGCAGTCAACTATCATCGCGCCGCCTCGGTCGCCGATGCCGCCAAGCTGATCAAGACCGGCGACGCCAAGCTGCTTTCGGGCGGTATGACGCTGATCCCGGCGATGAAGACGCGGCTTGCCGCGCCGTCCGACCTTGTCGACCTGTCGCGGATCACGGAGCTGCAGGGCGTCACGGTGTCGGGCAAGACCGTCACCATCGGCGCTGCCACCACGCATAATGCTGTTGCCAATGACGAGAAGCTGAAGAAGGTCTGTCCGGCGCTTTCCCATCTGGCATCGCTGATCGGTGATCCGGCGGTGCGCCACAAGGGAACGATCGGCGGCTCGATCGCCAACAACGATCCGGCGGCCGATTATCCGGCGGCGCTGCTGGCGCTGGGCGCGACCATCGTCACCAACAAGCGCGAGATCGCTGCCGACAAGTTCTTCAAGGGCCTGTTCGAGACCTCGTTGAAGGATGGCGAGATCGTCACCGCCGTCACCTTCACCGCGCCGGGCAAGGCGGCCTATGAAAAATTCCGCAATCCGGCATCGCGCTACGCCATCGTCGGCGTGTTCGTGGCCAAGGGCAAGGATGGCGTCAGCGTCGCAGTCACCGGTGCCGGCGATGACGGCGTCTTCCGCTCGAAGGAGATTGAGGCAGCATTAGCCGGGAACTTCGCGTCCTCGGCATTGGAAGGGGTGAAAGTGCCGGCGAAGAATTTGATGACCGACATTCATGCCTCGGCCGATTATCGCGCCAATCTGATCGCGGTGATGGCCAAGCGCGCGGTGGCTGCCGCCAACGCCTGATACGATCAGTTGCGGACAGGGAGAAGGGGTCATGCGCCCCTTTTCCGTTTGTGGCGACCTGTAGTTGTCCAAACTTTGATGGAATCGCCCCCGCACCAATCGTTTGCCTGAGCAATTTTGTCTCGCCGAGACTTCACCTGGAACTGCACCGGCGGCAATCTCGCACTTGCACAAATCCATATTGCACTGCAATATGGTTTTGGGCGGGAATGCGAGCCGGGTTCGAAATATCGTGCCCTTTCGCATGCCTATTTGCGAGAGGATCGGCATGACCGACATTTCCGCGACGCATGTCGTTCCGTCCCGATCCGCCGCCGACAGATCAACCAGAACAAGACTGGCCTATCTCGACGGCTGGCGCGGGCTTTCGATCGCACTGGTGCTGATCGGCCATTTCTTTCCGGTTCCGGGAATCAATCTGGGTGTGCTGGGCGTCGAATTCTTCTTCGTGCTCAGCGGCCGGCTGATGGGCGAGATCCTGTTCATCGAACGCTACCCGCTGAAAAAATTCTTCAAACGCCGCTTCTCCCGCATCTATCCGGCTCTTTTGGTCTTCGTAGTCGTCGCGATGATTGCGCTGTCCGGCACATTCATCGCCTTCAAATGGAAGGCGGCGCTGACGGCGCTGACATTCACCTACAACTATGCCGGCATTCTCGTGACGCGGGCAGGGGCGCTCGACCATATCTGGTCGCTCTGCATCGAGGAGCACGCCTACATCATCCTGGCGCTGATCAGCGTCATCGTCTCAAGTCGCTCTCGCGTGGTCGTGCTGCTCCTGGCGCTGGCCTTGCTGGCCATGGCCAATGGCGCGGTTTCGTACTGGGTCTTCGGGATGGACTACGAAACCACCTATTGGCGCACCGACGTGCACATCGCGTCGATCCTGCTGTCGGCTTCGATCTGCCTGCTGAAGGCCGACGGCATGCTGCCGGCGTTTTTGAGAGGCAAGCATGTGGCCCTGGTGGCGACGTTCTGTGCCGTTGTCCTGTTCCTGGATCAGGTGCCGACGCCGATCCACTATCTCTTCGCGGTGCCGCTGCTGGCTCTGGCCGTCAACGCACTCGATTTCAGCCCACGGTATATTTCCGGATTGCTGTCCTCCTGGCCGATGGCGACGCTGGGTCTGTGGTCGTACTCGCTCTATCTGTGGCAGCAGCCGTTCTACAAATTCGTCTATGAGCAAGGCGTCATGCCGATGCCGATGCTGGCCGCAGTCTTCGCTTGTGCGGCCTGCAGCTACTACCTCATCGAGCGCCCGGCGCGCGAATGGCTCAACCGCAACTGGTGAGCAACAGGGCGTTCAGGCCGTCTTGCGGCGCGCCCGCCCTCTCTATGCCTGCAGCGATCTGACGTAATAGCGCACTGCTTTCTTACCGCCATGGATCACTGCGTCGCCGGCCTCAGTGAAGCCAAGGGCGGCGTGAAAGGCATCCGAGGCAGGGTTCGGCGGGTCGGTGTTGACTTCGCAGGTGACCAGATTGTAGCCGGCGCGCTCAACATGGCCGAACAGATCCTGATAGAGCCGGCGGGCATGGCCGCGGCCGCGCGCGTGCGCCGCCACGACAACGCGGTCGACATAGACGAAGCGCTCGTAGCGTTCGCGAAACCAGAGGAAATTCGGGCTGTCGTAGCGGGCGTCCTGGTCGAAGGTCATGATGAAGGCTTCGAGATCGCCGATGCGCCTGGTGTAAAACGCTTCGCCAAGCAGGAAGGACAGCCGCTCAGCCTCCAGCCACGACAGTTCTGCGGCATGCTCGTTGTTGAGCGCCAGGATCGCCGCTTCGTCTGCGGCCGATACACGGGCTATCGGGGCAGGGGTCGAGGTCATGCCTTGGCTGCCGCGATCGTTGCCGCCACCAGCGGTGTGTCGGTGAGCGTGTTGCGGTATTCGCGATCGAGATCGGAACCACCCATGCCGACATGGGGATTGCGGTAGTCCATGGCACTCGGCACATCCTTGAGGGCGGCAAAATGCATTTCGGACAGGCCGGTTTTGCTGCGCACTTCGGCAATGTTGTGCAAATCCAGTCCGCCGCAGCCGAGGATGACGATGCGCTCGCCGGCCTGCCGCACCAGATCCGCCAACAGCGGCAAGCCTTCGATAGCAGTGTCACGCTGGCCGCTGGTCAGCACGCGGCCGACCTTGCTGCGGATCAGCGATTCGAGCGCCTCGGCCGGGTCGCGCGTCATGTCGAAGGCGCGATGACAGGTGACGTTCAAGGGGCCGGCCGCCTGCGTCAGTTCGCTCATGCGCGCCTCGTCCATGGTGCCATCGGCGTTCAGGCAGCCAAACACCACGCCGGGCACGCCGAGTTCGCGCAATGCCGAGACATCGGCCAGCATCGAGGCGTATTCGGTCTCACTGTAGAGAAAATCGCCGCCGCGCGGCCGCACCATGACGTGAAACGGCACACTTGCCTGCTCGAGGGCGGCGCGGACCGTGCCGAGGCTCGGCGTGATACCGCCTTCGATGAGGCTGGCGCATAGTTCGATCCGGTCGGCGCCGGCGGCTTGCGCCGCGAGAAGGCCGTCAATGCCTTCGACACAGATTTCGATCAGCGGCAGGCGGAGAGCTTTGGTCAAGGGCAGATCCAGTCCATGATTTTCGCCAGCCCTAGCACCGGGCCGGTCGCAGCGAAAGCGGGAACAGCCTTCCGCCTTCGCCCACAGACTTGGCGGCTATTGGCGCAATTCCGTATTCTTGGCGCCTTGCTCGACCTGATCGATCACCAGAAGCTTCACCTCGACATCCCCGATATTGGTGGCCTGATGCCACTGGCCGATCATTTCGATGATGAAATCGCCAGCCTTGTAGGTGTTGCTGATGCCGGTCTCGACATTGGTGACCTTCAGCGTGCCGGCTTGGACATACGCATAGCGCGGGAAGGGGTGCCTGTGGACCGGCAAGGTCGCGCCCGACGCGATGTCGTAGGTCGAGACCAGCACCTGCACGTTCTTCTGCGGCAACGTGATCGGTTGGCCGGACGCGGTCGTCGTGCGCGACGCAAGAGGGGTCACGACCACAGGCGTGCCGCTGCTGTCCAGCGCGTGGGCCGGGTTCGCGGAAAAGGCCACCGCGAGCAGTAGTCCGGACATCAAAATCTTTCGCATGATTCGCTCCACCCCTGGCGTCAACATCGCGCAGCGGCCAGCAGCACGCAAGGCAGCGCCTTGGGCACCTGCCTGCCGGCCAGAAAATTTTTTACGCCCCTCTTGACGGAAAAAACCACGATTACCAGATCGTTTTCCGTCGAGGCTTCGGCTCGACATACTGGCGTCGCAGCGGCGCTGCGACAGCCTCGTAACCCATGTTGCTTCACGGAGGATATGGCTATGAGAAGCTTTGATTATACCCCTCTTTACCGCACAACGGTCGGCTTCGACCGTCTCTTCGATATGCTCGAAAAAAGCGTGCGCTCTGACTGGCCTCCCTACAATATCGAGAAGATTGGCGAGCACGACTATCGCATTACGATGGCTATCGCCGGCTTCGCTCTCGATGAGGTGGAACTCATGCAGAACGGCCCCGAATTGTCTGTCATCGGCCAAAGGAAACCCGACCAGGAAAATCGGGAGGTCCTTCATCGCGGCTTGGCGACGGGCAACTTCAAGCAGGTGTTCAAGCTTGCCGACCACGTAAAGGTCAAGGCGGCCAACCTCGAGAATGGCTTGCTGTCGGTGGACCTGATCCGCGAAGTGCCCGAGGAACTCAAGCCTCGGCGCATTGAGATAGGGTCCGAAGCCAAAGCGGTTTCGCTCAAGCGACCCGACAGGACGCAGGCGATCGATTCGGATGCGGAGCCCCAACGCGAGGTCGCCTGATTCCCTGGAACCTAGATCTACGGTCCGCCTCCCGGTTCGGCCGGGAGGCACAGATCGCGGAGAATGGAGATGAGAACCGAAACCTACAGTTTTCACCAACCCGAACCGAAAAATTCTGCCGCGGAACCCGCTGGGTTGCGGACGCCGGATGATGTTCTGAACGAGGAGACGATGACGATCGGTGCAAAGCGGGCTTTGCTCGCTTTCTGGGCTTCCGACATTCATGCGGTTCCTGACAATCCCGCGTTGCGGCAATTGGACAACGGCGCCATCGTGGAAGTCAGCGACATACTTCGCGCGCTCCACCTCCTGGACGAATCCGGGCGGGAAACGCGTGTTTCAAAGGTGTCGGCAAGCGTCAGCCTGTCTTTCGACCGGCGCCGCAGGAAGAGCCGTCTCGGTTGGATGCGGCACCCCTGGCGAGATGACGACGATGATCCGCCGCCAATCCCGGCCTTTGCAACGGTGCCGCCCGGGCGTGGAGGTG
This sequence comes from Mesorhizobium sp. M7A.F.Ce.TU.012.03.2.1, assembly GCF_004006095.1. Taxonomy (NCBI): domain Bacteria; kingdom Pseudomonadati; phylum Pseudomonadota; class Alphaproteobacteria; order Hyphomicrobiales; family Phyllobacteriaceae; genus Mesorhizobium; species Mesorhizobium sp. M7A.F.Ce.TU.012.03.2.1. The sequence continues at coordinate 4,658,728 of NZ_CP034779.1, forward strand.
GCGGCATGTTGGCCGAGCCGGAGCATGCAATCGCATGATTTCCCGAACCAGCAACAACCCACCGTGCCGAATGGAGGATTACATGAGTGACAGGACGTTCGACCAACCGGTCCTGGTCAAGAATGGTGGGTTCATTCAAGAAATAGGCTGCCTCGACGACGCGTTCGACTTCTTTGACGAGTGGCCAAGGGAACGGCGGGGTCCGATTTTCGAAACGGCCTTTCGAGCCTGCCAGCGTGCTCACGACGGCCAGGTTCCGCTGACGGTGGCGCGCGATGCCGTCGCCGGCTTCGCAAGATCCGTCAAGATCCTGCAGGAACCGCTTGCTCAATTTCCTTGGATGGACGGCACAAGGTCAGGTCGCGGTGGGGTCACCGCTTAGCCTTGATAGGGGCGGCGCTGCCAGGATGGCCCGCTGCATGGTCGTCGTTCACATCCGCTACAAGGTGAACTGCCGTACCAGCTCACCTTGTAGTGGGGCGGCTCGATCGTTTGTTCGAACTCCCTGGTGCGGTTTTTGGCGACTGGCTAGGTCAGCCTCGCAACAGTCAACGCTAATATAATGTTCGAAGCGTCGCCACAGGAGGTTCAATGGTTTCCGCTATCGCAAGTCAACATCCGCATGTCCCGGAAAAACAAACGGCAGTGGGGAAGCCGCAAGCCGGCGAAGGATTTTCGCCGGGCCGCAGCGCGGACGCCGTAGGACATCTGGCCAAAATCATGGTTGCCGCAGGCGGCGATATGGATGCTGGCGCGCAAGGCCGCGCGGCATCCAAGATCGCCAGGATGGACATCACGGTTCTGACCGCACCACCCGTAGAAACACCAACAGAGTAAGATATGCTCGTTCGGGCGCCTCCGCGCCGTCATCAGCGGCGTGGGCCGCTCTCGCAGATTACGCCACGGCTCTCAGCGGAGGCTCCGCCATCGTCCCAAGGCCGTCGCATTCCGCGCAGGCGCCCGTCTTTCCGGGGCAGCCGCCCCGATGGGTTCCATGCGGGCAGCAGTGCCCGTTTGACGCATACCACTTGGAGCAGTCGAAAACCCTGCCGCTGCCATGACAGCGCGGGCATTCCATATTCGATGAAATCATACCAATTCTTGCCCAACCCAAACGCACTCGCCCTGCGCCGCAAGTAACAGGAATCATTGCGCTTTCAAGCACATCGCCCTGACTTAAATTGGGGGGATCGACGGATGGCCGGCATCGATGGCGAGCTATTGTTGCGCCGTAATCAGGTTCCCCGTGAAGACCTTGCTCGCCACAAGCCGCGTTGGGCATTGGCCGGCAACAATAGGCTGCGCCGGCTTGTCCCGTTCGTTCTCGGCGGTCACAGCAACTGCGTCATCGGGCTGCGCGTTGGCGGCCTGTGTGGCCGTGGACGCGAAGAGCACCGTCTGGGTGATGAGAGCGGAAACTGCGGCAACCTGGACCAGCACGGCGGCGAGGGCGATCTTCTTCAGCATGCGAGAAAACGCTCTTCGATGTTCCCGGTTCCCCACGCATTCAGGTTTTCTGCTCGCTACGGAACAAGAGACCGGCAGGGCGGTTAACTCGATTATGCCAAGCAAGATCAAAGAGCCACCATCGAAGCCCGCACCGGAGAAGGTACCTGTCCAACGCCGGGACAAAGAAGGCCCGCCAGAGCTTGAGCATGTCGCCCCGCCACCGCGAGATGTGGGAGAGGCACCCAACCCGAACGGCGACAAGAGATGAGATCGCCGAGATCGCAGCAAGGCCTTATGCCTGCTCGCGCGAACCTTCCCGATGCCGCGGCGTCATCGAGAGCGCTGGACAGCGGCGCCAGGTCAAGTTGAGAATCAACCTGCTGATCGCGATTTTGCAGACATGCCATAGATCAGCCCCTATGGGCGACGTGACCGTCTCAAGGCCTTGAAAAATTTGGCTCCCCGGGCCGGATTCGAACCAGCGACCAACCGGTTAACAGCCGGTTGCTCTACCACTGAGCTACCGGGGAACGGATGCTCTTATGTGAGTGGCGCAGCCTATAGCTGCCCTTTTCGGCTTTGCAAAGAAGCTTTTCACATTTTTCCGAGGCTTTTTCGCGCAGGCCTTTCTCGCAATCGTCGACGGTTGCCCTCATATTAGCCGTCTTGGCAGTGATATGGAACCGAAAGCGCGGCGGCGGCTTTGGTTCCAGCATGCTTGCGAACAATCAAACGGGTCAATTTTTCGAGACGATGACAGCACAAGACAACCAGATGCCGGCGCGGAAAATCTCCGTTTTCGGGCGCGAGTTCAAAATGCCGCGCTCGCGCGGGCTCAGAATCACGATCGGCATCCTGCTGACCATCGGCGGCATCCTCGGTTTCCTGCCGATCCTCGGCTTCTGGATGGTTCCGCTCGGATTGCTGGTGCTGTCTTATGAGTTCGCCATGGTTCGCCGTCACCGGCGTCGCTTTGTCGTCTGGTGGGAACGGCGTCGCCGGCCCGATTGACCGCCGATGGCGCAGGGTGGGTGTTCAACGGGCGGCGTGTTCTTCCAGTGCCTCATGGATCTGCTTGAGAATCGCCGCGGCCGAGGCAAGCCTTGCCCTGTCGTGCGGCGACAGGCTGTCCGCACCTTCGATGGACAGACGGTCGATTGCGTAATGCAGAAGCTCTCCGCATTGTAGCAGGGACAGGCCGGACGAGGCACTCGTATTTGCTGCCATTATCCGGCGCATGGCTCTTCCTCCTGCCATGTCCAACGCACGGGCCGCCGATGAGTTTCTCCTCCGGGCAGGGCTATGCTTAACTGTCCGCTAATGGAGCGGTCAGGCCCGGTCCGACGATTTGCCGGATGCCGTCCGGACTGACGCTAGGAAACCGTTCGGAATGCACGGTGGCCGCTTGACGGCATTTTCGCCGCAACCTATTGGAACCGGGTGGAACGCCGGGAGCAATGAGGCCTCGTGGCGGAGTGGTTACGCAGAGGACTGCAAATCCTTGCACCCCGGTTCGATTCCGGGCGAGGCCTCCAATGCCCGGGCCCCCGCGCGGCAGCGCAGGGGCCTGAAGTTCCTGACACAATGGACCGCGGTTCTGGCGCGGCAAGCGGATTGGTTGGGACATGAGCGCTGATTTCTCCGAACTACGCGTCAAGATGGTCGACGGCCAGGTCCGCACCACCGATGTGACCAGCGCGCCGCTGCTTGATGCAATGCTTGTCGTCCCAAGAGAGGTGTTTGTCGGCGCCGCCCAGCGCGATCTCGCCTATATCGACGAGGACATCCGCATTGCCGCCGGCGCGGACGGCGCACGCTACCTGATGGAAGCATCCCCGTTGGCCAAGCTTATCCAACTGGCCGAGATCAATCCGACCGATTCGGCGCTCGATGTCGGTTGCGGAACCGGCTACGCCTCGGCCATCCTGTCGCGGCTGGCCAGGTCCGTGGTGGCGCTTGAGAGTGATTCGGCGCTGGCGGAAACCGCCAGATCGACGCTTTCGTCGCTGGGCTGCGGCAATGTGACCGTCGTCCAGGGTGCGCTGCCGCAAGGGCATGCCGCCCAGGCGCCTTATGACGTCATCCTTGTCGGCGGCAGCGTCGCGGAAGTCCCTGTGACGCTGCTGGACCAGCTCGCCGAGGGCGGCCGCCTTGTCGCCGTCGAAGGGCAGGGCAATTCCGGCGTGGCTCGTCTCTTTTTCAAGGCCGGGGGGGTTGTAACCGGAAGACGGGCATTTAATGCGGCAATTAAGCCACTACCGGGGTTTGAACGCATTCGTGCTTTCGAATTCTGAATGATTTGGCCTTGCAGCAGAGGCTTTGTCATGGTCGCTTGCATTTGAACGATCGCTGCTGATGCCAAACTGGGGGCACTTTGGGGTGAGCAGCAGGGAACATCGAACACGCGGCGCCGGCTGATCTATGAGAGAAGCAGGCGCGGCGCGGTTCCCATGGAAAACGAATGAGGGTTTAACCGTGCCGTCTTTACGCAAGTCACTTTTCACCGCCGTCCTCGTTTCGGCGACCATGCTGTCCCCACTGGCCGCTTCAGCCGAAACCATCTCCGGCGCGCTTGCAAAGGCCTACCAGTACAATTCTTCGCTGAATGCATCCCGCGCCGGCGTTCGCGTCACCGACGAGGGCGTCGCCATCGCCAAGTCGGGCTACCGTCCGGTTGTCACCGGCTCGGCGAATATCGATTATTCGAGCAGCCATCTCAACGGCACCAATTCAAGCGTGCGGCTGACCACCGGCAATTTTGGCGTCCAGATCGACCAGACGTTGTTCGACGGCTTTCAGACCAGGAACAATGTCGCTGCCGCCGAAGCGCAGGTTCGGGCTTCGGTCGAAAGCCTGCGCAACACCGAAGAGGGTATCCTGTTCAGCGCGGCCCAGGCCTATATGAACGTGATTCGCGACCGGCAGGTCGCCGTGCTGACCGAGCAGAACCTGCAGTTCCTGACCGAAACGGCGCGCGCGGCGCGTTCGCGTTTCGAGGTTGGTGAAGGCACGCGCACCGATGTCGCGCAGGCCGACGCTTCACGCGCCGCCGCGGTGGCATCGCTGAGTGCTGCCCGGGCGCAGGCGCTGGCAAGTGCGGCGCTCTATCGCCAGATCGTCGGCGACGAGCCGGGCAAGCTCAAGGGCGCTTCGCCGGTGGCAAAGCTGTTGCCGTCGAGCCTCGCCGCCGCCGTCGGGGTGGCCTCGAACGAGCATCCGGCCATCCTTGCCACGCAGCATCTGGTCGACGCCGCCGCGTTTTCGGTGAAGTCGGCCGAAGGCGCGCTGTTGCCGCAGCTCTCGGCTTCCGCCGGCGTTTCGAGCGCCTATCGCAATACCTCGCCTTTGCCAGGCGTCGGTTCGCAGGATGGCACGACCAATTCGGCTAGTGTCGGGGCAACGCTGACGATCCCGATCTATTCGGGTGGCCGCACCTCGGCGATCGTGCGCCAGAACAAGGAATCACTCAGCCAGGCCCGCATCCAGGTCGACGTCAGCCGCGACCAGGTGCGCCAGGCCGTCACCGCCGCCTGGACCGAGTATACCGCCGCGCAGCAGCAGCTGACGGCCAACAGGCAAGTGATTGAGGCCGCGAAGCTGGCACTGAACGGTGTCATCGAAGAACGCAATGTCGGCCAGCGCACCACGCTCGACGTCCTCAACGCACAGGCGACGGTCATCACCGCCCAGATCAACCAGGCCGGTTACGAACATGATGTGGTGGTGGCGAGCTACGCCATCCTGCAGGCGACCGGCCGTCTGTCCGTCGACCGCCTTGGCTTGCAGGTAGCGAAGTACAAGCCTGAAGAGCATTACAACGCGGTCAAGGACAAGTGGTACGGCCTGCGCACGCCGGACGGCCGCTGAGGCGTTCGGCCAGGACTGGCGGTGTTCCCCGTTTGAGCAGGATCTTTCGCACTCGGGTTCAGATTGCGCTAATCTGTTGAAATCCCACAAGTCCCCAGATTGGGGATTCTCGTGCGGCGATCCGTCGGTTACGCTGTCGCCATGATTCGATCCGGCTCTGCCGGAGCGGAAACCCACAGGGGTCACAAAGGCGGCGGATGTGACGATGGCAACGGCAAGCAGCGCACAGCGCGAACCTTCCATGGAAGAGATACTGGCTTCCATCAGGCGGATCATCGAGGACAGCGACGGCGGCCGCAAGCAGCCGGGCGACGCCGATGAGCTGAGCCAGGATCTGGAGCACGCGTCGAGCGCCTATGCGGCCCCTGACGTGGAAGCATTCCGTGCCGACCTGCATGCCGCCCCCGAAGGCAGGAAGCCGGTGACGCTGGCGGAAGTCCAGGCACAGTTGCCGGCGGCCGAGCCGGTGGTCGCGCGCATGGAAACGCCTGCGCGCCCCGATCCCAGCCCGGCAAAGCCATCGATGACACTTGCCGAAGTTAGCGCCCGCGTTGCCGCCGAGCCAATCACGGTTGAATCGCCGGGATCGCGTCCTGTCGCCGACGCTTCCATCGCCGATTGGCGTCGCGAGATCGCCGCGGTCGGTGAGCAGGCGAGGGCGGTGTCGGACCGGAGCGAGGCACGCAAGACGGCTGCCCAGCCGTCCGTGGAGACTCCAAGGGACGAACCGACCGCGAAAGTAGCCGTCGGGCCCGAGCCGTCTCGTCCGGATGCAAGCGTGGTGCGGCCGGTGGCGGCCAGCGACGCGCCGCGTCCGGCAATCGTTTCCGAGCATACCGGCCGTCAGGTCGCGGCTGCCTTTGGCGAGCTTTCCGATGCGTTTGCCAGCCGCAGCAAGAAGACATTCGACGAGATGGCCGAAGAGATGCTGCGGCCGATGCTGCAGGATTGGCTGGACAACAATCTGCCGACACTGGTGGAAAGGCTGGTGCGCGAGGAGATCGAGCGCGTGGCGCGCGGGGCGCAGTAGTTCCCCATGTCGATTGCCAATGGAAACGGCGCCTTCGCGGCGCCCATTGGTGGGGTCAGCTTGTTGGCAGGACGACGGATCGCGTTCCGTTGAAATGACCAGGGCCGCGCCTATCTGGTTGTGAGGGTCCGAGACAGCCCTTGCGGTTGACTTGGCCAAAACCTTCCGATTTACACCGGACCAGCAAAACTCCCGACAGCGCGGACCATTTTCCCATGCTTGAAAAGACCTACGACGCCAAAACCGTCGAGCCGAAGATCGCCAAAGTCTGGGAAGAGGCCGACGCGTTTCGTGCCGGCGCCGGGGCCGAGGAGGGGGCGGAAGCCTTCACCATTGTCATTCCGCCGCCGAACGTCACCGGTTCGTTGCATATGGGGCACGCGCTCAACAACACGCTGCAGGATATATTGGTGCGCTTCGAGCGCATGCGCGGCAAGAACGTCCTGTGGCAGCCGGGCATGGACCATGCCGGTATCGCCACGCAGATGGTGGTCGAGCGCCAGCTGATGGAAAAGCAGATCCATCGCCGCGACCTGACCCGCGAGCAGTTTATCGAGAAAGTGTGGGAGTGGAAGGCCGAATCCGGCGGCGCCATCTTCAACCAGCTGAAGCGGCTCGGCGCCTCGGCCGACTGGTCACGCGAACGCTTCACCATGGACGAAGGCCTGTCCAAAGCCGTGCTCGAAGTGTTCGTCACGCTCTACAAGGAAGGGCTGATCTACAAGGACAAGCGCCTTGTGAACTGGGACCCCAAGCTGCTCACCGCGATCTCCGATCTCGAGGTCGAGCAGCAGGAGGTCAACGGCAATCTCTGGCACTTCCGCTATCCCATAGAGGGCCAGGTCTTCGACCCGGAAAACCCAACAACCTTCATCACCGTGGCGACGACGCGCCCGGAGACGATGCTGGGCGATACGGCCGTCGCCGTGCACCCTGACGACGAGCGCTTCCGGCATCTGGTCGGCAAGAACATCGTCCTGCCGATCGTCGGTCGCAGGATTCCCGTGGTGGCGGACGAGTATTCCGATCCGGAAAAGGGTTCGGGCGCGGTCAAGATCACGCCGGCGCATGACTTCAACGACTTCGAGGTCGGCAAGCGCCACAAGCTGCCGGCGATCAATATCCTGACCACGGAGGCGGCGGTAAGCCTCAGGGACAATGAGGATTTCCTTGCCGGTCTCGAGGTGACGCCGGAGCGCCAGCTTGTCTGGGACGAACTCGACGGCCTCGATCGCTTCGTCGCGCGCAAGAAGATCGTCGATCTGATGGAAGAGGGCGGCTTCCTCGAAAAGGTCGAGCCGCATCGCCACGCGGTGCCGCATGGCGATCGCGGAGGCGTGCCGATCGAGCCATTCCTGACCGAGCAATGGTATGCCAATGCGGCGGAACTGGCCAAGCCGGCGATCGCTTCCGTGCGCGAAGGTCGCACGAACTTCGTGCCGAAGAACTGGGAGAAGACCTATTTCGACTGGATGGAGAACATCCAGCCCTGGTGCATCTCGCGCCAGCTGTGGTGGGGTCACCAGATCCCGGCCTGGTACGGGCCGGACGGGCGCGTCTTCGTCGAGAAGACCGAGGAAGAGGCGCTGAGCGCCGCGATCGAATTTTATCTGGCGTTGGAAGGACCGTGGAAGGCCTGGGTCGAGGACAAGCTGGAGAACTTCAAGCCGGGCGAGATCCTGACCCGCGACGAGGATGTGCTGGACACCTGGTTCTCATCGGCGCTGTGGCCGTTTTCGACGCTGGGTTGGCCGGACGAGACGCCCGAGCTGAAGACCTACTACCAGACCGACGTGCTGGTGACAGGCTTCGACATCATCTTCTTCTGGGTCGCCCGCATGATGATGATGGGCCTGCACTTCATGGACGAGGAGCCGTTCCACACCGTCTATGTCCATGCGCTGGTGCGCGACAAGAACGGGCAGAAGATGTCGAAGTCGAAAGGCAACGTCATCGATCCGCTCGACCTTATCGACGAATATGGCGCGGATGCACTGCGCTTCACCCTGACGGTGATGGCGGCACAAGGCCGTGACGTGAAGCTCGATCCGGCGCGCATCGCCGGCTATCGCAATTTCGGCACCAAGCTGTGGAACGCGACGCGTTTTGCCGAGATGAACGAGGTCGCGCGCAATGACGATTTCTGGCTGAACGACGCCAGGCTGGCGGTCAACCGCTGGATCCTGACCGAACTGACGCGCGCGGCGCGCGAGATCACCGACGGCATCACCTTATACCGCTTCAACGAGGCGGCAGGTGCTGCCTACCGCTTTGTCTGGAACCTGTTCTGCGACTGGTATCTGGAATTGCTGAAGCCGGTGTTCATGGGCACCGACGAGGCGGCCAAAGCCGAAAGCCGTGCCTGCGTCGCCTTCGTGCTCGACGAGATCTACAAGCTGCTGCATCCGATGATGCCGTTCATGACCGAGGAACTGTGGGCGCAGACCGCTGGCGAAGGCAAGCAACGCCCCTCGCTGCTGTGCCACGCCGCGTGGCCGTCGCCGGACTTCGAAGACGCCGAGGCCGCAGCCGACATCAATTGGCTGGTCGATCTCGTCTCCGGCATCCGCTCCGTGCGCTCGGAGATGAACGTGCCGCCGGCAGCCATTGCACCGCTCGTCGTGGTCGGCGCCAACGCTGTGACACGCGAACGACTTGTCCGCGAAGAATCGGCGATCAAGCGGCTGGCGCGGGTCGGCGACATCTCGCTTGCCGATGTCGCGCCCAAGGGTTCGGCGCAGATCGTGCTCAACGAGGCGACGATCTGCCTGCCGCTTGGCAGCCTGATCGACCTTGTCGCCGAGGCAGCACGGCTGCAGAAGGAATTGGCCAAGGTGACCGAGGAGATCGCGCGGCTGCACAAGAAGCTGTCGAACGAGAGGTTCGTCGCCAGCGCGCCGGCCGAGATCGTGGATGCCGAGCGTGAAAAGCTCGCTGAATACCGCGATGCGCAGGACAAGCTGTCGGTCGCGTTGGCCAGGGTTCGCGACGCCGGTTGAGGATAGATTCGCGAGACTTTAGCCCTATCTAAAGTGCTAGTTTTTCGCGTCGAAAATCTGCATGCCGCGTTAATATTGACGTAAACGGAAGTTTTAGCCCCATTGTTGCCATAATGTAACAATGGGGCTCCTGGAGCCCAAAAAAGGCGTGTTTTCGAGCCTTTTTGGATGGTTCTCTCTGTTTTTTGAGAGCCGCTCAGCCTTCACAGACCATTTTTCGGCCTTGCCGCACTAGGTTGCATTTCCTCGAAAATGCGCCTGGCCAATGTGTACATGTACGCCCGCGAATTCGTTGTTGCACCGTTAACCTGAATTGGTTCTAGCTTGATGCACTCGAATTCGGGGAGGACATTTCATGACTATTCTGCGACTGAAAGCGCTGCTGGGAGCTGGCTGCTTTTCGCTGGCTTTGACCGGGACGGCGATGAATCCGGCACATGCCGGCGGCCTGGAGCGCGGCGGTTACGATATCGATTTGCTGTTCGATCCGGCTCCGTTCGCGACCGAAGCGGAATCGACCTATGTGATGCCGCAACGCAAGCTCAAGAATGCGGTGGACACCAACCCGCTCGACGGCGATTTGACGCCTCTGGGCAGCACGGCGAAGGACAGCGAGAGCTATTGGGTGCCGCGGATCGGCGTCAAGGCGCAGATCGTCCAGGGTGTCGACTGTATGTTCGACTATTCCCAGCCTTGGGGTGCGCACACAAATCCGGGTCTTTGGGCCGGTGCCCAGTCCAACATGGAAACCGACATCAAAAGCAACAACTACGCCACAACCTGCTCCTACAAGATGGACGCCGGCAAAGGCCAGGTTCGCTTCATCGGCGGCGTCTACTACCAGGAAGTCTATGGCTTCAAGCAGGACCTGATATCGCCGCTGGTGCCGGATTTCCAGGGTACCGGGCGTGTCGATCTCAAGGGGACCGGCTGGGGCTGGCGCGCCGGCCTGGCCTATGAAATCCCCGAGATCGCACTGCGCGCCAGCCTCGTCTACAATTCGCGGGTCAAGCTCGACAATATCTCGGGCACGCTGGATTTGACGCATGTTGGCAGCGTGGTGCTTCCGATCTACGGCTCAACGCAATACATGCCGGATACAGTCGAATTGAAATTGCAGTCAGGCATTGCGCCAGGCTGGCTCGCCTTCGGTTCGCTCAAGTGGGTCAATTGGAGCGTCCTGCAGAGCGTTCCGATTTGCGTCGTAGGTACCCCCGCAGGGGCATGCGTCACTGGTGATGCTCTCCATTCGGGCCAGATCACCTCGCTGGACCTGATGTATCGTGACGGCTGGACAGTTACCGGCGGCATTGGCCACAAGTTCAACGATCAGTGGAGTGCTGCCGGCCAGCTTTCCTGGGATCGCGGCACGTCGCATGGCTATGGCTCGCAGACCGATACCTGGACACTGGGCGGCGGCGTCGCCTTTACGCCCAAGCCGAACATCGAAGTGCGTCTGGCCGGCGCGGTTGGGGTGCTGACCAGCGGCCATTCTGGAGCGTTGGCTGGTGAGAACGGATACGTCGCCGGCACGGATGTCAGCTACGACTTCGGCAACGATCTGGTCACGGCTATTTCAGGTGGCCTTAAGATCAAGTTCTAAGTCTCTGACAATTATAACAAAAGGCCGGGGATTACCCGGCCTTTTTTGTTTGGGATCGCATCGCCCCGATTTGTCTCATCCAAGCTGCGTTGCATATTATCCGTACCGCTTTCGCCTCCTGCTATTGTGATGTTTTGGCAACACTTTCTGAGCAACCCCTGCGCTGGAAGCCGGGCTGAGGAAATTGCCTATTTCCCGCCATAAACCCGGCGCACCTCGATCTGGTCTCGGGACACGCGCCAAAAGGCTCGGCGAGGGGGCAGCCGCTCCGCCCCATTTGCAGGGAAGATGGGGCAAGGAAGAGTATGGACGCCAAAGTCATCTCCAAGGCTAAGCTCCCTAGCCGCTATGTGACCGTCGGTCCGGCGCGTGCGCCGCATCGTTCCTATCTCTATGCCATGGGTTTGTCGGCGGCCGAGATTGCGCAGCCGCTGGTCGGGGTCGCCTCCTGCTGGAACGAGGCGGCGCCCTGCAACATCTCGCTGATGCGCCAGGCGCAGGTGGTCAAGAAGGGCGTCGCGTCCGCCAGCGGCACGCCGCGCGAATTCTGCACCATCACCGTCACCGACGGCATCGCCATGGGTCACCAGGGCATGAAGTCGTCGCTGGTGTCGCGCGAGGTCATCGCCGATTCGGTCGAACTCACCATGCGCGGCCATTGCTACGATGCGCTGGTCGGGCTGGCCGGCTGCGACAAGTCGCTGCCCGGCATGATGATGGCCATGGTGCGGCTCAACGTGCCGTCGATCTTCATCTATGGCGGTTCGATCCTGCCCGGCAGCTATCGCGGCCGCCAGATCACCGTGCAGGATGTGTTCGAGGCGGTTGGCCAGCACTCGGTAGGCACCATCGATGATGCCGAACTTCTCGAAATCGAGCAGGCGGCCTGCCCGTCTGCCGGCTCCTGCGGCGCCCAGTTCACCGCCAACACCATGGCCACCGTTGCCGAGGCGATCGGCCTGGCGCTGCCCTATTCCTGTGGCGCGCCGGCCCCCTATGAAATGCGCGACCGTTTCAATTTCGCCTCCGGCGAAAAGATCATGGAACTGATCGCGAAAAACATCCGGCCGCGCGACATCGTCACGCTGAAGGCGCTGGAGAATGCGGCCACCGTGGTCTCGGCCACCGGCGGTTCGACCAACGCGGCACTGCATCTGCCGGCGATCGCCCACGAGGCTGGCATCAAGTTCGACCTGTTCGACGTGGCCAAGATCTTCGAGAAGACGCCTTACATCGCCGACCTCAAGCCGGGCGGCAAATATGTCGCCAAGGACATGTTCGAGGCCGGCGGCATTCCGCTGCTGATGAAGACGCTGCTCGACCACGGCTATCTGCATGGCGACTGCATGACCGTGACTGGCCGCACTTTGGCCGAAAACATGCAGCACGTTGTCTGGAATGAGCATCAGGATGTGGTCCGCCCGGCCAACACACCCATTACCCAAACCGGCGGTGTCGTGGGCTTGAAGGGAAACCTTGCCCCCGAAGGCGCGATCGTGAAGGTCGCGGGCATGGCGGAGTTGAAGTTCTCCGGCCCGGCACGCTGCTTCGATTCGGAAGAGGAATGTTTCGAGGCGGTGACGCATCGCAACTACAGGGAAGGCGAGGTTCTCGTCATCCGCTACGAAGGGCCGCGCGGCGGCCCCGGCATGCGCGAGATGCTGTCGACGACGGCAGCGCTGTACGGCCAGGGCATGGGCGGCAAGGTGGCGCTGATCACCGACGGGCGCTTCTCGGGCGCGACGCGCGGTTTCTGCATCGGCCATGTCGGCCCCGAGGCAGCCGTGGGCGGCCCGATCGGACTGCTCAGGGATGGCGACGTGATCTCGATCGACGCGGTGAACGGCACGATCGATGTGGCGTTGTCCGATAGCGAACTGGCGGCGAGGGCAAAGACATGGAAGGCGCGCACGACCGACTATCAGTCGGGCGCGATATGGAAATATGCACAGACGGTAGGGCCGGCGCGCGATGGCGCGGTGACCCATCCGGGCGGTGCGAAAGAAACACACTGTTATGCGGACATCTGAGTTGTTGAGGTCGTCTGTCTTTTCGGCACTGGTCGTGGCCGCCACATTTGGCGCGACCTTTGGCGCCGTGGGCCAGGCCATGGCCTTCGACGACAAGGTGTTCGACGACAAGACCGGGGTGAAGCCGCAATCCAGCCCCTGGGCGGTCTTCCAGTTCGGCTTCTCCGCCTACAAGAACGGCCACAAGGAACAGGCTGCCGAGGCCTATAAATACGCTGCCGAAAACGGCCAGATCGGTGCCACCTGGAAGCTTGCCCGCATGTATGCCGAGGGCGACGGCGTGGCGCGCGACGACTATGAGGCGTTCAAGTTCTTCTCCGAGATCGTCGACCAGGACGTCGAGCCCGGCTCGCCTGAGGAAAGCTATGTCTCCGACGCGCTGGTGGCGCTTGGCGACTATTTGCGCACGGGCATTCCCGGCAGCCCGGTCGCCGAGAACGAGGTGGCGGCCCAGGAATATTACATGCGCGCCGCCGCCAACTACCGCAATCCGAACGCGCAGTTCGAGATGGGGCAGATGTTCTTGAAGGGCGAGGGCGGCGTGAAGGCCAGTGTCAAGCAGGCCGGGCGCTGGTTCCAACTCGCCGCCGAGAAAGGCCATGCCGGCGCCCAGGCGACACTGGGCCATTTGTTGTTCCAGAGCGGCAAGATCGTTCGCGGCCTGGCGATGATGACGGCAGCGCTCGAACGCGCTTCGCCGGCTGACCAGCCCTGGATCCGCGGCATGCAGGAAGAGGCATTCGCCACCGCCGGCGAGGCCGACCGCCGCACCGCGATCTCGCTGGCCGATGATATCCTCACCAAGGGCAACAACGCGGACCAGTAGTCTCGCGGCTGCGTCAGCTTCACCAGCAGCACTCGATTTTCGATCGCGATCAGTTCTCGATCGGCTCCGTCGGCACCATGCTGGGCGCCGGCATCGAGATCGGCGTGACATGGGGGTGTGGCGCCACGGTGTTTTCCGGGCAGCTATCCCCGATCTTCGTCCATGATGTGTTGTTGAGCACCATGTCGCAGCGGGCCAGATGGCTCTGCTCGGCCACCGTCAGGCAGGCGACCTGGCCAAGCTGGTAGGATTTTCCATTGGCCAAGCATTCCTGGTCGGCAAATGCCGCACCGGGAGCGGCCATGGCAAATGCCAGGCCGATCGGACAAAGATGAAATCGTGCGCTCATGGAACCCCAGCCGCCATGCTGGACCGCAATGAACGGCGCGAAATGTGGCGATATGAGGTCCAGCGCTGCGTGCCCGGCGAGGGTTCTCTCAGGCCGGCTGAAGCGCGAGATCGATCGCCACCGGGACGTGATCGGACGGTTTTTCCCAGGCGCGCACGTGCTTTTCGATCGACGCGGAAGAAAACCGGTTGGCGGCTTCCGGCGACAAAAGCAGGTGGTCGATGCGGATGCCGTTGTTCTTCTGCCAGGCGCCGGCCTGATAGTCCCAGAACGTGTAGGTGTCGTGCGCGTCGGTGACCGCGCGCACCGCCTCGGTGAAACCAAGGTTGAGCAGCCGGCGGAAGGCTTGTCGCGTCTGCGGCTGGAACAGCGCGTCGTCCAGCCAGTTCTCCGGAAACCGCGCGTCGATCCGCTCGGGAATCACGTTGTAGTCGCCGGCGAGCACCAGGGCCTCCTCAAGTCTCAGCCGTTCTTCGGCCCAGCGCTCCAGCCGCGCCATCCAGGACAGCTTGTAAGGAAACTTCTTCTCGTCATCGATCGGATTGCCGTTCGGCAGATAGAGCGAGGCGACGCGCAAGGCGCCCTTGTCGGTCGAGAAAACGCCTTCGATGAAACGCGCCTGTTCATCGGCATCGTCGCCGGGCAGGCCCCGGATGACTTCGTCGAAGCGCAGCTTCGACAACAGGGCCACGCCGTTGAAACCCTTCTGGCCATGGGTTTCGACATTGTAGCCAAGCGCCTCGATCTCGGCGCGCGGGAATTGCTCGTCGACGGTCTTGATCTCCTGCAGGCAGACGATGTCGGGTGCGCTCTCGGTCAGCCAATGGGTGAGATTGCCAATGCGGGCGCGGACACCGTTGATGTTCCAGGTGACGATTTTCATGGCGGTCTCGATGCTGTTCAGTTGGATTCTTGCGGCGGATGGCGTTCGACGAGGCCAATCGTATTGCCAGCCGGGTCCTTTAGGAAGGCCATCCATTCGCTTTCCCCCGCTGGACCGAACTGGCCCTCCGTGTCGCGATGGACAAGTGTTGGCGGCGCGGTGAAGGGTACGCCTGCCGCGACCGCAGAGGCATGGAAGTCATCGAGGCCGGATATGTCGAGATAGACGGTTCCGGCCGGTATGCCGTCAGTGAACAGCAGCCTGATATCGCCGGCCATGATGAAGGCGATGCCCGGCGGATCGAAGCGCGCATGAACCGCCATGCCGAGCACGTCGCGCCAGAAAGCCAGCGTGGTGTCGAGATCACGGCCAGCCGACAGCGCGATCTGACGGATCGCACCAATGGCAGGCATTCTATATGGAGAAACTCGTGCCGCAGCCGCAGGAGGCGACGGCGTTCGGATTGCGGATCTGGAACGACTGGCCCATCAGATCGTCGACGAAATCGATCACAGAGCCGCCCATATAGACCAGCGACAGATCGTCGATCAGCACGGTGGCACCGTCCTTCTCGATAGCGACGTCGTCGTCGTTGCGCGTATCGACCAGGTCGAACTTGTAGGAGAAGCCCGAGCAGCCGCCGCCTTCGACCGACACGCGCAGCGCCGTCTTGCCGGCCTCGTTCGAGACAATCCTGGCGATCCGCCTGGCGGCGGCCTCGGTCATATCGACTTTCATGGCAGTCTTGGCATCAGCGCCCATGGGCGTCACCTTGCTTTCGGTTTCACATGATAGGTATGAAGCGCGAGGGGCCAAGTCAACCTGGCTAAGTCAACTGCGGCAGCATCAGCCATGACCAACGAGTTGGGCGACATCGGATTCGGCTATCGGCCGCGCGCCGCCTATGCCTGCGATCCGGCAAAGTCGCGCGGGCGGCTGTTCGACGAGGTGGAAAGCCCGACCCGCACGCCATTCCAGCGTGACCGTGACCGCATCATCCATTCGACGGCCTTCCGGCGGCTCAAGCACAAGACGCAGGTCTTCATCGCGCATGAAGGCGACCACTATCGCACCCGGCTGACCCATTCGATCGAAGTGGCGCAGATCGCGCGCGCCCTGGCACGGGCGCTGCGCGGCGACGAGGATCTCGCCGAGGCGGTGGCGCTGGTGCATGATTTCGGCCACACGCCCTTCGGCCACACCGGCGAGGACGCGCTGAACGAGAAGATGGCCGCCTGGGGCGGCTTCGACCACAACGCGCAATCGCTGCGCATCGTGACGAGGCTGGAGGCGCGCTACGCCGAGTTCGATGGGCTCAACCTGACCTGGGAAACGCTGGAAGGCCTGGTCAAGCACAATGGGCCGCTGACGGACGCCAACGGCAAGGGTCTGAAAGGGCCGGTGCCGCAGGCGATCCGTGATTACTCTGAACTGCACGATCTCGAACTCGACCGGTTTGCCGGCATCGAGGCGCAATGCGCGGCGATCGCCGACGATATAGCCTACAACACGCATGACATCGATGACGGTTTGAGGGCAGGGCTCTTGACGCTGGACATGCTGGAGACGGTTTCGCTGCCGGGAACGATCCTGAAAGGCGTTCGCGCACGCTATCCCTCCCTCGATGATGTGCGCACCGGCCACGAGCTGATGCGGCGGCAGATCACCGCCATGGTCGAGGACGTGATCAAGTCCACGACCGCCAATCTCGATCGCATCAGGCCGCGGAGCGCAGATGCGGTGAGGGCAGCCGGCGAGACGATGGTGGTTTTCTCGGCCGAAATGGCTGCCTTGGAGAAAGAACTGAAGGCCTTCCTGTACAAGCACCTCTACCGGCACGCGGAGGTCATGCGGGTGCGCGCGGACGCCGAGCAGATCGTCAAAAATCTGTTCGACGCCTATTTCGCCGATCCGCGCGCCATGCCGGACGGCTGGCGCGAGGGGCTGGATCGGGCCGACGACCGCATCAAGGCGCGCAGCGTTGCCGACTTCCTGGCGGGTATGACCGACACCTACGCGCTCAAGGAACACCGGCGTTTGTTTGACCATACGCCTGAATTGGGCTAGGGCGGGCTCGATTTTGCCGGCCAACGAGCCGGATTCGCTGCAAAGCCGCCAGAGCCAGACCCCAGAGTCACACAAATGAACATCTTCGCCGATTTCACCGCGCGAATCATAAAAGCCGTCGAAGCGCTTGATCTGAAAGACAAAGACGGCGTTTCGCCTGACCTGTCGCGCATTGCCGTCGAGCCGCCGCGCGACGCCAGCCACGGCGACCTGGCGACCAATGCTGCGATGGTGCTGGCCAAGCCGACCGGCCAGAACCCGCGCGCGCTGGCCGAAAGACTGGCGCAGGCGCTGCGTGACGACAAGGATGTCGCGGCGACGGAAGTGGCCGGGCCCGGTTTCGTCAATCTCAGGCTCAAGGACGGCTTCTGGCAGACACATCTGACCGCACTGCTCGGCGAGGGCCGCAACTATGGCCGCTCGACGGTTGGCGGCGGCAGGAAGACCAATGTCGAATATGTCTCGGCCAATCCGACCGGGCCGATGCATGTCGGCCATTGCCGGGGTGCTGTCGTCGGCGACGCGCTCGCCAATCTGATGGCCTTCGCCGGCTACGACGTGACCAAGGAATATGTCATCAACGACGCCGGCTCGCAGATCGACGTGCTCGGCCGTTCCGCATTCCTGCGCTACCGCGAAGCGCTGGGCGACGATATCGGCGAAATACCTGCCGGTCTCTATCCCGGCGATTACCTGGTGCCTGTCGGCCAGGCGCTGGTCACGGAATACGGCCGCTCGCTTCTGCAGATGCCCGATGACGAGGCGCTCGCCATCGTCAAGGATCGCACCATCGATGCGATGATGGCGATGATCCGCGAGGACCTTGCGATGCTCAACGTGCATCACGACGTGTTCTTCTCCGAGCGCACGCTGCACGCCGACAAAGCCAGGAAGATCCGCTCTGCGATCAACGATCTGACGCTGAAGGGCCATATCTACAAGGGCAAGCTGCCGCCGCCCAAGGGCGAGAAACCCGACGATTGGGAGGATCGCGAGCAGACGCTGTTCCGCTCGACCGCGGTCGGCGACGATATGGACCGGGCGCTGGTCAAGTCCGATGGCTCGTTCACCTATTTCGCCGCCGACGTCGCTTATCTCAAGGACAAGGTCGATCGCGGTTTCGTCGACCTGATCTATGTGCTCGGCGCCGACCATGGCGGCTACATCAAGCGGCTGGAGGCCCTGGCGCGGGCGATTGCCGGCGACGAGGTGAAGCTCACTGTCCTGCTGTGCAATCTGGTCAAGCTGTTTCGCGAGGGCGAACCGGTGCGCATGTCGAAGCGGTCGGGCGATTTCGTGACGCTGCGCGAAGTGGTGGAGGAGGTCGGCCGCGACGCGATCCGCTTCATGATGCTCTACCGAAAGAACGATGCGCCCCTGGATTTCGATTTCGCCAAGGTGACCGAGCAGTCCAAGGACAATCCGGTGTTCTATGTCCAGTACGCCTCGGCGCGCTGTCATTCGGTGTTCCGGCAGGCGAGCGAGCAACTGGGCGAAGCCAATTTCGACCGCAACAGCCTGGCGTCGGCCGCGGCATTGCTGACCGACGAGGGCGAGATCGGCCTGATCCGCAAGCTTGCCGAATACCCGCGGCTGATCGAGTCCGCCGCCCTTGCGCTCGAGCCGCATCGGCTGGCATTTTACCTCTATGATCTGGCCTCCAGCTTCCACGGACACTGGAACCGTGGCACGGATAATCCGGACTTACGTTTTGTTAAGGTTAACGACCGACAATTGACGCATGCCAGACTAGGGCTGGTGCAGGCTGTTTCGGACGTTTTGACGTCCGGCCTGACGTTGATCGGAGCCGCCGCGCCCACCGAAATGCGTTAGGTTTGACTAAATAACCTGTCACCTTTTGCCCACATTGCGCTGGTAAGGGCCAACCCTACGCGACGTCCATGGCGTCCGAATGAGTGCGAGTTCGGGAACAATAATGGCAGACAGAACCCAGCTGAGAGTAGCCGACAACAACGACATCTCTGACGATGATCCGTTCGCGGAACTGACCAGGATCATGGGATTCGACCCGCGCCAGCCGGTCAGGCCGCAATCGCCCGCCCAGCCGCAGGCCCCAGCCGCCGATCACGGGCTCGAAGAGGGCGATTTCGATATCGATCTCGAGAAAGAAATGATGGGCGAGTTCGGCGCTGACGACAGCGACGCCGCTCCGGTTGTTCAGGCTCATGAGCCGACCTTCGTGCATGAGCCGGCATTCGAAGCGGCTGACGCCAGCGCGATGGACGATGAGCTTTCGGTGTCGCTCGACAACGATTTCCAACTGGACATGGCTGAGATAGACGATCACGTCGCCGGCGCTAGCCATGCGGTCGCAGCTGAAGCGGCGCCGTCCGTCGAGCCGGCTTTCGCGTCTGATTTTGACGATGCCGTCGCCGGTTCGCTTGAGGACGTCTCCCCCTTCGAGGACGATCATTCGATGGCGGACGAGCTGGCCATTTCGCTCGACCAGGATCTCCGGATCGATGAGGAAGCCGAAGAGGCCCAGTACGCTGAAGAGGCCCAGTACGCCGTTGCCGACACGCCCGCTTCTATCGAGCCAGTTGCCTCCGATGACGAATTCGACGATGCGGTGGCAGCCTCGCTTGAAGACGAGCTGGTGCTCGACGACCATTCGGCGGCCGAACAGTCATTCATGGCCGCCGAGCCCGTCAAGTATCCCATGCCGGAGCAGGCGGCGCGTGACGGCCATGCAATCTCCGATGAGAGCTTTGCCGGCCATTTCGACGACGCGATGGCTGATGTCGACATGGATTTCGACGTTCGCGCGGATGAGCCGAATGCCTTCGACGAGCCGCACGCGCATGATGCGCTTGTCGATATCACTGACGCCAACGGCGATATTCCCATCCCTGAAGGCATGTCGGACGATGCTTTCGACCTAAGTTTGGACGACGCGTTTGCCGAAACGGCCGAAGAGCCGGTCGCCGAGGTTGCTGCCGCAACGGTCCAGCCGGCGGCGCCAGAGGCTCATGTTGCGCCGGCGGCGCATGCCCCGGCCGCGGACGAACGGAGCCTGGAAGACGAGTTGAATGCGCTGCTGGGTGCCATGACGGCGCGCACGGCGCCGGTGGCCAGTGAGCCCGTCACGGCTCAGCCGGCTGTCGCCGCCCTGCCGCCTGTTGCCGAGCCCGCCGAGGTACCGGCCGATCTTGTCGGCGACCTCGACTGGGATCTTGACGAACCCGCGCCTGAGCAGGACCGGCATGTTGGCACGGCCCAAGCGGCCGATGCGGATATTTACGACCTTATGCTTGATGAACTCCAGGATACGACTTGGCACACGGCTGGCGATGTCGATTTCGACGATGATGCGTTCGACGCGGCTTTGCCCAAGGATCTTGATCCGCGTGACGAAGCCGCTGACCGGGACAATTCGGCGGATTCTCTCGATTCGCTTGCGGAGCGTTCCCAACCGGCAGAGCCGACGCGTTCGTGGAGCCGCGTGACGCCCGTTCCGCAGCAGCCGTCATTCAGTGCTCAGCCTGCGTTTGCTCAGCCGGCCGCTTCGGTGGCATCCGTGGCCGCCGCGCCGGCAGTCGCCGACATGACGTCCTACCGTTCGTCCGAGCCGGTCGAGGCCGTGGCTCCCGCTGCCCCGGTGTCGGCGCCCCAATCGCGCCAGCCTGCGCATTACGAAGACATGCCCGACGTCGAAACGGTCGATGTACCCGAGCGTGTCGTCGCGCTAGCCGACGATCTCGATATTCCCGAACTGCACTTCGAGGAAGACCAGCCGGCGTCGCCTGGCTACGACGATCTCGATGCGGAGTTCTCCAGCCTTCTCTCCGAGATGAACGCGGTGGAGGTCGCTCCTGTTCCCACGAGCAATGTGGCCAGCGCGTCTTACGATGATGACTCCTATGCCGCGGGCTTCAAGCCGGGCTATGACAGCCTCAAGCCGGCATATGACGGGGTCAAGCCGGGCTATGACGGGGTCAAGCCGGGCTATGAGCCGGAAGCGCGGACCTATGCCGCGCGGCCGATGGACATGTCCGCCCGCGCGGCGGCGCCCACGGGTTATGCCGACGCCTCCGGCTTCGACCTCGACGGCCTGCCAGGGAGCCAGCCGGTTTCGCAAGCCGATGATTTTACTGTCGATGAACTCGACTACGATCCCGAACTCGACGAGGCTATGGCTGTTCCGGGTCTCGGCGAGCGTGAGGCCGGGAGGCCGACGCGCGGACGCGGACTGTTCATCGCCGCGATTGTCGGCGCGGTCGCGGTCGCAGGCGGTCTCGGGGCCTTTGCGCTGTCCTTTGGCGGCAAGGGCGGCAGCGAAGCGCCTGTCATTGTCAAGGCCGACAACGCGCCGATCAAGGTCAAGCCGGAGAATCCTGGCGGCGCCGTGGTGCCCAACCAAGACAACAAGGTCTACGACGCGGTCAGGGGCGCAAAGCCGGCCGAGCCGGTCCAGGAAAAGCTGGTCACCAACGTCGAAGAGCCGGTGGACGTGCAGGCGAAGGACCCGGCCCGCGCCATCGATCTTTCGCCGGACCAGAATGCAGCCGCCGCTGGAACCGATGTCGGCAATGCCGCGCCGATGGCCGGCGCCGCTTCGGCCGACAACGCTTCTGCCGACAATACGGCGCCCGCGCCCAAGTCCGAGGACCGCATTGCGCAGGTGCTGCAGGATGCCGACAAGGGCACCAATGCCGATGTCGTCGCCGTTGCGCCGCGCAAGGTGAGGACCATGGTGGTCAAGTCGGACGGTTCGCTGGTGCCGCGTGAAGATCCGGCGGCGCCCGCCGCTCCGCTAGTGGCCGCCACCGAGCCGGTCGATCCGGCGCCGCAGCATGTTGCTCCGGCGGCTCAAGCCGACGCGGACCAGACCGGCACCGTGGCGCCTGCCGCCGCCCAGGCGGACGACGAGCCGGCCCTCAAGCCGGTCGCCAAGCAGAAAGCCGAGGCCCAATCGGCGAACACGCCGGCAAAGGTTCCGCTCGCGCCGCAGCGTCCGTCCGACCAGCCGGTCGATGTTGTCGGCGAGGTCAAGCCCGATCAGGTTGCGTCCATAGATCCGGCATCGACCGCGGCCGGCGGTGGCTCGTGGTCGATGCAGATCGCCTCGCAGCCGACCGTCGAAAGCGCCCAGTCCAGCTATCAGGATCTGCAGCGCCGCTATGGCAGTGTGCTTGCCGGGCGTACCGCCAACATCGTCAAGGCCGAGATCGCCGGCAAAGGCACGTTCTACCGGGTGCGCGTTCCGGCCCAGTCACGCAATGACGCGATCAATTTGTGCACCAGCTACAAGGCCGCCGGCGGCAACTGCTTCGTCTCGCGCTAAAGCGGAGCCGACCATCAAAAGCCGGCGCGGTCCATCGCGCCGGCTTTTTTCATGGGGAAAGCAGATCCGGCGTTGTCCCGGATGAATCCCTGGCGATTCCCTTTGATCGCACAAAGCCCTAAACTGCCGACATGACCGAATCAAAATCCATGATCCTCGGCTGTGCCGGGAAATCGCTTACCCGCGAAGAAATCAATTTCTATCGCAATGAATGCCCGTGGGCCTTCATCCTGTTTGCGCGCAACATTGGCGAGACCGAACAGATCCGCGATCTGGTCGCCGAGATGCGGGACTGCATAGGGCGTCCGGACGCGCTGGTGTTCATCGATCAGGAAGGCGGCCGTGTGCAGCGCTTGCGACCGCCGCTGGCACCGAACTATCCCGCCGGTGGCGCGCTCGGCGCGCTGTGGCGCGACGATCATGATGCCGGCGCCCGCGCGGCCTGGCTGATGGCGCGGCTGCATGCCTTCGACCTGCTGCGCTACGGCATCACAGCCGATTGCCTGCCGGTGCTCGACGTGCCGATCGAAGGCGCCAGCGATGTCATCGGCGCGCGGGCCTATGGCAAGGATCCGCGACCGGTGATCGAGCTCGGCCGCGCAGCCGCGGAAGGGCTGATGTCGGGCGGCGTGCTGCCGGTCATGAAGCATATTCCGGGCCATGGACGTGCCTTTGCCGACACGCATTTCGAACTGCCGGTGGTCAATGCCTCGCTCAGCGATCTGCAGCGGCATGATTTCGCCCCGTTCAAGGAGCTTAGCCATCTGCCGATGGCGATGACAGCCCATGTCGTCTACAGCGCGATCGACCCCAACAATCCGGCGACCACCTCCGGCAAGGTCATCGACGAGATCATCCGGCGCGAAATCGGCTTCGACGGACTGCTGATGAGCGACGACACCTCGATGAAGGCACTTTCTGGGGATTTCCCGACAAAGGCGGCATCGATCCTTGCGGCGGGCTGCGATCTGGTCCTTCACTGCAACGGCGTTTTCGAGGAGATGGCGGGCATCGCATCGCGTACCACGGGGCTTGAGGGCACGTCGTTGGAGCGCGCCAAGCGGGCGCTGACCTATATAAAGAACCGTGACACGGTCAAAGAAACCGAAATACGTGCCGAATTCGCCACCTACTTCGATGCGGTGGCATAGCAAAGGGAAAGTGACGGAGTGGCGGAGACATTGGAAAGCAAGGCCTCGAAGGCCGCACCGATGGACCGTCTGTGGGCCGAGAATGACGATTCACGCGTTACCGGCGACCCGTCGCTGGTTGTCGACGTGGCCGGCTTCGAAGGTCCGCTCGACCTGCTGCTGCATCTTGCCCGCACCCAGAAGGTCGATCTGGCGCGCATTTCGATCCTGGCGCTGGTCGAGCAGTATCTGACCTTTGTCGAGACGGCGAGGGCGCTCAGGCTGGAGCTTGCCGCCGACTATCTGGTGATGGCGGCGTGGCTGGCCTTCCTCAAGTCCAAGCTCCTGATTCCCAAGCAACCCGGCGACGAGGGCGAAAGCGGTGAGGAACTGGCGGCGGTGCTGCAGTTCCGCCTGAAGCGGCTGGAAGCCATGCGCGACGCCTCGGCGCGTCTGGTCAACCGCAACCGGCTCGGCCGCGATGTGTTCGCGCGCGGCATGCCGGAAATGGTCATCGTCGAAAAGCGTAACGCCTATTCGGCCTCGCTCTACGATCTCTTGACCGCCTATGCCCAGCAACGCCAGAAGCAGGCGATCAACCATGTGACGATCGCCAGGCGCGGTGTCTGGTCGCTCAAGGACGCGCGCGACATCCTGACCCGCCTGGTCGGGGCTGCAAGCGACTGGACGGCGCTGGAAAGTTTTCTGATCGCATACATGACCAGCCCCGAGGAGCGGCGCACGGCAATCGCCAGTTCGTTCGCGGCAACATTGGAACTGGTGCGCGACGGCACGATGGACGTGCGGCAGGATCAGACGTTCGCGCCGATCTACCTGCGCGGGCGCACGCAGGCAATCAAGGCAGTCGAGGTGGCATCATGAGCGAACGCGCCAACGCTTCGGTTATCCCGTTCAAGGTCGGCGATGCACCCGAAGAGGAGTCGCTTTCCCGGGATCCGGCCGAGCAGCTACAGAACCCGGCCGAGCGGCTGTATCTGGCCGAGGCCGTGCGCATGGCCGAGGCGATCGTGTTCGCCAGCGCCGAACCCGTCAGCGAAAAGCAGCTCGCGGCACGCCTCCCTGACGGCATCAACATTGCCCTAGCCATGGCCGAGCTGCAGCAGATCTATGCGCGGCGCGGCGTCAATCTGGTGCGTGTCGGCGACGCCTGGGCGTTCCGCACCGCCGGCGACCTGGCTTTCCTGATGAGCCGCGATACCGTCCAGCAAAGGAAGCTCTCCCGCGCGGCTCTCGAAGTGCTGGCGATCATTGCCTATCACCAGCCGGTGACGCGTGCCGAGATCGAGGACATCCGCGGCGTCGAAACCTCGAAAGGTACGCTCGACACGCTGCTGGAAACGGAATGGGTGCGCATGCGCGGCCGGCGAAAGACGCCCGGACGCCCTGTGACCTACGGCACGACGGAGACCTTCCTCGACCATTTCGCGCTGGAAGAGATCCGCGATCTTCCTGGCATGGAGGAACTGAAGGGGGCTGGACTGCTTTCGGGCCGCATGCCGTCGAATTTCTCCATTCCGCAGCCGCCGGCCGATCCCGACGCATTGACCGACGACGAGGATGCGCTGACCGACATCGATCTCGAGGAACTCGGCCTGCTGACGCCGCGCGTCACGGAAGATTGACTGGCATTGGCGGCCAACTTGATGAGGATGCGCGGATTCGTAGCGGGCGTTCCCGTCGAAAATGCGTGACATCCGTCACCCTTTCATAAACTCTGTCGCAGTTGTGTTTGAATCCCAACGCGAAAACGCATAGATCATCGCCAGGGAAAACATTCGAGAGAGATTTGCTATGGGTTCATTTTCGATTTGGCATTGGCTGATCGTGCTGGTGATCGTGCTTTTGGTGTTCGGCCGCGGCAAGATTCCCGAGCTGATGGGCGATATGGCCAAGGGCATCAAGAGCTTCAAGAAGGGCATGGCCGACGACGAGGTTGCCGAAGACAAGCGCACCGTCGAACATCGTGCCGACGAGACCGTTGCGGCCGCGAAGGAAAAAGCCAGCAAGAGCTGAGCCCAAGGTTCTAGTCGGAACAGAGTGCCATGTTTGAAGTCGGCTGGACCGAAATGCTGGTCATCGCGATCGTCATGATCGTGGTCGTCGGACCCAAGGATTTGCCCAATATGCTGCGCACCTTCGGCCGCACGACGGCGAAGCTGCGCGCCATGGCGTCCGATTTCCAGAAACAGTTCAACGAGGCGCTGAAGGAAGCCGAGCTCGACGACGTCAAGAAGTCCGTCGACGAGCTCAGGGGCATGAGCCCGATGGCTGAGATCAGGAAGCAGCTCAATCCGTTCGAACAGGCCGCGGCCGACGTTCGCTCCGGCGTCGATGCGGCGATGAAGCCGAAGCCGGCAGCCGATCCGGCAAGCTCTGTCGCTTCGACCCCGCAGGCGGCCGAGCCGTTGAAGAACGGTGCAACGACCATGCCTGGCGTCAACGGGCCGGAAGCAGCGCCAGCAGCGCCGGTTTTTCCGGCAATGACCGACGAATCGGTGGTGAACTCGTCAGCGTCGGCGGAACCCGTTGCGGCGCCGAAGGCGTCCGCGGCGAAGAAACCAGCCAAGCCTGCGCCGGCAAAAGCGACGCCGGCTGCAAAAGCTTCGGCAAATGGTGCAAAGGTTGCCGCGAAGGCAGCGTCTGCGTCCAAGACGCCGGCGAAGGCCGTGACGACGGCACAGCCTGAAACGCCCAGGGCCAAGACGCCCGCTGCGGCCAACGCTGTCGCGGCCAAGACTGTAGCGACCAAGACTGTAGCGACCAAGATGGGGGCGAAAGCCGAACCGAAGCTTGCAGCGGTGAAGAAGCCGGTGGCCAAGAAGACGGCGGGAGCCGCCAAGTGAGCGTTTCGGACACCGAAAAGGACGAGATCGAGAAATCGTCCGCGCCGCTGATGGAGCATCTGATCGAGTTGCGCCGGCGGCTGATCTGGTCGCTGGGCGGCTTCTTCGTTGCCTTCCTGGTCTGTTTCTTCTTCGCCAAGAAACTGTTCAACCTCCTGGTCGTGCCGTTCAAATGGGCGACGCAGTGGGCAGGGCTCGATCCGCACAAGGTCGAGCTGATCTACACGGCGCCACAGGAATTCTTCTTCACCCAGGTCAAGCTCGCCATGTTCGGCGGCATGGTGATCGCCTTTCCGCTGATCGCCACGCAGATCTACAAGTTCATCGCGCCCGGCCTGTACAAGAACGAGCGCAACGCCTTCCTGCCGTTCCTGATCGCATCGCCGATCCTGTTCCTGATGGGCGCATCGCTGGTCTATTTCTTCTTCACGCCGATGGTGATGTGGTTCTTCCTCGCCATGCAGCAGGCCGGCACCGACGATCAGGTGCAGATTTCGCTGCTGCCGAAAGTGTCGGAATATCTCAGCCTGATCATGACGCTGATCTTCTCCTTCGGCCTGGTGTTCCAGCTGCCGGTGGTGACCAGCCTGATGACACGGGTCGGCATGCTCTCGTCCAAGGGACTGGCCGAGAAGCGCAAATGGGCGATCGTCATTGCCTTCGTCGTCGCGGCGATACTGACGCCGCCCGATCCGATGAGTCAGATCGGCCTGGCCATCCCGACCATCCTTCTCTACGAGGTGTCCATCTGGGCTGCCCGGCTGATCGAGCGCGATCGGGAAAAGCAGCGCGTGGCACGCGAGAAGCAGGACGCGGCGGAAGAGGTGGCGGACAAAGCACCGGACGAGCCCCCGGCACCTGCCTCCTCATAGGCGACAGAGCGGCTGCAGCGGCGGAAAAACACAGTCGTCGCCCCGTCCTCTTGCATCGATCTCGGATGCGGTTTACGCCCTCTGGCTGAAACGCATCGCGCTCAAAGCGATGCGTTTCAGTTTTGTTTTGAGCATGTCGTTGTCCCAAATCGCTGTGCACTTTTGGGCGACATGCTACCCAGGAGCGTTTCAAACCATGCTTGACATCAAATGGATTCGCGACAACCCGAAGGCCCTTGTCGAGGCGCTGGTGAAGCGCTCGTGGTCGGCCGGTGAGGCGCAGTCCATGGTCGACGGGCTGATCGCCTCGGACGAGGCCCGGCGCGAGCACGTCACCGAGCTGCAGACCAAGCAGGAGCGCCGCAATGCCGCGTCGAAGGAGATCGGCAACGCCATGCGTTCGGGCGATGCCGCCTTGGCCGAGAAGCTGAAAGCCGAAGTCGGCGAGATCAAGGTCTTCATCCAGAACGGCGAGGCGCGCGAACGCGAGCTCGACAAGGCGCTGACCGATGCGCTGGCAGTGCTTCCCAACGTGCCGTTCGACGACGTGCCTGTCGGCAAGGACGAGCACGACAATGTCGTCAAGCACCTCGTCGGCAAGGTGCCGACGCGGCCGAACTGGGTGAAGGAGCATTTTGAGATCGGCGAAGCGCTCGGCATGATGGATTTCGAGCGCGCGGCAAAGCTGTCGGGCTCGCGCTTTACGGTGCTGAAAAGCGGACTGGCCCGGATGGAACGTGCGCTCGGCCAGTTCATGCTGGACCTGCATACGACCGAACATGGCTACGAAGAAGTCATCCCGCCGTTGATGGTCAAGGACGATGTTCTGTTCGGCACCAACCAATTGCCGAAGTTCGAGGAAGATCTGTTCTTCACGCCGCACGGGGAGGGCAGGCTTGGGCTGATTCCCACTGCCGAGGTCCCACTCACCAACCTTGTGCGTGAAGAAATCACCGCGCATGAAAAACTGCCGCTGCGCTACACCGCGCTGACGCCGTGCTTCCGCTCGGAAGCGGGTTCGGCCGGGCGCGACACGCGCGGCATGCTGCGCCAGCATCAGTTCTACAAGGTCGAGCTGGTGTCGATCACGGACCAGGAATCGTCACTTGCCGAGCATGAGCGGATGACGCAATGCGCCGAGGAAGTGCTGAAGCGGCTCGGCCTGCCGTTCCGCACCATGACGCTGTGCACCGGCGACATGGGCTTTGGCGCGCGCAAGACCTACGACATCGAGGTCTGGCTGCCTGGCCAGAACGCCTATCGCGAGATCTCGTCCTGCTCGGTGTGCGGCGATTTCCAGGCGCGCCGCATGGACGCCCGCTACAAGGACAAAGACGGCAAGGGCAACCGCTTCGTCCACACCCTCAACGGCTCGGGCACAGCCATTGGCCGCGCGCTCATCGCCGTCATCGAAAACTACCAGAACGAGGATGGCAGCGTAACCATTCCTGAAGTGCTGCGGCCTTACATGGGCGGCCTGGAAAAGATCGAAGCGAAATAATGCGCATTCTCCTGACCAATGACGACGGCATTCATGCCGAGGGCCTGGCGTCGCTCGAACGGGTCGCGCGCACGCTGTCCGACGATGTCTGGGTGGTGGCGCCCGAGCAGGACCAGTCCGGCTACGCGCATTCGCTGTCGATCTCGGAGCCGCTGCGGCTGCGCAAGATCGGCGAGAAGCATTTCGCCGTGCGCGGCACGCCGACGGATTGCGTCATCATGGGCGTCAAGAAAATCCTGCCTGGCGCACCCGACCTGATCCTGTCCGGCATCAATTCGGGCGCCAATATCGCCGATGACGTCACGTATTCGGGCACCGTCGCCGGCGCCATGGAAGGCGCGCTGCTCGGTATCCGCTCGATCGCGCTCAGCCAGGGCTACAGCTATGTCGGCGAAGATCGCGTCGTGCCCTACGAGACGACAGAGGTGCTGGCGCCGGCGCTGCTGAAGAAGCTTGTCGCGACGCCGTTGCCGGACGGCGTGCTGCTCAACGTCAATTTTCCCAATTGCACGCCCGAAGAGGTCGCCGGCACGGTGGTCACCACGCAAGGCAAGCTCGTGCACTCCCTGTGGGTCGACGAGCGCCGCGACGGGCGCGGCCTGCCATACTACTGGCTGCGCTTCGGCGGCGAGCCGGTCGAGGGCAAGCAAGGCACCGATCTCTACGCCTTGCGCAACAGGCTGGTGTCGGTGACGCCGCTGCAGCTCGATCTGACCGCGCATGAAATCCGTGACCAATTGAGCAAGGCGCTTGCATGAACCAGGGCCTCCCGATCGATGACCGCGAAGGTTTTGCCGCCTTTCTGCTGCGTCTGCGCGGTCGGGGGACTGTACCGAAAGCGCTGATCGCGGCCTTCGAGGCGACGCCGCGGCGCGGCTTCCTGGCGGCCCAGTTCCATCAGATCGCCTGGTCGGACCGAATGCTGCCGATCGAATGCGGCGAGGCGATCGAAGGTGCCGATATGCAGGCGGCGGTGATCGCGGCGCTCGCTATCGAGCAGGGCAACCGCGTGCTCGAGATCGGTACCGGTTCGGGCTACACCTCGGCGGTGATGTCGCGGCTGGCGGCGCGGGTCATCACCACCGATCGCTACAAGACGCTCGCCGAGCAGGCTAGGCAGCGCTTCGAGGCGCTCGGCATCGGCAATGTCATCGTGCGCCACGCCGATGGTTCCGGTGGCCTGCCGAATGAAGGGCCGTTCGATCGCATCGTTGCATGGGCGTCCTTCGACAGCCTGCCGCGTTTCCTGCTCGACCAATTGTCGAGCGGCGGCATCGTCATCGCGCCGATCGGCCCCGAAGAGGGCGAACAGGTGCTGGCCAAGCTGACCAAGGTCGGCAGCCGCTTCGAGCGTGAAGACATCGGCCTCGTTCGCCTGCAGCCGATCCTGCGCGGTGTCGCCGCTATCATCTAGCGCGTATGCCGATGATCAGGCCGCGCCGCGTCGGGTGCGCGCCCGTCTTCGGCCCCGGCCGGCATGACCTGAAAATCTCCCCTGGGCTCGCTCTCTAATATTTTAAGAAAAATTGCGCCGGATTCCATGGGGTTAACCGTCGAGTAACATTAACGCGCTTTAATCATGCCTAGTTTGTACCGGGTATGTGCGGGTTAGTGCGATGCAACTCAGTGTTTTGAAGACAAGCGGTCGCAATCTGGCGCGAGGCTGCGCCATACTGATGGTCGCGGGTGCTGCTGCGGGGTGCAGTTCCCAGGTTTCGCGGTTCAATGGCGTCGACGACGTCTTTACATCCTCGACCAACAATCAGCGCACCATCATCAACAAGCAGGATGCCGTACAGCAGCCTTATCCGGGCGATGTCGCCGCCGCTCCGATCGATGGCAGCCATACACAGTCGGTCAGCCGCTCCAGCCTCGATCCGGTCTCGACGCGGCCGCTGCCTCCGCCCGTTGCCCAGGCTCCCGAAGTGGCGCCGGTATCGAAGCCGGTGCGCACCGCATTGGCCCCCGCACCGCATGTCGACAGGACCACGACCGGCACCGTCGCCCCGGTGGCATCGCCTTTCAAGGTTTCGCAACCTGACGAACCCCGCGTGGCTGCTTCCGGCACTCCGCATGCAACCGAGATCGTCGTCAGGGACGGCGAAACGATCGGCGGCCTGGCGCAGCGCTACAAGGTGCCGTCCGACGTGATCATGAAGGTCAACGGGCTGAGCGCGACCAAGGGGCTGAAGACCGGCCAGAAGCTGGTCATCCCGGCCTACGCCTATTCGAGCAAGAGCGAGCCGAAGCTCGCGGATGCCAAGCCGGCGAAAGACACCAAGCACAACCTGCCGGCCACTGCGCCGGACAAGGTCGCCGTCCTGCCGCAGCAGCCGAAGCCTAGGGAGGGCAAATCCACCGCTCAGGTCGACACGTCGGCCGCCGCGAGCCAGCCCAAGGAGCCCAAGCCGCAGGTAGCCGCGGCCAAGGCGACCAATGCAGCTGGCACCTATACGGTTCAGTCGGGCGACACGCTTTCCTCGATTGCCAGGAAAACCGGTGTCGGAGTCGTTGCCATCAAGCAGGCCAACGGCATGCAGGATGGCTTGCTCAAGATCGGCCAGACCCTGAAGGTGCCCGCCGGCGGAACCGCGACCGTCGCCGCCGCCAAGCCGGCCAAGGTCGATCCGGTGACGACGGCCACGACGCAGCCCGCGGCAAAGACCACGCCGTCGGAAACGCTGGCGTCCTACACGCCGCCGAAGAAGGATTCGAAGGTCATCCAGCAGGCCGAGGCCGACGATGCCGTCGCGCCTGACGCCACCGGCATCGGCAAGATGCGCTGGCCGGTGCGCGGTCGCGTGATCTCCGGTTTCGGCTCCGGCAAAGACGGCGTCGACATCGCCGTGCCCTCGGGCACACCGGTCAAGGCAGCCGAGAACGGTGTCGTCATCTATGCCGGCGACGGCCTCAAGGAATTCGGCAACACGGTGCTGGTGCGCCACGAGAATGGCCTGGTCACCGTCTACGGCCACGCCAGCTCGATCGAGGTGCAGCGCGGCCAGAAGGTCAAGCGCGGCCAGGAAATCGCGCTGTCGGGCATGAGCGGCACGACGGACTCGCCGAAGCTGCACTTCGAAGTGCGCAAGAACTCGGCCCCGGTCGATCCCTCGGGTTACCTCGAATAGAAGAAAAAAAGCAATTTGCGGGCCGTCTGACCTCCAGTCCGGCCCGCCGGCTCAGCCCGTTCCGAAAGGAGCGGGCTTTTTCAGTTGCTTGCTCTCAAGCCGTCGTCGATCCGGTGAAGAAGCCCTCCAGTTCCGCGAAGCCCATGGCTTCTTCGGAAAAGCGAAAGGTTCCTGCCGATTTCATCTCCCGCGCGGCGCCGACGAAGCTGCCAAAAGCGAGCCGCGCCAGCGCCGAGCCGACGCTGATGCGCTTGACGCCGGCGTCTGCCAGTTCGGCCACACCAAACGTGGCGCCGGGCATGCCCATCACGACATTGACCGGTTTCGTCACAGCGCTGCAAACGGTGCGGATCATGCCGAGGTCATGGAGGCCGGGTGCGTAGAGCACATCGGCTCCGGCCTTCTCGAAAGCCTGCAATCTCAGCATGGTGTCATCCAGATCGGAACGTCCCCACAAGAAGTTCTCGCAGCGCGCCGTTAACACGAAATCATCCGGCAGTGCGTGGGACGCCTGCGCGGCCGCCTCGATGCGCTCAACGGCCAGCGCAAAGCTGTAGATCGGATCATCGCGCCGGCCGGTATGGTCCTCGAGGGAACATCCGGCCAGACCGATGCTGGCAGCGGCCTGAATCGTCTCAGCGGCACTTTCCGGACTGTCGCCAAAGCCTTTTTCGAGATCGGCCGAGACGGGAAGCGATGTCGCCGCCGCGATGGCCCGGCAGTGGTTTACGTGTCTTCTCGCGAGACCTGCCCCTCGGCAACGCCAAGAGAGAACGCCATGCCGGCGCTGGTGGTGGCGAGGGCACGAAAACCCATGGCTGCGAGAATCCGTGCCGTGCCGATATCCCAGGGATTGGGAATGACGAACGCGCCCGGTTCCTCATGAAGCCTGCGAAACGCTGCGCCCTTGCTTTCCAATTGCATTCCCCTTCAGCCTTCGAGTCACCGGAGCCTGACGGGAAAAATGGCGCAAGCTTCAGAACAAATAAAGAACAACATGTAGGCGTTTTGCGAAAGTGGGGCCGCCACATGCCTACGGTTTCGGAAGACTGTTGCTAGTCCTTCAGCGGTTTGCCGAGCCGGCCAGCCAGATCCTGGGTGAACTGCCAGGCGACGCGGCCCGAGCGGCTGCCGCGCGTCGTCGCCCATTCCAATGCTTCGGCACGCAGCGTGTCGGGATCGATTGCCAGCCCATGGTGCCGGACATAGCCATCGATCATGTCGAGATACTCGTCCTGCGAACATTTGTGGAAGCCGAGCCACAGCCCGAAGCGGTCGGACAGCGACACCTTTTCCTCGACCGCCTCGGAAGGGTTGATGGCGGTCGAGCGCTCATTGTCGATCATGTCGCGCGGCAGCAAATGGCGGCGGTTCGAGGTGGCGTAGAAGATGACATTGACTGGCCGACCCTCGACGCCGCCTTCGAGCGCTGCCTTTAGCGATTTGTAGGAGGTGTCGTCATGGTCGAAGGAGAGGTCGTCGCAAAACAGGATGAAGCGGAAGGGGGCTGCCTTCAGCAATCCCATCAGCTTCGGCAGCGTGTCGATGTCCTCGCGGTGGATTTCGATCAGCTTCAGCGGCAGGTCGGACTTGGTCTTGGCGTTGATCTCGGCATGCACGGCCTTGACCAGCGACGATTTGCCCATGCCGCGCGCGCCCCACAACAACACATTGTTGGCTGGATACCCGGCGGCGAAGCGTTCGGTGTTGTCGACAAGGATGTCGCGGACACGGTCGACGCCACGGATCAGGCCGATGTCGACGCGGTTAACCCTGCGCACCGGTTCCAGATAGCCCGGATCGGCCTGCCAGACGAAGCAATCGGCCTCGCCGAGGTCGGTTTCGGGCACCGGCGGCGGGGCGAGGCGGCTCACCGCCTCGATCAGCCGGTCGAGTTTCTGGTTCAGGGCTTCAATGCTGCTGTCGGTCATGTCTGTCTTTTGTTTCGCGGTTTCGACATTTGGGAGCGTGAACGTGCCCGATTCCCTCTGATCCAAAACCGGTGGCAACCTTTTGTTCGAGCGTGATCTCTGGCAAACGGTTTCCGTTTGTCTGAGAAAACCGGCTCCCGCTTTTCGCGATCCTGCTCTAACACGGCTCAACAGGCCGTAAAAGCAGCCGATTTGGCTGGCCGCGCAGTTGCATTGACAACTTTACCGACTATATTCCGGCCAAATTTCAAGGGCCGCCAAATTGGCGGCTGTTTTCAAAAATCAGGAGTACCTCGATGTTCGTGACACCGGCATACGCCCAAGGCGTCGGCGCTTCTCCCGACATGTTCATCAGCATTTTGCCGTTTGTCCTGATTTTCGTGATCATGTATTTTCTGATCATCAGGCCGCAGCGCACGCAGCTGAAGAAGCGCGGCGAGATGCTGGCGGCTGTCCGTCGCGGCGACACGGTCGTCACCGGCGGCGGCTTCGTCGGCAAGGTGACCAAGGTGATCGACGACAACGAGCTCGAGATCGACCTCGGTAACGGCTTGAAGGTGACGGCGCTGCGCTCGACGATCGCCGATGTGCGCGTCAAGGGCGAGCCGGTGGCCAACCAAAACGCCAAGAAATAATCCAATTTTAGGCGGAGCGATCCGCGGACACGCTCTGACGGACGACGCCATATGCTGTATTTTTCGCGCTTCAAGATGATCCTGATCTGGGTGGCCGTGGCCATCACAGTGATCCTCGCCGCGCCCAACCTGTTCTCCGCCAGCACGCTGGCGCAACTGCCCAACTGGGTGCCGAAGCGGCAGATGACGCTCGGCCTCGACCTGCAGGGTGGTTCGCACATCCTGCTGGAAATGAACCAGAACGATCTGATCAAGGATCGGCTGGAGACGACGCGCGATGAAATCCGCACGCTGCTACGCGACGCCAAGATCGGCTATACCGGCCTTGCCGGCACGGGGCGGACCCTGCAGGTCCGCATCACCGATCCCGCCCAGATCGATGCCGCCAAGACGGCGCTGAAGACGCTGACCGATCCGGTCGCTGCCGGCCTGTTCACCGGCGGCTCCATCCAGGAAATGACGCTCGACGATTCCGAGCCCGGCCTGCTCAAGTTCAACGTCACCGACGCCGGCATCAAATACCGCACGTCGACCGCGCTGACGCAGTCGATCGAGGTGGTCGAACGCCGCGTCAACGAACTCGGCACCACCGAACCGATCGTGCAGCGGCAGGGCGACGACCGTATCCTTGTCCAGGTGCCGGGTCTTCAGGACCCGCAGAGACTGAAAGAAATCCTCGGCCAGACCGCCAAGCTGACCTTCCAGATGGTCGACCAGTCGATGCCGGTGCAGGACGCGCTCAATGGCCGTCCGCCCGCCGGCTCGTCGGTGCTGTATTCGCAGGACGATCCGCCGGTTCCGTATCTGATCGAAAATCGCGTCATCGTCTCGGGCGAAAACCTCGTTGACGCACAGGCGACATACAATTCGCAGAACAACGAGCCGGTGGTGTCGTTCCGCTTCGATTCGAAAGGGGCGGCGCGCTTCGGTCAGGCCACGGCGCAGAATGTCGGCAAGCTGTTCGCCATTATCCTCGACAATCAGGTGATATCGGCGCCGCAGATCCGCGAGCCGATCCTCGGCGGCACCGGCCAGATTTCCGGCAATTTCACTGCCCAGAGCGCCAATGACCTTGCGGTGCTGCTGCGCGCCGGTGCGTTGCCCGCAACGCTGACGGTCATCGAAGAACGCACGGTGGGTCCGGGCCTTGGCCAGGATTCGATCCATGCCGGCAAGGTCGCCGGCATCATCGGTTCTATCCTCGTCGTCGCCTTCATGTTCGTCGCCTACGGCTTCCTCGGCTTCCTGGCCAACATCGCGCTGGCGGTGCACGTGGCGATGATCGTCGGCGTGCTCTCGTTGCTTGGCGCTACGCTGACCTTGCCTGGTATCGCCGGTATCGTGCTGACCATCGGCATGGCGGTCGATTCCAACGTGCTGATCTATGAACGTATTCGCGAGGAGCGACGCGCCGGCCGCTCCGTGATCCAGGCGATCGATACCGGTTTCACCAAGGCGCTAGCGACCATCGTCGATTCCAACATCACTTCGCTGATCGCCACTGTGGTGCTGTTCTATCTCGGTACCGGGCCGGTGAAGGGCTTTGCCATCACCTACGCCATCGGCATCCTGACCACGGTCTTCACCGCCTTCACCTTCACCCGCCTGCTGGTCTCGATCTGGCTGCGCCGGGCTCGCCCGAAGGAATTGCCGAAGGCGCCGGTGACCTTCGTTCCACCCGGCACCAAGATCCCCTTCATGGGCATCCGTCGCTGGACCTTTACGCTGTCCAGCGCACTGTCGATCCTGTCGGTGGTGCTCTTCATGACCGTTGGCATCAATTACGGCATCGACTTCAAAGGCGGTTCGCTGATCGAGGTGCAGGCCAAGAGCGGCAATGCCGACCTCGCCGACCTCCGTGCGCGGCTGACCGAGCTCAACATCGGCGAAGTTCAGGTGCAGCAGTTCGGTACGCCGAACGACGTGCTGATCCGCGTCGGGACGCAGGATGGTGGCGAGAATGCCGAGCAGACCGTCATCGACAAGGTACGCGGCGAGCTGCAGGACAATTACGATTTCCGCCGCGTCGAAGTGGTCGGACCGACCGTTTCTGGCGAGCTTGCCAAGCAAGGCACGATCGCCATGCTGATCGCGCTGCTTGGCATCCTGGTCTATGTCTGGTTCCGCTTCGAATGGCAGTTCGCGGTCGGCGCCATCGTGGCGACGGTGCACGATGTGGTCATGACGCTCGGCTTCTTCGTCATCACCGGACTGGAGTTCAACCAGTCATCGCTGGCGGCGATCCTGACGATCATCGGCTATTCGCTGAACGATACGATCGTGGTCTATGACCGTGTTCGAGAGGATTTGCGAAAATACAAGCGCATGCCGCTGCCGCAGCTGTTGAACAACGCCATCAACGAGACGCTGTCGAGAACGACGCTGACTTCGGTGACGACGATCCTGGCGCTGCTGGCGCTGGTGCTGTTCGGCGGCGAGGTGATCCGCTCGTTTACGATGGCCATGCTGTTCGGCGTCGTCTTCGGCACCTATTCGTCCATCTTCATCGCCGCACCGCTGCTGATCTTGTTCAAGCTGAGGCCGCAGGCTTCGGCCGACGAGGAGAAGCCGGTCAATGGCGGCAAGGCGGTCGCGACCTGACGCGTCGCCCCGAAGGGGTATAACGGTGACCGGCAAAGGCATCGTCATCCGCGAGGCGCATTTTCCGGGCCGCGCGCCGATCGAAGCCTATGGCAATGGCGGGTTCCGCTTTGCCGACATGTCGCATCGCGGTTCGCTCATGTGCCTGCCATCCGGCATCCATGGCTGGGAACCGGCTGATCCTCTGGTGCTGACGGTGGCGGATTTCGACAAGCTGCTGGCTGAGGCCGGCAAGGTCGAGATCCTGCTGGTCGGCATGGGCAGGGATCTCCGGCCATTGCCCGCCGCACTGCGAGCCGCGCTGAAGGCTGCCGGCATTGCGTCCGACCCGATGTCGACCGGTGCCGCGGTACGGACCTACAATGTCCTTCTGGCGGAAGAGCGCGCCGTGGCCGCCGCGCTCATCGCCGTCGATTGACATGTCCCAGAATGCCAAAATCGTCATGGACGCGGTGCGCGCCGCCGACCATGACCGCTATCTGACCGCG
This sequence comes from Mesorhizobium sp. M7A.F.Ce.TU.012.03.2.1, assembly GCF_004006095.1. Lineage (NCBI taxonomy): Bacteria > Pseudomonadati > Pseudomonadota > Alphaproteobacteria > Hyphomicrobiales > Phyllobacteriaceae > Mesorhizobium > Mesorhizobium sp. M7A.F.Ce.TU.012.03.2.1. Next base: position 4,696,286 of record NZ_CP034779.1, read on the forward strand.
CTCTACGCGCCCGACGACAAGCGCGACGCGCTGTTTTCGCTCTACGCCTTCAATGCCGAGATCGCAGGAATCCGCGATCGCATCCATGAAGCGCTGCCGGGCGAGGTGAGGCTGCAATGGTGGCGCGATGTCATTGCCGCTGGCGGAGAAGCGGGCGCCGGCCATCCCACAGCCGAAGCCTTGAACGCCACGATAGCGACGTTCGGCCTGCCGAAGCCGGCCTTCGAGAACATGCTCGATGCACGCATCTTCGACCTCTATGACGACCCGATGCCGTCGCGCACTGACCTGGAAGGCTATTGCGGCGAGACTGCTGCCGCGCTCATCCAGCTTGCGGCGATGGTGCTCGATCCCGTCGGGGCGCCGCGCTTTGCCGATCTGGCGGGCAGGGCAGGCTGTGCGCAGGCGATGACCGGCCTGTTGCTGCTGTTGCCGCTGCATCGCCAGCGCGGACAGTGTTTTGTCCCGGCCGATATTTTGGCGGCGGCGGGATCGTCGCCGGAAGAATTCATTGCTGGTGATGGCGGACCCGGCGCCAAACGCGCGGTGGCGGCGATGATGGCGCTGGCACGGGAACATCTTTCCGCCTTCGAGCAAGGCGCACCGACCTTGCCTGTCTCGCTGCGTCCGGCATTCCTGCCGCTCGCCCTGTCACGTGCCTATCTCGGCAAGATGGAGAATGGTTCGCCGCTCGAAGGCGTCGCGCGGCTGTCGGCCTTGCGCCGGCATTGGCTGCTGCTGCGTCGCGCGAGCAAGGGCTGGCCTGCGCTTTGACGTAAACGTCAATCATGTTAAGACGTCCCGCGCCAAACTGTTGCCTAAGACAACAGGCCGGCCCGGAGGAGATGAATTCGATAATGGCAGAGTGCTCGAACGGAACCGTTCGCAAGCCTTGCACGATGTCATCGCGCGATCGGCCGCCACGCGGTGCGTCGCCGATGCTCTGGCAGCGGCCTTCGATGCGTAAGGTTAACTTCAGCGCGTCGTCAGGACTTCCACCGGCGTTGACGATATGTCTGAAAATGTCGGCCGGATCGGTCCTGGCACTTTCGCCGTATTCAACCTTAAGCGGCTGAATCATCGCAGCGGCTCAAATACTACGCGGCGAGACCCCGAAGATGGTCGCGAACCTCTTCTCCCGAATGGTTCGGCCTTGTGTCCTCGATCGATGCCTTCACCCGCGCCCTGATCGACGCCATGCGCTCGGCGTGCTCTTTCTCTTCACGCTGAAAGGCGCGAAGGGCGGCGCGGATGACCTCGCTTGCCGAACCGAAGGAGCCGTCTTCGACTTTGTCCCGGATCATGCGCGCCATAGCGGGCGTGACAGTGACCGACAGTTTCTCGGCGGGTTCCATGGATGCCTCTCAAGGTGTAAGGTAGGATACTATCCTACTTTACACCAGAGTTCCATCAGAACAGCAAACTACTCTGCAGCTTCGGCCGTTTCCGTTTGCGCCGCCAATCCCAGCCATTGCCGGCAATCGGCGCGTGCGCGCGATGTGATGGCGTGCCGCTTGGCAACAGTCTTGTCCTTGCCGCGCATGCGTTTGCCTTCGGTCTTCGGGGCCTCCACCGGCGGGAACAGGCCGAAATTGACGTTCATCGGCTGGAAAGAGCGCTTGCCCGGCTCATCGTCGGACACGATGTGCCCGCCGGTGATGTGGTTGAGCAGGGCACCGAAGGCCGTGGTCAGCGGCGGCAGGGACGGTGAGTGGCCGAGACGCTCGGCTGCGGCGAAGCGGCCGGCAAGCAGACCGATCGCAGCGCTCTCGACATAGCCTTCGCAGCCGGTGATCTGGCCGGCGAACCGCAGGCCGGGGCGCGACTTCAGCTGCAGCGAGGCATCCAGCAAGGTCGGCGAGTTGATATAGGTGTTGCGGTGCAGGCCGCCGAGGCGGGCGAAATCGGCGTTTTCGAGACCCGGAATGGTGCGGAACACGCGCACCTGCTCGGCATGCTTCAACTTGGTCTGGAAACCGACCATGTTGTAGAGCGTGCCCAGCGCATTGTCCTGGCGCAACTGTACCACGGCATAGGCCTTTACCGTCGGACTGTGGGCATTGGTCAGCCCCATCGGTTTCATCGGTCCGTAGCGCAGCGTCTCGACGCCGCGCTCGGCCATGATCTCGATCGGCAGGCAGCCGTCGAAATAGGGCGTGCCTTCCCATTGCTTGAATTCGGTTTTCTGCCCGTCGACCAGCGCTTGCACGAAGGCTAGGTACTGGTCCTTGTCCATGGGGCAATTGATGTAGTCCTTGCCGGTGCCGCCTGGCCCGACCTTGTCGTAGCGCGACTGGAACCAGCAGGTATCCATGTCGATCGTGTCAAAATGGACGATCGGTGCGATGGCGTCGAAGAAGGCGAGCGCATCGGCGCCGGTCGCTTCCGCGATCGACTGGGCAAGCCCGGGGGCGGTCAACGGACCCGTGGCGACGATCGCCTGGTCCCAATCCGCCGGCGGCAGACCTGGCACTTCCTCCCGCCGGATGGTGATCAGCGGGTGTGCTTCGAGTTTTTTCGTCACGGCATCGGCGAATCCGTCGCGGTCGACGGCCAGCGCGCCGCCGGCCGGAACCTGGTTGGCGTCGCCGGCGCTCATGATCAACGAGCCGGCCAGCCGCATTTCGGCATGCAACAGGCCGACCGCGTTGTTGTCGGCGTCGTCGGAGCGGAAGGAATTGGAACAGACGAGCTCGGCCAGGCTGTCGGTCTTGTGTGCATCGGTGCCGCGAACGGGCCGCATTTCATGCAGGATGACCGGAACGCCGGCCTGCGCTGCCTGCCAGGCGGCTTCGGAACCGGCGAGGCCGCCGCCGATGATGTGGATGGGATTTTTGCTCATGAGCGCCGGAATAATCGCTTGGTGCGGCGATTGCAATTGCCGTGCGCGGTGCGGGGCAAACAGCTGCTGATGGGAGCGCCTCCTGAAACGACAACACCCGCCGGGGGAGGAGGTCCGGCGGGTGTCGTTTTTGGGGTCGACCCTCGGGAGGAGGTGAAGGCCGACCATATTCGTCATCGCCGGGGAGGAGGTCGGCTTTGACGAAATTCCTTTCGCCATTTTTTAGAAGGGGCGAAACCTCTGGAGCAAAATTCGTTTTACTCCGGGGAAACAGCGCCCGCCGCGGGAGGAGGTGCAGCGGGCGCCGTTTTTGTGGCCAACCCTCGGGAGGAGGTGAAGGTTGGGCCTATTCGTCATCGCCGGGGAGGAGGTCGGCTTTGACGAAAACTCTTTCGCCGTTTGAAAAGGGGCGAAACCTTTGGGGCAAAATTCGTTTTGCCTGGGAAACAACGCCCGCCGCGGGAGGAGGTGCGGCGGGCGCCGTTTTTGTGGTCAACCCTTGGGAGGAGGTAAGGGGTGACCGTATTCGTCAAGGTCGGGGAGGAGGTCGACCCTGGCGAAATTCTGGTTAGATCGCCTGGCGGGCGATGATCTTGATTTCGTCGCGGACGATACCGAGATCATGCAGCTGGCGGTTGGAAAGGCGACCCAGCTCGGTAACCGTCTCGCGATAAACGCGCCAGTTACGATAGTTGCGGATCAGGTTCATTGTCGTTCTCTTTTTCAAAACTGGTTCGGACCATTCGCGGTCCGAAGAATTAGACCGCCTTGCGAGCGACGTAAGGAATGTCGCTGCGGCTGATGCCGAGGTCGGTCAGTTCACGGTTGCTCAGGCGGCTCAGCTCGGACACGGTGTCCCTGTAGCGGCGCCAGTTGCGGTAGTTGCGGATCAGGTTCATGGTAGTTCTCGTTTCGTCTTTCTTGCGGATCATTCCGTTTGTGTACGAACTATAAATAGTCGGACCCATATCGATTTAAAAGCGCTATGGCTGCATGGCAGCAATGCAAATTGTGCAATGCAGCATTAACGGGGTTCACGGACCTGACACAAAGAAACCCGAATCGGAAAATGCCGCCGCGTCAACGATTTGACCGGATCGGCTGAAAAAAAGACCAAACTTGGGGGAGACGCAGCATGGCGGGGTATTCGTCGCGGGTCAGGGCGGATATCGCGCGTTGGCTGCAGGCCGGGCTGATTGACGCCGCCACAGCCGATTCGCTTTCGCGCGATGTCGAGGCCAACGCGCGCGAGTCGCTCAGCTTCGGCTCTATCCTGGCAATGATGGCCGCCTTGCTTTTCGGCGCCGCCATCCTGATTTTCGTCGCCGCCAACTGGGACGCGATCCCGAGGCTAGCGCGCGTGGCGGCACTGTTTGCCGTCATCCTTGGTGGCTATGTCGGCGGCGCGGTGCTGAAGGCCCGCAACCATGCGGCGATCGGGGAAGCGCTCTGGGTCGTGGCGGCCGCGGCTTTCGGCGGCTCGATCGCGCTGATCGGCCAGATGTATCATCTCTCGGGCGACGAGGCGTCTGCTCTGGTCACCTGGGGCGCCGGCACGGCGCTGGCGGCGGTTGCGCTGCGTTCGAATCCGCTGACGGTCGCTTCGGTCGGCATCGCCGATGCCTGGCTGTTCCTCAAAGGCTTCGACTACTACAGCCGCAGCGAATTTCCGCATGCCTTCGTGATCATGGCGATCGTGCTGTTTGCCGTCTCGTTCTGGACCCGCAGCCAGGCGGCGCGCCACCTGATCATCCTGTCGGTTCTGTTCTATCTTGTGCTGCTGGTCACCAACCACGACACGCTGCAGGTGGCTTTCCCGCTGGTCGTCGTCTCGGCGCTGCTGTTCGCGGCCTCGGTCTTCGCGCCGGATCCGGTCGACCGGGTCGTGCAGCTCGGCGGCCGCTTGCCCTTGCACGCACTGCTCGGCTTCCTCACCGGCCTCGCAATGATCCAGTTCGAACTCGCCGACGAGAGCACCTACAACAGCGGTTTTGCCTTCGCTTCGGTGATCGCGCTTGCAGGCATTGTCGCCGCAATCGTGCTGGCAGGGCGGGAAAGCCGTGGGCTGCGCTGGTTTGCCTATCTTGGCTTCGCCTTCGAACTCGCCATCATCTATGTGGTGACCTTGCAATCGATGCTCGATACGGCCGGCTTCTTCCTGGCCGCCGCGGTGCTGCTCGGCATCCTTGCGATCGTCATCATCCGCGTGGAAAAACGCATGAAGGGTCCAGATGCCAAAGGAGCCACGGCATGATCACCGGGAAAAGGCTTGTCATCTCGGCACTGGTGCTGGCGCTCGTTCAAATCGGCTTCCTGAGCTGGATCATCGCCGGCCGCGCGGCGATCCTGCGCAACGGCAAGGAAGTGCTGCTGAAGATCGAACCTGTCGATCCGCGCGACCTCCTGCGCGGCGACTATATTATCCTGGGCTACGATATTTCGCGCATACCGGTGAAAATGATCGCCAACATTCCGCCCGACAAATTTTCAAGCGAGGACACCTCAATTGTCGTGCGCCTGAAGAAGGGCTCCGACAGCTATTGGCAGCCGACGACAGCCTGGTTCGGCAAGGCACCGACGCCGGCCGCTGCCGACGAGGCCGATATATCAGGCCACGTCGCCGAGGGCTGGGACCTTCGCGGCGAAGAGGCGACCATCGCGCCGGACTACGGTGTCGAGCGCTTCTATCTGCCGGAAGGCGAGGGGATGGCAATCCAGAACGACATGCGGGTGCGGCCGTTCGGCATCCGTCTTGCGCTCGCCGGCGACGGCACCGCGCAGATCAAGGCGCTGGTGGACGGCGACAAGACGCTGTTCGAGGAACCACTCTACTAAAGCCCCTTAATTCCAGCGGTGTGAAGCATGCCAGTTAGCCTGTCGACGCGTGAGGACATCAACCTCGACACTGTTTTCCGCGTCGCCTGGAAGAAGGACACGGTGGCGATCGGCGAGAAGGCGTTGCAGCGCATCGCCGAATGCCGCTCTTCGTTTCTCAGGCTGATTGAATCCGATCCGCCACCGGTCATCTATGGCGTCACCACCGCCATGGGAGAGCTGGCGAGCCGCAAGCTCGAACTCGACGAGCGTGATCGCCATGCGCGCATCAAGGCGTTTGCCGCCGCCACCTCGTTCGGCGATCCCTTGCCGGATCGCGTGGTCAGGGCGATCGTGCTTGCCCGGCTGACGAATTTCATCGAGGGCAACGCCGCCACAACGCCGCGCATCGCGCTTGCCGTGGCCGCTATGCTCGACGGTGGGCCGATGCCAACGGTGCCGGCCTCCGGCCAGGGCGGCGCCGGTGAGATCCTGGCGCTCTACCCCTTGTTTGCAGAACTTTCGACGCGCTTCGACCTTGAGGTCAAGGAACGCGGCTCGCTGATCAACGGCTCGCCTTGCGCTGCTGCTCTGGTGGCAGACGCAGCGCTCGCGGCGCGCCGCCGGATCCGCATGGCGCATCAGGTGTTCGCGCTGTCGATCGAGGCGTTTCGTGCCCCGCTCGAACACTATGACGCCGCCCTCGACACGCTCTGGGGCGATGAGCATGAGGCCGCGGCCCTGCAGGGTTTGCGGGAATTTCTGGTTGGCGCCGGCGATGGGCGACGCAATTATCAGGCGCCGGTCAGCTACCGCATCGTGCCGCGCGTCCTCGGCCAGGCGCATCGTGCGCTGTCGTCGACCGAGCAGGCAGCCACTGTGTCGCTGGCCTCTATATCGGACAATCCGGTCTACATCCCGCCCGACGATGCACATCCGCTCGGCCGCTGCATCTCGACCGGCGGCTATCACAACGCCATGGTGACGCCGGCACTGGATGATCTGGCGGCGATATGGGCCGACATCTGCCTGCTTTGTGATCGCCACGCCTCCAAGCTGCTCAACGGCAAGGTGTCGCTGCTGCCCGATCTGCTGATGACCGCACGTCACTCAGCCGACAGCGACGGCCACGGCAATGTCGGCTACGTGCCGATGGCGATCACCGGCTATCTTGAGCAGGCCAAGCTGGCCGCACAGCGCACCTTCATTCCAGGAACGGAATCGGCCGGCGCGGGGCAGGACGATGTCGCCACGACGGCGTTCTTCGCATGGACCAAGGAGGCAACCGCCGGCCGCTGCGTCGATGCCGCCATGGCGATGCTGGCGATGATCGCCTCGCAGGCGCTGCACGTCACCGAACGGACGCCGCCGCCAGCACTGCGCTCCTTCGTCGATCAAATCAGAGCTATCGTGCCGCCTGTCGGCGCCGATCGTGTGCTGGGGCCGGAACTTGCCAGGCTGGCGGAATGGTTCACACAGAAAGTGTTCGAGGCGTAGAGATGCCAACAAGCCGTGGCTGGTGAAATTGGTGCGCCTGAACGGATAAAATTCGAACCGGTCCTCCTTCGCCAAGGCTTCGGAGGACGCTCCTTCGCTCTTCGAGCTTCAGGTGGCCCGCCACCCGAAGCTCGAAGAGCGAAAGGTGGTGCGGACGACGGGAATCGAACCCGTACGATCAGAGATCGAGGGATTTTAAGTCCCTTGCGTCTACCAATTCCGCCACGTCCGCAGGCCAGCCCTTTTCAGACGCCTGACACAGGCCGTCAAGTCGTGTTGTTGAGCGTTCGCCGAACGTGCAAACAGACGGGGCGGCTTGATGATACTGGCGCGATCACGGAATTATCGGCGCGGCGGGTAATGGTAGGATGCCTGTGTGGTGGATTTGATCCGCCAAGGCCGGCGCCTCTCAGGCCCAACCCATTCCCCCCGCCCACTGGGAGCGTCGGCCACCCTTCCATGAAAGAGCCCTTTGAGTGGTTGCCTGGTCCGGCAGCGTCGCGATTGTGGCCCTGCTCAGAACTTGTAGCTCAAATTGATGCCTACCGTGTTGAGCTTCACGTTCTGATCGCGATCGTTGAAGGGTTCCGCTACGTGGTAGTGCTCGGAGCCGAAATCATAGTAGCGATACTGTGCGCCGACGACGAACTTGTCGGTCAACGCGTAGTCGACGCCGGCACCCACGGTCCAGCCGACATTCGTGCGCGTGCTGGCGAACGCCGGACCCGCGACTTGCGATGTTTCGATGCCGGCAAAGGCGACGCCGCCAATGCCGTAGACCAGCAGGCGATCCATGGCGTAGCCGGCCTTGGCGTTGACCGACCCGAACCACTTGATGTCGGTGCCGAATGTGCTTCCCAGGGCCGATATCGTCGTTCCGTCGATCGAGGAATAGTTGAGGTCTGCCTCGGCGCCCAGCACCGCCTGGTCGAATTGCCACAGTCCGGCGACATGGCCGCCGACAAAACCGCCGTCAACGTCAGGTGTGGCCGAAAACGGCTCGCCCTCTGTTCCTGATATGTCGGACCGACCCCAGCCATAGCCGGCTTGCATGCCGGCATAGTAGCCGGTCCAGTCGAAGCCGGGCGCGGTCATCGGAACATCGGCCGCTGGGTCGGCGGCGAAAGCCGGCACGACCAGAGCGGCAAGAAAACCGGCACTTGCGACCATCAGGCGATACATCGAACTCCCCGAAATGACGATTCAGAAAGATCCTCGCCAGAAGGATAACCGCATTCGCCGCAATCGCAATCCCCCTGTCGCCGCACAGAATCCTCTATTTGGCGTCGATGAAATCCAGCACAGCCTGGTTATATTCATCCGGCGCTTGCAGCATGGCGAAATGACTGGCGTTGGGCAGGATAATCAGCTTCGCGCCCGGGATGGCGGAGGCGATATATTCGGTGTGTTCGCGCTTGATCGCTTCGTCATGGTCGCCGGCAACGATCGCCGTCGGCGTGGTTATCGCAGCGAGCTGCTCCTTGGTCCACGCCGGCTCGGTCTCCCACATATGGCTCATCTGCGCCACGAAGGCGTCATACTGGTCCGGTGTTTTCGACATCTTCTTGTAGTCGCGGCCGGAGCGGTCGATGTAGGCGGCAAAGGTCTTGTTGGTCATCACGCCCGGATCGACGCCGTCGGTGGTTACGTTGGCGGCTTGCGCAAAGAGCCTTGTCAGCCGCTCCGGATGATGCAGTGCGATGTCGATACCGATAATTCCGCCATCGCTCCAGCCCACGAGCGCGGTCTTGTCGATCTTCAGGTAATCGAGCAGCGCCAGATAGTCCGACGCCATCAAGTCATAGCCATAGGGCTGCTCGGTGCGGGTGGAGCGGCCGTGACCACGGCTGTCGGCGACTATCACCTTGTGCGTCTTGGAAAACGTGGCCACCTGGCTGGCCCAGATGTCGGCGTGGCCGAGGCCGCCATGGATGAGCAGCACGGGGTCGCCCGCTCCGAAAACGGCGTAGTACATCTGGATGCCGTTCACCGGCGCATATCCGCTCTGATCGGGTTTGGGCATGGCCGCAGGCTCCGGCAAGGTCTGCCAACGTTCCTCGGCGGCGGCAAAAGCGCTCGAGGCGGCGAACAAGATGACGATGGCGAACACTTTGCAAAAACGGGTCATGTTTCCCCCTTACGGCTCGGTCCGTAGCCAGCATCGCGCTTTGGCCAGATTAGTCAACAAGCTCAGTCTGCCGCGGTGTGTTGGCCCGACGGCTCTGGCGGCGCCCGCCGACATTTGCGAGACTGGCAACAACCGAAGGAATCGCGAATGACGAAAGCAACGCCCGCAAAACCCAGACCGTGGACCGAGATGGCGACACATCTGGTCGATGTCGCCATGGGGCGCAAACCCGCTGACCTGGTCGTGCGCAACGGCCGCTGGGTGAATGTCCATTCGGGCGAGATCATCGCCGGCACCGACATCGCCATTGCCGGGGGGCGCTTCGCCTATTGCGGGCCGAACGCCAGCCATGCCATCGGCCAGGGCACCAAGGTGGTCGACGCCGGCGGGCGCTATCTGGTGCCCGGCCTCTGCGACGCGCACATGCATGTCGAAAGCGGCATGGTGACGGTGACCGAGTTCTGCCGTGCCGTCATTCCGCACGGCACGACCTCCATGTTCATCGACCCGCACGAGATTGCCAATGTGCTCGGCCTGCCCGGCGTGCGGCTGATGCATGACGAGGCTGTGGTGATGCCCATCAACGTGCATGTGCAGATGCCGTCCTGCGTGCCTTCTGCGCCGGGGCTCGAACATGCCGGCGCCGAGCTGACGGTCGCCGATGTCGCGGAAGCGATGACCTGGGAGAACATTATCGGCCTGGGCGAAGTGATGAATTTTCCCGGGGTCGCCGCCAATGATCCCGTCATGTCGGGCGAGATCGCGGCGACGGTTCATGCAGGCAAGACGGTCGGCGGCCACTATGCCTCGCGCGACCTCGGTCTTCCGTTCCATGGCTATGTCGCCGGCGGCCCCGAGGACGATCATGAGGGCACCCGCGCCGAGGACGCCATCGCGCGGGTGCGCCAGGGCATGAAGGCGATGCTGCGGCTGGGCTCGGCCTGGTACGACGTCGCCGCGCAGATCAAGGCGGTGACGGAGAGCGGCATCGATCCGCGCAATTTCATCCTGTGCACCGACGACAGCCATTCCGGCACGCTGGTCCAGGAAGGCCATATGGACCGCGTGGTGCGCCACGCCATCCAACAGGGGTTGAAGCCGGTGACGGCGATCCAGATGGCGACGCTCAACACCGCTCAGCATTTCAAACTGGAGCGCGAGATCGGTTCGATCGCGCCGGGGCGGCTGGCCGACCTGCTGATCGTCTCGGATCTCGCCGCAATGACCATCGACGAGGTCTATGCACGCGGCGTCAGGCTGGCCAAGGGCGGCAAGCTCGAAATCGACATTCCGGCCTATGATTATCCCCGGACGGCGAAGAACACCGTCAAGCTCGGCAAGAGGCTGAAGGGCGGCGACTTCGATATCGCCGCCCCCAAGGGCGCCAACGAGGTCCGGGTGCGCGTCATCGGCGTCATCGAGAACCAGGCGCCGACGCGGGCACTGGAGGCCGATCTGCCGGTCGAGGACGGGCTGGTCGCCATGGATCGCCGCAACGATATCTGCCAGATCGCGCTGGTCGAGCGCCACAGGGGCACGGGCGGCGTCACCAACGCCTTCGTCTCCGGTTTCGGCTACATGAGCGACTGCGCTATGGCGTCGAGCGTGGCGCATGACGCCCACCACATCATCTGCGTCGGCACCAACAAGCAGGACATGGCGCTGGCGGTAAACCGTCTGGGCGAGGTCGGCGGCGGCGTCGTGCTGTTCTCCAAGGGCAAGGAACTGGCGCTGGTCGAAATGCCGATCGCCGGGCTGATGTCGGACGAGCGGGCCGAGATCGTCGCGGCCAAGGCGGAGAAGCTCACCGAGGCGATGCGCAAGATGGGCTGTTCGCTAAACAACGCCTACATGCAGCACTCGCTGCTGGCGCTGGTCGTCATCCCTGAGCTCAGGATTTCGGACGTCGGCCTGATCGACGTGACGACGTTCCAGAAGGTCGATCTCTTCATTTGAGGTCACAGCCGGCGACGCCCGGCGCCGGCTCACCCACCAGTGGCGATGGTCAGCACCTTGAACGGCGTGGTGATGACGATCTCGGCGACCGAGCCGACGGCCTTGCCGAGGCCCTGGCCGAGATTGTTGAGCTGTGTCGGGTCGGGTTCGGCCGAGGCGAGACCCGCCGGCGCCCGCAGCCGGTCGCCGAGCAGTTGCACCAGCATCGGGTTGTCGGCGAATTTGGCGTGGTTGAGGCGGTCGCCGCCCTTGGCCTGGGAAAGGTCGACCACCGATACGCCATAGCTGGCGAGGTCGGCCGCGTTGCCGTAATCGCCGACGCGCGGCTTGTCGCCCGAGAGCAGCGAGGAGAGCTTGAGAGCCCGATCATCCGCGGAGAGCAGGATGGCGAACGGTTTGTCGGGCTTGCCGTAGCGAATCATCTGCTTCTTGAACACGTCGACATCGATGTCGGGCGAGGCCAGGATGACATAGCCGAGCTTGCCGTCGAGATCGCGATCGTCGGTGATGGCAAGCTGGCGCAGCGCCTCCATGGTTACCCAGGTTCCCATCGAATGGGCGATGATGTCGATGCTCTTGACCTTCGTTTTGGCCAGCATCCTGAGCGTCGCTTCGAGATCGTCGCGCGCCGCGTTGGCGCTATCCTTGTCGTAGATATAACCGGTCGTCTTGCCGCTTGAGGCCCAGGAGAACAGCACCGGCGTGCCGGAATATTTCGTGTCGTGGGCGATCTGCGTCAGCCGGTAGACGCCGTCGTCGAAACCATTGTTGAACCCGTGCACGAAAACCAGCGCACGATCGCCGCGCATGGCGATGTCGGCGCCGACCGCCTTGGCGAATTGTGGCGCGCCTTCATAGAAGGTGACGTCCTTGGCGGTGAAATCCTTGGCCGGATTGCTGTTTGCCGATCCCTTGGCCCGCTCGATGGCGCCAACCTGGTGGCTTTTCGGAACGGTGACGTCGATACGGGCAAAGCTGGTGGTCAGCGAGCGATCGCCATCGTACACCTGTCGCGGTTCCTTCGTTGCCTTCTGGCGGGTCGTTGCAACGAAAATCTCATGCGTGGCCGCGATGTCGGAAGCGGGCACGGCGATCGTCGTCTTGTTGAGCAGGTCGTGCGTCTTCCCGCCGGCGCAGCCGGTGACAGCGAGCGCGAACGCAACGACGAGGTAGCTCTTCGAACGCACGGTCACACGCCGGCTCCCGCAAAGGGGGACGTCAAACGCATGACGTCGCTGGCTATTCCGATAAAGCCAGCGGCCGGCGCGGTCCAGTTCAAAGTGAGTCTATATGTCCGCGAATGTGAACAGGCACGGCGAAAACCGCGGGACCGCATCTATTGCCCAAGCAGGCCGATGCGATCCGTCACGTCACGGTCGCTGGCAAAGCCGTCATCATCGCGCAGCCGCTGGCCGATCATCTTCACCAGCGCCGGATTGTCGGCGAATTTCGTATGGTTGAAGCTGTCGCTTCCTTTGACCTTGGAGAGGTCGACGACCGTCACGCCGTAGGAGGCAAGATCGGCGGCATCCTTGTAGTCGCCGACGCGCGGCCGCGAACCGGCGATCAGGCCGGAGAGCCTGAGCGCCCGATCGTCGTCGGACAACAGCAGGATGAACGGCTTGTCGGGCTTGCCATAGCGCCGCATCTGGCTCTTGAACACGTCGACATCGATGTCGGGCGAGGCCAACACCACGTCGCCCAGCTTGCCGCCGAGATCGCGGTCGCCGGTGATGGCCATCTGGCGCAGCGTTTCCATGGTGACCCAGGTTCCGAGCGAATGCGCGACGATGTCGATGCGCCGGGCGCCCGACTGCTCCAGCATCCTGAGCGTCACCTCCAGCTGGTCGCGGGCAGCACTGGCGCTTTCCTTGTCATAGACATAGTCGGTGGTCCTGGCGCCCGATGCCCAGGAGAACAGCACAGGCGTGCCGGGATAGCCGGAATCATGGACAATCTGGGTCAGGCGATAGACGGCGGCGTCGAAGCCGGTGTTGTAGCCGTGCACGAAGACCATGACGCGGCCGCCACGCGCCGCGATGTCGGCGTTGAGCGCGCTGGAGAATTTCGGCTGCGTTTCGTAGCCGACGACTTCCGAAGCCATGAAATATTTCGCCGGGTCGTCCGACTTGCCGCGCGAGCGCCGCTCGATCTGGCCGGTCTCGTGCAGCCCCGGAACGGTGACGTTGACGCGGGCATAGTTCAGCGTGGCCGAGCGCTCGCCGTCGAAAACCTTGTTGGGATCATCTGATTTCTTGCGCGTCGTGGCGATGAAGATGCTGTGATTGCCGGCGATCTCCGTCACCGGAGCGGACACCATGGCGCTACCCAGCAATTCCTGTGTCTGCGAACCGGCGCAGCCGGCGACGAACAAGGCTAGGACAACGGTAAAGATCTTCTTCAAAGGCACGCCTGAAATTCCAACTCCGGCCGAAAGGCCTGTCTACCCCCGCGACACCTCCCGGACAGGGAGAGTGCGGCGGAACTAAGTCGTGTCCAGTCGAAATGTGATCAGCGCCCGGTTACAGCCATCGCAGTGTTGCGCGAAAGCCAAAACGGCGGGAGGAATGCCTGCGTCGTGGCGCAAAGGGCGGCTTCACCGTCAGCTCGCCGATTCCGGCAAGGACATGGATTTCAGGCCGACCGATGCAACGGGCATGAACAAACGCCTCCAAGTGTTTGCAAGGGTTTTACGAATACCCGCTACGGGAGAGCATGAATGGCCGGACAAGGGCGCCGCGGGGACGGATATGCAATAGGCTGAGCCGGCGCGAAGGCCGGCGCGCCACAAACAGCCGGTGCGCGGCCCGAACAATGATAGAGGTCCGCACACGACATGCGGCGCGAGGTGGTTTTGCGATGAACAGTTTCTCTTCCCGTGTCGCTGCCGCTGCCGCGGCGATCCGCCAGATCTTCCCGGAAACGCCGCTGCAGGAGAACGACTATCTGTCGAAAAAGACCGGCGCGCGGGTGCTGTTGAAGCGCGAGGACCTGTCGCCGGTGCGTTCCTACAAGATCCGCGGCGCCTTCAACTTCTTCCGTAAGACGCTGGCGGCGGGCAACGAGGCGGAACTGTTCGTCTGCGCGTCCGCCGGCAACCATGCGCAGGGCTTTGCATTCGTCTGCCGCCATTTCGGCAGACGAGGCGTTGTATTCATGCCGGTGACGACGCCGCAGCAGAAGATCGACAAGACCAGGCTGTTCGGCGGCGATTTCATCGAGATCAGGCTGGTTGGCGACTTCTTCGACGACTGCTATCGCGCCGCCTTCGAATTCACCGAAAGTTCCGGCGCCCATATGGTGCCGCCCTTCGACCACAAGGATATCATCGAAGGGCAGGCGACTGTCGCCTATGAAATCGCCGATCAGATGCCGGGTGCACGCATGCCCGACATCATCATGCTGCCGGTTGGCGGTGGCGGACTTGCCGCCGGTGTCACCCACTATTTCGCCGATCAGGGCCGGGAAGCACACTACGTCTTCTGCGAGCCGGCCGGCGCGCCGAGCCTGCGCGAGAGCCTCGCTGCGGGAAAACGGCTCAAACTCGCCAAGGTCGACAATTTCGTCGATGGCGCGGCGGTGGCAGAGATCGGCCGCGAGCCGTTGCGGCATCTCAAGGATTTTCCGGCCGACGCTGTGCGGCTGATCCCGGAAAACCGGCTCTGCGCCACCATGATCGAGATGCTTAACGTCGAAGGCGTCGTGCTGGAGCCGGCCGGCGCGCTGGCGATCGATGCGCTGAAGGATTTTTCGAAGAAGGAGATCAGGGGCAAGACCATCGTCGCCGTGGTTTCGGGCGGCAATTTCGATTTCGAGCGGCTGCCGGACGTCAAGGAGCGGGCGCTGCGCTTCGAGGGGCTGAAGAAATACTTCATCATCCGCTTCCCGCAGCGGCCCGGCGCGTTGCGGGATTTCCTCGAACTGCTCGGACCCGACGACGACATCGCCCGTTTCGAATATCTCAAGAAATCGGCACGCAATTTCGGTTCCGTGCTGATCGGCATCGAAACCAAGGACAGCCGTAATTTCGACTTGCTCAAGGCGAATTTCGAAGCCGAGGGTGTCCAGTATCAGGACATCACCGACAACGAGACTTTGGCCGGGTTCATCATATGAGCGATTGGGGATCAAATGATTGATCCGGGAAAAATCTTCGTCGCGCTGTTTTCCGGCATCAATGTCGGCGGCAACCGCATCGTCAAGATGGCGGAGCTGCGGTCGTTCTTCGAGGATCTCGGCTTTTCCGATGTCGCCACCTACGTGCAGAGCGGCAATGCCGTGTTCCGGGCGAAGAAGGGCGACGCGGCGACGCTGACGAAACAGATCGAAGCAGCCTTCGAGAAGAAATGGGGTTTCCATTCGCGCATCATGGTGCGCGATCTCTCATGGTTCGAGCGGCTGGTGAACGAAAATCCCTATCCGGAAATTGCCGCGGACCACACGAAGCTCCACGCCTATGTGCTGGAGCGCGAGCCGACCGCCGACGAGGTGGCGCGGCTGGCGGAAAAACGCACCGGTCCCGAACGCTTCGAGGTCAAGGGCGATGTGCTCTATCTCAGTGCGCCGGACGGGCTGGGCAAATCGGTGTTTGCGGCGCTGATCCCGCGCACGCTGAAAGTGCCGGGCACCGCGCGCAACTGGCGATCGGTGCAGGCGCTGCTGGAGATGGCCACTCAGGCCAGTGGAAAATAGGTCGCCGCCTAAGCTGCCGGTGCGGGCTTCCAGTCGAAGGTCAGCTCTTCGCGGAAAGCAAAGCGCTTGATGTGATCGGCGACGACGCTTTCCAGGCGCTCGATCGCCCCGGCTTCATCGGTTGACACTGTGATGTGCAACGCTGTCGCATCGGCATCCATGACGGTGCGGCCCATCGAGAGATCGATGGTGCCATGGGTGGGATCGAATTCGACCGGGAATTTGTGCGCCCAGTGCTTGCACAGCTGCTGCAGGTAGCGGCTGGCATGTTCGGTGGTGACGTCGGCATGGCTGGTCGGCATGAACTCTCCTGGGCAAGCGCCTGTTAGCCGGACAGATAGGCACCGTTCCGGAAAAACCACACGGTGCTAAGCATGTCAGCCGAGCATTATCCGCTCAAGATAGCGTGATTGGTTACCAGCTTCCGGTGTTCGCCATCGAAGCCCATGGTTCGGCCTTGGCCTTGGCTGGGCCTTTCTGCAGAAGCTCGATCGAGATGCCGTCCGGCGACCTGATGAAGGCCATGTTGCCGTCGCGCGGCGGCCGGTTGATGATGACGCCACTGTCCATCAGATGCTGGCAGGTGGCGTAGATGTCGTCGACCTCATAGGCGAGGTGGCCGAAATTGCGCCCGCCCTTGTAGTCCTCCGGATCCCAATTGTAGGTCAGTTCGACCAGCGGCGCCTTGTCGGCGATGCCGCTTTGCTCGTCTTCGGAGGCCGCGAGGAAGATCAGCGTGAAGCGGCCTTGTTCGTTTTCGTAGCGCCGCACCTCCTTGAGGCCGAGCTTGTTGCAGTAGAAATCGAGCGAGGCATCGATGTCGGCGACGCGGATCATGGTGTGCAGATAGCGCATGTGATTTCCTCGATAATTGCGTTGCGGTGCAACATAGGGTCGGCCCTGTCAAAGGGCAATCATGCGGCAGTGCGCAATGCCGGCAAAGAACAAATCCGGTATTGCCCCAATGAACCGTGAAAAAAGGCACGGCAGGTCTTGCACAGACCGGAAGCCGCGGTGTTAATCTGGTATCAAGAATCAGTTGCGGTGTTCTTGAAAAAGAGGGGGCATTCTTATGGGGGAAAAGGCCTCTTTGACGGGGCGGGACGGAACCCTTGGCGACGCCTTGCAGCGTGACGAAGGCGGCGATGCCGCTGATCTGCTCGAAGTAGCCGGCGCCATCAAGTGGTTCGATGTGGCCAAAGGGTATGGTTTCATCCTCCCGGATGACGGCACCTCGGGCGACATCCTCCTCCATGTGACATGTCTTCGAAGGGACGGCTTCCAGACGGCCCTGGAGGGCGCGCGCGTGGTTTGTCTCGTCAAGCATGGCGACCGCGGATTGCAAGCCTTTCGGGTGCTATCCATGGATGTCACCACGGCGGTCCATCCGGCCGAGATGCAGGAGCAGCGCACCCATGTCGCGGTGACGCCGGAGAGCGGTCTCGAACGCGCCTTGGTGAAATGGTTCAACCGCACCAAGGGGTTTGGTTTTCTCACCCGCGGCGAGGGCACCGAGGATATCTTCGTCCACATGGAGACCTTGCGCCGTTACGGCATCACCGAGCTTCGGCCTGGGCAGGTCGTTCTGGTTCGTTTCGGACGCGGCGACAAAGGCCTTATGGCCGCCGAAATTCACCCCGATATGGGGACCTTGCCGGTCTCGCACTAGGACGATTTCCGGCCGAGGATCTCGAATGGCTTACAGGAACTGGCTGACTGCGGGCGTGACGTGCGCCGTAATTGCCGTCGTCGCCGCTGCCGGTGGTTATTTCTATTCCGAAAAGCCAACCTCAGCGGACAGCCGGGCGATGATCCTTCCGGCCGATCCGGCGCCACTGGTCGTGGTGACGAAAGGCGGTGATCGCTCTTTTTCCATTGAAGTCGCGGATACCGCCGCGGAGCGCGAGGCCGGCTTGATGTATCGCCAGGACATGGCGGACGACCATGGCATGCTGTTCGTCTTCGAGGTCCAGCAGCAGGTTGGCTTCTGGATGCACAACACGCCGATGCCGCTCGATCTGATCTTTGTCGGCCAGGACGGCAAGATCCGCGCGGTCAAGCACGGCGAGCCGCAATCCGACGCCGTCATTTCGCCCGGTGTACCCGTGCGCTTCGTGCTCGAACTCAAGGCAGGCACTGCCGCCAGGAACGGCATCGAGTATGGCGACCTTTTGCGCCATCCGGCCGTGGGCACGGTATCCGGCCCCGGCATGCCGCCGGCCGACAATGGCGATGCGCCAAATGGCGGTGGCGGTTGAGCACGCAGGCGGGATCGCAGATGCAGTCTTTCACCCATGACGGCTTCGAGCTTGCCTTCCTGGATCGCCAGCCGGCATCGGGCGAGGGCGACCCGGTGCTGATGATCCACGGCTTTGCCTCGAGCCATTATGTCAACTGGGTATCGCCCGGCTGGTTCAAGACGCTGAACGATGCCGGTTACCGCGCCATCGCCTTCGACAATCGCGGCCACGGCTCGTCGTCCAAGAGCTATGAGGAGGCCGACTATACGCCGATCAAGATGGCCTCCGATGCCGCCGCCTTGCTCGGCCATCTCGGCATCGAGCGCGCGCACGTCATGGGCTATTCGATGGGCGCGCGCATCGCGGCGTTCATGGCACTGTCCGATCCGGACAAGGTGGCGACGCTGGTTTTCGGCGGTCTCGGCATCGGCATGATCGATGGCGTTGGCGATTGGGATCCTATTGCAGCGGCCCTGCTTGCGGATGATCCCGCCGCGACCAGCCATCCGCGCGGCCGATCGTTTCGCGCCTTCGCCGACCAGACCCGCAGCGATCGCCGTGCCTTGGCCGCTTGCATCGCCAAATCGCGCGAATTGCTGAGCGAGCAGGATATTGCGCGCATTGCCCAGCCGACGCTGGTCGCCGTCGGCACCACCGACGACATTGGCGGTTCGCCCGATGAGCTTGCAGCATTGATGCCGAACGCCAGGGCCTTTCACATCGAGGGCCGTGACCATATGCTGGCCGTCGGGGACAAGACCTTCAAGCAGCGCGTGCTGGAGTTCTATGCCGAAAATCCGCTCTGAGCGGACGGCGATGCATCAGGCGGATTTGATGCTTGTGCTCAGTCCGGCGCTCTCGCTGCTTGAACCGACTTCGCCATCACGCACAGCAGCTCGAACATCATCGTCGCGCCGGCGAGCGCCGTCATTCCGCCCAGGTCGAAAGGCGGCGCCACCTCGACGACGTCGGCACCGACAATGGTCAATCCGTCGAGCAGGCGGACCATTTCCTGGGCCTCGCGGGTGGTGAAGCCGCCTAGCTCGGGCGTTCCGGTCCCAGGCGCCATCGACGGGTCGATGCAGTCGATGTCGAAGGTCACATAGATGGGCGTATCGCCGACGATGCCGCGCGCCTCTTCCATGACGCTGGCCGCGCCCCGCCTGACGAACTCCTCCATGTAGATGATGCGGATGCCCTGGGCGACCGCCCAGTCATGTTCGCCGGGTTCGTATATCGAGCCGCGGATGCCGATCTGGACGATGCGCTTGGGATCGAGCAGTCCTTCTTCGATGGCGCGGCGGAAGGGCGTGCCATGCGTATAGGGATTGTCGCCGAAATAACGGTCGTTGGTGTCGGAATGCGCGTCGAAATGGATCATGCCGACGGGCGCCTTGCGGGCCACGGCGCGCAGCACCGGCAACGTCGTCAGATGATCGCCGCCCGCTGCAAGCGGAATGGCGCCCGCCGTGACGATCGCCGCGATGCCGTCCTCGATGCGCTTCAGCCCGTCCAGGAGGTTGATTGGATTGACCGAGAGATCGCCGACATCGGCGACATTGGCGATGCTGAACGGCTCGGTCCCCGAGACGTGATGGGCGCGCCGCATCAGGCTCGACTGGTTGCGGATTTCGCGCGGGCCATGCCGCGCACCGGCGCGATTGGTGGTGCCACCGTCCCACGGTATGCCGACGAGCGCGATGTCGAGCCCCTCCGCACTCGCCACGGCCGGCAGTCTCATGAAGGTCGAAAGTCCGGCGAAACGAGGAACGGCGGAGGCATCGATCGGCTGGAAGAAATTGCTGCTCATGGTGTCGGCACCTCAGAAGAATTCACGTTTGACGATTTCCGCAATGCGGGTCTCGCAGTCGTCGAGCAGCCACCGGCCCTTTTCGGCCGATGAGCCCTCGGTCAGCGACAGCACGCCGGATGGCGGCACTTCCTCGGCTGGCTTGGGATAGCGATCATATGGCCTGAACTGCGCCGGGCCGTCATGCAGTGCCTTGCCGAGGTCGACGAACTCGGGACGCAGCGCCAGCATCATCGAGGTCTCGATGACGCTCGCATGTTCCAGCTCGATGCCGGGATAACCATCGGGGAACACTTTCGCCAGCGTCTCTGTGCGCACCATTTCCCAATGATCGATGCGCAGGATCGTCAGATCCGCCGCACGCTCGCGGCCGATGGCGTCGAGCGCCAGTTCGATGCCTTCGATCGACGGGCCGATGTTCTCGTAGTGGCCGTTGAGGACAACGATGCGCCGGACCTTCTGGCGATAGAGATCGCAGATCACATCCTTGACCAGCAGCGAAAACGTATGCGCCGTGATGTTGATCGTGCCGGGGAAGGCCGGGCCGCCGCCTGTTCTCGGCTGCGAGCGGTTGCCGTAGGCAATGGTCGGCGCGACGAGGCCGCCAACCTGCTTCGCCACCGTCTCGGCGATGGCGGTGGGAAGCACAACATCGACGTTCATCGCCATGTGGTGGCCGTGCTGTTCGGTCGAGCCGAGCGGCAGGAAGATGGGAGCGCCGGCGGCGATCCGCTTCTCGGCTTCGGGCCATGGCAGTTCAGCGAGGAAAACTCGGTCTTTCATGATCATCTCGTTTCAAAGCATCGCCGCGCCACCATTGGCGCCCAGGCATTGTCCAGTGAAGAAGGTGGCGCCGGGGCCGGCAAGGAAGACCACCGCGGAGGCGATTTCATCCGGCCGGCCGATCCGCCCTAACGGGTGTGTCGTTTCAAGCGCGCGCTGGCTCTCGCTCAGCGCCTCGAAACCGAGAAGCGGCGTGTCTGTCGGCCCCGGCGCCACGGCGTTGACCAGGATGCGAGGCGCAAGCTCGCGCGCCCAGGATCGGGTCAGGCCGAGCAATGCGGCCTTGGTCGCGCAATAGACCGAGGCGCTCGCCCGGCCGAGATAGGCAAGCTCGGAGGCGATGTTGATGATGCGGCCGCCATCGGGAAGGTACGGCAGGACTTCCCGCGCCACGATGATGGCGCCGCGCACATTGACGGCAAACATGCGGTCGACATGGTCGAGCGAAATCGCGCCAAGCGGTGCTTCCTGCAGGATGCCGGCATTGTTGATCAGGATGTCATAGCCGCCGATCCGTTCCGCTCCTTGCCTGACCGCGGCAATAATGTCGGCCTCATTGGCAAGGTCGCAGGCAAGGATCGGGATATCGCCTTCGGATGCCTTGAGATCGAAGCCGAGAACCATGGCTCCGGCGTCCCGCAAGGCGAGCGCGGTCGCGCGGCCGATGCCGCTGGCCGCACCGGTGATCAGCGCGCGTTTTCCGTGCAGCGGGGTTACCAAGGCACTTCTCCCCTGTCGACGCCGAGCGACTGCCCGGTGATGTTGGCCGCGAGATCCGACGCCAGGAACAGGTAGGTGCCGGCCATGTCGGCCGGCTCCATCAGGCCGGGCAGGGCTTGCGCGCCGACCATGTCTTCGAGCAGTGCTGGTTCACTGACGCCGCCTTGCTCGGCCATGCGGCCAAGCGAGCGCATCGATGCTTCCGTGCGGACCCATCCCGGACAGACCGCATTGACGCGGATGCCTTTCGATCCAAGTTCCTTGGCCCAGGTTTTCGTCAGGCCGATGATGGCGTGCTTGGAGGCGACATAGGCGCCGAACCGCGCTTCGGCGACGCGGCCCCAGATCGATGCGGTGTTGATGATCGAAGCGCCGGCCTGCATGCGCGGCAAGGCGCGCGCGGTGACAAGCGCCGTGCCGATGACGTTGATCTCGATGATGCGCCGGAAGGCGGCTTCGGCCTCGTCGCTGCTGTCAGTGATCGGCGTCATCAGCTCGAGGCCGGCATTGTTGATGAGCACGTCGATCCGGGAGATCGGTCCGAGGGCCGCGCCGACCGCCTCGCGGTCGGCGATGTCGGCCTCCGTGCCTGTGGCGCCCAAGTCGTGGGCCCGTTCGTGCACGGCCACGTCGTTGGCAATGAGGTGCAGGCTGGCGCCGGCCTGGGCGAAGCCCTTGGCGATGCCGAGCCCGATGCCTCGGCTCGCTCCGGTGATCACGACCGTCTTTCCGGAAAAGGAGAGGCTCATACGACCACTCCGGTTTCGTTGCGGATCAGATGCAGGACCTTGTTGCGCAGCTCGAAGAATTTCTGGGTTTCGCGAATCTCCAGCGGCCGGTCCGGGCCAAGCTCTGCCGCCACGTCGATATCGGCGACGATCGAGGCTGGACGGCGCGAGAACAGGATGATCCGGTCGGCGAGAAATACGGCTTCTTCGACGTCGTGGGTGACGAAGATGATGGTCTTTTCCTCGCGGATCTGGATCTGCCGCAGCTCGACCTGAAGCCGCTCGCGCGTCAGCGCGTCGAGCGCGCCGAAGGGCTCGTCCATCAACAGCACGTCCGAACCCGCGGCGAGCGTGCGGGCTATGGCCACGCGCTGGCGCATGCCTCCCGAGATACGGTTTGGATAGGAGTCGGCAAAGTCTGCGAGCCCGAACAGCTTGAGATAGTGGCTGATACGCTCGGCTCTTTCGGTGGCACCGAGGTCCTTCCTGTAGCGCATGCCGAAGGCGATGTTGTTTTTGACCGTCAGCCAGGGAAACGACGAATAGGACTGGAACACCATGCCGCGCCGACGGTCCGGCCTGACGACCTTTTCCCCACCGAGCAGGATCGAGCCCGAACTCGGTTCGTCGAGGCCGCCGACCATGCGCATCAGGGTGGTCTTGCCGCAGCCCGAGGGGCCGAGGAAGACGACCAGCGAATTGCGGTCGAGGCCAAGGCTGGTGTTTCGCACGACATCGACGGGGCCAAAGGACTTGGCCGTGTCGACGAATTGAACATATCCGGTCATGTCATGCTCCTTACAGATACCGGAACAGCCGGCGGTGAAGCAGGCGCAAAAGCTGGTCGGTGACAAGGCCGATCAGGCCGATGACGACGACGCCGGCCATGACCTCCGGTGTCTTGACGAAGCGCCGGGCCGTCCAGATCACATAGCCGATGCCGGAATCGGCGGCGACGATCTCGGCGATGATCAGATAGGTCCAGCACCAGCCGAGCGTGATGCGCAGATTGTCGAGCAGCGTCGGCCCCATCCAGCGCAGAGCGACGTCGACCATGACCTGCCTCGAATTGGCGCCGACGGTGCGGGCGACCTCGACGAACTCCTGCGGCACGCGCCGCATGTCGTCGGCGACGAGCAGCACGAGCTGGAAGAACGTCCCCAGCCAGAGCAGGAAGATCTTGGTTTCCTCGCCGACGCCGAACCAGATGATGGACAGCGGCACCAGCGCGGGGACCGGCAGATAGCGGATGAAATCGATCATCGGCTCGAGGGCGGCGCCGACGATCCGGTAGCTGCTCATCATGATGCCGATCGGGATCGCCATGACGGCGGCCAGCAGGAAGGCAATCCAGACACGGGTGGTCGAAACCGCGACGTGCCAGAGCAGGTTCTGTTCGGTCAGCATCGTCCATAGCGCGACGACGACGCGGCTCGGCGACGGCAGGAACTGCGGGGCAATGATGCCCGCGCGCGCCGCCAGCTCCCACAGGGCAATAACGAGCGCAGCCGCAGCGACACTGACGGCGAACTCCAGCATCGGCGATCCGCGTCCGCGGAAGACGAACAGGCTGCTGAACAAATCACTATCCCCGGATGATCGAAAGAACGGTCGTCACCGGCGGTAAGCCGGAATGACATCGCTGCCGACAGCCGAGACAAGCTGCCGGCCCGGCCGCGCGGCCGCTATTTCGCCGGGATCTTGTTGATCGCCGAATTGTCGATCTGGTCGGCCGCCACCAGTCTGTTGTCGGCGGCGCCGTTCTCCAGGTTTAGATCCATCACCGTGTCGAATATCCCGTGCAACGTGCCTTTTTCTCCCGGCTTGCCCATGTAGGCCAGGGATTCTGCAAGCGTCGTGTAGGACAGGCTGGAGTTGACGATGTCGGCCACTTCGGCAGGCGTCAGGCCGAAATGCTTGGACGCCATGTCGGCGAATTTTTCCGGCTCGGCCTTGATGAAATCGACCGCCTCATAGATGCAGCCGAGGAATTTTGCGTATTTGTCGGGGTTCGCCTTGAAGTCGTCGTTGCGGGCGATGATCGCGTCGATGATGATGCCGCGATGATCCTTGGACGAGATCAGCATGCGGGCACCGGTGCGGGTCGAGGCCTTCAGCGCCTGCGACATGAACGGTTCGTAGGTCGCGATCGCCGCGATCGATTCATCGACGAAAACCGCACCCGTATCGGCCGTCGCGATGTCCTTGATCTGCAGATCCTTCAGCGACAGGCCCGCCTGCTTCAGCTCCATCTGCAACAGCAGGCGCGAGGGGATGTTGGGCTCGGCCGCGACAACCTTGCCCTTGAGATCGGCAACCGACTTGATCTTGTCATCGGTGATGACGCCGTCGCCACCGACGGATTCGTCGATCGTTCCGATGATGATGCCGGGCGTCGAAGCATCGCGCGGGCGGCCCTGATATTCGCCGACCGAGCGCATCTGCATCTCGATGTCGCCGCGCGCCATCGCCGCCATGACGTTGGTCAGGTCATCCTCGAACTTGATGCTGACATCAAGGCCCTTGGCGGTGAAGCAGCCAAGGTCGCTGGCGATATGGACAGGCGCAAATCCCAGCCATGTCGGCGCCAGGATGCGGATCTGGTCGGCGCTGAGGGCGAGCTGCGAACTGGCGAGCAGCAGGGCTGCGGACAAGGCGGTGCCGAGTAACGGTTTCATGATTGTTCCCCAATTTTGTTCCGTACAGGCTCGCGATTTCTGACATTGATGTAAATGAGTTTATTTAGAACGATACATCGAATAACATCGATGTATCGTTCTGTGCATCATGGGGGGCGCCATGCGCCGGCTGGACAATATCGACATCCGCCTGCTGCGCGTTTTCGTGGCGCTGGCCGATTCAGGCGGGTTCGCCGCTGCGCAAATCACGCTCAACCTGTCGCAGCCGACGCTGAGCACGCATCTGGCGGAGCTGGAGAAACGCATCGGTGCGCAGCTCTGCCATCGCGGGCGCAAGCAATTCCGCCTGACCGAGGTTGGACAGGCAACCTACGATGCGGCGCAGAAGCTGTTCCGGGACCTTGACGATTTCGGACATCGCATTAATGCAGCCAGCGGCAGCCTGTCGGGCCGCTTGCGGGTCGGCACGTCGGATGGGGTCTTCACCAGTGGTGAACTGGGTATCCAGCACGCCCTCAGCCGCTTCATGGGGCCCGATTCCGACGTCTTCATCGACCTTTCGGTGGGTACGCCGTCCGAACTCGAGCAACAAGTTGCCGATGGCGGTCGCGACGTCGTCATCGGGCCGCTGTCGCAGAAAGCGCCTGGGGTCGTCTATCGCGACTATTGCGGCGAACCGCATCTTCTCTATTGCGGCCGTCGGCACCCGCTCTTTGCGATGCCCGATTCAAGGATCGATCAAGGCGCCGTCGACGCTGCGCGGTTCTCGGTGCGCAGCTATCGGCATTTCGACGACCTCTACCTGGTCGGCCATCCCAAGGCGAGTGCATCGGTCGTGCACATGGAAGCGCAGTTGATGCTGATCCTGTCGGGCAACTTCATCGGCTTTCTGCCGTGCCATTTTGCCGATCCCTGGGTCGCGGCCGGAGACATGCGGGCAATCAAGCCAAGGGCCTATTCGTTCAGTTCCATACACCGCGTCGCCTATCGCAAGACCGACGCCCAGCGCTCGCTTGTTCAGGCGTTTCTCGGTGCATTGTTCGATGCAACGCCCGTGGCGGGATAGGGAGACATGCAAGCGCGCCACCGGCGAAGATCACAAAGGGGTTTGCAGGGCCTGCAATGACCGCGTCATGTTTTCCCTGGCCTGCGGTTCGAAGCGCTGGCGAAACTCTTCAGTGTGGAAGATGTGCGGGCGGGCGAGGAAAGTCTTCAGGACAGCACTGCGTCCGGCCCGCCACATCGGCTCCTCCACCCAGTGGTACTCGCGCCGCACGGCGCGCTCATAGGCGTCGAAGGCGTCCGGCGCGGCTCCCAGGATCGACAGATCCATATCCAGGAAAAGACTTGCGTCCCGTGTGGCCGCCGCGTCTTCGAACGGCGACACCTGGTGCGTGGCGGTGGCGACGATCATTGCCGAGATGCGGTTGAGGCGTGAAGGATTTGCGCGGCCC
Source organism: Mesorhizobium sp. M7A.F.Ce.TU.012.03.2.1 (assembly GCF_004006095.1). Taxonomy (NCBI): domain Bacteria; kingdom Pseudomonadati; phylum Pseudomonadota; class Alphaproteobacteria; order Hyphomicrobiales; family Phyllobacteriaceae; genus Mesorhizobium; species Mesorhizobium sp. M7A.F.Ce.TU.012.03.2.1. The sequence goes on from NZ_CP034779.1 coordinate 4,722,589, forward strand.
GCCAGCTTTTTCTCGGCAAGGGCAGCACTTTGCGCCTCATTGTCCTTGGCCTTGCTGTCATAGACGGCATCGTGGAACCAGATCGCCGCTTCGATCGCCTCGGGGTCGCCGAGCAATTCTCGACAGTCGCCAGCGAGCGCCAGCATTGCCTCGATATGGAAAAGGTTGTGATAGTGGCGGCCTGGCGCCCGGTAGAGAGCCGAAAGCTCGCTTTTCAGCGCGTCGTCGATCAAGGGTTCGTTTTCCATGGCTGCTTGAATTCCCGCGAACCAAATCCATTTGACAAAGCACTAAGGAAAATTGAGTTCAATCGTGCTATCATCTGGCTTATATGTGCGGCCAGGCAACAGGCAAGCACAACAGGCAAGCCAGGCAGGACGCAGGACGAGACGGCGATGAACAGCATCAGCATTTCCCGACACAGCGCATTGAAGCCCGTCGATCCGATCTGGCGTTCGATCCGCGACGAGGCCATGGAGGCTGTCAACCGCGACCCGCTGCTCGCTGCATTCCTCTATTCGACCATCCTCAACCAGGACAGCCTGGAGGAAGCAGTCATTCACCGGCTGGCCGAGCGGCTGGCGCACCAGGACATCGGCTCCGATCTCATCCGCCAGACGTTCAAGTCCATGCTGGCCGACGACAAGGAGTGGCCGACGACGGTGCGTGTCGACATCCAGGCCTATTATGATCGCGATCCGGCTTGCGATCGCTTCATCATGCCTGTGCTCTATTTCAAGGGTTTCCACGCCATCCAGACCCATCGGCTGGCGCATTGGCTGTGGAATCAGGGGCGCAAGGATTTCGCGCTCTACCTGCAGAGCCGCTCGTCTTCGGTGTTCCAGACCGACATCAACCCGGCCGCCCGCATCGGCAAGGGCATCTTCATCGACCATGCCACCGGCCTCGTGGTCGGCGAGACCGCTGTCATCGAGGATGACGTGTCGATCCTGCACGGCGTGACACTGGGCGGCACCGGCAAGGCCGGCGGCGACCGCCACCCCAAGATCCGCTACGGCGTGCTGATCGGCGCCGGCGCCAAGATCCTCGGCAACATCGAAATCGGCCATTGCTCGAAGATTGCCGCCGGCTCGGTGGTGCTGTCGCCTGTGCCGCACAACAAGACAGTTGCCGGCGTGCCGGCCCGCGTCGTCGGCGAGACCGGCTGCGATCAGCCGTCGCGCCAGATGGACCAGCTTCTGCCGTCGCAGACGATGGATCAGGTCGTCAGCTTCGACATCTGATTTTCACGAGGCCGCCGCCTGCTGCCGGATTCCGGCCGCTGGCATGAGTAGGTGGTTGTCTCGCCTTATCAGGCCGCTTGCCTTTACATCGCCATTGTCGACGTGCCAGAAGCGCGTTCGAACGAGCAAGCCCGATGATCGGAGAAGACTGTTGAAGCCGGACGAAATCAGAAAGCTGGACGCCTATTTCAAGCGCGTCTTCCAGAACCCCAAGCTCGAGGTCAAGGCACGGCCGCGCAAGGACGATTCGGCCGAGGTCTATGTCGGCGACGAATTCCTCGGCATCGTCTTCAAGGACGAGGACGACGGCGATTACAATTTCTCGATGGCGATCCTCGACATCGATCTGGCCTGAGCCAGCGATTTTGCGCTCGGCCGGCTCCGCCTCGAATGCGGCCGGCCGGCCGCACCTTCCGAGGCTTTCTTACTGTCCTGTTTTCAGGACGCGCCCGGCTTCAGTGGCGATTGCCGCGTCGAGCGCCTGCCAATCGCCCAGAAACTCCCTTGGGAAGCGATAGGTGAGGCTGAGCTCGTCGCCGACCTGGATGTCGCGCTCGCAAGGCGCCAGCGATTGGTCGGCACTCGGTCCGCTCAGGCAACGGGCCACGAACGGCTCCTTGCCGGGGCGATTGCCGACAACCAGCACCTCGTTCAGATAGCCTGATTTCTCGTTGAAACCATAAATCATCGTGCCGCCAGGCCCGACAATGCCGGGTTGGGTGATCAACGAGCTGTAGATCGGCGCGAAGCGGCCACTCATGTCACGCGACATCATCTGCTGTTCGAAGGCCAGAAAGACGATGCTTTTGGCTGTCCCCGTATGGTTGAAATCATCCCGCGCCGCCTCGCTGTAGCCGTCCATCTGGGGATAGCGCAGATAGAGGTCGAGCCGCGAGGCGATGCCGTCGCGCCGGGCCTGGGCGAAACGGATGGCGTTGGCCGGGACCGTGATGACATTGTTGCCGATCACCACCTGGTGCATCGTTGCGTCGTCGGTGTATCCGGCCATGGCGATCGAATGGCCGAACCATTTGCCTGCAAGGCTGATCGCTGCTGAAAGCAGGGCCAGCGCCGCGAATCCGTAGAGCACCCGCTTCATCAGCCTAGAATCGACCACAGTGAGTTCGTTGGCGAGCACTGCCTGCTTCATCTCAGTCCTCGGATCTCGGGCCGTCCGTCCGCCTCCAGTGTCCCTGGGCGGCACACATCGTACGGCACGGCTCTTGCAGCCTGCGTGGAACGACTGTGCAATTTCATGGTAAATGGAAAGTTAAGATGGGACCGCTGGAACTCACACTCTTTGCTTTTGCCGTCGGGTTGACGGCCTGCGGGCTGGCCGGATCGGCTATGGAACTGGTGTCGGGCCGCAAGGTCGCCTTCACCGAACCCTATGTGTCGCCGTCACATGTCTTGCGCTCGCTGCTCGCCACGGCCTGTGCCGGACCCTTCATGCTGGTCAATGATGCCATCGATGCCCGGCGTCAGCGCCGCATTTCAACGTTGGCGCTGATGTCCTGCGGCTGCACGGCAATTGCGTGGACCTTGGCGCTGGGCGTCGTCGTGCTTGCCATTGCCTCATGGACGGTCCGTCTCCTAGGGTCCGAGCTGCCAGGCTGAGACGATTCGGAGAGCAGAAATGCCGCTTTATGCGATCGATGGAACAGAGCCCAGCTTCGCCGATGCGGATTCGAACTGGATCGCGCCCGATGCGACGCTGATCGGCGACGTCAGGGTCGGACGCAATGCCGGCTTCTGGTTTGGCGCCGTCATCCGTGGCGACAATGAGCCCATCGTCATCGGCGCCGATACCAACGTGCAGGAACATACTGTCATGCACACCGATCCCGGCTTCCCGCTGACGATCGGGGAAGGCTGCACGATCGGCCACCGCGCCTTGCTGCATGGCTGCACGATCGGCGACAACAGCCTGATCGGCATGGGCGCCATCGTGCTGAACGGCGCGAAAATCGGCAGGAATTCTCTGGTTGGCGCCGGTGCGCTGGTCACCGAAGGCAAGGAATTCCCGGACAATTCGCTGATCGTCGGCTCGCCTGCCAAGGCGATCAGGGTGCTGGACGACGCGGCCGTGGCAAGGTTGCGCGGCTCGGCGGCGCACTACGTTGCCAACGGCAAGCGCTTCCAGGCGGGGTTGAAGAAGGTCTGAGGTCGGCCTGGCATTTGCTGGCGGTGGTTCGTAGCGCCCCAACTCACTGTCTGTCGGAGTTGCGCCCGGCCATCGCATCGCGCAGCAAGGAGGCACCGGCTTCAAAGCCGGCAATCTCGGCTTCCTCGATCACGTTCCTGTAGTCATCGATGCGGGTTTCGAGCACCGGGTCGGCGCCCGCCGCCAAAAGCAGGCCGATCGCATCGACACTGCGGATGGCCACCGAATAGTGCAGCGGAGTCCAGTCGTTGACGCCCCGCATGTTGGGGTCGGCACCGCCGTCGATCAACACCCGCACGATGTCCAGCCGGTCGGCGCGGTCGGTGGACAGCGCTGCAATGATGGACGGAAACCCGCCGTGATCCTGATAGTTTGGATTCGAGCCGGCATCCAGCAAAGACGAGATGAAGCCGACGGGGCTCCAATAGATCGCATATTCCAGCGGATGCCCGAGGCCGAGCTCGAACGGCATGCGCTCGTCGAACCAGCGGGAAGAGCCGCCCAACGCCACGCCGAGGCCCTCGAAGTCGCCGGCCTTGAAGGCATCGTCGATAACGTTGAACAGGCGATGGCGCTCGCATCGATCTTCCGGGATTTCCAACATGGCCGTGATCCAGAAGGCGAAACTGACGGCCTATAGTGCCTCGATCTTCCGGGCGTGGGAAGGCGGGACGATTCGACTGAATGAGATTGGGATCTTCAGCCTACCGCAGGCTGATTGGTTTTCGATTCTCCGCCAGAAATGGCGGAGCCGGCCCGGGGACGGGGCCGGCTCCTTTCACCCGGTCGTTGGGGACGGGGAGGGTGGGGACTCGACCGGGTTTCTCCTGAAGCGCCTCGCATTCACGCGGCGCGCTTGAGCTCTGTTCTAGCGGACGCTGGCGACCGCGTCGGAGCGGCCGTCATTGATCGTCACCCAAACGCCGGAATTCTGGTCCGACTGGCGCTTGAGATAGGTGTAGTCGGTGTCCGTCCAGGACAGGACCTTGGTTTCCAGATTGTCGAGGATGAATTCTCCGAGGCTGGTGCGCACGGTCAGCACCGCGTGGCCGTCGCCATTCGGCTGGCGCGCCACCGTCATCAGCAGATTGCCGGCGGGGACGCCGGCATCCATCAACTCGCGGCGCTTTTCCAGCGCGTAGTCCTCGCAATCGCCATAGCCATTGGCCGGATAGGCCCAATATTCCTCGACACCGTAGTTTTCCATGTCGGTGCGCGGCTTGATGCGGGTGTTGACCGAATTGTTGATGTTGACGATCGTCGCCCACAGTTTGCGGGTCAGTTCGACCGGCGCACCCTTCGGGGTCCGTTCGCTGCATTCGCCAGGACTGCGCTGGCAGAACTCATAATGGCCAACAGGCTGGGTGGTGCGTCCGCCGGTGTGCATATAGGCCGGTCCCGCGGCATATGCTGATCCCCAAGCGGAAAGCTGCATCGCCATTGCCACCAGCAACAGCTTGCCCCTCGTTTTCTTCATTGTTGTAGTCTCCCCGTTCGAAGGAGACATTGCCACATGCGGATTTATTTGACGCAAAAGCTCGAAGTAGATATTGAGTAAAACTCCAGTAGAATAAACGTAAAATTTGAATCATTTCAGTATTAATTCGTTTGGATTTTGAGGCGCCAATCTCGACGCGCGGAGGGCTGCCAAGCCCCGCCAAGAGTGGCCTAAGCATGCAGGTCATGGCGTCGAAAACAAAAAACCGGCCACAAGGGCCGGTTTTCCTGGAGTGTCGCTGTCGGGCCTGTTCAGGTGCGTGGCGTGTTGAATTCGGAATCGAGCGTTTCGGGGCGCTGGATCACAGCGAATTCGATGGCGACGCCGTCCTCGAAATGACGCACGACCTGCCCGCGCATGGTGCCAAGCATAACCTGGATGCCAATCGCCGGCTTGACGTCGATCTCGACCGCGGCGCCGGAGAGCGAAAGGTCGATGATTCGGCACTGGTACTGGCGGCCGTCGGTGAGCTGCAGCACGCTGGTCGGATTGCGCGGCGCGACGCGCTCGTGGCGGCGATCTTCCGGCAGGTCGAGTTCATGCTTGTTGGCGAGCCAGGTCAATTGCGCGGCCAGCTTGTCCTTCTTGCGATCCGACGCGATGACGGTCATCGCGAAACCATCCTGCAAGGTGCGGGTGACGACACCTTCGATGCGGCCGATATGATCGATGTAGGCAATGATTTTTTCGCCGGGCATGCCGATGCGGTCGGTGCGAAACGCGACATTGCCCGGTGACATGTCGACGACCTGGCAGGGGTGTTCGGTGCGGTCTTCCAGCATGAAGCGTCCGTAGATTTTAACCCGGACGCGCTGAAAGTTACGCCTTTCAGCTTGGGACGGCGCATAGTCGACCGCCGCTGACCTCATGACTGCCTACACCCCGTTTGGCATCCCGCGCGCCGATGCGAGGAACTTCATCAGAGAAGTACAACAAAGCGGGTTAACAAAGGGAAAAAGCGGGCGCTCCAGGGTTTCCTTTTTGCAGGTCGCGGTGCCAAAACAGCCGCGCAGTTTTGGGCGACGTGCATCAGGCCGCAAACGGACTATTCCTCGCGCCCGCCATCGAACACGACGAGATGGCGGATGCGGCGCGCCCGGCCGAGCGCCGAGATCGTCTCGGGTGCTCCAAGTTCATCGGGAACGAGCGAGGGAACATCGATCGCCGGGCGATTGTTGAGAAGCTCCTTCTCCGGATCGATGACGCGTATCGAATCGATCAACGCGTCGGTGATCGGATCGGCACCCAGCCAGAAGGGCTTCTCCACGGCGCTGATGACGCCCAGGCAACGCGGATTTTCGACACCGCCGTCCAGCGGCAGGGCAAGCAGTTCGAACTTGTTGGAGCGCCCGTTGCGGCTGAAACCCTCATAGCTGATGAGCACGACCGACTTCTGCTCGAAGACGCCATGGATCAGCCGCGAGACGAGCCGCTGATCCTTCTCGCGCCACAGCGATGGAAAGGAAAACCCCTTGAGTTCGCGGCCGTAGCAGGCGCAAAGCCTGGTGCCGGCCAGCCGGAATACGGCCTGTCCGCGCGTGTCCCGCTCCAGGATAAAGGTGTCGGCCAGCAGCGACTTGATGTCGGCCGGCTCGACCTCCGAACGCTTCGGGGCAGGGCGTCCATCACGCAGGCGGTTCCAATATTGGAACAGCGTGATCGATCCATTCTGGTTCATACTATGCTGCTCCGCGCATTCTGTCGTCTGATGTCCCATCGGTGAACAGAAGGGCGCCCTCCGATGACCTACATGCGTTGCGGAGCAGGAAGCGTGCCAGCGTCGTTAACACTTGTTCACGGGTCGGGGCCGTTAAGGTTAACAAGTGGTTTACGTTGCATCGAAGCGAGCCCCGTGGCACACAAAAACCACTCCAGAAGCGGTCGTTTCGCGACGATCGGCAGCACTTCAGTCAAGAGTTTTAGGGGAGCAGGGGGCTCGACCAGCCGTTCAAGGGAAACCTTGAACGGCTTCTTTTTTGATTCGCGCCGCGGCGATTCGCGGTTTGCGGTTCGGTCCGTGGTGATCTAGATGCTCGAGCCCCGAATCCCGCAGAGTGCAATTTCAAATGAGTGAACCGGCATCTCCCTCGGAAGTCGACCCGGTCGAGGGCGCACCTGAACCGCGGCGCGAGCCGGTGTTCAACCTGCCGCCCGTCGTGCTGGCGGTGATCGGCATCTGTGTCGTCGTCTACCTGTTGCAGCAATATGTGTTGAGCGAATCCCAGCAGATGACATTGCTGTATGACGGGGCCTTCATCCCCGTTCTCTACACCGGGCAATACGGCTTCGACTGGTTCCTGTTTTCGCGGCCCTTCACTTATGCCTTCATGCATGGCGGCTTTGCCCATATCGCCATCAATATGGTGTGGCTCGCCGCGTTTGGTTCACCATTGGCAAACCGTCTGGGAGCGCTGTGGTTCGCGCTGTTTTTTGCCGCAACCGGGCTGGCTTCGGTCGCGCTTTTCTGGGCGATGCATCCTTATGGTGAGGCGCCGCTGGTCGGGGCTTCCGGTGCGATATCGGGCATGATGGGGGCTGCGGCGCGTTTCGGCTTCCGCACCGACCGTTCGGCCGGCAAGGCCGCCTTCGCCGGCCCTGTGCTGCCGATCGCATTCGTATTGCGCCTGCGCGGTGTCGTGATCTTCCTCGCCATGTGGATGGTCATCAATCTCGCCACCGGCCTGCTCGGGTTTGCCCCAGGGGTAGATGGTCAGATCGCCTGGGAGGCTCATATTGGCGGCTTTGTCGCGGGCTTCTTCGGCCTGCGCTGGTTCGACAGGCGATGGCAGGCGCCCGAGTGGGAAACGACTGACCACCGCACTTGAAATGCAACCGATCACGGCGCACGATGTTCACTCTTACGTGAAGGCCGGTCAGGGCAGGAACCGGCAGGCAAAGCAGAGGAGGACGCCATGACGGTGAAGGCAATTCTCGAGAGAAAAGGCCATGACGTGTTGACGCTCGGGCCGAACGAAAAGCTGAGCGAAGCCATCCGCATCCTGGCAGAGCACAAGATCGGTGCGCTGGTCATCACCAATGGCGATCGCAAGATCGTCGGCATCCTGTCAGAGCGCGACATCGTCCGGGTTGTCGCCCGGGAAGGTGGAGCCGCGCTCGATATCGCGGTGCGTTCGGCGATGACGCCGAAGGTGAAGATCTGCAACGAAAATCACACCGTCAACGAGGTGATGGAGATTATGACCCGCGGCCGTTTCCGCCATCTGCCGGTGGAAAAGGACGGCATGCTCGATGGCATCGTGTCCATCGGCGACGTGGTCAAGCGCCGCATCGAGGATGTCGAGCGCGAGGCCGACCAGATCAGGGCCTATATCGCCACTGCCTGAACGGTGAGGCGAACCGCCGGCCGGAGAACCGACCGGCGGAACCGCGGGCTACCTGTTGTCGAGTTCGGAGCGGACGAGTGCGAGCCCGCGCCGGGTGATGCGGTAGGGGCCGCCTCCCGACGAAGAAACCGCCTTCTTCCGCTTCAGCTTTCGAAACAGGTCGAGATCGACGTCCGGATAGTGCCAGCCGTCGCGGGTCAGGCATTTGACGGAGGCGATCCGCTTCTTGTCGTTCTTTTCGATTTCAATGCGTCCGCCCTGCGCGAGCAGGTGCAGGATGCGCTGTTCAGTGCGCGAAATATCCATGTGAGAGTTTTCCGGGAAAACAAAAAATGCCGCCGCCGCGAAGCTTCGCGGCACGGGGTTTCAGGTTTTCTGCCCTGCCTCGCCAAGAGGTCAGGGCCTTACCGGGACTGAGCGTAAGTGGACATCCACTCTCCATTGGAATGAGCGTCCTATAGGCGAAAGCGGCTGAAAAGGCCAGTCCGTGGCTTTGCGCTTGTCTCTTTTGGCGGTTTGCACTAGCGAATGATTTCACGTTCGACGTGAAATTCACGTTCAAACGTGAAATCACTCACCGCAATTCGCAGGCCGCCATGTCCCTCATCGACACCCGTACTCCTGACGCAAAACGCCTGATCCCCGGCGCCACCGGCGACTGGGAGATCATCATCGGCCTCGAGGTCCATGCGCAGGTCACGTCGGAAGCAAAGCTGTTTTCGGGCGCCTCGACGGCCTTCGGCGCGCCGCCCAACGCCAATGTCAGCCTGGTCGATGCGGCGATGCCGGGCATGCTGCCGGTCATCAACGAGGAATGCGTCAAGCAGGCGATCCGCACCGGCCTGGGGCTGAAGGCGCAGATCAACCACAAGTCGGTCTTCGATCGGAAGAACTACTTTTATCCCGACCTGCCGCAGGGCTACCAGATCTCGCAGTTCAAGCAGCCGATCGTCGGCGAAGGCACGGTGATCGTTTCGGTCGGCCCGGACCGCCAGGGCGAATTCGAGGACATCGAGGTCGGCATCGAGCGGCTGCATCTGGAGCAGGATGCCGGCAAGTCGATGCACGACCAGCATGCGACCATGTCCTATGTCGATCTCAACCGCTCCGGCGTGGCGCTGATGGAGATCGTCTCCAAGCCGGACATGCGCTCGGCCGACGAGGCCAAGGCTTATGTCACCAAGCTGCGCACCATCGTGCGCTATCTCGGCACCTGCGACGGCAACATGGACGAAGGTTCGATGCGCGCCGACGTCAACGTTTCGGTGCGCAAGCCGGGCGGCGAGTTCGGCACGCGCTGCGAGATCAAGAACGTCAACTCGATCCGCTTCATCGGCCAGGCCATCGACTATGAGGCGCGCCGGCAGATCGCCATTCTCGAGGATGGCGGCAAGATCGATCAGGAGACGCGGCTGTTCGACGCCGTCAAGGGCGAGACGCGCTCGATGCGCTCCAAGGAAGAGGCGCATGATTACCGCTACTTCCCCGATCCCGACCTTTTGCCGCTGGAATTCGACCAGGCCTATGTCGATGCGCTGGCCAAGGAATTGCCGGAACTGCCGGACGACAAGAAGGCGCGGCTGATCGCGTCGCTCGGCCTGTCCGTCTATGACGCCTCGATCCTGGTGTCGGAAAAGCCGATCGCCGACTATTTCGAGAAGGTGGCCGCCGGCCGCGACGGCAAGCTCGCCGCCAACTGGGTCATCAACGATCTGCTCGGGCAATTGAACAAGGCCGGAAAAGACATTGAAAACGCTCCGGTTTCGCCCGAGCAGCTCGGTGCGGTCATCGATCTGATCAAGGATGGCACCATCTCCGGCAAGATCGCCAAGGACCTGTTCGAGATCGTCTGGAATGAGGGCGGCGACCCTCGCCAACTGGTCGAGAGCCGTGGCATGAAGCAGGTCACCGACACCGGCGCCATCGAGAAGGCCGTCGACGACGTTATTGCCGCCAACCCTGACAAGGTCGAACAGGCGCGCGCCAAGCCGAGCATGGCCGGCTGGTTCGTCGGCCAGGTGATGAAGGCGACCGGCGGCAAGGCCAACCCGCAAGCCGTCAACGACCTCGTCAAGGCCAAGCTGGGCATCGAGTAGCGCCGTGTTCGTCCGCACCGCAGGTGAACGCGACCTTGCCGCTGTGCGGACGCTGCTGGTGGAAACGTGGCATGCGACCTATGACGCCATTTATGGCGCTGCCAAAGTCACCGAGATCACCGACGAATGGCACTCGATCGCTTCGCTCCGCTCGCGGCTGACGCGGCCGAATTCGGAATTCCTGGTGGCCGATGACGGCAAGCGGATCGGTGGCATGGCTTTCGCCGCCGCCACCGCCGATGCGAAAATCATCCTGCTGAACCAGCTCTACGTCCATCCGGACTGCCAAAGGCGCGGGATCGGGCAAGCACTGCTCGACGAGGTCGAGGCCAGTTTCCCGGAAGCGCGAACGCTGCGCGTCGAGGTCGAGGTCGAGGAGGCCAATGGCGGCGCCATCGCCTTCTATCGGTCGAAAGGGTTCTTGCCTGTCAGTGCCGCGGAGGAGTCCCGTGATACCTCAAGGCCGACGACGCTGAGTTTCGAGAAGTCGCTCGGATAGATTGACACCGGATGAATAGAGCGATCCGGCCATGCGTCATCGCGGCGTTTGCTGTGCCGGCTCACGACGGATATGCAAGGGCATGACCAAACTGTCCCGCATTACAGCGCTGGCGCTGCTCGCCATCATCATTTTCGCGACCTTGTCGCCGATCCAGATGCGGCCGCACCTCGCTGAAGCGAATGTCGAGCGTGCCTTGGCTTATGTCCTGCTGGGCTTCGCCCTGGCGATCGGCTTCCCCAACCGACTGTATCAGGTCGTCATCTTCGTGGCTGTGACCGCCGGCATGCTGGAACTGCTTCAGCTCATTGATCCCGGTCGCCATGCACGCCTCATCGATGCATTGGTGAAAGCCCTTGCCGGGGTGGTTGGGATCGTCGCGGGACACCTGATCGTCAGGGCCGGCCGACAAAAGAGCGAGAGCTAGGCGCGGCAGCAATCCGCCGCGGAGGATCGAGCCTTCGCGCTAGGCAGCGGGAACCCCCACATTGTCGATCAGCCTGGTCTTGCCGAGCCATGCTGCCGCGAGAAGACGCCCTTCGCGGTTTCGGCGCCATGGCGCAAGCGTCAGGCTTTGGCGTACCTCGACATAGTCGACCTTCTGAAAGCCGGCGGCGATGAGGGCGCGGCCGGCCTCTTCGGTTGCGTCGCTCTGCCCGGCGCCTGCCGCCAGCGCCGCAGCCGTATTGCGCAATGTGACGTTGAGTTGGCGGGCGATCTTCAGTTCGGCCTCATCGAGATAGGCGTTGCGTGACGACATGGCGAGACCATGCGCGTCGCGGATCGTCGGTGCGCCGATGATCTCGACAGGCAGGTCCAGGTCGCGGCAGAGCTGCCTCACCACGCAAAGCTGCTGGTAGTCCTTCTCGCCGAAGACCGCACAGTCGGGCGTTGCCTGCAGGAGGAGCTTTGCCACCACGGTGGCGACGCCGTCGAAAAAGGTCGGCCGAAAGTCCGATTCGAGCCCGGCTGAGGGGCCGCCGACCGAGATTTTCGTGGCGAAGCCGGCGGGATACATCTCGCCAACCGTCGGTGTGAAGGCAAGGTCGGCGTTTGCCGCGCCCAGTTGGTCGAGGTCGCGGGCGAGTTGGCGCGGGTACTTGTCGAGGTCTTCGCTCGGCGCGAACTGCGTCGGATTGACGAAGATCGACACGACGCAGCGCTCGGCTTTTTGGAGCGCGATCCTGACCAGCGAGATGTGTCCGTCATGCAAAGCACCCATGGTCGGCACCATGGCGACACGAAGGCCGTCGCGCCGCCAGTCCCGGATTTGCGCGCGCAGTGCGGCTACGCTGTCGACGACGACGGGTTGGCTCATGTGTCGTCCCTGCTGTTTGTCGCCGAAAAGACATGGCCGGGGCCGGGGAATGTCCGGCCCCGCACCTCGGCTGCATAGGTTTCCGCTGCATGCGAGATCACGCTGCGCAGGTCGGCGTATTCCTTGACGAATTTCGGCACGCGATCGACGGTCAGCCCGACCATGTCGTCGATGACCAGGATCTGGCCGTCGCATTCACCGCTGGCACCGATGCCGATGGTCGGAATGGCGAGGCGGCGGCTGATATCGGCGGCGACCCTCTCGACCGTGCCTTCGATGACCACCGAGAAAGCGCCGGCATTCTCGACGGCGAGCGCATCGCGAAGCAATGCCGCAACAGCCTCCTCGGTGCGGCCCTTGATCTTGTAGCCGCCGTCCTTCTCGACCGATTGCGGCTGCAGGCCGATATGTCCCATCACCGGAATCCCGGCGGCGACGATGGCCTCGATCTGGCTGACCATGTCGACGCCGCCTTCGAGCTTCACCGCCTGGCAGCCGGTTTCGTCGACGACCCGCCGCGCCGAGGCGACGGCTTGCGCTGCCGTTGCCTCATAGGTGCCGGCCGGCAGGTCGACGACGACGCAGGCTCTGGCCGAGCCGCGCATCACGGCCTGCCCATGTGCGATCATCATCTCCAGCGAGGCGCCCAGCGTCGTCTTGTGGCCATGCAGGACCATGGCGACACTGTCGCCGACCAGAAGCAGGTCAACATGGCGATCGAGCAGACGGGCGATGGGATAGGTATAAGCGGTCAGGCAAACGATCGGCGTGCCGCCCTTGCGGTGGCGAATCGCCTCGGCGCTGATGCGAATGTCGGTGGTCGGCAATTCCGTGGCCAATCGTCACCTCCTTGGCCTCAAGCCGGGCTGGATGCAGGCATGGGCGCGCAGAGCTTTAGAAATACCGCAAAGGCTTGGCAAGCGTGCATGCAGCGACCGGGAGGATCACAGGCTTGTGTCGGGCTTCAGGCAAGCCATTTGCGCGCACGCCGTGGCAAAAGCCTTGCCTTCGGCAAGGCCTGACGCCATAAGCAGGAAAACGGGCGCTGCCGGCGCGAGGGTTTTGAAATGAAGACTTTCCTTACGCAGTTTTTCACCTGGTGGAACAGCCAGACGATAGGAACCCGCCTGCATACCTGGCGGTACGGCAAGAAGGTCGGCCAGGACGAGACCGGCAATTTCTATTACGAAGGCGGCATCGATTCGGAAGGCCGCACGCGCCGTTGGGTCATCTACCGCAATTATTCGGAAGCTTCGGCGATACCGCCCGGCTGGCACGGCTGGATGCACCACCGTGTCGACGTCGCGCCGTCCAGCGAGGACTACAAGCCGCGCGACTGGCAAAAGCCGCATCAGCCCAATCTGACCGGCAGCCCGGCGGCCTATCGCCCGAAGGGCTCGGTGCTGACCAATCAGCACCGCCCGCAGGTCACCGGCGACTACGATGCCTGGACACCCGGGTCGTAGCGACAGGGTGCAAGCCGGTCCTTTATCGCCACAATTGGTGTTTAGCTGCTTGCTGATCAGAAAACGGCGACTAGCCTTGGCGATCGACAGAATCACCCGGGCGCGAACCACCGGTATCTTTGCATGAGCTTTTCTTACTCAATATCGGCTAGTCTGGCGTTAGCCGCCGGTCTTGCCGTCAGCACCGTGGCCTTCGCCGCTTCGCCTGAGCCCGCGGCACCCGCGCCGGCGCCGCCCGCGGGAGCGGACCGGGTCACCAATGCCGTTGCCGAGTTTGCCGGGATCGACAAGATCACCGGCCGCATCATCACCTTCGATGTCTATATCGACGAGACGGTGCAGTTCGGTGCTTTGCAGGTGACGCCGCGCGTCTGCTATTCGCGGCCACAGACCGAAGAGCCGAAGACAGATTCCTTCGTCGAGGTCGACGAGATCACGCTGGACCGCAAGATCCGCCGCATCTTCACCGGCTGGATGTTTGCCGAAAGCCCCGGCCTCAATGCCGTCGAGCATGCCGTCTATGACGTCTGGCTGAAGGCTTGCAAGCAGAAGTCGGATGTGCCGGCGCCCGATGGCGCCAAGGCAGACTCGACCAAAGCCGAGGCGCCCAAGCCCGCCGCGGCCAAACCGAAAGCCGCGATTGCTCCGGACGTGACAGAGCCTGGCGTGACGGAGCCGGACGCTTCGGACCCCGATACGACCGACACCAACTGATCCTCCGGAACCGTCCCTGCCACCATACGTTGGGGCACGGATGAGCGCGCATTTATGCGCAGGGAGGATTTTCCGATGTCAGACAGCAAGCGGATCACGGCCGGCAAGGCAGAGTTGCTGGAACTTGAAAAGGGATTCTGGACGGGCGACGCGGCCTACTATGCGGCCAATGTCGACACCGAATGCCTGGTGGCGTTTCCGCAGATGGCACAGGCGATGGACAATGCGGATCTCGCCAAGACCGCAACCAAGCCCAACCGCTGGCGCGACCTGAAAATCGACCTCAAGGGTATTATCGAGCCGGGCAGCGACATCATCATGCTGACCTACGAGGCACATGCGACACGCGAGAACGGCGAACCTTACGCCGCGCTGGTCAGCACCGGCTATGTCCATCGCGTCAATGGCTGGAAGATGATGTTCCATTCGCAGACGCCATTGGAAGCCGCCACTGGGAAGTAGGCTCAATCTTCAGGGATAGAATACGGCCTCGCCCTTCAGCGCGTCGGCCAGCAACTTTTCATATTTGCCGCGCGGCACGTCGACGGCGCCGAAGCGCTTGAGGTGCTCGGTGGTGAACTGCGTATCGAGCAGCGCGAAGCCGCGTGCCTTCAAGCGCTCGACGAGATAGAAAAGGCAGGTCTTGGAAGCGTCCGTCTCCCTGGCGAACATGCTCTCGCCAAAAAACACCCGGCCGAGCGACACGCCATAGAGGCCACCGACCAGTCGGTCCTCGCGCCACGCCTCGACCGAATGACAATGGCCTATCCGATGCAACTCGACATAGGCTTCGCGGATCGGCGCATTGATCCAGGTCGAGCGCCGTTCCACGCGCTTTTCGGCGCAGCCGTCGATGGTCGCTTCGAAATCGAAATCGAAACGGATGTCGAAGGGGTTCTTCTTGATCGTTTTCCTGAGGCTTTTCGGCGCGTGAAAACCATCGAGCGGAATGATGCCGCGCGTCTCCGGCCGCACCCAGAACACCTCCGGGTCGCCGGCACTTTCGGCCATCGGGAAGACGCCCGAGGCGTAGGCCTTGAGCAGAAGGTCGGTGGGGATGCGATAGCCGGGCGCGTAGGGGCGGGTCATCGCGTCTCCGCGCTACTCTTCCTTGGCCAGGTATTTTTCCAGCCAGTGGATGTCATAATCGCCATTGGCGATGTCGGCATTGCCGACGAGATCGCGAAACAGCGGCAACGTCGTCTTGATGCCGTCGACGACGAACTCGTCCAGGGCGCGGCGCAAGCGCATCATGCACTCGACGCGATTACGCCCATGCACGATCAGCTTGCCGATCAGGCTGTCGTAATAGGGCGGGATCTTGTAGCCGGAATAGACGCCGGAATCGACGCGGATGCCGAGACCACCCGGTGTGTGGAAATGGGTGATCGTACCGGGCGAGGGGGTGAAGGTGCGCGGGTCCTCGGCGTTGATGCGGCATTCGATGGCGTGGCCGTTGAACTTGATGTCCTCCTGCTTCACCGAGAGGCCGCCACCGGAGGCGACGCGGATCTGCTCGTGGACGAGATCGATGCCGGTGATCGCTTCCGTCACCGGATGCTCGACCTGCAGGCGCGTGTTCATCTCGATGAAGTAGAACTCGCCATTCTCGTAGAGGAACTCGATCGTGCCGGCGCCGGAATAGCCGAGGTCGGCGATCGCCTTGGCGCAGATGCCGCCGATGCGGGCGCGCTCTTCGGCATTGAGGGCGGGCGAGGGCGCCTCTTCCCAGACCTTCTGGTGGCGGCGCTGCAAGGAACAGTCGCGCTCGCCGAAATGCACGCCGCGGCCAAAGCCGTCACCAAACACCTGGACTTCGATATGGCGCGGCTTTTCCAGGTATTTTTCGATATAAACGGCATCGTCGCCGAACGCCGCACCGGCTTCCGTGCTCGCCGTCTGCAGGGCGACCTCCAGGTCAGCCTCGGTGAGGGCGACCTTCATGCCGCGTCCGCCACCGCCGGCCGATGCCTTGATGATCACGGGATAGCCGATCTCGGCGGCAATGCGCCTGGCTTCCTTCTGATCGGTGACAGCGCCGTCCGAACCGGGCACAACCGGAATGCCGAGGCGCTTGGCGGTTCGCTTGGCCTCGATCTTGTCGCCCATGATGCGGATATGGTCGCCGGACGGACCGATGAAGGTGATGTTGTGCGCGGCCAGTATGTCGGCGAACTTGGCGTTCTCCGACAGGAAGCCGTAACCCGGATGCACGGCGTCGGCGCCGGTGATTTCGCAGGCCGCAACGATCTGATGGATGTTGAGATAGCTGTCGCGCGATGGCGGCGGACCGATGCAGACGCTCTCGTCCGCGAGCCGCACATGCATGGCGTCGGCATCGGCGGTCGAATGCACCACCACCGTCTGGATGCCGAGTTCCTTGCAGGCGCGCAGCACCCGGAGGGCGATTTCGCCGCGATTGGCGATGAGGATCTTCTGAAACATCAGGCCCGCTCTATTCGATCACGACGAGCGGCATGCCATATTCGACCGGCTGCGAATCCTCGAAAAGGATCGCGGTCACCGTGCCGGCGCGTGGCGAGGGGATCTGGTTCATCGTCTTCATTGCTTCGATGATCAGCAAAGTCTGGCCTTCCTTGACCTTCTGGCCGACTTCGATGAATGCCTTGGCGTCCGGCGACGGCGCCAGGTAGGCGGTGCCGACCATCGGCGAGGTGACTGCGTTCTTGGAAATATCTGCCACAACGGGCAGAGCTACGGAGGCAGCTTGCGCTGCTGCCGGCGCATAGGCTTGCTGCGGCGCCGCGATTGCATGAACAGCCGGCGCCTGCCGCGAGACGCGCACCTTCAGGTCGCCCAGTTCAACCTCGATCTCGGTGAGGTTGGTGTCGTTCAGTATGCCCGCCAGATCGCGGATCAGTTGCTGGTCAACACCGGTCTTCTTTATCGACATTTTCGAGCCTTCTGTTTGTTGGCCGGTCATAGGCGTGCGGCCAGCGCCTGTAGCGCCAGCGTATAGCCGAGCGGCCCAAAGCCACAGATCATGCCGACGGCGACCGGCGCGACCATGGAGACGTGGCGGAATGGTTCCCGCGCATGGATGTTGGAAAGATGAACTTCGGCCACCGGCAACGGTGCGACGGCGCGAATGGCGTCGTGGATGGCAATCGAGGTGTGGCTGTAGGCGCCCGGATTGATGACGATGCCGACAGCCTTGTCGCCAGCTTCCTGAATCCAGTCGACAAGGTCGCCCTCATGGTTCGACTGGCGGAAATCGATCTCGAACCCCAGCGCCGTGCCTGCCTGCTTGCAGTCGTCGGCGATCGCGGCAAGCGTCTTGCCGCCATAGATGCCCGGCTCGCGCTTGCCGAGCGCGTTTAGATTGGGACCGTTCAGGACGAAAACCGTTTTCAAAAAGCCGACCTTTCCCGGCGCCGTCATCAAGCCGGCGCGCTGGGCCCTCTATAATGGGCATAGCCGCCCGCGGAAAGAGCGCAAGTGCGTTCTTTCACTGTCCACAACAGGCGGAAATGTGCCCGTGAGAAATAGCTGGCGAGCAAGATCAGAGCGCGGCTTTCGCCGCCTCGATCTTTTCTGCCAGCACTTCCTGCCCGAGTGCTCCGAACACCACCTCGTTGCCGACGACATAGGACGGCGTTCCGGTGATCGCCAGCTTGTTGGCAAGATCGTAGGTCTTGGCGAGGGCCTCGTTGATTGTCGGGTCCTTCATCTTCTCGCGCAGCGCCGCTTCGTCGGCGCCGAGCGACAGCGCGACCTTGATGGCCGCCGCCTCGGTGGCGCGTCCCTGGCCGCCGAGCAACGCATTGTGGAACTCGCCGTACTTTTCCGGGTGCATCAGGTGGAACGCCATCGAGACCACGCTCGCCTTCTGCGAATCCGGTCCGAGGATGGGGAATTCCTTGAGCACGAAACGCAGGTCCGGATCGGTCTTGGTCAACGCCTGCATGTCGTCGATGGCGCGTTTGCAGAAGCCGCAATTATAGTCGTAGAACTCGACGATGGTGACCTTGCCGTTCGGATTGCCGACGACGCCGTCAAAGGCGGAGTTGAAGATCTGGTCCTTGGCATTCTTGATCACGCCGAGATGAGCGATGCGCTGCTCTTCCTTCTGCTTGGCCTCAAGCGCATCCTGGACCTCCAGGAGGACTTCCGGGTTTTTCAACAAATAGTCGCGGATGATGCCTTCGACCTCGGTGCGGTCGATCTTGGTATCGGCCGCCGTGGTCTCGACCGGCTGTGCGGTGCCGGCCTTGGCGATCTGCGGGTTTCCGGCAACGAATCCGAAAGCCAGCATGGCCAGTGCGACCGCAACCCCCGTGGTGCCCAGCAGCAGTGCCTTTTTCATCGTTCCTGTTCCTTCTACCTGTTTTCCGGTCTGGCTATGTCGTGGCGCGCGGCCGGAAGGTTCACTTGATCTTGGTTGACGGCTTGTAGTTTATGATATCCTGGGCGCGAAGCCAGCGAGGCTCGCCGCGTTTCATCTGCTGCTGCGCCCGCATGGCGAAAATCTTCGCATCCTTGTAGTTGCCGGAATAGAAATGGCTTTCGGCGGTGGCAAGTTCAGCGCCCGGTATGTCACCTAACTCACCGTAGGCCTGTGCCAGATAGCGATACCCGGCTGGATTTTCCTTGTCGCGCCCGAGGCCGTTGTTGATCTGCACGACGGCTTTTTTGAGGGAGTCGGGCTTGCCGACGGCCATCAGCGCCTGGCCCATGGACACCGGCAGCAGACCGGACCGCGCCGAATCGAGGCTGACCGCCTTGGCGTAGGCGTCCGCGGCTTCCTTGGGTTTGTTTGCCTTCATCAGGATGTCGCCGCGCAGTTCCTGGAAGTAAGCGTTCTTGGGCTGCGCCTTGATCAGTGCATTGGTCTTGGCGAGCGCGGCGGCGATGTTGCCGAACAGGTAGGTCGACTGGGCGTCGCCATATAGCGCGGCGAGGGTCCCTTGCATCTTTCGCATCAGCCGCGACGCAGCCGCCTGGCCTTCCATGTAGACGGCGATCTTCACCCGCACCATGTCATGGCGCTGCTGCAGCGCGGGCGGGTCCGGCCTGTCGACATTGGGGCTCTGTTTCACCAGCACTTCGAGATTGGAGATACGATCCCGCGGCATCGGATGGCTGATCCGGTAGGGATCGACTTGCGCGCCCGAGAGCGACAGCGCAGTCTGGAAGCGGTGAAACGTCTTCAGCATGCCCATGCCGGACTGGCCGGTGGCGTTGAGATAGGTGATCGCCGAGCGGTCGGCCGTCATCTCCTCGGTGCGCTGGTAGGCGAGGATGCTGCGCTGTGCCATCTCGCCGCCGCCGGCGGCCACCCCCACGCCCGCACCGGCAAGGCCGCGGCTATTGGTTGTCGCGCCGGCGACCATGGCACCGGCACCCAGCAGCGTCGCGATGATGGCCATCGTCTTGGCTCGTTCGAGCTGGTCGCGCAGCTTCTGCTGGTGGCCGCCGGCGATATGACCGGCTTCGTGCGCGATGACGCCGATGATCTCGTTGGGCGTTTCAGCCGTCATCAGCGCGCCGGTGTTGATGAACAGCCGGCGCCCGGTCACGAAGGCGTTGAAACTCTGGTCATTGACCAGAACGATGTCGATGCCGTCATTCGCCAGGCCAGCCGCCCTGAAGATCGGCCGCGCGTAATCGCGAACCAGCGCCTCGATCTCGGCGTCGCGCACCACCGGCACGTTCTGGGCAAAGGCGCTGACCGAACTCGCCATTGCAACGGCAACGCCAAGCGAAAGCGTCGCGAAGACGCGCGCTGCCTGGGCAATCGTCGATCTGGGTCGGCTCAACATGATGGCTCCACTGGTAGACGAGCGGGCGAAAGATGAAAAGTCGGCGCCGGAAACTTCCTCAACTTGTGATCCTCACATCAATCGGGCATTTGTGCGGCACATGCGCCAGTGCCTGGCGCCGTCAGTCATCGGGAATACTGGTTAAATGGTCGTTTCGCTCTCACGTCGTGGCAATGTCGAGCCCTTCCATGCGATGGACATTCTGGCAGAGGCAAACCGGCTGAAGTCCCAGGGCGTGCCGGTTGTTTCGATGGCCGTCGGCCAGCCCTCCGATCCCGCACCGGTTCTGGTTCGCGCCGCAGCCGCCAAGGCGCTGCAGGACGGACGCATCGGCTACACCGACGCGCTGGGACTGGCAGGTTTGCGCAAGGCGATCGCCGGACACTACGCCGATCACTACGGGCTTGATATCGAGCCCGGCCGGATCGCGGTGACCACTGGATCGTCGGCCGCCTTCAACCTCGCCTTCCTGGCGATGTTCGACCCGGGTGACCGCGTCGCCATCGCGGCACCCGGCTATCCCGCCTATCGCAACATCATGGCCGCGCTCGGCATCGAGGTGGTCGAGATCGAGCTGGGCGACGCCGCCTACGTGCATGCCGGCCATCTCGAGACCGCGCATCGTGAAAAGCCGCTGAAAGGCGTTCTCTTCGCCAGTCCCGCCAATCCAACCGGCGCGGTCATACCGGCCGATGAACTGGCGGCCCTGGTGAGGACGGCACAAGACCTCGGCATCGCCGTCATCTCCGACGAAATCTATCACCGGCTCGCCTATGCCGCCCCCGACACCACGGCGCTTGCCTATGGAGGCGACGTGACCGTGATCAACTCCTTCTCCAAATATTACTGCATGACCGGCTGGCGCATCGGCTGGATGGTGCTGCCGCAAGAACTGGTGCGGCCGGTCGAGCGCGTCGCCCAGAGCCTCTACATCTCGCCGCCGGAACTGTCGCAGATCGCGGCGATCGAAGCGTTCAGGGCGACCGAGGAACTGGAAGCGGTCAAGGGTCGCTATGCCTGGAATCGCGAACTCTTGATGAAACGCCTCCCGGAACTCGGCTTTCCGCTGGCGGCGCCCATGGACGGCGCCTTTTATGCCTTTTGTGACGTCACCAGGCATAGCAATGACAGCATGGCCTTCGCGCGAAAGATGCTGGCCGAGGCGCATGTCGCGGCAACACCCGGCCAAGACTTCGACACTCAGGCCGGGCACCGGACGATGCGTTTCTCCTACGCCGGCAGCCACGACGACATGGTTGAGGCAATGGCGCGCATCGAACGCTGGTTGAGGTAGCACCATGCCGGAACTCGAACAGGCCCCCAAACTTGATCAGGCCCACAAACTTGATCAGGCCTCCAAACTTGATCAGGCATTGGCCGAAGTCGCTGCCGAAATGGCCGATCGCACCGATCGCGGTGACGTCGCTTCCTACATTCCGCAGTTGGGTAAGGTCAATCCGAAGAAATTCGGCATCGCAGCGGTTACCAATGACGGGCGCGTGCTGACGGCGGGGGACGCCGACCAGGCCTTTTCCATCCAGAGCATCTCGAAAGTGTTCACCCTGACACTGGCGCTCGGCAATGTCGGCGACGCGCTGTGGCAGCGGGTCGGCCGCGAACCGTCAGGCAATCCGTTCAACTCGATCGTGCAGCTCGAGCATGAGAACGGCATTCCGCGCAACCCGTTCATCAATGCCGGCGCCATCGTCATTTCCGACATCCTGCTTGCCGGCCACCAGCCACGCGAGGCGATCGGCGAGATCCTGCGCTTCATCCAGTTCCTCGCCGACGACGAGACGATCATCATCGATCGCGAGGTGGCGGCGTCCGAGCGCGCCACCGGCTACCGCAACTTCGCGCTTGCCAACTACATGAAATCCTTCGGCAATCTCCACCATGCGCCGGAACTGGCGCTGGGCGTCTACTTCCACCATTGCGCCATCGCCATGAGTTGCCGGCAACTGGCGCTCGCCGGCCGCTTCCTCGCCAATGGCGGCAAGAACCCGGCGACCGGGCATTCCGTGGTGTCGGCCGAACGGGCACGCCGCATCGGCGCCATGATGCTGACCTGCGGCCATTATGACGGCTCCGGCGATTTCGCCTTCCGCGTCGGCATCCCCGGCAAGAGCGGCGTCGGCGGCGGAATATTGGGCATCGTGCCGGGCGTGGCGTCGCTTGCCGTCTGGTCGCCAGGTCTCAATGCCAACGGCAACTCCAAGCTGGGGTCGATCGCGCTGGAAAAGCTTGCCAGGATGATGAACTGGTCGATCTTCGCGCCGTAGCCTTCGCGATCCGCCATAGCGCCAGATAAGAAAATCCCGCGCCGTCTTCGAGACGGCGCGGGATTTTTTTGTCAAAGAACTAGCTCATGCGATTGAAAGGCTTAGAAAAAGCCCTTCCGCTGCCACCAGCCGCCGCGCTTCGGCTTGTCCTCGGTCTTGTCCTCGGCCTTGGCCGCGGGCTCTTCCGCGACGATCGAAGACACGACCGGCTCGACCGGCGCATTCGCCGCCGCCGGCTTGCGCCGCGACGAGCGGGCCTTCGGTGCCTCCTCGACAGAAGCGATGGCTGCCTCGTCGGATGCGGTGACCGGCGTGTCGACCGGTGCTTCCACCTCCGCAGCCGGCTCATCGGCGACAATTTCGGCCGCGGCCTTCTTTGGCTTGGCGGCACGGCGTGGCTTCTTCGGCTTCTCCGTGCTCGGCGCGTCGTCATTGGCCGGGGCAAGCGCCACCGGCTCTTCGGCTGGTGCAGCAACGACCGGCTCGCCGGCGATCACCTCGGTTGCCCGGACTTCGCCTTCAGGCGCGTCTGCTGTTTCGCCAGCACTTGCCTCAGCCTCGCCTTCACCGTCTTCGCGACGGTTGCGCTTGCCGCCGCGCTTGCCGCGCCGGCGCTTTTTGCCCTGGCCTTCGTCCGAAGCTTCAGCTGTCTCAGACGTTTCGGCAACACCGACAGGGGCATTGTCGTCCGTTTCCGTGTCGCCATCGCTGGCGGCCGAGTCCGGGTCCGAAAACTCACCGGCCGGAGCCGAGACGGAAGCACCGTCCGCAGGGGCGCCATGTTCGCGATCGCGATCCTTGCCGCCGCGCCGGCGCCGACGCTTGCGGCGCTTGCGGTCGCGGCCGTCGCCTTCCTCGCCACCGGCAGCGGGCCGGGGCTGTTGTTGCTGCGGCTGCTGGCGTGGCTGTTCGGCCTGCACCGGCGCCTCGTCATCTTCCTCGACGACGACAATCTCGTCCTCGGGCTCTTCCGGCTCGACATAGGCCGGGAAGCTGCGCGCCTCGACGAAGCCTTCCGGCTTTTCAGCCAGCGCGCCGCGGAAGATCGCATAGTGCTGCGAACCCACCGAATCGTCGGCCTCGACGGTGATCGTCAGCCCGAAGCGGCTTTCGAGTTCGACCAGCGTGCCGCGCTTGTGATTGAGCACGTAGAGTGCGGTCGCCGCCGGCGTCCGCACCGTGATGTGGCTGCGGGAATCCTTGAGCAGGAATTCCTCAATCGCCCGCACCACCATCAGCGCGACCGACGAATCGGAGCGCACATGGCCGGTGCCGCCGCAATGCGGGCAAGGCTTCATTGTCGATTCCAGCACGCTGGCGCGGATGCGCTGGCGGGACATCTCCATCAGGCCGAAATGCGAGATACGGCCGACCTGGATGCGCGCACGATCGTTCTTGAGGTGATCCTTCAACCGCTTCTCGACGGAGCGGTTGTTGCGGTTCTCCTCCATGTCGATGAAGTCGATGACGATCAAGCCGGCGAGATCGCGCAGCCTGAGCTGACGCGCGACTTCCTCGGCCGCTTCCAGATTGGTGTGGAGTGCGGTGTCCTCGATCGAGTGCTCCTTGGTGGAGCGGCCCGAATTCACATCGATGGCAACCAGCGCCTCGGTCTGGTTGATGATGATGTAGCCGCCGCTCTTCAGCGTCACCTGCGGCTGCAGCATGCGGTCGAGCTGTGCCTCGATGCCGTTGCGCACGAAGATCGGCGTCGTGTCGCGGAACGGCTGAACCACCTTGGCGTGGCTCGGCATCAGCATGCGCATGAAGTCCTTGGCCTCGCGATAGCCTTCCTCGCCGGAGACAAGAATCTCGTCGATATCCTTGTTATAGAGGTCGCGCACCGAGCGCTTGATCAGGCTGCCTTCCTCGTAGACCAGGGCAGGGGCCGTGGACTGCAAGGTGAGATTGCGGACATTTTCCCAAAGCCGCATCAGATATTCGTAATCGCGCTTGATCTCGGCCTTGGTGCGGCTCTCGCCGGCGGTGCGCAGGATCACGCCCATGCCCTGCGGCACTTCGAGATCGGCAACGACCTCCTTCAGGCGCTTGCGGTCGACCGCGCTGGTGATCTTGCGCGAAATGCCGCCGCCACGCGCCGTGTTCGGCATCAGCACCGAATAGCGGCCGGCAAGCGACAGATAGGTGGTCAGTGCCGCACCCTTGTTGCCGCGCTCTTCCTTGACGACCTGCACCAAGAGGATCTGCCGGCGCTTGATCACTTCCTGGATCTTGTACTGGCGGCGCACCGGCTTGCGGCGGTTGCGCACTTCTTCCAGCGCGTCCTCGGCGCCGACCGATTCGACCTCGTGATCGTCCGGATGCGAGGACTGCACTTCTTCCAGCATGCCGCGATCATTGTCGCCGGAGGTCGCCTCGCTGCCTTGTTCGGCCTGCGGAACGGCTTCGGAAATCACATCGGCCTCGACCGAGGCGGCGATCGACGTCGGACCGCCTTCGCGGGTTTCGCCTTCGTCCTGCTCGGCGGAATCCTGGCCATGTTCGGACGCATCGGCATGTTCGGACGCATCGGCCGCATGTTCGATGATCTCGGACGTGTGCGAGATCTCCTCGAAACCAGCGTCGGCGCCCTCTTCCGCCTCGTCGGCAGTGTCGCTTGCCTCGCTGGAATCGGCTGCATCGCGCTTGTGCTCACCCCGGTCGCGGGGCTTGCCGCCGCGCCGGCGGCCGCGCCGTCCGCGATCGCGGCTCTGGCGATCATCGCCGTCGCCGTCCTCGTTCTCTTCGTCCTCAGCCTCCTGCGCTTCCGCGCGCAGCAGTGCCTGACGATCGGCGACCGGAATCTGGTAGTAGTCGGGGTGAATTTCACTGAAGGCGAGAAAACCGTGACGGTTGCCGCCATATTCGACAAAGGCTGCCTGAAGGGAGGGCTCTACGCGCGTTACGCGGGCTAGGTAGATGTTTCCTTTGAGCTGCTTCTTGTCCTGGGATTCAAAGTCGAATTCTTCAATACGGTTACCGCGTACGACGACGACGCGTGTTTCCTCCGGGTGGGAGGCGTCTATCAGCATTTTGTTGGGCATTATTTCGTTTCCCCCCGGCAGCCGTCAGCCGCAGCTTGCGAGGCAAAGCCTGCTGCTGCGTGCCTGGGATGTGGGTGCCGGATATTTGATCGTCCGTCGGCCGCCGCTTGAGCGCCATGGCGGTGCCGCCCGCAGCCATAATGGCGCGGTTTGATGCGGACCTTTCCATGATTGCGCTTGAAGCCATCGTCACCAACAGAACCTTTTGAACCAAAGCCCGGATGAACCGGACCAGCTTGTTTGCTCCTACAGAGCCGGCGCGGGAACAAACCCGGCCGTTTTCCTCACGCAGGCGATTCCCCCGCCACGGGAGCACGCCTGCGAAATTCGTCGCGATCACCTGAACCCTTTTCGCCTAAAGCGAAAGGAGCCGCCTTTACGTCTGACCCTGTAGCAAGAAGCTGCGGAGGAGGGCGGTTCCAGGATTGCAGTGATCCACCATCGCTTTTATGATTTGGCGGGGTGGAAGGCAACCCCGATTTCCGATGCCGGCAAAAAGCCGTTCCGTAGCGTAAGCCAACTTGCCGCCCTTGCATGAAAAGGCTTGGTTAACCTTCTCTGGATACCAATCGTTAATCGAGTTCGCGGCCTAACCGGCATTTCGACGAAACGACCCGGCGCCGGGCGCCAAACCGGGAGCGACTGGAAGAGAGATGGGATTGGCGGACTTCACAGACAAGGGATGTCGTGTCGGCGGCCGGATCCTGGCCGCTTTCTGCCTCTTGCTGCTGCTGGCGGTCTCATCTGCCTTGTCCTCAAAAGCCAATGCCGCCGACGCTCCGCTCGTGGCAAAAGGTTACAAGATGGCTGGCGATGCCACCAAGATGCGCATCGTCATGGACTTCGATCGCGAACCCGATATCAAATGGTTCCTGCTGCGCGGTCCCAACCGCCTTGTCATCGATCTCGCGAATACGAGATTCGCCGTTGATGCCAAGGATTTGAAGGCGCGGGGCCTGGTCAAGGGCGTGCGTCTGGGCGCGCTTAGCGAGGGCGTTTCGCGGCTGATCCTCACCGGCAAGGGACCCTTTGCCGTCAACAAGCTCGACGTGCTCAAGAACGAGGACAGAACCGGCTACCGCATTGCCATCGACATGTCGGCGGCATCCGAGCGCGAATTCGACGTGGCGCTGGCCAACCAGGCGCTGACCACCGGATCGACCGTTTCGACCGACAAGGGAGGGCGGGTCGGCACCGGACCGGTTTCCAATCCGGGTCATCGGTTCACCGTCGTCATCGATCCCGGCCATGGCGGCATCGACGGCGGTGCCGAGGGCCTGAACGGCACCATCGAGAAGAATGTCACGCTGGCCTTCGCCACGGAGCTGCGCGACAAACTCGCAGCCGTTGGCAATTATGATGTGTTCATGACGCGCGACACAGACGAATTCCTGCGTCTTGATGACCGCGTGCGCATCGCCCGTCAGCATGAGGCCGACCTGCTTATTTCGATCCATGCCGACACGATCAGCGTCAAGGGCATTCGCGGCGCCACCGTCTACACCGTCTCCGACAAGGCCTCGGACCCCGAGGCGCAGGCGCTCGCCGACCGAGAAAACCTCTCCGATCAGTTCGCCGGCATGGAAATCAAGAACGACAACAAGGAAGTCACCGACATCCTGATCGACCTGATCCGCCGCGAAACGCACAATTTCTCGATGAGTTTCGCCCACACGCTGGTTGGCCAGTTGTCGACCAGCGTCGGCCTCATCAACAATCCGCAGCGTTCGGCGGGCTTCAAGGTGCTCAAGGCACCCGACGTGCCGTCGGTGCTGGTCGAACTCGGTTATCTCTCGAACGCCAAGGACGAGGCGCAGTTGCTCAACGCCGACTGGCGCGGCAAGGCGGCCCAGAGCATAACCAACGCCGTCGCGCTGTTCGCGTCGGCCAAGGCCGGACCGGGAACCGGAGGTTGACATGACCGGCGGCGCCTGCAACCAGAGGCGGCGTTGCGCGACGACAACACCCAATGCTTTTTATTTCCGGCTCGCGACCGCGAAATCAGGCATTGCCGTATTTTGTCCACATGGCGGCGACAAGGGTTTTCGATTACGGATTGGGACCGGCTCGAAAGCTTGCGCGAAAGGCGGCTTCGTTTAGGAAATTCCCGAACCAAGGACTGGAGCGGGTATGATTCGTCTCATTGGCTATTTTTTCGGCATCGGCACGACGCTGGCCCTTCTGGTCGCGGCGGGCGTTGCGATCTACATCGGCCATTTGTCGAAAGATCTGCCCGATTACGAGGTGCTGGCGAAATACGAGCCGCCGGTGACCACCCGCATCCATGCGTCTGACGGCGCGCTGATGGCGGAATACGCGCGCGAACGGCGCCTGTATTTGCCGATCCAGGCCATACCGGACCGCGTCAAGGCGGCCTTCCTGTCGGCCGAAGACAAGAATTTCTACAATCACCCAGGCATCGATGTGACCGGCCTCGGCCGCGCCATCATCGTCAACCTGCAGAATCTCGGCTCGGGCCGGCGTCAGGTCGGCGCCTCGACGATTACCCAGCAGGTGGCGAAGAACTTCCTGTTGTCCTCGGACCAGACCTACGAGCGCAAGATCAAGGAGATGATCCTCGCCTTCCGCATCGAGCAGGCCTATCCCAAGGATCGCATTCTCGAGCTCTACCTCAACGAAATCTTCTTCGGTTTCGGCGCCTATGGCGTCGCCGGTGCGGCGCTGACCTATTTCGACAAGTCGGTCAACGAACTGTCCGTGGCCGAGGCCGCCTACCTGGCCTCGCTGCCCAAGGGGCCGAACAATTACCACCCTTTCAAGCATGCCGATCGCGCGATCGAGCGCCGCAACTGGGTCATCGACCAGATGGTCGAGAACGGCTACGTCACGCGTGAGGAAGGCAACAAGGCCAAGGCCGAGCCGTTGGGCGTGACGCCGCGCCGCAGCGGCACCTATCTGTTTGCCGGCGAGTACTTCACCGAAGAGGTGCGCCGCCAGATCATCGCCCGCTACGGCGAGAACGCGCTTTACGAAGGCGGCCTCTCCGTCCGCACCACGCTCGATCCGAAGATCCAGCTCATTGCCCGCAAATCGATGCAGAACGGGTTGATGAAATACGACACGCTGCGCGGCTATCGCGGGCCGGTAACATCGATCGACGTGTCGGGCGACTGGGGCGTGCCGCTTGGCGCCGTCAAGGGGCTGGAGGATGTTCCCGAATGGTCGCTCGCCGTCGTGCTCGACAGTTCGGCGACCGGGCTGTCGATCGGCCTGCAGCCCGCACGGCAGGCGTCGGGCGAGATTGTCAAGGAGCGCGTCGAAGGCACCGTCAGCAAGGAGGACATGGGTTTTGCCATGCGCCATGTGGTTGCCGGCAAGACCGTCAAGGCCAAGTCGCCGGCGGAGGTGCTGAAGCCGGGCGACGTCATCTTCGTGCAGAAAAACGATGGTGCCGATGGCGCCTACAGCCTGCGCCAGGTGCCCGAAGTGGAAGGCGGCCTGATCGCCATGGACCCGCACACCGGCCGCGTGCTGGCCATGGTCGGCGGTTTCTCCTATGCGCAGTCCGAATTCAACCGTGCCACGCAAGCCATGCGCCAGCCGGGCTCTTCGTTCAAGCCGATCGTCTATTCGGCCGCACTCGACAATGGCTATACGCCGGCCTCGGTGATCATGGACGGGCCGATCACGATCCAGAGCGGTAACACCAGCTGGACGCCCAAGAACTATGACGGCACCGTCGCCGGTCCGGCGACCCTGCGCTCCGGCATCGAGAAGTCGCGCAACCTGATGACGGTGCGGCTTGCCAATGACATGGGGATGAAGCTGGTCGTCGAATATGCCGAGCGCTTCGGTGTCTACGACCATCTGGCACCCTATCTACCGATGGCGCTGGGTTCCGGCGAAACCACCGTGATGCGCATGGTGTCGGCCTATTCGATCATGGCCAATGGCGGCAAGTCGATCAAACCGTCGCTCATCGACCGCATCCAGGACCGCTACGGCAAGACGGTGTTCAAGCAGGACGAACGTGGCTGCCAGGGCTGCAATGCGCCCGAATGGCAGAACCAGCCGGAGCCGGAACTCGTCGACAATTCCGAGCAGGTGCTCGATCCGATGACGGCCTACCAGATCACCTCGATGATGGAAGGTGTCGTGCAGCGCGGCACCGGCGCCACCATCAGTGAACTCGGCCGTCACATCGCCGGCAAGACCGGAACGACCAACGACGAAAAGGATGCCTGGTTCATCGGTTACACGCCCAACCTCGTCGTCGGCCTCTACATGGGCTACGACACGCCGCGCGGCCTCGGCCATGGCGCCACCGGTGGTGGCCTCGCGGCCCCGATCTTCAAGGACTTCATGCGGGTGGCGCTGGACGGCACGCCCAATGTCGACTTCAAGGTGCCCGAAGGCATGAACCTTGTCGCCATCAACCGCAAGACCGGCATGCGTGCCGCATCGGGCGATCCGGGCACCATCATCGAAGCCTTCAAGCCGGGTACCGGTCCCGCCGACAGCTATTGGGTCATCGGCATGGGCGCCGACGGCTCCAATGCCACCGGTGGCGCGTTGTCACCGCAGGCCAACCAGGCCATCCAGTCCGGCGGCGGCGGCCTCTACTGACGATTTTCATGAGCGGATGGGCTGGCCTTGGCGCCAGCCCATTTTGCTTTACAGCCGGCGGCGGCCTGCCTATGTATCGCGCCGACCGACTTCAGCAAACAGGACAGAACAGCCAGCCATGCGCGCGGAAACGCAGAATATTGTCGACGAGATCAGGCAGGCGATAACCCTGCTGAGGAGGCATCTTTGACTGGGATCAGGCCATAAAGCGGCTTGAATACCTCAATGTGCGCGCCGAGGACGCCAGCCTCTGGAACGAGCCGCTGGAAGCGCAGAAGCTGATGCGCGAGCGCCAGGGCCTCGAAGAGGGCATCGCCTCGGTGAAAGGTCTGACGCAGGCGCTGGAAGACAATATCGGCCTGATCGAGCTCGGCGAGGAAGAGCGCGACGAGGGGGTCATTGCCGAGGCCGAAGCCGCGATCCGCTCGATGCAAGGCGAAGCGAAGGCCCGCCAGGTAGAGACGTTGCTGTCGGGTGAAGCAGATTCCAACGACACCTATCTCGAAATCCATGCCGGTGCCGGCGGCACCGAAAGCCAGGACTGGGCCTCGATGCTGCTGCGCATGTACACGCGCTGGGCCGAGCGTCGTCGCTTCAAGGTCGAAGTGCTGGAAATGCATGACGGCGAAGAGGCCGGCATCAAGTCGGCCACGTTGATGATCAAAGGCCACAATGCCTATGGCTGGATGAAGACGGAATCGGGCGTTCATCGCCTGGTGCGTATTTCGCCCTATGACAGCAATGCGCGCCGGCATACGTCCTTCGCCAGCGTCTGGGTCTATCCGGTCATCGACGACACAATCGAGATCGACGTCTCGGAATCCGATGTCCGCATCGATACTTATCGCTCGTCCGGCTCGGGCGGCCAGCACGTCAACACCACCGATTCGGCGGTGCGCATCACGCATCTGGCCACCGGCATTGCGGTCGCCTGCCAGGCCGAACGTTCGCAGCACAAGAACAAGGCCAAGGCCTGGGAGATGCTGCGCTCGCGCCTTTACGAGGAAGAGCTGAAGAAGCGCGAGGCAGTTGCAAACGCCACCGAAGCGTCGAAGAGCGATATAGGCTGGGGTCACCAGATACGCTCCTATGTGCTGCAGCCCTACCAGCTGGTGAAGGATCTCCGCACCGGCGTCGAGAGCACCAGCCCGTCGAGCGTGCTCGATGGCGACCTCGACGATTTCATGGAAGCCTCGTTGTCGCAGCGCATCGAAGGCGGTGCGGGCGAAGCCGTAGCAGACCTGGATTAGGATATGTCCATGTTCAGGTGAGGCTAGCCTGACCTCAATCTGAACATATCCCTGCGCACCACAGCGACGGAGGAGAGGATTGGCGAGCAAGCTCACCGGAAAGTGCTTTTGCGGCGCGGTTCACTACGAGGTCGCCGACGAATTCCTCTATGCCGCGAATTGCCATTGTTCGGACTGCCGGCGCACCACCGGTTCGGCCTTCAAGCCTTTCGCCGGTATCGAGCGTGAAAAGCTTGTCCTCACCGAAGGCGGGGACAAGCTCCTGATCTTTGGCGACGAAAGCGGCCATAACGCGCATTGCGGCCGGTGCGGCTCCTTGCTTTATTCGCTGGTGCGCGACGGCGCCTACGTCCATGTCGCCATGGGAACGCTCGTCGACGACCCGTCCATCCGCCCGACTGAGCACATCTTCGTCGGTTCGAAGGCGGGCTGGTTCACCATCACCGATGACCTGCCGCAGTATCAAGAGCACGTGATTGCCGGCTCTGACCAGCAATAGGCTGGAACCACAGCGGGCCAATTCCGTTTATTCGACGCCCGTTTGCCGGGAATTGACCTTGGCCTCATCTCGTCGGCGGTAGCGGATACCTGACGTTTATAGAACGACGTCGGGAATGCATCTTCTTGCGCCGACCAAGGAATCAGCCCAGCATCCAAACGCTGGGAGAGAAAAAGCATTTATGGCCGGACGCGGCATATCTGCGACCCGACGATCCGGCCACTGGGAAGATACGTTCCGGGAACGGGCAAGCGAAACGCTTGAGCTCGTTTGAAAGGAACGCGTCATGTCTGCTGCCACACTCAGATCGGCCAATGCCGTTCAACCGGCTGGCCGACTTTTGTTTTCCCTGTTCGCGATCGGCGCTATGGCAATGCTGACGGCACCTGCCTTCGCGCATGACGCCACGCCCACGGCGGCAAAGCCACAGGGCTGGAGTTATCCGTTCGCATGCTGCGCCAACTATGATTGTCGCACGACCCATACAGGCGAAGTGCTGGAGAAACCCGAGGGCTATGTCATCGCCGGAACGGGTGAGATCGTTCCAATGACCGACAAGCGTGTCAAGGACAGCCCGGACGGCGAGTTCCATTGGTGTGCGCACCAAGCGGGCCTCGACGCCGGCAAGACAATCTGCCTGTTCGTGCCGCCGCGCTCTTATTGACGACAGGACGGCGGTCGGACGTCCGCGGTCGCGTGTGACCGGGGCCGCAGGCCGGGTTTGCGCGGTTCGGGTGATGCCTGCTGACGGACAGTTGTCAGGAGCACCTCTTTATGCTGCCTTTGCCGCACAGGGTGGCGGGCGACAGGAGGAGTTCGTTGATGACCATCAAGGCAAGCTGTCATTGCAAGGCGACGACATTCGAGGTTTCGCAGGCACCGCAGACGGTGACGCAATGCACCTGTTCTTTCTGCTCGAAGCGCGGCTCGCTCTGGGCCTACTACGTGCCTTCGCAATTCAAGCTCACCAGCCCGATGGAGAACGTCTCTTTCTACCGCTGGGGATCGAAAACCGTAAAGCACGGTTTTTGCGCCACCTGCGGCTGCGGCACCTTTACCGAAACGCCGGACTGGTCGACCGGCGAGCCGGATTTCGACAATCCCAAGATCAGCGTCAACTCGCGACTGTTCGACGATTTCGATCTCGACAAGGTCGAAGTGGTGGTCATAGACGGCAAGAACCTCTGGTAGCCTGATCCACATCGTTCTGGCACGGCGATGCGGCGCCACCACCGGGT
Source organism: Mesorhizobium sp. M7A.F.Ce.TU.012.03.2.1 (assembly GCF_004006095.1). Taxonomy (NCBI): domain Bacteria; kingdom Pseudomonadati; phylum Pseudomonadota; class Alphaproteobacteria; order Hyphomicrobiales; family Phyllobacteriaceae; genus Mesorhizobium; species Mesorhizobium sp. M7A.F.Ce.TU.012.03.2.1. The sequence continues at coordinate 4,755,615 of NZ_CP034779.1, forward strand.
ACTGGTCTCCCGGGAAAAGCCGTGAGCGGCGCTTTTGCCGTTCCGCTTTTCGCCGCAATTCGTGGTACAAGTCGCGGGAAGGGCTGATTTGGCGCCACCGCAAGGCGTGACTTGGAGAGGGACCATCATATGAAAAAGACTGTGCTCGTCGTCGTGGCGACGGCTGTGCTCGTGAGCGCCTGCACCACCACCGATCCGTATACGGGCGACCAGAAGATTTCCAACACGGCGGCCGGCGCCGGCCTTGGTGCCCTGGCGGGTGCAAGCCTTGGCCTGCTTGCCGGCGGCAATGACCGCCGCAACGCACTGATCGGCGCCGGCATCGGCGCGCTGGCCGGCGGCGCCATCGGCGCCACCATGGACCAGAACGAGGCCGAACTGCGCCGGCAGCTCGAGGGCACCGGTGTCAGTGTCACCCGCAGCGGCGACCAGATCATCCTCAACATGCCGTCCGACATCACCTTCAACTCGGATCAGGATGCGGTGAAGCCCGGCTTCTACCAGGTCCTGAACTCTGTCGCGCTGGTGCTGAAGAAGTTCAAGCAGACCACGGTCGACGTGTTCGGCCACACCGATTCGACCGGTGGCGACCAGCACAATTTCGATCTGTCGCAGCGTCGTGCTTTGGCGGTGGCGAACTATCTGTCCGGTCAGGGCGTGGATCAGCGGCGCTTCGCAGTCACCGGCTTCGGCAAGACGCGCCCGGTCGCGTCCAATGCCACGGCCGAAGGTCGCGCCCAGAACCGCCGCGTCGAGATCCAGCTTTCGCCGCTCACCTGACTTGTACGGCAAACCAATGCGAAACGGCTCCCATGGGGGCCGTTTTTGTTTGAGCGGATATAGCGTTGTTTAATTAGCTGTTGCTAAAATGTATCTTTCCCGCAGCTATGGAAAGGAATAGCATCATCGCTGTTCCTGAGGGGATGAGGCGGTGTCACTGGCCGCGCAATCAGCATTTTTCCGCCTCGGTCTTGCACGGCCAGATCAGAAATCTGGGAGGAATGCATGACAAGAACAGCCAGCCTTGGGCGCTGCGGCGTCCTCGTTTTGACAGGTTTGGTAGGCGCGTGGCTGAACGTTGCTTCGGCTCGGGCCGAGGACGCCAACAAGGCCGACATCGAAGCCTTGAAGAAGTCGCTCGCCAAATATGAGGATTACACCGCTGCCGTCCGCGACCTCTATCTGTCGACCGTCGGCTGCGTCCACTACAGCGGAGAAAAGATACCGGGCGCGATGGACTACCCGAAGGGCGCCATGGGCATCCACTTCGTCAATGTCCCGAGTGTCGGCCAGAAACTCGATCCGATGAGGCCGAACGTGCTGATCTACGAGCCGACCAAGGAAGGCCTGAAGTTGGTCGGAGTGGAATGGCTGGTGCCGCTGACGCCGGACACCAAGGAGCCGCCCAAGCTGTTTGGCCAAACCTTCATGGGACCTATGGAGGGGCACTACCCTCTCATCCCGAAGGAGTTCGTCCATTACGACCTTCATGCCTGGCTCGGGGACAATCCGAACGGCATGTTCAGCCCGACGAACCCGAACGTGAAATGCAACGAGGCCGAGTTTCCGATGCTGGAAAAACCGACCAAGATGATGCCTGGGCCGATGTAACGGGCGAGCCAGGCTGAAAGAGCTTTGCCGAGAAGGCAAGCCCGATGGCTTGCTTGCTTTCGAAGCGGTCGGGATCAGACCTTGGCGACGATCCGCATGAAGGCCGGCATGTCGTCGCCGAAGCCAACGGTGGAATCATTGTCTTCCTGGTGGCGTTGGCGGGCAGGGCGGCTGTTGTCACGCTGCGGCCGGGTGTCGCCGCGTTCGGGTGCGCGCTGTTCATTGCGATCGGATGATTTGCGCTCGGTGTTTTCCGAACGGATCGCTTCCTTGCGCGAACGCCGTTCGCCGATGTCGGCGGCTGCGGCCTCGGCCACCGGCTGATCCTCGCGGACTGTTTCCGGTGCGGCATCTTCGCTGCGCTTGGCGTGGCGTTCGCGCGGTTTGCGCTCGCCGCTCTTCTCCCTGCTGCGGTCGTCGTCCTTGCGTCCGGCACGGCGCGGTGCGCCCTTGCCACGGCGCGGAGCATCGTCCTCGCCTTCGCTGGCAACCACCGTCGACAAGTCGCCGTCATGCCACTCGATCTTGTTGCCGATCAGACGTTCGATGGCATCGATGTATTTGGTGTCAGATTTGGTCGCGATGGTGAAGGATTTTCCGGAGCGTCCGGCGCGTCCGGTGCGGCCGATACGGTGGACATAGTCCTCGGCGTGGATCGGCACGTCATAGTTGAAGACATGGCTGACATCGGGGATGTCGAGGCCGCGCGCGGCAACGTCGGAAGCGACGAGGTAGCGCAGCTTGCCGTCGCGGAAATTGGCCAGCATCTGCATGCGCGCGCGCTGGTCCATGTCGCCATGCAGCGCACCGGCGTCGAAATCATGCTTCAGCAGCGAGCGGAACAGCTCCGACACTTCGACCTTGCGGTTGCAGAAGATGATGGCGTTCTTCAGTTCGGCGTCTTCGGCCTTGATCAGATTGCGCAGCGTCTCGCGCTTGTCCCACGGCTTGGAGCCTGATTTGACCAGCCGCTGGATGATGTTGGTGGCGGCGGATGCTGCCTTCGAAACCTCGACGCGGACCGGCGCGTGCAGGAACTTTTCGGTGAGCTTGGTGATTTCGGGCGGCATCGTCGCCGAAAAGAACAGCGTCTGCCTGGTGAACGGGATCATTTCGCAGATGCGCTCGATGTCGGGAATGAAGCCCATGTCGAGCATGCGGTCCGCTTCGTCGATGACGAGGATCTCGACGCCGTTGAGCAACAGCTTGCCGCGCTCGCGGTGATCGAGCAGGCGGCCGGGTGTCGCGATCAGCACGTCGGCGCCACGCTCCAGCTTCTTGTCCTGTTCGTCGAACGACACGCCGCCGATCAGAAGCGCGATGTTGAGCTTGTGGTTCTTGCCGTATTTGACGAAGTTTTCCTCGACCTGAGCAGCGAGCTCGCGCGTCGGCTCCAGAATGAGCGTGCGCGGCATGCGAGCGCGGGCGCGGCCCTTTTCCAGCCTTGTGAGCATCGGCAACACGAAGGAGGCCGTCTTGCCGGTGCCGGTCTGGGCAATGCCCAGCACGTCCTTGCCCAGCAGGGCATGCGGAATGGCGCCCGCCTGGATCGGCGTCGGCTCGGTGTAGCCGGCGTCGGTGACTGCGGAAAGGACCTTCGGCGACAGGCCGAGGTCTGAAAAGGTCAACGCTTCTGGAGCGGTCGTGGTGTCTGAGGACAAGTGTTGTTGTCTTTGGCTGGTTCGGGGAAGCGCAACGGCGTCTAATGGCGTCTGTCGCGGCAAGCGCCACGCGCCTGCAAGATTGGTATTGCAATTAGGAGCAAGCCCTCGATTTGTCAACAGAAACGGGCAGCAATGGCACGATTGTGAAGTTGTAACCTTAATCGGGATGCTTAATCGACCTGTCGGTCGCAGCGCCGGCTCAATAGCGGAACTGTTCGGCGAGAATACGCTCGTTCCAGGAATGATTGGGATCGAACAGCAACGTTGCTGTCGCCGTTGGTGATTCTCGCACCGTCACCGAGGTCACGGCCTTGACCTCGGTATGGTCGGCGGCGGCGTTCACCGGGCGCTTTTCCGGCTCGCGGATGTCGAAGCGCACGGTCGCCTTGTTGGAGAGCAGCGCGCCGCGCCAGCGGCGCGGGCGAAACGGGCTGACCGGGGTCAGCGCCAGCAGCGGTGCGTCGAGCGGCAGGATCGGTCCATGCGCCGAAAGATTGTAGGCGGTGGACCCGGCCGGGGTTGCGATCATGACGCCGTCGCAGTTCAGTTCCTCAAGCCGGACCTGTTCGTCGACGGTGATGCGGATCTTGGCCGTCTGGTACGACTGGCGCCACAGCGCCACCTCGTTGATCGCCAGTGCTGAAATCGTTTCGCCTTCCGAGGTCACGGCCAGCATCTCCAGCGGGCGGATCGTTTCGGCGACGGCGGCCTCGAGACGCTCGGTGAGGCCACCGGAACGATACTCGTTCATCAGGAAGCCGATGGTGCCACGGTTCATGCCGTAGACCTTCTTGCCGGTCCCCATCGTGTCGCGCAGGGTCTGCAGCAGGAAACCGTCACCCCCAAGCGCAACGACGATCCCGGCCTCCTCGACGGAAGACTGGCCATAGCGCGCCGACAGGCTTTCCAGCGCCGTCTTGGCGTCAGCGGTGTCGGACGAGACGAAGGCGATGCGGCTGGCGGCTTTGCTCATGGCTCCCCGATGACGACCGATTGGCAGCGGCCCGTTGCTGGGCCGCGCCAGCGCCGGGGTAGCATGGGCGGGGTATGTCTGCAAAGGGAGGTGCCATCCGGGATGGCAACGCCATCCCGGATGGTACGGCCATGCCGGTCGGCGGATGCGGGCATGCCGTTCGCGTATCATGTCAAAGGCTAAGCGAATGTGATGGTTAAGACGGGCCTTAAAGTCTCGTAAAGCCGGATCGGTCATGTTAGCCGGCAGTGGATGGGTGGCGTGGGGGCTAGCCAGTCGAGGCCGACATATTGCCGGTAACACGCCTGATCATCGTCTTCCTGATGCTGGGAAGCTTCGCGCTGCTCTTTGCCGAACTGGTGCGCCAGTCCGAAGAGACGAGCTTCCGGCCGCAGCCCACGGCGTCGCGCTGTGGTGATGCAGCCGGGGCGCCATGCCCGCAAAGGGCGCTGTAGCCCTGAAATGTCCTGATCATCCTCGCGATGACGGGCAGCATCGGCGGTCGCTTCGATGCGCGACATCGCGCGGCAGTTTCTCTGCTTAACAGCAGAGGCCGGTCGGCCGCCGCACGTTCCACTTGTGAAGGCTTGCTGTTTGCACTCGCGGCGCTTGGCGGTGTAGATGGGTGCATCGATTGGCGGAAAGGCTTTTGGGTAGCTCGCATCCGCTGTTGTTGGGAAACAAGCCCTGGGCTCGTTGACTGGCCGATGTCTGGAGCGGGGGTTTTCCATGTCACGCAGCGTGTTGATCTCTGGCGGCTGCGGTTTCCTGGGCTCGCATCTGGTCGACCGTCTGTTGCGGCGAAGCGATGTGGAAAAGCTGGTCGTCGTCGACAATCTTTGGACCGGGACGCGAGACAACATCGCGCATGTCGCCGATCCGCGTTTCGATCTGCAGATTGCCGACGCCGAAAGCTTTTCATCCCTTCAGCGCTTCGATGAGATCATCCATCTCGCGTCGCCGGCGTCGCCGCTTTGGTACATGCGCGAGCCGGTACGCACGATCAAGGCCAATATCGGCGGCGCGCTCAATCTCCTGACGCTGCTCAAGCCCGGCGGTCGCTTCTGCTTCGCCTCGACCTCGGAAGTCTACGGCGACCCCCTGGTTTCACCGCAACCCGAGAGTTACAGGGGATCGGTGGACTGCACCGGTCCCAGGGCTTCCTATGATGAAAGCAAGCGCTGCACAGAGGCATTGCTGTTCGAGCAGCAGCGGGTCGGCGGGCTCGACATTCGCGTCGTCAGGATATTCAACACATATGGGCCACGAACCCGCATCGACGACGGACGCGCCGTCTCGAATTTTGCCATCCAGGCACTGACAACCGGGGTTCTGACGGTTTATGGCGACGGCTCCCAATCGCGCAGTTGGGGTTATGTCGACGACACCGTCGAGGGGCTGGAACGTTACTTCTGGCGCGACGGCGTCTCGCATCGCGGTCCTCTGAACATTGGCAACGACCACGAGGTTTCGGTCCTGCGCATCGCGGAATTCGTAAGATCGCTTGTCCCCGGCAGCCGCATCGAGCACCACCCTCCAGCTCCCCAGGATCCGACAAATCGGTGTCCGGACCTGACTTTGGCGAGGCATGTCCTTCCTGGCTGGGAAGCGAGGACGAGCTATCAGGAAGGCATCGGGCGCACCTTCGATTGGTTCCGCCAGCGAATTGCGGCCGCGAGCATTTCGGCCTCCACGGCCTGACGCGTCCGGTATCGCGGCTAAACCTCTTTCTGCCTGCTCACTCAGTCACCATCTCATCGGGCGCATCGTCAATCGCCGAGCAATGGCCGTACCCGCGGAAAGATATTGACTGTATGTTTAGTCATAGTTACTCCTGAGGTCGCGAATTGAGTTGGACAGCCGGCGCCAGCCGGTGAATGGCCACAATGAAGAGGGAAATATCTCGACCACGATGCGGCTTGCCGTTGCCGGCGCGCCGCATGCCGCAACTGCGATGTCGACGGCCGGGCTCGAGCCGGTCGGCATTGCCGCGGCCATCTTTTCGTCAGCAGGAAACGGACCTGGGGCCGTAGTGCCGCCGGTCCCAACAATGGGAGCAAGCAGCATGAACTGGAAACTGACCGCGACGGCCATCGGCCTGTCGCTGCTGACTGTCACGGGCGTGGCCCGTGCCGACGGCGAGCTCAACATCTACAATTGGGGCAACTACACCAGCCCCGACCTGATCAAGAAGTTCGAGGAGACCTACAAGGTCAAGGTCACCGTCACCGACTATGACTCCAACGATACCGCCTTGGCCAAGGTCCGGCAGGGCGCCTCCGGCTATGACATCGTCGTGCCTTCGGCGAGCGTCGTGCCGGTCTGGATCAGCGAAGGTCTGCTCTTGGAGACCGATCCCAACAAGATGGAAAACTTCAAGAACGTCGATCCCAGGTGGGTCGATGTTCCATTCGATCCAGGCCGTAAATACACCGTTCCATGGCAGTGGGGCACGACCGGCATTTCGGTGAACAAGTCGGTCTATGCCGGCGATCCGAACACATCGGCGATCTTCCTCGACCCACCTCCCGAACTCGTCGGCAAGATCAATGTCGTACCCGAAATGGGTGACATCATGTTCCTCGCCATCGCCTACGAGGGTGGCAAATATTGCAGCAGCGACATGCAGATGCTGAAGAAGGTGCATGACAGGCTGGTGGAGGCGAAGGCGAAATGGCTTTCGCTCGACTATGCGGCCGTCGATGGCCTGGGCAGGGGCGACATCGCCGCGGGCGTCAACTGGAACGGCATATCGCTGCGCGAACGGCTTGAGAACGACAAGATCGTCTATGGCTATCCCAAGGAAGGCTATCCGATCTGGATGGACAATGTCGCTGTCCTCAAGGACGCCAAGAATGTCGACAACGCCAAGCTGTTCCAGAACTTCATCATGAATCCGCAGAATGCGGCACTGATCTCAGCCTTTGCGCGTTATTCGAACGGCATCAAGGGCTCGGAAGCCTTCATGCCCGACGACATGAAGACCGCGCCGGAAGTCAACATTCCCGCCGAGTTCGCCGCCAAGGGCCAGTTCATGCTGGCCTGCCCGCCCGATGTGCAGGCGCTCTACACGAAGATCTGGACCGACCTGCAGAAATGACCTGACCAGGCTTTCCCGCGCCGCCGCACGCGGCGCGGTCATCTTCCGTCCATGCCAAACGCGATGCGCAGATCGCAGGAGACTTCCCATGACCGATCTCGACCTTTGCTACATGCCGGCCAGCGAGGCGCTGCGGCTGTTCAAGGCAAAGAAGCTTTCGCCCGTCGAACTGATGCAGGCCACCATCCGCCGCGCCGAAGCAACCAAGGCGACGATCAACTGCCTCACCTTCACGCATTTCGACGAGGCGATAGACCTGGCCAGGAAAGCCGAGGTGAAATACGCCAGGGGCGCCCGGACCGGGGCGCTCGAGGGCCTGCCGATCGGCATAAAGGACGAGAGCTACATCAAGGGCAAGCCGACCTCGCACGGCTCGCTGCTGTCCGGGGATGCTATCGGTGGCCATACCTCGACGATGAACGAGCGCATCATCAAGGCCGGAGGCATTGTCCATGCCCGCACGGCGACGCCTGAATTCAGCTGCGCCGGCTACACCTGGTCGAAACGCTGGGGCGTGACGCGCAATCCGTGGAACCCGGATTTCACGCCCGGTGGTTCGTCGGGAGGCTCCGCGGCGACGCTGGCATCCGGCACGTCGTCGATCGCCACCGGTTCGGACATTGCGGGATCGATCCGGATTCCCGCGTCGGCCTGCGGTCTTGTCGGCTTCAAGCCGCCTTACGGGCGCAATCCGGACGAGCCGCCATTCAACCTCGACTTCTACTGCCACACCGGACCGCTGGCGCGAAACGTCGGGGATGCGATCCTGCTGCAGAATGTGATGGCCGGACCAAGCCCGCTCGACATCGCCACGCTGCGCCCGAAACTGCGCCTGCCGCTCGAGTACAAGCCGATCAAGGGCTGGAAGATTGCTTTCTCGATGGACCTTGGTTCTTTCGAAGTCGACCCGGACGTGCGCAAGAACACGCTTGCCGCCTGCGATGTGTTCCGTTCGCTCGGCGCCACGGTCGAGGAAGTCGATCTGGGCTGGGGCGACGAAGTGCTCAGGGCGGGCATGGCCTATCTCGAGCATCTGTTCGGCGCATCGCTGTCGCAGCTGCTCAAGAAGCACGGCAAGGACATGACGAGCTATGCCAGGCAGTTCGCCGAGGACGGGCAAAAGTCGAAGGCGACGGACTTTGTCGGAACACTCGACGTGGCGGCCAGGATGTACCAGACGCTGGGGCCGCTGCTGGAGACCTACGATGTGCTGATCTGCCCGACCAACGCGCTTCCCTCCGTGCCGGCGGAGTTCGATCAGACCACGGGTACGGTCGAGATCAACGGCAAGCAGGTGAACCCGTCGTTGGGATGGGTGATGACGACGCCGTTCAACATGATGAGCCGTTGTCCGGTTCTGTCCATCCCTTCGGGTCGGGCGGCAAGCGGCGTGCCGACAGGCATCCAGATCGTCGGCCGCACCTATTGCGATGCCGATGTTTTCCGAGCGGCCATGGCCTATGAGACGGCCAACGGGCAGTGGTACACAAACGCCGAAACGCGTCCGTCGCTATAACAGGGCGATGCGGCTCTTGCCGCGGTTGGAGAGCCGACGCCGGACACCTCGAATAGACGAATCTGTGGTGGCGCCGGTGATCGCGCCAGAAGGTCCGAAAGGAGCTGGACGAAGATGGCGCAACAAAAGGCTGCGGCGGCAAAACGCAAAGGCGCAACGGCGAAGAATGGGCGTGCGGCAAACGATGCCGCGCCGCCCAAGGACCGTCGGCGCGAGCGCGGCGAAGCCAGCGTACAGCGGATCATCGACGCCACCATCGAGCTGATCGCGGAGGAGGGGCTGGCAAGCGTCACCATGCAGCGCATCGCCGAACATGTCGGCTCGTCCAATGCCCTGGTCGTCTTCCATTTCCGCAGCAAGGAGAACCTGTTTCGCGCCGTCCTGCAGTATCTCAGCGATCGATATGATGAGCTGTGGGTGACGTTGGTGCGGGCGCCCGGCCTGTCGCCGGTTGAGCGGGCTCTGGGCGCGGTCGATTGCGCGCAACGTTTCGCCCGCCAGCATCCGAAATGGGTTTCAGTTTTTGTCGTGTTTTCCAGCGACCGCAAGAGCATGCAGATCTACAACGAAATCGGCCTGCCGAGCGACCTTGCCTACACCGCCGAGGCGCGCGAGCTGCTGATCGAGATTTCGCGCAGTGGCGGTTATACCGGCGTCGACATCGATACGCTGTCGGAGAGCCTGAATTATCTGGTCCATGGCGCCTGGTATTGGGATCATCTCAATCCGTCCAGCCGTGACACCAATGTGCTGCGCAAGACCATGCTGCTCCTGCTCCACCAAGCGTTCCCCCGGCATTTCGAACTGATGCGCTAACTGCTTCAGGGCTGCCGCAGATGGCAGCCGGCCTGCCGCTTCTGCGCCAGATACTCGTCGACAAGCTGGCGGTAGCGCACCTTGCCGAAGCTGGGAAAATGGCCGCCATGCACGACCGAGACATCGAGGTCGCGCAGGCGCATCAGCGTCGCCATGTAGTCGGGAATGTCTGAGTGGTAGACATCGTCGATCAGCGGGCCGTCATAGATGATATCGCCGGATAACAGGATGCCCGTCCTGTTTTCGTAGAGCGCGATGCCGCCGGGCGAATGGCCGGGCGTGTGGATCACCTCGAAGGCACGGTCGCCGAGATCGACGACATCGCCCTGGTCGAGCAAACGGCCTGCGGGCGCAGGCAAAATGCCGTAGCGCGCCGTGTCCCAGCCTTGCGGCATGCGATCGAACATCTCGTCGGTCGCATAGGTGCCGGCTGCCGTCCATTCATTGCGCGGATCGGCGAGGATGCCGGCCTCGGCGGCGTGCACGCATCGCTCGGGAAATTCGTGGTGGCAACCGATATGGTCGAAATGCGTGTGGCTGGCGACGCAAATCAGCTTGCGCTCGCTCACCAGCGGCACGTGACGCCGGAGGCTGAAATGGCCGAGGCCGGTGTCGAAGAGGAGATCGCGATCGCGACCGCGCACATGCCACATATTGCAGCGGAAGAACGGTTTTATCCACGGCTCGTGGATCAAGGTCACGCCATCGCTCATGCGGATGGTGTCGTACCAGTCGGGTGCCTCGATGAGCGGAAGTGTTGCCATGTTCAATCCGTCAGAAAAGCTCAGTCCGTCAGCAGAATAATCTGGTCGGTATTGCAGGAAATCGCGACCGTGTCGTCCGGCTGGACGGCCGCCGTCGCGGGCAATTTGGCGATGAAGTGAAGCGAGGGGTCCTCGATGGAAACCGCAAGCACGCGCTTGAAGCTGCCCTGGAAGACGACATCGCTCACCTCAGCCGTGCCGAGCCTGACACCGCCGCTGGCCTCGCCGAGGACAAGATGCTCCGGCCGTATGGCCAGCGCAACGGCGGAGCCCACCGGCAGCGCGCCGGGCAGCGAGACCGGCCCGACGGGCGTGGCGACGGTGCTTGTCCTCTCCTTCGCCTCTGTGACTGTGCCGGCAAGGATCGAGCTTTCGCCCATGAAGGTGGCGGAAAAGCGCGTCGCCGGCCTGTGATAGACGCGCTCGGGCGGGCCTTCGTCCTCGATGCGCCCGTCATTCATCACCACACAATGGTTGGCCAGCGCCATCGCTTCTTCCTGGTCGTGGGTGACGTGGATGAAGGCGGTGCCGACGCGCTTCTGGATCGCTTTCAACTCGTCCTGCATCTGCCTGCGTAATTTGAGATCGAGCGCGCCGAGCGGCTCGTCGAGCAGAAGCACCGCCGGCTCGATCACCAGCGCCCGCGCCAGCGCCACGCGCTGCCGCTGGCCGCCGGAGAGCTGGTGCGGCTTCTTGTCGAAGGCGACAGCCAATCCGACCAGCGCCAACGCCTCACGCGCCTTTGCAGCGCGCGTCGTACCGTCGACGCCCTGCATGCGCAGGCCGAAGCCGACATTGCTGCCGACGCTCATATGCGGGAACAGCGCATAGTCCTGGAACACCGTCGTCGTCGGCCGCTTGGCCGGCGGCACCGAGGTGCAGTCCTCGCCACGGATGAACACCTTGCCTTCGCTGGGGGTGACGAAGCCGCCCAGAATGGAGAGCAGCGTCGTCTTGCCGGAGCCGGACGGCCCGAGCAGGATCGTGTAGCTGCCGGGCTCGATCTGCAGCGAAACGTCTTTCAGCACGGTGTGCTGGCCGAAGCGATGCGAGACGGAGCGAATATCGACCAAAGGCGCAGTCATGCCTTTCTCCTGCGCAGCAATGTCAATTCGAACAGCACGACTAGCACGATGGAAACCGCGAAGACCAGCGAGCCGACGGCGTTGGTCTTGGGGTTGAGGCCGGAGCGCAGGAGGTTCCAGATTTCGACCGGCAGCGTGGTGTCGAAGCGGGTGAGCAGGAAGGAGATCACGAACTCGTCCCAGGAGAAGGTCATCGACAGGAAGAAGCCGGCGAAGATGGCGGGCGCCATGACCGGCACGGTTATCAGCAGCAGCACCTTCCATTCCGGCGCGCCGAGGTCGCGCGCGGCACGCTCGATGTTGATCTGGTGGTCGCCCATCTGGCTGTAGATGATGGCAAAGCACAGCGGCAGGTTGATCACGACATGGCCGATGCCGGCGGCAAGCAGCGATTTCGGCACGCCGGCCCAGTTGAACAGCACCAGCAGCCCCATCCCGATGATGAGATAGCTGACCGTCAGCGGCAGGGTGATCAGCCCGCGCAGCAGGCCGGAGCCAGGCAGGACGAAGCGGGCAAAGCCCCAGGCGGAGAGAAAGCCGAGCGTGACGGCTGCGAGCGAGGAGATGGATGCCACCAGCAGCGAGTTGACCAGCGCCGAAGTCAGCCGCGTGTCCGAAAGAACCGCATCGTACCAGCGCAGCGACGGGCCGGTGAAGGGCGGGATCGGGAACGACGTCGCCTGCAGCGAAAACAGCACCAGCACGACGACCGGCAGGAAGATGAAGCCGTAGACGGCGAGCGCGTAGAGCCAGGAGGCGATGCGGACAATCCGGCGCATCTCAGGCCCGCTCGATCTTCAGCCAGCGCGCGCAGGCGAGATAGGCTGATGTGACCACCGCCATCAGGATGATGGACAGTGCGGAGGCCAGCGGAAAATCGCCGCGCCTGCCGATCTGCATCATCACCAGCTGCGGCATCAGCAGCTCGTTGTTGCCGCCCAAGATCTGCGGCGTGATGTAATCGCCGATGCACAGCACGAAGGTCAGGAAGGCTCCGACCATGATGCCAGGCAAGGTCAGCGGCAGCACGACATGCAGGAAGGTGCGCACCGGCCCGGCGCCGAGATCGGCGGCCGCCTTGCGGTAGCTCGGGCTCAACTGCTTGAGGTTGGCAAAGATGGTCAGCGTCAACAGCATGACGAAGAAGTGCACGAAGCCGGTGACGGTGGCGAACCGCGTGTTGGCGAGCTGCAGCGGCTCACTGATGAGGCCGGAGCCGGTCAGCGCCCGGTTGACGACGCCGTTCTGCGCCAGCACCAGCAGCCAGGAGTAGGAGCGCACGACATAGGAGGTCCAGAACGGCAGCACGGCCAGCATCAGTGCCAGCCGCTGCCAGCGTTCCGGAACCTGTTCGGCGAGGATCCAGGCAAAGGGATAGGCGAGCAGCACCGAAATTACGGTGACGATCGCGGTCACCTGCAGCGAGTTCACCATCGCCTGCCAGTAGGACGGGTTGTTGAAGAACTGGCTGTAGTTGGACGCCGTGAAGCCGCCGCCCTCATGCGCCGTCAGGCTGGAAAACCCCATGGCGATGAAGGGCAGCACGAAGAACAGCAGCGTCCAGCCGAGCGCCGGCGTGACCAGCGCCCAGGGCAGGGCAGAGCCCGCCCGGGGCAGGGCCGCCCGGGGCAGAGCAGAGCCCGCCCGGGGCAGGGCACGTCCGTTGTTTGCCGAGCTGCTCATGAGCGCTATCGGCTCATTTCGCCTGCAGCATTTCGGTCCACATATCCTGCATCTTCTTGTCGAGATCGGCGTTCGGCGCCGGATAGGCCTGGGCGCGCGCCAGGAAGCCCGGCTGCTCGTCGAAGCGCAGGGCCTTCTTCTGGTCGTCGGTGAGTGCGGCCTTGGTGTTGGCCGGCATGCCCCAATAGCAGGAGGAGGTGGCAAGGCGCGCCTGGCCTTCCGGGCTCATAATGTACTGGATGAACTTCAGCGCCATGTCCTTGTTCTTGGAATCCTTGAACATGGCCAGCGACTGCGACCAGAGAATCGCACCCTCCTTGGGGACCGAGAAGTCCAGCGCCGGGTTTTCCTTGGCCAGGCCCGCCGTCACCCATTCGCCGCCGCCGACCAATATGTCGACCTCGCCGGTCGCAAGCGCCGTCTGGCTGGCGGTCACTTCGCCGACCAGCTTGGCATTGGCCTTCATCTTCAAGAGCTCGTCCTTGAGGGCGGGCAGGTCGGCTTCGGTGAGATCGGCCGTCTTCTTGCCGATCGCCAGTGCGGCCATGCCGATGACCGGCAGGTAGTAGTCGTAAATGGCGACCTTGCCCTTGTACTTGTCGCCGGTGAGTGCCGCCATCGACTGCATGTCGGCCGGATCGACCTTGGTCTTGTTGTAGCCGATCGTGTTGTAGCCGAACTTTTCGGTGATGCCGTAGCGCTTGCCGCCGGCCACGGTGGAGCTGTCCATCTTCACCTGCGGAAACAGATCGGCCAGCGGTAGTTTGTCTTCCGGCAATGGCTCGAACAGTCCCTTCTCGACGCCGCGCGGCACGTCGATGCTGTCGATCACCATCACGTCCCAGTCGCCCGGCTGCGACTGCTCCACGATGGCGAGGCCGGCGCCGGTGCCCTCGAATTCCTTGACGTTGACCTTGACGCCATTGGCCTCCTCGAAAGGCTGCAGCAAGGCCGGATCGGCATGATCGCACCAGATCAGCGCGTTGAGATCGGCGGCCTGCGCGCTCGTCGAAAGCAGCAGCGCCGCGGCTGCGGCAGCTGTGCGCAAACGGGTCTTCAGGATGGAAAGCGGATTGCTGGCTGTGTGTGACATCGAGTGTTCTCCCTTGCCTTTGTGGCTTCTTGCAAAAAATTGAACCAATTCTAAAATTGAGTCAATTCTGTTTTGTGGCAAGAGGCTGGGAATGAGCGGATTGCGGGCTAGGCAAAAGGCGGACCGGCACCGGCGTATCATCGAGGCGGCGGCCGAACTGTTTCGCGAGGCCGGCTACGAAGGCGCCAAGATCGAGGCGATCGCCGCGCAGGCCGAGGTCTCTGTCGGGACGATCTACAACTACTACGAGAACAAGGGCGACATCCTCGGCGCCATCGTCTCGCTGGAGGTCAACGAGGTGCTGAATGCCGGGCAAGGCGTCGTCGCCAAGCCGCCGGCCAATGTCGGCGACGCGCTGGACACGCTGGTCGGCATCTATATCGAGCACTCGCTGCACTATCTCAGCAAGGAGATGTGGCGGCAGGCGATGGCGATCTCGACGCAACTGCCCGACAGCCCGTTCGGCCAGGCCTACACCGCGCTCGACCGCGCCCTGACCGAACAGATCCGCGCCCTGATCGCCCGGCTGCAGGAGATTGGCCTGGTGCGCCAGGACATCGACGGTGCAGCGCTCGGCGAACTGATCTTCAACAACATGAACATGATGTTCATCGAATTCGTGAAGCGTGACGCGGCGAAGATACCGGAACTGCGCGCGGCGATACGGAGGCAGAATAGGATATTGGTGGCGGCGATTGGGGTGTGACACGTCAGGAGCAGGCAGGAGAAAGCGTCGCTTCCGCACAAGACCTGGTTTCAGACGCGGGTCGCCTCTTGAGTTGAGTTTGAAATCTGGTACAACCTAGGAGGGCATAATAGGGGGAGGGGTAAATGGGGACGTTTTCAGTCTGGCATTGGGCGATCTTGCTGCTGTTGATCGGCGTGCCTGTTTTCCTTGCCGTTCGATCAGCCGCGAAGCCGTCACAGAATCCTGAGGCTCTTGTGGGCTTCGGCGGCTGGCTGATGCTGCTGGCTATCGGTCAGGCAGTGTCACCATTGCGGACGCTTGCCGACTTCGCCAATTCGACCGACGGCTACCAGCAACTCATGACCCTCTCGAATGGGCCGCTGGCGGTGTATGGCGAGGTTGCCCTCAATCTGGCATTTCTGGCGCTTCAGCTGATTGTGCTCGTTTCGATGCTGCGGCGTAGCCGCCGCTTTCCGCAATTGTTTCTGCTCCAGTGGCTGGCGATTCCCGTCGTGTTTATCCTGGACACGATCTGGGTTGCGTCAGTTCTGGGCGTTCCGGTGAGCCTGGTGCTCGCAGGCGATGCGCTGGTGGCCCCCATAGTCTCGTTTGTGGTGACAGGGCTCTGGGTCGCCTACGTCAACAAGTCTGTCAGGGTGCGGAACACGTTCACCAGGATTGAGGCATCCGCCCAGGTTGCGAGCGCGTCATAGAAGGCAGCCAAATTGGGATATTTTGGAGCATAGATACCCGGAGCTGCGCGCGGCGATCCGCAGGCAGAACCGGATTTTGGCGGCGGCGATCAGGGTGTGACCTCGTGCACCACTATGTCGTCATCGAACCTGGAACGGCCAAATCCCGAGCCGAATGACCGCAACTGTTGTCCGTGACGGCTGCGAGCTTTTGGAAGGTCTTTATTTCGGCTTCGTTTATAGGTGCTGCCCGCGCTTTCGCCTGGAGATCAGCCAGGCGCGCCACGAGCGCTTGCGACGTCTCGACTTCAGGGCTCATCATTTTCATTTGTCCGATTTCAGCGGCGGTTTGACGAGCACACCCCGCCGCCATCCCTGCCGGCGGGCGTGGCCGGTTCGAAGTTTCAGTCGTAGACTTTCACAATCTTGCGTGTGCTCGGGTCCACCAGAACCGTTCGGTTGTCGACCAGCGGTATTTGACGTTGGGGACCTCGTGGAGCTCGACCGTGTCTGGCAGAGCCGTGCCGACGTTCAACTCCATCCCCGGAAGCTTCACAGAAGCCAAGGGTTGCTTCTTCACGTATTCGCGCACGACGGTGTCCTGTTCCTGTGTGACAACCACATCCTGTGCCGCAACTGCGCCGACGCTGGCCAACAGCAAGAGCGCCGCAGCGGCGCTGCTTAGGTGCATCCTCATAGTTTTTCTCCTCTGGTAACTGGCGGCAGCACGATCGGCTGGCCACCCGAACACGTCGCCAGGCCAAACGTTCCTCATACGGGCTTCTGGCTGAACCTGGCGCAGGACCAAAGTCTGATTGGCAAACGCAATGGTCTTACCCGTTGGGAGTAGGCGGAACGGCTTAGGCCTGAAGGTTGTTGTCTCTGCAAACGCGGAGAGAAACAGTGGAAAAAAGTGTCGGCCAGGCGCGATGGTTGCTCGCACCGATTTTGGCAACAGCCATCACCTTCCTGGTGATGGGGATAGTCCTTGGCTGACATGACGTGGATCGGCGCGGTACGTCCCTTCCTGCGCTGATAGGACCCGTGAGCCGCTTCGGCGGCTGGCGGGTCCTGTATTTCACCGTGCGCTGGGCTGCTCATTCGGCAGCGCGCTCTTTTTAGCTCAGGTACCTTGGGAGGTTTATTATGGATCGGCGATCCTTCTTGACTGCAATGTTTGGTGTTGCCGGGGCAGCGGCCCTTGCAAGCGCTGTCCGCCCAATCGACGCAGTGGCGGGTGTTCCAGGAGCCGGACGCGGCATCCTCGATGAACTTGAGACGCCACAAACAGCGACCTTTGACGAAGATGCACAGGCAGAAGTGCAGCAAGTCTACCATCGGGACTGGCACCACCGTCCCCACCGCCGCCGCCGGCGAGGCTGGAGACGGGTTTGCCGCAGTTACTGGCGGCATGGCCGCCGTCGCGTCCGGTGCTACCGCCGACGGGGACCTTCGGTCGTCCTTCGATTTTAACTAGTTTTCCGCCTTGGCCCGTTCCGGCTCGCGCGCCGAGAACGGGCCGGTTGGGATTTTTTTTGGTGAACGATAACAATGACATTGGTCCAAAGATTGAATGCGAGTGGCAGCGCAAACCAACCGGGAAATGACAACGACCATGCCGCGGGGTTTGCGGACGCCGTCTCGTTGCCGGACGAGGAAAACATTGCCGACCTTGTCAGGCGAACAGAGCGCATGGCCATTTTGGTGTTTCTAGGAATGGGCGGCTGGTTGATGTTAGTGCCCGCTATTTACCTTGTACTGACCCACGGGATATGAACGACTTTCGGTGTCGCGGTAGCTGACTGCAGCATGTCAGCGGAAGCTAACGCAACATCCATGCGCGTCCAAAGTTGAATTGCGGGAGCATCGCATCGCGGCTTCCGCACCCCGTTTCCTGTATCGGCAATATGGGGACGGGCTGTTTTGCTGGCGCGAGGCACAAGTGTCTGGAACCACCTATTATAGTGGTCCACGTCCGGCATGCTGGGAAGGCGCTCTCATCCAACCAGCCGCGCATACTCGGCCTCCGGTTTGCCGTAGGTGCCGTTTGCGCAAGCCGCAAGGCCGCTGCGGTCCCTGATATGCACTTCGCCTCGTCGAGAATAGATGAAACCGCGCCCTTCCAGCACTTGCAGTCCAACGGTAACCCCTGGGCGTCTTGCTCCAAGCATGATGGCGAGAAACTCGTGGGTGATCGCAAGGCGTTCGCCGTGGACCCGATCGTCACACATTAGAAGCCAGCGCGCCAACCGCTCTTCAAGGTTTGATTTTGCGTTGATCAGGGCCGTATAGCTGGTCTGGATGTGGAAGTAGTGGACATAGCGCAACAGGAACAGGCGCAACGTTGGGCTGTTCGCAAGAGCCTCCTTGAAGGGCTCGGCTCCGATCCTGAAAGCGCTGCCGGGCGACTGAATGTAACATTGATGCGCCGCATAGTCAGCGCCCATCACGAGCGCGGCACCGGTCATTCCCTCAAAGCCGACAAGACCTACCTCGGCCTCCTTACCTGAAGCCGCCGCGACCACAGAGGCAATGCCGTCTTCCAGGAAGTAAACCGTTTCGATCTCCGAATCGGCTTTCTCCAAGGTCATTTTCAGCTCGAGGTCACACAGTTCAAGGTGTGGCTGCAAAAGCCCCAGGTCACCAGGGTTAAGCCGACGCAACAATTGGTTTTTATAGGAATCGTTCTCTTGATTGGTCATAGCTCAATCCCGCTTGGGGCAAGAGCTTTCCAATCTCCCTGCCGTCCGCGCCCGTAAACACGTGCAGACGATTTAGAGAAGATACGCCCACTGGCGCGCGATTGACAGTGAAATGCGACCTGATGCACGGCGTCCCCCAGCCGCCGAGTTACAAAACAGGGGTGTGCAAAGTTAAAGGGTTGGAATCGTACAGAACTCTGCTTCGTACGAATCCGACAATTTCGTGATCGCGGCCAACGCCGGCATGATGTGCATGGTTATCGATGTCGAGGTAGAGCGACGAGAAGGCGACTGGCAGGACCGACTGGCAACGCGAAGGCTGTGCTCCATAACGGGTCAAACAATTTGGCATCTAAATTGCTCTGACAGGTATGGGGTGGGCGAGAGCCCGTCGCTTCGCAAATGGAGCGGCGGGTCTACTCTACCAGCGACTGTCGAATGGCCACAGCAACAGGATGTACCCGCTTTTCAGCAGAAGCTAACGGAACATCCGGGCGCGTCCAAAGTTGGATTGCAGGAAGCGCCGCATGCCGGCTTCCGCAGCCCGTTTCGTGTCACCGGCAATGTGGGCGGGACGGGCTGTTTTGCGTCGGTACGCGATTTTATCCAAGCGGTGACTACTTGTGGGTAATCCAGTCCAACAAGCCTGCGTCAACCTGCTCGCACCCGACATATTCGCGGACCAAGCTTTCAGCCAGGTGGCGCCATTCACACTCGGGAACGCCTGTTTCCCGGACCAGGTTTCGAAATGCAGAGCGGAGAATGTCGGCATCGAAGGCCGAGACGGCAACAGGATCTGGGTCCGGATCTTCCCAACCTCGGGCCAGGTCATCGCAGTGACGTTGGCGAAGGCGCTTGAGCAGTTCGCGCGAGGCCTCGATTGCCAGTCGGGAGTGGTCCATGCCGTGGCGGAATGAGGCGGTTCCGGCCAGGGAATGGTGCCGCAACCGAAAGCTGGTTTCTATAGCCGCGCGTGCGACGTCTATATGCGTTTCAACCATCGCGGCCTCCCTTCCTGCGAAGGGATTTATTTACTCTCTTTTCGCGCGCGACCCAAGAAGGATTCAACGTACGGTTTGATACGCAAGGGCGGCGTGCAGAGGGCTGCGGATCGTGGACGTCTCTAACGAGCATTCGGGCGTGAGCAAGCTGTTCGAGCAAGACCAGCATTTGCTGCTCGCTCATAGGCAAGGTCGGCACGCAAGATTCTCGCCAATACAATCTCGTCAAGCGCGCTGACCCCAGTTTTGGATCAGGGTCTAATGTGGCGGAAATACAACGGCACATATCGGCGCGCTCTGCTACGAGAGGGTGGGTTACAGGGGATCACCTATGAAGAAGCTGCTTCTTGGTTTGTCGTTGTCTCTGCTGGCTTCGTCGGCGTTCGCTGCCGATGCCATGGTCGAAGAAGTCGCCCCGGTTTTCAGCTGGACAGGTGGGTATATCGGTCTTCAGGCAGGCTACGCTCGGGGTGATGGAAATATACGGCAGGCCAACGGCCCGGGCTTCATTGAGACAGATCCTGACGGGTTCCTTGGAGGTGTCTACGCCGGTTACAACTACCAGATGCCGAACAATATCGTCATTGGTGCGGAACTGGACGTCGTATATGCGAATGTTGATGGCAGCGGCCAAATATTCGCCGCTCCCGGTCTCCCATTTCCGGGCGGCATCGGGATCGAGGAACTTAAGTGGAGTGGGGCGGCAAGACTTCGACTGGGATATGCCGTTGATCGCTTGCTTCCCTATGTCGCGGGTGGCGTTGCATTTGGCGACATCGACACAAGCAGTAATACCGTCTCAGGTTCTTTCGGAGACACATTTACTGGATGGACGATAGGCGCGGGCTTGGACTACGCCATGACCGACAATCTTCTGCTGCGCGCCGAGTATCGCTATACTGATTTCGGCACTGAATCATTGCCGACTGGTAATGTCGATCTGAAGATCAATGAGGTTCGCTTCGGCATCGCCTACAAATTCTAGTCCACTGAAGCCCATAGAGAGAGCCTGCCGCCAAACCGCGACGGGCTTTTTTCTTTGCGCGACAACAGAGAAATATCTCGGCAATGCGTCGTCGCATCCCTGGGACGGCGTCTCCCGCCTGGTTCCTGTCTTAGTGGTGGCTTTGGGCGTGACCGCTTTACATGCCTTGAGGAAAGTAGGAATATTATCCTCGGGTGGGGCGACTCTTAAAAGGTGTCGCAATGGCTCGGTCAAAACCTTCAAAGCGATTATCGCTGGCTGAAATCGAGCGCTTTCTCGTGGCGGCGGAAGCGCTGCACCTGAGCATCATCAAGCCGTTCATATCGCCGCATTGCGACCACTACAGACAGACGCGCGTCTTGCATGAGGTGCTGTTAAGGGCGGTGCGGGAAGTCACCGGGAAGGATGCTACGTTCATCCGGTGGAATTTGACCGGGCCAGCACAACAAGGGCCGGAGCGCCCGGCAGAAGAGCCCCCATAGCATTGTCCGGGACGGACGAGGGGCCTGAGCCGCGAACTATTTGCGATCCAGGCCCCTGGCCGTCGGGTTCGTGGCGACATTGCGCCCGCGGAATGCCATTCACAAGCTGGACCTTGGTCTTGCTATTCCTGCGGAGCGCGTCAACGTCGGAGACGCGCTGAACAGTTAGAATTTCATCGCGATGCCGACGCGGAAATCGTGCGTCTGAAGCGTGTGTTCCAGCGTGCATCCGCCGCCGCAATATTCAAGCGACTTCTTGCCGAAGAAGGAGAAGTCGTATTCGCCTCGCAAGAACACGTTGTGTGTGAGAGCGACGTCGATGCCTGCTCCAACAATACCACCGACCAAAGTTGCATCCCGCTCGGCGTTTCCACCTGGATAGAACGTCTTCAGCTTTGCGGCGGTTACACCAGCCGTGACAAACGGCATGTAGGCTCCGATGTCCATGCCAACGCGACCCTTTACGGATCCGAACAAACCTGTGGAGGCGTCGAGAACGCCTGGGCCTGGAATATCGTCGAAGGTGTTCTTCTTAAAGCGGTAGCCAAGCTCGCCTTCAACGCCATAGACAATCTTGCCGGATTGGAAGTTATAGCCTGCAAAGCCGCCGACCGCGGCCGAGCCGACGTTGTGCGTTGCGCCAGCCTGGGCGCCCGGCTCATAGATCTTGTAATGTTCCAACGTTCCGGCGCCGAACACGCCGGCGTATGGCCCTTGCCAAGTCCATTCAGGGGTGTCGACAGGAGCGGTCATCATATCGGCAGCGATGGCCGGAGCCGCCGAAAGCGCAACGAATGAAGCGAGCAAAAAAGCTTTCATGAAATCCCCATCAAATCGCCAAGCGCTTTATATCGATGAGCCTGCAACTTTGTATGTAGCTAGGAAGTCACACCTGTAGACTAAGTTGCTGCGCCTGAATTCGGCGACTAGGTATCAGGAAGGCCGGTGCAAACAGGCATCCCGCGAGGAGCTCCGGACTTCCGCGGCCGAACACCGGCGCCGCCACAACCTCTGGAATGAAACTCAACGCCGGCGAGGAATGGCAGTCAGGTTTCGACGCGGGCATTATCCAGAAATTCGAGAGCGGAGCGTGGAAGGTGCCGTTCTAATCTTCAATAAATCCCGCCGCCGCACGGTGGCGGGCTTTCCACATGGTGATGCTCCGGGGCGGATATTCTCGCGGGTAAGTGCATGATTTCCAACGTGGATCAGGCGGCGGATCGAACTCGATGACAATAGATTAACTGTCTGAATTTACTCAATTGCCGCACTTTTGCTGGTGCCCCCGGACGGAATCGAACCGCCGACCTTCGGTTTACAAAACCGCTGCTCTACCAGCTGAGCTACAAGGGCACGGCGCTCCGGTTAGCATATTTGTTGCGCCAGTAAAGACAAAACTCCGTTTTTTCCCGGCATGCCGCGTGGCCCGTCGACGAGGGCATCCTGAAAACCGCTAGATTGCTTCCTACATCTAGGGGAGGTGCAATCGCTTTGCGCAGGGGTGTGGCATGATCAGATTAGTCATCATTCTCCCGATCATCTTCGTGGCCTGGATGCTGCTGGTGAAAATCATCAGCGATGTGAAGAAGGCCAATGTCGACTGGACCGGCGTCACCACCATCATCGGCTTCATCGCGCTGGCGTTCTGGCTGCGCCATGTCACGGGGATGGGGTGAGAGAGAGCGAATAGTGAGTAGCGAATAGCGAATAGCGAATGGGAACGGCAACGTAGCGATTGGTAAGTGGCGTTCCTGCCTTTTCCTACTCGCTATTCGCTATTCACTATTCGCTTGGGCCAAAGGCCCCACAAAAAATCTCCTCGACCTATCGAACCTTTTGCCGCGCCGCGCCGACTGATGGTTAGAGGCGAATGGGTCGCCTCGATCAAGGATCCAGGAGATCATCATGTTCAAGCGCACTCTTACCTCAGGCCTCGTCGCCATTTTCGTCGCCACCGGCGCGCTCGCCGGCACTGTCGGCACGTCGTCCGCCCACGGCATGCACGGCCATCATCACAACCACCATCACAAGAAGCACTTCAAGAAGTTCTGGTGGAAGCACTACAACCACCACCACAACCATCACCACAGGCACGGCAGGGTGATCATTTTCCTTTGATGGAGGGACCCAGTTCTCCCAAGAGGGCGGCTTCGGCCGCCCTTTTTGCGTTGGCGTTGCGAAGTAGGGCGGGCAAAGCTAGCGATCTCGCCCGCAAGCTACGGCATGCACATTTCCAAACAACTGGTCTTTGGCGATAGGGTGCATGGCAGCTTGGCGCATGCATTGCCTTTTGCGGCGCTGGTCGACCCCCACTCCGTCTCGGCTTCGCCGAGCCACCTCTCCCCCGATCGACGGGGTAGAGGAAAGGCGCCAAGCTTTTGCCGTTAACGCTCGTCCAGCAACGCTCCTTTCCTTTCCCTCCGGAGGGGGGAAAGGTGGCGCTGCGAAGCAGCGACGGATTGGGGGAACCACGTGGTAATCAGGCATCGGGCAGATCAGAAGGTATGTGCATAGCGTAGACGTCCATCGGGGAGATCTGCATCGTCAATGTTCTCGCCAACCTCTTCCCGTCGCCGTCACAAAGACCTTCGGTCCCAGAAGATCGACAAAAGATTCGAACCTTTTTCCTGGCTGCGACGACAGATGATCAAGAGGCGGATGGATCGCCTCGGTCAATGAAGCAAGGAGATCGTCATGTTCAAGAACACACTCGTTTCCGGCCTTATCGCCACCGCCGTCGCCGCAGCCACGCTGGCCGGCACCGTGCAGCCTTCGGCCGCTCACAGCCATCACCACAATCACGGCCTCGGCATCGGCATTGCGGCCGGCGTCGGCGGCTTTGTCCTCGGCAGCCTGCTCGCCCAGCCGCGCACCGTCTATGTCGACGAAGGCGGCGGCTCGTGGCATGTCCGCCGCTGCTACGATCGTTACGCCAGCTACGACGCGGACTCCGATACCTATCTCGGCCGCGACGGATACCGCCACTATTGCCGTCTTTAGAGGGGAGGACCGTTTCAGCAACAGAGGGGCCCATGCGAGCCCCTCTTCTGCTGTCTGGATGGTAGCGGTGCGTGCTCCACCGGCCGATACAGCGCAGAAAGGATTGGCCTGAGCGGCAGACCGGGCGGTGTACAGAGATTTGCCGAGCGTCTATTCTGACCGCGAAACGCGGGGAGAGACCTTTGGACGAGCAGGACCCCAGAGAAGACCTGGTCGAAACGGTTTTCCGCAACGGCACCGTCACCGCCGTCGGCATCCTGCTGGCGTTTTCGCTGGGCTTCATCACGCATTGGGCCGCCAACCCGATCCCGTGGCAGACCTACCATCTTGTCGCCGTCCTGCCGATCCTGGCCGGCATTGCCTTGCAGATGCGGGCGCTCTCGCTGCTGCTCGACACGAAATGCCTGCAGCGGCGCATCTATGAACGTGCCAACCGCATCTTCATGGCCGGCCTGATATTCACCGCCTGCGGCGTCGGCATGGCCATCCTTCTCGATTTCTTTGATATCGCCACCAGGAGCGCGCTGCCCGGGACGGGCTGATCAGCCGGCTCGCACGCCGCCGATCATCCTGGTCACCTCGGCGGCGGCATCGCGCACCAGCGGGCCGATCTCGGCCAACCGCTCCGGCGTCACCCGCACCGTTGGTCCCGACACCGAAACGCCGCCGATCGGCTCGCCGAATTCATTGAAGATGGCGGCTGCCACGCAACGCATGCCGGGGTGCCGCTCCTCGTCGTCGACCGACCAGCCGCGCAGCTTGATCCGCGCCAGATCGTGGGCAAGCGCCGAAATGTCTGAAAGTGTCCTGTCCGTGAAGCGCTGCAGGCCTGCCTTGCGCAGGATGGTTCCGACGCGCTCCGGCTCGAGATGCGCCAGCACCGCCTTGCCGATGCCGGACGCATGGAAGGGACTGCGTGTGCCCGGACGGAAGAAGGCGCGGATCGCCTGGTGCGTCTCGACCTGGCTGACGAAGACCACGCAATCGTCCTCGGCGACGCCGAGATTGGCGGTCTCGCCGGTTCTTTCCATCAGCTCTTGCATGGCGACACGCGCGCGGTCGACCAGCTTGCGGCGGCGCAGGAAGGCCGCGCCCATGCGGTAGGTCTCGACGCCGATCGACCACAGTTGGTCTGATGTGTCGAATTCGACCATGCCGTGGTTTTGCAGCGTCGTCAGCATGCGATAGGCGGTGGAGGCGGCAAGGCCGCTCTGCGCCGAGATCTCGCTCAGCGACAGGCCGCTGCCTTCCGCGACAATGGCCAGGATGCGCAGTGCCCGGTCGAGCGACTGCACCGAACTGACCTCCGATGGCCCGTTGAAAGCGCGCGGCCGGCCGCGCTGGCGTTTTTCGGTCGTTTCCATGCCGCCATTCTCGGTCGTTTCTCAAAATGCGCAATGAAAAAGTTTTTCACTATGATCGCTACCCGAGTTCTTGGAAAACGGAAAACCAAATAAAATCAGAAGTTTGGTGCTGTTTTCTAAAAATGAAAAAATATTCTGAAAAAATTGAAAAATATCCGGCGTGCTGACATCCTTGGCCAATCCAACAATGACAAACCCCGTGGAGGGCTGGAAATGGCCAGGATGCGCGCTGTCGATGCCGCGGTTCTCGTTCTCGAAAAGGAAGGCATTTCCTGCGCTTTCGGCGTGCCGGGCGCGGCGATCAATCCATTCTATTCGGCGCTGAAGGCCAAGGGAACGGTCCGCCACGTGCTAGCCCGTCACGTCGAGGGCGCCTCGCACATGGCGGAAGGTTTTACCCGCGCCAAGGCAGGCAATATCGGCCTGTGCATCGGCACTTCGGGTCCGGCCGGCACCGACATGATCACCGGGCTCTATTCGGCCGCCGCGGATTCCATCCCGATCCTGTGCATCACCGGGCAGGCGCCACGGGCGCGGCTGAACAAGGAGGATTTCCAGGCCGTCGACATATCAGCCATTGCGGCACCCGTCGCCAAATGGGCGGTCACCGTCATGGAGCCCTATCTCGTCCCCATGGCGCTGCAGAAGGCATTTCATCTGATGCGCTCGTCACGTCCCGGCCCGGTGCTGATCGACCTGCCGGTCGACGTGCAACTCGCCGAAATCGAATTCGACATCGATGCCTATGAACCGCTGACGCCGTTCAAGCCGGCCATGACGCGCGCCCAGGCCGAAAAGGCGTTGACGATGCTCAATTCGGCCGAAAAGCCGCTGATCGTCGCCGGCGGCGGCATCATCAACGCCGATGCGTCCGATCTGCTGATCGAATTCGCCGAGATTTCAGGCGTGCCGGTCATCCCGACCTTGATGGGCTGGGGCGCCATCCCCGACGACCACCGGCTGATGGCCGGCATGTGCGGGCTGCAGACCTCGCACCGCTATGGCAATGCGACGATGCTGGAAGCCGACTTCGTCTTCGGCATCGGCAACCGCTGGGCCAACCGCCACACCGGCTCCGTCGATGTCTACACCAAGGGCAAAAAGTTCATTCATGTCGACATCGAGCCGACGCAGATCGGCCGTGTCTTCGCGCCGGATCTCGGCGTCGTTTCGGATGCCGGTGCCGCACTGAAGATGCTGCTCGACGTCGCCACCGAATGGAAGACGGCAGGCAGACTGCGCGACTGGTCCGGCTGGGCGAAGCAATGCCAGGCCCGCAAGAAGACGATGAAGCGCAAGACGCATTTCGACCAGGTGCCGCTGAAGCCGCAGCGTGTCTATGAGGAGATGAACAAGGCGTTCGGTCGCGACGTCACCTATGTCACCACGATCGGCCTGTCGCAGATCGCCGGTGCGCAGTTCCTGCATGTCTACAAGCCGCGCAACTGGATCAATTGCGGCCAGGCCGGCCCGCTTGGCTGGACCTTGCCGGCTGCCCTTGGCGTTCGCGCCGCCGATCCCGACCGGACCATCGTGGCGCTGTCGGGCGACTATGATTTCCAGTTCATGATCGAGGAACTGGCGGTCGGCGCACAGCACAAATTGCCCTATCTGCATGTTGTCGTGAACAACGCCTATCTCGGCCTGATCCGCCAGGCGCAGCGTGGGTTTTCGATGGACTTCGAGGTCGACCTTGCCTTCGAGAACATCAACCGGTCAGGCGATCCCGAGGCCGGCTACGGCGTCGATCACGTTGCCGTCGCCGAGGCCATGGGCTGCAAGGCGGTCAGGGTGCGCAAGCCGGAAGAATTCGCCGGAGCTTTCAAGGAGGCGCAGCGGCTGATGAAAGAGCACCGGGTTCCGGTCGTGCTCGAATTCATCCTCGAACGCGTCACCAACATCTCGATGGGCATCGAGATCGACAAGATCACCGAATTCGAGGACCTTGCCGAGAGCCATGAGGATGCGCCGACGGCGATCGTCATGCTGGACTAAGGCTTGGCGGAGAAAAGGAGAAAAAGAATGCCGCGTTTTTCAGCCAATCTTTCGATGCTCTTTGGTGAGCATGAGTTCCTCGACCGTTTCGATGCCGCCGCCCGCGCCGGCTTCAAGGGCGTCGAATATATCGGCCCCTATGACCATGCGCCCGATGTCGTCGCCGCCCGGTTGAAGAAGAACGGTCTGACCCAGGTGCTGTTCAACCTGCCGGCGGGCGACTGGGGCAAGGGCGAACGCGGCATTGCCGTGCTGCCGGACCGCGTGCCGGAATTCCGCCAGGGCATCACCAAGGCGATCACCTACGCGCAGGCGCTCGGCTGCCAGCAGGTCAATTGCCTGGCCGGCATCGCGCCGGCCGCCGCCGACCGCAAGGTGCTGGAGGATGTCTTTGCCGAAAACCTCGCCTTCGCGGCGGAAAAGCTGGAGCAGGCCGGCATCAGGCTGCTGATCGAGCCGATCAACACGCGCGATATTCCGGGCTTCTTCCTCAACTACTCCGACCAGGCGCTGGCGCTGATGGATCGCGTCGGCTCGAAAAACCTGTTCCTGCAATACGACATCTATCACATGCAGATCATGGAGGGGGATCTCGCCCGTACCATCGAGGCTAACCTCGGCCGCATCGCGCATATCCAGCTTGCGGACAATCCCGGCCGTCACGAGCCGGGGACGGGCGAGATCAATTTTCCCTTCCTGTACGAGCACATCGACCGCATCGGTTATGCCGGATGGGTCGGGGCGGAATACAAGCCGAAGGCAGGGACGGAGGCTGGGTTAGGCTGGTTTCGGGAGTTGAGCGGGCAGGGCAGTGCTGCGGCTTAGCGGCCAAGGCCCCCTCATCCGGCCCTTCGGGCCACCTTCTCCCCGGTGGGGAGAAGAGACAGGCATCAACGTCGGCATTCTCTTCTCCCCTCGGGGAGAAGGTGGTCGCGCTAGCGGCCGGATGAGGGGGCGTTTCACACAACCTTCTGGAGAACCACAATGGAAACCATCGGCTTCATCGGCCTCGGCATCATGGGCGCGCCGATGGCGGGGCATCTGCTGGACGCGGGCTATCATGTCATCGCCAGCGACCATCGCTCCAAGCCGCCGGCCGATCTCGTCGCCAAGGGGCTGAAGACCGTCACCGGCCACGCCGGCGTGGGCAAGGCTGCCGACATCATCATCCTGATGGTGCCCGACACGCCGCAGGTGGCCGATGTGCTGTTCGGCGACAACGGCGTCGCGTCCGGCCTGGCCAGGGGCAAGCTGGTCATCGACATGAGCTCGATCTCGCCGATCGAGACCAAAATGTTCGCAAAGAAGATCAACGATCTCGGCTGCGACTATCTAGATGCACCGGTCTCGGGCGGCGAGGTCGGCGCCAAGGCGGCGTCGCTGACCATCATGGTCGGCGGCGAGGAAACCCCATTCGAGCGCGCCAAGTCCGTGTTCGAGAAGATGGGCAAGAACATCACCCTGGTCGGGCCAAACGGGGTTGGCCAGACCACCAAGGTGGCCAACCAGATCGTCGTCGCGCTGACCATTGAAGCCATCGCCGAAGCGCTTGTTTTTGCTTCGAAAGCCGGCGCCGATCCGGCCAAGGTCAGGCAGGCGCTGATGGGCGGGCTGGCGGCTTCGCGCATTCTGGAAGTGCATGGCGAGCGCATGGTCAAGCGCACCTTCGCGCCTGGTTTCCGCGTCGAACTGCACCAGAAGGATCTGAACCTCGCGCTGGAGGGCGCGAAGGCGCTCGGCGTTTCCTTGCCCAACACCTCGACGACTCAACAGCTGTTCAATTCCTGCGCGGCCAATGGCGGCGCCAAGGAAGATCATTCGGCGCTGGTCAGGGCGCTGGAGCGGATGGCGGGGCATGAGGTGGGGTAGGAGGAGCGAGTAGCGAGTAGCGAATAGCGAATAGGGATTGCAGCCACGGATAGTCGGGATTCGACTTTCGCTACTCGCTACTCGCTACTCGCTACTCGCTACTCGCTAAAAACTTCCGCGCCACGTAAAGGCTGATCGCCGCGGCATTCGACACGTTGAGCGAATGGATGGCGCCGGGCATGTCGAGCCGCGCCAGCGTCGTCACCGTCTCGCGGGTCTTCTGGCGCAGGCCCTTGCCTTCGGCGCCCAGCACCAGGGCGATCTTTTCTCCGGCAAAGCTCTTTTCGAGTTCGGCCGGCGCGTCCGAATCAAGCCCGATGGTGCGAAAGCCGGCCTCGTGCAGCTGGCCGAGCGCGTCGGCGAGGTTCTTCACCTCGATCTGGTCGATGTGCTCCAGCGCGCCGGAGGCGGATTTCGCCAGCACGCCCGATTCCTGCGGGCTGTGGCGGGCTGTGGTGATCAGCGCGCCAGCGCCGAAGGCCACCGCCGAGCGCAGGATGGCGCCGACATTGTGCGGGTCGGTGATCTGGTCGAGCACCAGCACCAGCTTCGCGTCACCAAGCGCATCGAGCCGCTTGGCTTTAAGCGGCTCGGCCTCGATCAGCACACCCTGATGCACGGCATCCGACCCGGTGATCTTGTCGATGTCCCTGGGTTCGACCAGTTCGGTCTTGAAGGGCAGGGCGGCGAGATCGGCGATTTCGAGGCGCTCGGCCGCATTGCGCGTCACCAGCATCTTCCTGATCTTGCGGCGCGGATTGTCGAGTGCGGCACGCACCGTGTGCAGGCCGTAGAGCCGCACCAGGCCATCCGCGGCATTTTCGCCCGGCGGAACCGGCTGTCGAGCCCGGAATGCCGGCGCGCCGCCGCTTTTCTCGTCGCGATAGGCGCGGCGCAGCTTGGCGTAATGGGTGTCTTTGGGGGTGTTGGTTTTGTCGCTCATGGCTGGCTTCTATAGCGGTGTCCTCCGGCCAAGGATATGGCCTGTCACTACAGCCGGCGAACAGAAACGAAAAACCATGGTTGCGCGGTTGACACCCAATGGGCTTGCCGCCATAAGGCGCTGCGCTGGTTTCGGAGAACACATAACTCGGGTCCGGATCGGCGTGAATGCCTCGTTGCATGGCTCCGGCGGCAGACTGGAGAGGTGCCCGAGTGGTTAAAGGGGACGGACTGTAAATCCGTTAGCTTAGCTTACGTTGGTTCGAATCCAACCCTCTCCACCACTGCCGGCCCGGAAGCCCTGAAACGTAACAAGAATCGGACCGAAAAGTGCATGGCGCTTTTCGGATGAATCCGGTCCTTCAGGAACGGCGCGGGTATAGCTCAGTGGTAGAGCAGCAGCCTTCCAAGCTGAATATGCGGGTTCGATTCCCGCTACCCGCTCCAGACACTCATCCCATCCGGCAAATCGAAACACTGCGCACGAGGCGCAGCGCTCCAATTGTGGTGGCTGCGCCGCGTCAGCTGTTGAACGCGGTGGCGACCTGGTGCTGCTGCGGCACCTGGCCGTTCGGCGTCAGTCTGTCGACGATGCCGGGCAAGGCGGTGGACAGTTGTTTGAGCAGTTCCTGCTCGTCCAGCCCGGTCCGTTGCGCGATCTCGCGAATGATCTGCGGTCCGATCGCGGCGCCAAGATCGTTGGCGTTGATCGGCTGGTTCTGCCCGGTGCCGACCCAGGAGTCGGCGGCATTGCCGTGGCCGGCATTTCTGAGCTTGTCGAGCAGGCCGCCCAATCCGCCAGCCAGGCCACCATCGGCGGATGTGGTTTCCGTCGGGACGGGGGCGGTCGGAGCGGGCGCGGGAGACTGCTCTGGCT
Source organism: Mesorhizobium sp. M7A.F.Ce.TU.012.03.2.1 (assembly GCF_004006095.1). Classification (NCBI taxonomy): domain Bacteria; kingdom Pseudomonadati; phylum Pseudomonadota; class Alphaproteobacteria; order Hyphomicrobiales; family Phyllobacteriaceae; genus Mesorhizobium; species Mesorhizobium sp. M7A.F.Ce.TU.012.03.2.1. Next base: position 4,786,517 of record NZ_CP034779.1, read on the forward strand.
CTTCGGCATTTCTGCCGCTCAGCATCTTGCCGACCAGCAATGCGCCGAGCGCGATCATCAGGGGTTTGGTGATGTTGCCGCCGGGAACGGCATTGTCAAAAAGTCCCATCGTGGATCCTCCATAGCGAACAAGGCCCGACCCCTCCTCGACAATGAAGCATTCGGGCGGAATTTCAAGCTGGCTTGAGGTTTTGACAATCCTATGAAAATGTTCGGCTGGCGAGGGGATGGAGAGGAAAAAATGGGTATCATCAGCTGGATCATTCTCGGCGTGGTCGCCGGCTTCATCGGCAGCAAGATCGTCAACAAGACCGGCCAGGGTGTCGTCATGGATATCGTACTGGGCATCGTCGGCGCCATTGTCGGCGGTCTGATATTCAGTGCCTTCGGCGCGTCAGGCGTCACCGGCCTCTACATCTACAGCCTGATCGTTGCCGTCATCGGCGCGGTGGTCGTTCTGTGGGCTTACCATCAGTTCAGCGCAAGGCGGACGCTTTAGGCGCCTGCGGATCATCTGAGGTTTCGAGTTTCTGAAGGCGAGACCGGCTTGAGGCCGGTATGCTCAGAGTGGCTTGCCTATGGCATCGGGGCGGCGAAAAGCAGCAATGAAACGAGGCTAGGCGACGACGGCCAGCCGGCGCTGACGCTGATCCAGCGAGACGATGGTCAGCCCGCTGCCGACGACCAGCAGAATGCCGCAAATGGCCAGCGCGTTGGGGAACTGCCCGAACACCAGCAGGCCGGAAATGACCGCCCAGACGGTGAAGCAATAGTAGAACGGCGCCACGGCGCTGGTCGGTCCGATGCGATAGGCCATGAAGATGAAGAAATGGCCGAAGATCAGGAAAAATCCAGCACCGGCCATCAGCAGCAGGTGATGTGCCCCGGGCATGACCCAGCGCTCTGAAACCAGATGCGCGGCGCCGGCGCCGATCAGCACCACCACGACGGCGGAAATCGCCACGATCATCCCCGGCACCTCGGCCGCGACCCGCCGGCCGGCAAGGTCGCGCGCCGCCGCAAATGTGGCATTGCCGAGCGCCAGCAAGGCGTAGACCGAAATGCCTTGCATGGTCGGCTGCGCCACCATCAGCGCTCCGACGAAGCCGAGCCCGATCAGCGCCATGCGCCGGCCGCCGATCCGCTCGCCAAACAGGATCGAGGAGCCGACCAGCATCAAGAGCGGCGTGATCTGGCCGAGCGCGGTGGAATCGGCGATCTGCATGTTGGCGAGTGCGACCACATAGCAAAGGATCGCCGCCAGCTCGAGCATGTTCCGGCTCAGGACGCGCTTGTCGAAGATCCGCGGGATCTGCTTGCCGTAGCCCAGCGCGAACAACAGCGGGAAGCCCCAGAGTGCTGCCGCGGCACCCCGCAGAAACAGCACTTCGTAAGACGGCAGGCCAGCCGTCGCGAGCTTCATCATCGTGTCGTTGACGAGATACGACCCCGTCGAGACGATCATGAACAGCGGGCCGCGGATAGAGGCAGGGATGAAATGCATCCGGACACAAGATCAGAGGCGGGTGGCGGCGGCAATGGTCCATGGCCTGGCCATGATTCAGACAGGGCCGGGCAAGCACGCCAGCGCTTTCGCCGCCTCGATCGGTCGGCCCGCTACCCCTTCATTTTGCCCAGAGCCTTCCTATATCAGCGTCATATCCCGCAATCGGATCGATGGTTCGGACTGAGTGAGACGGCACCCGGCCAAAAGACGCTTGTGTTTTTTGGCCTTTGTCGCTAATCGCCCCGCATTCGACTGAACTGAAGGTCTTCGACCGAACTGAAGATCCGGGCCGTCCAAGGAAAGAGACAATGGCAAAAGGTAAATTCGAGCGTAACAAGCCTCACGTGAACATCGGCACGATTGGCCACGTCGACCATGGCAAGACGTCGCTGACGGCGGCGATCACCAAGTANAAAGGTAAATTCGAGCGTAACAAGCCTCACGTGAACATCGGCACGATTGGCCACGTCGACCATGGCAAGACGTCGCTGACGGCGGCGATCACCAAGTATTTTGGCGAATACAAGCGCTACGACCAGATCGACGCTGCTCCTGAGGAAAAGGCGCGCGGCATCACGATCTCGACGGCGCATGTCGAATACGAGACGGCTGCCCGCCACTACGCTCACGTCGACTGCCCCGGCCACGCCGACTATGTGAAGAACATGATCACCGGCGCCGCGCAGATGGACGGCGCGATCCTGGTCGTGTCGGCCGCCGACGGCCCGATGCCGCAGACCCGCGAGCACATCCTGCTGGCGCGTCAGGTCGGCGTGCCGTCGATCGTGGTGTTCCTCAACAAGGTCGACCAGGTCGACGACGCCGAGCTGCTCGAACTGGTCGAGCTCGAGGTTCGCGAGCTTCTGACCAAGAACGAATTCCCCGGCGACGACATTCCGATCGTCAAGGGTTCGGCTCTGGCTGCCCTGGAAGACAGCGACAAGAAGATCGGTGAAGACGCGATCCGCGAGCTGATGGCTGCGGTCGATGCCTACATCCCGACGCCGGTTCGTCCGCTCGACAAGCCGTTCCTGATGCCGATCGAAGACGTGTTCTCGATCTCGGGCCGYGGCACGGTCGTGACCGGCCGCGTCGAGCGCGGCGTGGTCAAGGTCGGCGAGGAGCTGGAGATYATCGGCATCCGTCCGACGACCAAGACGACCTGCACGGGCGTGGAAATGTTCCGCAAGCTGCTCGATCAGGGCCAGGCCGGCGACAACATCGGCGCGCTGCTGCGCGGCGTTGATCGTGAAGGTGTCGAGCGCGGCCAGGTTCTGGCCAAGCCGGGCACGGTGAAGCCGCACAAGAAGTTCGTGGCCGAAGCCTACATCCTGACCAAGGACGAAGGTGGCCGTCACACGCCGTTCTTCACCAACTACCGTCCGCAGTTCTACTTCCGCACGACGGACGTGACCGGCATCGTGTCGCTGCCGGAAGGCACCGAGATGGTGATGCCGGGCGACAACATCACGGTCGATGTCGAGCTGATCGTGCCGATCGCCATGGAAGAGAAGCTGCGCTTCGCTATCCGTGAAGGCGGCCGCACCGTCGGTGCCGGCATCGTCGTCACCATCAAAACCGGGCGGGCAGGGCGGGTCCTCAACCGGGCGGGCAGGGCGGGTCCTCGGGCGGTGAACGTCGTTTTGTCGAGACGCTGGCGCGCGCGGCCGTCGCTGTTGGCGTTGCCGGCGTGTTCATCGAGACCCACCAGGATCCTGACAATTCGACCTCGTCGGATGGCCCGAACATGCTGCCGTTAAAGGACATGCCAGCCTTGCTCGAGCGGCTGATGGCATTCGACCGTATCGCCAAGGGCCTCTAAGGCCGGACGCATACCCTGCCGACTGCCGGCGCTTGTGGAAGGCACGAGCCGGCTATACGCTTGCCTTGCAACTGAGCGTTTTGGCAGGAGGAAGCCATGTCCGTCGCCCGCGTCACCGAAATCACATCGTCGTCGAAGAAGAGCTTTCAGGACGCCATCGAACAGGGAATTGCGCGCGCCTCGAAAACCCTGAAGAACGTCGAGGGCGCTTAGATCCAGGACCAGAAGATCGTCGTCCAAGACGGCAAGATTGTTGCTTATCGCGTCAATATGAAGGTTACCTTCATCCTCTCGGAGTGACCGGGCGTCGCCGAAAAAGTCGGGAACCTTCGCCCGCGCCCCTCATTGTCCAAGTATGGTTCTAAACCACAATGAGGAGCACAATCATGACAACCCAGACAGGTCACACCCAAGCCATCGCCGCTTCACGGGTCATCGGTACATCGGTCTACAATACCGAAGGCACGAGCATCGGAAGCATCGAGGATGTGATGCTCGACAAGATGACGAACGGCATCATGTTCGCGGTGATCGGTTTTGGCGGCTTCCTCGGCATTGGCGAAAAATATCACGCCATTCCGTGGGCAAGCCTCGACTATGATGAGGACAAGGGCGGCTATGTCGTGCCGTTTTCCAAGGAACAACTCAGAGCGGCGCCTGCCTATTCGATCAACGAATTGAGCGGGGCGGATGGCGAGGTGGCGCGCGACGAATCTTACAATTACTACAAGGTCACGCCTTACTGGCATTGACAGCAACGACAAAGCGGCCCCGTCGAGAGACGGGGCCGCTTTGTATTCTGGCTTATTCGCTGACATGTAAGGGGGCCATCGCCTTCGGCGGCGACTGCTGATTGTCGCACGACGTCAGGAATGCCGCCGCGATCAGGAACAGACTCACGATACCACTCAACTGGGACATGGCGAAACTCCTCCTGTTTCGCCCCGCGCGCTGCACCTTAACCGGAAGTCAGCCGACCGTACATGACTTATGATGACAGCGATTTGCGCTTCGTGAATCGTTCAGAGGCTGATGCCGCGGCAATAATTGCCGGCCGGCCGATTGCCTTTTGCAGCACTTTGGCTAAGACGTGCGGCATTCTTCAGATCAATCGAGGACATCGCAAATGACCGCCATCATCGACATTGTCGGGCGTGAAATCCTGGACAGCCGTGGAAATCCGACCGTCGAGGTCGATGTCATTCTCGAAGACGGCTCGATGGGCCGCGCGGCGGTGCCGTCGGGTGCTTCGACCGGCGCCCACGAGGCCGTCGAACTGCGCGACGGTGGCGCCCGCTATCTCGGCAAGGGCGTGCTCAGGGCCGTCGAAGCGGTGAACGGCGAGCTGTTCGAGGCCATCGGCGGCATGGAAGCCGAAAACCAGATCCATATCGACCAGACCATGATCGAGCTTGACGGCACGCCCAACAAGAGCCGGCTTGGCGCCAATGCCATTCTTGGCGTTTCGCTAGCGGTGGCCAAGGCGGCCGCCGATGCCGCCGGCCTGCCGCTCTACCGCTATGTCGGCGGCACCAAGGCGCATCTCCTGCCGGTACCGATGATGAACATCATCAATGGCGGCGCGCATGCCGACAACCCGATCGATTTCCAGGAATTCATGATCCTGCCGATCGGCGCGCCGACGCTGCGCGAAGGTGTCCGCTGGGGTTCGGAAATCTTCCATACGCTGCGCAAGAAACTGAAGGACGCCGGCCACAACACCAATGTCGGCGACGAGGGCGGCTTTGCCCCGAACCTGAAAAGCGCGCCTGTGGCGCTCGATTTCATCATGGAATCGATCGAGCAGGCCGGCTTCAAGCCGGGCGACGAGATCGCGCTGGGCCTCGATTGCGCCGCGACCGAGTTCTTCAAGGACGGCAACTACGTCTATGAGGGCGAGAAGAAGACGCGCGATCCCAGGGCCCAGGCCAAATACCTGGCCAAGCTTGCCGCCGACTATCCGATCATCTCGATCGAGGACGGCTTGGCCGAGGACGACTGGGAAGGCTGGAAGTACCTGACCGGCCTGATCGGCAAGAAGACGCAGCTAGTCGGCGACGACCTGTTCGTCACCAATACGGCGCGGCTGCGCGACGGCATCCGCATGGGCGTTGCCAATTCGATCCTCGTCAAGGTCAACCAGATCGGCTCGCTGACGGAAACGCTCGACGCCGTAGAGACCGCGCACAAGGCCGGCTACACTGCCGTCATGTCGCACCGCTCGGGCGAAACCGAGGATTCGACCATCGCCGATCTCGCGGTTGCCACCAATTGCGGACAGATCAAGACAGGCTCGCTGTCGCGCTCCGACCGCATGGCCAAGTACAACCAGCTGATCCGCATCGAGGAAGAACTCGGCAAGCAGGCAAGCTATGCCGGCAAGTCGGTGGTCAAGGGCTGATCCAGAAACACCGGCTCATCGATACCGGACAAAAGGGCGGGAGCATTCCCGCCCTTTTTTGTTTCGACGCCGCCCAACAGGACACCCGTAACCGTCCGTTAAGCACAATCGGGCGAAAAAGATCGTGAGCCGCCTGAGTTCGCGGCCGCGAGGATTTGGATCATGTGGACGCGTCAGCACAAGCAGAGAAACACCGGCCGACTGATCATTCCCTCGCTTTGCGTGGCGTTCCTGGCCTATTTCGGCTTCCACGCCTATCACGGCGAATTCGGCATCTATTCGAAATATCAGCTGGAAGCCCAGACGGTGGCGCTGCAAGGCCAGCTCGATGTGATCAAGGCGCGCCGCATGGAACTCGAGCGCCGCGTTCGGTTGATGCATGAAGGCACGCTCGAAAAGGACATGCTCGATGAGCAGGCACGCAAGGCGCTCAATCTGTCCCAGGCTGACGAAATCACCATTATGTTGCCGACCTCGTCGAAATAACTGATTTCAAGTTAATCATCAATATTTTCAATGATTTTAATCGCTTAGGCGCATGCCAGCTATGCAAATTCGGCATGGCGCAACGCTTTGACGCGTGTTAGCCTCCCTTAAATCGGTGGGGAAGAGCTGATCTCCCCAGAGCAGATTTCATCTGCTCTAATGTCCACAAAGAGACGCCAACAGGGAGTGATGCATGGCCACCGCCGCCAGAAAAGCGCCTGCCAAATCCAAATCCGACGGCAAATCGGGGCTTTCGGCCCCCAAGCCTGCCGAATTCACCAAGGACGAAGAGCTTGCCGCTTACCGGCACATGCTGCTCATCCGTCGTTTCGAGGAAAAGGCCGGCCAGCTTTACGGCATGGGTTTCATCGGCGGCTTCTGCCACCTCTATATCGGCCAGGAAGCGGTCGTCACCGGCATGAAGATGGCACTGATCGATGGCGATCAGATGATCACCGCCTATCGCGACCACGGCCACATGCTGGCGATGGAACTGTCGCCGCGCGGCGTCATGGCCGAGTTGACCGGGCGTCGGGGCGGCCTGTCCCGGGGCAAGGGCGGCTCCATGCACATGTTCTCCAAGGAAAAGCACTTTTACGGCGGCCACGGCATCGTCGGCGCGCAGGTGTCGCTCGGCACGGGGTTGGCCTTCGCCAACCGCTACCGCGACAACAACAATGTTTCGCTGACCTATTTCGGCGATGGCGCGGCCAACCAGGGCCAGGTCTATGAAAGCTTCAACATGGCCTCGCTGTGGAAGCTGCCGGTGATCTACATCATCGAGAACAACCGCTATGCCATGGGCACCTCGGTGTCGCGCTCTTCGGCGGAAACCAATTTTTCGCACCGTGGCGCCTCGTTCAAGATTCCCGGCATCCAGGTCGACGGCATGGATGTCCGCGCCGTCAAGGCCGCCGGCGACCAGGCGACCGAATGGTGCCGCGCCGGCAATGGGCCGATCATTCTCGAAATGCAGACCTACCGCTATCGCGGTCACTCGATGTCCGACCCGGCCAAATACCGCTCGAAGGAAGAAGTGCAGAAGATGCGCTCGGACCATGACCCGATCGAGCAGGTCAAGGCACGGCTGATGGAAAAGAAGTGGGCGATCGAGGACGAGCTCAAGACCATCGACAAGGAGGTCCGCGACATTGTCGCGGATGCCGCCGAATTTGCCCAGAACGACGCGGAGCCGGATCCGTCCGAGCTCTGGACCGATATCGTATTGTAACGGGAGGGCAAGGACATGCCGATCGAAATTCTCATGCCCGCTCTCTCGCCGACCATGGAAGAGGGCAATCTTTCGAAGTGGTTGAAGAACGAGGGCGACAAAGTCGTCGCCGGCGACGTCATCGCCGAGATCGAGACCGACAAGGCGACGATGGAAGTCGAAGCCGTTGACGAAGGCACGCTGGGCAAGATCCTGATCGCCGCCGGTACCGAAGGCGTCAAGGTCAACACACCGATCGCCGTGCTGCTACAGGACGGCGAAAGTGCCGGGGATATCGGCAAGGCCGCGGCGCCCGCCAAGGCGGAAGCGCCTGCAAAGGCAGAGGCTCCGGCGGCCGCAGAGGATAAGGCGGAGGCCGCAAAGCCGGCTGCGCCGGTGGCTGCTGCTCCGAAGACGGAAATCGCCGCCGATCCGGACATTCCGGCCGGCACGGAAATGGTCTCGACCACGGTGCGCGAAGCGCTGCGCGATGCGATGGCCGAGGAAATGCGCCGCGACGGCGATGTCTTCGTCATGGGCGAGGAGGTTGCCGAATACCAGGGCGCCTACAAGATCACGCAAGGCCTGCTGCAGGAATTCGGGCCGCGGCGCGTCGTCGACACGCCGATCACCGAGCATGGCTTTGCCGGCGTTGGCGTGGGTGCGGCGATGGCCGGCCTGAAGCCGATCGTCGAGTTCATGACCTTCAACTTCGCCATGCAGGCGATCGACCAGATCATCAACTCGGCCGCCAAGACCCTCTATATGTCGGGCGGCCAGATGGGCGCGCCGATCGTGTTCCGTGGACCGAACGGCGCCGCCGCACGCGTCGCCGCTCAGCACTCGCAGTGCTATGCCGCCTGGTACAGCCACATTCCGGGCCTGAAAGTGGTGATGCCCTACACCGCCGCTGACGCCAAGGGCTTGTTGAAGGCAGCGATCCGCGATCCGAACCCGATCATCTTCCTCGAGAATGAAATCCTCTACGGTCAGTCCTTCGACGTGCCGAAGCTGGACGATTTCGTGCTGCCGATCGGCAAGGCGCGCATCCATAAATCAGGCAAGGATGTCACCATCGTCTCCTTCGGCATCGGCATGACCTATGCGGTCAAGGCTGAAGCGGAACTGCGTGGCCTTGGCATCGATGCCGAGATCATCGACTTGCGCACGATCCGGCCGCTCGATCTCGACACCATCATCGCCTCGGTCAAGAAGACCAACCGCCTGGTGGTGGTGGAGGAAGGTTATCCGCAGAACTCGGTCGGCGACCATATCGCCAACCAGGTGTCGCAGCGCGCCTTCGATTTTCTTGACGCGCCGGTCATCACCATCGCCGGCAAGGATGTGCCGATGCCTTATGCGGCGAACCTCGAGAAGCTGGCGTTGCCGAATGTCGGCGAAGTCATCGAGGCGGTCAAAGCCGTCATGTATCGCTGAACCGGGCGGGAGGACAAAATGCCAATCAACATCACCATGCCGGCCCTGTCGCCCACGATGGAAGAGGGCAATCTGTCCAAGTGGCTCGTCAAGGAAGGCGACAAGGTTTCGCCGGGCGATGTGATTGCCGAGATCGAGACCGACAAGGCGACGATGGAAGTCGAGGCTGTCGATGAGGGCACGGTTGCCAAGCTCGTCGTTCCCGCCGGCACCGAAGGCGTCAAGGTCAATGCGCTGATCGCCGTGCTCGCCGGAGAGGGCGAGGATGCGGGCGCTGCCGCGAAAAGCGGCGATACTGCCGCACCAGCCAAAGCCGAGACGCCGAAAGCGGAGGCTCCCAAGGCTGACGCACCGAAGGCTGAGACACCCAAGGCCGAACCGGTCGCGACCGCATCCAAGGCAGATGCGGCTCCGGTTGCCAACGGCCATGCGGCTGGCGAGCGCACCTTCGCGTCGCCGCTTGCACGCCGCATCGCGAAGGAGGCCGGTGTCGATGTGTCTGCCGTGACTGGCACCGGCCCACATGGCCGGGTGGTGAAGTCGGATGTCGACGCGGCGATTGCCGGTGGAGGTGCCCAGGCGGCGCCTGCCGCCAAGGCTCCTGCTGGCGCTCCTGCGCCTGCGGTAAAGGCGATGTCGGATGATCAGGTCCTGAAACTGTTCGAACAGGGCTCCTACGACCTCGTCCCGCATGACAATATGCGCAAGACCATTGCGCGGCGCCTGGTCGAGGCCAAGTCCACCATCCCGCATTTCTACCTGACGCTCGATTGCGAACTCGATGCGCTGCTGGCGCTGCGCACGCAGATCAATGCGGCTGCCCCGGTGAAGAAGACTGACAAGGGCGACGCTCCGGCCTACAAGCTGTCGGTCAACGATATGGTCATCAAGGCGATGGCCATGGCGCTGAAGGCGGTGCCGGATGCCAATGCCTCATGGACCGAAAGCGCCATGGTCAAGCACAAGCATGCCGATGTCGGCGTTGCCGTGTCGATCCCCGGTGGCCTGATCACGCCGATTATCCGCAAGGCCGACGAAAAGACGCTGTCCACCATCTCCAACGAGATGAAGGACCTGGCCAGCCGTGCGCGCAGCCGCAAGCTGAAGCCGGAAGAGTATCAGGGCGGCACCACGGCGGTGTCCAACCTCGGCATGTTCGGCATCAAGGATTTTGCTGCGGTCATCAACCCGCCGCATGCGACCATCCTGGCGGTCGGCGCCGGCGAGGAGCGGGCGGTGGTCAAGAATGGCGAGATCAAGATCGCCACCGTGATGTCGGTGACGCTGTCGACCGATCACCGCGCCGTCGACGGCGCGCTTGGGGCTGAACTGCTGGTCGCCTTCAAGCGGCTGATCGAGAACCCGATGGGCATGCTGGTCTAGGACGGAGAGGGCGGTGCGGATCTTCTTCACCTCCCTCATGGCGTTTTTCCTGTCAGGATTGGCAGGCGGCCTGGTTGCTCAACAGCTGGCGGTCGCAACCCATGCGCAGGAAGAATACATTCTGGTGTTCATGACGTCGGTGCTTGTCACCATTGTTGCAACGATCGTGTTTTTCATCGCGCAGCTTTTTTCGAACGCACCGACGATCATCAACTGGCTGGCCCTCTGCGCAATTCTCCTGTTCGTGCTGATCGGGCTCGGCCTGATCGGTTGGACGTTCTCTCAACCGATCGGCAAGCGCCAGTGGGGAGGCGACCTGCCAATCATCGCCGGCCTGGTTTTGCCGAACCTGGCCACTGTGCTGGTTCACTGGCTGTTCGTGCGCTGGCGGTTGAGGCGCGGCTCGATTAACGCACAGGTGGGCGCATGAAGACGGTTCTTTGCTACGGCGACTCGCTAACCTGGGGCTACAATGCCGAAGGTGGCCGCCATGCGCTGGAAGACCGCTGGCCGAGCGTGCTGCAGGCAGCGTTAGGCGCCGGCGTGCAAGTGATTGCCGATGGCCTCAACGGCCGCACCACGGCCTTCGACGATCATCTGGCCGGTGCGGACCGCAACGGTGCAAAACTGCTGCCAACCGTCCTGACGACCCATGCGCCGATCGACCTGATTGCCATCATGCTCGGCGCCAACGACATGAAGCCGTGGATCCACGGCAATCCCGTCGCGGCCAAGCAGGGCATTCAGCGGCTGATCGACATCGTGCGCGGTCACGACTATCCGTTCGACTGGCCCGCGCCGCAGATACTGATCGTCTCGCCGCCTGTCGTCAGCCGCACCGAAAATGCCGACTTCAAGGAAATGTTCGCCGGTGGCGATGACGCCTCGAAGTTTTTGGCACCGCAATATGCCGCGCTCGCCGACGAAGCCGGCTGTGGCTTCTTCGACGCCGGCAGCGTGGCGCAAACCACCCCTCTCGACGGCGTCCATCTCGACGCCGAAAACACGCGAAACATCGGCAAGGCGCTGGCGCCGCTGGTGCGTGTGATGTTAGCGACATGATAGTCGATGCATTTCTGATCATCGGCATCTGGTTGGCTGTGCATTGGCAAGGCCGCCGAAGTCGGCTTCTTGCAGGCTACGCGCTTCTAGGGCTCTGGGTTTCCGATGCCCTTTCGGTATTGATGCATGAGCCCACTTTCAGGCCTCCAATGCTGAAGCAAGAGCCATGGTCGATACCAAAACCTTCTTTCGGTGAAGCCTCGCTTCAATAAGGACCATAAAATGTCTGAATCCTACGACGTCATCATCATCGGCTCCGGCCCTGGCGGCTATGTCACCGCGGTGCGTTCCGCGCAACTCGGCTTCAAGACGGCGATCGTCGAGCGCGAGCATCTCGGCGGCATTTGCCTTAACTGGGGCTGCATCCCGACCAAGGCGCTGCTGCGTTCGGCCGAGATCATGCACTATTCGGATCACCTGAAGGATTACGGGTTGAAGCTCGACGGCAAAGTCAGCGTCGATACAGCGGCCGTGGTCGATCGCTCGCGAAAGGTCTCGCTGCGGTTGAATGGCGGCGTTGCCTTCCTGATGAAGAAGAACAAGGTCGACGTCATCTGGGGCGAGGCCAAGCTTTCGAAGCCGGGTGAGATCGTTGTATCCAAGACGGCCAAGAAGCCGATGGAGCCGCAGCCGCCGGTGCCGAAAGGCGTCAAGGGCGAGGGCACCTACACCGCCAAGCACATCATCCTGGCGACCGGCGCGCGGCCACGCGCGCTGCCCGGCATCGAGCCTGACGGCAGACTGATCTGGACCTATTTCGAGGCCATGGTGCCGAAGGAGATGCCGAAGTCGCTGCTGGTCATGGGATCGGGTGCCATCGGCATCGAATTCGCCTCCTTCTACCGCACCATGGGCGCCGAAGTAACGGTGGTCGAGCTGCTGCCGGCAGTGATGCCGGTCGAGGATGCCGAAGTCTCGAAATTCGCGCAAAAGCAGTTCGAGAAGCAAGGCATGGAGATCATCCTCGAAGCCAAGGTGACCAAAGTCGAGAAGGGTCCCAATTCGGTCACGGCGCATGTCGAGATGAAGGACGGCAAGGTTGAGAAGATCACCGCCGATCGAATGATCTCGGCCGTCGGCGTGCAGGGCAACATCGAGGGCCTCGGACTCGAGGCGCTTGGCGTGAAGACGGAGCGTGGCTGCGTCGTCATCGATGGCTACGGCAAGACCAACGTGCCGGGCATCTATGCCATCGGCGATGTCGCCGGCCCGCCGATGCTTGCCCACAAGGCCGAACATGAAGGCGTGGTGTGCATCGAGAAGATCGCCAATTTTCCCGGCGTGCATGCCACCGACAAGCTGAAGATTCCGGGCTGCACCTACTGCAATCCACAGGTTGCCTCGGTCGGCCTGACGGAAGCGAAAGCCAAGGCCGAGGGCAAGGATATCCGCGTCGGCCGCTTCCAGTTCGCCGCCAACGGCAAGGCCATTGCGCTCGGCGAGGATCAGGGCTTCATCAAGACCATCTTCGACAGGAAGACTGGCCAGTTGCTCGGCGCTCACATGGTGGGTGCCGAAGTGACCGAACTGATCCAGGGCTTTGTCGTGGCGATTAACCTGGAGACGACCGAGGAAGAGCTGATGCACACCATCTTCCCGCACCCGACGCTGTCGGAGATGATGAAGGAAAGCGTGCTCGACGCCTATGGCCGCGCGCTCAACGCCTGATAGATTGAAAGCGCTGCTACAGATGGAACCCGGCGGCAAGGTACTTCGTTTGCGGATGCGTTTTCACGCATCACACAAGGAGAAGGCATATGCACCTGAATGGCGTCGGCTGGATAGCAGCCATCATCATCGGCGGCCTGGCAGGCTGGTTCGCCGAAATGTTCATGAAGAGCGACACCGGCATCTTCATGAACATCGTTATGGGCATCGTCGGCGCGGTCGTGCTGAACGCCATTCTGCAGGCTCTCAATTTTGGCCCGTTCGGCGTCGGCTGGATTGCCTATCTGATCACCGGCTTTATCGGTGCCTGCCTGCTGATCTGGGCCGGGCGTCTGGTGCGTCGTTAGCATCACTGAAAAGCTGCCATGCGAAAAAGGCTGTTGCGGCATGCGCCGCGGCGGCCTTTTTCTTTGCGTTGAAAAGTCCTAGATGACGTTATGACAGCGAACGCCTGACTGGCGTCGCGAATGAACCAGGTTTCCCGATGGTCACTGTCCTCGATACGATCGCCAACGCCCCGCGCTTGCGGCATCCGGAAAAGGCGCACAAGCCTGACCAGGACGTGCTGCGCAAGCCCGACTGGATCCGCGTCAAGGCGCCGATGTCGAAGGGCTATGCCGAAACGCGCGAAATCGTCAAATCGCACAAGCTGGTGACGGTCTGCGAAGAGGCCGGCTGCCCCAACATCGGCGAATGCTGGGAAAAGAAGCACGCCACCTTCATGATCATGGGCGAGATCTGCACCCGCGCCTGCGCCTTCTGCAACGTCGCCACGGGCATTCCAACCGCGCTTGACCCGGATGAGCCGGCCCGTGTCGCGCATGCGGTCAAGCAGATGGGCCTTACCCATGTCGTCATCACCTCGGTCGACCGCGACGATCTCGCCGATGGCGGTGCGCAGCATTTCGCCGAAGTCATTCGCGCCATCCGGGCGGCAACGCCGCTGACGACGATCGAAATCCTGACGCCCGACTTCCTGCGCAAGGACGGCGCGCTGGAGGTCGTCGTGGCCGCCAAGCCCGACGTCTTCAACCACAATCTCGAAACCGTACCGTCGAACTATCTGACGGTTCGTCCGGGCGCCCGCTATTTCCATTCGATCCGGCTGTTGCAGCGGGTCAAGGAGCTTGATCCGTCGATCTTCACCAAGTCCGGCATCATGGTGGGGCTGGGCGAAGAACGGAATGAAATCCTGCAGCTGATGGACGATCTGCGGTCCGCCAATGTCGACTTCATGACCATCGGCCAGTACCTGCAGCCGTCGAAGAAGCACCATCCGGTGATCCGCTTCGTCACTCCGGAGGAGTTTAAATCTTTCGAGACGATCGGCCGGACCAAGGGTTTCCTGCTGGTGGCGTCCAGCCCGCTGACGCGTTCGTCGCATCACGCCGGCGACGATTTCGCCAAGCTGCGTGCGGCACGGGAAGCGATTCTCAAGAAAACAGCTTAACCCGCTGGTTTCATGCCAAAATTCGAAGCCACCCGACGCGTATCCCATACACCCGAGCAGATGTTCGCGCTGGTCGCCGATGTTGAATCCTATCCGCAATTCCTGCCGCTTTGCGAAGCGCTGACGGTTCGCTCGCGCAAGGAGCGTGACGGGCGCACGGTTCTGCTTGCCGACATGAGCATCGGCTACAAGGCGATCCGCGAAACCTTCACGACGCAGGTGCTGCTGAAGCCCGCCGAGAACACCATCGAGGTGAAGTACATCGACGGGCCGTTCAAATATTTGAGCAACGTCTGGCGTTTCGAAGCGGACGGCGTCGGTTGCACCGTCCGCTTCTTCATCGACTACGAGTTCAAGAGCCGTATTCTGGGCGCGGTCATGGGGACCATGTTCGATCGCGCCTTCCGCATGTTCGCCGAAGCCTTTGAGAAGCGCGCCGACGTCATCTACGGTGCAGCACCCCGGGTCTAGAGCAGTTCACCGTTTCACGGAAACGGCGACCCGCTCTAACTCCTTGTTTTTACGCAATTCCGGACGGAAAAGCGTTTCACACTTTTCCTGGAATTGCTCTAAGGTTAGCCGAGCGCAAGCAGGCCCAGCTCCAGCGCTTGCCGGACCGTTTCGCGACGAATGAAATCGCGGCCTTTGTCTGCAAAGAGCTGGTGCTCGGCGACAATCGGTCGGCCGTCCAGCGCAACCCCGAACCAGACCAGGCCGACCGGTTTTTCCGCCGAACCGCCGCCAGGCCCAGCGATCCCGGTGACCGCCAGGGTCAGCCCGGCGCGCGAACGGGCAAGCGCGCCTGCCGCCATTTCAATTGCAGTCTCGCCTGAAACCGCGCCATGCGCCTCGAGCGTGGCGGCGGAAACACCGAGCATGTCCATCTTGGCTTCGTTGGAATAGGTGATGAAGCCACGATCGATCACGGCGGACGAGCCGGCGATGTCAGTCAACGCGGCGATGATCATGCCGCCGGTGCAGCTTTCCGCCGTTGCCAGCATAATGCCGCGTCTCTGGCAGGCTTGCAGCAGGGCATTTGCCAGCTCGTTGTGGGTCATTCCGGCACCTCGCCGGGAAACACCACGCTGGCGGTGGCGATCGCCGCAATGCCTTCCTCACGCCCGACAAAGCCGAGCTTCTCATTGGTTGTGGCCTTGATCGAGATGCGATCCGGCGTAATTGCCAGCATCTGCGAAAGGGCTGCGGTCATGGCCTCGCGATGCGGGCCGACGCGCGGCGCTTCGCAGATCAGCGTGATGTCGGCATTGGCGATGCGGCCGCCGCGCGCGCGGACCAGTTTCGCCGCATGCTCGACGAATATGCGCGACGCAGCGCCTTTCCACTGCGGGTCGGATGGCGGAAAATGCGTGCCGATGTCGCCGGCGCCGCAAGTCGCCAGCAGCGCATCGGTCAAGGCGTGCAGACCGACATCGGCGTCGGAATGGCCGGACAGCTTCTTGTCGTGCGCTATGGCGACGCCACACAAAGTGACATGGTCTCCCGGTTCGAAGGCGTGGACGTCGTAGCCATTGCCGGTACGGATGTCGGGAAAGCGCACGCGTTCGCCGGAAAGCCGCTGGTCCGCCATCGCAATATCCCGTGCCCAGGTGAGTTTGACATTGTCCGGCGAGCCCGGAACGATCTTGACCGGAATATGCGCCCATTCGGCGATCGCGGCATCGTCGGTAAAATCCATTTTTCCCAGATGATGGGCTTTCTCGTGCGCGGCAAGAATGGGCCAGAACGGAAAGCCCTGTGGCGTTTGCGCCGCGTGAAGCCCGCTGCGCGATACGGTTTCGCCAACCACGCCGGAGGCCGATTCGCGCTTCAGCGTGTCGGCGACGGGCAAAGCGGGCAACGCGCCCTCGCGCTCGCCGATGGCGGCGATGGTGCGATCTATCAGGTCCGCATCGACAAACGGACGCACGGCGTCATGGATCAGGACCTGCGCCGGCGCCTGGCCTCTAAGGGCAAGCAGGCCGAGCCGAACGGATTCCTGCCTCGTCGCCCCGCCCATGATGGCGATGACGCGCTCGGCATTGGCGCCCGCCGCCTGCCGGAACAGCTCATGGTCATCGGCATGAATGGCGACGACGATCTCGCTGGTCCGCGGGTGGGCCAGAAAAATGTCCAGCGTGTGTGCAATGACGGCAAAGCCGCCAATGTGTTGATATTGCTTCGGTCCGTTGGCCTGTCCGGCGCGCGCACCACGGCCGGCCGCAACGATCACCACCGCGACCTTGCCATCCGCACCCGAAACGTGATTTTCACTTGCGTCAGTCATGCCTGTTTGGTCCTAGCGCACGATCCCGAAAAGTGTAATCGGTTTTCGGAAAGATCGTGCGCTAAGTATGAAATTCCAAAGCGTCTTTTGCGCGTCCTCAGGGACGCGCGGCGCTTTGGTCGCGGCCAAAGCCGAAGGCCGGCATTTTCCCAATTGCGCCTTAATGTGGCGTCATTCCGCGTTGCACATTGCGCCGGTTCTGGCTAGAGAATGTGCAACGAATGAAGATGCTTGGTTTTTGTGCATGGTTAACTTGACCAAATTGGCCGCGCCGCTCGATGTCGGGGGCGTGAGAATCCGCAATCGCGTGTTCCTCGCACCGATGTCGGGGATTACGGACGAGCCGTTCCGGCAGCGTGCCCACGCGCATGGAGCAGGCCTGGTCGTATCCGAAATGGTTGCCAGCGGCGAGCTCGCCAAGGGCAGGGCCGGTTTCAACCTGCGCATACGCCACTCCGGCCTGCCCGTCCATATGGTTCAGCTGGCAGGCCGTGAGGCGATGCACATGGCCGAAGGTGCCAGAATCGCCGCCGGTGAGGGCGCCGACATCATCGACATCAACATGGGATGCCCGGCCAAGAAGGTTACCGGCGGTTATGCGGGTTCGGCATTGATGCTGGATCTCGACCACGCACTGTCGCTGATCGACGCCGTTGTCGGCGCGGTCGAGGTGCCGGTGACGGTCAAGATGCGGCTTGGCTGGGACGAAGGCGCGCTCAATGCGCCGATGCTCGCGCGCCGCGCCGAGCAGGCCGGTGTCAGCATGGTGACCGTGCACGGCCGCACGCGCTGCCAGTTCTACCAGGGCAAGGCCGACTGGCGCGCCATCGCCCGCGTCAAGGAAGCCGTGTCCATCCCGGTCGTCGCCAATGGTGACGTCTCTTCGCCGGCGGAAGCGGCCGACATTCTCGATCAATCGGGTGCCGACGCCGTGATGATCGGCCGTGCCCATTATGGCGCGCCCTGGATCGCAGGCGGCATTGCGGCCGCAGCGACCGGCGAGGCGACGCCAAACATGCCACGGGACTCGACGGCGGTCGCCGACTACATCGTGGCCCACTATGAGGACATGCTGGCGCTCTACGGCGCCGAAAGCGGCCTGCGCCAGGCGCGCAAACACCTTGGCTGGTATCTCGACCGGCATGCCGGCGGCGTCGCCGACGACAGCCGAAAGGCCATACTGACCGCATTCGAGCCCGCGCGCGTCATTGCCTTGCTGCGCGATGTGTTTTCGCGCGATCCGCAACCCTTGAACCTGCGGAGCGCCGCATGAACGCCGCCGCTGACCAAGGCGCTGAAATGGCGGATGCCGCCCAGATCGTGCTCAACACCATCCGTCGCCCGGTGATCATGATCAGCGAGGAAGGTTTCATCACCTATGCCAACGCCGACGCGGAAGATTTCTTTCGCTCGAGTGCAAACATGCTCGCCCGCAACACGCTGTCAAAACTCATTCCCTTCGGCAGCCCGCTGCTGACGCTGGTCGATCAGGTGCGCGAGCGTCGGGCTCCGGTCAACGAGTATCGGGTCGACGTGTCGTCGCCGCGTCTCGGCATCGAGAAGGTCGTCGATCTCTACGTCGCGCCGGTGCCGGAATATCCGGGCTCCGTCGTGGTGATGTTCCAGGAACGGTCGATGGCCGACAAGATCGACCGGCAGATGACGCATCGGGGTGCCGCACGTTCGGTGACCGGTCTGGCGGCAATGCTTGCCCATGAGATCAAGAACCCGCTCTCCGGCATCCGGGGCGCGGCCCAACTGCTTGAACTGTCGGCTTCCGACGAGGACCGTGCGCTGACGCGGCTGATCACCGACGAGACGGACCGCATCGTATCGCTGGTCGACCGCATGGAGGTGTTTTCAGACGAGCGGCCGATCGACCGCTATCCCGTCAACATCCATGTCGTGCTCGACCATGTGAAGGCGATTGCCAAGAACGGTTTTTCCAAGAAAATCAAGATAATGGAGGATTATGATCCTTCATTGCCTCCGGTGTTTGCCAACCGCGATCAACTCATCCAGGTGTTCCTCAACCTGGTCAAGAACGCTGCCGAGGCGATCGGCAGCGACCCGCAGGGCGAGATCGTGCTGTCGACCGCCTTCCGGCCGGGCATCCGTGTTTCCGTTCCGGGCACGCAGGACCGCGTGTCGCTGCCGCTGGAATTCTGCGTGCGCGACAATGGCTCCGGCGTCTCCGAAGACATCCTGCCGATCCTGTTCGACCCGTTCATCACCACCAAGCCGAACGGCTCCGGGTTGGGTCTTGCGCTGGTCGCCAAGATCGTCGGCGAGCATGGCGGCATCATCGAATGCGAATCGACGCCGCGCGGCACCACATTCCGCATCCTGATGCCGGCCTGGAAAGAAGCGCCAAACGGCGCCGATGATGACGGCGAAGGAGACCTCAAATGACCGTTCGCGGCAATATTCTCGTCGCCGACGACGACGCGGCGATCCGCACCGTCCTCAACCAGGCGCTTTCACGCGCCGGTCATGAGGTGCGCGTCACCTCCAACGCTTCGACGCTTTGGCGCTGGGTGGCGGCGGGCGAGGGCGATCTGGTCATCACCGATGTGGTGATGCCGGACGAAAACGCCTTCGACATGCTGCCGCGCATCAAGAAGGCGAGGCCGGAGCTGCCGGTTATCGTCATGAGCGCCCAGAACACATTCATGACGGCGATCCGCGCCTCCGAAACCGGCGCTTACGAATATCTGCCCAAGCCCTTCGACCTGACCGAACTGCTCAACATCGTCAACCGGGCGCTTTCCGAGCCGCGCCGGCCGAAGATCGATACGCGGCCGGAAGAGCAGCCCGATGCAATGCCGCTGGTCGGCCGCTCGGCGGCCATGCAGGACATCTACCGCATGCTGGCGCGCATGATGCAGACCGACCTGACGGTGATGATCTCGGGCGAATCCGGCACCGGCAAGGAGCTGGTGGCGCGCGCGCTGCATGAATATGGCCGCCGCCGCGGCGGCCCCTTCGTCGCCATCAATATGGCGGCGATCCCGCGTGACCTGATCGAATCGGAACTGTTCGGTCACGAGAAGGGTGCCTTCACCGGCGCGCAGAACCGCTCGACCGGCCGCTTCGAGCAGGCCGAAGGCGGCACGCTGTTCCTCGATGAAATCGGCGACATGCCGATGGAGGCGCAGACGCGCCTGCTGCGCGTGCTGCAGCAGGGCGAGTACACCACGGTCGGCGGACGCACGCCGATCAAGACCGACGTGCGCATCGTCGCTGCCACCAACAAGGATCTGCGCACGCTGATCAACCAGGGGCTCTTCCGCGAGGATCTTTTCTATCGCCTCAACGTCGTGCCGCTCCGGCTGCCGGCGCTGCGTGAGCGCTCCGAGGATGTGCCGGACCTCGTCCGCCACTTCTTCAAGCTCGGCGAAATGGAAGGCCTGCAGACCAAGCGCATTTCTTCCGGCGGCATCGAGTTGATGAAGCGCTATCCGTGGCCGGGGAATGTGCGCGAACTGGAAAACCTGGTTCGCAGGCTCGCCGCGCTCTATTCGCAGGACGAGATTTCCGCCGAGATCATCGAGGCGGAGCTCAAGACCGGCGAACGTCCGGTGGTGCCGGGTGGCGGCAATCTGATCCCCGACGATTTGTCGATCGGGCAGGCGGTCGAGCACTTCCTGCAGCGCTATTTCGCTTCCTTTGCCGGCGAATTGCCGCCGGCGGGGCTTTATCAGCGCATCCTGTCCGAGGTCGAGTTCCCCCTCGTCCTGGCTTCGATGACGGCAACCCGCGGCAACCAGATCAAGGCTGCGGAATTGCTGGGCTTGAACCGCAACACGCTGCGCAAGAAGATTCGCGAACTCGGCGTCAACGTCTACAAATCATCGCGGCAGAGCTGAGCCTTGATCTGAGCCCGCGCTCTTTTCAGGGGATCGGCTCGCGAAAGATTTCCGTCTCGGTCACACTTGTTGCATAATCGCCACAATGCGTTGCATACATCCGACGCAATCATGGCTCTAGACGGCGACATGGCTCCGCAGGCACCGACAACAAACCAACCGCTTTTCAGCGAACCCGGCGCTCGTGACGGGCGCCGGCTGCTTGCGCTGCCGGGTGTGATCGCGGTCGTCGGCGCGCTGATGACGGCGGCGATCTCGTTCACCATCCTCGTTGGCGCCACGCCGATCACACCGAACGAGTCGACGACGCTGGCGTTGATTGCCCTCAACGCGGCTTTCGTCCTGTTTCTTATCGCGCTGGTCGGGCGTGAGGTGCACCGCATCCTGATGGCGCGCCGGCATGGTAAGGCCGCTTCGCGGCTGCATGTGCGCATTGTCGCCATGTTCGCCCTGGTTGCCGCCATTCCCGCCATCATGGTGGCCATCATTGCCTCGATCACGCTCGACATCGGCCTTGACCGCTGGTTCGAGATCCGCACCAAGACGATCGTCAATTCATCCCTCTCGATCGCCGACGCCTATGTCCAGGAAAATGCCCGCAACCTCCAGGGCACGACATTGTCCATGGCCTATGATCTCGATGCGTCGCGCACGCTCTACGGCCTTGATCGTACCGGCTTTCTCGACTTGATGAACAAGGAAGCCGTGGGCCGTTCGCTGGCCCATGCGGCGCTGATCAAGCCGGACGGCTCTTTCGTCATGAGCGCCAAGACCGATACGGAGTTCGCCATGCCCGAGCCGCCGGAAGGCGCGGTGGCCAGCGCTGCCGACGGCAAGCCGGTGCTGATCGAACCGAAAACGCGCAACATCATGGGCGCCATCGTCAAGCTGCGGGAGATCGAAGGACTCTACCTCTACACCATTCGGCTCGTCGATCCCGAAGTGATCAAGGCAAGGCAGATCGTCAGGTCCAACACCGACGAATATCGGGGGCTGGAAGATAACCGCCGTACCTCGCAGGTGGCCTTCGCGCTGCCCTATCTGTCGCTGACGCTCATCATCATCCTGTCCGCGATCTGGACCGGCATTGCGGTCGCCGACCGTCTGGTGCGGCCTATTCGCCAGCTCATCGGCGCCGCCGACGAGGTGGCGACCGGCAATCTCGACGTCGCGGTTCCCGTCAGGCCTTCGGACGGCGATGTCGCCTCGCTCGGCGATACCTTCAACAAGATGCTTCTCGAACTGAAATCGCAGCGCAATGAGATCCTGTCGGCCAAGGACCTGATCGACGAACGGCGCCGCTTCTCGGAAGCCGTGCTTGCCGGCGTTACCGCCGGCGTCATCGGCGTCGACCCTTACGGCATCGTCACCATCGTCAACCGCTCGGCCGAGGCGATGCTGGCGATTTCGGCCAGCGCAGCCCTTGGGCAGAATCTTTCCGCCGTGCTGCCGCATGTCGGCCGCGTCTTCGAGATCGGTCGCAAGTCCGGCAAACCCGTCTATCGCGAGCAGGTGACCTTTTACCGCGCCGGTGCCGAGCGGACCTTCAACGTGCAGATCACCATCGAGGCCGGCGACGACGGCTCGGAGGAAAAATCCTATGTCGTGACGGTCGACGACATCACCGACCTGGTTCAGGCGCAGCGCTCGTCGGCCTGGGCGGATGTGGCGCGGCGTATCGCCCACGAGATCAAGAACCCGCTGACGCCGATCCAGCTCTCGGCCGAACGTATCAAGCGCCGTTACGGCAAGGTGATTACCGAGGACCGCGAGGTTTTCGACCAATGCACCGACACCATCATCCGTCAGGTTGAGGATATCGGCCGTATGGTGGACGAATTCTCGGCGTTCGCGCGCATGCCAAAGCCTGAGATGAAGGCGATAGATCTGCGCGAATCGCTGCGTGAGGCCTCGTTCCTGGTCGAGGTCAGCCGCGCCGACATCACCTTCGAGCGGATATTCGGCACGGAGCCGCTCAAGGGCACTTTCGACAGCCGCCTGATGGCGCAGGCTTTCGGCAATGTGATCAAGAACGCCGCCGAGGCGATCGACGGATTGGAACAGAAGGACGGTTCGCACGGCATAATCCGGATTCAAGCCGGGCGCCAGAATGGTGCGATTCGAATCGACGTCATCGACAATGGCAAAGGCCTGCCGCGCGAGAATCGCCAACGGCTGCTCGAGCCCTACATGACCACACGCGAGAAGGGCACCGGACTTGGCCTCGCTATCGTCAAGAAGATCGTGGAGGACCATGGCGGCAGGCTGGAACTACACGATGCTCCAGCGGACTTCCACGATGGGCGCGGCGCGATGATCAGCATCATCCTGCCGCCTGCGGCCGCAACGGCTCCGCGCGGCGAAAGCAGGGCGGAAAACGAAAGAGAAACTGAAAAGGTCGGTAATGGCGTCTGATATTCTCATCGTCGATGACGAGGAAGACATCCGTGAACTCGTCGCGGGCATACTGAGCGACGAAGGTCACGAAACCCGCACGGCATTCGATGCCGACAGTGCGCTCGCTGCTATAGCTGATCGCGCGCCGCGGCTGATTTTCCTCGATATCTGGCTGCAGGGCTCGCGCTTGGACGGGCTGGCGCTGCTCGACGAGATCAAGACCATGCATCCGACCTTGCCGGTGGTGATGATTTCCGGCCACGGCAACATCGAAACGGCGGTCTCCGCCATCCGGCGCGGCGCCTATGACTTCATCGAAAAGCCGTTCAAGGCCGACAGGCTGATCCTTATTGCCGAGCGTGCGCTGGAGACCTCGAAATTGCGGCGCGAGGTTTCCGACCTCAAGCTGCGCAGCGGCGAAACCTTCGATCTGATCGGCATGTCGTCGGCGATGAGCCAGTTGCGCCAGACCATCGAACGCGTCGCGCCGACCAACAGCCGCGTGATGATCATCGGACCGTCTGGCTCGGGCAAGGAACTGGCCGCGCGCGCCATCCACACGCTGTCGGCGCGCAAGAGCGCACCTTTCGTGACGCTGAGCGCCGCCAACATCACGCCCGAGCGCATGGAAATCGAGCTGTTCGGTACCGAATCGAATGGCGTCGAGCGCAAGGTCGGCGCGCTGGAGGAGGCCCATCGCGGTATCCTCTACATCGACGAGGTGGCCGACATGCCGCGCGAGACGCAGAACAAGATCCTGCGCGTGCTGGTCGAGCAGCAGTTCGAGCGGGTAGGGGGAACCAAGCGGGTCAAGGTCGATGTCCGCATCATCTCCTCGACCTCGCAGAACCTCGAGGCGATGATTGCCGACGGGCGTTTCCGCGAGGATCTTTACCATCGCCTCGCGGTGGTTCCGGTCATCGTGCCGGGATTGGCCGAGCGGCGCGAGGATATTCCCTACCTCGTCGACAATTTCATGAAGCAGATCGCCCGCCAGGCCGGCATCAAGCCGCGCCGCATCGGCGACGACGCGCTGGCCGTGCTGCAGGCGCACAACTGGCCGGGCAACGTTCGTCAGCTGCGCAACAATGTCGAGCGCCTGATGATCCTGGCGCGCGGCGACGACGTCGACGCGCCGATCACCGCGGACCTGTTGCCGGCCGAGATCGGCGATGTCATGCCACGCACGCCGAATCAATCCGACCAGCACATCATGGCGCTGCCGTTGCGCGAAGCGCGTGAGCAGTTCGAGAAGGACTACCTGATCGCCCAGATCAACCGTTTCGGCGGCAACATCTCGAAGACCGCCGAGTTCATCGGCATGGAACGCTCCGCTCTGCATCGCAAGCTGAAGTCGCTGGGCGTGTGAGCGCGACATATCCAGCCGCCGCGCTGGGCCAAGCATTTGCCGGTTACGGCAACGGCGGAATCGCATAAGAAAAGCCCGATAATTTCTTCAGGGGTTGCCCATGCCGCGCATTGCTTATGTCAACGGGCGCTACGTCGCTCACGCGGACGCTGCCGTGCATATCGAGGATCGCGGCTATCAGTTCGCCGACGGTGTTTATGAGGTCTGCGAGGTGGCGCGTGGCTTCATCGTAGACATGCCGCGCCATCTGGCGCGGCTGAACCGCTCGCTGACCGAATTGTCGATCGCCTGGCCAGTCACCTCTCACGTGCTGCCGCTTATCCTGCGCGAGGTGGTCAACCGCAACCATGTCGCCAACGGCCTGGTCTATGTCCAGGTGACGCGCGGCGTCGCCAGCCGCGACTTTGTCTTCCCTTCCGCCAACACCAAGCCGGCCCTGGTGGTGACCGCCAGGAAGGCCGACCCCGCAGCCGGAGCAAAGCGAGCCGAGACCGGCATCGCGGTCATCACCGTGCCGGAGAACCGCTGGGACCGCGTCGACATCAAGACCGTCGGGCTGCTGCCCAATGTATTGGCCAAGCAGAAGGCAAAGGAGGCCGGTGCGCAGGAAGCCTGGTTCGTCGACGCCGAAGGCAACGTAAAAGAAGGCGGCTCGTCCAATGCCTGGATCGTCACTCGGGACGGCGTCCTGGTCACCAGGCCGGCCGAGCACGGCATCCTGCGCGGCATCACCCGCACGACCATGTTCGAAGTGGCGGCCAAGCTCGGCCTGAAGATCGAGGAGCGCGGCTTTTCCGTCGCCGAGGCCAAGGCGGCACGCGAGGCGTTCATCAGCTCCGCAACGACACTCGCCATGCCGGTGGTGGCTATCGACGGCGATACGGTCGCCAATGGGCACCCCGGCTCAATAACACTTTCCTTGCGGCAGGCCTTTTTTGACATTGCGGAAAAAAGTCCAGCCTGATAACCGCACAGGTGGAATGAACATCAATATATCTCGTTCTGCTTGTCGTTACTGACGACAAGACGGTGTTTGCGAGCTTGACATGCGCCCGTTAATTTGGCGCATTGGCTTGCAAACCGAAGGGGATCGGCGAAAGACAAGAACAATGGCGGAACGATCGCAAAACCTTCAGGACCTGTTCCTGAATTCAGTTCGCAAGAGCAAGAACCCGCTCACCATCTTCCTTATCAACGGCGTCAAGCTGACCGGCGTGGTCACTTCGTTCGACAATTTCTGTGTCCTGCTGCGCCGTGACGGTCACTCCCAGCTCGTCTACAAGCACGCCATTTCCACGATCATGCCGAGCCAGCCGGTTCAGATGTTCGATGGCGAGGAAAGCCAGGGCGCCTGATTGGCACGTGAGAAAGACGCGGACGCCACCGTTCGCGGGAAACCAACGCATCATCCCGGGACGGAAGCCAAGGGCCCGACCCGGGCTGTTGTCATTGTGCCCGTCCTTACCCGCCACCAGCGCAACGACGACGAGACCAACCGTCCTCGGCTGATGCGTTCGGCTGATGCTCGCCACGACGAGGCCGTCGGCCTTGCCCGCGCCATCAACCTGGATCTGATCCACACTGCGGTGGTGACCGTCAACGATCCGCGCCCGGCGACGCTGCTCGGCAGCGGCAAGGTTGCGGAGTTCGCGGAAATCGTCAAAGAGGGACATGCGGAAGTGGTCGTCGTCGACCATCCGCTGACCCCGGTGCAGCAGCGCAATCTCGAAAAAGAGCTGAACTCCAAGGTGCTGGACCGCACCGGGCTGATTCTCGAGATCTTCGGCGAGCGCGCGCGCACCAAGGAAGGCACGCTGCAGGTCGAACTCGCCCATCTCAACTACCAGAAGGGCCGCCTCGTGCGCAGCTGGACCCATCTGGAGCGCCAGCGCGGCGGCGCCGGCTTCCTCGGGGGCCCCGGCGAAACGCAGATCGAATCCGACCGGCGGCAGTTGCAGGAAAAGATCATCAAGCTGAAGCAGGAGCTGGAAACGGTGCGGCGCACGCGCGACCTGCACCGCGCCAAGCGCAGGAAGGTGCCGTTCCCGGTGGTGGCGATCGTCGGCTACACCAACGCCGGCAAGTCGACGCTGTTCAACCGGCTGACCGGGGCGGATGTGCTGGCGCAGGACATGCTGTTCGCCACGCTCGACCCGACGCTGCGCCGCGTGCGCCTCCCACATGGCACGCCGATCATCCTCTCCGATACGGTCGGCTTCATTTCGGACCTGCCGACGCATCTGATCGCGGCTTTCCGCGCCACCCTGGAAGAGGTGGTCGAGGCCGATCTCGTGCTTCATCTGCGCGACATTTCCGATCCGGACACTGCTGCACAAGCGGAAGATGTCGAGCGCATCCTGGCCGACCTCGGTGTCGACGCCGGCGACGCCAAGCGCGTGATAGAAGTGTGGAACAAGATCGACCGGCTCGACGAAGGCAACCGGACCCGGCTGCTTGCCGACGGCGCCGATGCCAACAAGGCGCCGCCGATTGCGGTGTCGGCGGTGACCGGCGAGGGCATTGATGCGCTGAAGGCGATCATCGAAACACGGATGGCGGGCGAACTCGAAGACCTCACCGTGACGATTGAGCCGGCCCAGTTCGGCCTTGTCGACTGGCTTTACCGCAATGGCGATGTCGTTTCGCGAAGCGACAATGATGACGGCAGCGCCACCATCTCGCTCAAGGCCACGCAAAGCGCGCGCGAAGAGATCGAAAGCAGATTGCGTCGTAAAAACAACGGTTAGTGCGGGTTATTTCGCGCTTTTTGCTTCCTGCCAGAGCGCTTCCATCTCGGCCAGATCAGCCTTTTCCAGCGTGCTGCCGGATTTTTCCAGGGCCTGTTCGACATAGTGGAAGCGCGAGCGGAATTTTTCGTTGGTGCCGCTCAGCGCTGCTTCGGAATCGAGCTTGAGGTGACGGCCGAGGTTGACGACGGCAAACAGCATGTCGCCGAACTCATCCTTGATCGAGGCGGTGTCGCCCTTGGCCAGGGCCTCGCGCAATTCGCCGATCTCTTCCTCGATCTTGTCGAGGATGGGCGCTGCCTCGCTCCAGTCGAAGCCGACGCGGGCGGCCTTCTCCTGAAGTTTCAGCGCCCGGGTCAGCGCGGGCAGGGCGACCGGAACGCTGTCCAGAAACCCCTTGCCATTGTCTTCGGGATCGAGACCGCGGGCGAGACGAGCGCTTCGCTTCTCCGCCTTCTCTTCGGCCTTGATCTTTTCCCACATGCCCTTGGCCATGCCGGCGCTACGGGCTTTTTCGTCGCCGAAGACATGTGGGTGGCGACGGATCATCTTCGTCGTGATGGCTTGCACCACGTCAGGGAACGAGAATTCACCGGCCTCCTCGCCCATCTGGGCATGATAGACGACCTGCAGCAGCAGGTCGCCGAGTTCGTCGCGCAGATCGTCGAGATCGCCGCGCGCGATGGCATCCGCCACCTCATAGGCTTCCTCGATCGTATAGGGCGCGATGGTCGAGAAATCCTGTTCGATGTCCCAGGGGCAGCCGGTCTTCGGCGCCCGTAGCGCCGCCATGATCTCGATCAGGCGCGAAATGTCTTTCGATGGTGTCATAGGGCTGATGCTATCGCGCGGCCGGCCGCGCGGCCAACGCTGTCAGCCGGCGAGAGTGCCTTGTCCACAGGCGAGCCACGTCAGTCGAGCACAGAAACGATCGCCTTGGCGAGCTCGTCCATGCCGTCTTCGGGCAGGCCGGCGACGTTGATGCGGCTGTCGCCGACCATATAGATGCCGTGCTCGGCACGCAGCCGTTCGACCTGCGCTTCCGTGAGGCCAAGGCGGGAGAACATGCCGCGATGGCTGGCGACGAAGTCGAAGCGATCGGAATTGGACTGCCGGCGCAGTGCCTCGGCGAACTGCACGCGTAGCCTGAGCATGCGCAGGCGCATCTCTTCGAGCTCGGCTTCCCAGTCGGCGCGCAAGGCGGCATCTTCGAGCACGATGCGCACGGCCGCCGCACCATGGTCCGGCGGCATCGAATACATGGCGCGCGCCGCCGACAGCATCTGGCTCATCGCCACATCCGCCTGTGCGCCGTCCCTGGCCAGGATCATCGCCGCGCCGACGCGGTCGCGGTAGACAGCGAAATTCTTCGAGCAGCTCGAGGCGACGACCATTTCCGGAACTTTTGCCGTCAGCAGGCGCAAGCCGAGCGCATCGGCCTCAAGCCCATCGCCAAAGCCCTGATAGGCGATGTCGACAAACGGCAGCAGCTCGCGCTCGACGACCAGATCGGAAACGGCAGCCCACTGGGCCGGATCCAGATTGGCGCCGGTCGGGTTGTGGCAGCAGCCATGCAGCAACACGACGTCGCCGCTCTTTGCGGTCCGCAGCGCTGCCAGCATGTCGTCGAAGCGAACAGCGCCCGAGTCGGCGTCGAAATAGGGGTATTCACGGATCTGCAGGCCGGCGGCGCGCATCACCGGCATATGGTTCGGCCAGGTCGGGTCCGACAGCCAGATGGTTGCATCCGAGCGTGTCCGCTTCAGCAGTTCCGCCACCAGCCGCAGTGCGCCGGAGCCGCCGGGCGCTTGTGCGGCGCGGATGCGCGTCATGTCGGCGCCCGGACCGAAGGCGAGCTTGGCCATTACCGTGTTGAAGCCGGTATCGCCGGCAAGGCCGAGATAGGTCTTGGTGTCCTGACCCTGCAGCAGGCGCTTTTCCGCTTCGCGCACGGCGCGCATGACCGGCGTCTTGCCGTCGCGATCCTTGTAGACGCCGACACCGAGATCGACCTTGTCTGGACGCGGATCGGCTCGATAAAGGCCGATCAGGGCCAGGATCTTGTCGGCGGGGGCGGGCTGCAGGGCTTCAAACATCGAAAATGGTTCCATTGGCGCGGCGGAGTGATACGCAAATCGGTCGCGTTTCGCCAGCGGTTTTAGCTAGGTGCTCCAGCCCGAGGCGGGGGTGCCGGGAAGCCTGCCCTGCCTGCTCCTTTCAGCTTTGCCTCGGCCAGCGGTCAGCCCCCGCCGTGTTTCCCAGTCTGCCGCAACAGATAGACGACCGCGCCCAGCACCATCAAGGCCAGCCCGAACCATGTCAGGGCATAGGCCAGATGGTTGTTGTGGAACGAAACGACCGTCAGGCCGCCGACCGGCCACCCTCCCGGATTGGGCGCGGCATCGGCATCGATGAAATAAGGAGCGACCTGCCCGAGGCCTTGCGTCGTGGCGATTGCCTGCACATCGCGCGAATACCAGCGGTTGGCGGCCGGATCGTTGTTGCGCAGGAAGCCGCCCTTCGGTTCGGTCAGGCGCAGCAGGCCGCGAATTCCGGTGTGATCGCCCGAGGGCTTGCCTGCGAGGCGGGTTGCCGGATCGCGCTTGTCCGTCGGCACGAAGCCCCTGTTCACCAGAATCGTGAAGCCATCATCCGCTCGGAACGGCGCCATTACCCAGAAACCACCGCCGCGATCGGTGACCGCCTGGACCAGGGTCTCGCGATCACCGAGAAACCGGCCCGTGACGGCAAGCTGGCGATACTCGTCATCCCTGGCGTTGATCTCTGGCCAGGCCGAAGGCGCCGGGGCGGCCACAGGTACCGCCTTGAGACGCTGGTCGACACGCTCGATCAGGTCGAGTTTCCAGACGCGGCGCTCCAGCTGCCAGACACCAAGCGCCGAGAACCCTGCGACGCCGATGGCACCGCAAAGGCAAAGCACCAACAGCGTCCATGGTGAACGCGTAACCCTTTGGCCGTCGCCTGTAGTCGAATGCGGTGTCGTCCGCGCCTGTTCATCCAAAGCCAGGTCCCTCTCTCAGGGTATCTGACTCATGTCATGGCCGGGCATCATGTTGGCGTTCAGATGGTACATGACCCAGAGCGAGCCCGTCAGCGCGATCACCACCAGGATGAGGGTGAAGATCAGGGCCATCATGGTCCAGCCGCTCTCCGACCTGGTGTTCATATGCAGAAAGAACACCATGTGGACGATGATTTGCACGACGGCGAAGGCCATGATGGCAATCGCCGAAGCCATCTGATTGCCGAGTGCGTTGGTCATGACCAGCCAGAAGGGAATGGCGGTCAGCACGACGGACAGGCCGAAGCCTGTCAGATAGCCGCGCAGAGAGCCGTGATCGACGCCGTGACGCGCGTGGCTCTGGTCGCTGGTGTCTGTGTGGTGGCCGGCGCTCATCGCAACATTCCCATCAGATAAACGAAGGTAAAGACGCCGATCCAGATGACGTCAAGGAAGTGCCAGAACATGCTCAGGCACATCAGGCGCCGCTGGTTCGCGGCGATCAGCCCGTGCCTGGAGACCTGCACCATCAGCACCACCAGCCAGACCAGGCCGAAGGTGACGTGCAGGCCGTGCGTTCCGACCAGCGTGAAGAACGACGACAGGAAGCCGCTGCGCTGCGGCGTCGCCCCCTCGTGGATGAAATGGGCGAATTCGTAGAGTTCGATGCTGAGAAAGGCGAGGCCGAACAGGCCAGTGATCACCAGCCACACCTGCATGGGTTTCGCCCGTCCCTTCGCCATCTCCAGCATCGCGAAGCCGTAAGTGATGGAGGACAGGAGCAGCATGGTGGTGTTCAGCGCGACCAGCGGAAGATCGAACAGGTCCTTCGGCGCGGGTCCGGCCGCGTAGTTGCCACCGAGCACGCCATAGACCGCGAACAGCATCGCGAAGATGAGGCAGTCGCTCATCAGATAGATCCAGAAGCCGAGCATGGTGCTGCTGCCGCTCTCGGCATGGCCGTGGTCATCTTCCAGGTGGAAGATCGTGTCGTCGATCACCGTGTCGGCGTGTGCCATGGTGCTTATCCCGCCTGGCTGGTGGCTGCGAGCAGGCGTGTCCGCTCGTCCTCGACGCGGGTGACGTCACTGGACGGAATGTGGAAGTCCCGGTCGTAGTTGAAGGTATGCGCGATGGCGTAGCCGATCAGGGCGACGAAGCTGACGATCGCCAGCCACCAAATGTACCAGATGAGCGCCACGGCAAGCACCACGCTC
This sequence comes from Mesorhizobium sp. M7A.F.Ce.TU.012.03.2.1, assembly GCF_004006095.1. Lineage (NCBI taxonomy): Bacteria > Pseudomonadati > Pseudomonadota > Alphaproteobacteria > Hyphomicrobiales > Phyllobacteriaceae > Mesorhizobium > Mesorhizobium sp. M7A.F.Ce.TU.012.03.2.1. The sequence goes on from NZ_CP034779.1 coordinate 4,817,848, forward strand.
AACCCGGCCAGGACGACGCCGGCTCCGGTGTTGCGCGGCATGTGGATGTCGCGGAAGCCCGTCAACGGACGCTGGTAGCCGCGATTCTTCATGTCCGCCCAGGCGTCGAGATCGTGGACGACCGGCGTGAAGGCGAAATTGTAGGCCGGGGGCGGCGACGAGGTTGCCCATTCGAGGGTGCGCCCGTCCCAGGGATCACCGGTATCGTCGCGAAGCTGCTCGCGCCGCCGCACGCTGACGAAGATCTGGATGAGGAAGGACAGGATACCAAGCAGGATCAGGAAGGCGCCGAAGGCGGCGATAATGAACCAGATCTGCAGCGAGGGATCCTCAAAGGTGCGCAGCCGGCGCGTTACGCCCATCAAGCCGAGGATGTAGAGCGGCATGAAGGCGAACCAGAAGCCGACCACCCAGAACCAGAACGACATCTTTCCCCAGAACGGATCGAGCCGGAAGCCGAATGCCTTGGGGAACCAGTAGCTGATGCCGGCAAACAGGCCGAACAGCACGCCGCCGATGATGACGTTGTGGAAATGCGCGACCAGGAACAGGCTGTTGTGGAGCACGAAGTCGGCTGGCGGAACCGCGAGCAGCACGCCGGTCATGCCGCCGACAGTGAAGGTCAGCATGAAGGCGACCGTCCACATCATCGGCAGTTCGAAGCGGATGCGGCCGCGGTACATGGTGAACAGCCAGTTGAATATCTTGGCGCCTGTCGGGATCGAAATGATCATCGTTGTGATGCCGAAGAACGAGTTGACGCTCGCTCCCGATCCCATGGTGAAGAAGTGATGCAGCCAGACCAGATAGGACAGGATGGTGATGACGACTGTCGCGTAGACCATCGACGTGTAGCCGAAGAGCCGCTTGCCGCAGAAGGCCGAGGTCACTTCCGAAAATATGCCGAAGGCCGGCAGGATCAGGATGTAGACCTCGGGGTGGCCCCAGATCCAGATCAGGTTCACGTACATCATCGGATTGCCGCCGAAGTCGTTCGTGAAGAAGTTGGTGCCGACATAGCGGTCGAGAGCCAGCAGGGCCAGCACCGCCGTCAGCACCGGGAAGGCGGCGACGATGAGCACATTGGTGCAAAGCGCGGTCCAGGTGAAGATCGGCATTCTCATCATGGTCATGCCAGGCGCGCGCATCTTGACGATGGTGCAGACCAGGTTCACGCCCGACAGCAGCGTGCCGACGCCCGCCACTTGCAGGGCCCAGATATAATAATCGACACCGACATCGGGACTGTAGCCGATCCCCGACAACGGCGGATAGGCAAGCCAGCCGGTGCGGGCGAATTCGCCGACGAACAGCGACATCATGACGATGACCGCGCCGCCGACCGTCATCCAGAAGCTGAAATTGTTGAGGAACGGAAACGACACGTCGCGGGCGCCGATCTGCAGCGGGACGACGAAATTCATCAGGCCCGTCACCAGCGGCATCGCCACGAAGAAGATCATGATCACGCCGTGCGCGGTGAAGATCTGGTCGTAGTGATGCGAATTGAGATAGCCTTCCGAACCGCCGAAGGCCATCGCCTGCTGGAGCCGCATCATGATGGCGTCACTGAAGCCGCGCAGCAGCATGACGATGCCGAGCACCATGTACATCACGCCGATGCGCTTGTGGTCGACGCTGGTGAACCATTCGCGCCACAGATAGCCCCAGAGCTTGAAATAGGTCAGCGCGCCGACGAGTGCCACGCCGCCCAGCGCGACGACCATGAAGGTCGCGACCACGATGGGTTCGTGCAGCGGCAGCGACTCGAGCGTAAGCCGGCCGAAGATCGCCTTGAGAAAAGCAGGATTGTCGAACATGTCTTGCGTGGCGCCTCAGGAGTTGAAGGGCGACCGAAGCGTGCCGGTTGCGGAAGGTGACGGCAGTCGGATCGACAGGGGCAGTGGCCGTTGCAGACCAGCGCCGACGATCGGCGTCGAGGTCATCGGCGTGACGGATTGATCGGCCTTCGAAGCCGCCAGTGCTTCTTCGGTTGTGCATATGCTGGCGACATAGGATGGGGCAGGGCCGAATATCGTGCCGCGCCGGGCGAACTTGTCATACAGCAGCGGCAGGGTGTTGCGGATGCCGGCCATTCCCAGACCGCCCTTGGCATCGATCTGCGACATCTCGCTCATGCACATCTTGCCGGGCTCGACGCACATGTTGAGGATCGCCTTGTAGAGATCGGCATCCACCGCCGCATAGTGGCGCACGGGTTGGTTCTCGCTGGGCTGTTCGAGCTCCAGATAGCCGTTTCGGTCGAGCTTGCCGCCGCCGTCCTTTGCCTTCGCGATCCATGCCTGGAAACCGGCATCGTCCAGGCCGTGGAACGCGAAGCGCATTCCCGAGAAGCCGGCGCCGCTGTAGTTGGCGGAGAACCCTTCATAGTCGCCGGACTTGTTTATGACGGCGTGCAGCCTGGTTTCCATACCCGGCATTGCATAGATCTGGCCGGCCAGTGCTGGAATGTAGAAGGAGTTCATCACCGATGCGGAGGTGATGCGAAAGCTGATCGGCCGGTCGACCGGCGCAGCCAGTTCGTTGACCATGGCGACGCCGTACTCCGGATAGATGAACAGCCATTTCCAGTCGAGCGCGACGACTTCGACCTCAAGCGGACGCACGTCCGGCGGCAGCGGCTTGCCGGCCGCTACACGTCCGATCGGACGATAGGGGTCGAGCAGATGGGTGCCCATCCAGGTCACTGCGCCCAGGCAGATTATGATCAGAAGCGGCACCGCCCAAATGACGAGTTCGAGATGGGTCGAGTGGTCCCAATCCGGCTCGTAGCGCGCCTCGCGGTTGGACTGGCGGTATCGCCAGGCAAAGAATATGCTGAGAGCCATCACCGGTATGATGACGATCAGCATCAGTGCCGTGGACACCATCAGCAGGTCGCGCTGCTGCGCGGCGACGTCGCCGGCAGGGTTCATGACGACCATGCTGCAGGAGCCGAGCGATGCCAGCAGGGGCAGCAGGAAAAGGGTACGGAGACGGCTCAATGTATGACCTGTCGGTTGTTCCCCCCAGTGCTAGCCGTACCGCGGCAATGAAGGCATTGGACAATTTGTCCAATGCCGCAATGACGCGGCAGGCGTCATCAAAGCACCTGGCCCGCGCACATGGCAAGCGATCGTATGAGACCGCGGCGGGGCGACGGAGAATGCTGTGAGCCCAACTTCGAAGATCGAAGCCGACGCAAGACGGATCAACGCGCGGCATCATGAGGTGAAGCCCGGCGAAATCGCCGTCGGCGTCATCATAGGCAGGACGTCGGAATTCTTCGACTTCTTCGTCTACGCGATCGCTTCCGTCATCGTTTTTCCGAAGCTCGTATTTCCTTATGCCGACCCGTTGACCGGCACGCTCTACTCCTTCGCCATCTTCGCGCTTGCCTTCATCGCGCGGCCGATCGGGACGGCGATCTTCACGGCGCTCGACCGTGCCTACGGACGCAGCGCCAAGCTCACCATCGCGCTGTTCCTGCTGGGGACCTCGACCGTGTCGATCGCCTTCGTGCCCGGTTACGACCAGATCGGCCAGGCTTCGGCCTGGCTGCTGGCCATGTTCCGGATCGGTCAGGGACTGGCGCTGGGCGGGACATGGGACGGACTTGCCTCGCTGCTGGCGTTGAATGCGCCCGAAAAGCGCCGCGGCTGGTATGCGATGATCCCGCAGCTGGGCGCACCACTCGGGCTCATCGTTGCCAGCGCCCTGTTTGCATATTTCGTCGGCAACCTGTCGGCCGAAGACTTCTTCAGCTGGGGCTGGCGCTACCCGTTCTTCGTCGCCTTCGCCATCAATGTCGTCGCCCTGTTCGCACGGCTGCGCATCGTGGTGACGCCGGAATACACCAAACTGTTCGAAGGCCAGGAACTGGAGCCGACTTCCGTCCGCGAGACGTTGCGCGCCGAAGGGCGCACTGTCGTGCTCGGCGCCTTCGCGCCGCTGGCGAGCTTCGCCCTGTTCCACATGGTGACGGTGTTTCCTCTGTCCTGGATTTTCCTGTTCACGCGCGAGGGACCGGCACGGTTCCTCGTCATCGAGACGATCGGAGCTTTCTTCGGCCTGGCGGCAATCGCGATCTCGGGCTTCGTCGCCGACCGGGTTGGGCGCTGGCCCTTGCTCGGAGGCTCGGCGGTGGCCATTGCCGTGTTCAGCGGTTTCGCGCCACAGCTGCTCGATGGCGGCTTCGTCGGAGAGTCCGTCTTCATGGTCTTGGGCTTCGTCCTGCTCGGCCTGTCGTTCGGCCAGTCTTCAGGAGCACTCGCCTCGAACTTTTCAAAGACCTACCGCTATACAGGGGCGGCGCTGACCTCGGATCTCGCCTGGCTGTTCGGGGCGGGCTTCGCCCCCATAGTCGCCCTGTTCCTGTCCGCCCATTTCGGGCTGATCTCATCAGGCGCCTATCTGTTGTCGGGAGCGCTATGCACGTTGCTTGCGCTGAGGCTCAACCAGCGCCTGGATCGGACGCCCGCTTGAGTGACCTGCTTGGCCAGGGCTGGGGACCTCCCGGCCCAATGACTCTGCACGACAAGACCAACAAACAGAATTTCCTGCTTCTGATCCAACTGCGCTGGATCGCGGTCGGTGGTCAGATCGTGACGATCCTGTTCGTCCGCTACGCGCTTGGCATCGGCCTGCCGCTGGTGCCGATGGCGGTGGTGATCCTGCTGCTGATCGCTCTCAATGTCGCCAGCCTGCGCCGGCACAGCAGCCAGGACGCGATCACCAACACCGAGCTGTTTCTTGGGCTGCTGCTCGACGTCACCGCGTTGACGGTCCAGCTTTACCTGAGCGGCGGCGCGTCCAATCCCTTCATTTCGCTTTACCTGCTCCAGGTCATCCTGGGCGCGGTGCTGCTGGAGACATGGTCGGTCTGGGCCCTTGTCCTCATTGCAAGCACGTGCTTCATTGCGCTGACCACCTTCTACCGTGAGATCAGTCTGCCCGCCGCACACGGTGCCGGGCTGTTCAGCCTGCACATCCAGGGCATGTTCATCTGTTTCGTCCTGGCGGCAACGCTTCTGGTGCTGTTCATCACCAGGGTCCAGAACAACATTCGCACCCGCGACGCCCATCTTGCGGATTTGCGCCAGCAGTCGGCGGAGGAGGCTCACATCGTCAGGATGGGCCTGCTCGCCTCCGGTGCCGCGCATGAGCTCGGCACGCCGCTGGCCACGCTTTCCGTCATCCTCAACGACTGGCAGCGCATGCCGGCTCTCGAGGCAGATCCGGATTTGGCGCAGGAAATCCGGGAGATGCAGGGCCAGTTGGACCGTTGCAAGAAGATCGTTTCGGGAATCCTGATGTCGTCGGGCGAATTGCGCGGCGAAGGCACGGTTCGCACCTCCGTCGACGCCTTCCTGGCGGAGCTGGTGACCGAATGGAAATCGACACGGCTGCCGCAAGGTTTCGAATACACCAGGCGTTTCGGCGCCAACCAGGAGATCGTCTCCGATCCCGCGCTCAAACAGGTGATGTTCAATGTACTGGACAACGCACTTGAAGCGTCGCCTCTATGGGTCGGGTTGATCGTCAGCCGCCACGCGGACGATCTCATCGTCGAAGTCGTCGACTCGGGACCAGGATTTGAAGAAGCCATGCTTGCAGAATTCGGCAAGCCCTACACGTCGACCAAAAACCGGCCAGGTAGTGGGCTCGGCCTGTTTCTGGTCGTCAATGTCATCCGCAAGCTGGGGGGTACCGTCACCGTAAGAAATAGAACCGAGGGGGGAGCTTCGGTTACGTTGCATCTGCCACTGGCTGCTCTGTCTGCGCGAGGGCACAATGCCGACTAAACGCACGCTGTTGATCGTCGAGGACGACATCGCCTTTGCCAACGCACTGCGCCGGTCTTTCGAACGGCGTGATTACGAAACACATAGCTGCCGGAGCGTCGACGGCGTGCATGCGCTGATCGGCACCGTTGCCTTCCAATATGCCGTCGTCGATCTCAAGCTTGCCAGCGGCTCGGGCCTGGAATGCGTCAGGGCGCTGCACGAGCACGATCCTGAAATGCGGATCGTCGTGTTGACCGGCTTTGCAAGCATCGCCACCGCTGTCGAGGCGATCAAGCTCGGCGCCTGCCAGTATCTCGCCAAACCCGCCAATACAGACGACATTGAAGCGGCTTTCGGCCAGGTCGAAGGCAATGCTTCGGTGCCGCTCGCCGAGCGACCAACCTCGATAAAGAACCTCGAATGGGAGCGCATCCACGAGACGTTAGTGGAGGCCGACTTCAACATTTCGGAGACGGCACGACGGCTGGGCATGCACCGCCGGACTCTGGCGCGGAAGCTGGAGAAGAGGCGTGTGAAGTAGGCACGATCTACTGCATTCCAGTCGCCACATTGGGCTCACTGCCGCCATGCCTGCCATCGATGCACCGATGGAAATCACCCGCACAACGATTCCGGGAGCTTGTATTCTCGGCTTCATCATGCGGTTCCAGGGATAGCCCCTCGATGCTGCGAGGCGAGGGTAGAGGCGAACGATGTCCTCAAAGGGAAAAAATTGGCAGGGCAGGGATTAAAATCCCTACATGCTCCGTAAACAGGACATGAAACCGCCGGTGCCACGCTTTGACATCATAGGACAGCTCGGTTCGCTGCGTCGCTATGCGCGCTCGCTGACGCGCGACAGCACCGACGCCGAGGATCTTGTCCATGACGCGCTGGTGCGCGCCTATGAGCGGCGCAGCACGTTCCGCTCCGGCGGAAACCTGCGCGCGTGGCTGCTGTCGATCGTCCACAACACCTTCATCGACAAGATGCGGTCCCGCAAGTCCGAAGCGTCGCGCGTCGAACAGGCTGGATACCTGGCCGACGGCAGCACGCCGGCACCACAGGAACATTCGGTGCGCCTGGCGCAGGTGCGCGAGGCTTTCTTCAGCCTGCCGGAAGAACAGCGTTCAGCGCTGCACCTCGTCGCCATCGAAGGCCTCTCCTATCAACAGGCCGCCGATGCCAGCGGCGTGCCGCTCGGCACGCTGATGTCACGCATCGGCAGGGCGCGCGCGGCACTGCGCGAGATGGAGGAGCCCGCGAAGGCAAAAAACCACCTCAGGATCGTTGGAGGCCCGTCATGACCGCAACTGTCGATCCCGTGACCGATGTCGACCTCGACGCCTATGTCGACGACCAGGTCGACGTCACCCGCCGCATCGAGGTCGAAGCATTCTTGTCCGCTCGCCCGGAGGCGGCGGCGCGCGTGATGTCGGATCTCAGGACCCGGGATGAACTGCGCGTGGCGCTTGCCGGCTCCAAGGGCATGGCGCGCCCCGCGACCGCCGATGCCGCGCGGCGGCTGGAGAGGGGGCTTGCCCGCGGCCGGCTCTTCGGCGTGTTGCAGCGCGCGGCGGCGGTCGCCGGCTTCGTCGCCGCCGGCTGGCTGGCAAACGGCATCATCGGGCCGATGTCGGTGACCAAGGTCGTCGCCTCGCCGCAGCCGCCCGCCTATGTCGACGAGGCGGTGCAGGCCCACAGGACGACGCTGGTGCGCGAGAGCATGCCATCGCAGGCGGAAACGCCCAATTACAACGCCGGCGAAATCCGCGCCGCCACTGCCATCGTCATGCCGTCGCTGCCGACGGATTGGAGGGTGCGCGACGTGCAGATCTATCCGTCGCGCTTTGGGCCGAGCGTCGAGATGGCGGTCGAGACGAAAGACATGGGGCTGGTGTCGCTGTTTGCGATCCGGCCCGGAACCTTCGACGTCGTCAAGCCGGCGATAGCGCCCTCGGGCGACATTTCGTCGGCCTATTTCCAGATCGGCGATGTCGCCTATGCGGTGGTCGGACGAAGCGAGGTCCACGACCTCGACCGCGCCGCCGAGACGCTTGCCAAGACGCTTTACTGATCGATCCACAAAGGAGAACGCAAATGAACACCCCCAATCTGGGATATCGCGTCGGCGCCGGCGCCCAAACCGGAGCCATCTTCGACGAGGGCCTGCGCCAGCATATGCTGCGCGTCTACAACTACATGGGCGTCGGCCTGGTGGTCACCGGCCTCGTCGCCTTCATGATCTCATCGACGCCGGCGCTCTACGTGCCGATCTTCTCCAGCCCGCTGAAATGGGTGGTGATGCTGGCGCCGCTCGCCTTCGTCATGCTGTTCTCGTTCAAGATGCAGACCATGTCGGCGGCGAGTGCCCAGGCGATGTTCTGGGCCTTCTGCGCGGTCATGGGCCTGTCGCTCGCCTCCGTGTTCCTGGTCTTCACCGGAACCAGCATCGCGCGCACCTTCTTCATCGCCGCCACCATGTTCGGAGCCACCAGTCTCTACGGCTACACGACAAAGCGCGACCTGACCCAGTTCTCGTCATTCCTGATCATGGGCCTGATCGGCGTGGTGGTCGCCAGCATCGTCAACATCTTCCTCGGCTCGACCGCGCTGCAGTTCGCCATCTCGGTGATCGGCATCGCCGTGTTCATCGGCCTGACCGCCTGGGATACGCAGACGATCAAAGAACAGTATGCCGAGAATTTCGACGCGGAATCGCGCCAGAAACTTGCCGTCTTCGGCGCCTTCTCGCTCTATCTGAACTTCATCAACATCTTCCAGCTGCTGCTGAATTTTACCGGCGAACGCGAATAACGACTATCCGCTGTGGGCAAGAGCGAGGGTTATTGCTCTTGATGCGGAGAGGTGGCCGGAGGGAGATCCTCCGGCCACAATTCGTTCCTGCAGAACCAGGCTACACCTTGAGTCCCCAAGAGCTTTTGCTAGTCTGCCCGCCGCGCCGGCCTTCAACAACGACCCGCGAGGAAATGTGGCACAGGACAGCCAAACGCTTCATGGCGATGGTATCTCGGCGACCATCGTCGCGCAGGGCGCCGAACTGATTGCGCTGCAAGACGCGCACGGATTTGAATTCCTGTGGCAGGCGGGGCCAGAATGGCGGCGGCACTCGCCGGTGCTGTTCCCGATCGTGGGGCGGCTGGCGGGCGATCACCTGCGCCATCGCGGCCGGACCTATCCAATGACGCAGCACGGGTTTGCGCGCGACAAGCCGTTTGCCTGGGCGCAGAAGGGACCGCGATCCTGCACGCTGGTGCTCACCGACGACGCCGACACCCGGGCGCGCTATCCGTTCGCCTTTCGGCTTGAAGTGACCTACACGCTGGTCCGCCAGCAGCTTGATGTGACTTTCGACATCACCAACACCGGCGATGAGTTCCTGCCGGCGTCGATCGGGGCGCACCCGGCATTCAATTGGCCCTTGCAGCCGGATTTGGCCAAGACGGACTACCGGCTGATCTTTGCCGATGATGAGCCGGCGCCGATCCGCCGCCTTAAGGACGGACTGCTGCTGAAAACGCCACAGCCGACGCCTGTCGAAGGCAACATACTCCCGCTCTCTGAGCGGTTGTTCGACGAGGACGCGGTGATCATGGACCAGCCCGCCAGCTCCATCGTGCGTTATGCCGCCGAGCGTGGCCCGGCTCTGGAGATGTCCTGGCAAGGGGTTCGGGAGTTGGGCGTCTGGTCAAAGCCGAGCGGCGCGCCATTCCTTTGCATCGAACCTTGGCACGGCCTTGCAAGCCCGGTGGATTTCGATGGTGATTTTGTCGACAAACCGGGCCTGATTCTGATCGCGCCGGGCGGAAAGCGCGCGATGAGCTATCAGATACGGCTGCTATGACGTTCCTGATCGGCAGATCCAGCCATGTCGGGAGTGCCCAGTGAAGCTGTATTTCAGCCGCAATCCCAATCCTCGATTGGCGGTCGCGGCGGCACTCCATCTCGACGCGAAAGTCGAATTTGAATTCGCCTCGCCATTCGCTCCGGGGCAAGCGGAGAAATTTCGCCGGTTAAATCCCAATCTCTCGCTGCCCATCCTCGCGGAAGAAGAGGGAAAAAGCCTCTGGGAGGCAGACGCCATAGCCTGCCGGCTCTCGCGCGATGCGCATTCGGATTTCTGGCGCAGCGGCGATGACGAACCCGAGATGATCCGCTGGCTGAGCTGGGGCAAGGAGCACTTCGCACTCGCTTGCGACACGGTGCATTTCGAACGTGGGACCAAACAGCGGTACGGCATCGGCCCGATCGATCAGAAGCGGGTGGAGGAGGGCCTAAACCAATTCCATACGGCCGCGGCAATACTCGACGCCGTGCTTGCCGAGCGGCAGTGGCTGGTCGGGAATTCGGTTTCCTATGCCGATTTTCGAATGGCGACCTTTCTGCCGTTCAACGATGCCGCCAGATTGCCGCTCGACGATCATTCCTCTGTCAGCCGCTGGTACCGTCGGCTTGAAGACATCGGCCCCTGGCGTGACCCTTTCAAGGGGATGGATGCACCCGAATTGCCGCCGGTGCCGCAAACGGCTGTCGCGGACCAGCGGTGAGAACGCGCGCGAAGAGCCGCGCAGCAGGCCGAGCCTACCAAGGCAATGATGTGCGGGGGATCGGATGAATATCTATGTCCTGAGCGTGGTCGAAGGACAGGAATGGGTCCTTCCTCGACAGGCGGACGACTACCAGCTGTTTTCGACGCTCTGCGGCCGGAAGCAGAGACAATGGCATCCGCCCGGGATGGAGATCCTGTGCGAACACGACGACGGTACGCTCCGGCAATATTCAGATTTTCCATGGCTTGGCGAGCATGTGCTCATCCCGCGGGCGAGGGCGTTGAAGTTGCTTCGGCCAACCCTCGAACCGTACGGTGAATTCCTGCCGCTTCGTGCTGACGAGCCAATATCGCTCTTCAATGTCACCACCGTGATCGATGCGCTGGATGAGGAACGTTCAAAGATCGTTCGCTTTGACGATGGCGGCATAATGGTGATCGAAAGCCTCGTCCTTCGAGCGGACGCAATCGGCGGTACCGAGATATTCAAGCTGCCCGAGCGTGCCGATGGGGTGCGAATATCCGATATCTATCTGCAGGAGACGATCGTACGCCGGATCGGGGAACTTGGGCTCAAGGGCATTGCTTTCAACTTGGTCTGGAGCGACGAGCCGGCCGGACAAGGCAGGATCGAGTACTCAGGTGTGGAAAAGGGCATTTCAACCGCGAGCTCCCTCACGCGCTTTTGGGCCGGTCTGCGGCGAAGAGCAGGGTTTTGACATCAAACCTGCCGGACGACGGTGCCGACCACATTGACGAGAAGGCGCGCGGCGGTCAGCGCTGACAGGCCGTCGATATCGGCCGGAGGATAGAACTCGACAAGGTCGAACCCTGCGATCCGGGCCCGTCTGCCGAGGCTGGCGATCAGGTCGATCACCTGCGTGTAGGTGAGGCCGCCGGGTGTACGCGCCGCCACGCCCGGCATGATGCTTGGATCGAGGCTGTCACAGTCGAGGGTGACGACAACCCGCGCGCCTTCCGGAATATGCCGGAGCGCGGCTTCGACGCTCTGAGCGTGAACCTCGCGGGCGGTCACGAAGTGGCTGCCATAGCGCCGTGCCGCTTCGATCTCGGTGATGCGTGCGCTGCCGACGCTGCGCAGGCCGACTTGCACCATGCCTGCTACATGCGGCATCTCGCTCGCCCTGCGCATCGGGCTCGAATAGCCGTGGCGTTCGCCATACACCTCGTCGCGCCAGTCGATATGGGCGTCGATCTGCAGGACCCAGACCGGCCCGTGCTCCGCAAAGCCGGCGAGGAAGGGAATGGTCATGGAACAGTCGCCGCCGATCAGGATCGGCACGGCCGGCAATGCCAGGATCTCGCACGTTTTTGCCTCGATCCTGACCCTGTTGCCGGCATTGTCATGCATGGTGGTCAAGATATCGCCGGCGTCGATGCAAGACACCGGCTTGCCGTCGAACAGCGGACCGCCGAGATCGAAATCCCAGTGCCCGACGAACGTGGCGTCGTCCTGGCTCGCAGCGCGGATGGCATCCGCCGCCAAGGCGTGGCCGCGGCTGTCCTTGCCGGGATAAGTGCTGCCGTGACCGGCCCCGAAGATCACCGCGCGGGGCATGTGACCATCTGCGAGACGGTCTGGAAAGCCGAGAAAGGGAGGCGAGGGGGTCATGCCTTGATGGATCCTGATGATGCTTAGCGCACGCCGATCGGGTGCGGTTAAGTCAAGCGCCCCGGCTTCAGCTTTGTGCCGATCGGGTAAGCCCAATAAACTCTAAAACAATCGAGATCGATCACCCACCTGGTGTTTCAAATTTGGGCCAACGGGGCATTGGCGGTGGCATGCGCCGATTTCGAGGCGACATTGCGCTGCCGGCGAGGACGTTGGGGCGGCTTGCGTCGGCAGGCGCGATCCCGAAATTTCCAGTACGTGACGAGAATGAACCTTGGCTGGTCGCCTGATAGCGGAACCAGGCGAGGTTCACGTTGTTACCACAGCGGGCGACTGCCGGTTGCCGGATTCGGAGTCATCGTTTCATGACCAATGGTCCATTGCCTGAAAACGTTCTGGTCTCGCTTCCCAAGATCGATGCAAAAGCGGCGCCGACGCTCAAAAATGCCGAGGCGGAGGTATTTTACACGGAAGCAATCCGTGAGCTTACCGCCACCGACATACCCTTTCTGGTCGCCGGGACCTACGCGGTAAGCGCTTATACGGGTGTCACCCGCCAGACCAAGGACCTCGATATCTTCTGCAAGGCAGGCGACTACGCGCGGATCCTGGCCCATTTCAAGCAGCTTGGATATGCCGTCGAAATCGAGGATGACCGGTGGCTCGGCAAGGTGTTCAAGGGCACGCATTTCTTCGACGTCATATTCGGCTCGGCTAACGGCACGGTGCCTGTTGGCGACCTGTGGCTGGAACACGCCCGCCAAACAGAGCTGTTGGGCAGCAGGGTGCGGATCATCGGCCCGACCGAACTCATCTGGTCCAAATGCTTTATCCAGGACAGAGGGCGACACGATGGCGCCGATATCGCTCATACGATTCTCAAGGCGGGCGATCAGATCGATTGGCACCGGCTGCTTTCTTATCTGGAGGTTCACTGGGAGGTTCTGTTGATGCAGCTTATCAATTTCAGGTGGATCTATCCGAGCGAGCGCGATCATATCCCGGCGTGGCTGCTCGATGAATTGCTCGACCGCCTCGCCAAGCAACGGCAGTTGCCGTCTCCAAGGATGAAGATCTGCCGTGGGCGGCTGCTTTCGCAAACCGATTACGAAATCGACGTCAAGGAATGGGGCTTCGCCGGCGTCGGTGGTGTGGGAGAATTCCGTGATGGCTGATCCCGTCAAGAGCAGCGCGCCCAAGGAGGGCGCACGCGCGCTCAAAGTTGCCGCGGTCGGGGATCTCCATGTGCGGGAAGATGCGCAAACCTCGTATCGCGACCTCTTCGGCGAGATATCGAGCGAAGCCGACATTCTCGTTCTCACGGGAGATCTGACCAATCTCGGCAAGCCTCGTGAAGCGGAGATGCTGGCCGAGGATCTGCGCAACTGCTCGATCCCGGTCGTGGCGGTGCTCGGCAATCATGACTACGAGTCTGGTGCGGTGGAAGACGTCACGAAGATCCTGCGCCAGGCGCATGTTCATCTCCTCGACGGGCAGGCAGTTGAAATCGAGGAGGTGGGTTTTGTCGGCGTGAAGGGATTCATAGGCGGCTTCGGCTCACGCATGCTCGGCTCATTCGGTGAACCGGCGATCAAGACGATGGTCGCGGAAAGCGTGAACGAGGCAATGCGACTTGAAAATGCGATGCGCCAGGTGCGGGCGAAGCGCACACTGGTGATCCTCCACTACGCGCCAATTGCCGACACAGTCGCGGGAGAACCGCCGGAGATATTTCCATTTCTGGGCTCTTCACGCCTGGCGGAGACGATCGATCGATTCCAGGTTAGTGCTGTCGTGCACGGTCATGCACATCGCGGTTCTTACGAAGGTCAAACACCTGGCGGAGCCAAGGTCTACAACGTCGCCATGCATGTGGCCAAGCCAAGCGGCCGCCCCTACGCCTTGCTCGAAATCTGACGCCAGCGGCATGCGCCGTGGTGTCCATTGGCCTTGACTCAATTGGTGGCGTTGATCGATTTCGCCAACTCTTCCAGCTTCCGGGGGTCGTTGCCGTGACGGCGCACCAGTTCGCGAGCCTGCCTGGACGGCAAATCGGTCGTGGCCGCCAGTTGTCGCACCTGCTGATCGTCGATGGCGACCTGCGGCAATGTATGGTCGATATTTCCTTCCTTGTCCTTCATCGCGCTTCTGCTTGATCCCTGTCGACGACAACGGCTCGAAAATCCGACCGGTTCCGAACGATCTGCAACTTTTGCGCCTTCACCTGGGCGGACCAACATACTCGTGTCCCGAGGGCGTAACGATCTCGCTGGATTCTGCCAGGAACCATGCCACGGCGCACGAGTTGTTCCGACTGAACGGAGATAGTTCGATGCCACAGCCAAGACAGCCAGACCCAAATCGCGATGTTCCCGTGCCCCCTCCAACATGGAAGCCCGAGCCGATCGAGGAACCCGAACCGGAAAGGCTCCCGGACGAGACCCCGCTGCCCAATCCCGACGAGAATGAAGAGCCTCCCATCCACGCGTAGGACGAAGGGGAGTTTCTTTATCGCGGGGCAAAGCACACCTTCATCGCGGGGCAAAGCACACCTTCGGACGGCTAACGATCAATCTCGCCAAACACGATGTCGAGCGATCCGATGATGGCGGCAACGTCGGCGATCATGTGCCCTCGAGACAGGAAATCCATCGCCTGCAGATGGGCGAAGGATGGCGCGCGTATCTTGCACCGGTAAGGGACATTGCCCCCGTCGGAAACCAGATAAACACCGAATTCTCCCTTTGGCGCTTCAACCGCGGCGTAGACTTCTCCGGCCGGCACGCGATGCCCCTCGGTATAAAGTTTGAAATGCTGGATGGTCGCCTCCATCGAGCGTTTCATCGTGGCGCGCCGCGGCGGCGTGATCTTCTGGTTTGCAAGCGCGACCGGCCCCTGGCCTTCGGGTGACCGCAGTTTTTCCAGGCATTGCTTCATGATCCGCACCGACTGGCGCATCTCCTCCATGCGGACCAGGTAGCGGTCATAGCAGTCTCCGTTCTTTCCGACGGGAATGTCGAAATCCATGTCCGGGTAACATTCGTATGGCTGTGCCTTGCGCAAATCCCATGCGGCGCCCGATCCGCGCACCATCACGCCGGAAAATCCCCAGGCCCAGGCATCCTCCAGCCCGATCACGCCCACATCGACATTGCGCTGCTTGAAGATACGGCTGCCGGTGAGCAATTCGTCGAGGTTGTCACAGACTTTGAGGAACGGATCGCAGAAAGCCCAGATGTCGTCGAGAAGCTTCGGAGGCATATCCTGGTGCACGCCGCCGATTCTGAAATAATTCGCATGCATGCGGGCGCCGGAGGCGCGCTCGTAAAAAACCATCAGCTTTTCCCGCTCCGCAAATCCCCAAAGCGGCGGCGTCAGCGCGCCGATATCCATGGCCTGCGTCGTGACGTTGAGGAGATGCGACAGAAGCCGGCCGATTTCGCAAAAGAGAACACGGACGAGTTGTCCACGCTTTGGAACGGTGATTTCGAGCAGTCTTTCGGCAGCGAGGCAGAACGCATGCTCCTGGTTCATCGGCGCGACATAGTCGAGCCGGTCGAAATAGGGCAGCGCTTGCAAATAGTTCTTGTGCTCTATGAGTTTTTCGGTGCCGCGATGCAGTAAGCCAATATGCGGATCGGCACGCTCGACGATCTCGCCGTCCAGTTCGAGCACCAGCCGAAGAACACCGTGGGCCGAGGGATGCTGGGGCCCGAAATTGATGGTGAAGTTGCGAACGGCGGCTTCGACCATTGCTGCTCTCCGCGACTGTCGGGGCAAGGCGTGATGCGAATGGTTCGGCGCCTCAAGTCGTCGTCTGAATGATCAGCGTCAGGGTGCCATCGCCATCTATGTTTGCAGCGACAACCTGCGAGGAATTGAGCCCATTCGCCCTCAAGGCCGATGTCGCTTGAGGCGAAGCATCGACTGAGTTTTGCAGGCGTAGCAAATCTTCGGCGCTGGTCTGATTGATCACGGCATCCGCCTGCGCCTTGATTTCGTCAGGCAGATCCTCGACGGCGACAATGGCAACGCCGGTGAAATTCAAATCAGCAGAGCCTGGATCTGGCAGCGCCTGCTCCGGTTGCACTTCGCCCAGCGGTGGCGTCACCTGGGGAAGCTGCGGTCCAACAGTTTGGGCGTAGACGGGCTGAATGATGACCGCCCCGGAAAGTGCGACAGCTATCGTCAACATGCGCATGGTCGCTCCTTGCATCCTTCGAGGGAGATTTTGAAGAAACCCCCATGCCGAGCGATTGTTCCCGCGGGGCTGGTCACACTGGGCAATTTCGCGTCGACCCCCCTGGGGAAACGCCGAACGAACAAATGGCCCAGACGACGTCATATGGCTGTCTCCCAACCGGCTGAGCGGTTGCGTACGGAATCGTACCATCGATTGATCTGCACCTTGGAGAGGATCAAAATAAAGCAGAGGTGACCATGGGAGGGAGCCGCATGAGCATCGCCAGATGGGCAATAAGACCTGTCGGTACCGCCAAGGCGTTTCTGGCAGAGGAGCTTCGAAGTGCGCGATACGGCGACATCGTTTCGGTCAAAGCGGCGATAGAGGCCGCTCGCAGCGACGCGCCTTATTTGCAGGATACAGACGATGAGTTGATGGAGACGATCGTCGAGCTGGCACGGGAACTGGGGCTGGCCGTCCTTTTTGACTCTCGCGATTGACCGATGAGCCATGGCTGGAGGACTCACCGGTGGTTGAAGCGATTTGGTACGAAATCGACAATTGGCTCATGGCCGAAAATGCGCAATCATTTGGAAATGGGACGACGGCTGGACGACAAACTCGATTGCAAGGCTTGTGGGACTATCCAAATGGACATTCCCGACAACGCCAAGGAATCGACGCCAATTCATTGCAGCAATTGCGGCGCCTTTCTCGGCGAGTGGGGCGAATTGCAGGACGATTTCTACCGCCAGGCTCGCGGTACCGAGGCATTCGACTTGCGCAACGGAACCATTATCAAGAAGTAGCGCGCAACGACGCGGCCTCCGGATGACATCGGCAAATTCGCAAGGGGTTGGCAGATCTAGCCGACCTCGATGACCACCATCAGCCCGCCGCCGCCCTTCTCCTCGACATTGTTGTTCGTCGTGTGATGCGGGATGTGGCAGTGAATGAGCCACTTGCCGGGACGCAGCGCCTTCCACACGACGTCATAGCGCTGTCCCGGTCCGACATTGATGGTATCAGCTAGGAAGCGCGCCGAGGGAGAAAGCGTCTCACCGTCACGGGCGACGACCTCGAAGGGTCCGCCATGGATATGCATTGGATGGACGAAGCCGTTGTTGGTGCCGATGAAACGCACCTTCAGCGTCTCGCCCACCTTCATAGGAATGGTGTCGGTTGCGGGATAGGCTTTGCCGTTGATGGTGAAGAAGTTCGGCATGCCGCCTTCCATGGGCATCGACGGATAAGTCAGCCCATCGCGCACCAGCCATTCCTGAAGTTCGATGACATAGTCGTGGTCAGCCGGAACCTCGTCGGCAGGATTGGCGGGATCGATAATCAGCGCCCCATAAAGCCCCAGCGCCTGGGTGCGGTCCGGCTTGGCATGCGGATGATAGAAGTAGGTCCCGTGCTGGGTCGCGGTGAACGCATAGGAATAGGATTGTCCAGGCTCGATCGGCGGCTGGGTGATCTCGGCAGGTCCATCCATCTGGTTCGGCAGGATCATGCCGTGCCAATGCACCGTGGTTTCCTCGGGCAGGTCATTGGTGACGTCGATGCGAACCTTATCGCCCTGGCGAATGTGGATGCGCGGACCGGGAATCTGGCCATTGTAGGCATAGGCGTCGACCGCGACGTTGGGCAGGATCTGCCAGCGGACCACCGATGGTCTGAGCTCGAACACCTTGACGCCGTTCTCTAGACGGAATGGCAGTTCCTGGTCGCCCTTGGCGGCAAGACCATAGGACGAGGTAACGCGACGCGGATCGGTTGCAGCCATGTCACGCATGGATTCCGCCGGCGTGTCGCGACCCATGATCATGCCTTGCGGCATGATCGCGCCGCCGACGTCACGCGCCGAAAGCGTCAGGTTCAGCCAGTTCGCCGGCGCGGCCATGCCGATCGCCAACGCCAACACCGACACAATACCGAGGGCCGCAATCTGCGGCGTCGTAGCGTCCGTCTCCATCTGATGGCCGCTGCGTTTGGACTTGCGGGAGGTGTTGCGGCTTCGTCGATCGTCGCCGGCGTTGGGGTGATGCGTAGCGTGCTGTTGGTGGGCGGTCGGCTCTCCACTGCTCGTTTCGTTCGCCTGCGGGCGCTGCGTCATCAATCCGTGCTTCAGCCCGCGCGCGACCAGCCAGACATTGGCCGGATAGGCGAGCGTGAAGCCGGCGATGACGCCGATCGACATCACGCCCCAGAACAAAAGCTCGGTCGGCTCCATGGCGCGCATGTCGCGTCCCATCATCAGAAAGCTCATGACGGGCGCCATGCCGGCCATCATGAAATTCATCGAGATGAACTCGGGCAGGAAGCTCTTGCGCACGTTCTCCCAGTAGGTGCCGCCCATCATCGATTTCATGAACAGCGATTGGAAGATGAACAGGCCGAAGGCAAAGCCCGCCAGATATTCGACGATGAGGTCGAGCCACATCGGCAGGCCAAGCGTTGCCGTGATGACTGCGGCGAGAATGATGCCGGTCGCATCGCCGGCAACGCAGTGGATGGTCGAGCCGACCCCCTGTTTCCACAGCGGCCTGGTGAAGTCTTCATGCTCGCCTGGACGTGGCTCCTTGTCTGCAAGCACATAAAGCAGCAGCCCCAATGGGCCCATATAGAGGGTCACCAGGATGAAGCCCCATTTCATCACCACCGGTTCGGGATTGTTGCGGTATTGATCGAAGCCGACATAAAGCGTCGAGGCGGCGGCAAGAGCGAACCAGACGGCAAGGAAATAGTCGATTGGCTGGATGAACATGGATGCATCCCGTCGCGGATCAGTGGCTTGTCACAAGCGCCCCCGTCGATGAACGCAGCCGGCGTGTTTATGATCCCGCCGGCCCAATCCGGTTGTGTCGAATTCTCCAGCCTGGCGCTCTTGTCGAAGCATTAACGCGCGGTAATTCCCTTGAAGGCGTGGGCGCTTCGCTGCCTCAACAGGAGCTGGCCATGAAACATCAAACACTCGACCAACTGCATGCCGTCGCCAAGATTGAATCGTCGGCTGCTTATTCCGCCATGACACGAAATCAGCGCATAGAGCGCTGGGCTGAACTGCTGGAGCGTAATCCCGAGCGATGCCTTGGGGCGTTTGCAGGCACCGAACATCTGCACCCTGAAGCACGTTCATTGATGCGGGGCGAGGGAACGGCAATTTCGGTCGCCTTCGAGGATCCAGTGCTGCGCGCATCGGGTTTAAAGGACGACACATACGGTGAGGCAAGGCGCTTTTTCGAGCTGAACGACTGGCAGCTGCACGACATCGTCTGCGATTGCCACGTCGGCTCAACCATGAAAGCGCGCTGGGCTGCGACGCGGGTCCGCTCAGCCATCAGCGGCAGGTTCTTTGCGTGGTTGCGGCAAAGGATAATGCGCTGACCGTAGTTGGGGATCGTCGTCGCTTCGGTGCGGCATACGATCCCCTGTCTTGCCGATTGGATGTCTTGCCGATTGGATGTCTTGCCAATCGGATTGTCTTGCCGACGCGGATCAACGCTTGTCCTGGTACAGCCGGTTGGTCGCCCGGTCGCTCTCCCGTTGTTCGGCGGGTCCACGCCGACGGCGTGCGATAACGGCATAGGCCATCAGCACGATCAGCAGCAATGGGCCGCCGGCAACGACGACCAACCACATGATATCTCCAAACATGGCGGCATCTCCTTTCCCAGACAACCGGCGAGGAGGAGAACCGTTCCGTGCAGCAGGCCACCTCGGTCGCCCCTGGTCATTAACTTACGAATTGCGTTCGTAGGTTCCGATGAGTTCAGCCTGCTCAAGCGAATGTTTCTGCGCCTCCCGCCAGATGCGCTCGATGCCCACGCTGGCTGGAATGGCAAGGCTCGGCGTGTCGAGCGCGGCCAGCCGGAAATGGTAATGGTGAACGCCATGCCCGACCGGCGGTTCAGGGCCGTCGTAATAGGCGTTGCCAAAATCATTCGTTGCTTGCCTGAGGGCGCCCGGACCCGGCTTGCCGCTTTCGGCCTCGGGAAGTTCCCTCGTGTCCGGGGAGATGTTGAACACCGCCCAATGACCAAACGTTCCGCTCGGCGCGTCAGGATCCTGAACGACGAGAACGAGGCTCTTTGCTTCGTCCGGCACTCCAGACCATTTCAGCGGCGGCGATACGTTTTTGCCGTCTCGTGTGTATCTTTCGGGAATTTGTCCGCCTTCGGCAAAGGCGGCACTGCTAAGGGCAAGTGGCATGGTTCACTCCTTCCGGCGAAGTTGATCGCAGCGACGCGCAGGGCAGCTATTTGTTGGTCCGCATTTTTTGTCTTGGATCGATCCCGCCAGCGGCGGTCGTGTCGTTTTCGACGTCACCTTCGACCGTGTTCTCGCCTTCAAGCTCGAACTCTTCGCCTTCCTTGATCGTTCCCTTGGAAGTCCCGATACCAGGATTGTTCGCCAAGTCGGCATCGCTCGGTTTCTTCCATTTCGGATGTTTGGTTCCGGTCATGAGAAAACTCCTTCGACGGGGATTGCAGTTTTGAAATCGCAGACCGGATAGTTCGTTCCGGTTCCACGCCTCAGCTTCTTCATTGGTTCGCCGCGCGCCGGCTAAAGCCCGAAGGGGTAGGTGTCGGGAACGCCGGTTCTTGCATGCTCCGGGCCAAGCGGCGTCACTGCCGCGGTTTTGTCGAACCATAGGAACGCGTCGAACTGCCGGGGCAGGGAAGCGTCCGCATAGTGGCTGCCCAGCTCGGTTTCCGGCCGGTAGATCACCCCGATGAATCGCTCCAGCCTGCGTTCCAGCAGCCGCTCACGCAGCGTTGTGTCGCGCCCGAGGTCGAGCAGGAACCGCGACACAAGGGAATCGTGGCAAAGCCGTTCGTAGCTGTCGGCGTGCGACGCGCGGATTTGCTTCACCTCCATTTTGCCGTCCCAGTCGCTGGCGGCCGCTACAGTGCCGGAATGCGTGCCCATACCGATCAGCGCTGCCTCATCCCCGAAACGCTGCCGGCAGAGCTGGCCGATGTTCAGTTCGTCCCTGACGACGCCCATCTCGGTAAAGCGGGCATCGCCGATATGGGAATTGTGCGCCCACACCACGGCCTTGGCGTTGGGGCCGCCGGCATGCAGCAAATGTTCCAACGTTTCGAACATGTGCGTGTCGCGCAGGTTCCAGGACTCCGCGCCGCCATAGTACATGATCCGGTAATAGTGTTCGGCGGACGCGATCAGCCGGGCATTCTGACTGGCGTCGAGAAAGTCGGTGCCGTCCCTTTTTGCATATTCGAGCTGTTTGGCGAGCAAGTCCCGGCATTGTTCCAGCACCGCTTTCTCGCATTTTTGATAGCCGGCGGTGAGCACCGCGCGGCCGTAGGTGGACGGATCGTGTTGCCAGGGCGTCAGGCAGCCATAGCGTTCGCGCGCGATCTTGGCTGCCTGGGGATCGACCCGGTCGAGATAGTCGAGGACCGCGCCGATGGAACCGCTCATATTGTAGATGTCGAGGCCGTGGAACCCTGCTTGCGCCGAAGGCTCTAGCTTCTCGTTGTGACGGCGCATCCAGTCGGTGAAGGCCGCGACATCGGTGTTGCGCCACATCCAGGTCGGAAATCGCTGGAATGGCGCGCCAGTGCCGGTTCGCGGCCGACGATGGCGAACATAGCGGTCGATCGCCGCTGCGTCGGGCCAGTCTGCCTCGACCGCGACGATGGTGAAGCCGTGGCGTTCGATGAGCCTGCGGGTGATCGCCGCGCGCGCCCTGTAGAATTCGGACGTGCCATGGCTTGCCTCGCCAAGCAGAACAATGCGCCGGTCGGCAAACCGATCGAACAATGCGCCGAAGGCCGGATCGTCGAAATCGGGCAGGGGTTCGGCCGCGGCCGCGATCATATCAGGCAGGCTGATCGGATGGGGATGTCGAAGCGGACGACCAACGTCGGTGGCCGTGCCGTTTTCCGACCAACCCTGCTCGCCGATCAGAGGGACGAAGCGCACGCCGCCGAAATCCTCCTCGCTATAGGTTGCGGCGCCTGTCCGGGTGACTTTGAGCAGACGTTGCAAATCCGGGTCGTCGCCGACCGGAATGACGAGCCTGCCGCCGACATCGAGTTGCTCCTGAAGGGCGAGCGGTGCGCCGGGACCACTGGCTGTCACCACGATGGCGTCGAACGGCGCCGCCTGCGGCCAGCCCTTGGTGCCATCGCCTGTCCGAACCTCGATGTTTTGGTAGCCGAGTTTTTCAAACCGCCGCTTCGCCGTTTCGGCCAAACCGGGATGACGCTCTATCGTGTAGACCTGTTCGACGATCCGGCTCATCACCGCGGCCGCGTATCCCGAGCCGGTGCCAATTTCGAGCACATGGTCACCCGGTTTGACATCCGCCATCTCGATCATGAACGCGACAATGTAGGGTTGCGATATGGTCTGGCCATCGGCGATCGGCAGCGGCGTGTCTTCGTAAGCAAATTCCTCGAAGCCGGGTTCGACGAAGGCCTCGCGTGGAACTTCGCGCATTGCCTGCAGAATCTCACGGTCATGAATGCCACGCCGGCCGACATGGATATTGACCATTCGATCACGGGCACGAGGAAGATCGAGCATCTTTTAGCTCCCTTTGGTGCAACGCTTCGAGGCTATCCTTCGCGGTACCTGCCTTGAGCCTGGCCTTCGCGATTCCAGTTTCTAACCGCCGGAGTACTTCAAGGTTCCCGCCTATTTGCGGACAGGGCCGCAAAGCCGGCTGAGATGGCGTCCGGTCTCTCGGCCGCGTGGGTCGTGACGCCGACCCGAACGCGGCAGTCGGGGGTTGCTCAAGCGCAAAGATGCCCCAGTTATCACCAGCGAACCGAAGCTGGAGATGTCGATGAACGACAAGGCTGCCGCGACGCCGCAGGCCATCGGCCACGAACGGATCGACCTCATGGACCGCTACTGGCGCGCCGCGAATTACATCTCGGTCGGCCAGATCTATCTGCTCGACAATCCGCTGTTGCGCGAACCGTTGAAGGCCGAACACGTCAAGCCGCGGCTGCTTGGCCATTGGGGCACGACGCCGGGGCTGAACTTTCTCTACGTGCATCTGAACCGCGTTATCCGCGAACGCGACCTCGATGCTCTGTTTATCTGCGGGCCGGGCCATGGCGGCCCCGCAATGGTCGCCAACACCTGGCTCGAGGGCACCTATAGCGAGATATATCCCGATATCGGGCAGGACGAAGACGGCCTCAGGAAACTGTTCCGGCAGTTTTCCTTCCCCGGCGGCGTGCCAAGCCATGCCGCGCCCGAGACGCCAGGCTCCATCCATGATGGTGGTGAATTGGGATATGCGTTGGTTCACGCCTTTGGTGCGGCCTTCGACAACCCGGATCTGGTGGTTGCCTGCGTCGTTGGTGACGGTGAAGCCGAGACCGGTCCGCTCGCGGCGGCATGGCATTCCAACAAGTTCCTGAACCCAGCCTCGGATGGCGCCGTCCTGCCGATCCTGCATCTCAACGGCTACAAGATCGCCAATCCGACAATCCTCGGCCGCATGGACGATCAGGAGTTGCGAAATCTTTTCGCCGGCCATGGCTACGAACCGTTCTTCGTCGAAGGCCACGAGCCGCTTGCCATGCACCAGTCGATGGCCGCGACACTCGACACGGTGCTCGATCGCATCCGGTCCATTCAGGAACAGGCACGGGCTCCGGGATGGCATGGTCAACGCCCGCAATGGCCGATGATCGTGCTGCGCAGCCCCAAGGGATGGACAGGTCCCAGGGAGGTCGATGGCGAGAAGGTTGAGGGTTTCTGGCGCTCGCATCAAGTGCCGGTGTCGAACGCACGCGGAAATGAGGGCCACCGCAAGATCCTCGAAAACTGGATGCGAAGCTACGAACCGGGAGAGCTGTTCGATGAAAGCGGGCACCTGTTGCCGGAGCTCGCGGCACTTGCCCCAACAGGGACAAAGCGCATGGGCGCAAGCCCGTACGCGAATGGCGGACTGTTGAAGCGCGATCTTGTTCTTCCCGACTGGAAAAGCCTGGCGCTGGAAGTGCCTCGTCCGGGAGGCGTCATCGCTGAAGCGACGCGGATTTGCGGAAGCTATCTTCGCGAGGTGTTCCGCCTCAATGCCGAGGCGCGGAATTTTCGCCTGATGGGGCCGGACGAGACGTCATCCAACCGCCTCGACGAGGTGTTCGAAGTTACCGATCGGCTCTGGATGCAGCGCATTGAACCCTACGACGTCCATCTTTCCCGTGACGGACGTGTCATGGAGGTACTCAGCGAGCACCTCTGCCAAGGCTGGCTTGAAGGCTATCTGCTCACCGGCCGCCACGGCCTGTTCTCCTGCTATGAAGCCTTCATCCACATTGTCGATTCGATGGTCAACCAGCATGCCAAATGGCTGAAGACCTCCGGCGAGCTTGCCTGGCGCAAGCCGATCGCCTCGCTCAATTACCTTTTGACCTCGCATGTCTGGCGGCAGGATCACAATGGTTTCAGCCATCAGGATCCGGGCTTTGCCGATCTGGTCGCCAACAAGAAGGCCGATACGGTAAGGCTCTATTTTCCGCCGGATGCCAACACCCTGCTGTGGATCACCGATCATTGCCTGAGAACCTATAACCGCATCAATGTCATTACCGCCGGCAAGCAGCCGGCACCGCAATGGCTGTCCATTGAAGAAGCCGAAGCGCATTGCAAGGCGGGGGCGGGCATCTGGGAATGGGCCGGTACGGTTGCTCAGGGCGAGGAGCCCGACGTGGTCATGGCCTGCGCCGGCGACGTGCCGGCCCTGGAAACGCTGGCCGCGACCGACATTCTGCGCTCTGCGATCCCCGACCTGAAAATCCGCGTCGTCAACGTCGTCGACCTGATGACGCTGCAGTCCAACACCGAGCATCCGCACGGGCTCGCCGATGGAGACTTCGATGCGTTGTTCACGAAGACACGGCCTGTAATCTTCGCCTATCACGGCTATCCCTATCTTATTCATCGCCTGACCTACCGTCGCGCCAACCATGACAACATGCATGTGCATGGCTTCCGCGAGGAGGGCACCACGACGACGCCGTTCGACATGGTGGTGCTCAACGAACTCGATCGCTACCACCTCGCGCTTGCCGCCATCGAACGCGTGCCGGGACTGGCCGAAAGGGCCGAAGAGCTTGCCGGCGAACTCCACGGCCGGTTGGTGAAGCACAGGGCTTATGTCCGCGAGCACGGCGATGATATGCCCGAAATCCAGAAATGGAGCTGGCCCGACAAAGGCGCGGCAAAGGCGCGCCAATGATGCGCCAATCGATCCTGGCATTGAATGCCGGTTCGTCCAGCATCAAGTTCGCGCTTTACGATCTTGTCTCGTTGCAGGCTCTGCAGCTCGTTTCGCGCGGCACGTTGGACCTGGGCGACACCCCCACCCTCCGCGCAAAAGCGGCCGACGGAACGGTGCAGTGCGATCGGCAGCTCGCCACCGACGGGCCGCGTGACGCAGCCATAGGCGAGATGCTGAATTGGGTGCAGGGCGAAATTGGCGAAAGGAACCTGCTCTGCGCCGGCCATCGCATCGTGCATGGCGGAAGCGAATTCATCGAACCTGTCCGTCTGACCCCGGACATCATCGACGCCATCGACAGGTTGACGCCGCTCGTTCCGCTGCATCAGCCTCGCAGTCTTGCGCCGGTCCGTGCAATAGCCGCCTTGCAACCGGACCTGCCACAGGTCGGATGTTTCGACACCGCTTTCCACCAGACGATCGATCCGCTGGTGCGGCGCTTCGCCCTTCCGCGCCAATATGAAGGGCAAGGCTTGCGCCGCTACGGGTTTCACGGTCTCTCCTATGAATACATCGCCGGGCGGCTCAGCGGGATATCGCCAACTCTTGCGGCGAAACGCACCATCGTCGCCCATCTCGGCAATGGTGCCAGCCTTTGTGCTTTGCAGCAGGGCAAGAGCATCGATACGACGATGGGGTTTTCGGCCCTGGATGGCCTCGTCATGGGCACGCGGTGCGGCGCCATCGATCCCGGCGTGCTGTTGTACTTCCTGCTGGAAAGAGGCATCGCGGCTGAGGAGCTGCAGACGATGCTCTACGAGAAGTCGGGACTGCTCGGCGTATCCGGTATTTCGGGCGACATGAGGACGCTGGAAGCGAGCAACGATCCTCGCGCCCAAGAGGCGATGGCGCTTTTTGCCTTCCGCGCGGCGAAGGAAGCAGCAGCGCTTGCAAACACGATGGGTGGTCTTGAATGCCTCGTGTTCACCGCCGGCATCGGCGAACGGTCCGCGTCCATCCGCAAGGCCATATGCGAAAAATTGACCTGGCTTGGCGTGGTGCTTGAAGAACGCGCCAACGACATCCACGCCGAAATCATCAGTCGTCCCGAGAGCAAGGTGGAGGTGCGCGTGATTGCGACCAATGAGGAAAGTGTCGTTGCACGTCACAGCCGTAAGGTGATGCAAGCCTGAAGGCTCGCCATTGGCATCGGAAACTCGGCGTCGGTTCGGCTCGGCAAAAGCGCGGGCAAGGGCATTCCCTGTACGAAAATTACCAAGCAAGCGGTCGGGGGAACCAACTGCCCATGGAAATATTGTGCGAGGAATCTCGGCTAACCCCGAGACCGTCGGCACGATGATCACGCCGACAGCCATACTTCAGGCATTGGCTGAGGAATCCATGTTTACGGACGATGTTGCGGTGAGGCGCCTGAAAATCCTGGTCCAGCAATATGTCGAGACACGCAAGAAACGCCACCATGTGATCTCTACCGCCAAGGCCGGAACCGCAATTCGGGAGGTGATGCCAAGTTGCCCGCTTTCGGGAGAGGCCTTCGATGATCTGATTGCGGCCTGCGCCATCGAGCATGGCCTGGCTGTGCTCTTCGACAATCCAGGTACATCAGGCACTGAAATCTGAGGCTGGCGCTTCCGATTCTATCATCGCAATGAGGAGTTCAGTCGGCATGTCCAGGTACTTTTTCGACCTTCGAGATGAGAGCGGAAGCTTGCAGGAGGATCCCGAGGGCCAGGAATTTTCTGATCTCGCGAGCGCCGAGGAAAACGCGATGGCGTCGGCGAAGGAAATCCTCGCCGAAGAGCTGCTGCATGGCAAGCCGCTGCGTACCGGATTGGCCTTCGAGATTTTTGACGAGAACCGCAACCTGGTGCTGCACTTCCCCTTTGCGCTCGCGGCCGAAAAGGCCGGCGAACCCCCTTAATCCCGAATTGCCTGGCGGCCGATCCCCTGCATGGGTCATGCAAGCCGGGCCTCAATGCGGATCCTATCCTTCCGCCTTGAAGTTTCTGGCTTCTTTTTCGACCTTGGGGCTGTCATTGCCATGCTTTTGCATAAGCTCCTTGGCCTGCTTGGGTGAGACGTCGGTGGTCTCTGCCAAGCGCAGCGCCTTCTTGTCCTTGCTTTCGGTCTTCTGCTTCTTGGCCGTCATGGCTCTTGAACTCCTTTGTAGGCTGTTCCGATCGATCTTTGCCGGTCCCGAGCATATCCAGATGAATTGTCATTGCCTGGTTTGCTTCGACGAGACGTCAACGAGACGGTGCGGGTCAGGTTCCGTGCATCGTCTGCTCATGTCCGAACTTGTCACGCCACGCGGCGGTACCGATGGCGATCTCGGATGAATTCATTGAAGAAGCGGCCTTTTGAGGAAGCTTTGGTGAAAGCGGCATAAGTTACCGGAGCAACATCCTCATAGTCGTAACGTTTGCCGCTCGGAACAAACCAGACCGAGAGGATCCTGGTGGCGGGGTCGTATTGTGCGTTTCGGATCACGGTCGATGGCATGGTGGCACCCGACGGGTCTGCCCGAATAACCCGTTAGCGATCGTCAGGTTCCGCCGATGCCCTCGCGCCTTGCACGGCGACTACCGGTCGCGCGGGTTGCCCAACTTCGGGTCGCGCTTCCTCGAATATCGGTCGATGCGTGGCAGGCTGTCATCAAACTCGATGTACGGTAGCCTCAGATCCCAATAGGCATGGGCTTGCGGCTGAAAACCTTCAGGTTTGTCAAGAAAACCGACCGCCACGTAGAACTCGTCCGGCAGACCTTCGTCGCTATAGCCTATCGAGCTTCCACAGTCCGGGCAGAACGTGCGGGTGACGCCTGGCGTTTTGGAAAAGGCCTTCGGTGCCCCTCTAAGAAGCTGAAATTGCTCTGGCCGGTAACCGACCCAAATTGTCATCGGACTTCCGATGGCCCGGCGGCAATCGTCGTCGTGATCGTAGCATATCCAGAAAGGCTGTCCGTCCATGGCTGCGGCGATTCCTCCGCAGAAGCAGGCTCCGGTCTCGCGCCGCATCGTCTGTCAATCCTGTCGCGCCCAAGGACGTTCAGAGAGCGGCCGAACGGCCGCTCCCGTTCAAGGTGAAGTCCTCAAAATCATGCATCGTGATGCTCGGGCATGTTCTTGAGCTGATCCTTGGTCCAGTTCGTCACCGCGTGAACGTCGCCGTCTTCATCGCGCATGAATTCCAATTGGCTCGCGGGAACGGCCACCGGCTTGGCACCTATGCCGAGAAAGCCGCCGACATCGATGACGACCTGACTGGCGGCTCCAGACCCGTGGACATGCGAAACGCTGCCGACCTTGTTGTCATCCGCGCCGTAAATGGTGGCGTCTTCGAGAATGTCTGGCGTCAGTTCGGTGCTTGTGAGGCGTACGTGGTTGGTGTGATCCATCGTTCGGACTCCTGTTGGGTGGAATATTTGAACCTCTCAGCCGGGCAATCGTTCCGAAGAATTTCGGGGCGACGGACGGACGACGCAAGGACGCAAGAACCCTCAAATCAGCCTCGGCCCGAATTGACTCGCAAAGCTCTGTACGGAAGCGTACAAAGGGCAATCGTCAGCAGCACAGTTTGGGCGTTGACGCTTGGGAGTGACCATCGCTCTTGTCCATCACGAGGCATGGCGTTGCATGGCGAAGGAGCCCGAGCACCCCGGTCTGCCAGTAGTCGCGATAACCGCGCTTGCGCGGGATACAGGCGCCGCTGAACAACAGATACATGATATCATATCGCTCCTCGGGTTCGATCGCGCCTCTATCCTGCGGGAGGCTCGTTTGCTGGCGAAAGATGGTCAGCCAACAAGGCCTTCGAGTCTTCAGCAGTAACTGTCGGTTTCATACCAACACGCCGGCTCGTCTAGTGCTGCGCGAGACGAAGTCTATGGTTCGTTACCGTCCGCTCGTTCGACGGGCGCGGCCGGCTAAGAGATTCCAGTGCTCTTGCCCAAGGGAAAAGAGTCTCGTGGATTACCAGATACTGCAAGCCAAGAGCGAATTGCTTCGCCGCATGAGCGCGGACGATTTCGCGCGGCTGAGGCCACATCTGGCGAGCGTTTTCCTGGAGTTGCGCGCGCCGATGGAGACCGCGGGGCAGAAGATCGAGGCCGTCTATTTTCTGGAAAGCGGACTGGCCTCGGTGGTGGCGAGAACTTCGGCGGCGACCGAAGCGGAAGTCGGAATCATCGGGTTCGAGGGAATGACCGGCTCGGCCCTGGTCATGGGGGACGACCAGGCCAACTTTGACTGTTACGTCCAGTCGACATGCGAGGCCCTCCGGATGGAGGCTGCCCCCTTCGTCGAAGCCCTGGAGGACAGTCCTACATTGCGACCGTTCCTGTTGCGCTATGTCCAATATTTCCACGTTCAGACAAGCTACACCGCATCGATCAACGCACGGCAGAGCCTGGAAGTCCGACTGGCGAGATGGCTTCTGATGTGCAGCGACCGTACTGTCGGCGACCGGCTCATGATAACCCATGAATTTCTGTCCATCATGCTTGGTGTCAGGCGTCCGGGGGTTACCGTCGGCCTCCAGATGATCGAGAGTTACGGTTATATCCGGGCGCGCCGCGGAGAGATCACGATCCGCGATCGAGATGGTCTCATAAAGTTGGCGCGAGACTCTTACGGCCCACCCGAAACCCAGTACCGCCGGCTTATCGGAGATTTGGGCTCGAAGCATCCCGCGAGGCAGGAGCGGCCACTCGCTTGAGGGCCGGGGCCAACAGAGGCTTCTCCGCCACTGAACCGCCAAGAAGACATTTCGAGTGGCCGACGCGATGATGCCGGTGAGACACCGTTGCCCAAACCCGCGCCGGCCACCGCGGCATTTTTTGGGGATGCCGCGTTGCCAATCTAGTTGCTGACAAGCAACTGGCAACGGAAGCTGATGGTTCGGTAAGAATCGTACGTACATGGACGCAGCGTCCCTCGATCGCATTCAAGGCATGCCCGCGGAATCCTGGATTGAATACAGTCACCCCGATAGACTCCGGATTGACAGGCTTTGTCCGGTCAGTGCGGTGATATCCGCAGGGCGGAGTGCAGATTTGCTGGCTCGGTTCCGATATTGCCAGGCGGACTGGCCTTCACCATCTAGCTGGGATGGCGACACCCAAATCGAAAGCACTCGGCTCCGACTCATCCGGGCTCCAGCACGATCTCTTTGGTGCCGCCGACGACCTGCCGGAAGGTTTCCTCTACCAGCCTGATCTTATCACCGCGCAAGAAGAAACCGAACTCGCCCGGCATCTCGGAGGCCTGCCTTTCGAGGCGTTCGATTTCCATGGCCATCTGGCAAACCGGCGCGTCGTGGGTTTTGGCCTGCGCTACGACTACGATAGGCGCCAGGTGGTCGAGGCCCCGCCGATCCCTGACTTCCTGTTGGCCCTGCGCGACCAGATCGCGGCGTTGGCAGGCAAGCCCGCCGAGGCCTTCGCGCAAGTGTTGATCAATGAATACCGGCCCGGCGCGGGCATCGGCTGGCATCGAGACAAACCTCATTTCGAAGACGTTGCGGGTGTTTCGTTGCTGGCGCCTTGCAGCTTCCGGCTCCGGCGGAAGAATGGCGCCAAGTGGGATCGCCGGACCATCGTCGTCGAACCAAGGTCGGCGTATCTCATGACTGGACGATCGCGCACGGAATGGGAGCACAGCATTCCGCCAGTTGACCTGCATCGATACTCGATCACCTTGCGGACATTGCGCTAACTCCGCAGGAGCATAAGAACCTTCTTTTCCGCCGACGGCGGCGTGCCACGCGATCCACCGATCTCCGGAAGATCGAAAGCCAGCGTAAAGTATCGCCCGCCGAGTTCATCGATCACACCATCATAGATTTTCCGGGAATGGGGCCAGCGTGCAGAAGGATCAAGGCCGGTCGGCCCGGATCGCCGGCCGTGGATACCGCCAGCTGCATATCGCCTGCTTCGAGGGACGAGCATCGTTGATCCATTCTCAGGAATTCAGGAGAAAACGACGAGCGATCGACTAAGTTGCCCCACTGGTTGCAGTTCTCCAGCGGTGGTCAGTGCTCAAGAGCCAGCCGCTGTGTGCCGGCTGGACCGTCGCCACGTGGGAGGAGGGGCAATCTCGCCACCGGCCTGTTGGTCAGCCTGGCGGAACAAGCATTCAACCCTGGCGTTAAATGCCGGGCGGTCCCGCAACGGGCGAATGGGCTGTCGCGAGGAAGTCGGGGCGATCGCAATTAGGACAATGCAGGGAGATCCAGATGCCGCTCGCGGCCTTCGCACTTAATTGCTCGCTCAAAGCTTCGAACGACAGAGAAAAATCCTCCACCGATCGGTTGCTGCCGATGTCCTGGCGGCGCTGATGCAATACGAGGTGAAGGGCGAGATCGTGCGTGCGCTCAGTCACGATATCAAACCCGGCGTGCTCTCCGACATGGGCGAGGGCGACGATTGGCCGAAACTCAGAAAGAAAATACTGGCGGCCGACATTTTCGTACTCGGGCTCCCGATCTGGCTTGGCCAGCCCTCGAGTGTGGCCAAGCGCGTCCTGGAGCGGATGGATGCGTTTCTCGAGGAGACCGATGACAAAGGGCGCATGCCGGCAGCAGGAAAGGTGGCCTTGGTGGCCATCGTCGGCAATGAGGACGGTGCGCATCACTGCCACGCGGAATGCTTTCAGGCACTGAACGATGTTGGCTTCACCATCCCGGCCAATGGCGGGGTCTTCTGGGTCGGCGAGGCCATGCAGGAGGTTAACTATGTCGATCTGCCGGCGACTCCGGAAAAAGTCTCGGGTGCGATCGAAATGGCAGCATCAAACGCCGCCCATCTCGCTGGATTGCTGAAAGACCGGGGCTACTTGGGCATCTCGGGGTGACCTTTGTTCGCCTGACATCCTTCAACCTGGCAGCGTCGATGCGGTCTCAGTCGGGAACAGGAAGGCTTGTAGCGAGTTCATAATCACATCAGCCGGCGACCGCCGCTCCGTCTAAGGCGCGAAGCCGCAAACAGGAGAGCAAGTCATGGGTCTCGGCACAATTCTTATCATCATTCTGATTATTGCATTGCTTGGCGGTTTTAGTGGGCTTGGCGGCGGGCCATTCTACGGCACCGGCTATTACGGCGGGGGCGGCCTCGGTCTTCTGCTGCTTATAGTCATTATCCTGGTCGTGCTCGGGCGTCTCTAGCCCTCGCGATGCGGTGGCAGGGAGTATCACCTGCCGCTTGCAGTCCCTTTTGCGGGTTGCTTTGAATCCATAGCAGCCCAGCATTGGCGGTCCGCCCTCTGGAGGGCGGACCACTGCTCGGACATATCAGGTCAAAATCAGGACGATCTTGAACGTATCCGGATCAACGATCACGATCCGGCCGTCCGCAAGCACGAAATACTCGTAGCTTTCGTAAGCGGGAACGATCTTGACGATACGAGCCGGCAAACGATGCAGCCTGACCTTTTGCCGCGGAACTTCGACGCCGACGGTGATGTCAAAATCGACGTTGGACACAGGCTCGACCTTCGTCTCCCGGATGATCTGGGTGACTTCGGTTTTCTGCTCCACCGTCACGTTGTTGATGGAACCGGTTGACGTCGTATCCTGCGTCGAGGCCTTGCCCTGGGCCTGCTCGTCGGTTTGCGTCTTGGCCTTGTCCTGAGCCTGCTGGTCGGTGGTGGTGCCGGCCTTGCCTTGAGCCTGCTCGTCGGTTTGCATCTTGGCCTTGTCCTGAGCCTGCTGGTCGGTGGTGGTGCCGGCCTTGCCCTGAGCCTGCTCGTCGGTCTTCAGCTTGGTCTTGTCCTGAGCCTGCTCGCCCATCTTGGAACCATTCTGGCAGCCAGCTTGCCCGGAAGCGCAATTGGCGTCTGCGCCAGACTGGCTTTCGGGCTGTTGTGTCTGAGCCATCGCCGTTCCACAGCCGAGCCCGATCGCCAGCATGCTGGTAATGAGAACATGTTTCATGGGGAAATCTCCCTGGGTAAGGTTCGTCCCTTCAGTGCGTAGAACCAGCACCCAAAAAAAATGTTCCGAGATAGTTGAGTGAGGGCTAAAAAACGACCTCGCTTGAGATCATACGATCGCGGGCGAAAGCCGCCGCTAAAACGACCTTTTCAACTCTGCCGATTGCCCTAGCTCTCTCCTGAGAGGAGACCGGATCTGGCAATTTATAGTCTGAGAGTGGTCAGCTTCATTTTCGTTGTATTGGCTTTCGTTCCGGCCGCCGCGCATTTCTTCACGATGTTCAACAAAATGAAGCTCGACGGGCCGAACTATCTGGCTGCGCAACGCGCCTATGATGGATGGAGCCTGTTCGCCATCGTAGTGCTGGGAGCATTGCTCTCTACGGCCGCCCTGGCGATCCTGCTCTACCGAGCGAGTGCATCTTTCGGCTTGGTTGTTGTCGCCTTTCTCAGCATCGGCGCCACACAATTGGACGCTGACCTATCCAATCAATCAGGCGACCCGGAACTGGACTGTCCTGCCTGAAAACTGGGAGCTGCTGCGGCGCCAATGGGAGTATTCGCATGCCATCGCCGCCGGCCTCAACGCCTTGGCGTTGTGCTTTTCCTATCGGCGCTTCGCGCTGCGGTGCGTTGAACGACCACGTCTTCACCAGCACGGCCGCCGAGCGGGCAGGAACCACCAATAAAGCGAAAACATTGACCCGCCAGATGTTTCCAGCGTGGCCCGAAAATGAAGCGGTACTATTTCGATCTTCAAAACGGTGACGGCGCGATACCCGATGATAACGGGCAGCTGTTCGAATCCCGGGAACAAGCCAGAGCGGAAGCAATTCGTATTTTCCAGGATGTTGCCCAAGACGAAATGCCCGACTGCGATTTCGTCAAGGTAACCGTCAAAGTACGCGATGAGATCGGTGCGCAGATGTTTGAGGCATCGCTTGTCCTGACCTCCGGATGGAGCGTGTGATGCCGCGGTGCTAGCGGCTATACCGCACCGGGATTTGCACGACATTCTCCGATCCAGGCAGATCGAAGGCCATGGCCAGCTGACGTACGGAGGCCATCTCCACGATCAGTTCCTCGATCGAAAGATCCGGCAGGCCGGTCTTCACCCTCTGCCTCACCCTGGCCGCAAGTTCATGGACCCGCACCGGGACGAAAAGCGGGCTGTCGTCCAGCAGCTTGCTGATTTCGATGACCACATCGGCGTCGATGTCTTTCGGCAATTCCCGCATGGGCGTCACCTCCAATCGAAGCAACAGCCCGCCATATCGGTGCGGCGGGCGATCAGGCATTGAGCGCCGGGCAGTGGGATCGGAGAGGGACGTGCTCGGCGCTGGCCGATAGCCAGATTCATAAAGCTGCGGGCATCGGTGTGTCACGAAAAAATATCAGTACGAAAATTACCAAGCGGTTTCGTCCCACGCAATCCACAAGCGCCTTCCCCGAAATCGCGGCTCCGGCAGCGGCTGTTCCCGACAGAGGAGGAACAAAAAATATGGCCCGGAATTGAGACTGACGAATTGGAGGATCTGGTCATGGACAGCAGGGAAGAAAAGATCAAACGGCGAGCCCATGAAATCTGGGAACAAGAGGGCCGGCCGGCTGGCCGCGAGCAGGAGCACTGGGACCAGGCCGTGCAGGAGATCGAGGCTGAGGGTTCGGAGACTGAACGTGGCCCGGTTTTGCCTGATCCGACAGTTGCAGCCGATTCCAATAGCTTGAAGCGTTGATCGTCAGATGCCGTGGCGTCTTGAGAGGACGATCAGGCAACCAAATTGGTGGAACCTCGTTTGCCGGACAGCAACCAGAGGAGGTTTCGATGAAGAGGTTCTTTTCACTCCTGGTCCTGGCCGCTGGCCTTACGCTCGGCGCCTGCGACAACAATATCGAGCCGATGAAAGCCAACACCGGCCCCATCAACAAGAACCCACAAGTTGACCAGGCCGCCAGGCCAGAGTCCGCGACTGGTGATGATAAGCCAGCTATTGCGCCTCAGAGCCAATGAACTCCGTCTCACATTGCGACACACCTCTGCTGCGCGTCGCCTATCTCGATGGTGGACCGCAGGACGGCGCCCCGGTTATCCTGCTGCATGGCTGGCCCGACGACGCGACGACATACGCTCGGATTTCACCGGTCCTTCATGAAGCTGGCTTCCGGACGTTTTCGCCTTGGTTGCGAGGCTTCGGGCCGACATCGTTCCTGTCAAAAGAAATCATGCGCTCGGGCGAGATTGCCGCGATGGCGCAGGATGTGCTGGATTTTGCCGATGCGCTTGGCCTCAGCCGCTTTGCGGTCGTCGGACACGATTGGGGTGCCCGGATATCCTATCTGCTCGCGTCGGTTTTCCCGGACCGCATCAAGTGCTGTGCTGCGCTGTCGCTCGGCTGGCAACCAGGCAAACCAGCAACGCCGGCGCCCGGACAAGCGAAAGCATTTTGGTATCAATGGTTCATGGCAACGGCACGGGGCGCCGAGTTCGTACGAAACAACGGCAAGGAATTCGCCAGATACCAGTGGGACAGCTGGGGTCCATCAGGCTGGTTCGACGACGCTATTTTCGATGGTGTCGCGAGTTCGTTCGAAAATCCTGACTGGGCGGATGTGACGTTGCATTCCTATCGGGTCCGATGGGAAGAGGCCGAGCCCGATCCCCGCTATGCCGAACTCGCCCGCCGGCAAGCAGCGGTCAAGATCATCACGGTGCCGATCCTGACGCTTCATGGTGGCGCGGACCGCGTTGTGTTTGCCCAGTCCTCAGAGGGGCTCGAAGAGCATTTCACCGCGTTCTACAGGCGGGTGGTGCTGGATGGCATCGGACACTTCCCGACGCGTGAGGCTTCTGATCAGGTTTCGCGATTGTTGGCTGCGTTTCTCGACAGCCATGGCAAACGCTGAAGTGGGGTCGTCATCCGACCTCATAGTAGAGGCGGGAACCTGACGCATCGCCGCGCATTTCGTCTCCATGCAAGACGAACCGAAATGCGGTCTCGCAATCAATCGGCAGCCAGGGAGAATTTGAATGCAAGCTTCAGACGCAATGTCAGCACACCATACTGGCCAGCTGGCCATAGAACCGTTTGTCGGCACGGTGACGGTACGATTTTCCGACGCCATAGTCGCTGCTACGGAACGGGCGAAAGTGCTGCAGGAAGAAGGACATGAGCCCGTGTTCTACATCCCTTTCGAAGACATCTATTTCGACCTTTTCGAAAAGACGAACACCACCAGCCGCTCCCCTTCGAAAGGCACCGCGAGCTACTGGCGCGTCCATGCGGTGGGCAGCTCGGCTGACGATTTCATGTGGGCATACGAGACGCCTGAAACCGCGGCGCGGCCCATTGCACGTCATGGTGCATTCGATCCGGAAAAGGCGCGCATCGATGCTGAGCCCGCGGAGGACAGACGGCACACGCCCCACGTCCCGGAGTAGATTGCCCGTTCGCAGCGGGGCGATCTGAATTCAAGGCTGGTGCTGACGGCGCGGAGACTCGTCATCAAGGATGCGTAGTGCCTCCTCATATTTTACAGTCGATGCCCCAACCTGTCGGGCCTGCCAGATATTGTCCGCCAGATCCGCGCGCTTCACCGGCAGCGCCAATGGATTCGATGCCGCTCGTCGCACGAACGCGAAGTAGTCCTCGCCATCCCTGCGCGACATGGCGTCGACGGCCGAAGCGATCGTCGGGCCAAAACCGGCCTCGTCCAACCTGGTCCGGTTCCAGCCTTCGCCCTTTTCCACGACGTCATGGAGATAGGCGACGACCTTCTCGTCCCTGGTTTCGACCGCGTCGACGACCCGGCGGCAGTGCTCGATATACGGTCGCCCGGTCTTGTCGCGCTGTGCTGCGTGTACCTCTTCGGCAATCTTGGCCGCCCGGTAAAAGATGCTCATCTGGCTTGCCCTTCAGACATGGTTTTACCATCGCTCCTCGGTATCGTGGTGCGGCAGGTCTATTCCGCAGCAAACCCAGCCAAGTCGCTGCCTCGATCCATAATTGTAGCGCGGCTCCAGGCGAGCCGGATCGTCGAACGTTCCGACATGTAGCGCGATCTCTCCGGGCGATGCGTCATAGGCAAGGCTGAGCGGCGATCCGCAGGCGGAGCAGAAGCCCCTCCGGGCAATCGGTGAAGATCTGCGATAGGTCGGCGTCGCATTGGTCCAGGTCACGCTTTGGGAAGGCACCCAGGCCAGAACCGCGAACGCACTGCCGGTCGTTCGCCGGCACATATCACAATGGCAATAATGCACTCTCGGTTCGCTTCCAACGCGGAAGCGGATCGTGCCGCAGAGACATCCTCCGCTCAGTTCCATTTTGGCGCCCCGGCTGACTTGCGGCTCCAACGTCCATCGCGCGGTCTCATGCGAGCACCTCCATTCATCTCAGCGGAAACGCCAGCCATTTGCGTCGGTTCCTGTGGCTATCTCAGGAACCAGTGCTTGCGCGCGGCGTTGCGTGTCTTTGCCGACAATGGGAGGAAACAGGGAAATGCATCGTCGGTCGGAGAAGCGCTGATGTCGATGCCGGGGCTGGCATACGGACCTCTCGGCGATCGATGCATGCATGTCTGCGTGGATATGCAGCGGCTGTTTGCCGAGCCGTCTCAATGGGCAACGCCCTGGATCACCCGGGTTCTCCCGCAGATCGAGAGACTGGTCGAAAGACGCGCGCCACAGACGGTCTTTACACGCTTCATGCCAGCCGAAAAGCCGGGGCAGGGCGTCGGCACATGGAAGCGCTATTATGAGCGCTGGGCTTCCCTGACGATCGAGACGATCGGGCCCGAAATGACCGAACTGTTGCCGTCTTTAGCCGGCTGCTGCCCGCCAGCAACGATCATCGACAAGCACATCTATTCGCCCTGGTTCGAAGGGCGCCTCAGAGCCCTTCTGGTGGAGCGCGGCATCGATACGCTGGTCATTACCGGTGGCGAAACAGATGTTTGTGTTCTCGCCACCGTGCTCGGGGCCATCGATTTCGGCTATCGCGTGGTTCTCGTCACGGACGCGCTGTGCAGTTCTTCCGACGCAACCCATGATGCACTGCTGACGGTTTATCACCAACGTTTCGCGCAGCAGGTCGAGACGGTTGAGATGGAAACGGTTCTCTCGAACTGGACTTGACGTCCGCTAACCCGGCCCGAGTGGAAGTGTCCATGCTTCCTTGCGCGGTTGGGCTGCCTATCTGTTAAGAGAATGACGGACACCAGAACAGGTAGCAGACGTGACGCAACGATCGGGAAGTGCTGATCTTCCACTCCATGGCGGGCGCGTGCCAAAATGGCTCGGCGACCGCATGACGCGTCTTGGCGCCGTGATGTGCGAGGCGATTATTCATCACTATGGTCGAGACGAGCTGCTGCGGCGGCTGGCGCATCCATTCTGGTTCCAGTCCTTTGGTGCTGTCATGGGCATGGATTGGCACTCGTCGGGGATCACGACCAGCGTCGTGGGCGCTTTGAAGCGTGGCCTTACGCCGCTTTCCGGCGAGCTCGGCATTCATGTCTGCGGTGGTCGCGGCGTGCATTCGCGCAAAACCCCGCATGAGCTGGAGGCCATCGGCCAACGCGTCGGCTTCGACGGAGCGGGCCTGGCCACCGTCAGCCGGCTTGTCGCCAAGGTCGACAGCGCCGCTGTCCAGGACGGTTTCGATCTCTATCTGCATGGTTTCATCGTCACCGATGACGGTCGCTGGGTCGTGGTGCAGCAAGGCATGAACGGTGACAGCAAGGTGGCGCGCCGCTACCATTGGCTCTCCGAGGGCCTCAAGAGTTTTGTCGAGCAGCCGCATGCCGCCATCGAGGGCGTCCATCAAGGTGAGATCGTCAACCTGACCGACAGGCGCGCCGACGCGTCGCGCCAAGGGCAACTGAACCTTTTGCAAGACCTCGGACCCGATCGCATCCTGGGCGAGCTTGCAGCATTGGAGCGTTGCGCGGAGCCGACGCGCCGGCAAGAACCGGAGCAGCCGCTGCTGCCGCATTTGGTCATGCCGGCCCACCATGATGTTCGCGAAAGCGATGTCGTCATGCATCGTCTTCACGGCAATATCGCAGCCGCCGCGGACCGCGGTCCCACCGATTTCGCCGAGCTCCTTCTGGTCCCGGCGTCGGCGCGCGTACGGTGCGCGCGCTGGCCCTCGTTGCCGAGGTGGTGCATGGCGCGCCTTGCCGGTTTTCCGATCCCGGCCGCTTCTCGCTGGCGCATGGCGGCAAGGACAGGCATCCATTTCCGGTACCGCTGAAGGTCTATGACGAGACGATCGGGGTTCTGAAGTCGGCCGTGCAGAAGGCAAAGCTCGGTCGCGATGAAGAAATCGGTGCCTTGAGGCGGCTCGACGATCAGTCGCGGCAAGTCGAACGATACGTGACCGGCCCCAGCCTGAAGGAAATTGTCGCGGGAGAATTCGACCAGTCGCATCAGCTCGGCGGGCGCAGCGTGTTTGGCTGGGAAGCGCCGCCGGACACTGCATCAGCTGAGCGGAGCAAGAAAACGTGAGAACGAGCCAGCAGTTCACCGTTTCATGGAAACGGCGACCCACTCTAACTCTTTGTTTCCCAGACGGAAAACCGTATCACACTTTTCCTGGAATTGCTCTAGAGGGCTGTAGATCAATCGTCCAGATCGATCAGCGCGACACCGAGCTCCGGACGCTTGCTGCGACGCAGATGACCGGGTGCTTCCACCAGGGTGATTTCGAGCGTTGGCCGAACGATGCCGTCAAGCAGATGTCCACCCCGAGTGGTGCCGTCGCTCAATCCAAGCACCGCATGGACGTGCAGGCTGGGCTTATCGTCGTCGCCCAGTGCGACATCGCCGATCGCGCTTAGAACCTCGCACTGTTCGTCGACAGGGATCTTGCGGTAGGTCTTCGAGGCCGGATCAAACCAGCCCACCGTGGCTTTCTCGAAAGCCCCTATGGCGGTCAAGGACGCGCTGCCGATCTTCTGGTCGACCGCGAAGGCGGTCAGTGCCGCGAACGCTTCTTCGCCTGGGTCGAGCACCACGACGAATGTCCGTTGTCCGCCGATCTCATTGACGAGCTGCGATTTCATCCCTGTGCTCCCGCCGCATTCAGTGCCGGCCTCATATCAATGTGCGCGGTGTTCCGCATTGCGCTTGCGGGTCGCCGCAGCTTTCCTTGCCGATTCCGATCGGCTTGCGGCAGACCGTGATGCCGATGCCTTGCCGCCGCTTTTGCCGCCTTTGTGCGCTGCAGGATGGCCCGTGTGTTTGCCGCGGCCGGAACCGCCTTCCTTCTTGCCGCCGCCATCGTCCTTGTTGACGGTAGCCCATGCGCGCCGCTCTGCCTCTTTGTCGGAAACCCCGCGCTTCTCATAGCCTTCGGCAATGTGGTCGGCTTTGCGCTCCTGCTTGTCAGTGTATTTCGATTTCTCGCCTCGTGGCATGGCCTGTTCCTCCTGTTGAATAAGGGCTGAACGTCGACTCGACGCGCTGGTTCCAACAGAAGTCGCGTAGCCAATGGCGCATCGCGATGCATGGCCAAACACCGCCGCGCCGCCCAAGCTAGCGCCTTTCGGGCCGGGGAGAGTGCAGCAGCAAGGCGAGGGGGATTGGTTCAGCCGATTGCCAACCTGACGACGAGGGCCAGGATCACGACGCCGACCAAGCCGGCTATGAAGACGACCCGACGCGTGCGCGTTCGCAGGATGATCTCGCCTTGTTTCGCCTGCTCCGCAGAGAATACGGGTCCATTGTCACCGTCCTTGCCATGCCGACCATCGCTCATGATCGCCTCCTTCCGGCTGTTGGCACACAACCAGCGCTTGACCGGGGAGGTTCCGATTGCGTCGATCCCGCCGACAGAAAAAAGGATCACAGGCTCGTGAGGAGGGAACTTTGCCCTCCGCGAGTGGTTTGGGCCGCTTGAGACCCAGCCAGCCCGGAGCCAGCCATGTCCGATGCCAAGATTTCCAGTGGCCTGAGCAGACGCATGTTCATGACGGCCTCTGTTTCGGCGGCGGCGGTGATGCCGCTTGTAAATTCCCCAAC
The DNA here is from genome assembly GCF_004006095.1 of Mesorhizobium sp. M7A.F.Ce.TU.012.03.2.1. Lineage (NCBI taxonomy): Bacteria > Pseudomonadati > Pseudomonadota > Alphaproteobacteria > Hyphomicrobiales > Phyllobacteriaceae > Mesorhizobium > Mesorhizobium sp. M7A.F.Ce.TU.012.03.2.1. The sequence goes on from NZ_CP034779.1 coordinate 4,859,203, forward strand.
GAGAGCTGCCCAGCCCGCGCCCGCAAAACCGGCCGAACCGCGCGATTTGTCGGCGGTTTCGATGCGTATCAACAAGCAAACCTACAACCTCGCGCTCGACAACCGAACCAGCCTGCTTGACGCGCTGCGCGACCATGTCGGCCTGACCGGCACCAAGAAAGGTTGCGATCACGGTCAGTGTGGTGCCTGCACGGTGCTGATCGACGGAAAGCGGGTACTGTCCTGCTTGAGCTTTGCCGTCATGAACCAGGGCCGAGAGATCACAACGGTGGAAGGCCTGGCTTCGGCGGAAGGGGAATTGCATCCGGTCCAGCAGGCCTTCGTCGACCACGATGCCTTTCAATGCGGCTATTGCACACCGGGTCAGATCATGTCCGCCATCGGTTGCATCAACGAAGGCCATGCTGGGTCGGAAGACGATATTCGCGAATATATGAGCGGCAATCTATGTCGCTGCGCGGCCTATCCCAACATCGTTGCGGCGATCGTCCAGGCACGCGACGAGACCAGGAGGGCTTAGGATGCGCCCATTCGTATATGAAAGACCAACCAGCGTCTCCGCGGCCATCGCCATGGCGTCCCGTCCCGATACTGTGCATGTTCCGCCAACCGGTGCCGACACGCAGTTCATCGCCGGCGGCACCAATCTAGCCGACTACATGAAGCTCGGTGTCGCGCGGCCGGAGCGACTGCTCGACCTCAACACTCTTGCCGAGCCGGCCTTGCGGCAGATCAGGATAGACGATGATAAGATCCGGTTTGGTGCGCTGGTCCGTATGGGTGAAGCAGCAGACAACAATGATGTCAGGCGCCGTTGCCCGGTCCTCGCCGACAGCCTGAAATTCGCTGCCAGCGGTCAGCTTCGCAACATGGCGAGCCTGGGCGGCAATGTGCTGCAACGTACGCGCTGCGAGTATTTTCGAGAGATATCTTGGCCGTGCAACAAGCGCGAACCGGGCTCCGGCTGCGCTGCGATGGAAGGGTCCAATCGCCAGCATGCCGTGCTGGGTACGAGCGCTGCCTGCATTGCCACGTATCATGGTGATTTCGCGCAGGCGCTGGTTGCGCTGGACGCCACCGTCGATGTCGAAGGTTCGCGGGGAAGGCGCACGCTCACTTTTGCCAAGCTGCATAGACGGCCGGGCGAGACGCCCGACATCGAGACGGATCTGGCCGCCGACGAGCTCATTACCGCCATCGAAGTGCCGCTCGCACGATGGGCCAGCCGGTCGCGCTATCTGAAGATACGCGATCGCGAATCCTACGCGTTTGCGCTGGCGTCCGCGGCTGTCGCGCTCGACATGGATGGCGAGACGGTAAGGAGTGCGCGCATTGCGCTCGGCGGAGTGGCGACGGTGCCGTGGCGTGCGCGCGAAGCAGAGGACGCGCTACAGGGCAAAGTGCTTGACGAAGCCACGGCGCAGGAGGCCGCAGAGGCTGCTTTCGCCGATGCCAGACCGCGCGAGCATAACGCATTCAAGATACCGCTCGGCAAGCGCACGCTGGTGCGGGCGCTGCTCGAAACCCGGGATATGAAGGGCTGAGCCATGAACCAAGCTGCACCCGCTCCAAGGGAAAACCAGGGCGATCCCGTTGTTCGCATTGACGCCCTGCTAAAAGTTACCGGACAGGCCGGCTATCCCGCCGACATCGTCACGGCCAACGTCGCCCACGGTGCCCTTGCCACCAGCAGCATTGCCCGGGGCAAGGTTTCCGAACTTCACACGAAAGACGCCAGGGCCGTACCCGGTGTGCTGGACATCGTCACCTATGGCGATCTGGACAAGACCGACATGCCGAAATTCGGCAACACCGGCGCAAGTTCGATTGGGCCTTTGCACGACAAGACGGTTTTTCACGATGGTCAGATCATCGCTCTGGTGGTCGCCGAAACCTTCGAGGCGGCGGAGGAGGCAGCGATGTTGATCCGCGCCGACTACGAGGACGAACGGCCCAGCGCCAGCTTTGATTCCAAGGGCGTGAAGATGGAACCGGCTGCCGGCAAAAGCCCGATGTTCAAGGAGGATGCGAAGGCCGGTGACTTCGACGCCGCTTGGGCGGATGCGACGGTGAAGATCGACGAAAAATATTCGACGCCGACCCAACATCATAATCCGATCGAGCTGTTTTCGACCACGGCCATATGGCAGGGCGACCAGTTGACGATCCACGAGCCCAGCCAGAATGTTACGGGCTGGAAGGTGGAACTGGCACGCCAACTGAAGCTCGATCCGGCCAATGTGCGGATCGTCAGTCCCTATATCGGCGGCGCCTTCGGCTCCAAGGGGCCGATGACGGCACGCACTGCGATCGTTGCCGTCGCGGCGCGGCGCATCGGCCGGCCGGTTCGCTGCGTCGTCAATCGCATGCAAGCCTTCGGTACGCAGACCTATCGAGCCGAAACGCGGCATCGGATCCGCATGGGCGCCGGCAAGGACGGCCGCATCACGGCGTTCGGACATGAGGCCTGGGAGGTGACGTCACGCCCTGACCCTTATGTCGTCGGCGGCACGTCCGCCACCGCGCGCATGTACAATTACGGCTCCGTTCTGACGCATGTTTCGCTGGTTCATGCCGACCGCAACACGCCTGGCTACATGCGATCGCCGCCGGAGACGCCTTATGTCTACGCGCTGGAAAACGCCATGGACGAAATGGCCGTGGCCCTCGGCATGGATCCTGTCGAGTTTCGTCGCATCAATGAACCGGAGAAGGAGCCGATCGGAGGTAAGCCATTTTCCAGCCGCTCACTCATCAAGTGCTATGACCAGGCGTCGGAGGCCTTTGGCTGGTCGAAACGCGATCCCACGGTCGGCTCGATGCGCGACGGCGATTGGCTGGTCGGGATGGGCTGTGCGACGGCAATCTATCCGACAGCCGTCGCGCCTTGCGCGGCCCGGGTTCGTCTCACCGCCGATGGCGAGGTTCGGGTCCAGTGCGGCTCGCATGAAATCGGCACCGGCGTTCGCACCATCGCCGGCCAGATGGCGGCCGAAAGGCTGGGGGTTGGCATGGACAAGATCAGCGTCGAGATGGGCGACAGTGCCTTGCCGCCGGCTCCCGTGTCAGGCGGATCGATCTCGACCGCCAGCGTCTGCTCCGCAGTCATGAAAGCCTGCGACGCGATACGCGAAAAACTGTTTGCCGCCGCTGCGGGCAAGGGGGCTCCGCTGGCAGGTTCGGGCAATGCGAAGCTGGATTTGAAGGACGAAGAGGTCGTCACCGAGACCGGCAAGTCCGCCAAGCTGGCCGATGTCTTCAAGGTCATGCAGGTCGGCGCCATCGAAGAATATGCCGAGTTTGCGCCGAAGGGTTCTTCGCCCGAAGCCCTCAGCAAACTCTATGCCGGACAATCGGAGTTTCATGGTGGAGAGAACGACGAAGATTCGGTCAAATATGCCTTTGGCGCCGAGTTCGTCGAAGTGCGCATCAACAGCTATACACGCGAAATCCGGGTGCCGCGCATTGTCGGAGCCTTCGCTGCCGGGCGCATCATGAACACGCGCACCGCGCGCAGCCAGTTGATGGGTGGCATGATCTGGGGCATCGGCCAGGCGTTGCACGAGGCCACGGAAATCGATCAGCGACACGCGCGCTACGTCAATCGCGACCTGCAGGACTATCTCGTGCCGGTCAACGCCGACATCAAACAGGTCGACGTTATCCTGGTCCCCGAAATCGACCACCAGGTCAATCCTGCCGGCGTCAAGGGCTTGGGCGAACTCGGCAATGTCGGAACGGCTGCTGCCGTGGGGAGTGCCGTCTATCATGCCACCGGCAAGCGCATTCGCGATCTGCCGATCAGAATAGATGATTTGATAGGCTGAGGGTCAAGAGCTCTGAGAGGAGGGGCTTCACAAGCCGACATCGTCATCGAAATTGTCGCGGTGGGGCGGCGTTGTCCGACTGAAAAAGTTTTCGCATGCAGCGATAGCTTAATCGCCTTGGCTCTCGAGTGTCACTCCGGGGCTGTGGCCGGAGCCGTGTAACGGCGGCGTACAGCGTCAAGCACCCGCTTGCGGCTATCCTGCGCCGACAGGGTCTTGTCCTCTTCCGCCTCGGCGGTTTCGCGCGCCAGGTCCTTGTCCCTGATCTGATGTCGGAACCATTTGGAATAGTCGCCGGTGCGCAAATGAAACTCCCAGGTCTTGTCGTCTATCCCCTCGGCGATCTGAGCGAAGATCATCAGATTGTGAGCCCTGAGGTTCATCGCATTGTCAGGGCCATGGAAATAGAAGCTGCCGGCTTCGTCGAGCTGGCCTTCGGCATATTTCCGGCTGTGCCGCTTGAGTGACTGACGTGGTTCGACCACCTTGACCGTCTTGACTTTCTTGCCCGACTGCGGCCGCCAGAACAGCACGCGCGCGCCTTTGGGCGTTGGAATGTCCTTTGGCGGCTCAATGCCAGTTTCCTTGCAGAAGACCTTCACCACGTCCTTCGCCTTGGGGCCAAGGGCAATGATGGCTGTGACAAGGCGCAAGGCGTCTGTCGAGATCGCCTCGGGGTGAACGGTGATCAGGATTGTGCCCGGCAATTCCAATGACAGGACCGCCCGCGTATCGTCGCGCCGCTTGGGCAGAAGATGGTGCGCTTCATCGATGACGAGCCAGTGCGGTCTCGCGGTGCGCCGGCGGAAACTGCTCAGGCCAGGCAGCAGGTCGGCAAAGAAATCCGGCCTCTCGTCGACGCGCAGGGCCAATCCATTGACGACAATGTTGCTGTCGGCCTTGGCGATCAGATCCAGCACCTGCGCCTTTGTCGGCGCGCTTGAGCCGTCTCCCAGGCGGACGGCGCCTTCGAGCCCGTCATAGTCGCCTTCGGGATCGAAGACGCAGAACTGAAAACCACTTTCGACGAAGCGTTCCGTCAGCGCGGTTGCCAAGGTGGATTTACCAATGCCGGAACTCCCGGCAATGAGGATCGTGTCGCTCGGCGACAGGTAGACATCATCGCCGCCAGACGATGCAAGAACGATGCCGTCATGGCGCTTCGGCACTATCGCGTGATCACGCTTTATCAGTTTTGCGATCAATTGCTCCACGCCTTTGCCGCGGGCGCCACGCATGACCAGATTGGCTGTATCCTTGACCGCCGGAATTGCATTATCGACGGCGGCGCTGCAGCCACAGGCCTGCAGGAACGCGTGGTCGTTCTCGGCATCGCCGACGCCGACGACGTTGTGCGGCGAAAGTCGAAGGTCCTGAAGGGCCGCAGCGAGCCCGGTGGCTTTGTTGATGCCGCTCGGCAGGATCATCACCGCGCCCTTGTTGAAGATGATTTCCAGTTCGAGACCCATCTTCTTGATGATATCGAGCACGGTCGCCTGATGGGGTTCCCAGGTCGCGACGATCGATCGCCCGACCGAAAGCGGCTTGACGCCCTGCCGCTTCAATCTGGCGACGAATTTGGGCTCGGGCGATGGGGCGATCACCCGTTCTTCCTCGCTTGCCGGCGTGTAGATCATCGCGCCATTCTCAGCGACGACCTTGTCGAAGAGGCTAAGCTCGGGAAAGACGCGCTTGAGATCGGGCAGTTCACGCCCGGTGACGAGAACCAGCTTGCGGCCGCTTTTCTTGAACCGCTCAAGCGCGGCGAGCGTCTTCTTGGCGACGATCCCATCATGAGCCAGCGTGCCGTCATAGTCTGCCGCCAATGCAATGAAATACATTCCGCCGACCCTTCTCGTTCCGGTTACCCGGCTAGAACGTGCGATCGAGACAAAGGCTCCCCACCGACCGGATCGCAGGTCTGGAGAAGGGCGGTTCGCCCTCGGAAATCAGGAACTCCTTCAGTGCCGGTACGTTGACCAGACAAGCCGGGAACCGTCCCGGTCTTTGCTGGCGGCGCGCAAACCGCGTCGCCGAAATCCACACCAAGCGCAATGAAAGGTAAGGCCATGGGCTTCTTTTCGAAGGACATCAAGACACTCGACGATCTCTTCGTGCACACGCTGCGCGACATCTACTACGCCGAAAAGCAGATCGAGAAGGCGCTGCCGAAGATGATCGACAAGGCAACCGACCCGCAATTGAAAGCCGGATTTGAAAAACACCTCTATCAGACGAGAGGCCATATCGAGCGCGTCGAACAGGTGTTTGAGTTGCATGGCGTCAAGGCCAAGGAGGTCAACTGTCCGGCAATTGACGGCATTCTCGAGGAGGCCGACGATGTGAGCGGTGACGTCGATGACAAGGAGGTTCTCGATGCGGCGCTGATTGCTTCGGCGCAGGCCGTCGAACACTATGAGATGACACGCTACGGCACGCTCATCGCCTGGGCCAAGCAACTCGGCCGCACGGACTGCGCCAATGTGCTGACCAAGAACCTCAGGGAAGAACAGGCGACCGATCGCAAGCTCACCGAAATGGCGGAAAGCAAGATCAACCTGCAGGCAGCCGAATAAGGCTGCAATCCGGCCGGCTGATAACTCGGCCGGCCGGATTGCCGGCAGGTTTCCACTCCGTCAGCGAGACGGGTCGACGCCCAGGGCCGCTGATTGCTTGCGCAGCGCCTCATCGTCATCCTGCGGCACATGCCGAGCAGATCCTGCTGTTTCCGTGTAGATGCGGTACGCTACGCAAGCGAGCGCCACCATGAAAAGCAGACGGCCCATCCATCCTACTCCTTGGTTACGGATTTCGTTTCGGCCATCCTCAGTAACCTCCGACGACCGGCAAGATCTCGCCGGTGATGTAGCTCGAGCAGTGCGGCGAAGCGAGGAACACATAGGCCGGCGCGAGTTCTTCCGGTTGCGCGGGTCGTTTCATTGGCGTGTCCGCGCCGAATTTCGAGACGTCGTCGGCTTCCTTGTCCGACGGATTGAGCGGCGTCCACACCGGACCCGGTGCGACCGCATTCACCCTTATGCCCTTGCCGATGAGATTGCCCGACAAGGCCCGCGTGAAGGCATGTATGCCGCCCTTGGTCATCGAATAGTCGACCAGTTGTTTTGAACCGTCGATACCGGTTACCGAACCGGTGTTGATGATCGCCGAACCGGGCTTCATGTGCGGCACCGCTTCCTGCGCCATATGAAAATAGCCGTAAAGATTGGTCTTCAGCGTCGTGTCGAAATGTTCTTCGGTCAGCTCGCCGAAATCGCTGGAATGGATCTGGAACGCGGCGTTGTTGACCAGCACGTCGATGCGGCCGAATTTTTCAACGGTCTCCATGACCGCCTTGTGGCAGTGGCTGCGTTCGCTGACATCGGCCTTGACCAGGATGCAGCGTCGTCCCTCCTTTTCCACCGCTGATTTGGTCTCTTCAGCATCCTTGTCCTCGGCCAGATAGACGATCGCGACGTCGGCGCCCTCGCGGGCGAACAACACCGCCACCGAGCGGCCGATGCCGGAATCGCCGCCCGTGATGAGTGCTACCTTTTGGTCGAGTTTTTTCGATCCGAGATAGTACGGCGCATCATACAAAGGCTCCGGCTCTAGTGCCCATTCGTGCCCCGGTTTGGGCTGATGTTGCTCGGGGAAGGGGGGCTCGGGATATTCACGGGCGCCAGCCTGCATGGCGCCTTGCTGCTTCCCATCGCCTTTCGATTTGTCCTTGGCATCGACGCCACGTTGGATATGGCGCTGCTTTGCCACTTCACCGGCTATTTCCGACTTCATCTGCATGATCGTCTCCTTGGCTTGGAGAGGAAACAACGCATGTCAGGCAAAAAGGTTTGCGCAAAAGATCGAGAGATTCCGGCCAGCGTTTGGCAATGCGTAACAACGACATCGCCAGTTGCACCAATTCAGCTGCAATGCAGCCGCGCCAGCCACCGCCGCCGATGGGGTCGAGCACCCGGGCTTGCCCGTTGCCTGTGCCGCCTTGGCAGCGAGCCAAATGTGATGATGTGGATTGGGAGCTATTGCGTCAAACTGGCGTGCGCAAAGCAGCGCCATCCGGTCTGCTCCGGGCGTAGCCGCCGGAATCTATCTTGGCGAGAGGCCATCGAGCAGGAAGTCCAGGCCTTTTCGGAAAGTGCCGTCCCAATCGTTGTCCAACAGCAGACGAGAGCGTTCGATTGTCGGATAGTGTTCGCTGAGACGTGTAAGACGCTGCTGCGCGGCTGCTCTGTCTTCTTCCGAGAGGTCGAAGCTTGCCCGGGTGAGGGTGGCGCCCATCACATAGTTCCAGAGCGACCAAATCGCAGCGTTGAGATCCGCGTCCGCAACACCGGCTCTGGACAAGGTCTTGCTCAGCATTTCCAGGCGACTGAGGATGTTCGGGCCAAGCGCCCGTCGCGGCAACAGCGATGCCGACCAAGGATGGCGCAACATTCTGGCGCGCCAGTTTTCGAGCATATGAACGACGTCTCCGCGCCAGTCCGGAGACTCACCTGTTTTAGGCGATGCGCGATATTGGAGCACCGAATCGAGTGCCAGATCAAAGACATCCTCCTTGTTGTCGACGTGCCAGTACAGGCTCATCACACCCGAGCCAAGGCGATCCGCCAGCCGACGCATTGTCAATCCGTCTATGCCCTGGGCGTCCAGCAGTTCCACCGCGATCGCCACGATACGCTCTCGAGACAGCGGCGGCTCGCTGCTCGCTTCCTGCATGGGTGGAAGCTTCGTCCGTTGCGATCGTTTGCTGGCACTGCGGGGTTTGGCTGCCATCTGTCTTCCTTGCTGGCCGAACGTCGATTTTGGCAGGCACCGTCAGGAATGTCGACGCTGAGCGCTTGACTAGTACGACGTACCATACGATGACTCGTACATCGCACGATTCATCGTATGAGCGATCTGGTTAAAGTCCATGCCGGCCGCGAGTGCGTTATTCGCAGTCAGCAGAGCCAGGAGAAATCATGTCACGCGCAATCAAGCATCTGCTTACCGGAGGGCTAATCATCATGACCATGGCAGTTTCCGCTGCGGCTACAGCGACTGGGAACGACCTCAAGCTGACCATCGTCAATCCACAGACGCTCTACGACCCGTCGCCGAATGGCTACAGCACCGCCGTGATCGCACCGCGCGGAGCTCGGATTGCCTACATCTCCGGGCAGGGCGACAGCACAGGAGCCTTGTCACCCGATTTCGCTGTCCAGGTTAAGCAGGCCTACGCAAATTTGCATGCGGCGCTCGAGGGCATCGGCGCCAGGCCGGATCAGGTGGCGAAGCTCACGGTCTTCGTGGTCGACCACGACATGTCCAAGCTCGATGTGTTGACCAGGAACGTCAAGGACATGTTCGGCGAGGCGCTGCCGGCGCAGACACTGGTTCCCGTTCCCAAGCTTGCAATCGACCCCATGCTTTTCGAGGTGGAAGCCGTGGTCATGCTGGAGTAGGGGCGAGATCGCCCCACAAACTGAAACGGGTCGAGCGCGCCGCCGACAGCCGCACATCCGGAGCCATTATACGGAAGTAGAGCCGGCCAACGGTCGGTTGAGCTTCGCGTCAGCTCAGGTCTGTCCTTCGGTTTCGCTCGAAGCAAAGCCGCCAATTTCGCGACGCATTACAGTAGGTAGTGGCTCAGCGCGTTTTCCCTTCCGGCTACCGCGGCGGTATTTGCTCTGATACTCGCGTCGCTGTTTCGCGATTTCGTAGAGTACGATACCCGAACTGGTTCCGAGGTTTAGGCTCTCGATCATCCCGAACATTGGAATTGCTACGCACATCTCGCTGCGCTCGACCGCGAGGGTGCTGATGCCCCGTTTCTCATTGCCGAACCAGACAGCGAGTTTGGTGTGCTGGGTATAATCGCCCTCGTGCAGGAAAACGCTGGTCTTTCCCTTTATATGCGGCGACGTGACGACGGACACAAAGCCATGTTTTTCCAGATGGCTGAGGCAGGCGTCAGTGCTGTCGAATCGTTTCACAAACGTCCATTTGACGGCTGATACAGACGTTTCCGAAAGCGATTTCCGTTGGCGCATTTGCTGCCAGTCATCAGGAAGTGCTTTGCGTGGATCGACGATATAGACTCTTTCAACGCCGAGGGCATTTGCGTTTCGAATTACCGTTCCGATGTTCCTGATATCATTCGGATCTTCGACAACGGCTACCAAGTTCTTGCAGCGAAACGATTTGACCGCAGCCGCACGCTTGCGAACCGATACTCTGGGTTTCTGAGCCTCAAGGGTTTCCATGAGAGAGGTTCTTACCAGAGGCGCATCTGAATCCAAGGCCCGTGGCGACTCTATCGCCGCCACATCAGGAAGTCGCATAAGATAGATTATGGAACTAACACATGGGCCAGGAACTGTAAATTGCCGCTGATTCTCATAGGCTTGAGCGTTCGTGGCGTCTTGCCTTGGGCGAATAGCCAACGCTAGGCTGTCTAGATGAAGATGGCAAACAGCGAGATCGAAGCGGCGATTGAAGTGTTCGTGCAAGGCTTCAGCGCCGACAGAAGCCGCACCTTTCCTTACGTGGCCAGCCGTGTTGGGCCGTTGTGGCTGATGCGCGACGCCGAGCGCAAGAATCCTCGCGACTACCGCGGCGAAGAATGGGTCGTCCATGACGTCGCCGCTCAAGAGGCCGATGCCATCGTGCGGCAGCATGCACGGCCGGGCTTTGCCATTTCCGTTGTGATCGCCCACGAGGATCCGGACGGGCCGACACACGAACCGCCTACAAAGCTCTCGGCTACCGGCTGCTTCGGACCGAAGGCTTTTTTGTCCACCGATTGCGCCGGATTCCCAGCCCGCCGGCGGTTGCTTCGATCGAACGCGTGCAGACAGCCGAACGGGCGGCGCAGTTGGGAAAGATCATCCGCAGGCAGCCGATCCCAGACGATTTGCTCGGCGACAGCGCGCCATTCCGTCAGTATGTGGCAGTCGATGGCGCCGATATCGTTGGGCGCGTACGCAGCCTTGATGCCCTGGGAGCCACATGGTGTTCGAGCATGTATGTCGAGCCGTCGCACCGGCGTCGCGGCATTGGCCAGGCTTTGATGTCGAGAATGTTGCACGACGATCGGGCGCGTGGGTCGAGGTACTCGGCGCTGGCTGCAACCCACGCCGGGGCGCTGCTTTATCCCCGGATGGGCTACGAGCGGATCGGAACGCTGCTGATATTTGCGTCAAGGAGCCGGAAGACCGTATGAGGGTTTATTCGCATCATGCTGATTTATAGTGGATTTCAGCTTGATCGGTGGTCAGAGCCCCTCTCTTTTACAACAGCTGGCCGGTCGTGTTGTTGCTGACGCTGCCCTGTCCAGACGACATCACGCCAATCAACCCAAACGCCTCGACAAGATCATCGAGGCTCTCGATCACGCGTAATGGGCTCAGCGCGTTCGTGAGCATGACCCGGATGAATTCGTCCGTCGTAACCTGCCCGACCGTATCCGTTTCGTTGTTCGTCGTTCCTGCGTTAACGAACACATCCTGCCGGTCAGGCGCTGGCGCAGGCCCGCAATCTGGTCGGGCTCGCAGATGTCCAGGGTCTCTATCTCGACCCGGCCAGCATGCTCGTCTGCCAGATCGTGCAGCAAGGTCCGGGTTCCGCCGCCGCGAACTGTGCCGACGACATTCCATCCCTTTTTCAGGAACTCGGCCGGCATGGCATGGCCGAGGCCCCGCGATGCGCCAATGAGGAGGATTGTGCGAGCTGGGTCGCTCGGAATGTGTTTGGGCATGAGAGTTGGTAGCTTTCGATGTTGGTCCGACAGCCGATATAAGCGGCCGTGCGCAGGGCGCCAGACGCATCAAAGTCAAAGTATGGTTGCATCAAACGCTATGTCTGGCGACGCGGCTGGGATAGGCTCAGGTCATGACCAATGTTGATGTGGACCTGAACCTTCTCGTCGCACTGGATGTGCTGCTCGCCGAGGGCAGCGTGACAGGGGCAGCCCGTCGCCTCGGCTTGAGCGCATCGGCCATGAGCCGGACGCTCACGCGACTTCGGGCAGCAACAGGCGACCCGCTGCTCGTTCGCGCCGGGCGAGGCCTGGTGCCGACACCGCGCGCTGCCGAACTGCGCGAGCGCGTCCATGAGCTTGCGCGGGACGTGCAAGCAGTGCTCCGGCCGCAGATCACGCATATGGACGTCGCGTCGCTCGAACTGGCATTTACCGTCCGAGTGAGCGAGGCATTTCTGGAATTTCTGTCTGGCCCCGTCGTGGCCGCGGTCACTCGGGCAGCCCCACGGATCTGCCTTCGCTTTGTCCCCAAACCTGACAAGGACGCGCGGCCGCTAAGGGAGGGGCTCATTGATCTGGAGATCGGCCTGCTTGGAACGTCCGCGCCGGAGATACGCACCCAGTTCCTGTTCCATGACAAGCTTGTTGGCGTTGCCCGAATTGGACATCCTCTTCTCGAGCGCGCGGCGGTGACCGCAGAAAGATATGCCGCCTGCGACCATGTCTTGGCGTCCAAGGATGGGGAGAGAATCGAGCCCGTCGATGCCGCCCTGGAGAAGCTGGGGCTTAAACGGGCGATAAGGGTCGTCGTGCCTGGATATCCGGATGCAATGCGGATCGCACGCCAATCGGATCTGGTCGCGCTGGTGCCGCATTCATGCCTGGGCAACAGCTTGACGGGCGATCTCGCTGTCACGTCGGGTCTTGCGACCTTCGAAGTCCCGGTCCCCACGCCGGAGTTCAAGATATCGGCGATGTGGCATCCGCGAATGGACGCCGACCCGGCCCATCGCTGGCTTCGCGATACTGTGATGGCCGTGTGCCGGGCAGCGTATCCGATACGGTGAGGTCACGTCGTCATGCATACCGGCATCGGCAGCGCTTTGGGTACGCGAGCCCTGGAGCCGGTCATGAAGTTCTGTTTCTTTCACGCTGATTCGTAAGGGATTTCAATCATCATCCCATCATAGGCTGGTTCGACATTGGCTGGTGTCTCGGCCACCACCGTTGCGTAGTCGAGCGGCACGTGCATATGCGTCAGCACCGCATGTATCGGCGCCAGCCGCTCGATCCAATCAAGCGCTTCGCCAAGGGACAAATGACTAGGATGCGTCCGGTATTGCAGCGCGTCGATGATCAGCACGTCGAGGGCGCGCAGCCGTTCGGCGGTGGGCTCCGGAAAGTCGCTGATGTCGGGGCAATAGGCGAGGCCGCCGATGCGGAAACCGAGCGATACGATGTCGCCGTGGATCTGCGGCAGCGGCTCGAGGGTGAGGGTACCCCCCTCTCCTTCGATGACCACCGGCTTGGTGTGGTCGATGAGATGCGGCCTGACAATCGGCGGATAGGAACTGCCTTGCGGCGTCTCGAAACAGTATCCGAACGCTTCCCGCAAGCGAAGCATCGTCGCCCTGTCGGCATGGACGTCGATGAGCTGGCGCTGATCGAGAACGAAACCGCGCAGATCGTCGATGCCATGGATATGGTCGGCATGCGGGTGGGTATAGACGACCGAATCGATACGTTTAACGCCGGCCAGCAGCATCTGCTGCCGAAAATCCGGCCCCGTGTCGATGACCACAGTCGTGCGGCCGCCATTCGACGCGATCCGCTCGACGAGTGCGGCGGCACGCGTGCGCCGGTTCTTCGGGTTGTCGGGGTCGCAATTGCCCCAGTCGCCGGTGATGCGCGGCGTACCTGGCGACGAGCCGCAGCCGAGAATGGTGAGGCGCAGCCGGTCGGTCATCGTTCAGGCGCTTTGCTCTACAGGCCGCGACATCTTGCCGAACAGCCGGAAGAAATTATCCGTCGTCAGATCGGCGATTTCAGCTTCGCTGACGCCGATGGTTTCGGCCAGCACCTTGGCGGTATGGGCGACATAGGCCGGCTCGTTGCGTTTGCCGCGAAACGGCACGGGCGCCAGGTAGGGCGCGTCGGTTTCGACCAGCAGCCGGTCATGCGGCACATCGGCGGCAATGGCGCGCAACTCAGCCGAATTCTTGAAGGTGAGGATACCCGAGAACGACACGTAGCCGCCGAGAGCGACGCCAATTTCGGCAAGCCGACGCCCGGAAGAAAAGCAGTGCAGGATGAAGGGGAAGGTGCCCTTCCCCGTTTCGGCCTCAAGAATATCAGCCATATCTGCATCGGCATCGCGCGAATGGATGACCAGCGGCAGCCCCGTTTCGCGTGCGGCGGCGATGTGATTGCGAAAGCCTTGCGCCTGTGCATCGCGTGGCGCTTTGTCATAAAAATAGTCGAGACCGGCCTCGCCGATCGCCACCACTTTCGGGTGGGCGGCCAGCCGCACGAGATCGGCAGATGTTACGTCGAGCTCTTCCGCGGCATTGTGCGGATGGGTGCCGACCGAACAGTATACTTCGTCAAAAGTCTCTGCGATTTCATGGATTTGCTGAAATCTCTTCACGCGAGTTGAGATCGTCACCATGCGGCCTATACCGGCCGCCTTGGCGCGAGCGACAATGGAAGCCCGCTCCTCGGCGAAATCTGGAAAATCCAGATGGCAGTGGCTGTCGACGAGCATCAGACGTTCGCGTCCGGCTGTTCGACGTAACGTGGAAAAACCCCTTCCGGCACGGGTAACGCGGTGCCCGGCACCAGCGCATGGTCCGCGTGGACATGCACGAAGTCGCGGCTGTCCGCCGGCACCGCCAGCAGATCGAGCAGTTTCGCGGCTGATCCCGGAGTAAAGGGCTGACACAGCACCGCCACGCGGCGCACGACCTCGGCGGTCGTCCACAGCACGGTTTCCATGCGCTCCGGATTGGTCTTCTTCAACGCCCATGGCGCCTCTCCGGCAAAGTAGCGATCGGCTTCCGCCACCACGCCGAAGATCGACGCCAGCGCCAGATGGATGCCCTGCTCGGCCATCGCCTTGCGCGCGGTGTCGAGAGCGGCGACGGCCTGGTCCAGGATCGCGCTGTCGGCATCCGTCAGGTCGCTGCGCTGTGGCACCACGCCGCCGCAGTTCTTGGCGATCATCGACAGCGAGCGCTGCGCCAGGTTGCCGAGACCATTGGCAAGGTCGGCATTGGTGCGGTTGACGATCGCGTCATGGCTGTAGCTGCCGTCGTTGCCGAAGGGCACCTCGCGCAGGAAGAAGTAGCGCACCTGGTCGAGACCGTAGTGCTCGACCATCGCGAATGGATCCACGACGTTGCCAACCGATTTCGACATCTTCTCGCCGCGGTTGAACAGGAAGCCATGCGCGAAAACGCGCTTTGGCAACTCGATGCCCGCCGACATCAGAAAGGCCGGCCAATAGACCGCGTGGAAGCGGACAATGTCCTTGCCGATGATGTGCGTAGCCGGCCAATAGCGCCATTGCTCGGCCTTTGTGTCGGGATAGCCGGCGGCGGTGATGTAGTTGGTCAAGGCATCGACCCAGACATACATCACATGCTTGTCGTCGCCCGGCACCGGCACGCCCCATTTGAAGGTCGTGCGCGAGATCGACAGATCCTTCAGCCCGGACTTGACGAAGCTGAGCACCTCGTTGCGGCGCTCGGTCGGACCGACAAAGTCGGGCTGGCTCTCATAAAGCGCCAGCAATTTGTCCTGATAGGCGGAAAGCCTGAAGAAGTAGCTTTCTTCCTCGTTCCATTCGACGGGCGATCCAAGCGGTTCGCGACGCACGCCGTCGTCGCCGACGATCGTCTCACCTTCGTCGAAATAGGCTTCCTGGCGAACCGAGTACCAGCCGCTATAGCGGTCGAGATAGATGTCGCCATTGGCGGCCATCGCCTTCCAGATTGCCTGGCAGGATTCGTAGTGGCGCGGTTCCGTCGTGCGGATGTAGTCGTCGTTCGAGCCACCCATCGCCTCGGTCATGGCGCGGAAAATCGCCGAATTGCGGTCGGCCAGCGCCAGCGGCGTTATGCCCTCCTTCTCGGCCGTTTGCTGCATCTTCAGACCGTGTTCGTCGGTACCGGTCAGGAAGAATACGTCCTTGCCATCCAGGCGCTGGAAGCGCGCCAGGGCATCGGTTGCAATGACCGTATAGGCGTGGCCGATATGCGGCTTGCCGTTCGGATAAAAGATCGGGGTGGTGATGTAGAATTTGTCGCGTGACATGAATGAACCGTCATGAATGTCTGAATGGAAAGGCGTGGCGGTGGATATCGTATCGAGGCAGCATTTGCCATCCCGATGCCAATGCATGCCGCCCAAAAGTGGCCCCGGTTTTGGGGACAACGGCATGCATCGGGAAAACCGTCACATTCGCATTGCAGAATTCAGGCGGTCGATCATGATCAGGGCGTGCTGCTTCTTGTCGAGATTGTAGGTATCGGTCTCAGATATAGCGTCCAGCGCCTCATGCCAAGTGTCCGACAATTTTTTGGCCCGTGCGAGATCGCCCGCCAGTGCTGCCTGACTTGCCGCGTCCGACAACAGGTCCAGCGCCCGGCGGTTGAAGATATCGAACTGGATCGCCTGATCGCGGCCGGCCACGGCTTCGGCGAGGCGAAACGCGCCGCCGACATCGCTCTTTCTGCCGGTGACCAGAGCGTCGAGCGTGGAGGCGATCTCCAGCCCGCCATACTGCGTCAACAGGATCGCGTTGCGGGCGCTGCCCCCTGCCCGCCCGACCAGTGCCGCGCGAGCCGCCGGATCGCCAGGCGGCGCCGGCTCGGTCGTTTCCAGCACCGTCATCAGGTCGTCGGCGTCGAGCGGGTTCAATCGCACCACCTGACAGCGCGACCGGATTGTCGGCAGCAGGCTGCCCGGCGCGTGGACAATCAGGATGAACAGCGTCCGTGCCGGCGGCTCTTCAAGATTTTTCAGCAACGCATTGGCCGCATTGGTGTTCATGTCGTCGGCGGGGTCGACGATGACGACCCGATAGCTGCCGTCGTGCGAGGTCAGCGACAGGAAGCGGCTGACCTTGCGTATCTCATCCACGGTGACGACTGTCTTGAAACTCTTGGTCTTGTCGTTCAGCGGCCGGGTCAGATGCAGCACGGAAGGATGCGCCCCGGTGGCGATCTGGCGAAACAGCGACGAAGCCGGATCGGGAGCGGCAAGGCTTTCCGGCGCCTGCGCAAAATCGGGGTGCTTCAACAGATGATGCGCAAGATGGAAGGCCAGTGTCGCCTTGCCGATGCCGATCGGTCCGGAGAAGATCAGCGCATGAGGCAGCTTGCCCGCCCGATAGGCAGCGGTGAGCACGCCCGCAGCTTGGCTGTGCCCAACCAGAAGGGGCGTTTCGGCGGGCTCCGGCACGCCGTCCAGCGTGTCGTGCTGCTCGGGTGCGATGCGCTCGAAGATCATGCCGGCGTTGCCTGCCTGTCGCGTGCCGGCGTTCTCGCCGCCAGTGCCGCGAACACCGCCGCGGTGACGACGTTCTCGACCGCGTCGGGCTCGGCGGCTGCGTCGACGACGATGCAGCGCTCCGGCTCGGCCTTGGCGATCGCCAGAAACGCCTCGCGGCGGGCCTGATGGATCGCCAGCGTCTCCTTTTCGAAGCGGTCGGCGACTGCCTCGGTGCCGCGCCGCAGCGTTGCGCGCCTCAGGCCTTCCGCCGGATCGATGTCGAAGATCAGCGTCATGTCCGGCATCATGCCGTTGATGGCGACCTGCTCCAGCGCATCCATGAACGCCGGATCGATGCCGCCGGTGACGCCCTGGTAGACGCGCGAGGAATCGAGGAAGCGGTCGCAAAGCACGATGTAGCCACGCTCGACCGCCGGCCGGATGAGCTGCTCGACATGATCGGACCGCGCGGCGGCGAAAAGCAGCGCTTCCATCTTCGGTCCGAACGGTTCGGCCGCGCCCGAAAGCAGCACATGCCTGACGGCTTCGGCGCCCGGCGAGCCGCCAGGTTCGCGGGTAAGCAGCACATCGTATTTCTTGGCGCGCATCTTCCTGGCCAGCCGCTCGATCTGCGTCGACTTGCCTGCCCCCTCGCCGCCTTCGAAGGTGATGAAAAAACCGCGTGCCAACCGAGAGGCCTTCTTGTCCATGGCTGAATGGGATTGTAGCGCTTTAGATAGTCCGCGTTCGGCCAAACGTCCATGCCGTCATTTTTTGCTTTCATGCATGTCGTTCGCCAAAACCATGGCCAGATTTGAGCGACGTACCTTAGCGCAGCCAGCCGACCGCCAGTTCCTTGACTGCATCGAGAGCGCGCTGCGGCAGCGTGCCGACGCCGATCGATTCGGCTGCGAAAAGCGGCGTCTCCTGGCTCAGCGTATCGCCGATCCAGACGCGCAGCGCACCCACCGGCTGCCCCTCCTCCACCGGTGCTGCAATCGGGCCGTCATAGACGATCCTGGCCGTCAGCTTGTCGCGGTTGGTGATCGGCAGGAAGATGTCGATCGGACCCTTGGCCTTCAGCATCACCCCGGGCTTGGCGCCGCCAAAAACCTGGGCTTCTCCAACCACCTCGTCCCTGGCGAAGATTTCGGTCTTCTCGAACGAGCGGACACCCCAGTCGAGCAGCTTTCGCGCCTCTTCGGCACGCTCCTTGTCCGAGGCCAACCCGCTCATCGCCGCGATCACCCGTGTGCCGTTGTGACTGACTGTACCGACGATGCCGAAGCCGGCTGCCTCGCTCGCACCGACCGCCAGGCCGTCGGCGCCGATGTCCATCGCCAGCAGCGGATTGCGGTTCCTCTGCGAAATCTTGTTCCAGGTAAAATCCTTCTGGCCGTAATAGCGGTAGAAATCCGGATAATCGCGCCACAGGTGCAGGGCGAGCTGCGCCAGCTCGCGCACGGTCGTCTGTTGGCCATCTGCCGGCAGGCCGGTCGAATTGACGAAAGTCGACGTCTTGAGGCCGATCTGGCGGGCCCGTTCGGTCATCTGCGCGGCAAAATTGTCCTCGGATCCCGACATGCCTTCGGCGATGATGATGCAGCCGTCATTGGCCGCCTGCACGGTCACGCCCTGAATCAGGTCTTCGAGCCGGATCGACGACTTGAGCTTGGCGAACATCGTGGATGTTCCGGAAGGCGCGCCGCCCTTGCGCCAGGCGTTTTCGCTGACAACGAACGTATCGTCGAGCTTCAGGCGACCAGACTTGATGGCGTTGAAAACCACTTCCATGGTCATCAGCTTGGCCATCGAGGCCGGCGGTATCGGCTTGTCGGCATCCTTGGAAAACAGCACCGTCCCGGTCTCGGCGTCGATCATGAAGGCCTGTGCGGCCTTGGTCTCGAACAGCTGTGCACCGGCCGGAGCCTGGAAAAACAGCAGCAGGCCAAAAACCAGAAGCCCGGCGAGCGGGAGCAAGCGAAATTGCATGATGTTCGACCCGTTGGCCGGCACCGCCGGCAAGCCCGCAAAAAGTATCGGGCTTTTTGCACGGCGGATCAACCGCGTAGCGGAAATCCAGCCTGGCTTGTGCTCAGTTGCGCACAGCCAGCGCATCGGGAGCGCCATGCGACCAGGCAGCCTGCAACATCTCGTCCAGATTGCGGTGGCCATCGGGATAGAGATTGACCGAATACCAATCCTCGCCGTCGAGTTCCGAACGCTGGATCTCGATCTTGCCGAAGGCGGCAAGCTGAGCGGCAATACGCTTGGCTTCTCCGGCGTCCTCGAACGAACCGGCAGCGACATAGTCGGTGGACGGACCGGCCGGTGGCGGCTGCCGCTTCCACGATTGAAGCACGTCGGCCGGCGACATGCCGTCGCCACCCAGCGCAGCGAAGGCACTTGAGGCGCGTTCGACCCGTTCGGCGGCGTAGGACAGCGAGGCCACGGCAAACGGCGATTGCGGCGGCAGATTGATCTGCGGGCGTTCCGGCACGATGGGCCCGAAATCGGGAAGCGCCAGATCGCCATACGCCGACGGCTGCGCCGACATGGCCGGCTGGACAGAACCGGAATCGGTCAACTGGCCCGGAAACGGCACGGCCGCGCTGCCCGCAGGCAGGCTGGGCGACGGCCCGTTCATGGCGACCATGACGCCGGTCGGCAGTCCGTCCGACGGGTCGGGCACTCTGTTGCCGGGATGGTAGGAAGCCATCAGATATTGGTCGTCATCGCCGTCAAGCGGCGCGCGGCCGACATATTCGACCTTCACCTGAGCGGTGCCGGTGTTGGCATAGTCAAGCATCTGGGCAGCGCGCTCCGACACATCGATGATGCGGCCTTCGTGATATGGGCCGCGATCGTTGACGCGAACGATGACCGAACTGCCGGTCTTGAGGTTGGTGACGCGGGCATAGCTTGGCAGCGGCATGGTCGGGTGCGCTGCGGTCAGGTGGGTCATGTCGTAGACTTCGCCATTGGCGGTAAGCCGGCCATGGAAGGCGTCGCCATACCAGGAGGCCAGGCCGACCTTGGCGTAGCGCTTGTCTTCCTTCGGGTAATACCACTTGCCGCGGACCTGATAAGGTTTGCCGAGCTGATCCCTGCCGCCGCCACGTTGGATGCGCCCATTCTGGGAGATCACGCGCGGGCTTGCCTTCACGCCATATTCGGATTCGGCGAAATATTCCTTGGAGCGGGTCTTCTTGTAGACCATCGCTTTCGGCTCGGGCTGCGACGCACAAGCCGCCAGCAAGGCGGCCGACATGGCGAACAACGCGACTGCAGCAGCGCGACGAAGACGCGGTTGCGTCACAGCCTGCATTTTCCTGATGTCCCCTTCAGTCTTGCCTAGACGTCGTATCCAACCGTCGAAGAAGCCGAAACACTCACCCGACCAATACCAGCGACGCCTTCGAACCCCGATCCTTTGTGCGCAGGAATTGCTTATCACGGTATTAACCGATTGTGGCCGCAACCGGGCAAGATTGTGGCGTCTCCACCGCGAGAGCCCTCTGAAAAGTAACGATTTTCGCGCTTCCCGCGAGAGATGTGATGCCCTCTGCCACAGAGAGCCTGGCTTCGCTCCTGCCGGCGATACCTGCCCGTTGACAGGCTTTGTCGGGCAGCGGACCGACAGTCCGGAACAAAGAAATGCGCCGCTAGTTTCATCCGCAGGGCACTCGAACAGAAGGATGAGCATGATGAAAATGGCTTCATTGACAATCGCGATCGCAATGTCACTTTCTGCCGGGTCTGCGATCGCCGCATGCCCGGACAAGTCGGCTTCCAATGCCGGGACGGATGCCGAGCAGACCGCCGGCATTTCGAAAGATGGAACTCACGCGCCCTTAGAGGCCCCGAAAGCCACGGACAGCGCGGGCAAGCCAGCCGCCAAGGATGGCGCCACAATGCCATTGGCGGGCGCTGAAGGCGGCGGCGACAAGAATCTCGCAACCTCGCAGCAGGACATTGAGGCGCAGCAGCATGGTGATAAGGCCGCGGCGGCAAAGGCCGATGAAAGCTGCAAAGACTGAGGACCGCTCAGGCCGGAGCCAAATTGCAGCTTCGGCCTTCTTCACCAGCAGCTGTTCCCTTGGCGAACTAAACTTTTGGGGAAATACCGCAGCCGTCCCAAGAGGTTGGCCCTGTGAGGATTAACCCGCTCGCCCGGCTGCTTGGTGGTTCCGGTCGATAGCCGGATCGCGCCCTTGCCTGGGCCCCTGCATGCAAGCACTGCAGCGCCTCACATCTCGGGCAACGCGCGCGGCGGGCTTCTTCTTCATGCACCATTGGACCGCGCTAGTCCCGGCGCTCGATCCCGACACGCTCAGAGTCTGCCCAGGACAGCACGAAGCGACGCAGCGGTGGTTGACGCAGCCCACAATGCCGCTCTACAGGAATGAAGCGCGAACCAGCCGGGAACGCCTTCGGTGCCAATCCGGTGCCAACAGGCCAAACGAGTTGGCCCCGCGCTGCCCAAGTGGTTGATAAACCACGTTGGAGGAATGGCCGAGCGGTTTAAGGCACCGGTCTTGAAAACCGGCGTGGGTGCAAGCTCACCGTGGGTTCGAATCCCACTTCCTCCGCCAGACGTCGAATTATCCAGCCCGGAGACATGGGTAGCAGTTTGTACCTAAGACGCGATGACAACCTCGTGCTTGGTTGCAAGGTCCTCTGTTCCAAGTCGATATATCCGAACTGCGAGTCATCGTCTCGATCAGAGCGCCCGGTGCGTCAGGCTCACTTTGAAGTTCGGATGGATGACTGTCATTTCCTCTCGGGAGCGCTCCGCCGAACATCTCCATGGTCCTTTCAATGAGGCGATAGATAGTCAGGCTGCGCCGGCTGCAAGTCGCGGTCAATGGCTGGAGGAAGTGATCGTTGATGACACCGGCCGCCCCTGCATTCAGGCATGGGCGGCCGTCTTGTGGGGCGGGATGACGCGGCTCGATAAGCAGCCAGCCTGTTGGCGCTGGATCGCTCCAGCTTTCGTCACCTCCCCCAGTTCAGCCCGCGGTGCTTGGCA
The DNA here is from genome assembly GCF_004006095.1 of Mesorhizobium sp. M7A.F.Ce.TU.012.03.2.1. Classification (NCBI taxonomy): domain Bacteria; kingdom Pseudomonadati; phylum Pseudomonadota; class Alphaproteobacteria; order Hyphomicrobiales; family Phyllobacteriaceae; genus Mesorhizobium; species Mesorhizobium sp. M7A.F.Ce.TU.012.03.2.1. The sequence continues at coordinate 4,881,311 of NZ_CP034779.1, forward strand.
CAGGCGTGTTGAGCAGCTGCTGTTCCCAGAGGTACGCGATGCCGCTGCCAGCGACGTGCTGCTTGAGCACTTCCGTCAGCTCCCCGACGTGCTCAGTCCGCGCCCAGTCGCGCTGCCATTCCGAGGCCAGCGCCAGCCAGGTCATCATGTTCGCACCGGCCGCGATCATGCGCTGGATGGCGACCTCGTGCGCTTCGACCGACGTGCCGCCCGAGGCGTCGGCGATGACCGTGACGTCCCAGCCTTCGCCCAACGCCTGGATAACCGGCATGGCGACGCAGATCTCGGTCCACAGGCCAGCGATGATGAGCTGCTTGCGGCCGGTCGCCTTGACCGCGTCCACGACCTTCCTGTCTTCCCAGGTATTGATGAACGTCCGGTCGATGACCTCCTGGCCGGGAAATACGTCGGTGATGTGGGGGAAGATCAGGCCGCCCCGATCGGCAACGACGCTCGTCAGGATGGTGGGAACGCCGAAGGCCTTCGCGGCCTTTGCCAAGGCCGTTGAGTTGTTGACCACTGCATGCGGATCGTGGCTGTTCAGGTTCGAGAGCTGGTAGGGCTGGTGGTCGATAAGAACGAGTACCGAATCTTCGGGACGAAGAAGCGAAGCAAGGCCGTTACGAGGGGTCATCAAGACTTCCTTTCTCTGCCGTCTGGACGGCATGGTTTTCGGGAGACATGCGCCAGCGGGCGACGTTGCCGAAACGCAATTTGCTGTTCCTTTTGGTGATGCGATAGTGCCATACTCAGGCAAGCTGTGTCGCGAAACGAGGAACGCCGATTGGACATCGAAGATCTGCAGACATTCGTCGTAGTGGCCGATGCCGGGGGCGTATCGGCCGCCGCCCGCCGACTCGGCGTCTCCAAGTCGATCGTCAGTCGGCGGCTCTTTCGGGTTGAGGCGGAGCTTGGCGTCCAGCTTCTTGCACGAACGACCCGCGGCGCCGCGCTCACGGAGGCGGGAATTACTTTCAGAGATCATGCGGCCCGAGCCAGCGCCGAGATTGATACGGCCAGGGAAGCGATCTTCCCCACCGGCGAGCTACGCGGCCGCCTGAGGGTTGCCATGCCGCTTACTTTCGGCGCGACCCATTTTGCCCCCGTGCTCGCGGAAATGGCGCGTCTGCACCCGAATCTTCACATCCATACTTCATACAGCGATCGCTTCGTCGATCTCATCGCAGAGGGTTTCGATTGCGCGATCCGGGGCGCCTACCTTCAGGACTCCAACCTGATCGCGAAGCGCGTCGGGCCTATCCATGGAAAGCTTGTCGCGAGCCCGGACTACATCAAAGCGCACGCATCACCCGAGACTCCGGACGAACTCGTCACCCATCAGGCCCTCATGCAGGGAACGGAAGCCTGGCAGTTCATGGATGGCGGCAAGATTGTTACGGTCCAGCCGCAGGGAAGATTCAAGGCCGACAGCGCCACGGCGCTTGCCGCGGCGGCGGCGGCGGGTCTCGGCATCGCCTGGCTCCCCGATTGCATTACACATGAACATGTGGCCTCCGGCGCGCTGGTCCCGATCATGACACGCTATCCGATACCTCCGGGAGCTGCGTATGTCGTACGCCCGCCGGGGCAGCATCCTACGCGGAAAGTGCGCGTGCTCACCGAGATGCTGATTGAGTATTTCAAACGCAACCCGGATCTTTGGGGTCTTGACGGCTAGGACACGAACGGTTCGAAGCCGTGTCAAACAACCGCGTTCGACGGTCCCATTGCTCCGAGCCGTTGCGTTCGGCGACATTGCTTGCACGTTCCGTGCGTTAGCGCCCTTACAGAGCCTTTAGCCTTTGGAAAGGGAGATGTGGTTCCTCTCGGAGGCGCAGACGACGCGCAGAGGCGAATCGATGGATATCTTTGGCATCAAGGCACTGTTGATCTGCGCGCTGATCTTCATTCCGTTCGAACATCTGTTTGCCGAGCGGCCGCAGAAGATCTTCCGCAAGGGGTTTGCTGTCGATCTGATTTATCTGCTGTTCAACGGCTTCATCATAAAGCTGGCCATCGTCATGATGGCGGCAGGCGCGCTCGGTGCCGCTGCGCTCCTTGTCCCGCCGGCGATAACGCAGGCCGTCAGCGGCCAGCCCGTCTGGCTGCAGGTTGCCGAAATCATCGTGATTACCGATATCGGCGTCTACTGGACACATCGGGCCTTCCACAAAATCCCCGCGCTTTGGAAGTTCCATGCCGTTCACCACGGCATTGAGGAACTCGACTGGCTCGGGGCCTTCCACAATCACCCCGTCGACGCCATCGTCACAAAGGCGATATCGCTGACGCCGATCTTTTTCCTCGGCTTCTCGGAAGCCTCGATCGCTGTCTTTTCGACCATCTACCTTGGACACACGCTGCTTGTGCATTCAAACGTGCGGATTCCGTTCGGCCCTTTGAAGTGGCTGATCGCCAGCCCGCAGTTCCATCGCTGGCACCATGCCAACCAGCGCGAAGCCTATGACAAGAACTTCGCCGGGCAGTTGCCTTTCCTCGACATGCTGTTCGGCACCTACAATCCCACCGGCGACAAGGTGCCGGAAAAGTACGGCGTCGACGATCCGATCCCTTCCACCTATTTCGGTCAGATCGGCTATCCCCTCCTGCGCCGCAGGAAGCTGCCGAACCGGGCAGTGCCGAACACCGAAGCCTGACAGCCCGACGGTGCGGTATCCACCCGATCCGCTTTCGGGCCGTGGAACGCCGAACCCCGGGAAGGCTTTTCGCTTCGAATCGGCTAAACCTTGAGGCATGAACGAAACCTCACTCTATGCGCCGGTGAAGCGGTTCCTCGAAAGCCTCGACTTCGTCGTCAAAGGCGAGATCGGCGGCTGCGATGTCGTTGCGTTGCGCGAGGGGGAGCCGCCGGTTGTCGTCATCTGCGAGTTGAAGCTGCAGTTCAATCTCGAACTGGTGCTGCAAGGTGTCGATCGCGCGGCGGCCTGCGACGAGGTGTGGCTGGCCGCGCGCATGTCGGCCCGCGGCAAGGGCCGCGAAAGCGATGCCAGGTTCCGCAATCTCTGCCGCCGTCTTGGCTTCGGCCTGCTCGGTGTGACCGCGACGGACCGGGTCGAGGTGCTTCTCAGCCCGATCGCGCCGGCGCCGCGCAAGAATGCCCGCCGGCGCTCTCGTCTGGTCGACGAGCACCAGCGCCGTCGCGGCGATCCGGTTGCCGGAGGAGGATCGCGCAATCCGATCATGACGGCCTATCGCCAAAGCGCCCTCGCCTGCGCTGCCGCCATGGTGGACGGACCCAGGCGGCCGCGAGATCTGAAGGCGGTGACGCCGATCGCGCCGAAAATCCTGCAGCACAATGTCTATGGCTGGTTCGCGCGCGTCGACCGCGGCCTTTACGATCTCACCGATGCCGGCCGTGCGTCTTTGGTCCGTTGGCCGCAGGCATCGCACGACGAATCCCGACACGCAATTTTGAACGCACCGGCCATATGATTGAAGATTCCCGCGGCGTCCGAGGCGGTTCGCTCGGTTGATTTCTCCGACAAAATATGTTGGTTGTCCCGCCCATGAAGAAGCTCTGCATGACCGCCTTGGCGTCAGTGACACTGAGTTTTCCAGCCAGCGCAATGGACAATGCATTGCGCGCCGGTCTGATGAAACTCGATCCCCAAACCCGTCTTGAACAGCGTTGCGACGCCGAAGTGCTCGACCGCATCACCCATGACGATCGCAAGTTCAAAGCCGATCGCGTCGTCGCCTACGCCTTCGCCACGCCCGAGATGGACGCCGATGCAATCAAGAGCTCGGGTGCTGCGTTTCGCAGCAAGGGGCAGTGGTACCGGCTGAAATTCAAGTGCCAGACCGCGCCGGACCATATGGAAGTTCTGCAGCTCCGTTACCGGATCGGGGACGAGATTCCAGAAGCCGACTGGGCAAAGTACAATCTCTACGATTGATTTGTGATCGGCCATGGTTTTGCCCGGCTGCCGGCGCTTGACGCAACGCTGCTTCGGTGATGCAGCCCCGCGTGATCCCTTGACGCCAGGGGACCACCAAGTTAGGGCCTCTGGATAATCGACGAACACTAGGCAAAATCAGCAAGGGCTTCCTGTCGATGGACATTTTTTTCAGCGCTGCCAGTCTGACCGCCCTGCTCCAGGTCATCGCCATCGACCTCGTGCTGGCTGGCGACAATGCGATCGTCATCGGCCTCGCCGCGGCCGGCCTGCCAGCCGAACAACGCAAGAAGGCGATTCTTCTCGGCGTGGTGGCGGCAACGGTGCTGCGCATCGGGTTTGCCGCAATTACCGTCAAGCTGCTGGCGATCGTCGGCCTGCTGCTCGCCGGCGGCATCCTGCTGCTGTGGGTCTGCTGGAAGATGTATCGCGAGTTGCGTACGTCGCATGCCGATGAATTGGAAGCGACCGAGGCACTGTCGAATTCGGACCTCAACAACGACCAGGCGGTCGCCGGCAAGACGAAGCGCAAGACCCTTGGCCAGGCTGCCTTGCAGATTGTCGTCGCCGATGTGTCGATGTCGCTCGACAACGTGCTGGCGGTGGCTGGAGCGGCGCGTGATCATTTTCCGGTACTGATCATCGGCCTGGTGCTGTCGATCGCCCTGATGGGGCTGGCCGCGACTTTCATTGCCAAGCTTCTGCATCGCCACCGCTGGATTGCCTATGTCGGCCTGCTGATCATTTTCTATGTGGCTGTGGACATGATCTATCGTGGCGCGGTGGAGGTTTGGCCGCATGTAAACGGTGCGGTCGGCTGAGGCTGGCGGACATCGGCATCTTCACTCCGTGGAAGCAAGACCGCCGTGCGTTTTGCCGCATCGCGGGCGTGCCCATACCAATGCCGCAATAAGTGTGGTACTGCGCCGGCAATCCTGAAAAGCCCGGAAACGCTCTATGTCCGCTCCACGCGTGAGTTTTGTCAGTCTTGGATGCCCGAAGGCCCTTGTGGATTCGGAGCGCATCATCACGCGCCTGCGCGCCGAAGGTTACGAAATCGCCCGCAAGCATGACGGCGCCGACCTTGTCGTCGTCAACACTTGCGGCTTTCTCGATTCCGCTCGCGACGAGTCGCTCAACGCCATCGGCTCCGCGCTTTCGGAAAACGGCCGGGTGATCGTCACCGGTTGCCTGGGCGCAGAGCCGGACGTCATTCGCGAAAAGCACCCCAATGTGCTGGCGATCACCGGGCCGCAGGCCTATGAGAGCGTGATGGCTGCCGTGCATGAGGCCGCGCCGCCTTCGCACGACCCTTATGTCGATCTTTTGCCGCCGCAGGGTGTCAAGCTGACGCCGCGCCACTACGCCTATCTGAAAATTTCCGAAGGCTGCAACAACCGCTGTACCTTTTGCATCATTCCGGCACTGCGTGGCGACCTCGTCTCGCGGCCGGCGGCCGATGTGCTGCGCGAGGCCGAGAAACTGGCCAAGGCTGGGGTCAAGGAACTTCTGGTGATCTCACAGGACACCAGCGCCTACGGCATCGACATCAAGTATCAGACGTCGATGTTCGGCGACCGTGAGGTGCGCGCAAAATTCCTCGATCTGTCCGAGGAACTGGGCAAGCTCGGCATCTGGGTGCGCATGCACTATGTCTACCCCTACCCGCATGTCGCCGACGTCATCCCGTTGATGGCAGAGGGCAAGATCCTTCCTTACCTGGATATCCCCTTCCAGCACGCTTCGCCGCAGGTATTGAAGAACATGCGCCGGCCGGCACACGGCGAAAAGACGCTCGAGCGCATTCGCGGCTGGCGTGAGGTCTGCCCGGATCTGGCCATTCGCTCCACCTTCATCGTCGGCTTTCCCGGCGAGACGGACGATGATTTCGAGATGCTGCTCGACTGGCTCGACGAGGCCAAGATCGATCGCGCCGGCTGCTTCAAATACGAGCCGGTCCGCGGCGCCCGCTCCAACGATCTCGGTCTCGAACAGGTTCCCCAGGAGATCAAGGAGGCGCGCTGGCACCGTTTCATGCAGCGCCAGCAGAAGATTTCGGCAACGCAGCTGGCCAAGAAGGTCGGCAAGCGCCTGCCGGTGCTGATCGACGAGGCGCATGGCACGTCGGCAAAGGGCCGCACCAAATACGACGCGCCCGAGATCGATGGCTCGGTGCATATCCAGTCGCGCCGCCCTTTGCGCCAGGGCGATATCGTCACCGTCAAGATCGACCGCGCCGACGCCTATGACCTTTATGGTTCGGCGGTCTGAGGGCCGTATTTACTACATCTGGCGATAGTTCAGCCTTTTAACCCGCTCAGCCGCGATCCGCTCTATGGTTTGCGGACCGGAGATGCGGGGGAATGCGGATGAACACCAGATCTGCGGAACAAAATTACATCGCGACGCTGGATTTGCTCAGGCTGGCGGCAGCACTTGCTGTCGTGTTCTTTCACTATTTCTTTCGCGGCGCGGCCGCCGAAGGCTACCTCGCGCAGGGCTATCCGCTTGCCGCACCGTTCGCCCTCTACGGCTATCTCGGCGTCAATCTGTTCTTCCTGATCAGCGGTTTCGTCATTGCCTGGTCGGCGGAAAACCGGAGCTGGGATCAGTTTGCGATCGCGCGGTTCGTTCGCCTCTATCCGGGTTTTCTGTTCTGCATGACGATCACCTTCGCAGTTCTCACCCTTGCCGGCACGCCGTTGCTTCCAGCCTCTTTCAGCCAGTATGTCGCCAACCTGTCGATGTTCGCGCCGGTCTTCGGCCAACCCTTCATGGACGGCGTCTACTGGTCGATCGTGCTTGAACTGGTGTTCTACGGATGGATCACGCTGGCCCTGTTCACCGGGCTCTTCCAGAAACGCAAGCTGGAGCTGATCTTCATCTGGCTGGCGATCTCGGCCTTGAACGAGTTCTTCATCGGCAGCGGCGGAGCCAGGCTGCTGTTCCTCACCGAGTTCGGCCCGTTCTTCGCCGCCGGCGTGCTGGTCCACCACATCCATTCGCATGGCCGTTCTGTGCCGGCCCTGCTGCTGCTCGCCGCCGCGTTCCTGATCTCCTGCGGAACGCTGTCGGTGACGCAGCGCTGGATGCTCGGCCACTACGGCATTGCCGTCTCCTCGGCCAATCTTGTCCTCGCCAACGCCGTCATGCACGCGGCCCTGATCGGCGCGGTGCTGCTGCGCCACCGTGTGAGGGCATCGGCGCTCACCCTGGCGCTGGGCGGGCTGACCTATCCGCTCTATCTGCTGCATCAGGAGATCGGCTATCTCGCCATCAATGCGGCAACGCCCATTGTCGGCAAATGGATTGCCGCCCGTGGTTGCGTCGTGCTCATGCTTTTCATTTCGTGGGCGATCTGGCGCACCTGCGAACGACCGGTACAGCGGTTGCTCAGGTTTTGGCTCGGCCGTGTGGTCGATGCCGGACGAACGCGGTTTCATCGCCCCTCTGCCGGCGCACAGCCCGCCGAATGAAGAAGGGCGCCTCGCGGCGCCCCTCCGTCTCATGTCTCGCGCTGGTTATTTCGGCAGCTTGTCGTCGACGCCCTTCACATAAAAATTCATGCCGAGCAGCGTGCCGTCGTCGGCGACTTCGCCATCCTTCAGCCATGGCGTGCCGTCCTGCTTGGCGATCGGCCCGGTGAAGGGATTCCAGCCGTCGGCGATCTTCTTTTCGGTGGCTTCGGCCATCGCCTTCACGTCGTCGGGCATGTTGGTATAAGGAGCGAGCTTGACGGCGCCGTCCTTGATGCCGAGCCAGACATTGCCCGGCTTCCAGGTGCCGTCGAGGGCTGCCTGGACCCGGCTGATGTAATAGGGACCCCAATCATCGGTGAGCGAAGTCAGCTGCGCCTTGGGCGCGAACTTGATCATGTCCGATGACTGCCCAAAGCCCTTCAGGCCCCGCTCCTCGGCCACTTGCAGGGCAGCGGTCGAATCGGTGTGCTGGACGATGATGTCGGCACCCTGGTCGAACAGCGCCTTGGCGGCGTCGGCTTCCTTGCCCGGATCGAACCAGGAATTCACCCAAACGATTTTGGCTTTGAAGTTCGGGTTGATCGACTGTGCGCCGAGCATGAAGGAGTTGATGCCCATCACCACTTCGGGAATCGGGAAGGAAACGATGTAGCCGGCAACGCCGGCCTTCGATTCCTTGGCGGCGATCTGGCCGAGCACGTAGCGGCCTTCGTAGAAACGCGCATTGTAGATGCCGAGATTGTCAGCGGTCTTGTAGCCGGTGGCGTGCTCGAACATCACCTTGGGGAATTTCTTGGCGACCTTCACTTCCGGGTCCATGAAGCCGAAGGAGGTGCCGAAGATGAGCTTGCAGCCTTCGCGCGCCAGGCGCTCGAAAGCGCGGTCGGCGTCGGGACCTTCCGAGACGTTTTCGAGATAGGCTGTTTCGACCTTGTCACCGAGCGCCTTCTCCACATCGAGACGGCCCTGGTCGTGCTGGTAGGAGTAGCCGAAGTCGCCGATCGGGCCGGTGTAGACCCAGCATGCCTTCAGCTTGTCCGCAGCTTCCGCCGTCACTGCCAGCGACATGGCGGCGGTCGTGGTCATCAGGGCAATAAGCAGTTTTTTCATTGTGTTACCTCTCTGAGTTAAGCCTTGGAGCTTCCCGTTTGTTTTTATTGTCAACGATCCGGAACGAATGGCTGCCCCAAGGAAGCCGGCGTGTTCATCATCGTCAGACGCTTGTTGCGCGAGATTAGAACGAGAACCACGATGGTTGCCAGATAGGGCAGCGAAGAAAGGAACTGTGAAGGCACCGGAATGCCAAAAGCCTGTGCATGAAGCTGGCCGATCCACACCGCGCCGAAGATGTAGGCGCCGGCCAGCACCCGCCATGGCCGCCAGGAGGCGAACACCACCAGCGCCAGCGCGATCCAGCCGCGGCCGGCGCTCATGTTCTCGACCCATTGCGGCGTGTAGACCAGCGACAGATGGCCGCCGGCAAGCCCGGCACAGGCGCCGCCGAAGATCACCGCGAGATAGCGATAGCGGATGACCTGGATGCCAAGCGCATGGGCCGAGGTGTGGCTGTCGCCGATCGAGCGCAGCGTCAGGCCGGTCCTTGTCTTGAACAGGAACCACATGACGGCCGCGGTGAGCGCGATCGAAATGTAGAAGATCGGGTCCTGACCGAACAGCAGCCTGCCGACGACAGGCATTTCCGTCAGGCCGGGAATGTAGAGGTTGGGCAGCCTTTCGCCGGGTTGGCCGACAAAGCTGGTGCCCATCATGCCGGACAGGCCAAGGCCGAGCAGCGTCAGCGACAGGCCGGTCGCCACCTGGTTGGTGGCCAGCGACAGCGTCATGACGGCAAACAGCAGCGAGAACACCGCGCCCATGGCGATTGCCGCCAAAAGGCCGATCCAGGGCGAGCCGGTGAGATAGGTCGCGCCGAATCCGCCGACAGCGCCCATGATCATCATGCCCTCGACGCCGAGATTGAGCACGCCGGAGCGTTCGACCACCAGTTCGCCGATTGCCGCGATCAACAGGGGCGTTGCCGCCGTGGCGATGGTCAGAAGGATGTTTACGGTGATGTCCATCAACGGGCTTCCTTTAACTTTGGCGCGGCTTCGAGTTTCGCGGCACCTTCCGGCTTGGTCAGCGCCAGGCCGACCAGGCGAATGCGGTAGTGGATGAGCGTGTCGCAGCCGAGCACGAAGAACAGCAGCATGCCCTGGAACACCCGCGCCACCTTGTCGGAGATGCCGAGCGCGCTCTGCACCGCTTCGCCGCCGAGATAGGTCAGCGCCAGCACCAGACCGGCGGCAACGATGCCGAGCGGGTTGAGGCGGCCAAGGAAAGCCACGATGATGGCGGTGAAGCCATAGCCGGGCGAAATGACAGGCTGCAGTTGCCCGATGGCGCCCGAGACCTCGGAGATGCCGGCGAGTCCCGCCAGAGCGCCTGACAGCAGGAAAGCAAAAAAGACCATGCGGTTGAGGCCGAAGCCGGCGAAGCGCCCTGCCCGCGGGCTTGAGCCTAGAACGCGCACCTCAAAACCTTTCAGCATGCGGCTCATCAGGATCCAGACCAGCACCGCGGCGACCAATGCGAAGACAAAACCCCAGTTTGCTCGCCCGGCATCCGGCATCAGCTCCGGCAACACGGCCGAATCGTTGAACTGGATAGTCTGCGGGAAACCATGGCCCTGCGGATCGCGCCAGGGTCCGCGCACCAGCCAGTCAAGGAAAAGCTGCGCGACATAGACCAGCATCAGGCTGGTCAGGATTTCGTTGGTGCCGAAGCGTGTCTTGAGCAGAGCCGGGATCGCGGCATAGGCCGCGCCGCCGACCATGCCGAGCAACAGCATCAGCGGCAGCACCAGCGGACCTTCGAACTGCGGAAATAGCACGGGAATCATCGAACCGGCAATGCCGCCGAGGATGAACTGGCCTTCGGCGCCGATGTTCCAGATGTTGGCCTTGTAGCAGACCGACAGGCCGACGGCGATCAGGATGAGCGGCGCTGCCTTGATCGCCAGCTCATGTAGCTGCCAGACCTGGCTGATCGGCTCGATAAAATAGATATTGAACGCGGTCAGCGGATTGACGCCGAGCAGCGCGAACATGACGGCGCCGGCAATGATGGTCAGCGCGAAGGCGATGAACGGCGACAGGGCCGAAAACAGCATGGAACGCTGCGGGCGTTTGACGAGTTCGAGGCGCATCATGCCGTCTCCAGCGAGTGTTCGGCGTGGCCTGGTTCGGCGCCGCCCATCAGCAAACCTACCTTTTCGAAGGTTGCCTCGGCGATCGGCATAGGCTTCGACAGCTCGCCATTGTGCATGACCGCGATCGCGTCCGATATCTCGAACAGCTCGTCGAGATCCTGGCTGATCACCAGCACCGCCGATCCGCTGCGCGACAACTCGATCAAGGCCTGGCGGATATGAGCGGCAGCGCCCGCATCCACGCCCCAGGTCGGCTGGTTCACCACCATGACGCTTGGCCGGCGGTCGAGTTCACGGCCGACGATGAATTTCTGCAGATTGCCGCCCGAAAGGGCCGCGGCCTCCGGATCCGGCGCACTCTTGCGTACATCCATCGCCTCGATGATGCGTTGGGACGCGGCTTGGATGGCACCGCTCTTCACCATCCCGCCGGAACCGACGAACGCCTTGCCGTCGGTGGCATGGCGCGACAGCAGCAGGTTTTCGGAAAGCTTCATGCGCGGTGCCGCACCGTGGCCGAGGCGCTCCTCCGGCACGAAGGCAGCGCCCAGCAGTCGGCGCCCGGTGATGGTGAGGCCGCCTGCGTCCTTGCCGCGAATGCGCACCGAGGATGCATCCTGCTGCGGCACTTCGCCGGAGACGGATTCGAAGAACTCGCCCTGGCCGTTGCCGGCGACGCCAGCGATGCCGATCACCTCGCCCGCCCGGACGTTCAGGCTGATGCCCTTGAGCGGGATCGAGAACGGCGTTGCCGGTTTGCGGCTGAGATTGCGGATTTCGAGCAGCGGCTGCGCCTTGTCGATGCCCTCGACCGGCGCGCGCACCACGGCCTGCACCTCGTTGCCGACCATCATGCGAGCCAGCGAAGAGGCGGTTTCCTCGCGCGGATTGCAGTGGCCGACAACCTTGCCGTGGCGCAACACGGTGGCGCGGTCGCAGATGCGTTTGACCTCTTCGAGCCGGTGCGAAATGTAGAGGATGGATTTGCCTTCCGAACGCAGGCGCTCCAGCGTCTCGAACAGCTTGTCGGCTTCCTGCGGCGTCAGCACCGAGGTCGGCTCGTCCAGAATGATGAGCTGAGGCGTTTGCAACAGGCAACGGATGATTTCGATGCGTTGGCGTTCGCCTACCGACAGGTCGCCGACCAGCGATTCAGGATCGAGCGGCAGGCCGTAGCTGAAGGAAAGCGCCCTCGCCTTCGCAGCGATGCTGTTGATCGGCGAGCCGTCGTCCAGCGACAGGGCAATGTTTTCGGCCGCGGTCAGCGCCTCGAACAGCGAGAAGTGCTGGAATACCATACCGATGCCGAGTTTTTTCGCGACGCCGGGACTGGAAATCCTGACGGCCTGCCCGTTCCAGAAGATCTCGCCGGCATTGGGCTCCAGCGAACCGAACAGCATCTTGACCAGCGTCGACTTGCCGGCGCCGTTTTCGCCAAGCAGGGCGTGGATCTCACCCCTGGCGATGTCGAGATCGATATGATCGCACGCCGTCAGCGTGCCGAATATCTTGGTGAGGCCACGAACCCCAAGCAGGTTCGTGCCGTCGTGATTTGCACTCACAGTGCCTCCCATCTGGTTAGCCAGACATGTTCTGTGTTCCCGCAGGCATGGTAGGCGCGGCCGGCTCTCATCGGAAAGCGGCACGCGTCTTGAAAGAGCTTCAAGAATTTCAGCGGAAATTCAAGGGATAGCAAGGCAGAACGAACTAAGGGATGAGAATGGTCGTCCCTGTGGTCCTGCGGCCCTCGAGGTCGGAATGCGCCTTGCCGGCGTCCTTGAGCGCGTAGCGCTGGTTGATCTTGATCTCGACCGCGCCGCTGAGCACGACCTCGAACAGGGCGGCGGCAGAAGCGTCGAGGTCCTCGCGTCTTGCGTTGTAGACGAACAGTGTCGGCCTCGTTGCGAACAGTGAGCCCTTCTGTGCCAGCAATGACATGCTGAATGGCGGTATGGGTCCCGAGGACTGGCCAAAGCTGACGAACATGCCAAGCGGCCGCAGGCAGTCGAGCGAAGCCGGAAATGTGTCGTTGCCGACCGAATCGTAGACGACGTCGCATTTTTTGCCACCGGTGATGGCGGCGACGCCGGCAACGAAATCCTGTTCCTTGTAGTTGATGACATGGTCGAAACCATGCGCCCTGGCGAGCTCGATCTTGTCGGACGAGCTGGCGGTGCCGATGACGGTGGCGCCGAGGTGTTTTGCCCATTGGCCGAGGATCAGCCCGACGCCGCCTGCCGCGGCATGGAACAGGATCGTGTCGCCGGCCTTCACCTTGAACGTCCGGCGCAGCAGATATTCCGCGGTCATGCCCTTCAGCATCATCGCTGCGGCCTGTTCGTCGCTGATGCCATCCGGCACCTTGACGACGCGGCTGGCATCGATGACGCGCTGTTGCGCGTAAGCGCCCGTCGTCACGGCATAGGCGATGCGATCGCCCGGATTCAGCCAGTCGACGCCCTGGCCGACCTCCAGCACCACGCCGGCGGCTTCGCTGCCTGGCACGAGCGGGAAGCCGCCAGGCGGCGGGTAGAGGCCAGAGCGATGGTAGACATCGATGAAATTGAGGCCGATCGCGGTGTGCCGGACCAGGATCTGCCCGGATCCCGGCTGGCCGGGGTCAGCGTCCTCATAGGTCAGAACTTCCGGGCCGCCATTGGCGTGAATGCGGATCGCTTTCGACATTGCTAGGCTTCCTGTGGGCTAGGCTTCCTGTGGGAGCGGCTGATCAAGCCTTTTTGGCACCGAGATTGGGAAAGAACTGCATGATGCCACCGATGCAGGCAAGGTAAAGCCCGGTGATGGTAATGCCGATCTTGGTGAAGGTGCTGACCTGTTCGCCCAGCACGCCGATCTGATCGTAGAAGGCAGCGAGTGCCGCCTGGGCCAGGGCGAGCGCGCCGAAAGCGCACCATAAGAGGGTCATCCCAAGGTTGATGCGCCGCAGCCGCACCACCCGCACCGGGTGGATGAAGTTGATCGGCACGAAAGTCAGGACGCCGGCCACCACCACCACAGCGAACGAAACCCATTGCCCGGGCTCGATGACGAACAGGGTGAACACCACCATGTTCCAGACCACGGGGAATCCCTTGAAGAAATTCTCCTTCGTCTTCATGCCGGTGTCGGCATAGTAGATGGCGCTGGACACGACGATGATCGCCGCCGACAGGAAAGACAGGCCCTCGCCCATGAAGCCGCGCTGATAGAGCGCGAAGGCCGGGATCAGCACGTAGGTCACGTAGTCGATGATGTTGTCGAGCAGTTCGCCCGACCATGTCGGCAGGATCTCCTTGACCTCGAGCTTTCTGGCGATCGGTCCATCGATGCCGTCGACGAACAATGCCAGCCCGAGCCACCAGAACATTGCGGTCCAGCGCTCTTCGCTCGCCGCCACAAGCGAGAGGAAGGCCAGGAACGAGCCTGATGCGGTCAAGAGATGGACGGAGAACGCCCGCGCCTGTGGCCAGGTGACCTTCTTCTTCGGCCTGGGAATCCGGTCCGTGATCTTTTTGGCGGCTTTTCGGGCCGTTGTGTTCTTGCTCACGGGCCCCGCCAATCCAGCTTGCAGATTTCGGCCGAACGGCCGGCGAAATTCCAGTTGCGGCCGAAAGCCCGCATCTTGCTCTTGTCAGACCTTGCCACGATAATCTCGGGCGCGATCCAGTATTCCGAATTGCTGATCACCGTATCCTTGCCGCGATCCTTGCCGGGGATGGGTGTCACCGCCCCGTCGATGATCTTCGGTATCTGGAAGATACGCGTCTTGTCACGCGTCTCATAGGTGATTGGCACCTGCTCGACGCCAAGGAATTTGCCGACGAGGATGGAGAGCAGCGATGTGGTTCCGCCTGCCTTGCCCGTGAAGATCTTGGTCAGCGCCTTGACCGCGTAGACCGAGGCTCGGCTGTCGATGAACAGGCCGGCGGTCCAGTTGCCGCGGCTCATGTAGCCGGGGATTTCCATGATCAGCCCGAGATTGAGGCCGGACAGATCGACCTCACCGAAATGGCCTGCATCGATACGAAACCCCGCCCAGGTCTGGCAATAGCCTTCGGTCGGCGGATGATTGCCAAGCGATAGCACGCAGGGGCAAAAAACCGTGCAATTGCAGGAGAGTACGAGCTCTCCCTTCATCGCCCAGCTCTGGTCTGCCATCGATTTTCCCCCACTCATAGCGAGACTACTAGCAGCGCGGCTGCCCAGACAAGCAGTATCGCACCGGCCAGCCGGGTTGGAACCCTGCTGGCTGTTTGTTTTTCGATCAGGGTGAACAGCCCGATCAACGCCATCCAGAAAATGTTCATGACGCCAACGGCGAACATCACCAGCATCAAGGCCCAGCAGCAGCCGAGACACCACAGACCTTGCGCGACACCGAGCCGAAAGATGTTAAGGGGCCTTGCGCTCCAGTTCGAAAACAGGACCGAGAACGGGTTCTTGCATTTCTTCAGGCAAGCTTCCTTGAGGCCGCTGAACTGGTAGAGGCCGGCAATCACGAGAGCGAGCGCACCGGCAAGGCCGGCGACCGGATCGAGCATCCCGGCTGATAAGGCGAATGCATGGGCGGCCAAGGTCAGCGCCGCGAACATCATTGAAGCGGCGAGCCAGACGCTTAGGTAACCGGCGACCAGCACCAGCGGGTGAACGACCGGTTCGCCCTTGATGCGAGCCGTGTCAGTGATTTCGCAATAGGTGCGGATCATCGGCGCCGCCGAAGGCAGCATCATCGCGACCGCCATCAGGAGCCACATGAAAACGAGCGCGCCGGCCTGCAAGCCGAGATCTGCGTCCAAGGGCACCGGTGAGAGGCACAGCACAAAGAACCGTTCCAGGAAATCGGGCAGCGGCAGTTGCGGCAGGCTGCGCAGGATCGTGTCGCCAGGGGCGCCGACGCCCGCAATCCCTGTTTCAGCCCCGCGGATTGCCATCGCCGCAAGAGACAGCCAGGCAAGCAGGATGCAAGCGGCGACAACGACGTTTACCGTGACGCGAGGATTGCGCGCGATGCCGGCCATGGCGCGGCCGGCGCGGTCGAGATGGCTGAAGTCGTCCTGCTGGCCGGTCATGACATCCGAATGGGCCGAATCGCCGCGTTGATCAAGCGGCATGATCTGACCTATATGCTCATCGAACGGCAGGTCGGGTGGACCGGCCTCGCATTGCAAGCCGGAAGCCGATCTTGGAGCATCAGCAAACTGCGCGGATACTGGTTGCCGGCACGGGGCCGGCAGGGCTGATCGCGGCGCTCGGTTTTGCCGCCGAAGGTTTCCCGGTGACGCTGGTCGGGCCGGAGCCCACTGCCCCCGACGGCCGCACGACGGCCCTGATGAACCCTGCCTTGAAAGTGCTCGACCGGCTTGGCGTGCTCGAAACCGTCAAATCCAAGGCGGCGCCCCTGAAAGTGATGCGCATCGTCGACGCCACCAGCCGGCTGATCCGCAGCCCGGTCGTCACCTTCCGTGCCAGCGAAATCGACGAGGACCAATTCGGGCTGAACCTTCCCAACAGCGTCCTCAACCCGGCACTCGCCAGCGCCGTTGCCGCGCATGCCGGCATCGACCGGCTGATGTCGATAGTGGCGAACTGGCGTCTCGATGCCGAGCACGCCCGTGCCGTCCTGGCCGACGGCAGCACGGTCGACGCATCGCTTGCGGTCGCCGCCGATGGGCGGTTGTCACCGGCGCGCCAGGCGGCCGGCATCTCGACCTCGGCCCGGTCCTACCCGCAGGCAGCTCTCGTCCTCAATTTCGGCCATAGCGGCGACCACGCCTTCACCTCGACCGAATTCCACACCGAGACCGGTCCGTTCACGCAGGTCCCATTGCCCGGCAATCGCTCCAGCCTGGTCTGGGTGGTCAAGCCCGAGACCGCGACCGACCTCGCCGCACTGGACGATACGACGCTTTCTCAGCGGGTTGAACAGCAGATGCAGTCGATGCTGGGCCGGGTGACGGTCGAGCCGGGCCGGCAGATCTATCCGCTTTCGGCGGTGACGCCACTGCGTTTCGCCCGAGATCGGGTGGCGCTGGTCGGCGAAGCCGCCCATGTGTTTCCGCCGATTGGTGCGCAAGGCCTCAATCTCGGCATCAGGGACGTCGATGATCTGGTTGGAATCGCTTGCGAAAATCGAGCCGACCCGGGTGCAGCCAAGGCGCTTGCGGCTTACGATTTCAAGCGCCGCCCCGATATTCTGGCGCGTAGCGGCGCGGTCAACCTGCTCAACATGTCGCTGCTTTCCGACATGCTGCCGGCCCAGATGGCCCGCGTGGCCGGGCTCGGCGTGCTCGGTGGCTTCGCGCCGCTTCGGGCTTTTTTCATGCGCGAGGGGCTTCGTCCCGGCAGCGGTTTTGCCGCGCTTGCCGGCGGGTTAGGGAAACAGGTCCGGCGCTAGGATATCGTGCCGGATCAGGTAGAGCAGCCCGGTGACGGTCACGACCGACAGGCAGGTTGTGATCAGCACACTGGCCGACGCGCGCTGTACCCAGACGCCATACTGCTGGGCGATGACGAAGACGTTGGTGGCGGTCGGCAACGCCGCCAGAAGCACCGCCGAGAAGACCCATGTCTCAGAGAAATTGCCGATCCAGCTCAGCACGACATAGCAGAGCAACGGGTGCAGGATCAGTTTCAGCGCCGCAATCGGAACCATCTCGTGCGGGACGCGATTGAGCGGCCTGAGCGCCAGCGTGACGCCCATGGCGAACAGCGCGCAAGGTGCGGCCGCCCGGGAAAGATATTCCAGAAATCGCTCCACCGGCACGGGCGGTCGAAAGCCGATATAGGCGGCGCCGACGCCCAGGGCGGTTGCGATGATGAACGGGTGCAGCACGATCTTGCGCACGACACCGAGCGCAAGCCGGAGAGGCGTGGTCTTGTCGTCGCCCGACAGCGCCATCATCATGGGCGCGATGGCGAAATGCATGATGTTCTCGAAACAGAAGATCAAGGCGACCGGCACAGCCGCCTCCTCGCCGAAGGCCAGCAATGCCAGCCCCGGTCCCATGTAGCCGATATTGCCATAGGCGGCCGCGAGCGCCTTGATGGTCGATTGCGCTATCTCGCCGCGCGAGGTCAGGATCGACCCCATGAACATCAAGGAAAATATCATGAAGGTCGAGACGACCGAACCGAAGATGAAGCGCCATTCCGTCAGGTCTTCGAACGGCGTCTTGGCAAGCAGTTGGAAGAAAAGTGCCGGCAGCGCGACATAGACGATGAACGTGTTCATCCAGCCGAGCGCCTCCAGCGGCTGCCTGGTGATGCGCGCCACCAGAAACCCGACAAAAATCAAGCCGAAGAACGGAAGAACAAGACCGATGACGTCAGACATTTTTATGCTGGTCCGAAACCCTGGCGCCGGGCTAGCCCGTTGCTTAATAGGGCGTCAAGCGCCTCGGGATTGAATTGATGCGCGGTCTGCGCCAAATAAGCCCAAGGAATTCAGTGGTGAGTACGATGAAAACAGCCAAATTCGCAATCGGACAGGTGGTTCGCCACCGGCTGTTTCCATTCAGGGGCATCATTTTCGATGTCGATCCGCAATTCGCCAACACCGACGAATGGTACGAAGCCATCCCCGCCGACGTGCGGCCGCACAAGGATCAGCCTTTCTATCATCTGCTCGCCGAAAATTCGGAGACCGAGTACATCGCCTACGTCTCCGAGCAGAATTTGCTTGAGGATCAGTCGGGGGAGCCGGTCCGGCATCCGCAGATCAAGGAGATGTTCGACAAGAAGCCGGACGGGCGCTACCAGCCGAAACGGCAGTCGAGGCATTAACCCGCGGAGAGATGGGCGCAAAAAAAGCGGGGCATGACCCCGCTTTTTTGTGGCTCGGCGATATCGGCCGATCAGTTGGCGGTCTTCGCCTTGTCCTGCTCTTCCTTGAGCTTCTTGGCGAAATCCTGGTTGTTCTTGGCGACGAAGTCCTGAAGCTTCTTCTGCCGGTCCTCGATGTCCGACTGCTGCAGCGCCGGTCCGTCATAGGCGCCGCTGAAGCCCTGCAGGGCGACCTTGATCGGATTGGGCTGGTTCTGGAAATTGACGGAGGTCAGAGTGATCGCCTGGCCCTTCTTGAACGCGGCGACGAGCTGATCGGTCAGCGGCACTTCCGCCACGCAACGATCCGGGAAGCAGATCACATAGTCGAGCTTCTGCGCCTTGCCGGTGTCGATCTGCAGGCCGATGCCGGGAGGCACCAGACGGCCGGTCGGGACCGTCACTTGGAACACCTTGCGGTTCACCTTGCCCTTCAGCTCGATCAGGCTGACGCCGGTGACCAGCTGGCCGTTGCCGGCGGTGGTGATGTTCTGGACATTGCAGATGTCGACGTCTTCCTGCTTGGTGCAGGCCTTGAACCAGCCTTGCGGAATCTGCTGTTGCTGCTGTGCGGAAGCAGCGGGAAGTCCTGCGCCGAGAAAGCCGACCACGCCAGCGGCCATGACCGACAGGCGGTACGCGTTGCTGTTCAGGCTCGTCATGTCGTGCACTTCCTCTCAAATGATCCCGGGACCGGCTTCTTCGTGCCGTGTGGTCCAGCTACCTGTTGCCGAAATGAGGCAACAGAATGACTTCGGAGGGCGTGTTACACTGCAAGCGAGGCCGAATCCAGCCCGGCGTCAGCAATTGTTGAACGCGCGGTTGGCCGGCGCGCAGCCGCCTCATGCTAGGGTGCACACCGAATCATCAAGCCGACCCAGTAAGGAGACGGTCATGGGCCGCGTTGTTGTTTGGCTGATCACCGGGATATCGTTTCTCGCCCTTTCGCATCAGCCGGCCGCATCGGAGCCGAAGCACGCTATCGCCATGCAGGGCGAGCCGGCGCTACCGCCCGGCTATACGCATTTCGATTACGTCAATCCCGACGCGCCGAAGGGTGGCTCGATCACCTATTGCGTCGTCGGCAGCTTCGACAATCTGAACCCTTTCATCCTCAAGAGCCTGCGCACGACGGCGCGCGGCATGATGGATACGATCTTCGGCAATCTGGTCTTCGAGCCGTTGATGCAGCGCAATGCCGACGAGGCTTTCACGCTCTACGGTTTGTTGGCCGACAGCGCCGACATGGACCCGGAGCGCAAGAGCATCGAATTCCATCTCAATCCGAAGGCCAAATGGTCGGACGGTCAGCCGGTGACGCCGGAGGACGTGCTGTTCAGCTATGACGTCTACACCGAGAAAGGCCGCCCGCCTTACAGCGATCGCATGGCCAGGGTCGCCAAGCTCGAAAAGACCGGCGATCACAGCGTGCGCTTCACCTTCAACGACAAGGCCGATCGCGAATTCCCGCTGATCATCGCGCTGACCCCGATCATCCCGAAGCACGCCTTCGACAAGGAGACTTTCGACAGGACGACGCTCAAGCCGGTGATCGGCAGCGGCCCTTATAGGATCGCGCAGGTGCAGCCCGGCCAGCGCATCGTGTTCAAGCGCAACCCGGACTACTGGGGCAAGGACGTCCCGGCCAAGCGCGGTTTCGACAATTACGACCAGATCACCATCGAGTATTTCCTCAACGCCAACGCCAAGCTCGAAGCGTTCAAGAAAGGCCTTTGCGCCATCGACGACGACAGTGATCCGGTGAAGCGCGAGCGCGATCTCGATTTTCCGGCCTTCCACAAGGGCGACGTCGTCGCCGAAACCTTCGACACCGGCATTCCGCCCGTGGTGACCGGTTTCCTGTTCAACACGCGGTTGCCGAAATTCGCCAACCCTGTCGTGCGGCGCGCGCTCGGCATGCTCTACGACTTTGAATGGGCCAACAAGAACCTGTTCGGCGGCAAATACACGCGCACGATGAGTTACTGGCAGAATTCCGAGCTTTCCGCGATCGGCCATCCGGCCGACGACAGGGAGAAAGCGCTTCTGGCGCCCTACCCCGGCCGCGTCCCGGCCGATGTCATGGACGGTACATGGCGGCCGCCGGTGACCGACGGATCGGGCCAGGACCGCCGCGTGCTGAAGGCAGCCTTCGATCTTTTGAAAAGTGTCGGCTACCACGTGCAGAATGGAACGATGCTCGATCCCGAAGGCAAACCCTTCAGCTTCGAAATCCTGACCGCATCGCAGGACGAGGAGCGCCTTGCCGGCATCTACCAGCGCACGCTGGAGAAGATCGGTATCGATCTCACCATTCGCAGCCTCGACGGCGACCAGATCCAGTCGCGCAAGCAGCGCTTCGATTTCGAGGTCCTGATCGGATCGAGCGGCTTCAACAATTCGTTGTCGCCCGGCATCGAGCAGAGCGGGCGCTGGAGTTCCGCCGCGGCCAGGACGGAAGGCTCGTTCAATCTCGCAGGCGTCGCCGATCCGGCTGTGGACGCGGCGATCGAGGCGATGCTGCGCGCCCGCTCCAAGGAGGATTATGTTGCCGCCGTTCGCGTTCTCGACCGGCTGCTGATCTCCGGCAACTACATGGTGCCGATGCAGCACAACACGCAGCAATGGATTGCCTACTGGAACTACCTGGAACATCCGCAAAAGACGCCCATATTCGGGTATCAACTGCCAACATGGTGGCGCAAACCCAACTGAGGGATCAGGAGATCGAGATGAGCGAATTGAACGCCATCACCGTCGATGTGGTGTCCGATGTCGTCTGCCCCTGGTGCTTCATCGGCCAGAAGCGGCTCGACAGGGCGATTGCCGCCGTCGGCGATGTCGACGTGCATGTCCGCTGGCGGCCGTTCCAGCTCGATCCGACCATTCCGCCTGAAGGCAAGGACCGCCGCGAATACATGCTGGCAAAATTCGGCAGTGATGAGCGCATCCGCGAGATTCACACCCGCATCGAGCCGCTGGGCGAAGCGGAAGACATTTCCTTTGTCTTCGACGCCATCAAGGTGGCGCCGAACACGCTCGATGCGCACCGGCTGATCCGCTGGGCAGGTGCCGCCGGCGAAGCCATTCAGAACAGGCTTGTGCGCCGGCTGTTCCAGCTGAATTTCGAGGAAGGCGCCAACATTGGCGATCATGCCGTGCTGGTCGAGGCGGCGCGAGAGGCCGGCATGGATGCGTCCGTGGTCGCCACGCTTTTGCCGACCGAGGCCGATGTCGAGGCGGTGCGCACCGAGATCGCCACCGCGTCGCGCATGGGCATTTCTGGCGTGCCGTGCTTCCTGCTCGAGGACAAGTACGCGGTCATGGGCGCACAGGATGCCGACACGCTGGCCGATGCCATTCGCCAGGTGGCCGCCGCCAAGGCGCGCGGCGAACTGGACAAGGCCGGCTGAGCCGACCGCCCTCTCCTCTCCGCGACAGCAGCAAACGTTACTTCACCGTCGCCTTGGCCTTGCTGATGAAAAATCCATGGCCGTTCGTGGCCGTGCAGGTCAGTCCCTTGGTTGACGACTGGCACGAGAACGGCCCGGCGCTCCAGCTGTTGCCGTAGCCAAGCTTGTCGACATCGCTGCAGCAGCCCTGCTCGCCTGGGTTTTTGATCAGAGTGGCTGGCCCCTTCGGACCCAGGATAATCGTGACGTAGCTCGGCTCGACGCGCGAGCAACTCAGCTCCGGGCCGCCATCCTTTGGCTCATAGGTGCCGGTGCCGCCTTTGGGCGTGTAGATGCAGCCGATGTTGCCGGACGGCGTGTTGAACTCGATCTGGCCTTCGGCGCTGGCCGGGATGCTCTGCGCGCCGGCATGCGCCAAAGGTACGAGGGGCAGCCAGGCGAAGTGGGACAGGATTGCGGCCGCGCGTGCAAGCATTGGGAGCTTCCTTGTTGGAGAACCGAATATGCATGAATGTCGACGATGCCGGGCAAGGTTCAATCCCAGGTGGATGAATTGTCAAACGCAGTCCCTCAGCTGACCGGACAAGACGGAACGCGCCGCTCGATCGATTCTCCCGTCACTTCCTGCCCCTGGCAAGGACGACCACGGCATTCCTGGCGAGTCACGAACCGCAAATTTTCGAGCTCTCTGGGCCGTCCGCAGTGAGAAAACCGATCGCTCGACACGACTTCGAGTTCACGAAACCGTGTGAAAGCCTTCCCCAGGGGAAGCTCCATCGACGGCATTTTATTGAAGATCAAGTATCTGAAATCAATATCGATATTCTGATTATTGCCGACCGTTGTCGCTAAATTTCAGCGTGTAATCTGTTGCCTCACGGCAACGGCTGCCGGGGCAATCCGGTCGGGCCGGTTTTAAATTAATGGAAAATGATCAATTGGTGTTACCATCCGTAACAAAAGAAAAAAGGTTTGGGCGGGATCGTGATTCGGGTCGGTAGACCATCGCAAGAGTCAGTACCGGAAAAAACACCTCGCGATGCCGCAGGGCGATCGCTTCTGACGCCGGTGTCGTCGATGCGCAGCTTCTGGGGCCTGATGCGGGCCTACTGGGTTTCCGACCGCTGGAAGGAAGCCTGGACGCTGACGCTGGTGATCGCGGTGCTCACGGCGCTGTCCAGCAAGGCCGGTGTCTGGTTCGCCGAAGCCTCCGGCGAACTGGTCAATTCGATCGCCTTCTTCCATGACGCCGCCAACACCACGCCGCTTCGCTCGCTGCTGATCAATGCCGGCGTCCTCGTGCTGCTGGTGGTACTCAAGGACGCTGGCTTTACCGGCGTCCGCAATCTTGTCTCGGCGACATTGCACCGCAAATGGCGCGGTTGGTTGGACAGCCGCTTCAATGAAGCGCTGCTGGATGGCAACCATACGCATTTCCATGCCCAGCATGCATCGACCGGCAGCGGCGCACCGGCCCCCGACAACATCGACCAGCGTGTCCAGGAATCCATCAAGGACATGACCGGGGGCGCCATCGGGCTCGCCATGGGCGTACTGGCCGTCGCCACCTCGCTCTTCTTCGTCGGCCAGAAGCTGCTCGAAAACTCCGTCGAGGTGAAGGGGCTGGAGTTCCTCGGCAGCTATGGCAGCGCCATCCTGGCCTTCCTGGCCGTCGCCACCTATGTGCCGCTGAACACATGGATCGCCGTCAAGCTCGGCGGCCTGCTCGAGCGCCTCAACGTCAGGATGCAGAAGGCCGAAGGCAGCTATCGCGGCGAACTGACGACGTTCCTGCGCCGCTCCTTCCATGTCGCGGCGTCTCAGGGCGAAGGCGTGCAAAGGACCATGCATGGCCGGCTCTATGTCGATATCGACGGCACCTGGACGCGGCTGAACATCGTCAACACCGTCTATATGTCGTTCGAGCTGATCTACAATTTCATCGGCGCCCGCATTGTCGCCTATGGACCGGGCCTCGTGCCGTTCATCCACAACCGCCTCGATCTGAAGGGCTATATAACCGGCTCCGAGCTGGTCAATTCTCTGATCGGCCAGTGTTCGTGGTTCATCCACGTCATGCCCGCCATCGCCACGCTGCGCGCCAACAGCCAGCGTGTCACCGAGTTGGCCAACGCGATCGAGAATGTCCAGCATCCGCAGGAATTCTACAGCCAGACCGGCCGCTCCGATTTCCACTACACCAGCCAGAACCCGGTTTTCGGCCTGACCATCCAGAAGCTCGAACTGGCGCATCAAGGCGAGGATGCGACGCCCTTCCTCAGCGCCGCCAATTTGCGCTTCCGGCGCGGCGAATGGACTTTCCTGAAGGGCGAGTCCGGCTGCGGCAAGACCTCGCTGATCAAGGCGATCAACGGCCTGTGGCCCTATGGCCGCGGCACCATCGTCTTCCCCGAAGGCGTGAAGAGTTTCTATGCCGCCCAGGAGGTCAAGCTGCAGCCTGTGTCGCTGAAGCAACTGGTCTGCCTGCCGGGCTCCGAGCACGACCATGGCGACGCGCAGGTGGCGTCGGCGCTGCACAAGGCCGGGCTTGGCGACTTCATCGAGCACATGGCCGACGAAAGCCGCGAAGGCAAAAGCTGGGACCAGGTGCTGTCGGGCGGCCAGAAGCAGAAGCTGGTGGTGGCTCGCATCGTGCTGCAGCAGCCGGGGCTGCTGTTCCTTGACGAGGCGACCGGCGCGCTCGACCCCGACGGCAAGGTCGCCTTCCACCAGGCCATCAAGGACAACTGCCCCGATGTCACGGTGATCAGCGTCATGCACGAAGCGGTTGCGCCGAGATCGATCAGCGGCAGCGAATTCTATCACAGCATCGTCGCGATCGCCGACGGCGTCGCCACCAAGAAGCCGCTGGTTCCGACCCTGCCCGCCGAACTCACCACCATTCTGGTGCAGCCCAGGCCGGTCCCAAGGCCGGTCGAAGACAAGTGGCTGCGTTTCTCGCGCCGGCTGAAGCAGAAATAACGGTTATTCCACCCCGGTCTGCCGAGGCGAACGGCGGCCGGCGATCACAGTCTCGCGATCTTGGCCGCTCGTCGGCATTTTCCCTCCTCACCGCGATTGACACGGCAAGGCGCGCTCCTATGTTGCGCCCGCTTGTAGATAGTAAAAACGCGAACCCGCAAGCGGAAAGGTCACCGCGCCATGCCTGGCGACAGTCACAGTCGAACGCAACAGCCGTCCGCCCTGACGTGACCTCACATGGTTCATGTCCTGCCGGACGGCAAGGAGTGAGCCATGAACGAATTTACCACGGTGGCAAGCGACGAAGCCGTCGCGATTGCCCGTATCCTAGCCAATGATCACGTCGCCGACATTGTCGAGGCCCTGAACAGGGAGCCTCGAGAGAACGCGACGGAACTGCTCTATGAAGTGACGTTCGAACGTCTGGTCGAGATCTTCGACCAGCCGGAACTCGACGGCGCGTCCGAACTCATGGAGGCGCTGCCGCGCGCCAAGGCGGGCAAGCTGCTCATCGCCATGTCGGTCGACCGCGCCGCCGACATCCTGCGCGAGCTGGAAGAGCCGGCCCGTTCCGAGCTGCTTGGCGGGCTTGCGCCGCCGCTGCGCGCAACGCTGCTCTCCATCCTCGGCTATCCCGAAGGCAGCGCCGCATCGATCATGACGACGGAGTTCGTCAGCGTGCCGTCGGACTGGACCGTCGGGCAGACGCTCGACTACATCCGCAAGGTCGAGCGGACGCGCGAGACCGTCTACGCGATCTATATCGTCGATCCGCAGACGCACCTGCTTGTGCGCTCGACGGGCCTGCGCCGGCTGATCACCGGTGAGCCTGACGATCCGATCATGACGGTGGCGCCGGATCACCTTCCGGTGACGGTCGGCCCGCTGACCGATCGCGAAACCCTGGCGCAGACGATTTCCAAATACGATCTGCTCGCCCTTCCGGTCGTCGACCATGGCAAGATCCTAGGCATCGTCACCATCGACGACATCATCGACACGATGGTCGCGGAGACGACCGAGGACGCGCACCGTTTCGGCGGCATGGAGGCGCTGGACGAGCCGTACATGAAGATGAGCTTCCGCGCCATGATCAGGAAACGCGGCGGCTGGCTGTGCGCGCTGTTCATCTCGGAGATGCTGACGGCCAACGCCATGCAGAGCTATGAGGGCGAGCTGGAGAAGGCGATCGTGCTGACGCTGTTCATCCCGCTGATCATGAGCTCCGGCGGCAATTCCGGCTCGCAGGCGACCTCGCTGGTCATCCGCGCGCTGGCGCTGCGCGAGATCGGTCTTGGCGACTGGTGGCGGGTGGCGCTGCGTGAGCTGCCCACCGGCCTGGTGCTGGGCGCCATGCTCGGCGTGGTCGGCGTCTGCCGCATCGCGCTGTGGCAATATATGGGCTTCTACGATTATGGCCCGCACTGGCCGCTGATTGCCACCACGGTGGGTGCTGCACTGGTCGGCATCGTCACCTTCGGTTCGCTGTCGGGGTCGATGCTGCCGTTCGCCTTGAAACGTATCGGCTTCGACCCTGCCAGCGCATCGGCGCCGTTGGTCGCCACGCTGGTCGATGTCACCGGGCTGGTGATCTACTTTTCGGTGGCGCTGGTGATCCTGCGCGGCACGCTGCTGTAGCGACTATCTCCGCCGTGGCATGACCTTGCCGCGGCGGAGTTCCTCAACCCGGATTTGCCGTCAATCGACGCGCGCGCCGTCCTTCACGCGATAGGTCGGCTTGTACATGGTGACCAGTTCTTCCGCCGCTGTCGGATGCACGGCCATCGTACGGTCGAAATCGTCCTTGGTGAGGCCGGCCTTCAGCGGGATGCCGAGCAGCTGCGCCATCTCGCCGGCGTCCGGCCCCAATATGTGGGCGCCAAGCACTTTCTTCGACGCGCCATCGACCACCAGCTTTATCAGCATCTTCTCGTCGCGCCCGGACAGCGTGTGCCGCATCGGCCGGAATGTCGCGCGGTAAATCTCGATGTCGGGGAAGCGCTTGACGGCGTCGTCCTCCGACAATCCGACAGTGCCGATCTCCGGCTGTGAAAAGACAGCGGTCGCGATCGTCTCGTGATCGGGCGCGGTCGGATTTCCCTTGAAGGCGGTTTCGATGAAGCACATCGCCTCATGGATCGCCACCGGCGTCAGCTGCACGCGGTTGGTGACGTCGCCGATCGCCCAGACGTTGTCGATGTTGGTGCGGGAATATTGGTCGACGGCGATGGCGCCGGTCTTGGTCATCTCCAGTCCGATGCCTTCCAGGCCCATATTCTCGGTGTTGGGAATGCGGCCGATGGCCAGCATCACCTGGTCGACGGTCAGCACCTCGCCGCCGCTGACGAGCGCGTCGAGCCGGCCGTCCGGCCGCTTGCGGATCCATTCGGACACGGAATGGCAGAGGATCCTTATCCCCTTTTTTTCCATCGTCTCGTGCAGCATGCGCCGCAGGTCCATGTCGAACCGGCTCAGGATCTCCTTGCCGCGATAGACCAGCGTGGTGTCGACGCCGAGACCGTGAAAGATGTTGGCGAACTCGACGGCGATATAACCGCCGCCCTCGATCATGATCGCCTTGGGCAATTCCGTGAGGTCGAAAGCCTCGTTGGAAAAGATGCAATGTTCATGGCCGGGCAGCGCCGGATGCGCCGCCGGGCGGCCGCCGGTGGCGATCAGGATCTGGTCTGCCGTGATGGTGCGATCCTCACCCAGAAGATGCACGACATGCGGATCGACGATCATGGCGCGCGAGTGGAAGGTCTCGCCGCCGGCGCCCTCGACGTTCCTGACGTAGATGGCCTCCAGCCGGCTGATCTCGCGATCCTTGTTGGCGACCAGCGTCTGCCAGTCGAAACTGGCTTCCGGCACCGTCCAGCCATAGCCGGCGGCGTCGGCGAAATGCTCGGGAAATTGCGAGGCATAGACATAGAGCTTTTTTGGCACGCAGCCGCGGATGACGCAGGTGCCGCCATAGCGATATTCCTCGGCGATGCCGACTCGCTTGCCGAGAGCCGCGGCGACACGCGCCGCCCTTACCCCGCCCGAACCGCCGCCGATGACGAAAAGATCGTAGTCGTAACCAGCCATGACGCGGCTCCCAGGCTTCAGAAATGTGTCAGACAGGTAGGCCGCAAACCGTCAAAAGAAAAGCCCGGACAGGCCGGGCTTCGCGGGAGGCCGCAAGGCCATTTGAAAATGCGGGGTCAGTTGTTGTCCGCGGGGGCCGCGCCATCGGCGGGCGCTGCGCCATCGGCCGGAGCGGCGGCTCCGGCGGCGGGCGCGGCAGGTGCAGCCTGCGCCTTTGCCTTGGCGGCTGCGGCCAGCGTTTCGCCGACCTGCTGGGCGAGATCGCGGCCGAGGCCGTTCTGCCAGATGTCGGCTGCCTTGACCAGTTCGCGGGTCACCGTCGGGCCGCTATCGAGCAGCTTCTTGCCCGAATCGGAATTGTAGAAGGCGGCGATGTCGGTCAGTTCCTTTTCGGAGAACACTTTTGCGTAGGCAAGTGCGGCTTCCTTCTCGAGGTCGGCGCGGCGCGAGGCCAGCGCCAGCGCCTTCTCGCTGATCGTCTTGCCGATCAGTTCCTGCATGTCCGGGTTCTTCTGGATCAGCTGCGATTCGAGCGCTGCGGCTGCCTGCGGCAGGATGTTGTCGAACGGGTCGGTCGCGTGGATCGCAGCGACCGCCGCGCGGGCGGCCTTCAGGTGCGATTCCGTGACATCCTGCGAAAACGCCGGCGAAGAAAAGGCGAAAACGGCCGAGGCCGCCAGAAGGACGGAAAGGCTGCGAACCCGGTTATGCAACGTCATGATCGGTAGAACTCCCTGGTTTTCGGGCGGCATGGACGGTTTGGATGCCGTCGCCGCCGGCGATGATGGCCGCTGAAGCCAGCCCGATGAAAAGACCATGCTCGACCACGCCCGGAATGGCGTGCAGAGCATTCGAAAGCGCTCTTGTATCCGGAATGCGGCCAAAAGATGCATCGAGGATAAAATGGCCGCCGTCTGTAACAAAAGCCTGGCCGCCCGTCATCCTCAATGTGACCGGCCCGGAAAGACCGAGCTTTTCAGCCGCTGCGGCAACCGCGATTTCAGTGGCGCGCAGGCCGAACGGATTGACTTCGATCGGCAGCGGAAAACGGCCGAGCGTCTCGACCATCTTGGAGCGGTCGGCGATGACGATCATGCGCTGGGACGCCGCGGCGACGATCTTCTCGCGCAGCAGCGCGCCGCCGCCGCCCTTGACCAGGGTCAGTTCCGGGTCGACTTCGTCGGCGCCGTCGACGGTGAGATCGAGCTCTGGCGTTTCCTCCAGCGTCGACAGCGGCACGCCAAGCTCGCGGCACAGCAACGCGGTGCGCTCCGAAGTCGGCACGCCGATGACGGTCATGCCGGTGGCGACCTTTTCGGCGAGCAGCCGCACGAACTCCTCGGCCGTTGTGCCGGTGCCGATGCCGAGCCGCATGCCGTCACTCACATGGGCAAGTGCTGCCCGCGCGGCTTCGACCTTCAACTGCCTTGCATCCATGTCGGTTATTGCCCCGGAAATTCGCTGCCGGGCTCGTAGCATTTTTGCCGGTCCGGTCAAAGCCCCAGGCGGCGGGTCCCCTAGGCGATGCCATTATAGGAATTATTTCCTTGACCGGTGAGTGCAGCTATGCTACATTTTTGCCCATGGTGCTGATTTGCGCCAACAACCGTCGAGCTGATCGTGCCGATCGCCATGGAAGAGAAGCTGCGCTTCGCTATCCGTGAAGGCGGCCGCACCGTCGGTGCCGGCATCGTCGTCACCATCAAGGAATAATCGAGCCCGGCATTCGCCGGATCGACAAGAAAAGGGCGGTCTTCGGGCCGCCCTTTTCTTTTGCGGGGCTATCGGTTGCGGCCCAGTCGGCCGAACCCTGTTGCAAGGCTCCGGGCCTCGACTAGTATAGGTTGCATCGAGGGGCTTTTTTCAAATGGTTCCAAGGCGGTTTTTCCATCGTCGGGCATTGTGGCCGCTGGCTCTGACCTGGCTGCTCGCATTGCTTGCCGCAGGCCCGGCAGCCTTTGCGGCGGATGCGGCGCCGGATCTTGGGCCGACGATGCGGTTCGGCATCGTTCGCAGCAACGCACCGGGGTGCGAGCCGATCTGCCCGGAATGGATATCGGCCGAGGGCTCGATAGAAGCCGGCACGCCGGCACTCTTCAAACGCATGCTGAAGACGCTTGGCGGCCGGAAACTGCCTGTTGTCGTCGATTCTCCCGGCGGCAATGTCGAGGCGGCGCTGACGCTTGGCCGGCTGATCCGCAAGAACAAGTTCGATATCGCCATCGGCAAGACGGTGTTTTCCAGCTGCCAGCCCGGTGCGAAGGGGTGCCAGGACCGTGACGCCCGCTACTTCGGCGATGTCATCGACTATGGCGCCATGTGCAATTCCGCCTGCCCTCTGATGTTTGCCGGCGGTATCAGGCGGGTGGCCGGCGAATGGGCCTATCTCGGCGTCCATCAGATCACCACGACCTACATTCGTACGAAATTGCAATACCGGACCACCTATCGCGTCGTGGGGGGCAAGAAGAAGATCCTCAACACAAAGATCGTCAGCCGCAAGAACGCCGGCAGCTACAAGACCTACGAGATGAGCAAGGCGGTTGAGAAAAAGCTGGCGGCCTACCTGAAACAGATGGGCATCGAACAAAGCATGCTCGAAACGATGAAGGGCACCCCGGCCAGCGAAATCCACCAGATCGCCCTCGACGACATGCTGGCGATGAAGCTGGTCACCAGCACGGACGCTGTGGGCCTGTTGACAGCGGCAAGCCTGTGCGAGCCCGGCCGCCTGGCCGCGAATTGCCGGGAGGTGCCGGGCAACAAGCCTGATGGCCTGACGGCGACCGCGGCCAAGCCAACGCCGCCGGCGATCGAACCCGAGGCGGCGCGGCGCGATGAAGACATGCGCTTCGTCGTCGTTCGCGGCACCAATCCACTCTGCAATCCAGACTGCCCGGAATGGATTTCGGCGGAAGGTGCGATCACCCCCCCGGACCCCGCAGAAGCTGCGCCAGCTGCTCGCCATGCTCGGCAAACGGCAACTGCCTGTCGTGATCAGTTCGAGGGGAGGCGACCTGCTCAGCGCCCTGGCGGCAGGACGGCTTATCCATGAAAAGAAGCTCGACGTCGCCGTTGGCCGCACCGATTTCGTCGGCTGTGACCCAGGAGCGTGGAATTGCCTGGCCAAAGAGGGCGCCTATGCCGGGCTGAGCATCGATGCCGGCGTGGAGTGCGATTCGGCCTGCGCGCTGATGCTTGCCGGCGGCATCAGGCGGTTTGTCGGTCCCCAGGCGCGGCTTAGCCTTTACCCGATGGGGCAAAAGCAGATGGTCAAGGCCTATCTCGAGGAGATGGCGATCGGTCCCGCCCTGTTCGCGGCGATCGAGCGGCGCTCGGTCGAGCGCCGGCTGGAACCCGGCATGATGCTGAAGGTCGGCCTGACGACCGGCCTGCAATCGGTCGACGCGCTGACCGGTGCCACCATTTGCGAGGCGGTGCCAAGACCCGAGAATTGCCGGATCCGGCCTTCCGCCAATGCCGAGGCTGATGCGCCGGCCAAATTGTAGACCGCGGCGAAGTCACGAACTGGCCATCGAGGCAGGTTGAGACACTTCCGATTGTTCCGCTATCGTCGCTGCTGGCGGCGCCAGGCAGCGGAGGATCGAGAATGAGCCAGGATATCCCGACACTCTACGAATGGGCCGGCGGCAGCGAGGCCCTGAACCGGCTGACCCAGACTTTCTACGACAAGGTGGCGCAGGATTCGATCGTCGGGCCGGTGTTCAAGACCATGTCGCCGGATCACCCCGCCCACGTCGCGGCCTTCATCGGCGAGGTTTTCGGCGGACCGAAAACCTACAGCGAGCAGTTCGGCGGCCACCGCGAGATGGTCATGCACCATCTGGGCAAGCATCTGAGCGAGGAGCAGCGCCGCCGCTGGATCAGCCTCCTGGCCGATGCAGCCGACGCGGTCGGCCTGCCCGACGATCCGGAATTCCGTTCGGCCTTCATGGGCTATGTCGAATGGGGATCGCGTCTGGCCAAGATGAACTCCAATCTCGGCGAGACCTGCGATCCGCAGACGGAACCGATGCCGGCCTGGGGCTGGGGCGTGCCGGGCGGCCCCTATCGGCCACCGGGTACGAAGTAGCTTCGGCTGCTATGTCGTTGCGAACGGACTGGTTGTCAGCCATCCCGATTTCTGGCGCAGGGGATTAAGGCGCGTTTGCTTGCAAACCGCTCTTTACAGAGCGTGCGGAAGCTTTTAGGAAGCGCCTTCTGCGCCGACATGCGCACGATACGGGCATAGCTCAGTTGGTAGAGCGGCGGTCTCCAAAACCGCAGGTCGTAGGTTCGAGCCCTGCTGCCCGTGCCATTTCCTGGAATGGCATTCAACGCAATGTTTCGCCATTTCGAAATGGCGTTTCAAAGCGATATTTCCATGGTCTGGCCTTTGAAAATCGGCGACCCGCTTGCCATATAGGGTCGATTGGGGCATAAGAGCGCCATAGCCGGGACGGAACGACTGGATGGTTCCGAGGCGGTGTTTGGTCATAAAGCGGAGACTTGCCACTTGCGTGGATCAAGAATCGGTTTTATGTAGACGAAACAGACACGCGACGCGTGGAGCTGGGAAACCGGCTTTACGCGTCTGATTTGCATGGGCGAAATGATTGCGCTGATTCGGCGCGAGATTGGGCTCAGGCGGCACGTCCCGGCCAGCGGGATCATCCAGGAGACCCGGCCAACGGGTCTTGAAGACAGAGCGGCATATGGCTTCGAAAACCACAAATCCTTTCGTCTTTCTCCAGCAGGTTCGCGCGGAGACCGCCAAGGTGACTTGGCCGTCGCGACGCGAAACGATGATCTCGACGGTGATGGTTCTGGCCTTCGCAGTGATCGCGATGATCTTTTTCTTCACCGCCGATCAGCTCATGGGCCTTGCGGTCGAACAGATTCTGGGCATCGGACGCTAAGTCCGGCGATTACGGAGAAGTCTTGAAATGACCGCGCGCTGGTACATCGTCCACGCTTATTCGAACTTTGAAAAGAAGGTCGCCGAGGATATCGAGAACAAGGCCAAGCAGAAGGGCCTGTCCGCCGACATCCACCAGATCGTGGTTCCGACCGAGAAGGTCGTCGAAGTTCGCCGCGGCCGCAAGGTCGATGCCGAGCGCAAGTTCTTCCCGGGCTATGTGCTGCTGAAGGCCAATCTGACCGATGCGGTGTTCTCGCTGGTCAAGAACACACCCAAGGTCACCGGGTTCCTGGGCGACTCCAAGCCGGTGCCGATCACCGAGGCGGAAGCCCAGCGCATCCTCAACCAGGTCCAGGAAGGCGTCGAGCGGCCCAAGCCCTCGGTCACGTTCGAGATCGGCGAAGCGATCCGCGTTTCGGATGGTCCCTTCGCGTCGTTCAACGGCTTCGTCCAGGAAGTGGATGAGGAGCGTGCGCGGCTCAAGGTGGAAGTTTCGATCTTCGGGCGCGCCGTGCCCGTCGATCTGGAATTCGGACAGGTCGAAAAGGGCTGATCCGAAATCCCTGACGCCGGTTTGGCGATCAGGGGAGGCGGCGCGGAAGCGCGCGGCCTGAGACGGTGGGAGGCGAGTGCGGCTTTAGCCGGCTGCGCGAACCGCACCACCAGACTGCAACCGCCGGCATGACCGGCATAGACAAAGGCAGGAAAAGAGATGGCTAAGAAAATTGCAGGCCAGCTCAAGCTCCAGGTGAAAGCGGGATCGGCGACGCCGTCTCCCCCGATCGGCCCGGCGCTTGGTCAGCGTGGCATCAACATCATGGAATTCTGCAAGGCGTTCAACGCGCAGACCCAGGAAATGGAAAAGGGATCGCCGGTTCCGGTCGTCATCACCTACTATCAGGACAAGTCCTTCACCTTCGTCATGAAGACGGCGCCGGTGAGCTACTTCCTGAAGAAGGCGGCGAACCTGACGTCCGGTTCCAAGGAGCCGGGCAAGGTCAAGGCCGGTACGGTTTCGCGTGACAAGGTCCGCGAGATTGCCACCGCGAAGATGAAAGACCTGAACGCAAACGACGTCGAAGCGGCCATGCGCATGGTCGAGGGCTCCGCCCGCTCGATGGGTCTGGAAGTGGTGGGCTAAGATCATGGCAAAGATTGCAAAGCGCGTATCGAAGACCCGCGAAGGCATCGATCCCAACAAGGCTTATGCCCTGGGCGATGCGCTGAAGCTGCTCAAGGACCGTTCCTCGGTGAAGTTCGATGAGACCATCGAAGTCGCCATGAACCTCGGCGTCGACCCGCGCCATGCCGACCAGATGGTCCGCGGCGTGGTCAACCTGCCGAACGGCACCGGCCGCTCGGTGCGTGTCGCCGTGTTCGCCCGTGGCGACAAGGCCGACGAAGCGCGCGCCGCCGGCGCCGACATCGTCGGTGCCGAGGATCTGGTCGACATCGTCCAGAAGGGCACGATCGATTTTGATCGCTGCATCGCCACGCCGGACATGATGCCGCTCGTCGGTCGTCTGGGCAAAGTGCTCGGCCCGCGCGGCATGATGCCGAACCCGAAGGTCGGCACCGTCACCACCGACGTTGCCGCCGCCGTCAAGGCATCCAAGGGCGGCGCCGTCGAGTTCCGTGTCGAGAAGGCTGGCATCGTCCATGCCGGCGTCGGCAAGGTCTCGTTCGACGTCAAGGCCCTGGAAGAGAACATCCGCGCCTTCGCCGATGCGGTGACCAAGGCAAAGCCGACTGGCGCCAAGGGCAACTACGTCAAGAAGGTGTCGGTCACCTCGACGATGGGCCCGGGCCTCAAGCTCGACGTCGCGACGCTCAACGCGTCCTGATAAGTTTTGATCGAGATCGGCCGGTAAACGGCTGATCTGCAAAGAATTCCGGGCCTCCGACCTAGTTGGCGGCCCGGTACCGGAAGCCGAGAGGTTTCCGGACATCCTGTCCGAGATTGCAGGCGGCCCAGAAGCCTTAATTCGATTTGGGCCTGCATGAGACGGGTGAAGACCGGACAACGGAGCGATTGCTCCAATGAAAGGTTCGAACCGTGTTTGCCTTTTGTCTGCGCATCGCCGGCTTGACTGTCGATGTGGCGAAAGGGGGCAGGATCCTCGAGCGTCGTTCGGGAGATCCGTTACTGGATGGCCCGGCCGACAAAAGGCAACCCGACGCCTGTCCTCGTCAATGGGATGTTCCCGTTAACAGGATTGGGGTCAACTGGAGATAGGCAGTGGACAGAGCGGAAAAACGCGAACTCGTCACGGGCCTGAACGGTGCGTTCTCGAACGCAGGTTCAGTGGTCGTGGCCCACTACGCCGGTATCACCGTCGCGCAAATGAACGACCTTCGGTCGAAAATGCGCGCCGCCGGTGGCACCGTCAAAGTCGCGAAGAACCGTCTCGCCAAAATCGCTCTTCAGGGCACGGACTCCGCATCGATCATCGAGCTGTTCAAGGGACAGACGCTGATTGCTTATTCGGAGGATCCGATTGCGGCGCCGAAGGTCGCGTCCGATTTCGCCAAGGGAAATGACAAGCTCGTCATTCTCGGCGGCGCAATGGGCACCACCTCGCTCAATGCCGACGGTGTGAAGGCACTCGCCACACTTCCGTCGCTCGATGAGCTGCGCGCCAGGCTGGTTGGCATGATCGCCACGCCGGCAACCCGGATCGCCCAGATCGTCAATGCGCCAGCGGCCTCGGTCGCGCGCGTCATCGGCGCTTACGCCCGGAAGGACG
Organism: Mesorhizobium sp. M7A.F.Ce.TU.012.03.2.1; assembly: GCF_004006095.1. Lineage (NCBI taxonomy): Bacteria > Pseudomonadati > Pseudomonadota > Alphaproteobacteria > Hyphomicrobiales > Phyllobacteriaceae > Mesorhizobium > Mesorhizobium sp. M7A.F.Ce.TU.012.03.2.1. Next base: position 4,916,892 of record NZ_CP034779.1, read on the forward strand.
AGGCGGCATGAGGCCGTTCCTCGCTATCACAAACACACGTTCGAACCTTATGAAGGAACACAACAATGGCTGATCTCGCAAAGATCGTAGACGACCTTTCGAAGCTGACCGTCCTCGAGGCGGCCGAGCTGTCGAAGCTTCTGGAAGAAAAGTGGGGCGTTTCCGCCGCTGCTCCGGTGGCTGTTGCCGCCGCTGGCGGTGGTGCGGCCGCTGCTGCTCCGGTCGAGGAAAAGACGGAATTCGACGTCGTCCTCACCGAGGCAGGCGCTCAGAAGATCAACGTCATCAAGGAAGTCCGCGCCATCACCGGTCTTGGCCTCAAGGAAGCCAAGGATCTGGTCGAAGCGGCTCCGAAGCCGGTCAAGGAAGGCGTTTCCAAGGCCGACGCTGACAAGTTCAAGGCCCAGCTGGAAGCAGCCGGCGCCAAGGTCGACCTGAAGTAATCGTGAAAGCGGCGGGCGGCCTCGCGCCGTCCGCCACTCCCTTCGCCCGGAGGGAGCACGCGTAACGCGAGATCTACGAGAACCTCTTTCCTGAGGGCCGAAAACCGGCCCTCAGGAAACGGGTTTTCTCCCGTTCTAGCCGGCCGCCGACAGGCGCCGGGAAAACAGACAGAGGGTTGCCGCCAAGGTGGCCCAGAATGCAAGGCGAGCCGCGGCGAGGCTCGTCCCGAGTTTAGAGCTAAGGAGCGACGATGGCCCAGACCCAGACTTTCAATGGCCGCAGACGCGTACGCAAGTTCTTCGGAAAGATCCCGGAAGTTGCGGAGATGCCGAACCTCATCGAGGTTCAGAAGGCATCCTATGATCAATTCCTGATGGTGGCGGAGCCCAAGGGCGGGCGTCCGGACGAGGGACTGCAGGCTGTTTTCAAGTCGGTTTTCCCGATCTCCGATTTTTCCGGCTCCTCGATGCTGGAGTTCGTGAAGTACGAGTTCGAAGGACCGAAATTTGACGTTGACGAATGCCGTCAGCGCGACCTCACCTATGCCGCGCCGCTGAAGGTGACGCTGCGCCTCATCGTGTTCGATATCGACGAGGATACCGGCGCCAAGTCCATCAAGGACATCAAGGAGCAGGACGTCTACATGGGCGACATGCCGCTCATGACCTTGAACGGCACCTTCATCGTCAACGGCACCGAGCGCGTCATCGTCTCGCAGATGCACCGCTCGCCGGGCGTCTTCTTCGACCATGACAAGGGCAAGTCGCACTCGTCGGGCAAGCTTCTGTTTGCCGCGCGCGTCATCCCCTATCGCGGCTCGTGGCTCGACATCGAGTTCGATTCCAAGGACGTCGTGCACGCCCGCATCGATCGCCGCCGCAAGATTCCGGTGACGTCGCTGCTGATGGCGCTCGGTATGGACGGCGAAGAGATCCTGTCGACCTTCTACAACAAGATCACCTACAAGCGCGCCGGCGACCATTGGCGCATTCCGTTCAACGTCGAGCGTTTCCGCGGCCTCAAGGCCGTCGGCGATCTGGTCGATGCCGATACCGGCGAAGTCGTCGTCGAAGCCGGCAAGAAGATCACCGCCCGCCAGGCGAGGGCGCTTGGCGAAAAGGGTCTGAAGGCGATCAAGGCCACCGACGAGGACCTGCTCGGTAACTATCTGGCCGAGGACATCGTCAACTACGCCACCGGCGAGATCTTCCTCGAGGCCGGCGACGAGATCGACGAGAAGACGCTGAAGGTTCTGCTCGGCACCGGCGAAGACGAGATCAAGGTTCTCGACATCGACCACGTCAATGTCGGCGCCTATATCCGCAACACGCTCAACGTCGACAAGAACGAGAGCCGCCAGGACGCGCTGTTCGACATCTATCGTGTCATGCGCCCCGGCGAGCCGCCGACGCTCGAAACCGCCGAAGCCATGTTCAACTCGCTGTTCTTCGACAGTGAGCGCTACGATCTGTCGGCCGTCGGCCGCGTCAAGATGAACATGCGTCTCGAGCTCAAGGCCGAGGACACCGTGCGCGTGCTGCGCAAGGACGACATCCTGGCCGTGGTCAGGACGCTGGTCGAGCTGCGCGACGGCAAGGGCGAGATCGACGACATCGACAATCTCGGCAACCGCCGCGTGCGTTCGGTCGGCGAGCTGATGGAAAACCAGTACCGCGTCGGCCTGCTGCGCATGGAGCGCGCGATCAAGGAGCGTATGTCCTCGATCGAGATCGACACGGTCATGCCGCAGGACCTGATCAACGCCAAGCCGGCGGCTGCCGCCGTGCGCGAGTTCTTCGGTTCCTCGCAGCTGTCGCAGTTCATGGACCAGACCAACCCGCTGTCGGAGATCACCCACAAGCGCCGCCTCTCGGCGCTTGGACCGGGCGGTCTGACCCGCGAGCGCGCCGGCTTCGAAGTGCGCGACGTGCACCCGACGCATTACGGCCGCATCTGCCCGATCGAGACGCCGGAAGGCCCGAATATCGGTCTGATCAACTCGCTGGCCACCTTCGCACGCGTCAACAAGTACGGCTTCATCGAGAGCCCGTACCGTAAGATCGTCGACGGCAAGCTGACCAATGACGTCGTCTATCTCTCGGCGATGGAAGAGGCCAAGCACCATGTCGCGCAGGCCAACGCCGAGCTCGACAAGAACGGTGGTTTCGTCGACGAATTCGTCATTTGCCGCAGCGCCGGCGAAGTGATGATGGCGCCGCGCGAAAACGTCGATCTGATGGACGTGTCGCCCAAGCAGATGGTGTCGGTGGCCGCGGCCCTGATCCCGTTCCTGGAAAACGACGACGCCAACCGCGCTCTGATGGGCTCGAACATGCAGCGTCAGGCCGTGCCGCTGGTGCGCGCCGAGGCGCCGTTCGTCGGCACCGGCATGGAGCCGATCGTCGCCCGTGACTCGGGTGCCGCCATCGGCGCCCGCCGCGGCGGCATCGTCGACCAGGTGGACGCGACGCGTATCGTTATCCGCGCCACCGAAGATCTCGATCCGGGCAAGTCCGGCGTCGATATCTACCGGCTGATGAAGTTCCAGCGTTCGAACCAGAACACCTGCATCAACCAGCGTCCGCTGGTTCGTATGGGTGACCGGGTCAACAAGGGCGACATCATCGCCGACGGTCCGTCGACCGAGCTCGGTGATCTGGCGCTCGGCCGCAACGTGCTGGTCGCGTTCATGCCGTGGAACGGCTACAACTACGAGGACTCGATCCTCCTGTCCGAACGCATCGTCGCCGATGACGTCTTCACCTCGATCCATATCGAGGAGTTCGAGGTCATGGCGCGCGATACCAAGCTCGGACCGGAGGAAATCACGCGCGATATTCCAAACGTCTCGGAAGAAGCGCTGAAGAACCTCGACGAAGCCGGCATCGTCTATATCGGTGCGGAAGTTCAGCCGGGCGACATCCTGGTCGGCAAGATCACGCCGAAGGGCGAAAGCCCGATGACGCCGGAAGAGAAGCTTCTGCGCGCCATCTTCGGCGAAAAGGCATCCGATGTGCGCGACACCTCGATGCGCATGCCTCCGGGCACCTTCGGCACGGTCGTCGAGGTGCGCGTCTTCAATCGCCACGGTGTGGAGAAGGACGAGCGCGCCATGGCGATCGAGCGCGAGGAGATCGAACGCCTCGCCAAGGACCGCGACGACGAACAGGCCATTCTGGACCGTAACGTCTACGCGCGTCTTTCCGACGTGCTCGTCGGCAAGGAAGCGATCGCCGGACCGAAGGGCTTCAAGAAGGGCTCGACGCTGTCCAAGGATACGCTCGACGAGTATCCGCGTTCGCAGTGGTGGCAGTTTGCCGTGGAGAACGAAAAGCTCCAGAGCGAACTGGAAGCCCTGCGTGGCCAGTACGACGATTCCAAGAAGGCGCTCGAACAGCGTTTCATGGACAAGGTCGAGAAGGTCCAGCGCGGCGACGAAATGCCTCCGGGCGTCATGAAGATGGTCAAGGTCTTCGTGGCCGTGAAGCGCAAGATGCAGCCCGGCGACAAGATGGCCGGCCGTCACGGCAACAAGGGTGTCGTGTCGCGGATCGTTCCGGTCGAGGACATGCCTTTCCTCGAGGACGGCACGCATGCCGATATCGTGCTCAACCCGCTGGGTGTGCCGAGCCGCATGAATGTCGGCCAGATCCTGGAAACGCATCTGGGCTGGGCATGCGCGGGCATGGGCAGGAAGATCGGCGAGCTGATCGACACGTACAAGGCAGCCGGCGACATCAAGCCGCTGCGCAAGACGCTCGAGAGCTTCATCCCGGCCAACGACCGCAACGAGCCGGTTCGTGACTATGACGACGAGAGCATCGTTCGCCTCAGCGAGCAGATGCGCCGCGGCGTCTCGATCGCGACCCCGGTGTTCGACGGCGCGCATGAGGCTGACATCAACATCATGCTGGAGCAGGCGGGCCTGCACACATCAGGTCAGTCGCAGCTCTATGACGGACGCACGGGCGAGCCGTTCGATCGCAAGGTGACGATGGGCTACATCTACATGCTCAAGCTTCACCACCTCGTGGACGACAAGATCCACGCGCGTTCGATCGGTCCGTATTCGCTCGTCACGCAGCAGCCGCTGGGCGGCAAGGCGCAGTTCGGTGGCCAGCGCTTCGGCGAGATGGAGGTCTGGGCACTGGAAGCATACGGCGCCGCCTACACGCTGCAGGAAATGCTGACGGTGAAGTCCGATGACGTCGCCGGTCGTACCAAGGTCTACGAGGCGATCGTGCGTGGCGACGATACCTTCGAGGCCGGCATCCCCGAGAGCTTCAACGTTCTCGTCAAGGAAATGCGGTCTCTCGGCCTCAATGTCGAGCTGGAGAACACCAAGCTCGACGACAACCCTGTCCGGCTGCCCGATGCTGCCGAATAGGGGCGCGGCCGAGTAAACAAGACGTTCGGTCGCGGAAATCGCGACCGAACGCACCAAATTCTTCGGCCGGTGGCCGACACACGACGGCGGGCGTTTGGCCCGCGCTAGATGCAAGGGGTTTTCGAGGACCCCGAAAAGGAGAACGGCATGAACCAAGAGGTCATGAATCTCTTCAATCCGCAGGCGCCTGCGCAGGTGTTCGATTCCATTCGGATATCGCTTGCCAGCCCTGAGAAGATTCTGTCCTGGTCTTTCGGCGAGATCAAGAAGCCGGAGACCATCAACTACCGCACCTTCAAGCCGGAGCGTGACGGTCTGTTCTGCGCGCGCATTTTTGGCCCGATCAAGGACTATGAGTGCCTGTGCGGCAAGTACAAGCGCATGAAGTACAAGGGCGTCATCTGCGAAAAGTGCGGCGTTGAAGTCACGCTGTCGCGCGTTCGCCGCGAGCGCATGGGCCATATCGAGCTGGCGGCACCGGTCGCCCATATCTGGTTCCTGAAGTCGCTGCCGTCGCGCATCGGCACGCTGCTCGACATGACCCTGAAGGACATCGAGCGCGTCCTCTACTTTGAGAACTACATCGTCACCGAACCTGGCCTCACCGCGCTGAAGGAGCACCAGCTGCTCAGCGAGGAAGAGTACATGATCGCCGTCGACGAGTATGGCGAGGATAGTTTCACCGCCATGATCGGCGCCGAGGCCATTCATGACCTCCTGGCCGGCATGGACCTGGAGAAGATCGCCGGCGACCTGCGTTCGGAACTGGCTTCGACCACCTCCGAGCTGAAGCAGAAGAAGTATCTGAAGCGGCTCAAGGTCGTCGAGAACTTCATGGAATCCGGCAACCGCCCGGAATGGATGATCATGAAGGTGGTTCCGGTGATCCCGCCGGACCTGCGTCCGCTGGTTCCTCTGGACGGCGGCCGCTTCGCCACGTCGGATCTGAACGATCTCTATCGCCGCGTCATCAACCGCAACAATCGTCTGAAGCGGCTGATCGAACTGCGGGCGCCGGGCATCATCGTGCGCAATGAAAAGCGCATGCTGCAGGAAGCCGTCGATGCGCTGTTCGACAACGGCCGTCGCGGCCGCGTCATCACCGGCGCTAACAAGCGCCCGCTGAAGTCGCTGTCCGACATGCTCAAGGGCAAGCAGGGCCGGTTCCGTCAGAACCTGCTCGGCAAGCGCGTCGACTATTCCGGCCGCTCGGTCATCGTGACCGGTCCGGAGCTCAAGCTGCATCAGTGCGGCCTGCCCAAGAAGATGGCGCTCGAACTGTTCAAGCCCTTCATCTACGCCCGTCTCGACGCCAAGGGTTACTCCTCGACCGTCAAGCAGGCGAAGAAGCTGGTCGAAAAGGAGCGTCCGGAAGTCTGGGATATCCTCGACGAGGTCATCCGCGAGCATCCGGTGCTGCTGAACCGTGCGCCGACGCTGCACCGTCTCGGCATCCAGGCGTTCGAGCCGATCCTGATCGAAGGCAAGGCGATCCAGCTGCACCCGCTGGTCTGCACGGCCTTCAACGCCGACTTCGACGGCGACCAGATGGCCGTTCACGTGCCGCTGTCGCTGGAAGCGCAGCTTGAAGCCCGCGTGCTGATGATGTCGACCAACAACATCCTGCACCCGGCTTCCGGCGCGCCGATCATCGTGCCGTCGCAGGACATGGTTCTGGGTCTCTATTATCTCTCGATCGTCAACCAGAATGAGCCGGGCGAGGGCATGGTGTTTGCCGACATGGGCGAACTCCAGCACGCGCTCGAGACCAAGGCGGTGACGCTGCACTCCAAGATCAAGGGTCGTTTCCGTACGGTCGACGCCGAAGGCAAGGTCGTGTCGAAGATCCATGACACGACGCCTGGCCGCATGATCATCGGCGAGCTTCTGCCGAAGAACGTCAACGTGCCTTACGAGACCGCCAACCAGGAGATGACCAAGAAGAACATCTCCAAGATGATCGACACCGTCTACCGCCATTGCGGTCAGAAGGAGACGGTCATTTTCTGCGATCGCATCATGGCGCTCGGCTTCAGCCATGCCTGCCGTGCCGGCATTTCCTTCGGCAAGGACGACATGCTGATCCCGGATGCCAAGATCAAGCTGGTCTCCGACACCGAGGCTTTGGCCAAGGAATACGAGCAGCAGTACAATGACGGTCTGATCACGCAGGGCGAGAAGTACAACAAGGTCGTCGACGCCTGGGCCAAGTGCTCGGAAAAGGTCGCCGACGAAATGATGGCCCGCATCAAGGCGGTCGAGTTCGAGGACAATGGCCGTCAAAAGCCGATGAACTCGATCTACATGATGTCGCACTCCGGTGCGCGTGGCTCGCCCACCCAGATGCGCCAGCTTGCCGGCATGCGCGGCCTCATGGCCAAGCCGTCGGGTGAAATCATCGAGACGCCGATCATCTCGAACTTCAAGGAAGGCCTGACCGTGCTCGAGTACTTCAACTCGACCCACGGCGCCCGCAAGGGTCTGGCCGACACCGCCTTGAAGACGGCGAACTCGGGTTACCTCACCCGTCGTCTGGTCGACGTGGCGCAGGATTGCATCGTCAACTCCGTCGACTGCGGCACCGACAAGGGCCTCACCATGCAGCCGATCGTCGATGCCGGTCAGGTCGTCGCTTCGGTCGGCCAGCGCGTGCTGGGCCGTACGTCGCTCGACGACATCACCCATCCGGTGTCGGGCGAGATCCTGGTCAAGGCCGGAACGCTGATGGACGAGCGTGACGTGGAACAGATCGAAAAGGCCGGCGTCCAGTCGGTCCGCATCCGCTCGGCACTGACTTGCGAAGTCAGGGTTGGCGTCTGCGCGGTCTGCTACGGTCGCGATCTGGCCCGCGGCACCCCGGTCAACCAGGGCGAAGCCGTCGGCGTCATCGCGGCGCAGTCGATCGGCGAGCCGGGCACGCAGCTCACCATGCGTACCTTCCACATGGGCGGTACCGCGCAGGTGGTGGACAGCTCGTTCCTTGAAGCCTCGTATGAGGGCAAGGTCGAGATCCGCAACCGCAACGTGGTGCGCAACTCCGACGGCCAGCAGATGGTCATGGGCCGCAACATGGCGGTGCTGATCCTCGACGAAGCCGGCAAGGAGCGCGCCTCGCACCGCCTCACCTATGGTTCGCGCATCTTCGTGGACGATGGTGACAAGGTGAAGCGCGGCCAGCGTATCGCCGAGTGGGATCCCTACACACGTCCGGTCCTCACCGAAATCGAGGGCAGGGTGTCGTACGAGGATCTGGTCGACGGCATTTCCGTTCAGGAAACAGCCGACGAGTCGACCGGCATCACCAAGCGTGAGGTCATCGACTGGCGCTCGACGCCACGCGGCAACGACCTGAAGCCGGCGATTGCGATCCAGGACGCCAAGGGCAAGGTCGGCAAGCTGTCGAAGGGCGGCGACGCCCGCTTCCTGCTCTCGGTCGAGGCCATTCTTTCGGTCGAGCCGGGTTCGCAGGTTCGCCCCGGCGACGTTTTGGCGCGTATTCCGATGGAAAGCGCCAAGACCAAGGACATCACCGGCGGTCTGCCGCGTGTTGCCGAGCTGTTCGAGGCACGTCGTCCGAAGGATCACGCCATCATCGCCGAGATCGACGGCACGATCCGCTTCGGCCGCGACTACAAGAACAAGCGTCGCATCATCATCGAGCCGCATGACTCGACGCTTGAGCCGGTCGAATACCTGATCCCGAAGGGCAAGCCGTTCCATCTCCAGGACGGCGACGTCATCGAGAAGGGCGACTACATCCTCGACGGCAATCCTGCGCCGCACGACATCCTGGCGATCAAGGGCGTGGAGGCACTTGCTTCCTACCTCGTCAACGAGATCCAGGAAGTCTATCGTCTGCAGGGCGTGTCGATCAACGACAAGCACATCGAGGTGATCGTTCGCCAGATGCTGCAGAAGGTCGAGATCACGGTGCAGGGCGACTCGACCTACATTCCAGGCGATCATGTCGACGTGATCGAACTGGAAGAGGTCAACGAGCGTCTGGTCGAGGACGGCAAGAAGCCGGCCGAAGGCCTGCCGGTGCTGCTCGGCATCACCAAGGCATCGCTGCAGACGCCGTCCTTCATCTCGGCCGCCTCCTTCCAGGAGACGACGCGAGTGCTGACGGAGGCCGCGGTTGCCGGCAAGACCGACATGCTGCAGGGCTTGAAGGAAAACGTCATCGTCGGCCGGCTGATCCCGGCCGGTACCGGCGGCACGATGAGCCAGATCCGGCGCATCGCCACCTCGCGCGACGAACTGATCATCGACGAGCGCCGCAAGGCCTCGGGTGCGGAAGTCGCCGAGCCGATGCTGGCCGACATGACAACCGCCGCGCAGTAAGCGCGGCGGCAGGAATCTCAGGCAAAAAAAGGCCGTCGGGGCGACCCGGCGGCCTTTTTTCATTGCGTTGGAGCCGAACTTTGTGGCGGTGGCGAAGTGAGGAGCATCGTCTGGTGCCTTGTTTTGCAGGCTGGCGCCGCCCCTCATCTGCCTGCCGGCATCTTCTCCCCGTATAGTGACGGGGAGAAGGACGCCGTCGCTGACGATTTCGCCAATCGGCGACCTTGCAGGGCGAACGCCGGCGTCGCCATTGCCCCTTTCTCCCCGTCACTATACGGGGAGAAATGTCCGGCAGGACAATGAGGGGCGGCGCGCCCTTCGAAAATGATCCGGGAAGTGGGGATCGGAGCGAGGTCGCTCTTCACAGCCCATTGTCAATCGAAGAACGCCTCGACCACGTTGCGCTTGCCGAGCATGAAGGCGTCAGCGACATGCTGCAGCGGCGCCAGATCGACATCGGAGGTGCCGGCGCGGACGATCTCGGCGAAGCGCTTGTAGAGCATCGGGTACTCGGCCTCCGGCTCGTCATGAACCACCTTGCCGTCGATGGCGAGCTTCGAACCGCCGCCCGACAGCACCATCGCGCCCTTGTCGGTGTCGGCCAGGATGTCCCAGCTTTGCGGGCCTGTCTGCAGCCAGTCGAGGTCCATCGTCACCGGCAACCCGTTCGAGGTGCGGAAGGCGACGCGCGCGGCAACCGGGGAGGCGCGGTTTTCGGGAAAATCCAGCACCGCCGAGGTGATGAACATCGCCGGCAGGATATGGGTGGCAATCGACAGCGCGTTGATGCCGGGATCGAAGACGCCGAAACCGCCGGGAGCCCAGATCCATTCCTGGTTCGGGTGCCAGCGCCGCACGTCTTCCTTCCAGTTGATGGCGGCCGACCTGATCTTGGCCTTGTCGAGGAAGGCGCGTGCGGCCTCTACGGCCGGCGCATAGCGCGAGTGCCAGCTGGCGAACAGCGAGACGCCGTTCTGCGCGGCCAATATCTTGAGGTCCTCGACCTCGCTGACCGTGGCGCCAGGCGGCTTCTCCAGGAAGACATGCTTCTTGGCCATCAGCGCGGTGCGCGCCGCATCGTAGCGGAACTGCGGCGGCATGCAGAGCGACACGGCCTCGAGCTCGGGCACCGCATCGAGCATGGCTTCGATGTGAGGGAAATTCGGGATGTCATCCACCTTGCCGTGACGGCTGGCAGCCGCGATGAGGCGATAGTCCTGGTCTTTCGCCAGGGCCGGCAGATGCTGGTCGCGGACGATCTTGCCAACGCCGACGATGCCTATCTTGATGGGCTGGGACACGGCCGCTCCGTCTGTTTGATGATGGTGATGGTTTCTTACCAGAACACTTGCCCCGGGCAAGCCGAAGCCGAGAAGCCTAGCTCGGCCTTCCTTGAGGCGGCAGTGCACATTTTTGTCGGCTGGGAAGGCCTCGGTCGCCGATTCGTCTCGGCAGTCGATTCGAAAGCTGGACCGGGTTCGGGTTCAGATCGGCACGTCGAAGGTGACGATCGACACTTCGCCTTCGAGCGCGCCCTGGAAAGCGGAGATATGCGGCTCTTCGTCGGGGATGCCGTCCATGTCGCCGATCTGGTCGAGTTCGGCCTCGGCGTACCCTTCGGCGGCAAGCGATTCGAGTGCCCGGCGCACCGCCGAATCGTCGTCTGGCGCCACCAGCATGACGTGGACGCCTTCCGGTTTGCCGCCTTTTTTCTTCCACACCCGGCCGGTGATGATGGTGACCGGGCGTTCTTCATTGTCGTTCACGGGCCGATTCNGGCAGCGGGTGGGCGGGCGAGGGGGTTTTGACTGCTCATGCGGCCTTTTCGCATGAAGCAAGGCCGCGCAACAGCGCAAACCCATTCACTTTGCCTGAAGGCTTGTCACTTTCTTCCTCGCTCTTGCAAAAATGCGAAAGAAAATTACATGCGGTTTTCGCATGGCTGCCAAGCCTTGGTCGGCGCGCAATATTTAGTGCTCCGGGCTTGACGGTCCGCGGTCTTACGAGTAGAAGCCGCCCAGTCAGAACCGATGTGAGGCTCTCCCTTCCGAAGCGACACGCTTTGGAGTTTGCCTCAAACAGGGTTCGTTTTACGAGCGAAAAGACATTTCCGGCGTGCACGAAGCGGCTTCCGCTTCCTCTGCCTTTTGTTCGGGCAAGACCGCGAGGCGCGGTTTATGGCCCGAATTTGCGTATGGAAATGACGCTTTGAGCGGCCCTGACCGGGCGAGACACGGAATTGAGAGACAAGAGGGTTTAATGCCTACCGTCAACCAGCTGATCCGCAAGCCGCGCATTGCGCCGGTGAAGCGCAACAAGGTCCCGGCCATGCAGCAGAACCCGCAGAAGCGGGGCGTCTGCACGCGCGTCTATACAACGACGCCGAAGAAGCCGAACTCGGCGCTGCGCAAGGTGGCCAAGATCCGCCTGACCAATGGTTTTGAAGTGATCGGGTACATCCCCGGCGAAGGCCACAACCTTCAGGAACACTCCGTGGTGATGATCCGCGGCGGCCGCGTCAAGGATCTTCCGGGCGTTCGCTACCACATCATCCGCGGCGTGCTCGACACGCAGGGTGTGAAGAACCGCAAGCAGCGCCGTTCGAAGTACGGCGCCAAGCGTCCGAAGTAAGGGGCGTCCGAAGTAAGATTTTTCGGCCTTGGCGCTCCTTGGGTGCGTCGGGTTATGAGATTGAGAGACAAAAGCCATGTCGCGTCGTCACAGTGCAGAAAAGCGTGAGATCAATCCGGACCCGAAGTTCGGCGATCTGATCGTCACCAAGTTCATGAACGCCGTCATGTATGACGGCAAGAAGTCGGTCGCCGAGACCATCGTCTACGGCGCGCTCGACCAGGTTCAGTCGAAGACCAAGCAGGAGCCGGTCACCGTCTTCCATCAGGCGCTCGACAATGTCGCGCCTCATGTTGAAGTGCGTTCGCGTCGTGTCGGTGGCGCCACCTACCAGGTTCCGGTTGATGTGCGCCCCGAGCGCCGCCAGGCATTGGCCATTCGCTGGCTGATCGCTGCGGCCCGCAATCGCAACGAGACCACGATGGTCGACCGCCTCTCCGGCGAGCTGATGGACGCGGCCAACAACCGCGGCACGGCTGTCAAGAAGCGTGAAGACACCCACAAGATGGCTGAAGCCAACCGCGCTTTCGCGCACTACCGCTGGTAAAGCGCGAACGAGACTGAGAGGCAGTTACGATGGCCCGCGAATACAAAATCGAAGACTACCGCAATTTCGGTATCATGGCGCATATTGACGCCGGCAAGACGACGACCACCGAGCGCGTCCTCTACTACACGGGCAAGTCGCACAAGATCGGCGAAGTCCACGACGGCGCTGCCACCATGGATTGGATGGAGCAGGAGCAGGAGCGCGGCATCACGATCACCTCCGCCGCGACCACGACCTTCTGGAAGGCTCGTGACGGCAAGATGCACCGCTTCAACATCATCGACACCCCCGGCCATGTCGACTTCACCATCGAAGTCGAGCGTTCGCTGCGCGTGCTCGACGGCGCCATCGCGCTGCTCGATGCCAATGCCGGCGTTGAGCCGCAGACCGAGACCGTCTGGCGCCAGGCCGACAAGTACCGCGTTCCGCGCATGATCTTCTGCAACAAGATGGACAAGATCGGCGCCGACTTCTACCGCTCGGTCGAGATGATCGGTTCGCGCCTCGGTGCGCATGCCGTTGTCATGCAGCTGCCGATCGGCGCCGAGACCGAGTTCAAGGGCGTCGTCGACCTCGTCGAGATGAACGCGCTTGTCTGGCGCGACGAGACGCTGGGCGCTGCCTGGGATGTCGTCGAGATCCCGGACGACCTCAAGGCTCGTGCCGAAGAATACCGCGAGAAGATGATCGAGGCCGCCGTCGAAATGGACGAGACGGCGCTTGAAAATTACCTCGAAGGCAAGATGCCGTCGAATGACGAGATCCGCGCGCTGATCCGCAAGGGCACCATCGCGGTCAAGTTCTACCCGATGTTCTGTGGCTCGGCCTTTAAGAACAAGGGCGTGCAGCCGCTGCTCGACGCCGTCGTCGAATATCTGCCGTCGCCGGCCGATGTTCCCGCCATCAAGGGTGTCGATGCCAAGACCGACGCCGAGATCGAGCGTCACGCCGACGACAACGAGCCTCTGTCGATGCTCGCCTTCAAGATCATGAACGACCCGTTCGTCGGTTCGCTGACCTTTGCCCGCATCTATTCGGGCAGGCTCACCAAGGGCATCTCGGTCGACAACACCGTGAAGGGCAAGAAAGAGCGCATCGGCCGCATGCTGCAGATGCATGCGAACTCGCGCGCCGATGTCGAAGAGGCTTTTGCCGGCGACATCGTTGCTCTTGCCGGTCTCAAGGACACGACCACCGGCGACACGCTGAGCGATCCGCTGCATCCGGTCATTCTCGAGCGCATGGAATTCCCCGATCCGGTCATCCAGATCGCCATCGAGCCGAAGACCAAGAACGACCAGGAAAAGATGGGCCTCGCCCTTCACCGCTTGGCCGCCGAGGATCCGTCCTTCCGTGTCAAGACCGACGAGGAAAGCGGCCAGACCATCATTTCCGGCATGGGCGAACTTCACCTGGACATCATCGTCGACCGCATGCGTCGCGAGTTCAAGGTCGAGGCCAATGTCGGCGCACCGCAGGTGGCTTATCGCGAGACGATCACCCGCAGGCACGAGCAGGACTACACGCACAAGAAGCAGACCGGCGGTACCGGTCAGTTCGCTCGCGTCAAGATCGTCTTCGAGCCGAACCCGGACAGCAGCGAGTTCGAGTTCGAGACCAAGATCGTCGGCGGCGCCGTGCCGAAGGAATACATCCCCGGTGTCGAAAAGGGCATCAACAGCGTCATGACCTCGGGTCCGTTCGCGGGCTTCCCGATGATCGGCGTCAAGGCGACGCTGATCGACGGCGCTTACCACGATGTCGACTCCAGCGTTCTGGCCTTCGAAATCGCCGGCCGCGCCTGCTTCCGTGAAGCCGCACCCAAGCTTGGCGTGCAGCTGCTCGAGCCGATCATGAAGGTCGAAGTGGTGACGCCGGAAGATTACGTCGGCAGCGTCATCGGCGATCTGAACGGTCGTCGTGGCCAGATCCAGGGCCAGGAAGCGCGCGGCGTCGCCGTCGTCATCAACGCGATGGTGCCGCTCGCCAACATGTTCAAGTATGTCGACAACCTGCGCTCGATGAGCCAGGGCCGTGCGGCCTACACCATGCAGTTCGATCACTATGAGCCGGTTCCGACCGCAGTGGCTCAGGAAGTCCAGAAGAAATACGCCTAAGGGTTTCTTAGCCACCGGGTCGCGCTCCTTGCGCGGTGCCGGATCTGAAGAGCGAATAACAATTTCCCCTTAGCGGGTAGAATAGACGGAGAACGATTATGGCCAAAGGTAAATTCGAGCGTAACAAGCCTCACGTGAACATCGGCACGATTGGCCACGTCGACCATGGCAAGACGTCGCTGACGGCGGCGATCACCAAGTANTGGCGAATACAAGCGCTACGACCAGATCGACGCTGCTCCTGAGGAAAAGGCGCGCGGCATCACGATCTCGACGGCGCATGTCGAATACGAGACGGCCAACCGCCACTATGCTCACGTCGACTGCCCCGGCCACGCCGACTATGTGAAGAACATGATCACCGGTGCCGCGCAGATGGACGGCGCGATCCTGGTCGTGTCGGCTGCCGACGGCCCGATGCCGCAGACCCGCGAGCACATCCTGCTGGCSCGTCAGGTCGGCGTGCCGTCGATCGTGGTGTTCCTCAACAAGGTCGACCAGGTCGACGACGCCGAGCTGCTCGAACTGGTCGAGCTCGAGGTTCGCGAGCTTCTGACCAAGAACGAYTTCCCCGGCGACGACATTCCGATCGTCAAGGGTTCGGCTCTGGCTGCSCTGGAAGATTCCGACAAGAAGATCGGTGAAGACGCGATCCGCGAGCTGATGGCTGCGGTCGATGCCTACATCCCGACGCCGGTTCGTCCGCTCGACAAGCCGTTCCTGATGCCGATCGAAGACGTGTTCTCGATCTCGGGCCGRGGCACGGTCGTGACCGGCCGCGTCGAGCGCGGCGTGGTCAAGGTCGGCGAGGAGCTGGAGATRATCGGCATCCGTCCGACGACCAAGACGACCTGCACGGGCGTGGAAATGTTCCGCAAGCTGCTCGATCAGGGCCAGGCCGGCGACAACATCGGCGCGCTGCTGCGCGGCGTTGATCGTGAAGGTGTCGAGCGCGGCCAGGTTCTGGCCAAGCCSGGRACGGTGAAGCCGCACAAGAAGTTCGTGGCCGAAGCCTACATCCTGACCAAGGACGAAGGTGGCCGTCACACGCCGTTCTTCACCAACTACCGTCCGCAGTTCTACTTCCGCACGACSGACGTGACCGGCATCGTGTCGCTGCCGGAAGGCACCGAYATGGTGATGCCGGGCGACAACATCACGGTCGATGTCGAGCTGATCGTGCCGATCGCCATGGAAGAGAAGCTGCGCTTCGCTATCCGTGAAGGCGGCCGCACCGTCGGTGCCGGCATCGTCGTCACCATCAAAGAGTAATTTGGACTTAAACCGATCTGTCGCGGGCGCGGGAGTTGCCCGCGCCGCGCCAGAACAAGGAAGTGACGCATGAACGGACAGAATATCCGCATCCGCCTTAAGGCGTTTGACCACCGCGTGCTCGACGCCTCGACGAAGGAAATCGTGTCGACGGCCAAGCGTACCGGCGCAAACGTCCGCGGCCCCATTCCGCTGCCGACGCGGATCGAAAAGTTCACGGTCAACCGGTCGCCTCACGTCGACAAGAAGAGCCGCGAGCAGTTCGAGATGCGCACGCACAAGCGTCTGCTCGACATCGTCGATCCGACCCCGCAGACGGTCGATGCTTTGATGAAGCTCGATCTGGCCGCCGGCGTCGACGTCGAGATCAAGCTCTAAGGGAATGAGAGCGCGGTAAGGGGCGGTGCCCCTGGCCCGGAACTCTAAAGGAATTGAACCGATGCGTTCAGGTGTGATTGCAAAGAAGGTGGGAATGACCCGCATCTACAACGATGCCGGGGAACATGTTCCCGTCACCGTTCTCCTGATGGAGAACTGCCAGGTCGTGGCCCAGCGCACGCAAGAGAAGAATGGCTACACCGCCGTTCAGCTCGGCGTTGGCCTTGCCAAGGTGAAGAACACGTCGAAGGCGATGCGCGGCCATTTCGCGACCGCTTCCGTCGAGCCGAAGGCGAAGGTCGCCGAGTTCCGCGTCTCCGCCGACAACATGATCGATGTCGGCGCCGAGATCACCGTCGAGCACTTCGTCGCCGGCCAGAAGGTCGATGTGACGGGCACGACGATCGGCAAGGGCTTTCAGGGCGTCATCAAGCGCCACCACATGGGCGGTGGCCGTGCAACGCACGGTAACTCGGTTTCGCACCGTACGCACGGTTCGACCGGCCAGCGTCAGGACCCGGGCAAGGTGTTCAAGGGCAAGCATATGGCTGGCCACATGGGCGACACCCGCGTCACCACGCAGAATGTCGAGATCGTATCGACCGACGCCGACCGCGGCCTGATCCTGATCCGCGGTGCGGTTCCCGGATCGAAGGGCGCCTGGATCCTGGTCCGCGATGCGGCCAAGGTGGCACTGCCGGCCAATGCGCCGAAGCCTGCCGCGATCCGCGCCGTTGCTGCCGAAAGTGGCGCCAAGAACGAGGCTCCGGCCACAGAGGGAGCGGAATAATGGATCTCAAGATCACAACGCTGGGCGGCAAGGACGCCGGCAAGGTGGAACTCTCCGACGAGATTTTCGGCCTTGATCCGCGCGAAGACATCCTGCAGCGCGTCGTGCGCTGGCAGCTTGCCAAGAAGCAGCAGGGCACGCACAAGACCAAGGGTCGCGCCGAGATCGCGCGCACCGGCGCCAAGATGTACAAGCAGAAGGGTACGGGCCGCGCCCGTCACCATTCGGCACGCGCTCCGCAGTTCCGCGGCGGCGGCAAGGCCCACGGCCCGGTCGTTCGCAGCCACGAGCACGAACTGCCGAAGAAGGTTCGTGCTCTCGGCCTCAAGCATGCTCTCTCGGCCAAGGCCAAGAGCGCGTCGATCATCATCATCGACGAGCTGAAGCTGACCGAGGCCAAGACGAAGGCGCTGATCGCGAATTTCGCGACGCTGGGCCTGACCAACGCTTTGCTGATCGGCGGCGCCGAGCTTGACAAGAACTTCAAGCTGGCGGCGACGAACATCCCCAACATCGACGTGCTGCCCATCCAGGGCATCAACGTCTACGACATTCTGCGCCGCGGCACGCTGGTCCTTTCGAAGGCCGCCGTCGAGGCTCTCGAGGAGCGTTTTAAATGACCGACCTTCGTCATTACGACGTGATCGTCTCGCCGGCGATCACCGAAAAGTCGACCATGGCCTCCGAGCAGAACAAGGTCGTCTTCAACGTCGCCAAGAAGGCGTCGAAGCCGGAAATCAAGGCCGCCGTCGAAGCGCTGTTCGGCGTCAAGGTGATGGCCGTGAACACGCTTGTCCGCAAGGGCAAGATCAAGCGCTTCCGTGGCACGGTTGGCCGCCAGAGCGACGTCAAGAAGGCGGTTGTGACGCTGGCCGATGGTCAGTCGATCGACGTCGCGACGGGTCTCTGAGCAAGGCCGCGAGGACAGAACAATGGCACTGAAAAAATTCAACCCGGTAACGCCCAGCACCCGTCAGCTGGTCATCGTCGACCGCTCGGGTCTTTACAAGGGCAAGCCCGTCAAGGGTCTGACCGAAGGCCTGACCAAGTCGGGCGGCCGCAACAATCACGGTCGCATCACCGCCCGCTTCATCGGCGGTGGTCACAAGCGTTCGTACCGCATCATCGACTTCAAGCGCCGCAAGTTCGACGTCGTCGGCACGGTCGAGCGCATTGAATACGATCCGAACCGCACCGCCTTCATCGCGCTGATCAAGTATGACGATGGCGAGCTGTCCTACATCATCGCTCCGCAGCGTCTGGCTCCCGGCGACAAGATCGTCTCCGGTGAATCGGTAGATGTGAAGCCGGGCAATGCGATGCCGCTGGCTTCGATGCCGGTCGGCACCATCGTCCACAACATCGAGCTGAAGCCGGGCAAGGGCGCTCAGGTCGCCCGTTCGGCAGGTGGTTACGGTCAGCTGGTCGGTCGTGACCAGGGCATGGCGATCCTGCGCCTCAATTCGGGCGAGCAGCGTGTCGTTCACGGCTCCTGCATGGCCACTGTCGGCGCCGTGTCCAATCCGGACCACGGCAACATCAATGACGGCAAGGCCGGTCGCACGGTTTGGCGTGGCAAGCGCCCGCACAATCGCGGCGTGACCATGAACCCGGTCGACCATCCGCACGGCGGCGGCGAAGGCCGCACTTCGGGTGGCCGCCATCCGGTTTCGCCCTGGGGCAAGCCGACCAAGGGCAAGAAGACGCGGTCCAACAAGGCGACCGACAAGTTCATCCTGCGCTCGCGCCATCAGCGCAAGAGCTAAGAAGAGGTAACGCCAAGTGACTCGTTCGATTTGGAAAGGCCCCTTCATTGACGGCTACCTTCTCAAGAAGGTGGACAAGGTTCGTGAAGGTGGTCGCAATGAGGTGATCAAGATGTGGAGCCGTCGCTCCACCATCCTGCCGCAGTTCGTCGGCTTCACCTTCGGTGTCTACAACGGCCAGAAGCATGTTCCCGTCTCGGTGAACGAGGACATGGTCGGTCACAAGTTCGGTGAATTCGCTCCGACCCGGACCTATTACGGTCACGGCGCGGATAAGAAGGCGAAGAGGAAATAATCATGGGCAAGGCCAAAGCTCCGCGCAGGCTTGCTGATAACGAAGCGCGCGCCGTATTGCGCACGATCCGTATCAGCCCGCAGAAGCTGAACCTCGTTGCCGCGCTGATCCGCGGCAAGAAGGTCGCGACAGCGCTTTCCGATCTCGAATTCTCGGCCAAGCGGATTTCCGGCACGGTCAAGAAGACGCTGGAATCGGCAATCGCCAACGCGGAAAACAACCACGACCTGGATGTCGATGCGCTGATCGTGGCGGAAGCCTATGTCGGCAAGTCGATCGTCATGAAGCGGTTCCATGCCCGTGGCCGCGGTCGCGCCAGCCGTATCGAGAAGCCGTTCTCGCACCTCACGATCGTCGTTCGTGAAGTCGAAGAAAAAGGGGAGGCCGCATAATGGGCCAGAAAGTCAATCCGATCGGTCTTCGCCTCGGCATCAACCGCACCTGGGATTCGCGCTGGTTCGCGAACACCGGCGAGTACGGCAAGCTGCTGCATGAGGACATCAAGATCCGCAAGTATCTCGAGAAGGAGCTCAAGCAGGCTGCCATCTCGAAGGTCGTGATCGAGCGTCCGCACAAGAAGTGCCGCGTCACCATCCACGCCGCGCGCCCGGGTCTGATCATCGGCAAGAAGGGCGCCGACATCGAGAAGCTTCGCAAGAAGCTGATGGAGATGACGAAGTCCGAGACGCACCTCAACATCGTTGAAGTGCGCAAGCCGGAAATCGACGCGACCCTGGTCGCCCAGTCGATCGCCCAGCAGCTCGAGCGTCGTATCGCGTTCCGCCGCGCCATGAAGCGTGCCGTTCAGTCGGCGATGCGCCTCGGGGCCGAAGGCATCCGCATCAACTGCGCCGGCCGCCTCGGCGGCGCCGAGATCGCGCGCATGGAATGGTATCGCGAAGGCCGCGTGCCGCTGCATACTCTGCGTGCGGACGTCGACTACGGTACGGCCGAAGCGCACACGGCTTATGGCATCTGCGGCGTCAAGGTCTGGGTGTTCAAGGGCGAAATCCTTGAGCATGACCCGATGGCTTCGGAGCGTCGGGCCAGCGAAAGCGACGCAGCGCATGGCGGTGGTGGTGATCGCGAACGCGGTCGTCGTCGCGAAAACGCCTGAGACATTTAGGAATTTGGAGTTAGAACGATGCTGCAGCCAAAGCGCACAAAGTTCCGCAAGCAGTTCAAGGGCCGTATCCATGGTACCGCAAAGGGCGGCACCAACCTGGATTTCGGTGGTTTCGGGCTGAAGGCGCTTGAGCCGAACCGCGTCACCGCACGTGAGATCGAGGCGGCCCGCCGCGCGATCACGCGTGAAATGAAGCGCGCTGGTCGCGTCTGGATCCGTATTTTCCCGGACGTGCCGGTCACTTCGAAGCCGACCGAAGTCCGCATGGGTAAGGGCAAGGGTGCGGTCGACTACTGGGCGGCGCGCGTCAAGCCGGGCCGTATCATGTTCGAGATCGACGGCGTCAATGAAGAAACCGCCCGTGAGGCACTGCGTCTCGGCGCGGCCAAGCTCTCGGTCAAGACGCGCTTCGTGCAGCGCATCGCAGAATAAGGACGGGCTGATCATGAAAGCCGAAGACATCCGGACCAAGACCCAGGACCAGCTGACCGACGACCTGGCCAGCCTGAAGAAGGAGCAGTTCAACCTGCGCTTCCAGAAGGCCACCGGCCAGCTCGAGAAGACCGCGCGCGTGAGACAGGTCCGTAAGGATATTGCGCGTATCAAGACCATCGCTGCGGAAAAGTCCGCGGCTAAGAAGGCTTAAGGACGAAAACCATGCCAAAGCGCATTCTGCAGGGCACCGTCGTCAGCGACAAGAACGAGAAGACGGTTGTCGTCAAGGTCGAACGGCGCTTCACGCATCCCGTGATGAAGAAGACCGTGCGCATGACCAAGAAGTACAAGGCGCACGACGAGAACAACGCCCACAAGGTTGGCGATCAGGTGTTCATCCAGGAATCGAAGCCGATTTCCAAGGACAAGCGCTGGATCGTCGTGTCTTCGGACCAAGCCTGACCTCGGGCGTAAACAACGAATTTTGGACAGACCGGGGAGGGGCTTTGAGCCCATCCCGTTAGAAGAGAAGAAGGCGGCCAGTCATGATTCAGATGCAAACAAACCTCGACGTCGCGGATAATTCCGGCGCCCGTCGTGTCATGTGCATCAAGGTGCTGGGCGGCTCGAAGCGGAAATACGCTTCCGTGGGCGACATCATCGTGGTGTCGATCAAGGAAGCCATTCCGCGCGGCCGCGTAAAGAAGGGCGATGTGATGAAGGCGGTCGTGGTTCGCACGGCCAAGGACATCCGCCGCCCGGACGGCAGCGTGATCCGTTTCGACAAGAACGCGGCCGTTCTCGTCGACAACAAGAAAGAGCCGATCGGCACGCGTATCTTCGGACCGGTTCCGCGCGAACTCCGCGCCAAGAACCACATGAAGATCATCTCGCTCGCGCCTGAAGTGCTGTAAGGAGCCGGACCAATGCAAAAGATTAGAAAAGGCGACAAGGTCGTCGTGCTGGCCGGCAAGGACAAGGGCCGTTCGGGCGAAGTCCTCTCGGTGCAGCCGAAGGAAGACACCGCGCTGGTGCGCGGCGTCAACATGATCCGTCGTCACCAGAAGCAGTCCCAGTCCCAAGAGGGCGGGATCATCACCAAGGAAGCGCCGATCCAGCTGTCGAACATCGCGCTGGCCGACCCCAAGGATGGCAAGCCGACCCGCGTCGGTTTCATCTTCCAGAAGGACGGCAAGAAGGTGCGCGTCGCCAAGCGCTCGGGAGAAGTCATCAATGGCTAAGGCTCAATCCAAGCAGGCGACCGCGAACAACACGCCGCGCCTCAAGCAGGTCTACAACGAGACCATCCGCAAGGCGTTGCAGGAACAGTTCGGCTACGACAACGAGATGCAGGTTCCGCGCATCGACAAGATCGTGCTGAACATGGGCGTTGGCGAAGCGACCGCCGATTCCAAGAAGCCTTCGATCGCGGCCGAAGACCTGGCGATGATCGCCGGCCAGAAGGCCGTCGTCACCCGCGCCCGCAACTCGATTGCCGGCTTCAAGGTCCGCGAGAAGATGCCGATCGGCGCCAAGGTCACGCTGCGCAAGGAACGCATGTACGAGTTCCTCGACCGTCTCGTGAATATCGCACTGCCACGCGTCCGCGACTTCCGCGGGCTCAATCCGAAGAGCTTCGATGGCCGTGGCAACTACGCCATGGGCATCAAGGAACACATCGTGTTCCCGGAGATCAACTACGACAAGGTTGATCAGATCTGGGGCATGGACGTCATCGTTTGTACGACTGCGAAGACGGACGACGAAGCCAGGGCATTGCTCAAGGCTTTCAACTTCCCCTTCCGCCAGTAACGGCAGCGAGAAAAGGAAAAATCTGAAATGGCAAAGACCAGCTCAGTCGAGAAGAACAACAGGCGCCGCAAGCTTGCCGACCAGTACGGTCCCAAGCGCGCTGCCCTGAAGGCGATCATCATGGATCAGTCCAAGCCGATGGAAGAGCGTTTCCGCGCTCAGCTCAAGCTTGCCGCCATGCCGCGCAACTCGGCCAAGATCCGCATCCGCAACCGCTGCGAAGTCACCGGCCGTCCGCGCGCCTACTATCGCAAGCTCAAAGTATCGCGCATCGCGCTTCGTGATCTCGGCAATAACGGCCAGATCCCGGGCCTGGTCAAGTCGAGCTGGTAAGGAGGACATAACATGTCATTGAGCGATCCTCTCGGCGATATGCTGACCCGCATCCGCAACGCGTACGGCCGCAAGAAGTCGAGCGTTTCGACGCCGGCTTCGCGTCTGCGCACCCGCGTCCTCGACGTGCTGAAGGCTGAAGGCTATATCCGCGATTACAGCCAGACCGACTTCGACAACGGCAAGTCCGAAATCGAGATCGAGCTGAAGTATTTCGACGGCGCGCCGGTCGTGCGCGAAATCGCCCGCGTCTCGAAGCCAGGCCGCCGCGTCTATGTTTCGGCCAAGTCGATTCCGCAGGTCGCCAACGGCCTCGGCATCGCCATCCTTTCGACACCGAAGGGCGTGATGGCCGACCATGAAGCACGTGAACAGAACGTCGGCGGTGAGATTCTCTGCCAGATCTTCTGATCTGGCAGTTGACCGCAAAGTGGAATCCGGTCTCCGGATCGTTCCCGAAGACAGAGACCTGAAACAAGAGAAGTGACGAGGACAACAAAATGTCTCGTATTGGAAAGAAACCCGTTTCGCTGCCGCAGGGCGTGACCGCGACCGTCAACGGCCAGACCGTGACGGCGAAGGGCCCCAAGGGTGAGCTGAAGTTCGTGGTGAACGACGAAGTGCTGGTCAAGATGGAAGGCAGCGAGATCGCTGTCCTGCCGCGCGACCAGACCAAGACCGCCCGCTCCAAGTGGGGCATGTCGCGCACGCAGATCGTCAACATCCTGCAGGGCGTCAAGGACGGTTTCGAGAAGAAGCTCGAGATCACCGGCGTCGGCTATCGCGCGGCACTTCAGGGCAAGAACCTGCAGCTGGCGCTTGGCTTCAGCCATGACGTCGTCTATGAGACGCCGGCCGGCATCACCATTACCGTGCCGAAGCCGACCGAAATCACCGTGGCCGGCATCGACAAGCAGCAAGTCGGCCAGGTTGCGGCCGAGATCCGCGAGTATCGCGGTCCCGAGCCCTACAAGGGCAAGGGCGTCCGCTATGCCGGCGAGAAGATCGTCCGCAAGGAAGGCAAGAAGAAGTAGCGGGCCTGGCCTCGAGAAGTTGAGGCCAAGCCAAGAAGTGTAACGCCGCGGGGAGCGGTCGCGGGAGGCGCTTTCGCCTACCGCATATGGCGGCCCCCGTTTTTTGAAGGCAAGGAAGACCATCATGGGTACCAAGGAATCCACGCAGCGCCGCGCGCAGCGCGTCCGTCGTCAGATCAAGAAGGTCGCCGGCGAGCGTCCGCGTCTGTCGGTCCACCGCACGTCGAAGAACATCTACGTGCAGGTCATCGACGACGCCAAGGGCCACACCATCGCTGCCGCTTCGACGCTCGAGAAGGACCTCAAGGGTTCGCTCAAGACCGGCGCCGACACCGCCGCCGCCGCCGCGATCGGCAAGCTGATCGCCGAGCGCGCCACCAAGGCCGGCGTCAAGGAAGTCGTCTTCGACCGCGGTGCCTACATCTATCACGGCCGCGTCAAGGCGCTCGCCGAGGCTGCCCGCGAAGGTGGCTTGAGCTTCTAAGCATAGTCCCGAAAAGTTGCAGACTTTTCGGATAGGGATTATGCGAAGGAATTGATTTCGCCCCCGGTGACCGTTTCCCGATTTATTCGGGGCGAGGCACCGGATCTTATCAGCAACCGTGCTTCCGGAAAAAAACAAGGAACAGGATATGGCACAGGAACGTAGGGATGGCGGCCGCGGCCGCGATCGTGAAGAACGCGATGACGGCATGGTGGACAAGCTCGTCCACATCAACCGCGTCGCCAAGGTCGTCAAGGGCGGCCGTCGCTTCGGTTTTGCAGCACTCGTCGTCGTCGGCGACCAGAAGGGCCGCGTCGGCTTTGGTCACGGCAAGGCGCGCGAAGTGCCGGAAGCCATCCGCAAGGCAACTGAATCGGCCAAGCGCGACATGATCTTCGTGCCGCTGCGCTCGGGCCGTACGCTGCATCACGACGTCGAAGGACGCTGGGGTGCTGGACGCGTGCTGCTGCGCGCCGCCAAGCAAGGTACCGGCATCATCGCCGGTGGCCCGATGCGCGCTGTCTTCGAGACGCTCGGCATGCATGACGTGGTCGCCAAGTCGATGGGTTCGTCGAACCCCTACAACATGGTTCGCGCCACCTTCGACGCGCTGAAGAGCCAGATGCATCCCAAGGATGTGGCTGCTGCTCGCGGCATCAAGTATTCGACCCTTCAGGCCCGCCGCGGCAACGCCGTTGCGGCTGAAGAATAGTCGATCTGACCAGGGATTTTGACCATGGCCAAGAAAGCAACCAAGACCATCACCGTTGAGCAGATCGGTTCGCCGATCCGCCGTCCGAAGGAGCAGCGCGCGACGCTGGTCGGCCTCGGCCTCAACAAGATGCACAAGCAGCGCACGCTGGAAGATACGCCCTCCGTGCGCGGCATGATCGCTGCCGTCCAGCATCTCGTCCGCGTCGTGGACGAGGGCTGAGCCAGAGCGCAGGAGAACTCAGATGAAACTCAACGATCTGCGTGACAAGGACGGCGCGACGCACTCCAAGAAGCGTCTCGGCCGTGGTATCGGCTCCGGCTCCGGCAAGACCGGCGGTCGCGGCGTCAAGGGCCAGAAGGCGCGCTCCGGCGTCGCCATCAACGGCTTCGAGGGCGGCCAGATGCCGCTCTACCGGCGCCTGCCGAAGCGTGGCTTCAACAACATCTTCGCCAAGAGCTTCACCGTCGTGTCGCTGGCCCGCATCCAGGTGGCCATCGACGCCAAGAAGCTCGACGCCAAGGCGACCGTGACGGCTGAATCGCTGGTTGCCGCCGGCGTCATCCGCCGCGTCAAGGACGGCGTGCGCATCCTCTCGGACGGCGAGATCAAGGCGAAGCTCGCCTTTGACGTTGCCGGCGCCTCCAAGGCCGCGATCGAAAAGATCGAAAAGGCCGGCGGTTCGGTCAAGCTGCCGCAGGAAAAGGCAGCTGCCGAGTAACGGCAATTTGAAGCGCGATCGGCAGGAGTGGGATCCGTTTTTGCTCACGATTGCGCTTTGATCTGCTCAACGAGGCGGCCGCGTCAACGCGGCCGCTTGCATGTTTAGAGCCCGGAGCTTATCTCGTGAGCTTCGGTGAAACGCGCCGCCTGACCTCAGGGCCATCAAGCGTTACCAAGCGGAGAATCAGGCATGGCTTCGGCTGCTGAACAATTAGCCTCGAATCTGAATTTCTCGGCCTTCGCCAAGGCGGAGGATTTGAAGAAGCGCATCTGGTTCACGATCGGCGCGCTGCTTGTTTATCGCCTCGGCACCTACATCCCGCTTCCCGGTATCAATCCCGACGCCTTCGCCCAGGCCTTCTCTTCGCAGAGCAAGGGCGTGCTTGGCATGTTCAACATGTTCGCCGGCGGCGCCGTGCAGCGCATGGCGATCTTTGCGCTCGGCATCATGCCTTACATCTCCGCCTCCATCATCATGCAGCTGATGACTTCGGTCATCCCGTCGCTGGAAGCGCTGAAGAAGGAAGGCGAACAGGGCCGCAAGGTCATCAACCAATACACGCGCTACGGCACGGTGCTGCTTGCGCTGGTTCAGGCCTATGGCATTTCTGTCGGTCTGGAAGGCGGCAACGGCATCGTCAGCGATCCCGGCATGTTCTTCCGCATCTCGACCGTCGTCACGCTGGTCGGCGGCACCATGTTCCTGATGTGGCTGGGCGAGCAGATCACCGCGCGCGGCATCGGCAACGGCATTTCGCTGATCATCTTCTCCGGCATCGTCGCCGGCCTGCCGCACGCCATCTCCGGCACGCTGGAGCTTGGCCGCACCGGCGCGCTGTCGACCGGCCTGATCCTGGCGATCATCGTGCTGGCCGTCGTCGTCATCGCGCTCATCGTGTTCTTCGAGCGAGCCCAGCGCCGCTTGCTGATCCAGTACCCGAAGCGCCAGGTCGGCAACCGCATGTTCCAGGGCGATACCTCGCATCTGCCGCTGAAGCTCAACACGTCGGGTGTCATTCCGCCGATCTTCGCCTCGTCGCTGCTGTTGCTGCCGGCCACCGTCGCGGGCTTCTCGCAGACGGCCAACATGCCGGCCTGGGCCAGCACCATCCTGGCCGCGCTCGGCCATGGCCAGCCGCTCTACATGGCATTCTATGCGGCGATGATCGCGTTCTTCGCCTTCTTCTACACTGCGATTGTCTTCAACCCGAAGGACACCGCCGACCAGCTCAAGAAGCATTCGGGCTTCATCCCGGGCTATCGTCCGGGCGAGCGCACCGCCGATTACATCGATTACGTTCTCACCCGCATCACCGTCGTCGGCGCCATCTATCTGGTGCTGGTGTGCCTGTTGCCGGAGTTCCTGATCTCGGCGACTGGCGTACCATTCTACCTTGGTGGCACATCGCTTCTGATCGTGGTCAGTGTCACGCTCGATACGGTTGCGCAGATTCAGGGGCACCTGATTGCGCACCAGTATGAAGGCCTGATCAAGAAGTCGAAGCTGCGCGGGGGGAAGAAAGCCAGATGAGGTTGATATTGCTTGGGCCGCCAGGAGCGGGCAAGGGGACGCAAGCACAAAGACTGGTAGAAAAACACGGCATACCCCAGCTCTCGACGGGCGACATGCTGCGTGCTGCCGTCCAGGCAGGCACCGAAGTCGGCAAGCGCGCCAAGGCGGTGATGGATGCCGGTGAACTGGTGTCCGACGCGATCGTCAACGCGATCGTCGCCGAGCGTATCGATCAGCCCGACTGCGCCAAGGGGTTCATCCTCGACGGTTATCCGCGGACCCTGGTGCAGGCGGATGCGGTCGAGCAGATGCTGTCGGATCGCTCCCAGGGCCTCGACGCCGTCATTGAGCTCGTGGTCGACGACAAGGCCCTGGTTGGCCGGATCGTCAAGCGCGCCGACGAGGCGCAGGCCGCCGGCCTTCCCGTTCGCAAGGACGACAACCCGACCGTGTTCGAAGAGCGCCTGAGGGAATACTACAAGAAGACGTCGCCGCTGATTGGCTACTACTATGCCAAGGGCAAGCTCCGCAGTGTCGACGGCATGGCCGATATCGACGCCGTGACGGAACAGATCGAAGCGGTGCTCAAGGACGCAGTGCGGGGAAATTAACGATTGCACTTGACGGAGGCGGTTCGCTGCGGTATGGCGGCCCGTCTTCCTATCAGGCATGAGCTTTGCTTGTCCGCAAGGGCAAGGCAGCCGCATTGAACTGGAAACTCCCGCATGGGCCGGCCTCCACCGGACGCGGGGCAACTTAAGACAGCGCCGTGCCCGCCTCGTTTTTGAGGATTGGCCGGCCCACATGGAGAAGGGAAGAACATGGCTCGTATAGCCGGCGTCAACATTCCGACCAACAAGCGCGTTGTCATTGCGCTTCAATACATTCACGGCATTGGCAAGCGGTTCGCCCAGGAGATCGTCGACAAGGTCGGCATCCCGGCCGAGCGCCGCGTCAACCAGCTGACCGACGCGGAAGTGCTGCAGATCCGCGAAACCATCGACCGCGATTACCAGGTTGAAGGCGACCTGCGCCGCGAAGTCTCGATGAACATCAAGCGGCTCATGGACCTCGGCTGCTACCGCGGCCTGCGTCACCGCCGCTCGCTGCCGGTCCGCGGCCAGCGCACGCATACCAATGCGCGCACCCGCAAGGGCCCGGCCAAGTCGATCGCCGGCAAGAAGAAGTAATTTTTTAGGGGAATAAGGGAGTAGGGGAGTAAGGCAGTAGGGAATGCCCGCCAGTCGGGTCGCACTTTTCCCTACTCCCTTACTGCCCTATTCCCCTACTCCCTTACGAAGGTGGAGCCGCTGGCATTACGGCGGTGTAGAGATCAACTGAAAGGACTATCATGGCCAAGGAAGCCGCTCGTGTTCGCCGTCGCGAACGCAAGAACATCTCGTCGGGCGTTGCCCACGTCAATTCGACCTTCAACAACACGATGATCACCATCACCGACGCGCAGGGCAATTCGATTGCCTGGTCGTCGGCCGGTGCCCAGGGCTTCAAGGGTTCGCGCAAGTCGACCCCGTTCGCTGCCCAGATGGCTGCCGAGGATGTTGCCAAGAAGGCCCAGGAACACGGCATGCGCATGCTCGAAGTCGAGGTCTGCGGACCCGGCTCCGGTCGTGAATCGGCACTGCGCGCCCTGCAGGCGGCCGGCTTCACCATCACCTCGATCCGTGATGTGACGCCGATCCCGCACAATGGCTGCCGCCCGCGCAAGAAGCGTCGCGTCTAAGCATTTACCGAACGCCGCGCGAGCGCCTTTGGGCGCTCCTCCGCGGCATTCCAGGTCGCCCGCCACGATTGGATGGTGGCGGGTCAACGGAAGGAAAGCATCATGATCCAGAAAAATTGGCAGGAACTGATCAAGCCGAACAAGATCGAGTTCTCGTCGAAGAAGAAGACGCTGACCACGCTGGTCGCCGAGCCTCTCGAGCGTGGCTTTGGCCTGACGCTGGGCAACGCGCTGCGCCGCGTGCTTCTGTCTTCGCTGCGCGGTGCGGCTGTTACCGCCGTGCAGATCGACGGCGTTCTGCATGAATTCTCGTCCATCGCCGGCGTGCGCGAGGACGTGACCGACATCGTCTTGAATATCAAGGAAATCGCCATCCGCATGGAAGGCGATGGTCCCAAGCGCATGGTCGTTCGCAAGCAGGGACCGGGTGCTGTTCTTGCCGGCGACATCCAGACGGTTGGCGACGTCGAGATCCTCAACCCCGACCACGTCATCTGCACGCTGGACGAAGGCGCTGAAATCCGCATGGAATTCACCGTCGACACCGGCAAGGGTTACGTGCCGGCCGACCGCAACCGCGCCGAAGACGCGCCGATCGGCTTGATCCCGGTCGACAGCCTTTATTCGCCGGTCAAGAAGGTCTCCTACAAGGTCGAGAACACCCGCGAGGGCCAGGTTCTCGACTATGACAAGCTGACCATGACGATCGACACCGACGGTTCGATCACCGGCGAGGACGCGGTGGCTTTCGCCGCCCGCATCCTGCAGGACCAGCTCGGCCTGTTCGTCAACTTCGACGAGCCGCAGAAGGAAGTCGCCGCCGAGGCCGTCACCGAGCTCGCCTTCAACCCGGCGCTGCTCAAGAAGGTCGACGAACTCGAGCTTTCGGTGCGTTCGGCCAACTGCCTGAAGAACGACAACATCGTCTATATCGGCGACCTGATCCAGAAGACCGAAGCCGAGATGCTGCGCACCCCGAACTTCGGCCGCAAGTCGCTGAACGAGATCAAGGAAGTCCTGGCGGCGATGGGCCTGCACCTCGGCATGGAAGTGCCGGACTGGCCGCCGGAAAACATCGAAGACCTCGCTAAGCGTTACGAAGACCAATATTGAGCATGAATTCCAAGGATGGGCGGCGTGGGCCGCTCGATCCGACGGTCATGCGGAAAACCATCAGAGGCCACGGCCTCTTGAACAACTGAAGAAGGAAAAGAGCCATGCGCCACGGTTTCAAAGGCCGTCGCTTCGCACGAAGCATTAGCCATCGCAAGTCGATGTTCGCCAACCTCGCCGTGTCGCTGCTCGAGCACGAGCAGATCGTCACGACCTTGCCGAAGGCGAAGGACCTGCGTCCGATCGTCGAGAAGCTGGTGACGCTCGGCAAGCGCGGCGACCTGCATGCCCGCCGCCAGGTCATTGCCCAGATCGGCAATGAAGGCGTCGTCAAGCGTCTGTTCGACACCATCGCGCCGCGCTACGCCAACCGCAATGGCGGCTATCTGCGCATCATGAAGGCGGGCTTCCGTCACGGTGACAACGCCGCCATGGCCGTCATCGAGTTCGTCGATCGCGACGTTTCGGCCAAAGGCGCCGGCGACCGCGCTCGCATCGAAGCCGAAAGCGCTGACGCGGACGCCGCAGCCGCATAAGGCTCGGTTTTCCCAAATGAGTTCAAAGGGGCCTGCGGGCCCCTTTTTTGTTTGCCGATGTTTGCTGTCCATCGGCCAGCGCCAGGTACTGGCTTCCGCTCAACAGCTTCCAATCGAATGCACCCGGTACCTCTTCAGTCTTCGGGTAAGGATATGAATAGATACTGTCGAGGACGGCTCGAGAATCGATTTTCGCCATCGCTTGCGACGGGGAGGAGGCCTTCAAATAGGTTTCGGCATCTTGGTTGCCGATGAAGTCGGCAGCCACATGAAAATTTATCTGAATCGGTCCGGCGCAGATGTTCATCCCGATGTCATGGCCGGATGCCGCGTAGAAAACCTTGGCCTGATCTGGAGTCCAAAGGCCGGCACCCAGGAACTCTGATGGCTTTGTCTTTCCGCTGAACCCGTCCAGGGAGAGTGCAAAGCGAGTGGTGAGAGCCTCCAAATCGCCTTTGAGGTAACTGGCCTGCTCAATTTGAAACCAGTTCATCTGGCGAGGCGGCGTGATATCAAAGGAAATTTCGAGCTTTCCGAACGTCCAGTAATCTGGATCGACATGCTCAGGCATGCCGAGCACTTCGACAATCTCGGCCATTGTCATGTCGGGGGAGATCGGCCCCAAGCTACCGGTCTTCAAAAAGTCACGGAAAGACAGGAGTTGTTTTTTCATCAGGGCCACGAGGTTTTCGGTTTCAAGGTCAGCTGTAGCTGTTTTGCTGCCCAAAATAGTCGGATTTCAGCGGCTTAGCCTTTCATTTTGCACAATCGTCGGGACAATGCCCCCGAACTTGCCTTGGAGGATTCGCGAATGCGCGCCAGAAGACTGCCCCTTGTTCTGCTTTTCGCCATCATGGCGTTTGCGGCCGCACCGGTGGTCAGGCAGGCATTGGCCGAGGAGACGAAGACCGATCCCGGCCTGTCCGATGTGCTGACCGACCTGCTGCATGGCGTGGAAGGCGAAAACGCCACGGCTGGTCCCGACAAGCGCGTACCCTTCGGCCGCGAGGAGGTGCAATTGTCGTTTGCGCCGCTGGTCAAGCAGACAGCCCCGGCCGTGGTCAACGTCTATGCCTCGCAGACGGCCAAGGTCACGTCGCCTTTCGACGGCGATCCGTTCTTCGAGGAATTCTTCGGTCGCTCGCAGCCGCGTGCACAGTCTTCGCTCGGCTCCGGCGTGCTGGTCGATCCGACCGGCGTCGTGGTCACCAATTACCACGTCATCAAGGATGCCGACCGGGTCAAGGTGGCGACCGCTGATGGGCGTGAGTTCGACAGCAAGGTGCTGCTCAAGGACGAGACACTCGACCTCGCCGTGCTCAAGATCACCTCGGACAAGCCGTTTCCGGTTATCGCCATCGGCGATTCCGACGCGCTTGAGGTCGGCGACCTGTTGCTGGCCATCGGCAACCCCTTCGGCGTCGGCCAGACCACCACCAGCGGCATCGTCTCGGCACTGGCCCGCAGCCATATCGGCGTCTCCGATTCCAGCTTCTTCATCCAGACCGACGCCGCCATCAATCCTGGCAATTCCGGCGGCGCGCTGATCAACATGGGCGGCCAGCTGGTCGGCATCAACACCGCCATCTACAGCCGCAGCGGCGGTTCGATCGGCATCGGCTTCGCCATTCCCTCGAATATGGTCCGCGCTTTTGCCGACGCGGCCAAGGCCGGGCTCGACTTCTTCGAGCGGCCCTATATCGGCGCCGAGTTCGAAGCGGTGACGCCGCAGATCGCCGAATCGCTCGGCATGGAGAAGCCGACCGGTGCGCTGGTCTCGTCGGTCGAAGCGACCGGTCCGGCCGGCAAGGCAGGACTCAAGCCCGGCGACGTGGTGCTGCAACTCAATGGCAAGCCGGTCGAGAGCATCGAGGCGCTGGACTACCGGATGGCGACGCTGTCGATCGGCACCACCGCCAATTTCGCGGTTTTGACCAAGGGCCAGCAGGCGGCGATGGATATTGCGCTGGAGCGTGCTCCGGAAGGCATGAAAGCTGCCGAGGTGACGCTGCATGGCCGCAGCCCGTTTTCGGGCGCCAAGGTCGCGGAGCTGTCGCCCCGGCTCGCGCAGCGGCTTGGCCTGCGCACGGACATCAAGGGCGTCACCGTGGTCGACATCAACCGCGATTCTCCGGCCGCCGATTTCGGCTTCCAGCCGGGCGACATCGTGCGCGAGGTGAACGGCACCACCATCGATACCGCGGCGACCCTGGAGTTGGCGGCCAGGACGGATACGCGCTGGTGGCGCTTTACCGTCGAGCGTGGCGGGCAGATAATGCGTCAGGTGTTGCGTTATTAGGGCTGGGTTCCGTGCATTCGGGCTCATGCTCCAACGAAAAAGAAGTGCATGGCCGATCTGTTCAGCGTCGATGAACCGGAAAAGACCCCGCCCGGGCGGCCGCTGGCCGACAGGCTGCGGCCGAGAAACCTTGGCGAGGTCGTCGGCCAGGAGCATCTGACCGGCCCTGACGGCGCGCTGACCCGGTTGATCGGTTCCGGCTCGCTCGGCTCGATGATCTTCTGGGGGCCGCCCGGCACCGGCAAGACCACCGTGGCGCGCCTGCTTGCCGGCGAAACCAGCCTGGCCTTCGAGCAGATATCGGCTGTCTTTTCCGGCGTCGCCGACCTGAAAAAGGTGTTCGAAGCGGCCAAATTGCGCCGCACCAATGGCCGCCAGACCTTGCTGTTCGTCGACGAGATCCATCGCTTCAACCGTGCCCAGCAAGACAGCTTTCTCCCGGTCATGGAGGACGGGACAGTCGTGCTGGTTGGCGCCACGACCGAAAACCCGTCCTTCGAACTGAATGCCGCTTTGTTGTCACGCGCGCGCGTTCTGGTCTTCCATTCGCTTGGCGAGGAGAGCATCTCCAAGCTGATGGTGCGGGCGGAGGAGACCGAGGGCAGGGCGCTGCCGCTCGACGACGAGGCGCGGACCATGCTCATCCGCATGAG
The DNA here is from genome assembly GCF_004006095.1 of Mesorhizobium sp. M7A.F.Ce.TU.012.03.2.1. Lineage (NCBI taxonomy): Bacteria > Pseudomonadati > Pseudomonadota > Alphaproteobacteria > Hyphomicrobiales > Phyllobacteriaceae > Mesorhizobium > Mesorhizobium sp. M7A.F.Ce.TU.012.03.2.1. Next base: position 4,950,380 of record NZ_CP034779.1, read on the forward strand.
CGATGGCGACGGCCGGGCCTCGCTGACGCTCGCGGAAGAAGTCTGGCGGGCAGCCAAACCCGGCGAGGTCTTCGATCCCCAGGGACTGCAGCGCATCGTCCAGCGCCGCGCGCCGATCTACGACAAGGGCCAGGACGGCCATTACAATCTGATCTCGGCGCTGCACAAATCGGTACGCGGTTCAGACCCTGACGCGGCTCTCTACTATCTCGCACGCATGTTCGATGCCGGCGAGGATCCGCTCTATCTAGGCCGCCGGCTGGTGCGCATGGCGATGGAAGACATCGGCCTTGCCGACCCGCAGGCGCTTGTCGTCGCCAATGCCGCCAAGGATGCCTATGATTATCTTGGCTCGCCCGAGGGCGAGTTGGCGTTTGCCGAGGCCACCGTCTATCTCGCCACCGCGCCCAAATCCAACGCCGTCTACAATGCTTTCAAGGCTGCCACGCGGGCCGCGAAGGAACACGGCTCGCTGCTGCCGCCCAAGCACATCCTCAACGCACCGACAAAGCTGATGAAAGAGGAGGATTACGGCGCCGGCTATCGTTACGACCATGACGAGCCGGATGCCTTTTCGGGGCAGGATTATTTTCCCGAGAAGATGGGCCGCCAGACCTTCTATGATCCGCCCGAGCGCGGCTTCGAGCGCGACATCAGGAAGCGGCTCGACTATTGGGCGAAGCTGCGCAAGGAGCGGGAGTAGCAGGCTTGCGTGAGGCCGTTGACCAGATCCACCAGGCAGCCAGCCGGCCACGATAGCAGGGCCGTTGTGTGGTAACCCAAAAAACCTTATCAAGGCGCACGACCGGGCGGTGGTCGTTGCCGTGATTTGGGCACTTCATTCGCAACAGGATCGCGCTCCGCGCGTGGAAAAATGACAAAAACCCTTCGCAAGTCCCTTCGCAAATTCGCCATTGCCATCCCGCTTCTCGCCCTTGGCTTCTATTTCATTCCCATCCTGACGACGATCTTCATCATCTGCGGCCTGATCGACGTGCTGCGCAACGACCGCAAGGATCTGTCGCTGTTCTCAGGCTATTTTCTCGGCAACGGCCTGTTCACCTGGCTGCTTTCGCCGTTCAATCTGCTGGTCGACCTCTTGTGCTACAGAAATCCAGGTGTCTGGAAGCTGGAGCAGTTTCCCGCCGACTATCAGCGCGAGGTCAACGAGGTCCTGGACATCTTCAAGGCGCGCAAGGATGAGATCATTGCCGATATCGACGCCAATTTCGGCGCCGGCCGGCGCGGCATGTATGTCTACCAGTGGTACGGCAAGCACAGGATCGACAACGTCGCCGAGTTCAACAAGGATTTCAAATACATCAAGACCATAGCCGTTTCCGTCTTCAGCAAGCGCGAATCGACCTCCTGGCATTTCGGCCCGCTGCGGCTCAGCCTGCGCATTCTCTACAATCTGATCCCGGTTAAGTCGGAGATTTTCGTCGAGTGCGGCAACGTCAAGAATTATTGGTACGACAATCCGCTGTTCATCTTCGACGACACGCTGCTGCATCGCTCGGTCAACGAGTATGACGGACGCCGCTACTGCGTGTTCATGGACATCATCCGGCCGTCTCCGGTTCCCAGACTGATCGCGGGCATGCTCTCAATCGTCTCGGTCAGCGTCGAGCGCATCAATTCCATGTTCTACAAGAACTGGAAGATGATCGGTTCGACCAAGCCGAAGAATGCCGAGACGACCTGAGCAGGCAATCGCTCAATGCAGCTGGCGGCATCGGCTGAATTTGAATAGCCCGGGGAAGTACCGAAGATGTTCAATCTGCTTCTCGTCGTCGTCGGTGGCGGCATCGGCGCCGGAATTCGTCACCTTGCCAACATCGGCGCGCTGCGTTTTGTCGGCCCCAGCTATCCCTGGGGCACGATGGCCATCAACATCATTGGCTCCTTCGCCATGGGGCTGTTCATCGCCTCCATGATGCGCCGTGGCGGATCGAACGAGGTCAGGCTGTTCGTTGCTACCGGCATTCTCGGCGGCTTCACCACCTTCTCCGCCTTTTCGCTCGATTTCGCGACGCTGTGGGAGCGGGGAGCCACGCTGCCTGCGCTGGGTTATGCCCTTGCCAGCGTCATTGGCGCCATTATCGCCCTGTTTCTGGGACTTTGGCTCGCAAGAAGCCTGCCTTAGTGCTATTGCCGCGCCAAGAACAGGCCGAGCTTCGCTCGGGAAACGGATAAGCGACAAAAAACATGGCAGGCGTTGAACAGATCACGGTGGAGGCCGGCGAGGCGGGCATGCGGCTCGACCGCTGGTTCAAGACCCATTTCCCGGGCCTTGGTTTCGGCCATTTGCAGAAGCTTCTGCGCTCCGGCCAGATCCGTGTCGATGGCGGTCGGGTCAAGGCCGACACCCGTGTCGAGCCCGGCCAGATGGTTCGCGTCCCACCGCTCGAGGTCGACAAGAAGGGCGAGAGTGCGCTGACCGGCCACTCGATCCGCAACCAGGGTGATGCCGATGTCCTGTCGAAAATGCTGATCCATGAAGATCCCAAGGTTTTCGTCTTCAACAAGCCGGCGGGCCTTGCGGTGCAGGGCGGCTCGGGCGTCACCCGCAATGTCGACGACATGCTGGAGGCCTGGCGCAGCCAGAAGGGCGAGAAGCCCAGACTGGTTCACAGGCTCGACCGCGACACTTCGGGTGTTCTGGTCGTCGCCCGCACCCGGCTGGCCGCCATGAAGCTCTCGGAAGCGTTTCGCGCCCGCGAGACCAAGAAGACCTATTGGGCGCTGGTCAAGGGCGTGCCGCCCAAGCGCGAGGACAAGATCTCAACCTGGCTGATCAAGGAGCCGACGCCGGACGGTGACCGCGTGCGGGTCGCTGCGCATGGCGAAAAGGGCGCCGATCACGCCGTCTCCTACTACCGCATCATCGAGCAGGCTGCGCAGACGATGACCTGGCTTGAAATGGAGCCCTATACGGGCCGCACCCACCAGCTTCGTGTCCACGCCGCCTACATCGGCTGCCCGATCCTGGGCGATCCGAAATATTTCGAGGCCGACACCAACTGGGACTTTCCAGGGGGCATTCAAAACCGCCTGCATCTGCACGCCCGCCGCATCATCATTCCGCATCCCGACAAGGGCGTCATCGATGTCACCGCGCCAATGCCGCCGCACATGCGCCAGAGCTGGAACCTGATCGGCTTCGACGACGCCAGCGCGGAGGACTGATCGTGAGCGGCGCCAGTGACGCGCTCGACCGGCGCGACACGGTCGACATGGCCGCCGCCGCCATCATGGTCGGGCTGACCTTTTCCTGGGGGTTGAATTACGTCGCCGCCAAGATCTCCTACGCTGGCTATGACCCGGTCTTCCTGTCGATCGCGCGCTCGATCATCGGCGGCCTATGTGTCTTTGCCTGGTGCCGGTGGCGCGGCATCGCGCTTTTCACGCGCGACGGGACCTTGCTCGCCGGCATCGTGGTTGGCGCGCTTTTCGGCATCGAGTTCCTTTGCCTTTATGTCGGCCTGGAGCATACGACCGTTGCCCGCAACACGCTGCTGGTCAACACGATGCCGTTCTGGATGCTGCTCGGCGGCCATTTCCTGCTCGGTGAGCAGATCACATTGAGGAAATTCCTTGGCCTGCTGCTGGCCTTTGCCGGCCTTGTCGCGGTGTTTTCCGACAAGCTTGGCGGCGGCGGAGACATGCTGTTCGGCGATCTGCTGAGCCTTGGCTCCGGATTCTTTTGGGCTTTGACCAACATCCTCATCAAGCGCTCGAAGCTGGTCGAGGCGAGCGCCGAGAAGCTTCTGCTTTACCAGCTCGCCGGGGCAGCGATCGTCGGGGTCTTGGTGCTGCCTCTCGCCGGCCCGCCCGTTCGCGACCCAACCGTGCTGCCGACCTTGGCGCTGCTCTTCCAGGCTGTCTACATCGTCGCCTTCACCTATGTGCTGTGGTTCTGGCTGTTGCGGCGCTATCCGGCGTCAGGCCTGTCCAGTTTCACTTTCCTGTCGCCGGTTTTCGGCGTGCTGTGCGGCGCCATGTTCTTGAATGAGCCGCTGACCATGCGCATTTTCCTGGCACTTGGCCTGATTGCCGCCGGCCTGATCATCGTCAACCGGCCGGTGCGCAAGCTGACGCCGGTGTAAGAGAGACCTTCTATGCGTGATATCCTGAACGACCTTGAAGCCGGCAAATATCTTTCCGACCCGGATCCTGTGCGCCGCGCCCAGATCCAGATGAAGACGCCTGTGCCGAAACGCTTCTACAAGACCGTCTCGGTCGCGCCGGTGGAGGAGGGGTTTGCCGTGTATCTCGACGGCAAGCCGGTGCGCACGCCCGGCAAGGCGCTGCTGGCGGTGCCTACCGAAGCGGCAGCCGCGCTCGTCGCCGACGAGTTCGCCGCCCAAAGCGAGACCATCAATCCGGTGACGATGCCGGTGATGCGCCTCGTCAACACCGCCATCGACGGCGTCGCCAGCGACCCGCAGGCGGTGCTGGAGGACATTCTGCGCTTTGCCTCGTCCGATCTGCTCTGTTACCGCGCCGACGCGCCGCAAGGGCTGGTGGAGCGGCAAAACCAGCATTGGGATCCGGTGATCGACTGGGCGAGGGCACTCGGAGCCCGCTTCAATCTGGCCGAGGGCATCATCCATGTCGAGCAGCCGCGTGAGACCATCGCGGTGCTGGGCAGCCATCTTGCCCAGCGAACGGAGCCGCTGCGGCTCGCCGCCATCCATGTGATGACGTCGCTCACAGGTTCGGCGCTGCTGGCGCTGGCTGTCGATTTCGGTGAACTCGATGCCGATTCTGCCTGGGCCGCTGCCCATGTCGACGAGGACTGGCAGATCGAGCATTGGGGGCAGGATGCGGAGGCCGTAGCCCGCCGCGCGGCTCGCAAGCACGACATGATGGCTGCTGTCGGCCTGCTGCAAGCGCTCAAGGGCTAAGGGGTTTTCCCAGCTCGCCCGGTTTCATCCCGCAGTGCACCTAATACCAAAGTCATAATCCCAAAGACGCGCTGCCTTTGGCGGGCGCTTTCTGTCATTTTTCTCGAATGGCTGTCGTTGAGTCCGTGCTCGGAGGAGAGCGCGGACGGTGTCGCGCAGCATCGAGAACGGGTCTCACGGGAGGATAACGAAATGGCAATAACATCGACCGCCGGCGGAGCAAGCCGCGGCATGACGCGGGAGGAGAAGAAAGTCATCTTCGCTTCCTCGCTCGGCACCGTTTTCGAATGGTATGATTTCTATCTCTACGGCTCGCTGGCAGTGTTCATTGGTTCGACCTTTTTCAGTCCAGCCATCCCGGAAGCGACCCGCAATATCTTCGCGCTGCTGGCTTTCGCCGCAGGCTTCCTGGTGCGCCCGTTCGGCGCATTGCTGTTCGGCCGCATCGGCGATCTTGTCGGCCGTAAATATACCTTCCTCGTCACCATGACGATCATGGGCCTGTCGACCTTCCTGGTCGGCTTGCTGCCTGGCTATGCGACCTTGGGCATCGCAGCTCCGGTGATCCTGATCATCCTGCGCATGCTGCAGGGCCTGGCACTGGGTGGCGAATATGGCGGCGCGGCCACTTACGTCGCCGAACATGCGCCGGACAACCGGCGCGGCTACTACACCTCGTGGATCCAGACCACGGCGACGCTCGGCCTGTTCCTGTCGCTGGTTGTGATCCTGATCGTACAGGCTTCATTGAGTAAGGAAAACTATGCTGCCTGGGGTTGGCGTATTCCGTTCATCGTGTCTTTCCTGCTGCTCGGCATCTCGATCTGGATTCGGCTTTCGCTTTCCGAATCTCCGACCTTCCAGCGCATGAAGGATGAGGGCAAGGGCTCCAAGGCGCCGCTGACGGAAGCCTTCGGCCAATGGAAGAACGCCAAGATCGCACTGCTGGCGCTGCTCGGCCTCACCGCCGGTCAGGCCGTGGTCTGGTACAATGGCCAGTTTTACGCGCTGTTCTTCCTGACCAACGTGCTCAAGGTCGACGCGCAGTCGGTCAACATCATGATCGCGATCGCCCTGGCGGTCGGCTCGATCTTCTTCGTCGTCTTCGGCTGGCTCTCCGACAAGATCGGCCGCAAGCCGATCATCATGGCGGGCCTTGCCTTAGCGATTGTATGCACCTTCCCGCTGTTCAAGGCACTGACCTGGGCTGCCAATCCGGCGCTTGCCACAGCCCAGCAGAACACGCGGGCGACGGTGACGGCGGCACCTGGAGATTGCAAGTTCCAGTTCAATCCGGTGGGTACCGCGAAGTTCACGACATCCTGCGATATCGCGACCTCGTTCCTGACCAAGAACTCGGTTCCCTATGACGTCGTGTCGACGGCCGCCGCCGGCACACCCGCATCTGTCAAGATCGGCAACGAGACGGTCGAGTCCTATGACGCCATCGCCGCCGGCGATCAGGCCAAGACCAAGGAAGCCGCCTTCATCAAGGCCGTCAACATGTCGCTGCAGGACGGCGGCTATCCACTGAAGCGCGCGGCAGCCAAGGTTGCGGACCAGAAGCTCGATGCGTTTGTTGCCGCCAACCCGGAACTGAAGCTGGACGCCGCTGCCATCCGTGCCGGTGAGAAGGCGACGGTGCCGATCGACCAGGCAGTCAAGGACAAGCTGCTGACCACCGACGAGGCGGCGGGCGCACCCGAAGTCACCGTCTACAACATTCCGGGTGGTGGCGCGTTCGCGATGTTCGCCGATCCTGCAGCAGTGAACTGGCCAATGACGATCGGCATCCTGTTCATCCTGGTGCTGTTCGTGACCATGGTCTATGGGCCGATCGCGGCGATCCTGGTCGAGATGTTCCCGACCCGCATTCGCTACACCGGCATGTCGTTGCCCTATCACATCGGCAATGGCTGGTTCGGCGGCCTGCTGCCGGCAACCGTGTTCGCGCTCAGCGCCTACAAGGGCGACATCTACTATGGCCTTTGGTATCCGGTGGTGATCGCGGCGATAACGCTGGTCATCGGCATGATCTTCGTCAAGGATACGCTCGGCACCGACCTGCACGCCAAGGAGTAGGCAGGCCCGGTGTTCAAAAGAAAGCCCGGCGCGAGCAATCGCGCCGGGCTTTCTCTTTTCAGGTCAATTCGTTGGCGAGGGCTGCTGCCCTTTGTGTCAGCTCTTGCGGCCCCGGGTCTCATCCTCGATGGCTGCCTCATGGTACCAGCCGTCGCCGAAGTCTGCGCGGGCACCACGCAGCGAGGCAAGCTCTGCCGCAAACTTAGCCTTGCCGCTCAAATTTGAGGCAGTGGCGCGCGCTGCCGCCGGGAACATCAAAATCTTGGCCGACGGTCGTGTGGAAATGATTTCCATTGCCGGGTTCCTTTCTTCTGCCGAACCTTTTCGATTCAACTTGATCCGAAGATAAGGTCTGCAATCAAGTTAGGCAATATGCCTATGAAAAGATCAGCAATTGCATACTATTTGTGCAAAGAACGACTGTGATTGATCGGAACGCATCGCTTAGGCGGATCACCGATTTCGAGTGGGTACCGGGTCAATTTTGCCGCACCCTTCACACCAAGAATGGCACACGAATTGCATTTTAAGAATGCGGCAGGCCGGCTGCTGACGGCAGACGCATGTCGACGCCGTTCAGTGTTCGGTGATCAAGCAACGAGAGGCTAGAATGACGAAATACAAGCTCGAGTATATCTGGCTCGATGGATATACCCCGGTCCCCAACCTTCGCGGCAAGACGCAGATCAAGGAATTCGCCGAATTCCCTGATCTCGAGCAGTTGCCGCTGTGGGGCTTCGATGGTTCCTCGACCCAGCAGGCCGAAGGGCACAGCTCTGATTGCGTGCTGAAGCCGGTTGCGGTCTATCCGGATCCCGCCCGCACCAACGGCGTGCTGGTCATGTGCGAAGTCATGATGCCCGATGGCGTCACGCCGCATGCCTCCAACAAGCGCGCCACCATCCTCGATGACGAGGGCGCCTGGTTCGGCTTCGAGCAGGAATATTTCTTCTACAAGGACGGCCGGCCGCTCGGCTTCCCCGAGAGCGGCTATCCCGCACCCCAGGGTCCGTACTACACCGGCGTCGGCTATTCCAATGTCGGCTCCGTCGCGCGCCAGATCGTCGAGGAGCATCTCGACCTCTGCCTCGCCGCCGGCATCAACCACGAAGGCATCAACGCCGAAGTGGCCAAGGGCCAGTGGGAATTCCAGATTTTCGGCAAGGGCTCCAAGAAAGCCGCCGACCAGATGTGGATGGCCCGCTATTTGATGCAGCGCCTGACCGAGAAGTACGGCATCGACATTGAATACCATTGCAAGCCGCTCGGCGACACCGACTGGAACGGCTCGGGCATGCACGCCAATTTCTCGACCGCCTATATGCGCGAAGTCGGCGGCAAGGCCTATTTCGAAGCGCTGATGGCTGCCTTCGACAAGAACCTGATGGATCACATCGCCGTCTACGGCCCGGACAACGACAAGCGTTTGACCGGCAAGCACGAGACCGCGCCGTGGAACCGGTTCAGCTATGGCATTGCCGACCGTGGCGCCTCGATCCGCGTGCCGCATTCCTTCATCAAGAGCGACTACAAGGGTTATCTGGAAGACCGCCGTCCGAACTCGCAGGGCGACCCCTACCAGATCGCCTCGCAGATCCTGAAGACGATCGCCTCGGTTCCGGCAAGCGCTCAGGTTTCGGCCGCCGCGTAAGCGTTTCGGGCTGCATGACAAGATGACCCCGGCGTTTCGCGCCGGGGTTCTTTTTTGGCCGTTACCCGGCTGACGGCATTCCTGGTAAAACATACCCAGAAAAAGTCAGGGAATTCACGCGGTCGCAAATCGCCCGGAAGTTCTGGCCGCAGCCATGTGAGCCTCCGGCGATCACTCCCTATAAAGCCCGGAAAAGCGCCTTTTCCAGCCCTTATCTGGGGCAATGGACCTTCCATAAGCATCTGTTCATACAGCAGAATCGGTCATTCGCGGCCCGGCTTGCAGCGTTGACAGATCACGCTACGGCATGCGTATTCGCAGGCCTTGGGGTTACGTCACGCAATGCTGTTCGGACGGGCGGGGTTTTCTGAACGGCGGCATTGGCGTGGGCGCCGGACGAGCGGTCACTGTAGCCTGAGACAGTGCTCCGCTCGCTCCTGGCTCCAACGTTGGCGACCGACCGGCCGCCTTGATCTTCACTGGACATCGCCGAGTAGTGATTGAAGTCACCGGACCGACGCTCAAGCCGGCCGCTCCTATGGACCAGTAGGTCCAAATCCGGCTGTCCATGCGCGGCTGCCGCGCAGGCGAGACATGCCGATCGGCTGGCAATTCCTATTGGAGCGCAGCAAAAAGCCCTTGAAAGAGGGAAGTCTTTCAAGGGCTTGGTTATTATGGAGTATCTTAGTCTGAGATTGAAGCCTCAGACGGAGTAGTACATGTCGTATTCGACCGGATGCGGGGTCATTTCGAAGCGCATCACTTCGGCCATTTTCAACTCGATGTAGCTGTCGATCTGGTCGTCGTCGAAGACGCCGCCAGCCTTCAGGAAGCCGCGGTCCTTGTCGAGGCTTTGCAGGGCTTCGCGCAGCGAGCCGCAGACGGTCGGGATCTTCTTCAGTTCCTTCGGCGGCAGGTCGTAGAGATCCTTGTCCATCGGCTGGCCGGGATGGATCTTGTTCTTGATACCGTCGAGGCCGGCCATCAGCAGCGCGGAGAAGGCGAGGTAGGGGTTCGCGCCCGGATCGGGGAAGCGGACCTCGACGCGCTTGGCCTTCGGCGACGAGCCGAACGGGATACGGCAGGACGCCGAGCGGTTGCGCGCCGAATAGGCGAGCAGAACCGGCGCTTCGTAACCCGGCACCAGGCGCTTGTAGGAATTGGTCAGCGGGTTGGTGAAGGCGTTGATCGCCTTGGCATGCTTGATGACGCCGCCGATGAAGAACAGGCAGCTTTCCGACAGACCGGCATATTCATTGCCGGCGAAGGTCGGCTTGCCGTTCTTCCAGATCGACATGTGGACGTGCATGCCCGAGCCGTTGTCGCCGAAGATCGGCTTCGGCATGAAGGTCGCCGTCTTGCCGTAGGCATTGGCGACCTGGTGCACGACATATTTGTAGATCAGCATCTTGTCGGCGTTACGTACCAGTGCGTCGAACTTGATGCCGAGTTCGTGCTGGGCCGCCGCCACCTCATGGTGGTGCTTTTCGACCCGCACGCCCATCTCGGCGAGCACGGTCAGCATTTCCGAGCGCATGTCCTGCGCGCTGTCGATCGGCGGCACCGGGAAGTAGCCGCCCTTGACGCGCGGACGGTGGCCGAGATTGCCGGTCTCGTAGTCGGTGTCGTCGTTCGACGGCAGTTCCGTGGAGTCGAGCTTGAAACCGGTGTTGTAGGGATCGGCCTTGTACTTCACGTCGTCGAAGACGAAAAATTCGGCTTCCGGGCCGACATAGATGGTGTCGCCGATGCCTTCGGCCTTCATGTAAGCCTCGGCCTTCTTGGCCGTGCCACGCGGATCGCGGTTGTAGGATTCACCCGAAACCGGATCGAGGATGTCGCACAGGATGACCATGGTCGACTGGGCGAAGAACGGATCCATGTGGACCGTTTCCGGGTCGGGCATCAGCACCATATCGGACTCGTTGATGGCCTTCCAGCCGGCAATCGACGAGCCGTCGAACATCACGCCATCGGCGAACATGTCTTCCTCGACCTCGATGACATCCATCGTCACGTGTTGCAGCTTGCCCTTCGGGTCTGTGAAGCGCAGGTCGACGAATTTCACGTCGTTGTCCTTGATCTGCTTCATGATGTCTTTGGCTGTCGTCATGTCGTGTATCCCTGTGTGATGACTTTTTTTGTTGATGACGTTTTCAGGAGGATGGGGCGGTCAGGTCAGACCGCGTCCATGCCCGTTTCGCCGGTGCGTATCCGCACGACTTCCTCGATGTTGGAGACGAAGATCTTGCCGTCACCGATGCGGCCCGTCTGGGCCGCCTTGCGGATGGCCTCGATCGCGCCTTCGACCGCGTCGTCGCCGAGCACGACCTCGATCTTCACCTTGGGCAGGAAATCGACGACATATTCGGCGCCGCGATAGAGTTCCGTATGGCCCTTCTGACGACCGAAGCCTTTTGCTTCGGTGACAGTGATGCCTTGCAGTCCGGCTTCCTGAAGCGCTTCCTTCACTTCGTCCAGCTTGAATGGCTTGATGATCGCTTCGATCTTTTTCATGTAAAAAGTGGCCTCCACTGCCAAAAAAACGGGTTGTGACCCCCCGCTTGCGCCTCCATCAAGCACGAACTGTGCCAATTCAGCGGATTCTAAGCGGTCTCATAAGATTTCAAAGCCGCGCCGCACCGGGATGCAAATTCGCGTCATTCGCTGCACCGGAAGCGGCATGGGCTGCCAGAGCCTACACAGCGCCAGCACCCGCGTCCGCACAAAAATCAGGCATATCGCCTATCCCGCAGGCAATTTTCTGCCCGCGATGCCTTGGTGCCGACGTTATGGCTGCAGATCTCGGCAACTCCCCCTTGTTTGCTTAGGATCGAAATTGGACAATGCTTGATAGCATGCGGATCGGCAATCCATGAGCAACGAACTTCTTTCCCCGGCCGAAATGAGCGAGGCTGATCGGCTGACGATCGCGGCCGGTCCGGCCGATGGAATCAGCCTGATGCGGCGCGCGGGCGAAGCGGTCGCGACCGAGGTGCTCAAGCGCTATCCCTCGGCAAAGCACATCCATGTGCTCTGCGGGCCCGGCAACAATGGCGGCGATGGCTATGTCGTCGCACGCCTCCTGGCCGGCAGCGGCGTCGGCACAACGATCTGGTCATCCGGAGCGCCGAGGCCGGAAAGCGATGCGGCGCTCGCCGCCGCGGAATCCCTGGTCAAGTCCCGGCCGCTGTCTGATTTCGACGCCGAGTTCGGCTCGATCGTGATCGACGGGCTCTATGGGGCAGGGCTGTCCAAGCCGCTGTCCGGCGATGCCGCGAAAGCCGTCGATACCGTGACAGCCCTGCGCCTGCCCGTGGTCGCGATCGACCTGCCGTCGGGCGTCTCGGGAGCCAGCGGCGAAATATTGAGCAGGGCGTTTCGCGCCGAGGTCACCGTCACCTTCGCGCGGAAAAAGCCCGGCCACTTGCTGCTGCCGGGGCGCGGGCAATGCGGTGAAATCGTGCTCGCCGATATCGGCATCGATGACGGCATCATCGCCCAGCTCGCTGTCTCAACCTTCGAAAATATGCCGGACCTGTGGTTGCGGGAATTTCCGGTGCCGGCGGTTGACGCGCATAAATACAAGCGCGGCCATGTCGGCGTCTTTTCCGGCGGTCCCAGTGCTACCGGCGCGGCGCGGCTGTCGGCGATGGCCGCCGCGAGAAGCGGGGCAGGGGCGGTCACCGTGCTATCGCCTGGCAATGCCATGCAGGTGAACGCGACACACCTCACCTCGATCATGCTGCGAGAGGCGGGGTCACTCGAGGAGGTGCAGGAATTTCTGACGGCGCGCCATCCCGAGGCGCTGGTGTTTGGACCGGGACTCGGGCCAAAGCCCAAGGTCGGCGATTTCGCCCTGCAACTGATCAAGACCTTGGCGGAGGGTGCACGCGCATCGCAAACTGCAAACCACGGAGGAGCGATCGTGCTTGATGCCGATGCCATCACCTCTCTGGCCCATCAGCCGCAGGCGCTGTTCGAAGCCGCCCGTCAGCCAAACGCTCCAGCGTTGGTCATCACGCCGCACGAGGGTGAATTCGGCCGCTTGTTCCCAGATATCGCCGGGGACAAAACCATGTCGAAATTGGACAAGGCGCGAGCGGCTGCCGCGCGGGCCAACGCAACGATCGTCTACAAGGGCGCCGACACGGTCGTAGCTGCGCCTGATGGCAAGGCAGCCATCAATTCCAATGGTGCGCCGTGGCTGGCCACAGCCGGGTCAGGCGACGTGCTGTCGGGCATCATCGCCGGTCTGCTCGCACAAGGCATGCCGCCCTTCGAGGGCACCTGCGCGGCGGTGTGGCTACACGCTGAAGCCGGCAGCCGGTTCGGACCCGGCCTGATCGCCGAGGATCTGCCGCTGGCGCTGCTGCCGGTGTTGCGTGAACTCTTCGACGCGCGCACGGCTGTTCTATGAAACGCGCCCTGGCTCCGTTGCTTGCCACCCTCATCGCTGTCTTCATGGCGTCGACGGCGCGCGCCGAAGGCCCTGTAACCGTCGTCGACAATCCGGCGGTGCTCGCCGCGCTCGATGCCGGGGGTTTCGGCTTCGCCGATGTTTTGGGGGTTGACGGCGAGGACGGTCTAAAGACGCTCTACGGCGAGGCGCCCGCCTATCACGCCATCGTCGACATCGTTGCCTCCGATGTTGCAGCGCTCCGCGCCGAGATGAAGGATGGCGGGCGGCCGCTCCACGAGGTGACAGACGGCAATGTCGGCCGCATCATGGATATGCGCTGGCTGAAGACCGATGCCGCGCGCTTCCGGCTGGTCGGCGTCGTCAACCGGCTCGACCGTCGCGATTTCACGCTGCTGCAAGGCGACAGGAGCTGCGGCGAGGTGCGCTTCATCTACCGCCTGGCCTACAGTTTTCGCAAGAACGGCAAGCTGCAGGCATCGCGCCTGCCGTTCAATTTCAATGCCGTCTACAGCGCCGCTCCCGATGCCGATGGCGGCTGCGTCGGCACTGCCGGACGCTGGGCGCCACAGCTTGACGAGAGCGTCGATGCCGGCTGGCTGACCGGCGGGCCGCTGGAGAAGGCCGGGCTGACCTTCAAGCAGCTGGAGCTCAACGCGCAGGTGGTGCGCTTCCCGTCCGGCCAGGAAACCGAGTTCGGCGGGCAGGCGGCCTATCTCATGCGGGTATTCGGCATCGATGGCGCTGCTATCAGCGAGAAGCCGCTGGAGAACACGCCCGACACCGCACGGCTCTCGCAGGACGCGGCGCTGAAAGCACGGCTTGCCGCCTATGTCGGCGCCAATTTGCCGGCGGTTGACGAAGGCGTCTATGAAATCCCCGACGAGTTCCTGGCCAGAAAGATCATATCATGGTCGACCTTCGGCAGCGCGCGGCAAGCCAATCATCCGTTTACGCAATTATTCCAGCCCAAGGAATTCGCATCGCTCGATTATTCCGCGTTGAAACTGCTGCGCACGCCGGAAGCGCTGGTCGAGCGGCTGGACAATGGCGCCTGCCAGGGTTGCCATCAGGCCGGTTCGACCGCCGGTTTCCATTTCATCGGGCTAGACGACAAGACAACATCGCCGCTGAACCGCATCGAGGTCGGGATTTCGCCGCATCTTCATGCCGAGATCCCGCGGCGCCAGGCGCGGCTCGCCGCCACGGCCGAAGGCAAGCAGCCGAACCGCTTCCGTCCGCTCTCCTTTGCGCCGCCGGCGGTCTGGACGAACGCCGACGCGGTCGACTATGCGCCGGCCGAGATGGCCATGCCGTGCCTGATGCCGGAAGATGCGACCCGCTTCGGCGCGACCTGGCAATGCGACGGCGGCACCGTCTGCACGCCGCTGGCCACCGCTTCAGGCGTGCACACGAAACTGGCGCAATGCCTGCTGCCCAAGGACAGCGAAAAAATGTTTTCCGGCCACCCCTGCCTGACCGGCTCGATCGCCAGCAACGCGGCGCAGCCTTTCAACGACCGCTATAGCAAATCGGGCCAATTCGCGGCCTTCGCCCCGGACATTTCCCGTACCGCCTACACCTGCCGTCCGCCGAAGATCGGCGTGCCTGGCGGCATCGCCTATCGCGGCTGCGACGACAAGGACCGCGACTTCGCGGCCTTCAAGGCCGGCAAGCCGATGCCGAACGAGATCTGCGGGCTGGTCGGCGGCAAGAAATTCGACATCTGCGTGGCCACCAACAATTTCGACCAATGCCTTGGCGGCGCCGTCAATCGCGGCAACCGGCCGGCCTGTTCGGCCGATCATTTCTGCCGCGAGGACTATATGTGCCAGTCGCTGCCGCCTGACACGCCGGGCATCGGCAAGGTGAAAGGCATCGGCTTCTGCTCGCCGACTTACTTTATCTTCCAGATGCGCATCGACAACCACGCAACGCCATGGGGCAGCCCCGTGCGAGCCACCATGGGAGCGGGGTTTAGTGCGGCGGAAGAGGAGTGAGCTACAGCTTTGGCAGCAATTCCGGGCGGCACCTACCGATCCAGATAGGTGGCGATTTTCGACGTCCACTCGCTATCGAAATGATGGACCCGCTCCGCAACAATTTCACTGCTCAGCAGGCTCGACAGGGCAGAAATCGAAACCGGTTCTATTGTGGGAGCCGAGTTGTATCCAAGCGCAGCCAGACGTTCCGACCATGGTGGATGGTCCGCGTTTTCGTCATCTGGGGCATCCCAGGCCCTTTGGGCATATTCTTGCAGGATGGGGCGGTTCGATAGCTCATTGGAAGCCATCAGAACCCGATCAAGCGGCGGACGAGGCGGGACCATCGTGCCAAGCAGTTCACGCTTGAGAGGAGTGTAAACCCTGTCATTGAAAAATGCATCGGCAGCGGCGATCAAGAGCAGCGCGCGCGCTGCTTCGTGAGAATCGCCTGACCTTGCCGCATGGCGATCGGCATCGATTTCCGCTCGTCGCGACAATCGTATCTCTTCGCGTTCCAGTGATTGAGAGAGCGGACCCAGCAGCAAGTAGAACAGGCTTCCGGAAACGGTTTTTCCTGGGGGAGCGTAGTCGAAGACCAAATCGAAACTTTTGTCGAGTTCGGCGAGATTGAGCCCGCCGTTCGTATCCTTGTTTTTCAAATGTGCGTCTTCGTGAGCCAGAATCGTGGCGAATGCTTTGTCGTCGGTCACCGCGAGCAATGGAATGCCTACGGTCAAGACCGCCCGACGGCCGAGCAGACCGAGAAATGGACGCTCTTCCCCTATGCTGGCGTTGAGGCTGTCGCTCAGAACGATCGTGGTTCGGCTGGCGCGATGTTTGCCAGCGATGCTTTCCCACACGGCCCATAGCTGGGGAGCCGAATCCTGAGAGATGCCTTGCACCGGGCTGGGGCGAAAGCCGGCAAACAGTGCCCCGATCAACAGCACAAAAGCCAGCATCGCGGCCGGTATGGCGATGACACCACCTGCTATTACCATGAGCGGATGCCGGTCAAGCAACAACAGCCACAGAAGCACCGGGCAGAAAAGCGGGAGAGCGAAAAGCAGGATGGCGAACCTGCCAAAGCGCGTTCCCATATAGAGGACCAAGCGCGACATCGATGCCTCACAGCGGGATGTTGTCGTGCTTCTTCCAAGGGTTCTGCATATCCTTGTTGCGCAGCATGCGCAGCGCGCGCGCGATGCGGCGGCGGGTCGAATGCGGCATGATCACCTCATCGACATAGCCGCGCTCGGCGGCGACGAAGGGCGACAGGAAGCGATCTTCGTAAGCCTTTGTATGGGCTGCGATCTTTTCGGCGTCACCGATGTCCTTGCGATAAATGATCTCGACCGCGCCCCTGGCGCCCATCACCGCGATCTGCGCCGTCGGCCAGGCATAGTTCATGTCGCCGCGCAGATGCTTTGACGCCATCACGTCATAGGCGCCGCCATAGGCTTTGCGGGTGATGACGGTGATCTTCGGCACGGTGGCCTCGGCATAGGCGAACAGGAGTTTCGCGCCATGCTTGATCAGCCCGCCATATTCCTGCGCGGTGCCGGGCAGGAAACCGGGGACATCGACGAAGGTGACGATCGGTATCGAGAAACAGTCGCAGAAGCGCACGAAGCGCGCCGCTTTGCGGCTGGCATCCGAATCGAGCACGCCGGCCAGCACCATCGGCTGGTTGGCGACGAAGCCGACGGTGCGACCCTCGACACGCCCGAACCCGGTGACGATGTTCTTGGCGAAGTTCTGCTGGATCTCGAAGAAGTCGCCTTCGTCGGCAACTTTCATGATCAGTTCCTTGATGTCGTAGGGCTTGTTGGCATTGTCGGGAATCAGCCGGTCGAGCGACAAATCATGGTCGGTGACCGACTGGTAGCATTCGATCTCGGGAAGCTCCGATGTGTTGGAAGCCGGCAGCAGGTCGACCAGCCGGCGCATCTGCAACAGCGCCTCGACATCATTGTCATAGGCGCCGTCGGCGACCGAGGATTTCGTCGTGTGGACGGAGGCGCCGCCCAGGCTCTCGGCGGTCACCGTCTCGTTGGTCACGGTCTTCACCACATCCGGTCCGGTGACGAACATGTAGGAAGTGTCGCGCACCATGAAGATGAAGTCGGTCATGGCAGGCGAATAGACGTCGCCGCCGGCGCATGGGCCCATGATGACGGAAATCTGCGGAATGACGCCGGACGCCAGCACGTTGCGCTGAAAGATCTCGGCATAGCCGCCGAGTGCCGCGACGCCCTCCTGGATGCGCGCGCCGCCAGCATCGTAGAGGCCGATGATCGGCGCCCGGTTGCGCAGCGCCATCTCCTGCACCTTGATGACCTTCTCGGCATGCGCTTCCGACAGCGAGCCGCCGAACACGGTAAAATCCTTGGCGAAGAGGTAGACCGGGCGGCCGTTGACCGTGCCCCAGCCGGTGACGACGCCGTCGCCGGCGATCTTTGTGTTCTCCATGCCGAAGTCGGTCGAGCGGTGCTCGACATACATGTCGAATTCCTCGAACGAGCCCTCGTCGAGAAACACCTCGATGCGTTCGCGCGCGGTGAGCTTACCCTTCTTGTGCTGGGCATCGATGCGGACCTGGCCGCCACCCATGCGGGCGATCTCGCGGCGGCGCTCGAGTTCCTTGAGAACGTCTTTCATCGATTACCTCCCAAGCCAGTGGCATTTCGTGGTAATCGTGCCGGCAAGCGAGCGCAAGCGCCGCTTGCGCCACGGGTTTTGTTGCGCTGCAGCATGACGCCCCTTGCATTTGGCGGCGAACTCAGCCATATGCAGCCCATAGGCGCTTGGGCCGGGAACGAATCCGGCCTTCTCGACAAATGAGACTGGTTGCGTCTGTTTTCCCTCTTTCCGGTATATCGGCCCTTTTTCCGGTAAATCACAAAGCGGCGAAAAAGCCCCGTGGCATGATGCCTGCGGGCACGACAGCGCAGCCGAGTGGACGAATACGTCCGCCCGCCTTGTCGTTCATCACAGATTTTTCGACGGCAGGTTGCGCCCTGCCGCCATCGATGTTTGCGGCCAGAAGCCGCGTGAAAGAAGATTATTTTGACCAACGAAAACACTTTGCCCGGTAGCACTGCGGAACTCACCGGTTTCGCGGCACTGGGTATTACGGGCGCGCTGCTCAAGGCCACCCACAACGCCGGCTTCGCCGAGCCGAAGCCGATCCAGGCACAGGCGATCCCGCCTCAGATGGAAGGCCGTGACATTTTCGGCATCGCCCAGACCGGCTCCGGCAAGACCGCGGCCTTCGCGCTGCCGATCTTGTCGAAGATCATTGCGCTTGGCACCAAGCGCCGGCCGAAGACGGCGCGTGCGCTTATCCTGGCGCCGACGCGCGAACTCGCCGTGCAGATCGAAGACACGATCAAGATCCTCGCCAAGGGCGCGCATGTCTCGACCGCGCTCGTGCTCGGCGGCGTGTCCCGCTTCAGCCAGGTGAAGAAGGTTGCTCCCGGCGTCGACATCCTGATCGCCACGCCCGGCCGGTTGACCGACCTTGTGCGTGAGGGCGACCTCGTGCTTGCCGACACCAAATGGCTGGTGCTGGACGAAGGCGACCGCATGCTCGACATGGGCTTCATCAACGACGTCAAGCGTATCGCCAAGGCGACGGCGCCCGACCGTCAGACGGTGCTGTTCTCGGCGACCATGCCCAATGAAATCGCCGAACTGGCCAAGGGCCTGCTGAAGAACCCGATCCGCGTTGAAGTCGCGCCGCAAAGCACGGCGGCGGCCGAGATCGTGCAGGGCGTGGTCTTTGCCCGCACCAAGCAGAAGCGCCAGGTTCTGTCGACGATGCTCGCCGACGAGGCGATGAAGTCCGTCATCATCTTCTCGCGCACCAAGCATGGTGCCGACAGGGTGACCAAGGACCTCGAGCGTGACGGCTTCAAGGCCGCCGTCATCCACGGCAACAAGTCGCAGAATGCCCGCCAGAAAGCGCTGAACGATTTCCGCGACGGCTCGGTGCGCATTCTGGTGGCGACCGACATTGCGGCGCGCGGCATCGACGTCCCCGGCATCAGCCATGTCGTGAATTTCGACCTGCCTGATGAAGCCGAGAGCTACGTCCACCGCATCGGACGTACCGGCCGCAACGGCATGGACGGCATCGCGATCACGCTTTGCGATCCTTCCGAGAACAGCAAGCTGCGCCAGGTCGAGCGCATCATCCGCACCAAGCTGCCGATCGTTGCCGACCATCTCGGCAGCCCGGATCCGGTGCGCAATCCGGCTGAAAAGAACGAGCGCTTCGAGCCGGCCAATGATCGCAACGACCGCAATGGCCGTCGCGACGGCAGGCGGCCCGGTGGCGAGAACAAGGGCAACGGCTTTGGCAAGAAGCGCTTCGGCGACAAGCCTGCCTTCGCAGGCGAGCGCAAGCCGGAAGGCGCCAAGCCGGCCTTCAAAGGCAACAACAAGCGCCGCTTCGGCGGCAAGCGTCCGGCAGCGCGGGCTGCGTAAGTAGCCAGCGTTGTAGTCAGTCAAGCTCAGGCTGGCTGATTGCCGGGACAGACAAGGAAAGGGCGGCTGAAGCGATGCTTCGGTCGCCCTTTCCGTTTGCCTACTTCACCACCGCTTCGATCCAGACGGCGATCCTTTGCGCCAGAAACGCCGTGGTCGACGGCGACAGCGCGTCGCCGGCAATGACGTGATTGTCCGGGTCGCCGGTGTCATCGACCGGAACCAGTTCATGCGGCGCGCCCCAGCGCCCGGCAATCTCGCGGGTGCGGTCGGCCCGCACCACTTTGTCCGAATCAGAAAAGATGAACAAAGCAGGGATGGTCGCCTTCTCCACCGGCGCGCCATAGGCAAGCTCGGTCAGCGCCTGCATCGGCAAGGTTGCTTCGATCGGATAGCGGGTGGTCCAGAATTCTTCATTCAGCGCGTTGCGCGGCACGAAGCTGTGTTCCTTGCCGGCGACCAGCCTGGCAATTTGTTTGCCCCACGGCATGGTCAGGATCTCGGCGCCCGAAGCCTTGACGCCGAAGTTCGGCGAGATGAACGCAATCGCCGCCACCTCGTCCGATACACCGGGCTGCGTTGCCGCCCAGACCGCCAGCGAGCCGCCGGTCGACGTCGAGATGACGATCACCTTGTCGCCGATCGCCCGGCCGATGGCGAGCGCTTCCTCATAGTCGTTGATCCAGGCGTTGATGCTGCCTTGCGTCATCGCCGCGCCATCCTGCCCGTGACCGGTGAGCCGGGTGTAGAAGAGATTGGCATCAAGCTGTTCCGCCACTTCGTCGGGCAGCGGGCGGACCTCGCCCTTCGATGCGGAAAAGCCGTGGATGTAGACGATCGACAGCGGCGTCCTGGCATGCACCAACGGATCGGCCCAGACGATCTCTTTTTCCAGCCCGTCACGGATTCCGGGGATGGCGGCTTCCGCCTTTGCCACATAGGCCTGCGGATCGTCAGCGATGAGCGAGGGATCGAAACGGATCGTGGTGTCGACGCGAACGCGCGGGCCGAGCACGAAGGCCAGTGCGAGAATGGCGATGAGGCCCAGCACAGCAAGCACGATCCGTCGCCCCATCGCAGACTCCACGCAGCACTTGTCTCAACCATGACCAAGGCGGCCCGAAACGGTGGGCCTGCTAATTTCGCCGGCGGCCTATTCGATCGGGGGCTTGCGGTCGTAATGCAGCGGCCGCGCCTTCCAACTGGTCATCAGGCTGATAAACCCTCTGCACAGCGGCCTCGGCAGCAGGCCGAGCAGTTTCAGGGGCCAGCTGGTCCGGCGCGGGAAATGGACTTCGAAGCCGCCGGACTTGATGCCCCGCGCCATGCGGCGCGATGCGCGGCTGACCGGCATCAGTCCCGGCATGGGCAGCATGTTCTTCTCGGTCAGCGGGGTGTCGATGAAGCCGGGATTGAACACCTGGATACGCACGTTCATCTTGTCGAAATCATACTTCAGCGACTCGGCCAGGATGTTGATCGCCGCCTTGGTGCCGCCATAGGCGGCCGTTGTCGGCCAGCCGAAATAGGATGTCACCGAGCCGACCAGCACGACATGGCCGCGCGCCCGCACACGCATGCGTTCGACCGCGGGCACGAGGCCGTTGATGATGCCGAAATAATTGACCTCGAAGGACCGGCGAAAGTCGTTGACGACAAGATTCTCCCCCGGCGTCGAAATGTAGTTCCCTGCATTGAAGATGGCGAGCACGATGGGACCGAGCTCCTTCTCGATCGCGGCGACGGTTCTTGCCATGCGCGGCTCGTCGGTGACATCGCAGGGAAAGGCCGTGACACTGCCCGGCATCTGCGCGGTCTCGACGACGAGCGTGTCGATCGGATCGTCGTCAAGCGCCGTCACCGCGACCGCATAGCCCTGGGAAGCAAGATCCCTGGCCAGCGCACGGCCGATGCCGCTTGAGCCGCCCGTGATCCAGGCGACGCCGTGCTTCGGGTTAGCCCGGTAGAGTGTCATGCTGCGCCCTGTCGACTTGTTGGTGCTTTGCTCTAGAGCGGTTCACCGTTTCACGGAAACGGCGAACTGCTCTATCTCCTTGTTTCTACGCAATTCCGGACGGAAAACCGTTTCACACTTTTCCTGGAATTGCTCTAGCGGTGAAGAAATCGAATGAAAAGCCGCTTTTCAACGTCAGCCGGAAATGAACAGTGGCGCAAGAGGCCAGCCTCGGGAAGCGCCGACGCAACAACAGCACTGCAAATGCGACTGGACCAGACAAATTCTTGCCTTGAAACCGCAGCTTCGGGTTTCTAGGGTTTCGGCGCACCTACACAAGGAATCCTGAATGCCCCGTTCTGTGATCGACGCGATCGGCAACACTCCTCTGATCCGCCTCAACAAAGCTTCGGAACAAACCGGTTGCGAGATCCTGGGCAAGGCCGAATTCATGAATCCGGGCCAGTCGGTCAAGGATCGCGCGGGCCTGTTCATCATCCGCGACGCCGAGAAGCGCGGGCTGCTGAAGCCCGGCGGCGTGATCGTCGAGGGAACGGCGGGCAATACCGGCATCGGGCTGACGCTGGTCGCCAAGGCGCTCGGCTACCGGACCGTCATCGTCATTCCCGAGACGCAGAGCCAGGAAAAGAAGGACACGATCAAGCTGCTCGGCGCTGAGCTGATCGAGGTGCCGGCCGTGCCCTACAGGAATCCCAACAACTACGTGAAACTGTCGGGGCGGCTGGCCGAGCAACTGGCAAAGACAGAACCGAACGGCGCCATCTGGGCCAACCAGTTCGACAATGTCGCCAACCGTGACGGCCATATCCGCACCACCGCGGAGGAGATCTGGAGCCAGACCGGCGGCAAGGTCGACGGTTTCGTGTCGGCGGTCGGTTCTGGCGGCACGCTGGCCGGCGTCGCCTCCGGACTGAAGGCCAAAAGCCGGGATGTGAAGATCGCGCTCGCCGATCCGCTGGGGGCCGCGCTCTATTCTTTCTACACCAGCGGCGAGCTGAAGTCCGAAGGCAGCTCGATCACCGAAGGCATCGGGCAGGGGCGCATCACCGCCAATCTCGAAGGGTTCACGCCGGATTTTTCATTCCAGATCCCCGATGAGGATGCGCTGCCGATCGTCTTCGACCTGATCCAGGAAGAGGGCCTTTGCGTCGGCGGCTCGACCGGCATCAACATAGCCGGCGCGATCCGTCTGGCCAGGGAACTAGGTCCCGGCCACACCATCGTGACCATTCTTTGTGATTATGGCACGCGCTATCAATCAAAACTGTTCAACCCGGAATTCCTGCGCGAAAAGCAGCTGCCGGTGCCAGGCTGGATGGAACTGAAGAGCACAATTCCGGTGCCGTTCGAAAAGGTCGCGTGATGGCAAACAGGACGGACGCCCTGTTTCGCGACGATGCCTATCTGCGGACGGCGGACGCAACGGTCGTTGCCGTCAACGATCGCGGCGGTATCATCCTCGACCGGACGATCTTCTACGCCACTTCGGGCGGCCAACCGGGCGATACCGGGTATCTCGAACGTGGCGACGGCAGCCGTATCATCATTGCCGCCACCCTCACCGGTGAGATCAAGGACGAGATCATACACGTGCCGGCGCCGGAGCAGGCGGTTCCGCAGCCCGGCGAGGCGCTGAGGCTGGCGATCGACTGGGAGCGGCGGCATCTCCTGATGCGCATGCACGCGGCTTGCCACCTGCTTACCGTCGTCTGCCCGTTCCCGATCACCGGTGCCTCGGTTTCCGAGGACGACAGCCGTGTCGACTTCGACGCTCCGGATGCCGGCTTCACCAAGGAGGACGTCACCGCCGGGCTGATGGACCTGGTGCGGGCCGATCATCCGATCTTTGTCAGGCTGATCAGTGACGAAGACCTGGCCGCCAATCCCGGCCTGGTGAAATCCAAGAACGTTCGGCCGCCGGTGGGCACAGGCAAGATCCGCCTGGTCTGTATCGGCGACAACGCATCGGTGGACAGCCAGCCCTGCGGCGGCACCCATGTGAAAAGCACCGCCGAAGTCGGCGAAATCCACATCGGCAAGATCGAGAAGAAGGGCCGCGAGAACCGGCGCTTCCGCATCCGCTTTGGGCCGATGCCGGCAAACTGAACAGGACAGTGATCGCCAAAAAGCGAGCAGGAGAACAAAATGGCCGAGGACAGCCCCTTCACCGTCGACGCAGACTGGCTGCAGCAACGTCTCGGCGAGCCGGGCCTGACGATCATCGACGCATCCTGGTATCTCCCGGCGCAGAAGCGCGATGCGCGCGGCGAGTATGAGTCGGCCCACATCCCGGGCGCACGATTTCTCGATCAGGATGCCGTTTCGGGCCCGGATTCGCCCCTGCCGCATACCTTGCCGTCGCCGCAGCATTTTGCCCAGTATGTCGGCGCCATGGGCGTTTCGGCCGATGACACCATCGTCGTCTACGACGGCCCGGGTTTCTTCTCCGCACCCCGGGCGTGGTGGATGTTCCGGGTGATGGGCGTCTTTCAGACCTATATTCTGGAGGGCGGCTTCGATGGCTGGAAAGCCGCCGGCAGGCCGGTGACGGCCGAACCGACCAAGATCGCGCCAAGCGTGTTTCATGCCGATTTCGACGCCGGGCGCGTCGCTGGCCTCGCCGACATGCGCGGGATCGTCGACACCAGGGCGAGCCAGATCGCCGACGCCCGTGGACCGGGCCGCTTCACCGGCACTGAACCTGAGCCGCGCGCGGGTATCCGCTCCGGCCATATGCCCGGCGCGCGCAATCTGCCCTATTCGGCGCTGTCGGAAAATGGCGAGCTGCTGTCGAAGGACCGCCTGCGCAAGGTGATCGAGGAGGCCGGCATCGATCTGGCGAAACCTGTCGTCACTTCATGCGGTTCCGGTATTACCGCGGCGGTGGTGACGCTGGCGCTGGAAACGCTTGGCCATACGAACAACAGGCTTTACGACGGCTCCTGGACGGAGTGGGGCGGGCTTTCCGACACGCCCGTGGCGACCGGCCCCGTTGTGACCGGCAAGGAATGAAGACGATGGAAAACGGCGCGCTGGAAGACATCGAAGTCACGGTGACGTTCCTCGAGATGCATGTGCCTCCGGCCTATTCGCCGCCTGTGCCGTATAACCGTCAGGTCGCGCTGCTGAAGACCAAGGACATTCCGCTGCATTTCTACCGCTATCTGATGGACCGGGTGGGGCGCAAATGGCACTGGGTCAATGTGCTGAGGCTGGATGACGACGAGCTTTCCGCCGGCATCCATCGTGAGGATCGCGACATCAGGGTGCTTTACCTCGACGGCGCGCCCGCCGGCTTCTTCGATCTCAAGCCGCATCTGCCGGAAGAAGTCGAGCTCGCCTATTTCGGCATGATGGAACATGCCACCGGGCAAGGCATCGGCCGCTGGTTCCTGGGCTCCGCGATCGCCGCCGCATGGTCGCATGGGCCGAAGCGGGTGACGGTGCAGACCTGCACGCTCGATCATCCGGCGGCTCTGCCGCTCTACCAGAAGCTCGGCTTTGCACCGGTGGCGCAAAAGAGGGAAATCGTCCATCCGCTGCCTTTCACCGAGCGTGCGGCCAGCGTCATGCGGCCCTAGCCGGAAGCTGACACCAGCTCTAATCTGAACCCGCCGTTCATCGGCCCTTCAGGCTGTTTTTGGCATGTTGCCGGCACCATCAATGCGGCCAAGGCCGAAGGAGACGAAGACATGCTGACCCGCCGTACACTTGCCGCCGCGCTGATCGCGGCAATTGCCATGCCAAGCCTGGCCGCAGCCCAGGCGACAACGCCTTCGGCCGCGACGATCGAGCGGAAGCTCGAGGCGGCGCCGCGGGTGAAATTGCGGCCGGACGAGCGCGTCACCATCCGCGAATTCAAGCGGCGCCCGGATTTGCGCCGCATGGCCCGCTCGATCGATATCCAGTCGATCAACTTCGCCTTCGGTTCGGCGGCTATTGCCAACTCGCAATACGACAAGATCGAGACCATTGCCGACGCGCTGCGGCGCATCCTGCGCCGCGATCGCGGCGCCCGGGTGCTGATCGAGGGCCACACCGACGCCGTCGGCTCCTTCCAGTCGAATCAGGCTCTGTCCGAACAGCGCGCCGCTTCGCTCAAGCGCACATTGGTGCGCGAATTCGGCGTGCCGGGTCATGCTCTCGAGACAGTCGGCTATGGCGAAGAGTTTTTGCTGGTGCAGACGCAGAACGAAAACTGGCAGAATCGCCGGGTGACACTGCGCCGCTTCGACGATTTCATCCGTTGAGCCGCAGCTCTGAATTTTAGTTAGCCGGCGCCTTCGACGGGACTTGATGAGAGCCGGTCGCCGACGGGCGACCGGCTCTTCGATATCTGGCAGGAATCGGGTGGCGGCGAGAGTTCAAAGGGATAATTTCCGGTAGACCACACCGGAGATTTTCCATGACCATCCAGTTCAAAGCTTTGCCGACCGAAGGTGTCAGGACGCTGCAGCGCGGCGGGATCGATGCTTATGGTCAAATGCCCGAGCGAAAGATCTCCGACGGTGACGGCATGCCTTGCCGGCATTGCTTGAAGAACATCGCCGCCGGCGATGCCTATCTTGTTCTGGCGTACCGGCCATTCCCGCAGCTTCAGCCCTATGCTGAAACGGGGCCGATCTTCCTGCATGGCGAGGAATGCGACCGCGCTGCCGAGAGCGAGGCGCTGCCCGAGATTCTCGAAAGCCCCGACTACATCGTGCGCGGCTATGGCAGGGATGATCGCATCGTCTATGGCAGCGGCGGCGTCATCCCGACCACGGCAATTGCTGCACGGGCCGAGACGCTGTTCGAACGCGACGAGATCGCCTACGTCCATGTCCGTTCGGCGCGCAACAATTGCTACCAGTGCCGCATCGAGCGCGCTTGAGGCTGAGACTAGCCGCTGGAAACAGTTGTCGTACTGCCGTCGCATATGCGCGATAGAAAGCCATTGTCGATCGATTTGCCGACCGCGGATGAACCGGCGGTAAATCTCGACATCGAGGAAGCGGGGCTTTGGCTCCGCTTTTTTGTTGCCTGCGTTTGGCGCGGAAAGATTCGAGCAATAAAAAAAGCCCGCCGGCATGGCCGACGGGCTGCAACTGTTTGGCTGGAGGGCCTTTTAGTTGAACTTGTACTTCGCGCCGAGACGCACGGTGTGGAAAGAGGAAGTCGAGGTAAGGGTGTCGTCGGGTGCGCCGAATTCCGAAGAAAAGTCCTTCTCGGCGAACTGCGAATAGCGATATTCGAGGCCAACGGTGACATTGCTGGACAGAGCCGTTTCAAGGCCGCCACCAACCGAGAAACCGCTGGAACCCCAGTCGAGAATGTCGCCGATCGGGTCGGAAGCGTTCAGATCGAAATGCTGCCAGCTGTAGCCGGCAAGCGCATAGGCAAGGGTCGATTCGTTCATCTTCATGCCGACGCGGCCCAACACATCGAACCCATAGTCTGTATCGACGTTGATCGATCCGCCGCCGAGCTCCAGTTCGGAAGTCATGCCGGAGTAGCGTGCATCGACCATGACGCCTGCGACCCAGCTGCCGAAGTCATGATCGTAGCCGACGTTCAGTTCACCAAAGGCACCTTCGCCACCGAGACCATTGAATTCCAGGCCGCCGAGCGGCGGAACGTTGATTTGGTGCACGGACGCACCGGCACCACTAGCGCCGCCGATATAGAATCCGGTCCAGTTGTAGGCTGGCGTCTCGAATGCAGCGCCGCCGCCGTTCTGGGCACCGAACCGGTAATTGGCTGCGATCTGGAAAGTATGGCGCGAGGTGTCAAGATTCAGGAGACCGTCCGGAACCCCGACAATGCCAGCCTCGGAAAGAAGATCGTCCTTGGTCCCGAAGCCCGTATAGCGATACTCAGTCTTGATCGTCCAATTGCTGTTGATGGCCGTTTCGATGCCACCTCCGACAAAATACCCGCTCTGATCCCAATCAAAGTCGAAGCCGGCGTTCGTATCGAGCTTGTACTTCTGCCAGGAATAGCCACCCAGCACGTAGCCCAGAGTGTTCGGCGTCAAGAGGTAGCCGAGACGCAGGCCAGCGTCGAAACCGTAGGTTTCCTTGATCGAAGCGTCGAACCCCGTAATGTCCAGCGTGGTCTTGATGTTGCCCACGTGAGCGTCCAGCAGACCGCCGATGAGGAACCGGGGCGAGACCATATAGTCATAGCCAACCGTCAGCTCACCATAGACGCCTTCGCCACCAATGCCGTTCAGCGAGATTGGAATAAAATCGCTGCCGAGCTCGTGTACGTTGGCACCGGCACCGACGCCAAAACCAACGTAGAGGCCGCTCCAGTTAAAGCCGGCAGCTTCTTCTACCGGCTGGACGACATCTGCTGCATGAGCAGCAGACATCAAAGCCACAGCAGAAACAGCACCAAGAAGAAAAGATTTCGCGGATGTGCGAATGAACATATGCCCGTACCCCAATGAGTAAACCCGGAATGTCTCTAGCAGGGAGTCGGCCGGTACGGGAATGACAAATATGCAACAATGATGAGCAAAGTGCCGTTGCGTCACATCTTTCGACGCCATGCTTTGCCTGAAAAACAGGCTCGCAAGAAAAAACCCGCCGGCATGGAACCGGCGGGCTGGATTGAAAGGAGCTGTTTTCGCGAAAATCAGGCGGCGAGAACGGCTTTCGGCTCGACCAGTTCGTAGCCGAGCGCCTCGGCGACTGCCCGGTTGGTGATCTTGCCCTTGTGGACATTGAGGCCGTTGCGCAGGTGATGATCGTCGACCAGCGCCTTCAGGCCCTTGTCGGCGAGCTGCAGGCCGTAGTGAAGCGTCGCGTTGTTGAGCGCGTGGGCCGAAGTGACCGGCACGGCACCAGGCATGTTGGCGACGCAATAGTGGATGACGCCGTCGACCTCATAGGTCGGCTCGGCATGAGTGGTGGCGTGCGAGGTCTCGAAGCAGCCGCCCTGGTCGATGGCGACGTCGACCAGCACCGAGCCTTTCTTCATGCCCGACAGCATTTCGCGCGAAACCAGTTTTGGCGCCGCGGCACCCGGGATCAGCACCGCGCCGACGACGATGTCGGCTGAAAAACACTCTTCTTCCAGCGCCTCGACAGTCGAGTAACGGGTGTGGACGCGGCCGGCGAAGAGGTCGTCGAGCTGGCGCAGGCGCGGGATCGAGCGGTCGATGATGGTGACGTCGGCGCCAAGGCCGGCCGCCATCCTGGCCGCGTGCAGGCCGACGACGCCACCGCCGAGCACGGTGACCTTACCGGGCAGCACGCCGGGCACGCCGCCGAGTAGCACGCCGCGGCCGCCATTGGCCTTCTGCAGCGCCGTGGCGCCGGCCTGGATCGACAGGCGTCCGGCAACTTCCGACATCGGCGCCAGCAACGGCAGGCCGCCACGGTCGTCGGTCACGGTCTCGTAGGCGATTGCCGTCACGCCGGACGCAAGCAGGCCCTTGGTCTGCTCCGGATCCGGAGCAAGGTGAAGGTAGGTGTACAGGATCTGGCCTTCGCGAAGCTGCGCCCATTCGCTGGGCTGCGGCTCCTTGACCTTGACGATCATGTCCGACCTGGCGAACACCTCGGCGGCCGTCTTGGCAATCGTGGCGCCGGCGGCGCGATAGGCGTTGTCATCGGCGCCGATGCCGGCACCGGCCCCGGTCTCAACCAGCACTTCGTGGCCATGGGCGACATATTCGCGGACCGAGCCGGGGGTGAGGCCGACGCGGTATTCGTGGTTCTTGATTTCCTTGGGGCAGCCGACGCGCATTTTCTTCTCCTGATCCGGCCCTTTGGGCTCGTTCCCTGTATGGATGGAGTGAACCACGAATCGTTGCGCAGGTGTTTGCGAATGCGCTTGCGCCAACCGGCAGGTTTCGATAATCGTTGCGCGAAATAGCTGGATATTCGCAGGATTCACGAAAAATGCGGCTCGACAGGATTGATATCGCCATTCTCGAGGCTTTGCAGAAGGATGGCAGGATACCCAATGCGGCACTGGCCGAGAAGGTCGGCCTGTCGCAGTCGGCCTGTTCGCGCCGGCTCGACAATCTGGAGAAATCCGGAACCATCCGCGGCTATCATGCCCGGCTTTCCAATGCAGCACTCGGCCACCAGATGACGGCGATCGTGCACATATCGCTGTCGGGACAGTTCGAGAAGACGCTCTCGGATTTCGAGGCGGCGATCAAACGCTGCCCGAACGTGCTGTCCTGTCACCTGATGTCGGGCGAGTACGACTACATCCTGCGGATCGCGGCGAAGGATCTCGTCGACTATGAGCGCATCCACAAGGAATGGCTGTCGGCGATGCCGCACGTGACCAAGATCAATTCGTCCTTTGCGCTACGCGAAATCGTCGACAGGACCGCCATGGGCATGAAGCCGGAAATGGCCTAGGCTGCGTTGATATTCAGGTGATGCCGGCCTGCAAATGGTAGCTCCATGCGCTTCCGGTGCTCGCGTACGAAAAGTACGCTCCGCTCCCGTTCTCGGAAGCGACCATTTTCGACTCGGCCTGACCTGAATCTCAGCACAGCCTGGACTAGCTGGCCTCCGTTACCACCCGATCCATCGGGATATCGTGCGGCTGCGGGTAGATGGTCGCGATGCGTTGCAGCTCGTAGCCGACGCCGATGACCAGCGGCTTGAACGGCATCGCTGCCAGCGTGCGGTCGAAGAAGCCGCCGCCATAACCCAGGCGGTAGTTCTGGGGATCGATGCCGACGATCGGCGAGATGACGATGTCCGGCAGCACCGGATCGCCCTCGGCCGGCATCGGGATGTTCCAGACACCTTTCTCCAGCCGGTCGCCCGCTTTGTAGGCGCGGAAGATCAGCGGCTGCCCCTTCTCGATGACGATGGGCAGGGCGGTGCGGCCGCCGCGTTCGTTTATGGACGCCATCCAAGGCCGCAAATCCGGCTCGCCGCGAAACGGCCAGTAAAGACTGACCATGCGCCCGGCGATCTCGCCAATGATCGCGTCGAGGCCATCGGCGATGCGTTGCGACATTACCGCTCGCGCGTCGGCCGAAACGGCGAGACGCGCAGCGATCAGCCGTTCGCGTTCGGCCTTGCGCCAGCGTCTCACATCGATCCAGTCGCTCGAAGGCGCACGGAATTCCGGATCGAGCTCGTGCATGAAACAGGGCGGCGAAGAATACTGCGCCGGAGCATCGTCGTCACGATCGTTGGCCATGCCTCACCTCATCGCGTGTTCGATGACGCTATACCTCGCGATACGATACAACATGTGCATTCACGACATGGAACGACGAGTCTCGGGCACCGTCCATCTGTTGTTGCATTGCACAAAAATACCTACATCCAGGACAGGCAATCTTGCCATCGGGGTGAACGAAATGAATGAAGCCAGGCATCATGTCGTCGTTGTCGGCGCGGGTTTCGGCGGTCTCGAGTTCACCCGTGCACTTGCTGGCGCTCCCGTGCGCATCACCATGATCGACAAGCGCAACCATCACCTCTTCCAGCCGCTGCTCTACCAGGTGGCGACGACGGCGCTGGCCACCTCCGAGGTTGCCTGGCCGATCCGCCACCTCCTGCGCAAGCGCAAGGATGTGACGACGCTGCTCGCCAATGTCACCGGTGTCGACCGCGCCGGCAAGCGCGTGCTGCTCGATGACAGCAGCGCGGTCGCCTACGACACGCTGGTGCTCGCCACCGGGGCCCGCCACGCCTATTTCGGCCACGACGAATGGGAGCCTTTCGCCCCGGGCCTGAAGACGCTGGAGGACGCCACCAGCATTCGGCGGCGAATTCTGCTGGCCTTCGAGCAGGCCGAGCGGGAGACCGATCCGGCCAAACGCCGGGCGTTGCTGACCATTGCGATCGTCGGCGGCGGGCCGACCGGCGTCGAGCTTGCCGGCACCATCATCGAGCTGGCGCATGACACGCTGCGCGGCGAATTCCGCAACATCGACGCGCGGCAGACGCGTGTGGTGCTGATCGAGGCCGGCGACCGCATTCTGGCCAATTTCGCACCGAAACTTTCCGACTATGCCAGCAAAGCGCTCGAGCGGCTCGGTGTGACGGTCGAGCTTGGCCGGGCCGTCACGCGCTGCGACGCCGAAGGTGTTGTGTTTGGCGATAAGCAACTGGCAGCCCGAACGATCCTGTGGGCAGCCGGCGTTGCCGCTTCGCCGGCCGCTGAATGGCTGGGAGCGAAGGCGGACCGCGCGGGCAGGGTGCTGGTCGAGCCCGATCTGACTGTATCTGGCAGCCCGGAGATTTTCGTCATCGGCGACGCCGCCCTTGTGCTGCGGCCCGATGGCCGGCCGGTGCCCGGCGTCGCGCCTTCCGCCAAGCAGGAGGGCCGACATGTTGCGGCCACCATCAAGGCCAGGCTCGGCGGCGACACGACCGCGCGTCCTTTCCACTACAGGCATGCCGGCGATCTCGCCACGATCGGCAAGCGCGCCGCGGTGATCGATTTCGGCTGGCTCAAGCTGACCGGCCGGGCGGCCTGGTGGCTGTGGGGAGTGGCGCACATCTATTTCCTGATCGGTTTTCGCAACCGGCTTGCGGTTTCGCTGAGCTGGCTATGGATTTACGCGACAGGCCAGCGCAGCGCGCGGCTGATCACCCAAGGCGACGACGACAAGGGCTGATTTCCTCGCCCCGATCGTTCATCGGCACGTCATCCGTTGCTGATCGAGTGGCGGCTTCATGCGCGCGACTTGTTGAATGGACTTAAGCAGGTTTCAGAGCGAAGTTCGCTTCGGGGCAGGGCTTGTCAGTTGTCGAAGGAGAAAACATGTCGCAACTGCTCCATCCCATATCCCGCCGCGATCTCCTTGCGGGCGCCGCCGCAGGGGCACTGATCATGCTGCATCCGTTCTCCGCCCGCGCTCAAGCCAACCAGGCCCATCTCCGGATCATGGAGACCACCGACATCCATGTGAACGTGCTGCCTTACGATTACTACGCCGACAAAACGAACGACACGCTGGGCCTGTCGCGCACGGCGTCTCTCATCGATGCTGTGCGCAAGGAAGCCGTGAATTCGATGCTGATCGACAATGGCGACCTGCTGCAGGGCAATCCGATGGGCGACTACATCGCCTATGAGAAGGGGCTGAAGGACGGCGACCTGCATCCGATCATGAAAGGCATGAACCTGCTTGGCTACGAGTGCTCGACGCTGGGCAACCACGAGTTCAACTACGGCCTGTCGTTCCTGGATAAGGTGCTGGCCGGCGCCAATTTTCCCTTCGTCTGCGCCAATTTGATCCGCGGCACCGAGCTTGCCGCGAACCCGCGCGACGACAAGCTCTATCTCAAGCCCTATGTCATCCTCGACAAGAAGATCAAGGACGGTTCGGGCGCCGAGCAGCCGATCAGGGTCGGCATCATCGGCTTCGTGCCGCCGCAGATCATGGTCTGGGATCTCAAGAACCTCGAGGGCAACGTCAAGACGCGCGACATCGTCGAGGCGGCCAAGGCCTGGGTGCCGCAGATGAAGGAGGAGGGCGCCGACATCGTCCTTGCGCTCTCGCATTCCGGCATCGACGTGAAGCAGGGCGACATGATGGAGAACGCCTCGTTCTTCGTCGCCGGCGTCGACGGCATCGATGCGGTGTTCACCGGCCACCAGCATCTGGTGTTCCCCGGCAAGAAGGATTTCCAGTCGCTCGACGGTGTCGACACGCAAAAGGGCACGCTGCAGGGCAAACCCGCCGTCATGGGCGGTTTCTGGGGCTCGCATATGGGGCTGATCGACCTGATGCTGGAGCGTGACGGGTCGAAATGGAAGGTCGTTTCAGCCACCTCCGAAGCGCGGCCGATCTTCGAACGCCTCGACAACAAGAACAAGCCGACTGTCCCGGACGACAAGCGCATCATCGCGGCCCTCGAACAGGACCACCAGGCGACGCTGGCCTATGTGCGGCGTCCCGTCGGCAAGACCTCCGCGCCGCTTTATTCCTATTTCGCGCTGGTCGCCGACGATCCGTCGGTGCAGGTCGTCAGCCAGGCGCAGACCTGGTACCTCCGGGATATCCTCAAGAACACGCAATGGAAGGATGTGCCGCTGCTGTCGGCGGCCGCGCCGTTCAAGGCCGGCGGGCGCAACGGCGCCGACTACTATACCGACGTGCCGGCGGGCGACATCGCCATCAAGAACGTTGCCGACCTCTATCTCTATCCCAACACCGTGCGTGCCGTCGAAATCACCGGTGCGCAGGTTAAGGAATGGCTGGAAATGTCGGCCGGCATCTTCAACCGGATCGAGCCTGATAAGGCCGACCAGGCCCTCATCAACACTGATTTTCCGTCCTACAATTTCGACGTCATCGACGGCGTCACCTACAAGATCGATCTGTCGCAGCCGTCGAAATACGATGCCAAGGGCGGGCTGGCCAACGCTGGCGCCAATCGCATCGTCGACCTGAGTTTCGATGGGAAGCCAATTGATCGCAATCAGAAATTCGTCGTTGCGACCAACAATTACCGGGCTGGCGGCGGCGGCAATTTCCCCGACATCAATGCCTCGAAGATCATCTACGAGGCGCCGGACACCAATCGCGATGTCATCGTCCGCTATATCGTCAGCGAGGGCACGATCAATCCGTCGGCGGACGACAACTGGTCGTTCGCACCGCTGCCTGGAGCCAGCGCCGTCTTCGAAACCGGCCCCAGGGCCAAGGATTTCATCGCGCAGGTGAAATCGCTGAAGATCGAACCGGCGGGCGAGGGCGAGGCGGGCTTCGCGAAATACCGCATCCTGCTTTGAAGGGTAGCTTCGAGGCGGCTCGATCCAAGCCCCTTACGGCGTGGATTGATCCGAGCCGAAACGTTCCTTGATGTCAGGCATGACGAGATCCAGCGCATCCGTGGAAATGCTGCCGGAATAGCCGTCCGGCAGTTGCTTGATCAGTTCGGGATCGTCGAGCCCTTGCGAAAAGTCGCCGCCGGAATAAGGGCCGAGCAGATAGACGCGGCTGTCGACTCCTTGCATGCGATCGAGAAACCGGTTCGGCCACCCCCACATCCATTTCGCGACGTTGACGGGGATGAGCAAGGTGCCTTTGCGGCAGGCATCCGGAACGTAGCCGGTCCAGCCAATTGCGGCATAGCGCAGGATGCATTGCGTCAGCGATGCGCGGCTTAGCGTATGCATGTCCGGCAGCGCAGCCTTGACCGCGGCAATCGGCTTGTCGCCGCCATAGACCGAGAGATAACCGCGCTCGGCTGGTGCCAGCGTGGCAAGCCATGCGGCCAGCTTTTCGCCTTCGCCCGGATCGTTGCTCTTGACGTTGATGTTGAAGCGGCGGGCCGGGAAGTGCGTCAGAACCTCATCCAGGGATGGCATCATGCCGATACCTTTGCCGCGGAATGGAAAGGTCTTGCCGCCATCCGCCGTATAGCCATAGCCGACATCGAGGGCCTTCAACTCGGCCATGGAATGGCTGCGCGTTTCTCCCGTGCCTTCCGTGCGGCAATCCAGCGTCCAGTCATGGAAGACGGCGAACTTGCCGTCCGTCGTCGGGTGAACATCCAGTTCGAGCGCGTCGGCGCCCAGCGCAAAGGCGGCCTCCATCGAGGGAATTGTGTTTTCGAGGTAGCCATGGCGCGGCGGCAACATGTGACTGGCGGTACAAGTCTGTCCTGTCATGCCTGCGCGCAAATAGTCCTGGGCAAGGCCGCGATGGGCAAGCATCTCCGGCTTGCCGGCGGGGCGATTCGATAACAGCGAGGTGTTGTTGAGCCAGATGCCCACCGCAGCGACAACAATGACGCCGAAGAAGATCGTCCGTCTGCGCATCAGGTGATTTCCGATTCGTCCGTCCTGCGCGGCATTCTGCTTCGCGATCGGACTTTTTGACGGCGACGACGCGGCTATGTCGCGATCATGCTCGACATAGACCGTTCAAGAGCGTGTCGGCTTACGCCCTGTAGACCACCTGGCGCACGTCGATGTAGCTGGCGCGGAAGCCAGCCTCGCAATAGTGCAGGTAGAACTCCCAGAGCTTCTTGAAGCGGTCGTCGAAGCCGAGCGGGACGATCTTTTCCCATGACGCCCAGAATCGGTGGCGCCACTCGGCAAGCGTGCGCGCGTAGTCGTCCGGAAACACGCGCTCGCGCAGATGGGCAAGGCCATGATCCTTGCCGAGCGCCTTCAGAATCGACGGCGTCGGCAGCATGCCGCCCGGGAAGACGTAGCGCTGGATGAAATCCGGCCTTGCGCGATAGGTGTCGTAGGCGGCTTCGTTGATGGTGATGATCTGCAGGCCGGCGGTGCCGCCAGGCCTCAGACAGGCCTTCATCTTGCCGAAAAACACCGGCCAGTATTTCTCGCCGACCGCCTCGAACATCTCGATCGAGGCGATGCGGTCATAGGTGCCGGTCTCGTCGCGATAATCCTGCAGCTTGATGTCGACCTTGTCGGCAAGACCAGCCCTGGCGATGCGAGCCGTGGCAAAATCGTGCTGCTCGCGGCTGATCGTCAGCCCGGTCACGCGGCAGCCGATCTCGCGCGCCGCGAATTCGGCGAAGCCACCCCAGCCGCAACCGATTTCCAGCACATGGTCCTTCGGACCGATCCCTGTATCCTTCGCCAGAGCGCGATATTTGGCGGCCTGGGCGCCTTCCAGGTCGTTGGCACCGGTCGTGTAGAGCGCCGAGGAATAGGTCATGCTCGGATCGAGCCATTCCTTGTAGAAGGCGTTGCCGAGGTCGTAATGCGCCGAGATATTGCGTTTCGAACCGGTGCGCGTGTTCTGGTTGAACCAGTGGCGGATGCGCTGGACGGTGTTGATCAGCCAACTGGTGCCGCCCGCGATACGCTCGCCAATGACCGAATTGACCACGAACAGCTCCAGGAAGCTGGTCACATCAGGGCTTTCCCAATCGCCGTCCATATAGGATTCGGCAACACCGATCGTGCCGCCGGAAAAGGCGCGGCCGGGCAAGCGCCAATTCTTCAGCACCAGTTCGGCATCTGGGCCAGGTCCCTTGCCGCCGACGAGCACGGCACGGCCGTCCGGCAGCCTCACCCTGAGCGAACCGCGAGGCAGGTTCATCGCCGCCGACAGCACCATGCGCGCTTTCGCCGGCAGACCTTTGACGATCTCCGCGAAGTTGAATTCATCGAGCCTGACCGCGTCGCTCAATGCTACGCCAACATGTTCCTTTTGCGCCATCTCATGCCCCTGGATTTCCGCGGTGTCGGCGCAAATTGCCGGGCCACGGTTCTCTTGGATCATTCGCCAGCTTCGAACGCCGCCGCGACCGGTTCGTCGGCGAGCGGGCTCGAACGAAGTGCGCGCCCCCTACCAGAGCTTCAGCGCTTCCCGGTGAATCCGTGCGACAATCTTCCACGTCATGCGGGGAAACTTCAAGGGGCAGGCTGCAAGCGGGGCTGTGCCAAGCAGATTGCTCCCGCCGGCGGGCATCTGTGCCTGTGCACAGCCAAGGCGCAGCGCGTCAAAAAACGCCTATGACCGCAGAATTCCTTGTGCGATAGATTTAGCCATGCGTTATGTAATCGTCATTGCCGCCATCGCATTTTTTTTGATCTGGGATGGCATGTACAATCAGGGCCGCTATCTCGACACCGCTGTGAGAGAGCTTAGTCATGTTGTGCGATATGTTACCAGCAAAGCTTAACTCCAGTGGCAGCAGCCGCGACATCCTTGTCGATTGACGCCAACGTCCTGCCGTCACAAAAGACCCCGGCACTTTGATCGAGGAGGCGGGGTTGATCCGGCATATCGTTTTCTTCAGCGCGCGGCGAAAAGAGGATGTCGAGGCTGTGCGCACCGGCTTGCTGGCGCTCGGCGACATTCCTCATTCCAGCCTGTTCGAGGTCACGCTCAACACCAAGGTGGATCCGCTGTCGGATGAGGTCGATGTGGTTGTCTATGCGGAGTTCGTCGATGACGCCGCGCTGGCCGCCTACAAGGCGCACCCGCTCTACGCGCAGACCACCAGCAAGGTCAAACCGATGCGTGAACTGCGCTATTCCGCCGATGTAGTCGCGGGGAGCTGATCGAACCTTGCTCCAGGGGCGCCTTTCGACGTCCGGTGAATTGACGGGCGAACTGGCCGGTATTGCGATCAAGTCTTGAACGGCTTTGCGGAATGATGCACATCGCGCCTGCATGACCAAAACCGCAGCCGCAGGCACCCATCCGCTCGATCATCTGGTGCTCCCGACGCACAGCCTCGATGTGGCGCGAGCCCGGCTCACCGCGCTTGGCTTCGTCGTTGCCCCGACCGGAATCCATCCGTTCGGAACGGAAAACTGCTGTGTTTTCCTGGCCGACGGCACCTATCTCGAACCTTTGGCGGTCGGCGACGAGCAGGTGGCGGCAAAGGCTATCGCAGACGGCAATGTCTTCGTCGCGCGTGATCGCGCCTATCGCGACAGCAACGGCGACGAGGGATTTTCCGCCATTGTTCTAGGCACGGGCAATGCCGATGCCGACCATGCACGCTATGTCGATGCCGGCATCTCGGCGGGAGACATGCTGGGTTTTTCGCGCGCCTTCACCGACCCTGCCGGCAAAAGCGACATCGCGTCGTTCAAGCTCGCCTTTGCGGCCGGAGCCGAAGCCACGGACGCCTTTCTGTTTGCCTGCGAGCGGGTCAACGCGCCTGATGTGGATCGCACGGCTTTGCAGGCCCACGCCAACGGCGCGACCGGAATTGTCGAGATCTTGGCGGTCAGCGATGCGCCCGGAAAGCAGCATGGGCTGATTTCCGTGGCGGTGGATGATCCGGCCGCCGACGGGCAGGGCGGCATTTTTCCCTTGCCGAATGCGGATTTGAGCGTGCTTGACCGCGCGGCTTTCACCGCGCGCTTCGGCCTGCCGGCCGGCGCGCCGACAGATCTACGCTTCGCAGCGGTGGTCTTTTCGGTCCGGAACGCCGATGTGACATCGAGGCTGCTTGCAGCCAATTCCGTCCTACACAATATAGCGGGCAATGATATCGTCGTGCGGCGTGCACCCGGACAGGGCGCGGCCTTTATCTTCCGGGAGATCCCATGAGCAAGCCGCAAGCGTCCAATTCGATGGCGCCCAATTCGTCTGTAGCCGTCGGCAATGTCGTCTTCGACAACAGGGCGGCTTTGTCCCTGATCGCCGGCCCGTGCCAGTTTGAATCGCGCCAGC
The DNA here is from genome assembly GCF_004006095.1 of Mesorhizobium sp. M7A.F.Ce.TU.012.03.2.1. Classification (NCBI taxonomy): domain Bacteria; kingdom Pseudomonadati; phylum Pseudomonadota; class Alphaproteobacteria; order Hyphomicrobiales; family Phyllobacteriaceae; genus Mesorhizobium; species Mesorhizobium sp. M7A.F.Ce.TU.012.03.2.1. Next base: position 4,988,992 of record NZ_CP034779.1, read on the forward strand.
ATGCCTTCGACATGGCCGGCGCACTGAAGGAACTGACCGGCAGGCTCGGCATAGGCCTCGTCTACAAGACCAGCTACGACAAGGCCAACCGCACCTCGCTGTCGGCGACGCGCGGCGCCGGCATGGACGCAGCCCTTCCCGTCTTCGACGAACTGCGCAAGGAATTTTCGCTCCCCGTGCTGACCGATGTCCACACCGAGGAGCAGTGCGCCATCGTCGCGCCGCATGTCGATGTCCTGCAGATTCCGGCTTTCCTGTCGCGCCAGACCGACATGCTGGTCGCCGCGGCGAAAACCGGCAAGGTGATCAATGTGAAGAAGGGGCAGTTCCTCGCCCCCTGGGACATGAAGAACGTCGTCGCCAAGATCACCGGTTCCGGCAATGCCAATGTGCTGACCACCGAGCGCGGCGCCTCCTTCGGCTACAACACGCTGGTCTCCGACATGCGCGCTCTTCCCATCATGGCCGAGATCGGCGCGCCGGTGATCTTCGATGCCACCCATTCGGTGCAGCAACCGGGCGGGCAGGGCGGCATTTTTCCCTTGCCGAATGCGGATTTGAGCGTGCTTGACCGCGCGGCTTTCACCGCGCGCTTCGGCCTGCCGGCCGGCGCG
>NZ_CP034779.1:4989705-5740872 GCF_004006095.1 Mesorhizobium sp. M7A.F.Ce.TU.012.03.2.1
GCGCCAACCCAACCGCTTGGCGCTGCCGCGAACCCATCATAAGGGGGAAAACTGTTACCTATCTATCCGGTTCAAACTGTTACCCATCTATCGGCTGGACACCCGGCAGGGCGATGAGGGGCAGCGCCGGCTTCCACAATTGGTGGTCCCGCCACACGTTGAAACTGTCACCGGTCTGAAGCGATTGCCAAGCCGGCTTGCCCCCAGTCAGCTTGCCATGACGCGCCGCAGCCGCTATCGCCTGCCCATTGCACACCTGCCCAGGACAGATCATGACCCGACCGATCATCGTGTTCGACCTCGACGGTACGCTGATCGACACAGCGCCGGACCTGCTCGACAGCCTGAACCACAGCCTTGCCGCCAGCGAGATCGCCGCGGTCGACGAAGCCGGCTTCAGGCGTTTTGTCGGTCACGGCGGCCGGGTGATGATCGAGCGGGCGCACGCCGCCCATCAGCGATCGCTTGCCGTCGAGGAGCACGACCGCCTGCTGAAACTTTTCCTCGACCACTACACGCTCAACATCCCCGGCAAGTCGCGCCCCTACCCCGGTGTCGTCGAGGCGATCGCGCGCTTTGAGGAGGCCGGCTATATCCTCGCCATCTGCACCAACAAATACGAAGCCAACTCGCTGGCGCTGATCGAGGCACTCGGCCTGACCAAACATTTCGCGGCGATCGCCGGACAGGACACGTTCGCCTTCCGCAAGCCCGACCCGCGCCATCTGATCGAGACCATCAAGCTGGCCGGCGGCGACCCGCACCGCGCGCTGATGGTCGGCGATTCGCAAACCGACATCGACACGGCAAAAGCCGCCGGCATCCCCGTGGTGGCGGTCGATTTCGGCTACACCGACCGCCATGTGCGCGAATTCGAACCCTCGGCGGTGATTTCGCATTTCGACGCCCTGACGCTCGATCTGGCGCAAAGGCTGATCGCCGCGGCTGGAAACTGATTGGAAAGCGGCCGGCCAGGGCAATCACATACGGGCAATGACTGCGCCCTACGGATACCCCTACCCCTAACCCTCCCCACAAGGGGGAGGGAGATTCCGTCGGCGCCATCTCAGCAAATTTCCAACGTTCTCGACGCAAAAGGCGAGAGCGCGGCAGCTTCCCTCCCCCTTGTGGGGAGGGCTAGGGTGGGGGTCCTTCTTCGCAAGAATCCATATGCGATTCCCTTGGCGAAGCGGCCGGCGTCTTGTCGAAGACAGGGTGGGCGGGCGACAATCCGATCCTTATCGGAACGCCCGACACCGCCTTGACTTCCCGCACCTGCCTCCCTTATATCGCGGCTCGCTTGGCCTTCGGGCAACGAGCGGGCGATTAGCTCAGCGGGAGAGCACACCCTTCACACGGGTGGGGTCGCAGGTTCAATCCCTGCATCGCCCACCAATTTTTTTATAAAATCAGTAACTTACTAACTAACTGCTTAAATGCGCCGGTGGTGCCCTTCACGTACCGCCACTATGTCGCCACCTGTTTTCAGCATTGGTATCGCGCCCGCCGAAAAACTCTATCGTCGCTCCTGCCTCTGATCGCGCTTTTTGAGTGAAGGAAAAACATGGCACGTCGGCCGGAACCAACTCCACGTTCAGCTGCGATGTCGGATGCCCAAGTCCGCGCGGCTCTTCCAAAGCTGAAGCGACGCCTTAACGAACTATCTGCTCTCGACGTTTTCAGCTTGCCGGAAAAGGACGGAGGGAACATCCTCGATGGGCACTCAACCAAGATAAATTCAACTCTTCGAGACGTGTTTGGGGCTGATACACTCGAATATTCTGAATATCACGTTCAGACCTTCCGGCCGGAGTTTTCTGTTTGGTTTGAGGGGTTGGATGACTCCCTACGGGGCAACATCGACGAAGTCGACGATAAGGTGAAGAAGTCTATCACCACGCTGAAGTCGATCATCGAAATCTTTGAAGAGCGGGCCGGCGATGAAGGCGAAAATGGCATCCAGAGCACCATACGCGCGTATGGTGGGCTCGATCTTCATCGGGAAATCGCGCGCGCAGCAAACAAACTCTACCAGGACGGCCACTATGCCAATGCTGTCGAGGCGGCCGTAAAGGCCCTCAACGGCTTGGTGCGCCTCCGAAGCGGACTTGAGTTCGATGGGACGACGCTAATGGAACGGGCGTTCAACCCGTCGAATCCCGTATTGAAGTTCAACGCACTCCAAGACCAGAGCGACAAGGACGAACAGAAGGGCTTCATGCAGCTCTTCAGTGGCGCGGTCTCGGGCCTACGAAATCCGCGGGCACACGGTTTCATCAACGATGACGCTGAACGCGCCTTGGAGTTTATCGCCTTCGTGAGCCTGCTTGCTAAGCTTCTAGACGAGGCTACCAGCCTAACATGACCTCTGCGGTCGCCATCCTTCGAAGCTGGTCAACGATCGAGCTCAAACGGGATCTACAGACACCAAAGGATTCACGCACGAGGCTGGTATGAAGCAGGGCAGGACGAAACCTCAAGGAGCCAGTGGGCCGATCAAAACGGGCCAGGATGGAGCGGAATGGGCGGTAATCCCTTTCCCTGAAGACAAGGCTGAACGTGAAGAAATGATTGCGAGGCTCTTCGTCAAGGGTTTCGAGATCTACGTTCAGATGCAAAGCGAACCGTCTTGGGCGCCGTTCGGCAAGCCTAAGCAAAACCTTGAAAATGACATCGATTTCACGGTCATGACATCTCAGGGCGAGAAGCTAATGGAACTCGCCGAATTTGCGCCGCTGAAATCACACGGTGGCACGTTTGCCAATGCACCGAAAAAGATCGACCCGAAGGAAAAAACCGAACTGGCGCTCAGCCTCATTCAGGAAAAATCTGCTCACCAAGGTGGGAAAGACCGCTTTCTCGTGATCTATGCCACTGAGCAGGGATTTAGGATCGACCCGATGACGGTCGAGCGTCTCCGCCGAATTTTGGCGATCTATCCGCCAAATTTCGAGCGAATCTATAGTGCCAGCCCGATAGATCTTGAATACGCTGCAGTCTCCGAAATCTATCCGGGCAAGCCCCATCATTTCTGGGGAAGTGAACCGATCGATGTCCTCGATCAGTGGAACACGTATCAACCCCACCCAACCGAGTTTACCGTTGGTTTTTCTAGGACGTGGTCTTGGCCGGTGACAATTGTCTACGGGCAACACCGCATCGTAGTTGAGGCGACCGTGTCCATCTCAGGATCAGGCCTATTCGGAGTAACCCGCACTGTCTTCGGCGGATCCTGAGCACTATCGGCCATTGACCGACCTCAAAGCGTCGCAGGTTCAGTCCTCATCCATCGATCTTCCTGAACGCCCCACTCCAAGCCAGACATTTAACAACTACACCCCGCCCCTCCCCGCCAAAATTCTTCTGGGCGAAATTCAGGGCACAGCTGTAGCTCGTATAGCTCTGGAACTGACAGACGTCGGAGTCGCGCCACACCTTCATCTGCTCGAGATCCCAGAACGAAACCTCGATGCGGTCGTTGGCGCAATAGACCGTGTACTTTTCCGGTTCCAGCGCTCGGGCTTTCTGTACGAGACGGGGCTTCATCGAGCTTCACCTGCCATTTGCCCGACAGGTCGCTGACCGCTTCGTTCGTCAGCCGCTGATGCGTAGTCGCAGCAATGGAAGGTGGCGAGACAGTCGCCACGCATGAACTCCTGTTGATGCGTCTAAACTATGCACTGCTCCGGAGCCGCGATCAGCGCTTCATCGAGTGCAGGATGGCCTGCATGTGCTCTTCCAGGTCGAGTTCACCCCGAGCCTCAGCGGTCAACAGGTAATCGGCCTTGGCCCGGCGGTCGCCTCGGCTGATCGCCGGGTAGGAGCAGATGGCCAGCAAGGCTTCCTGTTCAATCCGGTCTGCCCTCTTGCGTTCGTGGCTGCTGCTGCCCACTCGATGAACAGCCCTGTGAAGCCCGACATAGCTGGCTTCATGGGCTCCGATCAGCGCCCGCAATTCGGGTGAGGCCCCTTCCGCTTCGGCAAATTTCGGTTCAATGACCGAGGCCACGGCGGTGAACGCAAGAAGTGTACGGCGGGTGACTTCGGGCATGGCTCATATCCCTGCTGTCTGATCATGCAGGCACACCATAGCACCGGCGCAACGGTTCGAAGAGATGCTCCGGGACGCGACCACACTGTCTGCTGACAAAATGTATTCGCTTCCGTAGCCCGCCCGCCCAGCAGCCGGTGTGGCCTTAAGTCGCAATGATTGGCTTGCGAAAGCAGGGTTTCGGGGCTTCATTGGCACTGCAACCAACACCATATGGTGATCCACAGCCCTCCAAAACGAGAGAAGCTCGCTTTGACGCGGTCGCCTTGCGGCCGTCAGCCGGCAATGGCTATGAACCAGGAACTTGAAAAACCATGCCTGAAAATGTCAGACCAATTTCGAAAGACGTCCCCCTCATTCAGCTAGGCGTCTATCAGTGCCGCTTCCCGGTAAGCGAAGACCGGTCGGTACCCGGCGGTTATCGTTTCTGTGCCGGGCCAACTTCGGCGGATCGCGTTTATTGCGATCACCACCACAGCATCGTGACCGCCGTCGACCCTCGTCGAGCCCGTTCAGGTCTCCACCCCGCTCAACGACGCGCTGCGTAAGTCAAGCGGGCGGCGGCCCCTCATTCGGGCAGCTGCAAATCGGTGGACTGAATCGGCACGCATTCCGGCCGCGGAACAAACCGGCACGCCAGCGAGTTTCTCTCCGGCGGAAACTTGAGGGAAAGCCATGTCCAGATTTCTGCTGGCGACAAGCGTCGCCGTTCTTCTCGCCGGCGCGCCGGCCCTGGCCGCGGACGACAAGCCGCTGCCGCCGCCCAATGCCAAGAAGCTGTCGGAGATCATCGCCAAGGTCGAGCAGCGCGACGGCTTTCGCTATGTGGACGAGGTCGACTGGGACAGCGGCGCCTACACCGTCACCTATTACACGGCGGACAAGGCAAAGGTTGAAATCACCTACGATCCTGTGACGGCGGAGCCGAAATAGGGTTCGCCGCATCAAATTAGCCAGCCTTTCCCGGCGCCGGCGCCGCCCCTCACCTGCCTGCCGGCATCCTCTCCCCGTATAGTGACGGGGAGAGGGACGCTGTCATCGCCCATTTCGCCAATCACCGGCGTTGCAAGGATGGCGCCGGCGTTGCGGCCAGCCCCTTTCTCCCCGTCACTATACGGGGAGAAATGTCCGGCAGGACAATGAGGGGCAGCACTGACTTTGGCGATTGGCGTTCTCCGCTGCAAGTCGGACTTGTCGTTGGCCTAAAGCGATTGCCCTTGCCAACCGTCGCCTCCCCTTGCGTCTGTCTCGCTTTGATGGCTGACTGTCGCGACGCGGGCCGCATTGGGGGATGGGGATGGCGACGGCAAAGCACGTGATGAAGCGCATATTGATGATGTTGGCCGGCTACTTCGTGTCGGTGCTGGTCGGCCTGATCGCCATCGCGGTGATCTATGGCGTGCTCAGTTCCTTGCCCAACGCGCCCAGCTATTTCGACGCCATGGGCGTTTCGCCGATCGCGGTGCTGCTGGTGCCGCCGCTCGGCATGTTCGTCTATTTCCTGACCATCGTGGTGACCGCGCTGCAGACGCTGATCTTCGCGCTGATCGCCGAGTTCTTCTCGCTGCGCAATGTCCTGCTGCACATGGTTTTCGGCGCCGGCGCCGCGGTCGGCGGCTTCGCCTTGATCTGGCCGAGCGCGCCGGAGGATATGGACCCGGAGCGTTGGGTCGACATCGGCATCATTGCCGCTGCCGGCCTTGTCGCCGGCTTGCTCTACTGGCTGATCGCCGGGCGCGACGCCGGCTTCCGGCGGCCACTGTTCGAGCGCTACTAGCTTGCAGACTCATAATCGCGGAGCCACGCCGATCGGCTCATGCGGAGCCTTGAAACAGATTCCGCCGCAATATGAAAGCAGTAGAAACGACCTCAAAATCGGTCGCTTCTTGCTGCGCCCGAGAGCAGGCATGGCTCGTCATCGTCATGGCGCTGCTGTTCCGAGCGCAGCGGCCAGTACGTCGGCCAAGCCGCGTCCGGCGCTGCCGTCCTCATCAAGGCGCGGATTGTAGATGGTGATCTCGAGGCCGACTGCCTTGCCGCTCGCCAAGGCAAGCCGGAGCGCGGCCGTTAACTCGTCCCACGACAACCCGCCTGGCACGCGAAAATCGACAGCCGGCATGATGACGTCGTCGAGACAGTCGGCGTCGAGATGGATGAAGAAGCCGTCCAATTCCGCTCTCGTCAGGTGATCGACCGCTTCGCGTGCGGCGGCCTCGATGCCCGTGGCGCGCACAGCGGGAAGGTCAAGCACCTTGAGCTCTTCGGGGAGCGGCTGGCTTCCGTACTCCTCCTGATCCTTGTGATCGCGATACGCGAAGGCGACAACGTCTTCAGGGCGGACCAGAGGACCGCGACCTTCGATGTCGGTCAGGAGCGACGGACCGTAGCCGGTGACGAAGGCGAGGTCCATCGAGGCACCCTCACCATTGGGTTCCGCCTCTGGCTGGAAGAAATCGGCGTTGCCGTCAATGAAGAGCAAGCCGTAGCGGCCGCGCCGTCGAAACGCGAGCGCCGAGCCCAGCACGATCGTGCAATCGCCGCCCAGCACCACTGGAAACCCGCCTGCGTCAAGCACCGCTTCCACGGCGTCGGCGAGCTTGGGCGACCACTGCGCAATAGCCCTGCGTTCAGGGTGCCGGTCGCGGGATCGGGCGTCGGGTCCTTCGGAGGCACAGCCAGCCGCCCGGCGCGGCGCGCCTGGATGCGCTCCGCAAGGCCAAGGTCCAGGAGCCGGCCAGGCAAGCGCTCCACACCATCGGTCGCCAGGCCCAGCGTGGAGGGGGCTTCGAGAATCGCATAGTGGCTCGACACAGGCGCCTCCGCTTCGAGCGCTAAACATCGTTCGTCCCTGCCGAAACAGGATCACAGTTGCGTTTTGAGCTTGTTCGATAACGGTAGCCGCCGCTCCTCGTTCCCTCTCGGCCGCCTTTCCGCTTTCGGTCATGCCGTATTTATGAGTTAACGGCCTACCGAAAGCCCTGGATCAACTCGAAGGCGAGCGAACCGCCTCCGTGGCGTCCAGAGCCTGCTTCAGGCGCGAGTCGCGGTCGTAGACGTCGCCGAAATATTCGACCTTGCCGGACAGATCAGGCCAGGCGGTGAAATAGGCGACATAAACCGGGATCGTGCGTGTCACATTCTCGGTCGAGTGGCCGTGCTTCAGCTTCTCGGCGATATAGTCCACGGAGGTGCCAAGCACCGCCGCCGCCATGCCGCGCGGGTCCTGCAGCCGCACGCAGCCATGGCTGAGCGCGCGCATATCACGCTGGAAGAATGATTTCTGCGGCGTGTCGTGCATGTAGATCGCGTGCTTGTTGGGGAACAGGATCTTCAACTCGCCCAGCGCGTTGGCCTCGCTCGGCTGCTGGCGCACGCTGTAGGGGATGTTCGCGCCATAGGCGCCCCAGTTGACCGCCGACGAAGGAATGCGCTTGCCGCGCGAATCCGTCACCTCATAGCCGGACCGGTCGAGATAGCCCGGATCGTTGCGCAATCTCGGCAGCATCTCGTTGACGATGATCGATTGCGGCACGCCCCAATAGGGATGGAAATCGACCTGCTTGATCTGGTCGTAGAAGAAGGAGGTCTGGTTGGTGGTCCGGCCAACGACGACACGCGTCTTGAGCTTTTCCTCGCCATTGTCGATGTAGCTTGCGGTGAAGGCCGGCTGGTTGATGAAGACGCGCGGGCTGCCAAGATCGGAGGGCAGCCAGCGCAGTTCCTCGAGCGCCACTTCCACCTTCAGCAGCTTGTCGGCCTTGGATGTTCCCGCCAGCGTCGCGACGGTGCGCGGGCCGATGACGCCGTCGCCCTTCATGCCTGCCTTTTGCTGCACGGCCTTGATGACCGGGACCAGTTCCGGATCATAGACTTCGCTGGTGGCCAGCCTGGACATGATCTCGCCATAGGCGCCGCCCATCTCGTCATCGAGATTGCGCGCGATCAAGGTCAGCAGCTTCGGCAGTTCGGGGCTGGTTTCGCCCGGCTTCAGCAACAGTTTGGGGTCGACGACGATTTCGTTTTCCGCACTGGCCTGCAGAGATTCGAGTTCGACGCGCAGCGCCTGGTATTCCGCATTCTGCGGATGCCGCGATTCGAGATAGGTGCGCACTTGCTGGGTATGCGCCAGCGTCCTCAGCACGCCTTGCAAGTCGAGCGGCTTGGCCGGGAAATCATAGTAGCCGGTCATGCGGTTGGGATCGACGCGGCCGTTCTGGGCGTCATGGGCATAGCGCAGCACACGCGCGGAAAGCGCCATCTCGAAACGGACGAGTTCTTTCAGTTGCGCATTGGCGTCAGTCGTCGATGCGCCGGCAGCGGGCACTTCGACCGTATAGTCGGCGGGCGTGAGACCATAGCTTGAAGCCTCGCCAAGCACCCGAACCGCATCCTGCGCACGGCTGTTGAGGCTGGTTCCGCTTATCCAGATGAAATCCGGATTGGCCGAGTAATACGCGATCAGCGCCTTGGCGATGTCGGGCTCGGCTAAGAGTTCGTAGTCAGCCAAGCTGGCAACCGCTTCACGAAACGCAGCGCCCGTTGCCGACGGCACGAAAGCCGCATCCTGTGGCGTCGCCGGCTCTGGCGTCGGGGCCAGCGCCGAGAAGTCGACGCGAACCAGCCGGTCCGCCTTGTAGGTGTAATAGGATGGGCTGCTGATTCTCGCGCCGCCACCGCCACCGCTGGCCGGAGCCTTCGGCTTTGGTTTGTGCTTCGGTGGCGGGGGCGGAAACTCGCCTTTCGGCGCATGCTTTACGCCGCCGCCGAAAAGCATGTCGAACAGCCCCTGCGCGCCTGCCTGGGGTACACCGAAAGCCAGCGTTGCCGCGATCGCCACCAGCGGCATCACGGTTGCTTTGTTTCCGAGGAATTTCATGAATCACCCGCTCCGGCCGCAACCGGTTCCCGTTCCGCACGCTAGATCGTCCCGCTCACCGCATGGCGGATGTAAGGCGCGACTATACTGATTCATACCGATTTCGTTAAGCTTTCATAAATTTTGGAAAGCCTGTTGCAGAACGGTTTCACAAGATCGTGACGGCTGGAGCGGAGGGTTGTTCCGCCCCAGCCGGAAATCTCTCGGGATCAGGCGTTGGCGCCGCCATCGATGGTCAGGGCAGCGCCGGTGACGAAGCGGCCTTCAGGGCCTGCAAGCCAGGCGACCATACCGGCAATGTCATCGGCCTTGCCGAAACGCGGTGTTGCCATTTTCCGGCGCTGATGCTCGGCATGCGGGCCGTCGGCCGGGTTCATGTCGGTGTCGGTCGAACCGGGATGGACGACGTTGGCGGTGATGCCGCGCGGGCCGAGGTCACGCGCCAGCGCCTTGGTCAGGCCGACCAGCGCCGCCTTGCTGGCCGAATAGGCCGTGAGGCTGCCGTCGGTCGCCCTCTCGGCAAGGTTGCTGCCGATCGAGATGATGCTGCCGCCCTCACCCATATGCACGGCCGCCGCCTTCGAGGCGATGAATGGAGCCCGGAGATTGACCTCCATGGTCTCGTCGAAATCTGCGAGCGACAGCGTGTCGATGGGGGCGGCCCGCCAGATGCCGGCGCTGTTGACCAGGATGTCGAGCCGGCCGAAGGCGGTCACTGCGTCATCGACGGCCTTGTCTATGGCCACCGCATCGCGGTTGTCGGCCTTGATCGCGATGGCGCGGCCGCCCTTGGCCTCGATTTCGGCGACAACCGAGCGGGCCTGCTCCTCGCCATGCACATAAGTCAGCGCGACACTGGCGCCGTCGGCCGCGAGCCGTCGCGCAATCGCCGCACCGATGCCGCGACTGCCGCCGGTGACGAGCGCGGCCTTGCCGCCCAGTTGGTTGGATGACATCGATTTCTCCTTTTGTAACGATCGATACATAAATACCTGTCAGCCTTGCCCGTCGGCGTCAACTTAATTATGTATCGATCAACACAGAAAAGAGCATCATGTCGGAACGAGGCCGCCCCCGCACTTTCGATCGAACCGCAGCCCTGCGCCGCGCGATGGAGGTGTTCTGGGCCCGTGGTTACGAAGGCGCATCGATGAGCGAGCTGACCGCCGCCATGGGCATCAACTCGCCCAGCCTCTACGCTGCCTTCGGCAGCAAGGAGGCGCTGTTCCTGGAGGCGACGGATTTTTACTCGCACACCGAGGGTGCCGACATCTGGCTGGCGCTGGAGGAAGCTCCGACCGCGCGGCAGGCGATCGAACAATTCCTGAGCCTGACGGCGAGGGCCTATGCGCAGAGCGATCGTCCGCAAGGCTGCCTGATCACGCTGGGCGCACTGCAACAGGATTCGAGCCGCGGCGCCATCTGCGACGACCTGCGCCGTCGTCGCGCCGAAAACCACACCGCACTGCAGAAGCGTCTGGAGCGCGGCGTTGCCGAAGGCGAATTGCCGACGGATTTCGATGCGAGCGCCGCCGCGACCTTCTTCGCCACGGTCCAGCACGGCATGTCGATCCAGGCGCGCGACGGCGCCTCGCATAATGCCCTGCTGGCGACGGTAGCCGGGGCCATGGCGGCCTGGAGGACGCTGGCCGGCGGCAGCGCGGCGTGACAAACGCCGGCTGGTGTGCTCGAAATCCGCCAGCAAGGCGGGAGGGATGAGAGCGTGAAAAAGGGTTATCGCGAGCTGCTGGACGAGGCGAACGCCGTGATCGAGGTGGTTTCGCCGGAGGAGGCGGCCGGGCTGATCGACGATGAAGACACCATCTTCGTCGATCTGCGCGATCCACGCGAAGTGGAACGCGACGGCAAGATTCCCGGCGCCAAGCATGTCACGCGCGGCATGCTGGAGTTCTGGATCGACCCCGAAAGCCCTTACCACAAGCCCTTCTTCGCCTCGGGCAAGAACTTCGTGTTCTTCTGCGCCGGCGGCTGGCGCTCGGCGCTGGCCACAAAGACGGCGCAGGACATGGGGCTTTCGCCGGTCAAGCACATCCTTGGCGGCTACACCGCCTGGAAGGCCGCCGGACTGCCGGTCGAACCCGGCGAGAAGAAGAAATAATCTCGACCGCCGCTCAGTGCAGCAGCAATGGCTCGCGATTCGCCACGAAGCCAACCGCGCGTTCGACCACGCCCTTGTCGGCGAGAATGCGGCGGTGGCCGAGCCCGTCGGCCCAGTAGAGCCGCACATGGCCGCCGGCGCCGGCATAGCGCCTTGCATGATCGGCCGAGACTTCGCGGTCGTCCTGCGCATGGATGACCAGGGTCGGCACCGGCGCCTGGGCGAGCTGACGGTCGCCGGTGAATTCGTGCAGGGGGCGGCCGGAAAGATGCTCGACCCGGTCCGCCATGGCGGCTTGCGAGCGCGGGCCGACATTGAGCATGCGGCTGAAGTCGGCAAAGATCGCCGGCAGGGAACTTGGCGCCGCGATCAGCACCAGGCGTCCGGCCGCCAGTGGCGGGATGTTCTTGACCGAACCGGCGATGGCGTTGGCGGCGACGGCGCCGCCGAAGGAATGGCCGACCGCCGCCACGAAGGGGCCGAACCATTCGCCGGCAACCCGCACCGCATCCACCGCATTGACCATGTTCAGGCGCCGGCCCTGCGACTGGCCGTGGCCGGGCAGGTCAAGCGAAACGACCCGGTGGCCGGCGGCGCGATAACCTTCTATCAAGGCGCGCATATATTCGGTGCGCGAGCGCCAGCCATGGACGACGAGCACCGTGCCGGCGGCCGCCCTGCCCGGCTCCGGGCGGAACTCGTGCACCATGACGCAGCCGGTCGCGGTCTTCAGCCGGTGATGACGCGCCTCGGTCATGAACCCGGCCGCACGGTCGACAGCACGGCGCTCGCCATCGCTGAGCGCCTTGACATTCGGGGTGCGGCAGAACAATTCGAACGCCGCGCGTCCGCTAAGCCGCGGCGCGACACGCTCTGCCGCACCGAACACGCCCCGGATGACCTTCAGCCCGAATGATGCCATAGTGAAAATCCATCCATACGTTCAAGCATGAACATAATAGTTCAAAGATGAACAATAAACAAGAGCTGCCTTGGGATAACCCGCGTTTCCGCAACTGGGTCGCGGTGGCGCGCGCCTGCCATGTGCTGGAGCGCACGCTGGCGGTAAAGCTTGCGCCGCTCGATTTGAAACCGGCGCAGCTCGACGTGCTGATGAACCTCTATCGCCACCCCGGCATGTCGCAGCACGATCTTGCCCGCAAGCTGCTCGTCGGCCGTTCCAACATCACCATGCTTTTGCCGCAGCTGGAAGCGCGTGGCCTGCTGCGCCGCGAAGGCGACGAGAAGGACAAGCGCATCCTGCGGCTTGCCCTCACCGAGGCTGGCGAGGCGCTGTTGATGCAGGCGCTGAAAGTGCATATGGCGCTGATCGAGAAGGCGATGAGCCAGTCGACGCCGGAGCAATGCGACATGATCGGCGAGCAGATGCGCAAGATCTATGATGTGCTGAAAGAGGCGTGACGGCCTTTCAGCCCGGACCTACCACATCGTCTTCTTCGCCCGTTCCGGCCATTCCTTGTCGTAGGTCTCGCCGTCGATGTTCCTGCGGCTGGTGATTTCCAGGATCTGTCCGGGCGTCGGCAGCGACTTCGGGTCGACGTGCCTTGCCGCGTTCCAGAGCTCGGAGCGGACGATGGCCCGGGCGCATTGGAAATAGACCGAGTCGATGTCGATGACGGTCACCGATCGCGCCGCCTTGCCATCCACCGTGAATGATGCGCACAGCGCTGTATCCGTGGTGATATGAGCGCGGCCATTGACACGCAGCGTCGTGCCGGAGCCCGGCACCAGGAACAGCAGGCCGACGCGTGGGTCGCGGATGATGTTTTTCAGCGAATCGGCGCGGTTGTTGCCGCGACGATCCGGCATCATCAGGGTTTTCGGATCATGGATGCGCACAAAGCCGGCGAGATCGCCGCGCGGCGAACAGTCCAGTCCCTCCGGGCCACTGGTGGCCAGCGCGACAAAGGGTGAGGCTTCGATAAAGGCGGCATATTCGGGAATGATTTGGTCGAGTTCCTTGACCAGCGAGGCCTCGCCTGGAACCCCATAGAGCGCCTCGAGCTGCTCGACCGTGGTGATGACGGACATGTTTTCGCCTCCGAACCTTTGACGGCGCTACGCCATCTCGATGACGTTTTGACGACAGCGAGGGGAATCAATTTTAGCGGTCCCGGCTCAGGCCCTTTTCCGCAAGCTCCGCGAGATAGGCTTCCCAGCGCGCATCCTTCTCGTGGCCGAGCGCATGCAGGTAATTCCAGGTGAAGATGCCGGTGTCGTGGAAATCGTCGAAGGTGATGCGCACGGCGTAGTTGCCGACTGGCTCGATCTTGAGGATTGCCACATTGCGCTTGCCGGGGACCGTCACCCGCTGATCCGGCGAATGGCCTTGCACTTCGGCCGATGGCGAGGCGACGCGCAGCAGTTCCGCCGGTAATTCGAATGGATGGTGGTCGGGAAAGGTGACGGACAGAAGTTTGCGGTCCTTGGAGACCCTGAGCTCTTTCGGTGCGGTCATGCTGTTCGATCCCGTCTCATCCGCCCTTCCCTACGCCGCTTCGCCAAACGGGAAAAGGCCTGATGAGACCGACCGACATGCGATGTCGGCTGAGAGATGTTACCAAAGATCGAGAGGCGCTATCTTGAATGGCAGGCCGGATCGTATCACATAGCGGTATATAACGAAGCCGTTCACGGCCACAGGAAGCGCTTGAAGCATGGACATGATTGATCCTTTCGGCCGCACGATCAGCTATCTCCGCGTGTCGGTCACCGACCGCTGCGATTTCCGCTGCACCTATTGCATGGCCGAGGACATGGCCTTCCTGCCGAAGAAGGACCTGCTGTCGCTGGAAGAGCTCGACCGGCTGTGCACGGTTTTCATCGAAAAGGGCGTCAGGCGATTGCGCCTGACCGGCGGTGAGCCGCTGGTGCGCAAGAACATCATGCATCTGGTGCGCCAGCTCTCGCGGCATCTCGCCAGCGGCGCGCTGGAAGAGCTGACGCTGACCACCAACGGCTCGCAGCTGTCGCGCTTTGCCGCCGAACTCGCCGATTGCGGCGTCAAGCGCATCAACGTGTCGCTCGATACGCTCGATGCCGACAAGTTCCACAAGATCACCCGCTGGGGCCATCTCGACAAGGTCATGCAAGGCATCGATGCCGCGCAGGCCGCGGGGCTGAAGGTCAAGCTCAACGCGGTGGCATTGAAGGATTTCAACGACGCCGAGCTGCCCGAGATGATGCGCTGGGCGCATGGCCGCGGCATGGACCTGACGGTCATCGAAACCATGCCGATGGGCGAGATCGATGCCGACCGCACCGACCAGTATCTGCCGCTGTCGCTGCTGCGCGCGTCGCTGGAACGCCAGTTCACGCTGACCGACATTCCCTTCAAGACCGGCGGCCCGGCCCGCTATGTCCAGGTCGCAGAGACTGGCGGACGGCTCGGCTTCATCACGCCGATGACGCATAATTTCTGCGAAAGCTGCAACCGCGTCCGGCTGACCTGCACCGGCACCCTCTATATGTGCCTGGGCCAGGAAGATGCCGCCGACCTGCGCGCGCCCTTGCGCGCCTCCGAAGGCAACGAGCTGGTCGCCGATGCAATAGACGAAGCCATCGGCCGCAAGCCCAAGGGCCACGACTTCATCATCGACCGCCGCACCAGCCGCCCATCGGTGTCACGCCATATGAGCGTCACCGGCGGCTGATCTTTTCGTGAAATTCATGCAAGATCGCTTCGGATCATGACTCGAGGCGAGCATGCGGCTGCACTCTTCATTCCTGGCGATTGCGACAATGGCAGCAAGCAGTGCGGTCGCCGCGCCGTTCACTTATGTGAACGAGCGCTTCGGCACCGTCTGCACCTTTCCCGACGAGATCTTCACCGATCGCCAGCCGGAGCCCGATAATGGCGACGGACAGCAATGGCTGAGCGCCGATGGCGCCAGCCTGATCTGCTCCGGCATCCTCAACATAGACAACGATACGCCGAAGGGCTTTGTGGCGGCCGAGAAGGCCAGCGATGAAGCCGGCTACAAGGTGACCTATGGCAAGGCCGGCAGCGATTGGGCGGTGCTGTCGGGCGTTAAGGATGGAAAGATGTTTTACGAGCGACGTCTGTTTGGGAGAGACGGTATCATCCGCACGGTCTGGGTCGACTACCCTCCGGCCCTGAAGTCGAAATACGACCCGCTGGTCGGCGCCATTGCCGGCAGTCTCAAGGGGCCATGAAAGTTTCGGACCCCAGAAAAAGTCTTGTTCGCGAACCGCAGCCGGATTTACGGCTAGCTTGTTCCAGCCTAGCCTTCCCTGGAAGCGGATCTTTGCTCACAGGGGGAATACACCATGCGCAGACTCGTTCTTTCTCTCGCCTTGCTTGGTCTCGCGGCCGTGCCCGCTGCGGCGCAGTCGATCGGCGGCACTTATACGGTCGCCGGCACCAACTTCGACGGCTCTGCCTATGGCGGCGAGGCAACCATCACGCTGACCAGCGGGACGACCTGCGCGATCCATTGGGAAACCGGTGGCTCATCTTCCGACGGCATCTGCATGCGCAACGATGATGCCTTCTCGGCCGGCTATGTCATGGGCAAGGATATCGGCCTCGTCGTCTACAAGATGACGGACGACGGCTCGTTGCATGGTCTGTGGACCATCGCCGGCAAGGAAGGCAATGGCACCGAGGTGCTGACGCCGAAGAAGTAAGTTCTGCCGCCATTGCAGGTGATCTTCTGAGCCACAAACAAGGCTGTGGCCCAGCCCTTTGCTGTTGCTGTTTCACGCCCGGCTGTTACAGGCTTGCTGCCTAAAGCGCGTCGCGTTTGAACGGATTCAGGCGACGCGCTTTAGGTCTTTGTTTCTTATGCGTGTCGTTTCCCCAAAACCGAGGTCACTTTTGGGCGACATGCATTAGCAGAACCGGTAGCCGTCTTGCCCCTGTCACCAAATATTCGCGGCGCGTTGTTCATGATGGTGGCGATGGCCGGCTTCTGCCTCAACGATGCCATCACCAAATACTCGTCACAATCGATGAACATGGCGCAGGTCATGTTGATCCGTGGGGCTTTCGCTTCGCTTTTCGTCGGCTTGCTCGCCTGGCAGCGCGGCGCACTCGCCCGCCCGGGCTCGATGCTGCAGCCTCTGGTGGCCCTGCGCGTGATCAGCGAGGCCGGTGCCACGGTGAGTTTCCTCGTCGCCCTCGCCCATTTGCCGATCGCCGATGTTTCGGCGGTGCTGCAGGCGCTGCCACTGGCGGTGACGATGGGGGCCGCACTCGTCTTTGGCGAAGCTGTCGGCTGGCGGCGCTGGCTGGCCATCGCCATCGGATTTGCCGGCGTGCTGATTATCGTGCGGCCTGGCTTCGAAGGGTTCAGCATCTACTCGCTGGCGGCGCTGGCCAGCGTCGCCTGTTGTGCGGTGCGTGATCTCGCCACCAAGCGGATCCCCAAGGCCATTCCGACATTGCTGGTGTCGACGGCAACCGCGCTTGCCATGACCATCGTCGGTGCGGCGCTGTTGCCGGCAATGGGCGGCTGGACGACGATGACGAGGGACAGCACAGCCCTGCTGGCCTTGGCCGCGGTGCTGGTGGTGATCGGCTACCAGTTCATCATCATGGCGATGCGGGCGGGCGACATCTCCTTCATCGCGCCGTTCCGCTATACGGCCCTGATCTGGTCGATCCTGCTTGGCCTGTTCATCTTTGCCGATATCCCCGATCCGCCGATGATCGTCGGCGCCACCATCATCATCGGCTCCGGCCTCTATGCGCTCTACCGCGAGCGTGTGGTCGGCCGGCGAAAGATCGTCGCCGAAAGCACGGGGCCGACAATGGTGCCTGACGGAATCTAGCCAGATCATTGAAGGTTCTTGTGATTTCCGACGGCTGGCGTACAGGCTTCGTGGCATGAAGCGAGACATTGCGGGGATCATCCTGGCCGGTGGCCAGTCGAGACGGATGGGCGGTGGCGACAAGAGCCTGTTGCCGCTTGGCGATGGCTGCCTGCTTGACCAGGTCGTGTCGCGCTTCACCCCGCAAATAGAATCGCTGGCGCTCAGCGCCAATGGCGCCCCTGCGCGATTCCTGCGCTTTGGACTGCCGGTGCTTGCCGACAGCGTGCCCGGCTTTGCCGGGCCGCTCGCTGGAATCCTGACCGGCCTCGAATGGGCCGCGGCCAATACGTCTTGCAAGGCGATCGTCAGCGCTGCCGGCGACACGCCTTTCCTGCCGTTGGACCTTGTCGAGCGTCTGGCAGCGGCCGCCGATCGAAGTCCCGATTCGATTGCCGTTGCCCGCTCGGCCGGCAAGCGGCACCCGACCTTCGCGCTCTGGCCGATCGGCTGCCGCGACGCCTTGCGGCACTTTCTGGTCGACGAGGATAACAGGCGGGTTTCGGCTTTCATCGACCGGCACGGTTTTGTCGAGGTGGAATTCCCGGTTCTGCAATCGGCGGGGGTCGACCCTTTCTTCAACATCAACGAACCGGACGATCTTGTGTCTGCCGAGCGTCTGTTGCAGAGCATCAAGCCATGAACAGACGCGTCTTCGGCATCACCGGCTGGAAGAATTCCGGCAAGACGACTTTGACCGAAAGGCTGGTCACCGAACTTGTCCGGCGCGGCTGGAAGGTGTCGACGGTGAAACACGCCCATCATGATTTCGACATCGACAAACCGGGTGCCGACAGTTTTCGCCACCGGCAGGCCGGCGCCACCGAAGTCGCGATCGTCTCCGGCGTTCGCTGGGCACTGATGCACGAGCTGCGCGGCGAGGATGAGCCGACATTGGAGACTGTCCTGTCGCGGCTTGCCCCTTGCGACCTGGTGCTGGTCGAGGGCTACAAGCGCGAAGCCCACGACAAGATCGAAACCCGCCGGCTGGATGCGAAGGACCGCACGCCGCTTTCAGCGGAGGATCCCAACATCGTCGCTGTCGCCGCCGATTTTGCGATTGAAGGCGCGCAGCTGCCGGTATTCGATCTCGACGATGCAAAATCGATAGCCGACTTCATCGAGCGTACCACCGGGCTCGTTGCTTGAGCGCTGACGCAACGGCAGAATAGCCTTGCCCATTTTTACGGTTTTGCAGTTGCTTTTTTCTTGGAAAGAGTGGGAGTATCGCGCCAGCGGGCGGTCAAAAGCACCGCCCCACAGAGCCGTTCGGAACGACGGCCGGGACCATAAAGAGAGGACCATCATGCGTATTTCACTGCGTATCGCGCTTGCCGCATCGGCCGCGCTGCTGACGCTCGGCGTCGCCCAGGCCCAGGAAAAGACCCTGAGGATCGGCACCGAAGGCGCCTACCCACCCTTCAACAACCTTACCGCCGATGGCCAGCTCGTAGGCTTCGACATCGACATCGCCAAGGCGCTTTGTGATGAGATGAAGGTCAAGTGCACCTTCGTCGCCCAGGATTGGGACGGCATCATTCCCGCCCTTCAGGCCGGCAAGTTCGACGCCATCGTCGCCTCGATGTCGATCACGCCGGAGCGGATGGAAAAGGTCGATTTCTCGCACAAATACTACAACACGCCGTCGGCGCTCGCCGTGCCGAAGGACAGCACGCTGAAAGGCGTGACCAAGGAAGACCTCGCCGGCAAGACCATCGGCGTCGCCACCACCACGACGCATTTCAACTATGCCTCGAAGACCTACACCGACAGCACCGTGAAGGGCTATCCGAGCAGCCCCGAGGAGCAGGCAGATCTTGCCAATGGTCGTCTCGACGCCATCGAGGACGATATCGTCGTGCTGCAGCAGTTTCTGGATTCGCCTGATGGCGCCTGCTGCAAGATCCTCGGCCAGCCGTCGCCGCAGCCGGTCGAGATCTTCGGGCCTGGCGCCGGCATTGCCGTGCGCAAGGGCGAAACCGACCTGGTCAACAAGCTCAACTCGGCCATCGACGCCATTCGCGCCAATGGAAAATACAAGGAAATCAACGACAAGTACTTCAAGTTCGACGTCTACGGCGCCGAGTCCTGATAAAGGTCAAGACGGCGGGAATTTCCCCGCCGTCTTTCTATTCATCTCAGGAATGCCGTGGAGATAAGACCGGTCGATGCCAGCCCAGAGCATATGGACACTTCTCAGTTGGGGACCCGAAGGCTGGCTTGACGATATTGCCTATGGCGCACTGATCACCATTGCGCTTGCGCTTGCCACGCTGCCCATCGGATTGACGATCGGCTTTTTCATCGCCCTCGCCAAGCAGTCCGAAGAACCCTCGCTGCGCCTTGCCGCCAACATCTACACCACGGTCTTTCGCGGCCTGCCGGAACTGGTGACGCTTTTCCTGTTCTTCTTCGGCATGCCGATCCTGCTGCAGCATCTCGTCAGGTATTTCCGGCCGGACACCACCATCGACGTCAACAGCTTCGTCGCCGGCATGATCGTGCTTGCGCTGATCTTCTCGTCCTATGCCAGCGAGGTTTTTCTTTCCGCCTTCCGCGCCATTCCCAAAGGCCAGTATGAAGGCGGCTATGCCATTGGTCTTTCGAACTGGCTGACCATGCGCAAGGTGATCGTGCCGCAGCTGCTGCGCATCGCGTTCCCCGGCCTGGAGAACTGCTGGCTCAGCCTGCTCAAGGACACATCGCTGGTGTCGGTCGTCGGCCTGGCCGAGACGCTGCGTAACGCCAGCATTGCCGCCCGCGTCACCAAGCATGCTTTCCTGTTCTTCGGTGTCGCCTCGCTGGTGTTTCTTGGCCTGGCCGTCCTGTCGTCCTTCGCCACCAGCGCTATTCTGCGCTCGCTTGGCCGGCAGGAGGCGCAGCGATGAGCGCCACGGCCACAATGGTCGAACGTCCGCCGCCACGGGCGCGCGGCTGGCCGCGCAGGCGTATCGCCGGTTACGCGCTGGTCTGCCTATGGATTTTGTTCGGCATTGGCATCGTCAGCTATCTCTTCCTTGCCTGGAATCCCGCTTTCTTCGCCAAATATGCGCCCGCCTATTTGAGCGGGCTTGGGGTTACGCTCGCGCTGGTTTCCATATCGATGGTGCTCGGCGCGATTCTGTCGGTGCCCGTCGCTTATGGGCGCATGTCCAAGAACCGGATCCTGTCCGGCCTCGCCTATTGCTACGTCTATTTCTTCCGCGGCACGCCGCTGCTGGTGCAGACTTATCTCGTCTATTACGGATTGGGCTCGTTCAGGGTCGAGCTCCAGTCGATCGGCCTCTGGGACTTTTTCAAGGACGCGTTCAATTGCGGCGTCTTTGCCTTTGCGCTCAACACCGCCGCCTATCAGGCCGAGATTCTGCGCGGCGCCATCGAGAGCGTGCCAAGAGGGCAATGGGAAGGGGCGGCATCGCTTGGCCTGCACAAACTGCAGACCTTGCGCAAGATCATCCTGCCGCAAGCCTTGATCGTCGCCTTGCGGCCCTATGGCAACGAACTGATCCTGATGGTCAAGGCTTCCGCCATCGTCGCCATCATCACGGTCTATGATCTGATGGGCAATGCCAAGCTCGCCTTCGCCAACTCGTTCGACATCCAGGCCTATATCTGGGTCGCGCTCGTCTATCTGGTGATGGTCGAGATATTGCGTCATGGAGTCGAATGGATCGAGCGCCGGATCACCGTTCACCTGAAACGCTGACTATTTTCAAATTCAGCTGCACCAGTCGATCCTGCCCTGCGCATCTTGACGAATTGCGCGCAGAGCCTAGACGTCTCGCAGCAAATTCCGTTTCTGAAGGGCAAGCTCATGGCATCTGTTGCATTTCTCGGTCTTGGCGTGATGGGCTATCCGATGGCCGGGCACTTGAAGAACAAGGGCGGCCATGACGTCACCGTCTACAACCGCACCAAGGCCAAGGCCGAGCAATGGGTTGGCCGGCATGGCGGTAGCCTTGCGGCGACGCCAGCACAGGCCGCCGAAGGCAAGGATTTTGTCTTCTCCTGTGTCGGCAATGACGACGATTTGCGTTCGGTGACGACCGGTCCGGAAGGCGCCTTCAAATCGATGACGAAGGGTTCGGTCTTCATCGACAACACCACGGCCTCGGCCGAGGTCGCTCGCGAGCTGGCGGCGGCGGCGCAAGTCGGTGGTTTTTCGTTTCTCGACGCGCCGGTCTCGGGCGGCCAGGCCGGCGCCGAGAACGGCGTGCTGACCGTCATGGTCGGCGGCGAGCAGGACGCTTTCGACAGAGCGAAGCCTGTCATCGACGCTTTTGCCCGCATGGTCGGCTTGATGGGGTCGGCCGGTGCCGGCCAGCTCACCAAGATGATCAACCAGATCACCATCGCCGGTCTCGTCCAGGGCCTGGCCGAAGGCATCCATTTTGGCAAGAAGGCCGGGCTCGACATCGAGAAGGTGATCGAGGTGATTTCCAAGGGCGCCGCGGGCTCCTGGCAGATGGAGAACCGCCACAAGACGATGAACGCCGGCAAATATGATTTCGGCTTCGCCGTCGACTGGATGCGCAAGGATCTCGGCATCTGCCTGGCCGAGGCCGATCGCAATGGCGCCAGACTGCCGGTCACCGCACTCGTCGACCAGTTCTACAAGGATGTGCAGGCGATGGGTGGCAAGCGCTGGGACACGTCCTCGCTGCTCGCCCGTCTCGAGAAATAGGTTTCTGCGGTGGCAGAGCTTTCGCCTCAGTCAAGTGTCGCGGAAATCGTCGCCCATCTGCGCGCTATCGGATCGGAGGAGAACCGCCTCGGCATGTTGCGCTACGGCATCAAGATCGACCGTGCACTTGGTATCACGCACGGCATGCAGCGGCAGATCGCCAGGAAGATCAAACGCAACCACGAGCGCGCCTTCGAGCTATGGGACACCGGCATCATGGAGGCGCAGTTCATCGCTTCCGTCACGGCTGACCCGAAACGGTTTTCTGCTGAAGATGCAAGACGATGGGCGGCTAGTTTCGACTCCTGGGATATCGTCGACGGCGTCTCCGACCTCTTTGTCGACACGGACGCCTGGAAAGAACTGATCCCCGAGTTCGCGGCCGACAAGCGGGAGTTCGTTCGGCGCACGGCCTTCGCCATGATGGCCTGGTCCGTCGTCCACCGGAAGAAGGAGCCAGGGGCGACCTTCCTCTCCTTCCTGCCGATCATCGAAACGCATGCGAACGACAGCCGCAATTTCGTGAAGAAGGCCGTGAACTGGGCGCTTCGGTCGATCGGCAAACGATCGATGGACATGCACGGCGCTGCCCTTGCTGCCGCCGAACGGCTGGCGCAGTCGGCTGACAAGACGGCGCGCTGGATCGGCAAGGACGCCCTAAGGGAGTTGACCAATGCAAAGACGCTCGCGCGGATCGCCGCCAGGAAAGGCTGACGGCGCGGGATTCCGCTTTCCGGCATGTCTGGATCTCGTCGCCTTATGGTGCGGCTGCCGACATGTGATGCGGCGGGAGCGTTGACGTCATTGGCAGCGGCGTCTTTACTCCAGATTCAAAGGAAGCGGCCAATGAGCAATCCTCTAAAGTCAACCCTGGCGCTCGCTGCCTCTTTGTTTGTGTCCGCGGCCACCGATGCCTCGGCCGAGACCGCGCACATATTCTGGAAGGATCTGCGTCCGGCTACGCAATCCGCCGCCGAAAACGTCGGGCTGCCGATGATCGCGGAAAAATTGCCCGACCATGGCGAGACGCTGTCCCTCAACCTGCAGGACAAAAGCATTCAGCTAGCCGGCTACGCATTGCCGGTCGATCGCGATGGCGATCTCGTCTATCAGTTCCTGCTGGTGCCCTGGACGGGTGCGTGCAGCCACATGCCGACGCCCCCGCCCAACCAGATTGTCTTGGTCACGCCGGCCCGTCCCTACAAAATGTCCGAGGCGTATCAGCCTGTCGCGGTCACCGGCGCGCTGAAGCCGGACATGGAGAAGAGCCAGCTGTTCATCCTCGACGGCGTCAGCGTCATCCAGTCTGGCTACAGCGTCCGCAAGGCAGATGTGGTCGCTGTCGGCAGCGTGCCGGACACCGTCACCCTGCCGGTCAATTCTCCCTGGAGTTTCCTCAACAAAAAGAAGAACTAAGCAGGACAACCTGCTGCAGTTCAGGCGGCGTTGGCACCCGATTCCTTGTCCAGCACCATGTAGTCGAGCGGGATTTCGGTCGTGTACTTGATCTGCTCCATGGCGAAGGATGATGAAACGTCACGGATTTCGATCTTGGCGATCAGCCGCTTGTAGAAGGCGTCATAGGCCGCGATGTCGGGCACCACGACGCGCAGGAGATAGTCGACGTCGCCGCTCATGCGGTAGAACTCGACCACCTCGGGAAACTCCTGGATGACTTCCGAGAAACGCCGCAGCCATTCATGGCTATGCGAATTGGTGCGGATCGACACGAAGACGGTGACGCGCACATTGACCTTTTCATGGTCGAGAATGGCAACGCGCCGCTTGATGACGCCCTCCTCCTCGAGCTTCTGGATGCGCCTCCAGCAAGGCGTCGTCGACAGCCCGACTTTCTTGGCGACGTCGGCGACCGCGAGTGTCGCGTCCTCCTGCAAGAGGCGGAGGATTTTTCTATCGAGGCGATCCATATTTTGCTCCCCAGGGGAATAGATTGGCTATACTCCCCCTTATTTCGACCTTTCACAAGAAAGAAATTCTGCCAATTGACGGAAAAGCGAGTGATTTCTTGCTGAAAGATCATCTGAGGCGATAGCGGATTTCCGAACGCAGAAAAGGCAGCAAATCCATTTCAAACCATGGATTCTTCTTCAGCCAGCCGGTGTTGCGCCACGAGGGATGCGGCAGCGGCAGCACTTTGGGACCGACGGAATTCTCCCAGATGGAGCGCCAGTCCATGACCGTTTCCGTCAGTGAGGGCCGGCGCGCCGCACCCATGTGCCAGGACTGCGCATAGATGCCGATCGTCAGCACGAGATCGATCCGTGGCATCGAGGCCATCAATGGCGCGCGCCAGGCCGGCGCGCATTCGCGCCTCGGCGGCAGGTCTCCCCCCTTGGCATCCTGGCCGGGAAAGCAGAAACCCATCGGCACGATGGCGAATTTTTCGATGTCGTAGAATTCGTCGCTCGTCACGCCAAGCCAACTGCGCAAGCGATCGCCGGAGGCGTCGGTGAACGGCATGCCCGACAGATGCACCTTGGTCCCCGGCGCCTGGCTGGCGATCAGGATACGGGCGCTGGACGATGGGCGCAGCACAGGTCGCGGCTCATGCGGCAACGGCTTACCGGCCGGATTTTCCACGCAGATGCGACAGGCGCGGACCTTGGCGACGAGGTTTTCGAGTTCGGCAGTCATTCTCAGGCTGATGCGCTCGGCCGGCTGGAGACGGCCTGATGCCAGCGCAACACATTCGCGCAATCATCCGGCACCTTGATGCGTGCCGGCTTCATGAAGTCCACAGCGATCAGGCCGGTGATGTCGGCGATCGAATAGCTGTCACCGGCGATGAACTCCCGGCTGCCCAGTTCTCCATCCAGCAGCCTAAGGAACGCCACGGCCTTCGGCTTGTTGGCCTCGCCCCATTCCGAGACCTGCGGGATTTCCCATTCCTTCATGGCCGGATGGGTGTGCCGGAAGGCCTGCGTGACGCAGCTGAGCAAATTGAATTCCATCCGCCTCTGCCACATCTCGACCTGCGCCCTGCCGAGTGCGCCACGCCCGAACAGGGCCGGTTCGGGATGCAGTTCCTCGAAATAACGGCAGATGGCGACGGATTCCGTGATGACGGTGCCGTCGTCGAGTTCCAGCACCGGCAGGCGCTGCAAGGGATTGCGCGAGCTGACCGCCTGTTGCCTGTGTTCCAGCGCCCCCATGTCGATGGGCACCTGTGGAACTTCGATGCCTTTCTCGGCCAGGAAAACGCGGACCCGCCTTGGGTTGGGCGCCCGGCCACCGTCGAAGAGTTTCATTCCATCCTCCTGTTCGTTCTCGGTTCGGCTTTCAGGACGCGCATCACCAGAAGCGAAAAATCTCGCGCACGGCATCGCCGATCGACGCCAGTGTGCCGTGCTTCTTCTCGACGACTTCGCCGTGATGGCTGTCTCGCCAATCCTGCGGCTGATCGAACGTTCCCGCCCAGATGCCGGCCTTTCCCGCCCGGGCGACGGCCTCCTCGCTCTCGAAGTCGCCATAGGCAACCGCCCAGCCCGCCTCGACCTGCGCGCGGTTGAGATCCTTGCCGCCGGCGGTGCAGTCGCCGAGCAGCCGGCCATAACGATCACGCTGCCAGCCGGTACAGGAGACGGGCTTGCCGGCGATCAGGCGAACCAGCGACTGGCGCGCAAGCGTGCCGCAGGAATAGTCAGTACCGTTCTTGCGGCAGGTCTGCGTATATTCCGGAGCATCGATGCCGCGCATGCGGATACGCTCAGTGCCTAGCGTGATCGAATCGCCGTCGTTGATGATTGCCAGGCCCTGTGTCTTGCGTGTCTCCACCCGGTCGAGGCGGGCCGCCAGCAGGATCAGCAGTCCGAGGATGATGACGGCAAGCCCGTAATCCACCAGCCGGCGCCACAGGCTTCTGGGGCGCGCAACGTATCTCCGGCGCGGTCTTGGCGACCATGAGCGGCTCATATGGCAAACGGTTGGTTAATCATTCGAACGTAGCTTAACACTTGGAAACCGCTGCTCGCATAAATTGAAGTTTTGATGCCCTTGCAACGCTCGAACACAGCGGACAAGTTCATTGTGGACCGCAGGAAACCTCATCGCAACAGCGATGTGGCGCGCGCGGTGCGCAAGACGCGTGACCGTCTTGCGCAGCAGGCCGGCAATCCCGATTTCGATCGTGAACTGCTGAAGCTCCATGCCCGCGCGATAACCAGCGGCGCCATCGCCATCCCGCTTCTTGTTCTGGCGATCGCGGCGGCCGGCCGGCTGGCCGGAATCGGCAACGAGATCGGGCTCTGGGCGCTGTTCACCCTGACCTGCTACACTATCGTTGCCTTCATGGCGCGGCGCATCGAGCGCACCGAAGCTTCGGAGCTCAACCCTTCGCAAGCAGGACGGGAATTCCTGATCGGCCATTTCCTGTGCGGTCTCGGCTGGGCATGGTTCGTGTGGCTTGGCTGCAGCGTCTGCGAGGTCGATCCGTTCCACATCGTCAAGGCCGTGGTGCTGTTGTTCGCCATGGCGGCGACCGCGGTGATGACCTCGTCTCTGCGCGGGGCGCTGTTGGCGACCTTTGCCGTTCCCGTGGCGCTCTACGCTTATGCCGGCGCCAAGCTATGGATGCCGGTCGAGGCGATCATGGCCGCGCTGCTGGTCGTTTCGCTGCCGTTCTTCGCCTATGTGGCCCGTCATCTCAACCACTCGTCCCTGATGATGTTGTCGTTCCGCTCCGAAAAGGATGCGCTGATCGCTGAGCTGGAGACGGCGAAATCGATGTCGGACGAGGCGCGGCGGCGGGCCGAGGACGCCAATCTGGCAAAATCGAGGTTCCTCGCTTCGATGAGCCACGAATTGCGCACGCCGCTCAACGCCATTCTCGGTTTTTCCGAGGTGATGTCGAACGAGGTGCTGGGACCGATGAGCAATCCCACCTATCGCGACTACGCCCATGACGTGCACGAATCCGGTCAGCATCTGCTCGATCTGATCAACGAGATCCTCGACCTGTCGCGCATCGAGGCCGGCCGGTACCAGCTCAACGAAGAACCGGTGATGCTGCTTGGTATCGTTGAGGACTGCTGTCACATGATGGAGTTGAGGGCGCGCAACAAGGATATCCGGGTCGTCCAGGATTTCGAGCACGAACTGCCGCGCCTTTTCGCTGATGAGCGTGCGGTGCGACAGATCACGCTCAACCTTCTGTCGAATGCGATAAAATTCACCGCTACCGGCGGTGAAATCCGTGTCCGCGTTGGTTGGACGGCGGGCGGCGGACAATACATTTCAATCAAGGACAACGGACCGGGCATACCGGAAGACGAGATCCCGATCGTGCTTTCCGCCTTCGGCCAGGGCTCCATTGCCATCAAGAGCGCCGAGCAAGGCACCGGGCTTGGCCTGCCGATCGTGCAAGGGCTGCTCGCCATGCATGGCGGCGAGTTCGAACTTCATTCCAAGCTGCGCGAAGGGACCGAGGCGATCGCGATCTTCCCGCTCAGCCGGGTGATGGAGGAACTGCCGGCACTGCCGACTGCGGCGGTGGCGGCTCGACGACGGTAATCCGGCAAGACTCTAGCCACGTACCGCAGCTGCCATGCCCGAACTGGTCAGCGCGGCGGCCTTGACCAGCCCCGCAGCAAGGGCGGCCCCTGCCCCTTCGCCATGGCTGATACCCAAATCAAGCAACGGGCGCAGCCCTAGCCGTTGGGCGGCGCGTGCATGCGCGGGTTCCGGCGACAGGCTGGCCAGAAGGCAATGCTCGAGCGCTGTGGGATTGACGCCATGCAGTACCGCTGCGGCTGCCGTCGCCGCCAATCCGTCGAGCAGCACCGGGATCTTCTGCATCCGCGCGGCAAGGATGGCGCCGGCGATCGCCGCGAATTCACGGCCACCGACCCGGCGCAGCGCCTCGAGCGGGTCGCCGAGATGGCCGCCATGAAAAGCCAGCGCCGCATCGACCACGTCGGCTTTGCGTGCCTGCATCGCCGCATCGGCGCCCGACCCCGGGCCGACCCAATCGGCGCCCCTGCCCCCGAACAGTGCCGCAAACAGGGCGGCGGCGACGGTCGAGTTGCCGACGCCGAGATCGCCGAGACACAAAAGGTCAGTGCCGCCGGCGATCGCTTCCATGCCGAAGGCCATGGTGGCGGCACAGCCACGCTCGTCCAGCGCGGCCTCTTCGGTGATGTCGGCGGTCGGGATGTGCAGGGCAAGATCGAAAACCTTCAGCCCGAGATCGTAGGCAATGCAGATCTGGTTGATCGCGGCACCTCCCGCGGCGCAAAGTTCGACCGCGTTGGCGGTCGCCGCGACCGGCCGTGGCGAAATGCCATGGCGCGTGACGCCGTGATTGCCGGCAAAGACCGCCATCAGCGGTCTTGTCACCGCGGGCGGAGCCCGTCCGCTCCAGCCGGCCAACCAGGCGGCGATGTCCTCGATGCGGCCAAGCGAATTGCCTGGTTTATCGGCCTTGGCAAACAGCGTGCGCACGCGGGTCTCGGCTGCCGTGTCGGCCGCCGGCAGGTTGGCCAACAGGTTGCGAAAATCGTCGAAAGGCAGTGCGCTGGTCATCTTGTTATCGATCATTCCCTGGAGTTGGTGAGCGGCATAGCCGCCTTGCGGGGTTGGCACAACCTCCGGGATGATGGGCCTGCATTTGCCGCAAAGCCGGCCCCGAAGGGCGCAATCGCGAGGGCTTGCATTGGCTTTGCCATTGCACCATGTGGAGGTGGAACAAGGGATTCCGGATGGAAGCCCAAGAGAAAGTCATGACGGCCATCGAATCCCCGTGCATCCTGGTCTGTTCGATCGACATGAAAACCGGCTTCTGTTTCGGTTGCGGTCGCACGCGCGAGGAAATCGGCGCCTGGATCGGGATGACGACGGAAACGCGCCGCAGCGTCATGGCGCAATTGCCGGCCCGGCTGGAGACGGTCGAACGCCGGCCGCGCCGGGAAACTCGCCGCACCCGTATGGCGCGCGAACGCGACGCGCTATCGTGAGGTGCGGATGAGCCGGTTGTTCTGGATTTTGATGGCCGCGATCGGGGTGGGAGCAGTCCTGCTCATGCTCAATGATTCCGCCGGCAGCACGCTCGGCGTCGAGAACAACGATTTCAGCCGGCTGATCTGGCTCGGTGCCTTTGGCGCCCTTATCGGCGCCGGCCTGCTTCGCTCGGGCCGACCCCTGGGCGCCATGGCCCGCAATCTCGGCGCCTGGGCGGCGATCGCACTCGCGCTGATCGCCGGCTACCAGTATCGCTATGAGTTGCAGGATGTCGCCAGCCGGGTGACCGCGGGCCTTGTTCCCGGCAGCCCGCTTGCGCTTGGCGTCGAGGACGGCCACGCCACGGTGACGCTCGACAAGGCGGACAACGGCCATTTCGAAGCGCGCATCCTGATCAATGGGAACCCGGTCCGGGCCGTGGTGGATACCGGCGCAACCAGCACCGTGCTGACGTCGCAGGATGCGCAGGCCGCCGGATTCAATCCAGCGGCGCTCAACTACACCATACCGGTTTCGACCGCCAACGGCATGGCACGCGCCGCGGCCGTGAAAACCGATCAGATTGCGATCGGCGGCATCATGCGCAGGGATATGTCGGTGATGATCGCCGCACCCGGCATGCTCAGCCAGAGCCTGCTCGGCATGAACTTCATCGGTTCATTGTCGGGTTTTGACGTGCGCGGCGACCGCATGATCCTCAGGGATTGATCCCCGAAGCTCAAGCCGCTTCGGCTGCTGCGCCACCGAACTCGACGGCCGCGTAAGCCGTCTTCAGCACGTCCGGGCCGGCCCCGGGTTTTGTCGCGTCCGTGGACAGGATCTGCCGGTAGCGGCGCGCACCGGGCAGGCCATGGAACAGTCCGACCATATGGCGGGTGACATGGCCAAGCCGCCCACCCTGCTCGATATGGCGTGCCGCATAGTCCGCCATCGCATCGATCAGCGCGGCGAAATCGAACGGCTCGGACTGGACGCCGTAGAAAGCGGCATCGACGCCGGCCAGAATGCCGGGCGTGTGGTAGGCGGCGCGGCCAAGCATCGCGCCATCGACATGACCGAGATGCTTCTGCGCCTCTTCAATCGACTGAATTCCACCATTTAGACCTATGAATTTGTTATTCTTTTTTGCCTTCAGTCGATAGACTCTGCTGTAATCGAGCGGCGGGATGTCTCGGTTTTCCTTGGGACTCAGCCCTTCCAGCCACGCCTTGCGTGCATGCACCCACAACGCGTCGGCGCCGGCATCGAAAACCCCATCCGCCAGCGCATCCAGGGCCGGCTCCGGATCCTGCTCGTCGACGCCGATACGGCATTTAACGGTCACGGGGATCTTCACCGCCGCTTTCATCGCCGCGATGCAGCCGGCGACGAGGTCCGGCACTTTCATCAGGCAGGCACCGAACGTGCCCGACTGGACGCGGTCTGACGGACAGCCGACATTGAGGTTGATCTCGTCATAGCCAAAGGCCTCGCCAATGCGGGCAGCCTCGGCGAGCTTTTCACGATCCGAGCCGCCGAGCTGCAGCGCGACCGGATGTTCCACCGCATCGAAGCCGATCAGCCGCTCGCGCGCGCCATGGATGACCGCGTCGGCCACCACCATCTCGGTGTAAAGCAGCGCATGGCTTGTCAGCTGGCGGTGGAAGAACCGGCAATGCCGGTCCGTCCAGTCCATCATCGGGGCCACGGCCACTTTATGATCTTGATTTTTCAGCATTTTTTCTTTAACATCAAATCGTTCGAACCTGCCGAGTGCACACGATTTTACGCCAGCATACGACCCTTTTTCGCCACGCTCTCAGTGCACACGGAGCGCACACGAAAAAAAGGCCACCTACACAAAGCTCTCGTCCGGGTCCTGGCGTGTCCAGGTCCGTCGCAAAGGTCGCTACGTCAGCGAGACTTTTCTGCGCCGAGACGACGCCAGGCGCTGGGCAACCGAAACCTAGCGCCAAGTCGATCGCGGTGAGACACCGGCAAAGTCTCGAACAGCGCGCCTGAAAACCTTCGGCGAACTCATCGACCTTCATATCGACGACATGTGCGATGTAGGCAAGTCCCCTCGCCGCTCCAAGGCCGCGGCCCTCGCTTTGCTCCAAAGACATCTCGGCAAGTGCAACATCGCGGCTCTCGATCGCGAGCGGCTCATTCGTTTCGGCCGTGACCGGGCTGCCCAAGGTGCTGGACCGATGACGCTAGGCATCGATATCGGTTTTGTAAAACTCATTCTGGCTCATGCCGCTGCGGTGCACGGCCTGCCCGTCAAGGTCGAACCGGTTGATCTCGCGCGGATGGCCTGAAGAGGCTTGGCCTCGTTGGCAAAGGCAACCAGCGGGATAGGCGGCCGACAAATTGCAGAGCGCTGAAGGCGAGCATGCACGAGATCTATGGGCCGCGAAGGCTCGGCAGGCGTTCGATGCTGAACGGCGTGAAGAGTGGATGGGACGGCGAACTTAGCCACGGTTGGCGCGAGCAACGGCCAGCACGAAGCCCGAACAGCAGACTTCCGCCGGTGCGCCAGCGCCGCAGTCAAGCTTGCGCAATAAGTTTTCGCGCTCTTCGTCACTACCGGCGACAATCTTCTCTCGGAAGGCCGCAAGACTTGCGTTGGCGAAGCTCGTCAAAGCAGGCGCTGCCCTAGGAGCAAACTTCAAATGCCAGATCGTGTTCTCCTCGAAACCTCCCGC
Organism: Mesorhizobium sp. M7A.F.Ce.TU.012.03.2.1; assembly: GCF_004006095.1. Taxonomy (NCBI): domain Bacteria; kingdom Pseudomonadati; phylum Pseudomonadota; class Alphaproteobacteria; order Hyphomicrobiales; family Phyllobacteriaceae; genus Mesorhizobium; species Mesorhizobium sp. M7A.F.Ce.TU.012.03.2.1. The sequence continues at coordinate 5,020,954 of NZ_CP034779.1, forward strand.
GCCCCACAGATGCGATCATGCACACTGCGCGTTGATAGAAGCTCTATAGCCAAGGTGCGAGCCAGCGGCACTGCTCTGCACAGCAGGAACGGGCGTAAAAGCGAGGGAAGCTCCTCGCCTTGGATGAGGTCGGCGAGCTGACAGTCGCCAGTGTCTCGCGCTGAAGCCAATCGACCAGCACTGCCACGTCCCATTCGTCAGGCTGGATCCTGCGGTTCAATCGACATCTGGTCGCCCGGCGAGGCCATGATCCTGCCGGCGTCCGAATTGATGTAGGCATCGGGGGCGACGTAGTCGACGGCAGGCATTTAGCACACGCTCGGATCGCAGCCGCGCAGCAAACGTCCAGGCCGCCCGCCTCGCTCGGTTTTCTTCCTAAAAACGGGAGGCACAGGCGGAGCGGCCATTCATACCAGCGGCTTACTCGATGACGCGGGCGTCACCGACATCTGCGGCTGACGGATCCAGCCCGTAAGCCTTGAGCGCTTCCGCGATCGCGCCATCCTTGCGGTAAGCTTCTAGGGACGTGTCAACGGCCTTCGCAAGATCCTCGTTGCTCTTGTCCAGCAGGAAGGCGGTCTGCGACGGGTTCTTGGTCGCATCGATGCGCGGATCTTGTTTCAGCACATTTACCTTATAATTCTGTCCTTCGTTCTGAATGACAGCGGAGCCGAAGCCGTCGAGCGCCGCCTCAATACGACCGGCATGAAGGTCCTGCGCGAGGTTCAGCGACGACGGGTAGGTCTTGGAGCCTTCGTATAGCTTCTCCATGTCCTGGACCCACAAGTATCCTTCAACGGTGCCGACCTTCTTGCCCAGCAGACCATCGACAGTATCAATGCCGTTGGTCGAGGTGACGGACAGTTGGTCGAGATAGACCGGCGTAGACAGAGCGACGACCTTGGCGCGGGCGGCGGTACGATAGAAGCCGCCAAGCGCGATGTCCGCGCGCCGCGACTGAACTGCGGAAACCGCGCCTGGATATGTGAAGATCTCATAAGCGATCTCCAGGCAGTTCTCCTTGGCAAAACGCTTCACGAGATCGCCGTCGATACCCGCGATGCCGCTGTCTTTTTCGAGCGAATACGGAGCGGTGTTGGTAAGCGCGACTGTGAGTTTGCCCGCTGACACGGTTTCGAAAACGTGCTGCGGCTTGCAATCCTGTGCGGACGCGACGCTGGCACCCAAGGCCGTAGCAATGGCCGCGGCCGAGATAATCTTACTCCAATTTTTCACTGTGCTCTCCTCTGACATTGATGGTTTTTGATTGCAGGTCAGCCGAGATGGCTGCCCAGCCTACGTTCGGTGTACGAGACCAGCCACCCGAATGGGACGGTGATGGCGAGATAGAACAGGCCCGCCAAGATCAGGACATCGAGGTAGAGGTAGGTGGCCGCACCCACGCGATAGGCGCGCGCCAGAAGTTCGGGGATGGCGATCGTGTATGTAAGGGCCGTCGCCTGGAAGATGAGAATGGCAAAGCCCATCAGTGCGGGTATTGCGAACAGGATTCCTTGGGGGATCACTACGAAGCGCAGGATGTCCCGGCGGGTCATGCCGAGCGCCCAGCCCGCCTCGATCTCACAATGCGGAACCGCGTTCAGACCGGCGCGAAGGATCTCGCTGGTGTAGGCGCCTGTCGTTAGCGCCAACGCAATCACGCCAGAGGTGAAGGCACTTACGGTCATCCCGGAAGCAGGCAATCCATAGTAGACCATCTGCAGGACGACGAGTGCAGGCGCACCACGCCCGATCTCGACCAATACCACCGCGAAATAGCGGACGAGCCTGTTTCCAGAGGAAGAGGCAAGCGCAAGAACGAGGCCGGTAGGCAATCCGAACAGCAGCGCCAGGCCCGCCAACTGAAGACTGACAATAGCTCCTTGGAAAAGCTGGGGCGACCAGTCCAGCCAGTTAGCCAGCATCTCGCTCATTTCGCTTGCCCTCTTGAGCGCAGCCGCCCGTCCACGGCGCGTGCCAACACGACAACGGGTATGGACAGCACGATGTAGAGAAGCGCCGCGAAAATGAACGGCGCGAAGCTGCCGCCGCCGCCTTGAGCCTGCTGCGATGCATACATCATCACGTCGCGGACACCGATCGTGGAGGCCACGGTCGTGTCTTTGAGCAGGCTAACAAGGAAGGTCGCCATGGGTGGAACCGAGACGCGCAGGACCTGCGGCGCCAGGATATAGCGCAGCGTATCCAGGCGCGACATACCGAGCGCCGTGGACGCCTCCCGCTGGCCCTTCGAGAGGGCCAGGAAGCCACCCCTATAGATTTCGGCGAGATAGGCCGTTGATACCAACCCCATGCCCAGGATGGCAGCCTGATATGAACTGAGAACGATCACTCCGCTGCCCAATCCGAAGAAAATAATGAACAGCCAGACGATCGGCGGGATTCCTCGGACAACGTCGATGTATAGGCGCGCCGGCGCGCTTAGCAGAAGCAACCGGGAACGTCGCATCAGCACCAGCGGCATGGCTGCGATGGCCCCGACTCCGAAAGCGCCGAAGGTCACCAGCAGCGTGGCCGGAACGCCTCTGAGCAGTGAAACCAGCAGGTCGATCATCTGCGATCGACCACGGCACGGAAGAACTGCCGCGTGCGGGGCGAGGACGGATTGCGGATCACGGCATCAGGCGGACCCTGCTCGATGATCTCTCCATTAGCCATGACGATTACGCGGTCGGCGACGTCTGCGGCAAAGGCGATCTCGTGCGTGACGATGATCATTGTCATGCCTTCCTGGGCGAGCTCGCGCATCACGGCCAACACCTCAAGCCCGAGTTCGGGATCCAGGGCGCTCGTGGCTTCGTCGAAGAGCATCACCTTGGGGTCAAGAGCCAGGGCGCGTGCGATCGCGATACGCTGCTGCTGGCCACCCGACAGGCGCGCCGGATAGGCTTGCGCCTTGTCCGTAAGGTGTACGCGTTCGAGCAATTGGGCGGTGCGCGCGTCCGCCTGCTCCTTGGTGCGCCCCAGAACCCGCATCTGCGGCAGCGAAATGTTGCGCTGCACGGTCATGTGCGGAAACAGGTTGAAGGACTGGAAAACCATCCCGGTGGAACGTCGGAGACTCAGCAGCTCTCCGGCGGACAGATTGCGGTCGACCGAAAACCGGATGGCACCCACTTCAAGGGTGCCGGATGACGGCTGTTCGAGCATGTTGATCGCACGCAGCAGCGTGCTCTTTCCCGCGCCGCTGGGTCCGACGATCGCCACGACCTCGCCGCGCGTGATGTCGAGCGAGACGTTCTTCACGGCGTGATGGCCGCCATAGATCACGTTGATGTTCTTGATGCGTACGATATTTTCTGCCTCGGGCATGGCTTCTTTGTCCTTGCGCTAACGCCGGTGTCCCACTGGTCAAGCCGCCGCAGTATGTGTGCCCGGAACGTTTCTTTCCGGAGTTGGAGCGAGACTTTCGGTGCCTGGGATCGATGCGGGAGAGCCCTTGAGCACCCAGTCTGCGACGATCAGCCCAATCACCGGCGCAAGCTGAATCCCGTAGCCGCCCGCACCGGCCGCGGTGATCAGACCGGGCTCCGACTGATCGACTGGTCCGACATAGGGACGGTGGTCGGCGGTGACAGGGTAGAGGCCTGCCCAACCCCGGCCGAGCCGGGCGCCCGGCAGATCAGGCAGGCGTTCGATCAGCATCTCGGCCAGCATGACCTTGGACCCTTCCTCGCACTGCTCGTTGTAGTTGTCCGGATCTTCGGGCGACGGCGAACTTACCTTGTGTATCTCGGCGATGAGCTCGCTCGCTTTCTCGTGCCGAAAGTTGAGTCCGGTGCCCTGCCCGTTCACCAGATCCATGACCATCGGCATTGTGTACGGGAGCGGCGCGTCCAAGTGGATTGTCAGCGCCTCGTGGCGCTCGGGGTGGATGTGTAGCGTCTGTCCGAGCATCTCGGCAACGCGTGGCGCCCAGGCGCCTGCCGCATTCACGACGAAGTCGCAGCCGATCGGCCCTTTGCTGGTGTCCAACCGATAGCCACCGGATGTCCGCGCGGCACCAAGCAGCTTGCGGAACTGGAAAACCTCGGAGCCGAGCTTCTTCACCTGTTGCGCCAGCAGCGTGCACATTTCGTGGGGATCGAGGAAGCCGTCGTCCGGCCCGAAGATGCCGCCTTCGAGCCCATCTGAACTCAAGTGCGGCACGAGTTGCTGAAGCTCGTTCGCCTGGTAGACCCTGGATCTGAAGCCGGCATCGCGCTGGATCTCCACCGAGCGCGCGAACAGTTCCATCTGCTCGGAGGTGCGCGCCAGACGCAGGTAGCCGATAGGGCTGAAGCCGAGACCGAGGCGCTCTTGCCACCGGCGGACGCGCTGCACCGATTGCATGCGCAGCTGTATCTCGAACGGATCCGTGAGCTGTGTCCCAACGACCCCGACCGAGCGGCCGCTGGATCCTGACGCAATGGATCGTGCGTCGATGACGGTGACGCGAGCGCCCTGTTCCGCGAGCGCGTGCGCAGAACACATACCGAGGGTACCCGCACCGATGACGACGACGTGAGGAGAAGCTGTCATGTGACTTCCATCTGTTGCTGCTCGTCCCGTGCCGGATGGATCCGGCGCTGGACGCGCTACGTCATTGCTTCGGAGCGATTGCTGCGAGGGCGCCGTCGATTGCGGAAAGGATCTCGCGTGCGTCTTCCTCGGTCATGGAGGTGGAAAGCGCGAAGAGTCCGTAACTCGCCGAAAGCACGCCGCGGTCGAGCAGACCCTTGTGGAACAGGTCGAGCTTCATGCGTTCGGACGCACCCGGATAGACTGACCGGTAATCCGTGATCGGCAACGCCGTGAAATGAACTTTGAAGAGCGAGCCGAGACCGACGCACTGCCCGTTGAGACCATGGCGAGCAAGCGAGGCCGTGATGCCCTCGCGAAGCAGGCTGCCGATAGCGTCCAGATGCGCGAAGCTAGCCGGGGTCAACGCGCGCATCGCCGCCAGACCGGCTCGCATCGTCACCGGGTTCGCGGTGAAGGTGCCGCCATGCGGCAATGCAGGCTTGCCTCGTGTTGGATCGAACACCGCCATCACGTCGGCGCGGCCGCCGACGGCGCCGACCGGGAATCCTCCGCCGATGATCTTGCCGAGAGCCGTCAGATCGGGCGTGATGCTCCACAGGCCCTGCGCCCCCGAATAGCCAAGGCGGAGCGAGATCACCTCGTCGAGGATCACCAGCGAGCCGGCGGCATGAGCGATCTCGACCATCGCGTCGAGATAATCCTTTCGCGCGGGAATAAGTCCGGCGCGGTTCGGCATCGGGTCGATCAGAACACCCGCTATCGTGTCGCCATGCGCGTCGAAGACGGCACGCAGCGCCTCCGTATCGTTGAACGGCACCGCGATGACATCATCGAGAACTCCCTTCGGCGTGCCTTTCGCGTATGCAGTTGAGGCAGGCATGTCGCCCCAGTTGGCGGGCGAACTGTCCAGGCTGACTTCCGCGAAGTCGTAGGAGCCATGGTAGGCACCTTCGATCTTGACGATCTTCGACCGCTCGGTGAACGCCCGAGCCGCCTTGATCGCCATCATGACGCCTTCCGTGCCGGAGTTGGCGAAGCGAACCTGCTCGACTGACGGAAGGCGCTCCACCAACAGTTCAGCAAGATCAAGTTCGCTCTCGGTGGGCGCTCCGAAAGCCGATCCGCGGGGCATCTGGTCCACCACCGCGGCCGTGACGGCGGGATGGCCGTAGCCATGGATCATGGCCGTGAAATTGTTGATGCAGTCGTAGTAGACGTTTCCATCGACGTCCCAGACGCGGCAGCCCTCGCCGCGCTGGGCATAGATCGGAAACGGGTCGATGAAGACCGTTGTCCGGGTGTTTCCTCCCGGCATGACCTTGCGGGCCCGTTCGAACATCTCGCGGGACTTCGGCATTGAATCTGGATAGTGGCGCATAATCTTGTAAACCGATGAAGGAGACAGCCTTGGATGGCCGCGACGAAGGGCGCGACCTCTTTCGATCACTTGGTCATGATCGTGTGGCTCTGCTCGCGCAGGTACTGTGGCAGGAACCAGGAGCCGAGACCGCCCTTGCCGCTGACCCCGGTGCCCTTCCAGCCGCAGAATGGCTGCGCGCCTGGCCATGCACCCGTCGTTGCGCCGCTCGCACGGTTGGCATAGAGAACCCCCGCTTCGGCGGTGTCGAGGAAGTGACGCAACTCTTTTTGGTCGTTGGTAAAGATGCCGGCCGACAATCCGTAGGCGATGTCGTTGCCCTCTTCGATCGCGGCATCGAGACTATCAAAACCGCGGACGACCACGAAAGGCATGAAGAGTTCGTCGCGGGTCAGCCGGCCCGGACCATCAAGTTCGACGACCGTCGGCAGGACGTAGTTGTTCGCAAATCCCTGGCCCAGGGCGGCGCCCCCAAAATGCACCTTGCCTTTGCCCTCGACTTCCGACAGCGCTGCCTGGAAACCGCCGACTGTGGCGTCGCCATAGACAGGGCCCATAAAGGTCTCGGCCTTACGAGGATCTCCGACCACCAGCTTTCCAGCGAACGCTACCAGTTTCTCGATGAATTCCGCCTTGACCTTCTCGTCGACATACACGACCGAGCATGCGGAGCACTTCTGGCCTTGCAGGCCAAAAGCGGAGCGCGCCACCCCCTGCGCCGCGCGGTCGAGGTCGGCCTTGCTCGTCACGTAGGCGGGGTTCTTGCCACCCATTTCGGCGATGACGGGCTTCATGTGGGGCAGCGTTGCCATATGACGGAAGATGCTCATGCCGGTCTTATGGGAGCCGGTGAATGCAACGCCGTCGATGCCGTTGTCGGTGGCAAGAAGGCGCCCCACCTCTCCATCGCCAAGCACGATGTTGAAAACACCTTCGGGCAAGCCCGCTTTGCGAAGCGTTTCGGCAATCAGCAGTCCGGTCAGCGCGCAACCCGGCGACGGCTTGTAGACCACCGCATTGCCTGTCAACAGCGCACCCGTGACCATGCCGATCGACAAGGCGAGCGGAAAGTTGAAAGGAGCGATGACCGCGAAGACGCCATAGGGCTTCATGACGCTCGTAGCAGTCTCGTTTTCGACCAACACGTTCATGGGCCGGACGAACCCGTTGTTCGCCTTCATCTCCGATGCGTAGTACTCGACCATGTCGAGGCATTCCTCGGCTTCGCCGACTGCCTCGATGCGGGACTTTCCGATCTCGTAGAGCGCCGCCAAACCGAGGTCATATTTCCGCTCCGCCAGTGCCTCTCGCCAGCGGGCGCCGAATGCAAGGCGATCGTCCAGAGTCGAACGGTTCCAGGTCTTCGCGCCGGCCCGGGCTGCCTGGATCGCGGACTTGACGTCTGACGGGGTTGAAACCGGGAACTTGCCGAGAGAGATCTTCTTGTCGATAGGGCTCAGGATCTCTTTCCGAGCGCCAGTCGCAAACGGCGTCGACCACTCGCGACCCAGTGTGTTCTTCTCGAAATCCGGGATCATTGCATCGAGGTGAGCGTGAACAGGGGAAAAATCCACCCCGATGTTCGAGTAGGTCACACGCGGGAGTTCAGCCATTTCAAGTTCCTCCGAAAATCGGTATTTATCCCGATAATCAGGATTTGGCTTGCGAGTCAATCGAGGGGACCATAAAATGGAAATAATACCGAATTTCGGTATTATTCGTGAGGAGATTTCGGGTTCGGGTTACCTGGCGGAGCCCGACAGTCGAGGGCGTGCGGCCTTCGGCTATTCTACGGAGCCCCTCGGACTCGACGCGCGGCGGGATAACGAGAGACCGACCTTGCCCCTCATGTCTGTTTTGAACGATAACCTTCTTGCAGTCGCAATTGTCAGATCGGCGTAGGTGCCCTTGAATACGAAATCGAAGAAGCCGAGCGCCAAGGACAGTCCCCTCGAGCGCTACATCTCGATCATGGAAACGGTCGCGCCGTTCGAGCATGGCTTGACGGCGATCGAGCTCGAAACGACGCTTGGACTGCCCAAAACCACGATCAACAGGCTGCTGCATGCCTTGATCGAAAGCGGGATGATCACCGCCGAGAGCGTTCGCAATCGGACATACCGCCTCGGCGATCGCTTGCTGCAGCTGCTACAGATGTCTCCGGATAGCGGCTGGCTGACGACGCTCGCGCAGCGACCGCTTCAGGATTTGGCCGACCGCACCGGCCAGTCGGCGTTCCTGTCGAAGTTCGACGGTACCGAGGTGCGCTCGGTCACCTGCGTCGCGCCCGACACTCCGGTCCGGACCTATGTCATGCCGGGTATGGCCATGCCTGTAAATGCGACCGCTTCGGCCAAGGCGATCCTTGCGTTTCATCCGCAGGAGACCGTGAACAGGATCCTGGCGACCGAGCTGCGCAGCTATACCGATCGGACTAAAACGAAGATCGCGGAGTTGACCAGGGAATTGGCGGAGGTTCGGCAGCAGGGCTATGCCATGGACCTGGCCGAGCATGTTCCGGGCTTAGGCTCGATCGCATTTCCGATAAGGCCGACGAGCGGTGAGGTGATGTACGCGGTGGGACTTACGGGACCCTACGGTCAGATCATAGAGCAAAACTTCAAGCAGCATTGCTCGGCGCTCGCGGAAGCCGCCCAGCGCATGGCGAAGCTGGCGCAGATGCACGCCTACAACGGATCGGCTATGGCCGCAAAGAGTGCTGCAGCGGATCAGCGATAGGTCGGTGCTTGAGAGGCCGGTCACTCGCGCGAAGAGATGTTGCGTGTTGAACCGAGAATGTAGTTCGCGAATGGTCTCGACGGAGGTGCGAGTGCTTATGGGACAAATTGTCACTTAGATTCGGTATTGGGGAAAATTTGAGGAGGCATCGACTTCCTGACGGGGCTGAGGCGCGACGCAAAGTTCGAAAAGCTTCCAGGAAGCCCAGTCCGTCCCTGATTGTAGAACTGTACAAGGACCTCTTCGGGCCGAAAGCGATCAATCAGCCAATGCGGATCGACATGCAGAACCTGATGGGAACGATCGCCGACACTCTCCATTCGGTGTGAAGGCGATCGGGGCATTGGTACTGACGTTCACAACAAGGGCGGCACGCGCGCCAAAAATTCGATGCCTCGTCAAATTTTTCTAAGCCGAGCGGGCAGCCAAGGCAGCAATATATAGCTCGTGTCGCATTTTCCGAGACGCCAGCCCCGAAGATCGGGACGGCACTGATTTCAGGCAAACTTGCTGCGGGGTTGTCGTGGTTTTATGGCTCGGCGAAAAACTTACCCTCGGCAAGCATGGTTTCGATGCCGGCCAGCAATTCGCGATTTATGCCGGTGGAAATCCCTTTCGACGCAAGGTGCGCCACCAGCGCGCCGCTGCGAAGATTGCCGGCCGCACCGGGCGCGTAGGGACAGCCGCCTAGCCCGCCGGCAGCGGCATCGAACACCCTGAGCCCGAGGTCCCAGGCGGTATCGACGTTGGCGAGCGCCAGGCCGCCGGTGTCGTGGAAATGCCCGGCCAGCCGCGCAGCCTCTGCTTCTTCGAGGGTTGCCAGCACCATGGCATGCACGCGCTCGGGTGTCGCCCTGCCGATCGTGTCGGCAACGGCGATTTCGGCGCAGCCGAGATCGCGCAGGCGCGCGACAACTCTCGCGGCCGCGCCGGGTTCGATCGGGCCTTCATAGGGACAATCGACGGCACAGGAGACATAGCCCCGCACCGGCAAGGAATGCTCGGCGGCCAGCGCGATCACTGGCACAAAACGAGCCAGCCCTTCCTCGATGGTGCAATTGGTGTTTCGTTTCGAAAACGTCTCGGAGGCGCTGGTGAAGACCGCGAGTTCCTGCGCGCCGGCCGAGATCGCGGCCCGCGCACCTTGCTCGTTGGGCACCAGCGCGGACAGCATAAGCCCCGGACGCCGCACAGCGCGCCGCATGACCTCATCATGATCGGCCATCTGCGGCACCCATTTCGGCGAGACGAAAGCCGTCGCCTCGATGCGGGCGAAGCCGCAATCGGCCAGCATGCCGATCAGGCGCAGCTTCTGCCCGGTCGAGACCAGCCGCTTTTCGTTCTGCAGGCCGTCGCGCGGACCGACTTCGACGATCGTGGCCTGCCGATCCCCACCGGGCGATTCAATGGACGGCGGCATACATGATCTTTTCTTCGGAGGCCTCGTCGATGGTCATCTCCTCGACGATACGGCCCTGGCGCGCCACCAGGATGCGGTCCGACAGATTGAGGATTTCAGGCAGATAGGACGAAATAACGACGACGGCCGCGCCCGCATCGGCAAGCCGCTCGATAATCTGATGGATCTCGGCGATGGCGCCGACATCGACGCCGCGCGTCGGCTCGTCGAAGATGATCAGCGACGGCGCCTGGATTAGCGATTTGGCGATGACCACTTTCTGCTGATTGCCGCCGGAAAGCTCGACCACCCGAGCATTGGCGCCGATCGTGCGGACCTTCATCGTCTCGATCCATTCGGCCGATTGCCGGCGCGCTTCGCCAAGGCCGATTACCGAGACCGGGTTGGAGCCTTTGGCCAGCTTGCCGAGGAATACGTTCTGGGCGATGTCCATCGTGTCGAATAGGCCGTCGAGCTTGCGGTCCTCGGTGATATAGGCGACGCCGCGCCGCACGGCCTGCCGTGGCACGCGGAAGTGCACCACCTCGCCGCGCAGCGTGATGCGGCCACCATGGAAGAAGTCACGCTTCAAAACGCCCGCCGCGATCTTCATCATTTCGGTGCGGCCGGCACCGACCAGGCCGAACAGCCCGGTCACCTGGCCGGCAAAGACCGACAGCGTGGCGCTGCGCACCGCCTTACCCATCGAGACGTTCTCGAGCGCCAGCACCTTTTCGCCCGGGCGGCGCGCGACGCGTTTGGCGGCATCGTCGCCATAGAGCGCATCGGTCAGTTGCCGGCCAACCATCGCCTGGACGATTTTCTCGCGGGTGAGATCGCGCGCATCGTCGGTGACGATCAGCGCGCCGTCGCGCAGCACGCTGATGCGGTCGGCGATCGACAGCGCCTCTTCCAGCGCGTGTGAAATGAAGATGATGGAAGCGCCCTCGCCTTTCAGCCGCTCGACCAGGGCGAAGAAGTGCTGCTTTTCCTCCGGCGTCAGCGTCGCCGTCGGCTCGTCGAAGATGAAGATGCGGGCCTTGTGGTGAACCGCGCGGGCGATCTCGACCATCTGCTTCTTGGCGGCGCCGAGCGTCGACACCAGCGCGGTCGGCTCGACATGGAAGTTCAGCCGCTGCAGATGCTGCTGCGCCTTGATGTTGATGCCGCGCAACCGGTTGAAGAAGCTCTCCTCGCCGAGGAAGATGTTCTGGGCGACATTCATCGACGGGATGAGATTGGTTTCCTGGAACACCATGGCGATGCCGTGCTTCATGGCATCGGCGGGCGAGGAAAAGCCAACCGGTTTGCCGTCAATCAGCATCTCGCCCGACGTCAGCGGGTAGAGGCCGGCCAGCACCTTGGTCAACGTCGACTTCCCCGCACCGTTCTCGCCGAGCAGCGCATGGACCTCGCCTTGCCGCAGCGTGAAATCGACGTCGCGCACCGCCGCGTTGCCGGCGAACGCCTTGGTGGCCTTGCGGAACCGGACGATCTCGGCCGCGTGGGGATCAGCCATGCCGGGCTCCACCGGATGTCGCGCCGGGCAGGCGCAGCAGCGTGCCGGAGCCGCGCGAGGCGGCGTAGACGCTGCCGCCATGCTCACAGACGGAGGTGACGCCATGCATGCTGCCGTCGGCGCGGCTGTGCCAGCTTTCGCTGGGCCGGCCGCTGTCGTCGCAGCGCGCGACGAGGCCGTAGGAGCGCGATGGCGCCCACGGCTTCAGCACGCCCATCTGCCGGACCGAGCCCTGGCTCAGCGGCTGGTCCGGCCGCGCCGATCCGGCGAGTTCCGGCCCGATCCATTCGCCGGGATCGATCGTCGCCATCATCTCGCGGCGATAATCGTCCTCGCGCAGCACCAGTTCGAGAAGCTGGCGGCGCGGCGCGAACAGCGCCATCCAGAAGCCGCCATCGGAAGCGGGTGACAGGCGCGACGGATAGGCCGGCAGATTTTCCAGGATCGCCACCGGATGGGGGGATTTCGGATCAAGGGCGACGATACGATGGCGCCAGCTTTCGCTGATCGCCAGACGGCCGTTGCCGAGCATGACCGCGCCGTTGGGAAATGCCAATCCGGCTGCAAGCTCACGCTGGGAGCCGCTGTCCGGATCGATGGCGAGCACGACGCCGCTGCTGCCGCCCTCCATCAGATCGCGCTTCCAGTCGCGCGCCGGATGCTTGCGCGAGCCGACACACAGGTAGAGCGAGCCATCCACGGTAAAGAGCCCGGCGGTGAGGCAGGACGCCACGCCGCCTGGCAAGCCGATGCGCCTCCAGGTGCCCGGCTGCCCGATTTGCAGGCCCTCACCCTCGATGCCGACGGCAAGGCGGCCATCGGGCGCGGATGCGACAAAGCTGATCGGCGCCGCGAACTCCGCTATTGCTACCGCCGAAGCGCCCGCTCTCCCAAGGTCGATCCGGAAGAGCGTGTTGCCGCTGCTGCACAGCAGTCTCGCTGGCGACGCAACGAGATTGTCGATGGCGGGAAGCGACAGCAGCCGCTCCGCCTCTTCCAGACGGTTGTCCGGTTTGAAGACGCCGTCCATGGCCGGCACGCTGATGCCGGCATCATCAGCCGAAAACAGCCGGCGGACGAACGTGCCTAACCCCGCCATCAGCGCTTCCCCCAGTAATCGTCATGCGCCGTCCATTGCGGATCGGCGCCTTCGATGCGAACGCGGCCGATGCGGTTGTTGGAGACGCCGCCCAGATAGAGCCAGCCCTTGTGCTCGCAGGTCGAGGTGATCGAGGGATGGTTTTCGCCGGCCTCGTCCCACAACGCGTCGATGATCTCGCCGGTTTCCGACACGCGCAGCACGCAGCCGCGATTGATGTTGGGGAACAGCCATTCGTCGGCGGCGATCCGCTTGGCCATGCGGCGGCGAAAACCCGGCTTGCGCATGGCGAGATCGAAGGTTCTGGTGCGTATGCCGAGCAGCGCGATCCAGTAGGTTCCGTCGGAGCCGCGGTTGAGATTGTCGGGATAGCCTGGCAAATTGTCGAGGAAGATTTCACGCTTGCCCTTGTCCGGTCCGTCGAACCAGTAGCGGCTGATGCGGCACGCCCATGTCTCGGCAAAGAGCAGCGACTGGCCGTCGCGGCAAATGGTGACGCCGTTGGGAAAGATCAGGCCGCGCAATATGGTGCGGGTCGAGCCGGTCCTCGGATCGTGGCAGATCAGCCGGCCGTTGCCCCTGCCCTCCAGCGCATCGACCGCCCATTCAGACATTTCGTAGCGGATCGTCGCTTCGCTGAAGAAGATGCGCCCGTCCGGCGCGATGTCGAGATCGTCGGGAAGCCTCAGCCGCGAATCGTCGATCACCGACAGCAGGCTGCGATTGGTTTCGTCGGTGACCTTCGCCACCGTCCCGTCCGGCGAGACGCGGTAGACGCCCATGCCGCCGACGCAGGTGAGCAGGTCGCCATTCGGCGCGAAGGCCAGCCCCAGCGGATGACCGCCGATACGGGCGAAGACCTCGCTGCGCGCATAGTCGGGCGCGAGGAAACGGACGATCGTACCGTGCCGCGTACCGGTATAGAGATTGTCGTCGCGGTCGAGGACGACGTCCTCGGGACCTTCGACCGCGCCAAGCCCTATGAGCTCCGCCGCGCCAAGCCTGTCATTGACGGCAAGCACGTCGGTTCCGGTCGGCGGCGTCAAATTCGGCAGCTTCAGATAGGTCGGCGAGACATAGACTTTGCTCAACAGCTTGCCGCGGTTCTTCACCCATTTGGCGTCGAACAGCACGGCGGCGATCAGCACCAGACCGAGGATCAGCTGGTTGACCGAGCCGGGCATCGACAGGCGGATGAGGCCGCTGGTCAGGATCAGCACCAGGATGGAGCCGATCACCGCATTGCCGACCGAACCGCGGCCGCCACCCAGCGAAACGCCGCCAAGCACCACGGCGGTCAATACGGAAATCTCCAGCCCTATGCCGGTGTCGGCGCCGGTGCTGCCGAGCCGGGCGGAAAACAGAAAGGCAGCGATCGCGGTCAGCAGGCCCGATGCGACATAGGCGAGGCAAACCGTCAGCTTGACGTTGATGCCGGCATTGTAGGCGGAGCGGCGCGCACCGCCGACGGCGCGCAACCGCCATCCTGGCCTTAGCCTTGACAGGACGATATGCGCGCCAAGGGCGATGACGGCGAAAATGGCGAAGGAGACGGGCAGGCCGTAGAAGGTGCCGAAGCCGATCAGGTCCCAGGTCGGGGAGACCGGCATCGAGCCGACGATCGCGCTGGCAAGCCGGGGAAAGATGATGTCGTAGAGCGCCCGGTAGATGACCAGTGTCACCAGAGTGGTTATGAAGGCGCGCAGCCTGAGATAGCCGATCAGCACCCCGTTGAGCAGCCCGCAGACGAGGCCCGTGGCTAGCGTCGCGATCAATGCCACGCCGACCGGCAGGCCGGCAACGTTCATCGATACCAGGGCGGCAAGCACGCATAGCGCGAACATCGAGCCGACCGAGAGGTCGATGCCGCCCGAGAGGATGACGATGGTGAGCGCCAGTGCGATCAGGCCGAATTCCGACACCTGGCGGGCGAGATCGGTAAGGTTGCCGACCGAGAAATAGCCAGGGATGATCCACGTCATGACGAGGATCGTGACCACCAGCGCCAATGCCGGAATGACGTTGTCGATCCAGCTCTTGGTCAGCAATTCGCCGAACAGGCGGTCCGGCAAAAGCCGGTACCGCAGCCGTGAAAGCGCATCGCTGGTGGCCATAAGTCAGGATTCCCTACTTCAGATCGTCCAGCGTCCAGCAATTGCGCTGGTTGACGTTGGCCTTGGTGATCTGCGTCAGAGGATTGAAATAGAGCGTCTTGGTCTCGCCGGCGGTACCGTCGGAGAGCAGCAGCCTTGCGATCTCCGCATTCAGGATTTCGCCCTGCAGCGGCACGTTGTAGCTGATGTAGAGATTGAACAGGCCCTTCTCGACATTCTCGCAGCCGACCCTGTTGCCGCCGCCGCTTGTGACGAGGAAGACCTGGTCGCCCTTGCCGGCCTGCCGGATCGCAGACGCCGTGCCGGTGTCCTGATTGTCCCAGATGCCGATGGCGCCGCAAAGATCCGGATGCTGTTGCAGCACGGTCTCCATGATCGAGCGCGCCTTTTCCGGATTGTATTCGGTGGCCTGCTGCGAAACGACCTGGATGTCGGGATGCTGGTTCAAGACACGGTAGATGCCGTCGAGTTGGAACACGTCGGATGCCGCCGTCGGCACGCCGGTGTCGATAGCGACCTTGGTCGAAGCACCCTTGCCGGGGCTGCATTTGTCGACCACGGCCTGCGCCGCCTGTTCGCCGATCTCGGTCCAGTCGGCGCCGACATACGAATCGGTCTGGGTGTTCGATTCCAGGTTGATCTGCACAACTTTGATGCCGGCGGCCTGCGCCTGAGCCAGCAACCGGGCGTAGGACTGGATGTCGGGATTGTGCGCGACGATCAGGTCCGGCTTCTCGCTGATCAGCGACTGCAGCGCGCGGGTTCCCGCGTCGGTGCTCCAGGCGGGGTCGCGGATCTCGAAATCATACTTGAGGCGCTTGGCCTGCTGGCGCATCACCGCCGCCCAGCCTTCGGTCAGGTCGAAACCCATCGACAGCGGCAGGAAGACGACCTTCTTGCCTTCCAGCGTCTTGTGGAACGTCGTCGAGCGCGGATTTTCCAGGCCCTTGTCCTGGGCGCTGGCGGTGACGATACCGGCAAGCGCGATGCAGGCCGCGGCCAGCCACTTTGTCGTTTTCAGAAGTCGCATGGTTTCCTCCCATTGCATTTTGGCGTTGAAATTGGTGTCAGAGATCCCCTTGCTGGGACGTCTGCTCGTCGCGTGGGTTGACGAGCGAGTCGATGACGATGGCCAGAAGCAGGACCACGCCCTTGACCAGGTTCTGGATCGTGTAGGCGATGTTCATGATCGTCATGCCGTTGAGCAGGATGCCGACGAAGATCGTGCCCAGAATGACGTTGCGAACCTTGCCGTGGCCGCCATTCAGGCCGATGCCGCCCAACACGACGACCAGAAGGATGTCGTAGATCATCGTCGAATTGAAAAGCCGGGCGTTGATCGCCGACGCCGACGAGGCAAGCACCAGCCCGGCGCCGTAGGCGATCAGCGCGCTGATCGCATATTGCGCGACGATCATCGGCCGGTTGGAAATGCCGGTGATCCTGGCGGCGCCCGGATTGTTGCCCATGGCATAGGTCTGCCAGCCGAACCGCGTGCGGCTGAGCACCAGATGCAGCGCCAGGCAAAGCATGGCAAAGACCACCACCGTCACCGGGACGCCGAGGATGCGGCCCTGCCCGATCAGCGAGAACCATTCGGCGCCTGGCGGCACATTCTGCATCTCCAGCGTGAAGAAGAAGGTTCGGCCAAGGCCGTAGATGACGGAGCCGGCGGCAAGCGTCGCGAAGATCGGCGCGACCTCGCCGAAAGCGATCAGCATCCCGATCAGCACGCCGGCGACCACCGCGAACAGCGCGCCGATCAGCAGCGCGAATTCCAGCGAATAGCCCGAGCGGGCGATCACGAAGGCCCAGGACACCGACACCACCATCGTTGCGATCATCGAGACATCGATGCCCCTGGCGATGACGACCAGCGCCATTCCCAGCGCCAGGATGCCGAGAATCGAGACGCTTCTGATCAGGGCTAGGATGTTGCCGGGGCTGAAGAAGGACGGCAGCAGCAACGAGAACAGCACGAAGGCCAGCACCGCCAGCACCAGCACGATGCCTTCCTGGCTTTTGAGCAGGCTGGAAAGCCGAGCCTGATTTCCGCGTGCGGCTGCCTCGCTCACCGCTCAGGCCTCCTCTTTGCCCAGTCTGAGCAGGATTTCCCTGGCGCGATCGACGCGCACATCGTGATCCGCCGCAAGTTCCTTTGCCACCGCATCGATATTCGCGCCGCTCGCGCCCGCCACGATGGCTATGTTGCGGGCATGCAGCGCCATGTGTCCACGCTGGATGCCTTCGGTTGCCAGCGCCCTGAGCGCCGCCATGTTCTGCGCCAGCCCGACCGCGACGGTGACCTCGGCAAGCTCTTGCGCCGTGGTCACGCCGAGGAGTTTCAGCGCTGCGCGCGCGGCCGGGTGCGTCTTGGTGGCGCCGCCGACCATGCCCAGCGCCATCGGCATTTCCAGCGTCCCCACGAGGTTTCCGGCGGCGTCGATCTCCCAGCGGCTCAACGACGTATAACGGCCGCCGCGCGCCGCCCAGGCGTGGGCGCCGGCCTCGATCGCCCGCCAGTCGTTGCCGGTCGCGACGACGATTGGATCGATGCCGTTCATGATGCCCTTATTGTGCGTGGCCGCGCGGTAAGGATCGACGATCGCCAGCGAACAGGCCTCGACGATGCCGGCAACGATACGCTCGCCGGTGAACTCCTTCGTCGCCAGTGCCTTCGGCGTCAGCCGCACCCGCGCCCGCGCCAGCCTGAGGTCGGCCAGGTTGGAGAGGATGCGCAGCCGGACGGTGCCACCCGAAATGCGCTCGATCATCGGTGCGACTGCCTCGGCCATGGTATTGACCGTGTTGGCGCCCATCGCGTCGCGCACGTCGACGAGCAGATGCAGCACCACCATCGGTCCGACTTGCGTCTCCTCGAACACCTGCACTTCAATCTCGCGGCAGCCGCCGCCGAGGCCGATCAGCACCCGGTCCTTCTCGTTGGCGGCGGCGATGATCTGGTCGCGGGCGGACAGCAGCCTGGCGCGTGCGCCGTGCGGATCGGACAGACCGAGTATCTGCACCTGTGCCCGCATGATCGGTGCGGTGCTCGATGTCTCGAAGCCGCCGCAACCGCGGGCGATGCGCGCCATGTAGGAGGCGGCGGCGACCACCGACGGCTCTTCCACCGCCATCGGGATGAGGTAATCGCGACCGTTAATTGTGAAATTGGTGGCGACGCCGAGCGGAATCTCGAAAGTGCCGACCACATTCTCGATCATGCCGTTGGCGAGATCGAGCGGCAGGACGCCGCCGCGCAAGGCATCGCGATCCGCCTGCCCAAGACGAGCGGCGTCGCCGACCGTCGCCAGGCGATCGGCCGGCGACAGGTCGCGGAATTTCTCGATGCGGGAATTCAGCCGCGGCTCGACACCGCTGTCCTGGACAGCCACCATCACGATCGCCTCCCTGCGAATGCTTGTCGTTGAGGCAGCTATCGTTTAACTGATACCATCTATCAAGGTACAGCTACAGGAAACAGCGACAAACTGTACCAGTCCATATCAGGGCACGCAGCCCATCGGAGGATGTTCTGGGATGACGCGCGCCGAGGCCGTGGCGGCAGAGATCAGAAGGCGCATCGAGACCGGCTCGATTGCCGTCGGCGCCAAGCTTCCGTCGATACGCAAGGCCGCCGAGCAATTCGACGTTTCCAAGAACACCATCGTCGATGCCTATGACCGGCTGGTATCCGCGGGCATCGCGTTTTCGCGGCCCGGCGCCGGCTTCATGGTTGCCGAGCGTCGCCGGCAGACGCCGAGCGAGCGTCCCCGCCATGTCGCGGAAGCGGTCGACATCGCCTCGCTGCTCAATGCGCAGTTGGAGGAGAGCTTTTCGATCCGCGTCGGCGACGGGCGGCCGCCCGCCTCATGGATGGAGGAATCGGAAGTGCGGCGCCATCTCGGGCTGCTCGGCCGGCACCAGAGGTCCAGCAGCGACGGCTATGGTTCGGCGATGGGCCTGCCGGCGCTGCGCGAGCGCCTCGCCTTCGACCTCATGGAGCGCGAGGTGCAGGCGAGCCCGGACCAAATCCTGCTGACATTCGGCGCCAACCACGCACTGGACCTGATCATACGCCGCTTCCTCGTCGCCGGCGATACCGTGCTGGTCGACGACCCCGGCTATTACCCGCTTTTCGCCAAGCTGAAGCTGGCGCAGATCCGCATGATCGGCGTGAAGCGGACGCCGACCGGTCCGGACCTCGACGATCTCGCCGGCAAGGCCGAGCGCGAGCGTCCGAAGCTGTTCTTCACACAATCGCTTGCGCACAATCCAACCGGCAGCTCGACCAACCTGCCGACGGCTCACTCGATCCTGACGATCGCCGCGCGCTGCGACATGCTGGTGGTCGAGGACGACCCGTTCGTCGACCTGCCGACGGTCCGTGGCGTTGGCCTTGCGCCTCTCGACCAGTTGCGGAACGTCATCTGCGTGCGCACCTTTGCCAAGACGTTGTCGGCCAGCCTGCGCTGCGGCTATATCGCCGCGCGCCCCGACCTTATCGCTTCCCTTGCCGAGTTGAAGATGCTGACGACAGTCAACAGCTCAGGACACATTGAGCGGTTGATCCATGGATTGATCAGTGAAGGTCACTATCGGCGCCACCTCAAGCGTTTGGCGCAGCGTGTGCAGCAGGCCACCGAGACGGTCGTTCCCCGCCTTCAGAAGATGGGTCTTAAGCTCTTTGCCGAGCCGACAGGTGGATACTACGTCTATCTGGAACTTCCCGACTATGTCGATGACATCGCCCTCGCCCGGGAAGGCGCTCGCCAGGGGATTTTTATCGCACCTGGTACCGTGTTTTCGCCGGAGCGCCAACCTGCCAAGGCAGGCATCCGCGTCAACATCGCCTGGGCCTCGGATCCTCATTTTTTTGACTTCATGCTGGCAGAGCTTAGGCATCGGCGGACTTGAACATGACAAAGCCCCGCCTTGGCGGGGCTTAGTGCTTGACGGACCACTCCGCGGCGCGTCGTGACCAGATGAGCGAGAAGTCGCCCCCGGTGTCGGTCTCGGCCAAGCTCGCGTAGAGCGGAGCGGGGAAGTTGGGATCGTCGAGCTTGGGCAGCTCCGAAGGCCAATTGATTGCTGAGGGCAGCGGCTTCCAAGCCGCCAAATGCCGTGACGATTCCCGTCACACCCGATCCTCCACCGCATGGCCGAATGTGCAATTACGCCTCACACCGGCGAGGCATTGCTGGGAAAGGGTCGTCTACACGCCGGGCGTCTGATGCCGAGGTCATGCGCTGCGGGACTTTCGAGACAGAGTGGTGGAAATTCCCGGTTCGAGCGTTGGTTTGCACCGGATTCAGTTCCATGACCCGATGACAGTGTGGAATTTCCTGTGCCATAAGGCCAATCGGTTGAACCAATTCAGAAGGGATGGAAACGATGGCTGTAAACACGATCGATATTGCCGAACGCCTTGCAGACGCGCACGGCCTGTCGAAAACCCAAGCGAAATCCGTGGTCGAGGATGTGTTGAAGGGCATTGCGGAAGCCGCTGCCAAGGGCGAGGAAATCAGCCTCAATGGCTTCGGCAAGTTCAAGGTACAGAACAAACCAGCACGTGATGGCCGCAACCCGTCGACTGGAGCCACGATCAAGATCGCCGCATCGAAGAAGATCGTCTTCCAGCCGGCAAAGGCTCTCAAGGACTCGGTGAACGGCTGACCATTTTATGACGATACATCTCGTCTGATAGTAACGCGCCGTTCTGTTGGGCGATGGTGTCTCATGCCAAGATCATCAGTTTCTCATTGCTGCCGTTCTTAGGTCGGGGTCCCAAGCCGCGCCATTGGCGCGGCCGGAAAATTCTCCAACACCTATTTTATCACAATCTAATGTGAGCCTCGCAATCTGCAAACTCAATGACGTCGACCCACTCGGCTATCTCGCCGACGTGCTCACTAGGGTCTTCAACCGCCATCCGAACAGCCAGATAGACGGCCTGCTACCTTGGACCTATATCTGGGCGCTTGAGCTAAGGACGTGGCCTGAGAACACCGCTTACGATCCACACGTCCCGACCTCCTTCAGAAGCGCGCGCATCTCGACGGGAGTTGCACGACAGAAAGTTCGAAAACCTTCCAGGCACCCCAGGCAAACTGGACTGTGGCTAGGAACTGGGGAGGCCAGCCCTCGACAGCATCTCAAGGAACCGGGAATGGTGATGATCCTTCACATAGCGCGGCACAAAGCCAGGGCAGACATTGCTCAGATTGAGATGCGGAAGTTGTGACAGGCAATGGTGGATGGCCCGGGACGCTTCTTCGTTGTTTCCGGTGGCCGACGCGGTCGCGGCCCAGTAAAGGGCGCCGCGAACGAAGCCCGGCTTTGTCCTGACCACTTTGCGGGCAGCTTCGAGCGCCCGCTGGTTGTCTCCGCCAGCGAAGAGCGCCACAACCAGGCCGTGGTGGCGCCAGAAGTCGATCACATCGTGCGTTCCGAGCCGGATTGCTTCGTTGGCCTCGCGCACCGCTTCGTCGACCTGTCCGCGCAACGCAAAGAGCATCGAAATATCGCCGTGGCCAGTCGGGTAGCTTGGGTTGAGGCTGATCGCGTGGCGGCATTCGGCGATCGCCTCGTCGATACGACCGCAACTTTCGAGAGCGAACGACAAGATACATCGGGCAATTTCATCGTCCGGTACCGCCCGCACCGCGGCTTCCGCAAGCTCGACCGCACGCTCGATCACCCCTCGCTCCCGAGGCAGCGCACCAAACGCCACGCCCATGGATATTACGATCGAGAGCGTCCGCTTTGCACGGGCGTTGTCGGGACCAAGCGAGAAGGCCTTCTCGGCAAGCTCTATCCCGACCAGAAGTGAGTCCCGAGTCATCTCAAAATATTTCATGAGAGCTTCGTTGACCAGCCTGCGCACTTCAGGGGCACCCGGCGGGCTTTTGTCTCGAACCTTCCAGTTGGTCAGTTGAAGTTCGAGGATCACGGCAAGTACAACAGACTGTGCGATCCTGTCCTGGAATTCGAGCGCGTTCTCGGAGTGGCCGTCGAACTTCTGGGCCCAGACGTGGTGGCCGCCGGCGGCATCGACGAGCTGGACATTCACCCTCAACCCATTGCCGGATCTCTGGACGCTGCCGCTGAGCATATATCGCGCCCGGAGTATCCCTGGCGTCTTGGCTTCTTCGCCCGGACCGCTCTTTTCGGGCGGAAGCGCGGCGAGCACGACATAGTCGGCCACTTCGGAGAGGGCTGTCGTGATGTCCTGGACAAGTCCCTTGGCGAAAAAGTCGTCGCCTTGCTTTCCGGTCAGATTGACGAAGTCGGCAACGCTGATGGAGGGACGCCCAAGGCGCTGGCTGGCCGGAACACCACTTGTCGACTGCACATTTGAGGTGTCGTCGGCGGCAAGCAACAGAGATTGCCAAAGCGCCCGCGTTTCAGGGCCGGCTTCGACGCCGAACTCCTTCTTCAGCATGCTTCTGCAAGCTTCGTATGTCCTGATTGCCCTGTCGCGTTGGCCACATGCGAGCAGCAATTCCATCTTGAGCCGATAGGATTCTTCCCGTGTCGGTTCCATGGTCACAATACGATCGGCCAGGATCAGCCCGGCATCAGGGTCGACGAGACGGGCCAGTTTTTCGAAGGACTCAAGCGCGCGGCCGAGCAGCCTGTCGCGTTCCGATGTGATCCAGTCATCGAACGCATTGCTTCCCAGGTAAAGCCCGTCGAGGAAGGGCCCGGTGTAGTTCGCCAAGGCCTTCGCGAGGTCCTGGGCGGAACGTGCCGAGAGACCCGTTTCGAACTTCTCCACGTCGACTTGAACGGCCTCTGGCCTCAGGGCGATCAGCTCACCGCTGGAATGAATGAGATCCACCCCCTCTCGCGCCAGATCCTGGCGCAGGACACTGAGGGCTTGCCGAAGGCTGTTGCGCGAATGTTCGCCGTCGCTGTCGCCCCATAGGAGGTCAGCCAGCCTCTCCCGCGTCGCCGCCATGCCAGGACATCGGGCCAGATAGGCGATGATTGCCGGCCCTCGTTTCCCGGTCAGCCGAAGCGGACCGGCCGTTTCATTTTCAATCCGGAAACCGCCGAAGAGTGAGATTCTATTTGCAGCGCCCCTGTCCTCACTTTGCATTTGCTATCCCAGCCTGACGAAATCCTAACTCAAAACTAACGCTTCGCAACAGTCGGCCTTCGCGCTCAAGCGCTGCCGTAACGGCAGGCTGTTTAGGCTTTGCTAAATTAAGGTGACCAAGTCAACGAAAGGCTTGGTTCGAGGGGGACGCGTGTCCAGGACAAGAGCCAATTTGCTGCTGCTATTCGCAGCCGCTTTGTGGGGCTTCGGCAATGTCTCGCAAAAGATGGTGCTTGTGCATCTCGACGCGCTGAGTGCGGTGGGTCTGCGCTGCCTGATCGGCGGCCTGCTTGTGTTGCCCTTTGTCTTGATGGAGAGGCGGCTTCCGCTCGGGCCGGACTATTTTTCCAGCTTGGCCAAGGTGTGCGCGCTGTTTGCCATCTCCATCACGCTCCAGCAGCTTTGCTATCTCGGCGCCTCCGTCACCAATGCGAGCTTCCTGGTCAGCACGGCAACGGTAATGACACCGCTGGCCGCCTGGTTTCTCGTAGGCGAACGTCCGACAGCGAGTCTCACGGTCGCCGCCGGGCTGACCGTTGTTGGAGCCCTGCTGTTGTCGGATGGGATTGCCGGGTTCAGCAGTGGCGATCTCACCGCTGTCCTCTCGGCTGCCTGCTATGCGCTCTGGGCAGTCGAACTGGGTCGGCACATGCAGGTGCATGCGCGGCCGTTCACCGCAGCCGCGACACAGTTCTTCGGCGCCGCCGCCTTCGCCCTGCCGCTCGGCGCAATGCAAGGCAATCTGTCGTTGGCCGCCGCATTCGCAGCCGGCCCGGAACTGGCGATCCTCGGCGTGTTCTCCACTGCGATTGCCTTCGGCATACAGACGGTTGCCCTCCGCTTTACGCCGGCCAGCCACGCCGCCGTGATCGTCAGCGCAGAAAGCGTTTTCGGGGCGCTGGGCGCGGCGATCTTTCTCGGCGAGCGGAGCTCGTCCGCGAGCGCATTGGGTGCCGCCATCATTCTGGGTGCGATCCTGTCCGTGGCACTGTCGAACCGAGCGCCGCAGGCACGCACGTCCTTGCGAACCGCTTCGGTTCAACCCTTCGACGGGGCCCCTGCCTTTGCAGCTGCCGCCGCAAATTGGGCAGGCGATCGTCACCCCAACAATTCAGGTCCAGTGGAGGAATGTGATGACCCTTGCCGGTGATGCGAAACCTATTCCGGCCCCGGTTGCCGCCCGACACGGGGGCAGTGGCGTCGATCAGTCAGGCGGCGGTGGCTTTGCCGATGGCGGCCGGACTTCTCGCGGGGGCGCAGTGATGGACGCGCGGAGAATCCTTCTTCCGATCGCACATTTGGCATCGGCGCTTCGCGCCCGCATGAGGGGACCGGGCGGCTACTACAACAGCGGCAACGCGCTCGGCCTCATTGTCGGTCTCGCGATCCAGATTGCCACCGCGCCGGTCGGCTTGCATGAGGGAAGCAGCGTCACCATGGCGGTGATCGAATACTTCGCTGGCAGCCATGGCACTGTTGCGCTGACCTTGACCACCCTGGTCTTCTTCTGGGGCGGCGAGGCCTATCACCGGGCCTGGGCAAGGCCGGATGCTCCCGATCCCGCCCTCAACCGTCTGGGCGACTTCCTGTCGGGCCTGGGTGCGATCGGGCTCGGCATTGCCCTGTTGCTGCTCGGCGATCCATTGCTTGCGGCGACCTCCGGCCTACTGCATGCGCTGGGCAAATTCGGCAGCACCTTCCACAGGCCCGGCACGCCAATTCCGATGTGGCCGGCCGCTTGGCCCGATCCGTTCCGCAGTGCGGTGCTCGCCAGCCGGTTGCCGGCAATGCTGGCGACGACAGTGGCCCTCGGCCGTGCTTTGCCTGAGGTCTGGTCGGGCGGCTCCTTCGCGGCCCTCGCCATGCCACTGACTTTGCTCGGCTGTTATCTCTTGTGGACCAAGGCCGATCTGCTGCTGTTCGGCGTGGGCACCAAGGCGATCCACCAGATTTCCACATGTTGAGCTCGCTTTTGAAACGACCGGATGTCGAGATGGAGAATGACATGTTTGGCAGTGTGTATCATCAGGACGCCGGCCCCCCATCCTTTCGCAAACGGGTGCGGGCGACAGGCTGGGGCAGTCTCCTGACGCCGGCCGGTTCAATCTCGAGAGTGACAGGAATACTTGCAGCTTCGCTGTTTTGGGGAGCCTCGGCCCATGCCGCGAACGTTGACGTCGCCATCGTGTTCGCGGTCGACTTCTCGTCATCCATCGATCCGAAGATTGCCGATATGCAACGCGAGGGACATGCCGCGGCACTCACCTCGCCAGAGATCATCGCCGCCATCAGCCGGAATTATGTTGGCTGCATCGGCGTTGCCTATTTTGAATGGTCGAGCCCCGGACACGCACGCGTCGTGCTGCCGTGGACAAGCATCTGCGGACTGGAAGATGCCAAAGCGGCGGCTGCGGTGATCAGCAGGAAAGGCGATGCCGGCTTCATCCGCAGAGGGCGAGGCGGAACATCCGTTTCCTCGGCTATCGACATCGGCAGTCTCCTGCTCGACCAGTTTCCGGGAAAGGCGGCCAAGAAAGTCATCGATATCTCCTCCAATGGCGAGAACAACGACGGGCTTCCCGTCCAGCCGAGCAGGTCGAACGCCATAGCCAAGGGATATACGATCAATGCAATCGCCATCCCGACGGAGGATGAGAATCCCGACGAACCTCTGGCATCCTATTTTGCCAGATCGGTGATTGGCGGTTCCCAGGCCTTTGTCATGACGCCGAAGGGGCCAGACGACTACACGATGGCGCTTCGCCGCAAGCTCGTGACTGAAGTAAGCATGAACGACGAGCGTCCGCTGTGAAAGTGTGCCACGCAGGACGAACTTTCGACCCGCCAGACCGAGCGCATTGCACAACAAGACCCGCCCCGCTGCAGCGCGAGTCCTTGTAGGTCCGTCAGGACAATAGCCTATCGCCGCAACGCGTGCACCCTTGCCTCGCCTTCGCCGGGCACCGGCAACGCCATGTCGTCATCGAGAAGACGCGTGATGCGGGCAAAGCCGGTGAACGCTTTCCTTGCTTCCTCGGCCGACATCTGACCCGACAAGGCGGCCGAGCAACAATTCAGCGCGCACTGATAAACCGGACCGCGCCGTCCTGTCGGCCATTTCCGCAAGAACATCATGGCTTCGGCAACATTATCGATTTCTTCCACAGGGTGTCCTTGCCCGCGCGAAATCCGCACGGGCGAAAAGAAATGCAATTGATCCATCGTTTCCTCCCGGTCGACCGCAATGCGCTCGATCGAACCCCCCCAAACGCGCCAACAGCCGGTTGGTTCCAGATAAAAATGGAATCTTTTAGAAATCTATCAGGCGAAGGCGATCACCCGTGCGGTCGTGAGTGTCGCCTACATCGTGGGGAAGTGGCAGGCGACTTTGCGACCGGGTCGGTATTCCCGCAGCTGTGGCCGCTCCGAACGGCAGCGCTCCGCCGCGATTGGGCATCGGGGATGGAAACGGCAGCCCGTTGGAGGGTTCAGAGGGCTCGGTACGTCGCCGGTGAGGATGATGCGCTTGCGCGTCCCACCGGGCGTCGTCTCCACGACGGGAACCGCCGAGATCAGTGCCTGGCTATAAGGATGGGCTGGTGCCGCAAACACCTCTTCCGCCGGACCTTCCTCGACGATCGAGCCGAGATACATGACCGCGATGCGGGTCGACACCTGGCGCACCACCGACAGGTCGTGGGCGATGAAGATGTACGTGAGATTGAGCTTCTCCTGCAGATCGGCAAGCAGGTTGACGATTTGCGCCTGCACCGACACGTCGAGCGCGGAGACGGGTTCGTCCAGGACCACGAGGTCCGGATTCAATGCAATAGCCCGCGCGATGCCGACGCGCTGGCGTTGTCCGCCGGAAAATTCGTGCGGAAACCGCATGACGTGATCCGGCAGCAAGCCGACAAGGTCGAACAGTTCCGCCACGCGTTTGGTGATCTCGCTCGACGAGAGCCTGCCATGGATGCGCAGCGGCTCGGCCACCAGGTCGCCGACGCGCCGGCGCGGATTGAGCGACGCCGACGGATCCTGGAAAACCATTTGCAGGCGGCGCCGCAGCGGCCTGAGTTCGGACAGCGACTTGGAGGTGATGTCGTTGCCTTCGAACAGAAGCTCGCCGTCCGATATGTCGTAGAGCCTCACCAGGCAACGCGCCAACGTGGACTTGCCGCATCCGGATTCGCCGACCAGACCGACCGTCTCGCCGCGCCACACGGTCAGGGAAACATTGTCGACCGCATGAACGGTTCGCTTGCCTTCGGCGGAGAAACGGCTGCCGATGGAAAAGCGCTTGCCCAGCGAACGCGTCTCGAGGATTGGGCGGTTCTTGTCGATCATCGGTCCGCTCATGCCTGTGCCACCCTGAAGCATGCCGCGGCATGGGTGCCGCTCCCGAGGTCGGGCTTGCCTGCCTCGCAGGGCTCGTAGTGAACCGGGCACCGCGGACCGAACGCACAGCCCTGCGGCAATCGCAGCAATGACGGCGGCGAACCGGGAATGGCCGGCAAGCGCCGTGGTTTTTCGCCGGTCAGCGGCGGGATCGAACCCAGCAGCGCGCGCGTATAGGGGTGTCGCGGATCGGAAAACAGCTCCGCGCGACTGCCGCGCTCCACCACGCGGCCGGCATACATGACCATGACCCGGTCGGCGAGTTCGGAGACCACGCCCATGTCATGTGTGATGAAGACGACCGCCGACTTGTGCGTCGCGCGCAGCTTGCGCACCAGATCGAGAATGCCGGCCTGCACCGTGACGTCGAGCGCGGTGGTCGGTTCGTCAGCCACCAGAAGCGCCGGATTGCAGGACAAAGCCATTGCGATCACCGCCCGTTGACGCATGCCTCCGGACAGTTGGTGCGGGTAGCGCGACATCGCCTCGTGCGGGTTCGGAAAATTCACCTCGGCCAGCAGTTCCTCCACGCGCTCCATCGCCTTGGACTTGCTGATGTTGCGATGCGCGCGGATCTGTTCGGCGATCTGCCAGCCGATCGTGTAGACAGGCGTCAGCGCCGTCATCGGATCCTGGAAGATCATCGCGATCTCGTTGCCGCGCAGCCGCCTGAGTTCGCGCGCGGGCAGTCCCACGAGTTCGCGGCCTTTGTAGCGGATCGACCCTTCGATGGTGGCGTTGGGATCGGTGATGAGACCCATGACGGCCAGCAGCGACACGGTCTTGCCGGAACCGGACTCACCGACGACGCCGAGGATTTCGCTTTCCTCGAGGTCAAAGGAAACGCCATCGATGGCCCGCACCAGGCCATCATTTGTGCGGAAGGAAACTCTGAGGTCGCGCACCGACAGTATCATGATGTCCTCAGGCGCGGATCGAGAAGGATGTAGACGAAATCGACGACCGCATTGGCGACAACCACGAACATGGAAGCATACATCACCGTTGCCATGATCATCGGAAGATCGAGATTCTGCAGCGCGTCATAAGTGAGCTTGCCGATGCCGTGCAGCCCGAACACCACCTCCGTCAGCAAGGCCGAGCCTCCGACCAGCGCGCCGAAATCCAGGCCGAACAGGGTGACGAAGGCGATGAGCGACGTGCGCAAGGCATGGCGCAGCAGGATACGGGTTTCCGACAGCCCCTTGGCCCGGGCCGTGCGGATATAGTCTTCCTGCAGGGATTCGATGATTGCCGCGCGCAGCACGCGCCCGTAAATACCGATATAGAGAATGGACAGTGTGCTCCAGGGAATGACCAGGGTCAGGAACCAGCCCTTCGGATCATCGGAGAAATTCTTGTAGCCGAGCGGTGGCACCCAGGAGAACGCCCAGCTGTCGTGATAGCGGCTCTGGGTGATCAGGTTCATCACTTCGCCCAACCAATAGACCGGCATGGAAATGCCGAGCAGCCCTAGCGCCATCAGCAGCTTGTCCAGCCAGCTGCCGCGCGTGGCGGCGGCGGCGATGCCGATGATGATGGAGACCACCACCCACAGGATCGCCGCTCCGAACACCAGCGAGAGCGTGACCGGGATCGAATCCATGACCGCCGGCACCACCTTCCAGCCACGATTGACGAAGGAGGTCAGATCGCCGGTGACGAAGATCTTCTCCATCATCGTCACATATTGCACGTAGAGCGGCCGGTCGAAGCCGAAGCTGTGGCGTACCGCCTCCAGCACTTCGGGCGATGCATTGCGGCCGGCGATGCGCGCCGCCGGGTCGGCGCCCGGCGTTGCGAAGAAAATCAGGAAGACGATGACCGAGATGCCGAACATCACGAACAGCATCTGGCCGAAACGGCGCAGGATTGCGTAGATCATCAGTCGCGCCCCAGCCGAACCTTGGAGCGCGGATCGAGCGCGTCGCGCAGGCCGTCGCCGAAGACATTGAGCGCCATGACGGAAACCGCGATCGCCAGGCCCGGCACCAGCGCCACCAATGGCCTGGTGTAAAGCAGCGCCTGTCCGTCCTGGATGATGGTGCCCCAGCTCGCGGCCGGCGGCTGCACGCCGATCGACAGGAAGGAAAGTGCCGATTCCGTAAGCATGTTTAGCGCCATCATAAGCGGCACGAAGACGATGAGCGTGGTGGTGACGTTGGGCAGGATGTCGCGCCACAGGATGCGCCACCCCGGCACGCCCAGATTGATCGCGGCCAGTACGAACTCGCTCTTGCGCAGCGCCAGAACCTGCCCGCGTATTGGGCGGGCCACGTAGGGCACGTAGACGATGCCGATGATGATGACAGGCAGCCACAGGCTGCCGGACTCGATCTGGATCGGTCCGATCGTGATGCCATGCGCGATGGTGACGATGGAGAGCGAAATCGCCAGCAGATAGATCGGGAACGCCCACAGTATGTCGAGGAAGCGCGACAGCACCGTGTCGGTGACGCCGCCGAAATAGCCGGCGATCAATCCCGCCGCCGTGCCCAGGATCAGGGTGAAGATGGTGGCTGCTCCGGAGATCAGCAACGAGCTCAGCCCGCCATAGAGCATCCTGGCCATGACATCGCGCCCCTGGCTGTCGGCGCCGAGGAAATAATTGCCCAGCCGCCAGGTCGGGCCGAGCGGTGTGTAACCAAGCCCCAGCCCTTCCGTCGATTGTTCCATCACCGGAACGTCGGCACCGTCGATCTGGATGACGGCGTCGAGCGTCGAGGCGAAGGGGTCCACGCCTGCCCATTTTGCATAAAGAGGCGCACTGAGGCAGGCAAGGACGATGAGGAGGAACACGGCCAGCGACGCCATGGCAGCCCTGTCCCTTGCCAGCTTCGCAAACGCGACGGCCCAGGGCCCTCGCGTCTTGCGCGGCATGGCGACAGCTACGTTCGACACGGGCGTGCCCCTCCGCGGTTCGTTACTGCACCCAGGCCATCACTGTACCCAGGATTGGGTGATCATCCAGTTGAACTGCCGGTTGAACTTGAAATTGCCGAGACGTTTGCTGACAAAGTCAAGCCGCTTCGGCGTGAAGAGGCCAACGGCGGGTGCCTTGTCGGTGACTTGCCTGTCGATTTCAGCCCACATTTTGTCGGCGGCTTTCTGATCGGTGACGCCGAGGTCCAATGCCTTTTGCATCTTGGCGTCGATTTCCTTGTCGCAGAAGCCGGCGATGTTGATCGAGGCATCCGAACCTTCACGGAAGGAGGCGCAGCTGAACAGGATGTTCAGGAAGTCCGAAGCCGCAGGATAGTCCTTGTACCATTGGGTAACGGACATCTGCACCTTGTTGTTGGTGTTCTGGATGTAGGTGAACTGGATGTTCGACGAGATCGGCTTGACGTCGGCGACATAGCCGATGCTGGTCAGAACGCTCTGCAGATAGACGCCGATGGACCGCGAAATGGTGGTGTCCTCGACGATGATCGTCACCTTCTGGCCCTTGGTGCCGGAGTCCTCGACGAGCTGCTTTGCCTTGTCGAGATCAGGAGCCGACCATTTGGCGCCCGGATTCTTGGTGAAGGGGCAATAGTCTTCATGGCCGGGGAAGTCCGGGGGCAGGACCTGACAGACCGGCGAGGCCAGCACCTTGCCGCCGAACAGCTTGACCAGCGTGTTGCGATCGATCGCATAGGCAACGGCCTGGCGGGCTTTTTCATTGTCGAAGGGTGCGAGACGGTTGTTCAGCGGCGCGTACCACCAAGCCGAAAGCGGTGAGATGTGCAGCTGGTCCATGGACTTGCTGCCCAGTTCGCCCAGGCGATCGCTGGGCAGAGCGTCGAACATCCAGTCCGCTTCGCCGTTCTGGATCGCGGTGACGGCTGCCTCTTCGGACAGGCCGAAATCATATTGGACGACATCCGGATAGCCGTCCGGCTGAGCTTCTTCGCTCCACTGCTTGAAATTGGGGTTGCGGGAAACCGTCATGCCCTTGTTCGGGTCGAAAGCGGAGATCATGTACGCGCCGGTGCTGGGAATGGGCTTGGAACCCATGTCTTCGGCGGGCGTGTCCGCCGGCAGGACCACGGCATGCGGCAAGGCAAGC
The DNA here is from genome assembly GCF_004006095.1 of Mesorhizobium sp. M7A.F.Ce.TU.012.03.2.1. Lineage (NCBI taxonomy): Bacteria > Pseudomonadati > Pseudomonadota > Alphaproteobacteria > Hyphomicrobiales > Phyllobacteriaceae > Mesorhizobium > Mesorhizobium sp. M7A.F.Ce.TU.012.03.2.1. The sequence goes on from NZ_CP034779.1 coordinate 5,052,300, forward strand.
TTGTAGAGCAGCTCGGCATCCGGCTTGGTGATGTTGATGGTGATGGTGCCGGCCGCTTCGTCGCCGACAACGCCGCCTTCCAGCGTGCAGCTCTTGGTGTCGGCCAGGCATTTGTCGGCACCGACGATACCGGCATAGAACGTGCCGGAGGTCGGTCCGGAAACCTTGAAGATGCGCTGGAAGGAAGCAACGATGTCCTTCACGCCAAGATCCTGGCCGCTGGAGAACTTGATGCCCTTGCGCAGCTTGAAGGTGAAGGTCTTACCGTCATTGCTGACCTGCGGCAGGGCCTCGGCCAGATCGGGAACGATGGTGAAGCCGTCCATGCCCTCGGCCTTGCGGAAGGCCACCAGGCCGTCATAGATCGGCTGGTACATCTGCCAGCCCTGGTCCGTGTAATTGATGTGCGGATCGAGCGTTCCGGCCGCGGAGCGGGCCAGCAGGCGGATGGTGCCGCCTCGGTGCTCCTTGAGATATTCGGCCTGTGCCGGGGCCAGCCATGTACCGGCCAGCAATGCCGCGGCTGTTGCCGCCAGAAGCAGTTTCTTCATGTCTTCATTCCCCTTTTTTCAATTGTCGTTGTGGTCCAGGAAGTCTCCCACTACCCGCATGCATGCATCTTGCTCTTCGACATGCGGCATGTGGCTGGAATGCTCGAATATCTCCCAGCGCGACCCCTTGATGCCGTCCTTGTAGGGCTGCACGGTCGCGGGCGTGGCCTCGTCGTGACGTCCGGAGATGATCAGCGTGGGAACATCGATGGCCGGCAGACGGTCGACGATGCTCCAGTTCTTCAACGTTCCGATGACGTGGAACTCGTTCGGTCCATTCATCAGATTATAGACGGTCGGATTGCGCACGACCTGGGCGAAACTTTCCGTGACTTCGGGCGGGAAAGGCACGACCCGGCAGACATGCCGCTCGTAGAACATCATCGTCGCCGCCTGGTACGCTGCGTCGTCCGTCGTGCCGGCCTGCTCGTGCCGGGTCAGGGTCTCCTGCACATCCGCAGGCAGATCCGCACGCAACCGGTTGGCCTCTTCGACCCACAGTTTCATGGAAGCCGGCGAGTTGGCGATGGTCAGCGACTTCAGGCCCTGCGGCCGCGTCACGGCATATTCGGCGCCCAGCATGCCGCCCCAGCTCTGGCCGAGGACGTGGAAGCCCGTCCGAATGCCGAGATGGTCGACCAGGTTTTCAAGCTCGTCGATGAACAGCCCAGGTGTCCAGAAATCGGCGCCTTTCTCAGGCAGCAAGGTGGAATTGCCGCAGCCCAACTGGTCGTAGTGGATGACGGCGCGATCCCTTCGCGCAAGAAGCTTGTAGGCATCGACATAGTTGTGAGCGACGCCCGGGCCGCCATGCAGGATCACCACAGGCGCCTTTTCGCCACCGAGATCACCGGTGACCCGATACCAGGTCTCGAAGGCGCCGAAAGCGGCCCGTCCTTCCATGCCTATGATCTCAGATGACATCCCAGTTCCCAGCGCGGTTGAAGGCATCTTGTATTTGTCCGTGACGGCAGGCGCCCTAACTCATGTTGCGGGTGACCTGCACCCATTCTTCCAGCATCTGCACGCCAAATGCCGTGGCGCCTTGCCTGCCGAGAGGCCGATCGGTGTCGGTCAGTTCCTTGCTGGCGATGTCGAGATGCACCCAGGGGCGGTCTTCCGTGAAGTGACGCAGGAAGGCCGCCGCATAGGGAGCGTCGCCGTCTTCCATGTCCTTGGCATGATGCCTGAGGTCCGCGAACGGCGATTGCAGACCCTCATCATAGGCCCGGTCGAGCGGCAGCCGCCAGAACCGCTCGCCGACCGTTTCTCCGGCCGCGATCATCTGTGAAGCGATGGCATCGTCGGTGCTGAATAGGCCTGCGAATATCGACCCCAGGCCACGCGTCACCGAATAGGTCAGCGTCGCCAGATCGACGATCACCGAAGGGTTGAAGCGCGTGGCTGCATAGTAGAGGCAGTCGGCCAGAAGCAGGCGTCCCTCCGCATCCGTGTCGAACACTTCCACTGTCTGTCCCGAGGCCGTGGTGATGATGTCGCGCGGTTTGAGCGCGGTGCCCGATGGCATGTTCTCGGCGATGCCGAGAACACCGACAACGTGTACCGGGCTGCCTTGCCGGGCGAGCGCGATCAGCAGGCCGACCACAGCCGCCGCTCCGCCCATGTCGGCTTTCATGTCGAACATCTGCGCTCCGCCCTTGATGCAGAGGCCTCCCGAATCGAAGCAGACGCCTTTGCCGACGAAAGCGAGTGGTTGGGCGGGAGCACCCTTGCCGCGGTAGCGCAGGACAGCGACCCGTGGCGGACGCGCCGAGCCCGACCCAACGGCGAGGAGCGCGTTCATGCCGAGCTCCTTCAGTTGCGCGGCATCGAGCATTTCGATGTCGATGCCGGCTTCACGCAGCGGCTCCAGATGATCATGGAAATTGTCGGGGTGGAGATGGTTTGGCGGCAGGTTGACCAAGGTGCGTGCATATTCGACGCCGTCGGCGATTGCATTGATCCGCGTCAGCGCCGCGGTCAGATCCGGGCCGCCGGCTCCGACCAGTTTCACCCGCAAGGTTCGATCCGCTCCCGCTCCTTGCCGCCGGTTGCGCATGTCGAAACGATAGCGGCGCAGCCGCATGCCAAGCGCGACACGCGCCAGGATTTCGGCGCCGGATAGTTCAATGCCAGCGATGGGGTCCAGGACCAGAGTGGCCGCGCATTCCCCCTTGCCTTCCAGATGTGCGGCAAGCAGACCGCCGGCGCGCGCCAACGAGAGGGTGGTTACGGCTTCGGCTTTGCCCAAGGCCAGGACAACCACGCGCTTGGTCGATACTGCCTGCGGGGCGATAAGATCGATGCAGGTGCCGAATCCGGCCAAGGCGGCCGGGTCAGAGCATGCACGAGAGAGAATCCCGCTCATCTCAGCGTCCAGAGCCGCTGCCCGGGGACCAAAGCCTGGTTGGGCAGTTTGCAAAATCACGACGACGGAGGTTTCCGCGGAAATCTCCTCCGCAGCTTCGAAGACCGGCGCTGGCGATTGAGGCATAGGCTGGCGCTCTCTCCAATTGCGGCGATACCGAGCAAAGCTTCGCTCTCCACCGGTGAGACTGGTCAAGCCGGTCTCAGCCGTCGATGGTATGGTACCGGTGTTCCCAAACAGTCGCTTGAGACGACTTAATTGCTCTTGTCCTCTGGGTATCCCCTAAGGGGGCAGGCAATCAAACGCGAATTCTGCCCATGTCGATTGACAAAAACTCAACTGACAATTCATGATCGTCCAATGGCCCTTCCCTCACTCAATGGCATGCGCGCTTTCGAGGCCGCCGCTCGCCTCGGCAGCGTCAAGGACGCGGCGGAAGAACTGCATTTGACACCCTCGGCTGTCAGCCGCCACATCCGCGCGCTTGAACGAAATCTTGGCCAGGACCTGTTCGAACGCGGTTTTCGCCAGATAACGCCAACCATCAGGGGCTCCTACTATGCGCGCAGCCTCTCGGAGGCGTTCGAAGCCATCTGGCGCGCCACCGATGACGTCAGCCTCTCGGACGGCTCGCGCCACGGCAAGATCCAACGGGTCCGGGTCTTGTGCGTGCCCACCGTTCTGAACCTTTGGCTGGCGGACCGGTTGCCGAACTTTCGCCGGTTGCATCCGTCGGTGGATTTGGAGATCTCCACTTCAGGCAAGCGCGCCAACTTCGATTTGGCCATTGTCGACGAGTTCGTCTACAAGGCCGGCCCGGCTTTGACGCTGCTGATCCCGCTGCTTTTGACCCCGGTCTGTGCGCCTTCGCTTTTGGAGGGGCCTGTGCCGCTGCGATCGCCGGCCGATCTGGTCAATCATCATCTGATCCATGAATGCGAAACCATGAGATGGAAGCGTTGGCTGGAGCAGGAAGGCGTTCTGGAAACGACGCCAAAATCCAGCACAACACTCGATGATTGTACGCTCATCATGCGCGAAGCGATCAATGGCGCCGGAATAGCGCTTGCGGACACGATCATGGCGCAAGATTTTCTACAGCAAGGCAAACTGGTCGCGCCGTTCCATGTCCGTCACACCTATCCGGCCGGCATTTACCTGCATCAGCGTCGCAGCATCGGCAACAAACCAGGCACCGGCCTGTTTCAGGATTGGCTGCTCGCTGAAGTCGCGGACCACAAGCAGGTGATGGCCATCGCTTAGATGGCGCCGACCGAAGATGTCGGCAGCCACCGTTTCAGATTGGAATCCCAGCGTCGAACTTCGAATCATCCGTGCCGGGTTCAGCGATGACCCACCATCGCCTTGCATCGATAATCGCAGTTCTCATTGAATATCTTTAAGGCCAAAGCCGGCAAATAGGTTGCTTGTCGGTTCCCCTGCGGCAGGCTTAACCTGCACGCGGTCAACGCGTGAGGGCGCGTGCTGCAAAAGGGGAACATTGCCATGACGATACAGGGTGCTTCACCTGATCTGTACAACGAGGATCTGGCTCCGGCCAAAGTTCGAAACTGGGGACCATTCTCGATCTTCAACGTCTGGACATCGGACGTCCACAGCCTTTGGGGCTACTATCTTGCCGCCAGTCTGTTCCTGTTTTGCGGCGGCTTCGTCAATTTCATCATCGCCATCGGCATCGGATCGCTGATCATCTATGTGCTGATGAACATGGTCGGCTATGCCGGCGTGAAGACGGGCGTGCCCTACCCCGTGCTTGCCCGCGCCTCTTTCGGCATCTGGGGCGCCAACATACCGGCACTGGTGCGCGCCATCGTCGCCTGTTTCTGGTACGGCGCGCAGACGGCCGCCGCCTCGGGCGCGATCGTGGCGCTGCTGATCCGCACACAATGGTTCGCCGATTTCAACGCCAGCACGCATTTCCTCGGCCATACCGGCCTGGAGGTGATCTGCTTCGTGGTCATCTGGGGGCTGCAACTGCTGATCATCCAGAACGGCATGGAAACGGTGCGCCGCTTCCAGGACTGGGCCGGCCCCGCGGTTTGGGTGATGATGCTGATCCTGGCGATCTATCTCTGCGTCAAATCCGGGAGATTTGCCTTCACCAGCGATATCCCGATGGACGTGCTGCTGGACAAGACGAAGGACGCGGGCGTGCCGGGCACGCCGGGATCGTGGACCTCGCTGTTTGCGGTGGCGGCAATCTGGGTCACCTATTTCTCGGCGCTCTATCTCAACTTCTGCGATTTCGCCCGTTACGCGCCGGACAAGGCATCGCTGCGCAAGGGCAACATCTGGGGCCTGCCGATCAACCTGATCCTGTTTTCGCTGGTCGCCGGCGTCACCACCATTGCCGCCTTTGATGTCTATGGCGAGGTGCTGCTGCATCCCGACCAGATCTCGGCGAAATTCGACAGCTGGTTCCTGGCAGCGCTCGCAGCCTTGACCTTTGCCGTGGCAACCCTCGGCATCAACGTGGTGGCAAACTTCGTCTCGCCGGCCTTCGACTTCTCCAACGTCTTTCCCAGGCAGATCGACTTCAAGAAGGGCGGCTATATCGCGGCCGTGATTGCCCTGCTGCTTTACCCCTTCGCGCCGTGGGAAGGCAGTGCCGCTTCCTTCGTCAACATCATCGGCGCGACAATGGGGCCGATCTTCGGCGTGATGATGGTCGACTACTACCTGATCCGGAAGGGCGAGGTCGACGTCGAGGCGCTTTATCGCGAGGACGGCGAGTTCCGTTTCCAGGGCGGCTGGCACGTCAACGCCTTCATCGCCGCCGGCATCGGCGCCATCTTCTCGTCGATCCTGCCCAACTTCACCAACTGGCTGCCGTCCTGGTGGGGCGTCTATGGCTGGTTCTTCGGGGTGGCGATCGCCGGCATTATCTACTACGTGCTGCGCACCGCCGCCCTTGGCGCAGGCGCCAAGACCGCGAAAGCCTGACGAGCATCATCAGGGGCGGCGCAAAGCCGCCCCAACTACCCGATCATCTCGGCCAATTTGCGCACCGTGTTCCAGTTGCGCGACGTGCCGATGCCCATGCGCTTGTGGTTCATTGCCGCGAGCAGCCGCGAACTTGGCCTCTCTCGCGAAAAGACGACCCAGATGTCGCCGCCGAGCGAAGTCACTTTCTCGTCCTCGGCGGCATAGGCCTGCAGTGCCGTCACGGCCTGCTCGGGTGCAGGCTTACGCATCACGCGCACCGCCACCTGATCCGCGGTCGCATTCGATTCCATCGGAAACGGATTGCCGGCGGCAAGCTTCAGCCAGTCCTCGGCACCGCGCACAATGATATCGACATGGCGGCCGAAGGTTTTTTCGAAGGCTGCCTCCAACCACTGTTCGAGGTCGGCGATATCAGTTGCCGGTGCCTCGAAGACCAGATTGCCCGTCGCCACCAGCGTGCGCGGGTTGTTCAGCCCGAGCTCTTCGGCCATGGCCTTGAGGTCGGCCATGACGACCCGTCGCCCCTCAGCCAGGATGATGCTGTAAAGCAGTGCGACATAGGTCTGCATTGCCGCCCGACCTGATCGCTACACCAGCCGGCTCTGCTCCACGGCCGCCTCGATGAAACTGGCGAACAGCGGATGCGGGTCGAGCGGCCGGCTTTTCAGTTCCGGGTGATACTGCACGCCGATGAACCACGGATGGTCTGGGTATTCGACCGTTTCCGGCAACACGCCGTCGGGCGACATGCCGGCAAACACCAGGCCGCAATCCTCAAGCCGCTCCTTGTAGTCGACATTGACCTCGTAGCGATGGCGATGGCGCTCGAAAATCTGTGTGTCGCCATAAATCTCGGCGATCTTGGAGCCCTTGGCGAGCTCGGCCTGATAGGCGCCGAGCCGCATCGTGCCGCCGAGATCGCCGGTTTCGCGGCGCTTCTCCAGCATGTTGCCTTTCAGCCATTCGGTCATCAGGCCGACCACCGGTTCCTCGGTCGGACCAAACTCGGTCGAAGACGCATGTTCGACGCCGGCCAGCGACCGCGCTGCCTCGATGCAGGCCATCTGCATGCCGAAGCAGATGCCGAAATACGGCACCTTGCGCTCACGCGCGAACTTCGCCGCCAGGATCTTGCCTTCCGCACCGCGCTCGCCAAAGCCGCCTGGGACCAGGATGCCATGCACCTTTTCCAGCCAGGGCGTCGGATCCTCTTTTTCGAAGATCTCCGATTCGATCCAGTCGAGCTTGACCTTGACGTGGTTGGCAAGGCCGCCATGCGAGAGCGCCTCGATCAGAGATTTGTAGGCGTCCTTGAGGCCGGTATACTTGCCGACCACAGCGATGGTGACCTCGCCTTCCGGATTGTGGATGCGGTTGGATACCGCCTGCCACGGCTCCATGCGCGGCTTCGGCGCCGGATCGATGCCGAAGGCGGCCAGCACTTCGGAATCGAGCCCTTCCCTATGGTAAGCCATCGGCACATCGTAGATATGCGGCACGTCGAGCGCCTGGATCACGGCACTTTCGCGCACATTGCAAAACAGCGACAGTTTCCTGCGCTCTTCCTTGGGAATGGCGCGGTCGGCACGGACCAGCAGGATATCGGGCGCGATGCCGATGCCGCGCAGCTCCTTGACCGAATGCTGAGTCGGCTTGGTCTTCAGCTCGCCTGCCGTCGGTATGTAGGGCATCAGCGTCAGATGGACGTAGACGGCGTTGTTGCGCGGCAGGTCGTTGCCGAGCTGGCGAATAGCTTCCAGGAATGGCATCGCCTCGATGTCGCCGACCGTGCCGCCGATCTCGCACAACACGAAATCATAGTCGTCATTGCCGTTGAGAACGAAATTCTTGATCTCATCGGTGACGTGCGGGATGACCTGCACGGTTGCGCCGAGATAGTCGCCGCGCCGCTCGCGCTCGATGATGTTCTTGTAGATGCGGCCGGTGGTGATGTTGTCCTGCTGGTTGGCGGAGCGGCCTGTGAAGCGCTCGTAATGGCCAAGATCAAGATCGGTTTCCGCGCCGTCGTCGGTGACGAAGACTTCGCCATGCTGATACGGCGACATCGTGCCCGGATCGACATTCAGGTAGGGGTCGAGTTTTTTGATGCGTGCGCGATAGCCTCGCGCCTGCAGGAGAGCCCCAAGGGCCGCTGCGGCAATGCCTTTTCCAAGTGAGGAAACCACGCCGCCTGTGATGAATACATATCGCGCCATGGGAGTCATCGCTTAACGCGGCCGGATTGATTCCGCCAGAGAAAAAACCGCCGCGAAGCTTTTTTCCCAAGAAGGCGCTTGGATCGTAAACAAGGCAAAACAAAAGGGCCGGCTGAGCCGGCCCTTTCGGCAGGATGACGAAAACGTCAGATGATGACGACCTTGGTGCCAACCCTGACGCGGCTGTAAAGGTCCATGACGTGCTCGTTGATCATGCGGAAGCAACCATTCGAAGCGCTGGTTCCGATCGACTGCGGCGCAATGGTGCCGTGGATGCGCAGATGCGTGTCCTTCTTGCCGTCATAGAGATAGATGGCGCGCGCGCCGAGCGGATTTTGGCCACCGCCGGGCATACCGTCCTTGTACTGGCCGTAATGCTTCGGCTCGCGCTTCTGCATGTCCAGCGTCGGGATCCAGCGCGGCCATTCCTGCTTGTCACCGACTGCAACCGTACCCTTGAACTGCAGGCCGTCGCGGCCGACCGCGATGGCGTAGCGGCGCGCAGTGGAGGACGATTCGACGAGGTAAAGGCGGCGCGCGCTGGTGTCGATAACGATAGTGCCGGCAGCGTAACCGCTGAATTCCACGTCCTGCGGCACGAATTCCGGCTTCACCTTGAACTGCTTCTTGGCTTCCCTCTTGGCGAGAGCCTGGTCCAGAGCCCGTGTCTCGGGAAGATATGAAATCGACGAAGAGGAAGAGCTACCGCCGAAGAGACCGGCGAACAAACCGCCGCTGCTCGGCTGCTTCTGGCCGATGACCTCGCTGCGCAACTCGCCATTGTTGCCGGTCAGGGCGATGTTCATCGCCTCTGCCGGAAGCGGCTCGGCCGACTGGATCGGCGCGATCGGTTCGATTGGTTCGATGATCTTGGCAACCAGCTTCTTGGCTGGCTTGGCATCAGCCACCTGGGTTGCCTGCGCGCTCTTGCCCTTCTTGGCCAGGAACGCCTGCCGTTCAGCGTCGGCCTTGGCCTTTGCCGCCTCGCGCATCGCCAGTTTCCTGGCTTCGAGCGCCTTGGCTTTGGCGGCTTCCTTGTCGGCAACGATCTTGGCCTCGATCTTCTTGATCTGGGCGAGGTCGTCGGGCGTCGGGTTTTTCTTCTTCTTGAGAAGCTTCAATTGCGACGCATCGCTCTTGACGGCTACGTTGATGGCAGAAGTTGTTTCAGCCGAAGGCTGAGCGGCCATATTTGCCGGCACGCCGGCGAAGGCTGGGGAACTCATGCCGAGTGCGGCGCAAAGTCCCAGGAAAATGAAGCTGCGAAGCTGCATGGCGAAGATCCGATCGTTCTATGCTTGTTGCCCACGGCGTCGCCCAGCGCCCCCCAAGGGCGCCGGAAATGCCGCGCGCAATCTATAGTCGAATAAGCGCGGCTGCCTCAAGCGCGAGGTCCCGCCTCACCCCGTCGAATCTTCGTGATCTTGCTGCATTTGCCGCGACTGTGTTCAAACGACCACAGATCGCGGTTTCAAGCGTGGAAGACTATTGGTTCGGGACCTGCGGGGTCGCCGGTGCGGCGGGAGCCGTGCCGTTGGTCGCCGGCGGCGTCGAACCGGCGGCAGGCGCCGTGGCCGGGGCAGTCGCCGGAGCCGCAGCGTCGTTGCCGGAAGGCGGCGTCGGCGTGGTGCTGCCGGCGGGCGCCGGGGTGGTCGTGCCGGGCAACTGGTTGAGCACGCCTTTGCCCGCACCGTCCGACGTCGCCGGCACGCGGTCGAGGATGTCGATCGGCTTCTCGCCGTAGCGGGCGACGATCGACAGTGTCAGTGACGTGGCGAAGAAGGCGGCCGCCAGGATCGCCGTCGCACGCGTCAGGGCATTGGCAGCACCACGCGCGGTCATGAAGCCGGATCCGCCACCGATGCCGAGGCCGCCGCCTTCGGAACGCTGCAGCAGCACCACGCCGACAAGGGCGAGCACGACCATGAGATGGATGACGATCAGTACGGTTTCCATAGTTTATCCTGGCAAGGCCTTGCCCGGCCGCGGACACGACCGGTGAATTGGAGGCGGCTCAATACAATGCTTTGACGGCATTTCCAAGCCCGTGGCCGGAATATGGGAAGCAACCCGTCCTTTGCAACGATTTCGTGCACCGGAAGCCCTGTCCGGCGGAGCGAATGTCTTCAGGCAATATTGCGATAAGCCTCGGCGATGCCGAGAAAATCCGCCGCTTTCAGGCTGGCGCCGCCGACCAGCGCGCCGTCGACATTCCTGACTCCGAGCAGTTCGACCGCATTGGAGGGCTTGACCGAGCCGCCGTAGAGAATGCGCATCTTCGCCGCGACGCCGCCGAGCTTTTCCGACAGCTTTTCGCGGATATGTGCATGTGCTGCGGCCACATCGCCGGCCGTCGGCGTCAGGCCGGTGCCGATCGCCCATACCGGCTCATAGGCAATGATGGTGTTGGACGGGGTGGCGCTTGACGGGACCGAACCATCGACCTGCCGCGACAGCACGTCCAGCGCGGCGCCCGCTTCACGCTGTTCATGCGTTTCGCCGACGCAAATGATGGCAACAAGCCCGGCACGCCATGCGGCGGATGCCTTGGCCTGGACAGTGGCGTCATCCTCGCCGCGTTGCTCGCGGCATTCGGAATGGCCGACGATGACATGGCTCGCACCGGCATCCCTGAGCATTTCCGCCGAGATGCAGCCGGTGTAGGCGCCGCTCTCCTTGGTATGGCAATCCTCACCGCCGGCATGCACCGGCGTGCGTGACAGGATCTCCGCGGCGTGAACAAGCAGGGTTGCGGGAACGCAAACCAGCGCTTCGGTCTCCGCGTCAAGTCCGCTCATGAAACCGTTGCCGATCATCCGGAGTTCGTTGAGCGAGGCGCTGGTGCCGTTCATTTTCCAGTTGCCGGCGACGAGCGGGCGAATTCCTGGCGTCATGGGTTTGCTTCTCCGGATGATATCGGGGCTCTGGCCCTCACTACCAAAATCAGGCCACAAAGCAATCGACAGTGGGCCGGAAGGGCGCTATTGCGCTTGTTTCAGACTCGGCGCGTGCGAAAATGCGCATAAATCGGAAGTAAAAATGCTTGGTATATTGAGAAGCGCGGCAGGCACCTGGGTCGCGAAGGGGCTGTTGGTGCTGCTGGTGCTCAGCTTTTTGGTCTGGGGCGTTTCCGGACAGCTGATGAGCGGTCTTGCCGGCCACGATTCGGTGATCACCGCCGGCGGCACCAAAGTATCGATCAACGAATACCGTCTCGCCTACGATCGCCAGCTCGCCGTCATGTCGCAACAGTTCGGCCAACGTCTCAGCCACGAACAGGCAAAGGCGCTCGGCGTCGACAACCAGGTGTTGGCTCAGCTCGTCTCTGGTGCCGTTCTCGACGAACAGGCCCGCAAGCTGGGCCTCGGACTTTCCAAGGACCGGCTGGCCGAGCTGACACGCGAGGACCCCGCCTTCAAGGGCCCGGGCGGCCAGTTCGACCGCAGAACGTTCGAATATATGCTGCAGCAGATCGGCATGCGGCCCGAGGACTATTTGAAGAACCGTGCCCAGGTGGCGGTGCGCCAGCAGATCGTCGAAGCGGTCTCGGATGGCCTCAAGGCTCCGGACACTTTCTTCAAGGCGGTTGCGCTCTATCGCGGCGAAGACCGCACCATCGACTATTTGACGCTGCCCAAGGCACTGGTCGAGCCGATCGCGGCGCCGTCCGATAGCGTGCTCTCGGCCTATTTCGAAGCCAACAAGAAGACATATGCGGCACCCGAATACCGCAAATTTTCCTATGTCCGCCTCGAACCCGTCGACATCATGGATACGACCGCCGTCACCGACAGCCAGGTCAGCGACGACTACAACAAGAACAAGGCGCGTTACACCACGCCGGAACTGCGCACCGTCGAGCAGCTCGTGTTCAAGACGCCGGATGCGGCCAAGGCCGCACTCGATTCGCTCAAGGCCGGCGCCACTTTCGACAAGCTTGTCACGGCGGAAGGCAAGACGCCGGCCGATACGTTGATCGGCACGCTTGCCAAGGACAAGATCGCCGACAAGGCGGTCGCCGACGCGGCCTTTTCGCTCAACGCCAATGAAGTCAGTCAGGTCGTGCAAGGCGCCTTCGGTCCGGTGCTGCTGCGCGTCACCGAGATCAAGCCCGAGGTGGTGAAACCACTGGCCGAGGTGTCCGATCAGATCCGCAAGGATCTGGCGCTGGGCGAGGCAAGCCGCATCCTTCTGGACGTGCGCGACAATTACGATGACACCCGCGCCGCCGGCAGTTCGCTGGCGGAGGCCGCGGCCAAGCTGAAGCTGAAGGTCGTCACCATCGACGCCATCGATCGTAGTGGACTGCGGCCAGATGCAAGCATCGTCAAGGACCTGCCGCAATCGCCGGAGCTGATCAAAGCCGTCTTCGACGCCGAACCCAACACGGAAAACGATGCCTTGACCACAGCCGACAACGGCTTCGTCTTCTATGAGGTGGCGTCCGTCACGCCGGCTCGCGACCGCACGCTGGATGAGGTTCGTCAGAAAGTCGTCGCCGACTGGACGGCGGCGGAAATAAGCAAGCGGCTGGCCGCCAAGGCTGACGAACTGGAAAAGCGGCTCAAGGCCGGCGCAACGCTCGATGTTATCGCCAGCGAACTGAAGCTCGAAAAGCAGACCAAGCGCGGTGTCAAGCGTGAGGCTGACGATGTCGACTTCGGTAAGGAGGGTGCGGCAGCCATGTTCGGTGTCGGCGAAGGCGGCACCGGCCTGATCCCCTCACCCACCGGAGACGGGCAGATCCTGTACAAGGTCGCCGAAGTGTTCGAGCCCGCCGGAGCCGATGCCAGTTCGGTGCCGGACGACGCGCAGAAATCCTTCACCTCCGGCATGTCGGATGACCTGCTCGACCAGTTGGTGGCGCAGTTGCAGACGCAGTACGACGTTCGCATCGACCAGGCCGCCGTCGCCCAAGCCTCGACAAGATGAGCGCGCTGAAAACCCATATCGCCAAGATCGCGACCGGTAGCGCGCTTTCCTTCGAGGAAGCGCGCGAGGCCTTCGACATCATCATGTCGGGTGACGCGACCCCCGGCCAGATCGGCGGTTTCCTGATGGCGCTGCGTGTGCGCGGCGAGACGGTGAGCGAGATTTCAGGCGCCGTCGCAACCATGCGGGGCAAGATGCTGCACGTCGACGCGCCCACCGACGCCATCGACATCGTCGGCACCGGCGGCGACAATTCTCACAGCGTCAACATTTCGACGGCATCGGCCTTCGTCGTTGCCGGCAGCGGCGTGCCGGTTGCCAAACACGGCAATCGCGGCCTTTCATCGCTGACGGGGGCAGCCGACGTGCTGGTTGCGCTCGGCGTCAAGATCGATATCTCGCCCGAATTCATCGGCCGCTGCATCCACGAGGCAGGCGTTGGCTTCATGTTCGCGCCTGCGCACCATCCGGCGATGAAGCATGTCGGCCCGACTCGCGTCGAACTCGGCACCCGCACCATATTCAACCTGCTCGGGCCGCTCTCCAATCCGGCCGGCGTCAAGCGGCAGCTGGTCGGTGTGTTCCTGCCGGAATGGATCCTGCCGGTTGCCGAGACGCTGAAGGCGCTGGGTGCCGAGCATGTCTGGGTTGCCCATGGCGACGGCTATGACGAGATTACCACCACCGGCGAGACGCAGGTCGCCGAACTGATCGGCGGCGAGATCCGCAGCTTCACCCTGACGCCTGAAGCGGTTGGGTTGCCGCGCCACAGCAAGGACGAATTGCGTGGCGGCGATGCGGACTACAACGCCAAGGCCTTGCGCGATATGCTGGGCGGCGCCGCCGGCGCCTATCGCGACACCGTGCTGATGAACGCCGGTGCCGGACTGGTTGTGGCCGGCAAGGCGACGACGCTTGGCGACGGCATCGCGGCGGCGGCGCAAGCCATCGATAGCGGCCGTGCCCTGCAAGTGCTCGACAGGCTGGTCGAGATTTCGAACGGATAACGGATAGAGCGTGTCTGACATTCTTCGCAAGATCGAGGCCTACAAGCGCGACGAGATCGCGGCAGCAAAGGCACGCGTGCCGTTGGCCGAAATCAAGGCCCGGGCAAAAGACGCCGACGCACCGCGCGGCTTTCTTGCCGCACTGGAAGCGAAGCGCAAATCCGGCGCCTTCGCGCTAATCGCCGAGATCAAGAAGGCGAGCCCTTCCAAGGGTCTGATCCGTGCCGATTTCGATCCACCGGCGCTGGCGCAGGCCTATGCCAAGGGTGGTGCTGCCTGTCTTTCGGTGCTGACCGATGCACCGTCCTTCCAGGGTGCGCCCGAATTTCTCACCCGGGCGCGAGCCGCCGTCGCGCTGCCGGCGCTGCGCAAGGATTTCCTGTTCGATCCGTATCAGGTCTACGAAGCCCGCGCCTGGGGCGCGGATGCCATCCTGATCATCATGGCCAGTGTCGACGACGTCCTGGCCAGCGAGCTCGAGGCGACGGCCTTCGAACTCGGCATGGATGCACTGGTCGAAGTGCACGACGAGACCGAGACGCAGCGCGCGCTAAAACTGTCGTCGCGGCTGATCGGCATCAACAACCGCAATCTGCGCACATTCGAGACCAGCCTCGACACTTCCATGCGGCTGGCGACGATGGTTCCGGCCGACCGCTTGCTGGTCAGCGAGAGCGGTATTTTCTCGCATGACGACTGCCTCAGGCTGCAAAAGAGCGACATCGGCACTTTTCTTGTCGGCGAGAGCCTGATGCGGCAACAGGACGTCACCGCGGCGACGCGCCTGCTTCTGACAGGCAAGGCTTTGGCCGAGGCCATCTGACGATGGTATCGGGCCTTACCCATCTCGGCGCGCAGGGCGAGGCCAACATGGTCGACGTCGGCGACAAGGACGAAACAACGCGCACGGCGATCGCCGAAGGCTTTGTCGCGATGCAGCCCGAGACGCTGAAGATGATCCTCGCCGGCAACGCCAAGAAGGGCGATGTGCTCGGCACTGCGCGCATCGCCGGTATCATGGCGGCGAAGAAGACGCATGAACTGATCCCGCTCTGCCACCCGCTGCTTTTGACCAAGGTTTCCGTCGACATCGAGCCCGACCATGCTTTGCCGGGCCTGAAGGTCACCGCACTGGCGCGCGTCACCGGCAAGACGGGTGTCGAGATGGAAGCGCTGACGGCTGCCTCGGTCGCCTGCCTGACCATCTACGACATGGCCAAAGCAGTAGACCGCGCCATGGTCATCACCGGCATCCGCCTGGTCGAAAAGACCGGTGGCAAGTCGGGTGACTACAAGGCGAGCGCCTGATGGCGCTGGTTCCTATCGCGGAGGCGCTTGAACGCCTGCTTGATGGCGCGGCGCCTCTAGCCGGCGAAAGCGTTCCCCTGTTCGAGGCTGTGGATCGTGTTCTGGCGGAACCGGTCGTAGCACTTCGCACCCAGCCGCCTTTCAATGCTTCCGCCATGGACGGCTATGCAGCGCGCGCCGCCGACGTCACGTCGGTCCCATCCAGGCTGTCGGTGATCGGCATGGCGCCGGCTGGGCGTGGCTTCGACGGCACGGTCGGCCAGACGCAGGCCGTGCGCATCTTCACCGGCGCGCCGCTGCCCGAAGGCGCCGACACCATCGTCATCCAGGAGAATGTCCGCGATCTCGGCGGCGGCGAAATCGAAGTGACCGAGCCAACGGCGCAATGGCGCAATATCCGCCGCATCGGGCTCGATTTTTCAACAGGCGACATGCTGCTGGAAAAAGGCCGCTTGCTCGACCCGGCGGCACTGTCGCTGGCAGCATCGGCCAACCATCCTCGGGTCAGCGTGGTGAAACGGCCGCTGGTCGCCATCATCGCCACCGGCGACGAATTGCTGCCGCCGGGCAGCGATCTCGGCCCGGACCAGATCATCTCATCGAATGCCTATGGCGTCGCCGCCACCGCACACTCGGTCGGCGCCCGCGCGCTCGATCTCGGCATTGCCGCCGATCGCAAGGATGCTATCGCCGAACTGGTGCAAAAAGCGGTCGCGGCCGGTGCGGATGTCATTGTGACGCTTGGTGGCGCCTCGGTCGGCGATCACGACCTGATCCACGACGTGCTGACCGGCGAAGGCATGACGCTCGGCTTCTGGAAGATCGCCATGCGTCCTGGCAAGCCGCTGATGTTCGGCCGCCTCGGCGATATCAGGTGCATCGGCCTGCCCGGCAATCCGGTGGCAAGCCTGGTCTGCTCGCAATTGTTCCTGAAGCCGCTGCTGGCGCGGCTCGGCGGCCGCAATCATCGCCAGGACATTCGTCCGGCGCGGTTGGGTGCCGCCATGCCGGCCAATGATCTGCGCCAGGACTACGTCCGAGCCGTGGTCAGGGAAGATGACGGCGTGCTGGTGGCGACGCCGTTCGGTATCCAGGATTCCTCGATGCTGAGAATGCTGGCCGACGCCAACGGGCTGATCGTGCGGGCGCCGTTTGCCCCCGCAGCAGCTGCTGGCGAGGCCTGCAGCGTACTGATGCTGCGCTGAAGCAGAACAAGACAAACCATTAATAAAAAAATGGAAAATGATCTCGGCGCTAGCCCGATATCAAGGCGCGGCTCAGTGGGTGGGCCGGATCGGCAAGGCCGTCGACAATGCTGAAATGATGCCGGTCGGGCTCGACCACGGTGCTGGTTGCAGCACCGAGGCCCGTCCAGATGTTGGCAAGCAAGGCGTTCTGACGCAGGAACTCGGCGCGCTCGCCACCACCGGCCCAACAGGTGATGCGGACACCATCCATGGGCCGCAACAGTGCCGGGCTTTCCGCCAACGCCTCGGCCTCGTCGATGGCCAGAATCGCGTTCATCTCGGTGCGCATGATCGGACGCAGATCGTGGACACCCGAAATCGAAACGACATGGCGCACGCGCCGCGCCACATCGTCCGCCAGAGGCGTGGTTGTCGTCACCATCCGGCTGGCAAGATGGCCGCCGGCCGAATGTCCGGTCAGCATCAGCGGCCCGTCGACCATTGCCGCCGCCTTGCCGATCGCCACGCCGATCTCCTGGACGATGCCGGCGATGCGTAAGTCCGGGCACAGCGTGTAGGACGGCATCGCCACGGCAAAGCCGCTGCTGACCGCACCATTGGCGAGATGCGACCAGAAACTCTTGTCGAACGCCTTCCAGTAACCGCCATGGATGAACACCACCAACCCTTTGGGCGTGGCGCTGGGGAGGAAGAGATCGAGCCGATTGCGTCGCCCATCGCCATAGGTGATGTCGAGCCGTGCCCGGCCCTGCGCCGAGAGTGCGTCACGAAACGCTTGCGCAGGCTCCACCCACGCGGCCGGCCATCGGTCGCTGCCGGCGATATTCGCACCGTTGGCATAGGCATCATCCCAATCGTCGATGTGACGTTCGAACATCTGCGCCCTTCCCCAAAAACGGCATCGCTGTTCCGCTAGCAATGGCCACCGCCACGCCATGCGTCAATGCTCTAGGGCAAAAACATTTTAGGCTTGAAACAAATTTCGACTGGTGCGATCCTGCCCGCACGAACAGCCGACAATGGGAGGTCTGCTGTGCTGCCCGAAGCCTGCAAATGGTCACCCCGTTCGGGTGGCGTCGAGCAAGGCGCGACTTGCGGCACGAAGCCTCCTCAAAAAAAGCAGGACCTTCAGATCACTGGTCAGGCGCCTCGCGCACTGGCCGTCCAGCAGACAGGAGAGCGGCGACATGCTTGGGCCTTCAGCGCATATCGACACGTTCACGCGCGATCACCTGCCGCCGCCGGAGCAATGGCCTGAAATCCTGCTCGACGGCTTCGACTATCCCGAACGCCTCAACGCCGGTGTCGAACTGACCGACAGGCTGGTCGAGAAAGGCCTGGGCGACCACACCGCGCTGATCGGCAATGGCCGCCGCCGCACCTACAAGGAACTGTCCGACTGGACGAACAGGCTGGCCCACGCGCTGGTCGAGAATTATGGGGTCGAGCCGGGCAACCGGGTGCTGATCCGTTCGGCCAACAACCCCGCAATGGTCGCCTGCTGGCTGGCCGCCACCAAGGTTGGCGCCGTGGTCGTCAACACCATGCCGATGCTGCGCGCCGGCGAACTCGCCAAGATCGTCGACAAAGCGGAAATCACCGTCGCGCTCTGCGACACCAGGCTGATGGACGAGATGACCGCCTGCGCCAAGGACAGCGCATTCCTCAAGCAGGTCATCGGTTTCGACGGCACCGCCAACCATGATGCTGAACTCGATCGTGCCGCTCTCGACAAGCCGGTGACGTTCACCGCAGTCGACACCGGCCGCGACGATGTTGCCCTGCTCGGCTTCACCTCGGGCACAACAGGCGTTCCGAAGGCGACGATGCATTTCCACCGCGACCTGCTGATCATCGCCGACGCCTACGCCCGCGAAATCCTGGAGGTGACGCCGGACGACATCTTCGTCGGCTCGCCGCCGCTGGCCTTCACCTTCGGCCTTGGCGGACTCGCCATCTTCCCGCTGCGCTTCGGTGCGGCGGCGACGCTGCTGGAGCAGGCGACGCCACCCAACATGATCCACATCATCGAGACCTACAAAGCGACGATCTCTTTCACCGCGCCGACTGCCTACCGCGCCATGCTGAAGGCCATGGATGAAGGAGCGGACCTGTCATCGCTGCGCGTCGCCGTTTCGGCCGGCGAAACCTTGCCTGCTCCCGTTTTCGAAGAGTGGACACAAAAGACCGGAAAGCCGATCCTCGACGGCATCGGAGCCACCGAGATGCTGCACATCTTCATCTCCAACCGTTTTGACGACATGAAGCCCGCGTCGACCGGAAAGCCGGTGGGCGGCTACGAGGCGCGCGTCGTCGATGACGAGATGCGCGAGGTGCCACGCGGCGCGACCGGCAGGCTTGCGGTGCGCGGACCGACCGGCTGCCGCTACATGGCCGATGACAGGCAGAAGGAATACGTGCGCGACGGCTGGAACCTCACCGGCGATACCTTCACGCAGGACGAGGAAGGCTTCTTCCATTTCGCCGCACGCTCCGACGACATGATCGTCAGCGCCGGCTACAACATCGCCGGTCCCGAGGTCGAGGCGGCGCTGCTGGCGCACCCGGACGTCGCCGAATGCGCTGTCATTGGCGCCGAGGACGCCGAGCGCGGCCAGATCGTCGAGGCGCATGTCGTGCTGGTGCAGGGCGTCGCGCCCGACGCCCTCACCACCAAGCGCCTGCAGGACCATGTCAAGGCAATGATCGCGCCCTATAAATATCCGCGATCGGTAAAATTCATCGCCGCCCTGCCCAAGACCCAGACCGGCAAGATCCAGCGCTTCCGGCTGCGCACGGAGAAAATCGATTGAGCGAGCCATACGATCCGGCGTCCGAAGGCGCCCAGATGTCGTTCAAGGAGCGCATGTCCTACAGCGACTACCTGCACCTGGAGAAAGTGCTGGAGGCCCAAACGCCGCTGTCATCGGCGCATGACGAGATGCTGTTCATCATCCAGCATCAGACCTCCGAACTCTGGATGAAGCTCGCTCTGCACGAGATCGGCGCCGCGATCCGTTCCATCCGCGCCGACCGGCTCGAGCCGAGCTTCAAGATGCTGTCGCGCGTTGCGCGGATCTTCGAGCAGCTGAACAATGCCTGGGATGTGCTGCGGACGATGACGCCGAGCGAATACACCGAGTTCCGCGACGCGCTCGGCCAGTCCTCGGGTTTCCAGTCCTGGCAGTATCGCGCCATCGAGTTCATGGCCGGCAACCGCAACCTGGCCATGCTCGGGCCGCACAAGCACCGGCCCGACCTGAGCGGAAAGCTGGAAGCGATCCTGACCGAACCATCGCTCTACGACGAAGCGCTGCTGCTGCTTGCGCGCAACGGATTCGACATCGGTGCCGATGCCAAGCGCACGGGCTGGCGTGAGACGCGAACCGAGAATGAAGAGGTGCTGGTCGCCTGGCAAACCATTTACCGCGATCCGCAGCGCTACTGGATGTTCTACGAACTGGCAGAGAAGCTGGTCGACTTCGAGGATTATTTCCGCCGCTGGCGCTTCAACCACGTCACCACGGTTGAGCGCATCATCGGTCTGAAACGCGGCACCGGCGGCACGTCGGGTGCTTCGTATCTGAAGAAGATGCTCGAGGTGGTGCTGTTCCCGGAACTGTGGACGGTCCGCACCCGGCTCTGACATCGTCGAAATGAAAACAGCGACGCGCGGCGGCGGAACACCCTTCGCGAACAACCGGGGACTGACTGACCATGAGTGGATTTCCTGATCTCGCCGCAGTCGAAGCGATGGATGCCACAGATCCGCTGCGGGCCATGCGCGACCGTTTCATTCTGCCGGAGGGGGTGATCTATCTCGACGGCAATTCACTGGGGGCAGCGTCTCATGCCGTTTTCGGCGAGCTGCAGCAGGCGGCAACCCAGGAATGGGCCCAGGACCTCATCCGAGCCTGGAATACGGCCGGATGGTTCGAGATGCCGATCGAACTCGGCGATCAACTCGGACGCCTGATTGGAGCCGCGGCCGGCCAGACCGTCGTCTGCGACACGACGTCGACCAACATCTACAAGGTGCTGCATGCGGCGCTGGAGATGCGGCCGGGCCGGTCGGTCATCGTCGCCGAGGGTGACAGTTTCCCCACCGACCTGTACATCGCCGAAGGGGTGGCCTCGACACGGGACGGCGTCCTGCTGCGCCTCGCGGGCGTCGACGCGCCCACCATCGAAGAGCTGATCGACGAAAACGTCGCGGTGGTGCTGGTCAACCACGTCAACTACAAATCGGGTGAACTGCGCGACATGGCGGCGCTGACGCGCAAGGCTCATGCGGCCGGAGCGCTGATCGTCTGGGATCTATGCCACACCGCCGGCGCCCTGCCCGTCGAGCTCGATCAGGCAAATGCCGATTTCGCCATCGGCTGCACTTACAAGTACCTCAACGGCGGTCCGGGCGCACCGGCCTTCATCTATGCCGCGCAGCGCCATCACGGCGATATCAGCCAGCCGCTCAGCGGCTGGTGGGGCCATGCGCGGCCCTTTGCCTTCGAACGGGGGTATGTTGCCGGCACCGGTATCCGCCGCTTTCTGTGCGGCACCCAGCCGGTCCTGTCGATGCGGGCGCTCAAAGGCGCGCTTGTCATCTGGAACGACGTCGACATGGCGGCATTGCGAAAAAAGAGCGTCGCGCTGACGGAACTGTTCATCCAGCTCGTCGAAGCAAAGTGCGGCGCCTATGGCCTCACGCTGGAGACCACCCGCGACGCGACCAGGCGCGGCAGCCAGGTGTCGTTCCTTCACGATCACGGCTATCAAATCATGCGGGCGCTGATCGAGCGCGGCGTCATCGGTGATTTTCGCGCGCCATCGACCATCCGTTTCGGCTTCACGCCGCTCTATGTCGGCTACAAGGATGTGTGGCTGGCGGTTGAGGTGCTGGAGGATATTCTGCGCACGGGCGCATGGAAGGACCAGCGTTTCGCCGTCAAGGAAGCCGTTACCTGACGCAACGATCTCCGCGATTTGCCGTCGCCGCCCTCACTGCCCGGCGGATGACGGAGGGCTGAATTCCAGCCACAAATGCCAACAGACGTTGGCGTTTTGGCTCCGTTTCGTTCACGGCAAACGAACGTCCCGAAGATTGATAGCGTCCCTTGTGGAGGTCGATCGGCAGATGATGCCAAGCCTTGGGTCGAGGATGAGCCACAGGTCATTAACCATAATGATTTCAATGTGAGCAGGCGCATTGCCGTGGTTGGCGCCTGTCGATCGCGACCCGCTGGCAAGCCCAAATAATTTCAGCAGCCTTAACAAATTCATTAAACTTTAAACGGTTGCAGAACACAACTGGAACAGATAGTGTTTGTTCTGGGTTTGTTTTTCGATTCTGGTTTCAGGTAATCTGGGGGCCGCCATGCTGACACGCAAGCAACATGAACTGCTGATGTTCATCCATGAACGCCTGAAGGAGAGCGGCATTCCGCCATCCTTCGACGAGATGAAGGAGGCGCTCGACCTTGCCTCCAAATCCGGGATTCATCGGCTGATCACCGCACTTGAGGAGCGCGGCTTTATTCGCCGGTTGCCCAACCGGGCACGCGCGCTGGAAGTGCTGCGATTGCCGGACTCGATCGCGCCCGGCCTCAACGCGGCAAAGAAGTTTTCGCCAAGCGTCATCCAGGGCAGTCTCGGTCAGGGTGGTGCCCTTGGCCGGCAGATCAAGCCGGCGCCTTCGCGGATGCCCTCGCCCGGCAATGATGACGATGCGGTCTCCGCCGTGTCGATCCCGGTCATGGGCCGTATCGCCGCCGGTGTGCCGATCGATGCCATCCAGCATCAGACGCATTCGATCTCGGTGCCGCCGGACATGATCATGGGCGGTGCCCACTATGCGCTGGAGGTCAAGGGCGACTCGATGATCGAGGCCGGTATCTTCGACGGCGACACCGTCATCATCCGCAATGCCGACACGGCGAACCCCGGCGAGATCATCGTGGCGCTGGTCGATGAAGAGGAAGCGACGCTGAAGCGGTTCCGCCGCAAGGGCGCTTCGATTGCTCTCGAAGCCGCCAATCCAGCCTATGAAACCCGTATTTTCGGGCCGGACAGGGTCAAGGTGCAAGGCAAGCTCGTTGGCCTGATCCGCCGCTACTGAGGCGGCTGCGTTTCAGCCACTGGCTTCTCGGGTCTCTTGAAGGGTGGCAGCCCCCTCGCCTCGCGCGAGAATTTGCGTTGCGCATGCCAGGGCCGGTATGGGCTGTCCACGGCGAAGCTGATCGTCGCCGGCGTGGTCGCCGATTGGCGATCGAAGAAGATCGCGGCACTGCCTTTGCGAGCCAGTTGCCGCTTGGTGATGACGAGAACCAGCGGGTTGTGACAGGCGTCATACGCGGTGGCGTCATTGATGACGATCAGCTCGGCGAAACCGCAGGCTTTCCAGGTGTCCTTGCGGTCCTCGACATAGGCAATGATCGCACCGGACGTGTGCCTGGCCACGCAGACGCCTGAGGTGCAATAGAACGGCGATCCCGGCGGTAGCTCAACGGCATCCGCGACGTCGAATTGCCCGTCGCCCTTGTCGAACACCTCCGGCACGACGATGGTTTCGGATATTAGTGCGCGTTTCCAGTTGTCGACGGTGAATTCGTTCGGCCGAGCGCGGCTGACGGCGAGTTCGCCACCGCCGATCGGCAAGGCAACCAGTCGGGCGTCCTCCGAGATCAGCACATCCGGCGTGCGCGTATCCGAGACGGTCAGCAAGCCTGCCAGCGCGAATGGCAGAGCAGCGAGCCGCAGCCAAGTTGTCGCCATTGTCGCGATGACCAGGGCAATTGTCACCAGCAGGACAGATTGCTGCGAAATCAGCCCAACCGCATCGACAGGCGAACGTTCGGAGATCCAACCCGATATGGCGATCATCACCGTCAGACCCTTGCCCATCAGGTAGAGGGCCGGCCAATCCAATCCGAAAGGCATCAGCAGCGCGCTTGCGACAGCCAGGAACATGACGACGGTGACGATCGGCATAACCGCCAGATTGGCGAACAGGCTGAGCGGCGACACACGCTGAAAATGCCAGATGGCAAACAGCGTCGTGGCGCTGCCGGCGATGATGGAGGTCATGGCAAGGCCGGTTGCCGCGAGCACGAACTTTCGCGTCAGGAAACCGGGCATGGATCGCTTTGGGGGCGGCGGTCTTGCTTTTCCCGCGCGGTGAACGGCCCAGCCGGCATAGGCGCCGACCAGAGCCGCGGTCGCGGCGAACGACATCTGAAAACTCGGGCCGACCACCTCATGCGGCGACACCACGATGACGGCGATCGCCGAGATCGCCAGATTGCGCATGGTGAGTGCTGCTCGATCGAACAGCACGGCAATCAGCATCACCGCCAGCATGATGAAGCTGCGCTCGGCGGCAACGACGACTCCAGAGATGATGAGATAGGCCGCGATCGAGAACAGTGCGGCGACGGCGGCATACTTCTTGACCGGGCGACGCGCGGAAAAGTCGGGAAACAACGCGAAGGCGCCGCGCAGCAAGCCCATGATGGTGCCTGCGACCAGCGCCATGTGCAGTCCCGAAATCGAGATGATGTGGTAGATGCCGGTACGTCGCATCGCCTCATTGATGTCATCGGGAATGCCGGCGCGCACGCCGACGATCAGCGCCGCGGCGATCTCGCCTTCGGCGCCGCCGACGCTCGCCCTGATATGGTCGGCGATGGCCTCGCGGGCATTTTCCACGCTAGAGGAAATTCGGGCCGGCAGCGACATGTCGCCACCATCGCTGACGACAAGCTTGGGGTTGCCGAGAAAGAACCCGCTGCCGCCGATGCCGGCAAAATAGCTGTCGAAGGAGAAATCATAGCTGTCCGGCCGCACCGGCCCGGTCGGCGGCAAAAGCTTGGCATATCCAGTGATGAGGGAGCCTGCGGTCACGTCAGCCGGGATCTTGCGTGCCGAAAGCCGCACCCGTTCCGGCGCATAGCGCAGTTTCGGTCTTGCGGTCGATGTCACGTCGATGGTCAGCCGGATACGGCCAGTTTCCATCCGGTCGAGCGAGACGACGCGGCCGGTCACCTGCGTCGAGATTTCCGAGCCCAACATTTGTGTGCCCGCACGCCACGTCTCGACCTTGGCAGCAAGCAGTCCTAGGGCGCACAAAAGCGCCGCCATGAAACACAGATGGGTCTTTGGCCATGAGCGCGAGACCAGCGCACAGATCCCCGTCAAGATGACAACCGCGACAGGTCTCGCAAAGTCGGGTTCAGCCGTCAGCGAAAAATAGCCGATCGCTCCGATCGCCAGGCAGACCGGCACCAGCAGGAAGGCCACGCCCCGGTCGAGTTCCAGGCTCGCCGCCGTGTTCACGCTGTGGCGCAGGCGAGGCAGTGATGTCAGGCTGATTTGCCGGCGCACGCGAACGATCCTGCCGGTTTCGGCAACAGGAACAGAGGCGGCGACATCCGCTTGCAAGGGCGCCTTGCCGGGATCCGGCACAAGGGGCGATGGCGGCGGTAATGGGGCTGGCCGAGGCGCAAACAGGGACCGTTCGCTGACGCCGATGGCAGCGTCCTCGCCCTGATCCGAGCCCCAGCCTCGTCCAGCCATCGGGTCTGCCCCTTGCGCCCTCGACACCCTATGCTACATGAACGCCGGGCGCGCGAAAGCCCGCGCAACCGCACCCCGCTTCAGATGGTTTCCGAGAGTTCCATGTCCGACAAGGTCGTCACCCGTTTTGCCCCTTCGCCCACCGGCTATCTGCACATAGGCGGCGCGCGCACGGCGCTGTTCAACTGGCTGTATGCGAAGCACACTGGCGGCACGATGCTGCTGCGCATCGAGGACACCGACCGCGAACGCTCCAATGAAGCCGCGACGGCTGCCATCCTCGACGGGCTTTCCTGGCTTGGCCTGAGCTGGGACGGCGAGCCGGTGTCGCAGTTCGAGCGTGCGCCGCGCCACCGCGAGGTGGCTGAGGAGCTCGTGCGCAAGGGCAAGGCGTATTATTGCTATGCCACGCCGGCCGAACTGGAGGCCATGCGCGAGGCTGCCAGAGCCAAGGGGCTGCCGCCCCGCTATGACGGCCGCTGGCGCGACCGCGACCCCTCTGAGGCGCCCGCAGGCGTCAAGGGCGCCATTCGTATCAAGGCGCCGACCGAAGGCGAGACCATCGTCCATGACCGTGTCCAGGGCGAGGTGCGCTTTCCCAACAAGGATCTCGATGACTTCATCATCCTGCGTTCTGACGGCAATCCCACTTACATGCATGCCGTCGTCGTCGATGATCATGATATGGGAGTCACCCATATCATTCGCGGCGACGATCATCTGACCAACGCCGCTCGCCAGACCGTGATCTACAACGCCATGGGCTGGAACGTGCCGTCCATGTCGCACATCCCGCTGATCCACGGCGCCGATGGCGCCAAGCTGTCGAAGCGGCACGGCGCGCTTGGCGTCGAGGCCTATCGCGCCATGGGCTACCTGCCGGAGGCGCTGCTCAACTACCTGGCGCGCCTCGGCTGGAGCCATGGCGACGACGAGATCATGTCGATCAAGGACATGATTTCCTGGTTCGATATCGGCGATGTCAACAAGGGTGCGGCGCGCTTCGACTTCGCCAAGCTGGAGGCGATCAACGGCGCGCATATGCGCCGCATGAGCGATGCCGAACTGTTCGACATCTTCATCACTACCCTGCCCTATCTCGAAGGCGGCCCGGCGATCGCCGCGCGCCTGAACGACAGCACCAAGGCGCAGTTGCTGGCAGCGCTTCCGGGCCTGAAGGAGCGCGCCAAGACGCTGGTCGAGCTCGTCGATGGCGCGGCCTTCCTGTTCGCCACGCGCCCCCTGCCGATCGACGACAAGGCGGCCCTTCTGCTTACCGACGATGCCCGCAAGATCCTGCGCAGTGCTCACGAAGCTTTGAACGGGCTTGCGAGTGACTGGACAGCCGCCTCGGCGGAGGCGGCGATACGCGAGGTGGCAGCGGCCGGCAGTCACAAGCTGGGCGCGGTGGCCCAGCCTTTGCGCGCTGCGTTGACCGGCAAAAGCACCTCGCCGGGCGTGTTCGATGTGCTCGCCGTGCTCGGCCGCGAGGAAAGCCTGGCGCGCATCTCAGATCAAATCGATTAGGAGCAAACTGGCCCAAGAAGATTGGCATTGAAAGGCGGGTTTCGCAGTGCAACATTAGGCCTTGGCCCAATCTGGCACGCACCTCCTGAAATGCGGTGGCGAATACGCGCATTGCGGTGATTTTCGACGTGTCGCTCTGCAGAATTTTGCCTTTGCCGGCATGAGGAAACAAGAAGGAGTTTGCAATGACCGAAGCTGCGAAAAAAATGGATTTGGGCGGCAAGACCCAGGAGGCCACGGCAACGATTGCATTCGCCGGCAAGACCCATGAATTCAAGGTGCGAAGTGGTTCGGTCGGGCCTGATGTCATCGACATCGCCTCGCTCTACTCAACCACCGGCGCCTTCACTTACGATCCCGGCTTCACCTCGACGGCAAGCTGCGAGTCCGAAATCACCTTCATCGACGGCGACGCCGGCATCCTCCTCCACCGCGGCTATCCGATCGACCAGTTGGCCGAACATGGCGACTTCCTCGAGGTCTGCTATCTCCTGCTCTACGGTGAATTGCCGACCAAGGCGCAGAAGGACGACTTCGACTACCGCGTGACGCGCCACACCATGGTGCATGAGCAGATGTCGCGCTTTTTCACCGGCTTCCGCCGCGACGCGCACCCGATGGCGGTGATGTGCGGCGTGGTCGGCGCGCTGTCGGCCTTCTACCACGACTCCACCGACATCTCCGACCCCTACCAGCGCATGGTTGCCTCCATGCGGCTGATCGCCAAGATGCCAACGATCGCGGCGATGGCCTACAAATACCACATCGGCCAGCCCTTCATTTACCCGAAGAACGAACTGAACTTCGCCGCCAACTTCCTGCACATGTGCTTTGCCGTGCCGTGCGAGGAATACAAGATCAACCCGGTGCTGGCGCGCGCCATGGAACGCATCTTCATTCTGCACGCCGATCACGAGCAGAACGCCTCGACCTCGACCGTTCGTCTCGCCGGCTCGTCGGGCGCCAACCCGTTCGCGTGCATCGCCGCCGGCATCGCTTGCCTGTGGGGCCCAGCGCATGGCGGCGCCAATGAAGCGGCGCTCAACATGCTTGGCGAGATCGGCCATGTCGATCACATCCCCGAGTTCATCGCTCGCGCCAAGGACAAGAACGACCCGTTCCGCTTGATGGGCTTTGGCCACCGCGTCTACAAGAACTACGATCCGCGCGCCAAGATCATGCAGAAGACGGCGCATGAGGTTCTGGGCGAGCTCGGCATCAAGGACGATCCGCTGCTCGACATCGCCATGGAACTGGAAAAGATCGCGCTGACCGATCCCTATTTCATCGAGAAGAAGCTCTACCCGAATGTCGACTTCTATTCCGGCATTACGCTGAAGGCGCTGGGTTTCCCCACCACCATGTTCACCGTGCTGTTCGCGGTCGCCCGCACCGTCGGCTGGATCGCACAGTGGAAAGAGATGATCGAGGATCCGCGCCAGAAGATCGGCCGCCCGCGCCAGCTCTACACCGGCGCGCCGGAGCGCGACTACGTGCCGATCGCCAAGCGGTGAATTGGGAGTAGGGATCGGGCAGTAGGCAGTAGGGTATGGTCAATTTCCCTACTCCCTACTGACTATTCCCTCTCTTGATATACCGTATCACCACCTGCGCGGCGATCTCGCCGGACGGTCTATCCGTCGCCATGCGCCGCGTGATCTCTGCAAATCCATTCTTCTGCCAGGCGCGCATGCCGCTGTCGGCGAACAGGGCTTCCAATTGCCGGGCCAGATTGTTCGGCTTGATGTAGCCGTCGTAGAATTCCGGAATAAGCGCTCGATCCGATATCAGATTGGGCAGCAGGGCCGACCAGACTGAAACGAGGTACGGCGCCAAGACGCGAGCAACCGGGTCGAGCCTGTAGCAGGAAATCATCGGCACTCCGGCCAGCGCCAGCTCCAGCGATACCGTCCCGGACGCGATCAGCGCCGCATCGGCTTTGCCGAAAGCCTGCCATTTGCGCTGGGGATCGACGATGATCTCAGGCTTTTCATCCCAGCGGTTGACGGAGAATTTGACGAGCTCGGCGACATGCGGAACGGTCGGCAGCAGCAGCCGCAGGCGGTGGCCACGCGCACGCAGAATCGACACCGTCTCGCCGAACGGGTCGAGCAGCCGCCGTACCTCGCCACGCCGCGAACCGGGCAGGACGAGCAGGGTCTTGACGCGATCAGGAGAAAGGTCGCGCGGTAGTTCCTGCGCCTTGGCTGCGGCCAGCAAACCCGCATCGTGGGTCAGGCGATGCCCGACATAGGTGCCCGGTGGCCCGCCGAGCCGCTCGAGCTCCTTGACCTCGAACGGCAGGATGCAGAGGATGTGGTCGACATAGGGCTTCATCGCCACCGCCCTGCCCGGCCGCCACGCCCACACGCTCGGGCAGACATAGTGGATGATCGGAATCGACGGGTTGGCCGCACGCACCTTTTTGGCGACGCGCAACGAAAAGTCCGGACTGTCGATGGTGACCATGCAGTCCGGCTTTTCGTCGGCAACGGTCTTGGCCAGTTGGCTGATCCGCCGCATCAGGCGCGGCAGGTCGCGCAGAACGGCGCTGAACCCCATGAGGGCGATCTCGCCGGCATCGAATGGCGAGACCAGTCCCAGCGCCTGCAAATGACGGCCGCCGAGGCCGACGAGTTGCACCTCGCGCCCCACAGCCTGGCTGAGCGAGCGCACTATGTCGGCACCGAGCAGGTCGCCGGACTCCTCTCCGGCAACGATTGCGATCTTCAATGCCCTGTCAGCCATTGCGCGGCTCCGTGGCGGCACGCAGGCCAAGGACGAACAGGCCGAGTGCATTGGCGCGCGCGATGGTTTCAGGACCTTCGAGGATCAGCGAGCGTCCCGCCTCGACGGCAATGCCGGCGAGTCCGGCCGCATGCGCTGCCTCGATCGTCTGCGGACCGATGGATGGAAGATCGGCGCGCAGTTCCTGACCGGGCTTGGCGCACTTGACGAGGACGCCGCGGGTCTTGCCCGCAATACGGCCGTGGCCGCGCAGCAGCTTCGCACGATCAAGCAGGCCGGCTGTTCCTTCGATGCCTTCCAGCGCGATTGCCCGGCCGCCAACCGCGATCGCCGCCTGGCCGACATCCAGCGCCCCGATGGCCTTTGCTGCCGCAAGGCCTGCCTCAATATCGCGCCAGTCCAATTTTCGCGGCTCGGCCTTGGTCAGCACGCCTTCGGCGGCGACAAGATTCGGCACTACTTCGTGGGCGCCAACGACCTTTACTCCACGCGCTTCGAGGCCCCGTGCCAAGACCTTTAGAAGACCATCATCGCCACGCGCGAGCGCCATGACGACCAAAGGAATCACCGCGATCAGGCTGAGACTGGGGCGCAGCGCAAGCAATCGCGGCCGGCGCTTGATCTCGCCTGCAAGCACCAGATGGGTGATCCGGTGCCGCCGCAGCAAAGGGACGAGCGAGCCTATACCTTCCAGAGCGAGGTTTTCGTGATCGTATCGGGAGAGTTCCGCGATGCGGTCGACCTCGCCTTCCATCAGGATGACGAAG
Source organism: Mesorhizobium sp. M7A.F.Ce.TU.012.03.2.1 (assembly GCF_004006095.1). NCBI lineage: Bacteria > Pseudomonadati > Pseudomonadota > Alphaproteobacteria > Hyphomicrobiales > Phyllobacteriaceae > Mesorhizobium > Mesorhizobium sp. M7A.F.Ce.TU.012.03.2.1. Next base: position 5,082,470 of record NZ_CP034779.1, read on the forward strand.
GGCGGATAACCTTGTTCAGCCGAACCGGCCGCGACTTCGACCGGCAGACTGCCGCCGCCGGCAATGATGCCGACCCTGGAGCCCGGCGGAAGATCAAGACGCGCAGCCGCTGTCTCAGTCTTCGTCATCGACATCGTCGCCATCGCCGCCCTTGAGCGACGGCACAGCATAGTGCCGCTTGCCGCGACTGGTGATGAAATCGATGATCTTCATGGCGGTCGGCGACGACGCGAACTCCGCCTTGGCGAACTCGATGTTCTCGCCAACGGTGCGGGAACGATCGAAGATCATCCTGTAAGCCTTGCGCAACACAAGGATTTCGGACCTCGGCAGGCCGGAGCGCTTGAGGCCGATGATGTTGAGACCGCGCAGGCTGGCGCGGTTACCGACCGCGATGGCAAAGGGAATGACATCGCCGACGATCGCGGAGCAGCCGCCGAGAAAGGCGTTGTCGCCGATGCGGACAAACTGATGCACTGCGGTCAGGCCGCCGATATAGACATTGTTGCCGACCTCGCAGTGGCCGCCCAGCGTTGCGCCATTGGCGAACGTCGCATTGTTGCCGACGACGCAATCATGGGCGATATGTGCGTAGGCAAGGAAATTGCCATTGTCGCCGACCGTCGTCTCGCCGCGGCTGGAATCGGTGCCGAGATGCATGGTCACGCCTTCGCGGATCGTGCAGTTCCTGCCGATGACCAAGGTGGTGCGACCGCCCTTGTGCTTGGTGTTCTGCGGCGGTGCGCCCAATGTCGCCATCGGATAGACCTTGGTCGAGGCACCGATCGACGTCGCGCCCATCACCGAGACATGACTGACCAGTTCGACGTCGTCGCCGATCACCACATCGGCACCGACATGGCAGAACGGCCCGATGCGTGCACCTTGGCCGATTTGGGCGCCTTCCTCGACAATGGAGGAAGCATGAATGGATGTCTTGATTTTCATAAGCACTCGATCGTCAGTCGCTGGTGACCATCATGGCTGAAATCTCGGCCTCGGCCGCCTTGGCGCCGTCGACCATGGCTTCACAAGCGAATTTGAGCAGGTTGCCGCGTTTCTTGATTTTCTTGACATGGATCTTCAACTGGTCGCCGGGAACGACCGGTTTGCGGAATTTGGCGTTGTCGATGGTCAGGAAATAGACCAGCGACGGCTTTTCGGTACCCAGGCTGCGGATACAGATGGCGCCGGCCGTCTGCGCCATCGCCTCGACGATAAGCACACCCGGCATGACCGGCTGCTCAGGGAAATGGCCCTGAAAATGCGGCTCGTTTATGGTCACGTTCTTGATGCCGACGGCGGATTCGTCGCCATCGATGTCGACGATACGATCGATCATCAGGAACGGATAGCGGTGCGGCAGGAGCTTCATCAGCCCCATAATGTCGACCGCCTCCAGCGTCGTCGACGCGATCATGTCAGCCATTGCCTCCCTCGCCCTGTTTGCGGGTCCTGGCGAGCTTGCGCAGCATGGCTATCTCCCGCATGGCTTCCGCCATCGGCTGTGCCGGATAGCCGCCCCAGATCTCGCCTGCAGGGACATTGCTCATAAATCCACTTCTGGCGGCAAGCTTGGCCCCTGTCCCAATGGTCAGGTGATCCGCAAGCCCGACGCCGCCGCCCATGGTGACATTGTCACCCACCACCACAGAACCCGAAATACCCGAAAGCCCGGCTATTATGCAATTGCGGCCGATGCGGACGTTATGGGCGATCTGCACGAGATTGTCGATCTTGGTGCCCTGGCCGATGATCGTATCGGACATGGCGCCGCGATCGACGGTGGTGTTGGAGCCGATCTCGACGTCGTCCTGGATAACGACACGGCCGATCTGCGGCACGCGCTCAGGCCCCTTGGCCCCGCCGACGAACCCAAAACCATCCTGGCCTATCCTCGCGCCGCCATGAATGATGACGCGATTGCCGATCAAGGCATACTGGATGCTGGCGCCTGGACCGACATAGCCGTCGCGGCCGATCTGGCAGGATTGTCCAATCACTGCATTTGGGGCGATGACGGTGCCGCTGCCGATCGAAGCACCTGGCCCGACAACCGCGCCGGCCTCGATGACGGCACCGGCTTCGACATGCGCGGTCGCATCGACATGAGCGTGCGGCGAGACGCCGGTCTCACTGGTCATCGGCCCTGGCGTCGCCGCCCTCGGAAACAGCAGGCGCCCGACAAATGCGAAGGCCTGTTGCGGACGCGGATGAACCAGAACGGCAACGCCGGCTGGCGCCTTGCCGGCAAATTCCGCTGGACACAGGACCGCGGCCGCCCGCAGCGACGGCATCAGCGCGGAATTACGCTTGCCGTCGACAAAGACGAGCGCATTCTCGCCGCCCTCGCTGGCCGGCGCGAGCGCTTCGATCGAAATATCGGAGTGGCCGGAATCGACGAGCACCGAGCCGGTCAGATTCGCGACTTCGCCCGCCGTATACCGGCGTGATGGCGCGAAGAACACCGGATCGGTCATTCCAGAAGCTATATCCAGCTAGGTCGGAACATTTCTCCCGGACCCTGAGGACCCGGGAGCATCGTTGGCCGCCGATCAGAAGCGGGTCGATATGCCGAAGTTGAATTCCTGCACGTCGTCGCGCGCTTCCTTCTTGACCGGGATCGCATAGTCGATACGGATCGGACCGAATGGCGATGCCCACATCAGGCCGAGGCCGACCGAGGCACGCAACTTCATGCCGACCGAGTCCTGAGTGACGCCAGCGGTGTCGACCTTGCTTCCATAGAGCGTTGCCGCGTCCGCGAAGACCGCGCCACGCAAGCCAAAGCTCTCCGGAATGACCGGGAGCGGGAACTGGGCCTCTGCCGACGCATTGAAATAGGTCGTGCCGCCGAGATGGTCGCCCGTAGCAGTATCGACAGGACCGATGCCGCCATAGGCGAAGCCACGGATCATGCGATCGGTGCTCTGGAACTGATCGAAAATCCGCAGACCATCGCTGCCGTATCCTTCAACATGGCCAGCGCCACCTGAAATGAGCCCGACCAGGTCGTACTGCTCCGACAGCGTCTGGTAGATGCTGCCGCGGCCCGTGACTTTCACGAACTTGGCATCACCACCGAGGCCTGCGACTTCCACGGTCGTGGTGGCATAGATACCCTCGTGCGGGCTCTTCATATCGTCGATGGTGTTGTAGACCAGCCCGAGGCTGACCGACGACTTGATCCAAGGGCTTTGTTCGATGCCGTCCAGGATAGCCGTGGAAACACTGCAACCGGGATCAGGAACCCCGTCGCCATTTGCATCGCAGCTGTCATCCAGCTCATATTTCTCTTGCGAGATGTTGTACGCCAACTGGGTCGAGATGCTGTCGGTGATCGGCAGACCGAAGCGCACCGTCGCACCCGTGGTATCGCTGTCGTAGTTGTCGTATTCCCTGGTCGACTTGAAGATGTCGAAGCCGGCGGCGATGCGCCGTCCGAGGAAATAAGGCTCGGTGAAGGACAGGCTGTAGTCGCGTGAATTCTTGCCGCCGCCCGCCGACAGCTTGATGAACTGGCCACGACCGAGGAAGTTGCGCTCGGTCACCGATCCTTCGACCGACGGACCGGCCGTGTCGCCACCGGTCGAATAACCAGCGCCCACCGAGAACTCGCCGGTCGATTTCTCGACCACATCGACCACCAGAACGACCTGGTCAGGCTGCGAGCCCGGCACGGTCGAGATGTCGACTTTCTCAAAATAATTCAAGTTTTCCAGGCGCTTTTTCGCGCGCTGGATGAGCACCTGGTTGAAGGCGTCGCCTTCGCTGACGTCGAACTCGCGGCGAATGACATAGTCACGCGTGCGATCATTGCCGCGGATCTCGATGCGCTCGATATAGGCCTTGGTGCCCTGGTCGATCGTGTAGACGACCGAAATGGTGTGGTTCTCGAAATTCCGGTCGCCGCGCGGCGTTACCTGCGCGAAGGCATAGCCGGAACCGGCCACCTTCTCGGTCAGCGCGATGATGGAATCCTCGACGTTCTTGGCGTTGTAGACGTCACCCTTATGGGTCTCGATCACCGATTCCAGCGACTTGCCGTCGACTTCAGGGATTGAGCTCTCGACGCTGACGTCACCGAACGTGTAGCGGTCGCCTTCCTGGACGGTGATGGTGACCGTGTACTTGTTCGTCGCGCTGTCGAGCTCGCCGACAGCAGACACGACCTGGAAGTCGGCATAGCCGTGATTGTAGTAGAAGCGGCGCAGCAGCTCCTCGTCCGCGCGCAGCTTGTCATCGTCATAGACGTCGTCGCGCAGGACGAAGGAAAGCCAGGACGAGCGCTTGGTATTGATGATATCCGCCAGGCGGCGGCTGGAATAGGCACTGTTGCCGACGAAATTGACCGCCGCGATCTGCGTGCGATCGCCTTCAACGATGTTGAAGACAACGTTTACGCGATTGTCGCCAAGCTGCATGACCTGCGTGGTCACGGTCACATCGTCACGACCAATGCGCCTGTATGCAGCCTTGACCGATTCCACGTCGGCATCGAGCGTCGCCTGTGAGAACGTTCCGCGCGGCTTCAGCTGCACCGCCGCCGCAAGTGCATTGTCCTTGAGCTTCTTGTTGTTCTGGAACAGCACCTGGTTGACCACCTGGTACTCGGCGACCTTGACCACCAGCGTCGAGCCGACCTGGTTGATCTGCACGTCCGAAAACAGGCCAGTGCCGAACAGTGCCTTGACCGCACCGTCGATATCGGAACTGGAGAAAGCCTTGCCCGGCTTGATGGTGATGTAATTGCGGATGGTCTCAGCGTCGATACGCTGGTTGCCGCTCACTTCCACTCTGCTGACGACAGCGGCTTCAGCCGCCGATGTGGCAACGAACTGCACTGCGAGCGCGCCTGGCACGACCATGGCCGCGGACAGGGTCACCGCGGACGCGGCGCTTAGAAACTTGGATGCTGCCTTCATCGGGCTTAATAACCTTTTCTCGTAGTCCCCACGGCGAGAAAACCGGACGTGCGGTAATTTCCCCTACCGTATTAACCGGATTTTCCCTACACGCAAGGCTTCTGGTTAATTTGTATTTACTTAACCCTGCGGCGTGGCTTTCGCGTCACTCATATCCCCTTGCATGGTAAACGGCGTCTCAACATCGTCCATGCAGAAGCCAAATTTCTTCATGATTTCAGCACCCAAACAGATCGTTCCAAAAAACGAACCCCATGAAGCACAGCACCAGAAGCAACCCGGCCCGATAGGCCATTTCCATCATCCGTTCCGACACCGGACGGCGAATGACAGCCTCCACCCCGTAGAACAAGAGGTGACCGCCGTCGAGGGGGGGAATCGGCAAAAGGTTCAGAATTCCAATGCCAACGGATAGCAGTGCAACCAGCTGCACGAGCCATTCGAATCCCAGCTTCGCAGCCCTGCCCGCCATGTCGGCGATCTTCACCGGACCGCCCAGCTGACATTTGTCTTCGCGCCCTACAACAAAGCGCTGCAGGAACTGGCCCGTGCGCTGGATGACGTGACCGGTTTCCTCGACCGCCGCCGCGACCGCTCCGACCGGCGTGTAGGTGATGAGCCTCGGCTGACCGAGTTCCTTGTTGTTGACGACACCGATCACGGCGACCTTGACCTTGTTGCCGAGCGCGTCTTCCTGTTCCATCAGCCGCGGCGCCGCGGTCACAGTGACCTCCTGGCCGTCGCGCAACATGACGAAGGTGATTGCGTCGTCGGCACGGCCCGAGACCAGGCGCTGGACGTCGCCAAAGGTTTCGACCTTGTTGCCGTCGACGCTGACGAATCGGTCGCCGGGAAGGATGCCGGCCTTCGCCGCCGGGCTGTCGGCGGTCACCTCGGCCACCATGGGCTCGGCGACATAGCGGCCATAGGCGGTGAACAGCACGGAAAAGACGACGATCGTCAGCAGGAAATTGAACAATGGTCCGGCCACCACCGTTGCCGCGCGCTTCCAGATCGGCTGCGTGTGAAAGGCGACCCTGCGCTCGTCCTCGGTCAGCGTTTCAATTTCTTCCGACGTGGGCTGGCTCGATGTGGCGTTCATGTCGCCGACGAATTTTACATAGCCGCCAAGCGGTATCGCACACAGTTTCCAGCGCGTGCCGTGGCTGTCGTTGAAGCCGAAGAGTTCCGGGCCGAAGCCGATCGAGAAGGCCCTGACGCCGATGCCGCACCAGCGCCCGACAAGGTAATGGCCCATTTCGTGGACGAACACGACTACGGTCAGCACGAAGAGGAATGGCACCAGCGTGCCGAGGACAAAGCCTTCTGTGCTGAAAAGCGCGTGAAGAATCTCGTTCAAGACAACCCTCAAATTCTTCCACGGCGCAGACTGCGCCGTGACTGTGACACCAATCCGGGCGAATCCAAGGCGCACCGCGCAAAGGACCCTGAAATGACATCGCTCAAACGGGAAACAGACCCTGTGCCGGATGATCGGCGTTCGCCGAAATCCAGCCGATGACGTATAGGGCGAATGCCGCTGCGACAAGCCCGTCGACACGATCCATGACGCCGCCATGGCCCGGGATGAGCGCCCCCGAATCCTTGCGGCCATGGCGGCGCTTGATCCAGGATTCGAACAGGTCGCCTGCCTGCGAGACAATCGACAGCATGAGCGCGACCAGGCCGAGCAATACCAGATTGCCGACACCGGCAGCTGCGGCGAGGACCAGCCCGGCGACGACGCCGCCGACAGCGCCGCCGAGTGCGCCGCTGCGCGTCTTGCCGGGCGAGATAGAGGGCGCCAGTTTCGGCCCCCCAATGGCTCGGCCAACGAAATAGGCAAGGATATCGGTGGCCCAGACGACAGCGAACAGGAACAGGATGGCAATGAGGCCTGAACGATCGCCATCGCGCAGCAAGGCGAGCGACAGGCCTGAAACCGCGGCATAGGCAAGGCCGCTCGCATCCCATTGTCCGGTCTTGCGAACCGAGGCGGCTATCGCCGTTGCGGCAACAATGGCCGCCACAAGCGGCAGCAGCCAGGAGGCGGCCAGACCGCCAATCAAGGCGCCAATGAAGACAACCAGCAGTGCTTCCGGCAGGAAACCAAGGCCCGTTGCCCCGGTTGGCCGCGACATGCGGGTCCATTCATAGAAGATCGCCGCTACGATCACGGCACACAGCAGCCGGAACGGCAAACCGCCGATCCAGGTCAAGCCGAGAGTGATGATGGCGAGCACGATCGCCGAAACGATACGCAGTTGAAGATTGCTCATCCCGCGGCCGGTCGCGAAGCGACGTCATGGCCCCCAAGTCCGCCGAAACGGCGTTCGCGGCCAGCAAACTCACGCAAAGCTTCCGCAAGGTGCTCGCGGCTGAAGTCGGGCCAGTAGCAAGGCAGGAAGACGAGTTCGCTATAGGCGGCTTGCCACAGAAGGAAGTTCGACAGCCGGAGCTCGCCGCTGGTGCGGATGACCAGTTCCGGGTCGGGAATGCCTTGCGTATCGAGCGCGCCGGCAAAGCTTTCGGCTGATATCGCCTCGGCGTCGAGTTCGCCACGCGCCACGGCCGCCGCAAGCTTTTGTGCCGTACGAACGATTTCGTCTCGTCCGCCATAGTTGAAGGCGATCACCAGCGTCAGCGATTCGTTTGCGGCCGTCAGCGTTTCGGCCTCGTCGAGCAGTCCCCTGATATCAGACTGCAACCCTGCCCGGTCACCGATGATTCTAACCCGCACACCGCTCTGGTGCAGTTCAGCAAGGTCACGGCGAATGAACATTTTCAAGAGGCCCATCAGGTCGCTGACCTCGGACTTCGGCCGCGACCAGTTCTCCGACGAGAAAGCATAGACGGTCAGGTAGGAAATGCCGAGCCCAGGTGCCGCGCGCACCGTCTTGCGCAGCGCCTCGACACCGGCACGGTGGCCCGCAAGACGGGGCATGCCGCGCGCCTTGGCCCAGCGTCCGTTTCCGTCCATGATGATCGCGACATGCGCGGGCGTTGCCATGTTCTCGCTTTCGGGTCAGCCGGCGGCCATGACCCTAAACCTGCATGATTTCAGCTTCCTTATCGGAAAGCAGGTGGTCGATGGTGCTGATCGTCTCGTCGGTAAGTTTCTGGACCTGGTCCGAGCGCTTGCGCTGATCGTCTTCGCTGATGTCGCCGTCTTTCTCCGCCTTCTTCAGGAAGTCCATGCCGTCGCGGCGCACATGGCGCGCGGCGACACGGGCGTTCTCGGCGTAGGTGTGCGAGATCTTGACCAGTTCCTTGCGGCGCTGTTCGTTAAGTTCGGGAAGTGGAATCCTGAGGTTGGTGCCGTCTACGATCGGGTTGAACCCCAAATTGGATTCGCGGATCGCGCGGTCGACCGCGCCAACCATCGACTTGTCCCATACCGATACCGAGATCATGCGCGGCTCCGGCACCGAGACGTTGGCGACCTGATTGATCGGCATGGTGGTGCCGTAGGCCTGCACCTGGATCGCATCGAGCAGATTGCTGGAGGCGCGACCGGTCCGCAGCGAGGCCAGATCATGCTTGAACGCGGCAATAGCCCCATCCATGCGCCGCTTGAGATCGTCGTACTCACCACTCATCTTTATCTCCTCGACCCGTCTAATGCGGGCTCACTGCTTCGGGCCGTCTTCGAATCGGACTTTCGAAAACCGGCTTCCCTTTTCGGGTCAGGCCGCCGATCAATCGTCCGCGACGACGGTGCAGCGGCCGCCGCCCCTCAGAATATCGCCGAAACCACCTTTTTCGTGGATCGAATAGACGATTATCGGAATGTTGTTTTCGCGCGCAAGTGCAATCGCAGCAGTATCCATGATGGAAAGGCCGCGATTTATGACTTCGCCATGGCTGATGCGCTCGAAACGCATCGCATTCGGATCCTTCTTCGGGTCCGCCGAGTAGACGCCGTCGACCTGAGTGCCCTTGAACAGCGCGTCGGCGCCGATTTCAGCGGCGCGAAGGGCCGCGGCCGAATCAGTGGTGAAGAATGGATTGCCGGTGCCGCCGGCAAAGATCACCACCTTGCCCTGGTTCATGTAGGCGGTCGCCTGGCGCTGCGAAAAGCTCTCGCAAAGTTCGGGCATGGCGATCGCCGAAAGCACCACGGCGTCGACGCCGATCTTGTTCAACGACGTGCGCAGCGCCAGCGAGTTGATCACCGTGGCAAGCATGCCCATGTGGTCGCCGGTGACACGGTCGCCGCCCTTGGAGGCAACGGCCACGCCGCGAAAGATGTTGCCGCCGCCGATGACGACGCCGACCTCGATGCCCAATGCACGCGCCTCGGCGATGTCGCCGGCGATGCGATCCACCACTGACACGTCTATGCCGAAATGCTGCTCGCCCATCAACGCTTCGCCCGACGCTTTCAGCAAGACACGTCGGTAGAGGGGCTTCACCGTCATCTGGGCCTCTTCATTTGCATGTGGCGCGTTCCGGGTGGCTGCTCTCGCGCAGGCGCGCCATCCGAAACAATGGCGTTCCGATACACGAAGGGCGCCGCGATGTCACGCGGCGCCCAAACGGCAAATTCGCCGGTTTCCTGTCCTATCAATCAATTGGTGGACACGCTGGCCGACTCTCCTTCGATGAGCACCGGTGACGCGTAGTTGGAGGGCTTGTCGCCGGTTGTCGCGCCGCCGGTAACGCGCGCCTGTATCTGCGAGCCGAAATAGGAATAGGGAAACGGCGCTGTAGTTCTGCTGGCTCTCTCCAGCCGGTCGCGATGCGCTTTCGGAATCTCGAAATCCAGCGCGCCAAGATTGTCATGCATTTGGCTGAGCGTCGTCGCACCGAGGATGACGGTTGCGATCCCCGGCTGCGTCGCCACCCAGTTGAGCGCGACCTGAGGCATGCTGCGGCCGATCTCGGATGCGACCTTCTCGAGTTCGGCCACGATAGCCCAGTTGCGTTGCGTGAACTTTTGGAACCCCGGATGCGTCGAGTTGCGAAATCCGTCGAGGCGGCCCGCGGTTCCGGCCTGAGCCGGCCGATACTTGCCGCTCAGCAGTCCGCTAGCCAGCGGGCTCCACACCATGATGCCGGCGCCATGGCGCGTGCCGAATGGCACGAACTCATTCTCGATCGCGCGTTCGGCCAATGAATATTCGAGCTGCAACGCCGAAACCGGCTCATATCCGCGCAATTCGGCGATCGCCTGTGCGCGGCCCGCATACCAGGCGGGCACGTCGGAAAGGCCGACATGGCGCACCTTGCCCATCCGAACCAGGTCGTCCAGCGTGCGCATGACCTCCTCGGCCGGGGTGAGCCTGTCCCAGACATGCATGAGATAGAGATCGATATAGTCGGTCCCCAACCGTTTCAGCGAAGCATCGACGGCCCGCATGATGTTCTTGCGGCCATTGCCGCCGGCATTCGGATTGCCGGGCTGCATGTTCATGGTGAACTTGCTGGCGATCACCGCCATGTCGCGCAAGCCGCGCTCGGCGATGAATTCGCCAAGCCAGGCTTCGGCCGTGCCGTCTGTGTAGAGATCCGCCGTGTCGAAGAAATTGCCGCCCGCCTCGACATAGGCGTCGAACATCGCCCGCGCCGTATCCCTGTCGGCTCCCCAGCCCCATTCCTTGCCGAAAGTCATCGTGCCCAGCGCCAGCCGGCCGACCCTGAGGCCACTGTTGCCAAGGGTGTAGTAGGTCATGGTCATAATCGTCTTCCAATGCTTGGTGACAGATACCCCGCGCGTCACTGGCCCGGAGTGGTCTTGACCCAGGGATTGCCGCGCTCGTGTGTCATGCGGAACGCAAAGCCATCGACCTTCCAGCCATCTGCGAAACGCGTCAGGTGATGCTCATAGGTGCCCCAGACCTCCCAAAGCGGGTCGCCATTGCCTTCCATCCGGTTCCAGGCATAGCCGTTCGACAGGACAGTCGCCGTGTCCGCCTTGAGAACGACCTGGTGATTGGTGCGCAGATGCAGGCTTGTCTTGCTGCCCTTGAGGTTGGCCGCCCAAGCGCCAATCAGGTCGTCGGAAGCGATGTTAGCCGCTGGCTGTCCGGAGAGACTGCTGAAATCGGCGGTGACCCGATCCGCAAAATAGCCGCGTGCAAGCTTCCAGTCCTGGGCGTCGACGGCCCGGTCGATGGTATCGGCAATGCGAATGACCGCGCGTTCGTCTGCGAGGGCCCGCCAGTCTGATGGCTCCGCCCCGCCGGCGTCCATCGGCGCCAACGCCATGCCTGCCGCGAAAGTTACCTGTCTTAACGCATTCATGTCTCGTCTCCTCGATGCCATCGGCCGATCGCCGATGTGTTGACGAAAATGTGGACCGCGACCTTGGCATCGATAAGATTGCATTGTTCGCAAAGACCATGCGATATCATTCATGAATGGATCGCGATCTGCTCAGCCATCTCCCTGTTGTGGTCGCCGTTGCCCGGCGCGGCGGCTTCGCGCTTGCCGCCGCCGAACTCGGCATGAGCCCTTCGGCAGTCAGCCATGCGGTGCGCATTGTCGAAGAGCGGATTGGCCAGCCTTTGTTCGCACGGACGACGCGCAGCGTTTCGCTCACCGAGGCCGGCAAGGCGCTGGTAGAAACGGCGGCTCCGGCCCTCCAGGATATTGCCGAGCGGATGGACCGCATCCGCAGCGTCAAAGGCAGGCCGTCTGGCCTGCTCAGGATCAACGCCTCCAACATCGCGATGCCATTGGCGGTGACGCCGGTGGTCGCCGCGATGGCCGAGCGCTATCCGGAGGTTACGGTCGAGGTCTTCGCTGACCAAGGCCTGGTCGATATCGTCGGCGAAGGCTTCGATGCCGGCATCCGGCTTGGCGAGATGATCGCCCAGGACATGGTCGCGGTCCGGCTGACGCCGCCATTCTCCGTCGTCGTCGTCGCCTCGCCCGCTTACATCGGAAGGCACGGCCGTCCCGGCAGCGTTGCCGATTTGGCGAACCACAATTGTATTGGCTACCGGCTCGTCCGCTCCGGTGCGCTCTATCGCTGGGATCTGATCGAGGATGGCAAGGACATCGCCATGGAGACGCGGGGCAGCGTTGTCGTGACGGATTCGCTCGCGGCAATCGATCTTGCGCTTGCAGGCGTCGGGCTCGCCTATATGTTCGAGCCGCTGGCGCGCGCCGATCTTGCCGCGGGCCGCCTCGTCCAGGTGCTGCCGCAGACGTCGATCGAGGAACCGGGGCTATTCCTCTATTTCCCGCGCCGGGCGTCGATGGCGCCGAAGCTCAGGGCCTTTATCGACACCGCACAAGAAATCGGCCGGGCATCCTTGCGGACACCCGGCCGAGTTGCCTGAGCTGAGAAGCCCCTTCAGGGGCTATTTGTAAGGATTATTTCTTCACAGCTGCAGCGACTTCCGCGGCGAAATCGGTCTCTTCCTTCTCGATGCCCTCGCCCAGCGCAAAGCGCAGGTAGGCGGTGATCTTGGCCGGGGCGCCGATGTCCTTCTCGGCATCCTTCAGCGCCTTCTCGACAGTGATGTCGGGATTGAGCACGAAGGCCTGCTTCAGGAGCACGACTTCCTCGTAGAACTTGCGCAGACGGCCCTCGACCATCTTCTCGATGATCGCTTCCGGCTTGCCGGACTGGCGCGCCTGGTCGGAGAAGATCGCCTTCTCGCGTTCGACCGCGGCCGGATCGATCTGCTCTGCGGTCAGCGCCAGAGGGTTGGTGGCGGCAACATGCATGGCCACCTGGCGGCCAAAGGCGTTGGCTGCATGCTCATTGCCCGTGGTCTCGATCGCGACCAGCACGCCGAGCTTGCCAAGGCCGTCGGCAACCGCGTTGTGGACGTAGGTAGCGACAGCGCCGTGGGGGACGGTGAGCTTGGCCGAGCGGCGGAAGCCCATGTTTTCGCCGATGGTGCCGACAGCGTCTTTGATGGTGTCGGCAACCGACTTGTCGGAACCTGGATACTTTGCGGCGGCCACAGCCTCCGTCGTGCCATAGGCCAGCGCAACCTTGGCAACGTTGCCGACGATTTCCTGAAACGCGGCGTTGCGGGCCACGAAGTCGGTCTCGGAATTGACTTCCACGACGGCGGCTTCGCGCACGCCATTGTCGACGCCGATCAGACCTTCAGCGGCGGTGCGGCCAGCCTTCTTGTCGGCCTTGGAGATACCCTTCTTGCGCAGCCAGTCGACGGCCTCTTCCATGTTGCCGTTGGTCTCGGTCAACGCGGCCTTGCAATCCATCATGCCCGCGCCGGTCAAGTCGCGGAGTTCTTTGACCTGTGCAGCCGAAATGCTCATTGTCGCCTCTTTGTTTTAAATGCACCGACGCACCATCGGTATTCGATGGTGCGTCTGTTTAGCGTGCCAGAATATGAGAAAGATGAAGGCCGCAACCGGCCTTCGATTATCAAGCTTCGGGAGCTTCCGACGCCGGAGCCGGAGCCGGGTCGAGCGCGGGTTCGACCGGAGCTTCGACCGAAGCGCCGATGTCGACGCCGAGCGCGCCCTGCTGGCGGGCGATGCCGTCGATCGCAGCCTTGGCGATCAGATCGCAATAGAGCTGGATGGCGCGGGCCGCGTCGTCATTGCCGGGGATCGGGAAGTCGATCTTGTCCGGATCGCAGTTCGAATCGATGATGGCGACGACCGGGATGCCGAGGCGCTTGGCCTCGAGGATGGCGATCGCTTCCTTGTTGGTGTCGATCACGAACATCAGGTCGGGCGTCGAGCCCATGTCCTTGATGCCGCCCAGCGCCTTGTCGAGCTTCTCGCGCTCGCGGTCGAGGTTCAGGCGTTCCTTCTTGGTCAACCCTTGCGCCTCGCCGGCCAGCATCTCGTCGAGCTTGCGCAGGCGCTGGATCGAATTCGAGATCGTCTTCCAGTTGGTCAGCATGCCACCGAGCCAACGCGAGTTGACATAATACTGAGCCGAACGCTGCGCAGCATCGGCGACAATGTCGGACGCCTGGCGCTTGGTGCCGACGAACAGCACGCGGCCACCCTTGGCGACGGTGTCGGAAACCTGCTTAAGCGCCTGGTGCAGCAAAGGCACCGTCTGCGACAGGTCGATGATATGGATGTTGTTGCGGGCGCCATAGATGTAGGGCGCCATCTTCGGGTTCCAGCGGTGGGTCTGGTGGCCGAAGTGAATGCCAGCTTCCAAAAGCTGGCGCATGCTGAAATCAGGCAGTGCCATTCAAAGTTCCTTTCCGGTTAGCCTCCACGGACACAGGCATTTTTGGACTTTGTCCTCGAACGCCACCGGAGGTTTCAGCCGGATTTCTCCCGGGCAGACACCAAAGTCCGTGTGTGGAATGAGCGCGCATATAGAGGGGATGCGCGATAAACGCAAGCGCCGCGGGATTTGTGATGCGGCGTGCGACGATCCGCGCCCTGCCGTCAGCGCTTTATCTTCCCGTTCGGCACTCGCACTCGCCGGAAGACCGCGACGATCTCTTCGCGGCTGCATTCGATGGCGCCGAGCCGCACCGCTCGATCGCGCTCGAAGCCGGTTATGTCATAATGCGGCGCCGATGTCTTGGGCGGCCCCTGGTAGGATGAGCGCTTGAGGCCGAGCCGGGCGGCAAAGCGATGCAACTCGTCGGTGTCGTCGGCCAACAGATGGCACCAGCGATGGCCGGCCCAGTTCCAGATCGCTGCGTCGACATAGACCGCCATGAAGCTTGCTGTTTGCCTTCCATCCTCCACCACAGCGGGCCACGTGGCCCGTCAGGATGTCAGGGACGATAGAATGGATTCGGATAGAAAATGAAGCTGCCCTTGGCTGCAAGCTCGGCCACAATGTTGGTGACTGTATCCTGCATGCGACGGTGCAGCTCGGCAACCGCATCGTCGATAGAGTCCGTATGCTCATGCAACCCCAGTGCCTCCGGCACCCGGATGTGGGCGCAACGCGGCCCGACCGGCTGCGGAACGAACCGATTCATCGTGTCGCGCAGCCCACCTCGACAATAGTCGTTGCGGATCCGCTTCAGATGTTCGGCGATATCCTCCTGCGTGATGCGCGGATTGGCGCAGGCCCAGGGTCCGACGCGTTGCAGCCTCTGAACCCTATCGGCGAGCGCGCGGACCTGCCTTTGCCGTTCCGCATCGTCGGTGTTTTCGCGCTGCCAGCGACGCGCACGCCGCAGAAGCTCTGCGGTGTCGATGATGGCAGCGTCGAATGAGATGCTTTCGCCGAGTCGGCGGCCGAGTTCAGCAACCAACGCCTGCTGGCGCTCCGCATAGGTTGCGCCTTCGTCGGATGGCATGCCCGATGCTGCTTCATCGCGGGCCAGCAGCGCCGAATAGACATTGTGGATGCGCTGCGGGAGCGTGTCGGTCGCACGCCGTTCTATTTTCAGGCTTTTCTCGACATAAGCGCATTCCTTCGCCAGCGCCGCTTCGACATTCCCGGTGAAGGCGAGCTTCCAGACGACTGGCGCGATCCAGACCTTGAAATCGGGATCCGTGGCCCGGCCGCGCTTGAGGGCCTCGAGCCCCATCTCGACGGCACCCGGCAGCAAAGGCGCAACGACATTGGCATGCCAGCCGACGCCGCCTTCGGGATGCAGCAGCACGCCATGGCCCTTCAAGGCCCAAGCGACGGAGTGTTCCTTGGCTGCCCCGCTATTGCCGGGAATCTGAGCGATCAGGTTGTTGGCCAGCCAGAACTTCTGCATCAGCCGGCCAAGGCCGTTGACGACACCATTGGTTGCCCATGAGGCCGTGAGCGGGCTGACCTGCGATACGATTTCCTTGTCGATCATCCAGTCGGTGAAGAACTCGGGATGATTGGGCGTGATGAAGGTCGCCTTCCCTGCCCCGCAACTGGCCTTCAGCCGCTCAAGATCGGCGGGGGGAAAGTCGATATGGCGGACATTTGAGACGCCGCGCAGACCGGCCAGGCGATTGAACGGCAAGATATCCCGAAATCCGGGAATGCCGCGCAGCATGACGATCCGGTTGACGGATGTCATGGCCCTGATCAGTGCCGGGTTGGGCCGCGGCGCCACGAATGTATCGATCCTGCTCAAGCTGATCCCCCTCGCGCCTGGACGCCGGGGAGAGGTTGAGAGACGATTGCGGCACGTTCAAGTCGATCGTTACGACCACGCTGCGTCGTGGTAAATCAACTGCCTAGCCCGGCACTATTTGGCGGGACAGGGTTTCGTCTGGTCGAACAGCGACAGGTTGACCAGCTTGCCGGTCATCGAGAAGTCGCCATAGTCCATGACGAGATCGCGGGTGATGCCGTTCTCATGCAGCTTGAAGCTGATACGGTATTCCGGCACCTCTTCGCCCGTCTTGTTGGTGTCGTCGAAATAGGCGATATCGACCGGCCAGTATTTGTCGGTGGCGAGCTTTGCCAGTGCCGAAGCTTCCGGGTCGGCCTTGTCGGCATCGGTTTTCTTGCCGACCACGACGGTGGTGGTCATCACCTTGTTGGCGTCTTCGGAACCGTCGAACAGGTTGGTTTCGTAAAAATTCTCGCCCTTTTCGGCCTTGCCGATCAGCTCGACCAGATGCTGGGTCGGGAATTGGGTTGTCGCCAGCTCGACGCTGTTCTTTTCAGGCTTGTCGATGTCGACCTTCAGGCCCTTGGTCTCTTTGGTGGCGATGCCCTTGACCTCTTTGTCGAGATTCTGGTCGACGAAGGATTTTGTCACGAACGAAAATGTCTTGCCTTCGGCGTCCTCGAAAGTGGTCGTCTGCTGGTCGGTCAGCCTGGTGTTGTCGGCGGTGACGATCTGGGTGACGAAGCGGAATTTCACCGTATAGCCTTCGCAGGCCGAGCCATTGAACTCATAGACCATGCGGCCGGATATGCCTGTGATGCCGGACTGATCGGACGCTTTTTTCAAGGTAAGATCGTAGACGGCGCGGTGGGCTTGCAACGCCGGCGCTGCGAAGGCAGGGCCTATCGAGAAGACCCCCGACAACAGGACGGCATGGAATGCGAGGCGCGTTGCGCGCATGAGGTACTCCGATCGTCGCGACTGATGGCAGGCCGCAGGGAAAGATGGTCCAGCTTAAAAAAAGTCGTGGCGGAAGCGAGGCAAAAATAGCAATTTCGGCCCGGCCGGCGCGGCGTCACCAAGCAATAGGGAAATACCATGAGTGAAACAATCGAAAAGCGGCTAAGCGATCTGGGTGTGACGCTTCCCGTCGCCGCCGCGCCCGCCGCCAACTACGTGCCCTATTGCCGGACCGGGAATCTGCTGTTCACCGCCGGGCAATTGCCGCTCAAGGACGGCAAGCTGCAGGCGAGCGGGCTGTTAGGTCGCGATCTCGATACCGCAGGTGGCAAGGATGCGGCAAAATACTGCGCGATCAACATCCTGGCGCAGGCCAAGGCAGCACTCGGCGACCTCGAGAAGATTAGCCGTCTGGTGAAGATCACCGTTTTCGTCGCCTCGACACCTGAGTTCGTCGAGCAGCATCTGGTTGCCAACGGCGCCTCCGATTTCCTGGTGGCGGCCCTTGGCGAGCGTGGCAAGCATGCACGCTCCGCCGTCGGCACCGCCTGCCTGCCGCTTAATGCCGCAGTGGAAATCGAAGCCGTCTTCGAAATCGAATGAGCCAGGGGACTGATATGACCGACCTATCCTGGCTGACCGCCCGGCCCGTCGCCCATCGCGGGTTCCACGACATGAACAAGACGCGCTGGGAAAACACGCTGTCGGCCTTCGCCGCGGCCGCCGAACGCGGCTATGCCATCGAATGCGACGTCCACCTGTCGTCCGACCGCGTTCCTGTCATCATCCATGACGGAGATCTCAAGCGCCTGACTGGCCAGGATGGTTTCGTCTGGCAGCGCACCGCAGCAGAACTCGCGGCGCTCAGGGTCGGTGGCACGGCGGACCATGTGCCGACGCTGCAGGAAGCGCTTCACCTGGTCGACGGCCGCGTGCCATTGGTGGTCGAGTTGAAAGGCACGCCCGGCTATGACGAAGGCCTGGTGGCAAGCGTCGGCAAGATGCTCAAGCGCTACAAGGGCAAAGCGGCGATCATGTCGTTCGACCACTGGCTGGTCCGCGATTTTCCGAAAGACGCGCCGGGTATCCCCGGGGGTCTCACCGCCTACGGCAAGGACGTCGGGCTGATCGAGGCGCATTTCGCCATGCTGGCGCACGACATCGCCTTCACCTCCTACGCCGCCGGCGACCTGCCGAACCCATTCGTCAGCTTCGTGCGCGAAAGGCTGAAAATGCCTGTTATCACCTGGACGGTGCATGACCAGCCGGCGGTCGACCTGACCTTCAGATATGCCGACCAGATGACGTTCGAGGGGTTCGAGCCCGATCTGGTCAAAGTCGCCTGAGTGTCTGAAACGTGACTTGTACCAGGCCGGACGGAGCTTAAATAAGCCTCATGGATCAGGGCGACGAGGGTGACGGACAAACGGCCAATGCGGACTATTCGATCCGCGTCGCCGCTGGCATTGGCGCCTTCACCTGTGATGAATGGAACGGCTTTGCCGGAACCGCGCGCGGAGATTCAGAAACCAGTTACAATCCTTTGGTTTCCTTCTCTTTTCTAAGTGCGCTCGAAGATTCTGGATGCGCCGTGCGGCGCACCGGCTGGCAGGGCCATCACCTCAGGCTGGAGGACGGGCAAGGCAGATTGCTGGGCGTGGTGCCCTGTTATCTCAAATCGCACAGCCAGGGCGAATATGTGTTCGATCATGGCTGGTCGGATGCCTTCGAGCGCGCCGGCGGCCGTTACTATCCCAAACTGCAAAGTGCCGTGCCGTTCTCCCCGGTCACCGGCCCTCGCCTGCTGGTCAGCAAAGGCGAGGACAGCGCCAAAGTGAAGGCCGGTCTCGCGGCGGGCCTGAAGGCGGTGACGCAAAAACTCGGCGTCTCTTCCGCGCATGTCACCTTCGCGCAAGAGAGCGATGTGGAAGTGCTGGAAGCGGCAGGCTTCCTGCACCGCACCGACCAGCAATTCCATTTCTTCAACGAAGGTTTTTCGACCTATGACGACTTCCTCGCCACCCTTGCCTCGCGCAAGCGAAAGGCGATGAAGAAGGAAAGGCGTGAAGCGCTTGCCCCAGGCATTTGGATCGATCGGCTGACCGGCAAGGACCTCACGGAGAAGGCCTGGGACGATTTCTTCGCCTTCTACATGGACACCGGCAGCCGCAAATGGGGTCGGCCCTATCTCAACCGTCAATTCTTCTCGCTGATCGGCGAACGCATGGCCGACGACATCCTGCTGGTGATGGCCAGGCGCAATGGGCGCTATATTGCCGGCGCCATCAATTTCATCGGCTCGGACGCACTCTATGGCCGCAACTGGGGCTGCATCGAGGACCATCCCTTCCTGCATTTCGAGGTCTGCTACCATCAGGCGATCGACTTCGCCATAGAGCGCAAGCTGAAGGTGGTCGAGGCGGGCGCGCAGGGCGAGCACAAGCTGGCGCGCGGCTACCGGCCGGTGACCATGCATTCCGCGCACTACATTGCGCACCCCGGCCTGCGCAACGCCGTGGCCGACTACCTCAGGCGCGAACGCCACGAGGTGGAGCGGATGAGCGAATATCTGGAAGAGCACACCCCGTTCCGCAAGGATCTCGAGGAGTAGCGGCCGCGTCGCCCGATGATCGATTATCCAATCGTCTTGCCGATTTTCGGCGGCTTCGCTACACGAAAGGCACAATCTGGAGCGTTCGCCATGATCGAGGCCGCCTACGACACCGACAACATTTTCGCCAAGATCCTGCGCGGCGAAATTCCTTCGCACCGTGTCTATGAGGATGAAGCGGTCATCGCCTTCATGGATGTGATGCCGCAGGGGCCGGGCCATACGCTGGTGGTGCCGAAAGCGCCGTCGCGCAATCTGCTCGACGCCGACCCGTCAATTTTCGGCCATCTCTTAAGCGTCGTTCAGAAAGTGGCGCTGGCGGTGAAAAAGGCCTTTGGCGCCGACGGCGTCACCATCATGCAGTTCAATGAGCCGGCATCGGGGCAGACCGTCTATCATCTGCACGTACATGTCATTCCGCGCTTCGACGGCATCCCGCTGAAGCCGCACACGGGAGGAATGGAGAAGCCGGAGGTGCTGACCGAAAATGCCGAAAAGATCCGGACTGCGCTCGAAAATTGAGAAACGCGAGGTCAGCCGATGTGGCGGACCGGGTCGAGAATATCGAACTGACAAGCGCCGTTCAGCCGAGAAGACGATTCTAGTGCCCGGGCGTGCCGGCGCCGGGACTCAACCGTTTGCAACTCTAATCGTCTGATTAGGAAATATTGAACCGTCTGACGGTAAAATGGTAACGGCGTGGCGAGCTGGGCTTCAAAACCATGGAACATTCGGTTGCGGCATCGGCCCCACTGACGGGGGCCATTGTCGGACGTGCTTTTCCTGGCATCTTGGCGGATGCCTTTTGGCGACACCGGCTGCTGCACGCTATGGCTACCGCTGCGCTGCTTCTGGCAAGCGCAGTCGGGTGGCACACTGGAAACATGCCGGATTTCGGCGTTCTGGCGGAATACGCCGAGTATCTTTTCATCGCCTTCTGGATTTGCGGCTCAGCCCTTGCACTTGGGACGCTTTTCCACCTTGCGCTGGTCCAGCGGGAAACCGAACCGCTGCACACCTTCCTCAAGTCACTGGGTAGATTCTTTGGCGATGCCGAACGCATTGCCAACAGCCTGAATGGCTTGGGTGCCGGTCTTGCCTTCATATCCGCGATCGGTGTGTTGAAGGGAGCCATTGCAATCCTCTCTCCGTTTGCATGGGACAAAGCATTGGCTCACGCCGATCGCATCCTGCATTTCGGTCGAGCCCCGCACGAATGGTTGTGGTTTGTCGTCCAGTCGCCGCTTGCATTGAAAATCATCAACATCGCGTACAATTTCTGGTTCGTCGTGCTCATCATCGCGGTTTTCACCGTGTGCATCACACGAAAGGATACGAAGCTGCGTCATCAGTTCCTGATGAGCTTCATGACGGTGTGGACACTGGGCGGCTTTTTCCTCGCGATGGGCCTGTCGTCGGCTGGCCCTTGCTTTTACGAGCAATTGGGGTTCGGCAACGACTTTCACCCCCTCATGCAAGCACTTGCCGTTGCCGATCGCGTCTATCCGATCTGGGCGCTCAGCACGCAGGATATGCTGTGGAGTGGCTATACCGGCGCAACTACCGGCAGCGTCGGCATATCCGCCTTCCCATCCCTGCACGTTGCGATGGCGGTGCTGTTTGCCCTCTATGCAACACGGCGGTCTCGGCTGGCCGGTCTTGTGATGTGGTTATTCGCCGGCGTCATTATGGTCGGTTCCGTCGTGCTTGGCTGGCACTATGCCTTGGATGGCTATGCGGGTGCATTCCTGATGATCGCGATCTGGAAGGTGTGCGGATATTTGGTGGCCCGTTTCTCGCCGGACCGCATGGCCGCTGAAATCGAGAGCTCCACCATGCAATCGCCGGCGGTTTGCGGGCTGTAAATTCGCCGATCTGGGCGAACCCGCCTGCGGCGGCCATGCCGGTCAAAACGGCTCAAGGGCCGCGCTGGATGGGTTGGATAGTTTCTGAAACGCTGTTGGATACGGTGCTTGCCGAAGCTTCTCTGCGATCGTATCCGCGCATTGCCCAGGGCTGAGGAGCGAGGTATCGATCTCCAGATCGTACACGCCGGGCCGGTGGACCTCTTCTTGCCACAGACGCACGGGCAGCGGCACGGGAACATCTGATGAGCCGGTTACATATTCCTTGTCTGCCGCGCTGGCTGCACGCCTTTCCATGATGATTTCCAGCGGGCAGCGAACACCGACAAACAGCACCGGCAGACCTACAAGCCGGCGCGCGCAATCGGCCACAATGTGAAGTGGCTTCGAATAGGCATCGTGATGGCCGACATCCGCCACGACATTCAGCCCCAGCCGGCTGTGGGCGGCGATCGATTCGTAGAGCCCGGCGTGAAATCCGGGCACGAGGGCCTCAAGGTCGGGACGCTCGCCGCCGAGCCGCAATCCTATCCCAGGCCGATAGCGTGCCGGCGTAGCCTGCTCGTAAACGTCGACGCCGAGATTGATCCAGACGCCATCGAAGCGCTCCTGAACAGCTCTGGCGATGCTTGTTTTTCCCGATCGCGGCGCACCGTTCAGGATGATGATCTGGCCGCTCATGCCCCTCCTCCTTGCAAACGAAAAAAGCCCCGTTTCCGGGGCTTTTCGACTTTCCTCAAGGTCAGTTCTTTCTGGGCAGTTGCGGGACGAGACTGCGCTTGCCGCCGTCCTTGCCCTTGGCTTCGGGCTTCTGCGCCACCAGCTTCTTGGCCGCCGGCTTCTTCGCTACGGCCTTTCTGGGCTTCGGCGTTTCTTCCGGCTCTTCCTTCTTCGGCTTCACCGGCGCCTCGTCGGCCAGCGATTCGAGCTTCAGGCCGGTCTCGCCGGTTTCCTTCTTCTCGACGGTGACGCGCACCGTGCCGCCCTTCTTGAGCTTTCCGAACAGCACCTCGTCGGCCAACGGCTTCTTGATATGCTCCTGGATCACACGGCCGAGCGGCCGCGCTCCCATGCGCTCATCATAACCCTTGTCGGCGAGCCAGGCGATCGCATCCGCCGACAGGTCGAAGGTGACGCCACGCTCGGAAAGCTGGGCCTCGAGCTGCATGACGAACTTCTGCACCACCTGATGGATGACCGGCACCGGCAGCGAGCCGAACGGGATGATCGCGTCGAGCCGGTTGCGGAACTCCGGCGTGAACAACCGGTTGATCGCCTCCACATCGTCGCCTTCGCGCTTGGTCGAGCCGAAGCCGATCGCCGCGCGCTGCGCATCCGACGCGCCCGCATTGGTGGTCATGATCAGGATCACATTGCGGAAGTCGATCTGCTTGCCGTTATGGTCGGTCAGCTTGCCGTGGTCCATCACCTGCAACAGGATGTTGAACAGGTCCGGATGAGCCTTCTCGACCTCGTCGAGCAACAGCACGCAATGCGGATGCTGGTCGACGCCGTCCGTCAGAAGACCGCCCTGGTCGAAGCCGACATAGCCCGGAGGCGCGCCGATCAGCCGCGAGACGGTGTGGCGTTCCATATATTCCGACATGTCGAAGCGGATCAGCTCGACGCCGAGCGAGGCGGCCAACTGCTTGGCCACTTCGGTCTTGCCGACGCCGGTCGGGCCGGAGAACAGGTAGGAGCCGATCGGCTTCTCCGGTTCGCGCAGGCCGGCACGTGCCAGCTTGATCGCCGAGGTCAGCGCGGTGATCGCAGTGTCCTGGCCATAGACGACGCGCTTCAGCTCGATATCGAGGCCCTGCAGCACCTTCTCGTCATCGGCCGAAACCGTCTTCGGCGGGATGCGGGCCATGGTGGCGATCGTCGCCTCGATCTCCTTGATGCCGATGGTCTTCTTGCGCTTGGCTTCCGGCACCAGCATCTGCGAGGCGCCGGTCTCGTCGATCACGTCGATCGCTTTATCCGGCAGCTTGCGGTCGTTGATGTAGCGTGCCGACAGCTCCACCGAGGCCTTGATCGCCTCGTTGGTGAACTTCACCTTGTGGAACTCCTCATAATAGGGCTTGAGGCCCTTCATGATCTCGATGGCGTCCTCGATGGTCGGCTCGTTGACGTCGATCTTCTGGAAGCGCCGCACCAGGGCACGGTCCTTCTCGAAGAACTGGCGGAATTCCTTGTAGGTGGTCGAGCCGATGCAGCGGATCGCACCCGACGACAGCGCCGGCTTCAACAGGTTGGACGCATCCATGGCGCCGCCTGAAGTAGCCCCTGCCCCGATGACCGTGTGGATCTCGTCGATGAACAGCACGGCGCCAGGATAGTCCTCGAGCTCCTTGACGACCTGCTTCAGCCGTTCCTCGAAATCGCCGCGATAGCGCGTGCCGGCGAGCAGCGTGCCCATGTCGAGCGCGAAGATGGTGGCGTTGTGCAGCACTTCGGGAACGTCGCCCTCGACGATGCGCTTGGCCAGACCCTCGGCGATCGCCGTCTTGCCGACGCCGGGGTCGCCGACATAGAGCGGGTTGTTCTTGGAGCGGCGGCACAGCACCTGGATGGTGCGGTTGATCTCGGATTCGCGGCCGATCAGCGGATCGATCTTGCCGGCCTTGGCCTTGTTGTTGAGATTGACGCAATAAGCCGTCAGCGCGTCCTGCTGCTGCTTCTTCTTGCCGCCTTCCTCTTGCGGCTCGGCGCCGTTCTGGCCGCCCTGCTCGTCATCGGCACCGCGCGGCGAGCGTGTCTCCGACGCGCCCGGACGCTTGGCAATGCCGTGCGAGATGTAGTTGACCGCGTCGTAGCGGGTCATCTGCTGTTCCTGCAGGAAATAGGCGGCATGGCTCTCGCGCTCGGCGAAAATGGCGACGAGCACGTTGGCGCCCGACACTTCCTCGCGGCCGGACGACTGCACATGGATCACCGCGCGCTGGATGACGCGCTGGAAACCGGCGGTCGGCTTGGAGTCCTCGTCGTAACCGGTGACGAGGTTGTCCAACTCGGTGTCGATATAGGTGAGAACCGTGTGCTTGAGCTCATCGAGATCGACATTGCAGGCGCGCATGACGGCGGCCGCCTCGGTGTCATCGATGAGCGCGAGCAGCAGATGTTCTAGGGTTGCATATTCATGGTGCCGCTCATTGGCGAGCGTCAGCGCCTGGTGAAGCGCCTTTTCCAGGCCTTGGGAGAAAGCCGGCATGTTACCTCACTTCTTCTCCATCACGCATTGCAGCGGATGCTGATTCTGTCGGGCGAAATCCATGACCTGGGACACTTTGGTCTCGGCCACCTCGAATGTATAGACCCCGCACTCGCCCACTCCATGATTGTGAACATGAAGCATGATGCGTGTGGCGGCTTCGCGATCCTTCTGGAAAAAACGCTCCAGCACGTGAACCACGAACTCCATCGGAGTGTAGTCGTCGTTGAGGATGAGGACCCGATAAAGGCTGGGCTTCTTGGTCTTGGTTTTGGTGCGCGTGATGACGGCCGTCCCACGGCCGGCCCCATTGCCGTTACCGTCGCCGTCTTGCATTCGCACCACTCGTCTCGTGGCAGTCAAACCTGAAGTCACGTATTCCTGCCTCTTTCGATTCCCCATGCGAGTTCGACATGTAGGTGTTCGATGTACGATTTTAAGCCCTTCTGGTTAGCTGACAATATGGCTAGGTCACCAACTTGGACGATTTTCGCAATCGTGAAGGGGCGCGGGGCTCTGGAACGGAAATTGACACGAAAAAAGCCCGGCCGCGTTTCCGTGGCCGGGCTTTTTCTCAGGTTCAAAGGCTGAATCTGGGGTCACGTCAGGCGAAATCAGTTCGCCCGGGCAAAATTACTTTGCCTTGGCAACGATCGATTCGAATGGCTTGTAAGCTTCCTTGGCGAGTTCGGCATAGAGATCGCCGATCTTGGTGGCCTCGGCGACGAACGCCTCATAGGACTGCTTGGCGTAGTCCGACTGGATCTCGATCGCCTTTTCCAGCGACTTGGCTGAAAACAGCTTCTCCACAGTGGCGCTGCCGGTTTCAAAACTCTTCTTGGTGTATTCACCAGCCTCGGTGGCAATCGCCTGCGCGCCCTTGGACAGCGACGCGAAGCTCTTCAATCCGGTGTCGGCGAACTCTTTGCCGTATTTGCTGAAGTCCTCATAGGTCTGGGTCATTTCACGATTCCCTTGACGGTTGAGGCGTCCTTCTTCGGGGCGCCCTTGTGCAATGCAAGATAATATATTGTGCGCCGCACAAAAGTCAAGATTTCGCGGGCTTGCGGACCCGCCTGCGCAGCCAATGGCTAAAAATCGAATAAAGAGAACCTCAAGCCCGAAGAAAATGGTGAACGCGGCGGTTACCATAAACGGATTGGTAACGCTGCGCCGGTAGCTTGACCGGAAGCGAGGCAGGACCCTTTGCCGCCTCCAACGCAACGAAGAAATCCAAGGGAAGTACCAGTGCGTAAGGCGTTGTTGGGCATCGTTTCCAAATCCACCTCCCCTCTCAAAACGATGATGATCGTCGCCTTGGCGATGACATTCGTTTTTGGCGACGTTGCCTCGTCGCTGGCGGCCAGGCAGGCGGCCATCGTCGTGGATGCCAAGACCGGTAAGGTGCTTTACTCCGCAGATGCCAACGGCAGGCGCTACCCGGCTTCGCTGACCAAGATGATGACGCTGTACCTGACCTTCGAAGCTATGGCGAAGGGCAAGATCAGCAGGAACACGCCAGTGGTGTTTTCCGCCAAGGCTTCCGCCGAGGCGCCGACGAAACTTGGCGTGAAGCCGGGCGGTTCCGTCACGGTCGAGACCGCGATCCTGTCGATCGTCACCAAATCGGCGAATGACTCGGCGACCGCGCTCGGCGAAATGCTCGGCGGCAATGAAACCACTTTTGCCCGCATGATGACCGCCAAGGCGCGTGCGCTGGGCATGAACGGCACCGTATTTAGAAACGCCAATGGCCTGCCCGACCCCGGCCAGTTCACCACCGCGCGCGACATGGCGACGCTCGGCATCGCGTTGCGCGAGCATTTTCCGCAGTATTACGGCTATTTCTCGCAGCGCTCCTTTCTCTACGGACGCCAGCGCATCAACGGCCACAACCGCCTGCTCGGACGTATCAAGGGTGTCGACGGCATCAAGACGGGCTACACCCGCGCCTCCGGCTTCAACCTCGTCTCGTCGGTTTCCGATGGCAATCGCCGCATCGTCGGCGTGGTCATGGGCGGCACCTCGGGCGGCAGCCGTGACAATCAGATGGCCAACCTGATCAACACCTATCTGCCGAGGGCATCGACTCGCGGCGGTGGCGATCTGGTCGCCAAGGCCGGTGGCAACAACCCGATCACCGCCCTCGCCAAGGTTCTTCTGCCCAAGCATGACGCTCCGACACCGGACGACAGGCCTGTCATAGCGCAGGACGATGCAATCGTTGCCGAGGACGCCACGGTCGCCGAAGACGATACCGCGCAGGCCGAGGAAGCAGCTCCCGTCGTCAAGACCAGAAAGGTCAAGACCGTCATCGTTTCAGCCCCCCAGGTCGCGACGGCCCAGGTGGTAGCGGCCTATGCCGAGCCGACGCCCGCGGCTGTCGACCCGGTCAACACCGCGTCGGTGCCGTCGGGCTGGGCCATTCAGGTCGCCTCGTCGCCCAAGCAGTCCGAGGCCCAGGCCTTTCTCGACAAGACCACCAAGCAGGCGCCCAAGGTGCTGGCGGACGCTTCCGGTTTCACTGTCGCCTTCGACAAGGATGGCGTCACCTACTACCGCGCCCGCTTCGGTGGCTTCGGTTCGAAGACCGCCGCCTGGAAGGCCTGTACCGCTTTGAAGAAGAAGAACATCGAGTGCTACGCCGTCCAGCAGTAGGACGGCGTGCAAGCCATCTCCCGGAAAAATTCTGCGTCGAAGGAGACTAGTTGTGATTGGAGAGCAAGACGTCCTTGGCTTCGTTAATCCGCGCCGCCAGGAAAGACGTGCCGCCGACATCGGGGTGCAGGCGCTGCATCAGGCGGCGGTGCGCCTTGCGGACATCCGCCGCGGCGGCCCCCGCTTCAAGACCAAGGACCTTGTAGGCCTCCTCCTTAGTCATGGCGCCCGGACTTGGCGGAACACCCAGCCCTTCGCCACCGTTCGTCTCAGCGTTTTTGCGCCAGACGGGAAATCTGCCGTCAAGATACGTCTCTAGCAGCTGTCGGCTCTCTGGATCGCTGGAGAGTTCGCGGTAGAGGTGTTGCAATTCCGCCAGCCCCATCGCGCCAAGCATCTTGCCTTCGTGGCGGCCAGCCAGGACCAGTCCTTCGAGGCCGCCGGTATCGTGATCGAGCTCCATTTCCAATGCCGCCGTGCGCACCGTCGAGCGTTTGCCCGGGGCAAGGCCGGCCGGCCGGCCTTTCATTCGCATGGAACCATACCAGGCAATTGCCCCGGTGAGAATCATGCCGCCGATGCCCTCACGGCCGACCACAAGCACGGCGACGCCGACAACTGCCAGAAGGGCCGGCCCGAGCGTTCGCAGCGTGCTCGCCAGTTTCGCCGGCTCGGCACGCAGAAAGATCGTCACCGCGCCGAGAAGCAGCAGAAGCAACGCTACAAAAGCGATGATTGCGCCCATTATTTTCCGCCGCCCCGCAGATGCTCGATCATCAGCCGGTCTTCCGGCCTGCCCCTGGCTTCGAGCGCCTTCAACCCGCCGGTCGCATACACGGCGACGGCCGAAAGCAGCCCTGCCAAGGTCGCGGCAGCCCGCCGATCAAATCGGAACCAAGCCCCCTTGGAAAGCCGCGCAATCTCTTTGAACGCCTTTTCCGCGCCGGAATCATGGCCTTCCTGAAACACGAAGACAGGAACGCCATGAAGGCCGAGGCTGCCGGCCTTTTCGGCCAGATCGTCGATATTCTCTTCCATCGCGTCGCCGATGTAGACCAGCGCATTGACCTTGGCGGCCGCCGTCTGTTTCAGCGCATGCGTCAGGACCTTTCCGATCTGGGTGTGGCCGCTGCGGCATTCGATCCGCGTCATCAGCTGCTTCAAGGCATTGGTGTCGCTCACGAAAGCCGACGAACGGCACTCGCCGAGGCCGCGAAAATAAACCAGTTGCACGCTGAGGGTTCCGGCCTTGCCGACTGCGTCGAACATCTGGCCCTGCAGCGTGCAGGCCAGATCCCAGGTCGGCTGGCGGCTCATCGTCGCGTCGAGGGCAAGGATCAGCCTGCCCGAACCGGTCGCCGACGCGGCAAGTGTCCTCGCCTGACGAATGAAGGCGTCGATCTCGCCGGCGTTGGATTGAGGCTTGACCGGCGCAGGACTGGTCCTCGCTGGCACAGGCTGCTTCTTATCACTCATGAAAAACAAGATGTGGCGTTGCCACATCGCTTGCAAGCCCCACATCGGGCGGTGCAAAGGGCCAGGCGGTGATGCCACCTGGGGTCAGAGCAGACCGAGATCGGCCAGCTCGCGCCTGAGTTTCGGCGGCATCTCGATCAATCCGGCCTTGCCCTTGCCCAGATCGAGCGGCGCGTCCGCCGGTTTCAGGTAGCGCCAGCCCTGAAAAGCCCGGCGCGGCTGCCAGTCGGTGCGTACAACCTCGGGGTCGAGTATCAGATGGCAACGGCCTATGCCTTCACTGTCGGTGAACGGCCGGATTTCGGTGATCAACTGGCGGCACTGCACATTGCCTTTGATCACCCAATAGAGCGAACCGCCATCGGTAACCTCGGCGCCGCGTGTCGGCATCATGCGGGTGGTGTGATACTGCTCGACCGGCTCACCGGCGCGCCGCCGCTCGTCGAGGCGGAAGGCGATCCACTCTTCGAGATCCTCGACGCTGTCGCAGCCGACACAGAGTTTTATGAGATTGAGAGACATCGCTTAAGGTTAGTCCCGCACGCGAACGCGTCAACGACCGGATCGACTTCTCCACAGCGGCGGTTTAGGCCAGCCTTCAGCACTCCACGACGTTGACTGCAAGCCCGCCAAGGCTGGTTTCCTTGTACTTCTCGTTCATGTCGAGGCCGGTCTGGCGCATGGTCTCGATCGCCGCATCGAGCGGTACGAAATGGATGCCGTCGCCCTTGATGGCCAGCGACGCGGCCGTCACCGCCTTGACCGCGCCCAGCGCATTGCGCTCGATGCACGGCACCTGAACCAGACCACCAACCGGATCGCAGGTCATGCCGAGATGATGTTCGAGCGCGATCTCGGCGGCATTCTCGACCTGTTCGGGCGTACCGCCCATGACGGCGCACAGGCCCGCTGCGGCCATCGCCGACGCGGAGCCTACCTCACCCTGGCAGCCGACCTCGGCGCCCGAGATCGATGCGTTGGTCTTGATGATGCCGCCAACGGCGGCAGCCGTCAGCAGGAAATCACGAATGCTCGGCTGGTCCGCCTCGGGATGGAAATGCAGCCAGTAGCGCAGCACCGCCGGCAGCGTGCCGGCAGCGCCATTGGTCGGCGCGGTGACCACGCGGCCGCCGGCGGCATTTTCCTCGTTCACGGCCATGGCGTAGATCGACAGCCAGTCATTGGCGAGCAAAGGATTGGGCTTGTTCTGCTGCCACTGCTCCTGCAGCTTATCGTGCAGCATGCGGGCACGGCGGCGCACCTTCAGCCCACCCGGCATGATGCCATCCTGCGACAGGCCACGGTCGATGCAGCCCTTCATGGCGCTCCAGATTCCGTCGAGGCCGGCGTCGAGCTCCTCGCGCGTCATCTGCGTTTCCTCGTTGACGCGTTTCATGTCGGCGATGGAAAGACCGCTTTTGCCGGCCATGGCCAGCATCTCGACCGCATTCTTGAACGGATAAGGCACTTTCTTGCCTTCGGTTGTCACCGAACCCTTGGCTTTCGTCCGCTGCAGTTCTTCTTCGGAAACCACGAAGCCGCCGCCGATCGAATAATAGATCCGCTTGAGCAGCAGGCGGCCGCCGGCGTCATAGGCGTAGAACGCCATGCCGTTGGCGTGACCGGTGAGCGGCGTCTTGCGGTCCAGCACCAGATCGGTGGCCGGATCAAAGCGATAGGAGGGATGGCCGGGCGGCGAAATGCGCTTTTCGGCGGCGATGCGGCTGGCAATGCCATCGGCCTGGTCGGGATCGACCGTCTGCGGCGTCAGACCGGCAAGGCCGAGCATGACGGCGCGATCACTGCCGTGGCCAATACCGGTGTAGGCGAGTGACCCGTGCAGGCTTGCGCCAAGCCGGTCGACCTTGACGCCTGCCGGACGCGGCCAGTCATTTCCCGCGACCTCGTCGAGAAACCGCGCAGCGGCGGTCATCGGCCCCATCGTGTGCGAACTCGACGGTCCTATGCCGATCTTGAACAGGTCGAAAACCGAAAGGAACACGCGGCGTTGTCTCCTGGAGTCAGGTCGAGGACTACATATAGGAATTCCCACGATGTTTCCGCTCTTTTGGAAATCGCGGCGCTGCACCCGCCGACCTTGTTTGCTCCGGCAGCGACATTGGTACGATCGCTGTATGCGGACATCGAAGCGATTGCGCTGAATGTGATAAATTCAGTCCATGGGCGATTCCCTCGATCTTTCGACAGCCGATCTCGCGGCGCTGGCCTTCTTCCTCGTCGCGTGGCTGCTGCACACGTTCGCCTCCGACGGCAAGCTGGTCAGCCGCATGTCGCTGACGACGGCGATGAATGCACAGCGGCAAGCCTGGATGCGGACCATGGCCGAGCGCGAGATCCGCATCGTCGACACCGCCATTATGAGCGGGCTGCAGCAAGGCACCGCCTTCTTCGCCTCCAGCTCGCTGATCGCGATCGGCGGCTGCTTTGCCTTGCTCGGCGCGTCCGACCGGGTTCTTGAAGTGCTCAGCGACCTGCCCTTGGGTGGCGCGCCGTCGCGCGCGGCTTTTCAGATAAAGGTGTTCGGACTGGTGCTGATCCTGGCGTTTTCGTTCTTCAAATTCGGCTGGGCGTACCGGCTGTTCAACTATTGCACGATCCTGATCGGCGCCGTGCCGATCCCGCATGGCGAAGCCTCACGCAATCCGGTCACCGAAACGGCGGTGTGGCGTGCGGCGCAAATGAACATGCTGGCCGGAAAGCACTTCAACTCCGGCCTGCGCGGGGTGTTCTTCTCGATCGGTTATCTCGGCTGGTTCGTCGACCCCATGGTGTTCGTGTTGTCGACGCTGTTGCTGCTGGCCGTTCTGGTGCGGCGCCAGTTCTTCTCGGCCGCCAGGCAGGCGGTGATCGGTCAGCCGCCTGGAAAAGGCTGATTGATCCGGCCAGACAGCCAATAGGCAAAAAGCCCGATCCATTCGCGGATGGCCATGGTGGTGGCCTGCAGTGAGTCGGCCGGATTATCGCGGAACAGCCCGATGCCTTCTTTGCCCGAGGTGCGATAGTCGACCGGCCAGGGAACGGTGGCGAAGCCAGCCTTGTCGAACAGCGCCTTGGCGCGCGGCATATGGAAGGCTGAGGTCACGAGCAGCCAGGTCTCGCCGGGCTTCGGCGTGACCAACTCCTTGGTGAAGACCGCGTTCTCATAGGTGTTGCGGGATTTGTTCTCCAGGATCAGACGATCGGCGGCCACGCCAAGCGCGGTGAGCAGGCGCGGCGCGGTTGCGGCATCGCCCTCGCCATCGAGAAACAACGCGCCGGTGCCGCCGGAGACGACCACCTTGGCGGTGGGAAAGCGCCGGGCCAGAACTGCGGTCTCGACCATCCGATCGCCGCTGCTGTTCAACTCATAGCCACCGCGCGCCAGATTGATGGCGCCCTCAAAGCCGCCGCCGAGCACGACGATGCCGTCGACCTTTGCCGGCAGCGGCGGGCGCGCGAAGCGCTCTTCCAGCGGATTGAGCATCATGGCGCCGAGCGACGTCCAGGCTGACAGCGCAAGGATCAGAAATGCCAGCAAGCTGCCGGTGGCCGCCAGCCGCCGGCGCCCGATCATGGCCGCGAGCAGTCCCGCCAGCAGCAGGAAGATCGCCAGGTTCAGCGGCTGGATGAAGAACCAGAATATCTTGGACAGGTAGAAGAACATCGCTCACCCCATTGCAGCGCCGCGCGGGCGTGGGCGCTCAAAGGACGCTAACACTTTGATTTTGCGTAGCATCCTTCCGAAAATCGATTCCGACTTTCAGGGCATCCGCTAGACGAGCGACGTCCCTACCACCACTTCTCCGGCTGGAACGTGCCTGCGGCCTGCTCGATGACGGCGGCGGTCTGGAACAGGGTTTCCTCGTCGAACGGCCGACCGATCAGCTGCAGCCCGAGCGGCAGGCCCTTGGCGTCGAGCCCGGCGGGCACGGCGATGCCCGGCAGGCCGGCCATGTTCACCGTGACGGTGAAGATGTCGTTGAGGTACATCTTGACCGGATCGGCAGCCATGTCCTCATCGGCGACGCCGAAGGCGGCGGACGGCGTTGCCGGGGTCAGGATGACATCGACGCCGGCGGCGAAGACCGTCTCGAAATCCCGCTTGATCAGATTGCGCACCTTCTGCGCCTGCAGGTAGTAGGCGTCGTAGTAGCCGGCCGACAGCACATAGGTGCCGATCATGATGCGGCGCTTGACCTCGCGGCCGAAACCGGCGGCGCGGGTCTTCTCATACATGTCGACGATATCCTTGCCCGGCACGCGCAAGCCGTAGCGGACGCCATCATAGCGGGCGAGGTTGGATGACGCCTCGGCGGGCGCCACGATGTAATAGGCGGGCAGCGCGTATTTGGTGTGCGGGAGGGAAATGTCGACAATCTCGGCGCCGGCGTCCTTCAGCCAGGCAATGCCCTTCTGCCACAGCGCCTCGATCTCTTCGGGCATGCCGTCGACGCGGTATTCCCTGGGAATGCCGACCTTCATGCCCTTGATCGGCTTGCCGATCGCGGCCTCATAGTCCGGCACTGGCCGGTCGACCGACGTCGTGTCCTTCGGATCGACCGAGGCCATCGACTTCAACAGGATCGCGGCATCGCGCACGTCGCGCGCGATCGGGCCGGCCTGGTCGAGCGACGAGGCGAACGCGACGATACCCCAGCGCGAGCAGCGGCCATAGGTCGGCTTGATGCCGACCGTCCCGGTGAAGGCGGCCGGCTGGCGGATCGAGCCGCCAGTATCCGTCGCGGTCGCGCCGGCGCACAGGAAGGCGGAGACTGCCGTGGCCGACCCGCCGGAAGAGCCACCCGGCACCAACTGCGCATTGTCCAGGCTGCGCACGGTCCTCGTGCCGCCGGCCGAGACGAAGCCGCCGTCGCCTTGATGCGTCGTCGGCATCACCGCAGTATCGAGGCGCGAGCGCCGCCACGGATTGATGACCGGACCATAGTAGGACGTCTCGTTGGACGAACCCATGGCGAACTCGTCCATGTTGAGCTTGCCGAGCATAACGGCGCCGTCGGCCCACAGATTTGACGTAACGGTCGATTCGTAGCGCGGCTTGAACCCGTCGAGCACATGGCTGCAAGCCTGCGTGTGGACGCCTTCGGTGCCGAACAGGTCCTTGATCCCCAACGGAATGCCTTCCAGCGCACCGCCCTCGCCCTTGACCAGCCTGGCGTCGGACGCCTTGGCCATGTCGCGCGCCTTGTCGCCGGTCACGGCGACATAGGCATTGAGCGCCGGATTGGCGCGCTCGATAGCGCCGAGATAGGCCTCGGTGATCTCGGTCGCGGTGATTTCCTTGCCGCGCAGCTTGGCGCGGGCCTGTGAAATCGTCAGCTGGGTCAGGTCGCTCATCAAAGGCTCTTTTCGTAAAACACCGACCACTCAGAATCGGGATAATCCAGCACCGGGCCGCAACGCGAAAACCCGGCGCGCTCGTAGACTGTCCACGCCGCGGGATGACGATCGCCCGTCTCCAGCACCAGTCGCTTCAGTCCCTCGTTGCGCGCCAGCGCCTCGACCCGCTCAACGATTTTCGCGCCGATCTTCTGGCCGCGATGCGACGGCCTGATATACATGCGCTTGACCTCGCCAATGGCGCCGTCATGACGCTTCAGCGCGCCGCAGCCAATGGCCAGGCCTTTATCTCGGGCGATGAAAACCGTCGTGTCCTCACCGGCCATCTGCTCAACCGTCAAATGGTAGCAATGCTCCGGCGGCGTCAGTTCGAGCAAGGTCTCGTTGAGTTCGGTGACCAGCCCGCGCAGGTCGTCCTGGAGCGGCGTCTCAATGGCGATCTCGATTGCCATCGGCGGACTTACTCCACGACCTTCGGCACGAGGAAGAAATTCTCTTCGGTCGCCGGCGCGTTGACGACGATGTCGGCCGCCTTGCCGCCGTCGGTGACGACATCGCTGCGCTTCTTCATGTCCATCGGCGTCACCGAGGTCATTGGCTCGACACCGGAAACATCGACCTCGTTCAGCTGCTCGACGAAGCCCAGAATGGCGTTCAGCTCGCCGGTCATCCGTTCGGCATCCCCTTCGCTCACCGCGATGCGGGCGAGATGCGCGACGCGCTTCACTGTCTGAAGATCTACGGACATGTTTTTGCCTCGGGGAAAACCAGTTCGGGCTATAGCGGCGCCGCGCGCGCTGCGCAACATGCATCGTGCGAGAGACCAGGCTGTGCCGACGGCCCGCTCATCGGCTCTCAGAATACGTCTATGGCAGGGCAACGCCTTCGCACAGATAGTAGCTGCCGCTGTTGCCGCTTGCTTCGCTTTCGTCGTCGACGGGCCGAACCGACACGAGATCGATCTGCTTCGCGTTCATTTGCGTCACCGAGAGAACGTCGGGAAAGACATAACCCGGTTCCTGGCAGATGGCCGTCACCGCCCAGCTCGGCGAAGCCGTCGCCTTGCTGATCTGCAGAAACTCGCAATTGTATTCGACGCTTTGCAGGCCGTATGCCGAAAGCACGATGTTGCCGGCGTCGATCAGCGTTTGCAGCGTGTCCTTCTTGGCCTGTTTGCAAAGCTCCTCGGACTGAAGGTAGACGCCTTCGATGAAATCATCCGCAGCGAGCGCGGGCGACGCCGCGACCAGTATGGAAACGCAAAAAGATTGCCTCAAAGCCATGGTTTTATTCCATTATGGCTGCTTCTAAATCGTAATCGTCTCGCCAATCTTGGGCAAAGCCACCTTGATGCCGGATCCTTCCAGGCCGGCCTCGAACTTGTCGGCGGTCGGGTCGATCATCGGAAAGGTGCCGAAGTGACAGGGAACCACGGTGTCGAACTTGAAGAAGCGCCGGCAGGCAAGTGCGGCCACCGCGCCGCCCATGGTGAAGCGGTCGCCGATCGGCACCAGGCCGATCTTCGGCTCGTGCAGCTCGTTGATCAGCGCCATGTCGGAAAAGATGTCGGTGTCGCCCATGTGGTAGAGCGTCTTGTCTTCCGGGAAATGCAGGACGAGGCCGCCGGGATTGCCGAGATAGGTGTTCTGGCCGCCATCGCCGGGAAAGGAAGATGAATGCAGCGCCTGGACGAAAGTGGTGGTGAAGCCGCCGCAATCGACGGTGCCGCCGATGTTGCCCGGGTTGATCTTCTTGTCGCTGGCGCCCTTGCCGACCAGGTACATGCAGATCTCGAAATTGGCGACTAGCTGGGCGCCGCTTTTGCCAAGCACTTCCAGCGCGCCGCTGATGTGGTCGCTGTGGCCATGCGTCAGCAGTACATGCGTGATTCCCTCCGCCGGTCCCTCCCAGCCGCCCGTCCAGGACGGATTGCCGATCAGATAAGGATCGATGAGGATCTTGGCATCAGCGGTCTCGATGCGAAAGGCCGAGTGGCCGTACCAGGTCAGTTTCATGAATGCATTCCTCGATTTTTATCTTGCCAAAGGATAGAACGCCGACGGCCCCGAGATCAAAGGGTTACTGTGTCCACCACGCGTTTGACAAAACACGTGGTGGTGAAAGGCGAAGGACGGCCGGTGGGCATTATCACGATCGAGGAATTGCCGGCGCGGCTGACCGGCGGCAAGACGCTGGCGGGACTTGACCTCGGCGACAAGACGATCGGCGTCGCGGTCTCGGATCAGAGATTTTCCTTCGCCCATCCGCGCCCGGTCATCATGCGAAGGAAATTCTCGCTCGATGCGGCGGTGCTGCTCGCCTTGCTGCGGAAGGAGAATGCCGGCGCGGTGGTGATTGGGCTGCCGATCAACATGGACGGTTCGGAAGGTCCGCGTGCGCAGAAATCGCGCGCCTTCGTTCGCAACATGGCCCAGATGAGCGACCTGCCCTTCGTGCTCTGGGATGAGAGACTATCGACGGTCGCGGCCGAAAGGACGCTGATCGAGATGGATTTCTCGCGCCGCAAGCGCGCCGGCAAGATCGATTCGGCGGCAGCCGCGTTTATTCTGCAGGGAGTTTTGGACCGGCTTCAGTCGCTCCACGCATCCGCTCGAACGGAACCGGACCCGCCCAGCGCTGTTTGACCCAGCCGGCGATTTCGCGGCGACGGCGGAAAGCCCAAAGCGCCATCAGCAGCAACCCGTCGAAGACGCACGTCTTCGCCACCATGCCGGGAATGATCGCCGGATCGATGCCGAGCATCTGACCATAGAGCTGGAAGAAGAAGTCGTGCATCTGTCGGCTGAGCATCGTGTAGCCGAAATTGATGTCGTTGGCCGACAGATAGAACCAGCCCCAGAAAATCGCCATCGGCGCCGCCCAGAACCCGAAGATGTAACGCATCAGCGGCCTCCCCTGTGATTGGAGCCGGTCTTGGAGACCGTTCGGCCTGATATGAGTGAGAGCAGCGAATTGTGAGCCGCGGCTTTTGCCATGTCATGCGCGACGGCATGGATCTCGCTTTCGCCGGAAGCCGCTGCCACAACCACGGACCGCCGCTCGGCAAGCATGGCGACATAGGACGCCAGAAGTGCCGTCAGCTGCACGGCAACCGCCATGAACAGCCCGTTGATGCCTTGCGCAGCACCTCCGATGACGATCAGCGACAACATGCCGGACGCGCAGATGAAGGCGATGCGGGCGACGCTGTCGGCGCCGGGACTGGTCGCGTCGTTGACCAGGGCTTCGACAAAGGCCCAGAAAAACAGAACCGCGACGACAAGCAATGCGGTGGCGAGCGGCGCCACGACAACGAAATTGTCGAGGTCGACGAAGCGGGTACCCTCGATTGTGGTGCCCAGCACGCCGAGTGCCGCCGCCACACCCCGGTTTCCGTCGATGCAGATGAGCGCAAGCAGGGCGAAAACAATCGCCCAGTGCAAGGCCAGAAAAGAGGTCAGTACCTGTCGCATCGGTGTTCCTGCTTCGCAAAGCAAGAGACGGCCAATCTGAACCATTCCCTGCTCGCGCCGGGACAGTGGGCCTTGCCGTCCGCCATCGCAACGGAAACCATTTGTTAAGGTTAACAGTGATTAGCCATACGCGTGAGGATGCCGCCAACGCGTCAAAACTGTGGATGGCGCCGATTTTTGCGATGCTCGCCGCTCAGTTCACCGGCGGATAGAGCGTGTCGATGATCATGCATGCATCGTGGCGCGAATCGATCATGCCATAGGTGTTGCGCCATTGGCCGGCCAAACGCGTCTCGACGAAAGCGTCGGCGATCCGCCCTGCCCCCAGGCGGCGCAATTCCGCCGCCGCAGCCGACAGTGCCAACTGCTCGGTCAGCAGCCGGGCCGAACCTTCGTCGGTTGAGGCAACCTGCATCGCCGCCTTCAGAACGCCGATCGTGCCGCGTCCGCCGGCGCCGAGATCACGGTCGATGCCGGCCAGCACATCCTCGAACAGGCCGGGCGCACGGCCGAGCACGCGCAGCACATCAAGCGCCATGACATTGCCCGAGCCTTCCCAGATCGCGTTGACCGGGGCCTCGCGATAGTAGCGGGCGAGTGGCGCCTCCTCGACGTAGCCGTTGCCGCCTAGGCACTCCATCGCCTCATAGAGCAGCGGGGGCGCGATCTTGCAGACCCAGTATTTGACGACCGGCGTCATGGCCCGGGCAAACGCCGCCTCGCCGCGATCGCTGGCCGCCTCGTCGAAGGACCGCGCCAGCCGGAACGACAGCGCGGTGGCGGCGGCGACGTCGAGCGCCATGTCGGCCAGAACGCGCTGCATCAACGGCTGCTCGATCAGGGTCGAACCGAACACCTGGCGATGGCGGGCGTGGTGAACGGCCTCGGCGAGGCCCGCGCGCATGATCGCCGACGAGGCGATGGCACAATCGAGCCGGGTCAGGGTGACCATGTCCATGATCGTCTTCACACCGGCACCGGGTTCGCCGACCATCTCGCCGATGGCATTGACGAATTCGACTTCGGAGGAGGCGTTGGAACGGTTGCCGAGCTTGTCCTTCAGTCGCTGAAAGCGGAAGCCGTTGCCCGAACCGTCACCGAGAACGCGCGGCACGAGGAAGCACGACAGCCCCTCCGGCGCCTGCGCCAGCACCAGGAACGCATCCGACATCGGCGCCGACATGAACCATTTGTGCCCCGTCAGACGATAAAAACCGCTGCCGGCGCGTTCCGCCCTCGTCACATTGGCGCGCACATCGGTGCCGCCCTGCTTCTCGGTCATGCCCATGCCGAGCGTCAGCCCGGTCTTCTCGACCGGCGGTTTCTGGCTCTGGTCGTATTTGCGCGTCGTCACGCGCGGCGCCCATTCGCGAAACAGTTTTGGGCTGGCCATCAAGGCCGCCAGCGAAGCGTTGGTCATGGTGATGGGGCACAGATGCCCGGTCTCGAGCTCCGCCGTCAGATAAAACCGGGCGGCACGGACTTGATGGCGGCGGCCGATCTCGGTGTCGCCGTTCTCCCACACCGAGGAATGCAGCCCGTTGGCCACAGAGCGGCGCATCAAGGCGTGATAGGCGGGATGGAACTCGACCACGTCGATGCGCCGTCCCTGGCGATCATGCGTCCTGAGCTTCGGCGTCTCGACATTGGCGAGGCGCGCCAGTTCCTGCGCCTCCTGCGTCAGCACGAAGCGGCCGAGACCGTCGAGATCTTTGCGCACCGGATCGGAAAAACGCTCCGCGAGCTGGATCAGCAACGGATCGCCCCGCCAGGCGTTGCCGCCCGTCAGCGGCGGCGGCTGGTTCGTCACGTCGTCGGTCACGCCCAATCCCTCTATCGTCAGAAAGCCACGAATCCGAGGCTGTCGGCTAGATATAGCCAAGCCATGCAGCGCGCGCGATGAAAATACCGGCCGATACAATCGGCCATCTATACGAAAAATTGAGGAGAACGGCTGCAATGCAAAGCTGGCGCTTGCAGCCGCAAAGTCTCCACCCTATAGCAGCGCCTTGAGATGACCGACGCTTCGTCCCCCTATCCTCATCGCCATCTTCTGGGCATCCGCGACCTTTCCCCCGCCGATATCGAGCTGTTGCTCGACAGGGCGGACCGAGCGGTCGCGATCTCGCGGCAGTCCGAGAAGAAAACCTCGACGCTGCGCGGCCGCACACAGATCAACCTCTTTTATGAAGCCTCGACGCGCACGCAGTCGTCGTTCGAGTTGGCCGGAAAGCGGCTCGGCGCCGATGTGATGAACATGTCGGTTGCGAGTTCTTCGGTGAAGAAGGGCGAAACGCTCATCGATACGGCGATGACGCTGAATGCGATGCGGCCCGACATATTGATCATCCGTCACCAATCGGCCGGTGCGGCCGCGCTTCTGGCGCAGAAGGTCGGCTGCTCCGTCGTCAATGCCGGCGACGGCGCGCATGAACACCCGACACAGGCGCTGCTCGATGCGCTGACCATTCGTCGCGCCAAGGGCCCGCTGTCGAAGCTCATCGTGGCAATCTGCGGCGACATCCTGCATTCGCGCGTGGCACGTTCCAACATCATGCTGCTCAACGCGCTCGGCGCGCAGGTGCGCGTCGTCGCACCGTCGACGCTTCTGCCCACCGGCATCGAGAAGATGGGCGTCATCGTCACCCGCTCGATGGCCGAGGGCCTCAAGGACGCCGATGTGGTGATGATGCTGCGCCTGCAGCGCGAGCGCATGGAAGGCGCGTTCGTGCCTTCGGTGCGCGAGTATTTCCGCTATTTCGGCCTCGATGCGGAAAAACTGAAGGCGGCCAAGGGCGATGCGCTGGTGATGCACCCCGGGCCGATGAACCGCGGCGTCGAGATCGCCTCGGAAATCGCCGACGGTCCGCAGAGCGTCATCCAGGAACAGGTCGAAATGGGCGTCGCCGTGCGCATGGCCGTCATGGAAGCGCTGCTTGACCCGCGCCGCAATCATGAAGGCCGCGGCGCATGAGCATAACGGTCTTCGAGCGCGCCCGCATCGTCGACCCGTCGCGCGGCATCGACGAAGTCGGCGCCGTCATCGTCGACGGCCGTAAGATCGTTGCCGCCGGCAAGGCGGCGCTAAACCAGGGCGCGCCCGAGGGCGCAACCGTTATCGACTGCGCCGGCAAGGCGATCATTCCAGGCCTGATCGACGGCCGGGTCTTCATCGGTGAACCGGGCGGCGAGCATCGCGAGACTATCGCGTCGGCAAGTGTCGCGGCGGCGGCCGGCGGCGTCACCTCCATCGTCATGATGCCCGACACCGATCCGGTGATCGACAATGTGGCGCTGGTCGAGTTCGTGCTGCGCACGGCCAAGGACACGGCCATCGTCAACGTCTTTCCAGCGGCGGCGATCACCAAGGGCCTCGACGGGCGCGAAATGACCGAGTTCGGCCTGCTGCGCGAAGCAGGCGCCGTCGCCTTTACCGATGGCCGCCACACCATATCGAGCGCGCTGGTGATGCGCCGCGCGCTGACCTATGCACGCGACTTCGGCGCCACCATCGTGCATGAGACGCAGGATGCGGACCTCGGTTCGTCCGGCGTGATGAACGAGGGCCTCTACGCCAGCTGGCTGGGCCTCTCCGGCATTCCGCGCGAAGCCGAATCCATCCCGCTGGAGCGCGATCTGGC
This sequence comes from Mesorhizobium sp. M7A.F.Ce.TU.012.03.2.1, assembly GCF_004006095.1. NCBI lineage: Bacteria > Pseudomonadati > Pseudomonadota > Alphaproteobacteria > Hyphomicrobiales > Phyllobacteriaceae > Mesorhizobium > Mesorhizobium sp. M7A.F.Ce.TU.012.03.2.1. The sequence continues at coordinate 5,123,612 of NZ_CP034779.1, forward strand.
CCTGGCGCGGCTGACGCATGGTTCGTACCATGCAGCAAAGATCTCGACGGCGATGGCAGCAAACGCCGTCACACGTGCGAAAGCCGACGGGGCGACGGTGACGTCAGGCGTGGCGATCCACAATCTGTCGCTCAATGAAAACGATGTCGGCGAATACCGCACCTTCTTCCGCCTGACGCCACCTTTGCGCGCTGAGGAAGACCGTCTGGCAATGATCGAAGCGGTCAGGGACGGCACGATCGACATCATCGTCTCCTCGCACGATCCGCAGGATGTCGACACCAAGCGCCTGCCCTTTGCCGATGCGGCGGCCGGCGCCATCGGGCTGGAGACGCTGCTGGGCGCGGCATTGCGGCTCTATCACAATGGCGATGTGCCGTTGCTCCGGCTGATCGAAACCCTGTCCACCGCTCCGGCAAAACTGTTCGGCCTGCCCGGCGGCACGCTGAAGCCGGGTGCTGTCGCCGATCTTGCGCTTGTCGACCTCGACGAGCCCTGGATCGTCAGCGAAAGCGGCATTCGTTCGCGCTCGAAAAACACCTGTTTCGAAGGCGCGCGGCTGCAAGGCAAGGTCTTGCAAACGCTGGTTGCGGGCCGCACAGTGTTTTCCGCCTGAACCGGCCACGGCGCATCGCGCCTGATCCGGCCGAACTGGGGAAATGCGGGGGAAACAATGATTTACAGCCTCATCCCAGCGCTCGTGTTCGGCTATTTGCTTGGCTCGATTCCGTTCGGGCTCCTGCTCACCCGCGCGGCCGGCCTTGGCGATGTGCGCAAGATCGGCTCCGGCAATATCGGTGCCACCAATGTTCTGCGCACCGGCAACAAGGCCCTTGCCGCCGCGACGCTGCTGCTTGACGCGCTGAAGGGCACGGTCGCCGTGCTGATAGCAGGCCATTTCGCGCCTGACCTGGCGATCTGGGCCGGTCTCGGCGCCTTTCTCGGTCATCTCTTCCCGGTCTGGCTCGGTTTCAAGGGCGGCAAGGGCGTCGCCACCTATCTCGGCGTGCTGATCGGCCTTGCCTGGCAGGTGGCGCTGATCTTTGCCGTCGCCTGGCTGGTGATGGCTTTCCTGTTCCGTTATTCCTCGCTGGCGGCGCTGACGGCGGCGGTCATCGTGCCGATCGCCCTCTACGTCCTGAGCACACCGCAGAATGCGGCCTTGTTCGTGGTGATGAGCATCATCGTTTTCATCAAGCACCGGGAAAACATTTCGCGCCTGCTTGCCGGCACCGAGGGCAAGATCGGAGCCAAGGGGTGAGCGAGCCTGCCGCCGTGGTGAGTGGGCCGGCCGCCGGGCCGCGTCTCAGCGACCGGCAGCGGCTGAGCTGGCTGCGGCTGATCCGCACCAAGAATGTCGGCCCCGCATCCTTTCGCGACCTCATCAACCGTTTCGGTTCGGCCGAGGTGGCGCTGGAGATATTGCCGGAACTGATGATTTCAGGCGGCGCCATCCGGATCGCTCGCATCCCTTCCGTTGCCGAAGCCGAGGCCGAACTGGAATTAGCCGGAAAGGCCGGCGCCCGCTTTGTCGGGATCGGTGAAGCAGATTACCCACCCCTATTGCGCAACATGGACCATCCGCCGCCGTTGCTGGCGGTAAAGGGCAACGCAGCTGTTTTTCGGCTGCCGGGTGTCGCCATCGTTGGGGCACGCAACGCGTCCCTGGCCGGCATCAAGATGGCACGCATGCTGGCGGCCGACCTCGGCCGCGACGGCTACGCTATCGTCTCCGGCCTGGCGCGCGGCATCGACACGGCGGCGCATCAGGGCAGCCTGGCGACCGGCACGATCGGCGTCCTGGCCGGCGGCCTCGACCTGCCTTACCCGCCTGAAAATGCCGGCCTGTGCGAGGAAATCGCCGAGCGTGGCGCCATCATCTCGGAAATGCCGTTCGGCTGGCAGCCGCGCGCCCAGGATTTTCCGCGCCGCAACCGCCTTGTCGCGGGTGCGGTCCTTGGGCTGGTGGTGGTCGAGGCAGCGCAACGCTCGGGCTCCCTGATCAGCGCCAGGCTTGCCGGCGAAATGGGCCGACTGGTCTTCGCTGTACCAGGCTCACCGCTCGATCCACGCGCCGCCGGTACCAACGGCCTACTCAAGGATGGCGCCACCCTGGTCACCGAGGCATCGGATATTTCCAGGGCGATCGCTCCGCTGACCGGCATGCGGGCGCCCGACGTGCCGCCGTTCGAAGAGCCGCCCGACTTCTCGGCCACACCACCGCCCGGCGAAAGCGACCGCGCCCGCGTCGTCGAGGCGCTCGGCCCGACGCCAGTGGCGGTCGACGAGATCATCCGCCACGTCTGACGCTGTTCGCATTTTCGCGCCGCCGAACTCCTTCGAGAAGCTCGGCGAGGATGGCCTTTTCAGCCGGCTTTCCGCTTTGCCGCGCCTGCGCTCATCTGTTCGACGCCAAGACCGGCCGGCGATTGTAGGGCAAAGGTCTGATATCCCGAGGCAAAGGTCTCAAGCAAAAGTTGGCTCTTGCCACTCGCGTCCGTTGGCACCAATCTCGCTCAGCCGCTCATCGGTGGATGTCGGCATGACAGGATCTTGCCATGACCCGCGATCAGATGCTCGCCCACCTGCGGTCCGCCGATGCCGTCGCGCGCGAGGCGGCGGCGCATGGGCATCATCCGTTTGGTTGCGTGCTGGTCGGGCCGGACGATCGGGTGCTGATGCGGCAAGGCAATCTCGACACGGTGCGCCACGCCGAGACGGAGATCGCCCGGCGCGCCGCGGCAGCCTACGAGTCGGAGTTCCTGTGGCAATGCACGCTGGTCACAACCTTCGAGCCGTGCGCCATGTGCGCCGGTACGATGTATTGGGCCAATATCGGGCGGCTGGTTTACGGGGTCGAGGAGACCGAACTCCTGGCGCTCACCGGGGATCACGCGGAGAATCCGACGATGAGCCTCTCTTCGCGCACCGTCCTCGATTCCGGCCAGAAAAAGATCGAGGTCTTTGGCCCCTTCCCCGAAATCGCCGACGAGATGCTCGCACCGCACCGCGATTTCTGGAAGCGTTGACGGCTTCCCCACCGGTTGTGGTGTGCCCTTCCCGAGAGATGGGTGACAGTTTATCGCGTGGATTTGGTGAGCGCGATGGGATTCGAACCCATGACCTACTGATTAAAAGTCAGTTGCTCTACCGGCTGAGCTACGCGCTCCCGCGGGCGAAAGGCGGCCCTCGAAATTGCGCGGAACATAGGGAGAGTGCCTCGACCGGTCAACCGGAAAAAAAGGGCTCGCAAACACGGGCGGCTTCGCCCTGTCGCGACACTTGCCAGCTGCGCCATCGGTGGGAGAACAGCCAAGGGAACACTGGCATTTCTGCCCGACAGCGGCATCCAGTCTGGGGAACAATTGTATGCGCCGCTCGTTTTCCCGGCACAGGGACGTCCGCCAAAACCATCGAGGAGAAGACCAATGAACAGAATCACAACGAGCCTGCTGGCGGCCACTCTCTCCGCCACATTCGTTGCGGCGGAGGCAGTGTCGGTTAACGCCCAATCGAACTATGTGCCGCAATCCCAGGCCGCGGTGCCGGATGTGCAGACAGTCCAGTACCGGGAGTGGCGCAAGGACCGCTACAATCGCAATTTTTCGCGTGACCGCAGTTTTTCGCGCGACCGTAATTTTTCCCGCAATCGCGGCGCGTATTGGAACGGCCATCGCGGCTATCGCGAATATCGCCCCGGCTACCGTCGTCACGGCGATTATTGGTTCCCGCTCGCGGCGTTCGCGACTGGCGCGCTGATCACCGGTGCCATCATCAACAACGAGAACAACCGCGTCTACGGAGGCAACGCTCACGTCCAGTGGTGCTACGATCGCTATCGCAGCTACCGTGCTTCGGACAACACGTTCCAGCCGAATTACGGCCCTCGCAAGGAGTGCCGGTCGCCTTACTGATCAAGGCGCGTTTAAGTAGCTGAGATACGTTGAGTGGAGCTCGCGCCGGCAATGGCGCGGGCTTTTGATCGATTGGCCGGACGAGAACAGTTGCCGTCAACTTGCCCAGTTGATGCTCTTGAGCATCAGATAAAAGCCACCGCCGTCCTCTCTGTTGGGACAACGATAGATACCCAACCCATTGCAGATACGGGCCATCACCGCACTGAGTTCCCAACCAACCACTTCCAGCGCATTGTCCGCATCCGTCGCATAGGCTTGGGCCAGTTCGTCAATGCCATTCTGCTCTACGAAGGATCGAGCCAGCTTTGCATCGCTGAGGAGCTCGCTGGGCAGGCTTGAATTTGCCCAAGCCCACAGCCAGTTGCCGGCCTCGGTGCTCGTTGAGCCGACAATCTGGATCTCGGTGACCACCTTGGCGACCCGGTCTTGCGAGAACAGAACCGTTCCGGCCGTCAGGTCGTAGTCATAGCGCGAGCAATCGCCGAGGCGAAACTCCTTGTTCGAGCGTGCATTTTTGGCCTTCAGCTGTTCGATAGCCTCGTCGCGCCAAGCAGGATACCAATCTGGCTGCATTCCTCGCGCCCCATCACCCACCACTGATGGCTGTTTATGACACGCTCAACGTCCGTCGCACAGCATCGCGCCAACCAGCGAGCTTGGCTACGCGCACGGAGCCATCCATGTCCGGCTGGAAGCGTCGTTCCAGCGCCCAGCTCTTCGCGAACTTCCTGGCATCCGGCCAAACGCCAGCTTTCGAGCCGGCCAGCCAGGCTGCACCGAGCGCGGTCGTCTCGAGAATGGTCGGGCGGTCGACCGGTGCATCGAGGATGTCGGCCAGACGCTGCATGGTCCAGTCCGACGCCACCATGCCGCCGTCGACCCGCAGCACGGTCTTGGCCGAAGCCCCCTTCCAGTCCTTGCGCATGGCGTCGAGCAGGTCGCGTGTCTGGTAGGCCACGGATTCAAGCGCGGCGCGGGCAAACTCCGCCGGGCCGGAATTGCGCGTCAGTCCGAAAATGGCGCCGCGTGCCTCGGCGTCCCAATGCGGCGCGCCGAGCCCGACGAAGGCCGGCACCAGATAGACGTTTTGGGTCGCATCGGCTTCATCAGCCAGTTTGCCGCTCTGCTCGGCCTTGCCGATCACCTTAATGCCGTCGCGCAGCCATTGCACGGCCGCTCCGGCAATGAAGATCGACCCTTCCAGCGCATAGGTCGTCTTGCCGTTCAGCCTGTAGGCAATGGTGGTCAAGAGCCGGTTTTTCGAACGCACCAGGTCGCTGCCTGTGTTGAGGAGCGCAAAACAGCCGGTGCCGTAGGTCGATTTCATCATGCCTGGCTCGAAGCAGGCCTGGCCGATGGTCGCGGCGTGCTGGTCGCCGGCGACACCGAGGATTCTTATCTCGGCGCCAAAGAGATTTTTCTCCGTGATTCCATAGTCATCGGCGCAGTCTTTCACCTCGGGAAGCATTTTTGCTGGGATGTTAAGGATCGACAGCAGCTCGTCGTCCCAGGCATTCTCAGCGATGTTGTAGACCAGCGTGCGCGAGGCGTTGGTGGCGTCCGTGGCGTGGACCTTGCCGCCAGTCAGCCGCCAGATCAAAAAGCTGTCGATGGTGCCCGCGAGCAGTTCGCCTTTCTCGGCGCGTTTTCTCGCACCCTTCACCTTGTTCAGTATCCAAGCGATTTTGGTGCCGGAAAAATAGGGATCAAGCAGCAGGCCGGTCTTCTTGGTGAATGTCTTTTCCAGGCCCTGCTTCTTGAGTTTCTGGCACAGCGGCGCGGTGCGCCGGTCCTGCCAGACAATGGCATTGTGGATCGGCTTGCCGGTCGCCTTGTCCCAGATGACGACTGTTTCGCGCTGATTGGTGATACCGAGTGCCGCCACGTCGGAAGCATTCCGGCCGGCCTTCTTCAGCGCCGCCTTCACGGTCGACACCACACTCGCCCAGATATCTTCCGGATCGTGCTCGACCCAGCCGGAGGCCGGATAGTGCTGGGCGAATTCCTTTTGCCCACTGCCGGCGACCTTCATCTCGCCGTCGAACAGGATCGCCCGGGTCGAAGTCGTGCCCTGGTCGATGGCAAGGATATATCTGGTCATTATGCCTCCCCGCTTAGTCTTTTACACAAACAGGGGAGACGGCAAGATGCCGCCTCCCCCCAATGTCATACGGGCGCAGACGCCCGCTTAGAACAATCTTACTTCTGCCAGCTCTTCACCAGCTCGTCGTAATTGATGGTGACCGGCTTTTCCTTCTCGTTCTCGATCTTCAGCTGAGGAGCGAGATTGCCCTTCTTGACCGCGTCGGCGTTCCAGTAGGCGAGGTCATGCTCTTCGGCCATCTTCGGACCGATGTCGCCCTGGATGCCGGCCTTTTCCAGGCGTCCCATGACCTTTTCCTGCTCAGAGCAAAGCGAGTCCATCGCCTCCTGTGCCGTCTTGGCACCCGACGACGCATCGCCGATCGCCTGCCACCAGAGCTGTGCCAGCTTCGGATAGTCCGGAACGTTCGTTCCGGTCGGCGACCACTGAACACGGGCCGGCGAGCGGTAGAACTCGATCAGGCCGCCGAGCTTCGGAGCGCGTTCCGTGAAGCTCTTGTCCTGGATCGTCGACTCGCGGATGAGCGTCAGGCCGACATGGCTCTTCTTCACGTCGACCGTCTTCGACACCACGAACTGCGCATAGAGCCAGGCGGCCTTGGCGCGATCGTCAGGCGTGGACTTGAGAAGCGTCCATGAACCCACATCCTGGTAGCCGAGCTTCATGCCGTCCTTCCAGTAGACGCCATGCGGCGAGGGAGCAAAGCGCCATTTCGGGGTGCCGTCCGCGTTCACGACCGGCAGCCCGTCCTTGACGAAGGAGGCAGTGAAGGCGGTGTAAGTGAACATCTGCTGCGCGACCGTGCCCTGCGACGGGACGGGGCCGGATTCGCCGAACGTCATGCCTTGGGCTTCCGGCGGGGCATAGGCCTTCAGCCAATCCAGGTACTTCTGGATCGAATACACGGAAGCCGGGCCATTGGTGTCGCCGCCGCGCGCGACGCACGAGCCGACAGGCTGCGACTTCTCGTTGACCTTGATGCCCCATTCGTCGACCGGAAGACCGTTCGGCAGGCCCTTGTCGCCATTGCCGGCCATGGACAGCCAGGCATCGGTGAACCGCCAGCCGAGCGACGGATCCTTCTTGCCGTAGTCCATGTGGCCATAGACCTTCTTGCCGTCGATCTCGCGGCCGGTGAAGAACTCGGCGATGTCCTCATAGGCCGACCAGTTGACCGGAACGCCGAGGTCGTAGCCGTACTTGGCCTTGAAATCGGCCTTGTTCTTCTCGTCGTTGAACCAGTCGTAGCGGAACCAGTAGAGATTCGCGAACTGCTGGTCGGGCAGCTGGTAGAGGTCGCCGTCCGGAGCGGTCGTGAACTTGGTGCCGATGAAGTCGGCGAGGTCGAGGTTGGGGTTAGTGACGTCCTTGCCCTCATTCGCCATCCACTTGGTCAGGCTGCGCGCCTGCTGGTAGCGCCAGTGCGTGCCGATCAGGTCGGAGTCGTTGACGTAGGCGTCATAGATATTCTCGCCCGACTGCATCTGCGTCTGCAGCTTTTCGACGACATCGCCTTCCCCGATCAGGTCGTGGGTGATCTTGATGCCGGTGATCGCGGTGAAAGCGGGCGCCAGAACCTTGGACTCATAGCTATGCGTATCGATGGTCTCGGAGACCACCTTGATGTCCATGCCGGCGAAAGGCTTCGCGGCATCGATGAACCACTGCAGCTCGGCTTCCTGGCCGGCGCGATCGAGCGTCGACAAGTCCTTGATTTCGGTATCGAGGAAGGTCTTGGCTTCGTCCATTCCGGCATAGGCCTGGCCTGCTCCCCAGAGCAGGACAAGCGCAGTCGTTGATGTTAAAAATTGCCTTCGCATTTCGTTTCCTCCACTTTTCAAGTTTCAAGTGCGATCTGGAGCGGTCGTCGGCACGCGGTCGCTCCAACAGTTTCCCCCTCTATACGTAGCGGAACACGCCGACGGCGTAGACTACGGAGAGAGCGAGAGCCCACCACAGGTTGGGTCCGACAAGACCCAGCCAAGCGAGATGGATAAAGGCGCTGCCGAGCAGCGAAACAAAGAGGCGGTCGCCGCGCGTCGTCTCAAAGCGCAGGACGCCGACCCGGGGATTGCCGCCAGGCGAGGCGTATTCCCAGACCGCCATGCCACAGAGCAGCACCAGGATCGTGATGAAAAAGATCGCCGTTGGCAGCGTCCATGCCATCCAGGTGAGGTTCATGGTCATACCCTCCCCAGGGCGAAGCCCTTGGCGATGTAATTACGGACGAACCAGATCACGAGCGCGCCTGGAAGGATGGTGAGCACGCCGGCGGCGGCGAGCACGCCCCAGTCGAGCCCGGAGGCCGAGACCGTGCGCGTCATGATCGCCGCGATCGGCTTGGCGGCGGTCGTGGTCAAGGTGCGCGCGATCAGCAGCTCGACCCATGAGAACATGAAGCAGAAGAAGCAGGCCACGCCGACGCCGCTGGCGATCAGCGGCATGAAGATTTTCAGGAAGAAGCGCGGGAAGGAGTAGCCATCGATATAGGCGGTCTCATCGATCTCCTTCGGCACGCCGGACATGAAACCCTCGAGGATCCACACCGCCAGCGGCACGTTGAACAGGCAGTGTGCCAGCGCCACCGCGATATGCGTGTCGATCAGCCCGAAGGCCGAATAGAGCTGGAAGAATGGCAGCGCGAACACTGCCGGCGGCGCCATGCGGTTGGTCAACAGCCAGAAGAAGAGGTGCTTGTCGCCGAGGAACCGGTAGCGCGAGAAAGCGTAGGCAGCCGGCAGCGCCACCGAAACCGAGATCACCATGTTCATGACGACATAGATGATCGAATTGATGTAGCCCTTGTACCAGGACGGGTCGGTGAAGATCACGATGTAGTTGGCCAGGGTCGGGCTCTTCGGCCACAGCGAAAACGCGCCCAGAATCTCCTGATTGGTCTTGAAGCTCATATTGACCAGCCAGTAGATCGGCAGCATCAGAAAGATGATGTAGATCGTCGGCACCAACCACCAGAACCGGGATTCTTCGCCGCGCCGGCGCATCAGCCGCGCAAGCTGGTCCTGCGACAAGGTGCTGGCGAGCCCGTCCGAAACCGCCGTCTCACGCACTCGGTCCTGCCTCGTCGTTCCTTCGTTGGCGCCGCTCATCTCAGCGCTCCGCATCGACATTGGTCATGACGGTGTAGAACACCCAAGACAGCAAAAGGATGATCAGGAAGTAGATGATCGACATGGCGGCCGCCGGCCCGAGATCGAACTGACCGATGGCAATCTTGACCAGGTCTATCGACAGGAACGTCGTCGAATTGCCGGGACCTCCGCCGGTGACGACGAACGGCTCGGTGTAGATCATGAATGAGTCCATGAAGCGCAGCAGCACCGCGATCAGAAGCACGCGGTTCATCTTCGGCAGCTGGATGTAGCGGAACACTGCCCAGCGCGATGCACCATCGATCTTGGCCGCCTGATAGAAGGCATCGGGGATCGAGACCAGTCCGGCGTAGCAGAGCAGAACGACGAGGCTTGTCCAGTGCCATACGTCCATCAGGATGACCGTCACCCAGGCGTCGGTCGGATCGTTGACGTAGTTGTAGTCGAAGCCGAGCGACGACAGCGTATAGCCGAGCAGGCCGATGTCGATGCGGCCGAACACCTGCCAAATCGTGCCGACGACGTTCCACGGGATCAGCAGCGGCAGAGCCATCAGCACCAGGCAGACCGGCACGCCCCAGCCTTTCTTGGGCATGTTGAGAGCGATGAAGATGCCGAGCGGGATCTCGATGGCGAGGATGGTTGCGGAAAAGATCAGGTTGCGGACCATCGACAGCCAGAAGCGTTCCGACTCCAGGATCTCGGTGTACCAGTCCGAGCCGTTCCAGAAGAAGACGTTGTTTCCGAACGTGTCCTGCACCGAATAGTTGACCACCGTCATCAGCGGGATCACCGCCGAGAACGCCACCAGCAGGAGGACCGGCAGCACCATGAACCAGGCCTTGTTGTTCCAGGTCTTCTCCATCTAGGCCTCCATCTCGACACGCCAGGAATCGGCATAGATGTTGATGCCGGCCGGGTCGAACCGCACCTTCGGATCGGCGGGCAGGGTCTCGTCCTCACCGATCACGGCAGAGATATCGCGGCCTTCGAGCTTGGCGCGCACCACCTTGTGGCGGCCGAGATCCTCGACCTTGCTGACCTGCACGGCCATGCCTTCGCGGCCGAGCCGGACATATTCGGGACGGATGCCGAGCTCGACGGCGCCGCTGCCTGCCTTTGGCGCGCCCGGCAGTTCGATGCGCTGTGAGCCGAGCGTCGCCGTCTTGCCGTCGATTGCCACCGGCATGACGTTCATGCCCGGCGAGCCGATAAAATAACCGACGAAGGTATGGCGCGGGCGTTCGAACAATTCGGCCGGTGTGCCGATCTGCACGATGCCGCCATCATACATGACCACGACCTGCTCGGCGAAGGTCAGCGCCTCGGTCTGGTCGTGGGTCACATAGACCATGGTGTAGCCAAAGCGGCGGTGCAACTGCTTCAGCTGCGAGCGCAGCACCCACTTCATGTGCGGATCGATGACGGTCAGCGGCTCGTCGAACAGGATGGCGTTGACGTCGGAGCGCACCAGGCCGCGGCCGAGCGAGATCTTCTGCTTCTGGTCGGCGGTCAGGCCCCTCGCCTTCTTCTTCGCCCACGACGCTAGATCGATCATCTCCAGCGTCTCGCGAACCTTGCGGTCGACATCGGCTTCCGGCACGCCGCGGTTGCGCAGCGGGAAGGCCAGATTGTCGTAGACGGTCATGGTGTCGTAAATGACCGGGAACTGGAACACCTGCGCGATGTTGCGCTCCTGCGTCGACAAATTGGTCACGTCCTTGCCGTTGAACAGCAACTGGCCGTGCGAGGGGTGCAACAATCCCGAAATGATGTTGAGCAGCGTGGTCTTGCCGCAACCGGAGGGCCCGAGCAGCGCATAGGCGCCGCCGTCCTCGAAGACATGATGCACTTCCCGTAGCGCGAAATCGGCATCCTTCTGCGGGTTCGGCAGGTAGGAATGCCTGACATGGTTGACGTCGATGCGTGCCATCTCTTTGCCCTCAAGCCGCCAGCTTCGGCGCAGTCACGGCGCTGCCGTGCTCGTCGAAAACCATGATGTGGCGCGGATCGATGAACACCTCGACCACCTCGTCCGGCTCGAAATGCCTGATACCATGGGTCAGCATGACCCAGCGCGCATCGGCGAAATCGAGATGGATGAAGCTCTCCGATCCGGTGATCTCGGTGATCGTCACCTTGGCGCGCACCGGTACCGCCGCCGCATTGGGCCGCTCGAGCGACAGGTGGTGCGGCTGAAAACCGATCGTGTACATGGCATCGGCAATGCCGGAGAGCTCGGCCGGCACCGGCAGGTTCACGCCGCCCTCGAGCAGGAAGTCCCGACCCTTCTTGGCGAGCACGATGGTGTTGAGCGGTGGATCGGAAAACGTCCTGGCTGTCACCAGATCTACCGGCTTGCGGAACACCTCGATGGTCGGTCCGAACTGAGTGATCCGCCCTTCAGAAAGCGTCGCCGTGTTGCCGCCGAGCAGCAGCGCCTCGTGCGGCTCGGTCGTGGCGTAGACGAAGATGGTGCCGGCGGCGGCGAATATCCTGGGCAATTCGGCGCGCAGTTCCTCGCGCAATTTGTAGTCGAGATTGGCGAGCGGCTCATCGAGCAGGACCAGGCTTGCGTTCTTGACGATGGCGCGCGCCAGCGCGGTGCGCTGCTGCTGGCCACCGGACAGGCTTAGCGGCGTGCGGTCGAGATAGGGCGTCAGCTTGAGAAGAGCCGCGGCTTCACGCACCTGGCTGTCGATCCTGGCCTGCTCGATGCCGGCCACCCGCAGCGGCGAAGCAATGTTCTCATAAACGGTCATCGCCGGATAGTTGATGAACTGTTGGTAGACCATGGCGATCTTGCGCTTCTGCACCGGCACACCGGTGACATTCTGGCCGTCGAACCAGATCGAACCGGAGGTCGGCACGTCCAGGCCGGCCATCAGCCGCATCAGGCTTGTCTTGCCGGAAAGCGTAGGTCCGAGCAGGACGTTGAGCGAGCCGTGCTGGAGCGTCAGCGACACGTCGCTTATATGCTCGACCGCGCCGACCGCCTTGGTGACGTTTCTCAGTTCCAGCATGACGCCTCCTCCCAGGCCTTCCGCATCAGCTCAAACCCCTCTTCATTCGGCAGCCGCGACATGGCGCCGGCTTATGCCGCGCATGAACTCATCGAGCGCCGCCACCTGCTCGCGGCTGAGATGCAGACCGCGCTTGGTCCGGCGCCACAATACATCTTCTGATGTGACGGCCCATTCGTTTTGAACGAGATAGCGCACCTCGGCCTCGTAGAGATCGGCGCCGAAGTTGCGGCCGAGATCGACGTTCGATTTGGCCAGCCCCAACAGCATCCTTGCGCGGGTGCCATAGAGCCGGGTCAACCGGCGAGCCAGGCGCGCGTCGAGGAATGGATAGGCGGTTTTCAATTTCGCCACTTCGGCATCGAAACCGGTGGCCGGGAAATCGCCGCCCGGCAGCGGCGCGTTTGCCGTCCACGGCTTGCCGCGCTTGCCGAGAAAACCCTCGATCTTTTCCAGCATCGATTCCGACAGCCGGCGATAGGTGGTGATCTTGCCGCCGAAGGCATTGACGATTGGGGCAGCGCCCTCGCCGCCATCGGCCTTGAGCACATAGTCCCGCGTCGCTTCCTGCGCCTTGGAGGCGCCGTCATCATAGAGCGGGCGGACGGCCGAATAGGTCCAGACGATGTCCGAGCGCTTGACGGGTTGGGCGAAATATTCGCTTGCCGCGGCGCAGAGGTAATCGATCTCGGTGTCGCTGATCTTCACGTCATGCGGATCGCCGGGATAATCTTGGTCGGTGGTGCCGATCAGTGTGAACTCTTCCTCATAGGGAATGGCGAAGATGATGCGACCATCCTTGTTCTGGAAGAAATAGGCGCGTGGATCGTCGAACTTCCTGGCGATGACAATGTGGCTGCCCTGCACGAGGCGGACATTGTGCACATCGTTGAGCCCCACCACGCCGGACAGCACATGATCGACCCAGGGGCCGGCGGCATTGACCAGCAGTCGCGCCTTGATCTCCTCGGTCTCGCCGCTCTGCAGATCCTCGATCTGGATTGCCCACAGGCCGTTTTCGCGGCGCGCGCCGGTCACCTTCGTGCGGGTGCGGACCGTGGCGCCGCGGTCGGCGGCATCACGCGCGTTCAGCGCCACCAGTCGCGCATCATTGACCCAGCCATCCGAATATTCGAAGGCCTTCTTGAACAGCGGCTTCAAAGGCTTGCCGGCCGGATCCCTGGCCATGTCCAGCGTCCGGGTCGCGGGCAGCAATTTGCGCCCGCCAATGTGGTCGTAGAGGAAGAGACCGAGCCTGATCAGCCAGGCCGGGCGCAGGCCCTTGGCATAGGGCAACACGAAGCGCATCGGCCAGATGATGTGCGGCGCGTTCTTCCACAAAACCTCGCGCTCCATCAGCGCCTCGCGCACCAGGCGGAATTCGTAGAATTCGAGGTAGCGCAGGCCGCCATGGATCAATTTGGTCGAACCCGAGGAGGTTCCGCTGGCGAGGTCGTTCATCTCGGCGAGAAACACGGAAAAGCCACGACCGACGGCATCACGGGCAATGCCGCAGCCATTGATGCCGCCACCTATGACGAAAATGTCACGGATCGGAGATGCGTCCACAATTCCTCCAACGATTTCGCATTGCACCATTTTTGGGCTTTTACGAAACCGTGTCGGAATTATTTCGAAATGATAACGAATGTCAAACGAAATATCACGAGCGCGTGATATCGGGCGGAAACCGCCTAGGCGAGCGACGTCTCGATCAACTGAACCTCGGCCTCCTGGCAGATCTTGCGCACTGACGGGATGTCGCAACGATCGGTGATGAAGGTGTTGACCTGCGACAGATGGCCGATGCGCACCGGTGCGGTTCGCTCGAATTTGGTCTGGTCGGAAACCAGGATGACATGCCTTGCATTGGCGATGATCGCCTGCGCCACCTTGACCTCGCGAAAATCGAAATCGAGCAAGGCGCCGTCATGGTCGATGGCGGATGCACCGATCACCGCATAGTCGACCTTGAACTGCCTGATGAAGTCGACCGCCGCTTCGCCGACCACACCGCCATCGGAACCGCGCACAACCCCGCCGGCGATCACCACCTCGATCGAGGGATATATCCGCATCCTATTGGCAACATTGATGTTATTGGTGATGACCATGAGACCGTTGTGATCGAGCAACGCCTTGCTGACCGACTCGGTCGTGGTGCCGATGTTGATGAACAGCGAGGCATTGTCGGGGATCAGCCTGGCGGCCGCACGGCCGATCGCCTCCTTCTCGTCGGCGGCGATCTTGCGTCTCGCCTCATATTCCATGTTCTCGATGCCGGAGGGATACAGCGCGCCGCCATGGATGCGCGAGAGCAGCCGCTGGTCGCACAAATCGTTGAGGTCCTTGCGTATGGTCTGCGGCGTCACATTGAAGTGGGTGGCCAGATCATCGACCAGCACGCGGCCATGATCCTTGGCCATCTGGATAATCTCGGCATGGCGCGGCGACAGATACATAGGCAACCTCCCGTTTTCGTTTTTCTTGTCTATAGTCGAAAACGAAACCGATGAAAAGGCATGAGCCGGCTAATGAAATGCATGTGATTGCCAAGGTGAATACGAACGCAAACCAGATTGTGCCCGATCAATCCATTGCGCGCGCGATTTCCGAGATGACGGTGAAGGCCGTATCAACATCGGCGGCGGTCGCCTCGAACTGGCCGACCTGGAAGCGGATTGCGATCCTGCCATCGACCTTCGTCTGCGTCAGGTAGATGCGGCCATCGTCGTTGATCGCATTGACCAGGCGCAGATTGTGCTCGTCCGCATCAGTGCCAGCTGCAGCCTTGTGCCGGAACGAGAAGAGCGACAGCATCGACTCGCTGACGATCTCGAAATTCGGCTCCCTTGCCAGCCGCGCGGCAAGCCCTTCGCTCCACGCGACATGATTGCGGATCATCGTGCGCAGATTTTCCAGGCCATGGGCGCGCAGCAGGAACCACAATTTCAGCGCGCGAAATCGCCTGCCAAGCGGCACCGACCATTCGGAATAGTTGATGATGCCGTCGTGGCCGTGTGTCTTCAGATAATCCGGCTTGATGGCCAGCGTCCTCACATGGCTTTCGGGGTCGCGCAGGAACTGGATCGAGCAGTCGAACTGCGCGCCCAGCCATTTGTGCGGATTGAAAACGATGGAATCGGCGCCTTCGACCCCTTCCCAGAAATGCCGATACTCCGGACAGATCATCGCCGATCCCGCCCATGCGGCGTCGACGTGAAGATAAAGCCCATGCCGCCGTGCGACCTCGACAACCGCTGCAATATCGTCGGTGCCGCCGGTGCTGGTGCCGCCGACGCAAGCGATGATGCCGGCCGGCAGCATGCCGGCTTCCCTGTCGGCGATGATTGCCGCCTCGAGTGCTGCCGTGTCCATGGCGCGAAAGCGGCCGCCGACCGGAATGCGCACGAGATTGTCCTCGCCGATGCCGGACACCCAGATCGCCCGGTCGATCGACGTGTGCACCTGGTCGGAGGAATAGATGCGCAGCCGCGCCTGCCCTGCCAGGCCTTGTCTGTTGCCTTGCCAGTCGAGCGCCCGTTCGCGCATGGTCAGCACCGCGGCCAGTGTCGCCGACGAGGCTGAATCCTGGATCACCCCGGAAAACCCTTCGGGCAGGCCGAGCGCCTGGCGCATCCAGTCTACGGTGCGCGTTTCGAGTTCGGTCGCCGCCGGCGACGTCTGCCAGAGCATGCATTGCGCGGCCATCGCCGAAACCAGATATTCCGCCACCACCGAAACCGGCGCCGCATTGGCCGGGAAATAGGCGAAGAAGCGGGGATGCTGCCAATGCGTCATTCCCGGCAGGATCTTCTCTTCGAAGTCGGCGAAGATCCGGTCCATCGGCTCGGCGTCTTCGGGCGGAGAAGCCTCAATGCTTCGAAAAATGTCGCCCGGTTCGACCAGCGGCCGCACCGGCCGCTCGCGTAGCGTATTGCGGTAGTCGGCGCCCCAGTCGGCGGCGCGGCGCGACCATTGCCGGAAATCATCGTTGTTCATCCTGTCCTCCCGACATGATCGACCGCCACCATCCATCGCGGCTGGTCTCTTTATTAATTAACGCGTGAAATAGACGCAACCGGCAATGGATGCCGCACGCCTCAGCCAGGGAAATCCGGCAGGCTGGCAAAGGCGGTCTTCAGCGCATTCGACCATCCGTCGGAGATCGTGCGGTAATACTGGTCGTCCTGGCCGATCCGCTTCTTCAATCCGACCTTGAAGGCGTCCTTCTCCAGGAAGAGCAGGTCGAGCGGCAAGCCGACGGACAGGTTCGACTTCAACGTCGAATCGAACGACACCAAAAGCAGCTTCACCGTCTCGGCCAGGCTCATCGTCCTTTCATAGGCGCGGATGATGATCGGCTTGCCGTATTTGGTCTCGCCGATCTGAAAAAACGGCGTGTCGTCGGTCGACTCGATGAAATTGCCTTCGGGATAGATCATGAACAGGCGCGGCTCGCTGCCCTTGATCTGGCCGCCGAGGATGAAGGACGCATTGAAGTAGGAATCCGCCTTCTCGCCGGCGGGCGACGAATTGGCGATGACCTCCTTGACCGTGTCGCCAACAATGCGGACCGTTTGGTACATCGACGGCGTTTCGAGCACCGTGGAATGTCTTTCGGAGATCGCCTTGGTGCGCTCGTCAAGCAGGCTGACCACGGCCTGCGTCGTCGCCAGGTTGCCCGCCGACATCAAAACGATGACGCGCTCGCCCGGCTCTTCCCAGACATGCATCTTGCGAAAGGTGGAGATGGAATCCATGCCTGCATTGGTACGCGTGTCCGACATGAACACGAGCCCGCCATCGATCTTCAGGCCAACGCAATAGGTCATGGAATCTCTTCTAGAGCAATTCCAGGAAAAGTGTGAAGCGGTTTTCCGTCCGGAATTGCGTTAAAACAAGGAGATAGAGCGGTCCGGCGTTTCCTTGAAACGCTGAATCGCTCGGCAGCAATCTTGCGAGGATTACTGCTCCACCGTGACGGTGACCGCAAGCTGTTCTTCCGCCTGTCCCAGCCGAATTCCCGACACCGGCGTGGCGTCGCGGTAATCGCGGCCCGTTGCCACCTTTACATAACGCTCGTCGGGTGAAATGCCATTGGCGGCATCGAAGGCAACCCAGCCGAGACCCGAAACATGCGCCTCGGCCCAGGCATGGCTGGCCGCCTGCTCGACCGTGGCTTCCAGCATCAGATAGCCGCTGACATAGCGGGCCGGAAAGCCCATGGCACGCGCCGCGGCGGCAAAGATATGGGTATGATCCTGGCAGACCCCGGTTTTCAGCGCCAAGGCTTCCTCCGCCGGCGTCGTCGCACTGGTGGTGCCGGGCGTGTAGACAACGCGCTCGCCGATGACAGCCATCAGCCGGTGCAGCCTTTCGATGTCGCTGCCCTTGCCGACCGATGCGGCGAGTTCGCGGATACCGCTGCCGATCACCGTCAATGGCGTCTCATGGCTGTACAGCCAGAGCGGCGTAAAGCCCTGGTGCGGCCCCGAGACACCCGCGGTGTCGCGTGTCACCACTTCGCCTGATGCTTCCACCGTGATGAAGTCGCGCTCGCCCTCGACGCTTAGCAGCCTTGTGTCATTGCCGAAATGGTCGACAAAGCGAACTTCTTCGCGCGCGCCTTCGATGGTCAAGGCCCAGGACAGAACGGTCTGCGTCGACCCGCTGACCGGAAGCAGCCGCAGCCGCTGCAACAGATAGTGCACCGGCGCGTCGTAGCGGTATTCGGTCCGATGGGTGATCTTCAGCCGCATGCTTCTATTCCGTTTGTGAGCACGATCTCCGGACAAACGGTTTCATTTGTCTGAGAAAACCGGCTCCCACCTTTCGGGACCATGCTCAATTGAACCGGTAATCTTGTGCGATCTCTTCGCCCAGCTTGGTGTTGTCGCGAATGAAATTGGCCAGGAACTCATGCAGCCCGGCGTCGAATATGCCCTTGATCGACCCGGCTCTCAGCATTGTCTGCGTCTTCTCGGCCGTTGCGTGGCAGGCATGGCGTTCGCCGTAATCGTCGCCGAGGAATTTCAGGTGCTCCGACAGGAAGCGATAGCAGAACATCAGCGAACGCGGCATGCGGACATTGAGGATCAGATAGTCGGCAATGTTGGTCGGCTTGTAATCGGCGTCGTAGACCCAACGGTAGGAGCGATGCGCCGAGACCGAACGCAGGATCGATTCCCACTGATAATTGTCGAGCGTCGAGCCGACCCAGGAGATCGACGGCAGCAGCACATAATATTTCACGTCGAGGATGCGCGCCGTGTTGTCCGCGCGCTCGACATAGGTGCCGAGCTGCGAGAAGTCGAAGATTTCGTTGCGCAGCATGGTGCCGTAGAACGAGCCGCGGATCAGCGCCGTCTCGCGCTTGATGGCGTCGAGTACGCTGGGCAGGTCGCGCTCGTCGATCGGCTTGGCCAGCATCCGCTTCAGCGACATCCAGGCTTCGTTGATGCTTTCCCAGGTTTCGCGCGTCAGCGCGGTACGCACCATGCGGGCATTGTTGCGGGCCGTCTCGATCGACGCCATCGTGCTCGACGGGTTCGACGTGTCGCGCAACAGGAAGTCGGCGACGTTGGCCGCGGTATAGTCAGAATATTTCTGGCTGAAGGTGACGTCGGAACCGGCGCTGAGCAGCACCGAATTCCACTCTTCCGAGGCACTCTGGGTACGAGTCAGCGCCATGCGCAAACCGGCATCGACCAAGCGCGCCATGTTCTCCGCCCGCTCGATATAGCGATTCATCCAGTAAAGCCCGTTGGCGGTGCGGCCTAAAAGCATCATCGTGCCCCGATTTCGAGCGAATAGCGAATAGTGAGTAGCGAATAGGGGAAAATCAGCTTCATGATTTTTGTTGCAAACTCCTGATCATGGAACGTAGCATTTTCCCGATCTCATCGGCCTTGCTAAGCAAACGCACCACCTCTGCTTCAACCATCAACCCTACTTTTTCAGACAAGATCAGGTGTGTTTCCAACTCTTTGAGAGATCCCTGCGCCATGCGCAGAAATTGAATGAATGATCCCGTACTCTCCCGCCCATGCCCTTCGGCGATGTTTGCTGCAATTGATACGGAAGACCGCCGCATCTGAGAGGTCATCCCGTAGATTTCGCTGCTTGGAAAGGCTTTGGTTACCGAATAGCAATCCACCGCCAACTCGACGGCCGCTTTCCAAACAATTAGGTCCCTGTAAGAATTGATCGCCGTCTTGCTGCCCTCCTTCCCCTATTCGCTACTCACTATTCGCTATTCGCTTTAATCATCCAGCACCCAAGTATCTTTCGTCCCGCCGCCTTGCGAGGAATTCACGACCAGCGAGCCTTCCTTCAGCGCGACACGCGTGAGGCCGCCCGGCACGATCTGGATGCGATCGGAGACCAGCACATAAGGCCTGAGATCGACATGGCGCGGCGCCAGCCCCTTTTCCGTCAGGATCGGGCATGTCGACAGCGCCAGCGTCGGCTGGGCGATGTAATTCGAAGGTTTTGCCTGGAGTTTCTTGGCAAAGGTCTCGCATTCCTTCTTGGTCGCAGCCGGCCCGACCAGCATGCCGTAGCCGCCGGAACCATGGACTTCCTTGATCACCAGCTCGTCGATGTGCTCGAGCACGTATTTCAGGCTGTCGGGCTCCGAGCAGCGCCAGGTTGGGATGTTGCCCAGGATCGCCTTGCGGCCGGTGTAGAATTCGATGATCTCGGGCATGTAGGAATAGATCGCCTTGTCGTCGGCGATGCCGGTGCCCGGCGCATTGGCGATGGTGATGTTGCCGGCCCGATAGACATCCATGATGCCGGGTATGCCGAGTGCCGAATCCGGCCGGAAGGTCAGCGGATCGAGGAAGGAATCGTCCACGCGCCGGTAGAGCACATCGATCTGCTTGTAGCCTTCGGTCGTGCGCATCGCGACATGGCCGTCGACGACGCGCAGATCCTGGCCTTCGACCAGCTGCACGCCCATCTGGTCGGCGAGGAAGGCGTGTTCGAAATAGGCGGAGTTGAAGCTGCCGGGCGTCAGCACCGCAATGGTCGGCGCGCCCTTGGTGCTTTGCGGCCGCACCGCCGCCAGCGACTGGCGCAGAAGCTGCGGGTAGTTTTCCACCGGCCGTACCTTGATCTTCTGGAACAGCTCGGGGAACAGCTGCATCATCGTCTCGCGGTTCTCCAGCATGTAAGAGACGCCCGACGGTGTGCGCGCATTATCCTCCAGCACGTAGAATTCGTCCTCCGAGATGCGGACGATGTCGACGCCGATGATGTGGGTGTAGACGCCGGCCGGCGGCCTGACCCCGATCATCTCCGGCAGGAAGGCCTCGTTCCTGGCGATCAATTCCCTGGGGACGCGCCCTGCGCGCAGGATTTCCTGGCGGTGGTAGATGTCGTCGAGGAAGGCGTTCAGCGCCTGCACGCGCTGCTCGATGCCCTGCGTGAGGCGGCGCCATTCATTGCCTGAAATGATGCGGGGAACGATATCGAACGGGATCAGCCGCTCGGAAGCTTCCTGCTCGCCATAGACGGCGAAGGTGATGCCGGTCTTGCGGAAGACGCGTTCGGCGTCCTGCATCTTCTCGGTCAGCCTGGCCGGATCCTGCTCCTTCAGCCAGCGATCATAAGCCGAATACGGTCTTCTCAATCCGGAGACTTCCGGAAGCATTTCATCGAACGCTGCCAATCGCATACTCCCCTGTGACGCCATTTCACTGGCGTCGCCGGAGAAAATCAAGCGCAATCGGTGATTTGAGAGATACGGGCGATCAGTATGTTGCGCCTGCCCAAAATTGAGGCAGCTAAAATATGACCTTGATCAGCCTTTGCCTCGTGCCCGGGCAAATGCGTTTCCAGGCTAGAAAGCGCGAAACGTGACGACGGTGAACGTGTCCTTGATGCCGGGGAGAATCTGCACCTTCTCATTGACGAAATGGCCGACGTCTTCCTCGTCGTCGACGTAGAATTTGGCGAGCAGATCGTAATTGCCGGCGGTGGAGTAGATTTCCGAGGCGATCTCGGCATCGGCAAGCGCACTGGCAACCTCATAGGATTTGCCGAGCTCGCATTTGATCTGCACGAAAAACGCCTTCATGGCTTCGTCCCGCTAAACGTCCAAGTCCAGCGGCCCTTCTGGCAGACTGGAGGCGGGCTTTCAAGCGCTGGAATGAATGCTCAGCCGGCTCGGGCCTAGGCTACCGCCTGCTGCAACTCCGCCACTGGCGTGGAACTTGTCACCGATCGCCAGTGAATATTCGCAATCGCTGAAACCGCGATGCGCTGCCAAGCGTATGTTATGATGTGTCTTCGGACAGCAGCATTTCGAGGGAAGATATTTCGCGGGATAACGGAGACAGGCCATGCGCCGCGCCTTTTTCGCAATCGCAGTCGTTCCATTCCTCTTCGCGTCGTCGGTATTGGCCGGCGATGCCGAGATCAAGGCGGGCCAGTCCGTCATCGACAGTCAGCTAAAGGCCCTCATCGCCAATGACGGCGCCACCGCCTACAGCTTCGCCGCCCCGAATGTGAAGCGGATCTTCCCGACCGTCGATGCCTTCATGAACATGGTGACCA
Source organism: Mesorhizobium sp. M7A.F.Ce.TU.012.03.2.1 (assembly GCF_004006095.1). Lineage (NCBI taxonomy): Bacteria > Pseudomonadati > Pseudomonadota > Alphaproteobacteria > Hyphomicrobiales > Phyllobacteriaceae > Mesorhizobium > Mesorhizobium sp. M7A.F.Ce.TU.012.03.2.1. The sequence goes on from NZ_CP034779.1 coordinate 5,145,330, forward strand.
ACGGCTATCCGCCGGTGCGCAAGCCGCGGACCTATTCCTTCGGCAAGGTCGAGGAGACCGCTCCGGGTTCGATCGTCCAGCAGGTGCTGATCGTCGGCCCCGACGGCAAGGATTACGAGGCGGTCTACACGTTGCAGCAACAGCCCGACGGTACGTTCCAGATCACCGGCTGCAGCCTGCGCGCTTCGAATTCGCTCAGCACTTGAGGCCTCACAGCAACGGGATATCGCCCCTCGCCCAGCCCTCGGTGATTTCCGCGCCGCGCGCCTCGAAGGTGCCGGCCTCGATCGCAGCGCGGATGTCCTGCATCAGTTTCTGGTAGTAGGACAGGTTGTTCCACGTCAAAAGCATTGCGCCGAGCGCTTCTTGAGAGCGCACCAGATGATGCAGATAGGCGCGTGAGTAGTCCCGGGCGGCCGGGCAGTCGCTTTCCTCGTCGAGCGGCCGTGGATCGTCGGCATGGCGGGCGTTGCGCAGATTGACCTTGCCGCGCCTTGTATAGGCAAGGCCGTGGCGGCCGGCCCGTGTCGGCATCACGCAGTCGAACATGTCGATGCCGCGCGCCACCGATTTCAGGATATCGTCGGGCGTGCCGACACCCATCAGATAGCGCGGCTTGTCCGCTGGCAGTTCCGGGCAGGTGATGTCGAGCATCTCGAGCATCACCGCTTGCGGTTCGCCGACGGCCAGGCCGCCGACCGCATAGCCCTTCAGCTCCATCGCGCTCAGCGCCTGCGCCGAGCGCTCCCGCAGGGCCGCGTTGTCGCCGCCTTGCACGATGCCGAACATCGCCTTGCCCGGCTGATCGCCGAACGCCGTCTTGCAGCGCTCGGCCCAACGCAGCGACATCTCCATGGCGCGCTCGATCTCCTTCATCTCGGCCGGCAGCGCCGTGCATTCGTCAAGCTGCATCTGGATATCGGAATCGAGCAATCCCTGGATCTCTATCGAACGTTCCGGCGACATCTCGTAGGCGGCGCCATCAATATGCGAGCGGAAGGTGACGCCCTTTTCGGTCAGCTTTCTCAGCTTCGACAGCGACATCACCTGGAAACCGCCGCTGTCGGTTAGGATCGGATGCGGCCAGCGAGCGAATTCATGCAAACCGCCGAGCCGCGCCACACGCTCGGCGCCGGGCCGCAGCATCAGATGATAGGTATTGCCCAGGATGATGTCGGCGCCGACACCGCGCACCTGGTCCATATACATCGCCTTGACGGTGCCGCCGGTGCCGACCGGCATGAAGGCCGGCGTGCGGATTTCGCCGCGCGGCATGTCGATCACGCCGCGCCGCGCCTTGCCGTCGGTTGCCAGAACCTTGAAGCTGAACGGCTTAGCCATTGAATTCCTTGTCGTGGATCGGGGCGTCCGGCGCCTGATTGTCGAGCGACTGGCGGTAGTGGATGCAGCCGCGCATGGCGGAAACGAGGTGCTGGCGAATGCCGGCGCGCAGCTTTTTCAATTCCGCATTCAGCGCATAGCGGTCAAAGGCTTGCAGATCATCGTCCATCGCTCGTCTCCGCTCGGAAAAGCAGGCTTGCGTCGCCATAGGAATAGAATCTGTAACGGTTCTCGATCGCATGGGCATAGGCCGCACGCATCGTGTCGAGGCCGCTGAAGGCCGAGACAAGCATGAACAGCGTCGAGCGCGGCAGATGGAAATTGGTCATCAGCACGTCGGCGGTGCGAAAACGGTAGCCGGGCGTGATGAAGATATCGGTCGGACCAGACCACGCAGCCAGAGTACCGTCCTCACGCGCCGCACTCTCCAGCAGACGCAGCGAGGTCGTGCCGACGGCAACGATGCGCCCGCCCCTTGCTCTTGCGGCATTCAGGACGTCCGCAGTGGCTTCGCTGACCGAACCGGTCTCGGCATGCATCTTGTGGTCGGCGGTGTCGTCCGCCTTCACCGGCAGGAACGTACCGGCGCCGACATGCAAGGTGACGAAGCGGCGTTCGATGCCCTTGCTGTCAAGCGCTGCAAAAAGCTCCGGCGTGAAATGCAGGCCCGCGGTTGGTGCCGCGACGGCGCCTTCCTCGCTTGCATAGATGGTCTGGTAGTCGGCCCGGTCGCGTTCGTCGTCGTCGCGTTTCGAGGCGATGTAGGGCGGCAGCGGAATGTGGCCGACCGCGTGCAGCGCCTCGTCGAGGAACGGCCCCGACAGATCGAAGCCAAGCAGCGCTTCGCCGCCCTCGCCTTTCTCGATCACCGTGGCGTCGAGCTGACCGAGCAAACAGGAATTGCCGTCATGGCCGAAATGGATGCGGTCGCCGGCGGCAATGCGCTTGCCCGGCCGCATGAAGGCCAGCCAGCGGTCCGGCGCCCTGCGCATATGCAGCGTGGCTTCGACCTGCGCTGTCGCTTCGCCTCGCCTCCGGATGCCTTTGAGCTGCGCTGGAATGACCTTGGTGTCGTTGAACACCAGCACGTCGCCGGCCCTGAGCAAGGACGGCAGGTCGCCAACCCTGCGGTCGTCGAACCCTTCGCCGGGTTTGACCACCAGCATCTTGGCGCTGTCGCGCGGCTCCGCCGGACGAAGCGCGATGCGCTCCTCCGGCAAGTCGAAGTCAAAGAGATCGACGCGCATCAGTAGAGCCGGACGAGCAGCGCTCCGGCCAGCAGCAGCACCGCGCCGGCAACGCGGCCGAGCGAGATTTCACGCACCGCGACGCCGAGGAAGCCGACGCGATCGATGAGCATGCCGGCCAGCAACTGGCCGGTGACCAGAAACGCCATCAGCGCGGCCGCACCTATGCGTGGCGTGAGAATCGTCGACAGCGTGACATAGAAACCGCCCAGCATGCCGCCGGCCACGAACAGCCAGGGCGCCGGCGCCTTCCAGTCGAGCGAGATGCCTTGCAGCTTCACCACCGTGACGGAGATGATACCGAGCACGATCGCGCCCGACAGGAACGAAAACGCAGCCGCCGCGACCGGGAGGCCCAGGCCGCGCGCCAGCTGCGAATTGATCGGCGCCTGAATGGCAATGAAGGCGCCGGACAGGATGCCGAGAAGCGACCAGACGACGCCCATCATTGTCGTTTGCCCTTACTTGACGTCGGCCGCGACCTTCAGCGACACGATCTTGTCGGGATCCTGCACCGGCTCGCCGCGCTTGATCTTGTCGACATTGTCCATGCCTTCGATGACCTGGCCCCAGACCGTGTACTGGCGGTTGAGGAATGCGGCATCGTCGAAGCAGATGAAGAACTGCGAATTGGCCGAGTTCGGGTTCTGCGAGCGGGCCATCGAGCAGGTGCCGCGAGCATGGTTGGCGTTGGAGAATTCAGCCTTCAAATCCGGCTTTTCAGAGCCGCCCATGCCCGCGCGGGACGGCGCGAAGGAAGGCTTGCTCGAATTGCCGAACTTGACGTCGCCGGTCTGCGCCATGAAACCCTCGATGACGCGGTGGAAGACCACGCCGTCATAGGCGCCTTCCCTGGCCAGTTCCTTGATGCGGGCGACATGGCCGGGCGCCAGGTCGGGGAAAAGTTCGATGACGACCTTGCCCTTGGTCGTTTCCATGATGAGCGCGTTCTCGCGATCCTTGATTTCGGCCATGTCAGATATCCTTTTGAGAAAACAGAGTTATTCGACAATTTACTTGTCGGCGGCGATGCGCACCTTAATCATCCGGTCGGGATCGGTGACCGTGCCGTTGTCCGCCTGGTCGCCCTTCTTGATTTGGTCCACCAGTTCCATGCCGCTGACGACATTGCCGACGATCGTGTACTGGCCATCGAGGGGCGGTGCCGGAGCGAACATGATGAAGAACTGCGAATTGGCCGAATTTGGGTCCTGCGAGCGGGCCATACCGACCACGCCGCGCTTATAATGTTCGGTCTGTGAGAATTCGGCCGGCAGGTCGGGCAGGTCGGAACCGCCGGTGCCGGCGGCCTCGGCGCTGAAACCCTTTTTCATATTGCCGAACTTGACGTCGCCGGTCTGCGCCATGAAGCCGTCGATGACGCGATGGAAGGCGACGTTGTCATAGGCGCCTTGGCGCACCAGCTTCTTGATCTGCTCGACATGCTTTGGCGCAAGATCGGGCCTCAGCGCAATGGTGACGTCGCCGTCCTTCAGCGTGATGATCATTGTGTTTTCCGGGTCGGCGGCGAAAGCCGAGACCGACACAGCCACAAGACCGGCGAGCACGACAAGGAACGAGGCTAGCTTTTTCAGCTGCATGGTTTTCTCCGAAAACTTACTTCTTGAACTTGGCTGTGAGCGCACCGGCAACCGCCGCCGGCACGAAGGGGCGAATGTCGCCGCCCATCGAGGCAATCTGGCGAACAAGTGTGGCGGTAATGGTGCGTACCGAAGGACTGGCGGGCAGAAAAACCGTCTGCAGTTGAGGCGCCATGGTCTCGTTCATGCCGGCCATCTGCATCTCATAGTCGAGGTCGGTGCCGTCGCGCAGGCCGCGGATCATGATCGAGGCGCCCTGCTTCCTGGCGGCGTCGATGACCAGCCCGTCGAAGGCGACGACCTTGATGCGGGCACCGTCGCTGCCGAATTCCGTCTTCGTCGCCGTCTCGATCAGCTTCACCCGCTCCTCGAAGGAAAACAGCGGTTGCTTGCCCGGATGGATGCCGATCGCCGCGTAAACGATATCCGCCACGGCCAGCGAGGCCTTCAGCACATCGAGATGGCCGTTGGTCAGCGGGTCGAAGGAGCCGGCATAGAGGGCGATGCGTTCAGTCATGGCAGGTGCTTCTAATGCATGATCCCAAAAAGTGGAAACCGGTTTTTGGAAAAGATCATGCTCAAATGAAAGCTAGAGCCCGTTCCGTCTTCCGTCCATCAAGATGTAACAGGCTCTAACGAGCCTCTCTCGCAAAGGCAAACCGATCGGCGCGCCGGTCGTGAACCTTTTCCGGCACATGAACGACAGATGAACACGCTGATCACGAAGCCTTCACGCAGCGTTCACTAGGTTGCACCTTAATAAGATGAAACCAAAATCCCATCTATCCGTTGTTAGGCGCAGGAGAACACGCACATGCTGATCTACATGCTCGCCACCGCAATGACCGTCGCCATGCTGATCGCCACCGTATTTGGGCTGCATCAGGAGGCGCAACGCATCCGCGTCAAGGCAAACACCAAGCGCTTCGAAGGCTTCGGCCCGCGCAAGCCATATCGTCACTACTGATAAAGCCTGAACTTGCTGCCGCGCCGGCCACCTGGCCGGCGTTGCTATGTCAAAACCCGGGTGCCGGACTTAGTCCGTACCCTCCGGACCGGCGTCAGGCGCCGGAGCGGCATCAGCACCGCCCTCGACCGTCTCATCGCTTTCTTCGTCCGCTTGCGGTTCCGAGATCCGCTCGACCGAAACCACCTTTTCGCCTTCAGCCGTGTTGAAGATGGTCACGCCCTTGGTGGCGCGGCTGGCGAAACGGATGCCGTTGACCGGAACCCGGATGACGGTGCCGCCGTCCGACACCAGCATGATCTGGTCGTCATTGCCGACCGGGAACGTCGCCACCAGCCTGCCAATCTCGGCTGCCTTCGACACATCGGTGGCGCGGATGCCTTTGCCGCCGCGTCCGGTCAGCCGGAAATCATAGGACGACGAACGCTTGCCGTAGCCGAACTCGGTGACCGTCAGCACGTACTGTTCGTGCGCCTTGAGCTCTTCGTATCGGTTGTCGGAAAGCTCCGTCTCCTCGCCGATCTCCTCATTGGTCAGCGCGATCTCTTCCTCTTCGCCGGTCGTTTCCGTGGCAAGCCGCCGCTCCGCCGCCGCGCGCTTCAGGTAAGCGGCGCGTTCCGCTGGCGAAGCATCGACATGCTCTATCACCGACATCGAGATGATGCGGTCGGTCTCGGCCATGGTTATGCCGCGCACACCGACCGAATTGCGGCTCTGGAAGACGCGCACGTCGCCGACGGAGAAGCGTATGCACTGGCCGGAACTGGCGGTCAGTAGCACGTCGTCCTTGTCGGTGCAGGTCTCGACGCCGAGGATCTCGTCGCCTTCTTCCTCCAGCTTCATGGCGATCTTGCCGTTGCGGTTGACCTGGACGAAGTCGGATAGATCGTTGCGGCGCACGGTGCCGCGCGTGGTGGCGAACATCACGTAAAGTTCGCCCCAGCTGGCCTCGTCCTCCGGCAGCGGCATGATGGTGGTGATGCGCTCGCCCTGCTCCAGCGGCAGCATGTTGATCAGCGCCTTGCCGCGTGACTGCGGATTGCCGATCGGCAGCCGCCAGACCTTTTCCTTGTAGACGATGCCGCGCGAGGAGAAGAACAGCACCGGCGTATGGGTGTTGGCCACGAACAGCCGGGTGACGAAATCCTCTTCCTTGGTCGACATGCCGGAGCGGCCCTTGCCGCCGCGACGCTGCGCCCGGTAGAGCGACAGCGGCACGCGCTTGATGTAGCCGGAATGGCTCACCGTCACGACCATGTCCTCGCGCTGGATCAGGTCCTCGTCTTCCATGTCCGAACCGCCGTCGGTGAGTTCGGTGCGGCGCGGCGTGCCGAACTCGTCGCGCACGGCAGCAAGCTCGTCCTTGACGATCTGCTGGACGCGCGCGCGGGACGACAAAATGTCCAGGTAATCGATGATTTCGGCGCCGATCGTGTTCAACTCGTCGGCGATCTCGTCGCGGCCGAGCGCGGTCAGGCGCTGCAGGCGCAGTTCGAGGATGGCGCGCGCCTGTTCCTCTGACAGATTGTAGGTGCCGTCTTCGTTGATGCGGTGACGCGGGTCATCGATCAGGAGGATCAGCGATTCCACGTCGCCAGAGGGCCAGCGCCGCTCCATCAACTGCTCACGCGCCGTCTGCGGATCCGGCGCGGTGCGGATCAGCTTGATGATCTCGTCGATGTTGGCGACTGCGATGGCGAGACCGACCAGCACATGGGCGCGGTCGCGCGCCTTGCGCAGCAGGAATTTCGTCCGCCTTGTGATCACCTCCTCACGGAAGGCGACGAACGCCTTCAGCATATCGGTCAGGTTCATCACTTCCGGCTTGCCGCCGTTCAGTGCCACCATATTGGCGCCGAAGGAGGTCTGCAGCGGCGTGAAGCGGTAGAGCTGGTTGAGGATGACGTCGGCAACGGCGTCGCGCTTCAACTCGATGACGACGCGGTAGCCCTGGCGGTCGCTCTCGTCGCGGATATCGGAAATGCCCTCGATGCGCTTGTCGCGCACCAGTTCAGCCATCTTCTCGATCATCGACGACTTGTTCACCTGGTAGGGAACCTCGGTGATGATGATCGACTCGCGGTCGTTGCCGCGCTGTTCGATGTTGACCTTGCCGCGCATGACGATGGAGCCACGGCCGGTCGAATAGGCGTTGTAGATGCCCGAACGGCCAAGCACGATGCCGCCGGTGGGGAAATCCGGTCCCGGAATGATCTCCATCAACGCCGGCAGGTCGATCGCCGGATTGTCGATGAGGGCGATGGCGCCGTTGCAGATTTCGCTGAGATTATGCGGTGGAATGTTGGTCGCCATGCCGACGGCGATGCCGCCCGAGCCGTTGACCAAAAGGTTGGGAAACCGTGCCGGCAGAACCTTCGGTTCGCTGCCCGACGCGTCGTAAGTGTCCTGGAAATCGACGGTATCCTTGTCGATATCCTCCAAAAGCTCGTGCGCGACCTTGGTCAGCCGCGCTTCCGTGTAGCGCATCGCCGCAGGCGGATCGCCGTCGATGGAACCGAAATTGCCCTGCCCGTCGATCAACGGAACGCGCAGCGACCAGTCCTGCGCCATGCGCACCAAGGCGTCATAGATGGAGGCGTCGCCATGCGGATGGTATTTACCCATCACGTCGGCGACCGGACGCGCCGACTTCACATATTTGCGGTTCCAGTGGTAGCCGCTCTCATGGGCGGCGAAGAGAATGCGGCGATGCACCGGCTTCAGGCCGTCGCGCACGTCCGGCAGCGCACGGCTGACGATCACGCTCATAGCGTAATCGAGATAGGAGCGCTGCATCTCCTCGACGATGGATATCGGCTCGATGCCGGTGGGGCCGCCGTCGGCGCCGCGCGGTGTCTTCTGGTCGGTCAAATCGGATCACAATCTAATCAGGAATCACTTGGTGCTTATATAGGAAGCAAGCCCGAAACTCCAACCTTCACGGCACTTTTCCAGTGTCATTTTCAGTGGTAATTTCAAATGGATACCGCTGATTGCGACGATATGGCCAAGGCAGTTTTCGCCGCCCTGACGCAAAAGCCTGCGTGTCTGCCTTGGCGGGCATGGGGCCGATTCACGAAGCAGAAACGGCCCATGCGCCACGGCGGCTGCGATACTGGCCCGGCGTCTCCCCGATGATCCGCCGAAAACGACGATTGAAGGTCGACAGATCGTTGAAGCCTGCCTCGAAGGCGATCGCCGAGACCGCATCGTTCGACAGGCGTAGCCGCACCGCCGCCCTGTGCAATCGCGTCCTGAGCAGGAATTGGTAGGGCGTCATGCCCGCCACCTGCCGGAAGATGCGCAGGAAGTGATACGGACTGGTTGCTGTCTCATCGGCAAGCGCTGAAAGCGAGACAGGCCCATCGGCGTCCAGTTCGATCCGCCGCACTGCCTCGGCCACCCGTTTCTGATCGCGGCGGCTGGGCGCGCGCCCGACATGCGTAGCGCCAGAGGCTGTAGCCACGGCAGCACCGGCCAAGCGCAGGGAAAGTTCCTCGAAGGCGTCGATGTAGGCCATCTCGCGCGCGGTCTCCGCTTCGGCCAGGAGCGGCGCCAGTACCGGCAAAGGCGGCAGGCGCGCCGCCTCGAAAGCCAGCTTCCTGGCGCCCGGAACGCCAGCTGCGATCCGTTCCATGTAAGCCGGCTCGAAATGGAACGAGAGGCAACGGTCGCCGCTGCCATGCTCGTGCCCGCATTCGTAACATGTGCCGGGATTGCCGAGCAGGAGCGCGCCGGGCGCCAGCATCGCCGTGCCTTGCTGGGCGCGGTAGCGAAACGTGCCGCTGGTGACCGCAGCGACGCAGAAATCCTGATGCGCTTCCTCGAACGGCCGGTCGCCGGCGCCGGCCGTGCAAATGACGTCCGTCACGTGCCAACCGGCTCCGAATGCGAGACTATGCGTGGTCGTCGTCATAGTCGAAATATAGCAATTTTTCCCAAGCCCAGAACCCCGTCACCGCCTAGTCCTAACGGTCTCCTGACAAGAAGAGACCGCAGCCATGTTCGATCAATCCTCGTTTGCCGAAGCCCTGCATAGCTCCGGACCGATCGAAGGGCTTGCCGAAAAACTGAGCCTTTACGGCCGCTTCGTCGGCGCCTGGACGTTTGAGGCCTCGCGCCACCTCGAGGACGGCACTGTGCTGACAGGGCGTGGCGAGGTGCATTTCGGCTGGGTGCTGGAAGGCCGGGCGATCCAGGACGTGTGGATCCTGCCCGCGCGGGACGCCGGTCCATCGCCATCCTTGGGCACATGGACTTTTTACGGCACGACGCTGCGCGTCTATGATCCCGGCGCGGATGCCTGGCACATCTTCTGGAGCGACCCGCGCAACCAGTATTTCAGCCGCCAGCTCGGCCGCGCCGAGGGTGACACGATCGTGCAAGTGGGCGCCGACGACACCGGCAGCTCGGTACGCTGGAGCTTTTCACGCATCACCGAAAACTCCTTCCGCTGGCTGGGCGAACGCTCGCAAGACAATGGCGCGACATGGCGGCTGGAAGTCGAGTTCCTGGCGCGGCGAGCGGTTTGATCTCCGAGGATTGCAGCAGCCCAGAATAAAAGCGTCGCGATCCTTCGCGCTGCCCTCTGTCCCGCATCAACCACTTTCTCACGAACGGTTCCCACCGAACGGGCTTTGCTCTACCAGTATTCTGGCACGGGCACAGCCCGGCGGGAGGGTCAGAGATGCCGAGTTTCGACAGCCTGTTCAACGCTTTCGTCACCATTCTCGTGACCATCGACCCGCCCGGCCTGGCGCCGCTGTTCCTCGCCGTGACGCGCGGCATGAACCGCGAGGAGCGCCAGCAGGTTTCGGTGCGCGCCTCGATCATCGGTTTCCTAGTGATGGCGCTGTTTGCGGTTGCCGGGGCCTCGATCCTGTCGGTGTTCGGCATAACGTTGCCGGCCTTCCGCGTCGCCGGCGGTTTCCTGCTGTTCTTCATCGCCTTCGAGATGGTGTTCGAGCGCCGGCAGGACCGCAAGGAGAAGATCGGCGACGTCGCCATCACCAAGGACATGATCCACAACATCGCCGCCTTCCCGCTGGCGATCCCACTGATCGCGGGCCCTGGTGCCATTTCGGCAACTGTGCTGCTTTCCGGCTCGTTTCAAGGCTTTGCCGCGCAGGCGGCGCTGGTCGGCATCATCTTCGTCTGCCTCGCCATCACCTATCTGGTGTTCGTGCTGTCGGAACGCATAGACCGCATCCTCGGCCAGACCGGCCGCTCGATCCTGACCCGTCTGCTTGGCGTCATCCTGGCGGCACTGGCTGTGCAATTCGTCGCCGACGGTATCAAGGCGCTGATAGCAGGCTGAGAGGCTGACGCGGCGAGAACCCGAAGCCGGTTCTATTTCGCCGTCGTGTCGATGACCTCGAAATCGTGGGTAATCGTGGCGGTCTCGGCCAGCATCGCGGAGGCCGAGCAATATTTTTCGATCGAAAGGTCGATCGCGCGTTTCACCTTGACGCTGGAGAGTGCCCTGCCCTTGACGACGAAATGCATGTGAATGCGGGTGAACACTCTTGGCTCGGTTTCGGCCCGCTCGGCATCAAGCTCGACCACGCAGTCCTCGACCGCCTCGCGGCCCTTTTCGAGGATATGCACGACATCATAGGCCGAACAGCCACCGGTGCCGATCAGCACCAGCTCCATCGGGCTTGGACCCGGCGTCCTGCCTTCCGGTCCGTGCGCTGTTCCGAGCACGACCATGTGACCGCTGCCGGATTCCCCGACGAAGGTGCGCTCCTCGACCCACTTTACGCGCGCTTTCACCCAACTCGTCCTCTCACCGTATTTCGTTGATCGGCCCGGTCAGCCTCAATCACGATGCAAAACCCCGAAAGTCCATGAACGACTCTCGGGGCACTGTGTCTGACATAACTGTTGCGATCAGAACGGGATTTCGTCATCCAATTCGCGCGACGAACCACCGCCGCCGCCGCTCTTGGCACCGCCGCCACCGCGATTGAAGCCTTCGCTCGGGCTGGACTGGCCGAAATCGGAACCACGGCTGCTGCCGCCACCGGTATAGCCGCCGACCTGACCGCCCTCGCCCTGTCCGCGTGCGTCGAGCATCTGCAGCTCACCGCGGAATTTCTGCAGAACGACTTCCGTCGTGTACTTGTCGGCACCGGTCTGGTCCTGCCATTTGCGCGTCTGCAACTGGCCCTCGACATAGACCTTCATGCCCTTCTTTAGATACTGCTCCGCCACCTTGGCGATGCCCTCATTGAAGATGACGACGTTGTGCCACTCGGTTTTTTCCTTGCGTTCGCCGGAATTCTTGTCGCGCCAGCTTTCCGATGTGGCGATGCGGATGTTGACGACCGGTTCACCCGAATTCAGGCGACGGATTTCGGGATCCGCGCCGAGATTGCCGACCAGAATGACCTTGTTGACGCTACCCGCCATGATATTTCTCCGCGCTCATCCGAAACAAATTTTTGTCGCAGCACCTTACAGGCTGCAGGCGATCGCCGCTTGCCATGGCTGCCTTTACCCACAAGGTTTTTGTTCCCTTTTCGTTCTTATCCGCATCGCTGCTTATTGTCAAGGAATGGCAGCAACGCCGAAGCCGATCATATGGGCCTGAAAAGACCGCTTGCCAAATCAATAAGTATGCACTTATGCTTTTGGCATGATCGAAGCAGAGATTTTTCGCGCACTGGCCGACCCGACGCGCCGCGCCGTCTTTGAGCGGCTGGCCGCCGGCGAGATGAGCGTGTCGGAATTGCGCACCGGGATGACGGTGTCGCAGCCCGCGGTGTCGCAGCATCTGGCGGTGCTGCGTGGCGCCGGGCTGGTGGTCGAGCGGCGAGCCGGCCGCAACGCCTATTACCGCGCCGATCCGCAGGGGCTCGCCCCCTTGCTCTCCTGGATCGAACGCTACCGGACCTTCTGGCCGGAGCGCATCGAAAGGCTGAAGGCGGTTTTGAAGGACATGGATCAATGAAGAAGGCGGGATCAACGACCAACCACGGCCAAGGCGACGCCCCGGATGCGCTCGAGTTCGAGTACGAGCTTGCCGAGCCGCCGGAAAAGGTCTGGCGGGCCCTGACCGTACCGGAATTGCTGGCCGCCTGGATGATGCCGAACGACATCAGCCCCGAGATCGGCAACCGTTTTGCCTTCGCCGGACCGGACACGCCGATCGAATGCGAAATCCTCGACGCCGAACCCGAGAAGCTGCTGCGCTATTCCTGGCGGGAGCAGCCGGGCGACGCCGCCAGGCAGGGGCCGCTCGACAGTACCGTCACCTTCACACTTGCCCGAACCGTTTCCGGCGGCACGCATCTGCGCATCGTCCATGACGGCTTTGCCCGCAAGACCATGCCTGCCGTCGCCATGGCAGGCGCCGGCTGCCGGGTTTCGCTCGGTGCGAACAGGTCATCTAAGCCAATCGCCGCAAACACGCCTCGCCTCCTGCTTCGCGCGGCCTGAAAACAAAACGGACGGAGAGAGACAATGAGCGGTGTTGCCAGTCTGGTGCCGATGGTCATCGAGCAATCGAGCCGCGGCGAACGTGCCTTCGACATCTTTTCGCGGCTGCTGCGCGAGCGCATCATCTTCATCAATGGCGAGATCAACGATGACATCTCGGCGCTGGTCTGCGCGCAGCTTTTGTCGCTGGAATCGGACAATCCCGACAAGGAGATCTCGCTCTACATCAACTCGCCGGGCGGCGTGGTGACCAGCGGATTCGCCATCTACGATACGATGCAATATATCAGCTGCCCGGTGTCCACCGTATGCATGGGCTTTGCCGCCTCGATGGGCTCGTTCCTGCTGATGGCAGGCACACCGGGGCGTCGGATTTCCCTGCCGAATGCCACCATCCTGCTGCATCAGCCGCTGGGCGGGTTCCAAGGCCAAGCCTCCGACATCCAGCGCCATGCCGAGCGCATCGGCCGGACGAAACGGCACATGGCCGAACTTTACGCGCAGCATTGCGGCCGCAGCTATGAAGAGGTGGAACGCACGCTCGACCGCGACCACTTCATGACCGCCCGCGAGGCCCAGTCCTGGGGCATCGTCGACCATGTTTTCGACACGCGAAAGAAAGCGGCGTAAGCCAGGGTCGGATCGGAGACCGTCCGGCAGTTAGTCGAAGATTTGACGATGCCGGTCTGGTTCCATCGGCGACGCGCCACTATAGTCCTGCGATGACCGACACTCATCAGTCCAGATCATTGCACCGCGTCATCGCCGTTGTAGCGCTCGCCATTGCGGGCCTCATCAGCGGCGCGGCACTTGCCGACGACAGTTCGTCGTCGACGCAAAAAAGCGCCCTTCCCGGCGTAACCGGCGACTACCGCATCGCCAAGCCGGCTCCCGAGCCGGACGATGCGCTGCCAGCCGGCGAGAACGGTACATTCAAGATCGGCGATACCGATGTCAGGATTTCCGGCAGCATCACCGTCGATGTCGGCGCCGGCTCGATCGGGCCGCCGCGCCACTGACAGCGCGTGTCGCGCTGCGCCTGTCGCCCACAAGACAATCCGCACATGAAAACGGCCCCGCCGTGCTTTGCGCAAACGGACGGGGCCTTTTTGGATCTCAAATCCAATTTTACCGGGAGTGTACTGCCGGCGTTTGATTTCGGATGCACCGCGGCATTCAGCCGACGATCCGACTAGTAGTCTCTGATTTTTACGAGAGATGGCAGGTCACGGTTTGCCGGCTGGCGAAAACGCTGAACCCTGGCACTTATGCCTGCCTCGGCTCCAGTGACAACTGGAACCCTGGGGGACGATCCGGTGGCGTCATAGCTCCGCTCCTCTGTCCGTTGCGATTGTTGTCAATTCGAAGCACAAATCGCAAATGCCTGCGGCGTCTCGCAGGCCACCTTTGGGCGGCGAGGCCATCGAAAGACGGCCGGCTTCGTTGACTGCTGGAGACTGCTCCCCTCAGTTGGTGGCGTCAACCATCAATAGCCGGTTACCGAAAAATGTGATCGCCGGGAGGTTACGTGCAAGTCAGTTTTTGCACAGCTTTGTCAGGAGCGTGTTCGGCCTTTGTTCTTTCCGCTTGCCCGTTCACGCGAAAGACGCTTAAACGCTCTCGTCGGGAATTGTGGCGTATCTCGACGTGGCGGCAAAACTACCTACATAGGGGATGGCCGGGAAAACCCGCCATTCCAGGAAATTCCAGATTCTGAGGCGGCGACCGGCTATGGCCGACCATAAATATCTTTCCATTCGCGGGGCGCGCGAACACAATCTGAAGAATGTCGATCTCGACTTGCCGCGTGACAGCCTGATTGTCATGACCGGCCTGTCGGGGTCCGGCAAGTCATCGCTGGCCTTCGACACGATCTATGCCGAGGGCCAGCGCCGCTACGTCGAAAGCCTGTCGGCCTACGCGCGGCAATTCCTTGAGATGATGCAGAAGCCTGACGTCGACCAGATCGACGGCCTGTCGCCCGCCATTTCCATCGAGCAGAAGACCACCTCGAAGAACCCGCGTTCGACGGTCGGCACCGTCACCGAGATCTACGACTATATGCGGCTGCTTTTTGCGCGCGTCGGCATACCCTATTCGCCGGCCACCGGCCTGCCGATCGAGAGCCAGACGGTTTCGCAGATGGTCGACCGCGTGCTGGCGATCGAGGAAGGCACGCGCCTGTTCATCCTGGCGCCGATGGTGCGCGGCCGCAAAGGCGAGTACCGCAAGGAATTGCTGGAACTGCAGAAGAAGGGCTTTCAACGCGTCAAGGTCGACGGCGTCTTCTATGAGATCGCCGACGTGCCGGCGCTGGACAAGAAGTACAAGCATGACCTCGACGTCGTCGTCGACCGCATCGTCGTGCGCGGCGATCTGGCGACGCGGCTCGCCGATTCCATCGAAACGGCGCTGAAGCTGGCCGATGGGCTGGCGGTCGCCGAATTCGCCGACAAGCCGCTCGATTCCAGCCAGACCGGCGAGGATTCGGTCAACAAGTCGAAGAACGAGACGCATGAGCGCATCCTGTTCTCGGAAAAGTTCGCTTGCCCGGTCTCCGGCTTCACCATTCCGGAAATCGAACCGCGCCTGTTCTCGTTCAACAACCCGTTCGGCGCCTGCCCGACCTGTGACGGTCTCGGCAGCCAGCGCGCCATCGATGGCAATCTGATCGTGCCGGACGAGAACATCTCGCTGCGCGACGGCGCCGTCAGCCCGTGGGCGAAATCGACTTCCCCCTATTACGCGCAAACGCTGGGAGCGCTGGGCAAGGCCTATGGCTTCAAGCTTGGCGACAAGTTCAAGGATTTGTCCGAAGAGGCCAAGGAAGCTATCCTGCACGGCACGGGTGAGCGCGAAATCACCTTCCAGTATGATGACGGCCTGCGCTCCTACAAGACCACCAAGACCTTTGAAGGCGTCATTCCCAATCTCGAGCGGCGCTGGAAAGAGACCGAATCCGCCTGGATGCGTGAAGAGATCGAGCGCTTCATGTCGGCCACGCCCTGCCCGGCCTGCAAGGGTTATCGGCTGAAGCCCGAGTCGCTGGCGGTGAAAATCGCCGGCAGGCACATCGGCGAAGTCACCGAGCTTTCCATTCGCAAGGCCGACCAGTGGTTCACTGACCTGCCGGCGTCGCTCAACGACAAGCAGAACGAGATCGCGGTGCGCGTCTTGAAGGAAATCCGCGAGCGGCTGCGCTTCCTCAACGATGTCGGGCTCGACTATCTGACGCTGTCGCGCAATTCCGGCACGCTGTCGGGCGGCGAGAGCCAGCGCATCCGGCTGGCATCGCAGATCGGCTCCGGTCTCACCGGCGTGCTCTATGTGCTGGACGAACCGTCGATCGGCCTGCATCAGCGCGACAATGCCCGCCTCCTCGATACGCTGAAGCACCTGCGCGATATCGGCAACACGGTGATCGTCGTCGAGCATGACGAGGACGCCATCCTGCATGCCGACTATGTCGTCGACATGGGTCCGGCCGCCGGCATCCATGGCGGCGAGATCATCGCCCAGGGCACGCCGCAGCAGGTAATGGCCAATCCCAATTCGATCACCGGCAAATATCTGTCCGGCGCGCTCGAAGTGGCGACGCCCGGCGTGCGGCGTGAAGCGAAGAAGAACCGCCGCCTGAAGATCGTCGGCGCGCGCGGCAACAATCTGAAGAACGTCACCGCCGAAATCCCGCTCGGCACCTTCACCGCCGTCACCGGCGTGTCGGGCGGCGGCAAGTCGACCTTCCTGATCGAAACCCTGTTCAAGGCTGCCTCGCGCCGCATCATGGGCTCGCGCGAGCACCCGGCCGACCACGACCGCATCGAGGGCCTCGAATTCCTCGACAAGGTCATCGACATCGACCAGTCGCCCATTGGCAGGACCCCGCGTTCGAATCCCGCCACCTATACAGGCGCTTTCACACCGATCCGCGATTGGTTCGCGGGCCTGCCGGAAGCCAAGGCGCGCGGCTATCAGCCCGGACGTTTTTCGTTCAACGTCAAGGGCGGCCGTTGCGAGGCCTGCCAGGGCGACGGCGTCATCAAGATCGAGATGCACTTCTTGCCCGACGTCTACGTCACCTGCGACGTCTGCCACGGCAAACGCTATAACAGAGAGACGCTCGACGTCGTGTTCAAGGGCAAGTCGATCGCCGACGTGCTCGACATGACAGTCGAGGAAGGCGTCGACTTCTTCGCCGCCGTGCCCGGCGTGCGCGACAAGCTCGATACGCTGAAGCAGGTCGGCCTCGGCTACATCCATATCGGCCAGCAGGCGACGACGCTGTCCGGCGGCGAGGCGCAGCGCATTAAGCTCGCCAAGGAACTGTCGCGCAAGGCAACCGGCAAGACGCTCTACATCCTCGACGAGCCGACCACCGGCCTGCATTTCCACGACGTCGCCAAGCTGTTGGAAGTGCTGCATGAACTGGTCGACCAGGGTAACACGGTGGTGGTCATCGAGCACAATCTCGAAGTGATCAAGACCGCCGACTGGGTGCTCGACCTCGGCCCCGAAGGCGGCGACGGCGGCGGCGAACTGGTTGCCTCCGGCACGCCGGAAGCCATCGTGCGCGAAAAGCGCAGCTACACCGGCCAGTTCCTCAAGGAACTGCTGGAGCGGCGCCCCGGAGGCAAGCGCGAAGCGGCGGAGTGATCGGACCGGTTGGCGCCTGGAGCTTTTGAATGAAAATCAGAAGAGCGCTTGCCGGTGATCTCCAAACCGTCGTCTCGCTGACGGAAGCGGCCTATGCGCCTTACACTGCACTGTTAGGCGCACCGCCGATCCCAGTCACCGAGGACTATGCGCCGCGCATTGAGGGCGGCGAGGTGTGGGGGTTGGAAAGTGGCGGCGGACTTGCCGGGCTGATCACGCTGGAACGGCATGACGACCACGCGATGATCTTTTCCGTCGCGGTCTCTCCTGACTTTCAGGGCAAGGGCTTCGGCATTGCGCTGCTGAAACACGCGGATGAGCTGACCCGTCTCTGGGGCCTGCCCGAGGTCCGGCTTTACACCAACGCCAGGATGGAGCGGAACATCGCGCTCTATCTGGCCTATGGTTTCCACGAAACGGGTCGCCGGCCCAATCCCTACCGGCCGGGATGGGTGCTGGTCGACATGGCAAAATCGGCCCACGAGAGCACAGCGGCCTGATTTTCTGAACTTGGGAGGATGAGATGAGCACATCGGGAACAATCCGCGCCGGCATGGGCGGCTGGACCTTCGAGCCCTGGGATACGTCCTTCTATCCCGACAAGCTTTCCAAGGCCAAGCAGCTGAACTACGCCACTCGCCAGGTGTCGAGCATCGAGGTCAACGGCACTTACTATTCCAGCTTCAAGGAACCGACCTTCGTCAAATGGGCCAACGAGGCGCCGGACGGTTTCGTGTACTCGCTAAAGGGCAACCGCTTCGTCACCAACCGGCGCGTGCTGGGCGAGGCCGGCGAATCGATGACGCGCTTCCTCGGCTCGGGCGTTGCCGCACTCGGGGAAAAGCTCGGGCCGATCCTGTGGCAGTTCGCGCCGACCAAGAAATTCGATCCGGACGATTTCGAAGCCTTTTTGAAACTGCTGCCGGAAAAGCAGGACGGCGTTGCGCTGCGCCACGCGGTCGAGGCCCGCAACGACAGTTTTGTCGTGCCGGAATTCGCAGCACTTGCCCGAAAATACAAGGCCGCGATCGTCTACGCCGACCATGCCAAATATCCTGATATCGCCGACGTCACCGGCGATTTCGTCTACGCCCGGCTGCAGACCGGTAGCGATGACAATCCCGACTGCTACACGCCGAAAGGCCTCGATGAATGGGCCGCGCGGGTAAAGATCTGGGCGCAAGGCAAGCAGCCCGCCGACCTGCGGCGCGCCGACCCCGCCACCGATGCGCCGGTCAAGCCGCGCGACGTGTTCGTCTACTTCATCACGGAGGGCAAGGTGCGAGCGCCGTTCGGCGCCATGGCACTGATGAAGCGGGTGGACCAGGGTCTGCCGGTGCCCTGACGCTGCGGAATCATGGCATCTTCGCCATCGTCGTAACCTTATCGATACCTCCTTGCTGCATGAATCCAGCTGAACCAGTCGCAAATCTGGGCCGCCGCAGGCAAGGACGAGGGGCATGTCGCTCGACTACACTTCACTTCTGCTGGCTGTCGGTTTTTCCGCTGCCTGCCTGAGCCTGACCTTGTTTGGCATGTGGCTGACCGCTCGCTCGGAAAAGTTCCTGCTGACATGCGCGGTCAGCCTGGTGTTCGTGGTCGGCGATATTTTTTTCTATGACGCCTATATCGATATGCCCGGGCGCCTGCTGGGCATCGCCACGCTGGCTTTCCTCCTGCTCGGTTTCTCGACAATGCTGGGCGCGGCCTACCAGTTCAGAACCGGCGGCTCGCCAGTGCCGCGAACGGCGTTTGGCAGCGCCATTTCGCTGGCCGTGACATTGCCTCCCATGGCTCTAGGCTATGACGGGCTGGGCTTCATGTTCGAAAATGCCTTCGCCGCCTTGCTTCTGTTCGCAACGGCGGTCGAATACTGGAAAGGCCGCGACGAAGCCCCTGCCCTGACAACCGGTATCACCGCGCTCTATTCGGCCACGGCCGCATCCTTTGCTCTCTGCGCCATGGTTTTGGCCTGGGAGGGAAAGCTGGTCCTTGGACATGCGCCAAGCAACTGGGCCGAGGAACTGAGCCTCATCATCGTTATCGCCAGCATGACCGGCATCGGAGCGCTTTCCCTGGCCCTGAACCAAGGGCGTCTGGCCCGGCATCACCGCCACAATGCCCTGACCGACCCGCTGACCGGCCTGCTCAACCGCCGCGCCCTATTCGACCTGCACGGCGATGCGCCGGTCGGTGCCTTCACGGCGGTGGTCGTCTTCGACCTCGACAACTTCAAGGCCATCAACGACGAATTCGGCCACGCCGCCGGCGATGAGGTGCTGAAGGTATTTGCACGGGAACTCGCCAGCAATCTTCGCCCGGGTGATGTCGCCGCGCGCATGGGCGGCGAGGAATTCGCGCTGGTGCTGAAGCGGACCTTGCCCGAAACGGTGGAGGCCACCGCCGAGGCCATCCGGGCAGCTTTCGCCGCGCACCACATCGAAACCGAGACAGGCTCGCTGATATGCACGGTCAGTGCCGGATTTGCTTTCGGCACCAAGGAAGGCCTCGGCTTCGACAAGGTGCTCAATGCCGCCGACAAGGCGCTCTATGACGCCAAGCGCGCCGGCCGCAACCGCGTCACCGCTTCTCCGTTCAAGCGCGCAGGCTGATCGCGTGTGTCAACACCGGCCTCTGATCGTGGCGAGACGAATGCAGCTCCTAGGCCGCCATGACAATCTCATTGAAGGTATCGAGATCGACATAGAAGACCTTGGTGATCTCCTCGATCAGATCGTCGTAATCGCAGCCCTGTGATCTCAAGATGTTGATGGCAGCGATGATATCGACACGTTCGATAAGCCGCCGCTTCTGGTAATCCTCGACGTAACGTTCCATGGCTGTCCCTTAGCCTGTGTGCCCAAACGCGTTTGAACGACAGAGATCGCAGGAGGGAAGCTAGGCAGCCTTGCTTGCGTGAAACTTGCCCGGCATTGGCCGTGCTCCTCGATCTGCGATAAACCAGACTGGTACGGAAGCGGCCGACTCACAAAAGCCTAGGAAAAGACTAGCACGCAGTTGCCGATGCACCAGAGACGCTGGTGCAGGGCCGGAGAAATACTGGACTTGCCAAGGACTTCGGATCGTCAACTGAAGTGCGTTGGCGATTCTAGACCGTCAGGAACTTCCTGACATCAGCACGGTCCAGATCTTCCGCCGGACCGGTATGGACGATCACGCCACGGTCCATGATGTTGACTTCGTCGGCCAACTCGCGACAGAAATCGAGATATTGTTCGACCAGAAGCACGGCGATGCCGGCCTGGTCACGCAGGTAGCGGATGGCGCGGCCGATGTCCTTGATGATCGACGGCTGGATGCCCTCGGTCGGCTCGTCGAGCACCAGCAGTTTCGGCCGCATCACCAGCGCCCGTCCGATGGCGAGCTGCTGCTGCTGGCCCCCGGAAAGATCACCGCCGCGGCGGCCGAGCATCTGCTTCAGCACCGGGAACAATTCGAAGACATGCGTCGGAATGTTGCGGTCGGCCCGTTTCAGCGGCGCAAAGCCTGATTCCAGGTTCTCCCGCACGGTGAGCAGCGGAAAGACCTCCCTGCCCTGCGGTACGAATGCGATGCCCGACCGGGCGCGGTCATACGCCGCGCTCCGGTCGAGCGCCTTCCCCTCGAAGGCAACGCTTCCGCTCGTCAGCCGGTGGTGGCCGACGATCGATCTCATCAAACTGGTCTTGCCGACGCCGTTGCGGCCGAGCACGCAGGTGATCTTGCCGGCGCCCGCCTTCAGCGACACGCCGCGCAGTGCCTGGGCGGCGCCGTAGTGCAGCGTGGCATTGGAAACTTCGAGCATGTCAGCGCCTTTTCCAGAACCGCAGAAACGACAGATCGAAATGATGGAACTGCACCCGCCAGACCATGCTCATCTCCCCAGATAGACTTCGACGACACGCTCGTCGGCCGACACGAAATCGAGTGTGCCTTCCGAGAGCACCGAGCCCTCATGCAGGCAGGTGACCTTGACGCCGAGCTCGCGCACGAAATGCATGTCATGCTCGACGACGATGACCGAATGGTCGCGGGCGATGTCCTTGAGCAGACGAGCGGTTTCCTCGGTCTCGGCATCGGTCATGCCGGCGACCGGTTCGTCGACCAGAAGCAGTTTCGGGTCCTGTGCCAGGAGCATGCCGATCTCGAGCCACTGCTTTTGTCCATGGCTCAGATTGGCCGCCAGTTCGTCACGCTTGTCGCCAAGCCGGATGATGCCGAGAATGTCATCGATCTGCCGCGTCTCGGCGGTCGAGCGGCGATGGAACAGCGCCGGGAAGATCGAGCGCGGTCCCTTCAGCGCCAACATCAGGTTTTCCTCGATCGTGTGGCTTTCGAACACGGTCGGCTTCTGAAACTTGCGGCCGATGCCCATCATGGCGATTTCGGCCTCGTCATGCTTGGTCAGATCGACCTGGCCGTCGAAGAACACGTCGCCTTCGTCGGGCCGCGTCTTGCCGGTGACGATGTCCATCATCGTCGTCTTGCCGGCGCCGTTGGGGCCGATGATGGCGCGCATCTCACCCTTGTCGAGCACCAGCGACAGATTGTTGATGGCGCGAAAGCCGTCGAAGGAGACCGAGACGCCGTCGAGATAAAGGATCGTGTTCGACTTTGACATGGTCGCTCACTCCGCCGGCTGCGGTTCGGGGTTGCTGGCGGACCAGTCGCCGGGCTTGCTCGCCTCGCTGCGAACGATTTTAGCCGGCGTCGGAACCTCGGGGTCGCTGCCGGCTTCCTCGGCAATCGAAGCTGCCCGCAACGCCTTGGCGTTGCCGCGCCAACTGTCCCACATGCCGATGATGCCTTTGGGCAGCAAAAGCGTGACGGCGACGAACAGCCCGCCCAGTGCAAACAGCCAGAACTCCGGTAGCACGCCGGTGAACCAGGATTTGCCGGCATTGACCAGCAGCGCACCGATGATCGGTCCGACGATGGTGCCGCGCCCGCCGACAGCCGCCCAGACGACGACTTCAATCGAATTGGCCGGCTCGAACTCGCCCGGATTGATGATGCCGACCTGCGGCACGTAGAGCGCGCCGGCTATGCCGGCCATGACAGCCGAGACGGTGAAGGCGAACAGTTTCACGTTCTCGGCCCGCCAGCCGAGGAAGCGCGTGCGGCTCTCGGCATCGCGCACCGCCATCAGGAGCTTGCCGTATTTGGAGCCGACGATCGCCCAGGTGACGAAGACGGCAAGTGCCAGCATCACGGCGCTGGCCGCGAACAGCGCCGAACGCGTCGCGTCGGCCTGCACGTTGAAGCCGAGAATATCCTTGAAATCGGTCAGGCCGTTGTTGCCGCCGAACCCCATGTCGTTGCGAAAAAAGGCAAGCAGCAGCGCGTAGGTCATCGCCTGGGTGATGATCGAGAGATAAACGCCGGTGACGCGGCTGCGGAAGGCGAACCAGCCAAAGACGAAAGCGAGCAGGCCGGGCACCGCGAGCACCATGAGGCCGGCGAACCAGAAATGGTCGAAACCGTACCAGAACCAGGGCAATTCCTTGTAGTTCAGGAACACCATGAAGTCGGGCAAGATGGGATTGCCGTAAACGCCGCGCGAACCGATCTGCCGCATCAGATACATGCCCATCGCATAGCCGCCGAGCGCGAAGAAGGCGCCGTGACCGAGCGAGAGGATGCCGCAATAGCCCCAGACCAGGTCAAGCGCCAAGGCGAGCAGCGCATAGCAGAGATATTTGCCTGTCAGCGCGACGATGTAGGAAGGGACGTAGAAGGCGCTGGTGGGAGACACCGCAAGGTTGAGCAGCGGCACAAGGACGGCCACCGCCAGCAGGATGAAGATCGTGATGGCGATGCGGCGGTCCGCGCCGGCGGCAAAGAAGCGTCCCGTGATCATGCTTCCACCGCCCTGCCCTTGAGCGCGAACAGGCCGCGCGGGCGCTTCTGGATGAACAGGATGATCAGCACCAGCACGACGATCTTGCCGAGCACCGCGCCCGCATAGGGCTCGAGGAACTTGTTGACGATGCCGAGCGAGAAGGCGCCGACCAGCGTGCCCCACAGATTGCCGACGCCGCCGAAGACGACGACCATGAAGCTGTCGATGATGTAGCCGCGACCGAGATTGGGCGAGACGTTGTCGATCTGGCTGAGCGCGACGCCGGCAATGCCTGCAATGCCGGAGCCGAGCGCGAAGGTCAGCGCGTCTACCCATGGCGTCCTGATGCCCATCGAGGCGGCCATGCGCCGGTTGGCGGTGACGGCGCGCATCTGCAGGCCCCAGGGCGTGCGCTTCATCACGTAGAGCAGGATGCCGAAGACAGCGAGCGCGAAAACCAGGATCCACAGCCGGTTCCAGGTGATCGCCAACTGTCCGAGATTGAACGAGCCCGACATCCAGGATGGGTTGCCGACCTCCTGGTTGGTCGGCCCGAAGATCGAGCGCACGGCCTGCTGCAGGATCAGCGAGACGCCCCATGTCGCCAGCAGCGTTTCAAGCGGCCGGCCATAGAGGAAACGGATGACGCCGCGCTCGATGATCAGGCCAACAAGGGCCGCGACGAGGAAGGCCAGCGGCAGCGCAATGACCAGCGACCAGTCGAACAGGCCGGGAAAGGAGGTGCGGATCACCTGCTGGACGACGAAGGTCGTGTAGGCGCCGAGCATGACCATCTCGCCATGCGCCATGTTGATGACACCCATGACGCCGAAGGTAATGGCAAGGCCGATTGCCGCCAGCAGCAGCACCGAGCCCAGCGAGATGCCGTACCAGATGTTCTGCCCGGCATCCCAGAAGGCCAGCGTCGAATTGATGTTGGCGATTGCGGTCGTCGCCGCTTGCTTGACCGCGTCGGTGGAATTCGCCTCGACCGAGGTGAGCAGGGAAACCGCATCGCGGTCGCCACGCGCGCCGATCAGGGCAATTGCAGCGAGCTTGTCGGCTTCGGGCCGGTCGGAGACCAGAACGGAGGCGGCACGAGCCTGTTCGAGCAGCGCCTTGACGCTGGCCACGGTCTCACTGGCGATTGCCGTGTCGAGCGGTCCGATGTTTGCGGCGTCGGGAGTCTTGAACATGGTGTCGGCGGCGGCAACACGCACGGCCGGGTCCTTGGCGCCGAGCGTCAGCGTGCCCAACGCATCGCGTATGACGCGACGCAGCGTGTTGTTGACCTTGATCTTGGTGATGCCGTCCTTGGCCGCTTCGCCCGACGCCTCGCCGCTCAACGGGTCGGAAAGCTGGACGCTTTCGCCCGCTTCCTTGCCGACAAACACAAGGGAATCAGCCTTGCGGACATACAGGTTGCCGTCGGCAAGTGCCGCAAGCGGCCGCTCTACCGCCGGATCGCCGGCGGCCGCCAGTTCGTGGACGACGGCCCCGATCTCGGAAAAGCCCTTGGCCGTGGCGAATTTGGCGATGATGCCGCGCAGATCGGCTTCGCCGGCGCCGGAGGACGACAGTGTCGCCAGCAGGAACAACAGCATCAAACCCGTGCGGATCAAGATCATCGGTCTCTGGTAACCCCTGAAGGTTGAAGTGGGCGTCCGGACGGCGGAGGAAGCCGTCCGGACGCGCGCGGTCATGGGCATGGACCTGAAGGTCCAGCCCGGGGAGGATCAGTTCGTGCCCTTGCCGCCGCACTTGCCGGTGGCAACATTGAAGTTGCCGCAGGACAGAGGCGCGCGCCAATCGGAGATCAGGTCCTTGGAATCAGGCAGATAGTCGGACCACTCGTCACCCATCACCAGGCCCGGCGTGCGCGACACGGTTTCGAACTGGCCGTCGGCCTGGATTTCGCCGATCAGCACCGGCTTGGTGATGTGGTGGTTCGGCATCATCGTCGAATAGCCGCCGGTCAGGTTCGGCACCGACACGCCGATCATGGCGTCGATGACCTTGTCCGGATCGGTGGTGCCGGCCTTCTCGACCGCCTTCACCCACATGTTGAAGCCGATATAATGGGCTTCCATCGGATCGTTGGTGGTGCGCTTGTCGTTCTTGATGAACTTGTGCCAGTCGGCGATGAACTTCTTGTTCTCGGGCGTGTCGACGCTCTCGAAATAGTTCCAGGCGGCGAGATGGCCGACCAGCGGCGCGGTGTCGAGACCGGCTAGCTCTTCCTCGCCGACCGAGAAGGCCATGACCGGGATGTCCTCGGCCTTGATGCCCTGGTTGCCGAGTTCCTTGTAGAACGGCACGTTGGCGTCGCCGTTGACGGTCGAGACGACGGCGGTCTTCTTGCCGGCCGAACCGAACTTCTTGATCGCCGAAACTTCGGTCTGCCAGTCGGAGAAGCCGAACGGCGTGTAATTGACCATGATGTCTTCAGCCGCCACGCCCTTGGCCTTCAGATAGGCCTCGAGGATCTTGTTGGTGGTGCGCGGATAGACGTAGTCGGTGCCTTCCAGCACCCAGCGCTTCACCGAACCACCATCCTCGCTCATCAGATAGTCGACAGCCGGGATGGCCTGCTGGTTCGGCGCCGCACCGGTGTAGAACACGTTGCGCTCGCTTTCCTCGCCCTCATACTGGACGGGGTAGAACAGGATATTGTCGAGTTCCGAGAACACCGGCAGCACCGATTTGCGCGACACCGAGGTCCAGCAGCCGAACACCGCCGCGACCTTGTCCTTGGAGATCAGTTCGCGCGCTTTTTCGGCAAACAGCGGCCAGTTGGAAGCCGGATCGACGACGACCGCCTCGAGCTTCTTGCCGAGCAGACCACCCTTGGCGTTCTGCTCGTCGATGAGCATCAGCATGGCGTCCTTCAGCGTCGTCTCCGAAATCGCCATGGTCCCCGACAGCGAATGGAGAATGCCGACCTTGATCGTGTCGTCGGCGGCCTTGACCGGAGCGGACGTCAACAGGCCGGCGGCGACCACACCAGCCGAAAACATTTTTGTTATTGTCGAGAAATTACCCCTCATATTACAGACTCCCAAGCTAGTTGATTGCACCGCAACTCTACAAAGCAACCCCCATGCCAACCGCTCTGGCAATCCCGAAAGGGCACAAATAAATTATAGATATCAGCACCTTGGAATATAGGGCTTACAAAACAAAGAGAGGTGGCCAGAAATCGATTGAGGGAATTTTGCGCAGCTTGCGCAGCCTCTGCCTATTTTTCGATCATTTACCAAATCTGCCTAGATTTTGAACTCACCAGTGCCTCAGGCGACCGATGTTGCGGCGCGGTGCAAAAATAGGGCAAGCTCGCTCTTCAAGCGAGCGACGTCATGGTTTCAGGTATTTCACGTATTTTCATCGGCATACTGCTTCTGGCTGCAGCAACCGTGGCCGCGCGAGCCGATTTCAGCAACGGCAAGATGCCTGACGGCGCCTATCATTGCGAAGTGTACCTGCTTGGCATGTTCCTCAGCCTCGGCGACATCACCATCAAGGGGAACGTCTACAGCGGCCCCGTCTACGCCAGCCTCGGCGTCTTCGGCACCGCGCGGCAGGGCTACAACTACCAAATGGACGCAAACGGCGTGATCTCGTGGCTGGGGCCGCTGGGCGGATATACCGCCGGCGGCAATTCACTGTCGCTGACCCAGGCGACGCTGGACGGCGAAACCGTGCCCTCCTTCGACATCATCATGAAGCAGCCCGACGGCGCCTTCACCGCCTCGACCTGCACCAAGCAGTGAGGCGGCAAGAAAAAGGCGCGGAACCTTGCGGGTCCGCGCCAGCAGTCCGTCGGGAGGATGTGACTAGATCGTCTTGGCCGACATCTGCGCCGCGATATAGTCGGCCTGGCGGATCGCGAGCGACACGATCGTCAGGGTCGGGTTTTCGGCGGCACCGGTGGTGAACTGGCTGCCATCGGACACGAACAGGTTCTTGATGTCGTGCGCCTGGCCGTGCTTGTTGACGACGCCGTCTTCCGCTTTCTCGCTCATCCGGTTGGTGCCGAGATTGTGGGTCGACGGATAGGGTGGCGTCGGGAAGATGCGGGTGGCGCCGACCGCATCGTAGAGTGCCGTAGCCTGCTTGTAGGCGTGGTTGCGCATCGCGGTGTCGTTCGGATGGTCGTCGAAATGCACGTCGGCGATCGGCATGCCGTGCGCGTCCTTCTCGTCGGCATGCAGTGTGATGCGGTTCTCCGCGCGCGGCATGTCCTCACCGACGATCCAAAGGCCGGCCATGTGGTCGTAGTGATCGAGTGCTGTGGTGAACGAGCGCCCCCATGCGCCCGGATCAAGAAACGCTGCCATGAACGGCAGGCCGAGCGACAGCGTCTCGAACTCATAGCCACCAACGAAACCGCGCGATGGATCATGCCGCGCCTCGTCGCGGATGATGCCGGCCATGGTCGTGCCGCGATACATGTGCACCGGTCTGTCGAAGATGGCATAGACCGAGCCGGTGGTGTGACGCATGTAGTTCTTGCCGACCTGACCCGACGAGTTGGCAAGCCCATCGGGGAATTTCCCCGACGCCGAATTGAGCAGCAGCCGCGGGCTCTCGATCGAATTGCCGGCAACCGCGACGATGCGCGCCTTCTGCTCCTGCAGCTTGCCGTCCTTGTCGGCGTAGACAACGCCGGTCACCTTTCCGCTGGCGTCATGGTTGATCTTGATCGCCATGGCATTCGGCCTGACTTCGAGATGGCCTGTCGCCTCTCCCTTGGGTATCTCGGTGTAGAGCGTCGACCATTTGGCGCCCCATTTACAGCCCTGGAAGCAGAAGCCGGTCTGCTGGCAGGACATGCGGTCGTCGCGATCGACCGAGTTGATCGCCATGTTGCCGGTGTGGCATTCCTTGTAGCCGAGCTTGTCGGCGCCGGCCTTCAACACCTTGAAATTGTTGTTGCCCGGCAGCCGCGGCCAGTCATTGGTGCCGGTGACGCCCATCTTGGCTTCAGCCTTGGCATAGTAGGGCTCCATCTCGGCCAGCGTGATCGGCCAATCGAGCAGGTTGGCGCCTTCCAGTTTGCCGTAGGTCGACAGCCCCTTGAACTCATGCTCCTGGAAGCGCAGCGAAGCTCCCGCCCAATGCGTGGTCGAACCGCCGACCGACTTGACGATCCAGGCCGGCAGGTTGGGAAAGTCCTTGGCCACACGCCAGTCGCCCGACGTGGTGCGCTTGTCGGTCCAGGCGAGCTGGCTGAACGAACCCCACTCGTCATTGATGAAGTCTTCGTATTCGTGGCGCGCGCCGGCTTCCAGGATGACGACGTCGACACCCTTCTGGGCGAGTTCGTTGCCGAGCGTGCCGCCGCCGGCGCCCGAGCCGATGATGACGACCACGCCATCGTTGTTCAGATCAAATGAAGCTGCCATGGTTTCCTCCCATGATTTCTGTTTGCGGGTTCAAGAACGACGGGGCTCAGAGCCACTCGATGTCGTCGAAACCGCGCGCGATGTAGCCGCCCTTGGAATAGGACTCGCCCTCGTAACCGAAGATCGGCCACACCTCTTTCTGGTTGTAGAGGCTGACCACGAGGCCACCCCGGATGGCCTGGAAGAACGGCGTCGCCTCGATTTGCTTCAGCACGGCGACGCGCTGGTCCTCCCAGCCAAGGCCGCGGTAGCCGCCGTCACCGGACTTCTTGTCGAGGTCGGCGATGCCATCTTCGAGCATCGCCTTGTAGACGGCGTCCTTGCCGGCCTGCTCGTCATGACCCTTCACGGCAATGGCGTAATATTTGTCCGGAACCTGATCGTGCGGATAGATGTCACGCGCCATCTGGATCAGCGTCGCCATGGTTTCGGGCTTGAGTGCCGATGTCTCCAGTCCCCAGGCATGCTCGGGGCTGATGACGGCGCTGCCTGAGATGACGAGCAGCGCGCCGATGCCGCCGCGTTTGAGAAGCTCTCGACGGGACAGCCCGGGCTTCGCGTCATAGATCGTGACCATTTTATTCCTCCCTGCTTGCTATGTGCGCTCTCTTCAGAACGCCGTTGCTGGCGCGCTGCCCCCGTCAGGGGACGGCTGCGATGTCTCCTATTGGAAGCGACCTCCGCGTTGCAGAACCTCGATCTTGTAGCCGTCGGGATCCTCGATGAAGAAAAAGCGGGCGATCAGCGACCCGTCGCGGTTGAACTCGACGATCTTCTTCGGGTTGAGCCCGAGCGCGCCGAGACGATCATGTTCGCCGTCGAGATCGACGACCGAGACCGCCAGGTGACCGTAGCCGTCGCCGAGCCCGTAAGGCTCCTGCCGATCCTTGTTCACGGTCAGTTCGAGCTCGAACCCTGCTTCGGCATTGCTGAGGTAAATGAGCGTGAATGTCTCGAAATCCAGCCTGTCGGCGACATCGAGCCCGAAGGCGTTTCTGTAGAAATCGAGCGATCGGGCTTCGTCGAGAACCCGGATCATACTGTGGATCGCCTTGGCCAAATCAGTCTCCGTTCTGGTGTGGAGGCGATTATGCGCGGCACTGACAAAAGGTGGTGGCAGCCGGTTACCACGCCCGCAGCCGCGAACGGGACGAAAGTCCGATTGCCGGACCGGCAATTTTGCCCGAGAATGCATGTGGGGACAGGTCAAGCAGTATCAAACTGCACGCCCGTCCACCCAAGACCAACAATCATGGGAGGTTTGTCGCATGTGCAGGGTGTTTGCGGGCCAGGATCCCGAAGGCTATCGCCAGATCAACCGGTCGATTCGCATCGACGGCCACTCGACCAGCATCCAGCTCGAAGCGACATTCTGGGCTTTGCTGGACGAAATCGCCGAAAACCAGGATTTGACGACGCCAAAATTCATTTCGAAGCTTTATGACGAAGCCATCGAGATCAACGGCGCCATCCCGAACTTTGCGTCGATGCTGCGCACCACCTGCGCGCTCTATCTGCGCGGCCATCGGCCGGGAATGGATGAGCAGATGGTGCCGAAGCGGGAGGCTGCTTAGCCCGCTTCCACAGCGACAGCGAGCGCCAGACGGGTCATGTCGGTGAAAAGCGCCTGGCGCTCGGAATAGTCGGTCTGTTCGCCGGTCTCGATGTTGTCGACCACGACACACATCGACAGCGCGCGCGCTCCGAAATGCTGCGATATGCGATATAGCGCGCTGGTTTCCATATCCACGGCCAGGGCTCCTTGCGCCCGCGCAACGGCAAAACGGGCGCGCCCCTCCGGGTGATAGAAGATGTCGCTGCACACCGTCAGGCCGGCATGATGGTCGATGCCGAATTCTACCGCCTTGGCCAGTGACGATGCGAGGAGCGCCGGGTCGGGGCCAGCGGGTCCATAAAGGCCGAAAACCTGGCCGCTCTGGGCGCTTTCCGCCTGTGCCGATTGCGAGATGACAAGGCTGCGCAGTTTTGCCTTTGCGGTCAGGCTGCCGCAGGTGCCGGTGCGGATCAACGTCCGGGCGCCATAATGGTCCAGCAATTCATGCGCATAGATCAGAAACGATGAAACGCCGATGCCCGTCGCCTGAATGCTGACGGGTTTGCCGCCAAACAGCCCGGTGAAGCCAAGCGCGCCGCGGCGGCGATTGATGCAGCGCGGCGCTTCCAGGAACGTTTGCGCCATCCACTCGGCGCGCTGCGGGTCACCCGGCAACAAAACCGTGTCGGCGTAGTCGTCCTTGTCCGCTTCGTTGTGCGGCGTCACCAGTTGCTCCCCTAAGCCTTCCTGCCGTTTCACCCGCAATCATGGCGTTGTCACGGCGTTGTGCAAGGTGGAACATGGGAAAGGCTCTAAGACTCCAGCACGTCCTTGACGATCGTCGCCAGTTGCTTGAGCGAAAACGGCTTGGGCAGAAAGCCGAAATGCGCATCTGCCGGGAGGTTTCTGGCGAATGCGTCCTCGGCGTAGCCGGACACGAAGACGAACTTGATGTCCGGCTGGCGCTTGCGCAATTCACCAAGCAGTGTCGGTCCGTCCATTTCCGGCATGACCACGTCGGAAACGACGATATCGACCTTGCCGCCCAGCGCCTCGAACACTTCCAGCGCCTCGACGCCCGACGATGCCTCGTGCACGGTGTAGCCACGCGAGGTCAGCGCCCGCATGCCGCCCATGCGCACGGCATCCTCGTCCTCGACGAGCAGCACCGTGGCCGAGCCCGACAGATCCTTGGCCGGATCGGCGACCTTTGCCGGCGTCGCCGGCGCATCGCCGGGCTCGCCTGCTTTTTTCGCTTTGGCGATGTGACGCGGCAGGAAAATGCGGAAAGTCGAGCCTTTGCCGACTTCGGAATCGCAGAAGATGAAGCCGCCGGTCTGCTTGATGATGCCATAGACCATCGACAGGCCAAGGCCAGTGCCCTTGCCGACTTCCTTGGTTGTGAAGAAAGGCTCGAAAATCTTCTTCAGCACGTCGGGCGCGATGCCGCTGCCGGTGTCCTCGACTTCGACCACGACATAGTCCGCCGGGGCGAGTTCGCGGTAGGAAAAGGCCTTGCACTCCTCGGCGGTCACATTGCGGGTGCGCACGGTGAGATCGCCGCCCGCCGGCATTGCGTCGCGCGCGTTGACCGCAAGGTTGACGACCACCTGCTCGAACTGCCCGATATCGACCTTGACCGGCCACAGGTCGCGGCCATGATCAACCTTCAGCTTGATGTCGTTGCCGACAAGGCGGGCGAGCAGCATCCTGAGATCGGCGAGTACGTCGGTCAGGTTGAGCACTTCCGGCCGCAATGTCTGCTTGCGCGAGAAGGCCAGAAGCTGCCGCACCAGCGAAGCCGCCCGGTTGGCGTTCTGCTTGATGTTCATGATGTCGGGGAAGGAGGGGTCCGACGGACGGTGATTGGTCAACAAAAGGTCGGACGCCATGATGATGGCGGTCAGCACATTGTTGAAATCATGCGCGATGCCGCCGGCAAGCTGGCCGACCGCCTGCATCTTCTGGCTCTGCGCCATCTGCCCTTCGAGCGCCTTCTGCTCCGTCGTCTCGACGGCGTAGACGATGGCCGACTCCTCGGCGCCCTCGCCACCGGTGCCGTCGGCGACGGCATTGACGTAGAAGCGGATGTGCCGTTCGTCGTTGCCGGGCAAAAGCGTGTCGATCGGCTCGATGTCGGCCTGCCGCTGCTGCGCTTTCTCGAAGGCAGCCGCGAAGGCCGGCCGGTCGCGTTCGTGGATCACCGTGTCGAGCCTTACGCGACGGTCGACGGCGTCGCGATCGACGACAGACGAAAACAGCGACAGGAACGGCGCATTGGTGCGCAGGATGCGCCCATTGTGGTCGACGCCGGCGATCGCCATCGGTGTCGAGTTGAAGAAGCGGGTGAAGCGCACTTCCGAAGCCCGCAAATCGGCAGAGGCATCCTCGCCTTGCGTGCGGTTGAGCACGATCGTGCGTGTCGGCCCGTTCAATCCTTCGCGGCTGGCCGAAACACGGTGCATGAAGCGCACCGGCAGCGCTTCGCCCGTCGTGGTCGTCAGGTCGAGATCGATCACCGCGTTGCGTGTGGTGCCGGGGTCGGCCTTGACCGAGCGGACCAGCGCCATGCCGTCGCCGGCCACGATCTTCGACAGAGACACGGCGCCGGGCGTGAAGCTGGTGAGGTCGATGCCAAGCCATTCGGCGAGCGTGGCGTTGATATAGGTGACGCGGCCCTCCTGGTCGGCCGAAAAGAAGCCGGCCGGCGCGTGGTCGAGGTGATCGATCGCCTTCTGCAGGTCGAGGAAGAAGCGCTCCTGCTCGGCCCGCTCCTGCGAGATGTCGGCAAGCTGCCAGGCCAGCATCGGCAGCCGCTGGCCTGGAACGCTGAAGGCGCGGGCGCGGGCCCGGTACCAGCGGGCGCCAGGCTCGGCACCGGGCCGAATGGACTGTGCGAGCCTAAACTCGCCGTCGCCCGACTGGCCGTCGCGCAGGCCGGACGCCAGGCGATAGATCGTCACCGAGGCTTCGGGGACATCCGAGAGCAATCCCTCGACGGTCTTCAGATCGGCAGCGGACGATGCTCCGGTCATATCCGCATAGGCGCGATTGGCGTAGACGACGCGGCCCTTGGTGTCGGTGACGAGAAGCCCCTGCGACATCGAATCGACGAAGGATTTCGACAGTTCGTCGCCTGTCGAGCGTGGCGTGACCTGCACGAAGCCGATCGCCGTCGCAAACAGAAAGCCGACGCCGATCATCGCCAGCACGCCGAGCATGCCGAGCAGGAAAGGATCGCCGAGGCGCTCGCGGAAAAGCCCGAAGACGATCGCCGCCCCCGTCAGAACGACGATGAAAATGATAAGCCGGGTGACCGCGCCGGGTCGCGTATTCTGGTCGACGATCGGTACCGGATAGAAATCGCCGCGCGCTTCCTTGGCCATGTGCCCCCTGCTCGTGAATTCCGGTGTTCCGACACCCGCCCCTAGCGGGTTGAATCACATTCTCCTAGTCCGGAAAAGGCCTGGGCGGCAAATGTCGGATAAAAATGATGTCTTCCGGGCTTCGGAGTTTTTCTAGCTGTTCACCGGCGTGAAACGCAACTTGCGGTAGCCCGCTGCAACGGTCTAGTGTCTCGTCACTTCCAAGGGCGATCAGGGGAACCCAATGCAATGGCTCGATAGCGTGGCAGGTCCCGGTTATGCCGCAGCATTGCTGTGGACGTTTGCAGCGCTTGTCCTGCTGGTCATCGTTCTCGTCATCATCAAGCTGGTGCGCAACCTGACATTCGGAACCTTCGTCGCCGGTGGCCGGAACCGCAAGACGCGACTGGCCGTCATGGATGCCACCGCCGTCGACAGCCATCGCAGGTTGGTGCTGATACGCCGTGACGATATCGAGCACCTGCTTCTGATCGGCGGCCCGACCGACGTCGTCGTCGAGCGCGATATCCGACTTTCGGCGCTACGCCGGCCGGCATTGACTGGAGACGGTGGCTTGCAGCCGGTCCCGGCCACCGCGGCCCCGGCAGCAACAAGGCCACGTCCGCCGCAACCCGCTCCGCCGCCGGCCAGACAGGCACCCGCTCCACAGCCGGTGAACACGACGCCCGCCCGCCCGCGTCCAACAGCGCGGCCGGCACCTGCACCGAAGCCGGCAACGCAAAGCTATCAGCCGACCAATGTCACGCCGTTGCCGGCCTACGGCTCCGCCAATGCCAACACCGCCCGGCACGCCCCGCCACCACCGCAGCCGGTGCAAGACAGCATCGACGACACGCTGATGAGGGAGCTCGAAGTGTCGCTAGACCAGCCCCGTTCGGGCGGCCCGGTGGGCAAGCCGGCGGCGCCGCAGTCGCTCGACGACGAGATGACCAAGCTTCTCGGCGAACTCTCCAGTCAGAAGAGATGAGCGACGGCCGGGTCGCTATCCCGCGAAACATCGCCGCCGGTCCGCTACCGAACCACCTCGTCCAAGCGCAAAATATCAAGGGTTTGCGGCCTTCGCGCGCCTCAGAGCGGTGGATGCCGCACCAATAGAAATGGCCGGAAAACCGGCCATTTTCAGGATCGAGTTCGTTCGGGACAGCCGGCCGTGCGCCGCCGGCCTTGACCTTCAGTCGTCGCGATAGACTTTTTCGCGGCGCTCATGCCGCTCCTGCGCTTCGATCGACAATGTCGCGATCGGACGCGCATCGAGCCGCTTCAGCGCGATCGGCTCGCCGGTCTCTTCGCAATAGCCGTAAGTGCCTTCGTCGATGCGCTGCAGGGCGGAGTCGATCTTTGCAATGAGCTTGCGCTGACGGTCACGGGCCCTGAGTTCGATGGCACGGTCGGTTTCCGAAGAGGCGCGATCGGCCAGATCGGGGTGGTTGGCGTTTTCTTGCTGCAGGATTTCCAGTGTTTCGCGCGCTTCGCGCAATATGTCATTCTTCCAGGTGACGAGCTTTGAGCGGAAGTAGGATTTCTGCCGCTCGTTCATGAACGGCTCGTCTTCGGAGGGTACGTAATCGGCGGTAACGATGTCGTTCATTCGACTCACCCAAACTGCCCCAAATTTGGCGCCTATATATTCGTCGTCCGACGCCTGCACAAGCGCAATCGGCCGCTGTTTCACGCAATTGTTAAAGTACCCCGCCACGGGTCTTTGCAGCCGCGTACGGTCGCTTTGGTACAAACTCCGCCGAGACACTTTGGATCCGGTGGCACATGCTTTCCGAGATCGGCCGTGATCCCGGGGCGAACGCAAGCGCCTTTGCAGCAAGCAGCATTGGGTGATTCGCTGTGTCTGAAGAGCACGGGCATTGTGCGCAACGCCGTTCTCGTGGCTAATCCCGGGAGGCTTCGGCATTCGGAGGTTGGGTGAGCAGGCTTTATCTGTTGCGACATGCAAAGGCTGGCTGGGCACTGCCCGGTATGCGGGATTTCGATCGCCCGCTCGACGCGTCCGGCCGTTCCGATGCCGAAATGATGGGCGCCGCCATGCGCTCCCGCCTCTATGTTCCGGACCGCACGCTCTGCTCCAATGCCAAACGCGCCAAGGAGACGCTGGAAAGCCTGGCCGGCCAGACCGACACCGGCCGGGTCCTGTTCTTCGACGCGCTCTACAGCGCGGACGCGGCCGGTTACCTCCACCTTATCCGCGACAATGGCGGATCGGGCTCATTGCTGGTCATTGGCCACAACCCGATGATGGAAGACCTCACCATGGCAGTTTCGGGCGACGGCGACGAAACCGCGCGGGCCACGCTGAACCACGGGTTTCCGACCGCGGGCCTGGCGGTCGTCCGCTTCGACGGCGATCTTGCCAGCGCCGCCCAAGGCGCCGGCTATCTCGAAGCGTTCCTGACGCCGGCCGATCTCTGAAGCCATTTCAAAGCCTGGTTGTAGAGCCTATATCGGACGGACCGAAGTCCGAGAGAGCATATTTTGGCATCATCGCTGACCACCTTCACCGACGAGGCGAGGATTGCCCTCGACACGCTGTCAGGCCGCGCCACCGGGCTTTTTTCCCCATCGCTGCGCCTCGGCGTGACCGGATTGTCCCGCGCCGGCAAAACGGTGTTCATATCGGCCCTAGTCCACAATTTGATCCATGGCGGCCGCCTGCCGCTGTTCGAGGCGCAGAAATCTGGGCGCATCGCCCGCGCCTTCCTCGAGCAGCAGCCCGACGACGCGGTGCCGCGTTTCCAGTACGAGGACCACATCGCCGCCCTGGTCAACGATCGTGCCTGGCCCGATTCGACGCGCGCCATTTCGGAACTGCGGCTGACCATCGAATATGAATCGGCTTCCGGCTGGAGCCGCATGTTTTCTTCAGGCAGACTGTCGGTCGATATCGTCGATTATCCCGGCGAATGGCTGCTCGATCTGCCCCTGCTCGGCAAATCCTTCGCCGATTTTTCGCACGAAGCCTTTGAAATGGCCGTTCTGCCGGTGCGCGAGGACCTGTCGCAGGCTTGGCGGGCGCTGTCGGCTGGGATCGATCCGGACGCCGATGCCGACGAGATGACGGCGCGCCGCCTGGCCGAAAGCTTCGCCGCCTATCTGAAGGCCTGCAAGCTCGACGAGCGGGCGCTTTCGACTTTGCCGCCCGGCCGTTTCCTGATGCCGGGCGATCTCGAAGGCTCGCCGGCACTGACTTTCGCGCCCCTGGCCGGGATCGGCGACAGGCGTCCGCGCGCAGGGTCGCTGCACGCCATGATGGACCGGCGCTACGAGGCCTACAAGACCCATGTCGTCAAACCCTTCTTCCGCGAACACATCACCCGCCTCGATCGCCAGATCGTGCTGATCGACGCCATGCAGGCGCTGAACGCCGGCCCCGGCGCCATGGCCGACCTGGAACGCGCGGTAACCGAGATCCTTAGCTGTTTCCGACCCGGCCGGGGCAGTTTCCTCACCGACCTGTTCTCGCGGCGGATCGACCGCATCCTGGTTGCCGCGACCAAAGCCGACCATCTGCATCACGAAAGCCATGACCGCCTGCAGTCGATCGTGCGGCGGCTTGCCGACCGCGCCGTGGCACGGGCGAATTTCACCGGCGCCGACGTCGATGTGGTCGCCATGGCGGCGGTGCGCGCGACGCGCGAAGGCACCGTCAAGCAAGGCCGAGAGACGTTGCCAGTCATTATCGGCACGCCGATCGCCGGCGAGAAGATCAACGCCGAAACCTTCGATGGAAAAACTGAAACAGCCATATTTCCTGGTGATTTACCGGAGAAAATTGATGCGGTTTTTGATCTTTCGGGAGCCGATCACAAGCAGGATGCCGCGGACCCTGCAATCCGCTTCGTCCGTTTCCGTCCCCCAAAGCTAGAACGCACGGCCGAAGGTATCACCCTGTCGCTGCCGCATATCAGGCTCGACCGTGCCTTGCAGTTCCTGATCGGAGATCATCTGGCATGACCGCGCCCCGCAAGCCGGCAGCGTTCCGCATCGAGCCGGAAGCCGAACCAAGGCAAGAGGAGCCGCAGGCGCGCCGTGCCCAGGCCGACATCCAGCGTAAACCCCGCGCGATGAAGACCGATGTCGCGATGGTCATCCCGGCGGAAGTCGATGTCTTCGACGAGCCCGACTTCATTGCCGCGGAGCCGCCGCCGGCCATTGCCCCCAGGAAGCGTTCGCTGCTCGGCAGCATCTTCTTCGGCGCCTTTGGCGTGCTTGTTTCGCTGGCGGTCGGCCTATGGACCGACGAACTCATACGCGACCTCTTCGCGCGCGCCGAATGGCTGGGCTGGCTGGCGGCGGGCATGGCCGCCATTGCCGTGCTGGCGCTTGTGGTTATCCTGATTCGCGAATTCCTGGCGATCGCCCGCCTCGCCGAGGTCGAAAAGCTGCAGAAGCGTGCGCTCGACGCGATCGCCCGCGACGATCCCAAGGCGGCACGATCGGTCGTCGACGAATTGTCGGCCTTTGTCGCGGCCAAACCCGAAACCGCGGCCGGCCGGCGCGCGCTGGCCGAACTGCGCGGCGAAATCATCGACGGCGGCAATCTCGTGCGCCTGGCCGAGGCAGAAATTCTGGGCCCCCTCGATGCCAGGGCGAAGGTGATGATTCTCGAAGCCGCCAAACGCGTTTCGCTGGTGACGGCGGTCAGTCCACGCGCACTCGTCGATGTCGCCTATGTCGTGTTCGAGG
Source organism: Mesorhizobium sp. M7A.F.Ce.TU.012.03.2.1 (assembly GCF_004006095.1). Taxonomy (NCBI): domain Bacteria; kingdom Pseudomonadati; phylum Pseudomonadota; class Alphaproteobacteria; order Hyphomicrobiales; family Phyllobacteriaceae; genus Mesorhizobium; species Mesorhizobium sp. M7A.F.Ce.TU.012.03.2.1. Next base: position 5,183,465 of record NZ_CP034779.1, read on the forward strand.
CGGGGCGGCTCATTCGCCGTCTCTCGGAACTCTATGGCGGGCGGCCCGGAACGCTGGGTTTCTTCCGCCTGGCGCGCAGCGTGCTGGCGCATCTGGCGGTCACCGGCTCGATCGCCGTCGGTGACAGTTTCGTCCAGCAGATCGTCGGCCACGGCCTGGCCGCGCGCCTTTCGGCCAAGCTTGGCGAGGGCGTCGTCAACGGCATGATGACGGCGCGCATCGGCATCGCCGCGATGGAGACGGCGCGACCCCTGCCCTTCAGCGCCGCCAAGCGTCCCGGATTGGGCGACTTCCTCTCGGCGCTGACATCGTTCGCAACCAGGAAAGACGGTGAAACGACCCGATCCGGCAAGTGAGCCGGCTGGAGTGTCTGGATCTTCGGAATTGTTACCGGACTGCTTTGCGGCGGCCTCGCGGTGACGAAGCATTAACCAATCTTGTTCATGGTCAGACGGGTTCCAAACAGCATCTTTGTTGCCGGGTGTCGTCGATGAAAAGCGTAATTCTATCCAGCGTCCTGCCCCTGGCAACGGTGATTGCGGCAGTCGTCGGCCTTGCCGGAGTGGCCTCTGCGGCGGAGCCGGACAAGCAGTTCTTCCAGGCGGCAGAAGGCAAGTGGATCGGACCCGGCGAAATTGTCGCCGGCAAGTACAAAGGCACCAAGTTCAACTGCAGCTTCACCGGCTCGACGCCCGACGGCAAGGTCGGCATGTCGCTCGACGGCGGCTGCCGGGTTGGCATGTTCACCCAGCAGATGTCGGCCAAGATCGAGCGCAAGGGCCGCGAGGGCTACAAGGGCAGCTTTATGGGTGGCGCGGCCGGTTCCGGCCTCGACATCATCGGCGGCAACGTCGTCGATCCCCGCAAAGTGGTCTTCACCATCAACCGCAACCAGCTCCGCGGCGTCATGCAGGCTCGCATCCCTGACGACAATTCGATGACAGTGACTATTGCCGTGCGCGTCGACGACCAATTGGTGCCGGTGATCGGCATGAGCCTGAAGCGCGTCGACGCAGTCGAAGTCGGCTCCATCGCGCCGAACTGAAAAATCCGAAAAAAAGGCGGCGACCCAACGGTCACCGCCCTCTCCCTTGACCAATCGAATCAGGCGCTTAGGCCTTGATCTCAAATCAGGGCGTTAGCCTTTGATTGTGGCCGTCAGTTCGTCATAGGCCTTGCAGGCGTCGGCCAATGTCGTAGCGCCCTGATACTTGGTTGTCACCGCCTGGACCTTGGCCGTCAGATCAGCCGCTTTGGACGGGTCCTTGGTAATCGCTTCCTGCAGCGCGGTAGCCATGTCCTGCGCCTTCTTGGTCGCGATTTCCGCCGTGCACTCGGGCGCCTTCGAGCAAGCCGAACCGGCAAGCACCGCCAGGCCGACGGCAACAAACAAAAACTTCTTCATGTCAGTCATCTCCTCAAAAAGGGCGCGACTTGATCGTCGATCACCCTCCAATGGCCGAAGCCGAGCGTCCTTAGCCTTCGATTGCGGCAAGATGCAACGTGTTCCCGGCCTCAACTTGTGTATCGCGCCTGCAACATCGGCGGCGGCCCGGATTCAGGCTATTTTATCGGCGGCAGCAAAGTTCAGCTGCGTGGCTGCAGCAGCGCCAAGACGGCGGTCGATGCGGCAAGGACAGCAGTCAGAGTCAAAGGCCCGGTCGCGCCATAGGTGTCCACGACATAGCCGCCGACAACCGCGCCGATGGTGATGGCAATTTGGAAAGAGGTGACCATCAGGCTGCCCGCTGCCTCCAGCGCATCAGGCGCCGCGCGCGACATATTGGTCGGCAGCACCACCGGCGCCATGCCAAAGGCGAAACCCCACAGCGTAACGAAGCCGAAGGCAACGCCGATATGCGAGCCCCAAAGCAGCAAAGTAAGTGCCGCAACCGCCATCAACGCTGCGGTGACTGCGAGGGCCATGTGGATGTTGGTGTCGGCCATGCGGCCGCCGGCAACATTACCGATCACGGCAGCGATGCCAAACCCGAGCAGAGCCAGGGCAATCGGTCCGGTTGTAAGGAGTGTCACCTGTTCGAGGAAGGGACGCACATAGACCGAGCCGGCAAAATGCCCCGTCATCAGCAAAACAATGGCCAGCATGCCGAGTTGGATGCCGCGCCGCCGGGTCAGCCGAAATACATCTGCAAGGCTGTTGCTTGCCGTTGCAGGCAAGGTCGGCAGGCTGAGAAGCTGCAGCAGCATGGCAAGCGCGGCCAGCCCCGCCGTCATGGCCATGGCACTGCGCCACCCAATCCAGTCACTGATCAGCGCTCCCATCGACGGTGCGGCAATGGTGGCAAGCGAGACGCCGAGGGTGACGATCGCCATGCCCCGACCTGTCGCATTGGCGCCAACCAGCCTCGCCACGACGGCGACCGAAAGTGCCCAGAAAGCGCTGAGAGCGATGCCCAGCCCGGCCCGGCCCAACAGCAACAGCCAGAAATCGGTCGCCAGCGCCGCCAGGATATTGGAACCGACCGCGAGGGCGCTGAGACCAACCAGCACCGCCTTGCGATTCAAGCGGCCGATGAGAACATTGCTCAACATGGCCGTCACAGCGCCGACGGAAGCGGTGGCGGTGACGACCTGGCCGGCCGTCCCCTCGCTGATGCCGAGATCGCGTGCCATTGGCGTCAGCAGACCTGCGGGCAGGAATTCGGCCGACACCAGGGCAAAGCTGGTGGCCGCCAATGAAATGACCGCGAACCAGTTGGCTGCGCTCCATGCGGCTGGTGCATCGGCATCAAGGCCAATCGCGGCGTCTTCAAGCTGTAATGTTGTGTCAGTCACGGAAAGATCTCCAAAGTTTGGAGGTCTTAAATAGGCGAGTCCGCTCGGATGATATGTATCTTAGAATCCGAAATTCATATCCATTCGTCCGGGAATTGTGCGGCGCACAACGCCCGGCGAGACATTGGTGATGCGCTTGAACGCGCGCGCGAAGGATGCCTCGGAATCATATCCCAAACGGGTAGCGACTTCGGCAACCGACAAGCCGTTTTGGCCCAGCAATTCGCGGGCAAGCTGCATGCGCAGGCGGGCGAGATAGTGTGCGGCACCCTCTCCCAATACCGCACTGAAACGTTCGGCGAAAATCGAACGCGATTGGCCTGCCACGCCGGCCAGGCTTCCCAGCGTCCAGTTGTGGCCGGGGTCGCGGTGCATGGCCGCCAAAGCGCGGCCTATATGGGGGTCGCGGATGGCTGCGAGCCAACCGGTGGTCGAGGCTCCGTTGCAATTGACCCAGCAGCGTATGAGCCGGGCCGTCAGCAAGTCGGCCATACGCGACAGAATCGTGGCGCTGCCCATCTGCGGTTGCGAGGCCTCCACCGTCATGGCCGCCAGCAAAGGACCGACGACCGGGTCATTGCCGGCCACGTCGCAACCCTTGATGACAGGCGGCATCAACGTGATCAATGGGTTGAGCGCATAGGAATCCAAGGCCATGGAGCCGCAGAAAAGGGTGCTCGTCGCGCCCGTTCCTTGCCGCACCACTTCGCAGACGTTGCCCCCCAACTTGATCACCTTGCAACCTTCGAGCGAGTCCCCTGCAACGTCCGGCGCGCTCGCCAGCCGATGGGCGATGCCTTGTGGCAACAGCACCAGATCGCCATCGCGTAACTCCTGCCAGCCTTGCGATTCAGTATGAATCCAACACGGGCCCTGGCCGACAAAGTGAAACCGAAGCAGCTGTTGTTGCGGAAAGTCTATGCTCCATGGGTGCCGGAGCTCGCAGCGGCCATAGTTGACACCACTCAAGCGAAAGTCTTGCAGAACTTCGCTGAGCGCATCCATCGGGATATGTGGCGTCGAAGACCGCCGGGACGAATAGTCAGGCATATACCTGATATAGATGCCGAACGTCCGGCAGGCAAGCGGGGACCGTTGTTCCACAAAGTAAATCGTTGCAGCGGCACCCTACCCCTCCCGGCAGATTTCTCGCCTTGCCTCCCACTCCAACTGCATGCAAGGAGTTCTGCTACACACAGGGACAAGAGGCATGGCGGCGGAAGCATCGGGCAGTGATCTGGTTCAGGTGGTGGCACTGCTTGCTGCCGGCGTCGTTGCCGTTCCGATCTTCAAGCGCATGGGCCTTGGCTCGATCCTCGGCTATCTGGCCGCCGGCGTGGTGATCGGTCCGTTCGGCCTCGGCGTCTTTTCCGAATCGGAAGCCATTCTTCATGTCGCCGAGCTCGGTGTGGTGATGTTCCTGTTCATCATTGGGCTGGAAATGCAGCCGTCGCGGCTGTGGGGCCTGCGCCGTGAGATCTTTGGCCTCGGTGCGCTGCAGGTCGGCGTCTGCGCGCTGCTGTTGACCGGTGTCGGCATGGCCGGAGGGTTTCCGATCGCGCAATCCTTCGTCGCCGGCGCCGGCTTCGTGCTGACCTCGACGGCGATCGTCATGCAGCTTCTGGAGGAACGCGGCGAGATCGCTGCACCGAAAGGACAGCGCATCGTATCGGTGCTGCTGCTCGAGGACCTTGCCATCGTGCCGCTGCTGGCGCTGATCGCGTTCCTGGCGCCCGGCGGTGCCGACACCAGCCTGATGGAGCGGCTGACCGAAATCGGCATCGGCCTTGCCGCAATCGTCGGCCTGGTGGTGGCCGGCCGTTATCTGCTCAACCCGTTCTTCCGCATCCTGGCGGATGCCCGTGCCCGTGAAGTGATGACGGCGGCGGCACTTCTGGTCGTCCTTGGGTCCGCCCTCGCCATGCAGCTCAGCGGCCTGTCGATGGCGATGGGTGCCTTCCTGGCCGGCGTGCTCTTGTCCGAATCAACCTTCCGCCACCAACTCGAAGCCGACATCGAACCCTTCCGCGGCATCCTGCTTGGCCTGTTCTTTCTCGCGGTAGGCATGTCGCTCGACCTGCATGTGGTCGCGGCGAACTGGCGGCTGATCGCCATCTATGTCGTCGCCTACATGGTGATGAAGGCATTCGGTATCTACATCGTCGCCCGCATCCTGAAATCAGGCCACCGCGAAGCCCTGGAGCGCGCGGTCTTCATGGCACAAGGCGGCGAATTCGCCTTTGTCCTTTACTCGGCGGCCGCGGCGGTCGGCATCATCGACGGCCAGGCCAACGCGACGCTGACGGCGATCGTCATCATCTCCATGGTACTGACGCCGCTGGCCATCATCGCCTTGCGCTATCTGACGCCGCGTGACGAGCAGTCGCTCGACGGGGTCGATGTCGCCGATGGCCTGACCGGCAGCGTGCTGGTCATTGGTTTCGGCCGCTTCGGCCAGATCGCGAGCCAGCCGCTGCTGCTGCGCGGCATCGACGTCTCGATCATCGACAATGACGTCGAAATGATCCAGGCGGCGGCCGATTTCGGCTTCAAGGTCTATTATGGCGACGGCACGCGACTGGACATCCTGCATGCCGCCGGCGCCGGCCGTGCGCGCGCCGTGCTGATCTGCGTCGACAAGGCCGATGTGGCTGTTCGCATCGCGGAGCTCATCAAGGCTGAGTTTCCTTTGCTCACCGTGCTGGCCCGCGCTTTCGATCGTGGTACCGCGCTGCAGCTCATTCGCGCCGGCGTCGACTACCAGCTGCGCGAAACCTTCGAATCCGCACTTGTTTTCGGCGGCTCGGCCCTGGAATCGCTGGGCGTCGATCCCGAAGACGTGGCTGAAACGATCGAAGACGTCAGGCGCCGCGACACCGATCGCTTCGAAACCCAGCTTGCCGAAGGCATTCGCGCCGGACAGCGCTTCCTGAGAGGCAATATCGGTACGCCGATTCCGACACCGCTCTCCACGCCGCGCCGGCCTGGTCAGGCACTCAATGAAGAAACCGCGGGTGTGCTGCACAAGTCCGAACCCGCCGATTGAGCAAGGAATTAGGCATGGAATTGGACAGCAGGGCCCTGTCGGTCACCAAATTCTGGCGCGATGCCGGCGAGGATGCCTGGTTCGAGAAGAACGAGGCATTCGATGCCGAGTTCCGCGACCGCTTTCTCGGCCTGCACTACGCCGCCGCGCGGCGTGAATGCGACGACTGGCTGGAACATGCCGAAGGCGCGCTGGCGCTGATGATCCTGCTCGACCAGTTTCCGCGGAACTGTTTTCGCGGCACCGGCCATATGTACGCGACCGATCCGCTCGCCAGATATTTCGCGGAGAGGGCGATCGCGGCTGGTCATGACCTGGCACTCGAGGAAGAACTCCGCGTTTTCCTCTACCTGCCTTACGAGCATTCGGAACTGCTGGCCGACCAGGACATTTCGGTCGAACTGACGCAGGCCTGGGCCGAGCCATACCTGAAGTACGCTGTCGAACACCGCGATATCATTCAGAATTTCGGCCGTTTTCCGCACCGAAACAAGATGCTTGGCCGCGAAACCACCCCGCAGGAGCAGACGTTCCTGGATGGCGGCGGTTTCTCCGGTTAAAGACCCCGCTCCAAGGTGTGTTGAGATTCAGGTCAGGCCGAGTCGAAAACGGTGGGTTCCGAGAACCGGAGCGGAGCGTACATTTGGGTACGTGAGCACCGGAAGCGCAGGAACTCGCCGTTTGCAGGCCGGCATCACCTGAATATCAACGCACCTAGGCCAACCACCAATCCCGGCCGGAGGACAATCGCTCGATGCCTGAAGTATCGACGGCGACCAGGCGGTCGGTGATGCTGCGACCGCTGACAACCAGGCCGGGCGCGATCTCGGCCAGCGGCGCCAGCACGAAGGCGCGCTCCAGCATGCGCGGATGCGGCACCTCCAGTCCGGTCTCGTGGATGACGCGGTCGCCGAACACCAGAATGTCGATATCGATCAGCCGCGGCCCCCAGCGCTCCTCCCGGACACGCTTCAGCTTGCGCTCCGCATCGAGGCAGAGGTCGAGCAAGGCACGCGGTGCAAGCACGGTGGAAATTTCGGCGGCCGCATTGAGAAAATCCGGCTGATCGAGCTTGCCCCATGGCGGCGTGCGATAAAGCGAGGAGACGCCGGTGACGCGCGTATCCGCGTCGGCATCCAGCATGCGCAGCGCCGCGCCCATGGATTTCGCCGGATCGCCAAGATTGCCGCCAAGGCTGAGATAAACGGTACTATTCGGGCCAGACAACGGTCACCTCGACATAATCGAGCACGCCGGGCACCGGTGCGTTCGGCTTGCGCACCGTGATCTCGGCTTTCTTTATCTGCGGAAAACGCGCCGTCAGCGCACGGGCCACTTCGAGCGCCAGCGACTCGATCAGAAAACGGCGCTGCCCGGTGATGATCTTCTCAATGACGGTGAATGCAATGCCGTAGTGGACTGTATCCTCGATCGAATCCTCGGCAAGTGCGCGGCCTGGATCGACGGTGAGAACAGCATCGACATAGAAGCGCTGGCCGAGCCTTTCCTCCTCGTCCAGCACGCCGTGCCGGGCAAAGAAAGCGCAGTTCTTCATGCGGATGACATACATCGCTCAGTTTCTCGCCTGGTCCGTCCGACGCGCCAGCATAGCATCCGCGAGCGCCAAAGCGTCCACGTTGAATGCGACATCGTGGACGCGAAACAGATCGGCGCCCTGGAGCCTCAATATAACGCTGGTCGCCGCTGTTCCGACCCCTCTGTCGGCGGCATCACGGCCGGTGACCGTGCCGATGAAGCGTTTTCGCGACGTACCGGCCATCAGCGGCAGGCCGAGGGCATGCAATTCCGAAAAGCGTGCCATCAGGTCGAGATTTTCCTCCGCCGTCTCCTTGGCGAATCCGAAACCGGGATCGAGCACGATACGATCGTCGGCGATGCCGTTCTGGCGGGCGATTTCCAGCGACCTTCGCAGGAACGTCAGTTGATCGGCAATCGCATCCGGCAGCTTCTGGCGATCCCGCCCAGTATGCATGATGACAAGCCCCGCGCCGGTGTCGGCGGCGACACGCGCAATCTCGGGCTCGCGCTGCAAACCCCAGACATCGTTGACGATATGCGCGCCGCCGGCTACCGCCAGCCGCGCCGTGTCGGCACGATAGGTGTCGACCGAAATCAGCACCTCGCTCACGCCCGCCAGCGCTTCGATCACCGGCAGGATGCGCTCCTGTTCCTGGCTGGCCGATACCGCGGCAGCACCTGGGCGCGTCGATTCTCCGCCGACATCGACAACCAGTGCCCCTTCCCCGATCATGCGGCGCGCCTGGGCCAGCGCCTTTTCAGGGGCGTCGAACTGGCCGCCGTCGGAAAAGCTATCGGGCGTGACATTGAGGATGCCGACGACCACGGCCTTGCCGCCAAGGTCGAGATGGCGTCCATGCGCCAACTGCCATCGCCGGGCCGTCATTGCTCATCGACCATGGAGTTCATCAATCATGTGTGATCCCTGGCGGATCAATTTCATTGCGCCGGCAACGGCCGTAAAGCAAGGTGATCGAAGAGGCAACATGATGAAGCGAGCCATGCTTGGCATGAAAAGACGGTCCCTGGGCGTGAAACGATCCTTGGCTTGCGCGCTGCTGCTCGCCATGACCCCGCTTCCGGCGGCGACCGCCAATCTCGTCAAGACGTACAGCTATTTCGCCATCGGCGGCAGCACCCTCGACGATATCGAGGCACAACTCTCCAAACGCGGGCCGGAGGTGAAAAGTACCGGCAACCGGCACCCGGGCGCCACGCAAATGGCCTTCACCACCCGTGTCAGCTATGCGCAGACGCCGAATTCCTGCCGGATCGCCGACGCGGCGGTGACCGTCAAAGTGAAGGTGATCCTTCCCGAGTGGCGGCGCCCGCGCAAGGCCGATGCCGATGTCAGGCTGTTCTGGGATACGCTGTCCGCCGACATCAAGCGCCATGAGGAGCGCCATGTCGAAATCGCCAAGAACCATGGCGGCGAACTCGAAGAGGCCTTGAAGGCCACCTACCCGCAAAAGAACTGCGACGCCGCCAAGGCCAAGGCGGCAGCCATCACCGCGGCTGTTCTGGCCAGGCACGACCGCGCCCAGCTTCAGTTCGACCGCGTCGAAAGCGTCAATTTCGAAAGCCGCATCTTGCGGCTGCTGCGCTACCGCATGGAGCGCATCGGGAATGGCCGACTGCCGCCGGCCTGAACGCACCCGAACTGAAAGCCAAAATCGCCGAAGGTAGTGCCAGATTCGAAAAACTTTCGAGCCCCTGTCGAAACCGGCCTATATGGGACGAAATATGTCAGGCTCGCCAGACGCGAGCTTAAAACACCAATGCGATCCAAACGGTCAAGAAACCGGAACGGCTGAACAGGGCCGGTCAAATCGCAAGCTTATGGATGAACGATCATGGACCAGGCTGTCGATAACAAAACGATGGCGGAAACCGGCACGCCGATAACAGATAGCGAAAAGAACGCCATTATTGGCGGCGTTCTGTTGTCGATGCTGTTGGCGGCACTCGACCAGACCATTGTTGCGCCAGCCATGCCGACCATTGGGCATGCGCTCGGAAACGCACACTATCTGCCATGGATCGTCACCGGTTATCTCCTGACCGCTACCGCCGTGGCCCCGCTCTACGGCAAGATTTCCGACGTCTACGGCCGCCGGCCGACTGTCTATGCCGCGATCCTGATCTTTTTGGCGGGATCGCTGGTCAGTGCGATGGCTCCCAACATGTTTGTGCTGGTTGTCGGGCGGGCGATCCAGGGCGCAGGTGGCGGCGGCTTGTTCGCTTTGACGCAGACCGTCGTCGGCGATCTCGTTCCGCCGCGCGAGCGGGCACGCTATGCCGCCTGGTTCTCCGGAACATGGGCTGTCGCCAGCGTTGCCGGTCCGTTGCTCGGCGGCACTTTCGCCGAGCACCTGCACTGGTCACTGATCTTCTGGATCAACATTCCGCTTGGTGTTCTTGCGATGGCGATCATCAACAAGCCGCTCAAGAAACTGCCGGTTGCCGCAAAGCGCCATCGCATCGACGGCCTGGGCGCGTTGCTTCTGATCGTTGCCACGGCGCTGCTGCTGCTCGCATTGAACTGGGGCGGCAGCGCCTATCCCTGGATTTCGCTTGAAGTCATCGGCGTTCTCTGCGGTTCGGCGATTTTCTGGGGCGCTTTTGCCTTGCGGCTTATGCGAGCCGCCGAGCCGCTCATCTCACTCGAAGTGCTTGGCAATCCAATCGTTCTGGCGGGCACGCTTTCGATGTTCCTGCTTCAGGCCGCAAGCGTCGGCATGGCTGTGTACCTGCCCGTCTATCTTCAGGCGGTGCTCGGCCTGTCGGCCGCAGAGTCGGGCATCGCGATGCTCGGGCTTCTGCTGGGGACCGTCGGCGGCGCGGCATTCAGCGGGCGTGTGATACCGCATTTCTCCCACTACAAGCGCATCGCGATGGTGGGCGTCGTCTTCAGCATGCTGTGCCTCTGCCTGCTGGCCGTCGTCGCAGGATATGCAACGCTGCTGGAGGTAGAGGTCTTGACGATCTGCATCGGGTTTGGAACCGGAACGACGTTTCCGGTCACCACCGTGTCGGTCCAGAACGCCGTCGATCGCGTGCATCTCGGCGTCGCGACGGGCGTGCTGACATTCCTGCGTTCGCTTGGCAGTGCGCTTGGTGTCGCGATGCTCGGCGCGGTCGCTCTGGGCTACGGCTTGCCACTTGCCGGTGAAGGCGTGCGGATCGTGGGCCATAGCGCGACGGTCGAGCCGTTCGTGATGATCTTTGCCGTCGCCGCCGTTACATTGCTGCTGGGGCTGATCACGCTGACGCTGATGCCCGAAAAGGAGCTTCGCGGTTACGCCGACAATGCGGCGCCCATCCTCGCCGAGTAAGCTTCAGCCGGAGACGCCGAGCTTCTTCTGCAGGCTGGTCGATGAGGTCGTGTACTGGAAAACGATGCGCTCGCCGGGGCTGATGATGCGCTTGGCGGCCTGCGCCATCAGCGCCACTTCGTGGAAGCCAGACAGGATCAGCTTCAGCTTGCCCGGATACCAGTTGATGTCGCCGACCGCGAAGATACCGGGCACCGATGTCTGGAACTTCTCGGTATCGACCGGAATAAGGTTCTCGTGAAGGTTGAGACCCCACTCCGCGATCGGTCCGAGCTTCATGGTCAGGCCGAAGAACGGCAGCATGCGCGTGCAAGGCACCTCGACATCGCCGTCAGGTCCCTTGATGGTGGCCGATGACAGTTGGCCGTCGGCACCGGTCAATCCGGTCACCTGCCCGACCTGGAACTCCAGCTGCCTCATCTCCTGCATGGCATACATCTTGTTGACGCTGTCGGGGGCGGCACGGAACTCGGGCCGCCGGTGCACAAGCGTCACGCTCTTTGCCACCGGCTGCAGGTTCAGCGTCCAGTCGAGTGCCGAGTCGCCGCCGCCGACAATAACGAGGTCATGGCCGCGAAAATCCTCCATCCGGCGCACCGAATAGAAGACGCTCTTGCCTTCATAGGGCTCTATGCCGGGGATCGGCGGACGCTTGGGCTGGAAGGAGCCGCCGCCGGCGGCAATCACCACCACCTTGGCCTCGAACACCTCGTTTTCGTCGGTGGTGACGCGAAAACTGCCGTCCTCCAGTTTTTCCAGGCTGGAAACCATTCGGTTGTAGCTGAAATCAGGCTTGAACGGCGCGATCTGCTCGAGCAATTTGTCGACCAGCCCCTGCGCCGAGATCGAAGGCCAGCCTGGAATGTCGTAGATCGGCTTTTCCGGATAGAGCTCCGCGCACTGGCCGCCCGGCCGATCGAGAATGTCGATCAGGTGGCATTTCATGTCGAACAGGCCGAGCTCGAACACGGCAAACAGGCCAACCGGTCCTGCCCCGACAATAAGCACGTCTGTCCTGATAATGTCGGTCATGCCTGTGCCTCGCTGCGCATGACCCCGAAAATCGGATCGATTTTCGGAAAGGATCATGCGCAAATAAAAGTGCTACAGCGTCCTTTGCGCGTCCAAGAGGACGCGCGGCGCTGTAGTGAAACAGCAGGACACTGCATGACCATCGCTCCGCTGCCAAGCCGCAGCGGGAAAAATCAGTTGGCAAAGATACTGCGCTTATCCCTGACGGGCAGGCACCCGCACAATGAGACCGTCGAGCGCGTCTCGCACCTTGATCTGGCACGACAGCCGTGAGTTAGGCTGGACGTCGTAAGCGAAGTCCAGCATGTCCTCTTCCATCGCTTCCGGCTCGCCGACTTCAGCCGTCCAGGCTTCGTCGACATAGACGTGACAGGTGGCACAGGCGCAGGCGCCGCCGCATTCGGCTTCGATCCCGGGCACGGCGTTGCGGATCGCGTTCTCCATGACCGTAGAGCCGTTCTCGGCGTCCATGTCGAAATGCGTGCCGTCATGGGCAATGAAAGTCAGCTTGGTCATTTGTCACCTGAAGGGAGTTCCAGCCGAGATAATCACTCCGGCTGACAAGTCAACTGCCGCATGAAAGCGCCGCCCGATGACGTTTTTCCGCAAATCGGGTTCAGCGCGGATTCAGCGGTTGATGGCGGCGATGAAATCGCGCACTTCGTCGATCAGCATGCCAAGCCGTTTGAGCGTCTGGCCGTCTTCCGGCCGGTGCTCGATCTCGGTGGCGCAATCGGCGATGGCAAAGGCGCCGACGCCCCGTGCCGAACCCTTCAATCCATGGGCGAGCAGAAGCCGATCCTTGATGTCGGCGTCGACTATTCTGTCGCGCACGGACAGCGCCTGCTGTACAAACAGCGCCAGCACCTCTTGCTCAAGGCTGCGGTCACCCATCGTCTGGCGGGCAAGGTGTGCCAAATCGACCGGCCGTGACCGCCTTGGTCCGGATACGTCGCCCCCGGGCATTGAGAAGGCAATGCCGCTTTCGCCACGCATGAACTCGAACTCCGTTTCTTCGATTCGCCCAAAAACCTAGGCGAATCCAATGGACAACGGGTTAATGAATGGCCGGGAAAAATGTTGCCAAAGCGGCGCCCAAATCACAGTTCCGTTAACCTTATATTTAAAGTTTTACGTATCCCGCGGAATGCATGTTTTCTTTACCCCCCTGTGTCATTACGATACGAGGGGTCCATTTTCAGCCTCCTGCGCGGGGCAAGACAAACAGAATTATAAGCCCGCGGCAGCTAGTACAGGGTAGCGAAGGCATGGCAAAGAAACCAACGACGACGAGAACTCTCGACAGCGACGTGGCCAGGGAACTGGAAAAGGCGCTCGATCTCGACCTCAGCAACGAGATGGGCAACGGCGACCTCGACATCGCGGCTTCGATGGAGGATCTGGAAGCTCAGATATCCCAGGCGGCCGACGAGTTGGCGCGCGAGGGACGCAATCATAAGCCGGAACAAAACCCGGAGCCCGTAGTCAATCAGAACCACGCCGCGAAACCCGCGCCCAAGGCAAAGCCTGCCGAATTGCGCCCCGTGGAACCGCGCAATGGCGCCCAGCCCGCTGGTTTCGCACCGGCCAATGACGATCGCCAGAAGGACTATAAGACGCTCCTGCACAGCCTCAACAGGCGTGCCTCGAACACCATTTACTGGGTCGTCGCCTTCGTTTCGCTCGCCTGGTTCGCTGGCGCCGGCGGTTTGGCCAATCTGCTTTTCGGACCGAGCATCTGGAGAATCCGTACGCTCGACCAGTTCCTTGCCCGTCCGGAGCTGATCGGCCTTGCGGTCGCGGCCATCGTGCCCGTCATCCTGTTCTGGGCCTTCGCCGCCATGATTCGCCGCGCCCAGGAAATGCGCATCGCCGCACAGTCGATGACCGAAGTGGCCTTCCGCCTGACTGAGCCGGAAAACCTTGCCCAGGATCGCGTCATGATGATCGGCCAGGCCGTTCGTCGCGAGGTCGCGGCCATGGGCGAAGGCATCGAACGCACGCTTGCCCGCGCGGTCGAACTGGAAACGCTGGTCCACAGCGAAGTCAACCAGATCGAACGCTCCTATTCCGAGAATGAATCCCGCATCCGCTCGCTGGTCGACGGGCTCGGCAGCGAGCGCGAAGCCGTCGTCACCCATGCCGAGCGCGTCCGCGCTTCGATCACCGGCGCGCACGAGACGCTGAAGGACGAGATCGGCGCCGCCTCCGACATCATACGCGACTCGATCCTCAATGCGTCGACCAAATTGTCGATGACGATCACCAATTCCGGCGACACGCTGATCGATCGCATCAACGAAAGCTCGATGTCGATCTTCGATTCCGTCGAAGGCCGGCTCGATTCGATCACCGACCGTCTGTCGACCTCGGGCGAGGCCTTCGCCAGCCTTCTCGACACCCGCATTGCCAAGCTGACGGACACCACTGACGGCCTGACACGGTCGTTGACCGATCTGCTCGACGATCGCACCACCGGCATGGTGTCGCTGCTTGGCGGCGCCGCACGCACCCTCAATTCCGAATTCGAGGCCAGCCTCAACGGCATCGAGCGGACGCTCGCCGAACGCGGCCAGGCACTGATCAGCGAGTTCCAGACGCGCGCCGAGGCGCTGGACACCGGAACGCAGAAGCTCAATGCGGCACTCGAGGCCCGCGCCCGCCAGATCAACGAAACGCTGGTCGAGCGCGCACGCGAAATCGCCCATACCTTTGCCGAGAGCAAGGACACGCTGTCGGCGATGATTGATCAGGGCAAGACCCAGATCGGCGCCGACATGGCCGACATCGTCACCTCGACCTCCTCCATGCTCGAAGCCCGCGCCAGCGACTTCGCCGGGCGCATGGAGGCCGCGCGCCATGTCGTGTCGCGTTCGTTCGACAGCGACATCCAGCGGCTCGCCGACGCCCGCGTCGGCATCGAGGAAGCCGTCGAGAACCACAGCAGGAAACTGTCCGAAAGCCGCGAGCGCATGGCCGCGGCCATGGAGGCCGACCTGGCGAAGTTCGCCGAGGGCCGCGCCGGCATCGATGCGGCGGTAACCAACCAGGTGCAGAAGCTGGCCGAAGGCCGCAGCCTGATCTCGCGCGCTCTCGAAGAGGACCTGCGCAAGGTCAATGAATCGCGGGCGGCCATCGATGCATCGCTCGGCAGCCATCTCGAAAGGCTGGAAGAAGGCCGCAACAGGCTCTCCACTGCCCTAAACGAAGACTCCGGGAAACTGGTGCAAGCTCGTACGATTATTGATGAAATGGTCGCGGGCCATGTCGGTAAGCTCGCCGAGGGCCGCAACATTCTGTCACGCGCCCTGGAGGCCGACCTCGGCAAACTGTCCGACAGCCGCGCCAGCATCGACGGTCTGGTCGCCGGTCAGGTCGAGAAGATCGCCGAGGGCCGCGCCGTGCTCGCCAAGGCGTTGGAAAACGACATCGTCGGCATCAAGAGCCTGATCGAAACCCATTCCGCCAAACTGGCGGAGGACCGCACGCAGCTTTCCCATTCGCTCGACAGCGATCTGTCCGGAATACGCGGCCTGATCGAAAGCCACTCGGGACGGCTGGCCGAGGACCGCGGCCTGCTGTCCCAGACGCTTGAGGCCGACCTTGCCAAGCTGGCTGAAAGCCGTTCGAGCATCGACGGTCTGGTCGCCGGTCAGGTCGAGAAGCTGGCGGAAGGCCGCGACATTCTCAAGCGCGCGCTGGAATCCGATCTGAACACGATCAAGGGCGTCATATCGAGCCAGTCGGAAAAGCTGGCCGAGGATCGCGGTCAGCTTTCCCGGGTCCTGGAAGCCGATCTGCAGAATGTGAACAGCGTCATCGCCGATCACATGAACAAGCTCGTCCAAGACCGCTCCGCCCTGTCGAGGGCCCTTGAGGATGACCTCGCCAAGCTGGCCGACAGCCGTTCCAGCATCGACGGGCTGGTTGCCGGTCAGGTCGAGAAGCTGTCCGAGGGCCGAGATATCCTGCGGCGTGCTCTGGAATCCGACCTCAATGCGATCAAGGGCACCATTGCCGACCAGTCGCAGAAACTGGTCGATGACCGGGCACAGTTCGCCCGGGCGCTCGAGGCTGATCTCGAAAGCGTCAACGGCCTGGTCAACAGCCATTCCGAAAGGCTCGTGCAGGACCGTTCGACGCTGTCGAAAGCGCTTGAAGCCGACCTCGAAAACGTCGGCGGCCTCGTCAACAGCCACGCGGAAAGGCTCGTCCAGGAGCGCTCGACCCTGTCGAAAGCGCTTGAGGACGATCTCGGCAAGCTGGCCGAGAGCCGCTCCAGCATCGATGGCCTGGTCGCCGGCCAGGTTGAGAAGCTCGCCGAGGGCCGCGATGTTCTCAAGCGCGCGCTGGAAGCCGACCTCGCCAAGCTGGCCGAAAGCCGCTCCAGCATCGACGGCCTGGTCGCCGGCCAGGTGGAGAAACTGGCCGAGGGTCGCGACATTCTCAAACGCGCCCTCGAAACTGACCTGCAGAAGCTCACCGAAAGCCGCGGCGATATCGACAACATCATCGCCGGGCATGTCGGCAAGCTCGCCGAAGGCCGCAATATGCTGACCCTCGCGCTGGAAGACGATCTCGGCAAGCTGGCCGAGACCCGCAAGGATGTCGACCGCTCGCTGTCGGGCCACATCGACCAGATCGCCGCCAGAAGCTCGGACATCTCTGCCGCTATCGCAGGCGATGTCGAGAAGATCGAGCAGGCATTCAGCCGCCAGACCGGCATCATCGAGGAGCGTGCCGGCACCATGGAGCGTGCGCTCTCGACAGGCGTAGACAACGTCCGCGCCGTGCTCGAGAAGAGCGCCGTGTTTGTCGCCGGCGCCCTGCGCGAAAAGGTGCTGGAAGTCACCAGCACCCTGCACGAGCAGGCCGGTGCCGCTTTCAGCGACGCCGACCGCAAGATCGCCGAGCGCGCCGAGCAGACGTCCGCCGCCCTGCTGGCGCGGGCCGAAGACATCGCCCGCACCTTCGAGGATGCAGACCGTCGCCTCCACGCTCGCGCCGAAGACACGTCCAACGCCTTGCTTGCTCGTGCCGACGATACGTCCAGCTCGCTGCTGGCCCGCGCGCATGAAACCGCCGATCAGCTGGCCGCTCGCGCAAGCCAGATCGCCGGCACCTTCGACGCGGCGGATCAGAAGCTGGCCGCCCGTGCCCAGGAAGCCGCCGATCAGCTGACTGCCCGGGCCCAGGACACCGCGGATCATCTGGCCGCCCGTGCAAGCGAGATTGCCGGCACGTTCGATGCGGCCGACCAGAAGCTGGTTGCCCGCGCTATCGAGACCGCCCAGTCGCTGGCCGCGCGTGCCGGCGACATCCTGCGCAACTTCGAAGGCGCCGACCAGCGGCTCGGCATGCGCATCGGCGAATCGGCCGAAGCGCTTGCCGCGCGTGCATCGGACCTTGGCCGCATCTTCGATGCCGCCGACCAGCAACTCGTCTCGCGCATCGCCGAAGGTTCGGAAGCGCTGTCGAGCCGTGCCTCGGAAATCGGCCGTATCTTCGACGAGGCGGATCAGCGTCTGGTGTCGCGCATCGCCAGCAGCACCTCCACGATCGGCGAGCATGCCGAGACGATCGTCGGTGCCTTTGCCGATACCGAGCAACGGGTTGCCGAACGCGCAAGGCGGACCGGCCAGGAAATGGCCCTGCATGCCCGCGAAATCGAGCAGGCGCTTGCCGGTGCGGACGAGCGTTTCGCGTCGAGTGCCGCGGCCGCGGCAGCCCGTGTCGAAGAGCAGGTCTCAGGCGTCGAGAACCGCCTCGCCTTCACAGCCGAGACGATGGGCCAGAAGCTCAACGAACAGGTGTCGAATGCCGAGGCGCAACTCGTCTCGCGCGCCAATGTGATCGCCGAGACCTTCACCGCGGTTGGCCAGCATATCGGCCAAAGCACCAACGATGCCGCCAAGACGATCGGCGCCAACACCCGCGAACTCAACACCATGCTCGCCGCACGTTCGGCCGAAATGTCGAAGATCCTCGACGAAACCGCACGGCCCCTGGTCGAGCGCTTCGCCCAGGGCGGCTCGGACCTGCAAAAGAGCATGGAAGAGGTCACCGAACGCGCCACCGAGAAGCTGCGCAGCGAGAATGCTGCGCTTGTCGACGCGCTCGCCAGCCGCACCGCCGAAACCTTGTCGGCGGTCGAAGGCGCCCGCTCGTCGCTGTCCGACAGCGTCGCTGATCTCATCGGCCGCATGACCAAGTCCAGCTCGCAGCTCGGTCAGTTGATCGACCAGGCCGCGGTCAATCTCGGCCAGGTCGATGAACGCCTGAGCGGCAGCACGCAAAGCTTCGCCGCCACCACCGAGAAGGCCGCGCAGACCTTTGCCAGCTCGGCACGTCTGGTCGATTCGAACACGACAAGGCTGACGGAACTGTCGTCGTCCACCTTGCGCGAGGTGGCGTCGATTGCCACCAAGTTCGACGAGCACAGCCGCCTGCTCTCCAGTGCTTCGGACCTGTTGAGCTCGGCCCAGAGCAATCTCGAACACACGCTCGAACGGCAGTCGTCGCTCGAAGACCTCGCCGTCGGCCTGGTCAAGAAGTCGGAGGATCTCGAAAGGGTCATGCGCTCGTTCGAAAATCTCGTCGGCCAGACACTGCAGAACGCCGAAGGCAAGACGATGGAGTCGGCCGACAAGATCCGCAACGCCATCACCGACGTCGTTGACTCGGCAACCAAGCGCTTTGCCGATGCGACCGAGGAGATGCGGCGCACCGCGGGCTCGATCAAGAGCGAACTCGACCTGACCCGGGCCGAGCTCAAGAAGGGCGTCATCGAAATGCCGGAAGAGGCAAAGGAATCGACCTCGGCCATCCGCCGCGCCGTTTCCGAGCAGATCAACGCCCTGAAGGAGCTTTCGGACATCGTGGCCAAGTCCGGCCGCGGCGGTGACGGGTCCGAACCACGCAACCTGCGTCCGGCGCCGCAACCGCCGGCCGCACGCGCTGCCGAGCCGCCGCGCCGCGCACCGGCACCGCAGCCGGACCTGCGCACGCCTCAGGCGCCCTTGGGCGGCCCTGCATTGCGCGGCACGCTCGACCTTGAGCGTCCTGCCGAGGCGGCACCGCGTCCGCGCGGCGATGCCAGCGCCCGCACGCCCCAGGGCGGATGGGTGCGGGATCTGCTGACCGCGGCATCGAACGATGAGGACCTCAGGTCGGCAGCCCCTACGGCCCCCGCGGAAGCGCAGCGCGCTACCCCTGCCCAGCGCTCGCCCCTGCATGTCGTGGAATCGCTGAACTCGCTCTCAGTCGATATCGCGCGTGCCATCGACCACGAGGCTTCGATCGAGCTGTGGAACCGCTACCGGCGTGGCGAGCGTGACGTGTTCACGCGGCGGCTCTACACACTGAAGGGACAGCAGACGTTCGACGAGATCCGTCGCAAGTATCAGGCGGAAGCCGAGTTCCGCGCTGCTGTCGACCGCTACTGCGACGATTTCGAGAAGCTGCTCAAGGATGTCTCGCGCAACGACCGTGACAACATCATGGCGCAGACCTACCTGACGTCGGACACCGGCAAGGTCTACACCATGCTGGCCCATGCGAGCGGCCGCCTGCACTGAGCGGGCGACGAGGATAACAATCGGTCGGCGCCGCCCCTCATCCGCCTGCCGGCACCTTCTCCCCGTATAGTGACGGGGAGAAGGAGATGGCCGCACTCCCGGCGCCCATTCAGCAACGTCGGCGATTGGCGAAATCTTCGGCGACAACGTCTTTCTCCCCGTCGCTATACGGGGAGAAATGCCCGGCAGGGCAATGAGGGGCGGCGCAAACCAAAGATCTTTAGTCGATCCGCTGTGCGACGTGGTTTCAACGCGACGCACGATCGCTTTGAAAGCTCGGCCGGCTCAGATCACCGAATCCGTCCAGTGCACGATCTGCCCGGCGGCGTCGCCGAACGCCTTGTCGAGCGCGCTGACATAGGCAGGATTGCCGCTGCCCGAGACGGGTGCGGCTGCGGTGAAGTTCTTGGAGGCACGGACCTCGCCGTTGCGATCGTTCAGGATCCGCACGAACAGATCGACCTCGGCATGTTCGCCGCCGTCGACACGCACCTCGAAGGACCGGATTTCGACGATCACCTGATAGTCGATCGCCAGGCCCTCGCCCGGCTTGCCGACGCCGGCAAAGCTGCCTGAACGCTGGAAGGTCTCGGCCAGCCGCGCCTGCACGATCAGCGGCAGCCGGTCGGCCCATTGCGCGCCCTTGAGATACTGGATCGACCGATCCGACGGCTTGATGACGATGTTCTGGCTGTCCAGCGCCTTGAGCGCCGACGGCTGCGCGATCAGGATCTGGCGGCGGCTATGGCCATGCGCGTCGACCGAAGGCGCTGACAGTTCGAACGTATCGAGCGGCGCGGGCTTGCCGCCCAACGCCGCGCAGCCGGCCAGCGTCAAGGCAAGCAGTGCCGCAGCCGATGTCAACCCGCCCGTTTTCACCCACACAGACTTCACGCGCGATCCCCGTTGTCCCCGGATCGTAAGATCGACCCGCTTTCGCGGCTCATGTTTCTGGGGCGCGCCGTCGCCGAAGTCAACGCCGCGCCCTGCCATCGAATTGCCGAACCTCGCCGTCGCCACCCGAAAGGATGCGCTGCGGATTGCGGCTGAGATCGGTCACCGCCTCTTCGATGCGGCTGATCGAACGGCGGCTGTCCTGCACCAAAGCCTCGACGTTCGAAAGTCCCTGTCCCGAGAAGCGCGCCAGATTGTCGGTGATGACGCCAAGGCGGGCATTCAGCGTGTCGGCAACCTGCTTGAACGACTTCAGCGTCGCCCTGGCATCCGCCATCACGCCGTCGGCCTGCCCCGACCCGAGCAAGGTATCGACCCTGGCAAGAATGCCATCGACGCGCACCGAGGCATCGTTGAGCCGTTGCGCGAGCTGCTTTGCGTCCTTGATCGTCTGGTCGATGTCGTCGGCCCGGTTGGCGAACTTGTGGGTCACCTCCGCGATGTCGGCGGCGGCCTTGTCGGCGCTCTCGCTGGCCTTTTGGATGTTGGCGAGCGCCGAGCGCACTTGTGCGGGATCGATACCGTCGAGCACGTTGTCGACCTTGGCCAGCGTGCCTTGCGTCCGTTTGGCGAAATCGTTGACCGACCCCACGGCCGTATCGACGTTCTTGATTACGCCGTCGAGCTGCTTCGACGTCTCCTTGAGGTTACCGGTGACCGCGTCGACATTGGCGACGATGCTCTTGATCTTGTCCTTGTCGACGGCGTTGAGAAGGCCTTCGGCTGCTTTCAGCGTGCCGTCGAGTTTGCCGGAAACGCCTTTCAGCTCATCCGCCAGCGTGCTGGCGGCGGACAGGAACTTGTCGATGCCGTCCGAATTCTTGGCCAGCGCATCGGAGAAGGTCTGGACATTCTGGACGGTCTGCGTCAGCGGCCCGCGAACGTCCCTGGTGAAGCCTTCGAGCTCGGTCAGCACCTTGTCGGCGCGGGTGAAGATATTCTGCGCCGTCTGCAAGAGGTTGGTCACCGCCGACGGATTGGCGACGATCTCGGCGACCTTGCCTTCCTTTTCCGCCTGGTCGAGGAGTTTCACTTCCTTGGGGTCGGCGCCCTTGAGCTCGATGTTGGCCTGCCCGGTCAGGCCGGCAAGCCCGATATCGGCTTGCGTCGATTTGGTGATCGGCGTCATGCGGTCGATCTCGGTATCGGCGATGGCAACCGTCGGATTGTCGACGTCGATATAGACGCGCTTGACGTCGCCGACCTTGACGCCGTTGAACAGCACGAAACTGCCGCGGCCAAGCCCGGACGCAGAGCCCGGAATGCGCACGCGCAGCAACGTCGTCTCGCCCTTGTCGCCGATGGCCGCCGTCCAGTAGACGAAGGCAAACGCCGCCAGGATCGCAGCCAGCGTGAAGATGCCGACAATGACGTAGTTGGCTCTGGTTTCCATTGTCCCACTTATGGCTATGCGCGCGCCGCAAGATCAAGTTGCCGGGCGCGTTTTCCGCGGAAATAGGACTTTACCCACGGTTCCTCGCTCTTCAGCATGTCGTCGATGGTGCCTTCGACCAGCACTTTCTTCTTGCCGAGCACGGCCACCCGGTCGCAAGCGGTGAACAGCGTGTCGAGATCGTGCGTCACCATGTAGACGGTCAGATCCATCGTATCGCGCAGCTTGACCACCAGCTCGTCGAACTCCGCCGCGCTGATCGGATCGAGGCCCGATGTCGGCTCGTCGAGGAAGACGATGTCGGGATCGAGCGCGAGCGCCCGGGCCAGCGCGGCGCGCTTGATCATGCCGCCGGACAGTTCGGACGGGAATTTCTGCGCTGCATCGGGCGGCAGCCCGACCAGCTCGATCTTGAGCATCGCCAGTTCGTCCATCAGCTTTCGCGGCAGGTCGAGATATTCGCGCATCGGCACCTGGACGTTTTCCTGCACTGTCAGCGCCGAGAACAGCGCGCCGTGCTGGAACAGCACGCCAAGTCGCATGTCGATGCGCAGACGCTCGGCATCATCAGCTTTCTCGACATCGACGCCGAACAGCTTGATCGTACCCGACTGCTTGCGCGTCAGGCCGAGAATGGTGCGCAGCAGAACGGATTTACCAGCACCCGAGGCGCCGACAAATCCAAGGATTTCGCCGCGCCTTATGTCGAGCGACAGTCTGTCGAGGATAAGCTTGTCGGCGAAGGACACGCTGATGTCGTGCGCGGATAGCACGATGTCGCCCTCGCCCGCCTCATCCGCCAATGCGCCCGCCCTTTTCCTGTTTCGCAGCTTCATCTCAGAACTCGATCGCTGCGTAGAACATGGCAAAAAGTCCGTCGAGGATGATGACGACGAAGATCGACTTCACAACCGAAGCGGTAACATGCTGGCCGAGCGATTCGGCGCTGCCGCCGACCTTCATGCCTTCGACCGAGGCAATCGTGCCGATGATCATGGCCATGAACGGCGCCTTGATCAGGCCGGCAAAGATGGTGCTGAGATCGATGGCGACGCGCAACCGGTCGATGAAGGCGGCGGGCGGGATGTCGGAATAGAGCCAGGCAGCCAGTATGCCGCCGCCGAGTGCGGCGAAATTGGCGATGATGGTCAGGCACGGCAAGGCGATGACCAGCGCCACGAGCCGGGGAAAGACCAGGACGCCGATCGGGTTGAGCCCGATGACCTTCAGCGCGTCGACCTCCTCGCGCATCTTCATCGAGCCGATCTCGGCAGTGATCGCGCTGCCGGAGCGGCCGGCGATCATGATTGCCGTCATCAGCACGCCAAGCTCGCGCAGGATCAGCACGCCGACCAGGTCGACGACGAAGATATCGGCGCCGAAATAGCTGAGCTGATAGGCGCCTTGCTGGGCAACGATGGCGCCGACGATCGCCGACATCAGCACCACCACCGGAATGGCGCCGACGCCCATGCGGTCGATCTGGTTGAAAATCGCCGCCGGGTTGACGGCATGGCCACGGCCGAGCTTCATCTGCGCGCCACGGATGGTGGCGCCGAGGATGTTCATCGAGGCGAGAAAATCGTCGCGCATCTCGTAGACCCGGCGGCCAACCGCCTCCAGCGCGCGAATGACGATGTTGGGCGGCCGCGCCGGGCCGGATTCGGGTTCGCGCCGCACGGCCTCGCCGACAGCTTCGAGCAGGATCGAAGCGATCTCGCTCTGGCCTTGCATCTGGATCTCGACGCCCTTCTTCTCGAAGGCGCTGACCAGCCGGTCGATCAGCCAGGCGCCGGCGGTGTCCATCTTCTCGATCTTGGAAACATCGAGCGCCAAGGTTTTGAAGCCGCTTCGCTTTTCGATCTTGCGCATGTCGGCGTCGATGAGCGCGACGGTCCTTGTGGTCCAGATTCCGGAGAAAGCGCAGCCAAGAACGCCGTCCTCCTCGCCGATCGCCACACGCGGTTCGTGGTCAGCCTCCCCTGCGGTCGTGCCGCTTGCGTCGCGCTTGCCGATGGTCAACATGGCGTCCTGTTTAGCCTGACGGGTCTGACCTGTCGATTTGCCGACAACGCTTGTCGCATAGCAGGAGCAGAAAAATATGGCGCGTGTCATTTCGGTCGAGGCCGAGCGTTTTCCCATCGCCGGAACCTTCACCATTTCGCGAGGTTCCAAGACCGAAGCCGAAGTGATCTCCTGCACGATCGGCGAGGGCGGCCACCTCGGCCGTGGCGAATGCGTCCCCTACAAGCGCTATGGCGAGACCATGGAGGGCGTGCGCGACGCGATCGAGGCCATGCGCGGCCGGATCGCCGGTGGCATCGGCCGGACCGCCTTGCTTGATGCGATGCCGGCCGGAGCCGCCCGCAACGCCATAGACTGCGCTCTGTGGGACCTGGAGGCAAAGCTCAGCGGAACCTCGGTAGCAGTCGCGATAGGTGCTCTTCCCTTGCAGGCGCTCGAAACCGCCTACACGCTGTCGCTGGACGAGCCGGAGGCGATGGCGGCGCAGGCTCGCGCCAATGCGGCGCGGCCGCTGCTCAAGGTCAAGATCGGCGGCGACAACGACATCGCCCGCATCCGCGCGGTCAGGCAGGCAGCGCCAGACAGCCGCATCATCCTCGACGCCAATGAGGGCTGGAGCGACGACAACATCGTTGCGAACCTCGCCTTTGCCGCCGAACAAGGCATCGCGCTGATCGAGCAGCCGCTGCCGGCCGGTCATGACGAAATCCTGCGCCATATCGCCCATCCCGTGCCGATCTGCGCCGATGAAAGCGTGCATGAGGCTGAGAATCTCGAAGCGCTTGTCGGTCTCTACGATGCCGTCAACATCAAGCTCGACAAGTCGGGGGGCCTGACTGCGGCACTGGTGCTGCGCGATCGCGCCCGCGAACTCGGTTTCGGCGTGATGGTCGGCTGCATGGTCGGCACGTCATTGGCGATGGCGCCAGCGGTGCTGCTTGCCCAGCATGCCGATTTCGTCGACCTCGACGGTCCGCTGCTGCTTGCCCGCGACCGGGTACCGGGCCTTGTCTACCAGGGATCGCTGGTGTCACCGCCCGATGTGGCGCTGTGGGGCTGAGCGCGCTGCAAGGCCGATCAGCACGAGGCCGATCAAGGCGATCGGGATCATGGCAAAGAAGCCGTCCACGCCGAGATGGTCGTAGAGCGGGCCGGACGCCAGCGTCACCACCGCCATGAAGAAGCCGTTGGAGAAATAGGCAATGCCTTGCGCGGCACCTGTCCGCTCCTCGGAGACGGTTTCGCCGATCATCTTCTGCAGGCCGATCAGCCCAAGCGCCACCGAGACCGAGTGCAGCGACTGGACACCGAAGAAACCGGGAATGCCGAGGCCGAGCGGCCAGACCAGCGGAAAGGCGATCCAGCGCACGATGGAGCCGATCCCCGCCATCACCATGATCGACACGACGGAGAACCGGTCAAAAAAGCGGGTGAACATCATGAACATGCAGACTTCCGACACCACGCCCCAGGCCCATAAGAGACCGACAACCGAATCGCTGAGGCCGATCGATTTCCAGTAGATGGAGACGAAACCGTAGAGGAATGCGTGGCTGGCGGTTATGACGCCGACGCCGACGGAAAAATACAGGAAATACGGGTTGAGAAGCTTCGGCGCCGAATGCTGGATATCGGTGGCCGACAGCGGTGAGGCGCGCCGCGGACGGCCTAGACGCGGCGCCAGCAGGCCAGCGGCAAGGGCCGCGGCAAACGCCGCCAGAATGATAACCGGAACGGCCTGCGAGCCGGTTGCCGACAGAATGAAGCCGCCGGCGACATTGGCGCAGAGATAGGAGATCGAGCCCCATTTGCGCATGCTTGTGTAGTTCGAACCGAAGCGGCGGACACCCGAAAGCGCCAGCGAGTCGGCGATCGGCGAATGCGGCGTCCAGACAATGGTCAGCGCCAGTGAGACCGCCAGCACCATCGCATAGGTCGGCGGCAGGAAATAGCCTGCCGACAGGAGCAGTGATGCAGCCATCAGCGCGACATAGACATCGGCGCGGTCCCTGGCACGGTCGGCCAACGCGGTCAGTAACGGCGTCGTCACCACGCGCAGGAACATCGGCGCCGCCAGAATGACGGCGATCTGCTCGGCGTGAAAACCCTTGGCCTGCAGCCACAGTGGAAAATAAGGCAAATGGGTTCCGAGCGGCACGTACAGCGTCGCGAAGATCAGGCTCATGCGCAGTTCGAAATGGCGCGGCTTGACGAGTTGTTCGGGCGAGAGCTGCGGCAGGGCCATGAATCGATCCAATCGCGCTGTATTCGACCGGACGGCAACGCGTGTCGATCCCTTAACATGGACGAAAACCGGACGAAACCGGTTGGACTAATTGATCGATTCCGAAGCCTGAAAAGACTTCGGACTATGCCGCCTGCCCTACCCGGTCCTTGATGAGCAACGGGACAAAGGGCTCGTCCGGCGCTTCTGGCAGCACCTGCGCCCAGGTCAGGATTTCCATGCGGCCGTCAAAATGCTCGACCACGGCCGTGCAGCTTTCCACCCAGTCGCCGGTGTTGATGTACTGGACATCGCCAAAATTCTCGATGACGGCATGATGGATGTGGCCGCAAATGACGCCGTCGACGTGTGAACGACGCGCCTCATCCGCAAGCATGGTCTGGAACGAGCCGATGAAGTTCACCGCTTTCTTGACGTTGTGCTTGGCCCAGGACGAAAACGACCAATACGGCAGGCCGAGCAGTTGCCGCAGCCGCGTCACCACGCGGTTGACCAGCATGGCCGCGTCATAGGCATGGTCGCCGAGATAGGCCAGCCAGCGCGCATTGTGGACCACGGTGTCGAACTGGTCGCCATGGATGACGAGCAGGCGCTTGCCGTCGGCGGTCTCGTGGATGGCACGGTCGGCGACGACGATGCCGCCGAAATGCACGCCCTGGAACTGGCGGGCGAACTCGTCATGGTTGCCGGCGATGTAGGTGATGTTGGCGCCCTTGCGCGCCTTGCGCAGCAGTTTCTGCACGACGTCATTGTGGCTTTGCGGCCAGTGCCAGCTCCGCCGCAGCCGCCAGCCGTCGACGATGTCGCCCACCAGATAGATGATATCGGCATCGTGATATCGAAGGAAATCGATCAGGAACTCGGCCTTGGCCGCCTTCGAGCCCAGATGGACATCGGAAATGAACATGCTGCGGAAAGTGCGGGGCTCTTGGCCGGACATCGCGATTTCACCGTTGCTTTCGCGAGCCTATGCCCCGATTCATGCAACAACCGTATGACGGTTGCGATTGGTCCAGCCGAAGGACTAGCTTGCCGGCCAAATCACAGGAGAAATCGTCATGGATCTCGGTATCCGCGGAAAGAAGGCCATCGTCTGCGCTTCGAGCAAGGGACTTGGGCGCGGTTGCGCCATGGCGCTGGCGGAAGCCAGCTGCGATGTCGTGGTCAACGGGCGCAATGCCGAGCTGGTGGCGAAAACCGCCGCGGAGTTGCGCGAGCGATATGGCGTCACGGTGACGGAAGTCGTTGGCGACGTTTCGAAGCCGGAGGTGCAGAAGGCGCTGCTCGCGGCTTGCCCCGAGCCGGACATCCTCGTCAACAACAATGGCGGCCCGCCGCTTCGCGATTTCCGCACGCTCGATCGCGAAAAGATCCTCGAAGGCGTCACCCAGAACATGGTGACGCCGATCGAGCTGGTCCAGGCTGTCCTTGACGGCATGGCGGCGCGCGGCTTCGGCCGCATCGTCAACATCACATCGCTGTCGGTCTATGTGCCCATTCCCGGCCTCGACCTGTCGTCCGGCGCGCGCGCCGGCCTGACCTCGTTTCTTGCCGGCGTGGCCAGAACGGTGATCGACCGCAACGTGACCATCAACAGTCTTTTGCCGGGCAAGCTCGACACCGACCGGCTGCGCGGCCCGCATGAAGCCGGCAGCGTCGAAAGCCCTAAGGCCGCAGCCGCGCGCAAGACCCGCATCAGCGCCGACGTTCCGGCCAAGCGGCTCGGCACGCCGGAAGAATTCGGCCAGATCTGCGCCTTCCTGTGCTCGGTCCATGCGGGCTATCTGACCGGGCAGAACATACCGGTCGATGGTGGTCTCTACGTCAGCGCCTTTTGATCAACTTGTCCGTGAAACTGTAGGAGCCGTCCGTTAGAGAATCGGCATAAGCATTTGATCATTAGCAACTTTCTACGCGCCGCCGGGTAAAGCTGCCGGCGCGTCAATTAGCGTCGCGAAAAACCACGGCTGCATGCTAAAAGGGAATCTCAGCCAGATTTCGAGGGAGCGGCCGCATGGAAGGCGAGAGCAAAAAGACGGCACGTTCGGACCTCGACGAAGCCGCCCTCTACTTCCACAAGCACCCAAGGCCGGGAAAGCTCGAGATACAGGCGACCAAGCCGCTCGGCAATCAGCGCGACCTCGCGCTCGCCTATTCGCCTGGCGTCGCCGCCCCTTGCCTGGAAATCCGCGACGACCCGGCGACCGCCGCCGACTACACCGCACGCGCCAATCTGGTCGGTGTCGTCACAAACGGATCGGCGGTGCTCGGCCTCGGCAATATCGGCCCGCTGGCCTCCAAACCGGTCATGGAAGGCAAAGCCGTCCTGTTCAAGAAGTTCGCCGGTATCGATGTCTTCGACATAGAGATCGACGCGCCCGGTATCGAGCGCATGGTCGAGACGATCTCGGCGCTCGAGCCGACTTTCGGCGGCATCAATCTCGAGGACATCAAGGCGCCGGAATGCTTCGAGGTCGAGGAACAGTTGAAGGCCCGCATGGGCATACCGGTGTTCCACGACGATCAGCACGGCACCGCCATCATTGTCGCCGCCGCCGTGCTCAACGGGCTGGAATTCGCCGGAAAAACCATATCTGACATCAAGATCGTCACCTCCGGCGCCGGGGCTGCCGCCCTTGCCTGCCTCAACCTGCTGGTCTCGCTCGGCGCCAAAGTCGAAAACATCTGGGTCACCGACCGTTTCGGCGTTGCCTACAAAGGGCGGACCGACGAGATGGACCGCTGGAAAGACCCTTATGTGAAGGACACCGAGGCGCGCACGCTGGCCGACGTCATATCGGGCGCAGATGTCTTCCTCGGCCTCTCGGCGGCAGGCGTGCTGAAGCCGGAACTGCTTGAGCACATGGCGCCAAAACCGCTGATCCTGGCGCTGGCCAACCCCAATCCCGAGATCATGCCGGAAACGGCGCGTGCGGCGCGTCCCGATGCGATGATCTGCACAGGCAGGTCCGATTTTCCCAATCAGGTCAACAACGTACTGTGTTTTCCTTACATCTTCCGCGGCGCGCTCGACTGTGGTGCCAGCGCTATCAACGAGGAGATGAAGATGGCGGCGGTCCGCGCCATCGCAGCCCTTGCCCGCGAGGAACCTTCAGATGTCGCTGCCCGCGCCTATTCCGGCGAGACGCCGATCTTCGGCCCTGAATTCCTGATCCCTTCGCCCTTCGATCCACGCCTGATCCTGCGCATAGCGCCCGCGGTCGCCAAGGCGGCCTGCGACACCGGTGTCGCGACAAGGCCGATCACCGATTTCGCCGCCTATATCGACAAGCTGAACCGCTTCGTCTTCCGCTCCGGCCTGGTGATGAAGCCGGTGTTCTCGTCAGCCAAGGCATCGAGCGCCAAGCGCGTCATCTATGCAGACGGCGAGGATGAGCGCGTGCTGCGCGCCGCCCAGGTGGTGCTCGAGGAAGGCATCGCCGAGCCGATCCTGATCGGCCGGCCGCACGTCATTGAGGTGCGCCTGAAGCGCTACGGCTTGCGCATCAAGCCCGGTGTGGATTTCGGCCTGATCAACCCGGAAGACGATCCGCGCTACCGCCATTATGTCGACCTTCTGATCGAACTCGCCGGCCGGCGCGGCGTCACGACGGAAGCCGCGCGCACCATGGTGCGCACCGACAACACGGTGATCGCAGCACTTGCGCTGAAACGCGGCGATGCCGATGCAATGGTTTGCGGCCTCGAAGGCCGCTTCGAGCGGCATCTGCGCAACGTCACCTTGATCATCGGCCCCCGCGCCGGCATCAAGGACCACGACCTGTCGACGCTTTCCATGCTGATCTCGCAGCGCGGTATCATCTTCCTGACCGACACCCACGTCTCCGTCGACCCGACGGCGGAAGAAATCGCCGAAATGACGGTGCTGGCGGCGGAAGAAATCCAGCGCTTCGGCATCGAGCCGAAGGCAGCGCTGCTCTCGCATTCGGATTTCGGCTCGCGCGATTCGCCCAGTGCCCTGAAGATGCGGCAAGCGGCGGCGATCCTGGCGCGCATCGCGCCTGACCTTGAATGCGATGGCGAGATGCATGCGGACACTGCTCTGTCGGAGCACCTGCGCCAGCGCGTCTATCCGCATTCGAGGCTGAAGGGCGAAGCCAATTTGCTGGTGTTCCCCAACCTCGATTCGGCCAACATCACGCTGACGGCGCTCAGAACCATGATGGATGCGCTACACGTCGGGCCGATCCTGCTCGGCACGGACATGCCGGCGCACATATTGACGCCGTCGGTCACCTCGCGCGGCGTTGTCAACATGACGGCGCTTGCCGTCGTGGAAGCCGCCCACAAGGCACAGGCGGTCGTCAATCTGGGCTGAACACGGATTTCGCGGTAAACTGCAGTTAACCGCGAGCACGGTAGCCTTGCGGGCTAACAGTCGGATTTGGCAGGCGGAGTTTGGGCGGATGGCAAGCGGAGGGTGGAAGCAGGCGCATGCTGCCGTGCTGCTTGGCCTCCTGTTGTCCGCAAGCTGGGGGGTGGCCGAGCCACAGGCTGCTTCGCGGGTCTGCCGCCAGCTGGAAGCCGATCTTGCCGCGTCCTCGCGCGGCGGCGGTGGCGGTCCGGCGCTGATCCGGAAATACGATTCCGCAATTGCGAGGCAGCATGAGCAGATTTCGAAAGCCCGCGGCCAGGCGAGCCGGGCCGGATGCGGATTTTCGCTGTTTGGCCGCAACCTCAATCAATGCGCCGGGCTAAACGCCACCATCGATCGCATGAATGCCAATCTCGACGCCTTGCAGAACAAGCGCGAGCGGCTGGCCGGCGGCGGCTCGCGCCGCGACCGCGGACGCATCCTGGCGGCGCTTGACGCCAATGGCTGCCGCGACGACGCCGTTGCGCCTCGGCGGGCGCCTTTGCAGGAAGCCAACCGCGAGGGCGGCAGCGCAAACCTGTTCGATCAGCTTTTTGGCGGCAACAGCCAGCAGCTCGATATGCTTGATGAGCCCAACCAGCCCGACGATCCCGGCGAGGAGCGCAATGTCCGCCGTGTGCTCAACCAGCCCGGCATACCCGATTTTCCGAGCGTCGGCGGTGAGTTCCACACCTCCTGTGTGCGCACCTGCGACGGCTACTTCTTCCCGATGTCGAACTCGGCCTCGGCAGGCGATTTCGAACGCGACCAGAAGAATTGCGAATCGAGCTGCCCCGGCACCGAGATGCAGGTTTTCTATTCGCGCGGCATGGACGACGATTCGGCCTCGATGACGTCCTCCGTCACCGGCCGGCCCTACAGCGAATTGCCGACCGCCTATCTCTACAAGCAGCCCGATATGTCGCGGCCGCCGGCTTGCGGCTGCAACGCCGCCGCGCAGGGTTTTCAGATCATCGCCGGCAACCCGCCGAATCCGGAACAGTTGCAACCCGAGACGGACTCCGCACCGTTCATTCCGGTGCCGATCTCCAAACCGGATCCGGGTGCCGATCCCGAAACGCTGGCCAATCAGGAAGGCGGGCTCGACCGCGAGGCGATCAAGCGGCTTTCCGCCAAGCCGGTGACGTCGCCCGTATCCGCGCTGCCGCCGGAACAGCGCAAGGTCAGGGTCGTCGGGCCAACGTTCCTTCCCGACCCATCAGCGGCAATAGATCTGCAAGCTCCGGCCCCGAAGGCAGTCCGGTAAGGGCTGTCCTGAGCGGCATGAACAACGCCTTGCCCTTGCGGCCGGTCGCTTCCCTGATCTTGCCCGTCCAGTCCTTCCAGATCGTCGCGGTCCAGGGTTCCTCCGGCAACAGGTCGAACGCCTGTCGAAGAAAGTCGTGGTCCTCATCGGAAAATTCCGGCTTCTCCTGCGGTCCGTCGCGCAGGATACGCCACCAGTTGACCGCATCGGCCAGCCTGTCGAGATTGCCGCGCACCGCCAGCCAGAACGGTTCGGCCTGCTCGCCGGAGACGCCGAGCACGATCAGACGGTCTTGTGCCTCGGCGAACGGCATGTGGTGCAGCAGCGACCGGTTGAGCACGAACAGCTCGTCCGGATCGAACTTGGCGGCGGATTTCGATGTCGCCGCCGGATCGAAGCGTTCGGCGAGTTCGCCCATCGTCGGCACCGCCGCGACATTCTCCGAAGTGCCTACCAGGACGGCCAATGATGCGACGGCCATCGGCTCGATGCCGTCCTCGCGCAGGCTTTCGATCGAGAGTGCGCCGGTGCGCTTCGACAAGCCCTCGCCCGATGCGGTGGTCAGGAGATTATGGTGGCCGAACACTGGCGGCTCGGCAGCCAGCGCCTGGAACAAGGCGATCTGCACGCCGGTGTTGGTGACGTGGTCGTCGCCCCGGATGACATGGCTGACGCCCATCTCGATGTCGTCGACGACGGAAGGCAGCGTATAGAGATAGGTGCCGTCCTCGCGCACAAGGACCGGGTCGGAAAGCGAGGCCAGATCGACGGTTTCCTCACCCCGCACCAGGTCGTTCCAGTGCATTTCGGTGCGTTCCGGCTGTTGTGGATCGCCTGAGAAATTGGGGAGGAGAAACCGCCAGTGCGGCCTGCGGCCATCGGCCTGGTATTCGGCGATCTGCTCGTGCGTCAGGGTCAACGCCTCGCGACCATAGACCGGTGGCAGGCCGCGCGTGCGGCGCACCTTGCGCCTGAGATCGAGTTCCTCCGGCGTTTCATAGCAGGCATAGAGAACGCCTGCCGTCTTCAGCCTCTCGACCGCCGCGTCATAGACTTCGAAGCGCCGCGACTGGTATTCGGTGGCGTCGGGAAAAATGCCCAACCAATGCAGGTCGTAGAGGATGGCGTCGGAAAACTCCTGCTTCGAGCGCGCAATGTCGGTGTCGTCGAAGCGCTGGATGAATCGGCCCTTGTTGTTCATGGCAAACAGCCAGTTGAACAGAGCCGTGCGCGCATTGCCGATGTGAATGCGGCCGGTCGGCGACGGGGCAAAACGAACGGTAACTGTCATGAACGGGGCGTACCGGATGCTTTTGTGGTTGACAAGACGCGCCCCCGCGCTGGCCGGCAGACATAGAACATGGCGGCTGGAATGAAAAGACCGGACGGTGGACGCCTCCGACTGCGCCCAGACCGGCGGTGCCCATTTTGTGCCGGCAGCTTTTCACGATAGGAATTTTTTCTTGACTCGGTGCCCTCAGCTATGGTACATATTTGGCTATGGTGCTGATTTGCGCCAGCGACCCGCCGCACAGGCGGGTTTTTCGTTTGATGCTCCGTCAGCCAACGCGTCGGCGAAGGCTCCGAAGGAACCCATTAACCCAAGTTTGTAGCGCTTGAAGGCGATCAGCGGCCGAAATCATCGGAACTGAGGCGGGTCCAGCGGTCGCCCACCAATCCACCGATAAAGATGTCGCCGGAGCGGACCGCTTCCGTGACCTCGGCGATCCGCGAGCGGACCATTGTTCCCCCGGCATAGCGGAAGAAGACATTCTTGTAGCCAAAGAGTTGAGGTATGAATTTGGTCTGCGTCTGTCCGGTGATGCCCACGCAGCCCATCTCCCATGCGGCGGCGACAAGCGCATCCAGCGTCGCGCCCCAGTGCAATCCGGATGCCTGGATCTGCAACAGGTTCGCCACGCCGCCGGCTTGACCATAGAAGGCATAACAACCGAGCATTTTGCCCGTTTCGTCGTAGGTCCCACCGAAATGAAGGGGGCCGTCGGCCCGCTTCTCGGCCGCCAGCGCAAGCAGCCGTGCAAGTTCCCCATCCTTCCAACTCGGCCGAAGAGCGTAACCAGACAGGAGGGTCGGCAGCTTCTCGGCGAATTGAACGGCATCGATCGGCTCACGATGGGTGCGATGCGACGATGAATGGACGACGGGGGGCTCGAACCTTTTCTTCGCAAGAGCATCGAATGCTCTCGCGCATGGATCGAGTACAAGGCGAGGCACGCCAGGCCATTTACGGTGCATTGCGGAGGCGGCCATCGCCGCCGGCCGGAAAACATATGTCCATCCCAGACAATGCACAGGAAGGAGTTGGTACTTCATCGGGCGCGCGAAGGCCAAGGATGTCCGGTTGGCCGAATCGGTCAGCTGCAGATCGAATTCGCCTTGATGCAAGGCACGCAGCAATTGGGGTCCGGCCGAGCCGTCATCGGTGCCGGGGTCGGCCATGAGCGGCCCGATGATCGCCGCGTTCAATGGCGCTCCATTGAGCTCGTAGCGGGCTTTCAGAACGCCGAGGAATCCACCCAGACGACCCTGCCGGTTGATCTGGACAAGAGCGTTGCTTTCCCCGGACTGGCCAGCAGGGTCGAGGTAAATCTCTCTCATATACGCGGCCGTCTCCGCGATCGCGCGATCGAGGAGATGACGCCGCCGCCGGCGAAACTTCGTCAGGAAGAGTGCGGCGACGCGCTCGAGATCTTCGGCAGCCAGCGGCCGAACCGAGCCATGCTGAGATTCCAGCACTGACGGCGCAGCCAACTTCTCCTCGGCATTTGCAGAAAGATGCATCGTGAAGAACACCCGTGGGTTGCCCTCCATCGGATATATATCAACCAATGGTAGAAACAACGTATCTCGGTCAGTATGATGAACAGAGGTCTCAAGACTTACTATCCGGACAGGGCTTCACAGGCAAATCAAGTCGGCCAGCATCGATGCGCTGATCGGCGGGTTGGCCGCGGCCTTGCGATCGCATGCCCTGCTCCAGCCCGCTGGGCTGACCGTGCCGGACAGAGGCGGCCTCCGGCCGAAGCTGGAGGCCGCCTCAATTCAGCTCACAAGTCCCTTGGTCAGTTGCAATGCCTGGCGCTCGAACAGGCGGCGGTAGATGCCGCCTTTCAGCCGGATCAGTTCATCATGCGAGCCTTCCTCGACGATGTTGCCGCGATCGAAGACCAGCAGCCGGTCCAGCGCCCTCACCGTCGAAAGCCGGTGCGCGATGACCAGCGTCGTGCGGCCGACCATCAGCCGCTCCATCGCCTGCTGGATCAGCACCTCCGATTCCGAATCGAGGCTCGATGTCGCCTCGTCGAGGATCAGGATGCGCGCATCGGCAAGGAAGGCGCGCGCGATCGCCACGCGCTGACGTTCGCCGCCCGACAGTTTCACGCCGCGTTCGCCGACCAGCGTGCCATAGCCCTTCGGCAGGTTGGTGATGAAGTCATGCGCACTCGCCAACTTCGCGGCATGCTCGATCTCATCTTGCGTAGCACTCGGCCTGGCATAGGCGATGTTTTCGGCCAGCGACCGGTGGAACAGGATCGGCTCCTGCTGAACGATGGCGATCTGCCCGCGCAGCGAGGCTTGCGCCACCTGCGAGATGTCCTGGCCGTCGACCAGTATTTTCCCCGCATTCACGTCATAGAGCCGCTGGATAAGCTTGACGAAGGTCGTCTTGCCCGATCCCGAATGGCCGACCAGCCCGACGCGCTCACCCGGCGCGATATCGACCGAAAAGTCGCGGTAAAGCGCCGATCGGTGATGGCCATAGTGAAAGGTCACGTTGTCAAAGCTGATCCGTCCTTCGGTGATCCGGATCGGCTTGGCGCCGGGCCGGTCCTCGATGCCGAGCGGTTCGGACTGGAAATCGACCAGCTCTTCCATATCGTTGATGGAGCGCTGCAGGTTGCGGATATGCGTGCCGATATCCCTGAGATAGCCCTGCAGCACGAAGAGCGAGGTCAGCACGAAGGCAACGTCGCCGGCGCTCGCCTGCCCCCACGACCACAGCATCAGCGCCAGGCCGATCACCGCGGCGCGCATGACCAGCAGCAGCACCCCTTGCGTGGTGCCGTTGATGGTGCCGCGCACCCAGGTGCGCCGTGTACGCGCACGCCATTTGGCGACGACCTTGGCCAGTCGGCGTTCTTCGCGCTCCTCGGCGCCAAAGCCCTTGACCACGGCGTTGCAGCTGACCGCGTCGGCCAGCGAGCCGCCGAGGCGGGTATCCCAGGTGTTGGCGAGCCTTGCCGCCGGCGCGACATAGCCAAGTGACAGCAGCGCCGTCACCGTGATGAACAGCACCGAACCGGCAGCAACGACCGCCCCCATCAACGGCCAGAACCAGCCGAGCAGCAATGTCGAGCCGACCAGCATGACGATTGACGGCAGCAGCGCGATGAGGATGGTGTCGTTGAGCAGGTCGAGCGCCCACATGCCGCGCGTCACCTTGCGCACGGTCGAGCCGGCAAAGCTGTTGGCATGCCAGTCGGTGGAAAAGCGCTGGACGCGATGGAAAGCATCGGCGGCGATGTCGGCCATCATCTTCAAAGTCAGCTCGACGATCCCCATGAACGCCAGGTTGCGCAACACGACGCCGGCCAGCGCGAGCGCCATCAACATCGAGAACGCCGTCATCGCGGCATTCCAGGCAATCGCGTCGGCGCCGGCGCTGCTGGCGACGGCGTCGACCAGCCGGCCGGAGTAGAGCGGCGTCAGCACATCGGCCAGCGTCGACAGCAGGAAGCTGCCCATGATGAGCGAGAGCCGCCAGGGCTGACGCCGCCAATGAGTGAGCGTGAAGCCAAGAACGCTGCGAAAGGCGCTCGCGCGCAAATCGATCTTGAAACGAGCCATGATGTCATTCGGGCACAAACGAGCCCGATCCCAGTAGGTCGAAAATTGAAGAAGCCGCGCAAGGAGCCAATGAGTGCCCGGAAGCGGAGTGGCATATTTGGCGTATCGCCCAAATCGGGCGGCGATCGGCATCGGCATAAGCCTGTGCTCGGTCCGGCATCGGCATGAAGGGGAAACCTTCGCGGAGCGCCGGATGAGACCTAGGCTTCGCGGCCTCGCATTACCATGTGAAATACTGCCATTCGGACCTCCCGCAAGACAATTGCGGAGGTGTCCTTATAGAGACGCTCCGATGCATCGCCAAGACGAGTTCACGCCAAAAGTGTATCTGGTCCAACCACTGCGATTATTTTGCAACAACGGAGCAAGCCGCGCGCCTCATTCAGGAATGCGATCCAAGCGCATGTAGCGGCCATCGGTCGATGGCTTGAACCCAAGCTTCTCATAGACGCCGTGTGCGTCGCTGGTCGACAGGCTCCAGTGGAAAACAGTCCTGACTTCAGGATGATCGATAAGGGCCTGCACGAGCCGGCTGCCTATGCCTTGCCCGCGATGCCCGGGCCAGATGATGATGTCGGCGAGATAGGCGAACACCGTGCGGTCGGTGATCGCGCGGCCGAAGCCGACTTGCCTGCCGTCGACATAGGCGCCGACGCAAAGCGAATTGGCAAAGGCGCGGCGATGGACTTCATCAGTGCGTCCAGCGCCCCAATAGCTTGCCATCAACAGGTCCGATGTCGCACGGAAATCGATCCGTGACATGTCGAAGCTGATTTCACAATCGGGCATGGCTGTCTCCGGTCGCGCCGCCGCGTGCGCTTTCGGTACCTAGCTGCGATCCCTGAACCGGTTGGTGATGGGATAGCGGCGGTCGCGGCCAAAATTCTTTTTGGTGATCTTTACGCCCGGCGCAGCCTGCCTTCGCTTGTATTCTGCGATGTAGAGCAGGTGCTCGATGCGCGTCACCGTCGCCCGGTCATGGCCGCGCGCGACGATGTCGTCGACACCCATCTCATTTTCCACCAGGCATTCGAGGATGTCGTCCAGCACCGGATAGGGCGGCAGCGAATCCTGGTCGGTCTGGTTCTCGCGCAATTCCGCCGATGGCGCCTTGTCGATGATGTTTTTCGGGATCACCTCGCCCGAGGGCCCGAGCGCGCCCGGCGGCACGTGGCTGTTGCGCCAGCGCGACAGCGCGTAGACCTGCATCTTGTAAAGGTCCTTGATCGGATTGAAGCCGCCATTCATGTCGCCATAGAGCGTGGCGTAGCCAACCGACATCTCGCTCTTGTTGCCCGTGGTGACGACCATCGAGCCGAACTTGTTGGAGATCGCCATCAGGATGGTGCCGCGCGCGCGGCTCTGCAAATTCTCCTCGGTGATGCCTTCCTTGGTGCCTTCGAACATCTGCGTCAGCGCGTGCAGGAACCCTTCGACCGGCTCGAAGATCGGCACGATGTCATAGCGGCAGCCGAGCGCACGGGCGCAATCCTCGGCATCCTTCAGCGAGTCCTTGGAGGTGTAGCGATAGGGCATCATCACCGCGCGCAGGCGTTCCTCGCCGAGCGCATCGACGGCCAGCGCCGCGCAGATCGCCGAATCGATGCCGCCGGACAGACCAAGCACCACATTCTTGAAGCCGTTCTTGTTGACGTAGTCCCGCAGGCCCAGCATGCAGGCGCGATAGTCGGCCTCCTCCCGGTCCGGGATTTTCGACATCGGCCCTTCCGAGCAGACCCAGTGATCCCCTTGTCTTTTCCAGGTGGTGATGTCGACCGCTTCCTCGAACTGGCTCATCTGGAAGGCAAGCGTCTTGTCGGCGCCAATGGCAAACGACGCGCCGTCGAAGATCAACTCGTCCTGCCCGCCAAGCTGGTTGGCATAGATCATCGGCAGCCCGCATTCGATGACCTGGCGGATGACGACCTGGTGGCGGACATCGATCTTGGCGCGATAATAGGGCGAGCCGTTCGGCACCAGCAGGATTTCCGCCCCGCTTTCGGCCAGCGACTCGCAGATATCGACGTCGCCCCAGATGTCCTCGCAGATCGGAACTCCGATGCGCACGCCGCGGAAATTGACCGGCCCCTGGATCTCGGGGCCGGCCTGGAAGACGCGCTTCTCGTCGAACTCGCCGTAGTTCGGCAGATCGAGCTTGTAGCGTTCGGCGATGATCTTGCCGCCATCGGCGAAGACGATCGAATTGTGCGTGCCGCTCTTGCGCTTCAACGGCGTGCCTATGATGACGCCGGGACCGCCATCCGCGGTGTCGGCGGCAAAGTCCTGTGCCGCCTTTTCGCAGGCTTTCAAAAAGGCCGGCTTCAGCACCAGATCCTCCGGCGGGTAGCCGGCGAGGAAAAGCTCGGTATAGAGCACGAGATCGGCGCCCTGACGTGCGGCATCCGCCCTCGCCTCGCGGGCCTTGGCGAGATTGCCTGATATGTCGCCGACAGTCGGATTGAGCTGGGCGACGGCGATGCGCAGAATGTCGAGCTTCTTGGTCATGCCTGCTGACTTAGCGCGGCAAAATTGCCCGGGCAATGGCGTTCGTTTGGACCAATTCGGACCGAATGACGTAGGTCAATCGTGTACGGACCGATCGACCTACTTCAATCGTGGCGAGACGAGCCGGGTCTCAGTCGTCGCCCATATATTCGCGCAACGCTTGCGGCGAATGATTCTCGCCGATCGACATCGCCAGGATGCGTGAAATATGCCGGCGCGGCAGGCCTGTCTGCACCACCCACTGGTTGATCTGTGCCTGGATCTTGTCGAGGTCCCTCTTCGAGGTCGGGCTTTCGGCGATGTCGAGGCCGGCGTCGCGCAACGCCGCGGCCATATCGCCCGAGATGACGAACGCATCCCAACCTAGCCAGCGCAGGAAATACTGGCCCGTATTGCCGCCCAACCGGCTGCCATGCTTGCCGAGCCAGGCCATCAGCCCGATCTGGTCGTCCGCCGGCCAGTTTGCGAGGAATTGGCCGAAGCCGCCATATTCCTTCGACACGCGCTCGACGAAGGCGGCGTTGTCGCGCACGGATCTGATCTTCTGCGGGTTGCGCACGATGCGCTGGTCGGCCGTCAGATCGTGCCAGAAATCATCGGGCTGGAACAACAGCCGCTTCGGCTCGAAGCGCAGAAACGCCTCCTCGAAGCCCGGCCATTTCTGCTCGATGACGCGCCAGACGAAACCGGCGGCGAAGACGCGTTCGGCCATAACAGAGAGAATGCGGTCATCGGCGATGTCAGCCACGGCGGCATTGTCAGGCGCCGGACCCAGCAGCGACGTCAGTTCCTCTTCGCCGCCCTTGCGTTTTGCGGCCCGTGCGCGAATTTTCTTGAAATCGGCCATTGGTCCCTCGGCAACTGGAATCAATCTAACACTTCCCGTGTGAGCCGGCAGCCTCTACCTCTTACGGCAAGCCAAAGACCCTGGAGATGGCCATGAACAAGACGATCGACGACCTGGCGAACCGCTGGCTCAAGCGGCGGCCGGACGGCCTCAGCCAGCTCGAAAGCCGGGTGCTGCAATCGACGCTCGAACGCACCACCATCTCGCGCGACACCAACAAGGCCGTCGCCTTCCACCAGACCTTCGGCGACCGGCTCGCCGACACGATCGCCCGCATCGGTGGGTCATGGTCCTTCATCCTGACCTTCATCGCCTTTCTGATCCTGTGGACATCAGCCAATGTCTGGCTGCTGTCGCGTGACGCCTTCGATCCCTACCCGTTCATCTTCCTCAATCTCGTTCTGTCGATGGTCGCCGCCTTGCAGGCGCCGGTGATCATGATGGCGCAGAACCGCCAGACCGAACGCGACCGCATCGACGCCGCCCACGATTACGAGGTCAACCTGAAAGCCGAGATCGAGATCATGGCGCTGCATGAAAAGCTGGATGAACTGCGCCACGGCCAGATTCTCGGTATGCGCGACGAGATCGTGCAACTGACCGAAATGATCAAGCGGATCGACGAAAGGCTGTCTTCGCAGCGGTCGGCTTCATGACCGACGCGATCCATCATTTCATCGAACAATACGGGCTGCTCGCGGTCTTTATCGGCTGTGTCGCGGAGGGCGAAAGTGCCGCCATTCTTGGCGGTTTCTTCGCCCACCAGCAGGTCTTCGTCCTGTGGCCCGCGGTTCTTGCGGCGGCGCTCGGCGCCTTCGTCGGCGATACTTTCTTCTTCATCCTCGGACGAAGCTTCGCCGACCATCCCTATGTCGTCAGATTGCGCAAACGGCCCGGCTTCCGCCGCGCCTTTCGGCTGCTCAACACCCATCCCGACATTTTCGTGCTGTCCAACCGCTATATCTACGGCATGCGCCTCGTCGGCGGCATTGCAGCCGGGCTTTCCAACATCGCCGCGCCGCGCTTCGTCATCCTCAACGCGCTTTCATCGGCGGTCTGGGCGGTGCTGTTCGGTACGATCGGTTATGTCTTTGGACTTGGCGCCGAGCACGTCATCGGCCAGGCGTTGATGCATCACGAACGGTTGCTGATCGGGCTTGGCATCGGCTTGACCGTGGCCGTTCTGGCATGGCTCGTCGCCCGTCACATCGCCAGCAAGGAACGCGCCAGGGAGGGCTGATCGTCAATCCACGCCGAGCGCCCGGTCCCCCCGATCGAGGATAAGCGGGATGATCAGGTCTTCCTCGTCGGCAAGATGCCTTGTCAGCATGGCGATCAGCCGGCTGTTTTCGTCGGCATAGGCGTCGGCGGCAAAGCGCTGTCTGTCTTCGCTCTCCTGAAGCGTCTTGATGAACGCGTTGGCGGCTTCGGCATTACGCTCCAGCCCTTCATGGATGGTGTGATGGTCGGCATCGAGAATCTCGAAGCCGTGCTTCAAACGGGGCTCGGCCTTGGCGAAGACCGGAAAATATTGATAATCCTCGACGTTGTGGTGACCGTCGAGGTTGCCTAGAAAATGATTGAGGCGGGGCGCGAACCAGCGCGCGAAATCAGGCGCCGTCAGCCGTCCCTCACGGTAGTCGCCGATGCCGTTGGCCAGCATGCCGCCAAGTTCGCGGAACATGTCGTGCCGCTGCAGCCACATATTGGCGATGCCGTGGATATTGGCATGATCCTGCCAGTTTTCACGCGGATATTTCTCGGCCAGCCAGCGCAGATCATCCGGCAGGCCCACGCGTTCGAGAAGCAGAAAATTGGCGGCCCTGGCCATGACAGTCTCCTTTGGTGACTGGCATATAGGCATCGAAAGGCTAGATCGGTACCCCGGTGATCCGCTCGATGATGGCGATGCCCCAGACGCCGGCGACGATGAGCACCGAAATCAGCACCGCCAGCGAACCGCAATCCTTGGCCAACTGGATGTCGACATTGAACTCGCGGCTGAAAGCGTCGCATGCCGCCTCGATGCCGGTGTTCAGCACTTCGACCATGATCAGGAGCAGCACGGCGCCGATCAGCAAGGCATAGCCGCGCCACGAGATCGAAACGAACCAGCCGAGCGGCAAGGCAAGCGCCAGCAGCATCAGCTCCTGCTGGAAAGCCTTCTCGCTGGTGGCCAGCTTGCGAAACGCCCGCACCGAATTGAAATAAGCATCGATCAGCCGCTGCATGCCAAACCCCTTTGCGAATCACCGGCACGGGATAATGCAATGGCTGGCCAGATCAATGGAATAAGGTGACTTGTCCAAGATTCATTCAGCAACCGGTATGGACGGTGTCGACTTTTCAAACTGTGGCAGCCCGTCGTCGATCGAATAATAGTCGCCCTTATCACCGACGAAGATATGGCATTCCCCCTCAAGACCTGTCGGCTTGTCGAACGATCCCGCCATGACCGAAACGTAGTCCTGGTCTCGCGGCTTCCAGAACAGCACCGATCCGCATGCCTTGCAGAACCCACGCCTGGCGAAGGTAGAGGCTTCGTACCAGGTGATACTTTCCGTGCCCTCGATCACGATGTCGGCGTTGGCAACATTGGTCGCGGCATAGAAATGTCCGCTCTGCTTGCGGCATTGCGAGCAATGGCAATAGACGACGCCACGCAGCGCCTCGTTCGTTCTGAAGCGGACGGCTCCGCACAGACACGATCCCTGGTGACCATCACTCACGTCGATCCTCCTTGAAGAAAAGTGCCGGGCATGGCTTAGGATTCCAGCTTTGCCGCGCAAGCACGCAAGCAAATGCGACATGTGCTGGCGTGGAGAATCCGAAATTCGGTTTCATTTTCAAGAGTGCGATGTGCGAATCGCGAATTCAAGCCGCCGCACCGGCGTTGTTTCCAACTGTTGGATGCACGGACTAAGGCTTTTACAGCCCGCAGACAGAGAAAACCCGCTGAACCTCTGCCAGTTAAGGAAACTTTAGCGACGGCGCATTTATGGTCACCTGCAAGCGAAGGCCGTGGGTGGGGACGCATCCCTTCGCAAGTTGTTCGAAGCGTCGGTCGCATTCCCCAGGGCTCGGCGACAAAGGGAAACCGCGAATTCCGCGGAGGATCCGAGGGGAAGAACCAAGATGCAGCCGGCAGCTGTCCCGACCGAACGAAGCACCGACATCGCAGCCACTGTTGTCGCGACAATGCGCCAATTGGGCGTGCTCGGCCTGCCGCGCAATTACGAGATCTTCTATGAGGCCCTGAGCGGCACCAATCGTGAACTCAGCCTGGCCGTCGTTTCGCTGACCAGCCGGCCGACACAGGATGAACTGGATCAGATCGGGCGCACTTTCTTTGCCCACAACCATGGCCCTGGCATAGTCGAGCATGCCAGAGACGTCATTGCCAGGGAGCTCGAGGAGGTTGCTTCGCTGCTGCGGAGCGAGCGCAGCCACATCGAGAAATACGGCAGGATCCTCGATGAGACATCGAGCGGCCTCAGCGGCCGCAGCCTTCTCTCCCAGGATCTCCTGCAGAAGATCGCCAACGCCATGGCGGTTGCCACCAATTCGACGATCGATCACGGCCGGCAGGTGGCCTCGACGCTCAGCGACAAGACGGCCGAACTCGAAAGCGTCAAGTCGAAGCTTGAGGAGTACAAGCGGCTGGCCGACACCGATCCGTTGACGCATATCTGGAATCGGCGCGCCTTCGACAAGGAGATCACCAGGATCTACAACAGCAGCAGGGGTATCCTGTTCAACGCCCTGGTTCTTGTCGACATCGACCGCTTCAAGGATATCAACGACCGCTATGGCCATCCGGTCGGCGACAAGATCATCCAGAGCATCGCCGATATTTTCCAGACCAGCATTCGCGGCGACATGTTCGTTGCCCGCACCGGCGGCGAGGAGTTCGCGCTGATCATCGAGGGCGCCAGCGAGGACGCCACCTATGACGTCGCAGAGCGTATTCGTGCCCTGATCGAGCAGACGCCGTTCACCAGCAGCCAGACCGGCGCGAATTACGGCACCGTCACCGTCTCGATGGGTATCTGCATGGCTTCCGAAGCCGAAGGACCCGAAGATCTCTACACCAAGGCCGACCGGGCGCTCTATCGCTCCAAGGTCAGCGGCCGCAACCGGGTCACCAAGCACTCGACGATGGCAGGCCGGGCCGGCAAGAGCTGGCTGCTCTACAAGAAGGACTGAGCTTCTTCCGTCGATCGCTTCGGCGGATTGTTTTGCATCCGCCCCTTTCCATATGAATTTTTGTGGCCTATATTTTCCACAGAAATAGGAAGGGCCGCGATGCAACCTCAAACCGCTGCCAAGACAGCCGAAAGCGCAGTGCTGACCAAGGCCACGCTGCGCGCGGCCGATCTGCTGGACATCACCGCCAGGATGCTGGCCTCGGTGATCGGTGTTT
The DNA here is from genome assembly GCF_004006095.1 of Mesorhizobium sp. M7A.F.Ce.TU.012.03.2.1. Taxonomy (NCBI): domain Bacteria; kingdom Pseudomonadati; phylum Pseudomonadota; class Alphaproteobacteria; order Hyphomicrobiales; family Phyllobacteriaceae; genus Mesorhizobium; species Mesorhizobium sp. M7A.F.Ce.TU.012.03.2.1. The sequence goes on from NZ_CP034779.1 coordinate 5,227,693, forward strand.
CGGAGGCCACGGTTTCGCGCATGCGCAGGGACGAATTCCTGCTCGAGCGCGGCACCAAGCCATTCGAGCTTGCCGTGCTGTTCGTCAGGCTGTTCCGCTCGCTCGATGCCATTGTCGGCGGCGACGCGGTCGTCGCCCGGGCATGGCTGAAGAACGTCAACGCGGCGTTCGACGCCGCTCCGCTTGAAAAAATCCTCACCATCACCGGGCTCGTCGATGTCATTGCCTATCTGGACTCCCGACGCGCTCTCGTCTGAGACCGTCGGCATCGACGGCAAATACTGGCGCATGGTCGAAGCGCAGCACCATGTCTCGACGCTGAAAATCGTCGACACGCTCGACGAGCAGGCGATGCTCGAAGACCTGATCGAGGAAACCAAGCCGCAAATCCCAATTGAATGCCGCCATCTCCACTATCTCCTGGCGACGCCCTTTCGCTACGGCTCGGTCTATCCGCACGGTTCGCGTTTCCGCCGCGCCGGCAGGACCAAGGGCGTCTACTATGCGGCCGAGACCATGATGACCGCGGTTGCCGAAATGGCCTTCTACCGGCTGCTGTTCTTTGCCGAGTCGCCCGGAACACCATGGCCAAGCGACGCCGCCGAATACACGGCCTTTGCCGCCGCAATCAAATGCGCTGGAGCAATCGATCTCACCCGGCCGCCGCTCGATCGTGACGCCGCTGCATGGGCACATCCGACCGACTATGCCGCTTGCCAAGCCATTGCCGATACCGCCCGCGAAGCCGGGCTGGAGGCGATCCGCTACCGCTCGGCACGTGACCCCAAGGGCGCCAACATTGCGCTGCTGACCTGCCGCGGCTTTGCCAAGGCCAAGCCGATGGAGCCGCAGACCTGGCGGATCCGCCTCGGCGCGTTCGGCGTGCAGGCGATCTGCGAATTTCCGGAAAAACGGATCGAATTTGCCAGAACCGCCTTTGCCGATCCCCGTCTAGCCGACTTGCGCTGGGAACGCGGGCACTGAATCAACCAAAAGAAAAGCGCCGGATTTCTCCAGCGCTCTTTTATCAACGTTCAAGCCGAAACACGCTTAGCCGTTGACCGCCTGCTTGTGCTGCACCGGGTGGCTCTTCTTCAACAGATCCGAGACCAGGAAGGCCAGTTCGATCGCCTGGTCGGCGTTAAGGCGCGGATCGCAATGGGTGTGGTAGCGGTCCTGCAATTCCTCGGCGGTGATGGCGCGCGCGCCACCGGTGCATTCGGTGACGTTCTTGCCGGTCATTTCGACATGGATGCCGCCCGGATGCGTGCCTTCGGCGCGGTGCACCTCGAAGAAGGTCTGGACCTCCTTGAGAATGCGGTCGAACGGCCGCGTCTTGTAGCCGGCGGCCTCGATCGTGTTGCCGTGCATCGGGTCCGACGACCACACCACGGAGCGGCCTTCCTTCTGCACCGCGCGAACCAGCTTCGGCAGATGGTCGGCGACCTTGTCGGAACCGAAGCGGGCGATCAGCGTCAGCCGGCCGGGCTCGTTCTCGGGATTGAGCAGGTCGATCAGCTCCAGCAAGCCGTCCGGCGTCAGCGAAGGACCGCATTTCAGCCCGAGCGGGTTCTTGATCCCACGGCAATATTCGACATGCGCATGATCGGGCTGGCGGGTGCGGTCGCCGATCCAGATCATGTGGCCCGAGGTGGCATACCAGTCGCCAGAGGTCGAATCGACACGCGTCAGTGCCTCCTCGTAGCCGAGCAGCAGCGCCTCATGGCTGGTGTAGAAATCCGTCTCGCGCAGCGCGTAGTTGGTTTCCGAAGTGATGCCGACGGCCTTCATGAAGTCCATCGTCTCGGTGATGCGGTTGGCGAGAGACTCGTATTTTTCGCCCTGCGGGCTGTCGGACACGAAGCCGAGCATCCAGCGGTGCACGTTCTCCAGGCTGGCATAGCCGCCTTGCGCGAAGGCGCGCAGAAGGTTGAGCGTCGCCGCCGACTGGCGGTACGCCATCTCCTGGCGGGCGGGATCCGGAATGCGCGACTTCGGGTCGAATTCGATGCCGTTGATGATGTCGCCGCGATAGCTGGGCAGCGTCACCTCGCCCTTGGTCTCGTTGTCGGACGAACGCGGCTTGGCGAACTGGCCGGCAACGCGCCCAACCTTCACCACCGGCTGCGCGCCGGCGAAGGTGAGCACCACGGACATCTGCAGGAAGACACGGAAGAAGTCGCGGATGTTGTCCGCGCCATGCTCGGCGAAGCTCTCGGCGCAATCGCCGCCCTGCAGGAGGAATGCGTCACCGGCGGCGACAGAAGCGAGCTGCTTCTTCAGCTTGCGCGCCTCACCGGCAAAAACCAGCGGCGGAAAGGTTGCGAGCTGGGCCTCCGTGTTCTTCAGCGCGGCAAGGTCCGGATAGGCAGGAACCTGCTTGATCGGCTTTGCTCTCCACGAATTCGGCGACCATTTCGTCATCGCTGCACCCAACGCTCTTTCCGGCAAGCACCCTCGCCTGCCATTTCCCGCCCCTATATGGGATGGCGGCTCCATACACGAAGCCGATTTCCTATTCTAGACCGGAATTCAAGCGCTGGCGAATGGCCTGGGCCGGCTACGCCGCCTTCTCCACCAGCCGCGCCAACTGGGTCATGATGACCGCGGAGCCCGCCAATCGCTTCTCGGGGGTTGGCCAATCGCGCACGAAGACGACGCTGTGGTCCGGCCGGATCTTGGCCAGCGAGCCCTGCTCGCCGATGAACCGGACGAGCCCGACCGGGTTGGAGAATTCGCGCTTGCGGAAATGGATGACGACGCCCTTCGGCCCGGCGTCGAGCTTCTCGACATTGGCCTTGCGGCAGAGCGCCTTGATGAAGACGATCTTGAGCAGATGCTTGACCTCGTCCGGCAGCGGGCCGAAGCGGTCGATCAGCTCGGCGCCGAAAGCGTCGATTTCCTCGGTGTTTTCGAGATCGCCAAGCCTGCGGTAGAGCGCCAGCCGGAGCTGCAGGTCCGGAACATAGCTTTCCGGGATCATCACCGCCGTGCCGACGGCAATCTGCGGCGACCAGCCGCCATCCTGGACCTCGCCGGAATCCTTCACCTCGGCAACGGCTTCCTCCAGCATCTGCTGGTAGAGTTCGAAGCCGACCTCCTTGATGTGGCCGGACTGCTCTTCGCCGAGAAGATTGCCGGCGCCCCTGATATCGAGGTCGTGGCTGGCGAGCTGGAAGCCGGCGCCCAGCGTATCCAGCGATTGCAGCACCTTCAGCCGGCGCTCGGCGGTGTCGGTCAGCTTGCGGTTGGCCGGCAGCGTGAACAACGCATAGGCGCGCACCTTCGAGCGACCGACGCGACCGCGTAACTGGTAAAGCTGCGACAGGCCGAACATGTCGGCGCGATGGATGATCAGCGTGTTGGCGGTCGGGATGTCGAGACCGGATTCGACGATGGTCGTCGATAACAGCACGTCGTACTGGCCGTCGTAGAAGGCATTCATGATATCGTCGAGTTCGCCCGGCGGCATCTGGCCATGTGCCACCGCCACCTTCAACTCCGGCACGGATTCCTTCAGGAAATCATGGATTTCCGAGAGATCGCTGATGCGCGGCACCACATAGAAGGAATGGCCGCCGCGATATCGCTCGCGCAGCAGCGTCTCGCGGATGACCAGGGGATCGAACGGCGAGATGAAGGTGCGCACCGCCATTCGGTCGACTGGCGGCGTGGCGATCAGCGACAGCTCGCGCACCCCGGTCAACGCCAGTTGCAGCGTGCGCGGGATCGGTGTCGCCGAGAGCGTCAGCACGTGCACGTCGGTCTTCAAATCCTTCAGCCGCTCCTTGTGCTTGACGCCAAAGTGCTGCTCCTCGTCGATGATCAGCAGGCCAAGGTTCTTGAACGAGATCGCGGAACCAAGCAGCGCGTGCGTGCCGATGACGATGTCGACCTGGCCCTCGGCGATGCCTTTCTTGGTCTCGGCCAGTTCCTTGGCGCCGACCAGCCGCGACGCCTGGCCGACACGGATCGGCAGGCCGGAGAAACGCTGCGAAAAGGTCTTGAAATGCTGGCGCGACAACAATGTCGTCGGCACCACAACTGCCACCTGAAAGCCTTCCATCGCCGCGATGAAGGCGGCACGCAGCGCCACTTCGGTCTTGCCGAAGCCGACATCGCCGCAAATCAGCCGGTCCATCGGCTTGCCGGCAGCAAGATCGTCGCGCACCGAATCGATGGCCGTCTGCTGGTCGTCGGTCTCCTCATAGGGGAAGCGGGCCGCGAACTCGCCATAGAGGCCTTCTGCCGGCACCAGTGGCGGTGCGGAGCGCATCTGCCGTTCGGCGGCGATGCGGATCAGCTGCCCGGCCATGTCGAGCAGGCGCTTCTTCAGTCGCGCCTTGCGCGACTGCCAGGCGCCGCCGCCAAGCTTGTCCAGCGTCGCCTCGGCTGTGTCAGAACCGTAGCGCGACAGAAGCTCGATGTTTTCCACCGGCAGGAACAGCCGGTCGTCACCGGCATAGTGGATTTCAAGGCAGTCATGCGGTGCGCCGACCGCTTCGATGGTACGCAGGCCGATGAAACGGCCAATGCCATGATCGGCATGGACGACAATGTCGCCGGCCGACAGCGCCGAGGCCTCGGCAATGAAGTCCGAGGGACGCTTCTTGCGTTTCGAACGCCGGATCAGCCGGTCGCCCAAAATGTCCTGTTCGGCGACGACGACCAGTTTTTCGGTCTCGAAGCCGGATTCGAGCGGCAGCACGGCCAGGGCCGCCTGACCGGGTTCGAGCTTTTCGGCTTCCGCCAGCGTCGCCACCTGCTTGAGGTTGCCTAGATGGTGTTCGGCTAGGATCTGGCCAAGCCGGTCGAGCGAGCCTTCGGTCCAGCCGGCGATGACGACGCGGCGGCGCGCCGCGCGCTCATCGGCGATGTGTTTGACGACGACATCGAACACATTGGCGTTCGGATCGGCGCGCTCCTCGACGAAGCTGCGGCCGTGGCGTGAGCCGGCGTGATAGACCTTCTTGGCGCCAACTTCGGGCGCGTCGAATGGCGTGAAGTCGATCGCTTCACGCGGCCCGAGCGAGGCAATCAGGTTTTCCGGGGAGAGATAGAGCAGGTCCGGTGCGACCGGCTTGTAGGGCACGGCGTCCTTCAAGGCACCGTCCGCCTGCTTCTTGCGCGCCTCGTAGTGATCGAGGATCAGCGTGTGGCGCTCGGCCAGCGCCTCATGCGCCAGATGGTCGAAGATGACAGGCGTGTCAGGCAGATAGTCGAACACCGTCTCCAGCCGTTCGTAGAAGAACGGCAGCCAGTGCTCCATGCCGGCGAAGCGACGCCCTTCGCTGACCGCCGCATAGAGCCCATCGTCGCGCTGTGGCGCGCCAAAAGCTTCGATGTAGGAGCGGCGGAAGCGGCTGATGGTTTCGGGCGTCAGCGCCACTTCGCTCATCGCCTGCAGCGCCATCGACTTGCGCTGACCGGTGGTGCGCTGCGTGGCGGCGTCGAACACACGGATCGATTCCAGCGTGTCGCCGAAGAAGTCGAGCCTGAGTGCTTCGGTCCAGCCGGGCGCGAACAGGTCGAGAATGCCGCCGCGCACTGCGAACTCGCCGATGCCACGCACGGTCGGCACGCGCTCAAAACCGGACGTTTCCAGCCGCGACACCAGTACGTTCATGTCGATCTGGTTGCCGGGCCTGGCGTGGAACGTCTGTGCCTCGACGAGATCCGCCGGCGGAATGCGTTGCAGCAGCGCATTGGCGGTGGTGAGGATGACGGCGCGGTGCGGCTTCTTCGCCAGAGCGATCATGGCGGTCAGCGCATCGAGGCGCTTGGCGGCAGCATCCGAACCGGGCGAGACGCGGTCGTAGGGCAGACAATCCCACGCTGGTAGTTGCAGCACCGGCAGGCCGGGGGCAGCAAAAGACAGCGCCTCAACGATCGCCGGCAGGCGCTGACCGTCGCGCGCGACGAACAGAACCGGCTTGTCGGGCGCGATCTCGAGTGCCGCCTGCACCAGCGCAAAGGCTTCGTAACCGTCGGCGACGCCGTCGACGATGAACTGGCCGGCGCGGCCTTTCGGCAAACCGATGGTGGGAATGAGGCTCATGAAATCACGGTCTTGTTCTATCGCAACTCCGAACGGAAAACCGCTTCGCACTTTTCCTGGAATTGCTTGTGTTCAGGATGTCGTTGTTCAAAATGTCATGGAGTGGCGGAAAGCCAGGATCTTTTGCAGGACGGCACAATCGATATCGGCCGGAACCGGGCGTTCGCCGGTGACCATGGGCAGGAATTCGGTATCGGGAATGTCGAGGAGCCTCTCATATTGGTCGATTTCCTCGGCCGTCAAGGCGCCGATCTCAGCGTCGGCGAAAGTGCCGAGGATCAGGTCCATCTCGCGCATGCCGCGATGCCAGGAGCGAAACAGAAGCTTGCGGCGGTGCACGTCCAGCCCCTCGCTTGATCTCGTCGTTCCGGTCATCGTACCGCATCCTTGCTTGCTGCGGCGCATATAGCGTGGATAGAAGGGGCTGTCAGCCTTGCGCTGCCGCCATCGCAACATAAGCTGACATCATGCGCCCGACCAACCTCGATCCCTTGTTTGTCCCGATCACGTCGCTTGCAGGCGTCGGACCGAAAGTCGGCGCGCTGATCGAGAAGGTTGTCCCGGCCGATCTGGGTGACCGCCCCGCCCGCACGGGCGACCTTCTGTTCGTGCTGCCGCACACCGTCATCGACCGGCGCAGCCGCCCGGGCATCGCAGGATCCGCGGAAGGCCAAATCGTGACGCTGGAGGTGCGCATCGACCGCCACCAGCCGCCGCCGCGCGGCAACAGGTCGGTGCCTTACCGCGTCTTCGCCCATGACGACACCGGCGAGATCGCGCTGACCTTCTTCCATGCTCACGCTTCCTATCTCGAAAAGGCGATGCCCGAGGGCGAGCATGTCGTGGTCTCGGGCCGCATGGAATGGTTCAATGGCCGCCCGAGCATGGTCCACCCCGACCATATTGCGCTGGCCAGCGAGGCGGAAAACCTGCCGCTGGTCGAACCGGTCTATCCCCTGACAGCCGGGCTCTCGGGCAAGGTGCTGCGCCGGGCGATCGGCCAGGCGCTGGCGCGTGTGCCTGAATTTCCCGAATGGCAGGACGGCGCCTTCATGCGCCGGCACACCTTTGCGGCCTTTGCCGATGCGCTCGCCCGCATCCACAATCCGGCCGACCCGATCGACGTCGCCATCGACGGCGCCGCCTGGCGGCGGCTCGCCTATGACGAGTTGCTGGCGGGCCAGGTCTCGCTGGCGCTGGTGCGGGCAAAAGTCCGCAGGCTGTCCGGGCGTCCCCTGGTCGGCGACGGCCGCATCGTCGAAAAACTGCGGACTGCACTGCCCTATTCGCTGACATCGAGCCAGGAGTTCGCGCTGGCCGAAATCAATGCCGACCTCGCTGATCCCGAGCGCATGCTGCGGCTTCTGCAGGGCGATGTCGGCTCCGGCAAGACGGTCGTCGCGCTGCTGGCCATGGCGCGCGCCGTCGAGGCCGGCGGCCAGGCAGCACTGATGGCGCCGACCGAAATCCTGGCGCGCCAGCATCTGGCGACCATCACGCCGCTCGCCGCCAAGGTCGGACTGCGCATCGCTATCCTCACGGGCCGCGAAAAGGGCCGCGAACGCGCGGACACGCTGGCCGGTCTGGCGAGCGGCGAGATCGACATCGTCGTCGGCACCCACGCGCTGTTCCAGGAGACGGTCATGTTCCACGACCTGGTCTTCGCCGTCATCGACGAGCAGCATCGCTTCGGCGTCCATCAGCGGCTCGCCATCACCGCCAAGGGCGACGCGCCCGACATGCTGGTGATGACGGCCACTCCCATCCCCCGCACGCTGGTGCTGACCGCTTTCGGCGACATGGACGTGTCGAAACTGACGGAAAAACCGGCCGGCCGCCAGCCGATCCGTACCGTTACACTGCCGCTCGAGCGGCTCGACGAACTGGTCGACCGCATGGTGGACGCCGTCGCCAGCGGCCAGAAGATCTACTGGATCTGTCCGCTGGTCGAGGAATCCGAAGAAATCAAGCTGATGTCGGCCGAGGACCGCTTCGCGTCGCTGAAACCATTGTTCGGCGACCGTATCGGGCTCGTTCACGGCCGCATGAAGGGTGCCGAGAAGGACGAGGCGATGCGTGCCTTCAAGCAGGGCGAGACACGCATCCTGATCGCCACCACCGTCATCGAGGTCGGCGTCGACGTGCCGGACGCCACCGTCATGGTCATCGAGCACGCCGAGCGCTTCGGCCTGGCCCAGCTGCACCAACTGCGCGGCCGGGTCGGGCGTGGCGACAAGCCCTCCTCCTGCGTGCTGCTCTACAAGGACCCGCCTGGCGAGACCGCAAAACGCCGGCTGTCGGTGATGCGCGAGACCGAGGACGGGTTCCTGATCGCCGAAGAAGACCTGAAGCTGCGCGGCGAAGGCGAATTGCTGGGCACCCGCCAGTCTGGCACGCCGGGTTTCCAGGTTGCGCGCATCGAGGCGCATGCCGACCTTCTGGAGGCCGCCCGCGACGATGCCAGGCTGATCCTGTCGCGCGACCCGGAGCTGCAATCGCAGCGTGGCGAGGCGTTGCGCCTGCTGCTTTATTTGTTCGGCCGCGACGAGGCCGTGCGGCTCCTGCGCGCCGGCTGAGCCAGGGCGGCAACCGACGGGTTGGCGAGCATCCCTTCGATCGGCTCGCCATTCACGACAACCATTTGCTTGACCTCGGGCGCCACCAGCCCGGCCGACACAATCAGCTTGGCGCCGTCCTCAATCGTCATGTCGAGCAGCACGATGTCCGACTTCGGCACATACATCAGGAATCCGGTGGTCGGGTTTGGCGTGCACGGCATGAATACGGCAATCAGCGGATCGCCTTCCTGGTCGAGCTTCTGGTTGATCTCGGTTTCCTTCTCGCTGGCGACGAACACCAGCGACCACACACCCTTGCGCGGATATTCGACCAGTCCGACTTGGCGGAACATGTCGCCCTTGTTCGACAGCACGGTCTCGAAAATCTGTTTCAGCGAGCCATAGATACCGCGCACCAACGGCATGCGGCCAAGCAGGCGCTCGCCGAAATTGACGATGGCGCGGCCGACGATGTTGGCCGTCAGGAAGCCGATCAGCGTGATCAGGATGAGCGCCACGATCAGCCCGAACCCCGGCACAGGAAACGACAAATAGGTGTCAGGGCTGTAGCGGGCCGGAATATAGGGTTTCACCCAGGAATCGACCCAACCGATGAATGACCAGGCGATGTAGGCGGTGATCGCCAGCGGCGCGCAGACGATGAAGCCCGTGAGGAAATAGTTCCTCAGCCGGGTCACGCCGGAAGTCTTGGGAGCGTCGGACATGATTCACCGGAGGTGCTATTTCGACGCGACATTAGTGAACCGCCGTCCAGTTTGGAACTGCGAAGTCTTTAAAGAGCCGATTATGCCGCCACTTCCAACGGAGCAATCCAAACGGAAGCAGCATACGTTCACGATTAGCCGAAAACATCCTTCCTTTCGTCATCCACGGGCGGAGCAAGGAGCGAAGCGACGCGGCGCAGACCCGAGGATGACGAAAGGATGAGAGCTATTCCACCGTCACCGATTTCGCCAGATTGCGCGGCTGGTCGACGTCGGTGCCCATGAAGACGGCGGTAAAATAGGCCAGCATCTGGATCGGCAGCGCGTAGATGATCGGCGAGATGATTTCCGGCACGTCCGGCAGGATGATCGTCTCCATCGTCTTGACGCTCGTCAGCGCCGCACCCTTGCTGTCGGTGATCAGGATGATCTTGCCGCCGCGCGCCGCCACTTCCTGCATGTTCGAAACGGTCTTTTCGAAAATGTGGTCGTGCGGCGCAATGACGATGACCGGCATGTTCTCGTCGATCAGCGCGATCGGTCCATGCTTCAGCTCGCCGGCCGCATAGCCCTCGGCGTGGATATAGGAGATTTCCTTGAGTTTCAGCGCGCCTTCCATGGCCAGCGGAAAGTTGGTGTCGCGGCCGAGATAGAGCACGTCCTTGTAGCGTGAGAGTTCACGCGCGATCCGTTCGATCTGCTCTTCAAGCTTGAGCACCTGATTGGCATAGCGCGGCGCTTCCGAAAGCGCGCGCACCAGGGTCTTCTCTTGTTCTTTCGAGATTGTCCCGCGCGCCACGCCGGCCCGCACAGCAAGCGATGCCAGCACCGAAAGCTGGCAGGTGAACGCCTTGGTCGAGGCAACGCCGATCTCCGGCCCGGCGAGCGTCGGCAGCACGACATCGGATTCGCGCGCCATGGTCGATTCGCGCACATTGACGATCGCGCCGATCTTCATGCCGGCCTTGCGGCAATAACGCAGCGAGGCCAGCGTGTCGGCAGTCTCACCGGACTGCGAAATGAAGAACGCCGCGTCGTTCTTCGACAATGGCATTTCGCGGTAACGGAATTCGGAGGCGACATCGATGTCGACGGGCAGGCGCGCGTAGCGCTCGAACCAGTATTTGCCGATCAGGCCGGCAAGATAGGCGGTACCGCAGGCCGAAATCGCCAGCCGGTCGATTTTGGCGAAATCGAAAGGCAGGTCGAGCGGCTTGGAGACGCCGCCGACAAAATCCAGATAATTCGCCAAGGTATGCGAGATCACTTCGGGCTGCTCATGGATCTCTTTCTCCATGAAATGGCGCCGGTTACCCTTGTCGACCATGAAGCTGGTCGAAAGCGACTGCTGGCGCTTGCGGTCGACCTTTGTGCCGTCGATGTCGAAGATGGCAACGCCGTCGCGGCGCACCACCGCCCAGTCGCCATCTTCGAGATAGGTGATCGAATTGGTGAACGGTGCGAGCGCGATGGCGTCGGAGCCCAAAAACATCTCGCCATCGCCATGGCCGACAGCCAAAGGCGGACCATTGCGCGCGCCGACGATCAGGTCCTCGTCGCCCTTGAACATGATGGCCAGCGCGAAAGCGCCTTCCAGCCGCTTCAGCGCCTGGTGCGCGGCCTCGACCGGCTTCAGCCCTCTGGCGAGTTCGCGCGCCACCAGATGGGCGACGACCTCGGTGTCGGTCTGCGAGGAGAAAGAATAGCCATCGCGGATCAGTTCTTCGCGCAATTCGGCGAAATTCTCGATGATGCCGTTATGGACGATGGCGACACCGTCGGAAAAATGCGGATGCGCATTGGTCTCGTTGGGCACGCCGTGTGTCGCCCAGCGTGTGTGACCGATGCCGATCGTACCGTCGAGCGGCTCGTCCTTGAGCCGGCGCTCGAGGTTGATCAGCTTGCCTTCGGCGCGGCGGCGAGCAAGCTGGCCGTGCTCGATGGTGGCGACGCCGGCCGAGTCATAGCCGCGATATTCCAACCGCTTCAGCGCATCGACGATGAGCGGCGCAACCTGCGAGTGGCCGACGATTCCAACGATACCGCACATGCAGACAGCCCCCGATTCCCCGTGGAAAACCAGCGCTATTTAGGGATGGCCGGCCTGCCGCGAAAGTCACATTGCATTTCGTCCCGTGTAACGGAACGCTCATTCTTGTCGATGCACCATGACAGACCGCTCTTGCAATCCGGTTACTGCAATCGTTCGGTTTTTTGCGGGCTGGTCTTACTTTTTCTTCGCAGCCGCGGCCGAAGCAAAGCGTTCGCGCAATTCCTTGCCCTTGCCCGGGATCGTCTTCTGGCGAGCACGGCCGAAGGCCAGCGCATCGTCGGGCACGCTTTCGGTGATCACGCTGCCCGAGGCGATGTAGCCGCCCTTGCCGATGGTGACAGGTGCCACCAGCGACGAATTGGAGCCTACAAAAGCGCCCTCGCCGATGTCCGTGAAGAATTTCGAATAGCCGTCATAATTGCAGGTGATGGTGCCGGCGCCGATATTGGCTCCCGCGCCGACGCGGGCATCGCCGATATAGGTCAGATGGTTGACCTTGGCGCCCTCTTCGATAACCGCCTGCTTGACCTCGCAGAAATTGCCGACCTTGGCCTTGTCCCGGAGATCAGCACCCGGCCGCAGTCGCGCGTATGGCCCGACATCGCAATTGGACGCAATGGTGGCGCCTTCGATGTGGCTGAACGCATGTATCTTGGCGCCCGTCGCAATCTTCACACCCGGACCGAACCAGACATTGGGCTCGACGATCGTGTCAGTGCCGATCTCGGTGTCGTGCGAGAAATACACGGTCTCCGGCGCGATCAGCGTCACGCCCGACAGCATCGCTTCATGCCGCCGGCGCGCCTGCCATATGCCCTCGGCTTGCGCAAGTTCGGCGCGGTTGTTGATACCGAGTGCGCTTTCGAAGCTGGCTTCGGTGGCGACGACATCGAGGCCTCGCGCACTGGCGATCTCGACAATGTCGGTGAGATAATATTCGCCTTTGGCATTCTTATTGCCAACCTGATCGAGCAGCGTCAGCACGTGGGCGCCGGCCACCGCCATCATGCCGGCATTGCAGAAGCCGATCTTTCTTTCCTCCTCGGAACAGTCCTTCTCCTCGCGGATGGCCACCAATTTGCCGTCCTTCTCGATCAGCCTGCCATAGCCGGTCGGGCTGGGCGGGCGGAAGCCGATCACGACGACGGCGGCGCCCTCGGCCAGCTTCAGCCGCGCCACGGTCAGCGCATCGGCGTCGATCAGCGGCGTGTCGCCAAACATCACCAGGACGTCGTCATAACCCTTTGATATCGCATCGCGTGCGGCCAGCACGGCGTGCGCGGTGCCAAGGCGCTTCTCCTGCACGAAAGTCTCGGCCTTCGGCGCGAACTTTGCCGCAGCCTTGCGCATCTCGTCGGCGCCATGGCCGATCACCAGCGCCTGGCTGCCGGCGCCGGCGGCTTCGGCTGCCTTCACCACATGGGCGACCATCGGCAGGCCGGCGATCTGGTGCAGCACCTTCGGCAGCACGCTCTTCATGCGCGTGCCTTCGCCGGCGGCAAGGATGACGGACAGGCAGGATCTCTGGCTCATGGAAGGGACAACCATATGAAAAGGGTTGGGAATCAAAGCATGCTAGCAGTGGCGCCTTGCTTCACCAATGCGGTTAAATTTCGGTGAGATGGCGGAGCAGCTGACTCTTAATCAGCGGGTCTTAAAACGGAATTCGGCAGTCAGCACACCTACAACAGGCCGTGTTTCTGAATTCCGCCTGCTCGTCACCTGATGTCCAGCCAAACACCTTCAGCTTGCCGTCACGCTTTTCGACGAGATAGTTGACCGCAAAGTCGATGGTCACGGGACTCCCATCCTTGCTTCATAGTCACCGGCCCAGTTTACCTCAGCCACGCAATGGTCCTGGTCGACAGGTGTCACAGAGACCTCCTTGCAGGTCATCCTCTTGCTGCCGAGGGCACGATAGGCCTCAAAGCCCTTCGTCATGATGGCCTTCAACTGCTCGCCATTCTCGCCAACCATGACCGCTGCCGGCGTCACCGAGACAAAACCGGCCGAATACATGTCCGCGACGTCGTTGAGGTCGACGGTGTCGGCGATCGCGTCATTGTAGATTTTCTCATAGACCTTGAAGAATTTTCGCACATCCGCCTTGGCTACCATTCTCGCCTCCCGGCTCGAAAAAGTGTTGATCAACGGTACTGCAAATGCGGGCTGCCGTGCATCGTTCCGCCGACGCGACCTACCCCAGCCGCCCCAGCACCGGGAAATTTTCCAGCAGCCAGTAAGACACCGTCTGCACGCCGCCGGTGAGGAAAAACACGCCGGCGACCACCAGCAGCGCGCCGATCGCCTTTTCGACCCGGCCGAGATGAACGCGGAATTTGCCGAGGAAGCGCATGAAGGCGCCGGAAAACAGGGCGGCGATCAGGAACGGGATACCCAGCCCGAGCGAATAGGCGGCGAGCAGCAGCGCGCCCTCGCCCACCGTCTCGCGGCCGCCGGCCAGCGTCAGGATCGGACCGAGCACCGGACCGATGCAGGGCGTCCAGCCGAAGGCGAAGGCCAACCCCATGACATAGGCGGCGACGGCGCTTGCCGGCTTGCCTTGCGACTGGAAGCGCGCCTCGCGTGAAAGCAGCGGAATGCGCAGGATACCGAGGAAATTCAGGCCCATGAGGATGATCAGCACACCGGCGCCCATCGCCAGCGGCTCCTGCCAGATACGCAGCAGCCGGCCGATGGTCGAAGCCCCGGCGCCAAGCGCGACAAAGACGGTCGAGAAGCCGAGCACGAAGGCGATCGAGGAATAAAGCAGCGCGCCGCGCGCGCCTTCACGCGCTGTCGCACCCGCATTGCCGCGGAAATCGTCGACCGAGACGCCGGCCATATAGCAGAGATAGGGCGGCACCAGCGGCAGCACGCAAGGCGACAGGAACGAGATCGCTCCCGCCCCGACCGCGCTGACATAGCCGATGTCCAATGCCATTTCCAGGAACTCCACTGTCGTGTCGCTGATATAGCGACGCGCAGCCTTGTCCACCAATCACCATTGTGTTGGCAAGATCATGCTTGCCGGGGAAGAAACGGCAGCCCCTGGGCGTTGACACAGCGAGGCCGCGATTTCCCGCGCGTCTCCAGATACCAGTCAGGGAGATTTCCATGAAAACCATAACCGCAGGACTGGCAGCGCTTCTGCTCAGCACCGCCGCATCCTTCGCCGCCGACGCGTGGAAGGAAGCCGAGGTCAATGGCACCAAGATCTACACCGACGCCAACGGCATGACGCTGTATACCTATGACAAGGACGAGAAGGGCAAGACCAATTGCTACGACAAATGCGCCACCAACTGGCCGCCGCTGAAAGCCGAAGCCGGCGCCAATGCGGACGACGAATGGACCGTTGTCGACCGCACCGACGGCACCAAGATGTGGGCCTATGACGGCAAGCCGGTCTACACCTTCATCAAGGACAAGATGCCCGGCGATGTGACCGGCGACGGCGTCGGCGAAGTCTGGCATATCGTCAAGGCCGACTAAGATACTCAATATATTCACGCCTGATGGCGGAACAAGGCTGGTCGCCAGGCATCGCTCTATGCAGCCGGCGGCCAGCGTCGATCAATTTGCCACTGGCGTCGCCCCGATGCCACTGCTCCAGCAGCTTTCCGCGACTCGGCGAAAATGAAAACCAGTCGTTTCCGCTGACTTGAGACCACCATCTCCCTTTCCCAAATTCTGTGATTTTCTCTATACACTCTAAGAGTGTATTGCAGCAGACCGGCCCGCAATTTGGGCGCTTCCCCTTGACCGGATGCAAAAGCGCGGCCATGTGAGCGACAAATAGAACGAGATTTCGTCGCGCGCAGCGGAATTCTTCTGCCGCACCACAGCTGATATGAGACCTCATGGACGTCGTCGTCGTCGAATCGCCGGCCAAGGCGAAGACAATCAACAAATACCTCGGCAAGAACTACAAGGTTCTGGCCTCGTTCGGCCATATCAGGGATTTGCCTGCCAAGGATGGTTCGGTGCGTCCGGATGAGGATTTCGCCATGTCCTGGGCGGTCGACACCGCCTCGGGCAAGCGACTCGCCGACATCGCCAAGGCGGTCAAGGATGCCGATGGCCTGATCCTCGCCACCGACCCGGATCGCGAAGGCGAAGCCATTTCCTGGCACGTTCTTGAAGTGCTGAAGCAGAAGCGCGCGCTGAAGGACAAGCCGGTCAGCCGCGTCGTCTTCAATGCCATCACCAAATCGTCGGTGCTGGAGGCAATGGCCAATCCGCGCCAGATCGATGCGCCGCTGGTCGATGCCTATCTCGCCCGCCGGGCGCTGGATTATCTCGTCGGCTTCACGCTGTCGCCGGTGCTGTGGCGCAAGCTGCCGGGCGCCCGCTCGGCCGGCCGCGTCCAGTCGGTTGCGCTGCGCCTGGTCTGCGATCGCGAATCCGAGATCGAGCGCTTCATCCGCGAGGAATACTGGCAGATCGCTGCACTGCTGGGCACGCCGCGCAACGAGAATTTCGAAGCGCGGCTGACCGCCTTCGATCGCAAGAAGCTGCAAAAGCTCGACATTTCCAACAAGGCGCAGGCCGACGACATCAAGTCGATGCTTGAAGGCGCGACCTTCAAGGCGGTGTCGGTCGAAGCCAAGCCGACCAAGCGCAATCCCGGCCCGCCCTTCACCACTTCGACGCTGCAGCAGGCCGCCTCATCGGGCCTGGGCTTCTCGGCCAGCCGCACCATGCAGGTGGCGCAACGCCTCTATGAAGGCATGGAGATCGGCGGCGAGACCACAGGTCTCATCACCTATATGCGAACCGACGGCGTGCAGATGGCACCCGAGGCGATCGACGCCGCACGCGACGCCATTGCCAAGGAATTCGGCGCAAAATACCTGCCGGAAAAGCCGCGCCAGTATACCGCCAAGGCCAAGAACGCCCAGGAAGCGCACGAAGCGATCCGCCCGACGGATTTCATGCGCACCCCGGCATCCGTCAGGCACTATCTCGATTCCGACCAGATGCGGCTCTATGAGCTGATCTGGAAGCGCGCCATCGCCAGCCAGATGCAGTCGGCCGAGATCGAGCGTACCACCGCCGAGATCGAGGCGGTCAACGGATCGCGCACCGCTGAGCTGCGTGCCATCGGTTCGGTCGTTCGCTTCGACGGCTTCATTGCCGCCTACACCGACCAGAAGGACGACGATGCGGAAGACGAGGAAAATCGCCGCCTGCCCGAAATCCGCGCCGGCGAGCAGCTTGCCCGCCAGGCGATCAACGCGACCCAGCACACCACCGAGCCGCCACCGCGCTATTCCGAAGCCTCGCTGATCAAGAAGCTGGAAGAACTCGGCATCGGCCGGCCTTCTACCTATACGGCGATCCTGAAGACGCTAGAGGACCGTGACTACGTCACCATCGACAAGCGCCGGCTGGTGCCGCAGGCCAAGGGCCGGCTGCTGTCGGCCTTCCTCGAAAGCTTCTTCAAACGCTATGTCGAATACGACTTCACCGCGTCCCTTGAGGAAAAGCTCGACGAGATTTCCGACGGCAAGCTCGCCTGGAAGGACG
Source organism: Mesorhizobium sp. M7A.F.Ce.TU.012.03.2.1 (assembly GCF_004006095.1). NCBI lineage: Bacteria > Pseudomonadati > Pseudomonadota > Alphaproteobacteria > Hyphomicrobiales > Phyllobacteriaceae > Mesorhizobium > Mesorhizobium sp. M7A.F.Ce.TU.012.03.2.1. Next base: position 5,244,619 of record NZ_CP034779.1, read on the forward strand.
TGCTGCGCGATTTCTGGAAGGATTTTTCCGGTGCCGTCGCCGACATCAAGGAACTGCGCGTCACCGACGTGCTCGACGCGCTCAATGAAGAACTGGCACCGCTGGTGTTCCCGACGCGGGAGGACGGCTCCAATCCGCGCATCTGCCCGAAATGCGGCACCGGCAATCTGTCGCTGAAGCTTGGCAAGTTCGGCGCCTTTGTCGGCTGCTCCAACTATCCCGATTGCTCCTTCACCCGCCAGCTCGGCGATGCCGCCAATCCCAATGGCGAGAATGGCGGCGGCGAGGACGGCACCAAGGTGATCGGCAAGGACCCTTACACGTCAGAGGAAATCACGCTGCGCAGCGGTCGCTTCGGCCCCTATCTGCAGCGTGGCGACGGCAAGGAGGCCAAGCGTTCCAGCCTGCCCAAGGGCTGGACGGCCGAGTCGATCGACCACGAAAAGGCGCTGGCGCTGCTGTCGCTGCCGCGCGATGTCGGCCAGCATCCGGAAACCGCCAAGATGATCTCAACCGGGCTTGGCCGCTACGGCCCGTTCGTGCTGCATGACGGCACCTATGCCAATCTCGAAAGCATCGAGGACGTGTTCTCGATCGGCCTCAACCGCGCCGTATCGGTGATCGCCGAGAAGCAGCTGAAGGGCAAGGGCGGCCGCAATGGCGGTACTGCCGCGGCGCTGAAGGAGCTTGGCGACCATCCGGATGGCGGCGGCAAGATCGTCGTGCGCGACGGCAAATACGGGCCTTACGTGAATTTCGGCAAGGTCAATGCTACGCTGCCCAAGGGCAAGGATCCGCAGTCGGTGACGATCGAGGATGCGCTGGCATTGATTGCCGAGAAAGAGGCCAAGGGCGGCGGCGGCAAGAAGCCGTTCCGAAAGGCAGCCGCGGCCAAGGCCCCGGCGACCAAGAAAGTGGCAGCCAAGAAGCCGGCTGCGAAGAAGCCGGCCGCGAAGAAAAAAGGATAGGACAGCGTGGCGCGCAAGATCACCGGCAGAACCCACGGCGATCCGCGCACCGCCGACACCAGGGCCAAGGTCAAGGACGACTACCGGCCCTCGCGTGACGAAATCCTGCGCTACATCGCCGAAAATCCCGATCGCGCCGGCAAACGCGACATCGCCAAGGCGTTCGCACTGCGCGGCGACGACCGCATCTGGCTGAAGGATATTTTGCGCGACTTGCAGGACGAAGGCGTCCTCACCAAGGAGCGCAAGGGGTTGGCTCGCGTCGGTGCCCTGCCCCATGTCACGGTCCTCGATATTTTCGACCGCGATGCCGATGGCGTGCTCTTGGCCCGTCCTACCGAACACACGGCCAATGGGCCGCCGCCCATCGTCTCCATCCGCCTGTCGCGCAGTGGCAGTGGACCGGCGCCCGGCATTGGCGACCGCGTGCTGGCCAAGACCTTTCCGGCCGACGACACGAACGTCGCCCTGGGCGGCCCCGCCTACACCGGGCGGGTGGTGAAGATTTTCGAAAAACGTACCGATGCCGTGCTCGGTGTCTTTCGCATCTTGCAGGACGGCACCTTCCGCATCGAGCCGGTGGAACGGCGCCAGCCCGAACTGATCGTCGACAAGGAATTCCAGAACGGCGCCAAGAACGGTGACCTGGTGGAGGTCGAGCCGGCGCGGGCTTCCCGCTATGGGCTGCCGAGGGCCAAGGTGCTCAACGTGCTGGGCTCTCTGACCAGCGAAAAGGCGGTCTCGATGATCGCCATCCACGCGCACGACATTCCGCATATCTTCCCGGCCGACGTCATCGCAGAATCCGAAGCGGTCAAGCCGGCGACGCTGGATCACCGCGAGGATTGGCGCGACCTGCCGTTGATCACCATCGATCCGGCCGACGCCAAAGACCATGACGACGCCGTCTTCGCCACGCCGGATCTCGACGAGAAGAACCCCGGCGGCGTGGTTGCCACTGTCGCAATCGCCGACGTCGCCGCCTATGTGCGCTACGGCACGGCGCTCGACCGCGAAGCATTGAAGCGCGGCAATTCGGTCTATTTCCCGGATCGCGTCGTGCCGATGCTGCCCGAGCGCATCTCCAACGATCTCTGCTCGCTGCGGGAGGGCCAGGACCGTCCGGCGCTCGCCGTGCGCATGGTTTTTTCAGCCGAGGGCCGCAAGCTCAGGCACTCCTTCCATCGCGTCATGATGAAGTCGGCGGCAAAGCTCGCCTACCAACAGGCTCAGGCGGCAATCGACGGCGCGCCGGACGACAAGACAGGTCCGATCCTCAAAACCGTGCTGAAGCCACTGTGGGACGCCTATGCGATCCTCAAGCGCGGCCGCGACGGCCGCCAGCCGCTCGAACTCGACCTGCCCGAGCGCAAGATCGTGCTCAAGCCGGACGGCACCGTCGATCGCGTCATCGTGCCGGACCGGCTCGATGCCCATAAGCTCATCGAAGAATTCATGATCCAGGCCAATGTCGCGGCGGCCGAAACGCTCGAGGCGAAGAAACAGGAACTGGTCTATCGCGTCCATGACGCGCCATCACTGGCCAAACAGGAATCGCTGCGCGAGTTCCTGCAGACATTGGGCCTGTCACTCGCGCGCGGCGCGCAGATGCAGCCAAGCCAGTTCAACGGCATTTTGGAGCGCGTGCGCGGCGCCGACAATGAAGGCCTGGTCAACGAAGTGGTTCTGCGCTCGCAGAGCCAAGCCGAATACTCGCCAAAGAACATCGGCCATTTCGGTCTCAACCTCCGCCGCTACGCGCATTTCACCTCGCCGATCCGCCGCTATGCCGATTTGATCGTGCATCGCGGACTTATTGCCGCACTCGGATTGGGTCCGGGCGGGCTGACGCAGGACGAAGCGGCACGGCTCGAAGATGTCGCCGTGCTGATTTCCGGCACGGAACGCCGCGCAATGGCGGCCGAGCGGGACACGGTCGACCGTCTGATCGCCGTCTACCTTGCCGAACGCGTCGACGACCGGTTCGATGCCCGCATCTCCGGCGTCACCAAGTCAGGACTATTTGTCCAATTGCCGCAGTACGGCGCGGATGGTTTCATCCCGGTGTCAACATTGAACGGCGATTACTATATATACGACGAAACGGCCCGCTCCCTGTTCGGAGAACGCTCGGGCAAAGGCTACCAACTCGCGGACCGCGTCGAGGTCCGTCTCATCGAGGTGGCGCCGATGGCCGGGGCGATGCGCTTCGAGATGTTGACCGACCCGAAGCCTCTGCCGGGCTCCAAGCGGTCGTTTCACAAGGCCAAGGGCCGCGCTCGCGCGTCGCAATCGCGACCGGGTTCGCGCGGCAGGAGACGATGATGACAACAGCCATGGAAGAACAGGTTTTCGGCGGAGAACATCACTCGGGCCGGACCGCGCGCCCGCTGTGGACGGCGATGAAGCGCGGCCTGCTCGGCCGCTGCCCGCATTGCGGCGAAGGCAAGCTGTTTCGCGCTTTCACCAAGACCGTCGACACATGCAGTGTCTGCGGCGAGGAATTGCATCACCACCGGGCCGACGACCTGCCCGCCTATCTGGTCATCGTCATCGTCGGCCATGTCGTGCTGGGCGCCTTCATGGGCGTTGAGGCCACGTCGACGCTGTCCACATGGCAGCACATCGCCATCTGGGTTCCGCTGACCATCCTTTTGTCGGTTGCGTTGCTGCAGCCGATCAAGGGTGCCGTCATCGGACTGCAATGGGCCTTCTATATGCACGGCTTCGGCGGCGAGCACGACGTGATCGAGCCGCATCCCGGAGCCTAGGCCGCAGCCAAGAATGCTGCCTGGCGCAACATACCGACCGTGAAAGGCCACTTTCGCTTGCCAGAAGTTTCCGCTAGGTCCTGCGCATGGACGGTATGACCAAGGCGGAAGTCGACAGGATCGAGCGGAGCATGATCGCTCATAGCGACCGGCCAATTCGCCCGCGCGACGCGGCAACCCTCATCCTGCTCGACCGCAAGGACGATGACGTGCTGGTTCTGATGGGTCGCCGTCATGCCGGCCACGCCTTCATGCCGGGCAAGTTCGTCTTTCCCGGCGGCCGCACCGATCCGGCCGACAGCCGCATACCGGTCGTCGCCGCATTGCACCCGGAGCAGGAAGCCAGGCTGATCGCCGGACCGGGCCGCACAAGCGCCGCACGAGCCCGCGCCATCGCCCTGTCCGCCATCCGCGAAACCTATGAGGAAGCCGGGCTGCTGATCGGCCGCAAGGGTGCTTTCGCAACCTCCAGGTCCGATTGGCAAGGCTTTGCCGAACACGGCGTGCAACCCTCTCTCGACATGCTGCGCTTCGTTGCGCGCGCCATCACGCCGCCCAACCGCGTGCGCCGCTTCGACACCCGCTTTTTCAGCGCCTGGCGTGACGACGTCGCCGTCGAACTGCCCGGTGGCAGTCCCACCAACGAGCTCGAAGAGCTGGTCTGGCTGCCGCTCGCCAAGGCCAGGGAAGCCGACATACCCGACATCACCCGAATGATCCTGGACGAGCTGGAAAAGCGCCTCGCCCATGATCCACTGTTGCGTCCAGGCGGACCCGTGCCCTTCTACCGGCTTGTCCGCAGACGCTTCACCCGCGAACTTCTCTAGAGCAATTCCAGGAAAAGTGTGACGCGGTTTTCCCGGAAAAGCGCTCAGCACTTTCCTTAGATCAAACAGGCAGAGTATTCAGCATCCCATGACGGTCGATACCCAACCACAGGGCGACGAACGCGTACACTGGCTGCCGATGGTGGCGGCGATCTCGTCGATCAGCGTCGTCGGCATCGCCATCGGCCTCGGCATGCCGCTGCTCAGCGTCATCCTTGAAACGCGCGGCCATTCGGCTTCGATGATCGGCCTCAACACCGCCGTTGCCGGCCTCGCCTCGATCGCCGGTGCGCCGCTGGCTACTCCGCTCGCCATGCGGTTCGGCGTTGCCTGGACCATGATCGCCATGATCGCCGCCGGCGCGCTGGCCTTTGTCGGCTTTCATTTCGCACCCGATTTCTGGATGTGGTTTCCACTGCGCATCGTGCTGCACATCGCGCTGACGGTGCTGTTCATCCTGTCCGAATTCTGGATCAGCACCTCGGCGCCGCCGCACCGACGCGGCCTTGTGCTGGGCATTTACGCCACTGTCCTGTCGCTCGGCTTTGCCGCCGGACCGTGGCTGTTCGCCCATCTCGGCAGTTCCGGCTTCAGGCCGTTCGGCGTCATCATCGCCTTGGTGACGCTGGCGGCGATACCCGTGCTGGCAGCACGCAACGAGAGCCCCTCGATCGCCTCGGATGGCGAAACCAGCAATTTCCTGCGCTACATCTGGCTGGTGCCGTCGGCGACCGCAGCCGTGCTGGTGTTCGGCGCGGTGGAAACCGGCGGCTTTGCGCTCTTCCCGATCTATGGTAGCCGCATCGGCTATTCCGAGGCCGATGCGGCCCTTCTGCTGACCATGATCGGCCTCGGCAATGTGTTGTTGCAGATCCCGATCGGCATGATCAGCGACCGCGTCAGCGATCGCCGCTACCTGCTGATTGCCTGCGCCACGGTCGGTCTTATCGGCACCGTCTTCATGCCCTTCTTCGCCCAGAATTGGCATTTGATGGCCGCGCTTCTGTTCGTCTGGGGCGGCGTCGTCGCTGCCATGTACACGATCGGCCTTGCCCATCTCGGCTCGCAGCTTTCCGGCCATGAACTGGCGTCGGCCAACGCCGCCTTCGTGCTGTGCTACGGTGTCGGCATGGTGCTCGGCCCGCAGGCGATCGGCATCGGCATGGATGCGTTCGGCCCGTCCGGCTTCGGCTGGTCGCTCGGCCTGTTCTTCGCCGCCTATATCGCTTTGGTCGCCGTCAGGTTGGTTCGCAAGATCCTGCTGTAGCGCAACTGCCGCCAGCCCTGCATTTGGCGCGCACGGTGGCAGGCTGCTGACACAACCGTGTCAGGAGCACAGGGCTAAAAGAGTGTCCCAAAACACTTGAGGACACTTCCATGATCGACAGCGGCTTTGAAACCACATCGCTACGAATGACACTGCTTCTGCTCGTGACCTTCCAGGCTCCGGCCGCCGACGTCGACCGCATCATGGATGCTGTGGTGGCGATTGCGCCGCTGGCCATGGGCAAATATGACCGCAATGCCTATCAGTCGGCGCACGGCATCGAACGCTACAGGCCGCTTGACGGTGCGGCCGCCGGCGCCGAAACCGAATTGCGGCGGCGGCCCGGCACGGTCGAGGTTTCCTTCGAACTGCCGGACGACCAGGGGCTGGCCGCCCGCGTCGTCGAGGCGATTTTCCAGGCCCATTCCTACCAGGAACCGGTGATCCGCATTCAACCGATTCTCGCCAGCCGTTCCAAGGGACTGGACGACCGCGCCAATCCGAATCGCTGGTGGAACACGACCGGAGACTGGAAGAAGGTTGCGTCACCGGCGACGGAAACCGCATGATTTCCGTTCACCAGCAGGCTCAGGGGGGTCGCACTAGGCTTGCCGGGCTTGACTTTCCGGGCGCGTTCTTTATGTGTCGCGCCAAGTTTCCCGCGTCCGGGTGTTTCCCCGTGCTCCAGCGGCCAAAACCCCACGAACAAACGGACTGATATCATGGCCAAAGCCGCAAACATCAAGATCAAGCTTCTGTCGACCGCCGACACCGGTTTCTTCTACGTGACCAGCAAGAACAGCCGCACCAAGACCGACAAGCTGTCGTTCCGCAAGTACGACCCGGTCGCCAAGAAGCACGTCGAATTCAAGGAAACCAAGATCAAGTAATCTGGTTTCCCGCTGCAATGCCGAAACGCCGCCCAATGGGCGGCGTTTTTCGTTTATAACCAGTTGATTTCGTTGCACGTGAGCAGAGACTGCAGCCAAAAGGATTGACCCTTCGCCAAGGTTGCGGCACCCTTCGCCGTGGGTTGGGTGTCATGAACAAGGCGCCTATGGATGTCGAAGAAGGTGAAAGCTGCAATCATTGCAGCCCTTGTCGCTCTGGTTGCTGGCTTCGCCGTCAGCAACGGGCTGATAAGCCAGCAGACGGCCGATGAGATCAAGGCCAGGACTGACCAGGTTCTGAGTGAGGAAGAGGCCGCACCGCCTGCACCTCAGCCTGACAGTCCCGCCGCGCCTTCCACGGAACCCCCACCGCAGGCTCCGACCCCTCCCGCCGCCGCACCCCCGCAAGGATCACAACAGGGTCAATGAAGGAGCCCCGCCGGTATTGGCTCCTCTCGTGCGATCGTGCCGCCTTGAGTGTATCGTTTTAATACAATCGGCGATTGGTAGACTTGCACCACGGATAGGCAGTTAGTTTCAGCGTCAGGCAAAAAGGGGGGAAATGCCTCGCACTGGGAGAAAACGATGTCCGTACAAAAAGGCGACTTTCGAACCAACAGAGCCGACTACGTGATTGCCGCGATGCATGGCGGAGTGACCGCCGACGACAGCGTTCGAGACGAGAACCTGGCAAGGAGAAAGAAGTCCCTTTGGCTGAAGGAGCGGCGATCGGCCAAGTCGGCTGAGAACCCGTTGGACAGTTCGCCGCTGTCCAAAAGAAGCCCTCGCGGTTAGCGGTCTACAATCCACTTCCGCGATCACACCATATCCGCACACAACCCACTCGCCCATATTGCAGGCGCCGCCGTCGGTGTTGACTAACTCCGACGGCGGCCTAATTCGTGGCGAAACGACCTCCGTTCTTTTGAGAAGACGGCGGGACTAAGGTCTTGCGTTGTAGACGCAAAGGTCCGAGTGGTCCTGTTAGGTTCCGGAAATGTCTGTTGGACGTTCCGCTATTTTATCCAATTGAAATGTAGCGTTACCTGTATTTCCCGCCCGACATCGGCGCCTCATACGGCTGCCCGCCGCCCGGCTGAGTCCCCCTCAGCCGATGCGATCACCGCTTTTCAGATCGAACAGATGCAATTGGTCTGGTTCGACAACCAACCTCACCTCGTCGCCGGGCTTCACGCCGGCACGGCCCATGGCAAAGACGCAAAGCTGCTGGCTGGCCAGCTTGACGTAGAACTGCGTCGAAAGGCCGAGAGGCTCGACCACACCCACCTCCCCCTTCAACGCGCCCTCATCCGCCAACTTGATATGCTCGGGCCGCAGACCGACGGTGATGGCGTCACCGTCCGTCAGCGGCAGGCCTTCCGGCAAGCGCAGCACCTGGCCATCGGCCAGTACGGCCTCACCACCGTTGCGAACCATCGCCGGCAGGAAATTCATGCCGGGGGAACCGATGAAACCGGCGACGAACATGTTGGCCGGCCGATCATAGAGATCGAGCGGTGCGCCGACCTGCTGGATCAACCCGTCATGCATGACGACGATCCGGTCGGCCATGGTCATCGCCTCGATCTGGTCATGCGTGACATAAACCGATGTCGTCTTCAGCTGCTGATGCAGCGCCTTGATCTCGGCGCGCATATGGACGCGCAGCTTGGCGTCGAGGTTCGACAGCGGCTCGTCGAACAGGAAAACCTTGGGATCGCGCACTATGGCACGCCCCATGGCGACGCGCTGGCGCTGGCCGCCGGACAGTTGCCGCGGCAGGCGCTGCAGGAACGTGTCGAGCCCGAGCCGCTTGGCGGCGCCGTCCACCCTGGCGTCGATCGTCGTTTTCTCCGCCTTCTTCAGGAGCAGGCTGAAGCCCATGTTCTTCGACACGTCCATATGCGGATAGAGCGCGTAGGACTGGAAAACCATGGCGATGTCGCGGTCCTTGGGTGCCACGTCGTTGACCAGCCGCTCGCCGATGCGGATCTCGCCACCGGAAGCCTCCTCCAGCCCGGCGATCATGCGCAAAAGCGTGGACTTGCCGCAGCCTGACGGCCCAACCAGGACGACGAACTCGCCATCGGCGATTTGAAGGTCGACCGCGTGTAGGACACGGACGGCGCCATAGTCCTTGCGGACCTTTTCGAGCGTAACAGAGGCCATCGATCTATCCTTTGACGGCGCCGGCGGTCAGGCCGGTGACGAGATAGCGTTGCAGGAAGGCGAAGAAGATGCAGACCGGGATCAGCGCCAGGATGGATGCCGCCATCATCTGTCCCCAGTCGACGGCGAACTTGCCGATAAAGGTGAGCAGGCCGACGGCGAAGGTCTTCTGGTCGTCGCTGGAAATCAGCATCAGCGCGAACAGAAGCTCGCTCCAGGCGGCGGTGAAGACGAAGCCGAGCGTCGCGCCCATGCCGGGCAGCGTCAGCGGCACGATCACCTTGCGCATGGCCTGCGCGCGGGTGCAGCCGTCGATCATCGCGGCCTCTTCCAAATCCTTGGGGATGCCGTCGAAGAACGACTGCATCAGGAAGGTGGCAAAGGCCGTGTTGAAGGCGGTGTAGATGATGATCAGCCCGGTCAGGCTGTTGATCAGGCCGATCTGCCCCATCACGCGGTAGATCGGCGGAATGACCATCACCAGCGGAAAAGTCTGGGTGAGCAGCAACATCAGCGCCAGGGCTGCCTTGCCGCGAAAGGTGAAGCGCGACATGGCATAGCCGGCGAGCGTGGCGATGATCGTCACCAGTGCCGCCGTCGAGACCGAGACGATGACGCTGTTGAGGAAATAGCGCGGAAAATCGGTCGTCTCGAGCACGGTGACGAAGTTCTGCAGCGTCATGTGCGATGGCCAGAAGGTGATGCCTTCGGAATAGAGCAGCCGCTCCGGCGTGACCGAGATCTTCAGCGTCCAGTAGATCGGGAACAGGGAAAAGAACACGTAGGCCGCGATTGCCGCGTAGAGGCCGATGCCGCCGAAGAAGCGCTGCGAGGCTGTGCGTCCTGCGATCATCAGACGTGCCTCACCAGCGTGCGACGGATGCCGATCAGGGCGATCGCATAGGCGATGAGCAGGATCAGCAACAGCACCGCCACCGCCGAGGCATAGCCCTTGTCCAGCGATTTGAAGGCGCTGACATAGATGTAGACCGGCACCGTGTTGGTCGAGCCGGCCGGCCCGCCCTCCGTCATTACGAAGATCAGGTCGGCGAAGGTGGCGATCCAGATGGTGCGCAACATCACGGTGATGGCGATGGTCGGCGCCAGAAACGGCAGCGTCACCTTGGTGAAGCGCTGCCAGGGCGAGGCTCCATCGATAGCCGCTGCCTCATGCAGTTCCGATGGAATGGATTTCAGTGCCGCCAAGAGGGTGATGGCAAAGAACGGAATGCCGAACCAGATATTGGCGACGATCGGCCCCCACATGGCGGTAGAGGGATCAGACAGCACATTGGTTGGCTGGGCTTTCAGCCCCAACGCAAACAGCCAGTGCGGCAGCGGGCCGATGATCGGATTGAACAGCCAGGCCCAGGTCAGGCCTGACAGGAAGGACGGCACCGCCCAAGGCAGGAAGACCAGGGCTTGTACTGCCTTGCGGCCGCGAAACGGCTTGTCGAGCAGGAGCGCCAGGCCAAGGCCGAGGAAGAACTGGAAGAAAAGGCTGGCGACGGTCCACCACAACGTGTTGACCAGCGCCTGCCCCAGCACCTGATCCGACAGCATCGACTGATACTGCCCGAGCCCGACATATTCGGACTTGAACGCTGAGAATTTGCGGAAGGAGTAGCTGATGCCGATGACCAGCGGCACCAAAAGCACGACGACCAGCAGGATGATCGCCGGGCTGAGATAGAGCCATGGCTCGATGGCGGTGTGGGATAGCCGCTTGCGACGCGGCTTGCCGGCGGATCGTATTTCGGACACGGCGTAGGTCATTGGCTGAGGATCGGCTCCCTGGAGCGGCGTCTGGAACAGCGTCCTTCTCCCCGTTCACGGGGAGAAGATGCCGGCAGGCAGATGAGGGGCAGCGCGAACAATCGAGGCATAGCGCCGCCCCTCATCCGACCCTATCGGGCCACCTTCTCCCCCTAGAACGGGGAGAAGGAAAAAAGAGGCGCTTACTTCTTGTTCTTCGCCAGCCAGTCCTGCTGTTCCTTGGTCAGGAAGGCAGCCCATTGGTCGGCGACGTCCTTGGCCGTCTTCTGGCCAAGCAGCACTTCCTGAAAATTCTTGATCGCCACCTGGTCGACGAAATTGCCGAGGTTCTCCAGATGCGTCGGCGGGGTGACCATTTCATATTTGGAGCTGTCGCTGAGCTCCGTGAACCAGCCCTTGAACTGCTCCGTCTTGAAATGGGGATCCTGGTCGGCGCCGTTGTGGATCGGGACGACGCCGACTTCCTTGGCCCATTCCAGATTGTCCTTCGGCGACAGAAGCGTCGCCATCAGCTTCCAGGCGTCGTCCTTGTGCTGCGAGTTGGCAAACATCGCCCAGCCGGCATAGCCCAGCGTCGGATAGGATTTGCCGCTCGGCCCGACCGGCAAAGGCGCCACGGCGAAATCGTCCGCGCTCATCTTGTCGGCGATGCCGAGCAGCGCGTCCGGATCCTGGTTGAGCATGGCACAGGTGCCGGAATAGAAGCCGGTGACCGTTTCGTTGAAACCCCAGCTCACCGCATCCTTCGGCGCCAATCCGTCCTTGTACATGTCGGCCAGCATCTGCAGGCCCTTGACCGAGCCTTCTTCGTTGATCGTCGAAGTGCCGTCCTCGTTGAAGTAGCCGCCCTTGCCGGCAGCAATGTTCATGAACATGTGCATGCCGTTGAAGGCGCCCGGCCCGCCGCGCAGGCAGTAGCCGTACTTCCCCGGGAGCGCGGAAATCTTCTTGGAATCGGCGATGAAATCGTCGAGCGTCGCCGGCGGTCCGTCGAGGCCGGCCTCCTTGAACAGCTTCTTGTTCCAGAACAGCGCGTTCACATAGTAGCCGTAGGGGATCATGAACTGAGTGTTGTTGACGGTCGAGCCGAACTGCTTGGCGCGGTCGCCGAGCGTCTTGGCATCATCCCATTTGGCCATATAGGGGCCGAGATCCTCGAGCTGGGCATTGTTGGCATAGAGGCCCATCCAGCGTTCCGGCATTTCGACGATGTCAGGCGTATCGCCGGCCTGCACCATGGTCAGAAATTTCTCGAACGCCTGGCCCCAGGGCAGCGAGATAAGCTCGACCTTGATGCCCGGATTGGCTGTTTCGAATTCGGCGATCTGCTTCTTCAGGAATTCGGTGCGCGGCGGGCTGGTGATGACTTCGACCATTTTCAGGGTCGAGTCGGCCACGGCATTTCCGGCGGAAATCGCCAGCCCCGCAACGGTGGCCAGCATGACGGTCAGTTTTTTCATGTTCAAGACTCCCATTTTGAACCCGCTTGTTATTTTCTGGCTTTTTCGAAGGCCTGGGCGACGTCAGCCCACAGGTCTTCGACACTCTCCAATCCGACATTGAAGCGGATGGTTCGGGGGCTGACGCCGAAGCGCGCCATCGAATTCAGGCCCGGCGTCTGCTCCAGCGACGCCTTGGCCGGTACGACCAGGCTTTCATGCCCGCCCCAGCTGACGCCGATGCGGAAATATTTCAGTGCGTCGACGAAGACGGGGATGTCGATCTCGTCCGTCACCTCGAAGGAGAACAGACCGGCATAGCCGGCCAGCGTCGCCTTGCCCGGGTGGTTCGAATAGATGGGGTGGTTGACCCGCTCGACACTGGCATGCGCCTTCAGCCGTTCGGCGATGGTCAGGCCGCTCTTCATGTGGTGCGGCAGGCGCAGCGGCAGCGTGCGCAGGCCGCGCAGCAACAGCCACGCCTCGAACGGTGACAGCTTGCCGCCGAGATAGGAATAGGTCTGCTCGTTGATGTGCTTGATATGAGCAGCCGAACCCGCCACCACGCCCGCGACGGTGTCGCTGTGGCCGCCAAGGTATTTCGAGGCCGAATGCAGCACCAGGTCGACGCCATGCGTGATCGGCTTCTGGAACACCGGCGTCGCCCAGGAATTGTCGATCGTGGTGACGATGCCCTGTTCCTTGGCCAACCGTGTCAGATGCGCGATGTCCTGCAACTCGAACATCATCGAGGTCGGGCTTTCCAGATAAAGTAGCTTGGCGCCGGGAAGTGCCGCCGCGACCGCATCCGGGTCGGAGCCGTCGACATAATCGACCTTGATGTTGAGCCGCGGCAACAACCGCTCGAACAGCCGGTAGGCATCGCCATAGCAATTGCGCACCGCCACGATGCGCTCGCCTGCCCCAACGAACGCAAGCACCGTGGCGCTGATCGCCGCCATGCCACTGGAAAAGCCGCGCGCTGCTTCTGCGCCTTCGAGCGCGGCGACACGCGCCTCGAACTCCATCACCGTCGGATTGTCGCCACGCGAGTAGATCGGCTGCTTTCGTTTGCCGGCAAAGGTATCGGCCATCTCGGCATAGTTGGCGAAGGTGAACAGCGAGGTCTGGTAGATCGGCGGCACCACCGCACCGCCGGGAAACGGTTCGTCATGCGCCAAAAGTGTTGCCGCCTCCAAGAGATAGTCGTGATCGAAACCGGATGGATGCTCGTTCATGTCTGGCTCGAAAGTTTGAGTTTGGCCGCACCGCGCTTGAGATCGTCCTCGACGGTGGCGATCAGCTTGAGCGCTTCGGCGCGGGCGCCCTGCGGGTCACGGGCTGCGATGCATTCGTAGATGGTGCGGTGATAGGGAAAGCTGGCATGGCCGAAATCGCGAACGCCGAGCGGATGCTCCCAGAAGCGGTGGAACAATTCGTACATGGCGGCGATGATCTGCTCGAACAGCGGATTACCCGAGGCCCGGTAAATCGCCTGGTGGAACTCCCAATCCTCTTCCGACGACATGCCGTCGCGCGTGCGGAACGCCTGCTCCATGATGTCGAGCTTGCGTGCAATCTCGGCGATGTCGGCCTGGCTGGCGCGTTCGGCGCAAAGTGCTGCGGCCTCCGCCTCCAGCGCGCGGCGGATCTCCATCGTCTGCATCAGGCTGGTGAAATCATTGCCGCCCGCCAGCGTCAGCGGCATGTGCAGCATATCGTGTGAAACAGCCGCCTTGAGATAGGTGCCGCTGCCCTGCCGGCGCTCGACGAGGCCGAGCCCTTCCCAGCGTGTCAGTGCCTCGCGCACGGTGTTGCGGCTGACCTTCAGCCGCTCGGCCAGAATGCGTTCGGTTGGAAGCCGCTCGCCCGGCTGCAAGGCCTCGGCGCGAACAAAGCCCACCAACGCCTTCAGCACGGCGTCGTCGCGCGCCGTGGTCTGAATGGGTGGCAGGCTGTTCTGGTCCACATTTCCTCCAAGTGGTCCAATGGTCCAACCAATTTCTGCACAGAAGGAAGCTCCTGTCAACCAACTGTCAGGAGCACTGTCGGAGGGAGGGACGCGATACTCTCAAGGCGATCGCGCGGTCGCGCTTCGATCGTGTCTGCTAACCTGCGGTGGCAGGCGGCCCGAACCAGGTGGTCAGCGCGTCCACCAGGCCCTGTTGGGTTCCCGCCCCGGCCCAAGCCACATAACCATCGGGCCGGATCAAGACCGCGTCGGGCGAAACGACCGTCCCGAGAGCCGGGAGGTCCCAGATACCGGCGTAACCGGCGTCGATCTGCCGGACCCGATCAGCCCAGGACGCGATGTCCAGCCTGCCGGGCTCACCGAGGTTGAGCAGCACGGGCCGCGCGTCGTGCAGCAAGGTGAAGACCCGCAACCGTCCGCCGGCGGTGGTCAGATCGAGATCTGGCATTCGCCGCCCAAGCAGTGGATGCCCCTCGCCAAGGTCGTAATGAACACCCAAACCAGACATCTCCGCGGCGATTTTCTTGCGGGGTTCATCCATGCCGAGCAACTCGGCAACGGTGTCGGCCAAGGCCTTGCTGCGGTCATCCGTGCGGCGAAGCGCAACCTGCGCCATCGTGTTGCGCAACACGCGGGCGGCGACCGGATGGCGCTCGGCGTGATAGCTTTCGAGCAGGCTTTGCGGCGATGTCCCCTTGATGATTTGGGCCAGCTTCCATCCAAGGTTCACCGCATCCTGCACGCCGATGTTGAGGCCCTGTCCGCCGATCGGCGGATGGATGTGCGCGGCATCACCCGCCAGCAGCACGCGCCTGCCGCGATATGCGGTGGCCTGGCGCGTCATGTCGGTGAAGCGGGAGAGCCAGGTCGGGCTGTGGACCCCGAAGTCGGTGCCGTAGACGGCAGTCAGCGCCTCGCTGAGCTCGCGCAGGGTCGGTTCGCCGCGCGCCTTCAGGCGGGGCTCCGTCAGCACGACGCCAACCTTCTTGCCGCCCTCGATCTTACCCAGGGCATGAATTCCGGAGGCGTTGCTGCGGAAGCCCCATGCCGGTTCTTCCGACATTTCGACCTCGGCAATCATCCAGCTCATCGTCGGATCCCATCCGGCGAACTCGATACCGGTCGCCTTGCGAATGGTGCTGCGGCCTCCGTCACAGCCGACCAGATATGCGGCCCTCAGGCGGTGACCGGTGGACAGTTCGACGTCGACGCCGCTGTCGTCCTGGGTAAACCTCGTAACCTCGTGTCCGCGATAGATCGGTACCTTCAACTCGCCGACCCAGTCGGCCAGGATGCGCTCGATGTGGTTTTGCCGCAGCGCCAGCAGATAATTGTGGCGCGTGGGAAAATCGCTGATGCCTAACCGGATCATGTGGAAGCCCACGGACGGCGATATCTGTCCCTGTGAAAGAAACCGATCCACAATTCCGCGCTGGTCGAGCACCTCAAGAGTGCGCGCATGCAGGCCGCCTGCGCGCAATCCTGCCAATTTCTGATCCGGTCGCCTTTCGAAAATGGCAACGTCCACGCCTGCCAGCGCCAGTTCGCCTGCCAGCATCAATCCCGTCGGACCACCCCCGGCGATCACAACCGCATGATCTGAAATCATTATCATAACTCCCGTTTTCCGCACCTGGCTTGGGTCGCGGTTTTACGGGAGGAGCCGGGTCTTGCCGCAAGCCCCTTGTGCGCCATATCTATGAAATGGAAGGGTGCTCTTCCCCTCATCGTTGGCTGCTCTCAAAGCGAACCTGTGTTGGAACGGCTAGAACGCAGATTCTTCCGTGCTTTAGCACGGAGTTCTGATGTTCTTTTGGAGAGAAGGGGGCCGGTCGGCGTTTGGCAGCGGTACGAGGAGGCCACTATGTGCCAGCGCCGGCCGGCCGACCCCACGGACCCAGGAGATGCGGCGGACCTGAGCATCATGGGGTATTCCCAGGATCGGAGCCGGTTTTCTATCCTCGTGCCGGCTTCGTCTTGGCCTGCACAGTTGCGCAAGAGTTTATGAAAATCAACAGTTTCTTAACCAAGGCTCGCGAATCGCTTGGATTAAGGTAAACGGGTAACCCTGTCGGGTTGACAGGATAATCGGGGCTGGATCGCTACGCCGCCTTGGCGACGACGCGATTTCGGCCGCCGCTTTTGGCTTCGTAGAGCGCGAGATCGGCACGCTTCATCAGCGCCGCCACCGTGTCCACGCCCTTCAGCACCGACGACACGCCGACGCTGACCGTGACTTCGATCGCCTTGCCGTCCTGCCCGATGGCGAAAGCCGCCTGGGCGATTTCGGCGCGAATGCGCTCGGCTACCTTCTCGGCCACCGCGCCCTCGGTGTCCGGCATCACCACGACGAACTCCTCCCCGCCAAAACGGCAGGCAAGGTCGATACCCCTGACATTCTTGCGCAGCCGTCGTGCGAATTCCCGCAGAACCTCGTCGCCGCCGTCATGACCGTGCGCGTCGTTGATCGCCTTGAAGCGGTCGAGGTCGGTGATCATCACCGACAGCGGCCGGCGCCGCGCCACGGCGCGATCGAACAGCGTCTGCAGGTGGCTGTCTAGATAGCGGCGGTTGTGCAGCCCGGTCAGTCCATCGGTCACCGCCATTTCGATGGTTTGGGTGACGCTGGCGCGCAGCTGGTCGTTGTAACGCTTGCGGCGCACCTGGGTGCGCAGCCGCGCCGTCAATTCCTGCTGGTCGATCGGCCGCATCAGATAATCATTGATGCCGAGTTCGAGGCCGCGGATGATGCGTTCCTCCTCGCCCTCCTCCGCCAACAGGATGATCGGCACGAAACGGGTGCGATCGAGCGAGCGCAACTGCGAACAGAGCCTCAGCGGATCGAAATCGGCGAACGCGGTCGAGATCATCACGCATTCATAGGACGTCTCGGCGGCCTGGAAGAAACCGGCATGCGGATCATGTGTGACGTCGAGATCGGCCCGGTCGCGCAGCATCTTCTGGATGCGCTCGACGGATGATTTGCGTTCGTCGATCAAAAGCACCTTGGGCGTCGTGTCCTCGGATGCGAAATTGCGGCTGAGCAACTCCTCGATGCCGATGTTGCGCGTCGTCGAGGCGCGCAGCCGCAACTCGTCGGTGAGCGACTTCAGGCGAACCAGGCTCTTGACGCGCGTCATAAGCTGCAGGTCGTTGACCGGCTTGGTCAGGAAGTCGTCGGCACCGGCCTCGAGCCCGCGGACGCGGTCGGAGACCTGATCGAGCGCGGTGATCATCACCACCGGAATGTGCGATGTCGCCGGATCGCTCTTCAGCCGCCGACAGACCTCGAAGCCGTCCATGTCCGGCATCATCACGTCGAGCAGCACGACATCGACCTTGCCGTTCTCACAGGTCTCGATCGCATCCGGCCCGTTGGTGGCGGTCAGCACTTCGAAATATTCGGCCAGCAGCCGCACTTCCAGCAGCCGCACATTGGCAGGGATATCGTCGACGACGAGGATCCGCGCAGTCATTTCACAAGGCTCCGGCTCGGCTGAAGGGGCACATCACGCATCGCCCAGATAGGATTTGATGGTTTCGATGAAACGCGGCACCGAGATCGGCTTAGAAATATAAGCCTCGCAGCCACCCTGGCGGATACGTTCCTCGTCGCCCTTCATGGCGAAGGCGGTCACCGCAATGACCGGGATGACGTGCAGTTCGTCGTCTTCCTTCAGCCATTTGGTCACTTCAAGCCCCGACACTTCAGGCAATTGGATATCCATCAGGATCAGATCCGGCCGGTGCTGGCGCGCCAAATCGAGCGCTTCCAGACCGTTTCGGGTGCGCACGGTCTCGTAACCGCTTGCCTCGATGAGGTCCCGAAAGAGCTTCATATTGAGCTCATTGTCTTCGACGATCATAACCTTCTTCGGCATCGATTTCCCGTCCCGGCTGCCCTTCCGCTTCGAAGGCAACCGTCATGCGCCCATGTCTGAACGCATCAAACCCTGCTTCACTTTACGGCAATATGATTGACGAAACGGAAATCCGCGGCTGGAAAACAGCGCGAATTCCACCTCGTCCCCTGCGCGTCCAAAGGGCGCGCCACGCTCTAATGGCTTGCCGCAAGCAACTCTTGCCATTACTGCGGGAGAGACTCATTCCACACACCGAAGGTAGTGATGGCAAACGCAGCGTCAATGCGCGAAGAAGCGGAATCGATTGCCGTGAAGGCCCTGGGCTTCGTCGCCTCCGATCCGGAGCTTCTGCCGCGCTTTCTGGCAATCACCGGCATAGAGGTCCATTCGATCCGCAAAGCCGCCAGCGAGCCGGGTTTTCTGGCCGGTGTCCTGCAGTTCATCCTCGCCCACGAGCCGACTCTGATGCGCTTTGCCGAGGAAACCGGCACCCCGCCGGCGGCTGTCGGCAAAGCCTTGCGGTCGCTGCCGCTGGGCGACGACAACCACGAGCATTCCATATGAGCGATGATCCGGAAACCGCGCGCCAGATCGAAGAACTGGCAGCCGACGACCGACCCTTGCTTGTCCTCGATGTCGACGATGTCGTGCTCGAATTCATCCGACCGTTTCCGAATTTCCTCAAGGCGCGCGGCTATGGCCTGACGCTGGCCTCGTTCCGGCTGACCGGCAACATCGCAGAGACCGCCAGCGGCCGCCTGATCGAACAGCCCGAAGTCACGGCACTGCTGGCCGATTTCTTTGACGCGCAAGCCGATTGGCAAAACATTACTGACGGCGCGTCAGAAGCCCTGGCAGGGCTTGGCGATCGCGCGGAAATCATCTTGCTGACGGCCATGCCGCACAAACACCGTGCCGTGCGTCGCGTCCATCTCGACGCGCTTGGGCTGAGCTACCCGCTTCTGACCACTGAAATGGCCAAAGGACCGGCAGTGGCCAAGCTTCGCGGCAAGGTCGGCCGACCGGTGGTCTTCGTCGACGATCAGCCGCACAATCTGGCGTCGGTACGGGAATCGGTCGCCGACGCCGAACTGTTCCACCTGATGGCCGACAATTCGCTGCGCGCATTCCTGCCGCCGGTGACGGACGATGTGGTCGTCGTCCAGGACTGGCACGAGGCAGCGCCCAAGATCGCAAGCGCGCTGGGGCTCTGAACTCCAGCTTCAGGGTTCAGTTCGCACCTGCGCCGCCGCTGTCGTCTCCGCTGTCATCGGCGCCGTCACCATCATCCATGCTGTCGTCCACGGCCGGATCGGCGGGCTTCAGCATGACGCCATTGACGGTGACCGAGCCATCGGCCTTGGCATTGACGATCCATTCCAGCCGGCCATCGGGCAGCGTCTTGCCAAAGCCCTTCGCCATGAGAGCGACTGGCACGTATTGGCCAACCTCCGGTTCCGACTTTGCCGCTTCCTGCAGGCCTTCGACAAGCTTGTCGAAGCCGGCGACATCGACGGTTACGCTTCCTTCGGGCTTTTCGCCTGGGAATGTCATCTCGCCTTCCAGCGCGATCTCCGTGTCCTTGTTCTTCACGGTGCTGTGGCCAAGCACGACCTTCGGCATCTTGGCCAAGAAGTCGACTTTAAGCTGCTCGCCGAATTCGGCCGACAGAGGCGGATTCTTATTGAGATCAAAGGCTTCGATCGCCTTCTTCGCCATGCTGTCGAGATCGATATTGGCGCCGCCAAAGTTCAAATCGACATCGGTGGGTAACAACCCCACGCTCCAGCTCGGCAGAAGCTGGGTCGGCACGCTCAGCCCCGATGCCTTGATGCCGTACGTGATCGTCCCGTTCTGGGCCACGCCATCGGTGCCGAACACGGTGCTGAGCTGGGTGGCGCCGAAATTGCCGACCGGGCTTTCCACCGCAAAATCCTTGAAACCGTAGGTCCCGTCGATACGCTGCCAAAGCGGCAAGGCGGCGAGCAGAAGCGATTTGAGCTGCGCCTGGTTGGCCTTCAGCGTCGCCTCGTCCTCGTTGGCCACCGCAAATGCCAGGAGATCGAGCAATGGCTTGGTCCGCACGCCCTTGCCGCTGGCTTCGACCGACAGTTCCGGCGACCTGACGCTGACCGGGAATTTCAACCCGCTCTCCGGATCGTCGAAATTGATCGCTTCGACAAAGCTCGACACCTTTTGCGAGGTTGTGAAATCGACGCCCCCGGCCGCCGACTTGGTCGCGGCAACGGTCGCGACGCCGGCGCCCGTGCTGGCTTCCATGCGCTGCTTGGCATCCTTCGATGCCATCGTCACGCCGGCCATCGAGCTGGTGCCGCTGGTAAAGGCCGCCAGATTTGGATCGTAGACGCCCGAACCCTTGCCGTCCTTGATCGAAAACTGAGTGCTTTGCAGCCCCTCGGGTCCATTGAACTCGAAGGAGGCGGTTTGGGAGAAATCCATGGAGACATCCCAGGACCCGTCGCTGCGCGGCTTGACCATCAGGGCATAGGGCGCGAAGTCGAACTTCAGCAGTTTCTGGTCCAGAAACGATGCGGCAAGTGCCTTGAAATCGAACAGGATCCTGTAGGCGCCACCTTCAAGCGAAACCTTCAAAATGCCTTTGTCGATGGCCTGCTTGCCGACATAGCGGGACAAGTCGTCGGACAATTGCTTCGCACCCTGACTGTCGACGGTCTGACCGAACGCAGGCGCGCTCAACGCAAGGAGGAAAACGAATGGCAGGGCACGGTTCACGCGAATTCTCCGTTTGACCTAATGCATGTCGCCCAAAGTGGGTCCTGGTTTGGGAGAACGACATGCATAAACAAAACCCCAAAGCGCATGCGCTTTAGAAGGTACGTCCGTCTGGTATGAAATTACTGCTGCAACCGCAAGGTGAGATCAACAAGCCACGAGCGGACCTCATCAAAGCACCAGCCGCATCAGCGGGCGGCCGGCCTTGCGTTCCACCAGCCGCTCGAAACCCGCCTTCTCGAAGATCCGCGACGAGCCGACGAACAGGCCGATCGAGCGCGAATCGCGAGACAGGTCCATCGGGCACGCCTCGAGCAGCCGGGCTCCATTCTGGCGGGCGAAATCGATGCCGCCTTCGACGAGGCGATGCGTGATGCCCCTGCCGCGCGCCTTGGCGCGGATGAAGAAGCAGGAGATCGCCCAGACGCCCGGATCCGCGGCGTCGGCAGGATCGACCGGTGCCGAGCCCTGCCCTGATTGTTCCATTCGGGTACGTCGGCGCGCGGTCCCATCTGCATCCAGCCGACCGCCTGGCCATCCTCGAATGCCAGCAGTCCGGGCGGCGGGCCGGCCTCGATACGCGCCTTGATGTGGTCCTTGTTGCGTTCCCGGCTGCTCTCGCGGCGCATCGCCGGCGCCAGCCGGAAATGCGTGCACCAGCAGCCGTAGCAGGCGCCTTGCTTGCCGAAGAGGTCCTCGAATTCAGCCCAAAGCTCGGGTGCAAGCGGCGCTATGGTCGTGCTCATGCGTTCTCCCCGGGCCAGCCTTGTCGCTGGCCTTGCACTGTCGTACCATTGCTTCTGTTCTCTTTATGTTCGCAGCGATGGCGGCCCCTGTCAACAATCCCGATCACGGCTTTTGCCGCGACTGCCTGACGTTTCAGCGCAGCCAGGCGCGCCGCTGCGAGCGCTGCGGTAGTCCTCGGCTTGTGCGTCATCCAGAGCTTTACCGGCTGCATCTGGCCCATATCGATTGCGACGCCTTCTATGCGGCGATCGAAAAGCGCGACAATCCGGCGCTCAAGGACAAGCCGCTGATCATCGGCGGCGGCAAGCGCGGCGTCGTCTCCACCGCATGCTATATCGCCCGCATCCAAGGCGTGCGCTCGGCCATGCCGATGTTCAAGGCGCTCGAAGCCTGCCCGGAGGCGGTGGTCATCAGCCCCAACATGGAAAAATACGTGCGCGTCGGCCGCGAAGTGCGCGCCATGATGCAAGCGCTGACACCGCTGGTCGAGCCGCTGTCGATCGACGAGGCGTTTCTCGACCTCGCCGGCACCGAACGGCTGCACGGCCTGCCGCCCGCTGTGGTGCTGGCGCGCTTCGCGCAGGCCGTCGAGAAGGAGATCGGCATCACCGTTTCGGCCGGCCTGTCCTATTGCAAGTTCCTCGCCAAGATTGCGTCTGACTTTCGCAAGCCGCGCGGTTTCTCGGTCATCGGCGAGGCCGAGGCAGTCGGCTTCCTCTCGGCGCAGCCGGTGACCATGATCTGGGGTGTCGGAAAGGCATTCAACGCCACGCTGGAGCGTGACGGCATCCGCACCATCGGCCAGTTGCAGCAGATGGATCGCGGCGACCTGATGCGCCGCTACGGCACGATGGGCGACCGGCTCTACCACCTTTCGCGCGGCGAGGACGTCCGCCGCGTCGATCCCGACCAGGATGCCAAGAGCGTATCGGCCGAAACCACCTTCGACACCGATATCGCGTCGCTGGAGGAACTGGTCGCGGTTCTCAGGGGCCTTTCGGAAAAGGTCTCGGCACGGCTGAAAAAGTCAGGCATTGCCGGGCGCACCGTGGTCTTGAAGCTGAAGACCCAGGATTTCAAGCTGCGCACGCGCAATCGCCAGCTCGGCGATCCGACCCGGCTCGCCGACCGCATCTTTCAGACCGGGGTGGAGCTTCTGCGCAAGGAAACCGACGGCACGAAGTATCGGCTGCTTGGCATCGGCGTCAGCGACCTCTCGGACGACGACAAGGCCGACCCGCCCGATCTGGTCGACATCCAATCGCGCAAGCGCGCCATGGCCGAAGGCGCCATCGACGCCCTGCGCGACAAGTTCGGCCGCAAGGCGGTGGAAACCGGCTACACATTCGGCAAGGGCCGCCACACCCATCCGCCGGAGCCGCTCGAGGATTAGGTGCGCTGCAGATCAATCCTGCTCGTCACCACGCTCTTGCCGGTTTTCGGGTCGGTGTCGATGACGGTCAGCCGCATGCCCTTCTCGCCGCGTTTCTCGACCTTCATCTGCGCCCTTCGGTCGCCATTGACCTCCTTGGCCCAGCGAATGCCCAGGTTGATCGCGTTGCCCGAACGGCTGCCGTTAAGCTGCGCCGGTCCCGTGCGAGAGCCGACATAGGTGCCGCTGTATTTGGCACCGCTGGCCTTCAGGTCCGCGCTGATGGCGCGCGTGACCACGACAAGTCCCCGGCAATTGCCGTCGAGCGACAGGGAGGTCGATGTCGCGTTCGAGCTGAACGTGCAGGACACGTTCACGGTCGGCGCATCGGTGGTGACCTTGACGATACCCTTGCCGGCGAAATTGCCCTTGAACGCCTGGAGAAATTGGGCCTCGTCGGCATGTGCCGCGCCTGCCGCAACCAATAAGCCGCCGGCAAGCGCGAATTGCGCGAAGGATCTCATTGAAGCTCTCCTTGTCGATCTTGAAAAAGGCGGGACGGTCCGCGAGCACGGCTGACCACCGGAACTCAACGCCACTTGCCGTTTCAGGTTCCGCCCGCCACACGACTGTTTTACAACATCCAGCCAGTCGCGACTGGCCCAGAAGAATGCCTTGTGTAGCGATTGCGGCAGAAGCCCTCGCCTGCGACACAGCGCGAATGGCACCCACCCCCTCGATCCCCAAGGCCGCGTTCTGGATGGCACTGTCGATCGCTTCCTTCCTTGGGATGACGGTCGCCGGCCGAGCCACGACAGCGGAGCTCAACGTCTTCCAGGTGCTTGAGTTGCGCTCTGTGATCGGCTTCTTCATTCTTCTGCCGCTGGTGATGATGAGTGGCGGTTTTCGAGCCATGCGCACGCAGCGCCCCATTGCCCATATCGCCCGCAACGTCATCCATTACACGGGCCAGGCGGCCTGGCTCTACGCCCTCACTTTGATCCCGCTGGCGGTGCTGATCTCGATCGAATTCACCACGCCGATCTGGACAGCTATCCTGGCGGTGATTTTTCTGGGTGAAAGGCTGAACCGGCCCAAGCTGGCAGCGATCGGGCTGGGGCTGATCGGCGTGGTGATCATCGTGCGCCCCGGTGTCGGCTCGGTCGACCCTGGACATCTCGTCGTGCTGGGTGCCGCGGCCTGCTTCGGCATCTCGGTGGTCACGATCAAATCGCTGACCCGGACTGACAGCGTCGTGCGCATCATCTGCTGGATGCTGATTATCCAGTCGATGGTCGGTCTCATCCCGGCGCTCTATACGTGGCGCAATCCGCCACTGGAGCTATGGCCGTGGATCGTGCTGATCGCTTTCACCGGCATGTCGTCGCATTTCTGTATGGCCCGCGCGCTTGGCTATGCCGATGCGACCATCGTCTCGCCGATGGATTTTCTGCGCGTGCCGCTATCGGCGCTGATTGGCTGGCTGCTCTATAGCGAGCAGATCGATGCCTTCACCGCCGGCGGCGCGCTGCTGATCCTGATGGGCAATCTGCTCAATCTTCAGCGCAGGGCTATAAAGCCGGCCGAAGTGGCGGCGTCGTAGTACCCGGCCGTCAGTTCCCTTCGTCGGGTATGTTGAGAAGATGACCGCAGGCTTTGCAATGCACGGCGTCCGGCTCGTGCCGCCGCAAGCCGCACTGCGGACAGGGAAACAAAACCTTGGCTGGCCGGAAGATCGCCTGAGCCAGTCTGACAAACAGCGATATGCCGATGATCATGGTGACGATTGCGGTCAGCTTGCCGGCTATGCCCGGCAGCACGATGTCGCCGAAGCCGGTCGTCGTCACCGTGGCGACGGTGAAATAAAGCGCGTCGACATAGTTTTCCAGACCGGCGCCAGTGCGGAAGAAGAACGTGTAGACGAAGCCGGTGATGACGAACAGGAAGGTCAAAAGGTTGATGACCGCGTGGCTGGCCTCGCGCCACGGCCTCAGGCCGCGCATCTCCAGATGCCGCCAGAGCGAACCGCTGCGCGACAGCGACCACAGCCGCAGGATGCGCAGGAAGGCGAGATTGGCGAACGCCGTCGGCATCAGCAGCGTCAAAAGGATGAAGACATCGACCCACGACGTCGGCTGCTTCATCAGCCGCAGCATGTTTTTGGAGGCAAGCAGCCGGGCGACCAGATCCGCGGCGACAAGCGCGGCCGCCGAATAGTCGAGCCAGAGGAAGGACGGCTTGTCCTGAAGAACCGGCGTCGCGATGAAGAAGGCGATGATGGCGAGGTCGATGACGACGGCCACCAGTTGGAACCGGAAAGCGGCCGGCGTGCGCCCATGATAGAGCCTGCGCAGCCTGTCACGCAGCCGCGCCAAGGCTGAAACCGCCTGCGACCCGTTCCTCTGCGCCGGCTTCATACTGACTGCGCTGGCGTTCGCGGCAGCGACCGCCCGGCTGACCGCCGCGCGCGAGAAAGAGCGGGGGTCACACCAGCTCCACTTCGACCACACCCGGCACCGCGCGCATCGCCGAAGCGATCCGTGGCGAAATCCGGTAGCGGTTCGGCAACTCGATTTCGATTTCCCCCTCGCCCTCTTCCTTGATCAGCACGAAGCTGACCTGGCCTTCGCCCCTGACGGTCAGTTGGCCGGCCAGCGTGTTGATCGGCGAGGCGTTGCGCACGAAGATGCGAAGTGCCTTCTGGATACGGCTTGCCTCGTCCTCCAGCGACTGCACTGAGTTGATGCGCAGATTGACGCCTTCCGGCCTGTCCTCGGCGGCAACGGTGATGACCACGGAGCGGCCGGCCTCGAGCAGATCTCGATATTGCGCCAGTCCTTCGGAAAACAGCACGGCTTCGTACTGGCCGGATGTGTCGGAAAAGGCGATAACGCCCATCTTGTTGCCGGTGCGCGTCTTGCGCTCCTGCTTGGACGTCACCGTGCCGGCCAGACGGCCGGCGGCGGCACCGCGTTTGACGGCCGCCGAAAACTCGGCCCAGGTCTGAACCCGCATCTTCTGCAGGGCTGCCTTGTACTCGTCGAGCGGGTGCGCCGAGAGATAGAAGCCGACCACCTGGAATTCACGGTGCAGCCGGTCGGCGGCGAGCCATGGCTCTGTCGCCGGCAGATTGAGTGCCTGCGACTGAGCGCCGAGCGAAGCGCCGAAGATGTCGTGCTGGCCGGAAACCGCGTTCTGCTGCGCCAGCGACGCCAGTCCCATCATGCGTTCCACGCCCGACATCATCGATGCGCGGTCATGGCCGAAGCAATCGAGCGCGCCGGCCATGATCAGGCTTTCGAAGACGCGCTTGCCGACGATCTTGGGATCGACCCGCTCGCAGAAATCGGCGAGGTTCTTGAACGGCTTTTCGCCACGCTGGGCAACGATGTGCTCGACCGCCGCATCGCCGACGCCCTTGAGCGCTGCCAGCGAATAGTAGATGCGGTTCTCACCGACCTCGAAGGGGCGAAAGCTCGACATCACCGAAGGCGCCAGAACCTCGATGCCAAGGCGCAGCGCGTCCTGGCGGAAATCGGCCAGCTTGTCGGTGTTGCCCATGTCGAGCGTCATCGACGCTGCCAGGAACTCGACCGGATAATGCGCCTTGAGATAGGCGGTCTGGTACGAAACCACCGCATAGGCGGCGGCGTGCGATTTGTTGAAACCATAGTCGGCGAACTTGGCCAGCAGGTCGAAAATGAAATCGGCTTGCGGCTTGCCGACGCCACGCTCGACCGCGCCGGAGACGAAGCGCTCACGCTGCTTGTCCATCTCGGCGCGGATCTTCTTGCCCATGGCGCGGCGCAGCAGATCGGCTTCGCCGAGCGAGTAGCCGGACAGCTCCTGCGCGATCTGCATCACCTGTTCCTGGTAGACGATGACGCCTTGCGTCTCCTTCACCAGATGGTCGATCTTGGGATGGATCGACGCCATCTCCTCCTCGCCATGCTTTCTGGCGTTGTAGGTCGGAATGTTCTCCATCGGACCGGGGCGGTAGAGCGCGACCAGCGCGATGATGTCCTCGATGCAGTCGGGCCGCATGCCGATCAGCGCCTTGCGCATGCCGGCGCTTTCCACCTGGAACACGCCGACCACTTCGCCGCGCGACAGCATGGCGTAGGTCTCGGGATCGTCGAGCGGGATCGTTGCCAGGTCGATCTCGATGCCGCGCCGGCGGATCAGCTTGACCGCCGTCTCCAGCACGGTCAGCGTCTTCAGGCCGAGGAAGTCGAACTTCACCAGCCCGGCCTGCTCAACATATTTCATGTTGAACTGGGTGACGGGCATGTCCGAGCGCGGATCGCGGTACATCGGCACCAGTTCCGACAGCGGCCGGTCGCCGATGACGATGCCGGCGGCGTGCGTCGAGGCGTGGCGGTAAAGGCCCTCCAGCTTCTGCGCCATGTCGAGCAGCGTCTGGACGATCGGCTCCCTCTCGGCCTCTTCGGCAAAACGCGGCTCGTTGGCGATGGCGTCGGCGAGCTTGACCGGATTGGCCGGGTTCTGCGGCACCATCTTGGAGAGCTTGTCGACCTGGCCATACGGCATCTGCAGCACGCGGCCGACGTCGCGAAGCACGGCGCGGGCCTGCAACGTACCAAAGGTGATGATCTGGCCGACCTGGTCGCGGCCGTATTTCTGCTGGACGTAGCGGATGACCTCTTCACGCCGATCCTGGCAGAAGTCGATGTCGAAGTCGGGCATCGACACGCGGTCGGGATTGAGGAAGCGCTCGAACAGAAGCGAGAAGCGCAACGGATCGATATCGGTGATGGTCGTCGAATAGGCGACCAGCGAGCCTGCGCCCGAACCGCGGCCAGGCCCGACCGGGATGCCTTGCGCCTTGGCCCATTTGATGAAGTCGGCAACGATCAGGAAGTAGCCGGGAAACTTCATCTTGGTGATGATGCCAAGCTCGAAATTCAACCGCTCGCGGTATTGCTCGACCGTATAGCCTGATGTCGGGCCATGCATGGCGAGGCGCGCGTCGAGCCCCTCATGCGCCTGGCGGGCCAGTTCGTCGGCTTCCGCCTGCACCGCGACGTCATTGTCGGCGACATCGCCGCCGGTGAAGCGCGGCAGGATCGGATTGCGGTTTTTGGGATAATAGGAGCAGCGCAGCGCGATCTCGACAGTGTTGTCGATCGCCTCTGGCAGATCGGCAAAGAGCCTGGCCATATCGGCCTGGCTGCGCAGGAAATTGTCCGGCGACAGCCGGCGACGATTATCGGCGGCCACGACCGATCCTTCGGCGATGGCGATCAGCGCGTCATGTGCGTCATAGTCGTCGCGAGAGGAAAAGAACGCCTCGTTGGTGGCGACCAGGGGCAATTCATGCGCATAGGCCAGATCGATCGAGGATTTCTCGATTACGCGATCATAACCGGAAACCCGGTCCAGTTCGACATAGAGGCGATCGCCGAACATTGCCTTCAGGGTCAAAAGCCGTGCCTCGGCCAGATCGCGGCGATCTTCCTTGATGGCGGTGCCGATCGGTCCGCGCGGCCCACCGCTGAGGCAGATCAACCCGTCACAAAAGCCTTCCATCATTTCCGTGGTCAGGTGCACGGCTTCGCCCGGCGGCGTTTCGAGGTAGACGCGGCTGACCAGCCTGACCAGGTTGGAATAGCCGGCCTCGGTCGCGGCAAGCAGGACGACCGGCCGCATATCGGGACCTTGCCGCCGGCGGTCGCGCTGGCCATCGCTGTTTTCGCCGGAAAAGGCGAGCGCCGTCTGACAGCCGATAATCGGCTGGATGCCGTCCTTCACCGCCTTCTGCGCGAATTCCAGGGCGCCGAACAGGTTGTTGGTGTCGGTGACGGCGATGGCCGGGGCTTCGTCCTTGACCGCATGAGCGACCACCTTGCCGATCTGCAAGGCGCCTTCCAGCAGGGAATAGGCCGAATGCACGCGCAAATGGACGAAGGGCCGCGCCGGGGCCTCCGGCCGCGCCGCAGCAATCGCTGCTTCGCGCTTCAGGGGATCGCGGGGAAGTTTTTCGTCGGCCATGGTGCTGTGTGAAGGTCCTTGAGTCGATGGAGATGTATTGTCCGGGACCGCGCGATGCCAGTCCAGCACAAACCACTGCTGATCACAGGCCGCCTGCCCGGTCAGGCCTTACGCAAACTCCATGATCACCGCGTCGACAGCCAGGCTGTCACCCGGTTTGGCGTTGAGCTTGGAGACGACAAGGTCACGTTCGGCACGCAGCACGTTTTCCATCTTCATCGCTTCGACCACCGCCAAGGTCTCGCCGGCCTTGACCTCCTGGCCTTCGGCGACGGCAATCGATACGACAAGGCCAGGCATCGGGCAAAGCAGCAGGTTCGACGTGTCCGGCGCCACCTTTTCGGGCATCAGCCTTTCCAGCTCGGCGGTGCGCGGCAGCATGGCGCGCGCGGTCACCGACATGCCTTTCCAGGCTATGCGAAAGCCGTTGGCAACCGGCCTGACCTGAGCCGTAACCTTGCGCTTGCCGACCGTGCCGCGCCAGACCAGATCGCCCGGCCGCCAGTCTGATGCAACGGTCAATGCCCTGCCGCCCTCGATCGACAGATCGACTTCCATCGGAATGGAAATCATGCCCTCGATGATCGACGCCGACAGATAGTCATCATCGATCTTCACGACCCAGTCGCGCTTCAGCGCTCCCGAATGCGGCGCCAGGCGCCCGCCCAGCCGGTCAAGCCGATCACGGCGCAGCAGTTCCACTGCGGTCGCGATCGACGCCAGCACCGCCTTCTCGTCGTCGTTCGGCAAGACCGGCGCGAAGCCGTCGGGATATTCCTCCGATATGAAAGCGGTCGATATCCGCCCTTCCCGCCAACGCGGATGCTGCATCAAGGCAGCCAGGAACGGAATGTTGTGCTCGATACCGTCGACGACGAAGCTGTCGAGCGCTTCCGACATGGCATCGATGGCCTCCAGACGCGTCGGCGCCCAGGTGCACAGCTTGGCGAGCATCGGATCGTAGAACATCGAGATTTCGGAGCCTTCGGTGACGCCTGTGTCGTTGCGGATGACGACATCGCCGAATTGTCCTTCCTCAGGCGGCCGGTAGCGTGTCAGCCGGCCGATCGACGGCAGGAAGTTGCGGTTGGGATCTTCGGCATAGAGCCGGCTTTCCACCGCCCAGCCGTTCAGCTTGACGTCGCTTTGCTTGATGGCAAGCTTGGCGCCGGCGGCGATGCGGATCATCTGCTCGACCAGATCGATGCCGGTGACGAGCTCCGTCACCGGATGCTCGACCTGCAATCGTGTATTCATTTCAAGGAAATAGAAGTTCTTGTCCTTGTCGACGATGAATTCGACCGTGCCGGCGCTCTGGTAATCGACGGCCCTGGCCAGCGCCACCGACTGCTCGCCCATGGCCTTGCGTGTCGCGGCGTCCAGGAATGGCGATGGCGCCTCTTCGGCGACCTTCTGGTTGCGTCGCTGGATCGAGCATTCGCGCTCGCCGAGATAGAGCGCGTTGCCATGCGCGTCGGCCAGCACCTGGATTTCGATGTGGCGCGGATCGACAACGAATTTCTCGATGAAGAGACGATCGTCGCCGAACGAACTCTTGGCTTCCGAGCGCGCGCGGTCGAAGCCGTTGCGCACTTCGGCCTCGCTCCAGGCGATGCGCATGCCCTTGCCGCCGCCGCCGGCCGAAGCCTTGATCATCACGGGATAGCCGATTTCGCCGGCAATCTTTTCGGCATGGTCGGCATTCTCGATGACGCCGAGCCAGCCGGGCACGGTGGAAACCTTGGCGGCGTTGGCGAACTTCTTCGATTCGATCTTGTCGCCCATCGCCTTGATGGCCTTGGGCTTCGGGCCGATGAAAATGATGCCTTCCGCTTCCAGCGCTTCGCAGAAGGCCGCCCGCTCTGACAGGAATCCGTAGCCGGGATGCACGGCCTGGGCCCCCGTTTCCTTGCAGGCGGCGATGATCTTTTCCGGGACGAGATAGCTCAGCGCGGCTGGCGAAGGCCCGATATGCACCGCCTCGTCGGCCATCTCGACATGCACGGCATCGCGATCGGCATCGGAATAGACGGCAACCGTGGCGATGCCCATCTTGCGCGCCGTTTTGATCACGCGGCAGGCAATTTCGCCGCGATTGGCGATCAGGATCTTGGTGAACATGCGAAATGTCATCCCCTCGGGTCGGCCGTTCCTTTTATGGCCTGTGCTTGCAGGGTCAAGCCGACCATGCAATTCACTGCCTTTCAATCGACTTGCGATTCCAGTTCATCGCCGTGGCCCAGTCGGGGAGCGAGCTGCCAGTTGATCGTGTCGGCAAAACCTGAAACCTTGGAAAAAAATCGCATTGGAGGACGCCTGATGAAAACCCGCGCCGCTGTCGCTGTCGCCGCCGGAAAGCCGCTGGAGATCATGGAGGTCGACCTCGACGGCCCACGTGAGGGCGAGGTTCTGGTCGAGATCAAGGCGACAGGCATCTGCCACACCGACGAATTCACGCTGTCGGGCGCCGATCCGGAAGGTCTGTTTCCGGCCATCCTCGGCCACGAGGGCGCCGGCGTGGTCGTCGATATCGGCAAAGGCGTCACCTCGCTCAAGAAGGGCGATCACGTCATCCCGCTCTACACGCCCGAATGCCGCCAGTGCCATTCCTGCCTGTCGCGAAAAACCAATCTGTGCACGGCCATCCGCGCCACCCAGGGCCAGGGCCTGATGCCCGATGGTTCATCGCGCTTCTCGATCGGCAAGGACAAGATCTTTCACTATATGGGCTGCTCGACCTTCTCCAACTTCACCGTGCTGCCCGAGATCGCGCTGGCCAAGGTCAACCCCGACGCGCCCTTCGACAAGATCTGCTACATCGGCTGCGGCGTCACCACCGGCATCGGTGCTGTGATCAACACCGCCAAGGTCGAGATCGGCGCCACCGCCGTCGTCTTCGGCCTCGGCGGAATCGGCCTCAACGTGATCCAAGGCCTGAAACTTGCCGGCGCCGACATGATCATCGGCGTCGATTTGAACAACGACAAGAAGGAGTGGGGCGAGCGGTTCGGCATGACGCATTTCGTCAATCCGAAGGAGATCGACGGCGATGTCGTGCCCCACCTCATCAACATGACCAAGCGCGGCGCCGACCAGATCGGCGGCGCCGACTACACATTCGACTGCACCGGCAGCACCAAGGTGATGCGCCAGGCGCTGGAAGCCTCGCATCGCGGCTGGGGCAAGTCGGTCGTCATCGGCGTCGCCGGTGCCGGCCAGGAGATCTCGACGCGGCCGTTCCAGCTGGTCACCGGCCGCACCTGGATGGGAACCGCCTTCGGTGGCGCGCGCGGCCGCACCGACGTGCCCAAGATCGTCGACTGGTACATGGACGGCAAGATCCAGATCGACCCGATGATCACTCACACGCTGAAGCTCGAGGACATCAACAAGGGTTTCGATCTCATGCATGAGGGCAAATCGATCAGAAGCGTCGTGGTTTACTGAGGAAGATACCAGGCCGCCGCCCAATCGGCCCGCGACCTCTGTGGTTCACAAGTGGGAGGAGAAAAGAAACATGAGCGAACTCCCCGCCATTCTCGTCGATGCAGACGCCTGCCCGGTCAAGGCCGAGGTCGAAAAAGTGGCCGACCGGCATGGCGTCGTTGTCACCTACGTCTCCAATGGCGGCCTGCGGCCATCGCGCGATCCGATGATCCGCAATGTGGTGGTTTCCAAAGGTGCCGATGCCGCCGACGACTGGATCGTGGACAATGCACGCACCAACGACATTGTGATCACCGCCGACATTCCGCTGGCCGCCCGCGCGGTGGCACTCGGCGCGCATGTGCTTGGGCCAACGGGGCGCCCCTTCACGCCGGAAACGATCGGCATGGCGGTAGCGATGCGTGACCTGAAGCAGCATCTGCGCGAGACCGGCGAGAGCAAGGGCTACAATGCCAGCTTCGCGCCGCAAGACCGGTCGCGATTTCTCGGCGAACTCGACCGCATCTTGCGGCGGGCGCTCAAATCCGCCACACCAGACTAGAAACCGAGCGCCATCCCAGGTTGGAACCGACATGGCTGCCGAAACCCCGGTGAAGTCTCCCATTCAGCGCCACATGTTGTTCGCTGTGTCGGCCTGCGTTGGCGTTTTTGCGCTTCTCGTGGCGTTGCTGCTGCACGCCCCGCTCGCCTATTCGATCGGCGCCAACGCGTTCTTTGCCGCTTATGTCATTCTCGTCGTCGCCCAGATGCCGAAGTTCACCGGCAGGTATCTGAGCAGGAATGCGCGTGCCACGGACCAGCCGGTGCTGGTCATCTTCGCTGTGACGCTTGTCGTCGTCGGCGTTGCCGTTATCTCATTGTTCCTACTGATCAATCAGAAGGACAGAAGCCATCCCGTCGAGCTCACCTTCGCGCTGCTGTCGATCCCGCTCGGCTGGTTCACCATTCATGCCATGGCAGCGCTCCATTATGCTCATGTCTACTGGATGGACGGCGATGCTGTGGATGCCGAGACCAGGAAGAAAATCCCTGTCGGCGGACTGCTGTTCCCGGGTGGCAAACGGCCGGAGGGCTGGGATTTCCTGTACTTCTCGACGGTGATCGGCATGACGGCACAGACCGCCGATACCAACATCTCGACCACGCATATGCGTCGTGTCGTGCTTGTCCATTCGATCCTGTCGTTTTTCTTCAACACGGTCATCGTCGCCGCCGCCGTCAATCTCGCCGTCAGCCTGGGCGGTCCGTAATAAATCCGTGATCAGATGAAACATCGGTTTGGATCGCGACGTATCAGGAGGACAATGAACGCGCAGGCCATGCCGCGAGGCCGGGAGACGAAACACGATGGAATCCGTTGCCAGAAGCCAATCCGCCGCCGATCCAGGCGCTTCGGCGTCGAACGACAAAACGCTGATCTACCGGCAGTCGCGCTGGACACGGCTGACGCATTGGCTCTGGGCTATCTCGTTGTTCTTCATGCTGCTGTCAGGCCTGCAGATCTTCAATGCCCGTCCGCAGCTCTATATCGGCAAAGAATCGGGCTTCGAATACAACAACACCATCTTCGCCATCGGCGCCGAGAATTCCGATGCGGGTCCGCGCGGCTACACGGAAATCTTCGGGCATCGCTTCGACACCACTGGCGTGCTCGGCTGGTCGGGTCCGGCCGGCCAGGAGACGTCCCGCGCCTTTCCCTCCTGGGCGACCATCCCGTCCTACTATGATCTCGGCACCGCGCGCGTCATCCATTTCTTCTTTGCCTGGATACTGGCCACGACGTTGATCGTCTGGTTTGTCGCCAGCACCGTGAACGGCCATCTGCGGCGCGATCTCGCGCCACGCCTCGACGATTTGAAGCGATTGCCGCAAGACATCGTCGACCACGCCAAGCTCAAATTCCACCACACGCGCGAATACAACACGCTGCAGAAGATGGCCTATGGCGGGGTGCTGTTCGTGCTGTTGCCGCTGATGATCATCACCGGTCTGGCCATGTCGCCGAGCATGAATTCGGTGCTGCCGTTCCTCAACGATCTGCTCGGTGGCCGGCAGACGGCACGCACCATCCATTTCACCGTCATGGTGCTATTGGTCGCCTTCTTCGTCGTCCATATCCTGATGATCCTGGCCGCCGGCCCGATCAACGAACTGCGTTCGATCATCACCGGCTGGTATCGCACCGATCCTCCCGCACAGGACGACAAAAACGTCGAGAGGAGTGCCTGACATGGCGAAGTTTGAGATCAGCCGCCGCAAATTCCTGACCGGTGCCAGCCTTGGTGCCTCCGGCATCATGCTGTCGGGCTGCGACGCCTTCGACAGTCAGCTAGGTGTTGGCAGCGGCCTGCGCAGTTTCCTCGAAAACGCCAATGGCCTGACCTACCGCGCACAGCGGCTGCTTGCCGGAAGTGACGCGCTCGCCCCGGAATTCACCGAGGCCGACATCCGCCAGCCGCAGCGGCCGAATGGTGTCACCGCTCCCGATGACGATGTCTACAAGGGCTTGCTCGCCAACAACTTTGCCGACTGGCGACTGGAGGTTTCAGGCCTTGTCGAGAAGCCGCTGTCGCTCAGCCGCGAGCAACTCCAGAATATGCCGAGCCGCACCCAGATCACCCGCCATGACTGCGTCGAAGGCTGGAGCTGCATCGCCAAATGGACCGGCACGCCGCTGTCGCTGGTGCTGGACCAGGCGATGGTCAAACCGCAGGCGCGTTACGTCATGTTCCATTGCCTCGACACGATCGACCGCAGCCTGTCGGGCGACATCAAATATTACGGCAGCATCGACCTGGTCGATGCCCGCCACCCACAGACGATCCTCGCCTATGGCCTGAACGGCAAGCCGCTGCCGGTCGAGAACGGCGCTCCGCTGCGGGTTCGCGTCGAGCGCCAACTCGGCTACAAGATGCCGAAATATCTCTACAAGATCGAGCTGGTCGACGGCTTCGCCACTGTCGGCGGCGGTCGCGGCGGCTATTGGGAAGACAATGGCTACGACTGGTACGGCGGGATCTGATCTGAACACCGCAATTCCGGCTCTGAAGATGCTAGCCTAGCGAGCGGCGAAACAGTTCGCCCTTTCCGGCAATCTGCTCGCCAATGCCGCCAAGCCGCAGCATATGCCAAGCAAGTGCATGGTTGCTCGAGGTTACCGGTTTCCCCAGTTCCTTCTCGACGTCCTCGATGATGCGGGCAACGCGCATGCTGGTGCAGGAAACGAACACCGCCTCACAGTCGCTCGACGCACCGATTTCCAAGATGGCCTGCTTGACCGATGCCGGCGTGATGCGCGCAACGACATTGTCATCCGCCTCGTTGAAGGAGCCCATGACCGGAATGTCCATCCCCCGCGCCATCAGCGATGCACGTAGCGAATGATTGATTTTCGCCAGATAAGGGGTGAGCAGCGCGATCCGCGAGACGCCCAGGGCCTTCAGCGCCGCCCTTGCCGCCGTCACCGGGTTGGTCACTTGCACGCCCGGCAGCACCTCATGAACGCGTTCGGCGACCTTGTGCTCGCCGATAACCAGCGCTCCCGAGGTGCAGGCAAAACCGATCACATCGAACTTGACGTCCGGCAAGAGCCCGACAGTTTCCGGGATGACGGCCGACATCTTCATCAGGTTTTCCGGCGTGATCTCGACATCGCTGTAGAGCCGCGCCTCGTACAGCGCGATGTCGCGCGCGGGCAGCGCATAGCGGAATTCATCCTCGATGGTCTGGTCGGTTCGAAGGACGAGCAGGCCGAGATTGGCGCGGGTGCCGATGCCGTCGTCGGTCTTGAAGGGAATGTGTTCCTTGTCGACGACAAGCGCATCGTCGGCGCGGCTAAGCGGGGCGTCCATGGCGCAGTCCCCTTCCTGATGCCAATCAGAATTGTCGACAATAGAAGCGACAACTTTGCCAAACGTGTCAAGAGCTCCGTTCCAATTTTGGGAACCGGGAAATGCCGGGATTTCGCCCTGTCTGAACGGTGAATCGATCGTCGACCCACGCGCCGTTGACAATGGCCAGCGTCCTCCTGTTGAATTGTCGACAATAGAAACGACAACCATTCGGGTCAGCGATGCGCATATTGATCTTGGGCGGTGGCGTTGTCGGGATCACCACTGCCTATCAGTTGCAGAAGGACGGCCACACGGTCACCGTTCTCGAGCAGGCATCACAGGTGGCCGAAGGGGCAAGCTGGGCAAATGCCGGCATGATCGCGCCCGGCCATTCCTTCGTCTGGTCATCGCCGGCCGCGCCAAAAATCCTGCTGAAGTCGCTGTTCCAGAAAGACCAGGCGCTTCGTTTCAAGCTCTCCGCCGACCCGCATCTCTACAGCTGGTCGCTGCGCTTCCTCATGCAATGCACGGCCGCCAAAGCGCGTCGCAACACCCTTCTCAAACATCGGCTTGCGGTCCATTCCCAATCGGTCCTGCAGGCGGTCGTCAGGGAGGAAGCGATCCAGTACGACAGGACATCGGCCGGCATTCTTTACTTCCACCGCAACCGCCAGGCGCTCGACAAGGGCATCGCCAACATGCGCCTGCTGGAGGCCGACGGCCAGGAGATCCGTATCGTCGACGCGCAGGAAATCGTTGACCGCGAGCCGGCGCTGGCTTCGTCGCGCGACATCATCGCCGGCGGCGTATTGTGTCCGACCGACGAAACCGGCGACGCCGCCAAGTTCACGCGCGCGCTGGCGGCCATCGTCGAAAATAGGGGCGGCAAGATCCTGACAGGGACCAG
This sequence comes from Mesorhizobium sp. M7A.F.Ce.TU.012.03.2.1, assembly GCF_004006095.1. Lineage (NCBI taxonomy): Bacteria > Pseudomonadati > Pseudomonadota > Alphaproteobacteria > Hyphomicrobiales > Phyllobacteriaceae > Mesorhizobium > Mesorhizobium sp. M7A.F.Ce.TU.012.03.2.1. The sequence continues at coordinate 5,281,633 of NZ_CP034779.1, forward strand.
GATCGTGGGGATCGAACGCAGAAAGGAAACGATCACCAAGATCGTCACCGACAAGGGAGAGTTTCTGGCCGACACCTACGTTCTGTGTCTCGGCGCCGAGAGCCCCGTCCTCGCCCGCAAGATCGGCCTTGGTCTGCCGATCTATCCGGTCAAGGGATATTCCATGACCATTCCCATCGTCGATCAGGCGCTGGCTCCAAAACTCCCTGTCATCGATGAGCACAATCTCGTCGCCATCACGCCGATGGGCGATCGCATCCGCGTGACCGCCACCGCGGAATTCGCGGGCTATGATCGCAGCCACAAGCCTTCGGATTTCGCCTTCATGAAGCGCGTCACGCAGGACCTGTTCCCGCGCGGCATCGCCTATGATCGCGCCGAGATGCGGGCCTGCCTGAGGCCCATGACGCCCGACAACCTGCCGATCCTCGGCCGGCGCGACATTCGAAACCTGTGGCTGAACACCGGGCACGGCCATATCGGCTGGACGATGGCGCATGGATCGGCCCGTATCGTCGCCGATCTGATCGCCGGCCGGGCAGCGCCGATCGCCCTCGACTGCATCCTTCCCACACAGGCGCGGTTCGCCGAACCAAGCGCCGCAAAGGCCTGACGACGCCATGCTCCGACCCGCCAGGCAAAGCAACCGGGACAACAGCGCAGCGTTGGCATCCAAGCCGATCAAGACCGGCCCGCGTGTCTATGAAGAAATCCGTCGCATGGCGATGGATTATCGCTTCAAGCCGAACGAGCGCATCAACGAAGTGGTGCTTGCCGCCAGGCTGAATGTCAGCCGCAGCCCAGTCCGGGAAGCGCTCCAGCGGCTGGTCACGGAGGAACTCATCACTTTCCAGACCAATCGCGGCTTCTTTTGCCGGGGCTTCGATGTCGACGAGATCGTCAATCTTTCCGACGTGCGAGCGGTGCTCGAGGACCGCTCCGTCAGGCTGGCGATCCAGCGCGCGACTGATGAGGAACTCGCCGCGCTCGTCGACTGGTGGGCGCTCACCATGGCGCGCGCCGACTCGTTTTCCAGCACTGAGCTGACCGCCAGGGACGAGGAGTTTCACAACCGCATCGCCAGGCTGTCGGGCAATCCCGAACTGGCGCGCATGCTCGAAGGCATTAACACGCGCATCCATTTCGTTCGCAAGATCGAAGTGGAGAAGCACCGGCGATTGTCGACGACCTACACCGAACACAGCGAAATCGCCCGGGCCATGGTAGCCCGCGATGCCGACAGGGCCGCAAGGCTCATGCACGACCACATCGCCATCAGCGTCGCCGATGCCATGTCGACCGTCAGGGAAGGCTTGGCAAGGATATACATCGACGTCGACCAGATCTAATCGGGCAACCCCAGCTTTGACCGAGGCAACCCATACCGCTCAGGCAACCCCTACCGCTCAGGCGACCTTGTCGAGCAGCGGCCTCAGCGCCGGATGGATTTCCGGTGAGGCGTGCTTGATCAGGGTCAACAGCGCGCGTTCGTTCTCATAAAGAGGCCTGTCGACGCCGATATGTTCGATCAGCCAGCCGGCTTCACCGGCATCGACCGTCTCGGCGCGGCGGGCCAGCGCCTCGGCCGCCCTGTTCTTGGCTTCCCACTCGGCCTCGATGTCGCCTGGCGACCGATAGGCTTCCATGATGCCGGCAAGGCCGCCGGAGATCATGCGGCTGAAGAAGCCACCTATTTCCGGATCCGCATGTTCGAGGAAGGCATCACGGCGCAGCGCCACATCGCGCGTCGGTGCTTCGTAGCCGGCCGAGCACATGACGAAATTGGCGATCGCCTTGACGAACAGCTCGTTCCAGGACGGATCGTTGTGCCCTTGAGCAGTGCACTCGTTGATCTTGAACAGCACCTCGGCCTCGGCGCGCGTGATGGCGATGTTGCCGTCGCCGCCATGGGCATGGAGGATCCGGCGCAGCAACTCGACCTCCGCCTGTGCGATGAGGCCGGGAGCCAGCGTGCCGCCGAGCATCAGCGGCCCCTTGCCGTCAATGACGGCATGCGCCACCTGCTCCAGCGCATACACACAAAGCTGGCTCGGCGACGATTTCGCCTGTTCCAGCACATGCACCAGCAATTCGAGCTCGGTCCGGCTGTCGACCATGCCATCGCGCGAGATCGTGCGGATCAGCCAGTCGGCATTGTCTTGCGAGATATAGCCCGACGGCTTTTCCTGGTGGACGATATAGTCGGTGACCGCCTCGACGAAGAAGGGCGGCCATTCCTGGCATTTGTCCTTCGCCGTTGCATCGAGCGCAAACAGCGCCTCGGCCTCGCCGCGCGTCACGACGCCATCGCCGAACACTTCATGGCGCAACATCGCCACGTCCTCCGCGGCGATGCGGATTTTCGAGGTCAGCCCGGCCACCGGCGCGCTCATGATCAATTCGCCCATTTGTCGTCCCCGTCCGCCGTCGCCAAGCGCCGGCCCCAAGCGTCATACAAGCCAACATATCAGCAGTGTCTTGAAAAACCGGCAAACGGCGTGGTTAGCGAAGACTTGTCGGCCAACGCATATCGCCCAAAACGTGCCGCGGTTTTGAAGAATGGCATGCACGCGCTTTAGATGTCGCTGACAGGTGACAAGCCGTCGCGCGCGAGCTATGGATGGCGCGTCGAGGACTCAGGGTCTGAGTCCTACCTGTTTGCGGGAGAGAACAGCGAGAGCTGTCGCCGAAGGGGAAATCGCCCGAAATCTCTCAGGCAAAAGAACCGTAGACGGGAAAGACACTCTGGAAAGTCGGGGCTTGCCCCCGCGCCGAAGGTGTAAGCGCCGCTGACAGAGTTCCGGCTGCGCGAGTCTCTCAGGCTTCAGACAGAGGGGCACGGACTGGTCGCCATTCGCGACCGATTGCGTGCGACTCTGGAGACGACATGACGGGCGACGATACAAGACACCTACCCCTCGAAGACATCCATGTAACCGCCGGTGCGCGCTTTGGCGCTTTTGCCGGCTGGTCGATGCCGCTGACCTATCCGGCGGGCGTCATGAAGGAACATCTTCACACCCGCGAACAGGCCGGCCTGTTCGACATCTCGCATATGAAGCTATTCGAAGTCAGCGGGCCGGAGGCGGTTGCGCTGCTCAACCGCGCTTGCCCCTTGGATGCAGGCGCACTCCAAATCTCACAGTCCAAACTGTCCTTTTTCCTCAACGAGGCAGGCGGCATCCTGGACGACCTCATCGTCACCAGACTTGGCGATAGCAGGTTCATGGTAGTCGCCAACGCAGGCAACGCCGTCGCCGATGAAAAGCATTTGCGTGCACTTGCCGCGGATTTCGACGCCAGAGTCGAGCCGCTCGACCGCGTCTTCCTGTCCATCCAGGGTCCTGAAGCCTGGGCCGCCCTTTCCCGCGCCGGCATCGAGACCGGCTCGCTGCTTTTCATGCATGGTGTCGAACCGCGCAAAAACTGGTTCATGAGCCGGTCGGGCTATACGGGCGAGGACGGTTTCGAGATCGGCCTGCCGGAAGCCGATGCACGCGACCTCGTTGCCAAGCTGCTCGGCGACGAACGCGTGCTGTGGATCGGCCTGGCCGCCCGCGACAGCCTGCGGCTGGAGGCAGGACTGTGCCTGCATGGCCAGGACATCACGCCGGAGACCGATCCGGCCAGCGCCGCCTTGATGTGGGCAATTCCAAAGGACGTCCGCGCTTCCGGCGCTTTCATCGGCGCCGATGCGCTCCGCGCCGCCGTGGAACGAGGACCCGCGCAAAAGCGGGTAGGGCTTAAGCCGGAAGGCCGCCAGCCGGTGCGTGGCGGTGCCGCGCTTTTTGACGCCGACGGCAATCCGGCCGGCCAGGTCACATCGGGCGGCTTCGGCCCCTCGGCCGGCCATCCGGTCGCCATGGGCTATGTCTCGACACCTCTGGCAAAGCCCGGAACGCGGGTCTTCGCCGATGTGCGCGGGACGAAAATCCCAGTCGATATCAGTTCCCTGCCCTTCACACCCCATCGCTACCGCAAAGGATGATCTCAATGGCAACGACCTATTTCACATCGGATCACGAGTGGCTCCGCGTCGAGGGCGGCATCGCCACGGTCGGCATCACTGATTACGCGCAGGAGCAGCTCGGCGACCTCGTCTTCGTCGAACTGCCGGAGACCGGAAAAAAATTGACCAAGGGCGACACCGCCGTCGTGGTCGAATCCGTCAAGGCGGCATCCGATGTCTATGCACCGGTCGATGGCGAGATCACAGAGGCCAACGGCACGCTGTCGTCGGATCCGTCACTGGTCAACTCGGCCGCAACAGGGGCCGGCTGGCTGTGGAAGATGAAGCTTGCCGACGAAAGCCAGCTCTCTGGCCTCATGGATGAGGCCGCCTACAAAGCCCATATCGGTTGATATCAGGACTTATTGACATGACCGCAGCACCCTACCCCTTCTCGGCCCGCCATATCGGTCCCGGCCTCAACGACACCAGGGCGATGCTGGCCGCCATCGGCGTGCCCTCGATCGAGACACTGATCAGCCAGTCCGTACCGAAGTCGATCCGGCTCGATCGGCCGCTTGCCCTACCAGCACCGGCGAGCGAAGCGGAAGCGCTGGCCGAACTCTCGGCTGTCATGTCCGGGAATACGGTGCTGAAAAGCTTCATCGGCGCCGGTTATCACGGCGTCCATGTCCCGCCGGTTATCCAGCGCAATCTGTTCGAGAATCCTGCCTGGTACACGGCCTACACGCCCTATCAGGCAGAGATCAGCCAAGGCCGGCTCGAAATGCTGTTCAACTTCCAGACGCTGGTCACCGAATTGACCGGCCTGCCGGTGGCCTCGGCCTCGCTGCTGGATGAGGCAACCGCCGTGGCCGAAGCCGTCGGCATCGCCTTGCGCCACCACCGTGACAAGCGAACCAAGGTCGCACTTGCCGGCACGCCGCATCCGCAAACGCTGGACGTGGTGCGCACCCGTGCCGAGCCGCTCGGCATCGAGATCGATGGCGAAACGATCGACGACAACACCGCCGCCCTGCTTGTCTCCTGGCCGGATACATTTGGCATCTATGGCGATCACAAGGCAGCGATCGACAAGGCGCGCGCGACCGGGGCTATCGTCGTCTTCATCGCCGACCCGCTCGGCCTGACGCTGACCGACGCGCCGGCCAAGCTCGGCGCCGACATCGCCGTCGGCCCGATGCAGCGTTTTGGCGTGCCGATGGGCTTTGGCGGCCCGCACGCGGCCTATTGCGCCGTCTCCGACAGGCTCACGCGGTTGATGCCCGGCCGCCTGGTTGGCCAGTCTACCGACAGCAAGGGCCGGCCTGGGTACCGGCTTGCCTTGCAGACGCGCGAACAGCATATCCGCCGCGACAAGGCGACCTCCAACATCTGCACCGCGCAGGCGTTGCTCGCCAACATGGCGACTGCCTATGCCATCTGGCACGGCCCCGCCGGGCTGCAGGCGATTGCCGGGCGCATCCACACGCTGGCCAATCGTCTCGCCTCCGGGCTCAAAGCAGCAGGTATCTCCGTGCTCGGTTCAAGCCGCTTCGACACGGTGACGGCGGAGGTGAAGGGCAAGGCAACTTCGATCGCCACTGCGGCTGAAAAGGGTGGCAGATTGCTGCGTGCCGTCGATGCCGACCATATCGGCATTGCCTTCGACGAAACTTCGACCGAGGCCGATCTCGACGCAATAGCGGCCCTGTTCGGCGCCAAGGCTGGTGTCTCCGCCGACAGCACGGTGCCCGGCAAGCCGCGCGGCAAGGAGTTCCTGACCCAGCCTGTTTTCCACGAAAACAAGTCGGAAACCGAGATGATGCGCTTCCTGCGCCGGCTGGCCGACAAGGACCTGGCGCTCGACCGCGCCATGATCCCGCTGGGGTCCTGCACCATGAAGCTCAACGCCGCCGCCGAGATGATGCCGGTGAGTTGGCCGAGCATTGCCAATCTGCACCCTTTTGCCCCGGCCGCGCACTCGACAGGCTACCGTGCCATGATCGGTGAGCTGGAGGACTGGCTGTCGGAGATCACCGGCTTCGACGCCGTCACCTTGCAGCCCAATGCCGGGAGCCAGGGCGAATATGCCGGCCTGCTCGCCATCCGCGGCTATCACCGCTCACGCGGCGACAACCACCGCACCGTCTGCCTGATCCCCTCCTCGGCGCATGGTACCAATCCCGCGAGCGCGGCGATGGCCGGCATGAACGTCGTCGTCGTGCGCTGCACCGAAGACGGCAACATCGACATGGACGACATGAAGGCCAAGGCGACTGAGCATGCGCAAAATCTCGCGGCGCTGATGTTCACCTATCCCTCGACGCATGGCGTGTTCGAGGAAGGCGCACGCGATCTCTGCGCACTAATCCATGAGCATGGCGGCCAGGTCTATTTCGACGGTGCCAACCTCAACGCGCTGGTCGGGCTTGCCCGTCCCGGCGACATTGGCGCCGATGTCTGCCACATGAACCTGCACAAGACCTTCTGCATACCGCATGGCGGCGGCGGACCCGGCATCGGGCCGATCGGCGTCAAGGCGCATTTGAAGCCGTATTTGCCCGGCCATGTCACCGAAGGCTCGGCGCACGCCGTCTCCGCCGCCCCCTTCGGCAGCGCCTCGATCCTGCCGATCACCTGGATGTATATCCGCATGATGGGCGCCTCGGGCCTGAAGCAGGCGACCGAAACGGCGATCCTGTCCGCCAACTATATCGCGACGCGGCTCGGTGCGCATTTCCCGGTGCTCTACAAGGGCAGGCAGGGACGCGTCGCGCATGAATGCATCCTCGACACCCGCGTGCTCAAGGAGAGTGCAGGCATCAGTGTCGACGATGTCGCCAAGCGCTTGATCGACTATGGTTTTCACGCGCCGACCATGTCCTTCCCGGTCGCCGGCACGCTGATGGTGGAGCCGACCGAGTCCGAGCCCAAGCGGGAACTCGACCGCTTCTGCGAGGCCATGATCGCCATATCGGCAGAGGCAGCAAAAGTCGCCAGGGGCGAATGGCCTTTGGCCGACAATCCGCTGGTCAACGCGCCGCACACCGCCGCCGAGGCGTTGGCCGGCCAGTGGACCCATCCCTACTCGCGCCTGGAAGCGGCCTATCCGGCAGGCGACCCCGACACGGCAGCCAAGTACTGGCCGCCGGTGTCACGCATCGACAATGTCGCCGGCGATCGCAACCTGGTCTGCTCGTGCCCGCCGCTGTCGGACTATCTGGGGGCCGCGGAGTAATTACGCTGAGCGCAAGGCCGGCTTGATCGGCTCGGCCTTGCCCATCCTCTTGCGGCTGATGACACAATTTCGCCCGGCGCGTTTGGCGGCATAGAGCGCCGCGTCCGCCTCGGCGAGCACGTTGTCCAGCCTGCTGCCGCTTGCCTCGCCAAAGCCGATGCCGCCGCTGACCGTGCTGCGCAACTTGCCGAGCTGGGTGGGGACGATTTCGGTGCCGAACGCCACGCCGATCTTGCTGGCGAGATCGTAAGCTTTTTCGTCCGTCATCCGCGACATGACGATTGCGAACTCCTCGCCGCCAAGGCGAAAAGCGTCGACGCCGGGCCGGGCATACTTTTTGATGACGGCGGCAAAACGGCACAAGACCTGATCCCCTACCGGGTGACCGTAGACATCGTTCGTCCGCTTGAAATGGTCGAGGTCGAACATGACGATGGACATGAACGGACCGAAACTCCGTTCGCCGTAGAGCGACGTCAATGCCCGGCGGTTCAGCAACCCTGTCAGCGGATCGGTCATAGTCTCGGCCTTGAGCTCGATTTGCGCCTGCAGATGATGGAGGGAGAGCGTCAACGCTCCGAGTCCGGTCATGCAGGCGACCGCCACCACGGAATTCAATCGTTCGGCCCAGTTGTCGGGCGCAACCGCGAGCGTCCATTGCCCCTTGGTCAGCAGAACCAGGCCGCAAAGCGCAAACGACATCGCGCAGGTGCCGCTCAGAAACGAAACCACCAGAAGGATGCGGCGGTCGTGACTGCCGTTGATCCAGAACATGGCACCGATCGCCGACAGCAGCGCCGTCACCGTGGTGTAGGTGACGATGAAGCCAATGCCGTCAAAGCCCATAAAGGTCACGACGGCACAAATGGCCATGGCGCCAAGCGCCGGTGCAACGGCGCGTCCGTAGCCGGGCACCCCCAGAAATTGCATGGCCGACAAGCAGATGATCAGGAACCCCAGGCTGAGCAGTGCGAGCACGATCTGGCAAAGCAGCGGATCGGGATCCTTGGTGTACCGCCAGAACAGGATCACATGCGCGACGAGCACCAGAATTCCGCACGCAACCGTCAGCACGAAACCTGCCTTGGGCGCGGTGAACCAGATCGCAAACATGGTGACGCTAAGGCATATGCCCGACAGCGCGGCTGCGAGCAGGAGCGAACTGAAGTCCAGCATATCGGGCAAGGGCCTCTTGAGCGTCGGCGGTTGCGCTGCATTCTAAGTCAGCGGCAGCCCTCAGATACGGGTTTTCAGGCAATCCATCGATGCAACCTGCGGATAGGGTTTACAAAGCGTCGATGGCACGTGTCCCGAAACCGGACCCATGGATGCGAGATCAACCCTTGTTCAAGAGAGCGAGGTTGGCGTTGACGACGGTGGGATCGGCCATGCCGGCCTTCGCTTCGAGCAGCAGCGCCTTGGCCTTCTTGCGATTGCCGCGCAGCAGTTGCGAATAGCCCATATTGTTGACGATCTGCGGCTTGCGGCCGGCGACCTTCAAAAGCTGGCCGTAGGCTCGGTCGGCGAAGTCGAAGCGGCCGAGTTCATCATAGGAAGCGGCGAGCCCCATCCAGGCCTCCGCATTGTCGGCCTTCAACTCGACGGCCTTGCGGAAGTGCTTTTCGGCGAGGCCGTAATTGGCGTCGCGAAACTGCGCCTTGCCTTGCGCCAGATCGGAGGTTTCGGTGTCTTTTGCCGCCGGTTGGATGGCGGTGGTCTTGGTGGTGTCGACGCCACTCGTCGTACAGCCAGACATCATCAAGACGGCCGCCATTGCGGCCATTGCCGTGAAATTACTGTGACGCATGCCCCTGCCTCATCGCCCGATTTGCCGGGTCGTTCTTCAGGAAACACAATATATCAGCGGCGATTAAACTTCGGTGCCGAAACGCCGCCAAAATTCGGCTTCGGGCACACCAGCCATTAACCACGAGACGAGGGTTATCCCTGCAAGGACGCGCGCGGCCTTTTCACGGACCCATGACCTTGAGTGCCTCGGGAACCGGATAGCGGTTGCCATCATAGCGCAGCCGGTAGGTCCGTTTCACCGGCTTGCCGGGATGGGACTGGCACTCGCCATCCTTGTCGGGAGACGGGTCATCGGTTTGCGTCCGCTCGAGCGCGACCATGTCGTGATAGCCGTGATGGCTCGTCGGGCTCATTGCCAGGCTGACCTCAGTCGAACGAAAAGATCCCGCGCAATTGGTGTCGCCCTCGCCGCCATTGCCGGCCACGACAAGGCCATCGAGCACCAGGCGCAGGGCATCGCCGGCGAGAACATAAAGCCGCAGGTCGGTTTCGCTGAAGGGGTTGGCTTGCGAATGGTTCGCGATTTCGATGCGCAGGCCGAAGGCCATGACCCCGGGCGCCAGCCTGTAGCGGCCGGTATCGAATTCGACCTTGCGGATGGCGATGGCATCATCGGTGATCAGCCCCGGCTGGAGCAGGCGCAGGCGCACACGCTGGCTGTTCCTGTCGACGACCAGAAGCTCGATATCGCCGACATGGCCATCGTCGCTGGATTGGGCGCTGTCGATCAGCGGCACGGCTACCAACAGCAGGTCGTCATGGGCAGGCCAGATCTTGCAGCTCAGCCCAAACGGCGTGTCGCCATCCGTCAGGGCGATGCTGAAATGGGGTTCGAGCGTGAACGAGGTGCCGTCGGCGCTCTTTCGAGCTTTGGGGTAGGCCTGCTGCACCAGGGCGGCGGCATCGCCGCAATCGTCGGCCACGGCCCAGGCGGGCGACAGGGTGGCTGCGGCAAGGCCGAGAAAGAGGGTGCGCAACAGCATGGACTTCTCACCTGCAAGGCCGAGTACGGTCATAACAATGGTTTGTCAGTCCCCTTGCTAGGACTTTTGTGGGGCGCTCGCTAGACCCGGACGATTTCAGCTCGAATCGAAGCCTCACACCTTTCGGCATCATGCTATTGCGCCGTCATTTTGACGATGACTGGAATGGCCGCGATCATCAGCACCACCGGCAGGATGCATACGACCACCGGCACCGACATCTTGGCCGGCAGAGCGTGCGCCTTTTCCTCGGCCAACGACATACGCTTATGGCGCATGTCGTCGGAAAAAACGCGCAACGCCCCCGACAGGCTGGTGCCGAGTTCCTTGGACTGCTGCAGCAGCGTGGCGAAGGAACGCACTTCGTCCAGGCTGAGGCGGTCGGCGAGCGCCTTCAGCGCATCGTCGAGGCTGCGCCCTGCCCTCAGCTCCAACGACACCAGCTGCAGGTTCTGGCTGAGCGCGGGATAGGTCTTGGCGAGTTCCTTGGAGACGCGCTCTATGCCCGCCTCCATGCTCATGCCGGCATCCGAGCAGACAATCATCAGGTCCATGAAATCGGGAAAGCCGTTGCGGTACTCACGCCTGCGTTCCCGCACTTTCTGGCTCAACATTAGGCCGGGCAGGAAATAGCCGGCCGCTCCCGACAGGATGACGAATGTCCAGCGACTGGCCATCGTCGCGTCCGGGCTGGCCATCCACCGGTTGAGCACAAACACACCGATTGCCGTGCCGATCATCGCGCTGAACCGGATCAGGAAGAACGTGCCGACAGCGCGCGGCTCCATGTAGCCCGCCTGGATGAGCTTCATGCGCAGCCGGGCGACATTTTCCGGATCGCTCCTGGCGTAGAATTCCTGCGCCCGCTTCACCGCCTTCTCGCGCACGACGCCGGTATTCTTCTTCTGCACCGGCTCTGGTTTGGCGGCCACGGGGCCGTTGTCGACCCTGAGCCGGCGCATGACCTCGTTGCGGTCGCCCTTCGCCATGACAACAGGCCAGGCAACAGCGGCAGCACCCGCCGCCAGCAGCAGGATGGCCACCGGCATCAATGAGGTCGGCGCAAGCGAGGCGAGGAATTCGATGAAGCCCTGCATGTCAGAACTTGAAATTCGACATCTTGAACATGATCAGATTGCCCAGCATCAGCCAGGTGATCGAGCCGCCGAGCAGGTACCAGGTTTTCGCCTCGCCCCAGACGTCGCGGTAGAAGCCCGGCATCAGCGCCATAATGGCGGTGAACAGCAACGCCGGCACCGCTGTCAGGATGTAGGCCGACATCCGACCTTCTGTCGCAATGGCGCGCACCTTGCGGCGCAGCTTGCCGCGCTCGCGGATCGTCGTCGCCAGGCCGTCGAGGATCTCGCGCAGATTGCCGCCCGAACTGGTCTGGATCGAGACGGCGGTGACGAACAGCGGCAGATCCTCCTGGCCGACCCGGTCGAACAGCGAGTTCAACGCCGAAACCAGATCGGAGCCATAGGTCACCTCGTCGGCGATGACGCCGAACTCGGTGCCGATCGGGTCGGGCATCTCGCGCGCCACCATGGCGATCGCCACCGGCACCGGGTGGCCGGCCTTCAGGCCACGCGTGATCAGTTCCAGCGCCTCCGGCAATTGCATGCCGAACCGCTTTACCCGGCGCTTGCGCTTGAAGCGCAGCGTGATCACCGGCAGCACCGGCACAAGCACCACAAACAGCACAAGCCCCATCAGCGGCGGCAAGCCGTACCAGATGGCGACCAGGGTCATCGCCATCGCCACGCCGCAGCTGATCATCAGGAATTTCGACAGCGGCATGATCATGCCCGACTGGGTTCGCAAAGCGCGGAACCGATCCAGCGAAAACAGCGGCGTGCCTGCGTCGAGGCCGCGTTCCTTGCGCAGTTGGACAAGCACCTGCTCCTGGCTGATCTTGTTTTCCTGCAGCTTCATGCGCCGGTTGATGGCGGTGCGCTTGTCGCTGCGGCCGGCATAAAGCAGGTAGCAGGCCTCGGCGATCAGGATGCCGGTCAGCGCGGCCGCGGCATAAACGACATAGATAGCGCTCATTCCATCGAACACTTGGCTACTCCTGCGGCCGGCCGGGTTCGAAATATCGTCCGGGAAACTCGATGCCCATGGCACGCAGATCCTCAAGGAAGCGCGGCCGGATGCCGGTCGCCTCGTAGTGGCCCAGAATCCTGCCGTCGGCCTCCATGCCGGTACGCACGAAGCGGAAGATCTCCTGCATCTGGATGACATCTCCTTCCATGCCGGTCACCTCGGCGACACTGGTCACCTTGCGCTTGCCGTCGGACAGGCGCGTCAGCTGAACGATCAGGTCGAGCGCGCTGGCGATTTGGCTGCGGATCGACTGCACCGTCATCGGCATGCCGGTCATGCCGAGCATCTGCTCGAGCCGCGAAATGGCGTCGCGCGGCGTGTTGGCATGGATGGTCGCCATCGACCCTTCGTGGCCGGTGTTCATTGCCTGCAGCATGTCGAAAGCCTCCTCGCCCCGGCACTCGCCGAGGATGACGCGGTCGGGGCGCATGCGCAGTGCGTTCTTGACCAGGTCGCGCTGCTTCAGCTCGCCATGGCCTTCGATGTTAGCCGGACGTGTTTCCATACGCGCGACATGCGGCTGCTGCAGTTGGAGCTCGGCCGCGTCCTCGATGGTGATCAGCCGCTCGTCCTCGGGAATGAAGGCCGACAGCGCATTGAGCATGGTCGTTTTGCCGGTGCCGGTACCGCCCGAAATGATCGTCGTCTTGCGGGCATGCACGGCCGCCGCCAGCACTTCGGCCATGTTCTGGGTGATGGCGCCGAATTCGACCAGTTTGTGCAGGCCGAGCTTGTTCTTGGAGAATTTTCGGATCGACACCAGCGGCCCATCGACCGCAACCGGGCGGATGGCAGCGTTGAAGCGCGAGCCGTCCAGCATGCGGGCATCGACCATCGGCTGCGATTCGTCGACGCGGCGACCAACCGCGGCGACGATCTTGTTGACGATGCGCAGGAGATGCGCCTCGTCCTTGAACGGAATGTGGACCGGCTGCAGCTTGCCCTTCTTTTCGACAAAGCAGTTCATGTGGCCGTTGATCAGGATATCGTTGATGTCCGGGTCCTTGAGCAGCGGCTCGAGCGGACCGAGGCCGACCATCTCGTCGACGATGTCGTCGACCAGCGCGTCAAGCTCGACGGTGTTGATCGCCATCCGCTCCTGCTTGGTCTTTTCCGACACGAAATCATGCACTTGCCGGCGCATCTCATCCTTCGGCAAACGCTCCAGCGCGACAAGATTGATCTCTTCGAGCAGCAGCCGGTGGATACGCACGCGCGCATCGAGCACCTTGTTGGCATTCTTTGCCGGCGCTGTGTCCGGCTTTGCCGGCAAAGCCTTTCGGCTGGTCGGAATGACGACGGCATGATGGGCGACCGGCGTCGTCTCAGGCACGCGCTGCGGAAGCGCATCGCGGTTCTGCAGGGCGGAGAAGCGGCTGGTCATCCGGCTTTCCTCTTCAGCAATCCACGGCCCATGCCAAACAGCGAGCGCGATTTCGCCCGGGTTGGGACCGCCTCCTCCGGCAGGATGATCTTCTTCAGATCGTTGACGACATTGGCGTTTGGATCGATCTCGTGCAACGGCACGCCGCGATCGACCGCCTCGCGCACCAGCCGATAGTTGTTGGCGATACCGCCGACGAAATGCTCGCCGAGAATTTCCTGGACGTCCGCCTGCTTGATGCCGTTGTCGAACATCTTCTGTTCGAAACGGTTGACGATGACGTTCGGCTTCACTTCCTTGCCGGCAGTCTCGTAGACCGCCTGGATCAGCCGCTGGGTGTGGCGCAGGCACGGCACCGTCATTTCCGCGACGATGTAGAGCTTGTTGGAACCGAGCAGCACGGTTTCCGTCCATGGAAACCAGGTGCGTGGCATGTCGATGACGACATTGTCGAAATAGGCCGAAACGAGGTCCAGCATGCGCACCACGACATCGGTCTTGAACGAGCGCATCTCTGCTGGATGCGCCGGTGCCGCCAGCACGCACAGCCCGCTGGCATGCTTGGACAGCATCACGTCGAGCAGTTGCCGGTCGAGACGCTCGGGCTGGTTCTCGATCTCGGTGATGTCGAAACGCGGTTCGAGGTCGAGATATTCGGCACAGGCGCCCTGCTGGAAATTGAGATCGACGACGCAGGTCGACGCGCCGCGCGTCACCGAGTGATGCAGCTGGAAAGCGGTCTGCAGCGCCAGCGTGGTGGTGCCGACGCCGCCCGCGGCAGGCATGAAGGTGTAGATCTGCGATTCGGTGTTTTCCTCGCGCCCGGGTCCCTGCAGCGCCCGCACGACGGAGCGCACCAGATCGGCCGTGGTGATCGGCTTGACCAGGAAATCCGCGACCTTGAGCTGCACCAGAATGCGCACCGCGGCGGCGTTGAACTCCTGGGTGACGACGACGACCGGAACCTTGTCCTCCAGCCGGCGCATAATGCGCTGCAGCGACTCGACCTCCTCCAGCCTTGCCGCATCCATGTCGACGATGATGGCGCCGAAGTCGGCTTCCTGGATCTCGCCGCGCAACTCGGTGACGTTCTTCTCCACCGTCGAGAGCTGTATGATCTCGGAGGCGGAAAATGCGGTGCGCGTGTCCTGCGCAAATGTCCTGTCGGTCGATACGAGCAGGATCTTCCTGGTCTTGATGCCGTTTGCCATTCTGTCAGCCTGTCAGGTCGATCGACCGTTGGATCAGTTGCCCGTGGGATCAATTGGTCGTGCTGGACTGCGACGCCTTGGCACCGGCCGCCTGATCGGGTGTGACAGCCGCGGCACTGCCTCGTTGGGCCGGCACCAGGAGCCTGGTGTTCTGGACCCCGTATTTCCAGGGATCGACCATCTGCATGACGGTGTTGGCGGCCTGCGCATTTCCGGCGCCGGCCGTCGGCCCTTCGCTGCGCACATAGTCGTCGCTGGTGCAGCCGGCGGCAAAGCCGGTCAGCAGCAAGGCGACGCTCGATCCAAAGACCAGACGCATGGCTTCAATCCTTCGGCAGGTCGAGGAAATGCCCAGCCGAAGCGGCCGCTGCAGGTTGAGTGACGCGGCCGTCTGCCAGCGCCACGGTGCGACCGGCATCGGAATCCTTCACTTCCTCGGTGTTGTTGAGAAAATAGTCGGCGTTGCTGGCCGGCTGCGTGCCATCTGTCGGCTCGATGAGCTTCTTCGACGGATCGACCGGCTTGACCAGATAGGGCGTCACGATGATGACGAGGTCGGTCTCGCGCCGCTGATAGGATTTCGAGGAAAACAGCGCCCCAAGCACCGGCATCTTGCCGAGGCCGGGAATGCGCGACGTGGTGATGTCGTTTTGCGACTGCAGCAGTCCAGCGATCATGAAGCTCTGGCCGTTCTTCAGGTCGACCGACGTCCTGGCACGGCGCACGATGAAGCCGGGAACCGAGATGGTGCCGATATTGTAGGAGGCCGATGCGTCGATCGAGGAGACTTCCGGCGCGATGTCCAGACTGACCAGCCCATCCTTGAGGACGGTCGGCGTGAAATCCAGGCTGACGCCGTATTTCTTGTAGCTGACCGAGATCTTGCCGTCGTCTTCGGAGACCGGGATCGGGAATTCGCCGCCGGCGAGAAAGCTCGCCGTCTGGCCGGACCGGGCGATCAGGTTCGGCTCGGCCAACCGACGGGCGAGACCGCGTTCCTCGAGCGCCTTGATAGCGATATCGATCGACACGCCGTTCGACAAAAGCCTGCCGATGATCTCGCCGGTGCCGGCGGCCGGCACTGTACCCGGATCGATCGAGACGTCGCGGCCACCGAGGCCGTAGGCAAAATTGGCGGCGTATTTGGCGCCCAGATCCTGACCCGCCTGGCGGTTGATCTCGACAAAGCGGACATTGAGCTGGACCTGCTGCGACGATGAGATGTTGACCGAGTTGATGACCTCCTCGGCGCCGGAAAAGCGCGTCGCGATCTTGTTTGCCTTTTCGGCGGCGACCGCGTCATCCGCCTCGCCCGACAGCACGACCCGGCCATTGGCCGATCCGACCTTGATCCTGGCATCCGGCACGCTGGCCCGAATGGTGCTGGCCAGCTGGTCTGTGTCGAGCGTCACCTCGATGTCGACGGTGCCGACAAGCTGCTTCTTCTCATCGAACAGCGCAATGCCGGTAGTGCCGAGATTGTTGCCGAGCACGTAGAAGGATTTGTCGGTCAGCGGATTGACGTTGGCGATCTCCGGGTCGCCGATGACGATCTGGTAGAAGGCGGCACTGGTCATGATCGTCTTCGGCTTGCCCTTGGCAACCTTGATCGACGCATTCTTGGTCGACGACACATAGACGATGTCGTTGTCAGCTCTCGCCGAGGCGCCGAAAGCCAGCATCGCGGCAGCAGCCAGCGAAGACGCGACAGCCACCGCACGCAAAATGCGCAACCGCCCCATGACCCGATATGTGAACAGCCCGAACATTGTCCCGTCCCTCACCCAGTCCCCACTGGCTTATTTCTGGTCCCGCGAAGGAACCTGGTATTCCTCGGCCTTCGTGCCGCGCGTTACGATGACCGTCTTGAACTTCGGTTTCTCCGGCTCCTTGGTGACGGCGTCGAACACCGAGCCGGCCGCGGCCTGCACATCCGAGGCGACCGATCCGCCGAAGGAGGAGATGGTGGTGACGCCGTTCTTGCCGTCACCGCCTTCGCTGGCGGACCGAAGCGACAGGGACAAGGTGCCGACGGTGCGGGCCAACGCCACTTTCTGCGCGCCGTCTGTCGTCACCTCTATAGTCACCGAATTGGAAATCTGCGGCGTCGTCTGGCGCTCGTCGGCGCCCTGCCCGACGCTCAGCACCTTGGCATCGGCGACGACGATCTCGGAGGTGATGGTCGAACCGGCGGCCCCTTGCGCATTCTTGGCCACTTCCTGAATTTCGCCGGCATCGCGCGTCAGCACCACGTCCACGCGGTCACCGGGCGTGACGAAGCCGCCGACACCGGCGATCTCATCGGTGCGGATGGTGACCGCCCGCATTCCAGGCGTCATCATGTTGGAGAGTGTCGCGCGGCCGTTCGGACCGGACAGCTTGGTCAGCAGCACCGGTTCGTTGACCTCGATCGGCGACAGCACCACGCGGCTGCCATCGGCAAGCAACGCATTGATGGTGGTGAAGGCGCCCTGCGGCACGGCCTCTTGCGACCACGGGATTTCGCTGAGCTGCGCGCGGTCGAGCGCCATGCCGTAGCGCAATGGGGCATTCGCCACCACGATGGTCTTGAACTCGACCTTCGGCACAACAAGTGCCGGGATCGACGACGTCTTCTCTTCGGAATCGGCCTCGGCCTGGCTTTTGACCCAGAAATCCGCGGCAAAGATCGAGATCGCCCCGAAAACGGCGGCGATGCCGATCATCGATATGGCCTTGCCCCTCACGCCTAAACCCCTGATATCAGCAGTTTCTTGTTTTGTTGGGCTCACGCTAGGCCGCATTGTTAAAGAATCAGGAATCTTGCGCGGCGGCATCGGACCTATTTCCGCCAGCTTGGTTATCGAATGGTTTTGGGTTAAGAGGGATCAGATCCCCGAACGGAACAGGAACCTCGGTCGCTTGGCGCTGAAAAGCGTGGCAGTATCGCGAGGTGATTCGCAGCACCGGACCCTATGGCAGGCATGGACGACAACAACGATCTCTTCGGCAATATGGACAAGCAGCCGCAGCCGGTTCGCACACCGGCGCGCCCGGCGGATCCGCTGGTGCAGGCCACCAAGCGTCCTGCCTCAATCAAGGATGGCAGCGAGGGCTATAGCGCTGCCGACATCGAGGTGCTGGAAGGGCTGGAGCCGGTGCGCCGCCGGCCAGGCATGTATATCGGCGGCACCGACGACAAGGCGATGCACCATCTGTTCGCCGAGGTCATCGACAATTCGATGGACGAGGCGGTAGCCGGCCATGCCACCTTCATCGATGTCGAGCTCTCGGCCGACGGCTATCTCGCCGTGACCGACAATGGCCGCGGCATCCCGATCGATCCGCACCCGAAGTTCAAGAAGCCGGCGCTCGAAGTGATCATGACGACGCTGCATTCGGGCGGCAAGTTCGACTCCAAGGTTTACGAGACATCAGGCGGCCTGCATGGCGTCGGCGTGTCCGTGGTCAACGCGCTGTCGGACCATCTCGAGGTCGAGGTCGCGCGGGGACGGCAACTGTATCGACAAAAATTCTCGCGCGGCGTTCCCGTGACCGGCCTGGAGCAACTGGGCGAAATCCACAACCGGCGCGGCACAAAGATCCGATTCCACCCCGACGAGCAGATTTTCGGCAAGGGCGCTGCGTTCGAACCGGCGCGGCTCTACCGCATGACGCGCTCGAAAGCCTATTTGTTCGGTGGTGTCGAGATCCGCTGGACCTGCGATCCGTCGCTGATCAAGGAAAAAGATCAGACACCGGCCAAGGCTGAATTCCATTTTCCCGGCGGCCTGAAGGATTATCTCAAGGCATCGCTCGGCGACGACTTCCAGGTGACTCGCGAAATCTTCGCCGGCAAGAGCGAGAAACAAGGCGGCCATGGCTCGCTCGAATGGGCGGTGACCTGGTTCGGCGGCGACGGCTTCATCAATTCCTACTGCAACACCATCCCGACCGGCGAAGGCGGCACCCACGAAGCCGGCTTCCGCAACGTGCTGACGCGGGGCCTGCGCGCCTATGCCGATCTCGTCGGCAACAAGCGCGCCTCGATCGTGACCTCGGAAGACGTCATGATCTCGGCGGCGGGCATGCTGTCGGTGTTCATCCGCGAGCCGGAATTCGTCGGCCAGACCAAGGACAGGCTGGCGACGATCGAGGCAATTCGAATTGTCGAGACCGCGATCCGCGATCCGTTCGACCATTGGCTGGCCGACAATCCGCAGGAAGCCTCGAAGCTGCTCGAATGGGTGATCGCGCGCGCCGACGAGAGGGTGCGCCGACGGCAGGAAAAAGAGGTGTCGCGCAAGAGCGCGGTGCGCAAACTGCGGCTGCCGGGCAAGCTCGCCGATTGCACGCAGAATGCCGCGGCCGGTGCCGAACTGTTCATCGTCGAAGGTGACTCCGCCGGCGGCTCTGCCAAGCAGGCGCGCGACCGCGCCAGCCAGGCCGTCCTGCCGCTGCGTGGAAAAATCCTCAACGTCGCCAGCGCCGGCAACGACAAGCTGGCGGCCAACCAGCAGATTTCGGACCTGATCCAGGCGCTCGGCTGCGGTACGCGTTCGAAGTACCGCGATGAAGATCTGCGCTACGACCGCGTCATCATCATGACCGACGCAGACGTCGACGGCGCCCACATCGCCTCGCTGCTGATCACCTTCTTCTACCAGGAGATGCCGGCGCTGGTGCGCGGCGGCCACCTTTACCTCGCCGTGCCGCCGCTTTACTCGATCAGGCAAGGCGGCAAGGTCGCCTATGCCCGCGACGACGCGCACAAGGACGAGCTCCTGCGCACCGAATTCACCGGGCGCGGCAAGGTGGAACTCGGCCGCTTCAAGGGCCTGGGGGAGATGATGGCCGCCCAGCTCAAGGAAACCACCATGGACCCGAGGAAGCGCACGCTGCTCAGGGTCGATGTGAACGAAATCGATTCAGCCACCAAGGACAGGGTCGATGAACTGATGGGCACCAAGCCGGAAGCCCGTTTCCGCTTCATCCAGGAACGCGCCGAATTCGCCGCGGCGGAAGTGCTGGATATCTAGCCATCAGCCGGTTTAGCTTGCGCTTCTGATATGGAGACCAGCGTGTGATTGCGGCACGGCTGAAAGGCTATTTCGAAACCAGTTTGACCGACCTGACGCAACCGACGCGCTCGGACTGGATTTTCGCTCTTCGCACCGTTTCAGCCGGCCTGATCGCACTGCTGGCCGCCTACGCCCTAAAACTCGACCACCCGCAATGGGCCATGATGACGGTGTTCATCGTCGCCCAGCCGGTTGCCGGCATGGTGCTGGCGAAGGGCTTCTACCGGCTGCTCGGCACGCTGGTCGGCGGCGTCGCGGCGATCGGTATCACCACCGTATTCGGCACCAACCCCTGGGTGCTGGTGACGGTGCTTGCCGTCTGGATCGGCATCTGCACCTTCGTCTCGTCGCTGCTGCGCAATCCGGAAGCCTATGGCGCCGCGCTCGCCGGCTACACCGCAATGATCATCGGCCTGCCCGCCTTCGGACAGCCGCATCTCGTCGTCGACCTCGCGATCGCGCGATGTGCCGAGATCGTGCTTGGCATTGTCTGCGCCGGCCTGACCAGCCGCCTGATCCTGCCAAAACTGGCCAGCGACGCCATCGTCTCGCGCCTGAAACGCTGCATCCTCGATCTTGCCACCTATGCCGACGGTGCGTTCTCCGGCGGCGACCCGGCAACGCTGTCCGCGCTGCACCGGAAGCTGATCACTGATGCCCAGACGCTCGGCGAGATGCGCGCCTATGCCAGGCTCGAGGCGCCAAGCTTCGCGCCGCGCGCCCATCCGGTCCGGCGCACCATCGGACAGCTGCTCTCGGCCCTGTCGGCGGCACGCGCGCTGCATTCGCACGCCGCTCCGAAGAATGCGGCGCTCATTCCGGTACGCTCGGAACTGCAGTCGCTGGTCAGCGAGCTGGCGACCAAGCCCGGCGCGCTGAACGATACGGCGCTGTGGATGGCTCGGCTCGATGCGATTGCCGGAAACGCCCGGCAAATGCCCGATGCCTCGACCGAACAGGGCGACGACAGGGTCGGCACTATCACCCGCCTGACCATCGCCGCCGATTTCGCCGATGCGCTCAAGCAGGTGCTGCGCGGCCTCGACGCCTTGCGCGCGCCTGCCACGCGGTCGGCCAGGGGCAGCAGGCAGCCTGCGCTGGTGGTGCATCGCGATTACGCCGGCGCGTCGCGCAACGCCGTGCGCGCTGCCCTTGCCACGCTGCTGGTCGCGGCCTTCTGGTTGACGACGAAATGGTCGGAAGCGGCCGGTACGGTCATCCTCGTTGCTGTCGTATCGAGCCTGTTTGCTGCTCGCCCCGACCCTGTGCAGGTCGCCTGGGGTTTCTTCAAGGGAACGCTGCTCGCTTTGCCCTTTGCCTTTCTCGTCGGCCAGATCGCGCTGCCCGCTTTGCCGGGCTTCGGCTGGTTCATGCTGTTTGTCGTGCCCATCCTTGTACCGACGGCGCTGGCCATGGCCAATCCACGCTATGTCGGCGTGGCGACGGCCTTCGCCATCAACTTCCTCGCCTTCCTGAGCCCGCACCAGGCGATGACCTACGATCCCGTACCCTTCTTCGCCGGGTCGGCGTCGATCCTGGTCGGCATCCTGCTGGCGATCGGTGTCTTCATCGTCGTGCTGCCAGCCGATCCGTGGCTCGCGGCCAACCGCATCGTGCGCGCCATGCGCGAGGATCTGGCGCGGCTTTGCCTGCATGAGCGGGTGCCGAGGCGGTCGGCCTTCGAGAGCCTCGCCTACGACCGCATCAACCAGCTGATGCCGCTGGTGCAGAATGCCGGTCAGAAGGGCGATGCGGTTCTGGGCGGCGGAGTCGCCGCCGTCACCGTCGGCCTGGAGGTCCTTCGGCTGCGCGATGCAAGCCAAAGCCATGCCATTCCATCCGAGACCGCGCTTTCGATCGCCAACTTCCTAAGGGGACTGGCGCGCGAACTGCTTTTCCGCGCGCCCGGCGATCCACAGACCTCGACCGTCGCCGTCGCCCGGCAGTACGCAGCGAACATCGCCGAGCGAAACGGCACCGGCGAATTGCTGCAAATCGCAGCATCGCTGCGCATCATTGCCGCGGCGATGGAGGATTTCCCGGACTTTTTCGCGAGGGATAAAGGCTAAGCCGCCGCTATCGCGAGTGCGTGGCCGCGTGCGTTCTCGCGCAGCGCGTCGAGATGGATCGACTTGACCAGCGTGGCAAGATCGCCTTCCGCGGACTGCCCGCCCTCCTCCTTGAGCATCAGCCAGCTGACCTCTTGCACACCGGCGACGCGCTTGCCGTTGGCAACCTCGCGCCAGATCTTCAGCGCACGCAGGATGATGGCATGGGTGACTGCGGCAAGTCCTGCGCTGCGGAACAGCGCCTGCAAGGCGACATCGTGCCCGCCGGCAAGCAGCGCCCTTACCCTTTGTTCGGACTGCTGGCTGAGCGCGACCAGCGCCGAGCCGAAGAAATCGACCTTGCCATGCGCGATGGTGCGGATCAGAAAGCTCGCGGTAAGGTCGCCGCGCAGCCTGAGATGCTCGATCAGGGCCGCATGTTCTTCCTGGCGCGTGCCTTCTATCAGCGTCACCGAAGCCTTGACGCAGGCGTCGCGCATGACGCGGTCGGCTCGCGCCGCGCCCATCATCGCCATCACCAGTGGCGACGTTTTCAACATTTCGCCGAGCTTGACGAGCAGCATATGCCGACAGTCGGCCGGCAGCCTGATATCCGATATCAGCGCCTCGCGTACCAGCGGCAGGTGCCCATGCCGTTCGGCCATGCGGCGGAAGCTGAGCGAGGCGATGTCGGCGCCGCTGTTGGCGAGCAGCACCGCGCAGGCGTCCGCCTCGCCGATCTCGGCGATGGCCGCCGACAGCGCCATCGAGACGAGTGGCCGGTCGGCGATCAATTTCTGTGTCGCCTTCGGACTTGAGGCCACGCGGTTGATCAGGTCGGCGTCGGTGAGCAGCGGCGAGCGCGCCAGCACCACGCCGGCGACTTCCGGCTGGTCGGAGGCCAGCACGCTGATGATCTGCATTGGCGCTTGGTGGCTCATCGACAGCGCCTCGGCCATCGCCAGCCGCACCTTCGACGAGGCATCGTCGAGCAATAGCGTCAGCGCCGCCTCGGCGGCGCAACGGTCCTCGAAAGGCAATTCGGAATTGATATAGGCCCGGGCCAGAGCGCTCGCCGCCGCTGCACGCTCCGACACCCTGGCCGTGTAGATCCATTTCAGGAAATGCGAAACAACAACCATGCCCGCCTGCTTACGCCCCTTGTCAGAAGCTTCTGACCCCACTGACGACCGTAGGCAGAATTGGTTTACGAACCGTTCACCATGTTCATTAACTGGCTTGCGAGGCTGATTTGCAGCGCCTATCACCGTCAAGCACCTGAGGAGAAAGAAATGGCCGGGCTTTATCTCGAAGAGTTCGTTGTCGGCCATGTCTTCCAGCACACGCTGCGCAAGACCGTTACCGAAAGCGACAACATGCTGTTTTCGGTAATGACGCTGAACCCGCAGCCGCTGCATATCGACTTCGATTTCGCCGCCAAGAGCGAATGGGGCAAGCCGCTGGTCAACTCGCTGTTCACGCTCGGCTTGATGATCGGCATTTCGGTCAATGACATCACAGTCGGCACTACGGTCGCCAATCTCGGCATGAAGGAGACCGTGTTTCCGCATCCGGTCTTCCATGGCGACACCATCCGGGTCGAGACGACAGTCATCTCGGTGCGCGAATCCAGGTCGAAACCCGATCGCGGCATCGTCGAATTCGAGCATCGCGCCTACAACCAGCATGGCGATCTCGTCGCCAAATGCACCAGGCAAGCGATGATGCTGAAGAAGGCGATCTGACGCATGCGTTCGCTGCTGTTCGTCCCTGGCGATTCCCAGAGGAAACTGGAAAAAAGTTTTGGTGCCGGCGCCGACGTGATCATCGTCGACCTCGAAGATTCCGTGGCGCCGCACAACAAGGCGCTGGCGCGCGAGGTGGCGGCGCGCTTCATCCTGGAACGCAGGGCGCAAACCAGTTCAGCCATCTATGTCAGGGTCAATGACCTCACGACCGGGTTGACGGATGACGATCTGGCGGCGTTGGTGCCGGCACGACCCGACGGCATCATGCTGCCCAAGTCGAACAGCGGCCAGGATGTGCAGCATCTGTCAGCAAAGCTCAGGGTGCGCGAGGCCGAAAATGGCTTGGCCGACGGCGCGATCAAGATCCTGCCGATCATCACCGAAACGCCGGCAGGCGTGCTGGCGGCGGCGACCTATACCGGGACCAGTGCGCGGCTTGCCGGCCTCACCTGGGGCGCTGAAGACCTGTCGGCGGCGATCGGCGCGCGCAGCGCCCGCGACGAGCATGGCCGCTACACGGACGTGTTCCGACACGCTCGCACCATGACCATACTTGCCGCCGGTGCGGCGGAGGTCGAAGCGATCGACACCGTCTTCCCGAATTTTCGCGACATGGCGGCCTTCGAAGCGGAATGCACCGAGGCCGAGCGCGATGGCTTCACCGGCAAGATGGCGATCCATCCCGATCAGGTGCCGGTCATCAACGCCGCCTTCACGCCGTCGGCCGAGGCCGTGAGACAATCGGCAGCAATCGTCGCCGCGTTCGCGGCGGCGGGAAATCCCGGCGTAGTCGGCATTGACGGCAAGATGTTCGATCGACCGCATCTGCGGCTAGCCGAGCGGCTTCTGGCGCGGGCAAAGGCGGCAGGTGTTTCCGCATGAGCGCCTGCTACCAAACCAATGGGATCAGGCGGTAACGGACCCGGGCCACATAGTCGTCATAGCCGCGCAGGCCGGTGCGAAGCGTCTTCTCTTCAATGAAGGTGCGGATGGCCAGGAGAACGACGATCACGAGTACCGACGCCAGCCCCCACCAGGAACCAAGCAGAAGTGCAGTGCCGGCGAAGAAAAGGATGGCGCCGGCGTACATCGGATGGCGGACGTAGCTGTAAGGCCCCGTGGAGATCACACGTTGTCCGCGTTCATCCTGGATCTTCACCACGGGCGCCGCGAAACTGTTCTCCAGCATCGTCAGATAGCAGATCCAGATTCCGAGCAGCAGGACGAGCGCGCCGACCACCTGCACCCAGACGGGAACCACGGACCAGCCGAAACGGACGTCGAATCCCATGAATATCTGCGAACCAAAGATGGCGAGCAGGAGTATGGACAGCAGGACCTTGTCGGCCGTGTCCTGATTCTTCTGGATAGGAGAACTCAACCGCTCATTCATCAGGCCGGGATCGCGCCTTGCCAGCGCCACGCCCAAGGTGAGACTGAGCCCCACCATCCCCACCAGATAGACCCAGGCCCCCGGCCAGCGCAGCGTGCCGGCCGACAGGAAGAGCAAGGCGCCCATGGCGCCAAACCAGACGAATGTTTGGAGGACCAATTTCGCGATCATGATCGACCTTTCATGATATCCGCTCACTGCACTGGCAATTTCAGACCATTGGTCTACCATACCGACCAGCGGTCTGTAATTCAAGCGAACTGTGCAGAAGGTTCATCATGCCCCGTGTCATCAAGCATCCAGAGTTCAGGCGAGAAGAGCTTCTGGACCATGCCCAGACCCTTTTCCTGACGCAGGGCTATGACAAAGCGAGCCTCAACGACGTGATTGCGTCCGCCGGCGTCTCGAAGGGCGCCTTCTATCACTACTTCCCCTCCAAGGAGGCTCTTCTGGAAGCATTGGCCGATCGCTTTGCAAGACAGGCACTGGCTGGGGTGCAAGACATAATCGACGATCCGGACCTAGACCCGCTTGGCCGCCTGAATGGCCTGCTCAGCCAGTCGCGGCGGGCAAAGATCGAGACCGCGCCCGAAGCTTGGACTCTTTTCGAGACGATGTTTCGGCCTGAGAATCTGGTGCTTTTCCACCGTATCAATCTGGCCGCCAGCGCGTCGTTTTCACCTCTGCTGGTCAAGATCATCAGGCAAGGGATCGAAGACGGCACTTTCAGGACCTTCGATCCGGAAGGTGTTGCCGACATCGTCATGCAGTTCGGCATGGCCACGCATGACGTCGTTGCCAAGGCAATTGCCGGCGGCAGCGACGCCGACATGGAGATCGCGATCGAGGCCCTGGAGAAACGCGTCAGGCTCTACGAGATCGCTCTCGACCGCATACTGGGCCTGCCCGATGGAAGCATCCGGATCGGCGAGCCCGGCTATGTGCGCACCGTCATGACGGCCAGGCGGCGAAAGAGTGCCGGCAAGGCGCTGGCCAAGCCTGATATCTAGTCCTTGTCCCAGCGCGGCCGGCGCATCGAAAACACCTCGTCGACGCTGGCATAATCCATATAGCCGAGACGGGCGACATTGCCGGCCTTGGTGATGTCGAACAGGCCGTCTGTCAGGAAGGCGTCGTCGATGTGCACGCCGACCACTTCACCGGCAACAATCACAGCGCGTGTCGGCGATCCGTCCAGCGCCTTTGGCCGAAAGACTTCCGTCACCCGGCATTCGAGCGCGGCCGGCGCTGCCGCCACGCGCGGCGGCGCCACCAGCCGAGACGGCGCCATGGCAAGATCGGCATAGACGAACTCGTTGACGCCGCGCGGTGCGTTGACCGATGTGCGGTTCATCTTCTCCGCGAGATCGCGGCCGACGAGATTGGCGACGAACTCGCCGGTTTCCTGGGCGAAGGAGGCGCTGTCCTTCTCGCCTTCGGAGGAGAACCAGACGATGAAAGGCCGCGTAGAAACGGCATTGAAGAAGGAGTATGGCGCGAGATTGACCTCGCCTGCCCTGTTCAGTGTCGAAATCCAGCCGATCGGACGCGGCGCCACGATCGCCTTCGAAGGGTCATGCGGCAGGCCGTGGCCCTTTGAGGGTTCGTAGAACATTCAGCCCGCCCACGGCCCCGAATAGTCACTGTACAGCTTTGCCGGATCGGGCCGGGGCCGCTCCGGTGCCGGGCCGGCATAGGAGCCGATATGGATGAAGCCGATGACCCGCTCCTGCGGCGCCAGCCCCAGCAGCGCCCTGCCCTCCGGCACATCCGAATACCAGTTGCTGATCATGTTGGTGCCATAGCCCAGCGCATTCGCTGCTATCATCAGGTTCATCGCCGCCATGCCGCCCGACAGGAACATTTCCCATTGCGGGATTTTTGGATTGTCCCTGGGGATCGAAACGACGCCGATCACCAGTGGCGCGCGCGAGAATCGCGCCAGTTCTTGGTTGCGGCGGCCTTCGGACAAGGGACCTTCCCGCTGCTCTGCAAGCGCTGCCAGTTGCCTGCCGATCTCGACGCGGGCGTCGCCACGGTAGAGGATGAAGCGCCAGGGCTCCAACCGGCCATGGTCGGGCACCCGGGAGGCAGCGGCGATCATCGTGGCGATCTCCGCATCGCTCGGCGCCGGCTCCTTCAAATCGGGGATCGGTGCGGAGTTTCGGGTGAGCAGGAAGTCGATGATCGGCGACGCCATGGGCGCAAGTCTCCTGGACATTCTGTTTTGAGCTGAAGCGCACCATCGGGGATTCGGGCGGCTCGGGCATTGGCGCGGGATACGCCGGAGGGAAGAGTCGTTTCAACTCTTAAGCCTTGAAATTGCCACCGCCATGGGCTTCAACGCAAGGCATGTTTGAGGGGACTGTCCGTCTTTTCCTGGTCTGGCTCGGCGCGCTGATATTCATGGCGCCGGTTTCGCTTGCCGTGGCGCAGAACGTCGACGGTGTCACCGACCTGAAGCTTCCGGGAATTTCGAGCTACGCGACGCCGAAAGGCGAGACGTCGCTGGCGCTGAGCGGCGGCGGCGCCATCACATTGTCCGCCCAACTGACCGACAAGGGTTCCGACATCACGCGCGGCATCGTCTGGCGGGTTTTCAAGCCCGAAGCCGTCAACGGCAAATTGCCGATGGTTGCCTCCTCCCATGGCGGCACCGCCGTCTTCCAGCTCGAACCCGGCAGCTATCTGGTTCACGCCTCCTACGGCCGGGCCGGCGCCACCAAGCGCATCACTGTCGGCAAGGACGCCAAGCGCGAAAGTCTCGTGCTCGACGCCGGCGGCCTCAAGCTCGACGCAGTGCTGTCCGGCGGCGTGCGCATTCCACCAAAGAAGCTGCGATTTTCGATCTACGAAGGCACCGCCGAGGCCAATGGCGACCGCGCGCTGATCATTCCCGATGTCGAGCCCAACAGCGTCGTGCGGCTCAACGCCGGCATCTACCACGTCGTCTCGACCTATGGCGCAGTCAACGCGGTCATCCGCTCCGACATCCGTGTCGAGGCCGGCAAGCTGACCGAAGCCACCGTCGAGCACCACGCCGCCGAGATCACCATGAAGCTGGTGCGCGAAACCGGTGGCGAGGCGATCGCCGACACATCCTGGTCGCTGCTCAACGAATCGGGCGATCCGATCAAGGAAACCGTCGGCGCCTTCGCCTCGATGGTGCTGGCCGAGGGCGACTACACCATCATCGCCAAGAACCGCGACCGCATCTATCAGAAGGATTTTACGGTCGTGGCCGGGCAGAACCAGGAGATCGAGGTTCTGGCCACCGAGGCCGCGGCGATGGATCCCGAAGAAGGCGCGGACTAACCTTCCGCGGCAGTTTTCCTGTTTCAGGCTGCCATCTTGGTCCGCGCTGGCAGGAACGGAATCCGGCGGCGCGCCACGATTGGCGCCAGATCGAACACGCCGCGATACAGCCGGTCGAGCAATGCCTTGCGGTCGCGCAACGGCTCCAACTCGCTCCAGCTCAGCACATCGCCGACGCGCACGTCTATCGCCTTGCCGGACAGCCGCGCGAATTCGTGGATGAGCAGCGACGTGCGCAGCGTCAGCGAGGCCTTGCCGACGAACTTCGCCAGGCGGCTGTCGCGCTCGGCCATGTTCATCGGCCCGCTGACGAGATGGAACAGCCTGCCGTTCTGTCCGGAAAAATGCATCGGGATGACCGACGCCCTGGCGTCCTGAATGAGACGGGCCGGAAATATCTTCCACGGCAGATCGCGCGCCCGTCCAAAACCTTTTGGCGCGGTGGCAACACCACCGGCCGGAAACACCACGATGGTCACGCCTTCCTTCAACAGCCGCACCGCCTCATGGCGCACGGCCATGTTGTTCTTCAGCGCGTCCTTGGTCTCGGAAAAGTCGATTGGCAGCGAGTAAGGCTCCATCTCGCGGATCTTGAGCAGATCCTTGTGGATCATCACCCGGAACGGGCGCCCAAGC
Source organism: Mesorhizobium sp. M7A.F.Ce.TU.012.03.2.1 (assembly GCF_004006095.1). Taxonomy (NCBI): domain Bacteria; kingdom Pseudomonadati; phylum Pseudomonadota; class Alphaproteobacteria; order Hyphomicrobiales; family Phyllobacteriaceae; genus Mesorhizobium; species Mesorhizobium sp. M7A.F.Ce.TU.012.03.2.1. The sequence continues at coordinate 5,310,516 of NZ_CP034779.1, forward strand.
TGCTCGGCCAGCGACAGCACGGCGATGCCGTCGCCGATACCGAACGGATGATTGGCGACGATCACCAGCGGCGTGTTCGGCAACTGTGCCGGCGGCCATTGATCCGATGTCCGCACCCGGACGTCGATCAGGTCGAGCATGCGGCTGAACACGCGTTCGCCTGTCGGCACGACCTGGCGGCGCCAGAAATCATAAAGTGCTGTGTAGCGGTCGCGGCCCGACAGGCCTTCGACCGAATGAATGAACCAGCGTGTCAGCGCCGGCTGGCGCGAATTGGCATAGGAAAGCTCGGGAAAGGGTCGTTCGCGCAATTTCAACTTGAGCATAAGGGCTGGTTACAAGGTCGGCGTGACAGGGATATGAAAATGGCGGTGGATCGCTCCACCGCCATTTGGTCGAAACTATGCCAATCAAGCCGCGCGTTTGCGCCGGCGGTCGGGTGTAACAGCTTCTTCGGCCAATTGCGCGATCGCCTGGTCAAGGCCAAGCGATTCCTGGTCGCGTGAGCCCAACCGGCGCATGTTGACGGTCTGCTCTTCGGCCTCGCGCTTGCCGCAGACGAGGATGACCGGAACCTTGGCCAGCGAGTGCTCGCGGACCTTGTAGTTGATCTTCTCGTTACGCAGATCCGCTTCCGCCAACAGCCCTGCGGCCTTCAGCTTTGCCACCACCTCGGTCGCATAGCCGTCGGCGTCGGACGTGATCGTCGCCACCACCACCTGTAGCGGCGCGAACCACAGCGGGAAGTGGCCGGAATAGTTCTCGATCAGGATGCCGAGGAAGCGCTCCATCGAGCCGCAGATGGCGCGGTGCACCATCACAGGCTGCTTCTTCTCGGAATCGGAGCCGATATAGAAGGCGCCGAACCGTTCCGGCAGGTTGAAGTCGACCTGCGTCGTGCCGCACTGCCATTCGCGGCCGATGGCATCCTTGAGCACATATTCGAATTTCGGTCCGTAGAAGGCGCCCTCGCCCGGATTGATGGAGGTCTTGATGCGATTGCCGGACCGTGTCCTGATCGTCTCCAGCACGCTCCCCATGATCGCCTCGGCATGATCCCAGGCTTCGTCGGTGCCGACGCGTTTGTCGGGCCGCGTCGACAGCTTGACGCTGATTTCGTCAAAACCGAAATCAGCATAGGTCGACAGGATCAGATCGTTGATGCGCAGGCACTCCGCGGCCAGCTGCTCCTCGGTGCAGAAGATGTGCGCATCGTCCTGCGTGAAGCCGCGAACGCGCATCAGCCCGTGCAGCGCGCCCGACGGCTCGTAGCGGTGCACATTGCCGAATTCCGCAAGCTTTACGGGAAGATCGCGATAGGACTTCAACCCATGCTTGAAAATCTGCACATGGCCCGGACAGTTCATCGGCTTCAGCGCGAAGACCCGGTCGTCATCGGTGTCGTCGCCGGCGACCGTCACCTTGAACATGGCGTCGCGATACCAGCCCCAATGGCCTGACGTCTCCCACAGGCTCTTGTCGAGTACCTGCGGCGCGTTGACCTCCTGATAGCCCTGCTCGTCGAGGCGGCGGCGCATGTAGTTGACCAGGTTCTGGAACATCTTCCAGCCCTTGGCATGCCAGAAGACGACGCCCGGTCCCTCTTCCTGGAAATGGAACAGGTCCATCTCGCGGCCGATCTTCCTATGGTCGCGCTTCTCGGCCTCCTCCAGCATCATCTGGTAGGCTTCGAGCTGCGCCTGATCAGCCCAGGCCGTGCCGTAGATGCGGGTCAGCATCGGGTTGTTCGAATCACCGCGCCAATAGGCGCCGGCCACCTTCATCAGTTTGAAGGCATTGCCGATCTGCCCGGTCGAGGCCATGTGCGGGCCACGGCAGAGGTCGAACCAGTCGCCCTGTGCGTAGATCTTGAGATCCTGATCCTCGGGAATGGCATCGATCAGCTCCAGCTTGTAGCGCTCGCCCTTGTCGGCAAACACTTTTTTCGCCTTGTCGCGCGACCAGACTTCCCTGGTGAACGGCTTGTTGCGCGCGATGATCTCACGCATCTTCTTCTCGATCACCGGAAAATCGTCGGGCGTGAACGGCTCGTTACGGGCGAAGTCGTAGTAGAACCCGTTCTCGATCACCGGCCCGATGGTCACCTGCGTTCCCGGCCATATCTCCTGCACGGCTTCCGCCAGCACATGGGCCGCGTCGTGGCGGATCAGCTCCAGCGCGCGCGGGTCGTCGCGGGTGACGATCTCGACCTTGCCGGACTTGCCGAGCGGATCGCTGAGATCGCGAACCGTGCCGTCGATCGCATAGGCGACCGCCTTCTTGGCCAGCGATTTCGAGATCGATTCGGCGAGGCCGGCACCGGTCATCGCCGCGTCATATTCGCGGACGGAGCCATCGGGAAATGTCAGAGAAACGGAATTCAGCATATATATCTCCTATCCAGTCCCGCAAACGAGCGCGGGTGGTTGAAATGCATGTCGCCCAAAAGTGTATGGCGGTTTTGGGTTACGACATGCATAGGGAAAAGCCGGATGCGTCCGGCAGCGGCTGTCTTTTATGGACAGATTTCGCCGCCGTAAAGCCCGGCTCAAATGTCAGCGTCATTTGATGAGGAGCGGCAGTTCCTTCAGGAACGCAGCCCGGGTCTTGAGGCCCTTTGGCACGTCCGTGCGGTTGGTGTCGACGACAAGCCGCGCAAAGACGATCTGGCGGCCATCCTTTTGCGCCCAGCCGACGAACCAGCCGAGCGAGCGCTTGTCCTGAACCTTGTCGGCGTCGTTGCGCAGCCTGGTGCTGCCGGTCTTGCCTTGCACCGTCCAACCCCCGGCCTGGAAGGTCGGGATGATGGCTGATGTCATGTCGTAGGCCTTGGCCGAGACAGGCAGCTTGCGGGCCAGCAGCTTGCGCAGGAATTCGACCTGCTCGACCGGCGTGATCTTGAGCGAGGAATTCACCCAGGACTTGGTCAAACCATCATTCTTGCCGGGATTACCGGAAACATCGGCATTGCCGTAGTCGAATTTCGAGACATAACCGGCAAAACTCTCAGACCCAAGCCGGCGGGTGATTTCCCGGGAAAACCACAGGATCGAATCTCGCTCCCAGACCACCGGATCGACGGTCTTCTGATCCCGCTTCACCGCGTTGAATTCAGGCTTGTAATCCCAGCTCGGCGTGTGCTCGTCGCTCAGGATCCCGCTGTCATAGCCGATCAGCGACAACGGCACCTTGAACGTCGACGCCGGGCTGAACCGCTGGTCGCACACCCCGTCCTGGTAAAGCGTCTTGCCGCTCGCCGCATCGGCGATCACCGTGCACTGCACGTCCCCCAACGGCGCCGATTGCGCGCGCAACGGAAATCCCAGCAGCCAGGCGAGCAGGAACAGTATCCCGGCAAAGATGAAGGGAAGACGGTCGAAATTGCGCATTTGTCTGCTCGCTCAAGAGGGGGGTTCGCGAGCGGCTTAGCGAGGTCTCTTGTCTCGATTTTGTCTCAAATGCGCAGTCTTTGTGCAGGCTGTTGTTAACCCTACCGGATCGTAAACGGGCAGAGCCGCCGGTACCTGACCGATGCGATCACCCCTGCGCTTCGCCGCGCTTGCTGCCGATCCGCCAGTACCGCCATGGCGTGAACCAGACATAACGATCCTCCAGCACCTCCGGCACGCGGTCGATGCCATGCGTGCCGAATGGCCCGCAGCGCAGCACGCGGAAGAATCCCATCCAGCCGCCGGCCCACAGGCCATGGCGGGCGATCGCCTCATGGGCATATTCCGAACAGGTCGGCAGATGCCGGCAGGAATTGCCGACAAAGCCCGACAGCGTCAGCTGATAGAGGCGCACGAGCGACGTGCCGAGGAGACGGCCCGGCGTCTTGCGCCATGGACCGGGCCAGTTGCGGCCGCGTTTCGGCGGCCTGGCGATATGCGCATGCCCATGCTGGTCGCGCACCACAGTCTCCGTTTCGCGTTTCCCAGGCGATAGATGTGGGCTTCCACTGGAAAACGCAATCCCCACTCCTTGCGCGCACTTAGTCGTCACGGGCGGAACGGCGAAACGGCTGCCAGTGAGCCGAAGCCACCCACCGGCCACGACTGGTCGGCTCTTCGTAACGCTTTTCATGCTTTCTTCTGTCACGCCATTGAAACGTTGCGATCCGCATGACATCGCCAAAGATGCTCAGCAACTGGATCATGATCGGTCTCCTTTGACATGGATTAGACCGCCGCTGGCCTTCGCCTTCAAACGAGTATAATTTCCACTTCGGATAATCCTGGGTTATGCGAAATGAAGCGTGGGCGCCTGCCGCTGACGGCATTGAGGAGCTTCGAGGCGGCGGGCCGGCATCTGAGCTTTAGCCGGGCCGCCGAGGAGCTTTTCGTCTCGCAGGCGGCGATCAGCCGGCAGATCCGGGAACTCGAAATCTTCCTGCATCAACCCTTGTTCGAACGTCACCATCGCCGTGTCGAGTTGACCGACACCGGCCGACGTCTGCTGGAGCAGCTTGTCAGAAGTTTCGACGCCATCGACACCTTGCTTGGAGAACTGGTGGCGACACCACCGCAGTCCGTGGTCCGCGTCAGTGTCGAGCCGTCGCTTGCATCCGTGTGGCTGGTGCCGCGGCTCAACCGGTTTCGCCAATTGCGGCCTGACATCGACGTCTCGCTCGAGGTCGACCCAAGGCTGATCGAGTTCCGCAGCGATCAGCCGGAGCTTGCCTTACGCTTCAGCACGCATGTCACCGCGTGGCCGCGCAGCCAGGCTGAGCGGCTTGCCTCGACTGTCGATTCACCGGTTCTGTCGCCGGCGCTGCTTGCTTCTGGCCCTGCCCTCGATAAGCCGATCGATCTTGCCCGCTACACGCTTCTGCACGAGGAAAACCGTCAAGGCTGGGCGCGCTGGTTCCAGGCGGCCGGCGTGCCCGCCGACGCCATACCGGCGCGCGGGCCGATGCTGGCGGATGCGTCGCTTTCAAAACAGGCCGCTTTGCTCGGACATGGCGTGGCCTTGGGCGATCTCTTGCAGATCGGCGGGGAAATCGCATCCGGCGCGCTGGTCAAGCCGTTCGACATCGACGTCGCATCCGGCGCCTATTGGCTGGTGGCCAGAAACTTGCGCGACCTCTCGGAACCGGCCGCCGCGTTCGCCGACTGGCTCAGAAGCGAATTCGTCGAAAGCAGGCGGGTGCTGGAAGCGCGGGCTTGAACCCTTCCGGCCGGGCTCCCGCTACTTTGCCTTCTTGCTGTATTTTTCGAAGAGTTTGTCGAGCGCATCCGCGGCCGGAAGCTCGCCCGGTGAGTCTTCTCCCGGGTTGAATGTGAGGATGACATCGCGCCACATATCGTAGTGGGCAGCATATGATGTCAGCCTGGGAAATGGCGCGCAGCGTGCGATGGCCCGGACAGCGGACTCGGCAACCTTGTCCGGCGGCGTCGTCACAGGACCGAGGATTTTTGGCGGGCCTGCGAGTGACCCGTCCTTGTTCAGACTGATCTGGACGCGTGCAATGCTGTGGGTGTTTGCAGGCATGTTCCAACAATGCTGGATTGCCTTCATGAGATAGTCGCCGATATCGTGCTCGACCGCTACGTCTGCCCGGCTCGGGGTCCCGCTCAACGCGAGTGAGCCAGCAAGGCTCCCGGCAAACACCAGGCTTTGGTAGCCAAACCCCAAGGTCAGGCCGCTTCTTCGGCGCGCTTCTTCTCGATCTGGCCGATGGCGTCGACCACGGCATCGAAAGTCAGCATGGTCGAAGCGTGCCGCGCCTTGTAGTCGCGCACCGGCTCCAGATATCTGAGATCCGCGAAGCGACCGTCCGGCGGGGCGCCATTTTCCTTGAGCATCTTCAGCATGGTGTCGCGCACCGCGCGCAATTCCTCAGCACTCGCGCCGACGACATGCTGCGCCATGATCGATGACGACGCCTGGCCGAGCGCACAGGCTTTCACGTCATGGGCAAAGTCCGTGACCAGGCCGTCCTGCATCTTGAGGTCGACGGTGACCGTGGAACCGCATAGCTTGGAGTGAGCCTTGGCGGTCGCGTCAGGATGATCGAGACGGCCGATGCGGCCAATGTTCCCGGCAAAACCGAGAATTTTCGCGTTGTAGACCTCGTTTATCATTATTTTCCAATCCGTCGCCGCCAAGCGAACAGCGATTGCCGCTGTCGTGTCTTCCTTTCGCTCGCTATGACCTTATATAATGCTGGCAGTCCGGTATCGACAAGAACGACGAAAGCCAATGTCCTTGCCGGGAAGTTCACGCCACTTACGGGGCTGGAAACGGGGCGAGTTTCCGACACCGAAAGGTCGTGGTCCGTTCAACTCGTTCCTCCGCCGAGAGGGACTACGGGAGACGCCTTTATGGATGCCGTCATCAAGAAGCTCATGCCACAGTCAGCCTATATGGAAAAGCCGGTCACCGACCGGCCAAGCGAAGCCGAAGTCGAAGCCGCCGTGCGCACGCTTTTGCGCTGGACCGGCGACAATCCGGACCGCGAAGGGCTGATCGACACGCCGAAGCGGGTGGCAAAGGCCTATCGCGAAATGTTCGGCGGCTACGACATGTGCCCGGCGGACGAGCTCGGCCGCACCTTCGAGGAGGTCGCCGGCTACGACGACCTGGTCATCGTCAAGGACATAACATTCCATTCGCATTGCGAGCACCACATGGTGCCGATCATCGGCAAGGCGCATGTCGGCTATCTGCCGGATGGCAAGGTTGTCGGCCTGTCCAAGATCGCCCGCGTCGTCGATATCTTCGCCCACCGCCTGCAGACCCAGGAGGCGCTGACGGCGCAGATCGCCGGCGTCATCCAGGACGTGCTCAATCCGCGCGGCGTCGCCGTCATGATCGAGGCCGAGCACATGTGCATGGCCATGCGCGGCATCCGCAAGCAGGGTTCAACTACGCTGACCTCGACCTTCACCGGCGTCTTCAAGGATACGCCCGAAGAGCAGGTTCGTTTCGTGACCATGGTGCGTGGCGGCGGGATCTGAATGGCCCTCGCCGGCCATCAGACCATGATCCCGAAAAGTGGAGACCGGTTTTCGGACAAGATCATGGTCAACGAGGAAAATGGACCGGCGATGTCGGCACTGGAATTTCCAAAAGCTCCGTCGGACAAGAAAGCGCTCGAGGAAGGCGCGGTGTTCTCGCCGCGCTTCGATGCAGCCGGGCTGGTCACGGTCGTCGTCACCGATGCCGGAGACGGCATGCTGTTGATGGTTGCGCATATGAATGCGCAAGCACTGGCACTGACGCTGGAGACCGGCATCGCCCACTACTGGTCGCGCTCGCGCAACGTGCTTTGGAAAAAGGGCGAAACATCAGGCAATTTTCAGCATGTCGTCGAGATGCTCACGGATTGTGACCAGGATGCCATATGGTTGCGCGTCAAAGTGTTGGGCCACGACGCAACCTGTCACACCGGCCGGCGTTCATGCTTTTATCGGACGGTGGGGCTGATCGATGGCAAGGGGACGCTTGCCGGCGACGGCAGCAAGCCGCTGTTCGATACGGAAAACACGTATCGGAAACCACCAGCTTGAACCTTCTGCCTGACACCAACCACACAGATTCATCATTTCGATACGGCCCGCTCGTATAGTAGCCGTGGGACAAGGGAGATCATGATGCTCGAGTGGGCGTCATTGCGTAACAGACCAGATGTCAGGGAGGCCAACGGCCTATCCTCGTCAGGCGGCGCGTCCGAAACCAACTCCCAGAAGAAAACAGCCATTTCGCTCGCCTTGGGTGGCGGTTGCGCCCGCGGCTGGGCGCATATCGGCGTGCTGCGCGCGCTCGACGAAGCCGGCATCGAAGTGTCGATGATCGCCGGCACCTCGATCGGCGCGTTGGTCGGCGGCTGCTATCTCGCCGGCAAACTGGACGAGCTCGAAGAATTCGCCCGCAGCCTGACCAAGCGCCGCATCTTCGGCCTGCTCGATCTCAATTTGCGCGGCAGCGGCCTGTTCGGCGGTATGAAGCTCGATGCAAGGCTGCGCGAGCACATGGCCGGCATTCGTTTCGAGGACCTTGCCAAGCCGTTCGTCGCGGTCACCTCCGAAATCCGCACCGGCCACGAAATCTGGCTGTCGAGCGGCTCATTGATCACCGCCATGCGCGCCTCCTACGCGCTGCCCGGCGTGTTCGAGCCGGTGAATTGCAACGGCCGCGTGCTGGTCGACGGCGCGCTGGTCAACCCGGTACCGGTTTCGGTCTGCCGCGCCTATGAGCAGCCGCTCGTCGTGGCGGTCAACCTTCACTATGATCTGTTCGGCCGCGCCGCCGTCATCAAGCACAGCGCCGGCGAGCTGGTCGTTGAAAAGGACGCGCCGCGGCCTGGTCAGATCGACGCCGAGCGCCAGTCGCATCAGACGCGGCTCGGCATCACCGGCGTCATGGTCGAGGCCTTCAACATCATTCAGGACCGGATTTCGCGCGCCAGGCTTGCCGGCGACCCGCCCGATATGTCGCTGCAGCCGAAGCTCAGCCATATCGGCCTGACCGAATTCCACCGCGCCGACGAGGCGATCAACCTCGGCTATCAGGCGACGATGGCGCAGATCGGCGAACTGACCCGGCTGCAGACCGTTCTCGCCTGACGCATATCTTCCCAACGCATGGAATCAAAACACTTGAAGCACGTCGATTGAATTCAACGCGACGCGCTTCAAGGTGACTGAGCAAGGATCAGTGCGCAGCTTCGGCAGAGGTGGCGGCATCCTGGGCTATGCCCGGAGCCTGCTTGAGCATCAGAGCCAGAACCGCACCAAGGAAAACCGCGGCGGCGGCGAACAATCCTGCCATACGCAATCCGTCGACGACATCCGATGTGGTAGCGGCCACTCCACCCAAACCGACATTGGCCACGACAAGAGCGGCGGCAAGACCCAAGGCTGCGCCGATCTGTAGGGATGTCGACCCTAGCGCCGAGGCGACTCCTTGTTCGTTGGCGGCCACTCCGGAAGCGGCAGCTACGAACAGCGTCGTAAAGGCGATGCCGCCACCGAAACCATAGATGAGGATCCCGGGCAGCACGGCCCAGTACGACCCGCCTGGTGACAGAGCAAGAGCGATCGCCACCAGCCCGATCCCATAGATGAGCATGCCGGCAACCATCGTGGCGCGAGTCCCCCACTTGGTGAGCAGCAGTGCCGCGCCCTTGCCGCCGCCGACCATCGCCAGCACGCCGAGCGGAACGAATGCCAGACCGGCGGCGAGCGCGTTGTAGCCAAGCAGGTTCTGAAAGTAGGTCGTGAGAATATAGTAGCCCGAACTCAGCGCCATGTGATGAAAGAAACTCACCGCCATGGCCGTGACAAGGCTTCGATTGGCAAACAGCCGCAGTGGCGCGAGCGGATCGCGCACGCGTCTCTCGATGAGAATGAAGGCACAAAGCAGCAGCACACCGATTGCAAGCGATCCGGTGCTGCGAACCGTATTCCAGCCCACCTCAGGTCCACTGGCCAAGCCGAACACCAGCAATGTCGCGGCTGCCGTGACAACCAGCGCACCCGGCAGATCAAAACTCCGCCTCTGGCCACTATTTACCGGATCGGGCGCCAGGAGAACTGGCGCGGCGACAAGAGCGGCGCCCAGAGCCAGTGGAACGGTGAAGAAGAAGACCGCTTGCCAACCCCAGCCATTGGTCAGGACGCCTCCGATGATGGCACCGGCTGCCAGGCCGCCACTAGCCGTGGCACCCCAGACTGCCAGCGCCCGATTGCGTTCTGCACCTTCCGCGAAGCTGGTATTGATCAGCGCCAGAGTTGCAGGAAACAGAAGCGCCCCGCCCAGGCCCTGAACGGCCCGAGCGACCACCAGCGTAAGAGCATCGGGCGCAAAGCCTCCTGCAAAGGACGAGACGCCATAGAGCACGAGCGCCAGGATGAACATGCGCCGCGGGCCAAGCCGGTCAGCCGCTCGACCGCCGAGCAGCAGAAAGCCGCCAAACGCCACGGCGTAAGCGCTCACCACCCATTGCAGCGACTGTGGCGTAAAGCCGACCTCCCGGCCAATATCCGGCAGTGCGACATAGACGATGTTGTAGTCGATCGCGATTATGAACTGCGCGAACGCCAGCAGCGCGAGCCTGAGCCCGGACCAGCGTGGCACTCCCGCATCGGTTTGATTCAGTGATTTCCGCATTTGGCATCTTTCCCGACTATGGATTCCGCAGCCCGCTCTTCGTCAGCGAGACCCGCATGCGGCTACCCTGGAGGCGCAGCGCTTGTTTCGGAATTGGCATTTTTGACAAAGATTGTGCTAAACTTGCCACTCGACGAAACCGATACCGGGAGCCGCCCCATGGCTGGCAAGTGCATCCACGTGGTCATCTGGCTGCCGTCCGATTTCTATTCGGCGGTTGTCTCGACGCTGGTGGAGATGTTTCAGCTCGTGAATGACGTCAGCGGCTCACAGGTTCTCTCCTGCGAGTTCGTTTCCAGGGCGCCGCCTGCAATTTCGACGGCCGGAATTTCTTTCCCTGCGAAGACGCAACCGTCTCGAAAAATGGATGTGTTGATCCTCATCGCGATGCCAGGTGTCGATATTCCCGAACTTCTGCGCTCGCTTGACCAGGAGAGTGAGTACTCAAAACCGCTGATCGCACTCGCACGACAACAGGATGCAATCATCGCGGCACATTGCGGTGCATGTTATCTGCTCGCCGATACAGGGCTGCTGGACGGCAAGCGTGCGACGATATCCTGGTGGCTAAAGTCCCACGTAAGCAGCCGATTTCCGCAAGTTCAATGGGACTCGTCGCACATGCTTGTTCGCGACGATCGCCTATACACTTGCGGCGGCGGATTTTCGGGACTGGAACTCGCCAAAGCTCTGCTGGTCGATCTCGGCTTCTCGAAAGAGGAGCGGATCGTTCGAAAGCTCTTGGTTCTTCCGCCTTCGCGCAAATTTCAAAGCCCCTACGAATTCCCTCTCGAAGAATTGCCGAAGGAGACCAATCCGCTGGAGACCAAACTTCGTGGACTCGCGGAAAACAAGATACGGGAAATCGATTTGGGCTTTCTCGCGGCGGGACTTGGCATGTCTGCGCGAACGCTGTCTCGCAGATTTGTTAGTGAACTCAAGACCACGCCGGGAAAATGGATCCAGGAAAGACGGCTTGAACTCGCAAGGTCGCTGCTTGAGGGAACCAAGCTAAGCGTCTCGGAAATCTGCTATCGGGTGGGCTATCAGGACGTGGCTTCGTTCAGTCGCACTTTCTCCAAGACGACCGGAATGGCGCCGGGCGAGTTTCGGAAGCAGATACGATCATAGATCGCCCGAGGCGAACATTGCCGCGCAAGCTACGGTTCGGTCACACAAGAACCTCACGCACGAGCCGCATCGCTGATGCGAAACTGCACGGTGCGGTTGCCGTTCCAGTAGTTGCCTGACAACGAACCGGCGACGTGGATCGTCTTGCCCCGGTTCTTGAACAGGAATTCGCCAAGTGCGGTTTCGACAGCGCGAAAGGCGATCGCCTGGATACGGCCGCCGCTTTCCGATTGCAGTTCGACGCGGATGTGGTTGGTGCCGACCGGCCGCGCATCGGCCAATCGGTGGCGCGGCAACGCGAAAACAGGGGCCACATGCCCGGCACCGAAGGGTCCGGCCTGTTCCAGCGCGTCGAGCAGGCTGAGCGTCGCGCCTTCAGCGGCAAGTGCGCCGTCTATGGCCAGGCTTTCCTCGCCCTGCAGGCGAAACACGTCGGCTGCCGCCCGTTCTTCAAAAAACGCCCTGAGTTCGCCAAGCCTTGCCCGCTCCACGGTGATGCCCGCCGCCATGCCATGGCCGCCGCCCTTGACGATCAGACCGGCAACGGCCGCCTCGCGCACCAGCCGGCCGAGGTCGAAACCCGAGACCGAGCGGCCCGAACCGGTGCCGATGCCCACAGCATTGAACGCGATGGCGAAGGCGGGCCGCCGGGCATGATCCTTCAATCGCGAAGCGAGCAGGCCGACAATACCCGGATGCCAGCTGTTGGAGGCGGTGACGACGATAGCCGGGCCATTGCCGCCGGCGAGCTCTGCATCGGCCTCGACGCGCGCCGCCGCGAGCATCTCCTGCTCCATCAACTGCCGTTCCTGGTTGAGCCGGTCGAGCGTCTCGGCAATGGTGCGCGCCTCGACCGGATCGTCGGTCGCAAGCAGCCGGCTACCAAGTGCGGCATCGCCGATGCGTCCGCCGGCATTGATGCGCGGGCCGATCAGATAGGCCAGATGGAAAGTGCTGATCGGCTCGCCGATGCGCGACACGCGTGCCAGTGCCGCCAACCCTTCATTCTTCTGCTGGCGCGCCATCTGCAGCCCCTTGACCACGAAGGCGCGGTTGACGCCGGTCAGCGGCACCACGTCACAGACTGTGGCCAATGCCACGATATCAAGCAGCGAAAGCAGGTCCGGCGGCGTAGCATCGGCCATGCGGCCGCGCAGGATCCTGGCCGTCTGCACAAGGGCGAGGAAGACCACGCCGGCGGCACAGAGATGGCCCTGCCCGGAAAGGTCGTCGTCGCGATTGGGATTGACGACGGCAATTGCCGCCGGCAAGGCACCGCCGACCTGGTGGTGGTCGAGCACCAAGACATCGGCCCCAGCCTCGTTGGCGGCATCGATGGAAACTGCGCTGTTGGTGCCGCAATCGACAGTGACGATCAGTGTCGCGCCACGCGAAACAAGTTCGCGCATGGCATCCGGGTTGGGCCCATAGCCCTCGAAAATACGATCCGGAATGTAGATTTCCGACGGCACCGAGAAATGCGTGAGGAACCGCTTCAGCAAGGCCGACGAGGCGGCGCCGTCGACATCATAGTCGCCGAAGATCGCCACCTTTTCCTTGGCCATCACCGCGGCGGCGATGCGGGCCGCCGCCCTGTCCATGTCGGTCAGCGATGCCGGATCCGGCAGAAGATCGCGGATCGTCGGGTCGAGAAACCGCTCGGTCTGTTCGGCGGTAACACCACGGCCGGCAAGCACCCGCGCGACGATGTCGGGCACGCCATGGCCTTGCGCGATGGCGAGCGCAATCATGTCCTGGCGTTCTGTCAGCCGATGTTCCCAGGAAACCCCTGATACTGACTGCCTGACATCGAGGAAGAGGCGTTTTTCGCCGGTCATACGCTTTGCCAACTCATCGTTGGCCGCACGATAATGCATGTCGCCCATAAGTGGGCAGCGGTTTTGGGGCGACGACCTGCATTGGCAACAATTTTAAGCGCGTCGCGTTCACGCGACGCTCTATAGGCCAAAGGCAGGCAAAGCCAAGCGATTCACGGGTGCGCGCGGTCCCGAAATAAGTCAAGAAAACTGCGCTTTCGGCTTTTCAGCCTGGCGCCGAAGCCATTCGTCGGCCGCATCGCCCATCGTCTTTTCCACACCGTCCTTGAGCCAAGCCATGAAAGGCCGGTCGAACCTGAATGCATCGCCGCATTCCCGGATGAGAAAGCGACGCACATTCTGGGTGTTGCGATAGGACTTTGTGATGGCGGTGGCACGCGAAATCGGATCCGCATGCCAGTCGAACGGTTTCATCGTCAAATCCTTGCAGCCAGCATCGGATGCGCCCGAATGGCTAGCAATTGCAAGGTGGCTTCGCAAGCGAGCGTCAGAACTTATCCAGACCCTGATGGCGGGCCTTGATCTCGCGCACCGTCCGCGACGACGAGCGCAGCACGATCGTGTGGGTGGTGATGTAATTGTGGCCGAACTTGACGCCAGCCAGCATGTTGCCGTCGGTGACACCGGTGGCCGCGAACAGCACATCGCCGCGCGCCATGTCCTCCGTCCGATAGACCCGTTTCGGATTGGAAATACCCATCTTTGCCGCGCGAGCAACCTTTTCCGGCGTGTCGAGGATCAGCCTGCCTTGCATCTGGCCGCCGGTGCAGCGCAGCGCGGCAGCGGCCAGCACGCCCTCTGGTGCGCCGCCAGTGCCGAGATAGATGTCGATGCCGGTTTCTTCCGGATCCGTGGTGTGGATGACGCCGGCGACATCGCCATCGCCGATCAGCCGGATCGCGGCACCCGTGGCGCGCACGGCATCGATCAGCCTGGCATGACGTGGCCGGTCGAGAATGCAGGTGGTGATATCCGATATGGCCACGCCCTTCGCCCTGGCGAGGCTGGCGATGTTCTCAGCCGCCGAGGCGTCGATGTCGATGACGCCGTCCGCATAGCCCGGGCCGATGGCGATCTTGTCCATGTAGACGTCGGGCGCAAACAGCAGGCTGCCCTTTTCGGCGATCGCGATGACCGCGAGTGCATTGGGCAGGTTCTTGGCGCAAATCGTCGTGCCTTCGAGCGGATCGAGCGCGATATCGACGGCCGGACCTTTGCCGGAGCCGACTTCCTCGCCGATGTAGAGCATCGGCGCCTCGTCGCGCTCGCCTTCGCCGATCACCACAGTGCCCTTGATGGCAAGCCGGTTGAGTTCCTGGCGCATGGCGTCGACTGCGACCTGGTCGGCCGCCTTTTCGTCGCCGCGCCCGCGCAGCCTGGCGGCCGCGACGGCGGCTCGTTCGGTGACGCGCACCAGTTCCATGGTGAGTATCCGGTCAAGGCCGGCGACGATGTTCTGGGCCACATTCATCTGGTGATTTCCTCGTTGGCAATGCGGCCTCCCGCCGGAGGCGGGCCTGTTTTGTCAAACCAGCATGACAACGGCAAGACCTACTGAGGATTTTATCGAATAACCAACAATACCAATCGGTTAAGCCGCATCCTGAAACGATACTGGCCCGATCGCCGTGCGCCGGGCCAGTCTCAAAACGGTAAAAATGGCGGCGTTCGCGGCCTAGAAAACCGCGAGGTATTTGAGCAGTGAAATGATGCCGATGATGATGACGATGACCTGAACTATCTGTCTCATCCGGCCATCGAGCGGCAGGCGTTGAACCAGATAGAGAACGAGGATGATGACGAGGAATGTGATCAGGATGCCGATCAATGCTGATGAAGCCATGGTGCCCTCCTTAAAAGTGATTTGCTGAAAACAAGAGAGTGGGCCGGAAGCCCGGCCCTATCGCGCTGCGGTCAATACCAGCGGCGGGAGGTATCGTTCGTCGATTGACCAATGGTGAAGCCGGCCAGAAAGCCGAGCAGGCCGATCACGCCGACCAAAGCTGTCGTCGTACCTGGATTTTCACGCGCGACCTCCGAAACAGCCTGAGCCTGGCTGCGCAGCTGTTGCGCCGTACGCGAAGCGCGGCTCGCGGCCGTGTCGTACAACTCGGACGCCTGTTCGCCGGCGTCGTCGAGCATCTCCGCGCCCCGCGCCGAAATGCTCTTGTTGATCTTGGTAATCTCCTTGCGCAAATCGGCAATCTGCTTTTCCAGCGTCTTCTGGATGTCGTCGATATTAGGGGTGTCGGACTTGTTGGTATCGGCCATGAAGCGGTTCCTCTGGTTGCTGACCAAGAGAACGGCGACGACACCAATTCGTTCCCGCGTGGCGGCTGTCCCCACCAGACCAGACCTCAATGCCTGCGGGATTCCTGTCCCGCAGGGCCTATCGGGCGAAAGCTACCCTGCCCGCTCGATGCGGATGACCTGCGGCTTGTCGGTCAGATGGCCATCCTTGGTGATGCCATCGACGGCCTTGCGCACAGCAGCCTCGGTCGTCTCGTGGGTGACGAGGATCACCGTCTTCTGTGCCGCCGCCTCGCCATTGACCGCGTGCTGGACGATCGATTCCAATGAAATGTCATTATCGGCCATGCGCTTGGCGATTGCCGCGAAAACGCCGATGCGGTCATGCACGGTCAACCGGATGAAATAGCCGCCGGCATGGCTGCGCATCTGCGCCTTCTTGTAGGGTTTCAGCTCCTTCGCCGGCCGTCCAAAGACCGGACCATGCTGGAAGCCTGGCCGGCTCTTGGCGATGTCGGCGATGTCGCCGATGACGGCCGAGGCGGTGGCGTTGCCGCCGGCACCGGGGCCTGACAGCAGCAGTTCGCCCAGAATGTCGGTCTCGATCGCCACCGCATTGGTGACGCCATGCACCTGCGCGATGACCGATGCCGTCGGCACCATCGTCGGATGCACGCGCTGCTCGATGCCGCTCTCGGTGCGCTGGGCGACACCCAGCAGCTTGATCCGGTAGCCAAGATCGGCGGCCGCGCGGATGTCGGCCTGGGTGATGTTGGAGATACCTTCCATATAGATGTCGTTGGCGGCGATCCTGGTGCCAAAGGCAAGGCTGGTCAGGATCGACAGCTTGTGCGCGGTGTCGTGGCCCTCGATGTCGAACGTCGGATCGGCTTCGGCATAGCCCAGCCGCTGCGCGTCCTGCAGGCAAGCATCGAACGAGATGCCCTCGGCCTCCATGCGCGTCAGGATGTAGTTGCAGGTGCCGTTGAGGATGCCGAATACGCGGGTGACCGAATTTCCGGCCATCGCCTCGCGCATGGTCTTGATGACGGGAATGCCGCCCGCCACCGCCGCCTCATAGTTGAGCAGAACACCCTTTTTCTCGGCGATCTCGGCCAGCGCCACGCCATGCTTGGCCAGCAGCGCCTTGTTGGCGGTGACGACGTGACGGCCGGCTTCGAGTGCCGCTTTCACCGACGAGCGCGCCGGGCCCTCGTCGCCGCCGATCAGTTCGACGAACACGTCGATTTCTGCGGTCTGCGCCATCTTGACCGGATCGTCGAACCACTTTGCCGAGCTCAGATCGACGCCGCGATCGCGCTTCTGGTCGCGCGCCGAGACGGCGGTGACGATCACGTCACGGCCGCACTGGCGGGTCAGTTCCACCGCTTTGTCGCGCAGCACGCGCGCCACCGACGCGCCAACGGTGCCGAGGCCGGCAATTCCAACACGCAATGCTTCAGCCATGTCCGGCGACGTCCCTCAAAGTCAGATCGAATTTGCGTGCGGCAAGCTTACCGGTGAGCGGAGAGCGGCACGACATTGTTGGGCTGCTTGGCGCTGGTCGACAGGAAGCGCTTGATGTTGCGCGCCGCCTGCCGGATCCTGTGCTCGTTCTCGACCAGAGCGACGCGCACGAATTCGTCGCCATGCTCGCCGAAGCCAACACCGGGCGCCACGGCCACGTCGGCATGTTCGATGAGCAGCTTGGAGAATTCGAGTGAGCCGAGATGTCGGAACGGCTCCGGGATTGGCGCCCAGGCGAACATCGATGCCGCCGGTGCCGGGATGGTCCAGCCAGCGCGGCCGAAGGCATCGACCATCACATCGCGGCGCTTGTGGTAGATGTCGCGCACTTCGGCGACGTCGGCGCCGTCGCCATTGAGCGCATGTGCCGCCGCCACCTGGATCGGCGTGAAGGCGCCGTAATCGAGGTAGGATTTCACCCGCGTCAGCGCCGAGATCAGCCGCTCGTTGCCGACGGCAAAGCCCATCCGCCAACCGGGCATGGAGAAGGTCTTCGACATGGAGGTGAATTCGACGCAAACGTCGATCGCGCCAGGCACCTGCAGCACCGAAGGCGGCGGATTGCCGTCGAAATAGATCTCCGAATAGGCAAGGTCGGACAGGATGATGATGTCGTTCTTCTTGGCGAAGGCGACCACATCCTTGTAGAAATCGAGCGAGGCGACCAGCGCCGTCGGGTTCGACGGATAGTTGAGGATCAGCGCCAGCGGCTTCGGGATCGAATGTTTGACTCCGCGCTCGAGCGCCGGGATGAAGCCGTCGTCCGGCTCCACCTGCAGCGAGCGGATGACGCCACCCGACATGATGAAGCCGAAGGCATGGATCGGATAGGTCGGGTTAGGGCACAGGATCACGTCGCCGGGCGCCGTGATCGCCTGCGCCATATTGGCGAAGCCTTCCTTCGAGCCAAGCGTGGCCACCACTTGCGTGTCGGGATTGAGCTTCACGCCGAAGCGCCTGCCATAGTAGGCGGCTTGGGCGCGACGCAGGCCCGGAATGCCGCGCGACGAGGAATAGCGATGCGTGCGCGGGTCGCGCACGACCTCGCACAATTTGTCGACGATAGCCTTGGGCGTCGGCAGGTCCGGATTGCCCATGCCCAGGTCGATGATGTCGGCGCCACGCGATCGGGCGCTGGCCTTGAGCCGGTTGACCTGCTCGAACACGTAAGGCGGAAGCCGGCGAACCTTGTGAAATTCTTCCATGGCAGTTCCAGACAGCGAAGGGGGTGTTGGGCGCGCGCTATATACTTATTTGCAGGTAGGGTCGAGGGCGGGGTCGCATTTGGCTTCGATCTGCTTCAGCGTTTCGTCGCCATGCTTCTTGGCCAGATCCGTCAGCGCCGCCTGGTTGGCGACCTTCGGGCCGCCGCCCTTTGCCGCCTGCGCATTCTCATCCGCCTTCAATTGCGCGAGCTTGGCGTTCTTCTCGGCTTCGGTGAACTGAGGCGCCGCCACTTGCGGCTTGATGTTCAGGTTCGGAAAGGTGCCGGTATCCTTCGGCCCCGTACCCGCAGCGACAGGCGTCGGGCCATTCGTGTTGGTGCTCGAGCACCCGGCAATCCCGATGAGGACGATCGCCGCGCCGATGCGGCAAAAACGTCCGGCACCGAAAAAAACAGTCTCGCCAATATTAATCGTCATATTGTTTCCCTGGCAGCCGAGGTAGAGCGAGATTGGCCCGGTCGGATGTCCCATGTTAATATGTCAAGAAAAGGCCTCGGGAGGAACCCCGCCAACCATGTCCAAAACACCCGATTCGGGCAAAGCGGAAGATGACGAGCCTTCGACCGTCGAGCAATATCTGGTGAAGGACCCGGAACGCTTCGCCCTGAACATGGCGCGCATGATCGAGCAGGCCGGCAAGGCCGCTTCCGCCTGGGCCGAGCCGCGCGAAAAAGGCGACGTGCGCGACCATGTCGCTGAGCCCGTTGTCGATATGGTGAAGACCTTTTCCAAGCTCAGCGAATACTGGCTTGCCGATCCGCAGCGCGCGCTGGAAGCGCAGACGCGGCTGTTCTCCGGCTATATGACGGTCTGGGCCAACGCCATTCAGCGCACCAGCAACGCCGCGCAAGACACCGAAGACGCGGTCAAGCCGGAGCGCGGCGACAAGCGGTTCCTCGACCCGGAATGGGGCCGCAACGCCTTCTTCGATTTCCTCAAGCAGGCCTATCTCGTCACCTCGCGCTGGGCGGCCGATCTGGTCGAGCACGCCGAAGGCCTTGACGAGCACACCCGCCACAAGGCCGGCTTTTACGTCAAGCAGGTGTCCAACGCCATCTCGCCGTCGAATTTCATCCTGACCAATCCGGAACTGTTCCGTGAAACCGTCGCGTCGAACGGCGAAAACCTGGTGCGCGGCATGAAGATGCTGGCCGAGGACATCGCCGCCGGCAAGGGCGACCTGAAGCTGCGGCAGGCCGACTACTCGCCCTTCGAGATCGGCAGGAACATCGCCACCACTCCTGGCAAGGTGGTCGGCCGCAGCGACGTCGCCGAAATCATCCAGTACGACCCGGCGACCGAGACGGTGCTCAAGCGGCCCTTGCTGATCTGCCCGCCATGGATCAACAAATTCTACATCCTCGATTTGAACCCGCAGAAATCCTTCATTCGCTGGGCGGTTGAACAGGGCCACACCGTGTTCGTCATCTCCTGGATCAATCCGGACGAGCGCCACGGCACCAAGAGTTGGGAAGCCTATATCCGCGAGGGTCTGCAATACGGCCTCGACACCGTCGAGAAAGCCACCGGCGAACGCGACGTCAACGCGATCGGCTATTGCGTTGGCGGCACGCTTCTGGCGGCGGCACTGGCGCTGATGGCGCAAGAGGGCGACGACCGCATAAAATCGGCTACCTTCTTCACCACGCAGGTCGACTTCACCTATGCAGGCGACCTGAAAGTGTTCGTCGACGAAGAACAGGTCGCCGCTGTGGAAAAGTCGATGAGCGAAAAGGGCTATCTCGACGGCACCAAGATGGCGACCGCCTTCAACATGCTGCGCTCAGGCGACCTGATCTGGCCCTATGTCGTCAACAACTACATGCGCGGCAAGGATCCCCTGCCCTTCGACCTGCTCTACTGGAATGCAGATTCCACCCGCATGGCGGCGGCCAATCACTCTTTCTACCTGCGCAACTGCTATCTCGAGAACAACCTTTCGCAAGGCACGATGGAACTGGCGGGCCACACGGTCTCGCTTGGGGACATCACCATCCCGGTCTACAACCTCGCCTCCAAGGAAGATCACATCGCGCCGGCGCTTTCGGTGTTCCTCGGTTCGAAATATTTCGGCGGCACGGTCGAGTATGTGATGGCCGGGTCGGGCCATATCGCAGGGGTCGTCAATCCGCCGGCATCCAACAAATACCAGTACTGGACCGGGGGTACGCCGACGGGCGACTTCAGCCAGTGGATAGCCAATGCCACCGACCATCCAGGATCCTGGTGGCCGCACTGGCAAGACTGGATAGAGGCCAAGGACAACACCCGCGTGCCTGCCCGCAAACCGGGCAAGCATATGAAAACCTTGGGTGATGCTCCCGGCACCTATGTGAAAGTACGTGTGTAACGGACTGTAATGTGTGGTGAGTTGACGGACCGCCAAAAGCGGGCGAAATGGTGTCGTCAACCATCAAGCGGCCGTAATTCGGCAATCACCGCAAAAATACTTCCAGGCTTGCGGATTTGACACAGGTCTCGTTTCCGGATCGGAGACAAAGGTCACCCTGGCATCGACGCATGCGTGTGGCGCCAAGGATATACCGACCGGACATCGAGGGGGAATTTGACTTTGAAATCAGCAGGATGGAGCCTCGCAAAGGGAGAACGCCGCGCCATTGTGGCAGCGCTCTGCTCCTTGCTTCTGGCCTCCTGCACTTCGGCTGGCGACCCGACAATGTCGGTCGGAATGCCCGGTTACAATGCCACCGCATCGGATATGAATGCCGCCTCAAGTGGCAAGTCGGCCGCTGTCGCCGATTCGTCCGAGATCACGACCGAGCAGTCGACCGTGATGACGAGCGATACGGCGCTGCCTGAAAAAGTCGCCTACGTGCCTATGTCCAAACCGGGAGCTGCCTTTCCGCTGACCACGCCGGCGGGCGCCGAAACCATCGTTGGAAACACGCCGCAATCGCTGACGCAGCAGGCACAGACCGCGCAGCAAACCGACGCGGTCGCCCAGCAGATTGCCGCGGTCGACGGCGACGTGGCGGCGCCGAAGCCCGCTGCCGCTCCGGCCATGAACAACCCGGTCTATGTGACGGCTGGCGAGATGCCGCAGGCCGAAGCACCAAAGAAGAAAGGCTTCCTCGCCTCGATGTTTGGCGCAACGCCAGCCTCGGCGACACCATCCCCCATCATCAGCAACGCCCGGACGGGCGAGCAGCCCCCGGCGCAGGCAAAAGCGGCGCCAGCAGCGGCAAAGCCGATCATCACGCTGGCCTCGGCCAATTCCACGGCCAAGCCGGTGCAACTGGCTTCGCTCGGTGGCGATAGCGGTCACATCACCGGCAGCGATGCCCTGCCCGGCGTGCGCCAGACGGCCCTGTTCGAGATCAAGCGCAAGTCCGGCCTGGACGACGAAAGCGACGTCGACCTCAACGAGGATGAGGGGCCAATCGGCGGCTCCTATCAGGTTGCGTCAGCCGCCGGCATGGCCCGGTTGGCGCCCAACGGGCTGCTCAAGCAGAACGAAAGCGTCGATGTGGCCTGCCTGAAGCCGTCGCTGGTGCGCGTGCTGAAGACGATCGAAGGCCACTACGGCCGCAAGATGACGGTGACGTCAGGCTATCGCGACCCGGCCCGCAACCGGCGCGCCAACGGCGCCAAGAATTCGCTGCACATGTATTGCGCCGCCGCCGATATCCAGGTTCCCGGCGTTTCGAAATGGGAACTGGCGAGCTACATCAGAAGCATGCCCGGCCGCGGCGGCGTCGGCACGTACTGCCACACAGAATCGGTTCACGTCGACGTCGGCCCCGAGCGCGACTGGAACTGGCGCTGCCGCCGGCGCAGCGGCGGTGACGGCTAGTCTAGCAGACGGTCTTAGGCCTATTAGCAGCCAAGATCGTACCGGTGACCATTCTGAGCATTCGGGATTAGCCGAAGCCTCCCACAAACTTCGTCATCCTAGGGCGAAGCAGGAGCGAAGCTCCGTCGCGAGACCCTGGGATCCATGCCGCGACGGCTGTCGAGGAATGCGACGGAGCAGAATTCTGCACCGTGGTGATGCGTTTGAGTCGCGGCATGAATCCCTTGGGTTGCGGAGCAGCTCCAGGGGTCTGCGCTGCGTCGCTGCGCTCCTTGCTCCGCCCGAGGATGACGAAACGATGGGTGTCGCCGCTAATTATCAAAGCCTGCCAACCCTCGGGAAATCGTTGATTTGGCTGGCCCGGAAAAAAGTTGTCCAAGGTGGCACCTGACGGGTTGCCGGTTGCGCACAACGCCAGTATAAGCCGCTTCGTCTGAGCGCGCCCATCGTCTAGCGGTTAGGACACCGCCCTTTCACGGCGGTAACAGGGGTTCGATTCCCCTTGGGCGTACCAGAAAAATAATGCGTTTAGCGCAAACCTCCCTCCCAATGTGGCCAATTTCGACTGGCTCCCTGCCGCGGTCTTCAACTGACGCGCAGCTTCCGCGATCACACCATAGGCTAACGCGGCCACACAGGTCATAATCCTGCTACAAAGTGGTCGATTCCTCAGGGATGTAGCCGCTCCAAGAGCCCGCCGCAGGTCGCCCCCGTGGCGGGCTTTTCATTGCACGGTCGAGTTGGGTTCTCGGGCACCGCGACAAATGAGAAAGCCCCGCAGTGGTAAGCCCGCATTTATTGCCTGGTTTCCCGGCTTTAAACAGCTGACTTCGCGGTGTACGGATTCGGGCGCAAAAGCCGGATACTACCTGATGAACGCGAGCCACCACGGTCAAAGAGTGGGTGTTGCAACCCCCTCAAGCGCAATGATCCTGGTGTTGGCGCAACGCTTCCGGATTTCAATAAGGCGGGCGTATTCCGGCGAATTGTACCAGCCCATCAACGACGTCATGTCGGGGAATTCGATAATAACCAAACGGTGTGGCTCCCAATCGCCCTCCAAAACCTTGGTCGCACCGCCACGACCTAGATATCTCCCACCATAACGCTCCTCGGTGGCTGGCACATCCCGCCGGTATTCCTCGAACGCGGCAGCGTCCTTTACGTCTACATCCGCGATCAGATAGGCGGCCATTTGCGCTTCCTCCTTCTCGACGGCGCCCGACCGTTACGGTCCGGTCCCGGGGGCGGGGCCTGTCGGTTAAGACGACTCTCTTCAGCGCTTCAACCGGCATCCGCCAACGCGAAGTCAAAAGCCTGTTATAATCCACGGATTGGCGTCGTATCCGAGGCGCGGCTCTGCCTTTGCGCCGCTATCTTCCGATTTGGCTGTTCCCGTGAAACCACAGTCCAGATTTGGAGCGGGCTTCTTGGCTGACGGGTTGGTGGAACATAAAGCGGCGGCGTCACTGACCGCCGCCTTCTTTTCCTTGGCAACAGCGATACCAGTCGCAGCGAAAACGACAGCCACGCAAAATACAGCCACTCTCATTGGAACCCCCATATTGCACCCGACAGATGGTCGGACATGACCTAGCGTCACCTTAATATTAGCACTACGAAATATATTATCTAGCCCCGTGCCATCAAAAGCAGGCTGATTGCCAAGCTTGCATCGTGACCGCCAAAACCGGTGCCGATCTGGACACCAGCCGGCATGAGTCGCATTCTGCTCGTGGAGAAGGACCTGGATCGACAAAACACAGGGGCTGATCAGGCCAACGCTGGCGGGACCGGGCCCTGCGCAGTCGCCGGAGGCGTCCGTCACACAACATTGTGTCGTGGGCGCTGATCCTCATGGCGATAACCATTCTCGGCGGTCTGATCGCGCTCAAGGCGTATCTGATCGCGCTCAAGGCGTACAAGTAAGCAGAGCCCCAGCGCGAGGCTATCAGGCCACAGCCTAGCCGCTGCCAAGCAGCGGCACCGTAACGGTTGTCGCGTAGTTGATCGGGAAGGAACTGAAGTAGGGAAAGTCGATGACGAAGGCATAGGCGGCGGTCAGATGCGCCATGCGGAAGCCGCCGCTCACGGGGTCGATGGCGATGGTGACGTTCACGTCCTTGAACCCCAAGGCCTGCAATTTCTGCGTGGCGATCGATTGAATGTCGGCCTGGGTCAGCGTGTTTTTAAGCTGCAGCGAGCGCGCTGACGTCTCCAGCGTATAGCGAACACTGGAGACCGAGTGCATCGACCAGCCAAAGGCGAAGATTCCGAACAGCAGCATGACAAGGAAGGGCGCGATCAGCGCGAACTCCAGCCCGGCCCCGCCCGATCGATCCCGCCGGAACGCGCTTACCCTAGCGGACACGGATCGTCTCCTGGTGACCGATGACGGTGGAAGTGGCAAAGGCGCCGAAGGCAATTGGCGGCACCCAGGTGCCCGATGCCTGTATCTGGACATAGACCGCTGGCACCTTCGGCCCACTGCACATGGTGGACGCGTCGACCACCGTCGCCCCGCACATACGGATGCGGCTTAGCGTGACCTGGCCGTCTTCCGGCCGATTTTCCCAGCTCGCAATGGCAAGGGCCTGGGTCGCCGCATCATCGGTCGATCCGCTCATGACCAGGTTCGCGGCGGTCTTCACACCGGCGCGCATCGACAGTGAACTCGTTACGTAGGACCAGCCGTCCAGAATGCCAAGCAGCACCAGGCACAGAATCGGCAGCACCATCGCGAACTCGACCGCCGCAACGCCCGAATCATCGCCAAGGATCGGTATCGATCGGTGACGCACGGCGCTACTCGGACAGTGCCACGGACCGCGCGGCTGGAATGTTGGGCACTCCGAGGCTCGAGCAATCCTGACTGATGGTTGAGTTACCGGACCATTGGATCGTGTTGGCGACGACCCTGGTGCAGCCGCCATTGCCCGAGAAATTGCCAAGATAGTTCACTTGCTGCTTAGGGAAATAGATGGCCCCGGTCAAAAGCGAGTCCGCGGTGCCGTTGAACGTGCTGGATGCGCTCATGCCGGTCCTGTCGCCGTAGAACAGAACGCCTGAATAGGTGCCCGAAGTCGCCGCGCTGAGCTTCACGGACGCATTGCCATTCATGCTGACCGTCGAACTGCCCGACATGAAGATGGTCACCCCGCTGCCGGTGATGGCTGCGTTGGCGTTTATCTTGAAACTGCCCTGGACGACATAGACGCCGGGCGAAAGCGTGACATTGCCCTTCAGGTTCATGCCGCTGCAATAGGTGCCTGGACCGAGCGTCGCCTTGTTGTCGTTCTGGCAGGGGGTTGCGGCCACTGGGGCCGGCAGGTCGACAAAGGGATCGCCGGCAGGCAGTGCCTGGGTGATCGGGGCCGCGCAGACGGTGGTGACGGGATTGCTGAGAGAGACCCCGCCCGCCGATATAAGACAATCGGCCTGCAGACCAGCCGAGCCCTGAAGCTTGATGGCGTCCGAAGCGATCGAATTGGACATGACCGAGCAGCCGTTGAGCTTAACGCTGGTGCTGCCGGAAAACAGCGCCGCCTGCGAAGCGGACGGATCGAGCGCGAGCATGCAGGCACTCGAGGCATCGGTAATAACGGCCACCGCCCTCGCCTGTTCGGGGACCTTGTCCTGCGTGAAGATCAGGGTGAACATCCGGTCGAGCTGCTGGCCGACGATCACCTCGACCGCTTTTTTCGCCGTATTCGGTCCGGACGCCGGCGGCGTATTGACGACGATCGTGCCCGAACCCAGTCCGTTCGACGCCGCGGACTGGGTCGCGGCCGCGACGATCGTCGGCTTGTCGGAACCCGAAATCTGTTCGAGCGCACCGGCATAGGCGGCTGCATCGGCCGTCGCCTGCAATCTCAGGCTGTTGTAGTACCAATAGGAGGTCTCGACGCCGAAGCCCGCAGCGCCGACAACGACCGGCAAGGTGAGGGCAAAAATGGTGGCGACATTTGCGCCCGTGCTCCGGCGCAGGGCGTCCATTACAAGCCGAACACGGGTGAAGCTACTCAAGGCCATGGATTAAATTAGAAAGCACGCATAAATGAACGAATGGCTAAAAAGTTCGTTGCATTTTCGAGCAGTGGTCGATTGGCTTCAAAAAAAAGTGTTTCGCTGGCTGACCTACGCGCAAGCGCGTCGATGTCTCAGAGTGGGCCGCCCCTCAAGGCCGGCGGGAAATTGCCGGATTCGCAGCCGAGACCGCGCGAACAACGACCGGGTCTCCGAAAACCACACCGGAGCAAACGTATTTACAAATTATTGAAGCATGTATTGAGGCTGGAGGTTCAGGATTTGCTTCAAGCGGAAAGAATTGGCATCGACTCTGCGACCGTATCAGCCAACATCTCTCGCTGCACGGCCAGGAAAAACCTGCGCACTTCATCGCTGGCTGCCGTTCTGTCCCTGCCGGACCCGACGACGAGATCGAGCAACTCCGACGCCTTGGCTCTCCAGAACGAGGTGGCGGTCTCGCCATGCAGATTGCCGAGCTTGGCGGCAACCTCCCTGACCAAGAATACCTGACGGTCGATCGGGAATGCACGGACTTTTTCTGGGGACATCTTCCAAACCATGAGACTGACGCAACGAATCAACCATTGCCAACAAGCAAAGGCGTAGCCGGGAAGATGGAAACGGAAGCTTAACAGGGCCGGCCTTGGTGCGGTGCAGTCGTCGGGACGAAACGCGCGCAGCGGCGCGCTCACGACATTGCCGCGTGCGTTCAAACACGATCGCCGGTGTTTTGATCGGGCAACGAACAGGGCACAGCCCTCAGGCCTGGAGCGCCCTCGCCTCACCGCCGCGCTTGCGCGGCGTCATCATGTCCCTGGCCATCAGTCCACTGGCGCGGCAAAACGCCATGAACGCCCGGCAGGCATCCTCGGTCTTGACCACGTCCACCGTGGCGCCAAAGCAGGCGTTGAACGCTTTCTGATAGATCGGGCCCTGACGGCGCGCAGGCCAGTCCTGGAGAAAATCGAGCGCCTGTTCGACGCCATAGATTTCCTCGACTGGCAGACCGGGTCCAGGCGCTATGCGCACAGGCACCTCGAATTGCAGTCTATCCATTTCCTGTCTCCCGAACGGCATCGCCGAGGCAACGCCGTTCGTCGTCAAAAGTTGCTTTGACCGGCCTCTGGCCCAGAAATGTGTCGTCACTTGGGTCGCGGGCCGCCATGTCGCGCCAAACAAATCGCGCACCCGAGATCTGTCCTGGGGTGACATATGCTCACTGGTTCGCCGGATCCGTCTCCGCGTCGAAGGCCATGCGACTGGCGGTGATCAGTACAAATACCGTCGGCACGGCGAAGATGCCGCCGAGAACAAGGGCCGCCATCGCCGACAGGCCGAGCGTCTCGGCAACCGCCCAATAGACGGTTCCGATGCAGATGAGCGCCTGGACGCAGAGGAACGCGGCAGCCGAGGCCACGCGCGACAGGGTTTTGAAGGTCTTGATGCGTTGTTGCATTGAAAAAATCCGGAAATGACGCGCCGCGCGACCGCCGCGCGACCGACAGCCGCCGCACGATCACTACGCGAACAGGAATAGCGATGAGGTGGGGGTACGGCCCTGGGCCGCTCAGGCCGTGATGGTCGGGGGTGCGCGCGGCTGGTTGGTGCTCGCCCCGGGAACCGAGGCGGCCCCATATCCCGAAACCATCGCTCTTTGCGATGGCCGTTCGGCCCAAAGAAAAACAGCGTCGGGGACCGGAAGCGCGGGGTGGCCGCCGGCGAACTTGACCAGGACCGGACGGCCGGCACGAACCTCCAGCGCTTGCGCCTTGCCGGTGACACGCAGCAGCGCCGCCACTTCGCCCGACCGCTCGACACCGACGCTGACACCGCTTGGCGCAGACCCCGCAAAGCCTGACGCCACCGGCAGGCCGAAGCACAGCATCGCGAGCAGCACCATGCCCATCAGGCATGAGCACGCTGCCGTCAGCGGCGCTTCAGGCCATCCGGTTTGCCTGGCCGCCGCGAAGGGTCGCGATCTCGAAAACATCACCCGCCCTAACGCACCATGGCCAGAAAGGGAAGCAAACCGGGCAAAAACCGGCAAGACATCGCCCTTGCGAGGCAAATATCGGGAAGCGCGCGGCCGCATCAGACAGTTCTTCCTTGAACCTTTTGCCCTCAAGTGCCAAATCTGGGGAAATT
Source organism: Mesorhizobium sp. M7A.F.Ce.TU.012.03.2.1 (assembly GCF_004006095.1). Taxonomy (NCBI): domain Bacteria; kingdom Pseudomonadati; phylum Pseudomonadota; class Alphaproteobacteria; order Hyphomicrobiales; family Phyllobacteriaceae; genus Mesorhizobium; species Mesorhizobium sp. M7A.F.Ce.TU.012.03.2.1. The sequence continues at coordinate 5,338,589 of NZ_CP034779.1, forward strand.
TTCACGCTGGCTCTCCTGCAGAGCCCTACCCGCTACACGGACAAAATGGTCACCTATCTCGACGCTGCCACGGCCCCGCTCAGAAATACCGGCCAGATCCGCCTCTATGGCGAGGACGGCTTTGCCGGCATGCGCAAGGCATGCGATCTCACCGCACGCTGCCTCGACGAGCTGGTGCCGATGGTCCAGCCCGGCGTCACCACCGAAGCAATAGACCGCTTCGTCTTCGAATTCGGCATGGACCACGGCGCGCTGCCGGCGACGCTCAACTATCGCGGCTACACGAAATCGTCCTGCACCTCGATCAACCATGTCGTCTGCCATGGCATTCCCGACAACAAGCCGCTCAAGGATGGCGACATCGTCAACATCGACGTCACCTATATCCTCGACGGCTGGCACGGCGATTCTTCGCGCATGTATCCGGTCGGCACGATCAAGCGCGCCGCCGAGCGCCTGCTCGAAGTCACGCATGAATGCCTGATGCGCGGCATTGCAGCGGTCAGGCCGGGCGCCCGCACCGGCGCCATCGGCGCCGCCATCCAGACCTTTGCCGAAGGCGAGCGCTGCTCGGTGGTGCGCGACTTCTGCGGCCACGGCGTCGGCCAGTTGTTCCATGACGCGCCGAACATCCTGCATTACGGCAGCGCCAATGAAGGCGTCGAGATGCGGCCAGGCATGATCTTCACCATCGAGCCGATGATCAATCTGGGCAGGCCGCACGTGAAGGTTCTGTCGGACGGCTGGACTGCGGTGACGCGCGACCGCTCGCTGTCGGCGCAGTACGAGCACACGATCGGCGTGACCGACACAGGGTGCGAGATTTTCACGCTGTCGCCCAAAAAGCTCGATCGCCCCGGCCTGCCGGCTTAGAGCGCGTCTACCCGGTAGGAGGCCGTCTATGCCGACTGCACGCCAGCGGCATTCGGCAGGTCGATGGTGACGACCAGTCCGCTGGGCTGGTTGTCCTGCAATTCGATCCTGCCGCCGTGGCCCTGGACGATGTCGGCAACGATCGAGAGGCCCAGACCGAAGCCATGCTTCGATGCAATGCCGCGCGACGCATCTTCCTTGAAGAATGGTTCGAAAACACGGGCGCGTGCCGTCATCGGAATACCCGGCCCGTCGTCCCCTACCGTGATGCGCGCCGCCGTGCCGGTCGCCGTCAAGGCGACCGTAACGTTGCCAGCGAATTTGACCCCGTTGTCGCAGAGATTGGCGATCGCACGCGCCAATGCATTGGGCTTGCACCAGCCCAGGAGCCGGTCCGGCCCGGAATATGAGACAGGAAATCCGACATCGGAGAATTCGGCGCAGACGGTTTGCAGAACGCTGGCAATGTCGGCGCGCTGCAGCTTCTCCGTCGAAACATCGTTGCGCAGATAGGTCAGGGTCTCGTCGATCAAGATTTCGATGTGCTGGACATCGGACAGGATTGCGGTTCGGATGGGGCCATCATCCATACGCTCGGCGCGAAGCCGCAGCCGCGTCAACGGCGTGCGCAGATCATGACTGACGCTGCGCAACATGCGCGTGCGGTTTTCGATCATCGTGCGGATGCGCGTCCTCATCCTGTTCAGGGCGCGCGCCAATCCCACCATTTCAATGGAGCCGTGTTCGACGAAGAGCTGGTCGCCATTCTCGATCTCGGCGGAACCGACTGCTGCCGAGATGCGCTTCAATGGATCCGTCACGGCCCAAACCGCAAACAGCCAGATCAGCACGGGCAAGGCGACGAAAGCCATGAACCTGTAGAACGAGGCACGGACGAGGCCTGATGTCAGCCAGGAATCGGGCATGCCAAAATGGGCCAGGACGTCCTGCTGGTCCAAGTCGATGACAAACGCGTATCGGCCGCCGATCCTTAGCCAGCGTCCATCAACCGTCCCCCTGTCGATACGCAAAAGCCATTCGACACTTCGCCATTGCAGATAGGACTGGGGAATGCCGGCTATCTGGTCCTTAGGCAATATCTCGAAATCAAAGCCGGCCCGCTTTGCTGTCGCCAGAATTGCGCTACGCGCCTCCGCCGGCGTTTCTTGCAACAAGGCAGCAACAACGCCTGCACGCCTTGCGTTATCTTCCGCGGCGGGAAGGTCGACGTTCTCTATGAAACTCTCAACGACCGAGCCGACGAACATGATCACGATCACCGCGATGAAAATGATCGCCACAAACTGCCCACGCACGGACTGCGGCAGGAAACGGCGGAGGATACCACTCATGCTTCCTCCACCGTCGCGGTGAAGATGTAGCCACCCAACCGAACGGTCCTCAAAAGCACCGGATCGCGCGCATCCTTTTCGATCTTCCTGCGGATTCGACTGATATGGACATCGACGCTACGCTCGATCGGCCCCGCGAGCCCGGCATGGGTTACGCCCAGAAGTTCCTCGCGAGAGAGAACCCGGCCCGCATTGCGACAAAAGGCAAGCAACAGGTCGAATTCATGTGTCGTGGTCGTAACCCGCGCATTGTTGGGGTCATGCAATTGCCGGCGTATTGGATCGAGGCGCCAGCCGTTGAAACGGAGCACCTTCGACCAGTCCCGCTCGTCTGGAGCATAGGCTGTACGGCGCAGCAGCGCCCGTATCCTGGCCGTCAGTTCGCGCGCGCTGAACGGTTTCGTCACATAGTCGTCGGCGCCGATTTCCAGCCCGAAGATGCGGTCGATTTCCTCGCCGAGCGCGGTCAGCATCAGGATCGGAATGTTGGTTCCGGCCCGAAGACGGCGGCAGATGTTGAGACCGTTTTCGCCCGGCAGCATGACATCGAGCACGATGAGATCGAATTTCTGGTTGCGAAGCGCGGCGTTCATCTGGACGCCGCTCTCGGCAATTTCCACGATCATGCCGTTGTCGGTGAGCGTCTCGCCCAGCATGCGCGCGATCTCAAGATCGTCTTCGACAATGAGGATGCGCGAACCTTGCCATGCCGACCTGGATTCGGCGCTCAAATCGCTTTGGTGCCGTTGCTGTGCCATTCCGGAGTTTGTCTAGCCTGCATTTGGTGCCTGGGTAGGCGTCAGAACCGATATCCGACGAGAAGCATCCCTGAAGGCTGGATCTTTTCGACGACAACAGGGCTGTCGGCAGCGTCACCCAAGAGAACACCGGCCCCCGCTTCGCCGCGCACCATCCAGCTCTCGTCGAGCATATATGTGGCGGAAATCGAAAAATCGGCGCGCTTCAAACCGGCACCGGCATCATAGCGCGCCAGCCCCGAGCGAGCCGATTGTTCGGGCGTGACACCAAAATAGGCCTGCATGTAATTTTCGTCGGCGAAGACGGCGGACGCGCTGGCGCCGATCATCAACGATTGAGACAGAGGCCGGGTCACCTCGATCCCCACCCTGCCCTCAAGGCCATCGCTGCCGCCGATGGTCTTGTCGAGTTGCGCGAATATTTCGGCCGGACCGAACTTCGCCGCTGCCTTCACGCCGACCGTCGCGCCCATGTCGACGTCCCCCAAGCCGCGCAGATGGTCGGAGTCGTCTTCCTTGCGGCCCATCTCGTAGCCAAGCCGAGCGCTGAACGCGAACGGTCCTTGTTCATAGACGGCGATGTTGGCACCTGTCGGGTCGATCGTCACCGTGTCGAGGAATGTCGCCGTGACGAAAGGCACCGGCATGATCTTGAACTCATTGCTGCCTTCGTATTTGGGGACGATGATGGCGCCGCCGCCGACCACGACATGCCAGTCGGACAGTTTCCGTTCGATGCGCCCGAAACGGGAAGGCTCGGGCGGCGGGGTGAAATCGTCGGTATCGACGGCAATGGCGTCGGCCGCGAGTGCGCCCTCCGAATGGGCTGAAAGCAGGATTGCCATGGCCGCAAGAGATGCCCGGCGGGCAAACAGTCCAGAGTCAATTTTGGTGAACATGCGTGCGCTCCAGTATAGCGAGGCAACGAGCCTCCGATGGCGCCAACATGTCAGGTGAAAGTGGCCGCATGCGTTAAGTGATGTTAAGTTTTGTTGCGCAATCGTGGTTTCATCTTGCCGTATGAGAAAGCCATGGCCACGATCTGCCGTGGGGCGTCTCGCGATCGGGGAACAGAACTGTTTCAATCCCGGCCAGAACAGTTCTAATGTCTGCGCTGGAGCAATGTGGGCGGTGTATGGGGAACACAAACGACGACGACGAGCGGAGTTTCTTCTCCGAAGCGCCGATGCGGCCTGCGGCGAAAGCCAAGGCTACGCTCGACGAAAAGCCGCATTACCTCGGTCACCGCGACCGACTGCGCGAGCGTTTTGCCCTGGCGGGTCCGGACGCCCTGCCCGATTACGAACTTCTGGAACTTCTGCTTTTTCGCCTGATCCCTCGTGCCGACACCAAACCGGCGGCCAAGGCGCTGCTGGCGCGCTTCGGCACGCTGGCCGAAGTGCTCGGGGCGCCGGTTGGCCTCTTGCAGGAAATCAAGGGCATTGGCCCTGCGGTGGCGCTCGATCTCAAGATCGTCGCGGCAACCGCGCAGCGCATGGCGCGCGGAGAGGTGCAGGGTCGCGAAGTCCTCTCGTCCTGGACACAGCTTCTTGCCTATTGCCGGTCGGTCATGGCCTTCGAGGCGCGCGAGCAGTTCCGCATCCTGTTCCTCGACAAGAAGAACGCGCTGATCGCCGACGAGGTTCAGCAGACAGGCACCGTCGACCATACGCCCGTCTATCCGCGCGAGGTGGTCAGGCGCGCCCTCGAACTCTCGGCCACCGCCATCATCCTGGTCCACAATCACCCGTCGGGCGACCCGACGCCGTCGCGCGCCGACATCGAGATGACGAAGCTGATTATCGAGACGGCAAAACCGCTTGGCATTGCCGTCCACGACCACATCATCATCGGCAGGAAAGGCCACTCCAGCATGAAGGGCCTGCTGCTGATCTGAAGCTTGATGCTACCTGCCTGGCCTGCCATGCGCATTTGGCGCGACGCTCAACGCCGATCGCGCCGGCAAATGCAGGGACCGGCGCTCAGCTGGGGCGCTGGCGCCGAGACCCGGCAAAAGGCTCGGGCGTGGCGGATTTCCGTTCCCAGCACCTTCAGGCATTCACGGATGAACGCCGCAAGCGCCGTCCAACCTTTGGCCGACACCATCGTCCCGTCCACATAGCCATCGGTGGGAGATAGATCGATGTAGGTGCCGCCAGCAAGCGTCACCTCCGGCTCGCAAGCCGCGAGCGCCGCCACCTTCTTGCCGCGGACGACGCCGTCGACCGCAATCAGAATCTGGACGCCATGGCAGATCGTGAAGATCGGCTTTTTCGCTTCGTGAAAATGACGCACCATCGCCTGCACGCGCTTGTCGGTGCGGATATATTCGGGGCCACGACCGCTGGCGCAGTAGACAGCATCGTACTGGCTCAACTGCTTCTCGGCGTCGGAAAAGGTCTTGTTGATCAGCGCGTTGTGACCGGGCTTTTCGGTGTAGGTCTGATCGCATCCGCCGCTGCTTCCCCGGTAACTAGGCCTGCAGCTCTGTCATATGGTGGTGTCGGTTTTCAGTACCCGCGAAATCGCCGCACTGACCGATATGCGGCGCAAAGCTGGCGCCGGTTGGTTACTGCTTCGGTGAGACGCCGATGAGCGAACTGACCTTGCTCGCCGGCTTAACAAGCGCGTGCTGCACGTGAACATCCGCATCGGCATCGGAGTGGACACAGACAAAACACTGGAAGGACATTGGTCGGAGTCCCCGGTGAAGCGCGAACGTTTTCGCAATATCCAGGCCGAGTCTGCTCAAGCTGAGGCATCCAGCCGGTCGCGAAAGCTGCGGGGCTTGCTAGAGAGCTATGCAAATAGCGCGGGCTGGCGCTTGCAGTCTTAGTTCAATACTTACGCACCGCTGCTCCTAGCTAGCTGCAGCCAAAGGCAATCGGGGCATGTTGCACGATTGCCACATAACTGCAAAATCCAACAATTTTTATTGGCGATGGCTGGTGATGTGCCTGTCACTAGATTTAATGCGAATCGCTCTCGGAGGGGTGGCCGATGCAGTTTTATTTGATTTATTCGTGGTTACTGCGCGCGTCTCGGTCATGCTTCACTGTTCCATTGTGCGTTCTGGCATTCGCAGCGGCCGCGGCTAACCCGGCTTTTGCACAAACGATCTCGGTCGGCGACGTTGCCATTGTCGAGGGCGATGCGGGGACCACGTCAGCCCAGTTTGCGGTGACACTGAGCAGCGCGAGCGCTAACTCTATCAGCGTGCAGGTGGGGACGGCCGACGGTACAGCGACTGCAGGTTCCGATTATGYGGCTCAGTCTGTGGGCCTTACGTTTCTGCCTGGTGCCACGACGGCGACAATCAATGTCCCGGTAAATGGCGACACGATTTYSGAGCCGGATGAGACGTTTACGCTCAAYCTGAGCAACCCGGTCAATGTCACCATCGCCGATGGTCAGGGGSTTGGCACGATCCTCAACGAYGATGCCGCTCYGCCAACGGCACCGAACTTGACGGCCACTGTTTTGGCAGGTGCGACTGTCACTGTGCCATTGACTCCCGGCGCGACCGGGGGGCCGTTCTCGGCGGCAACTATCGTGTCCAGTCTTCCCGTGGAGGGCGGTGTCTCAACCATCGTTGGCGCGCCCAATTACGCTCTGCAGTTTGACGCAACACCTGTGTTCGAAGGGGTCGTAGTCGTTAACTACACGCTAACGGGGCCGGGTGGCGTATCCGACCCCGCAACCGTGACGATTACCGTGCAGGCGCGGCCCGATCCATCGACCGATCCAGATGTGCGCGGATTGTTAACGGCGCAGGCGCAGGCTGCGCAGCAGTTCGCCCAGAGCCAGATGGACAACATCAACCGGCGCATGGCGGCTCTGCACGACGAGAGCTGCCGCCAGTTTCTTGCCAACACTGTTCAGCTTTCCGGTCCTGACGCTGATGGCGGCACCGAGAGACTGTCAACGCCGCAACTCAACGAACTTTGTGATGACGGCGCGCAGAAGCTCGGCCTGTCGATGTGGACGAGTGGCTCGGTCGATGTTGGCAGTACTGACCGTGCAGGCGAGGCTGGGCGTGACTCGATCGCTTACAATCTCACGGCAGGTGTCGACTACCGTTTCAGCCAGCGTTTCGTTGGCGGCATTTCTTTGGGCTACAGTACCGACAGCAGTGACATAGGTACAAACGGCACGACTAGCGACGGCGAAGCGATAAGCGCGGCTATCTACGGAAGTTTTATGGCAACACCGAGTTTCTTTGTCGATGCGTTGATCGGCTATGGCTCATTCGACTTCAACTCAAGGCGTTTTGATACGAGCTCAGGTGCGTTTGGGAGCGGCGACCGAGATGGTGACCAGTTTTACGCATCGCTTACCGCGGGGTATGACACGCAGCTGAGAGCGTGGAAGCTGACGCCGTTTGCTAGGTTGTCGGGCTCGTCGTCGATCTTGAACGGCTTTTCGGAAACAGGGGCCGGCGAATACTCGCTTGCGTATGGCAGGCAGCAGGTTGACAGCTTTGGTGGCTCGCTGGGCTTTGCGGCGTCTACCGATTTAGCACTTGAAGTCGGCACACTGACCCCGCGTCTAAGGCTTGAATATATGCACGAGTTTGAGGGCGACAGCTCCGTTGATATCCGTTACGCAGATCTTCCGGAAGGCTTGATTTATAATGTTCAAACACAAGCTTTTGCGCAGAACCAGGTCACGCTAGGGTTGGGTGCAGATCTTCACTTGAATAACGGCATGCGGTTGGGGCTGGACTACACCGGCAACTTCGGCTTCGAGGACAGCCGTAGGCACGGCGTGAGAGCCAGTGTCGGCGGGCAGTTCTAGCCGATAGTGTATTGAGGTTTGCGCGGACTTTCACAGGCTACACTTGCGCGGCCGAGTAGAATCTAATTGTCCCACGAGTTTCTACTACCACCCTGATAGTCGTTGCTTCTTAGACCGTGGCAATTAACACTATTGCCGCCCGGCTCACGCCGATCCAACGTGCGTGGATCGGGCGCCTTTTGCGCGCATCGCCGGACTGGTGCCGCATCGCGACCTCGGATTTTAGAGAGACCTCATTGCAAAGGCCGCCTCTGGGAGATCGAGCCTCAGTTCGGAATGACCGGAAAGAGGGCGCAAAGCAGTCATCGCCTGAGACGGTCGGAGCATTTTGTCGGGCCATCGGTCGCTGCCAACTCTACGCTGGGGTGCTCCCGGCGGCTCGGCAGTAACCAGCGTGGTGGCGCGCCGACAGTATCCGCCGTGTTCGCTCCGCCTTCGGAGGGCCCTGCTGGTTGATCCTGCCCGGAGCATCAGACTAAATGATCGCACTTCCCTCCGGCCTTTTTCTAGCCGGCAGCCGCGATGGTTCTACCTTGGTCAGAACCCGCTTTCAGTCTTGCGCGAAGTCGCGGCGCTATCTCGACCGGGACATTGGTCAACTGGCGAGCAATGCGCGTCGAGCCAGCGTTCGTGAAGATTGGAAAGTCCATCGTCTATCCCGTGGCCGACCTAAACCAATGGGCAAATCAGCAAACCGTTAAGTGTCGCGCGACAAATCGACTCAACGGGAAGGAACATGAGCAATCGTGAACCTCGCGAATAGAGTTCCCTACGCATCCCAGAAGGGCGACCCCACACCCTCACGAGCCGATATCGAAATGACGAAGGAGATCATCAAGGCGGGCAAGCGGCTGGGCATCGCGGTGCATGACCAGATCATCGTCGGGCTGAAGGGATATGCCAGCATGAAGGGCCTGTTGCTGATCTGACGGGCCGGGGGCATGCCAAGACCGTCCGATCAAGCCCGGGCGATCGAATGAAGTGCAGGAAATTCGCTTGCACAATCTTTTACCAAAAAATTTGAAAATTGTTCAATCTTGGAAAGAGGGCCCAAGGTCCGCTCTATCTCTGGATTAAACTTCCAATCGAGAGGAGTGCTCTCTTGATTTTTAGAAGACAATTCCGGTGAGGCATCGCATTTTCGCTGCTACCGTTTTGAAACGCTTCAATTGGAACTCCGCCATTGCAACGCAAGCGCCCGACCATAGCGGATGTCGCACGAACCGCCGGTGTCTCCATCGGCACGGTGTCGAACTTCATCAATGGAACGGCAAGCCTGAAGGAAGGCACGCGCGACCGCATCGAGAAGGCGGTTGCCGCGCTGATGTATCGGCCGAGCTCCTTTGCGCGCTCACTGCCGGGCCGCGCACCACGCAGGCCAAAGAACCTAGATCACCTGCCAAGACTTCTGGTCGCAGGTAGGGTGAGTGTCGACTTCCTGTGCCGCGTCGACGTGCTGCCGCATCGCGACGACCGGATCACCGCCAGCCACATCGACAAGGCGCTGGGTGGCCCCGCGGCCAATCTCGCGGTTGCCGCCGCCGGCATCGGAGCACCCTACGCGCTGGACGTTGAACTGGCGACAGCAGTTGGCCAGGATCCAGAGAGCGATTGGGCGCTCGGCGCGCTTTCGAAACTGGGTGTCCACGCCTTGCCGATCCGCAACACGCCCAACAACCGCCTCTCCCAGGCGATCGTGATCATCGAGCGCAATGGCAGCCGGACGATCATCAGCGAACCGTTCGAGCTTGGCGAGGTCGACCTGACAGCCAATCTGGATATCCAGCCCGAGCAACGTCCGGCCTGCCTTCATATCGAAGGCTTCCACTACGAGACGATGACCGCGTCCATCGCTCGCTTTCATCAGGCGGGCTGGAAGGCGCGCCCTCGAACTCTCGGCCACCGCCATCATCCTGGTCCACAATCACCCGTCAGGCGACCCCACACCCTCACGAGCCGATATAGAAATGACGAAGGAGATCATCGAGGCGGGCAAGCGGCTGGGTATTGGCGTGCACGACCATGTCATCATCGGGCGCAAGGGCTATTCGAGCATGAAGGGCCTGCTGCTGATCTAGGAACGGCCCTTCTCGAAGGTCGCTGTAGCAAAAAGGCGGTATTTTTCCCGTCAAGATAGTCGGCTCTGGAATTTCGATCGCAAAAAGAGCTATGATGAACTTGGCATTCGCCGGGACAGCTTCGATCGCCCTTTGAATGCCGGGAGGACGGGACATGGCCGTAGCGCTTGTACTCGTTTTGATCGTTGTGGGCTCGGTGCTGTTTCACCTGCTGAGTCCATGGTGGTGGACGCCTATTGCCTCGAACTGGGGCTATATCGACAACACCATCAGCATCACCTTCTGGATCACCGGTGTCGTCTTCGCCGCCGTGGTTCTGTTCATGGCCTATTGCGTCTTCCGCTTCCGTCATCGGGAAGGGAATCGGGCTGCCTACGAACCGGAAAACAAGCGCCTCGAATCGTGGCTGACGATCGTCACCGCGGTCGGGGTTACGGCGTTGCTGGTTCCCGGCCTGTTCGTCTGGAGCCAGTTCGTCAACGTTCCCAGCGACGCAACCGTGGTCGAAGTCGTCGGCCAGCAGTGGCAGTGGAGTTTTCGTCTGCCTGGCAAGGACGGCAAGCTTGGCAGATCCGACACCCGCGAGGTCACCGCGGACAATCCGCTGGGCGTGATCGCCGGCGATCCCAACGGTCAGGACGATGTCGTGGTCGAAGCGGCTGATTTGCATTTGCCGGTCGGCAAGCCGGTCAAGATGCTGCTCCGCTCGATCGACGTGCTGCATGATTTCTACGTGCCGGAGTTCCGCGCCAAGATGGACATGATCCCGGGCTCGGTCACCTATTTCTGGTTCACGCCGACCAAGACAGGAACCTTCCAGGTGCTGTGCGCCGAGCTTTGCGGCCAAGGCCACCCTCTGATGAATGGCATCGTCATAGTCGACACCGAGCAGGACTATGTGGCCTGGCTCGACCAGCAGCAGACATTCGCGCAATTGTCGGCGCCCCAGCAGACGGGCTCGGCGCAACAGGCGCCGGGCAAGGCAACGGCATCAGCTTTAAAAGTTGCGGCAAAACTCGAAACTGTCGGGTCCCGCTGAAAAGGGCACGGAGGAACTCCTCCTATGGTCGATATCACGCCTGCAGATGCGGTCCCGGCCGCCGAAGTCCCGGAAATGGAACTCTACCATCCGCACAGCTGGTGGACGAAGTATATCTTCTCGCAGGACGCCAAGGTCATCGCCATCCAGTATTCGGCGACGGCGACGGCAATCGGCATGGTGGCGCTGGTGCTGTCCTGGCTGATGCGGCTGCAGCTCGGTTTCCCCGGCACGTTCGACTTCATCACCCCGGAAGCCTATTACCAGTTCATCACCATGCACGGGATGATCATGGTGGTCTACCTGCTCACGGCGCTCTTCCTGGGCGGCTTCGGCAACTACCTGATCCCGCTGATGGTCGGAGCTCGCGACATGGTTTTCCCCTATGTCAACATGCTGAGCTACTGGATCTATCTGCTTGCCGTGGTGGTTCTGGTGTCGAGCTTCTTTGCGCCCGGCGGACCGACGGGTGCCGGCTGGACGCTTTATCCGCCGCAAGCCATCATGACCGGTACGCCAGGCGGCCAGGACTGGGGTATCATCCTGATGCTTGTCTCACTGATCCTGTTCATCATCGGCTTCACCATGGGCGGCCTGAACTATGTCGTGACGGTGCTGCAGGCCCGCACGCGGGGCATGACGCTGATGCGCCTGCCATTGACGGTCTGGGGCATCTTCACCGCCACCGTCATGGCGCTGCTCGCCTTCCCGGCGCTGTTCGTCGCCTGCGTGATGATGTTGTTTGACCGTGCGCTCGGCACCTCCTTCTTCATGCCGGCGATCGTCGAGATGGGCGAACAACTGCAGCATGGCGGCGGCAGCCCGATCCTGTTCCAGCATCTGTTCTGGTTCTTCGGTCACCCCGAGGTCTACATCGTGGCACTGCCGGCCTTCGGCATCGTCTCCGACCTGATCAGCACCCATGCGCGCAAGAACATCTTCGGCTACCGGATGATGGTCTGGGCGATCGTCGGCATCGGCGCGCTGAGCTTCGTGGTCTGGGCTCACCACATGTATGTCAGCGGCATGCACCCCTATTTCGGCTTCTTCTTCGCCACCACGACATTGATCATCGCCGTGCCGACCGCCATCAAGGTCTACAATTGGGTGCTGACGCTGTGGCGCGGCGACATCCATCTCACCATACCGATGCTCTTTGCCCTGGCCTTCATCGTCACCTTCGTCAACGGCGGCTTGACCGGCCTGTTTCTTGGCAACGTCGTCGTCGACGTTCCATTGTCGGACACGATGTTCGTGGTTGCGCATTTCCATATGGTCATGGGCGTCGCTCCAATCCTCGTGATTTTCGGCGCAATCTACCACTGGTACCCCAAGGTAACCGGTCGGATGCTGAATGAGACGCTCGGCCAGTTCCACTTCTGGGTCACGTTCCTCGGCGCCTATCTGATCTTCTTCCCCATGCACTATCTTGGCCTAGTGGGCCTGCCACGGCGCTATGCCGAACTGACCGACATGACGATCATGACGGAATCGGCCCACCACCTGAACTCCTTCATCAGCATCATGGCGTTCATCGTCGGCTTTGCCCAGATCGTGTTCCTGTTCAACCTGATCTGGAGCATCCGTCACGGCCGTGAGGCCGGCGGCAATCCCTGGCGCGCCACGACGCTCGAATGGCAGACGTCCGAAACCCCGCCGGCCCACGGCAATTTCGGCAAGGATCTGCCGATCGTCTATCGCTGGGCCTATGACTACAGCGTGCCGGGCGCCAAGGAGGATTTCATTCCGCAGAACGTGCCAGGCTCCTTCGGCACCTACAAGGAGCCGGCATGAGCGTCATCCTGGTCTTCCTGCTGGTGGTCGTCGCCTTTGTCGGATGGTGGCTTTCCCATCAGCGGCTGATGTCGAAGCCATGGCTCGAGCAAGGCATGGCCGAGGATTTTGTCGCCCTCGACCGCTCGGCGCTGCCGACGGCTAAGATCGGCCTCGGTGTCTTCCTCGCCGTTGTAGGCTGCCTGTTCGCGCTGTTCACCAGCGCCTACTTCATGCGCATGGCGCTGTCGGACTGGCAGCCGCTGCCGCTGCCGCGCCTGCTCTGGCTCAACACCGGCGTGCTGGTGCTCAGCAGCGTCGCGCTGCAATGCGCCTCGGCCGCCGCGCGCAAGCGGCAGAGCGATATGGTCAGACTCGGCCTCGCCACAGCCGGGCTCACGGCGCTTGCCTTCCTGGTCGGGCAGTTGGTGGCATGGCGGCAGTTGGCCGAAGACGGCTATCTGCTGAGCTCCAATCCGGCCAACAGCTTCTTCTACCTAATCACCGGCATGCATGGCCTGCACATACTCGGCGGGCTGGTCGGTCTCGGCAGAACGACTGCCGGCGCCTGGAATGGAGCGCGGCCGGAACGGCTTCGCCTCGGCGTCGAGCTGTGCGCCATGTACTGGCATTTCCTGCTTTTCGTCTGGCTCGCCATATTCGCCCTGCTTGCCGGCTGGGGCGCTACGTTCATAGACATTTGCCGACAATTGCTGACCTAAGGGATCAAGCGGATGTCCGAGACGACAATGACGCATATCAGCCAAACGACGCCCCGGCCAGCGGGTTGGCAAGGCATTGCCGCCGACTGGTCCTCGGATCAGCGGGCGTTCAAGAACGTGTCCTGGGGGAAGGCCATGATGTGGATCTTCCTGCTCAGCGACACCTTCATCTTCGGCTGTTTCCTGCTCTCCTACATGACCGCGCGTATTTCGACGCGCGTGCCGTGGCCCAACCCGAGCGAGGTCTTTGCGCTGCACATAGGCGGCTCGAATGTTCCGCTAATCCTGATCGCCATCATGACCTTCGTGCTGATCTCGAGCAGCGGCACGATGGCCATGGCGGTCAATTTCGGCTATCGCCGCGACCGCCGGAAGACGGCAATTCTGATGCTTCTGACCGCGGCACTCGGCGCGACCTTTGTCGGCATGCAAGCCTTCGAATGGACCAAGCTGATCACTGAGGGGGTGCGGCCCTGGGGCAACCCCTGGGGCGCCGCACAATTCGGTTCGTCTTTCTTCATGATCACCGGTTTCCACGGCACCCATGTGACGATCGGGGTAATCTTCCTGCTCATCGTGGCGCGCAAGGTCTGGCGCGGAGACTACGACACCGGACGGCGCGGCTTCTTCACCAGCCGCAGGGGTCACTACGAGAGCGTCGAGATCATGGGGCTCTACTGGCACTTCGTCGACCTGGTCTGGGTGTTCATTTTCGCTTTCTTCTATCTTTGGTGAGAGGCAGATATGGCTGAAGCAACCGCAAACGGCCTCGGACAACACGGACTTGGCGCTGGTCACGCCCATGAAGCTCGGACGGCTGCCCCCCATGCCGAGGTCCATCAGGAACACCCGATCAAACTCTATCTGGTGGTCTGGGCATGGCTGTTCATCCTAAGCGCCTGTTCCTACATGGTCGATTATTTTGGCCTCCACGGCTATCTCAGATGGTCGCTGATCCTGATCTTCATGATGCTCAAGGCGGGCCTGATCGTCGCCTTCTTCATGCACATGGCTTGGGAGCGGCTGGCGCTGACCTATGCGATCATCCTGCCGCCGATACTGGTGCTTGTGTTCGTGGCAATGATGGTCTTCGAAGCGGATTACACGCTTTTCACCCGGTTGGTGTTTTTCGGAGACGGGCCCTGAATCAAGAGCTGGGTGAGATCCATCTGCCCCGACTTCAGTTGTGCGACGATGCTGCTTGCCGTTCGGTTGCCTTGAAACAACGGGCGGCTGGTCCATTTTCCAGATATCGGAAGCGACATCGGCAGAATGACTTCTCTCGTTCTACGCGCGTCGCGAAGTCTGGCAAGGGAGGCCAAGATGACGATCGCAAACAGATTAAGGGATTTCATCGACGGCAAGGGAATTTCCTACGACACCGTCGCCCATCATCGCACTTCAACAAGCCGGCAGTCGGCAATATCCGCGCATGTGCCCGGCAGCATCCTGGCGAAATCCGTGGTCGTTCACCACGAGCTTGGCTATACGCTGGCCGTCGTTCCGAGCACCCACAGGATCGAACTTGGCAGGTTGCAAGATGTCATGGACAAGCGTCTCGGACTCGCCTCCGAAGACGAGGTGGTTTCGCTCTTCGATGATTGCGACACCGGCGCCATTCCGCCGATCGGCGCTGCCTATGATGTACGCGGTGATTGTCAAAGAAAGCCTCGCCGATGCCGCCGACGTCTACTTCGAAGGCGGCGACCATAGAACGCTGGTGCATGTCAGTGGCGCGGATTTCCGTAACCTGATCATGTGCGCACACCAGGCTCGCTTCAGTCACCCGGCTTACTGACAGTTTCGATCAGAACCGCCCCCTCGCCTGTGCGGCGAGGAGACTTTGCTCAAACCGCCGGCCTTGCGGGCGGCTCCACGACCTTGCGGTAGACATGCCAGGTGGCGTGACCGAGGATCGGCAACACGACAGCCAGCCCGACGAACACCGGCAGCGAGCCGATAATCAGGGCGACGGCGACGATCAGGCCCCACACGGCCATGGTGATCGGGTTCGCCAGCACCACACGCACCGAGGTGTGGATGGCTTCGTAGGCGCCGACGTCCCGGTCGAGCAACAATGGGAAGGCGACGACCGTTGTGCACAACACCACCACAGCGAAGACCAAGCCTATGGCGTGCCCCAGGATAATCAGCGTCCAGCCACGTCCGGTGGCAAATATTTCATTGATGAAGCCGGATATCGATTCAGGCGGAGCCGGGCCGAAAAGGTATTGGTAGAACATCTGCGCGGTCAAAAGCCAGGTGATGAAGATTGCAAACAGCATGATGCCGACCGCGGCAATGGCCGGCAGCGCCGGAGAATTCCTGACCTCGAAAGCATGCCTCCAGGAGGAGTCCACGCCGGCTTCCCGTCTGCGGCTGATTTCATAGAGGCCTATCGCCGCGAATGGGCCAATCAAGGCGAAACCGGAGACCAGCGGAAACAGCAACGGCAACGCATTGGCGCCCGAAGTCCAGGCGGCGAGCACGACACCCACGAGCGGATAGATCAGACAGAGAAAAACGATATGTGACGGTTTGACCATGAAATCGTCGACGCCCCGCCTGAGCGCGTCGAAAAGGTCGGAAACACCGATTTTTCGAATTTTGGTATGTTCCAGCGTCTCGCTGGCGCCTGCTATCACATGAAAGCTAGCCATGACCATTCCTCCAGACCAGGTCCGGTAAGGTCGCGGCTTCGCGGTGCTGCCGTTTGCGTGGCCACGCAAAACCGCGACCTGCACCGCAATCAACATACTCTCTTGCCAGAGACTTGTCGCCCTTTGTCAGAAGGGTCCCGGCGGTTCGGCTAGCTCTGGTGGTCTTTTTTCGATATTCTCGGGTTCAAAGGTGAAGGTCATGGATGGAAGGACGCTTCTCATACTCGGCCTCGGCGTGGTCGCCCTGCTGATCCTGGGATTCTGTGCGATTCCTTCGTGATGTTCGAGCCGATTCTGGTCCGCAACGCCTTCAATTCGGCAGTACAGACTGGCTGCCTCATCCGACCAGTATTCCGTTAACAGCGGTCTTGCCGTCAACTCCAGTTGACGTGGACGCTCGCATCGCGATCGTATCGGCAAGCAGTATGGCAAAGATCGCGAAAAGATAGAAAATCGAGAAGGCAAACAGCGCCTTTGCAGGCTTCATCTCCTCTTCGGGAGCGATCAGGACCTTCCAGGCGTGCCAGATGAAACCCGCGCCCAATGCAGTCGAAACAATTCCATAGAACCCACTCGCGAATCCGAACGCCCAGGGCAGCACGCCGATTGGCGCCAGGAGCAGCGAATAGGCGAATATCTGTTTTCTGGTCGAGGCCAAGCCAACCACGTTCGGCATCATCGGGATACCCGCAGCGGCGTAGTCGCCGACCTTGAACAGCGCGAGTGCCCAGAAATGCGGCGGCGTCCACAGAAAGATGATCAGAAACAGGATGAAGCTTTCAACGCCGATCGCGCCAGTGGCGGCCGCCCAGCCGATGACAGGAGGAAGGGCACCCGCCGCGCCGCCGATGACGATGTTCTGCGGCGTCGAGCGCTTCAGCCACATCGTATAGATGACAATGTAGAAGAAGATGGTGAAGGCCAGCAGCGATGCGGCAAGCCAGCCCACCAGCACGCCGAGCGTGATGACCGAAAGTGCGGAAAGCACCAGGCCGAAGCCGAGGGCTTCACCCGGCGTGACGCGGCCTGACGGAACCGGCCGCTTTGATGTGCGCGACATCAGCGCGTCGATGTCGGCGTCGTACCACATGTTGAGAGCCCCGGCCGCTCCTGCTCCGATCGCAATCGCACCGATTGCAATCACGGCGATGACCGGATTCATCGCACCGGGCGCCGCCATCAGGCCAACGAACGCAGTGAATACAGCAAGCGCCATGACCCGCGGCTTTAAAAGCGCGAAGAAATCACCCGCAGTCGCTTCCGAGAGGCGGATGTCGGTATCCTTGAGGCGGTTTTCCCTAGTCGACATCTCTGATGGAAGCACCTGGGCCATGATCCGAACTAAAGGCGCGAGCGAAAACTGAAAACCGGTCTTTGCTTACGCTGCCCTGGTTCGGATAAGATCACAGTAAAACAAGAGGTTAAACGCAGGACGGAGGTGTCAGGTCACTTGGAGAACGTTTTCAGATAGGCAATGACGTTGGCCACGTCCGCATCGTTCTTGAGGCCGGCAAACGCCATCTTGGACCCTTTTACCATGGCCTTGGGATCGTGAAGATAGGTCGTCAGTGTTGATTCATCCCATTTGAGGCCGGATTTGCCGGCCGCAATCATGGCATCGGAATATTTGAAATCTGGATGCGTCCCCGCGGTGCGGCCGATGACGCCGTGCAGCGATGGACCGATCTTGTTCTTGTCCTCCTCCACGATGTGGCAGGCCTTGCATTTGGCGAAGACCTTCTCGCCAGCAGCAGCATCCTGAGCCTGCGATGGACCGGCGACGAAGGTTGCAACAGAGATGACGGCGAAAAACGCGACTAAGCGCATGACTTTCCTCCCTGATCGTCAAATGTGCCCGAGACGATCCGCGCGTGCCGATCACACCAGCAATAGGCCTTGCACGGCGGAACAGATTATCCGCTTCTCCCCCCAAATGGAATTACGGCACCTATATACCACAGAGTCTGGCCGGCGGGTAGAAGAGGTCGACCGTACAAGGTTTAGGTGGCCTACAGTGGCTCAAGGTACATCCGTGTTGCAGCTGCCGGCTACCTGATTGACCGCTTCTCCGAACCCGGCGAGGTCGAAATCGGCCTCGCCGCGCCCCGCCAGCAGCCCGAACCGCCACGAAAGCTGGAGCCGGTTCGCGGCGACAAGGCGCCTGATGCCGTCGGCTCCATCGCGCACCAGCATCCGGCCGCGCGGCCCGACCGACCAGCTTTCATCGAACTTGCTCTCCTGATCGACCGTGATCGACATGGTGATCTTGCGGCTGGCCGAAACAGCGTCGTTCAGTTGCAGCCATTCAGTCCAATGCGGCTCGCCGTTTGCCCGGCAGGCAATCGTCAGGATCGGGCTGTAGCTCAAGGCACCGCCGCCGGTGATCAGCTTGTTGGTGGCATAGAGCGAGGCCGTGACGAGGCCGTCTTCACTCGTGCCGAAGCGCCAGTTGTCAGACACCGTGCCGGCCTGGGCAATGCCGCAGGCCGAGACAAGGACCAGCGCGATTGCCGAAGCGTGTCCCAATTCGACGAACAGTCTCAACACGCCCTCCAACAACCAAGCGGCTTGCAATAGAAGCGCAGATAATGATCAAAGCTTGGTCGCCACAGGCCGCCGCTCGCGAAGCATGGCGGCTGTTGCAGTTTGGCAACGAAAAAGGCCGCCTCGAGGGCGGCCTTCCTGTTTCAGCGGAGCGCTGGTGTTATTCGGCGGCCTTCTTCTTCGGCGCGGCCTTCTTCTTGGGCTCTTCCGCGTCGTCGGCCTTCTTGGCGTCGGCCTTCTTGGCGGCGGCTTTCTTCGCCGGCTTCGCCTTGACGGAGGTCTCGTCCTCTTCGTCGTCGGCCATCAGCTCTTCCTTGCTGACCTTGACGTCGGTGACCGAAATCTGACCGAGCAGATGGTCGACCACTTTTTCCTCGAACATCGGCGCCCGCAGCGTGTTCAACGCTTCCGGGTTGTTGCGGTAGAACTCGAAGACTTCCTGCTGCTGGTTGCCCGGATAGCGGCGCACCTGCTCGAACAGGCCGCGCTGCAGCTCTTCGTCCGATACGGTCACGCCGGCCTTCTCGCCGATTTCAGCCAACACAAGGCCGAGGCGCACGCGGCGCTCGGCAAGCCGCAGATACTCGGCACGCGCCTCTTCTTCCGTCGTCTCTTCGTCGGCGAAGGTGCGTCCGGCTGCTTCCAGGTCACGATTGACCTGCGCCCAGATGTTGTTGAACTCGGCGTCGACGAGCTTCGACGGCGCCTCGAACGAATAAGCCGCGTCGAGCTGGTCGAGCAGCTGGCGCTTGACCTTCTGGCGCGTCATGGCGCCGAACTGGTTCTCGATCTGGCCGCGTACGACGTCGCGCAAGCGCTCCAGCGACTCCAGGCCGAGGTTCTTGGCGGTCTCGTCGTTGATTTCCAGCGCGCCGGGCTGGGACACTTCCTTGACGGTGACGTCGAAGGTCGCTTCCTTGCCGGCAAGATGCGCGGCCTGGTAGTTCTCCGGGAAAGTCACGGTGACCTGCTTTTCGTCACCGGCCTTGGCGCCGACCAGCTGATCCTCGAAGCCGGGGATGAATTCCTTCGAACCCAACACCAGCGGCTGATCGGTGCCCGCGCCGCCATTGAAGGCTTCGCCGTCGATCTTGCCGACATAGTCGATGGTGACGCGGTCGCCATTGGCGGCCTTGCCGGTCTTCGGCTCGTAGCTGCGCGCCGATTCGGCAACACGCTGGACCTGCTCGTCGATCTCGGCATCAGGCACGTCGAACACCTGGCGTGTCACCTTGATGTCGGAAAAGTCCTTGATCTCGATTGCCGGGATGATCTCGTAGTTGAGGCGGAATTCGAAGTCGGCGCCGCCGGCCAGGATCTTCTCGGCTTCCTTCTCGTCCTCGGTCATGATGACTTCGGGCTGCATGGCAGCCTTTTCACCACGCCCGGTAATGATCGAACGGGTCGAATCGTTGAGGATTTCGTTGACCACTTCGGCCATGAACGACTTGCCGTAGACCTTGCGCAGGTGTTGCACCGGCACCTTGCCCGGGCGGAAGCCGTTGATGCGGACCTTGTTGCGGGCATCCGAAAGCCGCGCCATCAGCTTGGCTTCCATGTCACCGGCCGGCACGGTGATCTTGATCTCTCGCTTGAGACCGGAGTTGAGCGTTTCGGTGACCTGCATCGTAAAACCTTTGTTTTCACCAATGAGACTGCCACGGCCTCTGCCGTTCACAGCCTGCCGGTATATTCTTGCCGGGAATGGCTTTTGGTACGGAACCTGGCGATTTGACCGAAAACCCGGCTCAAACTCTCCCAAACTGCGTTCCAAAATGTGAATAAGTTCTTGTTTTTCCTACTTCTTATCACATTCTGCAGAAGCGGATCGTCGCGTCCCGTCACATTTGACACGCCTTTTGTCACAGGCGAGGCCAATTTTCAACAGTCTTCGCATCCCGGCGAATAACCAGCATTTGGACCTGACCACATCTTGTCCCTGACCTCTACATCTTGTCTCCGACATTGACAGAATGATGGCCACATGGGATTGCCGGTCCATGCGGATGTGGCGGAACTGGTAGACGCCCTGGATTTAGGTTCCAGTGCCGAAAGGCGTGGGGGTTCGAGTCCCTTCATCCGCACCACCCTTCGCTCTTCGAGCTTCGGGTGGCGGGCCACCCGAATAGATGAAGGAGTGTCCTCCCGAAGCCTTGGCTAAGGAGGACCGGCGCCGTTCAGGCGGCGATCGGGTTGAGCTTCAGATGCTGGATCAGGATAATGGTCTTCGCGTCGATGATGCGGCCGTCGGCGATGCCGGCCAGTGCCTCGTCGAGCGGCATTTCCAGAACCTCGATGTCCTCGCCCTCTTCTTGCGCGCCGCCGCCGGCCGAGATGCGGTCGGCGGGTGAATAGCGGGCGATGAAGAACCAGAGACGTTCCGTGACGCTGCCGGGGCTCATATAGGGCGAAAACAGCCGCTCGACGTTCTGCAGCCGGTAGCCGAGTTCTTCCTCCGCCTCCTTGCGGATGCAGGTTTCGGGATCGTTTTCGTCCAACAGGCCGGCACAGGCCTCGATCAGCGGCTCGCGGTGGCCGGTGACGTAGGCGGGATAGCGGAACTGACGCACCAGAAGCACGGTCGAACGCAAGGGGTCGTAAGGCAGGATCACCGCGCCATCGCCGCGATCATAGGTCTGGCGGATTTGCGTCTCCCACTGACCGTCGCGCCGGCGGTAGTCGAGAACGGTCTTCTTCAGGACGGCCCAGTCGTCGGAGAGGATTTCCTCCGAACGGACGCGAATACGATCTTCCATCGTGGTCTCCATGCAAAAGCGCGTCGCGCTTTATGCACCTGTTTTATGCATGTCGCTCTCCCAAACCGGGCCACTTTTGGGCGCCATGCATTGCCGAGGCGTATCCGCGAACCGGCATTTCGGCAATCCCGTCAGTGATTGGTCCAGAACCCCTTTCACCGCCTCGTGTCTGGCGCAGGCGCCATCGGTCGCCTAAATAGCTGCGAACCCTCCCGGAGTTTCTCATGACAGCGTCGCTTTTCCAGTCGATCACCCTCGACGGCCTCACTTTCCCCAACCGTATCGCCGTCGCGCCGATGTGCCAGTATTCCGCCGACGACGGCTCGGCCAGTGACTGGCATCTCCATCACTGGATGAACCTCGCAATGTCCGGCGCCGGCATGGTCACAGTCGAGATGACCGATGTCGAGCGGCGCGGGCGTATCACCCATGGCTGCCTCGGCCTTTATTCCGAAAACAATGAGGCCGCAGCCCGCCGCGCACTGGACGCCGCCCGACGCGTCGCCGCACCCGGCACGAAATTCGGCTCCCAGCTCGCCCATGCCGGCCGCAAGGCTTCGAACCGCAAGCCGTGGGAAGGCGGCGGGCCACTGCAGCCAAACGAGGATCCCTGGCAGACCGTCTCCGCCTCGGCCATACCCTACGACACCGGTTGGAACGTGCCACACGCACTGGAGGACGAGGAGATCCTGCAACTGATCGAGCGCTTCGCCGAAGCCGCAAGGCGGGCCGAACGCGCCGGCTTCGATTTCATCGAACTGCACGCCGCGCATGGCTACCTGGTCTTCCAGTTCCTGTCGCCCTTGTCCAACCAGCGCACGGACCGCTGGGGCGGCTCGCTGGAAAACCGCATGCGTCTTGTCGTCGAGATCGCCAAGGCGGTGCGCAAGGCTACGCCAAAGCTGATGCTCGGCGCGCGGCTGTCGGTGATGGATTGGGTGGATGGCGGCTTCGACGTAGCGGACGCGATCGAAGTGGCCAAGGCGCTCAAGGACGAGGGCGTTGCCTATCTCTGCTGCTCGAGCGGCGGCAATTCGCCGTTGCAGAAATTGCCCACCGGCCCTGGCTATCAGGTGCATCTGGCGGAAGCGGTGCGCAAGGGTGCTGATATTCCGACCCGCGCCGTCGGCCTGATCGACGACCCCAGGCAAGCCGAAGCGATCCTCACCGAGGGCCGCGCCGACATGGTGGCGCTGGCGCGGGCCTTCCTGGCTGATCCGCGCTGGGGATGGCGTGCGGCGGCGACATTCAGCGAAACGATCCACCCGGCGCCGCAGCTTGCCCGTTCGGTGACCACGATGCAGCATTGGATGAAGGCGGTGGGCTGAACGGTCCGCGCTCCCGACACGCGCGCCCCTCCTGTCTCCAGACAGCTTGACGGTGCTTCGCTGCTATTCCGTCCGCAAGCAGTTGGCGTGGAGTGGGCGTGGCTGGGCTTGGGAGGAAACCTGTTCAGGGCATTCTTGCCGGTTGCAGCGCTGACCGCAGGTTAGAGCCTTCAAACAGCCTCTGAGACGTTTGGGCGCAGGCTGGCGGCCATGGTTGCAACCAAATTGGCTGCTTTGCGTTGCGGCCATGATGGACAACAAACCTTTTGAAGTGCCGGTCGTCCTCGAACTTGGCCACGTCGGCAAATATCGCCACATCCGCAGCGCCCAGGAGGCAGCGGAGTGCCTGATGACGGTGTGGCCGCTCAATCGCGGCCCGCGCCATCGTGATGCCCTCGACACTTGCCTCAAAGTGCTGGAAGGTTATCGTTCGACAGCAGATGCGCGCCGGGCGCTGATTGAAGCCGCCAAGGAATCGGAAGTGCTGGTGCCCGACGACAGACTGCCCGACGACCGGCTGCATTGAGCAGACGGACCTTTCAACCGGAGGTTTTCCATGGCGAAGCTGACTTACAAGATCGTCGAACATGACGGCGGCTGGGCCTACAAGGTCGGAGCGACCTTTTCCGAGACGTTTCCCACGCATCAGGACGCATTGCGTGCGGCCGAAATCGCCTCGGCCGAGCAGCAGGTCGCCGGAGCGACCGACGGCATCCAGTATGAGGACGCCGAAGGCAAATGGCACGACGAACTGGCCGACGGCCGCGACCGGCCGCAGACAGAAGTCTCAGAGTAATTTATGCGGCTGATGTCGAGCGGCCAGGCAGGACGCCAGCCGCAGCCGTCCAAAGAGAGGACGGGCTAGCGGCCAGCTACGGGCCTTTCGGACTAGCTCTTGAAGATGGCCTTCCAGAAAATCGGTATCCGCTTTTCGGAAATCGCGTTCTGGCTATTTGCCGCAATACTGATCGTTGACGTTTTGCCCAGCGTTAGCGTCCGGGCCTGGCGTGTTGTGGGCACATGGGCCTATTGCGCCGGTGTTGCCTTGGGTGTTCAACCCGGAGCCGTCACGGATGCTTCCCGTGGTATAGGGGTCGACAGTTGTCTGGTCGTTGTTGCCGAACAGCCACCAATCACGATTGTTGGAATACCTGTCGTCCAGTGACTGCGCCATCGCCGATGTTGCGAGACCGATCGTCAGAACAGATGCTGCGAGAATTTTTGTAACCATTGAATCACTCCGTATCTTAGCCGCTTTGGTGGGACACTCATAAAACCCGGTAGTCAGCCGAATGGTTCCTTGAAATTGTCGTGAGGCTCAGGTGAGGCCCTGACCAGCAAAGCCCGGCCGGCGATGCGCTCGATGAACGCGGCGGTTCGCTCCGGGACGACGAATTGCTGCATGTGCCCTATTCCCTCGAACGGTTCGAACCTAGATCCTTGACGTCATCGGCTCGCCTTGGCGGCGCGAAGATGACATTGCGGCCACCGTCGCGCCGCGCTATCTCAGACCACTCGCCTTCCCAGGCCACACGCCTTGCCGGAGCCTTCCATGCCTGAAATCGTGACCGCTGCCATGCTCGTCATTGGCGATGAGATTCTGTCCGGCCGAACCAAGGACAAGAACATCGGCCATCTCGCCGACATCATGACGGCGATCGGCATCGACCTGAAGGAAGTGCGTGTCGTCCCTGACGAGGAAGACGAGATCATCGCCGCGGTGAATGCCGTGCGCAGCCGTTACACCTATGTGTTCACCACCGGCGGCATCGGTCCGACGCATGACGACATCACGGCCGATTCCATATCCAAGGCTTTTGGCGTGCCTTGCGAATACGATGCCCGGGCCTATGAGATGCTGGAAGCAAGCTATGCCGCGCGTGGCATCGAATATACGCAGGCCCGCAAGCGCATGGCGCGGATGCCGCGCGGCGCCGATCTCATTGACAATCCGGTGTCGGTCGCACCTGGCTTCCGCATCGGCAACGTCCACGTCATGGCCGGCGTGCCATCGATTTTCCAGGCCATGCTCGACAATGTCGTGCCGACGCTGAAGGCCGGCACGAAGATGCTTTCGGCGACCGTGCCCTGCCCGTTCGGCGAAGGCCTCATCGGCGGGCCGTTGGGTGATATCCAGAAAGCGCATCCCGATACGATCATCGGCTCCTACCCGAAATATGGCGACGGCAAGTTCTGGACCGAGCTGGTCGTGCGTGCCCGCAACCAGGAGGCGCTGGACGCCGCCCGCGCCGACGTCGAGGCGATGGTCGCCGGCTTCGCCAGCAATCCCGGCTGATCTGGTCCAGACCGGAACAAAGCACGACGCTGCAACGTTTCCCCGGCACGAGTTCACCAGCTCGTAAATCGAGGGATTGTCATGCGATTCAAAACCATCGTCGCCATTCTGCAGAACGAGCAGGACGCCGAGCGCGTGCTCGACTGCGCCATTCCGCTCGCCACCCGGTTCCAGAGCCATCTGGTCGGCATCCACGCCGAAACGCTTCCCGTGCCCTACACCTCTGCCACAGGCTTTCCCGACACCGAATTCCTGCAGGTTTCGGCAGATATGAACCGGGAACGGGCCGAGAAATTAAAGGCGCTGTTTCTCAGACAT
The DNA here is from genome assembly GCF_004006095.1 of Mesorhizobium sp. M7A.F.Ce.TU.012.03.2.1. Lineage (NCBI taxonomy): Bacteria > Pseudomonadati > Pseudomonadota > Alphaproteobacteria > Hyphomicrobiales > Phyllobacteriaceae > Mesorhizobium > Mesorhizobium sp. M7A.F.Ce.TU.012.03.2.1. The sequence continues at coordinate 5,363,883 of NZ_CP034779.1, forward strand.
ATCGAGGATTCCGGTCTTTCCTTCGAGTGGCGAAGCCTGGAGAGCTTTTCGGGTGACAGCGCGCTGACAGGGATTTCGAGCGTGCGGGCCGCCGACCTGATCATAGCGGCGCAGCGCGAAACGGGCGGCGATTCCAGCGCGGACGTGGACACGCTGGTCTACGATGCCGGCCGGCCGGTGCTGGTGGTGCCGCACGAGGGTCCGCTGATCACCACCTTCAAACGCGTCTTGCTCGCCTGGAACGGCAGCAAGGAAGCGGCGCGCGCCGCCTTCGACGCGCTGCCCTTCATCATCGAAGCCGAGAAGACTGACATATTGGTTATCGACCCTCCTGAAACGCTCGACGACAGCCCGGAGGCCGCCGGCGCCGAAATCGCGTCGGCGCTGTCGCGCCACGGCGCCACCGTCAGCGTCTCGGTGCAGCAGTCGGGCGGCAATTCGGTCGATGACATCATCCAGACCAGAATCGCGGAAACCGGCGCCGATCTGCTGGTGCTCGGCGCCTACAGCCACTCATGGCTGCGTCAGCTTCTGTTCGGCGGCGTGACGCGCAGCGTGCTGCGCACTGCGTCGGTGGCAGCCTTCCTGTCGCGGTAGGTCCACAGCGATCGCTGGGCCTTGCCTTTGCCAAGGCCCCTTGCTCTTGCCAAGATGGGGGCTTTCCAGCTAATTCCGCGCGCATTCCCCTGTTTTCCTGCGCGCGATCCCCGCGTGCTGTGGAGTGCGCGACATGTCCCTTCCCGAAAAAGCCTTTCCGGTCTCCTGGGACCAATTCCATCGCGACGCCCGGGCGCTCGCCTGGCGGCTTGCCGGCGCCAACAAGGGACAATGGAAAGCGATCGTCTGCATTACGCGAGGCGGGCTGGTCCCCGCGGCGATCATCTCGCGTGAACTCGGCATCCGCGTCATCGAGACGGTCTGCGTCGCCTCCTATCACGACTATACCAGCCAGGGGCAGTTGCAGGTCCTCAAGGAGATCACCCCTGCCCTGCTCGCCGAAGACGGCGCCGGCGTGCTGATCATCGACGACCTGACCGACACCGGCAAGACGGCCGGCATCGTGCGCGCGATGATGCCCAAGGCGCATTTCGCCACCGTCTATGCCAAGCCGAAAGGCCGGCCGCTGGTCGATACTTTCGTCACCGAAGTCAGCCAGGACACCTGGATCTATTTCCCGTGGGACATGGGCTTCACCTACCAGAAGCCGATCGCCGACGACCACGCCGGCTGATTCGCAACTACCTGCCTGTTACAGACCAGCAGCTTGCACCCGCGCCTGATTGCTTTCGCAAACAGGTCCGGCAGGGCCGGATATTTAGCGAAATCCACGTCTATTGGCGGAAATCGGCCAGGCGAATGAAATTTTTTACTTTTATTGCCGACAATTAGCCGTAAGATTCGTGAGACGGCAAACGATTCCGGAGGCTGGGGCTAGCTTCTTCGATGTTGACGAGGCCAACGACACACAATCATCTGGCCGAAAGGGTCCGACGGCTCTTCGGCACGGCGCCGTGCCGTCTGCAGGTTGCCGCCCTGCCCTGGCGCGACACGGGCGACGGCGTCGAAATCATGCTGATCACCAGCCGCGATACTGGCCGCTGGGTTTTGCCCAAGGGCTGGCCAGAGGCCAGGGAGCCGCTCTGCGAGGCCGCGGCGCGCGAAGCCGGCGAGGAGGCCGGGCTGCGCGGCCGTGTCTCTCATCTTGAAGCCGGCCGTTACTTCTACGCCAAGGTCCTGGCTTCCGGCGAAGAAGTGCCGTGCGAGGTCCTGGTGTTTCCACTGCATGTCGACAAAGTCGCGGACCGCTGGAAGGAAAAACACTCACGCACCCGCAAATGGGTCCGTGCGAGCGAAGCGGTGCGCATGGTCAACGAACCCGACCTTTGCCAGATCATCGCCTATTTCTGCGCCGACCCGCACAGCTTCTCCTGACGGGCGGCCACACCGCTCTCTTTGCAAAACGGGACTGGCTTGCAAAGGCTAGACACGCGTTGCCGCGCTTCGACATGAATGCTTTGCTAAGGAATCAAGGGTAGGATTCGGCAGCTCTGGTATTTTTGATCGATGGCGAATCCCGCAAATCCAATTCCAAACGAGTCCGACGACCCACAGCGCGAGCATCGTCCGCGCGTGCTCAAGGGCGGGTCGATCATCACCGGAATTTCGAATTCGGAAGTCGGCTGCACGCTTCGCAATCAACACGAAGGCGGCGCCGAACTGAAGGTACCGCTGGAAGCCCGGGTCCCAGATCGATTCCTTCTCTATGTGCCGCTCGACGGCATTGCCTATCGGTGCGAGGTCCGCTGGCGTCGCAACGACCGTATCGGGGTGCAGTTCACCGGCACCGAGCCAAAGCCCCGGCTGCATTACGGCTGACGCCCGGGCAAGCTTGCGCGCGGAAAATCGTGATCCGCGCCTGCATTCTATCCCCGTTATCCACATATGTGACACACAAGATGTTGGGGTCACAAAAGCTACGCAAACGAATCCTTGACGGCGCAAAACGAGTCGCCTTTTATAGGCCATGCGCTCCTGTTGAGAGTGCGACCGGAAAGTTCTGAGCCCGGTCTTTTTTCCCGGATTATGTGCGTTTTTGCTCGCATTTCCGCCTGTTTACGAGGCCGGCGGAAGCGTTGGGATTGTGGGGCGGTTGGGGACGATAGGGACAATTGTCGGGCTTGAATAAATTGTCTGTTAATACTATATTTAGTGTTTGCAGGTAGGTTCGACGCTAGATAGTGTGAATTTCCCTCGATCGAGGGAATCGGAAAAAATCAGTTTTGAGGGACCCGTGGGTTCGTCGGCGCGTTGGACAGGTACTTCGCAAGGAGTTTGACCAGCAGGGCCGGCGGAGACCGCGAAATGGAGAGCCGGCCGTTTTCGAACGCCCGGCAGACGGCGGACATGCGCGTTTCGCATCGGGGGCAGAAATCCCTAGGGAAAAGCGCTATATATAGACAAAAGGGACCGGACCAATGCGCATCGAGCGTCGTTTCACCAAGCCAGGACAATCTGCCTATGCGGAAATCGAATTCCGCAAGGCGCTTTCGGAGATCAAGAATCCGGATGGTTCGGTGGTGTTCCGCTTGGACAATATCGACGTGCCGGCGCAGTTCTCCCAAGTTGCAGCCGATATCCTTGCGCAGAAATATTTCCGCAAGGCCGGTGTGCCGGCGCGCCTGAAGAAGATCGAAGAGAACGACGTCCCCTCCTTCCTGTGGCGCTCCGTAGCCGATGAGGCGGAACTGGCGAAGCTGCCGGAAGCCGAGCGCTACGGTTCCGAGATCGACGCCCGCCAGGTCTTCGACCGGCTTGCCGGCACCTGGACTTACTGGGGCTGGAAAGGCGGCTACTTCAAGGGGTCGGAGGAAGACGCGCGCGCTTTCCGCGACGAGCTTGCCTACATGCTGGCCACCCAGCGCGTCGCGCCGAACTCGCCGCAATGGTTCAACACCGGCCTGCACTGGGCCTATGGCATCGACGGCCCGAGCCAGGGCCACTTCTATGTCGACCCGTTCACCGGCAAGCTGACCAAGTCGAAATCCTCCTACGAGCATCCGCAGCCGCATGCCTGCTTCATCCAGGGCGTGCAGGACGATCTCGTCAACGAGGGCGGCATCATGGACCTGTGGGTGCGTGAAGCGCGCCTGTTCAAATACGGCTCCGGCACCGGCTCCAACTTCTCGCTGCTGCGCGGCGAAGGCGAAAAACTGTCCGGCGGCGGCCGCTCGTCGGGCCTGATGAGCTTCCTCAAGATCGGCGACCGCGCGGCGGGCGCCATCAAGTCGGGCGGCACGACGCGACGCGCCGCGAAGATGGTCATCGTCGACGCCGACCACCCCGATATCGAGGAATTCATCGACTGGAAGGTCAATGAAGAGCAGAAGGTCGCCTCGCTGGTGACTGGCTCGAAGATCGTCAAGAAGCATCTCGAAGCGATCATGAAGGCCTGCGTCAACTGCGAAGGCAATGGCGACGACTGCTTCGACCCGGCCATCAACACCGCGCTGAAGCGCGAGATCAAGGCGGCCAAGAAGTCCGCCGTGCCGGAGAACTACATCTACCGCGTCATCCAGTTCGCCAAGCAAGGCTATAGCTCGATGTCGTTCAAAACCTACGACACCGATTGGGATTCGGATGCCTACCTCACGGTTTCGGGCCAGAACTCCAACAATTCGGTGTCGCTGAAGGACAATTTCCTACGCGCCGTCGAGGACGATGCCGACTGGCACCTGACCGCCCGCAAGGACGGCAAGGTGCTGAAGACGCTGAAGGCCAGGGATCTCTGGGAAAAGATCGGTTACGCCGCCTGGGCGTCGGCCGATCCGGGCCTGCATTTCAACACGACGATGAACGACTGGCACACCTGCGCTTCGGCCGGTGCGATCCGGGCGTCCAACCCGTGCTCGGAATACATGTTCCTCGACGACACGGCCTGCAATCTCGCCTCGATCAATCTGCTGCCCTACCGCAACGCCGACGGCACGATCGACATCGCAGCCTACGAGCACACGGTGCGGCTGTGGACCATCGTGCTCGAAATCTCGGTGATGATGGCGCAGTTCCCGTCGAAGGCGATCGCCAAGCAGTCCTACGAATACCGCACGCTCGGCCTCGGCTATGCCAATATCGGCGGCCTGCTGATGACATCGGGCATTCCCTACGACTCCGATGAAGGCCGCGCCATCTGCGCCGCACTCACCGCGATCATGACCGGCATGGCCTATGCCACCTCGGCCGAGATGGCCGGCGAACTCGGCGCCTTCGCCGACTACGACCGCAATGCGCAGAACATGCTGCGCGTCATGCGCAACCATCGCCGTGCCGCCTATGGCGAGAAGCAGGGCTACGAGAAGCTCGCCGTCAACCCGGTGCCGCTGGTCGCTTCCGACCTGAAGCAGCAGGACCTTGCGACGCACGCCAAGGCCGCCTGGGACCGCGCCATCGAACTCGGCGAGGAGCATGGCTACCGCAATGCGCAGGCGACCGTCATCGCGCCGACCGGCACGATCGGCCTGGTCATGGATTGCGACACCACCGGCATCGAGCCCGACTTCGCCCTGGTGAAGTTCAAGAAACTCGCCGGCGGCGGCTATTTCAAGATCATCAACCGCGCCGTGCCGGAAGCGCTGCGCACGCTCGGCTATTCCGAAGCCCAGATCGCCGAGATGGAGGCCTATGCGGTCGGCCACGGCAACCTCAACCAGGCGCCGGCCATCAACCCCGGCGCGCTCAAGGCCAAGGGTTTCACCGACGAGAAGATCGCGGCGCTCAACGCAGCCTTGAAGTCGGCCTTCGACATCAAGTTCGTCTTCAACCAGTGGACGCTCGGCGCCGACTGGGTGAAGGAGACGTTCGGCTTCACCGACGAACAGCTCAACGATTTCTCGTTCGAGATCCTGCCGGCGCTCGGCTTCTCCCGGAAAGACATCGAGGCCGCCAACATCCATGTCTGCGGTGCGATGACGCTGGAAGGCGCGCCGTTCCTCAAGGCCGAACACCTCGCCGTGTTCGACTGCGCCAGCCCGTGCGGCAAGATCGGCAAGCGCTCGCTGTCGATCAACAGCCACATCCAGATGATGGCGGCAGCGCAGCCCTTCATCTCCGGCGCGATCTCCAAAACCATCAACATGCCGAACGATGCGACGGTGGAAGACGCCAAGGGCGCCTACATGCTGTCGTGGAAGCTGGCGCTGAAGGCCAACGCGCTCTACCGCGACGGCTCGAAGCTGTCGCAGCCGCTCAACTCCTCACTGCTCGCCGATGGCGAGGACGACGAGGATGAAGCCGTCGAGCAGTTGCTCGCCGCACCTGCGGCGGCACGTGCCGCACAGATCACCGAGCGGATCGTCGAACGCATCATCGAGCGCGTGTCGCGCGAGCAGGAAAAGCTGCCCGGCCGCCGCAAGGGTTACACGCAGAAGGCCAAGATCGGTGGCAACACCATCTTCCTGCGCACCGGCGAATATGACGATGGCCGTCTCGGCGAGATCTTCATCGACATGAACAAGGAAGGCGCGACCTTGCGTGGCCTTCTCAACAACTTCGCCATCGCCATTTCGCTCGGCCTGCAATATGGCGTACCGCTCGACGAATATGTGCACGCCTTCACCTTCACCAAGTTCGAGCCGGCCGGCATGGTGCAGGGCAACGATGCCATCAAGAGCGCGACGTCGATCCTCGACTATGTGTTCCGCGAGCTGGCGATTTCCTATCTCGGCCGCAACGATCTCGCTCATGTCGACCAGTCGGACTTTTCCAACACCGCACTTGGCCGTGGCATCAGCGAAGGCAAGACCGATGCGGTCTCCAAGGGCCTGACCCGTGGCGCCTCGCCGGTGAAGCTGGTGTCGCGCGTCAGCGGCAACGATCCGAAGGGCTTTGCAGCCCCCTCGGGCGCCCCTGCCCGCTCAGTGCCGACCGCCTTCTCCGGCTCCAACGTGCTGGCGCTGAAGCCGGCCAGCGACGAAACGGTCGCCTACAAGCGCGACTATGAGGAGCGGGCGAAGGAACTGGCCGAGGACATCGCCTTCGAGGAAGCAGCGGGCGTTGCTTCCGACGCCACGGCGGGATTATTCACCGACGCGGCGGCCGTTGAGGCGGCCGAAGCCAAGAAACTCGCCAACGACCGCCGCGCCAGGTCCCTGCTCCAGGGCTACACCGGCAATTCCTGCTCCGAGTGCCAGAATTTCACCATGGTGAGGAACGGGACCTGCGAGAAGTGCGATACGTGCGGCTCGACGAGCGGGTGTAGCTGAGGTCTAGTGCCACCTCGGCTTACAGTTCGCGAGATCATTCGCCTGCTGGAGGCCGACGGCTGGTATCTGGTTGCAACCAAGGGCAGCCATCGCCAATATAAGCATGAAGTCAAAGCCGGCCGCGTCACCGTGGCTGGCAAGCCGTCTGAAGAGGTTGCGCCAGGAACACTGAACAGCATCCTAAAGCAGTCAGGTTTGAAGGAGTGATGACATGCGTTACGCAGTGGTGATTGAAAAAGCAGGAAGTAATTTCTCTGCCTATGTGCCGGACCTACCCGGCTGCATCGCGACAGGTGCCACTGTGCCTGAAGTGGAAACCGAGATTCGCGACGCAATACGCTTTCACATCGAAGGTTTGCGAGCCGATGGCCTGAATGTGCCCAAGGGTGTCAGCCTCGCGGAATACATAGAGGCATAAAATTCCTGCAATCGGGATTCTCGGCATCTACCCCGCCGGCAACACCCGCAGCGTCTGCTCGTCAACGGCTCGTCCTGCCCCACGAATAGCAGCTTGCGCCCCGTACCCGCCGGCACCTCGAAATACTGGATCCGTCAGGCATTTCGCCCCAGTCGCCGCACGGTGGCTCCGGGATTTCATCGAGGCTTGCTACCGCTTTCAGCTTTTTCGCATAGGCGGCGTCGCGGCTAAATGTGTAGCGTCTGACGGCGGCAGGCGCGGCGCCCTCGGTGTAAGGCGTCGGATTCAATAACTTGTTTGCATCTGGCCATGCCTTCGGCCTGCCCAGATCAAAGCCTCTCAGCATGCCATCTCAGATGGTCGTCCATGAAACTGGAGATGAAAAGATACGAGTGATCGTATCCATCCTGCATCCGCAGCTTTAGCGGAATACCTGCTTTGGCGCAGGCCGCTTCAAGCAGCCAAGGCCTCAGCCCGTCGTCAAGAAATCCGTCCGACGTTCCCTGATCCACCAAAAATTCGGGGAAACGGTATCCGTCGTCGATGAGCGACGTCGCGTCGCAGGTTCGCCACGAAGGCTCATCCTTGCCCAGATACTTCTCAAAGGCCGGTTTCGACCAGCCGGCGGTGCTTGGCTGGGCGATCGGGGCGAACGCCGAGCAGCTCTTGAAACGCTGCGGATTCTTCAAGGCAATCGTCAGCGCGCCATGCCCGCCCATCGAATGGCCGGAGATAGCCTGGCGCGCCATATCGGCTGGAAATTCAGCCGCGATGAGAGCCGGCAACTCCTCGGTCACATAGGAATACATGCGATAGTTCTTCGCATAAGGTTCTTGCGTCGCATCGAGATAGAAGCCGGCGCCGGAGCCGAACTGCCAGTTGTCTTTTTCATCCGGAATGTCGGCCCCGCGCGGGCTGGTGTCGGGACAAACGACGATCAGGCCAAGCTCGGCGGCCATGCGCCTGTACTCGCCCTTGTCCATTACATTGGCGTGGGTGCACGTCAGGCCTGAGAGATACCACACAACGGGACAAGGCGCCTCCCGCGCCTGCGGAGGTATGAAAACGGCAAAAGTCATGTCGCAACGGCAACTCGTCGACAAATGGGAATAGACGCCCTGCACGCCGCCATGGGCCTTCGTTTGAGAGATGATTTTCATGTGTTCTCCACGTTGCGGGTCGGATGACGGTCGGCCCCACCACTGCCACCCAGCGGCAAGCACTTGCGTCCTGCCATCCTATGGTTCCTGTGTCGACGGATCTCAGCGCGGAAAAAGAACCTCGCCCATTCCGAGCACTGCGTTATCCCCGCCATATTTGCGCGGTGCGCTCCCCAGAAGCGGCCGTTTCAAAATGCCCTCGGCGATCAGATGACGATCGATGATGGCAGCGAAAACGCTCTCGGGCGCGCCACATTCGACGAAGCTCGGGGACGTGCGTGCCGGCGCGCGATCGAGAAGGATCGAACCGCGACGCATCAAATAGCCGGGCATCTCGCCGGTGCCACCGGCCACCACCAGGGTGCCGGCGATCATGCGGCTGCCGGCAAGGTCGCCGGAGCCTTTCAGCACCGCTATCAGGCCGCGCCGCATGCGGTCCGCCGCGAAGGCGCCCGCCTTGCCCCTGACGATCAACACACCGCCGTTCATGCCGGCCAGTTCCCCGACGAGCGGCGCACCGAGGTGGTCGCCGGCATTGCCTGTTATCTCAAGCCTGCCGCCGCGCATGCCGGAACCGGCGTATGGACCCGCATTGCCTTCGATCGTGAGCTTGCCACCGCGCATGGCGCGCCCGGCCTGGGCGCCCGCATTGCCAACGAGGCGAACCGACCCACCCCGCATGCCTTGCGCCACAAGGTCAAGGCGCGTGCTTCCGCCTTCGAACACGATGTTTGTCGGATCGCTGCCGGCGACGCGAAAAATGTCGCCCACCTTCGATCCGTGTTTCGACATGCCGATCTGGATTCTTTCGACGTCGCGCCTTTCGATCCCGGCCAGCCGCTCCGGCGTCAGCGGCGATAGGTCAAGGCGCTCCGGCGGCTCGGCAACCAGGGTGAAGGTCAGCGCCTTCATGGCAGCATATCCTTCAGCGAGTAGATGAATTTTCCGAGCTTGCCGCCGTAATTGCCGGCGCTGATCCGAACCGCGCCTCTTTTCGGGCCGAGTTCTATGACAGCCTTGATGCCTGCCTTCATCGCGGCGGCAACTGCATCATTGGTTTCACCATCGATGACGATTTCCAGGACGGCGTTGATGTCGGGACCGAGCTCACTCGCGACGACGCCGCGCAGCGTTGGCGCGTAGGCTTCGTTGGCCGAAGCGATCATGCCTTTGTATTTGCCACCTATCTTGGAACCCGAACGGGCAATGCCGCCCGGAAACGGCACGATGGCGCCAGGCACCATGCCGATCGCAGCGACCGCGGCCTCGGCAGCGGCCAAAGCGTTGGCGCTGTTTTGCGCCATGACAAAGAAATTGCCGCCACCGACAGCTTCCTTCGTCAGTCCGGTCGTTGCTTCGCACAGGAACTCGCCATCCATGACGGGAATACGCCAGAAATGCCTGTCGCCGATCTTCTTGGAGATTTGCCAGCCGTCGCCGAAATAACGCAGCGCCGAACCGAGCTTGAGCTCGGCGCTGCCTTGCAGCCCGGCAAAGCAGGCGGAACCCGGCGAGGTCAAAACGCACTGGCCGACACGATTGAGCAGTTGCTTCTGCAATTCGTCCGTCCCCATCGCGAAAATCATGACGCGACAGCCGGGCCGGCCATCCGGTGTGGCCGATGGCGGCAGGTCGAGATCGATTGCCGCTTCGCAGCCGCAACCGATCACCGAGGTGGCGAAACCGGTCATCGTGATCGCCGCCTGGCGAGCCCATTTCCGGCTCGGCGCGGTGATGACGATGGCGGTCGCGCGCATGCCGAAGGCTTCGGCGAAGGTATCGTCGATCGTTACCCCATTGACGCTCATGTTCGGCATGGCACCTCGCCGAATGGCTGTTCGCGCGCAATCGCGGAATCCGGAAAATTGAACCAGTCCAGCGACAGGCCGTAGCGCTGCTGGTGATAGTCCTCGAGCCGTCGCACCATTGCCTTGTCGACAGGCGGCTTGAGCCTCAATGCCTTGCCCCAGCGGTAATGGATGATTTCCCCGTCTTGCACGACGAGATCGCCATCCTTGAAAACATACGCCGCTTGTCCGAGCATTTTCGCGATACTGCGGTCCCTGCGATAGACAGCGATGTCGGCTGTTGCACCGGCGCCGAGATGGCCTCGATCCGTCAAGCCAAGCAGCTTGGCCGGCGCCGCGCGCGTCATGATGGCGATTTCCTCGAACGTGTATTCGCGGTCGATTGCGGCCAGGGTAGAGAGCGCCAGGGCGGATCGTGAAAGTCCAGCGGTCATTTCGGCGCGCGCTTCCCGGCTCATCAGCAGTTCGAACAGCGCCGGATAAGCCGTAAAAGGTGCACCGTTGGGATGATCGGTGGTGAAGAACACACGCCAGGGATCGTCGATCAGGAGAAAAAGCTCGAGCCCGATCGCCCACTGCATCGTGCCGTAGAAGTCCTTGCCATAGCTGTAGGGCACGATGCCGCCGCCATTGCCGTCACCATCATGAATGACGGTCTTTTTCGGGTGCGCGCTGCCACGCGCCGAAAACTGCCGCATGACGTCGGAGGAGACCGTGACCGTCTGGCCGAACATGACCTGGCCGATATCGATGGTGACTTCCGGCGTCGCGTTGACCAGTTCGGCAAGCCGTGCGGCGGCAGAGGAAAACCCACGTTTTCCTTCCGTGCCATAGCCATAGAACTGGAGGTGGGCGAGATGCAGCGGCAGCCCATCCGCCGCTGCGATCGTCGCAGCCGCCGTATTCGCCGATCCGGGGCTGCCCAGATTGTTGCAATGGACATGCAGGGGATGCGGCAGGCCAAGACTGTCGACGGCGGCCTGCAGCGTCTTGACGATCTTGCGCGAACTGACGCCATAGGAAGGCACGACATCGTCCAGCGAGAAGGTGCGGACGTTCTCCTTGAAGGCGGCCGCCGCACCGGCGTTGATCACCTTGACCCCAAGCGCTCGCGTCGAAGCGACCGTCCAGGCGACATAGTCCTCGATCATCGTGGAGGGGGCGTCATCGCGGATCATCGACAGAAGGAAATCGTCATTGCCGAGAATGGCAAGGGTTGCTTTGTCGATGATCGGGATGTCAGCCAGTTCGAGATGCGTGTGAAGCGCCGCTCCCGGCGACATCGCCGGCTCGACCACCGTCGTAAAGCCCATCTTTGCGTAGAGGCAGCCCGTCTGGAACGTCGACCAGCCGGCATTGGAGAGCGGCGTCGTTGCTGGCCTCAGCTGATGGGCGGCATGCTGTTCGGGCAAGAGCAGCCGCGCGGTGTTCACATTGCCGCCACCGATGTGGGAGTGGATGTCGATGGCGCCAGCCATCACGATGCAGCCGCTGGCTTCTATGGTCCGGTCGGCCGCCCCTCCCGCCGGCGCCGGGACGATCTTGTCGTCCTTGATCCAGAGGTCGCCTTTGCCGAGACGGCCGTTGACGGGATCGATGATGTCGCCGCCGGCGATTTTCGTCAGCATGGCAGTGGCTCGGCGAAAGCGTGGGTAGCGATCAGGCGGATGATCGTCGCGGCGGAGGGCAATTGCGAGGCCGCTTGCGCCTCGGTCGACCTGAGCGAGCCCGTGCGGCTGGAATAGACAACCGCATCGTGATCAAGCCCAGCCTCGCCGATGGCGATGGTGACTGCGGCACCGGCAACCGGCTCTTGCGTTTTCGTCAACGCAATCAGTGCCATGCGGCGCTTTTTTTCCTTCGGTTGGGCCGTTGCGGCGGAGATCCGCAGGTGCAGGTCGGCTTCGCCGGCAGCGATCATGCGCGCCACATCGCAGCGCCAGGGATCGAATTCCGGGAAGCCGCGCGCAAAGCCGGTGCGCAGCGGAAAACCTGTCATCCAGGCCGAGGCGAGCGTGCTACCCCAGCCGTTTTCGTTCGCCGGCAGATGAAGGCCGGATGCGCGCGAGTTGCGATTGAGATCGGCGATCAGTCCTTGCAGCATCTCCAATGCCAGGCCTTCGGCGGCGTGGCCTGAAAACAGGAACACGGGAAAACGCGCGGCCGCCAGAGCTTTGGCGAAATCATTGAAATTCGACACCGGTTGCGATGTACGCCGCCCTTTGTACTGTGCTCTCAGTGCCGCCAGCGTGGCGGCGAGGCTAGCTTGGCCACAGGAAAGTCGCGTTGCCTCGCGCCCGCCGTTCAGCGGCGGCACAGACATCCCGTTCGGGCCTACCACGAAGAACGCGCGCTGGTTCACGGTCGAGAGGTCGGGAACCGTCCCGGCGAGTTCGCCAACAAGACCATGATGGATCCGCGGGAGCTCGCCCACGATCACCACGACATCGGCACGCCGGCGCGTCTCTCCGGGGGCGACGGTCATTGCCCCCTTGTCCGTAAAAAGCGCAGTCTCCCGGGCAAGTGCCGCGCCATCGGCATGGTCGTATGCCGCGCCAGCCCTCTCAGCCAGCGCGATCGCCGCCCTCGTGCCGTCTATATCCGTATCAAAGCTGAAAACCGGGCACCGACTTGACGACAGTAGCGACGCGGCATGCGCAGCCGCGCGCTCAATCAGCGCTTCCCGGTTGCCGATCCAAGCAACCGCCATTCGCTAAACTACTTTCTGGTGCCGCCACGATCCTAGACGAAACTGGATTGGCCGTGAACCCCACCTCGCAGCGGATCAGCGAATGTTTTCATACGCTATCAACAAATTCCGACCCTGCTTAGTCATATTTGACGTAAGCGAAGCGTTGATCGGTCAGCGGAGTGCCCTCCAGCGCCCCGCCTTCCTTGGCCGGCTGCCACTGGACAACATCCTCAATCTTTTTCGCCAACTCGAAATCCTTGTCGGTAATGCCTTTCGCCGCGTGGTTCATCAGGCGCACCTCGACCCAGGCATAGGAGGCGGTGATATCGGGATGGTGCCACGCCGCCTCGGCGAGATGGCCAACCGTGTTGATGACCATCAGCGTCGATTTCCAGCTGTGGGTCTTGTATTTGCGCCGGATCCAGCCGTTTTCGTAGCGCCATTTTGGCAGCTCCTTCTCAAGCCGCTCGGCGATCTCGGCTTCCGAATAGACCTTTTCCTTGACTGTCTCGTTCATCTCGACCTCCGCGAATTGCTCGGTCTGTCTACACGCCGGAGCCGGCAAACACCTGGATGCATTCTCTTTGGCTTGCTCCATCGACGAAAACAGTTATCATGGTACCGGGCACCTAAACTTCCATGATGCATCCATGATGCACCCATCGGGGGGCAGATGTCGAATTCTGTTACCATACGAGTGCCCGCTCGCCTGCACCTTGGCTTCCTTGATCTTAATGGCGATGCCGGACGGCGGTTCGGCAGCGTCGGGCTTCCATTGAGCGAACCCGAAACCGTCGTCACCCTGTCGCGATCCGGCGAGACCATCGTCGAAGGCTCCGAGAGCACCCGCGCCAGCGAGCATCTGTCGACGCTCTGCAAGCATCTCGGCATTCGCGGCCAGCACCATCTGGTGGTCGAGCAGTCGATCCCCAGTCATGCGGGTCTGGGGTCCGGCACGCAGATCGCCCTTGCCGTCGCCTCGGCGTTGCGCACTCTCCATAATTTGCCTCTGGATATCGCCGGCGACGCGAGCCTGCTCGAGCGGGGCGGCCGGTCCGGCATCGGCATCGCAAGTTTCGAAGATGGCGGCGTCATAGTCGACGCCGGCAAGAACGACCGCGGCGGAACGCCTCCGGTCGTCGCGCGGCTGCCGTTTCCGGAAGAGTGGCGCGTCATCCTCATCCTCGACCATTCCGGGCATGGACTGCATGGCGCTGCCGAGGTCGAGGCGTTTCGTTCGCTGCCGCCATTCCCAATGGCAGGCAGTGGGGAGATCTGCCGGAGGGTGCTGATGGGCATTATGCCGGCTTTGGTCGAGCGGGACCTTCCGGCATTCGGCGCCGCCGTCACCGCGATACAGATGCTGATCGGCAGCCATTTCGCCCCGGCGCAGGGCGGCGTGTTCACCTCGAAGCGGGTCGAGATGGCGGCCCACCGTCTCAATGAAGCAGGCGCCGTCGGCATCGGCCAGAGCTCCTGGGGGCCGACAGGCTTTGCCTTCGCGCCATCACATGACGCCGCACTCAAGTTCGTCGACGCGGTTCGGAAGACGACAATTGAGGACGGCCTTGAGATCAAGATCGTCAAGGGCAGGAACTCCGGCGCGAAGATCAGCTCAACCAGGCTGAATCTCGTCGGCAGCTGACGCTCCCGTTTCAGGCAGAAAGGCAAGAAATGGCCCGCAAACACATCCTGCACATGCTGACACCGTTGAAGCAGATGAGCCCCTTCGACGTGAACATGGCGCTCGACGCAGGTTTCGACGCCGTCGTCCCCTATGTTGATGTAAGCCTCGCCGAAGTGACAGGCTTGGTCCAGGACGCGATCTTTTCGCGCCCCCCGGATGCGGGTGTCGACACCGGCATCTTCATCGCCGGGAAGGACGCCTCGTTGGCGCTCGACATGTTCGACGCCGCGAAGAAGGCGATGGTGCCGCCTTTCCAGGTTTCGGTGTTTGCCGATCCGGCCGGCTCGTTCACCACGGCCGCGGCGATGGTGGCCAAGGTCGAAAAGGCGCTGGAGAAGAAATTGCAGCGTGCGCTCAGGGATACGAGGGTAGCTGTTTTCGGTGCCACCGGCGTCGTCGGCTTCTGCACCGCCGTCATCGCGGCAGGGGAAGGTGCCCGGGTCACACTTGTCGGCCATGACGGCATCGAGAGGGTCAAGCAGATCGCGGCCGAGATCGAAAGCAGATTCAACATCATCGTCGATGCCGCTGACGGATCGAGCGACGCACGCAAGACAAAGCTGGTCGAGGCAAACGAAATTATCCTGGCTTGCGCCAAAGCTGGCGTCCAGGTGGTCTCCAAAGCCCAATTGCAAGGCAATGACCTGCTTATTGCGGCCGACGTCAATGCCGTTCCCCCGGCCGGTATCGAAGGATTGGCCGTCAATGCCAATGGTGATCCACTCGAAGCGGCAAAAGCTGTCGGCATTGGTCCGCTTGCCATTGGCAATGTCAAATATAAGGTCGAATTCGGTCTCTTCAAAAGAATGATCGAATCCGAAAAGACGATCACGCTCGATTTTCAGGAAGCGTTTTCCCTTGCACGCGAGATTGCCAAGTAACGCCGGATCTCTCTTGATCGCGGCAATTTCAGGCCGGGCGCTGGCCGCCGCCGCGCGCCGCGCCGGCTATCGTCCGCTGGTTGCCGATTTCTTTTGCGATACGGACACCGTCGCGCTCGCAGGACGCGCGACGATGCTGCCGGGCGACCTGCAGAGGGGCATCGACGGCGAGCGCATCGTCGACACGCTTCGGCGATTGGCTGGCGACGACCTGCCGGTCGCCATTATCCTGGGCTCAGGGTTTGAGCGGATGCCTGAGACCGTGGAGGAGATCGCGCGACACTTTCCGCTCGCAGGCAACGGCGGCGCCGCGATCCGCAGGATCAAGGATCCGCAGTTGCTGGCCGATGATTGCGCCGAACTTGGCATCCCGCATCCGCAATTGCGATGGGACCAGCCGCCTGATCCGGAGAACTGGGTGGTCAAGACCGCGGGCGGCGCCGGCGGCGGGCACGTCAGACGAGCAGCCGGAGAAAGCCCGACCGCCGGCCGCTACTTCCAGCGCTTCGTTTCCGGACGCAGCATCTCGGCCCTGTTCGTCGGCAACGGGCAAACCGCGCACGTCGTGGGCTTCAGCCAACAATGGACGTCCCCCTCCCCGACAGCGCCCTATCGCTACGGGGGCGCCGTGCGGTTGAGACGCTTCGATCGCAGACAGGCGGCGGTGATCGGCGGTTGGCTCTCAAGTCTGACGCGGCGCGCCGGCCTGATTGGATTGTGCAGCGCCGATCTCATCCGCGGGCCGGACGGCTACAAGTTCATCGAGATCAATCCGAGGCCGGGCGCCACCCTCGACATTTTCGACGATGTCGACGCGCCATTGATCGAAGCGCATCTGCGCGCCGCGACGGGTCAGGTCTTCCGCTTGCCGCGCTTCGTCGATTCGATGGCGTCGATGGTGACTTACGCCGCGACGCCAATCACTCACTTTCCGTCGATCGCCTGGCCTGAATGGACAGCGGACCAGCAGTCGGCTGGCACCCGTCTGATTGCCGGCGACCCTGTCTGCACGGTCTTCGCGCGCGGGCCGAGCGCCCAATCGACCAAGCGACTCATCAAGGGACAAGCCAGTCAATTGCAACTCCAATGGGAAGGAGACCGGACATGAAAGACGGTTCGGCATTCCTGAACGACAATGCACAGCGCATCGTTGACGGCATGATCGGCGACGCCGAACGCCTGCGCATCGTCGTTTCCAGGGGGCCATTGGGCGAGCGCCTGATCGATGCCGGCGCCAAGACCGTAGGCAGCGTCGAAGCCGGGCTGCGCATGGCTGAGGCCGCGATGGGCGGTCTCGGCAGCGTTTCTGTGTTCATGGATCGCGCGTCACAGCAATGGCCGTTCACTGTCGAAGCGCGATCTTCGCAGCCGGTGCTAGCCTGCCTGGGCAGCCAATATGCGGGCTGGAACCTGTCTGGCCAGGACTATTTCGCGATGGGATCTGGGCCGGCGCGCGCCCTCGCCCGGGTCGAACCGCTGTTCGAAACACTTTCCTATCGCGACATCGCATCGTCCGCGGTGCTTATCCTTGAGACGGCCGAACCGCCTCCCCGCGCGATCGTTGAGAAAGTGGGCAAGGCAACTGGACTGGCGACGGAAAAGCTCACCTTCCTCTATGCGCCGACACAAAGTCTTGCCGGCAGCGTGCAGATCGTTGCGCGCGCGCTCGAGGTTGCCCTGCACAAGATCAACGATCTCAAATTCCCGCTGGAGAACGTTGTCGACGGCATCGGAACGGCTCCGATCCCCGCCCCCCATCCGGATTTCCTGACCGCCATGGGCCGAACCAACGATGCCATCATCTATGGCGGCAGCGTCCAACTCTTCGTGAAAGGATCGGCGAAAGAAGCTGGCAAACTCGCGGAAAAACTTCCCAGCAGCGCCTCACGGGACTATGGCCAACCCTTCGCCGAGATCTTCACGCGGTTCAAGGGCGATTTCTATGCCATCGACCCGCTGCTGTTCAGCCCGGCCGAAGTGATCGTGACAGCGATCGAAACCGGCGATACGTTTCGCGCCGGTCGGCGTGATCTGGAAATGCTCGAACGGAGTCTCGGCTAAGAGGATGGCGGTGCAAAGGGATTCGTCCGTCATTCGCCTGCCCGACGACTGCATTTCGTGCAGCCCTGCCGCGGACGCGGCCATGGGGGCGCGGAATCGCTCGCGCCTCCGTTCCCGTACCCGAGGCGCCACATGATCCCTCGCATCCTGATCGTCAGCGACAAGGTGGACACCGGCTCCAACGGCCTGGCGGCAGGGCTTGGTCGGCGGGGCGCCGCCGTTGCAGCCGTGCCGCTGGCAGCGATCGCATTCGACACCAGCAGCCCGAGCGGACTTTCGATCCCCGGCTTCGGCGGCACGCTGCCCGACGCCGTGCTCGTCCGTTCGATCGCCGCCGGATCGTTCGAAGCGATTACCCGGCGCCTCGGCATGCTGCACGCGTTAAGCAGACTGTCGGTTCCCGTGTGGAATTCCGCGCAGGCGATCGAGCGCTGCGTCGACAAGTCGATGACGACATTCCTCTTGAAAAATGCCGGCCTGCCTACGCCACGCACCTTTGCCGTGGAAGGCCTTGCCGTCGCCGAGGAGATCGCGGCGCAAGAACTTCCGCGGGGGCCGCTGGTGCTGAAACCCTTGTTCGGCGCGCAGGGCCGCGGGATAAAGCTGATCCGCACGCTCTCGGACCTGCCGGCTCCAGAAGAGGTGAACAGCGTCTACTACCTTCAGCAATATGTGTCGCGTGCCGGTCCGCCTTTCCGGGATTTTCGCGTCTTTGTCTGCGCCGGCGAGACCGTGGCGATGATGAGCCGCATCAGCGACCACTGGATCACGAACGTCAACCGGGGCGGCGTGCCGGAACAGATTTCCGATCATGGCAAGGCGGAACTGGCCTCGCTGGCTGTCGCTGCGTCAGCCGCGGTCGGCGCGGATTTTGCCGGCGTGGACATCGTGCGGGCTGACGACGGCAATCTGTTCATACTCGAAGTGAACAGCATGCCCGCCTGGTCGGGATTGCAATCGGTGGTCGCCGTGAATATCGCCGAGGCAATCGCCGATGCCTTGCTGAAACTCCTGGCCGACCGTGCCGAAGCGGCCGCCGCGCCGCGGCCCTACCGTTTTGCCGCGCCTGCGAATTCGTGAGGGCCGGTAGGATGGCGCTGTCGCGTGAACGCCTCCGGGCCAGCTACAAGGATGCCTGCAGGATGGAGATCGAAGCCCTCAAACCGGGCAACGTCCATCTGTTCGCCGACGGACACGGAATGTCCGCCGCCCAGTTCATGATGAGTGCGGAGGTTTCTTCCGGGCCGCTGACCGATCCTCGTCTGCCGGTCGGACAGCGCATGCTGGAGGCGGTGCGCGCTACACGACTGGCGGTCGCAACCAATACCAATCTCGGAATCATCCTTCTGGCAGGGCCACTGATATGCGCCGCCGAAATGGGCGGTGACAGACTGCAGGACAATCTCGACTCGCTGCTTCGGGCTTTGAGCGTGCAGGATACCAAGGCGGTATTCGAGACGATCGTCACGGCCGCGCCAGGCGGCCTGGGAGAAGCCGCCAACGATGTGCGGCAGGAGCCGAAGGTTCATTTGCTGGACGCGATGCGCGAGGCCGCCGACCGCGACATGATCGCCCGCCAGTACGGCAGCTGTTTCGGCGACGTGTTCGGGGTCGGGCTCGCCGCGATGGATGGAGCGTTGGCACGTGGAGAAACCGGCATGTGGCCG
The DNA here is from genome assembly GCF_004006095.1 of Mesorhizobium sp. M7A.F.Ce.TU.012.03.2.1. Lineage (NCBI taxonomy): Bacteria > Pseudomonadati > Pseudomonadota > Alphaproteobacteria > Hyphomicrobiales > Phyllobacteriaceae > Mesorhizobium > Mesorhizobium sp. M7A.F.Ce.TU.012.03.2.1. The sequence continues at coordinate 5,383,015 of NZ_CP034779.1, forward strand.
ACGGTATTCGTCTACATGGCGTTTCTCGCCGGCTTCCCCGACAGCCATGTGATGCGCAAGCACGGCGTTGACGTCGCAAATCAAGCGCGGCAGGAAGCCGTTGCCGTCCAGGCGGCGCTCCATGCCGAGGGCGACGAGCCGTCGCGCATTCGCCTGCTCATGGAGTTCGACCGCCGGCTGAAGGCCGACAACATCAATCCCGGCACCTCGGCCGACCTCACCGTGGCTACTCTTTTAGTCCACACCCTCGCCCTCACCTTGCATAATCGCGGCGTTGGTGCTTGACTTCCAAAAGCGGAAGCTGTGCTTCCGCGGCTATCTAGCCAACCGGTCCGGGCAAATCCGGACGCTGCCAACAAGGATAGCTGTCCATCGAGCGCCTGCTCGGTTGCAGCGTCCGTGGACATCATAATTGTGTCTTGGAGGAAATTGGCATGGCAAAAATATCAAAGGTTATGGTCGGTGAATCGCTGGTGGGAGACGGCAACGAGGTCGCGCATGTCGACCTGCTCATCGGCCCGCGGGGGAGCGCGGTCGAAACGGCATTCTGCAACGCGCTTACCAACAACAAGGACGGCTTTACTTCGCTTTTGGCGGTGATCGCGCCCAATCTTCAATGCAAACCCAACACCGTGATGTTCAACAAGGTCACGATCAAGGGCGCCAAGCAGGCGGTCCAGATGTTCGGCCCGGCGCAGCACGCCGTGGCAAAGGCCGTGCAGGACAGCGTTGCGGACGGGACCATTCCGGCCAACGAAGCGGACGACGTGTTCATCTGCGTCGGGGTGTTCATCCATTGGGACGCGGCGGACGACGCCAAGATCCAGAAATACAATTACGAGGCGACAAAGGAAGCTATCCAGCGCGCCGTTGCAGGAACCCCGACCGCCGCCGACGCAACGGCCCAGCGCGACAAGGTCAAGCATCCGTTCGCAGCGTAGACAAGAGACAGCCCCGCACAGGAAAAACCCTCTTCTGAGACGGATGGTCTGTTGCGCCGGCTGAAAAAAGTTCTGGGCTTTTGAAACGTCACCTCCCGAAGGGCGCACGTCCTTCGGGAGTCGACGAGCAACGATGATCAGGCGCCGAGTGATGCGAGGCGGCCGGGTGTGAGCGTAGCGTTGTGCAATGAGGTTGCTACTAGCGCCGCGGCGACACCCATTGCGGACAAGGCGCCGATGTCGGTCTCATCTCGGACGCCGCCAGCCGCGATGACAGTGCGATTTCCGGCCTTGGCCTTGACCTCCTGCAACCGCCGGAAGTCAGGGCCGGCGGCGGCACCGACCTTGGCCAGCGTCATGACAATCACCTTTTGCGGCCAAAGCTCGGGCTCTTCGAGAAGAGAACGCGGTCCGCAAAAACTATCGCCGATGAAATCAAGGGACAGGATGAGATCGGGATGATCGCGAAAACGCCGCAGCAACATGTCGTCCCGCTGCGATTCAGAGCCAAGAACAGGAGACAGGGAGCGTTCGGCAAGAGCCGCCAAAAGTGTCTTTTCGTCGGCCACGCCGGCATCGACCCAAAGTTCCGGCGGCTCCGCCATCGTCCTCAACCGGGCGAGTGCGTCGCTGTTTGGCGTTCCGCCTTCGATAGCGTCCAGATCTGCGATGTAGAAGGTCGAAAAAGGATAAAGCCCACGCAGTCCTTCAGCGACCGCGACGACATCAGGACTTCGGCTGAGCGGCGTAACGATCGGCCTGTAGCGATCGCGTTTTCCCTGCTGGGCGCGAACCACCACGCCGTCCTTCAGGTCGAGAACCGGAATAATACGCAACGCTTTTCTCACCGACCAATTGCCCCCGTCATGAAAGCTTGAAGCGTGGAAAAAAGAAAGGGCATCATTGCCGGTTTCGACATTGGCGGCGCGCATCTGAAGGTGACCCGCGCACAAGACGGTCGCATCGTCGAGGCGGTAACGATCGCAACGCCGCTCTGGCAAGGCCTGCACAAGCTGGCTTCAGCCCTCGACGAAACGGCTCCGATCTACGGGGGTGCGGATCTCAACGCATTCACCATGACAGGCGAACTGTCGGACATCTTTCCGTCCCGCGATGTCGGCGTAGCGGCTCTGCTGGGTCAGATTTCCACCCATTTCCCCACAGACAAAAAGCTGGTCTATGCCGGACCATCCGGTTTCGTCGGGGTCGAGCAGGCAGCGCAGTTAGGCGCCGATGTGGCTTCCGCCAATTGGCACGCGACAGCCTTGTTGGTGGCAAAACTCGCCGGCGATGCCCTGTTCATCGACATGGGCTCCACCACCACCGATATCATTGCCATCAAGAACGGCGCCGTGGCCAATGACGGCTACACCGATGCCGGACGGCTTCTAACCGGCGAATTGGTCTATACCGGCTTTACCAGGACATTCCTGTTCGGCGTAGCCTCGTCGGCTCCCGTCCATGGCAGGCTAACGCCGCTGATGAATGAGTATTTCGCCTCGATCGCCGACGCGCATCGCATCCTGGGCGTGCTCGACGAGGACGACGACAGGCACCCTCCCGCCGACGGCAAGGAAAAGACCGTGGACGGCTCGATCGCGAGGCTGGCGCGCATGGTGGGGCGCGACGCCACTGACCTGACCCCGCCGGAATGGGGTGAAGTCGCGCGCTGGTTCAGCGAGCAGCAACTGCGCAAAGTGCACGATGCAGCGTCTCTGGTTGCCGGGACCTTGCCGCGGGATGTCCCGATCGTCGGGGCCGGAATCGGTCGCTGGCAGATCAGGCGACTGGCCGAACGCATGGAACGCAGCTACGTCGATTTCGCCGACATCATCCCCGCCGATGACACCGTTCGCGGGCAAGCGAGCAGCGCGGCCCCCGCGTCCGCGGTAGCGCTTTTGGCGGGATATCCGTTGTAAGCAGGGTGCGGCGCTCGGCCTAACCCCGCGCGTCCTCGCTCCGGGAATCTTTGGCGGTCAAGTGATCGCTGACACGCTGCATCAGCCAGCCCCAGGCTTCCTTTTCACCGTCGCCTGCCGTCTTTTCGATGGCGATCGAAAGGTAGGCGATTTCCGCCTCGATCTTGTCGCGCGGCAGCATGCCGAGCCGGCTGACCAGGATGGCCAGCTCAAGCACCGCCGCCTTGGCTCGATTGAGGCCGGTGAACGGCGCAAGCGCTTCCTCCCGCACCACGCGGCAGAAATGGCGGGGGCGCACGCCATTGTCATCGACCGCCTGGACTTGGAGACCCGAATACGCCAGCGACGCCTCGAGCCTCGGGACCGGAAACCCGTCAACCGGAACGGTTGGCCAGTGCTTGCGGCCTGTCAGGCAGCCGGCAAAGACACGCACGTCGTCGGTATAATTGGCGATGGCGAACGGCACTTCGGCGAGATTGTCGAGCGTGACCGACGGCCGGAAGGGCGCAATCACCCAGCCGTCATTCTCGGCGATAATGCCGATCGGCGCGATGTGGACGTTGCCTGCCTTGTTGACCGTCGTGATGATCGATTCGCGAATGTAGGGCATGGTCCTAGCGCTCCTTCCTTGCGCGGAGCGTCTGGCCCGGCTCGGCAAGACGGGTACGGTCGGTTTCAGGAGCCGGCGCGGCAACGCCCCATGCGAGCGGTTCGTCCTGCACATAACGCTTGCCGAGGCGCCACGCGATCTCCGCTTTCATCAGTTCCGCGCCGAGATAAAAAGCGTGTGCGCCATCGGCGTTGACGTCCAGCCCGGCAAAAAGTTCGAACGCATCCGTGGCAACCGCATGCCCTTTGCTATTGAAAACATGGATGCCGTCCTCCGCTACCGCGATCCGGAAGTTGGCGTCGCGCACCTGGGCCGCCAATGCCTCGATATCGTCGGTTGAGGCTGTGAAAGGCTTGCGATCGTGGACCTGCAACAGGCCTGGGTGATAGCCGCGCGGCAACGCGCCGTCCGTGCAAGCAGCCAACATGACGCGGCGGGCGATATCGTGCTCCTCGATCGTCCGCACCGTGTGTGGGCTGACATGCACCGCCAGCACGTTTCGGATCCGGAGTTCCGAGCAGAGTCCCGCTAGAACGGCCGTAACACCGGAACTGTCCGCGTCGGTCAATTCGGTGAGATTGCCGGTACCCATCAGCAATTCGGCGTCCGGCCAGCGGCGCCGCGCCTCGATGAAGCGCCCGAGTGAAACGGCGAAGCCGAAATGGATCGGGTCGAGCACGGGATCGGCAATGAAGGCAACGCCGGCCTTTTGAGCGGCTTCGATGGCCCGGCCGAGCGAATCCAGATCGCCGGGCGTGGACGGTATCAACACTGCCGTAGCCCTATGGTCGAAGATCAACGGCAGCGTGTTCTCATCGAGGCTGAGAAGATAGTCCGCGCCGGCGCGTGCCCCGATCGTCAGTTCGTCCACGCTGGCCGAATCGACGCTGACCATAAATCCCCGTGCCTTGAGCGCTCGCACAGCCTCCGGCAGCAATGGAAACGGCGTCTCCGGCAGGCAGCCCAGATCGATGACATCGGCGCCGGCCGCGGCCAACATCGAGGCCCTCGCCATCAGCGCCTCGACCGGCAGCATCGGCGCATCGACGATCTCGGCGAAGATGCGCATATCGTGGCGCGTCAGATCCGGCGGTTTGCCCGCCCGGCCAAGGAAGGCCGGCAGGTCAGCTATCTCGTCGGGGCCGCGCACAAAGGGCACGCCGAAATGCTCCGACAGGTGCTCGATGTTTCCCCGATAGCGTCCGGGCAGGATGACGCGGCCGACGTCTCCTGTCAGAGTGAGGCGACGCTTCACAATTTCCTCGCTCATCAGCGCGGCGACCTTGACGCCGACGTCGACGATTTCCCACGCGAATGCGGTTCTGCCCAGCCCGGCCAGCAGCCGTTCCAGCCGCGCCTTGGCCAGATGGCCGGTAAGAAAAACCAGCCGCTCAGCCATCGCTTGCGAGTTCGGCCCGGCGCCGTGTGAGCGAGGCTTCGAGATCAGCGAGCGATTCGACCACCTGGGTCCGCTCGAAACTCTTCAACTGCTTGGTATTTTCCAGGTCGATCCTGCGCGGATAGACCTTGACCAGCCCGTGCGGTGCCTGGGTCTCGAGTTCCGGCGCGGTGTCGCAAGCAAAGACGATGGCTGGCACACGGCACTTTCCGGCTTGGGCAAAGACATTGGTGGCGAGCGTGTCGGAAATGCCATGCACGCATTTGGCGACCGTGTTGGACGTGGCCGGCGCCACCACGACCGTGTGATAGACACCGTGGTAGAATTCGCCGACAGGGATCGCACTCGCGGTCTTGTCGTGCAGCACGCGCGTCGTCTCCGGGAAATCAAGTTTGAGCTTGTACATGCGCAACACTTCGTTGGCAGCCTTCGACACGAAGACATCGCAATGTTCGAGTTGGCGAACAAGTGCGAAGCTCTCCGTAAAGAAATGCCCGGAACCCGTCAAAACCCATGCCCAGCGCGGCACATGCAGCTTCACCATCGGCTATCCCGCCTTCTTTGCCGACGACCCTGTTGAAGCCACGATCCTGGTGCCGGGCAGCTTGCCCAACGCGAGCATCGCGCCGGCCTCGGCAGCATCCTTCGGACCGGCGAGATGGAAATCGACGCCGTCGGGCAGCATGGCGGCAAAGCCGGGGTCGACAATGCCTCGGGTCCTCAGGCTGTCAGCTGTATCGCTGTCGAAGAATGCACCGGTCTGCTTGATAAGCAACAGCGCGTTTGCGCCAAGCTTGCCTGCAAGCCAGGCGGCCAGAGAATCGGAGGTAATGTCCCACGAGGCCGGAACATCCAGCGCCGGCAGTGCCAGGGATGACGGCAGCCACACCGGAACCTTGCCCGCCTCCAACGCTCGCCCGATCTCGTCCAGCGACCGTGCCGGCGTCAGCCTTTCGTCCCGGTCGAGGATGACATGGCCGAACTGTTCCATGGCCAGGATCGCCATGGCATGAGCGGCGGTATCGGAAAAATCCATGCGTGTCTGCGTCTCGCGCACATGGTCGGCAAAGAGGCCGCCGCCGGGTACGATGACGATCGGCAGCCTGGAACCCGCCAGCGCTGCGATCCAGCTCTTCATCTCCGCCGCATGGGCCGTGCTGCCGCCAAGCTTGACGATGGCCCGTCGGAGCATTTCGGGGCGCTCCTGGCGCGGCCGGAAAACAACGCTCCGGTCTTTTCGGCCGGCAGTGCCGGAGGCAGCGCCGCGTCCCGCCGATTGGCGCTTGCGTTCGATCTCGACGCCGACGCCGCCAGGGCCGAGCTCGAGCTTTTCCACCCTTACCGTGACGCGCACGACACGCTGGTTCTCCAAGACGTGCGCTGCCACCTGCTCGGCCAAAGCCTCGCTGAGCTGGATATGGCCTCGGGCGACGATGGTGCGAATGCCGTCCATGATGATGTCGTAGGAGAACACATGGCGCATGTCCTCGGGATGGTCGGTAATTTGCAGCACGTCGGCGGTCACATCAAAGCGCACTTTTTGAGTATGGCCATGCTCGAAGCTGTAGGCACCGATCTGGACCGGCAGAACAAAATCCCGCACAAAAATCCTGTCCGTGCCCAGTGTCGGGTCGGTGTCCGGCGAATAGCCTCTCGCCGCCAACAGGCGATAGTCGATACTCGATTGACCGCCGGTCCCGGATTCCGCCGGGATCAACTCGCGAATCTGCGAGACCGCCTCGGCGCTGATCGAACTCGTGCGACCGGAATGGCCACACAGCGCCCCCCGAAAGCCGAGAAAATCGGGAGCAAAAGGCAAGACGCGCGGAATATCCGGAGCTTCCAGCGATCCACTCAGGCCGACAATCAGACCGAGCGATTTCGTGCGATCGACGAATCCCGGAATACGCTCCGGCGGCAGATGATCGAGCAGCCGGCCCTTCCCCTTTTGCGCGGTATCGACCATCACGCCATGGAAGCGATGCCTGGCGAATATCGGCAGAAGTTCGAAGTCCGGCGCCAGATCGGCAAACAGCACGGCAATCAGCTTCGTTCGTGCGGCGAGCGGTTCGAGCGCCTGTGCGCAGGCGGAGATATTTGCCGAAGGAAAAAATCCGATCTTCACATAGTCGACGCCGGTCGCCGCGATCTCTTCGGCCTTGATGCGGATCGTTTCGGGCTCCATCGGCAGGTCGCCGCAGACCGCGCTGACCGGAGCCCGACCAGCGATGAACGAAATCGTTCGGCGCATGGTTTCCGTGGACACCGCGCCCAGAGCTCCCGCCTTCGGGTCCTTCAGGTCGACGATGTCGACACCACCAGAAAGAGCGATCTCCGCCTCTTCGATGCCGGTGACGCTTGCCAGCATTCTGGTCATTTGAACAGTTTCTCCAGTTTGGAGGACAAGACGTTTTTATAGAGGCAGTCGATCCCCCTGCGCCACGTCTCGCCGGTGTTGCCATGCGAATCGACGCTGGCGACCTTCCGCACCGTTCTGGCAGGCGCGAAAAGTCTTCCGATAGGGTTTGATAAATTTTGCGGGTCGGCTAAGTTGATCATGGGCACCTTGACTTGGCGCGGGTCCGGCAACCGTCGAACCTTTGCGCAAGAATGGGTAATTACTATCGATGACGAGCGCGGTGCCAGGCACTCTCGCTGCCTTTTTGTGCTTTTTTTCCCTGACCGTCAACGTTTCCGACGCGACAGGCCAGGAAACGGTGGCGAAGCCGGAAAAAAAGACAACCGAAATCAAGATAGGCTATTTGCGGGCCTACGCACCGCAATTGACGCTTTCCATGCTCGACCTGCCGCCACGTGACGAAGGTGTCGCCGGCGCCGAGGTGGCGATCGGCGACAACAATACGACCGGAAAGTTCACCAACCAGAAATTCAGCCTCGACGTGACCGAGATCAAGCCCGACGGCGACGCGGTTCAGGCATTCGAAGGCATGATCGCCAAGGGCGACCACTATGTGGTCGCCGATCTTTCAGCCAAACAATTGCTGTCGATCGCCGACATCGCCCGCGACAAAGGCGTGCTGATCTTCAACGTCGGCGCCACCGACGACAGCCTTCGCGAGGAGGACTGCCGCATCAACGTTTTCCATATCGCGCCGACGCGCAGCATGCTGGCCGATGCGCTGGCGCAGTATCTCATGGTGAAGAAGTGGCCGAATTGGGTGCTGCTCTATGGATCGCATGAGCAGGATCGTCTCTACGCCGATGCGTTGCGCCGCGCGGCAACCCGCTTCGGCGGCCAGATCGTCGCCGAGAAGGAATTCAAGGATACCGGCACAGCCAGGCGCACCGACACCGGCGCAACGCAGATACAGCAGCAGATTTCCGTGTTCACGCAAGATCTCCCGGAGCATGACGTGGTGCTTGTCGCCGACGAAAGCGAGGTTTTCGGGACCTACGTGCCCTATCGCACCTGGACGCCGCGGCTGGTCGCCGGCACGGCCGGTCTGGTTGCATCGTCATGGCATCCCGCCAGCGAACAATGGGGCGGCATCCAGATGCAGAGCCGCTTCTTGAAGACGGCGAGCCGGCGGATGCTTTCAAAGGACATGTCGGCCTGGACAGCGGTGCGTGCCGTCGGCGAGGCCACCACGCGCACCAAGGGCGACGATGCGAAAAAGATCAGCGACTACATGCGCTCGGACGACTTTTCGGTTGCTGCTTTCAAGGGGCAGAAGCTGACCTTCCGCAAATGGAACCTCCAGCTTCGCCAGCCGATCTTGCTTGGCGATACCAAGTCCGTCGTCTCGACATCGCCACAAGAGGGCTATCTTCACCAAGTCTCCGAACTCGACACGCTCGGTGTCGATCAGCCGGAAACGAAATGCGCTCTCAAGTAGAGTCAATCGGGAGGAATTTGCGTGCAGAAACGAGCTTGCGCATTCGCCATTCTCGCGGCCGGCCTGACGGCCAGTCCGGCATCGGCCTATACGGCCTACGTTTCCAACGAGAAGGACAACACGATGACCGTCGTCGACACGGCGACGATGCAGGTGGTGAAGACAGTTGAAGTCGGCCAGAGACCGCGCGGCATCACCATCTCGCATGACGGCAAGTTCGTCTACCTATGCGCCAGCGATGACGATACGGTCCAGATCATCGATACCGCGACGCTTGAAATCGTCGGTACGCTGCCATCCGGCCCCGATCCCGAATTGTTCGTGCTCTCGCCGGACGGCAAGACGCTTTATGTCGCCAATGAGGACGATAATCTCGTCACCGCCATCGACGTCGAAAGCAAGCAGGTCCTGGCCGAGATTCCGGTCGGTGTGGAACCGGAAGGCATGGGTGTCAGCCCCGATGGCAAGACCATGGTCAACACCTCGGAAACCACCAGCATGGCGCATTTCATCGACACCAGCACGCATGAGGTGACCGACAACGTGCTGGTCGACACGCGCCCGCGCTTCGCCGACTTCAAGCCCGACGGCTCCCAGGTCTGGGTCAGCGCCGAGGTCGGTGGCACTGTCAGCGTCATCGACAACGCCAAACGCGAAGTGGTGAAGAAGATCCAGTTCGCGATTCAGGGACTGCGGGCCGAAACCATCCAGCCGGTAGGCATCGCCATCACCGCCGATGGCAAGAAAGCCTATGTCGCGCTCGGCCCGGCGAACCATGTCGCGGTGATCAATACCGACACCTACGAGGTGGAGAAATACATCCTCGTCGGCCAGCGCGTCTGGCATCTGGCCTTCACGCCCGACCAGAAAACGCTGATCACCACGAATGGCAATTCCAACGATATCACCTTCATCGACACGGCCACCGACGAGCCGGTCCAATCGCTCACCGTGGGCCAGCAGCCCTGGGGTGTGGTCATTTCGCCCAAATAGCAGACATTGATCATCGGGAGGCTCAAGACATGAAACTTTTCCGCAGGTTTTTCTTCGCCGCCCTCGCCGGATTCGTCCTTGCTCCGACCGGAGCAAGCGCCGACGACGCAACACCAAAACCGTCGCGTGCCAGCAAGAACCTGCCGGAACTGATTATTGGTTCGGCCGATTCCACTTACGCCGTCAATCAGAAGGATTTCGAGCTGATCGCCGGCCAGGGCTATCGCTGGAAGATCACCTCCAAGGGCGGTTTCGAGTACAAGTTCGTCACCGACCTCTTCCGCAATGTCTGGATGGACCAGATCGTCATCAACGATTTGGAAGTGCATATGGACGGCGGACCAGCCTGGCTGGAATTCGACGACGCGGGGACGATCCAGGTGCAGTTCCATACCGTTCGCCCGGGCGAATATACCTGGTCGGTTCCCGACCTTGCCGACAAGGGACTGAAGGGCAAGATTACGATCAAGTGAGACAAAAGGCGATCAAGGCGCCAGATAGCCAACGCGTCCTGAAGGAGCGGCCCGGCATGCAGCATATGAGGAAAAGCGGTCCGGGAGAAGAGGTGGCGGCGCTCGATGTCGGTGCCGTCAGCCATTCCTATGGCCAGAAGCGGGCGCTCAACGACGTCTCCTTCTCGATCGCGCCGGCGACTTTCACCGTTCTGCTCGGCCTCAACGGGGCCGGCAAGACAACGCTGTTCTCACTGATAAGCCACCTCTACGACACGCGTCACGGATCGATCCGCATCTTCGGCCATGACATCCGCCGCGCATCCGGCGGAGCACTCAGACGCGTCGGCATCGTGTTCCAGGCACGCACGCTCGACCTCGACCTCAGCGTCTACCAGAACCTCTCATACCACGCCTCGCTGCATGGCATTGGCGGACGCGAAGCTCGCCAGCGCATTGCCGCGCTGCTTGAAACGGTCGACATGCAGGGCCGCCAGCATGACAAAGCACGCAGCCTCTCCGGCGGTCAGATGCGGCGCATCGAAATCGCCCGGGCGCTGTTGCACCGCCCTTCCCTGCTCCTGCTTGACGAGGCGACCGTAGGCCTCGACATTGAGTCTCGCGCGGGCATCCTCGCCACCATCCGCAAGCTCGTCCAAGCCGAGGGCATCGGCGTGCTCTGGGCCACGCATCTGATCGACGAAGTCGAAGACGCCGACCATGTCGTCATACTGCGGCGGGGTGATCTGGTCGCGAGCGGCAAGGTGTCGGATGTGATCCGTGCGAATGGTGGAAATTCGATTCGCGAAACCTTTTCGAAGCTCAGCCGCGTCGATGCGGCGGGCATGGCGGAGACGTCGCCATGAGCGCTCCTGCGATGCCTGGAAAGCTCGCCGGCATCATGCCGGTGAGGTCTGAGCCATTCGGCCTGCGCCACTATCTCATTTGCCTGAAAGGTGTCGTCCTGCGCGAGTGCCTGCGCTTCCTGCACCAGCGCGAACGCTTCATTTCCTCGCTGGTCCGGCCGCTCGTCTGGCTGTTCATCTTCGCCGCCGGCTTTCGCCAGGTGCTCGGCGTGTCGATCATCCCACCCTACAAGACGTATGTGCTCTACGAGGTCTATATCACGCCGGGCCTTTGCGGCATGATCCTGCTGTTTTCCGGCATGCAGTCTTCGCTGTCGATGGTCTACGACCGCGAGATGGGCAACATGCGCATCCTGCTGGTCAGCCCGTTTCCGCGCTGGTTCCTGCTGGTGTCGAAGATGCTCGCGGGCGTGGCCGTATCGATCGTGCAGGTCTACGCGTTCCTGATCGTTGCCTGGTTGTGGGGAGTCAAGGCGCCGCCACTCGGCTACCTCTATGTGCTGCCGGCACTGTTCCTGTCGGGCATGATGCTTTGCGCGCTCGGCATGCTCTTGTCTTCGCTGATCAAGCAGCTCGAAAACTTCGCCGGCATCATGAACTTCGTCATCTTTCCCGGCTATTTCGCGTCTCCGGCGCTCTATCCCTTGTGGCGCATCCAGGAGGCGAGCCCGCTGCTCTACAAGATCTGCCTCTGCAACCCGTTCACCTATGCCGTCGAACTGATCCGCTTTGCCTTTTACGGGCAGATCGAATGGCTGTCGCTGGGCATCGTGGCCGGCTGCACGCTGCTGTTTCTGGGCGGCGCCATCATCGCATACGACCCTTCGCGCGGTTTGGTGATCCGCAAGCAGGACATGGGAGGAAACGCCTGATGGCGCGAATGAGACTTGTTCACACTCTCGTTGTGGTCGCCACGCTTGCCTTCATGGGAGGCGCCGGCGCGGCAAACACCGATCCCGACTGGCCCTGCATACAGCGTAAGGTGCCACGGCTCTCGCTTGGCCAGATCTGGAATGGGCCGGAGCTTCCCGCGACCGCGAAAGATTGGGCGAAGGATGCCCGTGTGTCGGCGCTTGTCGAGGCGGTGGCAGCCCGGCGGACGCCGATTGCCGAAGCCCAGAAAGAGATCAAGGATTTCGCGACTTCCCTGCCGCCCGAACAGGTCGCACCAAAAATGACGATGCTGGTGCAGGGAATGTTCGACCATATGGACGCCGAGCGTTCGCACGTGATCTCCGGCATCTCCCGCTATGCGCACAAACAGCTCGAAATGGCGGCACAGTTGCGCAAGGAAGCATCCGAAGTCGACGCGCTGCGCGCCAAGGCCGATGCGGATCCGGACGAAGTCGAACGGCGAACCGACCAGCTGAATTTCGCGACGCGAATTTTCACCGAACGGGTCCAGTCGCTGACTTATGTCTGCGATGTGCCCACGATAATCGAGCAGCGGCTTTACCAGTTGTCGAAGACCGTCTCGGAAACGCTCGTCGTCAAGAAATAGACCTTGGCCGCCTGCCTCATGACCCCCTGCCAGGCAGCACACGCCAGCGCTGCACGAAATAACCGGGATGCGTCTCGATCCACCGAGCCACCAGCGGCTGCGCCTGCATGAAGGCAGTCCCGGGATTCATCGCCAGACCGTCTACCATTTGTTCGCGTTGTTCGCAGGTCCGCGGTACATCCGTCAGACAGACCATCATAACGAGTGTGTAAAGCATTACCCCTTTTCCCCATCGAATTCCCGAACCCTACCCGGGAGGTTTCCGAACAGTCTGCAGGGGTTGCACATACAGATCGCTTACGGGTGTGAAAGGACGTGGCCCCCGCTCTTTCGCACTGCAACATAACATGTCGCTTATATAACACCAACGATCGCGGGCGTTCTCCACCGGACTTTCGTCCGTTGCGTTCGTAAAATGTCATCCCGCCTTGTCTGGATACAGCTTTCCGAAAAGGGGCAGGTACATCGCGCCCTTGCGCATCAGGAAATCGTTGAACGTGGCCATGGCCGGCGAGATTGCGTGATCGGTTCGCATCACCGAGAACCATTGCCGGCGGATCGGCATGCCGACAACGTCGAGGATGACAAGCCGGCCTGCTTCGGTTTCCGCAGCGATGGTGTGGGCAGAGATGAAGGCGATGCCCAGACCAGCCATCACCGCCTGCTTGATCGTTTCGTTCGAGGCCATCTCGACACCAAGGTCGTCGATGCGCCCAGGCACGTCGCTCAGGAATATTTCCAACGAGATGCGGGTTCCGGAGCCGGGCTCGCGAATAAGGAAATGCTCCTCCGCGATCCGCTCCTTAGAGATATCTCGCGCCGCGACCAACGGATGGTCGGGCGGCGCGATGATGACCAGCGGGTGATCGCCGAAGACCGAAGCACGCACCGGAACCTCTTTCGCCGGGCGCCCCATCAGCGCGATGTCGATGTCGTGGTTCCTGAGGTTGTCGATCGTCTGGGCGCGGTTGCCGATGGCGAGCCGCATGTCGATGTCGGGATGGTCCTTCATGAACGCAGCCATCAGCCGCGGCGCGAAATATTTGGCGGTGGAAACGACGCCGAGCCTCAAGCTGCCGGTGCGTACGCCCTTGATGGCATCCATCTTGTCTTCGAGCAAACCGAGATGCTCCTCGATAGCCTGCGCTGTCTCGACGAAAGCCCGACCTGCGGCAGTGGGACGCATGCCGTCCGACGTTCGGTCGAACAGAGCCAGCTGGAATTCTTCCTCCACTTGCCGCAACTGGATTGTCAGCGCTGGAGGAGACAGGCCTAACATCTTGGCCGCGCTGACAATTTTGCCGCACTTGATGATTGCCTGGACGGTCTTGAAATGCTTGAGCGTGAGGTTCCTCATGCCGCATACTAAATTATTTTTAGTGGCTAGGTAAAGTTATTGAATTTTACTTATCTCGCGACGTTTGTTTCCATTCCTCCAGTCCAGCCGCTCCGAGGAGATGCGGCCGGACCGGGAGGTTACGATGCCAGCGGCAACGCTCGACGCTTTTCTGAACTCCTATCTCGGCCAGCCTGACGAATTCCGCTCGGGAGTTGTGACGACCGTCCGTCAGTTGACACAGGCCGCCATCAAGGTCCGCAACACCATCAATCAAGGGGTGCTCGGCGCCGCCTTTGCCGAAACCCGTGGCGCCAATGCCGATGGCGACGTCCAGAAGGATCTCGACGTCTTCTCCGACGACATCTTCCTCGACGCCATGCGCCGCGCACCGGTCGCGCTTTACGCCTCCGAGGAACTGGAGCAGCCGGTCCTGCTCGACAGGCAAGCGCCACTCGCCATTGCGATCGATCCGCTCGACGGCTCGTCCAACATCGACACCAACGTGTCGATCGGAACGATCTTCTCGCTCCTGACCGCAACTGGCGCGCCGGACGCTGATCCGGCCGCCTCTTTCCTGCAGGCGGGCGTGAACCAGCTAGGCGCCGGTTTCTTCATCTATGGGCCGCAGCTGGCACTCGTCCTGTCGCTCGGCAGCGGCACACATGTCTTCGTCTTCTCGACAAGGCTCGGCACCTTCGTCCAGGCCTATGAAAGCCGGATCATTCCGCAACGCACTCAGGAGTTCGCCATCAACGCCGCCAACTACCGGCACTGGGACGAGGCCGTGCGGCTCTATGTCGACGACTGCCTGGAGGGCACCGAAGGACCGCGCGAGAAGGATTTCAACATGCGCTGGATCGCCTCTCTGGTTGCCGACTGTTACCGCATTTTGATGCGCGGCGGCGTCTTTCTCTACCCCGGCGATCGACGCAAGGGCTATGGTCAGGGACGGTTGCGCCTCGTCTACGAGGCCAACCCGATCGCCTATCTCATAGAACAGGCTGGTGGTGCCGCCACCGATGCGATCAACCGCATCCTGGAAATCGAACCCGAGAGCCTGCATCAGCGCGTGCCGATGATCTTCGGGTCGGCGCGGGAAGTCGCGCGCATCACCCGCTACCACACAGAGCCGAGCAACATCGGTGAGCGTGCGCCGCTGTTCAGCCGCCGCGGCCTGTTCAGAGCCTGAGCAGCACCATGTCAGCCAAGCACCCCATCATCACCATCACCGGGTCGTCGGGCGCCGGCACGACCTCGGTCAAGCGCATCTTCGATCTGATTTTCCGGCGCGAGAACATCGAGGCCGCTTTCATCGAAGGCGACGCCTTCCACCGCTACGATCGCGCGGCGATGAAGGCAAAGGTGGCCGAGGAGGAAAAGGCCGGCAACCCGAACTTCACCCATTTCAATGCCGCGGCCAACGAACTCGGAATTCTCGAAGAGGTGTTCGCGGAATATGGCCGCCGCGGAACGGGCAAGACCCGCACCTATATTCATGATGAGGAAGAGGAAAAGCAGCACGGCACGCCACCGGGAACCTTTACCGAATGGCGCGAATTCGCTCCCAGCGACCTGCTCTTCTACGAGGGGCTGCACGGCTGTGTCGTCACCGACACGATCAATTTGGCCAAGCATGCGGATCTCAAGATCGGCGTCGTGCCGGTCATCAATCTCGAATGGATCCAGAAGATCCATCGCGACCGTTCGACACGCGGCTATTCCACCGAGGCGGTGATGGACGTGATCCTGCGCCGGATGCCCGACTATGTCCGCAACATCGTCCCGCAATTCTCGCAGACCGCCATCAACTTCCAGCGCGTGCCGATCGTCGACACGTCCAACCCGTTCATCGCGCGCTGGATCCCGACGCCCGACGAATCGATGCTGGTTATCCGCTTCGCCAATCCGCGGGGCATCGATTTTCCGTATCTGCTGTCGATGATCCACGACTCGTTCATGTCGCGGCCAAATTCCATTGTGGTGCCAGGCAACAAGCTCGATCTTGCCATGCAGTTGATCCTGACGCCGCTCATCCTGCAATTGATTGAACGCAAGAGCCGTGTGTCGTGAGGAGGATGCAATGACCAGCCAAACAGCACTGAAGCCCGTCACCACAACCGCTCCCGTCTCGGAGCGCGACATGGCGAACGCCATTCGCGCGCTGGCGATGGACAGCGTTCAAAAGGCGAATTCGGGTCACCCTGGCATGCCGATGGGCATGGCCGACGTCGCAACGGTGCTGTTCAACCGCTTCATCAATATCGATCCGTCGAGGCCGGACTGGCCCGACCGTGACCGTTTCGTGCTTTCAGCCGGCCACGGCTCGATGCTGCAATACGCACTGCATCATCTGCTCGGCTATGAAGACATGCAGATCGAGGAATTGCAGCGATTTCGGCAGTTGGGCAGCCGCACCGCCGGACATCCGGAATACGGCCATGCGCTTGGCGTGGAGACCACCACCGGACCGCTCGGACAGGGCATTTCCACGGCGGTCGGCATGGCGCTGGCGGAACGTATGCTTGCCGCCCGCTACGGTGCCGATCTGGTCGATCATCATACCTATGTCATTGCGGGCGACGGCTGCCTTCAGGAGGGCATCAGTCACGAGGCGATAGACCTCGCTGGTCACCTGAAGCTTTCCCGCCTGATTGTTTTCTGGGACGACAATGCGATTTCCATTGACGGGCCGACCTCCCTCTCCACGTCGATGGACCAGCCGGCGCGCTTCAAGGCCGCCGGCTGGGATGTCCAAAGCGTCGCCGGCCACGACATGGAGGCAGTCGCCGCGGCAATCGAGGCGGCGCGGCGGTCGGATCGGCCATCGCTGATTGCCTGCCGCACAGTGATCGGCATGGGTGCCCCCAATCTCGGCGGTTCGGAAAAGACGCACGGCGCACCGCTGGGTGAAGCAGAGATCGCCGCGACGCGCGAAAACATCGGCTGGGCCCACGCACCGTTCGATGTGCCGGATGATATCCTTTTCACCTGGCGCGAGATTGCCGGTCGCGGCGAAGCGATGCGGCGCGCCTGGGAGCAGCGGCTTGCCGCCTCGCCGCGGCGCGAGGCCTTCGAGAGCGCCGTCGCCGCCGAACTGCCCGACACGGTCTTCGAAGCGCTCGACGCCTTTCGTCGCGAACATGTCGAGAAGGCAACCAAGGTGGCGACGCGAAAAGCCTCCGAAATGGCGCTGGAGGCCATCAATGGCGCAACGGAGTTGACCGTCGGCGGCTCGGCCGATCTGACGCATTCGAATCTGACGATCACCAAGGACATGAACCGCATTGCACCGGGTGACTATGCCGGCCGCTATATTCACTACGGCATTCGTGAGCACGGCATGGCGGCCGCCATGAACGGCATCGCGCTGCATGGCGGTTTCGTGCCCTATGGCGGGACGTTCCTGTGCTTCGCCGATTATGCGCGCGGCGCGATGCGGCTCTCGGCGCTCATGGGCCAGCGCGTCATCTATGTGATGACACACGATTCCATCGGCCTCGGCGAGGACGGCCCGACGCACCAGCCGGTCGAGCACCTTGCGATGCTGCGTGCCACGCCTAATCTCAACGTCTTCCGCCCGGCGGATGTCATCGAAACGGCGGAGTGCTGGGAACTCGCGCTAAAGAGCAAGGATCGGCCGAGCGTCCTGGTGCTGTCGCGCCAGAACCTGCCGATGCTGCGTCGGTCGCACAGCGACGAGAACCGCTCCTGCCAGGGCGCTTACATCCTGCGGGAGCCGGCAAGGCACCGCGCCGTCACCCTGATCGCCACCGGCTCGGAGGTCGAGATCGCGGTTGCTGCCGCCGAAAGGCTGGAGACTGAGCATGGCGTCGCCGCCGCCGTCGTGTCGATGCCGTGCTGGGAGCTTTTCGAGGAGCAGGAAAGCGCCACCCGCAAGGCCGTCCTCGGCTCGGCGCCGCGCGTCGCGGTCGAAGCAGCAGCCCGGCTGGGCTGGGACCGCTGGATCGGCGAGACCGGTGCTTTCGTCGGCATGACCGGCTTCGGCGCCAGCGCCCCTGCCCCCGACCTCTACCGGCATTTCAACATAACGTCCGAAGCGGTTGCTGCAGCGGCACTGAAGCTCATCATCTAGGAGGATTCACAATGGCTCGCATCACCCTTCGCCAGCTTCTCGACCATGCCGCCGAGCACGGCTACGGCGTACCGGCATTCAACATCAACAACATGGAACAGGGCCTCGCCATCATGGAAGCGGCCAAGGCCTGCGACGCGCCTGTCATCATCCAGGCTTCGCGTGGCGCCCGATCCTATGCCAACGACATCATGCTGGCCAAGATGATGGAGGCGCTGACCGAAATCCACCCGACCATCCCGCTATGCATCCATCAAGACCACGGCAACAGCGAGGCCACCTGCCTTTCCGCGATCCGCCACGGCTTCACCTCGGTGATGATGGACGGATCCTTGATGGCGGACGCCAAGACGCCGGCCAGCTACGACTACAACGTCGCCATAACCGAACGCGTCGCACGCATGGCGCATTGGGTCGGCGCTTCCGTCGAAGGCGAACTGGGTGTGCTCGGCTCGCTGGAAACCGGTCAAAGCGAGGCAGAGGATGGCCACGGCGCCGAAGGCGCGCTTTCCCACGACCAGTTGTTGACCGATCCCGATCAGGCGGTCGACTTTGTGACCGCAACCCAGGTCGACGCGCTGGCGATCGCCTGCGGCACCTCGCACGGCGCCTACAAATTCACCCGCAAGCCGGACGGCGATATCCTGGCCATGCAGGTGATCGAGGCGATCCACGAAAAGCTGCCCAACACGCATCTGGTCATGCACGGCTCGTCCTCGGTGCCGCAGGAGCTGCAGGACATTATCAACAGATACGGCGGCGAGATGCCCCAGACCTTTGGCGTTCCGGTCGAGGAGATCGAGCGCGGCATCCGCTACGGCGTGCGCAAGGTCAACATCGACACCGATTGCCGCATGGCCATGGCCGGGCAGTTCCGCCGCGTCGCGACGGAAGACCCGCGCGAGTTCGATCCCCGTAAATTCCTGAAACCCGCCATGGACGCCTTGCGCGACCTTTGCCGGGACCGGTTCGAGCGTTTCGGCACGGCGTCCAACGCCTCGAAGATCAAGGTCATCGCCATGGACGAGATGGCGAAACGTTACGCCGCGGGAAAACTCGATCCCCATATCGCAATCGCGAAAGCCGCCTGAGCAACAAACAGGAGACCTGTCATGAACAAGATCGACATACTGCCAGCGGGGACGCTCAAGGAAGGCAAGGAACGCTACAAGTCAGGGGTCATCCCCTACAAGAAGATGGGTTACTGGGAGCCGGACTACAGGCCCAAGGAGACCGATCTGATCGCCATGTTCCGGATCACGCCGCAGCCGGGCGTCGACCACGAGGAGGCGGCCGCGGCCATCGCCGGCGAATCCTCCACCGCGACGTGGACCGTGGTGTGGACCGACCGACTGACGGCTTGCGAGCTCTATCGCGCCAAGGCGTTCAGATCCGAGCCGGTGCCGAACACCGGTCCCGGAACCAAGACCGAGCAACAGTACTTCGCCTACATCGCCTACGACCTCGACCTGTTCGAGCCGGGCTCGATCGCCAATTTGACCGCATCGATCATCGGCAATGTGTTCGGCTTCAAGGCAGTCAAGGCGCTGCGGCTGGAAGACATGCGTATCCCGGTGGCGTACCTCAAAACCTTCCAGGGGCCGGCGACAGGCATCGTGGTGGAGCGTGAGCGGCTCGACAAGTTCGGCCGGCCGCTGCTCGGCGCGACGACGAAGCCGAAGCTCGGCCTGTCGGGCCGCAATTACGGCCGCGTCGTTTACGAAGCGCTGAAGGGGGGCCTCGACTTCGTCAAGGACGACGAGAATATCAACTCGCAGCCCTTCATGCACTGGCGCGACCGCTTCCTCTACTGCATGGAGGCCGTGAACAAGGCGTCGGCTGCCACCGGCGAGGTCAAGGGCCATTATCTCAACGTCACCGCCGGCACGATGGAGGAGATGTACGAGCGCGCCGAATTCGCCAAGCAGCTTGGTTCCTGCATCGTCATGATCGACCTCGTCATCGGCTACACGGCGATCCAGTCGATGGCCAAGTGGGCACGCCGCAACGACATGATCCTGCACCTGCACCGTGCCGGCAACTCGACCTATTCGCGCCAGAAGAACCACGGCATGAATTTCCGCGTCATCTGCAAATGGATGCGCATGGCCGGCGTCGACCACATCCATGCCGGCACGGTGGTCGGCAAGCTGGAAGGCGACCCGCTCATGATCAAGGGATTTTATGACACGCTGCGCGAGGAGCGCACGCCGCAGAACCTCGAAACCGGGCTGTTCTTCGATCAGGAATGGGCCTCGCTCAACAAGGTGATGCCCGTCGCCTCGGGCGGCATCCATGCCGGCCAGATGCACCAGTTGATCCACTATCTCGGCGAGGACGTCATCCTGCAGTTCGGCGGCGGCACAATCGGCCATCCGGACGGCATCCAGGCAGGCGCGACGGCCAATCGCGTCGCCTTGGAAGCGATGATCCTGGCCCGCAACGAGGGGCGCGATTATTTGCGCGAAGGGACCAAGATCCTCGAACAGGCGGCCAGATGGTGCACGCCGCTGAAGGCTGCCCTGGAGACCTGGAAGGACGTCACCTTCAACTACGAATCGACCGACACGGCCGACTTCGTGCCAACAGCAACGCCCAGCTTCTAGACGAAAGGAACCATCGTCATGATGACCAATCCGGGAAACAAGGTCACACAGGGGCAGTTCTCGTTCCTGCCCGATCTGACCGACGAACAGATTTCGGCGCAGATCAAATACGCGCTGAAGAACCATTGGGCGGTCAGCGTCGAGTACACGGACGATCCGCATCCGCGAAATACCTATTGGGAAATGTACGGCAACCCGATGTTCGACTTGAAAGATCCGGCGGGCATACTGCTCGAGGTCAACGCTTGCCGGAAAGCCTGTCCGAACATGTATGTGCGGGTAACCGCCTTCGATTCGACCAAGGGCTGGGAAGCCCCGCGCATGTCGTTCATTGTCAACCGGCCGCCCAGCGAACCCGGGTTCCGGCTGCTGCGCCAGGAGCGCGACGGCCGCAGCCAGGGTTATTCGATCGTGCCTTATGCGACCGACAGGCCCGAGGGCGAGCGGAGCTAGCTGAACCATGCTGAACGCGATGACCAAGGACACTGCCGCACAGGACGCGACGGTTGATCTGCAGGCCGAGTTCGAGGCGTCCAACATCGACGAGGTCATGGACAAACTCGACCGTGAACTCGTTGGCCTGAAGCCGGTCAAGACCCGCATCCGCGAGATCGCCGCTCTCCTCCTGGTCGACCGGCTTCGCCGCAAGTTCGGGCTGACCTCGGGCGCCCCGACGCTGCACATGAACTTTACGGGAAATCCCGGCACCGGAAAGACCACCGTGGCGCTGAGGATGGCCGAAATCCTGCATCGTCTGGGCTATGTCCGCGAAGGCCACATGGTCGCCGTGACGCGCGACGATCTCGTCGGGCAGTATGTGGGCCACACCGCGCCCAAGACCCGCGAGGTGATCAAGCGTGCCATGGGCGGCGTGCTTTTCATCGACGAGGCCTACTATCTCTACAAGCCCGAGAACGAACGCGACTACGGCCAGGAATCGATCGAAATCCTGCTGCAGTGCATGGAGAACAACCGTGACGATCTGGTTGTGATCCTTGCCGGCTACAAGAACAAGATGGACCGCTTCTTCGACAGCAATCCCGGCATGCGTTCGCGCATCGCCCATCACCTCGATTTCCCCGACTATGGCGTCAGCGAACTGAAATCGATCGCCGAGATCATGCTCGCGGAGCAGAATTATCGCCTCAGCGAGGCGGCGTCCCGTGCGCTCGAAGAGTATCTTCCGATCCGTATGAGGCTGCCGCATTTCTCCAACGCGCGTTCGGTCCGCAATGGGCTCGACCGGGCACGGCTGCGGCAGGCCAACCGGCTTTTCGCATCGCGCAGCCAGGTGTTGACCAAAGCCGATCTTATCACCATCGAGGAATCCGACATTCGCGGCAGCCGCGTGTTCGCGGAAGGGAAACTCGAAGGCGAACCGGAGACGAAGATGCGCTGACGGGATGGAGCCGGCTGGCGCAGCGACCAACACCCGCAGACAGAATTGGAGACGACGACCATGGTCACCAGGACAATCATCGCACCCTCCGTGCTTTCCGCGGATTTCTCGCGGCTCGGCGACGAGGTCGAAGCTGTCGTGCGGGCGGGTGCCGACTGGATCCATCTCGACGTGATGGACGGCCATTTCGTGCCCAACATCACCTTCGGTCCGCCGGTGATCAAGGCGATCCGCGACCGAACGGACAAAATTTTCGACTGCCATCTGATGATCGCGCCGGCCGACCCCTATCTGGCCGCCTTCGCCGACGCCGGCTGCGACATCATCACGGTGCACGCCGAGGCCGGGCCGCATCTCGATCGTTCCCTGCAGGCGATCAAAAATCTCGGCAAGAAGGCCGGCGTATCGCTGAATCCTTCGACGCCGGAGAGCGCCATCGAATATGTGCTCGACAGGCTCGACCTGGTGCTTCTGATGACGGTCAATCCAGGCTTTGGCGGCCAGGCCTTCATTTCCGCGGTCATCGAGAAGATCAGGCGAATCAAGGCACTGGTTGGCCACCGCCCGATTGACATCGAAATCGATGGCGGCGTCACGGCCGAAACCGCCCCGCTGGTCGCCGCGGCCGGCGCCAATGTGCTGGTCGCCGGGTCGGCCGTGTTCAAGGGGGGCACCGAGGCAGCCTATCGCGCCAACATTGGAGCCATCCGACAGACGGCCGACGGTGCGATCCGGAAAGCCGCATAACCATTCCATCGGAGGCAAGCATGGCGGCCGTCCCCCCTGTGTGCGATTTCGACTGGCGCGCCATCGATGCCGTTTTGCCTGGCGTCGACGGCAGGTCGCATTCGATCTTCAGCCAGGCCGGCCCGAACGGCCTGGTCGTGGCCTTCATCTGCAATCACTGCCCTTATGTGAAGGCGGTGATTTCACGTATCGTGTGCGATGCCAACGATCTTAAGGCCGAAGGTATCGGCTTTGTCGCGATCAACTCAAACGATGCCGACACCTACCCGGAGGATTCCTTCGACCAAATGAAGCTCTTCGCCACGACGAACGGCTTTAGCTTCCCTTACCTGCACGACCACCGCCAAACTGTGGCGCGCGATTACGCAGCCGTGTGCACTCCCGATTTCTTCGGGTTCAACAGCGAGTTGGGACTGCAATATCGCGGTCGGCTGGACGCCTCGCGACGAGAAGCCGGAGCGCCCGGGCTGAGACGCGACCTGTTCGAGGCGATGAAGCAGGTTGCCCGAACCGGCGACGGGCCGCTGGACCAGATCGCCTCGATCGGCTGCTCGATCAAGTGGAAGGATGCCGCATGAACGTCGGTGCAGGTAGGCCGCTTCGATCGCCGAAGGCGATCCTGTTCGATCTCGACGGCACGCTGGTCGACTCGGCACCGGACATAGCGGCCGCCGTCAACGAACTGCTGGCCAGTCGCGGTCTGCCGCCGCTGCGCCTGGATCAGGTCACGGCCATGATCGGCGGCGGCGTCAGGAAATTGATCGAGCGAGCCTTCGCGGCGTCGGGAGCGCCACTGCTCGGCAACGCTCTCGATGAGGCCAACCGCGTCATGGCGCCTATCTACCGCCGGCATCTGACCGGCCTGACAAGGCTGATGCCTGGAGTCAGGGAGGCTCTCACCCACTTTCATTTGGGCGGAGTAAGCATGGGGGTGGCAACCAACAAACCGCAGTTGGCGACCCGCGAAATCCTGCTTCATTTCGGATTGACGGAATATTTCGGCGCAATCGTTGGCGGAGACGCGGTGACATTCCTGAAACCGGCGCCCGATGCCCTGCTGCTGGCGTTGGCACAGCTTGGGGTCGACCCCGGTGACGCGCTGCTGGTCGGAGACAGTGGCGCCGACCTGGGTGCCGCACGCGCCGCCGGCATGCCCGTCATTCTGTTGCGCGGCGGCTACAGCCACATTCCGGTGGAAGAGCTTGGCGCCGACCTCGTTTGCGACAGCCTTTTCGATCTGCCTTCGGCCATGCAGAGGCTGCAAGCCGATGCGTGATCAAGGCGTCCGCCGGCCGAACGCAAATTCGAACGGCCGGCTGCGCTCTATTTCGAGAATTGCTTCAGATAGGCAATGACATTGGCGATGTCTTCGTCCTGCTTCAGGCCGACAAACGCCATCTTTGTTCCTTTGACCATGGCCTTGGGATCGTGAAGATAGGTCTTCAGCGTGGGTTCATCCCATTTGACGCCGGACTTGCCTGCCGCGACCATCGCCTGAGAATAGCTGAACCCCGGGTGCGTGCCGGCCGTTCGGCCGATGACGCCGTTCAACGACGGGCCGACCTTGTTCTTGTCCTGGTCGGCGGTATGGCAGACCTTGCATTTGGCGAAGACCTTCTCACCAGCCGCCGCATCCTGTGCCTGGGATTGGCTCGCGATGAAGGGCACAACGGACATGACTGCGAAAAATGCGATTGCGCGCATGGTATTTCCTCATTGATCGTCTGGGTGCCCTGGACGATTTGCGCATGCCGATCCTTTGATCCGTCGGTATGCGCCTTACGCGGTGGAGTGGAAATTCCGCTTCTCCCGTGAAGCCGCGCCGCGTGACTCGGAAGCTAATTGGCATGTTGTGAAAGTCAATCGTACAAAGGTTTAGGGGCCTGCGAGCTCAAGAGACCTTTCCATTCGTCTTTGTTGACGGCTATCGGGCGAGCGCGTAGCTTGACCTCATTCCGGTTTCTCCATTGGCACCTCGGGAAATCCGGCAAGTGGCGGTTTGTCCTGGCTCCTGGTTGGGCTGGACCCGCCGAGATGGGCGTTTGGGAACGCGCAAGAGGTGCTGAATGGACATGGTCGATCTCATATTGACGGTTTGCCTCAGCGCCAATCCGAGCAATTGCCGAGACGAACATCTCTATTTCGAGAGCCGCGGCACTCTGTTCCAATGCATGATCCTTGCCCCCAGCGAAATCGCGAAATGGTCTCAAGAACACCCGAACCTCAAGGTCATGCGCTGGAAATGCGCATTTCCGAGCAAGGAACGAGCCATCTGATTTGGCAGCGCGGAACCCTGGGGAGGAGGTGTCATGATGGTTTCACGGCGCATGACGCTGCGTCTGGCGGTTCTCGGGACAGCCGCTGTTCTTGCTACCAGGCCGGTCGTTGCGGCAGCCAGGATTCGCCTCGGTGTGCTGAAGTTTGGAACCGTGAGTTGGGAACTCGATACACTAAGGCAGCACAAATTCGATGCCGCCAACGGGATCGATCTGGAGATCATCGACTTCGCCGGCGAGGATGCAACCAACGTCGCGATGCTGGCTGGCGCGATCGACATGATCGTCTCCGACTGGCTGTGGGTCTCGCGCCAGCGCTCCGAAGGCGGCGACCTCACATTGACCCCCTATTCGACCGCCGTGGGGGCGATCATGGTGAAGGAGGATTCGCCGATCCGGACGATCGCCGATCTCAAGGACAAGAAAATCGGCGTCGCCGGCGGCCCGCTCGACAAGAGTTGGCTGCTTATACAAGCGCTGACCAGACGCGACCTCGGCGTCGACCTGTCGGCAGCCAGCGACATCGTCTTTGGCGCGCCGCCGCTGATTTCGGAAAAGGCGATACAGGGCGAACTCGATGCGGTGCTGAATTTCTGGCATTTTTGCGCGCGTCTCGAGGCCAATGGCTTCCGTCGATTGATCGGCGTGAACGACGCGGCAAAAGCGCTTGGGGCTCTGGGACCCGTGTCGGCGCTCGGTTACGTCTTCCATGACCAATGGGCGAGCGAAAACCCCGATGCCGTCAGGGGTTTCGTGAGGGCTTCCGCGCAAGCCAAGGACTTGCTGGCCAGATCCGATGACGAATGGCTGCGCCTGGCGCCGATCACTCGCGCGGAAGGCAAGGAACTGGAAAAGCTGCGCGATCGCTACCGCCAAGGCATTCCCAGACGGTCGGTCGCCGAGGAAGCGGCCGACGCCGGCAGGCTATACCATGTGCTTGCGGCGATCGGCGGCGCGAAACTTGTCGGCAGCGCGCCGGAGATGGCGCCCGGCACGTTCTGGCCGGGACCCGAGAAATGACCGCATTGGGAACCGACGGCACGCGTGACGCCCCGCCGAGCATGTCCGGCCGACGCAGCCTGGCGACGGCACTGGTGCCCGCGCTGACCGTAGCGGTTTCCCTGCTCGCGCTTTGCCTGCTGTGGAACCTTGCGGCAAGCGTCTGGCCAAGCCGTGCCTTTCCAGGACCTGCGCAGGTCTGGCAGGTGCTTCTCAGGGAGGCTGCGGGCGGCGACCTCTTTTACCATCTCGGCGTGACTCTCGGCCGGGTCGCCGCGGCATATATCGTCGCCATGATCATCGGATCCGTCATCGGCGTTTTGCTCGGCAGCCATCGTCGCGTCGACCGTTTTTTCAACCCGTGGGTGATCCTGTTCCTCAACATCCCGGCGCTGGTGGTCATCGTCCTCGGCTACATCTGGTTCGGCCTCAACGAGGCGGCGGCGATCGGCGCGGTGGCGGTGAACAAGATCCCGAATGTCGTGGTGACGATGCGCGAAGGCGCTAGGGCGCTTGATCCAAGTTACGCCGAAATGGCCACCGTCTATCGCTTCGGCCGCCTTGAACGCATCCGCCATATCCTGCTGCCGCAATTGCAGCCCTATCTTGCCGCCGCATCGCGATCCGGCATTGCCCTCATCTGGAAGATCGTCCTGGTCGTCGAACTGCTCGGCCGCTCGAACGGTGTCGGCTTCCAGATCCATCTCTATTTCCAGCTCTTCGATGTCGCCGCCATCCTTGCCTACACGCTGGCTTTCGTGGCGGTGATGCTTGTCATTGAACTTCTCCTGGTGCAGCCCGTTGAACGACATGCAACCCGTTGGCGCCGTCGTCCCGCTTAAGGTCGACATCGCCGAAAAGACCTTCAGGTCCACGCGAGGCGTCTCGATCACGGCGCTTCAGGACCTTTCCTTCGAGGTCCGGCAAGGCGAATTCGCCTGCTTGCTGGGACCGTCGGGCTGCGGCAAAACCACGACGCTGCGTATCCTGCTTGGCTTGGACCAAGACTTTTCCGGCTCCTTTCAGTTGCCGCAAGGAGGTTCGAACCGCATCGCCGCCGTATTCCAGGAACCGACCCTGCTGCCGTGGCGAACGGTGGAACAGAATGTCAGGCTGGCGTTGCCGAAAAGCTTGAGAGCGAAAAATCTGGACGGGCTGTTCGACACGCTCGGCCTCGCCGGCATGCGCTCGCTCTATCCTGCCGAACTGTCGCTCGGCCTTGCGCGCAGGGCAGCACTTGCCAGGGCTTTCGCCACCGAGCCGGCGGTGCTTTTCCTGGACGAACCTTTTGTCTCGCTCGACGAACAGACCGCCGAGCGGCTTCGGCATCTACTTTTGACCGTGTGGTCGGCACGGCCAACGACCGCCTTGATGGTGACGCATAATCTACGCGAGGCACTGATGCTGTCGGACCGCATCATCGTGCTCGCGCCACGGCCAACCCATGTGCTCGGCGTGTTCGACGTACGGCTGCCACGGCAACATCGCAATTCGCAGGTGATGAGCGACCTCCTGCGGTCGTTCCATCATAGATTTCCGGACGTCACCTGATCGCCTGCAGGCGAGATGCATATCGGAGACCTTCATGTCGATCGATCGGCTAAGACGCAGGCTTGTGAGTGGCTTCACCTGCACCGCTGCCAGCGCCGCCTTGCTGCCATGCTGCCTCGGACGAGCCGTTCTGGCCGCAGGCGGCCGCTTGCGGTTCTCGACCAGGCAAATCGCCGACGGCGTCTTCGCCTTCCAGGGCGCGGATGAATTGATGACCGCCGCCAACAACGGTGCGATCTGCAATCTGGGCGCCGTCATCGGCACCGATGCGGTTGCCGTCATCGACAGCGGTGGCAGCCTGATCGAGGCGCACGCCTTTCTCGCCGCGATCGGAAAGGTAACAGCAAAGCCGGTTCGCTTCCTGATCAACACCCACATGCACCCCGACCACATCTTCGGCAATGCGGCATTCCGGGAGATCGGCGCGACGATCGTCGGTCATCGCAATCTGCCGCGCGCCCTCGACGCGCGTGGAGCGTTCTATCTGCACAACTATCGCGAACAGCTTGGCGAGGCGTTGATGGAGGGGATCGAGATCGTGCCGCCGACCATGCTGGTCGACGATCGCCTGCAACTCGACCTCGGCGGGCGCATGATCGAACTGCGGGCATGGAAGGCGGCGCACACCGACAACGACCTGACCGTATTCGATACCGCGACGAGAACGCTCTTTGCCGGCGATCTCGTGTTCATGGGCTCCTTGCCGACGCTCGACGGATCACTGCTTGGATGGCTCCGCCAGATGGATGCGCTCACCGCGATCGACGCCGCGCGCGTCGTTCCAGGTCATGGTCCTGTAACGGCCGACTGGCCACAAGCGCTGGCGGGGGAGCGACGCTATTTCGAGATTCTGGCGCGCGATATCCGCAAGGCGATCGCCGACGGAACGCCGCTGCGCGAAGCAGTCAAAACCGCTGGCGAAACCGAACGGGATAATTGGCACCTGTTCGACGATTACAACGAGCGCAACGCAACGGCCGCATTTGCCGAACTCGAATGGGAATAGACGATGCCGACATGCGTCCAGCACTGTAAGGCACGGCGATTTGCCAAGACGTCGCCAAAGGCTTATCCTCAACGCCAGCCTGGGCACCACCTCTCTTGCATTGGTGGAGGCATCGAAATGCAAAATCACGCTTACTCGAGCCGGCAGCTCGCTTTGCTGCTCGCATCCGTTTTTGTCGCGATCATCTTGGCCATCGGTACGCTGCTCGGCTCCTCGGGAACCGCCAGCGCACAGCAAACAACCGCGTCCTCGGACAGGATCTGGCAGGATTTGAAGGGCGACGTGTTCGGCGATCGGGCAATTCTGGTCGATACCGGCGTCGTCAGGATCGAAGCGCCGAAGCGGGCGCAGGATGCCGCCATCGTGCCCGTCGACATCTATCTCGATCCAGCCAAGGCGCCGGACGGCATCAAATCCGTTACCTTGATCATCGATGCCAACCCTGCACCGGTGGCGGCAACGTTCCAGTTCGGCAAGGATGCCGGCGTGACGCATCTGTCGACGCGCGTGCGCGTCAACGACTATTCCTATCTGCGTGCCATCGCTGAGACGCAGGGCGGCCAACTCCATATGATGCAGACCTTCGTCAAGGCATCAGGCGGATGCTCCGCCCCTGCGGTCAAGAACCAGGACGAGGCCAACGCGACGATGGGTCAGATGAAGCTGCGCCAGTTCCCGCCCAAAGAGACGATGACCAAGACTGAGGAACTGCAGTTGATGATCCGGCATCCTAACAATTCGGGCCTGCAGCGGGATCCGCTGACCCAGTATTTCATACCGGCGCATTTTGTTCAGAAACTGTCGATCTCGCAAGCCGGCCGGCCGATCCTCTCCATGGAAGGTGGAATATCGATTTCGGAAGACCCCAATTTCCGGTTCGATTTCACCGTGCATGGCAACGGCGAAATCCAGGTGGAAGCGACCGACACGGATGGCAAAACATTCCGCAATCAGTGGCCGCTGGAGACAACAGGTCTCTAAAGTATCCCTCTTGCGCCGTAATGCCGGATGCTTGCCAGCTCGATCCCCGAAGTGAAGCTCATTTCGGGAGGATCATGTCCAGGCAAAGGATGGAACTCCATCCGGCTTGCGGAGGGAGCAGGCTCTAAAAGCAGCGCACGTCGGCTTCCGACTGCGCGCGCTTCAATTCGGTACGGGCGGCCTTCGCCGGTGCGCTTTCGCGAAACAGCCCAGCGTTTTCGCCTGTGGTCAAAGACATACTCTTGAAAGTCTCGGCCCTCTCATAGTGGTCGTACGGAAGGATCGAGGCGATGACGTCGATCGAGCAGGAACAGCTTTCCAGCGCCTTACGTGTCTGGCCGTTCGTCTGCATGCAGCCGAGCACGTAATCGGCAATCGTTGCTGTCGGGTAATCTCCCGCGGCGCCCGCCGAGTTTGCGAAGGCCAGCGGCGCGGCCAGGAGCAGCGGCAAGGTCGAAAATCCAACATATCTGATCATGGGAAAACCTCCGGTTAGCCTGGGCGCGATGTGCCAAGTCGGGATCACCGTGGCAGTTGGCAACGAGCCGCAGAGTCAGTCAAGCGCCCATGGCTTCCGTATACGACCAAAGGAGGAATGCGGTACTCATCGACCGTGGTTCCGCATGGCGGCCTGATGGCCCGCTCCACACCCCAACTCCAACGATCATCTCATGCTTGGCCCACTATCGATTCCCCATGCAGCACGTAGATGGCTAGGTCGGGACCTCGAAGTGAATACCGCTAAATAAAATCCTTGCTTAGGTGAAATGTAAAACTCAAAAAATAATCAAATTTTATGCGGCCAACCGTTACTTAGCTAGTAGAAATACTTTATATAACAAATACCGTCCTAGTTATTTCCTTATATTGCACCGCATCATTTACGATATTGCGGTGCAAAAGACACCCAGGCTTTTTTGCTTGCCTAGCGTTTTGCGATGACATAGCCTCACCCTGTTTCCGGCTTCAAGGGCGTCACCGTCATTAGGGAGCGGCGACAGTCTTTCGTAGGCCAAGGTGAGGTGGGCAGTAACGGTGCCCTCTGCACATCTGGCTTAGGTCGTGACACGCTGCCGGAAATATTTCCCCCCCGTGAATCGCTTGGGCAAGCCCTTGTGGGCTCAGCAAATGATTCATCACTATGAACCTCGGGAGGAATTCGGATGCGTGTACTTACGAAAGCTACCTATATTCTAACCACTGCGGCGTTTCTGTCGCTCGGCGCGGCCTATACGGCGTCGGCTAACGAGGACCTTGCAAAGCTGGCTTCGGATTCGAAGAACTGGGCAATGCAGACGGGTGACTACGCCAACACCCGCTATTCCAAACTCAACCAGATTACTGCGGACAATGTGAAGAACCTGCAGGTCAAGTGGACCTTTTCCACCGGCGTGCTGCGAGGCCACGAGGGTGGACCGCTTATCATCGGCGATGTGATGTATGTCCACACGCCTTTCCCGAACAATGTCTTTGCGCTCGACCTCAAGAATGACGGGAAGATCCTCTGGAAATACGAACCCAAGCAGGATCCCAACGTCATTCCGATCATGTGTTGCGATACGGTCAATCGCGGTGTTGCCTATGGTGACGGCAAGATCATTCTCAATCAGGCCGACACCACGGTCGTCGCCCTCGACGCGAAGACCGGCAAGGTCGTCTGGTCGGTCAAGAACGGTGACCAGACCGATGGCGGCAAAGGCGAATCCGGTACGGCTGCCCCCGTCGTCGTCAAGGACAAGGTGCTCATCGGCGTCTCCGGCGCCGAATTCGGCGTTCGCGGCTGGCTGGCCGCCTACAATCTGAAAGATGGCAAACTCGCCTGGAAAGCCTATTCGGAAGGTCCGGACGCAGACACCCTGATCGATCCCGAAAAGACCACGCATCTCGGCAAGCCGGTGGGCAAGGACTCCGGCACGAACACCTGGGAAGGCGAGCAGTGGAAGACAGGCGGCGGCACGACATGGGGATGGTATTCCTATGATCCCAAGCTGAACCTGGTCTACTATGGCACCGGCAATCCCTCGACGTGGAACCCCGTACAACGCCCCGGCGACAATCGCTGGTCGATGACGATCATGGCCCGCGATGCGGACACGGGTGTTGCCAAATGGCTCTACCAGATGACCCCGCATGACGAATGGGACTATGACGGCATCAACGAGATGATCCTCGTCGATGGCATGGACGTCAACGGCGCCAAGCACGACGTGCTGGTGCATTTCGATCGCAATGGCTTTGCCTACACCATGGATCGCGCCAGCGGCGAACTTCTCGTCGCCAAAAAATACGATCCGGCTGTGAACTGGGCGACCGAAGTCAACATGGACCCAAAGAGCGATCAGTATGGCCGCCCGCAGGTCGTGGCGAAATATTCGACCCAGCAAAACGGCGAAGACACCAACTCGACCGGCATCTGCCCGGCCGCGCTTGGAACCAAAGACCAGCAGCCGGCCGCCTACTCGCCGAAGACTGGGCTGTTCTATGTCCCGACCAACCATGTCTGCATGGACTATGAGCCTTACAAGGTAAGCTACACCGCCGGTCAGCCCTATGTTGGCGCCACCGTGTCGATGTACCCGGCACCTGGCGGCGACGGCAGCATGGGCAACTTCATTGCCTGGGATGCAGCCAAGGGTGAGATCGTCTGGTCGAAGCCCGAGATGTTCTCGGTGTGGTCTGGCGCGTTGGCCACGGATGGCGACGTCGTCTTCTACGGCACGCTCGAAGGCTACATCAAGGCGGTCGATAAGGACGGCAAGGAACTCTACAAGTTCAAGACCCCGTCCGGCATCATCGGCAACATCACGACCTACGAGCAGGGCGGCAAGCAGTACATCGCCGTTCTGTCGGGTGTTGGCGGTTGGGCAGGTATTGGCCTGGCAGGCGGCCTGCTTTCGCCTGATAACGCCGCTGCCTGGCATGGCGCCGTCGATCAGGGCCGTGCCCAAGGCGATGAGGCCGCCGTCGTTGGCACCGCTGGTCTTGGTGCCGTCGGTGGCTACGCGGCACTTGCCGACTACACGACGCTGGGCGGTCAGCTCACCGTCTTCGGTCTCCCGGATTGATGCGCTGGGAACCTTGAGAACGCCTCAGGTCTTGTGAGACCAAAGGCTTGAAGAACGAGAGCCCGGATCATCCGGAAGCCATGGCCGGGCTCTCGATTCGGTTACGCACCCAAAACACCGATCAATGCCGGTCGCGCCAGCAAAACCGTGTCCATTGGCAAATGAAGGAAGTTTGAATGTCCGTTCGCATTGTAATTTCGGCTTTGGTCCTGGCTCTGCTGCCTCTGGCAAGCTCAGGCGTCGCCCAGGCCGACGACAGCATGGAAAAAGCCAAGGCGGTGAAGGAAGAAGGCGGCAAGTATTTGGATGCGGATGGAAATCCGACCTACAAGATCGAAAACGGAACCGTCGATTGGTACACGTTCAGCGGCTACCGCCGGTATCACTCCGATTGCCATGTCTGCCACGGACAGGATGCAACAGGTTCGAGCTATGCGCCGGCTTTGGTCAACAGCCTGAAAAACATGGATTACGGCACGTTCCTCTCGATCGTCGCCGAGGGCCGCAAGAATGTCGGCGGCGGCAAGGAAAACGTCATGCCTGCCTTTGGCGACAACAAGAATGTCTATTGCTACATGGACGACCTCTACATCTACCTGCGCGCGCGCGCAGATGGCGCGGCGCCCCGCGGACGGCCGCCCAAGCACGAAGACAAGGCCCAGGCGGCGAAGGATGCCGAAGCATCCTGCATGGGTGGGTGACATGATTGGCCGCGATGCATTGAAGCTGCGCGTCGTTCTGCCGATCCTCGGCACGCTCGCCTTGCTGCCGTCGAATGCGCATGCGCAAAGCGCCGGCCTTGGTGCGGCGGGAGAACTGGTCGACCCCGACATCTTGCGCGTCTGCGCCGATCCCTCGAATATGCCCTTCACCGACAAGAGCGGCGAAGGATTCGAAAACAAGCTGGCAGAGCTGGTTGCCGCGAAAACCGGGCGCAAGTCCGTCTCCTACACCTGGTTTCCCACGATCACCGGCTTCGTGCGCAATACGTTGGGGGCCAACCGATGCGACATCATCATGGGCTATGCCCAGGGCGATGAGCTGGTGCAGAACACCAACGCCTACTATCGCTCCGCCTATGTGCTGGTGCATCCGAAAAGCAAAGATATGGAAGGCGTGGAAACGATCGAGGATTCCAGACTCACGGGCAAGACGATCGGCGTCGTTGAAAGCACGCCGCCAACCGCCAACATGGCCGCCAACAAGCTCCTGCGGACCGCCAAGATCTATCCGCTTGCGGTGGATACGCGCGTCACCCCATCCATGGGGGAGGTCATGATCAAGGACATGCTGGCACACAAGATCGATGCGGCGGTGCTGTGGGGACCGATGGCAGGTTACTATGCCAAGGAACTCGGAGCTGATGTGACGATCGTTCCACTGGTGAAGGAAAAAACCGGCTCGCGCATGTCTTACCGCATTACCATGGGCGTACGTCCGTCCGACCAGGAATGGAAGCGGACGCTCAACCGGGTGATCAGGGAAAACCAGGCGGAGATCACCAGGATCCTGCTGAGCTATAACGTGCCGCTGATCGACGAACACGACAACCTGATTACCCAATGAATGGAAGGGAGACTATTTTCTTGCTGGTCGCCGCGAGCCTTCTGGGTCTGACCGAGCCGACATGGGCTGGCGATGTCGCCGAACCCAGTGGTTTCCGGATGGACGACTATCGGGCGCCGGTGCCGCGGACGCTGCAAGGCGCGAGGGTGGTGACGACGGTGGAAGCGGAAGCGCTGTGGCGGGCGAAAAAGGCGATCTTCTTCGACGTGATGCCGGACACGCCCAAACCGACCAATTTGCCGGCAGGGACCATATGGAGGGACAAGGTCAGAAAGGACATCCCCGGCAGCATATGGCTGGCCAATGTGGGATACGGCGCTATTTCGCAGGAGACCGCCAGCTATTTTCGCCAAGGCCTCGAGGCCAAAGCCGGGACGGACAAGTCGCGCGCGATTCTGTTCTACTGCATGACGAATTGCTGGATGTCGTGGAATGCGGCGAAACGGGCCGTCGAGTGGGGCTACAGTTCGGTAATCTGGTATCCGCTAGGCGCTGATGGGTGGGAAGATGCAAACCTTCCACTGGAGGAGAAAAAACCCTACACAACGAACAATTAAAGTAAGGACTGCAATTATTCTCGATAGTTTGTTTTCAACTTTTCAAAACCTATTGTTTCATTTGTCCATTTTGAGACTTGATGGACGAGCCATTGCGTCGGTGCCCTGCAATGGTTGGCTAACGACAGGATCGGTCCCTTCGGGCTGGTATAAGAGGAGAAATGTCATGAAGAAGAACTGGAAAAAACCGACCATGTGTCAGGTTGCCGCTGGCTTCGAAATTTCACGGTATCTGCCTGCTGAAATTACTCCCAAGAAGTAGGCCGCAGAGGTGCGCGTCCCTGGCGACAGGGGCGCGCATCCCCTCGCCCCATGGATTTTCGTGAAAGATTTTGACGCACGCAAAGCGCGCGAAGCGTTTTTTGTGACTGCAAATTGCCTGCAGGTCAGAGAAGCCGGCGCGCGGGCATTTTCATGCATTTGAGGATCATCGGATCGGCGGCGGGCGGCGGCTTTCCGCAATGGAACTGCAACTACAGTCTGAGTCGTGCGGCTCGCACCGGCATGGCCGGCGTGCATTCACGAACCCAGTCAAGTGTCGCCGCCTCGGCGGACGGGTTCGGCTGGGTTCTTTTCAATGCCTCGCCCGACATTCGCCAGCAAATCGCTGCAACACCTGAACTGCAGCCTGCGGGCGATGCGCCGCTGCGCTCGACGCCTATTCGCGCGGTGGTGCTGACCAACGCCGATGTCGATCATATCGCCGGACTGCTCAGCCTGCGCGAGCGGCAGCCTTTCGCCATCTATGCAACGGCGCAGGTTCTGGCGACGCTGGAGGCGAATTCGATTTTCAACGTTCTCGATCCAGCGCTTGTGCCGCGGCGCATCCTGCCGCCGGCGAAAGAATTGGCCATTTGCGACGCAGAAGGCCGCGAGACCGGCGTAATGATCGAGCCCTTTCCAGTGCCCGGGAAGATAGCACTCTATCTGGAGGATAGAGACCATCCGGATGCCAATTTCAGCTCCGACGCAGGTAATACGATCGGAGTCCGAATTGCCGGCATCGGCAGCCGCGGCTCCGTCTTCTATATCCCAGGCTGCGCGCGCATCGATGCGGCCTTGCGCGCGCGTCTCGCCGATGCCGCCTGTCTTCTGTTCGACGGCACGGTCTATACCGACGACGAGATGATCGTTGCCGGCGTCGGTCAGAAAACCGGCGCGCGCATGGGGCATCTGGCAATCTCGGGAGAATCGGGTTCGATCGCCGGCTTGGCCGATGTGAAGGTCGGCCGTCGTGTCTTCGTCCACATCAACAACACCAACCCCATCCTTGACGAGAACTCCGCCGAGCACGCGGCGGTCAAGGCGGCAGGCTGGGAAATCGCAAGCGACGGTATTGAGGTGGAATTTTGAGCGACTTCCGCGATGCAGCCAAAGGCGGACTCTCCACGAACGCTCTCGAAGCCGTGCTGAGGCAGGTTGGCGCCGAGCGCTATCACAATCGCCATCCCTTTCACCACAGGATGACCAGCGGCGCATTGTCGAAGGCCGAGATGAAGGCCTGGGCGCTGAACCGCTATTGCTATCAGGCGGTCATCCCCCGCAAGGATGCCATGATCCTCGTGCATGCCGAGGATCCAGCGTTTCGCGCCGCGTGGCGCAAGCGGATCGAGGATCATGACGGCGAGGACGGCTGGAGCGGCGGCATCGCGCGCTGGCTGCATCTGGCAACTTCGCTCGGCCTGGACGCCGAGGCCGTGAAGAGCGAAAGGCTGGCACTGCCGGCGACGCGCTTCGCGGTGGGCGCTTACCTTTCCTTTTGCACAAACCGGACGTTGTTCGAGGCGGTCGCGTCCTCGCTGACCGAGATGTTCTCGCCACTCATCATCGGCGAGCGGGTGCCGGCAATGCTGGCCAAATACGACTACATCACCGAGGATACACTGGCCTATTTCAGGCAACGGCCCGAACAGGCCTCGCGTGACGCCGACTTCGCCCTCGCCTACGTGCTCAGCCATGCCGATACGGCGGAGCGCCAGCAGCAGGCAATCGATGCACTGGTGTTCAAATGCGATATACTCTGGGCCATGCTTGATGCGCTTCAACACGCCTATGGCGAGCAGGGAAACATACCGCCCGGCGCCTTCCAGCCCGAGGCAGCCCTATGATGGCGCTGCGCGAAAGAGCCGTGGTGTCGCTGCAGTCGATACCTTCGCTGCCGAAGCACGTGCGCATACAGTACGATTCCGTGCGGCAGGCATTCGCCGTGCTTTCACCCGAAAAGATATTCTGGCCGAACGATGTCAGTCTCGATATTTTGCGCCGCTGCGATGGACGGTCAACGGCAGGCGATATCATTGCTGGCCTTGCCGCGGATTATGAGGCCGAACAGGAGGCCGTGGCGACCGACGTCATCGCCTTCCTGCAGGAATGGTCGGACAAGCTGCTGGTGAGGCTATGAGCACGCCCCTCCTCCCTCCAATCGGCATGCTGGCGGAACTGACGCATCGCTGCCCGCTGCAATGCCCTTATTGCTCCAATCCGCTGGAACTGCTGAAGGCCAATCGCGAACTCGACACAGAGACCTGGCTCGCCCTGTTCTCGGAGGCCGCCGATCTGGGAGTGCTCCAGGTGCATCTGTCCGGTGGCGAGCCGACACTGCGCCGCGACCTCGAGCAATTGATCGCAGGGCTTGCGGGGCGCGGCGTCTACACCAATCTGATTACCGCGGGCGTTGGCATCGTCGAGGGCCGTATCGAGGCATTTGCCGAAGCCGGCCTCGACCATCTGCAACTGAGCTTTCAGGGCGCGCGGCCGGCGACCACCGATCGCATCGGCAACCACAAGGGCGCTCACGAAAAGAAGCTGGAAACGGCACGCCGCGCACGCGCTGCCGGTCTGCCTCTTACCATCAACGCACCGATCCATCGCCATAACATCGAGGAAGTGCCGGAATTCATCGATCTCGCCCTTTCGCTGGGCGCGGAGAGGCTCGAGATCGCCAATGTGCAGTATGCCGGCTGGGCGTTGACCAATCGCGACCAACTGATGCCCGAGCGTGAAGCGGTCGACAGGCAGGCGGAGATCGTTGCGGAGGCACAGGAGCGACTGGCCGGCATCATCAACATCGATTTTGTGACGCCGGACTATTTCGCGATCTATCCCAAGCCGTGCATGGGCGGCTGGGCGCGGGACGCCTTCATGGTGACGCCTGACGGCACCGTACTGCCCTGCCATGCCGCACAGACGATCCCGTCGCTCAGCTTCGAGCGTTTCGAACCACGCAGGCTGTCCTCGATCTGGGCCGATTCACCGGGGTTCAATGCCTTTCGCGGCACGGACTGGATGCAGGAACCCTGTCGCGGCTGTGAGCGGCGCGAGATCGACTGGGGCGGCTGCCGCTGCCAGGCGATGGCGATCGCCGGCGATGCCGCTGCAACGGACCCGGCTTGCGCGAAATCGCCGGTCCATGCTCGCATGGCAATGCTGATCGACGAAGCCAAGCGCATTGCCACAGCCCCTTCGAGAGAAGAACCATTCGTCTACCGGCGGATCGGCGCCATGACCGAATCCGCCTGACCTGGCGAGAAAGCGCGTCTCACCCCCTCCGCAAAACGCGAAGCGTCTGCTCGTCAAACAATGGCTCGTCCTGGCCGATGCGCACAAACAGCAGGCTGTGCCCCTCATCCGCCGGCACCTCGAAATACTGGACGCCGTCAGGCATTTCGCCCCAGACGCCGCAGGGCGGCTCCGGAATCTCGTTGGGATCGGCAAGTGCTTTCAGCTCTTTCGCATAGGCGGCGTCGGGGCTGAATGTGTAGCGTTTGACGCCGGCGGGTACTGTGCTCTCGGTGTAAGGCGTCAGCACGCAGCGGGCGCTGACAGTCTTGTCGGTTTTTTCCAGGAACAGGCGGCGCAATGCAGCCTCGGCAGTTTCACCTGATATGATGTCGAACAGTTCGACGAGAGGATCGGCCGCGCCGCCATCGCTGTATTTGATGGCAAGCGCGTTGTCGGCGAATTCGAAATGGATCTGGCGGAAGCCGAAGTCGCAGCGTTGCGCCCAGGCGGCCAGCCCGATATTTTTGTCAGACAACCTTTCCCAGACGCATTTGTCGATCGGCGGGCGCGACGGTGCCGGTTCGTCTGCCATCGCGGACATTGTCGCGGATGCAAGCAGGGCGCTGGCCCAGATGATCGATCTCATGGCGCTATTCATCGCTGCATCCTGTTTAGGTAAAGGCATCCCATGAGGAGCCGTCTGGATTGGCATTGGGGAAGTCGGCTGGCACGCTCAAACCAGCCCGAGCAGAAAGGCCGCGCCACCGAGAAAGCCTGCCGAGCAGAGCCATAGCAGCCAAAGCCCCCGGACCCGGCATTCGAGCACCGCCGAGCCGGGGTTGGCGGGGTCATAGTGCACGTCGACCTTGCTGCCTTCGACATACTGCCGTGCCTGGCCGCCGACGAGGCCCGGCAGCGAGGCAGTCACGGTGGCGCCGAAGGCCACACGATCGGCGCTGTAGCGCTGGCCGGCGACGCCATAGGAGTAGACGATTCGGGATTTGAAGACGGTGCGCCAGCGGCCATAGCCTGAATGGTTTCGGAGCGCCTGCAGACCTGAAGTGTCGATGCAGCCAACCACGATCGGCCATTTTGCCGCCTGCTCGGCCAACGCTTTCTGGGCGAAACCCATGCTCAGGATGAACAAGCCCATAAAAAGCAGCAACGCCGCGGCACCGAGATTCTGCGGCTTGGGCAAATGCGGCCCGATCGCTTCCAGAACACCGCCGACGGAAAACACCAGCACAACCGCGCCGAACACTAGGCCGGCCGAGAGTTGGACCATGAACTTGAAGGCGCCGTCCGGCAGGGTGCGCTCGATCACCGCTTTGCTCGGATCGGCCGGATTGTAGAAGACAGTCACCTCCGCGCCGCGGGGAAACTGGGCAAGGGTTTCAGCGACTTCGAAATTCCCCAAATTCTCTTTCACGCTGTAGCGCGAGCTTTGAAATTTCTTGCCGCCGACCTTGTATTCGAAGGTTATCGCCGGAAAATTGCGCATTTCGGTGGTGTCAGTGCTGTCCGAACCAACGCCCGAGTTTCTGACCTCACGTGCCTCGACGCGCGACGAGATGATCTTTCCCGGCGTCGGCAGCCAGCGGCTGAGCGCTTTCACCTCTCGCCATTTCATGAAGGTGATGAACGACAGCGCGCCCGCGACCACGCACGCAAAGCCGACAAGCATGATCTTGAGTTCCAACTCGTCTCCCCCCAGGAGTGCAGGAACTCGCACATAGACAGCATGGCGGCGGCAATGTCTTGTATTTTCGCAAATCTGAAAAGGCTGAGCAGCGCAAACGGCAACAGCCCACGCCGCGTCATGCAGGCTTCACGGCCAGGAACGTGTTCCATTCTTCGCTATCGCGGCCGACGTTGAAATCGTCCCTGATGAGGACGAGCCCGGCGCCTTCGAGACGGGCCGCGAAGTCGTCCCTGCACCAGTAGACCGTATGATATTCGCCTGATGTCTCGCCGTCGCCATTGCGCATCGAGACGAGGAAGGCGCCGCCCGGGCGCAGCGACCCGGCTATCTTGGCAAGCACCTGGTCGGTCTCAACGCGAGGCACATGGATGAGGACGCACAGGGCCAGGACCGCGTCGTAGGGGCCGCCGAGATCATCGGTGATGAGATCGAGCAACTCGCCATGCTTGCCACGCGCGGCCTGCAGTTCCAGAAACCGCTTGGTCGCGTCGGTGCGCCGGACTTTGACACCCAAAGTCTCCAGAAAATCCGCGTCGTATCCGGCTCCGGACCCGACTTCCAGAATCCGGCCGCCTGTACCGGCGATTGCCACCAGGCGCTTGAGCGATGCCTGCTCCCTCTCGTTGGGAGCATGGCGCACGATGGCATCATATTGTTCCGCATAATCCTCGTAAGCGCTGATCGTTTGACGGCTCTGTGCCAGAGCCTCCGATGACACACCCATCTTTTCCTCCCATGCGTCCATGTCGGTCAAAGAGCCGGACACTTTCCTCAGCCAATGCTGCCGGCGGAAGCGTGTCCATCGAGCAGCCCGATGTCGCGTTGCCCAGACCGCGGACATCAGGCAGAGCGAAGTGCGCCGGGACTGACGACTGTCTCAGTTGGCGTCGGCTACCGTCTGCCGGCCGCCGGCCCAGGCGCGCCATTGCCGTTCGTCGCCATGGAAGACATTGAGGTCTATGCGGCCGGTGACGCCGTGCGACAGGCCGGAGCCGGAATACTGCCAGAACAGCCATTTGCGGCCGGGATAGACCTTTGACGGATGCTGGGCCACGGCACGCAGCCAGAACGGATAGTCGAGGAATTCGCCTCTGAGATTGTCGCGGTAGAAATCGGGCGCGGTGTAGATGATGGGCCGCTGGCCGTAATGCCGCTCCAGCTTGTCCATGAACACCTGCATCTTTTCCAGCACCTTTTCGCGCGACGGCCGCCGCTTGCAGCTGGACTCGCCGTTCCACTCGACGTCGATCACCGGCGGTAGCGCGCCTTCGACCCTGGGCACGTTGCGGATGAACCAGTCCGCCTGCTCGCCGGCCGTGCGGCACCAGTAGAAGAAATGATAGGCGCCGCGCTTCAAGCCGACGGCGTCGGCGCTGCGCCAGTTTTTCATGAACATCGGATCGAGGTGGTCACCTCCGTCGGTCGCCTTGATGTAGGCGAAGTTGGCGCCCTGGGCCCGCAATTTGTCCCAGTTGACGTTGCCTTGCCAACGCGAGACGTCGACGCCGTGCACTGCAAGGCGGCGAGGCGAACCCTTGCCGAAATTGATCGGCTTGGCGTCGCGAAATCCGTAACGGGTGAGCGGCCCGGCCAGCATGGCCGGTGCCGCGCGGGTCAACAGCTTGGGCGGCGACACCAAGGCTGCCGGCTCGACCGGCAGCCCGCCGACATCAGGCACTTGGGGATCAGGCACGTCGGGCGCGGCAAACACCCCCGTCTCTTCCTCCTCCGCCAAGCCGAACGGGCGCGTTTTTTCCCCCGGACCGTTGTCAGACATGGGAGCCAATCCGGCCCTTGCCGCCCTGTTGCCCCTTGCCGCCGGAGCAGCGGCGATCGGTGCCGGCGGCCGGATCACGGAACTGGTGGTCTCGTTGGACGGTTTCTGCAAATCCAGCGCATCGACGCCGGCCGTTGACGAGCAGCCGGCAAGGCATAGCGATGCGACCAAAAAACTGACGACGCCCGGAATCCGCATCTGGACCTGTACTCAAAACACAACAGACCGAGGGCAAAACGACAGCCGACGGACAAACCAGATCAGTTATGAATGAGAAATTACCAATAAAGTTTGAATCAAGTTTTTTTCGCCCATACCGCGTGCGGGCAAGCGCGATGGAAACCGGCTAGGATTTTTTGAAAACGCCGATCATCGGCCCGAGATTCCAATAGTCGTCTTTGCGGCCGATGGCAGGCGCAAACAAGCTTGATATCGTGCCGTCGAGGAACAGCGCGTTGTCGCAGCCGAGCGCATCGCGGAACAGACGGGCGAAGGCATGGAAGGTCACCGAGCCATTCGAAATCGCAAAAACCGCGACGCCGTCCTTTCGCACCCCGACACCGTCGCGGGTTTTCCGTGAAGTGCCGTCAGCCTGGAATTTTGGATGCAGCTTGCCGTCGATCACCAGCATCGGCCCCGATTGCGTCGCATAGTCGACTGTCGGGCGCCTTTTCACGAAATCCCTGGTGGCACGGACTGCGGCCTTGCCGTTTCGCATGTAGAAAATGCCGTTCGGCTGCAGGGAAAAATTGCCGCTTCCCGATCCCGTTTTCACCGAGGCCATCTCCTGGCCACGCTCGACATAGAGGCCGACCGGCGCGAGGTTCGGGTGATACATACCGGCATTGATGCCGAACAGCATGGTGCGCCCTGCCGCCTGTTGCGTGGCATGCAGATTGTGCAGCGACTGAAACGGCTTGCCCGCCGCATCCTTCCAGAACAGCTCGAGCTGATATCGTTTTGGATCGACCTCGCAAACGAGATAGCTGGTCGCCTCGAAGGTGAAGTCCCGGCATGGCGGCAGTGAAGCGGTCCACTGGCCAAATCCCATGCCAAATGCCGCCACCGACGGCAGTGCGCCCTTGGCCAATGCCAGCAGCAACGGCAATGATTGCAGGAGGGTCAGGAAATCCATGCGCTTACCGGAATCGAAGTTCGTGGTCCGGTACGGATATAACCTGTTTCAAGCGAGACTGTGAAAGGCTCTGGACTTAGGCAAGCCATCCCATGGCGACGCTCAACAACAAGACGATGCCGAGCAGGCCGCGATAGATGACGAACGGCCAAGCCGAGAAACGCTCCAGCACGTGCATCAGCCCCCATATGGCGAAGAAGGCGGAGATCGACGCAACGACCAGCCCGACAGCAAGCACCGACCAGCCATGGGCGTCGAGATGGACCTTGTGCAGTTCCCAGAGTTCCTTGAGGCCGGCGAGCGCGATGGCAGGCAGCCCGAGCAGGAATGAGAAGCGCGCCGCCTCGGCCCGCTTGAAGCCGAGCCCCAATGCCGCCGTCAGGGTCGAGCCCGAGCGCGACACGCCGGGAACAAGCGCGCCGATCTGGGCAACACCGACGAGCAGCGCATCGGTCAGCGACGCGCCCCCCATGCTGCGCCGGTGACGAGCAAAGATCTCGGCCAGCGCCAGCAGGATCGCCATTGCGATGCAGGCCCAGCCGATCACCGTCAGGCTGCGTAGCGGCGAATTGCAGGCGTTGAGCACGCCAGACAGCGCCACGCCGGCGATGACGATCGGGATCGTCGCCAGCACGATCCAGAGCGCCAGCTTGAAATGCCGGTCGGCGAAATCGCGTCGCGCCAGAGCGTTGAAAGAACCAAACAGGATATTCCTGACATCACTCCAGAAATAGCTGACCACCGCGGCAAGAGCCGCGAGTTGCATGGCGGCGGAGAAGGCGGAGCCGGGATCCTGCCAGCC
Source organism: Mesorhizobium sp. M7A.F.Ce.TU.012.03.2.1 (assembly GCF_004006095.1). Classification (NCBI taxonomy): domain Bacteria; kingdom Pseudomonadati; phylum Pseudomonadota; class Alphaproteobacteria; order Hyphomicrobiales; family Phyllobacteriaceae; genus Mesorhizobium; species Mesorhizobium sp. M7A.F.Ce.TU.012.03.2.1. The sequence goes on from NZ_CP034779.1 coordinate 5,426,655, forward strand.
GAGCACGGCCGGCACGATGCGCATATGGGCGGTCGAGGAAATCGGCAACAGTTCGGTGATGCCTTGCACCACGCCGAGGAACGCCACCTTGGCGAACCCCAGGCCGACGAAGCCCGTATCCAGGCCTTGTGTGCAGATATCGGCCAAAATCGAATTCCGTGCATGAGAGATCGGAGTTGCGTGGACCGACCATCGGTCAATCCTGGGCAAGCCTTATCGTCATGGGCCGGATAATCAATTTACGGATTTGTAAGCTGGCGTGCCGAAGTGCACGCCGTTCGAAACCGGCCCACCTTGGAGCCGGCTTGAGATACACAGCGAAAATCGCAAAGCGACTACGGGCAGAGCCAGAGTTTCTGGCATGTCCTGGCGATCACATGCGCCGGCGGCACTTCGGGCTCATCGGTCGAAGGCCGGCGAGCCCGTTCGAGCAGCATGCGCACCTGTTCGGGGCGCACACGATCGCGCTCCATCACAAGCAGGACCATCGGATCGCTCAAAAGCTCGTCCAGGGTGCTGATGCTGTCGTTCATCCGTCGTCTCCTCGAATGCCGTACCCGCGACCCATAAATAGGGAGACAATGATGGCCCGCCAATGACGCTTTGCCGGCTATCTCGTGTCGATTTGGATTAAATTTTGGCCATGCTTGCGCTCTCCCCTGGCCCTTGGCGCTGCGCGTCGATCCACTCCTTCCACAACAAGGGGAGAAGGGAAAAATCAGCCTGGCGGAGGGGCGCCTTCGTATTTCGGCAGGCTGTCATCGAGCACCACCCAGGGCTGCTTCGAGCCCGTGAAAATATGCATTTGCGGCTTGAAAACCGTGGGATCGTCGAGCCATGCGAGTGGGGGTGAAGCCATGACGCCGAAAGCCGTCATGGCAGCCACGGAAAGCGGCTGCCCGCTAACAGCCGGCGGCCTTGGCGTTCACTCCGTTTCGCCGACGACCTCGTCCCAGGTTTTGACCTTGGTCTGGCCGTTGAGGAACGGCAGCGCGGCGGCCGTCAGTTCGGGGGCGAAGAAAGTGTCGTAGTGGGTGCGGTTGGGCAGGATCGCCAGGCGGTTTTGCGACAGGTTCTCGCGCATCCAGCCGGCATCCTTCAGCCCGCCGCCGAGCATCTGATAGAACTTGATCTCGTGTTCGGGCTTGTACATATCGCTGTCGCCATAGACCAGCATGACCGGCATCTTCAGCTTGGCGACGTCGGCCGCGTAGTCGCGGTTCTGACGCATGAAGCCGCCCAGCGCATCGAGGAGCTTCGGGAACTCCTCAGGATGCGGCGCCACGGCGACGTAGGATTTGTACATCGGCGTCTCCTTCATGAACTCAGCCGCGGCCGCGCTCACCTGTGCCTGCTGGGGACGCATCTCGTCATAGAAGCCGTCCGTGGCGTAGCCGGTCGATACCAGGACGAGGCGGCGCACCGCTTCGGGATTCTGGACGGCCATGCGGAAGGCGACGCCGCCGCCCAGCGAATAGCCCATGACATCGACCTGATCGTAACCGAGCGCCTTGACGATGGCGGCCATGTCGTCGCCCATCGCCTCCACGGTGAATGGGCGGTCGCCCAGCGCGGTGCGACCGTGACCCTGCAGGTCGACGCCGATGACGGTGCGGTTTTCGGCAAGTTTCGGCAGGATCGGCGCGAACATATCCGTGGTGCCGAGACCGCCATGCAGCAGAAGCAGCGGCTCGCCCTTACCATAGATGGCATAATAATAATTCAGGCCGTTGATCGGCAGCAGGCCGGACTTTTCCGGCTTCGGCAGTGCGTTCGTCTCAGTCGTCATGGCGGGTTTTGTCTCCTCCGCATTGGTGGTGCCTGGGCAGCCAACGAGCGCTGCAACCGAAGCAAGAATGGCGAAAAACAGGGTTTTGGACATATCGATCTCCTCTCGTCATGCCGGTATCAGAGCGTCATGCGGATCAAAGCGTTTTGGCGAGTTCTTCGAGCTGGTCGGCGCACTGTCCCCAACCCTCGTGGAAACCCATCTTCTCATGCTGTTCGCGGTCGGCGACGCTCCAGTGCCTGACCCGAGCGATGTAGCGGGTCTTGCCATTGCCCTCGTCCTCGAAGGTCAGCGCGACGGTCATGAACGGCTTTTCCGAAGGCTGCCAAGCCTCTGTGTAGGCGTCGGTGAGGACGATCTTCCTGCCGGGAACGACTTCGAGGAAGACTCCCGGGTTGGGGAATTCGTTGCCGTCCGGGCTAGCCATGACGACAAGGCTCGAGCCGCCGGTGCGCACATCCATCTCGGCGCGAGGCGTCGTCCACGGCTTTGGCGAGAACCAGCGCGTAATCAGTTTCGGGTCAGTCCAGCAGCGATAGACGTTTTCGCGCGGTGCATCGATGATGCGGGCGAGAACCAGTTCACGGTCGTTGGTGGGGGCGATGTCGAGCTTGATGGTCATGATGGCATCCTGCGTTTGATCTGGCTTCCGTCCCAAGGACGAGCCGATGAACCGCAAACCGACATCGCCCGCAAAGAAAATGTCGACACCGTCTCGATGGGCCGAGACGTCACCCACCTTCGTCATCAATGGGCGAAGCAGGAGCGCAGCGACGCAGCGCAGACCCGAGGATGACGAAGCGATAAAAACCTCTGCGCCGAGAAACCGGACGTGTCAGTGGCGTTTGGCTTGCACCAGATAAGCCTCGATCTCGGTCTCGCCGAGCCACCTTGCCGCCTCCAGCCGGTGCAGGCCTTCGACGAGGATGTGGCGCTTGCCGTCATGGCGGACCTGGATCGGCGTCTTCATGCCGTTTTCCAGGATGTCCTCGGCCAGATGGCGGACGGTCTCGGGATGCAGCGTCTTCTTGCGCGCCGTCGGCACGTAGATCTCGTCGACCTTGACCTTTTGCACTCTGAGCATTCCGACCCCCGTGGCGGAAACGCCGCCTCCCCTGAGATAGTCCGTTTGATGGAGGCGGCCAAGGGTGCGGCTAACGAATGCTGGCCCGATCGTTTCTATTTGACGCGTGACCGGCAGATCGCCGAAATGGCGGCCCTCGACCTTTTCAGGTGTTCATGACCCATCTGCCGACCGAATTCCCCGATTTCGGACTGACACCGGAGCAGCGCCGCCACGCGGTGCGTGGCCATTATTACGAATGGCCGGGGATGGATGGCGAGCGCGGCGAGATCTGGTGCTACAGCGACCGGTTTTCCTATCGCGCCGGAGAGACTGTGGCCTTGCATGTCAGCTCGACAGCTGCGACGTTCGGCATGACAATCATCCGGGATGGCGGCAGCGAAACCAAAGTGTTCGAGAAATCGGGCATCGCAGCACGCTGGCAGGAAAGTCCGGAACAATGTTCGGCTGAAGGCTGCGGCTGGGACGCTTCGCTCGAATTCCGTGTCGAGAACGACTGGCCGTCCGGAGCCTATCGGGTCACGCTGACCGCAGACGGGCGCGACGGCAAGCCGATCCAATACCACCATATTTTCATCGTCAGCCCGCAGCCGGGCCGTAAACCCGGCCGTGTGCTGCAGGTGGCGGCGACGGGCACCTGGCTGGCCTACAACACCTGGGGCGGCTCCAACCACTACCAGGGCATCACCGGGCCGGACCGCAACCAGTATTCGCCCATCGTGTCGACGCAACGCCCCTGGTGCCGCGGCTTCGTCGTGCTGCCGAAAGATGCGCCGCGTGTGCCGCTGGAAGTCGCCGTGCCGCCGAAGACGGTGCCGCGTTATCCGCATATGGAATGGGCGCTCGCCACCGGCCATTCGAAAAAGTACGCCTCGTCGGGCTGGGCGAGCTACGATAGCCACTTCTTCCGCTTTGCCGAGCGGGCCGGCTATCAAGTCGATCTCGCCAGCCAGCATGATCTCCATTTTTCGCCCGAAATTCTCGACGGCTACGACTGCGCCGTCTTCGTCGGCCATGATGAATACTGGACCTGGGAAATGCGCGACGCCGTCGACGCCTATGTCGAGCGCGGCGGCCATGCGGCGCGCTTTGCCGGCAATTTCATGTGGCAGACGCGGCTGGAAGACGAGGCCCGCCGGCAGGTCTGCTACAAATATCGCTCGCGTGCCGAAGACCCCGCCTATCTCCCAGGCGGCGACGTCACCCGCGCCACCAATTCCTGGGAAGCGCCGGAAATCGGCCGGCCGGGTTCGGCGACCTTCGGGCTCAACGCGACGCGCGGGGTCTATACCGGTTGGGGCGGCTGCGCGCCGCGCGGCGTGCGTGGTTTTCCGGTCTATAGGCCCGAGCATTGGGCCTTTGCCGGCACCGGCATCTACTATGGTGACCTGCTGGGCGCCGACAGCCATGTCTATGGCTATGAGGTCGACGGGCTCGACTTCGAGATACGCGGCGGCCTGCCCTACCCGACCGCTACCAGCGGCGCGCCAGACGGCTTGCAGGTTCTCGCCGTCGCCATGGCGAGCCAGGTCGAGGAAAGCGCCGATATCCCGATCGAGGACCAGTTTCTCACCGACGAAGACGGCCGCTTCACCGCCGAGACGCTGTTCGGCGAGGCGAGCGACGCCAATCTGGAAAAGGTCAAACGCGGCAACGGCATGATCGTCAATTTCCCGCGCGGCAAGGGCGAGGTGTTCCACGCCGGAACCTGCGAATGGGTCGCCGGCCTGCTAAGACAGGACCCGATGGTCGAACGCGTCACAAAAAATGTCCTCGATCGTTATCTCGGAAAGTCCTGACATGTCGAAAGTCCAGACCGCCACGCAAGCCACTGACGCCCGGCGAGACTCGCATCTGTTCTATCTGTCCAGCCTGCGCCGGCCGCTGATCGACCGTGCCGAGGGCATCTATATGTGGACGCAGGATGGCCGCCGCTTCATCGACGGCTCGAGCGGCCCGATGGTTGCCAATATCGGCCATTCAAACCGCAATGTGCTGGATGCCATGAAGCGGCAGATGGACCGCGCCACCTTTGCCTATCGGCTGCATTTCGAGAACGAGCCGGCCGAGGAGTTGGCACGCGAACTGGCCGGCAAGCTGCCGGAAGGCATGGACCGAATCTTCTTCGTCTCGGGCGGCTCGGAAGCGACCGAATCCTGCATCAAGCTGGCGCGGCAATGGGCCGTCGCCACCGGCCAGGTCAGCCGCTGGAAGGTGATCACCCGCTTCCCCTCCTATCATGGCGGCACGCTGGGTTCGCTCTCGGTCACCGGCGACGATGCGCTGGCCGAAACGTTCGAGCCGATGATGCGGGCGATGCCGACCGTGCCGGCGCCGAATGCCTGGCGCGACCGCGACAACCTCTCGATGGACCAGCGCGGCATCCGCTATGCCGACATGCTGGAGGAGAAGATTCTTGCGGAAGGTCCAGACAGCGTGGTCGCTTTCATCATGGAGCCGATCGGCGGTGCGGCGACCGCGGCACTGGTCGCGCCGGACAGCTATTACCCGCGCATCCGCGAGATCTGCGACCGCTACGGCATCCTGCTCATCCACGACGAGGTGATGAGCGGCGCCGGCCGCACCGGCAAATTCCTCGGCGGCGACCACTGGAACTGCAAGCCCGACATCGTCGCGCTGTCGAAGGGGCTGGGTTCGGGCTATGCGCCGCTTGGCGCGCTCGCCGCCCCGATGCGGCTGGTGCAGCCGCTGCTTGACTCCGGCGGCTTCCAGCACGGCCACACCTATGCCGGCAATCCGCTGGCCTGCGCCGCCGGGCTTGCCGTGCTCGGTGAAATGGACCGGCTTGGCCTGATCGCCAATGCGGCCGCCATGGGCGACGTGCTGATGGACGAGCTGAAGGGGCTGGCGAAGCGGTTTCCGTTCATCGCCGACGTGCGCGGCAAGGGCCTGCTCACCGGCGCGCAGATGGTTGCTGATCCAGAGACGCTGAGGCCGATCGACCAGACCAAGAAAGCCACGCAGCGGCTGCTCGACCTCGCCTATGAGCGCGGGCTGATCATCTATGGCCGCAGGGTCAAGGGCGGCGTCGACGGCGACAATTTCATGGTCGCGCCGCCGATGATCGTCACCAGCGAACAGGTCGGCGAGATCGTTTCCATCATCGGCGACTCGCTGGAGTCGCTGGCTGCCGAACTCGACCTGCCGGTCGAAGGCTGAGGCGACAAAGATGGCGCCTAGAAAAGTCATCATCACCTGCGCCGTCACCGGCTCGGTGCACACGCCGTCGATGTCGCCCTATCTGCCGGTGACGCCGGACCAGATTGCCACTGAGGCGATCGCCGCTGCGGAAGCCGGGGCCTCGATCCTGCATCTGCACGCCCGCGACCCGAGGGATGGCCGCCCGACCGCCGATCCGGACGTCTACATGCAGTTTTTGCCGCGCATCAAGCAGGCGACCGATGCGGTGATCAACATCACCACCGGTGGCTCGTCGCTGATGACGCTCGATCAGCGGCTGGCAGCCCCTTTGCGGGCCGAACCCGAAATGTGCTCGCTCAATATGGGCTCGATGAATTTCGCGCTGTTCCCGATGCTCGACAGGCCGAGGGAATGGCAGCACGAATGGGAGCCGAAGCTGCTCGAAGCGACGCGCGACACCATCTTCAAGAACACGTTTGCCGATATGGAGGGCGTGCTGGAGAGGCTGGGCAAGGGCTGCGGCACGCGCTTCGAATTCGAATGCTACGATGTTGGCCATCTCTACTCGCTGGCGCATTTCCGCGACCGAGGGCTGGTGTCTGGCCCATTGTTCATCCAGTTCGTGCTGGGCATTCTGGGCGGCATCGGCGCCGATCCCGACAATCTCGTCCATATGAAGCGGATCGCCGACAAATTGTTCGGCGACAGCTACCAGTTCTCCGTGCTGGCCGCCGGCCGTCAGCAGATGCCGCTGATCTCGATCGCGGCGGCCATGGGCGGCAATGTCCGTGTCGGGCTGGAGGACAGTCTCTATGACGGCCGCCAGCTGGCGAAATCCAATGCCGATCAGGTGCGCCGCATCCGTGGCATTCTCGACGGGCTGTCGCTGGAGGTTGCAACGCCAACCGAAGCACGCGACATGCTGGCGCTCAAGGGCGGCGACCGGGTGGCGTTTTGAGAGACGACCGTGATCAATCCAACATCCAATGACGTCCTCTTACGCCCCGGCCGGATCGAAGACGTCGAAACCATCCACGCGGCGATCCTGAAGCTCGGCACGCATATCGGTGCGCCGGAGGAAATCATCTCCACACCCGACGATCTCAGAATGTACGGCTTTGGCGAAAAACCCGCCTTTTCGACCCTGATCGCCGAAGTCGGCGGGGAATTTGCCGGGCTTTGCCTGCATTTTCCGATCTTTTCAACCTGGATGGGGCGGCCTGGAGTCTATGTGCAGGACCTCTATGTCGAGGATCGTTTTCGCGGCCGCAAGATCGGCGAGCGGCTGCTGCGGCACGTTGCGGCGCAGTGCCGGAACGAAGGCGGCGTTTATCTCCGACTGTCGGTCGACACCGACAATGAAGGTGCCAAGACCTTCTATGAAAGGCTGGGCATCGCCTGGTCGAGCTATGAGCAGACCCAAAAAATCATCGGCGAGGCGTTCTTTGCCTTCGCCGATGCGCCCCAAAACGAGAATCCGGAATGAAAGCCTTCTATGCCGAGGAACAGAAGCGTCACGACCCCAAGGCCTTTCTGTCAAGCGGTGCGGCACAGCCCAATCCGGAAAAGCCGGAGCGCGTGGAGAGATTGTTAGCCGGCGCAAAATATGCTGGCTGCACGATCGAGCGGCCTCGGGATCATGGGCTCGGCCCGGTCGCGGCTGTGCATACGCCCGAATACCTTGATTTCCTCGAGCATATCTACACGCGCTGGCAGCGCATCGAGGGCGCTTCGGCCGAAGTGATCCCCAACATCCATCCGATCGCGCGCAACGGCTCCTACCCGGCCTCGGCAGTCGGCCAGGCCGGCTACCACATGGCCGATACTGCTTGCCCGATCTCGGGCGAGACTTGGCAAAGCGCGCTGTGGAGCGCCTGGAGCGCGGTCGACGCGGCCGAGGCGGTGATGTCAGGCGCGCCGGCCGCCTATGCGCTATGCCGCCCGCCCGGCCACCACGCCTTTGCCGATGTCGCCGGCGGCTTCTGTTTCATCAACAACTCGGCCGTCGCGGCGCAGGTTCTGCGTAAGCAGGCCGCACGGGTGGCGATCCTCGATGTCGACCTGCATCACGGCAACGGCACGCAAGGCATCTTCTACGCACGGCCGGATGTGCTGACCGTCTCGCTGCATGCCGATCCGGTGCGCTTCTATCCGTTCTTCTGGGGTCATGCCGACGAGCGCGGCGAAGGGCCCGGCCTCGGCTACAATTTCAACCTGCCGCTGCCGCGCAAATCCGCCGACGCGGCGTTTCTCGAGGCGCTCGAGGTGGCGTTCCAGCGCATCCGGGCCTTTTCGCCGGACGCGCTGGTCGTTGCGCTCGGCCTCGACGCGTTCGAGGGCGATCCGTTCGGCGGACTTTCGGTGACGACGCCTGGCTTCTCGCGCATCGGCGAGGCTATCGCCAAGCTCGATCTGCCGACGGTCATCGTCCAGGAAGGCGGCTATCTCTGCGACGAACTCGGCGACAATCTGACTGCGTTCCTCACCGGCTTCGGCGGCAAGACGCGGTGAATGCTCAAGCCAGCGTCAGGAGCGCTGCTGCCTGAGCATGGCGATCACACGGTGTACGCTCTCCAGCGTCTCGTCGATTTCGGCTGCAGTGTTGTAGTGGGCGATGCCGATACGCACGACGCCATGCTCGGCTGGAATGCCGAGCTGGTGGACGATCTCCCAGGCGTAGTTATGGCCGGACCACAGGAAGATGTTTTCGGCATTCATCTGCCGCACGATCGTTTCGGGCACGATGCCATCGACGGTGAAGGAAACCGTCGGCACGCGCTCGCCGAGCCGCTTCGGATCGGTAATGCCCCGGATGGTCAGGCCCTCGATATCGGACAGGCCATCGATCAGCTGTTGCGCCAGCGGGTTTTCATAGGCGATCGAAACCGCAAACGCCTTGGCAATCTTCTGCCTTCTTGAACCGCCCTCGCCCGCCGCCGCGCCAAGGTCGGCAAAGTAATCGACCGCGGCCGTGAGGCCGGCCATCAGCTCGATCTGCGGCGTGCCGAGTTCGAACCGCTCCGGCAAGCCGTTGGACGAGCAGCGGCATTTGTAGGGCTGCAGGTCGTCGATGACGTCGCGCCGGCCCCACAATATGCCCATATGGGGGCCGAAGAATTTGTAGGCCGAACAGATCAGGAAATCGCAGCCGAGTTCCTGCACGTCGATCAGGCCATGCGGCGCGAACTGGACGGCGTCGACATAGACAAGGGCCCCGGCATTCCTGGCTATGGCGGTCAGCGCCTTCACCCGGTTGATCGAGCCGGTCAAATTGCTGGCGTAGTTCAACGCGACCAGCCGTGTCTTCTCGGAAAGCAGACCAGCCAGCGTCGCCTCTTCGACCTGCCAGCTCTTTTCGTCGAACGGCAGCCAGCGCACGACGAGCCCGAGATCCTCGGCCAGCTGCAGCCAGGGCGACACATTGCCCTCATGGTCCATGCGGGTGAGGATGATCTCGTCGCCGGGCTGCATCGTGCGGCCGAGCGTGCGCGACATGTGATAGGTCAGCGTCGTCATGTTGGCGCCGATGATGATTTCCTCAGGGCTCGCCGAGCCAAGGAAATCGGCCATGGCCTGGTGCGCTTCATCAACGACCTGCTGTGCGGCAAGCGTCGTTTCGAAATAGCCGCCAAGGTTGGCATTGGTGGTCAAAAGGCAGCGCGACACGGCGTCCGCGACCGCCTGTGGCACCTGCGTGCCGGCAGGGTTATCGAGATAGATGCGGCGGCGGCCCTTGTCGGTCAGGAAGAGAGCCGGAAATTTTTCACGCACTGCCTCGACTGGAAAATTCATTGCTGCCCGCTCCCATTGTGCTCATTCAGTATTCGGAGACTGACGACCTGTTCAAGGACAGGGATTGCCGACCCGCTGGTGGATCGCGTCCACCGCCTTCTGCATTTCTTCGGTCCAGGTGACGTCGACGGAAGACAGCGCCATGTCGAGCTGCGAAAGCGTCGTTGCGCCGACGATGTTGGAGGCTACGAACGGCCGGCTCGAGACATAGGCATTGGCAAACAGTGCCGGCTCCAGGCCAAAGGAGCGCGCCAGCTCATTGTACTCAAGTTGCGCTTCAGCGGCACCTGGCGTCTCGTAGCGCTGGCCGCGATTGAACAGCTGCGAGCGGGACCCCTGCGGTCGCGCGCCATGGTCGTATTTGCCGGTGAGATAGCCCTGGGCCAGCGGCGAATAGGGCAGCAACGACACTTGCTCGCGCTCACAGACCTCGGCGAGGTTTACCTCGAAAGTGCGGTTGACGAGATTGTAAGCGTTCTGGATCGACGCGACGCGCGGGCCGATGCCCTTGTCGGCTTCGGCAAGGAACCGCATCACGCCCCAGGAACTCTCGTTCGACAGCCCGAAATGGCGGATCTTTCCAGCCTTCACCAGTTCGTCGAAGACGCCAAGCGTCTCGGCGATCGGTGTTTCGTCGGCCGGTGCGCCGACGGAATCGGCGCGCGGCGACACGGCGCCGACGCGCGTCGGATTGGCACCCCAGGGGATATCCCGCTCCGGCCAGTGGATCTGATAGAGGTCGATATAGTCGGTGCCGAGCTTGGCCAGCGACTTGTCGATGGCGTCAAAGATATCGGCGCGCACCAGTTGCGACGGCCTGTCGCCGCGAAACCATGCGTTGGCCGTGCGGCCGACGACCTTCGAGGCCAGGATCACCTTGTCGCGGTTGCCCTTGGCCTTCATCCAGCTGCCGATGATCCTTTCGGTCCGTCCCTGCGTCTCCGCCTTGGGCGGGATCGGATAGAGCTCAGCGGTGTCGATGAAATTGACGCCACGCGAGAAAGCCAGGTCCATCTGGGCGTGGCCTTCGGCCTCGGTGTTCTGCTGGCCCCAGGTCATGGAGCCCAGGCAGATCTGGGTCACAAGAAGATCGGTCCGACCGAGACGGCGTTTGTGCATGAAATTCGGCTCCGGAGGAAGGCTGGCGCGACTGCGCGGAGGAAGCCGCATCTATAGGCAAAGCAGAGCCGCTCTCCAAGCCTCGCCAGACCGACTTTTGCGTGAACCAGCCGGGTTAGCGGCGAGCACCGGCTAGTGCACGGCGCTTGGCCTCGTCGATCAGCATGTTGGCCACTTGCATTCGGATCATGGCGCGCTGGCGCAAATGCGGGGCGACACGGTCGGGATGGTTGGCAAAGGCAAAGCGGCGGCGCATGCGGCTGAAGTCGGCGATTTGCTTGGGCTGATCGAGGCCAAGTTCGACGGCGATGGCTTCGGGATCGATCGGCGGCAGCTTTTCCTCGGGCTTTGGCTCTTCGCCGGCGAGAGCCAGCTTGGCATGATCGAGCAAGGCGGCGAATTCCGTCGCCAGATCCGCGCCCGCCTCGCGATATTCGGCAGCGGAAACCTTGATGCGGCCGGAATGGAGTTCATCGGCCACCGAAAGATAGTCAAACGGGATGGATGGACGAGCGCCGGCCTCTTCGCCCTCGCCATTCTTGTCGGGGGCGATGAAGAGGTCGTCGAGCAACGAAGCGAAATCCCGCTTGGCGCCAGTAGCGATGTCAGCCTCCCCCTCGCCCGACCATTCGGGTATCAAAGCATAGAACCGGCTCGTTAAAAATGCATGGCACCGATCTTAACGAATTTAGCCTTCGCCTCGTCTACCGCTTCACCCACCGCAATCCCAAAAACAAAAGCCGGACTGCATTTTCACGCAGTCCGGAATTCGCCAGGAGTGGCGAGGAAAAACCGGCCATGTAGCCAGCATTCGAGGCTACGATACGCACCGGCCAAAAGTTTCGCCGGGTTGCAGAAAATGGCGAAAAAATTCGCCAAGACAAAAATTCGCCAAGACATGGCAGGTATGCAAATGCTGCACTGCACAATTGTCACGATTCACCTATATTGGCTGGCGTGGAGGACCAATTTGGGGCTTGAATCATGGGTTTCTTCACTGAAATGTCCGCCCGGCCGCGGCCGCAGGAGCATCTGAGATACCGCTCGGCGCTCGCGCTGCTTCATTCGATGAGCAATGCCGACCGTGCCGACATCGGTATCAAGCCGGCCGACTTCCCCCGCATCGCCCGCGAAATGTCCGTTCGCTAGGTACTTCCGGAGATGTCCCGGATCGATCCGGGACATCTCCAAAAAACTCAATTCCCTAGCGCGATCCCAGGAACGTCGCCTTGCCCAACGGCACGCCATTGTGGCGAAGAATGTCGTAGGCCGTGGTGAGGTGGAAATAGAAGTTGGGCATGGCCACATGCAGCAGATACTGCAGGCCGGGCATCGAACTTTCCCGTCCGCCAAGCTTCAGCTCGATGATCTTGTCGTCGGAGCCGTCGAACTCGGCAGCCGAAAAAGTCGCCAGAAGGTCGAGCGTCTTCGTGATGCGAGCCTGGACATCGGCAAAACTCGCCTCGTTGTCCTCATATTTCGGCACTTCGCGGCCGGCGAGCCGTGACGGCGCGCCCTTGGCATGATCGGTGGCGATCTGCACCTGCCTGGTCAAGGCGAACATGTCTGGCGCGAGCCGCGCCGTCAGAAACACCTGCGGGTCGATCTTGCGGTCAAGCGCATTCTGTTCGGCGGTCGCCAGCACATCGGAAAGCGCTTTCAGCCTGGCCGAAAACACCGGCACGGACGCCTCATACATCGATATCGTCACGTCAAATCTCCTGTCCGGCCGAACGCCGGCGGACGCGACGTAGCGCCTTCGCGCGCGATTCTTCAAGTCCGTCGAGCCTGCGTCACCACGTTGCCGCAATCGCCGTCGTAGAATCCTCTATCGAGCGGAGGTTCCCGATGAGACGCGCCCTTTTCGCAGCGACTGCCTTTCTCTCCCTGGCACCGATCGGCCAGACGGTATTGGCTGCCGACGATGCCCCCGAAGCACCCTATATCGACGATCGGTCGAGCGCCGACGCGGTTGTCCGTTCGCTGTATAGCGCCATCAGCCGGCACGAATTCGCCCGCGCATGGGGGTATTTCGGCGATACAAAGCCGGCAAAGGATTTCGATAGTTTCGTCAAGGGCTATGATGGGACGGACAAGGTCGAAGTCCAGACCGGGACGGTTTCCGACGAAGGCGCGGCTGGCAGCATTTTCTACAACGTCCCCGTCGCCATCCGCGCGACGGACAAGGCTGGCGGCGAAAAGGTCTTTGCCGGGTGCTATACGCTGCGCCAGGTGAATGCCCAGACCCAGGTGGAGCCACCCTTCGATCCGATCCACATCGAGAAAGGGGCACTGAAGCCCTCCACTACCGATTTCGAGGAGGCGCTGCCGCCAAGCTGCGGCGATGGCCCGCCACCGCCAAAGAAAGACACCGCACTGGAGCAGGCCAAGAAGGCCTTTCTGGCAACCTATGGCGACCAGTGCGACAAGCAGTTCCTTGCCAATGAGCCGACCGTTTTTTCGATTAAATACAAGGACAAGGATGCGCAGCCCGGCGATCCCGACAAGGAGACGCGGCTGTTCCATTTTTCCTGCTCGGCCGCCGCCTACAATGAAAGCTCGGTCTACTATATGACCGACGAGCTATCGGGCGTGCAGCAATTGCAGTTCGCCGAGCCCAAGATGGACATCCGCTACGAGAACAATGACAGCAACGGCAAATTGCTGGGCATGAGTATCGTCGGTTTCCAGACGTCCGGCTGGGCGGTCAATTCCGATTATGACGAGGCTGCCCACACGATCACAACATTCAACAAGTGGCGCGGCATCGGCGATGCGTCCGACGCAGGGACGTATCTGTTCCGCAACGGCAATTTTTCGCTGGTCCAGTATGACGTCGATGCGTCCTATGACGGCGAGCAAAATCCGGAGACGGTTGTCGACTACAACACCGCGCCCTGAGCATCACACGAGCTTGCAGGCTGCGTCGATCAGGGCGCCTTCGACAGCATCCAGTTGAGCGTGCCGCGCCAGTCGGTCATGCGGATCGGAGTGCCATGGGTGCCGGTCTCGAAGCGGACGAAGCGGGTCGGATAGGTCTTCGATTTGGTCAGGATCGAGCGAAAGAACGCCTCCTGCTTTGCCACGGGGTAGACCACGTCATGGCTGCCCTGGCCGAAGAAGACCGGCACGCGGCGCTTGAAGGCCGGGCTGGTGAAAAAGCTCTCATCCCACAGCGAACCGAGCAGCAGCAGGCCGTTGATGCGGCCGCCCATGTCCTTGCGCGTGGCCAGCTTCCAGCACAGCGCGCCGCCCATAGAGCCGCAGGCGACGAAGATCTTCGCGCCTGGCGACTGTTCGGCATAATGACCGATCAGCGCCGCCACCTGCGCCGCTCCCGTATCGCCGAAATCGGGGAAATCAGGACTGAGATAGAGGCCGCCATTGCCGGCCATCAGGTTCTTGAGCCGGTTGAAATTGCCGCCGAATGTGAAGTCGTCGACACCCTGCTTGCGGCTGCCGCCCTGCCCGTGCAGATAAAGCACGATGATGCCGGCGCCCTCGGTCTTGCCGACGGCGACATGCCTGACATCGCCGGCATCGGTCTTCAGCAACAGATCCTGCTGCATCTTGCGGACGCTGGTGTCGGTGTATTGGGCGTTCACCCGCCGCTCCGGCACCTGGTCACGCTGGTTGATGTCGCGCATCTCGCGGTAGTCGATGACCGTGTAGGTGCCGTTGATGTCAGACGACAGCGTGGGCGGATAGGCGAAGAGATCGTCCTTGAAGGGTTTTAGGGACAGCGTCTGGCTTTGCGCGGCCGAAGACAGCAACGCGGTCGCGACTGCAAAGGCACAGAAAATTTGGCAGCGAATAGACATGCCCAAGGCATGCGTAATTCGCCTTGGGTTTGTCAATCCTGCAGCACGCCGCCGGCGCCTTCCAGCGCCTCGCGTGTGTCGACATCGACTGACGCCGCCGCGCCGATCTCGACATCGATGACATCGAGCCCTTCCGTCTCGACCAGATGGCGCGCGCCGGTGTCGCCTTCGAGATGGGCGATCGCCGGAAACAGCGAGCGCGGCAAAAGCACCGGGTTGCCGCGCTTGCCATCATGCGAGGCGCGGACCACCGCATTGCCGCCGGCCTTGCGGAAAGCATCGATCAATCTGTCGAGGTCATCGGACGTGATATCAGGCATGTCACCGAGAACGATCATCACGCCGGCGGAATCTTCCGGCAGATAGGCGATGCCGGCTTTCAGCGAGGTGGACAGGCCCTCGGCAAAATCGGGATTGTCGGCGAAGGTCACGTCGAGGCCCACCAGCGCAGCGCGCACCCGCTCGCGCTGGTGGCCGGTGACGATGACAGTGCCGGACGCCTTCGAGCCGAGCGCCCGCTTGGCGGTGCGGCGCACAAGCGGCTTGCCGTCGAACAGCGCCAAAAGCTTGTTCGGCCCGCCCATGCGGCTTGAGCGGCCAGCGGCCAGCAGCACGATGCCGACCTTGAGCTGGCTTTTGGCCGGCAGCGGTTCGCGCGGCTGCGGCCGTGTCGGGATTTCCATCAGCAGCCCGCCGACCCCCATGGCGGCAATATCCCTGGCCGTCACGTCGAGGCCAGCGATCAACCGGTCCAGCACCCAGTCGAAACCATTCTCCTTGGGGCTGCGGGCGCAGCCGGGCGCGCCGATGACGTGCTTGCCGCCGAGCGTTCCGAGCACCAGCAGATTGCCGGGATCGACCGGCATGCCCGCGCGGATGACTGCACCACCCGCCTTCTCGATCGCCGCGGGAATGACATCGGCAAAATCGCTCATCGCCGAAGCGCCGAAGATCACCACCATGTCATTGTCGCGCGCCAGCGAAGCCGTGGCCTCCGCCACCGGCGCGATCTCATGCGGCGTGCGGCGCTCCGCAGTCAGCCTGCCCCCGGTGCGCGCCAGCCGCGCTTCGGTGACGCGCAGCGTCTTGTCAAGCACGGAAGGCTTGATGCCCGGCAGAACCGTCTGGATGACGCCGACACGCACGGGCCGGTAGGCATTGACGGCAAATACCTCGCCCGCGGCGCAGATTTCTGTCGCAGCGCCGACCAGCGCTGAACTGACCGCGAAGGGAATGATCTTCACGGTCGCGACCATCTGGCCTTTCTCGACCGGCGCATGCTGCGCCAGCGTCGCAATGGTGATGGCGGGATCGATGGCATTGATGGCGTCGATGATAGCGGCATCGACCGTGAAGATGCCCGGCGCCTTGGCATGGAGGTTGACCCGCCCGGTCGCGGCAGGCCTGGCTTCGATCCCGCGAAAGGCCATGCTCTCGGCAATCGTTTGCGCGGCGGCATCCTCGCTGAGGTCGTCCTCAGCCAGAACAGCCGCAACGACCTCGGAAACACCGGCGGCCCGCAGCAGCGCCACATCTTCGGCGCTGAGCCTGTGCGCCTTGCGGAAGCGGCGTTCACCAGCGGTGGTGGAGTGCGCCAGCACCGCGCCTTCCGCCGTCTCAATCGGGATCGGGCCGAATTTCACGCCGCCGCGCCCGCAGAGCGCCGCGCGTCCTTTTGGACGCGCAACGGACGCTCTGCTATTTTGAATCTACGCATCGTGCTTTTCCAAAGTCGATTTCGATTTTGGAGCCGATGCGGAGGCATCAAGACCGCGCGAGCGGAAGGCGTGGATCGCCTGGGCCAACACCGCAACGGCGATCTCTCCCGGGCTGGCAGCACCGATGTCGAGCCCGATCGGCGCTTGGATACGGGCGATCTGATCGGCGCTCGCGCCCAGCGCCAGCAGGCGTTCGACCCGCTTGGCATGCGTCTTCCTGCTACCGAGCGCCCCGACATAGAAACAGTTGGCGTCGAGCGCGGCCTTCAGCGCGAAATCATCGACCTTCGGATCATGGGTGACGGCGGCAAGTGCGGTGTAGCTGTCGAGCGGTTGGCGCTTCAGCACATCCTCCGGCCATTCGGCATGAAGCGCCACGTCGGGAAAGCGGTCCGGCGTGGCGAAAGCGGTGCGGGGGTCGATGATCTCCACGGGATAGCCGGCGATCTTCGCCATCGGCGCCAGCGCCTGGCTGATATGGACAGCGCCAATCACGACCAGACGCGGCTGCGGCAAATGCGCGTTGAGAAAGAAGGTTCGCCCCTCTGCCTCGACCGAACCGGAATTGCCGGTGCGGAACGCCTTGGCAATGGCAGCGCCGAGATCGCCGGCGACCTGATCGCCTTCGCGCACGATGCGGTCGCGGCCGTCACCGAGATCGGTGACAAGGATCGCCGCACGGCGAGCTCGTCGTTCGGCGTTCAAAATTTTTAAGGCGTAGGGATCCATCCGAGATCAGCCCAGTCTTTCCACGTACACCTTGATGCGGCCGCCACAGGACAGGCCGACCTGCCATGCGGTTTCATCGGCAACACCGAACTCCAGCATCCTGGCCTTGCCGCTGTCGATGACGTCGATGGCCTCACTGACCACAGCGCCTTCGACGCAGCCGCCCGAGACGGAGCCGTGGAAATTGCCGTCGGCGTCGATGACCAGATGGCTGCCTACAGGTCGGGGCGCCGAACCCCAGGTCTCGACCACAGTCGCGATGGCCACGTCCTTGCCGTCCTTCATCCAGCCCTCCGCGATGATCAGCGGGTCGCGGGCCTCATCCAGATAAATGCTGTTTTCCATGACCGTTTCTCCAGAAGTCTGTTTTTCTCGGGATCTGTTTCTGGGTGGGAAAGATATGGTTATGCGGCGTGCCTCGCGCCAGCGTCCAGCCATCGGCGCGGATCGACGGATTGTGCCGACTTCTTGTCCAATGACGCGCAGAGATCGGCCAGCGCATCGAGATTGTGCACCGAGCGGAACTCGTCGACATGCGGCAGCATCGCCTTGACGCCACGGGCGCGCGCCTGAAAACCGTCGAAGCGCAGCAACGGGTTCAGCCAGATCAGCCGCCGGCAGGATTTGTGCAGGCGCTCCATTTCCTCCGACAGGCCGTCGACATCGTCGCGCTCCAACCCGTCGGTGATCAGAAGCACGACCGCCCCCTGCCCCAGCACGCGCCGCGACCATATCAGGTTGAACTCGGCAAGTGTGTCGCCGATGCGGGTGCCGCCCGACCAGTCCTTGACCGCCGCAGAACAGTCGGCAAGTGCTGCATCGGGATCGCGGTGGCGCATCTGCCGGGTCAGATTGGTCAGCCTTGTGCCAAAAACGAACGTGTGCACGCGACGCCTTTTTTCCGTGAGCGCATGCAGGAAATGCAGGAAGATGCGCGTGTACTGGCTCATCGAGCCTGAAATGTCGGCCAGAACCACCAAAGGCGGATGAACTTCGCGGGCTGAGCGGAATTTCGGCAGGATCAGTTCGCCGCCGGTGCGCGCGGCCGAACGCATCATGGCTCGCGGATCGATGCGGCGGCCATGCGCATCGGCCTTGAAGCGCCGGGTCCGCACCATGTTGAAAGGCAGCCGCAGTTCGGCGATCGCCTTCTTGGCGTCGGCCATCTCGGCGGCGTTCATCTGGGCAAAATCCTTGGCCCGCAGCACCTCGTTGCCGGAAAAAGTGAAGCGGGCGTCGACCTCGATCTCGGGAATTTCCTGTGGCGGCTGGTTCTTCTGGTGGCCCTCGAACATCGCCTGGCTGACCCGGTTTTCAGCGGCGCGTGGCTTCTGCTTTTCCCTGGTGTCGGGTGCCACCGGCGAAAACATAGCCAGCATCTTCTCGATCAGTTCACGCGATTTCCAGAACAGCCGGAAGGCTTCGTCGAAAGTGGCGTGATCCTCATGCCGCGACACCAGCACGGCGTGCAGCGTCCAGTAGAAATCGTCGCGCGAACCAATGCCGGCGGCGAGCACCGCCTCGATGGCGTCCTTGACCGAGGCCGGCCCGACCCGCATGCCGGCCTTGCGTAAGGTGCGGGCAAAATAGACGATGTTGTCGGCAATCCGCCCGTGCGGCATGGCCTCTTTCGGTTCGGGGCGCGGCATCGCCTACTCCGCCGCCGAAAGCTCGGCCTTCACCTCGTTGAGGATGCGCCGGCCTTCGCCCTGTTCGATGCGGGCAATGTCGTCCTGGTATTTCAACAGCACGCCGATCGTGTCGGAGACGGTTTCCGGATCGAGCGCCACCTTGTCGAGTTCGGTCAGCGCGCCGGCCCAGTCGATGGTTTCGGCGACGCCAGGCACCTTGAACAATTCGATCTGGCGCAGCTTCTGGATGAAGGAGACCACTTCGGCCGAAAGCCGCTGGTTGGCCTGCGGCACCTTACGGCGCACGATCTCGAGTTCGCGCTCGGCGTTGGGATAGTCGACCCAGTGATAGAGGCAGCGCCGCTTCAGCGCATCGTGGATTTCGCGGGTGCGATTGGTGGTGATGATGACGATCGGCGGTTCTTCCGCCTTTATGGTGCCGAGTTCGGGCACCGTCACCTGGAAGTCGGACAGGATTTCGAGCAGAAAGGCCTCGAAGGCCTCGTCGGTGCGGTCGAGCTCATCGATCAGGAAAACCGGGGCAGCGCCCGTCTTTCCGGTCAGCGCATCGAGCACCGGGCGGCGGATCAGGTATTTTTCGGAAAAGACGTTGCGCTCCATGGCGGAGCGCTCGACCTTGCCGGCCGCCTCCTCCATGCGGATCTCGATCATCTGCGCGGCGTAGTTCCACTCATAGACGGCGGACGAAACGTCGAGGCCTTCATAGCACTGCAGGCGGATCAGCCGGCGACCGAGCGCCTGTGCCAACACCTTGGCGATCTCGGTCTTGCCGACGCCGGCCTCGCCCTCGAGGAAAAGCGGCCGCTTCATACGCAACGACAGGAACAGCACGGTCGCCAGCGACCGGTCCGCCACATAGTCTGCACCGGTCAGGAGATCGAGCGTCTCGTCGATCGTCCGTGGCGCGGCGCGCGGTTTCAGCTCGGTCATTCTTTCTCCGTGAACGCCGCCGCTCCGCTGTCCAGAACGTGGTAGCCGCGGGCGTGGTAAATCAGCGGCCGCAAATTATCGCCCATACGCAGACCTGTCACCTTGCCAAAAAGCACACGATGGGTGGCCAGATCCTTGGTGTCGATCAATTCGCAGTCGAACACGGCAAGCGCGCCTTTCAGGGTCGGCGCGCCGGTGGAGATCACATCCCATTCGCCAAGCGCGAAACGTTCCTCGACCGGCAGGCCGGTGATGCCGGAAAAGCCGACCGACAGCGGCTCCTGGTGCGAGGCCAGCGTGTTCAGGGCAAACCTGCCGTTTTTCACGAACAACTCATTCTTGGCATTTTCGCGGTTGAGACAGACCAGGATGGTCGGCGGCGTGTCCGACACCGAACAGGCGGCGATTACCGTCGTGCCGCGCTTGCCGGCCGGCCCGTCGGTGGTGACCACATGGACGTGGCCGGCAAAGTGGCTCATCGCGTCGCGATAGGCCTGCGGCCCAATGTCGTTCTTCTTCAGCACCGGAATTTTTCCATGGTCAGGATCCTACCGACATATATGGCCAGACATAGCCCGCCACAAGCGAAGTGCCTGAGCCATATCCCGAAATTCGCGTGTTGCACCAAGGCCGTGCAGCCTTTAGGTCTTGGCGGCATAGTGCCGGGAGCATAGAGCCGGCACGGAGGGACCCATCGCTCGAATGCGACCCAGGACAAGAACAATAGCGGCGCTGTTCTGGCTGTTTCTGGCCAGTGCCGCGAATGCCCAGACGCTGCTCGTCGGCGTCGCGGCACCGCTATCGGGACCATCTGCCATTCTCGGCAAGCAGATCGAGGCCGGGACCGGCCTGGCGGCCGACGCGAACGGCATCGAACTGAAGACCGTGGATGACGCCTGCACCGCCGATGGTGGCGCTGTCGCGGCCAGGGAATTCGCCGCTGCCAAGGTCAATATCGTGGTCGGCTTTCTCTGCACCGAGGCGATCGAGGCGGCGATGCCGATCCTGAAGGACGCCGGCATTCCGGTCATCACCATTGGCGTACGGACCGAAAGCCTGACCGACCGCCGCGCCAAGACCGGCTGGCCGGTCTATCGCCTCGGGCAACGCGGCGACGATGAGCGCAACGCCATCGCGTCCGCCCTCACCCATCTATGGCAGAACGAGCTGTTCGCCATTATCGACGACGGCACCATCTACGGACGTGAGATCGTCGAGACGTTGCGGGCAGCGGCCGAACAGGCAGCGCTGAAACCGGTATTCGTCGACACGTTCCGGCCACAGCTCGACAACCAGATCGGCATGATCGGCCGGCTGAAGAAGGCTGGCGCGACGCATGTCTTTGCCGGTGGCGACGGCGACGACATCGCCATCATGGGCCGCGATGCCGCACAGCTTCAGGCGGGCATCGTCTTTGCCGGCGGCGAAAATCTCCGCACACCGCCGGGCGATGTACCCTATGCCGTGGGCACGCTGATGATCGCACTGCCTGAATGGGCCGATGTCGCCGATCCAAAAGTGCTGGCGGCATTTGACGCTAAGAAGATCGTGCCTGACGGCTATGCGCTGCCGGCCTTTGCGGCGGTCGAAATCGCCAAGGCAGCATCAGGCTTGTCCGAAAGCTCGGGCAAGCCGCTGACGGAGGCCCTGACCGGACAGGATTTCACCACGGCGATCGGGCCGATCCGCTTTGATGCAAAAGGCGACCTCAGCCAGAGTCCCTACCGCGTCTTCCGTTTCGACGGCACGCGCTTCGCGCCCTTGGAAAGCAACTGATGTTTCGCACCGGCCCACGCAACCTGATCACCGACGTTGCCGGCCTGCGCGTCGGCAATGCGTCCGACGCCAGCCTGAAGTCCGGCGTCACGACCGTGCTTTGCGACACGCCGACAGTGGCCGGCGTTCAGATCCTGGGCGGCGCGCCGGGCACCCGCGAGACAGACCTGCTCGAACCGCACAATTCCGTCGATGTGGTGCACGCCGTCGTGCTTTCAGGCGGTTCGGCTTTCGGCCTCGACGCGGCGTCCGGCGTGCAGGCGGCATTGCGCGAACGCGGCATCGGCCTGGAGGTCGGTGGCTTTCGCGTGCCGATCGTGCCGTCGGCGATCCTGTTCGACCTGCGCAATGGCGGCGACAAGGATTGGGGCCGTTATCCGCCCTACCGCGAGCTTGGCTATGAAGCCGCGCAAACCGCCACCGCCGATTTCCAGCTTGGCACGATTGGGGCCGGCACCGGCGCGCTGACCTCGGGGCTAAAAGGCGGCCTCGGCTCCGCCTCGACGCTGCTGGATAGCGGCGTCACCGTCGGTGCGCTGGCCGCCGTCAACCCGACCGGTTCGGTGACAACAGGCCGAACCCGCCATTTCTGGGCGGCACCATTCGAAATCGGCGACGAATTCGGCGGGCTTGGTTACCCCTCGCCGATGCCGGCCGATGCGAAACGGATTCTTTTGAAACACCGCGACAAGCATGTTGGCAGGCAGATGGAGATCGGCGGCAACACCACCATCGCCGTCATTGCCACCGATGCGGTGCTCACAAAAGCTGCCGCCAAGCGCCTGGCGATATCGGCGCATGACGGGTTCGTGCGCGCGATATGGCCGACGCACACACCGGCCGATGGCGACCTTGTGTTCGCGCTGGCGACCGGCACGAGCGGTATCGAACTCTCCGCCGATGCGGCGATCGATCTCTACGCCGCAGCCGGCGCCACCATGGCGCGCGCCATCAGCCGCGGCGTCTATGCGGCAACGCCTGCCGAAAACGATCTGTTTCCGGTCTGGTCGTCACGCCTGAGGTGAAGCGATAATCAGACCCGATCGGACTTTTCTTCCTCGAACGTCACCGCGACATCGGAATTCGCCGACAGCCAGACCTTCTTGCCGTCGACTTCGGCAATCAGGCTCAGGGGAATATAGTGATGATGGCCCTTGTGAGCGCCCTCGCCGCTATCGGTCTTGGTCAGCTTGATGCGCTGGCCATCGACCTTGTCGACAGTGCCGACATGCACGCCGTCGGCGCCGACGACTTCCATATGCTCGCGAATTTTGCTGGTGTCGGTCATGGTGGTTCTCCATTGGGACTGCCGACCATAACAAATGACGGGCCGATTGGATGCATCGGCTTTCGCACCGCACGACGTTTTGATTTCGGCGTGCTAGGGGATTGAGACGATCACGGGGGTGAAGACCGATGCGAATGCTCTTTCTGTTTGCCGTTGGCCTGCTTGCACAGTTTGCCACCTCGATCGCGGCCCATGCCGGCGATGTCGCCGAACTTGAAATCCTCGGCTTCACCAAGGACGGCAGCGTCTTTGCTTTCGAGGAATATGGCGTGCAGGATGGATCGGGTTTTCCCTATGCCAACCGCTACTACATCGACACCGGCACCGACAGCTTTCTCAAAGGCACGCCGATCCGGGTCCGGCTTGAGAACGAGAATGCCAAACTGGATGCGGCGCGCCTTCAGGCCCTGCAAAAAGGCGAAGCCATTGTCAGTCAGGCCGAGTTGGACGCCAATCGCGGCATCACCGCCGGTTTCAACCCGGTGACCGAACTTTCGGCCGATCCGCACCGGATGGCAGTCAACCCGCGCCCGATCTTTTCGCCGGTCGACCCACCGCTCGAGTTTCGGCTCGACGAGCTCGGCATGAACAACACCGAGGGCTGCGAGAGCCAGGGCGAGATCAACGGCTTCCGGCTGCTGCGTATCGAGGCGCAGGATGGCGGCACGACCAAGCTGCTGCACGAGGACAAGTCGATACCGAGAAGCCGGGGTTGCCCGAACGGCTACCGCATCGGCGCTGTGCAGACCTTTTCGATGGACAGTCTCAGCGCCTATGCCGTGCTGATCGCGGTGCGCCAATACGGCTTTGAAGGCCCGGACTTTCGCTGGATCGCGGTGACCGGCCGCCTGTGACACCGCTTGTCCCACCCGCCCCGCGCGATCGTTCGCTGAACCGCCTTCGCCGCGCGATACCGACGCCGCGCACTGCGTTTTATGGCGCCTTGCTATGGGCCACGACGATGGGCGCCAGCGCGCTCGTCAGCCTGTCGTTGGACGACTGGGAGACGCCGGCGAAAATCCGCATTGTCACCGCGCTGTTTGCGGTGGGAGCTGCGCTGGCTTTTCCCATCGGCCTGTTCGCGGCGCGGCTGGTCTCGCAGGGAAGACGCTGGGAAGTCGCCTTTGCCGCGGCCTTCGTGTGCCTAGCCGCGGCGACGATCGGCCTGACCGCCGGGCTGTTTGCCCTGCAGTACCGCTCCTACTACGCCGAGTGGCATGCCCCTGCTTTCACCCACACCTGGGTCCTGCAGTTCATCTTCACGACGCTGATTGCGCTCTACCAGTTCGTGGTGCTGGGCATCCGGCTCTATTTTCCAGTTGGTTTCATCGCTCTGTTTGCCGCGGGCGTCTGGTTTGCGCGCCAGCAGCGTTGAGCATTTTGCTCGCCTCTGTTAGGACGCGGGCAAACTTCTCGATATGTCAGGACTGACCGATGATCCCTCGCTATTCCCGGCCGGAAATGGTCGCCATCTGGTCGCCAGAAACCCGGTTCCGCATCTGGTTCGAGATCGAAGCCTATGCCTGCGACGCGCTGGCCGAACTCGGCGTCATCCCCAGGGAAGCGGCAAAAACCATCTGGGAAAAGGGCGGGGCGGCAAAATTCGATGTCAAGGCGATCGACGAGATCGAGCGCGTCACCAAGCATGACGTCATCGCCTTCCTCACCCATCTCGCCGAATTCGTCGGCCCGGACGCCCGCTTCATCCACCAGGGGATGACCTCGTCCGATGTTCTCGACACCTGCTTTGCGGTGCAGCTTACCCGCGCCAGCGATATCCTGCTCGCCGATATCGATGGCCTGCTTGCTGCCCTCAAGCGCCGTGCCTTCGAGCACAAGGACACCGTCACCATCGGCCGCAGCCATGGCATCCATGCCGAGCCGACGACCTTTGGCGTCAAGCTGGCGCAGGCCTATGCCGAATTCTCGCGCTGCCGCGAGCGGTTGGTGCACGCGCGCGAAGACATCGCCACCTGCGCGATTTCGGGCGCGGTCGGCACCTTCGCCAACATCGACCCCTATGTCGAGGAACACGTCGCGGCGAAGCTCGGCCTGAAACCCGAGCCGGTGTCGACGCAAGTGATCCCGCGCGACCGCCATGCCATGTTCTTTGCCACGCTCGGCGTCATCGCGTCGTCGGTCGAGCGGCTGTCGATCGAAATCCGGCATTTGCAGCGCACCGAAGTGCTGGAGGCGGAAGAGTATTTTTCGCCGGGCCAGAAGGGCTCGTCGGCCATGCCGCACAAGCGCAACCCGGTGCTGACCGAAAACCTCACCGGCCTCGCCCGCATGGTGCGGTCGATGGCGCTACCGGCGATGGAGAATGTGGCGCTCTGGCACGAGCGCGACATCTCGCACTCCTCGGTCGAGCGCATGATCGGCCCGGATGCCACCGTGACGCTCGATTTCGCACTGTCACGGCTGACCGGCGTCATCGACAAGCTGCTCGTCTATCCCGACAACATGCTGAAGAACATGAACAAGTTCCGCGGCCTCGTGCATTCGCAGCGCGTCATGCTGGCGCTGACCCAAGCCGGCCTGTCGCGCGAAGACTCCTACCGGCTGGTGCAGCGCAACGCCATGAGAGTGTGGGAGCAAGGCGCTGATTTCCTTGAGGAACTTTTGGCCGACAAGGAAGTGACCGCAGCGCTGCCGGAAGCCGAAATCCGCGAGAAATTCGACCTGGGCTATCACACCAAGCATGTCGACACGATCTTCAAGCGGGTGTTTGGGGAAGCCTGAGCTTCCTTCTCCCCGTCACTATACGGGGAGAAGGTGCCGGCAGGCGGATGAGGGGCGGTGCCGACTTCGGCGACGATCGCACCTATTCACGCTTTGACAAATTCACGACTTTGGCGCTGCCCCTCATTGCCCTGCCGGGCATTTCTCCCCGTATAGTGACGGGGAGAGAGGGGCCGGTGTCCGAACCGGATAGATAGGTAACAGAATGGACTGATTAGATGGGTGACAGTTTTCTTGTCCGCCGGGAGGACCGGCGATGGTTTGGCGAGAGACTGGCATCACCCAACCGCTTGGCGCTGCCGCGAACCCATCATAAGGGGGAAAACTGTTACCTATGTATCCGGTTCAAACTGTTACCCATCTATCGGCTGGACAGCTCTCAAGCGTTGCCGGGAACAATCCTGATCACCGTGCCCCACGGGTCTTCGCGGGTTACCGGGCTCGTCACCTTGTCCGAACGCATCTCGACCCAGGCAAGGCCCGACCGGCTCGAATCGCGGCGGCCGGCGCCTGAACTCTGCCAGGCGTTGGCGCCGATGTGGTGGTGATAGCCGCCCGACGACAGGAACACCGCCTGGCCGCCGTATTTGGCCATGGTGTCGAAGCCAAATTCCTGGTTCCACCAGGCTTCGGCGTCTTCCGGCCTACCGACACGCAGGTGGACATGGCCGACGATGCTGTTTTCCGGCGTACCCTGCCAGCCGGCATCACCCGCCGGCACTTCGGCAACGACGGACGGAATGTTCAGCCGTTCTGTCGCCATGGCAATCTTGTCGCCATTCCACTTCCAGTCTTGCGCACGGCGGTCGGCATAGATCTCGATGCCATTGCCTTCGGGATCGGTCAGGTACAGAGCTTCGCTGACCAGATGGTCGGAAGCGCCCTCGATCGCGATCTTGTTTGATATGGCGTGGTTGATCCAGCGGCCGAGGTCGGCGCGGCTGGGCAGCAGGAAGGCGGTGTGGAACAGCCCGGCGCTGCGCGGATCATCCGGCTTGGCTGAAGCGTCCTGCTCAAGCACCAACAAGGGACGGTTGGCGGCGCCCAGGGTGATCGCGCCATCGGCACGGCTCAACTCCTGCAGACCGACAATTTCGCGGTAATAGGCGGCAAGGCTTTCCGCGTCGCGCGCCTTCAGCCCGACGCGGGCAACGCTGACCGGGGTGGTGGCGGCAAAAGGCAACTCGCTCATCGAATGCTCCGTTCGACCGGCCTGCGATGAAGCTCCCAAAGCGAGAAGCCCCACTCCGCCGATCATTGTACGTCGTGTCAGTTCCAAAGTCAGGGTTCCCGCGCACGGCTGTTTCTTTTCCTGACCACAGATCGTCCATCGGCATCGTTCACACAAGACGCGAAGAAGCGAACATGGTGTTCACTATTGTGAGCAAAAGCGGCGTTCCTGCCGGTTGCACGAAGCGATGCCGCTCGCTATCTCAGCGCCATGAAGGTCAAGGAAGCAGATATTCTCATCGTACCGGGCTACACCAATTCCGGCCCCGACCATTGGCAGAGCCGCTGGCAGTCGAAACTGTCGACGGCGCGCCGCGTCGAACAGGCCGAGTGGTCGAAGCCGGTTCGCGAGGACTGGACGGCGAGCGTTGCCGAGGCGGTCAACGAGGCCGAGCGGCCGGTCGTCCTGGTGGCGCACTCGCTCGGTGTCGCCGCTGCAGTGCAAGCCATTACGCAGTTCCGCAAGCCGGTTGCCGGGGCCTTCTTCGTGGCACCTCCCGACGTCGCCAATCCCGAGATCAGGCCCAGGCACCTGATGACCTTCGGCCCCTATCCGCGTGAGCCGCTGCCCTTTCCCTCGATCGTGATCGCCAGCCGCAACGATCCGTTCTGCGCCTTCGATGTCGCGGAGGACATCGCCGGCGCCTGGGGTTCGCTGTTCATCGATGCCGGTGAGACCGGTCATCTCAACCCGGATTCAGGTTTTGGTCCTTGGCCCGAAGGTTCAATGACCTTCGCCAAATTCCTGACGGATCTGAAACCTTGAGCGTCTTCAGGACCCGATCGAATCGCGGACGCTCTTGATCAGCGTTTTTGCCCCAAGCCCGATCAGCGAATGCTCGGAGCCCATGGCCAGCAGGCGATAGCCCATCGACACGACCCGGCCGGCAATTGCCGGCTCGACAACGTAGATCGCCGCATGTTTGCCGGCCTTGCGGGTGCGCTCGGCCACCGATGCCACCGTCTCCATCATGCTTTCCAGCGTCGAATTGACGGTCGCACCATTGCTCCAGGCGATCGAGAAATCCGACGGGCCGAGGAAGATGCCGTCGATGCCGGGCGTGTCGAGGATGCCGTCGAGCGCATCGAGGGCGGCGCGCGTCTCGACCATGGCGAAGGCCATTGTGCGCTGATTGGTGTCGCGCAGCCATTCGGCCTGGTCGCCTTTGCCGTGGCGTGGAAAAGCGTAGGTCGGACCCCAGGAGCGTTCGCCGAGCGGCGGGTATTTCATGGCGGCGGCGAACAGTTTTGCATCGGCAACCGAGTTCACCATCGGCGCGATGACCGCCTCGGCGCCGAAATCGAGCGCGCGGCTTGCCATGTCGAAACGGCCAACGGGAATGCGCACCAGCGCCGGCTTGCCGGCAGCGAGCACCGGCACCAGGCCACGCAGCACGCTGTCTTCGTGATGGCCGCCATGCTGCATGTCGAGCGTGACGGCATCGAAACCCTGCTTGGCGACGATTTCGACGGTCAAGGCATCCGGCACGCCGGACCATGCGGTGAACAGCGTTTCGTCGGCCGCGAGGCGGGACTTCAGGGACATGGATACTTTCCTTGTTAACTCCGGCAGTTTCAGCCGGAAACCGCGACAAAGGCAAAGAAAAACCGCCCGGATAGGCCGGGCGGTCGATTGGTCCAGCGTATGGCCGGGATCAGCGCATGGCCCGGATCAGGTGTTCTTGATCTGCTCGATCGCCTGCGCCATCAGTTCGTCCATGGTGCGGCGGATCTGGTGGTCCGACTGCTCGACGCCGGCCGCGTCGAAATCCCCGCGGATTTTGCGGAACACGTCGTGGTCGCCGGCTTCCTCGATGTCGGAGATAACCACTTCCTTGGCATAGGCGTCGGCATCAGCGCCGGATTTTCCGAGCTTTTCGGCGGCCCACAGGCCGAGCGCCTTGTTGCGGCGCGCCGAGGCCTTGAACCGAAGCTCCTCGTCGAATGCGAATTTACGCTCAAAGCCCTCTTCGCGGTCTTTCATGCTGCTCATGGCGTCCCTCCGGTCAAATTCGATTCGTTGGCGGTGAATATGTGCGTTGCCAAAGCACAAACCAAAAGGTCGCGGGTCGGTCAATACGCTTCATCGAATGCTGCGCTGCGGCATTTCAGTCCCGAAAGCGGTTGATTGGAAGGATTTGCCGATTGAGCAAACGATGTGATTGGGATAGACCCGGCATTGAACCCTACCGTAGCCGCACTATTTCAGGCAGACGGACAGGAAATGGTCTGATACCGCCCTGTCCGGAACCCCAGAGAAAAATCCAGATGAAAAATCGCCGCCGCATTTATGAAGGCAAGGCCAAGATACTCTATGAGGGACCCGAACCGGGCACGCTTATCCAGTTCTTCAAGGATGACGCCACCGCGTTCAACAAGAAGAAGCACGAGGTCATCGACGGCAAGGGTGTCCTCAACAACCGCATTTCCGAGTACATCTTCAACCATTTGAACCGCATGGGCATTCCGACCCATTTCATCCGCCGGCTGAACATGCGCGAGCAGCTGATCAAGGAAGTTGAGATTATTCCGCTCGAAGTGGTGGTGCGCAATGTCGCCGCCGGTTCGCTGTCCAAGCGGCTCGGCATCGAGGAAGGCACCGTTCTGCCGCGCTCGATCATCGAATTCTATTACAAGGCCGACGCGCTCGACGATCCGATGGTGTCGGAAGAGCACATCACCGCGTTCGGCTGGGCGAGCCCGCAGGAGATCGACGACGTCATGGCGCTGGCCATCCGCGTCAACGACTTCCTCTCTGGCTTGTTCATGGGCGTCGGCATCCAGCTCGTCGACTTCAAGATCGAATGCGGCCGGCTGTTCGAAGGCGACATGATGCGCATTGTCGTTGCCGACGAGATCTCGCCGGATTCCTGCCGCCTGTGGGACGTGGCGACGCAGGACAAGCTCGACAAGGACCGTTTCCGCCGCGACATGGGCGGCCTCGTCGAGGCTTACCAGGAAGTTGCCCGCCGCCTCGGCATCATGAACGAGAACGAACCGCCGCGCCCAACCGGCCCGGTGCTTGTCGCCTCGACCGACGGCCTCAAAGGCAAGCCGCACTGATCGCGGCTTGCCTCCCGATACTCAGAACAGGAGCATGTCCAGCGTGATCAAGGCCCGCATTACCGTCACCCTCAAGAACGGCGTGCTCGACCCGCAAGGCAAAGCGATAGAACACGCGCTGTCCGGCCTGGGCTTCGGCGGCGTCGGCACGGTGCGGCAGGGCAAGGTGTTCGACGTCGAGCTGGCGGAAAGCGACAAGGCCAAGGCCGAAGCGGACCTCAAGGCCATGTGCGACAAGCTGCTGGCGAACACGGTGATTGAGAATTATAGTGTGACGCTTACCTAAGGTTGTGCCGGAGGCACGTATGCCTGAAGTCACGAATGAACTGATGTACGAGCTTGTCAAGAAAATCCATTCACGAATGGATCGACTTGAGAGTGGCCTGGGCGAAGTCAAGCACGAGATTGTCGCGATCAGGTTGCAGGCGTTGAGCACGCAAACGGACGTCAACAATATCTACGCGATAACAGGCCGTATCGATCAACGTCTTGAACGGATTGAGCAGCGCCTCTAGTTGCGCGAACTCGCCGAAGCACAAAGGCCTTACGAACCAAAATGAAATCAGCCGTCGTCCTCCTGCCCGGCCTCAACCGCGACCGCGACATGATCGCGGCGTTGACCAAGATTTCGGGAACACCCCCGGTCACCGTCTGGCAGACCGATACCGAAATCCCCGATGTCGACCTGATCGCCATTCCGGGCGGCTTTTCCTTCGGCGACTATCTGCGCTGCGGCGCGATCGCCGCGCGCATGCCGGTCATGCGGGCGGTGGCCGAAAAAGCGGCCGCGGGCGTTACGGTCATCGGCGTCTGCAATGGTTTCCAGATCCTGGTCGAGGCCGGCCTGTTGCCGGGCGCCTTGATGCGCAACACCTCGCTGAAATTCGTCTGCCGGCAGGTGAAGCTCGAGATCACCAATGCCAACACCATGTTCACGCGCCGCTATCAGCCGGGCCAGATCATCCGCTCGCCGGTCGCGCATCATGACGGCAATTATTTCGCCGACGCCGACACGCTTGCCCGAATCGAAGGCGAAGGCCAGGTGGTGTTCCGCTATGCCGAGGGCACCAACCCCAACGGCTCGATCAACGACATTGCCGGCATCGTCAACAGCCAAGGCAATGTGCTCGGGCTGATGCCGCACCCGGAAAACCTGATCGAAGCAGCCCATGGCGGTACCGACGGCCGCGGACTGTTCGAGAGCGCCCTCGGCATCGCCGCCTGACGATATCGAAGCGAACAGCTTGAAAACAGCCGGACATTCCTGTCTCTTTGGAGCAAGTCTGGTTCATTGGGGAGAGAGACGGTCATGAAACTCTATTCGCGGCCGTTGTCGCCCTACTCGTCGATCGTGCGGGCACTGGCCTACATCAAGGACGTACCGCTCAAGATCATCGCGCCGCCGCCCGGTTTTCCCATCCCGGAAGAGTTTCGCGCCATCTCGCCGATGAACCGGATTCCGGTGCTGATCACCGGCTCGGGCGAGACGATCGTCGAATCGGTGGTCATCGCCGAATATCTCGAGGAACGGTTTCCGGAACCGGCCCTGCTGCCGCCCGATTCCAAGGACCGCGCGCTGGTGCGCATGTTCGCCCGCATCACCGATCTCGACGTGCTTACCCCGATGATGAAGCTTTTCGAGCTTCATTCCGTGCCGAAGCGCAACAATGCCGAGATCGACGCCCAGTTCGCCCGCCTGCATCATGGACTGGCGGCAATCGAGGCGCGCATGGCGCAAGGGCCCTTCGCACTCGGTGACGACATCAGTTTCGCCGATGCCTGGCTGACGCCGACCCGGTTCATCTTCAACAATTTCCGCGCCATGACGGGACGCCACGACCTGCTCGACGCCTATCCCAAATTCGACGCCTACCAGCAGATCGCCTCGCAACACCCGGCATTGTCGCGGGTGTGGGGCGAGATGACCGATGGTTTGAAGATTTTTCTGTCCGAGCTTGAGATGGGTGCCGCTTGATCAAGTCGAAGACGATCGCGCTGGTCGCCGCGGCGGGCTTTGTGCTGGCATCCTGCCAGTCGACGCCAAAGAGCACGCCTGTTCCCTCAGGCAAAAGTGCTGCGCTGCTGGCCATGGAACAAGTGGCGATCGCTGCCCACAAATGCTGGATCGCCAGCAAGGACCCAGCCTTCAAACCGTACCAGATGGCCAATGAGCTGAATTCGTTCAGCGGCACGCCGCGTTTCCTGCTGGTGCCGGCCAAGCACTATGGCGGCAAACCTTTGCTGGTCGTGCAGGCGCAAGGCAATTCTAGCCGCGTCGACGTCTTCGGACCGCTGATGAACGATCCGCTCGGCGCCCGCATCGGCTCGGACATCGCCCGTTGGCAGGCCGGCAATCCGGCCTGCGCCGCGACGGCCTAGCCCATGGGCCGGTTCCTGCAGATCGCGGGTCTGGTCATCGGTCTGGCCGGGCTCATCCTGCAGTTCTGCATCAGCATTCCGGCATCGATGGAAGCCGGCCGCAGCCTGCTTGGCTCAATCATTTTCGTCTTCAGCTTCTTCACCATCCTGACAAACATCGGCGCGGTGCTGGTGTACACGTCGCTGCTGTCACCCACCTTCTATGCCTGGCTGCCGGCCTTTGCAGGCGCGCGGATGCGCACCGGCGTTGCGGTTTCGATCGCGCTGGTCTTCATCATCTACGCAACGGTCCTGGCACAACTCTGGCAGCCGCAGGGGCTGTTCCTGCTCTGCGACGTCCTGCTGCATTATGTGACGCCGGTGCTCTTCGTGCTGTGGTGGTTGATATCGGGCGCTGACGGCAGGACGCGCTGGAGCGACATTTCCTGGTGGGTGATCTATCCCATCGCTTATCTGGTCTATGCGCTGATGCGGGCGCCGTTTGCCGGCGAGGTGCCCTACCCTTTCCTGGACATCGCCAAGAACGGCGCGACCAGCGTCCTCATCTCGGCCGCAGCCATCACCGGACTTTTCCTCGTGCTGTGCGTGGTCGCCGTCCTTGCGGACCATGCCGTTGCACGCACCAGGGCATCGAGCGTCCGTTAGAACTGTACGGACGTCCTGTCCGCATTTCCCAGGACCATTATCTCCCAAAACCCGGTTCCCGCTTTTGGGGTCACAGTCAGTCCCAGAACGGCCTGATGCCCTCGCGGTGGGCGTCGCAGCGCGTGACGCCGATATCCTTGAGCTGGTCGTCGGTCATCTCCAGCAGCGCCAACCGGCTGCGGCGGCGATCCAGCAGGTTGTCGATCCATCTTGCCATCGACCTCAGCACGCGCACAAGACGGCTGACAAAACCGCGCTGAGCCGATGGACGTGTGGATTGGCCCGATAATGCAGCGCTCGAATGACGTATTGTCGCGATTGTATTCATTTTCTTTCTGCCAACGTTCTAGATTGTACCCTTTTTTGCACGCGACTGGTATGTATTGACTCATCTATCGGTGCAATATAGAAAATTGTCACCATGACAACTTGGCTTCCCGATCTCACCACCGGCTCCGGGCCGCTGTATCAGCGCCTGGCGGATTCCATCGAGACGGACATCGATCGGGGCGTGATCGATGCCGGCGCAAAGCTGCCGCCGCAGCGCGACCTCGCCTACGACATCGGCACCACCGTCGGCACGGTCGGCCGGGCCTATCAATTGCTGCGCGAGCGTGGGCTGGTGAGCGGCGAAGTCGGGCGTGGGACCTATGTGCTCGGCCAGCGCGCGAAGCCGGATTTTCCGGCTCCGGACGTCGGCGGCGAAGGCACGCGCTATATCGATGCGCCTAAGGGCAAGCTGCGTTTCGACAGCACCGCAGCACCTGATATCGGCCAGGGCGACATTGTCGCCGGAGTCCTGTCGCGCACGGCGCAGGACCATCCGCATGAGATTTCGAGCTACACGCGGGACTTCCCCGACCGATGGTACGAAGCCGGCGCCCGCTGGTTAGCGCGCAATTCGTTTCGTCCGAGTGCCGACACCATCGTTCCCACGCTCGGCACCCATGCGGCGGTGATGGCGGCGATCGCGGCGCTCACCATGCCTGGCGACTATATTGCCTTCGAGCACCTCACCTACTCGCAGATTTCCCGCAGCGCCGGCCTGATCGGCAGGCGCACCGCGCTGGTGGCATCGGACGAGGAAGGCATCGATCCGCAGGATTTCGAGCGCGTCTGCGCGCAAAAGCATCCCAAGATGATCTTCCTGATGCCGACGGCGCAGAATCCGACGCTGGCCACCTTGTCGGCGGCGCGCCGCGAGGCGATCGCCCATGTCGCACGCGAATACAACGTCCTCCTCATCGAGGATGATCTCTATGGCAATCTGACCGACGATCCGACACCATTGCTGGCCGAGTATGCGCCTGAACGCACCATTGTCGCGGGCGGCCTGTCGAAGTCGGTCGCAGCCGGTGTGCGCGGCGGCTGGCTTTCCTGCCCGCCCGCCTACCGCCACCGCATCCGTGTCGCCCACAAGATGATGACCGGCGGCATGCCCTTCCTGCTGGCGGAGGTGAATACAAGGCTGGTGCTGTCAGGTCAGGCGGATGAGATACGCAAGCGCAGCATCGCCGAAATCGGCGCCCGCATCGCCATCGTGCGCGAGACTTTGGCCGGCTTCGCGGTCAAGTCGCATGACAGGGTGCCCTTTGTCTGGCTGACCCTGCCCGACCCCTGGCTTTCCGGCACCTTCAAGAACGCCTGCCTGGAGCACGGCGTGCTGATCGACGACGAGGACGAATTCAAGGCCGGCCGTTCCGAGCAGGTTTTCCATGGCGTCCGCTTTGGCGTTTCGCAGCCGAGACAGCGCGGGGATATCGCTGAAGGCGTCGCGGCGATCCGGCGACTTCTCGATGAAGGCCGCGCCGGCTACGACAGCTTCTCCTGACACTGCGTGGCTTTGTCCGGTTTTCCGTCGTTTTTCGTCAATCCATGGGTGTATCGGCCGCAAGGCTTGCGATAAGACGGGACTCAAAATCCCAACGTCCCGGATATAAATCGCCGCCCATGACCATTTCCAATTCCGTGCCGATCACCCCCGAGCTCATTGCCTCACACGGGCTCAAGCCCGACGAGTATCAGCGCATCCTCGATCTTGTCGGGCGCGAGCCGAGCTTCACCGAACTCGGCATCTTCTCGGCGATGTGGAATGAGCACTGCTCCTACAAATCCTCGAAGAAATGGTTGCGCACGCTGCCGACCACCGGACCTCAGGTCATCCAGGGGCCGGGCGAGAATGCCGGCGTGGTCGACATCGGCGATGGCGACTGCGTCGTCTTCAAGATGGAGAGCCATAACCACCCGTCCTATATCGAGCCCTACCAGGGCGCGGCGACCGGGGTCGGCGGCATATTGCGCGACGTCTTCACCATGGGCGCGCGGCCGATCGCGGCGATGAATGCGCTGCGCTTCGGCTCGCCTGACCATCCCAAGACCCGGCACCTTGTTTCAGGCGTGGTTTCCGGCGTCGGCGGCTATGGCAACGCCTTCGGCGTGCCGACAGTCGGTGGCGAGGTCAATTTCGACGCCCGCTACAATGGCAACATCCTGGTCAACGCCTTCGCGGCGGGCCTTGCCAAGACCGATGCGATCTTCCTGTCGGAAGCCAAGGGTGTCGGCCTGCCGGTCGTCTATCTCGGCGCCAAGACCGGCCGCGACGGTGTCGGCGGCGCCACCATGGCCTCGGCCGAATTCGACGACAAGATCGATGAGAAGCGCCCGACAGTGCAGGTCGGCGATCCCTTCACCGAAAAGTGCCTGCTGGAAGCCAGCCTCGAACTGATGGCCTCGGGCGCAGTCATCGCCATCCAGGACATGGGTGCCGCCGGCCTTACCTGCTCGGCGGTGGAAATGGGCGCCAAGGGTGACCTCGGCATCGAGCTCTATCTCGACAAGGTGCCGGTGCGCGAAGAGCGCATGAGCGCCTACGAGATGATGCTGTCGGAAAGCCAGGAGCGCATGCTGATGGTGCTGCGCCCCGAAAAGGAGAAGGAAGCCGAGGCGATCTTCCACAAATGGGGGCTCGACTTCGCCATCGTCGGCAAGACCACCGACGATCTGCGCTTCCGCGTGCTGCACCAGGGGGATCAGGTCGCCGATCTGCCGATCAAGGATCTCGGCGACAAGGCTCCGGAATATGACCGGCCGTGGG
Source organism: Mesorhizobium sp. M7A.F.Ce.TU.012.03.2.1 (assembly GCF_004006095.1). Taxonomy (NCBI): domain Bacteria; kingdom Pseudomonadati; phylum Pseudomonadota; class Alphaproteobacteria; order Hyphomicrobiales; family Phyllobacteriaceae; genus Mesorhizobium; species Mesorhizobium sp. M7A.F.Ce.TU.012.03.2.1. The sequence goes on from NZ_CP034779.1 coordinate 5,462,668, forward strand.
TCGAGCCGAAAAAGCCGGCGCCGCTGGCCGCCAATGACATTCCGCAAGCCGACGTTGCCGACGCGCTGCTGAAGCTGCTCGGCGGGCCCGACCTGTCTTCGCGCCGCTGGGTGTGGGAACAGTATGACACGTTGATCCAGGGCAATTCGCTGCAGCTTCCAGGCGGCGATGCCGGCGTGGTCCGGGTCGAAGGCCATGCGACCAAGGCGCTCGCCTTCTCCTCCGACGTGACGCCGCGCTATTGCGAGGCCGACCCTTATGAGGGCGGCAAGCAGGCGGTGGCCGAATGCTGGCGCAACTTGACCGCCACCGGCGCTCTGCCGCTGGCCGCCACCGACAACCTCAATTTCGGCAACCCGGAACGGCCCGAGATCATGGGCCAGCTGGTCGGCGCGGTGAAAGGCATAGGCGACGCCTGCCGTGCGCTCGGATTCCCGATCGTCTCCGGCAATGTCTCGCTCTACAACGAGACCAACGGCCAGGGCATCCTGCCAACCCCGACCATCGGCGGCGTCGGGCTGATCGCCGATTGGTCGAAGATGGTGCGGATCGGCTTTGCGGCCGAGGGCCAGATGATCCTGCTGGTCGGCGCGCCGGCGTCCTGGGGAACGCATCTTGGCCAATCGGTCTATTTCAGGGACATCCACGGCCGCACGGACGGCCCGCCGCCGCCGGTAGACCTCGATCACGAAAAGCGCGTCGGCGACCATGTGCGCGCGCTCATCGCATCCGGTGTCGTCACGGCGGCGCATGACGTTTCCGATGGCGGCGTCGCCGTTGCGCTTGCCGAAATGGCGATGGCGTCCGGCATCGGCGCCACCGTTCCCGGGCTTGTCGGCACCGACCCGATCCCGGTCTGGTTCGGCGAGGACCAGGGCCGTTATCTCCTGACGTTGTCGATCGATCCGCACGGTGACGAATGGGACGCCATTCGCAAGCAGCAGGGCGAGCTTGGCATCTTCGCGCCGTGGATCGGCTCCACAGGTGGCAGCGCGCTGAAGCTTGGTGACGCCAGGGCAATCCCGGTCAGCGAATTGAGCGGAGCCCACGAAGGCTGGTTCCCGCGCTTTATGGACCAGGCCAGTTGACGAGAGCATGATCCCGAAAAGTGGGAACGGTTTTTCGGGAGACTCATGATCAATCACAGGAAACTGGCTGCCCGGGCGCTGCTTGCAGTCGTCTTCTGGCCGTCACTGTTCTTCTTCTGGTTCCTGGGACCGTTCGTCTTTTTCCTGCTGTCGACAACCTCGAGCGAGGTGTGCATGCGGCTGGAAACGCGTGCGGGGTTTCTTGCCGCGGCCAACGGCGCCATCCCGATGCTGGCGCTGCAGAACCTCCTCTATGCAATTCCGATCATCTGCCTGGTGCTTTGGGGCCGCCTTGCGCCGGATCCGGCACGGGCAAGGCATATCGTCACCTGCATTAAGCTTTTTGCCAGCACGGTGGTCTTAGGCGCGTTGTGGGAGTACGGCTCGTCGCTCATCTGCGACGGCTACGGCCAGGGGTTCTTCTCACCGGCTTGGCAAATGACGAGCTATCTCCCCATTGTCAGCCTCGTGCTCAACGTGCCGCTCTATGTGCTGGCCTTCAGCCTTGGCCGCGCTTTCTCGACACGCGAGGACGTTGCCGAGGATGAAGCAAGCCCACCGGCCTAGTCTTTCTCTGAAGCCACCGGACCGTCTTGTCGTTGGTGGGTCAGAACGGCTTCAATCCGGACCGGAAAGGCTTTAGGCTCGCCCGACTCTCATCTTATGGCCTGACACCGGTCGCTCGAAACAGGATTTTGCCATGGCAATGGACGCCCACGACATCGAAAAACTGATCAAGGACGGCATTCCGGACGCCAAGGTCACGATCCGCGATCTCGCCGGCGACGGCGACCACTATGCGGCCGAGGTGGTGGCCGAGAGCTTTCGGGGGAAAAGCCGCGTCCAGCAGCACCAGATGGTCTATGACGCGCTGAAAGGGAATATGGGCGGCGTGCTGCACGCACTCGCCTTGCAGACCAGCGTTCCCGACTGACTCGCGCCGGAATATAGACCGCAACCTCACGATCGGTGTCGAGGGATGGTCTGCTTGGCCCAACACGGCCCATCCTTTGCGCCATTTCAGCCGCGGCGCGGCTAACGTCTTGTTTCGAGCAATCGTTGGGTTTATTTGAAGGGATATGTTTCGAGCCTGACTCCCACAGGCGGGAAAGGATATTCCATGAGCGGCATCAACGACTACATCGACAATGAAGTGAAGGGCAACGACGTCGTCCTTTTCATGAAGGGCACGCCCGGTTTCCCGCAATGCGGATTTTCCGGCCAGGTCGTCCAGATCCTCGACTATATCGGCGCCGACTACAAAGGCGTGAACGTCCTGGACTCGGCCGAACTGCGCCAGGGCATCAAGGAATACTCCAACTGGCCGACGATCCCGCAGCTCTACGTCAAGGGCGAATTCGTCGGCGGCTGCGATATCATCCGCGAGATGTTCCAGGCCGGTGAGTTGCAGACATTCCTCGTCGAGAAGGGCGTCAGCGTCAAAGGCGCCGCCTGATTTCTGTTTTGTGCATGCCCGAAAATCGACGTTGATTTTGGGCATCGAGCACCAGGCACCCGGGGCAGCCCACCTCGGCAATTTTCATGTCCTGAACCCAGGACCAGGACGAGCCAATGCGCCGGCCCGCCGGCGCATTTTCGTTCGAAAGATCGGACTTGCCGTGGACCAGCCAAAACCAGCGCCGCAATCGGCAAGCAAACTGCCCATTCCGCGCTGGGAGTTCATCGCCCTGTGCGCGGCGCTGATGGCGCTGAACTCGCTGGCCATCGACATCATGCTGCCCGCGCTGCAGCAGATCGGCGCCACGCTCGGTGTCGAAAATGAAAACCACCGGCAGTACGTCATAACGGCCTACATTCTGGGCTTCGGCGGCGGACAGTTGTTCTTCGGGCCGATCTCGGATCGCTTCGGGCGTCGCGCACCACTGGTCGCCGGGCTGGTGATCTATGTCGCCGCGGCCGCGGCTGCCGCCATTGCGCCAAGCTTTGAGACACTTCTGCTGTGCCGGGCCGTGCAAGGCATTGGTGCGGCCGCCACCCGCGTCATCGCCGTATCGATCGTGCGCGATACGTTCGACGGCCGGCGCATGGCCGAGGTGATGTCGCTGATCTTCATGGTGTTCATGGCGATACCGGTCATTGCTCCCGGCATCGGCCAGTTCATCATGCTGTTTGCGACCTGGCATTGGATCTTCGTCACCATGGCCGTCGGTGCGCTCCTCGTCTCGGCTTGGTCGCTGCTGCGCCTTCCTGAAACGCTGCATCCCGAACATCGCCGGCCGCTGACCGTGAACTCGATTGTCGGTGGGTTCCGCATCGTGCTCACCAACCGCATTGCGATCTGCTATGCCTTCGCCAGCACCTTCATCTTCGGCGCCATGTTCGGCTTCATCGCTTCGGCGCAGCAGATCTATGTCGACATCTTCCATGTCGGCGAGATGTTCCCGGTCATCTTCGCAGGCGTCGCGGGCGTGCTCGCCTTCTCCAACTTTCTGAATTCGCGCCTTGTCGGCCGCATCGGCATGCGCCGCCTGTCGCAGAGCGCGCTGCTGCTGTTCCTGGTCATCAGCCTTGCCTGGCTGATCGTTTCGCTGGAAATGAAGATGCCGCTCTGGCTGTTCATCACCTTCTTTGCCTGCGCCATGCTTCCGTTCGGTGCGCTGGGCGCGAACTTCAACGCGCTGGCCATGGAGCCGCTCGGGCAACTGGCCGGCACGGCGTCGTCGATCCTCGGTTTCATGCAGACGTTTCTCGGCGGCATTCTCGGCACGCTGATCGGCCAGGCCTTCAATGGCACGGTGACGCCGCTGGCCGCCGGCTTCTGCAGCGTCTCGGTCGCGGCGCTGCTGATGATCTTCATCGCCGAGCGCGGCAAGATGTTCCAGCCACAGAACGCGCCCGTTTCAGGGCACATCACCGACTTGCACTAGGATGCACCCTCAAGAGCTGCCGTGAACCGAGGGGCAAGCATACGCCCCGCAATTGCTTCACCCATGCTGTCCGAAAAGGGCAATGGCAGAGCATCATCGAGTGCCCTGAGAATGGATGCCACGAAGGCCCGGCTGCGCTGGGCATCGGTTCCCAGATCGGAATACGTGGCGCGAGGCTTGCCGATCAGTGTGCCGTTGCGGCGAAGCGAGAACCGCAGGGTCAGGGACATGCCCGCGGTTCCGGGTGGCGGTTTCCAGCAGGCATAGATAGCGTCCGACATCTCCTTTATCGTGTCGACGGGATCGGAACTGCGACAACTGCGTTCCTGCGATCTTGCTTCCTGGGAACTGGTAGACAGAGCGGCGGCAAGAGCCGCGGCGACAAATGCGAACCGAGGTTTCATTCGAGAGCCTCCGGATTTGCGTGAAATTGCACCGCTCCTTCGGCTAACGCAGGAATCGTTCCTATTGCGCCCAGAGTTCGCGGCGCAATTCGTGCCAGCTTTCGCGATCGGGCGCGACAAGCAGGCCGCCGCCGAGATGCGAGGGCAGATAGGTGCTGCCGTCGAAGCGCGCCGCGTGGCCGCCGGCCTCGGCATGGATCAGCACGCCGGCCAGATGGTCCCACGGCATCAGCTTGTTGTAGACGACGAAATGGGCATGGCCGCTCGCCAAGAGGCGGTATTCGTGCGCGGCGCAGCGATAGGCGAATTGCGACAGGATCTTTGTCTGGTTGCGCGCCAGCCGCGACCGCTCCGGCTCGGGCATATATTGCCAGGAGACCGAGCCGGTCATCTCCGAGATCGGCGCGGGTGCCGCTACATGCACCTTCTCGATGCTGCCATGCGCATGCCGGATATGGCTGCCGGCGCCCCTGGCGCCGATCAGCCAGTCCTTGCCGACGGGATCGTGGATGATGCCGGCAACCGTCTCGCCCTGGACCACGACCGCCAGCATGACGCCGAACAGCGGCACGCCGGAGGCGAAGTTGAAAGTGCCGTCGACCGGATCGATGACGAAGGCCAGATCGGCATCGCCCAGACCATCGAGCAGTGCCGGATTGTCGGAACAGGCCTCCTCGCCGACGATCATCGCCTGGGGATAGCGTTCGCGCAGCCGCGCGGTGATCAGCCGCTCGGCATTGACGTCGGCTTCGGTCACAAGGTCGGCGGCCGAGGTCTTCTGCCTGACATCGCCATCGCCCAGCCGGCGAAAGCGCGGCATGATCTCGGTCAGCGCCGCCTCGGCCAGAATGCCGGCCAGCCAATCGATCGCGGTATCGTCAAATGTCATCGGAAAGGTCTTGCCTTGTGGTGAGGGTGTCGTTGAGGGCAGCGAAGTCGAACAGTTTCCTGTCGAGCAGGTGCGATGGCCTGCTGTTCGACAGCGCGCGCAGCATCGTATCCTTGCGGCCGGGCATACGCTTTTCCAGGTCCTCGAGCATCGCCTTCATGGCGTTGCGCTGAAGGCCTTCCTGGCTACCGCAGAGATCGCAGGGAATGATCGGGAAATGCATGGCGGCGGCGAATCTTTCCAGATCGGCCTCGGCGCAGTAGCTCAATGGCCGCAGCACCATGACGTCGCCGTCGTCGTTGAGCAGTTTAGGCGGCATGGCGGCGAGACGGCCGCCATGGAAGAGGTTCATGAAGAAGGTTTCGAGAATGTCCTCACGATGGTGGCCGAGCACCAGTGCCGAGCAACCCTCCTCGCGCGCAATGCGGTAGAGATGGCCGCGCCTGAGGCGCGAGCAGAGCGAGCAATAGGTGCTGCCCGCCGGCAGCTTGTCGGTGACGACGGAATAGGTGTCCTGATACTCGATCCGGTGCGCAATGCCGTGACTGTCGAGATAGTCCGGCAGGATATGTTTAGGGAAATTCGGCTGGCCCTGGTCGAGATTGCAGGCCAGAAGATCGACCGGCAAGAGCCCGCGCCATTTGAGATCGAGCAGCACCGCGAGCAGGCCGTAGGAATCCTTGCCGCCCGACAGGGCAACGAGCCAGCGCTGGCCGGGCTTGACCATCGAGAAATCCTCGATCGCCTGTCGGGTCAGCCGCAGCAGCCGTTTGCGCAATTTGTTGAACTCGACCGAGGACGGCACGTCGGCGAACAGCGGATGGAAGCCGCCTTCGCTGTCGGCGATCGGTTCGATGTCTGGAAGCATGTTCATGGCATGTCGCTTTCAGTGGCCCAGAGCGCCGGATTAGCGGACATGACCGACAAAGAAAAGGCCGCCTCGACGGGCGGCCTTTGCTTGGTATCGCAGAATGCGCTCGTTTAGCGCGAATAGAATTCGACGACCAGGTTCGGTTCCATCTGCACGGCGAACGGAACGTCCGCCAGGCCGGGGATGCGCGAGAAGGTCGCGACCATCTTGTTGTGATCGGCTTCGATGTAGTCCGGCACGTCGCGCTCGGCGAGACCTACCGCTTCCAGAACGATGACCAGTTGCTTGGACTTTTCGCGCACTTCGACGACATCGCCCGGCTTGCAGCGATACGAGCCGATGTTGACGCGCTTGCCGTTGACGTTGACATGGCCGTGGTTGACGAACTGACGGGCGGCGAAAATAGTCGGCACGAACTTGGCGCGGTAGACGACCGCGTCGAGACGCGATTCGAGCAGGCCGATCAGGTTCTCCGAGGTGTCGCCCTTGCGGCGGTCAGCCTCTTCATAAACCTTGCGGAACTGCTTTTCCGAAACGTCGCCATAGTGACCCTTCAGCTTCTGCTTGGCGCGCAGCTGCAGGCCGAAATCGGAAAGCTTGCCCTTGCGGCGCTGGCCATGCTGGCCGGGACCGTATTCACGCTTGTTGACCGGGGACTTCGGGCGGCCCCAGATGTTTTCGCCGAGACGGCGGTCGATCTTGTACTTCGCGGATTCGCGCTTGCTCATCGCATTCCCTTTTCAAAACAATACACCCGGAACCTCATGGTCCGGGTGAAGGAAACGCGCCCTCCTCTGGCCTCCGTTTTCGAGACCTGACAGGGTTTTCCCACGCAACGCGGCGGAAAACCCACGGGACACGTCAGTTCAAACAAGATAGTAGAATTGGATTTCCACGCATCTTGCGCACATAAAGAAAACCACCGGGCATTGCGGCCCGGTGTTGGCGCGCTGATTAAACGGAGATTTAACCGGTGTCAAGCTTGTGGCTGGCGTAGGCCATGGCGACGATATAGCGTCTCTGGGTTGAGTACAGTGCCGGATGTGGCGGGAGGTTGCGCCAGCGGCATCAGGAAGGGACCGGAGCAGAGGAGCTACATTCGCATGAAGAAATTCTTCCTTACCCTGACAGGAGCCGCTGTGTTGGCGGGATCCATGGCGGTCCTGACACCGGAGCCGGCGGAGGCCAGGCATTGGCACGGACACCGACATCACCAGGCTTGCCGCATCGTGATCAAGAAGAACGTTATCTGGCGGCACGGCCACAAGAAGGTCATACGCTACAAGATCAAGCGCTGCAGCGGGCGCTGGTAGGCTCCTATCCGGTCTCAGGCGGCCGACATCAATTCAAAGCCCGCGGTTTTGGCCGCGGGCTCTTTGATTCCGGATGCTTAATCCTTAGTCTTTCGACTTCCTCTCCGGCAGGCCCTTGCGCTTCGTCTCGGCGAATTCCTCGAGCTGCTTTTCGCTCATCGATTCGTACATTCCCTTGGAAGCGCCCTGGAGTTCGCTCTTCTAGGTCTCGCCGCGCTTGGCCGACAGAGCCGCGCCGGCGGCTTTCTGCTGGGCTTTCGAGGTGGCTGGCATGGTTCTTTCTCCCGTTGGAATCTGGAGAAAAACGCAATGACTGCCGTGATGTTCCGCTTCGCAATCACGACATAGCCAGCCCGAAGCCCTGTATCAGGCGACGGGTCGGGAAATCGGCTCTTTTCGATGTGAAGACGGCAAGGTCGGGGCCTTCAGGCAGCATCTCGCCACGACCGCTCGGATCGATGTCGGCGAGAAGCGACAGCGCCCGGCGCGCAATCGCTTCAGCGGGGTCGAGCCAATCGACCGGCCAGGGCGCCGTCTTGCGCATGCGATTGGCCAGAAAGGGGTAGTGTGTGCAGGCGAGCACGACGATATCCGTACGCAACGCATCATGTTCGACGAAGCACGGCGTGATCTCGGTGCGTACGGCCTCCTCATCGACGAAGCCCTCACGCATGTAGATCTCAGCCAGTCCCGCCAGCCTGTCGCTGCCGACCAGGCGGACATGGCATTTCTGTGCCCATTTGCTGATCAGGTCGCGCGTGTATTGGCGCTTGACGGTGCCAGGCGTCGCCAGCACCGAAACCAGCCCTGAGCGCGTACGTTCCGCCGCCGGTTTGATCGCAGGCACCATGCCGACGAAAGGATGCGCGGGAAATCTATCGCGCAACGCATCGATCACCAACGTCGAGGCGGTGTTGCAGGCGATGACGGAAATGGCCGGCGCAAAGCGCTCAAGCAGTTTGCCGAACAATTCGAGTATATGCGCCCTCAGCGCCGGCTCTTCCCAAGCGCCGTAGGGAAACGCAGCGTCGTCGGCGACATAGATGAAGCGGCGGTCGGGCATCAGCACGCGCGCCTCGCGCAGCACGGTAAGCCCGCCGATGCCCGAATCGAACATCAGGATCGGCCGCTCAGTCATTGTCGGTTCCTTTTCCGCCAAGCGGCGGTATGTCATCGTCCTTGCCGGTGTCGGCAAGGCGCGCCGCTTCCGCCTTGCGGGCCCGCGCGGCGGCCGCGGGCAAGCGCCGCGGGTCGTCGCCAGGGGACCCGTCGCCGCGCGGCATCGCCGGAGAAAACCTGTCGAGCGACGAAATAATGCCGCGCAGCACCTTCAGCTCCGGTTCGGCAAAACCGGGGCGTGTCAGCACCGCGCGCAGATTGTCGATCATTTTCGGCTTCTTCGGCGCCGGCCGGAAATAGCCGCGCGCTTCCAGCGCGCCTTCGAGATAGGCGAACAGGCCGTGCAATTCTTCCTTGCTTGCCGGTTTCATGTCCGGGCCGGAAAAATTGGTCCTGGTCTCGTCCTCCAGGCCGGACTTCATCCATTCGTAGGACATCAGAAGTGCTGCCTGGGCGATGTTGAGCGAGGAGAAATCGGGATCGACCGGGAAAGTGACGATCTCGTCGGCAAGGCCGACCTCGTCATTGTAGAGGCCGAAGCGTTCGCGTCCGAACAGGATGCCGGTGCGCTGGCCCATCACGTGGCGCGCCCGCAGCAGCCTGCCCGCCTCCACCGGCCCGCGCACGGATTTGAAGCCGTCGCGCTGCCTGGCCGTGGTGGCGAAGACAAAGTTCAGGTCGGCGAGCGCCGAGGCCAGATCGTCGAAGACGGTGACAGCGTCGATGACATGATCGGCGCGGCTGGCCGTAGCACGCGCCTTCTCGCTCGGCCAACCATCACGCGGGTTGACCAGGCGCAGCTCCGACAGGCCGAAATTGGCCATGGCGCGCGCGACCATGCCAATGTTCTCGCCAAGCTGAGGCTCGACGAGGATGATCGCCGGGCCGGCGACTGCAATGCTATCGGGATCTTTGATGACGGGCATGATTGTCAATGAACTGCTGTTTGCGGCATTTCAGCGTCCCTGCCACATTCGGCCGGGAAAATGAAGCATTCGCAAATGACGACGGCTCTGGCCTCCAATTCGTGACCGATCGCCGTTTGCGTGGCCAAAAGCGCTTTGATATACGGGCGACATCTCCCGGCCCAACGCCGCGCGGGCAAGGCCGTCCCATATCCAGCAACGAGGCATTCTTTCCATGGCGAAGATCAAGGTGGCGAACCCGGTCGTCGAACTCGACGGCGACGAGATGACCCGCATCATCTGGCAGTTCATCAAGGACAAGCTGATCCACCCTTATCTCGACCTCAAGCTTGAATATTACGACCTCGGCATCGAGCACCGCGACGCCACCAACGACCAGGTGACCATCGATTCGGCCAACGCCATCAAAAAACACGGCGTCGGCGTAAAATGCGCGACGATCACCCCCGACGAACAGCGCGTCGAGGAGTTCAAGCTGAAGAAGATGTGGAAGTCGCCGAACGGCACCATCCGCAACATCCTCGGCGGCACCATCTTCCGCGAGCCGATCATCATGAAGAACGTGCCGCGCCTGGTGCCCGGCTGGACCAAGCCGATCATCGTCGGCCGCCATGCCTTCGGCGACCAGTACCGCGCCACCGATTTCCGCTTCCCCGGCAAGGGCAAGCTGACCATCAAATTCGTCGGCGAGGACGGCCAGGTGATCGAGCACGATGTGTACGACGCGCCCGGCGCCGGTGTCGCCATGGCCATGTACAATCTCGACGAGTCGATCCGCGAGTTCGCCCGCGCCTCGCTGAACTACGGCTTGCTGCGCAACTATCCGGTCTATCTGTCGACCAAGAACACCATCCTCAAGGCCTATGACGGTCGCTTCAAGGACATCTTCCAGGAAGTCTACGAGGCCGAGTTCGCGGCCGAGTTCAAGTCGAAGAAGCTGTGGTACGAGCACCGCCTGATCGACGACATGGTGGCCTCCGCCCTGAAATGGTCGGGCGGCTATGTCTGGGCCTGCAAGAACTATGATGGCGACGTGCAGTCCGACACGGTCGCGCAAGGTTTCGGCTCGCTCGGCCTGATGACATCGGTGCTGATGACGCCGGACGGCAAGACGGTGGAAGCCGAAGCCGCGCATGGCACCGTCACCCGCCATTATCGCCAGCACCAGAAGGGAGAGGAAACCTCGACCAATTCGATCGCCTCGATCTTCGCCTGGACGCGTGGCCTCACCCACCGCGCCAAGCTCGACGACAATGCCGATCTGAAGCGTTTTTCCGAAACGCTGGAAAAGGTCTGCATCCAGACGGTCGAGTCAGGCTTCATGACCAAGGACCTGTCGCTGCTGATCGGCCCCGACCAGCCCTGGCTGTCGACCACCGGTTTCCTCGACAAGATCGACGAGAACCTGCAGAAGGCGATGGCCTGACAAGTAAGCAAGATGGGCAAGCCCATCGTCTACGGGGCGGAGTACAGCGTCTATGTACGCATCGTCCGCCTCGTACTCGCGGAAAAAGGCATCGACTACGAGCTTGTGCCGGTCGATGTCTTTGCCGCCGAGGGCGTTCCCGCCTGGTATTTCGAGCATCATCCGTTCGGCCGCATCCCGGCCTTCTGTTATGACGGGTTTCGCCTCTTCGAGACCAATGCGATTGCTCGCTATATCGACGAGGCCTTCGACGGACCGGCGCTGCAGCCTGCCGACGCGCGCGGCCGCGCCAGGATGGGCCAAATCATAGGCATGCTCGACGCCTATGGCTATCGCGCGATGGTCTGGGATGTTGCCGTCGAGCGGCTGGAAAAGGCTGAGCCGGATGAGGAATTGATCGCCGGCGGCCTTGCTCAGGCTGAGACGGTGCTGAGATCGCTGAAGCCACAAGGTCCGTGGCTGCTTGGCGAGCAACTGACACTGGCCGACCTGCACGCGGCGCCGATCATTGCCTATTTCGTCAAGGTCAGCGAGGGGCAAGATTTGCTTGCGCGCTTTGCGGATATCCAGGATTGGTATGCACGCATCGTCGCCCGGCCGACCTTTGCGCAGACTGAAAAAGTCGGCTGATAAGGGACGTCCCGCCAACTGTTGCTTTAAATTCAGCCCACTAGCCTACGCCGCTTCGAGTGCCGCCCTCACTGCTGCAATCGCATCATCGGCCTTGGAAGCGTCGGGGCCACCGGCCTGGGCCATGTCGGGCCGCCCGCCGCCGCCCTGCCCGCCCAATGCGGCGGAGGCCACGCGGACAAGGTCGACGGCGCTGAAGCGGCCGATGAGGTCGTCGGTGACGGCCACCACGACGCTTGCCTTGTTGTCTTCGCCGGCGCCGACGAAGACGACGACGCCGGAGCCGAGCGAGCTCTTGCCGGCATCGGCCAGCGGCTTCAAATCCTTCGGCGAGACACCGGAGACCGTCTTGCCGAGGAAGCCGATACCGGCGACCGTCTCATTGGCGGCTGGAGCATCGGCTGACGATCCCCCGCCCAGCGCCAGCTTCTTGCGCGCCTCGGTCAGTTCCTTCTCAAGCTTTTTGCGCTCTTCGAGCAGCGTCTCGACGCGCGCCGGCACATCGGCCGGCGAAATCTTGAGCACGGCCGCCGTCGCCTTCAAACGCCGGTCCTGCTCGTCGAGATGTTTGCGCGCGGCTTCGCCGGTCAGCGCCTCGATGCGGCGCACGCCGGCCGCGACCGCGCTGTCCGACACGACACGCACCAGGCCGATATCGCCGGTCGCCCGGACATGCGTGCCGCCGCAGAGCTCGACCGAATAGGGCCGGTTGGCCTTGGTGCCGTGAACGCCGGTGCCCATCGACACGACGCGCACTTCGTCGCCGTATTTCTCGCCGAACAGCGCCATGGCACCTTCGGCAATGGCATCGTCGACCGACATCAGGCGCGTGGACACCGGGCCGTTCTGGACGACGATCTCGTTGGCCATGCGCTCGACCTCTTCGAGATCCTCCGGTGAAATGGGCTTGTTGTGCGAGATGTCGAAGCGCAGGCGCTCGGGCGCCACCAGCGAGCCCTTCTGCGCGACATGGCTGCCCAGCACCTCGCGCAGCGCCTCATGGATCAGATGCGTCGCGGAATGGTTGGCGCGCAACCTCGAGCGTCTGGCATGGTCGACCTTCAGCTCGACGGCGGCGCCGGTCCTGACCGTGCCGCTGGCCACCTTGCCGACATGGACGAACAGCCCATCGGCCTTCTTCTGCGTATCCGAAACCTCGATCGAGAAGCCTTCGCCTGAGATGATGCCGGTGTCGCCCATCTGGCCGCCGGACTCGGCATAGAACGGCGTCTGGCTGACGACGATCGCCACGGCGTCGCCCTTGCCGGCGCTGTCGACAGCCTTGCCGTCCCGGACAAGCGCCTGGATGATGCCTTCGGCAGCTTCAGTCTCATAGCCGAGGAACTCGGTGGCGCCCGCCTTCTCGCGCACGGAGAACCAGATGGTCTCGGTCGCCGCGTCGCCGGAGCCTGCCCAATGCTTTCGCGCCTCGGCCTTCTGCTGCTCCATGGCGTTGGTGAAGCCGGCAAGATCGACCGAGATGCTGCGCTGGCGCAGCGCGTCCTGCGTCAGGTCGAGCGGGAAGCCATAGGTGTCGTAGAGCTTGAAGGCCGTTTCGCCGTCCAGCATGTCGCCGGCATGCAGCGTCTCCGTCGCCTCGGAGAGCAGGCCGAGGCCGCGCACCAGCGTCTTGCGAAACCTGGTCTCCTCGAGCTTCAGCGTCTCGGTGATCAACTGTTCGCCGCGCAGCAGCTCCGGATAGGCCTGGCCCATCTCGCGCACCAGCGCCGGCACCAGCTTCCACATCAGCGGTTCGTTGGCACCCAGCAGCTGCGCATGGCGCATGGCGCGGCGCATGATGCGGCGCAGGACATAGCCCCGGCCTTCATTCGAAGGCAGCACGCCGTCCGCCACCAGGAAGGAGGACGAACGCAGATGATCGGCAATGACCCGGTAGGACGCGACCGTCTCCTTGTCGGGACCATGCCCGATCGCGGACGAGGCCGCGTCGATCAGGTGACGGAACAGATCGGTCTCGAAGACGCTTTCCACCCCTTGCAGGATGGATGCCATGCGCTCCAGGCCCATGCCGGTGTCGATCGACGGACGCGGCAGGTCGATGCGCTCCTCCTTCGTCACCTGTTCATATTGCATGAACACCAGGTTCCAGAATTCCAGGAAACGGTCGCCATCTTCCTCCGGGCTGCCGGGAGGGCCGCCCCAGATGTGTTCGCCGCGGTCGATGAAGATTTCAGAGCACGGCCCGCACGGTCCGGTGTCGCCCATCGCCCAGAAATTGTCCGAGGTCGCGATGCGAATGATGCGGTCGTCGGAAAAACCGGCGATCTTCTTCCAGAAGCCGGCCGCCTCGTCGTCCGTGTGATAGACGGTGACCAGCAGCTTGTCCTTGTTCAGCCCGAACTCCCTGGTGATCAGGTTCCAGGCAAGCTCGATGGCGCGCTCCTTGAAATAGTCGCCGAAGGAGAAATTACCGAGCATCTCGAAGAAGGTCAGATGGCGCGCGGTGTAGCCGACATTGTCGAGATCGTTGTGCTTGCCGCCGGCGCGAACGCTCTTCTGGGCGGTCGAGGCGCGCGAATAGGGCCGCTTCTCCAGACCGGTGAAGACGTCCTTGAACTGCACCATGCCGGCGTTGGTGAACATCAGCGTCGGGTCGTTGCGCGGCACCAGCGGGCTCGACGCGACGATCTCGTGACCCTCCTTCCGGAAGTAGTCGAGAAATGTCGACCGGATTTCGTTCACGCCACTCATGATGCTGCCTTTTTGGAAAAGCCGCCGGGCCAACCGGCGGAAATGGGCTCTGCGTTTTAGAAGATTAGGACTTGGCCTTTTAGCCGCCGCGCTTCACCCTGTCCAGAAACACGGAATTGGTCCAATCCACGGCCTTTGCCGGCCATTCGACCCGGCCTGGTTTCGCCGCCGAAACGCAAAACCGCCGGCACTGGGCCGGCGGTTTCGAAACGCAATAACACGGAACTCGATTACATAAGCCTGAGATAATAGAACGCGATTATGGCCGAACTCCGGCCGGCATCGCGCACGAAACTGTTACATCGCGCCGGATTCTTCCTCGAAACCGTCATCATCGCCGCGCTCAGGGCCGCCATTCTCGAGGAATTTCTCGGCGATCAGCCCGGCATTCTGCCTGATCGACAACTCGATCTCGCGTGCCGTGTCGGGATTGTCACGCAGGAACAGCTTGGCATTTTCGCGGCCCTGGCCGAGACGCTGCGAGTTATAGGAAAACCAGGCGCCAGACTTCTCGACAATACCAGCCTTGACCCCGAGATCGACCAGTTCGCCGGTTTTGGAGACGCCCTCACCAAACATGATGTCGAATTCGACCACCTTGAAGGGCGGCGCCAGCTTGTTCTTGACCACCTTGACGCGGGTCTGGTTGCCGACAACCTCGTCGCGGTCCTTGATCGAGCCGATGCGGCGGATGTCGAGGCGCACCGAAGCGTAGAATTTCAGCGCATTGCCGCCGGTGGTGGTTTCAGGCGAGCCGAACATGACGCCGATCTTCATGCGGATCTGGTTGATGAAGATGACCATGGTGTTGGAGCGCGAGATCGACGCGGTCAGCTTGCGCAGCGCCTGGCTCATCAGGCGGGCCTGCAGGCCGGGCAGCGAATCGCCCATCTCACCTTCAATTTCGGCGCGTGGCGTCAGCGCCGCGACCGAATCGACCACCAGCACGTCGATGGCGCCGGAGCGCACCAGCGTGTCGCAGATTTCCAGCGCCTGCTCACCGGTGTCCGGCTGCGAGATCAGAAGATTTTCAAGATCGACACCAAGCTTGCGGGCATAGACCGGGTCAAGCGCGTGCTCGGCATCGACGAAGGCGCAGATGCCGCCCTTCTTCTGGGCTTCGGCAACGGTGTGCAGGGCAAGCGTCGTCTTGCCCGAGCTTTCCGGCCCGTAGATCTCGATGATGCGGCCGCGCGGCAGGCCACCGACGCCAAGCGCGATGTCGAGACCAAGCGAGCCGGTCGGCACCGTTTCAATCTCGACGACCTGATCGTTGGCGCCGAGCCGCATGATCGAGCCCTTGCCGAAAGCCCGCTCGATCTGCGACAGCGCCGCATCCAGAGCCTTTGATTTGTCCACTGCCTTGTCCTCTACCAGCCGCAAAGAATTCTGAGCCATGATACATCACCCCTTGGTCGTCAATGAAGGCCGGACAATCCGTAATCCCTGCCTATTTGTACCTTTTTTGTTCTCATTTGGCAAGAGGGGTCAAATATCTGAAAAACAAACAATATCCGGATTTGTTCTTTTTTTGTCCAAGGATTCGATCAGGAATGCACCGCACGTTGGGCCAGACGGCTCGGTTGTTTCGACCTGCCGAATCGCCGCCTCGCATGCGAAGCTCCGTCGCACCTAGCGCTTGTGCGGCTGGAATAACAAAGGTCATATCGCCGGCATGCTGAAATCCGTGAAAATACTGGCCATAGGCGGCGCCCATATCGACCGACGCGGCCAGGTGTCCGGCGCTTACGTGCCTGCCGCCTCCAATCCGGGCACAATGCGCGAGGATGTCGGCGGCGGCGTCTTCAATGCTTTGCGCAGCGCCGTGCGGCGCGGCGTCTCCGCGTCGCTGATGTCGGTTCGCGGCGGCGATGCCGCTGCCGAAACCGTTTCGCGAGCCATCGCCGAGACAGGCATTACCGACCTGTCGGCGGTCTTCCTCGACCGCACGACGCCGAGTTACACGGCGCTGATCGACAGCGAGGGCGAGCTGATCGTCGGCTTCGCCGACATGGCGCTCTATGAGTTGGCCTTTCCCAAACAGATTCGCCGCTCCAGGGTGCGCGAAGCAATCGCGGCCGCCGATGCCGTGTTCTGCGACGCCAACCTGCCGACGGCGGCGCTGGAACGGCTGGTCGCGCTCGCCGCGGGCAAGCCGGTTTTCGCCATTGCCATCTCGCCGGCCAAGGCGGTGCGGTTGATACCGGTGCTGAAGGAGCTCTCGCTCGTCTTCATGAACCGGCGCGAGGCCATGGTTCTGGCCGGCGTCGCCGCGAATGCCAGGGAGCGCGAGGTCGTCGACGGGTTGCGATGCAGCGGCCTCGTCAGTGGCGTGGTCACGGCGGGCGAGGCGCCCGTGCTGGGGTTCGATGAAACAGGCGCCTTTTCGATCATGCCGCCCAATCCCCGAAAGGTCGCTGACGTCACCGGGGCCGGTGATGCGCTGGCGGGCGCAACGGTCGCTGCCTTGCTGCGCGGACTGCCGCTGCGGGTGGCCCTGCGCGAAGGCATCGCCGCGGCGACGCTTGCCATCGAAAGCGCCAACGCCGTTCCCGAGTTCACCGCCTCAAGCTTCGCGGAAGCGCTGGCTCTTGTGCCGGATGCCAGGGAAGTGGCATGAGACCGGCGAATTCATAGTGCCGCGATGTTGCCTGGTGTCCCGACGGACGCGCCACATTCCGGATTGGAGACCCTGATGACCCCTGAGACCGCCCGCCCCCTCATCGACATCCACGCGCCGGTGGCGCAGGCTCTCGCTGCCGGCCGGCCGGTGGTGGCGCTGGAAAGCACCATCATCACCCATGGCATGCCCTACCCCGACAATGGCGCCATGGCGGCCGATGTCGAAAAGATCGTCACCGATGGCGGCGCCGTGCCGGCGACGATCGCCGTGGTTGGCGGCCGCATCAAGATCGGGCTTTCGGACGGCGAGCGCGAATCGCTGGCGATGACGGGCGACGCCATGAAGCTGTCGCGCGCCGATCTCGGTTTTGCCGTGGCGCAAGGGCGCACCGGTGGCACCACGGTCGCCGCCACGATGATCGCGGCGCATATGGTCGGCATAAAAGTGTTCGCCACCGGCGGCATCGGCGGCGTGCACAAGGGCGCCGAAAAGAGTTTTGACATTTCCGCCGATCTCGACGAGTTGGCGCGCACCCCGGTCATCGTCGTCTCGGCCGGCGCCAAGGCCATCCTCGACATCGAAAAGACGCTGGAGGTGCTGGAGACGCGCGGCGTGCCGGTGGTCGGCCTTGGCTGCGAGACGATGCCGGCCTTCTGGTCCAGGCATTCGCCGTTCCGCGCGCCGCTGACCTTGCACGAGCCGGAAGAGATCGCGCATTTCTACCAGACGAGGGCAGCGCTGGGGCTCGCCGGCGGCATGCTGATTGCCAATCCTGTGCCGGAAAACCATGAAATCCCGGCTGAGGAGATGGCGGGCTATATCGAGGCCGCGCAGAAGGCCGCCGAGGCGCTCAACGTGACCGGCAAGGCGGTGACGCCGTTCCTGCTGGGAAAGATTCTCGAACTGACTGGCGGCAGGAGCCTGAAGACGAACATCGCGCTGGTCGAGAATAATGCGCGGCTGGCGGCGAGGATTGCCAAGGCGCTTTAGGGTCACGCAGCGAAGGTCCCCCTCACCCGGATTGCCGAGACCGAATTGCAAAGAGCAATTCGGGGCAATCCGACCTCTCCCCGAGGGGTCCCCGAGGGGGGAGAGGAGCTTGCAGCGCCGACGTCGACCTCTTCTCCCCTCGGGGAGAAGGTGGCCGCGAAGCGGACGGATGAGGGGGTGGCCTCGCGCTTGCGGGAATCTACTTCCCCGCCCGACGCCCCGCCTCATACGCCCGCCGTGCCCACACCGTCATCTCGTCGGGATCATCGAAAGCGCTGTCTGGAACGCTCCAGTAGGGCATGGCGACCAGCTTGCCGTGGCGCGAGCCGGTATAGGTCCATTGCGTGCAGCCGGCGGCCTCGAACTCGGGCACGCTTTGCTCGTCGGCCTTCAACAGCAATTCGCCACGCAGCACGATGGCGACGATGACACCGTCGAAATAGATGCCCTTGCCGCCGAACAGTTTTCGGATGCTGACAGGGCCGAGGCCCTCGAACAGTTCGGCGATGCGTTCATTGTCCATGCCGCGATCATGTCACCGGCGTTTGGCCTTGTCATCGCGCAACCAAAATCATGCTGACAGGTTGTGTGAGGTCGATCGGAGTTTCCCGCTATGCCCGTTCTGCTCAAAGGCTCCTGCCGCTGCAATGCCGTCCGTTTCGAGGTGGAGAGCCACACGCCGGCGCCATTCATGCTGTGCTACTGCTCGATCTGCCGCAAGCAGCAGGGCGGCGGGGGGTTTGCCATCAATCTCGGTGCCGACAACGAAACACTGAACATCAGGGGCAAGCGCAGCCTCGGCGTCTTTCGGGCGGAGATCGAGGGCGACGAGCATCCGCATTGCGAAATCTCAACCGGCGAGCGCAATTTCTGCAAGAAATGCGGCTCAGCCCTTTGGCTCTACGACCCGACATGGCCGGAGTTGGTGCATCCCTTCGCTTCGGCGATCGACAGCGATTTACCCATTCCGCCAAGCAAGGTGCACCTCATGCTGAAATACAAGGCGAACTGGGTGGAGCCGGTGGTTGGCAAGCATGACAAGGTCTTCGACATCTATCCCGAGGAATCGATCGCCAACTGGCACAAGCGGACGGGCATGTGGGTGGAGTGAATTTCTTCGCGCCGTTTCGGAGAGGTGAGGAATGATCCGCGCAGCGGACGGAAAGCCAATTGCTTGGCCTCGAACGACGAACGCCGGCAGATGAGGGGCGGCGCTAACTTTGGAGAGGCCGGCGCTGCCTATCATCCGTCACTTCGTGACACCTTCTCCCCGTAAATGGGGCGAAGGAAAAACTCAGGAAGCGCGTGCCTCTGCCAGCGCCTTCAGGTCGGCCGGCTTCAGTTCGACGGATTCGCCGCAACCGCAGGCCGAGCTCTGGTTCGGATTGTGGAAGGTGAAACCGGTGCGCAGCGTCGTCTGCTCGAAATCCATCTCGGTGCCGAACAGGAAAAGTGCTGCTTCCGGTGCGACATAGACATGGGCGCCATCGCGCTCGATATGGTCGTCCTTGGTGTTGGGCTCGGTCACCAAATCGACCGTGTATTCCATGCCGGCGCAGCCGCCCTTCTTGATGCCGAGGCGGATGCCATGCGCATTCTCGCGGGTGGCGACAATCTCCCGCACCCGGTCGGCGGCCTTTTCGGTCATCGTGATGACGGCAAAGCGTCCCATTCTTTTTCCTTCCATTCCATGCAGGTTCAAGGCCTGCCGAATGATTCCTCACCTAAAATGGTGAAGTTTTATCCTTGGTGCAAGTGTGCCAGCCTCTGTCGGGCTAGTACCAACCCACCGCCACCTGCGCCTCTTCCGACATGCGATCGGCCGACCATGGCGGGTCGAAAGTCATGTTGACCTCGACGCCGGACACGCCTTCGACGGCGCCGACGGCATTCTCCACCCAGCCGGGCATTTCGCCGGCGACAGGGCAGCCCGGAGCGGTCAGCGTCATGTCGATCTTGACCGAGCGGTCGTCCTCGATGTCGATCTTGTAAATCAGGCCGAGCTCGTAGATATCGGCCGGGATTTCCGGATCGTAGACCGTCTTCAGCGCCGAAACGATGTCGTCGGTCAGCCGCGCCAGTTCGTCGGCTGGAATGGCCGATCCCGAAACCAGCGCATTGGGCGCGGTTTCCGCAGTGGTCTCGGCAGAGATGCTTGCATCATCCATGGTCGTCACCCAAAAAAATCGTCATCCGAAGAATTTGCGCGCTTTTTCAAGCGCCTCGGCCAAAGCGTCGACTTCGGCCCTGGTATTATACATGCCGAACGATGCCCTGCATGTGGAGGTTACGCCGAACCGTTTCAACAGCGGCTGGGCGCAATGGGTGCCGGCGCGGACAGCAACGCCCTGCCTGTCTATCACCATCGACACGTCATGCGCATGAATGCCTTGCAGTTCGAACGAGATGATGGCGCCCTTGCCGGGCGCATCGCCGAAGATGCGCAGCGAATTGATGGAGCGCAGCCGCTCATGCGCGTAGTTCTTGAGGTCTTCCTCATGGGCTGCAATGCGCTCGCGACCGACCGATTCCATGTAGTCGAGGGCAGCACCCAGCCCGATCGCCTGGACGATCGGCGGCGTGCCGGCCTCGAAGCGGTGCGGCGGCTCGTTGTAGGTGACGATGTCTTCCGTCACCTCCTCGATCATCTCGCCGCCGCCCATGAAGGGCCGCATGCCAGCGAGAATGTCCTTCTTGCCGTAGAGCACGCCGATGCCCGACGGGCCATAAACCTTGTGCCCGGTGAAGACGAAAAAGTCGCAGTCGAGATCCTGCACATCGATCGGCATGTGGACAGCGCTCTGGCTGCCGTCGACCAGCACGGGAATTCCACGCGAATGCGCGATGCGCACGATCTCCTTGATCGGCGTCACAGTGCCAAGCGCGTTCGACATGTGGGTAATGGCAACGAGCTTTGTCTTGCTGGTCAGCCGCTTTTCAAATTCCTCGATGTGGAAGACGCCGAGATCGTCGACCGGCACCCAGACCAGCTTGGCGCCCTGCCGCTCGCGGATGAAATGCCAGGGAACGATGTTGGAGTGGTGCTCCATGATCGACAGCACGATCTCGTCGCCCTCGCCGATGTTGGGCATGCCATAGCCATAGGCGACCGTGTTGATGGCCGAGGTTGTGTTCGACGTGAAGATGATGTTGTCGGTGCTCGGCGCGTTGAGGAAACGGCGCACCGTTTCTCGCGCCTTTTCGTAGGCATCGGTCGCGGCGTTCGACAGAAAATGCAGGCCGCGATGGACGTTGGCGTATTCTTGGCTATAGGCGTGCTGGATGGCGTCGAGCACCGCCTGCGGCTTTTGTGCCGAGGCGCCATTGTCGAGATAGACCAGCGGCTTGCCATAGACTTCCCGCGACAGGATCGGGAAATCGCGGCGGATCGCTTCGACGTCGTAGAAATCTCCGATCTTGCCCGGTGCGTTCATCAAATCACCCGTGCGCCGCGAACCAGCCGTCGAGCCGCGCTTCCAGCGCCTCGACGATCGCTTCATCGTCCAGTTCCTCGATCACCTCGGCGACGAACGCCTTCACGAGCAAGCCCCGCGCGCTTTTCTCGTCGACGCCACGCGCCATCAGGTAGAACAGATGGTTGTGGTCGATTTCGGTGACCGTCGCGCCATGGCCGCAAATCACGTCGTCGGCGAAGATTTCAAGCTCCGGCTTGGTCGAGAATTCGCCGTCATCCGACAGCAGCAGCGTGTTGCAGGCCATCTTGGCGTTGGTCTTCTGCGCATATTGATGGACGTTGATGCGACCCTGGAAGACGCCGCGCGCCTTGCCCGTCACCACGTTGCGGATAACTTCCGTCGAGGTCGTGTGCGGCACGGCGTGGTCGAGCACCATGGTCACGTCGGTATGGGTGTCGCCGGCCAGGAGGTTGATGCCGCGCAGTTTGAAATCGGCGCCTTCGCCAGTCGTCCTGACCATGATCTCCTGGCGCACCAGTCTGCCGCCGGCGTTCATGACGAACAACGTCAGTTTCGCATTCTTGCCGATATGGGCCTTGAACTGCGCCAGATGCGTCGCCGTTTCCGGCTGCTCCTGGACGATCAGCCACGTCACCTCGGCGCCCTCGCCGAGCACCAGCTGGCTGACCGAGCTGCCCAAGGCAGCGCCGTCACCCGTCTGACGTTCGACGATGACGGACTTGGCGCCGGCGCCGACACGAACGGCCAGGCGCACATGGGTCTGGCCGCCGGCCTGCAGGTTCTGCAGCTCGACCGGCTTTTCAAGTTCCACACCATCGGCGATGTCGACAAAATACCCGTCGGCGACGAAAGCCGTGTTCAGCGCGCCGATGGCGTCGTCGCTGCCATAGGGGTCGAGCCCAGCTGCTGCGCTGCCGTCGATCAGCTTTTCCGAAAGGCGCTGGAAAGAGACGCCTTCAAGAACCGGCACTTTGGCGTCGGACTTGCCGTTCAGGATCGACACCACGGTGGAACCGTCGACGATCGGCGCAATGGCTTTGGCCATGGCGGCTGGGTCGAAGTCCGGCACGGTATTCAGCAACCGGCGCAGGTCGGTGTAATGCCAGGATTCGACACGCCGCGTCGGCAGGCCGTGCTTGATCGTCTCGATGGCGTCGTCGCGCTTCAGCATCACCGCGCCGTCGCCGGGCAGCAGCGACAGCCGGTCGCCGAACGCGTCGATCAACGCTGTCTCGGCCGGTGTCCGCTGCGGTTGTGTGTGCATGTTCATCGGTATTACCTCTGGCATCTCACGCGGCTTCGCCGATCACGCCGGCATAGCCATTGGCTTCCAGGTCAAGCGCCAGCGACTTGTCGCCGGACTTGATGACCTGGCCCTTGTAGAGAACGTGCACGCTATCGGGCACGATGTGCTCAAGCAGGCGCTGGTAGTGGGTGATGACCAGGAACGCCCGGTCCGGCGCGCGCAGCGCGTTGACGCCGTCGGACACGATCTTCAGCGCATCGATATCGAGGCCGGAATCGGTCTCGTCGAGCACGCACAGTTTCGGCTCCAGCAGCTTCATCTGCAGGATCTCTGCCCGCTTCTTCTCGCCACCGGAGAAGCCGACATTGAGCGGCCGCTTGAGCATCGCCATGTCCATGCTGAGCGAGGCGGCGGCTTCCTTCACGCGCTTCAAAAATTCCGGGATCTTCAGCGGCTCCTCGCCACGCGCCTTGCGTTGCTCGTTCATCGCCACCTTCAGGAATTCCATGGTCGCGACGCCCGGTATCTCCATCGGGTACTGGAAAGCGAGGAAGATGCCTGATGTAGCGCGCTCGGCCGGATCCATTTCGAGGATCGACTGGCCGTTGTAGAGGATGTCGCCTTCGGTCACCTCATAGTCCTCGCGGCCGGCGAGGATGTAGGACAGCGTCGATTTTCCCGAGCCGTTCGGCCCCATGATCGCGGCGACCTCGCCGGCTTTCACCGTCAGGTTCAGGCCGCGGATGATTTCGGTGCCATCGTCGACGATGCGGGCGTGCAAATTTCTGATTTCAAGCATTCTTTTCTACTTTCGTGTTCTTGGTGTTCTCGACGCTCTGCCCTTGACGGGATCCCCTTGGAGACAAGCGCGCTAGTTTGCCCGCAACGAACATCCAGCCAAAAAACCCAGCCGCGCCTAGGCCCGCAATCGAACCACCAATATTCTTCACCGAACTCAAGCCAAACATTGCGCCAATTAGAGCCACCACGGCACCTCCAATAGCCAGCGTCAGCAAGAGCACCAGAACGACGACTATCAAGCTCTCGATTCGCGCGAAGAACTTCCAGGAGCGCCGTTCCATCTAATCAACCCACCGAACCTTCCAGCGAGATACCAATCAGCTTCTGTGCCTCGACCGCGAACTCCATCGGCAGTTGCTGGATGACGTCCTTGACGAAGCCGTTGACGATCAGCGCGATCGCTTCCTCTTCAGGGATACCGCGCTGCATGACATAGAATTTCTGGTCCTCGGAAATCTTCGACGTCGTCGCTTCGTGCTCGAACTGCGCCGTCGAGTTCTTGGCTTCCATGTAGGGCACGGTGTGCGCGCCGCACTGGTCGCCGATCAGCAGACTGTCGCAGTTGGTGAAGTTGCGGGCGTTGGTCGCCTTGCGGTGCGCCGAGACCTGGCCGCGATAGGTGTTCTGCGAGAAGCCGGCGGC
Organism: Mesorhizobium sp. M7A.F.Ce.TU.012.03.2.1; assembly: GCF_004006095.1. Lineage (NCBI taxonomy): Bacteria > Pseudomonadati > Pseudomonadota > Alphaproteobacteria > Hyphomicrobiales > Phyllobacteriaceae > Mesorhizobium > Mesorhizobium sp. M7A.F.Ce.TU.012.03.2.1. The sequence goes on from NZ_CP034779.1 coordinate 5,486,673, forward strand.
GATGCCCTTGGAGATGATGCGGCTCGACGTGTTCTTGCCGAGATGGATCATCTTGGTGCCGCTGTCGACCTGCTGGTAGCCGTTCGACACCGCGATCGAATAGAACTCACCTTGGGAATCGTCACCGCGCAGGATGCAGCTCGGATATTTCCAGGTGATCGCCGAACCGGTCTCGACCTGCGTCCACGAAATCTTCGAGCGGTCGCCACGGCAGTCGCCGCGCTTGGTGACGAAGTTGTAGATGCCGCCCTTGCCCTCGGCGTCGCCGGGGTACCAGTTCTGCACCGTGGAATATTTGATCTCGGCATCGTCGAGCGCTACCAGTTCGACGACCGCCGCGTGCAACTGGTTCTCGTCGCGTTGCGGCGCCGTGCAGCCCTCGAGATAGGAGACGTAAGCCCCCTCCTCGGCAATGATCAGCGTGCGCTCGAACTGGCCGGTGTTCTTCTCGTTCATGCGGAAATAGGTCGACAGCTCCATCGGGCAGCGCACGCCCTTGGGCACGAAGACGAACGAGCCGTCGGTGAACACAGCCGAATTCAGCGTGGCGTAGTAATTGTCTGAGGTCGGCACGACCGAGCCGAGATATTTCTTCACCAGCTCCGGATGCTCGCGGATGGCTTCCGAGATCGAGCAGAAGATGACGCCGGCCTGCGCCAGTTCCTTCTTGAAGGTGGTGACGACGGAGACGGAATCGAACACGGCGTCGACAGCGACGCGGCCCGATTTGTAGACATTGTCGCTGACTTCCTCGAGCTCCGAGGCGTCGGTCTTCTGCACGCCGGCAAGGATTTCCTGCTCCCGCAGCGGAATGCCAAGCTTTTCGTAGACTTTCAACAGTTCGGGATCGACATCGCTGAGCGAGGTCGGGCCGGGCGTGCTCTTGGGCGCCGCATAGAAATAGATGTCCTGGAAATCGATCTTCGGATAGTGGACGCGCGCCCAGGTCGGCTCGTCAAGCGTCAGCCAGCGGCGATACGCTTCCAGACGCCATTCCAGCATCCAGGACGGTTCGTCCTTCTTGGCCGAAATGAAACGGATGATGTCTTCGCTGAGGCCCTTGGGGGCCTTGTCCATCGCGATTTCGGTCTGGAATCCGTATTTGTATTGGTCGACGTCGATCTTTCGGACCCGATCGATCGTGTCCTGCACAGCAGGCATATGCGTTCTCCATCCACGCCGGGGTCAAGGCCCGACAGTTTTCAAACTATGGCACCGCCAAAAACGAACCCCGAAGAGGTGCTCGCGGCAGCGTAAGTTTAATATAGTGCGCTTCGACCGGGAATTCACCCGGCCAGCATGAAACGCACGGCTCTACCAGGCCGAAAGGCCCAAATTCGTCCAACCGCTACGCGGCCCGTTCTCTATCCGCCCTACGTGCGGTAATTCCCGCCAGTGCGACGCGAAACAGCTCGATGTCTTCCGCGCCGGTCGCCGGTCCGATCGACACCCGCAAGGCGCCGAGACTGTCGCCGTACCCCATGGCTTTCAGCACATGGCTCGGTCCGACCTTGCCAGACGAACAGGCAGAGCCGGCCGACAGCGCTACACCGGCCAGATCGAAGGCGATCTGCGCGGTTTCGGCTTTGACGCCCGCAATAGCGAAGAATGCCGTATTGGCAAGCCTTGGCGCACCGGTTCCGAAGATTTCCGCGTCCGGCACCAGCGATTTGACGATGGCCTCGATCTCGTCGCGGCGCTGGCGCACCGCATCCATGGCCGGCAATCCGGCCAGGGCCTCGCGGGCGGCCGCGCCAAAACCGGCAATGGCAGCGAGGTTTTCGGTGCCGCCGCGATGGCCCTTCTCCTGGCCGCCGCCATTGATCAACGGCTTCGGCATCATCAGGTCAGAGGCGGCGACGATGGCGCCGACGCCCTTGGGACCACCGATCTTGTGCGACGACAGAATCAGATAATCGGCGTAACCCGCTGATAGATCGATGGAAACACGCCCAGCGGCCTGCACGGCGTCGACTGTAAGGATACCGCCCGCCGCCTTGACGATCCCGGCGATGCGATCGATCGGCTGGATGACGCCGGTTTCGTTGTTGGCGGCGTGGATGGCGACCAGCGGCAGGCCTTCGCTCTTGTCGTGACCGCCGAGCGCCGACGCCAAGGCGCCGAGGTCGGCGATGCCGTTGGCGTCGACGCCGATCCGCGTCACCTGCGCTGCGGGGAACCGTCCGCCGTTCAACAGGCAGGGATGATCGGCCTCCGACACGTAAAGCCGGCTCATACGCACCGTGCCGCGCCCCATCTGCCAGTCGGGTGACAGCAGCGTCGAGGCTGCTTCCGTGGCACCGGAGGTGAACACGACATGCTCCGCCTTGGCGTTGACTAGCGCCGCCACGTCACGCCTGGCGGTCTCGATCAGGCGGCGGGCCGCGCGCCCCTCGGCGTGAACCGATGACGGATTGGCCGCGACGTCAAGGGCCGCAACCATAGCCTCGCGGGCCACGGCAAGCAGCGGCGCACTGGCATTGTAGTCGAGATAGGCGCGTATTCCGGCCATTTTCGTCCGTCAAATCCCGTCAGAAGCCATTCCGCTGTCGTATGGCGTTATTTCCTTGAAATTCCAAGGCGAGCCGTCCTATTTACGCGGCTTGCGGCGCGGGTGGCCGGGCTCGATGTCTTGCCACTCAGTTTTGAACAATTCTAAACTAGCTTCTAAGAAGACGCTCGCCCTGCGTCAAGGCCAGAGGAAACGTTCCAGGCACCGCGCGTTCGTATTACCAAGTGGAGTATTTTATGCCTGAGGTCATTTTCACCGGTCCTGCCGGCCGCCTGGAGGGTCGCTATCAGCCTTCCAAGGAAAAGAGCGCGCCGATTGCCATCGTCCTGCACCCGCACCCGCAATTCGGCGGCACGATGAACAACAAGATCGTCTACGACCTCTTCTACATGTTCCAGAAGCGGGATTTCACCACGCTTCGCTTCAATTTCCGCGGCATCGGCCGCAGTCAGGGCGAATTCGACCATGGCACCGGCGAGCTGTCGGACGCCGCCGCCGCTTTGGACTGGGTGCAGTCGCTGCATCCCGATTCCAAGAGCTGCTGGGTCGCCGGCTACTCCTTCGGCTCCTGGATCGGCATGCAGCTTCTGATGCGCCGGCCGGAGATCGAAGGCTTCATTTCGATCGCGCCGCAGCCCAACACCTATGATTTCTCGTTCCTGGCGCCCTGCCCGTCATCGGGCCTGATCATCCATGGCGATGCCGACAAGGTGGCGCCGCCGAAGGATGTGCAGGGCCTTGTCGACAAGCTGCACACGCAGAAGGGCATCACCATCACGCAAAAGACCTTGCCCGGCGCCAACCATTTCTTCGCCAACGATGCCGACCTGCTGCTCGAGGAATGCGCCGACTATCTCGACCGCCGGCTGGCCGGCGAATTGTCGGATCCGCGTCCGAAGCGGCTGAGGTAAACAAGGCAAGAACGGACGGCGATGTACGAACCTCCTCATTTCAGGGAAACGCGGCCGGAAATCCTGCACGGGCTGATCCGGACGCATCCGCTGGGCCTGTTGGTTTCCAACGGGCCCGATGGGCCGGTCGCCAACGCTGTCCCGTTCCTGCTCGACGCGGAAATCGGGCCTAACGGCAGGCTGCGCGCCCATCTGGCGCGGGCCAACCCGCAATGGCGCCTGTTGGCCGACAACCCGGCATCCCCCGTGCTGATCGTCTTCCAGGGCAGCGATGCCTATGTGACGCCGTCCTGGTACGAGACCAAGCGCGAGACCGGCAAGGTGGTGCCGACCTGGAATTATGCCATCGTGCAGGTCCGCGGCACCGTCAAGGTGATGGATGACCAGGACTGGCTGGCGCAGCAGATCGCCGATCTGACCATATCCCAGGAAGGCGCCCGCGCCGCGCCTTGGGCGGTGACCGATGCGCCGGAGCCCTTCATCCAGTCGCAGATCAAGGGCATTATCGGGCTGGAAATCGAGATCAGCGAAATCCACGGCAAGTGGAAGGTCAGCCAGAACCGGCCGGTCGCCGATCGCATCGGCGTTGCACAGGGGCTGGAAAGCGAAGACCACCAGTCGCCCGGCATGGCCGGCCTGGTCAGATCCTATGGCGGACTGGACGGCAACTGAACTTCGAATGCTCAGGCAGCCTTCCTTGTCGGTCCGATCAGCCGAAACGTTCTCTTGCGGACCGGCAGTCCCGACGGCATCGGCCGGAAAATGAAGCCGAGCCGGGCAAAGACCAGCCCGCAGGCGAGCGCGAAGCCGCAGCCAAGGCCGAAGCCGGCGACGGTGTCGCTGGGATAGTGCGCGCCAACGAAGATACGGGTCGAGGCGATGCAGGCGGTGATCGCCAGGGCGATGTACCAGCGCCGCGGAAACAACAGCAAAGCGACCCCGAACACCGCGCCCATCGTCGTACCATGGCCGGACGGAAAGCCGGCGAAGCGCGCATCGAAAGCGAAGGGGTGCAGGGTCAGCACGCCAAAGTCCTCGTAATAGAGGGGGCGAGCCCGGCCAATGGCATATTTCAGCACATTGACGGCGGTCCCCGACAGGCCGGTGGCGCACAGCACCAGAAAAGCCAGGCAGGTCCAGTTGTAGAGCAGCATCAGCGAGCGCCGCGAGAGGCTTCGCCAATCCGTCAGGTTGGCGGCGACAAGCAGAAGCACTGAGGGAATGAGATACCAGCCACCCAGGCCGAACTGGGTGAAAAAGTCGGCAGTCCGGGCAAATCCCGCCGACCACTTGCCGTGAAGCATTCCGGCCGGGGTGTCGAGACGAACAAACGCTGCCGCCGTCAGCAAAACCCAGACCAGCACCCAGACCGACCACAAAACGTTCGGGTATCTCGCCGGGCGGGTGGCAAGGCGGCTTTTGGCGATCTGCATCGTATCGCGAAAATTGTCGAGCGACCGGCGCCCTACCCCAAGGAGCAGGCTCGAAACGGGCGGGCGTGATTTCACCAGCATAGGAAATTCGACCCCATTGTCGCCGTCATGGGCATCGGCGAGCCGTCACTGGGTTACACGATAGAGGCCGAGCGACAGCTTGTCTCCCGACGAATAGTTGAGGCCGTCGACCTCGGCAACGCGGTTCGCCGACTTGCCTTGCGCCGCCAGCAACCCATTCAGTTTCTGCTCGTCGCCGACCTGCGCCAGCGCCAGGGCGCAGGCAGGATCGCCGAGCAGATGCTTGGCGACGCCATCGACATCGGTCAGGACGGTCTTGGTGCCGACCAGGAACACCAGGCTCGGCTCGTGATATTCCGCCGAAGCGAGCACCGTGGTGGCGCAAGGCCTGTTGGCCTGGAACGCCGCCTCGATCGCCGGGCTCAGCCAGATCGGTTTCAGCGAAGGCGCGATGACGCCGAACAACAGCCCATAGGTGATGCCCGCGCAGACAGCGATTGTGCCGATGCGCAAGAGCGGCACTTGCAGTTGTCGGGAAAAAGCAAAATATCCCGCCGCCAGCGCTGCCGCGGCGGCCGGGATGCTCCACCAGGAGAAGGCGCCGGTGAGATAGATCGGCGCTCCCACGCAGACCACCGCCAGGCCAAGGCTGACCACGGCAAGACCGAATGCGGTCGACCACCACAACCAATCCTGCCAGCGCCTGAGCGGCGCATTCGCCTCCTGCGGCGGCAAGGTCAGCAGCCAGCCGATCAGCAGCGCCATGCCGGGATAGGCCGGCAAGACATAGTGCGGCAGCTTGGTCGGGATCAGTTCGAACACCAGCCAGAACGGAATGTACCAGGCGAGGCAGAAACGCAGCCGGGGATCGTCGCGCAGACGGTTGAGGGCCTGCAGCCCGGCGCCGACCGCGATCAGACCGAACGGCCACATGAACAAGGAATAGGTCAGCATGTAGAAACCGGGCGGCAGACCGTGCGATTCCTCCCCCGAGGCGACCTTGGCCATCATGTCCTTGCCGACGGCATCACTGAGAAAGGCGCCGCCGCTCTTCCAGGTGATGAGGGCGACCCAGGGCAGCACGATGAGCAGCACCAGGGCGGCACCGCGCACGAGCTTCAGCTTCAGGAGCCAGCGCCAGTCGCGCTCGAAGGCAAACAAGGCGGCGACCGTCAGCACCGACAGGAGCGGAGCCACCGGCCCCTTGATGAGGATTCCAAGGCCTTGAGCAGCCCAGAAAATCCACGGCAGGTGGGCGGCTACCGGTTCGTTCCGGCGCGCTGCCAGATAGATCTGGGCGAGCGCGCCTTGCGCCGCCACGCAGCAGGCCAGCAGCATGGCGTCAGTCTTGGCGTCACGGCCCTCGAAGCCGGTGGCGAAGATAGCCGCCATCATCAGGCCGGCGGCGAGACCGGCATTGGCCCCGAACAGCTTGGTGCCTGTCCAGGCAATGCCGACGACGGCCAAGGCAATGCCAAGCATGGAGACGAGGCGGTAGACCCAGATCGGCGCCGCCGCCCCCTCGCCGCTCAGCGCCACGGCCGCCGATTGCAGCCAGTAGATGCCGATCGGCTTCTTGTAGCGCGAGGCATCCTGAAAACGGATGTCGACATAGTCGGAGGTTTCGACCATCTGCTTGGTGGCCTGGACAAAACGGGATTCGTCCCGGTCGACGGGTGGAAGGCTCGCCAGTCCGCTGAAAGTCATCAGCACGCTGAACAGAAAGAGAAAAAGATAGTTCCTGTTCATCGCGGAGCTTTCCGGATCTGATCTGCGGGATGGCCCCGTCGCGGCGCCTCAGGCCCTGCCCTGCGCGGCGCCTCAATACGCCAGCCAAATGCATGAGGCAAGAAGTGGCCTTGCCATCCACGCGGGCCGCAAAATCGGAAACCACTTTTGCTGACCGCGGTTGGATGCTAAACGCGCGCGTTCATACACGTCCGCGCCACGCTGGCCGGGCGCTTTCGGGAAAGAAACAATGTCCGTCTTCAAATCCGATTTCCTGCGCACGATGAGCGAGCGCGGTTTCATTCACCAGACTTCGGATGATGCCGGCCTCGACGCTATCTTCGCCAAGGAGACGGTGACCGCCTATATCGGCTTCGACGCGACCGCCAAGAGCTTGCACGCCGGCTCGCTGATCCAGATCATGATGCTGCACTGGCTGCAGCAGACGGGTCACCGGCCGATCGCGCTGATGGGCGGCGGCACCTCGATGATCGGCGACCCGTCCTTCAAGGACGAGGCGCGCAAGCTTTTGACCCCGCAGGACATCGAGGACAATCTGGCTGGCATCCGCCGCAACTTCATGCCCTACCTCAAATTCGGCAGCGGTCCCAACGACGCCATCATGGTCAACAACGCCGATTGGCTGATGGAGATCAACTACGTCAATTTCCTGCGCGATGTCGGCCGTCACTTTTCCGTCAACCGCATGCTGGCGTTCGATTCCGTCAAGCTGCGGCTCGATCGCGAGCAGTCGCTGTCGTTCCTCGAATTCAACTACATGATCCTGCAGGCCTATGATTTCGTCGAGCTCTACAAGCGTCTCGGCTGCCGCCTGCAGATGGGCGGCTCCGACCAATGGGGCAACATCATCAACGGTATCGACCTCGGCCGCCGCATGGAGGATGCGCAGCTCTATGCGCTGACCACGCCGCTGCTCACCACCTCGTCGGGCGCCAAGATGGGCAAGTCGGCTTCGGGCGCGGTCTGGCTCGATGCGGAGATGCTGAGCCCCTACGAATTCTGGCAGTATTGGCGCAACACCGAGGATGCCGATGTCGGCCGCTTCCTGAAGCTCTACACGACGCTGCCGCTGGACGAGGTGGCGCGGCTCGAGCGGCTCGGCGGATCCGAGATCAATGAGGCCAAGAAGATCCTCGCCACCGAGATCACCGCCCTGCTGCACGGCCGTGCAGCCGCCGAACAAGCCAGCGATACAGCGCGCAAGACGTTCGAGGAAGGCGCGCTCGCGGAGTCGCTGCCGACTGTCGAGGTCGACAAGAAAGCGCTCGAAACCGGCGTCGGCATCCTGTCGCTGCTGGTCACTGCTGGACTGGCGGCATCGAACGGCGAAGCGCGGCGGCATGTGCAGGGCGGCGCCGTGCGCCTGAACGACGAGCCGGTGAGCGACGAGCGCCGGCTGGTGACTTCAAAGGATTTGAGTCCGGAAAACGTCGTAAAGCTTTCTCTGGGAAAGAAAAAACACATTCTGGTACGGCCGATCTGAACTCGATCACCGATACTCAAAAATCGACCTGAATATTCCGGGCGCGATCACCGACAGCGGATTGATGTCCAGCAGCGGCTTGTTGGCATTGCCTTTGAGCCGGTAGGTGACGCCGATCAGGCCACGGTCGCGGCCATTGCCGAGCAGCGCGCCAACGATGGGCAATTCGCCGAAGATGCGGTTGAGGCCATAGACCGGCATGAAGGTGCCGGTCATGTCCATGTTGTTGTTCTGATCGTAGAGCGTGCCCTGGAACGTCGTGCCGATGCGCGGTCCGCGCAGCACGCCATTGGCCAGTTTCAGATAGCCGCTGCCCTTGTCGATCTCGGCGTAGCCGCGTTCGAACTTCACCCGCGACGTGTCGAGCTTGCCCTTGACCGCCTGATTGAGGCTGCGGTTGTCACCGGCCGGCGTGGTAGACACGATGGAGGCCAGCTTCGGTTCGTTGACGACGAAAAAGTTGCTGGTGTCGACCTTGCCCTTGAGCGATCCGTCGCTCGGCCCGGCAAGCGCCAGGATGATCGTTCCGCCTTCCATATGCTCGTAGATATTGAGGAATCTCAGGATGGCGCCGGCGTCCGCGGACTGCATGTTGAGCGAGCGCTGGCCGGCACCGGTGGTGTTGCTGATTGAAATGGCGGCGCCCGAACTTGCCGTGGCGCTGACCTTCAGCCCGTTCACCCGCGAACCGGCAGCACTGTAGTCGAGCTTCAAATTGGACAGTTGCTCGTCATGGAAACCGGTCAGCCGGTCGACATCGGCGCTGACGGAAATGGCATCGGAACCGGTGGTCTTGGTAGCCGTGTCGACGTCCGAGGTGAACTGCTTGATCAGCGAGCGGGCATCGAGCGCGTTGCCCGATATGTCGACCGCATAGCCCTTGCCGGACCGCTTCACCGACACGGCAACGTCGTCGCCCCTGTTCAAGGTGACCTTGCTGAACCGCGCCGACGACAAGGCGCCATTGACCAGCACGATGCTGCCGTCGACGGAGAACGACTTTCCGTCGAGATCGAAGTCGGACAGCGTCGTGGTGTCGCCGGACTTGGTCATGACGAAGGTGACATTGGCAGGAACCCCTGCCCCCTTGCTCCAGCCGGCCCAGGGAATGTCCAGCCTGGCGTTGGTCAGATCGGCCGAGACGTTCTGGTCGCCGCCGCCGTTCTTGTCGATCGCCACCTTCACCGTTCCGGCAAGCAGCGGCTTCAGGCCGGGCATGGCGGCGGCGCGGATCTTGTCGTCAAGCACCAGAGCCACTTTGCGGCTGCGCGCCGGCCCGTCATCCCTGAGCGGCTCGACCAGATCGAGTTCGGCCGGAATGCCGTTCAGCAATGCCTTGGCGGAGATCACCGCCTTCTCGGGATCGACCGTGATCGAACCGTCGGCATCCGTTACGATCTGGCCCTCGAAGGGCTTGGCCAATGACATGCCGCTGTAGTCGAGCGATACCAGCCAATCGAGCTTCGAGGAGTCGACACCGGACTGCAGCGGAATATCCGCCTTGACGTGGCCGGTGACGCTGCCCGACAGGTCTTCCGGCAGGATGCCGACATGGCGCATGGCGTTGATCGGCTCGTAGGATGCGAGTTCGGCGACGGCGGACGCTTCGCCGTCGACGTCGATATCGAGCGCGCCGACGACCGGCGGGCGGTTGGCCGCCTTGACCGTCAGCGTGCCGTTGCTGGCCGCCACGGTGCGGCCGCTGGGCATGTAGACGGTGCCCGAGGATAGCGAGATATCGACATCGTTGCCGTGGAAACCGACGACGCCGACCGCGTCGCGTATCGGCGGAATGCGGCCGGCGGTGTCGAAGCGCGATCCCTCGATCTGGAAGCGGCCGAACACCTCATCGGCCGAAAGCGGCACGCCGTTGCCCAGGCGGCCCGGCACCACCTGGAACTGAAGGTTGGCGTCGACGACACGGCCGCCGAACAGATTGGCCAGCACCCAGAGCCGGGCATTGCGCGCCGAAAACCACGGCCACAGCTGCTTGACGTGAGAGACCTGCATGTCGTGGATGTTGAACGCCAGATTGATCCCCGGCACTTTGCCGTCGACGAACGCCACGGCGGCGGTGCCAAGCATCTCGCCGGAGCCGGCTGACCGGAGCGCGATCTGCTCGGCGACCAATTTGTGGCTCACCGTGTTGTAGACGCCGGCAATCCGGGCCAGGAAGGTGAGCGCCGGCTCGGGCGACTCCGAAGGCGCAAGCGACGATCCGTCGCTGGTCAGGTCGTAGCGATAGGAGGGTTCTTCACCCACCGCTCCGCTTGCCGGCTTCGGCCCGATCGAACCGGCGAAATCGAATGTCGAGCGGCCGGTCTTCAGCAGCAATCTGTCGACCTGGATCTTGTTGCTGCCCGCAACCAGCGTCGCATTGATATCGACGTCCGCCGGCAGCAGTCCTCGCGTGCCGAGATCGAGGACAGAACCCGTCGACGACAAAGCGGCCGTCAGCCGCGATGCGTTCGCGCCGAACCCTTCCGATCCCGTCAGCTTCAGCGCGACGGTTCCCAGCTTGCCGGCAGCGGCCGCCATATCGCCGGCATCGGCCAGATCGACGCTCGCATCCAGTGCCGTGACGCGGTGCGCCGCGATATCGCGGGAGGCGGAAGCGGCAACGGTAGCCGTCCTGCCGTCGATGTCCGCCGTGGACGAGAACTGCATGCCGCCCGGGCCCGACTGCACGACGGTGGCGTCGGTGATCTTGACGAGCTTGATCGCTCCGGTTTCAGGCAGCACGAATTCGACATTGCGAAGATCGATCCGGCGCAGCGAATCCTCCCGCACGGCATCGAGTGCGTGGTTGATGTTTCCGAACACCGCGGCGGACAGCTTCTCCGGATCGATGAGGCCGTCCGCATTGCGCAGGCCGGCGGTCCAGTCGCCGCCGGACGGCATCGCAGCCACGACGATGCGGGCGTCCGAGATCCTGGCGCTGGTCAACCGCACGTCCCCCCACAGCAGCGGGAACAAACGCACGCCGAAGCGCACGCGGCCGGCATCGGCCATCGGCTTGCCGTCCGAAGTCTTCAAGCTGACGTCGCTGACCTGAAGCGCGATGAAACTCGAACCGTCGAGCGTGATGCGGGCAGGCCCGACCGCGACATTGACATCGACGCCCGCCAGTTTCTCGAGCGCCGTTTCCGCCTCGGTGCGAAGCCGGTCGGCTCCGATGCCGGAGGCGCCAACCAGATAAACGAGTACGGCGGCCAGCAGCACGAAAGCGACCAGACCGGCGAACAGTCGCGACAGGATGCGAAAACCGCGTCCGATCGAAGCCTGACCGAGCGGCGGCACACGGCAGGCGGACGGAAAGGTCCCCAGGTCGGTGATCTCATCACGCCTGAACCGGATCTTCTCGTGCTGCGGTCGCTCCTGATCCACGCAATTTTCCGTTGTACGAAGTCGATCGTGGACGAATCCCCGTCCGACACTATATCGGTGTGGCTTCGCGCGTAACCTCAAACAAGGGCATCGGTATGGCTGACCTCGACGTAGGCGATCTCGCGCCGCAATTCGACCTGCCGCGGGACGGCGGCGGATCAGTCAGCCTTGCCGCATCGTCCGGCAAGCCCATCGTGCTCTATTTCTATCCGCAGGACGACACAACAAGCTGCACGCAGGAGGCGATCAGCTTCTCGCAGCTGAAGCCGGACATCGAGAAGGCCGGCGCTGTGGTGATCGGCCTGTCGCCCGACCCCGTCAAGAAGCACGACAAGTTCAAGTCGAAGTACAATCTCACCATCGACCTCGCCGCCGACGAGGAGCGCAAGGTGATCGAAGCCTACCATCTGTGGGTCGAGAAATCGATGTATGGTCGCAAGTATATGGGGGTCGAGCGCGCGACGTTCCTGATCGGCCGCGACGGGCGGATCGCCAGGATTTGGCGCAAGGTCCGCGTCAAGGGCCATGCGGAAGAGGTGCTCGAGGCCGTTCGCGCGCTTTGAGGTTTTGCCGGCGAGGTTGGCCCGGTTTCCCTTACAACCATACGCACGCCTGGCGGGCGTTCGCTGCGGGCAAGCCGGCCCTGCAAGCCTTTGTTAACCTTAATAATGTGTAGTCAAGCTGTCGTGGTGTCGTAAACGAAAGCTTGGTCCCGTGAACGCAACCGGTCAGTCCGCAGTCTTCGGCACGCGTAAGGAGCCCCATACGGTCATCATCGCCCGGGGCAACGAGATCAGACATTTCACGATCCGACCGTGGCTGGCGGCCTTTGTCGGCTCGGCGTTGGCCGCCATTGCCGTCGGCTACCTCATGGCCACCTCCTATCTCGTGCTGCGCGACGATCTGATCGGCGCCACCACGGCGCGCCAGGCGCGCATGCAGCAAGCCTATGAAGATCGCATTTCGGCGCTTCGCGCCCAGGTCGACCGCATCACCAGCCGGCAGTTGCTCGACCAGCAGCTGATGGAAACCAAGGTCAGCGAACTGCTTGAACGGCAGAGCCAGTTGAGCCAGCGTCACGGCCGCCTTGGCCCGCTGCTCGAACGCGCCGAGAGCGAGGTCGGGGCAGCGCCGGCCGAAGATCCGGCAGCGGTTGCGAAGCCGGACAAACGCGCCGAAGTGACCGGCAGTATTAAGGAGCCCGCGCGGAACTATGCGGTCGCCAGCCTGAGCGCCGGACCCGGCGCCGGCGACACAAGGCCGTTCTCGCTGTGGTCGACCCGCTCCGATCCGCTGCCCAACGATTCAGCCGCCGATCGTGCCGACAAGCTCTTCGTCTCGATCAACCAGTCGCTGAAATCCATCGAGAGCGACCAGTTGACCCGCATCAGCACGCTTGCCGACAATGCCTACAAGAGCGCCGATGCCATCACCCAAGCGCTCGAGGCGGCCGGACTGCCCGTCGACAGCGACTTTGGCAAGGGCGACAGCGATGTCGGCGGACCGCTGATCCCGCTCGACAGTTCGATGATGTTCGACAGCAAGGTCAAAGAGTTGGACGAAGCGCTTGACGCCCTCGACCATCTCAAGAAGGAAGCGCGCCAGTTGCCGCTGACCAACCCCGCACCGGGCCACTCCGTCACCAGCCCGTTCGGCGTGCGCACCGACCCGATCCTCGGCACCGCGGCACTGCATTCCGGCATGGATTTCAGGGCCCCGATCGGCATGGCCGCCAAGGTCACTGCACCCGGCACCGTCACCAAGGCCGGCTGGAACGGCGGCTATGGCCGCATGGTGGAAGTCGACCACGGCAATGGTTTTGCGACACGTTACGGGCATCTCAGCGAGATCGACGTCACCGTCGGCGAGAAACTGGACGCCGGCGCCGTCATCGGCAAGACCGGCAGCAGCGGCCGCTCGACCGGCCCGCATCTGCACTACGAAGTCCGCCACAATGGCGAAGCGATCGATCCCTTGCGCTTCCTCACGGTCGGCAAGAAGGTCGCCCAATATCTGTAAGAGATGCTAGGCTCCTGCCCCATGCGCCGATGACCATCATGATGGCTGACTAAGGCGCTCCCGTCGACAGAAACGCCGTCACTGCCGCAACCAGGGTGGCCGCGCCGACCTTCAACGCGGCCTCGTCGACACGAAACCGGGCGTGATGGAGCGGGAAGACCGATCCGATCTCCTCGTTTCGGATTCCCAGCCGAAAATAGACCGAAGGACGTTTCTCGCTGTAGTAGCCAAAGTCGTCCGCGATCGTCCATCCGGGCGTGCTGAGGACGTTGTCGGCACCGATGCAGGCCTTGGCGCTGGCGGCAATCAGCTCAGTCATCTCGACATCGTTGACGACACCAGGTTCGCCCTTGTGGATGTCGACCTCGACACGCGCGCCGTGGCTCGTCCCTATTCCCTCGGCTATCGTACGGACGCGGCGCCAGGCCCGCTCGCGGGTTGCATCGCTGCCGCTGCGGATGGTGCCTTTCAACGTGACCTTGCCGGCGGTGACATTATAGGCGTTGCCGCCATTGATGGCCGTCACGGAAATCACCAGCGGATCGTACGGGTCGATCTCGCGCGAAACGATCTTCTGCAATTCGCTCACCAGGGAGCAAGCCACGGCCAACGCATCGACACCTTCATGCGGTTTTGCCGCGTGCGCGGCCGAGCCGATGACGACCACATTGAACGTGTCACAGGCCAGAGTGTATGGACCGGAGCCGACGGCGATCTTGCCGGACGGCGTGTAGGGATCGACGTGGACGCAGATGGCGGCGTCGATGTCGTCCAGAAGCCCCTCTTCCACCACCCGCCTGCCGCCCGACGGTTCGTCTTCCTCGGCCGGCTGGAAGATCAGGCGAACGGTGCCGCCAAAACTGTCCCGCGACCGGTGAAGATGCGCGGCCACCGCGAAAGCCATCGATGCATGGGCGTCGTGACCGCAGGCATGCATCACGCCTGGATTCGTCGATGCATAATCGACGCCGGACTCCTCCTCGATCGGCAAGGCATCGATGTCGGCGCGAATGGCGATCTTTCGATTTGACGGCTTGCCGGTGCCGACAATATCGACGGCAAGGCCAAAGCCGGCAACGTCGCGAATGTCGGCAATTCCCTGATCCACCAGCATCTGCCTGAGATAGCGCTGCGTGCCGGCCTCCTGGTTCGAAAGCTCGGGATTGCGGTGCAGGTGGCGGCGGACCTCGATCATCCGATCGAGAATTCCGGCGTCGATATCGGTCGTCACGGTTTTCGCAACACCACCCGCCGTGGCCGAACCCTCAGGATTTGACATGGATCTCTCGCGGGAACTTCGTCAGGGTCTCATGGCCGGTTTCGGTGACCAGGATGGTCTCGCTGATCTCGATGCCCCAGCCGTCCATCCACATGCCGAGGATGGAATGAACGACATTGCCCGGTTCAAGCACGGTCTTGTCGCCCGGCCTGAGGCTGATCGTATGCTCGCCCCAGTCCGGCGGATAGGCGACGCCGATGGAGTAGCCGATGCGCGATTCCTTCTTCAGTCCGTAGCGCTGGATGACCTTGCGCCAGGCGGCTTCGACGGCTTCGGCTGATGTTCCCGGTTTGACCGCGTCGAGCACCGCATCCATGCCCTCGATCACCGCTTTTGCCGTGTCCGAAACATTTGTCGGCGTCTTACCAAGCTGCATGGTCCTGGCGAGGCCTGCGGCATAGCGGCGGCAGACGCCGGCAAGTTCCAGCGCAATCGTCTCGTTGTCTCCGAACCGCCTGTCGCTCCACATGATGTGCGGCGCCGAGGCATTCTCGCCACCGAGGATTGTCGGGGGAAGAGCGGTGATGTCGCCGGCAAAATCCGGGCTGCCCGCAATCTGCGCCGCCTGGATGGCGGCGATGGCATCGCACTCGCGAACACCCGGTGCGATCACCTCGAAGGCCCGCGTGACGGCCGCTTCGGCCAAGATGGACGCCTTGCGCAAATACGCGATCTCGGGCGCCGATTTGACCGCGCGGATCCAGTTCACCAGCAGGTCGGCATCGTGCCATTTCGCATTGGGCAGTCCCGCGACAAGCCGGGCATGCCCTTTCGGAGAGAAATAGTAGGCTTCGAGTTCGATGCCGATATGTCTGCTACCCCAGCCCTTCGAGACGATCCAGTTCGCGATCCAGTCCATGGGATGGCGATCGACGCGCTGAACATGATCTTCCGGAAAGCCAACCACGTTTTCCGGTTTCATCCAGGCGGTCAGAAGACCGCCGGCCGCATCCATGGCGCGCCCGATCCAGACCGGCTCGACCTCCTCGATTGGAACCAGCACCACCTGCGGCGTGTAGAACGACCAGCCATCATAGCCGGTGATGTAATGCTGGTTGGCAACGTCGTTGACGACAAGGAGCTCGAGACCGCGCTTCGCCATCTCGGTGCGGATCTTGCGAAGCCGCTGTTGGTACTCGTCGCGGGCAAACGGCAATTCGATCATCTTTGCTCCATCTTTGTCAGATCAACGGTCGCGGGGTTCGCTCACCATTGAAGGGGTTTCGCCACGGCGGCAATCGGCCAGGGCGACGCGTGGGCAGGTCCTGAACCGAATAGGCCCTACACGGCCTTCCCAGGAAAACTTCGTCGTGAATTTATTTTTGAATTCCATTTGACTGAATAAATAAGCAATGCAAAGCTGCGCTCTCCTAAGGGGCGCAAGGCATGGCACTGCGGGGGACCAATCAGGAGTTCGGGCGGCCGTACAATCGGCGCATCGTGCTTGAGTCCATCCGCCTTTATGGACCGATCGCCCGCGGCGAGATCGCCCGGCGCGTCGGCCTCACCGTCCAGACGGTGTCGACCATCGTTCGCGAACTGGAAGATCAGGGCTACATCCTGTCGCTGCGCGAAGAGCCGAAGGGGCGCGGCCTGCCGCCGGCGACGCTGCGGATCAACCCCGAGGGCGGCTATGCCGTCGGCATCCACATCACTCCGCTTGGTATCAGCGCCGCCTTGATCAATCTGAGCGGCGACGTGATCGAGAGCATTTACCGCGAAGCGCCGAATGCGACGCCGGACCACGCCTTCGAGCTGATCGGGGCGCTGGTGGTGGAATTGACCAGACTGCGGGCTGGCGGACGGGTGCTCGGGGTCGGCATGGCCCTGCCCGGCCCATTCGACGTGGAGTCCATGAGTTTCGTGGGGCCAACCACCATGACCGGCTGGAAGGATGTGGCGCTGCGCGAACGGCTGGCGGCCTCCACCGGATTGCCGGCCTTCTTTGAAACCGATATGGCCGCCGCCGCCATGGGCGAGCGCCTCTACGGCCTCGGCGCCCAGTTTTCCGAATATTACTATCTCTATTTCGGCGTTGGCCTTGGCGGCGTCATGGTTCATGAGGGCAGCGCCTTGCGCGGCGCCTGGGGAAATGCCGGCGAGATCGGGCACATTCCCGTTATTCCGGGCGGCGAGGCCTGCCCGTGCGGCAACAGCGGCTGTCTCGAAAGATATTTGTCGCTCGAGGCGCTCCGGCACTGGAACGGCAGCGAGGCGGATTGGGTCGCCGCAGTCGCACCGATCTTTCACAACGCCGTCGCCGTCATCGAGAACCTTTTCGACCCGGAGACGGTCATCCTCGGCGGGCTGGCGTCCACCGACCTGCTCGAAATGCTGGCTGGTTCGGCCGGAGGCCTGCACAACTCTGTCTCGGCCCGCAAGGACCGCACGACGCCCAGGGTTGTGGTCGCGCGCGGCGGACAGCATTCCGTGCTGCGCGGCGCCGCCGCCCTTGCGGTTTCCGGGGTGCTGTCACCTCGCTTCGGGCAGATGTTCGCGGCCGAACGCGAACGCGAGCGCGACCTTCTCAAAGGCAGGGAGATTGCGGCATGAGTGAACCCCTGCTGGTGCTCGACAACGTCACCAAGAACTATGGCGCGATCGAAGCGCTCAAGGGGATCAGCTTCTCGATCGGCAAGGGCGAGGTCGTGGCGCTGCTCGGCGACAACGGCGCCGGCAAATCGACACTGGTCAAAATCATATCAGGCGGGCTGGAGCCGACCTCCGGGCGCATGCTGTTCGAGGGCAAGGAATTCCTTGCCAAATCACCGGCCGAGGCCAAGGCGGCCGGCATCGAGACCGTCTACCAGGATCTCTCTCTGTGCACCAATGTCGACGTGGTCGCCAATTTCTTCATGGGCCGTGAGATCACACGCAAGTTTCTCGGCATTCCCGTGCTCGACGAGCACGCCATGGAAGCCGTCGTTGGAAAGGCGCTGGCCAATGCCGGCACCCGCATTCCCTCGCTGCGGGCCAATGTCGAGCATCTCTCGGGCGGCCAGCGGCAAGCCATCGAGCTCAACCGTTTCGTGCACTGGGGCGGCAAGCTGGTGCTGCTCGACGAACCGTTCGCCGCCCTCGGCGTCGAACAGACACGGCGCGGCCTCGACATGATCCGCCAGGTGGCGAACCAGGGCATCGGCGTCGTCATCATCACCCATATCATGCAGCAGGCTTTTCAGGTCGCCGACCGGATCGTGGTGATCCGCCAGGGCGTCGTGGCCGGCGATGTCGCACGCAATAAAACAAGTCCCGATGCGGTGATCAACATGATCACCGGTGAGACGCTTGCCGGTGCCGGACCGACAGGCTGAGGGACAAAAGAGGGGTCCGGCTTAAGAGGAGCGAACGACATGAAGCGAATACTTCTTGCTGTCTTCGGTATCCTTGCACTGGCCTTTGCCACGCTCACGCCGGCATTCGCCCAGTCCAAGGGTATCGTCTACTATATGGTGCCGACGCTGCTGGACGAGTTCCAGACCGGCTCGGTGAGCGCGCTGGAACTGTTCCTGAAGCAGACCGGCTACGAGATGAAGACGCTGAACGCCGACAACAAGACCGACGCCCAGCAATCGCAGATGAACGATGTCATCGCGCTGAAGCCGGCGGCCATCATCCTGGCGGCAGTCGACTTCAATGCCCTGAAACCGTCGATCGAGGCAGCCCGGGCCGCCGGCATCCCGGTGGTCGAGTTCGACCGCCAGATCACCTCGACGCCATCCGACTTCACCTCTGTCGCCGGAACGGTCGAGATCGGCTACGTCGCCGCCGACCAGGCCGAGAAGCTGCTGAAGGCAAAGCACGGTTCGGTGAAGGGCAAGGTGCTGCAGGTCCTCGGCGACCCCGGCGACCCCTATACGCTCGACATCCAGAAGGGCTTCGAGGAGAAGATGAAGGCGTTTCCGGACGTCAAGATCATCTCGCTTCCGGCCATGCAATGGGAAGCCAGCAATGCCGGCACAATCGTTGCCGACCAGATGCTGGCCAACCCCGACATCGACCTGATCTTCAGCCATGCCGCGCACCTTTCGGTCGCTGCCGTCGCCTCGCTCGAGGCGGCCGGCAAGAAGCCGGGCGACGTCATGCTGATGAGCTCGAACGGCGCTCCGGTCGGCCTCGACCTGATCCGCAAGGGTTGGCTCAACGCCGAAATCGAGCAGCCGCTCTACGCGCAGGCCGCGGCTGTCGCCATGTTCATGGACAAGATCGTCAAGAAGCAAGAGATCAAGCCCGGTGAATACGACGTACTCGGCTTGAAATCGACCGTGACCAAGGAAGCCTGGGGTCCGAACATCAAGATCCCCGGTGCCGCCATCATCAAGGAAAACGTCGACAACCCGGCCTTCTGGGGCAACCAGAAGCCGCCGACGGACACCGTCAAATCGGTCGAATAGTCATTGAAAGCGCTCCGGGCCGTTACGGCCCGGAGCCTGCCCTTTCACAACGCCGCGTCCAAAAGACGCCGTGGCGAATTTGAATCCGCGCCCGAACCCGACGAAATCGAATTGATTTCGCGGGGCATGCGCCAACCGGATCAGCCCATGAACCCGCGCACACGCAAAGCCCTGGAGTTCGTACTCGACAACCTCGTCTGGTTCATGTTGCTGTTCGTGCTGGTGGTCTTCTCCATCTTCGTCCCGAACTACTTTCAGCTCGGCATCTTCGCCAACATCATCGAGGCTTCCAGCGTGCTCGGCGTCATGTCGATCGGCCTGGCGCTGGTGATCATCGCCGGCCACATGGATCTGTCGGTCGAATCCGTCGCAGCGCTTAGCGCCATGGCGGTCGGCATCCTGTTTTGCTCGTCGGGCATCGGCATGGGCGTGCAGTTGCATCCCGAATGGCTGATGGTTCCGGTTTCGCTGCTGCTGGCGCTGGCAGTCGGCGGCCTCATCGGCGCCTTCAACGGCTATCTGGTGGTCAAGGTGAAGATGAGCGCTTTCATCATCACGCTGGCGTCCTACATCTGGGTGCGCGGCCTCGTGCTGGTCGTGTCGGGCGGCCGCTCGGCGCAGGATCTTGCACCGGCCATCCGCTGGTTCGGCATCCAGCGCCTTGTCGGCCTGCCGCTCACCGCCTGGATCGCGGTTGGCTGTTTCGTGGTCTTTTCGCTGATCATGGCCAAGACGCCATTCGGCCGGCATCTCGTGATGATCGGCGGCAACGAGACGGCGACCTTCCGCGCCGGCATCCGGGTGAACCGTAATCTCATCATCGCCTTCGTGCTTGCCGGCGCGATTGCCGGCCTTGCCGGCTGGCTGCTGGCGATCCGCACCTCGGGCGCCACCGCCAATCTTGGCGTCGGCTTGCTGTTCAACGCCTTCGCCGCGGTCGTCATCGGCGGGGTCAGCCTGAAAGGCGGTGTCGGCACCCTCCCCGGCGTGTATGCCGGCGTACTTTTGCTCTCGGCCATCAACACGGCGATCAATTTGATGGGCCTGCCGGCCAATTTCACCCAGGTGATCCACGGCCTGCTGGTGTTGGCCGCAGTGCTGCTCGACGCCTTCAAGCAAACCATTCGCCAAAGACTCGCATGACAGGACGGCTCGCATGACCAATCGGTTACAAGACAAGGTAGCGCTGATCATCGGCAGCGCCCGCGGCATCGGCAAGGGCATTGCGCTACGCTTTGCCGAGGAAGGCGCAAGGCTGGTGCTGGCCGACACCGAGGCCGAGGCCGGGCAAGCCACCGCTGACGAACTGGGCGCCCCCTTCATCCGCACCGACATCTCGCAAATGAGCGACGCCGAGGCCGCCGTGGCGCTGGCGCTGAAGCAGCATGGCCGCCTCGATATCATCGTGCAGAATGCCGGCATCTATCCCTGGCAGCTGATCGAGAACACCAGCGCCGACGACTGGGACCGCGTCATGGCGGTCAACCTGCGCGGCACCTTCAATGCCAGCCGCGCGGCCTTGGTGCCGATGAAGGCGCAAGGCTTCGGCCGTATGCTCTACACCTCGTCCATCACCGGCCCGCATGTCACCAGCCCCGGCCACGGCCACTATTCGGCCAGCAAGGCCGGCATCAACGGCTTCATCCGCGCCGCCGCGCTCGAATTCTCCGGCTACGGCATCACCGTCAACGGTGTCGAGCCCGGCAACATCCTGACCGAAGCCATCGAGCTGCATCGCGGCGCGGCCTACATCAAGAACATGGAGGACTCCATCCCGCTCGGCCGCCTCGGCAGCCCGCGCGACGTCGCCAACGCCTTCCTGTTCCTCGCCTCCGACGACGCCAGCTACATCACCGGCACGACCATTGTTGTCGATGGTGGGCAGCTGTTGCCGGAAGGCAATGATTTTCGGCTGCTGCCGCCGTGATTGCAGCATCTACCGAACGACTCGGTTCCGTGTCTTGGCAACATTTTGAATGGACTAATGGAATGGTGGGCGATGACGGGCTCGAACCGCCGACATCTTCGGTGTAAACGAAGCGCTCTACCAACTGAGCTAATCGCCCGCTCCGGGCCGGACCTTTAAGCGGTCAGGGTCCGCTTCGCAAGGCCAAATGAGCGCAGGATGCCCTGGTTGGATGCCGGTTTTGCCAACAAAACGCCGGCTGTCAAAAAACCTTCTCCTGTTTGCTGTTATGCTGTCCTGTCACGCTTGACACCCGGTGGCGAACCCCTTATCCAGCGCCCCAACGACGAACACGGCTGACACGTGTTCGCCATGCGCGGGTGTAGCTCAGTTGGTTAGAGTGCCGGCCTGTCACGCCGGAGGTCGCGGGTTCGAGCCCCGTCACTCGCGCCATTTCTCTCAAGGGTATCAAGCTCTTGGCTTCAGAGAAATGTCGACATTGATTGTCAAAAACATTGTCTTGCAAGAGACCTGAGGTCCAAGAGACCTGAGGTCACTCAGGTCCTTTCAGCCCTTGCCTACGCTTGGCCCTGCAAGATCACCCCCTCGCCAGCAGTGCCTCGACCTCCTGCAATGTCGGCATCGACGGTGCAGTCCCCGGTCGCGTCACGGAGATACCGGCGACGGCGCAGGCGAAGCGCACCGCCTGCAGCGGCTCCACGCCCCTCGAAAGTGCTGCGGCAAGCCCGCCATTGAAGGCATCGCCTGCCCCCGTGGTTTCGACCACCGGGCCGGCGCTGACGGCTGGAAGATGGTCGGAGCGCTCCTTCGAGTGCAAAAGCGCGCCCTTGTCGCCGAGCGTGACGATGACCGTGCCGACCCCCTTTTTCAGCAGACTGTCCGCGGCGGCTCGCGCCTCGTCGACCGAGGACACCTTCATCCCGGTCAGTTCCTCCGTCTCGGTCTCGTTGGGCGTGAGATAGTCGCACAGCGTGTAGATGCGGTCGGGAAGCTTTGCCGCGGGGGCCGGGTTGAGGATCGTCGTCACCCCTGCCCCACGCGCGATCTCCAGCGCCCGCATGGCTGCTTCGATCGGCTGTTCGAGTTGGGTGACAAAGACGCCGGCATTGCTGATCAATGCAGCATTGGCTTCGATATCGGCTGGAGAGATCAGCATGGCAGCACCGGGGCTGACGATGATGGCGTTGTTGCCGGTGGTCTCCTCGACGAAGATGTAGGCCGCACCGGTGTAGCTTTCCGGCGTATCGATGACGGCATTTTTCACGCCCGCCTGCGCCCAGGTCTGCCTCGCCATGTCGGCGAAGGGATCGACGCCGAGGCGGGTGAGGAAGGTGACGTCGGCGCCGAGCTTGCCGGCGGCAACCGCCTGGTTAGAACCCTTGCCGCCCGGCCCCAGCGTGAAGGATGTGCCGAGGATGGTTTCGCCCATGCGCGGCTGCCGCTGCGCCCTGTAGGCGGTGTCGGCGACGAACACACCCAATATGACGACAGGCTTCATGACGACCGGCTTGCCCGAAGCCATGCCGCTACTGCGCATCCGGCGGCACGACGCCCTTGCGAAAGGCGAAGCAGCCGTAGAAGCGGCGCTCACCTGTCTGGATGACGCAATAGGCCTGTTTGGCGCGCTCGTAGAAGGCATAGCGCTCGACCGCGATCATCGGCCACGACTTGCCCTCGGCCTTGTCGACCTCCCTTTGCACTTCGCTTTGTACGGGCGGAATTTCGTCGGGCTTGCCGACGATTTCCATGCGCGCGGCCGAGTCGTCGACGAATGTATCCAGTGGGTAGAGCGACAGCACCGCCTTGACCACTTGCGCCGCCGAGGCATCGATGCGCAGCACGCGGCCGAGCGCGGTCTGGCGCGCCACCGAATCGGACGGAAAATTGGTGTCGGCGATGATCAGATCATCGCCATGCCCCATTGCCCGCAATGCCTGCAGCACGTCGGCATTGAGCAGCGGGTTGATGCCTTTGAGCATGGTATTCCTCGTGAGTTGGGATCAGAGACGCTTGCCGGTCTCTGCGTCGAAAAGATGGATCTGGTCGAGTCGTGGCTTCAGCTTCAACGTATCGCCCGGCTTGAAGTCGTGACGCTCGCGAAACAGCGCCACCATCTCGCCTTCGCCGAAGCGCAGGAACACCAGCGTTTCCGAGCCGGTCGGCTCGACCACCGAAATCTTCGCCGGCACGCCGTCGGGATGGATTTCGAGATGCTCCGGTCGCACGCCATAAACGACGGCTTGCCCGTCCTGTGCGGCGTTGCCCGATGCGATCGGGAACAGCGTGCCCGCGATGTCGACACCGGGCTTGTCGCCTTTGCGCATGGTGCCCTTGAGCAGGTTCATCGACGGCGAGCCGATGAAGCCGGCGACAAACAGGTTGGCCGGTCTGTCGAACAGCTCCAGCGGCGCGCCGACCTGCTCGATGCGGCCGTCGCGCATGACGACTATCTTGTCGGCCATGGTCATGGCCTCGATCTGGTCGTGGGTGACATAGATGGTGGTGGTCTTCAGCCTCTGGTGCAGTTCCTTGATCTCGGTGCGCATCTGCACGCGCAGCTTGGCGTCGAGATTGGACAGCGGCTCGTCGAACAGGAAGACCTGCGGATTGCGCACGATGGCACGGCCCATGGCCACGCGCTGTCGCTGGCCGCCGGAAAGCTGGCGGGGATAGCGCTTCAGATAGGGATTGAGGTCGAGGATATCGGCGGCGCGCTTGACCCGCTCGGCGACCAAGGCCGGATCGGTTTTCCTGAGCTTGAGCGCGAAGGCCATGTTCTGCTCGACCGTTTTGTGCGGATAGAGCGCATAGTTCTGGAACACCATGGCGATGTCGCGCTTGGCCGGCGGCAGATGATTGACGACGCGGTCGCCGATGGCGATCGTACCGGCGGAGACGGTCTCCAGCCCAGCCACCATCCTGAGCAATGTGGACTTACCGCAACCCGAAGGGCCAACCAGCACCACGAACTGTCCGTCTGCGATATCGACGCTGACTTCGTGCAGAACCTTGACCGTTCCAAAGGCCTTGGCCACCTTGCTGATCGCGACTTGCGCCATGTCTCCCCCATCGGCTCCATTAGCCGTAGGCGCAGAAGCTAACCAACGCGACCTGTCAGGGCAAGTCGGTCCCTTATAGATAAAAACCCGTTCTCGTTGACACGGCGTTTGGTTGTGAGAATAGTGGCTGGCGCTGGTCAAAATGTCGGTACCCGATCCGCAGGGAAATTCAATCGACGCAGGGTGGGGTCCTGCCTAATTCGTTTCCGAAACGGGAGCATCGTTGGCGCTCCGGCGTCCGACAGTTGGCCGATTTATTCACACTGATGTTCTGGGAGGAAATAGGCGATGAGAACGGGTCTTTACGACAAACTGGTTCGAGCCGGCGCCACAAGGCGCGACATATTGAAGGGCGCGGCCAGCATGGCCGCGATCGCAGCCGCATCCGGCGCCGGACTTGGCGCCTTGACGCGCCCGGCCTCAGCGGCAAGCGAATTGCGCACAAAAATCCTGCAGATCCCAGGCGTCGGCAAAGGCCAGCCGACGGACGCCGATTTCCAGAAGGTCGGGGAACTCTGCCTCGAGGCGACCAAGGCCAATGTCAAGGAAGGCGAATTCGCCGGCGTCGAGCTGACCTTCATGGGTCTCAACAACCAGAACCTGCACAATGTGCTGTTCCGCGGCTTCCTGAAGCCGTGGGAGACCTACACCGGCGCCAAGATCAACTGGATCGACCTGGCGCAGGCCGATTACAACGCCCGCCTGCAGCAGTCGATCGCGACCGGCACCGTCGATTTCGACATCATCGAAATGGGCGCGCCGTTCGAAGGCGATGTCTGCGGCAAGGGCCTGACGTCGGAAATGCCCGACTGGGTCAAGACCCAGATCGATTTCGACGATCTGGTCAGCTACCTGAAGCCGCCGGTCGGCACCTGGGACGGCAAGCAATACCGCGTGACCGTCGACGGCGACGCGCACAACTTCAACTACCGCACCGACGTGTTCGCCGATGCCGACCTCGCCAAGGCCTGGAAGGACGGCGGTGGTGAAGGTGAATGGGGCGTGCCGAAGACCTGGCAGCAGGTTCAGGCAGTGACCAAGTTCCTCAAGGGCAAGAAGCTCAAGGACCAGGACGTCTATGGCTATCTGGACGCGCCAAAGCCCTGGGGCGGCTTCGGCTTCTATTTCCTTGGCAGCCGCGCCACCGCTTATGCCAAGCACCCCGACGACAAGGCCTGGCTGTTCGACGCCGACACGATGAAGCCGCGCGTCAACAATCCGGCCTGGGTGCGCGCCATCCAGGACGTCATCGACGCGCTGCCGTCCGAACCCGCCGACCAGATCAATGCCGATCCGAACACGACCGCCTTCCAGCAGTTCCTGGCCGGCACCGGCTCGATGGTCACCTGGTGGGGCGACGTCGGCTCAAACGTCAAGACCAACGACTCTTCCGTCGTCGGCGACGTCACCGGCTTCTCGATCCTGCCGGGCTCCGACGATGTCTACAATGCGAAGACCGGCGCCTGGGACAAGCTTGCCAGCGGCCCGAACTATGCGCCCAACTGCGCCTATCTCGGCTGGGGCGTCTATGTGATGGCCCGCGTCGATGCCGACGAAAAGAAGAAGAAGGCGGCATGGTCCGCCGCCGCCCATCTCGGCGGCAAGGACCTGTCGATCTGGACGGCGATGTATCCGTCGGGCTTCCAGCCCTACCGCAACTCGCATTTCGACATTCCCGAATGGGTGGCGGCCGGCTACGACGAGGCCTTCATCACCTCCTACCTCAAGTCGGAATCAGACAGCTACAACCATCCGAACGCGGCGATCGAGCCACGCATCCCCGGCATCTTCCAATACTACAGCGCCGCCGAGGACATCCTGGCCAACACTTTCGCCGGCAAGATGAAGGCGCAGGAAGGCGCCGACGCCATCGCGGCGGCCTGGGAGAAGCTGACCGATCAGATCGGCCGCGACAACCAGATCAAGCTCTACAAAGCCTCGCTCGGCATGTAGGCTGGCCTATGAACCGTGGTCCGGCGGCAACGCCGGACCACTTTAGACCGGCTCCGGCTCCTCGAGAGCCTGCAAACGGGCGAGATTTGTGGCTGACCAGACTTCGACCGCGAACCAGTGGCCGGCAGATGCCGGCCCTTCCGATCTGATCTCTCCAGGCCGCAAACGCCTTGGCTGGACGCTAATGGCCGTTGCGACGCTTGGCCTGCTGGCGACGATCGTGCTGGAGATCCTCTACAAGGGCAGCGCCGATACGATCGGCTTCGAGACCTGGCGCCCCGTCGTCTATGCCTATGTGCTGTGGGGTGTGGCGATCGGCGTCGGCCAAGTGCTGACGCGTGGCGAAGACGGACAGCGTGCCCTGTTCCTGCTGCCGGCGCTGCTGTTCACCATCGCCATGGTGATCTTCCCGACGCTGTTCGGTTTCTACATCGCCCTCACCGACTGGAACCTCAGCTCGTTCAGCGGTCGCAAGTTCAACGGGCTTGACAATTTCTGGCAGATGCTGGCCGATCCCTACTACCGCAACGCGCTGTTCAACATGGTGCTCTATGTGCTGGCAGTGGCGGTCGAATATGTCATCGCCTTCGGCCTGGCGCTGCTGCTCAACGCGCAGATCCGGGCGCGAAAGTTCTTCCGCGTCGTCTTCCTGATGCCGCTGATGCTGTCGCCGGTCGCGGTGTCGTGGATGATCGGCAAGTCGCTGATGGAATACCGGTTCGGACCGGCCGCAACGCTGGCGCGCCATCTCGGCTGGGAAAATCCGGCCTTCTTCTCCGACCCGATCATCGCCCGCATATCGATCATGATACTGGATGCCTGGACCTTCATCCCATTCATGATGATCATGCTGCTGGCCGGGCTGCAGGCGATGTCGCGCGAGGTGCTCGAAGCCGCACGCGTCGACGGCGCCAACGCGTGGCAGACCTTCTGGCAGGTCACCTTCCCGCTGATGCTGCCGGTGTCGGTGACGGCGGTGATCCTGCGCATCATCTTCAAGCTGAAGCTTGCCGACATCATCATCACCGTGACATCCGGCGGCCCCGGCGGCGCCACCGATTCCGTGTCGAGCTTCATCTATCGCGAATATCGCGACCGCTCGAATGTCGGCTACGGAACCATGCTGGCGATGGCCTATCTGGTGATCATCGTCGTGTTCGTCACGTGGCTGTTGAAATTCGCCAACCGTTTTGTCCGCAATGTCAATTAAAGCAAGATGGGGGTGAATTGAGCCCGATGAGCGTTCAGACCACCGAATATGTCGCCTCGGAGATCCGCTCGCCGGCGAGCTTCCTCGCCAGCCGCGTTTTCATCTATGGGGCACTGGCCTTCTGGGCGTTCATCTGCCTGTTCCCGATCTACTGGACGGTGACAACCTCGTTCAAGACCGCGGTCGACGTCACGCAAGGCCATCTCATCCCCTTCGTCGACTTCCAGCCGGACTGGAAAGGCTGGCGCTCGCTCGGCCTGTCGCCGGACTCGATCTTCCAGACCTCAACGGTGCGCGAGGAGTTCCTCAAGCGCTTCATGAATTCGGTGATCACCTCGGTCGGCGCATCGAGCCTCGCCATCGTCATCGGCAGCCTCGCCGCCTATGGGCTCACCCGTTATCGCTATCATTTCGCCTGGTTCAAAAACGAGGACATCTCGTTCTTCTTCCTGTCGCAGTTGATCCTGCCGCCGGTGGTGCTGGCGCTGCCCTTCCTGGTGCTCTATCGCGAGGTCGGACTGCTCGACACGCGCATCGGACTGATCCTGCTTTACACGCTGATGGTGCTGCCGATCGTCATCTGGATCATGCGCGACCAGTTCAATTCGATTCCCGTCGAGCTCGAGGAAGCAGCCCTGGTCGACGGGCTGTCGATCTGGGGCGCGTTCTTCCGCATCGTCATGCCCATCGCGCTGCCGGGCATGGTCGCCGCCTTCATCCTGGCGATGGTGCTGTGCTGGAACGAGTATTTCTTCGCCGCCCTTTTGACCTCGACCGACGCCAAGACGATCCCCGTCATGGTGGCGAGCCAGACCGGCTCGCAAGGCATCAACTGGTGGTCGATGGCAGCGCTCGCGACGGCGGCGATCGCGCCGCTGGCGGTGATCGGCATCGCGCTGGAGCGCTATCTGATCATGGGCATGACCGCGGGCGCGGTGAAGTAGCAGGGCCGGCCTTCCCTTCTCCCCCTGTGGGGTGAGCAGCCGGTTCGCCGAAGGCGAATTCATCGT
Source organism: Mesorhizobium sp. M7A.F.Ce.TU.012.03.2.1 (assembly GCF_004006095.1). NCBI lineage: Bacteria > Pseudomonadati > Pseudomonadota > Alphaproteobacteria > Hyphomicrobiales > Phyllobacteriaceae > Mesorhizobium > Mesorhizobium sp. M7A.F.Ce.TU.012.03.2.1. The sequence goes on from NZ_CP034779.1 coordinate 5,515,020, forward strand.
GCCAGTGGCACGATGAAAGGCCGGCGAACGCCGGGACGCTGCGAAGCAGCGGGGACCCGGCAGGGTGGATCGACTAACCACGCCCGGCCCTTCGCAGGCTCAGGGCGTTCGAAGCTCGAAAAGCCAAGCAATTGGCTTTTCGTCCGCGACGCGGACCGCTTCTCACCCCACAAGGGGAGAAGGAAGAACCGCTGCTAGCGTCCCAAGATCGCTCGCAGATGGTCCATGATCATGGCGACGCCCTTCTGCCCAAGCTCGGCCGAAGCATCCTCGGCGCTCGCCGTGTACCAGCTCTTGTTGTTGCCGAAATGAGCGGCATCTACAGCCTCCGGGCATAGCGCCAGCATCAGCGAGGTCTCACCGATGCCGGCATGATCGAACGGGTACTTGCCGTTCATGTCAGCCGACATCAGCGGATGCACCTGCACCCAGTTGAAGAAATTTTCACCCGCGGCGTGCCCGGAATAGTAGTCGGCCATCGCCTGCGAACCCCACCAGCCCTCGCCGCGCTGCTTTTCGAGGAAACGGAAGATCGCCTGGCGGCCGGCGGTCTTGAACGCCAGATCGGTCGGCATGCCGGCGGCAAAGTTCTCGGTCTGGTGGTGGATGATGGCGTGGATATTGCGAAAGCCGATGCGCAGCAGGCTGTAGAACAGCTCCTCGCCGAACGGCGCCAGCGCATTGCCGCCGACCTGCACCGAGCCGCTGCCTTCCGGCGGCGCCACCGCATAGCTCGCAGCACCGTAGTAGAACGGCGGCAGGATGACGACGTCCTTCTCCTTTTCGAACAGCTCCAGCGTCTTGACGACGGCCAGCGTGTCCATGCCGACAGCCATGTGCTCGCCATGGTATTCGAGCACGCCGAGCGGCAGAGCGACCGGCCAATTCTCGGCGATCGCCCTGCGGATCTGGTGTGGCAGCATCAGTTCGTAGCGCATGATCTATTCCATGTTGGTGTGGCGGGCGCGCATCGCTTCAGGCGACGCCCCAGTCAATTCCCTGAGCTTCAGCACCATCACCTCGAACAGCAGGAACAGCGCGCCTTCGAACACTGAGCCCATCGGCAGGACCGATGTTTTTTGCGCCCCCTGATCGTTGGCCATGGTCTGCGCGGGAATGAGCAGGGTGAAGTCGGCAAGCCTTGCCGCGCTGCCCTCGGCCTGGGCGGTCAGCAGGAGATTGGTTGCACCTGCTTGGCGCGCGACCTGCATCAAGGTCAGCACGGTCGAGGTCTCCCCTGGCCCGGAACTGACCAGGAAGACATCGCCCTGCCCCAGCGGTGGCGTGTTCATGTCGCCGACCACGGAAACCGGCAGGCCCAAATGGTAGAGCCGCATGGCAAAGCCCTTGACCTGCAAGGCCTCGCGGCCGCAGCCATAGACGACGATCCGTCGCGCGCCGGCCAGCATTTTGCAGGCGGCATCGATCCGGCTTTCGTCGATGCGTGCCAGCACGCCGCCGAGCTCCTCAAGCGCGGTCTCGAACAGGCTTTTGCTCTTGTCGCTCACCGCGATCCTGCCATCAAAAATCACCCCTGGGATTTGCCGCCCTTGCTGCCACGAACAGCTTGATTTCGTTCATGCTAGCAACCGCGAAAATGCGTGTCCAACGCGCAGCTATGCTTTTGCCTGATCACAGGCGTGATAGTGTCATGTCAGACAAATCAAGCGAGGCAAGCAGCAGGATATGAAGACACGGCATTTCGACCGCATCGGCAATGGCGGCATCAGTTTCACCGAGCTCGGCTTCGGCGCGGCGCCGCTCGGCAACCTTTATCGTGCCGTCTCCGACGAGGACGCAAACGCCACGCTGGAGGCCGCCTGGGCGACCGGCTGCCGCTACTACGACACCGCGCCGCTCTATGGGCTCGGCCTGTCGGAAACGCGGCTCAACCCGTTCCTGCGCGGCAAGAAGCGCGACGACTATGTGCTGTCGAGCAAGGTCGGCCGCATCATGCGCGCCTGCCCGCCCGAAGAGCGCACCGGCATCGGCAAGTTCTTCGACACGCCGTCGCGCCGCGAAGTGTACGACTACAGCTATGACGGTGTCATGCGCTCGTTCGAGGCCTCGCTTGAGCGCCTCGGCGTCGACCGGATCGACATCCTCTTCGTGCACGATGTCGACATCTTCACGCATGGCAGCAAGGAAGCCTCCGACCGGCGCATCGAGGAGTTCATGCGCTCGGGCTATTACGGCCTGCTCTCGCTGCGCGACCAGGGCGTGATCAAGGCGTTCGGTGGCGGCATCAATGAGTGGCAGGTCGCACAGACGCTGGCCGAGCGCGGCGACTTCGACCTGTTCCTGCTGGCCGGACGCTATACGCTCCTGGAACAGGAGGCGCTGACGTCCTTCCTGCCGCTCTGCCAGGCACGCGGCATCGGCATCGTTCTCGGCGGACCCTACAACTCCGGCATCCTGGCAACCGGACCGAAGCCCGGCGCCTACTACAACTACTCCGAAGCGCCGAAGGACATACTCCATCGGGTCGCCGGCATCGAAAGCGTCTGCAAGCGTCATGGTGTCAGGCTGATCGAGGCCGCCCTGCAATTCCCGCTGCTGCACCCCTCGGTCGTCTCAGTGGTTCCCGGTGGCCAGCGGCCGAGCGAAGTCGAGAGCAATCGCTCGCTGCTCGATGCGAAACTGCCCGCAGCACTTTGGGCCGATCTCAAGAAGGAAGGTCTGATGCGCGCCGAGGCGCCGACCGCGTAAGCCGGCCGCCGTCGCGTCATCGTCGGGCACAAAAAATGAAAAGCCGGGCAAGCCCGGCTTTTCTGGTCGCATGTACCCGCGTAGGGCGCCAAAATGAAAAGCCGGGCAAGCCCGGCTTTTCTGAGGTCTCTGAAAAGAAAAAACGCTTAGTTGACTGCGTCCTTGAGGCCTTTGCCGGCCGAGAACTTCGGCACGGTGCGCGCCGGGATCTTCACTTCGGCGCCGGTCTGAGGATTGCGGCCGGTCGACGCCGCACGCTTTGACACGGAGAAATTGCCAAAGCCGACAAGCCGGACATCGCCGCCCTTCTTCAGTTCGCCGGTGATCACGGAAAATACCGCATCGACCGCCGACTGCGCGTCACCCTTCGAAATGCTCGCGGCGTCGGCGACAGCGGACACCAGTTCGTTCTTGTTCATAAAAATTCCCTTCCATGAGAACACCGGAACTATCGACTCATCCGGCAGGAAACGGACTTTAGAAAGAAGCGCTCCCGCAACCAAGTCGAAAAGGCAGGAAAAAAGCGGAAAAAGCCCGGAAATGCTGGGTTTTTCACATGAAAAAGCCGGGCTCGAGGCCCGGCTCTCCGTTTGTGCGCTGCAACCTTGACGAAAACCAGCGCATGACATCGAAAACCGCAGTCGGTTTCGGAAAGGGCCATGCGCAAGCTTGAGCGTCAGACCGTCCTTTGTGCGTCCAGATGGACGCCCGGCACTCTAATGCGCCAGGGACTTTCCAGCGTCGTCGGCACTGTCTGTCGAGGCCGGCGGATTGACCGGTTCGACCCATTCGATCGGCTCCGGCATACGCACCAGCGCGTGGCGCAACACCTCGCCGACACGTGAGACCGGAATGATCTCCATGCCGTTCTTCACATTGTCCGGGATCTCCGCCAGGTCCTTGGCATTGTCTTCCGGGATCAGCACCTTCTTGATGCCGCCGCGCAGCGCGGCGAGCAGCTTCTCCTTGAGCCCGCCGATGGGCAAGATGCGGCCGCGAAGCGTTATCTCGCCGGTCATCGCCACATCCGCCCGGACCGGAATACCCGTCAGTACCGACACAATGGCTGTCGCCATGGCAGCACCCGCAGACGGACCGTCCTTCGGCGTGGCGCCTTCCGGCAAGTGCACGTGGATGTCGCGCTTGTCGAACAGCGGCGGCTCGATGCCGAAATCGACGGCGCGCGAGCGGACATAGGAGGCCGCCGCCGAAATCGATTCCTTCATCACGTCGCGCAGGTTGCCGGTCACCGTCATGCGGCCCTTGCCGGGCATCATGACGCCTTCGACCGTCAGCAGTTCGCCGCCGACTTCCGTCCAGGCAAGACCTGTAACGACACCGACCTGATCGTCAGCCTCGACCTGGCCGAAGCGGTAGCGCTGCACACCAAGGTAATCGGAGAGGTTCTCCGCCGTGATGCTCACCGTCTTCTTCTTCGTCTTCAGGATCTCGGTCACCGCCTTGCGCCCGAGCTTCATCAGCTCGCGCTCCAGGCTCCTGACGCCCGCTTCGCGGGTGTAGGTCTGGACGATGGCGCGGATCGCGTCCTCACCGACGGAAAACTCCTTCGGCTGCAGCGCGTGATCGCGGATCACCTTCGGCATCAGGTGCCGCTTGGCGATCTCGATCTTCTCGTCCTCGGTGTAGCCGGCGATACGGATGATCTCCATGCGGTCCATCAAGGGCGCCGGGATGTTCAACGTGTTCGCCGTCGTCACGAACATGACGCTCGACAGGTCGTATTCGACCTCGAGGTAATGGTCCATGAACGTCGAGTTCTGTTCCGGATCGAGGACCTCGAGCAACGCCGATGACGGATCGCCACGGAAGTCCTGGCCCATCTTGTCGATCTCGTCGAGCAGGAAGAGCGGGTTGGACTTCTTGGCCTTCTTCATCGACTGGATGACCTTGCCGGGCATCGAGCCGATATAGGTGCGGCGGTGGCCACGGATCTCGGCCTCGTCACGCACGCCGCCAAGCGCCATGCGGATGAATTCGCGACCGGTCGCCTTGGCGATCGACTTGCCGAGCGAGGTCTTGCCGACGCCGGGAGGGCCGACGAGGCACAGGATCGGCCCCTTCAGCTTCTTCTGGCGGCTTTGTACAGCGAGATACTCGACGATGCGCTCCTTGACCTTGTCGAGGCCGAAATGATCGGTGTCGAGCACGTTCTGCGCAAAAGCCAGATCCTGCTTGACCTTGGAGTTCTTGCCCCACGGAATCGACAGGATCCAGTCGAGATAGTTGCGCACGACGGTCGATTCAGCCGACATCGGCGACATCGTCCGGAGCTTCTTCAACTCGGCTTCCGCCTTTTCGCGGGCCTCCTTGGAGAGCTTGGTCTTCTTGATGCGCGCCTCGATCTCGGCGGCCTCGTCGCGGCCGTCCTCGCCTTCGCCGAGCTCCTTCTGGATCGCCTTCATCTGCTCGTTGAGGTAGTATTCGCGCTGCGTCTTCTCCATCTGGCGCTTGACGCGCGAGCGGATGCGCTTCTCCACCTGCAGGACGGAGATTTCGGCTTCCATGAAGCCCATAGCCTTTTCCAGCCGCTCCTTGACCGAGAGCGTGGCCAGCATTTCCTGCTTCTCAGGGATCTTGATGGCGAGATGCGAGGCAACCGTGTCGGCGAGTTTGGAATAGTCGTCGATCTGGCTGGCTGCACCCACCACTTCGGGCGAGATCTTCTTGTTCAGCTTGACGTAGTTCTCGAAGTCGGTGACGACCGAACGCGCCAGCGCCTCAACCTCGACCTCTTCCTCGTCCGGCTCGACCAGCGCCGCGGCGCGGGCCTCGTGGAAGTCCGGACGGTCGGTGAACGAGACGATTTTCGCACGCGAAGCGCCTTCGACCAGAACCTTGACGGTGCCGTCGGGCAGCTTGAGCAATTGCAGCACATTGGCGAGCGTGCCGATGTCGAAGATGGCATCGGGCTCGGGATCGTCGTCGGCGGCGTTCATCTGGGTGGCAAGCAGGATCTGCTTTTCCTGACCCATCACCTCTTCCAGCGCCTTGATCGACTTCTCACGCCCGACGAAGAGCGGAACGATCATGTGCGGAAACACCACGATGTCGCGCAGTGGGAGGACTGCGAAGACGCCGTCGCTGGGTGCCTTGGATACTTTGGCCATTGTCCAACCTTTCATGTCGCGGCCGCTAATTGAGCCAACCGCGAATCTTATATTAACGACCGGGGATCGTTCCGCCTACCACCGTTTGTGACGGGAGTTTTACAGCACAGAAATCGGGCACCTCGGCCTTCTCCGATTAAGTGGATGCACGGCGCCCAAAGATCAAGTGTCGAACAGGCCCGGAAATTCACACTTAACCACATCGCAATTCGTATTTCCTAGACATGCGTGATGAGCTTGCTCGATTACGCCCCTCGATTGCAGCCTGAATATGACGCCTCCGAGGTGCGACTGCGCATGCGTCTCTCCCGCAAGCGATCTCTGGCCCTGCTGGCCGTCGTCATCTTCACCGCTGCGGCTCTTTTGTTCATCTACACCACCGCTGTCGATCCAGATTGGCACCCGAAACGCATTCGCGGAAAAGGTGCTTGGTTAGTGCTGCTGCTTTTTCTCCTACCTGTTCTCTGGCGCGCCATCGCATTGTGGACGTTCGGCGGCGTCGCAGCACTGGGATTGATCATGAGAACCGTTCGCCTCGCCGATCGGCGGATCGACTACGTCATTGGGCCGGACGGAATTACCAATGTCGGGCTTTTCTATTCGCGTAGGGTCGCTTGGAAATACATCGATAGGATCGAGGTATACAAAGACCGAAATCTGACGAGTGCTTGGGTCAAGCCGGTACGCGGCCACAGAATTGATGTCGTCGAGAGATTTCCAGGAACGTCGAGGCTGCACCTGTTTCGGGCGGGCTCCATTCTGATCCCACTGGAATTGGTCGACCTTTCAATCGACCAATTCGCCGACATCGTGCATCGTTTCCGACCGGGTTTAGCGGTCGGCGACTGATCTGGGTCCGCACCAACGTCAATCAAGCGCTGGCGCCACCGTTTCAATACACCAAAAGGAAACGGCGCCCGTAGGCGCCGTTCCATAAAAGTATGGGCCAGATGCCAGGTCAGGCGCTGACATTGCCCTTCTTTTCCTTCTGCTCGGAGTAGATGTAGAGCGGCCGGGCACTGCCGGTCACCACCTCCTCCGAAATCACCACTTCGCGCACGCCTTCGAGTGCGGGAAGTTCGAACATGGTGTCGAGCAGGATCGCTTCCATGATCGAGCGCAGGCCGCGCGCGCCGGTCTTGCGCTCGATGGCGCGCTTGGCGATCGCCGAGAGAGCGTTCTCGTGGAAGGTCAGGTCGACATTCTCCATCTCGAACAGCCGCTGATACTGCTTGACCAGCGCGTTCTTCGGCTCGGTCAGGATCTGGATCAGCGCCGGTTCGTCGAGGTCTTCCAGCGTCGCCAGGACCGGCAGACGGCCGACAAATTCGGGGATAAGACCGAACTTCAACAGATCCTCGGGCTCGACCAGGCGGAAGACATCGCCAGTGCGGCGATCTTCCGGCGAAGCGACGACGGCGCCGAAGCCGATCGAGGTCTTGCGGCCGCGATCCGAGATGATCTTGTCCAGCCCGGCGAAGGCGCCGCCGCAGATGAACAGGATGTTGGCCGTATCGACCTGCAGGAACTCCTGCTGCGGGTGCTTCCTGCCGCCCTGCGGCGGCACGGAGGCGACCGTGCCTTCCATGATCTTCAGCAGCGCCTGCTGCACGCCCTCGCCCGAGACGTCGCGGGTGATCGAGGGATTGTCGGACTTGCGCGAAATCTTGTCGATTTCGTCGATGTAGACGATGCCGCGCTGGGCCCGCTCGACATTGTAGTCGGCCGACTGCAGCAACTTCAGGATGATGTTTTCGACGTCCTCGCCGACATAGCCGGCTTCGGTCAGCGTCGTTGCGTCAGCCATGGTGAAGGGCACGTCGATGATGCGGGCCAGCGTCTGCGCGAGCAGCGTCTTGCCGCAACCGGTCGGGCCGATCAGCAGGATATTGGACTTCGCCAGTTCGACATCGTTGTTCTTGCCGGCATGCGCGAGGCGCTTGTAGTGGTTGTGAACCGCCACCGACAGCACGCGCTTGGCGTAGGGCTGGCCGATGACATAGTCGTCGAGAACCTTGAGGATCTCCTGCGGTGTCGGCACGCCTTCGCGCGACTTCACCATCGAGGTCTTGTTCTCCTCACGGATGATATCCATGCAGAGTTCGACGCACTCGTCGCAGATGAAGACCGTCGGACCGGCGATCAGCTTGCGCACTTCGTGCTGGCTTTTGCCGCAAAACGAGCAGTAAAGCGTGTTCTTGGAATCGCCGCTGTTGTTGCCGACCTTGCTCATTTTCATGTCCTTTCATGGCCGCCCGCCGATGGTCTGGCTGAAAGGGCGCATACTCTATCTATCGCGGGAATCCGCCGCCGCCAGTGTGTCCCGGCTCCCGCAACGCATTCCGTACGAAACACAAATCAGAAAACGTGGCAATGATTCGCGACAACCCCGCATAAAGCTAAGCCGCCGAAACTCAACATAGCCTTAACGTAGGCAATCCTGTCCCCCGAGGGAACAGCCAATTGTGGCCGAAATGCCGCAAGACGCGCCAAAAGCGCGTGATGCCGCCATCCAACTGCCAATAAGCCCTTATGCCACGACGCCTTCAGCCGGCTCGCGCGACGAAATGACCTTGTCGATGAGGCCGAAATCCCTGGCTTCGTCGGCGGTCATGAAATGGTCGCGGTCGAGCGTTTTCTCGATCTCTTCATAGCTCTTGCCGGTGTGCTTGACGTAGACCTCGTTGAGGCGACGCTTCAGCTTGATGATATCCAGGGCATGGCGCTCGATGTCGGACGCCTGGCCCTGGAAGCCGCCGGAAGGCTGGTGAACCATGATGCGGGCGTTCGGCGTGGCAAAGCGCATGTCCTTGTGACCGGCGGTCAGGAGCAGCGAACCCATCGAAGCCGCCTGGCCGATGCAGAGCGTCGACACGGCCGGCTTGATGAACTGCATGGTGTCGTAGATCGCCATGCCCGAGGTGACGACGCCACCCGGCGAATTGATGTAGAGGTTGATTTCCTTCTTCGGATTCTCGGCTTCGAGGAACAAAAGCTGTGCGCAGACCAGCGTCGCCATGCCGTCCTCGACCGGACCGGTGATGAAAATGATGCGCTCCTTGAGGAGGCGCGAGAAAATGTCGTAGGCCCGCTCGCCGCGATTGGTCTGTTCGACCACCATCGGAACGAGGTTCATGTAGGTTTCGACGGGGTTCTTCATCAGATATCTCTTATCTCGCGGTGGGATTCCGGCGCCGGGAATGCCGGCAGATCGGGCAGAATCGGTTCTGGATCGTTATTCCGTAAATAGGATGCCGGCTCATCCTTGTGCAAGGCCGACCCCTCCTAGCCATCTGGGTAAGTCGAATCAAGCTTTCTGACCAAGGATTCGCGGGCGGCGGATGCCTCCGCGGGTCCGGAGCCGCATGGCCGGCCCCGCAAGGTAGCAGTTTCTTAACCGCGTCACTTAACGAAATGCGCCGAAATCGCTTTTCTCGGAAACGGCTTCCTCTACAATTCAACGTTGAGCTTATGCGTAGAGTTCAACAGGGGAGTGTCATGCCCGGGAAAACCGCATGCTTCACCATTGCCGCGCTGACCGTGCTCGGCACGATTTCGCAGACGGCGGCCGGCGGCCGCGCCGTTGAATGTTATGAGCCGGTCCGCAGTCCGGCTGTTTACGACACGGTCTATGAAGACGTGATGATCAGTCCGCCCGGTCAGCAGGTCGACTATATCGCCCCTATCTATGGCACGCGCGAGCGCGTCGTGATGACCGTTCCGGCGCAAGTGACCTACCAGGTCGTGCCGGCCGTCACCCGCACCGTCTACCGCACGGTCCGGATCGATGGCGGCGGCTATTCCTGGGAATGGCGCGTCATCCATGGCCGCAAAGTGCTGTGCAAGGTCTGGCACAAGGCGCGCTACGAACGTGTTGCCAAAACCGTGGTGATCCAGCCCGAACGCACGCGGCGCGTGGTCATCCCCGCACAATACGACAGGATCGCCCAGGAGGTGCTGGTGCGGCCGGAGCAAAGGCGCATCATCGATGTTCCCGCCTCCTACCAGACCGTCGCGCGTCGTGTGCTGGTTCGCGAGGGTTCATCGGGCTGGCGGCGGGTGCATATTCCCAGGCATTGCCAGGATTAGGTCATCCCGGCGGCGGTCAGGCGACCTCCGCCCGCAGCCATGCCTTCAGGCCGGCAATATCCCCATCGCCGACAGCAGCGGCAACGCGCCTGCCGACCGCCGCGCCGAACTTGTAGCCGTGACCGGAGCATGCCGAGACGACAAGGCATTTGCCCTTTTCATGCGCCATGAATTTTTCGTCTGATGTGAAAGTGTAGGCGCAGGTGACGACCTCGGTCACCCGATAGTCCTCGATGCGGGCGATCGGCGGCGAAAACAGGTTGCGGATCGCCTCGCCCTCGCCCGCCACCGGCTGACGGTTCCAATCGGCGTCGCTGGTCGGCACCCTGTGCAGCCCGGACCCGAATTTCATGCCGGCGCCGCCGGAGGGCGGGATCACATAGCCGTCGACCGCGCCGCCTACATCGAGGACAACCGGTGCCGCCTGCCAGGCCGCCTCGAGGTCGGCCGGCGGTTCGACATAGGCAAGTGCGGTTCGATAGGTCTTCAGCTCGCCGTCCAGCTCCGGAAACAGTTTTAGCACCCAGGCGCCGGCGGCGACAACGATGCGGTCGGCCTGCATGGTCTCACCGCTTTCGAGCACGATGTGGCCGGCTTCGGCGTCGACTTCGACGACCTTGCTATTTTCGTAGACATTGGCGCCGTTGGCGCGCAGCCACTTTGCCAGGCCGGACGCGATCTTGCGGCAATGCAGGGCGCCGCCTTCGGTTGAGAAATAGGCGTAGCGAAACGACCCGGCTTCCAGAAACGGCCAGCGCTTCACGGCTGCATCCGGCTCCAGCAATTCGAACGGAAAATTGCCTTCTTCCAGACCCTCGCGATATTCCTCGGCCTCGTCGCCCGGCTCGCGCGAAATGCAGACAAATCCTCTGGGATCGAGGTGGCTTTCGCCGAGATCGGCCCACATCTCGTCCCAGGCCTGGTAGGCTTCGGTGATCAGCCGGCCATAGCCGGTCCCGCGCGGTAGGCGCGGCGGATGATGCGATGATGGTCGCCCGACGCGGCCATCGGGTTTGGGATCGGCCCTTGCTCGACGATCGAAACGCTGTGGCCGGCCTTAACCAGCGACCACGCCGTCGAGAGACCGGCAATACCCGTACCGACAACGATCACCTTCATCAAATCAGACTTTCCGCAGCCGGTTGGCTGGCTCAACATATTGGATTGCGGGCGCCAACATACGGTCTGGAACCAAGCTGGCAAGCCGCGCTATTGGTCTGGCATGAGCAAATTGACGCCTACCGCCCTGGCCTTTGATCCAGCCACTCGACATCTGCGGCTCGACCCGCACGAGCCGGCCTTTTTTCAAAACCCTTATGATGCCTATGCTTTCCTGCACGGCGTATCGAATGCATTCTTCTGGGAAGAATTCGGCTTCTGGTGCTTTGGCGGTTTCGACGACGTCAACCGGCTGCTGCGCGATCGCCGCTTCGGCCGGCAGAACCCGGCCGGCATTCCAGACAGCCGCGGCATTGGACAGGACCGCAGCCATCTCAGGGCCTTCGACGGCGTCGAAGCCAATTCGATGCTGGAACTGGAGCCGCCGGTGCACACGCGGCTGAGAACACTGGTCAACCGCGCCTTCGTCTCGCGTCAGGTCGAACGGCTGCGGCCGCGTGTCGAGGCTTTGGCCAACGAGTTGATCGACCGTTTCGAACCAGGCAAGACGGTCGACCTGTTGCCTGCTTTCGCGGCGCCCTTGCCGATCACCATCATTGCCGAAATGCTCGGCGTCCCGGTCGAAATGGGGCCGCAACTGCTCGACTGGTCGCACCAGATGGTTGCCATGTACATGCATGGCCGCACACGCGCGATCGAAGAGACGGCCAACCGCGCCGCCCGCGAATTTGCGGATTTCCTCCGTGGCTACGTCACCGAGCGACGCCGAAATCCCGGCGACGACCTTTTGTCGCTGCTGATCTCGGCGCAGGAGGACGGTGAGAGGCTGTCGGAGGACGAGATGGTGTCCTCGGCGATCCTGCTGCTCAATGCCGGCCATGAAGCGACCGTGCATCAGACCGGCAATGCCGTCCGCGCGATTCTTATGCAAGGTGGCGATGTCAGCCGCTTCTTCGGTTCGCCCGAAACGACCGCGGCAACGGTCGAGGAATGCCTGCGCTTCGACGCGCCGCTGCACATGTTCGCGCGCTATGCCTATCAGGAGATCGAGGTCGCGCCCGGCATCGTCGTGCAGCCGGGCCAGACGATCGGGCTGCTGCTGGGCATGGCCAATCATGACCCACGCGCCTTCGCCGATCCTCTCGCCTTCCGGCCCGACCGTGCCGACCAGAAGAACGTCTCCTTCGGCGCCGGTATCCATTTCTGCATCGGCGCGCCGCTCGCCCGGCTCGAATTGCAGGTGTCGCTGAAAACCCTGTTCGAACGGCACCCGAAGCTGCATCTTGCCGAACGGCCAAGCTTCCGCAACACTTACCACTTCCATGGGCTGGAAACGCTCGCCGTCGGCTTTTGACGATCGCGGGCCTGCCTTAAGCTTCCATGACAAGGCGCCGGAAGGCTGCCTCAGCCAGTTTCCGGGGAAGTGATCAAAGCCTGATCACATACTCCTTGCGAGTCGTTTCAAGCACTTCCCAGCTGCCTTTGAAGCCGGGCCTGAGCACGAAGCTGTCGCCGGCCTTGACGGTACGCGCCTGCCCGCCGTCTTCCGCGATCACCGAAACGCCGGACAGGATGTGGCAGAACTCCCATTCGTCATAGACGATGCGCCATTTGCCCGGGGTCGATTCCCAGATGCCGGCGTAAAGGCCGCCGTCGCGCTCCTCGACATTCCAGGTGAGGAATTTGGGATCGCCCGAGATCAGCCGATCCGGCGTCGGCGCGCCCTGTTCGGCGTCGACASTGTCGACGCCGATGGCAAGAAATTTTGACTCGCTCATGATCGGTCAGACCTTGGCTAGCGCCTGTTCGAGGTCGGCGACGATGTCGTTGACGTCCTCGATGCCGATCGACAGCCGCACCGTGTCCGGTCCTGCGCCGGCCTTGACCTTCTGCTCGTCGGAAAGCTGGCGGTGCGTGGTCGAGGCCGGGTGGATGACCAGCGACTTGGTGTCGCCGACATTGGCCAGGTGCGAGAACAGCTCGAGCGCCTCGACAAATTTCACGCCGGCGTCATAGCCGCCCTTGAGAGCGAAGGTGAACACGGCACCGGCGCCCTGCGGCGAGTATTTCTTCTGCAGCGCATTGTTCTTGTCTGAGGGCAGGCCGGGATAGTTCACCGACGCGACCTTGGGGTGGTTGGACAGCCAGGCGGCAACGGTGACGGCATTGTCGCAATGGCGCTGCATGCGCAGCGGCAGGGTTTCCAGGCCGGTCAAGATGAGGAAGGCGTTGAACGGCGAGATCGCCGGGCCGAGATCGCGCAGGCCGAGCACGCGCGCGGCAATGGCGAAGGCGAAATTGCCGAAGGTTTCGTGCAGGACAAGACCGCCATATTCGGGGCGCGGTTCCGACAGCATCGGGTATTTGCCCGACTTCGACCAGTCGAAGGTGCCGCCGTCGACGATGGCGCCACCGATCGAATTGCCGTGGCCGCCGATGAACTTGGTCAGCGAATGGACGACGATGTCGGCGCCATGCTCGATCGGCCGGATCAGGTAGGGCGAAGCCAGCGTGTTGTCGACGATCAGCGGCAGGCCATGCTTGCGCGCGATGTCGCCGATCTTCTCGATGTCGACGAAAGTGCCGCCCGGATTGGCCAGGCTTTCGATGAAGATCGCCTTGGTCCTGTCGTCGATCTGGCTCTCGAAGGTCGAGATGTCGTTGGTGTCGGCCCAGCGCACCTCCCAGCCATAATTCTTGAAGGCATGGCCGAACTGGTTGATCGAACCGCCATAAAGCTTGTTGGCGGCAACGAAATTGTCGCCCGGCTGCATCAGATTGTGGAACACGATCACCTGCGCGGCGTGGCCGGAAGCGACCGCGAGTGCCGCCGTGCCACCTTCGAGGGCCGCCATGCGCTCTTCCAGCACCGCCTGCGTCGGATTCATGATGCGGGTGTAGATGTTGCCGAAGGCCTTCAGCCCGAACAGCGACGCGGCATGGTCGGCATCGTCGAAGACGAAGGAGGTCGTCTGGTAGATCGGCGTGGCACGCGCGCCGGTCGCCGGATCGGGCTTGGCACCGGCATGGACGGCGAGCGTGTTGAAACCTGGCGTGCGGGTCACTGAAAACCTCCCTTTTGAAACTCTTGAAATCGCCGGGCATTCTTGGCGAAGCATGAGCGCGAATGCAAAGAAGAAAATGCCCTTCGGCGAACGATCTGCGGCCGAGGCCCGAGAAAATGCACTGGTCTAAGGAATAATTTTGCGCCCAAGGCGCATTGCGCATCAGGCCTTGCTTTTGGTGCACGTCGTTATCCCAAAACCGCCGCGCACTTTTGAGCGACTGTCCTACTTCTGGCGCACGCCAAAACTCTGGAATCCCGACCGCATCAGCGGCTTCTTCGACGACAGCACACCGGAATTGACGCCGGTCCAGCCGATCTCGCCGGACAGCTTGCCGTATTCGATTTTGGGGCAGCGGTTCATCACCACCTTGATGCCCGCCGCCTCGGCGCGTGCGGCGGCCTCGTCATGGCGAACGCCAAGCTGCATCCAGATGACTTTCGGCAAGGGATCGAGACGCAACGCCTCGTCGACGATGCCGGGCACCGCCGCCGGCGCGCGAAAGACATCGACCATGTCGATCGGCTCGGGAATATCCGCGAGCCTCGCATAGGTCATCCGGCCGAGGATCTCCTTGCCGGCCTGGCCAGGATTGATCGGAAACACCGAAAATCCCTTGGCCAGCAGATATTTCAGCACGAAATAGCTTGGCCGCACGTCATTGGCGGACGCGCCGACCATGGCGATGGTCTTCACCGAATTGAGGATGCCGGCGATGTAGGTGTTGTCGTAGCTATCGTGGTTCATGCGGCTTCCTGCGGTAGTGGTATCGGTAAAGTTCACGGCTGAACCCAAGCGAGGCATAGAGAGCGCGAGCCGGCGTGTTGTCGACCACCACCTGCAAGCATGCGGCGTGAGCCCCTGCGCGCCGCGCCCAGCCGATGAGGCCGCCGACAGTCTTGCGGCCCAGACCTTGCTGCCTGAAACGGCCATCGGTTTCAACCGATTCCACCACAAGCAGGCCATTGCGGATGACGCCATATGCCAAGGCGGCAATTTCGCTGTCGCGTTCACAGGATACGAACGCCCGGTCGCCGACGATCAGCCCGGTCATCTCGCGAAAGATGCGGCACTCGGCGTCGTCAAAGGTCCCCATGCGGAACCGCGCCGCGAGCCAGTCCTCGCCCGGCACTTTCGAAACGGTGACCTGCTCATCGCGGACTTCAGCCAGGTCGCCGATCCCGGCATGGAGATGGATCGTGCCGCCTTCCGGCTGGTAGCCGCGATGGTCGAGTGCGGCTTCGAGCTCGCCGGCGATGTCGGGAACCCGAAACAAGGGCGTCTGGCCGTGGCCGATGTAGAAGGACTCGGCGGCGCCGATGACTGCATCAGGCGCGCCACGCTGGCCGCGCAAGGGATTGGCCGAATTGGTGCGCCGGATCCGTCCGCCGGAGCGCCGCAGGAGCCAGCCATCAAAGACCGCCCCGGTCGCCGCCGGCCAGCCTTCGCGGCATGCCTGCTCGACGCGCCAGTTGAGATCATCGTCGCCGGCGCTCACGCGTCATCCTCCCGCAGCGCTTCCTCCATGAACGCCTGCGGATCGGTACAGAAGTCGCGCATCATGCGAAAATGATCGGTATCGCTGAAATCGGTGGGGTCGAGCCCGAAGCGGCTGATGCGGAACAGCCGCGCGCCGGGACAAGCCATCAGCAACGGCGAATGCGTCGCCATGATCACTTGCGCGGTGCCCGACTGGTCCATGCGCCGCAGCATCTTGAGCAGCTCGATCTGTCGCGTCGGCGACAGTGCGCTCTCGGGTTCGTCAAGGATGTAGATGCCCTGCCTGCGGCAGCGCTCCTCGAAAAATCGGATAAAGCCCTCGCCATGCGACCAGGACAGGAAGTCCGGCGGCGCCCCGCCAGATTCCAGCGCTGCCTGATCGAGATAGCGGGCCACGGAGTAGAAGGATTCGGCGCGAAAGAACCAGCCGGCGGTGACTTTCGGCAGCCAGTGACCACGGAATGCGTTGGCCAACGCAGCACCACTCTTGTCGATGGCGCTGGAATGGTCGACTGGCATATATCCCTTGCCGCCGCCGGCTTCGTCATAGCCGGCCAGTGCGCCGATCGCCTCGAGCAGCGTCGATTTGCCGGTGCCGTTCTCGCCGACAATGATGGTGATCGGCGTGGTGAATTCGAGTTCGAACTCATGGCCGCGAAACAGCGGCAGGTTCCAGGGATATTTCTCCCAGTCCGCCACGCGCTCGGCGTCGAGCAGGATGCGCTTCAGATAGGGAGCCTTTAGCCGCGTCAGCTGCTTGCGATGGGCCATCAGCCGGGTAGCGAAATCGTGCCGTCTTCCGCGATCGGAAAGGCCGGATTGTGCGCCACTTCCCAGACATGCCCGTCGGCGTCGGCGAAATAGCCGTACCAGCCGCCCCAAAAGGCCCGGCCGGCCGGCTTGACGATGCGGCCGCCGGCTTTTTCCGCCCTGGCGAGCACGTCGTCGACTTCGGCGTCGGAACGAGTGTTGTAGGCGAGGTAGACCGCCGATGGCGCCGCGGCGAAGGCGATGCCGGAATCCTCTTCTGCGCTGGCGCGCGGGAACAGGCCGAGGATGACACCGCCCATCTGGAAGAAGGCGACCCCGTCGGTGATGCCGGCATGCCGCTTCAAGCCCATCTCTTCGTAGAAGCGCACGGCGCGGTCTAGATCATCGGTAGCAATGGTGATGATGGAGATGCGCGGCTCCATGACGTTCTCCTTACTCGTCCTTCCATTCCGGCTTGCGCTTGCCGATGAAGGCGCCGATGCCCTCCTCCGCGTCGCGCGCAAGCATGTTCTCGACCATGATCCGGCCGGTATAGGCATAGGCGTCGGCCAGCCCCATTTCAGCCTGGGCGTAAAAGGCTTCCTTGCCGGTCTTGACCACCAAAGATGATTTGGAAGCAATGGTTTGCGCGTATTTGGTGACGATCTGATTCAGGTATTCGCGCGGCACGACGCGGTTGACCAAGCCGAACTCCTTGGCGGTCGCCGCATCGATCGTCTCTCCGGTCAGCAGCATCTCCATGGCATGCTTGCGCGAAACGTTGCGCGACAGCGCCACCATCGGCGTCGAGCAGAACAGCCCGATATTGACGCCCGGCGTGCAGAAGGTAGCCTCATGTGAGGCGATCGCCAGATCGCAGCTGGCGACCAGTTGCAGCCCGGCGGCGGTGGCCAGGCCGTCGACTTCCGCGATGACAGGCAAGGGATGCCGCACGATGGCCTGCATCAGCGTCGCACAAGCGGCAAACGTCTCTGCGAAGAAGGTCTTGCCATGATCGGCGTCAGTGCGGCGCGCCGTCATTTCCTTGAGATCATGGCCGGCGCAGAACACCTTGCCGGCCGCCGACAAAACGATGACGCGAACGGCCTTGTCGGCCTTGGCGCGCTCGAGTTCGGCCGTCAGCGCCGCCATCACCGCCAGCGACAGCGCATTGGCGGGCGGATTGGCGAGCGTCAGGCGCAGCACGCCCTTGTCCAGTTGTGCAACAACCGGCCCTTCAACGGCGGCAGGCTTGATGGCAAGGATTTCGGCCATGGATAAGGTCTCCGCGATTCCGCCTGGGGCTGCCAGAGTATCTAATACCGGATCAGGTTTCGTCCAACACCGATCGCTTGCGCCAGGGGACGAAGGTTGTCAGAAATGCCGCGCCGCGCCCATACAGGTCGGCCAAAACGAGGGACCGACATGCCCGCCCAAATCAATTTGAAGCCGGTTCTGACCGCGCAACAAGTCAATGCGCTGATGGAGACCGTCTATCCGCAGCTCAACGAGCAGTTCAAATATTTCGAGGCGATCGACGTGTTCCCCGGCGGCTGCACCGTGCGGCTCAACGCCGGCGAGCGGCACTTGCGTCCGGGCGGCACGGTGTCCGGCCCTTCGCTGTTCACGCTGGCCGACATTGGCGGCTACGTCTGCGTGCTCAGCCATGCCGGGCCGGATGCGCTTTCCGTTACCGTCAACCTCGACATCAATTTCGTGCGCAAGGCCGAGGCCGGACCGATCGATGGCCATTGCCGCATCCTGAAGCTGGGCAAGAGCCTGATGGTGTTCGACATCGACATCGTTGCCGGCCCGGACGGGCACACGGTGGCGCACGCCACCGGCACCTATTCGATCCCGCCGAAGCGGAATGGCGATGTGGTAAAATAATACCTTTCACTTAACTTATTGTTTTCGCCGCATTTTGTCAGATATTCTCCTTTTCGCGCGCCTTGACGCGATCACCACCCTCGCCTATAAGCCCTCACGAAGCAGCGGCCCGCAAAGGCCGCCGTTTTGTTATTGGCGGCGGACAGCGTCCTTCCGACAATCCAAGCAACAAGAAACGCCTTCTTTTATGAAGGTCAGAACCGAGAGCAGAAAACATGACAACCTTTTCGCAGAAGCCTGCGGATGTGGTGAAGAAGTGGATCCTGATCGACGCCGAAGGTCTCGTCGTCGGTCGTCTGGCCACTGTCATCGCCAATCATCTTCGCGGCAAGCACAAGCCGACCTTCACCCCGCATGTCGACGACGGCGACAACGTCATTGTCATCAATGCCGACAAGGTGGTGTTCACCGGCAAGAAGTTCACCGACAAGGTCTATTACTGGCACACCGGCCACCCAGGCGGCATCAAGGAGCGCACCGCGCGCCAGCTGCTCGAGGGTCGTTTCCCCGAGCGTGTCGTCGAGAAGGCCGTTGAGCGCATGGTCCCACGTGGCCCGCTCGGTCGTCGCCAGATGAAGAACCTGCGCGTCTATGCAGGTGCCGAGCATCCGCATGTCGCACAGCAGCCCGTCGTGCTCGACGTGGCCAAGCTGAACGCCAAGAACAAGAAGGTCGCATAAGATGGCTGAGCTTTCCTCGCTCGCAGAACTGGGCGCCGCCACCGGCAACACCAATACCCAGCCGGCAGCCCCCGTCCACGTCCAGAAGCTCGACAAGTCGGGCCGCGCCTATGCCACCGGCAAGCGCAAGAACGCCATTGCGCGCGTCTGGGTGAAGCCGGGTTCCGGCAAGATCATCGTCAACGACAAGGAATTCGCGACCTATTTCGCGCGTCCGGTCCTGCAGATGATCCTCAACCAGCCGATCATCGCCTCCAACCGCGCCGGCCAGTACGACATCGTCGCGACCGTTGTCGGCGGCGGTCTCTCCGGCCAGGCTGGCGCCGTGCGTCACGGCATCTCCAAGGCGCTGACCTATTACGAGCCGACGCTGCGCGCCGTGCTCAAGAAGGGCGGCTTCCTGACCCGCGACAGCCGCGTCGTCGAGCGCAAGAAGTACGGCAAGGCGAAAGCCCGTCGTTCGTTCCAGTTCTCGAAGCGCTAAGCACTTCGCAGCTTCAGACAATCGAAAAGGCCGCCTCCCGGGCGGCCTTTTTGTTTGCGGCTCGGCAGTCACCCCACCCGCGCCTGCGCGACCTCCCCATCGAGGGGAGGTAGAAGAGCGCGACGCCCTACCTCCCCTCGATGGGAAGGTCGGCGCGTAGCGCCGGGTGGGGTGAAGGCGCCGGCATAAACAGGTCAGGCCTTGCCGCCCTTGATATAGTCGATGAACGCCCGCAGCGGGGCCGGCACCAGCCGCCGGCCGGGATAATAGAGGAACGGTCCGGGAAAACTCGGCCACCACGGTTCGAGAATGGGCTCAAGCGCGCCGCTTTCGAAGTAGGGGCGAAGCCAGCCCTCGAAGAGGCCGATGATGCCGGTGCCGGCGATGGCCGCATCGACGGCAAGATCGGTCGCGCCGCCGATCCGCACGATCAGCGGCCCTGTCGGATCGACCCGCACCACCTCACCGTCGCGCTCGAACTCCCAAGGCAGCATCGCACCGCTGGAAAAGCGCCCGCGCACGCAAGAGTGGCCAAGCAGGTCGCTCGGGTGTTGCGGCCGCCCATGACGAGCAAGATAGGCAGGGCTGGCAGCGGTGGCGAAGCGCTGCACGCGCGGTCCGATCGGCACCGCGATCATGTCCTGCTCCAGCCGCTCGTCATAGCGGATGCCGGCGTCACACCCGGCCGCCAGCACATCGACAAAGTTCTCATCGGCGATCACTTCCAGACGGATGCCGGGATAGGCGGCGAGGAAACCCGGCACGATATCGGGCAAGATCAACCGCGCGGCGCTGACCGGCACATTGAGACGCAGCGAGCCCGCCGGCCTGTCGCGAAAGCCGTTCACCACGTCCAGCGCCGCCTCCACCTCCGACAGCGCCGGACCGAGCCGCTCCAGCAGGCTGAGGCCCGCCTCGGTCGGGACAACGCTGCGCGTCGTGCGGTTGAACAGCCTGACACCGAGCTGCACTTCCAGGCGACGCACCGCCTCACTCAAGCCGGAGGCGCTGCCGCCGCTCGCACGCGCGCCATCGCGAAAACCGCCGGCGCGCGCCACCGCCACGAAGGCGTTCAGATCGCTGAGGTCCATCATTGTTCGCCATTCCGCACGGCCTGTGTGGATTGTACCGGATTATCACGAGGTTGGGCAGCGCCTATCTCTGCCTCCTCAAAGGAGATCAATCATGTCCAACATCCAACAATCCGGCACCTTCGCCCCCGCCACCTTCAAGCTTGGCAGCCACACCGTGAAGCGGCTCGGCTACGGTGCCATGCAACTCGCCGGACCCGGCGTGTTCGGGCCGCCCAAGGACCATGACGCGGCATTGGCCGTGCTGCGCGAGGCCGTGACGCAAGGCGTCGACCACATCGACACCAGCGACTTCTATGGACCGCACGTCACCAACCTTTTGATCCGCGAAGCGCTGGCGCCCTACCCTGACGATCTCGTCATCGTCACCAAGATTGGCGCCCGGCGCGGCGCGGATGGATCGTGGTTGCCGGCCTTTTCCGTGGAAGAGCTGACCCAGGCCGTGCATGACAATCTAAGCAATCTCGGGCTCGAGGTGCTCGATGTGGTCAATTTGCGCATCATGTTCGATACCCATGGTCCAGCCGAAGGGTCGATCGAAGCGCCGCTCACCGTGCTGGCCGGGCTTCAACAGAAAGGCCTGGTCAAACATATCGGGCTGAGCAACGTGACGCCGGCGCAGATCGCCGAAGGGCGCCGTATCGCCGAGATCGTCTGCGTGCAGAATCAGTACAATCTTGCGCATCGCGGCGACGACGCCCTGATCGACGACCTTGCCCGCGACGGCATTGCCTATGTGCCGTTCTTCCCGCTCGGCGGCTTCAACCCGCTGCAATCCTCCACCCTGTCGGACGTCGCAACACGCCTCGGCGCCACGCAAATGCAGGTTGCGCTCGCCTGGCTGCTGCGCCGCGCGCCCAACATCCTGCTGATTCCCGGCACATCGTCGGTCGGACATTTGCGGGAAAACCTCGCTGCTGCCGAACTCAAGCTTTCGGACGATGTGCTCAACGAATTGGATGGGATGGCTAAGGCGGCGTAAAGCGCGCCAATCTCCCCCCTTGAGGGGGAGATGTCGCCAAAGGCGACAGAGGGGGTCGGCACGACCGGGCGCGACCTCCTGCGGCAGATGAAGGTTGGCGCTCTGTGCGCGGCGACCCCCTCTGGCCTGCCGGCCATCTCCCCCTCCAGCGGCGAGCCTCAATTGATACTCGCCGTATTCGCCGGCTCAACCGGCCGCTCCCCATCTGTATAAGGCACGCGAAAACCATTCGCCGTCAGCCATACGATGGCTGCCTTCGGCTCGTCCGTCTGAATGATTGTGGCGCCGCGATCGGCCCAAAAACCCCAGACTTCGCGCGGCAGGCTGGCCTGCACCGCCAGTTCGTCGCCGCGGCCGCCGGCCAGGAAGCCGCCCGGCTTGCCAGCGATGGTGTAGGTGTCGGCCCAGATGTGCCAGTTGCCCCTGACCGCGGCCGCGCGCATGCGCGTGCTGAACAACGGCCCGCCGGTCTCGGTCAGCGTCTCGGCGCCTGCCCGCCAGTTGATCAGCTCGATTGCGCGCGGCGAAAAGGCATGGCCGACCGTCCGGGCGAAGCCGGCATCACGCACCGCGTCATCGGCGATGATCGGCATGAACTGGAAGCCGCCGCCGATAGCGGTCATTGCCGCCTGGACCGTGGTGATCCGGTTCTGGTTCCACAAATTCTCCTTGACGATAACCTGCTCGGCCATGCCGAGATCGCGAGCCACCGCGATCATGCCCGAGAGGTCGCCGACGTCGAGCTTGTTGTCGAGGTTGATGAGGGTCCTGTCCCTGGTCGCCATCAGCATCTCGCGCAGCGTCGAGACTGTTTCACCCGTCACCGCACCGGTGCCTTCGACCACCAGCCTGCAGGTCTTCAGTTCGGCCAGGGTGTATTTGACCACCTCGCCCTTGCAGGTGGTGGTGCGGTCGAGCCAGCTGTCATGCATGACGACGAACTCACCGTCCTTCGAGCGCCTGATATCGACCTCGACGATTTCTGCGCCCATGGCGATCGACCCCTCCACGGCGGCAATCGAATTTTCCGCGTAGAGCGTCTTGCCCGCCTGCATGCTGCCGGCGCGATGCGCGACCACCATGACGTGGTCGCGCCACTGGTTGGCGTGCTCGAAGCGGTCAAGAATCTGCCTGGCGCGGGTCTCGCCGGCCAATGACTGGTCAGAAAAGGCCACAAGTGCCGAGGAAAACAGAAGGCTCAGCCAGATGGTCCGCATCGAGAATCGCTCCTTGCCGGATCGAGATCGGGATAGGCGACCCTCGTGACATCCAGGTGAACGAAGCCGGCTAGCGGTTGTTCGCGGGGAGTGCGCGTCAGATGCGTTTCGAGAGCCGGCGGAACCACGCCATGGCCGGCATCTCGACAAACCGCCAGGTGATCCAGGAGGCGGCAATGGTGGCCGCGAGCATGACGACGATCGCCAATGCTCCGGTCCAGCCGGCGCCGAAGCCGGTGGCAGGCTGGCCGCGCAGCATGAAATCGCCCATCAGGCCGAGGCCGAGCTTGCGCTCGACGAGCCCGGCGATGTTGATCAGGCGCGCCTGGACGAAAATGTGGACCATGTAGATCGAGTAGGACAGCGCGCCGAGCGTCAACATGAACGGGGTTCTCAGCAAGGCGCTGATCCAGCCGCCCTCATGGGCGAACAGGAACAGCGCCAGCGCGAACACCAGGGGTGCCGCGATGCCGAAATCATTGCCGCCCGCCAGCGAGACGAAAAGCACGATGACGGTCACCATGACGATTTCGGCAAGGGTCCAGTCCATCCGCGGGCCGCTCCTGGCGAGGGCCTGTCGCGCCCCTGCAATGGAATCATGCTGAAACCAGGCCAGCAAGGCGCCGAGCGAGAAGCCGTACAGGCAGCGGATGAAGCCGAAATCGAAGGACACATCCATATGATGGGTCGAGAAACCGAGCAGGAACAGCGGCGCGGTGACGGCGGCGGCGACGAACCATATCCAGGCGCGCGCGCCGGCGACGAAGACCACGCCAGCAAACAGGAGATAGGCGAAGAACTCGGCCGAAATGCTCCAGCTTGGCGCATTCCAGGTCAATTGATCCTCGAAACCGACACCCTGGAGCAGAAGAAGATTGGCAAGCAGGCTGCCGAGGTCGAAGCCTCCGCTGAAGGGGGCAGCCCCGGTGCCGTGCAATTGCGGCAGCATCAGCCGCAGCAACTCGAAGCCGGCGAAGGCGGCAAGCATGAGCAGATGCAGCGGGTAGATGCGGCCGAAACGGACCAGTGCGAAGCGCGCGACCTGTTCCGGCTGGTTCAGCCGATCGCCGTAGCTGCTGGCGATGACGAAACCGGAGAGGACGAAGAAGAAATCGACGAACAGGTAGGACGAACCGATGAAGGCGCTTTGCGAAATCGTCGAAGCGGTCGGAAAGTGAAACAGCGCCACCAGAAGCGCGCAGATGCCGCGCCACGAATCGAGCACCAGGAAGCGTTCGCCGGCGACCGTGCCGGTGCGGGCCGACGCCACGACAAGGGTGGGGTTGAGAAACGCGGTCTGCGTCATGATGATACAATCCTGTCTTGCCGTGGCACTCGGGCAGCGCCATTCCGTCTCGCCAAGCTGTGACTGGCATCTTCCGTGCCGGTTCTGTAGTTGTTGCACCCCGATGAAAAACGAGGATCCGTAATGGCGAACAACAACATCGACAACGCCTTCACCGCCCGTTCCAAAACGGGCGCCGCGTTCGAGCCGACCTATTCCGGCGCGCTGTCGTTCATGCGCCGCAAATACACAAAAGACGTGAAGGGCGCGGACGCGGTGGTGTGGGGTATTCCCTTCGATGCCGCCGTCACCAACCGGCCGGGCGCCCGCTTCGGGCCGCAGGCGATCCGCCGCGCCTCGGCGATCCTCGATAACGACCCGCAATATCCGTTCTCACGCGATTTGTTCGAGCATCTGGCGGTGGTCGACTATGGCGATTGCCTGCTCGATTCGGGCAATCACCAGAAGACACCCGGCACGATCGAACGTGAAGCGGCCAAGATCCTGAAATCCGGCGCCTTCCTGCTGACGCTCGGCGGCGATCATTTCGTCACCTGGCCGCTGCTCAAGGCGCATGCCGCCATCCATGGTCCGCTCGCCTTGGTGCAGTTCGACGCCCATCAGGACACCTGGCCGGACGACGGCAAGCGCATCGACCACGGATCCTTCGTCGGCCGCGCCGTCAAGGAAGGCATCATCGACCCCGACCGCTCGATCCAGATCGGCATCCGCACCCATGCACCCGACACGTTCGGCATCAAGATCCTCCATGGCCATGAAATCGAGGAGATGCGGGCGTCCGATATCGCCTACGCCATCGTCGACCGCACCGGCGGCAAGAAGACCTACCTCACCTTCGACATCGACTGCCTCGATCCGGCCTACGCGCCTGGCACAGGCACGCCAGTTGCCGGCGGGCCGTCCTCGGCGAAGATCCTGTCGACGCTGCGCCAACTCAACCAGATCGATATTGTCGGTGCCGACATCGTAGAGGTTGCGCCGGCCTATGATCACGCCGATATAACGGCGATCGCCGGCTCGATGGTGGCCATGCAATATCTCGGCCTGCTGGCTGAGCGAAAGGCCCGGCTTGAAGAGTTGAACAACGGCAACCACAATGGTGCCGCAGTGATTCAAGGTCAGGGCATATAATCTTGAAATATCAGGGAATTTGATCAACCCATGAAACCGAAAATCTTCATCGACGGCGAACACGGCACCACCGGCCTGCAGATCAGGGCGCTGCTTGCCGAGCGCATTGATCTGGAGATCATTTCCATCCCGACCGAACGCCGCAAGGAAACGGCGGCGCGCGCCGAGTTTCTCAACGCCGCCGATGTCGCGATCCTGTGCCTGCCTGACGACGCGGCGAAAGAAAGCGTCTCGCTGATCGCCAACGACACCACCAAGGTCATCGATGCGTCGACCGCGCATCGCGTGGCGGAAGGCTGGGCGTATGGTTTCGCCGAGATGGACAAGGACCAGGCAAAGGCGATCGCCTCGGCAAAACGCGTCGCCAATCCAGGCTGCTGGCCGCAGGGACCGATCGCCACGCTACGGCCGCTGGTCACGTCAGGCCTGCTGCCGGCGGATTTCCCGATCACCGTCAACGGCATTTCGGGCTATTCGGGCGGCGGACGGCCGATGATCGAGGACTATGTCGCCAAGGGCGAGGAAGCCTCGGAATTCCTGCCCTACGGCCTCACGCTTCAGCACAAGCACGTGCCGGAATTGAGGGCCTATGCCAGGCTGTCGCATGATCCGATCATGCAGCCGGCGGTCGGCAATTTCGCGCAAGGCATGATCACCGTGGTGCCGTTGCAGCTTGGCAGCCTCGACCATGTGCCGACCGGTGCGGAGCTGCATGCGGCGATTGCCGACCATTTCGCCGCCATCAAGGGCGGCGTGGTCGAAGTGGCGCCCTATGCGCATTCGGAGCGCATGCCGGAGATCAATCCCGAGGTCTACAACGGCACCAACCGGATGAAGGTCTATGTCTTTGCCAATGACAAACGGGCGCAGGCCCTGCTGCTGGCGGTCTATGACAATCTTGGCAAGGGTGCCTCGGGTGCCGCCGTGCAGAACATGGACCTGATGCTCGGCCTCTGATGGACGCGCCAGCCTTTCCGGCGCGCTGGAAAGTCAGCGCGCCCGAACTCATTGCCGAGACCTTTTCGAGCCGCATCTGGAAGGTTTTGCGCGAAGACGGGTCGCCGGCGATCGTCAAGGCGCTCAAGCCTTTCGACGACGTCGCCGACGAGTTGCGCGGCGAGCATTATCTCGCCTGGCGGCGCGGCGAAGGCGCGGTGCGCCTGCTCGGCCGCGACGGCCACAGCATGCTGCTGGAATATGCCGGTGAAACGCTGCTTCAGCAAGTTCTCGACGAACAGGGCGACTTTGTAGCGACCGCAATTGCGGCCGAGGTGATGGCGAAGCTGTTTTCACAGGGGAAAGACCCCTTCCCGCCCGAACTTCAGCCGCTCCGGGAACGCTTCGCCAGCCTGTTCAACAAGGCGAATGCCGATCGCGACGCCGGCCATGACGGCCTCTATGTCGAGGCCGCCACTATTGCCGACCGGCTGCTGACCGATCCGCACGATATCAGGCCACTGCATGGCGACCTGCATCACGAGAACATCCTGCACGGACCGCGCGGCTGGCTGGCTATCGATCCGAAGGGCGTGCTCGGCGACCCCGGCTTCGATGCGGCGAACATGTTCTACAACCCGCTCGAGCGGGACGATCTCTGCCTCGACCCCGAGCGGATCGCTGGTATGGCCGGGATCTTTGCCAACACTCTGGGCCAGACACCGGCCGCTATCCTTGATCATGCCATCGCCTATGGCTGCCTTTCGGCATCCTGGCATCATGAGGACGACAATGCGGTCGAGGAGAACCGCGAATTGTCGGTCGTCAAGGCGATCCGGGCGGTACGGGCAAGCTTCTGATCCGGACCCGGTAGATCAGCTCCAAGATCAGCCCCTGAGCGCTATTCCCGCCGGCAAGGGATAGGCGCCCTTGGTGCCGCGCCAGTGTGCGGCGGCAAAACCCAGCACGATCAGCGCAAATCCCTGATGGGTCAGCGCCATATGCAGCGGCACATGCATCAGCAGCGTGCCGATGCCGATCGAAGCTTGGACCAGCACCAGTAGAAACAGCAGCGTCGCGCGCCGCGCATGCGTTGTTTCAGGCAGCCGCCGGCGCGTGGCGATCATGTGCCACAATACCACGACGAATACCGTGTAGGCGCCAAACCGATGGACGAACTGCACCGTCTTCGGGCTCTCGAAGAAGTTGCGCCACGCCGGCTCGAGGATCAGCAGATCGCCAGGGATGATCTTGCCGTCCATCAACGGCCAGGTGTTGTAGCTTAAGCCCGCGTCGAGCCCGGCGACCAGGCCGCCGAGATAGATCTGGATCAGCGCCAGCAGCACGATGAACCCGGCCAGCCTCTGCGTCGACCGATCGGCGGCGGGTTCGGAATGCGGCGCCAATCCTCGCGCGACCACCATGGTGGCGGTGAAGATCAGCGCGGCGAGTGTCAGGTGGGTCGCCAGCCGGTACTGGCTGACGGAGACCCGGTCGACCAATCCTGAAGCCACCATCCACCAGCCGATGGCGCCTTGCAGGCCGCCGAGCAGGAGAATGCCCACCAGCTTCGCTCCCAGGCCGCGTTCGATGCGGCGCGTCGCCCAGAAGAACAGCAGCGGCAGGGCAAAGACCAGGCCGACGCTGCGCGCCAGGATGCGGTGCGCCCATTCCCACCAGAAGATCGACTTGAACGCCTCGATGCTCATGCCCTTGTTGAGCTCGGCATATTGCGGGATCTGCTGGTAGAGCTGGAATTCCTCTTGCCACTCGGCATCGTTGAGCGGCGGGATCACGCCATGGATCGGCTTCCACTGCGTAATCGACAGGCCGGAATCGGTGAGCCTTGTGGCGCCGCCGACCAGCACCAGCGCAAACAGCACCAGAAGCACCACATAGAGCCAGCCGCGCAGCAGCGCCCGGTTATGCAGGTCGCGGTCGCGGGCGACGTATGGCGCGGCAGCTGATATGGCAGCCATGATCTTGTCCCGGCAGGTTGATTTGGCGGATTGGTGGACCATCGCACCCGTGCTGGCAAGACCATACGGCGCGGCACGCCGTCGCGCCGCGTCTCACCGGTTGCACAGTCTCGCCTCAAGGCCTATGCGAGGCCGATACCCCTTGAGCCTGCCAGGCCTCTTGTGCGAATTCCGGCATGCTCGATCAGGAGACCAGCCATGCCCCTGCGCCTGAAAAAGCTGATCGGAATGTTTCTGCTGGTCGCGCTGGTCATCGTCTATGCGCTGGTCGCATCGATCTTCGCGGTCGCCCGGCTGTCGGAGTCGGGTCCGTGGGTGCATTTCCTGTTCTTCCTGCTCAGCGGCCTGCTCTGGGTGCTGCCGGCAATGGGCATCATCAAATGGCTGATGCTGGAGCCGAGGGCCAAGCGATAGGCGAAACCGCCAGCGTCAGATGGTGACGACCATCTTGCCGGCGTTGGCGAGCGGCGTCGTCACGCCCGACAGCATGGTGCGGATGTGGGCGAGGCTCTGGTAGCGGCCGTTGACGGAAATGCGCGGCAAGGCGTGCAGGAACCCGGCATGCTCGGCGCGCAGCACGCCGTGGCGCGTCGTCACGGCGGAGATATAGCCTGCATCGCGGGCAAAACCCACTTCGCGGCAGCCGACAGCGCTGGCATAGCCATAGGGATAAGCGAAATGGCGGGGCATTTCGCCCAGTTCGGCCTGCAACATGGCGCGCACGGCGCCAACCTCGTGCCGGGCAACGGCTTCGGAGAGCCGCTTCAGATTGCTGTGGTTGATCGTATGGGCGCCGATCGTCACCAGCGGATGCGCGGCGATGCGACGGATTTCATCCCAGCTCATCAATGTGCGCAGGCGCGGACCGTCGGCGTCGACGCCATTTGCGCGAGCCAGATCGCGCAACACCGCCTGCAGGTCCTCCTCGCGTATTTCGGAGGTGAGATAGGCGTGCAGGCGTGCATTGGCCTGCAGCTTCTTCGCGGGGGTCGAGCAATCGATCGTCAGCGGACCATTCGGCCGCGTCAGCGTCAAGGTATCGCGCGCGTTGACGATGTCCTCGACAACGTCCCACCACAGGTCGGCGGTGCCGTTGATCAGCCCGGGTGCGACATAGATGGTGATCGGCGCGCCATGCTTCTCCAACACCGGCAGCGCCTCGACCATGTTGTCGCGATAGGCGTCGTCGGCGGTGATGGTGGCAAACTGACCGCCCTTGCCGCCTGCTTTGATGCGCTCAACGGCTTCGTCCATGGAGACGAAGGCATAGCCATGCGCCTTCATGTCCGCGATCATGGCGTCAAGGAAGCCGGGCGCGATATTCAGATGCCGGTTGACGCTGTCCGGCTTTTCCGGCGTCGCGGTAACACGGTGCAGCATCAGGATGGCGCCGATGCCGCCGATGAACGGCTTGGCCAGCGGTGCAAGGCCGGTATAGCGGGCGACGTTCAGCGCCAGTTTCCGGATTGCCTCCCCGCCGTCGATCATTCATTCACCTTTTGCGCCTAGGCTGATCCAAGCACGGAATGCGCCTATGCGAACCCCCAAATCGCGATCAATACGTCCTAAGGATTGAGGTATGGTTGACGCAACCGCGTCATTTGACGGCAATCGGCTTGCGGCGACCGAGGCATCGTCGCGCGCCTTGCCACGGGACCATGCCGGCCTGTCGATTTCAGTGGCGTCCACGGACGGACTCGCGGCCTATGCCGAGTTCTGCCGCTCGGCCCTGTTTGGGCCGGCGCAGAGTGCTGCCTGGGTCCAGAACTGGGCGACCGAGACACGACCGGACCTGCTCGTCGCGACGCTGAGTGCCGAGGGCAAACCGGTTTTCTCGCTGGCGCTGGAGGTTGCCGCCAGGGGGCCGTTCCGGATCGCCCGCTTCATGGGTGGGCGCCACGCCAACGGCAACTTCGTCGCCGCGGACCCGAACTGGCTGGCCAAAGCGGATATACCGGCCCTCCGATCGGTGCTGGCGGCCATCGCCAAGGCACGCCCGGACATCGATCTGGTCGCGCTCGAGCGGTTGCTGCCCGATCTCGACGGCGTCGCCAATCCGCTCGCATCGCTTGAGTATTTTTCCAGCCCCAACCTGTCGCTGGCCGTCGATCTCGCCGGCGGCTTCGATGCGCTGCTTTCCCGCGCCAGCGGCAAACGCAAACGCAAGAAGCACCGGTCGCAGATCCGGAAATTCGAGGCCGTAGGCAGCTATCGGCGCATCGGGGCCCGCACCCCCGACGAGGTGGGCAGGCTGCTCGACGCCTTCTTCGAGATGAAGGAACTCCGCTTCCGCAAGATGGGCATCGCCAATGTTTTTGGCGACGCACAGGTACGCGGCTTCTTCCGCGCGCTGTTCATGCAGGCGCTTGCCGAGGACAGGCCTTCCTTCGTGCTGCACGGGCTCGAGGTTGCCGGCAAGCTGCGCGCCATCACCGGTTCAAGCCGCTTGGGCAAACGCCTGATCTGCGAATTCGGAGCGATCGCCGAGGACGATCTCGGGCATGCCAGCCCCGGCGATTTCCTGTTCTTCGACAACATCCAGGAAGCCTGCGAGACCGGTTTCGAGGTCTATGACTTTTCGGTCGGAGATGAGCCTTACAAGCGGCTGTGGTGCGATATCGAAACGCGGCATTTCGAAGTGCTGGTCCCCTTGACCATGAAGGGCCGCATGCTGGCGCTGACGCTTCGGCAAGGCGCGCGGCTGAAAGCCTTCGTCAAGAACAGCCCGACGATCTGGAAGCTGACCAAAGTGCTGCGCCGCAAAGCCGCCGGCCAGGCAGCGCCCGCGGAAGAAGATAGCTGACGCCATGAAGCCGATCATCCGCACACTGTCCCTGCAGGAACTGGCGCTTCTCGTCGACTGGGCGGCCGCGGAAGGCTGGAACCCAGGTCATGAAGACCCGGCGATGTTCCAGGCCGCGGACCCCGAAGGCTTCATCGGCGCCTTTGTCGGCGACGACATGGTCGCGGCAATTTCGGCCGTGGCCTATGGAAGCGAATTCGGTTTCATCGGCCTCTACATCTGCCGGCCTGACATGCGCGGCATGAGCTACGGCAAGGCCGTGTGGGACGCCGGCATGAAAAGGCTTTCGGGCCGGACTGTCGGCCTCGACGGCGTCGCCGAGCAGCAGGCCAATTACCGGCGCAAGGGCTTCGCGCCGGCCTATGAGACCATCCGCTTCACCGGGCGCACGGCAGGCCAGCCGGTCAGGGCCGATGGGTTGCGGATGATTACGACGCAGCTCCTGTCCGGCATCGTCGCCTATGACGCCCATTGCTTTCCGGCGCCCCGAGGCACCTTTCTGAAGCGATGGCTGCAGGAGCCGCATCATGGGCTAGCGGCGATCGGTTCGCGCGGCGTGACCGGTTTTGGCGTGGCGCGCCGCTGTCGATCCGGCTTCAAGATCGGCCCGCTGTTTGCCGACGACACGGAGATCGCTTTGCAACTCCTGGAGGGACTGGCCGGCGCCTGCGAGGGCGGCGAGCTGCACATCGACGTCCCCGCCGATAACGCCGGCTTCATAACTGCGCTCGATGCGGCCGGCTTTGCGCCGACCTTCACCACCACGCGCATGTACATGGGGCCTGCCCCGGAACTGGACCTGCGAAGGGTGTTCGGCGTAACGACGCTTGAACTGGGATAGATCGGGCGAACCGCAGAACGGCCCCGCCGGCGATCCGGGGCTCCCCTCAGGCAGCGGCAGTGCGCCTTCCCGGCACCGGATTGCCGGGCGGTTCGTGGCCGAGCGGCGTCACCAGCGTGAGGTCGGGGTAGCCGTTCTCGATCAGCTTGACCGCAGCCTGCGTCACCTCATCGTCGGCCTCCAGCATGGAGAGAAAGACCTCGGTGGCATCGCCGGTCAGGCGGCCGATGCCTTGTGCGTCGGCCGGTCCGCACTCGACCACGACCAGGTCGTAGGCTGTCGTCAGCGACTGCATGATGATCGGCAGCCGGTCGGCGGCACGCATGGCACGAACCGGATCGGCGGTTCCGACCGGGATGACGTGACAGTCCGAGTAGAGATCGGCATGGATGACGTCGCTGAACTGCGCTTCCGAAGCGAGCAGGTTGGTGATGCCCGGGAAAAGGCCGCTGTCCAGCATCGGCCGCGAGGCGGCCCCCGACGCGGTGAGGTCCAGCAACAGCACGCGCAGCCCGGCGTCGGCGACCTCGCGCGCCACCAGGATCGCGGATGCAGCCGCCTCGTCGCCTTCCGGCGAGACGAATATGGCGCGCGCCGCACCGCTGGAGATCAGCTTTTCGGCAGCCTTCTCGATATCGATCTCGCCCAGGGTGGAACGCGCCGGTTCGGGCTCGACAGCCGTCTGCTCTGTCGCCGTCGTATCGGGCATTGCGACCACATCCGGTGCCTCGGCCATGGCCGGCATTCCGGCGGCATAGGGCTCCGCATCTGTTTCATCCGCACGTTCAGGCAGCTCCTGGCCAACCAAGGGGTCCTGCAGGACGGCAGGCTCGTGGCGGACAAATGGCTTGGCGACCGGCGCCTGCGCCACCTGGGGCATCGCGACCTCATCGATCCGTTCGAAACGGGAACCGCTCGCCGGCCGCATCGCGCGGCCTGAAAACAGCTCCCGCAGAAGCGTCACGATCGCCATGATCAGCAGCGATGCGGCGAAAGCCGCGCCGACGATCGGCCCGACCTTCGGGAAATAGGCCTCGGAGGGAACCGAAGCCTTCGAGGCGATCCGCGCGTCGACCGGCAGATAGTTGCGATCCTGGCGCGAAGCGGCTTCGCGGTAGTTGGTCAGGTACAGCTCGAGTTGCTGTCGCTTGGCGGTCGCGTCGCGCTGCAGTGCGTCGAGATCGACCTGTTGTTCGCCGGCCTGCGCCGAAGCGGCTTTCAATGTGTTGACGTCTGCGACAAGCTGGTTCTCGCGGGCCTTTGCCGTCTCGGCCTGCATCAACAGGCCTTTCATGATCTTCTGGGCCTCGCTGCGGATCTGTGCGTCGAGATCGGACAGTTGCGATTTCAGCGCGCGAATGCGCGGATGGTTGCCTAGCAGTGTCGTCGACAGATCGGCGATGTTGGAGCGCAATTCGACCTGTCGCTCACGCAAGCGCTGGATCAGGTCCGACGACAGAACCTCCGGCACAGCATCCAGCGAACCGCCATTCTGCAGCGCCCTGCGCACGCCGTCGGCGGTCGCTTCGGCCGCGGCGCGGTTGGCGCGCACTTTCGACAGTTCGCTCGACAGTTCCGAAAGCTGCTGGGTGGCCAGCACCGAATTGTTGCCACCCATCAAAAGATCGGACTGGGCGCGATAGGCGGCGACCTTCGCCTCGGCATCCTTGACCTGCCGCTGCAGGTCGGCGATCTCGGGCGCCAGGAAGTCTGCCGCGGCGCTGTTCGATTCGAGCTTGGCCGCCCCTTGCCCCGCTATATAGGCGGCGGCGATGGCGTCCGGTACGGCGGCCGCGAGCTTGGGATCTTCCGATGAGAATTCGATGGCAATGATGCGGGTCTTCTCGACGCCATAGACGTTGAGCTTCTCGTGCATTTTCTTGAGCACGCGCTCTTCCGTCGGAATTTCCATCGGGTCGCTTTTCAGGCCGACCAGGACCAGAGCGCGGCTCAGCGCCGACATGTCGAGCGCTTCATTGAACTCGGGCAGTTTTTCCAGACCAAGCTTTTGCGAGACCTGCTTGAGGATTTCGTTGGAGGAAATGATCTGGACCTGGGTGGCGACGCCCTGTTCGTCGAGGATAGGCTTGTCGGTGTCGTTGTTGTTGCTGGCCGGCCGCGTGTAGATGGATTCGCGCGGCGCGATCTCCACCTGCGTCTCGGCCTTGTAGTGCCGGGTTGCCAGCGAGGCGAAAGCAAAGGCCAGCCCGGTTGCCAACAGGACGACGAGGACTATACGCAGCCAGTTCCTCGCCAGGCTGGCGAAGAGCTGCCTGAGATCGACATCGACATCTGCGGCCGCGGACTGAACGGACATGCATCCCTACTCCGATACTGGGTCAGCACGCACCGTAAACAACTATGGTAACTCAGCCGTTAAGATCGTGGTAAGTTTCCGTTAGGGTTTACTGGCGGGCGGCAAACAAAACCGCCAAGAATCACAAAAACTCTTGCCGATGCGCCACGCGTCGGCCGCTCCCTTTACCGGCCATTAACCCTAACAGGATGATAACGGGCCTCGATCCCTGATGTTTGCTGCGACGCCGCAGCGGCCCAGTCGAAGGTACTTGTCCGGTCATGAAAAGCACTGCTTCCCTGTTTCGCGCGCTGCTTGCCGTATCGATGCTGGCTGGCTGTTCCAGCTACCGGCCGACGCCGGCCGCCTTCCATGAGGTGCTCGATCAGCCCTACCGTCTTGGCGCCGGCGACCGCGTCCGCGTGACCGTGTTCGAGCAGGACGGGCTGACCAACACCTACAGTGTCGATCAATCCGGCTATCTCTCCTTCCCGCTTGTCGGCGCCATACCGGCGCGCGGCCACACCGCGCAGCAGATGGAAAAGGAGATCGCCGACAAATTGCGGCAAGGCTATCTGCGCGATCCCGACGTTTCGGTCGAGATCGACCGCTACCGGCCGATCTTCGTCATGGGCGAAGTGGGTGCCGCCGGCCAATATTCCTATGTTCCCGGCCTGACGGTGCAGAAGGCGATCGCCATTGCCGGCGGCTTCACGCCGCGCGCCAACCAGGAAAGCGTCGACATCACCCGCGACATCAACGGCAAGGTGATGACCGGCCGCGTGGTCACCTCCGATCCGCTGCTGCCGGGCGATACGGTCTACGTCCGCGAACGTCTGTTCTGACAGATACCAAGTGGCGGACAGGCTCAGGATCGTCCATTGCTTTCGCTCACCCGTCGGAGGAATTTTCCGGCATGTGCGCGACCTGGCCGAGGCGCAGGTCGCCGCCGGGCATTCGGTCGGCATCGTCTGCGATTCGACGACGGGCGGCGCGTTCGAGGAACATTTGTTCGAGCAGATGAAGGGCATGCTGGCGCTCGGCATTCATCGCAC
Organism: Mesorhizobium sp. M7A.F.Ce.TU.012.03.2.1; assembly: GCF_004006095.1. NCBI lineage: Bacteria > Pseudomonadati > Pseudomonadota > Alphaproteobacteria > Hyphomicrobiales > Phyllobacteriaceae > Mesorhizobium > Mesorhizobium sp. M7A.F.Ce.TU.012.03.2.1. The sequence goes on from NZ_CP034779.1 coordinate 5,550,071, forward strand.
GCCGATGCAGCGCCATGTCGGTCCCGGCGACCTTGCCTCGGCTTGGCGCACATACAGGATCATCAAGGAATTGCGGCCGGACGTACTGCATGGGCACGGCGCCAAGGGTGGCGCCTATGCCCGTCTGTTCGGCTCATTGTTGCGGGTATCAAGGTCTCGCGTAGCCCGCCTTTATTCGCCGCATGGCGGCTCGCTCCACTATGACGAGAGCACGGTCATCGGAAAGCTGTTCTTCGCGCTCGAGCGATTCATGGCTCGCTTCACCGACTATCTGCTGTTTGTCTCGGACTATGAGCGGCGGACCTATCGCCACAAGGTTGGCGAGCCTCCCATTCCCAACACCCTCGTCTATAACGGCCTGCGCGCCACTGAATTCGAGCCGGTGATCACCGAGCCCGACGCAGCCGACCTGCTTTATATCGGCATGATGCGCGACCTGAAGGGACCGGATATCTTCATCGACGCATTGGCCCTTGCCGGCCCACGGTTCGGCCGCGCGCTGACCGCGGTGATGGTCGGCGACGGCGACGACCTTCTGCGTTACCACGGGCAAGTGAAACGCCTCGGGCTCGAGCGCCATGTCCGCTTTCTGCCGCCGATGCCGGCCAGGGAGGCCTTTGCCCTTGCCGCGCTTATCATCGTTCCCTCGCGCGCCGAAGCCATGCCCTATATCGTCCTGGAAACGCTTGCCGCGGGAAAGCCGATGATCGCAACCGCGGTCGGCGGCATCCCGGAGATATTCGACACCGGTTCCCCTGCCCTGATCCGACCTGACCCGATCGAGCTCGCCGACAGGATGAGCCAGGCGCTGGCCGACCCGGTCGCCTATCGCGACCTGATGCCCGATAGCGCCAACCTCAAGGCACGCTTCGGCGCCGATGTGATGGCCGCCGACATCGAGAAGGCCTATTTCGCAGCGCTCGACAGGTAGGCACAGGGCCAAGCCGTTCCAAAGCCATACGTTGTTTCAAGGGTTTCTTAGCTCTCTTTTGCTATGACCGTGGGGAAGTTTGCGGAAAGCCCTCATGAACGAGATCGACCCCGCGCGCCGCTTTTCAGCAGAGGCGGTGCGTAAATTCGACGGCCCGGCCGATGGCGACACGCCAAGCGGCATGAACGATGTCGCCCGCCAGGTCGCCTCGCAGTACCGGCGCGATACGATGTCACCGATCATGGTCAGCGGTGTCCTGCGCATGGTCGAATTCGGCTTGCTGTTCCTGTCCGGGCTCGCCGTCTATTTCCACTATGTCGGTTTCTTCAATTATCTCGCCTGGCAATATCCGGTGACGATCGCAGCCGGCTCGTTCCTCGCCGTGGTGCTGCTCGACGTCACCGACTGCTACCAGATCGTCGCCCTGATGCGGCCCATCGCCAATTTCGGCCGCGTGCTGCTGGTCTGGGCCGGCACATTCGCCCTGATGGCGCTGACGGCATTCGTCATGAAGATGTCGCAGGACTATTCGCGCCTATTGTTCGGCAGTTGGTTCGTCATCGGCTTCGTTCTCATCTTCGGCCTCAGGCTGGTGATGTCGAAGCTGATCCGGGCCTGGGCGCGCGATGGCCGCATGGAGCGGCGCGCCGTCATCGTCGGCGGCGGCAAGGCGGCGGAAATCCTGATCCGCTCGGTCGAAAAGCAGCCCTACAACGATATCCGCATCTGCGGCATCTTCGACGATCGCGGCGACAAGCGCTCGCCGCCCATCGTCGCCGGCTACCCCAAGCTCGGCACCATTTCGGAACTGATCGAGTTCGCCCGCATCGCCCGCATCGACATGCTGATCGTATCGCTGCCGCTGACCGCCGAATCGCGCGTTCTGCAGCTGCTGAAGAAGCTGTGGGTGCTGCCGGTCGACATCCGGCTATCGGCACATTCCAACGCGCTGCAATTTCGCCCGCGCGCCTATTCCTACATCGGCGCGGTGCCGATGCTCGACATCTTCGACAAGCCGATCAACGACTGGGATTCGGTCGCCAAACGCGCCTTCGACATCGTCTTCAGCCTGATCGGCATCGTCGTGTTCTCGCCGGTCATGCTGGCGACCGCCATCGCCATCAAGCTCGACAGCAAGGGTCCGGTGCTGTTCCATCAGAAGCGGCACGGCTTCAACAACGAGATCATCGAGGTCTACAAGTTCCGCTCGATGTATACGGACAAGGCCGACCCGACCGCCAAGCAGACGGTGACCAAGAACGATCCTCGCGTCACCCGCGTCGGCCGCTTCATCCGCAAGACCTCGATAGACGAGCTGCCGCAGTTCTTCAACTCGCTGCTCGGTTCGCTGTCGCTGGTCGGCCCGCGTCCGCATGCCATCGCCGCGCAGTCGCACAACCTGCTCTACAACGAGGTGGTCGACGGCTATTTCGCCCGCCACAAGGTCAAGCCCGGCGTCACCGGCTGGGCGCAGATCAATGGCTGGCGCGGCGAGATGGACACCAACGAGAAGATCCGCATGCGGACCGAGTATGATCTCTACTACATCGAGAACTGGTCGCTGCTGTTCGATTTGCGGATCCTGTTCCTGACGCCGCTCCGGCTGCTCAATACGGAAAACGCCTATTGAGTGCGATCAGCCATGATCTGCCGCGCGCGGCGGTCAACGCCAAGCTGGTCGCGCTGATTTCGTCGGGCGCGGTCTTCCTCGGCATTCTGCTGTCGGGCTTCGTCATCAGCGAGCCGGCGCCCTATGAGCTCTACATGGCCGGCCTGATCGCCATCTGGGCGCTTTTCGGCCTGAGGATTTCCCGCGCGGCCACGCCGCTGCTGGTGCTACTGGTGATGATGAACATCGGCGGCATGATCTCCATGACGCAGATGGCGGACCTCGCCAACACGCCGCTCTATCTCGCCGTGTCGCTGTTTCTCGCCTTCAGCGCGGTGTTCTTCGCATCGATCACCGCCGTACAACCGAGCCTATACCGGCTGATCTTCATTGCCTATGTGGTCTCGGCCGTGGCCACCTCGCTGCTTGGCATTGCAGGCTATTTCCATGCCTTTCCGGGCGCGGAGATGTTCACCAAATACGATCGCGCCGCCGGCGCCTTCCAGGACCCGAACGTGTTCGGCCCGTTCCTGGTGCTGCCCGGCATCTATCTACTCTATCTGCTTTTGACCGGACCGGCGACACGCATGCCGCTGCTGGCGGTGCCGCTGCTGATCATCACCGCCGGCATCTTCTTCTCCTTCTCGCGCGGCGCCTGGGGCATGTTCACCGTCTCGGCCGTCCTGCTCACCGGCTGCCTGTTCCTGCAGAGCGCCAGCGGCAAGTTCCGGCTGCGTGTGGTGGTGATGACGATTGCAGCACTGGCGCTGCTGGTCATCGCCATCATCGTCATCCTGCAGCTGCCCGGCGTGTCGGAGATGTTCTCCAACCGTGCCCAGCTCGAACAGAGCTACGACACCGCCCGCCTCGGCCGCTTCGCCCGCTACGGGATCGGCTTCCAGATGGCGATGGAGCATCCGTTCGGCATCGGCCCGCTGGTCTTCGGCACGATCTTCGGCGAAGACACCCACGACATCTGGCTGAAGATGCTGATGGATTATGGCTGGCTCGGCTTCGTGTCGTTCCTGGCGCTCGTCTTATGGACGATAGCAGCCGGCTTCCGCATCCTGCTGCGCGACCGGCCGTGGCAGCCCTATCTCCTGTGTGCCTATGTCGCCTTCATCGGCAATATCGGGCTCGGCACCTTCATCGACATCGACCACTGGCGCCATGTCTACCTGCTGCTCGGCCTGATCTGGGGCGCCATCGCGCTGGAATACAGGCACCAACGGCTGTTGCGGCCTGCCTTGCAGGGCTCGCCGGCACCGGCAATCGCAGCGGTATAAAAGTCGCGGAATTCGGTTGACCCGCACGGGGTTATCACGATACATCGCGACCGGTCCGGAGTGTAGCGCAGCCCGGTAGCGCACTTGACTGGGGGTCAAGGGGTCGTCGGTTCGAATCCGGCCACTCCGACCAATTCAAAGCAGGACTTTCCCCCGAAGTCCGCCCCTCCAGATGCCCCGGTCAGCCCGGCCAAATCTCGGATCGGGGCACCATGTCCTGTGCGCTTGAGCTCCGGCTTGGTGCTAATGCTACCTCTGGCACACATCCACCCACTCAGCGCCGGTAATCTCAACCATGCGCTGCGGCGCAATCCGCACCGCGGCGTTGGTGGCGCCTGCCGCAGGCACCACCTCTTCAAACTCGCGCAGCGATACGTCGAAATAGACCGGCAGCGGCGCCGGCAGGCCGAACGGGCAGACGCCGCCGACCGGATGGCTGGTCGCTTCGACAACTTCGGCGGCGTCGAGCATGCGCGGCTTGCCGCCGAACTGGTCCTTGAACTTACGGTTGTCCAGCCTGGCGATGCCGCTGGTCACCACCAGCATGGCGCGGTCGCCGACGCGCAGGCAGATCGTCTTGGCGATCTGGGCCGGCAGGACGCCATGCGCCTCGGCCGCCAACATCACCGTCGCCGAGCTCGCCTGCGTGACGATGACGTCGATGTCGGGCGCGTGGGCGGCGAAGAAGGCACGAACGGATTCCAGGCTCATATCGAAAACCCATGGCTCAAAAAGCTTGATGGACGGCAGATTGCGGTTCGGCAGCCGGGGGCCGCCGCGCGTATAAGCACGTGCGATAGACGGATCGGCAAGCCCCAGGCTGAAGCAGACGCTGCGGCAGATACAAAGAAACCCGCCAAGGAGCCTTGGCGGGTTCTCTGGAATGCGTGGTGCGGATCTACGCCAGCGATCGGCCTTGCGCCGCCGGCGTCGGCGCAGCCGGGGTGATCAGAGCCTCCTGGGGAAGGTGAAGCGCGGACACAATACGACGCAGCTTCGACGGGTCGGTCACTCTGCCGCTTTCGATATCCTCAATCTCGTCCACCGCCAGGCCGCATGTCAGGGAGAGCTCTTCCACGCTGTAACCGCGGGTCTCCCGCATCGCTCTGAGGGTATTGTAATTTGGCCCGCTTCCGTTGGTTGCCGGTTCGGAGTGGGCTTCGCTTTTCGCATTATGGGGCATTGGCAACTCCATGACTGAAAGAGTTTGATCAAATGAGGAGTGTTGCCTGAGACGGTCGGGAAGATGCCCTCTCGCCGGCGATTTGCCAAGAGCCAAAAGGGCCGTCACGGGATCGTGAACCAGGTGCCTGGCGCGGCCCTCTCGCGCACACGTCGCGATCAAGTTGTTTTGAAGGTCCGATCAGCCTTTTGCCGGCAGTTTCGCCGCGCTCGTTCGTTATCTCCGGGTCGCTGGCGTGAAACCATCCGGTTCCAGCCGGCTCGTTCCCGGAAGGATTTTTTGCAATGAACCTGAAGACAGTCATGGTCGTGCTCGGCACGATTTCCAGCCTTTCCGTCGCCGGCGCGGGCGCCGCCCAGGCCGCAGACGCGCTGCGTGTGCGCGGCACGGTGGTCAGTTTCGAGCCCACGCTGCTCACCGTGAAAACGCGCCAGGGCGATACCGATGCGATCAAGCTCAAGGCTGGCTGGAAGATCTCGGGCGTCGCCAACGCCTCGGCAAAGGATATCAAGCAGGGCGATTTCCTCGGCATTGCCTCTGTTTCGAAAGCGGATGGCGGCAGCGGCGCCCTGGAGGTGGTGGTCTTTCCGGCCGCGCTGAAAGGCACTGGCGAGGGCGACCGTCCCTGGGACCTGCAGCCAAACAGCCGGATGACCAACGGCACCGTCGCCGACGTTACCGATATAAGCGGGCGATCCGTCACCCTGACCTATGACAATGGCCAGACCAAGAAGATCTCGATCCCCGACACCACGCCCGTCGTGACCTTCGCGCCGGCGACGCCTACCAACCTCAAGCCGGGTGCGACGGTCTTCGTCACCGCTGAGCGGGGCAGCGACGGCGCGCTGAGCGCCAGCCGCGTCGTGGTCGGAACCAACGGCGTCGTGCCACCGATGTAGTCGAACAGGCGGCCCAATGGCCGTCTCTCTCGATCTTGCCGTGCATGGTGGCGGGAGGCTGGATTGGGCAGAAACAGTCCAGAAACAAAATTCTACAATCGGGAAATACTGACGAAAAAATTCAGGCGCGTAATTCCATTCGCGGCGGCCGGGCTATCGCCTCGATCCGTATGCGCCCGCGAAACAAAAGGAAACCATCCATGAAGAAGTCCCTCCTCTCGGCCCTCGGGCTTGCAGTTGCATTGGCTTTCACGGTGCCCGTCATCGGCGCGACGAGCGCGGATGCGGCCCCGATGGCCAAGCATCATCGTCACCACCATCATCACCGCCACCATGTCCGCCACCACCATCATCACCGCCACCACCACCATGTGATCGGAAACAAGGCCTAAGCACCGCAGACTGCCACCGAGAAGACCGGCCTTGGCTTCCTGTCCAAGGCCGGCTACTCCGCCCCGCGAGGCTCGATCTCGGACTGGATCAACAATTCACGCAAATCCACGCCGCGACGTCGTCGTCTATCCCGGCGCTGGTATGGCACCACGACCAATCCGGCATTCGCCAGCGAAATCGAGCGGCTCTGGCGGCTCGACCAATCGCATTGCGCCGGCGGCACAGAGGTGCGAGGCGCCTCCAGCGACAACAGACATAGCCGACCGCAAGGAAAATGACGGATCACCTTGAGGCGAGCCGTCACTTCTCCTGCTCGTATCCCCGGGATTTGGGTTCTAGAATTCAGCGCCGGCTGAACAGCAGACTGGCGACAAGACCGAGCACCACAAGGCCCACCGCCGCGGCAGCCGCCGGATGGTCGCGGGCCGACCTCTCGATCACCCTGCCCTGTTTACGGATTGCCGGCATGGCGTCGCGCAGGCGCCCGGCGAGATCGGAATAGGTGTCCAGCGCGGCATCGCGACCGTCCTCGTAATACGCGCCGCCTCGCCTTGCCACGGCCCTCTTCAAGCTGGCCAGTTCCTTGGTAAGAGCCGCGACCTGCCTGTCGAGATCGATGTCGGAGAGGGTCGAAAATGATGCCATTGGTATGTTTCCTTCACTTGCAGAAGGAAGCGTAACGCCTCACCGGAAGACGGGTTCCGGCTTTCGAACTATCGATGTCGCGTCGGGCCGCGGTCAGCGCACCTGGTCAAGCAGGCGCTTGCATTCCAGGAGGTCGAACAGCGCCTCCTGCAGCAAGGCCCTGTTGTCGCGCGAGAGTTTCGATGCATCCGGCTGCACCGGACCCTCCTCGTCGCTCTTGCCCAGGCCGAAAAAGCGGCGGCTGGGCTTCACCCGCGGCTGGCCAACCAGTTCGTCGTCCATGCCGCGCGGCTGAGCCGCCGGCGTCAGCGGCACTTGGTCAGCCTGCTTTCGCTGCGAGATCGCCTCTACGGCGGCCATGTCGCCATTGCCGATGGCAACCAGGAAATGGTTGCCGTTCTCGCGCAACAGCTTCTGCACGCCCTTGATGGTGTAGCCCTGGTCGTAGAGCATGTGGCGGATGCCCTTGATCAGCTCGACATCCTGCGGCCGGTAGTAACGACGGCCGCCGCCGCGCTTCATCGGCTTGATTTGGTTGAAACGCGTTTCCCAGAAGCGCAGCACATGCTGCGGCAGATCGAGATCTTCGGCGACCTCGCTGATGGTACGAAAGGCGTCGGGGCTCTTGTCCATGGGCGAATCCTCACGCTGGACGATGATCCGGCCTACCTGCCGAATCGGGGCTTATTTCAGCGGTTTATGAAGCAATATTCAAGCCCGGCGTCATGGCGGCGACGGTTTTCAACCGCGCAGTAGGACTACTTGCCGCTTTTGGCCTTGCCGCTCTGATGGGAGCGCAAGATACGGCTCTTCAGCACATTCGACGACTTGAAGGTCATCACCCGACGCGGCAGGATCGGCACTTCCTCGCCGGTCTTGGGATTGCGGCCGATGCGTTCGTTCTTGGAGCGGACGTGGAATGTCGCGAAGGACGACAGCTTCACCGTTTCGCCGCGCACGATGGCTTCGCAGATTTCATCCAGCACCGCTTCGACGAGTTCGGCCGATTCAGTGCGCGACAGGCCGACCTTCCGGTAAACTGCCTCGGCAAGGTCGGCGCGCGTAAGTGTCTTTCCCCCCATGCGACCGTCCCATCAGCTCAAAACATAAAATTCGGCACAACAACGGCAGAGCCTAAGTAATTGATCCGTCAAGGTCAAGGACCGAAACTGGACCGTTCGGCACTTACCAGCGAACCAGGACAGCGCCCCAGGTGAAGCCGCCACCCATCGCTTCCAGGAGGACGAGATCGCCCTTCTTGATGCGGCCGTCGGCGACGGCCACCGACAGCGCCAACGGCACGGAAGCAGCCGAGGTGTTACCGTGCAAATCGACCGTAACCACCACCTTTTGCTCAGCTATCCCGAGCTTCTTGGCGGAAGCGTCAATAATTCGTTTATTGGCCTGGTGGGGCACGAACCAGTCGAGATCATCGGCCGAGATACCGGCTTGCGCGAACGTCGCCTCGATGACATCGGTGATCATGCCGACCGCGTGCTTGAAGACTTCGCGGCCCTCCATCCGGAGGTGGCCGACCGTACCCGTGGTCGACGGCCCGCCGTCGACGAAAAGCTTGTCCTTGTGCGTGCCGTCGGAGCGCAGGCTGGCCGCCAGAACGCCATGGTCGGCGATCGCGCCCGTCCCCTCGCCTGCTTCCAGGATCATGGCACCGGCGCCGTCGCCGAACAGCACACAGGTCGAGCGGTCGCTCCAGTCGAGGATGCGCGAGAATGTTTCCGAACCGATCACCAGGACACGCTTGGCCAGGCCGCCGCGGATGTAGAGATCGGCGGTGGTCACGGCATAGACGAAGCCCGAACAGACCGCCTGCAGGTCGAAGGCAAAGCCGTGATGCATGCCGAGCCGGTTCTGGATCTCGACGGCAGTGGCCGGGAACGTGTTGTTGGGCGTCGAGGTCGCCAGCACGATCAGATCGATGTCGGCGGGCGTGAGGCCCGCATTGGCAAGTGCGGCACGTGCCGCTGCTTCCCCCAGCGAAGCCGTGGTCTCGTCGTCACCAGCGATATGGCGCTGGCGAATACCGGTACGCTGGGCGATCCACTCGTCGGAGGTCTCGACCATGCCTTCGAAATCGGCATTCTTCATGATTCGGCGGGGCAGCGCGGCGCCCGTGCCGCGCACGACTGATCTGATCAAAGTTCTTTCCTATTCCTTTGCGTCGGTGACGACGTCGGATTTCCTAGATGACAGGGCACGCGGGTTGCGCGCATGAAACAGGTCCAGATCGGCCTCGATGCGGTCGAGGAGGTTGTTGCGGACCATGTCATAGCCGAGTTCGATCGCGGCGGCGAACCCGTCAGAATCAGCACCGCCATGGCTTTTGACGACGATGCCGCTCAACCCCAGGAAAACGCCGCCGTTGGAGCGGCCGACATCCATCTTTTCGCGCAGGCGATCGAAGGCGCCCTTGGCGAAGATGTAGCCGATCCTGGCCATCAGAGTCCGGCTCATCGCCGCGCGCAGATAGCCACCGATCTGGCGCACCGTGCCTTCCGCCGTCTTCAGCGCGATGTTGCCGGCAAAGCCTTCGGTGACGACGACGTCGACCACGCCCTTGCCGATATCGTCACCCTCGACGAAACCGTGATAGTTCATCGAGGCCATGTTGGCTTCGCGCAGCATGCGCCCGGCCTCCTTGACCTCTTCCTGGCCCTTGATCTCCTCGACGCCGACATTGAGCAGGCCGACGCTGGGCCGGGCTATGCCGAAGACCGAGCGCGCCATGCCGGTGCCGAGAATGGCAAAATCAATGAGCTGTTGCGCATCGGCCCCAATGGTCGCGCCGACGTCCAGCACCACGCTTTCGCCGCGCAATGTCGGCCAAAGGGCTGCAATCGCCGGGCGATCGATGGTGGCCATGGTGCGCAGGCAAAATTTCGACATCGCCATCAGCGCGCCGGTGTTGCCGGCGGAAATGCAGGCGTCGGCCGTGCCGGCCTTGACCGCTTCGACGGCCTTCCACATCGATGATTTCCAGCGGCCGTGGCGCAGCGCCTGGCTCGGCTTGTCGTCCATCCTGACCGCAACTTCGCAATGGAAGAATTCGCTGATCTCGGCGAGCTTGGGAAATTTGGCAAGTTCGGGGCGCACGACTTCCTCACGCCCGAAGATGACGAAGCGGACGTCGGGACGACGGGTCGCGACCGTCATGAGCGCTGGTATGACCACGGCTGGTCCGTGATCGCCGCCCATGGCATCGATGGAAATCCTGATCACGCGGTATTTATCTCACGGTTAGGCGGCAGGTCGCTTGAGCGACCGCGAAGGTTCGGCGAAAATAACGGTTTTGGGCTGCCGCACAACCGACTTTTCCGTCGCGGGCGAGCTTTTCAGGATTTTCCCAGCAAGGATCGCAGTTTTTGCTGAAATTCATTCTCCGCCGGTTCGGTCTCGCTGCCGGCATTGAGCGATGCGCCCTGCTTACGCGGATAGGGGTCGATGGCGAGCCCGAAATACTGTTCGGCGAGTGCCCCGACATCGATCGTGTCACCGGAAAATGTCTCTGGACTGTCAGGGCCTTCCGCATCGAGCAGGATCTCGCCGCCACCATCGAAGCCCTGCCGTCCGAGCTTGGAATCCTCGGGCAGCAGCAGCGCTTCGACCGGTTCGTCGATATGCGCTTCGACAGGCTCGAGCGTGACGATGCAGGCCTGAGTGATGTCGGCCTCGACGCGGCCGCTGATCTTCACGCCATTGCGCTTCCATGACGCGACCAGAAGCTCGGCGCGATAGGATTCGACCGAAATCAGCCCGTGCTCCTCGGCCAGTGCCGCACGCTGTGCGGCATCGGCCTCGATAACCAGCGGCAGGCCCTTCTGCGGCAGGCGCGTAATGTTGGCGCGGAAGGAGACCGGGCTTTGCGGGTCAACATGCTTCATTGTTCAACCTCCTTGGCGGCGGGAAAGGTCAGCGTGCCGGAGACAATCGATTCGGATGGCTGCGCGGCCAGATGACTGCGCGCGTCGGTAACATAGTTGGCCAGCAGCGATGCTTCCAACCAGGCGCCCGCGTCAGGCCGGACATTGCGGGCAAGAGCCGCGGTCAGCCCGTCATGGTCGTTTCTTTCCAAGGCATCGTCATAGGCAGCGGTACGGCCATAAAACATCTTTGCCAGCTTTTTCATGCGTTTGGGCACGCCAACGTCGCCAATGCCCAATTCCCGCAACGAATGGTCGACGTCGAGGAAGAACTCGTCGATCAGCACCTGGGCGACCTCCTGCGCCGCACCGCTCTCCCCGCGCAACCTGTGCTGGAACAGGAACATGTGCAGCGACAGCATCTCGAAACGGCCAAGCGGCGTATCTGGCACATTCCAGTGGGAATAAAACACAGTCTGCCGCGCCGCCGCCACGATTTGTGCGTAAAGCGCCTCGGTGATAGCGCGGTTCGCGTAGCGTTCGCGGCCAAAAAAGCGCTGGAACATTGGGGATGGTCTCCTGGGGACCGTTTGTTGAAGTGGGCTTGTTGCATCGGCAAGCAAGCTGGTTTACCGGTTTCGCGGCCCAGCGCAAGTTGCGGCCAGCTAATGGAGTTGTTGTTGCGCGCGCTGAATTTCAAGTCGACCTTCTCGTCCAGGCCCGCCGGCGCGATCTCGCTGCTGATGATCGTTTCGGCACTGTCCGCCTGCCACACCTCCAAGATGATGGGCGATCTCAGCCCGAGCGAGACGCTGACGCAAGGTTACGTCATAGACCAGCAGGCAATCGACCTGGTGCCGGTCGGTTCGAGCCGCGAGCAGGTGCTTCTGGCGCTCGGCACGCCGTCGACGACCGCGACCTTCGACAACGAGGCATTCTATTACATTTCGCAGACGCGCAAGCGCTACGTCGCCTTCGACAAGCCACGGCTCATTGACCAGCATGTGCTGGCTGTCTATTTCGGCGCCGATGGCCGTGTCACCCAGATCGCCAATTACGGGAAGAAGGATGGCAAGATGTTCGACTTCATCTCGCGCACCACACCGACCGGCGGCAAGGACCAGAACTTCCTCAGCCAGGTCATCAACGGTGCCAGCAAGCTGGCGCCCGGCATTCCCGGCGGCGGCGTCTAATTCCCTTCGGCTTCCATTCCCGGAAGCCTCGTCATCTCAGGCGACCAAAAACCCGCGGGAGCGATCCTGCGGGTTTTTGTTATGGGTCACCAGTCGGGCACGGCCACTGGCATGCTGCAGTGGCCACCACTGAAAACACGACGCTGGGCCCGGCATAAGGTGCCAGCGCACGCATTGCGAAGACCGGGCGAAAGCGAGCGCTGAAGGATAGTTTGGCTTTGCCTCAACAAAAAACCCGCGGGATCGCTCCCGCGGGTTTTTTCGGGCTGAAGCCTTGATCAGCCGTGCGCGAGCACCGCCAGCAGCAAGAGTGCGACGATGTTGGTGATCTTGATCGCCGGGTTGACGGCCGGGCCAGCGGTGTCCTTGTAGGGATCGCCGACCGTGTCGCCGGTCACCGAAGCCTTGTGCGCCTCGGAACCCTTGAGATGCTTGACGCCGTCCTTGTCGACAAAGCCGTCTTCGAAGGACTTCTTGGCGTTGTCCCAGGCACCGCCGCCAGAGGTCATCGAGATGGCGACGAACAGGCCATTGACGATGACGCCGAGCAACGAGGCACCCAGCGCTGCAAAGGCGGACGCCTTCGAGCCCGAGATCAACAGCACGCCGAAATAGACCACGAGCGGTGCCAGCACCGGCAGCAGCGACGGGATGATCATCTCGCGGATCGCCGCCTTGGTCAGCAGATCGACCGCGCGTGCGTAGTTCGGCTTCGAGGTGCCGGCCATGATGCCCGGATCCTCGCGGAACTGCTTGCGCACTTCCTCGACGATGGCGCCCGCCGCGCGGCCGACGGCCGTCATGGCGATGCCGCCGAACAGATATGGGATCAAGCCGCCGAAGATCAGGCCGGCGACGACGTAGGGGTTGGAGAGATCGAAGGAGATCTCGCCCATGCCCTGGAAGTAGGGATATTTGTCGCCATTGGCGGCAAAGAACTTCAGGTCGTTCGAGTAGGCGGCAAACAGCACCAGTGCGCCGAGACCGGCCGAGCCGATGGCGTAGCCCTTGGTCACCGCCTTGGTGGTGTTGCCTACCGCGTCGAGCGCGTCGGTGGAGTGGCGCACTTCCTTGGGCAGGCCGGCCATTTCGGCAATGCCGCCGGCATTGTCGGTGACCGGGCCGAAGGCGTCGAGCGCAACGATCATGCCGGCAAGACCGAGCATCGTCGTGACCGCGATCGCCGTACCGAAGAGGCCGGCAAGCTGATAGGTCGAGATGATGCCGCCGACGATGACGATCGCCGGCAGCGCCGTCGATTCCAGCGAGACCGCAAGGCCCTGGATGACGTTGGTGCCGTGACCGGTGACCGACGCCTGAGCGATGGAGTTGACCGGGCGCTTGTTGGTGCCGGTGTAGTACTCGGTGATGACGACGATGAGACCGGTCACCACGAGGCCGATCAGGCCGCATATGAACAGGTTCTTGCCGGTGATGACCATGCCGGCGACTGTGCCGATCTCGCCCCAGCCGAGCGTCACCTGTGTGGCGACGCCGAGGCCGACGATGGACAGCAGGCCGGTGACGATCAGGCCCTTGTAGAGCGCGCCCATGATCGAGCCGTTGGAACCGAGCTTGACGAAGAAGGTGCCGACGATCGAGGTCAGGATGCAGGCGCCGCAGATGGCGAGCGGATAAAGCATGGCCGCACCCAGCACGGCGGTGCCGCCAAAGAAGATGGCAGCCAGAACCATGGTGGCGACGACGGTCACCGCATAGGTTTCGAACAGGTCAGCGGCCATGCCGGCGCAGTCGCCGACATTGTCGCCGACATTGTCGGCGATGGTGGCCGGGTTGCGCGGATCATCTTCGGGAATGCCGGCTTCGACCTTGCCGACGAGATCGCCGCCGACGTCGGCGCCCTTGGTGAAGATGCCGCCACCGAGACGAGCGAAGATCGAGATCAGCGATGCGCCGAAACCGAGCGAGACCAGCGAGTCGATGACGATGCGGTCATTGGGCTGGAGGCCCATGAAGTGGGTCAGGATGAGGTAGTAGATCGACACGCCGAGCAGGGCCAGGCCAGCAACCAGCATGCCGGTGATGGCGCCCGATTTGAACGCGATGTCGAGGCCGGCAGCGAGGCTGTTCGATGCGGCCTGCGCCGTACGAACGTTGGCGCGAACGGAGACATGCATGCCGATGAAGCCGGCGGCGCCCGAAAGCACCGCACCGATCAGGAAGCCGATCGCGGCGGTGATGGACAGCAGCCACCAGGCGAGCACGAGGACGACGACGCCAACGATGGCGATGGTGGTGTATTGACGCGCCAGATAGGCTTGTGCGCCCTCGCGGATAGCCGCGGAGATTTCCTGCATGCGTGCATTGCCTTGATCGGCCGCAAGGACCGAACGTGTCGCCCAGATGGCGTAAAGGATTGAAAGCAGGCCGCAGGCGATGACGGCGGAAATAATTGTCATTGCCGGATTTTCCTCGATTGATGGCCCAAAAGAACCCCTCCCTGGGCCGTTGAGACAAAGACCGGATTCCGCGCACGGAATCCGCCTCTTCGCATCGGTGTATGCGAAACAGGGCTGCGAACGTCAAGATATTGTTCGGTTTTTGCCCGGCTTTCGCCTAAATGGTTTAGACGGCGGCGTGCTTGGCAATGATGTCGCCTGATTAGATCGATTGAAATGACGCTGCGGCACTGAGCTGTCAGCTCCTCCCACCCGATCCGCTAGCGACGTGGAGCGTGAACGCGTCCGCCGGCGCCTATGCTTCTTTGCAAAGACCTGTAGGGTAGCCTATCTTCAGGATGGAACCGGAGCTAGCCTATGAATTTCAAAGCTATTATCCACGAAGCCGACGAAGGCGGGTTCTGGGCAGAGGTGCCGGCAATTCCGGGCTGCGCGACCCAGGGCGAAACCATGGAAGAACTTGTCCAGAATTTGCGTGAAGCGATCGAAGGCTGCCTCTCAGTAGAGCCGCTGTCATTCACGTCGGAGCCTGGGCGGATCGTGGAAATCGCTGTTTGAAGTCCATTTCCGGCAAGGAATTTGCGCGTGCCGTCGAACGGCAAGGCTGGAAGCTTTTGCGCATCGCCGGAAGCCACCACATCTATGGCAAGCAGGGAAGCATTGTTCGGCTTTCAATCCCTATTCATGCCAATAAACCGCTCAAAACCGGACTTCTACGACATCTCCTAGCGCTCGCTGAAATGAACGAGCGCGATATCTGAGATACTGTCGACTATTCGGCCTCTCTGCCCATGCGGCGCGCCGTGTAGCGCTCGATCGCCGACAGACCGTCATAGATCAGCACGGCAAGCGCTGCCACGATCAGGCCGCCTTGCAGGATGAAGGCGAGATTGTTGGACAACAGCCCGGCGATGATCACTTCGCCCAGCGTTTTGGCTGCCACGGTCGAACCGATGGTCGCGGTGGCAAGACTGATCACCACCGACAGCCTGATGCCGCCGAGAATGATCGGGGCGCTGAGCGGCAGCTCGACCTTGGTGAGCCTTTGCCAACCGGTCATGCCGGCGCCGCGCGCCGCCTCGACGACATTGGCCGGCAGCGTCGTCAGGCCGGTCAGTGCATTCTCGAAAATCGGCAGCAGGCCATAGAGAAACAGGGCGATCAGTGTCGGCTTCTCGCCGAAGCCGACGGCCGGTACGGCAAGCGCCAGCACCGCCACCGGCGGAAAGGTCTGACCGATGTTGACGAGGCTGCGCGATAGCGGCAGGAATTCAACACCGGCCGGCCTGGTGACCAGGACGGCAAGCGCCACCGCAACGATGGTTGCCGCCACGGTGGCGATCAGAACCGTGCGTAAGTGCAGCAGGGTCAGCGTCAGCAGACTGCCCTGGTTGTAGATCACCGGCGCGTTGTTTTCGGTCAGCGGCTTCAGCAGCGGCACGAACCACCCGGGATTGGTGACGAAGGCGACAAGCAGCACCACCAATGCTAGCCTGAGCAGCGATGGAAGCCAGGCCTTCATGCCGGCCTCGCCGCACGCTTCACCAGCCCTTCGACGGTCACGCGGCCAAGCGGCTTGCCGTCGGCGCCTTTGACCGGCAGCGCCGGCCGGCCCGACCACAACAATTCGGCCAGCGCGTCGCGCTGGCTCGCATCGCCGGGGATCGCCTCACCTTCGGCGGAGCCCTTCTCCACGGCATCGCGGACACGGCCGAGCGACAGCAACCGGAACGGCCTTTCGCTGGCGCCAACCAGGGTCTCGACGAAGGCGCTTGCCGGCTTTGCCAGGATCTCGGCCGGCTTGGCGTATTGCACCAGCTTGCCGGCATCCATGACCGCGATCTTGTCGCCCATATGCACGGCCTCTTCCATGTCGTGGGTGACGAGGATGATGGTGGTGCCGAAGCGCTTCTGGATCGCCAGCAGATCTTCCTGCGCCTTGGTGCGGATGATCGGGTCGAGGGCGCCGAACGGTTCGTCCATCAACAGCACGTTGGGTTCGGCGGCGAGTGCGCGGGCAACACCGACGCGCTGCTGCTGGCCGCCGGACAGTTCGTGCGGGTAGCGAGGCCCGAAGGCTTCGGGATCGAGCTGATAGAGCGTCATCAACTCGTCGACCCGGGCCTTGATACGGTCCTTGTCCCAGCCAAGCAGCACCGGCACGGTGGCAATGTTCTGTGCCACCGTGCGATGCGGAAATAGGCCGTGGCCCTGGATAGCGTAGCCGATGCTGCGGCGCAGCTCGTAGCCGGGCAGCGAACGATTGTCGGCGCCGTCGAGCTTGATGATGCCTGAGGTCGGCTCGACCAGCCGGTTGATCATGCGCAGCAGCGTCGTCTTGCCGGAACCGGACGTGCCGACAATGACGGCGATGGTGCGCGGCTCGATGACCATCGACACGTCATCGACCACGGTCGTCGCGTCATAGCGCTTGGTGATGCCTTCGATCTCGATCATGCCGTTTCAACCCTGCGCCTGGTGGCGGTCATTTCGATCACCGCATCGAGGATGATGGCGGCGGCAAAGGCGAGCGCGACCGTTGGCACCGCGCCAAGCAGCACAAGGTCCATCGCCGTCTGGCCCACACCCTGGAAGACGAACACGCCGAAACCGCCGCCGCCGATCAGCGCGGCAATGGTGGCGAGGCCGATGTTCTGCACCAAGACGATGCGGATGCCGGTGAGGATGACAGGAAAAGCCAGCGGAAACTCGACGCCGAACAGGCGCTGCCTGTCGGTCATGCCCATGCCGCGCGCGGCGTCGTTGGCGGCGCGCGGCACGCCGGCGAGACCGACCACGGTGTTGGCCACTACCGGCAGCAGCGAGTAAAGGAACAGCGCCACAAAAGCCGGTGCGGTGCCGATGCCGCGAATGCCGAGCGCGGCAGCTCCCGGCACATGCGTGGCAACCCAGCCGAGCGGCGCGATCAAAAGGCCGAACAGCGCGATCGAGGGAATGGTCTGGATGATGTTGAGCACGTTGAGAACGCCGGCGCGCAGACTTTCGACACGATGGCAGAGAATGCCGAGTGGCAGGCCGACGACCACCGCCGCAAGCAGCGACCCTAGCGCCAGCGTTACATGCTTGGAGCCCTCTACCCAGAAACTGCCGGCGCGGTTGAAATATTCCTTCAGGATCGACAGATTGTCCCAGCTTCCCGAAATCAACAGCAGCCCGATCGCCAAAGCCGCGACCACAAGCACGCCAACCCGCGCCAATGGGGACAGGTTCAGCCTTGTCAGCACGTCGGCGAGCAAAAGCGTGAAGGCAAAGATCAGAATCCAGAAACCGGAGGCTGGCGAAACTCTGGCGAAGGTGTTGCCCGCCGGCGTGAGAAATGTTCCGGCGACACCGATCAGCAGCGCAAGCGCGGCCAGCGCCATCACGCTGGCGGCAAGGCGCAGCACAAGTGGTGTCTTGAACAGCGCAATGAGTGCTGCGGCGACAATGATGGCGAGCAGCAGCGTTCCGGTCGTTGCCGGCAGCGCATCGAGAATCGAGCGCGCCTGGCCGGGGACGATGCGGTTGGCACGGAACGTGGCAAAGGGGGCGGCGAAGGCCGCATATGCTGATATCGCGGCGATGACCACGCCGAGCTTGTCGAAGCGGCTGTTCACGCTCTGCCCCGTCAGTCGATCCGGCGCGCCACGAAAGCGACGCGCCGGAATCCTCCTACTTCAGGAAGCCGTTCTTCTTCAGGAAGTCCTCGGCGACGCCCTTGACCGGCTCGCCGCCGACCTGCACGCGACCGTTCAGCTCCTGCAGCGTGACGAGGTCGAGCTTGGCGAAGACCGGCTTCAGCAGCGTCTCGATCTCGGGATGCTCCTTCAGCACCGCTTCGCGGATGATCGGCGCCGGCTGGTAGACCGGCTGCACGCCCTTGTCGTCGTCGAGCACGACGAGCCCGGACGGTGCGATGCCGCCATCGGTGCCGTAGACCATGGCCGCATTGGCGCCGTTGGTCTGGTTGGCGGCCGCGGCAATGGTTGCCGCCGTGTCGCCGCCCGAGAGCGTGATCAGCTGGTCCGGCTTCAGCGTGAAGCCATAGGTGGTCTGGAAGGCCGGCAGTGCAGCCGCCGAATTGACGAACTCGGCGGAAGCCGCCAGCACCACCTGTCCGCCGCCCGCGACATATTTGCCGAAATCGGTGAGCGTGGCGAGCTTGTTGGTTTCGACGACTTCCTTGCGCAGCGCGATCGCCCAGGTGTTGTTGGCGGGCGACGGCGACAGCCAGACGATCTTGTTGGCGTCGTAGTCGAGCTTCTTGGCCGTTTCATAGGCCTTGGCGGCGTCTTTCCAGACCGGGTCGTCGGCCTTTTCGAAGAAGAAAGCGGCGTTGCCGGTATATTCGGGATAGATGTCGATCTCGCCGGCGGTGATCGCCTTGCGCACCACCGGCGTGCCACCGAGCTGGATACGGTCCGATGTCTTGATGTTGTTGGCGTTGAGCACGAGCTGGATGATGTTACCGAGCACGCCGCCCTCTGTGTCGATCTTGGAAGAGACAACCACCTGAGCATTGGCGGAAGCCACCGTGATGCCGAGCGCCAATGCCGCGCCGGCCAGAAACTTGACTGAAAACATTGTGAAACCCCTTGCTATGAACCGAAACGCGGTGACCGCATATGAGCATGGCTTCAACGGCCAGTCGGGGCACACGGTTTCATAACAGTAGGTACAGACGCAATATTTTTGTTCCGAAGCGGTAAATTCGGCCGACATCGTGCTGACAGCGCCGTGTCAGGTGAAACGGCGGATGGATCAGGCTTCAGCTTTGCGCAAGCTCGTCAGCTTGAGCGCGCCGAGCGCCACGAAGCACAGGACGGTGACCGGAAAGACTATCCAGTTCAGCATCTCCCAGCCCCAGGCGTTGTAGACCATGCCCGACATCAGCGAGGCGCAGGCGACGGAGCCGAACAGGACGAAGTCGTGGAAGCCTTGCACCTTGCCCTTTTCCGACGGCCGGTAGGTGGCGGCAACCATCGCGGTCGCGCCGATGAAGCCGAAGTTCCAGCCAAGGCCCAGCAGGATCAGCGACGTCCAGAACTGCCACAGCGCCAGGCCGGACAGAGCGACAATGGCGCAGCCGATGAGCAGGATCAGGCCGGTGGCCACAATGCGTTCGGCGCCGAAGCGATGGATCAGCGAGCCGGTGAAGAAGCTTGGCGCGAACATCGCCATGACGTGCCAGGAGATGCCGAGCGTCGCGTCGTTTTCCGAAAGGCCGCAACCGACCATGGCCAGCGGTGCGCCCGTCATGACGAAGCTCATCAGCGCATAGCTGCCGACCGCGCAGAAAAGCGCGGCGACGAAACGCGGCTGCGTGATGATTTCAGCCAGTGGTCTGGCGTCGCTGTCGGCGATCTCCACCTTGCCGGATGCTTTCGCCGGCAGCCGCAGGAACGACAGGATGATGGCGCCGACGGCGGCCAGCGGCAGGATGGAAATGAACGAACCGGCAAACATGACCGGCGCAAGCAATTCGCGGGTGAAGATGACGATCTGCGGCCCGAGGATGGCGGTGACGACGCCGCCGGCCAGCACGAAGGAGATGGCGCGCGCCTTGAATTCAGGCGGTGCGTTGTCGGCGGCGGCAAAGCGGAACTGCTGGACGAAGGCGCCGCCGACACCGATCGTGAGCAAGCCGAAGGCAAACAGCCAGAAGCCGCCCTGAAAAAGCGCCAAGGAGGCGATCAGGCCACCAAGCGCCGTGACGATCGTGCCGGTCATGAAGCCGCTTCGCTGGCCCATGCTGCGGATGATGGCCGCTGCAGGCAGCGCGCCGAGCGCCACGCCGATGTTGAAGCCGGTGATCGGCGCTGTCGCCAATGACTTGTCGGGACCAAGCAGATATTGCCCGGCCAGCGCGCCCACGGAGATGGCGATGGGGGCCGCCGAGCCGATGATCGCCTGCGAGGCGGCGAGGATCAGCGCGGTGCGGCGCGCCTCCTGACCGGTCTCGAGGGCGATCGCCGTCATGATGCGTCCTTGCCGCGCCCCTCGCCACGCACCCGGCGAGACACACGGTCGAGCACGGCATTGACCAGCTTCGGCTCGTCTTCCTCGTAGAAGGCCTTGGCGATGTCGACATATTCGGAGACGATGACGGCGACGGGGACATCCTCGCGCTTCATCAGTTCGTAGACGCCGGCGCGCAGGATGGCGCGCAGCGTCGAATCCAGCCGCGACAGGGGCCAGTCCTCGGTCAGCGCCTGGCGGATGATCGGATCGATGGTCTTCTGGTTCTCGACGACACCCGCCAGGATGGCGCGAAACCATTGCGCATCGGCCTCGCGATAGAGCGCGCCGTCAACTTCCTTGCCGAGACGAAAGGCCTCATATTCGGCGGTGATCTCGAAGACACCGCTGCCGGCGACATCCATCTGATAGAGCGCCTGCACGGCGGCCAGACGGGCAGCGCCGCGCTTGTTGGCGTGGCGCACCGTGGGCTGGCCGGGCGAAGCGGGTTCGCTCACGATCGCGCTCCCAATTGTTCCTTGAGGGCAATCATGGTCAGCGCCGCACGCGCGGCAAAGCCGCCCTTGTCGCCTTCCGAGCGCTTGGCGCGAGTCCAGGCCTGGGCGTCATTCTCGGTGGTGAGGATGCCGTTGCCGATGCAGACAGAGTCCTGCACGCTCAAATCCATGAGCGCTCGGCTGGATTCATTGGCGACAATGTCGAAATGATAGGTGTCGCCGCGGACGACGGTGCCGAGCGCGACAAAGCCGTCATAATGTGTGCCGCCTTCCGTTGCGCCGTCCAGTGCAAAGGTGATCACCGCGGGGATCTCGAGCGAACCTGGAACGGTGATGACATCATAAGTCGCGCCCGCTTCATCGAGCGCGCTTGTCGCGCCATCGAGCAGCGCGTCGGCAAGGTCGTCATGAAAGCGCGCTTCGACAATGAGCAGATGCGCCTTCGCCTTCGGACGAATGAAGGCTTTGCCGTGTTGGGATGTACCAGCCATAAAAGTCTCCGGGGAGTTGCCGGTGACTTAGGCCGAAGCCGGGTTCATCGCAAGCGAAGATGTTGCGCACGCCCGGTTTGCCGACCTATTCAGGTTCACCAACCTCGTTTTTGAGATGGCCGTCGAGGCTCTCAACCCAAGCCAGCACGGCCTGATGATCAATCACACGACCAGCGTCCACATCGGCCAGAGCCTCGAGCGTCCGTCGCCGGTATTCCCCCTTCCGGTACAGCCGAGATCCGTCTATTCCTGACCATCAAAGCCCCTCTTTCGTCGCCTCCACCAGCCGCGCCGCGTAGCGGGCCATGGTGTCGATCTCGAGATTGACGCGGTCACCGACCTTGCGCTCACCCCAAGTGGTCACGGTCAGCGAATGGTGGATCAAAAGCACGTCGAAGCGCGCGCCTTCGACCTTGTTGACGGTGAGCGAGGTGCCGTCGAGCGCGACCGATCCCTTGGGCGCAATGAACTTCGCCAGGTCGCGCGGCGCCTCCAGCGTGAAGCGCACCGCGTCGCCCTCATCCTTGCGCTCGACGATTTCGGCCATGCCGTCGACATGGCCCGAAACGATGTGGCCGCCGAGTTCGTCGCCGATCTTCAGCGCCCGCTCGAGATTGACTTTGGTGCCGGATTTCCAGCCCGAGGCCGTGGTCAGCCGCAAGGCTTCCTCCCATGCTTCAACCTCGAACCAGCGCGCATTCGAGCCGCTGTCGGGCAAGGCCGTCACCGTCAGGCAGACGCCGCCGCAGGAGATCGAGGCGCCGATGGCGATGGTCTGCGGGTCATAGGCTGTGTCGATGCGCAGCCCCACCCCTTCCCTGAGCGGCTTGACGGAAGCGACAGTGCCGACATCGGTGACAATTCCGGTAAACATCGGTGTTGATCCCTAGAGGTCTCTTATCCACTCGGCGTAGCTGTCTTCGCCGAAACGCATGTCGCGCAGCTTGCGAAATCCTGCCGGGATATGGTCGGCGTCGATTGGCGATGCAATGCCGTCGTCGCCGATCGCTTCCGGCCCCTGGAACAGCACAATGCGGTCGACCAGCCCATCGGCCAGGAAGGCGCTCGCCACCCTGGCGCCGCCCTCGACCAGCACGCTGGCCATGCCGAGCGCGGCCAGATCCTCGAGTAGTTCCGGCAAGGCTACGCCGCCCTCGTGCGTTTCCGTGCCGATGAAGCGGACGCCGGCGCGTTCGAGTGCTGCGCGCCGCAGCGGATCGGCCTCCAGGCAGGCGGCGACATAGAGCGGCACCCGGTCGACGCCCGAAACCAGCTTCGAGGCCTCCGGCAACCGGATCTGGCGGTCGAGCACGATGCGGGCAGGCGAACGGTTCTCCAGCCCCGGCAAACGCACCGTCAGGGCCGGATCGTCCTCAAGGGCCGTGCCGATACCAACCAGTATGCCATCCGCCTCGGCCCGCATCAGATACACTTCGCGGCGCGCGATATCTCCGGTGATCGACACCTGCCCACCGCCTTCCCTGCCGATCTTTCCGTCGCTGGAAAGCGCAAGCTTGAGAACCACTTCTGGGCGTTTTCTCAACGAACGAATCAAATAGCCGGCCATCTGCTCGGAGGCTTGCTCGGCCAACACCTTCTCGACCACCTCGACACCGGCGGCACGCAGGATCGCGTAGCCCTTGCCGGACACGCGCGAATCGGGATCGCTGGCCGCACCGACGACGCGCGCGACACCGGCATTGACCAGCGCATTGGCGCAAGGCGGCGTGCGGCCGTGATGGGCGCAAGGCTCCAGCGTGACGTAAGCGGTGGCGCCGCGCGCGAGCTCGCCGGCCTCGGCCAGGGCCTCGGTCTCGGCATGCGGGCGGCCGCCGACAGCGGTGACGCCGGTGCCGACGATCATCGGACCGTTGCCGTCATCGCGTACGATCAGCGTGCCGACGGACGGGTTGGTCGCGGTGCGCCCGGCATTTTTTCGCGACAGTCTGAGTGCCGCCGCCATGAAGCGGCGATCAAGGGCGGCCTGTTCGCTTGCAGTCATGCTCAGCTGGCTTCCTCTTCACCCTTGATTTCGTCGCCCTTGAGCTCGCCCAGCAATTCATGGAAATCCTTGGCCTCGCGAAAATTGCGGTAGACCGAGGCAAAGCGGACATAGGCGACGTCGTCGAGCGACTTCAGCGCTTCCATGACCAGCCGGCCGACTTCTCCCGAAGCAACCTCCGTCTCGCCGGAACTTTCGAGTTGGCGCACGATGCCGGTCACCGCGCGGTCGATGCGCTCGGGATCGACATTGCGCTTGCGCACGGCGATCTCCACGGAGCGCAGCAACTTGTCGCGGTCGAAGGGCACTTTGCGGCCCGATTTCTTGACCACGACGAGGTCGCGCAACTGCACGCGCTCGAAGGTGGTGAAGCGACCGCCGCAATCGGGGCAGACACGCCGCCTGCGGATCGCCGCGCCATCCTCTGCGGGGCGCGAATCCTTCACCTGCGTATCTTCTGACTGGCAATAGGGACAGCGCATGGAGAAGCCTTTGGTTGGCGAATCTGGTGAAGGGAAAGGCTTAGAGGTTTTTGCAGCGATGGCAAAGTGTCGCCAACAGCCCCTTGCGCTTCAGAGATAGCGAGGCGCAAGCAGGATTGCCAGCCTCGCCAGGCAGCCGCACCGCGTACCGATGTTTTCAGGGAGCTACGTCGGCGGTCGGGAATCCGCACGATGCACCGAGGCTGCGATAGGCCTTGGTGAAGCCATCCATGGATATGCTTCCAACAGGTGCGTCGCCAAAGGAGACATCAAGTACCGATGCCCGGCGCATGGCGCGCAGGAGCGCCAGGCTGATCTTGGCCTGATTGTCCACGGTCCAGCTGAGCCGGCCGTTGACGGCGCCATCGGAATGGAGTTTGGCGGCGACACGGCCCTTGTCATCGCCGAAGGTGGCGGCAATCGACTTGCCGGCCGGCAGACCCTTGTTGTCGACGGCGATGGTTATGGAGGGGTAGGCATCCGGCGGCAGTGCATCGCCGTTCGTGATGACGAGCGTCAAGGTACCGGGCACGCCGCCCGCGCCGATAAAGGCGGTCGAGGCAGCGCAGGTCTTGCGCAGATCCTCACCGGTGTCGACCTCGTCGACCAGGGTCGACCATCTGCCGAACGTTTCGAGCTTGGGTGCCGCCTGGGCGGGCGCCGCCGGCTCGGCCTGAGGTGCGGGTTGCGCGGGCGCGGGTTGAGCAGAGGCGGTTTGCGCCAAGGCGACGCCGGGGAAAGGCACGGCGATCAAAGCGGCCAGAGCGCCAACGGCACCAAGGTTGGCGAAACGAAACGGTCGCATCATCAAGGCTCCTGCCGGTCGCCCCGGCCTGCTGAAACGACGCTTGTCGTTGCAGCAGGCGGTAAGCCTTCCTATCGCCTCAGCCGAGATAGGGATAGAGCGGGAAGCGATCGGTCAGCGCCACGACCTTGGCCTTGACCGCAGCTTCGACAGCGGCATTGCCCTCGTCGGAATTCGCAACCTTGAGACCGTCCAGCACTTCGGCGATCAGCTTGCCGATCTCGCGGAATTCGGCCTGGCCGAAGCCGCGCGTGGTGCCGGCCGGGGTGCCGAGACGCACGCCCGAGGTGACGAAAGGCTTTTCCGGGTCGAACGGGATGCCGTTCTTGTTGCAGGTGATGTTGGCGCGGCCAAGCGCCGCCTCGGCGCGCTTGCCGGTGGCGTTCTTGGGCCTGAGGTCGACCAGCATGAGATGGTTGTCGGTGCCGCCGGAGACGATGTCGAGACCGGTCTCCTTGAGGCTGGAGGCCAACGCCTTGGCGTTGGCGGCAACGCTCTCGGCATAAACCTTGAAGCTTGGCTTCAGCGCTTCGCCGAAAGCGACAGCCTTGGCAGCGATGACATGCATCAGCGGGCCGCCCTGCAAGCCGGGGAACACCGCCGAATTCATCTTCTTGGCGATGTCCTCGTCATTGCACAGGATCATGCCGCCGCGCGGGCCGCGCAGCGATTTGTGCGTCGTGGTGGTCACGACATGGGCATGCGGCAGCGGCGACGGATGCACGCCGCCGGCGACGAGGCCGGCGATGTGCGCCATGTCGACCATAAGATAGGCGCCGACCGCGTCGGCGATCTCGCGAAAACGCTTCCAGTCCCAGACGCGCGAATAGGCGGTGCCGCCGGCAAGGATCAGCTTCGGCTTGGTCTCATGCGCGGTCTTCTCGATGGCGTCCATGTCGAGCAGATGGTCGTCCTGGCGCACGCCATAGGACACGACCTTGAACCATTTGCCGCTCATGTTGACCGGCGAACCGTGGGTCAGATGGCCGCCGGAATTGAGGTCGAGGCCCATGAACGTGTCGCCCGGCTGCAAAAGCGCCAGGAACACGGCCTGGTTCATCTGGCTGCCGGAATTCGGCTGGACGTTGGCGAAGTTGCAGCCGAACAGCTTCTTGGCGCGCTCGATGGCCAGTTCCTCGGCCACGTCGACGAACTGGCAGCCGCCATAGTAGCGTTTACCCGGATAGCCCTCGGCGTACTTGTTGGTCATGATCGAGCCCTGCGCTTCAAGCACGGCGCGGGAAACAATGTTTTCCGAGGCGATCAGCTCGATCTCGTGGCGCTGGCGACCGAGTTCGTTGCGGATGGCGCCGAAAATCTCCGGATCGGCATCGGCCAGCGTGGTTTCGAAGAAGGATTCGAATTTGTTCGACACTGCCGCTGCTGTTGCCATGGCCTGAAATCCTCGAGGTTCGGGGGCAATTTTTGATTTATGCATGTCGTTGTCCCAAAACCGCTGCACACTTTTGGGCGACATGCATTTGCCGCGCCATTAACACAGTTGTTTTCGCCCCGCCACGTTTGCGGCGCGAAATTTGCTGGCCGGATTGCGCCAGCCTGGCCCGCGGGTCGTTATTTCCGAGCCTTCCGGCCTTTCAGCAAGGCCTCGGTGAGCGTGATCTCGGTAAACAGCGCTTGCGACGTATGGTCGTTGATCTCGCCGCTGCGAAACATGGCGCGCACGGCCTCGCGCTCGGCTTCGATGCCCGCAAATCTCAATTCGAGCTCCAGCCTTCCGGCTTCGCGCGCCTCGGCGCGGGCCTCATCGGCTTCGTCCGAGGCGGCGATGCGGCGCCGGTAGCCGGCGACGATGCTGTCGGCAGCGGCAAGCCTGGTGCCGGGCACCTCGCCTCCCTCATCATCGGCGGCTCCGGCAATGCTCTCGATGCGCGCGATTGCCGCCTTGGCGGCGCCGACGCGCGCCAGGCGCTCCTCGGCGGCGCCGGCATCCTCACCGGGCTCGACCAGCCCCCTGGCGATCGTCGGCAGAGCGAGGCTGGCGATGACCAGCGAGCAGATGATGACGCCGGCGGCCAGGAAAATGACCAGGTCGCGCGCCGGAAACGGCGAGCCGTCCGGCATGGCGAGCGGCAGTGACAGGATGCCGGCCAGCGTAATGGCGCCGCGCACACCGGCCACCGAACCGGCGAGCCGCACGCGCAGCCCGAACGGCTCCACCTTGCGCTTGCCCAGACGCGCAGCGATGCCGG
This sequence comes from Mesorhizobium sp. M7A.F.Ce.TU.012.03.2.1, assembly GCF_004006095.1. Classification (NCBI taxonomy): domain Bacteria; kingdom Pseudomonadati; phylum Pseudomonadota; class Alphaproteobacteria; order Hyphomicrobiales; family Phyllobacteriaceae; genus Mesorhizobium; species Mesorhizobium sp. M7A.F.Ce.TU.012.03.2.1. The sequence goes on from NZ_CP034779.1 coordinate 5,576,974, forward strand.
CGGCGATATCGCCCACCCAGATCCGCAGGAAGCGCAACGCGATCAGGCACAGCGTCAGCGCGATGACGGTCGCGATCGGCTGGATGATCGGGTGCAGGCTCATGAGTTCCGGCGGCACATGGCGGATGATGTCGGGAAGCTGCAGGCCGAGCACGATGAAGAGAGCGCCGTTGAAAACGAAGGAGAGCGTCGTCCACAGCGACATCGTCTGCATGCGCGCAGAGACGCCGAGGAAGCGAAACACGCCGGAGCCGCCGGTGAGCAGGCCCGCGGTGACAGCCGCCAGAATGCCGGAAGCTCCGACATGCTCGGCGCCGAGATAGGCGATGAAGGGCAGCAGGACCATCACCAGCACCTGCGCTTCGGCCGGCACGCCGCCGATCCGGTTGAGCAATTGCAGCAGCTTGGCGGCAACGAACAGCGCCGCCACGCCGATCAGGATGCCGATCGCCACAGCATAGAGAAAACTGAGCGAAGCCGCCGCAAGGGAAAAGCTGCCGGTCAGCACCGCCGCGACGGCAAAGCGGAACATGACCAGCCCGGACGCATCGTTGAGCAGCGACTCGCCTTCCAGAATGTGCATCAGCCGCGCCGGGACGACATTCCTGTCGACGATCGAGGACACCGCCACCGCGTCGGTCGGCGACAGCACCGCGGCTAGCGCAAAAGCAACCACCAGAGGGATGCTCGGCACCAGCCAATGCAAGGCGTAGCCGAAGCCGACGATGGTGAAGAAGACCAGCCCTATGGCCAGATCCAGGATCGGTCGGCGCAGCGCCATCAGTTCACGCTTCGGCGCGCCATAGGCATCGCCGAACAGCAGCGGCGGGATGAACACCAGCAGGAACAGTTCCGGATTGATCTCGACATGGATGCCGCGCACCGGCCACGCAAGCGCGGCACCGATCGCAATCTGCAGCACCGGCAACGGCACCCGTACCAGGCGAACCAGAGCGCCGGAAAGCGCCACGAAGACGAGCACGACCAGAATGAAGACGGCGACTTCCATGGTCCGGTTCCAGGCTTTCCGCCGACCATGCGCAAAGCCGGCCGATCCGTCCAGCCGCCCGTCCCGTGAAAAACGCCGCGGCACCCAATCAATGAAAAAGGCCGCCCTGAGAGGCGGCCTTTTTAGCTAGGAATCAAATGTTTACAGCGCGGACGTGATCTGCAGTTCGTTGTTGCCATCAAGCGCGTAGACGTCGTCGCGGAACTGCACGACGCCCGGACCGGTCGACCAGGCCGAGAGATAGAGGAAATGGACCGGCACCGGATTGGTGACCTGGATCGGCGTGTTTTCACCCGTCTTGATCGCCGCTTCGAAATGCTGGCGGTCCCAGCCAGGCGTGTCGCGCAGGATCCAGGTGACGAGGTCGCGCACATTCTGCACGCGCACGCAGCCCGAGGAATCGAAACGCAACATCTTGCCGAACAGGCTCTGCTGCGGCGTATCGTGCATGTAGACGCCGTCAGGGCTCGGGAAATTGATCTTCACCGAAGCCATGGCGTTTTCCGAGCCGGGATCCTGGCGGAAACGGTACTTGGCGGCGTCGTCGGTCGACCAGTCCACATTCATCGGATCGACTTCGCTGCCATCCGGTGCGAACAGGCGGATGTGGCTGTCCTTCAGATAATCGGGATTCTTCCGCATCAGCGGAATGATGTCCTTGCGGACGATCGAGACGGGCGCGTTCCAGTATGGATTGACGATGATCTCGTTGATCTTGGAATTGACGATCGGCGTCTGCCGGTCGATCTTGCCGACGATCGCGGTGTGGCGAAGCACGACGCGGTCGTTCTCGACCGCTTCGACCTGCGCTGCCGGAATGTCGACCAGCACGTAACGGCTGCCCAGCGTGCCGGCCTTCTCGCGCAGCCGCTGCAGATTGGTCTGCAACTGGCCGAGCCGGATCTGCGCCGAAACGTTCATCGCCGCATAGGTGTATTTGCCGAGCGCACCATCGGCAGGCAGGCCATGGCGCAGCTGGAAACGCTTGACCGCCGAGTCGACATAGGAATCGAAGGCCGTCGAAATGCCGGCACTCTGCGACAGATCGCCGGAAACCATCAGCCGCTTGCGCAACGGCACCACATCCGGGTCATCGACGCCGAGCTGCAGCTTCTTGGTCGCGGGAACGTCGACCCAGCCACCCTGCCCGACAATGTTCTGGTATTGCCCGACCGCCTGTTCCGTGAAGGCGACGGTCTGCGGGCTGAAGATCGGCAGCGTCGAGGCCACCTTGCCGCCCTCGCTGGCGCGGGCATCGAACTGGTCGTCCCAATTGCCGCGCGCGGAGGATTTCAGGATGTCACCGATCACATCCTGCGCATTGGCGCCGCCGGCGACCACTGCGGCTGCGAGCGCGGAGGCTCCGGAGAGGAAAAAACGACGGCTGGTTCTCATGGACGTTCCAGACATTTGTAGCAGTTCGATCACTTGCTGCGTTGATCACCGGGCGATCTCGCCCGCACTGTAAAATTGGCAATCTTAACAATTAGCCAACCATGCTCCGTATCACCTTGGTGTGACAGCGCCCAGGCGCGATACGGATTGCGGGTGAACGCATGGTCTTCACACCAGCATCACTGCCACTCTCGGTTCCACTGGAATATGGCGGCAACGTGGCCTAGCGCCCGAATCCGACTGACCGGCATTCCGAAAAGGACGGACCGATGCTTTTGGGTATCGGGTCGGAGCGTCGCCGACATGGGGTCGACTGCCGCGCGGCAGGACCGGCAGCCAGCCGCGAACGACCCTGGCTCAAGGCTTCGAACCCGGAGCCTCCAACTCGGAACATCGTTGCAGCACTTGGTTCTCAGGGTAACGCAATATCTTGCTGTCATCGAGTTTGAGCAGCAGCGCCCGCCTCTTTTCCACACTGTCGTTATCGTCCGAGCAAGTCAGGTCCAAAATGACGGCGTCCAGGCCTTTGATCTTCTGGACTTTGTCGATTGTGCAGCCGACTTCCCACATTTCCACCGACTTATCGGTGAACGTCACTCTGGAGTCATTGCCGTCGCACGGGCTGCTGCCTTCCATGGCGAAGGCATCCTTCCACCATTCCTCGGCGAAAGCCGTTTCTGACGCAAGCAGTAGCGCCGCCGCGACAAAACAGATCTTGAAACGCCTGCTTCGACCCATCATGCCCCCTTGTGCGGCGACATTAGGCATTGTGGAAGCGAAAGCAAAGCGTGGCCCACGGGGTTGCGGTCAGCCGACAAACAGATGAACTCAAGTCGCCGTCAGTCGCTAGAAAAAGGCCGATGCCTCTCGGCACCGGCCCTGACTGAAGGTCGATATTTCGGCCGCGTTTCTGTGGCGCGGGCCGGATCCGATGCGGCGCCTTACATCCGGTAGGCGATAGTGTCGTTCCAGAAGCGGTCGAGCCGCTGCAAAGCACGGTTCATCTGCTTGAACTCGTCGGTGTTGATGCCGCCGACCTGCTCGATCGAGCCGACATGACGCTCGTAGAGGCCGGCAACGACCTCCGCCACCTCGTTGCCCTTCGGCGTCAGCGAGACACGGACCGAACGGCGGTCGATGCGCGAGCGCTGGTGATTGATGAAGCCGAGATCGACCAGCTTCTTCAGATTGTAGGAGACGTTCGAGCCGAGATAGTAGCCACGCGAGCGCAACTCGCCGGCGGTCAGCTCGGAATTGCCGATATTGAACAGCAGCAGCGCCTGGATGGCATTGATGTCGGAACGGCCGTTGCGGTCGAATTCGTCCTTGATCACATCAAGCAGGCGGCGGTGCAGCCGCTCAACAAGCTGCAGCGATTCCATGTACAGGGAACGGATAGCCTCGCGGCGATCGTCGGATACGTTGGCGGTCTTCGCCGCCGGACGCGAATTGATCATTGTCTTTGCCTCTTGTTTGTCGCCCTGGTGATTTTTTGTTTTTCACCTTGATCGCGACACTATCGAATACTCATAAAATTCGACTTAAACGCTAGGGCTAACAAGAGCTTACCGGTAAGGGGTTTCGGAAGAGGCTTAACGAACGGTCACCCGAGCAAGGATAATTAACCTAAAGATTTCGGCAACGATTGCGGGGCTCATTCGAGGCGACAGCGGGGCCGCCAATGGGTTCAACGGCTTAGTGGCGGACCGGGCGCTTCTGCAGGTAGATGACGACACGGAAGACGATGTAGAGCAGCGCCACCGCCGCATGCGAGGCGACAATCAGCAAGCGGTGGCCGAATAGCTCGGGAAAGCCGGCATACATGACCGTCTCGGTCACCGCGCAGATGAACCAGATCACCGGCCCCCAGGACGCCAGCATCCACAGGCCGGCAGCGGCAAAGGGAAAGAACACGGCGAGCACCACCGCAGCCACCTGCCAGTGCACGGGCATCAGGTCGAACCGCCACAGCGTACCCGGATAAAAGCCGATCAACCTGATCCAGTAGAGAATGCCGAACAGCAGGCAATAGCCCGATATGACGCGCTGGAACCAGGCGAAGATCACCTCCACCCCGGAGGGCTGCAGCACGACGCGCCTCGAGGTCACCTCGCTCATATCAAGAGTTCCCGTTCGCCGAGCGGAGCGAAATAGGCATCGACATCCGCTTCGCTGACCGCAGCGAGGCTTGCCGGCCGCCATTGCGGCTTCGAGCCCTTGTCGATGATCGCGGCGCGGATGCCTTCGTAGAAATCATGGCCCGCGAGCATTCGGTTGAGGATGCGGAACTCCATCTTCATGCAGGCTTCCATGGACAGCGTCAGTCCGGCGCTGATCTGCCGCCAGGCGACGCGCAGGCTGGTCGGCGAGCGGGTGCGGATCGTCGCCAGTGTCTTTGCCGCGAACTCGTCGGCGTCGGCCGCACGCTCGAGGCTGTCGATGACGCGGTTCAGGGACGGTCGCGAAAAATGGCGAACAATCGCCTCCAGCGTCGGCCTGTCGGTTTCGCGCCTTGCCTGCACGAAGAAGCCGCGCAGCACCGATTCCGGATCGCCGGTCAGCGCCAGGCGGTCGAGAAAGCCAGCCTGGTCCTCGGCCTTGATGGTGTGGGTGGCCAGCCCCGACCACAGCGCATCGCCATAGCGGATGCGATTGCCGGTCAGCGCCAGATACATGCCGAAGGAGCCGCCGAGATCAGGCAGCAGGTGGCTGGCGCCAACATCCGGAAAAAAGCCGATGCCGACCTCCGGCATGGCAAATTGGGCATTCTCGGTCATCACCCGGTGCGAGCCATGGAAGGAGATACCGACGCCGCCACCCATGACGATACCGTCGATCAGGGCGACATAAGGTTTCCTAAAACTGTTGATGCGGGCATTGAGGCGATATTCATCGGCGAAGAACTCGACCGGCGGTTTTCCCGCGCGGCCTGTCTCATAGACATGCAGGATATCGCCGCCGGCCGAAAAGGCCCTGCCCTCTGCCTTGACGACGATAACGTCGATGCCCTGGTCGGCTTCCCAGGCGGAAAGAGCAGCGTCGAGCGCCCTGATCATGCCGTGCGTCAAGGCATTGAGCGCCTGCGGCCGCGTCAAGGTGACGACGCCGGCCCGGCCCAAATGTTCGAAGCGGATCTCGTCGCCTCCGCCAAAATCCATCGTGAAGAATCCCTCCCCCGGCCGCCGGGATTGAAGTGCTAAAGCGTGGCGCATGGGTGCGTCAATGGCGAGCACACCGGTGCAAGCTCTGGCCCGGACCAGGAGCGAGTGCTAAAAATCGAGCTGCAATACTGAAAAACTGGATAGAGTTCATTGCAGCGCAGCTCTGGCGGGTCTTCGAACGGGACGGTTGTTTATGACTCGATTTTCGCGCCTTGCGCCGGTGGCAATCGGGCTGAGCATCTGCTTGACTGTTCACCCGGTCATGGCGGCGACTTTGGAAGATCTCTACAGCTCGCAGACCATCGTCAACGGCAAATACGAGAAGAACCGCCAGTCCGGCTTCAAGCGCTGCCTCGACGCGGTTCTGGTGCGGGTTTCCGGCGATCAGCGCCTGCCGGCGAAACCTGAAATGACGGCATTGCGCGACAAGGCCGGCAGCTTCGTCGCCAGCTTTCGCTACCGCGACCGCATGGAAGGCATTCCCAACCATGACGATCAGGGCACGTACGATCGGCCCCATAACCTTTACTGCCAGTACAAGCCGGCTGAAATCGACCCGGTGCTGGCTTCGCTCGGCAGCAGGCCGTGGCTGACTGAGCGGCCGCGGCTGGCGGTGTTTTTGACGACCGAGCGCGGAACAATGCATTATGCGCTCGATGCCGACGACGACCGTGGCATGCCGATGCGCGAATCGTTCGGCAATGCCGCCGTACCGCTGGCCATGCAGGTGGCTTTTCCCACGGCGGCGCAGCTGTCGCGGGCCGGATTGGACGATCAGGCGCTTCGCAATGCCGAGATGACGAAGCTCGACACACTGGCGAAGAAGGCCGGGGCCAACCAGGCGCTTTCCGGCAGTCTCGTCTGGAGCGACAAGGAACTGGGCTGGATCGCCTATTGGCAGCTCAAGGCGGGCGACGAGACCTACCGCTGGCAGGTGCGCGGCGTCAATTTCGACGAGGCTTTCCGTGTCGCCATCAGAGGCGCGGCACAGATTCTGTCAGGCAATGGGCAACCCGAATAGACTTCGGCCGGATCGCTGGCACAATCGTGCCGCATTGGTCAGCAGCGGGAGCTCGTGGTAAAAGCCTGCCCGAACGAGAGTATTTGGCGATGAACAAATTCACCCCCGCAAAGCCCGCCGGCGCGCGCGGCGTCGACGAGATCACCGGCAGCCGCCGTCTGCGCCGCATGCGCAAGGCCGACTGGTCGCGCCGTCTCGTGCAGGAGAACCGGCTCACGGTCGACGACCTGATCTGGCCGATCTTCGTCGTCGAGGGCAAGGGTGTCCGCGAGCCGATCGCCGCCATGCCCGGCGTCTTCCGCCTGTCCATCGATCTCGCCGTCAAGGAGGCCGAGCGCGCGGCGAAACTCGGCATTCCGGCACTCGCCACCTTCCCCAATGTGGACATCTCGCTGCGCGACCAGACCGGCTCGCATATCCTCGATCCCGACAATGTCATCAACCGCGCCACCCGTGCGATCAAGGATGCGGTGCCGCAGATCGGCATCATCACCGACGCCGCGCTCGACCCATTCACCAGCCACGGCCATGACGGCATCCTGCGCGACGGCATCATCGTCAATGACGAGACGGTGGAACAGGTGACCGCCGCTGCCGTCATCCAGGCGGCCGCCGGCGCCGACATCATCGCGCCATCCGACATGATGGACGGCCGCATCGGCGCCATCCGCGACGCGCTCGACGCCAATGGTTTTCAGGATGTGGCGATCATGTCCTATGCGACCAAATTCGCCTCGGCCTTCTACGGTCCCTATCGCGAGGCGGTGGGCACCGCCGGTCTGCTCAAGGGCGACAAGAAGACCTATTACATCGACCATGCCAATTCCGACGAGGCGGTGCGAGAGGCCGAACAGGACATCGCCGAGGGCGCCGACATGCTGATGGTCAAGCCCGGCCTGCCCTATCTCGACATCATCCGGCGGCTGAAGGACGAATTCCGGATGCCGACCTTCGCCTACCAGGTGTCGGGCGAATATTCGATGATCAAGGCGGCAGGCGCCAATGGCTGGATCGACGGCGAGAAGGCAATGCTGGAATCGCTGCTCGCCTTCAAGCGCGCCGGCTGCGACGGCATTTTGACCTATTTCGCTCCGGAAGTGGCGGAGATGCTGAAGGGGGGCCGCTAGGTAGCTTTGGAATTTTAACGCAATCCGCTAGAATGAATTCATGAGCAGGAATGAGGTCATAAAGCGGTTGCAGAGAAATGCAGATGCCATCAAGGGCATGGGCGCGACTTCGCTTTATCTGTTCGGATCGATTTTACGGGGCGACGCAGGGCCTGACAGCGATCTCGACCTCTTCATCGATTATGATCCTGCAAGACGCTTTTCGCTGATTGATCTGGTCGGCATCAAGCAATTTCTTGAGGAGAAGATGTCAGCGGAGATCGATATCACCACCCGCGACAGCCTCAATCCCATCTTGAAGGCCGACATCGAACAATCTGCTGTGCGCATATTTTGATGGCAGTGCGCCGGATCGAACCGATTCTAGCCGAAATCATGGAGGCCCTGGACGGCATCTTGCTGCCGCCGCGGGCAAGACGCTGGATGACTTCAAATAGCGACTGGCTGCTCCGACATGGCATCGAGCGCGGGATCGAAATCATTTCCGAAGCTGCCCGCCACATTCCCGATGATTTGGCAGCCCTTGCTCCCGAGATTCCATGGAAACAAGTTCGTGGGATAGGCAACGTTTTGCGTCACGAATATCACAAAACCTCCGGTGCGATAGTATGGGCGGTGGTGACCGACAGCCTGCCGCCACTGCGTCTTGCTGTCGAACGTATGCTCGAAGCGTCGCAGCGCCGATAGTTGTGGCTGACACTTGCGGCAGCATCCTGTTCGCGTCGCAAGGAAGGAACCGCGATATTTCTCTCGTCATAAGCAATTGCATGGCAACGGAACATTTGCTCGCGTCGAGACTGCCGGATCTTTCTGCTCTGCACGTGCGGTGCGGCAAAGTTCTTTGAAAATACCGGTTGCAATTCACAATCAGCTTGCTACAAACAACTGCTTGCAAAATACAATCGGTTATCGAGGAGGCTCGCATGTCCAAACTTCGCGTCAACGCTTTCACCCTGTCGCTCGACGGCTATGGCGCCGGTCCCGATCAGGATCTGCAAAATCCTCTCGGCGTCGGTGGGGAATCCTTGCACAAGTGGTTTGTCGACACCTGCACCTTCCGCGAGAAGGTGCTCGGACAAGATGGCGGCACCACCGACGTCAACGAGGCGTTCGCGGCGCGCAGCTTCGAGAATGTCGGCGCCTGGATCCTCGGCCGCAACATGTTCGGGCCGATCCGCGGCGAGTGGCCTGACGACAGCTGGAAGGGCTGGTGGGGCGACAACCCGCCCTATCATGTGCCGGTTTTCGTGCTCACCCATCACAAGCGGGAACCGATCACGATGGAGGGCGGCACGACTTTCCACTTCGTCACTGACGGTATCCATTCAGCTCTTGAACAGGCTAAGGCTGCCGCTGGCGGCAAGGACGTGCGGGTCGGCGGCGGCGTCGCCACCATCCGGCAATATCTGCAGGAAAAACTGATCGACGAGATGCATCTGGCGATCGCGCCGGTGCTGCTCGGCTCGGGCGAGAACCTTTTCGCCGGCCTCGATATGCTCAAGCTGGGCTATATCTGCAGCGAGCAGGTGGCGACGCCGCTTGCCACGCACGTCACCATCAAGCGGGCGTAGTTACAGCTTTTTCTCCCCGTCACTATACGGGGAGAAGGGAGCGATCCATCAATACTTCTCCGGCACGTAGAGCTCGCGCGGCAGCACCTGGCGCTCGTATTCGGGGTTGAAGACGCGCTCCGGCAAAGTGATCTCCTCGTGCGGCACTTCCTCGTAAGGCAGCTGCTTGAGCAGATGGTCGATGCAGTTCAGCCGCGCGCGCTTCTTGTCGTTGCCCTCGACGATGAACCAAGGCGCTTCCGGGATGTTGGTGCGGGCGAAGGTCTCTTCCTTGGCCTTGGTGTACTGCTCCCAGCGCACACGCGACTGCAGATCCATCGGCGACAGTTTCCACTGCTTCATTGGATCATGGATGCGCATCAGGAAGCGCATCTGCTGTTCCTCGTCGGTGATCGAGAACCAGTATTTGACCACGGTAATGCCCGAGCGGACCAGCATGCGCTCGAACTCCGGCACGTCGTGGAAGAATTCTTCGACCTGATCGGGCTGGGCAAAGCCCATCACCCGCTCGACGCCCGAGCGGTTGTACCATGAGCGGTCGAACAGCACGATCTCGCCGCCGGCCGGCAGATGCGGGACATAGCGCTGGAAATACCATTGCGACTTTTCGCGCTCGGTCGGTGCCGGCAGTGCCACGACACGGCAGATGCGCGGGTTAAGCCGCTGGGTGATGCGCTTGATGACACCGCCCTTGCCGGCCGAATCGCGTCCCTCGAAGATCACCACCAGCTTCTTCTTGTGGTAGGCGACCCAGGACTGCAGCTTGATCAATTCGGACTGCAGGGTGATCAGGTCGCGAAAATATTGCATGCGATCGATCGAAGGCGGATGCGAGTTCTTGTAGATCTTGGCGATCTCCATCGACAGCGCCGGCTCCGACATTTCGAGCTCATAGTCTTCGTCGAGCGTGTCGGCGAGCTCGGCTTCAAGCCAATCCCTGGCCGGAGAATTCTGTTTTAGCTCGGTCATTATCGGCTGCTCCACTTGCAAGCTCTGTCGATCCACGTCCGGCGCCCCAAACTCCGGCTTACAGCCCGGAACGGCAACGCCTGAGCCGACTTCAATATAGGCCTGCAATGACGGTTTTATTGCAGCCCGAGCGTGATCGCCGCCGCTGCCAATCCCGCCAGGCATGATCGATCCGGCGTCCTGGCATGGCGACAAGTCGCGCAAATTGTCCTACAAATAGCGGCCACATTCGGGCACCCTCCCCAGCCCCTTTTCCAACGCAATCGCGAGGATCGACATGGAATACCGCACACTCGGCCGTTCCGGCCTGAAAGTATCGACGCTGACCATGGGCACCATGACTTTCGGCGGCGCCGGCGCGTTTTCGGCTGTCGGCAAGACCGACCTCGACGAAGCGCGCCGCATGATCGACCTCTGCATCGACGCCGGCATCAATGTCATCGACACCGCCAACGTCTATTCGAATGGCATTTCCGAAGAAATCATCGGCGAAGCGCTCGGCGGCAAGCGCAAGGGCGACGTGCTGATCGCCTCCAAGGCACGGATGCGGATCGGCAAAGGCCCGAACGATGAAGGCCTGTCACGCCATCACCTGATCCGCGAATGCGAGAAAAGCCTGAAGCGGCTCAGGACAGACGTCATCGACATCTATTTCCTGCACGAATGGGATGGCGTGACACCGCTGGAGGAAACCATCGGCGCGCTCGACACGCTGGTTGCCCAGGGCAAGATCCGCTATGTCGGCTGCTCCAATTATTCCGGCTGGCAGGTGATGAAGGCGCTCGGCATCAGCGACAGCCATCATCAGCCGCGCTTCGTCACGCAGCAGATCCATTACACGCTGGAAGCGCGCGAGGCGGAGTACGAACTGCTGCCGATTTCCGTCGACCAGGGGTTGGGCGTCCTGGTCTGGAGCCCGCTTGCCGGCGGATTGCTGTCCGGCAAATACCGCCGCGACAGCCCCACCGCCCGCCAGCTTGCCGGCTGGTCCGAACCGCCGATCCGCGACGAGGACCGGCTGTGGCGGATCGTCGACGTGCTTGTCGAGATCGGCGCGCAGCGCGGCGTGTCGGCAGCGCAGGTGGCGCTGGCCTGGCTGCTTGGCCGGCCGGCCGTCAGTTCGCTGGTGATCGGCGGCAGGACGGAAACGCAGTTCCGGGACAACATCGCGGCGGCAAGCCTGATGCTCTCCGGCGAGGAGCGCGAGCGCCTCGACGCGGTCAGCCGGCCACCCTTGCTCTATCCCTACTGGCACCAGCAGCTGACGGCAAAGGACCGTTTTGGTGCCGCCGATCTGGTGATTGACCGAAGCGGCATCTGACCGGCAAATCGATGGCGATAGGTATCGGCCGCCGCAATGATGAACCTGGCCTCTTCATTGCAACGCACATCTTGCAAGCCTGGCCATCATCGACGCACTATCGCTTCAGCTGTTGTGTTTGACGGCTAATGCTCCTAGGCAGGACCAGAGCCGCAAGGCAGTGAAAAGGAGCCGATATGGCGCGACCACCAAACTACGATCAGGAACGCAAGGAACGCGACCGCCAGAAGGCGGCCAAAAAGGCCGAGAAGCTGGCAGCCAAGGTTGCAGCGCGGGAACGTTCGAAGCCCGAAGACGAGACTGAAGCCGAAACCGAAACGGCAAAGTGACGGCAAACGGCCCGCAGATGCGGGCCGTGCCTCAATCCAGATTGCCGCCTCAAATGTCGGCTTGTGTCAGGCGGGCGCCTTGTCGCTGACGAACACGTCCACTTCGCGTGCTGCCGCGATGAAGGCGCGCCTGGCGTTCATCGCCGGCTTGTCGCCGGCGAGTGCGTCATGGCAGGCCTGCAGGGCCGCGCGATGCTTGGGGCTGCGCTTGCCGGGCCAGCTGTTGAGGAGGTAGTCGGAAGCCTCACGCGCCGTGCGCAAGAGCTGAGTGCTTCCCGCCGCGACTGACTTCACAGTCACAGGTGTTTCAAATCGGTTGTTTTCCATGGCCGCTCCTTACGCCATCGGCGTCTGCGAAGCGAGGCGAAAGTGCGCATACGTCCAGACGCCGCTTTGCGCCCCTTCATCCACCTTTAAGCAGCAACGACGGCAAAGCCTCTGGCGCGAAGACCGCGCCGATCGTTGGCGAGCGACGTCACCAGTCGGTCGCGGCTGCCGACGATGTGGCCTGACAGCAGGCGCGCGGCTTCATCGGCGTCGCCAAGGCGTGCCGACGCGAGTATGGCGCGATGTTCGGCCCAGGCGCGGCTGAGGGCCGCTTCGTCGCGGACCTCCAGCCAGCGCGCCCGCGACAGGCGCGTCATGGCATCGCGCACCGCCCGGAACAGGAATTCATTGCCCGACAGACGAGCCAGTTCGATGTGAAAATCCATGCCGACGCGATGCCATTCCTCGCGCGGCGTGTCGTTGTCGCAGGACTCGAGCATCGCCTCGATGACATCGACGGCGCTCCGGTCCGCCAGGCCGCATGTCAGGCGAAGTGCCGCAACCTCGACCGCCTCCCTGTAGACGGCGATCTGCTCGAGTTCAGCCAGATTGATCGGCGACACCGTCCAGCCACGTCCGTCCCTGCCGACCAGGCCCTCGGTCTCAAGCCGCAGAAGTGCTGCCCTGACCGGGGTTCGCGACGCGCCGAAGCGGCTCTCGATCCAGCGCTCGGTCAGCTTCTCGCCGGGACCGATCTCGAGGCCCAGGATCATTTGCCGAAGCTGTTTTTCGACGCTCTGCATCTGCGACATTGTCGTTTCCATTTTCTGATCGTTGCTGGCGATCGTCTTGCCGGCCGCCTTTTCCGATCACGTTTGAGACGGTCGCATTGACAGCGGTCAAGCTTGCGTCCATCAGGGGCACCATCTTGGTATCCCAAATTGGTATCCGCAGCAAGCATCGATAAGAGTTGCTGGGACAGGACATATGACATGCAGCAGCAGAACACGCCCCCGGCGACCGACAGCACCTACAACATCCACTGGCGGCGCAATCTGTTCGTGTGCGTTGCCGGATCGTTTTCGACGCTTGTCGCCATGACGCTGCTTTTGCCGTTCCTGCCGCTCTATATCGAGCAGCTCGGCGCCGAGGGCCACGCGGCGATCGTGCAATGGTCGGGGATTGCCTATGGCGCGACGTTCTTCGCGGCGGCGCTGGTGGCGCCGCTCTGGGGACGTCTCGGCGACCGCTACGGCCGCAAGGTGATGCTGGTTCGCGCCAGCTTCGGCATGGCCATATGCATGTCGCTGACCGGCATGGTGCAGACGGTCTGGCAACTGGTGCTGCTGCGGCTGCTGATCGGGTTTGCCGGTGGCTATTCCTCGGGATCGACCATCCTCGTTGCCATGCAGACGCCGAAGGAACGCTCCGGCTGGGCGCTGGGCCTGCTGTCGGCCGGCATCACGGGTGGGGCTCTGGTCGGCCCACTGGTGGGCGGCGCCCTGCCGCCGCTGATCGGCATCCGCGCCACCTTTCTCCTCTCCGGCGGCGTCATCTTCCTGGCGTTCCTGGCGACCACGTTTCTGATCAAGGAGAATCCCCGGCCGAAAACAGCGGACGCCGCAGCGAAGCAGAAGCAGAAAGGCGGCTGGGCACAAATCCCGGACAAGCGGCCTGTCGTCGCCATGCTGGCGACCGGCATGCTGTTGAGCTTCGCCACCATGTCGATCGAGCCGATCATCACCGTCTATGTGCAGCAGCTCATCGAGGACCAGAGCCGCGTCACGCTGATATCAGGCGTCGTCATGTCGGCGGCGGCCCTTGGCGCCATCCTGTCGGCTTCGCGCCTCGGCAAACTCGCCGACCGCGTCGGCCACTGGAACGTCATCATCGGCGCGCTTGCCGTCTCGGCACTGCTGCTGATCCCGCAGGCCTTCGTCACGCAAAGCTGGCAACTCATCGGCCTGCGTTTCCTGATGGGCCTGGCGCTGGGCGGGCTCTTGCCCTGCATCACCAGCGTGATCCGCCACAATGTTCCCTATGGGGTCGGCGGCAATGTGCTCGGGTTGTCGATTTCCGCCCAGTATGTCGGGCAGGTCGCCGGTCCCCTGCTCGGCGGCTTTGCCGGTGGCCATTTCGGCATGCGCTCGGTGTTTCTGGGCACATCCGTCTTGATGGCCGGGGGCGCGGTGTATAACTGGCTGGCACAGTCGCGCCGCGAGCAGGACATGCTCGCCAAAGCCGGCAAGTCCTGACGGGATTGGGCATCCCCTGATATCACGGAGCCATGGACATGAGCACGGCCGAACGACCTTCCGATAACAGCGGCCGTATCCTCGTCCTGGCCGGCGGCCTGTGCGGCGGCGCCGGCGTGGCGCTGTCGGCCGCGGCAGCGCATCTGGGCGGCGCCTTCGTCGGCACCGCCGCGTCCTTCCTGCTGATGCATGCGCCGGTCTTCCTTGCCGCCGGATTGCTTGGGGCGAACCGGATGCTGCGCATCGGCAGCCTGATCCTGCTGGTTGGGCTTCTGCTGTTCTGCGGCGATCTGCTGGCCCGCGATTTCATCGGGTCGCGGCTGTTCCCGCTGTCGGCGCCGATCGGCGGCACGCTACTCATTACCGGCTGGCTGGCGATCGCCGCCTCGGCGCTGGTGCGCATGCGTTCCTGACGCCTGCCCGCGCCAAATGTAAAAGCGTGGGCTGCTAGTCCTGCCGGCGCTCGGGCTTGATGAGCAATTCGCGATTGCGTCGCCGCAGCTTCGCCAACCAATGCCGTTCCGGCCTCTTGGAGGCCGGCGCGATGCCCCAATAGTTGCGGTAGATGTCTTCGAACAGATAGCTGACGGGATGCATGATGTGCGCTCCTTCTAGTCCTTGAATCGATCCAATCGACAGGCGCGAAAAACCGACCCCGATCAGCTCCGCTTGCGCTCCACAAGGAACCGCAACTCGCGAACCCATGGGCTGGCTTTGCCACGGCGCTTCTGCGTCGTGGTGTTCGACGAGATGCTCCAGTCGTTGCGGTAAATATCTTCGAAGAGAAAATTGACGGGATGCATGGCACAACTCCCCTAAATATGTTGAATCGATCCAATTTAGAGAACCGCCGTTCGCTTGGATCGATTCAAACATACGCCTTGCCGAGACTGTGATCAAGTCAAAATTTGAACCGATCCAACGAAAGTGTTAGATGGGAGGAATTCAGGAGACGAAGATGGCGCCATTGACCTCTGCAAAGACAAGACCGGTCCGTCTGGCGGACATTGCCAAGGCGGCCGGCGTGTCGCACGGCACCGCGTCCAACGTGTTCGCCCGGCCGGAGATCGTGCGCGAGGAGGTCCGCGAGCGGGTCAAGGCGGCAGCCGAGGCCATGGGATATGGCGGACCGGATCCCAAGGGCCGGCTGCTGCGCGCCGGCAAGGTCAATGCCATCGGTGTCGCGACCGCGGAACCCCTCTCCTATTTCTTCGACGACCCCTTTGCCCGGGTGATGATGGCCAGCATCTCGCAGGCCTGCGACGCGACCGGTGCGGGGATTTCGCTGGTCTCCGCAGCCAACAACGAACAGCTTGCCTGGAACATACAGAGTGCGTTGGTCGACGGTTTCATCGTCTTTTGCGTCGATGGCGGTTCAAGGCTGGTCGAACTGGCGCGTGAACGCAAACTCCCTTTTGTCGCGCTCGATCTCGATTCGGACGACGACGACGCCGTCGCGGCGATCGGCGTCGACAACATTGCCGGGGCTGGCCTGGCCGCCCGCCACCTGACCGAACTCGGACATCGCCGCTTTGCCGTGCTTACCCTGCCCTGTGCCGACGCAGGCTTCGGCCCTACCACAAGGGAGCAGGTGGAAATGGCCCTCTACTCCGCTACGCGCGACCGCTTGCGTGGCTATTTCGCTGAACTCTCCCGGGTCGGCGTCGACGTCTCGCGGGTGCCTATCTACGAAACCGTCAATGACGAGAAGAGCGTTTGGGCCGGCCTCGACCATATTTTCGCCGGTGCCGAGACGCCGACAGCCATTCTGGCGATGTCCGACAGGATGGCGCTCCATGCGCTGGACTGGCTGCGGCAGCACGACATTGCGGTGCCGGGCGATGTTTCGGTCGTCGGCTTCGACGGTGTTCCGGAAGGGGCGATTTCCAAGCCGCCGCTGACCACGATCGTCCAGCCGATCGCCGAGATGGGCCGCCTTGCCGTCAAGGCGATCCTTGAAAATGACGGTTCGTTCAGCCGGCAATCGCTGCCGGTCCAACTCGTGGTGCGAGCCTCATCCGGCCCCTCGCCCGCCTGAGCTCAACGGCCCATTCTTGTAGCCATGGCCGGCATCGCGAAGGATGCAGCATGGACGGGCGGTGCGGCGTTGTGAGCCGGCCTGCTTTTGCCGGACCAGCCAAGGCCCGATAGCCATTCGAGATAGTAGGCGAGCGCGAACTGCATGACGATGCCGGCCGATATCAACAGGCTGTCATAGGCAAATCCGCCCGGATTGATCAGCTTCAACACTTGCGCCGCCATTGCAAGCACCGTGCCGGCAATGAAAACCGGCAGCGATCGTTTGCCCAATATGGCAAGCGGATGATCGCGTCCGGTGCGAAACAGGTTCGAGACCGCCGGGAATGCCACGATCAGGTAGCTCACCGCCAATATATGCAGCAGCCTCGGCAGCGACAGGAACGTCTTGTCGAAGCCGGTCAGCACCGGAGGCAGGCCAAACCAGGAGATATGCCCCCAAAGCGGGCTGTGCACCCAGACCAGTGCCACAGCGGTGTAGGCCAAGGCCCCGCCAACCAGCCAGCGATTGACCGGGATGGTACCGCCGCGACGCACATGCAGCGTGCCTGCCAAGCCGATGTTGAAAAGGAACTGCCACGACAGCGGGTTGAGAAACCAGAAGCCGGGCTCGGGATAGTTGGGCGGGGCAATTTGGTAAACCCCCGCGACCAGCCACAGGGCGCCGGAGGCGACCAGTGCCAAGACCGGCCGATAGCTGACAATGAGCAGGAACACCGGCGTCAGCAAGAGCAGCACCGCATAGACGGGCAGTATGTTGTTGTAGCCGAGTTGGTGGCCGAGCGTCACGATGCCGATCAGCACCTGCGGCGTATTCTTGATCAACGGCTCGATGTTGATCATCGTCAAAAGCTCCGGCCGCCTGGCAAACACCGCCGCAGCGCAGAACATGGCCATCACCCCCATGGTGGTGACGATGTGGGTGGCATAAAGCACACCGGCGCGGCGCAACATCTTCAGGGTTGCCAGCAGCCGGTTTCCGGGCTCGAATTTCCTGCCATAGGCGAGCGCGACCGAAATGCCGGAGATCAGCACGAAGACTTCCGCCGCATCGGAAAAGCCGAAATTCTTGTAGGTCAGATACTCGAAGGCGGTACCTGGCACATGGTCGACAAAGATTGTCAGCAGAGCGAGAGCGCGGAACACATCTATGCGCGTATCGCGCTCAGTGCGATCCGGGATACGCGAATCGCGATCCGACACGCGCGACTCGCGGTCTGGGACACGCGCATCGCGGTCCGGGGAAATCTGGGTGGTCATCGACAAAAAGGCCTCAAAGGTGGTTGTTCATGCCGGGCAATGCGACCCCCGGCGCACCGCTTCGATTCCTCCCGAAGGAATGTTATCGGCGGAGAAACGGACTGTAATGCGCCCGGTTCAATCAACTTTCGCGGAGCTTGAAAATATTGCGTTTTGAAGCCGGCAAATTGAGCGAAACCTCATATAATCAAGAGGATGCGCGATGATCGAAGAGACCTCACAAGATGGTGCGCTGCGGCGTGATCTGGCCTTCAGCTACCGGCTTTACAGCCCGGCGGATTCAACCGGCGAATGTCTCTTCCTGCTGCATGGATCGGGTGTCGACGAGACGACATTGGTACCGCTGGCGCGAGAGATCGCACCGCGGGCCAAGCTGATCGCGGTGCGTGGCCGCATTGTCCAGGAGGATGGTTTCCGCTGGTTCGCGCGCATCACGCCGACGCGCTTCGAACAGCACAGCATCCGCACCGAAACCGATGCCTTTGCGGGCTTCGTCGCCGACACGGCCACACACCACCATCTCGATCTCTCACGCGCGACGTTCCTCGGCTATTCGAACGGCGCCAATCTGGTTTCAAGCCTGATGCTGCTACATCCGGAGCTCGTCGAGCGCGCCGCGCTGCTGCGGCCGATGCCGGTGCTCGATCACGTGCCAGCGACGGATTTGTCAAAGGTGCGCGTCCTGATGATCGCCGGCGCCGCGGATCTCACCTATTCGCCCTTCGCCCCTGCTCTGGTGACATTGCTCAGCCAGCATGGCGCCGAGATCGACGCCCGGATTGTCCCATCAGGTCATGAATTCGGCAGCGCCGACGCCGCAATCGTCAGGCAATGGCTGTCGGGATCCGCGGCGGTGGCGCAGGCAAGCTGACAGGCTCGCCGCCACGACCAGCCGGCCTACCCTCGTCCCATCCTGTTCCAGGCGTCCAGCCCTGCAATCTTGTAGGCTTCGGCGAGCGTCGGATAGTTGAAGGTGTTGTTGACGAAGAAGTCGACGGTGCCGCCGAGATTGATCACCGCCTGGCCGATGTGGATGAGCTCGGTGGCGCCCTCGCCGATGATGTGCGCGCCGAGCAGACGGCGCGTTTCGACCGAGAACAACAGTTTCAGGAAACCGGTGTTGACGCCCATGATGTGGCCGCGCGAGGTTTCGCGAAAGCGCGCCACGCCGATCTCATAAGCCGCACCGCTCTCACGCACCTGTTCCTCGGACTGGCCGACCGTCGAGATTTCCGGCACCGCGTAGATGCCATAGGGAAAGGTCTCCGGTGGTGGCGGCAACGGCACGCCGAAGGCATGGCAGGCCGCCACTCTGCCCTGCTCCATCGAAGTCGAGGCCAGGCTCGGAAAGCCGATGACGTCGCCGGCGGCGTAGATGTTGGGCACGCTGGTCTGGAACGTATGCGGGTCGACCTTGATACGCCCTCTGGAGTCGGCATCGATGCCGACGACATCCAGGCCCAGGTTGCCGACATTGCCGGTGCGGCCGGCGGCGTAGAGCACGACCTCTGAACGAATGGTGCGGCCATCGGCCAGTTCCACTTCGGCGGCGTCCGGCTTGGAGCGGATTTCCTTCACCGCGCTGCCCAGCCGGATGGTCATGCCGCGATCGCGCATCTGGTGGATGAAATCGTCGACGATCTCGCGGTCGACGAAATCTAGGATGGAGTTCCGCGGCTCGACCAAGGTTACCGGCACGTCGAGCGCGGAAAAGATCGTTGCATATTCGACCCCGATGACGCCGGCGCCGATCACCGTCAGCGTGCGCGGCAAGCGGTCGAGTTCCAGCATCTCGTCGCTGTCGAAGATTCGGGTCTTGTCGAAAGGCACATCGCGCGGCCGGTGCGGCCTGGTGCCGACCGCGATCAGCGCATTGGCAAAACCGACCTCGCTGTAATCGCCGGTGTCGGTGGTCAGGCTGACCTTGTTGGGGCCAAGGAATTTCACCGCAGCCCGGGCGCTCTTGACCGTGTTGCGCATGAACTGGTGCTGCAGCACCTCGACCTCATGGTCGAGCGTCTTGTGCAGGCGCTCGACCAGATCGCCGACCGAGATATCCTGCTTGACCCGGTAGCCGCGCCCGTAGAAGCCGCGCTCACGCCAACCCGAAAGGTTGAGCACCGTTTCGCGCAGCGTTTTCGACGGGATGGTGCCGGTATGCACCGAGACACCGCCCAGACGCCGGCCGCGATCGACCACCAGCACCGATTTGCCGAGCTTGGCCGACTGCACCGCGGCCCGGCGACCGGAAGGGCCGCTGCCGATGACCAGCATGTCGTAGTCCATATTGCCCCGTCCCCTGCCATGTGCGCTTTTGCTGCGCCGCAGCAAGCTAATGCTATCCGCGCCGCAAATTCAACCGGTTCAGATTGCGCCTGGCGCCTTGAAGGCCGGCGCACCGCAAGAAGCCCGATCTTGATTCCGCCACAGGCCTTCACCATTTCATGGCTGAACGGTCCGCACCCTATGTCGGACCTTGTTACGAGGAAATGACATGAACGCGCGCGTTCTCGACGGCGAAATCATCACCAGCAGGCTCGACGATGTCAGGGCCTATGACGGCGTGCGCACGAAGCGCATCCTGGCTTTCGTGATCGACTATGTCATCGTCGCGCTGCTTACCATTCCGTTTGCCATTCTGGTGTTCTTCCTCGGGCTTTTGACCCTCGGGCTTGGCTGGATGCTGTTCGGTATCCTGTTGCCGACTGTGGCCATCCTCTACATCTGGAACACGCTGGGCAGCACCGACCAGGCCACCACGGGCATGAAGATGGTGGGCATCCGCCTCGACCGGCTCGACGGGAGGCCGATCGACGGCCTCACCGCGGTCGTCCATTCGGTGCTGTTCTGGGCCGGCAATGTCATCCTGTCGCCGCTCGTCCTGCTGGTGACGCTGTTTTCCGACCGCAAGCGCACCTTGCACGATCTTTTGCTTGGCACGGTCGTCAGCCGCACGGACCGCTGAAACGGCCCTCTGAAGAGCAGTCGCAACCGATTGAGCACAAATGTGAAGGCGTCGAGTCGACCACGCTGACATAATCCTGTTGAATTTTTCGCCGTCCGCGCCAAAGGTAGAGCGATTCGAAGGAGTGTTTCCAAGGCTCGATGACGCAGCATCCGACCCAGTCGCCGCAGTTCTTCCTGACCGCGCCGTCGCCGTGCCCCTATCTCGACGGCCAGTTCGAGCGCAAGGTGTTCACGCACCTGGTTGGCGACAAGGCGGCGGAGATGAACGACCTCTTGACCCAAGGCGGCTTCCGGCGCTCGCAGAACATCGCCTACAGGCCGGCCTGCGAGACCTGCCGCGCCTGCGTTTCGGTACGCATCCTCGCCCAGGAATTCGTCGCCAGCCGCAACATGAAGCGCGTGCTGCAGCACAATTCCGATCTCGTCGGCCACATGCACAATGCCGAGCCTTCGACCGAACAATATTCCCTGTTCCGCAGCTATCTCGATGCCCGCCACCGCCGTGGCGGCATGTCCGATATGACGGTGCTCGACTATGCGATGATGGTCGAGGATACCCATGTCGACACCAAGGTGATCGAGTATCGGCGGCGTGGACCAGACACGTTCATCACCGGCAAGGGACAGGGCGAGCTGATCGCGGTGGCGCTCACCGACAAGATGGCCGACGGCCTGTCGATGGTCTATTCCTACTTCAATCCCGATTTCGAGGAACGGTCGCTCGGCACGTTCATGATCCTCGACCACATCGCCCGCGCCAGGGCGATGGGCCTGCCCCATGTCTATCTCGGCTACTGGGTCAACGGCTCGCGCAAGATGAATTATAAGATGCGCTTCATGCCGCAGGAGCATCTCGGCCCGAAGGGCTGGGAGCGCTACACCAACGAAGCGGTCGCGCGCTGATTACTCTTTCCCAAGTCCGGGCTTAAACATTTTCAATCGAGACGATGCTGGTCTTTCCGCTGATTGGCGGAGAGCGTGCGATTGCGCCGGTCCGCCATCCTCTCCCGAATTCATTGTGAAAGTCGCTGCATGTCGTCTCACGATACTCACACCAAAGGACTTCTGCTCACCGCATTTGGCGGGCTGACGCTGACCGTGGACATCCCGCTGATCCGGCTCGCCCACGGCGAGGCGTGGACAATCTTGCTGCTGCGCACCGGCTGCACCTTGGCCGCGGCACTGATCATGTGGACCATCTGGCGCTCGTTCAGCAAGGATGCGCCGCAGCTGATACCTGGCTGGTCGGGCCTGATCGTTGCCGCGATCTACGGGCTCGGCGCGATTGCGTTCATCACAGGCGTCTACAACACCTCGACCGCCAACCTGGTGTTCATCCTGGCCTTCACAACCATGTTCGCCGCGCTGCTTTCATGGGTGTTCCTGAAGGAGCGACCGCGGCCGCTGACCTTTGCGGCATTGGCCATGATGATTGTCGGCGTCGTCATCATCGTCGGCGATTCCGTCGGCACCGGATATCTGTTCGGCGACCTGATGGCGTTGTGTTCGGCCTTCCTGATCGCCTGCGCCATCACCATCTCGCGCGCCAGCGGCAAGGATATGGGCTTTACCTCACTGATCGGCGTCGTCCTGCCTTTCGGGCTGGCGGCGTTCATGGTTTCCAAGACCGGCTTTCAGGTCGAGGCGCCCTGGTGGATCATCCTCAACGGCGCCGTCATCATGCCGATAGCGTTCTTCTGCCTTGCCGCCGGGCCGAAATACATTTCGGGCCCTGAAGTGGCGATGTTCTACCTGCTCGAAACCGTGCTGGCGCCGGTCTGGGTGTGGATGATCTTTGCCGAAACACCGACGCGCAACAGCCTGATCGGCGGCGCGATCCTGATCGTCACCCTGATTGCGCATTCGCTGTGGCAGCTTCACGAAGGACGCAAGCGGCGTGGCGACCTTGCGGTGCAACATCCGGTCTAAGGCGCGTTGAGATCAGGCGCTGGCCTTCTTCGCCACGTCAGGTTCCGGCAAGGCTTCTATTTGCAGGCCGGCTTCGATTTCGGCTGGCGAGCCGGGGGCGATTTCGTCGGCCAGTTCCACCTCGCGAAGCCATTCGCGCCAGATTGCGACCAGCAGGGCCATCAGCACCGGGCCGATGAACAGACCGAGAAACCCCATGGTCTTGACGCCGCCGATGAGGCCGAAAAACGTCGGCAGGAAGGGCAGTTTTATCGGCCCGCCGACCAGCTTCGGGCGCAGTGTCTTGTCGACGATGAACAGTTCGACCGCGCCCCAGAGGAACAGCGCCAGCCCGGCCATCGGCGACCCGCTGGCGGCGAGGTAGATCGAGACCAGTGTGAAGGACAGTGGTGCACCGCCCGGGATCAGCGCCATGACGCCGGTCAAGGCGCCAAGCGTGACCGGCGACGGCACGCCGGCCAGCCAGTAGGCGATGCCCAGCACCAGGCCTTCGCCGATGGCGATCACGGTCATGCCGGTCACCGTCGAGGAGATCGTCGCGGGCACGACGCGCGAAATCCGTTCCCATCTGGTCGGCAGGATGCGTTCGCCGAGACGATCGACCTGGCCGGCAAAATGCTCGCCGTCGCGATAGGCGAAGAACAACGCGATCATCATGAACAACAATGTCAGGAGCAAGCCGAAAGCGCTGCCGCCGGCGGCCAGCACACCGCGATAGATGCTGCCGATGTTGGCGCCGCTGACCAGCTGGATCAGTTCACCAATGCCGCCTGGATGGCCGAAATTGGTCGTCCATTGCTCGTTCAGCCACTCGCCCACGACAGGCATGGTGGCGATCCAGTGCGGCGTCACCGCGCCGTGACGGTTGGTCTCGATCGCCCAGGCGACCCATTCGCGGACCTCGTTGATCGCATAGGTGCCGGCGAGCGCGATCGGGATCACCAGGAAGGCGAGGATGAAGAGGATGGCTAAGGTCGCGGCGATGGTGCGGTTGCCACTGACCGCGACAAGCAGGCGGCGGTAAAGCGGCCAGCTGGCGAAAGCGATGACGAGCGCCGCCAGCACCGGAAACAGGAAGCCGTGGAAGAAATAGACGCCGGCGGCGACGATCAGCACCAGCAGCCAACGCGCCGCCGACAGCGGCGGAATGACGGCAGCCCTGAGCGGCGTCGACAGGCCGAACAGGCGCTGTTGCCGTTCCGGTTTCTGGATTTTTGCTTCCTTCAAACGCCTGGCTCTCCCAAACACCCCTCCTGTCTATGCACTGATATAGTGCAGCAATCGTGACGATAGTCCAAATGATTGGGGATCTCCCCCCTCGAGAGGGAGATGGCCGGCAGGCCAGAGGGGGTCGCCGCGCGTGAAGCGCTAGCATTCTCTGTTCGCAAAGCAGGAGGTCGCGTCCAGTCGTGCCGACCCCCTCTGTCGCCTTTGGCGACATCTCCCCCTCGAGGGGAGATTAGCAGCGCTACCCAAATTTCCCCGTCCTCGGGAATCCCTTCGGCACCATCCGTCCGGCCGACGCACGGGCACCGATCCACTCGGCCAGTTCCTCGCGTGACCTTGTGAAGGTGCGGTCGGCCGAATCCTGCCAGGAGAGGCCGGTCTCCAGCGTGAACGGTTTGAGATCGAGAAGGCCGCCATCCTTGTATTTCTGCAGCCGCACGCCCTTGCCGCGGCCCATCTCCGGAATCTCGGCGAGCGCGAACACCAGCATCTTGCGATTCTCGCCGACGATGGCGAGATGGTCGCCGGTGACCGGGATGCAGCGCTTGGCTTCGTCCGGCGCCTTGACGTTCATCACCTGCTTGCCCTTGCGGGTGTTGGCGACGACCTCCTCCTCCGGCACGATAAAACCGTTGGCGTCGTGCGAGGCCAGCAGCAGCTTGCGCTTCGGGTCGTGGACGAAGGCGGTGACGATGTCCTGGTCATTGTCCATATCGACGATGATGCGGATCGGCTCGCCATGGCCGCGCCCGCCAGGCAGCCGGTCGGCGCCGATGGTGTAGAATTTGCCGCCGGTGGTGAAGACCAGCACCTTGTCGGTGGTCTGGGCATGGAAGGCGAGCTTGAGGCTGTCGCCCTCCTTGAAGGTCAGCGTCGAGAGATCGGCCAGATGCCCCTTCATCGCCCGCAGCCAGCCCTTTTCCGAGACAACGACGGTGACCGGCTCGCGCTCGATCATGGCATGTGCGATGTCGGTCAGATCATGCTCGGGCGCGTCGGCGAACTGGGTGCGGCGCTTGCCGAGTTCGGTCTCCGGGCCGAACTTGTCGCGGATGTTGGTGACTTCCCATTTGATCGTCGCCCACTGCTTCTCGTTCGAAGCAAGCAGTGCCTCGATCTGCTTTTTCTCGGCGCTCAGGCCGTCGAATTCCTTGCGGATCTCGAATTCTTCAAGCTTGCGCAGAGCGCGCAACCGCATATTGAGGATGGCTTCGGCCTGGGTGTCGGTGAGCGACCAGCGGGCCATCATCACCTGCTTTGGCTCATCCTCCTCGCGGATGATCCTGATCACCTCGTCGATGTTGAGGTAGGCGATCAGGTAGCCGGCAAGTATCTCCAGCCGTCTTTCGATCTCGCCAAGCCGATGTTTCGAGCGGCGGATCAAAACCTCGCGGCGATGCTCGAGCCACTCCTGCAGTACGCCCTTCAGCGACAGCACGTTGGGCACCTTGCCGCGCGACAGGACGTTCATGTTGAGCGGGAAGCGGCTTTCGAGCTCGGTCAGCTTGAACAACGATTCCATCAAGATGCCGGGATCGACCGAACGGCTCTTCGGCACCAGCACGACGCGGACGTCCTCGGCGCTTTCGTCCCTGATGTCCTCGAGCAGCGGCAGCTTGCGTGCCATCAGCAGTTCGGCGATCTTCTCGATCAGCCGCGCCTTCTGCACGCCGTAGGGTATTTCGGTGACGACGATGCTCCAGGTGCCCCTGCCCTGGTCCTCCTGGAACCACTTCGAGCGCACGCGAAAGCCACCGCGGCCGGTTTGATAGGCTTCGAGGATCGAGGCGCGGCTGTCGACGATGATGCCGCCGGTCGGGAAATCCGGCCCCTGGACAAACTCCATCAGCTTCGCCACCGGCGCGTCCCGGTTTTCGATCAGGTGAAGTGCGGCATCGCAAAGCTCGGCGGCGTTGTGGGGCGGGATCGATGTCGCCATGCCCACCGCGATGCCGGACGAGCCGTTGGCCAGCAGATTCGGAAAGGCGCCGGGCAAAACCACCGGCTCCTCGTCTTCTTCATTGTAGGTCGGCCGATAATCGACGGCATCCTCGGTGATGCCGGACAAGAGTTCGGTCGCCACATCGGTCATGCGCGCTTCGGTGTAGCGCATGGCGGCGGCGTTATCACCGTCGATGTTGCCGAAATTGCCCTGCCCGTCGACCAGCGGATAGCGCATCGAGAAATCCTGCGCCAACCGCACCAGCGCGTCATAGATCGACTGGTCCCCATGCGGGTGGAACTTGCCCATCACCTCGCCGACGATGCGGGCGCATTTGGCAAAGCCCTGGTCGGGGTTAAGCCGCAGCAGACGCATGGCGTGCATGATGCGGCGATGGACCGGCTTCAGTCCGTCGCGCACATCGGGCAGTGCCCGGTGCATGATGGTCGACAGCGCATAGGCCAGATAGCGCTCTTCCAGCGCCTTCTTCAGATCGACCGGTTCGATATGATCGCCACCGCCATTTTCAGGCGGCAAAAGCCTTTTTCCCATGGGCTCGGACTAGCCGAGCGGGTGATTCGCGGCAAGAGCCCGACAGAGATACCGGCCCTTCTGCAACATGAAACCGCACCCCGGGGGATGTTGGCCAACATCAGCCTGTTACATGCGGGTTCTATGGCCAAGCGCGACGGTATCCGGCTATCGGCTCTTCATGACAAATTCACCGGTTTGCGCAAAGACGGTGGGATCGGGTTTGCCTTTCACCGCGATTTTTGACCAATGTGCCGGGACACGCCTTTTTCCGGTCCAGTTCGTCACGGAATGGTGATGGCGCAAATAATTGAAAAAACAATTTCAGGACACTCTCAGGGACCTTGCGATGACAATCAAACGCTCAACTCTCAGGAAATTAGCCCTTTCGACCTTCTTGCTCACGCTGCCGCTGAATGCGGCCCTCGCACAGGATACGGCAGTGGCCGACCGGCTGAAGGCCGCGCTTGTCGCACAAGGTGTCGACATCACCTGGACTGGCGTGACCGGCGACAACACCAACATGGTGCTGCAGGGCGTTGCCATCAAACCGGCGGCGGAGAAGGAAGCGCTTCCCATCGGCGACGTCAAACTCGAAGGTGTGACCGAGGCAAATGGCGGCTATGACATCGCCACCGTATCGACGGCTGCCTTCACACACAGCAAGGACGGCGTCACCCTCGACCTCAGCCCCTTCGTCATTCATGACATGACAGTTCCGGCCGACGGCGCCACCGGCCCGCTCGGCTCGCTGATGATGTACAAGTCAGCCGAACTCTCGAACATGACCGTCAAGGTAGCCGACAAGACCGCCTTCTCGATGGACGGCCTTGCCATCGAAATCACGCCGCCGGCGGACGGCAAGGCGATGGAATTCACGGCCACCACGGAGAAATTCAACGCCGACCTGACGCTGGTGGACGATCCGAAGTCCAAGGAAGTCATCAACGCGCTCGGCTACCAGAACATCGCGGGCAATCTCGAAATGGCCGGCACCTGGCAGCCCACGGACGGCAAGATGGAACTGTCGAAATACGACATCTCGGTCGAGAATGCCGGCACGCTCGGCATGACCTTCAATCTCGGCGGCTACACGCTGGACTTTATCAAGTCGCTGCAGGAAATGCAGAAGAAGATGGCGGCACAGCCTGAAGGCGCCGACAATTCGGCGCAAGGCATGGCCATGCTCGGCCTGTTGCAGCAGCTTTCGTTCAACAGCGCCTCGATCCGCTTCGACGACGATTCGCTGACCAACAAGGTTCTGGACTATGTCGGCAAGCAGCAAGGCATGTCCGGCAAGGACATCGCCAACCAGGCCAAGGCGATCGTGCCGTTTGGCATGGCGCAGCTCAACAATCCGGAACTGACGGCGCAGGTTACGGCCGCGGTCAGCAAATTCCTCGATGATCCGAAGAGCCTCGAAATCTCGGCCGAGCCGCCGGCATCCGTGCCGTTCGCACTGATCATGGCGGGCGCCATGTCCAACCCGCTCGACCTACCGAAGACGCTCGGCGTCACCGTCAAGGCCAACGAAGACTGATCGAAGTAGTTCCCTTCTCCCCGTCACTATACGGGGAGAAGGTGCCGGCAGGCGGATGAGGGGCAGCGCCGACGCCTACAAATTGCAATTCATGCCGAACCGATTGCCTGTCAGAAGGCGTCAGCTGCAACGGCCGTTCGCCAATTGCCCGCATCCGCGCTGCCCCTCATTGTCCTGCCGGACATTTTTCCCCGTATAGAGACGGGGAGAAAGGGCAGTTGCAACGCCGCCGTCAGTCCTTCTTGGGCACGGCAACGCGCAGCGCCAGGTCGCGAAGCTGCTGCGGGCTCGCTTCCGACGGTGCGTTCATCAACAGATCGTAGGCCTGCTGGTTCATCGGGAACATGGTGATCTCACGCAGGTTCTTGGCGCCGAGCAGCAGCATGACGACGCGGTCGACACCGGCGGCCATGCCGCCATGCGGCGGCGCGCCATACTGGAAGGCGCGGTAGAGGCCGCCAAAGCGCTCCTCGACCGTGGCGCGATCCAGCCCGACCGTCTCGAATGCCTTGACCATGGTTTCGGGCAGATGGTTGCGGATACCGCCGCTGGCGATCTCGAAGCCGTTGCAGACCATATCGTACTGGAACGCCTTGATGCCGAGCAGGTCCTCGCCATTCAGCGCATCGATGCCACCTTGCGGCATCGAGAACGGGTTGTGGGCGAAGTCGATCTTCTTCTCTTCCTCGTTCCACTCGAAGAACGGGAAGTCGACGATCCAGCACAGTTCGAAACGCTCGCGGTCGACAAGGTTCAGCTCCTCGCCGGCACGGGTGCGCGCAGCCCCCGCGAAGGAGACGAACTTCTTCGGATCCCCGGCGACAAAAAAGGCCGCATCGCCGTCGGCAAGGCCGAGTTGAAGGCGGATCGCCTCTGTGCGCTCCTCGCCGATGTTCTTGGCGAGTGGGCCGGCGCCTTCGAGCTTGTCACCCTCCTTGCGCCAGAAGATATAACCCAGCCCCGGCTGGCCCTCGCCCTGCGCCCAGGAATTCATGCGGTCGCAGAAGGCGCGGCTGCCGCCGGTCTTTGCCGGAATGCCCCACACCTCGGCCTTCGGATCGTTGGCCAGGATGTTGGCGAACACCTTGAAGCCGGAATCGCGAAAATGGTCGGAAACGGCCTGCATTTCGATCGGGTTGCGCAGGTCCGGCTTGTCGGAACCGTATTTGCGCATGGCCACATCATAGGGGATGCGCTGGAAATTCTGCGTCACCGGCTTGCCGTTGGCGAAGGTCTCGAAGACCCCGCGCATGACAGGTTCCATGGTCGAAAGCACGTCGTCCTGCTCGACGAAGCTCATTTCAAGGTCGAGCTGGTAGAACTCACCAGGGAGACGATCGGCGCGCGGGTCCTCGTCGCGGAAGCAGGGCGCGATCTGGAAGTAGCGGTCGAAGCCCGACACCATGATCAGCTGCTTGTACTGCTGCGGCGCCTGCGGCAGCGCGTAGAAGGTGCCGGGATGGATGCGCGACGGCACCAGGAAGTCGCGCGCGCCCTCGGGCGACGACGCGGTGAGGATCGGCGTCGAGAATTCGGTGAAGCCGACCTCGCCCATGCGCTTGCGCATTTCCGCGATGATTTTTGTACGCGCAATGATGTTCTTGTGCAGCGTCTCGCGGCGCAGATCGAGGAAGCGGTATTTCAGCCTGATATCCTCGGGATAGTCAGGCTCGCCGAACACCGGCAGCGGCAATTCCTTGGCGGCCGACAGCACCTCGATCTCGCGGGCGAAGATCTCGATCTCGCCGGTCGGCAAATTGGCGTTGGCGGTCTCGGGCAAACGCGCCTTGACCTCGCCGTCGACCCGAATGACCCACTCGCCGCGCACGGTTTCGGCGACCTTGAAGGCAGGAGAATCCGGATCAGCGACGATCTGGGTCAGGCCATAATTGTCGCGCAGGTCGATGAAGAGAAGGCCGCCATGATCGCGCACGCGATGCACCCAGCCCGACAGGCGAACGGTCGAGCCGACGTCGCTCTTCCTCAACTGGGCACAGGTATGGCTGCGGTAACGGTGCATTGTCATTGGTAAGGTCCGGGGTGCTGGGTTGCAGGCCGAAGCATCCGGCCTGAAAATTTGCGCGAAAAGCGCATGGGAGGCCGGATTTGTCAAGGCAACAGCCCGGGTTGGTATCTCGGCCCCGCTTTCCCAGGCGACCTATGAGCCCAGTGCCGATAGGCGAAGACGCTGAGCAAGGTGATCGACGACCAATGCAGCGCTGGCGGACGACGTTGCGGCACGATGAAGGCGAATCTCCGCCCCCGGCAGCGGCGGTACATGCCGGCCGGGATGGACATCTCGCAGGCCTGGCGCAAGCATGCTGCCTTTAACCACGGTGACCGCCAGGCCCTGTTCGACAATTGCCTCCGTGGCTGAGAGGCTCGGGCTGACATAGGCCAACCGCCATGGCCGGCCTGCCTTGTTGAGCGCCTCAATGGCCCAGGAACGAAACAGGCAATCGGGGCTCGACAGAGCGACGGGCAGCGGATCGAGTTCCTCGACGGCCCGCGTCGCCGCCGCCGCCCAAATCGCCCTTTCGCGGCATATCAAATCCCCCTCGGTTGTGCCTTCCGGGTGCATGGCGATGACGGCGTCGAACGACGACCCAAGCCGTTTCAGGAGCCGGGTGGTGAGACCAATCTCCATTTCGACCTGCACCAACGGAAATCGCTCGGCGATGCCGGCAAGGAGGCGCGGCAGGATCTTGGTGCCATAATCTTCCATGACCCCGATGCGAACCTGTCCGGCCACCTGCTGACCGGAAACACGCGCAATCGCCTGCTCATTGAGAGCAAGTATGCGGCGGGCATCGATCAGAAAGCCCTCCCCGGCGGCGGTGAGTTCAACGCGGGCTGTCGAGCGCGCGAACAAGATGGTCTCGATGCGCTCCTCAAGACGTTTCACCTGCAAGCTGACGGCCGCCTGCGTTCTATTGAGCTGCTCGGCGGCTCGCGTGAACGAGAGGCGCTCGGCAACGACGACGAAGGCCCGCAGAAGGTCCGGATCCAGATTCGGGATACTCATAGTGGAATGTTATCAAACTCATTGAGCTTATTCGATTCCTTATGGCCCGCCTTCCCGATATTCCCGGTTCCGAGCCAGCAAGGTCGGGAACCATGGAAATCACAGGAGTGCTCGCCGCGATTCTCTCCAGCGCTTTCGGGGGCACCGCCGTTGGCGCAACGCGATATCTCGCGGGCACGCTCGATCCTCTGGCTATCGGTGCGGTCCGGTTCGGCGGCGGCTTTCTGGTTTTGGCCGCCGTCGCTCTCTGGCGGCGAGACAGGTGGCCGCCGAAGAGCGACTGGCTCGGCACTGGCGCATTGGGTCTTCTGTTCTTCGGGCTGTTTCCGGTGCTCTTCGATGGAGCCCTTGTCTACACGACGGCCGCGCGAGGTGCGCTTGCGCTTTCGACACTGCCTCTGCTCACGATGCTTGCCGCGGCAGTTCTGAAGATCGAGCCGCCGACCATCCGCAAGATCGTCGGTGTCCTGATCGCAATGGCAGGAGTGGCCGTAGCGCTCGGCACGAGCCTGACGACTGCTCCCCCAGATGCCTGGCGCGGAGATCTTCTCATGGTCGCGGCCGCTTTCTGCATGGCGCTCTACAATGTCTGGTCGAGACCATTTCTATCCCGCACCGCGCCAATCCCGTTCGTGGCGTTTGGCATGGGCGTGGGCGCGGTCTGCCTATCGGTGCTGGTGGTTTCGAGCGGAGGCTTCGCGCGACTTGCCACTCTCAGCGCACCTCAGTGGATCGCGAGCGCTTATCTGGCCATAATTTGCGGCGCCTTCATTTTCTTCCTCTGGGCATTCGCGCTCGAGCGCGCGTCGCCGACACTGGTTGCCGTTTCCGTTGCGGTGAATCCGGTGACGGCATCGATCTTCGGTGTTGTCTTCCTGGGCGAACAAGTGAGCGCGAACCTGATTGTCGGGCTGATGGCAGTCCTCGCAGGAATAGGCGTCGCAACGGGAGCAGCCGAGCGGCTTGGCCTGTGGCCCGACGATCGGCAGTCACGTCGAAGGCAGCCCTGAGCGCTGACCAAGCAAAACGGGGGAAACGAATCCAGGCGAATACAGCGATCATCCCTGTTGGCGCAGGGAATTGCTGCTGGCGTTGGCCAGGGCGATGGTCCAAGAAGGGATCACCGACACGTGATCGCCTCTTCATGTCCTCCATCCGCCCGATGATCCCGCTTCTTCTCGCCGCCGGCATCCTGCTCGGCGGCAATGGGCTGCAGAGCACGCTGATCGCGCTGCGCGGCGCGCAGGAAGGGTTTTCGGCTTCCGACATCGGCCTGATGGGCACCTTCTACTTCGCCGGCTTCCTGCTCGGCTGCCTGGCCATCACCCGCATCATGAAGGCGGTCGGCCATATCAGGGCATTTTCGGCGCTGGCGGCAATCGCCTCGGTCGGTACTTTGCTCCTGGTGCTGGTCATCGATCCGGTGATGTGGTGCGCGGTGCGCCTCGCCGGCGGCTTCTGCTTCGCCGGGCTGTTCACCATCGTCGAAAGCTGGCTGAATTCCGGCGTCGGCAATCACGACCGGGCACGCGTGCTGGCGATCTACCGGATGGTCGACATCGGTTCGGTGACATCAGCCCAGTTCCTGATCCCGGTCTTCGGCGCCGGCGGTTTCGCCATCTTCGCCATCATGTCGATGATGATCACCTTGTCGCTGGTGCCGGTGTCGCTCGGCGACCGCTCCAACCCGGCACCACCCGATGAGGTCAAGCTCGACCTGGCGCGCGTCTGGCGGATTTCGCCGCTGGGCTGCTTCGGCTGCATCGCCGTCGGCGTCACCAACAGCGCCTTTCGCACCTTGTCGCCGGTCTATGCCGAGCAGATCGGCATGTCGGTCGCCGATGTCGTCACCTTCGTCAGCGTCGGCATCTTCGGCGGCGCCATCATCCAGTATCCGCTTGGCTACCTCTCCGACCGCTGGGATCGGCGCCGCGTGCTCTTGATCACGACCTGCTGCGCGATGCTTTCGGCACTGGCGCTGGTGTTCATCGCCGGCAGCAATCCGGCGCTCAACTTCATCCTCATCTTCATCTTCGGCTGTTTCGCCATGCCGCTCTATTCGCTGTCGGCGGCGCATTCGAACGATCGCGCCGACACGGGCGAGTTCGTGCTGATCAATGCGGCGCTGATGCTGTTCTATTCCTTCGGCGCCATTGGCGGCCCGTTCGCCGCCTCGACGGCGATGCAATATTTCGGACCGGGCGCCCTGTTTGTATTCAGCGCGGTGGTCTATGCGATCTTCATCGCCGTCATCCTTTACCGCATGCAGGCCCGGTCCGGTGTGCCGGCAGGCAGGCGCGGCCGCTTCACCGCGCTTCTGCGCACTTCGACGGTTTTCGCGCGGCTGGCCAGGAGAAACGACGATTCCGATGGTCCGGGAACCTGATGATGGCGGTGCCAAAGCTTGACGAAAGCCCCGGCGGCTGAAATCTAGGAAGACCTTACTCCTGTCAAAAGCGATTTGATGCACGTCATCACCACCCAGAAAGAACTCGAGACCGTTCTCGCCGCTTTCGAAAAGTCGGATTTCGTCACCGTCGACACCGAATTCATACGAGAAACGACGTTTTGGCCGATCCTGTGCCTCATACAGATGGCCGCACCCGGCGTGACGGCGTTGATCGATCCGCTGGCTCCCGATATCAACCTGAAGCCGTTCTTCAGGCTGATGGCCAACGAGGCGGTGGTCAAAGTCTTCCACGCCGCGCGGCAGGACATCGAAATCATCGTCCACCTCGGCGATCTGGTTCCGCATCCGGTGTTCGACACGCAAGTGGCGGCGATGGTCTGCGGCTTCGGCGACAGTGTTTCCTACGATCAGCTCGTGCAGCGCATCACCGGCGCACGGCTCGACAAGTCATCGCGCTTCACCGACTGGCGCCACCGGCCGCTTTCCGACAAGCAGCTCGACTACGCGCTGGCCGACGTTACGCATCTCATCGAGGTCTATCAGCACCTCAGCGCCGAATTGGAGCGAGAAAACCGCGCCCATTGGCTCAACGAGGAGATGGAGGTCCTGACCTCCCGCGAGACCTATGATCCTCATCCCGAGGACGCTTGGAAGCGGCTGAAGATGCGGTTGCGGAAACCGCAGGAACTGGCGATCGTGCAAGGCGTTGCGGCGTGGCGCGAGCGCGAGGCGCGCGAACGCGACGTGCCGCGCGGCCGCGTTCTGAAAGACGACGCGATCTACGAGGTGGCGCAGCAGGCGCCGCGCGACGCGGCAGCCCTCGGCAAGCTGCGCACGACGCCGAAGGGCTGGGAGCGCTCCTCGACGGCAACGGCGCTGCTTGGCGCGGTCAACACCGCGCTTGCCTTGCCCAAGGAAGAGATGCCGAAACTGCCAAAGAGTTTCCAGCCGCCCGAGGGCTCGAGCGCCGCGGCGGAACTGTTGAAGGTGCTGCTGCGGATCGTTGCCGAAAAGGAGGGCGTCGCTTCCAAGGTGCTGGCCTCCAGCGACGACATCGACCGTATCGCCGCCGAGGGCGAGGAAGCCGACGTACCGGCGCTGCAAGGCTGGCGGCGCGCGGTGTTCGGCGAGGCCGCGCTCAAGCTGGTACGCGGCGAGATCGGCATCAAGTTCGACAAGCGCAAGATCGCGGTGTTCGACCTTTAGGCGAACGGACTTCCCTTCTCCCCTGTGGGAGAAGGCAGAAGCGCTCTGCTCAGACCGCGCCGAGCAGGTGCAGCGCGAACCAGATCCATCCCAGCAGGAGAATCACCGCACTGACGAAGAATGACCGGCTGCGCAGCAGCAGATTGTTGCTGGTCAGGTGAATCCAGGCATGGAAATAGCGGGACGCGACGAAAACCCACATCAGCGACAAGGTCAGATAGTTGACGCCGTTGGTCAGGTGCAGCGTCAGGCACAGCACGTAAAACAGCACCGGCAGTTCGAACTGGTTGGTGAGATTGGCGGCAACGGTGACGCTGGAGGCCGGTTCGGCCGAACGCACCTTGAACTGACCGGCCTTCGCCTCGCCTGACCTTATTGCGCCGTATCTGCGACGACCCAGGACGCAGTAGACGATGTAGATCAGCAGCACATGCGCGAGAACGGGCCAGAAGATCGTGGTCTGGTTCATCAAGTGCCCCCTGCCCGGTTGGGCTTCGCGTGCGGCATCAGGCCTGGCGTTTCTGGCCCGCCAGCCAGAAGGCCGCGATGACGATCACCGGTATGGCGAAAAGCGCGAATTTGGTGACGGTGAGCGCCGAGGCGAAAGACAGCGAGTCCGGGTTGGCCGACAGGAAATCGGACAGAAGCCGCGCCACCGCAAAGTTCTGAACGTAATGTGCAAGCGTGTAGGGAAGCACCAGGACCAACGCGAAAATCGACTGCAGCTGCGCTGGCAGCACGCGGAAAGCCTTCAATCGCCGGCCGGTGGCCAGGATGAGGCTGACCAGCGTGACCGACAGCAGCGCCGGGAACAACAGATCGAAGGTCAGATAGTGCCAGACGAGAATGATCTCGCCGCCGCGCCGGCCGAGCGCCGTCAGCCAGGCCATGCCTTCGTCCGGCGTAAACCCTAAAATGCGCATGTCGAGCGACGGCAAGCCGCCGCTCAACTGGCGGAAATAGAAGAATTCCAGAGCCGTCATGGCGATGAAAACCACCGCCGACAGGAAACAGAGCGCGCCTGCGTGGCGAGACAGCCGCAGGATCGTTGCCGTCAGGTTCCGCCCGAGCCCGTACTGGTCAGGCTCCACCGGGATAGTTCGGGCTTTCGCGGGTAATCGTGACGTCATGGGCGTGGCTTTCACGAAGTCCGGCATTGGATATGCGCACAAAAGTGGCGCGCTCGCGGAAATCGGCAAGGTCGCGGCCACCAACATAACCCATAGCGGCTTTCAAGCCGCCCGCAAGCTGGTGCAGCACGCCAGACACAGGTCCCTTGTAGGGAACCTGCCCTTCGATGCCTTCCGGAACCAGTTTCAGCGTGTCGCGCACCTCGGCCTGGAAGTAGCGATCGGCGGAGCCGCGGGCCATCGCGCCGACCGAGCCCATGCCGCGATACGCCTTGAAGGAGCGGCCCTGGTGCAGATAGACCTCGCCGGGGCTTTCGTCGGTCCCAGCCAGCAGCGAGCCGATCATGGCGGCACTTGCGCCGGCGGCGAGCGCCTTGGCGAGATCGCCGGAATATTTGATGCCGCCATCGGCGATAACCGAGACGCCGGATTTGTGCGCCGTCTCGACCGCCGACATGATCGCCGAGAGCTGCGGCACGCCGACGCCGGCGACGATGCGGGTGGTGCAGATGGAGCCCGGACCGATGCCGACCTTGACGGCGTCGGCACCGGCGTCGATCAGCGCCTGCGTGCCCGCGGCGGTGGCGACGTTGCCGGCCAGGATGCGAACTGAGTTGGAGAGTTTCTTGGCGCGCGTCACCGCGTCGAGCACGCGTTGCGAGTGGCCATGCGCGGTGTCGATCACCAGAAGGTCGACGCCGGCATCGATGAGACGTTCGGCGCGTTCATAGCCGTCATCGCCGACGCTGGTGGCCGCGGCGGCGCGCAAGCGGCCCTGTGCGTCCTTGCTGGCGTGCGGGTTGAGCTGCGACTTCTCGATGTCCTTGACGGTGATCAATCCGACGCAGTTGCCCTGCCTGTCGACGACAACCAGCTTTTCGATGCGGTGCTGATGCAGAAGCCGCTTGGCCTCGTCCTGGTCGACGTTCTCCTTGACCGTGATCAGGTTGTCACGGGTCATCAGCTCATGGACCTTCTGCGCTGGATCGGAGGCAAAGCGCACGTCGCGATTGGTCAGGATGCCGATCAGCCGCCCGACTTTGTGGCCGCCAGTGCCACCATTCTCGACCACCGGAATGCCCGAGATCGAATAGCTGCGCATCAGGCCCAGCGCGTCGGCGAGCGTCGCGTCGGGGCCGATGGTGACAGGATTGACCACCATGCCGGATTCGAATTTCTTGACCTGCCGCACCTGCTCGGCCTGTTCGGCCGGCGAGAAATTGCGGTGGATGACGCCAATGCCGCCGGCTTGGGCCATGGCGATGGCGAGCCTGGCCTCGGTGACGGTGTCCATCGCCGCCGAGAGGATCGGCACGTTGAGGTCGATGTCGCCGGCGATGCGGGTGCGGACATCGGTCTCGCCGGGCATGACCTCGGAATGGCCGGGCTGCAGCAGCACGTCGTCAAAGGTCAGCGCCAATGCGCCAGTGGACGTTTCGATGATTTTTGCCATGGCCAGTCCCTTGAATATAAAACGCGGTGGGGGAATACAAAAAAGCGCTGGACCGGAATGGACAGCGCCGACTCGTTTCTTCCCTTTCAGGATTGGCGCTGGCTGGTACCACGTCCAAGCGCCAATGAAAAGCCGATCGTCTCGGTGTTTCGCGTTCTATCCAGAAGACTCCCCCAAGAGAGCATTGAGCAGTGCGTGACGCGGCGATGCGAAAGGGCTGACGACAGTTACCCCACCCCATGTGAAGCCATCTTGCAGGTCTTCCGAAAGGAGCATCCGACAACCGGTTTGGGAAGCGGTGGACAGAATGACCGCGTCCCAAATGCTGAAGTGGTGGTCCGTAGCCAGATCAGCCGCCATCATCATTACGTCTTGCACTGTCGCGGCAACTGGAAACGCGTCGCGCCAGCTCAGAAGGGCATCCCGAGCTTCCACAGGCGGTCTTCCGGCCTTGCGGACAAGAACATTGTACAGCTCACCAAGGACCTGGACAGGAATAACAGCAGCCTCTTGCGGCAGGTTGCGCAGCAGTTCGAGAACGATATCGCGCTTCTCGGCACCGTTGACCCCTTCCGCGTAGGCAAGGACATTGGTGTCGAGCGCGACCTTCATCGCTCGTCCCCGTAGAGCTCGTCACGGGTCCAACGTCCGACATCCAAAACAGGCTGGCGTTCGAGGCGCGACAACAACGCTAATCGCGAGCGCGAAGCCACACCCTGCTGTCGATCGGCGGGCACGATCCGCGCGACGGGTCGCCCATGACTGGTCACGACGTAGCTTTGTCCTTCGCGAACACCGCGCAGGATGAGAGAAAATCTACGGTTGGCATCGGCTGCCGAAACGGCTTCTTCCATGACAAAGTCCATATAGTAGTTATATACACTACAATAGCGTGGCGCATCTCCATTCGCAAGCTATTCTTTGCTGCTTGGCCAGCGCCTGGAGACGGAACGAGAAGACCTTGGCCGTCCCGGCAGTTCTGATTTAGGCACGGCGGCAGGCCAAGCGAACTGCCTGTCTCCCCGCAGTCGCACAAAAGTGACAGCAAATTAATGCGACATCAGAGCCAGCCCATGATAACCGCCCTGCATGTTGGCTTGCCTCCCGGTCAACCGTAAAAGAATCAAGTCGGACGCTTTTTGTGAACCGCACCATCCCGCTCATCCTGGCGGTCGCCCTTTTCATGGAAAACATGGATTCGACCGTCATTGCGACATCGCTGCCGGCGATCGCCGTCGACATCCACACCAGTCCGATCGCGCTCAAGCTGGCGTTGACTGCCTATCTCGTGTCGCTGGCGATCTTCATTCCGATCAGCGGCTGGATGGCAGACCGTTTCGGCGCCAAGAATATCTTTCGCGCCGCGATCGCGGTCTTCATCGTCGGGTCGATCGCTTGCGCCCTCTCCGGCTCGCTGCCGGCTTTCGTGGTGTCGCGCTTCCTGCAAGGCATCGGCGGCGCCATGATGACGCCGGTTGGGCGTCTGGTGCTGGTGCGCGCGACACCGAAAAGCGAACTCGTCGCGGCGATGTCCTGGCTGACCGTTCCGGCGCTGGTCGGGCCGCTGGTCGGACCGCCGGTCGGTGGCTTCATCACCACCTATTTCACCTGGCACTGGATCTTCCTGATCAATGTGCCGATCGGCGTGGTCGGCATCTGGTTGGCGACGCGTTTCCTGCCGGAGACCGAACCCGCGCAGACCCCGCCACTTGATTTCATCGGCTTCGTGCTGAGCGGGCTGGCGGCATCCGGGGTGGTGTTTGGCCTGTCGGTGGTCAGCTTGCCCTATCTGCCGCCAATCGTCGGTGTCACCACCGTAACGGTCGGCCTCGTGTCGGGGGCGCTCTATCTGCTGCACGCGCGGCGCGCCAAAAACCCGCTTCTGGCGCTCGAACTGTTCCGCAACCAGGTGTTCCGTTCTTCGGTGCTCGGCGGGTCGCTGTTTCGCATCGGCATCGGCGCGGTGCCGTTCCTCCTGCCGCTGATGTTCCAGATCGGCTTTGGGCTGACGCCATTCCAGTCCGGCATGATCACCTTCGTCTCTGCAATCGGCGCCATCGGCATGAAATTCGTCACCGCGCTGATCTTCCGCGTCGCCGGCTTCCGCCGCGTTCTGGTTGTCGGTTCGCTGGTCGCCGCCGCCTCGATCGCCATCAACGGCCTGTTCACACCCGACACACCTTATCTCTTGATGCTGGCCATGCTGCTCGTCGGCGGCTTCATCCGCTCGATGTTCTTCACTGGCGTCAATGCGCTCGCCTATGCCGAGGTTTCGGCTGAAGACACCAGCAAGGCGACGCCGATTACAGCCGTGTTCCAGCAGTTGTCGATCGCGCTCGGCGTGGCGCTGGCCGGCGGAATCCTGGAAGTATCGACGTCAATCCATGGCGGCCCGCTGTCGCTGGATGACTTCCACATTGCCTTCTTCATCGTTGCAGCGGTCTCGGCGGCGGCATCGCTATCCTTCGTCCGGCTGGCACCCGACGCCGGCAACGCCATTTCCGGTCACGGCCGGCTGACAACACCCAAGACGCTGGAAACGGTGAGCCCACCCGGCAACTGATGGCAGCCTACGCTTCGGCCTCGCCTTCTCGACGGCCCGATTCGCCCGACGGCGGACCGGCGGTGCCCTGTCAGTCGTCGGCGTCCCCCGGCCCTTCGCTATGGCTCCGGGCGCTCGAGGCCTTCGGAACGTCCACTGGACGTTCCGATCCGCCTGACGACGGACCGGCCTCTCGCCCTTTAAAATCTTTGGCCAGCAAATAGAGCTCGACCGATTCATCCCGCGACGCCGGCGGCTTGACGTGATGGACGGAACGGAAGTTCTTCTTGAGCATGGAGAGCAACTCGTTTTCGGCGCCGCCCTGGAAAGTCTTGGCGAGGAAATGCCCGCCCGGCTTTAGCACCGACAGCGCAAAATCGGCCGCCACCTCGCACAGATGCATGGTGCGGATGTGGTCGGTCCGCTTGTGCCCGGTGGTTGGCGCCGCCATGTCGGACAACACGATATCGGGATCGCCGCCCAGCGCCTCGGCCAGCTTTTGCGGTGCCAGCGGATCGAGGAAATCCATCAGCAGCACCGGGGCGCCTGGCACGGCGTCCATTTCCAGATAGTCGATGCCGATGACATGCGGCTTGTCGGCCGTCGATTTCGTCCGCGCGGCGGCGACCTGGCACCAGCCGCCGGGGGCGGCGCCGAGATCGATCACCTTCATGCCGGGTTTCAGGAGATGATGCTTGTCGTCGATCTCGATCAGCTTGTAGGCCGCGCGCGAGCGATAGCCGTCAGCCTTGGAGCGCTGGACATAGGGATCGTTGATGTGGCGCTGCAGCCAGCGGCGCGACGATTCCTTCAGCCCGCTCTTCTTCTTGATCCGCGTCTTCAGCACACGAATGCTGGCTGATCCTGGTTTTTCCGGTTTCTTGGTCATTGCTTATTTCTTCGGTTCGGGCTCACGCTCTGCCACGCCCATCGTTGCGCCAGACGCCATCATCGGCCATCAGTTCGCTCAAAATACCTTCGCGCAGGCCACGATCGGCGACTCGCAGCCGCTCGGACGGCCACACGGCGCGGATCGCCTCGAGGATAGCACAGCCGGCCAGCACCAGATCGGCGCGATCTGCACCGATGCAAGGGTTGGCGCAGCGCTGCTGGAAATCCCAGCCAACCAGTCTTTCGACCATGCGATCGACGCTGTCGCGGTCCATCCACAGCCCATCGACACGGCGGCGATCGTAGCGCTCGAGCTCGAGGTGGACACCGGCCAGCGTCGTCACGGTTCCGGACGTGCCCAGCAGATGGAAATTCGGGCTGGCCTTGAGATGGCTCAGCCGATCGCGACCGTCGAAGCTGGCCAGCCGGCCGGCAACGTCGTCGACCATGGCGGCGAAGATCTCGCGCGTCACCGTGCGGCCGCCAAAGCGCTCGGCCAGCGAGACGACGCCGACCGGCAGCGACGTCCACGACACGATGTGATTGGCCAACCTTGGCGAACGGCGGCCGGCGAGATCGATGAGCGCGATTTCCGACGAACCGCCGCCAATATCGAACAGGACGACGCCTTGGGTGTCGCGCTCGACCAGCGAGCCGCAGCCGGACACCGCCAGCCGAGCCTCGGTCTGGCGGTCGATGATCTCAAGCTTCAGGCCGGCCTCGCGTTCGACGCGGTCGATGAACTCGACGCCGTTTTCGGCCGTGCGGCAGGCCTCGGTGGCGATCAGCCGGGCTTTTCTGATCTTGCGGTTGCGCAATTTGTCGCCGCAGATTTTCAGCGCCTCGACCGCGCGGTCCATCGCCGGCTGGCCGAGCCGGCCATTGGCGGTGAGCCCCTCGCCCAGCCGGACGATGCGCGAAAAGGCGTCGATGACGCGGAACTGGCCATGCCGCGTCGGCACGGCGACCAACAGCCGGCAATTGTTGGTGCCGAGGTCAAGCGCCGCAAACACCGGAAGCTCCTGGACCGGCGGCCGACGGGCGCTCTGTTCCGGCCGTGGCACTACAGCGGCGGGCGAGGCCACCGATTCCGACGGTCTGTGGGCCTCCGCCGCCGGGGCACCGGTTTTGGCTGGCGCCGGCGATCGATTCTCCGCGGGACGCACTTCGTCGCGCGCAAAAACCTTGCGCCCGCGCCTTCGCTTGCGCCGCTTCTTGGGCTTGCCTTTGTGGGGTGCGTCGCCCGCCTGCCCGTCTGCGGAGCGGAGCTCCGTCGGGCGGCGTTGCTGCCAGCTTGCGTTCCCCGGGCCAGCCGACCGCTGGGAAGCGCTGGAC
Organism: Mesorhizobium sp. M7A.F.Ce.TU.012.03.2.1; assembly: GCF_004006095.1. NCBI lineage: Bacteria > Pseudomonadati > Pseudomonadota > Alphaproteobacteria > Hyphomicrobiales > Phyllobacteriaceae > Mesorhizobium > Mesorhizobium sp. M7A.F.Ce.TU.012.03.2.1. The sequence goes on from NZ_CP034779.1 coordinate 5,618,824, forward strand.
ACGCCCACCTCCGGCGCGCCCGCGCCGGTGTCGTGGTCTTCCACTGTCGTTCCTTCCGGCGCCGCGCGAACCTATGATGGACGCAGCAGGCGCTTCAGTGTTTTAAGTTGCCGCCAGACTAACAGCGCCGCGCCCGATCACCAAGAGCCGCATGCCGAATTTTGCCGGCAGGCCGCTGACCGCCGTTCCAGCGCGGCCGCGTAATGAACCCGCACGCCGCAGTTGCCGGCGCTACGCCTGCCGGCATCTCTTTCGGCCGCTCACTGCGGCAAATCTAGCCGGCCGACGCTGCGACAAGGGTTCGCGGTTGAATAGCCGGCTTCGATGAGGCATTTCTGAAATGAGCGGAAGAATCCGGCAAGGCCGGCCTCCCACCAGCCACGAAAAGGAAGCGGACCCGCAACGCATGGCAGTCAGGCAATGAACTGGAGACGCTATTTCTGGCCGGTTGTCGGCATCGCCGCCGTGATCTTCTCGCTGCTGCTGCTCTGGCACGAATTGCGCGGCGTTTCGCTCGACGACGTCTGGGACGGTATCACGGCCATTCCGACCCGGGGCTGGGTTCTTGCCGCGCTGAGTTCGATCATCGCCTATGCCTCGCTTGCCGGCTACGACCACATCGCGCTCCTGCATATCGGCAAGCGCGTGTCGTGGCTGTTCGTCACGCTGTGCTCCTTCACCACCTATGCGCTGTCGCACAACATTGGCGGTTCGGTGTTTTCGGGCGCCGTCATCCGCTATCGCGCCTATGGTACCAGGGGCCTGACCGGACAGGATGTCGGCGTGCTGGTGGCGGTCTGCTGGATCACCTTCGTGCTGTCGACGATTTTGGCCTCGGGCCTGGTTCTGGTGTTCGAGCCTGAGATACTCGACCGGTTTTCCGGCATCGCCCATCATGGCCTGTCGGAAGCGGCCGGCATCGCGATGCTGCTGCTCGTCGCCGCCTATGTCTTCGGCAGCTGGCTGCATCTGCGCCCGCTGAAGATCGCCAGTTTTCAGCTCCACTATCCGGCGCTGCCAATCGTCGCGCGGCAATTGCTGATCGGCCCGATCGAGCTGCTGGCCGCCGCCGCGATCATCTTCTTCGCCCTGCCCGCAGCCCAAAATCCCGGCTACTTCGTCATACTGGGCGTCTTCCTAGTCTCCTTCTCGATCGCGCAGATCTCACATGCGCCGGGCGGGCTCGGCGTGTTCGAGGTGGTGTTTCTCGCCGGCCTGTCGGACATGGATCCGGTCGGCGTGCTGGCGGCGCTGCTGGTGTTCCGGCTGTTCTACCTGATCATCCCGTTGATTCTGGGCCTGGGGGTGGTGCTGTTCTTCGAACGCTCGCAGTTCAGTCGGACGGAGGGTTGAGACGCGTCCAGCGGACTTCTCCCCGTTCGCGGGAGGAGGTGCCGGCAGGCGGATGAGGGGCAGCGCAAACTTGTGCGATTGCCCAATTTGAACCGCAGAGCAGGCTTGACTATTTTCCGCTGGCGGCTACAAGGCAGCGCTCAAGCGGCTCAGCCGCTCGGCCCGCGCGGTTCATTACCGCGCCTGCTGGGGAATAGGTTAACGGTAGACCCACGGACTCTGACTCCGTTAGTCCTGGTTCGAATCCAGGTTCCCCAGCCAGACATTTCTCAAGTATCTACCAGTGCGGAACCTCCCGACGCCGGCCACGTTCGGCTGCATGGCTTTCTTGACCGGGTTTTCATCTGCAGTGGTCGTTCTGTTTATCGTGCTGCTGTTCACCCACGCAGCCCGTGATCTTCAAAGCTCACCTATGTATCATCGGATATATCACCGACTCCGCCGAGGCTTTAGGTCTTCGTTTTGAAGCGCAACGATGGCTGAACGCGTTATCCCGCCGTCTGCGGCCTAACCGGCCCAGCAGTGTTCCACCGGATGAACTCGGCTTTCTTACGGGTGACGTGCCGCAAGGTCTTCAACAACACCTCATGCGGGACACCGGTCTGCCTGTAGTGGTCGTAATACGGCGATATGAATGGCTTAATGATGCTTAGGTGCAGCGCTTCCGCTGCCATTAGAAAGCGATCAATTTCAGCTTGTGATAATTGCTTTGAGGGTTTTGACCTAGTCATTGCGACACCTTTTGAGAGTCGCCACCCGAGGACAATTCCTACAGCACACCGAACCGGGCCGGCGAGCTTCCCGTCATGTCGAGATCGGCTCAGTCCGACGTAACAGGACCCGACTCGACGACTTGCGCCGTGACTGAGGAAAGGATTCCTCGCTTCGCCAGGACAGGCTTTTCATAGTTCTTTTTCATAAATGCTCCTCGCATCTTCCACTCGCCGAAGGTGCTTTGGAGCGATCAAGTTGTCAAGCTGATGCTAAAAAGCCGCCAAAAGGATAGGAAGTTGGCAAACTCGCCGGGCGAAGACCCCAACGCCCTCGGAGCCCGGCGAGCCTACTACCTAATCGGGTACGCGATCAGGACCGGGGTTCACCCAGTAACAGGTCCGGTGCAAGAGCAATGCCAGCAACCCTGTGCTGAAATGGGACGGGCGGCAAAATGACCGTAAACTTGGCCCCAGCGGAATATGGTCCTTTAATTAAATTAGCGTAGACGCATAAAAAGGCTTATAATTCGGACAGCCGGCACTGCCCCCTCCAAGCCGGTCAGGCTCGGCGCCAGTCCCCCTCGATACCCCCCGACGCCGGGCCGCTGCTCCTAAGCCGCTGGTCAGGACGAGCGCGCTAGCGATACGGCGCGTCATCGGTGTCTATGCGACGGAATCATGGAAGGCGAGATTGCCTGGTCGTTGCGTCCGCCTTAGTGAAGCTTCATGAAGGCTCCTCCACAAGGCCGCGTCATGCTCACTGATAGCCAGTACATTCTCGAACGCATGAGCCAAGGCTGCGTGACGCTCTCCGACGACGCGTTCGTCATCGACAGGCTGGTCAAGTATTTCGGCAATGGGAAGATCCGCTGGCATGTCGAAATCCGTGGGCATCGCATCGAGCTGACGACAGGCCAGCTTAAGAAGCAGCCGACCTTCCGCAGGAAGATACTCGAACAGGCTGGCGTGCTGCCGCCCCAGCGTGCCGGGACCGACTACAGGCGATGGGCACTCGATTTGAGGAAGAATGCCATCGAGCTTCCGTGGCGGGATAGGCCGGTGGACGTCGGCTTCGCCATCGACAGGCTCGCCAGCCACGGCGACGGGCGCTGGACGGTCGAATACCAGGGCAAGGCAATCAAATTCACGACGACCAAACTCCGCAGGCAGGTTAGTTTCCGCAAACGCATGCTGGCCAAGGCCAAGGTGCTGCCGCCCCAGTTGGACCCGGCTGCCTATCGCAAGTGGATGGACTGGATCATTCAAAACGCCACCGAGGCTGACCCGCAGGCCGGCGATGCCTCGATGACAGAAAAAAGTTGGCTGGACGACCTGCCAGAGCTGGCCGGCTGGCAAGACGAAACGCCGGCCAAACGACCAACCGGAGGTGGCGGAAATATCTAAGCAAAGCCGCAATGGCACTCGTTGCCACGCCTACGGATTTCGGCACACATCGATAGTGAGGACTCTGCGACAGGGGTCGCACCCCACAAGATTTGAGTGAGACCCCATGGACCGCTTCGACCTCGGCACCTACCGCCGCCCCATCTCCACTCGCTCCACAGAAACCCAGCGTTGGTTCGACGTTGGCCTCAACTGGTGCTACGGCTTCAACCATGAGGAAGGCATCAAGTGTTTTGAGAAGGCGCTCGAAACAGATCCTGAATGTCCGATGGTGCATTGGGGCATCGCCTATGCCGCCGGACCTTTCTACAATCTGACCTGGAAGGAACATGGCGAGGCCGAGGCCGACAGCGCGACAAGGCGCTGCTTCGAGCATGTCCAGCTGGCGCGGGCCAATGCGGCTTCCGCCAGTGAGATCGAGAAGCGGCTGATCGAGGCGCTGGCCGCCCGCTTTCAGAAGCCGCACCGGGTGAGCCCGGAGGACTTCGAACGGTGGGATGATGCCTATGCCGCCGCGATGCGGCTTGTGTATCGGGACTTTCCCGACGACCATGATGTGATGGCACTGCTGGTCGAAGCGCTGATGATGCGCACGGTGCGGCGGCTGTGGAACCTCAAGACCGGCGCGCCGGCGCCGAATTCCGATGTCGTCGAAGCGCTCGACGTCTGCGAGCGGTCGATCCGGCTTGCCGGTGCGGCCGGCGCAGCACAACATCCGGCGATCGTCCACCTGCACATCCATCTCCTGGAAATGTCCACCATGCCGGAGCGCGGCATCCGGTCGGCGGATTTGCTGGGCGAAATGTGCCCCGATGCCGGGCACATGAACCACATGCCGGGGCACATCTATGTGCTGTGCGGCGAGTATGAGAAAGCAAAACGTGCCAGCGAAAAGGCGGTACGCGCCAACGACCTCTATCTCGCCTATGCCGACGAGCCGACCTACTATTTGCTCGGCTGCTGCCACGATCTGCATCTGATGATGTTCACCTGCATGTTGTCGGGCCAATACCAGCCTGCACTGTGGGCCGCCGATCGAGTGCGCAGCCTGGTCGCGCGCGACGTGGTCGCCATCCAGGGCCGGCCCAAGCTCACGCAGACGGTCGAAGGCTACCATGCGATGAAATCGCATGTGCAAGTGCGCTTCGGCCGCTGGCAGGAGATCATCGACGAGCCTGAAACCGCGGAGCCGGGCCTCTATGTGCTGACGGCGGCCATGCAGCACTACGCCAAGGGTGTGGCGCATGCGACGCTCAGGCAATTTCCTGAAGCCGAGCGCGAGCGCGAAGCGTTCCATCGGCATCTGAAAGGCATTGCGCCCGAGCGGCGCTTCCTCAGCAACCCGGCGCAGGCTTCGCTGGCTGTCGGTGTCGCCCTGCTCGACGGCGAGCTGGCGTACCATCAGGGCCGGCATGACGAGGCCTATGGCCATTTGCGGCAGGCGGTCGAGCTTGACGACAATTTGTCCTACACCGAACCGTGGGCCTGGATGCACCCGCCGCGCCATGCGCTGGCGGCGCTGCTTCTCGACCAGGGCCACTCTGCAGAAGCTGAACAGGTCTATCGCGACGATCTCGGCCTGAGCGGCAAGGTGCAGCGCTGCGCCCAGCACCCGAACAATGTCTGGGCACTGCACGGGCTGGTGGAATGCATGAATCGGCGCGGCGAGACTGATGAATTGCCGATATTGCAGACAAGCCTTGCCGCGGCGCTGGCCAGGGCGGATGTGCCGATCACCTCGTCCTGCCTGTGCAGGACGGGCGCGCAGCAAGGCTGCTGTCACTGACGCGAAGTCAGCCTGCCGCCACTGTTGCGGCCGATCGGCTCGCCAAACAAATTGTCGACCGATCATCGTTGGCGGTGGAACCCTCGCCGCCCGGTCGTGTCACCTGCCGATCAGCCCAGGCTCCACGCTTTGTCTCGTATCACGCCTTCCTCGATCAGCACCGAGCAGTCTATCTCATCGTGAAGTTGGGCGTTTGGGTCGGACAAAAGCCAGGAAGCATAGGACCGAAGCTGCTTGAGCCTGGCTGTTTTCTCAAGCCGGGCCTGGCGCTCATCCTCGGCTGCCGGTCTTCTGTCCTTCTGGGCAGGAAATTGCATGCTGGCTCTCCTCGGTCACCGAGCTGCGCTTCGACTTGAAGCCAACACATGCGCTGGCGAGAGTCGCCATCCATCTGGATGATGGCGGACCCTTATCAACAATGCACCCGCGCCACCGCCGGGTGCTCCCTGGTCCGGGTTCGCTGCGGCGCATCGGCACTCGGCAGTCGGACGCAGCCAGGGGAATGGAACCAGATCGGCCGTGCGACGTCATAGAAGCAGGTGCTCATACAGGAGTGTGACCTCCATGATCAGGCTCGTTCTTGCCGCTGCCGCCATGCTCGTCATGGCATGGGATGCAACGGCGGCGGCAAAACTGGACGCGGTCACCGTCAACAACGCCCAATTTGACGGCAGCGAAGCGAAAGGCGTCAGTGCGACCGTTCTGAAGGCGCAAATCCTCCTGGATCGTGCACGCTTCTCGCCAGGCCTGATCGATGGCCGCCAAGCAGAGAACTTCAGCCGGGCAGTCAGTGCGTTTCAAGCGGCCAACGGATTGCCTGCCGACGGCAAGCTTACCCGCGAGACATGGGACAAGCTGGTCGCGAGCTCCTCGCGGCCCGCGCTTGAGACCTACGAGTTGACGCGCAAGGATGTGCAGGGACCGTTCACCAGGCGAATTCCGACGCGCATGGAGAGGATGGCCCGCCTGCCCAGGCTGGCCTACCACAATGCCCTGGAAAAGATGGCGGAGCGCTTCCACAGCAGCGAGGAACTGCTTGAACGCCTCAATCCCGGCATCGGCTTCAGGAGAGCGGGGCAAAAGCTGCTGGTGCCAGCTGTCGCCCGAGGTGATCCGCCGCAAGACATTGGGAACGTCGAGGTCGACAAGAGCGCTCGCCAGGTTCGCGTGCTCGACCCTTCCGGCAAAGTGCTTGCGACGTACCCCGCCTCGATCGGGAGCCAGGAGAAGCCCGCGCCGAGTGGCGAGGCAGAGGTCAAACGCGTGGTGCGCCACCCAACCTATCACTACGATCCCGAGTTTGCCTTCAAGGGGGTGAAGACGAAGCGCCCCTTCACGATCGCTGCCGGGCCAAACAATCCGGTGGGATCGGTCTGGATCGATTTGTCCATCGATAGTTATGGCATTCACGGGACTCCGGACCCAGGCAAGATCGGAAAGACCTTCTCGCATGGTTGCATCAGGCTGACCAACTGGGATGCCGAAGACCTCGCCTCCGAAGTGCAAAGAGGCACAAAGGTCGTCTTCAAAGAAGAAGCGGCAGGATCGGTCGAACAAGGATCGCAGTAGGCAGGCGCCACGGGCTAACTTTCGACCGTGTGACTGGCGTCACCGAAGGCGTAGGGCGGCGCCCCTACCCCAGCCACTTCTCGTAGTCGGACACCAGCAGATGGACCGGGGCAACGTCTTCGTCGATGTTGGAAAAACGGCCGATCGGTTCGCGAAACACATTGTCGGTGAGATCGTCATTGACGGTCGAGACCTCGCCGATCAGCACGTCCTTGCCCTCGGCCCAGAAGGCATGCCAGACGCCGGGAAGCAGCGTGACGCTCTGGCCCGGGTCGAGCTTCAGGAGCCCGCCCGCAGGCAGCCTGTGGATGGTTCCGTCGACCGGCACCGAAACCTCGGCCTTGGGATCGATGCCGCCGTCGCGGTCATGCATGAACAGTTCCAGCACCAGCTTGCCGCCGCCACGGTTGATGATGTCCTCGGCCTTGATGTTGTGGCGGTGCATCGGCGACAGCTGGTCCTTGCGCGAGATCATGATCTTCTCGGCATAGAGCATGCCCATGCCCTTCTTCATGTCCTCGTAGCGGCCGTTGCGAACGGTGAACAGGAACAGCCCGAGCTCCTTGAACTTCTCCTGGCCGTAATCGGTGATGTCCCAGCCGAGTCGCGAGGTAAACACGGCCGCGGAATCGGCTTGGCGTGCCTTCGCCTCCTGCGGCGACCAATAGGCGAAGGGCGGCATGATGTAGCCGAACGAGCGGATGAAAGCGTCGGCTTCGCGGATAATGTCGTTGATGGCGGAGCGCTTCATGATCATGATCCCTTCGTATCGATTTGTCTGGCAAATCGCATAGCCGAACGTCGATGCTGTGTCGATCCATCTCGCCGTCCAGTCCGGCGTTGCGCAGGGCGTATGGACCACAGATCCGCTTGCCTGGCCGCGTGACATCACGGATTTTCAGGGCCATAAAACCCGCGGTTCCTCATGGGGTGAAAGATGATGCCGACCGTCCAAGATCTCGATACGCCATCCATCCTGATCGACGCCGCGCGCGCGGAAGCCAACATTGCCCGCGCCCAGGCGCATGCCGACAAGAACGGGCTGAAGCTCCGGCCGCATATCAAGACGCACAAATTGCCCTACTGGGCGAAGAAGCAGATAGCGGCCGGCGCCGTCGGCATCACCTGCCAGAAGATCGGCGAGGCCGAGGTGATGGCCGATGCCGGGCTGACCGATATTTTTCTTCCCTACAACATCCTTGGGCGCGCCAAGCTGGAACGGCTTCTGGCGCTGCACGGGCGCGTCACCCTGTCGGTGACAGCGGACAGCATGGAGACGCTCGAAGGGCTGGCAACCACCTTCACCGATGCCGGCCATCGACTGCCGGTGCTGGTCGAATGCGACACCGGCATGGGCCGCTGCGGCGTGCAGACGGCTGATGAAGCAGTTGCGCTGGCAAGGCAGATCGACAGAGCCGGTGGCCTCACCTTCGGAGGACTGATGACCTACCCGGCCGCCGGGCGGGCGGCGGAGGCCGAAGCCTGGCTCGCCGGGGCCAAGCAGGCGCTGGCCGCGTCGGGCCTCGCCTGCGACCGCATCTCCAGCGGCGGCACGCCGGATATGTGGCGCTCCAGCGATACATCCGTTGTCACCGAGTATCGTCCAGGCACCTACATCTATCTCGACCGCTATCAAGTCGCCAAAGGCGTCGGCGGCCTCGACGACTGTGCGCTGACGGTGCTGTCGACGGTGGTCAGCCATCCCACAGCGACGCGCGCTATCCTCGATGCCGGGAGCAAGGCGCTGTCCAGCGACACGCTGGGTCTCGCCGATTTCGGCGAGTTGCTCGGCGTGTCGGGAGCGCGGGTGACGGGCCTGAGCGAGGAGCACGGCACCGTCACGCTTTCGGGCGAAGGCAAGCTGCGCATTGGCGAGCGCGTGCGTGTCGTGCCCGACCATTGCTGCGTCGTCACCAATTTGTTCAACGAGGTCAATCTGGTCGACGGCGACAAGGTGCTGGAAACGCTGCCGGTGGCCGCGCGGGGAAGGATGGGGTGAACTAAGAAGCGTCTTGCCTTCTTCCCCTGTGGGAGAAGGTGAATCGGCGCGCAGCGCCGAGACGGATGAGGGGTGTTCCAGCGGAATGAGACGTTGGCGTTCCCTGGAACACCCCTCATCCGTCGCCTTCGGCGACACCTTCTCCCACAAGGGGAGAAGGGGGAGAGCGCTCGGCCTGCCGAGCCGCGACCCGCCTCATGGCAATCACCCGGCGGCGGCGGATTTCGGTGCGCATCGCCATCAGGTGCAGCGCGAAGAACAGCACGGTGAAACCGAGCGCCATCACCAGCAGCGGCCATAGCAGGCTGGGGTCGATGGTGGAGCCGCCCATGCGGAACACCGAGGCCGGCTGATGCAGCGTGTTCCACCAGTCGACCGAGAACTTGATGATCGGGATGTTGATGAAGCCTACCAGCGTGATGATGGCCGCGGCCCAGGCGGCGCGGCTGGCATCGTCGAGCGCGCGGGTCAGCGCGATGATGCCGAGATACATCAGGAGCAGCACGAACACCGAGGTCAGCCGAGCATCCCAGACCCACCAGGTGCCCCACATCGGCTTGCCCCAGATCGAACCGGTGATCAGCGCCAGCGCGGTGAAGACGGCGCCGATGGGTGCGGCTGATTTCAGCGCGACATCGGCCAACGGATGCCGCCAGACGAGCGTGCCGAGCGCCGAGACCGCCATCAGCGTGTAGCACATCATGGCGAGCCAGGCGAAAGGCACGTGGATGTACATGATGCGGACGGTGATTCCTTGCTGGAAATCCTCAGGCGCGGCGAAGCTCATATAGAGCCCCACGGCGAGGATCAGTGTGGCGATCGTGGCCAGCCATGGCACGACCTTGTCCGCCAGCCCGACGAAGCGCGTCGGGTTGGCGAGGTCCATCCAGCCGGTCAGGCGTGAAGTCGTGTCGCTCATGCGGTTCTACATAAACCGCCGCGGCGTTCGGGGCAATCGAGCGGTGGTGTCGCAGACGCAATCGGGGCGGCCGTGCCTGTACTCTCACCCGGACCTAGGGTCCGACCTCCCACAAGAGGAGGTCGGAGAAAGAAGCTCAGGCGGCTGCTTCCTGCTGTTGCTGTACGGTGCGGCTGAGGCGGCGAACCTCCTCGTCGTTGAGCAGGCCGCCGGCGCGCAGCAGGCTGGCGAAGCGGCCATTGCGCAGCGACAGCTCGGTGAAGCCGCCCATCTCGACCACCCTGCCCTTGTCCATGAACACGACCAGATCGGCGTCGCGAACGGTGGTCAGGCGGTGGGCGATGATGAAGGTCGTGCGGTCGCGGCGCAACTCGTCGATTGCTTCCTTGACGCGGTCCTCGGTCTCGACGTCGAGCGCGCTGGTCGCCTCGTCGAGCACCAGGATCGGTGCGTCCTTCAGCACGGCGCGGGCAATGGCGATGCGCTGACGCTCGCCGCCCGAGAGCTGACCGCCACGTTCGCCAACCACCGTGTCGTAGCCATTGCTCTTGGACAGGATGAAGTCCTGTGCGGCAGCCGCATTGGCGGCGGCATGGATCTCGTCATTGCTTGCATCGGCGCGGCCAACACGGATGTTGTCCTCGATCGAGCGGTTGAGCAGCCCGGCATCCTGGAACACGGTGGCAATCGAATGGCGCACCGACTTGCGGGTCACGGTGCGGGTGTCGATGCCGTCGATCAGGATACGGCCATGGGACGGCGAGAAGACACGCTGCAGCAGGTTGATGAGCGTGGTCTTGCCGGCGCCCGTAGGGCCCACGATGGCGACGGTCTGGCCCGCCTGCACCTCGAAGGACACGTCGTCGATGCCTTGGCCGGAATTGGCGAATTCGAAGCCGACATTCTCGAAGCGGACATGGCCGGTGACGTTGGCAAGATCGCGCAGGCCGTCCGGCTCGGCGGCATCAGCCGCGGAGTCCTCGAGATGGTAGAAATCCTCGAGCTTGGCACGGGCCTCGGAAATCTGGTTGGCGAAAGCCGACATCTGGTCGAGGCGAGCGATCAACATCGTGGCAAAACCGGTGAAGGCAATGACGTCGCCGACACCCAACTGACCACGGGTGACGAGATAGGAGCCGATCGACAACACGATCAGCATCGAGATTGCCGATGACAGACGGTGCAAGGCATTGGCCAGCGCCCACCAGTCGAGAACAGGGTTCTGCGCGTCGAGCAGGTTCTTGACGTAGCGGCGCAGCGTATCGGCCTCGTGGCCGAGGCGATTGTAGCTCTGCAGCACCGCAACGTTGCTGACCGAGTCGGTCACATGCGCGAACACCTTGTGGTAGTGGCGCTCGACCGCGGCCTGACCCGCCTTGGTGCGGCGCATGACCATCCGGCCGATGCCGACATAGAGCAGCCCGAGGCCAAGCAGCACCAGCGACATGCGCAGGTCCATGCTGATCGCGGTCGGGACCAGCAGTACGAGGGCGACAGCCGTGGACAGATGCTGGCGCATGAATTCGAGCCAAAGGCTGAACAGGGTTTCGACGGCGCGCAGCATCGTATGCAGCGCATTGGAGGTGCCGTGCTGATGGTGCCAGGCGAGCGGCATGGTGATCACACGCTCGAAGGACTCGCAAAGCACTTCGCTGCGCCGCGCGTGTGCAAAGCGGTCAGCGCCGCGCGCCACCATGACGAAGGCAACGATGTTGAAGGCTCCGAGACCGGCCCACATGACCAGCGTGGTGAAGACAGAACCACGCTCGGAGATGGCGCCGATGACGCGACCGAACATGATCGGCTCGAGAAGCGCTACGATGGCGAGAGCCACGTTGGCCGAACAGATCAACGCAACGCGTTTCCTGTCCGCCGCCAGATAACCGAGAGCTCGCCAGTAGATTTGCAGAAGGGTCACCCCAGTTACTCCGCCACGCTGTTTATTGTGCACTGCATCATTTTATTCGTACCGGTTGATACGTCGCAAAACAATGGCCGTGTACCCCTTCAGTTCCCCTAGAGCGAACAAAAGATGGCGACGTTCCGAAATCTGCCGTGATCACCTAACGGTTTGAGAAGACAGGTAAAATGTCAGGCATGCGGCGAAATCATGGCAGTTGGCACGTACTGCCACAATTTTAATCAGCAACAATGTCGGGCGGATGACTAAGGCCGAAATCACCTTTTGCGAAGTATAGAGCGAAACAAAGCTGCAGTGCGCCCTTCCAGGTGAAGGGAGGCCAAACTCTCACTGCTCGTGGCGCCCCTGTCGGACGCCTCAAGCCTTTGATTTCATGCACTCCTCGGTGGCATGTCCTTCAATCGGCAGGCGGCAACGCCGGGCGGGACGGCCTCTCATCCCGCCGTGGCGGCAAAAGTCGCGCCCAAGATCCCAGGCCCGAGCGCATAGTTTTTGAGCAACATGCATCAGGCCGGGATCCTGATGACCACCTCGGCAACTTCGCCGTCCTTCAGTTCGACTGCCGAACCCTTGGTCTTTGCCCCATTCACCTCCAGCGACACGGCCTTGGCCTTATTGTCGCGGATCACGCGAATCTTGAGTTCCGCCCCCAGCATTTTGAGATTTGCCGAGTACCCATCCCAGTGTCTGGGTAGCTTCGGCTTGAACTGGACACGCTTGCCGCGCCGCTCGATGCCCAGAATGCCTTCGACCGCAGCCCTGTAGAGCCAGCCGGCGGAGCCGGTGTACCAGGTCCAGCCGCCACGGCCGCCCTTGCCGTTGCCGGCATTGTCGTCCCCGGCATAGATATCGGCCGCCACGACATAGGGCTCGACACGATAGTGCTCGGCCGTGGCCTCGTCGGTCGCATGGTTGACGGGGTTCAGCATCGAGAAACAGCGATAGGCCTCGTCGACCTGTCCCATCTCGGCGAGCGCGATGACGAACCATGTGGCGGCATGGGTGTACTGGCCGCCATTCTCGCGCACACCGGGCGGATAGCTCTTGATGTAACCCGGGTCCTTCTCCGTCTTCGAGAAGGGCGGCGTGAAAAGTTTGACGATCTTCAGCTTGTCGTCCACAAGCAGCTTCGTTGCTTGCTCCATCGCGGTGGTCGACCGTGCCGGATCGCCCTCTCCCGAAAGCACGCTCCAGGACTGGGCGATCGAGTCGATCTTGCACTCCTGCGAGTTGCGGGACCCCAAAGGGGTGCCGTCGTCGAAACTGCCGCGCCGGTACCATTCGCCGTCCCATGCGGTGCTCTCAAGCGCCCGCTTCAGAACATCGGCATGCTTTGCCCAGGCCTGTGCTCGCTTAGCGTCGCCCTCGGCCTTGGCGACGGGGGCGAAATCACCAAGCGTCTTCAGCAGGAACCAGCCGAGCCAGACGCTCTCGCCCTTGCCGTGCTCGCCGACGCGGTTCATGCCGTCGTTCCAGTCGCCGCCGAGGATCAGCGGCAGGCCCGCGGGGCTGCTGCGCTTGATGGCGAGATCGAGCGCACGCGCGCAATGGTCGTAGAGCGACGCCGTCTTCTTCGAGATTTCCGGGGTGAAGAAGGCATCGTGCTCGCCATCGCCCAGCGGCTGTCCATCGATGAACGCCAATTGCTCCTTGAGGATGGTGGCATCGCCGGTGACCAGCAAATAGCGCGCCGTGGCGTGGGCAAGCCAGACCACGTCGTCGGAGATCAGCGTGCGTACGCCAGCACCCGTGCGCGGCAGCCACCAGTGCTGCACGTCGCCTTCGGGGAACTGCCGCCGTGCCGCATTGAGTATCTGGTCGCGCGCCAGTTGCGGGTCATGCGCCAGCAGCGCCAGCGTATCCTGCAACTGGTCGCGGAAGCCGAAGGCACCGCTGGCCTGATAGAAGGCGGAGCGGGCACGGATGCGGCAGGCCAGGCTCTGATAGGGCAGCCAGTGATTGACCATGGCGTCGAGCGCCTTGTCAGGCGTCTCGACCTGGATGGTGTCGAGGAAGCCGCGCCATTCGCGCTCATTGTCGGTCAGCCGCTGGTCGAAGTCCTTGACCTTATGCTCCTGCACCAGCGCGCTCGCCTCCTCGGCGGACTCGGCGTCACCGAGCAGCCAGAGCAGCGTCACGTCGCCGCCAGCCGGGATCTCGACGTCGCGGGCAATCGCCGCGCATGGATCGTCGCCGGCCTCGACACGGCCAGACAGCGCTGCACCACTCAGCACCGCCTGCGGCAGCTCGCTGGAGCCATGCCGGCCCAGGAACTCCGTCCGGTCTGTCGTCACCGAATGAACGCCGCCGTCAGCCGCGAGGAATGCAACGCGCTCGCCGAAATCCAGCCCGTAGGGGTTTTGTGCCAGCAGCGCCCCGCTGGCGGCATCCCGCGACGGGACGATGGTTGCCGCAGTGCGCGACCGGTGCCCGCCGAGCACCCATTCGGCATAGGCATAGACACGCAGCCGCGCCGGCACCGAACCGGAATTCTGGATGCGCAGCCGCGAGATCTTCAGCGGATCGACCGGATCGACGACATGGGTGAGATCCATCGACAATGGTCCGCGCTTCGAGCGGAAGGTCGAGAAACCCTGGCCGTGCCAAGCCTCGTAGGTCATCGTGGGATCGCGCACCACGGCAGCGAGCGGCGAGAATGCCTTGCCGCTGGCCTGATCGTAGATATAGAGGCCCTCGCCCGGCCGGTTCGAGACCGGATCATTCGACCACGGCGTCAACTGGTAGTCGCGGCTGTTTCGGCTCCAGGTGAAGGCAGCGCCCTCGGCGGAGGTATGGAAGCCGAACGAGGCGTTGGAGACGACGTTGATCCACGGCTGCGGCGTCGTGCGGCGGCCGGCCAGGCGCACGACATAATGCCGCCCGTCGCCGTCGAAACCGCCAAAGCCGTTCCACTGGCTGAGACCGCTTCCATCGGCGCTGACATTGGCCACTGCCTGCGAGGCAGGAGTATGCGTCGTGGGTGTCGGCGACGGCAATTCACGCGGAATTGGCAATGCTGCCAGAGCGTCGCGCGCCTGCAGAGCCGCGGCCTCGGCGCGCTCGATCTGGTCGAAGATGGTGCCGTTGCGCGTGTGCAGGACCACCCGGGCGACAGCGAGCAGCGTCTTGTAGGTGGTCTCGTCCATGAGATCGCGGCGCACCGCGAATATGTGCTGGCGAGGTCCGAGCTCCTTGCCGCGCAGGCGGCTGTTTTCGCACAGCGTCTCGACCGCCCGCTGCAGGTCCTGGACATAGGAGGACGCCTGCTCGTTGACGACGACGAAGTCGATCATCATGCCGCGGGTGCGCATATATTCCTGGAAACGCAGCGCCTGGGCAACGATTTCGAGATCGGCGACGTCGCCGATCCTGACCAGGAAGATCGGGAAATCGCCGGAAATGCTTGTCGGCCACAGGCTCGACTGCTTGCCCAGCCCCGAGGCGATGGATTCAGCGGGAAGACGCAGGAACGGATCCGGATAGATCAGATAGCGCGCCAGCTTCTGCACATTGGCGGCATCGGTCAGACTGAGGCCCATATGGCGGGTCTGCACCTGGCTGCGCGTCCAGGCAAGCATGGCCTGGCGGGCAAAGCTCTCCGGATGGTCGAGGCGGGCGATGGCTTCGTCCAGCTCGGTGCGGCCAGCGCCGACGACGGTCCAGAAGGTCAGCGATATCTTCTTGTTGGCCGGCACGCGCACCTGGCGGCGCAGCGAGGCGACGGGATCGAGCGTAAAGCCTGAGTGGCCGCCCAGCCTGGCGCCCGGGTCGAAAGCGGCCGCATCGACGATGGTACGGCCACGGCCGATGAAGGCGCGCCTGTCGGTTTCGGCCTCGGCATCGCGCGCCGATCCGGACGGATCGGTGACGAAATGCACCATGGCGATATCGGGCTCACTGGTCTCGCGCTTGCGCCGCGTGGCGAAGATCGCCGCGTTGTTGGCAGAGATTTCGGTTTCCACGAACATCTTCGAGAAGGCCGGATGCGCGTTGTCGGACGCCTCCAGGCCGAGCACCAGTTCGGCAAAGGAGGTCACTTCGATGTGACGGTCGGACGGACCGTCATTGTAGAGCGTGACCCGACGACCCTCGCCATTGCCTTCCGAGATGACAATGCATTCGACCTCGGAGCGCAACGTGCCCACGGATTTGACGAAGCTCGCCTTGTCGTCGGAGAACAAGGTCTGCGCCTTTTCCTCGGCGGCGCGCTTCGGCTCGGCCGTAGCCGACCACCAATCGCCGGTGCCGGCGTCACGCAGGAAGATGTAGGAGCCGAGCCGGTCCTCGGTCGGATCCGGCTGCCAGCGTGTGACGGAGAGATCGCCCCAGCGGCTGTAGCCCGAGCCGGTCGCGGTGACCATCACCGAATAGCGGCCGTTCGACATGACGTTGGTCGACCGCAGAGACTGCAGCGGATTGAGCACGATGCGGGTGTCGGGGCTGTCGACTTCGGTCTCGTCCTTGGAGCGTTCGTCGGCCTCGGTCCTGACGGTCGCGGTCGGGATGTCGCGCGGCGCCCTCTCCTGCAGCAAGAGTTCGGCCGATTCGATGACCGGATCGCTGTGGAAGCGGTCGCGCATGCGACCTTCGAAGATGGCGTCGGCAACCGCCGCGATCGACATGCCCGAATGATGGGCCATGTAGTTCTGGACGACGACATGATCCGTGCCTTCCGGCACGCGCTGCGGCGTGAAGTCGACGGCATCGTAGTAGCCGTGGCGGCCGAGCGCCCCGATCTCCCGCAATCGGGCGAGATTCAGCACGGCTTCACGCGGATTGAACTGGGCCGCCAGTATGGTGGCGTAGGGCGCGATCACCGTGTTCTGGCCAAGGCCGCGCTTCAGCCCGAGGCCTGGAACGCCGAAATTTGTGTATTGGTAGGTCAGTTCTCGGTCGCGCGCATTGTAGGCGGCCTCCGAAATGCCCCACGGCACGTTCTTCTGGCGGCCATACTGGATCTGGCGCTTGATGATCAGCTTGCTGGTCTGGTTGAGGATCGAGCCCTGCGGCTCCTTCATCACCAGCGGCGGCATCAGATATTCGAACATCGAGCCGGACCAGGACATCAGGGCGCCCTGGAAACCGATTTCGACGATCGGCCGGCCAAGCCGGAACCAGTGCTCGGTCGGCAGGTCGCCCTTGGCGATGGCGAACAGGCTGGTCAGCCGCGCTTCGGAAGCCAGAAGGTCGTAGCAGCTCTCGTCGAGCTGGTGTTCCTCGACCCGGTAGCCGATCGACAACAGCTTGCGCTCCGGCCGCATCAGGAAGGAGAAATCCATCTCGAAGGCGTAACGGCGCGTGCGCTCGCGCAAGGTGAGCAGCTTGGCACGCAGCGCCTCGACGGCATTGTCGTCGCTGTGCGCGTCATGGACGTGCGCTTCGCAGGTGGCTTCCAGCCTTGCCGCCCAGTCGACGATAACGTCGCTCTGGGGCGACACCGCCTCGGTATGGATGGCGGTGGCCAATTTGCGGATCTCGCCGGCCAGCACAGCCAGGTTGATGGTGCGGATCGACGCCATTTCGGGCTGCGCCTTGATGGTGTCGACAGCGCGCCGCATGCCGTCGAGGCGGTCGGCGAGACGCTGGCGCAGCGGGCGCAACTGACGGCGGTCGTCGGGCAGATCATCGAGGCTTTCGCTGAGGATGGTGACCGTGTCGAGAATGCCTTCGAAATCGCCCTGGAGATGGACGGAAGGTGCTTCGGCCCATTCGGCGCAGGCCGCCGCCACCGCCACCAGATGGCCAGCGAGATTGCCGCTGTCGACAGCCGAGATGTAAAGCGGATAGAGCGGCTTCAGTGTCGTCGTGTCGTACCAGTTGAAGAGGTGACCGCGCTCACGCGGCATGCCCTCGATCGTCGCCATGGTGGCGTCGATGCGGGTGATGGCGTCGGACAGGCTGATCCAGCCGAAGTCGCGGGCGGAAACGACGGACAGCAGGTAGACGCCGATATTGGTCGGCGAGGTGCGTGGCGCCACCACCGGCGCCGGGCTTTCCTGGAAATTGTCCGGCGGCAGATGGTGATGCTCTGCCGTCACGAAGCTTTCGAAATAATGCCATGTGCGCCGCGCCACCGTGCGCAACGTATGGATGTCGGCCTGCGATATGCGCAGCCGATCCTCGGTTTCAGCCGAACGGCTGATCCAGCTGGCGATGGCCGGCGAGCCAATCCAGAACAGGGCGAAGAAGAAGGCGACGAAGGCGCCGGTCGAATCGGCCAACACCGGAATGGCAAGGCCGACGAAGCCGATGATCACGGCGCCATACATCATGCCGTAATACGACCCGACATCGTTGTCGCCCGCCTTGTGCGCCTGCGAGGCGGTGCGCCATTCCAAAAGGTTCTGGCGGCTGACGAACAGCCGGTAGAGCGTGCGCACGATGGCATCGCCCATCATCCAGGCATTGTGCGCCATCAGCACGATTTTCAGCGCCACCATGGCGGTGCCGAAGGCGACGTCGCGTGCCAGGGCCGAGAAATGGCCGCGTGGCGTCTGGTCGCCGCTCTTGGGCAGGATGGCGTTGACGATGTCGAATGTCGGCGCCATGAACAGGCTGAGGATCAGCAGGGCCTGCCATTGCGCGGCTTGCGTGAAGGGCAGCAGCGTCCAGCCGGCGATCGCCGCCATCACCCAGAAGATCGGCGTCAGCGAGCGGCGCAGATTGTCGATCATCTTCCAGCGCGACAGCGCCGGCACGCCGGAGCGCGGATCGAGCATGAAGCCGAGCAACTGCCAGTCGCCGCGCGCCCAGCGATGGTGGCGCGAGGCGTCCACCGAGTAGCGGGTCGGATAGTCCTCAACCAGTTCGACGTCGGTGACCAGCGCCGCGCGCGCCAGCGCGCCTTCCAGCAGATCGTGGCTGAGGATGGTGTTCTCCTCGATGCGGCCCTGCAGGGCGGCCTCGAAGGCGTCGACATGATAGAGGCCCTTGCCGGTGAAGGACCCGTCGCCGAAGACGTCCTGGTAGAGATCAGACACGGCAAAGACATAAGGGTCGAGGCCGCGATTGGCCGAAAAGACCCGCTGGAAGAACGACGCATCGTCGCCTGAGGTCAGCGACGCGGTGATGCGCGGCTGCAGGATCGCGTAGCCGGCGGTGACGACGCGCTTGCTGGCGTCGAAATGCGGCCGGTTGAGCGGGTGGCAAAGCTTGCCGACAAGAGTGGCGACCGCGTCACGGGTGGTGCGCGTGTCGGCATCGAGCGTCATCACATGGACGACGTTCTCCGGCAGCGGCACGTCGAGCGGCAGGAACGTGGTGTCGCTGTCGCCGCGCAGCAGAAGATCGAGCTCGTGCAGCTTGCCGCGCTTGCGCTCCCAGCCCATCCAGGCCCCTTGCGCCGCATTGAACAGCCGGCGCCGGTGCAGGATGTAGAAACGCGGCGCGCCTTCGGACGGATAGCGGGCGTTGAGACGAGCGATTTCGGTACGGGCGAATTCGAGGATTTCGGTGTCCGCCGCATCGATCTCGGTCTTCGAGTCTGGCCAGTCCGACAGCAGCGCGAAATGGATTTCATCGGCCGTGTTGGCGAGATGATGCACCTCGATGTTGCGGATGTTTTCCTCGACGTCGTCGCGCGAGCCGATCAGCGACGGCACCACCACCAGCGTGCGCGCCTCGGGCGGAACGCCGTGCCGGTAATCGTAGCCGACGAGACGCGTCGGTTTCAGGAACAGCGATACGACCGTGTTGAAGAAGGCGAGCGCGCCCTCGCTGGCCGGCACGGCAAAAAGCGCCAGCATGAGGACGATCGAGGGCACCGACAGGCCGAGATTGGCAAGCGCGTTGCCGGAAAGGACGAGAAGCAGGGCCGTCAGCGCAAACACGGGCACGACGATGCCGAGCCACCCGGTCTTGCGGAAGGCACGCTTGACTGTCTGGCTGATGGTGGGCCGATAGCCGATCGCCTTCTCCAGCTCCAGCCGGCGTGGGCCGACGAGAAAGAAGCCGACATCGGTGTGGGCGGACCCGGTTAAAACGACGTCGCCGTCACCATCGCTGGCGGCGTGGCCGGCCAACTCAATGGCCATCTCGGCAACGCGATATTCCGAAAGGTTCGAGCGGCGCGCCAATTCCTCGATCGCGGTCCGGTACTGATCGCGCGAGAAGAAGTCGAGCGCGGCGAAATCGGTGCGCTCGCGCAGCACGGTGTCGATGCGGCTGACGCCTTCGAACCACACCGTCCAGTCGACGTCGTTGATGAGGCGCAGGCCGCGGATGATGTTGCCCGTCGTCACATTGCCGCTGGACAGCGTGTGATGTTCGGAAATGATGATTTCCTCGGCATCGGAGCCGGTCTTTTCGAGCTCGCCTTCCAGCCATTCCAGAGCCTTGCCGGCATTCTGCGATCCATCGCGCAGGCGGTAGAGCAGTTGGGTGGCGAAGGTGGTGTCCTGCGCATGCGCGCTGAAATTGGACAGGATCGACTGCCGGTCGGCGCTGTCGTCGGTCGCCAGGACCTTGTCGGCCACATCGTTGGCGATCTGGCGCATCTGGCGGGTGCGATTGACCCTGACGGCCAGCCGGCGGAGATTTTCGATCAGGACGAAGCGCAACAGCGAAGGCAGCGCCCAGAGTTCGCCGATCTTCAGCGGCTCGACCGACTGAAAACCCTGAACGATGGACTTGAACATCGTCGCCGAAACGGAACTGTCTGAATGCGCCACATAGGTCCAGGCCAGCGCCAGCGCGCGCGGCACGCTGCCGTTGTCAGGCAGTTTCAGCGTCGGCAACTGACGATAGAAGCGGCGCGGCAGGTCGCGCTTGACCTGGAAAATGGTCTCTTCGACCAGGTAATTGTTGTCGAGCAGCCATTGTGCCGCCGGCGTGATCGTCTCGCCCCTCGCCTGCGCCGCATTGGTCGACCGGTAGACTTCCAAAATCTTCTTGGCGCTGTCGCGGACACGCGCCTGAAAATCGAAGGGCGTCAGGCCGAACAGATCGGTGAGGTCGCCTTTTGCCAGGCTTTCGCCAAGCAGCCGAAGGCGCTCTTCGGGCAGGTAGTTGGAGCGAATCGGCTCTTCCGTGATGGCCGGGAAGCTCGCGCTTGTCTTCTCGATTTGGGCAGGAGTCGTCTGAATATTCATTGAAAATTCCGTAAGCGGGCACTGAGCGGCGTCACCGCCACGGCAATGGCCCTAAAACCGGTTCAAATGCAATTGGTTGCATAAACCCCACTTGCCGAAAGTTTGTTTCCGCACCACGACAGGGCGACGTCTCTCAGCAAAACTCAAAGACAAGCACCCCACTTCCCGCCAGGCCAGATCGGCGGAGAGGATTCAGGCTTTTTCGTGATGCCGCCAGCAGCTTACGCTATATTTCGCCGGTGCCGCGATCATGTTTGGAAACAAGCGTTAATCGTTGCCGGCGACAGACCCGATCCGGATCACGAACAGCGTTGCCTCGTGGGCGGGTTGGACGAGCAGGCCGGTGCTGACCGGACCGGATAGCAACGTGTCGAGCGGACCGAGGCGGACCGGTTCAGCGGCGGGCACGCTGACGTCGCCGTTCAAGCACAGGATGAGCGTTGTGCCGGCTTCAGTCCGGATTTCCGCGGGGGCCGAAATCACCAGGCGTTCGACCGAATGCGTCGTCCGACTTCGGCGGGTCATGACATTGAGATCGGTGATCGGTCCGCCGATCAGCGCGGCCGAGGTCTGCACGTCGGCAGGGAAAGAAAACAGGGCAGTCGTCCTGTTTATGGATGTCGGCGGGTGGCCGGCAATATCGAGGACGATGCCCTCGCCTTCGAGCACGGCAAGGGTGCGATCGATCCCGGCAAATTGCGAGAAAGGACCGCTCGATTCGACGCGCGCCATCGACACGCGCCAGTCGAAATCGTCGAGCCCGGCACCGGTGGGCGAGACGGCGATTTCCGTCGTCACGCCGCCGCCGTTCTTCCACGGCATCGACCGGTATTCGGCTGCCCGCAGGATGCGCATGCCTAGCCCTCCGCTATGGCTACGGGCGTTCGAAACTCGAAAAGCCGATTCCGCGGCTTTTCGCCTGCCTGCGGCCGGACGTTTCTCACCCGAGAATGCCGGGCAGGTTGAGCTGGTGCTCCTTGGCGCATTCGACGGCGATGTCGTAGCCGGCATCGGCGTGGCGCATGACACCGGTCGCCGGATCGTTCCACAACACCCGCTCCAGGCGCCTTGCGGCGTCCCGCGTACCGTCGGCGACGATGACCATGCCGGCGTGCTGCGAGAAACCCATGCCGACGCCGCCGCCATGGTGCAGCGACACCCAGGTGGCGCCGGACGCCGTGTTGAGCAACGCGTTGAGCAGCGGCCAATCGGACACAGCGTCCGAGCCGTCCTTCATGGATTCCGTTTCGCGGTTTGGCGAGGCGACCGAGCCGGAATCGAGGTGATCGCGGCCGATGACGACAGGCGCCTTCAGCTCACCCTTGGCCACCATCTCGTTGAAAGCGAGTCCGAGCCTGTGGCGGTCGCCAAGGCCGACCCAGCAGATGCGCGCCGGCAGGCCCTGGAAGGCGATGCGCTCGCGCGCCATGTCGAGCCAATTGTGCAGATGGGTGTTGCCGGGCGTCAGTTCGCGCACCTTGGCGTCGGTCTTGTAGATATCCTCAGGATCGCCGGAAAGGGCTGCCCAGCGGAACGGCCCGATGCCACGGCAGAACAGCGGGCGGATATAGGCCGGCACGAAGCCGGGGAAGGCAAAGGCGTTCTCGAACCCCTCCTCCTTGGCCACCTGGCGGATGTTGTTGCCGTAGTCGAGCGTCGGCACGCCGGCGTTCCAGAACGCCACCATCGCCTCGACATGTTCGCGCATGGAAGCGCGTGCCGCCTTCTCGACCACCTTGGGGTCGCTGACGCGCTTCTCGCGCCACTCGGCCATCGTCCAGCCCTTCGGCAGGTAGCCGTTGATGGGATCATGCGCCGAGGTCTGGTCGGTGACCATATCGGGGTGAATGCCACGCCGGAACATTTCCGGGACGATCTCGGCCGTATTGCCAAGCAGGCCGACCGATTTCGCCTCGCCGGCCTTGGTCCAGCGTTCGATCTTTTCCAGCGCCTCGTCGAGCGTGTCGGCGCGCTCGTCGACGTAGCGGGTGCGCAGGCGGAAATCGATCGAGTCCGGGTTGCATTCGATCGCCAGGCAGCAGGCGCCGGCCATGACGGCGGCGAGCGGCTGGGCGCCACCCATGCCGCCGAGACCGCCGGTCAGTATCCATTTTCCCTTGAGATTGCCGCCATAGTGCTGGCGGCCGGCCTCGACGAAGGTCTCGTAGGTGCCTTGCACGATGCCTTGCGTGCCGATGTAGATCCACGAGCCGGCCGTCATCTGGCCGTACATCATCAGGCCCTTCTTATCGAGCTCGTTGAACTTTTCCCAATTCGCCCAGTGCGGCACCAAATTGGAGTTGGCGATCAGCACGCGCGGGGCGTCCGGGTGGGTCCGGAACACGCCAACCGGCTTGCCGGACTGGACCAGCAAAGTCTCGTCATCGGCCAGCGTCCTCAAGGAGGCGACGATGCGGTCGAAGTCGTTCCAGGTGCGCGCCGCCCGGCCGATGCCGCCATAGACGACCAGCTCGTTGGGATTTTCTGCAACATCCGGGTCGAGATTGTTCATCAGCATGCGCAGCGGCGCTTCCGTCAGCCAGGAGCGCGCGCTGATTTCGGTGCCGCGCGGGCTGCGGACTTCGCGGATGTTGTGGCGAGGATTGTTCATGGCGTCACTCCATAAAGGACCTGATGTCAGACGCGCGCCCAGGATGTCGCGGTCTCGAGGATTTTCCGCAGCGTGGCGCGGATCGGTGCTGCGAACTCGGCGTCATAGGGCACCGGCCAATTGTCCGGCGTACCCTTGCCATCTGGCTCGCGCATATAGCCGCGGTTGGAGAGTTCCATCTGCAGCGCATGCACGCCTTGTTGCGGCTGGCCGAAATGGCGTGTGATCCAGCCGCCCTTGAAGCGGCCGTTGATGACAAAGGTTTCACCGGTTTCGGCCATGATCTGGCCGACCATCGCCTGCAGCGTCGGATCGGCGCTCCTGCCGTCATTGGTGCCGAGGTTGAAAACCGGCAGCGTGCCTTCAAACAGGCGCGGCAGCACTGAACGGATCGAGTGGCAGTCATAGAGGACGATCTTTTCGTGCAGGCCACGCAACCGGTCGATCTCGACCTGCAAGGCGGCATGGTAGGGCACGAAGAATTTCTCGCGACGCTCGTCGATCTCCGACGGCCCCGGTTCTTCGCCCTCGCGATAGAGCGGATCGCCATCGAAAGTCTCGGTCGGGCAAAGGCCGGTCGTCGCCTGGCCGGGGTAAAGCGAGGCGCCGGAGGGATCGCGGTTGACGTCGATGACGGTGCGCGAGATCGCGGTGTGCACCACCGTCGCCCCGAGGCCGGCAGCAAAGTCATAGAGATTATCGATCCACCAATCGCAGTCGCGGCGGCCGAGCCAGGGCGAGACCAGCCGATTCTCAAGGCCGGCGAGGTCGATGCCGGTGTGCGGGATCGACACCAGCAACGGCGCTGTGCCGGGCGTGACCGTCAGCCAGGGCGCGCTTGCCATCACATCGCTCCGGAAACCGACGGCAGAGCCACGCCGCCGGCGGCCTCGATGGCCGCACCGCTGCGCACCATGGCGATGGCTTTTTCCATATCGGGGTGGAAATGGCGGTCATTGTCGAGATGCGGCACTTCGGCCCGGACCAGCTTGCGCACTGCCTCCAGGGCGTCGCTCGAGGCCAGCGGCGCATGGAAATCGCAGCCTTGGGCCGCGGCCAGCAATTCGATGCCGATCACGGCGGTGGCGTTCTCGACCATCCCGATCAGCCGGCGCGCACCGTGCGCGGCCATCGAAACATGGTCTTCCTGGTTTGCCGAGGTGGGGATCGAATCGACGCTGGCCGGATAGGCTTTCTGCTTGTTCTCCGAAACGAGCGCCGCCGCCGTCACCTGCGGGATCATGAAGCCGGAGTTCAGGCCGGGCTTCGGCGTCAGGAAGGCCGGCATGCCGGACAGCGCCGGATCGACAAGCATGGCGATGCGGCGTTCCGACAGCGAACCGATTTCGCAGATGGCGAGCGCGATCATGTCGGCGGCGAAGGCCACCGGCTCGGCGTGGAAATTGCCGCCGGAAAGCGCGGTGTCATCCTCGGCGAAGATCAGCGGATTGTCGGTGACGCCATTGGCTTCGGTGCCCAGCGTGTCGGCCGCCTGGCGCAGCACGGTGAGTGCAGCGCCCATCACCTGCGGCTGGCAGCGCAGGCAATACGGATCCTGCACGCGTTCGTCGCCAACCCGATGCGATTCACGGATGGCGCTGCCGGCCATCAGATTGCGCAGGGCGTCGGCCGTCTCGATCTGGCCGGGATGCTTTCTCAGCACATGGATGCGCGGATCGAAGGGGGCGTCGGACCCTTTTGCCGCGTCGGTCGACAGGGCACCGGCGACCAGCGCCGATTGGTAGAGCACTTCGGCCTCGAACAAGGCGGCCAGCGCATAGGCGGTCGAAAACTGGGTGCCGTTGAGCAGCGCCAGGCCCTCCTTGGCGCCCAGCGTCACCGGTTCCAATCCATGCGAGACGAAGGCGACCTTGGCCGGGAAACGGCCATGCGGGGTGAAGCATTCGCCGACGCCGATCATCACCGCCGTCATGTGCGACAGCGGGGCGAGGTCGCCGGAGGCGCCGACGGAACCTTGCGCCGGCACCACCGGGATGACGTCGTTGGCCAGCATTGCTTCCAGCAATTCGATGGTTTGCGGCCGCACGCCCGACGCGCCCTGCGCCAGGCTGGCGAGCTTCAGCGCCATCATCAGCCTGCAGACAGCAACCGGCATCGGCTCGCCAACGCCGGCGGCGTGCGACAGGACGATGTTGCGCTGCAAGGTCTCGAGATCCTCGGCCGGGATGCGGACGCTGGCCAGTTTGCCGAAGCCGGTGTTGATGCCATAGACCGGCTCGCCCTTGGCAACGATCCTGGCGACAGCCTCGGCGCTCGCCTTGATCTTTGGCCGGCAGGCATTGTCCAGCTTGGGCACGGCGCCACGATAGATGGCGCGCCAGTCGGCCAGCGTCGCATTGCCGGGCTTCAGGGTCAGTTCGGTCATTGTCCTCTCCAGATGCGGGCATGCAGTGGGTTGAAGCCCATGCGATAGACGAGTTCGGCGGGGCGCTCGATGTCCCAGATCGCCAGGTCGGCGGATTTTCCGGCTTCCAGCGTGCCGGTTTCACCCAGCAAACCAAGCGCGCGGGCGGCCTCGCGGGTGACGCCGGCGAGGCATTCATCGACCGTCAGGCCGAACAGGGTCGCGGCCATGTTCATGGTCAGAAGCAGCGAGGTCAGCGGCGAAGTGCCGGGATTGTTGTCGGTGGCGACAGCCATCTTGACGCCGTGCTGGCGAAACAGGCCGATCGGCGGCTTCTTGGTTTCGCGAATGAAATAGTAGGCGCCGGGCAAGATCGTCGCCACGGTTCCGGCCTTGGCCATCGCCGCTGCACCGGCATCATCGGTGTATTCGAGATGGTCGGCCGACAGCGCACCGTAACGGGCGGCGAGTTCGGCGCCATGCAGGTTGGACAGCTGGTCGGCATGGAGCTTGACCGGCAGGCCTGCTGCTTTGGCCGCATCGAAGACGCGCGCCATCTGTTCCGGCGAAAAGGCGATGCCTTCGCAGAAACCGTCGACGGCATCGGCCAGCCCCTCGGCGGCAACCGATGGAAGAATCTTATTGGCGACCAGATCGATAAAGTAGTCCTTGTCGCCCTTGGCTTCCGGCGGCAGCGCGTGAGCGCCGAGGAAGGTGGTGCGGATCGTCACCGCCCGTTGCGCGCCCAGTTGGCGGGCTGCACGCAGCGATTTCTTCTCGTTTTCGAGGTCGAGGCCATAGCCGGACTTGATCTCGACGGTGGTCACGCCTTCGGCGATCAGCGCATCGAGGCGCGGCAGCGATTGAGTGACCAGTTCGTCTTCGCTGGCAGCGCGCAAGGATTTGACCGACGAAACAATGCCGCCGCCGGCCCGGGCGACCTCTTCATAGGTGGCGCCGGCCAGCCGCATCTCGAATTCGTTGGCGCGGTTGCCGGCGTGGACCAGATGGGTGTGGCAGTCGATCAGGCCAGGCGTGATCCAGCGGCCCTCGCAATCGACCGTTTCTGCGGCCAGGGCAAGTGTTGGGGGCAGCTCCGACTCGGGGCCGGCATAGACAATGCGGCCGTCACGCGCAGCGACCGCGCCATGTTCGACGACGCCAAGTCCGGCAGACCCGTCGGCCATTGTCGCTAGCCGCGCATTGCGCCACAGACGAAGATCCCCTGCCCGGCTTTTGCTCTGTCCAGCCATCATCTTTTCCGTTTCAATCGATGACGATTATGTATATACATATTGAAACGCACTGCAAGTGCCATCATCGCATGAGAGACAGAGAACCGGAGAGAAAAGTGGCAGCGATCTTTGCGGAACAGGCGCTCCTTCCCGATGGCTGGCGCGATAATGTGCGGCTCACCCTGGCCGAGGGACGCATTACAGCCGTTCAGCCTGGCGCCGCAGCAGCAGCCGGCGACGAACGCCACGCGATCCTGTTGCCCGGCATGCCCAATTTGCACAGCCACGCCTTCCAGCGCGGCATGGCCGGCCTTGCCGAACTTCGCGGCCCCTCCGCCGACAGTTTCTGGAGCTGGCGCGAGGTGATGTACCGTTTCGCCCTGTCGATGACACCCGATCAGGTCGAGGCGGTTGCCGCACAACTCTATGTCGAGATGCTGGAGGCCGGTTTTTCCCGCGTCGGCGAATTTCACTATCTACATCACGACCGGGATGGAAAATCCTACGCCAATCTTGCCGAGATGGCCGAGCGCATCGCGGCGGCGGCCGGCGAAACAGGTATCGGCCTGACGCTGCTGCCAGTGTTCTATGCGCACTCGTCTTTCGGCGGCGCCGCGCCAAACCAAGGCCAGCGGCGATTCATCAACGATGTGAATCGGTTCTCGCGGCTTGTTGAGAAATGCCGCGAATCGGTTCGCGCGTTGAATCAGGCTGTCGTCGGCGTCGCTCCGCACAGCCTTCGCGCCGCGACGCCGGAAGAACTGATTGAGGTGACTGCCCTAGCGCCGGATGGGCCTATCCACATCCACATTGCAGAGCAGGTGAAAGAGGTCGAGGATTGCCTTGCCTGGTCGGGCGCGCGGCCGGTCGAATTTCTGCTTGGCCATGCCAAGGTGGACAAGCGCTGGTGCCTAATCCACGCCACGCACATGACCGATGCTGAAACCGTTGCCATGGCCAGGAGCGGCGCCATCGCCGGTCTCTGCCCGATCACCGAAGCCAATCTCGGTGACGGCACTTTTGCCGCGCCACTGTTCAGAGACCATGGCGGCCGCTTTGGCGTCGGCTCCGATTCCAACGTGCTCATCGGCCTGCCCGACGAATTGCGCCAGCTCGAATATTCACAGCGCCTCGCCCACCGCGCCCGCAATGTGCTGGCGGTCGCGGGCGGCTCGACCGGCCGGGCGCTGTTCGATGCCGCGCTGGACGGGGGCAGCGTCGCCCTTGGCGCCGGCATCTCGCAGATCGCCGCCGGCGCATCCGCCGATCTCGTCTCGCTCGATCCCAAAAATCTCTCGCTGGCCGGCAAGAGCGGCGACGCGATCCTGGACGCCTGGATCTTCGCCAATGGCGGCAAGGTCGACTGCGTCTGGGTGCATGGGCTCAAGCAGGTCAGCGGCGGCAGGCATGTGGAGCGAGAGGCTATCGCCGAGCGGTTTCGCAGCGTGATGACGGCGCTTTCGGCATGAGCATGGCCGGCACAGTGGTAGCGGAAGGTGGCGGCTCGCTGCACCAGCGCATCCTGACCGACATTAGCGAGAAGATCACGTCCGGTGCCTGGGCGCCCGGCCATCGCATCCCGTTCGAGCACGAACTGAGCGTGCAATACAATTGCTCGCGCATGACGGTGAACAAGGCGCTGTCACAGCTTGCCAAGGCCGGGCTGATCGAACGACGCCGCCGCTCAGGCAGCTTTGTGCGCCGGCCGCAGTCGCAAGCGGCGGTGCTGGAAATCCACGATATCCGCATCGAGGTCGAAGCGCTCGGCTTGCCTTACCGCTACGAGCGCGTCGCTCGGCACAAAAGGCGCAGCAGCGCCGAGGATCGCGCCCTGCTGGAATTGGGCTTGGCCGGACCGGTTGTGGCGCTGGAATGCGGGCATTTCGCCGGCGAGCGGCCGTTCGCGCATGAACAGCGGCTGATCAACCTCACCGCCGTACCCGAGGCAGCAGACGTGGAATTCGTGGCCATCGCACCAGGACCATGGCTGATCGGCCGCGTGCCGTGGAGCGAAGCCGAGCACCGGATTCGCGCTGTCGCCGCCGACAGACATATAGCGGCCGCACTCGACATCGAAGCCGGCGCGCCGTGCCTGGTGGTCGAGCGACGGACATGGAGCGCCGAACATCCGGTCACCCATGTGCGCTTTACCTACGCGGCCGAGAGCCACACGCTGGTGGCAAGGTTCAGGCCGCAGGGGTAGTCTTTCTTCACCCTCCCCCTTGTGGGGAGGGTCGGCGAGCCGGCATTGCGAAGCAATGGTGGCGAAACGGGGTGGGGGTGCGGCGCCGACCCCCACCCCGCTGCTTTGCAGCGACCCTCCCCACAAGGGGGAGGGTAAAAACTCAAATCGCGGCGGTAATAATAATCTCGACCAGATAGTCCGGGGTGGCGAGCTTTGCTTCGCCGGTGGCACGGGCTGGCGTGTTGCCCTGCGGCACCCACTTGTCCCATTCCGCGTTCATCTCGGCAAAGGTGCTCATGTCGGCCAGCCAGATGATCGCCTGCAGGATCTTGGTCTTGTCGGAGCCAGCCTTGGCCAGCAATTCGTCGACAGCCGCCAGGATGTCCCTGGTCTGCGAAGCGACGTTGCCGGTTGGCTGGCCGACCTGACCAGCCAGATAGACGGTATTGCCATGGATGACGATCTGGCTCATGCGCGGGCCGACATCGATGCGACGAATGCTCATTGGATGGTTCCTTCCTGTGACGGTTGCGCTTCTTTAGAGTCGCGGCCGGCTTGGGGCAAGGTCGCCAGGTCAAATCCCCTTGGGCCAACGGCATATGGCATGCACACACGGCAAGTTGCCCCGCGGCCGCAATTCCGCCGGATTGGCTTGTTGACTAATGTAATAACATCACATATCCAATCGGCCGCTGCCAGCAGCCGGATTTCGCCGCCTACGGATCGCAGAATGACAAATACCTGCCTGACATTCCGCGACCTGACGCTTGGCTACGGCAGCCATCCGGCGATCCATCATCTCGACGGCACCATCCGCAAGGGCTCGCTGACCGCTGTGGTCGGCGCCAATGGCTCCGGCAAATCGACGCTGATGAAAGGCATTGTCGGCGTCCTGAAGCCAATGGCCGGCGAGGTTATCCGCGCGCCCGGTGTACGTGCCGCCTATCTGCCGCAGCAATCGGAGCTCGACCGCTCCTTTCCGGCACGGGTGGTCGATCTGGTTTCGCTCGGCCTGTGGCCACGACGCGGCCTGCTTGGCCGCTACACCAAGGAAGATCGCGATGACGTCAGCAAGGCGCTGATGGCGGTCGGCCTCGGCGGCTTTGAAAAGCGCCCGATCGACACGCTGTCGGGCGGTCAGTTGCAGCGCACGCTGTTTGCGCGCGTCCTGCTGCAGGACGCCGACCTCATCCTGCTCGACGAACCCTTCAACGCCGTCGACGCCAAGACGGTCGGCGACCTCATTGCCCTGATCAAGCACTGGCACGGCGAGGAACGCACCATCATGGTTGTCGTCCACGATCTGGACCTGGTGCGGCAGAATTTCCCCGAAACGCTGCTTCTCGCCCGCCAGCCGATCGCCTGGGGCGAAACCAGGGAAACGCTGAAACCTGACAACCTGTTGCGCGCCCGCCGCTTCCACGAAGCCTGGGAAGAAAATGCACCCTGGTGCGAGCCGGGCGAGGACGCTCATGGTGACGATCACCATGGCCACGATCACCATGACCATCGACACGGCGTCGGACCGAGGGCTGCCTGATGGACATGCTTTACGGTCTTGTCATCGCGCCCTTCGCCGATTTCGGCTTCATGCAGCGGGCTTTGATCGGTTCGCTGATGCTGTCGCTCGGCGCCTGCCCTATCGGCGTCTTCCTGATGCTGCGGCGCATGAGCCTGTCGGGCGACGCGATGGCGCATGCAATCCTGCCCGGCGCGGCCGCCGGCTTCCTGTTCTATGGGCTGGAGATCCTGCCGATGACCATCGGCGGCCTGATCGCCGGCGTCATCGTCGCGCTCGGCGCCGGCGCCGTCTCGCGCTTCACCATACAGCGCGAGGACGCCTCGATGGCGGCGTTCTATCTGATTTCGCTCGCCATCGGCGTGCTGATGGTTTCGATCCGCGGTTCCAGCGTCGATCTCATGCATGTGCTGTTCGGCACCGTGCTGGCGCTCAACGATGAGGCCCTGACGCTGATCGGCGGCATCGTCGCGGTGACGCTGGTCAGCCTCGCCATCTTCTGGCGGGCGCTGGTCGCCGAATGCCTCGACCCGCTGTTCCTGCGCTCGGTCAGCCGGCTCGGCAGTCCGGTGCATTTCATCTTCCTCGGCCTTGTCGTGCTAAACCTTGTCGGCGGCTTCCAGGCACTCGGCACGCTTCTGTCGGTTGGGCTGATGATGCTGCCGGCCGCAGCCGCCCGCTTCTGGACAGTTCGCGTCGAGCCGATGTGCGTGCTGGCGGTGCTGATCGGCTTTGCGTCCTGCGTCGCCGGGCTGCTTTTGTCCTATCACGCGTCGCTGCCATCCGGCCCGGCCATCATCCTGTCGGCCGGCGTCGTCTATTTCGCCTCGATCCTGTTTGGCACGCGCGGCATTCTGCGCGCGCGCATCATCCATCACCGTCACAGAACGGCCTGATCCCCGCCCCTAGAAGGAGACCCGTCTATGCTGAAATCGATCCATGCCGCCCTGGCGATGAGCGTTATAACATTAACCGCCTTTGGCGCATCGTCGGCCTTGGCGGCACCGCTGAAAGTGGTCGCCAGCTTCACCGTCATTGCCGATTTCGCCAAAAATGTCGGCGGCGACCGTATCCATGTCACCACCATTGTCGGGCCGGATGGCGACGCCCATGTCTACGAGCCTAGCCCGGCCGATGCGGTGGCCATGGCCAAGGCCGACATCGTTCTGGTCAACGGCCTGCATTTCGAAGGTTTCCTGCAGCGGCTGGTCGATGCCAGCGCCACCAAGGCGTCTATCATCACCTTGACCAAGGGCGTGACGCCGATCGATTTCAAACCTGAATTCGCCGATGCCGACGCGGCCGAAGGTGCCGGCACCGGCGGCGGCAAGACGGTCACCGATCCGCACGCCTTCCAGTCGATCGCCAATGCCAGGATCTACGTGAAGAACATCGCCGAGGCTTTCTGCGCGGCGGATGCGGAAGGCTGCGTCAGCTACCAGACCAATGCCGCCACCTACACGAAGAAGCTCGACGCGGTCGAAGGCGAAGTGAAAGCGGCGATCGCCTCAATCCCGGAGAGCAAACGCGTCGTCATCACCTCGCATGACGCCTTCGGCTATTTCGAACACGCATACGGCCTGACCTTCCTCGCTCCGCAAGGCATCTCGACCGACTCCGAGCCATCCGCCGCAGACGTCGCCAAACTGGTCAATCAAGTGAAGCAGGACAAGGCGGCTGCGATCTTCGTCGAGAACATCACCAACCCGCGCCTGATCGAACAGATCGCCAGCGAAACCGGCATCAAGGTCGGCGGCACGCTCTATTCGGATGCGCTGTCGCAGCCCGACGGCCCGGCCGCGACCTATATCGACATGATGCACAACAACATCCGTCAGATCAAAGGCGCCATTCTCGGCAGCTGAGTTTGAAGGATTGTCCAGCCGGGCCGCTCGGCCCGGTTGGATTTTCCGGCAAGCAATGTCTATTTGGCAGAGAATTCCCTCGGTACGGATTGCCGCCCATGTCGGGGAGTGGCAAGACTGCCACCTGACCAGTTTGCGAGGATGCTGCCATGGAATACCGCGAAATCAGCGAGGACTATTCGGTTTCGGGCCAGATCCAGCCTGAGGACGTCGCCGCCATCAAGGAAGCCGGCTTCAAAAGCGTGATCTGCAACCGGCCCGATGACGAACAGCCCGGCCAGCCTTCTGCCGACACCGTCAAGGCAGCGGTCGAAGCCGCAGGGCTCGCTTTCCGCTACATTCCGGTGATCAGCGGCCAGATCACCACCGAGAATGTCGAGGATCAGGCCGAAGCGCTCGAAGAACTCGATGGCCCGGTCTTCGCCTATTGCCGCTCCGGCGCCCGCTGCACCAATCTCTATGGGCTGATCCAGCAGTCGAAGGGTTGAAGAGCCACGCAGTTCCAATACGGCTGGCCGATTCAGCTCCTTGCCCCTCTATCTTTGATGTACTCGAGGTAGAGCAACGCCAGACCTATACTAATGAAGGTTCCCCTTACACCATCGTTGCCGTCTGCTACCAAGTATGCAAAGAAGCTTCCTATCATAAGATACACCAACGACGACAGCAAATTTCTGAAGGAAATTCTCTCGCCAACTGGCTTTATGTATCCTATTACTACAACAATCGGAGGCACAAGATAGATGGATTTTGGCACAAGGTAAACGGCAATGAGCGTTGTCGCCAATAAAACGGCAGATATCGATAGAGACAACAGCATATAGTATCGCGTTGACTTTCTTTCCATGTCGCTTCCTGTATCTATAATCAAATCGGTAGCGCGCCGGTTTCCTTCAGCGTTTCCAGCACGATCGCCGTTTTCACGTGCTGCACGGATTCATGCGGCAGGAGCACGCCGTTGACGAATTCCGACAGCGACTTCAAATCGGGCGTCACCACTTTCAGGATGTAATCCATCTCGCCGGTCAGCGCGTGCGCCTCCTGCACTTCGGGCAGCCGCGCCACCAGTTCGCCGAAGCGCCGCGCATTGTCGCGGTTGTGGGTGGCGAGCGTGACCGAAATGACATTGACCAGGGAAAAACCGAGCTTGTCGCGGTCGAGAACGGCGCGATAGCCCTTGATGAAGCCGTCCTCCTCCAGCCGCTGGCGGCGGCGCGAGCATTGCGACGCCGACAGGTTCACCCGCTCCGAAAGATCGTTGTTGGTCAGCCGCGCATCACCCTGCAACAGCGCCATTATCTTGCGGTCAAACTGGTCAATGCGCGCCTCATCCATGGTTTTTCCTCACATCATGCACGCTTCACGCATGACATCATCATTTCAAGCGTTTGAATGCAAGCACCGTGCGCCTCCTCCGCGTTATGATCGTGTCAAATGGCCTTTTCAGGCCAGGCCAGCTTTCGGAGGAATATCATGGGTCCCTTCCCGCACGACGCCCCGCCCGCCACGATCAGCAAGGACAACCCCGCCGGCACGGACGGTTTCGAGTTTGTCGAATTCGCGCACCCGGAACCGGAAAAATTGGCTCAACTGTTCACCCGTGTGGGCTATGTCGCGGTGGCCAAGCACCGCACGAAAGACGTCACCATCTGGCGGCAGGGCGACATCAACTATGTCGTCAATGCCGAGCCCGGCTCGCATGCGATGAAGTTCGTCGACAAGCACGGCCCCTGTGCTGCGTCTATGGCCTGGCGGGTGGTCGATGCCAAGCACGCCTTCGACCATGCCGTTGCCAAGGGCGCCACGCCTTACGAAGGCGCCGACAAGGCGCTCGACGTGCCGGCAATCGTCGGCATTGGCGGCTCGCTGCTCTATTTCATCGAGACCTATGGCAAGAAGGGTTCGGCCTATGATGCCGAGTTCGAGTGGCTGGGCGCTCGCGACCCACGGCCGCAAGGCGTCGGCTTCTATTATCTCGATCACCTGACCCACAATGTCTATCGCGGCCAGATGGACAAATGGTGGGATTTCTACCGCAATCTGTTCGGCTTCAAGCAGATCCATTTCTTCGACATCGACGGCAAGATCACCGGCCTGGTGAGCCGCGCCATCACCTCGCCCTGCGGCAAGATCCGCATTCCGCTCAACGAGTCCAAGGACGAGACCAGCCAGATCGCCGAATATCTGAAGAAGTACAATGGCGAGGGCATCCAGCACATCGCTGTCGGCACCGACGAGATCTATGCCGCCACCGACAGGCTGGCCGAGAACGGGCTGAAATTCATGCCCGGTCCGCCGGAGACCTACTACGATATGTCGTACGACCGCGTGAACGGCCATGACGAACCGATCGAGCGGATGAAGAAGCACGGCATCCTGATCGATGGAGAAGGCGTCGTCGATGGCGGCACGACCAAGATCCTGCTGCAGATCTTTTCGAAAACCGTGATCGGGCCGATCTTTTTCGAGTTCATCCAGAGGAAGGGCGACGAAGGTTTTGGCGAAGGCAATTTCCGCGCGCTGTTCGAATCGATCGAGCAGGACCAGATCAAGCGCGGCGTGATCAAGGTGGACGGCAAAGCGGCGTAAGGTTACTCTCGCTGCGGCCCGGCTTTGGCTTAAGGTTGGGCCTAGCGAGGTCGAGCCGTGCACGTCTCTATTACGGAAGCGAGAGCCAAACTGTCGGAACTCGTCAGGCGTGCAAATGCCGGCGAGGAGATCGTAATCACCCGGCGCGGCAGGGTCGTAGCGCGTCTCTTGCCGCCCCCCGGCAAGGAAAGACCAATCGGCGCCACCGCTGCTCTGAAAGGGCCGAGCGGCTTGACGATTAATTAGAGCCCCAACCGCTCGACCTCTCTCTCCCTCAGCTTCGCATCATAATAGAGCAGAAACTCATCCAGTTGCGGCGGCTTGACCGACGTCCCCGAAAGCATGGCGTGCACCTGGCCGCGATGATGGATGTCGTGCAGGAAGACATGGGCGAGGATGTCGCCGATGCGCTCGGGGATCATGCCGTCCTCGCGCCGGTCGGTGATAACCTGCCGATCGAGGTCGTCGGCCGACAGTCTATCGCAAAAGGCGATCAGCCGCCGGTCGGCTGCGACCTGCACCGCAAACAACGCCCCCGGCTCGTCGAGGGGCACGAAGTCGTCATGGGCGGCAGCACCGAGACCACCCTCTTCGAGAAAATCGAGGTAGAGAAGATCGACCGCAAGGATGTGGTTGAGCGTCGCCTTGATCGATGGAAAGAAGCTGGTGCGTTCGGCCTCGAACTCGCCTGGCTGGAGCGACAGCACCGCGCGGTAGAGCCGGTCGTTCGACCACAGATTGTTGCCGGCCATACGGCGCAGATGGTCGAGCAGGTTCACGAGATCATCCCCCTGCCCGCATCAGATGCAAGCCTGCCCCCATGATCTCGAATCCGGCAAGAACGATCAGCAGAAGCCGGTTCATGCGCCGCCGCATGGCTTGCGTTTCCTCGTCGCGCGCGACGTTCATGTTGGTGATGGTGTGGAACATCATCGCCTTGCGCGGAAAGCCGCTGCGGTTGGTCAGGCCGGGCGATCGCGCCTCAATGCGGTAGCTCAGCCGGATCGCCTGGATGAAGACCGCCAGTATGGCGAGTGCCCAGACACCGGCCAGAAGATAGTCCCCCGTCATGCCCTTACCTCTCGTATTTCTCGACCTTCTGCTCAATGGCGCCGAAGATCGAATGCCCGGCTTTGTCCTTCATCTCGATGCGCACCGTGTCGCCGAAGCGCAGGAACGGCGTTTTGGGTTCGCCTGACACAATGGTCTCGATCATGCGCAGTTCGGCGATGCAGGAATAGCCAGCGCCACCGGCCGAAACAGGCTTGCCCGGCCC
The DNA here is from genome assembly GCF_004006095.1 of Mesorhizobium sp. M7A.F.Ce.TU.012.03.2.1. NCBI lineage: Bacteria > Pseudomonadati > Pseudomonadota > Alphaproteobacteria > Hyphomicrobiales > Phyllobacteriaceae > Mesorhizobium > Mesorhizobium sp. M7A.F.Ce.TU.012.03.2.1. Next base: position 5,655,222 of record NZ_CP034779.1, read on the forward strand.
GCCGTCGAGCTTGTTGGAGACGGTCCCCGAGCCGATGATCGTGCCGGCCGCCAATGGCCGTGTCCTTGCTGCGTGAACGATCAGCGCCGGAAAATCGAAGGTCATGTCGATACCGGCATTGGCCCGGCCGAACGGCTTGCCGTTGAGATCGGCGAGCAGCGGCAGGCTGACCTTGCCGCCGTCCCAGGCATCACCCAGTTCGTCCGGCGTCACCGCGACAGGCGAAAACGCCGAGGACGGTTTTGACTGGAAAAAACCGAAACCTTTGGCCAGTTCCGGTCCGGTGAGCGCGCGCAGCGTGACGTCATTGACCAGCATGACCAGCCGGATCGCCGCGCGCGCCTCATCGACACTGGCGCCCATCGGCACGTCGTCGACAATGACGGCGACTTCGCCTTCCATGTCGATGCCGAAGGCTTCGTCAGCCATGCGGATCGGATCGCGTGGCGGAATGAAAGAATCTGAGCCGCCCTGGTAGATCAGCGGGTCGGTCCAGAAGCTCGCCGGCATCTCGGCGCCGCGCGCTTTGCGCACCAGTTCGACATGATTCACATAAGCCGAGCCGTCGGCCCATTGATAGGCGCGCGGCAGCGGCGAGTGGGCGTCATGCTCGTGGAAGCGCTCCGCCGGCATCGCATTGTTCTCAAGCGATTCCGCTATTGTCGCGAGATGCGGGGCGACGCGGCGCCAGTCGTCGAGCGCCGCCTGCAGCGTGCGCACCAGGAACGAGGCGTCGGTGAAGCGTGTCAGGTCGCGCGAGACGACGACGAGTTTTCCATTGCGCGTCCCGTCCTTCAATGTGGCAAGCTTCATGCGGTTTCCTCTCCTGCTGCAGCTTTGGCGCTGCTTAAGCCCACAACAAGACCGTCGCGGGCGATCGTCAAGTCGCCGGCCCATGTTTTCCTGACAGCGGCAGTCCAATCGGCCTCCCCGATCCCGGGATCGTCGGCCGGAATGAGGTGATTGAGCACCAGTCTCTTGACGCTGGCATCGCTGGCGATGCTGCCGGCCTCTTCGGCAAAGCTGTGGCTGGCGAGCAGGTGGTCTTTCAGCCGCGCACCATTGCCGGTCCTGGCCACTAGCCGCTCGATGCCTTCCTCCAGCATGGCTTCGTGGACGAGGATATCGGCGCTTTGGGCAAAATCCGCCAGCGGCGGAAAGAAGGCCGTGTCAGCGGAGAACACCACGCTTTTTCCGCCATGCTCGAAGCGCAGGGCAAAACAGTCGGTCACCGGCGGATGCTCGACGCGCAGCGCCGAAACCGTCAAGCCGCCCTGTTCGACCACCTGGCCTTCGCCGAATTCGCTGATCGAAACCAGGTCGCGAATATCCGGTCGGCCTTCATCGACGATGCGGATTTCGATATCGAACTCCATCGCCTGGCAAAAGCGCCGCCAGTAGTGGCCAGTGCCGGGCGGACCGAAGACGCCGACGGGCGTGGCCAGACCCGCCGTCCAGGCGGTGTGGATCAACGGCCCCAGTTCCAGGACATGGTCGGAGTGCAGATGCGTGATGAAGATCAGGTCGAGCGCCTTCAGGCTGATGCCCGCGTCGACCAGACCGCGCGTCACGCCAAGCCCGCAGTCGACGACGATGCTGCGGCCTCCGATCTGCAGCAGCGACGAACTCGGCCACGGACCACCCGGCCGCAATGCCGGGCCACCCTTCGAGCCCAAAAGCACCAGCCGATCCGGCATTGGCTCGGTGCTCAAGACCAGTCGCCCTCGGGCGTGCCATTGAAACGCTTCTTCAGATCCGCCCAGCAGTCGATATAATTGTCCTGCCGGGTTTCGAGTTCGGCGCCGTAGCGGGTCAGCATTTGCGGAAATCGGGTCTCGAACATGAACGCCATGGTGTTGTCGAGCTTGACCGGTTTCAGGTCCGCGCGCGAGGCCTTTTCGAAGCCAGGCGCATCCGGTCCATGGGCCAGCATCAGATTGTGCAGACTGATGCCGCCGGGCACAAAGCCCTCTTCCTTGGCATCGTACTGGCCATGGATCAGGCCCATGAACTCGCTCATGATGTTGCGGTGGTACCAGGGTGGCCGGAACGTGTCTTCGGCCACCAGCCAGCGTGGCGGGAAGATGACGAAGTCGATATTGGCCGTGCCCTCCTCGCCGCTGGGTGCCGTCAGCACAGTGAAGATGGACGGGTCGGGATGGTCGAACAGCAGCGCGCCGACAGGCGAAAAGGTAGCCAGATCATATTTGTAGGGGGCGTAATTGCCGTGCCAGGCAACGACGTCCAGCGGCGAATGGCCGATCTCGGTGACATGGAAATTGCCGCACCATTTCACCGTCAGCCGGCACGGCGTTTCCTTCTCCTCGAACCAGGCGCAAGGCGTCTTGAAATCGCGCGGATTGGCCAGGCAGTTGGCGCCGATCGGGCCGCGGTCGGGCAGCGTCAACTTGGCGCCGTAGTTCTCGCAGACGTAGCCGCGCACTTCCTTGTCGACCAGCTCGACCTTGAAGACCAGACCGCGTGGCAGCACCGCGATCTCGCCGGGCCGCAGCTCAATGACGCCCATCTCGGTGACGAAGCGCAATGCGCCGACCTGCGGTACGACCAGCAATTCACCGTCGGCGTTGAAGAAATGGTCGTCGACCATCGAGGTGTTGGCGACATAGACATGTGCCGCCATGCCCGTCTGCCCGAGCACGTCGCCAGCGGTGGTGATGCTGCGCATGCCGGCGATGAAATCGGTCGGCTCCTTCGGCATCGGCACCGGATTCCAGCGGTATTGGCCAAGCGCCAACTCATGGTCGCCGACATTGGGCGCACTCTTCCATAAGGGATAGCTCGCAGGCTTGAAGCGGCCAGTGTGCTTGACGCTCGGTCGGATGCGGTACAGCCAGGAGCGCTCATTGGTGCCGCGCGGCGCGGTGAAGGGAGAGCCGGAAAGCTGTTCGGCGTAAAGACCGTAGGCCGGCCGCTGCGGCGAATTCCGTCCCTGCGGCAGCGAGCCGGGCAGCGTCTCGGTTTCGAAGTCGTTGCCGAAGCCCGGCATATAGGAAAAGGCCATTGCTTCCTCCCCGGAATGGATCTCAATTGACCAAACTGGTTTCATTTGTAACCATTGAAAATGTAACCATCAATGGCGGCTTTGAAAAATGGCGATCAAGAGCGAAGCGTCCGACGCGCCTGAAATTCTCAATCTGGAAAATTTCCTGCCTTACCGGCTCTACCGGCTTGCCGACGCCGTCAGCCGCGAATTTTCGCGGATTTACAAGGATAGCCACGGCCTGACGCGGCCGGAATGGCGCACCCTTTCGGGGCTGGGGCAGCATGGAACGATGACGGCGTCTGCAATCGGTGAGCAATCGGCCATGCACAAGACAAAGGTTTCGCGCGCTGTCGCCGAGCTCGAACGGCGTCGCTGGCTGACGCGAAAACCGGACGAAAAAGACGGCCGTATCGAACATCTGACGCTGACCGGAACGGGACTTGCCGCCTATCGCGAGATGGTGCCGCTGGCCAAGGCGTTCGAAGGGGATTTGCTGGCAAGGCTCAGCGCTGAAGAGCGCAAGGCGATCACCAGCGGACTGGCTGCATTGGAGACCAGCCTGGTCCCGAGCAAGGGTTAGTCCAAGATCAAGCCAATCACCCTGAACGACAGAGTTCGAGCGAGACTGCGTGGGAGCTCCCACCACAGCCAAAGCATAGCATTGCCTTCGATTTGTTCGTGATTTGCGTTGTCAGGCCGCGTATAATGCCCATTACACCGACGGGAGGACTACGATGAGCATTCGCACATTAAGTGTCCTGGTGACGCTGCTTTTAGGCACCTGCACATTTGCGCAGGCCGAGCAGACAAAGCCGATGTCGATCGAAGTGTTCCCTTTCGAATTGGAGGATAAGAGCGCCGGGGCGGGAATAATTCCCCCGGATGAATATGACAGGCGCTATCTGTCCGAATCGGCACAAATTGCAAGGGACATGCTCTCCCAGTCTGGGCGCTTTACAGTAATTGATGTGCCGGCGCGGGATACACAGGCTGCTGCGCCGCACGGATTGCGCAACTGCGCTGGTTGTGAAGGACCGATTGCCAAGGAGCACGGCGCGTCGCTTGCCTTGCTTGGCGTCGTAACGCGCGTCAACCGAACAGAACATACTATGTTCATTCGCATCCTTGACGCCGAAACCGGGAGACATGTTTCGGAGGGGTTTACCGATCTTCGCATGGGTGCGAACCACGCGTGGCCCCGCTCCGTGAAATGGTTGATGAAAAACAGAATCCTGCGCTAGGCGGCATCTACCAGTCCATCACCACCTTGCCGGAACTGCCGCTGCGCATCGCATCGAAGCCGGCTTGGAAATCGTCGATGCCGATGCGGTGGGTGATCAGGCCGGAGACATCCAGCGGGCCCTGCACAAGCGCGATCATCTTGTACCAGGTTTCGAACATCTCGCGNAAATCGTCGATGCCGATGCGGTGGGTGATCAGGCCGGAGACATCCAGCGGGCCCTGCACAAGCGCGATCATCTTGTACCAGGTTTCGAACATCTCGCGGCCGTAGATGCCCTTGAGATGCAGCATCTTGAAGATGACCTTGTTCCAGTCGATCTCGAAGCCGGTCGGCGCGATGCCCAGAATGGCGATCTTGCCGCCATTGTTCATGGTGTCGATCATGTCGCGGAAAGCGGGGGCGGCGCCCGACATTTCGAGGCCGACGTCGAACCCCTCGGTCATGCCGAGCACCGGCATGACGTCGCGCAGCTTTTCCTTCGAGGCGTCGACGACATGCTGGACGCCRAGTTTCTTGGCCAGCGCCAGCCGCACCGGGTTGATGTCGGTGATCACCACTTTGCGCGCGCCGACGCATTGCGCGACGAGCGCGCCCATGATGCCGATCGGCCCGGCGCCGGTGACCAGCACATCCTCGCCGACCAGATCAAATGACAATGCGGTGTGAACGGCATTGCCCAGCGGATCGAAGATCGCGGCGATCTCGTCGGGCACATCATCGGGGATCGGCACGACATTRTGCTGCGGRATCGCCAGATACTCGCCGAARGCGCCRGGACGGTTGAGGCACCGGCACCGTCTTCTGCGCCCACTGGTCCCAATTGTAGATGTGCACGTCGGTGCCGCAGATCGCCGTCTTCTTGATCTTGATCAGCACGTCGTTKGGGCCGATCTCCGGCACCGGCACCTCTTCCATCCAGATGCCCGGTTCGGCCTTGGCCTTCACCAGCGCCTTCATCATGTTCGACATGCTTTTGTCCCTTGAATCTCTTGATCCGGAATCGCTTTTCGGTTCCGGCCTTTCAGGAAATGACCCCGAGTTCGCGCCCGACGGCGGCAAACGCTTCGACTGCCCGATCGATATCCGCGCTGGAATGCGCCGCCGACATCTGCGTGCGGATGCGCGCCTGGCCTTTCGGCACCACCGGGAAGGAAAAGCCGATGACGTAAATGCCGCGCTTCAGCATGCGCGCCGCCATCTCCTGCGCCAGGCTGGCATCACCCAGCATCACCGGTATGATCGGATGATCGGCTCCGGCCAGCGTGAAGCCGAGCTTGCCCATCTGCGACCGGAAGCGCGCCGCATTGTCGTAGAGTTTGCTGCGCAGCCCATCGCCGTCCTTGATCAGTTCGAACATCTTGATCGAAGCGCCGGCGATCGCCGGCATGAGCGTGTTGGAGAAGAGATACGGCCGTGAGCGCTGGCGCAGCCAGTCGACCACCTGGCCTTTGCCCGAGGTGTAGCCACCGGAGGCCCCGCCAAGCGCCTTGCCGAGCGTGCCGGTGATGATGTCGACCCTGCCCTCGACGCCGCAATGTTCGGCCGAGCCGCGGCCATTCCGGCCGACGAAGCCGACGGCATGACTGTCGTCGACCATCACCATGGCGTCGTATTTCTCGGCGAGGTCGCAGACACCCCTGAGATTGGCGATGATGCCATCCATCGAAAACACGCCGTCGGTGGCAATCAACCGGAAGCGGCAGTCCCGTGCTTCCTTCAGGCGCGCCTCGAGATCGGCCATGTCGTTGTTGGCGTAGCGGAAACGTTTGGCCTTCGACAGCCGCACGCCATCGATGATCGAGGCATGATTCAAGGCATCCGAGATAATGGCGTCTTCCTCGCCCAGCAGCGTCTCGAACAGGCCGCCATTGGCATCGAAACAGGAGCCGTAGAGGATAGTGTCTTCCATGCCGAGGAAAGAGGAGATCGTGGATTCGAGCTGCTTGTGCTCTTCCTGGGTGCCGCAGATAAAGCGCACCGATGCCATGCCGTAGCCATAGCGGTCGAGCGCCTGCTTGGCAGCATTGCGCAAATCGGCGCTATCGGCGAGGCCGAGATAGTTGTTGGCACAGAAATTCAGCACCTTGTCGCCGCCGACCTCGATCTCGGCCGACTGCGTCGAAGTGATCACCCGCTCCGACTTGTAGAGGCCTGCCGATTTGAGGCCCGCGAGCTCGCTGTCGATGTGGGAAAGGAATGCTGCGGTCATGGTCGGCCTCGTTTGATGTGGGCTGACTGTCGTCTCGTCCGCGTGAAAAATCCATCGCAAAAACGACCGGACCGGTGGCAAGCAGCACGATGCCGCCCCGATGTCGATCATCATGCGGCGGCGGAAACGACGCCGCGACAAAGGGTTCTGGCCGATGACCGCTCAAATGCCGGTACGGCGCTAAACGAGCCGATAACCATTTCGCGATCTTTCGACAGCCGCCCCTCGCCGGGCAGCCGTCGATTTCCGGTCCTGTTAACGTTTGCAGTTCAATGGTGCTCATACAAGAATCTTTACGCAAGAATCCGTAGGCGAGAGGGCCGCCCCCGAAAATGTCGCAGCAGCCGGTGCAAACCGTTTCAGGCAAGCTCATACTGCTGATCAAGGCCGGTTATTGGCTGGCCCTGCTGATCATTGCGGCCATGGTGATCGCCTCCTTCATCCTGCTGCAGCAGATGATGGCCACCCAACAGCACAATCACACCTTGCTCGACATCGTCAGCACACAAAAGACGCTGTCGCAGCGCATCGTCTTCCTTGCCGGTGCAACGGGCGCCGGCTCACGCGACAAGCAACCGGCGCTGGTCAGCGCGCTCAAGCAGGCAACGGCGGAGTTCGAGACCAACTACGACCTGCTGCTCGATCAGACAGGAGCCGATCCGCAATCGCCGGCCAAGCTTGACCCGAAGTCGATCGAAAGCGTCCTTTTCGCCAAGCCCTTCCACCTCGACTATTTCTCGGTCGGGCTGATCGCCAATGGCGAACGCCTGATCTCGGCCTATGAATCGCAATTCAGCGGCAATGGCGGTTACAAGGGCGGCGACGAACGCGTCAATCTCGACGCCTCCGTCGCCAATGCGACCTTGTCGGGCTACGCCGCGCTTGGCCAGCGCATCACTGCCGACGCCGACGACCGCTCCGAGAAGCTGCTCGCACTCCACCGCACTTTGTTCTACGCCACAATCGGCGTCATCATACTGGTGGCGCTCTTCATCTTCAGGCCGATGTCGAACGCCATCCTGCGCAAGACGCATGAACTGATCGACGCGCGCAATTCCATGGCCTTCATCGCGGTGCATGACGGCCTTACCGGCCTGCACAACCGCACGTTCCTGACCGATCATTTCGACACGCTGATCAAGGGCACGCACCGGCGTCGCGAACGCCTTGCCGTCGTCCAGCTCGATCTCGACCGGTTCAAGCAGATCAACGATACGCTCGGCCACGCCGCCGGTGACTATGTGCTGGTCGTGACGGCACAGCGCATGCGCGATTCCTGCCGGGCGTCGGATCTGTGCGTGCGCCTGGGCGGCGACGAGTTCGTCATGATCCTCGGCGGCGCCGGCGGCACCGAAGACATCAATATGCTGGCGCGACGCATCCTGGCACATATCAACGAGCCGATCGTCTTCCAGGGCACGACCATTCTCCCAGGCGCCAGCGCCGGCATCGCTGTCTATCCGATCGACGCCGACAATGCCGGGGATTTGCTGGTCCACGCCGATCTGGCGCTTTACTCCGCCAAGAAGCTTGGCGGCGGCAACTTCTCCTTCTTTTCCGAGGAGCTGCGCCGCGAACTCGACTATCGCAAGCAGCTCGAGCACGACATCAAGGTCGCCATCGCCGAGCGGGCGTTCCAGGTCTATTTCCAGCCGCAGGTCTCACTGACCCACGGCACGATCAGCGGCATCGAGGCGCTGGTGCGCTGGAACCATGCGGAGCGCGGCATGATCCCGCCCGGTGAATTCATTCCGGTCGCCGAGAAATGCGGCTTCATGCCCGAGATCGGCCGCATCGTCATCACCAAGGCGATCAACGAGGCGGCCGAATGGAACCGCGCCGGCATTGCCTTCGGACGGCTTGCCGTCAATGTTTCCGGCACCGAGCTGCGCGAGCACGATTTCGATGCGTTCTTGTTCGAGACGCTGGAAAAGGCCGGGCTGCCGCCGCAGAAACTGTCGCTGGAAATCGTCGAATCCGTCATCCTCGATGACGAAAAGACGGGTATCGCGGCCAAGCTGCGGCACATCCGGGCAGCCGGCGTCCATCTCGAACTCGATGATTTCGGCACCGGCTATGCTTCGCTCAGCCATGTCAACCCGAACGAGATCGATCGGCTGAAGATCGATCGCCGCTTCGTCCAGAACATCCATGAGAATGGCGACAACTCGAAGATCGTCCGCGCCATCACCGAGCTGGCGCGTGGCCTTGGCATCTCGATCGTCGCAGAGGGCGCCGAAACCGAGGCCGAGCTCAATTCGCTGATGGCGATCGGCTGCGACCAGGTGCAGGGCTACTCCATCGCCTTCCCGATGCCGCACGACAAGGCGCTGGAATGGCTGACCGCCCGCATGCCCAAGAAGGCCAAGCTGACGGTGCTGCAAGGAAGCCTGGCATAGGTTTGCCTTTTTGTTTGCACATGTCGTTATCCCAAAACCGCTGCGCACTTTTGGGCGACATGCACCGGCTCGCCTTGACAAGCCGTTGTGGACATGGCGGCCTTGTCGTGATCGCAACCGGATATCGGGGCTGATGACACCGTTTCGGTTTGTGCTGGCGGCGGTTTTGATTTTTGCGGTTCCCGCCCAAGGGGCCGATCGCATCATATATCTTACCTTCGACGATGGGCCGCTGAACGGCACAAGCAACATCCTCGATGTGCTGGAAGCCGAACAGGTTCCTGCAACCCTATTCATGGTCGGCATGCACGCACAGGCTAGCGCCGCCAACAGAGCGCTCGTCCAGCGCGCCAGGCAGCTTCCTCTGGTGACGCTCGGCAACCACAGCTACAGCCATGCCTACAATCACTACCGGCATTTCTACGGCGACACCGAAGGTGTCGTCGCCGACATGGTAAGGGCAAACGCGGTGCTCGGGTTGAAGCCCGTGGTGCATGCAAGGCTACCGGGGCGCGACGTGTTCAGGCTGCCCTCCATGTCGAAGAACGACACCTCGCTTGGGCTCGCCCAGGAGGGGCGTGAAGAGCCCGACTACGAGTTTGTCGCGGCCTCAGGCTTCTATCTCTACGGCTGGGACCATGAATGGGTGCACAAGGACAACGGCGAGCCGGTGCAGAGCGTCGATCATCTGGTCAGCGAGATCGATCACCTGTTCGGCTATGGCCGCTTCGTCAAGCCCGGCAAGCTGATCCTGCTGATGCATGACGAAATGTTCCAGAACGGTTTCGACGGCAAGACGAAGCTGACCAATTTGATCACCGCGCTGAAGCTGCGCCGTTACAGCTTTGGGGCAATCCAGGGCTATGACGACTGAGCCGGCAAGGACGGCCAGTTCTCAGCGGATTGCGCATCGCGGGATCAGCAAGGTGTCAAAGCACCTCGACTGATTCGCCGCGTAACTTGTGGCGACGCAATTTGATGTATGTGCGTAAATTTGGCGTAATCTGAAAGCCAATCAGCTTCGTCTCCTGGAGGGGAGCAGCCCACGCCATCGTCTCGTAGCGGGCACCGTAACCTTCGATGGTGACGGCAAGATTTTCGCGGCCCAGATACCTCGCCAGAGTGGCACAGGCAGCAACCCTCGATCGTATGGACTGACCGTATTTGGGCGCAAACGCCAATCCTCCGTCCGCCAGGTCATCCACCTCATGGGCAAGCACTAGGAACAAGATGTCCTCGTCGCCGGCCGGCACACCGGCATCCACAAGGCGCTCGGGGTCTCCGGTATCGAATTTCAGTCCGACCAGGCGGGCGACAAGACCTTCAACCCGGGGACCGATTGTTTGCTCCAGCCATCTGCGGTGTGCATCGGTGCGCCTGCTGGACTTTCCGTCCGGATAGTGGCCGCTGTCGTAGGCAGCGTGAAACATCGCGGCCAAGACAAGATCGACGCTTTTATCGAAATGCGCGGCCGATGACGCAGCCCCCACCGCATGGCAGATGAACGGCCGTCCTGTCTTGCGGTAGCGGCCGTTGAACATCGCGCAACACACACGATACGCCTTTTGCACCCGGGCGATATCGGCAACCGAATATCCATTCTCGTATAGCTGCATGTAGAGCGCCGTATTGGTCTGGCGCGGAACGAACGGATCTTTCTTGGTCAACTTGTCCCCCCGGACTTTGTTAGGTTTTCGTCAGCTTTTCTCGGCAGAAGACGCACTGCTTCGCGATTTCCCTGCAGACTTGCAGTAGAATGAAACTGATCCCAAGCGTTTGGATCACCCTAGATCGTTACAAGTACGACAGGGAAAGTCCAGTCTAGGGGCTCTTGCAGGAAGCTTCGGCCGCGCGCCACCGATCCTGGCGATAGCTAATTTCAGATCCGCAAGCCGAACCTGATGCCGTCATAGATGGCGGCGTGGATGTTGCGCGAGGCGACCGCGTCGCCAATGCGGAACAGAACAAAGCCGCCTTCTGGATTGCGCTTGGGAAAGATGTCGCCACCACTCACCAGCCGTTCGTAGTCGACCGCGCCGCCATTCTTCGACAGCGGCTTCAGCGCGAGGTAGAGATCGTCGAGCGGCAGCGTACCGTGCTCGACCACCACCTGGTCGACCCTGCGCTCGCCGCGCCAGCCATCGGCGAAATCCGAAGCCAGCTCTGCGATCAGCTGGTTGCCCTCACGCCGCACCGAACGCAGCCGCGTGTTGATGGTGATGGTGACGCCCTTTTCCTGGAAGGCCCTGATATAGGGCACATGGTTCATGCCGCCCATTTCCGGGGCAAAGAAACGCTCCGGCGATACAAGCTCGAGTTTCGAGCCGGCATTGGCGATCAGTTCGGCGGCGCCCATGCCCTGATGGCCGCCATTGTCGTCATAGAGCAGCACATTTTCGGCCGGCTTGACGCTGCCGGCCATGATGTCCCAACTCGAGGTGACAAGGTTGTCGCCTGATGTCAGCGGCGGGTTCTGCGGCAGGCCGCCGGTAGCGACCACCACCACATCGGGCGACAGCGCCAGGACATCGTCTTTTTCCGCCCAGGTGTCGTAGCGGATCTCGACGCCGAGCCGGTCGAGTTCGGCCAGCCGCCAGTCGATGATGCCGATCAGTTCCTTGCGGCGCGGGTTCTGCGTCGCCAATCGCACCTGGCCGCCGGCCTGGCTCGATGCTTCAAGCACCATCACCTTGTGGCCGCGCTCAGCCGCGACCCGCGCAATCTCCAGTCCGCCGGCGCCGGCTCCGACGACCACGATTTTCTGCTTCGGTCCTTCGGTCTTGACGATGATATGCGGGATTTCGGCCTCGCGGCCGGTCGCGGCATTGTGGACGCAAAGCGCTTCACCGCCCTCATAGATGCGGTCGAGGCAATAGGTGGCGCCCACACAGGGGCGGATCTCATGCTCGCGCCCCTCCATCACCTTTTTGATGATGTGCGGATCGGCGATATGGGCGCGGGTCATGCCGACCATGTCGAGCTTGCCGGTGGCGATGGCGTGGCGTGCAGTGGCCACGTCGGATATGCGCGCCGCGTGGAAGGTCGGGAATTTCGTCGCCGCCCTCACCTCTCCGGCGAAATCGAGATGCGGCGAAGAACGCATGCCGGTTACCGGGATGACCTTGGTCAGCGCCGCATCGCTCTCGATCGAGCCACGGATGATGTTGAGGAAATCGACCTTGCCGGAGCCCGCCAGCCGCCTGGCGATTTCGATCCCCTCCGCCTTCGACAGGCCTTTTTCGAAATCTTCGTCGGCGACCATGCGGATGCCGACGACGAATTTGTCGCCGACAGCTGCCCGCACGGCATCGAGCACCATGTTGGTGAAGCGCAGGCGATTGTCCAGCGAGCCGCCGAATTCGTCGTCGCGATGATTGGTGGCTGGCGACCAGAAGCCGTCCATCAGATGGCCGTAGGATTCGAACTCGATGCCGTCGAGGCCGGCGGCCTCGCAGCGCTGGGCGGCCGAAGCATAGTCGGCCACGATGCGCTCGATGTCCCAGTCCTCGATCGTCTTCGGGAATGCGCGATGCGCCGGCTCACGTACCGGCGAGGCCGAGAGCACCGGCAGCCAGTCGGCCTTGTTCCAGCCGGTACGGCGGCCGAGATGGGTGATCTGGATCATCACCTTGCAGTCGTGCTCGTGGCAGGCGTCAGCGAGCTCGGCGAGCCACGGCACGATCCTGTCGTCATAGACATGCAGATTGCCGAAAGCGGCCGGGCTATCGCGAGAGACGATCGCCGAGCCGGCGGTCATGGTCAGCGCCATGCCGCCCTTGGCCTTCTCGGCATGGTAGAGCCGGTATCGCTGTTTCGGCATGCCGTCCTCGGAATAGGCCGGCTCATGGCTGGTCGACATGACCCGGTTCTTCAGCGTCAGGTGTTTGAGTTGGTAGGGCTGGAGAAGCGGATCGTTGCTGGTCATCGTCTTCCTGCGGTTTCAAATTGTGCTAATGAGCGGCAAAATTCGTTTTCAAGCATGTCGTCCCGCACGCACTCCGGGCGCATGCGACAAGGATTGCGCCCATGATCGACACCAAAACCCTCACCCAACTCGGCGCGCACGTCGAGACGCCACAAAGCCCCGAAGCAGCGGTCCTGGAGACCGTACCGTTTTCGCGCGGTGACGGACCGCCGGCGATCGTGCGCTTCACCTGCCCGGAATTCACCTCGCTGTGCCCAGTCACCGGCCAGCCGGACTTCGCCCATATCGTCATCGACTACGCACCCGATGCGGCTTTGGTGGAATCGAAGTCGCTCAAGCTGTTCATGACCTCGTTCCGCAACCATGGCGCCTTCCATGAAGACTGCACCGTCATGATCGGCCGCCGCATCGTGGCGGCAACCAAGCCGCTGTGGTTGCGCATAGGCGGCTATTGGTATCCACGCGGCGGCATTCCGATCGATGTGTTCTGGCAGACAGGCGCTCCGCCGGAAGGCGCCTGGCTGCCCGACACCGGGGTTGCGCCCTATCGCGGACGAGGTTGAGCGAACGTCAACCATGGATGGCACCCGTCCGGCAGAGCTTTGTTGCAAGAAAGGAAAAGATAGCATCGCTGTAGCGCAGTTGGTCGTAGCGCAGCAGATCGACATGGCCTGCGCCCCCAAACCAGACGAGTTGTGAACCAGCGGCAGCATTCTGCAGCGCCAGCACCTGTCCATGATCGATGAAAGGGTCGGTGCTGCCTGCAAGCAGCATCAGCGGCTTGCCGATAGCAGCAAGATGGTCGACCGGCTTGACATCATCGGCGCTCAACCCGAGACGAAGCGGCATCTGTGCCAAAAGGACATCGGCTTGGAAACCGCGCCAGAAGTGGAAAGGCATTCGCCACGCTGTAGTTTCGCGCAAGGTTGCGTAGAGCTGCTCCAGCACATAAGCATCGGCAGGCGCTTGCGGTGCGGCAAAGACAAGTGCGGCGGCGCCAAGCGACGAGCCGATGGCGCCAAGCTTCTGGCCTGAAAAGCGTTGCCGAGCAAAGGTAATAATACGGGCGGCGTCCGGGCCTTCCGAATACCCGAAGCCCTGAACGGCGCCGCCGCTCTCTCCATGACCGGAGAGGTCGAACAAGACAACGGAATAGCCAGCGTCGAACAAGAGCTTCGCCTTTTGAACCAAGGCCAGCCTGTTGGCGCCGCGCCCATGTAGCAGCACAATCGCACCGCAACTGCCCTTTCGATCGGCTACCCAGCCGACAAGCTCGGGCGCATCGGCCTGGTCGAGTACGACGCGCTCGACGGAGAAGTCCCCAGGCGCTGCCAGAGCTTGCCGCGGCTGGCGAGCGACCAGTATCGTGCCGATGTGCCAGTCGAACACGCCCCCGGCAACGCCGAGTCCGACCAGCACGATGGCTAGCGAAAAGCAAAGCTTCATCGCCGGTTCATTCGCACTGATACTGGCTGAGTGCCCATTCGCCGGTCACCGACAATAGGTCCGATATCTTCCAGTCGCCGTCGACCCTCTTGAATTTCCATTCCAGCCGGTGCGGGTTGCCCGATATGACGAAGGCGACGATGACCTTGGCCTGGTCGCCGTTGATCGCCTCGAGCGTCTTCAGGCTTTTGTCGATCTCGGCCTTGTCGTAATCGGCATTGTCGAGCGCCATGTTGGGGTCGAGGCACTCGCCCTGCCCGGATTTGCGCAACGCGTCGCTCTTGTCGAGCACGGTTTTGGCCGGGTCGATGAAATGGCTTCGCTCGGCCGGATCGATCTCCAGTCCGACCTGATCGTAAAACGGCCGCACCACGGCGGTCGGCGAGCCCGGCTGGATCGGTGCGGCGGGCGCGGCTTCGGCTGGCGACCATCCCACCGGCGGCGTGGCCGGTTCCGCCGCTCCGCCCGGCGCATTTGCGGGCGGTGCCCCGCTGTCGCCCGGCTGGGTGCCGGCCGGGGCGTTTGCCGGCGGCGCACCCAACAAGCCTTGCGCGGCGGCGCCGCTCAGAGCCGCCAGCAGGCACACACCCGACAGCGCCAGGAACCGGCGATGGGCCATCGCTTCACTCCGGCGTCTGGCCGGCCATGCATTCCAGCCCGCTGAGCGTCCAGTCGCTGGTCTTGGAAGCGATGTCCGATATCTTCCACTTGCCGTCGATCTTCTTGAGCGACCAGAGCATTTCACGTTTGGAATCATCGCCCTCGGAGAACAGGCTGAAGGATGCCGTGACCTGTGCGTTATCGCCATCCAGCTTCTCAGACAGTTTCAGCGTTTTCGAGACGGTTTTCTGATCGAAATCCTGGGCGTCGAGACCAGGATCGAAATCGATGCAGGCGACCTGGTCCGGGTTCGTCTTCGTTGCCTGGTCGTTCAGCTCGAACAGTTTCGTCACCGGTTCGGTGAACCGATCCCGATATTGTTCGTCGGCCTCGAACTTGACCGCCGGGACATAGAAGAACTTCACCGCGTCGGACGCCGGTCCGGCGACGGCGGCGCCCGGCAGGGCTATCGAAAGGGCGGCAACGAGCACTGTCAGTCTCATGCAGAATCTCCGGCTTTTGATGGCTTGAGCCTATCAATACCACGCATCCTGCATATCGGCTTTTTTGCGGCTCATGAAGTCCTGCCGCGCCTTGTTTCAGCCGTCCAGCCAGACGTTTTGAAGGTCCATCTCGAATGTCTGGTGGACACCATAGTTCTTCACCTTCTTGTTCTGATGGCTGTAGAGCTTCTGCCAGAACGGCTGAATAATGACGCCCGAATCCTGCAGGATCTGCTCGACATCCTTCATGACCTCGCGTCGTTTCTCCACGTCGATGAGCGATAGCGCCTGCTTGAGCTTGGCGTCGAAATCGGGGTTGGAATATGCCGATTCATTCCAGGCCTCGCCGGTGCGATAGCCGAGCGCCAGCACCTGGACGCCAAGCGGGCGCATGTACCAGATCGTCATCGAATAGGGATATTTCGTCCAGTCGTTCCAGAAGGTCGAACCCGGCAGCACCGTGCGCTTCACCTTGATTCCGGCATCGCGCAGCTGGCCGGCAATGGCGTCGCCGGTATTCTTCTGCCAATCGTCCTCGATGGTGATCAGCTCATGCTCGAAGTCAGCCTGTCCGGCTTCCGCCATCAGCTTCTTGGCGCCGGCGGCGTCGCGTGTCTTCTTGGGCAGCGGATAGTATTCCGGATGGATCGGGGCAACGTGGTGGTTTTCGCCAGGGGTGCCTCGCCCGGCATAACCAAGTTGGAGGACCGCATTGTTGTCGACGGCCATTTGCAAGGCGTTGCGCACCCGCTTGTCGTCATAAGGCTTGTGGGTGATGTTGGTGCGGGCAACCAGCGTCGTCGCCGTCGCCACCTCCGATTTCACCAGGTCCATCTTGTCGAGAATGTCGATGAAGTCGGCGGGCGACTCGAAATTGAGGTCGATCTCACCGGATTCGAACGCGTTCACGGTGGCGTTGAAATCGGTGCCGTAGTCGATGAACTCGACGCTGTCGAGCGGCGCTTCACCACCCCACCATTTGCCATTTTCGCGACGCTTGACGACCGCCTTCTGGCCGACATCGTAGGAAACCAGTTCGAACGGTCCGGTGCCGATCGGCTTCTTGATCGGATCGGCACCGTCGGCATCGAAGCTGCGATGGACGACGAGCGCCGGATAGTCGGTGAAATTCGGGATCAGTGAAATGTCTGGTTCGCTTAGCTTCAGCTTGACCGTGTTGTCGTCGACCTTGGTGATCGCGCCATCCCTGGCCTTGCCGGTCTTTGCGTCGATCAGCGCGCCGACACGGGCGGCCATGGAATTGCCGGCGACATTCTTCTCGCACCAGCGCGTCAGATTGTGAGCGACGTCATCGGCGTTGAAGGCATCGCCGTTGTTCCATGTGATGCCCTTGCGCACATGCAGCACGTATTCGGTGGCGTCGTCATTGATATCCCAGCTTTCGAGCAGAACCGGCTCGAAGGTGAACTGCCTGGTATAGCGGACAAGCGGCTCCAGCCAGCAGCGCGAAATGTTCGCCAGCTCAACCCAGTCGTAGGTGCGCGGATCCTTCTGCCCCTTCACCGACATCGAGACGCGCAGCGTTCCGCCTTTCTTCGGCTCTTCGGCCAAGGCCCGATCCGGCACGGCAAGGCCGATCATGGCGTAGGCAAGCGCCGTCGATGCGCCGAAGGCGCTTGCCAGCGCCAGGAACTCGCGCCGGTCGACACGACCCGCGCGTGCTTCGACCGCCATTGCCTCGATAGCGCTCGGCACGCGATCGCCACTGCTTCTGAAGAATGCCATTTTTTCCTCCCGTCTGGTTCCCTTTGATCTTGGTTCTTCGCGTCAACTGACGCTGTCCGGCAGCCTCTCCTCGCGCCGCGCGATGAAATCCATCAGGCCATC
The DNA here is from genome assembly GCF_004006095.1 of Mesorhizobium sp. M7A.F.Ce.TU.012.03.2.1. Lineage (NCBI taxonomy): Bacteria > Pseudomonadati > Pseudomonadota > Alphaproteobacteria > Hyphomicrobiales > Phyllobacteriaceae > Mesorhizobium > Mesorhizobium sp. M7A.F.Ce.TU.012.03.2.1. Next base: position 5,672,399 of record NZ_CP034779.1, read on the forward strand.
GGCGATGCCTTCGTCGAGCTTCGGCTCCTCGTAATCCGCCAGCATGTTGCGCGCCTTCTCGCGACCGCGCGTGTCGTGGTCCTTCGCCCCTTCTGCCTTCCACTGTTCGTACGAATTGAAGTCCATGATCGAGGGTATGAAGAAGGCCGACTCGAAATGTTCGAGCGTGTGTTTGGTGCCGAGGAAATGGCCCTGCGGCCCGACTTCGCGAACCGCTGCCATCGCTTCCTTGAAATCGTCGAACGGAAGGCCGCCTGCATATTTGTACCAGCCAACCAGCTGTTCGCAGTCCGTAGCGAACTTCGAATAGCCGCAGCTCAGGCCGGCCTCCAGCCACCCGGCGGAGTGCCAGATGTAGTTGGCGCCGGCGAGGATGGCGGCATGCATCAGCATGTTGGCCTCGTAGCCCGCCTGGGCGTCGTTGAGCTTCGATCCGACATGGAAGCCTGAGGTGCGCCACGGCAGTTTGTATTTCCGCGCCAGCGCGCCCATCAGGTACATCATCTGGGCCGCCTCCGGCGTGCCGCCCATCGGAGCGCCGGTCTTCATGTCCACGGTGACCATGAACTGTCCGTAGATCTGTGGCGACCCCGGGCGCAGCAGTTGCGTGAAGGCGACGCCCGCCAGCGCTTCCGCATTGACCTGCGCGACTGCCCCGACGGCCGACGCCGAAGTCGAGGCGCCGCACAGTGCGAAGGGTGCGAGGATCAGCGGCTGGTTGCTTCGGGCATAGACCTTCATCGCGTCCAGCATGGTGGCGTCCCACACCAGCGGCGAATTGCAGTTGGTGATCGACACCAGGACCGGATTGTCGCGGACGTAATCCTCGCCGAACACGATGCCTGCCATCGCCATCGTGTCTTCCGCCCGCTCCTTGGACGTGACGATGCCCATGAACGGCTTGTCGGAATGCTTAAGCGCGGAATGGATGATGTGGAGGTGACGCTTCGGTACCGCGATTTCCATCGGCTCGCAAATGACCGAACTCGATGAATGCAGCGCCGGCGCCATGTAGGCGAGCTTGTGGAAATTGTTGAGGTCCGCGAGCGTGCCGTAGCGCCTGTTGTTGTCGAGGTCACGCACATAGGGCGCGCCATACATCGGCACGAAGATGGTATTGTTGCCGCCCACCCGCACCGTACGCTGCGGATTCCTCGCATTGAGCGTGAACTCCGACGGGACCTTCGAGACCAGTTCCATCAGCAGGGCCCGGTCGATCCGCACACGAGTTTCCGAGACATCCGCGCCCGCCGCCTTCCACAGTGCGATAGCCTCGTCGTCGCGGAATTCGCATCCCACCTCTTCGAGGATCAAGAGCGACTCCTCGTGGATTAGCTCGACCGCCTCATCGGGGACCATCTGGTAGACGGGGATCTGGCGGACCAGGGTCGGAAACGACGTTACCGGAGCTCCGCGCAGGGCCTTGCGTCCCAGGCGGCCGCCACTGCGGCGGTTGGCATGTTCGGTCACTTCAGGGGCCGGTGCGTTCATGGCAACTCCATTCCACTCATGAAGGAGCCTAACGCGACAAAATGGTGATGTGACGCTGGAAAATCCTGATCTCTTGTATAAGCTCAGCTTATGCGAAGCCTGCGCCACCTCCTGCCCTCGGCCGGCAGCCTGATCGTCTTCGAGGCGGCCGGGCGGCTGTCGAGCTTCACCGCCGCCGGGCGCGAGCTCGGCATGACGCAGGCCGCCGTCTCCTATGCCGTGCGCGGGCTGGAAGAACGGCTTGGCGCCAAGCTGTTCCAGCGCCGCCACCGCCAGGTTCTCCTGACCGAGGCCGGCGAGCGCTTCCATGCCGATGTCTCGCTCGGCCTTTCGCATATTCGCAAATCGGCGGAGGATCTGCGCCTGCAGGCAACCGGCGGTCATGTCACGCTGGCTGCCTCGACCGCGTTCGGCTCGTTCTGGATGATGCCTCGCCTGCAGCAGTTCCGCGACGAACTGCCGGGCATCGACCTGCGTATCCAGACCGCCGACCGTGACCTCGACATCATCGCGGAAGGCATTCCGCTCGGCGTGCGCGGCGGCGCGCCGCGGGACTGGCCGGACTATCACTCGTTGCCGCTGGCCGACGAGGAGATATTTCCCGTCGCCGGCACCAGTTATGCGGCAAAGTTCGGCCTGCCCCAATCCGCTGCCGAACTGGCCACGCACCGCCTCATCCATCTGGAGGAGCCGTATCGCGAGGCGGCCAGCTGGGACGAATGGTTCCAGTCGGCGGGCGCCAATCTCAGCGATACCGCGCGCGGCCTGCGCATCAACGACTACGGCCTGGTGATCCAGGGCGTCATGGAAGGCCAGGGCATCGCGCTCGGCTGGCGGCACCTCGCCGAGCGGCTGCTCGCGTCGGGCTTGCTGGTGCCGGTGACGGATCATGTGCTGAAGACCGGCAAGGCGTTCTATGTCGTCTGGCCGAAGAACCGGGAACTCAGCGACAACGCCCGCAAGGTGCGAGACTGGCTGGCGGAGCAAGCGTGAGGGGCAGCGCCTCCCAGTCCCTTGGAAGTCGGCGGGACAGCACCTCCCTGCGGCCTGCCAGAGGGAGGCTGCTGTCCCGCCAGCCTATCCACTGTTCCGCAACACCGAATCCTTCCGCATCCGTCTCGAATCCGCCTATAGTGCTGCCATGCCCATCCGCCAGCTTTCCGAAACGATGATCAACCAGATCGCCGCCGGCGAAGTCATCGAGCGTCCGGCGAGCGTCGTCAAGGAACTGGTCGAGAATGCGCTCGATGCCGGCGCTTCGCGCGTCGAGATCGTCACAGCCGGCGGCGGGCTGAACCTGATCCGCGTCACCGACGACGGCTCTGGCATTCCCGAACGGGAGCTGGCGCTGGCGATCGCACGTCATTGCACCTCCAAGCTCACCGAGGATATCAACGACATCCGCTCGCTGGGCTTCCGCGGCGAAGCGCTGCCGTCGATCGGCTCGGTGTCGCGACTGTCGATCCGCTCGCGCACGGCAGCAAGTGACAGCGCCGCCGAGATCGGCATCGAGGGTGGCCGCGTCCTGCCTGTCAGGCCGGCGGCGGCCAATCGCGGCACCACGGTCGAGGTGCGCGACCTGTTCTTCGCAACGCCGGCCCGATTGAAGTTCATGAAGGGCGAGCGCGCCGAAAGCTCGGCCACCAGCGATGTGGTCAAGCGCATCGCCATCGCCTTCCCCGCCGTGCGCTTCACGCTGGCCGGCTCGGACCGCTCTACGCTGGAATTGCCGGCGACGGATGACAGTGCGGAAGGCAGCCTGCGCCGTGTCGCCCAGGTGATGGGCGCCGACTTTCCCGACAATTCGATTGCCATCGATGCGATGCGCGAAGGCGTGCATCTGACCGGCCACGTGTCGATCCCCTCCTTCACCCGCGCCAACGCGCTGCAGCAATATGCGTATGTGAACGGCCGCCCGGTGCGCGACAAGCTGATCGCCGGCGCCATACGCGGTGCCTATGCCGACGTCCTGCCGCGTGACCGCCATGCGGTGACGGTGCTGTTCCTGACGCTCGACCCGGCCATCGTCGACGTCAATGTCCATCCAGCCAAGGCCGATGTGCGCTTCCGCGATCCCGGCCTTGTGCGCGGATTGATCGTCGGTGCAATTCGACAGGCACTGGCCGATGCCGGCGTCCGCGCCGCCACCACGGGTGCCGCCGGCATGATGGCCGCGTTCCGGCCAGGGGCCGCATCCTACGGCCACGGCGGACCGGCAAACGGCCACCGCAGCTACGACGCGGCCTACCGCGCGTCGGGCCCGTCCGGCTTCGACGCCGCCCGGTCGCCGCAGCGGCCACTCGACATGGGTTTCCAAGGCGCGGGATTCGATCAGCGCGGTTTGCGTGATAACGAGCAGGCGGCGTTCGATGCCGGCGCCAGTGCCGATGCGCGCGCAGGGCAGGATGAAGCGGCCGAGACCCTGCTCGGCGCGGTGCTGGGCGCGGCGCGCGCCCAGGTGCATGAGAACTACATCGTCGCCCAGACCAGGGATTCGCTCATCATCGTCGACCAGCATGCGGCGCATGAACGGCTGGTCTACGAGGCGCTGAAGAATGCGCTGCACTCACGCCCGGTGCCCTCGCAGATGCTGCTTTTGCCCGAGATCATCGACCTGCCGGAAGAGGACGCCGAGCGGCTTGCGCTGCATTCGGAAACGCTTGCCCGCTTCGGTCTCGGCATCGAGCGCTTCGGCCCCGGCGCCGTCGCGGTGCGCGAGACGCCGTCGATGCTGGGCGAGACCAATGTCGGGCAATTGGTGCGCGACCTCGCCGACGAGATCGCCGACAACGACACGGTCGACACGCTGAAGGAGCGGCTGGACAAAATAGCCGCGACCATGGCGTGCCACGGCTCGGTGCGCTCCGGCCGCCTGCTCAAGGCCGAGGAGATGAATGCCCTGCTGCGGCAGATGGAGGCGACGCCTGGCTCGGGCACCTGCAACCACGGCCGGCCAACCTATATCGAACTCAAGCTGGCGGACATCGAACGGCTTTTCGGGCGGCGATAGCTGCGGACGGATTGCGGGCCATCGCTTCACCGCTCGTAGGTGCTGGTGTTGACCAGCAATGCCGAGATTATCGTCCGCCCCGTTCGCCCGTGGGCGAACGCCGCGCCGGCTCCACGCACCGCTGTTGCCAGAAGCGCGGCGGTCAGCAAATAGCGTGCCGCCGCCAGCAGGAGCGGAGGCACGTCATCGAGACCGAGCTTGATCGCCGCCCAGGTCAGACCCCAGATCAGCGACATCACCGCGAAGAAGGCGAGATTGCGAACCACCAGATTCGCCGTTCAGCGCAGTCCCTGGCGATCGACGAGTATCCGGTGGATGTCGATCCGCTCCGGCAGCTCGATCAGGAACTCGGCATCGCGGTCCAGATGATGGACTTTGGTCGGTTCGCCTTTGGTAAAGGCGGTCATCGCTTGCATGTCGGCCCAATACGAGATGGTTGTGAACCACGTCTCCTCACCTCGGTCTTCGCGCAGCAATTGGACACCAAGCGCCGTCTTCTCGAGGGGCGGAATACCCTCGGCACGGAGGTATGGCTCATAGGCGTCGGCGATGTCGCGGCGGGTGCGACCGCGCCAGATGCGCGCGATGGTCGGTTTGGTCGGCATGAGGTTCTCCTTCAGTCAGGCGGACGCAAACTGAGCAGGGCAGACGCCGGCTGTGATCAGCCGTGAACACGAGCCAGGAAATCGCGGACCAGCGGCAGCGCGTCGTCGAAATGTGTCTCCAGCAGCCAGTGACCCGCCCCCTCGATCAGATGCAGTTCCGCATCGGGCAGATCGCGATGATAGGCCTGCGCCGACGCCGCGGGCATATAGCCGTCCTCTGGCCCCCAAACGATCAGCGTCGGCGGATGGTGTTCACGCAAATAAGCCTGGTAGCGCGGAAACCAGGTGAGATTGGCTTCCAGCTTCTCCATCAGACCGACGGCGATCTGCCGACGAACCGGCGTGTTCATCAATGGCCAGTGAAGGCTCCAGAGATCGGGCGGCACGCGCGTGGCGACGTCGTCAGACACTTCCCCGATGAACTCGGCCCGGAACCCGTCCTCACTTATCGCGGCCTCGAGCGGACGGTGCTTGTCGGGCGTCTTGTCGGTCCACCAAGCCTTGATCGTGGCGTATTTCGGACCAAGCACGTCCTCGTAGATGTCGCCGTTCTGGATGATCAGGGCACTGATCCGCTCGGGGTGCGAGATCGAATGCCGGAGTCCTATCTGCGAGCCGTAATCATGCAGCCACAAGGCGTAGCGTTCGAGACCGAATTCATCGGCAAGTTTGGAAAGCACGTCGCAATAGGCGTCGAAATCATAGCCAAAGGCGGCCGGATCGGGCGTGCCACTGTATCCGAAGCCCGGCCAGTCGAATGCAATCGTTCGCCAGCGGTCGGCGAGCGCCGGCATCAGTCGGCGGAATTGGAACGAAGAGCAGGGATAGCCGTGCGGCAACAGCAAGACAGGTGCTTCTGGCGGCCCTGCCTCGCGATAGAAAATGGATAGATCACCCAGTTGCATGCGTCGGTGCGTCGTTGCACCCGGCATTCGGACCTCCGTCGAATAAACACCGGCTAAACGCGTTTGACCGAGGCATCGTTCCCGAATGAGGGAAGCGGACGGCCGGCAATATTCATCTCTTCAAATTCACCACGATGACACCGCCCAGCGCCAGCGCGCCGCCGATTATGCCGAGCAGCGTCGGGACTTCGCCCAGCCAGAAGAAGCCGATCAGCGCGGACATCGGCGAGACCAGATAGAGGAAGTTGGAGGCACGTGCGGCGGGCAGACGCGACAGTGCGGTCGCCCAGGCGGCATAGGCGATCAGGCTGGGCACGATGCCAAGAAAGATGACGGCGCCGAGGCCTGCTGCGTCGGCAACCGCCGCCTGCGAAAAGGCCGACGGCAGGAAGGGTGCCAGGCATAGTGCGCCGAGCACCATGTTCGAAGCGGAGATGGTCAACGGATGATGGCGGGCAAACAGCGGCTTCTGGACGATGGTGTTGACGGCCGAGCACAAGGCCGAACCAAGCACCAGAAAAGCACCGGTGTTAAAAGACAGTCCATTCCCGTCGGCCATGGCGATGACGCCAATGCCGGCGAAGGAAATCACCGTACCGGCCCAGGCCATGCCCGAAAAGCGCTCGCCCAGCAGGACCATCGCCATGATGGCGGTGAAGATCGGGCTGACATTGATGATGAAGCCGGCGGCACCGGCAGAGACGGTCAGTTCGCCGAAATTGAGCATGACGGTGTAGAGCGCGACGAAGATGGCGCCGCCAAAGACCAGGCGCCACACTTCGTCGAGCCTTGGCAGCGCCGGGCGCTTGATGGCCAGGAAGATCGCCGCCGGCACCGCGGCGATGGCAAAGCGCAACGCGCCGAGTTCCAGCGGTCCGAAGGCGGCGAGACCGGCGCGGATCGCCGGAAAGGCGGAGGCCCAACCAACCACCGTCAGTGCGACAGCAATGGCTGCCGTGGTGTCCATCCGCTGTGTCGAATTCAACGTGCCCGTCATTGCGTTCATCTCACTGCCCTCGCATTCTTCGGTCCTGAAAGGCAGAAAACGCCATTTCAGGCCAGTTGACAAACGACCAAATCGAGGATCACCTGTGACTATGGATCACAGCTCGGACACAATGGTACCGCTCGAAACACTGCGCGCCTTCGATGCGGCGGCGCGAACAGGCAGCTTTTCGGCGGCCGCCGAAAAGCTCAACATCACCCATGGCGCCGTCAGCCGGCAGATCGCCAAGCTCGAGGACTGGCTGGGATTGAAAGTCTTCGACCGTGGGGCGCGCGGTGTCTCGCTGACGATCGAGGGCAACCGGCTGCATCTGCGCACGGCGGAAGCCTTTGCGCTGATATCGACCCATTCCGACCGCTGGGTCGAGCCGCGTGGCACGGCGGTGGTGCGGCTGACCTCGATCCCCTCGGTCAGCGGGCTGTGGCTGATGCCGCGCATGGCGGCTCTGGAGAACAATCCCTCGAAGCTGCGCATCGTGCTCGATGTCGACATCCGCCAGGCCGACCTTGCCGATGAGGGCATCGATCTCTCCATCCGCTGTGGACGCGGCGGCATTCCGGGCCGCGTCTCGGTGCAGCTTTTCGAGGAACATGTCTTCCCCGTCGCGTCACCCGAGCTTGCCCGCGAGATCGGCCGCGGCGACCCTGCCCGGCTGCTCAAATATCCGCTGATCAACGATTCCGACGCGTCTGCCTGGCGCGCCTGGTTTGCCGCGCAAGGCATGGATTATCGCCCGCGCCCGCAGGACCGTCGCTTCGAGGACTACAATCTGGTGCTCGACGCCGCCGCCTATGGGCTCGGCATCGCGCTGGCACGCCCGCCCCTGACCGGGCATCAATTGCAATCGGGCCGCATCACCCCCGTCGATGAGCGCACCGCGCTCAATCCGGTGTCCTACTGGCTCGACCGGCCGATCGGGCGGCCGCGTGCCGCATCCGCCGACCTCGCCCGCCGCATCGCGGCGGAGGCCGGGCTGGCGCCGGAAAAGATCGAGGCGTTCATCGAAGCCGAGCGGTAGGCCTTCCGCCGGGCACATATCGAGAACCAGCCGATTCGAAGCTCAGCGCAGCAACAACAGAACGAACCCAAGGATCACGGTTCCCAGCAAACCGGCCATTATCGAAACAAAGCCAATTTTCACCAGCAACTGCTCAGGGTTCGGCGCCGCACCATGGGATTGATTGGCCGGCCTGTGCCTGCCCGCCAATGCACCCAGAGCGGCAGCGTTGCGCGGGACTGGAGCCTGCGGCGGGATAAGCGACAGCAATGACAGCCCCGTAACCCTGGCAGGGGTATTGTCATTGGCCGTTGTCGAAGGCGGCAAGAAGGCTCGCGGCGTTTCGGCTTCGGGTTTTGCCTTTCTCGCCGCGATCGTTGCCAACGCCGCCTCTTCGCCCGTCTCAAGCTGGGCAAGATAGGCATCGACGATGCCAGACGATGCGATCTGCTGCGATTTGACGTCCATTGGCGCGGCAGGCAAAGTCAACAGCACGGGCGCTGTCTGTTGCGCAAGCAGAGACGGCGCCGGCGGTTGGACCAGCGCCTTGACCAGTGCCGTCATGACTGGATCGGCCTGCCCCGAGGGCACGGCCTGCGGCGTCATCACTTCCCTGAGCAAGGCGGGAAGACGAGTGGAGGAAATGTCCATTGCGGCCCACCAACACCATTTTTCCGCCTCACAATAAGCGTTCAGCATTGTCTCAGGCTTGTCGCATGCTTGACCTCGCCGGGAATTTATGGCGATGAAATCCTCATGAACCCTGGCGTCCCCGCATGATGAACCGTTTCGAAGGCCCCGGCGGCAAGGAAGCCCGCATCCGCTATCTGGATGGCGACTTCCAGGTTACCAGTCCCGGCGCGTTCGTGCGTTGCGCGGTGACAGGCGAAAGCATTCCGCTCGACGAGTTGAAATACTGGAGCGTCGCCAGGCAGGAGCCCTACATCAGCGCCACCGCCTCGCTGCGCCGCGAAATCGAGATGCATCCGGAGCTGCGTAAACGCGGTTAACCCTTCAGCTTGCGCTGGCGCCAGGCATCGAGCGTCTCGTCGATGATGCGCTCGGGAACGTGATCGAGTTCGAAGACAGTGTCGATCTCCAGCACCTCGAGCCGGTCGAGAAAGTCCTGTGAGGCGCCGTGGCGCAGTCGGGCGGCGTCCTTGGCGGTGGTGATGAGCACCAGCCCTTCGGCGCGTGCGGTCGCCACCAACTCGGCAAGTTCGTCCTCGGCATAGAAATGATGGTCCGGAAACGGCCGCGTCAATGCCAGCTCGCCGCCGGCTTCGCGCACCGTGTCGAAGAATTTCTCGGGATGGCCGATACCGGCGAAGGCGAGGAACCGCTTGCCGGCAAGCCCTGCCTTGCCGCTTGGCTCTGTATGGGCCTCGAAGATCGGCCGGCCGGCGCGTGCCGCCTGGCGGACCACGCTGTCGGCGGCAGTGCCCTCGCCCATTTTCAACAGCCCGCTGGTGAAGACCAACTGGTCGACGATTTTGGCCCTGAGCGGCCCGCCCGGAATGACGCGGCCATTGCCGATCCCATAGCGCGCGTCGACGACGACCAGCGCGTAGTCGATGTGGATGCGGGCGCTCTGGAAGCCATCATCCATGATCAGGAAATCGCAGCCATGCCGTTCCAGCAGCAGCCGGGCGCCGGCGGCGCGGTTCGGCGTCACCGCCACCGGCGCGTGTTCGGCGAGCAGCAGCGGTTCGTCACCGACATGCCTGGCACTGTCATGGTCGATATCGACCACGTGAGGCTCGGCGAACGAGCCGCCATGGCCGCGCGACAGGAAGCCTGGTTTCAGATGCATTCGCTTCGCCTGCTCGGCGAGCGCGATGGCCACCGGTGTCTTGCCGGTGCCGCCAACCGTGAAATTGCCGATGCACAGAACGGGTGCTTCGATCTTCTCGCGCTTGGCCCGCCGCATGCCGCGGCCGGCGGCGGCCGCATAGATGGCCGATAGCGGCGACAGTGCCAGGACCCGCCAGTCCGGCTCTTCCCACCAGAATGGTGGTGCTTCAGAGGCCACGCTAGCGACCGTTCGCGCCCTTCAGGCGCGACTTGACGACCAGCGGCTGGATATAGGGCTCAAGCGATTTCAGCGTGCGCGCCAGCGCGCCACGCATCTCGTCGACGGTCGCCACACCCGCCGCCATCATCTCGTGGCGCGCCACTTCGTTGGTCAGGAGGAAATTGACGGCGCCGGCCAGCATGTCGCGATCGCGCACCAGCTTGGCGCCGCCGCTGTCGAGCAGACGCTGGTAGGCCTCGCGAAAATTCTGAACATTGCGCCCGGCGAGAACCGCCGTGTCGAGCATGGCCGGCTCCAGCGGGTTCTGGCCACCCTCGGAGGTCAGCGAGCGGCCGACGAAGGCGATTTCGGTCAGCCGGAGATAGAGCCCCATCTCGCCGATCGTGTCGCCGAGCAATATATCCGTGTCGGCGGCTATCCTGTCGCCCTTGCTGCGTCGCGCGACCTTCAGGCCCATGCCGGAAATTTGTGCCGCAAGCGCCTCGCCGCGATCGGGATGACGCGGAACGACGATCGTCAGGATACCATGGTGGCGCTTGTGCAGCGTCGCGTGGACTTCAGCCGCGACCACTTCCTCGCCGTCATGGGTCGAGATCGCCGCCCAGGTCGGGCGCGTGCCTATCTGCCGCCGCAGCGTCGCCAGCGCCCGTTCGTCGACGGGCGGCGGCGAGGTATCGACCTTGAGATTGCCCGACACGGTGACCGGCCGGGCGCCGAGCGCCAGAAACCGCTCGCCATCGACATCCGACTGCGCCACGACGTGAGCCAGGTTCTCGAACAACGCCTCAGCGATGTTGGCGCGTTTCTTCCACGACTTGAACGAGCGGTCGGAGAGCCTGCCATTGACCAGCACCTGCGGCACGCGGCGCGCGCCAAGCTCGAGGATGGTCATCGGCCAGATTTCGGATTCGGCGATGATCGCCAGATCCGGCTGCCAGTGATCGAGGAACCGGCTGACCGCCGGCTTGAGATCGAGCGGTACGTATTGGTGGATGATCCGGTCACCGAGACGCTCATCGGCGACCTGCGCCGAGGTGACCGTGCCGGTCGTCAGCACGATGTTGACGCCGTAGTCGAGAATGCTTTCGACCAGCGGCACGACGGCGATGGTCTCGCCGACGCTCGCCGCGTGGATCCAGATCACCGGCCCGTCGGGGCGCGCGCGGCCGGCGACGCCATAGCGCTCGCGGCGGCGATAGCGGTCTTCCTTGCCGCGCGAGGTGCGCCAGGCAACATAAGGCCCGACCAGCGGATAGGCAGCCGCACCTGCGAAACGGTATGCCGACAGCATGGCTCGCGCCCAGCGGCCGCTCATCGCGGAGCATCCACGAGACGGTAGGCCTCGGCGGTCGCGGCATTGAGCGCGGTCGTCACTTCCTGGCGCTTGCGCTCCATTTCGGCGTCATCGGCGCCGGCCGCCACGAAGATCGGCTGGCCGATGACGATCGACGAACGGCCGAACGGCAGGTTGATGGTGGTCTTGTCCCAGCTCTTCTCCAGCACCTTGCGACGGCTGGTGGTGATGGCGACGGGCACTAGCGGCCGACCCGAGAGGCGAGCCAGGAGAACGATACCAAGCCCTGCGTCTCGCGGCGTGCCGTGCGGAATATCTGCGATCATGGCGACGTTCTTGCCGACGGCGAGCGACTTTTTCAGGGCGATAAGCGCTTTTGCCCCGCCCTTGTCGAGATGCCTGGCATTTTCCCGCCCGCCGGAGCCGCGCACTGCCTCGATGCCGAATTTCTCCAGCATCAAAGCGTTGAGCTCGGCATCGGCACTGCGCGAAACCATGGCGACCAGCGGCTTGCGCTTGGGGTAATAGGCCGGCGTCAGCAGATGCTGGCCGTGCCACAAGGCGATGATGCCAGGCTCGAACTCGGTATAGGCACCGCCCGAAAACCGTGCCGATCCTTCGACGACGCGATTGGTGAGGCGCACGAAGCGCACGAACTGGGCGAACAGGCTGGCGATGGCGTTCTTGACGAATCGCGACTGCGCCAGCGGTTGGCGTATCTTGCGCCAGAAGGCCTTGGTCGTGCGGCTGCGTCCCCTGCCCGTGGGCGCGGCATCGCTTGCTGGCCCTTTCGCCAGGTCATGCTCCATCGAAGTCAACCGGCAGCCTTGTTGTCGGGGTCCAGCAGCCGGTGCAGATGAACGACGAAGTAACGCATGTGGGCGTTGTCCACGCTGGCTTGCGCCTTGGCTTTCCACGCCGTGTGCGCGGATTGATAGTCGGGATAGATGCCGACGATATCGAGGCCCTCGAGATCGCGGAATTCGGTGCCGCCAAGCTTCTTGAGTTCGCCACCGAACACCAGATGCAAAAGCTGTTTCTTTCCGTCTTCCGCGGCCATGTCGGTCCTTCACATATCGTGAGTTTGTCACAGGTCTAGACCAAAGCCGCCAACTTTGGAACCTTTAGGGCGAGATGAATTCATCTCGCCGGGGAAAACGCCTTCACGCGTCCAGGCCGGCGATGACGCCAGCGAGCACGGCCAGCAATTCACCGCTGCCGGCAGCAAGGGCGCCGTGACGGGTCACCTCGCCGGCATAGAGCGGAGCGCGACCGTGCTGGTCGAGCAGCTGGCCGCCGGCCTCGCGCAGGATGAGGTCGGCCGCGGCAATATCCCAGTCATGCGCATTCGGCTTGACGAAAGTGGCATCCAGCGCGCCATTGGCAATCATAGCCAGCCGATAGGCGAGCGAAGGGCTGTAGGGCGCCCGCTTCAGCCGCGCCTGCCATTCGGCCGGCATCAGGTCGGTCAACTGCTTCAGCCCGGAAATCTCGGCCGTATCCGCCAGCTTGCGAACCGCAATGCGCTTGCCGTTGCGGAAGGCGCCCTGGCCGGGCAGCGCCCAATAGGTCTCCTCCATCGCCGGGCATTCCAGCACGCCGGCCAGCGTACGGCCACGCTCGACCACGGCGACGCTGACGCACCAGGTGCGCTGGCCTTCCAGAAAACCGCGCGTGCCGTCGATCGGGTCGACGACGAAGGTGCGGCGTGCCGAAAGCCGGACCGGATCGTCGACTGTCTCTTCCGACAGCCAGCCATAATCGGGCCGCGCCGCCAGCAATGTTTCGCGCAGATAGGCATCGGCGGCGTGGTCGGCCTCGCTGACCGGCGATGTGCCGCCCTTCATCCAGACTTGCGGGCTGTTGCCGAAGTAGCGCATGGCGATGAGCCCCGCCTCGCGGGCGGCATCGCGCAGCAGCGGCAAATCTTCGGTGGCCCCGGCTATGGTGAGATCATGCTCCGGCAAGGGTCATGCCTTCGAGCAGGAGCGTTGGGGCGGCGGTGCCGAAATTGCGGTCGAGGTCATCGGCCGGCACCATGTTGAGGAACATCGTCTTCAGGTTCGACGCGATGGTGACCTCGGCGACCGGATAGGCCAGTTCACCGTTCTCGATCCAGAAACCCGAGGCGCCACGGCTGTATTCGCCGGTGACCATGTCGACGCCCTGGCCGAACACTTCGGTGACGTAGAAGCCGGTCCTGAGCGATTTGATCAGCTCTTCCGGCGACCGCTCGCCCGGTTCGATGGCGAGATTGGTGGAGGATGGCGTCACGGAGGAGCCGCCGCGCGCGCCGCGGCCGTTGGTGACGAGGCCCAGTTCCCGCGCCGCCGAGGTCGACAGGAACCAGTGGTTGAGCACGCCCTTCTCGACCATCAACAGCTTTTCGCCCTCGACACCCTCGCCGTCGAACGGACGCGAGGCCTGGCCACGCAGCCGGAGCGGCTCGTCGGTGACGGTGATGGCGGAGGCGGCCACCTGCCTGCCCATCATGTCGCGCAGGAAAGACGTCTTGCGCGCCACCGAGGCACCGTTGATGGCGCCGGCCAGATGGCCGGCGATGCCACGCGCGACGCGCGGGTCGAACACCACGTCGACCGGCCCGGTTGCCGCCTTGCGCGCGCCGATGCGGCGCACCGCGCGTTCGCCGGCCTTGCGGCCGATGTCTTCGGGCGCATCGAGATCGGCGAAGTGCTGGCGCGAGGAGAATTCATAGTCGCGCTCCATGCCGGTGCCCTCGCCGGCGATGACGCTGGCCGAGCGCGAGAAACGCGAACCGACATAATGGCCGAGGAAGCCGTGCGAGGTGGCCAGCACCAGGCCGCCGAGGCCGGCACCGGCGCTGGCGCCGGCCGAATTGGTCACGCCCTTGACGGCAAGTGCCGCCGCTTCCGCCGCCAATGCGGCTTCCTTCAACTGGTCGGCGGACACTTCGGTGGCGTCGAACAGATCGAGATCGCGTGTCTGTTTGGCCAGCAATGCCGGGTCGGCCAACCCCTGATAGGGATCCTCAGGCGAGACTCTCGCCATGGAAACAGCGCGTTCGGCCAGCGTTTTCGGGTCGGACGCCGCTGTCGCCGAGACACTCGCCACGCGGCCGCCGACGAAAACACGCAGCGCCACATCCTCGCTCTCGGAGGCTTCCGTAGCCTCGACCTTGCCGAGACGCACCGACACGCCGGTCGAGCGGCCGCGGACGGCCACCGCGTCGGCGGCATCGGCGCCGGCCTTCTTGGCAGCCTCGACCAGGGCCGCGACGCGGTCGGTCAATTTTGCTGCGTCTGATATATCGGTCATGCCTGAAATCCTGCTGGTGCGGCCGGTGTGCGGCCGTTGCCCACCCATCTATTGTTCCGGTCCGGCTTGTGCAATGGCATAGGCTTCAATCAAAATGCAGGGTGGGCGGTTCAAAACCGCGAACCCTGTGACGCAAAATCGGTTCGCAGCTTGCACGGAGCATTTCGATGACGCCTTTCCATCTCGCCTTCCCGGTCCGTGATCTCGATGAAACCCGCGTTTTCTATGGCGAGGTGCTGGGCTGTGCGATCGGCCGTTCATCCGCGACCTGGGTCGATTTCGACCTCTACGGCCACCAGATGTCGGCGCATCTGCGGCCGCAGGCCGCACAGGCCCCCAGTGACGGCAAGGTCGACGGCATCGTCGTGCCGATCCCGCATTTCGGCGCGGTGCTCTTGATGGACGACTGGCAGCGCCTGGCGACGCGGCTGGAGGCGCGCGACGACATCGACTGGCTGGAACGGCCGATGGTGCGTTTCAAGGGCGAGCCCGGCGAACAGGCGACGCTGTTCATCCGCGATCCCTCGGGCAACGCCCTGGAATTCAAGGGTTTTCGCTCGCTGGAGCAGGTTTTCGCGCACTAACTCAGATCGAGGGCATCGGTCGATCAACGGCCGAAACGGCCCGCCGCGAAAGGTGCGAGCCGGGCCGGATCGCCGCGTCCGCCGATCAAGTCGGCGACCAGCCGCGCGGTGATCGGAGCCAGCGTCAGGCCGAGATGGCCGTGCCCGAAAGCATGAATTACGCGGGAGCTGCCGCGCGAAGCGCCGATGACCGGCCTGGAATCCGGCAGGGACGGCCGGAAGCCGAGCCATTGCGAGGCAGGCGAGCCGAGCCCGGGAAAAATTTGCCTGGCGCCACGGTCAAGCAGCGCCAGCCGGCGCGGATTTGGCGGCGCGACCAGGCCGCCGAGTTCGACGGTGCCGGCGACCCGCAAGCGGCCAGCCATCGGCGTCAGGTAGAAACCAAGATCGACGGGACAGACAGGTCGGTTGAGCAGCGGCGCGTCGGTCTGGAATTCCAGATGATAGCCGCGCTCGGTCTCGAGCGGAATCCTGTCGCCGGCCTGCGCGGCCAGTGCGCGCGACCGTGCACCGGCGGCGATCACCACCGTGCCAGCCTTGATGCGAACGCCGGGTCCGCTGAGCTGGACACCGTCAGCCTCGACCTGCAGTCCGGTGATCTCAGCCTGCTTCACCGATGCACCACGGGCACTCACCGCGCCCAGCAACCGCCGCATCACCATTGCCGGATCGGTGACATTGATCGAGTCGGGAAAATACACGCCATGCGCTGCTGTCGCCGGCAGGCCCGGCTCAAGCGCCGCCACCTCTTCGGGAGTCAGCACCTCTTGGCGGATGCCAAACCCAGCGCGCATTGCCCGGCCGCTGGCGCCAGCGGCAAAATCGCTCTCGCGGCGATAGAGGTAAAGACAGCCATTGCGGCGCAGCTGGTCCTCCAGGCCGGCCTCCCCGGCCATGTCTTCCCAGGCCGGGAGGGCGTCGGCCAGCAGTCCGGCGAGCGCCAGCGCATTGGCCCGGGTGGCCGCCGGCAGCGATTGCCGCATGAACCGAACGAGCCATGGCGCCAGCTGCAGCAGCGCCGGCCAGCGCAGCGAAAACGGGCTGTCGGGATCAAGCAGCAGCTTTGGCAACGCCCGCAGCACCGCAGGAGTGCCGACCGGCATGCAGGCATATTCGGCGATCGTTCCGGCATTGCCTGATGACGCACCGGAGCCCGGCTCGTTCGGATCGATGAGCAGGATTTCGCGGCCGTCCGCGACAAGGCGAAGTGCCGTCGCCAGCCCGACAACTCCGGCGCCGACGATGGCGATTTCGACCGTTTCAGAAGCAGCCACTGTAGATCTTCCCGATTGACCGTGAAATCCAGTACCGATCATGTGGTCTCTTGGTTCGGGGTCACGGTCCAGTCTTGATCCCTGGAATCGAATAGGCCAGATCTTTCCGCGCCTCAGGCAACAGGCGTCCAGATCACGTCCTCGATTTTTTGCGCGCCTGTCGCCAGCATGACGAGCCGGTCGAAGCCGAGCGCGATGCCGCTGGCCGGCGGCATGATGGCAAGGGCGGCGAGGAAATCCTCGTCCAGCGGATAGCGCTCGCCATAGATGCGCTGCTTCTCGTCCATCTCGATGACGAAGCGCCGGCGCTGCTCGTCGGCATCGGTCAGTTCGCCAAAGCCGTTGGCGAGTTCGACGCCGCAGCAATAGAGCTCGAAGCGCTCGGCGACGCGTGGGTCGCGCGGGCTCGGCCGGGCCAATGCCGCCTCGGCCACCGGATATTCGCACAGTATGGTCGCGCGGCCCTGCCCGAGGAATGGCTCGACCTTTTCCACCATCACCCGGCTGAACAGGTCCGCCCAGCTGTCGTCGGGCGCGGTGCGCATGCCGGCCCGGATCAAGGCAGCGTACAGCGCGTCGCGATCGGTGCTTCCGTCGGCGGCGACCGTGGCCAGCAGATCGATGCCGGAATAGCGGGTGAAAGCGTCCGCCACCGTCAGCCGTTCCGGCTCGGCGAACGGATCGCAGTCGCGGCCACGAAACGAGAAAAGAGTAGCCCCTGCCCTTGTCGCGGCCAGCGCCAGAAAGGCCGCGCAATCCAGCATCAGGCTCTCATAGGCCTCGCCCACCCTGTACCATTCGAGCATGGTGAATTCGGGATGGTGCAAGGGGCCGCGCTCACGGTTGCGGTAGACCGGGCCGAAGCTGAAAATCCTGACCTCACCGGCGGCGAGCAGCTTCTTGCAGGCAAACTCCGGCGAGGTGTGGAGATAGAGCGGCGCCCTTGCGCCGTCCGGCCCGATCGCATCGGTGGCGAAAGCCGCCAGATGCGCCTCATTGCCGGGCGAGACCTGCAGGGCCGCCGTCTGCACCTCGACGAAATCATGGGCGGCGAACCAGTCGCGCAAGCTGGCGGCGATGCCGTTGCGCAGCATCAGCCGCGGGCGGCGGTCGGCATGAACGTCAGGCGTCCACCAGGGCGAAGCTTCGGTCATGCGGCTCGGATCATGGTGGAAGGGGGCTGGCGGCGACGGCCAAGATGCGCTAGGCCCCCATCCAGCGCCGCACAAGCCGGCAAACGCCAGTCAACTCTTGCAGGATTTAAAACCGTGGTGAAAGTCATCGCCAGTTCGCTCCGCAAAGGCAATGTCGTCGACAAGGACGGCAAGCTTTATGTGATCCTCTTTGCCGAAAACATCCACCCAGGCAAGGGCACGCCGGTAACGCAGCTCGACATGCGCCGCATCGGCGACGGGGTGAAGGTTTCGGAGCGCTACCGCACCACCGAGCAGGTGGAGCGCGCCTATGTGGAGGAGCGCGAGCACACCTTCCTCTATCGCGACGGCGAAGGCTTTCATTTCATGAACCCGGAAAGCTACGACCAGGTCGCGGTGTCGGAAGCCGTGGTCGGCGACATGGCGCCTTACCTGCTGGAAGGCATGGCCGTGCAAGTGTCGCAGTTCAACGGTATCGCCATTTCCCTGGTGCTGCCGCAGCGCGCCACCTTCGAAGTGGTGGAAACCGAGCCGACGACCAAGGGCCAGACGGCCTCGTCGTCCTACAAGCCGGCCGTGCTCTCCAACGGCGTGCGCACCCTGGTGCCGCCGCACATCGCACCAGGCACCCGCGTGGTGGTGATGACAGCTGATGGGGCCTATGTGGAGCGGGCGAAGGACTGAGGCTCATCTGCCCGCCGAAAACGATAGTTACCAATCGATGGCTCGGCTAAAGAGCCACTATCTGGTCAAGTTAAATCAGATATTTGAGCACGACGTTCAAAACTAAATCCTCGGCGATAGTTACGAACTTGGACCGCGTAACGACCACACCTGAGGGATGCGCTGCGGTATTCCTAACACCAAGGGCCACGCCCATGATGCGGCGAACATCTGCCGATACGATCTTTGCCGTTTTGCAAAGATCGAGCAGCATTTCCTCGCCGATTGGGCCGAAGTCATCACGCGCAGTAACCAGACCAACCTTCTTGACTGTCCTTTGGTCAGGGTGAGCCGCCAAGGCCGCATTGAACTCAACAAGCTTGTGGGCGAGTATGTAGTTCAGAAGGTGATCTAGCGCGAATATCCACGTCATGATCAGGGCCGCACGGTAGGCCTCGACGCCATAGCAATCCATCGCTTCCTTAAACCATGTTTTACCCACTCCCTCAGGAAGCTTTCCCTCCAATTCTCGCAGTTCGGGCGGCACTTGAACTGTATGCGTCTCAGCCCCCAGTAGCTTGGCCAACTCATCCCGGCGGTGATATTCCAACTTATAACCAACGTTGCCTTTGACATAGCGTTTAGGATTAGAGGTGAGGCCTCGGTTCAGGATTTGCGGAATAGTCTTCGGCGGAGTGAGGCTGCATTCTCGAAAGCACTCAGTTAATCTCTGGGTCGTGGCCACATCGGATCCTTCTATCTCAGTGATGAAATAGACAAAAAGTTCGATCTTTCCGACATCATTAAGAGCTTGAGCATCCTTCACTGAACTATAGAATCTTCGAGCTTCGCTCATAATTAGCTATTTTTCTGCATCTTAAAATTAAGATAATCTTCACCGATCGTGGTAACTCTGATGTTATCAACGCCCCCGTACTCGACATAACCGAACTTCGTACCATGAGCATCAATGATTGCTTGCTTGAAAGCTTTCGGCCTAGCAATATTAACTAGCTTGTAGCAGGTAAATATCTGATTCGCCGTACAAGGATCGTAACCGCTTTCTCTCAGAAAATGGGCGAACATTAGAACCTTCTCACTGTGGCTCTTGGGAATAAACTTGCCGTAGAACTCCTCCAATCCCGGCGCCTTCAAGTCTTTCACCAGACTAGGTTGGTAAGCTTCCGCCCTAGGCTCGGAGCTAGTCGATCCGCTATTTCCCTTCTTTCGTCGAACTGGCTTTTTCCGCTGAACTTCGGTCGCGCCCGTATCCTCAAGGGCGTCAGCAATATGCTCTCGCAATGGCATAGGTTTCACCATGGCGAGCCGCCCCACGAGAGCGCCCTTTAGGTCACGATAGACCTCCCTGACCACGTCGGCATCGCCTTCGACGTCAAAAACCGTGTCGCCTTGGCTGAAATGTATTTTAGTGTTCATTGGCCCCTCCCAATCAATAGAACGTAGTGATCTCAACAATCTTGGCAATAGATCAGAAATCTCATTCCAAGGATATCCACGGCTGAGAACTACCATCTATGCGGGGCCGGCAAAAATGTGCGCTAAATGCATGGCTCTCACCGGGTCGCTCGCACCGATGGCAGTGATTGTGTCTGCTCGCTAAGTTATAACGATTTTTCACTCTGCCTGTCGCAAAGCGCCTACGCGGTTCGTCCTCTGACGGAAGAAGGAGAGCGCCATGCCAAATCTCATCGTCACCGAATTCATCAGCGTCGATGGCATTGCCGAGGTCGAGAAGCTGCCCAGCGTGACCTGGAACGACGAGATGAACAGGTTCAAGGAAGACGAGCTTGCCGACAGCGGCGCCATGCTTTTGGGGCGCACGACCTATGAGATCTTTGCCGGCTCCTGGCCAACGGAAACCGGAGATTTTGCCGACCGGTTCAACGCGCTGCCTAAATATGTCGCCTCGACCAGCCTGAAGGCGCTCGACTGGAAGCCGGCCGAATTGCTGAAAGGGCCTCTGCCGGAAGCGGTCAGGACGCTGAAGCAAGGCAGCGGCGGCAACATCTACGTGCATGGCAGCCTCAGCGTCGCGCAGGAATTGCTGCGCCACGGCCTGGTCGACCGCGTCAGGCTGCTCAGCTATCCAGGCACCGTCGGCCAGGGCAAGCCGCTGTTCCCAGGCGGCGCGGCGGTGTCGCTCGACCTGATTTCCGCAAAACCATTTAGCAACGGCGTGGTGGCGCTGGAGTATGCACCGGTGACGGCGAAATCGTAGGTCGGTTGGGCTCTCTCCTTCCAGGTGGGAGGACGATGCACCTCACCCGACCTGTTTCCCCCGCCTCCTCTTGATGGCGGCACTATTCCTCGCCTCAACGACCTTCTCAACCTGCCGCTTCAGCTCGTCCTTGATATCGACCGTCTCGTTCATCAGCGCGTCGATCTTCAGGAAATCGAGAACGCGGTATCTCGACACTGCCGGGCGGACCAGGATGTCGGGGCGGCATTGTTTCAGCTTGTTGGCGGTGATCGACTGCATCATCAATTGCGTGGCGCCGAACATCAGGTCGACGGAGGTCGGCTGTTTGCGGTCGGCCTCTTCCGGCGCGCCGACCACGTCGACGCCGATGATGATGTCGGCGTCGTTCTCAATCAGGTCGAACGGCACGGGATTGTAGATGCCGCCGTCGATCAGCAGCCTGCCGTCGCGTGTCACCGGGCGGAACACGGCGGGGATGGCCGCCGAGGCCGCCAGCGCCGAGTGCAGGTCGCCGTCTTCGAAGACAGCGAGCTTGTGGCCGAAATAGTCGGTCGCCGTCACCTTCAGCGGGATTTGCAGCTCGGCGAAGGTTTCGGGAATGGCCTCGGGCAGAAAGGCTTTCAGGATGCGCTCGACATTGAACTGGCTGACGCGGATGCCGCCCTGCATGGCTTCGGCGATGGTGCCCGGCCGTGCCCGCCACATGCGGCTCGCCACTTGGGCGCGGCGGCCGAGGATCGAGCGGGCATAGTCGTGGATGTCCTTGCCGGTCATGCCTGATGCCATGCCGGCGCCCATGATGGCGCCGATCGACGAGCCGGCAATGGCCACCGGCTTGATGCCCAGCTCGTCCAGCGCCTCGATGACATGGATATGCGCCAGCCCGCGCGCGCCGCCGCCGCCGAAGGCGATGCCGAAGCTAGGCGCCATTTTGCGTGACTCCTGCCTCGTTTCTGGCCGGCGACGGAGACCGCCAATTGTTGAAGTTGGCGCCGCCCCTCACCTGCCTGCCGGCATCCTCTCCCCGTATAGTGACGGGGAGAAGGGTGCTGCCATCGCCGATTTCGCCAATCACCAAGGTTGCAAGGTGGGGGCCGAGGTTGCGGCCAACCCCCTTCTCCCCGTTACTATACGGGGAGAAGTGCCCGGCAGGGCGATGAGGGGCAGCGCCGGCGTTCGGAAAAGAGAAATGCGTGCCGGGGCTCATCCCTTGCCGGCTCCGGCCAGTTTCGGCCCGATGACCATGATGGTCGGCTCGGCGGTCAGCAGCTTCTTCGCCGCCGCCTTGACCTGATCGAGCGTCACCGCGTTGATGTAGCCGGCGCGGCGCTGCATGTAGTCGATGCCGAGATCGTCGAGTTGCAGTTCGACCAGTGTCGCGGCGATGGCGCTGGACGAGTCCAGATTGTTGATGGCGTAGGCGCCGATCATGTATTTCTTGGTGGCCGCCAGTTCCGCTTCGGTCGGGCCTTCTTCGGCCAGTCGCTTGACCACGTCGCGGATGATGCCCAGCGTTTCGGAAGCACGGTCGGAGCGGGTGCCGGTGCTGACGATCAGCGCGCTGGCGTGGTCCTGGTTGATGAGCGAGGAGTTGACGCTGTAGGCCAGCCCGCGCTTCTCGCGCACCTCCTGGAACAAGCGCGAGGTGAAGGTGCCGCCGCCAAGAATCTCGTTCATCAGCACGGCGGGGAAGAAATCCGCCGCCTTGCGTTTCGCGCCGGGAAAAGCGAGCTGCAGGGAGGTCTGCGGCAGGTCGTAGTCGACCTCGATATGCTGCGCCAGCTTCGGGTCGATATCGGCCACCGGCCTGAGCGCCTGGTTTTGCGGCAGGTCGCCAAACACCATGTCGAGCTTCTTCTTCAGCGTCTCCGCGTCGATGGCGCCGACAACGGCGACACGCAGCCCGCCGCGCGCGAACACCGCTTTGTGCAAGGCATTGAGATCATCGCGCGTGATGGTGGCGATGCTTTCCTTGGTGCCCTGGTCGGAGCGGGAATAGGGATGATCGCCATAAAGCGCTCGCGCCCATTTGTTCTGCGCCACCGTGTCGGGATCGTTTTCGCCGGCGATGATGCCGGACAGGATCTGGGAGCGGATGCGGTCAATCGGCAGCTGGTCGAAGCGCGGCTCGTTGACCGCCAGCCGCAACAGGTCGAATGCCTGGTCGCGCTGCTCGGCCAGCATGCGCATCGAGCCGTAGATGCCGTCGCGGCTCTCGTCGAAGCTCATCTCGGCGCCGGCATCGTCGAGCTTGATCTGGAAGTCTTCACTGTCGAGCGGTCCGGCGCCTTCGTCGAACAGGCCGGTCATCAGATTGGCCAGTCCCTCCTTGCCGACGGGATCCTGCGTCGAGCCGCCGCCGAAAACAAAGCGGATGGCGACAACCGGCACGGAATAGTCCTCGACCAGCCAGGCGGTGATGCCCTTTGGCGAGGTGACGGACTGGATGTCCATGGCCCGCGCGGTGAGTGCCGGCAGGATGAGGAAGAGGATGGAGAGAAGTAAAGTGATCAGCGGGGCGATGGCGCGGCTCGGGGTGGTCGTTCCAAACGAACAATTGTCGAAGTCGGCGCCGCCCCTCATCGCCCTGCCGGGCACTTCTCCCCGTATAGTGACGGGGAGAAGGAGGCTGGCCGCAACCTCGGCTTCCGTCTTGCAACCATGGTGACTGGCGAAACCGGCGATGACGGCGCCCCTCTCCCCGTCACTGTACGGGGAGAGGATGCCGGCAGGCAGGTGAGGGGCAGCGCCAACGCTCGATCTCTTCATCAAATCAATTCCCCGCCTGTTGCTGCGGCAGCAAATAACCGGTGGTCGACCGGGCGAGCACGAGATAGCGCGCGGCGACGGCCTTGACTTCGTCTGCCGTGACCTTGCGGATGCGGTCCGTCCACTGCTGGACGTCCTGAACATTGCCGCCGGTGGCAAGCGTCGAGCCATAGATGTTGGCCATGGAATCCTGCTTGTCGCGGGCAAAGGTCATCGATCTGACATAGCGGTCCTTGGCCTTTTCCAGCTCCGATGGCGTGACGCCATCCTTGACGATGCGCACCACTTCGGCATCGACCGCCGCTTCGACGTCGGAGATTTTGGCATCCCCGCGCGGCGCGCCATAGACGGTGAAGTTGGTGTCGTCGAGCATGGTGCCCTGGAAAAAGGCGCCGGCGCTGGATGCGATACCTTGCTGGACGACGAGCGCCTGGTAGAGCCGGCTGCGATTGCCGCCGCCGAGGATCTCCGCCAAGAGGTCGAGCGCTTCCGCCTCGCCCGGCTTGCCTGTGTGATAGGACGGCACCACCCATTGGGTGGAAAAGCTCGGCACGCTGACGCGGGCATCGGCGAGCGTCACCGTGCGCTTGGTGTTCTGCTCCGGCTCGACCGGACGGATGCGCGGCGGCAGATCGGGGCCGCGCGCCACCTTGCCATAGGTCTTTTCGGCCAGCGCCCGCACCGTGTCCGGTTCGACATCGCCGGCAACGATCAGCACCGCGTTGTTGGGCCGGTAATATTTGTCATAGAAGGCGACAGCGTCGGCGCGGTTCAGCTGCTGCATCTCCTGCATCCAGCCGATGACCGGGATGCGATAGGGCTGGTTCTGCCACAGCGTCGCATCGACCTCCTCGTCCAGCACGGCCTCGGGGCTGTTGTCGATGCGCGAGCGGCGCTCCTCGAGGATGACATCGCGCTCGGTCTTGATGACATCGTCGGTGAGGATGAGGTTGCGCATGCGATCGGCCTCGAAGCTCATCATCAGCTCGAGCGCCGACGGCGCCACCGTCTCGTGGAAGGCGGTGTAGTCGTAGGAGGTGAAGGCGTTGTTGGAGCCGCCGATATCGGAGATGGCGCGGTCGAACTCGCCCGCCGCATGGTTTGTCGTCGCCTTGAACATCAGATGTTCGAAGAAATGCGCAATGCCGGATTTGCCGGGCGGCTCGTCGGCGCTGCCGATCTTGTACCAGACCATGTGGGTGACGATCGGCGCACGGTGGTCGGGAATGACGACCACCTCCATGCCGTTGTCGAGCAGGAAATCCGTGACCTTGAACTCGGCCGGAACCGTGTTGGGCAAGACGGGGCTCTCGGCCGCCACCGGGCTGGTCATGACAAAAGCCAAAGAGGACGCCAACAGCGTTCCGCGCAGCCATTCAATCCTGGATGTCATCAACGGCTCCGGTTCTGTCTGCAGACGATAGGCAAGGTACTGGCGACAAGCAAAGTTAATTGTTGGTCATTTTAGAGGCGGAGCTCGGTTCCTCGCCCCCGTGAAGCGGGGGAGAGGAACCGCCAATCGCGAAGGCGTATCAGGCCGCCTCGATAAAGCGGATGACGGTCTCGCCATAGTTGCGCTCGTCCAGCACGGAAAAGCCGGGGCCCGGCTCGAAGGGCGCCACTGCCGCCTCTTCGACCACGCACAGCGCACCAGGGCGAAGCCAGCCGCCGGCTTTCGCCGACTGCAAGGCGCGCTCGCCAAGGCCCTTGCCATAGGGCGGGTCGGCAAAGACGAGGCCGAACGGCGCCAGCGTGCCCGCTTCGCCAAGGCCGGTGGCATCGCGGCGGAAGATCTTGGTGCGGCCGGTCAGGCCGAAGGCCTCGACATTGTCGCGGATCAGGCCACGGCCTTCGGCCGATTCCTCGATGAAGACGCCGTAGGAGGCACCGCGCGACAGGGCTTCCAGCCCCAGCGCACCGGTGCCGGCGAACAGGTCGAGCACGCGCGCGCCGTCCAACTGCTCGGCAAAGCGATGCGCCAGCACGTTGAAGACCGCCTCGCGGGTGCGATCGGTCGTCGGCCGGATGGCGTCGCTGCGCGGCGTGGCCAGCGGACGCCCGCGAAACTCACCGCCGACGATCCGCATTACTTGCCCTTGGGGCCGCCGCGCGGCCGCTCACCGCGTGTGCTGGTCGGACGGTCGCCGCGCGGCTTGCCGAACGGCTTTGCGCCGGCCGGTTTGCCATAGGTCGGTTTGAACGATGCCTTTCGCGCCTTTGCTTCAGCGGCCTTGGCTGCGTCTGCATCGGCCCTGCCCTTGCCGATCGGCCGCGCGCCCGGTGCCATCCAGACATTGGCCTTGCGCTGGCCGGGCGGCTCGATCGGCCGCTGCTCGCGCTCGGATTTCTTGCCGCCGCCCGGCTTGCCGCCAAAAGCACCACGCGGCTTGTCGCCGAAGCCGCCGCGCGGTTTGTCTCCAAAACTGCCGCGTGGCTTGTCGCCAAAGCTGCGTTCGGGACGCGGGCCGCGTTCGCCAAAACTCTTCTCCGCGCTTCTGTCGGGGCTTGTCGACAGCTTGCCCAGAGCCTCGTCGCGGCTGCCTTCGCGGCGTTTGCGGTTCTTGATCAAACCGCCCTCGCCGATCGGGCGGCGCTCACCGTCGCGGGTGAATTTCGGCCGCTCCGGCTCCGGCTCGCGAACTTCCGTGCGCCGCACCGGCTTGTTGGAAAACGGCTTGGTGACATCGGCGTCGAAATTGGCGCCGGATTCCTCGACCAGGCGCTCGCCGAGTTGGTCACGCAGAACCCTGCCCTTGATCTCGAGCACATGGCCCTCGGCGAGGTCATCGAGTTGGAACGGCCCGTAGGAGATGCGGATCAGCCGCGTCACGTCGAGGCCGAGCGAGCCGAGAATGTTTCTGACTTCGCGGTTCTTGCCCTCGCGCAGGCCGATCGTCAGCCAGGCATTGGTGCCTTGCTCGCGGTCGAGCGTGGCTTCGATGGCACCGTAAAACACGCCGTCAACGGCAATGCCCTCGCGCAGGCCCGCAAGCGCGCTTTCCTCGACCTTGCCGTGGACGCGCACCCGGTAGCGGCGCAGCCAGCCGGTGGCCGGCAGTTCGAGCACGCGCGACAGGCCGCCATCATTGGTGAGCAGCAGCAGGCCTTCGGTGTTGATGTCGAGCCGGCCGATGGTCATCAGCCGCGGCAATTCAGCCGGCAGCACGTCGAAGACGGTCTTGCGGCCCTCGGGATCGCGGTTGGTGGTGACGACGCCGGCCGGCTTGTGGAACAGGAACAGCCGGGTGCGCTCGATCGGCGGGATTTCCATGCCGTCGAGATGGATGATGTCATCAGGCATGACGTTGAAGGCCGGTGAAGTCAGGGCGCGGCCATTGACCTTGACCCGGCCGGCAGCGATCAGCTCCTCGGCATCGCGGCGCGAGGCCAGGCCGGCGCGGGCCAACCGCTTGGCGATGCGCTCGCCTGCCTCTTCCGCGCCCTCGGCGGGACGCTGGCGTGGCTTGAAGCTGCCGCCTGCCGCGCCTTGCGGCCGATCGTTGAAATCCCGCTTCGGGCGATCGCCGAAATCGCGCTTGGGGCGATCGGCGAAGTCACGCTTCGGGCGATCGCCGCCGTCGCGCGGCGCGCGGTCACTGAAATCACGCTTGGGACGGTCGAAACGCTTTTCGCCGCCCGCTGCCGCCGCAGCCGGCCGGTCGCCCCGCGGTGCATAGGGTTTGCGCGGTCCTTCGCGCTTTTCATAGGGCTTGCGCTCGCCTTCGGCGGCCATTGGCCGGTCGCCACGTGGCGCATAAGGCTTGCGCGGCCCCTCGCGCTTTTCATAGGGCTTGCGCTCGCCTTCGGCCGCCACCGGGCGATCGCCGCGCGGTGCGTAGGGCTTGCGYGKYCCYTCGCGCTTCTCATACGGTTTGCGCTCACCCTCGGCGGCCATCGGGCGGTCGCCGCGCGGTGCGTAGGGCTTGCGCGTCCCTTCGCGCTTCTCAAAAGGCTTGCCTTCGGGACGCGGGTCTTTGCTGAAAGGCTTGTCGCCGCCCTTGAAATCGCGCTTCGGCCGCTCGCCATCGGCAGCCATCGGCCGATCGCCACGCGGTGCGTAAGGTTTCTTGGCGCCAAAGGACGGCTTGCCGCCCTTGCCCGCAGCGCCATCACGGCTGCGCGGTCCCGCGGCTTTCGGCCCACTCTTGGCCGGACCCTTCCTGGGTCGGAATTTCTTGTCGCTGTCGTCCATGTGGCCTTTATCCGTTTGCGCTGCTACAGCGTGGCGCATCCTTTCGGGCGCGCAACGAACGCTGTAGCACTTTTGATGTGGCGCATGATCATTTTCGAAAACCGAGTCCCGATTTTCGAGGTCCTGCGCTCAATAACAGGATCACTGGAGTTTGTCAGGGAAAAGTGGAGACCGGTTTTTCCAAAAAGACAAACGAAAATCAAAAGCCTGGAGCAAGTGCGGTTCATTCGAAACGAACTTGCTCCGTCAGGTGGCGAGGAGATAATCGGAGTGGAAATCGCGTGAAGCGGCCCGATTTCATGGCGCTGGCGCTGAAGGAGGCCGAGGCTGCCGCCTTGCGAGGCGAAGTGCCGGTCGGCGCCGTCATCGCCAATGGCGCTGGTGTTGTCGCCAGCGCCGGCAACCGCACACGCGAACTTGCCGACCCGACCGCGCATGCCGAGATGCTGGTCATCCGCGAAGCTTGCCGCAAACTGTCGGCCGAGCGGCTGACCGGCCATGATCTCTATGTGACGCTGGAACCTTGCGCCATGTGCGCCGGCGCCATTTCCTTCGCCCGGCTGCGCCGGCTTTATTTCGGCGCCGCCGACGACAAGGGCGGTGCCGTGGTCAATGGCGTACGTTTTTTCGCCTCGCCGACCTGCCACCACGCGCCCGACATCTATCCGGGCATGGGCGAGACCGAAGCGGGTCTATTGCTCAAGGAATTTTTCCGGGAACGGCGCGGCTGAACCGGGCGCAACGCCCGGCGACACAACGTGGTGTTCTTACAGAGACGGCATCCAGTCGAACCAGCCGCTGCCCTTCTTGCCTTCCGCCTCTTTCTTGAGGCGGCGTTCCTTCTTGTACTCGTCCTCGCCAAGCTGATCTTGCGGCGCCGTGCCGGCCGCGACACGATATTGCACTGGAGGCTCGCTCAGATATTTTCGGGTGTTCGGATCGCCTTGCTTGCTGTCGGCGAGGCGGCGCTGGATCTCGGCGGCACGGCCCTTGTCGGAATCGGCCGGTGTCCATGCCGGCGGGTGGCTCGACCCTGACTCCGCCATCGCCCTCTTCACCGAGGCCGGGTCCGTCTGCACGTCGTCGATGATCTCCGACTGATAGGCCGGGTCGTTCTGATGGGCGGTGGCGTCGGCGCGCAAGCGGGCGCGGCGCTGCTCGGGCGATTCGGGCCATTCGGCGCTCGCCGTCTCGATGCTGTCCTGCGGGGCCGGCAGCGCTTCCTTCTGGCCTGGCGCCGGCTTCACGAGCGTCGGACGCGGCTTGTAGTCGATCTGTTCCTTGCGCTTCGGCGCGAACGAAAAGGCGCCCGAAATATCGCCGGCCAGCTGTTCGCCGGCGGTCTTGTCGGTGCCGTAGGTCGGAGAGCCCATGCAGCCGGACAAAGCGAGGCCCGACGCGACAAGCGGCGCCAGCAGCGCCAAGCGCGCATTATATCTCTCGGTCATGCGAAAAAGTCCCACTCTAGACAGCCTCTCGATTGCCACCAGCCTTGTGGCCGGTCCCCATCGTCCAAGCACTTGCGACGGAAATCCGGCGACAATTTGTCTTCCGGAGTTTCGCGTGTTTACCTCAACCACTCGTTAAGGGCAACGCGCGGGCGGTTTTCGCCCGCCCGGCGTGGCATTTGTGCACCGATCCAGCCGACTAACCGTTAAAGCCGGCCAAGCGCCTTCAATTCATGCAGCACCGCCGCATCCCTGGCCGAAACATCCGGGAATTCCGGATCCTGGCCGACATCGGCGGTGTAGCGCCAGGAGCGTGCACATTTTAACAGGCCACGATCCTCGGCCTTCTCGACCACCACGGCGACACCCTTGACGTCGTCGATCGCGAAGGCGCCAGCCGGTGCCTCGCCATGAGCGATGACCAGATCGCTGGTGATCGCCATCTCGGCCATGTCGACATCTGAAATCGCCGCTTCGAGCGCTGCGTCGTTGATTGTGACGACCGGCACCGCTTCCAGCGACGATCCGATCACCTTCTGGGCGCGTGCGATCTCCAGCGCGCCGGTGACGACGCGCCGCACCTGCCGCACCTGGCGCCACTTTTCCGCCAGCGCCTCGTTCTTCCAGTCCGCCGGGATTTGCGGGAACTGGTCGAGATGCACCGAGACGGCGTCGGGATGACGGTCAAGCCAGGCCTCCTCCATGGTGAAAGGCAGCATCGGCGCCAGCCATTTCACCAGGCAGTCGAAGAGATGGCGCACCACCTGCACCGAAGCCTTGCGCTTCAGGCTCGACGGCGCGTCGCAGTAGAGCGCGTCCTTGCGGATGTCGAAATAGAACGCCGACAGCTCGACCACCATGAAATCGAGCAGCATGCGGGTGATGCGCTTGAATTCGAAGGCGTCGTAGCCCGAGCGCACGACCTCATCGAGCTCGGCCAGCCGGTGCAGCATCAGCCGCTCCAACTCCGGCATTTTCTCCAGCGGCACCTCTTCGCCATCGTCATGGGCAAGCGTACCCAGCATCCAGCGGATGGTGTTGCGCAGCTTGCGGTAGGCGTCGATGTTGGTCTGCAGCACGTTCTTGCCGAGCCGCTGGTCCTCCCAGTAGTCGGTCGTCACCACCCACAGACGCAGTATATCGGCGCCCGACTGCTTGATGACGTCCTGCGGCACCACGGTGTTGCCCAGCGACTTCGACATCTTGCGGCCATCCTCGTCCATGGTGAAACCATGGGTGACGACGGTGTCGTAAGGCGCCCTGCCCCTGGTGCCGCAGCTTTCCAGCAGCGACGAATGGAACCAGCCGCGATGCTGGTCGGAGCCTTCGAGATAGACGTCGGCCGGCCATTTCAGGTCAGGACGATCTTCCAGCGTGAAGGCGTGCGTCGAGCCCGAATCGAACCAGACGTCGAGGATGTCCATCACCTGCTTCCACTTCGAAGCGTCGTGATTGCCAAGGAAACGCTCCTTGGCATCAGCCGCGAACCAGGCGTCGGCGCCCTCCTGCTCGAAGGCGTCCATGATGCGCTGGTTGACCGCTTCGTCCTTCAGCACATTGCCGTCGGCATCGGCGAAGACGGCGATCGGCACGCCCCAGGCGCGCTGGCGCGACAGCACCCAGTCCGGGCGCTCCTCGATCATGGCGCGGATGCGGTTCTGGCCGGCGGCGGGCACGAAGCGGGTGTCGTCGATGGCCTTGAGCGCCCGGCTGCGCAGTGTCGAGCCGTCGCCGAGGTCCTTGTCCATGTAGACGAACCACTGCGGCGTGTTGCGAAAGATGATCGGTTTCTTGGACCGCCAGGAGTGAGGGTAGCTGTGCTTCAGCCGGCCGCGCGCGAACAGCGCGTTGCGCTTGATCAGCTCGTCGATGACGGCCTGGTTGGCGTTGCCCTTCTTGCCGTTGTCGTCGATGACACGCGCCGGTCCACCCTCCCGGTCGGGGCCGAAACCCGGCGCGTCCCTGGTGAAGAAACCGCCGTCGTCGACGGTGAACGGGATGGCGGGATCGATGCCGCGTGCGCGCAGATCCACCGCCGCATCCATCCAGGCGTCAAAGTCCTCGCGGCCGTGGCCGGGCGCGGTGTGGACGAAGCCGGTGCCGGCATCGTCGGTGACGTGGTCGCCGGCGAGCATCGGAACGGCAAAGTCGTAGCCGCCGCAAAGGCCCTTGAGCGGATGCGAAAGCGTAAGGCTTCCAAGCTCTTGCGCCGAAACACTGCGGAGACGATTCAAGGTGACCTTGGCCTTGACCGAGGAGTCTTCAGCCAGCGCGTCGGCAAAAATCAGTTTTTCACCCGGCTGCGGGCCGAATGCGTTCTCGGCTGCCGTGACCTCATAGAGGCCATAGTTGATGCGCGGCGAATAGTTGACGGCACGGTTGCCGGGGATCGTCCATGGCGTCGTCGTCCAGATGACGACATGTGCCTGCAGCAGATCGAGTGCGCCCTCCGTCAGCTTGGTCTCGCCATCGACAGGGCGGGCCAAGCTGGCGACCGGAAACTTCGCCCAGATCGTGTCGCTCTCATAGTCGTGGTACTCGATCTCGGCCTCGGCCAGCGCCGTACGCTCGACCACGCTCCACATTACCGGCTTGGAGCCGCGATAGAGCTGGCCCGACATGGCGAATTTCAAAAGCTCGCCGGCGATGCGCGACTCGGCATGGAAGGCCATCGTCGTATAGGGATTCTCGAAATCGCCGATGACGCCGAGGCGCTGGAACTCGGCCCCCTGCACAGCGATCCAACCCGCGGCGAACTCACGGCATTCCTTGCGGAATTCGTTGACCGGCACCTCGTCCTTGTTCTTGCCCTTGGCGCGGTACTGCTCCTCGATCTTCCACTCGATCGGCAGGCCGTGGCAGTCCCAGCCGGGCACATAGTTCGAGTCGTAGCCGCGCATCTGGAACGAGCGGGTGATGACATCCTTGAGGATCTTGTTCAGCGCATGGCCGATATGGATGTTGCCGTTGGCGTAGGGCGGCCCGTCATGCAGCACGTATTTCGTGCGGCCGGCAGCGCTCTCGCGCAGCTTTCGGTAGAGATCCATGTCCTGCCAGCGCTTGACCAGCAGCGGCTCCTTCTCCGGCAAGCCGGCGCGCATCGGGAAATCCGTCTGCGGCAGGTAAAGCGTCTTGGAATAATCGATCGTTTCAGTTGTATCGGTCATTGGTCTGCCATTTGCATTGCCCGGCGGGCGTACAAGCTCGGGCGTGAACTATCATGTTATGGAAAAAGCGCGAGGGGGCGCGCAGAAACTCCCGGCGGCTCCGGCGGCGCTCAGGCCACCCGGAACACCGGGCCTGTAATTCGTATCGCGATCGCGAAAAGGCGCGAAAAGCTGGTCATGGCTGGGCTTTTAGCCGAAGCCACGGCAGGAATAAAGCGTCTCGTTCGATTCACTTACATCGTGAAATCGAAGCGATAGGTGGTCGACACGCCGACCGTGAACTGGTTGCGGTCGCCACGCTCCTTGACCAGGCTGGAATCGGCCGCCGGTCCCATCAGGCGCGAATATTCGCCAAACAGGCTGGCGGTCATCGGCTCGGTCACCTTCCAGGTGATGGCGCCGCCGAGGCCTGTCGATTTAAGCCCGCCACCGGGATGATATTCGCTCAAGCCCGAGGCCACCGCTTCCTGCGCATTGACGCCATAATAGGCGTCGAAATAGTTACCCGACGCGAAGGAAACACGCGGTCCGCCCGAAATCCGCACGGTTGGCGTCACATCGTAGAAGGCGTCGGCAGCGATGTCGGCGACAAAGCCGTTGTGAGCGCGAATGCCGTGGCGCAGTTCGGCGCGGGCGCGCAGCCAATCCGTCGGATAGAATTCGAAGAAGCCGCCGACTTCGCCGCCCCAGCGCACCGGATCGAGGCCCTTCAGCTCGTCGGCATTGTCGTCGTCACGGGAAAACAGGAATTTGCCGGTCAGGCCGGCGCGGAAACCGCCATCATCGACCAGCGCCAGCGAGATGTTGTCGTTGCGCGAGACAAAGCGGGCAGCAGGTCCGGCCTTGCCCAGCGAAATGATCGGCGAGGCGCTGAGCAGGTACTTTTTGCCGCCCTCGAAATTCGGCGCCACCATGCCGGTGGCACCTACGGTCAGATACCAGTCGCCGGACAGCCAGCTGCCCTCGCCCGCATTGGCAGCGCCCGTCCCACCCAGCACCGCAGCGGCCAACACAAGAGAGATTCTTCCGACCGAACTCATGGCCACTCCACTAACACAACGCATATGATTGCCGATGACAGCTTTGACGGCCGTTTGGTAAAATTTGATTTAAACCCGAGACATATGCTCGCCCTTTGCCGCGATCCCGCTGCCGGTCATCGGCTGGACGTTGGCTCGCGCCCGGATTACCTTCCATCCGCAGTATTCCGCAGCCCTCGATGGAGACCGCGACAATGACCCTGCATGGCGATGCCTTGAAGATTGGGATCGAACAGACACGGACAAAATGGGGATGGTTTGTCGCACTCGGTGTGCTGCTGCTCATCTTCGGCGGCATTGCCTTCGCCAATCTGTTCGTCGCCACGGTGGCTTCCGTCTACGTCGTGGGATGGCTGATGCTGATGGCGGGTATCATCGAGATCGTGCACGCGTTCGGCGTCAAGTCCTGGAATCGCTTCTTCTACTGGCTGCTCAGCGGACTGCTGTACGCCGTCGCCGGCTTCTTCGCTTTCGGCAATCCGTTGCTTGCCTCGGCGGTGCTGACGTTCCTGCTGGCGATCGCGCTGGTCGCGTCAGGGGTGCTCAGGGCCTGGGTCGGCTACAGCCACCGGCCGGAACGCGGCTGGGGCTGGCTCGTCGCCGCCGGTGTCATCAGCGCGCTTGCAGGTCTGATCATCGCCATGGGCTGGCCGGTCAACAGCCTGTGGGTGCTCGGTCTGTTCCTTGCGATCGATCTGATCTTCCAGGGCTGGACCTTCATCGCCGTCGGCCTGGCGCTGAAAAAGTAGGGATCATGCCTGGACTCAAAAAGCCATGGCCGCGTCGAGATCGGAGAGCGGCTTGACGCCGGCAAGCAGCGCGCGTGCCTCGGCTTCATCGCGCTTCATCTGCGCGACCAGCGCGTCGAGCCCATCGAACTTCACCTCCGGGCGCAGGAAACCGAAGAAGGAAACCTGACAGACCTCGCCATAGAGGTCTTCGGAGAAGTCGAAGACGAAGGTTTCCAGCAGCGGCGCGCCATTGTCGTCGACGGTCGGGCGACGGCCGAAGCTGGCGACGCCGTCGTGAAGCGTGCCGTCGGAGCGGCGGAAGCGGACGGCATAGATGCCCTCCTTGAGTGCGGCTTCAGCCGACAGCCTCATATTCGCGGTTGGAAAGCCAAGGGTGCGGCCAAGCTGCTGTCCGCCCACCACCTCACTTTCGACGGTGAAGCGGT
Organism: Mesorhizobium sp. M7A.F.Ce.TU.012.03.2.1; assembly: GCF_004006095.1. NCBI lineage: Bacteria > Pseudomonadati > Pseudomonadota > Alphaproteobacteria > Hyphomicrobiales > Phyllobacteriaceae > Mesorhizobium > Mesorhizobium sp. M7A.F.Ce.TU.012.03.2.1. The sequence continues at coordinate 5,706,728 of NZ_CP034779.1, forward strand.
AGCCGAGCAGACCGGCGGCTTCAGCCACTTCGCCCTCGCCCAGCAATCCGCGGATGCGGCTGGACGACACCACCTCGGCGCCCTCGTCCCGGAAGGCGTCGACGAGCGTGACGCCGAAGCCGTGACGCTCACCCGCCGCCATCAGGTAGGCCGGGCCGCCTTGACGATCCTTGCCGAAGTGGAAATCGAACCCGGTCACGGCGTGGGTAATGCCAAGGTTCGTTTCAAGCACGTCCGTCACGAACGCTTCCGCCGACAGCGAGGCGAAGTCGTGCGTGAACGGCTGCTCGACCAGCGCGGCAAAGCCCAGCAGCGACAGGAGCCGCGCCTTCATCGGCGGCGGCGTCAGCACGAACAACGGGATATCAGGCCTGAAGATCTTGCGCGGATGCGGTTCGAACGTCAGCACCAGGGCCGGTACGCCGCGCCGTCCGGCCTCGGCAGAGGCGCGCTCGAGCACCGCCTGATGGCCGCGATGGACGCCATCGAAATTGCCGATCGCCACCACGCCGCCGCGCAGGTCGGCGGGAAGCGGCGCGGTTGCCAGGACGCGTTGGAAGGCTGCCATCGTCACCTACCGAAGTCTGGGAATGACGGCCACCGGACCATAGCCATGCTTTTCCAGGAACGCCGCCAGTCTTGCCGGATCCGGTTGCAGGGCATCGCCATAGTCGCGGGCATGGATGCCGCCGGAGACATAAAGAACATCGAAGCCATTGTCGGCGGCGCCCTTCACATCGGTCATCATGCCGTCGCCGATGGCCAGCACCTGGCCGCGCTCGACCGGCTGGCCAAGAATCTCGGCGACCTCCTTCATCGCGAGATTGTAGATCGGCGCGTATGGTTTTCCAGCGATCAATGTGCGGCCGCCAAGCTGGGCATAGTCACGCGCCAGCGCGCCGGCACACCAGATGATGCGTTCGCCACGCTCGACCACGATGTCGGGATTTGCGCAGATGAAAGGCAGGTTCCTGGCGCGCAGCCGCCGCAGGAGCTCCGTGTAATCCTCGAGTTTTTCGACCTCGTCGTCGAACAGGCCGGTGCAGACGACGCCGGACGCCTCGAACTCCTCGACAAGCTCGACGTCGAGACCTTCATAGAGGGTGAAGTCCCGGTCGGCGCCGATATGGAAAATCTTGCGCGGCCCTTCGGCGATCAGATCCCGCGTCACGTCGCCTGAGGTAACCACCCGGTCGTAGGCTGACGGTGGAACACCGATCGCGTTCATCTGCGCCACGACATCGGCACTTCTGCGCGGCGAATTGGTGATCAGGACGACGGGGATTTTCGCCTCTCGAGCCCTTGCCAGTGCGGAAGCCGCCACCGGGAAATGCGTTTCACCATTGTGGACCACGCCCCAGACATCGCACAGGATTGCCGAATAGGCTTTCGACACGTCTTCGAGCGAGCCGATCATTTCAGGCGAATCCGCCATGCCGTTTCCTTCAGTCATGATCGTTGCGATCGCTGCCACCGACGGTTCGCCGCAGCCGGTTCGGATTAGCCGAACCGCCCCGGCCTGTCACCAGTTTTCGCCAGGCGCGCGAGCGGCAGTGGATGTCTCGCGCGAAAGGCTGCGATGGGTAAGTCCAAGGTTTCCTCGCTTCAGTAGCTGCAATGGCGGCGCACTATCGTGCCGTGGGGCCGGCATGGTTAACTAGCCTCCAAAAAACTGGCCGGTCTTTGACGCATCCAGCAACGTGAAAATTAGCGTTTTATGAGCATCGTCATGCCGACCACTGGTTTCTGGGCTGGGATGCTAAAAGCGATGATCCTCGGATTCGCGCGCGACAGGCGCGGCAACTTTGCCTTGGCAACCGCCATGGCGATGCTGCCGATGATGCTTGGCGTTGCCGGAGTCATGGATCTGGTGGGCACCAGCGAGGATGCCGCGCAATTGCAGAACTCACTGGACGCGGCGGGGCTCGCCGTCGGCACAAAGTATTCGCCCGGCATGACGGCAGGTGATGTCCAGGCGCTCGGGCTGACATTTTTCGCGGCCAATATGAGCATTGCCGACCAGCAAGAATATTCGGGCAGCGTCTCCGCCTTTTCGGCAGCCGCGAGCGGCGACCCGAGCGCCTACTACATCTCGGTTTCGTCCAAAATCAGCCGAGCAAGCTTCATCAGCGGCGCGCCCGCTTGGCAGGCTCATCGCTCGGCCTCGGTCAAACTTGAGCCTGGCGCGCAAGCCTGCGTGCTGGCGCTCGATCCGCAGGCATCCGCCGCCGTGAGCCTGCAGGGCTCGACCAGCGTCTCGATGAGCAACTGCGTGATCGCGGCAAACTCGGATGCGCCCGACGCCGTGAACAGGGGCGGTTCCGCACTGGTTTCAGCGGGCTGCGTCTCGACTGTCGGCGGCACTTCCGGGCTTTCGTCACCCAACGCCACACTCACCTGTGGAATGCCGCTCGAACATCAATATGCGTCTTTTGATCCTCTGGCCGACGTCGTCCCTCCCCCCTTCACATTGTGTCTGCCGGTCCCGAACGGCAAAACCTACACGCTGTCGCCCGGCACGTATTGCGACAAGACATTGTCGGGGGACATCACACTTGATCCGGGCGTCTACATCCTGCGCGGCACCACCATCAAGCCCGGCGGCAACGGTAGCCTGACAGGCCACGGCGTGACTATATTCCTCATGGAAGGCGCACAGCTCTACATAAATGCCAATGAGAAAGTGGACCTTTCCCCGTCCACCAGCGGCCCCTATGCCGGCATCACCATTTTCGAGGATCACGGGAACACGTCCGCCTTGACGCTCAATGGCGGGGCAAATTCCACGATCAGCGGTTTCGTCTATGCGCCTGACGCGCCCATTTCCTACGCTGGCAACTCAGATATGAGCAGTCAGGGCGATTGTCTGAGGCTTGTCGGCAAGACCGTGCTGATGACGGGAAACTCGTCCGTCAGGACGGATTGCACGGCCATGCTTGGAAATCGCGAGATGTATGCCAGTCGCCGCATCACTCTCGCGAAATGAAGAGGCCACGTTTCGTGCGTCAGCGGTAGTGAAAGCGCCGGTCGCCCACCGTCTCGATCGGCACATCGGTTGCGAAAATCGGTCATCCGGCGCCGGATGATGGCACGGTGCGGAAGGCACTCGCGCTGAAGATGGCGACAGACGCGCAGCGCTGAGAGTGCAAAACGGCAGTCGCCACTATCAGCCGCCGAAGACGTCTTTCAGGAATGCATGAGAGGCAAGGATGGATTGCTCGGCCGCATTGTACTGCATCCGGTGACCATAGGTCTCGATGCCAGTCTTCAATCCTGCGGAGTCAAATCCGTGACGAGCACCCGGGTAGACGTCAGCTGTACGGAGCTTCCCTTGCCGCTGCGCTGCGTAGCGCCGATCAGTATCAAGGTCGGGGCCGCCATGTCGCCATTCGTTGCCGAACAATCCGGATAGTAGGCGATCGCAGCCTTGAATTTGCGCTCCATAAGCCGCTCGTCTCCACCAGATTGCAAGGCCTCGAGCGTTGCGTTCCCGCCAGCGGAGAACCCCATCAACGCAATGCACCGCGGGTCGCAAAACTGTATTTCGATAGGAATTCCAGAGCGCCGTAGGCGTCATATATGCGATCAACAGAGTGGAGGCCATCACAGGTCTCCTTTATGCCGCGGTTGCTGAAGCTGTCGACGACGAGGACGACGTAACCCCAGGAGGACAGTCGCTCGGACCAGGTTTTCTTTACACTTCCGGGCAGACCTGAACATCCGTGCAGAACCACGACAGCCGGCAACGGCCCCTCACCCGGCGGACGCGTTAAATACCCCTGCAGCGGCGTGCCGGGAACGGCCTTCGGGACCTTGCCGCCTGCTTGCGCAATGCGCTTCTGAAATGACGTTGGCTCCGAAGCCGCGCTTTCAAACTGCACCGGCTGGTCAGCGCGCGCTGGCGCGGCAGGCAGATAGCTACCGATACAAAGGCAGGCCAGACAGACGATCTTGTTGGGCAGGCTCGGCAGGGTGAAGGCCATGGGTGCCTGCTTCGTTACATCGGCCGCCTTATCTGCTGTACCCGCTCGGGCTCGACCACCTTGCGGTAGAGATGCCAGGTGGCATGGCCGAGCACCGGCATGACGACGGCGAGCCCGGCAAACAGCGGGATCGAACCGATCACCAGAAGCACGGCGACCAGCAAGCCCCACAGCGCCATTTGCAGCGGGTTGGCCATCACCGCCCGGGCCGAGGTCTCGATCGCTGAAACGGCGCCGACGTCACGGTCGAGCAGCAGCGGGAAGGCAACCACGGTGGTGGCCAGCACAACTACGGCGAAGACAAAGCCCGCGGCATTGCCGGCAAGGATCAGCGTCCACCCCTTGCTGGTGGTCAGCACGTCGCGGATGAAGCCACCAATCGAGGCCGGCGGCTGGTCGCCAAACAGCCCAGTGTAGATCGATTGCGCGGTGTAGAGCCACAGCAGGAACAGCGCCACCAGCATGACGCCGATGACAGCGATCGACGGAACCGCGGACGAGCGCCGCACGTCAAACGCGTGCCGCCAGGAGGTGTTCATGCCGAGCTCGCGCCGGCGGCTGATCTCGTAAAGGCCGAGGGCCGCAAATGGCCCAAAGCAGCGCGAAACCCGACATCAGGGGATAGATGAGCTGGATGGCATTGGCGCCGGACGTCCACTGCGTCAGGATCAAGCCGACAATGGGATAGATCAGGCACAGGAACACGTAGTGCGATGGTTTTGCCCAGAAATCCTCGAAGCCGAGACGCAGCGCGTCCCAAAGGTCCGACGTGGTGATGCGGCGCACCGTTGGCTGCACATGCATTCCACGTGCGTCCGCCATGACATGAAAGCCGGCCATAACCTTCCTCCCGTGTGTCGGGGCGGTGTGTCGGGGCGGTCACCGCCTGGATGGCCGCCCGGAGCTGCCATTTCTCGTACAGCGTTATCCTAGCCGATTTAGAAGCAGTTGTCGCCAAGTCCGCCGGTAACGGCTGGTTGAACCGGGCGGCAGCAGACTTGGCGCCGCGCGCCGCCATGCACTTGGCGCCGCGCGGCTGGCAACTTATGAAGCGAAGCGATCGATCACCTCAGTCAGGGGGACGTGGCCAAGGCAGGCGCCAGAACCGGCGGGCTGTTCGCCATCCTCGACAGCCAGCGCATAACGCACGGCCGGATCGGATTCGATGCGAAGGCGCAATCCGGCCAGCTTGGGATAGGCAGCGCCGTCGATCGCCTGGTGAAACTCCGCCCAGCGCGCCACGCCGATCAGCGTGGTATCGGCCAGCGTCAGCCGGTCGCCGACCAGGAAATCCGTGTCGGCGATCATCGCCTCGAGCCGATCATGACGTTCCGCAACGGCCTTGCGGCCGAACTCCCGCAAGGTCGCCTTCAGCGCCGGTTCATCCGCCGCCATTTCCAATGCCACCCAGAGCGGACTGAAGGCGGCGGTGAAACCGGTGTTCACGAAGGCCATCAGCTGGTGCATGCGGTCGGCTTGCGGCGTGCGCGGTTCGAAGCTGATGCGGCGCTGTGTGTCGCGGGCTTCGAGCCACGAGGCGATGGCCATTGTCTCGGTGAGCACCCGGCCTTCGTCGGTGATCAGCACCGGCGTTTCCTGACGGTCGTTGATGCTGGCATAGGCATCGTTTTTCATCTCGGTGAGCATGTCGACGCGGCACAGGCGATAGGGTTGCCCGACGCGTTCAAAGGCAGCGACAAGCCCCATCGAGCTTCCCGCCGGGAAGCCGTAAAGGAGGATAGGTTCCATTTGTTTTCTTCCGTGATTGAGAGGATCACGCCGCGCAGCGAAACTTGACCCTAAACGCTTGTCGTCCCATGTAAATTACGCACAATTCTGTAACCAGGATCCGCCCATGAAAGACGTCGTCTCACGCTGCCCGATCGAAGAGACCATGCGCGTGCTCAGCGGTCGCTGGCCCACACTGCTGCTCTATTATCTGAAGGACGGGACCAAGCGGTTCAGTGAACTGAGACGTGACAACCCGACCGTGTCGCATCGCATCCTGACCCTGGAACTGCGCAAGCTGGAAGAAGCCGGCATCGTGCGGCGCACGGTGCGTCCGGGTTATCCGTTGCGGGTCGACTATGACCTCACAGCGCCTGGCCGCCGGCTTGTACCGCTCATCGACGCGCTCGGGTCGTGGTGGGTGCATACGGAAGACGACCGGATGGGCGGTTCCTCGGACGCAGATCTCGATACTGCCGCCTAACATCTTCGATTTTCGCGGCCCTGCCCGGCAAAAGCCATGATCGACGTTATCTCAGGGGCATGACCATAGCGAAAATCGAAACCCACCCGATCCCGAATCTGCACAGACGCATGGTGCTGACCGGCCTCGCAGCCTTGGCGGGCCTCGCCGCCTGCAGCACCGTTTCACTGCCGTCAGGCGAAGGCGCCGGGGTCTCCTCCTCCGCCACCAGCACGCTGGCCAGCATCCGCGCCTCGGCGGGGCTCGCGCCGCTGGTCGCCGACCGGCAACTCGAACAGGCTGCCCTGCAGCAGGCCGGCTACATGGCGCAGCGCCGCCGCATGAGCCACACCACCGGCTGGGGCAAGGATTTCGCCTCGCGCGTCAAGGACAATCGAATCTCCGGCGCCGCGGCGGAGAACATCGCCGAGGGTCGTTTCGACCTCGAGAAGCTGTTCGACATCTGGGTGCATTCACCTGGCCATCGCCGCAACATGCTCGACCCGCGCTTCACCCGCTTCGGCCTTGCCTATGTGCGCGACGGCGGCGACAGCAAGCTCCGTTACTGGAGCCTCGTGCTCGGAAAATAGAGCTAGTCCATATGCGCTGCCGGCGCGCCGCCGGCAGGCGCCTGCTTGGGCTTGCGCAGCAGGAAAACAAACGGGATGGCAAGCAGCGTCATCACCATGAGTATTTTGAAGTCGTTGACGTAGGAAATCATCATCGCCTGCAGATTGACCATGCGATCGACCTGCGAAAGCGCCGTCGGATCGCCGCTCGCGGCGGCAGGAGAGACCGCCCAAAGATTGGGGTTGAATGGGTTGATGAAGGCCGAAAGCTCGGTGTGATTGATCTGCGTGTTGCGCACCATCAGAACCGTCACGACCGACACGCCTATGGACGAGCCAAGATTGCGCACCAGGCTGAACAGGGCCGTGGCATCGGTGCGGAAGCGAACGTCAAGCGTGGCGAAGGCAACGGTCGACAGCGGCACGAACACCATTCCCATCCCCAGGCCCTGGATGACGCCGGAGCTGATGATCAGCCAATTGTCCATCTGCGGCGTGAAGCTGGACATGGTGTAGAGCGACTGTGCGGTCAGGAGGAAGCCGATGACCACGAGGATCCTGGCGTCGATCTTGCTCATGAGCCGGCCGACGACCAGCATTGAAATCATGGTGCCGACACCGCGTGGCCCTATGACGACGCCGATGGTGACGGTCGGATAGCCGAAGATGGTCGACAGCATTGGCGGCAACAGCGACATGCTCGCCAGGATGAGCACACCCATGATGAAGATGAACGCCAGCCCGGTCACGAAATTGCGGTCGAGGAAGATCTTGGGATCGATGAAGGGGTGTTCGGCGGTCATGGTGTGAATGATGAACACCCAGAAGCCGGTGAGCGAAAGACCAAGTTCGATCCAGATCTCGACCGAGGAAAACCAGTCGACCTCGCCGCCGCGATCGAGCAGCAGCTGAAGCGCGCCGACGCCGAGCGATATCATGGCGAAGCCGAAGAAATCGAAGCCGCGCACCCGCCGGGCAACGGCCGGCAAGTAGGCGGCCATGCCGAGAAAGGCGACGATGCCGACCGGCAGGTTGATGAAGAACACCCAGCGCCAGTTGAAATTTTCGGTCAGCCAGCCACCCAGCGTCGGGCCCAGAATCGGCCCCAGCATGATGCCGGCGCCCCAAATAGCCATCGCCTGGCCATGGCGTTCCCTGGGGTTGATGTCGAGCAGGAAGGTTTGCGACAGAGGCACGATCGCCGCGCCGAACACGCCCTGCATCAGCCGGAAGAACACTATGCTCTCCAGGCTCCAGGCGATGCCGCACAGCATCGAGAATATGGTGAAGCCGACCACTGCCGTCAGGAACAGTTCCTTGCGGCCGAAGCGGTCGGCCAGCCAGCCAGTGACCGGCGTCATGATGGCGGCGGCAACGATGTAGGAGGTCAGCACCCAGTTGATGTTGTCCGGCGAGGCGCCGAGATCGCCCGTCATTGTCGGCAGAGCGACGTTGGCGATCGTCGTGTCGAGCGCCTGCATGACCGTCGCCAGCATCAGCGCGACCGTGATCAGGCCGCGATGCGGCACTTCTTTGAAGGGTTCGGGCGTGCTCATGGCGTGGAACTTCCAGCAGGTAACAAAAACGTGTACAAGGGGTTTCCGGGCGGCAACGCCTTCCGTTGAGAGACCCTCGTCGCGGTGGGACGCGATCGTCGATGTGGGGGTTACATCGACTGAAAGTCTCTGATGAGCGGATGCCTGCCGCCCGGAAACATGAGGACCGATGGGTCCGCGTCGGAGATTTCAGATTTCGGCCAGGCCGCGACGCGGCAGCGCCAAAACGCTGATCCTTCCAGCTCTTCCCATCAGACCAATCCTGCTATTCACCTCCGCTGCTGGTCCTGCGGCATTCTGTTGACGTTACTGCGCGGCCTCGCCAGCCGTGGCGTGACCGAAGATCGAAGGCAGGCCACGCGCCACGCCGGTGTCGACGGTAACGGTGGCGCTCATGCCGGTGCGCAACGCCATCTTGGCGTCCGCATCGATCAGTTCGAGACGAACCGGGATACGCTGTGTGACCTTGACCCAGTTGCCGGTGGCATTTTGGGCCGGCAGCAGCGAGAACTCGGCTCCCGTGCCGGCGCCGATCGCCTTGACCGTCGCCTCGAAGGTGCGCCCTGGATAGGTGTCGACCACGATCTCGGCCTTCTGGCCGGGCTTCATGTGGGTGAGCTGCGTTTCCTTGAAATTGGCATCGATCCAGGTGTCACCGGTCTCGACCAGCGAAAACAGCGGCGTGCCGGAACCGACATACTGACCGACCTTGAACGACGAGGCCTGGCTGACGATGCCGTCCGCCGGCGCCTTGACCGTTGTCTGGGCCAGGTCGTAGGCCGCCTTGTCGCGCGCGGCGAGCGCGGCCATCACGGTCGGGTGCTTGTCGGTCTCGATGTCGGGATTGCCGCCAAGGCCTGCCTTGGCGCTGATGATGCCTTGCTCGGCAACCGCCAGCTGCTGCTTGGCCTTGTCGAGATCGTTCTTGGCTTCGTCGAGCGACGATTTGGCGTTGATGCCCTTCTGGGCGAGGTCGGCGGCGCGGTCGAACTGCGACTGGGCGAAGGCGACCTGGCTGGCATCGGACTTTTGCTGAGCCATCGACTGGCCATAGGCCGCGCGCAACTGCTCGACATTGAGACGCGCGCCCGCAACCGCGGCGTCGGCCTGCGCCAGCGCGATCCGGTACGGCTCGGGGTCGATGGCAAACAGCTCGTCACCCTGCTTGACCAGCTGGTTATCGAAGATGTCGACCTTAACGATGCGGCCGGCCGTGTCGGAAGCGATCGACACCTTGGCCTGCTGCAGATTGGCGTTCTCGGTCTCCTGATAGCGGCCGCCGGTGACCCAGACATAGCCGCCGCCGACAGCCAATGCCGCAGGCAGCGCTACCATCAGCAGGAAGCGGCCCAGCCGGCGCTTTTTCTTCACGGGCACTGGGGCCGGCTGCACCGGGGGAGCAACCGCCGGCGGGGCCGCGGCCGGCTGCGCCGGCGCTTCCATGTCCAGTTCGGTCACTTTCTCGTCTATCTTGGCTACCGCGTTCATGCTGCTGCGCCTTCTGTATTCTTCACTTTTTCAATGGACGGCGTCTCGTCGTCGGTCAGGTTGCGAACCATCGCCTCGAGCCCTTCGATGAGGACGCGACGGGCTTCCGGCTTCACGCCGACCAGCGATTCCTCATAGACTTCTCCGGCAATGCTCTTGATCACGGCGTAGGCATCGCTTGCCTTGGGCGTCAGGAAGATCATGCGGACGCGACGATCGGCGGCGTCGGACCGACGCTCGATCCAGCCTCCCTCTTCCATGCGGTCGACCAGGCGCGAAACGCTGATCGGCTCGATTTCGAGAAGTTCGGCCAGCCGCGCCTGCGCCACACCGTCTTCCTTGGCAACGCGGACCAGAAGCCGCCATTGCGCCGAAGAAAGCCCCAAGCCACTGGCCCTCGCCTCGAAGCGCTTGCGCATCAAGCGCTGCACGTCGTGGATCAAGAAGCCCAATCTGTCGATGCCATCGGAAACCATGAGCGGGATATATAATAAGCGTGCTCACTATTCAAGACGCCGCGTTGCACGAGAAGCCGGCAAATGTGCATGGCAGCTTGCCGGACCAATCATGGTTAGCGATTTGCGAACGCATGATGGCCGCGCCGCCTCTACACTGGTCGCGTCTGGCATATTGATGTACAGCCGCTGAACAGGATCGGGGGATCAACGCAATGCCGACGCTTTACGCTCTCAAGCCGGCCTTCCAGGGTCGACTGCGGCCGCTGGTCAACCGGCTGGCGGCAATCGGGGTCACGGCAAACAGCATAACCATCCTGGCGGCCGCGATGTCGATAGCCGCCGGCGCGGCCATTGCGATCTGGCACGAATGGCGCTGGCTGCTGTTGCTTATCCCCGCGGTGATGTTCGTGCGCATGGCGTTGAATGCCGTGGACGGCATGCTGGCGCGCGAGCATGGCCAAGCCTCGACGCTTGGCATGTATCTGAACGAGTTGTGCGACGTCGTTTCCGACCTCGCGCTGATTCTCCCTTTTGCCGTCTTTCCGGAATTTGGCGCATGGGGCGTCGTCGCCTTCGCGATAGCGGCCGTGCTGACCGAGTTCGCCGGCGTGCTCGGCATCGCTGCCAAGGTCGGGCGTAATTATGCCGGGCCGTTCGGCAAGAGCGACAGGGCGCTGGCGCTCGGCGTCGTCGCCGTGCTGTGCGCCGCCGGGCTGTGGCCGGCATCGATAGCGGCGTTTGTGTTTCCGGCCATGGCAACGCTTTCGCTGCTGACCGCCATAAACCGGATACGCGCCGGCATTATTGGCAGCGCCAGCTGAGCATCGAGGCTCGCCATGCCGCCAGAGGGGAAGACCATGATGCACGAACCGATCGCCGCCGCGGCCACGGAAAGCCTTGCGCGGCAAGCACAGGAGCGGGTTTTCCGCAGCCATGACGGGACGGAGATCTTCTACCGATTCTGGCCGGCGGCCTCCGCCGATGCCAAGGGCGCAGTGGTGCTCTTCCATCGCGGCCACGAGCATGGCGGCCGCATGGCCCATCTCGTCGATGAATTGCAGATGCCGGACCACGCCTTCTATGCCTGGGATGCCCGCGGCAATGGCCGCTCGTCCGGCGAGCGCGGCTATGCGCCCTCCTTCTCGGCCCTGGTGCGCGACATCGACTGCTTCATGCGCGAGATTGCAGCCAGGGATGGCTTTGCCACTCGGGATATCGCGCTGATCGCACAATCCTTTGGCGCCGTGCTGGCCGCCGCCTGGGTGCATGACTATGCGCCGAAGCTGCGCGCCATGGTGCTGGCCTCACCGGCCTTCTCGGTGAAACTCTACGTGCCCTTCGCCAAGGAGGGCATCGCACTCTGGCAGAAGATCAAGGGCCGCTTCTTCGTCAATTCCTATGTCAAGGCGAAATTCCTGACCCATGATCCCGTGCGCATCGCCTCCTTCGAGAGCGATCCATTGATCACGCGGCCGATCGCTTCCAACATCCTGGTCGAACTCTACCAGCATGCCGCACGCATCGTCAGTGACGCCCGCGCCATCACCGTGCCGACCCAGCTTCTGCTTTCGGGCAGCGACTGGGTGGTGCGCCACGGCCCGCAGCACGAGTTCTTCGCCAATCTCGGCAGCCGCACCAAGGAACGCCATGTGTTGCCTGGTTTCTTCCACGACACGCTGGGCGAGCGCGACCGGGCAAAGGCCCTCGAGTTGATCCGGCCATTCCTGGCCAGGCAGTTCACGGCACCGGACGCGCCTGTCGACCTTAAGCAGGCGGACATTGCCGGCCACACCCGCGACGAGGCGGACCGACTTGCCTCGCCGCTCGCTTTGATGTCGCCAAAGGGCCTCTATTGGGCATTCAGCCGTGCCTCCATCCGCATGGGCGCCTGGGTCTCGCAAGGTATGAAGGCCGGCGTGACCACCGGCTTCGATTCCGGCTCGACGCTGGACTACGTCTACGAGAACAATGCGCGCGGGCTTACGCCTCTTGGCCGCGTCGTCGACCGCATTTTCCTGGAGGCCATTGGCTGGCGCGGCATCCGCCAGCGCAAGCTGCATCTCGAAGAACTGATCGGCTCTTGCCTGGCGACGCTCAAGGCCGCTGGCCGGCCAGCGCACATTCTCGACATCGCCGCCGGCCACGGCCGCTATGTTCTCGATGCCATCGTGAAGAGCCCCGATCAGCCGGCGAGCGTTCGCCTGCAGGATTATTCCGACCTCAACGTCGAGCTTGGCCGCAAGCTGATCGCCGAGCGGCAATTGCCGGCTGATGTCTCTTTCCAGCGCGCCGATGCCTTCGATGCCGACATGCTCGCATCGAGCGATCCAGCTCCGGATCTTGCCATCGTTTCCGGCCTTTACGAGTTGTTCTCCGACAATGCGATGATAGCCCGATCGCTCGGTGGATTGGCCAGCGCCATGCAGCCGGGAAGCCTGTTGCTCTACACCAACCAGCCCTGGCATCCGCAGCTCGAGATGATCGCCCGCAGCCTGACTTCGCATCGCGGCGGCGAGGCCTGGGTGATGCGGCGGCGCACGCAGGGTGAGATGGACCAGCTCGTCGAAGCCGCCGGTTTCGAAAAGCTCGACCAGCGCATCGACCAATGGGGCATCTTCACCGTCTCGGTCGCACGGCGCCGCTGAGCAGCATGGCCTCGTCGCTTGCACCCATCGCGCGCACCGAGCCTTATGGACGGGTGGTCGTCAGGGCCGCGCTCTGGCTGGCCTTCCTGGCGCCGTTCTTCTACCTCAGCTACGGCTTCGCCAACTGGCTGGCCTCGCGGCGCGACGAGGTCGGCAGCATCGTGTTCTCGTGGGAACACAGCATTCCGTTCGTCGCCTGGACCATCGTGCCCTATTGGTCGATCAATCTGTTCTATGGCCTGTCGCTGCTGCTCAACAACGACAAGCAAGGCGTCGACCGCCTGGCCGGGCGCTATCTCACCGCGCAGGTCGTCGCCGTTATCTGCTTCATCCTGTTCCCGCTGACCGCGACATTCGTGCGACCTGCAACGACCGGACTGCCCGGCTTCCTGTTTGCCGTGCTTGGTGGTTTCGACAAGCCGTTCAACCAGGCGCCCTCGCTGCACATCGCCCTTTTGGTGATCATCTGGGATCATTGGCGCCACCGGCTCCGCGGGTTGCTCCTGCCGCTCTGGCATGGCTGGAGCTTCCTGATCGGTGCCTCGGTGCTGACGACCTGGCAGCATCACTTCATCGACATTCCGACCGGCGCGCTGCTCGGGTTCTTTGCGCTGTGGCTGTTTCCGCGCAGCGGCGCGTTGCCGTTTTCAGGCTTCCGGCTGACCAGCGATGTGAAAGCGCGGCGGCTGGCGCGGTTCTACGCGCTGGGCGCGGTCCTCGCGCTGGCCGGTGCAGCGCTCGGCGCCTTGTTCTGCGCCGTCGCGCTCTTCCTGCTTTGGCCGGCGCTGGCGCTGGCCATCGTCGCCTTCGCCTATGCAGGAGCAGGCGAAAAAGTGTTCCAGAAATCCGCCGATGGCAGCATCACGCTCGCAAGCCATGTCCTCCTCTTGCCTTACCGTCTCGGCGCCAGGGCAAACATATGGGCCTGGACGCGCAGTCTTACTCCTAAGGTGGCGATTGCTGACGGCGTCTTTCTCGGGCGCTTTCCCACGGCACGCGAGGCCAGCAGCTTCGGCACGGTCATCGACCTCGCCGCCGAACTTAAGAGGCCTGCGGCAGCCGATTGCCGCTGGATCAGCTTTCCGATGGTCGACCTGTTGCCGCCGCCAGTGGCGATACGGCAACAGGCAGCCGGCGCGCTGGAGAGTGCGCGCCGCGACGGCACCGTGCTGGTGTGCTGCGCGCTCGGCTTCCAGCGCAGCGCCGGCGTCGTCGCCGAATGGCTGGTGGCGACCGGCAGGGCCAAGACGCCGGCGCTTGCCCGCGAAATGCTCGCGGCCCTCGGCCGGCCGGTTCATCTTGCCGAGGCCATAGAGCGCGCGGCGTCATGACCGGCAATGCCTACCAGGACCGCACCGACCGCTTCGCCGGCATGCTGATGCGGCAGGCAGCGTGGCCGGCCGCAATCGTGGTGGCGGCAAATATCCTTGCGCCGCTGGCTGCCTCGACGCGCGGCGGCTTCGAGACTTTGCCGGCGGCCGTTGCGCTGTCGATCACAGCCGCGAGCGCTGTCGCCGTTCTGGCGCTGTCGGCATTGCTGGCATTCGACGCCCTGTTGTTCCGGGTCATGGCTGGCCATGATGACGAAGCTTCCGGCGGTGCCGCGGTGGACGACATGCTGGCGCGCATGCGCCTGAAAACGGCCCCGCCCGCGACACGCTCGCTCGATGACCGCATTGCTGGCACGCGTCGCCTACTGTTCAAGCAGCGCGCCGCCCTGGCTCTGTTTGCCGCAGCACTTCTGGCGGCAGGGTTCTGGGCGCCGCGATGAACAGGCTTTCGCTCAAGACCTTCACCTTGCTGCAGACGGCAACCTCCGTCGGCCTGTCGGCGCTGGCCCGGATGGTGACGGGCGTGCGTCCGATCTGGAACGGCAGCCTGCCCTCCGACCGGCAGCGCATCTATTTCGCCAACCACACCAGCCATGGCGACTTCATCCTGCTGTCGGCCTGCCTCAGCGAAGGGGAGCGCGCGATCACCCACGCGGTTGCCGCCGGCGAATATTGGGGAAAGTCGCGGCTGCGCCGCTTCATCGCGCAGGACATGCTGTCGTCGGTGCTCATCAACCGGCAGTGGACGAGACCTGAGGAAAATCCGATCGAGATCATGCTGTCGGTTCTCGACCAGGGCCACTCGCTGATCCTGTTTCCCGAAGGCACCCGCAACATGACCGAAGAGCCGCTGCTGGCCTTCCGCTCCGGGCTCTACAATCTGTCGACGGCGCGGCCTGAGGTCGAGCTGATACCGTGCTGGATCGAGAACATGTCGCGCGTGCTGCCCAAGGGCCAGTTCCTGCCGGTGCCGCTGCTGTGCCGTGTCGTCTTCGGCCCGCCGGTGGCCGTGGCGCCTGGTGAAGAACGCCGCGCCTTCCTCGAACGCGCCCACACCACGCTTCTGGCGCTCAACCCGCGTCCCGAGCGAGACGATTGATGCGCCACGAAATCTCCATCCTGATCATCGGCCTGCTGGCGGTTTTGACCACCGCCAGCATCGTCGCCACCATCCTTTCGGCGCGGGCGCCGAAGCCGCTCAGTTCGACGCTGGTCAATCTGACCCAGCGGATCAACGCCTGGTGGGTGATGGTGGCGCTGATGACGGTCGCCTTCTTCTTCGGCCGTTACGGGATGACCATCCTGTTCGCGCTGATTTCTTTTGCCGCGCTGCGCGAATTCGTGACGCTGACGCATACGCGCCGCAGCGACCATTGGGTGCTGCTCGGCATGTTCGGCATCATCATACCGTTTCAATATTGGCTGGTGTGGACCGCCTGGTATGGGCTCTTCGTCATCTTCATTCCGGTCTATTGCTTCCTGTTGATGCCGGCCATCACGGCGCTGCATGGCGACACCGAACGCTTCCTCGAGCGCATCGCCGCGCAGCAATGGGCGGTGATGATCTCGGTCTATTGCGTCAGCCACGTCCCTGCCCTGCTGACACTCGAGGTGCCGGGCTTCGAAGGCCGCACCCTGCTGCTGATCGCCTTCCTGATCATCGTGGTGCAAGGCAGCGACGTGCTGCAGTACATCTTCGGCAAGCTGTTTGGAAAACACCGTTTTTCGCCGAACGTCTCACCGTCGAAAACCTGGGAAGGGCTGATCGGCGGGCTGGTGTCGGCGAGCCTGCTCGGCGCGCTGTTGTCGTTCGTCACCCCCTTTTCGCCGCTGCAGGCGGCGGCCGTGGCCTTCGTCGCCTGCTCGATGGGATTCCTCGGCGGGCTGGTCGCCTCGGCCATCAAGCGCGATCAGGGCGTCAAGGACTGGGGCCATCTGATCGAAGGCCATGGCGGCATGATGGACCGCACCGACAGCCTGGTCTTCGCCGCCCCGGTGTTCTTCCACATCGTGCGCTATTTCTGGACGGTCTGAGCCGGCGGCCTGTTGCAAGAGCGGTTCATTGGCGCGCTCAGAGCCGGTTTTGGATCAGCATGGTGACGACGAAGAACGCGCCGACGGAGCTGGTGATGATGCCGATCGGCATCTCCTGCGGCAGCAGCAGCGTTCGGGCCAGAAGATCGCTGGCCAGCAACAGCACCGCGCCGGGTCAGTTTGGAAGCCGTTTGACACCCTTTTTTCATACGCCGAGATAGCGGTCCTGAATTTCTGGCGTCAGCGCCTCGGGCGTGCCTTCGAAGACGGTCATACCCTTTTCCAGAACGAAGCAGCGGTCGGCCACAGGTAGAAGCTCGGCAAGCGTCTTGTCGACGATAAGGATCGACTGTCCGCTCGACTTGAGCTTGCGGATTGCTGCCCAGATGTCCTGGCGGATCACAGGTGCCAGACCCTCGGTCGCCTCGTCCAGAATGAGCAGGCTCGGATTGGTCATCAACGCGCGGCCGATGGCTACCATCTGCTGCTCGCCGCCCGACAGTGTACCGGCATATTGGTCGCGGCGTTCGCCGAGACGCGGAAACAGCTCGACAACTTTTTCCAATGTCCACGCGCTGCCGCGTGCTGCGGCCAGCAGGTTCTCCAGTACGGTCAGATTGGGAAAGCAGCGCCTTCCCTCCGGCACCAGACCCAGGCCAAGGCGCGCGATGCGGTGCGGGCGCATGCCGGCGACTTGGCGGCCGCCAAAGCTGATCGAGCCTGAGCGCGGTTTCGCGAGGCCGAGAATGGAATTGATCGTCGTCGTCTTGCCCATGCCGTTGCGGCCCATGAGCGCCACGACCTCACCCGCCCTGACGTCGAGCGAGACGCCGAACAGCGCCTGCGATGCGCCGTAGAAGGTTTCGACGCCGTTGAGTTCCAGCAGGCTCACGCAGCTTCTCCGAGATAGGCCCGGCGCACTTCGGGATCGTTGCGGATCTCGTCCACCGTGCCGGTGGCGATGACGCGGCCATAGACGAGGACCGAGATACGGTCGGCAAGCGCGAAGACGGCATCCATGTCGTGCTCGACGAGCAGGATCGGCGCTTCGTGGCGCAGGCCGTCGAGGAATTTCGTCAACGCTTTCGATCCGTCTGGCCCCATGCCGGCCATCGGCTCGTCGAACAAAAAGGCCTTCGATCCAAGGGCCAACGCAATGGCGATTTCGAGTTGACGGCGTTCGCCATGCGACAGCTCAGCGGCTGGCACGTAGGCGCGCCCGGCAAGGCCGACGCGCTCCAGCATCGCCATCGCCGGTTCTGTCAGGCTCTTGTCGCTCATCACGGGGCGTAAGAAGCGGAAGCTCGTTCCCTGGCGTGCCTGCACCGCCAGCATCACATTGCGCAGCGCGGAAAACTCCTGCGCGAGTGATGAGATCTGGAAGCTGCGGCCGAGCCCAAGCCGCCCGCGGGCCGCCATGTCGAGCCCGGCCATATCCTGGCCGAGAAAGCGGATACTGCCGCTGTCTGGCCGGAGCGAGCCCGAGATCTGGTGGATCAGCGTGCTTTTGCCGGCTCCATTGGGGCCGATCAGCGCGTGGATTTCGCCCGGCTTGAGATCGAGGCTGACGCCGTCGGTGGCCTTCAGCGCGCCGAAAGTCTTTTTGAGATCGCGTATTTCGAGGACCAGCTCAGCCATGACGCGCCTCTCCAGCCAAAAGGCCAAGCAGCCCGCCGCGCGCGAACAAAACGACGCCGAGCAGGATCAGGCCAAGGAAGAACTGCCAGCGTTCGGTGAAGCCGCCAAGCGCGAATTCGAACAGCACGTAAAGCATCGCGCCCGCAACCGGGCCGAACAGCCGACCCTTGCCGCCAAGGATGATGAGCACGATCAGCTCGCCCGACATGTGCCAGGACAGCATCGAGGGGCTGACGAAGCGGTTGAGATCGGCAAACAGCGCGCCGGCGAGGCCTGTGACCATGGCAGAGATGGCGAAGGCAACGAGCCTGATGTTGAAGGGTGCGATGCCGACGGCGGACAGCCTGGTCGCGTTCTGCCGTGCCGCCTGCAATGCGGCACCGAAGCGCGATCCGCGCAGCAGCCAGAACAGGCCAAGTGCTGCCATCAGCACGACATAGCAGATCAGGAAATAGGTCAGGGGCTGCGCCGTGTTCATACCGGGAAAGCCATTGCGGACATAGATCGACAGCCCGTCCTCGCCGCCATAGGCCGGCCAGGAGATGGCGAAGTAGTAGATCATCTGCGCGAAAGCGAGCGTGATCATGATGAAATAGACGCCCGTCGTGCGCAGGCTGATCGCGCCGATCGGCAAGGCGACAAGGCCGCAAACCAGGATAGCCACCGACCAGATGACCGGCATCGAGGTCGTGCCTTGCAGGCCAAACAACAGCGGTTCGGCGTTGAAGGCATGGGTCGCCAGGATGCCGGCGGCATAGCCGCCAAGGCCGAAGAAGGCGGCGTGGCCAAAGGATACCAGCCCGCCAAGACCAAGCGCGATGTTGAGCCCGACAGCAGCGAGCGCAAGGATCGTAATGCGCGTGGCAAGCGTGACGTAGAATTGCTCGCCCATTGCAGACGCACTGAACGGGATCGCTAGCAGCAGAAGTGCCAGCAGTATATTGATGATGGTTTCGCGGCTCATGGTGGCCCTTACGACTGCGCCGCAAACAGGCCGCTTGGCCTGAAAGCGAGGATCAGGGCCATGACTATGTAGATCAGCATGGAGGCAAGTGAGGCACCGATCAGCCCGGCCTGTGCCGTCGGCATCATCAACGCCAGCGCCTTGGGCAGGAGGAAGCGGCCCATCGTGTCGACGAGGCCGACGAGGATGGCACCGAACAGCGCGCCCTTGATCGAGCCGATGCCGCCGATGACGATGACCACGAAGGCGAGGATGAGTGCTGGCTCGCCCATGCCGACCTGCACCGATTGCAGCGCACCGACCAGCGCGCCGGCAAGGCCGGCAAGGGCAGCACCTAGCGCGAAGACAACAGTGTAGAGCGTGCGGATGTCGACGCCGAGGGCTGCGATCATCTCGCGGTCGGATTCGCCGGCGCGGATGCGCATGCCGAGACGGGTGCGCGAGATCAGCAGATAGAGCCCCACAGCAACGGCGATGCCGACGCCGATAATGGCGAGGCGGTAGAGCTGGTACTGGCCACCGCCGGGCAGGGGCACCGCGCCTTGCAGCAGCGGTGGGATGTCGAGATAAAGCGGAAACGAGCCAGACAGCCAGCGCGTGCCTTCCGAAAAGATCAGGATCAGCGCAAACGTCGCCAGCACCTGGTCAAGATGGTCGCGCTCATAAAGCCTGCGGATGACAACGATCTCCATGACCGCACCGGCGGCTGCCGCAGCGATCAGGCTCGCCACCAGACCGATCCAGAACGAACCAGTGGCGGCGGCGACCGTGGCACAGGCAAAGGCGCCGACCATGTAGAGCGAGCCATGGGCGAGGTTGATCAGGCCCATGACTCCGAAGATCAGCGTCAGGCCGGCGGCCATGAGGAACAGCATCACTCCGAGCTGCAGCCCGTTGAGAAGTTGTTCGATCAGAAGGGCGATGGACAAATGAAAGATCCGGACTGTGGTTCAAGGCGGGGAATGCCGAAGCAAGCCGCTGCAAGATACGGCGATGCGGCCTCGCCGCGGCCCCGGCCCCGTCGATGACGAGGCCGGCACTTTAGCAAAGCGGATGCAGCCTTGGGCTACATCTTGCACTGGTCGGCATAGGCGTCCTTGTGGTGTTCGAAGGCGGTGGCGATGATCTTGTTGGTCAAGACATCGCCTTCCTTTACCACCTCACGGACGTAGATGTTCTGGACCGGATGATTGTTGGTGTTGAAGGTGAACTCGCCGCGCACCGACTTGAAATCGGCTGCCTTGAGGGCCGCGCGGAACGCGTCCTTGTCCTTAACACTGGCCTTGGACAGCGCGGACAGGATCAGGTTCGCCGTATCCCAGCTCTGGGCGGCGTAGATTGAGGGCAGGCGATTGTATTCGGCCTTGAAGGCCTCGACGAACTGCTTGTTGGCTTCGTTGTCGAGGTCCCTGGACCAGCTCGCCGAGTTCTTGACGCCGAGGGCTGCGTCGCCAACCGCGGGCAAAATGTCCTGGTCGAAGGAGAAGCCAGGACCCATGACCGGGATGTTCACGCCCGACTGGGCGTACTGCTTCATGAAGGAAATGCCCATGCCGCCAGGCAGGAAGAAGAACACCGAGTCGGCACCGGAATCGCGGATCTGGGCGATCTCGGCGGCGTAGTCGGCCTGGCCGATCTGGGTGTAGGCCTCGCCTGCCAGCTCGCCCTTGTAGTAGCGCTTGAAGCCGGTCAGCGAATCCTTGCCAGCCGGGTAGTTGGGCGCGAGGATGAAGGTCTTCTTGTAGTCCTTGTTGGCGTACTGACCCATCGCCTCATGGAAATTGTCGTTCTGGTAGGCGACGTTGAAATAGTTCTTGTTGCACTTGGCGCCGGCAAGCGCCGACGGGCCGGCATTGGGCGACAGATAGATGACGTCCTGCGCCACCGCGTTGGGCACCACCGCCATCGCCAGGTTCGACCAGATGATACCGGTGAGCAGGTCGACCTTGTCGCTCTGGATCATCTTTTCGGCGAGCTGCACCGCGATCTCGGGCTTCTGGGCATCGTCTTCGATGACCAGCTCGACATCTTTGTTGCCGGACTGTTTCATCGCCAGCGTAAAGGCATCGCGCATGTCGACGCCGAGACCCGCACCGCCGCCCGAAAGCGTGGTGATGACGCCGATCTTGACGGGTTCGGCATAGGCAAGGCCAGATGTGGCCAGCGACAAAGCGAACATGCTGGATGCCAGGATATTCTTCATTTTTCTCTCCTTCCCAGTGTTTTCAATATAGATAAAATAGCTTTAGAGCCGGGTGCGAACTTTCCAGAGTTCAGTGAACAGTTCAACCTCCAGCATCTCTTCAGACACGAAGCGCCCGACGTGCCGCCGGTGCTGCGTTTCATGCCGATGATGCGTTCGACTGTGGTGACATGATTGAAGCGCCAGCGCCCGGCCATTGCCGATCGGCGCGGTGTGGTCACCCAGACCCTTTTCGACCAGACGTCGGTCAGTTCGACACCGGCATTAAGGTATTCGGGGTAGTCGAAGCCATCGAGCAGGAAGTTCGGCCACTGTTCCTCGGGCGGAAGGTTGTCGCGCGTGAAAGTGTCGATATGCGCTGACGGTCCAAGCATTCTGCGGCTGTCCCCTAGATGCTCGTTGCCACGGTCTTGTCGCCGTGCGTGTGTTTGAATACGCAACTTGCCGGGAGGCTTGGCGCCGACGCCGGGCTGGTCATCCGCATATGCGGCAGCACCCGGCGCGATCGAATATGCGACCGGCATTTGGCACAGCGAGACCTCCCACGCTCTCGACTGACGATTGAGAGTTGCACCAGACCAAATTTATTTCAAGCCTAAACTTTTTACCCTGCCCGAGCGTTGGTGCACAAATGCGGCATGTTCGCCATCTTCGGCAAGCTCTTTGGAAAACACCGTTTTTCGCCGAACGTCTCGCCGTCGAAAACCTGGGAAGGCCCGATCGGCGGACTGGTGTCGGCGAGCCTGCTGGGCGCGTTGTTGTCATTCGTCACGCCCTTTTCGCCGCTACAGGCAGCGGGCGTGGCCTTCGTCGCCTGCTCGATGGGATTTCTTGGCGGGTTGGTCGCCTCGGCCATCAAGCGCGACCAGGGCGTCAAGGACTGGGGCCATCTGATCGAAGGCCATGGCGGCATGATGGACCGCACCGACAGCCTGGTCTTCGCTGCCCCGGTGTTCTTTCACCTCGTGCGCTATTTCTGGACGGTGTGATCCGGCGCCCAGTTGCCCACCGCACTCACAGCCGGTTGCGGATGAGCATGGTGACGACGAAGAACGCGCCGACCGAGCTGGTGATGATGCCGATCGGCAGTTCCTGCGGCGGCAGCAGCGTTCGGGCCAGAAGATCGCTGGCCAGCAACAGCACCGCGCCGAAGACGGCACAGCTGGCAACCAGGCGCAGATGCAAGGGACCCGCCAGCGGCCGTGACAGATGCGGGATCATCAGTCCGACGAAGCCGATAACGCCGGCGACCGAGACCAGGATCGCCGTCGAGAAGGCAGCGACGAGAAAGGTCATCCTGCGCATGCGCGCCACCGGCACGCCAAGACTTTCGGCGGCATTTTCGCCGGCCAGGAAAGCATCGAGCCGGCGGTGTCGCCGCCGGCGGCTGATATCATGGCGCTGGGGATGGCGAACTTGCCTGCGGTGAACGGTTTGTCCTCGCCGGAATCATAGAGAAACACTCGCGTTGCCTTGCCGTTGCCGACCTTGGCGGTGATGTCGGCGAGCCGCGTCTTCCAGCCGGCAACAAGCTTCTCCGCCTCGGCCTCCTTGCCGAAGATCTTGCCCAGCTTTTCGACGTCGCCATAGAGCAGGTCCATCGAGGCGGCTGGACGGCTCTTGTCGAGATGGACGCAGCTTTCCGTCAGCACCAGCGTCTTGATGCCGTGCGGGGCAAGCGTATCGGGTGTCACCTCGCCGCCCGGCTTCATGCCATAATACCAGCCGGCGAAGAAGAAATCCGGCTCGACCGCGACGAGGTTTTCGAGCGTCGGATATTTCGGCGCCAGTTCCGGGATCGAACCCTGCTCGGCCTTGAATTCGGGACCCACCTTGTACCATCCGGTGATGCCGGTCAGGCCGACGATCGACGGCTGCAGTTTCAGCGCGAAAGCCATCTCGGCCATGTTGAGATCCTGGATGACGGCGCGCTTCGGCGGCGCATCGAAGGTCAGCGGCTTGCCGCAGCTGTCGACCGTGACCGGGAAGGCCAGGGCTGTCGAGGCCAGCAGCGAGAAGACAAGCGAAAAGGCCAGGCGTTTCACGGGTTTGCTCCTTGTGGATGGGATTGGGTCGACTACGAAATGGCTTCAATCACGTCGGCGGCGCGGCACGGTTCGGCACATCGAACACCGTCAGTTCGCGGTCTTCGGTCGGATGGCGCAGACGCAGCACATCGATGCCGAAAATCTCGCGGATCAGCTTTTGGGTCAGCGCTTCGCGCGGTGCGGCGAGCGCTTGCAGACGGGCATGGTTCATCACCGCCACCCTGGTGGCGAACGGTGCCACCAGCGCCAGATCGTGCAGCACCGCGATCACCGTCATCTCGAAGCCTGCCACGAGGTCGAGCAGTTCGCCGCGGGCACGCGGGTCGAGATGGTTGGTCGGCTCGTCGAGGAACAGGATTTTTGGCTGCTGGGCGATAGCGCGCGCAAGTTGGGCGCGCTGGCGCTCGCCGCCCGACAGCGAGCCGATGGTGCGGCCAAATAGCGGCAGCAGGCCGGTCCGGCGCAGTGCATCGACGACGATCTCGCGCTCCTCGCTCCTGCGCCGCAGCCCGGCGTGCGGAACCCGGCCAAGCTCGACATAGTCGATCACCGCCAGCCGCGGATCGGGCTGGTCGGTCTGGCCGACCACGGCAATGTGCAGCGCCCGTTCGGCGGCTGAAATCCTGTCCAGGCGGCGCCCGCCGAGCTTCACCTCGCCGGAGCTCGGACGCAGCATGCCCGACAGCATGCGCAGCAGCGTCGTCTTGCCGGCGCCGTTGGGACCGATGATGGCAAGGCGATCGCCGGCGGCCACCGAGAAGCTGACCGCCTGAACCAGATCCCGCCCGTTCGCCGTGACGCAGAGGTCACGGGCTTCGAGAAGCGCTACGGTCATCGGCTGCTGCCCGCCGGCTTGCCGGGACGGCAAAGCGTATATACGACGATGCGATGGATGGAGCCGTCCAACTTTCCGTCACTTTCAAAAACTGGCGACGGAAGGAAGCTGGCGAACCGGCCGACAAGACCGGGCCTCGCGTTTCCTCCCGGCACACCCCGTCCGGTCAACTCAGTGATGGCAGGTCTCCTGGCTCACGGGTCGTTGCGCCATCAAGCCTTCCCAGCCTTGCCGGCCAGTGGCATTCACGGATTTTGCTCGCCGCTTACAGTTGCGGGGGCAGCCACGGTCTCGACCTGAGCAGGCCTCACCGTGTTCCCTTTTCACCCCTCGCCTTTCGACTCGGGGACCATCACCGCTTCAGCGTAGGTTTCCCCCAATCGCTCCGCAATGGATTTCTCGGACGGAGTGGTGGGCCAGCTAAGGGAAACAGGCATCGCATGCTCTCTTTATGTAATAATATAACATACCTAAGAGATGACGCCGGTCGCTGTCAAGCGAAAGCTCATGGGGCGGTTGGCCGGATGGCGACCGGCATCGGCGCAGATTGCACGGGATGCGCAATTTCGATCAAACTGGCCGTGCCAGGAAACGGCAGGATGATCTGGCCAATGCGAGGAGAAAATGGACCCGACCGAGAAAGCGCTGTGGTTCGTCGAAAGCCATCTGCCGGAGGCGATCTCGCTTGATGATGTCGCGCAAAGCAGCGGCGTGTCGCGTTTTCATGTGACGCGCGCCTTCGGCGCCGCCACCGGCCGGTCGGTGATGGGCTACATGCGCTCACGCCGGCTGACCGAGGCGGCGCGCAAGCTGGCGGGCGGGGCGCCCGACATCCTCGCCGTCGCGCTCGACGCCGGCTACAACTCGCATGAGGCGTTCACCCGTGCCTTCCGCGATCAGTTCGGCACCACGCCGGAACTGGTGCGCGCGCAGGGCACACTCGACAAGCTCGACCTCGTGGAGCCGATCCTGATGGACCAGTCCCTCCTCACCAATCTCGAACCGCCGCGTTTCGAGACCAGCCGGCCGTTCCTGATCGCCGGCCTCGGCGAACGCTACAGCTGCGAAACCAGCGCCGCCATCCCGATGCAGTGGCAGCGCTTCGGCCCCTATATCGGCAACATTCCGGGCGAGACCGGCGACGTCGCCTATGGCGTCTGCGTCAACGGCGACGATGCCGGCAATTTCGACTACATCGCCGGCGTCGAAGTGTCTGACTTCTCCGACCTGCCCAGGGACTTCTACCGGGTGCGGGTGCCGGCGCAGAAATATGCGGTCTTTGCCCACCGCGAACACATCTCGACCATCCGCCGTACGGTCAATACGATCTGGAACAAATGGCTGCCGGCCTCCGGGCATGAGATCGCGGACGCGCCGGAATTCGAACGCTACGGCCCTGAATTCGACCCGCGCAGCGGCAAGGGCGGGCTGGAGATATGGATACCGGTGAAGGCGTAGTCGGTCAGGCCATCGGCAGCGCCGGCCAGCGATCGGCGATCCGGCCGCCGGAAAACACCGCGATCGACCCGAACTGCTGCAGCACGGCTTCGCTCTGCGTCGGCCTTAGAAACGCGTAGTCGCCGGGCTTTGCGGTCGCGTCGGCGGGCAAGCCCATGAATTGCTGGTTGGAGGACAGGCCGAGCAGCCCGTTCGCCTTCATGCCTTCTGGGAAGACCGGCTCGGCCATCCACTTGCCGCCATAGAGGTAGCAACCCTTGCGCGGGAACCGGCCGAGCGCCTGCAGCAGGCGGGTGACGGCCGGCGGGCCGGGCAGCATCGGCTCGACCATTTTCAGGATCGGCGTGGCGATGAAGGCCGCCGGCTGGAAGCCGTCGAGGCCTGGCGTATCGAAGTCGCTGGGCAGCACAAAGGCCGAGCCCATCGAGACCTCATTGGCCGCGCCGCCATGATGAAGCAGCGCGGTCTTGCTGCCGCCGATGTTCAGGATGCGGCGCTGGTCGGCGCCGAGACAGGCGACGAATGCCGCAGCCTGCGCCGACGCCTTGGTCAATGCCTTTGCCGGTCCGCCGAAAAGGCCGGGGATGAGCGGCGCATGCGCCTCGTAGGCCATGACGCCTTCGCAATGCAGCCGGGCCGGCAACGCGCTCAACGCCTTCGACAAGGCTGCGGGATCAGCAAAACCGCCGCGATGCAGCCCGACATCGATCTCGAAAGCGATGCGCAGGCCGATGCCGAGTTCGCCAGCGAGGGCGCCATATTCCGCCAGTCTCTCCTCGCTGTCGATCAGCCAGCAGACGCGCGACCAGTCGGTATCGGCTTTCACCAGCGCCGCCCTTGCCGCGCCGATCGGCATCGGCTTGCCGTAGAGCAGATCGGCATCCGGGAACGCCTTCAGCACCGCCTCGCTGATCGGCGGGTGGAAGGTCATGAAGCGCTCACTGCCAAGCGCCTTGGCAATATACGCAAGCAGCGGCATGCAGGCGAGCGATTTGTCGACCAGCCGCACGGCCAGGCCGGGATCCACTCTCCCCTTCGCCAGGGCAATGTTGCTGTCCAGCCGGTCGCGATCGAGCAGCAGGCAGGGCTGGAAGATGCCGGCTTCCTTCAGCGCATCCGAGAGGGTGGAAAAATAGGTGGTCATCATTCGATGCCGAACAAGCCGGCCATATAGGGCGAGACGAAGCGGTTTTGCGGATCGACGTCGCGGCGCACCGCCATGGCGTCGTCCCAGCGCGGATAGAGCTTTTTCAGATCCGCCGCTTTCAGGCTGTGCATCTTGCCCCAATGCGGCCTGCCGCCATATCTGCGGAAGATCGGCTCTGCCGCCCGCATGAACGGCAACGGATCGTTCGCTGCATCATGGTGGATGGCGATGGAGCAGGTCAGCCTGTTGTAGAATGGCGAAAGCCAGAACTGGTCCGGCGCGACCGAGCGCACCTCCATCGGGAAATAGACCTCGGGAAAACGCTTCTCAGTCAGCTCGATGATCTCGGCCAGCGCCTTCGGCCCCTCCTCGAACGGCAAATGATATTCCATCTCGTTGAACTTGGTCTGCCGGTCGCTGGCATAGACGTTGAGCCAGTCCTGCACGTAGTCCTCTGCGGGAAATCTGGCGGCCGCCGAACGGATCAGGCGGCCACGCAGCGATGGCAGCCAGGCAAGTGAGGTGCGCAGCCGACGCAGCGTCCTCAAACCCGCCTCGTCCTCTTCCGGCGGCCGTGCGGTGGGTGCGGCGTCGCTGAAATCGCTGGCGATGAACTGCGCATAGCCGGAGAACGGAATGTAGTAGAATTCGGCCGAGCGATGCGCGGCCATCATCGCCTCGAAATCGCGCAGCATCTCAGTGATCGGCAGCACATATTTGCGGCGGCGCAACCGGTAGGTCGCGATGTTGTTCAGCGTCACTTCGGTGAGCACGCCGAAAGCGCCGAGCGCGACGCCCATGGCGTGGAGCATGTCCTGATCCCCTGCCCGCTTGAAGTCGCGGACCTTGCCGAGCCCGTCGACGATCTGCACCGTCTCCAACTGCGTGTGATAGGCGCCGAGCGTCGGTCCCGAGCCATGCGTGGCGGTACCCAGCGCGCCGCCGATCGCCTGGCGGTCGATGTCGCCCATATTGGGCAGGCCCTGGCCAATGCCTTGCAGGATGCGCATCAGCGGGCCGAGCCGGGTCCCTGCCCGCACCCGCGCCCGATGTGTTTCGGCGTCGTGCGAGACCAGCCCTTCCAGCCTCTCCAGGGACAGGATCGTGCCTTGCGATTTCACCAGCGGCGTGAAGGAATGACCGGCACCGGCGACGCGCACCGGGCCAGGCGCGGTCCGGACGAGATCACCGAGTTCACCGGCATCGCCGGGGCTGGCGATCAGCTTGGGCTCGGCGCTTACAAAGCCCGACCAGTTGCTCCAAATGTTCGACATGCCACCTCCCCGCTCAGGCAACCGCACGACGGTGACGCGACACAAGGACGAAGAGACCGAGCAGCGCCACGCTGGCCACCGCGCTGGCGGCGGCGAATTCCGGAACTGGCCGGAAATCCTTGCCATCGATGAGCAGCGACGCTGCGATCGGCCCGATCGCCAGGCCGAAAAGCTGGGCTGCCGGCACCAGCAGCACGGCGGTCCGCGTCTCGTCGGCGGTGATCGCCAGACGTATCTGGTAGGGCACGATGAACAGCAGGATAAAGCCCATGGCCAAGGCAGCGACCCAGAACGTTGTCAGGCCAGGGCTACTGGCAAGAACCAGGGAGCTGACAAGCGCGACGACGCCGATCGCCGCGATGGCAAGGCGATAATCGATGCGCGCCTCGAACACGGTGGCCGTCATAGCACCCAGGACCTGCACGGCGAGGCTGGCCGAGACGATCAGGCCGACGGTGCGGCCATCGATGCCATACTGTGCGCCAAGCGGTTCCAGAAAGGCCCAGACCGCGCCGAAGAACATGAAATAGCAGAAGACGGACAGCAGCGCGGTCGTTGAGGGAAGCGTCAGCACATTGACCAGGTTCTCCTCCTTGGGCAGGTCGGCATAGTCACCGGGAACAGTGAAGGCGACCACCAGCGACACGACGCAGACGACGGCAAGAACGATGAAGCCGCCCGCCGACCCTGCGGCCGGGATGACATAGAGCGCCAGCAACAGGGCGAGCGCGCATTGCGCCAGCGTCTGCATGGTGACGAAATAGCCGCCGATGCGCTCGGCGCGCCGCGAGCGGGCGATCAGTTCGGTGGCGATGGCGACCAGACCGCCCTCGGCGAGCCCGGCCAGGGCGCGGGCCACAATCAGCGTGCCGGCGCTCGCGGCATAAGCCGTCCACACATTGGCCAGTGCCAGCAGCAGCAGAAGGACGGCACTTTTCCAGCGCATGTGGTGCGCCGAAAGCAGCATCGCCACGACAGCCGAACCGATGGCAATAGCGATCATCTCGGCTGTGGCGACCAGCGCCAGTTCGTCGCCGCTGACATGGCCCTCAGTGTAAAGGGCGCCGAGCAGCACAGGTTGCAGGCCGAGAATGAGCAGGCCGACCGAACCGATCCACAGGGCTGAGGCGAGCTGCCAGCCGGTCGGATTGCCGACCAGCCAGTCGCCACTGCCTGCGTGGCCGGTATCTGTCGAAGCCAAAGGCGCCTCCCAACGTCCTTGCCGTGCGGCAAAAAAGCTGACAACCTGTCAGTATTTCAGAAACTGATACTTGATCATATTTCTTGTCAACCGGAATTTGGGAAGCCGTGCGAAAGATCGGTGCATGACGGAATTGAAGAGAATGGCGACCGAGCCGAGGCGCAGGCCCAAGCAGGAACGCAGCCGCGAGCGCATCGACGCGATCCTGTCGACGACCATGCGGCTGATCGGAGAAAAGGGTATCGACGCCGTCACCATGAAGGAAGTCGGCATGCTGGCGGGCGGGCCGATCGCCACCGTCTACCACTATTTTCCCAACAAATCGGCGATCCTGGCGATGCTCTATGAGCGGTTTTCAGAGGTCAGCCGGGCACGGCTGACGACGATCATCGCCGAAATCCGCGAGGCGAACGACGTGATCGTGGCCGCTGACCGGCTGCTCGATGATTATCTCAGCCGTGTCGCCGGCGATCCGGCCATCCAGGATCTGCAGAACGCCATCCAGGCCGACAAGGCGCTCAAAAACCTCGATATCGCCGAAACCCGACACCAGGCCAAAATGTTCTGCGACCACGTCATCGCCTTGCTCGAGCCCGAGAGGCGCGAGCAGTTCGAACGCATGGTCCTGCTGATCTTCCAGCTCGCCGGCGGCGTGGTGCGCCTGGCGCTCGCCGAGGGCGAAGCGGAAAGCCGCCAGACCATCGAGGATTACCGGTCTATCATTCACACGCAGCTGCGGCTGTTTCTATAGGGCGTCCGCGGCGATCTCAGCCGCGGCCTATTTCGCTCGAGGGATGAGGCCTTCGAAGCCGTGTGTCAGATCGAAAGCGCCGGCCGCGAACATCTTGACGAGATTTTGCGGACGGCCGGGAGTCTTGTTTGCGTCGAGGAGGACGGCCCTGCCCTCATGCATGACGAAATCGAATTTTCCATAGTCAAAGCCGAGTTCACGCCGACGCTCACGCAATTCGTCGGGCACCGGGACGGACTCGCGCCGGATCGTCTCCGCTGCCTTGACCAGGCCGTTCGGGGAGACGTAGCGGGTGCAGCGCTCGCGCTCTCCGCAAAACACCCAGAAACGAACAGCAAAACCGTCGGGTTCTCTCTCCGGAATGAACTTTTCCACGACGAGATCGTCGCAATCAAAGACGCCATCTGGAACGTCGCCGAGAGATCCATGGACCTCATAAGGATGCAAGGCTGGCAAGCGCGGAAACGGCTGCTGTTTCCCGGCACGCTCGGATCGCCGGTTGAGGAGCGTCTCCGGAATACCCCGATTGTTGAGATTGCTTTTGACGATCACCTGACCTTGCCAGCTGTCGGTTCTGTCGACCAATGCGCCGCTGATCCGCCGCTTGGATATGTCGGCGGCGCCGATGTTGAGGCAGAAGGCAAAACTCCGGGCGTAGTCGACATAGTCCGCGGGCGTCACCGTGGCATCGACATGCAATACCGCCATATCGCCGCTGACCGGCTTCGACAGGCCTTGCTGAACCTGAACCGAGTGGCCGCGCCTTTTCAATTCCGCAAGAATGTCGAACAGCATGTATGGGCTGCTCCTGCGCAGCAGGATGTCGCGCCTGCCCAGGAACCTGTCATGCTCGTGCGTTATCACAACGATGCGCGCCACTATCTACCTCTTGGACTGTCCGTAAATTCTTGAAATGTCTTGGCTTGTCCGACGACCTCTATTAAGCCCCGGCGGGTATCCAAATCCAGGCGTCCAGGGGCCAATAAATTGCATGACAAATCATTGGGACGATTACCACCGCCATTGGAAACTTCTGGAAGCGCCGCTCCGGCCAACAGCGGAAACCGTCGCTATATTCGATCGCGAACTTGATCTCGGAAATGCCGATGTCCTCCTCTTGGGGGTGACCCCGGAATTGGCAATTCTGGGCAAGTCGATGTTGGCGGTCGACCAGTCGGCGGCCATGATTTCCGGCGTATGGGCCGGCGACGACGGCTCGCGAAGGGCAATCGCCGGCAACTGGCTTAACCTGCCCGTGGATCACGCAAGCATCGACGCCGTCATCGGCGACGGATGCCTGTCGGCGGTCGATTCCCAGGCGGCGCGCAGTTCGTTGTTTGGCGAGGTCGCCAGGGTACTGAAGCCTGGCAGGCGCGCAGCGATCCGCGTCTTCGCACGACCGGAAACGGCAGATGATCTGCGCGGCATCGAAGCTCTGGCTCTGGCCGGCGGGGTCGAGAATTTCCACGCGCTCAAATGGCGGATCGCGATGGCGTCCACGACGAACGACCGCGATTTCGCCATCAAGGTGGCGACAATCCGCGATACCTTCGGCAGCCTGTTCCCAGACCGCGAAGCTCTTGCCGCAAGAACGGGTTGGAGCATGACCTCGATCAACACGATCGACGTCTATGCCGGCTCGGACATAGGCTACAGTTTCGCGACGCTGGCCACGCTGATCGAAGAGGCCGCCGACTGGTTCGGCGAGGTGCGCGTCGTGCCGAGCGGCAGCTATCCGCTGGCCGAACGGTGCCCGCTTCTGGTACTCGGTTCGGCCAGGCACCGGTAAGTTCATCATCATGCCGCCAAGAGGCGCTCCGAGCGCCTTGACTCCGGCGCGCCGCCAGCCTATTTCAGCGCCACGTTAGCACTCGCCTTTGGTGAGTGCTAACCACATGTCCGGCGCCGCCGGATGGAGGAACTGTTTCTCACCGTTCTCATCGAGGAAGAAAAAATGGCAAAGTCGAAGTTCCGCCCGCTTCATGACCGCGTGGTCGTTCGCCGGGTCGAATCCGAATCCAAGACCGCTGGCGGGATCATCATCCCCGACACGGCAAAGGAAAAGCCGCAGGAAGGCGANCATGACCGCGTGGTCGTTCGCCGGGTCGAATCCGAATCCAAGACCGCTGGCGGGATCATCATCCCCGACACGGCAAAGGAAAAGCCGCAGGAAGGCGAGATCATCGCCGTCGGCTCCGGCGCTCGTGACGAAGCTGGCAAGCTGGTCCCGCTGGACGTCAAGGCCGGCGACCGCATCCTGTTCGGCAAGTGGTCGGGCACCGAAGTCAAGCTCAATGGCGAAGACCTTCTGATCATGAAGGAATCCGACATCATGGGCATCATCGGCTNACCGCATCCTGTTCGGCAAGTGGTCGGGCACCGAAGTCAAGCTCAATGGCGAAGACCTTCTGATCATGAAGGAATCCGACATCATGGGCATCATCGGCTGATATCAGGCCTTTCCGTCAACTGAATTCCCGGGCTCGATCAAAGCCCCTGCCAGGAGCTAAAAATGGCTGCCAAAGACGTAAAATTCTCCCGTGATGCCCGCGAGCGCATGCTGCGCGGCGTCAACATYCTCGCCGACGCGGTGAAGGTCACGCTCGGCCCCAAGGGCCGCAACGTSGTCATCGACAAGTCGTTCGGCGCCCCGCGCATCACCAAGGACGGCGTCACCGTCGCCAAGGAAATCGAGCTTGAAGACAAGTTCGAGAACATGGGCGCGCAGATGGTCCGCGAAGTTGCTTCGAAGACCAACGACATCGCCGGCGACGGCACCACGACCGCAACCGTTCTGGCNGTCCGCGAAGTTGCTTCGAAGACCAACGACATCGCCGGCGACGGCACCACGACCGCAACCGTTCTGGCACAGTCGATCGTCCAGGAAGGCCACAAGGCCGTTGCCGCCGGCATGAACCCGATGGACCTGAAGCGCGGCATCGATCTGGCCGTGACCGAAGTCGTCGCGGCGCTCGGCAAGGCTGCCAAGAAGATCAAGACCTCCGAGGAAGTTGCCCAGGTCGGCACGATCTCGGCCAATGGCGACGAGTCGGTCGGCAAGATGATCGCGGAAGCGATGCAGAAGGTCGGCAACGAAGGCGTCATCACGGTTGAGGAAGCCAAGACCGCCGAGACCGAACTCGAAGTCGTCGAAGGCATGCAGTTCGACCGCGGCTACCTCTCGCCCTACTTCGTCACCAACGCCGACAAGATGGTTGCCGAGCTCGAGGACGTCTACATCCTCCTGCACGAGAAGAAGCTGTCCAACCTCCAGGCCNGGACAAGTTCGAGAACATGGGCGCGCAGATGGTCCGCGAAGTTGCTTCGAAGACCAACGACATCGCCGGCGACGGCACCACGACCGCAACCGTTCTGGCACAGTCGATCGTCCAGGAAGGCCACAAGGCGGTTGCCGCCGGCATGAACCCGATGGACCTGAAGCGCGGCATCGACCTCGCGGTAACCGACGTCGTTGCGACCCTGATCAAGAACGCCAAGAAGATCAAGACCTCCGAAGAGGTTGCCCAGGTCGGCACCATCGCCGGCAACGGCGACGAGTCGGTCGGCAAGATGATCGCCGAAGCGATGCAGAAGGTCGGCAACGAAGGCGTCATCACGGTTGAAGAAGCCAAGACCGCCGAGACCGAACTCGAAGTCGTCGAAGGCATGCAGTTCGACCGCGGCTATCTCTCGCCCTACTTCGTCACCAACGCCGACAAGATGGTTGCCGAGCTCGAGGACGTCTACATCCTCCTGCACGAGAAGAAGCTGTCCAACCTCCAGGCCATGCTGCCGGTTCTCGAAGCCGTCGTGCAGACCTCGAAGCCGTTGCTGATCATCTCGGAAGACGTCGAAGGCGAGGCTCTCTCGCCCTACTTCGTCACCAACGCCGACAAGATGGTTGCCGAGCTCGAGGACGTCTACATCCTCCTGCACGAGAAGAAGCTGTCCAACCTCCAGGCCATGCTGCCGGTTCTCGAAGCCGTCGTGCAGACCTCGAAGCCGYTGCTSATCATCTCGGAAGACGTCGAAGGCGAGGCTCTGGCCACGCTGGTCGTCAACAAGCTRCGTGGCGGCCTGAAGATCGCCGCCGTCAAGGCGCCGGGCTTCGGTGATCGCCGCAAGGCCATGCTGGAAGACATCGCCATCCTCACCGGTGGCCAGGTCATCTCGGAAGAYCTCGGCATCAAGCTCGAGAACGTCGGCCTCAACATGCTCGGCCGCGCCAAGAAGGTGTCGATCTCCAAGGAGAACACCACCATCGTCGACGGCGCCGGCAAGAAGGCCGAGATCCAGGGCCGCGTCGCCCAGATCAAGCAGCAGATCGAAGAGACCACTTCGGACTACGACAAGGAGAAGCTGCAGGAACGC
>NZ_CP034779.1:5740902-5775812 GCF_004006095.1 Mesorhizobium sp. M7A.F.Ce.TU.012.03.2.1
ACATCGTTCGTCGTGCGCTGCAGGCTCCGGCCCGCCAGATCGCGGCCAACGCCGGTGCGGAAGCATCGATCGTTGCCGGCAAGATCCTTGAGAACAAGGGCKYGACCTTCGGCTACAACGCCCAGACCGGCGAATATGGCGACATGATCGCCATGGGTATCGTCGATCCGGTCAAGGTTGTCCGTACGGCTCTTCAGGACGCGGCCTCGGTCGCCGGCCTGCTCGTCACCACCGAAGCCATGATCGCGGAGGCTCCGAAGAAGGAGTCGGCTGGCGGCGGCGGCATGCCTGGCGGCATGGGCGGCGGCGGCATGGGCGGCATGGGCGGCATGGATTTCTAATCCAGCTCTGGCAGCTTTCGCAACGAGAGGGCGGCATCAATGCCGCCCTCTCAGACTGCTGACAAACCCCGTCGATTTTCGGCGGGGTTTTTTGTTATGTGATTGAAGTGTCTTGGACTGTTTGTGTCAGGAGATTTTGACAAGAGGCATTGAGCCTCATGCGCGGGCCGGCTTGGGTTTCGGGCACAGGCAAAGGGCGATCTTTTTGATGTTCTGGGCGGCGGCGGCGATCAGGCACTGGCAGGCGACCTTGGTGAGACTTCGGAACCGCGCATAGCGGTGACCATGCAGTTGCTTGGCGTCGGCGAAGGAGCGCTCGACGGTCTCCTTGCGGCGGCGGTAGATAGCCTTGCCCCATGCGGTCAGCCGGTTGGCGTCGGTGCGCTCCTTCGCATCGGCCCAGGCATGGCGGATGATGGTGCGTTGGGCCTTGGCATTGCTGGTGCAGGAGGCAAGCAGCGGGCAGTCGCGGCAGATAGCCGGGTCACTCTTGTAGTGGCGGTAGCCATTGCGGTCGGTGGTGGCGTAGGCCAGCATCTGGCCCTGTAGGCAGCGATAGCCATCAGCCGCCGGCTCATGGGTGAAGGAGGACGGACCCATCATGGCCGGGCTTGGGCGGTCTGGGGCGACGATAACCGGTGACACCGCGGATTGCCCGATCCTCCAGTCCTTTGGCGATGCCTGCCGTGGCATAGCCGGCGTCCAGCCCGACGGCGCCGACATCAAAGCCGAAGCGCTGCACCTGCCGATCGAGCCTCGACAGGTAGACGGTCGAATCGTGGACGATCGCCGTCGTGTGCGTGTCGGTGATGATGGCGTGCGCCGCATCCACCGTGCGATGGTCGAGATAGAAAAAGCCCTTCGGCTTGCCCTCGCGTACCATGTAGCCGCTGTCGGGGTCGGTGCGCGAGACCTTGGTCTCCTTAACCGCAGGCCGCCGCTCCTTCTGCTTCAGCGGCTTCTGGCCATGCAGCGCCCGTTCGGTGTCGATCGCACGATCGAGGTCGGCCCAATAGTCGGCCCGCGACTTGGCGATCATGGCAAGATCGTATTTGCCCTTGTTGGCGTTGGCCTTCAGATGGGTGGAGTCGGTGTACAGCACCGTGCCGTCGACCAAGCCCGCCCGGATCGCCTGCTCAACAATGCGGTCGAAGATCGCCTGCGACACGCTGGTGTCGTCGTAACGCCGCCGCCGGTTCTGGCTCAACGTCGAGGCGTCGAACACCTTGTCCGTCAGCTTCAGTCGCAGGAACCAACGATAGGCGACATTGACCTCGATCTCGCGCACCAGCTGCCGCTCCGGGCGAACGCCAAACAGGTAGCCGATGAACAGCGCCTTGAACATCAAGGTCGGGTCGAGTGGCGGGCGGCCATTGTCGGGGCAATACAGCGGCGCGGTCAGATCGTGGATGAAGGTGAAATCGATCACACGGTCGATCTTGCGCAAAAGGTGATCGGCAGGAACCAACTGATCCAGCGTCACCATCTCGAGCGCGGTCTGTTCAGGGGCGGGTCGCTTCAACATGACCCAGTGAATCAAAAACCCCCAGCAAATGCCAGGGGTTTGTCAGCAGTCTGAGAGGGCGGCATCAATGCCGCCCTCTTTTTTTGCGAACCTCGGTCCGATGAACGATCCACGCCAACGCCGGCCATCGGTGTTAGGGCAACCTCAAAAGAACTGTCGAGTTGGTTGCGCGCGGCTTTGCGTCATCAGAGGCGCAAGGCGGTCGCGTGTGAGGATTGCGCGGTCCCATAGGCGGTTTCGGCATGTGCCTCACCTTCGACATCGACATTGCGGCCAAGCAGGAAATCGGCGGCTTTCGAGGCATGGCTTGCGGCGCGGAAGATGGCGCGGTTGTCCTCGCGCAAAACCGTCAGCCATGAGCCGATGTAGTCGGCATGGCGCACGGTCGGCTCGATGCCGAGACTGCTGCAGATGAAGGCTGATGCGATTTCGGCGACGAGTTCCTCGCGCGCATAGGTGTTGGACCCGAAGGAGCCGGACAGGTCGCGCGCGAGTCGCCTCGGGTGGCCGGTCCAGTGGCCAAGCTCGTGAAAGCAGGTCCGGTAATAGTCGATCTGGTGGAAGAAAGCCGGCTGCGGCGGCACCTGTATGGTGTCGCTGCCGGGCATGTAGAAGGCGCGCTCGCCGCCGATGCGAAAATCAGCGCCGGTTGCATGAATGAGCGCCTCGGCCTGCGGGACAATCTCGCGCTCAGGCAGAGGCTCGCCGGCGTCGTAAAGATGTTCGGGCAGATTATCGCACTGCGCGACATTGAAGACGGTGAAGCGCTTCAGGAAGGGCACCGCCTGCGGTTCGTCGCCATCGGTGTCGGCGCGTTGCTTTTCGTTCTTGGGAACAAAGCGGTCAGCGTGAACGATGGTGGTGCCGTGCTCGCCCTTTCTGACATTGCCGCCAAGCGAAAGCGCCTGCCGGAAGGTGAGCCAGTTCTGGCTGGGGAAACCACGCTCGATGACCGCGCCCCACAGGATCAGGATATTGATGCCGGAATATCGGCGCTGGGTGGCCGCATTCCGCGGCAGGCCGAGGCCTGTCCTTGCCCTGCCCCACGGCTTGACCCATGGCACGGTGCCGCGCTCCAGTTCGGCAATGATGCGGTCGGTGATTTCCTGATAAAGGCTGGCGCCGGTGCGCCCGCCACTGTCTGCGCCAGCCTGTCGGCTGCCGCAACGTTTGTTGTTTGCACGCATCGTGATGTCCTCCGCTCTACAATCGCGCGCCCTCCCCGGAAGCGGGGTGGGCGGCAAAAGCGACCGGAAAGGCCCGCCGTCGGAGGCGGACTGCATCAGCAGGACCGGAACGGAGTGGAGGACCCGAAAGCGACAAGCGAAGGGTTGCGGGACGCCGCGGCGGGCCTAGAAGGGAGTGCTGCCCACCCTGCGCCAGGGGGAAGGCCACAATAGAAAGACGCCGGCCGACAGGCCGGCGACCGTCAGCAGCCGAAGGCTGCCCCGCGCCAGGGGGCGATGCCGCAGGGCCAAGACCGCCTGAGCTTGCCGAAGAAAAGCGGGCTCGGTTCACGAGCACCCGGCCAGCGACTTCAGGCGCGGGCGCTCAGGATTGTTGTTGGCGCCCACGGCAGCTGGATGACCGCAACAAGATTACGAGGAGCGACAGCAAGCCAGCTGCCACAAACGGCACGCTCCGGCAACAACAGCGTGGCCGATCTACAGATGCTGCCCCGCACGAGAGCCAGCACGCTTTGAGCGCGCATCGGCGATGCAAGCGTTGCAAGCTGGCCATGTCCACAAGGTCCGGCGACCACTATATCGCCGACCACCAACGCGGGCGTACCGTCTAAGTGCAGACCTTTCGCGAGTGCGCGGACGCGTGCATTTCATCTGCGATGGCCGGATCTTGCATTCCCGCTTGAGCTGCTCAACGTCAAGGCCTACACGCGCTGCGATCTTGAGAGTGACCCTTCAACTGGGGGAAATCATAAGGGCGCGGTGGAATTCGTCGAACTTTCCCTGTTTTCTCGAGGCGAGTGCGGCGAAGGCTGGGAATTGGGAATCCGGTCCCAGGACCGGGAACTGTTTGATCACAAGCTTCAGATTGGGTTCATGCTTGAAGGCTTTTTGGTAGTTGATATCAGCCAGTCTGCAATGCGGACAGTTGTGGTAGTCATTGAATATGACCAGAACGGCATCGCCTTGCGGGTTGCCGGCGATTGGCGAAGGAGATAGTTGTCGAATGCGCCGCTCCACTTTTGCCTGTCGGTCGACCACGCCTGCCGGTGCAGGTTCGCGCTATATTGGCTCGCCAGCAAGGCGAGGAGTAAAAGAAGAGCTGCGACAGTGATGGCAGTCGGCTTAGACATGAGTCTCCAATCCATGGACGGCGTGGCAGCAACGGCCCGCCTTTTTGGTGTAAAATGGGTCAGTTTTGAATCGTGCCCCGCAGTTGCTACAGGCGCAAAAGTGCCGGTGCGATCTGGCGGTTTCTCAAATACGGCTTTGCGCCATCGGGTCCACCCCAATAGCTGAGCGTCGTTCGCACGGGGAATTGTGTTCACCACGCCGGGCGACTTGACCGTCCACCGCCAGAGCGCTGAACGGTCCGCTAGTGAGGCGCTCCCCGAATCGTCGTTTATCCCGCTCGCCCCGGACCGGGTGACAGCCAGCGTTGCCGCTACGCTGCGGAGAAAAACCGTCAGCGCGTGGCATTCGGACATAAGCTGATCAACGCCAAGAATAAGCCCCACGGAGGTGACCGGTGCGGCCGGAACAAGAAAGAGCGTTGCAGCCATTGTGACGAGGCCTGCACCGGTAATGCGGGTTGTTCCGTTCGAAGGGAACAATGCGACAAACAGCATGAGGATCCGGCAGCCGATCGGGAGATCAGTTTTCGTCGCTTGGGCGATGAAAAGGGCGGCGAGCATCATATTCGTGCCGTCCAGATTGAATGGAATGAGACCCACGACCGAATGCGTGGCGCCGGCCTTTTCCATCTTCTCCATGAGCGAGGCCAGCGCGGCCTCTGAGGAGGACATTGCGAGCAGCAGCTCGTCCTTGATGTATCGGACGAGAGAGAAGAGGACTGCTCGTGAGCCGTGGCCACATAGCCCTTAACGGCTTCGACATCGAGCGAGGCCGGATCGATGTTGAGGCCGGCGCCAGGCTGAACGATATTCGTGACAATCAGCCCGACAACAAAAGCGAGCGTCGAGAAGGTGAGAAAATAGACCATCGCCTTGGCGGCAACTCGGCCGACCTTCTGCAGATCGCTCATGCCGGCAATGCCGGTCGCTATTGTCAGGAAGATGACAGGTACGGTGATTATCTTGACGACCTCGACGAAGGCATCGCCGAGCGGCTTCAGGCTGTGACCGGTCTCCAAACGGAAATAGCCGATTGCGGCACCCAGGATTATGGCGGCAAGTACCTGCACGTAGGTCCGGGCAAAATGGCGCTTGCGGGGCGCTGCGATCGCGCGGGGAACTCTTGGAACCAACACCGTCTCTCTCCTTGACCGGATCGGGGTGGGGCTCCTCCCTCTCCCATGCAGTGCTCCGGTCGAACGCTGCGCCCACTTCGGCGCAAACGATGTGCCAAATAGCAAAGAGGGGAAAACGCGCAGGACCTCACGCAATGCTTGCGATTCGCTCTCCCACACTCGTGCAGTGGTTGCCTGTCGCAACTATGGAAGGCTCAATTCTTGGGAATTCCAAAGGTCGCTCTTTGCGTCGGCGCAGCTTGGCTGCCTGGAAGGTTCCCTCTTTGCCTTGCGGTCTGCGAGCAGGGTCCAGATGGTCATCATTTGGCTGCGCGCCGCACGGGGCTCGAAAGATTCAATCGAGGACGGGTCCTCTTGGAAAACGGGGGCGGCGTTGGTCAAGCCCTTCCACCCTGCTGTCCCAATGGTGTTCAGAAGCTCAGTTCACGATCAAGCGATGGATCAGCGTCATCTGGCGTTTGCGCCATCGCGCGGCGTTGCAGCGGGTCTGCCAAAGATGAGCAAGCCGCGAGGCAAGGTCCGAGACCTAGACTCCAACCTCATAGCGCGCTCGGCTCGCGTTAGGAAGGTTCGAACCGCAGCACGATCAGGTGGCGACACCGTTGGTCGGAACCGGAACCCGACGAATGATCGTTCGTGACCGACATCTGTGAACAAGCAGTATGTGTCATTGCAATCACCACCCATTGCGCGGAAATGCCCATATGGCCGTGAATGAACTGGATTTGGTGATTTTCCAGATGGCGGTGGAAAGCGTCCGCTTGCTCTCTTCAAGCTTTGATGAGAAGGCGGCTGAGATAGCCACGAGGAGCCGTGGTAGCCTTCTTTTTGACGTGCGGGTGGACGGTGACCTGGAGGTCCAGCGAGTCGCAGCCATTGGATATCCAGGCGACAAGATCGGTGTGGTGGCATTGGACCGAGAGGGCCTTGTTAGCTGTTGTTGCCTTGTCAATGGCACCTTCTCACCTTTCATTGCACCGTTGGAGAACTGGACCAGCATGCCTCTTTCGATGCAGGCCCAGATCGATGTCACAGGCTATGCGAGGCTCCTTCTGGCCGCCTTGCGAAATGCTGGACATATGCTGGACAGGTAGCATCGCCGATGATGTCTGTGATGAGATGGTGCAAACGGATGGACGAGGCGATCGCTTGCTGGCAGCTTTGGCAACAAAGCGATCGGTGAGTTCGCAATGCTGGAACACGTCCTTTAGACTCTGCAGTTAAGTTAGCGGACTACCATCTGACGAATGCCCTCTGACAGTCTGCATGGCGCGGCATGCCCTCTTAGGAATGCAGCCGTGGTTCTACACCATCGGCTGTTTTTGTGTCGAAGGGGCACGCATGAACGAAGGAAGCGGCCGCCAACAGTTCCTCCAACTCGCGTTCGGTGGCCTTGCATGCCGGCATTAGTGTTCGGATGGTGCGGATCGCCTGCGCCATGGAGAGAAAGCGGACCCTTCCCCTGGAAAGGACATAGGCTTCGGCGGCTTTTTCGACGGTGACGGTGTGAAACGAATTGGTCATGACGAATTCCTCCCTGAACCCTGACCAACCCGACTTATGGCACGAATTCGACCGCCTTCAAGCCTATGTCCGATTGCGGACAATCGCTGCGATTCGTTCAAAACCGCTGATGCTTTTGGGCGACCTGGTGAAGGGCAAGGAGACGTCGGCTGAACCCGTTTCAACCCGACATGCTTCAGGCAGCGGCCAGGCCGAAATAACGCTGCTCCTCCTTGTCATAAGCGCCATGTGTGAGCTTTATCAATCCGGCACGATCGTGATCTCGCCGCGCTTGGCGTGCACCAGTCCTCGATACTCAAGCATTTGCAGGGCCGTGGTGACCCCGGGCGGTGGGCGCGAGCATGGTCGCCAGAAATTCATGCGTCGGGAGGATCTTATCTCCTTCCGCACGGTCGTGGACCATCAGCTGCCAGCGGGCCAGCCGTTCTTCGATCTTGGAGTGGCCATTGACCAGTGCCGTCCGGCATGATTGGATGAGGAACGCGTGGGCATAGTCCAGCACTGAGGTGCGAAGCGACGGGCTAATCGCAGGGCGAAGGTTTTCAACCGGCAGGCGCCAGGTAGTGCTTTCCTTTCCGAGAATGACGGCAATTCCTTTCATCCCGTCATCGCCGACAATGCCGACTTCACCTTGCCGCCCGCCGGTCATGGTGGCGACCACCGACGCGATGCCCCTCTCGGGAAAATATACGTTCTTGATCGGCTGATGCGCGACCTCCAACTTGTCCTTGATGCCCGGTTCGACGTGATGCAGCGATGGTCGCAAAAGCGCGAAGTCCTGCGGGGTGAGGGCTTCAGCACCTGGTCGCGAAAGAGGGATCGGGCAAGGCTCTCTTCCAACGGGGCAAGAGCGCGTACGTCTTACTGTCGGCTGCACCGAAGTAAATGCCGGCCGATGCCAAAGCATAGGCTTCGAAACGCGCGATTGCAAAGCCCTGTCGGGGCAGTGCAGTCATGCTAGAAGTCGCGCCGCCTACGATAGGCAGCGGATGACATGATTCCCTTCTTCGGCGGCCACCAAGAACGGCTCGGGCACGCTTTAATCGTTCATACACAAGCTCGCAGGAATGTAAGCAGCGGAACAATCGGGTGATTCGTACCGCCCTGCCCTTTCAGAGATCAAGTCATTGGACGTCAATTCGGCTGGAACGCCTCGTCGAACGGCCCAGGAAAATGCAGCCGGATGAGCAATGGTGGTTCACCTTATGTGCGGTCCCGGATATGCGGTCCGGCGGCTCATCTCCCAATGGCTTGTCGATGGGGAAGTGGAACTCGTCATGTCGCCGCGAACCGTCACCGCGCTAGCGGGGCTCTTTTGAAGACGCCGGTGTTTTTCTTTGTGGAACTGAATCTGTGAGGTGATTGATGCATGAATCAAACATTTGCGTATTTCCGCTGCATCGGCGACGTATATTGGTCGAAAGTATCGCCCAGGCCCTCGAGACCAAGAACGGCGAGGCGGCGAGTGCGTTCTGGCGCTGTTCTGCCAAGAAAATGCTCATTCAATTGTCCGATGTAGGAATTGCGCCAGAGCTCGCTGCGCAGGAGGTTGGAAGCCTTCTTCATGCGGTCTTGGACGACATGGCCAACCGAACGGTAATGCACAAAGCATAGGCTGGGGCGCTGTTGGACCGCGCGTCAGCTCGGGTCCTTATCAGGGGACTGCTCCGACTGGCCGACGGTCCGGCCAAACCGGCATACCGGCAAAGGTTTGAGGTTGCGATCGCTCACGGCGGCCGGTCCAATATTCTAAGACGACCTCAGAAGCCACGTTGGCTTCTTTGGACGAAGCGGAGGGGCGCCATTTTGGCGTGCTCACGCTGGACTCCGGGTTGCGCCTACGGAAATCCAAAGTCCGGCCGCGCGAGCCAATCGACCGGAACAGTCGAAAGCTCGTGGGGGCGGGTCCGCTCACCCTCACGGCGGCGGTGGCGGCCGTGAGCAGACTTAACTCAAGTCACGGCTGAGCATCCGCAGGCGCTATGCCGATTGGATGAGAACTGGTTGCCACAACACCGGCCCGTTGAGGCGTCCCCTCCAGCGGATGCGCAAGAGACTGGCGTAGGAAATATCGAGGAAGCCGGCGACTGCCTCGGTGTTGCCGACCTGCTTGGGCTGTCCGATACGTGACAACGGCCAGGTCGCGAGACGAAGGATCCTTTCGATGCGCGTATCTGTCACCGTTACGATCCCGGAGAGATTGTTGGCCAAGCCGAATTCGATGATCCCCGCGAAGAGCTCGTAGGTTGCTTGGGCCAGGCCGCCAGCTGCCTTCGGCGCTGTCGCAGGGAGATCGAGCGCGAAACGACTACTCTCCCAGACATCGGCACTCGCAGGGACCACCATCTCATCCAGCAGCGTCGGAAACGTATCGCGCAACATTGTCGGTCCGGTGGTCGGCAAAAGGCGGACGCAGCCGCAAGTTCGCCAATCGGACCCCTTGAGAAGCAGGTAGACGGGGTTCAGGCTGTCAAACGGGTCCGTTTCCATTTCGCCTTCGGTCTGCACTTCCCAATCGAGCCGCTTCTTGAAAACCCGATACCTAAGTCCGTGCATTTCCTTGAGTTCGCTCGCAAACTCGGCGTAGCAGTCGGGTGTTATCAGCTGCATCATTGTCGTCTCCGTGCGGGATGTGTCCACGCAATCGAAGGGCAAAGCCGTCATGAATGCAGCCTGTAGACCTTTACAGCTAGACTTGGAGAGGATCAGGATCTCGCCCGAGCAGCCATCCGCACTACGGCCTGGTTGATGGTTCGCACGCCAAGCTTCGCCTTGGCGTTTTCCTGATGGAAGGTCACGGTGCGTTTCGAGACACCGAGAATCTGGCTGATATCCCAGGCCGACTTGCCGCACGCCGCCCATTTCAGGCACTCGAACTCCCGCCGGGTGAGCGTTATGCCATCTACCACGCAATCTTCGGCGAGCCTGCGCCGGGCATGGATATGAACGTTGATCGCAACCAGTTGCATTGCTTTTTCGTAGCGCGTCAGCGACCTCAGAAATGGCGGATGCGCCTCGTTGGAGGCGAAGGTCAGCGCGGCGAACCGGCCGCGATGATCATGCATCGACATGGTCAGTCCGCCGCGAATGCCGAACTCAGCTGCTTTTTCCAGGACTTCCTGCTGAGAGGTCGGCAAATAACGGTGATCGCGGTCCACACCCCAGTCGAAGGTATCCCAGCCCCGCAGTCCCCGCAGGATCACGGGATCCACGCTGTGGTAGCGCTGTTGCAGGTAATGTGATGTCCATGATGATGGATAATTCGAGATAAATCGTGGCCTGTCGCCGGAAGCGGATGGGTAGGTGAAATAAGCGAAGAGCGGAAAGTCGAACCCGGCTGCGGCGGACGCCATTGCCTCATGGAGATCGACGGCATCGACGCTTGCAGAGAGTTGCTCGACCAAGGTTTCAAATACGCGATGCATCTGCGCTTAGCGTACCTCGCGGAGGTTGCTGGAAGTCGACGGAGACGTGATTCTAAATGATGGCCTGTCCCTGCAGGGCAGACGCGCCGCCGTCATCACCGCAATTGCTGTGCTGCTTCCGATTGGAGAGAGCTCCGCCCACCTGACCAACTACCAATGGGTGATATTGCGACGTTATCGATGAGCCGCGTGTCGCCAAGCCAAGCCGCAGCAAGCAAGCGTGCCGGTCGGTCAAGGCTTGCTAACGATTGCAGGTCTGTTTCTCCGCGAAGCTCCAGGTATTCGAGCTCGCGATAGCCGGCAGCCA
Source organism: Mesorhizobium sp. M7A.F.Ce.TU.012.03.2.1 (assembly GCF_004006095.1). Lineage (NCBI taxonomy): Bacteria > Pseudomonadati > Pseudomonadota > Alphaproteobacteria > Hyphomicrobiales > Phyllobacteriaceae > Mesorhizobium > Mesorhizobium sp. M7A.F.Ce.TU.012.03.2.1. Next base: position 5,751,478 of record NZ_CP034779.1, read on the forward strand.
GAATTGCTGCACGCGCTTCATCAAGCGTAGGCAGGATGGGGGAGCCGCGTGCAAGCCGCTCGGCCGTATCGAGCAGGACCGATGCTAGTTTTGGGGCAATGGCGCGTTGGGCTGGGGAGAGCCGCACGTTACGCGACGATAGCGCAAGACCATCGGCTTCGCGGACTGTCGGACAGGGCACAATAGTGATCGGAATGTCGAGATCCCGGACCAAGCGCCTGACAAGCTGAAGTTGCTGAAAATCCTTTTCGCCAAAAAAGGCGAAGTCAGCGCCGGCCTGCAGGAAGAGCTTGGCCACGACCGTCGCCACGCCATTGAAATGGCCGGGCCGGAATGCGCCGCAAAGGCATTCGCTGATGCCGGACACTGAAACGGCCGTGGCGAAGCCCACCTGGTACATTTCCTCTGTGTCCGGCACATAGAGCAGATGCGTGCCCAGCAGAGCGAGCTTGGCAGCATCGTCGCTTTCCGTCCGAGGGTAGGCAATCAGGTCGGCGGGGCTGTTGAACTGCTTGGGGTTTACGAACAGCGTCACGATCACCCGCTCGGCCCTTTCGAGCGCCTTCCGCACGAGGCTCAGATGCCCGTCGTGCAAGGCTCCCATGGTCGGCACAATACCGATCGTGGCACCCGAGCGACGCCATTGCGCAACGACGCCGCGCAGCTCGCTCACGGTCCGAGCGATCGGCACGCTCATGTGAAGTCACCGGCCTTCAAGGCGTTGACATAGAGATGTTCGACCGCCGGAAAGTGCCGGTTCCGCACATCGGTGGCGTAAGCGGCGATTGCCGCCTCAGCCTGCTCACCGAGCTCGGCATAGCGTTTGACGAACTTCGGCCGAAATGAGGTGAAGAGCCCGAGCATATCGTGGCTCACCAGAATCTGGCCGTCGCAAGCTGGCGAGGCACCGATGCCGATTGTGGGTATGTCGATATCGGCGGTTATCTGCCGTGCAAGCTGCTCCGGTATCTTTTCCAGCACCAAGGAGAAGGCGCCCGCTTCGGTTACCGCCCTGGCGTCGCGCCTGATCCGCTCTGCATCGGCTCCCCGGCCCTGCACACGATAGCCTCCAAACGTGTTTACCGCCTGCGGCGTCAGGCCCACATGGGCCATGACAGGTACGCCGCGCGCGGTAAGGAAGCGGATGGTTTCCGCGATGGTCTCGCCGCCCTCGATCTTTACCGCTGAACAACCGGTCTCACCCATCACGCGCGCAGCGTTGCCGAAAGCGTGCTCTGGGCTTTCCTCGTAGGAACCGAAGGGCAGGTCGACGACCATCAGCGCGTGTTCAAGGCCGCGGCGAACGGCCTGTCCGTGCATGATCATCATGTCGAGCGTGACCCCCAGCGTCGACGACAGGCCGTGCAGCACCATGCCGACGCTGTCGCCGACAAGAACGATGTCGCAGTGGCGATCGAGCAGCCTCGCGACCGGCGTGGTGTAGGCCGTCAAGCATACAAGTGGCGTCTGGCCTTTTCGCGATCGAATATCTGGAGGAGTCATCCCTTTTATCTCACCAGCCGCGCTCAACCGAGGCCCCTTCCCTTACGTTACCAACAGCGGGTGTCGCGTTTGGCATATTTTTGTGCGACTGCGAAGAGCTAAAAACAGCGCTTGAGTACTCCGGTGTTGACGTGCTGGCTGCCAAGGTTACATTCAATCGATTAAGGCGCTCCGTTGGGCCAACCCGCTTTCGCAAACATGGATCCTCAGACAAGAAGAACCAAGAAAGGCAAAGCCGCCGTCAAAGCTGACGAAGCTAAAGTGGACCTGACTGCCGTCGTGGTCGCCGTAAACGACAGTGAGCCCTGTGTCCTCACAGTCGGTCATGCGGACACCCTCCCTTCTGGACCTTTTGCCCTTGAGCATCGATCACTGCAGTCGGGTTTGAGGGGGTGGGTGGAGCAGCAGACCGGCCATGCACTTGGATACATCGAGCAACTCTACACCTTCGCCGATCGCGATCGCATCGGCACTGAGCGCCACCAGCGCGTCATCTCAATCAGCTATCTCGCATTGACCAGGAAGGAACAGGCAACGAACTCGGCCGCGTGCGGCTGGCAAAGTTGGTACGAATATTTTCCCTGGGAGGACCACCGCTTCGGCACGCCGCCTGTGCTGCTCGATAGATTGCGGCCCCGCCTGATTGAGTGGGCCGGCGGCGCCAGCGAGCCGACCACTCAACGCGAGCGCCGGCAGCGCGCTGCGATAGCCTTCGGCTTCGACGACCGCCATTGGAACGAGGAACTCACGCTCCAACGCTACGAGTTGCTCTATGAAGCTGCTCTGATTGAGGAGGCCGGTGGCGGCAGGGACGCGATTGCGGCCGCGGCTGGCAAACCAATGGTCGCTGACCACCGTCGTATTCTGGCAACCGGGATCGCGCGGCTGCGTTCGAAGATCAAATACCGGCCGGTCGTGTTCGAGCTTATGCGGCCTTCCTTCACGCTTCTGCAACTGCAGCGAACCGTGGAAGCTTTGGCTGGCAGGCTGATCAACAAGCCGAACTTCCGGAGATTGGTCGAGCAGCAGGAACTTGTTGAGGAGACCGGGGAGACCTCCCTCGACACGGGCGGCCGACCGGCGAAGCTTTATCGCTTCCGGCATGCCGTCCTCGACGACAGGGCTATCGCCGGGACAAAATTACCGCTGGCGCGGGCTTGACATACTTATAGTCAAGGTAGATATATTCCCTTATTGTCAAACCGAATATAATCGAGGCGCCAATGACTGGGGCGTTACCTATGGCTGCGTCCCTGTATGAGCGTGTCCGGCGGGTGATCCCACCCGTTGAATGGCCCGCGTTCGCCGGCGATATTGAAGCCATCTTAGCGCTGAAGCGTGAGCGCAATGCGGTGGTGCTGGCGCACAATTACCAGACGCCCGAAATTTTTCATTGCGTGGCAGACATCGTCGGCGACAGCCTGGCGTTGGCCCACAAGGCGGTGACGGTCGACGCCGACATCATCGTGGTTGCCGGCGTTCATTTCATGGCCGAGACGGCAAAACTGCTCAATCCGAACAAGACCGTGCTCATCCCGGATCTCCGCGCCGGCTGCTCGCTGGCCGAATCGATCACGGCAAACGACGTGCGGCTAATGCGGCTGCGGTATCCGGGGGTCCCCGTTGTTACTTACGTCAACACTTCCGCCGCCGTAAAAGCGGAGTCCGACATCTGCTGCACGTCCGGCAACGCCAAGGCGGTGGTGGAATCGCTTGGCGTGGCGCGTGTGCTGATGCTCCCGGACGAATATCTGGCGAGGAACGTGGCAGCCGATACAGACGTCGAGATCATCGCCTGGAAAGGCCATTGCGAGGTGCATGAGCGCTTCACCGCAGCAGACATCCGGGAACTGCGCGATGCCCATCCAGGCGTCATCGTGCTGGCCCATCCAGAATGCCCACCAGACGTTGTCGCGGAGGCGGAGTTCTCCGGCTCGACCGCGGCGATGTCGGATTATGTCGAGCGTGAGAAACCGACGCGTGTCGTCCTTCTGACCGAATGTTCGATGAGCGACAACGTCGCGGTCGCGCATCCCGACGTCGAGTTCGTTCGCCCATGCAATCTGTGCCCGCACATGAAGCGCATCAACCTGGCTAACATTCGCGCCGCACTCGAGCAGAACCGGCATGAGGTCCGGATTGATCCCGAAATTGCCGGCCCCGCCCGCCGCGCGGTCGAGCGCATGCTTTCCCTATGAGTCTGGAGGTTCGCGACATCGCCGGGGCGCCGGTCGTCATCGGCGGCGGCATTGCCGGCCTGATGACGGCGCTTCATCTGGCGCCGGAACCGGTCGTGCTTTTGACCAACGCGCCGCTTGGAACCGGAGCCTGCAGTGAACTTGCCCAGGGCGGTCTTGCGGCAAGTCTCGGGGGCGACGACGGCCCAGATTTTCACCTTTGCGACACGATAGCTGCCGGCGACGGACTCTGCGATGAGGCCACGGTGCGGCGAGTGGTACGAGCTGCACCCGAAGCGATTAGGACGATCCAAAGGTTCGGCGTCGACTTCGACCAGCACCCTGACCGCGCGTTGCGACTTGGGCTCGAGGCGGCACACTCGCGACGGCGGATTGTGCATGCAGCCGGCGACGCCACCGGTCGCGAGTTGGTGCGCGCGCTCGTCGCCGCGGTTCGGCGTACAGCCTCGATCACCATTATCGAAAATGTGGAGGTCCGCCGGCTGGTCGTGCAGGACGGGTCGGTCATCGCCGTGGTCGCAGCAGGACGAGCCGGCGCGCTCGCTCTGCCCACGCGTCGCGCGGTGCTGGCGACCGGCGGCGTCGGCGGGCTGTTTTGCGACACGACAAACCCCGCTGGCTCATGGGGTCACGGGCTGGCGCTCGCCGCATGGGCGGGGGCGGAACTCGCCGACTTGGAATTCATACAGTTCCATCCAACTGCGCTCGACGGTCCGCGCCGGCCGATGCCGCTGGTGAGCGAAGCCGTGCGTGGCGAAGGCGCGGTGCTCATCGATGAGCGAGGAGAGCGCTTCCTCGCCGACACACCTGGCGGTGAACTTGCGCCTCGCGACGTCGTAGCGCGCGCCATTTGGCACCAGCTTGCCGTTGGACGCCGCGTATTCCTGGACGCACGGCAAAGTCTCGGCCCGAGATTTGGCAAGCGTTTTCCAGGCATCGCCGAATTGTGCCGGAGCGCAGGAATCGACCCCGCGACCGACCTGATCCCGGTGCGCCCGGCGGCACATTATCACATGGGCGGCGTCGCCGTAGACAGCGCCGGCCGCAGCTCCATCGAGGGATTGTGGGCCTGCGGTGAGGTGGCCTGTACCGGCCTGCACGGCGCCAACCGCCTGGCCAGCAACTCGCTCACCGAAGCGGCGGTCACCGCGAGCTGGGTTGCCGAAAGCGTTGCCGGCACGTCGTATACCCGGCGACCGCGCAGATGCTCCACATTCGTCCCTCCACGACCAGACGCTTCCGTGGTCCGCCCGATTGTCTCCGCCGCCCTGGGTATCATCCGCGACGGCGAGGCAATGCGCGAAGCGGTGGCGACCCTGCTGCCGATCGCAGCCAATAGTGTCGCTGCCTCTGGTCCGGCTTTGGTCTCACTGATGATCGCCGCGGCGGCCCTGAGGCGGGAAGAGAGTCGAGGCGCGCACTGTCGGTCCGATTTCCCGCTCCACGATGCCAACGTGCGCCCATCACGGCTCACACTGCACAGCGCAATGCGGGCCGCGGCCGCACTCGATTGCCGGGCTACCATACGGAGCACTTGATATGACTTCATTCTCCCCCCTCCCCGCGACCCTGATCGAACCGATTGTGCGCGTTGCGCTCCTCGAAGACCTGGGCAGATCCGGCGACCTGACCACCGATGCGGTTATCCCGTATGATTGCACTGCCACGTTGGTGCTCAAAGCGAGGCAGGCGGGCGTCGTTGCCGGGCTCGATCTGGTCTCGTATGCCTTCCTTCTCGTGGAACCGGCGATCAACATCCAGATCTGGCGCCCTGATGGCAGCGAGGTTGGGGCCGGGGAAACCATTGCAAGATTGTCCGGACCCGCACGAGGCCTGCTCACGGCCGAACGCACGGCCCTCAATTTCTTATGCCGGCTGAGCGGCATTGCCACTGCCACAGCGGCCATGGTTGAGGCCGTGCGCGGTCACAAGGCGAGGATTGTATCGACGCGAAAGACGACGCCCGGGCTGCGGGCATTGGAGAAATACGCCGTGCGCGTCGGCGGCGGTGCCAATCACCGGTTCGGCCTCGATGACGGCGTGCTCATAAAGGACAACCACATCGCGATCGCCGGCGATATCCGCACAGCAATAGAGCGGGCGCGCGCCGCAGCAGGGCATATGGTGAAGGTCGAGGTCGAGGTCGACACGCTGAAGCAGCTCGATGCAGCGCTCGCGATTGGTGTTGACGCGGTGCTGCTCGACAATATGTCGGTCGAGGATCTTGCCCGCGCGGTTTCTATAGTGGATGGCCGTACGATCACCGAGGCGTCCGGTCGGGTGATGCCGAAAACGGCGGCGGCGATTGCGGCGACCGGTGTCGATCTCATCTCCATGGGTTGGCTGACGCACAGCGCCCCGATCCTCGACATCGGCCTGGACATGCCGGACCACCAGAACATCTGCAAGCACTTGAACTGAGGATTACGGCGTGAGGAGCAACATCAGCTCGGCAGGCGTAGGAGGTGCTGGAAAGACGTGCCGCAGCTCGCCTTTAGCGAGTGCGCCCCAAAGCCAAGAAGGCGTACCGGACTAGCAAACAAAGGTTTGACGATGACGATTGGAATGAACTCGGAGTTCGACGTGAACCAGACCATGCAATCGGTCGATGGAACGCCTCCGCGATGGAACCGCAAAGAGGCCGAGGCCATCTACGGCATGCCATTCAACGATCTGCTGTTCCTGGCTCAGACGATCCACCGCCAGAACTTCGATCGAAACCGAGTGCAGCTGTCGCGGCTCCTTAGCATCAAGACCGGCGGGTGCCCCGAAGATTGCGGCTATTGCAGCCAGTCTGCGCATTACGAAACCGGTGTGAAGGCGTCGAAGCTGGTGGACGTCAAGCATGTCATCGACGAAGCGGCCAAGGCGCGTGATGGCGGCGCAACGCGCTATTGCATGGGCGCGGCGTGGCGAAGTCCCAAGGAGCGCGACATGGACGTTGTGGTCGCCATGATTGAGGACGTCAAGGCCCTCGGCATGGAGACCTGCATGACGCTCGGCATGCTCGATCTTGAGCAAGCTGCTCGCCTGAAGCAGGCCGGTCTCGACTACTATAACCACAACATCGATACCTCTGAGCGCTACTATGGCGAGGTTATTTCAACCAGGACTTTTGCCGACCGGCTGGAAACGCTTGGGCACGTGCGCGCGGTTGGGATGAAAGTCTGCTGCGGCGGCATTGTCGGGATGGGAGAAGAAAAGACCGATCGCATCGACATGCTGGTCACGCTCGCGAACCTGCCTGAGCCGCCGGAAAGCGTGCCGATCAACATGCTTATTCCCATCGAAGGCACGCCGCTTGCCGCGGCCGACGCCATCGATCCGATCGATTTCGTCCGCATCGTTGCGCTCGCGCGGGTGATGATGCCGAAATCCTATGTAAGGCTGTCCGCCGGCAGGACGGCGATGAGCGACGAAACGCAGGCGCTGTGCTTCTTTGCCGGGGCCAATTCGATCTTTGTCGGCGACACGCTGCTGACGGCGGGAAATCCCGGCGAGGACAAGGATACCCTTCTGTTCCGGCGCCTCGGCATTGAGCCTATGGAACTCGCCACGCAATGAAGGAGGCAATTCTTGCCCGCTATGACGCAACCTTGCGGGGACTGGGGCGCAAGGACCGGTTGCGGACGCTCGCACCGCGCGCCGGGCTCGACTTCTCGTCGAACGACTATATCGGACTTGCCGCCTCCAAAAGACTGGGCGATGCGGTTTCGACGGCGATTGCGCGGGGCACGCCAGTGGGCGCCACCGGATCGCGGCTGTTGCGCGGCAATGCACCGGAACATGAGCAACTGGAGGCGGACGCAGCGGCATTTTTCGGAGCCGAGCGTGCACTGTTCTTCGGCAGCGGCTATATCGCCAACTTCGCTCTGCTGACGGCCCTGCCGCAGAAAGGCGACCTGCTGGTCCTCGACGAGCTCGCTCATGCCAGCATGCATGAGGGTGCCCAGGTCGGGCGCGCTGAGTTCAAGCTGGCCGCGCACAACGACGTCGACGCTGTCGAGGACGCAATCACCCGCTGGCGCGCCGAAGGCGGCATGGGGCGGGTGTGGATCGCCTTCGAAAGCCTTTACAGCATGGATGGCGACCGTGCGCCGGTGGAGAGCCTGGTCGCGCTGGCTGATCGGTACCAGGCATTCATCGTCGTCGATGAAGCGCATGCCACCGGCGTCTGGGGACCGGACGGCCGGGGACTGGCCGCCGCGTATGAAGGCCGCGACAACATCGTCACGCTCCACACATGCGGCAAGGCGCTTGGCGCATCCGGCGCGCTCGTTACCGGACCGCGAACACTGTGCGACTATCTTATCAACCGGTGCCGGCCATTCATCTATGCGACCGCACCATCGCCGCTGATGGCAGTCGCGGCACGTGAGGCGCTGACTATTCTGTCTGACGAGCCTATGCGTCGTGCTCAGTTGCACGAGCGTGTCGCTTTCGCGAGCCGGCAATTGGCCGAACGCTGCGGCGTGATGCCCAGCGGTTCGCAGATCCAGCCGCTTGTGATCGGCGATAACAGCCGCACCATGGCGGTGGCGGCAGGACTGCAGGCACGCGGCTTCGACATACGCGGCATTCGCCCGCCGACAGTGCCTGAGGGTACGTCGCGCCTGCGCATTTCGCTGACTCTCAACGTCGACGAAGCCGACATTTCCGCCATGGTCGAGGCTCTCGTCGGAGTGTTGGCCACAGCATGACCAAACGCATCGTCGTCACCGGAACAGACACTGGAATTGGCAAGACAGTGTTTTCGGCCGGACTTGCCGGGCTGCTCGACGGCTTCTACTGGAAGCCGGTGCAATCGGGCCTCAACGAGGAGACCGACAGCGAGGTCGTCGCCCGGCTTTCCGGCTTGCCCGACGGACGCGTGCTGCCCGAAGTCTATCGACTGACGATGCCGCTGTCGCCGCATCGATCAGCCGAAATCGACGGCGTCGCGATCGAGGCCGACGATCTTTCATTTCCGGTCCTGCCGACACCGCTCGTCATCGAAGGCGCCGGCGGGCTGATGGTGCCGCTCAATCGACAGACAAGGTTCATTGACATATTCGAACAATGGCGGCTGCCGGTCATACTGTGCGCCCGCACCGCGCTTGGCACCATCAATCATACGCTGTTGTCGATCGAGGCCCTGAGAGCCCGCTCCATCCCGCTCATCGGCATTGCCTTCATTGGCGAAGAGGTGGCCGATACACAAAGGACAATCGTGGAATTCGGCGGCGTGCCGCAGCTGGGTAGGCTGCCGCACCTCGGTCCGCTGACGGGTGAAACGTTGAGAGATGCAATGATTTCCGGCTTCGACCTGGCCATGATTGCCGGAGGCGACTGATGGCGGAGTCTCGAGTCTGGCATCCGTTCACGCAGCACGCGCTAGAGCCCTCGGTCCCTGAAATCGTGCTGACTGAAGGCGCCTATCTCCACAAGGCCGACGGCTTCCGCATCCTCGATGCGATTTCTTCCTGGTGGGTCGTCACCCATGGCCATCGCCACCCCCGCATCATGAAGGCCATCGAGACGACCGCGTCGAGCCTCGACCAGATCATCTTCGCGGGCTTCACCCACGAGCCGGCCGAACGGCTGGCCGAGGCGCTTGTCGGCATCGCACCCGCCGGCCTCGACCGGGTGTTCTATTCCGACAGTGGCTCGACCTCAGTCGAAGTCGCGCTGAAGATGGCGCTCGGCTATTTCCGCAACATCGGCGCGCCGCGTTCGCGCATCGCCGTCATGGAGCACAGCTATCATGGCGACACGATCGGGGCGATGAGCGTCGGCGCCCGCGGCGTCTTCAACGCCGCCTATGATCCTTTGCTGTTCGAGGTCGACGCCATCCCCTTCCCGGCCGCCGGGCGCGAGCAGGAAACGCTGGATCGGTTCGAGGCCGTTAGCAGCGACCGGCGCGCAGCCGCGCTGATCGTCGAGCCGCTGGTGCTTGGCGCCGGCGGCATGCTGATGTATCCGGCCTGGGTTCTTGCCGAATTGAAGAGGATCGCCGAAGCCTCCGGCACGCTGCTGATCGCCGATGAAGTGATGACCGGCTGGGGGCGCACCGGAACCATGTTTGCCTGCGAACAGGCGTCCGTCTCGCCGGACATCTTGTGCACGTCGAAAGGTCTGACCGGTGGTACCATCCCGCTGGCCGCCACGATCGCCACCGATGCCATCTTCCACGCTCACTTTTCGGAGGATCGCAAGAAGACGTTTTTCCATTCGAGCTCCTACACCGCCAATCCGATCGCCTGCGCGGCAGCACTTGCCAATGTCGAGATCTGGCGTGACGAGCCGGTGGCCGAGCGGATCGCGGTCTTGAGCGCGAGGCAGGCCGCGGGGCTGCAACGCTTCCGGGACAATCCATATTTCACCGACTGCCGGACAACCGGCACCATCGCGGCACTCGACCTACGCACCGGCTCAGCCGGTTATCTGGCCGAGATCGGGCCAAAACTGCGCGCTTTTTTCCTTGAGCGCGGCCTGTTGGTGCGCCCGCTCGGCAATGTCCTCTATCTTCTGCCGCCCTATTGCATCACCAGCGACGAATTGGACGGGCTCTATGACGCGATAGAGGAGGCCGGCGAACGCTTCGGCTCGCGGCCATGAACCTATCGTCGCGCGTTCTCGGCTTCGGCCATCATGCGCCGGCGCGCAAGGTCGAGAACCCGGAAATCGAAGACCGGCTCGGGCTTGAGCCCGGCTGGATCGAGCGGCGCACCGGAATTCGCTCGCGCTTCTGGGCAACAGACGAAGACACGCTGTCGGGCCTTGCCGCCTCTGCCGGCGACATGGCGCTGACCAATGCCGGTATCGACCGCGGCGACGTCGGTCTACTCTTGCTCGCCACGTCGACGCCCGATCACCTTCTGCCGCCAAGCGCGCCGCTGGTCGCACATCGGCTGGGGCTAGGCCGCGCCGGAGCGATCGACCTGACCGGCGCCTGCGCCGGCTTCATCTATGCGCTGATGTTCGCCGACGGGTTCACCCGCCTGCACGGCAAAGCGAGCCTTGTCATCGCCGCCAACATCCTCAGCCACCGCATCAATTTGGCCGAGCGCGCCAGCGCCGTGCTGTTTGCCGATGCCGCCGGCGCCATGGTGATCAGTCCTTGCGATGACCCGGATCGAGGCATTCTCGGCGCTTCGGTGGATTCCGACGGCTCGCGCTACGGGCTAATCCAGATTCCCGCCGGGGGAAGCAACACTCCGTTCCATGCCGACCTCGACCTCGCGCAGACACGGATGACGATCACTGACGGCCGTGAAGTATTCAGCAAGGCCGTGGAGATGATGACCGCCTGCTCGAGAGATGCGCTCACTGCTGCCCGACTGAGGCCGCAAGACCTCGATCGTTTCGTGCCGCATCAGGCCAATGCGCGCATTTTCGACGCGGTCGGCAGGAACCTCGGCATCGCTGATCACTCGATCGTCAAGACGATCGCCGAATATGGCAACTCTTCCGCCGCGACGATCCCGCTCTCATTGTCGCTGGCCCATCGGGCGCAGCCGTTTCGGCCTGGCGAGAAAGTCCTCTTGGCGGCAGCGGGTGCGGGTCTCAGCGGCGGCGCGCTTGTGGTGGGAATTTAGCAAAGCAATGCTTGCGCACAGGACTGCTCATGAATGAGACTATGAGAATGGCTCAATACGTAAATAGTCGCCGGCAAGCTCCATAGAGCTGGGTTCCGTGCGGTGCTCCGCGATGTCTAAGTATCGACCCGCTTGCTCAAATCGCAGCGCTCATCGAAGGCCAGCAATACCTCATGCAGAGCGAAAATCCTCAACCGCCCGTTTCAAAGACGCTCGCCCCATTTCGAAACAAGGTGTTTCGCTCAATTTGGGCGGCCACCCAGATTTCGAGCCTCGGTTGGCTAGTGCAAACGGTCGCCATCAGTTGGCTTATGGCAACGATTTCAGCGTCCGACCTCATGGTGGCACTCGTCCAGGCCGCATCCACATTGCCGGTGTTCTTCCTCTCAGTTTTCGCCGGAGCCATTGCCGACAACTTCAGCCGCCGGTGGGTGATGTTTGCGGGACACTGCCTGATAGCATCGGCGTCGACGACGCTGATGATTTCTGTGGGTCTGGGATTTGTCAGTCCTTGGCTGATTCTCGGGTTAGGTTTCCTGGCCGGCTGCGGCTTTGCCTTGAATGATCCGGCTTGGCACGCTTCGGTCGGCGATATCCTTCACAAACGCGACATTCCGGCCGCAGTGACGCTTATGTCCGTCGGATACAACATTGTGCGCAGCGTTGGTCCGGCCTTGGGGGGCGTGATCCTGGCCGTCTTTGGGCCGCTGGCCGCTTTCGCCTTGGCTGCGGTGAGTGATCTGGCGCCCATAAGCGCGATATGGCGCACCAAATGGGAGGTCCGCTCTTCGCCTCTCCCTCGTGAGAGAATGACGACGGCAATTCATGACGGAGTGCGCTTTACGGCGATGTCTTTGGAGATCAGGGCAGCGACCGCCCGAGCCGCTCTTTTCGGATTGGCAAGCATCTCCATTCTGGCGTTGCTCCCCCTCGTGGTCCGGGATCAGTTGAAGAGTGGGCCAATTGTCTACGGTATCTTATTGGCCGGCTTCGGCATGGGTGCTTTCATCGCGGGCATGGGCAACGGCTTCTTGAGGAAGGTCACGTCTCAAAACAGGCTGGTGGCCTTCGCCTCTGTGGCTTGTGCAGTCTGTTGCCTCTCCCTTGCCCTTACATCGTCGGTTCCTGTGGCGGCCATTTCGCTGGCGCTCGGCGGAGCGGGTTGGCTTATCACCTGGACGGGCATTGACGTGTCGGTGCAGTTGGCAAGCCCAAGGTGGGTTGTAGGCCGCACGCTCTCCATTTACTACGCCTTGAGCGCAGGCGGTATGGCTGCTGGCAGCTGGATCTGGGGTTCTGTCGCGCAAAACTATTCCTTGACCTCAGCATTGGAGGGCGCCGCAGGCGCTCTGTTGCTGGTTGCAGCAGCGGGGATCGTGTTGCCGGTCCGTCCCTGGGAAGAAACCGACCAAGAAAGTTCAGTTTTTCATCCGCCGGACGTGGCTCTCGATCTGAAACCCAGAAGTGGCCCTATCGTGGCCAAGGTCGAGTATTTGATATCGGAGGAAAATATCGAGGCCTTTCTGGGCTCCATGCGCACGCGGCGACACGTCCAGAGCCGTGCCGGTGCACGAAACTGGACGCTCCAGCGAAATCTGCAAACACCGTCAATTTGGACGGAGACATTCCGCACCCCCACCTGGATGGACTTTCTCCGCCTAAATCATCGACTCACCGCAGCAGATAAGGAAGTCGCCCAGCATCTCCTGTCACTGCATGAAGGAGAGGTGCCTCCGCAGACAGTGCTTTCGATTGAACGGACGACCGAGGCAATTCGTACCCGTACCTCGACAATCTTTTCTCGTCCTCCAAGATGACGCCATCAAGCTGCTGTCCAGGGACAGGGTGGATCACCGGTGCTTTGCAGAGCACAGCCTCACACCGAGAGCAGCGTGCTCCGGGTTGTGCGCTTTCGCGCGCACCCAGGCGAGATGATGGTGAACGCGGCGTCAAGTGGAAGTCCCCTGCATACGCTTGCGGAGTCTTCTGCGAGAGCCCATGCCGACGAGCGCCAAACAAGGTCTGATGCCTTTCGGCGTCGTGGCCTCAACTCATCGATTCGCGAGAAAAGCATCGAATGCAGCAGCAACGGCGCGAACAACAAAGCGGTGCTCCGGCCGCACGCGGATGAAGCCGTTTTCGACGTCCAGGATCCCCTCCTCAGCCAGCGTCACCAAACTCTCAACTGAATCGAGAAAACGAGCTGGTTCGATTTCGTGGGCGGCACAGATGGTCGGCACGTCGGCCTCCAAATCGCACATCAGTCGCTCGATGATCGTTGCGCGCACCCGGTCATCGTCGGTCAGACGGTGACCCTTTGATGTCGCCAGACGTCCACTTGCGATGTGCCGGGCGTAAGAATCCCGTGTTACTTCGTTCTGAACATACCCCTCGCGGACTCGGCCAATAGCCGACGCGCCGAAGCCGATCACGTTTTGCAAGTATCGGCCGAGTATCCCAGCGAATTACGCCGTAGGCGCCCGGTCTTCTGCGCTAGCGCAAGTTCGTCTTCCGGCGGAGCGAAATGATCGAGCCCGATCTCCCGGTAGCCAGCGCCAACAGTGTCTCGGCGACAGCTGCAGCCTGTTCGGCGCGAAGATCGCCGTCCGGTAGACCTGCCTGCTCGATAGGCGCTGGTTCTTTATCACGGAAGGAATATGCGCGTATCCGAACACCGCAAGCCGGTTGGGGCGCATGGCGACCGCAGCCATCGCGGTTTGGATGCAGGACTGCACAGTCTGTTTCGGTAGACCGAAGATGAGGTCGAAGTTGATATGGCCAACGCCATGCCGGCGGAGATTTTCGACTGCAGCGGCCGTCTGCACCTTACTCTGGATCCGATTGATCGCCTTTGCGCATCGGGATCAAAGCTCTGCACGCCGATGCTCGCGCGGTTGACACCGTTAGCTGCCAGGGCTTCGGCCATTTCCGGTGTGAACGTTCGGGGATCGATCTCCACGGCGATCGCAGCAGTTTTGCTGAAAGCGAAGTGGCGGCGTAGAAATTCCATCAGCGCCAAGCGCTCGGCTGGCCCGATAAGGTGAGGCGTTCCGCCGCCGAAATGCACATCGCTCACCGGCAGCCCTTGCCGCACTTGCTGCGACACCAAACTGATCTCCTGACGCAGCACCGCTAAATAATTAAGGATCGGGCCGTTGCGACGGATGACCGCGGTAGGGAAGCCGCAATACCAGCACATGGATCGGCAAAACGGAATGTGGAGATAGAGCGACACCGATTCGTCGGCCGGGAGGCCCCCCAGCCATTCCTCATAATCGTCAGCACCAACTGCCGCAAAGAAGTCTGGCACAGTCGGATAGATGGTATACCAAGGCGGCCGGGGGTCCCGGTACTTTGTCAGGATTGAGGTGTGCAAGGACATCCCACGTCGCTGATCCATCATTCTTTCGTTGCGCGCTCGTCCTGGTCTCTGAGCTAAGTCAGTGCGTCCCGCTTATGTCGCAGTCTCGTTTGGACAGGATGGGGTCAACCACGCCGGGGAGCGCGCGTGCCATGGGTGCGCCTGAGGTGATGGTGCGGTGCCGCATTCAACGTCTGAGTACGTGACGCCAGTGCAGTGTGCTTGAGGCGTCTGCGGAAGAACTTTGCAATGCGAAATTCATGTCCGACGCAACGGACCTGTCAAGCCTCGTTCAGACGCCATCCAGGTCCAGCCAGCGGCCTTCCCTGCCGGCCGAAGAACCATACCGGCTTTAGCCACCGAGACGCTCTAAAGCTGACGTCGGCTCATTTGATGAAAGGAGGACGCCGCTAGGGGGTGCACAAGGTTCCCCGGCTTGACGTCGCTTCGAGCGAAGAGCGGCGGTGTGGCTTGTCGTCAAGCGCCGGGCAGCGTGCCCCCTACCGATATCCCGAAAAGATCGACCAAGATGGCCATGCCGACGCCACACGCGGTCTGGATGAGGCCGACCATGAAAATGCGATTGGCGCGTTCGTAGATGGGGCGCCGCAAGGAACTCATGTCGAGCAGCATGGACAGCGCTCTCATCTGCAGTGCGATGCCGAGCAGGATCGGCACTACGGCGAACAGATCGTAGAGTTGCCATGGCAAGGGGTTCGCGGCCCAATGAGTGAGGAAGCCGAGCGAAAAGGCAAGCAGGATACCCACGGCAGTGATTGTGCCGTTGCGGAAAATGGTCTCGATCGGTTCTTCCTTCGGATCGTGCTCGTCCAAGCGGCTTCCTTTCGTTGCTCTTTCCGTCGAGACTAAGTTCTCGAGAATGCTGTTCATCCCCAATTACTCGAGGCGAGCCGTAGGCAGCCGTTTCAGGGTGCGCTCCCTCTCGCTTCCGGCCGCGCAATGTACCTGCACGGCGAACTTACAGCGGCGAAAAGGTGCTGCGGCCACCATGCGACGCCTCGGACGTGCACGCCCTCTGTTCCTGGCGCAGCCCTTGCGGAGCGTACGCGCAGTGATCCTTCTCGGTAGCGCATGGCGCGGCCTGCGTTGCGGTCAGACGGGAAGCCGTCGCTGTTAAACGAGACTGTCACATATCGAACATGGCGAACCGTGTCGCACATTTCTTTTCGCAGTGACCCTCAAAAAAAGTGATTCCAGCGAGACGAAGGCGCGTCGGCCCGATTTTGGTGTCGGCCGCATCTACGCTTCAGGTTGGCATGTCGCTTGCTGCTCTATTCGGAGAGCTGCAGCGGTCCGACCGGAGTGCTTCACATGTAAACGATAATGAATCTCCTAGCAGAAAACACTATTATAAGTACATGCGGCTTTTACGCTGGCTCACCTCTCGTGTCAAGCGCTTTGGCGTCCACATATTGGAGACAATACGCACAAAATTTAGAGGAAAAGCTTGCTCTTTCGCCTCTATCCTTTTTATCCTTCATGGAGATCTAGACATGTACATCAAGAGTCCTCTTCTCGGCTTAACTGCTCTGATGACCATTTCCGTCGGTCGAGCAGCTGGCGCCGAGCGGGAACCGGCCGAGTACATCAAGATCTGCGACGTCCTCGGCTCGGGATATTCCTATATTCCCAACACCGAGACCTGCCTGCGCATCGGCGGCTATGTCCGTTACGATATCGGCCTGGGTGACGTCCGATCGTATGACAGCGCAAGAACCTCGGACGTGAGAACTGGCGAGGACCAAGGCACTTGGCGAAACAGCACACGCTTCACGTTCAAAACTTGGACCGGCCAGCAGACCGAGCTCGGCGCGTTGACGACCTATACCGAAACCCAGGTGAATTTTGGCAACAGCGCTAACTCGCATGACAGTCCTCAGAACTATGATTTCAACAGCGGCCTCGCACTGGCTTCTGCCTGGGTCGAGCTGGGAGGCCTGCGAGTTGGCAAGGAGGGGTCGGCCTTCGATACGTTTGCAAGCTACGCTGGCAACGTTCTCGATAGTATGCTCGTTCCGTCGGCCGGCTTCGACACCAACGTGGCTCAGTACCACTTCGACGCCGGCAACGGCATTTCGACTGTGATTTCGCTCGAACAAGGATCGGGCTCAGCCGGTACTATCGACAGCTATATTCCGCACGTTGTCGCCGGCTTGAAATACACGCAAGGCTGGGGCTCGATCACCGGCGTCGCGGCTTATGACAGCAATTACGAAGCTTTTGCCGGCAAGATCCGCGTCGACGTCGCTGTCACAAACCAGCTGTCGCTGTTTGGACTCTTCGGCTACGGTTCCAATGCCAGTCTCAACGAGGACTCAAACGGCGCAATTGCCAATCATGGGCGCGGCTCGTACAAAATCTGGAACGGCCAGTGGGCTTTCTGGGCGGGCGCCACCTACGAGTTTGACGAGAAAACTTCGTTCAACCTTCAGGTCTCGGGTGATCAGCTCAAGGATGCTGGTGTGGCTGCAAACGTCGCCTACATGGTCGTTCCCGGCTTCACGGTCACAGCCGAGGTCGATTACGACCACTACGGCAACTCTGGCCTCGGCCCTGCCGAGCCTACCGCCGTCAAGGGCACGAGCAAGCCGAACAGCGTCGGCGGCATTCTCCGCTTACAAGGCTCATTTTGAAATCTCTCCAGTCGCGAGCATGGCAAAGGCACTTGCCTCGACAACGCACGCATGGAGAGCTTCGTTCGCCATCTTGAAGTCTGCATCGACCGTCCACGGCCCATCGTACCAACTAGAAACTGAAAGTTATGAGCCCTGTGTACTACACCTAGCCCTTGACCTGCCCGATGAACCGGCCAGGGGCCGTCAGTTCAAATTCGGGGCCGCTTAGAGGGCAGTGTGAGGCCGTGTTAGGTAAGCGCCACTGCAATGTCGAGGCCGCGACACGCCTGTCGCTTTGGACGGCTGGAATTGCCCTTCGCGGCGCCATTCATTCTCTCAACATTTACGTGATAATGCACGCTGAGTCCGAGCCGCGTGGCAGCACCCATCCCAGGTCACTATCGGGGGGCCTTAAACCTGAACAGCTCCATCGTCGCGGCTGCTGCGGAAGCAGGAGCTATCACTGGGACCCGTACTGGTGCTTGTCAGCCGCTGAGCCGCTACTTCGTCTTGGGAAGAGCATTGTCCTTGCCAAAAGCCGGCCAGTATTTCGAGATTGCCAGTGTGGCGCCGGCTGAAGAGAAATGACCATAGTCGAAATATAAAAACTCTCCTCTATCGGAATAGGCGCAGCGTCCTGCGCTGCACAGGAATTTCAGCGGATCGATGAATGTGGCGCCTTTGGTAAATGAGCGCACACGTTCGTTGATGTCGGGGTCCATCGCGATCGGCCAGGACGTATCGTCCAGATTTTGGCGCTTGGCGAAGAACGCAATTTTCCGGACGTCAGTTGGGAACTGCGGAGACTGGCCGATGACAAACACGCGCACGCCCAGGGCACGAAGCGTAGCGATTGTTTGCTGAAGACCGTCGAAACCTCTGACCTCATAGTCACTCCATCTACCGCTGAGGATAACCGTCTTGATGTCCGCTTCCAAGATGACGTCCAAGGCCTTGCGATTGAACCGGACACAATCAAGACGATCGTAAGGGTAGTAATAGAGTATCGGCGCGCAGCTGGCGTACGTATATTCAACGATGTTCGCCTGCAATCGATTTATGTTAGCACCCAAGCCGGAAACATAGTGCGCGGCGAAGGAGTCGCCCCACAAAAAAACCGTTGTTGGAAAACCGCTGGTGCGCGTGCAATCCTCCATATTCCAGCTTTCGATCCGGCTGGTGCCCTCGTTGAAACAGATGCCATTCCTCCAGTCCCCGACGGAAATGCGCCGCTGGACATAGTCCGGAAACCGTTGCGGAAAGCCGTTGCCGAGCGCCCCCGCCGCTCCGCCGGCACAAAGGACAACGATCGCGAGCGCTGAAAAGGCGAAGATAGGCCCCGGGGAGGTGAAGGCCCTCTTCTGTCGAAACGGCTGCTCTACAAACTTCCAGGAGAATGCAGCCAATGCGAGGCTTGCCACCAACATCGCACCGGTCATCAACGGATCGAGTTTTTGGAACGAAAGATAGTGCGCGAACGCATTGAGAGGCCAGTGAACAAGATACAACGAATACGAGATGAGCCCAATCCAGACCAGCGGCCGGACTTCGAGCATGCGGGTGGCGACCGTCGAGGGGGTATTTTGGCCAACATAGATCAGAAGGGCCGTTCCGATGCATGGATACAAGGCGTTGTAGCCTGGGAACGGATCACTCGCCGAAATCGCGAAGAACCCGATGGCGAGAAGGCCAAATCCGGCCACCCCCACCGACTCCATCAGGAATCGGTTGCCCAGCGGCGAGGGGCATTTGAGCATGAGCAGGGCGCCCAACATGAGTTCCCAGATTCGGGTCGGCAGCAGATAGAATCCGGCGGTGGGTGCCAGCGATGTCGCCATCACCGCCACTACGAAGCTGCAGAGAATTATCGGAAGAAGTGTCGTCAGCCAGCGCTTCCCGATGTAGCGATAGATTAGGAACATCAGGATTGGTGCGAAGATGTAGTACTGCTCCGCTACGGAAAGCGGCCAAGTGTGCAACAGTGGTAGAAGCGCGGCATCGATAGAGAAGTAACTTGACGTTTTCCAGAAGAAAACGTTCGACCAGAAGGTCGAGGTAGCTATGATGCTAAGACTGAATCCGCGCAGATCCGGTGGCAGAAGAATGAACAATGCCGCAATGCAGGTGAGAAGCATCACAAAGACGAGCGCCGGCAGAATGCGCCGGGCACGGCGCCAGTAGAAGTTGACCATGGAAAATTGGCCGCGTTCAAGGTCATCCAGGAGGCTTCCGCTGGTTAGGTAGCCGGAGATGACGAAGAAGATATCGACCCCGCTAAAGCCACCCGGGATCGCCGAAATTCCGAAATGAAAGAGTACGACCGGAAGTACAGCAACGGCCCTAAGGCCCTCGATATAGCGCCTATATTGCATCCAGCGGTTCCTTTTATTTTAATCAGGACGCGATTGGAAGCTTTCAATCTCCGGTAGGAGTGCTGCCGAGATAAGGGCGGTATCAGCCACCTTTATCCGTCCCGAATGCTCTGTAAGTTGCAACTGGTACAGAAGCACGATCGCCATCGCCGGCCTTGACGGCCTGATTGTCGAGCAGATCGCGCGGATCGTTGACCATCACGGCCAGGTTATGTCCTGTCGAACAACCAAGCGGCTGTTTGAAGGATTCTTCATTGGGTAAGGCACCATATGAGGGACAGACCGGCGGACGGGCGTGATAGACAATCGCCTCAATTCGCACTGAGCCGGCGTCGTGTTGATCGCGCAATTGAATGTTGTCTTCTTCGATTGCCAACTGCCTGGCCTGATGGGCTACCCCTGTGCTGAGCTGGGGCGAACCGCTGATGAGGAGGTGGATGGCATCGAACCGGCCGCGACTGGCCTTGTCTAGGAAAACACGCAAACGCTGCCGTTCGGAAGCGCGCAGGCTTTGCAACCTCAGGACGGTGGTCTCCTCTCGGACAAGCATTGGTGCCGATGGTTCGACATCAACTGGCGTAGTGCTTGTGCAGCCACTTACGCTTGGTGCCAGAGCGACAAAGAGGATTATAAAACGCAACATCTTTGGATGACACTATTCGATGATGAAGCCGAGACCGCCCTGGGCGCTTGGCGCGCCCGCACGGATAGCAGCGCGGTCTCGCGGGGGACTTGTCACGGAATTCGTCGGAGCGCCCCCTCCGTTCAAAGCCGGTGCCGCCCGCTCGGTCGGTGCGCTCATCTGGTTTGGGTTGGAGCCTGGTCTTACAATGTAAGGCGTAACTAGAATGACCAGTTCTGACTCCTCTTTTTGAAACGAGGTCGAGCGAAAAAGCGGTCCCAGGATCGGCAGTTCTCCGAGCCAGGGAAAGGCCCTGACATCATTGTTGACGTTCCGCCTGATTAGACCGCCGATTGCGAAGCTCTGGCCGCTGGCGAGTTCGACGACCGTATCGGCTCGGCGCGTGGAAACTGCCGGCACGGAAATTCCGTTGATTTGCACGGCACCTTGCGTCGACAGTTCACTGACTTCGGGCGTTACGTGAATGTTGATTTGATTGTTGCTGAGAACTGTCGGCACAAATTCCAGACTGACGCCGAAGTGACGGAATTCAACCGATACCTGCCTGTTTTCCTGCAGGACAGGAATGGGAAATTCGCCGCCCGCGAGAAAGCTGGCCTTTTCACCCGACATAGCGGTGAGGTTCGGCTCAGCCAGGACGGAAGCTATATGCTCCTTGGCGAGCGCGTCGAGAACCGCGCTGACGTTGACGGCACCGTTGTCGAATCCGATTTCTGCTGTACCGCCACCCTGGGTTGAACCAGACCCAGCGCTTGCAGCGCTTCCGCTTAGAACGCCCACTTTGAAATTGCCGATTTGACCGAAGGCGGACAAGTTGACGCCGAGTGACTTCATGGCGCTGCGTGAGACTTCGGCTACGCGCACGCTGAGGTTAACTTGCAGGGATCCAGCGACCTTGATGTTGTTGACGACTTGCGCTCCGTCGCCCAGATATTGCTCAGTGACTCTTTTTGCGGTGTCGGCGACCTCTGCGTCGGGCGCCGTCCCGCTAAGGATTGCGCCGCGCGGCGTATAGTTGACGCGGATGGGATAGTCGCCGACCTGCTCCCGCAACATGGCGCGTAAATCCCCGATCGGTTGCGTGACAACGATACGCAATTCGGCGAGAGGCTCGCCATTGCCATCCAAGGCGAATAGGCTGGTCCGCCCCGATTTCTTGCCAAAGACGAAGATTGTTTTGCTCGATGGCGCCTGAAAATCCGCGATCGTGGGGTCAGCAACAAAGATGGTCGTGGCTGGCGCGGGCAGATGAACGGTCTCCCCGAGCGAAGAGGAAAGGGTCAGCGTGGCGTTGATGCTATTCGAAGCCGCATGCGGCGGGCCTTTGTCCGGCTTGTTTTGCGCCGCGACACCAAGTGGGAAAGTCACAATAAGCGCGCAGAGGAGATGGCCCAGGTAACGGGGCACTGCAGGTCTTGTAACCTTGTTGGCGATCGCCCGCCAATTGGGCGCAGGGCAAGGATGTTGAAGGATCAGCAAAATAGATCTTCTTTCGATTCGACAAACTATGCGGACGAGGCGTCAGTCAATTCTAGGATGTAACCAATGCCTCGGATGGTCTTGATCCGTGGCGTTGCACCTGATCTGGTCAGATGTCCCCGTAAACGATAAATTCCGACTTCAAGCGCGTTGGCAGACACGTCGTCGTTGAATGAATAGAGGTGATCTTCCAATTGCGCACGGGGCACGATGCGGCCTGCCCGGTTAAGCAGGTGCTCTAGAATACAGAGTTCGCGACGTGCGATCATCATTGGGTGCCCATCAACGAAAACCTGGCGGGCGACCGGATCAAAGTCGAGATTGCCAAATACGAGCCTCAGGTCGGTCATCTGTGTCGCCCGGCGCAGAATGGCTCTCATTCTGGCAATAAGCTCATCGGTAGAGATGGGTTTGAGCAGAAAGTCGTCCGCACCTCCGTTGAAGATCGCAATTCGCTTATCGAGATCGTTAAGGCTGCTCATAATGACGGCAGGAACTGAATGCCCGTGGGTCCTCAACTGCCTCAGCCAACCCAAGCCATCGCCATCTGGCAGAGCCAATTCCAGCAGGAGAATTTCATAGCTGGCGCAAGAAAATGCACTCGAAGCCAGTTCCAGAGTACCAACGACATCAACGACGAAGCCGCCATCCCCGAGCGCAAGTCGCATGGCGCGCGCAAGATCCGCATGATGATCCACGAGCAGCGTTCGCATTTCATCTCCTCTCGAAGAGGGACGGCCCATCGAACGCGTCACCGGCGGCCATCTGATCGGAGCACACGGCGCGCAACTCGTCGCAGCTCTCGGAACTGGTCCGAGTCGGAGGGACATGCAAGTCGCTCGGTGGCAATAGGCGCGGGTGAGGACCAACTGACGGGCTCAAATACGCCGGTCGGCGAACCCACGAGGCCAGCAACCCGCGTGCGATTTCTCGTTGCATCATCTCTCCTACGTGCAGCCCCTGCGCTCGCAAGGCAGCGTCGCGGCTCAGAGCCCGATTCCCACAGAGGGTAGGGTTAGCTTTCGAGAAACTGATTGAACAAATCGATTATTTGGATCGAATGCATCCACGGGATGGATGCAGCGCACCATCTTCAACGACTGCGGCGTCCTGATGCACTGTTGTGTCTGTCGTGCTCTGCTTTTTTCGCTGTCCTTCAAGGCTGGCGAGCCTGGTGGAACCTGCGCGTCATTGGCTTGGTAGCTTGAATGCTTAACAACGGAGCGCCCTGCGCAAAGCCGCTCTCATTTCCAAAAAGCCTTGCAATTGGTTGGAGCACTTCGCGCTCGACACCAAAATAGGCGAGGAAAACTGACGTCTGACAGGGATGTACATGCAACAGCCGATTTGCGGCACCAGCAAACGACCGCGTTCAGGCTGAAGATCGACGACCAACGGCTCCTCGATTTCCGCACTGACCGCTTTTACAAGCTCTTCCTGTGCGGGCGGATGCCGGCAAACAGCAGCACAGGGTCAGCGAAACCGGGAGCGGGCCTGCTTGATCGCCATGATCACATTGCCGCTGTCGCGCGTGCGGAGCGGAATGCAATCGGTCCAGCCGGCGGCAATCCGGTCAGCACCATCGTCTGCACGAAGCTCCCTGACGAAGACGTGCCCGAATGCGCTCAACAAAGCCGGGCGGCGGATCTTTCCAATCGCCGAAGGTGCGGGCTGGCACCGAGCGGCGAACTGCGAACTCATTCCTGCCCGGCGGCGCTGGCCGCCGCGAGCGTCGATGCGGACCCAGCCGCTCCGAATCCTCCCACAACACGATGAGCGCGTCGCGGACATCGCTGCCGTAACAGCGGCTGCGGCTCTTGCCCGCAGACGGCCTCTGCTCACGACGGTTCATAAGACGGATCGCGCGCTTGCGAATAATAGCCGGTTACCGCCTCGAACTCATCCAGAATGCGCCGCTTGTCAACGCCGCAATAAAGCTCCACGATCGCCGCTTCACCGTGTCGCCATGCTGAGCCGCGCCATCCTTCCCCCGAACCGGAATGGCACGACCTGTCCATCCCCTTTGGAACAGGACACTATTGGTAACATTTTGCTTGAGGCAATGCGGCTCGTTGCCTTCCTTTTCGCTGACCGGAAGGGTACCGGAAGTCGTCTATCGCATCTTACCCGCTGAAAGCGGCAACACCTCGACCTCAATCGCAGATCATAGGAAATAGACGATCGCGTCGGGGCCTCAGCATCGGTTCACCGGGTTTCCGTCATCGACTGAAGCGAATTGCCCCATCGACCGTCACCGGGTGGGCCGCGATACGTCGCCGTGTATGATTAGCGAGCGCACGTAGCGGAGCCATAGCTCTCCACCCAGCCATGTTCCCCTAGTTGGAAAATGTCCGGCGGACCAGAGGTGCTGTCGTCAGCTTTTCCTGAATAGCGGCCAAGGCAATCCCTACCAGTCCATCACCACCTTGCCGGAACTGCCGCTCTTCATCGCATCGAAACCGATCTGAAAATCGTCGATGCCGATGCGGTGGGTGATCAGGCCGGAGACATCCAGCGGGCCCTGCACAAGCGCGATCATCTTGTACCAGGTTTCGAACATCTCGCG
>NZ_CP034779.1:5775912-6728125 GCF_004006095.1 Mesorhizobium sp. M7A.F.Ce.TU.012.03.2.1
TGGCGTAGCCCTGCTGCGCGCTTCGGCCAACATCAAGGCCACCGGCGTCAACGCCGACCAGGCCGCCGGCATCAACATCGTTCGTCGTGCGCTGCAGGCTCCGGCCCGCCAGATCGCGGCCAACGCCGGTGCGGAAGCATCGATCGTTGCCGGCAAGATCCTTGAGAACAAGGGCTTGACCTTCGGCTACAACGCCCAGACCGGCGAATATGGCGACATGATCGCCATGGGTATCGTCGATCCGGTCAAGGTCGTTCGCACGGCTCTCCAGGACGCGGCTTCGGTCGCCGGCCTGCTGGTCACCACCGAAGCCATGATCGCGGAGGCTCCGAAGAAGGAGTCGGCTGGCGGCGGCGGCATGCCTGGCGGCATGGGCGGCGGCATGGGCGGCATGGGCGGCATGGATTTCTAATCCACGCTTCCATCTGTCTTCAGAACACGGAAAGGGCGGCAGAGATGCCGCCCTTTTTGTTTTGCGCAGCAGTCGCTGTGGCCGTCTCTCAGACGGCGGCATCCGCGGGTTGCTTTACCTCGCCGGCAAGCACCGCGGCTTCGATCAGCGCCGCGACCTCATCGGCCACGGCCTGTACCGGGGCGCGGTCTCGGGTGGCGCGGGCGATCACCATCAGCCCTTCCAGCGACGATTCGACCAGCAGTGCCAATGCATGCGCGCGGCGCTCGGGCACCCCTGCCCTGACGAAGGCGTCCCGCAGCAGGCCTATCCAATGTTCGAAGGCCGAGCGGCACAACTCCGCCAGTTCCGGCACGTCGGTGGGCGAGTCCAGCACGACAGGCGCGATCGGACAGCCGAGCGAAAACTGGTTGTCTTCCAGCATGCGCCCCACCGACTGGTAGATATGATGGACGGCCACCGCCGGATCCTTTTCGGCAGCCAGCGCTTCGCCCAGCCTCTCCGTCACGTCGGCAACGCTGGCGCGCGTCACCTCGATGACCAGTTGGTCCTTGCCGCCGGGAAAATGAAAATAGAGCGAGCCTCGCGGCGCGCCGCTGGCGCTCAATATGTCGTTGAGCGAGGTGCCGTGATAGCCGCGCTGCCTGAGCAGCAGCCCAGTCGTCTCGAGTATGCGGGTGCGGGTGTCGTTTGCCATGTCAACCTCTGTCAGCAGGAATCATTATAGGCCTTGCGCAAAATATGACAATCGGTCTACATAATATGTAGATCAGTCTATATATTTCTGGGGAGAACGCATGCGGAGCTACCGTCTCGAAGGGTCTGGGACCGAACCCCTGATGCTGCGCGACACGGCGCAGCCGGAGCCGAGGCCGCATGAGATCGTGGTGCGCGTTCGCGCCACCTCGCTCAACCGGCGCGATACGATGATCCTCAACGGCACCTATCCGCTGCCGCCGCGCCAAGGCGTCGTTCCGCTGAGCGACGGGGCCGGTGACATTGTCGCCATTGGCGATACCGTCACCCGCTTTGCTGTCGGCGACCGCGTGACCGGCAGCTATTTCGCCCGATGGATCGACGGCCGCATCCATGCCGGACTCATCGATCAGCTCGGCTGCACGCTGGATGGCATGCTGACCGAATACGCCGTTCTCGACGAACAATGGGCGGTGCGGCTGCCCGATCATCTCGACTGGCATGAGGCGGCAACGCTGACCTGTGCCGGCCTGACCGGCTGGAATGCGGTGATGGGCGCCGGAATTCCGAAGCCCGGCCAATGGGTTCTGGTCATCGGCTCGGGCGGCGTCTCGCTGTTTGCACTGCAGTTCGCCAAGCTGCTCGGCTGCCGTGTCGTCGCCGTCACCTCGCGCGGCGAGAAAGCCGACAGACTGCGGGCGCTGGGCGCCGATCTGGTGATCTCGACATCGGATATGCCGCAATGGGGCGCGGCCGTCCGCGACCAGACCGGCGGCATCGATCTCGTCGTCGAGACCGGTGGCCCGGCGACCTTCGCTCAGTCGCTGATCGCCAGCACGCTTTACGGGCACATCGTGCTCTTGACGCTGCAGGATGCGAAAGGCGGATCGATCCAGCTGCCGGCGGCACTCTACCAGCGCAGCCTCGCTACCATCAGCCGCCTGTTCGTCGGCAACCGGACCAATCTCGAAGCCATGCTGCGCGCCGTCTCGCAGCATCGCCTGCGGCCCGTCATCGACAAGGTCTTCGCCTTCACCGAGGCCGGCGATGCCTACCGCTATTTCCAGCAGGGCGACGTCTTCGGGAAGGTGATCATCGACGGCGCCTGACCCATCAAGTCCTCAAACCAAGGGAGAACGACAATGACAATTCGTGAAGCCTCGGCCAAATGGCAAGGCACGCTGAAGGAAGGGGCGGGCCGGCTGCGGCTCGGCAGCGGCGTCTTCGAAGGCGCCTATTCCTTCCCGTCGCGCTTCGAGAACGGTCCGGGCACCAACCCGGAAGAGCTGATCGCCGCAGCGCATGCAGGCTGCTTCTCGATGGCGCTGAGCGCCATACTGGGCGGCGCCGGCCATGTTGCCCGCAATATCCACACGATCGCCAAGGTGCATCTCGGCGCGACCGCGGCCGGGCCGACGATCACCCGGATCGAACTCGAAACCGAGGTGGAGGCCGCAGGACTCGCCGCAGATGAATTCGAGCGCCTTGCACAGTCCGCCAAGGCGGGCTGCCTCGTTTCGCGGGCCCTTGCCGGCGTGTCTCAGATCACCCTCAACGCAACGCTCGTTGAAGCCACCAAAGGCCAATGAAGCCAGGAGGAAGAAGATGACACAGGAGCTTGTCTGGACGCAACCGCGTACGATCTGTCCCAGCAGACGGCCGAGATCATGCGGCGCTACAACGACGTATTCCAACGCCATGATCCCTCGGCACTCGCCGAATTGGTGGCTGAGGATTGCGTGATCGAGAACACCGTGCCGGCGCCGGACGGCGCCCGTTATGCCGGTCAAGCGGCGTGCGTCGGGCTTTGGACGGCGATCGCGACCCAGGCCGGCACGCGCTTCGATATCGAGGAAACCTTCGTTGCCGGGGACCGGGCAACGATCCGCTGGCGCTATTTCATGGCCGACGGCAATTCGCTGCGCGGCGTCAACCTCATGCGCGTGGCCGACGGGCGGATCGTCGAAGCGATGGGCTATGTGAAGGGGTAGCGCGCCGAGCAATTTCCCAAAGGGCATCGCCCGGAACAGCGCAACAAGGCGAGCGGATCAGCAAGACTGAGCCGCTCCCCGTGGCTCTACCGATCCGCCAGCGCCAGCTTCGCGCCAAGCATGACGAAGGCGCCGGCGAAAGTCCGGCGCATCCAGGTCAACACCATTGGCCGCGAGACGACGTGGCTGCGGATCGAGGCGGCGAAGATGCCGTAGCCGACGAAAACCACGAAGGTCAAAAGCATGAAGACGGAACTCAGCTCCAGCATCTTCGACAGCGCGTTGGGCTCCGTGGTGCTGACGAATTGCGGCAGGAAGGCGAAGAAGAAGATCGAGAGTTTCGGATTGAGCACGTTGACGAGGATGCCGGCGGCAATCACCTTGCCGGCCGAACGCGGCGTCACATCCTGGTCGACGCTGAGGCCACCATTTTCCTTGAGTGTGTTCCAGGCCATGTAGAGCAGGTAGGCGACGCCGAGATATTTCAGCGTCTCGAAGGCGAGCGCACTGGTGTGCAGCAGCGCCGCCAGGCCAGTGATGGCAGCGGCCATGTGCGGGATGATGCCGAGCGTGCAGCCGAAGGCGGCGATGACGCTGGCTCGCGCACCGCGCGAGAGGCCGGCGCTCAGCGTGTAGAGAACGCCGGTGCCGGGCGAAGCCACGACAATCAGGGACGTCAACAGAAATTCGATGCTCACGATGGTTCCTCCGGCACCCTACCCAACCAGGAAGGTATCGGGCTGCGGGTCGGCGCACAAGCGGAGGCGATTGGAGATTGGCTACACCGGTAACCCGAGCGCCTGGCGTGCCATCAGGCACTCCTCGTCGCCGGGCATGCAGGCGCGACAGACATCCGGCCGGACGTCGTAGATGCCGCAAGCGGTCGACTTGCCGATCTCGCCGGACAGCGCCGAGCAGCGCACGCCCTCGCAGCGCATGCCTGACAGGTCAGATGCGACATATTTTTCCGGGATACGGTCGAGCTGTGCGTCATCCTCGGTGGAAAAGCGCGGCCACTCGGCCGAATAGGAACAGCAGGCACCGCAGCTTTGGCAATCGAAGGTGCCGTGTTGCGACGACAAAACGCTCGCGGCGGCCACCAGGGCGGACAGCCCCGGCGCGGCGGGGTTTTGATCGGCGTCTTGCGGCAAGGCGCTATTTCTTCTTAGCCGTCTTGCCCTTCGGCGAATCCGCCGGCGACTTGAACAGATCGGTCGCGGCCTCGGTGGCGTCGCCGGCCTTCGGCGCGGCAACCGGCTTGGCCGGTTTTGCCGCAGCACCCGAGGCTGCTGTCTGATCCTTGGAGGAGAATTTTATGGCCATGTCAGTCCTCGTCGGCGAAGCGCGATGATGGGGCGCGCGGATTGCGCAGGCGGCCGATCAGCGCCGAAACAGCCGTGATGTTCATTTCCTCGGGCGACCAGTTTTTCACCGCCTCGATGTGATGGGCCGCCAGCTCGCGATGCGTGCTGCCGCTGTAGGCGGCGTCCTGATAAGTCACCCGCTCATGGGTCTTGGCGTCTTCGCGGACATATTCGATCAGGTAGTTCGGGCATTCGGCGCGGCCACGCACGCCGACGCGCACCTGGGCATCACCGTGGGCACGCTTGCAGCGTTCGAGCTTTTCCAGCACACGCCGGACGAATTCGACCGGCTTGTCGAGGCCTTCGACCATATCGGCAATGGTTGCGTCGGCGGCGATCGGTGTTGGCGGTACGCGTTTGGTAGCCATCAGCGTCTTCCGGCCCGCTTCGGCAAAGCGGCTAGCGCGGCGGCGGCGGCCATCTCGTCGGCCTCCTTCTCCAGCCGCAATTCGCGCAGACGCGCGGTCTTGGCTTCACGTGCCTCGCTGACGGCGTCGCGCTCGGAATTGATGCGGTTGAGCGACATCGACTGGGTTTGCGTCTTGCTGAACAGGGACACGGCCTGATCGACGGTTGTCTTTGAACTGGTGGTCAAATCTTTCTCCTGTCAGGAGCCTGTGCCGATGGAGCGAGACCGGGTCTTCGGTCAGGATCACGCACAAAGCAATACGCGCGGCGAATTCAAATTGCTGGAGCGTCCCTTAGCACGTCCAGGCTGGCGCGCAGCGCACTTTCGGCGGCGAGGCCCGCAAAATGAAAAAGGCCAGGCACCGCCTGACCTTCCGTAAGGCGCCGCGCAACCAGATGACCATCCAAAAAGGATGCACCGGGATGCACGAAACGCCCCTCTCATGCGCATGATATGCCGTGGAAACTCAGGTCTCCGCGGCCATGCGCCCGAATTCGCCACTCACCGGTGCCAGTACATCCGTGGTCACCGGGAGAGCTGAATTCTTTTTTCAGGCCGCCTTCAACTGGTCGGCGGACATCTTGCCCGACTTGTTGTCGCGGACCATCTCGTAGCCGAGCTTCTGGCCCTCGACGATGTCGCGCATGCCGGCGCGCTCTACGGCCGAGATGTGGACAAAAACGTCGGCCGAGCCGTCGTCAGGCTGAATAAAACCAAAACCTTTGGTGGCGTTGAACCATTTAACTGTGCCGGTGCTCATGACGAACCCTTTCCATGGCAAATATTCGTTCGACGCCATGCGGATGCACAACGTCGTTTGTCCCGATTTTTGATGTGGGAAGTTCGTCAAAGGCGCGCTCGAAAGCGCGGATAACAAAAGTCAGTCAAACAAATATCGACGATTTGCTTATAGGCTTCTTTTGGCGCGCTGTCAAATTTGCATAAAGCCACAGCTGCGGAATTCTCCCAAACCACCTGGCCAAAACACCTGGCATGACGGCAGATCGGACGCCAAACAGCGCGCTTGCGCCAACTTGAGAAAAGTTTTCCGGCATCCAGGAACCATCTGCGCAGACGCGCATTTATTCGGTGTCATCGGCAGTTCATGAGAGCAATCGAATAACAGTTGATGGCAAAGACGCCCCCCGCACGATAAAAGGTGCGAGGGGCGTTTTCGTTTGGATCCTATTCGTCCGGACCGGGTTCCGGCCACGTCTCCCTGGCCGCCTCGGCATACCAGTGGCGCATCGCCGGCGTTGCCAGCACGGCGTCGACATAGGCGCGCGTATCCGGCGCCAGCGTGCCGCCATAGGTGTCGAAACGGGTGACGACAGGCGCATACATGGCATCGGCCGCGGTGAAGTGGCCGAACAGGAACGGGCCGCCCTTGCCGTATTTTTCCCGGCACTGGCGCCACAGCGCCTCGATGCGGGCGCGTTGCGCCTCGCCCTCGGCCTCAAGCGGCTTGTGGCCCTTCGGCCGACGCAAATTCATCGGCCAGCCATAGCGAACCTCACGAAAGCCGGAATGCATCTCGGTCGCGGCCGAACGCGCCAGCGCACGGGCGTCGATATCGGCCGGCCAGAGCTTTTTTTCGGGAAACAGGTCGGCAAGATATTCAAGGATGGCAAGGGTTTCCCAGACGATCTTGCCATTGTGATTCAGCACCGGCACCTGACCTGTCGGCGACACTTTCGCCAGATTGGCAAAGGTTTCAGGCGTGCGCAGCCGCACGAAACCTTCCTCGAACGGGATCTCCAGATGCCTCATCGCCAGCCATGGCCGCAGCGACCATGAGGAGAAACACTTGTTGCCGATATAGAGCGTAAATTCTGCCATTTTTCTCCCCGCACGCCTGGCCTCGAAAATCCCATTGCCAACGCGTGTTCACAGCCTAGCCCACCGACCTTGCCCCAGGCGGCGGCCGCGCGACCTTCTCTGCCGTCCGGGCGACGCCTGGAACCTAACCGACGCCGGCCCGTTGGCTACCCGCAAATGAATTCCTCCGAATTCACACCCCAGGAGATGCGCAAAAATGGTGAACAAGGATCAGGTTGCGGGCGTGGCCAAGCAGGTCAAAGGCTCGGTCAAGGAAGCCGCAGGCAAGGCGACCGGCAACAGGCAGACCCAGGCCGAAGGCACGGGCGACCGGATCGCCGGCAAGATGCAGAAGGCCTATGGCGACGTCAAGGACGAGGTCAAGAAGGCGCTCTGATCCGACATCGAGAAACGCGCTTTATCGAGGGAAAGGCGGCCGCGAAGGCCGCCTTTTTCATGTGCTCCAGCCCGTGCTGAAAGCATTGGTGAAGGCAACCTCGCCATGATCGCCGGTCGCCTCGCCCAGCACCACGTCCATACCGTCGCTGGTCACCCTGGCCAGCGCGAAACCGCCCATATAGGCAGCCTTCGGCTTGAACAGGTCGATCCCGTCCCTGCGATAGATCAGCGGCGTTTCGTGCTGGTGGCCGTGGAAAATGCCGACGACATTGTAGCCGTTCAGCGCCGCCAGCAACGCCTGCCGGTCGGCCTCGCTCCACCAATGCGGCGCACCGGTGCCGTCATCATCGAAGTGGCTCTTGGCGGCATCCCAGCGTTCCACCGAAAAAGTGTCCCAGCCATAATGCTGGAACAGGACGACCGGACGGCCGTCCGCCGCATAGGTCGCCAGGTCCTGCTTCAGCCATGGCAGGCTGCTCTCGGCGCCGTGGCCGGTATCGCCGGCGAAACGATGCGTCTGGATCAGATGCAGGCCGCCCCAGTCCCAGGAGTAGCAGTCGGTGTCGACATCGTAGTCGGTGGCCGGCACCGGCGGCTTGAAGAACACGCCGGCGCGATGGTTGACCTCGACATAGTCGCGCAGTTCGCGCCGGTACCAGTCGACATGGTGCGGCGGCCCGTTCTGGTCGAGATCATGGTTGCCGAGCCCGACATAGACCGGCATGTGCACGCGATCCGGGCCGACGCCCTGGCTGTAGCGCTGGCTGAACTGGAGCAGTTGGGTGCCCTCGCTCGGCTGCGTGATCTGGCCGCCGCCATCGTCGGTGACGTCGCCGCCGACGACGAGGCCGAGCGGCGTACCTATCTTGCCGGCGGAACGCAGGCCGGTGGCGACGCCATTGATCTCGGCCGGCCAGTCCTTGTCGCCAAGCGCATTCAGCACCGCCACGTTGCGCAGCAGCGCGGCGTCGGTCTTGCCTTCCTGCAGGCAGTTGGGACTCAAGCCGCTCGCCATGCGGCAGGCATGGACATCGGCGATGAACAGGAAGGTGGCGTCGATCGACTGGACGCGTTGCCCGGTCTGGCCGAAGGCCGGCCGCGGCAAGGCGCCGGCCGCGGCAAATCCTGCAGCCTGTACCAGGAAGTTGCGTCGGGAAAGCGATCCAGTCGAACGGCGATTCATCATCTGCTGATTCAGCATGGACAGCAGCCGGTCGTCCAGCGCCTCTGCGCCATCATCGACATGACGCCACGGGTCTGGCATGTCTCGCTTGCGCAAGCGGAGGAGGACGAAAGATGAAAGCCGCACCTATCTGCATGATCCTGGCCGCGATGCTGTGCGCGAGCACCGCGCATGCCGCCGGTTGCGTCGACGCCAAGTCCGCCAGGAAGGGTTTCGTTCTGGCGAGACCCGGCATCCACAGCGAATTTCGGCCCGTGGCCGGCGGGATGATGTCGGTTGCCAACACCTACGAATCGCAATCGCCCCAGACCCAATATCTGTTCGCCGGCCTGATCGAGGTGTTTCGCGACAGCGACACCGGCCGGCAGGCGATGATCCCGTTTTCCGATCTGCGAAAGCTGTTCCCGCTGAAGGCGGGGGCAAAGGCCACGATAGAGTTCGTCGAGTTGTCGCCGAACAAGCCGCCGAAGGGCACAAAGACGCTGAGCCTTGTCGTCAAGGGCAAGGAGACATTCAGTCTGGGCGACTGCAAATACAATGTCCTGGCGGTCAAGGAGACCTTCAAGAACGGCGCCGGCGAGACGCTGGATTCATTCACCGCCCTTTATGCGCCCGATCTGCAAGCCGCGCTCGCGCGGCGCTACGATGAAGGCACCGGTTCGGAATCCGTCAACGGCTACGAGACGATCAAGCCGCTGGCCGAGTAGCTGAACCAGAGCCCGGCGTTCCCCACCTCGCCCGGCATCGGATGAAGAACGCAGCGCCGCAAAGTCAAGAGGTTCTCGGCCGTGGCAGTATCCTGTTGCGTCGCCTGGCTGCCAATCCGCCCTGCGATGGCGATGGCGCGCTGCGCTCCAGCCCCGCCAGGCAATCCCGCAGCACACCGGCATCCTGCGCCGTCTTGGCCATCGACATCGCCCCGGAATAGGCGGCGACCGTCAGCGCGGCGAAGCGTTCGGGGTCCGTGCCCCCATCCTTGCCCGCCTGCTGGTCGGCACGCACCTTGTCGGCAATCGCGCGCCGCCACCCGGCAAAGATACCGGAAAGGGCAATGCGGAAATCGGGATCGGCAAGCGACAGTTCGTGCGCCAGATTGTTGAGCGGGCAGCCGCGCACGAAACCCTGCTGCTCCAGTTCCGCCGCCACGGCCTCGAACACCGAGCGCACGCCCTCGCGGGCCGACGCCGCCGCCAGCACAGGCGCGATCCATGTCTCTTCGACCGCTGCGGCCACACGCTCGTCGATCACCGCCAGCGCCAGCGCCTTCTTGGTCGGGAAATGGTGATGCAGCGCGCCGCCGCTGACATCAGCCGCCGCCATCAGATCGCCGATGCTGGAGGCGTGATAGCCGCGCGCCTGGAACGCGTCCTCGGCGACATCGAGCACTTTCTTGCGCATGCCTTCAGGGTCGTTGGTGCGTTTTCCCGGGCGCGGTTTTGGCTGGACGGTCATCTCTGCTGACATTGCCGAACTTTAGCATGTTGACAAAACAGGACAACCGGTCTTTTTTACAAAACAGGACGATCACCCTGTTTTTGAGAATGTCGGATGAACCTGCCCCAGAACGTTGCGACGAAACCCTCGGCGCTCGCTTCGCCTGTCGTCGAGCTTCGGCGATACACGCTGAAGCCCGGCAAGCGCGACACGCTCATCGGCATCTTCGACGGCAGGCTGATCGAGGGCCAGGAGGACGCCGGCATGACCATCATCGGCCAGTTCCGGGACCTCGATCGGCCTGACATGTTCGTCTGGATGCGCGGCTTCGACGACATGGATGCGCGGAAAAATGCTCTCGCCGCTTTTTATGGCGGGCCGGTCTGGGCGGCGCACAGCCATGCGGCCAACGCAACGATGATCGATTCCGACGATGTGCTGCTGCTGAAGCCGGCGTGGCCGGGCGCCGGCTTCGACCTAGCTGGCGCGCAGCGGCCAAGCCTGGCCGACGATAAAAAGCCCATTCCAAACAAACCGCTGACCGGCATCGTTGTCATCGAGATTCATCATTTGCAGCCCGGCACGGAGGCAGATTTCGCCACTCGCTTCGAGATTGAGACGGCGTGCCTGATGACGGCCGACGCACGCCTGCTCGCCGCTTTCGTTACCGAGCATGCCGAAAACAGTTTTCCGCGCCTGCCGGTACGGGCTGATGAAAACGTCTTCATCAGCGTCATGGGTTTTGCCAGCACCGAGGCGCATGCCCGCCACCAGGCTGCGCTTGCCGCTTCTCCGGCATGGCGGGGTTTTTTGCAGGCCGCGCAGCTCGGCCTGACCAAACAAACGGAGACTTTGCGGCTGTCGCCCACATCGCAATCATTGGTCGGGCGTTAGACTTCAAATGCCTCGATGATCGCCTTTGCGACAAGGACCGGGTCTTCCCAATGCGGGTTGTGGCCACAGCTCTCGGCCCGAACGAAGACGGCTCCGGCAAGGGCGGATTGCAACGCCTGCTGGTGCGCCTCGCCGAACAGCGGGTCGCAGGCGCCGGCGATGATCAGCGTCCGGGCTTGCACGGCTCGTGCAGCATCGGTCAGGTCGGCGCATCGGATTTCCTCGAGAATCGCGCGCCAGCGCGGGGTCGGCATCGCCGAGGCCTCTTGCGCCAAGCCGGCGAGAAAGGCTGCTGGCACGTCGGGACGACAGGCATGCCACCAGGCATAGAACGGATCGGCCGGCGATATCGGGTCGCGCAGGGCCTCGACGCCCGCGACCAGCGGATGACCCGGCGCGAAATCGGGCTTCAACGTGCCGGCCAGGACCACCAGCCCGCCGATCAACTCCTTGTGCCCCGCAGCCAAGGCGACAGCCACCATGGCGCCCAGCGAATGGCCGACCACGACCGGTCGGTCGAGTTGTAAACTCTGGATCAGCCCGGCCATATCATCGGCAAGATCGGCGATGCCGCAGTTCTTGCCAGCCTGCGAGGCGCCGTGGCCGCGCAGATCCGGCATGATCAGACGACGGCCGGCCAGATATGGCGCCAGAAGCGAAAAACTGCGGCTGGTGTCGGTGAAGCCGTGCACCAACAGCAGTGCCGGCTCGGCGCCTGATACCTCGACATAGGCGATGTCGAGATCGCCGACAGTGACGAATTGCTTGCGGCCGGCCCAGGCGCCCTGCTCCGGCAAAGCATCAAGCACCGCCGCTCTCACAGACCGAGCTTTTCCTTGACCGCGGCGAGGCCGGGTTGGCCGTCGAAGGTGGTGACGCCGGCGAGCCAGGCGTCGAGGCGGCTTTTGTTGGCCGTGATTGCCTTCAGCGCGCCGTCCTCCGGCTTCATGCCGTCATTGATCAGATAGCCCATGCCGACATTCTCGAAATCGATGTCGAAGGCGAGATTCCTGAGGAATTGCGCGACGTTCGGGCATTGCTCGAGATAGCCCTTGCGCACCTGCGTCGTCACCGTCGCGGCGCCGAAGTTCGGGCCGAAGAACTTGTCGCCGCCGGTCAGGTACTTGAAGTCGTACATCGTGTTCATCGGATGCGGCGCCCAGCCCTGGAAGACGATGAACTGCTTTTCCTTGATCTCGTAGCCGACCTCGGAAAGCATGCCGGCTTCGCTGGACTCGACCACTTGCCAGCCGTCCAGGCCAAAGGCGGGATCGGCGATGGCGTCCATCATCAACTGGTTTGAACCGGGCTCGATGCCGTACATTTTCTTGCCGAACTTGTCGGCGAATTTGTGCAGGTCGGAAATGTCCTTGACGCCGGCATCCCAGGCGTAGGTCGGAACGGCGAAGGTGTATTTGGCGCCCACGAGATTGACGCGCACATTTTCGACCGAGCCGTCCTTCTTGTAGGGCTCGTAATAGGTGACCATGGCCGGATCCCAGTAGCCCAGGAACAGGTCGAGGTCCCTGTTCTTCATGCCCTCGTAGATGACATTGATGCCGAGCACCTGGCTTTGCGGCTGATAGCCGAGCGCCTCCAACAGGACGTTGGCGACCCCCGTGGTGAAGGCAAGGTCGTTCCATCCGGGTTCGGCCATGCGGACCGTCCTGCACTCTTCGGCCTCGGCCGCCTGGGCCGCATGAGTGGCCAACATGAGGGCGGCAAGGCAGACGCCATTTGCAAAGATGCGCAACATTTCGGTTCTCCTCATTCGTTAAATTGACCAATTGGTCTTTTTATTGTCCCATGGGTCAATTCTTGATCTGAGCGGACGAAAATGTCAACGTGGATTCGAAATGCATGGACCAATCCCGTGAAACTCAAGCGTCTCAGTGAGATACGCCGCAAGGAGCTGCGGCAGGCGGCCTTCGTGGTTCTGGAGCGCGAGGGCATTGCCGGCGCGACCCTGGAAAAAGTGGCCGCCCAGGCAGGTGCCTCCAAAGGCATCGTGCTGCACTATTTCCGCAACAAGCAGGAACTGTTCGAGCACGCGATGCGCGAAGCCAATGCCGTCCTGTGCCAGGCGGTGATCGCGCGGCTTCGCCGGGCGCGTACGCCGATGGAGCGCATGGATGCGGTGATCGAGGGCAATTTCGAGGAGCATCTGTTCCAGCCGCCTCTGTGCCATGCCTGGCTGTCGCTCTGCGCCGAGGTGCCGCGCGACGAGAAGATGGCCCGTATCCAGCGGGTGATTCATGCGCGCATGCGCTCGAACCTGTTGTCGGGCCTGCACGGCCTCGCCTCGCCGGCGGATGCCGACGACATCGCGCTTGGCGTCACGGCGCTGATCGACGGGCTTTGGCTGCGGCTCGGCCTGCAGCCGGGCAGCGTCTCGCGCGAACAGGCCGTCCGCCAGGTCAAGAATTATGTCGCGGGCCGGCTGGCCCGGCGGGAGCCCGTCACCGAAGTTCATACCGTGGGATAGGCGGTAGTGGGTCAGTTTGAAATTTGATGCCGCGAATGCCGTTGTCGTGACCCGCCGTGAACTCCTATATGCTTACAGAAACGTATGGGACGGCGTATGACAATCGAGTGCATAGCCCCGCCGAATGCACTGGTGCGCGGAAAGAGTGGATCGAAGGTAATCCAGACATCAAGCACGTCAGCACGTCATTTGCCGAACGCCAAAACCGGACTATGCGGATGCATATGCGCCGCTTCACGCGCCTGACCAACGGCAGTGGAAGCTCACGCCAACGCCGTTGCCCCTGCACTTCATGTATTACAACTTTGTCCGCATTCATGCTTCATGCGCATGACGCCCGCGATGGCCGCCGGCGTGACTGGCAAGCTTTGGGAGATTAGCGATATCGTTGCGCTGATCGAGGCGAAGGAAGCCGAAAAGCCAGCGGCTCGGGGGCGTACCGAAAGAAAGGTGTCTCAACTGATTGATCCTCAACCCATCACGAATGAAAATATCCTGAGGGTTCTTTGCATCGTCCTCGTCGAAATTCGCGCGACCGATGATCTATCCAGAGCTCGTATGCTCGCGGATTCATTTCACAACGCACCGGCCATGATCGCCTCTGGCGCCGGTCCGCAGGATACCTGGGCAAGTGTACTTGGAACCGCTCGCAGGCTTGATATGGAACGATATGTCGTCTCACTGCTGAGCCACGTTCAGGCGAGACAGATTTCAAACTGACCCACTACCGGATAGGCTGGCCGCTTGACCTCGCCCGCTGATATGCGGTGCTCCGCGGCGGCCAGAGTAGCCTTGGAGCATCCGATGAGACTTCACAACAAGCGCGCGCTGGTCACCGGTGGGTCGGACGGTATCGGCTTGGCGATCGCCGAGGCCTTTTTGCGCGAGGGCGCGGACGTCCTGATCGTCGGCCGCGACACCGAAAAGCTCGACGCCGCCCGCAAGCAGCTCGGCGGCACTATCGAGACGCTGTCGGCCGATCTTGCCACCTCGGCC
Organism: Mesorhizobium sp. M7A.F.Ce.TU.012.03.2.1; assembly: GCF_004006095.1. Lineage (NCBI taxonomy): Bacteria > Pseudomonadati > Pseudomonadota > Alphaproteobacteria > Hyphomicrobiales > Phyllobacteriaceae > Mesorhizobium > Mesorhizobium sp. M7A.F.Ce.TU.012.03.2.1. The sequence goes on from NZ_CP034779.1 coordinate 5,789,994, forward strand.
GGCATTGCGGCCGTCATCGAGCACGTAAAAAAATCGGGCACGCCTATCGATATCCTCGTCAACAATGCCGGAGTGGCTTTCCTGGTGCCGTTCGAAACCGTCAGCGAGGCGCAGTTCCAGCAATCCTTCGCGCTGAATGTCACTGCTGTGTTCTTCCTCACCCAGGGCCTGCTGCCGCATCTGGCGGCCGGCGCATCGGTGATCAACATCTCGTCCTATTTCGCCAACAAGATGATCCCGAAGCGGCCGTCGAGCCTCTATTCCCTGTCGAAGGGCGCGTTGAACTCGCTGACCAAGTCGCTCGCCTTCGAACTCGGCCCGCGCGGCATCCGCGTCAACGCCATCGCGCCCGGCACGGTCGACACCGCCATGCGGCGCAAGACAGTCGACAATTTGCCGGCCGAGGCAAAGGCGGAACTGAAGGCCTATGTCGAGCGCAGCTATCCGCTCGGCAGAATCGGCCGCCCCGACGATCTGGCCGGTATCGCGGTCTATCTCGCTAACGACGAGGCGGCCTGGACCAGCGGCGGCATCTTCTCCATTGACGGGGGTTATACGGCGGGGTGAGCTGCTTTTCTCCCTCCTTGAGGGGGAGATGGCCGGTCCACCCTCCGCAGCTGCAGCGCAGCTGCTGCGGAGGACGGGCAGGCCAGAGGGGGTCGCCTCACATGGAGCGCCAACCTTCTTCCGGCGGCGGCAGGAGGTCGCGCCCGGTCGAACCGACCCCCTCTGTCGCCTTCGGCGACATCTCCCCCTCGAGGAGGGAGATCACCAGCACACCTTCAACCGATTTGCATCCTCGCCGCCCGCAATCTCCGCTTGAAGCCGTTTGTGCAACGCGATACGCCGTTGCCGACTTCGACAAGGAGAGACCTGTGACCGCTGCAAAGACCAGAACCGAAACCGACACGTTCGGTCCCATCGAAGTCGCCGCCGACCGGTACTGGGGCGCGCAGGCGCAGCGTTCGCTCGGCAATTTCAAGATCGGCTGGGAGAAGCAGCCGGCGTCGATCGTGCGCGCGCTGGGCATCGTCAAGCGGGCGGCGGCCGAGGCCAACATGGAGCTCAAACGCCTTGATCCTTCGATCGGCAAGACCATTGTCGAGGCGGCGCAAGAGGTCATCGACGGCAAGCTCGATGAGCATTTCCCGCTGGTGGTCTGGCAGACCGGCTCGGGCACACAGTCCAACATGAACGCCAACGAGGTGATCTCCAACCGGGCGATCGAGATGCTGGGCGGCGTGATGGGCTCCAAGAAGCCGGTGCATCCCAACGACCACGTCAATATGAGCCAGTCGTCGAACGACACCTATCCGACGGCCATGCACATCGCCTGCGCCGAACGCATCGTGCACGATCTGTTGCCGGCGCTGAAGCACCTGCACAAGGCGCTCGCCGCCAAGAGCAGAGAGTTCAATCACATCATCAAGATCGGCCGCACGCACACGCAGGATGCCACCCCCCTGACCCTCGGCCAGGAATTTTCGGGCTACGCCGCGCAGGTCGCCTCGTCGATCAAGCGCATCGAGCTGACGCTGCCCGGCCTGCAGGAACTGGCGCAGGGCGGCACCGCCGTCGGCACCGGCCTCAACGCGCCGGTCGGCTTCGCCGAACGGGTGGCGGATCGCATCGCCTCCATCACCGGCATTGCCTTCGTCACCGCGCCGAACAAGTTCGAGGCGCTCGCGGCCCATGATTCCATGGTGTTTTCGCACGGCGCCATCAATGCGGCGGCCGCCGCACTGTTCAAGATCGCCAACGACATCCGGTTCCTCGGGTCCGGCCCGCGTTCGGGCCTCGGCGAACTGTCGCTGCCGGAAAACGAACCGGGCTCGTCCATCATGCCGGGCAAGGTCAACCCGACCCAATGCGAGGCGCTGACGCAGGTCTGCGTGCAGGTGTTCGGCAACAATGCGGCGCTCACCTTCGCCGGCAGCCAGGGTCATTTCGAGCTCAACGTCTACAACCCGCTGATGGCCTACAACTTCCTGCAGTCGGTGCAGCTGCTCGCCGACGCCTCGGTCTCCTTCACCGACAATTGCGTCGTCGGCATCGAGGCCCGCGAAGACAACATCAAGGCGGCACTCGACCGCTCGCTGATGCTGGTGACGGCGCTGGCGCCGACCATCGGCTACGACAATGCCGCCAAGATCGCCAAGACCGCGCACAAGAAGGGCACCACTTTGCGCGAGGAAGCGCTCGCCACCGGGCTGGTCAGCGAGGCCGACTACGATCGGCTGGTGCGGCCGGAGGACATGACGCATCCGGGGTAGGCAATTCCAGGAAAAGTGCCTTGCGGTTTTCCGTCCGGAATTGCGTCAACCAAAAGCCCGGTAATTCGTGACGGGAGAATTTACTCCCGTCACGACGTGACGCGAAGCGAATTTTGCGCAGGCCGCCCGATCACGGAAACGTAAGTACTGTGAACAATGTGTCGCCAACCTGGTGGCTTTGGTGAACAGTCGGCTTGCGCTATCTCCCCGGTATCAACCCATCCCGGAGAGCCACCATGTCCATCAACACTTCAGTCGCCGGTTCCGGCGCATCCAATGCCTCGACCACCATCCTCCTCGGCCGCGTCCTGCTTGCCGTCATCTTCCTGCTTTCAGGCTTCGGCAAGCTGACCGCCATCACCGGCACGGCCGGCTATTTCGGTGCCCTCGGCCTGCCCTTGCCGACCGTAACGGCCATTGTCGTCGGCCTGATCGAGCTTCTCGGCGGCCTCGCCATCCTCGTCGGCTTCAAGACCCGGATTGTTGCCTGGGTGCTGGCGATCTTCACCGTCGCTACCGGTTTGGTCGCCCATACCGGTTGGGCCGACCAGATGCAGATGATCCAGTTTCTCAAGAACCTCGCGATTGCGGGCGGCTTCCTCCTGCTGGCTTCCTCGGGCGCCGGCGCCTATTCGATCGACGCCAAGCGCGGCTGATCCAAAAACTGGCAATAGCCGAACAAAAAAGCGGCGCGGAATTTTCCGCGCCGCTTTTTCGTTGTTGGTACATGCCCGCCGATCTGTCGGCCGGAGTTTTCTGATAGGATCGAGGCTATCGGGATGTCGTCGGCCGGCGGCCGACGATGGAGGTGAACATGCCCCGCGACGCGCTGCTCCTGCTCTCCCGGTTGCTGCTCGCCGCCCTGTTCGTGCCTTCCGGTTTCCAGGCATTGAGCGACATTGCGGGCACCACAGGTTATTTCGCCGGCCTCGGCCTGCCGCTGCCGGCACTTGCTGCCTGGGGCACGGGACTGTGCGAACTGATCGCGGGGCTGCTCATCCTGGTCGGTTTCCAGACCCGGGTCACGGCGCTGCTGCTCGCCGCCTTCTGCATTGCCGCCGGCTTCATCGGCCACTATGGCCAGGGCGGCGGCGACGCGATGCTCGCCTTCCTGCACCAGCAGATGCTGATGAAGGACATTGCGATAGCAGGCGGGTTTATTGCGCTGGCCATGGCCGGCGCCGGAGCCTGGTCGGCCGACGGGCGGGGTGCGGTTTGATATCTTTGCTTACACGCGCCCGAGCTGGTCGACCCCCACTCCGTCTCGGCTTCGCCGAGCCATCTCTCCCCCGATCGACGGGGTGGAGGAAGGGCGCGAACCTGTTGCCGCCAACGCTCTTCCAACGGGGCTCCCTTCCTTTCCCTCCGGAGGGGGGAAAGGTGGCGCTGCGAAGCAGCGACGGATTGGGGGAAGCCGGTCTACAAACGCGATGCCGCCAACGCTGAGACGACCGGGCAGGTCTCCGCTTAAGTCAGATAAGACACGGTCTGCTACCAGCCAGCGCCTATTTCACCGACATGCTGGGCCCACCCTCAACAGCCAGCACCAGCCGGCGGTTGGTTATCCTTGCCAGTTGCGCCAGGCGCCCGGCCGGCCGCTCGCCATAGAGATCGGCCAGCGACGCCGGCAAGACCAGCGCCAGCACGCCGTTGGCGCGCTGTTCCCATTTCAGCCTGGGCATGATGCCGGGCATCGACGCCGTCAGCAGGTAGACGACGCGCATCATCGCGGCGAGTACGCGCGCCCGCTCCAGATAACGCGGCGGCGCCAGCGCCTTGATCTCGGGGGCGATGGCTTCGTTGAAAATGCCGTCGTGACGATAGGCGTTGGCCATGGCCAGGAAAGCGCGGCCGGGATGGTCGACGCCGAAGAAGGAGGCGTGCGCAATGATGTTGAGCGATTGCTTGCCGCGATATTCGGGGTGCGCGCGCCAGCCGATATCGGCCAGCAATGCGGCCGCGTGGCGGTAGCGCGCCTCGTCCTCGGTCTCGTCGATGCCGAAGGCGGCAAAGGTTTTGGCGGTCCAGTCGACAAGTTCATGCGCATGGGTGACGGAGCGCGAGCGCAGGCGTGCAAGCTCCTCCGAGGCCGAAATCAGCGGATCGGCCTTCTGCTCCGCCTCGTCGAGCAGCGAATAGAGAAAGCCTTCGCGCACGCCGAGCGCCGAGACGATGATCTTCGACGGCTGCATCGCCGCCATGATCTCCTGCAGCACGACGGCGCCATAGGGCAGCAGCGAACGGCGGTTCTTGGAAACGCCTTCGATGCCCTTGACCTTCTCGATCTCGGCTTTGGCCACCTGCTTGAGGAAATTCGCCGCGCTTTCGGCCGAGATCTCGTAATGGTGCATGACACCAAGCGGATAGTTGGTCATTTCCATGTGCAGCCGGGCGAGATTTCGCCAGGTGCCGCCGACGGCGTAGAAGGGCCTGCCCTGCCCGCCTTTCAACAGCTTGGCCTTCGCCAGTTCGTCACGCGCGATCTTCGCCGCCTGAGTCAGCGAGTTCTTCGCCATGTCCTGCAGGCGCAAGCCGCCCAGCGGCAGCGTGATGCCGTCGCCGATCGCTTCGCCGGCGACGTCGACCAGTTCGAGACTGCCGCCGCCCAGATCGCCGGCGATGCCATCGGCCGGATGGAAGCCGGAAATGACGCCGAGCGCCGAATAATACGCTTCCTGACGGCCGCTGATGACACGGATCTCAGTCTTCAGCACCTCCTCGGCGCGGTGAATGAAATCAGGGCCATTGACCGCCTCGCGGGCCGCGGCGGTGGCCAGCACATACATCTGCTCGGCGCCGGCCTGGTCGGAAAGCGCGCGAAAGCGACGGAACTCTTCCATCGAGCGCGTCACCGCCTCGGGGTCGAGCTTGCCGGTCGAAACGATGCCCCGGCCGAGACCGGCCAGCATCTTTTCGTTGAACAGCATGGTCGGCGAGCGCGCCAGCCCCTCATAGACGACGAGGCGGATCGAGTTCGATCCGATGTCGATGATGGACAGCGGTCGGCGGTCCTGCAGCCGGCCTTGGGAATCAGACAGCATCAGCCGGACGCTGCGGCGTTCTTCTTGCGGCGCTTGAACTGCGCAATGCGCTTGGGCGCATGCGACTTCAGCGCGTCACCCCGTCCCGACAGGCTCGGATTGGTCATGAAATATTCCTGCGCGTTGAACGGTTCCTCGCCCTCCTCCAGCACGACGCGCCGGGAGGTTCCATCAGCCAATACGTCGAAACTTTGCTGATTGTCCATGATGTTGCCCAGCATGATCTGGCCAAGGATCTGTTCGTGCACAGTTGGATTCGTGATCGGCACCATGGTTTCGACGCGGCGGTCGAGATTGCGCGGCATCAGATCGGCCGAGGAGATGTAGACGATTGCTTCGTCCGACGGCAGGCCGTGACCGTTGCCGAAACAATAGATGCGGCTGTGCTCGAGAAAACGGCCGACGATTGATTTTACGCGGATGTTTTCCGACAGGCCCGGAACCTGCGGCCGCAGGCAGCAGATGCCGCGCACGACAAGGTCGATCTCGACGCCGGCGCGGCTGGCATCGTAGAGCGCGTCGATGATGATCGGATCGACGAGTGCGTTCATCTTCATCCAGATGCGCGCCGGTTTCCCCTGCACCGCGTAGGCAATCTCGTCGGCAATGTGCTTGAGGATGCGGCTTCTCAGCGTGAACGGCGAGATCGCCAGCCGCATTTCGTCCGTCGGCTCGGCATAGCCGGTAATGAAATTGAAGAGCTGGGCGACATCGCGGGCAATCGTCGGATCGGTGGTGAAGAAGGACAGGTCGGTGTAGATGCGCGCCGTTACCGGATGGTAGTTGCCGGTGCCGAGGTGCACGTAGTTGCGCAGCTTGCCGTCCTCGCGCCGAACCACCAGCGACATTTTCGAATGGGTTTTCAGCTCGAGAAAGCCGAACACGACCTGCACGCCGGCACGCTCCAGATCGCGCGCCCAGCGAATGTTGGCTTCTTCGTCGAAACGCGCCTTGAGCTCGACCAGCGCGGTGACCGACTTGCCGGCCTCGGCCGCGTCGACCAGCGCACGCACGATCGGGCTGTCATTGGAGGTGCGGTAAAGCGTCTGCTTGATCGCCACCACTTCCGGATCGGCCATCGCCTGGCGCAGGAACTGCACCACGACGTCAAACGATTCGTAAGGGTGATGGACGACGATGTCCTTCTCGCGGATGGCGGCGAAACAATCGCCGCCATGCTCGCGGATACGCTCGGGAAAACGCGGATTGTAGGGCATGAATTTCAGGTCGTCGCGAGGGACGGCGACGATCTCGGAAATCTGGCTGAGCGCCAGCGGCCCGGTGAGCACGCTGATGCGGCTCGACGACACGCCAAGCTCGCCTGCCACGAAGTCGCGCAATTCGCCAGGCATCAGCCTGTCGAATTCGATGCGGATCACCGAACCGCGCCGCCGCCGCTTCAGCGCCGTTTCGAACAGGCGCACGAGGTCCTCGGACTCCTCCTCGACCTCGATATCGCTGTCGCGAATGATGCGAAACGTGCCGGAGCCCTTGACCTCATAGCCGGGGAAGAGCTTGCCGATATAGAGGCCGACCGCCTCTTCCAGCGGGATGAAGCGGACATGATGCTTGCGGTCCGGCAGGCGGATGAAGCGCTTCAGCGCCACCGGCAGGCGCAGCAGCGCGCTCATCTCCTCACCATTCTTGCGATGGCGCAATTGCAGCGCCATCGAGAAGCCGAGATTGGGAATGAACGGGAACGGGTGCGCCGGATCGATCGACAGCGGGGTGAGCACCGGGAAAACCTGTTCCTGGAAATGGTCTTCCAGCCAGATTTTCTCGTCCTTGGTCAGCGCATCGCGGGTGATGCTCTCGATGCCTTCCTTGTTGAGCAGCACGGTAAGCGCCGAAAGGCTCTTCTGCTGGTCTTCCTGCAGCCGCTCGACCTCACGCAGCAGCTGTTCGAGCTGCTGTTCGGGGGTGCGGCCGTCAGGGCTCTTCAGCGTAATGCCTTCTCGTACCTGGCCGGCAAGACCGGCAACACGGACCATGAAGAACTCGTCGAGATTGGCGGCCGAGATCGACAGGAAGCGGACGCGCTCCAGCAGCGGATGATTGAGGTTCAGCGACTCCTCGAGGACGCGCCGGTTGAACTGCAGCCAGGAAAACTCGCGGTTGACAAACCGGTCCGGATTGCCGCCCTCCGGGCGAGCCACCTCGACATCCACGAATTCGTTCTGCACCGGCTTCAGTTCGTTCATGATTCCCGCTCTTCCACACCGTCAGCCAGCTAAAGCGCCGCACGTCATTCAGGAGGCGCAAAGGACGCTCTGCCACTCCAAGGCGACGCATGGTCCTTGCCGAAAACCGGTGTCGGTCTTCGGGGCCATGCGTTAACCGGCTTAACTTATCCTCTGACAGGCTTTTGCGACAGTTTCATTTCATCGAACTTGCAAAGAGCCCTGATATGATCCAGATGCAGACGAGACTGCGTTAAGGAGACGACGATGGCAGGCGGTTCCATTCCCCATTTTCAGAACGATGCGGGCTATCAGGCAATCGACATCGGCGTGAAGGAATTCATGTGCACGGGCGCCAATCCGCCTTTCGACCACCCGCATGTGTTTCTGGACATGGGCGACGACAACGAAAAAGTCTGCCCCTATTGCTCGACGCTCTACCGCTATTCTCCGAAGCTGAAGGCAACGGAAACGCTGCCGGCCGGCTGCATCTACATAGAACAGGCCGCCTGAGTCTTTCGCGGCCAGCCCGATGAACGACACGCGCTCCCGGCAAGTCGTCATCGCCGGGGCGGGAGTCGCCGGGCTAACCGCAGCGCTGGCTTTCGCCGAACGCGGCTACCCTGTGAAAGTGTTCGAACAGGTGCAGCGCCTGGAAGCGGCAGGCGCCGGCATCCAGCTTTCTCCCAACGCGACACGCATCCTTCGCCAGCTTGGTGTGCTCGACAAGCTGCTGCCGGCAACGGTGCGGCCGGAAGCGGTGGTCCTGAAGGACGCCGCGACGTTGCGCGAACTGGCGCGGGTGCCGTTGGGGCAAGCCGCCGAAACGCGCTGGCAGGCGCCCTATCTCGTCGCTCACAGGGCTGATCTGCAGAGCGCGCTGATGGCACGGGTTTCCGAGATACCGGATATCCATCTTACCACCGGCGCCCGCGTCAGCAGCGCTGCCACCGGCCCCCATGGCATCACCGCGACGGCCGAGATCGACGGCAAAACCATCAAGGCTGAGGGCTTCCTGCTGATCGGAGCCGATGGTGTCTGGTCGTCGGTGCGCGCACTTGTCGATTCGGCCAAAAAGGCGGCCTTGCCGACAAGCCATTTTTCCGGCGAGCTGGCCTGGCGCGCGACCATTGCCGCCGAAAGCGCTGCCGGACAAGCCTTTGCCGCGATCGGTGTAACCAATTGCGTCACCACCTTCCTGCATCCCGGCTTCCATATGGTGGCCTATCCCGTCAGCAAGGGTGCGGCCTTCAATCTCGCGGCCTTCACCAGGGGCGACCGCATTGCCGAGGGCTGGTCCGGCAACGCCGACGCCGGGATCCTGACCCGAGCCCTGCGCGGCACCGCGGCAGAACTTGCCCGTCTGGTCGAGCAGGCCGGCCCGTGGACCGCATGGCCGATCCACACTGTTGACCCGCAACAGCCCTGGACAACACCGAACGGCATTGCGCTGATCGGCGACGCCGCGCATGCGATGACCCCATTCGCTGCGCAAGGTGCGGCGATGGCGATCGAGGATGCGGCGACGCTTGCCGACATCATCGCCGACTTCCCTGCCGACCCCCTGGCCGCACTTGCCGTCTGGGAGCAGTCTCGGCGGCCGCGTGTCGCGCAGGTCGCCCGACGCGGCGCTGTCAACCGGCTGGCCTGGCATGCCTCGGGTCCAGTGGCGATTGCGCGCAATGTGTTCCTGAAGGTGCGCTCGTCGGAAAAACTCGCGGCGGATCTGGACTGGCTCTACGGCTGGCGGGCTCATTAGAATGCTTACATCGATAGAATGCTTACATCGGTCGACCTTGACGTAATGGCAATTTGTAGTTACATTTTTGTAGTCAACGAGGCGCAAATTGCGATTTGAATGGGACGCCGAAAAGGCGAAATCCAATTTCCGCAAGCATGGCGTAAGCTTCGACACCGCCGTTCGTGTTTTCGCCGATCCTTTCGCGCTATTGGAGCATGATCGAATTGAAGGGGGCGAATATCGTTGGCAGACAACCGGCTTGGTTGACACCGCATTGATATTGCTGGTTGCACACGCAGATCGAGAGGAAGACGGGATCGAGGTGATCCGCATCATTTCAGCGCGGCGAGCTACGTCCAAAGAGAAAAGGCATTATGCGCAAAATCGTTCGATATGAATTCGACCCGGCCAATCCGCCTCCTCTGACAGAAGCACAGAAAGCGGAGATCGCGGCTTTGAAGGCGCGACCAGAGGATGATGTCGACACGAGCGACATTCCCGAATTGACCGAGGAATTCTGGCAGAACGCCGTCCGAAATCCTTATTTCAAGCCGGTCAAGCAACAACTGACCCTGCGTCTCGATTCTGACCTCGTCGCCTGGTTCAAAAGGCGCGCACCGGATGGTCGCGGCTACCAGGGTGCAATCAACAGAGCGCTTCGAGAATATATGTCCAAACAGGATCGCAAGGCCGGCTGATCACCGGAATGGCCTTCAATTATACAGCCGCATCGACAGGCCAAGCGATACAGGCAGCGGGTTCCACCAGCCGGTGCGCAGGCCGGCGATGCGCAAGGCCGCCGCCGTCCAGGTGTTGCAGCCGACCAGTGCGTTGAAATGGCCATTGGCTTCGTAGAAGCCGTCGAACCTGGAATAGGCTGCGTCCGGAACGAGGGTCGGGCCTTTCGGTCCCCGCTGGAAACTTGCATCGATGAAATCGAGCAACGCCGTGAACCGATCCTCGGTGATGTCGAATCCCGCGATATCGGGGTGCGGTTCGAGGATGTCACCGGCGACATCGACATGCATGACCGACGCGTCGAGTGTCAGTGCCTTCATCACCGGCACCGCCTTCAGCTCGGACCATGTCGGCGTCTCCAGGTAGAAGGCGCGGCCGCCCCAGCCGAAGACGATGTAGCGGACCTCCGGCCTGTCGGCCGGTATGCCCGCGTCGACCAGGAAATGGAAACGCCGGCGCACGGCGTCATCGACCGGGATGGCGATATCGGTGTGGATCGGATTGTTCAGCACCAGGATGTGACGCGTCGCGGCTGGCACGGCGGCGGCGGCCGGCCACAGCGGCCGTGGCACGAAGGTGCCCGTCGTCAGGGCGAGTGCGACGAGAACCAACAGAAGACCCAGAAAACGTCCCAGTCTTTTCATGAAAGGCGGCCCTGCAAACGCGCTCCGGCGCGACACGAACGCCCGCCTGTTATCCATACGCAAAAGAGCCCGGCAGTGTTTCAGCCGGGCTCTTCGTGGCCGTCGAGGCCTAGTGCAGGATCTGCGACAGGAACAGCTTCGTGCGCTCGTGGCGCGGGTGGTCGAAGAACTCGGCCGGCGTGTTCTGCTCGACGATCTGGCCCTGGTCCATGAAGATTACACGGTTGGCGACCTTGCGGGCGAAGCCCATCTCGTGGGTGACACACAGCATGGTCATGCCTTCCTCGGCAAGGCCAACCATGGTCTCCAGCACTTCCTTGATCATCTCCGGATCGAGCGCCGAGGTCGGCTCGTCGAACAGCATGATGCGCGGGTTCATGCACAGCGAACGGGCAATCGCCACACGCTGCTGCTGGCCGCCGGACAATTGGCCGGGATATTTGTGGGCCTGTTCCGGAATCTTGACGCGCTTGAGGAAATGCATGGCGATTTCCTCGGCCTGTTTCTTCGGCGTCTTGCGCACCCAGATCGGCGCCAGCGTGCAGTTCTCCAGGATGGTCAGATGCGGGAACAGGTTGAAGTGCTGGAACACCATGCCGACCTCGCGGCGCACCTCGTCGATCTTCTTGAGATCGTTGGTCAGTTCCTTGCCATCGACGATGATCTTGCCCTTCTGGTGCTCCTCCAGACGGTTGATGCAGCGGATCATGGTCGATTTGCCGGAGCCGGAGGGGCCGCAGATGACGATACGCTCGCCGCGCATCACTTTCAGGTTGATGTCCTTCAGCACATGGAACTCGCCGTACCATTTGTGCATGGCGATGATGTCGATGGCGACATCGGTCGTCGAAATCTGCATCTTGGCGGCGTTGACCTTGATCTCTTCGGCGCTGACGGCATTTTCGGTGGCCATGACAGGGATCCCCTTGTTCTTTTGTCGTTGGTAGTGATGCATGTCGTTATCCCAAAACCGCTATACACTTTTGGGCGACATGCATTCAGCGTTTGTGGCCGGTGTCGAGCCGGCGTTCGGTGTACATTGAATAGCGCGACATGCCGAAGCAGAACAGCCAGAAGACGAAGGCCGCGAAGATCAGGCCTGACCTCGCCGTCTGCGCGGTTGCCCAGTTTGCATCGGAGAAATTCTGTTTGACGATGCCGAGCAGGTCGAACATCGAGATGATGATGACCAGGCTGGTGTCCTTGAACATGCCGATGAAGGTGTTGACGATGCCTGGAATAACCAGTTTCAGCGCCTGCGGCATGACGATGAAATACATTTTCTGCCAATAGCCGAGACCGAGCGAATCGGCACCTTCATACTGGCCCTTGGGGATCGCCTGCAGGCCGCCGCGCACCACTTCGGCCATATAGGCCGCGGCAAACAGCGACACCCCGATCAGCGCGCGCAGGAACTTGTCGAACGACACACCCTCCGGCAGGAACAGCGGCAGCATGACGCTGGCGAAGAACAGCACGGTGATCAGCGGGATGCCGCGCACCGTCTCGATGAAGACAACGCACAGCGTCTTGATGATCGGCATCTTGGAACGGCGGCCGAGCGCCAGCACGATGCCGAGCGGCAGCGACACGGCAATGCCGACGAAAGACAGGCTGAGCGTCACCAAGAGCCCACCCCAAAGCGAGGTCTCGACATGCGGCAGGCCGAACATGCCGCCGACCAGCAGGACGAAGGCGACGATCGGCAGCACGAAGAACAGCAGAACCGCATTCAGCCCTTTGCGCGGCACCTTCGGGATCAGCATCGGCACCAGCAGCGCCACGAACAGGATAGCGACCAGGATCGGCCGCCAGCGCTCCTCGATGGGATAGCGCCCGAGCATGAACTGGCCGAATTTGGCATTGACGAAAGCCCAGCAGGCGCCGGTCCAGCCATCCGGCTGGATGCCGCCTTGCGCCACCGTGGCGCATACGGTCCGGTCCGGTCCCGTCCACACGGCGTTGATGAACGCCCAATTGATGATTTGCGGCAGGATCATCGCCACCAGGGCGATGCCGACGATCGTCAAGATGGTGTCGCCGGCAGAAGCGATCAGGTTCTTGCGCACCCAAGCGCCGAGGCCGGTGACGCTGGCGGGCGCCGGCTGCGCCAGCACCATTTCGGTGCGCACCCAGAACATATCATGTTCTTGCATGTCCTTACCTCACCTCTCCACCAGCGCCATCTTGGCGTTGAACCAGTTCATCACAAGCGAGGTCAGGAGGCTGATGGCGAGGTAGATCACCATCATGATCACCACGCCTTCGACGGCCTGGCCGGTCTGGTTCAGCACCGTCCCGGCGGTCGCCGTCAGGTCCGGATAGCCGATGGCGATGGCCAGCGACGAGTTCTTGGTCAGGTTGAGATACTGGCTGGTCAGCGGCGGAATGACGATGCGCATGGCCTGCGGCACGACGACCAGCCGCAGGATCGATCCGGACCGCAAGCCCAACGCACCGGCAGCTTCCGTCTGGCCCGCGCTGACACCCCTGATGCCGGCGCGCACGATCTCGGCGATGAAGGCGGCGGTATAGCAGGACAGCGCCAGATAAAGCGACAGGAACTCCGGCCGGACCTGGAAGCCGCCGGTCAGGTTGAAAGTCGACTGCTTCGGGTAGTCGAAGCTCAGGGGAAAGCCGCTCAGCGCATAGGCGAGCAGCGGCAGCCCGACGATCAGCGCCGCGGACGTCCAAAACACTGGAAATTGCTGGCCGGTCGCCATCTGCCGTTGCCGCGCCTTGCGCGCGACGAACCACGCCATGGCGATGCCGACAAGCAGGGCGACGAAGATCAGCCATGAGCCGTCGCCCCACACGGCGCGTGGAAAATAGAAACCGCGCTGGTTGAGGAAGGAGCCGAACGGCAGGTTGTAGCTGTCGCGTGGTGCCGGCAGCACGGCCAGCACGCCGGAATACCAGAAGAAGATGACCAGCAGCGGCGGGATGTTGCGGAAGACCTCGACATAGACGGTGCAGATCTTCCGGATCAGCCAGTTCTGCGAGAGCCGGCCGATGCCGATGACGAAGCCGATGATTGTCGCGGTGATGATGCCGACGATGGCGACGATGAGCGTGTTGAGGAGGCCGACCAGAATGGCGCGGCCATAGGTCGAATCCGACGAATAGGCGATCGCGCTCTCGCTGATGTCGAAGCCGGCGCGGCCCTTGAGGAAGCCGAAGCCTGAAGCGATGCGCAGCCGCGTCAGGTTGTCGATGACGTTGTGGGCAATCCACCAGACGCCCGCCACCAGCAGCACGACGACCAGCACCTGGAAGAATATGCCCCGGATTTTCGGATCGTTGATGAAGGAGCCGCGGCTGGGCTCCTCGCGAAGTACGTCCTGCGATGCCATTCGACCGTCCCCTGGAAAGAGAAACCGGGAGGCAGATGATCTGCCTCCCGGATCACATTTCGATCAGCGGATCGGCGGCGCGTATTGCAGGCCGCCCTTGGTCCACAGCGCGTTGATGCCGCGCGCGATCTTCAGCGGGCTGCCCGAGCCGACATTGCGCTCGAACATATCGCCATAATTGCCGACGGCCTTGACGATGTTGACCACCCAGTCATTGGAGACGCCGAGATCGGTGCCGATCTTGGTATCGGCTTCCTGGCCGAGCACGCGCTTGATCTCGGGGCTTGCCGAGTTCTTCATCTCCTCGACATTGGCCTTGGTGATGCCGAGCTCTTCAGCCTGCAGCAGCGCGAAATAGGTCCACTTGACGATGTGATACCACTGGTCGTCGCCCTGGCGAACGGCCGGTCCGAGCGGCTCCTTGGAGATGATCTCGGGCAGCACGACGTGGTCGGCCGGCGCTCCCAGCGTCAGGCGGATGCCGTAGAGGCCCGACTGATCGGTGGTGTAGACGTCGCAGCGGCCGGCATCATAGGCGGCGTTGACCTCTTCCAGCTTCTCGAAGACGACGGGATTGTACTCCATCTTGTTGGCCTTGAAGTAGTCGGCGAGGTTCAGCTCGGTGGTGGTGCCGCTCTGCACGCAGACGGCTGCGCCCGAAAGCTGCAGGGCCGAATTGACGCCCGGCAGCTTCTTGGCGTTGATCATGAAACCCTGGCCGTCATAGTAGGTGACGCCGATGAAGTTCAGGCCAAGCGCCGTATCGCGGTTGATGGTCCAGGTGGTGTTGCGCGACAGGATGTCGATCTCGCCCGACTGCAGCGCGGTGAACCGCTCCTTGGCGCTGAGCGGCGTGAACTTGACCTTGGAGCCGTCACCAAAGACGGCGGCCGCGACAGCGCGGCAGAAATCCGCATCGATGCCTTGCCAGTCACCCTTGTCGTCCGGCGCCGAAAAGCCGGCAAGGCCGGTGGAGACGCCGCACTGGATGAAGCCCTTCGCCTTGACGGTGTCGAGCGTGGCCGCCGACGCGGCGGACGCCATCAATCCAAGCGTGGCGGCGCCTAGAATGCCGATAGCAATGTGTTTCATGACCCACAGACCCTTTTCTCTGTTTTCAGGAGTAAATCCTGATTTTTTTCTCCCGTGTGAACGCGGCTTCATCCCGGCCCATTCCCGAAACCCCGCATCGTAACCGACGCGCCGCCTCCCATTCACAAATGTCATCGAAGGCGATAATTCCTGTGAGGTCAAGGGAAATGACCGAAACCCAAAGAGTTTGAAAACCGATTGCCGCAAATGCCCGATTTACAGACAAACACGCCCGCGATTTAGCCAGCAGGGCTAATAAAGGCGGCAAATCTCATGCAACGCCAACGCGGGGCCAATACGGGCCGCGGCAGCGAAATCCATCCCGGGCAATAGCTCGTCGTTGTTGACCTCCGCGTGCGACGAACTACCAGGTCCCAAGATTGTCATCTGACAATTTACTGACGGCTGCATACCAATACAGACCGCCGACGAAGACTGTTCTCAAAGGGCTTGAAAGACGATCCAGATCCCGATGGCGGCCATCAACGCGCCTGAAACGCGCGGAATCAGCTGCCCGGTCGGCACCGTCTTCTCCAGCAGAACAAGGATGGCGATGCCGGCGATCCACAGCACGTTCATGACGCCACCGACGAACAACAGAGCCATCAGCGCCCAGCAGCACCCCAGGCAATAAGCGCCGTGATCGATGCCGAGCCGAAGCGCGCCGAGCGGAGCGGAGCGGAATCCGCCACGGCCGGCCAGGAACGCGATCGGCGCCTGACATTCGCGCAGGCAGACGCCCTTCATCGGCGTCCATTGATAGAGACCGGCGGCGATCAGAACGAGGCCGCCGAGGATCGCGCTGCCGGTTGCCATCGAGGGATCGAGCAAGGCAAGACGGGCGAGAAGCCATTGCGCACCGGTCGCCAGGAGGCTGAAGACGACCCAGACGGCGAGATAGCCGGCAAAAAACCATCCCGTCGAAGCGATGGGCCGGCCATCCGCCCGCGCCTTGCGGCCGACACCGGCATAGAGCAGCAACATCGGCGCGACCGACGGCGTCATCATGCCGACCATCATCACCGCCCACATCGTGAAGGTGAAGGCGAAATCGCCCAATGCCCAGGGCCGGAAGCCGGGCGCCATGGCGGCGCCCATATCCATGCCGGCCATATCCATGCCGGCCATGTCGCCGCCTCCGCCGTCCGGCAAGGGGGAGCCGGGCATGACCATGGTGGCGGCGAGCCACAGCACATAGGCCCAGGCGAGCACGGCAATCACCACGAGCGCGGCCATCACGACCGCGCGATCGCGCCTCAGCACCGCCTCGAGGGCCGTATCGCCCATTGGATCAGGTCAATGCACGATGCCGCTCTGCGTAAGATGCAGATTGGCGAAATGGCTGTGCGTATCGGCCAGTTCGAACTTGATCGGGCCCGTCGCCTTGGTCCAGCCGCGCCCGACCTCGGCGATCGCGTATTCGAAGCCGTGCGGCAAGTCGATGCGCGCCTGGTGCGCGGCGCCGGTGACCGGATTCCGGATCGGCTCGCCGCGACCGTCGGTTATACCCTCGACATGCAGCTGACTGGTTCGCGCGTCGACGTCGATCTTGAATTCGATCGGCGCGAAGATCGGATCGTGGAATTTCTCCAGCGTGGTCGAAAAGACCTGAAATATCGTTGCACCTGGCTCGGTGTCCAGACCGCCCAATATGCGAAGCAGCGCGCCACGTTGGGCTTCCGTCGCCCTCTCGTCGATGACCACCGCGGCTTCACCCCCGCCCTGGTGTATGGCGCCGGGCCATCTGAAAATCCCGACGAACCGCAACCCGTCGAGCTTGGTGTCGCCGTGATGGCCGCTCTCGATTTCCATGCCGGCGACCGCCTGGCAGAATCCGTATGTCGGCATGGCGTTGAACTGGCACGGGCAGCCATAGGCGCAGTTGCAGTTGATGAATTCGCTCGCCTTCATGGCCCATTTGACGTCCGGCATGTCATTCCTCCCTTGCCGCACTCACGCTTCATGAGCGCGATCCGGATCGTGGAGGACCAGAAGTCAACCGGCAGCAACCATCCGGCAGCATCTGATCGAAGCAATCCGGCGATTAATATTAGCAGGAAATCATATACCTTCCGCAGCCGCCCACAATAGGCCGATCGGCTGAGATTAGGGCTCCGAACGCAGGTCAATAAAAGGCCGCCTTTCGCGATAGGAATTTTTTCTTGACACCCTGCCCTCAGCTATGGTACATATTCGTCCATGGTGCTGATTTGCGCCGATAACCCGCCGCACAGGCGGGTTTTTCGTTTAATACCCTGCCCCAGCATCGCTGTTTTTGCCGCGACGAACTGGCATATCGAAGTCCGCCTCCTGGCGGGCGGTGGCTGTTGCACGGTCCATAGCGCCGCACTATGGCTACCGGCTTGTCAAACGAGGCGACGCAGAATGGCGAAAGACGGCGAGCACTTTAGCGGCGGGATGGGCGTCAACACGCGGCTTGCCCATTCGGGCAACAATCCGCACGACTATTTCGGCTTCGTCAATCCGCCGGTGGTGCATGCTTCGACCGTGCTGTTTCGCGACGCGGCTTCGATGGCGGCGCGCACCCAGAAATACACTTACGGCACGCGCGGCACACCGACGACCGATGCGCTTGCCCATGCCATAGACGCGCTGGAAGGCTCGGCAGGCACGATCCTGGTGCCGTCGGGCCTTGCGGCGGTGACGGTGCCGCTGCTCGCCTTCGTCTCGGCCGGCGACCATCTGCTGATCGTCGATACCGTCTATCATCCAACCCGCAATTTCGCTGACACGATGCTGAAGCGGCTGGGCGTCGAGGTCGAGTATTACGCCCCCGATGTCGGCGCCGGCATCGCGGCGTTGATCAAGCCCAACACCAAGGTGGTGTTCACGGAATCGCCGGCCTCCAACACGTTCGAGGTGCAGGACATCCCGGCTATCGCCAAGGCGGCGCACGCCGCGGGCGCCATCGTCATGATGGACAATACGTGGGCGACGCCACTCTATTTCCGTCCGCTCGACCACGGTGTCGACATCTCGATCCATGCGGCGACCAAATACCCGGCCGGCCATTCCGACGTGCTGCTCGGCACGGTGTCGGCCAATGAGAGCTGCTGGACGCATCTTTACGAGAGCTTCTGCACGCTTGGCTGTTGCGCCGGGCCCGACGACGTCTACCAGGTGCTGCGTGGCCTGCGCAGCATGGGCGTGCGCCTCGAACACCATCAGCGCAGTACGCTTGCCATCGCCTCCTGGCTCGAGGGCCAGAAGGGCGTGGCGCGCGTGCTCCACCCGGCCCTGCCCAGCCATCCGGACCACGCTCTGTGGAAGCGGGATTTCTCCGGCTCCAGCGGCATCTTTTCCATCGTTCTTGCCGGTGGCGGCCAGAAGCAGCAGCACGCCTTTCTCGACGCGCTGCGGATCTTCGGCCTCGGCTATTCCTGGGGCGGCTATGAGAGCCTTGCCGTACCGGTCTGGCTCGGCGACCGCGTCGTTCCAAAAGCGCCCTATGAGGGTCCGTTGATCCGCCTGCAGATCGGCCTCGAGGACGTCGACGACCTGAAGGCCGACATCTCGCGCGGCCTGACCGCCGCGGCGGCTGCGTAGCGGAATTCTATTCCCTAAAATTGCGGTTTACCGGATCAGTTTGGCTTTCAAATTCAACGATGCCGCGTCATTGCGGTGCGATCAGCACATTTTCGACTTCCCCTGGAATACCGGCAGAGTTTTCGACCCCATGGCTTTCCGCCTTTTTGTTCCCATTCTTGCCGGTGCGACGCTGCGCGAGCGTCTCGTCGCCTGTATCGGCGCGACGATCGGCATTGCACTCACCGGCGTGATCGCCAGCCTTGTGCTCGGCAACGGCCCGCATGTGCCACTGCTGGTGGCGCCGATGGGGGCGTCGGCGGTGCTGCTGTTCGCCGTGCCCGCCAGTCCGCTGGCACAGCCATGGTCGATCATCGGCGGCAACACGATATCGGCGCTGGTCGGCGTGATCGTGGCGCATTTCATCCACGAAACCGCCCTTGCCAGCGGCATCGCGGTGGCACTGGCCATTGCCGCCATGTCGTTCACGCGCTGCCTGCATCCGCCGGGCGGAGCGGCCGCGCTGACCGCGGTGCTGGGAGGGCCTGCCGTCATCAGCGCCGGCTTCCTGTTTCCATTCGTGCCGGTGGCGCTGAACTCGATCCTGCTGGTGGCGCTCGGCTACGGCTTCCACAGGCTGGCCCGGCGCAATTATCCGCATGTGCCGGTTGCAGCGCCGGCGAACAGCCACGGCACCGGCGATCCGCCGGCGCAACTGCGCGTCGGCTTCCGCTCCGAAGACATCGATGCCGCGCTTGGCGCACTCGACGAGACGTTCGATATCGATCGCAACGATCTCGACCGGCTGCTGCGGCAGGTCGAATTGCAGGCGATGGTGCGCGCGCACAAGACCCTTCTGTGCGAGGACATCATGTCGCGCGATGTCATCTCGGTCGATGCTCACACCTCGACCGAGGCGGCGCGCCAATTGCTGCTTGACCACAACATCCGGACCCTGCCGGTCGTCAATGCTGAAGCCAGGCTGGCAGGGACCGTGGGATTGCGCGAACTCACCCAGGCCTTTGGGACGGTCGGATCCGTTATATCGCCCGCGGCAACAGCCGCCGCAGGCTTTGCCGCCATGGGTCTGCTGCCGGTGCTCACCGACGGCCGCAGCCATGCGGTCATCATCGTCGACGACGACAAGCGGATTCTCGGGCTGATCACCCAGACCGATCTGTTGGCGGCCACGGCGCGCCTGCAGGCTGCCTGACAAGCCTTCGCTCGCACTGTAGGGTAGCGGCCGCCGGACCCGGCAGAAAATCTTCGGGAACCTTCTGCCGGCGACAGCGTCCAATCTCCCGATCGAGAATCTTGGTTCGGAGATTGGGTTGAGGAAACTGGCGATGCCTGCTGTGTTGACGGCCGTGCCTTCCGCTGTGCCAGGCGAGATGCAGCTTGTGCACCGCGCGCTGGCGCGCGACGACGACGCCTTCCGCACCATCATCAAGACACATAATCAGCGGCTCTACCGGATCGCGCGCGGCGTCGTGCGCAATGACAGCGAGGCCGAGGACATCGTCCAGGAGGCCTACCTCAAGGCTTTCGCCCATCTCGATGCGTTTCGCGGCGACTCCTCGCTCGCCACATGGCTGTCGCGCATCGTCATCAACGAGGCGCTCGGCCGCCTGCGCAAAAGGCGCAGAACGGTGGCAATGCCGGAAAATCCGCAAGCCGAGATCATCCGGTTCCCCCTCCACCCCAGCGACGATCCGGAACGGACGATGGCGCAAAGGCAGATCCTCCAACTGGTCGAACAGGCCACAGACAGCCTTCCCGACGTCTACCGGACGGTGTTCGTGGCGCGGGTGATCGAGGGGCTGAGCATCGAGGAGACCGCCGATCTCCTCGGCGTGCGGCCGCAAACCGTCAAGACAAGGCTGCACCGCGCCCGCGCCCTCGTGCGCAAGGCGCTGGACGATCAGATCGGGCCGGTGCTGCTCGATGCCTTCCCCTTCGCCGGCCGGCGTTGCGAACGACTGACCAGCGCGGTCATGCGGCGGCTCGGGCTGGAAAGCTGAGCCTCACCGGATTCAATTGATTTTGGCGGGAACGTTTGCCGCTGGCCAGCATCCAACGACCGTCAACCGAAAACACAGTCCGGCGAGATTTTCAGCGTCCGGCGAAGGAGATGCCATGTCCATCCGACACACTGCCGCGCTCGCCGCCCTGCTGCTGCTCGGCACCGCCCCGTTCGCACAAGCCGCCGACAAGCCAACCGATCCGCAGATCGCTCACATCGCCTATACGGCCGGGGTCATCGACATTGAAGCGGCCAAGCTGGCCATCGAAAAATCGAAGACCAAGGAGGTCGTGGATTTCGCCAACGACATGGTGCGCGACCACGAAGCCGTGAACGTGCAGGCGCTCGATCTGGTGAAGAAGCTCAAGGTCACGCCGGAAGACAACGCCACCAGCCAGGCGCTGACCAAAGCTGCGGCGGAGGAGCGGGCCAAGCTCGCCAAACTCGACGGCGCTGCCTTCGACAAGGCCTATGTCGATAACGAGGTCGCCTACCACAAGCAGGTCAACGGCGCGCTCGAAACCCTTTTGATCCGGTCGGCGCAGAATGCCGACCTGAAGAGCCTGCTGGAAACCGGCCTGAAGATTTTCCAGGGCCATGAGCAGCACGCCGAGCACGTCGCCGGCATGCTCAAGTAAGGACCGGGAGCATGCCGAAACGCCATCTGTGGATTGCGTTGACGCTGGCCGTCGGTACCGTTCCGGCGCGAGCAGAAACCATCCAGGTCATCATCGACAGGCTGGTGTTCTCGCCAGCCAGCGTCGAGGCCAAGGTCGGCGACACGATCGAGTGGGTGAACAAGGATGTGTTCGCCCACACGGCCACCGTGAAAGGCGGCTGGGAAGTGATGATCCCGCCGAAGAAATCCGCAAGCCTGACATTGAAGGCCGCGGGACCGGTCGACTATTTCTGCCGCTTTCACCCCAACATGAAAGGCCGTTTGGTGGTGGCGCCCTGATCCAACGCCAACGAGGCTCGCCTGGCCTCGTCGGGACGCGCGATATGCGTCCACGAGCCGTCATAGCCCGGCTCGCGGCGTGCCATCCAGGCATTCAGCCCTTCGCGCAGATCAGCGGTCGGGGCCATGCGGGCGAACTGCTCGGCCTCGACCAGCAAACCTTCGGCGATGCTCTGGTTGAGGCCGCGGGCCACTGCCGTGAGGATGCCGGCAATCGCCAGATCGGAGTGTCGCAGGATACGCCTGGCCAGGCCGATCGCGGCCGGCATCAATTCGGCATGCGGCACAACCTCGTTGACGAGACCCAACTCAAGCGCCCGCGGCGGCGCAAACCAGTCACCGGTCAACAGCAACTCCAGCGCCCGCTTGCGCCCGGCGATCCTTGGCAGGCGTTGGGTTCCACCGAAGGTCGGCGGCATTGCGAGGTTGATTTCCGGCTTGGCGAACAAAGCGCGGTCACTGGCGATGGCGAGCGGCACCGCCTCGGTGATTTCGCAACCGCCACCAAAGGCAATGCCGTTGACGGCAGCGATGACGGGTTTGCGAAACGCTTCCAGCCTCGCCGTCAGCCGTTGCCCGCGCATGACGAAATCACGCATCGCGACATCCACGCCGAGCGCCACGCTGGCCGAGAACTCATGAATGTCGCCGCCGGCCGAAAACGCCCGCTCCCCTGCACCGGTCAGAATGACCGCACGAACGCTGTCATCGACTTCAATGTCGTCAAGGATCGCAAGCAGGCGATCGATCAGGGCATAGTTCAAGGCGTTGAGCTTCTCCGGCCGATTGAGGGTGAGGATGGCAATCCCATCCCGGGGTTCCTTGAGGACAAGATCGGTCATTGGCTCTTCCTTCTTCATCATGCTGATGACCGGAAGACTATGCCCCTTTCCGCTTGTGTATATTCACTAGTCGGTATACCTAAGCTCATGCCTGACACGCAAAGTCCTACACGCAAACGTATTGTCGATGCCGCGACCAGGCTCTTCTATGCCGAAGGAATCGGTCGCGTCAGCGTCGATGCCGTCGCCGAGGAAGCGGGTCTCACCAAACGCACGCTCTACTACCATTTCAAGAGCAAGGACGACCTCATCGCCGCCTATCTCGATGGCCGCGACCAACCCAATCTGAAGCGGATGGCCGGCTGGTTCGATGCCGCCGAAGGCGGCGCGGATCGCAAGGTCGAGGCGATCTTCACCAATCTGGCGAGGTCCGCTCGTCACCCGAAATGGAAAGGATGCGGCTTCCTGCGCACGGCCGCCGAACTCGCCTCGATGCCCGGACATCCGGCGGTCAAGGTCGGCGCGCGGCACAAGCTGAATTTCGAAACATGGCTGGCCGGCGCCTTGTCGGACCATGGCGTCGGCGAGCCGCCTGCCTTGGCACGCGAGATCGTGCTTTTGATCGACGGCTGCTTTTCGATCATGCTGATCCACCGCAACCCCGATTACATCGAGGCCGCCGGCCGCGCCGCGGCGACGCTGGTGCGGGCGCGGATTTCAGGCAGCCAGGTCTAAAGCGCGACGCGCTTTAAGCCTTTGGTTTTATGCATGTCGTTGCGCCAAAACCGGGGCCACTTTTGGGCGACATGCATTAGAAACCAAACGCCAGCCATGCGGTGCCGGCGGCCAGCGTTATCAGCGTCAGCGGCAAGCCGACCTTGAAAAAAGCGCCGAACGACAGCGTCGTGCCGGCGGCTCGGCCCTGTTCGGCGACGATCAGGTTGGCGACCGAACCCAGCAGCGTGAAATTGCCGGCCAGTGTCGAGCTCATGGCGACGACCAGCCAGGCGCGCTCGGGGTTTTCCAGGCCGGGTATGAAAGGCCGCAGCGCCAGCACGGCCGGGACATTGCTCATGATGTTGGAAAGCACCGCGGTGAATCCGGACAGACGCCAGACATCGTCCAGCCCGAGGTTCTTTGCCGAGGCGATCATGTCTGGCGAAAGAAGCGTCTTTTCGGCGCCGGCGACGACCACGAACAGACCGGCGAACATGAACAGCAGCGGACCGTCGACCTCGCGGTAGATGCGTTCCGGCTTGATCGCCCGGGTAAGCAAGAGGATGGCGCCGCCGATGAGCGCGGCCTTGGCGACAGGCACACCGGCGAAGAAGGCGATTGCCAGTCCGATGCAAACTACCACCGCCTTCAGCACCTGCCCCTTGTGCATGCGGCCACGCGAGACCTCGGGCGTCAGTTGGACCGTTCGGGCGAATTCGGCCCGGTAGACGATACGAATGATGACAACGACCGCGACGAGGCCGAAAAGGGCGACCGGAGCCAGCGCTGCCGAAAAGGCCGGATAGGAAATGCCCGACAGCGCGCCGATGACCATGTTTTGCGGATTGCCCGTGATGGTAGCGACGCTGCCGCAATTCGACGCGGTGGCGGTGGCGATCAGATAGGGGATCGGGTTGCGCTTGATCACACGGGTGACATGGACGACGATCGGCGCCATGACGAGGCAGATGGCGTCGTTGACCAGGAAGGCGGACAGTACGCCGGTCAGCAGCGTCACCATCACCAAAAGCATGAAGGGCGCGTGCGCGTGTTCGATGGCGATGGCACCAAGGCCGCGAAAGGCGCCTGACACTTTCAGATGCGCCACCACGATCATCATGCCGAGCAGAAGCGTGATGGTGTCGAAATTGATCGCCCGGTAGGCATCCTCCATGCTGAGCGCGCCGATGGCGATCATCGCGGCCCCGCCGAGCAGCGCGATCCCTGCCCGGTCGAGGCGCAGACCGGGGATGCGGCCAATGGCGACACCGGCGTAAGTCAGGATCAGGATCAGCAGTGCCGCCGCGCCCATCAATGTCATCGATAGAAGTCCTGCCCAGTCTGTTTCCGCGCCGAAGCCTGCCACCCATCCGGAGGCCATTCGGGTGCTCACCCTTTAACGCGATGTCGAGCTGGATGCCAAACCGGCCGGGTAGACGGTTTCAGACGCCGGGCTAACGCAAATAGAAGTCCAGCCTCTGTCGCACAGCTTGGGAAGAATAGATCTGCTCGAAGGACTCCCTCGCCCTTTTTCCCACTGTCGCCCGCAATGTCGGATCGGCTTTGAGATCGGCAAGGATGCGCAACGCCTGTTCAGTCGTCTCGAACAAGAAACCGTTTTCGCCATGCCTTATGTGGTCGACGTAGCCGCCATGGGAATGGCAGACCACAGGCAGACCGCAGGCCATCGCCTCCAACACGACGCGACCGAAGGTTTCCACGTGCCAACCGGTGCGATAATAAAACACGTCGAGCGTCTGCAGAAACTCTTCGGCGGAAAATTGGCCGGGTGGGAACAGTTCGAGTTGCGGATGCGGCATGAGGCTGTCCTTGAGCCCTGCCCCGCCCTGAATCCGCAAGGCTGTGCCTTCGGCCAGCAATGTCTCGTAGAGGGGTATGTCATCGGCATGATGTTTGCCCGGCCCGTCGCGACTCAAGCGTCCGACGGTGAACGGACGATCCGAAGCCAGACGCCGGGGTGAAAAACGTTCGACATCGATCAGCGATGGATGCACGACGCCATCGACCCGCAGCATCCGTCTCTGAAAATCGGAAATCAGCACCAGTTCGGCGTCTGGCCAGTTCAGCATGCGGGGCATGCGAGTGGTCAGCGCGATGATTTTCGGGTGAAAGGTATTGAAGACATAGATCAGCCGGCGCGGCCGCGGGATCAGGTAAGGCCACATCTTGTTGCGCCAATGCGAGCCGAGAAAGACGTAGGTGCCGCCATTCGGTACATCCCACTTCGACAGCGAGACGCGGCGAATCGGGAAATTCCGCATCAACTCGCCGGACACGCTGGAGGAGGTTGCCCACAGATGCACCTCGGAATCGGCACTCAACAGCCGGTACAGTTCCAGAGCTTCAAGGTCACTGCCGCCGAAGGGGTCCTGAAAGCCGTTGAACAAATGGATCATAATAGCTGTGATTACCTGACCGTTCCCGCCACATGCCCCCCAGCATCAAAAATCATGATCGCAAGTCGGCCGGAACGCTTGGAAACTCAGGAGTCAGAACCGTTTCTACCAACAACGAAACATCGCCTATGCGGGGGAGTATACCGTCAAGCGGTTGCCGTCCATGGCCTATCGAGCCGGTATGCTATCCGTAAGATTCTTGGACATGGTCGCAATATTTGAAAGCGTAGAGAAAGCGGGTCTGCATCGGTTTCGAGAGCTTCCCGATCAGCCGGCTGCAAGTTTCCACCGTCAATGCACGGTGGCAACCCCGGGCGGAGGCGCCGGAGACGTTCCGGCCGGATCGAAGCTGACTTGATCGCGTCCGTTCGACTTGGCCGTGTAAAGCCTTTTGTCGGCAGCGGAGAAGATTTCCTCATAGGTGATCGGGCCGGTAAAGCTTGTGCCGCCGATGCTGACGGAAAGCGGACAAGGCCTGCCGCCGGGTGAGAATTCCATCTCCCTGATACGCCGGCGGATGCTTTCGGCGACCACCCAGGATTGCGAGGGGTCCACGCCGGGCAGAAACACGCCGAATTCTTCGCCTCCGATGCGGCCGACGATATCGCCGCCACGCAGTTGCCCTTTGATCGCCTGCGCTATCAGTTTGAGCGCCTGGTCGCCGCAATCGTGACCCAGGCGGTCATTGATCGACTTGAAGTGGTCGGCGTCGATGATCAGCAGCGCCCCCGAACGGGTCTGCTCCTGCTTTCGGGTCTGCTCGAGATAGGCTTCGACCAGCATAGAGAAGGCGCCACGGTTCAGCACCGCCGTCAGGCTGTCTGTCGCGGCGATGACGCTGAGATCGCGCTGCGCGATGGCCAGTTGGCGAATCTTCCACATCAGGAAAAACAGAAACGAGCCGCCCAGCACCAGGGGCAGCAAAAAGTCGGTCATCTTCGCCCGCCACACGGCCTCGGGCGAAAGATAGGGGAAATTGAAGGAATCGACGAAGAACGCCACGGCAATGAAGAATGCCGTACCGACTACCGTGACAGCGATCACCCTGCCCCAGCTCGTCGGCGACAGATCGAGCTTCATCGCGTTCAACTCCGTTAGCCGTCGCTACTATGACGCACCAACCCAAACAAATTGATAAGACTTTCCCTCCAATTTCGATGTCGGGCGGCGGAATCAAATCCACCAGCCAGCCCCTGTCGGTGACTTGCGACAGAGGCTTGCGCAAACGTGCCCCAAGACGGCCGCTGGAAAGCAGCCATTCTGTTTCAGAGCTTGAAGGCGTGGGCCAATTGCCGGCCGGGCAAGGGCAAAACGGCGCGCGAACCAAACCGCCCGTCGTCAATTGAGCGTTGGCTCACTCAGCGCATCGACGACAAAGGATGCCGCGATCAGGTCGTCGGCATCGAGGCGCAGGGAGCCTCCGTCGCCTCCCATGGCTGAAGCCACTTTTTGAAAGGTCTTCATTTCGTATTCCGTGATCCGGGCGTCCTGCATCTTGGCCTTGAGATCGGCGATACGCCGATCCAGAGCCGAAGATATGCCTATTTCTCGCTTCGACATGGCAACACTCCTCCCCACCCTTGTTTGCCTCCCGCCTGTCCACTTTTATATGAGGGTCCTCGAATACAGCGGGCCGAACGCGCCGTGCGCAGGAAGGTTCCGAAAAGGCGGAGTCACGAAATAATACGCTGGCGCGGGGCGGCTGCCCGAGCCACGCCAACGCCTCATCACCGAACAGGGTTGGACGGCTTGCGGTATTTGCCGCTGTCGGGGCGCCTGCATGAAGAAAGCTGATTCCGCGATTTTGCTATATCAGCCCTAGCTAATCCTTGACGCCGGCAGATGACGCCCCAGAATCAGTGGCATGGCAATAAAGGTCGGCGACGAAGTGGCGGTCATGGCGACGGTGCTGAAGCGCGTCACGGAAGACCGCGTCAGCGTGTCGATCCCCGGTTACAATTTTCCGCATTCGGTCATTGATCCGGCGACCAGGCTGACCAAGGGCCAGCAGATGGAATTATCCGGCGGCGTTACGCGGATCGACGGCGACAAGGTCACGGTATCGCTCGGGACAATGGTCACAGTGGATAGGGACAAGGTGCGCCTGGTGCAGAGCCATGTCCCGCCGAAGCGAAGGGATCTGAGGATGTGAACAAGCGAAGCTCCACCGTTTCAGGGATCCAGCCCCTTACATCCCAGCAGTGCAGAGCCGCACGAGCGATGCTGAAATGGTCGCAGGTGCGGCTCGCCGCGAAGTGCGGCCTCAGCGAAGGAACGATTGGCAGTTTCGAGAGCGGACGAAGGATTCCGAGTTCGGCCAAGCTGGCTGCCATCCGGCAAGGGTTGGAGGCAGCGGGCGTGGTTTTCATCAATCAGAAGGCCGCAGTGACCAAGAGCGGTCCGCCTCGTCAAACTATCGGTGGAACATAATTTAGATATCGCTGTTAGAGCGCAAACGGGAGGCGAGCGATGTTCAAACGTGAAATCGGCATTGTTTCGGACTGGTCGAAATTGGTGGCGGACGATCCTCTGATCGTCGCCGATATAGCCCGGCGTCTTCCTGTGCGCGCTTGCAATGACAACGCCGCGGCCGACGACGACGTCCCGTGGCCCGGCACCGAAACCCGAAATCCCGACTTTGCCGGCCTCGCGACACCCGCCGAGTATCCTCGGCCCATCGTGCTTCTAGCGACGATCTATGCGTCGACGGTCCTGGGGGTAACGCTGCTTCTGGCGGCGGCGGTTTGAGCGCACGAGGCCCGATCCCGCTCTCTGAAAGCCCATGTCTCCGGTATAACCGTAACCTATGTGTCCGGAACGGACCCGAAAGGCTTTGGCGATCCCGACGGCCCGCTGCCGAGAGGTGGCGGGCTCCCTCCTATTTCGCAAGCGAGTCGCCGGACAGCTCAAAAACTATCGGCTCGCCTCTGAAATCGGAATAGCGAATCCATTGGGGCGAAATCGTAAAGAGTTGTGCCCCTTGCTTTAGAAACTCCGCTTCAAGCGGACAGTTGGCAACGTGAGCATCTCTCAATCGCTGCAATTCGTTAGCCTTGGCAGGTCGGGCCAGGCCTTCAATTTGAACCGTCACGTTTTCGTCCCAGCCGATCACCATGGCGATCCGACTGTCTCGTTTAATATTTTCCAGCTTCCGACTGCCGGGAAAGCTGTCGAACACGATGTTGAGGTCGTCGCCCAACGTCACCTGTATGACGGCTGCCTCTGGAGACCCGTCCGGATGCACGGTGCTGATAGCCCCGAGCTTATGCCTAGCCAGAAAATCCCGAACAAGTTGCCGTCGCTCCTCCCCGCGCATTGACGTGTCCTCCCCACGATGCCGCGACTTTACCACTGGCACCCAATCCGTTCTAGCTGGACGCCCGCTACCTCTCGGCAGCGGGTTTCAAATTTTCTGCTGACACCGTGCTGACACGATGGATGGTGCCTTTGCCGCTGGCAGTCGGTTGTATGAACTATAGCAGCAAAAACAAGGAGATACTGGCGATCCCGACAGGATTCGAACCTGTGACCATCGGCTTAGAAGGCCGGTGCTCTATCCAGCTGAGCTACGGGACCGCTGGCCGGCCTTTGGGCCGGCTGGATATTTTTGGCACTGACCGCCGTTCAATGCGTCCAGGGCGTCCTGCGGTCATAGCGGAAATTCTCCGCATAGGAAATCTGGCGGCGCTTGGTCTCTTTCGGCTCTTCGACGCGGAAAGCGAGCCCTTGCTTTTCGGCGTAGGCTACCGCCTCTTCCCGCGTGTCGAAGCTAAGCCTGATCTGGCTTCTCATGTCTGCCGACGTCGTATAGCCCATCAGCGGGTCGATCTTCTTGCGCGTCTCGGGATCGAATTCCAGCACCCAGTGGCCGGTCTTGGCCTTGCCGGACTGCATCGCGGTTTTGGCTGGGCTGAAAATGCGCGCGGACATGGCCACCTCGTTCTTGTGCAAGGCAGCATCGCCACCCTTCGCCCGTCATTACTGCGCAATGCGCACGGCGGCAAGGTTTTTGCTCTCGCAGGTTTTTGCACTTGCCATGCACCACCGAAATGAATAGGCAACAGACCGTTCGGAGTGTAGCGCAGCCTGGTAGCGCATCTGGTTTGGGACCAGAGGGTCGGGAGTTCGAATCTCTCCACTCCGACCATCCCCTCATAGCCCAATGCCCGGCGCAGCCATATGGTCACTTGCTCCGGCTCCGGTCGTGCATCCGTGACCGGTTCGGCAACAGGGGGTTCAGATGCTTGGAATGGATGCCTGGGTGTCGCTTTTCGGACCGGCCTACTTTGCCTATGCCGGCATCACCGTTCCGTTCATGGTGACGTGGGCAATTGCCTGCGCCGCGCTGGCGATGTGGAACAACCGTGAAAGCCGCAGACAGGCGAGGCAGGCCCCAGGCGCCGTCGTTTCCCGCTCCTGGCGTATCAGTATCGGAATGTTTGTGCTGGTCGCCGCCGGCTATATCGCCGCTCACTCTGCCGTCTACCTCGCGGTCCGTCATTTCGCCGTAATGTGGCTCTGAGACTGACCTCTCAGCTAAATCTCGAATTCGCCCTGCCCTTCATCCATGGCGTTGACGGTTTCGGCTGCCAGCGCCCTGGTGATCGGCGTCTTGCGTTCGAGCGCGGTCCGGTCGAGCCGCTCCACCACGCGCATCGCTGTCGCTAGCGAGCGCTCGATGCGGCGGACCAGATACTGCACGACATGCGGTTCGACCTCGATCTGACGGTCGGCGAAGAGTTTCGTGATGACCCCGGCGAGCAGGAGATCGTCGGGCTCATGAATTTCCACTGTCGCCGCCGCTTTCAGCCGTGAGGCGAGATCAGGCAGCGTGACGCGCCAGGCGGACGGGAAGCGGCGCGCCGTCAGGAGCAGCGTCGACCCCGCACCACGCACCGTATTGATCAGATGGAACAGGCCCTGTTCATCGACCGCGCCGGTATCGACATCGTCGATCAGTGCCGGCCGCGCGCCGAGATTGGCAATGCTGTCGCCGATGCGCCTGGCGTCGACCGCCACCGCATTGGCACGCGCGCGCCAGATCGAGGCCAGATGCGTCTTGCCCGAACCCGCGGGACCGGCCAGCACCACCACCGGCGATGGCCAGTCCGGCCAGCGGTCGACCAGCGCCACCGCCTGGTTGTTGGTGCCGGAGACGACGAGTTCGTCGCGCGAATAGCCGGTGCCATGGCCGAGATCGAGCGGCAACTGGCGTGGCGGGTCGGTTGGCTGGGCGGTCACTTCAGCTACGCGGTTGCGTGCGGTGGCCGCCGCCGCGATCGGCCGGGAGCTGCGGCACAGGTGCCGCGCCGCGGCCCTTGTAGAGCGGCGATTCGAGATAGCGGGCTATGGCGAACCGCACCAGCACGGCTACAGCAGCCGAAGCCGGCACCGCGATCAACAAGCCGACGAAGCCGAACAGCGCACCGAAGGCAAAAAGCGAAAACATCAGCCATACCGGGTGCAGGCCGACGCTCTTGCCGACCAGCCGCGGCTGCAGGATGTTGCCCTCGATGAACTGGCCGATGAAGAACACGACCGCGACCGCGACGATCATCGTCCAGTCCGGCCAGAACTGGACGAAGGCGACGCCGACAGCCAGCACCAGCCCGGTCAGCGAGCCGACATAGGGGATGAAGGAAATCAGCCCGGCGAACAGGCCGATGAGGATGCCGAAATTCAGTCCGGTCAGCGTCAGCCCGGTGGCATACATGGCGCCCAGCACCAGGCACAGCGTGCCCTGGCCGCGCACGAAGCCGGCTGTTGCGGTGTTGATGTCACGTGCGATGGCGCGCACGGTCGGGACGTTGTCGCGCGGCACCCAACCGTCGATGACCGCCACCATACGGTCCCAGTCGAGCAGCATGTAGAAGGCGACCACCGGCGTCACCACGAACAGGCTGACCACCGAGACCAGCGCCATGCCGGAGCTCCACAGCGAGGTGAAGACGGTGGTGACCAGGCCGAAGCCCGAGGTCAGCAGCGAATTCAGCCCGTCGCGCAAGCTGTTGGCGTTGACGCCGAACTTCTGTTCCAGCCATTTCGGATCGAACCAGGTGATCAGGCTTTGCAGCCGGGTCAGATATTCCGGCAATTTGCCGGCGAAATCGGCCATCTGCGTGGCCAGAACCGGAATGAGGATGACAAAGGCCAGCACCAGCACGATGAGGAAGGTGATGAGGATGACCACCGTCGCCATGAAACGGGACAGGCCGAGCCGCTGCAGCCGGTCGGCAACGGGATCGAGGAAATAGGCCAGCACCATGCCGGCGACGAAGGGCAGCAGGATGGCGCTGAAAACATAGAGGAAAAGCGCCAGCAGCGCGGCACCGGCCAGCCAGAAGAAGATCTGCCGGCGAAAGGTCGCGGACGCGGCGATGTCGGCGGCCGCGGCCTCGATCGCTGCCGCTTCTGTCTCAGATGTCCGGAGTGGAGCCTTCGCCATAGCCGCTCATGTGCCTCAGCCAAGTCACGAGATAGGCTGCGGCCGAAGCCACGGTCAAGACCCCGGACAGCAATATGAGGGCTGACCTCAGCGGGTCGAGGTGAACGGCAAGGGCAAGTTCTCCCAGCACAAGCGCGGCCAGCACGATCTGGATCGCGGTGTTGGCCTTCGACACGAACAACGGTTTCATCTCGACCGGATGGGTCATGACGGCGGACAACACCACCGCGCAGACGATCAACGCGTCGCGCGACACCATGATGACGACAAGCCACAGCGGCAATTGCCCGATGAAGCTCATGACCACGAACACCGAAACCAGCAGCAGCTTGTCGGCCACCGGGTCGAGATACGCGCCGAGCGTGGACTGCTGGTTGAAACGGCGGGCGATGAACCCGTCGACGCCGTCGGAAATGCCGGCGACGAGGAACCCGGCAAAAGCCCAGTCCCAGCGCGCCTGCAGCATCGCCAGCACCACCGCCGGCACCAGGATAAGGCGCAGGATGGTGATCAGGTTTGGGATGGTCAAATGCTTGGCACCTCCTCTTGGTCGGAGATAGATGATGAAGATAGCGGGTGGCAACAAGAGAGAAGCTGCCGATCTCCCGCACGGGAGAGCGGCTTTCAGCTTGGCTTTCGCCAATCACGAGCGCCTATATGCGCGCCCTGTCCACGGTTTTATGGGCCGAAATGGCCGTTATCCTTGCGGACAGAAACCGTTCATGCGAAGAGCCCGCGACAAGGAAAATTGTTGAACGGGCACCCGAAATGAGCAAGCGCGACGTGAACAAGCGCAAGAACGGGCTCACCTATGCCGAGGCCGGTGTCGATATCGACGCGGGCAATCTCATGGTCGAGAAGATCAAGCCGCTGGTGCGTGCGACGCGCCGGCCGGGCGCCGACGGCGAGATCGGCGGTTTCGGAGGCCTGTTCGACCTCAAGGCCGCGGGCTTTACCGACCCGGTGCTGGTGGCGGCCAATGACGGCGTCGGCACCAAGCTCAAGATCGCCATCGATGCCGGCAAGCACGACACGATTGGCATCGACCTCGTCGCCATGTGCGTCAACGACATCGTCGTGCAAGGTGCCGAACCGCTGTTCTTCCTCGACTATTTCGCCACCGGCAAGCTCGATCCCGACCAGGGTGCCGCGATCGTCGGCGGCATTGCCGAGGGCTGCCGCCAGGCCGGCTGCGCGCTGATCGGCGGCGAGACGGCCGAGATGCCCGGCATGTATCATGGCAATGACTACGACCTCGCCGGCTTTGCGGTGGGCGCCGCCGAACGCGGCCAATTGCTGCCCACCGACGATATTGTCGAAGGCGACGTGCTGCTGGGCCTGGCTTCCTCTGGCTTGCACTCGAACGGATATTCGCTGGTGCGCCGCATCGTCGCCGTCAGCGGTCTGTCGTGGAGCGATCCGGCACCGTTCAACGACGAGGCCACTCTGGCCGAGGCGCTGCTCGAGCCGACCCGCATCTACGTCAAGTCGATTCTCAAGGCGATCCGCAACACGCATGGTATCAAGGCGCTCGCCCACATCACCGGCGGCGGCTTCCCGGAAAACATCCCGCGCGTGCTGCCCAAGGATTTTTCGGCCGAACTCGACCTCGAAGCGATCGACGTTCCTGCCGTGTTTTCGTGGCTGGCCAAGACCGGCGGAGTGGCGCCGGAAGAGATGATGCGCACCTTCAATTGCGGCATCGGCATGATCTTGGCGGTCGCGTCCGGCCAGGCAGCACAGGTCGCCGCCGTGCTGCAGGAGGCCGGCGAGACGGTGACGCCGATCGGCCGCATCGTGCCGCGCCGCGACGCCGGCGTCATCTATCGGGGCTCGATCGGCCTATGAACGCGCAGAGGAAACGCACCGTCGTCCTGATCTCGGGGCGCGGCTCCAACATGACCGCGCTGATTGCCGCGGCCAGCGACCCGGCGTTCCCGGCCGAGATCGTCGGTGTCATTTCCGACAAGGCGGACGCCGCCGGGCTCGGCATCGCCAGAGCGCGCGGCATCGCCACGCAGATCGTCTCGCGTGCCGACCATGGCAGCAAGCAGGCGCATGACGCGGCAATAGACGCGGCGCTCGCGGCCTTCAACGCCGAGATCGTGGCGCTGGCCGGCTATATGCGCATCCTCACCCCCGGCTTCGTCCAGAGATGGCAGGGCCGCATGATCAACATCCACCCTGCCCTGCTGCCGGCGTTCAAGGGGCTCGACACCCATGTGCGCGCACTGGCCGCCGGCATCCGCATCCATGGCTGCACCGTGCACTTCGTCACCTCCGAGATGGATGACGGCCCCATCATCGCACAGGCGGCCGTGCCGGTGATGGTCGGCGACACCGCCGATACTTTGGCAGCCCGCGTGCTGAAGGCCGAGCACCGGCTCTATCCGCTTGCATTGGGACTGGTCGCCGAAGGCAAGGCGCGCATGGAGGCCGGCCGCACCGTGCTTGCCCACTTCGCCGACGATGCCGACAACGGCACTTCGGTGGTGATGGCCCCCGACCCGCTGCGCGAGGAAACCGACCTCGAGCATCTGGCGCGCATCACGCCGTGAGGCGAGAGCGTGACGATGAAACAGCTTCTCCTGCTTCGTCACGCCAAATCCAACTGGGACGACCCTGGCCTTGATGATTTCGATCGGCCTTTGGCCGAACGCGGAGT
The DNA here is from genome assembly GCF_004006095.1 of Mesorhizobium sp. M7A.F.Ce.TU.012.03.2.1. Classification (NCBI taxonomy): domain Bacteria; kingdom Pseudomonadati; phylum Pseudomonadota; class Alphaproteobacteria; order Hyphomicrobiales; family Phyllobacteriaceae; genus Mesorhizobium; species Mesorhizobium sp. M7A.F.Ce.TU.012.03.2.1. Next base: position 5,824,609 of record NZ_CP034779.1, read on the forward strand.
GAAGGCGGCGCGCTCGATCGGGCGCGAGCTTGCGGCGCGTGGCTGGCTGCCGGACCTGGCGCTGGTGTCGGCGGCGCTGCGCACCCGTGAGACCTGGCGGCTGGTGGCGGCGGAGCTGCCCGTCCAGCCCCGGATCGCATTCATCAAGGCGCTGTACGATGCTTCAGCGGCGGACATTCTGAGCCAGATTGGTCAATCCGACGCTTCAAGCGGCAGCTTGCTGGTAATTGGCCACAATCCGGGCCTGGAACATTTGGCCAGACAGCTTGCCGGGCCGGGGTCAGACGCCAAGGCGCTCGCGAGACTTGAAGAAAAATTCCCGACGGCAGCCCTGGCACGCTTCGCTTTCGAAGGTGACTGGTCCGGCCTGTCGAGCGCCCCGCTGACGCATTGTGTGGACCCGAAGGATTTGGGCTAGAATTCAGGCGCCGCGGGCAAGCTGCCACCCGGCAGACTTCGAACCAACGGTTCATGCCAACTGCGCAAAATCGGCTGCTCAAACGATGCCCCGATTGTTGCTGGTTCCATAAAAAACAAGAGCGGCGGGCAAAGCCCACCGCTCTTTGTGGTCGCAGACTTCAGAAAATCAGCGACCCCAGATGCCCTGGCCCGACTGAGCCGGCACCTTGGCATTGGCATCACCCTGCGTCTTTACGGACTTCGGGATCGAGCCGGTGTGCGTGGTGTCGATGTTGGACACAGACTGGTTCGCAACCGGCTGGTTGGCATTGTAAGAGCCATAGTTGTCGCTGCCGGCAAAAGCAGTCCCCGTGGCAACGAGGATGGCGGCGGCGGTAAGAGCGATCTTGGTCATTTTAGTTACTCCAGTATTTCTTTGTTCTGTCCGTCTGGTGGCGTGCCCTTGGGAGGAATTTCGCGTCGCTCGGACCACCCCGAGATGGGTTTGCCCTGCCGCGGATTCCAATCACGAAGATGTTCCTCCGCAGCTTGAATCCGGGCCTTGAAATTTGGCACAGGCCCCCGGCGGTCATAATTTTATTGTTCGAAAGCAAATCTTTAGTGAGATTCTTCTCCCACTATGCGAGGCCGACAACCAGGCCAGCGTTCACCATCTGCTATACAGTCCGTCAACAGAAATCGAACCGAACGGTTCGGTTTGAAGAGACCTGACCCCTCCAGCGTTCTTTTTTCGGTGCGGAGGTGGACGAGATATGGGTGCGTACGTCCAACCGGGACGACAAACCGGCCGCTATAGGCCGGTCATGCCCAGCACGTCGCGCATGTCATATTCGCCTGGCGGGCGTCCCTCGAGCCAGAGCGCGGCGGCGATGGCGCCGCGTGCGAACATGACGCGGTCGCCGGCTGCATGCGACAAGGTCAAGGTCTCGCCCTCGGCGCAGAAGCTGACGCTGTGTTCGCCGATGATGCTGCCGCCACGCAGCACCGCAAAGCCAATCTCGCCGGTCGGCCGCGCGCCGATGACGCCGTCGCGTGCAAGCCTTGCGACCGTGTCCAGGTCGATGCCGCGTCCGCCGGCTACGGCATGCCCCAGCATCAACGCCGTCCCCGATGGCGCATCGACCTTGTGGCGATGGTGTGCCTCGACAATCTCCACGTCCCAGTCATCGGGATCGAGTGCCCGCGCCGCCTGCTCGACCAGCCCGACCAGCATGTTGAGCCCGAGCGAAAAGCTGCCGGAGCGCACGATGGCAATCGTTTTCGCGGCGTCGGCGATAGCAGCCAATTCAGCAGCATCGAAGCCCGTCGACCCGATGACCAGGGACGGCCCGCCGCGCTCGGCGCAAATGCTGGCCAGATCAGCCGAGGCAGCCGGCGTGGTGAAGTCGATGACCAGGTCGGCCACGGCAAGCGCCTCGTCGCGGCTCACCAGCCCTTCGCCGATACTGCCCGGCCGGTGGAAGCGGGCGGCGAGCGCCAGCCGCGCGTCGCCGTGCACGGCGGACGCCATCTCGCGGCCCATGCGGCCCAGCGCACCCGCTATGGCGACCCTGACCGGTGGTTTCAACATGGGGCGCTATCCCGCAGCTATTTCCACATGCCGCGCATGCGCGCGCCGATGTCGACGCGCACCTCCGGCCGGGCCGCCCTGCCCTGTGCCGCCTGTGCGCTCGGCCACGACACCTGCTGGAACGCAGCCAGGATCGAAGCCGGGATGAAGCGGGTGCGCGAGGCATAGAGATGGCGGTCGCCGCGCGCCGCCTGGCCGTGCGGAAAGAAGCGTTGCGGCATGACCAGGTTGAGATTGTCCTTGGCCCGCGTCATCGCCACGTAAAGCAGCCGGCGCTCCTCCTCGATGTCTTCCTTGGTGCCGACGCCGAGATCGGCCGGGATACAGCCGTCGACCGTGTTGAGCACGAAGACGTTCTTCCATTCCTGGCCCTTGGCCGAATGGATGGTCGACAGGATCAGATAGTCCTCGTCGCGATGCGGCGGCCCGGCCTGGTCACTGGTGGCGTCTGGCGGATCGAGCGTCAATTCTGTCAGGAAGCGTTCGCGCGAAGCATAGCCCGAACCGATCTGCTCAAGTTGCAAGAGATCGGCGCGCCGCGTCGTCGCATCCTCGTGGATGCGCTCCAGATGCGGCTCATACCACAGCCTGATCTGTTCGAGGTCGGCAGGCCATTTGGCGCCGGCGCGCAGGCCGGAATAGAGCGAGACGAAGCCCGGCCAGTCATCCGCGGCGCGTTGCGGCGGACGCCAGCCGGCCAGCCCCATGGCCTCGTCCAGCGCCGTCGTCATGGTCTCGACGATCTGCGCGGCAGCCGAAGGGCCGATGCCCGGCATCAGCTGCAGCACGCGGAAGCCGGCGACCCGGTCGCGCGGGTTTTCGGCAAAGCGTAGCACCGCCAGCACATCCTTGACATGGGCGGCATCGAGGAATTTCAGCCCGCCGAACTTGACGAAGGGAATGTTGCGCCGCGTCAGCTCGATCTCCAGCGGGCCGCTGTGGTGCGAGGCGCGAAACAGCACCGCCTGCGATTTCAGTGCCGTGCCGGCCTCGCGCTCGGCCAGGATGGTGTCGCAGACGAAATTGGCCTGCTCGACCTCGTCGCGCACGGTCACCAGTTTTGGCCTGTCGGTGGACTTGCGCTCCGACCACAGGTTCTTGGTGAAGCGTTCCGAGGCTTCGCCGATCACCGCATTGGCGGCCGCCAGGATGGTTTCGGTCGAGCGGTAATTGCGCTCCAGCATCACGACGTCGGCGGCTTGCGCGAACTGGTTGGGGAAGTCGAGGATGTTGCGCACCTCGGCGGCGCGGAACGAATAGATCGACTGCGCATCGTCGCCCACCACCGTCAGCCCGGCGCCGTCGGGTTTCAGTGCCATGAGGATCGAAGCCTGCAGGCGATTTGTGTCCTGGTATTCGTCGACCAGCACATGGTCGAAACGCCCGCCCAGATGCGCTGCTATCTCGGGCTCCGCCGCCATCTGCGCCCAGTAGAGCAGCAGATCGTCGTAATCGAGCACGTTTTGCGCCTGCTTGGCCTCGACATAACCGGCGAACAATTGTTTCAGCTGCTCGGCCCAACCGGCGCACCAGGGAAAGGCGGAACCCAACACCTCGTTGAGCGGCGCCTGTGCGTTGACGGCGCGCGAATAGATGGCAAGGCAGGTGCCCTTGGTGGGGAAACGCGCTTCCGTCTTCGAGAAGCCGAGTTCGTGGCGGACCAGATTCATCAGGTCGGCGGAGTCCTCGCGGTCATGGATGGTGAAGGCAGGGTCGAGGCCGATCTCCAGCGCATAGTCGCGAAGCAGCCGCGCGCCGATGCCGTGAAAGGTTCCCGCCCAGGTCAGCGCATCGGTGATGACAGCTGCATCGCGGCCGAGCACTTCGCCGGCGATACGCTCGACGCGCCTGGCCATTTCGGACGCGGCGCGGCGCGAAAACGTCATCAGCAGGATGCGGCGCGGGTCTGCCCCCTTGACGACCAGATGAGCGACGCGATGCGCCAGCGTGTTGGTCTTGCCCGAACCGGCGCCTGCAATGACCAGCAGCGGACCGGCTATCTGGCCGTCGCCGTGCTCGACTGCCTGGCGCTGGGCATCGTTGAGCCGGGCGAGATAGGCAGGCTGGACGGTCGGGTCCCGAAAGGTCGAATCAGCAGTGGCGAGGTTCATCGCCCATCAAGCATCGTTTCTGCTTTGTTCGCAATATCGATGCGGGGCTGGCCTCGTGCCAGACAGGCCGAAGCGCGTCGTCCGTGTCTTTAGCGTTGCGGATCGACACCCATGTCGGCCGACTGCCGCCGCAAGGTCTCGCGATCATGCTTCGACGGCGGCAACAGCAGCGGGTCGACCGTATCGGGCACGTTTTCGACCATCTTCCTGGCGATACGATAAGTGACATAGGCGAAGGCGCCGGCGACGAGCAGACGGAACATAGTGCAACACTCCTTTGGAGCAGAACCAACCGGGGAAACCGCCTTTGGTTCCCTTGCCAATCGTCCACGCACGCAGTCGAAGATGGAGGGCGGTTTCGCCAGCGCTCCCCGATGCATTCTCGAGGCAACCGGAGGCGGAACTTGGCTTTTGCGAGGTTCGCGTGCTGCCGCAACCCGTTGTGGCGTCCCGGACGGACCTTTGGAGAAGAAGGCCGGCGCCGCTTGGGAGGAGTGAAGCGCCGGCCAAGCGGATAATTAGGTCCGCCGCACGGGTAAGGCTAGCTGAGTCTTTCCCCTGCGTCATCGGGGGATTATCTTTGTTAAAAGCGTACCGAGGCGCACTGCCCTATCGGTCGCCGGTCCGTCACAAGCTTGTCCTGGCCAGCATCCCGGCAATCTCCTTCATCTTCCCGCCTCGCCGCCCAGTCGTTGCCTGACCAGCGCGAAATGGAAATTAGTGCCGAACAACAGCCCGTCATCGTTGAAGTCGTAGCTGGAATTGTGCAGCGGCGCCGAGCCCTCGCCATTGCCGAGGAAGACGAAGCAGCCCGGCACATGGTCGAGGAAGCGGGCGAAATCCTCGGAGGCGGTCATCGGCTCGCGGGCGACGGCGATGTTGCCGGGTTCGAAGACGTGCCTTGCGGCGGCAAATGCGGCATCGACCAGCTCGGCATCGTTGCGCAGCGGCACGAACTCCCTGCTGTAATTGACCTCGGCCGCGACATTGTAGGCGGCAGCGGTGCCCTGCGTAATGATGCGCATCTGCCGCTCGATCTCGGCGCTGACCTCGGGGCGGAAGCTGCGCGCATCGCCGAGGATGCGGGCAAGGCCGGGCAGAGCGTTGCGGGTGCCGTCGGTGATCAGCTCGGTCACCGAAACCACCGATATGTCGGCCGGGCTCAGCCGGCGCGAGACGATGGTCTGCAGATTGGTGACCAGTGCGCAGGCGGCGACCAGCGTCTCGTTGCCCGCATGCGGCCGCGCGGCATGGCCGCCGAGCCCTTTAAGCACGATCTCGAAGATATCCTCGGCCGACATGATAGGGCCGGCACGGGTCTCGAAATGACCGATCGGCAGGCCGGGCATGTTGTGCAGGCCAAAAATCTCATCGAAGGGAAAGCGCTGCATCAGCCCATCGTCGAGCATGGCGAGTGCCCCCCTGCCCCATTCCTCGGCCGGCTGGAAGACGAAGCGCACGGTGCCGTCGAAACCGCCCTCACCTGCCAGCAGCTTTGCCGCGCCGAGCAGCATGGTGGTGTGGCCGTCATGGCCGCAGGCATGCATGATGCCAGGATTGCCGGATCGGTAGGATGCGTCCGATTGCTCTGATATGCGCAGTGCATCCATGTCGGCCCTGAGCGCAATCGCCCGGTTGCCGCTGCCGCGCGTCAGCGTGCCGACGACGCCGGTGCCGCCGACGCCTTCGGTGACATCATCGAGGCCGAACTCACGCAATTTAGCGGCGACGAAGGCTGCGGTACGCTTCTCCTCGAAACCGAACTCGGGATGCGCATGCAGATCGCGCCGCCAGAAGATCATCTCGCGCTTCAGCGCATCGCGATCGAGTTCAGACATTTCTTTGCCCCTTCTGACCTACTTTGCCAGTTGCGCGGCCACATCAAGCAGGATGTTGGCGCCGGCAACAAGCTCGGCGTCATCGGTGTGTTCGCGCGGACTGTGGCTGATGCCACCGGCGCTCGGCACGAAGATCATGGCCGCCGGTGCGATGCGCGCCAGCATCTGCGCATCATGGCCGGCGCCTGATGTCATGCGCCGGACACCGAGGCCACGGTTTTTCGCGGCGGCCTCGATCAGCTCGACGATGCGCAGGTCGAAGATCACCGGTTCGAAGCGGGCCAGTTGCTCGACCGAGATCGTCACGTTCTCATCGGTGGCAAGCTGCTCGAGATAGGCGGCAAGCGCCGCCTCCTCCGCCTGCAGGCGCTGTTCGTCGGGATCGCGCAGATCGATGGTGAAGACGGCGCGCGAGGGAATGACGTTGATGGCATTCGGCTCGAAGCGGATCGTGCCGACGGTGGCGACGGTCGGCGCGTTCGAGACTTTGGCCCGGTCGAGCAGGAAGGTGATGGTCCGGGCGGCGGCGTGGCCGGCATCGTTGCGCATCAACATCGGCGTGGTGCCGGCATGATTGGCGACGCCGTCTATGGTGATGCGCTGCCAGGAGATGCCCTGCAGATTCTCCACCGCGCCGATCGGCAAACCTTCGCGTTCCAGCACCGGCCCCTGTTCGATGTGCAGTTCGAGATAGGCGTGCGGCTTGAGGAAGCCGGGCTCCCGGTCGCCGGCATAGCCGATGCGGGCGAGTTCCTGCCCCAGCACGCTGCCGTCCGTGCCGACGGCCGCCAGCACCGTTTCGGCATCGATGCCGCCGGCGTGGACCAGCGAGCCCATCATGTCGGGCGTGTAGCGTACGCCCTCCTCATTGGTGAAAGCGGCGACCACGATCGGGCGCGACGGCGAAAAGCCTGTCGCCTTGAGCGTCTCGATCACTTCCAGCCCGGCAAGCACCCCGTAGCAGCCGTCATAGATGCCGGCATCTATGACGGTGTCGATATGCGAGCCGATGAGCAGCGGCGCCTGCTCCCTGTTGTCCGGGCTTTGCCAGATGCCGAATATGTTGCCGACCCGGTCGATGGCGACATCGAGCCCGGCCTGCCGCAGCCAGCCGACGAAGAGATCGCGGCCCTGCCTGTCGGTGTCTGAGGCGGCCAGCCGGATCAGCCTGTCCTCGCCGTCGCGACCGACGGCACCGAGTTCGCGGATACGGCCAAGCAGGCGCTGTGCATCGATGGCGATCATGCCGTTGCCTCGGCTTTCATCTTGCCTTCCAGCACATCGGCCGGGCTCATGCCGACCAGCTCGGCATAGCGATGCGGGTCGGTGGCACCTTCGGTGTTGATCACCAGCACCCGCGATTTGCCGTCCAGTCCAAGCTCGGTCGGGTTGTCAGCCATCGCCCGGATCAGCCCGGCAAGACCAACACCGCCGCTTTCGCCGGCGACGATCACCGGATCCCCGCCGGCCGGCCGGGCCAACCGCCGCATCACCGTGATGGCGTCGGTCTCATCCACCGTCATGAAGGCATCGGCGGCGCGCGCCAGCACCCGCCAGGCTACCGGGGAGGCCTCGTAGCATTCAAGCATGGCCATCACCGTCGGCCGGCCATGCGCGACCTTGACCGGGTGCCCGGCCTGGGCGGCTGCAAAAACACAGGCTGCACGCGCCGGCTCGACCACGATGAAGGTCGGCCTGGCGTCACCGAGCACGATGGCGAGATGACCGGCCAGCGCGGCGGCAATGCCACCGACACCAGCCTGCACAAAGACGTGGGTTGGTGTCCGAGGGAGCTGACGCAGCGCTTCGCGCACGATCGCCGTATAGCCCTGCATGACCAGGCCAGGAATCCGTTCATAGCCCGACCATGAGGTGTCGGACACGACGGTCCAGCCCTTCTCGGCCGAAACCTGGGCGGCCTGCCTGACCGAATCATCATAGTTGCCGTCGACGCGGATCATCTCGGCACCATAGCGGGCGATCGCCGCTATGCGCTCCTCGCTGACGCCGGCGTGGACGAAGATCGCCGCCCGCGCGCCGACGAGTTGCGCGCCTTGCGCAACGGAGCGGCCATGATTGCCGTCAGTCGCACAGGCAAATGTCATCGCCGCGGCGACGGCACACACGTCGGGCCGATCGAGATCGGCAACATCGACGGGCCGGCCAAGCCGGTTGCCTGCCTCCTCCAGCACCAGGCGGAAGACGGCATAAGCGCCGCCCAGAGCCTTGAAGCTGCCGAGGCCGAGGCGAAAGCCTTCATCCTTGATATGGATAGCGCTAATTCCGAGTTCGCTGGCAAACGCCGGAAGCGCATGCAGCGGCGTTTTCAGGTGATTGTCGCGACGGGAAAGAAAACGCTCGACCGTGTCAGCGCCGGCCACGCCGAGGATTTCGGCATCGGCCGGATCGAGTGGCAGGCGATGCAGACTATTGCGGTTGAGCAGGAACACTGGCGGGCCTCCTTGGCGTTCGGCGAGAATATATTGCAGGACCGGTGCAAAGGGCGCTGTAATATGGCCTCCCAAATGCAAGTTTGTTTCGCCGAGGACCTCTCCATTGCCTGTATCGCCACCCATTCTCGACAGTTTCGATCTCGCCATCCTTGCTATCCTGCAGCGCGACAACACGACGCCGCAGCGGCTGATCGGCGAGGCGGTGAACCTGTCGGCACCGGCGGTGCAGCGCCGCATCAAGCGCATGGAGCAGACCGGCGTCATCGCCGGCAATGTCGCGGTCGTCGAGCCGGCAGCGGTCGGCCAGCCGATCACCATCTTCGTCGAGGTGGAACTCGAGAGCGAACGTGCCGAACTGATCGACGCGGCCAAGCGGCAATTCTCGGCAACCCCCGAGGTTCAGCAATGCTACTATGTCACCGGCGAGGCCGATTTCATCCTGGTCATCACCGTGGCCGACATGGCCGCCTATGAGGCGCTGACGCGAAAACTGTTCTTCGACAGCAACAATGTCCGCAAGTTCCGAACTTTTGTTGCGATGGACCGGGTCAAGGTCGGGTTGACGGTGCCATTGCCCGGCTAGCGTCAGGCGGCCGAAAAATCCTGCACGGTCTGATCTGGCGCGAGACGAGCGGAGTTCTCGCCGACCTCAGCCTGCCGCGCGCAGCCACACCTTGTTGTCGTGGAAGGCAGCCCCCCCATAGGGTGCCGGCGCGTCGGCGCCGGTCAGCACATTGATGCCTTCGCCGCGCTCATGCGCGCTGTTTGGCCAGATGCCTTCGGCGATGACGACGCCGCGCTTGATACCGTCAAACAGTTTCGCATGCAGCACGACTTCGCCGCGCGTGTTGCCGACCTCGACACGGTCGCCGTCGGCCAGACCAAGTGCTGCGGCATCATCGGGGTGCAGCAGGAGTTCCGGGCGGCCTTCCCTGGCCTTCGACACCGGAGTTTCCGAAAAGGTCGAGTTGAGAAAATTGCGCGCCGGCGACGTCGTCAGCCGGAACGGATGCGCTTCGTCGGCGACCTCGATCAAGTCGACATGGTCGGGAAATTCCGGCAGAAGCGCCACCGGGCCGAACAGGCCCATGCTTTTCGGCGGCCGGTTGGGCGCCGCCTGCCCGGTCCAGTCGGCGCGGAAGCGGAATTTTCCATCCGCGTGGCCAAATCCATTGATGAAGTGTGCTGCCTCGAAATCCGGCTGCAGGTCGATCCACTTGTCTTCCTTCAAGCTGTCGAAGCTGCCCAGCCCGCGCTTGCCCAGGATGATGTCGATATGCTGCTGCTCGGTCAGACCAAACCCCGGACGATCGGCGACGCCAAGGCGTTTTGCCAATTCCTCGATGACGAAATGGTTGGTGCGCGGCCCTTCCGGCGGCTCGATCAGCTTGGGGCCAAGCGTGATGTGCTGATTGCCGCCGCCCTTGTAGACGTCGTCGTGCTCGAGGAACATCGTCGCCGGCAGCACGACATCGGCAAGCTTGGCCGTGTCGGTCATGAACTGCTCATGCACGCAAGAGAACAGGTCGTCGCGCATAAAACCCCGTTTCACCAGCCGCTGCTCCGGCGCGACATTCACCGGATTGGTGTTCTGGATCAGCATCGCCGTCACCGGCGGGCCGCCATACAGCGCGTCGCTGGCTCCGGTCAGCACCGGGCCGATGCGCGAATGGTCGAGATGGCGGATCGAGGGATCGCGCATCCTGGTGCCTTCCAGAACTTCCTGGTTGAGCTTGAAGATGCCGGAGTTGGAATGGAAGGCGCCGCCGCCCTCATATTGCCAGCTGCCGGTGACAGCCGCGATGCAGGACGCTGCATGCATGTTGACGGCGCCATTGCGCTGGCGCGCGAAGCCGTAGCCGAGGCGGAAATAGGTCTTTTTCGTCGTGCCGACGAGGCGGGCGAAGGCCTCGATCTCGGCGACCGTCAAGCCGGTGATCCCGGCCGCCCAGTCCGGCGTGCGCGTCTCGAGATGCGCTTCCAGCCCTTTCGGGTCGTCCGTGTACTTTTCGAGATAGGCGCGGTCGGCCATGCCTTCCCTGAACAGCACATGCATGACCGCGCAGGCCAGCGCGCCATCGGTGCCCGGCTTCAGCACCAAGCCGAGATCGGCCTGCTTCATCGTCGCATTCTCATAGACGTCGATGACGACGATCTTCGCGCCGCGCTCCTTGCGCGCCTTGATGGCGTGGGTCATGACGTTGACCTGCGTCACCACCGCATTGGTGCCCCAGATCACCACGCAATCGGATTTCGCCATCTCGCGCGGGTCCGGCCCGCGCAAGGCGCCGGCGCCCATCATCCAGCCGGTCCAGGCGAGATTGGTGCAGATCGAACCGAAAAAGCCGGAGTATTTCTTGGCGTGGCGCAGCCGGTCGATGCCGTCGCGCTGCACCAGCCCCATCGTGCCGGCATAATAATAGGGCCAGACCGTCTCCGAGCCGTATTTCTCCTCGGCCGCGATGAATTTTTCGGCGACGAGGTCGAGCGCCGCCTCCCAGCTTGCTTCTTTCCAGGCGCCGTCGCCCTTGGAACCGGCGCGGATCAGCGGCTTCAGCAAACGGTCGGGATGATGGACGCGGTCGGCATAGCGGGCAACCTTGGCGCAGACGACACCGGCCGTGTAGCTGTTGGACTTGGCGCCATGGACGCGGCCGATGCGATTGTCGTCGAGCAGCTCGACCTCGAGCGCGCAGGTCGAGGGGCAATCATGCGGACAGGCCGAATGGCCGATGCGAAGCTTGGCGTGTTGGTTCATGCGGCGAGGTTAACCGGTTCCGAACGCGGCGTGTAGGGCCAGATAGCGCCTTGCCTTCTCCCCTGTGGGAGAAGGAAAGAACGCCCCTACTCCGCCGTGCCTTCCTCATACTCTGCCGACATGGTCAGCCACTTTTCCTCGTGGCCGGCCAGCGTCTGGGCCAGTTGCGAGCGCTCCTTCGCCAGCCGTGTCGCCGTCGAGGGATCCTTCTCGTAGACCGCCGGATTGGACAGTTCGTCCTCAATGCCGTCGATGCGCTTGCGAATGCGGTCCATCAGCGCTTCGGTGGCGCGGATCTCCTTGGCCAGCGGCTCGAAGGCAGCGCGGCGAGCCGCCGCATCGCGGCGGCGGTCGGCTTTTGATGCCTTGTCGGCCTCGCGCTTGCCGCGGCGGTCGCCGGAGACGCCGGTGACCAGCGTCTTGTAGTCCTCGAGATCGCCGTCATAGGGGTTGACCGCGCCGTCCTTGACCAGCCACAGGCGGTCGGCGGTTGCCTCCAGCAGATGGCGATCATGCGAGATCAGGATCACGGCGCCGGGAAATTCGTTCAGGGCATGGATCAGCGATTCGCGGCTATCGATGTCGAGATGGTTTGTCGGTTCGTCGAGGATGAACAGGTTTGGGCCCTCGAAGGCCGACAGCCCCATCAGCAGCCGCGCCTTCTCGCCGCCCGACAGATCCTTGGCGGCGGTGTTCATCTTCTCGGTCGTGAGGCCGAACTGGGCGACGCGGCCGCGCACCTTCGATTCCGGGGCCTCCGGCATCAGCCGGCGGACATGCTCGTAGGCGTTTTCGTCCGGCCGGAGGTCGTCGAGCTGGTGCTGGGCGAAGATCGCCACCTTCAACCCGGGCGCCACCGTCATGGTGCCACTCTCCTGCTTGAGCCGGCCGGACAGCAATTTGGCGAAGGTCGACTTGCCGTTGCCGTTGGCGCCGAGCAGCGCGATGCGGTCGTCGGCGTCGATGCGCAGCGTCATCTTCTTGAGGATCGGCTGACCCTCGGTGTAGCCGACATTGACATTGTTCAGCGCCACGATCGGCGAGGCCACCGTCTTCACCGGCTCGGGGAAGGAGAACGGCCGCACCGAATCGTTCACGAGGGCCGCGATCGGCTTCATCTTTTCCAGTGCCTTGATGCGCGACTGTGCCTGTCTCGCCTTGGAGGCCTTGGCGCGGAACCGCTCGACGAAGGATTCCATGTGCTTGCGCGCGGCCTCCTGCTTGACCCGGCCCTTCTCCTGCAATTCCTTCTGCTCTGTATATTGACGTTCGAACTGGTCGTAGCCGCCGCGCCAGAAGGTCAGCTTCTTCTGGTCGAGGTGGACGATCGAATTGACGGCGCGGTTGAGCAGGTCGCGGTCGTGCGAGATCAAAAGCACGGTGTGCGGATATTTCGACACGTAGTTTTCCAGCCACAGCGTGCCTTCGAGATCGAGATAGTTGGTCGGCTCGTCGAGCAGCAGCAGGTCCGGCTCGGCAAACAGCACCGCAGCAAGCGCCACGCGCATGCGCCAACCGCCGGAGAAGGACGAGGCCGGACGCCGTTGCGCAGCGTCGTCGAAGCCCAGGCCTGCGAGAATGGTGGCGGCGCGGGATTCGGCTGAGTGCGCGTCGATATCGGCCAGCCGCATATGGATGTCGGCGATGCGGTGCGGATCGGTCGCCGTCTTTTCTTCTTCGAGCAGCGCCGTGCGTTCGAGATCGGCCTTGAGCACGATCTCGATCAGCGCATCCTCGGTGCCCGGCGCTTCCTGCGCCACCTGGCCGATGCGGGTGCTCTTCGGCAGGCTGATCGAGCCTGTCTCGGACGGGAAATCGCCGGTGATGGCCTTGAACAGCGTCGTCTTGCCGGTACCGTTGCGGCCGACAAGGCCGGCCTTGGTGCCGGCCGGCAAGGTCAGCGAGGCATGGTCGAGAAGCAGGCGTCCGGCCATGCGGAGCGATAGGTCGTTGATGATCAGCATGGCCGCGCTTTTGCACCGGACATCAACGCTTCGCAAGGCCTTGCCGGCCAGTTGGCCGCACAAGGCCTCGAAACGACGCCAGCGAGGGCGTCGTCAAAGCAGCCGAACAGTGGCTTGCCTGCTCTCAGGCAGTCGCCTTGCGCTTCGTTGCCTTGGCGACAGCGGCCGGCGCTGCTGCCGGCTTGCGGCCAAGTCCCGTCGACTTTGCCAGCGCCGATCGCGTCGCCGAGTAGTTTGGCGCAACCATCGGATAGTCCGGCGGCAAGCCCCATTTGGCCCGATAATCGTCCGGGCTCAGGCCGTAGTCGGTCCGCAGATGCCGCTTGAGCGACTTGAACTTCTTTCCGTCCTCAAGGCAAATGATGTAGTCGGGAAACACCGACTTCTTCGGATTGACTGCCGGAACCAGGTTTGGAGTTTCCGCGACAACTGCACCAGCGAGCTTGCGAACCGAAGCACTGACGCTGGCAATCAACTCAGGCAGGCCGGCAGCAGGAAGCGGATTGTTGCCTACATAGGCCGAGACAATATCGGCCGTCAGCTCGATAACGGTCTTATCATCGATATTTGACAATTCTTTCACCTTATTTGCGACAAAATCCTCCACCCCAGCGAAGACTTGTGTCGATGTATCTCTTTAACCGCGTCCCCCAACGGACCGCCAAGTCTCATAAAAGAATGAAGAATCGGCAAAAATAGCATTCATGCGAAATCGACGCCGTGCAAATTAGAAAATCTAATACTTGGAACCAGCAGACTTAGCGGCAGGACTTTCGTCCAATATCTCCAGAATACGCTTCCAGCGGGCGCAACGCGCGAAATCCTTTTGTTCTATGGCCTTTTCGGCCCTCATCGCGGCGTAGAGCGGTGCCTCGGCGCCGAATTCGTCGATCAGCCAATGCGCTTCCTGAATGGCCAGACGCTCATTCTCGTCAAACATGGTTTTCGACCTCCGAACGTTCCACACCGACCGCGACACAACTGCCGATGACGAGGATGGCTCCGACAATGGCCGTCACCGTCAGCCGTTCGCCGGATAAGGTCAAAAGCAGGGTCGAGGCGATCGGCGTGAGATAGGCGACCACCGCGACCCTGCCGCTGCCTTCAAGCTTCAAGGCGCGCGACCAGAAATAGTAGCCCAGGCCCATCGGACCGGCGCCGAGATAAAGGCCGAGGGCCAGATCCCCGCCGACGGGCCAGGTGAAACCGTCGCGAGCGCACCACAGAAACATCAAAGCGACGCCAATCAAAGACGATGGCAGCAACAGGCGATCCGCTGGAGTGGCCACCCGTCCCACCATGATCGAATAGAAGGCCATGCATAGCGCGGACCCGAATGCGGCGAGATAGCCGACCAGATCGCCTTCGAACCAGGATTGGTTGCGCCCTCCCGAAATCACCAGTGCAACGCCGATGAAGCCCACCACCGCGGCGAGACCCAACAGTGCCGGACGCCGCGGATTTTCCAAGGCAATGACTGCCGCCGCGACCATCAACGGCCAGGTGTAGGCCACCAGATTGGCCTCGATCACCGGCATCGAAGCGAAGGCGATGTATTGCAGCACCATGGTGCCGACCAGGCCGATGAAGCCGACCGCGAGAGAGATGAGCGCCGCCCCGGCGGTGACCGGTACTACTCTTTCGCGGCTCATCAATCTGATAGCGGCGAAGACGAGTGCTGCGCCTGCAAATTGCAGGAACTGGACCTGCGACACCGGGTGGCTGGCCAGCAGGGATTTGCCGACCAGGGCATTGGTGGACCACAACGCCACCGCACCGGCAGCGAAGACCAACGCGGATATCGAGCCGGATCCCTGCCGAAACAATCGGCATGGGACTCTATGTTGCTGTTCGACCATGATCCTGTCCGAAAACCGGTTCCGACTTATCGGGGTCATGGTTCATTACCATGATTCCCTGGCGCCGCCCGGAACCGGTGCCTCGACGGCGGTGGGCACGGGATGCTCCGCCTCGAACCGACGATAGGCCGGCAGCTGATTGGTCCAGACATCTTCGGCCAGTTCGCTGACCCACTCACGGTCGTGGTCGTTGTCGGCGGCGAGATAGAACATTCTGTTATCGTCGACATAGGGCTTGGCCACCGAGCGCTGGTTGAGCACCAGCGTGACGCGCTCGCCGAACCGGATCGGAGCGGTGCGATGCAGGACGCCCAGGAATTGGCCGAGCGTCGCGTAGTTCATCTTGTGATCGATGCGCATGACACTGTTGCGCGGGATTTCGCGGCCGGCTTCGAGAATGGCGCGGCCGGTTTCGGAGTCGTCGCAGTAGATTTCGAGGTGGCCGCCGACCAGCGGATTGCTGATCGACAGCGGAATGAGCTCTGTGACCGGAACGCCATCGCAATGCCACTCCACGGCGCCGTCCTTTGGATTCATGAAGGTGACCGTCGAGCCGACGATCGATAGCGGATAGGGCTCCAGCTTGGTGCCCATCATGTCGGACAGCCGCTCCAGGCGCAGCTTGTCATGCAGCAATTCCTTGATCTGGGGGATGAAACGGTCGGCCCCGGTGATGAAGGTCAGATCGAGGTGCTTGTGCACGGCATGGCTGGCCTTGAGCTTCAGGGCAGCCTCCTCGATAGCTGCAAGCAGTGCCGGGTCATAGCCGTGCAAATATTGCGCGACACCGAAACTCGACACTTTCCAGGCGGTTTCATGGCCGATAATGGCTTCGCGGCTCATCGCATAACGCAGTTCGGGAATGGTATGGGCGTTCATTGTACTTCTCCAGGATGGGGGCAACACTTGGTAAACAGTCGATTAATTCACCCACCCCTGTAAAATTAGGAATGCTGGTGCTAGTGTAAGCCAAGCTTAAGGTCGAAACCGTGCGTCTGCTCAGTCAGGTCAACCTCAATTCGCTTAAAATCGTGGAGAGTGCTGCGAGGCACGGTAATTTCACGCGTGCCGGCGAAGAACAGTTTATTACCGCTTCAGCGGTCAGCCAGCGCGTGAAAAGCCTTGAGGATCAGCTTCGTTTCAAGATTTTCCAGCGCGGCGGCAATGCGGTGTCGTTGACGCCGGAGGGCGAGACCTATGTCTCGCGCGTTCGCGAGGCGCTGGAGCGAATCGTCGCCGCCAGCATGGAAGCGACCGGGCAATCGCAGGAGCATGTGCTAAAAATATCGGTGCTGCCGACCTTTGCGGCACGCTGGCTGTTTCCGCGCCTGCCGCTGTTCCAGCAGCAATATCCCGATATCGTAATGCGGGTCTCGACCTCCTACGCGACGCATGAGTTCACGGCCTCGGAATTCGATCTCGAAATCCGTTATGGCGACGGTCACTTTCACGGGCTGCAATCCGATCTGCTGTTTCGCGAAGACCTGACACCGGTGTGCAGCCGCAAGCTGTTCCACGAAGTTCTCGGCGATAAGCGGCTGTCGAAGGTGACACCGGACGACCTCAAGCACTTCACCCTGCTGCATTCCGACACCTGCACCCAGAATTGGCAATCCTGGCTTGGTTTCGCCGGCGCCAGCTTCGTGCTCAGCGAGACCAAGAGCATCTATTTCGACTCGTGCATGATGTCCTACGAGGCAGCCAATTCCGGGATGGGCTTTGCGGTGGCCAACCGTGCCTATATGGCCAGCGACATCCGCGCCGAAAGGCTGGTGGCTCCCTTCGCCGTCCACCACCCGAACACGGCCGGTTGGTATTTTGTTTCCCCGCTGAGAGGCCTTGCCGCACGCAAGGTCCAGTTGTTCAAGCAGTGGGTGATGGCGGAAGCGGCTCTGACGCAGTGCCAACTGGACAGCGAAATCAGGGGCGAGGCTTCGACGGCCGCCTGAATCTCGGGCAAGTATCCGGTGTGCCGGCTAATTTCAGATGCAAAGACAATGCTGCAGCACAAAATGCAGCGATAGTAGGCGCAAGCTCTTCGACCTTCGGACGGCACCGAATCAGGCGAAAGCTCTGCCCTCCTCGGTCCGCTGAAAAAGCATCAGGTCCAACCCCAGGCTTGGCCGTCCCAGGATGGTCAGGATCGTATGCGCCTGGCCGCGATGGTGGGTCTGGTGGTTGAAGACATGATCCAGCGCCGGCGCCAGCCTTTGCGAGACGGTGCGCATGTCCGAAACGGTCATGTAGGTGAAGCGGCCCGTCAACGCCTTGTCATTGAGGCCGCCGACCCAATCGATGATCCTCCTGTCCTCGGCTTCACGCGCCGCCCGCAGGCCGGTCAACCCCCAATGCAGGATGGCATCCAGTGTCGTCGGCGCGTCGCCCTCGCCGGTGAAGCGCTTCATCCAGATCCGGTCGGCCGTCAAAAGGTGGTTGAGCGTGCCCATCATCGAGCCGAAGAAGGCGCCGACATCGCGGTTGAATTCCTCGTCATCGAGTTCGGCGGCGGCATCATAGATGCGACCGTTGGCCCATTGATTATAGGCCGCAAACATCATGAAATGCTGTCTCATGGCTTCCCTCGGCTCACGTCGATGCGGGGCCTACCTAACCCGCAGGAACGCCGCCGCCAATGACCATTCTGCTCTATGATCTCGTCGGACGCGACACCACACGTCCGTTCAGCCCGCATTGCTGGAAGGTGGTGATGGCGCTTGCCCACAAGGGGCTCGACATATCGACCGTACCGACGCGCTTTCTCGAGGTGCCCGCTGTCGAGGGCGGCGTTTCGAAAACCGTTCCGGTGATCCGGGACGGCGAGACGGTCGTCGCGGATTCCTTCGCCATCGCGCTCTATCTCGATGAGGCCTATCCGGACCGGCCGACGCTGTTTGGCGGTGAAGGCGGCAAGGCGATGGCGCGCTTCGTCGAACGCTGGTCGCAAGTGACCATTCATCCCTACGTGACCACCGCGGCGATCATGGACCTCCATGCCATGCAGGACGCGGAAAACGCCGTCTATTTCCGCCAGAGCCGGGAGCAGCGTCTTGGCAAGCGGCTGGAGGAGGTGAAGGCCGCCAGGGAAGCTGGGCTCGGCAATTTCAGAGCCTCGCTGGAGCCATTGCGCTCGATGCTCTCCTATCAGCCATTCATCGGCGGCGCGGCGGCGCTGTTCAGCGACTATATCGTCTTCGGCGCCCTGCAATGGGCGCGCATAGCCTCGCCCTACCAACTGCTCGACGACGGCGACGTGGTGGCGCAGTGGTTCGCCCGCTGCCTCGACCTGCATGGCGGGCTGGGACGAAAGATCGCCGCCGCGGCTTGACGCCGTAAAGCTTACTTGGCCGCCGCCTTCTTTGGCTTGCCGGCCTTCGTGGCAGCCTTTGCCTCCTTGGGGGCGGCCTTTGCCTTGGCGGCGCCAGTTGCCTTCCTGGTTGGCTTTTTGGCCGCCGACTTGCCCGCGGCGTCCTCCTGGTCGACATCGGCGGCCGCCTGATGCCAATGGCGCTCATGATGTCCAGCCGGCTGGCCCTCTTGCAGCCAGAGCTGGTGCGCACGGTTGCGAATGCGTTCCTGACGATCGTCTGTCATGGTCATGGTGTCTCCATACGGCCCGACCTCAGCGCGGCGCCGACACGCGAGTATAGCAAGCAACGCGTTGCTGTGTAGCCGTCTGATCTCGGCTTCGGGAGCACAGAAAAGCGCAGCGGCCTGCCCTTCGCTATCGCTCCCTGCCCTTCGGGCGTTCAAACCCTTTGAAAGGTCCACTGGACCTTTCAATCCGCCCGAAGGCGGACCGGGCTTTCACCGTTCGTCGCTCGGAGCCAAGCAATTGGCTTTCCGTCCGCTTCGCGGACCATCCCTCACCCCTTTGGCCTCACCCCTTTGGCCTCACCCCTTGGCAATGGGCCGGGCGGCTTGTATAGAGCCCGCCACTCTCAATTCCATTCTCAGACAAGGACGACCCATGGCGCTCGAACGCACATTTTCCATGATCAAGCCGGACGCAACCCGGCGCAATCTCACTGGTGCCATCACCAGGATGCTGGAAGAGGCAGGCCTGCGCGTCATCGCCTCGCGCCGGGTCTGGATGAGCCGCCGCGAAGCGGAAGGCTTCTATGCCGTCCACAAGGACCGCCCCTTCTTCGGCGAACTGGTTGAATTCATGTCGTCGGCACCGACCGTCGTCCAGGTGCTGGAAGGCGAGAACGCCATTGCCAGGAACCGCGAAGTGATGGGCGCCACCAACCCGGCCAACGCCGCCGAAGGCACCATCCGCAAGGTTCACGCGCTGTCGATCGGCGAAAACTCGGTGCACGGCTCCGACGCGCCGGAGACCGCGGCAGAAGAGATCAAGTACTGGTTCTCGGACACCGAGATCGTCGGCTGAGCCGATAGTCCAGACCTTGGATTACGTGAAAAGGCCGGCGTTTCGCCGGCCTTTTTCGTTGGGGGTCAGCTAGCGGCGCTGAAGCGCAGGATCTCGCGGCCATCCTTGTCTGATATGATGAGCTTGCCGGCATCGACACGGTATGACGCCGCCTTGGCCAGCGCATCGAACAGCGCCTTTTCCTCGGCCATCACCTCGGGCGCACAGGCCTTGTAGGTCGAGCCGATGTCCCTGATCGCGATCGTTTGCCCATCGAGTTTGGCGGTGGCGAAGTAGGTGTTGCAGGGGCCGCTGCCGCCCGCCTTGCCGGCCCCGCTGACCCTGAACGTCGCTTGCGGGGCAGCAATAGCGCCGATGCCGTCGATATAGTCGACCAGCCAGGGCTGGTCGAAGACGGAAGCCGTCGGCTCGGCACTCGGGGTGACCATCTTCAGCATGATGGTCTGCGGCACGTCGGCCAACGGATCGACCTGATGGCGCATATCGGAGATGAACAGCAGCTTGTCGTCGACGGTGATGCGGGCTTGCAACGCGTAAGTCATCTGCGACCGGATGACCGAAGGGTCGAATTTGATCTCGAAGCTGATCGGCACCTGGCCTGCCGGCTTTACTTGCTGCTCACCGATGATGGTGGCCGGCGCGTCGGCCAGCGACACGTCCGCCAGCTGGACGGAGAGCACGGCACTGGGCGGCAAGGCAATGCGCTCGCGATAGATCACCTCGCCTCTCACGGCCCTTTCGGTGGCAACAGACTGCTCCGGAACGGCCAATATGCCGACGACCAGAGGCACGAAACCGAAGATCAAGAACTCCGCGATCCTGTCCAGCATGACCATCTCCCTCACCCCGGGCTGCCAATGCCCCGGGCTGCCAATGCCGAGGCTGACCAATCCCGCCAATTGGCCAAAGGATTGCGGTCAATGCATGGCTGCGGCGGATCTTATTCGGACTGATACCAGCGTTGCGCGGCGTTTGCATCGGCTTCCTTGGCCTCGACCCAGCCACCCTCCGAGCCGTCAGCCCGATGCTCCTTCTTCCAGAAAGGCGCGCGCGATTTGAGATAGTCCATCAGAAAATTCGCCGCCTCGAACGCCGCATGGCGATGCGCCGAGGCTGCCACCACCAGCACGATGTTCTCGCCGGGCGCGATCTTCCCGTGGCGGTGGATGGCGGTGAGCCCCTGCAATGGCCAACGCTCGACCGCTTCAACAGCGATGCGGGCGATTTCCGCTTCGGCCATGCCGGGGTAGTGTTCGAGCTCGAGCGCTGAGAGCGCGCCCTGCTCGTCGCGGCAAAGGCCGGAGAAGGTCACCACGGCGCCGATATCGGCGCGGCCTTGCGTCAGTCTGGCGATCTCGGCGGCGACGTCAAAATCCTGGCGCTGAATGCGCACGACAGGCAAGACCGCGCCGCTCATGTCAGCCCCCGGTCATCGGCGGGAACAGCGCGATTTCGCGGGCGCCCGCGATCTTCTCGCGGTGCTCGACATGTTCCTGGTTGATGGCGACGCGGATCACGTCGGGATATTGCAGAGCGTGCTCGTAGCCATCGCCGCGCGATTTCAGCCAGCGCAGGAGATCGGTCACCGTCTCGATGCCCGCAGGCACGTCGACATCCTCCTCAGCCATGCCGATGCGTTCGCGCACCCAGGCAAAATAGATGAGCCGTGTCGTCATCTCACTCGTCCATGATGTGCTTGAGGCCGGCGCGGAAATAATCGTAGCCGGTGTAGAGCGTGACCAACGCCGCGATCCACAGCAGAACCAGCCCGGTCTGCGTGGTCAGCGGAAAGATCTTGTCGCCGGCCGGTCCGGCCAAGAGGAACGCTATGGCGACCATCTGGATCGCGGTTTTCCATTTTGCCAACTGCGTCACCGGCACCGAGACTTTCAGCGCCGCCAGATACTCGCGCAGGCCCGAAACCAGGATTTCACGGCACAGGATGATGATCGCCGCCCACAACGACCAGCCGGCAATACCCGCATGGCGATCGGTATCGGCGGCCAGCAGCAGCAGGCATGTGGCGACCAGCAGCTTGTCGGCGATCGGGTCGAGCATCTTGCCGATGTTGGAGGTCTGCTGCCAGGCGCGTGCCAGATAGCCGTCCAGATAATCGGTGATCGAGGCGAGCAGGAAGATGATCAGCGCCGACCAGCGGGCAAAGTCGCTCGACTTCAGATGTCCTTCGAGAAAAAAGCACAGCACCACCAGCGGCACCGCGACGATGCGGGCGTAGGTGAGCATATTGGGCAGGTTGAACGCGCGCTTGGCCATGTCTGGGAAACTCTTTCTGCCTGCCTACTCAAATCAGATGCGAATGTAGGGGGTCAACAGGCCAGATTCGACAGGCCAGATGAAAGTGCCGGATTTTTCAACTCTCGTGGAAATGATTGTAGACCAGTTTCGCCACCTGTTCGGAAATTCCGTCGACTTTCCGCAGATCCTCGATGGCCGCGCGGCTGACCGCCTTGGCGGTGCCGAATGCCAGCAGCAATGCCCGCTTGCGGCCGGGACCGATGCCGCTGATCTCGTCGAGCGGGCTCTTGACCATCTCCTTCTTGCGGCGCGCCCGATGCGAACCGATGGCGAAACGGTGGACCTCGTCGCGCAGGCGCTGGACGAAATAGAGCACGGGATCGCGAACCGGCAGCGAAAACGAGTCCCTGCCTTTGACGAAGAAACGCTCACGGCCGGCGTCGCGGTCCTGGCCCTTGGCGATACCGATGGCCACCACCCGGTCCTCGATGCCGAGATCGGCGAGGATCTTGCGCACCGCGGTCATCTGGCCCTGGCCACCGTCGATCAGGATGACATCGGGCCAGGCCGGGAAGCTGCCGGAGATATCGTCCTCCATATCGTCCGCCGAACCATCAGCCGCATCCCCAGCCGGGACATCGCCATGCTCCTTCAGCAGCCGCGAAAAACGTCGCTCCATCACCTCGCGCATCATGCCGAAATCGTCGCCAGGTGTGATCTCGGTCGAGCGGATGTTGAATTTCCGGTACTGGTTCTTCACGAACCCTTCCGGTCCGGCGACGACCATGGCGCCGACCGCGTTGGTGCCCATGATGTGTGAGTTGTCGTAAACCTCGATGCGCACCGGCGGCTTGGCCAGGCCGAATGTCTCGGCGAAACCCGCAAGCAGGCGTCCCTGGGTGGAGGTTTCAGCCAGCCGGCGTCCGAGCGCTTCGCGGGCATTCTGCAAAGCGTTGTCGGTCAGGTCCTTCTTCTCGCCGCGCTGCGGCACGGAGATCGCGACCTTGCGGCCAGCTCGGGTGGAGAGCGCCTCGGCCAGCAGTTCCTGATCCTCGACGCCATGCGACAGAAGAATGTTCCGCGGCGTCGGCTTGTCGTCATAGAACTGCGCCAGGAACGAACCCAACACCTCGGCTGCTTCCAACGCCGGATCGGCCTTGGGGAAATAGGCGCGGTTGCCCCAGTTCTGGCCGGTGCGGAAGAAGAACACCTGGATGCAGACCTGGCCGCCTTCCTGATGGATGGCGAAGACATCGGCTTCGTCGACGGTCGCCGGATTGATGCCCTGATGGCTCTGCACATGCGACAGGGCCGCCAACCGGTCGCGATAGATCGCGGCGCGCTCGAAATCGAGAGCTTCCGACGCCTGCTGCATGGCGGCCGAGATTTCCGTCTTCACCTTCTGGCTGCGGCCGGACAAGAAGTCCTTCGCCTCGCCGACCAGTTCGGCATAGTCCTGATGCGAGACCTCGCCGGTGCAGGGACCAGCGCAGCGCTTGATCTGATAAAGCAGGCATGGCCGCGTGCGGTTCTCGTAGAACGAGTTGGTGCAACTCCTGAGCAGGAAGGCGCGCTGCAGGGAGTTGATGGTACGGCCAACGGCACCGGCCGAGGCAAACGGGCCGAAATAATCGCCTTTGCGCGACCGCGCGCCGCGATGCTTGTAGATGCCCGGCGAGACATGGTCGCCGGTCAAGAGAATGTAGGGAAACGACTTGTCGTCGCGCATCAGGACGTTGAATCGCGGCCGCAAGCGCTTGATAAGGTTGGCTTCGAGCAGCAGCGCTTCGATCTCGGTGCGGGTGACGACGAACTCCATCGTCGACGTTTCGCGCACCATGCGGCCGATGCGGGTGGTGTGGAAACGGCCTTGCGCGTAGTTGGTGACGCGCTTCTTCAGGCTGCGCGCCTTGCCGACATAGAGCACATCGCCGGCAGCGTTCATCATGCGGTAGACGCCGGGCGCGTTGGGAAGCCGCTTGACCAGCGTCTGGATCACCTCGGCGCCGATCATGCCTTCCGCGTCGCCGGCATGCGGTGTCCAGTCGATGGCGGTGAAGGCGACATCGGGACCGACGGTTTCAACGATCTTCTCGACCGCCTCGTCCTCGAGGTCGATATCGGGGGGCAGATCGTCGGCGCCGCCGCGCGGCGTGCTTTTGTGGTCTACAGGACTCATTCCGTCATGCCTGTCACATCGGGCGTCTGCCATGCAAGATGCTGGCCGCCATCAAGCGCGATCATCTGGCCGGTGACCGAGCGCGCTTCCCAGAGATAGCGGATTGTGGCGCCGAATTCCGGCAATTCCGGGCCGCGCTTGAGGACCAAGCCATCCACCTGTGCGGCAAAATCGCTGTCGTCCTGACGCGCGTTCTTCAGTGTCGGCCCCGGGCCGATGGCATTGACGCGGATGCTGGGGCCGAGCGCTTGCGCCATCATCTGGGTGGCCGTCCACAGCGTCGACTTGGACAGCGCATAGGAGAAGTAGCGCGGCGTCGGACGCCAGACGCGCTGGTCGATCATGTTGACGATCAGGCCCTCCTGCCCTGCCGGCAACGCCCGGGCGAAATTCTGCGCCAGCAGCGCGGGCGCTTTCACATGGACGGCAAAGTGCCGGTCCCAGGCCCGCCAGTCGAAATCCCGAACCGAATCGTCCTCGAACAGCGACGCATTGTTGACCAGCAGCGGGATCGGTCCGAGCGCTGCTTGCGCCTGGCCGACGAGATCGTCGACGGCGTCCATATCGGTCAGGTCGGCGGCGACCACGGCGGCGCGGCCACCTCCGGCGATGATTTTGGCAGCCAACGCATCGGCCTCGATGCGCGAGCGGTTGCAATGGATGGCGACGGCAAAACCGTGCGCGGCGAGATCCTCGACGATCGCCCTGCCGATCCGCCTGGCCCCGCCCGTCACCAGCGCCGTGACAGTGGCTTTGCTCATATGGTGTCAATCCTCAATTTCGGCCCGAAAAAGCGGTGCCGGCGAAATATGGCCCGGCATGCGTTAAATGGTGTTCGCACCTTGGGCAGCATTGTGGCGAAACGGCCGTTTGGACATCCCGGCCCACCCTGGACTCGGGCGCGCACGACCGCAATATAGGGTGCTGGAGTCCTTGCACCAAGCGGTGTGCAGCGCAGCATGGGATGGTTCCTGCCATTTCGCTGTTGCGAAGATGCAACGTCAAGGTTCTGCCTCATTCGTGCCGGGGAATGACCCAAGTTCAGGTTCGCTTCAGCCGCATTTTGACACGACATTTGGAACCGACGAACGCCAGATCCGTTTCACCCCCCGGACGGGTAGATGGCGATCGTGAGAAAAAAGCCTGTGTCCTGTGGCTTAAGGAGTAAAGAACAATGCAAGCCAATCTCAAATTCGCACGGCCGCTGGCCGTTGCGCTTGGGCTCTTCGCCCTCAGCGGAACTGCCTATGCTGCTGACGTGGTTTCGGAAGAGCCGCCGGCACCTGCGCCGATCGCTGAACTTCCGGTCGCTTCGTGGGCCGGCCCCTACGCCGGTCTCAACGTCGGCTATGGCTTCAGCGGCCGGACCAAAGAAAAGGATTTCGACGTTGAAACCGATACCAAGGGTTTCGTCGGCAGTGTCTTCGGCGGCTACCAGTGGCAGCAGGAGAACTTCGTCTACGGCGCTGAAGCCGAACTCGGCTACAACGGCGTCAAGGGCGACGACAACGGCATCGACTCCAAGGCCGGCTTTGAAGGTTCGCTGCGTGCCCGTCTCGGCTACGCGGTCAGCCCAGAAATCCTGCTCTATGGCACCGGCGGTCTCGCCGGCAGAAGCCTGAAGGTGGAAGACACCGTCCTTGGGGCCAGCGATCGCGCAACGATGCTCGGCTGGACCGCCGGTGTTGGCACCGACATCAAGCTGACCGACAATGTCTTCGGCCGCGTCGAGTATCGTTACACCGACTTCGGCAGCAAGAGCTTCGACGGCATCGGCAAGGTCAAGGCCACCGACAACCGCGTCACCTTCGGCGTCGGTATGAAGTTCTAAGTCGTTCAAGCCACGACACGAAAAAGCCGGGCCTCGCGCCCGGCTTTTTTTGTGTCTGGGTAATTTTCCCGGTGATCGAATCGATAACCCGGGAAATCAATTCCGGGCAATCGGCTATCAACCAGGAATGCACGGCTTCAGTTCTGGAAACTTCTCGTCGAAGCGTGCCGCCCATCGCGTCAGCCGGGCGCGACCCTTCTCCCATTTTCCGGCAAAACGCAGCGAGAGATAGCCAAGGCAGGCGCGCAGCGCCATCTGGCCGGCGGTGATCTTCTTCGGCAGCTTCGGCGGGTTGGCATTCAGCAGGTCGAGTGCCGCCGTGATCTTCGCCCACTGGCGATCGAGCCAAGGCTGATAGACCATCTCCTCGGGCCGCGTGCGCCGTTCATAGACCATCGACAGCGCGCAGTCGCAAATGCCGTCGGCCAACGCCTCCAGCACTTCAGCCTCGAGCCGCTTGTCGGGATTGCGTGGAAAAAGCGCGCTCTTCGACAAACGGTTGAGATGCTGGGTGATGGCGCGACTGTCGTGGATGGAGCGGCCGTCGTCGAGCACCAGAACCGGGATCTTGCCGAGCGGGTTGGCGCCGATCAGTTCGGCCGGTTTGTCGTCGGTTTTGACCGCCACCGTTTCGATGTCGATGCCGGCATAGGCGGCTGCCATGCGCACTTTGGAACTGTAGGGAGAGGAGGACGCATAGAGCAGTCTGGGCATGATCGGTTTCCTGTTTTGCAGGCCGGCAGTGTTGACCGATCAAGCGCGATCGAGCAATGGCCAGAAGCGGAAAACCCGGCCGCCAGCGAGCGGACTCATCGGCCGGGGCCGTTTGGCGAGCGCTCCATGAAGACGGTGCTTGATCACATAGTCGCCGAGTTGCCAGAATCGCAGGGATCACTCAGCCGACAGCCAAGACCGAAGGGCCTCGCGCCGATATTTCATCAAGCGAATGAATGGCACAAAAAGCCCCACCGGACTCCGCCCTATGGCGAAGTCCTGGGAGCTGCGAAAAGATATCCTCCGTCCGCCTCTGTTCTCGCCTTCCGACTGCCAAACAACGAACGGGGCGCCTGTCAGGCACCCGCCCTTGACTGTTTCGGCACCGCCCCCGGCGAGGGAAGACGCGACTACTTCTTGCCGGCCTTGGCGGGTGCTGCCTTCGGCTTGGCCGCAGGTGCCGCTTTCTTCACCGGCGCTGAAGATTTCGCTGCCGCAGCCTTCTTTGCCGGAGCAGCCTTCGCAGCCGGCTTCTTGGCCGGTGCAGCCTTGGCAGGTGCAGCCTTGGCAGCCGGTTTTTTTGCAGGTGCTGCCTTCTTCGCTGCGGGTTTCGCCGCAGCCTTCGCTGCAGGCTTCTTGGCTGGTGCCGCCTTCGCCGCCGGCTTTGCCGCGGCCTTGGCGGGTGCTGCTTTCTTCACTGCCGGTTTCGCAGCAGCTTTCGCTGCCGGCTTCTTGGCCGGTGCTGCTTTTGCCTTGGCAGCCGCGGCCTTCGGCTTGGCAGCGGGTGCTGCTTTCTTCACTGCAGCTGCGACCTTCGCCGTCGCTGCTTTTGCGGGTGCTTTCTTTGCCGGTGCCTTCGACGCCGGCGCTTTGGATGACTGCTTAGCCATGCGATGCCCCTTCCGTTGTGCCGACGGCCGTAATGACCCGGCGCGCTCATGCATATCTGACTCGCGGCTTGCTAGCCAGCGAAGCAATAGACTGATTTTCGCAACTTAACTTTCGGTTACGATCGGCACATGATCGTGCTGATCGTCGCAGAAATTCACTGCTGATCTTCGACCATCGGCTAGAATGTGTCGCCGACATTCTCCACACTCCGCGGGAGCGCTCTTCTCGTGAAGCTCCGAAGATCAGCGAACAGCTTTGCGTGTCGATCTTCGTTCGCCAATATCATGACCACAGCCTCAGCGGTGCGATCATCTCATGCAGGCGGACGATCTATACTGCAATGCGGCAGCCGGCCAATGCACCACCTTGTCAAGCGCGATCGCAGACCCGATTGCTCGTGAATTGACAGACTACTCTATATGCCAGAGTATTCTGCACGGCATGCCGGAGTACTTCGATGTCCATCGCACAGGGGCAAATGGCGCTGTCGCCGTTCGAGATTGCCAAGACGGTCCGCCACGGCGGCGGCATGGTTGTCGGTGGCCTCCGGCTTGGCTGCACCGGAGCCAATCGATGAGTGCCGACGAAATCATCCACCAGAGCACTCGGCTCAGGATCATGGCCGCGCTGAACATGCTGGAAAGGCGCCAAACGCTGGACTTCACCGGGCTGAAGGCCATCGTGGACGTCACCGACGGCAATCTCGGCGCGCATCTCGATACGCTGGCCAGGGCCGGTTATGTCGACATCGAAAAGCTGTTCGTCGGCCGCCGGCCGCAGACGCGCGTCAAGGCGACCACGAGTGGACGGCGCGCGTTCCGCGGCCACGCCGCATTCCTGCGCAAGATCATCGATCAGGCGATGCCGCGCAGGAAATAGCGTGGCGACTGGGCAATCAGCTCAGCGCGCGGCAACAACGGCAACGCCGGCGCCGATCATCACACCGCCCGCCGCGCGGTCACCCGGCGTACGATCCCTGGCGTGCGCAACAGGTTGCGGGCGCGGCCGGCGAGGATGACATGAACGCCGATCACCACCGCTTCAACGGCCAGGATCACCATCATCAGCACACCAAGATAAGCAGCATTGAGCGATGCGCCGACGCCGCCAGGCAACAGCGCGACGTAGAACAACGGCATTTTCGGATTGCCAAGATTGAGCGCGATGCCGGTGGCAAAAATCGTCAGCAGCCCTCGCCGTCCTGAGACGGGCTGCCGTCCAGAATCTTCGCGATCCGCATTTCCGTCACGGCTGATAGCCGAGGCAGATGGCGCCGAGCGCGACGATAGCGCAGGCGCCGACCCGCCGTGGCGTCAGCATCTCGCCGAGGAACAGGCGTCCGATGAAGGCCGCGAAGACGACGCTGGTTTCGCGGATCGCGGTGATCGGACCTGCTGGTCCGAGCGCGAAGGCCGCGACCACGACACCGTAGGCCAGAAGTGCAAACAGGCCTCCGCCCAGCGCCTTCCAGGTTTCAGGCGCGCGCAGGTCGACAATGAGCCGGCCACGGCAGGCGACGAAGGCCGCCGGCAGCAACGCGCCGTAGATCAGCAGGACCCATGCGGTGTAAGCGCCGGCATTTCCCGCCGCGCGAACGCCGAGCGCATCGACCGTCGCATAGGCGGCGATGATCGCTCCCGTTGCCAATGCATAGAATATCGATGTCGTGGCGGCCCTGCCCCGTCCGAGTGAAAGGCCCATGATGCCGCCAGCGACCAGCGCGACGCCGACGGTCTGCGGCAGAGTGAGCTGCTGGTTGGCCAGGAAGAACCCGCCGAGCGTGACAAGCAGCGGCACGCTGCCGCGAACGATCGGATAGACCCGCCCCAGTTCGCCATATCTGTAGGCGGCCACGAGAAACAAGGTGTAGCCAACCTGCAGGCAGGCCGAGAGCACGATATAGGACCAGGCCGGCGCGGCCGGAAGGTCGTGGAAGAAGGCGAAGGGGATGGCGAGCGCCGTGCTTGAAAAGCTCATGACGGTGACGGTCCACAACCTGTCGGCCCCCGTGCGCAGGAACGCGTTCCAGCTTGCGTGCAGGATCGCCGCAAACAATGCGAGCCCGATGACCAGCGGGCTCATTGCGGCCGGCGCGAGGCGGCGACGATGCCCATGGCCGCCTTGCGGGAGTCGCGAATGGCGGCTTCTGCCTGCCCCATCTGCGCCAGCAAGGTCGCACCTTCGATCAGCATAAGCAGCGTCGCCGCCACGCTCTCGGCGCGGCCGTGCGGCATCATCTCTTCGAGGATAGACTGCATGCGCCGCTTGAGGCCGTTCTTCTGCCTGACAACGGCCTCGAAAATCGGGTGCCCGGGATCGCCGAACTCGGCCAGCGCATGTGCGAACAGACAGCCATGGAAATCCGGGCTGCGGAACCAGCGTGCATGCCAGTCGAAGATTTTTCCGATTTTCTGCTCCGGCGGAACGTCCCCCTGGGCGAGCCGGTCGAGTTGGCGGTCGAAACGCATAGCGCGATAGTCGAGCACCTCGACGATCAGTTCGTCCTTGCTGGGAAAGTGGCGATACATCGTCATCTTGGCCACATCGGCTTCGGCGATGATCCGGTCGATACCGGTGGCATGGAAGCCGGCGCGCTTGAACAGCACGTAGGCCGTGTCAACGACGTGTTGGCGCTTGCCGGAAGCGGACGATGGCGTCATGGAGATTACCTAGTAGTGAGACAGGTCTGTCTCGCCTGTATGCGACGGATCGAACCTGCTGTCAACGGCACGAAAAAACGCCTGCGGCCGATCAGGCCACAGGCGCGAAAGAGATTGGAAGGGGAAACGGGGTCTAGCGCAGAATGCGGCAGCGGCCGTTGTAGACCATCCAGCGGTCGAAGCCCGAGACGCAGAATTCGACATTGTCGCCGATCGAGGCAAAGCCCTGGCCTTCCTCGATCAGGTACCAGATGGTGCGATCGCGGCCGTCGGACAGGCTGACGGTGGCGCCGCAATAACGGCGACCGATCGGCCAGGTATCGTTGGCCGCCAGATAGCGATGCTGGTGGATGCGCCGGAAATCGGTGATCTGCACGTCAGGCAGATGCGGCACGTGATGCACCTGATAGGAAAAGCGGCTGGTGATCTTGTTCAGTACCCAGGGCTGACCGCAGACCCCGCTGTCTTCATCGGAATAGACCGTAAGATCGGCGGCCTGCACGGTCTGGGTGATACCGAGAGGCGCGGCAAGCGGGGTGCAGAGCGAAATCAGGGCGGCAAGGGCGGATTTGGCGAAGCGAGTCATGGCAGCCTCTCAAGGTCGATTGCGCGCACTGTGCGGATTCGCTTGGCGGCGGTCAAGCGGTTGCGTTGACAATGGTTTCCCAGTTTGAAACCGCTTTTTGACCAAAGCCGAATTTGCACGCACCGGAATGGCTCTGGCACGTTCATATCCAGACCCAAAGGAGTACGGTCACTGGGTCGTCGATGAGCCCGCCTCAAGCCTGCTCGCCGGCCAGCCATTCCAGCGACCAGTGCGCCGGCCGCCCCACCGCAAGCAGCCTGTGCAGGGCCGGCAGCAGCGTCCGCAGCTCGCCCTCCAGCGTGAACGGCGGGTTGACCACCAGCAGACCGCTGCCGTCGAGGCTGGGTTCCGAAGAGGCCGGCCTGATCTCGAACTCGATATCGAGCAGCTTCGGAATGCCGGATTGCTTCAGCGCCTTGCGGAAGGCGATGATCGCCTTGCGGTCCTTGATCGGATACCAGAGCGCGTAGATGCCGCCGGGCCACCGCTTGTGCGCCCTTATCAGCCCGTCGACGAGGCGTTCGAACTCACCCGCTTCCTCGAATGGCGGATCGATGAGGACAAGGCCGCGCTTTTCCTTCGGCGGCAGATGCGCGCCGAGCGCCAGCCAGCCATCGAGCTCGATGATCCGGGCCTGGAAATCGCCGGCAAAGAACGTCCTCAGCCTCGCGGCATCCTTGGGGTGCAGCTCGATCGCCGTCAGCCTGTCCTGCTTGCGCATGAGATGGCGCGCAATCAACGGCGAGCCCGGGTACTTCTGGATGCCACCCTCGGGGTTGAGCGACCGTATAGTCTCCAGATAAGGCGCGAGCAGCGCCGCCACCGGAGCGGCGAACGGGGCATCGATCAGCCTGCCGATGCCGCCTTGCCACTCACCCGTCTTCTGCGCCTCGGCGGACGACAGGTCGTAGCGGCCGATGCCGGCATGGGTGTCGACGACCCGAAACGCCTTATCCTTCTGCTTCAGATACTCGAGCAAGCGCGTCAGCACGACATGCTTGACGACGTCAGCGAAATTCCCGGCATGATAGGCGTGGCGGTAGTTCATGGTTTTGTGCCGTTATGCATGTCGTTGTCCCAAAACCGCTGCACACTTTTGGGCGACATGCATCAGCCCCTGCCCCAACGCGGCGGTGGCGGCTGCGAGTTCGGATTTTCCGGCCGGCCGCCACGAGTGCGCAAAGTCAGCAAGAATCCGATCAGGCCGATCGCCATCAGCGCGAAGCCGACCGGCCGTGCACGGCTGTCGATCTCGCCGGCGCCGGAGCGCAGGATGAGATCGACCGCCCGCATCGGTATGTCGTCGGCATCACCCGGTCCAACGGTGAAGGTATAGGGGCCCGGACTGACGGTCGCGATCACGCCGGCCTCGTCGCGAAAGATCTTGTCGGGCAGTTGCGGACTGACCTGGCGAGGGTTGTCGGAATGGTTGAACTGCAGCGTCGAGGCGAGCACCGTGCGGCCATTGCTTGCAGCGGTCAGCGTCAGCACGGTGCGCTGCTGCGAAACGATGCGCTCTGCTCTTGCGGTCAGGTCGACCAGCACCCGCACCGGCGCGTCGCGGCCGGAGAGCGGCACCGTCAGCGGCTTGAAGCGGCCCTGCTCATAGACCCGCCAGGTGCCGATCTCATGGCCGGAGAAGTTGCTCATCGCCCAGGGATAGACGACACCGATGCCGGCGCCGACGAGCAGGATCAGGACAAACAGAAAGCGCATTCAGATCACCATGGCGTATCGTGACCTTGCCAATAGCGCCCCGACGGCCAAAAGGCGATGGCCAGTTGCGGGCAGCCACCTGGAGGTGGGCCGTGCGGGCGAGCGCAACCAGATTGGCGGCGTGGCCGCGCAACAATTCAAGGTTCTACCTATGCGCTCAAAAATTAAGCCGAGTATTTCGCGCGCTGCGCTGACATCGCTGTCGGCTCATTCTCGGCCGTCCTTGCTGTCAAGTTTCGATTCTACCTCAAGGGACAGCTTCCGCGTCCGGTCATACATTGTCGTCGATCGAGCCAATATGCTGTTTAGTAAAGAGGATTTTCCGTATGCGCCGTGTTTCAGCCCGAGAGACGCTCGCCCCCTCATGTTAACCATCCGCGAGCGCACTTGGTTAAGAAATCACTAATTTAGTTGACTATAATTTCCACAGGTATATTTTCGATATGTTGGGATGTGCAATTTGGGCGAGCAATCGGCGATGGTGACACCGAGCGGGTGACCGCGTTTTCGGGGCGCAGAGAATGCTGAGCGGCAGCACGGAGGTCGTGTAGTCGTACCAGCTTCGCGAAAGCCAAAGAACAATTAACGCACATCAGTGATGGCGATTCCGCAGACGCGGAGGTTTGCCACGTTCTCAGGAACGTGGCCGGGCGATGCTTTGTCCCGGCCCCGGCGGTAGCGTGTGCGGTGCGTGCGAGGAAAGCATGGGTAAGCTTGTCAAGGTTCTGAAACTGGAATCCGGCAGCCAAAGGGGCGCCAACCAAAGCCGACGACGCGCCCTTGTCGCCGGAGGAGCGGGGTTTTTAGGATCGCATCTGTGCGAACGTCTTTTGCGGGACGGATACGACGTTGTCGCGCTGGACAATTTCCACACCGGAAAAAGATACAATCTCAATACCCTTCTGCGTAATCCGAGCTTCACCTGTATCGAGCACGACATCGTCGATGCACTGCCTTCGGATCTTCAGTGCGACGAGATCTACAATCTCGCCTGCCCCGCCTCTCCGCCGCACTACCAGGCAGACCCGATCCACACCTTCAAGACAAGCGTGCTTGGATCGCTGAACCTTCTGGAACTCGCGCGACAGAACAAGGCCAAGATATTCCAGGCCTCTACGTCCGAAGTCTATGGCGATCCCTTCGTGCATCCACAGCCCGAGAGCTACTTCGGCAACGTCAACACGCACGGACCGCGTTCCTGCTATGATGAAGGCAAGCGCTCGGCCGAAACCCTGTTCTTCGATTATTCGAGAACCTATGGCCTCGATATCCGTGTCGCCCGCATTTTCAACACCTACGGGCGCCGCATGCAGCCCGACGATGGACGCGTGGTTTCGAACTTCATCGTCCAGGCGCTGCGCGGCGAGGACCTGACCGTCTATGGCAGCGGCCAGCAGACGCGCTCCTTCTGCTATGCCGACGACCTGATCGAGGGCTTTGTCCGGCTGATGAACGCGCCGAGCGCGCCCACCCACCCGGTCAATCTCGGCAACCCTGCCGAATTCACCATCATGGAACTGGCGACGCTGGTCGTCGATTACACCAACGCCCGATCGAAGATCGTGCATCGGCCGCTGCCCGTCGACGACCCCAGGCAGCGCAAGCCGGACATCTCTTTTGCCAAGGCCAATCTCGGCTGGGAGCCGAAAATCAGCTTGAGCCAGGGACTCGCGCGTACCGTCGAGTATTTTGACACCCTGCTCTACGGAAACCGCATTGCCAGAGGAGCTGCCGCCTCATGAGCCGGCCGGCAGTCCTGGTGACGGGTGGAGCCGGCTTCATCGGCAGCCACACCTGCAAGCAGCTGGCCTCCGCCGGCTACGTCCCGGTGGTTTTCGACAATCTGAGCCGCGGCAACGAGAGGTCCGTCGGCTGGGGTCCGCTCGTCGTCGGCGATATCCGGGATCGGGATGCATTGAAGCGGGCGATGGAAACCCACCGGCCGACGGCTGTGATCCATTTTGCGGCGCTGGCCTATGTCGGAGAGTCCGTTCGCGAGCCGGCCGAATATTATTCAACCAATGTGACAGGCACCATCGCGGTGCTCGATGCCGCACGCGCTTGTTCGGTCGAAAACATCATCTTCTCCAGCAGCTGTGCGACGTACGGCGTGCCGGAAGCGTTACCCGTTCGCGAGACCTCCTCGCAAAATCCGATCAGCCCTTACGGGCGCTCCAAGCTGATGGGCGAACAGATCATCGGCGACTATGCATCCGCGTATGGAATGAAATTTGCTATCCTGCGCTACTTCAACGCTTGTGGCGCCGATCCCGACGGCGAGCTTGGTGAGTGGCATTCGCCGGAAACCCACCTGGTTCCCAGAGTGCTCATGGCCGCATCGGGCATCATCGACGCGATCGAGGTTTTCGGCACCGACTACGACACATCGGACGGCACTTGTGTAAGGGATTATATCCACGTCACCGATCTGGCCCGCGCCCACCTGAAAGCGCTCATGCATCTCGAGGGTGGCGGGCAAAGCCTGGCGGTCAATCTCGGCACGGGGCGGGGCGTCTCCATCAAGGAAATCGTCAAGGCGGTCGGCCGAATGACGTCAAGACCGGTCCCGGCAGTGTTCAGAAGCCGGCGCCCCGGAGATCCGGCGGAGCTCTACGCCGATCCGGGAGCCGCACGCGAACAGCTTGGCTTTGTGCCGGAACTTTCAGACGTCGATACGATTGTCAGGACAGCCGCTCCTTTTTTCGGACTGAAGACCAGGCCAATGAAACTGCCGCCAGCCAGGGCGGCAACGTCGGTCGCCGCTCGACGGGTCAGAGATAGCGGGGGCGACAGCTCGCGCGCTGGCCAAACCCGCTAGGGCTGCAGATATAAGGCGAGCCGCCGGAGAACGTGCCGCCATCGCCAGGATTGAACGAGATTTTCACCGGCGCCGGCGTGCTGGCTCTGATCCGTTGCGGTGGTGCAAAGGCGTAGCCACTTTCAGTTCCTGTTGTGCTTGTCATCTGGATCGGAAGGTCGGCCCGGAGCGAGCGCACGAGAAATCCGGCCTGCACGGGCTGGACCGCGGGCTGGCTGCGGATGGCGTGGACCACAGGCTTGACGAGGACCGAATTGGTTTCGTTCGCATCCATACTCTGACAGCCTGCAACCACAGAGATCACCGCCGCGGCCGCAACGATAGCCACGATATTTCTAATAGATACGATATTTTTGCTTGGGTTGACTGCACCCATCGCTGATTTTTTCATCATGTGTCCCTTGCTATCAAGTATAAGCCAAGGGCGCATCGCGACATACTATGCTTCGCCGCTCTCACGCCGCATGAGTGACCACTCGCACATCACACGTCAATATTAGACATCACTAATTATTAAATTTCATCAAAACCGTATGGTAGGGCCCATCGTCTCGTCGTTCTGTCAGATAAAGTTGGATGCCATCAACCAGCGACCGGCGCGCCGACGGGGCCAGCCGAACTGCTTGATGTCCTACCATAAGCGATTCGCCAGATCCCTGACAGGTGCCTTGCAATTGCAGTCCGCTCTCGAAAGCGGGATTGAATGATTTTGTTCAACTCGTCAGGATGGGTCGGCTGCGTACCTAATTTTTGGAATCGACCAGCTTGCGGGTCTCTTCGAACTGCGCGCCCTTCGGGTTGCCCACTTCGAATTTCCGGTATTCGTCGGAAGTATCCTCGGGAGATCGCTTGAAACTGTACCATTCCCCATCCGGATCCTCGCGTTTCTCGATGTTCCCGCCCTGAATCCGGTGGCTGTAGCAGGTGCGTTTTTGCTTGCCGGTGTAGCCCTTCGACCGCCAGGCGAGTTCCATGCACATCTTACCGTTGCTGGTGACCAGCCATCTGCCCGCCGCAAAAGATGCCGTGTCCGGCCCGGACGTCCAGGCCTCAAGGCGTCGATTGCCCTGTGCGAAATAGGCTGCTCCGTCTTTCCACACCCATGTGCGATCGGCGTAAAGAAGCGACATCTCGTAGGCAGTCGGAACGGTGGCGACAACCGCTTGCGCAGGTCCGCTGTCTTTGGCGGCAGCCGCATGCGCTGTTCCCGAAAGCGCCGTCTGGCCGCAGAGGGCCAGGAGAAACATAAGCTGCGTGCAACTTGCGAACCGACGGGGTCTGTGTTGCCGACGGTCGACGCAAAGCGGCGGCAATCTGGTCAGAGCTGTCGGTACAATTGGCGTGCGCATGCCTGTTTGGCCCAAGGTAGCACTATCAGCGCTCTGACAGCCTAGGAAACTAGTTAACAGTCGCGAGAACGGTGATGTCAACCTTCGCCAAGCGGATTAACAACAACTATTCGAGACACACGCAGCCGCAATCGTCAAAATTAAGAATTGCGTCGTATATTCCTCTACCTCCGACAATCGCGCTCAAAAGCAACATCCGTAGACGTCAGGGAGGACGCGGTTTCAAATGACGGACGACCCGGAGTTGAATCAGGCCGAAGGTCAGCAATACCTGCAGTCAAGCGACCGGGAGATGGCTGCTCGCAGCACCCTGAGCCCCAACATGGCGATATTGCTGGGCATCCTGTTCATTGCGGTCGTGTTCAGGTTCCACAACATCACCTTGCCACTCGTCGATGCCTTCAGCTGGCGCGAGGTAAGCACGGCAATGATGGCCGACAATTTCCAGCAGCGCAGCTGGAACATCTTCTTTCCGGAGGTCAGCTGGACCGGGCCCGGGCCAAGTTATCAGGGCCGCGAGTTCCAGATCGTCAGCTATCTGACCGCCCTGCTCTATCAACTCTTCGGCTGGCACGACTGGTTCGGCCGCATGGTAGCGGCCTTCTTCGGTCTTGTGACGGTGTTTTCGCTGCACAGGCTAACGGCCATATGCTGGGACGAGACCCACGCTCACGCCGCGGCACTTGCCTACGCGCTGATGCCGGCGGCGATCATGATCGACAGCTCGTTTCTTCCCGATCCCGCGATGCTGGCCCTGGTGACGCTCGGCGTCTGGCTGTTCGCGAAATACTGGGCCGGAGGCAGCGGCTGGCTCCTGCCGCTTGCCACGGCGAGCTTCTCGCTCGGCGTGCTGGCAAAGCCGCCGGGCCTCGCCGCCGGCGCCGTCATCTTCTACCTCATGGTTTCCTGGGTTCTTGAGAAGAAGCGAAAGCAGGCGGCCAAGGTCTTCCTGTTGGGGCTTTTGAGCTTGGCCATCATCGGCGCCTATTTCAGCTGGGCCATTTATCTCGGCCGCAGCTATCCGCCGTTTCATGTCGCGGGCAGCGGCTATATCTGGGATTCCGGTTTCTGGACATTCTTCAGGAACAGCTTCTACTTCAAATCCGTATGGAACACCTCGGTCTGGTGGTTCTATGGCTATCCGTTCATGGTGCTGATCGCGATCGGTTTCTGGCTGCCGCCCAGACCCGTCGAAGACCCCAAGCAACCCACTCTTTCGGCCATCCCTTATGTTTGGCTGGCTGCGGCCATGGTCGTCTATCTGGCGGCAGCGCGCGAGATCACCAGCAATCCCTGGAACTACCACATCTTCCATGTGCCATTCGCGATGTTCTGCGGCCGCGGCGCGTTTCTCCTGGCAACGCTTGCATCGGGACCCGTTCTGTCCCCGGCGGTCGTGCTGCGCGCGATCTGCATCGCGGCCGTCACGCTGGTCTGGTCGACTTTTCCCCTTGTCAGGACAATGAAGACGCCGATCGCCATGAATGGCAAGCTGCTTGGCGACGAACTGGCGCGGTTAGCGCAGCCGGGCGACCTCGTCGTCGCCATTGCGCCCGAGGTCGGCGATCCCGTCGCCGTCTACTACAGCAGAGCGCGTGGCTGGGTGTTCCCGCCTGGCGGCGGCGATGTCGAATGGTCGAAATTCGTAGCGGACGATGCCACCGCGATCGCGCAGCTCGAGGAATTGCGCGCGCAAGGCGCGGACCTGTTCGGCACGGCCAAGAACGCCGCCGACAAGCAGGACCGGCTGTTCCTCGAGCATCATGACGGGGTCATCGACTATCTCGACAAGACCGCAACCAAGCTTGTGGATTCGGACGATTTGCTGGTCTATAGGATCAGCCGTCCATAGAACCGCGACAGTCTGGGGCTGTGGGCCTTGGACAGGATATTGTCCCGACGGTTCGGCGGCCGCGTTCTCCTGCCGAAACTCGGCAAGCCGGTGGGCCAGGCGAACCGATCCCGGATGGCGGTAGGGATACTCGGGCGCCACGCGGTGCTGCCATTTGAACTCGGCGGTGGAAACCGGCGGAGAATTGGTTGAAAAGAGCAATCTCAATAATCGTGACCCTGGCCCTACTAGCGTGGGTCGCCAGCGACTCGCGCTGGAAGATGGTGGGCGATGCTTTCGCGAGCATCACGCCCGGCGCTTTCGCGGCCGTGGCGCTTGCGCTGTTCGTCACCTACGTGCTGCGCGCGCTGCGCGTCTGCGACGAGTTCCGCGAGGAGGTGCATGGCCGTTTCGGCGCCTGCCTGCGCGTCATTCTGATCCACAATGCGATGATCAACGTCGTGCCCTTCCGCGGCGGCGAGACGGCATTTCCCCTGCTCCTGCGCCAGGTCTTCGGCATACCGATCATGCGTGCCAGCGCCTCGCTGCTGTGGTTCAGGCTGCAGGACGCCTTCGTCGTCGGCGTGCTGGCCCTGGCTGTGTGGCCGGGCCTGCATCCGGCGATAAGAATCGCGGGCGTGGCCGCGGTAATCGCTGCCGCCTGGTGTCTGCCGCGCTGGGCGCGTGCGCCGCATGACTGGGCAGGCCGCGGCAAGATCGTGGCGAAACTCGGCAGGCTGCGCGATGTCTTCACCGAGGCGACCGGCCGATCGCGCTATGGCTGGTGGTGGACGATCGCCAATTGGTCGCTGAAGCTCACCGTACAGGGATGGTTGCTGGCAATGCTACTCGGGACATCCTTTTCGACCGCCTTTCCAGGCGTCGTCGGGGCGGAAGGCGCCGCCATACTACCGGTGCAAGGCGTCGCCGGCTTCGGCACCTACGAAGCGGGTGCAGCGGCGGCGCTGCTCACCTCCGGCATTGCCATGAAGAGCGGCCTTCAGGCAGCGCTGGCATTGCATCTGTTCATCTTCTGCTCGGCAATCGCCACGGGTGCGATCGCCTGGCTGTTTCCCTCGAAATCGACGCTGCCGGGGAACCCGGCCGTCGGCCCTGCAAGGAAGCCATCCCTATGAGCGTATTGCCCATCCCTGCTTCGGGACTGCCTGACGGCGCGGTGATGCCGGACCATACACTGTCCATCGTCGTGCCCATGTACAACGAGGCCGAAAACGTCGAACCGCTCCTGGTGCGGATTCACCAGGCGATGGAACGCTACGGCCAGCCGTGGGAGGTCGTGCTGGTCGATGACGGCAGCACCGACGCGACGGTGAGCGAGATCAGGCGCCTGGCGGCGCATTACGGCCCGCATGTGCATGCGGTCGAGCTGGTGCGCAACTACAAGCAAACCGCCGCGATGCAGGCCGGTATCGACGCAGCGCGCGGCGACGTCATCGCCACGATCGACGGCGACCTGCAAAATGATCCCTACGACATTCCGCGTATGGTCTACCGCCTGTTGAGCGAGGATCTCGACCTGGTGGTGGGCTGGCGCAAGGATCGCCAGGAAGGGTTTTTCATGCGCAGGCTGCCCTCGCGCATCGCCAACGCGCTGATCGCGCGCGTCACCGGGGTGCGCCTTAAGGACTATGGCTGCAGCCTCAAGGTCTATCGCGGCAACGTCATCCGCAGCGTCAAGCTCTATGGCGAGATGCACCGCTTCATCCCTGCATGGCTGGCCACGGTGACGACCCCCAGACGCATCGCGCAGGAAGTGGTGACGCATCACGCCCGCATCCATGGCCAATCCAAGTATGGCATTTCGCGCACCTTCAGGGTCGTGCTCGATCTGGTGTTCATGTACTTCTTCATGCGCTATCGCACACGGCCTGGGCACTTCTTCGGCGGCATCGGCATCGTGCTTGGCGCGCTGGGTTCGCTGATCCTTGCCTACCTGCTTTGCCTGAAGCTGCTTTTTGCCGAAGACATTGGAACGCGACCGATGCTGTTCACCGGCTTCTTCCTGCTCATCGCCGGGGTGCAGATGGTGACGTCGGGCGTGCTGGCTGAAATGCTGGCACGGGTCTATCACGAAGCGAATGGAGCATCGGCCTATGTCGCGCGGCCGCAGCCGGCGCCCAGTGACAATGACGGCTGGCTCCGCCCGAGCCGGCCATCATGATCGGGACGCCATCGAGGCTCTCCGTCCCCAGCGTTGACCGGGGCAGTGGCTTCATCGATAGCTTGCTGGGAGGGATTTTGGTTTCAGGCCGACGGCGGACTGGCAGGGTTCATTGATCCCAGGAATGGCGGCCTGAGGGCAAGAGGCAAGGCGCAACGTCTGCGCCAACCTCTCGCCCTCGACTCGCGCCCCCTGGCGAAGACAAGAGCGGCGGATCCTTCATTCAAATCGCGCCGCCACTTTTAGGTCTGATGGTCTAGTAGCGCGAACGGCAGCTGGCGCGCTGGCCGAAACCGCTCGGGCCACAAATCCAAGGCGAACGGCCCAGGAACGGGCCGCCATTGCCCAGACGATAGGAGACCTTCACCGGCGCCGGCCTGCCGACACGCTGCGGCCGCACGAAGGCCGCGTAGGCCTCCTCCCTCGTACGCGTCACCATGGTCGTCTGTGTGAGCGGCTTGCGGTTGAACAGATGCAGCCGCTTCTTCTTGACGTCGTGCACCTTCTTGCCGAGCGTATGCACCACGGACTTTGTGCCGATCGAGCTGGTCTTGGTCGCGTCCTTGCTCTGGCAACCTGAGAGTATCGAGATCAATGCAACGGCGGCAAATGCACAAGCATATTTCGCGCCGATCCTTGCCCTTCTTTCCCTAACTTTGTTCATCATTGTCCCCTACCACGAATATAATTCGTTGCAGCGCGGAGATCTATTTGCTTTATTGGCTTCCGCGCCACGCGAGCAGCCTATCGCCACTCACATCATGGATTGTATATTAGGGGAAACTTATTAAAGATCATGCAAACGACACGATGAACGCGGCCTTTCGGCAATCGATCGGATATAATTAAAGTTTGATCTTTTGGGCTCGCGCCTGCAGCCGTCCAGAGTGCCGGCCCGCTACGCGGACGCCTCCAGCATTCAGCGCCGCGTTTCCCAACCTGGATCGAAGTAGAAATTGCGGCCACCGATGTTGCCCTGGCCGGCGCCGGAAACCACATAGGCGATGCGCACGATGCGCAGGCCACCGGCGCCCTGCTGCAGTCCGTAGACGCCTTCCATGCCGCGATCGTAGAAGCCCGCGGCGGGCACGATCAGCGCCAGCACGGCAAGCGACCCCTGAAAGGCGACTTTCGCCGCATTGGCGCGCAACGGAATCCTGTTTTCGATGACGTGCCTTACGACAATCACAACAACCAGCAGCCCGTAGAGGAAGGCGTTGAAGGCGGCGAACCAGTAGAAGCCGGTGGCATCGAAGGGGTGCTCAACGAGCAGGACAGGCAGTGCCGCGCCGATGGCCAGCGCCACATAGGGAGTGAGGGCGCGAGCCGGCAGAAGGTGCTTGGGGCCGCTGCCCTTGGGCGTGACGCGGAAATCGACGAATGATTTGGTCAGATAGTCGCGGATCGACGACAGCGTGCCGGCCAGCACCCAAGGCCAACGCGCGAAGAAGAGGAACAGCGTGCCTTCCCAGCTGATCGTCTTGGCCGTCATCGGGCGCGAGAGGCCGAACGCCTTCAGCAGCATCACCAGGCCAACCAGCGCGACCGCGTTCGGCAGATAGTAGAACAAAAAGTCGAGATACATGACATTGGCGAAGTTGCGCCCGGTAGACAGCGCATAGACCGGCATGACGTACATCAGCAACGCAAAGACGGCGAACAGCGGATACCAGAGCTGGCAAAAGAGGAATTGGAATCTCAGCCGCGGCGACAGCTTTGGGAGATAGCTCGGCGAATATTCGAGCAGGATCGTCATCAGACTGCGCGACCACTGGAATTCCTGGGTGATGAGGTCGGCGAAGGTCTGCGGGCCATCGCCATGGGCGATGGCGTCGAGCGCATGCACGCCGTGCCATCCGGCCGCGTTGATCAACATGGAGGTGGAGTGATCTTCCGCCAGTTCAGGACCGAGACCGCCCGCCTGCTTCAGCGCCTTGGTCCGCACGGCATAATGCGAGCCGATGCAGAGCGGAGCTCCACCGCCCGTATGGCCGGACTGCAGCGGTCCGTGAAACATCCCTTCCGGAAACAGCCTGCCGCGCGCCGCCCAACTCTCGGCGGCGTTGTTGTCGCAGATGCTCGGCGCCGAGACATAGCCAACCGAGGGATCGGCGAAGGGAAACAGGATCTCCCTCAGATAGGTTGGCGTCGGTACATGGTCCGCATCCATCTGGGCGACGAAATCGTAACGCTCGTAGCCATAGTGGTCGTAGAAGAACGCCAAATTGCCTTCCTTGCAGCGCGTCCGGCGTGGCCATGTCGTGCGGTGATAGTCTTGCCTGCCGCGCCGCGTCGAAATCATCACGCCGTGAGCGTCGCACCAGCGAACTGTCTCTTCGGAGGGATCCTCGTCGGCCAGCCAGGTATCGTGCGGGTAATCCTGTGCCAGCATCGCTTCGAGCGTGCGCGCAACGACGGCAAACGGTTCGGAGGGGGCCTTGGTGACCACCATCGCGACCCGCGAACGCTTCGGGATCGTGTGAAGCTTGGACGGTTTTTTCGACGCATGCACGTTCAAGAGAAAGTACAACGGCATGAGCGTGAGCCATACCAGGATGAGTGTTGCGAACGTGTATGGCCCGAGATGTTCGACATGCTCCGGCTTCAGCCACCAGATCCAGAAAAACCCGAGTGTGCAGAACCAGAAAGCCAGCGCCAGTCTCAGGATCCATTGCTGAATGGCCGACAGCACGGGCACCAGAAAGGGTCCCTTCTGCGCAGTGACTGCCAGAGCCGCCTCAGATCGATGCGCCCGTCTGCTCTTATGGCCGACGACGCCATCATGCACGGAAGCACTCATACACTTACTCGCCCGCCACTTTGGGCTTCCGCCGACAAGGTGGCTGGAAGCTCCCAAAATCCCAGGATTAGAATTAGCTAATGCTTTCTTAGCGTCAACTAAATTAATTGTTTGTTGAACATGATTATTGAGATTTGGTTAACCT
The DNA here is from genome assembly GCF_004006095.1 of Mesorhizobium sp. M7A.F.Ce.TU.012.03.2.1. Classification (NCBI taxonomy): domain Bacteria; kingdom Pseudomonadati; phylum Pseudomonadota; class Alphaproteobacteria; order Hyphomicrobiales; family Phyllobacteriaceae; genus Mesorhizobium; species Mesorhizobium sp. M7A.F.Ce.TU.012.03.2.1. The sequence continues at coordinate 5,867,930 of NZ_CP034779.1, forward strand.
AACGCGTATCGGGGGAGGAATAGCCGCTACCGAGCAGTCAGTCTGGCGGCGAGCCGGTAAACTCTTCGGTGCTGGAAATTCACCGACGGGTCGAGGCAGTCGGAGGGGATCCGGCCAAAGCCGTTAACCATGTTGCCGTCGTCAAGGTTAAGCAACCGTTAATTGTGCTTGACTCTTGGCCCTGACCGGCTCTTAAATTAGCCAGGGATGATATATCGGGATTTTGACGCGAATTTGTGAGTATCGCGGCGAACTTTCTCTCGAACGCCCCCTGTATAGGGGCTTGAGAGGTAATTTTGGGTGGCTCTGTGCCAGGTTCGCACATCCGCCAATGGGGTCGCTCCGAAATCCCGCAGATTCTGCCAAATAGAGCCGATCGGTTTTTGGGTAGTCGTGTCGATCAGGCATCGATGCGCACGGGCAAGCCTTAACTTCCGAAAGAGGTTGGGGCCATGGGAGATCGACATGAAACACTCCACAGTAAAAGCACTCGCAATCGCGCTGGCATTGGGCGGAAGCGCCGCGTTCCCCACGGCAGGAGGCGCTGGCTCGGTAGCCGCGACGGACCCCGTCCAAACGAGCAGCGCCGCCTCGGCGTTCGGATCCTATGATCCCTACGGCGACTTCAGCGCCGACAAGAGTGCCAGCATCGAAGAGCTGTTCCTGCCTTGGGAAGACGTCGACCTGTCGACGCTGCCGCTTGCCGACGCCTATGCGCTGCAACGCGGACGTTCGCTGCTGATTACGGTTGAGCCGTGGACCTGGTCGAAGGACTGGCGCATCACCCCGCCCGAATTGCGCGACGGCATTTTGAGCGGCAAATATGACGCCAACATGCAGGCAATCTGCGGCCTGGTGGGACAGATGAAGAGCCCGGTGACCATTCGCTGGGCTCAGGAAATGGAAGACAAGAACGGCCGCTTCACCTGGGCCAACTGGGCTCCCAAGGACTGGATCTCCGCTTACAAGCGCGAGGTCGATATCTGCCGCAAGGCTGCCCCCGCCGCCAAGTATATGTGGTCGCCCAAGGGCGAAGAGGGTCTGGAAAAATACTACCCCGGCGACGACTATGTCGACGTCATCGGCCTGTCGGTGTTCGGTCTGCAGAAAAAGGACAATGACGAGGCCGGTCATGACCGTACCTTCGCTGAGCTGCTGAAGCCCGGCTATGACCGCGTTGCAGTGTTCAACAAGCCGATCGTCGTTGCGGAACTCGGCTATGTCGGACAGCAGGACTATGTCTCGAAATGGCAGGAAGATTCCCGCAAATCCTACGCGGAGTTCCCGGCGCTGACTTCGGTCGTCTACTTCAACCAGAAGGAAGTGTGGCCGTGGCTGGGTGGCTATGGTCTGCCCGACTGGAGGGTGACCCAGCACGTCCTGCCGTAGACGCATCGTGCTGATCGATCCCGACGCGATCGGGATCGATTTCCAATCTCCTTGTTTGATGATGATCCATCTCGAACCAGCGGTTCGGGATGAGGGTTGAGGCGTGGCGTAAATCAATCTGTGGAGAAGTTTCGTGAAACGGGTAGTGGGAAATTATCTCGGAGCGGCATTCGCCTGCTCCGTTCTTGTTCTTGCCTTTCAGGTTCCTGCGACGGCCAAGACGGCGACAAGGATCGCCGAGCAGGCGCAAAAAGCCACGGTCGTTCCTGACGAAGGCGTCTACCAGATTTATCAGAACCATTCGTGGCTGTGGGGCAAGAAGGGCGCCGGGTTCTTTGCCGTCAAGCAGAGGCAGTTCGATGCCTGGACTCACGACAAGGGCAAGTCGGGCTATGGCGACGGCATGTGGTTCATTCCCGGCGGCGGCAAGCTCTGCTACCGCGCGCAATGGCATGGCTCCTGGGGTGTGAAGGGCTCGATGACCTGCTTCGAGCATCGCCAAGTGGGCAAGGTTATCTACAAGCGTAAATCGCCTGATGGCGAATGGTACGTTTTCAAGAGCCCGCATCGAAACCGGTCGGACGAGTCAATGAAATTGAAATACGGCGACTACGTCACAACGAAAATGAACCGGATCAAGGCAAAGCAGTAGATAACCGGATCGAGGCAAAGCAGTAGATATTGTCGTGACACGCCACTGGTCAAGCATGTCGCCTGAACGTTCAGGCGACCTGCCTTAAGCCTTGCGCTCCCAGCGGCGATCTGGCGTCTGCTGCCAGTAGGTGACGGCGTGGCCAGCGCTCTTCATCACCTTCCAGTGCCCTCGCGCCGCCTCGAGCTGGGCGGCATCGTGGCCATCGAACAGGAACACCGCGCGCTCGTAGCCACCAAGGTCAGGCGGCACCGCACCGTCGACCAGGAACCTAATCTTGGCGTCGTTGGGATTGCCGTCGCCGGTGGTCAACAGAATCGGCTGTTCACCGGGATGAGCCTCACGATCGGTTGCGTGCGCCAGGAACGAATCGTCGCGGAAGGTCCACAGATGCTGGTCGAGCGCATCGCGGCGTTCCTCGGTGCCTGTCTGCACCACGGCGCGCCAGCCACGGTCGACGCTGCGCTCCAGGAGGCCTGGCAGCGCATCCTCCAGCGTCGATTCGGTCAGGTGGTAGAACAGGACGTCGGCCATCGCTTCAGCCTATAGTGATTGAACCCGTTCACTGCTCATAATTATCGCGCACCAGCCGGTCGAGCAGCCTGACGCCGAAACCGGAACCCCAGGACTGGTTGATCTCGTTCGACGGCGCCCCCATCGCCGTGCCGGCAATGTCGAGATGAGCCCATGGCGTATCCTTGACGAAGCGCTGCAGAAACTGCGCCGCAATGGTGGCGCCGCCAAAACGGCCGCCGATGTTCTTCATGTCGGCGTTCTTGGAATCGATGAGCTTGTCGTATTCGGCACCGAGCGGCATGCGCCACAGCCGTTCCTGCGTCGCCTGCCCCGCCGCCGACAACTTTTCGGCCAGCTCGTCATTGTTGGAAAACAGGCCGGCATAATGTTGGCCGAGCGCCACCATGATGGCGCCGGTCAGCGTCGCCAGATTGACCATGAATTTCGGCTGGAAGCGGTCGTTGCAGTACCACAACGCATCGGCCAGCACGAGGCGGCCCTCGGCATCGGTATTGAGCACCTCGATGGTCTGGCCCGACATCGAAGTGACGATATCACCGGGACGCTGGGCATGACCGTCGACGGCATTTTCGACCAGTCCGATGATACCGACGACATTGGCTTTCGCCTTGCGGGCCGCCAGCGCATGCATCAGGCCGGTGACGGCGGCGGCACCGCCCATGTCGCCCTTCATATCCTCCATGCCCGAGGCCGGCTTTATGGAATTGCCGCCGGTGTCGAAAGTGACGCCCTTGCCGACGAAGGCGATCGGGCTGTCCTTCGGCTTGCCGCCGTTCCACTGCATGATCGCCATGCGGGCGCCGCGCGGCGAGCCTTGCGCGACACCGAGCAGCGAACCCATGCCGAGCTTCTTCATTTCCTTCTCAGCCAATATCTCGACCTTGACGCCTAGCGCCTCGAGTTCCTTGGCGCGGGCAGCGAACTCGACCGGCCCAAGCACGTTTGCCGGTTCGTTGACGAGGTCGCGCGCCAGCAGGACGCCGTCTATCACCGCCTCGGCATCGGCGAAGGCCTTCTTCGCAGCGGCCGGATCGGCGGTGTGGATGGTCACCTTGACCGGCTTCTTCGGCTCTGCCTTGCTGTCGTCCTTGTCCTTCCTGGTCTTGTACTTATCGAAGGAATAGCTGCGCAGGAGAATGCCCGCGGCAAGGTTTGCCGCATCCTTCGCACTCGGCGAGGCGCCGGCCACATCGAGGACCACCGCCACTTCGGTCGCCTTGCGCAGCGACGCGGCAACGGTGCCGCCAAGCTTCAGCCACGCATATTCGTCCAGTCCCGACACCTTGCCGGTGCCTATCGCCACGAGTCTGTCGAGCGACGCTCCCTGCGGCGCCAGAACTTCCACCGTGCTGGCGAACTTGCCCATGAACTCAGCCACGGGAAAGGCGCGCTCCAATGTCTTGCCGGGATCGCCGGCCTTGGCGACGTCGCTCAGGCCGCCCTCATCCGCCGCGAACACGAAGACAGTGCCCTTCTTGTTTACCGCGCTCTGGGACCCGGAAAATTTGGCGAAGGCGATCGACGGTCTTTGATTCATCATGTCCTGCTTTCAGGGAATGCGCGACTTTTGGGGAAGCGGTTCGAAACGATGCGCGACATTTGGTCGTTTTCCGGCATTTGGCAAGACTTTGCCGAATTGGCATCCCATATGACCTATGGAATCGATGACGATTCGTCGCGGGACGGCCCCGCTTTTTGCCGCAACCTGTTGTTAACCATCGATGTTCGCCCTTTCTTATCCATTCCCGCCGACACTCCGCCCAGCCGGGGGGCGTAATGTGGGACAGAACCCGGATCGACCATCTGATGGAGCCAGTTGTGCAGGCGCTGCCGGACAGCTACCTTGTTCGGTGGCATGATGCCGTTCGAAAAAATCGAGAAAAGCCTTCATGAAGGTCGTTGAACGCTACATCATGCGCCGCGCTTTCGTGGTCTTCATGGCCGCTCTTGTGTGGACGCTGGCGATCGTGTGGACGACACAGGTGCTGGCAAAGATCGATCTGGTGACAGACAGCGGCCAGTCGGCGTTGACCTTCTTCGAAGTCGCCGCCCTCATCCTTCCGTCCATCATCCCGATCGTGGTGCCTTTTGCGCTGGTGGTGGCAGTCGCACAGACACTCAGTGTGATGAATTCGGATTCCGAACTCGCCGTCGTCAACGCCGCGGGGGCCTCGCGCTGGACGATCGTACGGCCGATCATGTTGCTGGCGCTCGCCGCCGCCGTTTTTTCCTTTGCCGTCGACAACGGCATCGACCCTTACGCACGGCAGAAGAACCGGGCACTGGTGGCCTCGTCGCGCGCGGATCTGTTGTCGCTGATCATCCAGGAAGGCACCTTCCGCAAGATTGACGACGGGCTGTTCCTGCAGATCGGTGAGCGCCTTCCCGACAACCGGCTGGGTGGCATTTTCGTCGCCGATTCGCGCGAAGAAGGCGTCAACCTCGTCTACTACGCCAAGACCGGCAGCATCGTCGAACGCGGCGGTGAAAAGGTGCTGATGATGAATGACGGCGTCATCCATCGCAAAACGCTGACCGGCGATCTCTCCGTCATCCGCTTTACCTCCTATGCCTTCGACATGTCGGCCTTCATGGCGGCGGCTTCGGCGGTGACGCTCCTGCCCAAGGACCAGACGACGCAGTACCTGCTCAACCCGGGCGCCAACGACAAGTACTATCAGCAGAACCCCTACGAATACCGGGCCGAGGTCAACCAACGGTTCTCGGAATGGACCTATTCCATGGTTTTCGCGCTGATCGCGCTTGCGGTCGCCGGGGATGCGCGCTCGCACCGCGAGGCGCGCGTCAATCCGCTGATCACGGCGATCACGATATCGCTGTTCGTGCGTTGGCTGGGCTTTTTTGCCGCCAGCAAGGCGGATGAGATCCCGCAATATGCGTATATGGTCTATGGCGTGCCGATCGTGGCTTCCGCGGTGGCGATCTGGTTCATCGTCTCCAACCGAACACTGGAACTGCCGGTGACCTGGGCGGACTGGATGACAAACTTCGCCACGCGCATCGCTGACAGCTGGAATGCTTTCAAATTGCGTTTGTCCAGGCGCGGCGCATCAGGGCAAGGGGTCGGCTGATGGGCTGGACACTGGGCCGCTACTTCTTCTTCCGCTATGTGACGATCACCATCTGGTTCTTCATCGGCCTCCTGGCATTGGTGTTCCTGATCGACTTCACCGAGCTGTCCGGCCGCACCACCGGCCTGCCCGGCTTCACCTACGGCACGGCGGTAGCCATTTCAGGCCTCCGTATGCCGATGATCATGCTGCAGACGGTGCCGTTCGTCGGTCTCTTCTCGGCGATGGCGACGCTGGTGTCGCTGAACCGGCGCTACGAGCTGGTCATCGCCCGTTCCGCCGGTGTTTCCGCCTGGCAGTTCCTCTTGCCCTGCTGTATGGGAGCCTTGCTGTTCGGCGTCCTGTCGGTTGGCGTCATCAATCCACTCGCCGCGCACGCATTCTCCTGGTCCGAGCAGATCGAAACCCAGCTGCGTTCCGGCAAATCGAATACGGTCTCGGCCGATGCCGCGCCCTGGATCCGGCAGAAAACCAGTTCGGGCGACACCATCATCGGTGCGCGGGCCATCCTGAACCAGGGCCTGGAAATGGCCGATGTCGTATTTTTCATTCTCGACCCGCAAGGCAACATCGTCGAGCGCAAGGACGCCGCCCGTGCCTTCCTGCGCGACGGCTATTGGGAATTGCAGGACGTCAAGACATTCCAGAACGGCACGATCCAGGCATCGGCAACCGATCGCGTACCAACCAATCTAAAGCCCGAATTCGTGCAAGAGCGGCTGGCGCGCCCCGAAACCATCCCCTTCTATGACCTGCCCGGAAAGGTCGAGGTTGCCCGCTCTTTCGGCCTCAAGGCAAATGCTTTTGCCATGCAGTTTGATTCGCTCGTGGCGTTGCCGTTCCTTCTCGTCGCCATGACACTGATCGCGGCAACGGTTTCAATGCGATTTGCTAGGATGGGACAGTCGGCGACGATGATTCTGGGTGGCATCATCGCTGGCTTTCTGCTTTATGTCGTTTCGGTGCTGGTGAAGGCATTCGGCGTGGCGGGATTCGTGCCGACTGTCGTAGCCGCCTGGGTACCGGTCATGGTGGCTATGTTCTTCGGGGTGACTTTCCTGCTATACAAGGAAGACGGCTAGTGAGGGAGGCGTTTTTGCCCAGCAACAGGCAGGCCGGTTTGGCGCGCCTCTATGCGGCGACCGCCTTGGCGTGCGTGCTTGCCTACGCCATTCCGGCACCGGCGCTTGCGCAGGACGTCGGCGACATGGCGACATCGGTTCCGGCCGGCTCGCAAATGCTGCTGGCGGCCGATACGCTGGTCTACAACAACGACAACCAGACCGTGACCGCCGTCGGCGGTGTGCAGATCGACTATGGTGGCAATCGCCTTGTCGCCCAGCGCGTCGAATACAACCGCAACACCAAGCGGATGGTCGCGAGCGGCAACGTCGAAGTTATCAACAGCGACGGCACCAAGATCAATTCGCAACATATCGACATCACCGATGACTTCGCCGACGGCTTCGTCAATGCGTTGCGGGTCGAAACCATCGACAAGGCCTATTTCGCCGCCGAAAGCGCAGAACGCATGGGCGGCGTGCTGACCACCTTCCACAATGGCGTCTACACCGCCTGCGAGCCGTGCGAGGATAAGCCGGATAAAGCGCCGACCTGGCGCGTCAAGGCCAAGAAGATCATCTGGAACGGCGAGAAGAAGACGGTTCGCTTCGAGAATGCGAATTTCGAGTTCTTCGGTTTTCCGCTTGCCTATCTGCCTGCATTCGAAATTGCCGACCCGACGGTGAAGCGCAAGAGCGGCTTCCTGATCCCGAGCATCATCTACAAGAGCGATCTCGGCGTCGGCGTGAAAGTCCCCTATTATCTCGCATTGGCGCCGACCTACGACCTGACCGTCACCGGTACCGGCTATACCAAGCAGGGCTTCCTCGGTGAGGCCGAGTGGCGTCAGCGCTTCGACAATGGCGAGTACAGCTTGAAGATCGCCGGGATACACCAGCAGAATCCCGACGCCTTCCTCGACACCACTGCCTTCCCATCCAGCTCTGGCCACAACGTCAATTCGGGCAGCGCCGGCGATCCCAACAAATTCCGCGGCATGATGGGTACCCAGGGGCAGTTCGCCATCAACTCACGCTGGAACTTCGGCTGGGACGTGCTGCTGCAGACCGACAAGAACTTCTCGAACACCTACGGCATCGACAAGTACAATAGCAGCGTCCACCAGTCGTCGGTCTACTTGACGGGTCTCAACGGCCGCAACTATTTCGACGTGCGCGCCATGCATTTCGATGTGCAGGAAGATACGCCTGACGACAACGCCTCTGCGCGAAGCGGTCAACAGCCTTGGGTGCTTCCGTCGCTCGACTATGCCTATATTCCTGATGCCTCGGTGGCCGGCGGCCAGTTGTCGCTCAATGTCAACGCGCGTGTCATCCGCCGCGACGAGCTCGATGATACTTTCTCCACCCCCATACAGCGTGTCCCTGGTATCGAAGGCGAATCCGGCCGTCTCACCGCCGAGGCCGAGTGGAAGCGGAGCTTCGTCACCGATGGCGGGCTGGTGCTGACACCATTGCTCGCGCTGCAGGGCGACGTTGATTATCTCAACGCGTCGTCGGCTTCGCTAAACGCCGTCAACCAGATGGCAGCAAATTTGAGCGAGCAGGCCGATATGCGCTCGTCATTTGCTCGTTACATGGCAACCGCAGGCCTCGAGATGCGTTGGCCGGTGCTGTTTTCCATGGCCAGCGGGTCCAGCCACGTTATCGAGCCAATGGCGCAGGTCTTCATGCGCCCGAACGAGCAATATGTCGGCGGTCTCGCAGTACCCAATGAAGACGCCCAAAGCATGGTCTTCGACGCGACCACCTTGTTCGAACGCGACAAGTTCTCCGGTTACGACCGCGTAGAAGGCGGTTCGCGCGCCAATGTCGGCTTCCGCTATTCCGGCTCGTACAACAATGGCTGGGGCACCAATGCCATTTTCGGCCAATCCTATCAGATCGGCGGCGAGAACTCGTTCGCCGCGCCGGATCTGGTCAATGTCGGCGCCAACTCCGGCCTCGACACGGCCAAATCCGATTATGTCGGCCTGTTCGGCATCAACAGCCCCAACGGCTTCGCGGCCTCGGTCAGCGGCCGTTTCGACGAACAGAGCTTCGAGGTTCGCCGCGCCGAGGTGAAGGCCGCCTATTCCGGCCTGCCTGTGTCGCTGAGCGCCAAATACGCCTTCATCCAGGCCCAGCCACTGTACGGCTTCACCACCGACCGCCACGAAGTCACACTTGGTGCATCCACGCATCTGGCCGAAAACTGGCGCGTTTTCGGCACAGGAACCTACGACCTGCAGCAAAGCCTGCTGGTCAAGGACGGTGTCGGCTTCGCCTACAACGATTCCTGCTTCACTTATCTGATGACCTACTCGCAGTCGCGCGATCTGAACACCAGGGAGGTGTCGCAGACCATCGGCTTCAATCTGTCGTTCCGCACCCTCGGCGAATTCGGCTCGTCGACCAGTGCCATCGACACGATCCAGTAACAATCGGCGACATCGTTTCGCCGCATAGGGCTGGCACGGATTTCGCGCACCTGGAAAGATGAAATTGGGCGGGACCGGGATAGAATTGGGATACCAACGATGAGGAAATACCTCTTTTCAGCAGGTTTCGCGTTGCTCGTGGCGGCGACGTCCGTGTCGATCACTGCAATGACGCCGCCGGCTTTCGCCAGCGAGATCAAATACGTCGTCAACAACATTCCGGTCACCACCGGCGACATAGCCCATCGCGCCGCCTTCCTGAAGCTGCAGCGCAAGAAGGGCGATGCCGGCCAGGAAATGATCGACCAGACGCTGCGTATGGCCGAGGCCAAGCGGCTTGGCATCCGCATCAGCGACGCACAAGTCGAGGCGGCGTATCAGCGCTTTGCCTCGAGCAACAAGATGCAGCTCAGCCAGCTTGACGGCGTCATGGAGAAGTCAGGCGTCACCAAGAGCCACTTCAAGGAATTCATCCGCGCCCAGATGGCCTGGAACCAGGCTTTGAGCGCGCGCTACCGTTCTGGCGACGGCACCGGTGCCGTCAGCGAGCAGGATCTCGTGAGAAAGATGCTCGAAAAAGGCGGCGCCAAACCGAGCGCCACCGAATACATGCTGCAGCAGGTCATCTTCGTGGTTCCGGCGGCTGAACGCAGCGCCACGCTGGGCAAACGCAAGCGCGAGGCCGACGCCATGCGCACCCGCTTCAACGGCTGCAACACGACGCGCGAATTCGCCAAGGGCCTGATCGACGTCACCGTTCGGGATCTGGGCCGGGTGCTGGCGCCGCAGCTGCCGCCGGACTGGGCCGAGCAGATCAAGGCGACCAAAGTCGGCGGTGCCACCGCCACGCGCGAAACCGAACGCGGCGTCGAATTCATCGGCATCTGCTCGTCGCGCGAAGTGTCCGACGACAAGGTCGCCCAGATGGCGTTTCAGGCCGAAGGCTCCGGCGGCGACAAGGATGCCGACGCGCTCAGCAAGAAATATGTCGACGAGCTGAAGGCAAAAGCCCGCATCGTCAAGCGCTGACGTGAGCAACGCAGTGACTGCGCTCGCGTTGAGCGCCGGCGATCCGTCCGGCATTGGGCCGGAGATCGCCATCGCCGCCTTTATGGCGCGCGAAGCTGCCGCCCTGCCCCCCTTCTACCTGCTCGCCGATCCGGCGCTGATCGCCTCCCGGGCGCGCCTGCTCGGCATTTCGCTGCCGGTCGTCGAAACGACATCAGCGCAAGCGGCGCAGGTCTTTGCCCGCGCCTTGCCGATCGTTCCACTGACTGCCCGCTGCATCGACAGCCCCGGCCGGCCGGATCCGGCCAATGCGGCTGCCACCATCGAGGCCATCGACCGCGCCGTCGCCGATTGCCTTGCCGGCGAAGCCTCGGCCGTGGTCACCTGCCCCATCGCCAAGAAGCCGCTCTACGACGCCGGCTTTCGCTTCCCCGGCCACACCGAGTATCTGGCGCATCTGGCGGCCCGGCACAGCGGCGTCGAGGCGATGCCGGTAATGATGCTGGCAGGACCCGACCTGCGCACCGTTCCCGTCACCATCCACATCGCGCTGGCCGAGGTGCCGAAGGCACTGACCACCGAGCTGATCGTCGCCACCGCGCTCATCACCGCCGCCGACCTTACCGGCCGCTTCGGCATCGCCAAGCCACGGCTGGCGATTGCCGGGCTCAACCCGCATGCCGGCGAAGGCGGCGCCATGGGCCTCGAGGACGAGCGGATCGTGCGCCCGGCGGTCGACATCCTGCGTGCCGATGGCATCGACGCTTTCGGCCCTTTGCCGGCCGACACGTTGTTCCATGTCCGGGCGCGGGCGGGCTACGACGCGGCCCTTTGCATGTATCACGACCAGGCGCTGATCCCGGCCAAGGCGCTGGCTTTCGACGAGGCGGTCAATGTCACGCTCGGCCTGCCCTTCATCCGCACCTCGCCCGACCACGGCACGGCCTTCGACATCGCCGGCAAGGGTGTGGCGCGGCCCGACAGCCTGATAGCGGCGCTGAAGCTTGCCCGGCGGCTGGCCGACACGAACACGAAGGCGGTTGCGGTATGAGATCTCGGGCATGAGCATCGACGGGCTGCCGCCGCTGCGCGAGGTGATCGAGCGTCATGGGCTGCAGGCAAAGAAGGCGCTCGGCCAGAATTTCCTGCTCGACCTCAATCTCACCGGCAAGATCGCGCGCACCGCCGGCGACTTGTCCGATGCAACCGTGATCGAGGTCGGTCCCGGTCCCGGCGGGCTGACCCGCGCCCTGCTTTCCAACGGCGCGCGTCACGTCATCGCCATCGAGCGTGACGAACGTTGCCTGGCTGCTCTTGCCGAAGTGTCCGACCACTATCCCGGCCGGCTGGAGGTTGTTTCCGGCGATGCGCTGAAGACGGATTTCACAGGCCTTGCCAGTCGAGCGGCCGGCAATGGCGGCCCGGTCAAGATCGTGGCCAACCTGCCCTACAATATCGGCACGGAGCTGCTGGTGCGCTGGTTGGCGGTCAGCGACTGGCCGCCTTTCTACACCTCGATGACTTTGATGTTCCAGCGCGAGGTGGCCGAGCGCATCGTCGCGCCTGCCGGCAGCGACAGCTATGGCCGGCTGGGGGTTCTTGCCGGCTGGCGGACGGAGGCGAGGATCGCCTTCGACGTACCGCCACAGGCATTCACGCCGCCGCCAAAGGTCACCTCCTCGGTGGTGCATCTGGTGCCGCGCCCGACGCCCCTGCCCGCCGAGGTGAAGAAACTCGGCCGCGTCACAGAAGCCGCTTTCGGCCAACGTCGCAAGATGCTGCGGCAGAGCGTGAAAAGCCTCGGCGGCGAGGCCCTGCTCGAACGCGCCGGCATCGATCCGACACGCCGCGCCGAGACGCTCAGCGTCGAGGAATTCGTGCGGCTGACCAATGCCGTGTAGCTCTCTTCTCCCCGTTTACGGGGAGAAGATGCCGGCAGGCAGATGAGGGGGCAGCACGAACCTTGAAATGCCAGCACCGCCCCTCATCCGGCCCTTCGGGCCACCTTCTCCCCGTGAACGGGGCGAAGGAAGAGGTCTCAGCCCGTCTTCTCGTCCAACAGTCCAGAGACGAAATCGAACAGGCCTGGCCGGCGGTCGCGTCTTAGCCGCTCGGCGACGACGATGCCGCGCACTTCGGCGAAGGCGCGGTCAAGGTCATCATTGACGATGACGAAATCATATTCCTTCCAGTGCTCGATCTCGTTGCGGGCGTTTTTCAGCCGCGTCTCGATCACCGCCTCCTGGTCTTCAGCGCGACGTTTCAGCCGCGCCTTCAACTCCTTCATCGATGGCGGCAGGATGAAGATCGAGACAATGTCGGCGCGCATCTTCTCCTTGAGCTGCTGGGCGCCTTGCCAGTCGATGTCGAACAGCATGTCGCGCCCCTCGGACAGCGCCAGTTCGGCCGGTTCGCGCGGCGTCGCATAGCAATTGCCATGCACCTCGGCCCACTCCAGCAGCGCGTCGGAATCACGAAGCCGCTCGAATTCGCGCATCGTCCGAAAATGATAGTGGACGCCTTCGATCTCGCTTCCACGGCGCGGCCTGGTGGTGACCGAGACCGACAGTTCGAGGCTGGAATCGCTTTCCAGAAGATTGCGCGCGATCGTCGACTTGCCGGCGCCGGACGGCGACGACAGGACGAGCATCAGGCCCCGGCGGCGTATGCGGGACCCCAAATCCTTGGCAACCATCGGCTACTCCAGATTCTGGATCTGTTCACGAAACTGGTCGACCACCGCCTTCAGGTCCAGGCCGATCGCGGTGATGGCTGCGGCATTCGATTTGGAACACAGCGTATTCGATTCGCGGTTAAATTCCTGTGCCAGAAAATCGAGCTTGCGACCGACCGCGCCGCCGCCCACCAGCAGTGCCCGGCCGGATGCGACATGCGTTTTCAGCCGGTCGATCTCTTCGCGAATATCGGCCTTGGTGGCCAGGAACGCCGCCTCCATATGCAGTCGGGTGGCATCCAGATTGGCGGAAGCGTCCATCAGCAGCCTGACCTGCTCGGCGATGCGTTCGCGGATCACCGCGGTCTCGCGGGATGGATCCACTTCTGCCCGCAGCGTCAGCGCCTCGATCGTGTCGATATGACCCGACAACAGCAAAGCCAGCGCGGCTCCTTCGCCCTGCCGTGCCTGTTCGAGCCCGTTCAAGGCCACTTCGAGCGCGGCCATGATCGCGGCATCGAGCGCGGCCCTCGCCTCCTCGGTTTCGACGGTTTCAGGAATGTCGAGCACGCCGCGCAGCGAAAGCAATCCATCCGACGTCGCCGCAGCAACGCCGAATTGCTCCTGCAGCCGTTTGGCGAGCCCAGCAAGGTCCTTCAGGAAGGCTTCGTTGACGACCGGCTGCGCCTGCGCGCCAACGGCACGGCCGATGGTCAGCGTCGCCTGGAAATTGCCGCGTGCAAAACGTTTCTGAAGTATTTGCCGGACAGCAGGTTCCAACCGCTCGAAGCCTTGCGGCAGCCGCAGCCGTACCTCGACGCTCTTGCCGTTTACGGACTTGACCTCCCAGGCGATCGAGGTGCCTTCGTGCTCGGCGACGGCACGTGCAAAACCGGTCATGCTCTGCAAATTCATATCGCCCACACGTCCCTTGCACATCGCCCTGAACCGGCTTTCCGGACAGAGCGAGTGCGGCTTGAAAAAGACTGCGCCGCAGGCGCGTCGAAACCGGACGCGCGGCGCTCTTCCAAATGTCAGGGCGTTGCCTGCCGGGCAACGCCTTTCTTCATTTACTGGGCAGCGCCCGCGTCACCGCCGCTGTCGTCGGCACCGTCAGCCGGCCCACTGCCAGCGGGTTCGACGGCATTGCTGTCGCCGGTGCCAGTCGTCTTGGCGGCTTTGGCGGCATCATCGGCCTGCTTCTTCAGCAACGCGCGATAGCGGGCGACGTTCTCGTTGTGCTCGTCCAGCGTCGCGGCAAAGACGTGCCCGCCGGTGCCGTCGGCAACGAAATAGAGGTCGGCGGTCTTCGACGGATTGGCCACCGCCTCCAGCGCTGCACGACCCGGATTGGCGATCGGCGTCGGCGGCAAGCCATTGATCACATAGGTGTTGTAGGGCGTCTGTTTCTGGATGTCCGACTGGTAGATCGGCCGATCCGCCGGCTTTCCCTTGCCGCCGAACAGCCCGTAGATGATGGTCGGATCGGATTGCAGGCGCATGCCCTTGGCAAGCCGGTTCAGGAAGACGGCGGCAACTCGCGAACGCTCGTCACCCTTGCCCGTCTCCTTCTCGACGATCGAGGCCAGCGTGACGAACTCCTCGACGTTGGCCAGCGGCAGGTCAGGCGCGCGCCGCTGCCAGACATCGTCGACCAGCTTCTTCTGATCCGCCAGCAGCTTGTCGACCATCTGCTGGCGTGTCGCTCCGCGCGTGAAGCGCAGCGTGTCGGTGGCGAGGCTGCCCTCCGGCGGCGTGGTTGCCGGCATGTCGCCGCTCAAGGCATTCTCCTCGGCGATGCGCTGCAATGCCTGGTCGACCGTCAGTCCTTCAGGAATGGTCAGCGAATACATCACCGACTTGCCGCTCTTCAGAAGCTCCATGATATCGCGCATGGATGCCCTGGGCTTGATCTCGTACTCGCCGGCTTTCAGCGCGGAATCATTGCCGAAGGCCCGCACGCCAAGGCGGAATACCCGGGCGTCGCTGATCAACCCGCGGCGTTCGAGCTGGTCGGCGATATCCTGGACGCCGGTGCTCGGCTTGACCAGGAAGGTGTCGCCATTGGCCGAAGGTCCGGGTTCGGTGAATTCCTGCTTGCCGAAATAGACCGCGACGCCGGCCGCCAGAACCACCAGCATCACCGAGGAGATGACGAAGTTCATGAACACGACGACCTGGCTGCGTGACGCCCGCGAGCGCTTCGGCGGCGGCGTGCCAGCCTCCGGCCGCAACGCTTCGCTGGCCGTTTTCGGCACGATCGGGCCGGATGTCGGCGGCCGTTGCCCGAATTCTCCGTTGCCTGCCGGATTTGTGTTCATTTCGCCCTACCGTTTGATCGCCCAACGAATCCCCAGCGGCAGAGTAGGGGCGAATATGGCAAAATTGACGGCACGCCGAAGCGCCGCCCGGCAGCCGGACGATCAGCCATTGTAGCGCTGGAAGACCAGCGACGCGTTGGTCCCGCCAAAGCCGAAGGAATTGGACAGCGCAACGTCGATCTGGCGGGCACGCGGCTTGTTCGGCACCAGGTCGATCGCGGTTTCGCGTTCCGGGTTGTCGAGGTTGATGGTCGGCGGCGCGACATTGTCCCTGATGGCAAGGATCGAGAAGATCGCTTCGGCGGCACCCGCCGCCCCAAGCAGATGGCCGATCGACGACTTGGTCGACGACATCGAAATCTTCGATGCGGCATTGCCGACAAGCCGCTCGACCGCGCCGAGCTCGATCGTGTCGGCCATGGTCGAGGTGCCGTGCGCGTTGATGTAGTCGACATCGGCCGGCGTCAACTTGGCCCGGTTCAGTGCCGCCGTCATGCAACGGAAGGCGCCATCGCCATCCTCGGCGGGCGCGGTGATGTGATGCGCGTCGCCGGTGAGACCGTAACCCGTCACCTCGGCATAGATCTTGGCGCCGCGCGCCCTGGCATGTTCGAGCTCCTCGAGCACGACAACGCCGGCGCCCTCGCCCATAACGAAGCCGTCGCGGTCGCGATCATAGGGTCGCGACGCCGTTTGCGGCGAATCATTGCGTTCCGTCGACAGTGCCCGGCATGCGGCAAAGCCGGCGATCGACAGCCGCGTCACCGGCGCTTCGGCGCCACCGGCGACCATCACGTCGGCATCGCCCCACATGATCAACCGGGCAGCATCGCCAATGGCGTGCGCGCCGGTCGAACAGGCCGTGACGACGGCATGGTTCGGGCCTTTCAGTCCGTGCCGGATCGAAACCTGCCCGGAGACGAGATTGATGATCTGGCCCGGGATGAAGAAAGGGCTGATGCGGCGCGGGCCGCGCTCCTTGAGGATCATCGCGTTCTCGGCGATGCCCTCGATGCCGCCGATGCCGGAGCCGATCAGGACGCCGGTGGCACACCGCTCTTCATGCGTCTTGGGTTCCCAGCCGGAATCCTTCAGCGCCTCGTCGGCGGCGGCAATCCCGTAAAGGATGAAGTCGCCGATCTTGCGCAGTTCCTTGGGCTCGAGCACGGCCTCGGGATTGAAGGTGGCATTGCTGCCGTCACCACGCGGAATGACGTGGGCGATCTTGCAGGCAAGATCCTCCACCTCGAACTCAGTGATGCGCTTGGCAGCGCTGCGGCCGGTCAGAAGTTCCTTCCAGCTGTGCTCGAAGCCCATGCCGAACGGCGACAGCAACCCAAGGCCCGTGACGACGACACGCCTCATCGCAGGTCCTCCCCGGTGATGACTGCGGAAAGCGTCAGGCCGAAGCCTTGTCGATGTACTTCACGGCATCGCCAACGGTCAGGATGGTCTCAGCCGCATCGTCGGGAATCTCGACGCCGAATTCTTCTTCGAACGCCATGACGAGTTCGACCGTGTCGAGGCTGTCGGCGCCCAGATCATCGATGAAGCTCGCCTGCTCCGTCACTTTGTCGGCATCGACGCCAAGGTGCTCGATGACGATCTTCTTGACGCGCTCTGCGGTGTCACTCATTTGGGCATCCTCGTCTTTTGTTTGTCTGTCTTCGTTAGCGGGCAGAATGCCGCTAATCAAGCTGAAAGATGGTCCTGCCGGAAACGCAACGACTACGGACCGGTTTTTGCCCGAACCGCCGGGTTGCGGGCCGCATTACACGAAAAATAGCTGAGGTCCAAGCCGAAATGGTCTCTTTTCACAACCCGCCGGCGTTGCTGCCGAACCTCGTCAAATCATAGCCATGCCGCCATTTACGTGGATGGTCTGGCCAGTGACGTAGGCGGCTTCGTTGGAGGCGAGATAAGCGACGGCGGACGCGACTTCAACGCTGGTGCCCATGCGCCGCGTCGGGATCGCCGCCATGATCGCCTCTTTCTGCTTGTCGTTGAGCTTGTCGGTCATCGCCGATTCGATGAAGCCCGGGGCGACGCAGTTGACGGTGATGTTGCGGGTGGCGATCTCCTGTGCCAGCGATTTGGAAAAGCCGATCATGCCGGCCTTTGAGGCGCAGTAATTGGTCTGGCCGGGATTGCCGGTGACGCCGACCACCGAGGTGATGTTGATGATGCGGCCATGGCGGCGGCGCATCATCGGGTGGGTGAGTTCGCGGGTCAGCCTGAACACGGCGGTCAGGTTGACCTCGAGCACGCTGTCCCAGTCGGCATCCGACATGCGCACGAACAGGCCGTCCTTGGTGATGCCGGCGTTGTTGACCAGGATGTCGACGCCTTCGAGATCGGCTTCGGCTTTCTGGCCGAGCGCCTTGACCTCCTCACGGTTGGACAAATTGGCCGGGAACAGCTTGACCCGGTCGCCAAGCTCGCTAGCCAGCGCTTCCAGTTTCTCGACGCGGGTGCCATGCAGGCCGACGATCGCGCCCTGCGCATGCAGCATCCTGGCGATAGCCTCGCCGATGCCCCCGGATGCGCCGGTGACGAGCGCCTTGCGGCCAGTCAATTCGAACATTTTTGTCTCCTGATTGAGAAGAGAACACCCTTTACGGGGATGGGATCAAATGACGCTTTATGCAAGCGCCGCCATGGCCGCCTCGACGTCAGCCGAGGTGCCGACCGACGCGGTGGCGACATCGCGGTTGATGCGCCGCGCCAATCCTGAAAGCACCTTGCCGGCGCCGATCTCGTAAAGTGTGGTGACGCCGTTTGCGCCGAACCATTCCACCGTCTCGCGCCAACGCACGCGGCCGGTTATCTGTTCGACCAGGCGGCGGGCGATCTCGTCCGGATCGCTGGTCGGGCTGACCGTGACATTGGAGAGGACGGGAACCACCGGCGCGTTCTTTGCCACGCCGGCCAGGGCTTCGCGCATGACGTTCGCGGCCGGCGCCATCAGCGCGGAATGGAAGGGCGCGGACACCTGCAGCATCAGCGCGCGTTTGGCGCCTTTCTCGGTGCACAGTTTCGCGGCCAGTTCGACCGCGGCCTTGGCGCCGGAGATGACCAGTTGGCCACCGCCATTGTCGTTGGCGATCTGGCAGACAGAGCCTTTGGCGGCTTCCGCGCAAGCGGCTTCGACATCGACCTGTTCCAATCCGATGATCGCCGCCATGGCGCCCTCGCCGGCCGGCACCGCCGCCTGCATGGCATTGCCGCGTATGCGCAGCAACCGGGCGGCATCGGCAACCGAAACGAAGCCGGCAGCGGCCAACGCCGAATATTCGCCCAGCGAATGACCGGCGACATAGGCGATCTTGCCTTTCAGCGAGAAGCCGCGCGATTCCAGCGCCCGGATCGCGGCCAGCGACACCGCCATCAGCGCCGGCTGCGCGTTGGCGGTCAGCGTCAACGTCTCTTCCGGCCCTTCCCAGATCAGCTTCGACAGGTTTTCGCCGAGCGCATCGTCGACTTCCTGGAAGACCCTGCGCGCTTCGGGGAAGGCGTCGGCGAGATCCTTGCCCATGCCGACCGCCTGGCTGCCTTGTCCGGGAAAGGTGAATGCAACGGCCATGCGAGGGCTCCCAAGGGCTGGTTTTGCTTGCCTGAAGACGGGTTTTTCTTGCCTGTGACGCATGGCGGGGCGCCAAGTCAAGCCCGGTTCGACCCTGCCCGAGGGCAGCCTCGTCCGCCGAGTGCCTGTTGCGAAAGGGTTTTTGGCGATCACTCCTGATGAAAACCGCTCACGATTCGTTTGCTGGCTCTTCTTATTTCCGTTACAGGCGCTAGCTTTGCGTGACAATTCCATGACAATCGAGTGACGTGCTTGTCGCTGGGTGGGGAAGTTAAAGTGGCAAAGAGTTACAAACGCACCGGCAAGGCCGCGCCACAGTTCCTGGAAGACGACCCCTCCACCGGCTATCTGCCGGGCAGGAGATGGCCGGTCGTGCGCTATGGGCTGATCAGCCTGGCGATCGCCGCTATCCTGGTGTTTGCCATCGAACTGATCGTGCGCGGCGACTTTGCCGGAACCATCTCCTTCTTCCTGCAGCCGTTCAAGCCGGGCTGGACCACCATCGTCGTGTTTGCGCTGCTCCTGATCGGCTTCGATGCGGTGCTCGGCCGCAGCCACCAGAGCCTGATGATCGTCGCGCCGCTGACCTTGTCGCTTGCTTTCGTCGGTCACCAGAAGTCGCACTATCTCGGCGATCCGCTCTATCCGACCGATTTCCTCTATGCCCGCCAGATCTTCGCGCTGCTGCCGCTTTTGGTACGCGAACGGCCGATGACCGCGCTTGCCATGGTCGTCGGCATCGTCGCCGGCCTGTCGCTGCTCGTCTACGGCTGGCGGCTATGGCGCCGCAAGGTTCCCGCACTCAGCCGCAAGGGGCGCCTTGCGCGGCTGACGCTGGCAGTGCCGCTACTCGCCTTCTTCGTTTCGATCATGGACTACGCTACCTTCTCCTGGACCAGGGATCGGCTGCAGATCATCCCGATCATGTGGGACCAGAAGGAAAACTATGCCTCCAACGGCTTTGCGCTGGCCTTTGCCCTCAACGTGCCGATGGCGCATGTCTCGGCGCCGCCGGGCTATTCCGACAAGGCGATCGCAGCGATAGCTAGGCCTGATGTGACCGCCTCGGTGCCGGCCGAGAAGCCGGACATCATCATCGTCATGAGCGAATCCTTCTGGGATCCGACCAAGTTGCCTGGCGTCACCATCACGCCAGATCCAATCCCCAATGTGCGGGCGCTGCGCTCGGGCTCGATGTTCTCGCCGGAGTTCGGCGGCATGACCGCCAATATCGAGTTCGAGGCGCTGACCGGCTTCTCCAACGCGTTCCTGCCGGCAGGCAGCATCCCCTATCAGCAATATGTGCGCACGCCGACGCCTTCGCTCGCGACCTTCCTGAAGAGCCAGGGTTACCGGGCGCGCGCCATCCATCCCGGCACCAACTGGTTCTGGAACCGTGGCGCGGTCTATGCCGATTTCGGCTTCAACGATTTCAAGTCGGAAGAGACGCTGCCGCCAATGCAAAAGCGCGGGCCACTGGCATCGGATGCGGCGATGACCGACGAGATCATCAGCGAGGCCGACGCCAGCGACGAGCCGGTGTTCTTCTTTGCGGTCAGCCTGCAAAACCACGGTCCCTACGAGCCGAACCGCTATTACAATCCCACGCATAGGGTGCAGGCGCCGATCAGCCAGTGGGCGCGCGAATCGCTACTCAGCTACGCCGAGGGCTCAGCCGATGCCGATCGCGGCCTCGAACGCCTCGTCGAATGGGCCAAGAAACGCTCCCGCCCCACCGTAATCGCCTTCTTCGGCGACCATCTGCCGCCGCTGGGGCCGGTCTATGTCGAAACCGGCTTCCTCAAGGACAATGTCGCGCCGCGCAAGGAAGCGTCGCCCGAGGCTGCTCTCGAGCATCACGAGACGCCGCTGGTCATCTGGTCGAACCGCACCGGGCCGGCTGAGCAGATGGGTGCCGTCAGCCCAGCCTTCCTGCCCTATCATATCCTGAAAACGGCCGGGATCAGCCATCCATACTACACCGGCTTCCTGGGCGAGATGAGCGAACGCTACCGTGTCGTCGACCGCAATCTTCTGCTGACGCCGGCTGGCGAAGCCACGCCCGATTGGGCGCGGCAGAAGGAGATCGATCCGGCGATCCGCGATTTCCGCCTGCTTCAGTATGATATGATGTTCGGCAAACGCCACGCGGCGCCCGACTTCTTCCCCGAAACGGTCGACAAGGACAAGGTTGTCGCCCATACGAGTTGAGCCCAACGATCCCTCAGGAGCCGGCCAGTCCGTCCCGGATCGCGCGTTCAGTTCGTCAATTGCAGCTTCGAGAACTTGTTGGCGATCTGCTGGAAAACGTCCGGCAATTTGGTCGGATCGTTGACTGCATAATAGCCGCTCGGATCAGAAGCGCAGGCGCTGTAAAGCGCGCGGTTGGCTGCGGTGTCGGATTGCAGCACCATGGTGTAGATTTGCACGCCCTCGTTCTTCAATTGCGTGCAGACGTTTTTGGTCCAGCCGTCGACATTGCGTGCCGCCGTCGTCTGGTTATCCGATCCGAAACGGCCGCCGGCCAGATAACCATATGATGTGTAGTCAGATTTCGTCGGCTGTTGGCTGGCGCCATAGACGACGTTCTCGCCGTCGGTGAGCAACAGCACGATCTTGCTGATGCCGGGCGTCTTCCACGGCGATGATGAATCGACCGTTGATGGCCAGGCTTCAACTCCACACAACCTGCTGGTGTGGTTAAGACGTGGTTGCCGGAAACCACAACTCCGACCGTTGCTGCTCCCCGATCATCGGCTAAGACACACGGGAATGCCGCTTGCGCTTGCTTTGCGGCCGGATTGCTGTATAGACGCCCGCAATCTGCCGGTCCTTGCTGGGGGCTGAACGGAGGGCCGGAGGTTTTTCAGAACCTTCGTGTGAAGCCGGAAGTGCTTCCGCCTCCCGTGTCTCCGCTCTCGACCGTCTCGTCATGCTCCTTTCTTCCCCCTGCCCCTTCGAGGGTTTGCGGGTCAGAGAAGTTGCAGAGGCTTTTGCCGCCGGGAACCGGGAGAGAAACGAAGAAAGGCATAGGACATAATGGCTCTTTACGAACATGTGTTTCTTGCCCGGCAGGACCTCTCGCAGCAGCAGGTCGATGCGCTTGTCGAACAGTACAAGGGTGTCATCTCCGCTAATGGCGGGTCCGTCGGCCGGGTCGAGAACTGGGGACTGAAGTCCCTCACCTACCGGGTCAACAAGAACCGGAAGGCTTACTACACGCTGATGGACCTGAATTGCCCGGCGGCCGCGCTCAACGAGATGGAGCGCCAGATGGGCCTGTCCGAGGACGTGCTGCGTTTCCTGACCATCAAGGTCGAGGCGCATGAGGAAGGCCCGTCGGCCATGATGCAGAAGCGCGAAGAGCGCTCGGAACGCGGCGGCTTCGGCGACCGTGACCGTGGCGATCGTGGTCCGCGTTCGTTCGGCGATCGTGATCGCGGCGACCGTGGCGATCGTCCGCCGCGCTCGTTCGGCGACGCCGGTGCCGATCGTGGTCCGCGCCGTCCGCGCGAAGGCTTTGAAGGGGGTGCAGAATAATGGTCGACATCAATCAGATCCCGACCCGGCGCCCGTTCCATCGCCGCCGCAAGACCTGCCCGTTCTCCGGCGCCAACGCGCCCAAGATCGACTACAAGGACGTGCGTCTGCTGCAGCGCTACATTTCTGAGCGCGGCAAGATCGTGCCGTCGCGCATCACCGCCGTCAGCCAGAAGAAGCAGCGCGAACTCGCCAAGGCGATCAAGCGCGCCCGCTTCCTCGGCCTGCTGCCCTACGTGGTTCGCTAATATCTCAAATGCGGGCGGTTCGCCGCCCGCTCTTCTCCCACGGCGACGGGCGCCGCAGGGCCGAACATCAAATCCCGGGTTGAGGTCAAAACCTCTAACTGCCGCAACAGGCAGGACAGCGACACCAGCGCCAAAGGCGCTCAAGCTTCCTGACCTGTTCCCAAGACATTCGGCGTCGATCTCATCGATAGATTGGCGCCCAACCGAAGGAACAAAACCATGGACGTCATTCTTCTCGAACGCGTTTCCCGTCTCGGCCAGATGGGCGATACCGTCAAGGTCAAGGACGGCTTCGCCCGTAACTTCCTGCTGCCGCAGGGTAAGGCGCTGCGCGCCAACGAAGCCAACAAGAAGAAGTTCGAAGGCCAGCGCGCCCAACTCGAAGCCCGTAACCTTGAGCGCAAGTCGGAAGCAGCCCAGGTCGCCGAAAAGCTCGACGGCAAGAGCTTCATCGCCGTTCGCTCCGCCGGCGAAACCGGACAGCTTTACGGTTCCGTTTCGACCCGCGACATCGCCGATCTGCTGACGGCGGAAGGTTTCTCGATCAACCGCAACCAGATCCTGCTCAACCAGCCGATCAAGACCATCGGTGTCACCAATGTGGCGATCGCGCTGCATCCGGAAGTCGAGGTCACCGTCACGCTCAACATCGCCCGCACGGCCGACGAAGCCGAGCGCCAGGCCAAGGGCGAGACTCTGACCACCGCCGAAGCGATCTATGGCGACGACATCAACGACAACGCCCGGCCGGAGAACTTCTTCGATCCGAACACCGAGTTTGAAGGCGGCGAAGACAACGCCTGATCATACATCGCAAAGAGGTTGAAGCTGCGCTCCGATCTCGATTGAAGCGTGCTTCGATCACTTTGCCGTCATCCAGCCATGCTGGACCAATGCCCGGGCCTCTCGCCCGGGCATTTTTGTGCCAAATGGAACTTTTCGAACCCCTATATATTGTTGCAGACTATGGCGTCGCGCGTCCTTTGGCCGCGCAAAGCACGCTGTGCAACTTTGGTTCGGCGCAAGATCTTCGGGGAAATCGACACTGATTTTCGCGGTCACGCGCCAAGGCAGCCTGTCTGGCCGAGAGGGGACATTTGGTCATGAATATCCTGTTGAAGCGCGTTCTCGACCGCCTGGTGCGTACCGGCAATCTCAAGGTGACCGGTCCCAAGGGCTCGGCTGTGGTTTTCGGCGACGGCAGCGGCGAACCGGTGCACATGCACATCAAGACCGCGCATGCCGAGCGCGCCATCACCTTCGATCCGATGTTGGCGGTGCCTGAAGCCTACATGGACGGCGAACTCGACATTCTAGAGGGCGGGGTGCTGGGTGTGATGCGCATCGCCTTCCAGAACATGGGCAGCGGCGGCATCGACGCCACCTGGTCGAAGGCCATCGAAGGCTTGCGCCACGCCTTCCGCCGGCTGCAGCAGATCAACACCGCCTCGCGCTCGCGGCGCAACGTGCAGCGACACTACGATTTGTCGGGCGACCTCTACCGGCTCTTCCTCGACGAGGACATGCAATATTCCTGCGCCTATTTCGAGCAGCCGGACATGACGCTCGACGAAGCGCAGGCCGCCAAGAAACGCCACATCGCCGCCAAGCTCCGGCTGAAGGCCGGCCAGACGGTGCTCGACATCGGCTCCGGCTGGGGCGGGCTTGGCCTCTACCTCGCCAAGGCGTTCGACGTCGACGTGCAGGGCGTGACGCTGTCGACCGAGCAGCATGGCGTCGCCACCGACCGGGCGCACGCGCAAGGGCTGGAAAGCCGTGTGCACTTCGAGCTGAAGGACTACCGCGAACTCAACGAGCGTTTCGACCGCATCGTCTCGGTCGGTATGTTCGAGCATGTCGGCGTCAACCACTACCGTACGTTCTTCGACAAGAGCGCGACGCTGCTCAAGCCCGATGGCGTGATGCTGTTGCACACGATCGGCCGTTCCGGCGTGCCGTGGGCGACCAGCGCCTTCATCCGCAAATACATCTTCCCGGGCGGCTACATCCCGTCGCTCTCGGAAGTCATGCCGGCGATCGAGAAGTCGGGCCTGGTCGTCACCGACGTCGAGATCCTGCGGCTCCACTATGCCGATACGCTGAAGCACTGGGGCGAGCGCTTCGCCGCCAACCGCGACAAGGCCAAGGCGATCTATGACGAGCGCTTCTGCCGCATGTGGGAATTCTATCTGGCGGCCTCGGAAGCCGCCTTCCGCTGGCAGGACCTGGTCATCTTCCAGATCCAGATCACCAAGAAGAACGATACGCTGCCGATGTCGCGCGACTACATGGCCAAATGCGAAAAGGCGCTTGAGATGCGCGACATGGGGCATCGTGAAACGGCACCGGTAAAAAAGAGCCCTGCCGCCAAGCCGGTTCGCCGCCGCAAGGTTGCTGACCAGGAATAGCATTGCCGCTTGCCATTGCCGGCGCCTGCACTGAAAAAGGTCCCGTGACCGTCGCGGGACCTTTTTCATGACCTACGTCCTCTATGCCGCCGCCGCTCTGGCCGAGATCGCCGGCTGCTTTTCGTTCTGGGCCTGGTGGCGGTTGGAAAAGTCGCCGCTTTGGCTGCTTCCCGGCCTCGCCTCGCTCGCCCTGTTCGGCTTCCTGCTGGCGCTGGTCGACACGTCAGCCGCCGGTCGTGCCTACGCCGCCTATGGCGGCATCTACATCGCGGCGTCGCTTGGCTGGCTGTGGCTGGTGGAGGGCGTTCGCCCCGACCGCTGGGATCTTGCCGGTGCCGCGCTCTGCATTGCCGGCGCTTCGGTGATCCTTCTCGTCCCGCGGGGCGCGTGAGATGGAGTTGCCGGCCTCCCTTCGCCAAGGTGTCGAGCGCCTGCTCGAAAACGTTCCTCTTGCGGTACTCAAGCAAGCGGCAAAAACGCTGTCCGACCGTTATCGTGCCGAGTTGCGTGACGGCCGTTTGCACATGGCCGAGGATCTGGCAGTGAAAGCCTATCTGGCGACGCGGCTGCCGGCGACCTATGCCGCGATCCGCGCCAGCCTCGACGCGCTGAGCGACGCAAAGCCCGGCTTTCAACCCAGGAGCCTGCTCGATGTCGGCGCCGGCCCTGGCACGGTGCTTTGGGCCACGACCGACCTGTGGCCCGATCTCGAACAGGCAGTGTTGTTCGAAGCCAGTGCGGCAGTGCGCAAAGTCGGCGAGACGCTTGCCGGCGACACAATTGCCGCCCAGACCAGATGGCTGGCGGGTGATGCCACCATCGACCTTGTCGACCTCAAGCCGGCCGATCTGGTCACTTGCGCCTATGTACTCGATGAAATCGCTCCCGCATCACTGCCGAAGCTCATCGGCCGGCTCTGGCAACTCACCGGCGACACGCTGCTGATCGTCGAGCCGGGAACCCCTGCCGGCTGGCAGCGCATCCTTGCCGTGCGCCGGCAGCTGATCGAGGCGGGCGCGCATGTGCTTGCGCCTTGCCCGCATCAGGCGCCCTGCCCGCTCACCGCGCCCGACTGGTGCCACTTTTCCCGCCGCGTCGCCCGCTCGCGCCTGCATCGGCTGGCCAAGGACGCCGACGTGCCGTGGGAAGACGAGAAGTTCATCTATGTTGCGGCTTCTCGCGATGGACCCACATCACGCCAGGCGCGGGTTCTTGCACCACCGAAGTCCGGTTCCGGCAAGGTTCTGCTCAAGCTTTGCCGGGACGACGGCACCGCCGCCGAGCGCTTGTTCACCAAGCGCGACGGCGCCGACTTCAAGCTGGCCCGGCGCCTGGACTGGGGCGACAGGCTGGCTTCCGAATAGACAGCAGCAGCGTTTGCGGCCGCCTCGAAGAAAAATTGCGAGGCGATGTCGAATCCAGGCCGTGCCGTTCGACCATTGGCGTTCTCGGACCTTGAGACGCCAAGGGTGTCAAACGGCATCAGCCAACAGGAGAAACGCAATGAGCTATATCGCAGGATTTGTCGCCGGGGTGCCCGCCGCCAACAAGGAAGCTTACCGCAGGCATGTCGCCGAGGTGGCATCGGTGCTGAAGGAGTTCGGCACCACCCGCATGGTCGAAGGATGGGGCGACGACGTGCCCGGCGGCAAGATCACCGACTTCAAGGGAGCCGTGAAGGCAAAGCCGGATGAAGTCATCACCTTTTCATGGCACGAATACGCGGACAAGGCGGCGGCGGACGCGGCCTATCAGACGATGATGAGCGACCCGCGCATGGCGGAGATCGGCGCGTCCATGCCCTTTGACGGCAAGCGCATGATCATCGGTGGCTTCACGCCGGTTATCGACCTGAACACGACCGGCAAGACGGGCTATATCGATGGCTCGCTGGTGCCGGTGCCGGCCGCCAACAAGCAAGCCTACCTTGCCGTGGCGGCGAAGCAGGCCGCGGTGATCAAAGAGCACGGCGCAATCCGCGTCGTCGAAGCGTGGGGCGACGATGTTCCCGACGGCAAGATCACCGATTACCGTGGCGCCGTAAAAGCGACGGGCGACGAGGTCGTCGTCTATGCCTGGGTCGAATGGCCGTCGAAGCAGGTGCGCGACGACGCCTGGAAAAAGGTGATTGCCGATCCGCGCATGTATGCCGACACCATGCCCTACGACAACCAGCGCCGGGTCCATGGCGGCTTTGCGCCGATCCTCGACGCCTGATCCCAAGAACCCTAGTTTTCGACAATCCTGGAAAAGGAAATCCACCATGCGTTACGCCTGTCTCATCTATTACCACCCCAAAACATTGTTCGGCGGCAGCCCGGAGGCCAATGCCGCGCTGGCCGAATGCTCCGGATATGACGAGGTGCTCAAAGCCAGCGGCCACTTCGTAACCGCCGAGGCTTTGGTGCTGCCGGAGGAGGCGATGACCGTGCAGGTCCGCGACGGCAAGATGTCGACCGTCGACGGTCCGTTCATGGAGACCAAGGAGATCCTGGGCGGCATCATCGTCATCGAGGCCCGCGATCTCAACGAGGCGGTGCGGGTGGCAAGCGGCCATCCGCTGGCAACGATCGGCTATGTCGAAGTCCGCCCGGTCGTCGACTTCAGCCAGCCGCCGCCGGTCCTGTGAGCACCGTCGGCCCGCGCAGCGCCCTGGAGGCGGCCTACCGCACCGAGGCGCGGCGCGTGCTGGCGACCTTGATCCGCCTGCTCGGCGGTTTCGACGCGGCGGAGGAGGCCTTGCATGAGGCCTTCACTGCTGCCGCCGAGCAATGGCCGCGCCAGGGTGTGCCGGCCAACCCCTATTCCTGGCTGGTCTCGGCCGGCCGCTTCAGGACCATCGACCGCTGGCGCCGGGAAGCGCGGCTGACCGGGGCCCTTCCCGAGCTCACGGCTTTGGCCGAGCCGACACGGGAACCAGCCATGCCGGAAGACATCGAGGACGACGAATTGCGGCTCATTTTCGTCTGCTGCCACCCGGCGCTGACGCCGGATGCACGCATTGCCCTGACCCTGCGCGAAGTGGGTGGTTTGACCACCGAGGAGATTGCCCGCGCCTATCTGACGCCGGCACCGACCATTGCGCAACGCATCGTGCGGGCCAAGGCGAAGATCCGGGACGAGGCGATCCCCTACGAGGTGCCCGACCGCGCCGACCTGCCGGTGCGTCTCGAGAGCGCGCTGCAGGTGATCTACCTGATCTTCAACGAGGGTTACGCGGCCACCGAGGGGCCGAACCTGACGCGGGCCGATCTGTGCGCCGAGGCGATCCGGCTCGGCCGGCTGATGGTCGAACTGCTCGACCAGCCGGAGGCGCAAGGGCTGCTTGCCTTGATGCTGCTGCACGAGGCGCGGCGCGCGACGCGGGTCAATGCCAGCGGCGACCTTGTCCTGCTGGAGGATCAGGACCGCACGCTGTGGGACCGTTCGCTGATCGCCGAGGCCGACGGCCTGATCGGTCGGGCGATCGCCTCGCGCCGCATCGGACCGTATATCCTGCAGGCGGCCATCGCTTCCGTCCACGCCGAGGCGGCAGGCACGGCGGAGACCGACTGGGTACAGATCGTCGCGCTTTACGATGTGCTCGGCCGCGTCGACCCCTCACCGGTCGTGGCACTCAACCGCGCCGCGGCCATAGGCATGCGCGACGGCCCGCAGGCCGGACTGGCGGCAATCGAGGCGGTCATGACACAAGGCGGGCTGGACGGCTACCATCTGGCGCACGCGGCGCGAGCAGACATGCAGCGCAGGCTTGGCTTGACCGAAGCGGCAAGGACCTCCTACCGGCGGGCGATCGAGTTGACCCGGCAACCGGTGGAACGCCGGTTCATCGAGGGGCGACTCGGTCAGCTTTGAGCGGGATGGCTGCACAGGAAACCAGCGCTTGTTTTCCTGTTTTGTTCTCCCTATAGACGGCGCTACATTCGTTCTTTCGATTCGAGTCAATTGTGATTCTTTCCACCGAAAAAACTCGGCTGTGAATCGCGGGTATCAAAGCTGATTGGACAGGCACTGGTGCAGATAAGTCAGCATGGACTTGTCACGTTCTGATATCGAAAGGCCGGGATCGAAATCGGGGATATCATGGCAGAAGCAGCGCGAAAATTCGGCGTGGCGGAAACACCGCTTTATCGTGAAGCGCCCAACAACATCGAGGCCGAGCAAGCGCTGCTCGGCGCCATCCTCGTTAACAACGACGCCTTCTATCGCGTCTCGGACTTCCTCAAGGCCAGCCATTTCTACGAGCCGCTGCACCGCAAGATCTTCGAGGTGGCGTCCGAGTTCATCCGTATGGGCAAGGTCGCGACGCCGATCACGCTGAAAACCTTCCTGCCCGCCGACGAGAAGGTCGGCGACATGACGATGGCGCAATATGTCGTGCGGCTGGCGGTCGAGGCTGTGACCGTCGTCAACGCCACGGACTATGGCCGCGCCATCTATGACCTTGCGACGCGCCGCGCGTTGATCACGGTCGGCGAGGACATGGTCAACATCGCCTATGACGCGCCGGTCGACATGGCGCCCGGCGAACAGATCGAGGATGCCGAGCGGCGGCTGTTCGAGCTGGCCGAAAACGGCCGCTACGACGGCGGTTTCGAAAGCTTTTCCGATGCGTTGAAGAATGCCGTGGACATGGCCAGCGCGGCCTATATGCGCGATGGCCACCTGTCCGGCATTGCCACCGGCCTGCGCGATCTCGACCACCGCATGGGCGGCCTGCAGCCTTCGGATTTGATCATCATCGCCGGCCGTCCGGGCATGGGCAAGACGTCGCTGGCCACCAACATCGCCTACAACATCGCTGCCGCCTATGAGCCTGCCCAGCAGGCCGACGGTTCGGTCAAGGCGGCCAATGGCGGCGTCGTCGGTTTCTTCTCGCTCGAAATGTCGTCGGAGCAGCTGGCCACCCGCATCATCTCCGAGCAGACCGAGATCCCATCGTCGAAAATCCGGCGCGGCGATCTGACGGAGGCCGATTTCGGCAAGCTCGTTGCCTACACGCAGGAGAACCATAAACGGCCGCTCTATATCGACCAGACGGGCGGTATTTCCATT
The DNA here is from genome assembly GCF_004006095.1 of Mesorhizobium sp. M7A.F.Ce.TU.012.03.2.1. Classification (NCBI taxonomy): domain Bacteria; kingdom Pseudomonadati; phylum Pseudomonadota; class Alphaproteobacteria; order Hyphomicrobiales; family Phyllobacteriaceae; genus Mesorhizobium; species Mesorhizobium sp. M7A.F.Ce.TU.012.03.2.1. The sequence continues at coordinate 5,897,939 of NZ_CP034779.1, forward strand.
GCCCAGCTTGCGGCGCGCGCCCGCCGCCTCAAGCGTCAGCGCGGGCTTGACCTGATGGTCATCGACTATATCCAGCTGATGCAGGGTTCGTCCGCCAAGGCATCGCAGAACCGCGTCCAGGAAATCACCGAGATCACTACCGGGCTGAAGGCGCTCGGCAAGGAGCTGGGCGTGCCGATCATCGCCCTCTCACAGCTCTCGCGTCAGGTCGAAAGCCGCGACGACAAACATCCCCAGCTGTCCGACCTGCGCGAATCGGGTTCGATCGAGCAGGACGCCGACGTGGTGCTGTTCGTGTACCGCGAGGAATATTACATCAAGAACAAGGAGCCGGAGAAAGGCACGCCCGAGCATCTCGCCTGGGAGACGAAGATGATCGAGGTCCAGGGCAAGGCCGAAGTGATCATCGCCAAGCAGCGCCACGGACCGACCGGCACCGTCAGCCTTGCCTTCCAGGGCGAGTTCACCCGCTTCTCCGACCTCGCCGAGGAGCATCATCTGCCGGAAAGGTTCGAGTAGGCATGGTCGCGGAGCAACCGATTGGACTTTAGCAATATCTATCAGAGGATGAAATTTGAAGAGTACGAAATCTCCGAGGAAGAACGCGCGCAACTCACTGATTATTTGAAATCAGCCGGGTCAATTTCTCGTCCTCAATCGCATGCCGGTTTGCTGGTGTTCTGCTATTCAAGCGAACCGACGCCCGGGAACATTGAATTGGTGAGGAAATTCCTTGCCAAGCATGTCGAAGACTATACCCGCAGCGCGGCAGTTACCGGCCTCTACCGCATTTGGAAGCTGGGCAAGACCTCCGACATTGATGATCTGCTTGGCCTTTTGGAACGTTGGTCCGTGGAGTCTCAGCATGACACGTCTCTCGCTGCGATCGGGTGTGCATTCCTAGTCATGCATCGGCTTCAGGACCACCGCCTCTCCCTAGGACTTAGGCGACTGCTGGAAACGCTGCACGAAGAAGTCAAGCGAGACAACGATTTGGCGGTCGGCTTGTTCATCCACGCGTGTCGGTCGGCATACGACAATTGGGCCGTGAACAACGGACAGCGCCGCATGCATTTCGACGCGATCAAAGAGGCTTTGCCGATTTATTCGGATCGCCAGAAATACCTCTTGGAACCTATAAACTGATGGCAAAGTCGCGCGTCCAATTCATCTGCCAGAGCTGCGGATCGGTGCATCAGCGCTGGGCCGGCAAATGCGATGCCTGCGGCGAGTGGAACACGCTGGTCGAGGAAGGCACGTCCGGCGGCATCGGCTCAGGACCAGCCAACACGCGCAATGCCCGCAAGGGCCGCGCGGTGGTGCTGACCACGCTGTCCGGCGATATCGAGGACGCGCCGCGCATCATTTCGGGCATCGGCGAACTCGATCGCGCCACCGGCGGTGGTTTCGTGCGCGGCTCGGCGCTGCTGGTCGGCGGCGATCCTGGTATCGGCAAGTCGACGCTGCTCACCCAGGCGGCCGCGGCGCTAGCATCAAAAGGCCACCGCATCGTCTATGTCTCGGGCGAAGAGGCGGTCGCGCAGATCAGGCTGCGGGCGCAGCGGCTTGGCGTCGCCTCTTCTCCGGTGGAACTTGCCGCCGAGACCAATGTCGAGGACATCCTGGCGACGATCGCCGACGGCAAGCGGCCTGATCTCGTCATCCTGGATTCTATCCAGACGCTGTGGACCGACCTTGCCGATTCGGCACCGGGCACCGTCACACAGGTGCGCGCCGCCGCCCAGGCGATGATCCGTTATGCGAAATCCACGGGTGCTGCGATCGTGCTGGTCGGCCATGTCACCAAGGAAGGCCAGATCGCCGGGCCGCGTGTCGTCGAGCATATGGTCGACGCCGTGCTCTACTTCGAAGGCGAAGGCGGCCACCATTACCGCATCCTGCGCACGGTGAAGAACCGTTTTGGCCCGACCGACGAGATCGGCGTCTTCGAAATGTCGGACAAGGGCCTGCGCGAGGTTGCCAATCCGTCCGAGCTTTTCCTTGGCGAGCGCCATGCAAAATCGCCCGGGGCCGCGGTTTTCGCCGGCATGGAGGGGACAAGGCCGGTGCTGGTCGAGATCCAGGCACTGGTCGCACCCTCCTCGCTCGGCACGCCGCGCCGCGCCGTCGTCGGCTGGGACGGCGCCCGGCTGTCGATGATCCTGGCGGTTCTCGAAGCCCATTGCGGCGTGCGATTCGGCAGCCACGATGTCTATCTCAATGTCGCCGGAGGCTACCGGATTTCGGAGCCCGCGGCCGATCTGGCAGTGGCGGCCGCCCTGGTTTCCTCGCTCACCGGTCTTGCCCTTCCCGCCGATTGCGTCTATTTCGGCGAAATCAGCCTTTCGGGCGCCGTGAGGCCGGTTGCGCATGCGCAACAGCGCCTCAAGGAAGCCGAAAAGCTGGGTTTTGGAAGCGCGGTTCTGCCCTCGGGCAGCGGGGAACTGGCCGGGGGGATCGGGGCCGGTTCTTTCCAGCCGACCGAGCTTGCCGACCTCGTGGCACGCATAGCCGGCTCACGCCGAAGCCGCGTGGACGAAGAAGATTAGAGCATCGGACCCAGAGCCCGATGTTCCGCGCTATAATGCGGCTCATGGATTGGGGCGAAAGACATGCCGATTACGCTGCTTGACGGAATTCTCGTCGGCTTCACTCTGGTCTCGGCGATGCTCGCCATGGTTCGCGGCTTTTCGCGTGAAGTCCTGTCCGTCGTCTCCTGGGCAGCGGCGGCAGCGGCTGCGTTCTTCTTCTACAAGCCGGTTGTGCCTTACCTCGCGCCCTACATCGAGAATGAAAAGATCGCCATGGCCGCCGCCGCCGGCGTCGTCTTCATCATCGCGCTGATCGTCGTCTCGGTCATCACCATGAAGCTGGCCGACTGGATCATCGATTCGCGGATCGGCGCGCTCGACCGTACGCTGGGTTTCCTCTACGGCGCCGCGCGCGGCATCCTGGTCGTCGCCGTCGCCCTGCTGTTCTTCAACTGGCTGGCTGGCGCCAAGGCACCGACCTGGGTCACGGAGGCCAAGTCGCGACCGCTGCTCGAGCAGATCGGCGCCAAGCTCGAAAGCCTGCTGCCCGAGGATCCGGAAAACGCCATTCTCAAGAAACTCAATCCGAATCAACCGGCCGCCGAGACACCAGCTGCTCCGGACGCACCGGCGGCGGATGCTCCGGCAGGCGGCGACGATGCCAACACGCCGGCGCCTGACGACAATGACGCAACACCACCGGCCAACAACGCTCCGGCACCGGCAGCACCGGCAAACTGACGCCGAAAACGACGTCAGGATCTGACGATGGTGTGAACGACCGCACGGCCCGCGTTGCTTTCGGCGCGAACCCGCATTATATGGCGATTTTAGCGGAGCTTAAGATGGCAGACGCAGACGACGTGCTTTCCGCCGAGGCCGACGACCATTTCCACGACGAATGCGGTGTGTTCGGCATTTTCGGCCGGCAGGACGCGGCAGCCATCGTCACACTGGGCCTGCATGCGCTGCAGCATCGTGGCCAGGAAGCGGCAGGCATCGTTTCTTACGACGGCAGCCAGTTCCATGTCGAACGCCATGTCGGCCTGATCGGCGACACCTTCACCAAGCAGCGCGTCATCGACAGCCTGCAAGGCAACCGCGCCATCGGCCATACCCGCTACGCCACGACTGGCGGCGCCGGCATGCGCAACATCCAGCCCTTTTTCGCCGAATTGGCCGATGGCGGCTTCGCCGTCGCCCACAACGGCAATCTGACCAACGCCATGACCGTGCAGCGCGCGCTGCAGAAGCAAGGCGCGATCTTCTCCTCCACCTCCGATACCGAGACGCTTTTGCACCTCGTCGCCACCAGCAAGGAGCGCGACCTCAACTCGCGTTTCATCGATGCGGTGCGGCAGGTCGAGGGCGCTTTCTCGCTGGTGGCGATGACGGCCAAGAAGATGATCGGTTGCCGCGATCCGCTCGGCATCCGGCCGCTGGTGCTCGGCGATCTCGACGGCGCCTGGATCCTGGCCTCCGAAACCTGCGCGCTCGACATCATCGGCGCGCGTTTCGTTCGCGACCTGAAGCCCGGCGAGATGGTCGTCGTCACCTCCAAGGGCATCGAGAGCCTGTTCCCCTTCGAGCCGCAGAAGACCCGCTTCTGCATCTTCGAATATGTCTATTTCGCGCGGCCGGATTCCTCGGTGGAAGGCCGTAACGTCTATGAGGTGCGCAAGCGCATCGGCGCCGAGCTGGCGGTTGAAAGCCCGGTCGAGGCGGACATCGTCGTGCCGGTGCCGGATTCGGGCACGCCGGCGGCGATCGGCTTCAGCCAGGCTGCAGGCATTCCCTTCGAACTCGGCATCATCCGCAATCATTATGTCGGCCGCACCTTCATTCAGCCGGGCGATTCGATCCGCCACATGGGCGTCAAACTGAAGCACAATGCCAACCGCCGCATGATCGAGGGCAAGCGCGTGGTGCTGGTCGACGACAGCATCGTGCGCGGCACCACCAGCCAGAAGATCGTGCAGATGGTGCGCGACGCCGGCGCCAAGGAGGTGCATATGCGCATCGCCTCACCGCCGACACGCGCCTCCTGTTTCTACGGTGTCGACACGCCGGAGAAATCGAAGCTCCTGGCATCGCGCATGTCGATCGAGGAGATGGCCGAGTTCATTCGCGTCGATTCGCTCGGCTTCCTCACCATTGACGGGCTCTACCGCGCGGTCGGCGAGGCCAGCCGCGATAACGACCAGCCGCAATTCTGCGATGCCTGCTTCACCGGCCAGTATCCAACCCGCCTGCTCGACTTCGAAGGCCACGACAATGTGCGCACGCTGTCGCTGCTGGCGACGAGCGGGACGTAGGCCGGACCGCCATCAGCGTTAGTCAAATTCCCGGAATCCATCGCATGACCCTCGACCTTTCCGACCGCGTTGCGGTCGTCACCGGCGCCTCGCGCGGTATCGGCTATTTCATTGCCAAGGAATTGGCTGCCGCCGGCGCGCATGTCATTGCGGTGGCGCGCACTGTCGGAGGACTGGAAGAGCTCGACGACCAGATCAAGGCGGCCGGCGGCCAGGCGACACTGGTGCCGCTCGACCTCGCCGACATGGCCGGTATCGACCGCCTGGGCGGCGCCATCCACGAACGCTGGGGCAAGCTCGACATTCTCGTCGCCAATGCCGGCGTGCTCGGCGTCATCTCGCCGATCGGTCATGTCGAAGCAAAAACCTTCGAGAAGGTGATGACCATCAACGTCACCTCGACCTGGCGGCTGATCCGCTCCGTCGACCCCCTGCTGCGGCTCTCCGATGCTGGACGAGCGATCATCCTGTCCTCCAACGCAGCGCACTCGGCGCGCGCCTTCTGGGCACCCTACGCGGCTTCCAAGGCCGCGGTGGAGACGATGATGCGCTCCTGGGCGCATGAGACGCAGAGCCTGCCGCTCCGGGTCAATGCCGCCGACCCTGGCGCCACCCGCACCGCCATGCGTGCCCAGGCAGTGCCGGGCGAAGATCCCGAGACGTTGCCGCATCCCTCCGAGATCGCCAAACGCATCGTGCCGCTGGCCAGCCCGGACCTGAAAGAGACCGGATTGATCTTCCAAGCCAAGCACAATCGGTTCGTCGCCTATCCCCAGCCGGAATAAAACTAGAGCCTTTTTGCCGCATGTCGGTTTCCCAAGAACCGCTGCATACTTTTAGGCGACATGCGTAGGGATTAAACAGGCCTCCGGCAACGTTTCTTCTGATGTAACCCGTCGAAGACCAACCGGAGGACCGACATGCGTAAACTGCTTCTCGCCACCGCCGCCACCCTGATCGCAGCCGCGGGCGCCGCTTACTCGCAAGATGCCAAGATGAGCTTCTTCGTCACCAGTGTCGGTTCCGGCAAGGGTGCCGACCTCGGCGGCCTCAAGGGCGCCGACGCGCATTGCGCGTCGTTGGCGGAAGCCGCCGGCGTCACCGGCAAAAGTTGGGCCGCCTATCTGTCGACCAGCGACACCGACGCCCGTGACCGCATCGGCAAGGGGCCGTGGGTGAACGCCAAGGGCGTCAAGATCGCCGACGATGTCGCCTCGTTGCACAGCGATGCCAACGGCATCACCAAACAGACAGCGCTCAACGAGAAAGGCGAAGCGGTCAACGGCCGCGGCGACACGCCCAACCGCCACGACGTGCTGACCGGCTCCAAGCCCGACGGCACCAAGATCGCCGACCAGACCTGCGGCAACTGGACGATGAGCGGGGCGGAAGGCGCCGCGATGATGGGCCATCATGACCGCGCCGGTCTCGACGATTCGGCAGCGGCCAAATCCTGGAATTCCTCGCACGCCTCGCGCGGCGGCTGCAGCCAGGAGGCGCTCAAGGGCACCGGGGGCGATGGCTTGTTCTATTGTTTTGCCACCAACTGAGCCGATTGCGCTTCGAAATCGGGCTGGAAACCCCCGTCACATCACGCGGCTGTGATGTGACGGCGGGAAGCTGTGCGGCGGTCAGGCTTTCGTCATTTCCATGGAGTTGGTAGGGTCACAGCGACTCCCACAACAGCGCCCAACTGGCAGAACAAGGAAATCCCCATGGCTACGACCGCAGCAGCGTTGGTCTGGTATCTGGTAATCGCCGGCCCGCAAGGCGGCATGGTCGTGCTGCCCAGCACCTTCGACAAACGCGAACAGTGCACCGCCGCCATCACCGAATATCAGAAGCAGCCGACACCGGCCGGCTGGTCGGTGCAATGCGTGCCGAGCGCCTCGCCCTTCACTGACGATGGCGACGCCGAAGAACCGTCGGCGCAGTAAGCATCAGCGGCGTGCGCTCACCGTCAGCTCCGGCTTCTGGCTGATGGTCTGGAACACCACGCAATAACGCTCGGTCAGCTTCAGCAGCGAGTCTACCCGCTCCTGCGGCTCAGCGGTGTCGAGGTTGAAATTGAGCCGGATGGCGCGAAAGCCGACCGGTGCATCCTTGGCGACACCGAGCGTGCCGCGAAAATCGAGATCGCCTTCGGCCTCCACCGTGGCGGCGCCGAGCTTGAACTCGAGCGCCGTCGCCACCGCCTTGAGCGTCACCCCGGCGCAGGCGACCAACGCCTCCAGCAGCATGTCGCCCGAGCAGAGTTCAAGCCCTGAGCCGCCTGTTGCCGGATGCAAGCCGGCGATGGCGAGCGCCCTGCCCGTCTCCACCTTGCAGGCAACCGACTGGTCATCGATCGAGCCCTTGGCGCGAAGCGTGATCAGAGCCTGCGAAGCATCGTCACGGTAGGCCTGCTTCAGCGGCGCCTGCATGGCCTTCAGTTCGGTCGCATCCATCCGCTTTTCCCCTTTCGTCGACTGCTTGCGTCACCGGCATACGCCGTCCGGTCGAGATTTGCGCCGATCACCGTGGCAAGGCAATGCCGTTCCGCAACAGGAGACAGCGGTCAACACCGATATCCCAAATGGGACATTGACGGACAAGGTCCCAAAAACGTCTGATCCGGGCAAGTCATCACTCCATTTCCCGGCGGTCCCAAGATGCCCCGTACCCTCTCGACAAGGCCGAAACAGGATGGGTTTCGCGCGCCCGGCGAATTCGAACCAAAGTCAGGCTGCTGGCTGATCTGGCCGGAGCGGCCGGACACCTGGCGCCTCGGCGCCAAGCCCGCGCAAAAGCTGTTCGTGGATGTCGCCGCGGCGATCGCGCAAAGCGAGCCAGTGACGGTGGCGGCCTCCGCTCGCCAGTGGCAGAATGCCCGAGCGCGATTGCCCGGCCATGTGCGTGTCGTGGAGATGTCCACCAACGATTCTTGGCTGCGCGACAGCGGTCCCAATTTCGTCGTCAACGATCAAGGCGGCGTGCGTGGCGTCGATTGGATCTTCAACGCCTATGGCGGTTTTGACGGCGGCCTCTACGCGCCATGGGACCTCGATGATCTGGCAGCGCAAAAAGTGCTCGAAATCGAGAACATGGATCGCTACCGCGCACCGCTGATCGCCGAGGGCGGCGGGTTGCAATGCGACGGCCAGGGCACCCTCATCACGACGGAGCAATGCCTGCTCAACCGAAATCGCAACGCTCATCTCGGCAAGGCCGAGGTGGAACGCCAGCTTGGTGACTATCTCGGCGTCGACACCGTCATCTGGCTGCCGCGTGGCCTTGCCTTCGACGAAACCGACGGCCATGTCGATGACATCTGCTGCTTCGTGCGTCCCGGCGTGGTCGTGCTGAGCTGGACCGACAATCGGGAGGACCCGCAATACGAGATTGTGCGAGAAGCCGAAGAGGTGCTGCGTTCGGCCCGTGATGCGCGTGGCCGCGCACTGGAGATCCACCGGCTGCCGCATCCCCTGCCGATCGAGATGACGCCGGAAGAAAGCGAGAGCGTGGACCGGCTGGATTCGACCTGGGCGCGACCGGCCGGAAACCGGATCGCGGCGAGCTACATCAACTACTATCCGGGCAACAGCGTCGTGGTGGTACCGCAGTTCGGCTGCGATCTCGATGTGAAGGCCAAGCAGACGCTGGCCGAGCTGTTTCCCGACCACAAGATAGTCGGCATCGAAAACTCACGCGAGATCCTGCTGGGTGGCGGCAATGTCGCCTGCATCACCTTGCCGGTCTATGCCCCGCAGCGACGCTGAGGGACGACGCATGCCGAAAACAGATAGCGAAAACGGAGGACATTTATGCGCGCTCTGATCTTCTCAACCCTGCTTGCCTGCGGCGTCTGCGCAAATGCGGCTTCGGCTGACGAGGAAAAGATCGTCAACGTCTACAACTGGTCCGACTACATCGCGCCGGACACCGCCGAGAAATTCGAGAAGGAAACGGGCATCAAGGTTCGCTACGATGTCTATGACGGCAACGAAGTACTTGAAACCAAGCTGCTCACCGGCGGCTCGGGATATGACGTGGTCTACCCCTCAGCCTATCCGTTCCTGAAGAACCAGGTGAAGGCGGGGGCGTTCCTGGAACTCGACAAATCGAAGCTTGCCAACCATTCGAAGATCGATCCGCAGGCCCTGGCGCTGATCGCAGGCGCCGACCCGCAGAACCTTCATGCCGTGCCCTATATGGCTGTCACCGACGGCATTGGCTACAACGTCGCCGCGGTGAAGCAGAGGCTGCCGGACGCGCCGACGGATTCCTTCGCCATGGTCTTCGACGTGGACGTGGTCAAGAAGCTCTCCGATTGCGGCGTGGCCATGATCGATGCGCCGGCTGAAGTCATCCCGATGGCGATGAACTATCTTCACATCGACCCCAAATCGACCAGTCCCGACGACCTCGCCAAGGTCGAGGACCTGATGGGCAAGGTGCGGCCCTACATCCGCTATTTCCATTCGTCGAAATACATCAACGACCTCGCCAACGGCGACATCTGCGTGGTGTTGGGCTGGTCGGGCGACATACTTCAGGCAAGAACCCGTGCGGCGGAATCCGTGAAGAAGCTGGAGATCGCCTATTCCATCCCCAGAGAAGGCACGCTCATCAACTTCGATACGATGGTGGTGCCGAAAGATGCGCCGCATCCCGACAACGCCCAGGCCTGGATCAACTTCAATCTGCGGCCCGATATCGCCGCGGCCAATTCCAGCTATGTCTCCTATGCCAATGCGATACCGGAATCCCTGCCGCTGATGGACAAGGCGATAGCCAGCGATCCCGGCGTCTTTCCGCCTGATGCCGTGAAGGCCAAGCTGTTCGTGGTCGACAACAACGACCCAAAGCTGCTGCGATCACAAAACCGCATGTGGACGCGCATCGTGACGGGGCAATAGAGCTGGCGGAAGCCGTCAGGCTCAAGCGACTTCGCGGAAGGCCGCCAGCAGCTCGACCTGGGAGTGCACGCCGAGCTTGCGGTAGATCTGCTTGATGTGGTTGCGGACGGTGCCGGGCGAGACGGCGAGGCTTCGCGAAATCGTCTTGGCGTTGCCACCCTCGACCAGATGCCGCGCAACCTCGGCCTCGCGCCTGCTCAGCCGCGAGCGTCCGTCACCGATTGCGGCGCCCTTGTCCCGGGAGCGGCACAGATGAAGCAATCTTTGCAGAATGAGCCTTGTCGCGCTGCTTGCCGCGCAAGCCATCTCCAGATCCTGATCGCCAAAGGCTGGTGCCCCGTTTCGCCGCAGGAAGGTGACATAGCCAGCGGTCAGCCCGTCGAGATTGAACACGCCGGTGATCTCGTCGAAACTGTCGGAAGGGCCGAAGAATTCGCGATAGTAGGGGGTACGCTGGAAGTCGCCATTGCGGAGTGCCGACAGCGGCAACAGGAAATCCTGTCTTGTGCTGGCGAACCTCTGGAAGAAGGGATCCTGGCGATACAGTCGTGCATCGTAGTCGCGGTTCCAGCGATCGGGGCCGGCATCGTCGATGGTCAGGGATGTGATGTCGCGACGGTAAAAGCCGACATAGGCGCGGTCGGAGCCAAGCAGTCCGCTCGCCGCCGCTGTGAAGCGAGCGGACAATTCTTCGGGCGTTGCAGCCATGGCCGCGGCGGCGACACCACCGCTCCAGTGTCCAAACCGATCGAGAGAGATGTTCGACTGCATTCCGGCTCACATTAGCGCAAGCCGTTGCAGGTTCAAGACAGCCATTTCCTTTGACTTCGATCCTCTCGGCCATACCTATGCGGGAGTCGTTGTCGCGGAGCCATCATGCCGGTCAAGCTGAAACTGATCTGTCTTATCCTGCCGATGCTCGCCGTCCTGGCGCAGCCCGTCCTGGCTGAAACGGCGGAGCGGCCGGCACCTGCGGGCGGTGTGCTGTCCCTGCTGCCGCCGCCGCAGACCACCAACCATTCGATCACACTGGCCGGGCGCAAGCTGGATTACCAGGCAAAGGCAGCGACCCTGTCGCTGCTGTCGGGCATCGGCGACGTCACGGCGGAGATCTTCTATGTCGCCTACACGCTGGAGCCGCCGGCGAGCGTGGCCAAAGACCCGCAGCGGCCGATCACTTTCGTGTTCAATGGCGGCCCTGGAGCAGCGTCCGCCTATCTGCATATCGGCGCACTCGGTCCACGGATAATCGCGACGGGAGCCGATGGCGAACTCCTGCCCTCACCGCAAAGACTGATCGACAATCCGGACAGCTGGCTCGACATGACGGATCTCGTCTTCGTCGATCCGGTGGGGACCGGCTACAGCCGCGAGGCACCGGGGCAGGACACGCGCGATTTCTGGGGCGTCAACCAGGATGCCAGCTCGATTGGCGCCTTCATCCGGCTCTATCTCGCGCAGAACGGCCGCACCGGGTCGCCGCTGTTCCTCGCCGGCGAAAGCTATGGCGGGTTCCGCGCGGCGCTGCTCGCCAGGACATTGCAGGAAGATATCGGCATCAGTCCGAGCGGCATCGTGCTGATCTCGCCGGCGCTGGAGTTCACGCTGGTGCAGCCCGACGAATTCGAGCCGCTGCATTGGGCGCTCGAACTGCCTTCCCTGGCGGCGGTGCGGCTACGCACCGAAGGCGTCAGCGGCGATGCATTGCGGGAGAAGTTGGCCGAAGTCGAACACTATGCGATGGGCGATTACCTCACGGCAATCACCAGCGGACTGGAGCAAGGCAGGCGGCTGGCGAGCCAGCGCGTCGCTGAGATCACCGGCCTGCCATTCGATTTGGTGCAACGGAACTCCGCTCGCATCCCCACCGGCCTGTTCGCAAGGGAGTTCACCCGTGCCAGCGGCAAGGTGCTCAGCCCCTATGACGCCACGATCGGCACAGCCGATATCGCGCCTGAGAGCGCCCGCATCGCCGGCCCGGATCCGGTGCTCGACCGCAGCGTGCCGGCGCTGACGTCGGCTTTCGTCGGCTACATCCGTGACGAATTGAATTTCCGCACCGATGTCAGCTATCGGCTGCTCAATGGCGAAATCAGCCACAAATGGGATTACGGGACCAGCGCCTCGCGGCAAGGCTATGCCGGAGTGATGGACGATCTGCAGCGCGCACGCTCACTGAACCCTTCGCTTGGTGTCGTGCTCGTCAACGGCTACACCGACCTGGTCACGCCTTACCTCGCCTCGCGCTACCTGGTGAACCAGATCCCATCGCTCGCCGATGCCAAGCCTATCCGTCTCGATGTCGTCGAGGGCGGGCACATGATGTATTTCAGGCCCGACGGCCGACGCGCGCTGAAAGAAGCCGCTTCGGAGCTTTACCAGGCGACGCAGTAGGCTTGGCGACAGTGCAGCTCGGCATGGCCCCCTGCCCCAACATAACCACCGGGCTGGCGTAGCGCCGCAGCGATTTTCGCCCTTATAGCTTGGTGCCGAGGGAACTGAATTCACAGCTCCTCGTGTCGCTCCTCACAGCATTCTGCCGCTCCGGAAATTTGGTCCCACGCGCCTTATGGCCGATATCGCCATTCTCGAAACACGCGAGCGGGTGCTTGCAGGCATCCTGCTGACCGGTGCGGCCTATTTGCTGTTTTCGACACAGGATGCCTCGATCAAGCTGTTGGTCGTCGGCATGAGCGTCTGGCAGATCATGTTCTTCCGCAGCATTGCCATTCTGGGCGCGTGCGCGGCGATCGGCGGACGACAGTTGTTTGCCGACACGATGCGCTCGCCGATCGTGCGGCCGATGCTGGTGCGCAGTGCCTTCACGCTTGCTGCGTGGCTGTGTTACTACAACGCCGCGCGCAGCCTGCAGCTCGCCGAGCTGACCACCGTCTATTATGCGGCCCCGATCATCGTCACAGTGCTTTCAGTGTTCCTGCTCGGCGAAAAGGTGCCGATGCTGCGCTGGCTGGCGGTGCTGATCGGCTTTGCCGGCGTGTTCGTCGCTTGCGATCCGACCCATCTGGGCCTGTCCGTGCCGGTGCTGCTGGTGCTGGCGGCGGCCTTCTTGTGGGGCATCGCCATCGTGCTCTTGCGCAAGACCGCCCTTGCCGAGCGCTCGATGATCCAGCTCCTGCTCAACAATTTCTATTTCCTGCTGTTTTCGGCGGTGCCGGCATTGCTCTGGTGGCAGACACCCGATTGGACCCAGTTGCTGCTGCTTGCCAGCGTCGGCGCACTCGGCGGCCTGGCACAATATCTTCTGTTCGAAGGCATGAAGCGCACACCGGCTTCGGTCATCGCGCCGCTGGAATACACCTCGCTGTTGTGGGCATTCGCACTCGGCTTTGCGATCTGGGGCGACGTGCCGCGCCGCGAGGTGTTCCTGGGCGCTGCGCTGATCGTCGCCGCCGGCCTGTTGATCGTCGGCACCGAGCATTTTCGCAAACGCCTATGATGTGGATCACCATCATTGCTGACACTACGATGTCAGGACCAAGCGGCGTAGGCTGGTTGCATGACTGACATTGCAGCCGCCACCGACACCGCCGCAGAGCGCACACTCGGCATCATCCTGGTGTCGTCCTCAGCTGCCGTTTTCGGCCTGACCGGTGTTCTGACAAAGTCGATCCATGCCGACCCGTTGACCATCATCTGCTGGCGCGGCTTTGTCGGCGCCATCCTGATCAGCTTCTATGTGCTGTGGCGGCGTCACCGTTCCGGTAACCGCGAAACGCTGCGGCTTGGCTGGCGCGGCTGGCTGCTGGCGGTAGAGGGAGCTCTGGCCAGCATCGCCTTCATCTCGGCGTTCAAGTTCACCTTCGTCGCCAATGTCGCGGTCATCTATGCCACAGCACCTTTCGTCACCGCGCTGCTGGCTTGGGTTCTGACGCGCGAACCCTTCCGGTTGCAGACGATGGTCGCCGCCGCCGTGTCGCTGTGCGGCGTGGCGATCATGGTCTGGTCCGGCTTCGGCAGTGGCAATCTGTTCGGCGACGGACTGGCACTGCTGATGACTATCGGCAGCGGCCTCTACATGATCATGGTGCGCGCGTTCCGCGACACGCCGGTGGTGTGGGCCGGCGCGGTTTCGGCGTTCCTGCTGTTCCTGCTCGGCTGGTTCGTCACCGATCCGCTGGCGGTTTCGCCAAGGGATGCCGTTCTGCTCGCCACGTTCGGCGCGTCCTTTGCGTTATCCTCGATCCTGTGGACGGAGGGCGCGCGGCTCATCCCGCCGGCCGAATCCGGGCTGCTCGGCTCGGCCGAAGTGCCGTTCGCGATCCTGTTTGCCTTCCTGTTCCTGGGCGAGATTGCACCAGCCGCCAGCATGATCGGCGGCATCATCGTGTTGTGCGCGGTGTTCGCCCATGCGGGGCGGGATTGGCTGAGGGCCCGCTCGCAACGCATGGCCGGCCCGCAACGCGTGGCGTCAAATATTTCTTAAAAAAGTGACACAGTCACGGAACCATCATCCGGGTCAGGCATTATGGGTGCGACGGGCCATCCCCAAGTCCCCCCAAACCCCTCGGCCCGTCCTACTCCAAGCCGACCGTAAGGTCGGCTTTTTCTTTGGGCATTCAGCCCGACAAGGCAAGGTTGCCGCCGAGCAGAGCCGCCAGATCGCCCGCCGGACCATCGGAGCCAGCGCGCAACCGGATGGCGAACTCAGCCATTGGAACCTGCGGCAGGCCAAGCTCGCGCGGCGCCTCGACAATGCCGGAATGGGCAAAGCGAGCCGTTCGCAGCGTCAGCGCGACACCGGCGTTCACCGCCGTGCGCAGGCCGGCCAGACTGGCGCTGCCGGCAGCGATGCGGTAGCGGCGGCCGGCAGCATCGAGTGCGGCAAGTGCTGCCTCGCGAAAACCGCAATACGGATCGAGCAGCGCCAGCGGCAATTCCTCCTGCCGCGAAGCCAGCCCTTTTTGCGAACACAGCCATATCATCGGCTCGCGCAGCACGCCGACCTCGTCCAACGCCGCTGCCTGGCGCATAACGATCGCCAGATCGAGGCCGCCAGACTGCAGCGCCTGCGCCAGTTCGGCGGAGCGGCCGACCCGCAATTCGATCCTGACGCGTGGATGGCTGCCGGCGAAGGCACGCAGCAGGTCCGGCAGGCCGCTGTCGGCGAAATCCTGTGTCGTGCCGATGGCGACGCGTCCGGCAGCGCGCGCCCCCTTGAGCGCCAGCCAGGCCTCGCGATGGGTGGCAAGGATTCGCCTGGCATGGCCGACGAGGTCTTCGCCTGCAGGGGTCAAGCCGCGCCCTCGCCCTTGCGGCGCCAGCAGCGGCTCGCCGAGGATTTCCTCCAGCCGCTGCATCTGGGTGGTCACCGCCGAGGGCGAACGGCCGATGCTTGCAGCCGCCTGGGCCAGTGAGCCGCTGTCGACGAAAGCGAGGAAGGTTCGGAGGAGATCGGGATCGAGCGTTTCCATACTTCTATGTTATCGAATCTTCAATTAAAAACAATTCGATTTTTTTGATCTAAAGTTGGTGGCATGGCTGTTTCAACGGCAATCGGACGCCGCTCAAGCCAAGGAGAAGAAAAATGCCCATCATCAACATCAGCGTCACCGGCAAGCCCGACGCGGCTCTTTCAGCCAGCATCGCAAAGGAGGCCACCGAAATCACCGCGACGCAGCTGCGCAAGGACCCGACGATCACGGCAGTTGCCGTGTCCTATGTCGATCCGCAGCACTGGTTCGCCGGCGGCAAGTCGCTGGCCGAGCACGGCACCAGCACGTTCTGGCTTGATATCAAGGTGGTCGACGGCACCAACACCAAGCTTGAGCTGGAGGCCTATCTGAAGGCGATCTTCGCGGCCTTCGGCCGTCTGCTGGGCGGCGTGCACGAGGAGAGCTACGCCTTCGTACATGAAGTGCCGGCAGCCGCTTACGGCTATGGCGGCAAGACGCAGGAATTTCGTTTCATCAGTGGACGGCTGCAGGCGGCATGACAAGCAGCTTCCCGCACCAAGGGAAGCAAAAGCTCCGCATTGACCTTGCTCCCACATCGTCTAGGTTCTGGCCGAAGCGGCCGCAAAAGAGCCGAGATGCTAAGAATGTTGGGAGAGACGCGGCATGGTCCTGACACTGGCGCTGCTTGCGGGTCTTGTTCTGGCCTGGCTGCTGATCGGCGTGGTGGAAAAATTCCGCCTCGGCCTGCGCTTTACCCAGGCGCTGCTCTATGTGCCGTTCAAGCTCGCCTACCGGATCGCCGACAGCCGTATCAGGATCGCCCGCAAGGCGCAGACTCCAGTCATCTACGTCATCTCGCATCAATCGCGCTTCGAACCGGCGCTGATGCTGTCGCTGCTGCCGGAAGACACACTGCACATACTCGACGAGGCCTCGGCGCGCTCGCCGTGGCTTGAACCTTGGCGCGAGCTTGGCCGTACCATCGCTTTCAACGCCGAACATCTCTTCGTCAGCCGCCGGCTGGTGCGGGTGCTGAGGGGCAAGGGCCGGCTCGCCGTCTATCTGCCGGATGCGGTCGAGCCTGACGTCAAGACGTTTCGGTTGTTTCGTGCCGTCACCCGCATCGCCATGCAGGCCGATGCCAAGATCGTGCCGATCTTCGTCGGCGGCGCGCGCGGCCTGCCGGTGTCGCTGACACCCGCGGACAAGGCGCCACGACACTGGTTTCCGCAGCTGTCGATCAGCGTGCTGGAGCCGATGACCATCGCCGAACTGGTGGCGCGGAACCCCGATCAGGCCTCGAACACCAACGCGCTGTTCGACCGTGTCGCCGAGGCGCGGCTCTTCGGCACCAACCTCGATCGTGGCCTGTTCCTGGCCATGCGCGATGCCGCCGACCGCGTCGGCGCTTCGCATACCATCATCGACGACGTGATCTCCGGGGCGCTGAGCTACCGCAAGCTGTTCATCGGCGCCCGCGTCCTGGGCAGGCGCTTTGAGGCGGTGACGGCTCCGGGCGAGGCGGTCGGCGTGATGCTGCCCAATGCCAACGGCGTCGTGCTGTCGCTCACCGGCCTTCTGTCGGCCGGCCGGGTGGCGGCGATGATCAACTATACGGCCGGACCGGCGAGCGTCACCGCGGCCGTGCGCACGGCGGTGATAAGGACCGTGATTTCCTCCCGCGCCTTCGTCGAGAAGGCCGATCTGGCCGATATCGTCGCGGCGGTCGAAAAAGGCGGCGCCAAGCTGCTGTGGCTGGAGGATGTGCGGGAGAGCGTTACCGCGCTGGACAAGCTTGCCGCCGCTCTGCTGTGGCGCTGGCCGCTGCAGCGGCAGGATGCGGCGAAGCCGGCCGTGATTCTGTTTACCTCGGGCTCGGAAGGCACGCCGAAGGCGGTCGTGCTGTCGCACAAGAACCTGTACGCTAACGCCATGCAGGCCGAGGCGCGGATCACCATCTCGCCGGCCGACATCCTGCTCAACGTGCTGCCGGTGTTCCACTCCTTCGG
Source organism: Mesorhizobium sp. M7A.F.Ce.TU.012.03.2.1 (assembly GCF_004006095.1). Classification (NCBI taxonomy): domain Bacteria; kingdom Pseudomonadati; phylum Pseudomonadota; class Alphaproteobacteria; order Hyphomicrobiales; family Phyllobacteriaceae; genus Mesorhizobium; species Mesorhizobium sp. M7A.F.Ce.TU.012.03.2.1. The sequence continues at coordinate 5,915,106 of NZ_CP034779.1, forward strand.
CCTGACGGGCGGCACCATCCTGCCGCTGGTCACCGGGGTAAAGCTGTTCCTCTACCCCTCGCCGCTGCACTACAAGATCATCCCCGAGGTTGCGCGCAAGGTGAAACCGACCATCATGTTCGGCACCGACACGTTCCTCGCCAACTACGCGCGCACCGCCAAGGACGGCGATTTTTCCAGCCTTCGCTTCGTCGTCGCCGGCGCCGAGGCGGTGAAGCCGGAAACCCACCGCGTCTATCGCGAACGCTTCCAGGCCGAGATCATCGAAGGGTTCGGACTGACAGAGGCGGCACCGGTGGTTGCCGTCAACACGGCAATCCATGGCCGCGACGGCACGGTCGGGCGGCTGCTGCCGGCCATGCGCATGAAGCTGGAGCCGGTCGAGGGCATCTCCGACGCCGGCCAATTGTGGCTCGACGGACCGAACCTGATGATGGGCTACATGACGTCGGACCGCCCAGGTGAGTTGCAGCCGCTGACCGGCTGGCACGATACCGGCGACATCGTCGCCGTCGACCGCGAGGGCTTCATCACCATTCGCGGCCGCGCCAAGCGCTTCGCCAAGATCGCCGGCGAGATGGTGTCGCTGGGGGCGGTCGAGATGCTGGTGCAGTCGCTGTGGCCGGAGGAGCGCCACGCGGCTGTGGCGGTGCCGGACAAGAGACGCGGCGAGCGCATCGTGCTGGTCACTACCGCCGACGATGCCAATCCCGACGAGCTGCGCAAATTCGGCAAACAGGCGGGCGCAGCCGAACTGATGGTGCCGAACGACATCGTCAAGGTGGAGGAAATCCCGGTGCTGGGTTCCGGCAACACCGACTATGTGTCGACGAGGAAATTGGCGATCGACAGGCTGGGGCTCGGCGTCGCGGCCTGAGTCAGATCAAGCACTTCTGCGAATTTTCTAACCTATATCGGAGGGCGGCACTTTCTCGCCCTCGCGCTTGGCGCGCTTCGAATAGGCGCGCACGCTGAATGGCAGGAAGATCAGGTAGCCGGCGACCGAGGCGGTCAGCGTGTACCAAGGATAGGTCATCAGCAGGAGCACGTAGAGTACGACACCGAGGATGATCGGCAACACCCTGTCGCCCGGGATCCTTAGGCTTTTGCCGGAATAGACCGGCAGCCGGCTGACCAGCAGGAAGGCGACCAGGATGGTGAAGCCGGTGGCGACGAAGGCGGCGGGGCGACTGGGCTCCAGCCCTGTGCGCAGGAAATAGAGATAGAGCGGCAGCATCACCAGCACGGCGCCCGCCGGCGCCGGCACGCCGACGAAATATTCGGACTGCCATATGGGGCGATCGCCCTTCTCGTCGTCGAGCACGTTGAAACGGGCGAGGCGCAACCCGCAGGCGATGGCGAACAGCAGTGCCGCGATCCAGCCCGGCGAGCCGGCGCGGTCGAGCAGGAAGGCATAGAGCACCAGAGCCGGGGCAACGCCGAAATTAACGATGTCGGCCAGCGAATCCATCTGAGCGCCGAATTTGGAGGTCGCCTTCAACATCCGCGCCAGGCGGCCGTCGATGCCGTCGAGGAAGGCGGCAAGCAGCACCATCACCACCGCCGGCTCGAAGCGGCCTTCGAAGCCGAAGCGGATGCCGGACAGGCCGGCGCAGATGGCGAGCACGGTGACCAGATTGGGCAGCACCATTCGCATCGGGATTTCGCGGATGCGCGGACCGCCGCTGGCATGGGCCTCGAACTTTTTGTATTGCGTGCCCACCGGTCAGGAAACCCGAACAAGAGGCGTGCCGGCAACACCGCCGAATTCAGCCAGCACGGTTTCGCCGCCAACCGCCGTCTGGCCGACGGCAACGCGCGGCGTGGCGGTCAGGGGCAGGAACACATCGACACGCGAGCCGAAGCGGATCAGGCCAAAACGCTCGCCAGTGCCGATTGAGCCGCCGGCCTCGGCCCAGCAGACGATGCGGCGCGCCACCAGGCCGGCGATCTGGACGGCCGCGACCGTGCCGTTGGGGCTCTCGATGACCAGGCCGTTGCGCTCGTTCTCGGTGCTGGCCTTGTCGAGTTCGGCATTGAGGAATTTGCCCGGCCGGTGCTCGATTTTCGCAATACGGCCGCGCACCGGGGCGCGGTTCACGTGGCAGGAGAAGACGTTCATGAACACGGAGATCCGGGTCATCTCTGCATTGCCGAGGCCGAGTTCGCGCGGCGGCACGGCGGGTCCTACCGCCGAGATGATGCCGTCAGCGGGGCTGACCACCAGGCGGTCATCGACCGGCGTGACGCGCTCGGGATCGCGGAAGAAATAAACGCACCAGGCCGTCAGGATCAGACCGATCCAGAACAGGATCGAGGAGAAATAGCCGAGGAAAAGCGTCGCCGCGCCAAAGGCCGCGATGAAGGGATAGCCTTCGCGATGGATCGGTACGAATGCGTTCTTGACCGTATCGACAAGGCTCATCTGCTAAAAACAGGCTCCGTTCCAAGTCCGGCCTCAATAGCCGAAAGCCCCCTTCGCCGCAACGCAACAATAGGGAAGGCCGTATTGGGTGCGCCGGCAGGGGTCGCGATCCGCTTGCCCGGTCAGTGTCGTTGTCGGCAGAATTCGGGACACCGACGGTTCAAGGCGCGGGAAAAGGTTGCCCGTCCATGATCCCAAATCCCAAGACGTTCTGAAGCCCGTACCGGCCAGGTGCTCAAAATCGAAGCGCCGGCACCTGGCATCGGTTGGCCGTAACGGCTTTTCTACAGCCCCGGAATCCGCTGATAGTTGGCAATGTCGGCCCGCACCCCAAGCCGAGCGATCGTCTCCTGCGGGTTGAAAGCGATGCGCTCGTGCGCTGCCTTGACGATCGGCACGACATTGTCGACGGCCGCCTGGCTTTCCCATTCGACGATGGTGACGAGGTTGAATTCGCCCGGCCCCGAGAATTGCTCGAGCAGGAAATCCTGCACGAAGCCCTGTTGCAGGCGCAGCAATTCATGCGTTGTCCTGACCTTGGCGAGTATCTCCTCGCGGGCGGCGGCCGGCACGACGAACTTGTCCACCCTGAACACGCTGCCGCCGTCAACGTCCTGATTTGTCTTGCTCATTTCGATTGCTCCGTTCCTGGATCCTGGTGTTTTGGGCCCCAGGAACGGCCTACAATCTCAACTTAAGTTGAGGTCAAGCGCAAAAATCAACTCACACGCCGAACCTTCAATTCACCTCCGACGTGCGCCGGCGAACGACAACGCCAAGCTCGTCGCCCTCGCGGGCGATGCGTAGGCGCTCCTCGGCCTCGGTCGCCTCGCGCTGGCGGTCCCACATCGAGGCATAGAGGCCATGCTTGCGCATCAGCTCGGCATGGGTGCCGCGCTCGGCGATCTGGCCGTCCTGCAGCACGATGATCTCATCGGCCGTGATGACCGTCGACAGGCGGTGGGCGATGACGATGGTGGTGCGGCCACGGCTGACCAGATCGAGCGCGGTCTGGATCTCCTGCTCGGTGTGACTGTCGAGCGCCGAGGTCGCTTCGTCGAGCATCAGGATCGGCGGCGCCTTCAGGATGGTGCGGGCGATCGCCACGCGCTGCTTTTCGCCGCCCGAAAGCTTCAGCCCGCGTTCGCCGACCATCGACTTGTAGCCGTCAGGCAATCGCTCGATGAACGGACCGATCTGGGCTAGTTCAGCGGCTTTCTGCATATCCTCCTCGCTGGCTCCGATGCGGCCGTAGCGGATGTTGTAGGCGATGGTGTCGTTGAACAGCACGGTGTCCTGCGGCACCATGCCGATCGCGCCACGCAGGCTCTCCTGCGTCACGTCCCTGATATCCTGGCCGTCGATCAGCACCTGGCCCGACTGAACGTCGTAAAAGCGGAACAGAAGCCGCGAGATGGTCGATTTGCCGGCACCCGAAGGCCCGACAATGGCGACGGTCTTGCCGGCCGGCACCTCGAAGCTGATGCCCTTCAGGATCTTGCGGTTCGGGTCATAGGAAAAATGCACGTCGCGGAACTCGACCTTGCCGACGCTCACGGCGAGCGGCCTGGCATCCGGCTTGTCGACGATCTCCTGCGGCACATCCAGAAGGTCGAACATCTGCTCGATGTCGGTCAGCCCCTGGCGGATTTCGCGGTAGATGAAGCCGATGAAATTGAGCGGCACCGACAGCTGCATCAGCATGGCGTTGATGAAGACGAAGTCACCGACCGTTTGCGTACCGGCCTGTACTTCCAGCGCCGACATACACATGACGATGACGGTGCCGAGGCCGAAGATGATGCCCTGGCCGAAATTCAGCCAGCCGAGCGAGGTCCAGATGCGCGTCGCGGCGACCTCATAACGTGCCATGGAGCGGTCGAAGCGCTCGGCCTCCATGCCTTCGTTGTTGAAATATTTGACCGTCTCGTAATTGAGCAGCGAGTCGATCGCCTTGGTGTTGGCGTCGGTGTCGCTGTCGTTCATGTCGCGGCGGATCGAGATGCGCCAGTCGCTGGCGCGCACAGTGAACCAGACATAGACCCAGACGGTGACCGCGACGACGACCACATATTTCCAGCCATAGGTGTAGGCGAAGATGCCCGTGGTCAGCGCGAATTCGAGGATGGTCGGCGCCGTGTTGAGCATGATGAAGCGCACGATCGTCTCGATGCCCTTGGTGCCGCGCTCGATGATGCGCGACAGGCCGCCGGTGCGACGCTCCAAGTGGAAGCGCAGCGATAATTGGTGCATGTGAACGAAGGTGCGGAAGGCGAGCTGGCGCACCGCGTATTGACCGACGCGTGCAAACAGCGCGTCGCGCAATTGATTGAAGCCAAGCTGCACCAGGCGCACGACATTGTAGGCGACGACCAGCATGACCGGCGCCAGCAGAAATGTCGGCAGCGGTGGTACCGATTTGGAGTCGCCGGCCAGCGCGTCCGTTGCCCATTTGAAGAAATAAGGACCGGCGACCAGCGTCAGCTTGGCGACGACGAGCAACAGCGTCGCCCAGGTGACCCGGGCTCTCAGATCGGCGCGGTCCGCCGGCCACATATAGGGCCACAGATTGAGCAGCGTCTTGAAGGTCGAGGAGTCGGAGACGGTTTTTTCGGCCATTTTTGGCGCCTTCTTATGTCTTTTTGACTAGCGGCCGGAGCAGCAGGAATTGACGAGCGCGGCCAGCGACGCCGAGATTTCGGTGAGCGCGACGTGGTCGACCGCATAGCGCGAGCGCTGGCGATCAGGCTCGAACCGGACCAGCCCGGCATCGACCAGTATCTTCAAATGTTGTGACACGGTGGATTGCGCCAGATCGAAACGATCGACGACTTCGCGGCAGCAGCAGAAGTTGCTGGTCGACAGGTGCTTCAGGATTTCGATCCGCGCCGGGTGCGAGAGCGCTGCCAGCCGAGCGGCTACGGTGCGACTGTCGGGGGCCTCCGACGTGGGGCGGAGTCTATCGGTTTCGTAGGAGCTGTCACTCATCGTCCATCGGCGATAAACGATGGTCGCCGCTGCCGCAAGCTACTCTTCTGGGCAGAGCAGATAGCGGCTAACGCTGTGAACTGGACTTCTCGACCCCCGGGATATCGGCTATCCGTTCGGCCAGGAAGTCGATCAACAGGCGAACCCTTGCAACGCCCGCGCGCTCCGGCACAATCAGCATGTTCAAAGGGGCGGATGGCAGCGAATAATCATCCAGTATCGTCTCGAGCAGGCCCGCCGCCAAAAGATCGTCGACAAGCCATCGGTGAGCCGGTGCGATCCCTCGACCCGCGACCAAGGCCTCGCGCGCAGCAAGCCCATGGTCGACACGCAGTCGCCCCGCGAAAGGCACCATTTGGCGCTCGCCTCCGGCGCTCTGCAAAGCAAGCGTTTCACTGCCCACCACGTTCGACATCCGGATGCCCTCATGTCCAGATAGGTCCGACGGGACAGCCGGTCTCCCTCGCATCGCCAGATAATCCGGCGATGCCACGAGCAGGCGCCGCGATAGGCCGAGGGCCCGCAACCTCAATGAGCTGTCGGTGAGCGGCCCCAACCGAAGCGCGATGTCGACACCTTCCCTGACGAGATCGACACGCTCATCGGTGAGGCTGAGGTCCACGCCGATGTCGGGATATCGGTCCTGAAAATCGAAGATGAGCCGACTGGTGTGCAAGACCCCGAAAGCGGCAGTACAGGATATCCGAACGGTGCCGGCCGGCGCGCCACGTGCGCCCCGCGCTTCGTCACCGGCCTGCTCGACAAGGCGCAGGATCTGGACGCTGTTGGCATAGTACCGGCTGCCCTCGTCTGTCAGCGTGACCCGCCGGGTGGTCCTGCTGAGCAAAGGCGCACCGACTGCCTCTTCGAGTTCCTGCAGATGCCGCGTGACCGTCGATTGTCCGGTACCCAGTTCACCGGCAACCAACGACAGATTGCCCCGTTCCGCGACGCGAACGAAGGTGCGCATACGTTCGAGGGTGATATCCGATTTATCCATTATCCGGCACAATCTTATGCATTATGAACGCGTAGCGGATTACGCCGATATTGCCTAGCTAAGGGATCAGTTTTTCAATCCTCGGAGTCCCCGCATGAAAATCCTACTTGTCTTCGCACATCCCGAATCGCGCTCGCTCAACGGCGCGCTCCGCGACGTCGCCATCAGAGAACTCGAGGCACAAGGCCACGAAGTGCGGGTGACGGACCTGTACGCCCAGGGTTGGAAATCAGCGGTTGATCGGGCCGACTTTCCGGTTTTGGCGCCGGACGCGCGGCTGATGCCTGCCGCAGCATCAAAGAAGTCTTTCGAGGCCGAGGCGCTGACAGAGGACGTCAAGGCCGAGATCGCAAAGCTGCTATGGGCGGATACCCTGATTCTCCAGTTTCCGCTCTGGTGGTTTGCCATGCCGGCGATCCTCAAAGGCTGGGTCGACAGGGTCTTCGCCTACGGCTTCGCTTACGGTGTGGGTGAGCATAGCGACAAACGATGGGGCGACCGCTACGGCGAAGGAACCTTGATAGGCAAGCGCGCAATGCTGGTCGTGACCGCCGGCGGCTGGGAGGAGCACTATGCCCCTCGTGGCGTCAACGGACCAATTGATGATCTGCTGTTCCCGATCAACCACGGGATCCTCTACTACCCGGGCTACGACGTCCTTCCGCCATTCGTCGCCTACAGCGTCGACCGCTTCGGTGAAGCCGACTTCGAACCCACAGCCGAGCGCCTGCGCGAGAGGATGAGGACGCTCGCGACCACGCAACCCATCCCCTATCGCCGGCAGAATGGCGGCGACTACTTGATTCCAAGCATGAACCTACGCCCCGACCTGGGCGATCCGAACATGATCGGATTCAAACTGCACCTGAGCGGCTCAACGAACTAGCTGACGTCGGCCTTTGGATGGCCTGGACTAGTTGGTCTTGGCCGGCGCTGTCGTTGCCTGCTCGCCCATCGCCTTGAGGTCGGCGGCTTCGCCTTCCTTCGACTTTTCCGGGACCTTGAACACCTGCCCCGGCCAGATGCGGTCGGGATCGCTGATCTGGTCCTGGTTGGCGAGGTATATGGTCGAGAATCGTACGCCGTGGCCATAGACGCGCCGCGAGATCCGCCACAGCGTGTCGTTGCGGCGGATGATGACGGCGCCGTCGGCATGTTCAAGCTTGGGCGCCACGGTCTCGGGCACATCGCTCGGCGGCGTCGCCTCCGCTACAACGGCCGGAGCCTCGGCGGCGGGAGCAGGCGTCGTGGCCGGGGCCGTTTCGGCCGCGGCCGGCGCCTCGGCGGCGGCAGGTGCGGCCGGCTTGGGCTGAACGGGCTTCGGCGCCGAGGGTGCCACGGCGGCGACCGCTTCGCCCGGCTCGCGCTCGAACGGCACGGCTGCGCGGGCCACAACTGTCACACCGTCGGTATCGAGGCCGTCGACACGTATTGTGTAGCTGCCGACCGGAATGTCGCGCGTCGCCTCGACCAGGAAATGACCATCCGTCGACGTTTGCGCATCACCGAGCAGGATGTCGTTGGCATAGGCGCGCACCTTGCGGCCGGCATCGGCGAGACCGGCGACAAAGATCTTGCTGCCGTCGATCTCGACCGCCTCGACGACGATCTTGGGCTCGGTCACGCCTGCAACGGGCGGCGTCGCCGGCGCAGGAGCCGGTGCTGCTTCCACCACGGCAGGTGCTGGGGCGGCTGGTGCCGGAGCAGTTGCGGGCGCTTCGGCTGCGGGAGCAGCCGGCGCGGTGGCCTGAGCAGCCGGCTTTGCCGCGGGCGCGGGAACGGTCAGCAATTCGGCCGGCTTGCCCGGCTCCTCGACCATGGCCAGCACCTGGCCGGCCGCATCCTTGGGAACCGAAACCACGGCGGTCTGCACCGAGGGCGTTACGACATCGCCCGTGGTCGCGCGCAGCGCGATCGTATAATCACCGGGCTTCAGCGGATCGTCGAGAATGATAACGAAGGCGCCATCGGGACCAGCGACCGTCGAGCCAAGCACCGTCGAGCCGTTGAGGATCTCGACCTTGGCGTTGGGCGCCGCATTGCCGGCGACGACAATCGAGCCATTGCTTTCGACGCGCACGACATCGAAGGACGGTGCGACCGGACCGGCCGCAGCCGGCGCCGCCGCGTCCGCGGCCGGTGCGGCCGGTGCCGTTGCCTGGGGCACCGCGGCGGGAGCCGCAGGGGCTTCCGCGGCGGGCAGCCGCGCTTCGGTGCCGGGATCGGCCGATTTTGGCGCTGCGGGCGGCGTCTGCGCCGCCACTCGCGCCGGCGGCATGGGATTGAGATACGGGTCGAGTGCGCCCGATACATAGGCGGTTCCCGCGGCCGCGACGGTCCCACCCGCCGCGAACAGAAACGCCTTCAGTGGATTAATCGCCATACTTCCCTACCCCTTAGCCACCTAACGCCGGTCTAGCCTGTTTTACCAATACCGACAAGAAAAAGCCCAGGCTGTTAACTCTTGGGGCTTGACCCGGCTTTCAGACCCAATCACCAATCATCGGCATGAACACGATTCGATCCGTCTGCGTCTATTGCGGCTCGTCTCCGGGCCGCGATGAAACCTATATCAAGGCCGGACACCTGCTCGGACGCTCGATTGCCAAAGCGGGACTGCGGCTGGTCTATGGCGGCGGCACCAAGGGCATTATGGGTGCTGTCGCCGAAGGCGCGCTCAAGGCCGGCGGCAAGGTAACGGGCATCATTCCGCGCTTCCTGATCAACAAGGAAGCGAGCGAAACCGCGCTTGACCGGCTCGATGAACTCTTGATCACCGACAACATGCACGAGCGCAAGCACAGGATGTTCGAGAAATCCGACGCCTTTGTGGCGCTGCCGGGCGGGATCGGCACGGTCGAGGAGATCGTCGAGATCATGACCTGGGGGCAGCTTGGCCATCATCGCAAGCCGATCGTCTTCGCCAATGTCAAAGGATTTTGGGATCCGATGCTGGCGTTGCTCGATCACATGGCCGCCGAAGGCTTCATCCACACCGCACAGCGGGTCAAGCCGCTGGTCGTCGACGACCCTGAAGCGATCGTCGCCGCCATCATGGTGGCAGGATCGTCCGTCGATGCTCCGACCGAGGGCGTGCAGTCGGTGATCGACAAAATGTAGGGGAGTAAGGGAATAGGGCAGTAAGGCAGTATGTGAATTGCCTGGAGTGTCCTGCCCTACTGCCCTACTGCCCTACTGCCCTACTCCCCTACTCCCCTACTCCCCTACTCCCCTCTTCCTCCGCAGCCTGCCGCAAATCGGCAATCACCGCCCGCCGCTCTTGACGCCGCCAGGCGAGATGGAGTGAAACCGTGCGGTCGAACCACGGCAGGTCGCGAAATACGATCCGCGGCGGCGCAGCGGCGCGCAGGCTGGCTTGCACCGTCGCCAGGCCGAGACCTGCGCTGACAAGGCCGAGCGAGGTCAGCGGATCCGCCGTTTCATAGGCGATGTCGGGCAGAAAGCCGGCTTTGGCGCAGGCGGCAAGGAACTGGCCGCGATTGGTGTCGTCCGGCTGGCGCACGACGGTGATCCAGGTGCGACCGTCAAGGTGATACGGCCCAACCTCTGGTAATTGAACAAGCGGATCATCTTCGGGGATCGCCAGCACCAGCGGCTCATGCCGCAGCGCCATGGCGGCGACATCCGGGTCATCATCGGCTGGCGGCGAGTAGACAAAGCCCAGATCCAGCGACCGCTGCCGTAGCCCTTCCAACTGCGCCGCCGAACGCAGGCTTCTCAGTTGCAAGTGGAAATCTGGCCGGTCGCGACGGAACTGGCGCAGCATCCCGGCGACAAGCCCGGCATGAACGGCCCCTTCGACATAGCCGATGGCGAGCCGGCCGACGGCGCCGCTGGCCAGGTTGCGGCCGAACTCTTCCAGTCGGCGCGCATTGGACAGCAGCGCGCGGGCCTCGGTAAGGAAGGCCCGGCCCTCGGCGTTGAGATGGACCCGCTGTTTTGCCCGTTCGAACAGAGCGACGCCGAGCTGCTCCTCGAGCTGCATGATCTGCCGGCTGAGTGGCGACTGGGAAATATGCAGCATCTCGGCGGCGCGCCCGACATTGCCGGTTTCGGCGACGGTGACGAAATACCTGATCTGGCGCAGGTCGAACATTTTTTCTCCAAGCTCCAGTCCCCCGAGGTCTCAACTTTAGCCTAACCAGTCTTGGACAGTCTGACCAGCGGGAGCGATAGTTCGGCCATCCAACCAAAGGAGACCGCCATGCAGTTCTTTGCCCTTCTCACCCGCAACACCGAAAAATTTGCCGATGCCGATTTCGCTCCGCTTCTGCCCGGCGAAGCCGAACAGCGGCGCACGCTCTATGCCGAAGGCGCGGTACGCCAGGTGTGGAACCGAGGCGACATCCCGGGCAGCGGCATGATGCTCGAAGCCGCCGATGATGCAGAGGTTCGCGGCCATCTCGCCACCTTGCCGCTGGTCAAGGCCGGCATGATGGACATTGCCGCAATCGTGCCCCTCAAGCCCTACCCCGGCTTCGGCCCGAAGCACTGACCGGGGCACAATCCGGGGTGGCGAAGGCGTCACCACCGGATTGACGTGGGTGATCGACAGACCGTGATCGGCTGTCAAGAAACCGTCACACGGAACCGGGTTCGCTCGTGCTAGAAATCAAGGCCAGGCAGCCGCCGTGCGGTGCCTTTTCGGAACATGCATCTGGCACCGCCCCATGGATATCACTCTCGCCCCGGAAGGCACAGACCTGTCGCCCTACCTGCCCGACGAGCACGGATTGTTCTTCATCTATCATTTCACCGCTGAGGGCGTGCGAACCAAGGACGCCGCCGCCGCGCACTGGACATGGCGCAGCTACCAGCTTTCCGACATGCGGGCCCGCCATGAGATCGGCGCCGACCAGGCTTTGCCGGCACCTGTGCGCGAAGCTTTCCTGTCCGCCAGCCATGGCTGCCATATCGACCTCGAGGACGACTGGCTCTATGGCGATCTGCCGGACCTGCGCCATGACTATTCGGCGGAAGCGGGCGGGCTTGGCCATTTCCGCTTCGCGCTCAACGACACGATGCTGGTCGGCGCCCGCAAGCAACCGCTGCAGTCGGTCGACAACATCCGCAAGGCGATCGAGAATGGATCGCGCAAGTTCCGCTCGCCGGCCGAGTTGATCGAGGCGGTTGTCGGCCAGTCTTTTGACGGCATGGTGGCTGAACTTGCGGCACTCGGCGACAGCCTCGACGGGATCGAGGATCGCATCGTCTGCGACGCATGGCACAATGAACGGCGATCCCTCGTCGACGCGCGCCGGCATCTGGTGGTGATCCACAGGCAGATGGCGACGTTGACCAATCTGTTTCGCCATCTCGACCACTCGCACCGTAACGACCTGCCCGACAGCATCAACGACATGGCCGCGCGTCTTTCACACAGGGCGCAGACGCTGCACTATGATGGCGAACAATTGCAGGCACGCGCCCGGCTGTTGCAGGACGAGCTTATGGCCAAGCTGACGACGCAGTCGAACCGGCTGCTGTACGTACTGTCGGTGATGACGGCGGTGCTGTTGCCGATGACCATTATCTCGGGCCTGTTCGGCATGAATGTCGGCGGCCTGCCGCTGGTCGACACGCCAATGGGCTTCTGGGTGGTGACGGCGGTAGCGATGGTGATCGCGGGCGCGACCTATCTCTTTGTCAGGCGGCTCGGACAGATGTAACGCCCGCCCGGCGACTTTCACGCCGAGGCGCGAAGATCCTCGATGACGGTGCCGGCGGCGGCGGCTTCCGCTTCGTGGTCGGGCTCGCGCCAGGTCTCGGCCAAGCCAGCCGCATACCATTCGCGCATCGCCGGCAGGGCAAGCAATTGCGCCGGATAAGCCGCAGCCGCACCCTCGAAGGAGAGCCCATAGGACTGGGCGCGGAACGCCACCGGGGCAAAGAAAGCGTCGACGGCGGTAAAATGAGCGCCGGCCAGAAACGGCCCGCCGAAACGGGCAAGGCCATCGTTCCAGAGATCGCCGAGGCGAAAGATGTCCTGCTTCAGCGCATCGGACATCGGGAATGGCTTTACGCGCACGCCGCAACTCATCGGGCATGCCCCGCGCAATGCGGTGAAGCTCGAATGCATCTCGGCGGCGGCCGAGCGTGCCCAGGCGCGCGCCTTGACCTCGACAGGCCACACGCCATGGTGGCGTTCGGCCAGATATTCGACGATGGCCAGCGAATCCCAGACCGCCCAGCCATCGTCGATCAGGCACGGCACGCGGCCGCTCGGCGAGAAGGGCCGGTACAGATCCCAACTCGATGCGGTCGGGAATGGCGTCAGCCGTTCCTCGAACGGGATGTTCAGCTCTCGCATCAACACCCAAGGCCGCAGCGACCATGAGGAATAATTCTTGTTGGCGATATGCAGCAGGTACATAGGGGATCCTTACCTTGCAGCCGGCACCGCCGGCCGGATCTCGCGGCCACGGAACATCGACCAGGAATACATCGCGAGCGCTGTCCAGATCAGGCCAAAGGCAATCGCCTGGGTGGTGCCGAAAGGCTCGTCGAAGATCAGCACGGCGATCAGAAACACAATGGTCGGCGCGATGTACTGCATGATGCCGATGGTGGACAGCCGCAGCAGCCTCGCGCCGAACGCAAACAGCAGCAGCGGGATCGATGTGACCGGACCGCAGCCGATCAGCAATGCCGTATCGGTGCCACTGCTGGATAAGATGTGGTCCTGTTCGGTCGCGATGAGATAGACGATGTAGCCAAGCGCCGGCACCGACAGCAGAAGGACTTCGAGCAAAAATCCCTGGCTCGGTCCGATCGGCAGCGTCTTGCGGAAGAAGGCGTAGGCGGCGAAGGAAAACGCCAGCGCCAGCGACACCCAGGGCAGCTTGCCGCCCTCGACGGTCAGCACGGCGACCGCGACGGCCGCCAGCACCACCGCGGCGATCTGCAGCCGGTCGAGCCGCTCGCCAAGCAGCAGCGCGCCGACGACGACGTTGACCAGTGGATTGATGTAGTAGCCGAGCGCGGTTTCGACGGTGCGGTCGACAGCGATCGCCCAGACATAGATGCCCCAGTTGACCGAGATCAGCGCCGCCGTCAGCGCGGCCATGGCGATGGTGCGCGGCGAGCGCAGTGCCGCCTTGAAATCCGCCATGCGGCCGGCCCAGATCAGAACGGCGGCGGCGATCGGCACCGACCATACGATGCGATGGGCAATGACTTCGGCGAGCGGCAGATGAGCGACCGCCTTCATGTAGAAGGGCAGCAATCCCCACAGCAGATAGGCGCCGAGCGCCAGCAGAAAGCCGCGCCGGGCCTTGGAATCCGCGTCCAGGGTAATTGCTTCAGTGGCCATGGGCCAACGCTATGGCCCAGTCACCTTGGCAAGACCATCGCAAAGTTCTGATGGATCAATGGACTTTCGCTGATGGTTCAACCCTATTCGGCGGCCACCAGTCCGGCCATCTCGCGGTTCTTCATCAGCTTGTAGACGATGGAATCCATCAGCGCCTGGAACGAGGCGTCGATGATGTTTTCGGAAACGCCGACCGTCCACCAGCGCGCGCCGGTGCCGTCATGCGATTCGATCAGAACGCGGGTGATCGCCTCGGTGCCGCCATTGAGGATACGCACCTTGAAGTCGGCCAGCTCCATGTCGGCGATCTCGCCCTGAAATTTGCCGAGGTCCTTGCGCAGCGCGATGTCGAGTGCGTTGACCGGCCCATGCCCCTCGGCCACCGACATCTTCTCCTCGCCGTCGACCACCACCTTGACGATCGCTTCGGAGACCGTCTTCAGCTGGCCGTTGGCGTCGAAGCGGCGCTCGACCATGCAGCGGAACGAGGTGACGTTGAAGAACTCCGGCAGGCCGTGCAGCATCTTGCGTGCCAGGAGCTCGAAGCTGGCATCGGCGCCCTCATAGGCGTAGCCCTCGGCCTCGCGCTCCTTGACCACTGATATCAGCGCGTCGAGCCGGTGATCGTCCTTCGGCACCTCGATGCCGCGCCGCCTCAGCTCGGCGAGGAAATTGGCCTTGCCGCCCTGGTCCGAAACCATGACGCGGCGGCGGTTACCGACCGTTTCCGGGGGTACATGCTCATAGGTCGCCGGCTCCTTGGCCAGCGCGGAGGCATGGATGCCTGCCTTGGTGGCGAAAGCAGAGGCCCCGACATAGGGCGCCTGTGCCTCTGGCGCTCGGTTCAGGAGTTCGTCGAAGGCGCGGGACAGGCGCGAAATGCCGGTCAGCGCCTCAGCCGAAATACCGGTGTCGAAACGATCGGCGAAGGCCGGTTTTAACGCCAGCGTCGGTACGATCGAGATCAAATTGGCGTTGCCGCAGCGCTCGCCGATGCCATTGAGTGTGCCCTGGATCTGGCGCACGCCGGCCTCGACAGCGGCGAGGGAATTGGCCACGGCCTGGCCGGTGTCGTCATGGGCATGGATGCCGAGATGATCGCCTGAAATACCTGATAAAATAACCTTCTCGACGATGGCGCGGACTTCCGAGGGCTGCGTGCCTCCATTGGTGTCACACAGCACCACCCAGCGCGCGCCGGCATCATAGGCGGTCCTGGCGCAGGCCAGCGCATAATCGGGATTGGCCTTGAAGCCGTCGAAAAAATGCTCGCAGTCGACCAACGCCTCCTTGCCGGCGGCGATCGCCGCCTCGACGGAGGCCTTGATGGCGTCGAGGTTCTCCTCATTGGTGCAGCCGAGCGCGACACGGACATGGTAGTCCCAACTCTTGGCGACGAAGCAGATGGCATCCGACTTGGATTGCACGAGCGAAGCAAGGCCGGGATCGTTGGAAGCCGACACCCCAGCCCGTTTGGTCATGCCGAAGGCGACGAATTTGGCGCGCGACGTACGTTTCTCCTGGAAGAAGGCGGTGTCGGTCGGATTGGCGCCGGGATAGCCACCTTCGACATAGTCGAGGCCAAAAGCATCGAGCAGTTTCGCGATGGCGATCTTGTCCTCGACGGAAAAGTCGATGCCAGGGGTCTGCTGGCCATCGCGCAATGTGGTGTCGAAGAGATAGAGGCGCTCGCGGGTCATGGTCATTTGCCTGCAAACTTGTCCGTCGCGCGGATCAGCCGATCCAAAATCCCCGGCTCCGAATAAGCATGACCGGCGCCCTCGATCAGGTGGAAATCCGCCTTTGGCCAGGCCTTGTGCAGCGCCCAGGCATAATGCGCCGGGCACGGCATGTCGTAGCGGCCATGGACGATGGTGCCGGGAATGTCAGCCAGCTTGTGCGCGTCGCGCAGCAACTGCCCTTCCTCCAGCCAGCCGGCATGGACGAAATAGTGATTCTCGATGCGGGCAAAGGCGATGGCATAGTCGTCCTGCCCAAATGGTCCGCTGGTCTCCGGCTCGGGCAAAAGCGTGATCGTTTCGCCTTCCCACAGGCTCCAGGCGCGGGCCGCCTCGATCTGCGCCTTGCGATCCGTGCCGACCAGCCGCTTGCGGTAGGCAGCCATCATGTCGCCGCGCTCGGCCTCCGGGATCGGCGCCAGGAAGCGCTCCCATTTGTCCGGGAACATTTCCGAGACGCCGAATTGATAGTACCATTCGAGTTCGGCTCGCGTCAGCGTGTAGATGCCGCGTACCACCAACTCACTGACGCGTTCGGGGTGCGTCTCGGCATAGGCGAGCGCCAGCGTCGACCCCCAGGAGCCGCCGAACACCAGCCATTTGTCGAAGCCGGCCATTTCGCGCAGGCGTTCGATGTCGGCGACCAGGTGCCAGGTCGTATTGGTTTCGAGCGAGGCGTTGGGCGTCGATTTTCCGCAGCCGCGCTGGTCGAACAGGATGACATCGTAGAGCTTCGGGTCGAACAGCCGCCGGTGTTTTGGCGAAATGGTGCCGCCCGGCCCGCCATGCAGGAACACCGCCGGCTTGGCGCCCCTCGTGCCCGAACGCTCCCAGTAGACCTGATGGCCGTCGCCGACATCCAGCATGCCGGAATCGAACGCCTCGATCTCGGGATAAAGCGTACGCAATTGACTGCTCATAGCTGCAAACCTTTGGTCGGCCAGTCCGCTGTTTCATGGTCTGGGTGCTGGAAGGAGATGATGGATTCCTGCCTGTTGTAATAATCAGGATCCTGGTGGACGGGCTGATCGAAGATCGTCTCCACCCAGGGCAGCCGCGCGGCGTAGTTGACCTGGATCTGCGGGGCAAGATCGGAGCGGTCGTCGAAGGCACCGATAGCGATCTCGAGTCCGCCGGGCTGTCGGTAGGTCAGCGGCGTCCCGCAGCGGGCGCAGAAACCGCGATCAATGTTGACCGACGACTGGAAATAGCTCGGCTCTTCATGGGTCCATTCGACGCCGTCCCTGGGCACCGTGACCAGTGCACCGAAGAACGAGCCGAACTGCTTCTGGCACATGCGGCAATGGCAGATCGATGGACGGCCGAGCGCTCCATGAATGCGGAAACGCACGGCGCCACACTGGCAGCCGCCGGTTCTTACCTGATCGGTCATGATCTTTCCTTTGGCGGCCATTGTTCGGTGTCGTGGTCCGGATGCTGATAGGAGACGAGATCCGCCAGATAAGAGGCCGACGACACGTCGGCCATCGTCTCCTCGCCCGGCAATTGCGGGATCGTATCGACGTAAGGCAGCTTTGCCTCGGTGCCCCATTGGATCAGCGGCACGATCTCCGCCGGATTGTCGAACGCGCCGATGGCGAGGCCAACGCCGTCCGGCGCGGTGAAGGTCAGCGGCGTGCCGCAATCCGCGCAAAAACCGCGATCGACATGGTTGGAGGAGCGGAAGTATTTCGGCTCGCCGCGCGTCCAGTCGAGCCGGGCGCCACGCACCGAAACCAGCGGCGCATAGAACGAGCCGAACGCCTTCTGGCACATGCGGCAATGGCAGACCGAAGCGTCGCCGAGCGCGCCTTCAACGCGAAAGCGCACCGCGCCGCACTGGCAGCCGCCGGTGTAGACCGGCCGGTTGTCGAGGCTCATCACCGCTCACTCCGGGACATGGCAGACGGCCTCGACATTGTTGCCATCGGGATCGAAGACGAAGGCGCCATAGTAGCTCGGGTGATAATGCGGCCGCAGGCCTGGCCCGCCATTGTCCTTGCCACCGGCGGCAAGGGCTGCGGCATGGAAGGCATCGACCTCGGCGCGGCTGCGCGCGGTGAAGGCGACGTGCTGGTGATCCCTGGGCTTGTCCTTGCCGGTACTCAGCCAGAACACCGGCCGGTCACGGCCATAGCCGCCGACCTTGGCACCCCCGGTATATTCCAGCGGCACCATGTAAAGCAGCGCCGCACCAAGCGGGGCCATCGCCTTGTCATAGAAAGCCTTCGAAGCGTCGAAATCGGCAACGGTGATGCCGAGATGGTCGATCATCTTTTTACCTCCCAGGTGGTGATGCGCTCGCCAGTGACCGGATCCTTACCGTCCTTCAACTGTACACCTTGAGCCAGCAGTTCGTCGCGGATGCGGTCGGCCTCGGCCCAGTTCTTGGCGGCGATGAATGCGAGACGCTTGGCGATTGCCTTGGCGACGTGGTCTTCATCAACCGTCGCCGACGCGACATCGAAGCCGAGGAACAGCAGCGACGCCTTCAGCGCAGCCGCCGCATCGTTGCCGTCCGCTGCCTCGCCAGCCAATTGCGTCAAGACCTGGAAGGCGGCATAGGTTGCGAGATCGTCCGACAAGGCATCGATGACCTGCACGGGCAGCAGTCCTGCGGCGGCCGGCGCAAGGTCGGCGGCCCGCTTCCATTTGCGCAGCGTGTTCTCGGCCTCTTCCAGCTTGCGCACGGAAAAGTCGATCGGTTCGCGATAGTGCGTCATCAGCATCGCCAGCCGCAGCACCTCGCCCGGCCATTTGCGGCCGCCAAACGTCTCGGTCTCGAGCAGTTCGTTGATCGAATAGAAATTGCCGACGCTTTTCGACATTTTCTGACCTTCGACCTGGAGGAAGCCGTTGTGCATCCAGATGTTGGCCATCACGTCCGTGCCATGGGCGCAGCGCGACTGGGCGATCTCGTTCTCATGGTGCGGGAAGATCAGGTCGAGGCCGCCGCCATGGATGTCGAACACCTCGCCGAGATAGGCGGCCGACATTGCCGAGCATTCGATGTGCCAGCCCGGCCGACCCCTGCCCCATGGCGAATTCCAGCCAGGCTCCTCCGGCGACGACAGCTTCCACAGCACAAAATCGCCGGGATTTTTCTTGTGCGCGTCGACGGCGATGCGAGCACCGGCCTGTTGCTCGTCGAGATTGCGCTTCGACAGCTGGCCGTAGTCCGGCATCGACGCGGTGTCGAACAGGACTTCGCCCGCGGCAACATAGGCATGGCCGCGTTCGATCAGGCTTTGAATCAAGGTGATCATGTCGACTTTGCCGTCGGCGCGGGGCTCGACGAATTCGGTGGCGCGCGGCTCGACCGTCGGCTCCAGGCAGCCGAGAACCGCCACGTCCCGATGGAACTGATCGGCGGTCTTTTCGGTGACCCGCCTGATCGCCTCGTTGAGCGAAAGTGTTCCGGAAGCGATCTCGCCGCCGAAGTCGCGCAGAGCGCGCGCGTTGATCTTGTCGTCGACGTCGGTGATGTTGCGCACATAGGTGACGTGCGCCTGCCCATAGACGTGACGCAGCAAGCGGAAAAGCACGTCAAAGACGATCACCGGCCTGGCATTGCCGATATGGGCAAAGTCGTAGACGGTCGGGCCGCAGACATACATGCGCACATTGTCTGGATCGATCGGGACGAAATCCTCTTTCGTCCGCGTCAGCGTGTTGTAGAGGCGCAGGCCCTGCGATGCGTCGGACATTCGTGCCTTCCCGGTTCAGAACTCAATTTGACGAAGCCAGCCCTGCGCGAAACGCAAATCAGGCTCCAGCCTGCTGGCCGGGGCGTTTGTCCAATCTGGGGAAAGATGAGGCGAAAACGTCCGGACCAGCGCGAGGCTAGCCAATAATGCAAATGCCACAAATGGCGAAAGACGTTTTCATGGGCGGCTTTATCGCCTTGGCATGTGTTGCCGTCAAGTCGCAAGTTTCGGCAAAAACGTCGCTGGATCACAGGTAATGATGCACTGAAACATTTTATTAAACATGTCGGCACAGTCATGAAACATTCGCCGGCTAGATCAGCAGGCGTCACGATTTGGTCAGAATCGGCCATCAAACGCAGACACGAAAATGTTACCTGGGAAGAGAGACATGCCCCGAACCAAGCAGGAAGCCAACCGAGCCAAGCAGCCGGCACTGGCCAACCACTATCGCGCGATCGGCCCGGCCGCGATCGTCGCCGCCCTCCTTCACACCGCGAAGAAGAAAAAGCCGGTACAGAAGATCGTGTCGCCCCGCGCCGCCTGAAGTGGTGTGCGGCCCGGCGCCAAGGGCGCCCGGCAAATGGCGCAGACATACGCCGCTGAAGAACAGTTCAGCTAGAACAACGTCATCTGATTGTCGTCCGCGCCGGGCTTCTGGCGCTTGACCTTTTCGGGCTCCGGCCCGATCTCGCCCCGCTCCTGAACCTCCGGTCCGGTGTTGGCGACCTTGTTGACCAGGCCGGAGACGGGAATGGCCTCGAAGAAATCGAGTTGAGCCGGCCGCAACAGATCGGCGACATCACGCGGTTCGAGCGTGCGGCAATCCAGCCAACGGGCGAAATCCCTGGGGTCGATCACCACAGGCATGCGGTCGTGGATATGCGCGATATCGGCATTGGCGTTGATGGTCAGAATGGCGCCGGTATCCATTTCCGAACCGCCCGGCTCGGCATAGGTCTCGACCAGGCCGGCAAAGGCGACCAACCCGCCATGCCTGGGCCGGATCCAGTAAGGCTGGCCTTTCTTGCCGCCGGTTTGCCGCCATTCATAAAAGCCGGAGGCCGGCACCAAGGCGCGGCGATGGCGCATGGCGGCCTTGAACGACGCCTTTTCGGTAGCCCCTTCGGAGCGCGCGTTGAACAGCAGCGGAAACTCGCGTGTGTCCTTCACCCAGGTCGGGATCAGCCCCCAGCGCACCAGCATTGGTTGCCGGTCCGGCAGATTCGAGCCCGGCGCCCGCGGGGGGCCGGCGACCGCCATCAGGATCGGCTGGGTTGGTGCGATGTTGTAGCGCGCCGGGAAATCCTCCAGTTCCGCCAAGCCTAGCAAGGCGGCAGTCTGGTCCGGCGTCGCGGTCAAGGCAAAACGTCCGCACATGGTCGATTGGCGCCCTTTGAAAGGTTCGGTTCCTGAAGGTGCCGGTGCAACCGGCATTGCGCAACCGCTAAAGCTTGCCCATGCTGGGCGGTCCACAACAGACCTGCCTACACGCCTGATCGGGAACCCATGAACGAAGCGCGCAAGACACTTCCGGCAGTCTCGGTCGCCGTCGTGCGTGCAGACACCCTGCTTCTGGTCAAGCGAGCCCGGCAACCCTCGCAAGGGCTCTATGCCTTTCCGGGCGGCAAGGTCGAACCCGGCGAGACGCTGGAGGCAGCGGCAGAGCGCGAACTTCAGGAAGAAACCGGTTTGCGCGCCACAAATTATCGCCCGCTGCGGGAAATCCACATTGACGGCAGGGATGACAGCCACCCGGTCGATTACCTCCTCACGGTCTTCGGCGCGGCCTATGCCGGCGGCGAGGCGGTAGCCAGCGACGACGCAGAGACGGCGGCCTTCTATACACTCAGCGAGATGGCGGCATTGCCGCTCGCCGGCTCGGTGTTCGCTGTGGCCGAGGAGTTGTTGGACCCCCGCGGAGACGACGGGCCGAAGCCCTGAAAACAGCCTTGCAGGCGACAAATTGTTTCGCCACAAAGACTTATCCTGTTTGGCAGAGCCACGCCGTTGGGTAGAGAAGGCTTATGAACCGTCCGTCCATGCTCCTCGCCGCGTGTCTTGCGGTCGTCGCGACCGTTTCGATACGGCCCGCGCTCAGCGCCGAATCGCCGTTCGAGCCTGGGTTGATGCGGCTGGCGGAGGTTCTGGGCTCGCTGCATTTCCTCCGCAATCTGTGCGGCGAGAAGGGCGACCAGTGGCGTGTCGAAATGACAAAACTGCTCGATTCGGAAAATCCGGACGCCGAGCGGCGCGCCCGCTTCATTGCCAGCTTCAATCGCGGCTACCGCTCCTTCGGCGGCACCTATACGAGGTGTACGTCCTCGGCGACCGAAGCCATCAGCCGCTACATGAAGGAAGGCGAGACGCTGTCTCGCGATATCGCCTCGCGTTACGGCAACTAGGCACTCGCTCATCAACAACTATCCGGATCATTGCTGGGCATTAGCCGATATATCGGCTTGTGCCGGGCGATCTCTTGGTGCAATCCTCATGTTGCACTTCTGCAACAGTATTAACGAAACCTTACCGCACGAAAGCGGAATTAACTCAAACTGAAGGTTTTCGCCCCGCAGGCCGCCCCAATCGGCTAAGTTTGACTCGGACTGAACGCAGCTTCGCACAAGGCAATTGGGCTTTGTAAAAGACGATCAAAAAAATGTCGTATTTACAAATACTTAATTGTCCCTGCGTGTGAAATGAACAGATCAGGCCTGATCCACATCGACGGATCGCAGCTTGAAAGGGTGGACATTCGCTTATGGAACATGGTGTCAACGACATCGACGCGCTGGTCAGGGAAGAAAAACGCCTGACCGCCGTGGAAAGCCACAGCGAGGCCTGGGCGGAAGGTCTCTCCGCCGGGATAGAGCCCGAGATCATTGCCGAAGCAGCGCTCGAAACAGCCTTCGGCGAGATGTTGCGTGCCAATGGCGAGACCTCGGCCCTTGCCCTGCTCGACCGTATGCGTGAAAAGGTGATTGCTGGCGCCTTCGAACCTGAACGGCTGCGGCACTGAACCGACGTCCGGTTCTTTGACGGCAACATGCCGCTCGGGCGTCATGCCCGGAAGCAGGGAGAAACGGGCAGTGAGTTTTTCGATGTCAGGCAAGCCGTATGGCTTGGTCCTTCGCATCTCCTTCGCCGCTTGCTGTGCCGCGATTCCCCTGCTTGTGTGTCTCGCGAGCAGCCCCGTGTATGCACTGAGCGAAATCAAGCGCGAAGAGCTCCCCCCGACAGTCACGCCGCCGGCCGACGACGACATGTCGCCCTCCGGAAGCGCCGTGCCGATGCCCAATCCGGTCGGAACACCGCCGCCGGCCAGCCAGCCGACTGCTCCTGCCGAAGCCGAGCCGGACAGTCCGGCGGATGGCGGCGTGACCAGACCGCGTGTCGATCCGGAAACGCCGGTGCCTGAGGTCGTCTACGATCTCGGCAAGCTGCCGGAACCGGTGCGGCGCATGCACGATCTGATCGTCGAAGCCTGCAAGGGCGGCGATATCGAAAAGCTGCGGCCGTTGATCGGCACGGGCGAGAGCATGACACAGATATCGCTGACCGACATAGACGGCGACGCCATCGCCTTCCTCAAGGGCCTCTCCGGCGACCCAGACGGTCAGGAGATTCTGGCCATCCTGGAGGAGGTGCTTAATGCCGGCTACGTCCACCTCGATGCCGGCACGCCACAAGAACTCTATGTGTGGCCGTATTTCTTCGCCCTGCCGCTGGACAAGCTGGACGCCAAGCAGCGGGTCGAGCTGTTCAAGATCGTCACCGCTGGCGATTTCAACGACATGAAGCAGTTCGGCGCTTATATTTTCTACCGTGTCGGCATCACGCCTGCCGGACAGTGGTCGTTCTTCGTCGCCGGGGATTGAGCTTTCTGCCTCTGCCCTTGCAGAGATCCGGGAGCCTAGACGGGCAATGCCTCGGAAAACTCCACCGCTTTGCCCTGGCCTGGCGTGACGATTTCCCCCTCCCACATGACACGTCGGCCTCGAATGACGGTGCCGACCGGCCAACCCGTCACTTCCCTGCCATCATAAGGCGTCCAGCCGGCTTTCGAGCCGGCCTGCGCATTGGTGATCATCTCGCGCCGCATCATGTCGACGATGGTGAAGTCGGCGTCATAGCCGGCGGCGATGCGGCCTTTCCTGGCCATGCCGAAGATCCGCTGCGGGCCATGACTGGACAGGTCGACGAAGCGCTGCAAGGTTAGCCGGCCGGCATTGACGTGGTCGAGCATGATCGGCACCAGCGTCTGCACGCCGGTCATTCCCGACGGAGAGGCCGGATACGGCTTGGCCTTCTCGGCCAGCGTGTGCGGCGCATGGTCGGAGCCGAGCACGTCGACAATGCCTTGCGCAATGCCGTGCCAGACGCCGTCGCGATGGCGGGCGGCGCGCACCGGCGGGTTCATCTGGATCAGCGTGCCGAGCCGCGCATAGTCGTCGGCGCTGAGCGTCAAATGATGCGGCGTCGCCTCGCAGGTCGCGACATCCTTGTGCTGTTCGAGGAGCAAAATCTCCTCGGCGGTCGAGATGTGCAGGACATGAATGCGGGCGCGAACGCTGCGCGCGATGCGTACAAGCCGTTCGGTACAGCGCAAGGCGGCGATCTCGTCACGCCAGACAGGGTGCGATGCCGGGTCGCCCTCGATGCGCTCGCCAAGCCGCTCGCGCAGCCGGAATTCGTCTTCCGAATGAAAGGCGGCACGGCGGCGCGTGTTTCTCAGGATCGAGGCGACACCTTCGTCGTCCTCGACCAGCAGGTCGCCGGTGGACGAGCCCATGAAAACCTTGATCCCGGCCGCGCCCGGCAACCGCTCAAGCTCGCCGACATCCCCAGCGTTTTCGCGGGTGCCGCCGACCCAGAAGGCAAAATCGCAATGCATGCGATCCGTGCCGCGCCGAACCTTGTCGGCAAGCGCTGCCTCGCTGGTGGTCAAAGGATTGGTGTTGGGCATCTCGAACACGGCGGTGACGCCGCCAAGCACGGCCGCGCGCGAACCCGTTTCCAAATCTTCCTTGTGCTCCGATCCCGGCTCACGAAAGTGCACCTGGCTGTCGATGACGCCCGGCAGGATATGCAGGCCGCGGCAATCGATCGTCTCGCCCGCCGAGGCCTGGCGGAGATCGCCGATGGCGGCGATGCGCGCGCCCTTCACGCCGATGTCGCGTCTCCCTTCGCCGTCGTGGTTGACCACGGTGCCGCCTGTCAGGATGAGGTCGTAGATCATGGCCATGCTCTCTTGCGGGGGGAGTGCCAGCGGCTTACGTAAAGGCCGACCGTTTTGCAAGATCAGGTTGCTTTTCCGCCCATGCCCTTTGCCCAGCTCAAAGACCGCGCCCTCGTTTCCGTATCAGGTCCGGATGCCGAGCATTTTTTGCAGAACATCCTGACCACCGATCTCGACATCCTGGCTCCCGGCGAAGCCAAGCCCGGTGCGCTGCTGACGCCGCAAGGCAAGATCCTGTTCGATTTCCTGATCTCGCGCACCGGCGAGAATGCATTCCGGCTCGAATGCCGAGCCGACATATCGGACGATTTCATACGCCGGCTGACGCTCTACAAACTGCGCGCCAAGGTCGAGATTGCCAAATCCGATCAGGCATTTGTCACCGTTGCATGGGGACATGAATCAACACCCTCGCAATCCGATTCAACGGCGGCCGCCGACACGCGCTTTCCGAAGGGTGCCGTCACGCGTTCCTATGGCGAAACAGATGAGCGCAGCGATCTTGCCGCGTGGCAAGCCTTCCGCATTGCCGGCGGCATTGCCGAAAGCGGCAGCGACTACCAACTCGGAGACGCCTTTCCCCACGACGTGCTGCTGGACGAAACCGGTGGCGTCGGCTTCAAGAAGGGCTGCTATGTCGGCCAGGAGGTCGTCTCGCGCATGCAGCATCGCGGCACCGCCAGGCGACGCGTTCTGATCGTGTCAGCCGACCGGCCCCTGCCCGCGCCCGGCTCCGAACTGACCGTCGAAGGCAGGCCGGTTGGCACGCTCGGCTCGACCGCCGGCACGATCGGTCTGGCGATTGCGCGCATCGACCGGATCAAGGCGGCGCTCGACGCCGACCTGCCGATCATGGCGGCGAACATTCCGGTTACACTAGCCATTCCCCGCTGGGCAAAATTCGCCTTCCCGCAGGAAGCCGTCAGCGCGGAGGAGGCCTGATGGCGGCCGACCGCGTCGGCGCGCCGGCACGCGCCTGGCAGCGCATGCTGTCGGGCCGCCGGCTCGACCTGCTCGACCCCTCGCCGCTCGACATCGAAATTTCAGACATTGCGCACGGGCTCGCCCGCGTTGCCCGCTGGAACGGCCAGACCAGTGGCGAGCATGCTTTTTCGGTTGCCCAGCACTCGCTGCTGGTCGAAGCGCTGTTCCGCGACCTGGTACCCGAGGCTTCGGCCGACGCCCGGCTGGCGGCTCTTCTGCACGACGCCCCCGAATATGTCATCGGCGACATGATCTCACCGTTCAAATCGGTGATGGGCGGCAGCTACAAGGATTGTGAGTTGCGGCTGCAGCGCGCCATCCATCTGCGCTTCTCGCTGCCGCAGGAGCCAAGTGCTGCGCTGCGCAAGGAGATCAAGCGCGCCGACCAGATCGCCGCCTATTTCGAGGCAACGCTGCTCGCCGGCTTTTCGACCGCCGAGGCGACCGAGTTCTTCGGCCGTCCGCGCGGCTTCAATGCCGACCGCTTCGATTTCACGCCACGCTCGGTGACCTGGGCGCAGAACGCGTTTCTGAAACGGTTTTCGGCGATCGAGATGTCGCGGCATCAGGTTTCGGCGACCGCAATCGTCTAAAGCGCGTCGCGCTGAAACGGATCCATGCGACGCGCTTTAGGTCTTTGTTTTTATGCATGTCGTTCCCCCAAAACCGAGGTCACTTTTGGGCGACAGGCATTAAAACGCTAAATTAACCGGCGGCGGCCACAATAGCGCGTTCGATCACGGTCCGCAGGCGCGCTCATGCCCGTCGCTGATGCCAAGGATGGTTCGACCATCCCGAAACGGGAGGCCGAAGGCATGGACCGCTCCCGCCACATGGAAGACGAACTGCGCGAGCAGAACCAACGCTTTTCGGCTGCGGTCGAGAACATGTCGCACGGCCTGTGCATGTTCGACGCCGACGAGCGGATGATCATCTGCAACGGCAACTACCTGAACATCTTTTGCCTCGAAGCCAGCGTCATAAGGCCCGGCATCCGGTTCCTCGACATTCTGCGCCACAGCGTCGATATCGGCATCGCCTCGCAAACCGCCGACGAACTCTACGCCATCCGCAAGCCCTATATCGATCAGGCAAAGCCCTCGATCTACGAAGAAACACTGTCGGACGGCCGCATCGTCAGCATCTCGCACCGCCCTCTGGCTCTGGGCGGCTGGGTCTCGATCTACGAGGACATCACCGAGCAGCGCCGCGCGCAAGAGGATCTGAAGGAGCAGCACCGCCGCTTCGACGCAGCGCTTGCCAACATGTCGCAAGGCCTGCTGATGTACGGCGCCGACGGCAAGATGATCGTGCGCAACCGGCGTTTTCTTGAACTCTACAATGTCACCGCGGCAGACTTCCCGCTTGGAACGACGCACCGCGAGGCGCTCGAACGATTGCTGGAACTCGGCATCTATACGGAGATCGACGTCGACAGCGAAGTCGCCAAGACCGAAGCCTGCCTGACGGCGGCAAAAATGCATTCGGCCTACCGGCATCTTACCGACGGCAGGACGGTTCTGGTCACACGCCGGCCGATGAACGGCGGCGGCTGGGTAGTGACCTTCGACGACGTCACAGAACGTCGCCGCACCGAAGAGCGCATGACCCATCTTGCGCATCACGATACGCTGACGGGATTGCCCAACCGCTCGATGTTTCGCGAACGGCTCGACCTGGCGCTGGAAGCCACGGCGGTCACGCCGCTGGCAATCTTTTCGCTCGATCTCGATCGCTTCAAGGCGGTCAACGACACCTGGGGACATCCGGCCGGCGACTGGCTGTTGAAGAGTGTGGCCGAGAGGCTGCAGCGCTGCCTGCACAACGAAACCGACGTCGTCGCCCGTTTCGGCGGCGACGAATTCGTCATCATCCAGTTCAACTTCAAGGGCATTGCCAATGCAGAAAAACTCGCGAAGCGCATCGTCGAGACAATCGGAAAACCGTTCCGCGACAAGAGCCGCGAGATGCATGTCGGCATCAGCCTGGGCATCGCGGTTTTCCCCGACGACGGTGGAGATGCCGACACGCTGCTGAGGAACGCCGATACGGCGCTTTACCGGGCGAAGAGCGAAGGGCGCAATCAGTATCGGTTCTTCGAACCCGGAATGGACGCTATGGTACAGGCACGGCGTGCGCTGGAGGTCGACCTTGAGACCGCGCTGCCGCGCCAGGAGTTCGACCTCGACTTCCAGCCCATCATGAACATCGCATCCGGGGAGATCGTCGGCGCCGAAGCCTTGATGCGCTGGCATTCGCCGACACGCGGCACGGTGGCGCCGGACAGCTTCATTCCGGTCGCCGAAGACACCGGATTGATCGTGCCGCTTGGCGAATGGGCGCTGAGGAAAGCCTGCACGGCGGCGGCACACTGGCCCGCCGGCCTGCGCGTCGCGGTCAATGTCTCGGCCGTGCAACTTAAAAGCGGCAGCTTCGCCCGCAGCGTCATCTCGGCGCTGGCCTTCTCCGGCGTGCCAGCCGATCGGTTGGAGCTTGAAATCACCGAAACCGTGCTGATGGACGAAAGCGAGGCGGTGCTGAGGACGCTGCGGCAGTTGCGCGAACTCGGCATCCGCATCGCGCTGGACGATTTCGGCATCGGCTATTCCTCGCTCGGCTATCTCAGGCGTTTTCCTGTCGACAAGATCAAGATCGATCGTTCGTTCATCCACGACCTGGGCAATCGTGACGCCGCGGCGATCGTTCGCACCGTCATCGGGCTGGGCGCCGAGCTTGGCATCACTGTCACCGCCGAGGGGGTCGAGACCGAGGTGCAACTCGACATCCTGCGCGGCAATGGCTGTACAGAGGCGCAGGGCTATCTGATCGGCGTGCCGTCAACGGCCGCCGAGATCCAGCGTCTATTGAAATCCCGAGCGCTGCACAGCCAGACCGGCTGAGGCCGGCCATCGTCAACGCAGCGTGTCGATGTACTTTTCGTGGAAGCTGACATAGCCGGGCTCGACCACCTTGAGATGCCGCTCGATCAGCGCATGAAACCGCGGCAGTTGATGAAACGGCACGCCGGGATAGGCATGATGCTCGGCATGGAACGGCATGTTCCACGCCAGCCTGCGGACCAGCCAGTTGGTCAACGTGGTCCTGGTGTTCTCCAGCATGTTGGCGACGAACGGACAGCGACCATGCTCGGCCAGCAGATAGAGGCGCAGAAACGGCTGCCCCAACAGAGCGGGCAAGATCCAGACATAGACAAGCACCGAGAGCCGGAAATAAACGGCCAGCAGAAGGACCACGGCGTAAAAGGCAATCATGGCGCGGGCCTCGATGCGCACCTTGTCATAGCCCTTCGGCGGAACGTAGCTTTCGCGACCACGGTCTGCCGCGTTGGCATAGAGCGTCTTGAGGTGGCCCCACCATAAGGGGATGCCGGATATGTGGACGAGGTATTGCCGCCATGTCTCCGGTTTCGGGAAGGCCAGTTCAGGGTCGTTCTCCGGGTCTTGCGTGTATCGATGGTGGGCAAAGTGGAAGTAGCGGAACCAGTCCGCCGGCAGTGCGATCGCCAGACTGCACACCCGCGCCACGACATCGTTCAGCCGCTGTGCCTCAAAAGCCGTGCGATGAACCGTCTCGTGCAGCAGCGTGAACAGGAAGACGATGAGGATACCTTGCGGAAGCATCAGCAGTGGCCAGAACGGCACCTTGGCAGCGATCAGCGATCCGACGACCACGATCGCGCCCCAATGAGCAGCAAGCTGAACGAGGCCCGCAACATCAGACTTGGCGGTCAGCCGGTTGCGCTCCTCCTGCGTCAACGATGAAATTACGTCACGATGATCCACGTGCTTCGATCCAGACTGGAGTTTGATGAACCCATTGTAGCCAATGAACAACCTTTCCAAAAACGACGATTTCTGCAATCTAGATAAGCTGAACTTATCTATTCGGTGATTATGGCCGTACCTCCCTCTCTCAAAGGACTTCAAGCTTTCGAGGCTGCGGCCCGTACAGGCAGCTTTGCCGCGGCAGCGGAAGAGCTTTCGGTGTCGGCCGCTGCCGTCAGCCAGCTCATCCGCACGGTCGAGGAGCAGATGGGCCGCAAGCTGTTCCACCGCGTCAACCGGCGCGTCGTCCTCACCGAGGCCGGCGTCGAGATGCTGCCCAGGCTGACCATGGCCTTCCAGGAGATCGGCAGCGTCGCGCGCCAGCTCGACATCAGGCTCTCCTATGGGCCGCATTATCGCGAGCACCCGACCGAGGACATCGTCCAGGACGCAGTCTATCCCGTGTGTGCGCCCGGACTGGCGGACACGATCAAACCCGAAGGCCTGGCCAGCCTGCCGCTTATCCACACGGGCTGGGGACCGACTGGTGCGTCCTTTCCGTCCTGGCACAACTGGTTCGAGGCGGCCGGCATCGAGCCCGCCGGGCAGCGCAGCGCGGCCTCTCGGCCAACTCATCGCGCGCAGCGCTCGACCTTGCGATTTCGGGATTGGGCGTGGCGCTGGCGCAAGGAATCTACTGTGCCGAGGCGCTGGAAGACGGCCGGCTTGTCAGGCCCCTCGCCCAGGCACTGGAGCTGCGCCAGCCCTATTGCCTGACGATCCCCGAGCGCAGCGCCAGGCGCGACGTCGTGGCGGCGTTTCGCCAGTGGCTGATCGACGAATGCCGACGCGCAGTGAACTCGCCCGCGCTGCGTTGACGTAGCGTGCGGCGATGATCAGAGGTGCCCGCTCAATGCCTCAGCCATGTCCTTGTTTGTCGCCACAGGGATGATCTCGAACTCCACCAGATCCGCCCATTCGATGACCCAGCGCTGCAGCAGCGTGACGTCATCGGTCTCCACCAGCAGGAAGCAGCGGCTCATGTCCGCCGCGATCCAGCTGTGGTGCACGACGAGTTCGTCCGGCTTGAGGCGGCCCTGGTCGCGAAAGCGGCGATAGATCTCCTTGCGGTCGCAGCCGGTGAAATCCTCGATCACGATAAACTGCATGTTCTACCCCCGATCAAACTACCGCCCCGGCCGGTCCAGCCGCTCCAGGAACCACTGCGTCAGCCGCACCCAGACCTCGTCCTTCTCGCCGGAATCCTCCCAGCCATGGTCGAGGTTGGGATTGTCGTTGACCTCGATGACGAAGACGCCGTCCTTGGTCTCCTTGAGGTCGACGCCGTAGAGCCCGTCGCCGATGCAGCGCGCCGCCTTCACAGCCGTCTCGACGACATGCGCGGGCGTCTCCTTCAGCGTGAAGGTCTTGATGCCGCCCTGGTCGGGCTTGCCGTTGGCCTTGTGGTTGACGATCTGCCAGTGCTTCTTGGCCATCAGATAATGCACGGCAAACAGCGGCTGGCCGCCGAGCACACCAACGCGCCAGTCATACTCGGTCGGAATGAATTTCTGCGCGATCAGAAGGTCGGAATCCTCCAGCCATTCGGTAGCAAGCGTCTTCAGTTCCTCGAAATTGGCGCATTTCTTGACGCCGCGCGAGAACGACGAATCCGGGATTTTCAGCACCAGCGGAAAGCCCAGCGTCTGCGCTGCCAGTTCGAGATCCGAGGTGCCGGCGATCATCACCGTCGGCGGCACCGGCACCTTGTTGTAGGCCATCAGCTCGTTGAGATAGACCTTGTTGGTGCAGCGGATCATCGACAGTGGATCGTCGATAACCGGCATGCCTTCCTGCTGGGCGCGGCGGGCGAAACGATAGGTGTGGTTGGAGATCGAGGTGGTCTCGCGAATGAACAGCGCGTCGTAATTGGCGAGCTTGGCGAGGTCCCGCTTGGTGATCGGCTCGATTTCGACACCCATCTTCTCGGCGATCTTGGCCCAATAGCGCAGCGACGATATCTCCGATGGCGGCAATTCCTCATGCGGGTCGACCAGCGTGGCGAAGGTGTAGCGCGCCGGCGTGCGGCCCTTGGTGTCGCGCCATTCGCGGTTGGTGTAGGTCTCCAGGCACTGGATGAAGCTTTTTTCCTCGTCCTCGGTCATCCGCGCCAGCGGATGGAAACCGATCTTGCGGATCGAGGCCCATTCGGCGCTGTCCTTGATGTGGACTTCGAGCGCCGGCGCGCGGAACCAGTCGAATAGAAGTTTGGCGAAGCGGTCCCAGATTTTCGACGGGCCGATGCCGAAGAAGATGCAGACCTTTTGCGGAAAAACGCCGCCGAGATCCTTGCGGCATTTGTTGAGCGCCAGCTCCAGTTCCGGCAGCGCGTGTTCATAGAGCTTGCGCTCCGAAAGGTCGATCATCGTTTCGACCGTCGGGATCACCTTGTGGCCGCGCGAGCTTGCCAGCAGCGACGCATAGTAGCCGCGGCTCTGGTAGCCGTAATTGTTCGACAGGTTGATGACCTTCGGCCGCTGGCCGCGAAACAGTGACGGGTGCGCGAGATAGTCGCGATTGGTGATGATCTTGTGCGGTGTCGCCACCTGGTCGAGATCGCTCTGCCTGCCGGTAAGGATGACCCAGGTCATTATCTGTCACGCTTTCCCAGAGTGATGGCGGCACGCAATCCATCGCGACCGAACTGCGCCATGTTCATGAAGATGCCGTAAGGCACGGGAATGTTGGCTGCATCAAGGATGGTCTCCTGCCTTTCGTCCTCGACCCAAGGGTCGTGGATCAGGATATGGTCGCCGTCATCGCCGATCGCCAGCACCCAGTGCGGCACCTTCTTGCCAAACATCAGGAAGCCGCTGATCAGCACCAGCACCAGCTTTCCCCCAGCGATCGCAGCGCGGATATCGTCGATTGTGAATGCACGGTAATTCACCGGGATGCCGTAAAGTTCCGCGCGTCGGCGAAAGTCGACCTGGGCCAGTTCCATCACCCTGCGCTTGTCCACACTGCGTACCGATTGCAGGAACAGCGCGCCATAGAAGGAAACGTAGATCTCCACCGCGAGCCCGCTTTCGTAGCCCGACACAGCGAGGCCGAATGGCTCGCATCCACCGGGACCCGACATCATGAAGACGGTCGTCGCTTCACGCCACAGGCGGATTTCCATGACCGGATCCGGCACGAAGCCGCGATCGAAATTGGCCATCGCCATCATCAGGCAGCACGGGCCGCAGGTGAATTCGCAGGTCTGCGGGTAGAACGGCACCTTGGTGGCGATCGGAATGTCGCCACGCAAGGTCTTTTCGTAGCGAAGTGCCGTTTCGCCATCCTCATAGTAGCCGGGCTCGCGGCCGATCTTGCGATACCCGGCCTGTTCGTAGATGCGGATCGCGCGGCTGTTGTCCTCGCGAACTTCGAGACGCAGCATCATGCGGTCATGCTCGAAGGCGGCATCTTCGGCGGATCCGAGCAGCATGCGGCCGACACCCAGTCCGCCGAAAAACGGACTGGTCGCAATCGAGTAGAGTCGCGCCACGCCGCTACCCTTGCGAAACAGCACGATCGCATAGCCGGCCACGCGGCCGTCGACTTCGGCGACCAGCGTCTCGGCGGTTTCACGCTCGATGAACAGGCGGAAGGAGCGGCGGGAAATACGGTCGCTTGAGAAAACAGCTTTCTCAATGGCGGCGAGATCATCGACGTCAGACGCGCGGGCCGTGCGGATCTCGGCAGGCATGCGGCTTCAGAAAACCTCGATTGGTGGTGGAAATGGCCCTACTCGAACACGTCCTTGACGCCAACCAGGGCGTTGGGAAAACCGGCGTCCACCTGGGCGCACGAAGTCCGCTCCACCACCTTGAATCTTCGCCTCGTGTTTCCAAAAACCCTTTCCGATTTTCGGGGCGATGCGACGGCATTCATCAAGCGCTATCGCACCTCGATTAGGGCCGAATTGTGACAAATCCGACGCCGGCCCGACGGGCGCAAAAGGTCCTCCGGCCGGATCGGCATTCGCGGATCGACGGCACCGGCAAAAGCAATGCCGTTCAGCTTGCCAGCCCGTTCACAAGTTGCGTGTAGGCGCTCCTGGCGACCTCGGCCAGCCGCTCGCGCGGCAAGGAGCCGACCACGGCGCAGCCATAGCCCTTGTCCAGCCAGTAGACGGCCTCGGGTCCGTCTTGCGCGGCGGCGTAGGTGCCTTTGGCATTCTCCGTCGATTCCGTGGTGACGAACAGCGAGATACGCTGCCCATTGCCGTCCTCGTAAAGCAGCATGGCGGCCTTGCTCTCGCCTGCCGGCAACAGCCGGCCGCCGACCAACTGGAATCCGTCGGCGGTCAGGTCCGGCGCCACCAGCTTCAGCCCTACACGGTTGGACAGCCAGGTCTGCAGATGGTCCTTGTCGCTGGCCGGCACCTCGACGGCATGCCGCTTTTCGGCGGCATAGATGACATGGGCCGCGATTGCCTGCTCGGCCAGCCGATCTTCCGCCGGGTCCTCCTGGCCGATGCCGTCGATGCCGGCAAAATAGCCACCAAGTCCGCCGGTGACCAGAAGCACGGCGGCAGCAGCGGCAAGCCACCAGCGTGAGCGTGGCACAGATGCCTTGACCGGCACCTCGCCAAGCACGACCTTGCGCAACCGCGCAGGCACGGCTTCGTCCAACACGTCGGCGAAGGCGGCACGCAGCGCCGCTCGGTCGGCGGTGAAACGGGCGCTCTTGGCCTTCATCTCGGGATTGGCGTCGAGCCAGGCATCGTAGGCCGAGCGCTCATCGCTGGGCAGCTCGCCATCTAGCGCCATGTGGATGTCACGTTCGGAAAAGTCGCGGCGGATCATTTCTCGACGATCCTTATCGCGCGGCGGCGCGCCGTGTCGTCCAGCAACCCGCGCAATTCCTCACGCCCGCGCGCAATGCGCGACATCAGCGTGCCGGCAGGCACGCCCAGAATGTTGGCGGCTTCGGCATAGGAAAAACCTTCGATGGCAACCATGACAAGGGCCGCGCGACGGTCGGGGCTGATCGCCTGCAATGCGTCGATGATCTCGCGCGAGGCAATGTTCTCCACCTGCTCGGCCGGCTGGGCAACGGTCTCGCCCGCCTCCAGCGGCAGCATCGCCGCCTCGCCGCGGCGGTTCACCTTGCGCATCTGATCGATGAACAAATGATGCATGATCGTAAACAGCCACCTCCGGGGGCTTTCTCCTGTCTGCCAATTGCCGAGCCGCACAAGCGCCCGCTCAAGGCAATCCTGAACAAGGTCGTCGGCAGCGTCGCGGTCGCGCAAAAGCGAGCGCGCGTAACGGCGCAGGCGCGGTATTTCGCCAAGGATTGCTGCCTTCTTTTCGTCCATGACCGCAGGTTTCGAGGTCGCCCTTGTTGATCCCGATTGAACGCGCCTTCCGGGCGCGGCGCAAGCGGCCAGCGCGAAGCGGTCTCCCGCCCCGGTCACCCAAGCAATGAGATAACGATGGCCGGTGCCGATTTATTCCCGATCGAAGGCAGCGGTAAATCGATTGCGCAAATACGTAAAATATGCACAATATGTAAAATACGTATGAGGGTCACTCAATGAAACAATTCACCTTTTCGGATATGAATCGGGCGTCCGGCGAAATTCTCGAAACGGCAATGATCGAGCCTGTCGCTCTCACGAAACGCGGCAAAGAGAAGCTGATCATCCTATCAGCGGCCCAATATCGGCAGCTCGTTAGTTCGCCGTATGCCGTAGCCTACACGCTTGAGGACGCGCCGGACGAGGTTCACGATGAACTCATGTCCGGATTGGAGGCCATCACAACCAGCGACAAGCCAAATGCTTAAGCCCGGCGATTTGCTTCGATACTATTATCTATGGGCACGACAGGCTGACGCCGGCGAGGAATCCGGCCGCAAGGCGCGGCCCGTCTGCATTGTGGTCAGAACGCCGGCAACGCCTGCCGCACTGTTCTTGTTCCCGCTCACCTCGCAAAGGCCCGACCGGTCCCGCACGCATGTTGCCGTGAGCGAAATCGAGTGTCGCAGGGGTGGGCTCGATTTCCCGTCATGGCTGATCCTAGACGAGTACAACCGCGTACAGATCGATGAAGCTTATGATCTCGTCACGACGAAGCCAATCGGCTCCTTCAGCCCGGCGTTTGTTCGCAAGATCGCGGGCCTCATCAAAGAGGCAATCGTACAACGCCGCGTGCGCGGCGTCGTACGAAAATAGCGGACAAACCGACACATGAACGGGTAAGAGCTCTTCACGGAAGCAAGCGCATCATCCCTCCTTCGCCGCCCGTGTCAAAAGCCGCTGATAGAACAGGCCGATACCGATCAGCACGGCGCCAAGGCCGATGAACGACAGCGCCCTCAGCACGCCTTCCAACTCCGACATGTCGAAGATGAAGACCTTCAGCACGGCGATCGCGATCAGCGCGGCCGAGGCGACGCGCAGCACCTGCGATTTCAACCAGACGCCGGCGGTAAGCAGCGCAACGCCAATCCCCAGCCAAAGCGCCGAATAGGTATAGGTTTCCAACTGGCCGAGGCCGCTCCACAAGCCGATGAACTCGCCCTTGAACAGGCGCCTCACCGACAGCGTGGCATAGGCGAAGGCAAGCACGGCAGCCACCACGGCCAGCATCTGCGCATACCATTTCGGCCGCTTGTCCCTGGCGTAGAGCGCCAGTCCCCCGGCGGCGACCGCAGGCAGGAGATAGGCGAGGAACAACAGGTTGAACACCGGGATCCGGCCTGTCGATTCGTCTGACAACAGCGGATTCAGCACGACGAAGTGCCTGACAACGATGAAGGCGACCGAGGCCACACCGGCGGCCATCGAACCATAGCGCAGCACCGAGCTTGGCGAGCGCATGTCGATGGCGACCAGGATGGCGCCGGCGCCGATGGCGATCAGAGTGTAGATCGACTGTTCGGCGAGCGTCATGGCACCCGTGTCGATGACGCCGCCGTGCATGGCGTGGCGCACCAGCATAGCGAGCGTGAGCAGCGCAAACAGCGCCGCAGCCGCCTCCATGGCAAGGCGCGGCCGGCCATTCGTGGTGCGCGCAAGCTGCCAGGCGGCAAAGCCGTAGGCCAGTGCCGGCACGCCGTAGCCTGGCAGCAGCCAGTTGAACACCGGCGTCGTCGACAGGAACCCGGCACCGACGATGGTCGGGTCGAAAGCGACGCGGCCAAGCACCGCGATCACCGCGCCGACCGAAATCCAGC
This sequence comes from Mesorhizobium sp. M7A.F.Ce.TU.012.03.2.1, assembly GCF_004006095.1. NCBI lineage: Bacteria > Pseudomonadati > Pseudomonadota > Alphaproteobacteria > Hyphomicrobiales > Phyllobacteriaceae > Mesorhizobium > Mesorhizobium sp. M7A.F.Ce.TU.012.03.2.1. Next base: position 5,951,539 of record NZ_CP034779.1, read on the forward strand.
CGAGCACCGGATAGGCGCGCCAGCGCGTAGTCAGCGCCGGCACGATGGCCGCCGCACCGAGCAGGATGGTGGTCCAGCCGGAATCGAAAGCCATATGCATCAGCAGCAGCCCGGCGATGGCCGCGCCGCCCAGGGCAAACGACACCGCGACACCGCCCTTGAGCGGCGGCTCCTCGGCCCGCGCGATCCACTCGCCGCCGGCGGCGAAAATGACGACCAGCAGTGCCGTTGCGGCGGCGTAGACAAGGTCACGGTCGAGATTGCCGAAGGTGAACCAGAGTGCGAGCAGGACGACAAGCGGGACGATGACGCCCCACGCTGCCCATGAGGCCGCGCGGATCTGTGTGCCGGCGGCGAACCGGCGTGCGGCCCAGAAGCCGGCGCCGATGAAGACCAGGCCGAGTACGATGCCGATGCGCAAGGTCAGCGCGTTGGACGTGGCCACCGGCAGTCCGTCGACGCCCAAGGCGCCGCTGGAAAAATCGGAAGCGATCGAGGTTGGCGGGATGATGCCGAGATAGATCAGCACCGTGACCAGTCCCGCGGCATAGAGGAGCGGCAGTGCCAGCGGACGATAAAGCGCGACCCCCACCATCGCGGCGATCACCACCGCGCCCGGCAAGGCGTAGCCGGCGGCAGCGAAGGCCGGGTCGACCGACAGGCCCAGCGCCGAGAATGCGACGAACAGGCCAGGCACGATGGACGGCCAGTCGAAAGCCCTGGCTGGTCCAGGTTCGTCGTCACGGCGAGCGAGCCAGACAAGGGCGAGCACGGCCAGCGTGACGGCGTCGATGAACAGGATGGCAGAGAGGTTCGCCCCTGGCGCATCGGTCATATAGAGGATGGTCCAGACACCGGCGCCGAAAAAGGCAGCCGCCATCAGTAATTTCCAATCGCGCATGCGGGCGATGGCGCCGGTGGCGGCAAGCACGATCGCGAGATAGCCGAAAAGCGCCCAGGGATTGGGTGCCTGCGAGGCGACCAGCACCGGCGTCACCATGGCGCCGACAAGGCCGATGCCGGCCAGCGCCTGGCCATGGACAAGAGCTGCCGCGATCGTCGCCACACCGATGACGCCGAGCAGCGTGAAGGCGAGTGCCGGGCCGATGAAGCCGTAAATGCCATGCGCGGCATAGACGGTGCCGAACAGGATGAAGGCACCGGCAGCAGTCAGGATCGCTGGAATATAAGCGCCGGCGGCCCCTTGCACCGGCACCTTGAAGCCGGTGCGCCGGATGAACTCGCCGCCGGCGACCAGCACAAGGCCGAGCACGCCGGCCATGGCCAGCCGCACGCCGGGACCGAAAATGCCGGCTTCGATGGTGTAGCGGATCAGGAACAGGCCGCCCAGCGCGAGTGCGATGCCGCCAACCCAGACCGCCCAGCGGGTGCCGAGCGCGGTTTCGACGTCGGATTGGCGGGCGGCTTTCGCCGCTCCGGGAAGCTCCGCGGGATCCACCGCCTTCGGTGCCGGTTCTGCAGCGGTCCACGGCCCGGAGACGATCTCGCCGGTGGAGTCTTCCGTGTCCGTGGCTGGCGCCGGGACGGTGACCGCTGCGCTTACCTCCGGCGGGACAATATCGGCCGCGGCCGCTGCGTCCGGAGCCATATCGGCGGGCGCGTTGTCGGCCACCGCCTGTTCGGACGGCCTGGCCGCAGGCGGCACGGCTCCCGAGAGCACAAGGCTGCGCAGTGCGCCAAGCTCGCGCTCGACAAGGCCGATGCGGCTCTGCTGGCGCGAAATGATGACGAACAAGGCGATGATGGCGACAAGGCCGATCAGGCTTTCAAACATGGCGGTTCCCCCAAACCAGGCCAGTTTTCACTGACATTCGTCTTACTGACATTCAAATGCGGCGGCCAAACGGCCAGAAAATCCAAGCTCGGAAAACTCAATGCGCCGCCAGTCAACGCGCCGCCAGATTGGCGGCCGGAAAGATCGAGCATGTTTCGGTGCCGAAAGCCAGCAGCTTGCCGCCGGCATCCTTCAGCGTCGCTTCCGACACCGCCAACGTGCGGCCCTTGTGAACAACCCTGCCCTCGCACACCACCTCGCCGGTCTTCGGCGTGATGGGACGCGTCAAATTCACCTTGAACTCCGCCGTGGTATAGGCCTCGCCCTTTTCGAGCAGCGTCTGCACGGCACAGGCCAGTGCCGAATCGAGCAGCGTCGCCGCCCAGCCGCCATGCACGCTGCCCAGCGGATTGAGATGGCGCTCGCTCGGCATGCCCCGAAAGACAGCGCGCCCTTCCGAGACTTCGGTGAGAGTGAAATTCAGCTGGAAGGAAATCGGCGGCGCCGGATACTTGCCGTCGACGAGCTGCAGCAATTCCAAACCGGTGTATTTCAGGATGTCGGCGTGCGGAATGGTGCCGAGGCCGAGCGGTGAGACCCGGCCAGGATAAAGTTCGACCTCGCTCATGTGATGATTTCTCTGGCTGCGTCTTCGCCAGCTATGGCCTTGCCGCGCGCGTGATGTTTGCGCAAGGCGGCGAGGAAGCCGGTACGAGCGTCCGGCGGCTCGATGCCGCGCGGCTCATAGACGTGACGGTTGAAGAAGAAGCCGGTGAGCCGGAAGGCGTCGTCGACATCAGCCGCATCGGCGCGCAGGCCGGAGCCGCGCTGCAGGAAGGCCGGCAGAGCCAGCATCTTGTCGCGCCACGGCAAACCGGCTTCGCGCGATACCGCACGTCCCGACTTCGGTGAGACATAGGCCAGGTCCTGTCGCGTGCCGGTGGCGGCGCATTGGCTGAGATCGAGGCCGAAGCCGAGTTCGTCCAGCACCAGAAGCTCGAAGCGCGCCACCAGTTCGCCGGCAACGTCGGCGTCGTCGAGATGGACGATCATCACGGCAAGCGTTTCGTAGAGACCTTCATGCGCGTCGCGCTCGGGCAGCAGGCGCAGATGCGCGGCCATGGTCTGCAATCCGTAGACGGCGACGGCACTGTCCATCAACCGGGCCGCGTTCATCTCGATCGCCTCGGCCTGGAACGTGCCGAGATGTTCATCAAGCCGCGCACGCCACAACAGGTCCACGCGATTGCCGGGCTGGAGCACGGGCTGCTGCTTGCGCGAACGGCCGCCGCGAACAAGGCCGAGATGACGGCCATGCGCTCGCGTCAACACCTCGAGAATGGCGCTGGTTTCGCCATGCTTGCGGGTGCCGAGAATGATTCCCTCGTCGCGCCATTCCATTTCAGGAGCTTTTCACCGATCGGGTGGCGAAATCAAGGTATGGGCTTGGCCCCCGGGTAACTCTCATGCCAATGCATAAAAAACCGCCCGCAGCGATGTGCTGCGGGCGGGCTGGTGAGGTCAGTCGATCCGTTAGAAATTGCGCTGGAAGCGAACGATGCCGCCGACGCTGCTCTTCTTGTCGGCCTTCGTCCAGTTGTTGAAGTCCAAGTCGTCGAATTTTCCTGCATTGAGGTAATCGACTTCAGTCGTGATCGTAAAGCCGGGCACAATGGTATAGGCCACGTTGGCCGCGACGCCGAGGTTCTTCCAGTCGTCATAGGAGACCTGGGCGTTGAACGAGGTCTTGTCGTTGAACTTGTAGGTGCCGCCGCCCCAGATCGCCCAGTTTCCGCCCCATGGCTTGTATTGGGTACGGCCTGTGCCGAAGTCGTTGATGTTGTCGTTGGTGCCGTAGCCGCCCATGACGAACAGCGTCAGTTCCTTGCTGACGTTGACGTCCAAACGGACCTTGCCGGACACTTCCTCATAATTGCTGTCATAGGCCACGACGCCGGTGATCGCACCCCAGTCGCCCTTGTACTTCAAACCGCCGACGACATGCGGAACATAGCTGTCGATCGTGTTGACGCCGGTGCCTTCTTCGAGCGAGACCACGCCCGTGAAGCCGCTGCCTGCGTCGAAGTAGTAGCTGATGAGATTGGTATCCTTGACACCATACGGGATGAGCGTGTCCTGGATGACGTTGCCGGCATAGCCGATGAACTGGTCGTATACCGTTTCATCCTTACCGACGCGCAGGCCACCGAGCTGGATCCAGGCGAAGTTGAGGGTAGTGGCCTTGTTGCCGGCCTGCCAGCCGGTGCCGTCACCGGTATAGTCGCCGGAAGAGTTGCCGAACTGGAAGCGGGTCTCGGTGAAGGTCTTCAATGTGCCGAGCTCGGTTTCCTGGCCGGTATAAGTCCTCAGCGTGAAGCGCATGTTCTTGTAGTAGGTGTCGTTCCTAGAGCCGTCCATGTGATCGGCAACGTTATTGGCGCCATCCAGCGCGCCGGAATCGCCGACGCCCATGTCGTAGCGGAGGTAGCCGCCGATGCGCAGGCAGGTCTCGGTGCCCGGAATGTAGAAGTAACCGGCGCCGTAGACGTCGCAGATCTTGACGTATTCGGCCGGTTCCGGTTCGGCGACGACGACAGCGTCGGCGGCGCGCGCGCCGCTGACCGCGATCAGGGCCGCGGCTGAGCCGAGAAGGAGGCTCTTGATGTTCATTTTCTGACCTCTCCAGTCATAGTTATAAATGGCTTCGGATTTGTGGCTGGCGGCAATGTTTTCCCGCCTCACCCCCACAACGAAAAAGGCTCACACCGCTCGCCCTTTTCAGCGGCGAACATACCCATCGATCATCTGCCTTCAATGACGATTTCCGGAATAATGACAATTCCCCAAACAGATTAATGCCGTGTTGCACAAATAACACTTGATAATCCGACGAGCGGCACAAATGGCACAATGTCATTTATTAAATATATATACGGATACTTTCGCGGCTAACTATACTGATAACGTGTTATATTTCCAATATTGCCGCATAATACGCAAAGTATACCTCAATTCCGTCGAAATTTATCCGATTATTGCCGCCTCCCCTTCTGTTGCCAGATAACGCCCATCTGCAAATCCCGCTCTGATACCGAGGCGAAAAGCGGGATGACGCTTCCAAGGGTGTCTGCCCCCTCCAAGGCGGTCGAAACTTCCTGGAGTGCCGTCGTGTCGCCGATTGTGACAGCAGCCAGCCGTTGAAAAACGATTCCTCCGTGACGCCCTCTCAGTCGACCTGAACGACGCAGGCGATGCGCTCCCCCCCGCCTCGATCAGGCGGGTGGGCACGCATAGGTCCGGGAAAGCATCGCCTCGGCCAGAATGTCCCTGGTCGCGCCATACGGGGGCGGATGGATCGGCGACAGGATCAGGATCTGGTGGGCGAGAGCGCCTTGAACGTTTGGCGCCTCACCCCCGCCGCGCGTGATCGGCAAGCACCTCATCGATCACATGACGGGATTTTTCAACCTCGACAGGGTTGACGTCGATCTGTCCAGCTACCGTGATCAGCGCCTTCCAAAGCGTCCAGCCACGACCACGCGCCCACATCGCCTCATCGGCTGGAAGGCCGGCGCGAAACGCCTCCCGGCTTTTGCCTTCAAACAATGTCCAGGCAATCGCCAGATCGCAGGCGGGATCGCCAACGCCGGAGGTTCCGAAGTCGATCACCGCGCCCAACCGGCCTTGCCTGACCAGCAGGTTTCCCCAACTGACGTCGCCGTGGAACCAGACCGGCGCACCGTGCCATGGCGCGGCAAGTGCTGCCTCCCACACCGCGCGGGCTGCGACCGTATCGATCTTGCCGTCGAGGGCTGCAATCGCTTGCCGGGTTTCGCCATCGTAGACGCTGAGTGCTCCGCCGCGAAAGAAGTTGTGTTGTCCCGGCGCCGGTCCGCCAGTGGCATCGATACGCTGCAGGGCGACCAGGAACGCGGCCAGGTCGGTCGCAAATTGTGGCAGGCTGGCAATCCGCTCGCGCTTTGCCGTCTCGCCTTCGATCCAGCGGTAGACGGACCAGTGCCAAGGATAGTTTTCGGCCGGAACTCCCATCGCCAGCGGCACCGGAATCGGCAGCGGCAACAGAGGCGCCAGCCTCGGCAGCCAGCGATGTTCCTTTTCCACTTGCAGGAAATAGGCCGCGGCGCTTGGCAGCCGCACGGTCATCTCGTCGCCGAGATGAAAGGTCCTGTTGTCCCATCCGCCAAATTCGACCGGCCTGACCGCAAGATCTTTCCACCAGGGGAATTGCGTGGCCACCAACCGGCGGACCAAAGCTGTGTCAATCGGAGGCTTGTTGTCCATCGAGCCTAGCGCGGAAACTCGAGCCCCATCTCGCGATAGCGCTCAGGGTCGTCGCCCCAGTTCTCGCGCACCTTGACGAACAGGAACAGGTGCACCTTCTGTTCGAGGATGCCCGCTATCTCCATGCGTGCCGCCTGGCCGATGGCGCGGATTGTCTCGCCCTTGTGGCCAAGAACGATCTTCTTCTGGCTGTCGCGCTCGACATAGATGGTCTGGTCGATGCGCACCGAGCCATCCGGCTTCTCTTCCCATTTCTCGGTTTCGATATGCGAGGAATAGGGCAGTTCCTGATGCAGCCTTAGATACAGCTTCTCGCGCGTGATCTCGGCCGCGAGCTGGCGCATCGGCAGGTCCGAGATCTGGTCTTCCGGATAGTACCAGGGGCCGACCGGTAGAGCCTCGGCCAGATAATCGAGCACGTCCTTGCAGCCGGAGCCGGTCAGCGCCGATACCATGAAGGTACGCTTGAACGGCACCCTTTCGTTCGCTGCCGCCGACAGAGCCAGCAGCGCTTCGTGCTTGACGCGGTCGACCTTGTTGAGGATCAGCACCATCGGCTGGCGCACATCCTTCAGCCGTTCGAGGATGGCGTCGGCGTCGCCCCTGATGCCGCGTTCGGCATCGATCAAAAGCAGCACGATGTCGGCGTCCTTGGCCCCGCCCCAGGCGGTGGTCACCATCGCCGTGTCGAGCCTCCGCTTCGGCTTGAAGATGCCGGGCGTGTCGACAAAAACGATCTGCGCATTGTCATGCGTGGCGATGCCGCGCACGATGGCGCGGGTCGTCTGCACCTTGTGGGTGACGATCGACACCTTGGCGCCCACCAATTGGTTGACCAGCGTCGACTTGCCCGCATTGGGCGCGCCGATCAGCGCGACAAAACCGGAATGCGTGGCGGCGGCTGCGGTCGCCGGCTCTTCGGTAGCGGTCATGCCGCACTCCCTTCACTGGAGGGTCGCGCGCCCTCCGATTTTTGGGCCGATGTGGTGGCCCAGACGCCCTCGCGCACAAGAAATGCCGAAGCCGCCGCTTCTTCGGCAACCCTGCGGGAGCCGCCAGTGCCGCTTATCGGCGCAAAACCTCGGACCTGCAAGGACACGGTGAAGACGGGCTGGTGGTCCGGGCCTTCGCGTTTTTCGATCACATATTCGGGTCTGATATCGCTGGTCTTGGCAATCCATTCCTGCAGATCGGATTTCGGATTGAGCGGCTTTGTAATCACCGTATGCGAGCGCGGTTCCCAGTAGCGCAGGACAAACCGCCGCGCGGCCTCGATGCCACCGTCAACGTAAACCGCCGCGATCAGGGCCTCGACCGCATCCGCCAGATAGTTTCCGCCCGAGCCACGCGACCGCATCTTCAAGGCAGAATCGGCGCGGACCAGGTCCTCCAGCTGCATTTCGATGCCGATCTCGGAGCATGTCCGTGCATCGACCAGCGCATTGAAGCGCGGCGCGATTTCACCTTCCGGCGCATCGGGAAATTTTTCGAAAAGCATATCGGCGACGACAAGCCCGAGCACGCGGTCGCCGAGAAATTCAAGACGCTGGTTGTTGGTGGCGGCCTTGACCGCACTGGAATGCGTCAAGGCGGTCTCGAGCAAGCGGATATCCTTGAAGACGTGGCCGGTCTTGGCTTTTACCAAACCGGCCAGAGTTTCGCCTGTCGGACGCTTCAAAGCCATCAATTGACGAAGTGGAACAGGCGCGAAGCGCGCATCAGCGACGGCCATTTCCAGATTTCGAGAGGGCTCGCCTTGCCAGCGATCGAGAAGAAAACAAGATTGGCGCGGCCAACCAGATTTTCCGCGGGAACGTAGCCGACGGTGAAACGGCTGTCGGCGGAATTGTCCCGGTTGTCGCCCATCATGAAATAGTGGCCGGGCGGCACATCGAATTCGCGGGTGTTGTCGCCGATCGAGTTCGAATTCAGGTCGAGCGTGTCGTAGCTGACGCCGTTGGGCAAGGTCTCACGATAGACATCGATCGGGCGCGATTCCTCGGTGATGTCGGGATTGTCGATCTGGCCTGTTTTCACGCGCGGCACGCCGACGCCGTTGATGAACAGCTGGCCGTCCTTGACCTGGATCTTGTCACCCGGCAGGCCGACAACGCGCTTGATGTAGTCGACGGACGGATCAGGCGGGAACTTGAACACCGCCACGTCGCCACGCTTCGGCTCGGCGCCCCAGATGCGGCCCGAAAAGATGTCGGGGCCGAAAGGCAGCGAGTACCGCGAATAGCCATAGGACCATTTGGTGACGAACAGATAGTCGCCTTCAAGAAGCGTCGGCCGCATTGATCCCGACGGGATCGAAAAAGGCTGGAACAGCAGCGTGCGGATGACCAGGGCGAGCAAAAGCGCCTGGACGATGACGCTGACGGTCTCGCCAAGCCCGCCGGATTTCTTCTCGGATTTTTCAGCCACGCTCATGTCGTCCTCGATTGTGCGTTGGATGGTATAGAGTCTCGGCGCGCGCTGGGCAACGTCAATGCCGGTCGTCAGAGGCAATCAATGTGGCGCTTCTTCGACGGGCAGCGCCTCAATGATCACAAAGGCTTGAGCGAGCGGGAAATCATCCGTGATGGTGAGGTGGATTGCCGCCCGATGGCCGTTTGGCAGGATCTTGTCCAGCCTGGCCTGCGCTCCTCCCGTCAGAGCCATGGTCGGCGCGCCACTGGGCAGGTTGACGACACCCATGTCGCGCCAGAACACGCCCTGCGCCATACCGGTGCCCAGCGCCTTGGCGCAGGCCTCCTTGGCGGCGAAGCGTTTGGCATAAGAGGCCGCGCGGGCGCCTCGATTGTCCGAACGCGCCTGTTCGACCTCGGTGTAGATTCTCTGGATGAAGCGCTGGCCGTGACGCTCCAGCGATTTCTCGATGCGTCTGATGTCGATCAGGTCGCTGCCGATGCCGATGATCATCGCGCGGTGGAACCGATGCTTGCGCCGGGATGGGACGATTGCGCATGCCGGCTTGCGCGCTCGGCCAGACGTTTGCGCCGCTGTTCGCGGAAAGCGTTCATGCCCCAGCGCGTGAGGGCGTAGAACAGCAGCCCGAAGGCGAGCCCGAGCGGAACCGCGCCTATCAGCATCGGTTCAAGGACCGGTTTCCACAATTGCGCGAAGGAGAGGTTGTGCAACATCTCGCCCAGATGTGCCGGCGGCCCATGCGTCGGCAAGCGGTCATGCAGGATGAGCTTGCCCGTTTCCCACGACGCCCCCCATAGCAACGGGAAGGTCAGGGGGTTGCCGAAAAAAACCGCGCCGAGAGCGGCCGCCACCAGATTGCCGGCGATCACCCAGCACAGGAGGGCAGCGATGATGAAATGGAAACCGACGGGAAAGAATGAAGCGAAGACCCCCGCTGCAACGCCGGCCGCCACCGCATGCGGTGTGGCCTTCAGCCGCAGGATGCGCTTGGAAAAATACTGAAGCGAGCGCGAAAATGAGCGGCGCGGCCAAAGGTAGGTACGCACCCGCTCATAAAGGCCATCAGGCTTGCGGCGTCGAAAAAGCACTCTGTTCCCGTTCCACGGCTCCCGCAACGGCACCTTAGCCGGGCGTGGCAGCCACATCTTGCGCTTGACGATCACCCAATGGCAATCGCAAGCATGATATAACGACGCGCTGACAGAAGAACAACCAAGCACCGTCTGCCCGATGCGCACTCGTCGCCGCCCCTCGGGGTGGTTCTTGCTTCGAACATTGGACAATCGCGGCAAATTTAAGGAAAACTGGCAGTCGCTCTTTCGAAGAGCGCCGGCTACGGCAGGTATTCGCTGACCTCGACCAGATTGCCGTCCGGGTCGCGGAGATAGACCGACATCATCGGACCGCGGGCCCCGATACGTTCAACCGGACCGAGTTCCACCGCCACACCATTGGCCGCGAGCCGGGCACGGACCTCATCCAGTGGCCCGTCCGTGACCAGGCAGAAATCGCTCGAGCCCGGAGCCGGCGACTTCGCCTTCGGCTCGAAAGTGCGGCCGACCTCATGCACATTGATCTTATGGATACCGAAAGCCAGCGCCGTCGGCCGATCCGCCGCGTCGATGCGCTCAAAACCCAGCACGCGCTGGTAAAACTCACAGGTCACTTCCAGCGAAGCGACCGTCAGCACGAAATGATCGATGCCCGTGATCATTTCCAATTTGTCTTCACGCATGTCGCTTTCCCCAAAACCGCCGCACACTGTTGGGCGAAAAAAATGCCCCGTCAGATGTTGCGGCTGCCGGGCTTGATCGCCGGGATGGCGGCAAGCTCCGGCGGCAGCCGGTCGGCCGGATAGGCCGGGACCTCATACTCGGCAAGCGCGATGAGCGGCACACCGACATCGGTCTTGCCAGCCGAACGGTCGATGATGCAGGCCGCGGCCACTACCTCGGCGCCAAGATCGCGCAGGCACTCGATGGTCTCTCGGATCGACAGGCCAGTGGTGACGATGTCCTCGACGATGACGACACGCGAACCCCTGGCTATCTCGAAGCGGCGCAAGCGGAACTCGCCGCCTTCCCGCTCGACCCAGATCGCCGGCACGCGGAGATGGCGCGAGGTCTCGTAGGCTGGGATCAGCCCGCCGATCGCCGGGCCGACGACATAGTCGATCTTGCCGGGCACGCCTGCGCGGATTTTCTCCGCCAGCGCCTTGCACAGTAGCTCGGTCTTGTCGGCATGCATGAACACGCGCGCCTTCTGCAGGAAGACCGGACTGCGCAGGCCCGAGGTCAAAATGAAATGCCCTTCCAGAACAGCACCCGCCTCGCGGAAAATGCCCAGCACTTCATCGGTGTTCATGTCTGCCTCTTTTTGATCGAAACCGGAGCATGGTCTAGCCATTGACGCGTCTTGCGTCGCTGACGCTCGAATTGTCCTTGAGCTGCGATAGCAGCCGGTTGAGGTGCTTGAGATCCCAGACTTCGAGATCGATCAGCATTTCGGTGAAGTCGGGCGCAGTGCGCACCATCGACAGCGTATGGATGTTGGCGTCGTTCGAGGCAACCACCTGCGCTATATCGGCGAGTGACCCCGGTGCGTTGATGGCGGTGACCGATACGCGCGCCGGAAAGCGTTCCTTGGTGCGCTCGTCGATGTCCCAGCGCACGTCGATCCAGCGCTCGGGCTGGTCATCGAACGCCTGCAGCGCCGGCGACTGGATCGGATAGATGGTGATGCCGGTGCCCGGCTGGACGATGCCGACGATGCGATCGCCAGGCACTGCCCCCTCCGGCGCGAAGCGCACCGGCAGATCGCCGCGCACGCCGCGAATCGGCACGGCGCCATCGCGTGGCTGGTCCTTGTCCTTGCGCGCGGCGCGACCCGGAATCTGGAACAACATACCGGCCGCATTGCGGATCTTCGACCAGCCCTCCTCGCGCGGCTTGGGGACGGCCGTGGTGACGCGCTCATCCTTGTAGTCAGGGAATACCGCCTTCATGACGTCGGTGGAGGCGAGCTCGCCGCGCCCGACGGAGGCCAGCACGTCCTCGATGTCCTTGCGCGCCAGCCTGTGCAGCACCTGCTTCAGGCTCTCCTTGGTGAAGGTCTTGCCGGCACGCTCGAAGGCGCGTTCCAGGATGCGGATGCCGAGACCCGAATATTGCTTGCGGATGGCGTTCTTGGTGGCACGGCGGATGGCCGAGCGCGCCTTGCCGGTGACGACGACCGATTCCCACGCCGCCGGCGGCACCTGCGCCTTGGAGCGGATGATCTCGACCTCATCGCCGTTCTTCAGCTCCGTCATCAGCGGCATGATGCGGCCGTTGACCTTGGCACCGACGCAGGTGTCGCCGACATCGGTGTGCACCGCGTAGGCGAAATCGATCGGTGTCGCGCCGCGCGGCAGCGCAATCAACATGCCTTTCGGGGTGAAGCAGAACACCTGGTCCTGGAACAGCTCCAGCTTGGTATTTTCGAGGAAATCCTCGGGATTGTCGCCCTCGGCAAGCTGCTCGATGGTGCGCCGCAGCCAGGCGTAGGCGTTGGTTTCCTTCGAAATCGCGTGGGCGGCGCCATTCGTCTTGCCGCCGGTGTCCTTGTAGATCGAATGGGCGGCGACGCCGTATTCGGCGATCTTGTTCATCTCTCGGGTGCGGATTTGCAGCTCGACACGCTGGCGCGACGGGCCGACGATGGTGGTGTGGATCGACCGATAATCGTTCTGCTTCGGCGTCGAGATGTAGTCCTTGAAGCGGCCGGGCACCATCGACCACGCGGTGTGGATGGCGCCAAGCGCCCTGTAACAATCCTCGACCGTGTCGACGACGACGCGGAAGCCGAAAATATCCGAGAGCTGCTCGAAGGACAGCGCCTTGGCCTCCATCTTGCGGAACACCGACCACGGCTTCTTCTGCCGGCTCTTCACGCCGGCGTTGATCGCATGCTTCTTGAACAGCGTGGACAGCGCCTTTTCGATGTCCGTCAGCACGCCCTTGTTGCGCTCGAAGATTTCGGCAAGCCGTGCGGTGACGGCGCGATAGGCCTCCGGATTGATGAAGCGGAAGGCGATCTCCTCCAGCTCCTCGCGCATGCCTTGCATGCCCATGCGGCCGGCCAGCGGCGCGTAGATATCCATCGTCTCCTCGGCGATGCGCAGGCGCTTGGCCTCCGGCATGTGGTCGAGGGTGCGCATATTGTGCAGGCGGTCGGCGAGCTTGACCAGCAGCACGCGGACATCTTCTGAAATCGCCAGCAGAAGCTTTCTCAGGTTTTCCGCCTGCTCGGCCTTCTTCGAGACGAGATCGAGCTTCTTCAGCTTGGTCAGGCCCTCGACCAGCTTGCCCATTTCGGGGCCGAACAGGTCGTCGATCTCGGCCCGTGTGGCGGTCGTGTCCTCGATCGTGTCGTGCAGCAGGGCGACCGCGATCGTCGCCTCGTCCATATGCATCTCGGTGAGGATGGCGGCGACTTCGAGCGGGTGCGAGAAATACGGGTCGCCGGAAGCGCGCTTCTGGTGGCCATGCTTCTGCATGGCATAGACATAGGCCTTGTTGAGCAAGGCCTCGTTGACGTCAGGCTTGTAGCGCTGGACGCGCTCGACAAGCTCATACTGACGCATCATGGGCGGGATCTCGCAGCGGTGAAATGAATCATGCGCCGCACTGCTGTACGGCGCATGTCATAGATAGCCACGAAACTGCCAGGACGGAAGTGCCGGATGCTTGATCCAGGCTCTTAGTAGTCGTCGCTTTTTTCCGGTGGCACCAGACCCTCGATGCCGGCCAGGAGATCTTCCTCGGTCATGCGGTCGAAGGTGATGTTCTCCTCGGTGTCATCGGCGTCGGTGGCAGCAACGGCGGTGCCGGTCTGATCGGCAATCGCCTCGCCATCGGCCTCGGGCTCGTCGACCTCGACATGCTTCTGCAGCGAATGGATCAGATCTTCCTTGAGGTCGTCGGGCGACAGCGTCTCATCGGCGATCTCGCGCAGCGCCACGACCGGGTTCTTGTCGTTGTCACGCGGCACGGTGATCGGCGCGCCCTGGCTGATCTGCCGGGCACGGTGGCCGGCAAGCAGCACCAGTTCGAAGCGGTTGTCGACCTTGTCGATGCAATCTTCAACGGTTACGCGGGCCATGGATTGCCCCTTTCATGCGATGGATTTGATGGAAAACAGGCGCGGTCCATAACCCGAACGCCGCCAAAATACAAGCATCATGGCAATGGCCGGGCTTCAGGGCGCTTAGGACCGAGATGATCAACCCGACGATGAGGGATTCAGAGTTCGGACGAGACAACCAATCAATTCGTCATACAGCAGCAGGCACTGGGGGAGGAGTTGATCACTGTGAAGAGATACGTCGCGCCCAGCTACTTCACAACAGCTTTTCCTTCATCCACAATTCGACCCGCCATGGCCACCATCTCTGACAATTTTCTTTGTATGCTGGGGCTCGATCTATTTATGGCTCTTCCGTTCCATTCAGGGCTTATAGACTCAAAAACATATCTATGTACATTTCCCATCCCTTCTCTCTCGCCCATTCGTATCGACTTGTCAAATGACTTTATGGCGTCACTAAACAATATAAAAGCTTCTTTCAAATTGAAAGTTATGCTTTCCTCTCGTGATCTATGATTATACCTAGTTCCAAACTCTATTGTCGCCTTGTCTGGTATTGAAGCGGCTGCCTCACTCCAATCAGCCGCACTTACCTTGTCGAATTGAGCAGCCAAGGGAAATAGACCAATCAAGTCCGCTGGAGGTTCGTATGTCCAAGCCGATGATACGGTGCGTATGATGTCGGTCACCTGCTTAATTTGACGCAAATCCATTTCATACGCGCTACACGCAAAAGCTAAGAACTCCACCGGATTGCCCATTGGCGAGCGCAATCTTTTTAGATTGATGTCTTGAGCTTCATACGCCACTAGCTGCTCCAAGGGCGGCTTGCTCAATTGATAGGTTCTATCGAAAAACCGCTTCAGATACCGGAACCCGTCAAAATTTGCGCCGTAGGCACCAGCTATACTGTGCTGAAGCTGATCACTATTAGTCGCAAAAACGAAGGCGACGTTGTTAGCATCAAAGAGGTGCTTCACCCGCTCCAAAAGTGAAATCGCATACGACGGACGGCAACGATCGAGCTCATCAATCAAAATAAAGAGCGGAATTTTCTTCTCCGTAAGGGCGCCAATCGCCGTTTCCAGTTTTTGGCGAAATCCTTCGGCAGACGCGTTATGTGAGTTAAACTGATCGATTAATTTCTGTGCGCCGGTGTCTATAACGCCTTGAATTTCGACGACGATCTCGTCGGCTCCGGCCTCGATGGCCTCTTCTAGCGCGCTCTTTTCGGTTCCTTCGGACCCAACGACTGCTGGCGTAGGTGGTGCATCGCCCATGATCATGTCGGCGATCGCCTCAACCTCATCTTTGCCAACGAATTTCTTGAGAAGGGTTTTGGCGACTCCTGCGCCGAACCTGGTGGCGATAGGTGCGGCATTTTGCTTGACTCCCTTCCAAAGAGCTGCGGCCTTTTTCTCTTTCTTGACATACGGCTTTAGAGCCTCGTCGATGGCTGCCAATATTGCTATGAAGGGGTCATCTAGATGATCGTCACGCCAAGCATTCACTCGCGCCACGACATGATCGATTTCTAGTTGCTTACCAAGCCGCTCCAGGAAGAACGTTTTTCCTGCTCCCCATCGCGCATCGATGTTAACTACATATGATCCGGCGACTTTGGCGGCTTGTCGATCTTGCATACGCCCAACTAGAAAGCGCTGCAAAAACTCCGCTTCACTTTTTCTGTCCAAAAGATCGTCATCCCAAATCTGATCGATCAATTTCTTGATTTCGTCGCTCATTTGCCCCTCCTGAACCCGCTGCAACTTCTCATGCCTCGTTACAGGTTCCAGCGCAAGAATAGAGATCGTAATACGAAAGGCCGGGCCGGCCTGCGACGAACCGGCATTGATCACAATTGCTTGCAGTGCCGCACGCGCCCTTGGATTGCCGTGAATCTGGCGCTATCTCGGATGGCGTGGAGGTCAGCCGGTTTATTATGAGCCTGACCGAACGTCGCTATCGCATTTCGTTTAGACGGCCGTTTATTTCGAGAAGGAATATTTTCCATGTTCGACCCTCGTGAAAAAATCGCCCTATTCATCGACGGCGCCAATCTCTATGCGACGTCGCGCGCGCTCGGCTTCGACATCGACTATCGCAAGCTCCTGTCGAGCTTCCAGAAACGTGGCTATCTTCTGCGCGCCTATTATTACACGGCGCTGGTCGAGGATCAGGAATACTCCTCGATCCGTCCGCTGATCGACTGGCTCGACTATAACGGCTTCAAGGTGGTCACCAAGCCGGCCAAGGAATTCACCGACTCGACCGGCCGCCGCAAGATCAAGGGCAATATGGACATCGAGCTGACGGTCGATGCGCTGGAGCTCGCCGATGTCGTCGACCACTATGTCATCTTTTCCGGCGATGGCGATTTCCGCACGCTGGTCGAGGCGCTGCAGCGGCGCGGCCGCAAGGTGTCGATCGTCTCGACCATGGCCTCGCAGCCGCCGATGATCTCCGACGATCTGCGCCGCCAAGCCGACCATTTCATCGACCTGACGACCTTGAAGAACGACGTTGGCCGCGATCCGTCCGAGCGGCCGGTGCGCAGGCCCGAGCCGGCCGAAGTCGACGAGGATGATTACTGAGGCCGGTCGCCTTGACCGCCCTTTGCGCCTCAGAGCCTAGTCGCGACTGCCCGCTCTGCCCGCGGCTGCACGACTACATCGCCGAGTGGCGGCAGCGCGAACCATCCTGGTTCAATGCGCCGGTGCCGACTTTCCTGCCCTCGGAAGGTGACGCGACGGTCCAACTGCTGATCGTCGGGCTGGCGCCCGGCCTTCGCGGTGCCAACCGAACGGGCCGCCCGTTCACCGGCGACTATGCCGGCGACCTGCTCTACTCGACCCTGATTTCGCACGGTTTTGCACGCGGCGAATTCAAGGCCAGACCCGACGACGGATTGGAGCTTGTCGGCACGGCGATCACCAATGCTGTGCGCTGCGTGCCGCCTGAGAACAAGCCGGTGGGCGCGGAGATTGCCACCTGCCGGACATTCCTGGTGCCGACGATCGCCCGGTTCCCTAATTTGCGCGCCGTGCTGGCACTGGGATCGATCGCGCATCAGTCGACGGTGCGGGCGCTGGGCGGGCGCGTCGCCGCCTACCCGTTCAAGCATGGCGGGCAGCTGCCGGCCGGTGGCGTCACGCTGTTTTCGAGCTATCACTGCTCACGCTACAACACCAATACCGGCGTGCTGACCGAAGCGATGTTCGTTAGCGTTTTCAGCCAGATAGCGGAATTCTTGCGGACATAAATGTTTTTGCAGTAATTAGAGCTAGTGTCCGCAGACATCAACTCAGCGCGGCAGTGCATTCAGCGCATCCAACATGGCTGGCCCACCCTGCAGCACATTCAGGTCGACATCGCCATTGATGCCGTCAACGCGACCCCTGTTGTGGTACTGCCAGTAGACCCAGTCGTCGCGATCCGGCTCCAGGAGCAATGAGCGGAGCCAGAGCGGACGGGCAGCAATGCGCCCTGCATACGCTTCCGCTGCGTCGTCGGTCAGATAGACCACCGCCGGCTTGCCGAACGCCGCCTCGACTGGAGCGAGGAACGCGGCCAGTTCGGCGTTCAATTGTTCGGGCGTCGGCCGCTGCGGGCAGTTGCCGCCGAATTCGATATCGACCACCGGTGGCAGCAGGGGCTGATCGTGCGGCACCACCGAGATGAAATTCTTCGCCTGGTCCGCACCCGGCCGGCAAAAGGTGAAAAAGTGATAGGCGCCGACGGCGAGACCGGCGGCCCGGGCCTCTTCCAGATTCCGTGCGAAAGCATCATCGACATGATCGCCGCCTTCGGTCGCCTTGATGACGGCAAAGGCGACATCGTCGGCGGCTACGCGCCGCCAATCGATCTGGCCCTGATGATGGGAGACGTCGATGCCCCTGACCGGATATTTATCGCGATCCGGCGAGAATGACCTGAAATAGAGATAGCCGCCTGCTGCGAGGAAACACAACAAGACCAGGCTGGCCAAACCAAAGAGAACAATCCGGTTCTTCAAGCGAATGGCCCCGCCTACCCACGCTCTTTTAACAGCCGGCCCTTCTCGCGCGACCAATCGCGCTGCTTCTCGGATTCGCGCTTGTCGTGCAGTTTCTTGCCGCGGCCGACAGCGAGCAGCAGCTTGGCGCGGCCCTGGTCGTTGAAATAGATTTTCAGCGGCACCAGTGTCATGCCTTCGCGGTCGACACTCTGTGACAGTTTCGCCATCTCGCGCTTGTTGAGCAGCAGCTTGCGGCGCCGCCGCGGCTCATGGTTGAAGCGGTTGGCCTGCAGATATTCCGGCAGATAGGAATTGATCAGCCAGATCTCGCCACCTTCGACCGAGGCATAGCTGTCCTGGATGTTGGCCTGGCCCTGGCGCAGCGACTTGACCTCGGTGCCGGTCAGCACCAGACCGGCCTCGACCGTGTCAAGCACCTCATAGGAAAACCGCGCCTTACGGTTTTCCGAAACGGTCTTGTTGTTGGGATCGGCTTTTCTGACTTGATTCATGATGTGGAGAGGTGGCGCCTCATCCCTAATTAATCAAGCCGGCGTACTTCATAGCCGCATCGATCTTGTCGGCAGTCGACTGTTCGATCGTCACCAGCGGCGAGCGCAGCACGTTTTCGACCTTGCCTAGCTTCGACAGCGCATATTTGGCGCCGGAAACGCCAGGCTCGATGAAGATCGCCTTGTGCAGCGGCAGCAGGCGATCCTGCAGATCCAGCGCCCTGACGCTGTCGCCGGCAAGCGTTGCCTCCTGGAATTCGGCGCAGAGCCGCGGCGCGACGTTCGACGTCACCGAAATACAGCCGACGCCGCCATGGGCGTTGAAGCCGAGCGCCGAAGCGTCCTCGCCCGAGAGCTGGATGAAATCCTTGCCGCACGTGGCGCGCTGCTCGGAGACCCGTTCGACCTTGCCGGTGGCATCCTTGACGCCGACAATATTCTTGAAGTCGTGCGCGAGCCGCCCCATCGTCTCCGGCATCATGTCGATGACCGAGCGCGGCGGGATGTTGTAGATGATGATCGGCAGCTTGGTCGCCTTGGCGACCGCCGCGAAATGCTCGTAAAGACCGCGCTGTGTCGGCCTGTTGTAGTAGGGCGTGACGACGAGGGCGGCATCGGCGCCGGCCTTCTCGGCATACTGCACGAGGCCGACTGCTTCCTCGGTGTTGTTGGAGCCGGCGCCGGCGACGACCGGAACGCGGCCCTTGGCCACCTCGATACACACCTTGACGACCTGGCGGTGCTCGTCATGCGACAGCGTCGGCGACTCGCCGGTGGTGCCGACCGGCACCAGGCCCGTCGTGCCCTCTGAGAGTTGCCATTCGACGAACGCGCGAAAGGCTTTCTCGTCGAAACGCCCGCTCTTTTCGAACGGTGTCACGAGCGCAGTAAGCGAGCCTCTCAGCATGTCGTCCAACTCCTTGGCACTTCTGATGTTTTGTGTCGGTGTTTGTGGTCGCGCCTTCTAACCGAAAGCGAAGCGGCGCACCATAGTCTCGACATGGTTGCGCGGCAAGCATTGCCATGGTGCCAGCAAGCGCAATTCGAACAGCCTCGCTAACCCTTTGTTTACGGGCTCTTCACGACCTAAGTTTAGGCTTCGAGGCATCTTCGCCAGCCTGTGGAATGCCAGGACAAGGAAAGACTTAAGGATCATGCCGGGCGGTCGGCCTCACCTTTTCGCGCTGCTTGGCGCCACGCTCGCGCTGATGCCGGGCATGGCGATCAGCGGTAGCGTGGACGTACGGGTCACCTCAGCCATTCCGATGCCAGGCGCGGCAATTGCGCTGCCAGACCTGCAGGATAGGACGCGACAAGCGCCCTTGCCTGACGTCGCCCCCCTGAAAAGCGGGCTGGATGCGTTGGCGGCGGGCGATAGTCCCCGCGCTCGTGGAGTGCGCAATGCCCTTCCGGCTCAGTCGCTCGACCAGCATATCCTTGCCTGGGCGATCGCGCTTTATGGCGGCGACAAGGTTCCGAGCGGCGATATCACTGCTGCGGCCAAGATGCTGCCCAATTGGCCGGGCACCGTCGCCCTGCGCAGGAACAGCGAGCGCGCACTCTATCGCGAGAACCCTGCCCCCGACATCGTTATCAGGGCGTTCGACGGCAGCCAGCCGCAGACATTCGAAGGCGTGATGGTTCTTGCCCGCGCCTATGTGGCGTCAGGCAATATCAAGGCGGCACGTTCGGTGCTGTCGCCCTTCTGGCGCACCGCGATCCTGGAGGCTAGGGACGAGGCGGCGCTGATCAAGGAATTCGGCAGCTTGATCCCGGCCACCGACCACCGTTTTCGCATGGAGCGCATGTTCTATGCCGACCGCGCGAATTCCGCCTTGCGCGTCGCCGGCCTGGCCGGCGCCCAGCAACTCGCCGAGGCCTGGGCGGCGGCCGACAAAGGCGACAAGAACGCGCCCAAGCTGCTGAAGGCCGTGCCGGCAATGCAACGTTCGGCCGGCTACTTCTTCGCGCAGGCCGAATATCTGCGCAAGCAGGAGGATTTTGCCGGGGCCGCCGCCATTGTGATGCAGGCGCCGACAGATCGCGACGCTCTCGTCGATCCGGATGCCTGGTGGGTCGAGCGCCGGGTGTTGTCGCGCGAACTGGTAGACCAGGGCGACATGAAGACCGCGTACAAGATCGTCGCCACACACGCCGCCGAAAGTGCCGCCAATGCGGCAGACGCCGAATTCCATGCTGGCTGGTATGCGCTGCGCGGCCTGAACGACCCAAAAACCGCGGCCAGTCATTTCGCTCGCATCGCGAACCTCGCCCAGGGGCCGATGACGCTGTCGCGCGCCTATTACTGGCTCGGCCGTGCCGCGGAAGTCGGTGGTCCGGGCAATGCAAAGGACTATTTTGCGCGCGCCGCTGCCTATGGCACGACATTCTACGGTCAGCTTGCCGCCGAACGCGTGGGCCGGCAGGCGCTGAACATCGCCTACCCCTCGCCAAGTGCAGCCGACCGGCAGAATTTTGCCGGCCGCGAGGCCGTCAGCGCCATCAAGCGGCTGCAGGAGGCGGGCTACGACCGCTATGCCGAGACGCTCTATCGCGACCTTGCCGGGCAGTTGACCAGTCCGGGCGAACTGGCACTGCTGGCTGTCCTTGCGGAAAAGCAAGGGAACCATTTCATGGCGCTGAAAATCGGCAAGATCGCCGGGGCGCGTGGCATCGATGTCGGCGCATTGTCGCATCCGCTCGGCGTCATTCCCGATTCGGCCGACATTTCCGGCTCGGGCAAGGCCCTGGCCTATGCGATCGCCCGTCAGGAAAGCGAATTCAACATCGGCGCCGTGTCCAGCGCCGGCGCGCGCGGGCTGCTACAGCTGATGCCGGGAACCGCAAGGCAACTGGCGAAGAAGGCCGGGCTGCAGTTTTCGCAAACACGGCTGACCACCGATGCCGGCTACAATGCGACGCTTGGCTCAGCCTTCCTCGGCGAACAGCTCGATCGCTTCAACGGCTCCTACGTGCTGACCTTCGCCGGCTACAACGCCGGCCCCAACCGAGCCAGCCAGTGGGTGGCCAGATATGGCGACCCGCGCGGCAAGGACATCGACGCGGTCGTCGACTGGATCGAGCGGATTCCCTATACGGAAACAAGGAGTTACGTTCAGCGCGTGATGGAGAATTACGAGGTCTACAAGATGCGTATTTCGGGCAAATACGACATTGTCGGGGATCTGGTGAACGGGCGGAGTTGAGGCTTTCTGTCCTTCTCCCCTTGTGGGAGAAGGTGTCGCCGAAGGCCACGGATGAGGGGGGTTCCAGGGAACGCCAACGCCTCACTTCGCAGGAACACCCCTCATCCGTCTCGGCGCTAGCGCGCCGATTCACCTTCTCCCACAAGGGGAGAAGGCAAGAGCGCCTTTCATTTGACCATCCCTGCCCTCGCCTGTAGCTGTCCAAATCGGTACAGCGAGATCGAACATTCCGATGGCAAGCAAGCAAAATTTCTCCGACTTCTTCTACAGTGCACCGGATGGGCTAAAACTTCATGCGCGCATCTACGGTGAGGCCAATAGCGGACCCTGGCCGGTTGTCTGCCTGCCTGGCCTGACCCGCAACGCCAGGGATTTTCACGAGCTGGCGCTCTATCTGTCGACGGATGCGGCAACTCCGCGCAAGGTAATCGCCTTCGACTACCGTGGGCGCGGGCAGTCAGCCTATGATCCCGACGCCAAAAACTACAATGTCGGCGTGGAGGCTGGCGACATCCTGGCCGGGCTGACGGCGTTGAACATCGGAGAAGCGGCCTTCATCGGCACCTCGCGCGGCGGGCTGATCATCCATGTGCTCGGGATGATGCGGCCATCGGTCCTGAAAGCCATTGTTTTCAACGACATCGGGCCGGTGATCGAGGCGGCCGGACTTGCCCATATCCAGTCTTATCTCGAGCGCGACCCGGCACCGAAAACCCGCCCACAGGCAATTGCCGCCCAGCGCAGCGTGCATGACGAAGACTTCCCCGCCCTTGCCGGCGCCGACTGGGACCGGATGATATGGGCTCTCTACCGCGAAACGGATGATGGGCTGATGCCGGATTTCGATCCGAAGCTGGTGGCTACCGTGGCGAGCCTCGATCTGACGCAGAAGCTGCCTGATCTATGGCCTCAATTCGAGGCGTTGGCCGCCATCCCGTTGCTCGCCATACGTGGTGCCAATTCGAGATTGCTGTCCATAGATTCGCTCAAGCAGATGAGAGAGCGCCATTCCGTGATGGAGGCGATCACTGTCGAGGGCCAGGGCCATGCGCCATTCCTCGAGACCGGCAGCCTACCGGGCGACATAGCCGCTTTTCTCGATCAAGCCGAGCGGAAGAATATCCTGAAGTAAATCCCATGACCAAACAAGGTCACGGGATAGCCATGATAGTATAGGTGGGGATTCTTTAGCCTACTTGGCTTTTGAACTTTTCCGAGTCGCTTTCGGCGACTCCTTTGCGGCGGCGGCTGCCTCGTCCTTCTTTTTCCGCCCTGCCGTCGGCGACGAAGGCGTCGTCATAGGCGAAGAAAACATGGAGCCTTCAGCGCGATTGCCGCCCGGCTGAGTCGATCGAGGTGTTTCCAGCACGATGACACAGCCATCGAGATCGTTGGTGGCCAGATGCGCGTAGCGCATGGTCATCGACAACGTCTGGTGGCCGAGCCACATCTGCACGCGCCGGATGTCGATGCCGCCCTGGACAAGGCGCGAGGCGCAGGTATGGCGCAGTATGTGCGGCACCACCTGGTCGTCTGCGCCAAGTCCGACTTCGGCCTTCGCGTCGTTCCAGATGGCACGAAACTGTGCCTGGCTAAGCTTTGTGAACGGTCCTTTGGGCCGGCGACCCTCAGTGGGAGGCAGCTTGATGACCTCCTTGACCCGCTCGGTCATCGGAATGGTGCGGCTGCGGCCGGATTTGGTGATCCAGAAACTGACGCGATGCTCCTGGATATCGTTCCAGATCAGCCCAAGCGCCTCGCCGAGACGGCATCCGGTATCGACCAGGAAGACGGAAAGCCTGTAGGCATCTTCGCTTCGGCTCTTGATGGCGGCGAACAGCCTTGCCTCTTCGTCCCTCTCGAGGAAGCGAATCCGCCCCGCCCGCTCCTTCTGGCGGCGGAACTCGGGCAGGCTGTGGATATCTCCCATCTTGTGAGCCTTGCGCAGCAGTTTGCTGAGGGCAGCCATCTTTCGATTGATGGTTGCGTTGCTGTTGCCGCGCTGGCGCAAGGTGCCGATAAGGTTGTCCAGGGTACTTTGGTCAAAGGCGCTGAAACGCTCCCCAAGGAGAATTTCGTCTATTTCGCCGATGAACGAGCTGACATTATACTTATGCCGCCCGTCGTCCCACAATATGTCCCGATATGCTGAAAAAAGATCTCCGACCCGATGCGACTTTACTTCTCTAATCTTGTTGTAGGTGTATCGAATCTTCGGATTTTGAGAAGAAAACATCGAAAAATGATCAGAGGACTCGCCCTCTTGAATCGCTTCGTTCGTCATCATTTGCCACACCCCCGAGTGGGATAGGTCAGCCCTACCCGCTTGGAAGAGTCCTTTCAAGAGAATTTAATCACGCAGTTGTGATTTCATCCGCCCATCAGCGGATCCCACGAAACCACTCCACGGATTATTCAGCTACCGTTACCCCCATCCTTCTGTTTGCCTCGATCCAGCCACGAAAACAAAAACAGCCCGGGCGTTGTGCGCCCGGGCTGGATTTCACCTGTAAGGAACCAGCCCTTAGAACGAGCGCTGGAAGCGGAGCATGCCGCCGATGTTGCTCTTCTTGTCGGCATTGGTCCAATTGGAGAAGCCGGCCTCATCGAAATTGCCTGCGTTGAGGTAGTCAACTTCGGCCGTCACAGTGAAGCCTGGGACAACGTCATAGGCGATGTTCGCAGCGATGCCGAGGTTCTTCCAGTCATCATACGAAATCTGGGCGTTGAACGAGGTCTTCTCGTTGAACTTGTAGGTGCCACCGCCCCACACTGCCCAGTTGCCGCCCCACTGCTTGTAGAAGCCGCGACCGCCAGCCGAAAGCGTATAGCTCGGATCGTTGAGGTTGTCGTCGGTGCCATAGCCACCAATGATGAACAACGACAACTCGTTGGAAACGTTCACATCCAAGCGAACTTTGCCAGCGACTTCTTCGTAGTTGCTGTCATAGGCAAGGACACCGGTGATCGCGCCCCAGCCCTGGGTCCACTTCACGCCGCCGACAACATGCGGAACATAGCTGTCGATCGTGCCGACGCCATACGCGCCAAGAGTGCCGTCACCCGAGCCTTCTTCGAGCGAGAGCACGGCCGAGAACCCATTGCCTGCGTCGAAATAGTACTGGACGACATTGGTGTCGAAGTCGCCGTAGGGAACCAGCGTATCCTGGATGACGTTGCCGGCATAGCCGATGAACGTATTGAAGGCCGATTCGTCTTTACCGACGCGCAGACCACCGAGCTGGATCCAGGCGAAATTCAGCGAAGCACCGCTGTTGCCAGCAGGATTGCCATAGTAGGTGGCATAGTCGTTGGCGTTGTTGAAGTTGAAGCGGGTCTCGGTGTAGGTCTTCAAGCTTCCGAGCTCGGTCTCCTGGCCGGTCCAGGTCTTCAGCGTGAAGCGGGCCTTCTTGCGCCAGGTATCCTGTTCGTCACCCGAATTCACGTCACGGGACTTCGCACCATCGAACGAACCGACGTCACCACCACTGATGTCGTAACGTACATAGCCGCCGATGCGCAGGCAGGTTTCGGTGCCAGGGATGTAGAAGTAGCCAGCGCCGTAGACGTCACAAATCTTGACGTATTCAGCGGGTTCCGGCTCGGCGACGACGACGGCGTCGGCGGCGCGTGCACCGGAAACTGCGATCAGGGCCGCAGCGGAGCCGAGGAGAAGGCTCTTGATGTTCATTTTCTGACCTCCAGTCAAAAGTTAAAAAACGGGTCTGGGTATTCTTTGCTGAAGGACAGCGTTCCCTGCCCCATCCCCACTACCGAAAAAGATGCGCACCGCGCCGCTCCTTCGAAATCGACATTACTCATGAGACGGCGGCGTTCAACCACGATCGTACCGGTGAAAGGGCTGCCTGGCTGCTATCCCCTAGCGTTGTTGCACAAATGACACGATTTGGCCTCACTCAGAAAGCTCTCGTTAACCATCAGGCCACCGCACCCCCTTGCTCGTCGCCGAATCCGGCGATGGACCGACGGAATCATGGCGAGTTCCCGAGTCGCTGGCCAGAAACAACCGCAGAACCGCCACATCCATGGAAGGTCGCGGTTCGGCGCCTTCTTATTTTTGCATATAATGATGCGGGCTTGTTGATTGTGCCGGCGCTTTTCTTTATCCAGCGGCGCAACGGAGAGGTGGCCGAGTGGTCGAAGGCGCTCCCCTGCTAAGGGAGTAGAGGTCAAAAGCTTCTCGTGGGTTCGAATCCCATCCTCTCCGCCACCCTACGCCCTGCGGGCTTCGGGTGGCAGGCCACCCGGAACCGCATTTCGGGCGTGGGAGTGTCGCCCGAAGCTACCAAGTAGCGTAGGGGGACCATGTGGTACGTGTATTTCCTGCAGCTTCATAATGGCGGTGTCTATGTCGGGTCGACAAACGATCTTCGACGCCGGTTCGAATCGCATCAATCAGGCTATGTGACTTCGACCAGGGCCCATCTGCCTGTAGCCCTGAAGACCTAATCGCGGTCGAAATCGAGGCCAAACGCGCGGCAACTCGAGCGATATTTCAAGACCGATCGGGCAAGGCTTTCGCCAGTAAACGGTTTTGGCGAACAGAGCCCGCTGAAGGCATTTTTACCTATCCACCTGAAACATAAAGAAAAAAAGGCCTGAGAGCTGGTTTTTGCCGACCTCCGCTCTCGATTCTGACTGGAGGTCAGAAAATGAACATCAAGAGCCTTCTCCTCGGCTCCGCTGCGGCCCTGATCGCAGTTTCCGGTGCGCGCGCCGCCGACGCCGTCGTCGTCGCCGAGCCGGAACCCGCTGAATACGTCAAGATTTGTGACGTCTACGGCGCTGGCTACTTCTACATCCCCGGCACCGAAACCTGCCTGCGCGTCGGCGGCTATGTCCGTTACGACATCGGTGCTGGCGACGTCGGCTCGTTCGATGGTGCTCGCAGCAATGACGTGCAGGACGGCAAGAACCAGGGAGCCTGGTACAAGAACACCCGCTTCACGCTCAAAACCTGGACCGGCCAGGAGACCGAGCTCGGCACCTTGAAGACCTACACCGAGACCCGCTTCAATTTCGGCAACAGCAACGGTGATCCCGACTTTGGCCCGAACGATGCGCACAACAAGGACGTATCGCTGAACTTCGCCTGGATCCAACTTGGCGGTCTGCGCGTCGGTAAGGACGAATCGGCCTTCGATACGTTCATCGGCTACGCCGGCAATGTCATCCAGGATACGCTGGTTCCCTACGGCGACTTCGACACCAACGTCGTCCAGTACTATTTCGACGCAGGCAATGGGTTCTCGGCCGTGCTCTCGCTCGAAGAAGGCTCGGGCGCCGGCTCCGTCGACGATCTTGGCAACGGCAAGTATGGCGTTGGCACGATCGATAGCTATGTTCCGCATGTTGTCGGCGGCGTGAAGTGGATCCAGGGCTGGGGCGCGATCACCGGTGTCGTTGCGTATGACAGCAACTACGAAGAAGTCGCCGGCAAAGTTCGCTTGGATGTGAACGTTTCCAACGAGTTGTCGTTGTTCATCATGGGTGGCTATGGCACCGACGACAACCTCAACGACCCGACCTATAATCAGCCCGCGGGCGGTCGCGGCTTCTACAAGCAGTGGGGCGGCAACTGGGCAGTGTGGGGCGGTGGCACCTACAAGTTCAACGAGAAGACCTCGTTCAACCTTCAGGCGTCTGCTGATGACTGGAAGAACGTCGGCGTCGCAGCGAACGTTGCCTATGACATCGTTCCCGGCTTCACCGTCACGGCCGAAGTTGACTATCTTCATGCCGGCAAGTTCGATGAGGGCAGCACGGATAACGTCGCCTGGACTCCGGCCGACAAGAAGAACAGCGTCGGCGGCCTCCTCCGCTTCCAGCGCTCGTTCTAACGGACCGAGCCTGGCCGAAAATCTAACCCGGCGGGCAACCGCCGGGTTTTTCGGCCGTCGCGCCTCTTTTAGATCTTGCAGGTGTCGACCTGCTCAATGGATGGACTGCCCGGATTGCCGGAGCAGGCGACGCGGTGTGCACTGACGATGCCTGGATTTCCAGATCAGATATGGGCCAAATCGCCTAGGGCCTCGATCAAGGGCTGGATCTCGCTTTCGTAATTCTTCCACTGCCTGACGGAAGACTTATAGATCGGCTGGCGCACCTGCCAATTGCTATAGGTGTTTACGGAGCCGCCCCTGTCAAAAAAGCGCAAGCAGATATCGTCCCAGGGTAGTCCGAGATAATCTATGAGACAGCGCGACTGCTGTTCTTGATTTTCAATCAACGTCTCGTACCGGTTTTCGAAGATACGGCCCGGGAAAATCTTGTCCCAATGCCGCATCAGGCGATCATACTCCCTGTAGTAAAGCCCCAGTGTCTCCAGATCGGCGCTGTAGCTATGCGCTTCATTGAATTGCAGGACAAAGCAAGAGATACAGTTGTCAATGGCGTCGCGGCGACAATGAATAATGCGGGCGTTGGGGAAAAGAACGCCAATAAGGCCGACCAGCTCGAAATTGTGAGGCATCTTGTCGATAATTCGAAGCGCATCGGGGGCCCGCTCGCGCAGATAGGCAAGATGTTCCGCAGCCAGCGCCCTGGACAGCTGTGGCGTCATCGATGCGATCGCCTCACCCGGGCTTATGCCGGATCCATACCTAAGATCGAGCCCATTCGATGTGCGCCTAAGCTTTGTTAACTCGCCAGCACCATGAACATAGGGATGGCTGGCGCAGATCTGCTCAGTCAGTGTCGTTCCCGAGCGAGGCATCCCGACTACGAACACGGGCAACTCCGAGACATTGCCAGAAGCAGCCCTTGAAGCCACCAAATCCGGTGTAAAGGTTTCGATCAGGGCGTCGACCCAACGACGATAGGATTGAAGATCGAACCTGCTGCCGCCGGCTTGATTTCCTTTTTTGAAGTGCTTCATCGCCTCCTTGTAGCGACCGAGGTCGTTGAGCAGCTTTCCGGCTGCGTGATGGAGCGCCGTCGCTCCCTTAGACCCGTGGTCAGGGTCTTGAAGCTCCGTCAGGATCGCAGCGAGTTCTGGTGGCTCTTCAGTGAATTTGTGCGTGCGTACAAGTGAATTGTAGGCAGCAGGTATCGCGATGCGCCGATCTATTGCCTCTTTGAGATGAACCGCGGCTTCGTCCATGCGGCCGAGGCTTGCCAGCGCACGAGGCAGCCCCAATCGGGCCATAGGATGATCTCGATCGACCCTGAGCGCCTTCTCAAAGAGAGGCAGCGCCATTTCCCCCTTGTCAAACGAATTGTATGCATCGCCCAAGGCGCAAAGCGCTTCCACCAGATCTGGCTTCAATGCCAATGCGTGCTGAATGTGTTTGATCGCTGGTGTAAACTCGCTGAGCCTCAAATAGGCTTGACCGAGGCTTAGGTGATAGTAGGGGTTTAGAGGCTCCTGCGCGATCGCCCGAGCAAAATACCGCAGGACCTTTTCGTCATCGTACCCGATCCCCAGCGTCCCAAGTATATAAAGGGCCAACGGATGTTCGGGCGTTCTCGCCAGAACGCGATGACAGAGTTCTTCCGCCTCAGGCAATCGATTCTCTTGCTGGAATTCGAGCGCCTGCCTCAACATCATATCGGTGGCCTGAGGGCGAGACGGAGCTGCCTTTGCGGGCTTAGGTTTCGGTTGCCCAATCTTCGGCGGTGCGCCCTTCGGCGCTAGTTGGGTATTAAGGTGCTTGGCCCAAGCGGGCGGCAATCGGTTGCTCATTCTATTCTGCTAACAAAACGGATCGGCGAAATCCAGTGCGGCATTGTCATCTTGCACCGAACATGCCTCCACGCTAGCAAGAAGGCCCTTTTCAAGCGAGCTTCCACCATGCACCAGCGCCCTCCCCTCATGCCACTCATCGCAGCGCTTCCCTCGACGGTGCCGTTTGTCGGCCCCGAAGCGCAGGAGCGCGAGCGTGGCCGCGCTTTTCGCGCCCGCATCGGCGCCAATGAGAGCAGCTTTGGTCCCTCGCCGCGCGTCACAGCCCGGATGGCCGAGATCGCCGGCGACATGTGGATGTATTGCGATCCCGACAATCACGATCTGAAGGTGGCGGTCGCCGCGCATCACGGCGTAAAGGCCGAGAACGTCGTTGTCGGCGAAGGCATAGATGGCCTGCTCAGCCTGGTGGCACGCATGTATGTCGCGCCTGGTGACGCGGTGGTTACCTCGCTCGGCGCTTACCCGACCTTCAACTTCCACATTGCCGGTGTCGGCGGGCGGCTGGTGACAGTCGCTTACGAGAACGACCAGGAAAGCCTGGATGGCCTGCTGGGGGCGGTGCGCAAGGACAAGGCCCCGCTGGTCTATCTCTCCAACCCCGACAATCCAATGGGCAGTTGGTGGGAGGCGAGCGAGATCATCCGCTTCACCGAGGCGCTGCCGCGAACCACCATGCTGGTGCTCGACGAGGCCTATGGCGAACTCGGGCCGGCCTCGGCGATGCCGCCGATCGATATCTCCAGGCCAAACGTCATCCGCATGCGCACCTTCTCGAAGGCTTACGGGCTGGCGGGCATACGCTGCGGCTATGCGATCGCCGAGGCCCAGGTGATCCGCGACTTCGAGAAGATCCGCAACCATTATGGTGTCAGCCGCATGGCGCAGATCGCCGGCGTCGAGGCGCTCGCCGATCAGGACTATCTGCAAAGCGTGGTGGCGCGGGTCGCGGCCGGCCGCCGACGCATCGCAGGCATTGCCGAAGCGAACGGGCTGAAGCCGCTGGCGTCGGCGACCAACTTCGTCACCATCGATTGCGGCGGCGATGGCGCTTTCGCGCTGAAAGTTCTGCAAGGTCTGCTGTCACGCGACGTCTTCATCCGCAAGCCCATGGTGCCACGGCTCGACCGCTGCATCCGCATCAGCGTCGGTCTCGATCACGAGCTCGACATTCTTGCCGAGGAGTTGCCTGGCGCGCTGGCAACAGCGCGGGGAAATTAGGTTCCGTCTGCAAGCAAACCAGCTGCAAAGCAGCCTACAAATCCATTTCCCAGGTCTGGCCGGTCAGATCCTTGCCGAAGCTGTGGTGGTGCTCCTGCGAGACCAGCCTGAAGCCGGAACTTTCGTAGATCGCGCGCGCGGCGACGAGGATGTCGTTGGTCCACAGCACCAGCTTGGCGTAGCCGCAAGCCCGGGCCTGGTTCACGCATTCCGCGACCAGTCGTTTGCCGATGCCGAGGCCGCGCGCCGACGCCTCGACATGCAGCATTCTCAGCTTGGCCATTTCGTCGTCCTGATGAACCAGGAACACCGCGCCGACCGGATCACCACCGCGCTCTGCGATCCAGCAGAAATCGCGGCCGGGCACGAAATTGCGAATGAAATCGGCGCCGATCTCGGCGAGCATGGCCTCGAACTCGATCGTCCAGCCATATTCCTCGGCATAGAGTTGGGCCTGGCGCTGCACGACCCAGCCGACATCGCCGACGCGATGCGGCCGCAACGTCACCTCGCTGCTGTCACGGGTGGGATCGCCCAGCAATTCCCCCGCCTTGCGCAAGGCGCTGCGCAGTTCATGCAACCTGTCGTCGGGGACGCTTTCGATCAGCCGCGCCGTGTCCCGATCGGCCGCCGCCTGCAGTCTGGCAAGCGCTGCCTCGCCTCGTGAGGTCAGCGAGAGGACCCTTCGACGCCGGTCAGCCGGGTCCGTTCTGGCCTCGGTCAGCCCCTGGCCCGCGAACTTGCGCAGGATCCGCGTCAGATAGGCGGCATCGACACGCAACTGTCTTGATATTTCGGAGGCCGCCGGGCCATTCTCCAGCCGAAAAGCACCAGCCAGGAAACCTCGCTCGCCCGCGATTTCGGCGGAAGCCGGGTTGCTGCGGTGACCCAGCTCGAACAGCACGCGCGCCTCGGTCAAAGTGAATGCACTTTGTGTCAGCGTCTCGTCGAGAAGGCCGACGGTGCGCGTGTAGAAGCGATTGAAGCGCCTGACATCGGCCACCAATGCGTTGCGTTCGTCCAACATCCGCAGCCACTCCTGAGGCAGCCGTATTTTCCAAAATTAGTGGACGGAGTCAATTAAATTTTGGGCCAGAGAGGCCAGCGATTGCGCTCGCGCGCAGTTCCCAGGTTGCATTCCTCACGCCACGCGCCAGATTCAAAACGAGACAGGCTTGGAGAGATTCATGGCTGATCGTCGCAGGGAAGTGCTGACGCGGGTCTACGGCAATGTGCAAGGCGTCGGCTTCAGGGCCTGGGCTCGGGATCAGGCCACGAGCCTTGGCCTTGCGGGCTGGGTCCGCAATGAGGCGGATGGGTCTGTAACGGCCCAGATCGCTGGGCTCGATGAGGCGGTCTCGACAATGATCGAGCGCCTCTGGAAAGGGCCGGCCGGGGCTTCGGTCTCCAGGGTCGACGTCGAGGACCTGGCAACACAACACGCTCTTGTCGGGTTCAGGATCATTGCCTGAGCGCGCCGCCTTGAATTAATCGAACGTTCGTTTTATTATCACTCCACAGAGGAGCTGACATGGCGCGCACGACCGGATCCGATGGCGAAAAGACCGAAGCGACCATCCGTGGGGCGGCGGTCAACCTCATCGCGCGGTTTGGCTACGAAGCAATGTCGATGCGCCAGCTTGCCGCCGAGGTCGGCGTCCAGGCGGCCGCGCTCTACCGCTATTTTCCAACCAAGGAAGAGCTTCTGTTCACGCTGATGCGCGAGCACATGGAGGGTCTGGCCACAGCATGGGAAGCAGCCCGCCCGGCGGACGCAGATTCGGCGCAACTGCTCTCGGCGTATGTGCGCAATCACATCGCCTTTCATATCGAGCGACGGCACGCCACGCATGTGTCGAACATGGAATTGCGCAGCCTGTCGCCCGAACGGCTGACGCAGATCCTGCGCATGCGCACTGCCTACGAAAAGGAACTGCGCACTATTTTACGCGATGGCGCCGAGACGGGCACCTTCAGCATCGACGACACCGGGCTGACCGCCATGGCACTGATCCAGATGATGACTGGCGTCATCGTCTGGTTTCGGCCGGGCGAACGCCTGTCGATCGCCGAAGTGACCGCGACATATCTTTCAATGACAATGCGCCTGGTTGGCGCGAGGATCGGCACCTACAGCGCCGCGCGTCCCTTCGGACGCGCAAAGGACGCTGTAGCATTTTGATTTTGCGCATGATCCCTTTCCGAAAATCAAAGTCGATTTTCGGGGTCATGCGCGGGGAGGAACGGCATGTACACGAACACACTCAGCTTCGGGCATGACGAGGAGATCGAGGCGCTGCGCGACTTGGTGCGGCGCTTCGCCCAGGACCGGATCGCTCCGATCGCCGCCGACATCGATCGCTCGAACGAATTTCCGGCGCATCTGTGGGGTGAACTCGGTGCGCTCGGCCTGCTCGGCATCACGGCCGATCCCGATTTCGGCGGCAGCGGCATGGGCTATCTCGCGCATGTGATCGCCGTCGAGGAGATTTCACGCGCTTCGGCCTCGGTCGGCCTCTCCTATGGTGCTCATTCCAATCTCTGCGTCAACCAGATCAACCGCTGGGGAACGCCAGCGCAGAAGGAAAAATTCCTGCCGCCACTGTGCTCGGGCGAGCGGGTCGGCGCGCTGGCGATGTCGGAACCCGGCGCCGGCTCGGACGTCGTCTCGCTCAAGCTGCGTGCCGAAAAGCGCAACGACCGCTACGTGCTCAACGGCACCAAGATGTGGATCACCAACGGGCCTGACGCCGAGACCCTGGTCGTCTACGCCAAGACCGACCCGGATCTGAAATCGCGCGGCATCACCGCCTTCATCGTCGAGAAAGCAATGGCCGGATTTTCCGTGGCGCAAAAGCTCGACAAGCTCGGCATGCGTGGCTCCAACACCGGCGAACTGGTGTTCAGGGATGTCGAGGTGCCCTTCGACAATGTGCTGCATGAGGAAGGGCGCGGCGTCGAAGTGCTGATGTCGGGCCTTGACTATGAGCGTACCGTGCTTGCCGGCGGCCCGATCGGCCTGATGGCGGCGTGCCTCGACGTGGCGATCCCCTATGTGCATGAGCGCAAGCAGTTCGGACAGGCGATCGGCGAGTTCCAGCTGGTGCAGGGCAAGCTGGCCGACATGTACACGACGATGAACGCCGCGCGCGCTTACGTCTATGCCGTCGCCGCCGCCTGCGATCGCGGCCAGACGACGCGCAAGGATGCCGCCGGCTGCGTGCTGTTTGCCGCCGAGAAGGCAACGCTGATGGCCCTCGACGCCATTCAGCTGCTTGGCGGCAATGGCTATATCAACGACTATCCGACCGGCCGCCTGTTGCGCGACGCCAAGCTCTACGAGATCGGCGCCGGCACCAGCGAAATCCGCCGCTGGCTGATCGGGCGCGAGATCATGGCCGAGGGGGTCTAGTATGGCCACGCTGCAAACCCAGATCTCTCCTTCCTCCGAGGCATTCCGCGCCAATGCCGAGCGCATGCGGGCGCTGGTCGCCGACATTGCGGAGAAGGCGGCGGCCGTCGAGCGCGGCGGCTCGGAGGAAGCGCGCGAGCGGCATGTTTCGCGCGGCAAGCTGTTGCCGCGGGAGCGTCTCGCCCAGTTGCTCGACACCGGCTCGCCCTTCCTCGAGATCGGCCAGTTCGCGGCATGGTCGATGTATGGCGAGGAGATCTCTTCGGCCGGCATGATCGCCGGCATCGGCCGCGTCGAAGGCACCGAAGTCATGGTCGTCGTCAACGACGCCACGGTGAAGGGCGGCACCTACTATCCGCTGACCGTGAAGAAGCATTTGCGGGCGCAGGAGATCGCGCTGCAGAACAATCTGCCTTGCATCTACCTCGTCGACAGCGGCGGCGCCAACCTGCCCAACCAGGACGAGGTGTTTCCCGACCGTGAGCATTTCGGCCGCATCTTCTACAACCAGGCCAACATGTCCGCCGCAGGCATTCCGCAGATCGCCTGCGTCATGGGTTCCTGCACGGCGGGCGGAGCGTATGTGCCGGCGATGTCCGACGAGACGATCATGGTGCGCAACCAGGCGACCATCTTCCTCGGCGGTCCGCCGCTGGTGAAGGCGGCCACTGGTGAAGACGTCAGCGCCGAGGATCTCGGCGGCGCCGATGTGCACACGCGGCTTTCCGGTGTTGCCGACCACTATGCACTCGACGACGACCATGCGCTCGCCATTTGCCGACGCATCGTCAAAAACCTGAATCGGAACAAGACTGTAAGTCTGAACTTACAGAAATCGATTCCGCCGCTTCATCCCGCGGATGAACTGTACGGCATCGTGCCTACCGACCTGCGCCAGCCCTATGACGTCCGCGAGGTGATCGCGCGCATCGTCGACGGTTCCGAATTCGACGAGTTCAAGCAGAACTACGGCACCACGCTGATCACCGGCTTTGCCCATCTGCATGGCATGCCGGTCGGCATCATCGCCAACAACGGCGTGCTGTTTTCCGAAAGCGCTGTGAAGGGCGCGCACTTCATCGAGCTGTGCTGCCAGCGTAAGATCCCGCTTGTCTTCCTGCAGAACATCACCGGCTTCATGGTCGGTCGAAAATATGAAGCAGGCGGCATCGCCAAGGACGGCGCCAAGCTGGTGATGGCGGTCGCCACCGCCAGGGTGCCGAAGATGACTGTCATCATCGGCGGTTCGTTCGGCGCCGGCAATTACGGCATGTGCGGCCGCGCCTATTCGCCGCGCTTCCTGTGGATGTGGCCGAACGCCCGCATCTCGGTGATGGGCGGCGAGCAGGCGGCAACGGTGCTTGCCATGGTCAAGCGCGAAGGCATCGAGCGCAAGGGCGGAGAATGGAGCGCCGAGGAAGAGGCGAAATTCAAGAAGCCGATCCTGATGAAATACGAGCATGAGGGCCATCCGCTCTATTCGTCCGCACGCCTCTGGGACGACGGCATTATCGACCCTGCGAAGACGCGCGACGTGCTGGCGCTCAGCCTGTCCGCTGCGCTCAACGCCGAAATCGAGGACACGCGCTTTGGCGTGTTTCGGATGTGAGAATGGACGGTCAACTTCGACGGCCAAACGGCGGAACTATAGCGGCAGGCCGTTGCTGCCGTGCGAAAAGGCTGAACTGTATGGGCCAATCGATTCATCAGCATAAGCGGCTTCGATTCTCAAACAGTGAACTGGCGGCGAGGCAAAATATTCGCTACTGCTTATCCAGCATGGGGCAATGGGGACGGGCTGAAAATGAAACTGAAATATTGCCAGGGAACGGCTGCTTCGATACTTTCTGTATTTCTAATATTAACAGCGACCGACGCCGGCTCGGCGGAATCGCTCGCAGGACGCAAGGGAGACGTGCGTTTTCCGCCGACCTTGGGTTCGGGCGAATGCAACGTTGCCTACAAGGGTTATGTCGCGGCGAGCGGTCATTCGGCCTACGCTACAACCTTTTATTCGCGTGTCGTCGACCTCTACATTGTCTGCGGGACGAAGCTCAACGCGCCGTCCCAGAAGGCGGCGGAAGAGACGGCGCTGCGCAATTGCCAAGCCGGCTTGACACGGTGGAAGCTCAAGACCGCGAGTGGCGGCTGCGCAATCTCGTCATCGAAATAAGCAACCAGCCGAGACTTTTTTGCGAATGGGGGAAGCAGTATGAAATCCTGGACCTGCAAAGGAGCAGCCACCTCTATAGTGGCAGGCTTGCTGATCGTGGCGGCCCCCACCGCCGCCATGGCCGGATCGCTGGCAGGCAGCAAGGGCGACGTGCGCTACCCAGTGACCATTCCTATAGGAACCACCGGGGGCTGCGGGAAGGCTTACGCAGCGTATCTCGCAGCCGCAGGCCATTCGGCTTTCGCGGCGACGCCAATCGTTCCGGCGACCGAGTACTTCGTTTGCGGCGTGAAGCTGAATGCATCGTCGCAGAAGGCGGCTGCGGAACTGGCACTGAAATCCTGTCAGGCCAGCAAAAGCAAATACAAGGTTACCGTTGCCGGCGCCTGCAGCATCGCCGCGTCCAAATAGGCCGGAAAACGCCCGGTTTTTCTCGTTGGGTAAGACAAGATGAAATCCACGAATTCCAGGCGAACAGCCATGGCGATATTGGCCGGATTGCTGACGGTCGCCGCGTGCGGCGCGGGCATGGCCGGCTCACTCACTGGAAGCGAGGGAGACAAGCGTTTCCCGCCGTACCTGCCGCGAAATCCCAAGGATCCCTGCACCAAGACCTACAAGGCCTATGTCGCGGCCGGTGGCCATTCAGCGTACGCAACCACGCCCTACGCGCGGATAATGTCGTCGTACATAGTTTGCGGCGGTCACCTCAACGCACCATCTCAAAAGAGGGCCGAAGAGTTGGCGATGAAATCCTGTCAGTCAACCCGCGGCCACTACAAGGTCACGACCGGCGGCGCCTGCGAGATCGCTGCCTCCAAATAGGCTGGCGCCTGCCAGAATGGCGCTGCTGCCCGAGGCAAAACCGGGAGGCTCCATGTTCGCCAAGATCCTGATCGCCAATCGCGGTGAGATCGCTTGCCGTGTCATCCGGACGGCGCGCAAGATGGGTGTGCGCACTGTCGCCGTCTATTCGGATGCCGATGCGAGATCCCTGCATGTCGAGATGGCCGACGAGGCGGTGCATATCGGCCCCTCGCCCGTCGGCGAAAGCTATCTGCGCGGTGACAAGATCATCGCCGCGGCCCTGGCAACGGGCGCACAAGCCATTCACCCCGGCTACGGCTTCCTGTCGGAAAATCCCGATTTCGTCGACCAGGTGGTGGCGGCGGGGCTGATTTTCATCGGCCCGTCGGCGGCCTCGATCCGGGCCATGGGGTTGAAGGACGCGGCCAAGCGGCTGATGGAAAAGGCCGGCGTGCCGGTCGTGCCGGGCTACCATGGCGAGGCGCAGGAAATCGTGCTGCTTGCCTCCAAGGCACGCGAGATCGGCTATCCCGTGCTGATCAAGGCGCGCGCCGGCGGCGGCGGCAAGGGCATGCGCCGGGTCGAGCATCCCGATGAGTTTTCCGAGGCGTTGTCCAGCGCGCGGCGCGAGGCGAAAGCCGCGTTCGGCGACGACCGCGTGCTGGTCGAAAAATATGTCGACAAGCCGCGCCATATCGAGGTGCAGGTGTTCGGCGACAATTTCGGCAATGTGGTGCATCTCTACGAGCGCGACTGCTCGGCGCAGCGCCGCCACCAGAAGGTGATCGAGGAATCGCCCGCGCCCGGCATGACCGAGGCTTTGCGTAAGGCGATGACGGATGCGGCGGTGAAGGCCGCCAAGGCGATCAATCATTCAGGCGCCGGCACCATCGAGTTCATCGTCGATGCCTCGCAGGGCCTGAAAGCCGACCGCTTCTGGTTCATGGAGATGAACACCCGCCTGCAGGTCGAACATCCGGTCACCGAAATGGTGACCGGCACCGATCTGGTCGAGTGGCAGTTGCGGGTCGCCAGCGGCGAAAAGCTGCCGAAGACGCAAAGCGAGATCGCGCTCGTCGGCCATGCCTTCGAGGCGCGCATCTATGCCGAGGACGCGACGAAAGGTTTTCTGCCGGCAACGGGCACGCTGCACCATCTGAAATTTCCAGACGCGGCCTCCGAATGCGCCACGATGCGCATAGAGACAGGCGTGCGGGCGGGTGACGCCATCTCGCCCTATTACGACCCGATGATTGCCAAGCTGGTCGTCCACGCCACGGACCGTCAGGGGGCTCTGGGAGCGCTTGGCGCGGCGCTATCCCGGACCGAGATCGCCGGCTCGACGGTCAACACCGCCTTTCTCGCCGCTCTGGCCGCCGATCCGGATTTCGCTGCAGGCGATGTCGACACCAGCCTGATTGGCAGACACCAAGAAACCTTGACGACCGTCCCGCCTTCGAGCGACGAAACCATTGCTGCCGCCGCCCTTGCGGCCTCCGGGGCCGGAGCATCGCCGTCATCCGACGATCCGTGGTCGTCGCTTGTCGGCTATGCCCATTTCCACAGCGTGGCGCGACGCACATGGCTGAAGTTCGGCGAAGACGATATCGCGGCGAAGGTTTCGGTGCGGGCGGACGGACGATTCCAGGTCGCGCTGGACAAACCCTATGGCGACACCAATTCGCATGATTTTCGCGCCACGCCGCGCCTCGCCCGCTGGCCAGGCCATATCACCGTGTTCGAAGGCGCCGTCGGCTACACCTTCGCCGTGCCGGACCCGTTGGCACGGGCCGATGAGGCGGCGGCAAGCACCGGCAGCCTGCGTGCGCCGATGCCGGGATTGGTCAAGCTGGTGCGCGTGGGAAAAGGCGATACGGTGATCAAGGGCCAGCCGCTGCTGATCCTCGAGGCGATGAAGATGGAGCACACCATCGCCGCGCCGCATGACGGCGTGATCGCCGAGATCGCCACAGAGGGCGCACAGGTCACCGACGGAACGGTGCTGGTGCGGTTCGTCGAGGAGCACAACGCCGCGACCACAGCAGTGAGCTGACGGTTCGGAAGGCCACGACAGGGGAAGCAAAAAAATGGCCGGGATGAACCCGGCCATTTCTCTATGCCATCCAGTCGCCAGGGTGGCGATTACTGCGCGATCGGCGCGTATTTGCCGTCATGCCACTGGTTGATGTCGTAGCTGGCATTCTTGAGGTCGCCCTTCTCGTCGAAGGTGACATCACCGACAACGGTGCTGATCGGCGTACCGTTCTTCAACGCTTCGGCAACCTTGGCCGGGTCGTCGCTGCCGGCACGCTTGATGCCTTCGGCGAAAGCCTGGATGGTGGCGTAAGAGAACAGCGTGAAACCCTCCGGCACGAAACCGCCGGCCTTGATCTTCTCGACGGCTGCCTTGGCTTCCGGCTTTGCCTGCGGATCCGACGGGAAGACGAACATGGTGCCCTCGCCGGCCGGGCCGGCAACCTGCCAGAATTCCGGCGAGGCGATGGAGTCCGGCATGATCAGCTGGAACTTCAGGTTCTGTTCCGCCGACTGACGCAGGATCAGGCCGGCTTCAGGATGGTAGCCGCCGAAATAAACAACGTCGGCTTTCAAATCCTTGAGCTTGGTGACGAGAGCCGAATAGTCCTTCTCGCCAGCGTTGATGCCGTCATAATAGACCTCCTTGAGGCCGCCGGCATTCATCGTTGCCCTGACGGCGTCAGCCACGCCCTGTCCGTAGGCGCTCTTGTCATGCAGGACGACGACATTCTTGCCGGCAAACTTCTTGGCGATCCATGGGCCGATGAAGGCGCCCTGCGCATCGTCACGCGTGTAAAGGCGCATGATCGTCGGCCAGCCGGCCTTGGCTGCCGCATCGGTCAGCACCGGGTTTGACGAGGCCGGGCTCATCATCAAGGCGCCGGCTTCGGCATAGACAGCCGAGGCCGGAATGCTGGAACCCGAGCAGGCATGGCCGTCGATGAACTTGACGCCATCGGCGACGACGCGGTTGGCAACCGACACGGCCTGCTTGGGATCGCATTGGTCGTCTTCGATGCTCAGCTTGATCTGACGACCGTCGACACCGCCCGCGGCGTTGATCGCATCGGCGGCAGCCTGTGCGCCCTGCTTGAACTGATCGCCGATGGTGGCGAGCTGTCCTGTCATCGGGCCCACCACCGCAAAGGTGATGTCGTCTGCGAGTGCGACCGGCGTGCTCAACATCAGGCCGAATATGGCCGCGTTCAAAATACTCAATTTTTTCATGATGGTAGAACTCCTCCACTCACGCGCGGCCGCCCCGGCCGCGCTTCTTCCAGAGAGGCCGGACAATTTCACCCTTCATTGAGCCTGTCTAGGCGCATTGGCGCCGCTCGATTGGGCCTGCAAGACGTCATCCACGCAAAAAGCCACGCCAGCCTTGTTCCGGCTGGTCGCGGCTTTTTTGCCCGTCGAGCAATCTCCAGGCGCCCCCGCGCCTAAAAATCCGCTCAGCTTCCCTGTGTCGCGCACGACTGGGCCTTGCGGCCTGCCGCGTTCTTTCCCTTGCCTTCGTGACCGTCTTGCGCGGCCTTCAATTTCGCCGGGTCTGGCCGTCTGTGCGGCCTTGATCCCGGAGCTTCCCTGTCTTCGATGGATCTGTCTGCGATTGGCAGATTTCAGTGCATGGTCATCCATTCGCGGGCTTCGCGCAGCGCCGTGGCGATCTCGACCTTCGACATGGCGGCCGACAGTTCCGAGCGCAGCTCGGCGGCGCGGGCCGAGCCCTTGATTGCGGCGATGTTGAACCATTTGTGGGCGGCAACGACATCGGTCTCGCAATCGCGGCCGGTCGCATACATCATGCCCAGTTCGAAAAGGATGTCGGCCTGAGCAGTTGCTCCCATGGCGCCGAAACCTGCTTCAAGCATTTCAAAACGTGCCATTTCAATCCCCTGTTTTCCGGCCCTGTCAGGCTCCCGAGAGCTGCCTTCTTTCGTCTTGCCGGCTGCTCTTCCGATGCTTTCGAGAATGCCGTGCAGGCTTGAATCCGTCGTTAAATGGCGTGCTTAATTTGAGGAAAACAAAGCTAAAACAAGAGGTAAACGCCGAAATTCGTTAAGGATACAAACCCAGCAATTCAGCCTGCTTGCCTCAAATTTGACGAAAGTTTTCTCGCGCGGGGGCAAGACTTCGCTAACCACGGCAGACAAAGGCGATGCGCCGATCGTTTCATTTCATCGTCGAGGAGGCGCTTTCAGGCGGCTGCAAAATCCCAAAGTCTTCCGCTACGGCACCGCTTTTGTTTTGCCGGGAGCTGGATTAGCTTACGTTTGCGTAAGCGGCAGACCGGCGAGGCGGAGCATCCGGCCGGACATCCACAGGGAGGAAGACATGTTTCGAAAACTGAGCCTGGCCCTTGCGGCCACATTGATCGTGGCGAGTGCGGCAAGGGCCGATCCGATCGAAGGCAATTGGAAGACGCAGGCCGGCGAAACCGCGGCCATCGCCGCCGGCAGCTCGTTTTCCATCACGCTCAAGTCCGGGAAATATGCCGGCAAGACCATCGGCTCGCTCAAGGCGACAGGCGACAACAAATATGCCGGCAACATCACCGATCCGGCAAACGACAAGACCTATTCGGGCAAGGCGACATTGTCGGGCAGCTCTCTCAAGATGAGCGGCTGCGTGCTCGGCGGACTGATCTGCAAGAGCCAGACCTGGCACAAGCTCTGATCGACCACCCTTACGACATGAGGACGGGGCCCCAGCGGGCCCCGTTTTCGTTTTGTCGACACATCCTGCACCGGTGATGCTCGATACCCGCCGGCGGCTATCCAAACCGACGCCGGCGCCGTCGAAACCCCGTCAATCATCTTGAACGGCAGATGAACGCCGGCATCAGAGCCGGTTCAGTTGCATCAGGGCATTCTCCGGCGTGTTGAAGGAGACCGACCCGATGCTTGCTCGCCGCTTCACCATCGTCTGCCTGCTGGTGAGCCTGTTTGGAATGTTCTTCGCCATCCTCGTCGCCGAAGCGGGCCGTCCGGCCCGCGCCTGGGACGAAGCCAGTTCCAGAACCTGCCGCCTCGCCTGCCCCACCCATCTTCGCAACTGAACAAAGAACCAAGACCTCGAAAAGAAAAGCTGAAACACCATGAACCGCATCGCCGCCAACGCTCTCAAGACCCTTCGGCTTCTGCCGCGGGCGGCGCTTATCCTGGCGGTTCTGGCCGCTCCGGTTCTGGCCGTGCCGATGATGCGCTCAGATGCCGGCTCGACGATCGACGCACCAGCCCTGAAGAAGTCCGGCGTCGGCTTTGTGCTCCTGGTCAGCCTGCAGCGCGGTTGAAGAAAAACGGCGCGTTGGCCGCCTTCGGTCGCGACACCCCTCCCAAGTGCCGATCCAAGTCTCTATATTGAGCTATGGAAAAGCGAATCTACCCACAAGCCATCGAATCTGTCGTCATGCCGGAGCCTTTTGGCCGGCAAAGCTTTGATAGCGCCGAGAAAGCCGTCAAGGCACTGCAGGCGCTTTACGACCGCAACACCAAATTCCTGCGCGACTCGTTCGCAGAGCTGGCGGCAGCAGGCGGCGACAATGGCAAGCGCTACCGGGCCTTTTATCCGGAGATCGGTGTCACCACCAACTCGTTCACCCAGATCGACTCGCGCCAGGCCTATGGCCATATGCCGACGCCCGGGCATTTTTCCACCACCATCACCCAGCCGGGCCTGTTCGAAAGCTACCTCGTCGAGCAGTTGCGCCTGATCATGCGCAATCATGGGGTTGCGGTCACGGTGTCGGAATCGACCACACCCATCCCGCTGCATTTCGCCTTCCTTGAAGGCACCCATGTCGACGGCGCGACGGCAGAGCGCATCAAGCGGCCGATCCGCGACCTGTTCGACGTGCCGGATCTCGATGGCACCGACGACCAGATCGCCAACGGCACCTTCGAAGTCGCCTTCGGCGAGCCGAGGCCTCTGGCGCCCTTCACGGCGCAGCGCATCGATTATTCGCTGCACCGGCTGTCGCACTATACGGCAACCACGCCGCAGCAGTTCCAGAACTTCGTGCTGTTCACCAATTATCAGTTCTACATCGACGAGTTCGTCGCCCGCGCCCGCGACCTGATGGCCAATGGCGGCGGCGGATACACGGAGTTCGTCGAGCCGGGTAATGTCATCACCAAGAGCGGGCAAAGCGCGCCTAGCGAAGGCGTTGCACCGCCGCGCCTGCCGCAGATGCCGGCCTATCACCTGAAGAAATCGGGACATGGCGGCATCACCATGGTCAATATCGGCGTCGGGCCCTCCAACGCCAAGACCATCACCGACCATATCGCGGTGCTGAGGCCGCATGCCTGGGTGATGCTCGGCCACTGCGCCGGCCTGCGCAACACCCAGGCGCTGGGCGACTATGTGCTGGCGCATGCCTATGTGCGCGAGGACCATGTGTTGGACGACGATCTTCCGGTCTGGGTGCCGATCCCGCCGCTGGCCGAGATCCAGGTGGCGTTGCAGGAAGCCGTCGCCGAAGTCACCGGCCTTTCCGGCTACGACCTGAAGCGCATCATGCGCACCGGCACCGTCGCCACCATCGACAATCGCAACTGGGAACTGCGCGACCAGCGTGGCCCGGTACAGCGTCTGTCGCAATCTCGCGCCATCGCACTCGACATGGAATCGGCGACCATCGCCGCCAATGGCTTCCGCTTCCGCGTTCCCTACGGCACGCTGCTGTGCGTTTCGGACAAACCGTTGCATGGCGAGTTGAAGCTGCCCGGCATGGCGACCGAATTCTACAAGCGCCAGGTGGCGCAGCACCTGACCATCGGCATCAGGGCGATGGAGAAGCTCGCGGAAATGCCGATGGAGCGGTTGCATTCGCGCAAACTCAGAAGTTTTTCGGAAACGGCGTTCCAGTAGGCCGATGCCACGCATCGAGGCGGCATTTCTCATCTTGATTGGGCCGCATTTCTGCCGATAAGCAGGCGGCATGGAGAGAGCGAGCCTCGGGACATTGCTGATTTCGGTTGCATTCCTGGCAATGCTGGCCTGTTCGATCGCG
This sequence comes from Mesorhizobium sp. M7A.F.Ce.TU.012.03.2.1, assembly GCF_004006095.1. Lineage (NCBI taxonomy): Bacteria > Pseudomonadati > Pseudomonadota > Alphaproteobacteria > Hyphomicrobiales > Phyllobacteriaceae > Mesorhizobium > Mesorhizobium sp. M7A.F.Ce.TU.012.03.2.1. The sequence continues at coordinate 5,995,280 of NZ_CP034779.1, forward strand.
CTGGTGGCCGGGTTTTTCGGAACGCTGCATCCCGCCTTCGATTCCTTCTCGCATTTCCGCGTCCACCTTGCCGTGCTGATGGCGCTTTGCGCGCTGCCGCTGCTGGCCACGACATTTCGCCTGCAGGCGGCCGTGGCACTGCTTTTTGCCGTGGCGGCCTTCGCCACCACTTCCGGGTCGCTGTCCTTCTCCCGCCTGTGGCCGGTTCAGGCCGCCTATGAAGCCAAGAACGAAGACCGCGCAATCTACAAGCTGCTGCAGATGAACCTGCGCTACGACAATCCGACGCCGAAGAAGGTGCTGTCGCTGATCGGCCGGACCAATCCCGACGTGATCACCCTCGACGAGGTATCGGCGATGTGGGCGACCGAGCTTGGCTATATCAGCAGCGCCTATCCATACCGGGTCCTCTGTCCCTATCCCAACGGCATATTCGGCGTCGCGTTGCTCTCGCGGAGGCCCTTTGCCGCGGGCACCGAGGCGCGTTGCGAAAGGCGCGGCGCCATGGCGACAGCGACCGTCGACTTCGGCGGCATCGACGTCGATGTCGCGGCGATCCACCTCAGTTGGCCGTGGCCACGCGAGCAGTACTGGCAGATCGGCGAATTGACGGAGCCGCTTTCCGCGCTCGGCGAGACGGCCATCATGGCGGGCGACTGCAATGCCGCGCCATGGAGTGCCGCCGTGCGGCGGGTCGCGGCGCTTGGCGGGCTGACCGTGATGCCGTCCGCCGGCCCGACCTGGATCCACATCAAGCTGCCGGACTTCCTGCGGCGCTTCGCCGGCCTGCCGATCGACCAGGTTTTCAGCAAGGGCGGCGTGACCATCCATTCCGCGACACGGCTGGAGGACACCGGCTCGGATCACCTTCCGGTCATGGTGGAGTTCTCGCTCAGGCTGAACCAGCAAAAGCCGCTCGATGAACATGAAACCGCGACCGCGGCCATAAGCCAGACCGGCAAGACGCCAGGCTGAAGGATCAGGGCCTGACCAAAGCGATGACGAGATGCTGGACATGGCCGCCATCGCGATGCTCGCGCGCATCGAAAGCGAGCTGCTTGGCCTCATATGCGGCATTGGTGGCCTTGATACGTCGCTGTGCCTCGCGACGTGTCTTGTAGCAGAACCGGTCGTCGGCAATCCTGAGGCCGGAGATCGATCTTTCCGTGGCCTGCATCATCTCCCTGGCGATACGGCCATGGGTTTCCTCATGGGCGCGGACGCCGGCGAAGAACCGCGTCCATCGCTTCCGGAGCGTCGGCGTGGTGGCCGAGGCGACACGCGGAAACGTATAGAAGAGATTGAGCGTGCCGTTGGCGCGCCGCAAGCGGCAAACGCCATTGTCCTGGCTGGTGTCAAGGTCCCAATCCACTGCGTAGCCGGTCAACGCGATGGCGTGCGTCATGAAGCCGTGCTTCGGCCCCTTGCGGTCCATAGCCTGCATCAGCGCCAGCCCCGTGGTCCCGGTGATGTCGTAGGTCCGCGTCTTGACCACCACCCTGGTGCCGGCCGAGGCCGCCGAAGCCAAACCGAACAGCGCACCGATCGCCACAAGGCATGCCAGAACCGCCAGGCGCATTGGCCATCTCCTTATCGTCAAGGAATGGAACCATAAGCGCGCGGCAGTTTCAACAGTCCTAATGTTTCACATGCGACGGGAGACCCGAGCCGTCGTCGGGTCCTTTGCACGCTGTGGCCGGCGCGGGCCTACATGCCCTGGTAGACCGGGCCTTCTCCGCCTTGCGGCGGCACCCAGTTGATGTTCTGGTTCGGGTCCTTGATGTCGCATGTCTTGCAGTGGACGCAGTTCTGCGCGTTGATGACGAAGCGCACATCCTTGGCCGTGGGATCGGCGGCGGCATTGCCGTCCTTGTCGACCCACTCGTAAACCCCGGCCGGACAGTAGCGCGTCGAGGGGCCCGCAAAGACATCGTGCTCGGAACGTTTCTGCAGTTCCATGTCGCCGACAAGCAGGTGGACCGGCTCGTTTTCCTCGTGATTGGTGTTGGACAGGAACACCGAGGACAGCCTGTCGAAGGTCAGCACGCCATCTGGCTTCGGATAGGCGATCTTCTTGTGCCGGGCGGCAGGCTCGAGCGTCGCATAGTCGGCCTTGCCATGCTTCAGCGTGCCGAAGGGCGAGACACCGAACAGCGTGTTCAGCCACATGTCGAGGCCGCCGAGGCCGACACCGACGATCGTGCCGAAGCGCGACCACAGCGGCTTGACGTTGCGCACCTTCTTCAAATCCTTGCCGATGTCGGTCGCGCGCCAGGCTTCCTCGTAGGAAGCGAGTTCGTCGTTGGCGCGCCCGGCACCGATCGCCTCGGCGACATGCTCGGCCGCCAGCATGCCGGACAGCACGGCATTGTGCGAGCCCTTGATGCGCGGCACGTTGACGAAGCCCGCCGCACATCCCATCAGCGCACCACCGGGGAAGGAGAGTTTCGGCACCGACTGCCAGCCGCCCTCGGTGATGGCGCGCGCGCCATAGCCGAGGCGGCTGGCGCCGTCGAAAGTCCCGCTGATCGCCGGATGGGTCTTGAAGCGCTGGAATTCCTCGAAGGGCGACAGATAGGGGTTCTTGTAATTGAGGTGGAGGACGAAGCCGACCGCCACCTGATTGTCCTCGAGATGGTAGAGGAACGAGCCGCCGCCGGTCTTCAAGTCAAGCGGCCAGCCGAAGGAATGCTGGACCAGGCCCGGACGGTGGTTCTCCGGCTTGACCTGCCAGAGTTCCTTCAGGCCGATGCCGTATTTGCCCGGTTCGCGGCCATCGGAAAGCTTGTATCTGGCGATCAACTGCTTGGCGAGCGAGCCGCGAGCGCCCTCCCCGATCAGCACATATTTGCCCATCAGCGCCATGCCGGGTGCGAAACCCGGACCGTGCGTTCCGTCCTTCTCGACGCCCATGTCGCCGGTGACGACGCCGGTGACGGCGCCTTGCTCATTGTAGAGCAGGCCGGCGGCGGCAAAGCCCGGATAGATCTCGACACCGAGCGCTTCGGCCTTGGTCGCCAGCCAGCGGCAGACATTGCCGAGCGAGACGATGTAGTTGCCATGATTGTTCATCAGCGGCGGCATCAGCATGTTGGGCAGGCGAAACGAGCCGGCAGGACCAAGGACCAGGAAATGGTCCGATGTGACCCGCGTCTTGAAGGGATGGCCGTCCTCGTCGCGCCAGCCCGGCAAGAGCCGGTCGATGCCGATCGGATCGACAACGGCGCCGGAGAGGATATGGGCGCCGACCTCACCGCCTTTCTCCAGGACGACGACCGAAAGCTCGGGATTGACCTGCTTGAGGCGGATGGCGGCGGCGAGGCCCGCCGGTCCGGCACCGACGATAACCACGTCGAATTCCATGCTTTCGCGTTCGATGTCGCTCATCAACCCCTCCGCACTGGCTTATCCCATTCGGGTATCTTGCTGGCTCCCGCGCTGCATAGCGCATCAATTGACGACAGGAAACCGGCGCATACGTGACAATGCCGTTTTGGCCAAAAAGTCGCGCATTGCGAGGCTGGAAGACTGCTTTTCGCCCGGCATTGCCTGCGAGGCGCGCGTTTTTAATTGTTCGACGGCTTGCTTATCGGCCATACTTCACGCCATGCGCATTCCTGGGCCAGCCGGCTTTTCATCGACGCGCTTTCTTTTCCCGCCCGGCCGGATCCGCCGGGCGCTCCTTTTGGCCCTTCTGATGCTGGCGCCGCATCTCGCTGCCGCCGACGAAGTGAAGGTCTGGGCGGCAGGCGCCTACTCCTTCTCCGACGAGCTTGGCGGCTTCCGCATCACCGGCGCCTCGGGCATCGGGACGAAGGATGATCCGTTCGTCATCACCGAAGAACTGAATTCGTCAACGCCGGTGACGCTGACGATCCGCACGACAAAGCCGATCCAGGCCTTCGGCAAGGCCGGCGAATTCGCCAACGGCATGATGTATATGCGCATCGAGGTGCTCAACAACAGCGGCCAGGCCTGGGTCGAATTCCAGTTCGAATTGCAGGAGATCCTGAATCGGCCGAGCGTGTTCGGCGACGGGCTTTCCTTCGACCAGCGCAACAAGACGCCGGACAATATCTTATCGAGCAATTTCGCCGATTTCGATCGCGATTTCGAACCCTATGACCGGCTGCTGTTCAGGAATGGCAAGGTCGACCCGCTGAAAACCGCCAGGTTCGAATTCCTGATGACTGATTACACACCGCGATGGACCTTCTATCTGGTGCAGGATCCGCGCATACCAACGGGGTAGAGAAGCGGACGCGGGGACGCGCGCTCCCCCCTCGAGGGGGAAATGTTGCCGAAGGCGACAGAGGGGGTCGGCACGACCGGACGCGACTCCCCTTCGCCGACAGAGGAGGCTGGCGCTCTACGCGCGGCGACCCCCTCTGGCCTGCCGGCCATCTCCCCCTCAAGGAGGGAGATCAGCTTTCACCGCCGCTTTCGCCAATCACCGATGTTGCAAATCGCCTCTCGGCAGACGAATGTGCCAGGCATGACTGCCGCCTCCCCCAACAACCGATCCGACATTGCCGACCTGCTGGCCTTTTATGCCAGCGTGGGCGTCGACGAGGCGCTTGAAGACCAGCCCGTGAACCGGTTTGCCGAGGTTGCGCCAAAGCCCATGGAGCGCGCGGCGGCGTCTTCGGGCGATATCGCCCCACCGCAGCGTTCGACGAATATGTCTCGCCCCGAACCAGGTGACAGATCAAGTGCGCCGCCGGTTGCGCGCCCAACGTCGGCCACCGTTCCCGACGAAGCGCAGGCGGCACTTGCCCGCCAATTGGCGACCACAGCAACGACGCTGGACGAGCTTCGCCAGCACATGGCGGCATTCGAAGGCTGCAATCTCAAGGCCACCGCCAAGAGCCTGGTGTTCGCCGACGGCAACCCGGAAGCCGCCGTGATGCTGGTCGGCGAGGCACCCGGCCGCGACGAGGACATCGAGGGCCTGCCCTTCGTCGGCCGATCGGGCCGGCTGCTCGACCGCATGCTGGCGGCGATCGGGCTCGACCGTACTTCAGTCTATATCGCCAATGTCATTCCCTGGCGGCCGCCGGGCAATCGCACGCCGACGCCGCACGAAACCGAGATCTGCCGGCCGTTCATCGAGCGGCAGATCGAACTGGTCAATCCGAAGGTGCTGATCAACCTTGGCGGCCCGTCAGCCAAGACCTTGCTCAACACCTCGGAAGGCATATTGCGGCTGCGCGGCAACTGGCGCGCCCACACGACGGCGTCCGGCATCGCCATCCCGGCCATGCCGACGCTGCATCCGGCCTATCTCCTGCGAACCCCGTCGCACAAGAAGCTGGCGTGGCGGGATTTTCTCGAAGTCAAGGCGAAGCTGCGCGCACTTGGGTGATTGGCCAATCTCCTCCACGAGGGGGGGAGATTGGCTGTCATCTCCGCTTTCGCCAATCTCCAATGTGGATAGGCGAACGCCGGCAAGAACTATGACCTCAGACGTAATTGAAATGCCCCCCTCTCCAGTCTAACCATGCCCTCATGACAACAGCCCAAACCTCCGCCGGCAGCCTCATTCGCGAGTGGCGCACCCGCCGCCGCATGTCTCAACTCGACCTCGCCATGGAGGCCGAAATCTCGCAGCGGCATCTGAGCTTCGTCGAAAGCGGCCGCGCCGCGCCCTCACGCGACATGGTGCTGCATCTGGCCGAGCAATTGTCGATGCCGCTGAGGCAGCGCAACCAGTTGCTGCTCGCCGCCGGCTTTGCGCCGAGCTTCGGCGAGCGCTCATTGACCGACACCACGATGGCGCCGGCGATGGCGGCGGTCGAGATCGTCCTCAAAGGCCACGAGCCGTTCCCGGCACTCGCCGTCGACCGCCACTGGAACCTGGTTTCGGCCAATGCCGCCATTGCCCCCTTCCTTGCCGATGTCAGCGAGGCTTCGCTGCTGACGCCGCCGGTCAACGTGCTTCGCCTCAGCCTGCATCCCGGCGGCATCGCGCCACGCATCGTCAATCTCCAGGAATGGCGGACGCATCTGCTCGAGCGCCTGAAACACCAGAATGACGCGAGCGGCGACGCGGTGCTGATCGAACTCGAGCGTGAGCTGAGGACTTATCCGTCCGGCTTGAAAGGCAGCCGGCCGGTGTCGGTAGAGCCGAACCCCATCGTGCACCCGCTCAGGCTTGCGCACGGCGACCAGGTGCTGTCGTTCATCAGCACCATCACCGTGTTCGGCACGCCGCTCGACGTGACCCTTTCGGAACTGGCGATCGAATCGTTTTTTCCAGCCGACGAGCAGACGAGGACGGTGCTGGTTCGGTTGGCGAAGGAGCGAGCCGAGCTGTCGTAATCACCCTTCAGGCAAAGATGCCTTGCGCGTGCGGGTCCGCTCCAGGCCAAGCTGGCGTTCGCGCCAGATGATGAAGATGCCGGCGGCGACGACGATCAGGCCGCCGGCAAGCATATGGAGCGTGGCGACGTCGCCGAAGACGAGATAGCCGACGACGACGCCGAGGATCATCGACGTATATTCGAACGGCGCCACGACTGAGGCTTCGGCATGGCGATAGGCTGCCGTCATCAGTATCTGCCCGAGGCCGCCGCAGAAGCCGGCGGCAACAAGGAGAGCCGCCTGGAGCGGCGTCAGCGCCTGCCAGCCGAATGGCAGCGACAGCAGCGACACGACGCTCGCCGTCACCGAAAACCACAGCACGATGGTCGCCGTGCGCTCGCTTTGCACGAGATTGCGCACCAAGAGCATGGCGACGGCCGAGATCGCCGCGGCGACAAGAGCGGCGATGACGCCAAGCACTTCCTGATCGTCGAGCGCCTCGTCGGAACTCAGCAGCGTCAGTTCCGGCCAGGAGATGATCAGCACGCCGACCAAGCCGACCGCGACCGCGCTCCAGCGATAGACACGGATGGCCTCGCCGAGGAAGATGGAGCTGAACACCACCACCAGCAGCGGCTGCGCGTAGTTCAGCGTGATCGCTTCCGGCAGCGGCAGCCGGGTCAACGCAAAAAAGCCGAGCCCCATGGCGCAGACGCCGACCAGGCCGCGGGCGATGTGGTTGAACGGACGCTTGGTGGTGAAGGCAGTGCCGAGTTCTTTCCTGAAGGCCAGGAAGGCGATGATCGGGAAGATAGCGAAGAAAGAGCGGAAGAAGACAATCTGGCCGGCCGGAACCGTGCCTGCGGCTTTGATGCAGGTCTGCATGCCGACGAAGACCGCCACCGACACGATCTTGAACATGATGCCGGTTAGCGTGTCGTGCCCGCCGGCATCACCGCTGGCTGTGGCCGGGGGGCTGCCGGGGCCTGCTGTCACGCTCCCGACGCTTCTCGGATGGTCGCCCAGATACGCGCCGGCGTTGCCGGCATGTCGATGTGCTTGACGCCATAGGCGCGCCAGAGCGCGTCAGTCACCGCATTGAGTGCCGCCGGCGTCGAGCCGATGGTGCCGGCCTCGCCCGCGCCCTTGATGCCGAGTGCATTGGTGGTCGAAGGCACGTTGCGGGTCTCGAAATGGAAGAACGGGAAATTGTCGGCGCGCGGCATGGCGTAATCCATGAAGCTCGCCGTCAAAAGCTGTCCGTCCTCGCCATAGATGGTGTCCTCGGTCAGTGCCTGGCCGATGCCTTGCACGACGCCGCCATGCACCTGGCCGGCGAGCAGGATCGGGTTCACGGTGACGCCGAAATCGTCGACGATGGTGTAGCGGACGATCTCGGTCGCGCCGGTGTCGGGATCGATCTCGACCTCGCAGATATGAGTGCCGTTGGGATAGGTGCATTCGTCCTGCACGAACTCGCCAAAGCCCTTGAGATCATCCGGCGTCTTGGCGGCCTTGGCGATGGCGGAAAAATCGATCGAGCGATCGGTGCCGACGATGCGGGCAACACCATCAGACAGCTCAATGTCGCCGGCCGAGGCTTCAAGCTCGTCGGCGGCGATGCGCTTGATCTTGTTGGCCAGATCCTCGCCCGCGCGGGAAGCCGATACACCCCCCAGCGGTATGGAGCGCGAGCCGCCGGTGCCGCCGCCGGCCTTCAATTCATCGGTATCGCCCTGGCGGACATGGATCTTGTCGATGTCGAGATTGAGCTTTTCCGACAGGAACTGGGCATAGGCGGTGGCGTGCCCCTGTCCGTTGGTCTGGGTGCCGATCTTCAGCGTCACCGTGCCATCGCCGTTGAGTTCGACGAAGGCCGGTTCGGAGCCCGGAAAGGCACAGGCCTCGATATAGGTCGCCATGCCGAGGCCGCGGATTTTTCCGCCGGCCTTCGATTGCGCCAGCCGCTCGGGAAACGCTTTCCATTCGGATTGCTCAATAGCGCGCTCCATATGGCCTTCGAATTCACCGGTGTCGTAGAGGCGGCCGGTCTGCGTCCGGTAGGGAAATTGCTCCGGCCGGATGAAGTTGCGGCGGCGGATCTCCTCGACAGGCAGGCCGAGATCGTGGGCGCAGGCATCGACCAGCTTTTCCAGCAGGAAGGCTGCTTCCGGACGGCCGGCACCGCGATAGGCATCGACCGGGCAGGTGTTGGTGTAGAGGCCGGTCACCGAGACGTCGAGCGCCTGGATATCGTAGACACCGGTCGACATGGTGACGCCGATATAGGGGATGAACGGGCCGTATTGCGAGATATAGGCGCCGATGTTGGCGAGCAGGTCCACCTTCATGCCGAGAAAGCGGCCGTCCTTGTCCAGCGCCATCTCAGCCGTGACGAAATTGTCGCGGCCTTGCGCGTCGGTCAGGAAGTGCTCCGTGCGGTCACCGGCCCATTTCACCGGGCGGCCAAGCCGCTTTGCCGCTTCCAGCACCAGCGGATATTCGCGGTAGACGAAGCTCTTCGGCCCGAAACCACCGCCGACATCAGGCGTGATGACGCGCAGCTGGTCCTTCTTGATCTTGAACACGCTGGCCAGGATATACTGCATGGAGTGCACGCCTTGCGACCCGGTGGTCAGCACGAAGCGCTTCTCCTCGACGTTCCATTCGCCGATCGCGGAGCGCGGCTCCATGTAGTTGCACACCAGCCGGTTGTTGACGAACTCGATGCGGGTGACATGGGCGGCCTTGGCGAAAGCCGCTTCGTTCTTTTTCTTGTCGCCCATGTGGTAGCTGAAGGCGCGGTTGGAACCAAGCTCCGGCCAGACCAGCGGCGTGCCTTCGGCCAATGCCGTTGCCGTCCCGGAGGCCGCATCTTCGCCGTCATAGTCGACATCGATCAGTTCGGCGGCATCCTGCGCCCGGGCTCGGCTGTCGGCGACGACGAAGGCAACGGCATCGCCGACATAGTTGACGCGGTCGCCGCACAGGATCGGGATGTCGCGCGTCGGAGCCTTGGTGCCGTCCGGCTGTTCCTGCATGACGCCGGATTTCAGATCGCCGAGATGGGCAAGATCCTTGCCGGTCAGCACCAGATGGACGCCAGGTGCCGTCTTCGCCGCCTCGGTCGAACCGATGGTGAAGCTGGCCTTGGCGACCGGCGAGCGCAGGACATAGCCATGCAGGACGCCAGCCGGCTGGATGTCGTCGGTATAGCGGCCCTGGCCCTGGATGAAGGCGGCATCCTCGCGCCGCAGCACGGATGCGCCCATGCCGAATTTCGGTGTGACGACGGTCATGGGTGCCTCGTGATGATGACAGGAGAAGGAACGCCTGAAATAGGCATTGCCTCAGTTTTGTCGAGGGGCCGTTTCGTGTAAAGAGCGCGGACTTCAAATTTCTTGGACCAGCGGACACAATCCGCCGCCAACGCAATCGACAGGAAAACCCACGGAATGCGCACGGACACCGGCCAGGTCTTCAAACTCGAAGACTATCGCCCCAACGACTACCTCATTCCGAAAACCGACCTTACCTTCCGCCTTTCGCCAGACGCAACGCGTGTCACCGCCGTCCTCACGATAGAGCGCCGTGACGACGTCTCCGTGTCGGCACCGTTGGTGCTCGACGGCGACGGGCTGACGCTCAAGCGCATCGAGATCGACGGCAAGAAGGTAAAACCGGCGGATCTGCTGGCGACGCCTGACCGGTTGACAATCCTCAAGCCACCGGCGGCGCGTCGCTTCCAGTTGCTCATAGAGACCGAGGTGGCGCCGGCGGGCAACGAAGCCCTGATGGGCCTCTACCGCTCGAGCAATGTCTACTGCACGCAATGCGAAGCGGAGGGCTTTCGCCGCATCACCTATTTCCTCGATCGTCCCGACATCCTGTCCGTCTACACGGTGCGCATCGAGGCAATGCGTGACGAAGCGCCGCTGCTCCTGTCCAACGGCAACCCGGTCGACAGAGGCGACCTCGGCGACGGCCGGCACTATGCCGTGTGGCACGACCCTTTCCCCAAGCCGTCCTATCTGTTCGCGCTGGTGGCCGGCAATCTCGGCCGGCTTGCGGACAGTTTCGTCACGCTATCGGGCCGCACGGTCGAACTCGGCATCTATGTCGAGCCCGGCAAGGAGAAGCTGGCCGGCTACGCGATGGATGCCCTGAAGCGGTCGATGAAATGGGACGAGGAGGCATTCGGCCGCGAATACGATCTCGACGTCTTCAACATTGTCGCCGTGTCCGACTTCAACATGGGCGCGATGGAGAACAAGGGCCTCAACATCTTCAACGACAAATATGTGCTGGCCGACCGGGAGACCGCGACGGACGCCGATTTCGCCAATATCGAGGCGATCATAGCGCACGAGTATTTCCACAATTGGACAGGCAACAGAATCACTTGCCGCGACTGGTTCCAGCTCTGCCTGAAGGAAGGCCTGACGGTTTTCCGCGACCACGAATTCTCCGCCGACCAGCGTTCGCGCGCGGTCAAGCGCATCGCCGAAGTGCGCACCTTGCGCGCCCACCAGTTTCCCGAGGACCAGGGTCCGCTGGCGCATCCGGTGCGGCCGCGCCGCTACCGCGAGATCAACAATTTCTACACCGCCACGGTCTACGAGAAGGGCTCTGAAGTGGTGCGCATGATCCGCACAATTCTCGGTGCCGACGTCTTTCGCGCCGGCATGGACCTCTATTTCGAGCGGCACGACGGTGACGCAGCGACGATCGAGGATTTCATCAAGGTGTTCGAGGATGCGTCCGGCCGCGACCTGTCGCAGTTCGCGCTCTGGTATCATCAGGCAGGCACGCCGAACCTGACGATCAGTTCGACGCACAATCCGGCGGCGCAAGAGTTCACGCTCGAAATCGAGCAGTCGGTACCGCCGACACCCTCCGAAAGCCGCAAGCGGCTGATGCACATCCCGCTGGCTTTCGGCCTGATCGGCGCCGGCGGCAAGCCTGTGCCGTATAGCGGCGTCGAGGGCGCCAGCGTCGAGGACGGCGTCATCCATATCCGCAAGCGTCGCCACATGGTGCGGTTTTCAGGCGTCACCGAGCGCCCGGCCGTGTCGCTCAACCGCGGCTTTTCGGCGCCGGTGACATTGTCCGTCGAGCAGAAAGCCGACGACCAGTTCTTTCTCGCCCGCCATGACAGCGACGCCTTTTCGCGCTGGCAGGCCTTCAATACTTTGCTGACCGATGCACTGATCACCGCCTTCCGCGAGATCCTCGGCGGCAAGCAGCCGGCCTTTGCACCGCGGCTGATCGAACTCGCCGGCAGCATCGCCGGCGACGAGACGCTGGAGCCGGCCTATCGAGCACTGGCGCTGGCATTGCCCGGCGAAGCCGACATCGCCCGCGACATCGGCCGGAACATCGACCCCGATGCTATCTATGCGGCTCGCGAGGCACTGGCGTTGGCGATCGGCACTGCGAACCGGGACGTTTTTTCGGGCCTTTACCGCGGCCTTGCAGACAAAGCAGCGTTCAGCCCCGACGCGGCGAGCGCCGGACGACGCGCCTTGCGCAACACTTTGCTGGATTATCTGTCGCTGCAGCCGGGTGGAGCAGCACTCGCCGCCAGGCATTTCCAGTCGGCGACCAACATGACCGACCGCGCGGCAGCACTTGCCGTGCTCGCGCATCGTCACCACGGTTCGCCCGAGGCGGTCGAGGCGCTGGCGGCTTTCGAGACGACCTATGGGTCCGACCCGCTGGTCATGGACAAATGGTTCCAGATCCAGGCCAGCGTTCCGGGGCCGCAAACCGTCGACACCGTGAAGGCCCTGACCAACCATCCGGCCTTCTCGATGGGCAATCCGAACCGGGTTCGCTCGCTGATCGGCACCTTCTCCAGCGCCAACCAGACCGGCTTTCATCGTGCTGACGGCGAAGGCTACTGGTTCTTTGCCCAGACTGTGCTCGAGGTTGAAAAGCGCAACCCGCAAGTGGCGGCCAGGCTGGCTACGGCGCTCAGATCGTGGCGTTCGCTCGAACCTTTGCGGCAGGCGAAGGCCAGGGAAGCGCTGCTGTCGATCGCCGGCGCCGAAAACCTGTCGGCGGATCTGCGGGATATTGTCGAGCGCACGCTGGCGTAGGGATAGTGATCTCCCCCACGAGGGGGGAGATCGACCATTTCGACGTTATTTTAGTCGATTTTTAATCTTTTTTGGCCGGACCACTGGACAAGGCGAATCACCTTTGATTCTTTACTGACGATTCGGATGTGCGGCGTTTGCCGGATCGCCAAGCAGCATAGGCAAATTCGGGGAGTGCCATTTATGGCGAAGGCGGACGCGTGGGGCGCGCCCGGAGGGACGGCTTTTGCGCGTCGTGAGACGCGCGGCGACGGTCTTGCCGGGAATACGCGGCTCATCGCCGAACCGGCCTATCGACGGCTTCTGGCCGCCGAGCCGCTGCTGCGCCGATCGATACCCGTCCTCATCATCACCTTCCTGATCGTCATCGCGGCGCTGCGCGTGCTGTCGCTGATGAACGAGCGCGACGATGTCGAGCGCAATGCCAAGGCGATCCTGACGCTGGCGGCGGGCCAATTGGCCAGTTCGCTCGCCACCACCTCGGAAACGATGCCCGGCGCCATACAGGACCTGCTGGAGACCACCAGCCGTCAGGGCGCGATGGGCCGCAGCCATGTGCTTGTCATCACCGACAGCGCTTTCAAGATCGTCGCGGTGACGCCGCGCTCCATGCCATGGCAGGGCCATTCACTCGACGGCCTCGTCGAGGGCGGCCAGCCCTTGTTCATGTTCGGCGATCGTGCCGGCGTCATGGACGTCAACATCGACGGACGGGATTGGTACGCGGCGGTCAGCCTGGCGGATGGCGGAAAGGGCGCATCGGCGGCCCTGGTGCCACAGGACGCGGTTTTCGATGCCTGGCGCAAGACCGTTTCACTGAACGTCACCCTGTTCGTGCTGACGGCCGGCGTGCTGATCGTCATCCTCTATGCCTATTTCGGCCAGGCGGCACGTGCGCAGGCGGCTGACCGCATCTATCTCGAAGCGCATCAGCGCATCGATATGGCGCTGGTGCGCGGCCGCTGCGGCCTGTGGGACTGGGACATGGTGCGCGGCAAGATGTACTGGTCGCGCTCGATGTACGACATGCTCGGCTACAAGCCCTGCGACACGATGCTGTCCTTCGGCGAGGTCGATCAGATCATCCATCCCGAGGACGGTGACCTGTTCGAACTCGCCAACAGAATTGTCGCACGCGAGATCGATCATATCGACCAGGTGTTCCGGATGCGGCATTCCGACGGCCAATGGGTCTGGATGCGCGCACGGGCACAGGTCATCGATCCGGAAGCGCCGGAGATCCAGCTGATCGGCATTGCCGTCGACGTCACCGAACAGCGTCATCTGGCGCTGCGTTCCGAGGCTGCCGACCTTCGCCTCAGGACGGCGATCGAGAACATCAACGAATCCTTCGTGCTGTGGGATTCGACGCAGCGCCTGATCATGTGCAATTCCAAATACCAGCAGGACAATGGGCTTTCGGACCGCGACGTGATGCCGGGCACCGCGCGCGCGGCGCTGGAAGAACGCATGCTGGCCTTTGCTTCCGAACGGCGGCTCGCCCACACCAGCGGCCTGCAGGGCGGCGCCACTTTCGAGCGCCAGCTGGCCGACGGCCGCTGGCTGCAGGTCAACGAACTGAAGACCCGGGACGGCGGCATCGTCTCGGTCGGCTCCGACATCACCCAGATCAAGCTGCACCAGGAGAAGCTGGTCGACAGCGAGCGCCGGCTGATGGCGACGATCCATGATCTCAGCCTGGCGCGGCGGGCCGAAGAGGAGCGTTCGCGCGAACTGGTCGACCTCAACCGCAAATACATGAAGGAAACCGAACGCGCCGAAGCGGCGAACCGGGCCAAATCCGAGTTCCTGGCCAACATGTCGCATGAGTTACGCACGCCGCTGAACGCCATCATCGGCTTCTCCGAACTGATGGAACAGGGGCTGTTCGGCCCGCTCGGATCGGAGCGCTACGAGGAATATGCCACCGACATCAACAGCAGCGGCAAATATCTCCTGGGCGTCATCAACGACATTCTCGACATGTCCAAGATCGAAGCCGGCCAGTTTTCGCTGGACCGGGAAGAGATCGACCTCGGCCCGCTGATCAGCGAAACCGTACGCGTCGTTTCGCTGCAGGCGGCGCAAAAGGCCATCACCGTGGAAACGCGCATTGCCGATGCGCTGACGCTGGTCGCCGATCGCCGTGCGATCAAGCAGATCGTCATCAACCTTTTGTCCAATGCGGTGAAGTTCACCGGCCAGGGCGGCCACATATCGGTCAGGGCCCGCAACACATCCGGCGCGCTGGTGCTGACGATCGAGGACAATGGCTGCGGCATCCCCAAGGATGCGCTCGGCAAACTCGGACGGCCTTTCGAGCAGGTGCAGAACCAGTTCTCCAAGAGCCATGCCGGGTCCGGCCTTGGTCTTGCCATCTCACGTTCACTGGCCGAACTCCAGGGCGGCGCGCTGAAGATCCGGTCGAGCGAAGGAGTCGGCACGATCGTGTCGGTGCGCATCCCGGTGAAGAAGGCCGCGCCGGCGATCAAGGCCGCAGCCTGAAGATTTCATCACCATTCCAGGCTTGATCCCACCTCGCAGGCCCGAGGTGAGATGCTTTGACAAAACTATCTATTTTATCTATTTTAGATAGAAAAGAGAGGCATTGCTATGCGAGTGACTTCAACAGAATTCCAGCAGAATGTCGGGCGTTTCCAGGACGTTGCCCAGCGTGCGCCGGTCGCAATCACAAAGAATGGCCGGACCCACACGGTACTCCTGTCGGCGGCGATGTTCGAGGTGTTGGTCAAGGGACGAGTCGCCCGTAACGCGGAAGAATTGGACGATGAGACGCTGAACGCCATCGCCGAAAGCGCCGTACCGAGCGAATATGCCGGGCTCGATGCGATGCTTAAAGACTGGACACCGTGAGCCTGCCCAAACCTATCCCGGGTCTGTTGATTTCCTATTCTTACCTCTGGGTGAGAGAACACGAAAAGGGTGCCGAAGAAGGTCGCAAAAACCGACCATGCGCCATTGTCGCCGCGCGCCGGGTCGTGGAGGGCCGTGAAGTTATAACGGTCGTTCCGGTCACACACTCGCCACCGGCTGATCCTGCCGATGCAGTAGAAATACCTGCGCCACTCAAAGCCCATCTCGGCCTCGATGATACGCCGTCATGGATCGTCGTGACCGAAACCAATGACTTCCTCTGGCCGGGTCCCGATCTCAGGCCCATCGCGGGCAGCAAACCGTCCCGATCGACTATGGCATGCTGCCGCCGCGTTTCTATGCCTATCTGCGCGACCGGATTTTGCAGTCTCACGCGAGCCGGGCGCTCCAGCAGATTCGGCGAACAGAGTAGCTGCATGAGACCGGAAGAGCACGAAACGTCTTCGGTTCCAGGGGACGATCGCTTCACGGTCATCCCGTACGAAGCAAAAGATCGAAATCCTTCCTGACCGTCTGCGACGTCTCCTTGAGGTGTGCTTCCAGCACACCGAAATCCGGCAGGTCGGTCACCGCCAGAAGCAGATCCGAAAGCCCCGGCGGAACGTCGTCGCGCTCAAAGGCTCCGGTGAGGCACAGCCGCGTCATCTGGGTCAGTGCAAGATAGAGCGCGTAGGCGTCGCCAAGCTCCTGCCTCACCCCGGCATCGGCGAAGCCCGGTGCCAGGCGCGACAGGATCTCGGCGGTGCCGGTGGCGCGGCGCCCGGTCTCGACCTGCCCGGTAATGACGGCCACCTGGGCGATGAATTCCAGATCGATCAATCCTCCGGGAATAAGCTTGATGTCCCAGAGATCGCGCGGCGGCTTTTCCTTCTCGATCATAGCCCGCATGTCCGCAGCCTCGGCCATCACCTTTGCAGCATCGCGCGGCTGGCCCAGCACCGCCGCTACTTCCGCTTCAACCTCGCCACACAGGCTGGCGTCGCCAGCAATGGCACGGGCGCGGGCCAGCGCCATGTGTTCCCAAGTCCAGGCTTCCTGGCGCTGGTATTTCTTGAAGGCATCGATATGGGTGGCCACCGGTCCCTTGTTGCCGGACGGCCGCAGGCGCAGGTCGAGTTCGTAGAGCACCCCCTCCGCCGTCGGCGCGGACACCGCCGCGATCAGCCTTTGCGTCATGCGGGTGTAGTAATGCGAAGGTGCCAGCGGCTTGTCGCCATCGGACTCTTCGGCATCCGGCGCGTGGTCGTAGAGCAGGATCAGGTCGACGTCCGATCCGGCGGTCAGCTCGCGGCTGCCAAGCTTGCCCATACCGAGCAGCGCAACCACACCGCCGGCAATGGTGCCGTGGCGGGCCGCGAATTCGGCCGTCACCGCCTGCAACGCAGCCTCGATGGTGAGATCCGCCAGATCAGAAAAGGCGCGGCCGGCCCGCGCCGGATCGATCGAGCCGGCGAGCAGCCGGACACCGATCAGGAATTTCTGCTCGGAGGCAAAAATGCGCAGCCGGTCGAGCACATCCTCGTAAAGCCGGTCGCCCTCGACGAAGGCGGAAAGCCGCGCCGACAGATAGGCGCGGTCCGGTAGTTCGGTGAGCAAGGCCGGGTCGAGCAAACCATCGAAGACATGCGGCCTGCGGGTGATGATCGCCGCCAGCCGGGGGGCGGCCCCCATGATCGTCGCCAGAAGCTTCAGCAGGGCAGGATTGGACTGCAGCAGGGAGAACAGCTGGATACCAGCCGGCAGGCCGGCGAGAAACTCGTCGAAGCGCATCAGAGCTTCGTCGGCCCGGCGCGTCTGGCCGAAGGCGCGCAGCAGCGCCGGCGTCAGTTCCGTCAGCCGCTCGCGTGCCTCCGCCGACTGGGTGAGGCGATAGCGGCCGAAATGCCAGCCACGGATGACGCGGCAGATGTCGCTTGGCCGCTGAAAACCGAGCCCGTGCAAGGTCTGCAGCGTATCGGGATCGTCCACATCGCCGGTGAAGACCAGGTTGCCGATGCCGGTCGACAGTTCGGGTGCTGTTTCGAACAGTGCCGCGTAGTGGCGTTCGACCTGCTGCAGCGAGGCACGGAACGCTCGAGAAAAGGCAGAAGCATCGGCAAAGCCGAGCATGCGGGCGATGCGCTCCAGGCCTTCATCATCTTCCGGCAGCGTGTGCGTCTGCTCGTCGGCAACCATCTGCACGGCATGTTCGACGCGGCGCAGGAACCAGTACTGGCGGGCAAGCGCATCGCGCGCCTCGGCGGTGATCCAGCCGCGGGTCGCAAGCTCGCCGAGCATCGGCACGGTCTCGCGGCCACGCAGTTCAGGGAAGCGTCCGCCGGCGATGAGCTGCTGGGTCTGGACGAAGAACTCGATCTCTCGAATGCCGCCGCGGCCAAGCTTGACGTTGTGGCCCTTGACCGCAATCTCGCCATGGCCCTTGTGGGCGTGGATCTGGCGCTTGATCGAATGGACGTCGGCAATCGCCGCATAATCCATGTATTTGCGCCAGATATAGGGCTGCAACTCCTTGAGGAAGGCCGCACCCGCGGCCAGATCGCCTGCCACCGGGCGTGCCTTGATCATCGCGGCGCGCTCCCAGTTCTGGCCGCGTGCCTCATAGTAGCGCAGTGCCGCCTCGACCGGGATCGCCAGCGGTGTCGAACCGGGGTCTGGGCGCAGTCTCAGATCGGTGCGGAAGACATAACCGTGTTCGGTGCGGTCCTGCAGGATGCGCACCAGGCGGCGCGTCAGCCTCGAAAACAACTCGGTGGCATCGAGCGGATCGACGACGGCGGGCGCTTCCGGATCGAAGAAAACCACCAGATCGATGTCGGAGGAAAAATTCAGCTCATGCGCGCCGAGCTTGCCCATGCCGAGCAGGATCCAGCCCGACTGTTTCGACGGATTGCCGACATCCGGCAGTTTGAGTTTGCCCTGGCCATGCGCGTCACGCAGCAGGAAGTCGACGGCCGCACGGGTGCAGGCGTCTGCAAGATCGCTCAATCGCCGGACCGTCAGCGCCGTTTCGGCCTCGCCGGCAAGATCGGCCAGCGCGATGAGGAAATGCGCCTCCGCCTTCCACTGGCGCAGCTCCATCATCAAGCCGGATTCCGAGACTGCTTCGGCTAGATGCACCTGGTCGATGGCGGCGCCGATCACCTTCAGTCGAGCCTCGATCGTCTGCTCGAACAGCCCGTCCAGGATTTGCGGCCGGCGGCGTGCCGTATCGCGCAGGAACGGCGACAGATCGAAGACGGCGGCGAGGAAATCCTGGCCCTCGCCCTTGCCGGCCAGGAACTTGGCCAGCCGCGTCAGCCTCTCTTCGCGCGCGGCGGAAGCGATCTCGGCCAGTTCCAGCCGCGCACGCTCCTTGTCGAGCGGGGCAAGCCTGGCAGCCGGCTTCAGCAGCCATCCAGTCTCCACCCGCTTGGCTGAAGTGCTCATCAGTGATCCTCCCGAGCCGGGAAACTCATGACCACGGATAGTCCAGGATTGCCAGGCAAGAGTTCAAGCCGGCCATTGTGGAACGTCATGACCGCCTTGGCGAGGCTGAGGCCAAGACCGGAACCCGGCTGCGAACGGCTCTTCTCCAGCCGCACGAAACGTTCCGTGGCCCGCGCCCGGTCGCCATCGTCGGGAATGCCGTGTCCATTGTCGGCAACCGACAGGCGAACGTCCGTACCGGCTCGCTCGAGCGTGACGCGCACCGCCGGCTGGGCATTGGCGCCGGTCGAATATTTGATGGCGTTGTCGACGATGTTCGACAGCGCCTGACCGATCAGTTCGCGGTTGCCGTTGACGGACACCGCGTCGCGCGCGTCTGCTTCCAGCGACACGCCTGCCTCTTCCGCCACCGGCTCGTAAAGCTCGACAACGTCGCGCACGGCCTCCGCCAGATCGACGCGGTTGGTGTTCTCCGAGGAGTAGCCAGCCTCCAGCCGGGAGATCATCAGGATGGCGTTAAACGTTTTTATCAGCTGGTCCGACTCGGCAATAGTGCCTTCCAGCGCCTGCCGGTAATCGGTGGGCTTTTGCTTGCCCGAAAGCGTCGCTTCGGCCCGGTTGCGGAGCCGGGTCAGCGGCGTCTTCAGATCATGCGCGATGTTGTCGGAAACCTGCTTCAGGCCTTCATTCAGCGTGGCGATCCTGGCCAGCATGGCATTGAGATTTTCGGAGAGCCGGTCGAACTCATCGCCAACCCCCGTCACCGGCAGCCTGCCCGACAGATCGCCGCCCATAATGCGGCGGCTGGCTTCCGACACGCTGTCGATGCGCTTCAGCGCGGCGCGGCCGACAAAAAACCAGATCAGCAATCCGCCCAGCCCCATCATGCCGAGCGCCAGCATCAGCGCACGGCGGATGACCGCACGAAACCGTTCCGGCTCGCCAAGGTCGCGGCCGACCAGCATGATCATCTGGTTCGGCAACCGCAGCACCAGCGCAATGGCGTTGTGGCCCTTTTCGCCCTGCGCCTGCGCATCGTTCTGCTCGGATTGGGTGGTGGTGCCCTGCTCGGCGGGAAGGTTGCGCAGGCGCTCGAGCTCTCCCTCGCCAAAACGCTGATAAGAGAACGGACTGCTGGTCCAGCCTTCGGTTTCGAGAACGCCCGGCTCCAGGCTCTGCACATTGCCGGTCAGGATCTGTCCGTTGGCGTCGGCGATCAGATAGAGGTTGGCGCCGGGCTGGCGCGAGCGGGCCTCGACTACACGGACCAACACCGGCAGACCGCCACGTTGATAGGCGCGAGCCAGACCGAGCACCTCGTCATTGATGGTGTCCTGTGTCTGCCCGGTCAGCATGCGCGCCGACAACGAGGTCATGTAGAAGACGAGCGCCACCGCGCAGAGCGCGAAGAGCAGGAGGTAGAGCGCCGAAAGCCGCGCTGCCGTCGTCTTCATGATGGCTGGCACGGAAAGAGCCATGCCGCAGCTAGATCAGCATGAGGTTTGGTCGAATCGTCATGCCGATCTAGCTCTTTGTTGGAGCATGATCTTTTCCGAAAACCGGTTCCCACTTTTCGGGATCATACTCTAGCCGCTCTTCAGCATATAGCCGGCGCCGCGAACCGTATGCAGGATGGGCTTGTCGAAGCCCTTCTCGATCTTGCCGCGCAGCCGCGAGACATGGACGTCGATGACATTGGTCTGCGGATCGAAATGATAGTCCCAGACATTTTCGAGCAGCATGGTGCGCGTCACCACTTGGCCGGCATGCCGCATCAGATATTCGAGCAAGCGGAATTCACGCGGCTGCAGCGTTATCTCGCGTGACGCACGGCGTACCGAATGCGACAGCCTGTCGAGTTCGAGATCGCCGACGCGGTAGACGGTTTCGGCTTCCTTGGCGCTGGCGCGACGGTTCAGAACCTCGACGCGGGCGAGAAGTTCGGAGAAGGCATAGGGCTTTGTCAGGTAATCGTCGCCGCCGGCGCGTAGACCCGTGACCCTATCATCGACCTCGCCGAGCGCCGACAGGATCAGCACCGGCGTTGTGTTGCCCCTGGACCGGAGACCGGCAATGACCGACAGGCCGTCGCGACGCGGCATCATCCGGTCGATCACCATCACGTCGTAGTCGCCGGCGTCGGCGAGCGCAAAGCCGGTTTCGCCGTCACCAGCGACATGCGCGGTGTGACCGGCCTCGGCAAAGGCTTTCTGCAAGTAATCCGCAGCCTCGCGATCGTCTTCTATGACGAGAATCTTCATAGGGCTGTTATACGCGATTTCGCCGGAAGGTTGAGTGGCAGACATCTGCATTGTGGCCTTTGCCAAAGCGCACCGCGATCAAGATTGCCGAAGCCGTACGCGATAAAGCTGCTCGCTGCCGATGTCATTTTGCGTCGGATCGCGGAAGCGCTTTTGAAAGTGTGCGGCAGCGGACGATGGGAAGCCCGCTGCCGCCGGGGGAAGGCGCGATGACTGACTAACGCGCGCTTCTCCATGCTTTCCCCTACGGCGGCTCGGGGGTGTTGAAACTGCCGCACTGGAAAAGTCCAACGTGCCGCCGGAACGCCCTCACCCACCTGGAAAGGCCGAGAGATCGCTCCGGGGCCAACCTCAGCCCTTGGCGACGGGCAGCGCGACGAAACGATTGGTGTCGTCGCGGGTGATCTGCATCAGCACTGCCTTGCGGCCGGATTTGACTGCATCGGTCATCGCCTTGGTGACGTCGTCGGTGCCGTTCACTTCGGTCGAATTGACCGATGTGATGACGTCGCCCGGCTGGATACCGCGATCGGCGGCATCGCTGTCGGGATCGACATCGGTCACCACCAGTCCCTTGCCGTTTTCAGACTTGGTAACGGTCAGGCCGAGATCGGCCAGCGTGTCGGGCTTGGCCGGGGCGGCGGGCTGCTGCTGGTCGACAGAGGCCTGCTTGTCGCTCGAGGGCAGTTTGCCGAGATCGACCTTGACCGTCTGGCTCTTGCCGTCGCGCCACACGGTGACGTCGACCGACTTGCCAGGCGAATAGGCGCCGATCAGCCGGGCCAGTTCCTTCGGCGAAGCGACATCCTTGCCGTCGACCTGGGTGATCACGTCACCGGCCGTGATGCCCGCCTTCTTGCCGGGACCATCGTCCTGGGCACTGGAAACCAGTGCGCCGTTGTTGGACTTCAGACCAAGCGACTCAGCGATGTCGGAGGTGACCGGCTGGATTTCCACACCGAGCCAGCCCCGCTGCACGGAACCGCTCTTCATCAGGTCCTGAACGACCTGCTTGGCGGTCGAAGCGGGAATGTCGAAGGCGATGCCGACGCTGCCGCCGGATGGCGAGAAGATCGCGGTGTTGATGCCGACGACCTGGCCGTTGAGGTTGAAGGTCGGACCGCCAGAATTGCCGCGGTTGACCGATGCGTCGATCTGGATGAAGTCGTCATAAGGGCCAGCGCCGATGTCACGGCCGCGGGCGGAGACGATGCCGGCGGTGACGGTTCCACCAAGGCCGAACGGATTGCCGACGGCCACCACCCAGTCGCCGACGCGAACCTTGGAGTCATCGGCGAAGTCGACATAGGTAAACTTGCCGACGCCGTCGACCTTAAGCACGGCGAGATCGGTGCGCGGGTCGGTGCCGACCAGCTTGGCGTCGAGTTCCTTGCCGTCATGCATCACCACGGTGAAGGCCGAGCCTTCCGAAACAACGTGATTGTTGGTGACGAGATAGCCGTCATCCGAGATGAAGAAGCCCGAGCCCTGGGCAACCGGCCGCGGCTGGTCGTTGTTGCGGTCGCGGTGGCTGAAGCGCCTGTTGCCGCCACCCTGGCCGTCCTGGTCACCAAAGCCACGGAATTCCTTGAAGAAGCGGCGCAGCTGTGGATTGTTGGGCAGGTTGTTCATGCCATCCTGGTCGTCGGACGGGTCGGAGCCATCATCGGCGGCCGGGCTGATCTTGGCCTTGACCTTGACACTGACAACGGCGGGAGAAACGCGCTCGACGACATCGGCGAAGCCCGGCACCTGCGGCGCCTCGACGCGTACGGCATCGGCCAGAACAGGGCTGGTTCCGCTGGTCAGCGCGCCAACGCCGATCGCACCGGCCACGGCGACAGATGCGACGGCAGCCATGAGACGCTTGCGGGTGACGGAATATGAATTGGGGGCAATATTCATGGATCTCTTATCCTCTTTCAACGGACGCTGCTTGGTCGGCATCCTCGGAAAGGAGAATTAGAGCGGCACACATTACAGCGCCATTTCCGACACATGAAACTTTGGTAATGTTTGGGAGTGACGGCGGACGTCAGTCGCGGCGCAATATGGCGTCCAGCGCCGCCTGTTCCTCAGTGGTCAACGCATTGGTCGCCAGCACGCGGCGCGACCGCGCGGTCAGCACGATGAAAACACCTCCAACCAGCAACAGCAGGACGGGCGTGCCCCATAGCAACGCATTGCGCAGGTCGAAACGCGGCTTCAGCAGCACGAACTCGCCATAGCGCGAAACCACGTAGTCCATGACCTGCTGGTCGGTGTCGCCGGCGACGAGGCGCTGACGCACAAGGACGCGCAGGTCGCGGGCAAGGTCGGCATCGGATTCGTCGATCGACTGGTTCTGGCAGACCATGCAGCGCAAGCCTTCCGACAGCGCCCGCGCCCGCGCCTCCAGCGTCGGATCAGGCAGCACCTCGTCAGGCCTCACCGCCGAGGCCGTGCCGGCAAAGAACAGCGCCAGCAGCAGGACAATGGAGGTCAGAAAAAGCCGCGCGTTCATGGCAGGGTCGCGGATGGCACCGCGCTCGCCTGCTTGCGCCGCCGCGACGGCGCGCCGACGCGCAGGCGCCGGTCCATCAGTGACATCGCCGCGCCCGCCATCATCATCAGGCCGCCGCCCCAGATCAACGTCACCAGCGGCTTCCACCACAAACGCACGACGACAGAACCGTCATTGCCCTCGTCGCCGAGCGAGATGTAGAGCTGCGAGAAACCAATCGTCCTGATGCCCGATTCCGTCGTCGTCATCTGCCGCACCGGATAAAACCGTTTGGCGGAGCTGATTTCGCCAACAGGGCTGCCGCTGACGCCGATCAGCTCGAAGCGGCCGAGATCCTCGCTGTAATTCGGTCCTTGGGCCGGATAAAGCCCGACGAAACGCAGCGTATGGCCGGACAGTTCGACGGTCTCACCGGCATGCATCGACAGGATCTTCTCGGTGCCGAAGCAAAGTGTGCCGACGATGCCGAGCGTGGTCAGGCCGAGGCCAAGGTGAGCGAAGGCAGTGCCGAAGACCGAGCGCGGCAGGCCGAGCAAGCGCCTGACCATGATCCCCGCTGCGACATTGCCGACCCCCGATTTGACGGCGAGATCGGTGAGCGCGCCAAGGATCAGCCAGACGGCAAGGCCAACGCCCAGGGCTGCGAACACCGAGGCGCCGTCGATGAACAAAGCGGTGACCAGCGTCGCCAGCAGCGCCGCTGCAAAGGCCACCATAAGGCGCTGCGCGACGGCGAAGACATCGCCGCGCTTCCAAGCCAGCAACGGCCCGAACGGAACCACGAGCAGCAGCGGCGCCATCAGCGGTCCGAAGGTGAGATTGAAGAACGGCGCGCCGACCGAGATCTTGTCGGCTGAAAAGGCTTCGACGGCGAGCGGATAGAGTGTGCCGACGAGGACGGTCGCCGTCGCCGTCGTCAGGAACAGATTGTTGAGGACCAGCGCCCCTTCTCGGGAAATCGGCTGGAACAGGCCGCCGGTCGTCAGCCGGGAAGCGCGCAGCGCAAACAGCGCCAGCGAGCCGCCGATAAACAGCGTCAGTATGCACAGGATAAACACGCCGCGCGTCGGATCGGTGGCAAAGGCGTGCACCGAGGTCAGCACGCCTGAACGCACGAGGAAGGTGCCGAGCAGCGACAGCGAAAAGGTCAGGATGGCGAGCAGCAGCGTCCAGATCTTCAGCGCCGAGCGCTTCTCCATGACGATGGCCGAATGCAGCAGCGCTGTGCCCGCCAGCCACGGCATGAAGGAGGCGTTCTCGACCGGATCCCAGAACCAGAAACCGCCCCAGCCAAGTTCATAGTAGGCCCAGTACGATCCCATGGCGATGCCGCCGGTCAGGAACATCCAGGCGACCAGCGTCCACGGCCGCACCCAGCGCGCCCAGGACGCGTCGATGCGGCCTTCGATGAGAGCGGCGACCGAGAAGGAAAAACAGATCGAGAAGCCGACATAGCCGAGATAGAGGAACGGCGGGTGTATGGCGAGGCCGAGATCCTGCAGGATCGGGTTGAGATCGCGGCCTTCGATCGGCGCCGGATTGAGCCGGATGAACGGATTGGACGTCGCCAGGATGAACAGGAAGAAGGCGGCGCCGATGGCGCCTTGCACCGCAAGCACATTGGCGCGCAGCGTCGCCGGCAGGTTGGAGCCGAAAGCGGCGACGAGCGCGCCGAAGAAGGTCAGGATCAACACCCAAAGCAGCATCGAGCCTTCATGATTGCCCCAGGTTCCGGTGATCTTGTAGATCAACGGCTGCAAGGAATGTGAGTTTTCCCACACGCTTGCCACCGAGAAATCGGAGCTTGCATAGGCACTCGCCAACGCTGCGAAAGACAGCGCCGTCAGGGCAAAGCCGGTCACCGCGACCGGACCGCCGACGGCCATGAGGCGCTGGTTGTTCAGGCGCGCGCCAAACAGCGGCACCACCGTCTGCACCAGCGAAAGCGCAAACGCCAGGACGAGGGCGAAATGTCCGGTTTCAACCATGCCCGTGATCCATTGTCGCTCTCCTGCCGGAGCTATTCACTCTTGTTCTCCTGCCAGACGCCCTTGGCCTTGAGGCCGTCCGCAACCTCCTTGGGCATGTAGCGCTCATCATGCTTGGCCAGCACGCTATCGGCAACAAAAACCCCGTCCGGGCCGAAAGTACCCTCGGTGATGACGCCCTGCTCTTCGCGGAAAAGGTCGGGCAGGATGCCGGTGTAGGTGACCTTGACCGATTTGTGCGTGTCGGTCACCGAAAAGCCGACCGTGGCCCCCTGCCCGCGCTGGATCGTGCCTTTTTCGACCAATCCACCCAACCGGATGCGCTGGCCAGGCTGGACACTGGCGGTGGTGAGATCGGCCGGCATGTAGAAAAAGGAGGCCTTCTGGCCAAGCGCGTAAAAAGTCAGCCCGGTCGCGGCACCCAGGAAGACCAGCCCGCCCGCGATCACCGACAATCGTTTCTGCTTGCGCGTCATGTCTTGTTCTACTCCGTCGCCGCAAGGCCAAGCGAAGCGGCAAAGGCGGTGAATTTCTTCGCCTGCTCACTGTCGGCTCCAAAGACGGCGATGGCGCGACCGAGCGCCTCACGCGCCTGATCGGCTTTGCCGAGCACGACATAGGAACGAACGAGCCGCATCCATCCTTCCGGATCACGCGGATTTTGCCGCAGTTTGTCGTCGAGGCCGGCGACCATCGTGTTGATCATGGTCTCCCGATCCTGCGGCGACATCGAGGATGCGGCGTCGAAATCGCCGGCATCGGGACCGTTGGTGGCGCCGGAAGCGACGTCGGAGCCTCCGGATTTGGCGAGCGCCTGCTCGACGGCACCGCGCCATGGCGAGTCCGGCGGCAATCTGCCCAGCATCGCCTGCCATGCCGTGGTCGCTTCCTTGGCGCGCCCCTCCTGCGCCAACGCCATGGCCAGGTAGAAACTCGCCTTCGCGTTGGCCGGATCGAGCTTCAGGGCTGCCTCGAAAGCATCCTGGGCATCGGCCGAGACAATGCCGCCTGCCGCGCTGGCGATCGCCTCGCCGAGACCGGCCTGGCGAACGGCGCTGTCGCCATCGAGCCGAATGGCGTTGCGATAGGCTCCCGCCGCGTCGGAAAAGCGCTGCATGCGCAGATAGACCGGTGCCAGCACGTCCCAGCCCCTGCCGTCAGTGGGATTGGCGGCCAGATGGGCTTCGGCCCGCGCCACCAGCTCGTCGACCGAACTGTCGGCGGGATTCTTGGCCAACCGCTCGCTGAGCGGTTGCGACGGCAGGTCAGGAGAGCCAAGCTGGACATAGAGCCCCCAACTGACCAGCGGCACCGCCAGCACGGCTACGGTTGCCACCAGCCTTGCCGTGATCGACGCTCGGCCAGGGTTTGCGCCGCCGGCGGTACCCGCATTGTCAAGGCGAAGGATGCGGCGAGCGATCTCGGCGCGGGCCTCGGCGGCTTCGGCCGGCTGGATCAAGCCACGCGCGGCGTCGCGGTCAAGCTCGGACAATTGGTCCCGATAGACTTCGAGATCATGTTCGCCGCTCGACGACCCGCCCTTGGCGCTGGCGGCCAGCGGCAGCAGCACCGCCAGGCTTGCACCCAGCGTGAGAATGGCGGCTATGACCCAGAACAGCATGGTTCTTCCAATACCGGCAGAGCTCTGCCGTGCCAACAGATGCATGCTGCGACGCTTTGACGACGCCAGCCGCCAATCGTCGGCAGACGGTCGTCAGGTCAGCGGCGTCCAGCTGCCATCGGCGTTGCGGCAAGCGGTTCCACGCGCCGTGACCCCGGCGCCGGCGGAAAACACCGTCTGCGTGTACTGGCGGCAGTCCTGCGAACCGACGCGGTACGGCTGGGCCGGAACCACCTCGCCGTAGCGCGAAGCCTGAGCGCCTTTCCACGTCACCTTCTGGCCGCTGGTCGTATATTCCAGCGCCTTGTATTCAGCCTCGAGCGCGCTGCGCTTCTCGGTCTCGCTGAGGCCGTTGCCGATCGTCCCGCTGATGAGGCCGCCGCCCATCGCCGAAATGATCGTCGTGGTCACCTTGCCGCTTGAAGGAGGTGTCGAGGCCGGTGTCACTGCTATGGCTGGACCCTTGCCGCTCAAGGTGGTGCAGCCGGAAACGGCCAGCAATGCGGAAACGAGAGCGACGCGAATCTTCATGCCAACAACCGATTTTCTTGAGTGGGAGCCTGCCATGGATGCGCCGGGGGCCGCGTCATCGGAGAAGTTGGCGTGGCCATAGTATTGATATTTGTCGGAAATTTGGCCGTTGGCAGCTGCGAGACCAATCGACATGCCGCCAATAACATCTCCCGTCCCTCTATGTCGATTGGCCCTGGTGAACATCACTGAAGGCTCCGCAATCGCACCACCGCCTTCAATCCGCCCATACCGGACCGTTCGAGCGCCAGAACGCCTCCATACTCGTTGACGAGGTCTGCGACAATGGCCAGCCCCAGACCTGTTCCGGGCTTTGTCTCGTCCAGACGCCGTCCTCGCTTCAGCGCCTCGCGCGCCTTGTCCTCGGGAATGCCCGGACCGTCATCCTCTATGCTGATCTCGAACAGGCCGGCCGGGTCGTCCTTGCCGGTCAAGGGCACGACCGAAACCTGCACCGCGCTCTTTGCCCATTTCATCGCGTTTTCAAGGAGATTGCCCAGCAATTCCTCAAGATCCTCGCGCTCGCCGGCGAAGACGATTTCGGCCGCCGGCAGCGACAGCGACAGATTTGTCTGCGGATTGAGCTTCTGCAGAACCCGCACCATGCGCTGCACCAGCGGCGTCACCGGCGTGCGGTAGACGACGCTGTCGCGCTGTGCCGCGACGCGGGCGCGCTGGAGATAGTGTTCGACCTGCTTCTGCATGGAAGCGGCCTGTTCGGCGATCAGCTGCCCCTTGGCGCCGCCGAGCGCGCGGCCCTCGTTGAGCAATACCGCCAGCGGCGTCTTCAGCGAATGGGCGAGATTGCCGACCTGTGTTCGCGACCGCTCGACGATGCGCCTGTTGTTTTCGATCAACGCGTTGGTTTCGTTGGCAAGCGGTTCGATCTCGGCCGGGAAGCGGCCGTCGAGCCTCTGCGCGGTGCCCTCGCGCACCATGGCGAGCGCGTTCCTGACCCGGCGCAGCGGCTGCAGGCCGAGCAGGATGGCGATCGCGTTGATGGCGATCATGCCGACGCCGAACAGGCTGAGATAGGTCAGCAGGCGGCGCTGGAAGGTAGCGATTTCCTGTTCGAGTTCGCTCTGGTTGCCCATGACGCGGAAACGCGCGGCCCGGTTCTTGGCGTCGAGAACGAATTCGCTCTCGAAAACTTCGAGTTGCTCGCCGTCGATGCCTTCAGCTGCGTAGCTGCGCTGAAAGCTGGCATTGAACGGCACCTCGGCAACGCTCGGTGATGGGATCGTCGTGGTCATCGACGACGAGTGGAGATCGCCATGCACACCCTCCGAAGCGGGCTCGACCGACCAGTACCAGCCCGAATTCGGCTCCGAGAACCGAAGGTCGCCGAGGTCTGGCGCGCCAGTCAGCGCTCCGCTGTCGGAGATGCCGATCGAACCGATCAGGTTGAACAGATGCGCCGAAAGCAGGCTGTCGAAGCCGCGCTCGCTGGCCTGGCGGTAGAGCGTGGTGATCAAGGTGAAGATGACAACGAGCGTCACGATCGCCCAGACCGTGGAAAAGGCGATAACGCGGAACGTCAGCGAACGCGGCCACAAACGCAGCGAAAGCGGCGTCCTTGCGGTTGGTTTGAGCGGTTCCGAGTTACGCCTCCGGCTCACGCATGCGGTAGCCCATGCCGCGCACGGTTTCGATCATGTCGATGCCCATCTTCTTGCGCAGCCGCCCGACAAACACCTCGATGGTGTTGGAATCGCGGTCGAAATCCTGATCGTAGAGATGCTCGACCAGTTCGGTCCGCGAGACCACTTCGCCCATATGGTGCATCAGATAGGCGAGCAGGCGGAATTCGTGCGACGTCAGTTTCAGCGGCACGCCGTCGACATCGGCCTTGGAGGCCTTGGTGTCGAGACGCAGCGGCCCGCAGGTCAGTTCGGACGAGGCATGGCCGGCTGCTCGCCGGATCAGGGCTCGTAACCTCGCCAGCACCTCCTCGATGTGGAACGGCTTGGTGACGTAGTCATCGGCGCCGGCATCGATGCCGGAGACCTTGTCGCTCCAGCGGTCGCGCGCCGTCAGGATCAGCACCGGCATCTTGCGGCCGCCGCGCCGCCAGCGCTCGACCACACTTATGCCGTCCATCTGCGGCAGGCCGATATCGAGCACGACCGCGTCATAGGGCTCTGTGTCGCCAAGGAAATGGCCTTCCTCGCCGTCGAAGGCGCGGTCGACGACATAGCCGGCATCGACCAGCGCATCCGATATCTGCCGATTGAGATCCTTGTCATCTTCGACGACGAGTACACGCATGCGGAGTTCGATACCTGTTGAAGAGCTTTGTCAGATTGAAGGGCTTGGTCAGATGAAGAGCTTTGTCAGATTGAAGACTGGGGCAGATATAGGCCGATTCCGGCGGCCTGGGAAACGTAGCCTAAGGTTGATTGGGTCAGTTCAGCGGAACGACGATCTCGGAACGGCGCGGACGTTGTCCGTCCTTGCCTGGAACGAGCACCACGATGACACAGACAGGCTGACCGCCGCGCGTCGATTGCGAGGCCTTGGCCAGCGTTCCGCCATTCTGCTCGGCCACCTGCTGGCCGATGGCGTAGCAATCGGACGCAGCCAGTACGATCGGGCTGGCCAGGTCGGGCGGCGCGATGACCGGTATCGCCATCGCCTGCGACGCGAACAGCCCGGCAGCACAAAGCGCCAGTGTCGCGGTTCGGAGGGGGGAGCGAAGCATTTTCATGACCGGCGTTGTAACGCATCGGTGCTGAACGTGAAATGAACGGTGAACGCCGCTGAAAACATCCTCGCCACACCCCTGCAACGCGAGACAATCAATCTGGAATTTCACCGCCTCGAACAGGTGAAATCCCGCGAAAGTCCAGTCTAGACTCGGTTTTGACCATATTGAAAGCGCATCAGGCATTTTCCTGCGTTATCGCGCGAAAACGCAGCAGCCCGTGATGCACGAGCAGATCCTCGTCATGGCGGGCTTCGGCAAATTCCAGCGACAGTCGTGTCTGGCCGCGAGAGCCAATCGCCAATGCTGCGTCGGCAAGGCGCGCCTGGATGGCGGCCATGATGGCTAGCGTTTCGGCGTCGCCATGGGCTTTCGACCAGACATGCAGCGTAATCAACTGATCATCAGTGTTCTCGGTGCTCGTATCCCAGTCGAAAGCAGAGGTCTGGCCGCAGGTCACGTACGGAAAAGCGGCATTGTCGGTTGGCCGTTCGAGCAGTCCGGCGCCGCCCAGCAAGGCCGACAGCGATGCATCGCTTTTCAGCCTGAGAAACAGTGCCTGCTGTAAATCGTCTGGCGCGGTCATCGTCTTTTCCTCCAGTTCCTGCGCTGCCGATTATTGCTTTTCGGAAGCTGTCCGCGTTCTGCGTGTTCTGACAGATATAGCCATTCGACGCGCGGAGGCGATGGCGATTCGTCATCGGAATGATGGATGCCGATGATCTCGAAAGGGCGACTTTGCCAACACCATCGTCCGCGGGCACCGCGCCGCGAACATGGACTCTCGATTCCTGGTTACATATTCTCGCTACAGGGTCGCATGACGATCCACGAAGCAATTTCGGAAGCTGATGATGCTCGATGCAGAAAAGACCAGGGCTGCCTCGCGGTTGTTGGTAGGCCACTGGGACCAGGGCACCCGTCTCGGCGCCATACCTGAGGCGTTGCGCCCACAAACACGGCTCGAAGGTTACGCCATCCAATCGCATGTCCTGGATCGCTCGGCGGCCTCGCTTTTCGGCTGGAAGATTGCCGCGACCAGTGTGGCCGGACAAAGGCACATCAATGTCGACGGCCCGATGGCCGGACGTCTCCTGGCCGAAAAAGCGGTGGAGGTCGGCGGGACCGTTTCGCTGGCGACGAGCAAGATGCGCGTGGCCGAGATCGAGTTCGCTTTCCGCTTCGGCCGCGAGTTGCCGCCTCGTCCTGCGCCCTATGAAATCGCCGAAGTGATGAAAGCCGTGGCGACCTTGCACCCGGCGATCGAAATTCCGGACTCACGCTATGACGATTTCTGCGCCGTCGGGGCGCCGCAGCTCATTGCGGACAATGCCTGCGCCAATCTGTTTGTCATCGGCGAGGCGGCGGAAGACGACTGGCGCGGCGTGGATCTTGCAAAACACCCCGTGGTCGCGTCCGTTTCCGAAAGGTCGCAACATAGCGGATCGGGAGCGGCCGTGTTGGGCGACCCTCGCGTCGCGCTCACCTGGCTCGTCAACGAGCTGTCGGGCCTGGGCATAGCGCTCCAACCGGGACAGGTGGTGATTACAGGCACCTGCGTGACGCCGATAAGCGTCGAGGCAGGCGACGAAGTCACCGGCGATCTCGGCCGGTTTGGCCGCGTCTCGGTGCGGTTTGTCTAGGCTCCGCGCTGCCTGGCCACGAAACTGCGCACCGCCAGCACCAGCACGGTGATGATGATCAGGATCACCGAGAGCGCGGCGATCGCCGGGTCGATGTTGTCGCGCAGGCCCATCCACATCAGCCTCGGCAGGGTGATGGCGTTGACCGAGGTGATGAACAGGGTGACGCCGATTTCTTCCCACGACAGCACGAAGGAGAGCAGTGCCGCGGTGATGATGCCGAACTTGATGTTGGGCATGATGATGCGGGTGGCGCGCTCCCACACAGTGGCCCCTAAGCCCCGCGCGGCAAGGTCGATGCGCCGGTCGAGCTGGCTGAGCGAGACCAGCATCAGCACGGTGGCGAAGGGCACCGTCATCACCGAATGCGCCATGGCGACGCCGAGCCATGTGTCATAGCCGAAGAACGTGCTGAAGCCCGAGATCGAGGTCAGCAGGAAGTAGAGCGTGATCGCCGAGACCACCGGCGGCACCACCATCGGCAGCAGCACGAAGCCGACCAGGGCCGCGGTGAAGCGGGGCTGGAACATCCAGACGCCGAGGCTGAAGCACAGCGCGAGCACGGTTGAAAAGGCGCTGCTGACGACACCGATGCGGATCGAGAGCAGGATCGATTGGAGCCAGCGCGGGTCCTCGACCAGCGCCCGGTAGTGGCGCAGCGACAGTTCGCCCGACGGCATCGCCAGCATGCGGCTCGGCGTCAGCGACACCGGGATGACGGCGAGCAGCGGCATCAGCAGGAACAGCGCCACGAGGGCGGCGATGATCAGCGAGACGGGACCGGGGCGGTAGGTCGGCATCAGATCAACTGCTTCGGTCTGACGTATCGGAACAAAAGCGCCATCAGCGCGCCGACGAACAGCACCAACACGACGCTGATCGCCGCCCCCAGGCCCCAGTCCGGGCTCTGGAAGATCCTGAGATAGATCAGCTCGGCGATCATGACGCTGCGGCCGCCACCGAGGATCGCCGGCGTGACGAAGAAGCCGAGCGAGAAGACGAACACGATCATCGCCGCGCCGATGATGCCGGAGCGCGTCATCGGCACGAACACTGTCCAGAAGGTGCGCATGCGGCTGGAGCCGAGCCCGCGCGCGGCCAGGAGCACGCGGTCGTCGAGGCTGCGCATAGCCGATGCCAGCGGGAAGACGGCGAAAGGAATGAGGAAATGCGTCATGCCGACGATGACGCCGAATTCGTTGCGCACCAGCGCCAACGGTTCGGAAATGAAGCCGATCGCCTGCAGCCAGCTGTTGATCAGGCCGCGATTGGAGAGCAGCGCCACCCAACCGAAGGCACGGGTCAGCACGGAAATCCAGAAGGGAACGAGAATGCAGAACTCGGCGACCAGGCGCTGTGCCGGGGTTCCACGCACCCAGACGACGGTGATGGCGTAGGCAGCGGCCACCGAAACCACGGTGACGACCGCCGCGATGCGCAGCGTGCGGATGAACACCGACTGCACGAGATCGTCGGTAAGCAGCGCCTCATACTGGCCGAGGCCGGGCGTCGGCAGCGTGAAGCTCCATTTGACGACGCCGAGGAACGGCCAGGCATAGGCCAGGACAAGAAACAGGAGCAGCGGCGCCATCAACAGCGCCGCGCCCATCCTGTCGGAGAGATAGGATCTCATGTCGACCCGATTACCCCTGCCCTGATCAGGCCGAGATGATCTTGGTGTATTCGTCGAGCGCCGGCCCGTAGTTCTTGGCGTACCAGTCCATGTCGAGCGCGATCTGCTTCTTCATGTTCTCGGGATCGACCGGGTTGATGCGCTTCTTGTCGGCAGGGATCAGCGCGTCTGCCGCCGGGTTTGCAGGACCTTGGCCGAGCTTGTCGAACATGACCAGCTGCTTTTCAGGGTCCTGGGCACTGGCGATGAACTTCATCGCAGCGTCCTTGCCGCCGGGATTGCCCTTGAGCACGGCGAGCGCACCGGGCGAGATCAGGCCCTGGTCCCAGATGAACTTGATCTTGCCGCCGCTATCCTGCTCGATCAGTGAAGCGCGGGTCGACCAGACGATTGCCATCGAGGCCTCGCCATTGAGCAGCACGCTCTGACTTTCGGCGCCGCCACCCCAATAGGCAACGACGTTTTCCTTGAAGGCGGCGATCTTGTCATGGGCGCGCTTGAGATCGAGCGGGTAGAGCGACGCAGGCGCGATACCGTCGGCGAGCAGCGCCGCTTCCCAGCTCGACACGCCCCATTTGTAGAGCGAGCGCTTGCCGGGGAATTTCTTCACATCGAAGAAATCGGCCATGCCGGTCGGCGCGTCCTTGCCGTACTTCTCGGAATCATAGGCGATGACATAGGAGAAGAAATAGGTCGAGGCGGCGTATTCCCAACCAAAGCCGGGCCGCATCTTCTTCTTGTCGACGATGTTGTAATCGATCGGCTCGAGAGCCCCTTGGGCGCCGAGCGTGATGGCTGAGAACGGGTCTACGTCGACGAGATCCCAAGTCGGCGCGCCGCTCTTGAATTGCGCGGCGATGGCACCTTCGGTCGGACCCGAACCGTCCATCTTGACGGTGATGCCGGTGTCCTTGGTGAAGGCCTGGCCATAGGCGGCATCGTAGGCGGTGATGGCATCGCCACCCCAGTTGACCAGCACAAGTTCCTTGGCCTGCGCAAAGGCACCTGTCGAGCGCAGCAGCATCGGCGTGCCGGCCAGCACGAGTGCCGCCAGCTGCGTGAACTGCCGGCGCGAAATCTCGCCGCGACCTGCCCTGGCGGACAGGTTCTCGATGGCTTGTTTTTTGGTGTCATGTGTCATGTCAGTTCCCCTTTTTTGTTGTTGATAGTGCCGGAATCGGTGCTGCGATATCTCGCCACACCGTTCGTCATTGCCCTCCATGCGGAAGGAGGAAACCCTTTTCCGCCGGCCAGGTGAGCCAGACGGAGTTGCCCTTGCTCAAGGCCGCGGCAGCCACCTCGTTGGGCACCGAGACCGTGACCTTGGCGCCTTGCCGCGTCGTCAGGTCGAGCCGCGTTGCAGCACCCAGATAGGTGGAGTTGGTGGCGGTAGCGGCGATGCCATTCTCACCATCTGCCGCCTCGCCCGATATCGACATGTATTCCGGCCGGATCGCCAGGATTGCATCGCCTTGTACCAGCTCGGCCTTGCAGCCCATGCTGATCGTGCGGTCCTCGCACAGGCCCGTCGAGCCATTGCCGGCGGGCCTGACCCCCTTCAGCGGCAGCATGTTGATCTCGCCGAGGAACTCGGCGACGAAGCGGTTGTCCGGCCGGTCGTAGACCTCGTCGGGCGGTCCAACCTGCAGCAATTTGCCGTGATTGAAGATGGCGACGCGCGACGACAGCGCCAGTGCCTCGCTCTGGTCGTGGGTGACGAAGACGAAGGTGGTCCCGGTCTCCTGGTGCAGCCGCTTCATCTCGGCCTGCATCTGTCCGCGCAGGCCCTTGTCGAGCGCGGAAAACGGTTCGTCGAGCAACAGCACGCCCGGTTCGAACACCAGCGCGCGGGCCAGCGCCACACGCTGCTGCTGACCGCCTGACAATTGCGCCGGCAGTTTTTTCTCGTGGCCCTTGAGGCCGACGCGCTCGATCATCTCGCCGACACGGCGCTTGATGTCGGCGGCCGATTTCTTGCGCACCTTGAGTGGGAAGGCGATGTTGGCTTCGACGCTCATATGCGGGAACAGCGCGTAGCCCTGGAACACCATGCCGGCGGCACGTTGCTCGGCCGGCCGGTCGGTGATGTCGACGCCGTCGCTGAACAGCTTGCCTTCGGTCGGCTGCACGAAGCCGGCAAGGATCATCAGGAAGGTGGTCTTGCCCGAACCGGACGGCCC
Source organism: Mesorhizobium sp. M7A.F.Ce.TU.012.03.2.1 (assembly GCF_004006095.1). Lineage (NCBI taxonomy): Bacteria > Pseudomonadati > Pseudomonadota > Alphaproteobacteria > Hyphomicrobiales > Phyllobacteriaceae > Mesorhizobium > Mesorhizobium sp. M7A.F.Ce.TU.012.03.2.1. The sequence continues at coordinate 6,031,069 of NZ_CP034779.1, forward strand.
GAGCAGGGTCAGGAACTCGCCACGGCCGATATCGAGCGACAGATTGTCCAGCGCACGGAACGAGCCGAAGCTCTTGCCGATCCCGATTGCCTTGATCTCTGCGGCACGGCCGGGTTGCTGCATACTGCCCTTTCCCTAACGCTTGTCGAAATCGTAGGCAGGGTGCCGGCTCACCGCAACCGAATAGTTTTCGCGTGATCGGCAAATTTCATTCATCTATGGCGAGATGTCGCCAACTGCCCTCAATACGGCAGAATGCGGTTCTCCTGGAGTTTCGACCGCAGCCATCCTGCGAACGCTTCCAGAACCGGATGCGAAGCCTTGGCGTGTTCGGAGACCAGGAAATAGGAGCGCGGCGACTTGATCGCGATGTCGAACGGCCTGACCAGCCGGCCCTCGCTCAGCGCCCGCCGGCTGGTCAGTTCGTCGCCCATGGCGATGCCCTGGCCGGCAATCGCCGCCGAAAAGACGAGGTTCATGTCCGAAAAGAAGATGCCGCCCTCAATGTCGGGGTTTTCCACCTTGGACAGCGCCAGCCAGCGTGCCCAATCCTCGGTGTCATCGAGATGCAGCAGGTTGGCGCGCAGCACGTCCGACGGCCGGGAAAAACCGCCGACCTTGTTGAGCAGCGTCGGGCTGCAGAGCGGCGTGAACGAGATTTCGCAGAGCGGCTCGACCGCCCGGTTCGGCCAATTGCCGACACCAAACGCAATGAAGGCATCGGCATCGGCATTGCTGACATCGTCGAGCCGGCGCGGCGTCAGGATGCGCAGCGCCACGTCAGGATACATCTGCCGGAACTCGCCGATATGGGTGCACAAGAACAGCGAGGCGAAGCCGGGCGTGCAACTGACGGCGAACGAGCCGCCGACTCCGGTGCCGGCATCGCGCGTCACCGCGTCGCCCAGAACGGTGAGCGCCTTGCGCACATCGCTGGCGTAGCGCTGGCCGCGCGGCGTCAGCGCCACGCCCTTGCCGATGCGTTCGAGCAGGTCGAAGCCGAGGTCGCGCTCCAGCAGGCGAAGCTGATGGCTAACAGCGCTGCGGGTCAGGTGCAACTCGTCGGCGGCGCGCCAGACGCTGCCGTGCCGGGCGAAGCTGTCGAGCGCACGCAGCGCTTGTGTCGATGGTATACGCAAGGAACCTCAGGTGAACCGAATTTGCACGAACCGGGAAAACATATCACTTTTTAGCGACCCGCTTCACTGCTTTCTTCTCATGCCATGGAGAAACCGGTGGCCACCTCGGCGCAAGCAACCGCCCTTGCCTGTCTCGACGGCATCCAGCCGTTGTTGTCCGCGTGGACACGCACCATCTTCGATTACGGCGAGACCGCGTGGCGGGAGTATCAATCAGCCGCCTGGTATGTCGAGCGGCTGAAACTCGAAGGCTTTTCCGTCGAAGAAGGCTCCGCCGGCATGCCGACCGCCTTCTGCGCGCATTGGACCAACGGCCCCGGCCCGACCATCGGCATGTACGCCGAATACGACGCGGTGCCCGGCAATTGCCAGGATGCCGCTACGGTCGAGCGTCCGCGCCGGGGACTTGGCAACCAGGCCGGCGGCCACACCGACCCGCATTCCGGCCTCGGGATTTCGAGCCTCGGCGGGCTGCTGGCGACCAAGGCGGCGATGCAGCGCCATGGCATATCAGGCACGCTGCGCTTCACCGGCGAGCCGGCGGAAAAGGTGCGCGGGTCAAAGCCGATCCATGCCGCCAAGGGCTATTATGACGGCCTTGCCGGCATGATCTCCTTTCACCCGTTCTACATGCTGCCGCTCTGCAACACGGCGCGCTGGGACACACATTGCGGCGCGGCCTACGCGATGATCTATCGCTTCATCTGCGACCAACCGGAGCGCTGGGCGCTGGCTGCGGGTGCTGCACCCATTCCGCAAGCACATTCGGCGGCGCGCGCCCCCGGCGCCAACGACGCATTGATGATGATGTACATGGCCTCCAAGGCTCTGCGCGATTCCATGCTGCCGCACCAGGGCGGCTGGTCGATCAGCGAGGCGATCCTGACGGCGGGGCAAGCGACCGCCGACAATTTGCCGGCGGGACTGGCCGAGATCCAGTACATGATCCGCGTGCCGACGCTTGCCATGGCCGAGCAGGTCACCGCGGTGCTCGACCGCAATGCCGAGGCCGCTGCCAGCATGAGCGGCTGCCGCCATGAGCGGCATTGGGTGTCGAAGTCACGACCGGGACTTGCCAACCACGCCATGGCCGAGATCGCCTATGAAGCACTGTCGACGGCTGGGCCGCCGCGCTGGGACGAAGACGCCAAAGCAGTTGCCCGCGAAATACAGGTCAATGCCGGGCGCATGGCGAGCGACGAGCCGTTGATCGAAGAACTCGAGCGCTTGATCGAGCCGCAGGCGGCGGAAGCGATCCTGCGCCGCGATCTGCCGCCCTCGCAAGTCAATTCGACCTCCGACGATTACACCGACATGAGCTGGCATACGCCGACAGCGCGGTTCTATGTCGCCCGCCCGGCGCTGCGTTCGGAGACCGGCTACCCCTATCCGGCATGGGTGATGAATGCGCTGGGCGGCATTTCGGCGACGATCGACCCGATGGTCATCTGCGCGTCCAAGACGGTCGCGCTGGCGGCGCTCCGCCTGCTGGAAGACCAGACCGCCCGCGATGCGGCGATGAATGAATTCGTCGCCCGCACCGGCGGCGGAATCGGCGGTTCGAACTGGATCGCGCCGCTTTGCGACTACGACCCGCCGATCGGGTTTCGATGGCCAGAATATGTCACCACCCCGCGTGGACGCGACTGGTGGATACCGAGCAATCAGACACCCCAAGCCACCTCACGAGGAGCATCCCATGACCGTTCATGACCGCATTGTGGCCGAGCCGTTTTCGCTGCAGCGCCGCAACCCCGCCGGCGGCACCAAGCCGCTGACCGCCTGGGGTTTTGCCAACGAGACCGACGTGCTGACCGACGTCCTGCTTGGCTCACCCAATTTCCTGCGCCATCTGTCGACCAGTTCGCTGTCGCGAAAGCACCTGCGCGAGGCGCCCTGCAACGTCCAGATCGCCCAGGCCCAGCACAAGGACCTGGTCGCCGCCTACGAGCATTTCGGCGTCAACATCCACTGGCACGAGCCGACGCCTGAGCTGCCGATGCAGGTCTATTCCCGCGATTCCAGCGTCATGACGCCCTACGGCGCCTTCATCACCGCCATGGCCAACTGGTGGCGGCGCGGCGAGAACTATGCCGCGATCCGCACCTATGAAAAGCTCGGCATCCCGATCTACGACATGGTCACGGCAGGCACGTTCGAGGGCGGCGACTTCAACGTCATCGAGGACGGCGTCGTGCTGATCGGCTGCGGCGGCGCGCGTACGCAGGAAGAAGGCGCCCGCCAGGTGCAGGCATGGTTCGACAAGGAAGGTTGGGAAACCCGCATCGCCTTCATCGACGAGTATTATGTTCATATCGACCTGATGGTGGTGCCGATCGCCGAGAAACTGACCGCTGTCTGCCTCGCCTGCACCGAACCCGGCATTGTCGACTGGTTGAAGGGCAAGGGCCACGAGATCATCGACGTGCCGTTCCAGGATACGATGGCGCTGGGCTGCAACTTCATGTCGCTGGGCAGGGACCGGGTGATCGCGCCGACCTCCAGCCAGGCGCTGATCGGTCAGCTCAAGGCGCGCGGCTTCGAGGTCGCGGCCGTCGACATGAGCGAGATCTCGAAGACCGGCGGCGGCATCCACTGCATGGCGCAGGCGCTGAAGCGCGAACCGGCCTGAGGAGTGGGATAGCGCTACGCTGCTTCGCTCACATTCGCATCAGCATGATCGGCATCCTGGCGGCCGAGGGTGCAAGGTCGCGCGCGCAAAACGGCTGAGATCGCCGGCTGGCGGCACCATGTGCCCCGCTGGCGAGTCGCAACGCTGGCCGACGCGAAACTTGCGCGATAGCTAATATAAGCGCACAGTAAAAACGTCTTTTGGGAGAGGACAGCTCATCTGCAAATCGGGAGGAAACCATGAACACCATGAGCCTCACCACGCTTGAACGCGGAAAAACGACAATCGACGCCGCAGCCCTGGAAGCGTTTTCGGCACAATTGCGCGGCAAAATGCTGAGCGAAGGCGATGCCGCGTACGACGAAGCACGGACCGTCTGGAATGCCACGGTCGACCGGCTGCCCGGGCTGATCGTGTGCTGCGTCGGCGCTTCCGATGTCATCAGTGCCGTGAATTTCGCCAGGGAGAACAGGCTTCTCGTCTCCGTGCGCGGCGGCGGCCACAACATTGCCGGAAGTGCGGTCTGCGATGGTGGCCTGATGATTGATCTGTCATTGATGAAGTCGGTGCGGGTCGATGTCGCTGCGCGGCGGGCATGGGTCGGGCCTGGCGCGACGCTTGCCGATGTCGACAAGGAAACGCAGGCCTTCGGGCTGGTGGTGCCGACCGGAATCAACTCGACCACCGGCATATCCGGCCTGACGCTGGGTGGCGGCTTCGGCTGGATCACCCGCAAATTCGGCCTGACCATCGACAATCTTGCCTCCGCCGATGTGGTCACCGCCGACGGCAAATTGCTCCGGGCCAGCAAGACTGAAAATCCCGATTTATTCTGGGCGCTGCGCGGCGGCGGCGGCAATTTCGGCGTCGTCACGGCATTCGAGTTCCATCTCCATGAGTTTGGACCGCAAGTGCTGGCAGGGCTTGTCGTCCATCCCTTCGCCGATGCCGAAAAGGTGCTGCGGGAGTATCGCAAGGCGCTCGAAACCGCTCCTGACGAGTTGACCTGCTGGGTAGTCATGCGGCAGGCGCCGCCGCTGCCCTTCCTGCCCGCGGAATGGCATGGCAAGGAGGTTCTGGTTCTGGCCATGTGCTATTGCGGCGACATCGAGGCAGGCGAAAAGGCGACGCAAAAACTTCGAGCCATCGGCACGCCGATTGCCGATGTCGTGGGCCCCAGCCCGTTCACCGGCTGGCAGCAGGCATTCGACCCACTGCTCACGCCCGGCGCCCGCAACTACTGGAAGAGCCATGACTTCACCGAGTTTTCCGAGGAGGCGGCTGCGGTCGTCAGGGGGGCAATAGCCAAGCTGCCGGGGCCCGAATGCGAGATATTTATCGGCCATGTCGGCGGCGCGGCAGGTCGCGTCAAGGCGGATGCAACGGCGTTCCCACAGCGCAGTTCACATTTCGTCATGAACGTTCACGCCCGCTGGCGCGAACCGACGATGGACAAGGCTTGCACCGACTGGGCTCGTTCAATCTACGAGGCGGCCAAACCTTATGCCGCCGGCACCGCCTATGTGAACTTCATGCCGGAGGACGAGGTCGACCGGGTCGAAGCGGCCTATGGTGGCAATCATCGACGGCTTCTGGAAATCAAGCAGCGCTACGACCCATTGAACTTGTTCCGCATGAACCAGAATTTGCGTCCGAAAGAAAGCTTGCGAGCCGCATGAGGCGCGCCGAGCTGCAGTGATAACAAGTTCACGCCTCCGCTGGAGGCGCGGGCACATGCTGTTGGCGCCGGGCTGTATTCTCGGGCCGGCCCATCAGCAACAAACCCGCCACTGTGTCTTCACCGCCCTTGTGACCGCTGGAAAAATGGAGGAATAGTCTCCCGGAATGCATCGCCCTGAAATTGCCGGTTTGCGGTTCTCAGGTCGTGCAATTGCTAGCCGGATTCCGAATGGCCAGTCCCGAACCGCGCAAAAGAAGAGGTCCGATCGCCGCCCGGCTGCTGGCGCTCGATGCGTGGATCGATTCCTCGCTCTACGAGATCGGCTTCAAGGCGCGCCAGTTCTGGGAATTGGCGACGATCTTCTCGCGGCGCTTCCGCGTCAACGGCTGGCGCCGTGGCATCATCGAACTGTTGAGCGAAGGTTTCACGCTCGGCGCCGTCGGCATCGTGGTGATGCTGGCGCTGGCCATTCCGGCTTTCCAGGACACGGCTGGCGACTGGCGCGCCCAGGGCGACTTCGCCGTCACCTTCCTTGACCGCTATGGCAACGAGATCGGCCAGCGCGGCATCATCCAGCGCGATTCCGTGCCGGTCGACGAGATGCCCGATCACGTCATCAAGGCGGTGCTTGCCACCGAGGACCGTCGCTTCTTCGACCACTACGGCATCGATGTGCTCGGCCTTTCGCGCGCGATCTTCGAGAATGTGCGGGCGAACTCCGTCGTCCAGGGCGGCTCGAGCATCACCCAGCAGTTGGCCAAGAACCTGTTCCTCACCAATGAGCGCACGCTGGAGCGCAAGATCAAGGAAGCCTTCCTGTCGCTGTGGCTCGAGGCCAATCTGTCGAAGAAGGAGATCCTGCAGCTCTATCTCGACCGCGCCTATATGGGCGGCGGCACGTTCGGCATCGAGGCTGCCGCCGACTTCTATTTCGGCAAGAGCGTCAAGGACCTGAACCTGGCCGAGGCGGCGATGCTGGCCGGCCTGTTCAAGGCGCCGACCAAATATGCGCCGCACATCAACCTGCCGGCGGCGCGCGCGCGCGCCAATGTGGTGCTGTCCAACCTTGTCGATGCCGGCTTCATGACCGAAGGCCAGGTCCTGCAGGCCAGGCTGCATCCGGCCGATGTCGTCGACCGCGGCGAACAGAAAAGCCCTGACTATTACCTCGACTGGGCATTCGACGAGGTCAAGAAGATCGCCAAACCTGGCCAGCACTCGCTTCTCGCCCACACCACCTTCGATGCCAACATCCAGAAGGCGGCGGAAGAATCGGTGGAGTTCCACCTGCGCCAGTTCGGCAAGGAGTACAACGTCACCGAAGGTGCCGTCGTCGTCATCGAGACCAACGGCGCCGTGCGCGCCATCGTCGGCGGCCGCGACTATGGTGCCAGCCAGTTCAACCGCGCCACCAAGGCGCTGCGCCAGACCGGCTCGTCATTCAAGCCCTATGTCTACGCAACCGCGATGGAACACGGCTTCACCCCCAACTCCATCATTTCCGGCGGCCCGATCAGCTGGGGCAGCTGGTCGCCGCACAATTACAACGGCGGATCGGCCGGCAACGTCACGTTGATCATGGCAATGGCCAAGTCGATCAACACCGTGCCGGTGCGGCTGGCCAAGGATCATCTCGGCATCGGCCCGATCAAGGCCATGGCCGAGGCGATGGGCGTGGAATCGCCGATCGAAGCACATAAGACGATGGTGCTCGGCACCTCGAGCATGACGGTGATGGACCAGGCGACGGGCTACAGCGTGTTCGCCGACAACGGCTTCGTCGGCTCCCGGCACGGCATCAGCCAACTCGTCACCCGCACCGGCGAGGTGGTCTATGATTTCGCCAAGGACGCGCCGCCGCCCCACCGGGTGCTGTCCGAGCAGGCGCTCAAATCGATGAACACCATGCTGGCGGCAGTGCCGGTGATGGGTACGGCGCGGCGAGCCCAACTTCCCAACATCGTCGTCGCCGGCAAGACAGGCACCACGCAGTCCTACCGCGACGCCTGGTTTGTCGGCTTCACCGGCAACTACACGGCGGCGGTATGGATGGGCAATGACGACTTCACGCCGACCAAGAACATGACCGGTGGCTCACTGCCGGCGATGGTGTGGCAGCGACTGATGGTCTACGCGCACCAGAACATCGACCTCAAGCCGATCCCTGGCATCGACAAGCCCTTCGTCGATGAGGAGATCGCCGCCAAGGCCGAGGAAGCACAGAAGAAGAGCGACGATCAGGCGGCGGCCGATGCAGCCGCCGAACGGCCGCCGGTGCTGTCCAGCCGCACGACCCAGACGCTGCGGGACATGACCACGCTGTTCCATTCGGCGCCCGTCCTCAGTACGCCGCAACTGCCGGAGACGCTATCGGCGCTGTGATTGGCGCCGAGACAGTTGAGGGGTGATGGCCGGATCACCGCCATTGCCAAGCTGGAACACCCCTCATCCGACCGAGCTTCGCTCGGCCACCTTCTCCCGCAAGGGGAGAAGGGAGAGCCGTCTGCAATTCTACGTCGGCCCGCTTGCCACAAGGCCCCACGCCGCGATATCCCCGAGCGGCAACTCTTCGTGTTCCCGGCCCCTCATGCTCAAAACTGCCTTCCTGACGCTGCTTTCGCTTGCCATAGCCATCGTCGGCGGTGGCGGCAGCGTCTGGTATGCGCTGAAAATCCAGGATGGCGTCGGCGCCATCAGGATCGGCCAATGGACGGCCTTTCCCGATATCGGCACACCGGCCGCCGATCCCTATTCCAAGGCCCGCGTGGCGCGCGAGGGTGTGCTTGCGCTCGGCCGCGCCGAGGGGCTGTCCTTCGTCGCCGAGCGAGACGCGGCCGGCGCCGAGCTCAAGCGCGAATGCACCTACACAATCGAGGGTGATTTTCCGACGGCACGGTTCTGGACGCTTTATGCCGCCGACCAGTCGCTCGGCGTGGTCGAAACCGGCAAACCCCGGCTGGCGGCGCTGCAATCCTACGGGGTGGTGCGCCAGCCCGACAATTCGGTGATCATTTCAGCCGGCCATCACCCGATGCCGGGCAATTGGCTGCTGACAGACGGCTTCGGCAGGATGTATTTCGTGCTGACCTTCTACGACACGCCAATCGCCAGCAGCACCGGCCTGTCGGACGTCTCGCTGCCGCATATCGTCAAGGTCGGCTGCAATGCGTAGTTTTTACGCTGCGATGCGCGGACTTCTGCATGCCGTCCTGCTCGGTCTGCTCGGCGCCGGCATCGTGCACATCGCCGTGCTGCTGCTGGTGCCCGAGTTTTCCGAACGCGATGCCTGGTCGCGGCTGTCCATGGCGTCGGATCTGTACAAGATGACGCGGCTCGATGCCGAGGCCGGTGGCGCGCCCGTGGTGAAATCCGTCGACCCGCTGTTTTACGCGACGGCCTGCCGGTTCGATCTGGGCGAAGGCATGGTCCGCGTCAAGGCACCTGGGCATGTCCCGTTCTGGTCGGTGTCGGTCTATGACCGCAGCGGCCACAACATCTATTCCTTCAACGACCACACAGCGACCGGCGGCGTTCTGGATGCCGTCGTGCTGACGCCGGCGCAGATGATCGACGTGCGCAAGGATCTTCCAGAGGATCTTCAAGGAGCGATTTTCGTCGAAGCGCCGATCGAGGAAGGCATCTTCGTCATCCGCGCCTTCGTGCCCGACAGCAGCTGGAAGCCGATCGTGTCGCGCTTCTTCGAACAGAGTTCCTGCGAGTTGCAGGACTTCTAGAGCGTGTCGCGTCTGAACGGATTCAGGCGACCCGCTTTGGATCTTTGTTTTTGTGCATGTCGTTCTCCCAAAACCGAGGTCACTTTTGGGCGACATGCACTAGACATGATCCCGGACCAAAGGTCCGTGGCCGCCGAAACTCAGTGGTGCGGGACCGGTTTTGGTCCAGGCGAACCCGGCTTGTCGGGATCGACCGGCCGCACTTCGCCGGCATGCGGCCGCTCGTAGCGGATGCCGGGAAAGATGATCACCGCTGCCGGCATTTCGGCGGTTTGCTTTACTCTGGTGTTTGGTGCCGTACGCGGCACGAAAGACAGTACCATGCCCATGGTTCGCGCATTCCTCTCGGTTTCCCCGGAGCACAACGCAACGCCTCCAAATGTCATTAAGGCCGGCAGAGGGTTAACGGAACGCTAACGGATCGTCGCTAACTTGAACTTTGTTCTTGGCACTCTCGGAACCGACACGGTCCCGGTCGAGCGTCGTCAAGGTTGTGTCGAGTACGGGCGTATCCTTCGTGTCATCTTCGGACTTCAGGCAAATCGCGGTGCGAAAAGACTCGGGAAAGGCCGAAAGGCTGTTCCGCGCCGCGGTGTCGGCATTCTGCTCGCTCACTCGCCCTTCACGCCGCGAGATCGGTCAACTCGAAGACCTGACGCTGCCGCTGTTCAATGACGTGTCCGTCGAATCTCGCCGTTACGTGGCAGCCGCCCTTTCCGAATGCGAATACGCCCCCGCCGCCCTGGTGCGCCGCCTTTGCGAGGAACCGGTCGACATTGCCGCGCCGCTGCTCATCCGCTCACGCGCCGTCAGCGACATCGATCTCATCGCGCTGATCGGGCGACATGGCCTGCCGCATGCGCGTGCCATCGCGCGCCGCAAGAGTTTGAACCCGACCATCGCTGATCTGATCAGGGCCCTCGAGAGGCCAACCCTGGTGCGCGCGCCGCAACCGGATGCGAATGCCGCCGCGGCAGACAAGATCGCGCCAGCGAGCACGGAAACCGCCTCTGACGAGCCCGCCCGGGAACAGGCACTCGGCATCGCGGCTGAGAATGCACGGCGCAGGCTGCGCTCGATGATGCGCACGGGCGACGAGGCGGCAGCGACGAACGCCGATCCTTTCAAGGGCGCCGACACCTATGTGAAATTGCGCGAGACAGCGCTGACGGGAAACGCCGCGTTCTTCCAGACCGCGCTCGCCGATGCACTCGACATCGATTTCGAGATCGCGCGATCGCTCACCGCCAACCAGAATTATGCCTCGCTGCTTGCCGCCTTGCGCTCGCTCGACCTCAGCGAAGACAGGGCCTTCCTGATCACGGTTGCCATCTATCCCGGCCAGTTCCCGCATCCGCAGGCTATCCGCACCTTCCTCGACCGTTACCGGCTGCTGCATCGTGAAGCGGCCCAGGACAAGATGCGGTCGTGGAGAGCGGAAACCCTTTCAAGGGTGGTTCGCGGCGCAGCACCTGCCAACGGCGATACACGCACCGCCTTGAACAGCGACGATGCGGCGGCTTCGTCCGGCCTCAGGGCGTCTTCACGGAAATAAGCTCCTCGACGGGCACGGTGCCGGCCTCGATCTCGACCACCCAGATGTCGGGATCGAATTTTTTCTCCCTTTCCAGCCTGGCGTCGAGCACCACGGCATCGTCGCCTGCTCCGAGCAGAGTGAAAAACCGGTCGTCGGGCTTGGCCGAATCATAGCTTGTCTGCGGCGCCGGCCCGAACAGGGCAACCTCACCCAGCCTGCCCCGCGCCAGCACGAACACAGCGCCGGCCTCGGTCGCGCCGCGCTTGACCACGGCGGCAAATCCACCGGCGCTGAAAACCCGGCGCAACAGGGCCGAGACCCACAGATCCGATGTGACGCGCATGAGAGAGCTCCCGAAACTGCCGGTTCTCTATCGATATTTCCGCCGCTGGGCGAGCCGTCGTTTCAGCCGTCAGTTGGTCAGGCCGATCTCGCGCATCTTGACGTAGACGATCTCATCGGGCTCGCCGGTCTGCGGCAGCCCGAACAGCGACTGGAATTCCTTGATCGCCGCCTTGGTGCGCGCGCCGACGACACCATCCAGCTGCATGTCGTCATTGCCGAACGCCTTGAGCCCGGCCTGGATCTTGACGATGCGGGCATCGGGCGCTTGCGTCTCGGCATCCGCCTGCCCGGAATTTGTCTGTCCTGAACCTGTCTGCAAAGACACCGGAACGGCGGCCGGCATATCCGGGCGCGGCTGCGGCCTGGGTACGACGGAAGCGGTTTTCGGCGTCGCGCCCAGTTGATCGAGCAGAAGCGCATCGATCTCGCCGGACGCGTTGAGCCCGACCTTCTGCTGATAGTCCTGGATAGCCTTGCGGGTGTTGGGTCCGGAAATGCCGTCGACCGTTCCCGAATAGAAATCAAGATCCTTCAATATGCCTTGCACCTGCTCGACAACCGGATCGCCCTTGATCGGTGCCGGCGCGCCGGATGGCCGCACGATGTTGAACGTCGTTTCCGGCTCGTCGGGCGCCGCGTGCGGAAAGCCCGCAATGCTGCGGGTCGCGAAGAATGCGCCGGCATGCGGGAAAGGCTGGTACCACAAGGCATTCGCAGAGACGTAGAACAGCGTCACCAGGAATGCCGTCGAGCCGCCCACCAGGACAGGGTTGCGCGAGATCATTCCGCCGACGGCGACAGCGCCGTCCTGAAAGGCGTTGCTGCGGCGCTTGACCGCCTTAGCCTGTTTTGCGGAGCGAGCCATTTCTGTCCCCTTTCGCCATCGCTACAGGCATGGTCAGCACGCCGGCCTTCTCCGCCTGATGTCCCTTCGGTCCGTTCACCGGCAGGCTGATGGTCACCGTGGTGCCCTCGCCCGGCATGCTTTCGATGGACATCGTGCCTTCGTGCAGCGCCACAAGGCCCTTGACCAGTGAAAGGCCAAGACCAGTCCCCTCGAAACGGCGGGTATAGTCGTTCTGGATCTGCATGAAGGGCTTGCCGAGATTGGCGAAATCCTCCTCGGCGATGCCGATGCCGGTATCCCTGACCCAGAAATGCAGGCGCGAACCGATCCGCTTGGCACCGACGACGACGTCGCCGCCGTCGGGGGTGAACTTGATCGCATTGGAGACCAGGTTGATCAGCATCTGCTGCACCGCGCGCTGGTCGGCATTGATGTCGCCGGCGTCCGGCGCGATCTGCGCCCGCAGATCGATGTTCTTGGCCTGCGCCTGCAACTGCATCATCGACTGGCACATGTCGACCGCTTCCGCGAACCGGAACGGCTCCGGCTCGGTCGCATAAACGCCCGATTCAATCCTGGACACGTCGAGTATCGAGGTTACGACGGCGAGCAGATGCTGGCCCGAATCCCTCACCAGGCCGACATATTCCTTCTGGCGCGGATCCTTGAAGCCGCCGAACATCTCATGCAGCAGCATATCCGAGAAGCCGATGATGGCATTCAACGGCGTGCGCAGTTCGTGGCTGACCACCGCCAGGAAGCGGCCCTTCGCCACTTCGGCGGATGCGGCCGCCTCATTGGCCGCCGCGAGATCCTCGCGCAACCGGGCGATCTCGTCATTCTCGCGCAGGACGAGCGTAAAGACGTCACCCTGTTCCTCACCGCGCACCAGATCAAGCGAGAACGGGCGGTAATTGTCGGCCGTCAGGCTATTGCCGTTCTGAGGCAGGCGGATGCGCAATTCGAGCCGGCGCGACAGCGCACCGTCGCGCATGTCGGCCATTGCGCTGAGATAGGAAACGCGATCCGACAGATGGACGCGATCGAAGAGGCCGTTTCCAGACAGCAGTTCGGGCGGCAGTTTCAAAAGCGTGCGCGCTTTCGGCGACGCGTCCAGGACCTCGCCATGGCGGGCGACCCGCAAGACCACCGCATCGATGATTTCTTCGAGCCGGTCGGCAGTGTCGACCACAGCCGCGTCGGCCGTGTTTTGAAACGCCGATGCACGCGGCATCAGCGTAAGCGCCCACGCCAACGGCACCAGCCAGTGCCACGCCGCGATCTGCGCTCCTGCGAACGGAAATACGGTTCCAGCCAAAGGCTGAGCCAGGATGGCGACAGCGGCCGACACGGCTCCCCACAGTGCTGCACGTCGCGAGCCGCCGATCCACCAGGCTTCGAAAGGCAGCGCCAGGACAAGCATGGCGACAGGCGAACTCAGCCCGCCCGCGGCGGCAATGAGACTGCCGAGAGAAATGCCGGCCAGCATCAGGGCGAGCCCACTCGCCATCGCCATCTTGCCGGTCGCCGCCACCAGCAAGGCGACGAACCAGCACAGGCCAAAGGCGGCGAAGATGGCGGCCATGGTGACGGCAACGCCCATGCCTGAAGTGACCAGGGTGACCGCGGCGCCGGCGGCAAAGAAAGGAGCGGCGAGCATGACGCCGATGAAACGGCGCTGGCGCTCGCGGTCGCTCCGCCCAAGGATGGACGGATGGACCATACGTTCGCAACCGGCAGAAATCGCGCCAGGCAATTCAACGTATCTGGCCTTGATTGAACTCAACTCAACGCACTCGCACTTGTCGTGGACAGCTCTGCTTTGCAGATGGTTCTGGTTGGCTTTGAAACTGGCATCCAGCGTTTAAGGAATGGATAAGGCAAGGCCGACCAAGGCCCTGGCCTGCGGCAAATATCGGGATGCCGGCCGCCGAAAGCACGGGCAAATGCAGCCATAGTAAACGGAGAGTTATCCGGCGACGGCACCTATCGGACAGGCGCACACGGCACCCGGACTTCCACATTCCAAGAAAAATACAGGAAAATCATTGGGATGTATGGTTATTTGTTGTTAAGGAAAATCACTGGCAATTGAGACAAATCGATCGCAGAACGCTTCGTCTCGAATTTGCCTAAAATTTGAGGAAAATTCTCTCTTTGCCCGCAAGCCGTCCTTTGCGCCTGTGTGCCAAGATCCTGCCTACAAAAGAGGTCATGCCATATGGATGCATGATCCGGTCACGACGAGAGGGCAAGGGCATGGTCTTCCTCATAAGAATGGCTTTCTGGTTTTCGCTGGTGCTGCTGGCGCTGCCGCTGGCTGTCGGCCCCGATGAATCGGGCCGCGAAAGCGTCGGGCCGATCCAGGCCTTGTTTGCGGCACGCGAAGCGGTTGGCGATATCGCCGGCATTTGCGAACGCAAGCCCGATGTCTGCGAGACTGGCAAGTCGGCAATGCACACCATCACCGCCCGCGCCCAGGAGACCGCCAAGATCGCGGCAGCGATGATGGACGACAAGTCCGCCGCCGGCCCCGACACGGCGACGATGACCGGCAGCCTGCCCGAAGAAATCGTCTTGCCCGAGACCGTCAACCTGCCGCCTCAGAATTAAGCCGTTTCGACGGCGCACCGCGGGCTGTCTGCCCTCTCGACGCCCGCGGTGTCCTTGTTTTTTCCGTGACGCGGCGCCGCCGCGTGACTATATCCGGCATTATGACCACCACGATCCAGACGATCCGCGACGATTTTTCGTTCCTCGAGGAATGGGAAGACCGCTATCGCTATGTCATCGAACTCGGCGAGGCGCTGCCGCCATTTCCCGACGAGCAGCGCAGCGCCGCCAACAAGGTGCCGGGATGCGTCAGTCAGGTCTGGTTGACCACCGAACGCGGGGCTGGAGCCGACCCAGTCATCACCTTCACGGGCGATTCGGACGCTCACATAGTGCGTGGACTGGTTGCGATCATACTTGCGCTGTTTTCCGGCAGGACCGCCAGCGAAATCCAGCAGACCGATGCGGAAGCGACAGCGAAAGAACTCGGCCTCGACGAACATCTGTCGCCGCAGCGCGCCAACGGCCTTCGCTCGATGGTCAAGCGCATCAAGCGCGACGCCGAGGCAGCGCTCAAGCAGACCGCCTGACACCTTCATACCGGATCCGCGCCTCGCGGCGCAAAAATCAAACGGCGCCCGAAGGCGCCGTTGATGTCGATCCGATCTGGCTTATTTTGACGCAATTCCCAAGGGAGAGCTCTATGCGCTTTCCCGGGAAAACCGTTTCACTTTTTCTTGAATTGCTCTGGCAGCGATTACCGCGCTTTGCGCTTGCGGCCGAGGCCCATCTTCTTGGCAAGCTGTGACCGGGCAGCCGCATAGTTGGGTGCAACCATCGGATAGGTCGGGTCAAGGTTCCACTTTTCGCGATACTGGTCCGGTGTCAGGTCATAGTGGGTCATCAAATGGCGCTTCAGCGACTTGAACTTCTTGCCGTCTTCAAGGCAGACGATGTAGTCGTCATGAACCGACCGCTTCGGGTTGACCGCCGGCTTCTGCTTGTCGGCAGGCGGCTGTTCGGCGGTTCCGCCCACACGCCCGAGCGCAGCATGGACATCGGATATCAGGTTCGGCAATTCGCCGACCGGCACGGGATTGTTACTGACATAGGCGGCCACCACATCGGCGGTCAATTCGATCAGCGCATCGCTGTTTCTGGAAGGTGTTTCGACAATATCCATGGTCTTCGGGCCCCAACAAGAGTTACATCGATCTGCGCCCTTTTTTACAAGCAGGGCATCGCACGAATTTTGTGCAGGTAGAGTTTCTACGATTCGTGTCGCGGGCACATCAATGAGCGCCCAGACCAAGTAAGTCAATTCGGCCCTTACGCTATATTGAGCGATATTGATCAATTATTCCGCGATCAGCTTCAATCTTTCGTGCATTGTGTAATTTATCGATATTTCGCGCGCTCGCCGGCAACGGCTGACGCAACGTCAGCTCGCCGTTACATTCGCGGCATCTCACGAAATGGGTTTTAATGTTTGATTTTGCTTAGCTATCGTCGGGCAATATTGGTTGTTCATATTTGTCCGCAAAACCACAGGTTGCCGTGGTCATACGCAAGCAATCAGGCGACATGCCTGTCATCCGGCGGATCGGCTGATTGCTGCCGGATCAATCAATGCGGCGTGATGTATTTGCCATACGCCCAGCCGGTGACGAATTTGCCGTTCTGGGCCGGATCATGCCAGACTTCGCACCAGCGAAAACGAATCTTTTGTTCCTGCTTCCATGCCGGCTGGTTGGCGATGTCGAGCAGGTTTATTCCGCCGGTGCATCGCCCGGTCATCTGCAGAACGGTCCCGTTCGGATATGCGGCCTGCTTCTGGGATGCGCCCGAAGGGTATTTGCGCACATTGAGCGTGTCGCCGAACGGCACATTGGCCACTTGCCAAGCCGCGAATACGGTCGCATGAGACTGGCCGGCAAAGGCCAGAGTTAGTGAAGCAACGGCGAAAGCCGCAGCAGTCCGAGACCAAATAGTCATCATCTCTCCTCCCGGCTCATCTCCTGGAGCCGACACAATCCATACGCTCCGGCTCTTGAACCTGCCCTGATCGGCGTGTTCATTCGCCGTTCAAGATATTCTCCATTCGAGATGGTCCATTCAAGATACTGGCCCATTGAAGATACTGGCAAAGCGAGACGCAATGACCAAGACATCCATATTTCCGATCGTCAGCCCGCCAACGCCCGAGAAGCGGCCGGTTTCCGACACGCATCATGGCATCACGCGAACCGACGACTATGCCTGGCTGCGGGCCGACAACTGGCAGGAAATGTTTCGCGACCCGTCATTGCTCGATACCGGGATCCGCGCAGAACTCGAGGCGGAGAATGCCTACCAGTCAAAGCTGATGGCCGACACGGTCGAACTGCAAAAGCAGCTTTTCAAGGAGATGAAGGGCCGTATCAAGGAAGACGATTCTTCCGTGCCGATGAAGGATGGGCCCTATGCCTATGGCTCGTCCTTCAAACTTGGTGGCGAGCAGCCGCGCTATTTCCGCATGCCGCGAGACGGCGGTGCCGAGCATATCCTGCTCGATGGTGACGCGGAGGCCGCGGGCAAGGCCTATTTCCGTCTTGGCGGCGTCGACCATTCGGCCGACCACGCAAGGCTGCTGTGGGCATTCGACGACAAGGGCTCCGAATTCTACACGCTTCGCGTGCGTGACCTTGCCGACGGCAGGGAACTTGCGGACCAGATCCCCGACACCGGCGGTTCAGGTGTCTGGAACGCCGGCAATGACGGCTTCTTCTATACACGTCTCGATCCCAACCACCGCCCGTCGAAGGTGCTGTTCCATGCGCTTGGCGACAGCCCGCAAAGCGACCGGCTGATCTATGAGGAAACCGATCCCGGCTTCTTCATGAATGTCGACGGCACCCGCAACAACGAGTGGATCATGATCGGCATCAACGATCACGAGACCTCGGAATACCGCCTGATGCGCGCCGACGATCCGTTTGCCGAACCGAAACTGGTGTCGCAGCGCGAGATTGGCCTTCAGTACGAGTTGGAAGAAGGCGGCGATATCTTCTTCATCCTGACCAATGCCGACGGCGCCAAGGACTTCAAGATCATGACGGCACCAGCGGGCGATCCCGTGCGCGCCAACTGGCAGGAACTGGTGCCGCACGAGCCCGGCCGGCTGATCCTGTCGGTGATCGGCTTCAGGGACCACATGGTTCGGCTCGAACGCAAGGAAGGCCTGCCGCGCATTGTGGTGCGCGACCGCACCAGCGGCGAGGAGCATCTTCTGTCCCTCGACGAGGAGGCCTTCTCGCTCGGCCTGTCGGGTTCCTATGAGTACGACACCGAGATCATGCGCTTTTCCTACTCGTCGATGACGACGCCGGCCCAGGTGTTCGACTACAATATGCGCACCCGCGAGCGGGTATTGCTGAAGACCCAGGAAGTGCCGTCCGGCCATGATGCGGACCACTATGTCACGCGGCGGCTGATGGCGCCGGCCAGCGATGGCGAACTGGTGCCGATCTCGCTTTTGCACCATCGCGACACGCCGCTGGACGGATCCGCACCTTGCCTGCTTTACGGCTACGGCTCCTATGGCATCACCGTGCCCGCCGCCTTCAACACCAACTGGTTCTCGCTGGTCGACCGTGGCTTCGTCTTCGCCATCGCCCACGTTCGCGGCGGCAAGGACAAGGGCTATGGCTGGTACGATGACGGCAAGCGGGAGCACAAGATGAACACGTTCACCGATTTCATCGCCGTCGCGCGCCATCTGGTGACGGAGCGTTACACGGCGCATGACCGTATCGTCGCCCAGGGCGGTTCGGCCGGCGGCATGCTGATGGGTGCCGTCGCCAACATGGCGCCGGATTGTTTTGGCGGCATCGTCGCCGAGGTTCCCTTCGTCGATGTCCTCACCACCATGCTCGATGCGACCCTGCCGCTGACGCCGCCGGAATGGCCCGAATGGGGCAACCCGATCGCGTCCGCCGACGACTACCGGACCATTGCCGCCTACTCGCCCTATGACAATGTCGCTGATCACGACTATCCGCCGATCCTGGCGCTGGCCGGTCTCACCGATCCGCGCGTCACCTATTGGGAACCGGCCAAATGGGTGGCCCGGCTGCGCGACCGCAAGAGCGGGGACAATCCGGTTCTGTTCAAGATCAACATGGATTCCGGCCATGCCGGTGCCTCCGGCCGGTTTTCGCGGCTGGAGGAGATCGCCTACACCTATTCCTTCGCGCTGAAGGTGATGGGTAAGGCGCAGCCTACGGGAGAAATCGACCGATGATCGATCTCGCTACACTGATTGCTTATGTCGCGGTTGTGCTCGGCTTCGTCTTCATCCCCGGCCCGGCCACGCTCTTTACCATAGCGCGGGCAACGAGTTCCGGAACCAAGGTTGGCATCGCGACCGGCGCCGGGATCGCTGTCGGCGACATCTTTCACACCGTCATGGCCATGATCGGCATATCGGCGATCATCGCCGCATCGGCGACGCTGTTCAGCGTCATAAAGTACATCGGCGCGGCCTACCTGGTTTATCTCGGCATTCGCGCGATCATGGAGAAAACACCAGGCGGCCCGGCTGCCGGCGCGCTTGCGATCTCTGCCGGGAAGGCGTTTCGACAGGCTGTCCTGACCGAAGTGCTCAACCCCAAGACCGCTCTGTTCTTCCTTGCCTTCCTGCCTCAGTTCGTGCGGCCTGAAAACGGGACGGTGATGCTTCAGATGACCGTGTTGGGGGCCATCTTCGTCGTACTGGGCCTTTTCAGCACGGTCGTCTTTGCCGTGAGCGCTGGCCGGCTCGGCACGTTCCTGCGCCGAAATCCGTCGGTGTTACGATGGCAGGGCAAAGTTGTCGGCGGCATCTACTGCGCTTTGGGCGTCCGTCTGGCGCTGCAGCAACGCTGACTCCAGACGATGATCGACGCGCCTTCCGAAGAGGCTGCGTGATCAGGGCTTTTTAGGTTCCCGTTGCTCATTTTCACTCGCAATTGCGATGACCGCGCGCTACCCAGTGCGCGGTTTTTCCCGGCCCGACAGCCTCCAATCGCGTAAAGGTCCATTATGCTGCTCGTCGACGTCTATCTCGACAAATCGCCTATCCAGGGAATCGGCGTCTTTGCCAAGAACCACATTCCTCGCGGCACTCTGATCTGGAAGCTGGACCCAAGGTTCGATCGGCTCATCGAGGTCGAGACTTATGAACGTGCGGCCGGTCCGGTGAAGAGCTATCTCGATCGCTACTCCTATCCCGACCGCCGCGATCCGAACTACATCGTCTTCGAAGCCGACGACGCGCGCTACATGAACCATGCCGACGAGCCGAACTGCGACGTCTCCTCACCGGAGGAGAGCTTTGCGCTGCGCGACATCGCGCCTGGCGAAGAGCTGACCTGCAACTACAACCATTTCTTCGAGACGGGTTTCGATTTTCTCGGCGACCGCCACCTGTCTGAAGACTCGGTCTAGTTTGCCGTCTTCTTGCGGGCCGGATAGCCGTTTGGATGCGCCGGTATCGCCTTCAGATAGGCGGCGATGGCCGCACGGTCCTGCGGCGTCAGTTCGGCCATGTTCCGTTGGACATCGACCATGGCCCCGCCGACCGAATCGAAATCGGGCGTGAAGCCGGTTTCGAGATAGTTGGCGATATCGGCCTCCGACCATTCGGCGAGACCGCCCTCGCCCGATGTGATGTTCGGCACGACGCCATTGCCTTCGGCGGCCACGGCGCCCGCCATCCACTCGTTCTTCTTCGTGCCGCCCGCAGGATCGCGCGGCGTGTGGCATTCGCCGCAATGGCCCGGACCCTCGACCAGGTAGCGGCCTGCCATCACCGGATCAGGCGTGCCTTCGGGGAAGGCAACAACCGGCTGGTCGCTGAGATAGAGCAATTTCCACAGGCCGATGCCGCGGCGGACATTGAAGGGGAAATCGAGCGAATTGCCCGCTGCCTTGCCGGCGACGGACGGCAACGTCTTCAAGAAGGCATAGAGATCGCCAATGTCAGCCGGATTCATGCGCGCGTAGGATGCATAGGGAAACGCCGGATAGAAATGCTCACCAGAAGGCGACACGCCCTTCAGCATGGCAGTGGCGAGGTCCTCGACAGACCATGCGCCGATACCGTCCCTGGGATCTTGCGAAATGTTGGGCGGCACGAAGGTTCCGAACGGCGTCTTGAGTTCAAGGCCACCCACGAGTTGAAGCCGGGCGTCGCCCTGTGAGCCCGGCTTTGCATGGCAGGATGTGCAACCGCCGGCATAAAAGATGCGCTTGCCCCTGGCTGCGTCGCCAGGACCGAGCTTGGCCAGGGTTTCCCTGTCGAGCCTCACCGGCGCCGACAGGACCCACCCGGCAACCGCGCCGACGCCGCCCAGAATGACGACGGCGCCGACAAGTTTCTTCAGCCATGCCATGGCTGGTGATCAGCCCTTCTTGATTCTGTAGCCTTGATGGCAGGTGCCGCAATCCGAGCCGATAGCGCCGACTTGCGCCTTCAGCGCGTCGGCATCGGCGGGAGCCGCAGCGACCGCGGCCTTCACGTCTGCGAGATATTTGTCCTCGGCTGCGTTGAAGCCAGCCATGTCTTGCCAGATCTTCGGCGAGGCCGTGGTATCGCCGGTGTCGCTGCCGGCCGGAAACAGCGCATCGGCATCGAATTTTTCCGCATTCGCCTGCAACGCCTGAAGTTGCGTCAGCACAGCCGCGGCATCAAAGGGCTCCTCGCCCTTGACAACTTTCGACAGGCCGCCGACGATCTTTCCACGTTCCTTCATCAGTGCCTGCCGGTCGAGGACCGGGTCGGCAAAAGCCGCCGAGGCCGCGAGTGCGAGCATAGAGATGGCGATAACAAGCTTTCTCATTCAATTGGCTCCATGATGAAGGCATTTCGGGACAGGACGTTAACGGATGCCGTAGGAGGAAA
This sequence comes from Mesorhizobium sp. M7A.F.Ce.TU.012.03.2.1, assembly GCF_004006095.1. Taxonomy (NCBI): domain Bacteria; kingdom Pseudomonadati; phylum Pseudomonadota; class Alphaproteobacteria; order Hyphomicrobiales; family Phyllobacteriaceae; genus Mesorhizobium; species Mesorhizobium sp. M7A.F.Ce.TU.012.03.2.1. The sequence goes on from NZ_CP034779.1 coordinate 6,052,459, forward strand.
ATTCCCTCCCCGGACGACTTTTGCCAGACCTTTGCTTTTTATGGGACACTGAAAAAGAAAAGCCCCGGGTGATACCGGGGCTTCCTGGAAATCGATCACTTCGCCTTTTCGTACAATTCAAGGACATGGTCCCAGTTGATCAGGCTGTCGACGAACGCCTCGAGATATTTCGGCCGGGCGTTGCGATAGTCGATGTAATAGGAATGCTCCCAGACATCGACCCCGAGGATCGGCGACGCGCCATGGACGAGCGGGTTCTCGCCGTTCGGCGTCTTCGAGATCGCCAGCTTGCCATCCTTGACGGAAACCCAGGCCCAGCCGGAACCGAACTGGGTCGTGCCGGCGGCAATGAAGTCGGCCTTGAACTTGTCATAGCCACCGAGATCGCTATCAACTGCCTTCTGCAAGGCGCCCGGCAGCTTGTTGCCGCCGCCGCCTTTCTTCATCCACTTCCAGAAATGGATATGGTTGTAGTGCTGGGCGGCATTGTTGAAGAGGCCGGCATTCTTGCCGAACGACTGCTTGACCACCTCTTCGACCGACAGATCACCCAAGCCTGCCTCGGCGGCGAGCTTGTTTCCGTTATCGACATACGCCTTGTGGTGCTTGTCGTGGTGATATTCCAGCGTCTCTTTCGACATGTAAGGCTGCAAGGCCTCATAGTCGTAAGGCAGAGCGGGCAATTCAAAGGCCATGGATAGTACTCCCTCGTGGAAAAATCCGGTGTCGATACCGGAGTAAGATAGGTCTGGAATGGATTGGGACAACTCCGGATGAAGCGTCGGTCGCCTTTTTATCCGCTCAAGCAGCGGAAGTCGAATGCGCCCAATCCCAATAGAGTTCGCGCGCCTTTTTGGCCACCGGCCCGGGTTGCAGATTGCGATCCTCGATACGCGTGACCGGCACGACCTTGGAATGGTTCCCGGTCGAAAAAATTTCGTCCGCTTCGAGGAAATCGCGCACCGACAGCGTCTTTTCCGTGGTCTTGAACCCATACTCGCCAAGCAGCGTTATCGTGCGCGAGCGGGTGATGCCGGACAGGAAGGTGCCGTTCGGCGCCGGTGTAAAGACATGACCGTCCTTGACCAGGAAGATGTTCGAGGTCCCGGTCTCGGCAACGTTGCCCAGCATGTCGAGCACCATTGCGTTGTCGAAGCCGCGCATCTTGGCTTCGAGAATGGCCCGGCCGTTGTTGGGGTAAAGGCAGCCGGCCTTGGCGTTGGTCGGCATGGTTTCGATGGTCGGACGCCGGAACGGCGACACGGTCACCGAAAAGCCAGTCGCCGGAATCATCGGCGATTCATAGAGGCAAAGGCAAAAGCGGGTAGACGCCGGATCGGCCGGGACGCCCATATAGCCGCCATGCTCGGCCCAGTACATCGGCCTGATATAGACCGCCGTCTTGCCGTCGAACTTCTTCAACCCGTCCCATGTCAGCCCGACGATCTTGTCGGCGCTCATGTTCGGCTTCAGGCCGAGTGCGATCGCCGAAGAATTCACCCTGGCGGCATGGAGGTCGAGATCCGGCGCCACGCCTTCGAACCAGCGGCCACCGTCGAACACGCTGGTGCCGAGCCACATGGCGTGGCTGCGCGGCCCCAGAATGGCGACGTTGCCCTCGTGCCAATCACCATCGACGAAAGTCCATGTCGCGGATTGCGCCGCAGCCGCCAGTGTCATCGTGTGGTCCCGCCTCAATCGGTCTCGTGTGACGGCCATTGGAAGATGCTTTGGCGGGCGCCGTCAACCGGCACATGGAGTTTTGTTGAGGCCAGTGCCGGGGCGCAATGCAATCAAAGCTTGCACCTTGTCGCACCTGCCCTCAAAACTGTTGTCATGCAATACGCCGCCTATGTCTTCGACGCCTATGGCACGCTGTTCGACGTGCATGCCGCCGTGCGTCGTCATGCCGACCGGATCGGGCCGGACGGCCAATTGTTGTCCGAGATCTGGCGCGCCAAGCAGCTCGAATATTCCTGGGTGCGCACGCTGATGGGCGCCTATGCCGATTTCTGGCAACTGACCGAACAGGCGCTCGATTTCGCCTTGCGCAAGGTTCCCTCGGCCGACCCCGGTCTCAAGGCGATATTGCTGGATGCCTACTGGCGGCTGGATTGCTATCCGGAAGTGCCGGCCGTGCTCAAGGCGCTCAAGGCTTCGGGAGCGAGGCTGGCGATCCTGTCCAACGGCTCGCCCGAAATGCTGCAGGCGGCGGTCAAATCCGCCGCGCTCGACCAGGTTCTGGATGACATCTATTCCGTCGATAGGGTGCGGCGCTTCAAGACCGACCCGGCGGTCTACGACATGGTCGCCACCGGCTGGCGCCTCTACCCCGGCGCGGTTTCCTTTCAGTCGTCCAATCGCTGGGACATTGCTGGCGCCACCAAATTCGGTTTTCGCACTGTGTGGATCAACCGCTCCAACCAGCCCGAAGAATACCGGGATTTCCCACCGGCCCTTATCCTGCCGTCGCTCGAAGCCCTTGTGCCCGGCAGCTAGAAAACCTGTGTCTCTGGCGCCACAGTAGCAGCCTGGTCACAGCTTCGCCTTTGTTTGCCCACGTTCGGGCCAGAATCGGAACCGCCTATCGCCCCAGGTGTTGTCAGGCACCCGCGCAACTGTCGGCGAATTCACGTTTTGTTGCGATTTGAGACTTAAAGAAGGCAACCATGTCCATAACCGAAATCGAATCTTTTCGCCTGAGCCGTCGCGGCTTTCTCAACGCCGCAGCCTTGGGCGCCGCTTCGATCGCGGTTTCCGCATGCGCCACCACCGGGCCGGGTCCGGTCGAGCCGCCGCCACCAACCTATGTCGAGCCGCCTCTGGCCGATTATGTGACGATGTACGCCGCTGTCAGCGACGGCGGCTTCGATTTGCCGGCCATCCCCGTCGACCAGATCGATCCGCAGTTCCTGCGTCAGATCGTTCCCGACCCGACGGGACAGAAGCCGGGAACCATAGTCGTCGATACCACCGGCCACTTCCTTTATCTGGTTCGTCCGGGCGGTCAGGCGATACGCTACGGTGTCGGCCTTGGCCGTGCCGGCTTCGAATGGTCCGGCGACGCCGTCGTTCAGTGGAAGCAGAAATGGCCGAAGTGGACGCCGCCGGATGAAATGATCGCCCGTCAGCCGGAATTGAAGCCCTATAGCGCCGACAATGGCGGCATGCCCGGCGGCCTGAAGAACCCGCTCGGCGCACGCGCGCTCTATCTGTTCCAGGGCAATGTCGACACGCTTTATCGTCTGCACGGCTCGCCGGAGTGGCGGTCGATCGGCAAGTCGGTGTCGTCAGGCTGCGTGCGACTGATGAACCAGGACATTATCGACCTCTATGATCGCGTGCCCTCGAAGACTCCGGTCGTCGTGACCAGCGACGCCAGCCAACCCATGGTGGCGACGGCCAACCGACAGGCGATCCCGATCGACGCCGGCGTGCCGGACGGATCGGTGCTGCTTGGACCGGTCAAGGCGATCACGAATTCGATTTTCTGATCAGGCGAAGGAGCGGCGGTTGCGACGCTCCTTCACCGGATTGTCTCTCTGAAACGGAAACGATTCTGCGTCGGCGGAGACCGGTCTGTCGCGTGGCGTCCCACTGCGATATTCTGGGGTGATGAAACTCAGCCAGAGCATACGGTTCTGCACGTCCGAGGACGGTACCCGCATCGCTGTCGCATCGTGCGGGGAAGGCAAGGTGATCGTTCGGGCGGCGCACTGGCTGAGCCATGTCGACTATGATCTCGCAAGCCCGGTTTGGCGGCCATGGCTCCAGGCCCTTTCGGCCCACAACCAGTTTGTTCGCTACGATCCACGCGGCTGCGGTCTGTCGGATCGCCATGTCGCCGACCTCTCGATCGAAGCGTGGCACGCAGACCTGGACGCCGTGACGGCGACCATTGAGCAGCCAAGTTTCGTTCTGCTCGGTCTTTCGCAAGGCGGCGCTCTCAGCATCGCCTATGCGCTGCGGCATCCTGAGCGGGTGTCGCATCTGGTGCTGCTGAATGCCTATGGCCAAGGTGCGAGAGTTCGAGCACACACCGAGGCCGAGCGGTTGGAAGCCGAAACACTCGTCAATTTCGTGCGCATCGGCTGGGGACGTGAAAATCCTGCGTTCTGCCAGTTCTTCACCAACCTTTTCATTCCCAACGGGACACAAGAACAGCATCGCTGGTGGGGCGATCTTGAGCGCGTGACGGCAAGCGCCGACGTAGCCGCCCGCCTGCTCTGGCAGATGCAAGGGATCGACGTCCTCGACCTCGCGGTAAAACTCCGCGTCCCGACGTTGATCGCGCACAGCCGCGGGGACATGCGCGTGCCGTTCGATGAAGGCTGCAAGCTTGCCGCAGCGATCCCTGGAGCCCGCTTCCTGCCGCTTGAAAGCAAAAATCACGTTCTCCTGCCGACCGAGCCAGCCTGGAAGGTGTTCCAGGATGAACTCGATGCCTTCCTCGGACATGAGCGGCCCAGGCAGCCACGCGCAATCCGAGAGGCTGGCCTGACACCTGCAGAGGCGGCGCTTCTTGATCTGGTCAAACAGGGACTGGACAACCGCGCGATCGCGCAGCGCTTGAGCAAGAGCGTGAAGACCGTGCGCAATCAACTGTCGATGACCTTCAGCAAGCTCGGCGTCCACAGCCGATCGCAGGCAATCGTGATGACGCTCTCCGACAGAGAACGAGCGCCCCAGCCCGATTGAGTTCCTCGCAGACCACAAACAAGGGACTTCTGTCCCTATTTGCGTTCGCTTTCACTTCCCCCACGGGACCGCTGCATCATGCCCATCATCAGAGGGGGGCTCATCCTCGGAATCGACGGAACGACAAGCCGTCGTCCGAAGATCAGGAGGAACCCGACATGACGCAACTCAATGAAACCAAGCTCAATGAACTGGTAGGCCGCGTTCTGGCAGACCTTGGTGGTGCAGTCAGCGTGCCGCTGGTTCGGATCGGAGATGCGCTGGGTCTCTACAAAACGCTCAAGGAAATCGGCCCTGCGAAGGCCGACGAACTTGCCGATGCTGCAGGATGCGCGCGTCGCTACGTTCGTGAATGGCTGTCGGCGCAGGCGGCGTCCGGCTACGTGTACTATGAACATGGACGGTTTTCGCTGACGCCCGAGCAGTCATTCGTATTTGCCGAATCCGACAGCCCGGTCCATCTGATTGGCGGGTTCGACACCGCGGCTGCTATGGTCGAGAACCAGCCAAAAGTGGAATCGGCTTTCAAGACCGGGCGAGGCGTTGCCTGGGGCGATCAGGCAGGGTGTCTGTTTTGCGCCGTGTCACGTCTGTTTCGGCCGGGTTATGTCAATGCCCTGGTGAAGGACTGGCTGCCGGCGCTTGACGGTGTCGTAGCCAAGTTGAAGGCAGGGGCATCGGTGGCCGACGTTGGGTGTGGGCACGGTCTGTCGACGATCCTGATGGCGCAGGCGTTCCCCGCCTCCCGCTTCATAGGTTACGACTTCCATCCAGCCTCGATTGCCGCCGCGACCGCGCATGCCCGGTCGTACGGACTGACGAACCTGAGTTTCGAGGTCGGCCGGGCGCAAGATTTTGGCGGGCGTGACTTCGATCTGATCACCTGCTTCGACTGCCTACACGATATGGGCGACCCAAAGGCCGCGGCGGTGCATATTCGCAAATCGCTAAAAGAGGGCGGCACCTGGATGGTTGTCGAACCAATGGCGGGAGATACTCTGGAGGAAAATATCAATCCCGTCGGACGGCTGTACTACTCGGCCTCGACAATGATCTGCGTTCCCACATCACTGGCACAGGAGACAGGCCTCGCGCTCGGCGCTCAAGCAGGAGAGAACCGGCTGACGGAGGTGATCCGGTCAGGTGGGTTCTCTCGCGTCCGGCGGGCCGCCCAGACCCCACTCAACATGGTGCTCGAAGCGACCTGACGCAGAAAAGGTCGGTTCAGGCCCTACTCGAACCGGCCAACGTCTTTCCGGCAAAACCGGCTGTCCCAGTGCCGCTTATCCGATGCGGCTCCAAGCCACGGACATTTCGCCAAAGCGGATGCCCCTGCCTTGGATCCGAAGCTCATCGTCCCCTCGACAGACTCCCCAATATGCCGCGCACGATTGCCCGGCCGACCGACGAGCCAACCGAGCGCACCACCGACTTGATCGCCGCCTCGGCCACCGTCTGGCGGTTGGACGGGCGCGGTGCAGATGTGCGCCTGCCACCCGATTGCGGCGCGGGATCGTCATTGCCGAAGCCCGGAATGGTCCAGCGCGAGCCGCCGCTGCCGGCCTGCTGGGCCTGCTCTTCGGCATCCTGCGCGTCCTTAGCTTTTTTTTGCAGCATTTCGAAAGCCGACTCGCGATCGACGGCCTGATCGTACTGGCCGGCGACCGGGCTTTCCTGGATCAGCTTTTGTCGCTCGGCTGCCGTTATCGGTCCAAGGCGCGACGACGGCGGGCGGATCAGGGTCCGCTGCACCATGGACGGGACACCCTTGGCCTCCAGCGTCGAGACCAGCGCTTCGCCCGTGGCAAGCTGGGTAATGGCGGTCATGCAGTCGAAATCGGGATTTGGCCGGAACGTTTCGGCCGCCGTCCTCACCGCCTGCTGCTCACGCGGCGTATAGGCGCGCAGCGCGTGCTGGACGCGATTGCCGAGCTGGGCCAGGACTTTTTCAGGGATATCCAACGGGTTCTGCGTGACGAAATAGACGCCGACGCCCTTCGAGCGGATCAGTCGGACCACTTGTTCGACGCGATCGATCAGCACCTTGGGTGCTTCGTCGAACAGAAGATGCGCCTCGTCGAAAAAGAACACCAGCTTCGGCTTGTCGGGGTCGCCGACTTCCGGCAGCACCTCGAACAGTTCCGACATCAGCCATAGCAGGAAGGTCGCGTAGAGCCGCGGATTCATCATCAGCTTGTCGGCGGCAAGCACGCTGATGGCGCCGCGTCCGTCGCGGGTGGTGCGCATGATATCGGCGATACGCAGTGCCGGTTCGCCGAAGAAATTTGCGGCTCCCTGTTGCTCCAGGACCAGCAGCGTGCGCTGGATAGCCCCGACCGATGGCTTCGTCACGTTGCCATAGCGTGAGCCGATCTCGTCGGCGCGCTCGGCGATGTTGGCGAGCAGCGCCTGCAGGTCCTTCATGTCGAGCAGCAGCAGGCCTTCCTCGTCCGCCAGGCGGAAGGCGATGTTCATGATGCCTTCCTGCGCCTCCGTCAGGTTCATCAGGCGCGACAGCAACAACGGCCCCATTTCCGAGACCGTGGCGCGGATGGGATGACCCTGCTCGCCGAACAAGTCCCAGAAAATAACGGGAAATTCCTGGAAGTCATAAGGATCTAGCTTGACCTGTTCGGCCCGCTTGACGAGGAAATCCTGTGCCGTGCTCATCATCGCGATGCCCGATAGATCGCCCTTGATGTCGGCGCAGAACACCGGCACGCCGGCGTTGGAAAATCCTTCGGCCAGGATCTGCAAGGTGACAGTCTTGCCGGTACCGGTGGCGCCGGTCACCAGGCCATGACGATTCCCATATTGCAGCAACAGTTGCTCGGCACGCTGATAGCTGTCGTCGGGCTTGCGGCTGGCGCCGATGAAAATACTGGTGTCGTCAGCCATATGTCCGGTCTCCGCAAACTGATGTGTCTAAAGCCAGGGGCCTTGCCGCAGGTATAGTGAGGCCATTGCGCAGCGACAATGCCATTCGTCCAAATCGGGGCCCTTCGTCCAAATCCGGGCCATTCGCCCAAATCCGGGCCATTCGTCCAAATCGCCCCATTCGGTCAAATCGGGTTTTTGGAGCTTGCGGATTTTGCCGCTGTTTGGCAATCGTCGTCCATGCGGACTGACCTATATCTGATGGATCGAATCCGGTCTCTGAAAGCGCATTGCATTGCGATATCGGACCGGGGACCGTAGACTGGACCGCTCCCGGCTGGTGCGGCCGTATGAAACGAGGAGGACGGATGGGCGCCGGAGCCTTGATCCAGGACGTGGAACCCGAAAACATCGAGCGCCAGCGATGGCTCGCCTTGGCGGAAAAGGCTTTGGCAGGCGCTTCCTTCGAGGAAAGGCTGGTCTCGCACAGCGACGACAACATCCGTATCGAACCGCTCTACGACCGCAGCACTGCGGCGGAACCGATCGTGCGCGCAAACCCGAAATCGTCATGGATCGTCAGCCAGCGGGTCGACGATCCCGACACCAACCGCGCCAGAAGCCAAGCGCTGGAAGATGTGGCACAGGGTGCCACGGGATTGTCGCTGGTCTTCGAGGGGGCGCCGAACGCGTTCGGATACGGCTTGCCGAGAACGGCGGAGGCGTTGGAGGCGGTGCTGGACGGCATACCGCTCAACCGCATCCAGGTTCGCATCGACGCCCATCCCTGGAGCCGCGCCGTGGCCGACTGGCTGGTCGCTTTCCTGAGCAAGCGGCGGTCGGACCCGGCAAAACTCAACCTCTCCTTCGGCATCGATCCAGCAGCGATCTTCGCGGGAACGGGTCGGCTGCGCATGTCGATCGAGGCGCTGCGGGCCTCCATGCCGCAGTCGCTGGCGCATTTCTTCGCGATGGGCGTTCCGGGCGTGCTGCTGGAAGCTGACGGGCGCGTGTTCCACAATGCCGGCGCCACGGAAGCGCAGGAACTTGGCATCATGCTGGCTTCGGCTGTCTCCTACCTCAGAATGTTCGAGACGGCGCGGCAGCCGCTTGTCTATGCCGCACCTCATATCGGTTTTGCACTCAGCGTCGACCAGGACCAGTTGCTGTCGATAGCCAAGATGCGGGCGCTGCGCAGCCTCTGGGCGCGGGTGCAGGAGGCTTGTTCGATCCCGACATCCACGGCCAGTATCCATGCCGAGACGTCGTTTCGCATGATGACGGCGATGGACCCGGAGACCAACATCCTGCGCACCACCATTGCATGCTTTGCCGCGGCGTGCGGCGGCGCCGATTCGATCTCCATCCTGCCGCACACGATCGCGCACGGTCTGCCGGCGGGTTTTGCCCGTCGTGTTGCCCGCAACACGCAGCTGATCATGGCCAATGAAAGCCATATCGATCATGTCACCGATCCCGCCTATGGTTCCGGCGCTGTGGAAGCGCTGACCGCGGAATTGTGCGAACTGGCCTGGGCGGAGTTGCAGACGATCGAAGCCGAGGGCGGTGTCCTGTCCAGCCTTCAGGACGGACACATCCAGAAGCGCGTCCACGCAGCGGCGGAGCAGCGCAATGCAGCCTACCGCACAGGCCAACGGGCCATCGTCGGCACCACGCTCTATCCATCGAAAGACGAACGTCCGGTCGAGACGCTGGCGGCGGAACGGCGGCCGGCCTTCACCGAAGGCGTTGCCGTCTGCGAGCCGCTGTTTCCAGTCCGCATCGACCAATCGATCGGAGCCGGCTCTTGATCCCGGACTTCGGCCAGATCGGCTGGGTCCCGCCACGCCGCACGCCTGTCGAGGTCAAAGGCCAGCGGACCACGCCGGAAGGGCTCATTGCCAAGCATCTGTACAATCAAAGCGATCTCAAGGGGCTGCCGCATCTCGACACCTATCCGGGGCTGCCGCCCTTCGTGCGCGGCCCCTACCCGACCATGTATGTCCAGCAGCCCTGGACGATCCGGCAATATGCCGGTTTCTCGACGGCCGAAGATTCCAACGCCTTTTACCGGCGCAACCTTGCCGCCGGCCAGAAGGGGCTGTCGGTCGCCTTCGATCTCGCCACGCATCGCGGCTATGACAGCGACCACCCGCGCGTTGCCGGCGATGTTGGCATGGCGGGCGTCGCCATCGATTCCATCCTCGACATGCGGCAGCTCTTCGACGGCATTCCGCTCGACGAGATGACGGTATCGATGACGATGAACGGCGCGGTGCTGCCGATCATGGCGCTTTACATCGTCGCCGCGGAAGAACAGGGCGTTGCACAGAGGGATCTCGCCGGGACCATTCAGAACGACATTTTGAAGGAGTTCATGGTCCGCAACACCTACATCTATCCGCCAAAACCTTCGATGCGGATCGTGTCGGACATCTTCTCATACACATCGAAGAACATGCCGAAGTTCAATTCGATATCGATCTCCGGCTATCACATGCAGGAGGCCGGCGCGACGGCCGACCTTGAGCTCGCCTACACGATCGCCGATGGCATCGAATATGCCCGCGCCGGCGTCGCGGCGGGCCTCGACATCGACCGCTTTGCGCCTCGCCTGTCCTTCTTCTGGGCCATCGGCATGAATTTCTTCATGGAAGTCGCCAAGCTGCGGGCCGCGCGCCTGTTGTGGGCGACCCTGATGCAGAAGAATTTTTCGCCCAAGGACGAGCGCTCGCTGTCGCTGCGCACCCATTGCCAGACTTCTGGCTGGTCGCTGACGGCGCAGGATCCCTACAACAACATCATCCGCACCATGATCGAGGCGATGGCTGCAACGCAGGGCCACACCCAGTCGCTGCACACCAATTCCTTCGACGAGGCGATGGCGCTGCCGACCGACCACTCGGCGCGGATCGCCCGCAACACCCAGCTCATCCTGCAAAAGGAATCCGGCACCACGCGCATCATCGACCCGTGGGGCGGTTCGGCCTATCTCGAACGGCTGACGCATGATCTGGCGGCGCGCGCTCTTGCCCACATCGAGGAGGTCGAGGCGCTCGGCGGCATGGCAGCGGCGACCGAACAGGGCATTCCCAAGCTGCGCATCGAGGAAGCCGCCGCGCGCACGCAGGCGCGCATCGATTCCGGCGAGCAGATGCTGGTCGGCGTCAACGCCCATCGGCCCGAGACCGACATCGAGGTCGACGTGCTGAAGATCGACAATGCCGAGGTCAGGGCCCGGCAATTGTCGAAGCTGCAACGGCTGAAGGGCACGCGCGACGTCGCCGCCGTCGAAAGCGCGCTCGATGAGCTGACCCGTGCCGCGCAAGGCAATGAAAACCTGCTGGAATTCGCCATCCGAGCGGCGCGCGCCAATGCCACGGTCGGCGAGATTTCATTCGCGTTGGAAAGGGCGTTTGGGCGCCACGTCGCCACGGTACAGACCATTTCCGGGGTCTATCGGAAGGCGCTTGGCGATCATCCCGTGGTCGACGGTCTGCAGGACAAGCTTGACGCCTTCGAGAAGAAGACCGGCGGCAAGCCGCGCATCCTGGTCGCCAAGATGGGACAGGACGGCCACGACCGCGGCCAGAAGGTCATCGCCACGGCCTTCGCCGATCTCGGCTTCGACGTCACCGTCGGCGCGATGTTCCAGACACCGGAGGAGATCGCCAAGCTGGCGGTCGCACAGGACGTCCACATCGTCGGCGCCTCGTCGCTGGCGGCGGGACATCTGACGCTGATCCCCGAACTGCGCGACGCGCTGAAAAAGCTCGGCTGCGGCGACATGCTGATCGTCGCCGGCGGCGTCATCCCACCGCAAGACTATGACGCGGTGCGACAGGCCGGCGCTGCCGAGATCTTCCCGCCGGGAACTGTTATTCCGGAGGCGGCGGATCGGCTGCTGGACCGGCTGCTGGCGGTCCGCTAGGCTTGTTATAATACCTGTTGCAACTTCTCGCCGGTCGAGTTATAATCGGCGTTGCAACAGGATATCTGTCATGAACACGACCATTCGCAAGATCGGTAATTCGGAAGGTGTGATCCTGCCCAAGGATCTGCTCGATCGTCTGAACATGAAGACAGGTGATCAGCTCCAGATCGTCGAAACGGACAAGGGCATTGCCCTTGAGCCGATGGACGACAGTTTCGAGCGGCAGATGGAAGCTGCTCGCAAGGTCATGGACAAATACAAGGTCGCGCTTCAGAAGCTCGCCGAATGAGCTGGGAGTTCCTTACCCGGCGTGCGGTTGAAGCGATGCATGCCGAGCAGTTGCGCAGGCATGGCGGTGCTCAAGGTTTGAGAGATGAAAATGCTCTCGAATCTGCGCTCGCGCGTGCCGAGAACAAGGCCAACTACGAAAACCCTTCGGTTGAAGACCTAGCAGCCGCCTATGTCTTCGGCATCGCAAGAAATCATGCCTTTGTCGACGGCAACAAGCGCACGGCCATAGTTGCAGCCGGTGCATTTTTGATCGTGAACGGCCATGTCCTGACAGCCGACAACGGCACGCTCTACGAATTCGTCATGGCCGTTGCTTCAGGCGAGATCGATGAAGCCGGAGCCGCGGCGTTCTTCCGCGACCATGTCGTCAAGATCGAGGATTAGCTCTCGGAAAGCTTGACGATTTCCCATTCCTTGCCGTTGACGCTGGCCAAGTCGCCGATCTTCTTGCCGAATAGGGCGACCGCCATCGGCGAAACATGCGAAATGCTACCCTTGGTGGGATCAGCCTCGTCTTCGCCGACAATTTTCCAGTGGACCTTCCTGCCGTCATTGCTCTCGATCGTGACGCCCATGCCGAAGCGCACAAGGTTACTGCCCGGCTCCGGCACCGAGAGTTCGGCGCTTTCACGCCGGGCGGTCCAATAGCGCAGGTCGCGCGACACGACCGCGATGCGCTCGCGGTCGGCTTTGCGTTCGGCCTTCGCCAGTATGTCGCGCAGATCGGCGAGATTGTCCTCGATCTGCGCCAGGCCGCGTTCCGTCACCAGATTGCGATGGTGGCTGACCGGCCGCTCACCGACGCCGGCGATGGCATTTTCGCTGTCTTCCTCGCGGGTGAAAGCTCTGCTCATTTCCTGAACTTAGGCCCGCAGAGGCTGCTCGACAAGCCATTGTCGCGCGCTCGGCAGGAGAGACAGAACGGCTGGCACGATTCCTGCGATAGCTGGCTCAACGCTGGGATTCTGTGCCGATGTTGAACAGGCGAACGCTGCTGACTGGGACCGCCGGCTTTGCCGTCATGGGGCTTGCGCTCGGCAAGGCGGTGGCCGCAAGCTTGAGCGGCATCGAGAAAGCCTCGATGCGCGGCTCGATCAATGCCACAGAACTCGGCGTGCAGCCCGGCACATCAGACGATCAGAGCAAGACCTTCGCCAAGCTGCTGCGTGACGCCAATGCCCGCGATATGCCGGTGTTCCTGCCGCCCGGCACCTATGTCGTCTCCAATCTTTCACTGCCCGGCCGCGTACGTCTTTCCGGGGTGCCGGGCGCGACGCGCGTCGTTTACGGCGGTGACGGCCACCTTTTCATGGCCGAACAGGCTGACCATATCGAACTCAGCGGTCTGGTCTTTGATGGTTCGAACCGCACGATGGGCGATTACACGCAAGGGCTGCTCGATCTGCGCCGTATCGCGCACCTCGCCATCGACAATTGTCAGATCACCGGCAGCAGCAAGAACGGACTGGCGCTGGAACACGCGATCGGCCGGATCGAGCGCAGCGAGATATCGGGCGCCGCCGATGCCGGCATTTACTCGGTCGAGGCTGGCGGGCTGTCCATTACGGGCAACACCGTCTCCGATTGCGCCAATGGCGGCATCCTCGTGCACCGCTGGCAGGTGGCCGAAGACGGCACCATGGTCACCGGCAACCGCGTCCAACGGATCCAGGCACGCAGCGGCGGAACCGGGCAGAACGGCAACGGCATCAATGCCTTTCGCGCCGGCAATGTCGTCATCTCGGGCAACATCGTCTCGGACTGCGCCTTCTCGGCGATCCGCGCCAACAGCGCCAGCAACCTGCAGATATCGGGCAACACCTGCTCGCGCTCGGGCGAAACGGCGGTCTATTCCGAGTTCTCGTTCGAAGGCGCCATCATCAGCAACAACATCGTCGACGGCGCCGCCAACGGCATCTCGATCGTCAATTTCAACGAAGGCGGCCGCATGGGCGTCTGCTCCGGCAACATCGTGCGCAATCTGTCGACCAGCGGTCCCTACCCCGCCGACTCGCCGGGATTTGGCGTCGGCATCGGCGTTGAGGCCGACACCACCGTTTCCAACAACGTCATCGAGAACGCGCCGCTTTATGGCATGCAGATCGGCTGGGGTCCCTACCTGCGCAATGTCGTCGCTACGGGCAACATCATCCGCAAGGCCGGAACCGGTATCGTCGTGTCCGTGGTCGAGGGTGCCGGCACGGCGGTCATTTCAGACAATATCATCGACGGCGCGCTCAACGGTGCGGTTGTCGGCCAGCGCTGGGCCGAGCCCGCAACGGGCGACCTCGCCTCGTCAAACGATACCGGCTATGCGCATCTGACCGTCGAGCGCAATCACGTCAGTTGAGGGCTGCCGTCGGCCTCAGCGCCCCGACCTTGGCACCGTTGCGGTTTTCTATGGGCGTGTTTGCCAACTCGCTCAGCTTGAACGCCAATGCCTCGTCGGCGCGCAACAGTTTGGCGAGGACGGTGGCAATCATGGCTTCGCCGGCGCGGCCGGCGCCATCATCGCATTTGAGCGCGATGCCGAGACCAAGCTCCGGAATTGCGGCACAATGGACGCCCTCGGCGCCGCCTTTGGTGAAAATCCGCCCTGGTGCGGCCTCCATCAGTGCGACGTCTTCGCGGCCTGTGCCGGCAACGAAGAACGGCTCGGCCATGCAGGCGGCCAGCAGCCGCCTCGCGGCCTTGGCTCGCTCGGGGCCAAAACCTGATGTCGTGGCCATGCGGGCAAAGCCGATCGCAAAGCTCCTGAGCGGCACCGCATAGGTTGGGATCGAACAGCCATCGATGGCCCGCTGGTCCTCACCATGGACAGCGCCCGTCACCGATTGCATGGCGTCGCGCACCAGTTCCTGCAAGCCATGTCCCGGCTTGACATAGCCACGATGCGCAATGCCCGCGTGGACGCAGGTGCAGAGGAAGCCGGAATGCTTGCCGGAGCAATTGTTGTGCAATGCGTTCGGCGAGCCGCCGGCGCGGGCGAGCGCAATCTCGGCGTCATGATTGGACGGCCAATGCGTGCCGCACTCGAGCGCCGACCCATCCAGCCCGACCTTGGACAGAATGGATCGCGCCAGTTCGACATGGGCCGGCTCGCCTGAGTGGGACGCACAGGCGAGCGCCAGTTCGCGGTTGCCGAAGCCATAGGCATCGGCCGCACCGCTTTCGACCAGCGGCAGTGCCTGGATCGCCTTGACCGCCGAGCGCGGAAACACCGGCTTGGCTGTGTCGCCGATCTCCCAGACGGGCTTGCCATCGCCATCGAAGACCGCGACTGAGCCGCGATGCGCGCTCTCGACGATCGCGCCGCGCAACACTTCGATCAGAACCGGATTTGTCATGAACCCTCCCGTAAATGCGGGCGGTTTACCTGATCCGGTCGAGAATGGAAACGTAGTTGGCGACCGCGGCACCGCCCATATTGAAGATGCCGCCAAGCTTGGCGCCCGGCACCTGGATGCCGCCGGCCTCGCCGACAAGCTGCATGGCGGTCAAGACATGCATCGACACGCCCGTGGCGCCGATCGGATGGCCCTTGGCCTTCAGCCCACCGGAGGGATTGACCGGCAGGCGGCCATCCCTGGCCGTTGTGCCGTCCAGCGCAAGCTTGGCCCCCTCTCCCGGCTTGGCAAGACCCATCGCCTCATATTCGATCAGTTCGGCAATGGTGAAGCAGTCATGCGTCTCAACGAAGGACAGATCGTCGAGCGTCACGCCGGCTGATTTCAACGCCCGGTTCCAGGCCTGTTCGCAGCCTTCGAAGGTCAGGATGTCGCGCTTCGACATCGGCAGGAAATCCTGCACATGCTCGTTGGCGCGGAAGGCAACGGCACGGCGCATCTTCAGCGCCGTGGCGGTGTCGGCAAGGATAAGGGCGGCGGCGCCGTCGGAGACCAGCGAGCAGTCGGTGCGCTTCAGTGGGCCGGCAACGAACGGGTTCTTCTCGCTCTCCTGGCGGCAGAACTCGTAGCCGAAATCCTTGCGCATCTGTGCATAGGGGTTGTCGACGCCGTTCTTGTGGTTCTTGGCGGCAATCATGGCCAGCGCATCCGACTGGTCGCCGTGGCGCTGAAAATAGGCCTGCGCGATCTTGCCGAAGACGCCGGCGAAACCCGCCGGTGTCTCGCCGTCCTCGGGCAGATAGGACGCCTTGAGCAGGTTCTTGCCGATCTCCGGCCCCGGCGTCGTCGTCATCTGCTCGGCGCCGACCACCAGCACGATGCGGGCGGCATTGGCGTCGATGGCGCGGATGCCCTGACGGACCGCGGCCGATCCGGTGGCGCAAGCGTTCTCGACGCGCGTCGCCGGCTTGAAGCGCAGCCGGTCGTCGGCCTGAAGCACCAGGCTGGCGGTAAAATCCTGCGCCGAAAAGCCGGCGTTGAAATGGCCGAGCACGATCTCGTCGACCTCGTCGGGACCGACGCCGGCATGGTCGAGCGCGTCGGTTGCCACCTTGACGATCAGATTTTCGAGCGTTTCGCCCTCGAGCTTGCCGAAGCGCGAATGCGCCCAGCCAACGATGCATGCGGTCATGGCGGTCTCCATCCTTGGCGCCAGCCTAACATGTGGGCTCAGGGCGCATTTCGCCTTTATTGTTCAAATATAAACAATCCTGCCCACTTCGTGAAGGACAATCGCTTGGTACAGCCAAGATCGCGGTCGATTTTTTTGTTGATTGACGCGTCAATAAAAAATAATCCTGTTTTCTCAAAGGATCATCGCGAGATGCCGAAAGTCGGAATGGAACCGCTGCGCCGCAAGGCGCTGATCGACGCGACGATCTCGGCGATCGGCGAGCGCGGCTCGCTCGACGTCACCATGTCCGAGATCGCCGGACGCGCCGGGGTTTCGTCGGCTCTTGCCCATCACTATTTCGGCGCAAAGGACGAACTGTTGCTGGCGACGATGCGGCACATCCTGGCCGAACTGACCATCGACATGCGACGCGCCCTTCAATCGGCTGCCACCCCGCGCGAACGCGTTTCGGCCGTGGTGGCTGTCAATTTCTCCGACATCCAGTTCCAGCCGGAAACCATCGCCGCCTGGCTCGCCTTCTATGTCGAAGCGCAGAAATCGTCGGCCTTGCGCCGACTGCTCAGGGTCTATGCGCGGCGACTGCATTCGAACCTGATGAGCGGGCTGACCGGCATCTTGCCCAGAGCCGAAGCCGACCGCGCAGCCGAAGCGACAGCGGCGATGATCGATGGGCTCTACATCAGGCGGGCGCTGAAGGACGGCGTGCCCGACGCCGCGACCGCGATCGCGCTGGTCGAGGACTATCTCGGAACCAAACTCGGTGAGCGGTGCAAACAGTGACAATGAAGCGACCCAACTTCCTGATCGTCATGGTCGACCAGCTCAACGGCACCTTGTTTCCCGACGGTCCGGCGGAGTTTCTGCACGTACCGCACCTGAAAGCGTTGGCCGCACGATCGGCGCGCTTTGCCAACAACTACACGGCGTCGCCGCTCTGCGCACCGGGCCGTGCCTCGTTCATGAGCGGGCAATTGCCGTCGCGCACCGGCGTCTACGACAATGCCGCCGAATTCGCCTCGTCGATCCCGACCTTCGCCCATCATCTGCGCGCCGCCGGCTACTACACCTGCCTGTCGGGCAAGATGCATTTCGTCGGGCCGGACCAGTTGCACGGTTTCGAGGAACGGCTGACGACCGACATCTACCCTGCCGATTTCGGCTGGACGCCGGACTACCGCAAGCCCGGCGAGCGTATCGACTGGTGGTATCACAATCTGGGCTCGGTGACCGGCGCCGGCGTTGCCGAGATCACCAACCAGATGGAGTATGACGACGAGGTCGTGTTCCTAGCCACACAGAAGCTCTATCAGCTTTCGCGCGAACAGGACGATGCGAGCCATCGGCCATGGTGCCTCACCGTCTCGCTGTCGCACCCGCACGATCCCTATGTCGCGCGCAAGCAGTATTGGGATCTCTATGAGCATTGCCAGGCGCTGGATCCGGAAACCGGGTTCATCGCGCATGACGAGCAGGATGCGCATTCCCGGCGGCTGTACCACGCCAGCGATTATCCTTCCTTCGAGATCACGCCGGAACAGGTGCGTCGTTCGCGGCAGGGCTATTTCGCCAACATCTCCTATGTCGACGACAAGCTGGGCGAGATCCTGGATGTTCTCGAGCGCACCCGCATGGCCGACGACACAATCATCCTGTTCTGCTCGGACCACGGCGACATGCTCGGCGAGCGCGGCCTATGGTTCAAGATGAGCTTCTTCGAGGGCTCGGCGCGCGTGCCGCTGATGATTGCCGGCAAGGGCGTTCACGCCGGGCTGATCGAGACGCCGGTTTCCAATCTTGACGTGGCGCCGACGCTTTGCGACCTCGCCGGCATCGACATCGCTGCAATCGCGCCGTGGACCGACGGCCAGTCGCTGCTGCCGCTCACCAAGGGTATTGAGCGCACCGCGCCGGTGCTGATGGAATATGCGGCCGAAGGGTCCAACGCGCCCTTGGTTGCGATCCGCGACGGCAGATACAAATTCGTCCATTGTGAACTCGATCCGCCGCAACTGTTCGATCTCGAAGCCGATCCGCTCGAACGGGACAATCTGGCCGACGACGCGGCCAATGCGGGCCTGGTGGCGGCATTCATGGACAAGGTCCAGGCGCGCTGGGACATGGCCGGCTTCGACGCCGCTGTCCGCGAAAACCAGGCGCGCCGCTGGGTCGTCTATCCGGCGCTGCGCAACGGCGCCTATTACCCCTGGGATTTCCAGCCGCTGCAAAAAGCGTCCGAGCGTTACATGCGCAATCACATGAACCTCGACAATCTCGAAGAGAGCAAAAGGTATCCGCGAGGCGAATGATGTCAGACCTTCTCGTCCCCTCCCTCGACCACCTCAAGCAGGCCTATGCCGTCACCTCCAGGGCGACGCAGATCACACCGCTGCTGGAATCGGCGGCACTGGCCCGCGAGACGGGTGCGGCCCGCGTCTTCATCAAGCCGGAATCGCTGCAATGGGCCGGATCGTTCAAGGTGCGCGGCGCCTATTGGCGCCTGAAGCAGCTTTCCACTGATGAGGCCAGGAAAGGCGTCGTCGCCTACTCCTCCGGCAATTTCGCGCAAGGGCTGGCGGCTGCCGGCCAGGCGCTCGGCATTCCCGTCACCATCGTCATGCCGATCGACGCACCGACCGCCAAGCGTGATGCTACGGCCGGCTATGGCGCCCGCGTCGTGCTGACCGACCATGGCGAACGCGCGCGTGAGGAAGTCGCCGCCGCCAAGGCACGCGAGATCGCCGAGACCGAAGGCTTGGCCCTGCTGCATCCATTTGACGATCCGGAGATCGTTGCCGGCCAGGCGGGCGCCGGCCTCGAAGCGCTTGACCAACTCGAAGCCAAAGGCGCCAGCGCCGATCTTTTGTTCTGCTCGGTCGGTGGCGGTGGGCTGATCGGCGGCGTTTCGCTCGCCTTCCACTATCTGTCGCCCGCCACTGAGATCATCGGCGTCGAACCTGAAGGTTTCAACGGCATGGGCTCGTCGCTGGCACATGGCAGCATCGAGACGATGCCGATCGGGCCGAAGTCGATCTGCGACGGGCTGATGTCGCGACGGCCGGGCGACGCGCCTTTCGCGGCAGTCAAGACCGCCGGTGTTCGCGGCATCACCGTCGACGACCAATCGGTGTGCAGCGCCATGCGGATCGCTTTCGAGCGCATGAAGCTGGTGCTCGAGCCCTCGGGGGCCGCCTCGCTCGCCGCACTGCTCGGCGGCAAGGTGGATGTGAGGGGCAAGACCGCCCTTGTTGTGGCTACCGGCGGCAATGTCTCGCTCGCCGATTTCATGGCGCATATGAACCATGCTTGAAGCAGATTTCGTCATCATCGGCTCCGGCTCGGCCGGCTCGGCCATGGCCTATCGCCTGTCTGAAGACGGCAAGCATTCGGTCATCGTCATCGAATTCGGCGGCAGCGATATCGGGCCGCTGATCCAGATGCCGTCGGCGCTGTCGATCCCGCTCAACATGAGCCTCTATGACTGGGGCTTTGCCAGCGAGCCGGAGCCGCATCTCGGCGGCCGTGTGCTGGCGACACCGCGCGGCAAGGTGATCGGCGGCTCGTCCTCGATCAACGGTATGGTATATGTGCGCGGCCACGCCCGCGATTTCGACCATTGGGCCGAAGAGGGTGCGGCCGGCTGGGGCTTCGCCGACGTGCTCCCCTATTTCAAGCGTATGGAAAATTCGGACGGCGGCGAGGATGGCTGGCGCGGCCATGGCGGGCCGCTGCATGTGCAGCGCGGCTCGCGTAAAAATCCGCTCTATGGCGCCTTTGTCGAGGCTGGTCGCCAGGCCGGGTTCGAACTGACCGAAGACTACAATGGTTCCAAGCAGGAAGGGTTTGGGCCGATGGAGCAGACCATCAGCGGCGGTCGCCGCTGGTCGGCGGCATCGGCCTATCTGAAGCCGGCGCTGAAGCGCAAAAACGTAAGTCTGGTCAAGGGCTTTGCGCGGCGGGTGATCATCGAGAATCAGCGCGCCATCGGCGTCGAGATCGAAGCTCACAAACAGATTCAGGTTGTTAAGGCGCGACGTGAGGTGATTGTCGCCGCATCGTCGATCAATTCGCCGAAGATCCTGATGCTGTCCGGCATCGGCCCGGCCGAACATTTGCGCGAAAACGGCATTCCGGTGGTGGCCGACAGGCCCGGCGTCGGCCGCAATTTGCAGGACCATATGGAGCTCTACATCCAGCAGGAATCATTGCTGCCGATCACGCTCAATTCGGTGCTGAATCCGTTCTCGAAAGCGCTCATCGGGGCGCAGTGGCTGTTCCTCAAGACCGGGCTTGGCGCCACCAACCATTTCGAAGCGGCGGCCTTCGTGCGCTCGCGCGCCGGCGTTGACTACCCCGATATCCAGTACCATTTCATCCCGGCGGCAGTCCGCTATGATGGCAAGGCGGCTGCGAAATCGCACGGCTTCCAGGCGCATGTCGGACCGATGCGCTCGAAGTCGCGCGGTTCGGTGACGCTGCGTTCGCCGGACCCGAAATCCAAGCCGGTGATCCGCTTCAACTACATGTCGCATCCAGACGATTGGGCGGAGTTCCGCCACTGCATCAGGCTGACGCGCGAGATCTTCGGGCAGTCGGCGTTCGACCCCTATCGCGGCAAGGAAATCTCGCCGGGCAGCCACATGCAGTCGGACGACGAGCTCGACATCTTCATCCGCGATCATGCCGAGAGCGCCTACCATCCTTGCGGCACTTGCAAGATGGGCCGCGCCGACGACATGATGAGTGTCGTCGATCCGGAGTGCCGGGTCATCGGCATCGAAGGCTTGCGGGTCGCCGATTCGTCGATCTTCCCGCGCGTCACCAACGGCAATCTCAACGCGCCCTCGATCATGACCGGCGAGAAGGCTTCCGACCACATCCTTGGCCGCACGCCGCTGGCGCCGTCCAACCAGGAACCATGGATCAATCCGCGCTGGCAGGCGTCGGACAGATAGAGCATGATCGTGTGACTGCACGATCCGCATGCCGCGAAAGACAATCTGGAGACTTCCATGCGCGCTCAGCCCACGGCATCGCACTATGTCAACGGACGCTACATCGAGGACGAAGGCGGCGCGCCGCTGCCGGTCATCTATCCGGCAACCGGTGAGATCATCGCCATGCTGCGCTCGGCGACGCCGAACGTGCTGGAACTCGCCGTCGAGGCAGCGCGGGCGGCGCAGCCCGCCTGGGCGCGGCTGAAGCCGGTCGAGCGCGGGCGCATCCTGCGCCGCGCCGCCGACATATTGCGCGCCCGCAACGCCGACCTCGCCCGCATCGAGACATTGGATACCGGCAAGGCGATCCAGGAAACGCTGGTGGCGGACGCCCCTTCGGCGGCGGACTGCCTTGAATATTTCGGCGGTGCGGTTGCCGCCTACAATGGCGAGTCGGTCGATCTCGGCGGACCCTTCGCCTACACAAGGCGCGAAGCGCTCGGCGTCTGTGTCGGCATCGGCGCCTGGAACTACCCGATCCAGATCGCCGGCTGGAAATCGGCACCGGCGCTCGCCATGGGCAACGCCATGGTGTTCAAACCTTCGGAAAACACACCGCTTTCAGCACTCGCGCTGGCCGAGATCTACAGCGAAGCGGGGCTGCCTGACGGCCTGTTCAATGTCGTGCAGGGCTATGGCGATGTCGGCGCCGGGCTTGTCGGCCACGATGTCGTCGCCAAGGTCTCGGTGACCGGCTCGGTGCCGACCGGCCGCAAGGTGCTGTCGCTCGCCGGCTCGAAGATGAAGCACGCGACGATGGAGCTTGGCGGCAAGTCGCCGCTGATCGTGTTCGACGATGCCGACATCGAGAACGCCATTGGCGGCGCCATGCTCGGCAATTTCTATTCGACCGGGCAGATCTGTTCCAACGGCACGCGCGTCTTCGTGCAGAGCGGCATTCACGACCGCTTCGTCGAGCGTCTGATCGAGCGGACCAAGAAAATCCGCATCGGCGACCCGCTCGACCCCGAAACCCAGATGGGGCCGCTGGTTTCCAAGGCGCAGCACGACAAGGTAGTGGGCTATATCGAGATCGGCAAGCAGGACGGAGCAACGCTTGCCTGTGGCGGCAACGTGCCTTCGCTGCAGGGTTTCCAGGGGGGGTTCTTTGTCGAGCCAACGGTGTTCACCGGCGTCACCGACACAATGCGCATCGCCCGCGAGGAGATTTTCGGGCCTGTCATGAGCGTGCTGAAATTCGACGGTGAGGACGAGGTGATCGACCGCGCCAACGACACCGAATTCGGCCTTGCCGCCGGCGTCTTCACGCGCGACCTGCCGCGCGCCCACCGCGTCATTGCCGAGCTGCAGGCCGGCACCTGCTGGATCAACGCCTACAATCTGACGCCGGTGGAAATCCCGTTCGGCGGCTTCAAGCAGTCGGGCATCGGACGTGAGAATTCATTGGCGGCGCTGGCACTCTATTCGCAGCTGAAGTCGATCTATGTCGAGACGGGCGACGTGGCGAGCCCGTACTGATCAACCCTCTACGCCTTCGGGTCGGCCGTGCTGTCCAGATACTGGGTCAGCGCACAGACCAGATGATAGAAGATGCTGGCCGGCACGTCCGATGCCAGTGAGCGGCCGCGCTCGTCGATGCGGTCGATCCACAGGCCGAGCGGCGCCGGGTCGATGTGCCAGCGAAACAGCCGGCCGACGCGCGCTTCGATCTCGGGCTTCAGGTCCGGCCCGCCCGAACCATCCAGCGCGATAGCCGCCTTCACCGCTTCGGCCTGCGGCCAGCTGCGTGATATCAGGTCGAGCGGCAGGCCCTGCCGCGAGACGGCGCCATAGGCAAGGCCGGTGGCGCGGTTGAGGCCATTGGCAGTGGCCGACGCGTAAAGTTTTCTGGCAAAGCCGCTCAATTCGGCCTGGCCGCTGCGTCCAGCGAAATCGACCAGCAGCGAGGCCCACTCGAAATGGTGGCCAGGCTCGGTCCATGACCCTTTCTCTCCTGCGGATGGCTTCCATTCGGCATCGAAATACTCGCCAAGCGTCCAGCTTTCCGGATCGAAGAAATGACTTCGGAAGAGGTCGATGATGCGCGCTGCGCGGCGCAGATGGGCGCGCTCGCCAGTCGCCTGATGCCAAGCGAGGAAGGCCTCGAGCAGATGCATATGCGGGTTGGAGCGGCGCTCGCCTTTGCCGTCCGATGTCTCGAGGAAGCCGGTCATGCGGCTGTCTTCGAGATGCGCATCGAGAAAGGCGAAGGTTTCCTCGCCGAGGCGCAAGGCGTCTGGATTGCCAGACATATGCGCATGCGCGAGCGCCAGGAGCACGCAGGAATGATCGTAGGCATCCTCGGTGGCGTCGGCGACCGAACCGTCGACATTCAGCGTCCGAACCCAGCCGCCCTTGTCGGTGCGGCCCTTGCCGGCCATGAAGGCGATGCCGTGGCTGATCAGCCGGTCGGCCGGACCGTCCCAGCCGCGCGCTCGGGCGACGGCGAAAGCATAGACCTGCCTTGCCATGGTGCGCATGCGCTTGGGCTTCATCAGCGGCGAGGCGTCCAGGCCGAGCGCTTCGTGAAAGCCGCCATGGCGTTCGTCGACCCCCGATGTCGACCACAGCGGCAAGGTCTCCTGAAACAGCCAGTGATGCACGCGCCGGCGCCAGGCGCCGCTTTCGATGACGCGGTCATGCGCCGGCGTGAACCTGGTTTCCAGGCGACCCGATTTTTCGAGCTGCTCGACGATCTTCTTGACGTGCTGGCTGTGGCTGACCGGGGCGACGAAGGTGGCATCCGATGTCGAAACGATGGCGATGTCCTTCATGCCGATCGCCGACAGCAGGCGGCCATCACTGCGAATGTAGGAATTCTCGCAATCGATAGCGACGACATCGCCGATGATGACATTGCCCCGGTCGTCGGCGGGGCCGACATCGAGCAGCGACTGCCAGGAGCCGAGATCGTTCCAGCGGAAGCCGGCCGGCACCATGGCGATGTCTTTTGCCCGCTCCATGATGGCGTAGTCGATCGAGTTCGACGGAATGGCGGCGTAGAGTTCTAGCGGCATGTAAAGGCCGGACAGATCCGATGTCGCTGCCCTGTAAGCTGCTTCGGTAGCCAGCCAGATATCCGGCTGGAACGCTATGAAGGCATCACGCATGGCGACGGCGCGAAACAGGAAGATACCGGTGTTCCAGTAGAAATTTCCGGCCTTGAGATAGCTTTGCGCAGTCTCAATATCCGGCTTTTCGACGAAGCGCGACACATCGAAGGTGCCGCCGCTTTCGGCCGCGACCTCGATATAGCCGTAGCCGGTCTCGGGCTGTGTCGGCTTGATGCCGAACACCACCAGCCGTCCACTGCGCGCTGCCTCGGTGCCGGCTTCGACGCTCTGCCAGAATTGGCGCGGGGTCGATATCTCATGATCCGACGGCACCACCAGCACCAGGCTGTCACCGAATTCGGACAGCGTGCGCAGCGTCGCCAGTGCGACGGCGGCGGCTGTGTTGCGCCCGGTCGGCTCGAACAGCGGACCGCCGCCGGCGAGGTCGAGACCAGCAAGATCGGCGTGAACGCGATCAGCATGGCGCTCCGCGGCGATCAGGAAGATCGGCGTTTCGCCTTCCGGCCGGGCCGTCAGCCGACGCAAGGTCTTGGCCAGCATCGAGCCATCGCCGGACAGATCGTGGAACTGCTTGGGGTTGTCCTCGCGCGACAGCGGCCACAACCTCGAGCCGACGCCGCCGCTCATGACAAAACTGACAATCCGCTCGGTCATTCAACTACCATTCAAAAGGTCTGGTTGTAGGCGCCCACCTCGGGGCTGCGGCGCAGCACGGCGTCGACAGCCTCGAACATCTCCCGTCGACGCTGCGACGACACCGGGCTTTCGACCACCACGACCAGTTCCGGTTTGTTCGATGAGGCGCGCACCAGCCCCCAGGTGCCGTCGTCGGCGACGACGCGCACGCCGTTGACGGTGATGAGGTCTGCGATCTTCTGGCCGGCGAAAACCATTCCATCCCGTTTCATGGTCTGAAAATCGGCAACCACCCGTTCGACCACGCCATACTTCACCTCGTCCGCGCAGTGAGGCGACATGGTCGGCGTGCCGAAGGTCAGCGGCAGCGCGCGATAAAGATCGGCCATCGAACTGCCCGGGCTGCGATCCAGCATTAGGCAGATGGCGATGGCGGTGACCAGCCCGTCGTCATATCCGCGCCCGATCGGCGGATTGAAAAAGATATGACCTGACTTTTCGAAACCGGCGACAGCACCGAGTTCGGCGACGCGGCGTTTGATGTAGGAATGGCCGGTTTTCCAATAGTCAGTGACGGCGCCATTGGCGCGCAGCATTGCGTCGGTATGGAACAGGCCGGTCGATTTGACGTCGACGACGAAGGTCGAGTTGGGATGCTGGCTGGAAATATCCCTTGCCAGCATCACACCGACCTTGTCGGCAAAAATTTCATTGCCTTCATTGTCGACGACACCGCAGCGGTCGCCATCGCCGTCGAAGCCAAGGCCGATGTCGGCGCCTGATGCCAGCACCTTGTCCCGGATGGCATGCAGCATCCGCATATCCTCGGGATTGGGATTGTAGCGCGGAAATGTATGGTCGAGTTCGACGTCGAGCGCGATGACCTCGCAGCCGATGCGCTGCAACGCTTGCGGCGCGAAGGCGCCGGCAGTGCCATTGCCGCAGGCTGCGACCACTTTCAGCTTTCGGGCGATGCGCTTGTCGCGGGTCAGATCGTCGAGATAGGTCGCGCGAAAATCGCGGATGAAATCGTAGGAGCCGCCGCCGACGAGATCGAAATCACCAGCCAGCACGATCGCCTTCAGCGCGCTCATCTCTTCCGGGCCGAAGGTCAGCGGCCGCGCAGCACCCATCTTGACGCCAGTCCAGCCATTTTCGTTGTGCGAAGCGGTGACCATGGCGACCGAGGGCGTATCCAAAGCGAACTGGGCGAAATACGCCATCGGCGACAACGCCAGTCCGATGTCCCTCACCCGTGCGCCTGCGGCCATCAAACCGGACACCAGGGCCAGTTTGATCGACAGCGAATAGGAGCGGAAATCATGCCCGGTGACGATATCGGGACCGGCGCCGAGACGGCGGATCAGCGTACCAAGCCCCATGCCGAGCGCCTGGACGCCGATCAGATTGAGTTCCGGTCGTTGCGCGGAGCCGGGATGGCCGAACCACCAGCGCGCATCATATTCGCGAAAGCCGGATGGCTTGATCAGCGCTTCGGTTTCGAATTCAAAACTGTTGGGCCGGGCGTCGCCAACGATGCTGAAGGACAAGACTGGAAACTCCGAATGGCAGAAATTACGAATTGTCGAGGGCTGCGGCTTAGCACACAAGGCTTTAGGCCACGTTTATTCCGGAAGGGAATCCGGGCCTTTCGGGCAATGCTCGACGAAAGCCGACGAAATGCGACAGAAGTGCCGCCGTGCCGCTTGCAGGAACCAAGTGTGGCGGCTATAAGCCCGCGGTCTGGTCACGGAGTGTAGCGCAGCCTGGTAGCGCACCTCGTTCGGGACGAGGGGGTCGCAGGTTCAAATCCTGCCACTCCGACCAGAAAAAACAAAGAGTTAGCGCATCCCGACTTCGGCGCTCCACCTGCCCCTCAAGCGAGACTACTCGCGTCCCCGTCAGTCGGATGGCGAATTTCTATTCGCCGTGCCTCTGTGACTCGGCCGACAGCGATGCCTGTTGCACTGGACAGTAACCAGACGGTCCAACCGGCCGCCTGATGTTTTCATGCGTGCGCTCGCGGACAGCTTCTGGAAAGATCCTGACGGATACGCGCGTCTCCGCTCAGCGGAGGCCAAAAAAGCTCAAGATCGCTATCACGATGACTACAGCTCCAACGAGCCAAATGATGTTGTTCATGATCTCTCTCCTGTTGCCTGGGGAAGCCCGCGCCTCTGGCGGAGAACGCGGGCCGACCAGCCTTTGCCGACTGATCTGCAGCAGACACCAAATCGTGATCCCGGCTGCGAGAATAAACCATCAGGCACGCCTAATGTTCCGTCGTGCGTCCTATGATCATAGGCGCCGGCATCATCACCACGACAGCGCTGTCGTGACAGGTTCCGTCCTCACCCATCGGCACCATCCCGTGGTGATCGAACGACGGGTACCGACGCTGGGATCCGGCCCCGATTCTTGATGGGAGTCGGGTCTTGATGGGAGTGGGGCCACGAGAGGCCTTTGGCACGCATCCCAATCACGCCCGCAACCAGACTTAAGTCCAGCCCCTGCCCGACCGAAGTCCAGGTTGGAAACGCTTGCCCTTGCCCCAAATTCGGGTGGTGGGCGAAAAATGATCAATGAAAAACTAAAGAGCAGCAGCATGTCGAACCGTGAGACCAAGAAATCCCATGCCCTGGGCATGCGCATGACAGAGATCAAGGCCAGGATGCAGGAAGCCCAGATTACCGAAGACGAGATGAAGACCTTCCAGAAGGTCGCGGCCATCATGGAGGGCGACGAGGGCCGAATCGAGGTTGACGACCTGATTGCCGCGTCATTCCTCACCGACACGACGCTGAACAGCCAGAAGCGTTAAGCGACCATGCCGACGATTAGCAGACTTTTTGATTCCCCCGCCGATGCGGCGCGGGTCGCCAGCGACTTGGTGGCGGCCGGAATTCCTCGCGTACAGATCGCCATCATCGGGCCTTACAATAACGAGGCGGGATTTCTTAGGGTTTCCGCTTTGGGATCGTTACTTGGCGCTGCCGCCGGCGTGTTGGCCTGCCTGAGCGCCGTTGCGGCCTATGGCACCAATCCTGTTGCTGCGAGCGTGTTGCCAGCAGCGGTGGCGGGCGCGGTCTGCGGCGGCGTTGCCGGCGGTCTGCTTGGAACATTCGCCATGACAGCCATAGAGGCGGATGGTCAGGACGTTGCCGAGGGGGTGGTTCTGGTGACGGCGCATGTCGATGAAAATGACGCCGACATCGCTCAGGCAGTGCTCGGCGGTCGTCCCCCGTCGACGTTCGTGGCTGAAGCAGCGTAGGAAAGGCCCGCCCGACGTTGCCGAGACGCGCTCTCTGCGTTCACCAGTGATTGAACCCAACACGCGCCAGATAGCAATTCGAGTGGCAGAGAATGTTCCTGCGCCGGACGCAAAGCTGGCCGGTAGCAGGTTTCTTCGCGGGCCGCATATTTTGACGAAAAGGTCCGTCGGCTTTAGGGTTGATGGACCTGATGGAGTCAGCGAAACGGCGGGCCGAGTGCGACATGAATTTGAATTCAACCACAGCCCCGCCCTTGATTCTTGTGATGACGCTGGTTCTCTTCGCTGGCTGTTCATCGCTCGGCAGAACCGTCGATGCAGCGAAATACGATTCGATGACGTGCACCGACCTCAACAGGGCGATGGGAGACGTCGCCCGTGACATCTCGCAAACGGCAATCACGCGCGGCAAGGTGGCCAACACCAATGTTCCACGCTGGCTGCTCGGCGGCTCACGCGTGAAGACCGCGGTAGCCAACCGTGAAACAGCCAGGATCGACCGGCTTAAGCAGCAACAGGATGCCATTGCCGCTGTGCGAGCACGCAAGTGCCTCAGGTCCGCGAATTGAGCGGACAGCCAATGCCTCGGTGCGGAGCCCGGTTCAGGCGCTCAGGCGAAATCGCGTCACGTCGATCGCCGCGGCCATCAGCGTCTGTGTGTAGGCGTGCCGCGGATCGATGAAGATCGCCTCAGTCGGCCCTTCCTCGACGATCTTGCCCTGTTTCATGACGATGATGTAGTCGGCCATGGCGCGCACGACCGACAGATCGTGGCTGATGAAGAGATAGGACAATTCGTGGTCCGCCTGCAGCTTGCGCAGCAGTTCGACGATCTGTTTCTGCACAGAGCGATCGAGCGCTGAGGTCGGCTCATCCAATACCACCAGCCTGGGCTTCAGGATCATGGCGCGAGCAATGGCGATGCGCTGCCGCTGGCCGCCGGAGAATTCGTGCGGGTAGCGATTGCGTGCGTTGGGGTCGAGGCCGACCTCGCGCAAGGCGTCGACCGCGCGTTGATCACGCTGCTTGCCCGAAAGATCAGGCTCATGCACCAGAAGTCCTTCGGTGATGACCTGGCCGACGGTCATGCGCGGCGACAGCGAGCCGAACGGGTCCTGGAAGACGAGCTGCATCTGGCGCCGCAGCGGCCGCATCGCCTGCCTGTCGGCTTGGGAAATGTCGCGATCGCCGAAGCGGATAATTCCGTCGCTCGGCAACAGCCGCAGCAAGGCGCGGCCGAGCGTCGACTTGCCCGAGCCGGATTCACCAACGATGCCGATGGTCTGGTTTCGCTGCAGCCGGATCGAGATGTGATCGACGGCACGCAGCATCAGCGGTTCACCAGCAAGAAACCCGCCGCCAATCCTGAACGTCACTTCGACATTTCTGCCTTCGAGCAGCACCGGAGCATTGGCGGGCGGCGGCGCCTTGCTGCCGGTCGGCTCGGCCGCCAGCAGCATTTTCGTGTAGGCATGCTGGGGATTGACGAAGATGGCCTCCGCCTCCCCCTCCTCGACAACCTCGCCTTGGCGCATGACATAGACCCGGTCGGCAAAGCGGCGGACGATGCCAAGATCGTGGGTGATGAAGACGATCGCCATGCCGAGCTTGCGCTGCAATTCGGCCAGAAGCATCAGGATCTGCGCCTGGATGGTCACGTCGAGCGCCGTCGTCGGCTCGTCGGCGATCAATATGTCAGGGTCGTTGGCGAGCGCCATCGCGATCATCACACGCTGGCGCTGGCCACCTGACATTTCATGCGGATAGGATTTCATCCGCCGCTCGGGATCGGGAATATGCACCAGCCGCAGCAGCTTGAGCGCCTCTTCCCGCGCCTCGGCGGCATTCAGGCCCCGGTGCCGGCGGATCGGCTCGATCAACTGATTGCCGATCGAATAGAGCGGATCGAGCGAAGTCATCGGCTCCTGAAAGATCATGCTGATCTTGCGGCCACGAACCTGGTTGAGCTCGGATTTGCTGAGCGTCAGAAGATTGCGGCCGCGATAATCGACGCTGCCTGTCGCTTCGCCGTTCGATGCCAGCAGGCTCATCGCCGCCATCATCGTCTGGCTTTTGCCGGACCCGGATTCGCCAACCACGGCAACGGTCTCGCCCGCATTGACGTGGATGCTGATGCCCTTCACCGCCTCGACTGCGCCGTCGAGCGTGCGGAAGCGGACACGCAGATCCTTGACGCTGAGGATCGTTTCGGAAGCAGCCATCTTAGCGATCCCCATCTTATCGATCTCTCGGGTCCAGTGCGTCGCGCAGGCCGTCGCCGACGAAGTTCAGCGCGAACAGCGTCGAGACGAGGAAGAAGGCGGGAAACAGGAGCAGCCAGTTGGCGGTGCCGATGTTCTTGGCGCCGACCGAGATCAGCACGCCCCAGCTGGTCATCGGCTCCTGCACGCCGAGGCCGAGAAACGACAGGAAGCTTTCCAGGATGATGACCTGAGGCACCAGCAGCGTCATGTAGATCACCACCGGGCCGAGCAGGTTGGGGATGACGTGGCGCAGCAGGATACCGCGCTGGCCGACACCCATGGCTTCCGCCGCCTGGACATATTCCTGCCGGCGGATCGACAGCGCCTGGCCGCGCACGATGCGCGCCATGTCGAGCCACAGCACGGCGCCGACCGCCAGGAACATCAGCACAAAGTTGCGGCCGAAAAACACTACCAGCATGATGACGAAGAAGATGAAGGGCAAGGAATAGAGCACGTCGACGATGCGCATCATCACCTCGTCGACCTTGCCGCCGGCAAAGCCGGCAGCGGCCCCGTAGACCACGCCGATGACCACCGCCACGACACCCGCGAGCAGGCCGATGGCCAGCGATATGCGCCCGGCCATCAGCGTGCGCGACAACAGATCCCGGCCGGTGTTGTCGGTGCCGAACAGGAAATATTGCTGCTTGATCGAGGCGCTCATCGTCACTTCGAGACCGTCGGGCGACTTGCTCTCGATCTTGGTGCCGTCAAAGGCATCGGAACGGTCGAGATAACGGATGTTGCGATCGTCGATCGGCCTGGTCGACTTGACGGTGACGAAGACCTGGTTGCCTTCCTGCCGCCACTCCTTGATGTCGACCCGCATGCGCTTGATCGCTTCGGTGAGCGCCGTCTCGATCATGTCGGCCTTCGGATAGGCTGACAGGCTTGGCGGCATACGCACATAGTCGGCATAGATGGTGGTGTATTGATGTGGCACGAACCACGGCCCGAACACGCTGACGACACCGATCAGGGCAAGGTAGTACAGGCTGAACATGGCGGCGCGATTGGCCTTGAGCCGCGCCCAGGCATCCCCCCAGAGCGAACGGCCGATGACGGTGGGGGCTGTGGCTGCGATGTCAGTCATAGCGCACCCTCGGATCGACGACCGCGTACATGACGTCGACGATCAGGTTGAAGACAATGGTAAAGATGGCGATCACCACCACCGTTCCCATCACCAGCGTGTAGTCACGATTGAGCGCGGCATCGACGAAATAGCGGCCGACGCCTGGAATGGAGAAGATCGTCTCGACAATGACCGAGCCGGTCAGCAATGCCGCCGCCGCCGGACCGGTGAAGGAGACGATCGGCAGGATGGCACCGCGCAGCGCGTGCTTGACCACCACCGACCAATCGGACAGGCCGAGCGCGCGCGCCGTGCGGATGTGGTGGGACCGCAAGGATTCGATCATCGAGCCACGCATCAGCCGGGCGACGATGGCGATCTGCGGCAGAGCGAGCGTCAACACCGGACCGACCTTGTTGATGAAAGCGCCATCGCCCCACCCACCGATCGGCAGCAGCCTCCAGGTCAGCCCGAACAGGAGTTGGATCACCGGCGCGATGACGAAGGTTGGGATGGTGCTGCCGGCCGTCGCCAGCGCGATCACCGTATAGTCGCCAAGCTTGTTCTGGTTAAGCGCCGCAATGGTGCCGAGCACACAACCGAGCAGCAGCGCCAGGACGAGCGCCGAGGCACCGAGCTGAACCGATATAGGCAGGCCCTTGGCGAAGAGTTCGGTGACGGTGAAGTCCGGCATGTTGTAGCTCGGGCCGAAATTGCCGCGCAGCAGATTGCCGAGATAATGGACGAATTGCAGCCAGAGCGGATCGTTGAGGCCGAACTGGGCTTCGAGATTGGCCCTGATCTCGGGGCTCAGCCCCCGCTCCTGGTTGAATGGGCCGCCCGGCGCGACGCGCATCAGGAAAAACGCCATGGTCACGATGACGAACAGCGTCGGGATGGCGGTCAGAAGCCGCCGTAATACGTATCGCAGCATCGGTGCCCCGCTTGACCCAGAGCAACGCGCGTCCAGTTGGACGGTTGCGCCCTAGCCTTCAAATCTTCGCACCGACATGCCGAAAATCGATTCCGGTTCCCGGGCCGATGCGATGGCAAACCAGCACCGCCGCGCATCGAGTTGCGCGGCGGCCCAGCTAAGGATCAGTCCTTGCTGATGAAGCGGGACGGATGGATGTCCATCACATTGTCGTCGAAGCCATGCAGCTTCGAGGAAACGATGTCGTGGAAGCTGTAGTAGAGAAGCGGAATGTTACCGACGTCATCGACAAGGATGCGCTCGGCCTCAGTGAGGTCCTTCATGCGCTCTTCCGGCTTGCCGCCGGCAGCCGCAGCCTTGTCCATGGCCGCTTCATATGCCGGGCTGACATAGCTCGAATAGTTGTTGCCGCTGGCCTTGCGGGTGATGCCGAGGAAGGTCTCCGGATCCTTGTAGTCGGCGATCCAGGCGGCACGCGCCACGTCGTAGTCGCCCTTCTGCTCGAGGAAGGAGTAGTGGGTCTTGGTGTCGGTGTTGACGAGCGAGACGTCGATGCCGAGCGGCTTCAACTGTTCCTGGATGGCGACGGCCGTGTTCTTGTGGTTTTCCGAAGTGTTGTAGCGGATCTCCATCTTCAATGGATGCTCGGGCGTATAGCCGTGTTTCTCGAGGGTCTTCTTGGCAGCGTCCTCGCGGTCGATCTGCGACATGTCGGCGTATTTGGCCATTGCCGGCGTGTAGCCCGCGATGCCCGGAGGCACCATCGAATAGCCAGGCAGCATCGAGTTCTGCCAGACCTTCTCAGCGAGGAAGTCGCGGTCGATCGCCATCGAGATGGCGTTGCGCAGTTCGACATTGTCCCAGGGCGCCTTGTCGGTCTTGATCGCATAATAATAGGTGCCGAGATAAGGTCCGACGCGGACCTGGTCGCCGAACTTGGTCTTGAGGTCAGCGAGCTGTTCGGTCGGCAGGTCGCCGTAGCTGTCGAGTTCGCCGGCCTCGAACCGCTTCATTGCCGATGAGCGGTCTTCGGTCGGGATATAGTTGACGACGTCCATCTTGACGGTCGCGGCGTCCCAGAATTTCGGATTCTTGACCAGCTTCATGTGGTCGTTGGGAATCCACTCGGCCAGCGTATAGGCGCCGTTCGAAACGAGATTACCCGCCTTGATCCAGTCGGCGCCGAGCTTTTCGATCGAAGCCTTGTTGACCGGATAGGTGGCTTGGTGGGTCAGCATCTCCAGGAAGTAAGGCGTCGGCGCCTTCAGCGTGACTTCGAGGGTATTTGCGTCAATCGCTTTGACACCCATATCTTCCGGCTTGCCCTTCTTGGTGTTGACGTCCTCCGCACCCTTCACCGGGTACAGCATCGAGGCGTATTCGGCAGCGGTGGCCGGATCTTCCAGCCGACGAAACGAATAGACGAAATCGTCCGCCGTCACCGGGCTGCCATCCGACCAGAGGCCATCCTTGCGCAGCTTGAAGGTGTAGACAGTGCCGTCGTCGGACACTGTCCAGCTTTCGGCCGCGCCCGGAATGAGGTTCGTCTTCTGGTCATGCATGACCAGGCCCTGGAACAAGTCGCGTATGATATCGGCTTCGTAGACTGTCGAGGTCTTGTGCGGATCGACCGTCTCCGCTTCGGCGGCGCTACCTCTGTTATAGACGGTCTCGGCGAAAGCCGGCGTGTAGAACGTGCCGGCGGCCAGCGCCATGGTCGTGGCGAGCACCGTCGCCTTCAGCATGTTTTTCAGCATGAAGTTCTCCCTGTCGGCGCTGCCGTTGGCGCGCCTAGTAAGTGTTGACGCCCTGGAGTCGATATCTGACCCCTTTGAGCGCGCCGCTGGTTCCCGTCCTGCGGCTCGTGCCCAGACACTAACGCGGAGAATTTTTATTTCAACAGACTCTCTGGGTCACCCAAAGTAAGGCGGACGAAAGCTATGGCGTGGCCACTGAAACACCAGCCGAAACCAGAAGCTTGACTTGGTTTCTTCACCTAGACGCCATTTTTCACCGCGAATCGGAGCCATGCCAGTTTGCCGGAATGTCTTAATGCGTTCTTAAGCAACCTGGGGTTACATTATGAGTACCTTCTATATGGTTCGAACTTCAGACGCGTGGCGGCTATGAGTAACAGAGAAAGTAAATTGCCCAAAATCCGTCAATTAACGCGGAAATTTCAAGAAGAACGGGGCACTTCTGCGGTCGAATTTGCCTTACTTTCACCGATTTTCATTCTCCTTCTACTCGGAATGGTTGCGTATGGTATATACTTCGGCGCCGCCAACTCGATCCAACAGATCGCAGCGGATGCCGCCCGCACGGCAATTGCCGGATTGAACCAGACCGAACGCCAGACGCTCGTAGCCAGCTTCGTCAGCAACAATGCCGGCGGATATCCTTTCGTGGATGTCAGCAAGTTGACCTACCAGGCCAACGACAGCACGGCTGATGGAAGCCAGTTCGTGGTTTCCATCCAGTACGACGCCCGCAACCTGCCGATCTGGAACCTTTTCCCGGGCATAGCCATGCCCGGGACCACGATCAAGCGTCAGTCAACGATCAGGGTCGGGGGCATTTGAATGCTGCTGCACGCGTGCAATGGGATCGGCCGCCTTGCCCGGTTGATGCTGAGGGACAGGAAAGCGAACTTCACTGTCATGGCGGCATTGAGCGCGCCGGTGGCGCTGGCGCTGGCCGCGGTGGCCATCGACGAAGCCTCGATCTACACCGAGCGCCGCGAAGCCCAGGCAATGGTGGATTTGGCGGCGATCACCGCCGCCTCGAACATGACCAAAGTCAACACAGCGGTTGTCACCACGCTGACCGACAACGGCATGCCAGGGGTTGTCGTTCAAAGCTCGGGACAGACGATCGAGCCGTCGGCCGGCAAAACCGTCGTGACGGTCACGCCCGGGCGATATGTGGCATCCGGTGCCAATGTGGGCCAGCGTTTCCAGGCCAGCGTAACACCCTACAATGCCGTCCGTGTCACCCTGAAGAAGATCCCGGCCCGCTATTTCGCGAGTTCGCTGATCCCCACCCCCGTCATCGGCACCCAAGCCATCGCCAGCATGACGCCGCAGGCGACGTTCTCGGTCGGATCGAGGCTCGCCAGCCTCGATGGCGGTATCCTCAACGCGCTTCTCGGCGGACTTCTCGGCAGCAACATCTCGCTCAGCGTCATGGACTACAACGCGCTGCTCTCCGCGGATGTGAGCGTGCTCTCCTTCGTCGACGGCCTTGCCACACAGTTGAACCTGACCGGCGTGTCGTATTCGGATGTGCTGGCATCGAAGGCGACCGTCGGCCAAATCGCCACGGCCATGGCCAATGTGCCGGGGCTTGGCAACACGGCCAAGTTCGCCCTGCAGACGATCGCTTCCAAGTCGACCAGTACGGTCCAGATCCCGCTCAGTCATCTGATCGATCTCGGCTCCGTCGGCAAGTTGGGCCTCGGTCAAAAGCCGGCCGGCCTTGGCGTCGATGCCAGCGCGATGGGCATGCTGACCGCCGCCGCCGGACTGGCAAACGGTTCGAAGCAGGTCGACGTCGCCCTCGGCGCCGCCATTCCGGGGGTGCTGTCGACCACGCTCGCCATCGCCATCGGCGAACCGCCGCAATCCTCGCCGTGGCTGGCGGTTGGAGAAGCCGGCACCGTGGTTCGCACCGCGCAAACGCGCATCAAGCTGCTGGTCACGGTCGGCGTCGGCAATCCAAACCTGGGCGGCGGTATCAGCCTGCTGTCAGTCAAGCTGCCGCTGAATGTCGAAGTGGCCTACGCCGAAGCAAAGCTGACCGACATCAGTTGCCCGACCGGCCCCGACAGCCTGAAGGTTACCATTGCCGCGAAGCCCGGCATCGCGGCGGTGAACCTTGCCGCCAGCGATGCCGATAACAGCCCCACCGCCTTCGCGGATTTCAGCAACCCGCAGTCGTTCTCCGACGCCAACATCGCGGATGTCAGCCTCAATCTGCTGCTGTTAAAAATCCCGCTAATACTGGTGAAGGGTTCGGCGGGTGCCGACATCACCAACGTCAGCCCGACCAACCTGGTCTTCAACAAAACCGAGATCGCCGCCAAAACCATCAAGACGACGCCAACACGGGACATTACCCAGACGCTGACAACGTCACTGGTCGACAAGTTGTCGCTTTCCGTCAATGCGCTTGGTATCCTCGGGCTTGACATAACGGCGTTGCTCGGCACCGTGAAGCCAGCTGTGACGACGCTTTTGAAAACCGTAACGGCACCAGTCGACACATTGCTTTACAACCTGCTCGATACGCTCGGCGTGCATCTCGGCGAGGCCGATGTCCGGGTCACCGGCGCGACATGCGGACGTGCCGTGCTGGTGCAGTAACGGTCCGGGTATCAGTCGAGCCTGCCAAAAAAGACTCCGAGCGCTGGCAGCAAAAGCTCGGTCGTGACGATCGCGGTGCCATCCAGCTGTACAACCGCTCCGATATTCCCCGGCAACGGCCAATTGGCCGGTCCTCCAGCGAAATTGAAGACACAGAGCAGTCTTTCACCGCCGCCCTCGCGAATGAAAGCGAGCACGTCACCCTCGGCGTCGAGAAAGCGGATCGAGCCTGATACCAGAGCCTCATGCTCCCCGCGCAAGGCCAGCGTGGTCCGATAGGACTTCAGCACCGAGGCCGTGTCGGCATTCTGGACGTCGACCGCGCGGGCGCGATGGCTGGCCGGTATCGGCAGCCACGGCCTGGCCGTGGAGAAGCCCGCATTGTCGGCGCCGGCCTCCCAGACCATCGGCGTGCGACACCCATCCCTGCCCTTGACGCCTGGCCAGAAGCGGATGCCGACGGGATCGCGCAGATCCTCATAGGCCAGTTCCGCCTCCTCCAGGCCCAGCTCCTCGCCCTCATAGAGGCAGATCGAGCCGCGCAGGCAGGACAACAGCATGATCGAGAATCTTGCGACCGCGTCGGGATCGCTGCCCGGCCTTGTCCAGCGGCTGACATGGCGCACCACGTCATGGTTGGAGAACGCCCAGCAGACCCAGCCGTCGGAAACGGCCGCTTCGAAGGCTTCGACGCAGCCACGCACATGCGCGGCCGAGAACTGCGGACCGAGCAGGTCGAAGGTGTAACACATATGCAGCTTGTCGCCGCCTGACGTGTAGGCGGCGAGCGTCTGCAGCGAGCGGCCTTCATCACCGATTTCGCCGACCGCGGCGCGGTCGTCATATTCATCGAGCAGCGTCCTGAAGCGGCGCAGGAACGCCAGGTTTTCCGGCTGCGTCTTGTCGAACAGATGCTCCTGGTAGAGGTAGGTGTTGGTCTCGCTGTTAGTGCCGGCGACGCTCGACGCCAGGGGCGGATTGCTGCGCAGCCAGCGGTCATGGACATAGTAATTGACCGTATCGAGCCGGAAACCGTCGACGCCCCGCTCCAGCCAGAAGCGCACCGTGTCGAGAAGCGCGTCCTGGACCTCCGGGTTGCGGAAATTCAGGTCGGGCTGCGAGGCTAGGAAGTTGTGCATGTAGTATTGCCGGCGGGTCGAATCCCATTCCCAGGCCGGGCCACCGAACACCGAGAGCCAGTTGTTGGGCGCGCCGCCATCGGGCTTGGTATCGGCCCAGACATACCAGTCCGACTTGGGGTTATCGCGGCTGGCGCGGCTTTCGACAAACCAGTCGTGCTTGTCGGACGAATGCGACAGCACCTGGTCGATGACGATCTTCAGGCCGAGACGATGCGCCTCGGCGACCAGCGCATCGAAATCTTCGAGCGTGCCGAACACCGGATCGACATCGCAGTAATCCGACACGTCGTAGCCCATATCGGCCATCGGCGACTTGAAGAAAGGCGACAGCCAGACGGCGTCGACACCAAGCGAGGCGACATGGGCGAGCCTCGACGTGATACCCGCGAGATCGCCGCTGCCGTTGCCGGTCGTGTCCTGGTAGGAGCGCGGATAGATCTGGTAGATGACGCAACCGCGCCACCATCCGGTCTTGTCACTCGCCGCCATCGCGCTTCTCCCCTGTGCCGGCTTGCGCTCGTTCGATCATGAAGATCACCGCCCGTCCCGATATCGGTCGCGAGCTGTCCGCCGCATCCGGCGCTTCGATGGCTGGAGCCCAGAAGAATCCGTCTCGCTCAGGCAAGGTGAACATGCAGGCCCGGCGATCGCCGTTGATAAGCACCGCAAGACGGCGGTCATCCTCGGCGGCCAGGATCATGACCAGGCGGTACCGCTGCGGATCCTGCCAGCTCTGTTCGTCGAGCGGCGCGCCTGTCTCGGTCAGCCATGCGACGTCCGGTATCTCCGAACCTGCCGGTGGCTGGCCAGTGAGGAAGCTTGTGTCGGAAAGCGCCGGCATCGACCGGCGCAGCCTCGAGAGTTCCGCCGTGTAGCGCTCCAGCGCCTGGTCGCGGCCGGCCCAGTCGAGCCAGGTGATCTCGTTGTCCTGCGCATAGGCGTTGTTGTTGCCCTGCTGGGTACGGCCGAACTCGTCGCCTGCGGTCAGCATGATGGTGCCGCGCGAGGCAAACAGCGTGGCGAGCAGCGCGCACTGATCGTTCTGGCGAGACTCCCATACGGCCGGATCGTCCGCATCCCCTTCGACGCCGCTGTTCCAGGACAGGTTTTCATTGTGACCGTCGCGGTTCTGCTCGCCATTGGCTTCGTTGTGCTTGCGCTCGTAGCGCACGATATCGGCGAGCGTCATTCCGTCATGGGCGGCGATGAAATTGACGGTCCGACTGGCGTTTTGCCTGTTCGTTGCGAACACATCGGACGAACCGGCAAGCCGGGTCGCCAGCGCACCGACCATGCCGGCGTCGCCGCGCCAGAAGCGCCTGACGTCATCGCGATACTTGTCGTTCCATTCGAGGAATGGCGGCGGAAAATTACCGAGCTGATAGCCGTCGGAACCGATGTCCCACGGCTCGGCGATCAACACCCGATCGGCCAGCAGCGGGTCGTCGCGCATCGCTCTCAGCATCGGCGCCTCGGCATCGAATGTTCCTTCAACCCTGCCCAGAATTGGCGCCAGGTCGAAGCGGAAGCCGTCGACGCCGGCATCCCTGACGAAATGGCTAAGCGTGTCGAGGACCATCTCCTGGACGACAGGATGATCGCAAGCGACCGTGTTGCCGGTGCCGGTATCGTTGGCCAGCCCGCCGTCTGATGAGTGCCGGTAGTAGGCCTGGTTGTCCAGGCCGCGCAGCGACAACGTCGGGCCAAGCCAGTCGCTCTCGCCGGTGTGGTTGAAGACGAGGTCGAGGATGACGCCGATGCCAGCCTCTCGCAGCACGGCGACCGTGTTTCGCAACTCCATGATGCCGCCTGGCGCCAAACGCGGATCGAGGGCCATGAAAGTCACGGGATTGTAGCCCCAGGCGTTGCGCAGCCCGAGCGGCGGCAAATGTCGCTCGTCGATCGACGCGGTCACCGGCATCAGTTCGACCGCGTCAACCCCCAGTTCTTTCAGATGCTCGATAACCGCCGGGTGAGCAAGTGCGGCGACTGTTCCGCGCAATTTTTCGGGAATGTCCGGATGCAGCATGGTGAAGGCGCGCACCGGCACTTCGTAAATAAGGCCGCCCGGCTGGAATAGCGGCGGGGCAGCCTGCACCGGCTTCGGCAGCGCAGCGGCAATCGCCTTCGGCATCAGCGGCGCGGTATCGGCGCCCTCGCCCCGGCGCTGGGCCAGCCGCCAGTCATAGACATAGGACCTGTCGATCTCGACGGCATATGGATCGGTCAGGAGCTTGGCGGGATCGAACCACAGTCCGCGTTCCGGCGCGTAGTCGCCATCGGCGCGAAAGCCGTAGCGGATGCCCTGGCCAAGGCCCGCAATGAACAGCGCATGGACGCCCTCACCTTCCGGCTGCAGTTCGAGCCGTTCGATTTCCCGGTTGCCCTGCTCGTCGAAGATCGAGACCCAAAGCCGACGGGCCGCCTGCGACCAAGCGGCAAAGCGGATGCCTTCGCGGGTGACGGTGGCGCCGAGCTGGGTCATGCAGTCTCCCCCTTCGCCCCTTGTGGGAGAAGGTGTCGCCGAAGGCGACGGATGAGGGGTGTTCCAGCTTGGCAAGGACAGCGATCCTTCGCGCACCCCTCAATCGTCTCGGCGCTACGCGCCGATCCACCGCCCTGGGGCGAGCCACGGGTCTCGCCCCGTCCTTCGAACCCCACAAGGGGAGAAGGGAAAGCGCGAACCGCCACCCTCAAGTAATCACGCTTGGCTTGGGGCGGCCGGTATGGCTGTGAATCCCGGCAATATCATCGGCTGCGGCTATCAGATCGGCAAGGGCGGCCTGGGTGTCGAGGTCGTGCCTCGATTTGTCCGGCTCGTAACGTTCGATGTAGACGCGCAGCGTCGCGCCCGACGTGCCGGTGCCGGAGAGGCGGAAGACGACCCGCGAACCACCTTCGAACAGCACCCTGATGCCCTGATGCTCGCTGATCGAACCGTCGACCGGATCGCGATAGGCAAAATCGTCCGCGCTGGCGATTTTCATGCCGCGCACGCTGGTACCCGGCAGCGCGCCGAGCTTGGCGCGCAGTTCGTCGACCAATGCGTTGGCGCGGTCGCTCTCAACCTCTTCATAATCGTGCCGCGAATAGTAGTTGCGACCGTAGGTCGCCCAGTGCTCAGTGACGATCTGCTTGCAGCTTTCGCCGCGCGCGGCAAGGATGTTGAGCCACAAAAGCACCGCCCATAGGCCGTCCTTTTCGCGGACATGGTTGGAGCCGGTGCCCGCACTCTCCTCGCCGCAGATCGTCGCCATGTCGGCATCCAGCAGATTGCCGAAGAACTTCCAGCCGGTCGGCGTCTCATAGAGGGCGATGCCGAGTTTTTCAGCGACGCGGTCGGCAGCGCCACTGGTCGGCATCGAGCGGGCGATGCCCTTCAAACCGGCCTTGTAGCCGGGCGCCAGGCGGGCATTGGCGGCGAGCATGGCAACTGAATCCGACGGGGTAACGAAAATGCCCTTGCCGATGATCAGATTGCGGTCGCCGTCGCCATCCGAGGCAGCGCCGAAATCCGGCGCGTCCGGTCCCATCATCTCGTCATAGAGGTGCTTGGCATGGACGAGGTTCGGATCCGGGTGATGGCCGCCGAAATCCGGCAGCGGCTTGAAATTGCGGCAGGTGCCGTTGGGCGCGCCGAGCCGATTTTCCAGGATCTCCTTGGCGTAGGGGCCGGTCACCGCGTGCATGGCGTCGAAGCGCATGCGGAAGCCGGATTTGAACAGTTTGCGCAGGGCATCGAAATCGAACAGGCTTTCCATCAGTTCGGCATAGTCGGCGACCGGGTCGATGATCTCGACCGTCATGCCGGCGGCCTTGACCGTGCCTGTTGTGTCGATGTCGATCGGATCGATATCGGCGATCTTGAAGCTTGAGATCGTCTTGGTTTTCTCGAACATCGCGTCGGTCAGCTTTTCGGGCGCCGGGCCGCCATTGCCGGCATTGTACTTGATGCCGAAATCCTCATGCGGGCCGCCGGGATTATGGCTGGCCGACAGGATGATGCCGCCAAAGGTCTTGTACTTGCGGATGACATGCGAGGCGGCTGGCGTCGACAGGATGCCGCCCTGCCCGACCATCACCTTGCCGAAGCCGTTGGCGGCGGCCATGGCGATGGCCTTCTGGATGACCTCGCGATTGTAGAACCGGCCGTCACCGCCAATCACCAGGGTCTTGCCCTTGAAACCGTCAAGCGCGTCGAAGATCGACTGGATGAAATTCTCGGCATAGTGCTCCTGCTGAAAGACAGGCACCTTCTTGCGCAGGCCCGACGTGCCGGGCTTCTGGTCGGAATAAGGCTTGGTGGGGACGGTCCGTATCATGCTTCAGGCAACCCTTTTCGAAAGCAGCGAGCGATAGAGTTCGACATATTTTTCGGCGCTCTTGTCCCACGACACATCGGCCTTCATGCCCTGGCGCTGCAGCGATTCCCAGACCGTCGGACTGGCATGGGCGTCGACGAGGCGGCTAATGGCGTGCAGCAAGGCACCGCCATTGTTGGGCGCGAACTGGAAGCCGGTGGCGACACCGGCAGAGACGGCGGCCTCATTGGCGTCGATGACCGTATCGGCGAGGCCGCCGGTGCGCGCGACCACCGGCACGCAGCCATAGCGCAGGCCGTAAAGCTGCGTCAGCCCGCACGGTTCGAAGCGCGAGGGGATGACGATGGCGTCACAGCCACCCTGCATGATGTGCGACAGCCCCTCATCGTAGCCG
Organism: Mesorhizobium sp. M7A.F.Ce.TU.012.03.2.1; assembly: GCF_004006095.1. NCBI lineage: Bacteria > Pseudomonadati > Pseudomonadota > Alphaproteobacteria > Hyphomicrobiales > Phyllobacteriaceae > Mesorhizobium > Mesorhizobium sp. M7A.F.Ce.TU.012.03.2.1. The sequence continues at coordinate 6,095,274 of NZ_CP034779.1, forward strand.
ACGACCACACCGATACGGCCGCGATGCCGGGCGGCAGCGGCAAGCAGCGCGCCTTCGAGACCGGCATCGCCCGATCCGAGGATGGCCAGCCGCGCGCCAGTGGCAACGATGCCGTCGATCACCAGCGCCAGTATGTCCATCCCCTTCTGCCAGGTCAGCCGGCTGACGACGCAGACGATCGGGCTGTCGTCACGCTCAAGGCTGAAGCGGTCCTCCACGGCAGTCCTGTTGGGCGCGCGCGCCTTCAGTGTGCTCGCCGTGTAGGGGGACACCAGATGCTTGTCGGTTTCCGGATCCCAGATGCCGGTATCGATGCCGTTGACGATGCCATAGAGATCGCTGGAGCGCATGTTGATGAGGCCGTCGAGACCCATGCCGAATTCCGCCGAGCGGATCTCCTGCGCGTAGGTCGGGCTGACCGTGGTGATCGCCCAGGCGGCCTGCAGGCCAGCCTTGAGGAAGCCGACACCACCATAATATTCGACGCCGTCGAGCGCCATCGCCGCCGCCGGCAAGCCGAGTTCACCGAAGATGCCGGCGCCGAACTGGCCCTGGAAGGCGAGATTGTGGACGGTCATCATCGAGGGAATGCCAACTGCCTTGCCGTAGCGCATGTAGGCCAGGGTCATCGCCGACTGCCAGTCATGGGCATGGACGATGTCGGGTTGGTAGCCCGAGATGGCGCCACCGGCGATGTCGCCGCCGACCTGGCTCAAGGCCGCGAAACGCCGCCAGTTGTCTGGCCAGTCCACGCCGGTGGCATTGCCGTAGGGACCGCCGGGACGGTCAAACAGATGCGGCGCATCGAGCACGAACAGTTCGAGCCCAGCGAGTTGGACTGAATGGACGGAGGCCTTGCCGCCCTGCAGCAAGGGATATTGCAGAACCGCCCGCTTCTTCTTGAAGGCGGCCATGACGGTCGGAAAGCCCGGGATGAGCGTGCGCACGGTCACGCCCTTGGCCGCCAAGGCGATGGGCAGCGCGCCGGTCACGTCGGCAAGCCCTCCGGTCTTGATCAGCGGAAAGATCTCGGGCGTGACCGACAGAACCTGCATGCGTTAGAGCCCTAACTTGTCGATCATGTCCTGCGTGACCAGGCAGATGCCCTTTTCGGAAACGCGGAAGCGCTTGGCGTCGAGAATAGGATCTTCGCCGACCACCAGCCCTTCCGGTATCCTAACACCATGGTCGATGACCACGCGCTTCAACTTTGCGTTCCGGCCGACATGAACGTCGGGCAGCATGACGACTTCTTCCAGCGTCGAATAGGAATTGATGCGCGCGCCGGTGAAGATCAGGCTTTTTTTCAGCGAAGCCCCCGAGACGATGCAATCGCCCGAGACAAGCGAAGACACAGCCGAACCGCGGCGGCCATCCTCGTCATGCACGAACTTTGCCGGCGGCTTCAATTCGGCATAAGTCCAGATCGGCCAGTCGCGGTCGTAGAGATCGAGCTCGGGCGTGATATCGGTCAGGTCGATATTGGCTTCCCAATAGGCGTCGACCGTTCCGACGTCGCGCCAGTAGGCCTCGTTCTCGGCGGTCGAGCGGACGCAGGATTTGGCGAAGCGATGCGCGATCGCCTTACCGTGCTGGACGATGTAGGGGATGATGTCCTTGCCGAAGTCGCGGCTCGAGCCCGGCTCGGCCGCATCGCGGCGCAATTGCTCCATCAGGAATTTGGTCTTGAAAACGTAAATGCCCATCGAGGCCAGGGCAAACTCCGGCTTGTCGGGAATGCCGGGCGGATCGGCAGGCTTTTCGACGAAGGCGATGATGTTGTCCTTGGCATCGACATGCATGACGCCGAAGCCGGTGGCTTCCATGCGCGGCACTTCGAGGCAGCCGACGGTGACATCGGCATTGGCATCGACATGCTGGCGAAGCATCATCTCGTAGTCCATCTTGTAGATGTGATCGCCGGCCAGGATGACCATGTATTCGGGCCCGTAGGCCTCGATGATGTCGATGTTCTGGTAGACGGCGTCGGCGGTGCCTTCATACCACTGCGTTTCCGAGACGCGCTGGCTGGCCGGCAGGATGTCGAAACTCTCGTTTCGTTCAGGGCGCAGGAAGTTCCAGCCGCGCTGCAGATGGCGGATCAGCGAATGCGCCTTGTACTGAGTGGCGACACCGAGGCGGCGAATGCCGGAATTGAGCGCGTTGGAAAGCGCGAAGTCGATGATGCGCGTCTTGCCGCCGAAATAGACGGCCGGCTTGGCACGCCGGTCGGTCAGTTCCTTGAGGCGGCTCCCACGGCCGCCGGCCAATACATAGGCCATGGCATCGCGCGCCAGCGGCTGGGTCCGTTTCAGGTCTGCCATTTCTACCCTCCCAAGTTACTCGATATCGACATGGCTCAGTCGGCAACGAGTTCAAGCATGATCGTCGACAGCGGCGGCAAAAGCATCGTCGCTGAGATGTTTCCTCCCTCCGCCCGCGCCTCGACCATGCCGCCATTGCCCTTGCCGGAACCGCCATATTCCGAAGCGTCGGTGTTGATGATCTCACGCCATTTGCCTGATGTCGGCAACGGCACGCGATAATTGTCACGCGGCACCGGCGTAAAATTGGAAATGACGGCCACCGGGCTGCCGCCCGGTGCACTGCGCAGCCAGGCAAAAACCGAATTCTGGCTGTCATCGACGATCAGCCAGGAAAACCCTTCCGGCTCACAATCACGGCCATGCAGTGCCGGGCGCGAACGGTAGAGATAGTTGAGATCGCGCACCGTCTGCCAGACGCCGCGATGCGGCCGGAATTCAAGCAGGTTCCAGTCGAGCGCGCGCGCCTCGCTCCATTCGCGGCGCTGCGCGAACTCCTGCCCCATGAAAAGCAGCTTCTTGCCGGGATAGCCCCACATGAAAGCGTAGTACGCGCGCAGCGTCGCAAACTTCTGCCAGTCGTCGCCGGCCATCTTGCCAAGCAGCGTGCCTTTGCCGTGCACAACCTCGTCGTGCGAGAGCGGCAGCACGAAATTCTCCGAAAAGGCGTAGGTCAGGCCGAAGGTGAGGTCGTTGTGGTGGTGTTTTCGGAAGATCGGTTCCTTGGAGAAATACTCCAGCGTGTCGTGCATGAAGCCCATATTCCACTTGAAGCCGAAGCCCAGCCCGCCTTCATGCACCGGTGCCGAGACCTTCGGCCAAGAGGTCGATTCCTCGGCGATGGTCATCACGCCCGGATGGTGGCCGTAGACCTCCTTGTTCATCTTCTGCAGGAAGCTGACCGCCTCGAGATTCTCGCGGCCGCCTTTCTCGTTGGGGATCCATTCGCCGGCCTTGCGCGAATAGTCGAGGTACAGCATCGAGGCGACCGCATCGACGCGAAGACCGTCGACATGGTATTTCTCGGCCCAGAACAACGCATTGTTGACCAGGAACGACACCACCTCGCGGCGGCCGAAATTGTAGATCGCGGTGTTCCAGTCGGGATGAAACCCCTTGCGCGGATCGGCATGTTCATAGAGCGCGGTGCCATCGAAATTGGCCAGGCCGTGCTCATCGACCGGGAAATGCGCGGGCACCCAGTCGAGAATAACGCCGACGCCGGCACGGTGGGCGCCGTCGACGAAGCGGGCAAAGCCGTCCGGATCGCCAAAGCGGGCCGATGGCGCGTAGAGGCCGGTCGTCTGGTAGCCCCAGGACGGGTCATACGGGTGTTCGGAGATCGGCATGAATTCGATATGGGTGAAGCCGGTCTCGACCACATAGGGGATCAGCCGGTCGGCCAGTTCGTCCCATGACAGGAACGTACCGTCGTCGCGAAGCTGCCAGGAGCCGGCATGGACCTCGTAGATCGAAATGGCTTCGCGCCGGTGATCGGCATTGCGCCAGAAATTGCGATGCGCCTCGTCGCCCCACTCATGCGCCGGCGGCACGGCCACGACCGAAGCGGTGGCCGGACGCAGTTCGGACTTTAAGGCGAACGGATCGGCCTTCAGCGGCAGCCTGACGCCGTCGGGGCCGATGATCTCGTATTTGTAGGGCCGGCCGGCACCGATATCGGGAATGAACACCTCCCAGATGCCGGTGTCGCGGCGATCCCGCATCGAGTGCCGGCGGCCGTCCCATTCGTTGAAATCGCCGACCACAGAGACACGCCGCGCATTGGGAGCCCAGACGGCGAAATGCACGCCCGTGGCGCCTTCGTGCTCGATGACATGGGCGCCGAGCTTGTCGAACAGCCTGAGATGCGATCCCTCGGCGATGTAGTAGTCGTCCATCGGCCCGAGCACCGGACCGAACGAATAGGGATCGGTCAGCCACCAGTCGCCGCCGGCATTGCGCGCGTGATAGCGAAGCGGTTGCCGCTTCTTGATCGAGAGCTTGCCTTCGAAAAAGCCGCCATCGTCGCGCCTGGACAATTCACCCGCGATGGTGCCGGTCAGCGTATAAGCGGTGACGAATTCGGCATTCGGAACAAAGCAGCGGGCCACAAAACCCTTCCCAGCCTCCTGAACACCGAGAATGGCAAACGGATCGCCATGCGTGCCGGCAACAATCGCCGCAACATCGCTGGCTGCCGCCAGTCCGTCCGGCCCGCTTGTCGCAGCGGTCGCGCGCGGCTTCTTCATCAGGCAGTGTCCCTCCCCAGGCACCGAGTGTTTGTTTCTAGTGGTGTGATCCGACTTTCAAGTCACACCACCGGGACCACACTGTTTGCGGCCTCATGCAATCACATCAGGCAGGCACGTTCCAGATTTCTTTCGCATATTGGCGGATCGTGCGATCGGAGGAGAACCAGCCGACACGCGCCACATTGCGGATTGCCCTGGCGTACCAGTCGGGACTGTTGCGCCAGACCGCATCGACCTCGCGCTGGGCGGTGGCATAGGCGTCGAAATCGGCGGCGACCATGAACCAGTCGCTGTTGTAGAGGCCGTTGACGAGGTCGCGGTAACGCTCCGGATCGTCCGGCGAAAAGACGCCCGACGAGACGGCAGCGACCGCTTGCGCGAGCTCAGATGATCCTTCGATGACGGCGCGCGGATCGTAACCGTTGTTGCGCCGCTCGGCGACCTCGGCGGTGGTCAGGCCGAAGATGAAGATGTTGTCGTCGCCGACGCATTCCTTGATCTCGACATTGGCACCGTCGAGCGTGCCGATGGTCAGCGCGCCGTTGAGCGCGAACTTCATGTTGCCGGTGCCCGACGCTTCCATGCCGGCAGTCGAGATCTGCTCGGAAAGGTCGGCCGCCGGCATCATGATCTCGGCCAGACTGACATTGTAATTCGGCACGAACACCACCTTCAGCAGACCGCGCACGGCCGGATCGCGGTTGATGACTTTTGCGACATCGTTGGCGAGTTTGATGATCAGCTTGGCATTGTGGTAGCTGGGCGCCGCCTTGCCGCCGAAGAATTTCACGCGCGGCATCCAGTCGCGCTCGGGGTGCGAGCGGATCTGGTCATAGAGGGCGATCGCCTCGAGAATGTTCAGAAGCTGGCGCTTGTATTCGTGGATGCGTTTGATCTGGATGTCGAAAAGCGCCGAAGGATCGACCTTGATGCCGAGCCGGTCGGCGACGAGGTTGGCCAATCGCGCCTTATTGGCGCGCTTGACGGCGGCGAACTTGTCGCGAAAGGCGGCGTCGCCGGCGAAACCGTCGAGATCCTTAATGGCGTCGATGTCATCGAGAAAACGGTCGCCGATCGCCTCACAGGCGAGCGACGTCAGTCCGGGATTGCATTGGATCAACCAGCGCCGCGGCGTGATGCCGTTGGTCTTGTTGTTGATACGATCGGGATAGAGCTTGTGCAGATCGGCGAACACCGTCTCCTTCATCAGGTCGGTGTGAAGAGCCGAAACGCCGTTGATGGAATGCGAGCCGACAAAGGCCAGATTGCCCATGCGCACCCGACGGTCGCCATTTTCCTGGATCAGCGAGATGCGGCCAATCTGCTCGTCCGAGAACTGGTTGGAAGCACGCGCCTCCAGAAGCACTTCAGCGTTGATGGCATAGACGATCTGCATGTGGCGCGGCAAAAGCCGCTCGAACAGCGGCACCGGCCAGCTTTCCAGCGCCTCGGGCAGCAGTGTGTGGTTGGTGTAGCCGAAGGTGCGCTGGGTGATATCCCAGGCCTGGTCGAAGTCCATGCCGTGGACGTCCATCAACAGGCGCATCAACTCCGCCACAGCGATGGCCGGATGAGTATCATTAAGATGGATCGCCGCCTTGTCGGGCAGCGACTTCAGGTCGCCATATTGGCTCAGATGGCGCTGCACGATGTCCTGCAGCGAGGCGGTAGAGAAGAAATACTCCTGCCGAAGCCGCAGTTCCTGCCCGGCCTTGTGGGAATCGGCGGGATAGAGCACGCGCGACAAGGCATCGGCCTTGTTGCTTTCGGCGAGCGCGCCGATGTGGTCGCCGGCATTGAATTTGTCGAGCAGGATCGGATCGATCGGCATGCCCGACCAGAGCCGCAGCGTGTTGACGCGATTGGCCCGCCAGCCGACGACGGGCGTGTCATAGGCGACGGCCAGCACATGCTCGGTCGGTTTCCAGACATGGCGTTCGAGGCGCCCGTCCTTGGAGGTGATCGATTCCACCGAACCGCCGAAACCAACCTCGAAGGAGCGTTCGCGACGTTCGAATTCCCACGGGTTACCGTGATCAAGCCAGGTCTCTGGCAGTTCGACCTGCCAGCCGTCGTGAATCTCCTGCCGGAACATGCCATTGGCATAGCGGATGCCGTAGCCATGCGCCGGAATGTCGACGGTCGCCATGCTTTCCATGAAGCAGGCCGCGAGCCGGCCGAGGCCGCCATTGCCGAGCGCCGCATCGGGCTCGAGTGCTGCAATCAAGTCGAGATCGACACCGAGAGAGGACAGCGCCTCGCGCATGTTGTCCATCAGGCCCAGATTGGAGAAGGCATCGCGCATCAGGCGGCCGATGAGGAATTCCAGCGACAGATAATAGACGCGCTTTTCCTTCTGGTCGTAAGCCTCTCTCGTCGCCTGCATCCAGTGATCGACGATCCGGTCGCGCACGACCTTGATCGAGGCGGTCAGCCAGTCGTACTGGGTCGCAACGGTGGTGTCCTTGCCGACCCTGTATTTGAGGGCAACCAAGACTTCACGTGCGAGTGTCTTTGGGTCAGGATTTTCGAGCAGTGGAGGAAGGGGTTCGGATGTCATCGCGCTCGTCATGATGCCTCTCGTGCGGTTGCCATGATCATACCGGCTTTCATCGCTCCTCCCAGCCCATGCTAGCTGATACCGCCATATATTCAATCGATTTAAACAGGTTCGATCCGGCTTGCCCCCTGCGGCAATTTGGCAATTCTGAAGGGTGACGCGCCAAGACGGCCCGCGCGCCGCGCTTCAAATCCCTGTTCCGTGCTTGCCGTTGTCGCCATGCGCCAGCCACTTGGGCGAGATGTATCAAGCCGCCAGCGCCTCCGGCGGGGCCTTGGCTCCTGTCATGAAGGCGACGGCGTCGGACATCGTATATTGCTTGGGGTCGATGACGGCGAGGCGACGGCCCAGCCGATGGATGTGAATGCGATCGGCCACTTCGAAGACATGCGGCATGTTATGCGAGATCAGCACGATCGGGAGGCCGCGCTTCTTGACGTCGAGGATCAACTCGAGCACGCGGCGGCTTTCCTTGACGCCAAGGGCGGCCGTCGGCTCGTCCATGATCACCACACGACTGCCAAAGGCGGCCGCACGCGCCACGGCAACGCCCTGCCTTTGGCCGCCCGAGAGCGTCTCCACAGCCTGGCTGATGTTCTGGATGGTCATCAGGCCAAGTTCGGTAAGCTTGTCGCGGGCGCGCTTTTCCATCGCCGGGCGATCGAGCATGCGAAGCCAATCGCCCAGAAAACCCGGTTTACGGATTTCGCGGCCAAGGAACATGTTGTCGGCGATTGACAGCGCCGGCGACAGCGCCAGGTTCTGGTAGACGGTCTCGATGCCGGCTTCGCGGGCCTCCATCGGCGATTTGAAGGAGACGGGTTTTCCTTCGAGCCGGATCTCGCCTTCATCGGGCACGGCAGCGCCGGAAATCGCCTTGATGAGCGACGATTTGCCGGCGCCATTGTCACCGATGACAGCAAGGATTTCGCCGGGGTAGAGGTCGAAGTCGGCGTTGTCGAGGGCGGTGACGCGGCCGTAGCGCTTGACCAGGCCACGCGCGGTAAGAATGGGTTCCTGGGTCATGGTCATGCCGAAACCTTTCTGATCCATTGGTCGACCGCCACGGCGCCGATGATCAGCACACCGGTGAGCAGCACCTTCCATTGCGGATCGGCGCCCAGCATGTTGAGGCCCATGGAGACGACGCCGACGATCATCGCGCCGAACAGCGTGCCCAGGATCGAGCCGCGTCCGCCGAACAGGGAAATACCGCCGATCACCGTCGCGGTGATCGCCTGGAGATTGTAGTCGGTGACGGCAGCCGACGGCGAGATCGAGCCGTTGCGGCCGATGGAGACCCAGGCAGCGAAAGCGGCGATCAGCCCGGCAAGGGTGTAGACCGTCATCAGCACCTTCTTGGTCTGGATGCCCGACAGCTTCGCCGCCTCCTGATCATCGCCAACGGCGTAGACATGGCGGCCCCATGCCGTGTGATTTAGCACGTACCAGAGGATCATCACGAGCACGACCGTGGCAATGACGCCGAGCGTCAGCACCGCCGTGCCGACCTTGAAGCTGATGGCAAAGAGATGCAGCAGCGGCGCCTGGGTGTCGACATCGGTGTCGCGGATCGTCTCGTTGGCCGAATAGATGAAGTTCGTGGCCATGACGATGTTCCAGGTGCCAAGCGTCACGATGAAGGGCGGCAGCTTCATGTAAGCGACAAGCACCCCGTTAAGCAGCCCGCATGCCGCGCCGGCGGCAAGCCCGATCGCCACGGCGAGCGCGCTCGGCATACCGTAGCTGACGGCGCAATTGCCCATGATCACCGCTGAAATCACCATGATCACGCCAATCGACAGGTCGATGCCCGCGGTCAGGATGACCAGCGTCTGCGCAGCACCCAGAATGCCGATAATGGCGATCTGCTGCAGGATAAGCGTCAGCGTGTAGGACGAAAAGAACCGGCCACCGATGGTGATGCCGAAAACGATGATCGCCAGAACCAGGACGATCAGCGGCACCGCGGCCGGCGTCGAATGCAGGAAATGCTGGATGCGCTTGACGGCCGATTTGTGCTCGTCAAAAGCAGCAACGCTGGTGTCGCTGCTCGAGAGAACCTTCTCGAATTCCTGAGCTTGAGCCATGTTTACTCCCCATAGGCTTCAGCCAAACGCCGACGCCAGTCCACGCCTTTCCGGTCTGCTGCCGGGATTGTTCGCGGTCACGCGAGCCATCGTCCACCCGAAGCGGCCGGGGATCAAGCCCCGACCGCCCAGGTTCGGTAGATGCCTGTCAGACCGGCATCAGCCCCAGCATTTGGCGAGGCCTTCCTTGGTGTCGATGGACTTCACGCCGGTGGCCGGCTTGTCGGTCACCAGGTTGACGCCGGTATCGAAGAAGTCCTTGCCTTCGGTCGGCTTCGGCTTGGTTCCGTCCTTGGCGAAAGCAGCGATCGCCTCGATGCCGAGTGCTGCCATCTGCAACGGATATTGCTGCGACGTCGCGCCGATGACACCTTCGGCCACCGACTTCACGCCGGGGCAGCCGCCGTCGACGGAAACGATCAACACCTGGCTTTCGAGGCCGACAGCCTTGAGCGCCTGATAGGCGCCGACAGCGGCCGGTTCGTTGATGGTGTGGATGACGTTGATGGTGTTGTCCTTCTGCAGAAGGTTCTCCATCGCCTTGCGGCCGCCCTCTTCGTTGCCATTGGTGACGTCGTGGCCGACGATGCGGGGATCGTCCTCATCGCCGATCTTGTTGGGATCCTTCACATCGATGCCGTAGCCCATCATGAAGCCCTGGTCGCGCAGCACGTCGACAGTCGGCTGCGAAGGCGTCAGGTCGAGGAAGCCGATCTTGGCGTCCTTGGCCTTGTCGCCGAGCGTGGCGGCTGCCCAGGAACCGATCAGCTTGCCGGCTTCGAGATTGTCCGTCGCAAAGGTCGCGTCGGCGGCGTCGATCGGATCGAGCGGCGTGTCGAGCGCGATCACCAGCAGGCCGGCATCGCGCGCCTTCTTCACGGTCGGCACGATGCCCTTGGTGTCGGATGCAGTGATCAGGATGCCCTTGGCGCCGTCGGCGATGCAGCTCTCGATCGCCGCGACCTGGCTCTCGCTGTCGCCGTCGATCTTGCCGGCGTAGGTCTTGAGGTCGACGCCGAGTTCCTTGGCCTTCGCCGTGGCGCCTTCCTTCATCTTGACGAAGAAGGGATTGGTGTCGGTCTTGGTGATCAGACAGGCACCGACACCGGCCGCGGATGCGGACGACGCAAACGCCACCAACCCCAGAGCCGCGGCGGCAAACACGGTCGATTTCAACAGTTTTGTATTGGTCACGATTTCCTCCCAGTGGAACCATTCCGATGCCGGCCAACCGGCACCTGCAGCGCATCCAACGAAATTCTCCCAGCGTGGACGCTGCCTCAACAGACACCAGGCCGAAGCTTCTGTCAATAATTAAATCACTCTTATTTATTATTGACAGCCTTGCTTCATTCACCCATTCTGGCCCAAAAGCATTGAGGGGAAACGACGGGAGGAACAGGGTGGAAACCGCCATTGCGAGGCACGGTTCGCCCGAGGTGAATGACAGCCTCATTCACCGCGGCACCAACCAGAGCGGCATGCGCGACCACAATGAGCGGTTGGTGCTCTCGTTGGTGCGCCAGCACGGCAGCCTGGCGAAATCCGACATCGCCCGCATGACCGGGCTTTCGGCGCAGACGGTTTCGGTCATCATGCGCGAGCTGGAGGAAGAAAGCCTTCTGCTGCGCCAGGCGCCGTTGCGCGGCAAGATCGGCCAACCCTCCATCCCGATGGCGCTCAATCCCGAAGGCGCTTTCTTCATCGGTCTCAAGATCGGCCGCCGCAGCGCCGAACTGGTGCTGATCGATTTCCTTGGCCATGTCCGTTCGATGCTGCAGCATTCCTATCGCTACCCGGCGCCGCGCGAGACAGTAGACTTCGTCAGCAACGGCATGCGGCAGATGCGCGGCGAGCTGACGCCTGCACAGGACAAGCGCATCGCCGGGCTCGGCATCGCCATGCCGTTCGAATTGTGGAACTGGGCCGATACCGCCGGCGCCCCGCGCGACGTCATGGACGAATGGCGCCACCGCGACATCAGGGCCGACATCCAGGCGCAATGCGATTTTCCGGTCTATTTGCAGAACGATGCGACTTCGGCCTGCGGCGCCGAGCTCGTCTTCGGCCAGGCGGGTGCCGCGCGTGACTTCGTCTATTTTTACATCGGCGCCTTTGCCGGCGGCGGAATCGTGCTGAATGGCCGGCTGTTTGGCGGCCCGACCGGCAATGCCGGCGCGCTGGGTTCGATGCCCGTACCCGGACCGGACGGCAAACCGGCCCAGCTGATCGACGTGGCGTCCATCGCCATGCTCGAAAAGGCGCTCAATGCGCGCGGCGTCGAGGCCTCGCATCTGTGGACATCGCCGGAAGACTGGGGCGAGATCGGCTCCGAACTCGACGACTGGATCGCCAGTGCCTCGCAAGCCCTTGCCTACGCCATCGTCGCCGCATCCTCGGTCATCGATTTCGAAGCGGCGGTGATCGACGGCTGGATGCCGAAGGCGGTGCGCCGCCGGCTGGTCGACGCCATCATCGCGGCAATCGCCACGATCGACGGCGAAGGCCTGAAGCTGCCCGCCGTTCGCGAGGGAACCGTCGGCATTCACGCCCGGGCGCTCGGCGGCGCCAGCCTGCCCCTTTCCGAACGCTTCCTGATCGGCTCGACGACGATTTCCAGGAGCGCCTGATGCTGATCGGAATCCCGGCGCTGCTCGGTCCGGAGCTTCTGGCCACGTTGCGTGCCATGGGCCATGGCGACGAAATCGCCCTTGTCGACGGAAACTATCCGGCCGAACAACAGGCCACCCGGCTGGTGCGAGCCGACGGGCACCATCTCATCCCGGTGCTCGACGCGATCTTGAGCGTGCTGCCGGTAGACGACGCCGTTCCAGAGGCGCTGTTTCGCGCCTCTGTCAAAGGCGATCCCTCGCTTGCCGATCCTGTCCACCATGAGATCGAGGCGATCTGCGCCAAACGCGCGCCGGACCGCAAGGTGGTTGCGCTGGCCGGCGCCGACTTCTATGCACGGGTCAAATCGGCGCATGCCATCGTCGCGACCAGCGAGCCGCGGCTCTACGCCAACATCATCATACGCAAGGGCGTGATCCATCCGCCGGAGACCAGGAAGCCATGATCCTCTGCTGCGGCGAAGCCCTGATCGACATGCTGCCGCGCACGACGACAGCGGGTGAGCCGGCCTTTGCGCCTTATGTCGGCGGCGCGGTGTTCAACACGGCGATCGCGCTTGGCCGGCTCGGCGCGCCGGCAGGCTTCTTTTCGGGCCTGTCGTCGGATCTGTTCGGCGGCCAGTTCCGGGATGCGCTGGGGGCAAGCAAGGTCAGCTCCACCTATGCGCACACCTCACCACGGCCAACGACGCTGGCCTTCGTCAAGCTCACCAACGGCCAGGCGACCTACACTTTCTATGACGAGAACACCGCCGGCCGCATGCTGACCGTCGACGACCTGCCGCAGCTTGGCAGCGAGATCGAAGCCATGCTGTTTGGTGCCATCAGCCTGATTTCGGAGCCCGCCGGCAGTGCCTATGAGGAGTTCATGCGGCGCGAGCATGAAAGTCGAGTGATGATGCTCGATCCCAACATCCGGCCGAACTTCATACCGGACAAGGCCAAGCACCTCAGGCGCATTCGCGCGATGATGGCGATGGCCGACATCGTGAAATTGTCGGACGAAGACCTGAACTGGTTCGGCGAAGCCGGCTCGCACGAGGATGTCATCCGCAACTGGCTGGACCGAGGCCCGAAGCTGATCGTCGTCACCCATGGCAGCGAAGGCGCCGTCGGCTATACCAGGGAACATGCCGTCACCGTCATGCCGGAAAAGGTCGAGGTGGTCGACACGGTCGGCGCCGGCGATACCTTCAACGCCGGCATCCTCGCCTCCTTGCATGAGCAGGGCCTGCTGACCAAGGCGGCGATTTCCGCCTTGTCGAAAGACGCCATCCACAAGGCGCTGGCGCTCGGCGCGAAGGCGGCGGCAGTGACCGTGTCGCGGGCCGGCGCCAATCCACCCTGGCGACATGAAATCGCCTGAGCAACGCTCAACATAAGTTGAGCCCAATCGATCACTTTATGTTTCGCAGGGCTCTTTTACAGGGCTATAAGGGCGGGATGGCGCCCGACGAAGCCCGGATTTCCGGCATCTGACTGACATTCGCCGGGAAATACTGGTAACGGACTGCGACACTTGGGCAATTTGGGGCTCCGCCTGCCCGGCTTTCTCGGCAAGCGCAACTCTGGTACCAGCGGCCGATTATCTGGCTAACCCGTTTTGAGGCCGACATGCAGTTCATCGATCTTGGCGCGCAGCGCGAACGAATCCGCGACCGGCTGAAGGCCGCGATCGACCGTGTCGTCGACGAAGGCCGTTATATTCTTGGCCCGCAAGTCACCGAATTCGAGAACAAGCTCGCCGCCTATATCGGCACCAAGCATGTCGTGGCCTGCGCCAACGGCACCGATGCACTGCTGTTGCCGCTGTTTGCGGCCGGCGTCGGCCCGGGCGACGCCGTGTTCGTGCCGAGCTTCACTTTCGCCGCCACCGCCGAAGTGGTGGCGCTGGCCAAGGCCGAGCCGGTGTTCGTCGATGTCGACCCACATACCTACAACATCGACATTGCCAGCCTCGAAGCGGCCATTGCCATGATCAACAAGGAAGGAAGGCTGAAGCCGAAGGCAATCATTCCCGTCGATCTGTTTGGCCTTGCCGCCGACTACGAGGCGATCATGGCGATCGCCAGCCGAGAAGGGCTGATGGTGATCGAGGATGCCGCCCAGTCGATGGGCGGTTCGCTCGACGGCAAGATGTGCGGTGCTTTCGGCCATGTCGGATCGACCAGCTTCTATCCGGCCAAGCCGCTTGGCTGCTACGGCGACGGCGGCGCGATGTTCACCAATGACGATGCGCTGGCCGAGCAGCTTCGCTCCTTCGCCTTCCATGGCAAGGGCGAGACGCAGTACGACAATGTCCGCGTCGGCATCAATTCACGCCTCGACACGATCCAGGCGGCGATCCTGATCGAGAAGCTGGCAATCCTCGAAGACGAGATGGTCGCCCGCCAGGTGGTGGCAAAGCGCTATGCCGAAGGGCTTGGCGACATCGTCACCGCCGCCCGCAATCTGGACGGCAGCCGTTCGGCCTGGGCGCAATACGCCATCGAGACGCCCAAGCGCGACGGGCTGAGGGCGCATCTCGGCGAAAAGGGCATTCCGTCTGTCATTTACTACGTGAAGCCGCTGCATGCCCAGGTCGCTTATCGCGACTACCCGCGCACGCCGACCGGCCTTGCCGTATCGGAAGACCTGCCGAAGCGGATCCTGTGCCTGCCCATGCACCCTTATCTCAGCGAAGCCGACCAGGACCGCATCATCGAGACGATCCGCAACTATATCGGCTCGAATTCGGCGCAGGCCGCGGCAGAGTAAGCTGCCGAGCCTTTCTCAGCCGGGGCCCGCCGCCCTGCCGCTGGCAATGAAATGCGGATTGGCAAAATCCTCGTCGTCGCTTTGCCTGCGCTTGCCATAGACCAGAGGTTGGCCGTCCAGCGTGCGCGTCATGCCGCCGGCGGCGCGCAGGATGGCGTCGCCCGCCGCTGTGTCCCATTCCATGGTGCGGCCGAAGCGCGGATAGACATCAGCCTCGGCACTGGCGAGAAGGCAGAACTTCAAGGACGAACCGACCGAAACGATTTCGGCGGCACCGAGGTCGCGAATATAGGCCTCGGTTTCCGGTGTGTTGTGAGACCGACTGGCGACGACGGCCAGCGGCGTCGCGGCCGCTCTCGCCGCGATCGGCCGGCGGCCGACGATCTGGTAATCGCCATCGATTTCGAGTGATTCCGCCCTGCCCGGCAGGCCGGAAAAGAAGCGGCCCGTGCAGGGCGCAAAGACGACGCCGACTTCCGGCACGCCATCGCGAACCAGCGCGATGTTGACGGTGAAATCGGTGCGGCGGTTAACGAACTCCTTGGTCCCATCGAGCGGATCGATCAGAAAAAAAGCCCCGTCCAGATCGGGCGGCACGATGCCGGCGGAAGCTTCTTCCTCGGCCACGCAGGGGATATCGGGAAATGCGGCACGCAGTCCGGCGAGAATGATCTTTTCGCTCTCGCGGTCCGCCTCGGTCACCGGCGAGGCGTCGGACTTACGGTCAACCGCACAGCCGGCGTGGAACACACGCATCACCTCGCGCCCGGCCGACAAGGCCAGGCGCTCGAAGATTTCAAGCATCAGCCTGTCGTCAGATGCCGCCGCCGCTATCGTATTGGTCTTCGGCAATGTCGCGCTCGTTCAGCCAGTGTTCCAGGGCGTCGACCATCTCTTCGGCCGACTTGCCGAGTGTCCGAAGATGGACCTCCGGGGTTTCCGGCGCTTCATAAGGGGAATCGACGCCGGTGAAATTCTTGATCTCGCCATTCAGCGCGCGCGCGTAGAGGCCCTTCGGATCACGCCGGGCGCATTCCTCGAAAGGCGTATCGACATACACCTCGACGAATTCGCCGTCGGCCATCAATTCACGTGCCATGCGCCGCTCGGCGCTGAAGGGCGAAATGAACGAAACAATGACGATCAATCCGGCATCGGCCATCAAACGCGCCACTTCAGCAACGCGGCGGATGTTCTCGACGCGATCGGCGTCGGTGAAGCCAAGATCGCGGTTGAGACCGTGACGGACGTTGTCGCCGTCCAGGATATAAGTGTGGCGGCCGGTGGCGAACAGCTTCTTTTCGAACAGGTTGGCGATGGTCGACTTGCCGGAACCCGACAGCCCGGTGAACCAGAACACGGCGGGCCGCTGGTTCTTCATGTCGGCGCGCACGCGCTTGCCGACATCGAGCGACTGCCAATGGATGTTTTCGGCGCGGCGCAACGAGTGCAGGATCATGCCGGCGCCGACCGTGGCGCTGGAGATGCGGTCGATCAGGATGAAGGCGCCGGTGGTGCGGTTTTCGGCGAAGGGATCGAAGGCGATCGGCGTCCGCGTCGAAATGTTGCAGATGCCGACTTCGTTCATGTCGAGCGACTTTGCCGCTTCATGGGCAAAGTCATTGACGTTGATCCGATATTTCAGGTCGGTGACGGTGGCGCTGGTCTGGTCGGTCTCGGTGCGCAGGATGTAAGAGCGGCCTGGCAGCAACGCATGCTCGTCGAACCAGACGATGTTGGCGGCGAACTGGTCGGCGACTTGCGGCCGTGCGGCAGGCGAAACCAGCATGTTGCCGCGCGAGATTTCGACTTCGTCATCGAGGACGAGCGTGACGGCCTGGCCGGCGGCCGCCTGGGCGAGATCGCCGCCATACGAGACGATCCGCTTGACGCGCGAGGATTTGCCGGACTTGGCGACAACGACCTCGTCGCCGGGCGCAACCGAGCCGGAGGCGACCGTGCCGGCAAAGCCGCGAAAGTCGAGATTGGGACGGTTGACATACTGGACAGGGAAACGAAACGGCAGTTCGACCATCGCTTCGTCGACCGACACGGTTTCGAGATGCTCGATCAGCGTCGGACCGGAATACCATTCCATGCTTTCCGACCGGCGGCTGACATTGTCGCCATAACGGGCCGACATCGGGATCGGCACAATGGTCTGGAAGCCGAGATCGCGCGAGAATTGCCCGTAGTCTTCGACGATCCGGTCGAAAACCGCCTGATCGAAATCGACAAGATCGATCTTGTTGACGGCCAGCACGACGTGGCGGATGCCGAGCAGCGAGGCGATGATCGAATGCCGCCTTGTCTGGCGAAGCACACCCTGCCGGGCATCGATCAGCACGATCGCCAGGTCGGCGGTCGAGGCGCCGGTGGCCATGTTGCGGGTGTATTGCTCGTGGCCAGGTGTGTCGGCAACGATGAATTTGCGTTTCGGCGTGGCGAAGAAGCGGTAAGCGACGTCGATGGTGATACCTTGCTCGCGCTCGGCCTCCAGACCGTCGACCAGCAGCGCGAAATCGATGTCGTCGCCCGTCGTGCCATGCTTGCGCGAATCGCGTTCGAGCGCGGCGAGCTGGTCCTCGAAAATCTGCTTGGTGTCGGACAGCAGGCGCCCGATCAGCGTCGACTTGCCGTCATCGACCGAGCCGCAGGTCAGGAAGCGCAGCAGCGACTTCTTCTCCTGCGCAGCCAGATAGTCGCGAACGCCGTCGGTGGGAGCGAGGCTCTTTGCCATGATGTGGCGCATGGTCAAAAGTACCCCTCGCGCTTCTTCTTTTCCATCGAGCCGGCTTCATCGCGGTCGATCAGGCGACCCTGCCGTTCGGACGTCCGTGCCGTCAGCATTTCGCCGACGATGGCTTCCAGCGTGTCGGCATCCGATTCGATGGCGCCGGTCAGCGGATAGCAGCCAAGCGTGCGGAACCGCACCAGCCTGTTCTCCACCGTCTCGCCGGGGCGCAGTTTCATGCGCTCGTCGTCCCGCAGGATCAGCATGCCGTCGCGTTCCACCACCGGTCGTTCCTTGGCGAAATAGAGCGGCACGATCGGGATACTTTCCTGCAGGATGTACTGCCAGATATCGAGTTCGGTCCAGTTCGACAGCGGAAAGACGCGGATCGATTCACCCGATGCGATGCGGGTGTTGAATATCTTCCACATTTCGGGGCGCTGGTTCTTCGGATCCCACACATGCTGGGCGTTGCGGAAGGAAAAGATGCGCTCCTTGGCGCGCGATTTCTCCTCGTCGCGACGAGCGCCGCCAAAGGCCGCATCGAAACCGTATTTGTCGAGCGCCTGGCGCAGCGCCACGGTCTTCATGACATGGGTGTGGGTGTTCGAACCATGGTCGAACGGATTGATGTTGTCGCGCACGCCGTCTTCATTGACATGAACCAGGAGATCGAAGCCGAGTTTCTGCGCCATCTGATCGCGAAAGGCGATCATCTCGCGGAACTTCCACGTCGTGTCGACGTGAAGAAAGGGGAACGGCGGCTTGGCGGGATAAAACGCCTTCATCGCCAGATGCATCAACACGGATGAATCCTTGCCAACCGAATAGAGCATGACCGGCTTGGCAAAAGCGGCCGCAACCTCACGGAATATATGGATGGACTCGGCTTCAAGCCGCTGAAGATGCGTAAGCGCTGTTGTCATGGGCCGTGGGCGTTCTTTCGTATCTTCCAACAGAAGACCTTGCCTCAAATCATCGAG
Source organism: Mesorhizobium sp. M7A.F.Ce.TU.012.03.2.1 (assembly GCF_004006095.1). NCBI lineage: Bacteria > Pseudomonadati > Pseudomonadota > Alphaproteobacteria > Hyphomicrobiales > Phyllobacteriaceae > Mesorhizobium > Mesorhizobium sp. M7A.F.Ce.TU.012.03.2.1. Next base: position 6,113,604 of record NZ_CP034779.1, read on the forward strand.
CTCTTCGCGCCCGGTTCGAGCCTTGTTTCTGGACGTTCTTTCTCGTGCCGGCGTTCTAGCAGATCGCCATTGTCAAGAACAATGCTGGACTGACCCGGCCGCACATGGTTCGAGAATGAATTTTCCACAGATGCCGGCAAATCCGGAAATTCCTGCCTGCAAGCTCAACGGCCCAGAAAACGCGGGGAAAATATTGCTTGAATGGATCAGCTGCGGCTTTCAAGGGACTTCCTCTGGTCGGCCCGCGCCTGCCGCCGCTTTTCGGTGGCAATCTGCCCTATACACTATCGAAAATGGGGGGCAGCCGCTATACCAGCTTCGGGAAGTGGGCAAGTGCATCATGGGCAATTTCGAGGCGAGCGCATTAAACTTCGCCAAACAAGATCCGCCGCATGAAACTAGCCGAAGACAGCGAGCCCGAAAATTGACCCGGCTTTCATCCCTGAGACAGCAATTCACGCCTTCGCGGATCAACAACTACTTCTCCATCCTTTGCTTCTTTTTTCCACCGGTTCTGGGATCGGTGGTCAGCTTTGTATTCAATGGCGGAGGCCTTTCGTCAGTCCTGCTGACTGCTTTACGGAAAAGGCGCTTCAACGCCGACCGGGCCATGATCTGGATGACGGTCGCGATCTATGCCTACTGCGCCTCCAATCTCCTGGCGTCCATCGTCAACAATTCGTTCGCCCGGGATGCGCCACATCTTATCCCGCTCGTCACCTTCCTGTTTTTTCCCGTGTCCTATTCGACCTGGAGCATCACTCAGAAAACCACGCTTACCCGCATCATCGTGCTTTCCAGCATGGCCGCCTGTTTTGCCGCGCTGCTCATGGCCGTCATCCAGCAATATTGGATTGGCGTCAGGGCCGAGGGTGGAGCCGGAAATCCGATCGTCTTCGCAACCGTGGTGTGCCTTGCCGTGGTGATGTGTGTGGCTGGCGCCTTGTCCGGTGTTGAGCAAGCCCGGACACCCCTCTTCTACGCGGCACTGGCAGGGACGATCGCCGTCATCTATTCCGGCTCGCGTATCGTCTGGCTGGCACTGCTGATCGCCGGCATCGCCGTCATGCTGATCAACCGGCACAGGCTCAGAGGCAGGAATGCCGTTCGCCTGCTGCTGCTGCTGGCAGCGGTCGGCGTCGTGATCGCCGCTTCCAGCTTCCAGGCGATATCCGGGCGGGTCGATTTTTTGCGCTCCGATTGGGGTGCGCTTGGGGCTGGCGGCAATTACGACACCTCGTTGGGAATACGTGTTGCGCTTTGGGAGATCGGCCTCAAAGCATTCCATGACATGCCACTGTTCGGGCACGGTGTGGGTGCAACCCAGCATCTGATCAAGCAGGGCTTTCATGAGCAGTTCGCGATGGACACAGGCTTCAACCATTTTCACAACGGCTTCCTGACCGCCCTGGTGCAAGCGGGAATTCTGGGTGCCGTGACGCTGGCGGCGATCTTTATCGTTGCCGCTGGAAATGCCGCCCGGGTCTTGCGAAACAGCAACGATCCGAGCGAGCGGTTCGGCGCGACCATGATTGTTGTCGTGGTGATCACCTATCTGACGGCCGGAATGACAGGCATCCTGATCGGCCATGACATTCTGGACTCGGTGCTGATGGTCTTCCTGGTGAGCGGAACATATCTCGCCTCCGGACGCCATGTTCCTTTGTTGGAAGAGCAGGCACTTGCACCAGTGATGGAAGAGCGAGCACTTCCATCAGCCACCAAAGAGCTGTTTCGGGTAAGGCCATGAAGGTTCTGGTCACGGGCGCGACAGGTTTCATCGGGCGCCTTGTCGTGCGCCACCTTCGCGAAGCCGGTGCCGAGCTTCGCCTCGCCTCCCGCCATCCCGAGAGGCTTGGTTCGGAGAACGAGACTGTGCCGATGCCCGGCTTCGATGCGCCGGCCGCCGCCTTCCTGGAACTGACCCGGCATATGACTGACGTCGTCCATTGCGCCGGCCTCAACAATGATCAGGGAAATGCAACCGAAGCCGATTACCAAGCGGCCAATGTGGAACTGAGCGCAAGGCTGGCGCATGCCGCGGCCGCCCAGATAAGCGGACGTTTCATCCATCTCTCCTCGATCCGAGCGGTGATCGGCGCGCACGTCAGCGCAACGATCGACGAGGACACGCTTCCTGCCCCACAATGCGCCTATGGACGCTCGAAGCGCGAAGGCGAGATCAAGGTTTTGGACGCCTACGCGTTACACGGCCGCTCGGACGCCGCCGTGTTGCGCCTGCCTCCGGTTTATGGAAGCGGCATGAGGGGGAATCTGGCAACGCTGATGCGCCTTGCCGATACGCCGCTGCCGCTGCCGACGGGTGCCTTGACCGGAATCCGCTCGCTGATGTCTTCCGAGGCCGCGGTGCGAGCAGTGTCGCACCTGCTCAGCCATTCCGGACCGCTTCGCCCGATCTATGTCGGCGCAGATGTGCCGCCGGTCGCCGTCGAGGCCATCATCGCCGCCTTTCGCAGAGGTTTGGGGCGGCGTGAGCGCCTGATGGCTGTGCCGGCCGGTCTGATACGGCCGGTCGTGGCCGCGCTCGGCAGGCGGGCGTTCTGGGACAGCCTGACCGCGACACAGATATGCGACCCCGCCCTGCTGGTATCGCAGGGGTGGACGCCTGAAGCCCGCACGGTCGAGCGGCTGGCCGAGCTGGCGCGGCTCGGTAGATCCTGACTTTCTTGCTTGACCATGATCTTTCCCAAAAACCGGCTTCCACTTTTTGGGATCATGGTCTGCGGTAGAGCGTTCCAAACAGTATCCGAAGATCGAGCCAGAACGACGCAGTGCGGAGGTAGGCAGCATCCGTTTCGGCCAAAAGCTCCGGGTTCGACATGTCGATGCACCTGATCTGGGCCAGGCCGGTTATGCCCGGCAGCGCCGCCAAAACCCCCAGCCGCCTGCGACACTCGATCAACTCGGTTTGGGTCGGCAGGCAGGGGCGCGGCCCGACCAGGCTCATTTCGCCCTTCAGGACATTCCAGAATTGCGGCAGCTCGTCGAGCTTGAACTTCCGTAGGACCTTCCCGACCGATGTCACGGAATCCGCCGGCGCCTCATGCGAGGGTAGTGACGGCGTCCCGACATACATCGTGCGCAACTTGTGGCAGCGAAAAAGCCGACCGTCACGGCCGACCCGCACCTGTGAAAAAATAGCCGGGCCCGGCGACGATGCCCGAACGGCAAGGACGGTGAGCGCCAAGACAGGAGATGTGGCCACCAGCAGCAGAGCCGCACCGGCAATATCGAAGATTTGCTTGGCTGTCTTCATGAACGGCCGATAGTGCTCCCTGCCGAAGTCCCGAGGCAACGCCGCAGGCCAATGCCGTCAATCCGGTCGACGTAGCATGAGCCGATCTCTTGACCAAGCGCGCCACGCAGCCGTCGCAATGTTCAGATGCGCCCCAGGATGAAGGCGAGATAGAGCCCAATGTTTCCGGAAACGGTCTGCCGATAGACGCCGCTTTGGCGCAAGCCTGCCAAGCGGCGGGAAAGGCCACCGTTGCGCCCGCGGATGAAAAGGTCGAGGCACGCCGTCGCGTCCTCGGTCAGGAGATCGCGATTGACGGCGAGACCGTCGAGGTTGAGGTCCGTCCAGCCGGCGAATTCCCCCTTGAACAGGCGGCCAAGCCGAGAGAACCTTGCTTTCCAGGACACGTTGGCGCCGACCAGGTTTGCCGCGTGCTGCCGGTAGCGCACCAGCGGTCGCGGATCGTAGCGGACGATGCCGGCGGCGGCGGTCACTATGAGATAGGCCCACCAGTCATGGCTGACGAACCCGGTCCGCGTGGAGGCCCTGGCCAGCAGGTCGCGTGCCGCGGCGTTGAGCAGGATTGTGTTGCCGCCGGCGATGCTTTGCACAAGCGCATTGCGAAAGGATGGCGGCCGGGCAAACAGCGGCGAATGGCCGACAAGGCTTCCTGTTTCCGTCATGGTTGCGGTTCGCGAACAAAACATCAGCGGGGTTTTCGCATCCTGGGTCCGCATCCAGCTGATAGCGCTCTCCAGCCTGTCGGTCTCCCAGATATCGTCCTGGTCGCAGAAGGCATAGCAGTCCGCCTCGATGCGTCGGTCGACGATCATGGAGCGGAAATTGGCGGCGAAGCCTTGCCGCGGCCCCTCTACCAGCGTCATCCGCCCCTTGGGCCGCCAGCGGGATTTCCATGTCTCGATGATGGCGGTCGTGCCATCGGTGGAGCCATCGTCTGAAATCCACAAGTCGACCAGAGGGTGCGACTGCTCGAGCAGGGACTGCAGCTGCTCCTCGATGAAGGCGGCGCCGTCTTTCGTGCCCATCAGGACCGCGATGCGCAGATCATCTTTGCTCACGAGCAAGATCGCTTTCTGAATTCTGAACGGGCCTAGCTCGCCTGCCCCGCCGTTTTCGGGATCGCGTCTTGACGTGCACTTGCCCTGGCCTTCTTGGCGCGGTCGAGACCTGCCAATGCGGCGAGCGCGCCAGCCTTGTCCTGGTTTTTCGCCGACTGCTGCAGGGCCGTGAGCGCGACCTGGACATCCGACCATTCCACGACGTCCGTGCTGAGGCCGAAAACCTTCGAGATGCCGAGTTCGACGAGTTCCTCGTCTTCGCCATGCAGCGTTTCGTGAAGTTTTTCGCCCGGCCTGATGCCGGTGAACCGGATCGCGATGTCCTTGTATGGGCTCTTTCCGGACAAGCGGATCATCGTTTCGGCCACTTCAAGAATCGGCACCGGCTTGCCCATGTCGAGCATATAGACGGCGTAATCGTGTCCGCTCTGCCGCGACGCGGCATCGGCCGCCGACATGATGACGAGATCGACGGCTTCGGCCACGGTCATGAAATAGCGCGTCATGCGTCGGTCGGTGATGGTGACGGGTCCCCCAGCCTCGATCTGCGCCTGGAATATGGTCGCCACCGAACCATTGCTGCCGAAGACATTGCCGAACCGCACTGCAATGAACTTGGTGGCCGGGAGGCGCCCGCCCGTCTCGCCTGCCGGCGTGCCGTGCAAGGCACTGATGATCTGTTCGGCGGCCCGCTTCGTCATGCCAAGCACCGATGAGGGATCCACCGCCTTGTCGCTCGATATCAGGACAAATTGCGCAACCCCGCACTTGGCGGCAACCTCGGCGCAGACGAGCGTTCCGAAAATGTTGGTTTGAATGGCCGAATCCCAGTTCTCCTCGAGCAGCGGCACGTGCTTGAGCGCCGCGGCGTGAAAGATGATGTCCGGCCGGAATTCCGTGACGACACGCGTTATCTGGCGCCGGTCGGAGACATCGACGATGCGGACCTTGAGTCGGTCATGGTCCTTCTCGTCAACATACTGGCTCAGCTGGAAGATGCCGAATTCGGAGTTGTCAGCGACCAGCACCGCCTCGGCTCCCAGTTCCAGCGACCGCTTGACCAGCGTCTGGCCGATAGAACCGGCACCGCCGGTTACCAGAACGCGTTTGCCGCTGACAAAGGCGCCGATGCGCTGGATGTCGGACGCGACCGCCGGACGGCGCAGGATCGTTTCCATCTCGACGGTGTCGAGAACCAGCTTTCCGTGTTGTTCCAACTCCGAAAGGCCTGAGAACTGCACCACATTTATGTCGCCGTGCCGGGCAATGCGCACGAGTTCCGAATAGTCCTCGATTTCGTGCTCGGCGCCGCTGCCGAAAATCAGCAAGTCCAGGCTTTTGGTGCCGGTCGCATAGTCTTCCAGGACATCGATCAGGCGCGGCATGGTCGCCACCACGGGAACACCTTGAATCCGCGTGCCCAACGGGGCGCCGCGCTCGGTCGCCATGATGCCTGCGATGGAATAGTCCGCCGGTTGCGCCGTGCGCGTGAAGCGGATGATCAGGTCGGCCTCGCCGAGCCGGCCGACGAACAGAGCGCGCTTGGCCTGCCTGATGTCGGTCTTGCGGCTCAGAATCCCCCAGCTCGCGCCGTCACGCAGGAAGCGGTAGAACAGCCGGGGTGCCGATATGATCGTGAAGGAGACGAGGAAGAAGACGATGAACTGACGCTCGTTGAGCCCCGCCACCGGCCGGTAAAACCGCAGCAGCAGCGACGCCACATAAAGAGTGAACGTCAAGATCGCGCAGCTCTTCAGGATGTTGAAAAAGTCCGGCGTCGAGGCGAAGCGCCAGACGGTGGTGTAGAGGCCACTGTAGCGGAACAGCAAATGACTGATGACGACGATGCCCGCCCATGTCGCCAGACCCTCCTTGGAGAGCGCGTCGAACGAAAGATTAGACCGCGAAAGCACGAGGCTGAGCGCCACGGCGACCAGGACCATGACCACGTCCTGGACCATGATGAAGACGCGCCGCATCTGTGGCCTGAGCCCGAATACTGATTCGAGGTAAGAATTCATTGGACGGCACTAGACTCCAGGCTCAAGGGGATCGACACCAGCGAAGTGCGAACACGAAGATACTTCGCGACCAATCCACCTTAAGTGCCATCCCCGGCCCCCGCCGTGGTGTATCGCATACTGCGGGGCGGAGGGCATAGCTAGAGGTTTTTTCGAGAAGAGGCGTCCAGTGGAGAACATGGATCATGCTGGGGCGATTGCCGCAAAGGAAACATTATCAAGAGCTAATAGATAAGTCACACAGCATCAGCATGCGTTCAGTTTTGCCGCAGTTGACTCTGCTCCCCACCGCGTTACGACGCAATGCGTTGCCATATGCCCATCGAAATGGCTATTAGAGACGGGCTTGGTGGTTCGCTATGGCCAGCGAAGAATAATGCGCCAGAATAACGGATTGCGATACTCCCAGCTATGATTGCGGCACTAAACGGCGCTTTTGACGACATCTCAAAGGCCATGAGATTACACCGGGTCTGGATCGCGCTTGCCCACGAGGACATCGGCGACCAGCACAGACGCACGACGCTCGGCCCGCTTTGGATGCTGGTCAATTATTTCGCTTTCGTCGGCACTTTTGTCTTTGTTTTCGTGACCACCGACGCCAGCAACCCAAGCTATATAGCCTATGTGGCCATCGGCATGCTGGTCTGGTTCTATCTCACCGAGACCATCACCATGAGCGTGTCGCTTTTCCAGCGAGAAGCGAGCTTCATTCAAGGCACAACGCTGCCGTTGTTCGTCTATGTGATGCGATTGACGATGCAATGCATCATCAGGGCTGGTTATTCGTTGGCGGGTTGCGTTCTTGTTCTGCTGCTGGGCGGTTACGGGATCAGCGCGAATTGGCTGCTATCGCTGCTGGGTCTGCTGCTCATCATCTTGGCAACGCCTGCATTCGTAACGGTTTTTGCGTTCTTGGGCGCCTTCTTTCCCGATAGTGAGTTCATCGTCGGGAATCTGATGCGGGTCGGCATGTTCTTCACGCCGGTGTTCTGGGTCTATAGCGGTCAGGAAGGCGTCCAAAAGTATGCCTATCATTGGAATCCCTTCACCTATTTCCTGGAGGGCGTGCGTGAGCCGATCACGGCCGGCATATTTCCGATGCATGCGTTGGCCGTGGCTGGTTACATCAGTCTCGGCCTATGGGCTCTTGCGTTGCTGTTGCTGGGCCGTTATCGCAAACGCATCGTTTTCCTGATCTGAGTTCCATGACATCCATCCAACTGAACAATGTCAGCCTCGTTTATCGTCTGTTCGAAAAATTGACACTTTCGGCGCCTGGCCGGCGTCGCAGCGCTCTTGGCGGCAACATAGCCAAGTCGGGCACCAAGCAGGTCGTGCAGGCGCTCGACGATGTCAGCTTCGAACTCAATGCAGGCGACCGGTTGGGCCTTGTCGGCCCGAATGGTGCCGGCAAGACAACGCTGCTCAAGGTTCTATATGGAATCTATCAGCCGTCGGGTGGCACGATATCGATCGCGGGCAAGGTCGATGCCCTGTTCAACATCAACATAGGGTTTCGCCCGGAGGCCACCGGGCGCAGGAACATCGTGCTGAGAGGATTGATCAGCGGCTGGACGGCGACCGAGATCGAAGAGAAGATGGAAGAAATAATCGATTTCAGCGAACTGGGTGACTTCATCGACCTGCCGTTCAAGGCGTACAGCCAGGGCATGGCGGCGCGCCTGGCATTTGCGGCGGCGACCACGCTCGAGCCCGAAATTCTGCTGATGGATGAATGGATTGGCGCCGGCGACGCATCGTTCCAGGAAAAAGCCAAACAACGGATGAACGAACTGGCGGAAAAGGCCGGCATCATCGTATTGGCCAGCCACGACGAAGCGCTCATCGAGCGCGTTTGCACGAAGAAAATGACGCTTCGAGCTGGGCGGATCGAGTCCCTGGTTTAAAAGCCGCCTCGCGATCAATTGGCTTCATATCCAAGTTCTTCAGGTCCATGCCGTGGATGGCAGCCAGCCGGTCTTTAGAAAAAGAGAAGAGGGTGGATTGTCAAAGCTTATCATCCAGATCCCATGCTTGAATGAGGAGGGGACACTCGCCGTCACGCTTGCTGATCTCCCACGTCAGGTCGAGGGTTTCGACCAGGTAGAGTGGCTCGTGATCGACGATGGCTCCACTGACCGCACAGTGGAGGTTGCCCGGGAAAACGGTGTGGATCACGTGGTCTCGCTGCCCCACAATCAGGGGCTTGCCAAAGCCTTCATGACCGGCATTGAGACGGCGTTGAAGCTCGGCGCCGATGTTATTGTCAACACCGATGCGGACAACCAATACGATGCCTCCTGCATTTCCGATCTCGTCCGCCCGATATTGGAGAAAAAGGCCCTGATCGTCGTCGGCGCAAGGCCGATCAGCGAGATAGAGCATTTTTCACCCGTCAAGAAATTTCTGCAGAAGCTTGGAAGCTTGGTCGTCAAGCTTGCCAGCGGCACGACGGTTCCCGACGCGCCGAGCGGTTTCCGTGCCATCCACCGCGACGCGGCGATACAGCTCAACGTCTTCAACCGCTACACTTATACGCTGGAAACGATCATCCAGGCGGGCCGCAGGAACATTCCGATCACCTCCGTGCCGATCCGCGTGAACGGGGATCTCCGGCCCTCACGGCTGGTCAAGAGCATACCAAGCTATGTGCGGCGCTCCCTGATAACGGTGGTGAGGATCTTTGTCGTCTATAGCCCGCTGCGCTTCTTTTCGGTGTGTGCGGCCATAGTCGCCACGCCGGGTTTGATCATGATCGCCCGGTTCCTTTTCCATTATCTAAGGGGTGAAGGCAGCGGCAACATTCAGTCGCTGGTTCTCTCCAGCGCCTTGCTTGCCCTTGCTGGCATCCTCGCCATGAGCGGTATCCTTTCCGAACTGATCGCGGTTAACAGACAAATTCTCGAAGAAATCAGGATCAGGCAACTGCAACAGGAACATCGGGAAAATGCATTGATCCGCTCGCTTTCGATAGATCGCGAAGGTTCCAAGGTTCAGGCAGGTAAAATAAGCGGAATAGTGTAGATGAACGAAGCGCCAGCAACCTACGACAACGTTCCGGGCAATTACTACGACAAATACAATACCCGGAATCCGATCGCACGATATCTCATGGATGGCTTTCTGAGCAGTTTCGATATGTTGACGGCGAAGACAGGCGTCCAAAACGCTTACGAGGTCGGCTGCGGCGAGGGAAATTTGTCCATTCGCCTCCATGATCGGGGGTGGAATGTTCGCGGCAGCGACCTGGAATCCGTCAGTGTTTCGGAGGCTAACGAGCAATGCACGAAGCGTGGGCTGGAGCCGATATTTGAAACACGCTCGCTTTTCGACCTGACACCGGAAGTCGCTTCGGCCGAACTGGTGATCTGCTGCGAAGTTCTCGAGCACATCCCAGATACCGAACAAGCCCTTGCGATACTCAAATCGCTTGCCAAACCTTATCTTCTTGTCAGCGTGCCACGCGAGCCTGTCTGGCGGGCACTTAACATGGCCAGAGGTAAATACATCTCAAGCCTTGGAAATACGCCGGGGCATATCCAGCACTGGTCATCCGCATCGTTCATCAACCTGCTGGGCAAATCGCTAAAGGTCGTGGAGGTCCGCAAGCCGCTCCCTTGGACCATGGCCCTTTGCCGTTGTGACTGAGACAATGCAGACGGCACCATCAGCCAAAAGCAGAAAGCTGAATTCAATAATTCGCGCCGGGGGCCTGATTGTCAGCCTTGCCGCGCTTGTCTTCGTCGGATTGGCGGTCCATCGCTCCTTCGGCGACCTGCAACGACAACTTATTTCACCATTTTTTCTGATCGCCATACCGGGCTGCGCCCTCGCCTATGCCGTCATCCTGCAACTGGTCGGCATCGCCTGGTATCGCTTCTTGGTTGCCGTTGACGGGCCGTCGCTTGGGTTGGGTCGTGCGCTTGGCATTTTTGGGAAGACGCAGATCTACAAATACCTGCCGAGCAACGTGATGCATATGGTTGGCCGGTTTGCCCTCGCCCGCAATGCCGGAGCGTCGAACAAGGCGCTTGCCTTTGCCCAGATAGGGGAATTGTCCATCATCGTCCTTGCCGCAGGAACGTTGGCCGCCTTGCTGGCATGGCCAGTTTTCCAGGATGCCTCTGCGCGCTATGGTCTCGATAACCCTAGATTGCTCGCGGGAATAATCGCCGCCGGGCTTTTGGCGCTTGCCGTCGGGACAGCGCTTTTGTTTCGCTTCAGGATCGCCAGCATCGGGAGAAGAGCGCTAATCGCCTCTGCCGAAGCATTTCTTCTCTATGCACTGTTTTTCATCGGCAATGGGTTGCTGATCGTTGCGCTTACCAGAACCTTGGACGATGCGGGGCATGTGGCCGAACTGGTCGGCATAGGAGCGGCTGCCTGGCTCATTGGCTTTGTCGTTCCGGGAGCGCCGGGTGGCCTTGGGGTGCGTGAAGCAGTTCTGATCATGGGGCTTACCGCCGCGGGCCTGCCGCCTCCGGCAGCCACCGCGATTGCTCTCGGCAACCGGCTCGTCACCGTTCTCGGAGACTGCCTGGTCGCCCTGGTGGAATTGATATTGCAAAAGGGGAAGAGCGCATGAACACGCAAATGGGGGAAGCACCCGTGCAAAACAGCCATTTGCCGGGAGAGACCCCATTTCTGCGACACATCATTTCGATGGTGCTTCTTTTCGTCCTCGTCCTGGGAATCGTCGGCGTGAATCCTTTTCGGCAAACGCTGGCACCAATGGATCTGCTGCTGGCGTATCCAGGATGGGACAATGCTGGGATCGACACCCCCCTTATCAATGCAGAGCGTTCTGACGCGCTGGATCACCGCCTGCCGAACTGGCGAGAATTTAGGCGAGAGTTATGGGAAGGGCATATCCCATTATGGAACCCCCTGCATCAGCTGGGTGCAACTGGCATCCAGGCGCCTATTTATGAGGGCCTTTCGATACCTTTTATAGTTTATGCCCTCACGCCGAACGAGGCCATGGGCTACACGTTCGCAATTCTTACGAACTATCTCCTGGCTGCCTTTGGCACTTATTTCCTGCTGTTCTTCATGTTCAGTAATCGCAGGGCGGCAGTTTTTGGCGCCATGGTATTCGCATTTTGCGGTTTCAACATCGCATGGGCACATTGGCCGCACCTGACAACGAGCGCTCTTATCCCATGGGTTCTCGCCACTCAACTCCGATACTGGCAGACAGGCCGTTTGAGTTGGGCCTTAGGATTCACTTTCAGCGTAGCCTTGATGGGCCTAGGCGGCTTTCCATTTGTGGCCCTCCTTGGGGCCATCTCGTCACTGATACTGGGAATCGTAGTTCTTCTTGCCGAACTCAGGAGCATCGGCATCAATCAGCTTCCGATCAGGCGAATTGTCGGGCTCGGCTGCGCAGGCACTGCCGGTGCATTCCTAGCCCTCCCCGGCCTCTTGCAAACCAGAGACATTCTCGATTCAACTGATTTGTCTAGCCGAACAAGTGGGACAGCATTCTCCCCTTACGACATTATCTATATGTTTGGCTCTGATTTTTCAGATCATTTAGGTGTCGAGCGCACTTTTTCGGCTGGAATACCAGCCGCCCTCCTCACTATTCTTTCAATATACATAATCTTTCGGGAGCGAAATCGATTCGCTATCCTTGGGTTAGTCATTGCAATATTCACAATGGCAACAGCATTTGGCGCAGCGCCTGCCAACCTCGTGAAATTAATCCCTGGCTTCGATTTAAACACCTGGAGCAGAGCATCTATACTTTTTGGACTATCAGTAGCCATACTCTCTTCCTATACGATTAATTACATATCTCCCACATCACCAAAATACGAGCCTTATTACAAATCACATGTCGTTCTGTTCATATGCCTACTTCAGGCAATTAATCTCGGCTACTGGTTCAGGCAAATCAATGCGAGACCCGACATCGAGACATTCTTCCCAGAAACCCCGTCAATATCGTATGTTTTATCAAAAATTCTTCCTGGTCAGAGCATCATCTCAGACGACAGCTTTCTTTCCTCTGGATTTTTGTCGAACTATCGATTGCCAGAATTATTTGCCCATGGCTTTCGCACCGACGCTCAAAAGAAAATAGCTCAGGACATAGCGCCTTCTTATCAGACAACATATACCGCCTCCGTCATTCAATGCTCCGACATTAATTTCTCCAGCCGACGAATTACCTATGCTGCCGTCCGCTTCTTCCTCGTCAGAAGTGGATGCGCCACCGAATTGGCTTATGAAACCTCTGGCATTGGCCAGAGACCCACTCTCCCCCTTAACAACGGTGCCCTCAAAGGTAACTTGGTAATTGACAAGCCCATGAGTGCGACGAGCGTGCAGGTTTTATTGGCAACATATAATGAGGGCTACGCTCCCTCGGCATTGATATTTGATCTTTACAAAGATGAACTTCTCGTGGCTCACGCTGAATTGCCACCGGAGGCGATACGTGACAACCAATTCGCCACGTTCAGTTTCAACCAGGCCGCTCCTCTTGTGACCGGAACGTATCGGTACGTCATTTCAATGACCAAACCCGACAGCCAAAAGATGCTTAGTGCATGGGCCTTCGAAACCGCCGGGGGCGCAACCTATCAAGTTGGGTCGAGTGTATTTCCCGGTATCCCAAAAATTAGAGTTATTGAGAAAACTCATCTTCCTCAAAATTTCTCGATCACGCCGGTAGAGCCGGGCATTGATGTTGTCGAAAACCACGTGATTCTAGGCTCGGGCTATTATGTGCATGGGTTAGACGGGCAACCGGAAGCAGATTTTGGCTCGGTGCGACTTGCAACATATCGACCGGATGACGTGACAGTGGAATATTCAGGCGCAACACATGGATGGGTCATTTTCCCCATCCGCACCAACAAATATTGGCGGGCCACATTGGATGGAAAGGCGGTAGAGCTAAAAAGCTTTTTAGATTTTTTTCCTGCTGTCGAGGTGAACGGGCAGAGCAAAATTCGGTTCTACTATGATAGCAGTCACCTGCTGAAAACGCTGGAACTCTGCATCGCCGGCTTCGCCGTCTCAGTCATTCTCCTAGTGATGACGAACGGCAGAGCCCCTCGATTACCAACAGGCACATGAACGATTATCCCTACCTCCGGTTCTGACCTGCTGCTGTCATCAGTGCTCGCCACATAGCTGAAGGAGCATGAGAGGCAGACGGCGTGACGAGGACTTTGCCGACTGCTAAGGTCCGCCCCAACATCGACTTTAGAGGAAATGATGGACATTTTAGACCCATCCGTCGCGATTTCGCCAAGCGCCCAAAGTGCAGTTGATATTTTCAAAGGCGAATGGTCGTCCAAATCTCCAGCGACGGCCGATGCCACAACAGCCCCCGGGAGCGCGCCGCCCTCTTTGAAGGCTCACGTATCGACTGGCTTTCGAAAACCGTTGAGGGATTTTTCCGGCAAGCGCATCCTGGAACTCGGACCGATGGAAGCAGGACATGCTTACTTGATGTATCAAGCAGGGGCGGAATCGATACTCGCGGTCGAAGCCAATTGCGATCCTATCTGAAATGCTTTTGCGTGAAGGAAGTCTTCGACCTCCTCCCCCCGGGCTGTTGCGAAAAATGACAAGCACCATGACTAACAAGAACCGTGAACACAAAATAGCAGTACTTGTTCCTTGCTACAACGAGGAGCTAACTATTGCTGACGTAATTCATGACTTCAAATCACACCTACCCGCAGCCGATGTGTACGTTTATGACAATAATTCGAGTGATGACACCTATAACGCGTCTGTTCGCTCAGGAGCGATTGTACGCAAAGAAAAAAGCCAGGGAAAAGGAAACGTGGTTAGGCGAATGTTCAGCGATATTGAGGCGGACATCTATATTTTAGTCGATGGGGACGGCACTTATGACGCGTCTGTAGCCCAACGCCTAATTGATGAGCTCTGTTCCGGCCCCTACGACATGGTAAATGTCGCGCGTGCGGCTGAGAATTCCGACGCATATAGAAGCGGCCATGAATGGGGGAACAAGCTCCTAACCGGCCTCGTTCGACGAATTTTCGGCGCAGCAACCACCGACATGCTATCTGGATACAAGGCGTTTTCGCGGCGCTATGCTAAATCGTTTCCCGCCCTATCGACCGGGTTTGAGATTGAAACCGAGCTTGTGGTGCATGCGCTCGATCTCCGCTTACCCCAATCAGAGATCACAGCCCCGTACCGCGAACGACCAACTGGTTCCGCGAGCAAGTTGCGGACCTACAGTGATGGCTTACGAATACTGCGCTTGATCGGTTTCCTCATGAAGGAGGAGCGGCCGCTTGCCTTCTTCTCTATTGTGGCGGGTATCTTGGCGATGCTCTCTCTGCTCATTGGCGCGTCTGTCATCATCGAGTTTATGGAAACCGGCCTCGTACCCCGTTTGCCGACAGCGGTTCTTGCGACGGGCATCATGGTGTCCGCGCTGCTCTCGTTATCCAGCGGCTTCATTCTTGACACCGTTACGCGCGGCCGGCGCGAGGCGAAGCGCTTGGCCTACCTCCGATATCCGGCGCCATGATCCACAGTAGGCGCGTCGAGGCAAAACACATGAGGCAGCGCATCAGAAAGCTTCCCGATTTCCTCGGCGTGGGGGCTGTTGGGTTCATAGTCGATGCTACCGTATTCTTCGGGTTGACACTGATTTTTTCCACTCAATACTGGCGCGCGCGGATCATTGCCTCCATTGTCGCAATCGCCACAACATGGGCGATCAATCGAGTTGCTACTTTCTCGGCATGGCGCGTCTATACCGCGTTTGCCGAGTTTTTGCGTTACCTGGTTGCGAGCTCTGTCGGAGCGGGAGCCAACCTTGCCGTAATGTCCGCAATTGCTCCCCACGACGCGAGTCTACGGCACGTTCCTGCCTATTGTGCGGGCGCAGCCGTTGGCCTGGTGGTCAATTTTCTTCTCTACAACATGTTTGTCTTTCCCGGCAACAGGAAGGCGTAACGGTGCACGCGATAAACAATGGAGAGGATGTCGTGAATAAGACGAACGATAATGGAGGGAATATTGACTCTATTTACTACAGAGATGGCGTGAATAATTCATTTTCGATGCGCCTTCTAAAACGCGCCCGTATGGCGATGATGAATTTGTTCATGGAAGAGCTGTCACCAGGCAGCACTTCCAGCATCCTGGATATTGGCGTCTCCGACGACGAGAATGACGGGGCCAATTTCCTCGAGAAACACTATCCGTGGCAACACAATATCACTTGCGTCGGCCTGGGCGATGGGAAGCAGGTCGTCTCCAACTACCCAAAAGTCCATTTCAAACAAATACGCGCTGGAGAACGGTTGCCCTTCGATGATCAAAGCTTTGACATCGCGTGTTCCAACGCGGTAATAGAGCATGTTGGAGGGCCTGCACAGAGGACCGAGTTTATCTCCGAACATCTAAGGGTGGCAAAAAAAGTTTTTATTGCCTTTCCTAATCGTTGGTTTCCTGTTGAGCATCACACAGGTCTTCCGTTTCTGCACTACACGCCCCGGCTCTTTCGGACACTGCTGAATGGAACCAGATATTCGTACTGGACGCATCCAGAAAATATGGACTTTTTGGATGGCCGATCTATTATGAAAGACTGGCCCAAATCAGGGAGAAGTCCGGCTGCAATAGTTAACACCGGTATTCCTCTAGGTCTTTTTAGCTCCAATTGTGCCGTTATCGTACGATAGCTGAAGATACTTGCGGTATATGGAACCCATTCCGGCGGGAAGAGATTTGATGACTGGGACCACTGTGGAGTTACAGAGATGGAGCTTGCTTGGGTTCAGTTGGACTGAGGCGCAAACCGCGCGGGTACTCCTGATTTCGCTTCTTGCAGTTGCTGCCGTCTATGTCGGATTGGCGCTCACGCCGTCGCACTATGCGATGGGCCTGCAATATCTTGGCTCGCATGCAAGGCCCTTGCTTCTGTCAGCCCGCCCCATTCGATCGGACGAATGGATCGTCCTAACGCCGCTATTTCAAACTGCCGTCCGCGGCGGCTTTTCGACCTTCAACCAGATTTCCCCTTATCATGAGTCCCTGAAAGGGTTCTGGGCTTTGCCTATTCTGGATTGGTCTCTTGTCTTCAAGCCGCAGCTTTGGGGCTTTTGGGTCTTGCCGCCGGCCTATGCTTATTCTCTATATTTTGCCGTGCTTTGGACGGCGTTTTTAGCTGGTTACACCATCCTTTTGCGGCAATTTGGTGCCGATCTGTGGATCGCAGTGTTCGGTGCCGGCTGTCTTTTCTGCTCCCATTTGGTGCAGGTGTGGTGGACATCACACGGTGCAACATTTGCGTTCGCTCCCTGGCCGCTAATAGCATTCCTGCTTCCGATTCGTCCGTGGCTGAAATTGCCACTTCTTTTCTGGACCTGCGCTGTCTGGGTGTTCGGTTTCGTCTACCCCCCTTTCATGATCCCCGCAGCGTTTTCGCTGGGAATACTGCTCCTGGCCTTCCGACGCGATATGATCACTCCTGCGAATATTGCTGTCGCAGTTTTGGCGATTGCTTGCCTCGGTATCAGTTTTGTTTTGTATTTCAGCGATCTCATTCAGATTATGCAGGCGACTGTCTATCCTGGCCAAAGGGAGATATCGGGCGGTGGCGTTGACGAAATGAGGTTGCTTGCCTATCTCTTTCCTTTTTTTACGACGGTGCGCTTCTCGCCGCTTCTCGCGACTAACGAATGCGAGGTTGCAGTTGTTTCGACCCTCCTGCCTCTGACAGTGCTCGTTTTTGTCAGCTATCGGTCATTGGCTGAAACCTTGAGAAACAACTTCGTCTCTTTTGGGGTGGTCGGGCTAGGTTTGATTTTGATGCTAGCGTGGATGACACTGCCGATATCTTCCAGTATTGGGAAGATCCTGCTCTGGAACAAAGTTCAACCTGGGCGTATGGTCTGGGGATTTGGATTGCTTTTTACCATATCTATAATTGTTGCCGCATCTAGATGCACATTTGTAATTTCGAAAGAGAGAATTGCGTTTTTTTTAGCAATTATGGTATCGACTTGGTTTCTGTCAAAGGCAGGGTTTACTTGGATTCCGGGGTATTCATATGAAAAAAATCCTAGCGCGTTGACGCGTGGATACTTCGAATGGATTGCAATTGTTCCATTTGTTTTGAGCGCCGGGTATGTCTGGTACCTTGGTCAGCCGACAAGAAACAATGGGCGGATATTATTTGGCTCTGCATTTGTCTCTGGCGCGATTACGTTCGGTATGTTCAATCCTTTTCAGCAGGCCTTTCCGATTTTCGACATTCCGGAAACGCCTTTTCTGACCGCGCTTCGCGAGCAGGCAAAAACCAACCCTAACGGATGGGCCGTCATGCCTGGTATGTATGGCGCTCTATTCTCTGGCGCGGGTGTGCCGGCAATCAATCACACGCTCACAGCACCGCAGCTTTCGTTCTTCCGGCGAGTGTTTCCCTCAATGCCTGAAGCAGCGTTTAATGATGCATTCAACCGGTACGCACACATCATTCCAACTGACGTGCCGGAACCTCGCTCGCCTTCGCCCGATCAAGCTTGGGTTCCGATCAAGGCGTTTACAACCAAAATACGGGGCTAGTCTAGCGCGACTGATCAAGAGCCGAGGGTTAAGAGCGTACAACCGATGGCCGTGAGCGGGCGAAATTCAGCCAGCAGAGCCATAGCTATTCTTTCGATCATCAGCCTAGCGAGAAATCTTCGCGCGCTTTTGTCAAATTCGGCGAATAGAAAGGATCACGCTCGATGATTTCTTTCCATCGTCCTTGCATATACGCAACCTCACTATGGAAGCGTGCCATTTTTTCCGGAGCAGCATCAATGCCGCGTGAGACGCTTTCGAGATGATAAAGCTCGGCATAGGGCGTCCAGACGTTTGAATAGCCGGCTGCCCCCACTTTCAGACAAAGATCCACATCATTGAAGGCGACCGTCAGGTCGATCTCATTGAGGCCCCCTACTTCTTCAAACACGCTTTTGCGGATCAGGAGACAGGCTGCGGTGACAGCGGAGAGGTTCTGCAGGACCTTTAGCCTGCTAAAATACCCCGGATGATGGCGGGGGAAATGCTTATGCGAATGATTTGCAATACCGCCCAATCCAACAATCACCCCGCCATGCTGAATTGTGTCATTGGCATAATAGAGCTTGGCGCCGACGCAACCCACATCCGGCTGAGCGGCCCAGGAGACCATTTCCGTCAGCCAGCCCGGCGAGATCACCTCTATGTCGTTGTTGACGAGGCCGATGATCGAGCCCTTCGCTTTTCCCACGGCGAAATTGTTGATCGCGGAATAATTGAACGGCTTGTCGTAGTGGAGCACACGAACATTCTTCGCATTCTTCAGTTCGCTGAAATAGGCAAGCGTTTCCTCCTCCACCGAGCCATTGTCGACCACCAGAACCTCGTAATTCCCGTAGGTGGTCTTTTCGCGGATGGACTCCACACAGTTGCGAAGGAGTTCAACCTTGTCGCGCGTTGGAACGATGAGGCTCACGAACGGCTGCGGTTCGGGGACGAAAAAGTGAAGGCGGTAACTGGCTGTGCCGGGACTTTCCTCGGCTTTCGCCGGAATATCCATGCGTTCGACATGTTCTTCCAACGCCCGCAACCCGGCCACATAGGCGTAGCTTTTCTGCGAACCTCCAAGCGCCGTCGAGCCTTCCACCGCGCGCCAATGGTAGAGCACCTTCGGAATGTGCCTAATTCTCTCAGGGCCAATGCGCTCGAAGACGCGCAGATTGAGGTCATAGTCCTGGCTGCCCTCGAAGCCGGGGCGCCAGCCGCCGACGGCGCGGATATTTTCCGCCCGGTGCACGGTGAGGTGATTCAGATAGTTCTGTGAGCGGAAAAGCTCCCGCGAGAAATCCGGCTTGAAACAGGGGTCATAGCGCCTGCCTTCCGCATCGATCTTGTCTTCGTCGCTGTAGATCAGTTCTGCATCAGGATGACGATCGACTTCCAGCACGATTTCGGCCAGCGCATGCGAACGGAGAAGATCGTCGTGGTCGAGCAATGCGACCCACTCACCGGTGACCAGCTCCAACGCAGAATTGGATGCATGCGAGATATGGCCGTTCTTGTCGCGAAGAACGATTTTGATGCGCGGATCACGTTTCGCATATTCGTTCAAAACGCGCCGCACATACGGTTTCGTCGAGCAATCGTCCGCTATGCACAACTCCCAGTTCTCGTAGATCTGGGCGCGGACGCTGTCGATCGCTTCCCGCAAGAGTTTCTCCGGGGTGTTGTAGACTGGCATCAGCACTGAAATAAGCGGCTTGTTATCCAACTGGGCCAATCGTTGCCTCAAATCCGCAACGTCGTGTTCCGTTGGCGTATCGTTGAGCGCGATCCACCTCTCATAGGTAACGCTGCCCAGTGGACCTAGCGCTTCCGTCGAGCGGAGCATGGCCGCAAATCCCCGAAGGCCGCTTTGCCTCAGGATCTTTATGCCACGAGCCGCAGACCGCACGAGCGTGCCGGGGTTTTTCACCTGGCGGGCGACGACTCTCCCAATGAGGGACGCATAATATTCAATCCGTCCGAGCCGACGCAGCCGCACACGGTCGATAGCGATCTTGCCAGAGCCCTCACTCGGATCGACACGCAGTTTTTGAGCACCGGCATCAAGCGAAAACACGGCCACGGCCGGGCTCTTTCCATTCGAACGAAACCGCAGATCGATCCGCTCAATCTCGTTGTAGCCCTTGCCACTGTCGACATAGAGGTGCGCGTTGGCCAACGCGTCCGTTTCAGCCGGGACGTGTACGCTGAGCCTGTAGTGTCCGGGGGGCAAAGGCCGGGAGCCCGGCCAGCCGAGTTCGAACTGCGGATCATCGCCTGTTGTTGTCCACTCCGTCGCCCCGTTGCCCAATGGCACGCCTTCCAGGTGATGAAGTGCGTTGGCCGTAATGGTCCGTCCGGCATAAAGAATTGCGTTGGCTGGGGGTGACACAAGCCTCTTCCAAACCGATCGATACCGCCAGGTCCGGCTGCTGTGAACCAATTCGATTTCGTGATTCAACACGGCCATCTGCCGGTGGCGTTCCTGCAGCTTATGTTCGCGCTCCTGCAACTCACGCTGAAGCGCCGCTATGTCCTGGTCCTTTGCCGCGAGATTGGTGTGGGCCAACTCCAGCGCTTGCGTGGCCGCGCGGAGATGCTCGCGCTCGACCGTCAGCGCAGCAATCTCACCGGAATAGGCCTCGATGCGTGCTTCCTGGCTTACCACCAACGCCCTGTTGGTTTCGATTTCCGCTTCCATGGTCGTCGTTCTCAGCGACCACTGGTTTCGGGTTTGGTCAGTCGCCTTGCTCCTCGTCTCGTCGAGAGCAACCATGCCCTCGTCGGCGAGCGCGACCCGCCCGTGCACGCTGCGCGCGCCCAGGACGTTTTCCGGAATTGGCAGCTTCGTTACAATGCAAAGCGAGTTCAAGAACTCGACGGAATGAACCGATGCGAGAGAAGCTTCGTTGAATGCGACCTGGTGCCTGTCGGCGAAAGTCGCCAAGGCATCGACCCGACGGCGATCCAGCCCCCAGTGCTCATGGTTGACCACATCAAGCAGGCGTTTGAAAAACGAGATTGAGGAAAGCGGATCGTAGAGACCGCCCTCGAACTCCTGCCAGTAACTGCAATGCAGATCTTCGGCGATGTAGATGCCCCCTTCGGAAAGGTGGGGGAAATATCGCGCGAACGAGCGTATTATATCCGAGGATAGGTGCGATCCGTCATCAATTATAATATCATATTTTTCCGACATCGAGATGATGTCGCGCTCTGTTTCATCAGTATTGGCGTCACCTACGGAAATCTTTATCTTCCGGCTGTCGAAAACGAGATTTCCGCAAGCCAGATTGACGTCACAGCCAACGATTATTTCAGCATCGGGGAAATATTTCTGCCATATCTCTAGGGATCCGCCATTCTGAACTCCGATTTCCAGGATTCGAACCGGCCTGTCTCGATACTCTGAAAAAATATGGTCATAGGTGCTGAGATAGATCGACCATTTATCCGACACTTTGCCGCGATGCGCGTCGTACAGGTCACGAAGTGAAACGAATGGTTCCTGCTTTGCGGGCCGCGCATCGCGCTGTTTGGCTAATTGCTGCTGTTCCAACTTCTGCCGATGAAACACGCGGAGACGGCAATCAATTTCAAGGAAAAAAGCGTCGCCAAAAGTTCGTGAAACAGATTCGAACTCTGCTCTGATCCGATCAAGAATTTCTATTGCAACTGCATCAGTATCATCGGACCTGAGCGCTATCAGTGCGGTATAAGCGTCTTTGACCCAGTCAATGATGCGCGGGTCTGCGTCGAGCAACTCAGTGCTGGCGGCAAAGTGCTGATTGTCGGTAGCGAAATGCTCAGACAGCAGGGACTGCCATTTCACGTCGGGTACCGGCCAGTCTAGGCTGAGAGTAGCAGTGATCCCGTCGATACCCTGTCGCCAGTCATCAAGCAGACTCTCGTAAGACAACAAGATGCGTGACCGACCCCTAGTTGCGCGCTCGGCTTCCAATTCGTGGCGAAGCCAAAGAAGCGAACTGAAGCCCATCGTGAAACCGTTTCGGTTCGCCAGGGAAGCGATCACAGCCAACGGATTGCGGTCTATCAGCACATACCGAACATCGATGCGCATGCGCCTCAAGATCTCCGCATAAAGCGGCACGAAACGTGAGATACGCGGCTCCTTGAGCACAAAAAACGGCGCGCTGCCGTATTCCTCGTCGATCAGCCGCGCGATCTCTGCTTTGTAGAAGCGCAGACGCTGCGCGCCGAGATCGTTGGGATCGAAGGATCGCCAATCATCCCAGCTGCTTCCTGCTTCGGCCAGCATCTGGTCGTGCAGCGCAATGAGACGCTCCGGCTCCCAGTGACCCGTTGGATTGGATAGATTGGCGCCCAGCATGTTCTTAGGCAGTTCCGCGCCAAGCAGATTGATCGCCCTCGTCAGCGCGCTGGTGCCCGAGCGATGCATGCCGAGCACCATGATGCAGGTGCGTTTGGCTGCTTTCGGCTTTGCCTTGCGTGCCTTCGGCTCGTCGACGGGCGCGGCATCGCGCGTGTTTTCCGCTGACGAGTGCTTGTTCATGCCGTCAATGCCTGTTTCGGCTCACCGGCTAGCAGCCGGCGCACCACCGCTTCCGTCGATTGCCGCCACTCCGGTGCATTCCAGCCGAACGCCGCCGCGAATTTCGCGCTCGATAGCCGGGAATTGGCGGGGCGGCGCGCCTTGGTTGGGTAGTCCATCGTAGCAATGTCCCGTACCCGCGCCCAGGGACCACCCAACACGCGGCTTGTGTCGAGGATATGGCGGGCAAAGCCGCTCCAGTTGGCCTCGCCGGTTCCGGCCAGATGATAGATGCCGGATGTGCCGGCGCCCTCGTGCAGTTGTGCCGCCGCATGCAGGATCGCGTCGGCGATATCAAGTGCCGATGTCGGATTTCCCCACTGATCGGCCACCACCGCGATCTCGTCGCGGTCGGCGGCCAGCCGCAGCATGGTTTTCACGAAATTCTTGCCGAACGGGCTGTAGACCCATGCCGTGCGCAGGATCAGATGGTGCGGATTGGCTGATGCAACCGCCTGCTCGCCGGCAAGCTTGGAGGCGCCATAGACGCTGCGCGGTGCGGTGGCGTCGGTCTCGACATAGGCGGCGTCCTTGGTGCCGTCGAAGACATAGTCGGTCGAAAGATGGATGACGGGAACGCCCAGGCGGCTTGCTGCTTGCGCCACCTTGCCGGCGCCGACGGCGTTCACCGCGAATGCCAGATCGGGCTCGTCCTCGGCCTGATCCACCGCCGTGTAGGCGGCGGCCGACACGACGATATCAGGCTTCGCGGCCGCGATGGCTTCGATCACCGTGTCGGGTCTTGCGAGGTCGAGTTGCGGACGGCCAATGGCGATGACCTCAACGCCGGCGGCCGCCGGGCCGGCCTCCAGAAGGCTCGCCGCGACCTGTCCGTCGCGTCCGGTGACAACCAGCCTCACGCCGCCCCCTTGCGTGCTTCGCCCAGCCGTTCACCGGCATAGCGCTGCTCGCGGATCGGTCCCCACCACCATTTGTTGTCGAGAAACCAGTCGACGGTCTTGGCGAGGCCGCTGTCGAAATTCTCATTGGGCGCCCAGCCCAGGTCTCGGCCTATCTTCGAGGCGTCGATGGCATAGCGGCGATCGTGACCGGGGCGGTCGGTGACGAAGGAAATCAGGTCGCGATAGCTCTTGCCCCCTGCCCGCGGCCGCCTGCCGTCGAGCAGATCGCAGATCGTCTCGACGACGCCAAGGTTGGTCCGCTCGGAATTGCCGCCGACATTGTAGCTTTCGCCCGGCAGTCCCCTGGTCGCGACAAGTTCCAGCGCGCGTGCGTGATCCTCGACGAACAGCCAGTCGCGCACATTGGCGCCGGCGCCATAGACCGGCAGCGGCTTTTCATCGAGCGCATTGAGGATGACCAGCGGGATCAGCTTTTCGGGAAAGTGATAGGGTCCGTAATTGTTCGAGCAATTGGAAAGCACGACCGGCAGGCCATAGGTTTCGTGCCAGGCCCGCACCAGATGATCCGAGGCCGCCTTCGAGGCGGAATAGGGCGAGGATGGCGCGTAGGGCGTTTCCTCGACGAACATGCCGCCGTCGAAGGGAAGATCGCCGAACACCTCGTCGGTCGAGACATGATGGAAGCGGAAATGGCTCTTCCGGTCTTCGGGCAGGCCGCGCCAATATTCCAGCGCGGCATTAAGCATCTTGTAGGTGCCGACGATGTTGGTCTCGATAAAGGTGCCCGGCCCATCGATCGAGCGGTCGACATGGCTCTCGGCGGCAAGGTTCATGACGATGTCGATATCGTCGCGCCGGAGGATGTCGAGCACAGCCTTTTCGTCGCAGATGTCGGCCTGCGCGAAGCGATAATTGTGTGCGTTCTCGATCGGCCGCAGCGAGGCGAGGTTTCCCGCATAGGTAAGCTTGTCGAGATTGGTCACCCGATAGGCCGGGTTGGCGCATAGATGCCGGCACACCGCCGAACCGATAAAGCCAGCACCGCCCGTCACCAGAAAATTCATGCCGCTGTCCTCACGTAACCCATCAGGCGAACACCTCGGCGGCGGCCAGCAGCGGCGCCTTGAGGTCCTTGTCCGAGAGCTGGAACCCGCCGGTCAGTGACGGCCATTCGATGCCGATGGCGGGATCGTCGAAACGGATCGACCGATCATGCGCCTGCGAATAGGTGTCGGTCACCTTATACAGGACCTCGGTGTCGGGCACGAGCGTCACGAAGCCGTGCGCGAAGCCTTTCGGCACCAGAATCTGGTTGCCCTTTTCGGCCGACACTTCGAGAGCGACCCATTTTCCGAAGGTTTTCGAACCGCGGCGAATGTCGACCGCGACATCGAGAATGCTGCCCCGGATGACGCGCAGCAGCTTGTCCTGGGCGCGCGGCGCAAGCTGATAGTGAAGCCCTCGCAAGACGCCCGCCGCGGCGGAATAGGAATGATTGTCCTGCACGAAAGCCAGGTCTATGCCGGCCTGCGAAAAGCGCTCGGCATTGTAGGTTTCCACGAAGAAGCCGCGTGCGTCGCCATGTCGCTTCGGCACGATTTCCAGCACGCCATCGATGCCAAGGGGCCTGACCTCCAACACCTAGCCCTCCGACAGGTCGACGACACGCCGGCGCAGATAGGCGGCATATTCATTCTTGCCCAGGTGATCGGCGCGACGCAGAACCTGGTCCACTGTCAGCCAACCCTGTTCAAAGGCGATCTCTTCGGGACAAGCGACCTTGATGCCCTGGCGGTGCTCGATGGTGCGCACGAATGACGAGGCCTCATGCAGGCTGTCATGCGTGCCGGTGTCGAGCCAGGCATAGCCGCGCCCCAACCGATGCACATGCAACTGGCCGCGCTCGAGGTAGACGTTGTTGACCGCCGTGATCTCGAGCTCGCCGCGCGCCGAGGGGCGGATGGCAGGGGCGATGTCGACGACGTCGTTGTCATAGAAGTAGAGACCGGTAACCGCCCAGTTGGATTTCGGCACCTGCGGCTTTTCCTCGATCGTCAGCGCCGTTCCCGTGGCCTTGTCGAAGGAAACCACGCCATAACGCTGGGGATCCTCGACATGATAGGCGAACACCGAAGCGCCCTTTTCGCGCGAGGCAGCGTCGCGGCAAAGCTGCGACAGCCCGTCGCCGAAATAGATGTTGTCGCCGAGGATCATCGACACGTTGTCCTTGCCGATGAAATTGCGGCCGATGATGAAGGCTTCCGCCAGCCCGTTGGGCTGCGGTTGCTCGGCATAGGACAGGTCGAGGCCGAACTCCGATCCATCGCCAAGCAGATCGCGAAAAACCGGCAGGTCACGCGGCGTCGAAATGATCAGAATTTCACGGATACCCGCGAGCATCAGAACGCTCAGCGGATAATAGATCATCGGCTTGTCGTATATCGGCAGAATTTGCTTAGAGACTGCTAATGTTAGTGGATAAAGACGCGTTCCACTGCCTCCAGCAAGGATAATTCCTTTCAAGAAGCTCTCCTTGACATGCCTGAACCCCCCGGCCCCAGCCGCCCGTGCTTAGGTTCCATGCAATGGCTTGTCAATCTCGGCGTTCGGCAAACGACCGGGTCACTATCCGGCGCCAATCCATCGCCAATTCCAGGCGACGCATTGCTATCGTCTTGCCAGAGCCGGCCTGACGGGAACAAGCAGATTGTCATCATGGGCCTCGGTCGACTCGCCTCTCTGGCTTAACCGCCCAGCGAATCCCTTGTGAAAGATGATGCCATTCATATAGGCGAAAGTCATCGCAAGCGCCGCCGTTCGCATGGGATAATCGACCAGGGAATGAACGAGCAGAAACGATACTGAGAGAAACGCCATTTTCTGCAGCGGATCTCGCCGTGCCGTGACGGAAAACGCAAAAAGCAATATCGAGTAAGCTGCGACCAGAAAGACAACAGGTGCGCCACCTTCAAGTGCCAATTCCAGATAATCATTGTGGGCGTGATTGACGTAGGGCTTGAAGATCATCTCTCCCTTTTCGTAAATCTGGTAGACTTTTGGGAAACTGCCAAAGCCCACGCCCGTCGCCCAGTTCTCTTCAATTCCCGCGATCGTCGTGCGGGCAAATTCGGCCCGTCCAAAGGCCGGGTCAACCACTTCCGCATCGATTTTCGTCCACGCCCCGATCGTATAGAGCGAAAGCCCGATGAAGACAGCGGGTATTCCATACCCGCCCAGCCTCGAGC
Organism: Mesorhizobium sp. M7A.F.Ce.TU.012.03.2.1; assembly: GCF_004006095.1. Lineage (NCBI taxonomy): Bacteria > Pseudomonadati > Pseudomonadota > Alphaproteobacteria > Hyphomicrobiales > Phyllobacteriaceae > Mesorhizobium > Mesorhizobium sp. M7A.F.Ce.TU.012.03.2.1. The sequence goes on from NZ_CP034779.1 coordinate 6,140,203, forward strand.
GCGCGGACAGAAAGACGACTGATATTATGGTGATCGCCAGTCCTATCAGAATACCGGCGCGCGAACCGGCGGCAAGAAGCAACAGCAGCAGCGTTATCAAGCCGAGCGACCCGGACAGAAGATGCCCGCGAAACAGGCCGTAGTAGACGACGAAGGGGATGGAGACGAAGAGCAAAGCTGAAAAATGGTTCTGGTTGGCAAACAGTCCGGCATTGATCGTGAACGGCAACAAACCCTGTATGGCGACCGTATCGGAGAGCGAATACTGGATCGCCGCAGCCAGTCCGTTACAGATGACACCCATGAAAAAGAAGGGCAGAAGGCCGTAGACCTGATCTGGGCGCAGGCGGGTGACGCTCAGAAAGAATGCAGCCATCGCCAGGAAGTACAACAGACACTCGATCGTACGTCCCACGCCGACACTGACGAAACGCAGCCCGGTTTCACCGCTCAGCCACGGATTTGCAAGTAGAACCTCAGGCCGCAAGCCGCTCAACAGGGCGGCTGGCAGCGGCACGATTTGAAAACAGAACACGGCAAGGCCCAGAGCAAGCAACCACAGGGCCGAGCGAGGGATGCCGTGCCCCGACGGCCTTGAAAAGACGGCCGCGGCCGCGACAATCGCCGCCACCTCGATCAGCGCATCGGTGTAGAGACCGCTCGCGGTGCCGCCGCCAATCAGCACTGACAGGAAAAGAACCGACCCAAGCAGATATTTTTCCCATTCCGTGGACCGGGCTGACCGCTCTCTCAAGATGAAACTCTTTCGATGCTCAATTTGTGCATGACCAACGTGCCAACGTATCGAAATCGCCAGCTCTCAGCGATGGCAGCTGTTTCCAGCCGCAACACTTGCATGGGACACGCGCCTAGTCCGATCGCGAAATCCAGACTCAACTGCCGCCGATTGAATGTGCCCTCCGGAATGTTGAACCGAGCTATTTCGCTCGCCGGATCCGCGCATCTGATGGACCAGAACAACTGTTTGGGCAGCTTCAGGTTTCTCGCGGAGGCGATCAGGGAAATCCTGTAGGAGCCGGGAGGCAGTTCGACATATTGCTGGAGCGCGGCGTTCTTCACCGGCGTATTCAGGAATCGGACAGTCGCTCCGCTATCGCTTTCTGCGACATCGCGCGCCCCGGCAAAGGTAATTTCCAGACCGGAGCGGTCGCGAACCTGCCAGTCGAATGGCTTGTCGCTGAGGATCTGTTCAAAGCCGCCGTTGAAAATGTATCCGGACAGTGTCCGCTCCTGATCGGACAGACTGAACAGGAACAGCCGATAGGCCGCCTCGTATTCCTTCTGCCGGATGTAACCGTTGATTACGGCAGACAATTCCTTCGACGTCGGTTGTGAGCTCGATCCGGTAAGGTCCAGCAACAGTTGATTTGCGACGCGCAGGCCCCGCGGATTCTTACCAAGAGCGGAGAAAAGATTGGACCTCCACGGTGCCTCGATCCTTAAGGCTGCCAGGACAGCCTGATATCCGTCCGGGTTTGAAAGAATAGCCGGCAAGCCCGCCGCAATGACTGGAAATGTGTCCGGCCACCGGCGCAGCAACGTGTCGATCTCGGCGACGGCCTTTGACAGGTCGCCCATCTCGATCGAGCGATCGATCGATCTCTGAAGCGAATGGATTTCAGTCTTGGACAGCTTTCGAGCCTGGTCGAAGAGTTCAAAAGCCTCGTCTTTCTCGCCTTGTCGATACTCAATCTCGCCTATCAGGCTGTAGAGCCGGGCGTCCGCCACGTTGAAACGAAGCGCGCCCCTCGCCTTTGCTGCCAAGACATCGAGATCAACACCGTCGCCTGTTTCGCTCAGCCGACCGGCAATTTCGCCTATCAAGGCATCTATGTTCAACGGATCGAGCGCAAGCGAGACGGCCGGCGTTTCCGACTCAAGAAGCCGACTTAGCCCTATCGACGAAACCGCCAACACCAGAACGGAGGCGACGAACCAAACGCCTGAACGCCGGAGATTTCGCGTGAGCGGGCTCGCCTGCTCCGTCATCGACTTTGCCCTCAATTTTCGGGGTACTCGCGCCATAGTCGTAGTACTGATAGTTCATGTATTTATAGGCGTAATTGTAATCGAACTTGTTGACCGTGAATTTCGACATTGCCGCTCCGATCACGTTCGCACCGGCTGAGCGCAGACGCTTGAGTGCCGTTTTGGCTGACTTGCGTGTGACCTGATTGGTCGAAACGACCATCAATGTGCCTTCGGCAAGCCGGCTGAGGATTGGTGCATCGGAAAGACCGACGACCGGCGGGGCGTCGATGATGACCAGATCGAAGCGTTTGCCTAGATTGGTCAAGATCAACGCCATCTTCGGCGACGAGAGCAGGTCGGCCGGATTCGGCGGAATCGTTCCGGACGTCAGCACGGTGACATTAGGGTATTTCGTCGGTCTGAAAATGCCCGGCAGATCGTCCTTGCGAACGGTATTAGTCAGCAGGTTGCTCAGCCCGATCGCATTGTCGAGGCCGAACAGCCGGTGCAGGTTGGGTTTGCGGAGATCGCCGTCGACAAGCAGAACCCTTGCGCCGAGTGCCGCGAAATCCTGGCCAAGCTTGAACGACGTGGTCGACTTGCCTTCCGACGGTTCCGAACTGGTCACCAGCAGCGATCGCGGCGCGCCCTCCGCACCGGAGAACTGCAGCGATGTTCGCAGCGAACGATAGGCCTCGGAGAGCCCGGATTTTTGATCGGCGATGCTGGCTATGAGTTCGCGGTCACCGACAAGCGGCAGGATGCCGAGCATCGCCAGCCCCAGCTCTTTCTCGATCTGCTCCGGGTTGGTGAAAGTATTGTTCAGCAACTCGATGATGTAGATGATCGATGCAGCCAGGGCCATGAAAAGCGCGAGAGTGACTGCAAGGTTGATGCTCAGACGTGGAGAATAGGGGGCTGTGGGCAGCGAAGCGAAATCGACTATCGCAGCGCTTTGCGTCTTGAGCTCCGAGCTGACGCCGACTTCATTCAGCTTGGCGATAAGGCTGTCATACTGCGACCGGTTGGAGTCGACCTCGCGCTTCAGGATCGTGTATTTGATATTCTTGTCGTTGAAGACGACCTGCTGCCTCTCCATCTCCGCGAGCTTGGACTTGAGGTCGGCTTCCTTGTTCTGTGCTTCCTGATATTTCAGCCGCAACGAATCGGTTATCGCCAGCACGCCGTTGTTGTAGATTCGCTGGAGTTCCTTGATCTGCGATTGCAATTGCTGCATTTCCGGAAAACCGGGCTTCAGGATGCCCAATTTCTGCTGATACTGGCTGGTCAGATCCGCCAGCTTTTCGCTAAGCTTCTGCAGACCTTCGCTTTCCAGAACCGGACCGAGGCTCGACCCGCGGCCTTTTTCTATCTGATCGACCACCCGCCCCGCATCAAGACGCTCCTGGATTGCAGTGGCCAGAGCGGTGTTCAGGGCTTCGATGTTGGAGCCGATCAGCGATTTGTCATCGCCGGTAACCGTGATGCCGGCATCTTTTGCATAGGTGACCAGTTCCTCTTCGGAGGTCTGCAGCTTTTGCTTCACCTGCAAAACCTGTTCCTGGATGAACTGCCGTGCCAGATCAGAGGTCTCGCTGGTCTGATCGAGACGTTGATCGATAAAGCTCTGCGCGACCTGATTGGCAACGTCGCTTGCATATTTCGGCTTTTGATCGACGAAGGTGATCGATAGCAGGCTCGTATTGGTGACCAGATTGACCGTCAGATCTTCCTGGATGCGCTTGATCGCAATTGCCTCGCGCTCTTCGGGCGTTTTCTCCTCAATGGAGGGTGACTTGGACATCCCGAACGCACGGTAGACAATATTGCTCGGGGAAAAGCTCGGCGTCGGAAACAGAAAATCCGGTTTTTCGCTAAGCCCAAGCTGGAACACCACGCGCTGAGCCAATGCCCGGCTCTTCAGCTTCTCCCGAGCGGTCAGGAAGGCCCGGACGTCGCTGTTTTCGGAAACGACCTCAATGTCCTGAAACACTTTCGCCGAAGGCACCAGAACTTCGAGCTGCGTCGTCGCCAGGTATTTTGGTGTCTGCATCATCGTCACGATGACGCCGGCAACGAGCCCGGCCGCCGCCATCATGACGATCAGCCAGCGATACTGGACGATGTACAAAAGCAGCTTGAGCGGGTTGAACCCCTCATCCTGGCCCGCATAGTCGCGACCATAGGGACCATAGTTTTGCGGCACGTCGTAATAGGAGTCCGCGGACAGGGCCTGGCCATGTCCGGGTCCGGCAAGTTGGGGCTGCCTGTTGCGATCGAGCATGCGCGAGGTGATCCTGGGGTTGTCCGTGTCTACGGAATGACCGCAATGCGGGCAGCGCTGGAGGCGAGGCCCAGCGCATCCTTCAAATTGTTCATCGCGATTTTCGACTTCGAAGCAAAAACGACGACCACGTCGCCGCCATAGATGCGCGGGTTGCGGTTCTTGCCGGCGCGGATTTCCTCGACATTGTAATTTGCGACCAGCTTGTTTTGGCCGACATTGCGATAGACGAAGACCTTGCCGGCATCACCGACCGGATTGAACCCTCCGGCAAGGGCGATCGCGTCGAGCAAGGAAGCGCTGCTGGACACCGGATAAATGCCGGCCTTGTTGACTTCACCATCGACCGTGATGCGCTGGCCAATCGACTCCTTGACGAAAATCGTCACGTCAGGCGACTGCAAGTACTTTTCACCGTAGGCAGTCTCGATTTCCTTCTCGAGCTGACGAACGGTCTTGCCGGCTGCAGTCATGGTCCCAATCAGCGGAAGCGAAATCTGTCCGCCCGCGTCGACCTGAACTGTTCTGTTCAAATTATCGACCTGAAACACACTGACCTCGAGCACATCGTTGGCAGACAGAGGCTGCTCGCTGCCGTTCTGGGTATTCTGCGGCGGCGGGAGATCCTTGACCACCTGCAGCGTACCACCGCCAGAGAGCGCCGATGAAGACGCCGTCGGCTGCAGCGCATCGACAGAACTGGTGGAGGACGTCGATGTCGACGAAGTGCTTGCGCAGGCAGATATTGCTAGCGATGCGAGCAAAGCGGGCACGGTGCCCGCATGACTTCTTGCGAGATCGAAAATGCCCATCAAAGAGCCCCGCTCTTAAACAACCGGCCCAATCCGCCAAACCGCCCCGCACTGCTGCCCCCCGATTTTCTCGGGCTTTGCTTTCCGATGGGCACGAGCGGCCGATTTTGCAATATCGCGTCCGGGCGTTTCACTGCCATGTTGTAAGCCTCATCTTCCCCACACCGGTTCGCGATGGCGACAACCGCCTGCGAAAGCCCTGGCCGCCGCCGGCTGGCGCCGTGGGTGTCGGAGGCGACAATATCCACCCTGCCCTCATCCAGCAGCTTCTCCGAGTAGTAGAGCGCCGTACGTCCAAAGGCCCCCGTCACAGAATCAGCCGTGAGCTGAATAAGGCAGCCTAGCGTATTCAACCTCTCGATGACGTCGTAATTCGCCTTGATCCAGGTCAACCGCTCTGGATGAGTGAGGATCGGCACGAAGCCGGCGCCTATGAGACGGGCGGCGAAGTCTTCGAGCCGCGGAGGCAAAATGTGATGTGGCGGTTCGAACAGGAAATAGCGGGATCCGTTCAGAGTCGGCACCGTACCAAGCCTCAATCGATCGGGGAGATCAGGCGCGAGATGAACATCAGCGCCAACATATAGGGTAAGCGGTATGGCAGCGCGATGAAGCTCCAGTTCTAACGCCTGAACAGCCCCGGCAATCTTTGGCGTGGCGTTCTCATAAACCCCAGGCATTACATGCGGCGTACATGCCATATGCGTTGTACCGTCGGCCACTGCCAGCCGTGCCATCTCCAGCGACATGGCCAAGTCAGGAGAACCGTCGTCGAGACCGGGCAGGATATGTGAATGCAGATCGATCATTGGCGTTTCTGGTTGAGAGGAGGCAAAGCTTCGCCTCGACAAAATAGAAACGCGTCACCCGCATGAAGGCGAATGACGCATTTGACAAATTTACGCAAAACAGCGGGGGTCGTATCCCGCCTATCGGCTGACCGCGTCGTCGTCATCCTGCAGGCCGATAATAAGGGCGGCGGCACCACCGACGGCGGCGCCGCCCAAGAGAACCGGCAACATGCCAGGTTCTGAGCTGGCGGGTACGATCGTCGCAGACGGTGTCTCAAGCGAAACGCACATGCCGCCTTCGATAGGATCGACCTTGACGGTGGCATTGGCTGGAATATCGAGCGCGCAATTGGCTCCGATAGCCAGCGAAGCAGACGCCTGCGCCCCGGTCATGATGCGCGCGCCCGCATACACCGGCGCCTCGGCATCCACCCCTGCATAGCCGCCGGCCTGGGACATCTGGACATCACCCCGGACCTGCGTAAGACGACCTATCGCGTCTGCGGACGCCGGCACGGGCGCAAGACAGGAACAGGTTTGCTGAGCTACAGCCTCGGGCGCGGCGAACAGGGCGCCCCCTGCGACGAATGCAACAAAAGCAAAAGCAACCCCGAACCGATGGCAACTCATCATTTTACCCCACCAAAACCTGTAACTCGCCCTGTTGGTACGAATTACAGCCCGCCCCGCCCCAAGCAATAGAACAATATGGTTAACAAACCCAATAAACCAGCCGGGCCGCCGACCTTTCCAGACCCTTCTCTACAGCGGCCGACGCCGCCATATCTTCGTCAGCGGCTGACGCCGTTGTCGTCGTCCTGCGTCGCCGCGAGCACGCCAGACGTCAGAAGCGCCCCGGCGAAAATCGCCTCCGGCGGACCGAACCCGGCGCCGCCGCCGGAGGGCTGAATAGCAGCCGTCTTCTCAGAGCCGACAAGCTTGAGGCAAATGTTGTTGCCAAGGCGGGAAACGTCGAGGCTCGAATTGGCCGAAACCTCCAGATTGCAGCCGCCGACCAGAACGGAGGCCGCGCCGTTGGCGCCAACCACCACACGGCTGCCGAAATCGAGCGCGCTTCCAACCTTGGCAGCGCCATAGCCCGCCGTCTGCGACACCATCACATCACCGGTGGCGGAACGGATGGATCCGATCGGGTTTGCCGAACCTTGATAGGGTGTCGCGCAGCTGCACGAAGCATCCTGGGCAAACGATGAAGCTGAACCAAACCCGATTGACACGACAAATACGGCAAGCGCAGTTTTAAACACAAGGCTCATCAGTCTTCGGTCCCTTCTTGCTGCACCACTTCAGACGCACCCAGTCAAAGGCATTGCATCAGCGCGTACCAGTTTTTCGCCACAATTCCAACCTGTTTCGCGCGCGCGAGGCGATTTAAGCTGACGCGTGTCTGTCAAAGCACAGTACTTTAGCCAGATCGCATTAATAGTCTTCGACTACCTGTCACAGGTTTCTTACTATCGGAAAAAAATTTGAGGTCTCCTTTCCGCGGTGACTGGCTCGATAAGCTTTGACCAAGCTGAGCGCGCCAAACCTTTCGCCAACCAACCTAATATATTGAATTATCGACACATTTTTCGGTAGATATTCCTTGATGGCAGCCGCGCGATTCGACCGTTGGTCGTGCTGACAGCATGTAATTCGAGATCGGCTCGATACCAATCGCGGCCAACGGGGTAGGCGGCCGGCTCCGCTACCCATTCCTGCTCTCCCGCCATAGAGATCTGCTCCATGCCTCAACCGCGATCCAACTCACCAAGTCGACGTGCCTCAGACTTGGCGCCTTTACCGCCTATTTTGGCCGTACCACGTTCCCTTGCCGGTTCCATGTTGGGCCAGATGGTTCGCTTCGACCAGAATGGCCAAGTGTTTTTTGACGGTGTTTCGGTTTGCACCTGTCAGGTTGACGATCTCGCTGATGGTTATGCGCCCACGCTCATTGATGGCCTCAACGATTTGCAGAGAGAGTTCCGGCAACGTGCCGAGCACAAGACGTTCCCGCTCGATTTTTTTCTCCAATCTCCGCTTTTGCTGCTGCAGAGCGCGCAGGAAATACACAGCCCATGGCTGCCAATTGGAGTTCGGGCTGCGGATCGTCTTTTGAGTCTGGCGTAGCGCCAGATAGTAGCCTTCCTTGCTGTTCTCAATCACGCTTTCGAGGGAAGAGTAAGGCACATACGCATATCCGCTGCGCATCAGCAGGAGCGTCGTCAGAACGCGCGACAGCCGTCCATTCCCGTCCTGGAATGGGTGTATCTCCAGAAACACCACCGTGAAGATTGCGACGACGAGCAGAGGGTGCAGGCTTTGCTTGTTGAGTGTGTCGCGTGTCCAATCGACAAGCTCTTTCATCCGCTTCGGCGTATCGAAAGGCGTCGCCGTTTCGAAGATGACGCCGATCTCTTTTCCGTCGGCATCGAACGCACTGACATTGTTGGCGAGCGTCTTATATGCACCGCGGTGGCGTTCATCCTTGTTGCTGAACGCCAGCAGGTCACGGTGTAGCTGTGTCAGGTGGTTTTCGGTCAGATCAATCGCATCGAAATGCGCGAAGATCATTTCCAGGATCTGCGCATATCCGGCGACTTCCTGCTCGTCTCGGGACTCAAAGAATTTGATGTCGAGGTTGGCGAGCAGCCGCTCCACGTCGCCGTCAGTAAGCCTGCTTCCTTCGATACGGGTAGAAGAGCCGATGCTCTCGATGGTCGCAACGCGGCGCAGAGCCGATAGGCGCTCCGGAGCGAGCGCGCCCAGCGCTCGCCAAGCCCCTTTGAATTCGTCGATCTCCGAGACCAGAGCAAGGATCTCGGTGGTAATTTGCAGAGAGTCGATCTTCAGGGTCATACCCACAAATGTACCCAAAAATACCCGAAAAATTCAAGAACCGGCAGACCCAATAAAGGGCCCATAAATACCCAAATGCGGGCAGCCGGCCAGCTTAAGAACCAGACCCACTCACTTCGCCGTAAGAGTCTCCGGTCTGTACTGGCGACCTGCTCAGCAAGGTTTGTACGTTGCGCCGGCCTGAACCGGCTGGCCGCAGAGAATTCCGCCCCGCGTAAGTATGGTGGCCAAATCTTCGCCCTCAGCCGTCAGGCACTGCACAACAAGGGTATCGCCAACCCTGGAAGCGATCTTGCCGTCGCAAGGTGTTCCGGAACCGACAGGTTTGCAGGCCAGGACGAGCCCCTGGTAGTCTCGGCGCGCCGCTTCCGTCACCAGGAGGCGCATGGCCTGAGGCCTGGAAAACGCCGCCCCGCACAGCAGGATCTTGCGACCGCCGACACGCAGATCATCGACCGATGGAATGGCGAGCTTGCCGTCAAACGGCTTGAGCTCGGCTACCGGCTTCGCGGGGGACGGGCGGCCCCTCTGCATCACGATGATGCCCAGAAAGCCAACACCAAACAAAACTGCCACGACGGCAAGCAACGCTATGCTCCTGACTGACAAAACCATCCTCCCTCCGACCCTGTGCGGCCGGTCCGCTCATTTCGTCGCAAGGGCGCTCAGTCTTTCTATCTGCAGCATGTACTTCTCGATGACGATCGTTTCCGAAAACTGCCGCTCGACCTTGTTTCTGCTCTGGGCTCCCATCCTGTCCCTGGACGAGTCGTCCAGCCGCGCAAACTCGACCATCTTGCTCGCAAGGTCATCAGGGTCCCTCACCTTGCATAGGAAGCCATTGACCGCGTGGTCCACCACTTCCCTGCATCCTGGCACGTCGGTTGCGATCAGCGGCTTGCCCATCGCAGCCGCCTCGAGCAGCGAGCGCGGCGTTCCCTCCCTGTAGGAGGGCAACACGACACAATCCGCGGCACCAATGAAAGGCCGCACATCGTCGGTGGAGCCGAGATATTCGACCAATCCCTCGCCAACCCATTTTTCCACGTGTTCGCGGCTGACCGCGGTCCGGTTTTCGACATCAAGAAAGCCGAGTAGCTGGAAACGCACTCCGGGCACCTCACGGCAAACCCGACGGGCCGCCGTGATGAACTCGCCGACACCCTTGTCCCAGAGAAGCCGGGCCACGAGAAGAAAGATGATGGCGCCAGACCCGGTGCGCGCTTCGGGCGAAGGGGCAAAACGCACGAGGTCGATGCCGGAGCCAGGCAAAAGCGCGGTTCGATCCTTGCGAACCAGGCGTTCGTCGACGAACAGCATCCGGTCATCGTCATTCTGGAAGAAAACCATTTTGGAACGGGCCAATGCCACCCGGTACAAGGCCTTGGCAATCCTGAGCAGCAGACCACCGCGGACGAACGCTGTCCCCAATCCCGAAATGTTGTTGATGACGGGAATGCCGTTCAGATTGGCCGCGATGGAGCCGAACACATTGGGCTTGATCGTGAAGCCGACAAAGGCCAGCGGTCTCTCGCGCCGCAAGAGACGCCAGTAGCGCCACAGAAGGACCAAATCCCGCAACGGTGACGTGCCGGAATTGTCCATGTCGAGTTCGACATAGCGGCAGTCCATGGCCGCAATCAGCGGAGAATACTCGTCTCTCGGCGCGACGACGACCACGTCACAGCCGCGGCTCCGCAGCGCCTCGATCAGTCCCTTGCGAAAATTGACGACATTCCAGGATGTGTTTATCGAGACGACTATCTTGTTGCGAGCAACGGCCGTCATCGCTGCCCACCCGGATATGACAACGGCGTTCTCAACAGCATATCCGCAAACCGATCCGGCGATCTTTCCGACAAGGTCTTTCCGTACAAGGCCGACCGATCACCGCCTTGAATGACCTTCAGCAGTGCTTCCGCAATTTCCGACGCGCCAAAGCCGGCTGAAATCTCCAGGCCCGACAGCATGTCCAGATCTCCCGCACAGGGGGTGGTGACGATGCCGGGAATCCGGCAAGCCATCATTTCCAGAAGGACGTTGGGAAATCCCTCCGTCGCCGACGTGAGCATGCCGGCACGCGCTGCGCGAAACAGCGGAAACGGGTTGTCTCTCTGGCCGAGCAGATTTACTCGCGAGGTCAGATCAAGCTTGCCGGCGCGGGCTCTCAACTCCGCTTCCATGGGGCCAGAGCCAACCATGGTCAGCTCATAATCCTCGCCGGTCCTTCGTCTGACTTCGGCCAGCACATCAACCGCGATCGTCGGACGCTTCACATCAATCAGCCGGCCGCACCAGACTATCTGCGGACGGCGGGAAAGTATCTCGGCGTCGTGCCCGGACAATGCTTCCATGGACATTTTGACGATGAGATCTTCGTCGACCGGGTTGGGCAAAGTACACAGGTTGGCGATTGCTCGCCGGGGCAATACGTCACGCAGGCGTTCATTCATATAGCTCGTTTGCGCGACTATCATGTCCTGGCTGCCATAGGCAGCATAGAGCGCCTTGTAAGCGAGCGCGCGAGGACCCTTGAAGCGATCCAGAAGTACCGTGGACTCGCGGGCGACCAGCCTATGGCTGCGGAGAAGTCCAACGCATCGGGCGGCAGCCAGAAACGAGTTTACCCGTGCGTGGCTCGAGAACACCAAATCGTACCGACGCCGGATCAGCCGCGGGGCGAGCAAAAACTCGCTCATGGCCTTGCCGCCGCCATAGCCGTAGCTGCACCGAATTCCGTCCTGGTGTGATCCAGCGGCCTCGCCCGCCGCCTGGCTACCCAAGAAGCCGATTTCGACGTCCCAGTCGGGTCGCCTCGCGAGTGCGCGCGCAACAAGTTTCAGGATGGTTTCGGCACCGCCTCTTCTGTCGAGCGGAATGGCGATCAGCGCGAGCTTCCTTTTCATGGGCCGCGGGAACTCACTGTTTTCGCCGAAAGACATAGGCGTAGGTTTCAGCGGCATCCTTGCGGAGAAACAGGGCCGAAACGCCTAACCAGATGCGCCAGACAAGAAAGGCCGGCACGAAAAAATAGAAGTAGGAGCTTTTCCAGAACAGACGGCGCTCGACAAGTTCCAGGTCGTTCCGTTCTGCGATTGTCTCGACGTCGCTGGGCAAGCACTTGTCGTAGAAAGCCGGAAAACCGTCATGACCCATGCCCTTTTCAGGATAGATCGCAAAAAGCAGCCGTCGCTTCATCCCCTCCGGCAGGACCCGATTCAATCTGGCAAAAACGGCGTTGCGCGAGGGCGAGAAAATGGCAACCATGCCTCCCGGTTTCACGCAACTGGCAATGCCGCGCAGGGCGCCCTCGCCATCACGGACGTGCTCGAGCGTTGCCTGGCAAAAGACGACGTCAGCATCGCCCCTCCCCCTAAACGAGGTAAGGTCCGCTTCAATCTCCTCGTCGTATATTCCGCGTGGCGCTTTCGACAACTCTTCCGCGTCGAGGTCGAGCCCAACGACAAAAAGCCCAAGGCGCCGCTTCTCCGAAAGACTGACGAACGGCCTGGCACCCCCGCCAAGATCGTAAACCCGTGCGTTTGAAGTAAGTAAGGGAGGTGCTATCTCCGTCGCAAAGGTCCGGTTGCCGTCGATGCGAAGGCGCTGCGGCAGAGCACTGTCCAGGAACTCGGAAATGGCCACATTCGCGCGAACAAACTTTCGCAATATCGACACTGCTTCACCACCGGTTTCGTTTGGCGATCTGCGCCCACTCGGATTTGACATCCGCGCTATATCCTGTGGAAGACGTAGAGCCGCGTATGATGCGAAAATGGGCCGAGCAACCGGTCCACAGCAGCACGCAAGCCTCTCAGGATTCCATTCTTGCTGTCGTACCAGGCCTGCATCGGCTTGGAGAAAAATGTCTCGTCCTTCAGCCCCTTGAAGCCTCCCCTCGGCTGTGATTCCAGAAGCTTGAAGCCGTGCTGTTCGAAACTGGAAACAATCGAAGACGGCTCAAGAACGAACTGGTAAAATCCGGCCTGTTCACCTGGAAACCTGGGATAGAGACCCATTCTGATCTTCAGCCGTCGGAGAGGAGAAATGCTCGGCACTGTCACGAAGGCAACTCCTCCTGACCGGATGATGCGCTTCATCTCCAATGCGATCTCATCGTAACCGTCGAAGAAGTGCTCGATCACCCCCAGAGACCACACCCCATCGAAGAATTCGTCCGCGAAGCCCGTCGCTCGAACATCCCCCACGGTCACTTGCAAATGGGGCGCGGCACGATTCACCATCCCCACGGTCTTCTGCGCGAAGTCGATCCCGTAGGCGGAAAAGCCTGCCTGGTCGAGGCCATGGACCGTATTGGCCAAGCCACATCCAGCGTCCAGGATCTTGGCCGATCCGGTCAGGTATCGCTTGGTGGTTTCAACGACAAAGCGATCCGGCCTCAAGACAATCCCTTCGGCCCAGTGAGAATCCCAATAGTCGTCATCAGCCACCGTGCCGACATGGACGATGCGCCTGTTTTTCTCGTCGTAGAATGCTTTCTTCTCATTCATTTCTGGCATCCGGACCGACCATCAAAACGGTGCGCTGTTTCGCACCAGGCCCTTGATCTGCAATCACATTCCTCAATGCGAAAAAGGAACAGCCAGCGGCAACGACATATCCGAACAAAAATGCCATTTCACTGCCAAGAGGCACCCGCCACCAAAGGCCCAATGCCGCCAGACAACAGCAAGCCAACGCCCCTATCGCGTAGGAATAGGTCAACGCCATCGCTTTGCTCGACCGAAGCGCAAACGGATCGATGATCACTTTTTTCGTCCTGTTGACCAGAACAGCACAAGAAACGATCCCGAACACCACAGGATCAAAAGACTTCCCCAGCCATCCGGATGCATGGCCCGAGAAAAACAGGCCAACTATTCCGGCCGCGGCCACGGTCGCAAAAATGAGTGCGATGGCCGCTCCCTCGAACAGTCCGCGCCGAAACTGCCTGACGTTTCCATTTGCGGCACTGAGAAACGCCCTTGGCACAAATACGAAGCTGGCCGCATTCATGAAGAAGCCGACGGACCGTTGTGAAAGATCGACGCAAAACGAGAAGACACCGAGATGGGTCTCGGAGCCAAGCAACAAAACAATGTATCGAATGCCGACAAACACGCCGCTCTCGGCCAGATTGCTCAACACAAATCCCCAGCCTGTAACCAGAGACCCGGCAAGATAGGAAAAGCCAGGCCGTCTCAGATTCATAGGTCCCAGGAAGGCAAATGAAATCAGCGCTCCGACGAAATAGCTGAGCGAAAAGGCTGCAAGAGCCGAGCCTACTTTCGCATCGCCGACAAGCAGGATTATGGCTCCTGCCTGGTATGCGACGGCCTGGCCAATCGCCGACCAACCGTACGCCCACAAACGCAGTTGTGACCTCAAAATCTCTTGAAGTGCGGTGTGCAAGCCGAAAGAAACGATGATGGTCGCGGCAACGGCATTGCCAAATCCCAGCCACGTCATTGCCAGTCCAGCCAGAACGACAAACAACACCACAACTGCCAGCACGGTCAAAATGGACGATACGTACTCTCTACCCATTCCCGCGGCATGCATTTTTGCGGAAACCGGCATTATCGAATAGGTCGCGACTCCAAAAACAAGTGTCGAAATAAATGAAACTGTCGCAATCGTCGTGCTGAAAACACCGTACTGTCCAGTCTCCAGATGGCTGCCGATGTACAGCAACGTCGCTATGTTCAGAAGACCAGGAACAATTCGTATTACGATGGCTTCCACCAACTTCCACAGGCTGGCTTCTTTCATGAAGTCACCCGCACGAATGACCTCTTGAGCAAGAACGGGAAACTCAAGACACCAAAGCTCAAACAGGCAAGAACCGCCTTGCCCAAGAACCGAACTGACCGATATCGTCCTAGCCAGAACGCCTTGATGTAGTTCAAGTTCAGCAACAACATCGGGTATGCATTTTGTCGCTGAAGAAGCCGAATCCTTGCCGTCATCCCCTCCGGCAAATATCGTTTTTGTCCAATCTCGACATTGACACAGATAACGTCGTATTCGATCGCCAATCTGGACCAGAGAAGAGATGTTGGAACGCGGCGGAACCGCCCCGCTGGGGGCACGGCAACCCGTTTAAGCAAAGGAGTTTTGATGACCTCCTTCTTGTCGCCGACCACCCGTTCGTCGGCCCGCATCTTTATCAGGTTTGTCCGTTCCGACGGAAACGGCTCTGCTGCCGTCTCTGGGTGGCCAAGAGCCATCGAGAACACAAAACCCGCAATCTTCTCATCGACACCTCTCTGCGAGAGGTGCTCACAGACTTCCGGCAGGCGATCGGTGAAGAGATCGTCGTCATCATCGAAGACCATGCAATAGTCGCCAGTGGCGGAAGCAATCGCCGAAAACATCGCGCGGCCTCTGCCGTCATTCGGGCCGGTGGTGACCACCAAACTGGCATCGCGAGATGCGATTTCCGCAAGCGCTTCGTTCGTTCCGTCGGTCGAACCGTCGACATGGACGCATATCTGCAATGGGCAGTCCGTACGCAACAGTTGCTGAACCAGCGCCGCAACGCGATCCCGCCGATTGAACGTGGGGATGCAGACGCTCAATAGCGCCTGGGACTGCAATGGATTGCAGACTGCCTGTTTGCGAGCCGTATCGATTCCATCTGCTCCTGGTTACGCGATCATGGAACAGCGCGGATCAGCCGGGAAACGCCGAGCCTTATCCCCGCGCAAAATACGCCTTGTACCACTCGACGAACCGCCCGACGCCCTCGGTCACCGTCGTCGCCGGGCGGTAGCCGACCGCCTGCTCCAGCGCCGAGGTGTCGGCGAAGGTATCGGGCACGTCGCCGGGCTGCAGCGGCAAGAGTTCGACGATGGCTTTGCGGCCCAGCGCGTTTTCCAGCGCCTCGACATAGGCGGTCAGCTTCACCGGGTTGTTGTTGCCGATGTTGAAGATGCGCCAGGGGGCGCTGCTTGTGGCCGGATCGGGACGGCTGGAGTCCCAGGCGGCATTGCCCGTGGCCGGGCTGTCGCTGGCGCGGATCACGCCTTCGGCGATGTCATCGACATAGGTGAAGTCGCGCGTGTGGTTGCCGTTGTTGAACAGCTTGATCGGCTCGCCGGCCAGGATGTTCCTGGTGAACAGGAACAGCGCCATGTCCGGGCGACCCCAGGGACCATACACCGTGAAGAAGCGAAGCCCGGTCGTCGGCAATCCGAACAGATGGCTGTAGCTGTGCGCCATCAGTTCGTTGGCGCGCTTGGTCGCGGCGTAGAACTGCAGCGGATGGTCGGCCGGACGATGCTCGGAAAACGGCATGTCGGTGTTGGCACCGTAGACACTCGACGTGCTGGCATAGGTCAGGTGCGCGACGGCGCTGTTGCGGCAGGCCTCCAGCATGTTGGTGTAGGCGATGATGTTGCTTTCGACATAGGCATGCGGGTTTTCCAGGCTGTAGCGAACCCCGGCCTGGGCGGCGAGATGGATCACCCGGTCGAATGCATGGTCGGCAAAGCAGGCGTCGACCACGCTCTTGTCGGCGAGATTGCCGCGGATGAAATGATAGCCGGCATTGGTCTTGCGGCTCGCCTCGTCCAGAAGCCGCAGCCTCGCCTCCTTGATCTCCGGATCGTAATAGTCGTTGACGTTGTCGATGCCGACGACCTCGTCACCGCGCTCCAGCAGCCGCTTCGCTACGTGATATCCTATGAAGCCGGCCGCGCCGGTGACCAGAACCTTCATCAGAAACGCCCATCCGTGACATGCCTGGGGAACAGACCCTTGATGTCGTAGATGACGCCCGGGGTCTTGCAAAGCGCCATCAGGCCGTCGACGCCTAACGCGCGGAACTGCCTGTGGCCGACGGCCACGATAACGCCGTCATAACGCATGTCGGGAATGTCCTTCATGCTGGCTACGCCGAAGGCACGCGCGCATTCCTGCGCGTCGACCCAGGGGTCCCATATGTCGATGCCGGCGTTGTATTCCTTCAGTTGGGCAACGATATCGGCGACCTTGGAATTCCTCAGGTCCGGACAATTTTCCTTGAAGGCCGCGCCCATCACCAGAATCCGGCTGCCAACGACAGGTATTCCCTTGCGCATCATCAGGCGGGCCGTCTGATCCGCCGCGTGCCGACCCATGCCGTCATTGATACGGCGGCCAGCAAGAATCACCTCCGGATGATAGCCGAGTTCCTGGGCCTTGTGGGTGAGATAGTAGGGATCGACGCCGATGCAGTGGCCGCCGACGAGACCAGGCGTGAAGCGCAGGAAATTCCATTTGGTGCCGGCGGCTTCCAGCACTTCGGACGTGTCGATGCCGAGCTTGCCGAAGATAAGCGACAACTCGTTCATCAGCGCGATGTTGAGGTCGCGCTGAGTGTTCTCGATGACCTTGGCCGCTTCGGCGACCGCAATGCTCGAGGTACGGTGTGTGCCTGCCGGCACGATCGAGGCATAGAGCGCATCGATACCTTCGGCCGCTTCCGGCGTCGAGCCGCTGGTGACCTTGACGATCGTTTGCAACCGATGCTCGCGGTCGCCCGGATTGATGCGCTCGGGACTGTAGCCGAGGAAGAACCCCTCATTGTAGCGCAGGCCCGAATGTTTCTCGATCAGCGGCGCGCACACCTCTTCCGTGCAGCCGGGATAGACCGTCGATTCGAAGATCACCACCGCGCCTGGCGATATGACCTCGCCGACAAAAGTCGATGCCATGATCAGCGGTTTCAGATCCGGACGGTTGGCCCTGTCGATCGGCGTTGGAACCGTGACGATGAAAATCCCGCAATCGCGCAGATCGGCCTTGTCGGTGGTGAATGTCAGCCGCGACGCAGCACTGATCTCATCGCTGCTGGCTTCCAGCGTATGGTCGTCGCCACGCCTCAGCGCGTCCACCCTCGACTGGTCGATGTCGAAACCGACGACATCCCTGCCGGCGCCGAAGGCGACCGCCAGCGGCAGGCCGACATAGCCAAGCCCGATGATCGCTATTTTCCTGGAGGCGAGATCCATCTGCTTCCTGCGCTTGCTATTCCAGAGCCATGCTTCGCATTGGTTATCTCGCACCAAAGCCGGTAAGCATCGTTTTCAGCGTCTTGAGAGTTATCAAAACGTCCAGCCAAGGCGAAAAGTTCTTTATGTAATAGAAATCATAGTGCAATTTTTCCATAACGTCATCGACGGCAGCCACATGCCCCTGATTTACTTGTGCCCACCCACTTATGCCCGGCCTGACGATATGCCTGTAGCGGTAGAATGGCAGCTCAGCCTCGTACCACTGCGACAGCACGACAGCTTCCGGCCGCGGCCCGATCCAACTCATTTCGCCACGCAGGATGTTGATGACCTGCGGCAGTTCGTCGATCCTGGATTTTCGCAGGAAACGCCCGACTCTGGTGATGCGGTCATCGTCGTGCCTGGTGATCGCCCTTTCCTTTTCGCTGCCGGCGCCAGAGTGCTCGCGCATCGAGCGAAACTTGTAGACCGTGCAGATCTTGCCCCGGTAGCCCATGCGTTGCTGGCGAAACAGCGCAGGACCATCGGAATCCAGCCGGATCAGCAGCGCTATCAACGCCAGAACGGGGGAAAGAACGATGATCAAGACAAGTGCCGAGACCCAGTCGACCGCCTGCTTGATCTTGAGATAGGCCTGGTTCGGATTGAGCGAACCAAGCGTGTTTTCCGACAGGTGCTCGATCTCGACCCGACCGGTCAGCGACTCTCTGACCTGCTTGACGTGGTATACGGGCGTTCCCGAAAGGGCCCGATCCGCGATGTATCGTTCCCATTCCGCGCCAAGATCGGCACGCAGATCAACGACCACGCCGCTGGCTCTTTCGATTATCGTACTGGTCGACTTGATCCAAAACCAATGCACACCCGGTAACGTCTTGAGGCGCTCGACATCTCCGCCGGGAATCACCACGAGCCGGTACGGATCGAGACGCCGCGTCAACAGGCTCAGGCCGAAGTACCAGAGCGTGGACTGCGTGAAACTGGCGGCAGCCTGAAACCGGCTGTACTCGAACCGAAAAAAGAAGATGGTCAGGAAAACAGCCCCGTAGGACAGGGCAAATGTCGGCAAGATGTAACTTGCCGCGGCCACGCCTGGGAAATTTCCGATGCGGCGATAAGACAAGAAGCCCACAAGGTGCGCGATGACCGCAGCGGCTACTGTTACCTGAAGATTGGCCGAATAGATGAATTCAGGATTGAAGACAATCCGGATGATCGCCGGCGCAAAAATCGCGAATGTCAGTCCGCCAAGCAGTTGAAACCGAATCCTGAACAGGAAGTGCCGGCTTCCGACAATAGTCGACGCTGCGACATTCAACGTCTTCCCCCCTTCCCCGAAGCTGCCGTATCGGCGACAGACCAGCGCGATAGCGCATCTGACCTGATCGTTCACAACAACGAATCGGACGTCTCGCCCCCCGGCGATTCGATACAGTCGAAGACCAAGAGCTACGACAGCGCGGTCGCGCCAGCAAGCATCTATTTCTCAGATCAACAGTTCGGGAAATTGAAAAGCCTGGGCTAATAAAGCGACTTAATGATCATTACTGAAGATGTCGCAGCGTCTAGGGCGATCTAACCGACAATCTATCGAGGTTGGCGGACATCAGACCGGAAATCCGCCAGTGACGCCGCTCCGGCCAGTGGCTTGATTGCCCCTGGCCGTTTCTTCGATCGCGCGCTTCAGCCGCGCTTCAGCAGCGTCCAGACGGCCGGCACCAGGCTTGCCGCGAGCGCCACCTTGATCAGGTCGCCGACGATGAACGGCACGACGCCGAACTGCCACGACTTTTCCGGACCGATGAGCAGCGCCAGCCAGGCAAAGCCCATTGCCATCATGACGACTTCGCCAACCAGCATGGCGTTGAAAAGCTTGATTGGATGGCGGTCCCAGCCGCGATCCGCCGCCCAGCCGACAATTGCCGCCATGACCACGAAGCCGGCGAGATAGCCGCCGGTCGAGCCGAGCATGTAGGCAATGCCGAGACCCTTTTCAGGCGTGCTCTGGAAGACGGGGAAGCCCATGGCGCCCTCGGCCATGTAGAGCAGCAGGGTGGCGACGCCGAGACGCATGCCGAAGGCGGCGGCGATCAGCAGCACGGCCAGCGTCTGCATCGAAATGTCGACCGGCCCGAGCATTACCTTGGTCTTGGCCGACAGTGTCAGCACAAGCGTTCCGGCGATGGCCAGGAAAAGCTGCGTTGCCAGCCGCGCCGCGCCGTTTTGCGGCAGAGCCAGAGAAACAAGCGGACGCATCGTAGTTGCAATTGCCATGGTATTTCCCCAATCCGATTGCCGCACTCCGATGTTCGCGGCCTCACATCCTCCTATATTGGCTTGCGTGTTGTGCGGCAATCGGTTTTGCCGTTTCCCGAAACAAGGCACCGATGCATGGCACTGAAATTCGATACCGGCTTCGACCCCTTCTATGGCCAGGGGGTGAATGTCGCGCCCGATGTCCAGCGCATCACGGCCCGCAATCCAAGCCCCTTCACCTTTCACGGCACCAACAGCTACGTTGTTGGCCGCGATACGCTGGCGGTGATCGATCCGGGGCCGGAGGACGAGGCGCATCTGCGGACCCTGATCGAGGTGATCGCAGGCCGGCCGGTCAGCCATATCTTCGTCAGCCACACGCATCGCGACCACTCCCCGCTGGCGGCCCGGCTGAAAGAGCGCACCGGCGCCCTCGTGCTGGCAGAGGGGCCGCACCGGCCGGCAAGAGCCCTGCATATCGGCGAGACCAATGCGCTCGATGCCAGTGCCGACACGGCTTTCATCCCTGATGTCGCCCTGCCCGACGGCGAGGTGGTCGACGGCGACGGCTGGTCGATCAGGACGGTTCTGACCCCGGGCCACACCGCCAATCATGCGGCGTTCGCGCTGCAGGGAACCGGCATCCTGTTTTCGGCCGATCATGTCATGGCCTGGGCAACCTCCATCGTCGCCCCGCCGGACGGGGCGATGGCCGACTACATGGCCTCGCTGGACCGCTTGATCGAACGCGGGGACCGCTTGCTGTTGCCAGGACATGGCGGGCCGGTGACAGCACCGCGCGCTTTCATGCGCGGGTTGAAGACGCATCGCAAGATGCGCGAGCGCGCCATTCTGGAGCGGGTCAAAGAGGGGGACCGGACGATCGTGGACATGGTCAAGGCGATCTACAGGGACACCGACCCGCGGCTGCATGGCGCCGCCGGATTGTCGGTGCTTGCCCATCTCGAGGATCTGACGGCGCGCGGCCTGGTCACGACAGACGGCGACCCGGCCATCACCGGTATTTTTGTGCCGGCAAGCTAAGATCGGCGCGAGCTCATCTGCGCCCTTTATACTCTAGAAGCGGCTGGAGCGCTCTGCCGGTTGGGGCGACTTCAAGCCCTGGCAAGAGCATTCAGGATCAGTTGGAAGTCGTGCCGCGGTCTCCAGCGCAACCCGCGAGGCGGTCATGGAGAGGCTCGGCAACACATGCTCCTGCAGCAATTCCTGGCGACTGCGGTCCATATAGTCGTTGAAACCCGCGGTCACGAACGCAAGCGGCACGAAACAAGCGCCGATTTCGCGCGACAGGGTCGCCTCGGGGGCGATGGAATGGTTGAGCACATCCGCGCCCATGCTTCGATAAGCCAAAGCCTCGGCTGGGGTTGTCAGTCGAGGCCCGTAACAATGGGCAGCCACCAACTGCTGCTCGATGCCATGAACCCGGCATTCGGCTGGCCAATGACGGCGGGCCGTCTCAACCAGAACCGCCGCACATCTTGGACATACGATCTGCTTGCCCGAGCAGTCAAAGCTCTGGCGGTCTGGAAGCAGTGAAAAAGGCGTCTGCGTCAGTTCGATGATATCGGCAGTCACCACCATGTCGCCGGGTTGAATCGCTTTGTTGACGGCTCCAACGGTCGAGCAGGCTAGGACTTGCTTTACACCCGCGTTCATCAACACCCAGAACGCCCGGCGATGGCAGGAATGGTCGATATGGTCGCGCGGATTGCCGTGCGAATACATGCACAACGCACGTTTCGTTCTGCCTTCCGCAGTAATCGAGGCATCGAACTCGATCAGCTTCCAGTTGTCGCTGCGGCCGAAAGGCGTTTCAAAACTAATGTCACGCCGCAAGGTGCGCACACCATCGAATTCGATATCTTCCGGGAAGGCCAGCCCCCAGTTTGCCGACCCGGTGATGATGGCCAGTCCTACCTGAGGTATGTCCGCTGCGTGATCCGCCGGATCACTGGCTATCTGATTTGTGAGCATGTTTCCAATTTCAGTCATGATTTTTGGTGTAAAGTCACGATCAAGACGACGACCACGACCATGGCGGTCCACACCGTTGAGATCGCCGCGATGGTCGGATCGATCTGATCGCGCAGAGATATGAACATGAGCTTCGGCAGCGTGCTGTTTTGACCACTCGAGACGAAGATCGAAATGACGGATTCGTCGAGTGATGTCAGGAAGGCCATCAATATGGCCGACAGCAGACTGATCTGAAGCTGCGGGACAATTATGCCGCCGATGGCTCTCGCCCAGTTCGCGCCGAGGCTGCGCGCCGCCTGAACTTGGTTCCAGTCAAAGCGGGCCAGAGCGGGCAACAGCACAATGCACACGACAGGAATGGCCAACACCACATGCCCGACCAGCACGCCGAATAGCGTTCCGACCAGATGTTGCGCCGCCAGCACAAAGAAGAGACCGATCGCAAGCAGGATTCCTGGCACGATGGACGGGGTGAGCAGAATGCCCTGAATGGTAACAGCGGCCTTTCCGCCGAGCCGATTTATCGAAATGCAGGCCAGCAGCCCCAAGGGTACCGCGAGCATAGCTGTCAATGTTCCAAGAACCAGGCTCGTCCTGAGCGCAGCCATCCACGTCGCCGAACCGAAAAAATGATCGTACCAGCGCAATGAATATGCGCGCGGCGGGAACTCGAGAAGGTCGGACGCCGAAAAGGACAGCGGCGCGACCACGAGCGTTGGCAGCATCAAGAACGCCAGCACGAGTGCGGAAAAGCCCCACAGACAGATGCGGGACAGCCTGTTGTCCGGATAGGCCTCAAGCATGGGACGCACCGTCGCGCGTCAGCAGTCGCCGTGCCGACAGGAACATCACACCGATCAGAGCCATGACAACGAGGAGCAGAATGCCCAGGACGCTCGCCGACCCCCAATCCTGAAAGGTCGATAGCGTGCGCTCGATCCGGGTGGAGAGAGGATTTACCTTGCCGCCGCCCAGCACCGCCGGCGTGATGAAGAAGCCGAGCGTATAGATGAAGACGATGATCGACCCCGAGAAGATGCCGCCGGCCGAAAGCGGCAGAATGACCGTGCGGATCGTTTGCCCGAGAGTGGCGCCCATGCTCGCCGCCGCACGAATGAGGTTGGCGTCGATATCGCGCATCGCGGCATAAACCGGCAGCAGAAAGAGCGGCAGCATGTAGTGAACCATGCCGATCAGCGTTCCCGTGAAATTGTAGACCAGCGGCAATGGCTCAGCTGTCAGGCCTGAACCCGTCAAAGTTGCGTTGATCAGGCCATCGCGCCGCAACAGCACCAGCCAGCCATAGGTGCGCACCAGAATGGAGGTCCACAATGGCAGCATGACGAAGGCCATCAGCAAATTGGCCACCCTAGGTCTGGCGCTGGCCAGGGCGAGCGCCAGGGGAGTACCGAGAAGAATGCAGATCGCCAGCGTGCCCAGGGACAATTCAAGGGTTGTGACCAGTGCCGACCATGTCAGCCCGCTCGAAAGCACCTTCTCGTAGTTGCCGAGAGTGTATTCGCCATCCGTGGTCAGGAACGATTGCCGGATGATCCACAGGATAGGCAGTATCGCAGCCAGCCCAACGATGAACAGCGCCGGCAGAGAAAGTGAGAGGAAGAACCGCCGCTCTCGTCTTGCGTCTGCCGCAAGCGCGGGATTCGCCATGACGGTCACGCCCTAGCTCCTGGCATCGCGTGAACTTTTGCGGCTGGTGCAAAGGCGGTCATCGACTGGCCGGTGGCAAGCTCGGCGCAGCCGCTGGCCAGGGCTGCCGGAATGCAGACAAGAACTTCTTGCCCGCCGTCCAGCACAAGCGTCAGAAGCCAGTTCTCGCCGCGAAACACCTTGGCGCGCAGTGTTCCTTCGAGCGCGACGCCATCTCGTCCGACGAGCTTTGCATCAAGATGGAAGCTTTCCGCGCGGATCATCAGGGCTTCGGGCGATGTATCGGCGCCGTCGATTCTGCGCACGAGGCCTGGGGCTATAATGTTGGCCTCGCCTAGGAATTCCGCGACGAAGCGGGTCGATGGATGATGATAAATCCGCTGTGGCGTATCAATCTGCTGGATACGGCCGGAATCCATGACCGCGACCCTGTCAGACATAATCAGCGCTTCGCGCTGGTCATGCGTCACATAGATGGTTGTGATCCCCAAATCATCGTGCAGACGTCTGATTTCATACTGCATGGTTTCGCGCAGACTCTTGTCGAGCGCCGACAACGGCTCGTCCATCAGCATCACGCGTGGTTCGAAGACGATCGCCCGCGCCAGTGCTACCCGCTGGCGCTGTCCGCCCGATAGCGCGGCAATGTTGCGCTCCGACAGATCTTCCAGCTTGACGCGGGCCAACGCCTCAAACGCCCGCTTTCGGACCTCAGATCTCGGCGCCTTGCGCAGTACCAGCGGGTACTCGACATTCGCGAGGACGTTCATGTGGGGAAACAGGGCATAGTTCTGGAAGACGATGCCGATGTCGCGCTTGTTGGGCGCCAGGCGGGTGATGTCCCGATCCCCCAACAAGAGTTTGCCGGAATCTGGCCGGACAAATCCGGCCAAGGCCATGAGCAAGGTCGTCTTGCCCGACCCCGATGGGCCTAGCAGCGTGAGGAATTCGCCAGCCTTGATGTCGAGCGAAACATCGTCCAGCGCGACGTAGGTCCCATAGGTTTTGCGAACGCTGTCGATGGTGATCGCGAGCGACTTCATCATGTGCTCCAGCCCTAGAGCCGATGTATTCGAAGCTTAGCGGCTCATCATTTCATCGAAGGCCCTCTGGGCAGCCTCGCCGTTCTTGACCCACCAATCCGCGTTCGAGAACACCGAAGTGCCGGCATTTTCAGGCGCGGTCGCAAGGGTCTTCAGACGGTCCGCGGGAATAAGGCCACCCTCATAGCCAGCAGGATTGACCGGGCCGTAAGCGATGAAATCGGTCAGCTTGGCCACGCGCGCAGGCTGTGTCATCGCAGCTATCAGCTTCATGGCCGCTTCCTTGTTCGGCGCCCCCTTCGGCACTCCAAGACAGTCAGTGCCAATGACGGAACCCTTGAACGTGTAGTCGGCCGCGCCGCCATCTTTTTTCACTGTCTCCGCCCGACCGTTCCAGGTAACGATCAAATCCGCCTCACCGTCTTTCAGCAACTGCGCCGACTGAGCGCCCGAGGTCCACCACACCGAGACATTTGGTTTGATTGCTTCGAGCCGCTTGATGGCGCGATCCAGACCCTCCGGCGTGCCGAGCACGGGATAAATGTCCGCCGGCGCCACGCCGTCGGAGAGCAGTGCGATCTCGATCGAGTCTTGAGCATTGGCGCGCAGCGCGCGACGACCAGGAAACTTGGCAACATCCCAGAATTCCGCCCACGTCTTCGGCGGGTTCTCGCCGTATGTCTTGGTATTCCATGACATGACGGTGCCATAGGAGTCGAACGGATAGCAGTAGTCGGACTTTGCGCCATCTGGCACCGACTTTGGGTCGATAATCTTGTAGTCGAGAGGCTCCAGCAGCGATTGTGCGGCAGCCTGTGCGCCTTCCGGTGAGCCAAGGTGAATGACGTCGGTCGTGATAGCCCCCGAGGTGACCTGCATCTTCAAGGCGGCTAGGCCGTCGCTTAGGGTCTCCTCGCGGACATCGTATCCAAGCTCTTTTGCAGCAGGACCCCACATAGCTTCCTTCATGGCATTACCATAGTCGCCACCCGCTGTCGTAATGGTGACTGTTTGAGCATGGGCGGGCAAAGCAGCCGAGATTGCAAATGCTGCTAAGGAAATGCGTAGCCAAGACATAGGTTCTCCTCCCGAAATTATGAAATGTCGCTCAAAATCGCCGTTTCTCTTTAATCGTAACGTTACGATTGCACTCAATCTAAACCGAGTCAAGCTGCTTCCCCGAGGAGTTAGGATTGACCGGGATATCGAATCCGGTAACGTCACGGCGCTTCAGCAGGAAATCAGCCGGCGATTTAGCAATGAAGGCGGGCGACAATGGCCAATCTAAAACAGCTCGCGGTGGAACTTTCCCTTTCGGTGACGACGGTTTCCCGCGCTCTGAAGGACGGGCCAGAAGTCCATCCCTTGACCATTGCACGCGTGAAAGACGCGGCGAAACGGGCCGGTTATCTGCCAAATCATCATGGCTACGCGCTCAAAACCGGCCGAACGCTGACGATAACGGCAGTATACCCGATGGAGACACAAGACCATCTGTCCGATCTATTGAAGCTTCCCTTGATCGAGGGCATGACGCTGGCGGCGCGGCAAGCGGGTTATAGTCTCTCCATCTATTCCACCACTCCCGATGACGATCCTGTCGAGAGTGTGCAGCGGCAGCTTCAAGCGCGCAGCACAGACGGACTGATCATCACGCGCATGGTGTCGGGCGATCCGCGAGTCAAGCTGCTGCTGGATGCAGGCATGCCATTCGTCACATTCGGAAGAACGGACCTGAACGTCGCATATCCTTACGTTGATATCGACAACGAACAGATTGCCTACGAGGCGACCCGACGGCTGATGGATAAGGGCTGTCGACGCATTGCATTGCAACTTCTCGTTCCGGAAGATCAGGCGAGTGCCATGCGTCTTGCCGGGTATCAAAGGGCGTTGGCCGAGGCCGGTATTCCGATCGACCAATCGCTGATCGGTCACGGCATGTTCACGATGGAATCGAGCGCAGGCTGGTTCGATCGCCTACTGGCGTCGTCAGATCGGCCGACCGGCTTGGCATGCGCCAACGAACTGGGCCTTCTCGGGGCGTTACATGCTCTTGGCAGAAGAGGTCTTGTGCCAGGGAGCGACGTCCACATCGTCGCTCGTGACAGCACGCGGCTTGCACGCTTCCTGCCGGCAAAGATCGGCGTTCATTTCGTGGATATGGCCGGGGTTGGACGCAAACTCATCGAGGTCCTGGAGAGCCGGATCATCGATCCGCTTGGCCCGGTCTCGACGATCTTGTTGCAGGGGAGATACGAGCCCGCTGAATAGTCTATCCGCAGACCCAACTTGCATTCTGCTGCGACATACGGATTCGCCTGACTACAACCCGGTTCTGAAAGTCACTCGGCTGGCGCGGCGCCGACCTGACCGGCGACTTCCTGGTCGAGCTCCGCCAGGAATTCGGTGATGCGCGCGGCATTGTCGCCAAGGTCGTAGCGGCCGTAGCGGGATGCCGACCGCATATCGACGATGACCGTGTCGCCATCGTCCGTCACGCGGATCGCCACATCGGCGGGAAGGCCGATCACGAAGCCCTTGGCGACGGCGGTGATGGTCACCTCGCTTTGCCCGGCGAGATCGGGATAGGGCTCCGACAGCTCCCAGTCGCGCCGGTCGAGTACGGTTTCGACGGCATTGACGACAGTCTCGAACGGCAGGTCGTAGCTGCGTGCGCTGACCAGCGGATAGCTATCGGCCTGCAGCCGCTGTTCCCCAGGCGTCGACGGTGCAAGCACGTTCATATCCTTCGTCCGGTCGCTCACGTCGAGCGTCGGCGGTTCGTCGAAATCCGTCGAGATATCCCTGAGCGGCGGATAGATCGTCGCCCAGTAGGCGGCGACGCCGTAGGGTGCGAGCACCAGCAGTGCCAGCAGCGCGCCGACCGTCAGGTCGCGGCCGCCGCGGTCGCCGAAATTCCACAGCCGCGAAAAGGCAAACCCGGCAAACAACAGCGCCATCGCCGCCAGCAGCGCGACAATGCCGAGCACCCACAGAAAGACAGGTGTTTCGACGAGATCGAAGCGATGGCCCACAAAGACCGTCAGCAGCAGCACCAACGAAAAAGCGGCCGTGCGCCGCGACCAGCCGGCCGCCTTCGACGTTTGCCGTTCAGGAATGCTAACCATCGTTTTCCGTGCTGCCCCAACCCGAACGGAGACTTAGTGCCTTTTTGCGATGGCATGAAGCCGAAACATGCGACATCGCGTCAATCGGTCGGCAAGCGATAGTCCTTGAATTGCTGGCGCAAGGTGATCTTCTGGATCTTGCCGGTTGCGGTGTGCGGAATTTCGCCGACGAAAGCGACATCGTCCGGCATCCACCATTTGGCCACCTTGCCATCCATGAACCCGAGAATGTCAGCCTTGGTCGGTTCCTTGCCCGGTTTGCGGACGACGACCAGCAGCGGCCGTTCGCCCCATTTCGAATGCTGAACGCCGATGGCTGCCGCCTCGGCGACATCGGGATGGCCGACAGCCAGGTTCTCGAGGTCGATGGTCGAAATCCATTCGCCGCCGGATTTGATGACGTCCTTGGCGCGATCGGTGATCTGCATGTAGCCGCCGGCGTCGATGTGGGCGACGTCGCCAGTGTCGAACCAGCCATCCTCATCGAACTGCTCCACGCCGGCGTCGCCATAATAGGCACGGGCAACGGCCGGCCCACGCACTTTCAGGCGGCCAAAAGTCTTGCCGTCCCAGGGCTGCTCGTTGTTGTCGTCGTCGGTCACCTTCATTTCGACGCCGAAGGGCGGGTAGCCCTGTTTCTGCTGGACGTCGAGCCGGGCTTCGCCCTCAAGACCAGCATGGTCCGGCTTCAGGGTACACAGCGTGCCGAGCGGCGACATTTCGGTCATGCCCCAGGCGTGGATAACCTGGACATCGTAGTTCTGCTGAAACTTGGTCATGATCGCGCGCGGGCACGACGAGCCGCCGATGACAACCTTGTTGAGATGGGGAAGCTCCTTGCCGGTCTCCTCCAGATGCTGCAGCAGCATCATCCAGACGGTTGGCACGGCGGCGCTGAAGGTCACTTTCTCGGTGTCGAGCAGTTCATAGATCGAGGCGCCATCCATCTTGCAGCCGGGCATGACCAGCTTGGCACCGATCATCGGCCCGCTCTGGCCAAGGCCCCAGGCATTGGCGTGAAACATCGGCACGACAGGCAGGATCGTATCGCGCGACGACAGTCCCATGGCGTCGGGCATGGCAGCGATCATGGCGTGCAGCACGTTCGAACGATGGCTGTAGACGACGCCCTTGGGATCGCCCGTGGTCCCGGACGTGTAACACATGCCGGCGGCGGTGCTTTCGTCGAAGGTCTTCCAGGCGAAGTCGCCATCCGCTTCGTCAAGCCAATCTTCATAGGCGACCGCGTTGGGCAATGTCGTCGGCGGCATATGCGCCCTGTCGGTCAGCACGATCACCTGTTTCAGCGACTTGACGGCGCCGGCGATCTTCTCGAGCAGCGGCACGAAGGTCAGGTCGACGAAGACTGCCTTGTCCTCGGCATGGTTCATGATCCAGACGATCTGCTCGGGAAACAGCCGCGGATTGAGCGTGTGGTAGATGGCGCCGATGCCCATGATGCCGTACCAGGCCTCGATATGGCGTGCGGTGTTCCAGGCCAGCGTGGCGATGCGGTCGCCCAGCCCATAGCCGTCGCGCTCGAGCCGCTGGGCGACCTTCAGGGCACGGCGATGGATGTCGGCGTAAGTGGTGCGCACGATCGGCCCCTCGATCGAGCGCGTCACGATCTCGCGCACGCCATGCTGCCGCTCGGCATTGTCGATGAGCTTATGGCAAAGCAGTGGCCATTCCTGCATCAGTCCCAGCATTCGATCCTCCCTCACGCTTTTGCGTTGTGCTTTTCGAGCTATTGTGGAGCGAACCGGCGGATTGTCCAGCCGCCAGCACCCCTGAGCGCCGCATTGGTGGAAAACCGCCACAATCCGGCCATCGTCGGCGTTAAGTTTCGTTAACGGGCAAAGGGGTGCGATTGGCGACTGAAAGAGGTTCGCATGGACGCGCAGCTCGACGACAAGGCTCTCGAGAGTACGCTTGCCGAAAGTCTGGCCGATCTGGTGCCGGACACAAAGACTGTTTCCGAAGATGAATTTGTTGAAGTTGTCGGCGGCGCGCTGGAAGCGGTCGGCGGCACGCTGCTGTTCAAGATGTGCGTCCAGAATCAGGGCGAGGACCAGCACGTCGCGGCCGCGTCAGTCGGCGATGGCGGAAACCGCCAGTTCCTGCTGCTCACCTTGCCTACCGGCGGCGGTTCCCTGAAGGTCGAGACCGTCTCGAGAAGCAGCAACCCGGTCGCCGGGATCGCTGCCGCCTATGCCGGTCTCATGGACGTGTTCAAGGCCGCCGCCTGACCGCTGACGACAAGTACCTCGAAGATTCCAGGGTCCGATTCATCAATGTCGGCCTCGGCAAGTTTTGCGGGCTGGATGGCGATAGCGGCCTTGCGCAACGGGCTTGCGCGACACACCTTAAGTCGACGCAAGGAGAGCCCCCCGCATGGATCAGATCGCCAACCCCGCACCCGGTTTCCAACGCAACCCGGACAAAATCATCACTGTCGAGCCCTATGCCGGCACCGTTACCGTGCGTGTCGGAGACGTGGTCATCGCTTCAACAACGAAGGCCAAGGTGCTGACCGAGGCCCCCTATCCGGCGGCCTTCTACATTCCGTTCGCCGACATCGATTTCGGCAAGCTCGGCCGCACCGACCACTCGACCCATTGCCCCTACAAGGGCGATGCAAGCTATTGGAGCGTGCTGCCTGCCGGCGAGACCGGCCAGAACGCCATGTGGGCCTACGAGCGGCCTTTCGACGAAATGGCTGAAATCCGCAACCACGGCGCATTCTACGCAAGCAAGGTCACGATCGAAGCCAAACCGGACTGAGCCAACGCCGAAGGCATCGAGATCCGCTCGGCTGGCCAGTCACTCCGTCGTGCCGTTATTGCCGATGCCCTCGGCATCGTCGAGCCGCACAAAGGTCAAGCCTTTGGCCTTGAGCGCCAGCAGCCCCTGCACCACGCCTTCGCCGGCCGCATGGGTCGGCTGGTTGATGTGCGAGATGATGACGTCGCCATCCTTGGCCGCCGCGATGCGCCGGGCGGTCTCCTTGGCGCCAAGCAAAGAGCCGCCGTCGCCATTTATCGAGAATCCCGCGACCTTGAAGCCAAGCTTGCGGATCATGGCGATTGACGACGGGCTGTATTCGGCGGTTGCGCCACGAAACCATTTCGGCGCCGGCTCGCCGGTCCCGGTAAGAGCGGCGGCTCCCGATTCGACCTCGGCCAGCACCGCATCCGGGCTGCCGGCGCTGCGAATGCCATAGATTTTCCGCGGCGTGTCGACCGCCGGGACATGGTGGCCGCCATGATTTTCCAGTTCGAACAGATCGGGATGCGCCCGCATGATCTCGACGGCGGCGGCGTTTCGCTTCAGCCAGATGCCGGTCACGAAAATGGTGGCGGGGATCTTGTTGTCCACCAGCGCCGAAAGGATCCGGTTGTCGGTCTGTCCACCGCACGCGTCGAGCGTAAGCGCCACACGGCCGGCTCCGCTCGCCTGCGACTTGATGTGCAGCGTCGGCTCGACGAGGGGCGCGGCATGGCTGGCGGATGCCATCGCCCACGACAGGGCGATCATGCAGAGATTTTTTTGCAGCAGGCGCATCAAACCGATTCCCGGACCCGTCATTTCAAGCAGGCATCCCAACGACCCGCATGAAGGCGGAAATCGGGATGGCGCATAGCAGAAAAGCGCTCCGCGACAATGTGACCATTCCTGTGGGCGACAGGTCATTCCACCGCGTCGAGAGCGGTCGTGCATGCGGCGCATGATCTCAGATGGCGTGTTCCAGCTTCATTTCGGTGCGCGAAAGAACCTCGCGCACCGCATCGACCACAGGCTTGACCTCCAGGCCCCAGACGCAGCATGCCTTGCTGGGATCCGGCGCGCGGCAGAGGTTTTCGGCCATGCAGGCGCAAGGCATCGGCGGCTGGAGCGAGATGCTGGGCACGCCGACGGGACCCCAGCGCGACGGCTCCGTCAGACCGAACAATCCGACAACCGGGGTTCCGGTGGCTGCGGCCATGTGCATCGGGCCGCTCTCATTGCCGAGAAACAGCCGGGCCTGTTTCAGCACCGCCAGCAGGCTTTCAAGCGACAGGTCACCGACGAGATTGACGACCGACGGCGCGGTCCTGGCGACGATACGTTCGGCGATCTCGCGCTCGTCCGGGCCGCCCACCAGGACTACGTCCAGGCCGGTCTCGCCGGCAATCTCGACGATCACTGCTGCAAACCGCTCCGGCTGCCAACGTCGGCCCTCGAAGCTTGCACCCGCATGTACCGCGATGAATGCGTTTGGCCTCAGATGGTGCTTACCCAGCAGCGCCAATGCTTTCGCCGTCTCCATTGGCAGCGGCTCAAGGTTTGGAATCACCGTGCGAAGTTCGATGCCGAGCGCTTCGAGCGGCGAGAGGTAGCGGTACAGGAAATGCTGACCATCAAAGCCGTAGGGCTTGGCAAAAACATTGGCGGGTTGCCGCTCCAACATACGCAAGGGTCTTTCGGAAGGACTGTAACCGACACGGGTCTTGGCGTTGACGAGCCCGGTGACGATGCGCGACGTCTTCGAGTCGGTCAGGTCAATGGTCAGGTCGAAACGGAAGCGGCGCAACGCCTGCACCATGGCGTAAAGCTCTTTCCCGCGCTCCAAGGACGTGCCGCGCATGCGGTCGCGCCTGAATGTGACCACCTCGGAAGCTATATCATGGGCGATCACGAAGCTCTCGAAGCGAGCCTCGCACAGAAAGACGATGCTGGCGCCGGGGAATGCGAGCCGCAGGTTCTTGGCGAGCGCCGAGGCGAGGACGAGATCGCCTATGAACTTGGTTTGGACGACCAGGATCGAGTGGAACGGCGCGGGAGAAATCTGCAGCATCTGTTTCCGGGAGCAATTTGCGGATAGCCGCAAATTGGGCAGGAACAATGTCGAGATTGCGCGACGCCGCCAGCACGTTCGCGTGAATTGCCTTACAAAACGGTAAGCTGGATGGATCCTATCGGCGGCCTGCCTTCGCAACCAGCACCGCAGCCTGCGCGGCCGCCAGCCTGGCGATCGGTACGCGATAGGGCGAACAGGACACGTAGTCGAGGCCGACCTCTTCGCAAAAGCGGAT
Organism: Mesorhizobium sp. M7A.F.Ce.TU.012.03.2.1; assembly: GCF_004006095.1. Lineage (NCBI taxonomy): Bacteria > Pseudomonadati > Pseudomonadota > Alphaproteobacteria > Hyphomicrobiales > Phyllobacteriaceae > Mesorhizobium > Mesorhizobium sp. M7A.F.Ce.TU.012.03.2.1. Next base: position 6,173,114 of record NZ_CP034779.1, read on the forward strand.
CGAGGCCGGATCGCCGCCATGTTCGCCGCAGATGCCGAGCTTGATGTCTGGCCGCGTCGCCCTGCCCTTTTGCGCGGCCATGCGCACCAGTTCGCCGACGCCGTCGATGTCGAGCGAGACGAACGGGTCCTGATCGATAATGCCCTTCTGGCGGTAGGTTTCCAGGAACGAGGCCGCATCGTCGCGCGAGATGCCGAAGGTCGTCTGGGTCAGGTCGTTGGTGCCGAAGGAGAAGAATTCGGCTGACTCTGCAATGACATGGGCACGGATCGCGGCGCGGGGGAGCTCGATCATCGTGCCAGTGAGATAGTCGATCTTGACGCCGGTTTCCTCCATGACGCTCTTGGCAACCGCATCGATGCGCGCCTTGACGTAATCGAGTTCCTTCACCAGGCCGACGAGCGGCACCATGATCTCGGGGACCACCAGAGCGCCGGCCTTCCTGCCGGCCTCCACGGCCGCCTCGAAAATGGCGCGCGCCTGCATCTCGGCGATCTCGGGATAGGAGACTGCCAGGCGGCAGCCGCGATGGCCGAGCATCGGGTTGAACTCGTGCAAGGCCTCGGTGCGCTGCCTGAGCTTGTCCGGCGACACCTTCATGGCGGCGGCGACCTCGGCCACCTCCTCCTCGGTCTTCGGCAGGAATTCGTGCAACGGCGGATCGAGCAGGCGGATCGTCACCGGCAGGCCGGCCATGATCTCGAACAGTTCGAGGAAGTCCGAGCGCTGCATGGGCAGAAGCTTGGCAAGTGCGGCGCGCCGGTCCTTTTCGGTGTCTGCCAGGATCATCTCGCGCATGGCGACGATGCGGTCGCCATCGAAGAACATGTGCTCGGTGCGGCAGAGGCCGATGCCTTCGGCGCCGAAGGAGCGCGCCATGCGCGCGTCGAGCGGCGTTTCGGCATTGGTGCGCACTTTCATGCGGCGGACCGCGTCCGCCCACTCCATGATGGCGGCGAAATCGCCGGAAAGTTCGGGCTGCAGCATCGGCACGGCGCCCTTCAGCACCTGGCCATTGCCGCCGTCAATGGTGACGATGTCGCCCTTGCGGAAGGTCGAGCCCATCGCCATCAGCGTGCCGGCCTTGTAGTCGACACGCAGCGAGCCGGCCCCGGAGACGCAAGGCTTGCCCATGCCGCGTGCCACCACCGCGGCGTGGCTGGTCATGCCGCCGCGCGTGGTCAGGATGCCTTCCGCCGCATGCATGCCGTGGATGTCTTCGGGGCTGGTCTCGATGCGCACCAGGATCGCCTTGCGGCCCTGCGTCTTCAATTCCTCGGCGTCGCCGGAGGAAAAGACGATCTCGCCGGTGGCGGCACCGGGCGACGCCGGCAGTCCGATGCCGATGACGTCGCGCGCGGCCTTGGGGTCGATAGTCGGATGCAGCAACTGGTCGAGCGAGGCCGGGTCGATACGGGCGACGGCTTCCTCTTTCGTGATCAATCTGTCGCGCGCCATCTCGACGGCGATTTTCAGCGCCGCCTTGGCGGTGCGCTTGCCGGAGCGGGTCTGCAGCATCCACAATTTGCCGCGCTCGATGGTGAATTCGAGATCCTGCATGTCGCGGTAGTGCTTCTCCAGACTGTCGGAGATGGTGACAAAGGACTGGAACGCGTCAGGCATCAGCTTCTGCAGCGACGGCCTGTCCGAGCCAGCTGCGATACGTGCCGCTTCGGTGATGTTCTGCGGCGTGCGGATGCCGGCGACGACGTCCTCGCCCTGCGCGTTCACCAGGAACTCGCCATAGAGCATCTTTTCGCCGGTCGAAGGGTTGCGCGTGAAGGCAACGCCGGTGGCCGAGGTTTCGCCCATATTGCCGAACACCATGGCCTGGACGTTGACCGCGGTGCCCCAGCTTTCGGGAATGTCGTGCAGCCGGCGATAGGTGATGGCGCGGTTGTTCATCCAGCTCGAGAACACGGCTGATATCGCGCCCCAGAGCTGCTCATGCGGATCCTGCGGAAAAGGCCTGCCGAGCTCTTCCTCGACCTTGGCCTTGTAGAGCGCGATGACGCCTTGCCATTCGAGCGCCGTGAGTTCGGTGTCGAGCTCGTGCCCGAGCCCCCCCTTCTGATCCTCCAGGATTTCCTCGAACACCTCATGGTCGAGGCCCATGACGACATCGGAATACATCTGGATGAAGCGGCGGTAGCTGTCATAGGCAAAGCGCGCGTCGCCGGAATCGGCGGCCAGCGCCTCGACCGTCTCGTCGTTCAGGCCGAGATTGAGCACGGTATCCATCATGCCGGGCATCGAGGCGCGAGCGCCCGAACGCACCGACACCAGCAGCAGTTTCGACGGGTCGCCGAACCGACGGCCGGTCAGCCGGCCGATGTGATCGAGCGCGACCGCGACATCGGCTTCCAACCCGGCCGGATAAATACGGCCGTTGGCGTAGTAGGCGTTGCAGACCTCCGTGGTGATGGTGAAGCCCGGCGGCACCGGCAGCCCCAGGCTGCACATCTCGGCCAGGTTGGCGCCTTTGCCGCCCAGGAGATTCCTGTCGCTGGCACGGCCTTCCGCCGCACCATCGCCAAAGGTGAAAACCCATTTGGTCATGCATCGCTCCGGTTGCAGGAGACTGGAAAGATTGGCGAAACGGAAAGTTCCGCCGGTCCGTCCTTGGAGCGATATGATGCTGCAGTGCGAAAGGCAAGACATCGGCAAAGCCACCTGGCCACTACAATCGATTAAGCAAAGCCGTGCTCCAGCATGCGGCAAAAAGACTTGCCAAGTCAGGAATTCTGGGGTAGAACATACAGTGAACAAACAGGTGCGCCATGAAACTGCCCGGAAAACTCGACTATCTGGAAATGCCCGCGACCGGTGGAACGCTGGACCGGCTGAAGGCTTTTTATAGTACCGCCTTTGCCTGGTCGTTCACCGATTATGGGCCGACCTATTCGGCCTTTGCCGAAGGCCTGGACGTAGGCTTTCAGGCAGATGCCGCGGAAGCGCCATCAAAGCCGCTGCCCGTGCTCTAAGCAGGGATCTGGAGCAAACCCTCGACGCTGTCGAAAGCGCCGGCGGCACGATTGTCAAACCGATCTTCCCGTTCCCCGGCGGCCGGCGCTTCCACTTCGTCGATCCAGCCGGAAACGATATGGCGGTGTGGTCCGAATAGCCCGCTGCATATCATTTGCCAGCGCTGCGTTGCCTGCCCAATTCGAGCGTTCCAACCGTCACTCATAAGGATTGTGCTTTTTGGCTGCTCTGCTAATAACGCGCCGCACAAGCGACTCTGACGGCAATTGGGGCGTCGCCAAGTGGTAAGGCATCGGTTTTTGGTACCGACATTCCCAGGTTCGAATCCTGGCGCCCCAGCCATCCCGCGAAGGTCCGTTCCGGACACATAGGACCCGAGAGGACCTTTGCGATCTTGCATGAAGCCGATCAGCTAATAATTCGACTGTTTCATAAATCCAGATGAGCCAACGCCATCGCGGCAAATCGGGTCAGCATTTGCACATGATCTGTAAAGTGTCGCCTTGAACATCTCCTTCTTTCCATACATAGGTCGACCAGGTGGGTGGCGGCTCAACATGGAACTTCAATGAACCTCCCTATCTTCGCCATCAACCTCGATCGCGAGACCCAGCGCTGGAGCGAATTGCTCGCCAGCGCCGAAGCGGCAGGACTGACCTTGCAGCGCATTGCCGCCGTCGACGGTCGGGCGCTTGCTGAAAAAGACTGGACGGAGATCGATCTTCCAGCCGCGCGCAAGCTGAGCGGGCGCGACATCCTTTCGGGCGAATATGCCTGTTACCGTAGCCATATCCGGGCGCTGGAAACGTTCCTGGCCGGTGGCAGCGCCCATGGCCTGATTGTCGAGGACGACGTCCTCTTCAGCAAAAACACCATGCGGCGCATCGAGGCCATCATCGCGGCGGTGCCGGATTTCGACGTCATCAAGCTGACCAACCATCGCATGAGCTTCTTCATGCGCGCCGTCGAAACGGTTGAAGGCGACGAGATCGGTCGTGCGCTGCATGGCCCGCAAGGCTCGGCCGCCGCCTATCTGGTGACGCGAGAGGGCGCGCAGGGTCTGTTGTCGGCGCTCGCCGTAATGAAAATGCCATGGGACGTCGCGCTCGAGCGCTTTTGGGATACCGGCCTGAAAGTCTATTCGGTCCGCCAAAACGTGCTTGGCTTCGCCGCCAGCAGTGGGATTTCGGGCATAGCCGGTCCCTCGGGAAGCTACAAATCCGCAAGGCTGGGCGGGCCAAGCCGGCTACGTGCCGGGGTGTTGCGGGCCAGCGACGAGCTGCGCCGCCTGCATCACGTCCTGCTGCCGCCCCCTCTGCCGCGAGATGCCCTGGATGATGCCAAGGACAACGCGCCTCGCCACACCTTGCTTCTGTTGCTTGCGGCATTCGCCATTCTCGCTTTGGTCTCCGCGGTGTGGCGCGAGGCCGACACCTACCGCTATGCGGGCCTGGCGCTGGCCCTGGTCGCGGTCATCCGCTGGTTCAGAGTGGATTTGTGGACCTACAGCAAACCGCTGATCGGTTGGGTCGGCTTTCTCTGTCTGGGCTGGTCGCTCTATGTCTTCATCCGACTGGCGATCGTCTATTTCGGCACCCACCAGTTGGGTGGCGCCGAAGGCATTTACATGTTTCCGCTGTTCTATGCGACGACCGGCTTCGCGTTTCTGCTGTTTGTCAGGCAACCCGCACGGCTCGTGCTCTGGTTCATGATCCTCAGTCTCGTCTTCCTGGCGGCGGACACCTTCTATTCGGACATGTTTCAAGGCATCCAACCGACCCCGTGGCTTTTCAACAATCCCATCCACGCGTCGGTGGCGGCCGGTTTCATCTTCCTCTGCACGCTGCAATTCATGGCCTACTCGGCCCAGAGAACGGACCTCGGGAAAGCAACCAAGAACCTGCATTGGGTCCTGTCGACAGCCGTCCTGCTGCTTGCCCTCGTCAACATCATCGAGATGCGCTCAAAGGGAGTGTGGCTTGCGCTTGCGCTCGCTCTGCTCTTGTTGGCGGTCATGACCCTGGCGAGAGGCCATCGCCGCGAACTGTTGGTTTCGGGTGGCGTGCTGGTGATCGTGGCGGCCGGCATTGTCGCGGCACACAACATCTTCTCGTCCACCGCCGACGATACCATGGCATTCGTCAAAACCTTGGTTCCGGATGTGTTCAGGCATGGGGTCCTCCCCGCCTTCGACCGCGCCATCGCGAGCGACGCGGTTCCGCTTGCAGCCAAGGAAAGGCTGATGCTGTGGGCGGATGCGATCAATATCTGGAAGCGCCACCCGATCTTCGGAGCCAGTTCCAGCTGGCTGACCGAATGGCAGAACAGAACCTATCATCCCATGATCTTCAATGTCTTCCACAATGGTTATCTGGAGATTGCCGTGCGTTATGGGGTGGTCGGACTGGCGTTCTTTGCCTTTCTCTACACCTGGTCGGCCAGGCAGGTTCTGCTGGCCATGCGAGCCAAGCTCGTCGCTCCGGCCGCATGGTCCTGCTACATCTCCACACTGGTCTTCTTCGCCCTAACCATCCTCACCAATTCCAACAACCGGCTGGCCATGGGCGAGGCCTTCATGTGGTTTGCCGCAGCGTTCGGCTTCTATTGTTTTTATGTTCGCCAGCAGAAGAACCTTGTCGCGCCGCGGACCTATTTTTAGGGCCTGCCGGCGCAGCACGTATCTGACCAGCCGATTGCGACCAATCCACCTTTGACGCCCCGCTCAATTTCCCGATAATCGGGAAAGTCGATGCCAAAATCGATGGCTTATCGCCGGCAACCCCTTCGTTACGATCGACACGGATCACAGACAGGGGTTGTCACGGACATGCTGACGGACAGGCAGGCACGCGAGGCGGTGGAGCAGTACCGCGAGGAAGGATACGCGGTCGTTCGACAATTCGTCGACGGCGACGAGATGATCCGGCTGAAGAAGGAAACCGATGCGGTCTATGCCGAAGGCCTCAAGCATCACGCCACCTTCCGGCACGGCAACCTGAATTTCCAGATCCTGCCTGAATCGGACTTTGGCCAACGCTATGTGCTGCAGGCTTACTGGTTTTCCTGGATCAATTCCTATTTCGAAGAATTCCGCCGCAATCCCGACTATCTGAAGCTGCTCGAGAGCCTGATCGGCCGTGACATAAGGCAGATCGCCCAACAGCTGCACTGGAAGCCGCCCGGCGCCAATGTCACGGGTTATCGCTTCCACCAGGATTTGCGCTTCCGTAACCAGGCGGCCTTCGACAATGTCGCCGACGCCACCGTGACAACAGGCCTCGCGGTCGATCGGGCGACGCTGGACAATGGCTGCCTTCAGGTCGTGCCCGGCAGCCACAAGCTCGGCTATCTCGGCCTGTCGGACGAGGGAACCGGCGAGCTGATGAAGGGCCTGACCGCCGAAGAAGAGTTGCGCAAAGTCGGCATCGACCCGGCGACCATCGTTCCGCTGGTGCTAGAGCCGGGCGACCTTGCTTTATGGGGGCTGCTTACCGTGCACGGCTCCTCGCCCAACAAATCGCAGCACGACCGGGCCTTTGCGCTGTCCAGCTATGTGCGGGCCGATACGACGCAACGTGGCGAATGGGCGTTCAGGGACGGCGTTTCGGTGCCGCTCGGCAAGACGCCGGCACTGTGCAAATACGAAAAGCTCTTCGAGGAGCCGGGACCGATGTACGACACCACCGCCTGGTGGAAATGACGCTGCCGCGTCGGGCGACGGGGGCAGAGGGGGCCTGGCGTTCGCGCCAGGCCCCTGGCGGCGTTGGCCATGGACAATCGGGCAGCATTTCAGGCGGTGAAGTCGGCCGACAGTTCGCGGATCAGGAAATCGACGAACGCGCGCACCTTGGCCGCAATATAGGTGCGGTGCGGATAGAGCGCGTAGATCGGGCTGGAGCCGGGGCGAAACTCATCCAGTTGCACTTCCAGCCGGCCGTCCCTGATCGCAGCGTCGACCAGGAGGCTGGGCAGGTTGCCGATGCCGAAACCGGCGGTAGTCATCTGGTAGGCGGCCTCGACGCTGTTGGTCGAGATGCGCCCGCCGATAGCCGCATCGAAAGGGCCATCGGGTCCGATGAATGGCCACGTGCCAAGGCGCTTGGCGAAATTGCTCAGCACGCAGGAATGGCTTGCCAGCTCATCCGGGTGGACCGGACGGCCGTTTGCATCCCAATAATCGGGCGTGGCGCAGACATAGTTGCGGACTTCACCAAGCCGGCGCGCAATCAGGGCGGAATCCGCCTGACCGCCGAAGCGGATGGCCACATCATAGCCTTCCTCGACAATGCCGACGACATAACGCGCGGTGAGGTCGAACTCGATCGTGGTGAGCGGGTTTTCTTCGAGGAATTTCGGCACCAGCTTGGTTATGCGCGTGTGGCCCAGAACATTGGAGCAGGAAACCCGGATCAGGCCGCGCGTCTCCTTGTGCAGGCCGCGCGTCGAATCCTGCAGTTCGGATATGTCGTCGAGCAGGCTGCGCGCACGCGGAGCATAGTCGCGGCCCGCCTCGGTGAGGCTGAGACGCCTTGTGGTGCGATTGATGAGCCGGACGCCAAGGTCGTCTTCCAGTTCCTTGATGGTACGGCTGACGGCCGTCGTCGACATGTTGAGATCGCGCGCCGCCGCCGACAGGCTGCCCAGCAGGCAAACCCGATCGAACACCCGCATCGCCGTCAGAAGATTCATCTTGCCTTCCCCTCGCCGTCGCGGCCCCGCCGCCATCGGCTGCGTCCTGTAGAAAACAGCGCCCAGCAACGACGCGGCAAGGGCATTCCACCGAATTTGGGCGTAAAATCAACAATGGGAGAACCGATATGACATCCAGACCTCTTCATCCCGCGATCGGCACATTTGCGAAAGGCGCGAAGAGCGGCGCGCTTGGCCGCCGCGAGTTCCTGGCGCTGGCCAGCGCCTTCGGCGCCAGCACGGCGATTGCCTACGGGCTCATCGGTCAGCCGGTCCCGGCGCGAGCCGAGGAAGCCGTCCAACCCAGGAAGGGCGGCGTGGTGCGTGTTGCCATGCAGGTGATGGAGCTGGAAGACCCGCGCAAGTTCAAGGTTTCGCAGATGGGCAACATCGCCATGCAGTTTCTCGAACCGCTGGTGCGCTGGAAGCCGGATTTCACCTTCGAGCCGGTGCTGCTGCAGAGCTGGGAGATCAATGCCGACGCGACGGAATATGTGCTCAAGGTGCGCCCGGGGGTGAAATGGTCGAACGGCGACGATTTCACCGCCACGGATGTTGCCTTCAACATCACGCGCTGGTGCGAGAAGGATGCCGCCGGCAACTCGATGGCCGGGCGCATGACCGCGCTGATCGATCCCGACACCAAGGTGGCGCGCACTGGCGCCATCGAGGTTCGCGACGGCCACACCGTGGTCCTGAAACTGTCTCAGCCCGACATCACCATCATCCCAGCGATGACCGACTATCCGGCATTGATCGTCCACCACACATTCAATCCGAAGGCGGCGCCACTGTCGGCCAACCCCGTTTGCACGGGCCCGTTCGAGCTTAAAAGACTCGATGTCGGCGTTGCTGCCTCGGTGCGCAAGCGGCCGGACGGATCGTGGTGGGGCGGCGAGGTGTTCCTCGACGGCATCGACTGGACCGACTACGGCACCGACTCGGCCGCCACCGTCTCCGCATTCGAATCCGGTGAGATCGACCTGAATGGGCAGACGCAGTCCTATGACGTCGCCATGCTCGACAGGCTGGGCCTGAAGAAAAGCGAGATCGTCACCGCGGCCACCCTGGTCTCGCGCTGCAACGTCAACGCCAAACCCTATGACGACAAGCGCGTGCGCAACGCCATACAGCTTGCGGTCGACAACGAAGCGGTGCTGCAACTGGGCGCCGACGGCATGGGTATCGTCGCGCAGAACGATCATGTCGGACCGATGCATCCCGAACACGCCGACTTGCCGCCGATCAAACGTGATCCGGTCCGGGCCAGGGCATTGCTCGAGGAAGCCGGCCAGCTCGATTTCGAATTTGATCTGATCTCGGTCGAAGCCGATTACCGCAAGGAAAGCTCCGATGCCGTCGCCCAGCAGATGCGCGACGCGGGCTTCAAGGTGAAACGCACCGTCATCCCGGAATCGGCATTCTGGAACGACTGGACGAAGTATCCCTTCGCGACCACCAATTGGAACGCCCGACCGCTCGGCATCCAGACCTATGCGCTTGCCTACCAGACCGGTTCGGCATGGAACGAGACAGGGTTCGCCGATCCCGACTTCGATGCCAAGGTCCACAAGGCCAACGCCATCGCCGATCCGGAGCAGCGCCGTGCGGTGATGAAGGAACTGCAGGTCATGCTGCAGGATTCCGGCATCATCGTTCAGCCCTACTGGCGAAAGCTGTTCTGCCATATGAAACCTGCCTTGATGGGCTACCAGATGCATCAGGCCTATGAGCAGGATTTCACCCGGGCCTGGCTCGCGGCCTGATCGCGGGCAACCCTTCCGACAGGCGGCGCATTTTCCGGCGCCGCCCATCGCCTGCTCACCGGGAAAGTTGCGCCGAAGCGTCGGCATCAAGGGCGTTCGAGGAGCAGTGCGGGCTTCGCATCGGGCATGATGCGCAGGTGCGGCCACACGCGCCATACCTTGGCAGGTCGGCCGGAATCCCGGGCCAGCGCACCGGACCGGCTGGCACATCAAGCGTGTGAAACATTCTGGTTTCCGCCTCTGTCATCATCAAGCTCCGGTTCATGGCTGGAGCTTACTTTTGAAAGATGGAAGTGAAACCCGCTTTCCCGGGCAACGACCTTCCCGAAAACCGGGAGAATTCGCGCTCTTGGTGCCGACAGGAACCGAAGCGGCAAGATCGAGCCGCATGAGCGGTCTGCCGCCGCCTGATGTTTAGAGATCTCAGGTCTCTGCCGCTCAATCGAACTGAATTCGCCTGCTTATTGCGCGGAACTCCAGCCTGTCTCGGGCGTTGGACGCCAATATCTGCAAGATATTTTCCGGTCGACGACAGGCAGTATTATGAAGCTGGCGAAACGCCCCGAGCCACACACGGTCTTCGGACATGAAGCAATTTTGCGGTTGAGATCGCGGAACATGCGGCGTTATTTCCATCCTATCTGGAGACCTTAAATTGCCAGTTCGAATATGCTGCGTCTTTGGCAGCTGGCAATTGCTCAGCCTGGTTGCCTCTCTTCGCCAGTCAACAATGGATGGAAGCTTCCCGGCGGGTGAGGAGCATGAGGATTACCTTCTGCTCTATGAAACGGCCGGCGTTTCCGAGCATTTCAAGACCGGTCTTGCTGAACTTGCGTCGACAGTATGGACCTGGAAACGGATCATATGGGCATACGACCTTCTGACGTCCGAGCGTAAATATGGGCAACTGCAAATTTTCCGGATTCATCGTCTGATCCGAGACACAATTGGCATCGACGCGAGTTCCGCGGTTGAAATCTGGGCCTGCTTCGTTAACCGGCCATCGGAAAAAATACTGCTGGACTCATACCCAGAAGCCAAGATCGTTTTGTATGAGGATGGCTTGACGTCATACCTTCCATTCGAAATATCAACCATGTCACGGCCGCCAGGCACCAGGTTTAGACGGCGCATCACCGGAGCCTTGATTGCAGGACTCTCTACAATTTCACCGGCGTTCCGACTGAGGAAAGCGGCCGACAAGATAGAAAGACACCATCTGAGACGGGTGACAAAGTTTTATTCTTTGCTCCACGAAATCCCCATTCACGATGCTCTGGAGAACGTACCAAGATTCCAGGTCGGCGCTTCGCTGATGCGCGACGTAATAGATGAAGCCTGCAGGGATGCGCTTTCCGACGGCAATGAACATTGCCGTGCGTCAGCCAACCCACGGATCCTGCTGCTCGGCCAGGCATTGTCGCGAAACGGCATAATGTCGTACGCGCAAGAGGCGGCGATCTATAGACGCATTGCGGAGCAGATCGTTGAGAGAGGATACGACGTCGTCTGGAAGGAACATCCCAGAATAAGCACGCCCTTCTTCCCCGAATTGCTGGATACCATCGGCAATGTGACGGCCGACGCCAGCACCAGGATCATGGAGGCGAACCTTCCGCACATATATCCGATAGAGCTTGTCGTATCCCGGATGAACATTGTTGGGTGCGTCTCCGGCACGTCAGCTGCCCTTCTCTACCTGAAGTGGCTTTACGGCATCAAAACATACACATTTGCGGAAACCTTGATCCCCCTGATGACTGGCGCGGATATTCTAATGAGCGAAATGGTGAAAGCCTATGCGGAGCCCTTTTCAGCACTCCACTCTTTGAACGAGACGCAGACGGGAATCCATTGAACGGCGGCAACGCCGCGCTACGTCCCGGCGCATCAAGACCAGGATGAGGCGGAACAGACCTGGCTGAAAAGGCTCAAGCAAAAATTGCGGCTTTGAAAGACAACGCCGTCGATCTGAGTTTCAGCCTGAACCGCCAATACCGAGCTGGTTTCGACCTTCGCGGCGGGCAGGCACAGATTGGAGCAGAATGAGACTTCATCCAGCCGCCGAACGGATTGCTTTTTTCAGCACGCTTGTCGCTGTTCTTGTCCTTGCACTGGTGCCTATACCCGGACTCGAGGAGTACGGGATCGATATCGGTTTCCATTACGACAAGCTGAATCACGCCAGCGCCTTTGCCGTCATGACTTTCCTTGGAGGGCTCGGCTGGCCTGATCGCAAGGTCAGGCTGATCGTCTTCCTTGCAGTTGTTGGAGCGGCGATCGAGGTCCTCCAGGGCACGGCGCTGATACGACGTGATCTGGACGTGTCCGACTGGGTTGCCGATTGCGTCGGCATCGCGTGTGGCCTCGTGGCCGTGATCTGTGTGAACTGGATCTTGCGGCGCAGAGGTTGAGCCTGTTCTCAAGCCTTTGTGCACGGGGCCGATAGCCAGAGGAGTTCGCCCCCGGCTCCATTGACTCGGCGAAATCGGATTGCAACGGTCCGATCCGAGAGTGGGCGGTTTTTTCTACCTTGGCCGGACAGATGAAGCTTCGGGCGCGGCACCCAGGAAGCGCGCCATCAGTATTGAGGGACGATGACGATCAAGATCAGGCTTCCGGGTGGTGTGTTGAAGGTCAAGCAACGTCATGAGTTGCGGCGACGGGAGCACAAGGGCGAAGTCCCGGCCTGGCAGTTTGGCAAATATTTCGTCATCTGGTGGCCCAGTACAATTCCCGATCGACCCTCCAAGAGCTCGAATACTAACGAGGAGCTTGAAATGAACATTCCGTCGACTGGAGAAAGCACGTAAGCTCTATGCATCATGGCTTTGCGAATCAGATTGCCGGGGGCACACTGAAGGTGAAGACCTACCGCGAACTGCGTGATCGCGAGCGGGATCGCAGGGTGCCTGTGCTGAAACTGGGATCGCTCTATTTCGTCTGGTCCTCGGCCAAGCATCATTCGCACAGGCACAGTCCGCGGCCCTGACATTTTTTTGCCGGGCGAAAACCGCTTGCACACTTTTCCTGAATTGCTCCGGAACGGCCCTTCGCAGGCAGCGCGACCTGGGTCAGCTTGCCTCGCGCATCGCCTCGGCCGCCTGCAGATCCACCGACACCAGTTGGCTGACGCCCTGCTCGGCCATGGTCACGCCGAACAGCCGGTTCATGCGTGCCATGGTGATGGGATTGTGGGTGATGATGACGAAACGCGTCTCGGTGGTGGCCGCCATCTCGTCCATGAGATTGCAGAAGCGTTCGACATTGTGGTCGTCGAGCGGCGCGTCGACTTCGTCGAGCACGCAGATCGGCGCCGGATTGGTCAGGAACACCGCGAAGATCAGCGACATCGCCGTCAACGCCTGCTCGCCGCCGGACAGCAGCGTCATGGTCTGCGGCTTCTTGCCGGGCGGGCGGGCAAGAATTTCGAGGCCAGCCTCGAGCGGATCGTCGGATTCGATCAACTGCAATTCCGCCGTGCCGCCGCCGAACAGATGCGAGAACAGCCGCTGGAAATGGCCGTTGACGACCTCGAAGGCGGCCAGCAACCGCTCGCGGCCTTCGCGGTTGAGGCTCTGGATCGCCTGCCTGAGCTTGCGGATCGCCTCAATGATGTCCTCGCGCTCGGAGACGATCGCCTCCAGCCGGTCGGATAGCTCCTTCTGCTCCTCCTCGGCGCGCAGGTTGACGGCGCCGAGCCGTTCGCGCTCGATCTTGAGCCTGTCGAGTTGACGCTCGATCTCGGCCATCTCAGGCATCGGGCTGTCGGCCTCCAGACCGGTGTGGCGGATGACCAGATGCGGCGGCGTGTTCAGCGTTTCCTGGATGCGCGCCTCGATCTCCAGCCGGCGCTCGTCGGCCGCGGTCAGCCGCTCTTCGGCGCGAACGCGGGTCTCGCGCGCCTCGGCCAGGAACTGGATGGCGCCGGTGGCGGCCTTGTCCAGTTCGGATTGCCGGTTCTCCGCTTCCTGCAGACGGTCGGCTGCCGCCTTGCGCAAGCTCTCGGCCTCGGTGAGCTGCGACAGCAAGGCACGCCGCTTGGCGTCGATTTCATCGGGAGCATCGGCCAGCCGCTCGCGTTCGGCCTCGGCCTCGGCCTTGCGTTCGCCGAGCGATGCGATCTGCGTCGAGGCGTTTTCGGCCCGCTCCAGCCAATTGCTGCGCTCGGCGCCAATGGCATCGAGCCGGCGCGCGCGCGCCTCGGCTTCGCGCCGCAGCCCCTCATGCACCGCGCGCGCATCGGCAAGCGCGGCGCGGTCGCGGGCGACATTGGCCGAGGACTGTTCGAGCTGCAATTGCAGATCGCCAAGATCGGGCGCGTCCTGCAGCAGCATTTCCGCCTCGGCGAAGGCGGCCGAAATCTCCTCATGGCTGTCGACGATGCGGGCGCGTGCCTCATCGAGTGCGGCGCGCCGGCTCTGCAATTCGCCGCCGGCCCTTTCGGCCTCGGCCAGCGCATTGCGGGCAGCGTCCAGCCGATGCTGAGCGTCACGACCGGCCTGGCGCGTGTTGCGCTCGGCCTCGCTTGCCAGGCGGAGCGCCTGTTCAGCCTCTCCCAGCGCATCCTCGGCCTGGCGCAGGACGAGCGTCGCTTGTATCGCCTCGGCATCGAGCTCAGCCAGCCGGTTCTTCTGCGCCAGCCGTTGTGCTGCGGCGGTCGGCGCATCGGCGCTTGCGGTAAAGCCATCCCAGCGCCAGAGCGCGCCTTCACGGCTGACCAGCCGCTGGCCGGGAGCAAGCAGCGACTGCAACCGGCGGCCGTCGCCGGCGGCATCGACGATACCGATCTGCGCCAGGCGGCGGGCGAGCTGTGCCGGCGCGTGGACCACGCTGGCCAGGCTTTTAACGCCTTCCGGCAGAGCCGCGTCGCCGGGCTGGATCGCACTTTCGCCCCAATGCACCGGCGCGCTGCGGTCAAGCGGCACGTCGAGGTCTTCGCCAAGGGCCGCACCCAGCGCCGTTTCGAAACCGCGATCGACGCTGATCTGCTCCAGCACGGCCGGGAAGAGATCGCCGCTGGCTGCATTCAGGATTTTGGCCAGCGTGCGCGCTTCGGTTTCGATCCGCGCCAGCTCGGCCCTGGCATCCTGAAGCGGTGGCCGGGCAGAACTTTCCGTGGCGCGGGCATCGATGACAGACTGCTCGGCCTCGGACACGGCAGCCTCGGCCTCCTCCAGCAGCGCCATGGCCTGTTCGACCAGCACCCGCTTCTCGGCCGGATCGGGCAGGCCAGCGACCTTGGAGAGTATCTCAGACAATTCCCGGTCAACATCGGCAAGCTGGCGGGCGAAGCGGTCGCGGCGCTCGGCGGTGTCGCGCAGCGTCCGTTCGATCTGGTTGCGCGAGGCGGCTGCCTCGGCCCGTTCGGCTGTCAGCGCGGCGAGCTTGGCTTCGCTTTGCGAAAGCGTCGACGCCGCCTGTTCGAACGCCGCACGGGTGGTGGCTTCGCGTTCGGCGGCGCCGGCATTTTCCGAATTGAGTGCTGCCTCTTCGGTGCGAAGGCGCTCGAGAATGTCCGCATTGTCGCGGACCATGCGCTCTTCACGCGCGATATCGCCGTCGAGCTGCTGTAGCCGGCGCTCGAGTTCGCTCTGGCGGGCGCGGATACGGCCGGCTTCCTCCTCGATCTGCGACTTGGCGATCGACAAGCGCTGGAAGGCAGCGGCGGCGGCGGCTTCCGCGTCGCGCAAATCCGGCAACCGGTGAGCGCCGATACCTTGCTCCCTGGCGGCGGCCATCTGGGCCGCGGCGCGGTCGCCGACAAGGGCTGTCGCAACCGCCAGCGCCGAACGCGCCTCGCCTTCCTGGGTCTTGGCCAGTGTCCAGCGCAGATGCAACAGCGTCGCTTCGGCCTTGCGAATATCGGCCGACAGGTTCTTGAAGCGGGAGGCCTGGCGCGCCTGGCGCTTCAGGCTTTCGATCTGGCTTTCCAGCTCGCCGACGACGTCGTCCAGTCGTTCGAGGTTCTGCTCGGCCGCCTTCAGCCGCAGTTCTGCCTCGTGGCGGCGGGTGTGCAGGCCGGAAATGCCTGCTGCCTCTTCGAGCAGCGCGCGGCGTGCCTGCGGCTTGGCCTGGATCAGTTCGCCGATGCGGCCCTGACCGACCATCGACGGCGAACGCGCGCCGGTCGACTGGTCGGCGAACAGAAGCTGCACGTCCTTGGCGCGCGCCTCCTTGCCGTTGATACGGTAAAGCGAGCCGGCCTCACGCTCGATGCGGCGCGACACCTGCAATTCGTCGGCATCGTTGAAGGCAGCGGGCGCCGAGCGGTCACTGTTGTCGAGGAAAAGTGTGACTTCGGCGGTGTTGCGTGCCGGGCGCGTGCCCGAGCCGGAAAATATGACGTCGTCCATGCCGGACGCGCGCATGTTCTTGTAGGAGCTTTCGCCCATCACCCAGCGCAGCGCCTCGACAAGGTTCGACTTGCCGCAGCCGTTCGGCCCGACAATGCCGGTCAGTCCGCGTTCGATGACGAACTCGCCGGGCTCGACGAAGGACTTGAAACCGAGGAGGCGAAGGCGCGAAAACTTCATTCGCGCCGCCCACTAAGCGGATTTCCGTGGTTTTGCGATGAGAATTCGCGGCACGACCGGAAGCCGCGCACGCCGAAGCGCCGCCGCCTCAGGGCTGACTGGACGTCAGAGCAGAGGGTCGATGATGGCCGACATTTCCTCAATCGACATCGCCCCCTTGTAGGTCTTACCGTTGATGAAGAAGGTCGGTGTCGAGTCGACCTTGAATTCATTGGCGCCACGCTTCTGGACCGATCTCACATCGTCCAGAAGTTTCTGGTCCGTCAAGCAGGCCTCGAAGGACTCCTGTGTAAAACCGGCGAGCTTCGAGATTTGCAGCAGTGCATCCTTGGTGTTCTGAACGCCAGCCCAGTTCGCCTGCTGCCTGAACAGGACGTCGACCATAGGGTAGTAGTTGTCCTTGGCGCAGCGCGCCAGCATAAAACCGGCTTCGGCACTCGGATCGAACGGGAATTCGCGCAGGATGTAGCGCGCCTTGCCGGTGTCGATGTACTTGGTCTTCAGGTCCGGAAAGGTGGTCTCGGCGAAATGCGCGCAGTGCGGGCAGGTCATCGAGGCGTATTCGACGATGGTGACCTTGGCGTCGTCCTTGCCAAGCTGTTTGTCGGGCAGCGCACCCGGCTTCATCAATTCCGCCATGTCCACGGTGCCCTGGGCTTCCGGCGCGGTGGCGGCGGCCGGCGTGGCCGGCGTCGCGGGGGCGGCCGGGGCCGCAGGCTTCACATCCGCGGCCTTCGCCTCCTCGCCAGAGTCGCTGCAGGCGGCGAGCAGGGCCACCGCCGGAATGGCGGCCAGCGAAGACAGGACGTTTCTGCGAGACAAGCTTTGGCCAAACGGGGGACGGTTCATACGAATCACCTGACAAGGGTTGGATTTTGCAATGCAAAGACACGAAAAGGCGAGAGTTGGCGCGAATTAAGGCATCTCGATCCCCAATCCAATCGCGAAACCTGACAAGGGCGATCACGAATGCGAGATATTGACTACGAATCCATGACTTTCTTCAAGACGCCTATGATTTTCTCTCCCCGATAATGGTCGCGCCAAGTTTCTCCAGCGAGGCGCGCAGTTCATCATTGTCGACGAGGCCGACAGTTCCCGACAATTTCGTCTTCTCAGCCGCCGTCAGCGGCCTCAGGGCCGGTTTGCGCCTTCCTTTGTCGGTTGTCACCGGCTTCTGCAGGATCCTGATGCGATTGATGGCGGTGAAGCCGAGGAAGGCGTTGACCCGGTTGATGATCTCGCCCGTCTCGTGCTGCAGATGAAGTGCCGCCATGCCTTCGCAGGCAATGACCAGCACGGCCGGCTCGAACGGATCGTCCTCATGCATACGGCGCGGCCATTGGATTTTTTCGGGGCGCGAATGGCTGGCCAGCCGCGGGCCGGCGATCTCGTCCCATGACTGGACGAGGCCGATCGAAATGCCAGCCCGCTTGCGCAGCACCGGATCGAGGATCCTGGTCGCGAGATCGCTGACCGGGACGGGATTGCCGTAGGGCGTTCTGCCTGCCATGTACGTCCTCCAGCCAAGACCCCAGCAGATACCGGCCAGGCCGATACAGATCAATGGCACCAGCAGACCAGACCCGCAAGACCGTATCCTGGGATAGTGGCAAAGCCGCATCCGGGGATAGCAGCAGAGCTGCATCCGGGCATATCGCGTCCCGCCTGCTAGGCTGGTACGACGTGCATCACCGTGAATTGCCGTGGCGCATCACGCCTCGTGAGCATGCGCGCGGCGTGCGGCCTGATCCCTACCGTATCTGGCTCTCCGAGGTCATGCTGCAGCAGACCACCGTCGAAGCGGTGAAGGCCTATTTCCGGATTTTCGTCGAGAAATGGCCCGATGTCGAGGCCCTGGCCGCGGCGCCGGCGGAGGACGTGATGAAGGCTTGGGCCGGGCTCGGCTACTACTCCCGCGCCCGCAATCTCAAGGCGTGTGCCGATCTTGTGGCCGCGCGTGGCGGCCGGTTTCCCGACACGGAAACGGCTTTGAGAGAACTGCCAGGCATCGGCGCCTATACGTCGGCGGCCATCACGGCGATTGCCTTCGACCGTCCCGCCGCCGTTGTCGACGGCAATGTCGAACGCGTCATCTCCCGGCTGCTTTCGATCGCAACCCCGCTGAGCGAAGCCAAGCCCGAAATCCGTGCCCATGTCGAGCGCATGGTGCCCGGGACAAGGCCTGGCGACTTCGCCCAGGCGATGATGGATCTCGGCGCCACCATCTGCACGCCACGCCGGCCGCGCTGCATGCTGTGCCCGCTGCGCGAAGACTGCAGCGCGGTCGTTTCAGGCGATCCCGAGCACTTCCCGGTGCGCCTGCCCAAGGCCGACAAGCCGCAGCGGCACGGCGCGGCCTTTGTCGCCGTGCGGGCCGACGGCGCCATCCTTCTGCGCAAACGGGCGGAGAAGGGCTTGCTCGGCGGCATGACCGAGGTGCCGACGACGGGCTGGACCGCGCGGATCGATGGGGCAACCACGGAAGCGGCCGCGCCCTTTCCTGCCGACTGGCGGCATGCGGGCCGCATTGCGCATGTCTTCACGCATTTCGCTCTCCAACTCGAAGTCTTTCACGCTCACATCAAAGGTGATGCGCCAGACGGGCATTTCTGGTCGCTCGCTCACGAGATTTCCGGCGAGGCGCTGCCGACTGTCATGAAAAAGGCAATCGAGGCTGCGATACCCGGCGCGACGAAAAAGCCGTCGCCACACAGTGCAAAGAGGCCCCATGACTGAAATACGCCACATCGTTTTCGACATCGGCAGAGTGCTGATCCACTACGATCCCAACATTCCGTTCAGCCGCCTCATTCCGGATGCCGAAGAGAGAAAGTGGTTTTTCGACAATGTCTGCACGCATGATTGGAACATCGAGCAGGATCGCGGCCGCACCTGGGAAGAGGCCGAGGCGCTGCTGATCGCGGACCATCCCGATCACGCGGAAAACATCCGCGGGTTCCGCCGCCACTGGCACGAGATGGTTCCACATGCCTATGACGACAGTGTCGCCATCATGCTCGGTCTGATCGAGAGCGGCCACGACGTGACCATGCTGACCAACTTCGCCAGCGACACGCTGGCCGAGGCCCGCGAGCGCTTCGATTTCCTCAATCGTCCACGCGGCGTCACCATCTCGGGCGAAATCGGCATGATCAAGCCGGATCGCGGCATCTACGATCACCACGTCGCCGCATTCGGCCTCGAACCGGCGGCCACGCTGTTCATCGATGACAGCCAGAAGAATGTCGATGGCGCCAAGGCGGCAGGCTGGCAATCGGTGCTGTTCACCGATGCAAAGGCGCTTCAAGCAGACCTCGAACGTCTCGGAATTAAGGCCTGATTTGAATCACTTCGCGCGATCCGTTGAGCCTTTGAATCAACGGCATTCGAAGCAATTGGCAGGGGTTCAGGCCCCTGCCCGCTCCATGCCGAGCCGCGCGATGCGGCGCAACTCGTCGATCGGGGTCAGGCCGCCGCTGCGCTCATAATGCCAGAAGGTCCAGCCGTTGCAGGCGTCCAACCCCTGCACTTCGGCGCCGATCTTGTGGATCGAACCGGCGCTGTCGCCGATCGCCACAGTACCGTCGGCGCGCACCTTGGCGGCCCAGCGCTTCTTGGCGTCGTAGAGCGTCGCACCCGGCATCATCAGGCCGGTGTCGATCAGGCTGACGAAAGCAACGCGCGGCTCGGCGCGCTTGCCGGTCAGCACGGTGAGATCGGCGCCATCCAGTGGCCGCACCGCGTCGATGCGCTCGTTGGCGGCGTCGATATAGGCCTGCTCGCGTTCGATGCCGACGAAATGGCGGCCGAGACGCTTGGCCACCGCGCCCGTGGTGCCGGAGCCGAAAAAGGGATCGAGCACGATGTCGCCAGGTTTGGTCGAGGCCATCATGATGCGGGCAAGCAGCGCTTCCGGCTTCTGCGTCGGGTGCAGCTTGTCGCCATTGTCGTTCTTCAGCCGCTCGCCGCCGGTGCAGATCGGAAACAGCCAGTCGGAGCGCATCTGGATATCGTCGTTGGACGCCTTCATGGCTTCGTAGTTGAAGGTATAGCCCTTGCCCTTCTGGTCGCGGGTGGCCCAGATCATCGTCTCATGCGCGTTCTGGAAGCGGCGGCCACGGAAATTCGGCATCGGGTTGGTCTTGCGCCAGACGACGTCGTTGAGGATCCAGAAGCCGAGATCCTGCATCTTGGCGCCGACACGGAAGATGTTGTGATAGGAGCCGATGACCCAGATGGTGCCGTTGGGTTTCAGCACCCGGCGCGCCGCCAGCAGCCAGGCCCGCGTGAAAGCGTCATAGGCCTCGAAACTCTCGAACTGGTCCCATTCGTCATCGACGGCGTCGACCTTCGACTGGTCGGGGCGGTGCAGGTCGCCGTCGAGCTGCAGATTGTAGGGCGGATCGGCGAAGATGACGTCGATCGATTTTTCGGGCAGCCGGTCGAGCGCGGCGACGCAGTCGCCCTTGAGGATCGTGTCCAGCCATTCGGATTGCTGGGGGGCGTGGGATAGCTCGTCGAGAAGACGCACGGCAGACATTCTGACACCCAGGGCACGCGTTACTGTTTACTCCTGGTTATGGTTACCGATCAGCGTAAATATTCCGTGAAGGCCAAGGCACGGGTGGGGCGAATTTGCGAAGGCGGCCCTGTTGGTGTATGCCGCGCCGCCTGAGCCTTCCGAGGCCGCTTCGCCCTCCCATTGTCCGGATCACCATGCCCCAGCCAGACCTTGTCATCTTCGATTGCGACGGCGTGCTCGTCGATTCCGAGATCATCGCCGCCCGTGTCGACGCCGAGCTTTTGACCTTGGCAGGATACGAGATATCGGCTGAGGAGATTTCGGAGAGCTATGCCGGCCTGACCTTCAAGGACATCATGCTGCGGGTCGAGGAAAAGTCCCGCATCCCCTTCCAGGCCTCTCTGATCGACAGGGAGGAACAATTGGTCGACCGCAAACTGCGCAGCGACGTCCGCGCCATCGATGGCGCGCGCGAGGCCGTTGCCGCGGTAACCGTGCCGCGCTGCGTCT
The DNA here is from genome assembly GCF_004006095.1 of Mesorhizobium sp. M7A.F.Ce.TU.012.03.2.1. Taxonomy (NCBI): domain Bacteria; kingdom Pseudomonadati; phylum Pseudomonadota; class Alphaproteobacteria; order Hyphomicrobiales; family Phyllobacteriaceae; genus Mesorhizobium; species Mesorhizobium sp. M7A.F.Ce.TU.012.03.2.1. The sequence continues at coordinate 6,194,125 of NZ_CP034779.1, forward strand.
GCTCGAATTCACGCTCCGAGCGGATCGAATTCATGCTGGAGAAGGTGCATCTTTTGCCGTTTTTCGCCGACCGGATTTTTTCGGCGATGGAAACACCGACCGGGAAAACGAAACCGGCGCCGGACGTGTTCCTGTTCGCGGCGGAGAAACTCAACGCCAACCCGGCGAACACTTTCGTCATCGAGGATTCCGTGCACGGCGTCCACGGCGCAAGGGCGGCGGGCATGCGGGTGATCGGCTTCACCGGAGCCGCCCACAGCTATCCCGGCCATGCCGACGCGCTCACCGAGGCCGGCGCCGAAACGGTGATCCGCCGCTGGGCGGAGCTGAAAAGCGTGATCGCAGCGCTGTCGGAGTGGTCGGACGCCTGAGAAGCGTGCGCCGCGACGCACGCCTCATGCAACTGCCGAGACCTAGTTCGTCGCGGCAGCCCTCTTGCGGCGGGTCTTCTTCGGCTTGTCGGCCGTTGCCTGATGCGCGGTTTCGTCATAGCCGGCAAAGGCCTGATAATCCTGCGCCGTCGGCTCGGGCACGACGACATTGGAATCGGTGAAGACGAACTGCGTGGCGACCGAAGGATCGGTGACCTGGACCTGATACTGGTGGAGCTGCGAATAGAGGACCTCGGTGCCATGCATCACAGCCGTTCGGATCGGCATGGTGATCGTGCCTGGAGAAAACTTCGGTCCGGGGACAATCTTGCCGGCGACCGCGATCTTCATCGTCAGCTGGCCGTTGGCACGGCTGCAGTCGCGTGTCACGTCGCTGACCGATGCCTGGTAGATGATGTTGGCCGATTCGTCGGGCGGAGTTGCAGCTGCGGCGTCAGCCTCGGCCTGGGCTGCGGCATCCTGCGCGGCGTCGCCGGTCTTCTTGATCCTGGGCTTGGGCTTCTGAGCTTCCTTGGAATAGGTATTGAAGAAAGCCGTGCCGTCGCGCACCATCACCCGAGGGCAATAGGCCTGCAACTGGCTGGCCAGTATCTTGGGATCCTGGGGCGGCGGTGGCGCCGTCGGGTCCTCCTTCTTGCCTATGCCGAGGTTCAGGATGCCATTGTCGCCCGATTGGCAGCCGGCGGCGGCAAGCATAAAGCCGGTGAGCGCAAGACCCGCCAAAAAGCGACCACTGAATGTACGAAACGCCATGAAACTGCACTTCCCTCTCGCAAAGCTGGTGACGTATATCAACCGCGCGGCAAAAATGCGACTGAGCCAGCGCAGAAATTAACCACCTTGCGGTGGATGGAAAGCCAAGCAATAACGGAATTGTGACATGCACTATGTGAGTACCCGCGGGGAAGCCCCCGTTCTTGGATTTTCCGACGCCGTGCTAGCCGGGCTGGCGCGCGACGGCGGGCTCTACGTGCCGCGCGAGTGGCCACAGTTTTCCGCCGCCGAGATCCGCGCCATGCGCGGCCTTGCCTATCCCGACCTTGCCATCCGCGTGCTGTCGCCGTTCCTTGGCGACGAAATCCCGGCCCCCGTTTTCGAGCGGCTGGTGCGCGAAGCCTATGCCACCTTCCGCCACGAGGCCGTTTGCCCGCTGGTGCAGACCGGCCCCAACACCTTCATCCTGGAACTCTTCCACGGGCCGACGCTCGCCTTCAAGGATGTGGCGATGCAGCTTTTGGCCCGGCTGATGGACCATGTGCTTACCGAACGCGATCAGCACGCCACCATCGTCGGGGCGACCTCGGGTGATACCGGCGGGGCGGCCATCGATGCCTTTGCCGGTCGCAGCCGGACCGACATCTTCATCCTTTTCCCGCACGGCCGCGTCTCGCCGGTGCAGCAGCGGCAGATGACGGCGTCGACGGCTGCAAACGTCCATGCGCTGGCGATCGAAGGCAATTTCGACGATTGCCAGGGCCTGCTCAAGGACATGTTCAACGATCACGGCTTTCGCGACCGGGTTGCGCTTTCGGGCGTCAATTCGATCAATTGGGCCCGCATCATGGCCCAGATCGTCTATTATTTCTCCTCGGCGCTGTCGCTCGGCGCACCGGACAGGCCGGTCTCCTTCACCGTGCCGACCGGCAATTTCGGCGATATCTTCGCCGGCTACGCCGCCAAGAAGATGGGCCTGCCGATCGAACGGCTGGTCATCGCCACCAACGACAACGACATCCTGGCGCGCACCTTCGCGACCGGCGAATACCGCACCAAAGGCGTCTTTGCGACCACCTCGCCGTCGATGGACATCCAGGTGTCGTCCAACTTCGAACGCTTGCTGTTCGAGGCCTCCGGCCGTGACGCCGCGACTGTGCGGCGCTACATGGACGGTCTGAAGCAGTCCGGCGCTTTCACCATCGAAACCCAGCAAATCGCCAGCATGCGGTCCGAATTCGACGCCGGCAGGGCTGATATGGACGAGGTTGCCGCCACCATCCGCTCGACGCTCGCGGCCAGCAACTATCTGCTTGATCCGCACACCGCGGCAGCCGTGCATGTCGCGGCAGGCAAGGCGGCGGGCGCCGTGCCGATGGTGGTGCTGGGCACCGCACACCCGGCAAAATTTCCGGCCGCTGTCGAAGCCGCCAGCGGCGTCTCGCCCGCCCTGCCTGCATGGCTAGGCGGGTTGATGACAGCGGAGGAAAAATACACGGTACTTCCATCCGACCTGAAAATGGTGGAAGATTATGTCGGCCGCCGCGCGCGGGCGGCGCGTTAGGGAGTAGTAGCCATATGGGTGTTGAGGTAAGCCGTCTGTCGAACGGCCTGACAGTCGCCACCGAAACCCTTCAAAGCATCGAATCGGTTGCCCTTGGTGCCTGGGTCAAGTCGGGTGCCCGCAATGAACGTGACGACGAGCATGGCATGGCCCATCTGCTCGAGCACATGGCGTTCAAGGGCACGAAAAGGCGGAGCGCCTTCGAAATCGCCTCGGAGATCGAGGACGTCGGCGGCGAGATCAACGCCGCCACCAGCGTCGAGACCACCTCCTACTATGCCAGGGTGCTCTCCGACGACGTGCCGCTGGCCGTCGACATTCTTGCCGACATCCTGCAGGAGTCCGAGTTCGACCCGCAGGAACTCGAACGCGAACAGCATGTGATCCTGCAGGAGATCGGCGCCGCGCACGACACCCCCGACGACATCGTCTTCGACCGCTTCACGGAAACCGCCTATCGCCATCAGACGATTGGGCGCTCCATTCTCGGCACGCCCGAAACGGTCAAATCCTTCACCTCCAAGCAACTCCACGACTTCATCGAGCGGCAATACGGCGCCGAGCGCATGGTGATTGTCGCCGCCGGCGACATCAAGCATGACAATTTCGTGCGCGAGGTCGAAAAGCAGCTCGGCGGCTTCCGCAGCAAGGCCGACAGCACCATCCCGCAATATGCGCAATATGTCGGCGGCGACTTCCGTGAGGACCGCGACCTGATGGACGCGCAGATCGTGCTGGGGTTCGAAGGCCGGGCCTATCATGTGCGCGACTTCTATGCCTCGCAGGTGCTCTCGATGATCCTCGGCGGCGGCATGTCGTCGCGCCTGTTCCAGGAGGTCCGCGAGAAGCGCGGCCTGTGTTATTCGGTCTATGCCTTCCATTGGGGCTTTTCCGACACCGGCGTCTTCGGCGTCCATGCCGCGACCGGCCAGAGCGACATCGCCGAACTGGTGCCTGTCATCATCGACGAACTGCAGAAGGCCGGCGAGAAAATCCTGCAGGAAGAACTCGACCGGGCGCGCGCCCAATATCGCGCCGGACTGATCATGTCAGCCGAAAGCCCGGCCAGCCGCGCTTCGCAGATCGCACGGCAACTGCTTCTGTTCGGCCGCCCGATCGCCAAGGAGGAACTGATGGAACGGCTGTCGGCGCTGACGATCGAGCGGCTGACCGACCTGTCGTCGCGATTGTTCTCGACCAAGCCGACGCTTACCGCTGTCGGGCCTGTGGGTACGCTGGCGCCATACGAGGCGATCCTCGAATCGCTCGCAGGCACGCAGACCACGGCCCGTAAGCTCGCCGTCTAAGCCCCTCGAAGCGTCGTGTTCGCGCTCCCTTTCTTTCGCCGCGACCTGCCGGCGCTGAAAGGCGACCGCGTCACGCTGCGCGTGCCGTTCACCAACGACTACCGCGAGTGGGCGGTGGTGCGCGGCGAAAGCCGCGCCTTCCTCGAACCCTGGGAGCCACGCTGGACTCCCGATGAACTCGACCGCAACGCATGGCGGCTGCGCATCAGCCGCTACCGCGAAGATTATGCGCAAGGAACCGCAATCGCCTTCTTCATCTTCGAGAAGAGCAGCGGCAAGCTTGCTGGCGGCATCACGCTCGGCAACATACGCCATGGCGTCTCGCAAAGCGGCCATGTCGGCTACTGGATCGGCGAGCGCTTCGGCGGCCGCGGCCTGATGACCGACGCGGTCAAGGTGGTGGCCCGCTTCGCCTTCGATACGCTGAGGTTGCACCGGATCGAAGCGGCCTGTATTCCCGACAATATCAGGTCGATCCGCGTGCTTGAAAAAGCCGGATTTCGGCGCGAAGGACTGCTGCGATCCTATCTCAGGATCAACGGCATCTGGCAGGACCACTACCTCTACGCCCGGATCGCGGACGATCCGCCGGGCGTTGGAACGAAGGACTGATTTTTGACGAATTTCCTGCGAAACGGGCCGCTGTTCGCCTTTGTCCTCGCGACACTCCTGACGCTGTGGGCGGCATCGTCGGCCTTCGCCGTGGAGCCGATCAAGATCGCCCGCGACGACGTCGCGCTCGACCTTTCCGGCGCCGTCGAGATCTACCGGAACCAGGGTGAGAATTTCCAGGTGTCGACCGCGCCGGGTCCGGACGGTATCGTGCGGCGCATCGAGGTCGAGGCCAATGATGCACGTTCGACCGGCGACTGGGCGGTGTTCGCGCTCGCCAACACCACCGACCAGCAGCTCGACCGGCTGATCGTCGCACCGCATTTCCGCCTGGTGAATTCCGGCATCTTCTGGCCGGATCTCGGCTCGACCCGCATCGCCGCCATCACGCCCAGCGAGGGTTTCGCGCTCGACCGCCAGACCAGCCCCGATGCCGACGTTTTCCGGGTGACGCTGAATCCCGGCACGGTGATCACCTTCATTGCAGAACTGGCCTCGCCGAAGCTGCCGCAGGTCTACCTCTGGGATCCGGAATCCTACAAGGACTCGGTCAATTCCTACACGCTGTTTCGCGGCATCGTCATCGGTATCGCAGGCTTGCTGGCGCTGTTCCTCACCATCCTTTTCGTGGTCAAGGGAACCTCGATGTTCCCCGCGACCGCCGCCCTTGCCTGGGCGGTACTGGCCTATATCTGTGTCGATTTCGGCTTCCTCAACAAGGTCATCGAGATCTCGCCCGGCAATGAGCAGATGTGGCGGGCGGGAACGGAGGTGGCGCTGGCTGGAACCTTCGTGGTGTTCCTGTTCGCCTATCTCAACCTCAACCGATGGCACGGCCATTTCAGTTACGGCGCGCTGGTCTGGATCCTCGGGCTGGTGCTGATCGCCGGGGTCGCGATCGTCGATCCGGCGGTTGCCGCCGGCATCGCCAGGCTGTCCTTCGCCGCAACCGCACTGACCGGGCTTGGCCTGATCATCTTCCTCGGCATACGCGGCTACGACCGTGCCATCATGCTGGTGCCCAGTTGGGTCATGGTGCTGTTGTGGCTATGCGGATCGTGGATGGCGATCACCGGCATGCTCGACAACGACATTGCCCAGCCGGCCCTGGGCGGCGGGCTGATCCTGATCATCCTTCTGATCGGCTTCACAGTGATGCAGCACGCCTTTGCCGGCGGCGCCCTGCACCAGGGCCTGTTCTCCGACCTCGAGCGGCAGGCGCTGGCGGTGGCCGGATCGGGCGACACGGTCTGGGACTGGGACGTGCTGCGCGACCGCGTCGTCACCAAGCCCGATGTCAGCATCCAGCTCGGCCTGGCACCGAACAGCCTTGGCGGCGCGGCCCGCAATTGGCTGCCGGTGCTGCATGCCGACGACCGCGACACGTTCCGCACGACGCTCGACGTGGTGCTCGAACACCGGCGCGGCCGGGTGTCGCAGAATTTCCGCCTGCGCGGCGCCGACGGCCACTATCACTGGTTTTCACTGCGCGCACGCCCGGTCATCGGCTCGGACGGCGAAGTCATCCGCTGCGTCGGCACCATGGTCGACGTGACCGAGCAGAAAAAGTCCGAGGAAAGGCTGCTGCACGACGCCGTGCACGACAATCTGACCGGCCTGCCCAACCGTGAACTTTTGATGAACCGGCTGGAAGCGATCATCTCGATCGCGCGCACCGAAGAGAAGGTGCGGCCGACCGTCTTCGTCATCGACATTGACCGTTTCAAGCAGGTCAATGACGGGCTCGGCATCTCGGCCGGCGACACCATCCTCTTGACCATCGCGCGCCGCCTGCACCGGCTGCTCAAGCCGAAGGATTCGCTGTCACGCTTTGCCGGCGACCAGTTCGCTTTGATGCTGCTGTCCGAACAAGACCCGGCCCGCATCGCTGCGGTCGCTGATGCCATAAAGCATGCCATCAACAACCCGATCACCTTCGCCAAGCGCGAGATCGTGCTGACCGCGTCGATTGGGCTGATCACCTGGAATTCGCCGCAGATGTCGGCCGAGGACATGGTCAAGGATGCCGAGCTTGCCATGCACCAGGCCAAACGCTTCGGCGGCGACAGGATCGAGCCGTTCCGTCCGGCTTTCCGCACTGTCGGCACCGACAGGCTGCAGTTCGAATCCGACCTGCGCCGCGCCATCGAGCGGCGCGAATTCACGCTTGCCTACCAGCCGATCGTGCGGCTCGAGGACGGCAGTGTCGCCGGCTTCGAGGCGCTGCTGCGCTGGGACCACCCGCGCCGCGGCATGATCCCGCCGGCGGATTTCATCCCGGTCGCCGAAAGCTGCGGGCTTATCGTGCAGCTCGGCCTGTTTGCCATGCAGCAGGCGGCGGAAGATCTCGCCAGCTGGCAAAAACAGATCGGCGACGCGCCGCTGTCGGTCTCGGTCAATTTGTCCAGCCGCCAGTTGATCCGCCGCGACCTGGTCAGTGACGTCCGCTCGGTCATCGCGCGGGCCAATCTGAAGCCGCGCTGCTTCCGGCTGGAGCTCACCGAATCGCTTGTCATGGACAATCCCGAGCAGACCGCCCATGTGCTGACCAAGCTGAAGCAGCTCGGCATCGGCCTGTCGCTGGACGATTTCGGCACCGGCTACTCCTCACTGGCCTACCTGACGCGTTTCCCCTTCGACACCATCAAGATCGACAAGAGCTTCGTCGACGACAACACGCCCAAGCGCGCGGTGCTGCTGAAGTCGATGGTCAACATGGCGCATGAGCTCGGCCTGTCCGTCGTCGCCGAAGGCATTTCGGACGAGAGCGATGCGCTGGAATTGCGTCAGATGGGCTGCGAATATGTGCAGAGCTTCATGTTCGGCGCCCCGATGCCGGGCGACCAGGTGCTGAAGACGCTAAAAGAGCAGTATCCGCTGACGCAAGCGTGAGAGCCCGTTTGGAAACTCTACTCTGGCGGCCATCTGACGGCGTTTTCTGCGCTTCCGGTGCTCACGGACCCGAATGTCCGCTGCGCTCCGGTTCTCGAAAACACCACCATATGACTCTCCAGAGCGAGTTTCGAAACGGGCTCCGCGATGAGGGGGTTTAGGCGTGTCCGGCCGCCAGGCTGAGATGCGCAAGGTCGATGCCGATCGAGGCGAGGATCCGGTCGTATTTGCGCTCGATATCGGTGTCGAACAGAAGCTCGGCATTGGCCGGACAGGTCAGCCAGCCATTTTCGGCGATCTCGGTCTCCAGCTGGCCGGCGCCCCAGCCGGAATAGCCGAGCGCCATCAGCGCATGACGAGGCCCGCGGCCGGACGATATGGCGCGCAATATGTCGACGGTCGCCGTCAGGCAGATGTCGTCGGAAACGGTCAGCGACGATTCCACCCGATAGTCTCCCGAATGCAGGACGAAGCCCCGGCTGCGGTCCACGGGGCCACCATTGCGCACGACGAAATCGCGGGCCTGAGCCGGCAAGCGGATCGCCTCCTGCTCGTTCATGATGCCCAGTTGCACGAGCAAGTCCGGAAACAGCATCTGCTGCGTCTGGTTGATGATCAGGCCCATGGCGCCTTCATCGGAATGTGCGCAGACATAGATGACCGAGCGCGTGAAACGGTCGTCCTTCATGCCGGGCATGGCAATCAGGAACTGATCGTCGAGAAAGCCGCGGCTGGCGACCGTCTTCTTGTGGCGCAACAAGTCCATGAAAGGGAGCGTAACGCGTTTCCAAAGCGCCGAAAAGATGCGCCGTGCTGGATTCGACCAAAGCCTGTGGCGGCGGCTCGAACATTCTTCTCCCTCGAAGTCACGCAAATATGATACCGGCAAGGCCATGAAATCATTGCGCGGCCACGAACGGACGATCAAATCACCGCCATGCGAAGCTTGAAAATCCTGCTGCTCGGCGCCGCCATCGGATCGGCAACCGCTCTTCCCGCCGCCGCCTCCTCATCGGCGTGGTACAACAGCGAAGGCGGCAAGGTCCGGCTGGTGACATCAGGCAAAGCCGACGACACCGGCCGCATCCAGGGCGTTCTCGACATAGCGCTCAAGCCCGGCTGGAAGACATATTGGCGCGATCCGGGCGACGCGGGCGTGCCGCCGCAACTCGACATTTCAGCCAGCACCAACATCGCCGACGCAGCGCTATCGTTTCCGGCGCCGCAGCGCCATGACGACGGCTATGGCAAATGGGCAGGCTACAACTATCCGGTTTCTCTGCCGGTGACATTCACGCTGGCGGCGCCGAACCAGCCGGCGTTGATCGATGCCGACATCTTTCTCGGCATCTGCGAAACGATCTGCATTCCGGTGCAGACGCGGCTGACCGTCGACCCGGCCTCCGATCCGGACAATGCCGAGGACGCAGCGCTGGTGAAGGCGAGTTTCGCGGCGCTACCAGCGCCCGCGAGGTCCGATTTCGGCATCGCTGTGCTGCCGGGCGACCACGAGACGCTGATTGTTGAGGCGAGCTTTCCCGGCGATCCGGAGGCGGCGGATTTCTTCGTCGCCGGCGAGCGGGACTACATGTTCGGCACCCCTGCCCGCAGCGAAAAGGACGGCAAGCTGATCTTCACCGTGCCGATCCTCGATCGCCCCTCGACGACGCCGACCGATGGCGGGCTTCACTATACGCTGACGAGTTCGGCGGGCGCGGTCGAAGGGGTTCTGCCTTTCCCTTGATCCAGCCCACCCCAACGGTTGCAGGAAGCCGTCGGGTTCGCTAGGCAAAGACACGTCCTTCCCCATTTTCCCAAGCGAGGAATCCATGACCATTTCCGTTGGCGACAAGCTGCCTGACGTGACCTTCAAGACGATGACCGCCGATGGCGCCAAGCCGATCACCGGGGCCGAGATTTTCTCGGGCAAGAAGGTCGTGCTGTTTGGGGTTCCCGGCGCCTTCACACCGACCTGCAGCAACAACCATTTGCCGGGTTATCTCGAAAACCACGATGCCATCCTGGCGCGCGGCGTCGACACCATCGCCGTCGTTTCGGTCAACGACGTCCATGTCATGGGCGCCTGGGCGCACTTCACCGGCGGTGAGGGCAAGATCATGTTCCTCGCCGACGGCAGTGGCGATTTCGCCAAGGCGGTAGGCCTCGACAATGACCTTTCCGCCAGCGGCATGGGGCTGCGTTCGAAGCGGTTTTCGATGATCGTCGACGACGGCAAGGTCACCGCGCTCAATGTCGAGACCAAGCCTGGTGTCGACGAGTCCGGCGCGGCTCATATTCTGGGACAGCTCTGAAGTTCAGCGCGGCGTCGGGTGTGGAACGACGATCGCGCTTGTAGCCCAGGGCTTGCGTTTGGGGGGATTCTAGCGATGTTTGACATGTTCTGGCGCGCTATCGCGATCGGCATCGGCGCCACCGTCCTGATGGATCTCTGGGCCATCTTCCTGCACAAGGCGTTCGGCCAGCCACGGCCGAACTGGGGGCCGGTCGGTCGCTGGGTCTGGCATCTCCGCGACAAGGTCTTCCACGACGATATCGGCGATGCCACATCTTACGCGCATGAAAAGGCGCTGGGTTGGGCCTTTCACTATTTTGTCGGCATCGCCTACAGCATCATCCTGGTGGTGCTGGCCGGAGCGAGTTGGCTTGCCGCGCCGACATTCCTGCCGGCCTTCATCCTCGGCATCGTCACCGTCGGCGCCGGCTGGTTCCTGCTGGCACCCGGCATGGGCGCCGGCTGGGCGGCCTCGAAGCGGCCAAATCCGATGCAGATCCGGGCGCTGAACCTGGTGTCGCACACGGTGTTCGCACTTGGGCTTTGGGGCACGGCGCTGCTGATCCGATAAGGGTCTACAACTGCGCTGGCCAGTCGATCGGCAGCCAGCAGTAGATAACGCGGTGCGCGCCGATATCGTAGTAGTTGCCACCCCCGCCGGCTGATCCGCTTCTTCGTACCTGAGAGCCACGCCGCTCCGGAAATTCAATAGCTCTGGGTAGAGCGCCGCACTTTCGCGATTGCCGGTTGTTTGGCCGGCGCAGCAGGCTTTGCCGCTGCTGCAGGCTTGAACGGACCTTTCTTGAACGGCGCCATGCCTTCGCGCGCAAGCTCGTCGGCGCGCTCGTTCTCGACATGACCGTCATGGCCCTTGACCCAGTTCCAGGTGACCTTGTGGCGCTTGTTGGCCTCGTCGAGCGCCTGCCAGAGTTCACCGTTCTTCACCGGCTTCTTGTCGGCGGTCTTCCAGCCGTTCTTCTTCCAGCCGTGGATCCACTTGGAAATGCCGTCCATGACATATTTGCTGTCGGTGTGAAGGTCGACCGTGCACGGTTCCTTCAGCGCGTTCAGCGCCGAAATGGCGGCCAACAGTTCCATGCGGTTGTTGGTCGTCTCGGCTTCCCCGCCGGAAAGCTCCTTGGTGGTGCCGTTGAAGCGCAGGATCGCGCCCCAGCCGCCAGGGCCGGGATTGCCCGAACAGGCGCCGTCGGTGAAGATCTCAACCTGCTTGCTCATGATACCCATATCAGGCCAATCCATATTCCGAAGGAGATTTGATCGCCCGGTGGAACCGCATCCTTCTGATGTATTCGGTCGGATCGCGCTTCATCACGAGCCCGCCATCGGGGACGGTCAGCCAGTCGTACAGCCGGGTCAGCATGAAGCGCAACGCCGAACCGCGCGCCAGCACCGGCAGCGCAGTTTGTTCCTGGTCGCTCAGGGGCCGGACGCTCTGGTAGCCGGCGAGCAGCGCCTTGCCCTTGGTGAGGTTGAAGGAAAAATCCTTCTCGAAGCACCAGGCGTTGAGACAGGTGGCGACATCGTATGCGTAGAGGTCGTCGCAGGCGAAATAGAAATCGATCAGGCCGGACAGTTTTTCGCCGAGGAAGAAAACGTTGTCCGGGAAAAGATCGGCGTGGATGATGCCTTTGGGAAGGTCCTTCGGCCAGTTGCGCTCGAAATCGGCAAAGTCGGCATCGACCTCGGCCGCCAGGCCCGGCTCGACCTCGTCTGCGCGATCGCGCGCTGCATCCCAGAGCTTGCGCCAGCCGTCGATGGCCAGGGCATTCGGACGCGTCATCGAAAAATCGGCACCGGCCAGATGCAACTGCGCCAATGCCTTGCCGACCTCGGCACAATGCGTTGCTGTGGGCCGCCGCAACGAAAGCCCTTCCAGGAAGGTGATGATGACCGCCGGCCGGCCGGCGAGCGTGCCGATGACGCTGCCGTCATGCGCGGTCACCGGCAGCGGGCAGGACACGCCCTTGTTGGCGAGATGGCCCATCAGCCCGAGGAAAAACGGCAAATCCGCCTTCTCGACGCGCTTCTCATAGAGCGTCAGGATGTAGGAGCCGCTGGAGGTGTGCAGCAGGAAGTTCGAGTTCTCGGTGCCTTCGGCGATGCCCTTGTAGGACAGGAGATCGCCGACCGGATAGTGCTTCAGGAATGCGCCGAGTTCGCCTTCCGCAACGTCGGTGTATACCGCCATGTGGCTTACGCGGCTCCATTGACGAAGGCCATGTCGGCCCGCGTCAGTTCGACATCGCGCAATACCCGCATGACCGGAAAATCCTCCGTTTCCGTGGCCGTGATGGCCAGGTCGATCGTGACATCGAAGCGTTGCCGGAACGCGTCGATGATCTCGTCGACGATGATTTCGGGCGCCGATGCGCCGGCCGACAGGCCAAGCGTCGAGATGTTGCCGATGTCATTCCACGGAATCTCGGCGGCGCGCTGCACGAGAAGCGACATGGTGGCGCCTGCACGCTCCGCGACTTCGACAAGTCGTCGCGAATTGGAGGAATTCGGCGCGCCGACGATCAGATAGAGATCGGCACCCGGCGCGGTGTCCTTGACTGCTTCCTGGCGGTTGGTGGTGGCATAGCAGATCGATTCCGCCGCTGGTGCCTGCAGCGCCGGAAAGCGATCCCGCAAGGCGCGGATGATGCCGGCGGTGTCCTCGACAGACAATGTGGTCTGGGTAACGAAGCCGAGCGCCTGCGGATCGGCGGGCGAGAGCTTTGCGGCATCGGCTTCGGTTTCGATCAGCGTCACCGCTCCGTCCGGCAGTTGGCCCATGGTGCCGATCACTTCGGGATGACCGGCGTGACCAATCAACAGCACATGGCGGCCGAGCCGCTGATGGCGCATCGCCTGCTTGTGGACCTTCGACACCAGCGGGCAGGTGGCATCGAGATAGAAGAGATTGCGCGCCTTCGCATCCGCCGGCACCGATTTCGGCACGCCATGCGCCGAGAACACGACGGGCGACTGCCGATGTTCGGCCGGTATCTCGGAGAGTTCCTCGATGAAGACGGCGCCAAGGCTTTGCAGCCCCTCGACGACGTAGCGGTTGTGCACGATCTCATGGCGGACATAGACCGGCGCGCCATATTTCTTCAGCGCCAGCACGACGATCTGGATGGCACGGTCGACACCGGCGCAGAAACCGCGCGGCTGGCAGAGCCGGATCGTCAGAGGTGGTTTAGTGGTTGTCTGAAGCATTAAATCCGGGCCGGTTGATCAAAGCCGAAATGAAGTGCGCACCCCTGCCCTGTCAAGGGCATCGGTTGAAAGGGGGCATCAGCCGCGTTCATTCGTCTTTCGCGGGACGGCGAAGCCGCAGGATGAGCACGGCTGCGAGCGCCGCGGCAAGCCCGTACCAAGTCATCGCATATTGGAGATGGCTGTTCGGGAGATCGATGATGGTGACGCCGCCAACCGGCAAGCCGCCTGGGTTTGGCGTCTTGTCTGCGTCGATGAAGATCGGCACCAGCGCGGCGCCCGCCGGCAGACCGGCGCTTGCAGCCATCACGTCGCGGTCCTTCCAGTAGAAGATGTTCTTCGCCACGTCGTTGTCGGGAAGCATCATCGACGGCTTGCCCGGCAGCGGGTTGCGGGCCAGCCCCGTGACCGTCACTCTGCCAGCCACCTGTCCCTTGGCGCGCTTGGCGGCATCCTTCAGATCGTAAGGCACGAAGCCCCGATTGATCAGGACGAAGCGGCCGTCGTCGAGCGCCAGCGGCGTGTAGACATTGAAGCCGGCATCACCTTCCCAGGTCGCGTAGAAATGGCGTTCGCCTTGATGCAGGAACGTGCCGGTGACGGTGACAGGCGTATAATCGACATCCCCGGTGGCGGCGAACTCTTTCTCGACCGCAACCAACGGCAACGGCGCCGAATGGGTGCGCTGGTCGATGGTCTGCAGAAGGCCTTCCTTCCAATACAGGCGCTGCATCTGCCAGGTGCCGAGCACCAGCAGGATCAGGAACAGCACAAGGCCAAGGCCGAGCAGCAATGCCGATCGCGGCCGCGAACGACCGTCAGTTCTAAGGGAAGCCTCGCTCATTCGCCGCGATCCAGCCGGCCCTCGGCCGCTTGGTTGCGGTATTGCAGCGTCAGCAGCACGCCCTTGATCAGCCGCAGCGCCGTCAAGCACAGCACAACAGCCAGCGGAATCCAGACCAGCAGATGCAGCCAGAGCGGCGGGCTGAGCGTGACTTCTACCCAGAGCGCCAGGCCGACGATGATAAAGCCGATGATCAGGATCACGAACACCGCCGGCCCGTCGCCGGCATCAGCGTAGGAATAATCGAGGCCGCAATTGACGCATCGCTTGCCGACGGTGAGGAAGCCGGAAAATAGCCGCCCCTCGCCGCAGCGCGGGCAACGGCCATGCAGGCCGGCCGAGATCGGATCGATCGGCGGCCAGATCGCCCTATCTTCACTCTTGGAAGAGTCGTCGCTCATTGCTTACCGCTCGATTTCAGATCGACCGGCAACCAGTTCATATTGCCACTCATTGCCTACCGCTCGATCTCGATCGGTGTGCCATCGGCCACCATCGCCCAGATTTCGTCCATATCGGAGTCCGTAACCGCAATGCAGCCGTCGGTCCAGTCGACCAATTGAAGCAGCCAGCCCCACCAGCCATAACCGTTTGGCTGGCCGTGGATCATGATCATGCCGCCCGCGTCGACATTGCGCGCCCTGGCGGCCGCCAGATCGTCGGTGTTGGGGTACGAAATATGGATCGATCTGTGCGCGATGCTGTTCGGGTTGCGCCAGTCGAGGACATAGTTCCCCTCGGGCGTGCGTTGATCGCCCTCCTGGTGCTTATGCCCGACAGGATCGCCGCCGAGTGCGATGCCGTAGCTGCGCAGGATCTTGCCGTCGCCGATGAGTTCCAGCCGGCGTTCGGCTTTGTGGACACGCACCAGATCCACCTTCTCGCCGGCAAAGGCCGGGAGTGCCGCGATCATCAATGCGCAAATGGCCCGGAAAATTGTCAGCCGCATTGGCTATCGATCAGCGATCATTGCGCCAAAAAGAAGAAGGCGGCCACATTGCCGCGGCCGCCCCTCCCCAAACGGAAATTCCTCAGGCCAGGATCAGTGGCCCTCGATCACCGCGCCGACCGATCCCCAGACGTAGATCGAGGCGAACAGGAACAGCCAGACCACGTCGACGAAGTGCCAGTACCAGGCGGCCGCCTCGAAGCCGAAATGTTGCTTGGGGGTGAAATCACCCTTCATCGCCCGGATCAGGCAGACCAACAGGAAGATGGTGCCGATGATGACGTGGAAACCGTGGAAGCCGGTCGCCATGAAGAAAGTGGCGCCATAGATGGAATCCTTGAAGGCGAACGGAGCATGCATGTACTCGTAGGCCTGCACCATGGTGAACAGCATGCCGAGGCCAACGGTCAGCACCAGGCCGTTGATCAGCCCCTTGCGATCGCCATGGATGAGCGAATGGTGCGCCCAGGTCACCGTGGTGCCGGACAGCAGCAGGATGACGGTGTTGTAGAGCGGCAAATGGAAGGGATCGAGAACTTCCATGCCCTTCGGCGGCCAGACACCGCCGGTAAACGCGGTGCGGGCATATTGCTGGACTTCGCTCGGAAACAGGCTGGCATCGAAATAGGCCCAGAACCAGGCAACGAAGAACATTACCTCCGAGGCGATGAACATGATCATGCCGTAGCGCAGATGCAGCGACACGACACGCGTGTGATGGCCCTCATGCGCTTCCTTGATCGTGTCCGACCACCAGGCGAACATGGTGTAGAGGATGATCACGAGACCGATGAAGAACAGCCATGGATTGGCGATGTTGAAGCCGAAGATCGGGAACGAGCCGCCCTTCAGGTATTCCATCAAGCAGACGCCGCCAAAGGCGGCGACAAGTGCGCCTACCGATCCCAGGAAAGGCCACGGGCTCGGGTCGACGAGATGATAGTCATGCTGTGGTTTTGCGTGCGCGTCTGCCATATCAACCCCCGAGATTTGCTTCGGTATTCGAAATTGTCTTGCTATTGCCCTTGGCCGGCTCCGAGGAGGCGACCGGCTTGGCCTTCTCGACCGGGAACATCGTATAGGACAGCGTGATCGTCTTCACGTCCTTCAGTTCCGGCACATTGACGATGTCGGGGTCCACGTAGAACAGGACCGGCATGTCCAGTGTCTCGCCGGGCTTCAGCGTCGTGTCGGTGAAGCAGAAGCACTCGACCTTGTTGAAATAGGGACCCGCCAGTTCAGGCTGCACGTTGAAGGTGGCGCGGCCGGTCACGGGACGATCGAACTTGTTGGTCGCCTGATAGTGCGCCTGCACGGTCTCGCCGATCTTCATCGTCATCGAGCGCTGGACCGGCTGGAACTCCCACGGCACGCCAGCGATGTTGGCATCGAAGCGGACGGTGATCTCGCGGTCGAGCACGCGGCCGGCATACTGCTTCTCGGCACGTTGCGTCGTGCCGCCATAGCCGGTCGCCTGGCAAAACATCTTGTAGAGCGGCACCGCGGCATAGGCCATGCCGATCATGCCGGTAAAAAAGGCGAGGCAGACAGCCGCGACGATGACGTTGCCGTTCTTGCCAGCCGCTTTTTTGGAGGTCTCGACGCTCATCACATCGTGCCCAGATTGTGGCCGAACTTCACGATCGTCGCGATGTAGAAAATGACCACCAGCAGCGCCAGCGCCACACCGATGGCGATAGAACGGCTGCGCTGCGCCTTCTTCTGACGCTCGGTCAACGTGACGGTCTCGAGCTTTTCCTCGATCATGGTCATGCTCCACCCATGGCAAGCGCGCGTTCGACAACGCTGTCGGCCAGATAGGCAGCGAAGATGGCGAAGAGATAAAGCAGCGAATAGGCGAACAGGGCCTTGGCCGGTTTCATGACGCGGTCATCGTCGGCCATGCCAAGCACTTTCCACGCGTACCAGACAAAACCGACTCCCAGAAGCAGGGCGGCCACGCCATAGAACGGCGTGGTGTAGCCAAGCAGCCACGGCAGCACGCCGACCGGGGCCAGCACCAGCGCATAGGCGAAGATCTGGCGGCGGGTCGAAGCGTGGCCGGCGACGTTGGGCATCATCGGAATGCCGGCCTTGGCATAGTCCTCGGACTTGAACAGCGCCAGCGCCCAGAAATGCGGCGGCGTCCACAGGAAGATGATCAGGAACAAGACAATGCTTTCGAGGCTGACTGTCCCGGTCACCGCGGCCCAGCCGATCACGGGCGGGATGGCACCGGCGGCCCCGCCGATGACGATGTTCTGCGGCGTCCAGCGCTTCAGCCACATCGTGTAGACGACGGCGTAGAAAAAGATGGTGAAGGCGAGCAGCGTCGCCGCCAGCCAGTTGACCAGCACGCCGAGCGTCATCACCGACAGCACCGACAGCACCAGCCCGAAGGTCAGGGCTTCGTGCGGCTGGATGCGACCGGCGGGGACCGGGCGGTTGGCGGTCCTGGTCATCACGGCATCGATGTCGGCATCGTACCACATGTTGAGCGCGCCGGAGGCACCAGCACCTATTGCAATAGCCAGGATGGCGATCACCGCCAGCAGAGGGTTGATGGTCACGGGTGCGGCGACAAGGCCGACAAAGGCGGTGAACACCACCAGCGACATGACGCGCGGCTTCAGCAGCGCGAAGAAATCGCCCGCCGTCGCTTCCGACATGCGAAAGCCCGCTTCGTCAATCAATGGGTCGTCGACAAGGGCCATGCGTACTTAAGTCCATCATCCGTTGGCCAAAACCGCCGGCGGACCGGCGGTTTCGTATTCGAGCGGGCAGCCGCCTTACTTGATTTTCGGCAGCTGTTCCCACTGGTGGAAGGGCGGCGGCGAAGGCAGCTGCCATTCGAGCGTCGTTGCGCCCTCGCCCCATGGGTTGGCGCCGGCGATCCGCTTCTTCTGGAAGGCCTCGAACACACCATAGAGGAAGATCAGGACGCCGATGGCCGAGATATACGAGCCGATGGACGACACATAATTCCAGCCGGCGAACGCATCGGGGTAGTCGATGGTGCGGCGCGGCATGCCGGCGAGACCGAGGAAGTGCTGCGGGAAGAAGATCAGGTTCACGCCGACGAAGGTGACCCAGAAATGGGTGTTGGCGATGACGGGCGAATACATGTAGCCGGTCATCTTCGGGAACCAGTAGTACCAGCCGGCGAAGATGGCGAACACCGCGCCCAGTGACAGCACGTAGTGGAAGTGGGCAATGACGAAATAGGTGTCATGCAACGAGCGGTCGAGGCCGGCATTGGCCAGCTGGACGCCGGTGACGCCGCCGATGGTGAACAGGAAGATGAAGCCCAGCGCCCACAGCATCGGCGTCTTGAACGAAATCGACCCGCCCCACATCGTCGCGATCCAGGAGAAGATCTTCACGCCTGTCGGCACCGCGATGACCATGGTGGCGAAGACGAAATAGCGCTGCGTATCGAGCGACAGGCCGGTCGTGTACATGTGGTGCGCCCACACGATGAAGCCGACGGCGCCGATCGCCACCATGGCATAGGCCATGCCGAGATAGCCGAACACCGGCTTCCTCGAGAAGGTCGAGATGACGTGACTGATGATGCCGAAGCCCGGCAGGATCAGGATGTACACTTCAGGGTGACCGAAGAACCAGAACAGGTGCTGGAAGAGGATCGGGTCGCCGCCGCCGTCGGGCGCAAAGAAGGTGGTGCCGAAATTGCGGTCGGTAAGCAGCATGGTGATGCCACCGGCCAGAACCGGCAACGACAGCAGGAGCAGGAAGGCGGTGATCAGCACCGACCACGCAAACAGCGGCATCTTGTGCAGCGTCATGCCGGGCGCGCGCATGTTGAAGATGGTGGTGATGAAGTTGATGGCGCCGAGGATCGACGACGCACCGGCAATGTGGATCGACAGGATCGCCAGATCCATGGCCGGCCCGGGCTGGCCCGAGGTCGAAAGCGGCGGATAGAGCGTCCAGCCGCCACCGACGCCAAAGGCGCCCGGCGCGCTCGGCACGAACATCGAGGTGAGAAGCAGGATGAAGGCCGGCGGCAGCAGCCAGAAGGAGATGTTGTTCATGCGCGGGAACGCCATGTCGGGCGCGCCGATCATGATCGGAACCATCCAATTGGCGAAGCCGCCGATCAGCGCCGGCATGACCATGAAGAAGATCATGATCAGGGCGTGCGCGGTGGCGAAGGCATTGTACATGCTCTTGCCGCCGTCGATCGCGGCGTCACCGTTCATGCCGTAGACCATCTGCGCCAGACCGCTGAAGATCTGGATGCCAGGCTCCTGCAACTCCATGCGGATGGCGACAGACAAGGCACCGCCGATGATGCCGGCCATGATCGCGAAGATCAGGTAGAGCGTGCCGATGTCCTTGTGGTTGGTCGAATAAACCCAGCGGACCCAGCCGTGATAAGGCTTGTGGTCGTGCCCGTCGTGAGCTGCAGCGTCTGCCATGTTCCGCTCCGTTCCCTAAATCTTGCTAACCCGCGGCATCAGTTGCCGGCGGCCGCTACCTTGTTCTGGCCGTCGACCTCGGCCATCAGCGTCTTGTTGGCGCCGGGCAGATCGGTCTTGGCTGCCGCCAGCCAGGTCTTGAACTGCGCATCGGAGACGACGCGGATGGCGATCGGCATGAAGGCATGGTCCTTGCCGCAGAGCTGCGAGCACTGGCCGTAAAAAATACCTTCCTTCTCCGCCTTGAACCAGGTCTCGTTGGTGCGGCCCGGAATGGCATCGATCTTGATGCCGAACGACGGCATGGCAAAGGAGTGGATCACGTCGGTCGCGGTGACGAGCACGCGGGTCATGGTGTTGACCGGCACCACCAGTTCATTGTCGACCGCGAGCAGGCGCGGATAAACCTTGCGGTCCTCCTTGCCGGCGGCGGCGCGGTCGGTGTCCTGAAGGATCGCGGAATTGAAGGAGAGCGTGTTTTCGGTCTGGTACTCGTAGTCCCAGTTCCACTGGTTACCGGTCGCCTTGACGGTCAGCTTCGCTTCTTCCGGCGGCGTGTATTGCGCGGTCAGCAGCTGGAACGAGGGAATTGCCAGGCAAAGCAGGATGACGACCGGACCGACAGTCCAGATCACCTCGATCAGCGTGTTGTGGCTGGTCTTGGACGGAACCGGGTTCGCGCTCGCACGGAATCTGACGATGCAATAAGCGAGGAGAAGCAGCACCAGGATGGTGATCGGAACGATGAACCACATCGTGTAATTCCCGAACCACTCGATCTGCCGCATCATGTCAGTCGCCGGCGCCTGGAAGGTTGTCTCCCAGTTCTTGGGCTGGTCGGCATGGGCGGATGCGCCGGCGAAAAACGTGACAGCGGCACAAGCACTTAGAAACTTGGCACTTGCTGGAACCTTGGCGTTTGCCAGGAAATTTCTCATCGCCCTCATCGTCTCCCAGTTCCTCGCTGCGGTACCCACGAGAATAACGAACAATGCCGGGACGGGAATCCCGACAGTTTCAAGGTGGTTCAAACCATACTCTTTTTCCCTCCGCAAGAAAGGAGCGGACGAAACCGTGCGGCATTTTTGCGCGCAAGCCCGGATATGCCTTTGGAGGCAGCCGCGGCAGCACCGAATCGCCTACAGTGAGCCCGCAGCAGCATTCCCGCGGGCCGCAGGTGCCGAACGTCGCAATTCGGGCGAAATTGGCAGGGAAAAGCGCCCAATTGGCTTTTTCGGGGCAGACCTGGTGCGGTCTCGTCCTTTACTTGGCTTTGGCGCGGCTTAAAGTGCCGTGATTCGCAATGGAGCCGTCATGAATTACTGGCTTTCGAGAAACTCTCGGTTTTCGAGAAACTGGGCGAAGGTCATCTTTTTCGCCGCCCTGTCTGGCATCGGCTTGTCCGCGATCGTGTCCGGCACGGCGAACGCCGCGCAGCCGAGCGGCACCGTGCGCTCGACACATGGCGCATGGTCGATCATCTGCGACACGCCGGCCGGTGCCACCTCGGAACAATGCGTGATGATGCAGAACGTCGTCGCCGAGGACCGTCCGGAGATGGGACTGTCGGTCGTGGTGCTGCGCACCGCCGACAACAAGGCGGAGATCCTGCGCGTGCTGGCGCCGCTCGGCGTGCTTTTGCCCAACGGGCTCGGCCTCAATGTCGACGGCAAGGACATCGGCCGCGCCTATTTCGTGCGCTGCTTTCAGGACGGCTGCTATGCCGAGGTTATCCTCGAAAAGCCGCTTCTCGACACGCTGAAGACCGGCACGTCGGCCACCTTCATCGTCTTCCAGACCCCGGAAGAAGGCATCGGCATCCCGGTCGACCTCAAGGGTTTTGCCGACGGCTTCGCCGCCCTCCCCTGAAATCCTGCGACATCACCGGCATCATCAACCAGAAGTGACGTCGACGGGCTGCTGGCAAACCGCTTTTGTCTTCACAATGCGGCCGAGCGATTGTCTCGGCGCGCCTTCGCGCCTACATCGTGGCAAAGACCCATTCCTCCTGTGAACGGACGCGCCATGAACAGCCTGATCGGCCAATTCGACATTTCAGACGATCGCATCAAGCAGATCGTCGCCGAGACCATCAACGGCGCCGATGACGGTGAGTTGTTCCTCGAATACAGCGAGAGCGAAGCGCTGATGTTCGACAATGGCCGCCTGAAGACCGCCAACTTCAACACCGACCAGGGGTTTGGCCTGCGTGCGGTTGCCGGCGAAGCCAGCGGCTATGCGCATTCCAGCGACCTCTCCGAAGCGTCGCTGCTGCGCGCGGCCGATGCCGTTTCAACCGTCAAGGGCGGTTATTCCGGCACGCTTGCCGCGGCACCTGCCCGCACCAACCGCCATCTCTATGGCGAAGAGAACCCTATCCCCTCGCCTTCCTTCGAGGCCAAGGCAAAGCTCTTGCAGGAAATCGACGCCTGGCTGCGCGCCGAGGATCCGCGCGTGCGTCAGGTTTCGGCATCGCTCGCCGCATCCTGGCAGCATGTCGAGATCGTGCGCGCCGATGGCCAAATGGTGCGCGATATCCGCCCGCTGGTCCGCATCAACGTCTCCGTTGTGGTCGGCGATGGCGACCGCCAGGAGAGCGGCTCCTACGGCATGGGTGGCCGCAAGGCGTTTGGCGAATTCCTGGTCGAGGACAGCTGGAAGCACGCCGCCAAGGAGGCGCTCAGGCAAGCTCTGGTCAATCTCGAGGCCATACCGGCCCCGGCCGGCACTTTCGACATCGTCTTGTCCAGCGGCTGGCCGGGCGTCATGCTGCACGAGGCCGTCGGCCATGGGCTGGAAGGCGATTTCAACCGCAAGAAGACCTCGGCCTTCGCCGGCCTGCTCGGCCAGCAGGTCGCCGCCAAGGGGGTCACCGTCGTCGACGACGGCACGATGCCCGAGCGGCGCGGCTCGCTGACCGTCGACGATGAAGGCACACCTTCGGCCCGCAATGTGCTGATCGAGGATGGCAAGCTGGTCGGCTACATGCAGGATCGCCAGAATGCCCGGCTGATGGGCATGAAGGCGACCGGCAACGGCCGCCGCGAAGGCTATGCCCACCAGCCGATGCCGCGCATGACCAACACCTACATGACATCTGGCGACATGGAGCCGGACGAAATCATCGCCTCGGTCAAGAACGGCATCTATGCCGTCTCCTTCGGCGGCGGTCAGGTCGACATCACCTCGGGCAAATTCGTGTTCGGCTGCACCGAGGCCTACATGATCGAGAACGGCAAGGTGACGCAGCCGATCAAGGGCGCGATGCTGATCGGCAACGGTCCGGACGCCATGCACCGCGTCTCGATGATCGGCAACGACATGAAGCTCGACACCGGCATCGGCATGTGCGGCAAGGCCGGACAGGGCGTGCCCGTCGGCGTCGGCCAGCCGCATCTGCGCATGAACCAGATGACGGTGGGCGGCACGCGGGTTTGATAAGAACAGTCGACGAGCTTACTCGCCCATCTGAATTGCCCTAAAGCCAGGATGCCGGCGATTTCGGTAGACGACGGTCGGGGTCGACGACCTCCAGGCGCGGCGCGCCATCCTCGTTCCAGCGCCAGAGCGCAACGCAGGTGCCGCCGGGCGACATGAAGGACGGATAGATCACGCCGTTCACCCCATCGGCAAGCAGGCGATCCCGCAGCTTGTGGGTCTCGGGCACAAGGCCCTGATCCAGCATGTCTCGCCATTCGCATTGGTGAATACCCGCCGTCATGGCCAATTCGCTCAGCATTGCGGCATCGGTCAGATCGGCCAAGCGCGCGCCCGAGAGCTCTAGTTGGGCAATTAACGCCGGATGCTGGACGAAGCCCTGATTGTACTCCGCCCAGGCGGTGGACAATTCGCGCGCCGCATAGATCGTTGAAGCGCCAATCGGATTCCAGCGACCGCCGAAGTGGGCAGCGCCCTCGCCCGAAAGCGGCAGATGCGCCCAACGCGGTACGAAGGCCCGCCACAAGGTCAGGCTGATCTCAGGCATACACGCCGGAGCGGACGGCCTCCAGGTAGGCCAGCACCTTGTCCGTCTTGCCCTCGCGAACCAGGTCGTAGGCGGTCTTTCCCGCCCAGCCGGGGATCGGCTGGTGCTTAAACCAGATCGCCGCACGTTGCTCGCCGCCGGCCATTTCACCGGCCATCGACAGGATGCGGACGATCGGGCTGAGGGCGGCGTCGACCTTGCGCGCGCCGGCCTTGGCGGCAAGTGTGTTGCGCGCGACCCCGATCAGGCCGGCCAATTCGGTCAGGTTGACACCAAGCTGTTCCGCGACACGCCTTGCCGAAAGGTAAGGCGACCGTTCCTCGCCAAAGCGTGACGCCGGAACTTCGAGGGCTGCGGAGTTCATGACGATTACCTAGCATAGTTTGATGCGTACGGTATCAAAATAGGCCCAATTCACGCGCAACTCAAGCACAAGCGACCTACCGCCTCCGCTTCGGCTTCTCCAGCAACGCCACGGCCTCAACATGCGGCGACCACAGGAACTGGTCGATCGGCGTCACGCTTTTCAGGATGTAGCCGCCGTCGATGAGGATGCGCAAATCTCGCGCGAGCGTCACCGGATTGCAGGACACCGCGGCGACGTACGGCACATCCGAACGGGCGATCTGCTTCGACTGATCCTCGGCGCCAGCGCGCGGCGGGTCGAACACCACACCATCGAAGGCATTCAATTCCTTGAACGTCAACGGCCGCCGGAACAGGTCGCGGCGTTCACCCGTCACCCGCTTCAAGCCAGTGGCGAAACGCGATCCACGGTCGAGGGCCGAAAGGGCTGCCGCATCGCCCTCCACCGCATGGACTTCCGACTTCGCGGCCAGACGCAGAGCAAAGCTGCCGCAGCCGGCGAAAAGATCCGCCACCTTCTTGGCACGCTTCAGATGCCCACCGACGATATCGGCCATCGCCTGTTCGGCGGCCTCGGTTGCCTGCAGGAACGCGCCCGGGGGCAAGGCGACAGCGACGCTACCGAACATGACAACCGGCTTTTTCGGCTCGATGATGATTTCGTCATCGATGGACAGCCTGGCAAAGCCCTGCGCCATGACGAAATTGGCCGCGATACGGCGCTGGTGCTCCCCGAGCTTGCCGGATTCGTGAACCGCGACATCGAGCCCCGAACCGGTCACGGTGACCGCCAGCCGGAACGATTTGGTGGTTGCGCAGACCAATTCGGCGAGCGCCTTCAACCGATCGAGCGAAGCGACGATCTCCGGCAGCGAGATCGGGCATTCCGATATGGCGATGATCTCCGGCGACAGATGGCGATGGAAGCCGAGCAGCATGCCTGTATCGGTGCGCCGGGCGGCCAGCACGACACGGCGGCGCGTCTGCGGCGCGCAGGCGACCAGTTCGCCGATCTCGCAATCGATGCCTTTGCCCTTCAGGATGTGCGCCACTTTTTCGCGTTTCCACTGGCGATAGGCTCCGGCTTCGAAATGCTGGAGCGCGCAACCACCGCATTCGGTGAAATGGCGGCAGGCGGGGTCGATGCGCAGCGGCGATGCTTCCAGCACCGCCATCAGCATGGCGCGATCCCTTTCGCGCGCGGCGGTGACCGTTTCACCGGGCAGTGTGAAGGGAATGAACAGATCGCCTGTCTCGGTCTCGGCGACACCGTCGCCCTGAGCGCCAAGTTTCCTGATGCTGAAGCGCGCGCTCATCGGTCCTTGATCCCACCGAGCAGGAATTCGCGATTGCCGTCGCCGCCCTCGATCGGCGACAAATGCAGCCCCAGCGAGCGCCAGCCTGGCACGGAGTCCAGCCAATCCTGCAGCAGGCCGGCGACACGGGAGGCGTCGTAGGGATCTTTCAACAGACCACCCTTGCCGATCGCATCACGGCCCGCCTCGAATTGCGGCTTGACCAGAAACATGGCCTTGGCGCCAGCCTTCGCCAGATCAAGCGCCGGCGGCAGCGCCAGTTTCAGCGAGATGAAGCTGACGTCGGACACGATGAAATCCGGAATACGCCCGCTGAGATCGGCAACGGCGAGATCGCGGGCGTTCAGTCCTTCGATCACCGTCACACGCGGGTCGCCGCCGATATCAGGATGCATCTGGCCATGACCGACATCGACCGCGGTGACATGGACCACGCCGCGCTCGAGCAACACCTGGGTGAAGCCGCCGGTCGAGGCGCCAATGTCGAGCGCTTCACAGCCGGCAGGGTCGAGGCCGAAATGATCGAGCCCACCGATCAGCTTGAGTGCCGCGCGCGACACATAGCCTTGCGCCGGATCATCGATGGCAACAAGGCATTGCGGCAAAACGCTCTGGCCGGGCTTGCGCGCAATGACGCCGTCGACGGTCACCGTGCCACGCTCGACCGCGTCGCGGGCACGTGAGCGGCTGGCAAACAGCCCGCGCTGGACGAGCAGGTCGTCGAGCCGCTGGCGTGCGCTGGCTGGCAGAGGGGAATTCATCGGCCTTCATGGCGAAAGCCGACGACGATGGCAAGAGCACCGGCCGGAAGCATCTCGTCTCACGTTCCCATCATCACGCCCAGCACATTGGACCGCGGCGATGGTGAGGCGTTCCGTCACGCCGACCACCCTATGAATATCTATCGTTGCGCCGGTTGAGACGGATGACCGCCGAAGCATGAGGTCTCGTCGCCTGCCGATAAGTGCCTAAAATCTAGAAAGCCTCATGATTTCTTAACCAATTTTCATCGCATTTGCTTGAGGACTTCAATGTTATGACCGCGACGACCGGAAAAGCCGGATGAAGAGGCGGCAACCTTGGAAATGGCCAGCGATATCGTCTACAAGGTTCTTGACCGGATTTCCGGCGCCGGCCTGCTGGCGACCGGACTTCTGTTGCTGACTGCTTTGGTCAGCGCCCTGGTCGCCTACTGGCGCACGGTCGAGAAAAAGAGCTGGAAAGAGTTTTTCGAGTTCGCAGTCCCGCATGAGGTCATCACGCACCCTTCGGCGAAAGCCGACCTTTTGTTCTGGGTGACGCGGAAGGCGCTGATGCCATTCCTCATGCTGCCCGCCGGCGTCGTCTTCGTCAGCGCCGTCGGCTATGCGACGAACTGGTTGCTCTCCACGCTGCTGGCGATCCAGCCGCCCCTGATCGAAGGACCGGCAGGGCCGGTGACGGTGACGATCTTCACCATCACCATGCTGCTTGCCTACGACATCTCGTACTATCTCTACCACGTCGCCCAGCACCGCTACCCGGTGCTGTGGGAACTGCACAAGGTCCACCATTCGGCCGAGGTGATGGTCGGCATCACCAAGGATCGCGTCCACCCGCTCGACGAATTGATGAACCGGGCCTGGGACGGCGTCATTCCCGGCATCTGCTTCGGCATCTGGTCGCTGGTGTCGCTGAACCTCGTCGAGCTGACGGTCTTCGGCGTCAACGTCTACATCATACGCAACATCCTGATGATGGATTTCGTCAGGCACACGCATTTCAAGATCTCGTTTGGACCGTTGAACAATCTGATCCTGTGCCCGCACTGGCATCAGCTGCACCACAGCACCGACCCGCGCCACTACGACAAGAACTTCGGGCTGCTCTTCTCGTTCTGGGATCGGCTCTTCGGAACCATGTGCGTTCCGAGACCCGACGAGGACTTCAAGTTCGGTTTGATCGAACGCAACGTGCGCGACTACCAGTCGCTCGCAGGCCTCTATGTCCTGCCGCTGAAGCGGATGTGGCGGCAGATCGCCAGACATTTCCGCACCGACAAGCCCGAGCCACAGCAATCGCCGCAAAGGGGGAGGCCATGAACGGACCCGCCGTGTTCCGGATGCCGCGAACGCACCGGATCGAAATTGCGACCTCGCCAGCGCGACTGGCAGAAATCGCGCCCGCCTGGGCAACGCTCTGGCAACGCGCCGGCGGCCTCGTTTTCCAGCATCCCGACTGGATCTCGGCCTGGTGGCACACCACACCGCATCAGGACCGTCGCGGTCTCAGGATCGGCCTGGTCTGGAGCGGCGAGCGTCTCGAGGCCGTCATTGCGCTCGCGACCTTCTGGCGCTCAGGCATCCGTATGCTGGAATGGGCGGCGAAAGATCACTGCGACTATGGCGATGTCCTGGTTGCTCCCGATGCCGAGCCACAGATCCTGCCGCAACTCTGGCAACATATCCTCGACGATGGCGGCTTCGATCTTGCCTACCTCAATCGTCTGTTGCCTGATGCCCGATTCCGGACCCTGCTTGGTCCCGCCGCCCCAGGCCAGAGCAATATCTTGCAGCCAAGCCACCGCAGCGAGGTCAGCTATCGAGTTTCCGGCGCCGGGCAACGCGGCGCACAATGGTTTGAAAGCCAGTCGAAGAAAACTCGGCAAAACTATCGCCGTGGCTACAAATTCATGGAGGAAGGCGGCGCGCTGCGTTTCCGCCTGATGGATGCGCACGAAGCCCGCGAGCCGGTGCTGGAGCGCGTCGCCGCGCTGAAGCGGTTGTGGCTTGCAAAACACGGCCGCGTTTCGGACCTCTTCGACGAAGGCTCCCCCGCGCTGGCGGCACTCATATCCGTTCTGGCCAAGCTTGGATTGCTGCGCATCTTCGTGCTCGAACGCGAAGACGAGATCATCGCCATCTCGATCAATTTCGAGCAGCATGGAACGATGATGGCTTTCGTCACCACCTATGATCCGGCCTTCGAACGGGCCTCGCCGGGGATGGCCTTGATGATGGATTACATCCAGTGGTCGTTTGACCGAGGCTTGACCACGATCGATTTTCTCTGCGGCGGCGAGGATTTCAAGCGCCGCTTTGCGACGCATTCGGTGACCTTGTCGTCGGTGGTGGGTGGACGAAACCTGCGCGGACGCCTAGCCGCCCTGGCAGACCGCGCCCGCCACGCGGCGCAATCCTGGCGCCCCGAGAAATCGGCGCAGCAAGCGGAGCTGGTTGCGGCAGAGTAGCATTGCCGACGCTTTTTAGATCGCCTGCACAGCGGCAAGCGCGAAACGATCGGGCAATCCCGATAGGCTTGTTGGTCTTCAGCTCAGAATACGGTTCGCGAAACCGGGCGCTCGACGGCTGGAGACAAGCCATCCTCACGGCCGCCCGAAGCTTGCTCGCGTGCAGGCTCGATGGCAACCGCAGGCGCGGGAACAGGGGCCGGCAGAACCACCAATTGCGGCACCTGCTTGAAGGAAAAGCCGCCGCGGATGTCGCCCATCTTGCCGGCGATGATGCCCATCGCCGCCTTTTCGAGGCTGCGGTCATAGCGCGTTTCGGCTGTGGCCGGCGCGATGATAACGGCGCAAAGTGCTGCGCCGCACAGAAGCGTTTTCATTGTTGTTGTCTCCCTGCCTGATCACGATCTAGCAGGGCGCCATTGAAAAACGGCCAAGAGACACGGTAAGCAAAGCGCCAAACGGCAGCGTAAACAATGCCTTAAGATCGCGTGCCGGCAAACTGATTCAAGTCTTTGAGACTTTGATTCAGGCGCGCTGGGATTCAGGCGCGCTGGGCGTGGACTGTGTGCCCGAGTGCCACGAACACGGTGCGCACGATGCCGGCGGCATCGAGCCCGGCATCGGCATACATCTTTTCCGGCTTGGCGTGGTCGCTGAACGCATCGGGCAGCACCAGCGGACGCACCTTCAGGCCGCTTTCCAGCAGGCCCTCATGGGCAAGGAACTGCAGCACGTGGCTGGCGAAGCCGCCGACGGCGCCCTCCTCCACCGTCACCAGCACCTCATGCGAGCGGGCCAGCCGCCGGATCAGATCCTGGTCGAGCGGCTTGGCGAAACGGGCGTCGGCGACCGTGGTGGACAGCCCGGCAGCACCTAGCTCCTCCGCGGCGATCAGGCAATCCTGCAGCCGCGTGCCGAAAGACAGCAATGCAACCTTGGTACCCTCCTTGACGATGCGGCCCTTGCCGATTTCGAGAACCGAGCCGCGCTCCGGCATGTCGACGCCGACGCCATTGCCGCGCGGATAGCGGAAGGCGATCGGACCCTCATCATAGCTCGCCGCGGTGCGCACCATGTGGCGCAGCTCCGCCTCGTCGGCGGCCGCCATGACGACGAAACCCGGCAGTGTCGCCAGGAAGGTGGTGTCGAAGGCGCCGCAATGGGTCGCGCCATCGGCGCCGACGAAACCGGCGCGGTCGATGGGAAACCGCACCGGCAGTTTCTGAATAGCGACGTCGTGGACGACCTGGTCGTAGGCGCGCTGCAGGAAGGTGGAATAGATGGCCGTGAACGGCTTGTAGCCTTCGGTGGCAAGGCCGGCGGCGAAGGTCACCGCGTGCTGTTCGGCGATGCCGACATCGAAGGTGCGCGACGGGAACGCTTCGCCGAACAGGTCGAGACCGGTGCCGCTCGGCATAGCGGCCGTGACGGCGACGATGCGGTCGTCCTCGCGGCCCTCCTGGACCAGGCTTTCGGCGAACACCTTGGTGTAGGCCGGTGCGTTGGCTGGCGCCTTGGCCTGCGCGCCGGTGATGACGTCGAACTTGTTGACGCCGTGATATTTGTCGGCGGCGGCTTCGGCCGGCGCATAGCCCTTGCCCTTCTGGGTGACGACATGGATGAGCACCGGGCCTTCGCCATTGTCGCGGACATTTTTCAGGACCGGGATCAGGTGCTCCAGATTGTGGCCGTCTATCGGGCCGATGTGATAGAAGCCGAGTTCCTCGAACAGCGTGCCGCCGGTGACGTAGCCGCGTGCATGCTCGACCGCCCTTGTGATCGCACGATCCGCGCGCTTGCCGAGATAGGACGTCAGTTTCTTGCCGAAATCGCGCAGGCCGAT
Source organism: Mesorhizobium sp. M7A.F.Ce.TU.012.03.2.1 (assembly GCF_004006095.1). Lineage (NCBI taxonomy): Bacteria > Pseudomonadati > Pseudomonadota > Alphaproteobacteria > Hyphomicrobiales > Phyllobacteriaceae > Mesorhizobium > Mesorhizobium sp. M7A.F.Ce.TU.012.03.2.1. Next base: position 6,224,098 of record NZ_CP034779.1, read on the forward strand.
ATAGGCCTTGCCGGAGGCCAGCCGCGCCAGATAGGCGCTCATCGCGCCGGTCGGCGGCGCGATCGACATGTCGTTGTCGTTGAGAATGACGATCAGCCGTGCATCGAGCGCACCGGCATTGTTCATCGCCTCATAGGCCATGCCGGCGGACATGGCGCCGTCGCCGATGACGGCAATGACGTTGTTGCGGCCGCCGGAGAGATCGCGGGCGGCGGCCATGCCGAGGCCGGCCGATATCGATGTCGAGGAGTGGGCGGCGCCGAAGGGATCGTACTCGCTCTCGGCGCGGCGGGTGAAGCCGGACAGACCGCCTTCCTGGCGCAGCGTGCGGATACGGTCGCGGCGGCCGGTCAGGATCTTGTGCGGATAGGCCTGGTGGCCGACATCCCAGATCAGCCTGTCATCGGGGGTGTTGAAGACATAGTGCAGCGCCACTGTCAGCTCGACCACGCCAAGCCCGGCGCCCAGATGACCACCCGTGCGGGACACGGCGTCGACCAGCTCGGCGCGAAGCTCGGACGCCAATTGCGGCAGTTCACTTTCCGCAAGCGTGCGCAGGTCGGCCGGGATGCGGACCTTGTCGAGAAGTGGCGTATGCGGCGGTGCGTTCACGGTGCTGAGGCTTTCGGTTGATGGGCGAAATAGGTCGCCGGCCGGCGAAAGTAAATGCGTGTCAGTGACGCGGATCAGGCCCTAGTCTTTGTCTATGCATTTCGTTCTGCCACTTTCCGGCGACAGGCATCAGCTTTCCGGCAGCGGGATGAATTCTTCCTCGTCTCCTGGAACGATGTCGAAGCGGCCCGTCTTCCATTCTTGCTTGGCCTGTTCGATGCGTTCCTTCGACGATGAGACGAAATTCCACCAGATGTAACGCTTCGAACCGAGCGAGGCGCCGCCAAACAGCATGAAATGTGCACCGGTCTGCGACGATACGACGATCTCGTCACCGGGACGGAACACCAGCAGCCGTTCCGCCGGAAAGACGTCACCTGATATCGAGACCTCGCCTTCCAGCGTGTAAATGGCGCGCTCTTCCGCATCGGCAGGGATTTTCACGCTGGCGCCGGGCGCCAGGCGCAGGTCGGCGTAGAGCGTCTCCGAGTCGGCCCTGACCGGCGACCGCAACCCCTGGAAATCGCCGATGATGAGGCGCCCGTTGACGCCTTCGGCATCGATCTCGGGAAGCCTGAGCGCTCCTGTGTTCTCGAAAACCGGTGCCACCTCTTCCTTGTCGTCCGGCAGCGCCAGCCATGTCTGCAGGCCGGATACCGACATCGGCGCGCCACGCAGTTCCTCCGGCGTACGCTCCGAATGGACGATGCCGCGGCCGGCGGTCATCAAATTCACGTCGCCGGGCTGAATGACCATTTCGGTGCCGAGTGAATCGCGATGCCGGATCTTGCCGTCGAACAGATAGGTGACCGTCGACAGGCCGATATGCGGATGCGGACGGACGTCGAGCGCCTGGCCGGCCCGCAGGATGGCAGGACCCATGCGGTCGAAGAAGATGAACGGCCCGACCAGCCGCCTTTTTGCCGTCGGCAGGGCACGGCGCACCTGAAAACCACCGATGTCCTTGGCGTTCGGAATGACCATCAATTCGATCTGGTCGCTGGCAAAGGCGTCGCCTGCCTCAGGGTCTTTCCCGGGGAAGAAGCTCATGGACTCTCCTTGTCGGCCGTCGAAGGCCGCCTGGCCGCGTCAGGCAAAGCGAATGGCCGCCTTTGCCCGCAGCTTGGCCGCCACCTCTCCGCGATTACGCGGATGCTGATGGGTTTCCAGGGAATCGAGCAGTTCGCGCGCCGAGGCCGCGATGGCTTCGACGGCATGGTCGAAGGCGTGCTGGTTCTGCTTCGAGGGCCGCGTCGTTCCGCTCAGCTTGCGGACGAACTGAAGAGCCGCGTCGCGCACCTCGTCAGGGGTTGCCGGCGGATCAAAATTGAACAGGGTCTTGATGTTTCTGCACATCGCTTCCGTATCTCCTCTTGTCCTTGAGCTCTTTCAATTGGGACGAGTTATATCCTCGATCATGATCATGTCCAAAAACCGGTGAGGCGAGGCCATCGTTCGGACCGGGCCTCAATCCGCGTCGAGCGGCTCCGTTCCGACCGGCTTGCCGTCGCGCGACAGCCTGATCTTCTCGACCTTGTCCTCGGCGGCCTTCAGCAGCCGGTCGCAATGCGCCTTCAGCGCCTCGCCACGTTCATAGATCTTGATCGACTGGTCGAGCGGCACGTCGCCACGCTCCAGATCATCGACGATCTTCTCCAGCGCATCGAGTGCCTGCTCGAAGCTCATCGCCTTGACGTCTTCGTTGGTCTCATCGGCCATCATTCATCCTTTCATCAGTCGCCCGACATGGGCGGCGACCGAAAATGCCAATCCCTGCAGATCGTAGCCGCCCTCGAGCAGGCTGACGAGCCGGTTGCCGCTGTGGCGTGCCGCGCGCTGCATCAGTTGGCCGGTCGCCCAATCGAAATCATCCTCGGTCAGATTGATCTCGGCCAGCGGATCGCGGTGGTGCGCGTCGAACCCCGCCGAAATGATAATCAGGTCGGGCGCGAAATTGTCGAGCGCGGGCAGGACGCGCGACAGGAAGGCATCGCGAAACACCTCGCTGCCAGTCTGCGGCGCCAGCGGCGCGTTGACGATGTTGCCGGCGCCCGTTTCGTTCTTCGCTCCGGTGCCGGGATAAAGCGGCATCTGGTGTGTCGAGCAATAGAGCACCGACGGATCGTCCCAGAAAATGTCCTGCGTGCCATTGCCGTGATGCACGTCCCAGTCGACGATGGCAACGCGTTCGACACCGTGTTTCTTCTGCGCATAACGCGCCGCGATCGCCGCCGTGTTGAACAGGCAGAAGCCCATGGCCGTGGTCTTTTCGGCATGATGGCCGGGCGGCCGGGCGGCGACGAAGACGTTGTCGGCGCGGCCCGAAAAGACGTCATCGACGGCGGCGTTGGCGGCGCCGATCGCGGTGATCGCCGCTTGCCAGCTCTTCGGACTGGCAGTGGTGTCGGCATCGATGCGGGCAATCCCCTCGTCGGGAATGGCGGCGCGCACGCGGGCGACGAAATCGGCGGGATGCGCGTAGAGGATGGTGGCCTCGTCGCCTTCCGGCGCCTGGATACGATCGAGCCCGGCAAAGGCTTCCTCATCGAGCACGCGCTCGATGGCACGCAAGCGGTCGGGCCGCTCGGGATGTCCGGGCGGCGTGAGATGCTCGAGGAAGATCGGATGGGTGTAGAGACGGGTGGTCATCGTCCTAATCTAGTGACCCGGATCGACAAAGGCCATGCACGGGCGGCCGATGACTGGGGAAAATCGCGACTGCGTCCATTCGCGTCGCTGCAAGCATTGGCGTCCTCAGCACTTCGGCGTAAGGTTTTTGGTACTGCCTGGTGCCCGCCGCAAGCGGGAGAATCGGGAACACGGTTGAATTCCGTGGCGTGCCCAACGCTGTGAGGGGGACCGCGCCGGTAAAATGCCACTGTCGATGACGGGAAGGCACCGGACGCGGGTTGATCCCGAGCCAGAAGACCGGCCTGGCAGGCATCGTCATCCGCATGGTCAGGCGGATGATATCAATTGCAATCGCAAGGGGACAAGCGATGCCGGAACACCTGACCGCTGCTGTTGGCGACGGATTTGACCAGAGTGCGCGCGATGCGGTCTATCGCGCCATGTTCACACGGCGCGACGTGCGCAGCCATTTCCTGCCCACCGCGATCGATGACGACGTGCTGGCGCGGCTGCTGCTTGCTGCCCATCACGCGCCATCGGTCGGCTTCATGCAGCCATGGAATTTCATTGTCATTCGTGACATCGAGCGACGGGCGGAGGTGCGCGACCTGTTCCTGGCCGCGCGCGAGCAGGAACTGCCGGCGATCGACGAAGAGCGGCAGGAACTCTACCGCAAGCTCAAGCTGGAAGGCATCTGCGAAAGCGCGCTCAACATCTGCATCACCTGCGACCGGCAGCGCTCGAAGGGTTCGCCGCTGGGACGCTGGCACAATCCGGAGATGGATCTCTACAGCACCGTCTGCGCGGTGCAGAATTTCTGGCTGGCCGCGCGTGCCGAGGGCGTCGGTGTAGGCTGGGTCAGTATCATCGAAGCGCAGGCGCTAAAGCGGCTGTTGGCCATTCCGGACCACGTAACGCCGATCGCCTATCTCTGCGTGGGCCGTGTTTCCGAGTTCGCTCCCAAACCGGACCTTGAAACGCATGGCTGGGGACGGCGGCTGCCGCTGCCGGAGCTGATCATGAGCGAGACCTTTTCCGGGCAAGGCGAGACACAGCTCAAATCCACCGTGGCGCGCCTCAACACCGTTTCTGCCTCACCAGACATCACCCGCCCGGCCGATCAGGGTGTGGCGCCGGCCGTAGCCCAGCGCGAACCGCCGAAGGAGGCGAGCGCCTTGTCCTTGAGCTCCCTGAACTTCGACGACGCCTCGGCCAGCCGGGCGTCCCAGGCCGGATCCGGCACCTGGCCCGCGATGGTCTTGAAATAGACCTGCATCAGGCAGGCGATGGCGAAGGGTTCAATGAACGCCGCCTTGAATGCCCAGGCGAAGACGATGGCGAGCACAAAAGCCCAGCCGGCGAGCTGGCCAGGCATCAGGAACAGAATCGCGCCGGCAGGCGCCAGCATCATCAGAAAGATGATGAACGACACGCCCCACATGATGACCGCCAGCCAGACGGCGTTCTTGACCATGACCTTGCCGTTCTGGGCATAGAGCACGACGCCCTGGCGCGCCGTCTCGAAGGGCGAGGCTGAATTGATGCGGATGTTGTAGCCGAGGATGATCTCGTCGACATAGGTCAGCGACAGGCGGATCACCGTGTTGATGAAGGAGACCAGGCCGCTCAGGCCCGGTATCGGCAGGAAGGCGGCGATGCCGCCGAGCAGGCCGGTGATGGCGCGGATGGCGCCCTTGACGAGTTGGTCGACGACGAAAAGGATGTTGGCCTCGGCGAAACGCTGGGTCACGATATCCCTGGCATAGGCGATCTGGTCCTGACCGCCGGGAATGTCGCGGCCGTCGATCAGATGAACCATGACGGCGATGTGGCCGGCCTTGACGACATAGAGGATGTATTCGCGGATCCAATACACAGCGATCGAGACGAGGCCAAACCCGACCACGCCGCCCCACAGGGCAAAGGACATGGGCCCGTCGGGATCAGTGGAGATATGGCCGACGCCATAGCCGACCGAGGCGCCGGTGCCCGTCGCCATAATGTAGGCCAGCGTGATGCCGAAATAGACGATCATGCGAAAGACGATGAACGGCCAGGTCCGCATCATGATGGACACCGACCGGCCGATCTCAAAATCCCACATGTGCCCCGAATCTCCGCCTCAGAGATGGTGGAAGAGGATGGACTCAACCCGGCGATTGTCAATTGACGGCCCTGACGCCAAAGGGCAACGAATTCGGGCTAACGGGTTTCTTCGGAGCCTTCGCCGGCGCGTAGGCTGACGGAGCATCAAACGAAAAACCCGCCTGTGCGGCGGGTCACTGGCGCAAATCAGCACCATGGACGAATATGTACCTTAGCTGAGGTCACCGAGTCAAGAAAAAATTCCTATCGTGAACAGCTGCCGGCACGAAAGCTCCGGTGAGAACTTCAATTCGACTGCGGATCCGGCTTCTTGAGCAGGCCTTCGAGCAGTTGCTTGAACGCCGTCACCACCTTCTTCGACGTCGCTTCGGGGTCGCTCGAATTGGCGATCCGTTGCGCTGCCTGGCTGCTCGCTCCGTTGATCAGTCGCGAGGCCGTCTCGGGGTCGAGGCTGGAGACAACGACCCCCTCCTCCTGCAGCGCGGTCAGATGGTCGGTCATTGAAGCGATGCACGCACTGCAATTCGGCCATTGCGCTGGATCCCCCAGCACGGCCGGGCCATCCCGGAACATGATGCGCTGGATTTCCGGCTCCAGCGCCATCTCGATATAGGTCGAGCACTCGTCGACGAAATGTTGCCAACGGGTCGGCGCTCTCGACGCGACCTCATTGATGCGCGCCGCCATCTCGCCGTCAATCTGGGCTATGACCGCCTGCAGCAGCCCCTTCTTGTCGCCGAAATGATGATAGAGCGCGCCGCGCGTCAGCCCGGCCGAAGCGGTGAAATCATCCATCGAGGCTTCCGCATAGCCTGTTGTGCCGAAGGCATGACGGGCCGCCGCGATCAGCTTGGCGCGCGTCTCGGCGATCATCTCCTTGCGGGGTCTGTGCATGGCTTCTGGCCCTATTCACATACGCAACGTATGCCAATTGACATACGCGACGTATGGCCTATTTAATGATCATACGCTCCGTATGTAATTGTCCAATCGTCCTTTGTCGAGGAACCAACCGATGCAAAATCCCTACGCGGAAATCTTTCGTGCCCCCGGCGCCAAGGGCTTTGCGGCCGCCGGCTTCATGGCGCGCCTGCCGATCGCCATGGCGCCAATCGGCATCGTGGCGATGCTGTCGCAGACGCGCGGCGAATACTGGCTGGCGGGTGCGGTCTCGGCGACATACGCGCTGGCCAACGCCTTCGCCGCGCCGCAGATATCGAGACTGGTGGACCGCCTGGGCCAGACACGAATCGTGGTGCCCACCACCATCATCGCGGTGCTGGCTTTCGCGGTCCTGATAGCGGCGGCCAACCAGAACTGGCCGGTTTGGACGCTGTTCGTATCGGCACTGCTGGCCTCCGCCATGCCAAGCATACCTGCGATGGTGCGCGCGCGCTGGACGGAGATTTTCCGGGGGCGGCCGCAGATGAACACCGCATTCGCCTTCGAGTCCGTGGCCGATGAACTGGTCTATATCGCCGGGGCATCGCTGTCGGTCGGCCTCAGTGCCGCCCTATTCCCGGAAGCCGGCGTTCTGGTGAGCACATTATTTCTCGCATTCGGATCAGCGGCCTTCATCCTGCAACGCTCGACGGAGCCGCAAGTGCGGCCGGTGGACCATAACTCAAGCGGCTCGGCGATCCGCCTGCGGCCGGTTCAGATCATCACCCTCGCCCTGATCTTCATCGGCGCGACCTTCGCGACGACGGAAGTGACCACCGTGGCGATCACCAAGGAGCTTGGCCAACCGGGCGCCGCCAGCCTTGTCATCGGCGTTTATGCGCTGGGATCGTTCGTGCTCGGCATCATCGTCGGCGCGCTCAGCCTGAAGGCGCCGCTGCAACGCCAGTTGGCCATCGCAGTCGCCCTCGTCGCGCTCGGCACGCTGTTGCCGCTCACCGCCGACACCGTGCCGCTGCTGGCGCTGACCGTGTTCATCAGCGGTGTGGCGATCTCGCCTACCTTCATCACCGCCTTCGGCCTGATCGAGCGGCATGTGCCGGAAGCGATGCTGACCGAAGGCATCACCTGGGTCATGACCGGCATCGGCATCGGCATGGCGCTGGGCTCGTTCGCCGCCGGTGCGATGGTCGATGCGTTCGGCGCCCAGAGCGGGTTCTGGGTGTCGGTGGCTTCAGGCACGATTGCACTGATCGCCGTACTGCTTGGCCAGCGCAGCCTTGCCACGACTGAGTGCGAGATGGACGGATGTGAAGCAGCCGCCGTTCCGGCCGAGTGACCGCCAGGATATGTTGAGATTCAGGTCAGGCCGAGCCGAAAATGATGGATTTCGAGAACCGGAGCGCAGCGGACTTCCCGGTCCGTGAGCACCGGAAAGCGCAGAAAGCCGCCATTTGCAGGCCGGCCTCACCTGAATATCGATATATCCTAAAGGATCTCGGTCTTGGCGATGTGGATGCCAAAACCTTCGAGGCCGACATAGTGGCGTTCGCGCGAGGCGATCAGGTTGATCGAGGAGATGCCGAGATCCTTGAGGATCTGCGCGCCAAGCCCGATCTCGCGCCACTCGTTTTCGCGGCGGCGGGCCTCTTCGTGATCCTCGCGGTCGCCGCTTGCCGGTCGTTTGCGCTCCTGATGCGCAACGCCGACGGAACCTTCTCTGAGATAGACGATGACACCGCGCCTGCGCTCGCCCATTTCCTTCATGATGGCGTCGAGCCGGTGGCTGGTGCCGAACACATCGGTCACCACATCCTCCGAATGCAGGCGCACCGGGACCTCCTCGCCGTCACGAATGTCGCCGAAGACGATGGCGACGTGGTGCATGGAGTCCCACGGCAGCGTGTAGGTGAAGACCTGTGCCTTGCCGCCGAGCGTGTCGATTTCCGAGCAAGCGACGCGTTCGACCAGAGTTTCCTTACGTTGCCGGTAGGCGATGAGGTCGGCGACCGAAACCTGCTTCAGCCCATGCTCCTCGGCGAAAGCCTGCACCTGCGGGCCGCGCTTGACGGTGCCGTCATCATTGACCAGCTCGGAAATGACGCCGACCGGCGGCAGGCCGGCGAGCTTGCACAGATCGACCGCTGCTTCGGTATGGCCGGAGCGCATCAGCACGCCGCCTTCGCGCGCGATCAGCGGGAAGATGTGGCCGGGGCGGACGAAATCCGAGCCACCGACATTGCCGTTGGCAAGATTGCGTACGGTCAAAGTGCGATCTTCGGCCGAGATGCCGGTCGTGGTGCCATGCTTGAAATCGACGCTGACGGTGAAAGCGGTGGTGTGGGCGGAATCGTTGTCGGCGACCATGGGCGCAAGGTTCAGCCGCTTGGCTTCTTCGCGCGGCATCGGCGTACAGACGATGCCGGAGGTGTGGCGAACGATGAACGCCATCTTTTCGGGCGTGCAGTGGACAGCGGCGACGATCAGATCGCCCTCGTTTTCGCGCCCGTCATCATCCATGACGACGACGATCTCGCCGCGTTCGAAAGCACGCAGGGCTTCGACGATTTTCTTCTGGTCGTAAGGCATGGGTACTCGCTTCGCTCGCAGGGGAATAAGGGAGTAGGGCAGTACGGGAGTAGGGAAAAGCAAAAAGATTGGCCGGCCGGGCTAAGAGCGCAACATATTCCCCTATTCCCTTATTCCCCTATTCCCCTATTCCCTTCCCGTCTGTCCCCGATGCCGCAGATAATGATCGGCGATAGCACAGGCAACCATTGCTTCGCCGATCGGCACGGCGCGGATGCCAACGCATGGATCGTGGCGGCCCTTGGTCATGATCTCGACGTCCCTGCCGTCCTTGTCGATAGACTTTCGCGGCGTCAGGATCGACGAGGTCGGCTTGACGGCGAAACGGGCGACGATCGCCTGGCCGGTCGAGATGCCACCGAGGATGCCGCCCGCATTGTTGGACAGGAACACCGGCTTGCCGTCATTGCCGATGCGCATCTCGTCGGCATTCTGTTCGCCGGTGATGCGGGCGGCCTCGAAGCCGTTGCCGATCTCGACGCCCTTGACCGCGTTGATCGACATCAGGCCGGAGGCGATGTCCTGATCGAGCTTGGCATAGATCGGCGCGCCGAGGCCTGGCGGAACGCCGTCGGCGACGATCTCGATCACCGCCCCGACCGAGGAGCCCGCCTTGCGGATGCCGTCGAGATACTGGGTGAAGACGGGTACGGAGGCCGGATCGGGGGTGAAGAACGGATTTTCGGCATCGCCGATGAAATTCCAGTTCCAGTTGGCGCGGTCTATGGATTTTTCGCCCATCGACACCAGCGCGCCGCGCACCACAACGCCCGGAACCACTTTGCGCGCCAAGGCACCGGCCGCCACCCTGGCTGCCGTCTCGCGGGCCGAGGAGCGGCCGCCACCGCGATAATCGCGCACGCCGTATTTGACCTCATAGGTGTAGTCGGCATGGCCCGGCCGGTATTGGCGGGCGATCTCGCCATAATCCTTTGAACGCTGGTCGACATTCTCGATCAGCATCGACACCGGCGTGCCGGTGGTGATCATCGTCTCGCCGTCCTCGTCGAAGATGAAGCCGGACAGCACCTTCACTTCATCCGGTTCGCGACGCTGCGTCACGAAACGTGATTGCCCCGGCCGGCGCTTGTCGAGGTCGGCCTGGATGTCGGCTCGAGTGAAGCGGATGCCGGGCGGGCAGCCGTCGACCACGCAGCCGAGCGACGGGCCATGGCTTTCGCCCCAGGTGGTGACGCGGAAAAGGTGCCCGAACGTGTTGTGAGACATGAAATGACCCTGCCCGGCAGCGGAGCCGGCTTGGCGCATGACCCCGAAAATCGGAGCGATTTTCGGAAAGGATCATGCGCAAAATCAACAATGCTACAGCGTCCTTTGCGCGTCCAAGAGGACGCGCGGCGCTGTAGGTTGCCTTCTATTGGCGTTTTTCACAGGGGTCAAACTGTGATCTGGCGGATTTAGTTTTGACACATTCGGTTGGTTTCTGCTCTGCTCCATCCGCCGTTGAACGCCCGCCGCCATGCCGGCGCAATGATAAAGAGGAACGATCATGCGTACCCTGATTGGCGCCATTGCCGCCACGCTGCTGCTTTCCACCGCCGCTTTCGCCGGCCAGACCGAAGGCCTGATCAAGAAGATCGACAAGGATACGGCGACGCTGACGCTGGATGACGGCAAGTCCTACAAGCTGAACGCCGAGACCGATCTCGACGCGCTGAAGCCGGGCATGGACATCGTCATCGCCTACGATGTGACCAATGGCGAAAACATCGTCACCGACATGGAACTGCCGGACAGCTCTGCCAACTAGAGCTTCCAACCTCAATTGAATGCTGTGTTTGCGGTTCAGCTTTCGCCGAGCCGCCTGCCAATGGCCTAAAGCGTGTCGCGTCTGAACGGATTCAGGCGACCCGCTTTAGGTCTTTGTTTTATGCATGCCGTTCTCCCAAAACCGGGGCCACTTTTGGGCGACATGCATTAAAGCCACTCCAGACTCTTGCCTTCGAGCTTGAGCAGGCGATCCTGCGGTATTTCCAGGTTCGCGGCCTCGTCCTCGGCCAGCCCCAGAACGAAGCGAAACAAGGTGCGCATGACGCCGCCATGGGTCACGCATATCGTCTGGCGTTCGATCGCGTCGAAGCATGGCCTCACCCGTTCGAGCAGCATCTGATAGCTCTCCGCACCTTCGCCGGGCGGCTGAAAGTTCCATTTGTCCAGAGCGCGCGTCCTGCTTGCTCCGGGATATCCTGTCTCGAGCTCGGGAAAGGTAAATCCCTGCCAATCGCCGAAATTGACTTCGACGAGGCGCGGATCGGTTCGATAGGCATCCGGATCGAGCTTCATCGCGGCGCGAACACGCTGCATCGTTTCGCGCGTCCGTTTCATCGGACTGGCGAGGAAATCGAATTCCCAGGGATTTGGGACCAACGCGGCTAGCCGAAGCCCGTTGCCGGTCGCCTGTTCGCGGCCAAGAGCGTTGAGATCGGTATCGGCCTGCCCCTGAAGTCGCATTTCGGCGTTCCACGCGGTCTGGCCGTGGCGCGCGATATAAACCAGCGGGTACATCAGGTCTTCCGGTGCGGGATCGGGACGGACGACGGTTGGCCGGGCGTTAGTCCTTGACCGTCGAAATATCAGGCGCGTCGACCGCCTTCATGCCGACGACGTGGTAGCCCGAATCGACGTGGTGCACTTCACCGGTGACGCCGCGCGACAGGTCGGACAGGAAATAGACGCCGGAATCGCCGACTTCCTCCTGCGTGACCGTCTGCTTCAGCGGCGAATTGTACTCGTTCCACTTCAGGATGTAGCGGAAATCGCCGATGCCGGAGGCGGCCAACGTCTTGATCGGGCCGGCCGAGATGGCGTTGACGCGGATCTTCTTGGCGCCGAGGTCGACCGCCAGGTAGCGCACGCTGGCCTCGAGCGCCGCCTTGGCGACACCCATGACGTTGTAGTGCGGCATGACCTTTTCGGCGCCGTAGTAGGTCAGCGTCAGCAACGAGCCGCCATCGGTCATCAGCGCCTCGGCGCGCTTGGCTATGGTGGTGAAGGAATAGACCGAAATGTCCATGGTGCGCAGGAAATTGTCGCGCGTCGTCTCGACATAGCGGCCGGTCAGTTCATCCTTGTCGGAGAAGGCGATGGCGTGGACCAGGAAATCAAGCTTGCCCCAATGTTTGGCGACATTGGCGAAAACCTCGTCCAGGCTCGCCGGATCGGTGACGTCGCAATGGCCGGCGACAAAGGCGCCCAGTTCCGCCGCCAGCGGCTCGACGCGCTTCTTGAACGCCTCGCCCTGATAGGTCAGCGCTATCTCGGCGCCATGGTCGACGCACGACTTGGCGATGCCATAGGCGATCGACCTATTGTTGGCGACGCCAAGAATGAGGCCGCGCTTGCCGGCCATTAGGCCCTGTCCACCCGCCATGTCAGCGCTCTCCGCAAGATTTCAGCTTTGTGGGTTGCCCTATCGCACAGGCACAGAGCCCCTTCAAGCGCTCAAACCGGACAGTTCAGGGGACAAAAGCCGCCGATCAGCCTTTTTGGCTGCGCAACAGCGCTTCGAGCGCGCTATCACCGCCTCCCGGCAGCATGATGCGCACATGAGCGTAGAGATCGCCGTGGCCGCCGGCCTTTTCCGGGAGGCCTCTGCCCTTCAGCCGCAGGACCTTGTCGGAGCTCGACCAGGCTGGAATGTTGACCGCGAGCCTGCCGGTCGGCGTCTCGACCGGCACCTTGGCGCCGAGCACCGCATCCGCCAGGGCCACCGGCAGATCGGCGTGCAGGTCGCGGCCCTCGATGCGGTAGCGTGGATGTCGGCGCAGATGGATCTTGACCAGCGCGTCGCCTGGCTGGCCCGGCCCCTGCTCGCCTTGGCCCTTGAGGCGGATGGTCTGGCCATCCTCGACATAGGCCGGCAGCTTGACCGCCACCTTGCGGCCGTCGGGGAACATCGCCGTCACCTTTTCGGCGGTCGCCGCTTCCTCGATGGTGACGTCGAGCGTCACGTTCAGATCGGCTGCTGTCGCCTGCTGGCGGCGATCGCCCGTGCCGGGACCGCGCGCGCCCGAAAAAGTGTCGCCAAAAATCTGGCTGAAGATGTCGCTGTTGCCGTCGAACGGATCGCCACCCGGTCGGCCGGAGCGGAATTCGAACCGCGAACCGCCCGGACCCTGCTGCCGGCGGAAGCCGCCGAAGGGATCGCCGCCACCGGCAGCGCCCTCAAAGCCCTGGAATCGCGGCTTGCCGTCGGCGTCGATCTCGCCGCGATCGAAAGCGGCGCGATTCTTTTCGTCGCCGACGATCTCGTAGGCCTGGTTGGCCGCGGCAAAACGGTCCTTCGCCTTGGGATCATTCGGATTCTGGTCCGGATGATGCTTCTTGGCGAGTTTCCGATACGCCGACTTTATGTCCTTGGACGATGCGTTCCTGGCAACGCCCAGCACCTCATAGGGGTCGCGCATGCTTACTGCCCTGGAGAAGAGTTGAGTCTCTGGTTGCCTCCTATATGCGCTCGCATAGGAAGAAATTCCAGTGCTGGAGCAGCATATCAGACGCGGAAAATCAGAGTGCCTTGAAGTCCTGCATGCGCCAGCCGCCGGCGCTGGCCAGGCACAGTTCGCCTTCGAACATGGCAACGCCGTCAAAGCTTTCGCGCGAGGCCTTGAAGCGGCGGCAGGTCTGGCCGTTGTCCTTCAATTCCGCCAGATCGGTGATGGAACCGCGCGAGCCGGTGCCGGCATTGGCCCACGGCACGGCCTGCCCGCCGAGCTGCTCGATATCGGCCGAGGAAACCGCATTGCCGATCGTCGTCTGGTCGGAGTCGCGATCCAAATTGGCCGGCGCGGCCGAGGCCGACGTGCTGCTGGTCAGGATCGAGCGGTCGACTTCGGCTTTTTCCAGGCTGAAGCCGCCGGCGCCACACGCGGCAAGCGGCAAGGCGACCGCCACGATCGCGGCTTTCGCGCTGGCCGAAGCGATAACGCTCCATTGCCTGCTGTCAAAAGCTTGCGCGATACGCGACAATCGGCAACCTCCCCCTTGCTTCGTTAAGAATCTTGGCTTTGTAAGATCTTGGCTTCGTGACAATTTGAGAAAAACTATGAGTGACACTGAGTTAACAAGCGGTGACTTTACCGAGGCTGCCGAGCCGTTTCGCCTCTTTGCCGCATGGCTGGACGACGCAACGAAAAGCGAGCCGAACGACCCCAACGGCGTGGCTCTGGCGACCGTCGATGCCGACGGCATGCCGGATGTGCGTATGGTGTTGCTCAAGGGGTTCGATGAAAGCGGGTTTGTCTTCTACACGAATTTCGAGAGTGCCAAGGGCCAGGAGATTCTTGGCAGCATGAAGGCGGCTATGTGTTTCCATTGGAAGTCGCTGCGCCGCCAGGTGCGCATTCGCGGACCGGTGGAGATCGTCAGCGACGCCGAAGCCGACGCCTATTACGCGACGCGGCCGCGCGGCAGCCGCATCGGCGCCTGGGCCTCGAAACAGTCGCGACCGCTGGAAAGCCGCTTTGCGCTGGAGAAGGCGGTGGCCGAATACACGGCACGCTATCCGATCGGCGAAATCCCGCGGCCAAAGCACTGGTCCGGCTTCCGCATCGTGCCCAGCACCATCGAGTTCTGGCACGACAGGCCGTTCCGGCTGCACGACCGGCTCGTTTTTACGCGCAGTGCGAAGGACGGCTGGGACAAGACCAGGCTTTATCCCTGAAGCGCCAATCTCCCCCCTCGTGGGGGAGATCGGCTGCTTCCACTTACGATTTCTTTCTCGTCATGAACGCGGTGAGCGCGGCGCGCGCCTCATCGGACTTCAGCCGCTCGCGAAAATGCTCGCTTTCCTCGCCGATGCGGGCGACGAGATCGTCGCGCGAACCACGCATCAGGTTGCGCGCGATCTTCAACGCCTGTGGCGGCTTGGCCGCGATCTGGCCGGCTGCCGCCAATACCGAAGCCTCCAGCGCTGCTTCCTCGACCACCTCGTAGATCAGGCCGGCGGCCTTGGCGCGCTCGGCCGAAAAACCCTCGCCAAGACCGAGCAGCGCGAAAGCGGCTTGCTGGCCCAGAATGCGCGGTGCCAGCAGGCTCGATCCCGCTTCAGGCACAAGGCCCAGGTCGACGAAAGGCGTCCTGAACACGGTGCGTGGCGTGGCGAAAGTCAGGTCGCAATGCAGGTTGAGCGTCGTGCCGATGCCGACCGCGATGCCGTCGACGCCGGAGACCATGGGTTTTTCGACCTTGGCCAGCGCCATCAGGAAATCCCAGACTTCGGTGCCGCCGTCGCCGCCGGTGGCGACGACCATGAAGTCGGCAAGGTCGTTGCCGGAGGAGAAGGCGCCGGGCACGCCGAGAAAGACATGGACGCGGATGGCCGGGTCGGCGTCGCCCTCGGCCAGGGTTTTTGACATTTTCGCATACATGGCGCGCGTCAGCGCGTTCTTCTTGTCCGGCCGATTCATGCGGATGATCTGGATGGCGCCCTGGCGCTCGACGAGGATATGGTCTGTCACGGTGTTTTCCTTGTGAAACGTCAGGCAGAGACGAGCGTCTTGCCGGCAGCGGCGAGGCTTTCGGCGCCATCGATGACGCGCGCCCTCAAGGCGCTGACCTCGCCGAGCAGGTTTTCGGCAAAGAAACGGCAAAGCGCTATGCGGTTGTGATCGGCAAGAGCACCGCGCGCCAGATAGGCGCCGCCGGCGGCAAGCGAGATCAGCCTGAGATAGGGCGTGGCGCCTGCCAGCGCCTCTTCCGATCGGCCATCGGCCGTCAGTTTTTGCAGGAAGCGGGTCGCTTCGCTGAGATCGCCAAGTGCCGCGTCGAGAGCGTCGGCGGTGCGGCCGAAACCCTGCATGTTCGAGGTCCGCACCGCTGCGGCCATATCAGCCAGTTCGGCGATGTAACCATGCACATGGTCGCCACCGCCGAGCGGCAGCTTGCGCATCACCAGATCGATCGCCTGGATACCGTTGGTGCCCTCGTAAATCGGGGCGATGCGCGCATCGCGATAGAAGGCGGCCGCTCCCGTCTCCTCGATGAAGCCCATGCCGCCATGAACCTGGAGGCCGAGCGAGGCAACCTCGACGCCGATATCGGTCGAGAACGCCTTGGCCAGCGGCGTCAGCAGATTGGCGCGATCGCGCCAGTATGCCGCCTCGTCACCGGCGGAGACACGGGCCATGTCGATGGCGTGGGCACAGGAATAGCTGATGGCGCGTGCGGTCTGGGTCAGCGCCTTCATGGTCAACAGGTTACGCTGGACATCGGGGTGATGGACGATAGGCGCCATACCCGTGCCAGTGTAGCTCGCGGCCTTGCCCTGCCGGCGCTCATTGGCATAGGCGATCGCCTTCTGCGTTGCGGCTTCCGCGACCGCCACCCCCTGCATGCCGACACAAAGCCGCGCATTGTTCATCATGGTGAACATGCAGGCGAGCCCCTTGTTCTCCTCGCCGATCAGCCAGCCGACGGCGCCGGGTTCGGCCCCTTCGAAGCCGTCGCCATAGATCATGGTGCAGGTCGGCGAGGCATGGATTCCGAGTTTATGCTCAAGTCCGGAACAGAAGACGTCGTTGCGGGCACCGAGCGCGCCATCGTCGCCAACCAGGAATTTCGGCACCAGGAACAACGATATGCCGCGCGTGCCGGCCGGTGCATCGGGCAGCCTTGCCAGCACGAGATGGATGATGTTGTCGGTGAAATCGTGCTCGCCATAGGTGATGAAGATTTTTTGGCCGAAGATGCGATAGCTGCCGTCACCCGCCGGCTCGGCGCGGGCGCGCAAGGCGGCGAGATCCGAGCCGGCTTGCGGCTCGGTCAGGTTCATCGTGCCCATCCACTCGCCGGAGACGAGCTTTTCGAGATATTTGGCCTTGAGGTCTTCGGAGGCGTGTTTGTCGAGCGCCTCGACCGCGCCCATGGTCAGCGTCGGGCCGATGCCGAAGGCCATGGCGGCGGAGTTCCACATTTCGAGCGCGGCGACGCCGAGCATGGTCGGCAGCGCCTCGCCGCCATATTCCTCAGGCCCCGAGAGCGCATTCCAGCCGCCATCGATCCAGCGGCGATAGAGTTCCTTCCAGCCGGGCGGTGTGGTGACGGCAGCGTCTTTCAGCACGGCACCTTGCCGATCGCCGATCTTGTAGAGCGGTGCGACTTCTTCGGTGGCGAAGCGGCCGGCCTCCCCAAGAACGGCATCGACCAGATCCTCGCCGAGATCGCCGAAGGTGCCGGCATCGAGCGCCGACTTCATGCCGGCCACGTGCTTGAGCGTGAAGGCGATATCCTCGACCGGTGCCCTATACATGCCGCCCACTCCTCCTGATGCCTCGGCCTGCCCAACCCTAGAACCGGTGCCGCTGCAAAACCACCCGCCGTATCAGCGGTCTCCCATCTTCTTTTTACGTAAACGTCAAATTTTGTCACGCGGATTTTGCAATCGCGGCGGCGCGTATTAAGTTCAACCCATGCCGGATCAAGTCGACCGGCGATGCAATCAGAACCAGCCAACCGGAACCGCCCATGCTTGCCAGACCCGACGCCTACCGCTGCATCGAATGCGGCCTGCCCTATCGAGCGGAGGGGTTCTGCTACCATGGGGGCAGACTGGACCATGGTGCCGCCTACTGGTCGGATCGCGGCATTTTGTGCTCGCCGCAATGCTCGCTCGCCCACCACCGCAAACGCGCCGCCGAAGGCACGCTGCGGCAAGAGCCGGCGCCTGACCCGTTTGAATTCTAGCGGCTGATGCGTCGCCAGCTCTTCTGGGAGCCAGCCCCCGAAAGCACTTCCTTAACCATAGGCGTTCAGGATTTGTTTTTGATCAACGGGGATTCCCTGTTTTGAAAAGGACGGCGCACCTCCTTCGCCGCTTGAAGAGTGTCGTACCGACACCCTTCAAGCCTCTGTTTCCTGCGCATGTCGTTGCCCCAAAACCGCTGCATACTTTTGGCCGGCATGCGCTGGCGATCCTCGCTCTTGCGGCGACGATGGCGCTTTCGACGGCGGCAACGGCCTCGGATTTTTCCGAGCCGTGGAAGAACGCCGACCGCGCTCTGGTCGTCGATGCCTACGAATATAATTCCATCGACTGGGCCCAGCTCGCCACCGACAAGCGGGTCGTCGGCTTCATCAACAAGGCCTCCGACGGCATGCCGCCGGCCTATTTCTGCCTGGGCAACGACATTGAGGTAAAGCTTTGCAAGGCGCTGTGGAAACGTCATGCGGTGACGCGCGAACTGTTCCAGACGCGCCGGGTGGTGGCCAAGGCACTCGGCCTGAAATGGGGCGCCTATCACCTTGCCCGTCCCGGCAATCCGGTCGAGCAGGCGAACAATTTCCTCGATTTCGCCGAGCCTGCGCCGGACGATCTCATGGCTCTCGACATCGAGGGCAATGACCCCTCGCAATGGATGTCGCTCGACGATGCCGAGGAGTTCGTACGCCAGGTGCATCGGCGCATCGGCCGTTTCCCGGTGCTGTACACCAACGGCAAGACCGCCCGCTACATTGCCGACAACAGCTACCGATACCGGCTCCTGTCGCGGCTGCCGCTTTGGTATGCGCGCTACACCAACGACATCGACGTGCATTTTCCGATGGGCAACTGGCAAGGCTACGCACTGTGGCAGTTTTCGGCGCAAGCCAATTGCGGCCGTTTCCGCTGCCCTTACAGGGTTGCCGGCACGCCTAACGACATAGACGTGAATGTCGCGCCGACAGACGCCGCCACGCTGCGCACGCAATGGCCGTTCGGTGGGCTTATCGACGTGCCGCCGGACTATCTCGCCTCGATACCGCTACCGGTTTCACGCGAGGCCGGCCTCGCCGGCAATGTCACCATCACCTATGCGTCTGTGGCCGCGCCGCCGACTCTCGAGGACATGGTTACAGCGTTGGGCACACGCTGGTCCCGTTTCCGCGACGGCTTCCGCATGCCAGTCGTGAAGACGGTGCCGCGACGGCCAAGCTTCGGCATTGTCCAATATGTCGCCTGGAAGCGGACCGAACGGCGTTCACCCGCACAACTCGACGCTGCCTTTGCCGTGTCCGATCCACTCAGCACCGCTTCCACCGAACTCGATCGCGGCCAGCGGTGAGCCAATGCGGAACTTCAGGTTCCCTGTTCGCGCGCTACGGCCTGCCAGCCGATATCGCGGCGGCAGAACCCGTCCGGCCAATCGATGCGGTCAAGCGCGGCATAGGCTCGTTTCTGTGCCTCGCCGACCGTGGCGCCTGATGCCGTCACGTTGAGGACGCGGCCGCCATTGGCAACCAGCGCGCCGCCATTGATGGCGGTACCGGCGTGGAAGATCTGGACGCCGTCGCTCGCCGCGTCTTCGACGCCGCGGATGACCGAGCCTTTTTCCGGCGTGCCGGGATAGCCTCTCGCCGCCATTACTACAGTGAGCGCGGCCTCGTCGCGCCAGCGCACCGAAGTATGCGCAAGCTGGCCGTCGGTCGCCGCATTGAGCAGGACCAGCAGATCATCCTTCAGCCGCATCATCAGCACTTGGCATTCCGGATCGCCGAAACGGGTGTTGTATTCGATCAACTTCGGTCCCTTGTCGGTGATCATCAGCCCGGCAAACAGCACGCCGGAGAACGGCGCGCCCAGTTCGGCCATGCCGCGCATGGTCGGCTCGATGATCTCGCGCATGGTGCGCTCGACCAGTTCCGGCGTCATCACCGGTGCCGGCGAATAGGCGCCCATGCCACCGGTGTTGGGACCGGTGTCGCCGTCGCCGACGCGCTTGTGGTCCTGCGCGGTACCGAAGGGCAGTGCGGTGGTGCCGTCGCAGAGGCAGAAGAAACTCGCCTCCTCGCCGGTCATGAACTCCTCGACCACAACTTCCGCGCCGGCGGCGCCGAAGGAACCGTCGAAGCAGGCATCGAGTGCTGCCTGTGCTTCACTGGGCGTCATGGCGACGGTGACGCCCTTGCCGGCAGCGAGCCCGTCGGCCTTGATGACGATCGGTGCTCCGGTCTTTTCGACATAGGCCTTGGCCGAGGCCAGGTCACTGAAACGGCCATAGGCGGCGGTCGGGATGTTGTAGCGGGCGCAGAGATCCTTGGTGAAACCTTTCGATCCTTCCAGCTGTGCGGCAGCCTTGGAGGGTCCGAAGACGCGAATGCCTTGCGCGCGCAGATCGTCGGCAATGCCGACGACCAGCGGCCCCTCCGGGCCGACCACGACGAGGTCGATTTTTTTCTCCCGGCAGAACGCGGCCACGGCGGCATGGTCGGCTAAATCCAGCTTCACCAGCTCAGCCTCGCTGCCGATGCCCGGATTGCCGGGAGCCGCATAGAGCTTTGTCAGCAGCGGTGATGCGGCGATCTTCCAGGCGAGCGCATGTTCGCGGCCGCCGGAGCCGAGAAGAAGAACGTTCATGGCCACCTCTTGATGCCGACTATCCGTTAGAGCACCCGCTATTGCTCTCTGGGCGACGGGTCAAGGCATCCGGGCGCATTGATGGGAACTGCGCACGGGAACGTTACCCCAGCCGAAAATCGGCGGCGCACATCGGCGTCGATTTTCTGGCCTCGCTTCAGCCCTGGTAGACCACCGGAAACCAGTCCTCGCGCAGCCTCTCGCCCGGCTGCATGCCGTGGCCATGATAGGGCGGCGAGGTGCGGCCCGGCCGCTCGACATAGCGCGCATCGTCACCCACCCAGCGCAGCGACAGCGCCCGGCGCCGCGCCGCGGTCAGGTTGCCGCGCGCGCCATGCGCGGTCCTGAAGTCGAACAGGATGGCGTCGCCCGGCTCCATTTCCCATTCGAGCACCTTCATCGACGGATCCTTGTCGGGATCTGGCACCGGGAGATAGTCGCCATCGCCGGCATAGAAATTGCTGTCGTCGAGCCAGCGCACTGGCAGGATCATCTTGTCCCATTTGTGCGAGCCGGCGATCAGGCGCAGCGTCGCCTCCTTCACCGGGTCGATGGGAATCCAGAAGCTCACGGTCTGCTGGCCATCGACGAAGTAATAGGGGATGTCCTGATGCCAGGGCGTCGGCTTCTGCGTACCCGGTTCCTTGACCAGCACATGATCGTGGAAGAACTGCGCGGTGCGCGACTGCATCACCGCGGCCGCCAGTTCGGCGGCCGGTGATTCCCGCACAACCTCGACGAATTCGGGAATGCGCTCCCAGTTGCAGTAGTCATCGAAGAAACTGCCGCGGCCGTTGGCGATGTCGGATGCGGTGACGCTGCGGTTCTGCATGTTGCGTTCGATGCCGGCGGCAATCGTGTCGACCCAGCCCTTGAAGGCGCCGCGAATGCAGACAGCGCCGTCACGCTGATAGTCGGCAATCGTGGACGCGCCGATCATGGTGGCGTCGATGGTGGCAGTCTGGGAAGCCATGGCGTTCTCCTCTGGAATGAAGCCACTATCGCAACACCTCTTCATTCGGTAAAATAATAACTTTCGATCTGACATATAGAGTGCCTCTATGAGTGTGACTCTCACGCAGCTGCGCTACCTGGTTGCCGTGGCGCGTCACGGCAGCGTCACCGGCGCGGCAAAGATGCTGAACGTCTCTCAGCCGTCGATTTCGGTGGCGATCGACGCGGTCGAAAAGAATTTCGGCCAGAAGCTGTTCGTCCGCCAGCGCGGAAGCGGCGTGTCGCCGACATCGTTCGGCCGCGCCGTCGTGGCCAAGGCAAGACAGGTTCTCACCGAAACGGAAGAACTCGTCGGCCTGGGTTCAAGCAAATCGGCTGTCAGCGGGGAACTCGTGCTGGGATGCTTCGAGGACCTGGCGCCGTTCTTCGCGCCGGCCCTGCTCCGCGCCTTCTCCGAACGCTATCCAGCCGTCAAGGTCGTCGTTCGCGACGAGACGTTCGAGACGCTGGGACGACGGCTGGGTGATGCGGCCATCGATCTCGGCCTGACTTATGATCTCAGCCTGCCGACGCATTTCGCCCGCATCCTGCTGCGCGAACTTCGCCCGCACGCGCTGTTGCCGGCAGGCCATGCCCTGGCGGACCGGCCAACGGTCAGCCTTGCCGATCTGGCCGCCTATCCGCTGATCACGACGGACCAGCCGCACAGCTGGCAGCACATGCTCGACCTGTTCCGCAGCCGCGGCCTTTCGCCGGTGGCCGATATGACGACAAGCTCGTTCGAACTGCAGCGTAGCATGGTCGCCAACGGCTTCGGCGTCGCGGTCAGCTATACCCGCCCGCACGGCGACCGCAGCTATGACGGCCTGCCGCTCATCTGCAAGCCGCTGTCCGATCCGCTGCCCATGCAGCGGATCCTGCTGACCTATGACACGCATCAGCGTGTGTCGAATGCAGCGCTGGCCTTCGTCGAGGTGGCCAGGGACTGGTTCGCTACCCGCGACATCTTTGCCTCGTGAAAGGCTGACGGGCACCACTCTCCCGCTTGCCGCTTGACGGTTTCTGCCGCTGCTGCCACTCCATGGACATGGAAAATATCCAGTCGAAAGCGGCCCAGGGCCGTGTCGCCGATGCGCCGAACGGCCATTGGGTCTACCGCGTGCTGCCGCACTCGATTTGGCCCTATGCGCAGCTTGCTCGATGGGACAGGCCGATCGGCTGGCAGTTGCTGCTGTGGCCGTGCTGGTGGTCGGCGGCCTTGGCGGCAAGCGCCTATCCGCGTCCGGGCGACCCGCTGCTCTCACTGCTGCCGGCACCAGTGTATCTCCTGCTGTTCCTGGTCGGGGCCATAGCCATGCGCGGCGCCGGCTGCACCTACAACGACCTCGTCGACGAGGACATCGACAGCCAGGTGGAGCGCACGCGCTCGCGACCGTTGCCGTCGGGCAAGGCGACGCGCCGGCGGGCATGGCTGTTTCTCGTCCTGCAGGCCCTGGTCGGCCTCGTCGTGCTCATCCAGTTCAACAGCTTCGCCGTCCTGCTCGGCATCTGCTCACTGGCGGTCATCGCCATCTATCCATTCATGAAGCGGATAACCAACTGGCCGCAACTGGTGCTTGGCCTTGCCTTTTCCTGGGGCGCGCTGATGGGATGGGCGGTCGAGTTCGGCGATCTCGATGGGCCTGCCATCATGCTTTATATCGGCTCGATCCTGTGGGTGATCGGCTACGACACGATCTACGCACATCAGGACAAGGAAGATGACGCCATTGTCGGCGTGCGCTCGACGGCACGCCTGTTTGGCGATAACACCAAATCGTGGCTGGCCGGGCTTTACGGCGGCGCGCTGATCTGCTTCGCCATCGCCTTCGCGTCGGCGCAAGCGCCGGTGGTGGCGCTGGCCGGACTGATCGCCGCCGGCGCCCATATGGCCCGACAGATCGCCGTGTTGGACATCGACAATCCGGACCAATGCCTGCGGCTGTTCAGGTCGAACAACCAGGTCGGCTGGCTGATCTTCCTTGGTCTGATCGGCGGCGCTGTGTGGGTGGCGCTGAAGCCGCTGGTTTAGTTGTCCAGCCGATAGATGGGTAACAGTTTGAACCGGATACATAGGTAACAGTTTTCCCCCTTATGATGGGTTCGCGGCAGCGCCAAGCGGTTGGGTTGGCGCGATGCCAGTCTCTCGCCAAACCATCGCCGGTCCTCCCGGCGGACAAGAAAACTGTCACCCATCTAATCAGTCCATTCTGTTACCTATCTATCCGGTTCGGACATAGTCTTCCTTCTCCCCGTCACTATACGGGGAGAAGGTGGCGGCAGCCGGATGAGGGGCAGCGCCGACCTTGGAGGGGAGGCAAGAGATTCATCGGCGACACAACGCATACCCAACTAAGTCTTAAAGTCGTGGCCAAACACTTAGGTCAGCGCTGCCCCTCATCGCCCTGCCGGGCACTTCTCCCCGTATAGGGACGGGGAGAAGAAGGCTAATCCCTCGAAATGATCTCCTGGCCGTCGATGACCAGCCTGAGACCGAGGGCGCCGGCCCTGCGGCGAGCGAGGAAACGCGGGCGGCGCGTGTTCGAAATCCGCCCCTTGCGCCGGTCCTGCGGCGGCAGCGTCTTGATGGCGGCACCGAGCGATTCTTCCAGGGTGCGGGCAACGCCGTCCGATTCGATCAGCAGCATCGGCAGACGGTAAGCGTCGGCCCAGGCGCGCCAGTCGGCGGCGACATCGTCGAGATCGTCGGCCACCAGCAGCGGCACCGACAGCATCGGGTCGTTGTGCAGGAGTTCCAGGGTCACCGTGACATTGCCGTCCGGGTCTTCCATGGCGCGGGCGGCAACGCCGCGGAACGCATTGGAGGGCAGAACGATGATCGCGGGCAGGCCGCTCATCTCGAGCAAGCGGCGGATCACGGCGCCGCGCTGGTCGATGGTGAAGGTTACATCGCCGTAGTCGTCGCGAGTCGCGTAGCTCACCACTTGCGGCAGGCGAAATGGGTCGAGACGCATGTTGCGTCCCGCCCAGACTGGCTTCAGTCCGGTGTTCATAGAGTGGCCTTCCTGTCTGTCTCCTGAGAGCCGGTGTCCGGTTCTCTCCGGGCCGGTTTTTCCAGCCTCGTTTGTATTGAGACAGTAGCGCGGGCTCCTTACCGCCCCGCTTAAGAAAGTCGGTTAAATTTTGCTGATCTCAGGGATGGTTATCGGAATCCCACCAGCCGCAACTTGTCGAAAGGTTCAGATAACCTTACCCGGATTCATGATGCCGGCCGGGTCGAAAGCGGCCTTCACCCTTCGCATCAGATCGATCGCCATTGGCGGCGCGGTGGCGATCAGTTCGTCGCGCTTCAACTGGCCGATGCCATGCTCGGCCGAGATCGAACCGTGCAGGCTGCGCACCACACCGTGCACCGCCTTGTTCATGGGGTGATAGAGAGCGAGGAACGCCTCATCGTCGCCGTCGACTGGCCGCGAAATGTTGTAGTGGAGATTGCCGTCGCCCATATGACCGAAGCAGACCACGCGGGCGCCTGCACTTACCGACGCCACGGCGCCGGCGGCTTCTTCGATGAAGCGCGGGATCGATGCAATAGGCACCGAAATGTCGTGCTTAATCGAGGCGCCTTCCGGCTTCTGCGCCTCGGGCAGCAGCTCGCGGAAATTCCAGAAGGCATCCCCCTGCCCGAGGCTCGCCGCAATGACGGCGTCGCCGACGAATTCCTGTTCAAGGCCGGCCGAGAGCACGTCCTCGATCAACGCCCGCGAATCCTCCGACGAACGGCCTGATGAAATCTGCATCAGCACATACCACGGCCAGTCCTCGATCAGCGGCCGCACCACGCCCTGGGCATGCGCCAGCGTGAAATCATATGGCCGTCTGCCGATCAGTTCGAAAGCGGTGAGTGCTGCCCCGGCACGGTCCATGGCCAGGCTGAACAGCGAAAGTGCGGCCTCGGGCGACGACAGGCCGGCGAAGGCGACTTCGCGCCCCTTCGGCTTCGGGAACAGCTTGAGCACGGCGGCGGTGATGACGCCGAGCGTGCCTTCGGCACCGACGAACAGGTTTTTCAGATCGTAGCCGGTGTTGTCCTTCTTCAGCTTGCGCAGATCGTCGAACACCTCGCCGGTCGGCAGCACCACCTCGACACCGAGACAGAGTTCGCGCGCATTGCCATAGGCAAGCACGCCGGTGCCGCCGGCATTGGAGGAAAGATTGCCGCCGATCTGGCAGGAGCCCTGCGCGGCCAGCGACAGCGGGAACAGCCGGTCGGCGGCGTCGGCTGCCTCCTGCAGCGTCTGCAGGATGACGCCGGCCTCGACCGTCACGGTGTTGGACAGGACGTCGATCTCGCGGATGCGGTTGAGCCGCGACAGCGACAGGACGATTTCGCGCCCGGACCTGTCCGGCACCTGCGCGCCGACCAGCCCGGTGTTGCCGCTTTGCGGCACGATCGGCGTTCCCGTCTCCGTCGCCAGCCGCATGATCCGGCTGACTTCGTCGACGCTGCCCGGCCGCAGCACCAGCGATGTCGCGCCGTGCCAGAGCCCGCGCCGCTCAATGAGGTAAGGCGCGATATCACGCTCGTCGCGCAGTGCATATTTGTCGCCGACGATCGCCGCGAAGCGATCGATGAGAGCGGGATCGAGTGTCTCTGTGATTTCGGTCATGGGGGAAAACTATGGTGTGGGCTGCGTGATGTCACGAGGGGCGGCGGCACGCGACAGCCGATCGTTGATGGCTTCACCGAGCCCGTCGAAGGGAATACGCTCGACGGCGATGGTCCGCGCGCCGCTGCGGTCGAGTTCCTGCATATAGGCGAACAGATTGCTCGCCGCTTCGCGCAGGTCCCCGGTTTCGGACAAATTGAGGAAGGCTTCGGCGCGGCGCCAGCCTTGTGCCCTCTGACCGCCGAAGCCGAGCAAAGCCTCGCCCTCGCCGACCGCGCCGGCATTGAGCCGCATCGCGGCACCCGGCGCGTAGTGCGAGGCGAGCATGCCCGGCGCCTCGACGCCGGCGGCACCGCCGCGCAACAATTCCATGCCGATGGCCGCCTCGATCTCCTCGGCGGCGATGCCGCCGGGCCTCAGCAGCCGCATTCTGTCCCCTTCGGCCTTGACAATGGTCGATTCCAGCCCGATCGGCGTCGCGCCGCCATCGACCACCAGCTTTATGCGCGTGCCGAGATCCGCCGCTACCGCTTGCGCGGTCGTTGCGCTGATTTTGCCGGATGAATTGGCGCTGGGCGCTGCAAGCGGGCGGCCGAGCCTGGCGATCAGCTCGCCGCCAAAGCCCCTCGGCATGCGCAAGGCAATCGTATCGAGCCCGGCGGTGACCAGCGGATGGATGCCGTTGCCGGGCCGTTGCGGCAGCACCAGCGTCAGCGGACCTGGCCAGAATGCCAGCGCCAGTTTCCTGGACAGCGGATCGAACAACGCGAGGCGCTCTGCCATCGCCATATCCGCGACATGGGCGATCAGCGGATTGAAGCGCGGGCGCCCCTTGGCTTCGAAGATGCGCGCCACGCCGATGCCGTTGGTGGCGTCGCCGGCCAGCCCGTAGACGGTTTCCGTCGGGATGGCGACGACATCGCCTTCCATGAGCAGCGCCAGCGCCCGCTCCAGCGCCTCGCCCGAGCCAAGTATTTCAGCCACTCTCGTCACCTCACAGATGCGGGGTGCGTAGTACGATGGCGGCCGTTGGGCAAGCCGCTGTTGGGTAACCGATTGTTGGCGAGCAGGAGCATTGGCGATTTATCAATCCCTAAAATGCTATGTTTCCACGAAAGCCGGCATCAATTCCGGCCTGCTATCGAAGAGCTTCTGGGCAAAGGGGAGCGACATCAGTGTCTGCGCGTATCCTGCTGGGTATCATTCTTGCTGTTGCGGCCGGCGAAGCCCAGGCGTCATCCCTGGTTTTTCCAGGCACGCCATCCTCCACACCATCGATCGTCAGGATCGGCGCCCCCAACCAGCCTGGAACCGCCGATGCGGTCAACGCCAGCGATGCGCTGTCGGTGGTGGCAAAAGGGGAAGCGCAGCCCGACGTCACCGATGAAAAGGTGGCGGCGATCCCGGACAAGCCCGCGACCGGGCACGGCTTCCAGCCAGGCCCGATGGTCATTCGTGGCGGCGTTACCGGTCCCGATTTCCCTGCACCGGCGCCAACCGCTGCACCAGCGACAGGTGCCGAGCCGGCCGCTGGCACGGCGCCGGCAACGGCCACCGCCTCCGCAGCCCCCTCAGGGAACGCCGAGAACCAACCCACGCCGCCGAGCGCTCCGGCGCCGGCAGCAGGGCAGCACATGCCTCCCAACGGCTACACCAAATAGCCCCGGCTCAAAGACAGCCGACATCGATGGCGTGACTTGACGGTGGTCTGGCGCCCGGCGCACCATTGCCAGGCAAACCCCGTTCTAGGCATTTCTGGCAGACGGGATTTCATCGCTAGGGGTAAAGGGGGTGATCATGAGAAAATCTGGAATCGTAACCGGGGCAGGCCTTCTGCTGGCGTCATTGCTTGGCGTCGTCGCGGCTCATGCCGACGATATGCTGGGATCCTATGTCGCGCGCATTTCCGATCGCGACCATCAGGCGAGTGACGGCTATGCGCTGGACAATGCCGCGCAGATGGTGCGGCAGGACCGCGCCAACTGGCACAAATTCCACCGCCGTGACAGCGACGACGAGGCTGATGGCTGGTTCAGGACCAACGGCCAGCGCGCCGACCTGCAACGCATGCTGGAACGCGGCGGTGCGATGAGTTCCTCGACCAAGCGCGCCATCGTCAATGGCGAACCGCTGATCCAGGTCGATGTCTACGAAAACAGCGTGCGCGTCAGCATTCTCGAGAACTGACCGTCGCCAGGGACGGCTGATCGTCGGCTTCGGGGACGGCTGATAGGAAAAGGCGGCGCCTCAGCGCCGCCTTGCCATCGATAGACTCGGCGGCCGAAAAAAATCAGGCCGCTTCTTCCTTATCATCATCTTCTTCGGACTCGTCGCCTTCAGCCTTCACGCTGTCCTCGGCGTCGTCTTCGTCCTCGTCTTCTTCCTCTTCATCTTCGTCGTCATCCGAGAGCGTGGCAGTTTCGGCGGACTCGTCGCCTTCCCCATCGTCGCCGTCTTCGTCGTCATCAGACAGGTCAGCGGCTTCGATCGCTGCGGCGGCGGCATGATCGAGGATGGTTTCGGAAGCGGATTCAAGCGCCCCGGCGGGAACCGGGGTTTCTTCTGTCACTTCGATTTCGTGATCGGAATTCATGGAAGCCTCCGTGGGGTTGGGGAACATGTCCCTTTTGCCACGGAGAGATCATCGCCATATGACTGTAAGCCGGCTCGAACGGCAGGTAGCAGAGAATATTTTCTTCGCCTTAACCTGCGATCCTGGAGAAATCCGCGACCTGGCCGGTGGCCGCGCGGATGCGGGCGAGCAGCGCGAGGCGGTTGGCACGCACCGCCTGATCCTCATCGTTTACAAGAACATGCTCAAAGAATGAATCAACCGGCTCGCGCAACACGCTAAGCGCCAGCAGGGCGCCGGAAAAGTCATCGTTTTGAATAGCTTCGCCGGCTTGCTTCTCAGCCTGATTCACCGCCGCAAACAGCGATTTCTCGGCATCCTCGCGCAAAAGTGCCGACTCAACGGTTTCGGCGACCACCGTTTTCTTCTTCTCCTCGGCGGCCAGAATGTTGGCCGCACGCTTGGTGCCGGCGAGCAGATTCTTACCGTCCTCGGTGTCGAGGAAGGAGCCCAGCGCCTCGACCCGGCGCACGATCTGCAGGAGATCGTCGGACTGCGATTGGCCAATCTCCCTCCTAGAGGGGGAGATGCCCGGCAGGGCAGAGGGGGGCGCTTCGCGCTGAGAGGTCGGCGGGACAGCGCCCCCCTCTGTCGGCTTCGCCGACATCTCCCCCTCTAGGGGGGAGATTGGGCGCGAACCTGTCGACAACACTGCGTCGATGAGATCATGCCGTGCGCCCTGGTCGCGCAGATAGACTTTTAGGCGGTCGTGGAAGAAGGCGAGGAGGTCGGAAGCCGTCCCGACAATGGATGTCAGCGCTAGTCGAATATTATTTTCGACCAATATTCTAACAACCCCGAGCGCGGCCCGCCGCAACGCATAAGGGTCCTTCGACCCCGTCGGCTTCTCGTCGATCGCCCAGAATCCGACCAGCGTGTCGAGCTTATCTGCGAGGGCCACTGCAACCGAGACCGGATCGCTCGGCACATAATCGGATGGGCCCTGCGGCTTGTAATGTTCCTCAATGGCAGCGGCCACGGACGGGTGTTCGCCCTGCAGCAATGCATATTTATGGCCCATGGCGCCCTGCAACTCGGGAAACTCGCCAACCACTTCGGTGGTGAGATCGGCCTTGGCGAGAACCGCGGCGCGAGCGGCAAGCGCGGTAATCTCCCCCCTCGAGGGGGAGATGTCGCCGAAGGCGACAGAGGGGGTCGGTACGACCGGACGCGACGCCCCATCGCGGTCAGAGGACGCCGGCGCTTCACGCGCGGCGACCCCCTCTGGCCTGCCGGCCATCTCCCCCTCAAGGGGGGAGATTGACTGCGCCACGATCGGCGCCAGTTCTTCCGCCAATCGCTTGATCCGCTCCACCCGTTCGCCCTGCGTGCCGAGCTTGGCGTGGAAAGTCACGCCGAGATGGTCGAGCCGGGCCATGCGCTGGTCGAGCGGCTTCTTGAGATCAAGCCCGAATTTTTCCGCCGATGCCTCGAGCTCAGCCAGGTCAGGCAAATCGCCCTGGTCGGTCGTCCAGAAATAAAGCGCGTCGGACAGGCGGGCGCGCACCACCTTGCCGTTGCCGTGGGCGATCTCCTTGCCGCCATCCTTCGCTTCGATATTGGCGGTGAGGACGAAGCGGTTGGAAAGCGCGTCGGCGACACCCTGTGGCCGCGTCACAAAGCATTTCTGGTTGGCGCGAATGGTCAGCCGGATCACCTCGGCCGGAATGGCGAGGAATGCCTCCTCGAACTCGCCCATCAGCACGACAGGCCATTCGACCAGCCCGGACACTTCCTCCAGTAGCCCTTCGTCCTCGACCAGATCAAGCCCGTTGGCGAAGGCGAGATTGCGGGCGTCGGCAAGGATGATCTCCTTGCGGCGGTCGGCATCGAGCACGACCTTGGCCGCTTCCAGCTTGGAAACATAGTCGTCGAAGCGGCGCACCGTAATGGCGTCAGGCGCATGGAAGCGGTGGCCGTAGGTGATGTTGCCGGAGCGGATGCCGTCGATCTCGAAATCGACCACGACAGGCTCCTCGGTTTCCGGACCGAAGGTGCACAGGATCGATTGCAGCGGCCGTACCCAGCGCAGTGAACCGGGCTTGGCCGAGGCCGGCCCCCAGCGCATCGATTTCGGCCACGGAAAATTGCGGATGATGCCCGGCACCAGGTCCGCGATGATCTCTTCCGCCGCCCTGCCCGGCTTCGAAATGTGGGCGACATAAAAATCGCCCTTCTTCGGATCGGAATGGACATGGGCCTCGGCGATCGAAGAAAGTCCGGCCTTGCGCAGGAAACCCTGGACTGCCTGTTCAGGCGCCGATGTCGAAGGCCCCTTGATCTCTTCGCTTATATCCTTCGAGCGCGCGGTGAGACCCCTGATATCGAGCGTCAGCCGGCGTGGCGTCCAGTACTCGCGCGCCGCCTCATAGGTCAACCCCGCCTCGACCAGGCCGTCGGTCAGCATCTTCCTGAGATCACCCGCCGCCTTGCGCTGCATGCGGGCAGGAATCTCTTCCGAGCGGAGTTCTAGAAGCAGGTCAGGCATGGATGGGGCTCACGCGGCAAAATGGTCCGGGCGGGGGCATAGCAACTCGGCTGGCCGCTGTCACCCTTTCCGCGCGGGGATCGCCGATTTGCGCCCGTTTCCAGAAATTTTGGCCGCCCTGTCGGGACAAGACCGCGCCACCCGTCCTTGGATCAAAAATTTCCATGAACCGAACGCAGCGCTGAAGCGACCCACGCTCAGGCAGGAAACTATTGGCTCAACGACCATGAAAACGGCATCCAGACTTCTGCAGATCCTCGCGCTCGGCGCCTGCTTCACGGCGCAGGCTCACGGTGCCTTCTCGATGCCGGGCGTTCGACAGGCATTGCGCACGATCGACGGTGCCGGCGGTCAGGCCGTACCGCCGATCAACGTTTCCCTCGAGATGATGAAGCGGGCCTGAAGCTCAGGCCGCCAAGCCACCCGCCTGCGTCTTCAAAAACGCTTCGCCGCAGGCCTTGGCCAGATTGCGCACCCGCAGGATGTAGCTCTGCCGCTCGGTGACCGAAATCACGCCGCGTGCGTCGAGCAGGTTGAAGACATGGCTGGCCTTGATGCACTGGTCGTAGGCCGGGAAAACCATGCGGTGCATCGGCAGATTGTCGTTCGATGCCGGCGCGCCGGCGTCGAGCAGCGCCTTGCACTCGGCCTCGGCGTCCTCGAAGTGGCGCAGAAGCATCGCCGTGTTGGCGTGTTCGAAGTTGTGGCGCGAATATTCCTGCTCGGCCTGCAGGAAGACATCGCCATAGGTGACCTTGTCGGCGCCTTCGCGGCCGTTGAAATTGAGGTCGTAGACATTGTCGACGCCCTGCACATACATGGCCAGTCGCTCCAGCCCGTAGGTGAGTTCGCCGGCCACCGGCGCGCATTCGATGCCGCAGACCTGCTGGAAGTAGGTGAACTGCGAGACTTCCATGCCGTCGCACCAGCATTCCCAGCCGAGACCCCAGGCGCCCAGCGTCGGGCTTTCCCAATCGTCCTCGACGAAGCGGATGTCGTGCAGCAGCGGATCGACGCCGATCGCCGCCAGCGAGCCGAGATAGAGTTCCTGTAAATTGGGCGGGTTCGGCTTCAGGATCACCTGGTACTGGTAATAATGCTGCAGCCGGTTCGGGTTCTCGCCATAACGCCCGTCCTTGGGACGACGCGAAGGCTGGACATAGGCAGCGTTCCAGCGTTTTGGGCCGAGCGCGCGCAGCGTCGTTGCCGGATGAAAGGTGCCGGCGCCGACTTCCATGTCGTAGGGTTGCAGGATGACGCAGCCATAGGCCGCCCAATAGTTGTGCAAGGTCAGGATCAGCCCCTGGAACGAGCGGCTGGGATGCATATGGGCGGGGATTTCAATTGTCACGGATGGCCTCGACAGCACAGGCTAGCTTGCCGGCACGTCCTAGAGACCCGGCAGCAAAGCGTCAAGCAAAGCACGCCGATGCGGTCACCCCGACATTATGGACAATGTTGAAAGCTTTGCAGGGGCTGGCCCATTGCCCATCTCTCGGGCCTGCGCTCTGTTCGCCTGTGCAGCAACGACAACAGGTTTCAGCCATGCCCAGCCCGATCGTCATCCGCCCTGTCGCGCGACAGGATTTCGAGCAATGGCTGCCGCTGTGGGACGGCTACAATGCGTTTTATGGCCGCTCGGGCGAAACGGCCCTGCCGGGTGAGATCACCCAGATGACATGGTCTCGTTTCTTCGATGCCTATGAGCCGGTCCACGCGCTGGTGGCCGAAGGCGAGGGACAGCTTCTCGGCCTCGTGCACTATCTCTTCCATCGCAGCACCACGGCGATCGCGCCGAATTGCTATCTGCAGGACCTTTTCACCACGCAGGCCTCGCGTGGCAAAGGCATCGGACGGGCGCTGATCGAGGGCGTCTACGAGCGCGCGCAGGCGGCCGGCTCAGGCCGGGTATACTGGCTGACGCATGAGACCAATCACACGGCGATGAAGCTTTACGACAAGGTCGCCGAACACTCCGGCTTCGTCGTCTATCGCAAGCTCTTCTGAGGCAGCCGGCCGAATCCGGTTCAAACGAAAACGGGACTCCGAAAAGAGCCCCGTTCGCCTTGAATTCAAATGGCTGACGTCACCCCTTCGGGGCGGGCACCGGCTCTGGCTTGACCTTCGGGGTTTCCTGCGCCGTGTTGGACTCGATCGGCGGCAGGCCCTTCATCAGCTTCTGCTGCAATTTGGCCAGCACATCGGGATCCGGCTTCAGGTCGCGAGCCTGGTTCCACTGGAAAGTGGCTTCCAGCTTGCGGCCGACGCGCCAGTAGGCGTCGCCGAGGTGATCGTTGAGAACCGGATCTTCCGGCTTCAGCGACACGGCGCGTTCCATTTCGCGCACCGCGTCATCGAACCTGCCGAGGCGGAAATAGGCCCAACCCAGCGAATCGACGATGTAACCGTCGCTCGGCCTGAGGTCGACGGCCTTTTGAATCATCGCCAGGCCTTCCTTGAGGTTCATGTTCATGTCGACCCAGGAATAGCCGAGATAGTTCAGCACCTGCGGCTGGTCGGGGAACAGTTCCAGCGCCTTGCGGAAGTTCGGCTCGGCCTTGGGCCATTCCTTCAGACGCTCATAAGCGATGCCGCGCTGGTAGAAGATGTTCCAGTTGGCCGCGGTCGGCGCCTTCAGCACCTCGACGGCCTTATCGTAGAGAGTGGCGGCCGAACGGAAATCGTCCTTCGAGGAATAGACGCCGCCGAGCGCCAGATAGGCGCGCATGTCATTGGGATGGGCGTCGACCAAGGCTTTCAGATGGGTGATCGCTTCTTCGTGACGGTCGAGATCGGCAAGATTGAGGCCGAGTTGCAGGTCCGAAAGCTCCTTCAGCGGCGAAGCGGCAGGAATCCGGCGATAGAGCGCGATGGCACCTTCGCCGTCCTTCAATTGCTCGGACACGGCGGCGAGTTGCACAAGGGCAGCGTCGCTGTCAGGCTTCAAAGCAAGCGCATATTGCAGATAGAGGCGCACGAACGGCTCGCCGCCGCCACGGTTGAGCGCGGTGGCGAGGTCGAGCAGGATTTCGGAGGCGCCATCGGATGGGCCGGCAACCAGCGGCGCAATCTTGTCGCCTTTTGCAATTCGGTCGCGCAAGGCGACGATTTCCAGCTTGCCCGGCGAAAACGCCTCGGCCTGGTCGAGCACCGACAGCGCCTTGGTCTTGTCGCCCTTGCGGACCAGGAACGAGGCGTAGGCCTGGGCATTGCGCATCCAGGTTTCGGGAGCGGCACCGCCGGCGGCGGTATCCTGCATGGTCGCGGCATAGATCGCCTCGGCCTTTTCGGGCATGCCGGATGCATCAGCGATCAGGGCGCGGTGGAACGACTTGAACAGGCCGAACCAATCCGGCCCCTGCAGCTTGTCGATGGACGCCATCGCATCGGCAGGCTCTCCGGCGCCTTGCTGCGCCCAGCCGGACATCACGCCGGAGATCAACCGGTCGAGATCGGATTCCAGCGACAGCTTGAGCCAGTACTGCGCCTTGGTGAAATCCTTCTTGTGGAAGGAATCGACGGCGAGCGCCAAGCGCGAGAAACGCTCGACGTCAGGCACTTCCTTGAGCTTGTCGGCATAGACCAGGGATTCGTCGAAGCGCCCTTGCGCGATCAGCGACAGCATCAGGCTCTGCTGCAGGCCGGTGTCGCTCGGGTCGAAGGCCAATGCTTGCTTGTAGTAGGCGATGGCGCTGTCGAGGTCGTTGTCGCCCTCGGCGATCCGGGCCGCCAGATAAGCGCCCGAAAACGACGTGATCTTGACCGGTTCGGTGGTTTGCTTGGCATAGGCCGGCAAAGCCGAGATCGCCATGCCGGTCACAATTGCCAGCCTTGTCAGCCAGCGCGCACGTCCTTGCCGCATCATATCCCTTTCAGCCAGGCGCCATCTCCGCATCAGCGGGATCGGCGTAGACTCGATCTTTCCAGGCAAAGCATGGCCTTTTTGGGGTCGCGCTTCAATCCGCCTCGAATTCACAATCCGGGCACCCGATTAACAAATCATGGCGACAGGCACCAGTTTTCCGGTCTTGAATTTCGGTGTTGGCCCTGCACGGCGCCGAAGATATCGCAGATTCGACCCCTGAGCTCGGCTTCGACCGCTAAGGCTCGGGGCCAATATCAACCCTCGGCTGGCGCGGCGGACCGCTGCACCAGCGTGTCGCTATATCCACCGGCCGCTATCGTGCTGCACAGTTCGTTCCATTCGCAGCCGCCGCAGGCCTTGCGTACAAGGCCAGCCGAAAACGCCTGCCGCATCCGGGCTAAGGTCCCCGTGTCGAGATCGAGGTGGGTGCCGACCCGGATTGGCCGCGCCAGCAATTCCTCTACATCCAGCCCGGCGAGCCGGTCCCGCTCGACGACGCTCTCGTTGAGGCAGTGAGGTTCCGTCTCGTCGAGCAATGGAGCGCAGACATCATCGGGGCCGGAAACGAGGAGGATGTCCTCGCCCCGGCCCAGGCGCTCCGCGACGCGATCATAATTGGCGGTGAAGGCGGGGCTGTATCCCTTGCCCACATAGGTGAGCAGGCAAAGGAGATGATGGGCGCGCAGCTTGATCGTCACGGATTGGCCGGCTTGGCCTTGCCGCCGGGAAGGGCCATGAGGGTCGCGGCACCCAGCGCTGACTTGAGCAAGCCGCCGACGATGAACGGCAGGAAGCCGAAGGTAACGGCCTGTTCGGCTCCAATCATGACGGCAAGCCATGCTGTGCCCAGCACAAGGCAGGCAAGGTTGCCAAGCAGCATGGCGACAAAGGCAAGCATCACCCTTTTGCCGTTCCAGCCGCGTTCTGCCAGCCAGCCGACCAAGGCGCCGACAAGCGGGAAGGCGAAGAGATAGCCACCCGTCGGCCCGACGAAATGCGCGGCACCCGCTGCCCCTCCGGACAGAACCGGAAAGCCGACCGCACCCTCGACCAGCCAGGCGACGATGGTGAGCGCGCCAAGCCGCCAGCCATAGAGCGCGCCGATCAGGGTCACGGCAAAGGTCTGCATGTTTACCGGGACCGGCACCATCGGCACCTCGATATAGGACGCCAGCGCCAGGAACAGGGTGCCAAGCACGACGGCTCCAACCTGCCAGGCAAGAGAACGATCCTGGAGCCGGAGCGGACTGAACGACGGCTTGCCGGGGGAGAATGCGACGTCTGTCATTGGGATTCCTTCGATCGATTGCAAATTATAGATAATTTCTGTTTTCGATCTATTATCGAATCCACAAATTCTGCGGGATAGCAAGCCTTGGCTTTTGCAGAAGTCGTTCAACCCACGATGGCAAAAGCTTCGCGCGTCGTCCCGGAGGCCGTCCTGACCGGCTTGCGGCCAATCCATTGGACGTGCCGCCCCAGTGTGACGGCCGCGGATTCGGTGTTTCCCTGCCGCAAGGCGGCGAGGATCGCGCGATGGTCCTGATCGGTGCGCGTCTCCCACTCCGACCGCCATGCCGCGAACAGGAAACGGGCGCTTGCCGCGTGCAGGTCGTCGATGGTCGCGAGCAGGCGCGGCATGCCGCATGGCGACAGGATCAAGCGGTGGAAGGCGCGGTTGGCCTCTTCCCACGACCTGACATCGCGGGACTTGTCGCCGGCCTTGGTCGCCTCCTCGGCGAGATCGAGAATGGCCGATGTCAGGTGCGGCGCGGCGTGGCGCAGCGCCAGCACCTCAAGGGCGGCGCGCATTTCGGCGACCTCCTTGACCTCGCCCAGATCGAAAGACGCGACGCGCACGCCGCGCCGCGGCTCGCCGATGGCCAGCCCTTGCGCCTCCAGACGCCGGAAGGCCTCGCGCACGGGAACATGGCTGGTTTGGAATTCCTCGGCGATATGATCCTGCCGAAGCCTGGCCCCCGGCTCGATCGCGCCCGAGATGATGCGGTCCGCCAGAACCTTGCTGATGCGCACCGCGATGGTCTCGTCCGTGCCCTTTGCCATGTTTTATAGATAATTTGCGGCAGGGCAGCTTGTCGAGCCAATTGCAGTCGAAATCGCGAGGCGCCAGAAGCAAGACTCAAGGCTGTGAGACGAAACCGTCGAGCGCAGGCATCGCCACGGTGACCAGGTCATGCAGCCGCTTCTTCGGCACCCCGTCGCGCGCCTGCACTGAGAGGCCAAACAACAGCGTGGTGTAGTAGTCGCCAAGCGCTTCCGGATCGGTATCCGGCTTGAGGTCGCCGTCGCGAACACCCTTTCTCAGGCGCTCCACAATCAATGCATTGCGCGCCAGTCGGCGCTCGGCCAGCCAATGCAGCACGCCGTCATTTTCGGTAGCGCAGTTGGTGGCGGCCGAGACAACCATGCAGCCCTTCGGCAGATCCGGCCTTGTGTAGATATCGATCGCATCGCGCAGCAGCCGCTCGACAAACCGCCGAGCGGTTGGTTCTTCGGCAAGGGCACCGGTGGCGAAGCTTCCTTCGCTGGTTTCGTAGAGAACAACGGCTTCGCGAAACAGATCCTCCTTCGAGCCAAAGGCGGCATAGATGCGCGCCGAGGCCAGGCCAAGCATGGAGACGAGGTCGGCCATCGAGGTGCCCTCGTAGCCGCGCATCCAGAAGGCATCGCGCGCTTTCTGCAGAGCCTGGGCTCTGTCGAACTCCCTTGGCCGTCCCGCCATCGCAACCTCCATTTCTTTATCGATCCACAAATAATCCGCTTGACTCAAGATTGCAAATTCAATTCTTTGTCGATCGATAAAGAATCGAAAGGAGACTGGCATGAGTTCACTCGATCAAGGGCTGCCATTCGGCGCCACTACGACACAGGGAGGGATTGGCGCGAAGCGCGGCGCCACGCTGGCATTGCTCGCCTTCGCCCAGCTTATCATCGCTCTCGACATCAACATCGTCTTCGTGGCGCTGCCCGAAATCGGGGCTGGGCTGGGCTTTTCCGGCCAGACCTTGCAATGGGTGGTGAGCGCCTACACCGTGTTTACCGGCGGTTTTCTACTGTTCGGCGGCCGCGCCGCCGACCTTATCGGTCAGCGCCGCATCTTCATCTTCGCGCTCTGGCTCTATGCGCTTTCGTCGCTGGTCGGCGGCCTCGCCTGGTCGCCGGAAATCATCATCGCTGCGCGTGCCGTGCAAGGCATCGGCGGCGCTTTCCTGTTCCCGGCGACGCTCTCGCTGATCAACCGCCTGTTTGCCGAAGGACCGGAACGCAACAGGGCGCTGGCGGTGTGGGGCGGTGCCGGCGCGAGCGGCCTTACCCTTGGCTCACTGGCCGGTGGAATCCTGACAGGCGCCTTCGGCTGGTCGTCGGTCTTCTACGTCAATGTGCTGCTGGCTGGCATCGCCATCATCGCCGCATTTGCCATCATTCCGCGCGATCCCAAGCGGCACCAGCACCGCAACTTCGATCTGCCGGGCGCGCTGACCGTCACCGCAGGCGCCACATTGCTGGTCTTCACGCTGGTCCAGGGACCTGAATATGGCTGGGGTTCGCCAGCGATCATCGCCAGCGCCGCACTGGCAGCGATCTTCGTTATCGCCTTCGCGCTGATTGAGGCGAAGAGCGCTGACCCGCTGATGCCGCTGCGGCTGTTCCGCAATCGCAGCCTCGTCGCCGGCATGACGATCACCTTCCTGTTCATGGGAACGTTCGGAGCCCTGCCCTATTTCCTGACCGTGCTGTTGCAGACCGTACATGGCTTCACCGCCCTGCAAACAGGCCTGGCGTTCCTGGTGCCGTCGATCGCCATCGCCGCCGGCACGCAGCTTGGTGAACGCCTGGCGACGCGCTTTTCTACACGCTCGACCCTGGTCGGCGGCATGATAGTCGGCGCAGCCGGCACAGCGCTGATGGTCCTTGGAGCATCAGCCGACAGCAGCTATGCCGCCATCGTTCCCGGCCTGATCATCTCCGGTGTCGGACAGGGCATCGTCTGGACCGCCATGTGGATCGCGGCCGCGTCGGGCGTGGCACACGACGAACAGGGCGTTGCCTCGGGAATGGCCTGCACGACGCTCAACATCGGCAACGCGATCGGCATGGCGACATTGATCGCGATCGCCAACAGCCATGTCGGCGGATTGACTGGCGATGCACTGAAGGCCGCGATCGCCGACGGCATACAGATCGCCTTCTGGCTGGCGGCGGCGGGCATCTTTGTCAGCCTGCTGGCCGCGTTCGCTTTGCCGGGAAAGGCGAAGCAGCCGGCAACCGGGTGACGCCGCTCAGTTCACCCGGCTGATGCAGAAATCGATGACGTCGATCAGCGCCGATTTCTGCGGCGTCGCTTCCAGCGGCGCCAGCGCGTCGCGGGCGATCTCGCCGAAATGGCGGGCTCGTCCGATCGTGTCGGCGATGGCGCCA
This sequence comes from Mesorhizobium sp. M7A.F.Ce.TU.012.03.2.1, assembly GCF_004006095.1. NCBI lineage: Bacteria > Pseudomonadati > Pseudomonadota > Alphaproteobacteria > Hyphomicrobiales > Phyllobacteriaceae > Mesorhizobium > Mesorhizobium sp. M7A.F.Ce.TU.012.03.2.1. The sequence goes on from NZ_CP034779.1 coordinate 6,263,335, forward strand.
TGGCGGGTCATCAGGCCGATCGCCTTTTCCAGGCCGGCGTCATCGGTGACATTGTCCTCGATGGCACGCTTCCAGAAAGTGCGCTCGGCCTTCGTGCCCCGCCGATAGGCGAGAATGACCGGCAAGGTCACCTTGCCTTCGCGGAAATCGTCGCCGACATTCTTGCCGAGATCCTTGCTGGTGCCGCCATAGTCCAGCGCGTCATCGATCAGCTGGAAGGCAAGGCCGAGATTCATGCCGTAGGAGCGCAGCGCCGCACGATCGTTGCGGGTCGCCTGGGCAATGACGGGCCCGACCTCGGCAGCAGCCGAAAAAAGTGCGGCGGTCTTGGCCTTGATGACGGCGAAATGCTCGTCCTCGGTGGTTTCGAGGTTCTTGGCGGCGGCAAGCTGCATAACCTCGCCCTCGGCGATGATCGAGGCAGCACTCGACAGGATATCGAGCGCTTCGAGCGAGCCGACATCGACCATCATGCGGAAAGCCTGGCCGAGCAGGAAGTCGCCGACCAGCACGCTTGCCTGGTTGCCCCAGATCATGCGGGCGGTCTTCTTGCCGCGCCGCATGCCGCTTTCGTCGACGACATCGTCGTGCAGCAGCGTCGCCGTGTGCATGAATTCGACGGAGGTGGCGAGCTTGACGTGGCCTTCGCCGGCATAGCCGAACATCTGCGCGGCGGCCAGCGTCAGCATCGGCCGCAGCCGTTTGCCGCCGGACGAGATCAGATGATTGGCGACCTCCGGGATCATCTCGACGTCGGAGCCGGCCTTGGACAGGATCAATTCATTGACGCGCCCCATATCGGCCGCTGTCAGATCGATCAGATCCTTGATGGAGGCGGGCTCCCGCTTCCCGTTTTCGATGTTGAGAACGACACCCACGACAATCACTCCCGTCTTGGTATAGAGCGTGCGACGGCACCCTTAGTCCCTGCATGGACTCTAGGGCGGCGGACATGGCCACGGCAAGTGGCGAATTGGCGCGGCGTCGATGACGGAATGTCAACGACCACAGGGGGAACGGGGCTCTGCCTCGGAATCCCCTGCCCGTTTACATCAATAGCGCAAACTGCGAGTTTCATACGATGATAGAACTTGTCCGCACCAACGATGCCGTGATCATCTCCTTTGTGGAATCGCTGATGCGCGACGCCGGCATCGCCTGCTTTGTCGCCGATCAGAATATGAGCATTCTCGAAGGATCGATCGGTCTTTTGCAGAAACGCGTCATGGTCGACGCCGACCAGGCCGACGCGGCACGGCGCATCCTCAGGGATGCCGGTATCGCCAACGAGATCCGCGGAAAATAATGTCCGCCGCGCCCGCCGCCCTTGTTCCGGACACGCCGGCCCATACGGTCGACGCTTTCCATCGCGGCCGGTTCTGGCTCGTCCAGCCCAAGCAGGGCGGCCATCGCGCCGGCATGGATGCGATGATGCTGGCGGCATCCGTGCCATCGACCTTTGGCGGGCGCCTGGCCGATTTCGGCGCGGGAGCCGGAGCTGCCGGACTGGCGGTGCTGTCACGCTGCCCGGCGGCACAGGCGGTGCTTGTCGAACGAGCGCCGGAAATGGCGGCCTTCGCGGCGGCGACGCTTGCCCATCCCGGCAATGCCCATCTCAGCGATCGCGCATCCGTGCTGGTCGCCAATGTCACCGTATCGGGCCGGGCGCGGGCGGCCGCCGGCCTCGCCGACAACGACTTCGACTTCGTCATCATGAACCCGCCTTTCAATGCCCCCCGGGACCGCGCCACATCGGATCGCCTGCGAAAGGAAGCCCATGTCATGGAGGACGGGCTGTTCGAGAGCTGGATCAGAAGTGCGGCGGCGGTGGTGAGGCCGCGCGGCGGGCTCGCCGTAATCGCCCGGCCCGAACAGCTCGGCGCCATTCTCGATGCGATCGCCGGCCGCTTCGGCGATGCCGAGATGCTCGCCGTCCACCCTCGTCCCGATGCGGCGGCGATCCGCATCGTCGTGCGGGCAGCGCTCGGGGCGCGGGGAAAGCTTGCCATACGCCCGCCCCTAATGCTCCACACGCAGTCAGGCAACGGCCCCGACGAGCGCAGCGAAATGATCACCAACGGCCTCGCCTCGCTGTTCGGAGATTGAGCTATTCTGCCCGGCGACATTGCCGTTGGCCGGGAAATCCCTACATGCCTGCAACCCACCGACCGGAGACCGCGCCCTCGTGAAACGCCTTATCAACCGCCTGCTGCCGAAATCCTGGCGCTCCACCGTCGTCACCATTCCGGTCATCCGGCTGCACGGCACCATCATGGCAGGCGGTGGCCAGTTTCGGCCGAGCCTGTCGCTGGCTTCCACCGCCGGCCTCATCGAGAAGGCGTTCTCCTACGACGCGCCGGCGGTCGCCATCTCGATCAATTCGCCGGGCGGCTCGCCGGTGCAGTCTCGGCTGATCTTCAAGCGCATCCGTGACCTGGCCACGGAAAAGAACAAAAAGGTACTGGTCTTCGTCGAGGATGTCGCGGCGTCGGGCGGCTACATGATCGCGGTCGCCGGTGACGAGATCTTCGCCGATCCGTCGTCCATCGTCGGTTCGATCGGCGTGGTATCGGCCTCGTTCGGCTTCCCTGAACTGATGAAAAAGATCGGTGTCGAGCGCCGTGTCCACACCGCCGGCCAGAACAAGGCGGTGCTCGATCCGTTCAAGCCCGAGAAGAAGGAAGATGTCGAACGGCTGAAGGCGCTGCAGCTCGAGGTGCACGCAACCTTCATCGACCTCGTCAAGGAGCGGCGCGGCACGAAACTGAAGGACGACCCGGACCTGTTCACCGGCCTGTTCTGGACCGGCATCAAGGGCCTCGAACTCGGTCTGGTCGATGCGCTCGGCGACATGCGAACGGTGCTCAAGACCCGTTTCGGGGCGAAAACGCAGCTCAGGCTGATCACGACGCCGCGCGGTTTCCTTAGCCGCTTCGGCCTGTTCGGCTCAAGCAAGGGCTTTTCAGCGCCCGATATTGCCGCGGCTGCCGCCAGCGGCGTGATCGATGCGGCGGAAGAGCGCGCATTGTGGTCCCGCTTCGGGCTTTGAAAACCCGGCAAAACCGTCTAGCATGAGAGCTTGAGTTTCATGCATGTCGTGTCCCAAAAGCGGGTCGGCATGCATCAACCGACCCGACCGGCCGCCTTCGCCGGCCCAGCGTGGGAGGAGTTTTGGCATGCCGCAGATCATTTTCTTCGCCGTCGTTGGCGTTGCCGCTTATTTCGGCTACCGCACCTTCATTAGGGAAGCCGAGCGCGTGACCGCCAAGGTGCGGCGCACAGAAAAGCAGACGGCCAACGGCGCGATCGGCACTTTGATCAAGGATCCGAAGACCGGCGAATACCGGCTGGCCAAGGACTGAGCATCATCCCGCAGACGATTGTGGACACCGACATCGGGTCGCGTAGCTGGCACGCACACGCCAAAATCAATCTTGCGCTGCATGTCACCGGCAGGCGCCATGACGGCTATCATCTGATCGAAAGCCTGGCGGTGTTCACGCGTTTTGGCGACAGGGTCGAAATCGCGCTCGCCAACAGCGATGAGTTTGCCGTGTCCGGCCGCTACGCACCGGCCGTTCCAGTCGACGCAAGCAATCTTGTGCTTAGGGCGCGCGACGCCCTGCGACAGGCGGTCGGGCAAGAGCGCACACCGCCGGTTGCCATCCGGCTCGAAAAGAACCTGCCGGTTGCCTCCGGCGTCGGCGGCGGTTCGAGCGACGCGGCGACCGTGCTGCGCGGGCTGGTGGAGACATGGGCGCTGGACATCGACGGCGCAGAGCTGGCGCGGATCGGCCTTTCGCTTGGCGCCGATGTGCCGATGTGCCTGGCGGCAAAGCCGCTGGTAGCGCGCGGCATCGGGGATGAACTGTCGATGGTGCCGGATTTTCCGGCGCTTGGCCTGGTGCTGGTCAATCCAGGCACCCCGGTGTCGACGGCGGATGTCTTTGCAGCGCTTTCCCGGCGCGACAATGAGGCCTTGCCGCCGCTGCCGCGCGGCATCGATTTTCACAGCCTGCGCAACTGGCTGGAGATTACTCGCAACGATCTCGAGCCCGCGGCGCTGGCGATGCAGCCCGCCATCGGCAGGGCGCTTTCCTGGCTGAACAAGGCCGGATCGGGTTTTTCACGGATGTCCGGGTCCGGCGCCACCTGCTTCGGCCTGTTCGAGACCGGCAATGTCGCCAAGCGTGCCGCTGCCGAGATCCGCGGCCGCCAGCCCGACTGGTTCGTCGCGGCGACGCGCACCATCGCATCGGAGGGCGCAGATGGCCAGAATTGACGAGAGCCGCTCCTTCATTCCCGTGCGCATCGCGGTGCTGACCGTTTCGGACACGCGCAGCCTCGCCGACGACAAATCCGGCCAGACGCTGGCCGACCGCATCGCCGAGGCCGGCCATCTGCTGGCGGCCCGCAATATCGTCACCGACGACCGTGAGAAAATCCGCGACACAGTTCTGGCGTGGTCGCGGGATAAGAACATCGATGTCGTCATCACCACCGGCGGCACCGGCTTCACCGGCCGTGACGTGACGCCGGACGCGCTGGAGCCGATCTTCGAAAAGCGCATGGATGGCTTTTCGGAAGTGTTCCACCGCATTTCCTACGACAAGATCGGCACCTCGACGATCCAGAGCCGGGCGACCGGCGGCGTCGTCAACGCCACCTTCGTCTTCGTGCTGCCGGGCTCACCCGGCGCCTGCAAGGACGCCTGGGACAGCATCCTGAAGGCGCAGCTCGATTACCGGCACATGCCCTGCAACTTCGTCGAGATCATGCCGCGCCTGGACGAGCACTTGCGGCGCGGCAAATCGGCTCCGTAAAAGCCGAGGCAAAGCGCCGGTTCCACGCCGCGTTCGCCAGGCAAAACAGCACCGGCGCCTTTGAAACCCCATTCCAAACCGGACCTCGGAAAAGTACCTTGTCTGAAGGCGATCATCGCCGTTCACGACAAGGCAGCTACGATGACCGTGCACACCGGTGGATGCCATTGCGGCAACATACGCCTTGAATTTTCAACCGAGCTCGAGCCACCGCAAACCGAAGTTCGCGCTTGCCAATGCTCGTTCTGTGTCAGACATGGTTCGCGCGCCGTTGCCGATCCGAATGGCAGACTGGTCATCTCGGTCAAGGACGAGACGCAATTGCGGAGATATCAGTTCGGGCTGAGGACGGCCGACTATCTGATCTGCCGGCGGTGCGGTGTCTACGTCGCCGCAATCGCCAGAGATGACGATGCAAGGGCGATCGTCATCATCAACGCCCTGGACGACCGCGAACGGTTCAACCAGGAGCCGGTCCGCGTTGACTTCGATACGGAAAACAGGGCGCAGCGCCAAGCCAGACGCCGCACACACTGGACACCTGTCGAGATGAGCTTCGGATAGGCAGCTCTCAGCGGATGACCGGCTCGCCATGAAACCGTCGGCGCGACGGCGGCGATACGCCGAAGCCGACTTCCATCATCAGTCGCGGCGTGCGTGCCGGCACGGTGCCCATATGAAAGCCAAAGGGGTCCTCGACGAAGCCCAGACCGGCCTCGCCGGTGAGCGTCACCGGGCTCTGCTCGCCATAGACATCCAGCACCTGTTGCGCGGGATGGCCAACCAGAAGCGTGAGCTGATGCTTGAGGCTGCGGCGCTTGTGGCTGCCCCTGACATAGACATGCGGACCGGTGTCGGCGTCGACCGGCTTGAGGTAGAAGAAGAATTTCAGCATGCGCCAATCATCGAGGTCGAAATGATACTTGCCGAGCGAGGCGAGGTTCTTGTCGGCGTCCGAAGCCGCACCGGTTGGAAAACTCCACCAGACGCGCGTCGTGATCAGTTTTGCCTGGCCGCCGAGATAGTGCGCGGCAATATCCAGAAGCAGCGGATCGCGCTGGATGGCAAGCGCCGCCGGGCAGTCGAGGATGCGCTCGAAAAAATGCCCGCTAAGCAGCGAGCGGCCAAGGCGTTTCTCGGCCTCGGCATGTTCCCCCGGCATGAATTCGAGACGGCGGTCGAAATTGCCGAAGCAAGGCGTGCGCCCGGCGAAGTCGGCGATCTCTTCATGGATATCAGGCGGCAGGACCAAGCCTGAGAACAGCCCGTCGGAGCGCAACGCATCCACGACCGCTCCCCGTTCGACACCGGCAAACATCGTATCCCCGGCATTGGCGACCGGGCGGGCGCGTTTTGCGCCGAGCCAATGCATGCGGCGTCCAGGCATTGTGCGCGCCAGCACGAACATCGGCAGCCAGGCGGGGTTTTCGCGCAGGTCCGTCAGATAGGTTGGAATACGCACGGCGATGCGCCGCAACAGGCTGCCGTTGCGCGCAATGGCCTCGAGACTGGGCGCGCCGGATGTGTCGGGGGTTGAAAGCTTCATTGAGTCCTCGGCTATGAGAGCACCGCCGATGCCGCATCGGTGCTCGCCTCTCGGCATGACCCAAACCCAATTCCCGCTTGAACGGAAGCTAACCCCGCGTCAGATTTTGTGCAATGCACAATGACCTGAGCAACTGCAAAAATCACGTCGAGGAGCGGCGCTCCTGCTTGGCCGGCGCCATCCAGATCTCAGCGTCGAGCCGCTTCGTCGCGAGGCCGCGGGCGATGGACTCGGCACTGCCGGCGCTCTTTGCCGCGGCAGCCGCCTGACGCTTGCTGATCAGCAAGCCGTCGGCCAAGGCGCGGTTTCCCGAAAAGACCCGGGCCAGGAATGGCGTGCGACTGGCTCGCGTGCGCGAAAACCGTGCCGCCATGGTCTGCCTGGCCGTGTGGGCGACAACTTCATCGATCCAGCCCTCCACCAGCCGCGCGCCCGGCTCCAGGAGCAGCAACCAATCCCCCTTGGCCTGGCGGATGCCGGCAGCGACACCGCCCGTCACGTACTGACAGCCGGCATGCTCGGCCACATGATGCGTCTGATCGGTAGAGCCTGTGTCGCAAACGATGACTTCACGCACCACGCCTTCGACCGCGCCGCCAATCAGCGAGGCGAGCGTGCGGGCTAGGCCCTCCTCGTCATTGCGGGTTTCGATGAGAACACTGAGCATCCTCAGCCGAATAGCGGAAAGCGCCGGACAGCGCCAGTTTTTGCATCGCACCATAGAAAGTTCTTGCTTTGTTCTCTTCAACGAAATAGGAATAATTTCATGAGCAGAGCGATTCGACACAACATGGACAGTCCCTGGGAGCGGGCGAAGATGGAACAGATCGTGCGCGCCGACATTGCGGCTTTCGGAGCAGGAAGAGCCGAGATGGCCAACGCGATGGTCGAGCAGAGCGGCCTGCGTGTCCGCCCGGACCGCAACCGCGGCAGGTCAGCGGGCATCAATCCGTCCGGCCGGTTCGAGCCGGTCAGCCGGCACGTGTTCGACGATGGCTGGAATTCGCTGGAGGAACTGCCACCCTTCAAGACCGAAGTGCAGGTCGAGAAGCCGCGCACAATCATCACCCGCAACGAATCGCCCGACATTTCCTTCGATCGTTCGATCAATCCCTATCGCGGCTGCGAGCATGGCTGCGTCTATTGCTTTGCCCGCCCGACGCACGCTTTCATGGGCCTGTCGCCGGGTCTGGATTTCGAATCGAAGTTGTTCGCCAAGCCTGATGCGGCGCGCTTGCTTGACAAGGAGCTTTCGAAAGACAGCTATCAGCCGCGCACCATCGCCATCGGCACCAACACCGACCCCTACCAGCCGATCGAGAAGCAATACCGGATCATGCGCGAAATCCTCGAAGTGCTGGAAGCGCGCGGCCATCCAGTCGGCATCGTGACAAAGTCCGCTCTGGTGACGCGCGATATCGATATCCTGTCGCGAATGGCCGAACGCGGGCTGGCCAAGGTGGCGCTGTCGGTGACGACGCTCGACCGTATGCTGGCGCGCACCATGGAGCCGCGCGCGTCGACACCGACCAAGCGGCTGGAAGCGATCCGGCAGCTTTCGGATGCCGGCATCCCGGCCTCGGTCATGGTGGCGCCGATCATTCCGGGCCTGACCGACCCGGAAATGGAACGCATCCTCGATTCGGCACGCGCGGCCGGCGCGCGCGAAGCCGGCTACGTGATCCTGCGCCTGCCATTGGAGGTCAGCCCGATCTTCAAGGATTGGCTGCTGCGTCATTATCCCGACCGCTACCGCCATGTGATGTCGCTGGTCCGGTCGATGCGTGACGGCAAGGACTACGATTCGGAATGGGGCAAACGCATGAAGGGCGCCGGTCCCTATGCCTGGCAGATCGGCCGGCGCTTCGAGATCACAGCCAAGCGGCTCGGCCTCAATGCCGAACGGCGCACGCTGCGGACCGACCAGTTCGTTGCCGCCGGGAGAGACCAGGTGCAGCTGACGCTGCTTTGAGAGACAATTCGTCGCGGTGGTTTGATCCGTCGCGGCACCAGAATCCCGTCCGGCCTGCCCCGGCCTGCAGACGGTGCCCTCCCGGTCCGGCGCCCCACCCGACCCGGAGGGACTTGCGGAGAATCAGAGCCGATGCGAACCTCGCCGCAACATGGCTCGCGCGCGTTCTGATTCTCCGCCTCTCTTTGAGATCATCGAGAAGCCCGACTTCTCCTTCGAGACGAAGGCGATGGCGGAGGGCCTGTGGCCGGTTGCCGGGATGGACGAGGCCGGCCGTGGCCCCCTGGCCGGGCCGGTGGTCGCCGCGGCCGTGGTGCTCGATCCCGCCAACATTCCCGACGGCCTCGACGATTCCAAGCGCCTCAGCCATCTGCAGCGTGAAGCCTTGTTCCTGCGAATTCTCGGCTCTGCGCAGGCGATCTCAATGGCCTCCATCAGTGCCGAGGGTATCGACGGCAGCAACATCCTCAAGGCAAGCCTGGAAGCCATGCGCCGCGCCCTGGTAGGGCTGTCGGTCAGACCGAAGCTCGCCCTTGCCGATGGACGCGACGTGCCGCCTGGCCTGCCTTGTGAAGGGCGCGCGCTGATCAAGGGCGACCAGCGTTCGCAGTCCATCGCCGCCGCCTCGATCGTCGCCAAGGTGATGCGCGATCGCATGATGTGCGGCTGCGGCAACCATCACGATCGCTACGGCTTCGAAGTCCATATGGGCTACGCCACGCTTCGCCATCGCACGGCAATCGAGGCGCATGGCCCGGTGGCGCGGCTGCATCGCGTATCGTTTTCGCCGTTCAGGCTGGGTGGCGCTGAAGTGGTTGAGGAAGAGAGCTTCGTCGGAATGGACAGCTGATCTCCCCCCTCGAGGGGAGATGGCCGGCAGGCCAGAGGGGGTCGCCGCGCGTGAAACGCCGACCTTATCTGCGCTGCAAAATGACGTCGCGCCCGGTCGAGCCGCCCCCCTCTGTCGCCTTTGGCGACATCTCCCCCTCGAGGGGGGAGATTATCCCCGCCCACAACAAAAAAGCCGCCAGGTTGCCCGGGCGGCTTTCGATGATTGGCTAGAGGGACCCTCTAATTCAGCTTCGACTTCACGTCCGCAAGCGATGCCTTGAACAGATCGGCACCGGCCTTGGCGTCGATCTTGCCGGCAAGCAGCGCGCGCGCTGCCTCTACGGCGATGTCGACGGCGCTGGCGCGGACTTCGCTGATGGCGTCACGCTCGGCCTGGCCGATCTTCTGCTCGGCAAGCGCGGTGCGCCTGACAACATAGTCCTCGGTCTTCTTGTGCGCTTCGGCGGCAAGCAAGTCGGCTTCGCGCTTGGCGGCGGCGACGATGTCGGCGGCCTCCTGCTCGGCTTCCTTGCGCTTGCGCTGATACTGGCCAAGCAGTTGCTGGGCTTCCTCGCGCAGCCGGCGCGCTTCGTCGAGCTCGTTGCTGATCCTTTCGGCGCGGGCGTCGAGCGCCTTGGCGATCAGGCGAGGCACCTTGATGTAGACGGCAATGCCCAGGAAGATGACCAGGGCAACCGTGGCCCAGAGCGTCGCGAGAGATGTGGCGTCCATGATGCGCTCCTCACCGGGCCACGGATTTGACCGCGGCCGCGATCTCTGCCTTGCTGACCTTGCCGCCAACCAGGGCTTCGACAATCGCCGAAGCGGTGTCCTCGGCGATGCTGCCGACTTCCTTCATGGCATTGGCCTTGATGGAAGAAATGCGGGCCTCGGCTTCGCCAAGCTTGGCGTCGAGCGCGGCCTCGACCTTCTTGCGAGCGGTGTCGGCCTCGGCCTTAGCCGCGTCGTTGGCCTGCTGGCCGATCGCGTTGGCCTTGGTCTTGGCTTCCGCCAGTTCCTGCTCGTAGGCAGCAACGGCAGCGTCGGCCTCGCCCTTCAACTTGGCCGCCTGATCGAGATCCTGCGTGATGCGATCGTTGCGGACATCGATGATGCCGCCGACGCGCGGCATCACAACCCGCTTCAGGAAGAGATAGAACAGCCCGAAGGTGATCGCCAGCCACAGAAGCTGCGACGGGAACGTCGCCGGATCGAATGGCGGAAACGTGCCATGCGCTTCAGCAGGCACACCGGTGCTGGAATGCGTGTCGCCTTCCGTAGCAGCGTGGCTGGTATCGGCTGATGGCGCGGACTCTTGCGCAAAGGCAGATGTCACGAACATGGACTATCCCCGAAATTCAGGCCCGCCGCTCGCGCGGCCGGCCTGTCCAATCTTCCCGAGTGCTCAGCCGAACAGGGCCAGAAGCGCGATGAGAAGCGAGAAGATGCCCAGAGCTTCGGTCACGGCGAAACCGAAGATCAGGCGGCCGAACTGGCCATCGGCAGCCGACGGGTTGCGCAGTGCGCCCGCGAGGTAGCTGCCGAAGATGTTGCCGAGGCCAATGCCCGCACCACCCATGCCCAGGCAAGCGATGCCGGCGCCGATGTACTTTGCTGCTTCTGCGTCCATTTGTTCAACTCCTTTGGATCTAAAATTCCGTTGCGATTCCATCCGGCGCCAATGTTGGAAATTCTTGGGCCGGAAACTTTTGGACCTAGTGCCCGGGGTGCAGGGCGTCGTTGAGATACATGCAGGTCAACACGGCAAAGACGTAGGCCTGCAGGAAGGCGACCAGCAGTTCCAGTGCCGTCAGCGCCACCGCCATCGCCAGAGGCAGGATCGAGCCGGCGACGCCGACCGCGCCGAGCGCGCTCAGGCTGACCACGAAGCCGGAAAACACTTTCAGCGTGATGTGGCCGGCGAGCATGTTGGCGAACAGACGAACCGAGAGGCTGACCGGGCGCGACACGAAGGAGATCACTTCGATCAGCACCACCAGTGGCAGCAGGAAGACCGGCACGCCATGCGGCACGAACAGTTTCAGGAAGCCAAAACCATGCTTCATGAAGCCGTAGACGACCACGGTTGCGATCACCAGCACGGCAAGGCCGAAGGTGACGATGATGTGGCTGGTGACGGTGAAGAAATACGGGAACAGGCCAAGCAGATTGGCGACGAGCACGAACATGAACAGCGAGAACACGAGAGGGAAGAACTTCATGCCTTGCGTGCCGGCGGCATCGCGCAACATGTTGCCGACGAACTCGTAGGCCATCTCGGAGACCGACTGAAGCCGCCCGGGAACCAGGCTGCGGCTTGACGTCGTGAGAAACAGGAATCCAGCCGCGACGATAACGGTTGCGACCATGAACAGTGCCGAATTGGTGAAAGACAGGTCATAGCCGCCGATGTCGATCGGAATCAGCTTGTTGATATGGAACTGGTGGATCGGATCGACCTTGTCAGCTGCCACGTTCAAACCCCGTCAATGCCGCGTACGGCCTCGTTACCATTACCGCACATGGTGCGCGGTCATTTCTTGTCGTCTTGGCCACGGCGCGATTTATCGCCCTGTCCAAATTCTGCCACAACGCCGGCGGAACGCATCACATTGAGCACTCCGGCGCCAAAACCAAGCAGCAGAAACACGATCAGACCCCATGGCGATGTCCCCGCCAGACGGTCGATGATCCAGCCGATGCCGGCACCCACCACCACCCCGGCGATAAACTCGCTGGAGAGTTTGAGCGCCTGACCGTAACCGGCCACACTGCCCGCTTTCGCGTCGTCTTTCCCCTCGAGCCGGCCCGGCCGCCTTGTCGCAAGCGAAGCTTCCAGGTCACGGCGGCGCCGCTCAAGATCGTCGTCGCGGATATCGGGTTCATGCTGATTGCCGCGGCCGGTTTCTCCGGTTCCGTCTGGCCCATTCTTGTCGGCCATCGCAACCCCCCTGCCCGGTCAGACCATCACCGTCCGTCCGCTTCTAAAGTCGCCGGCAACATAGTTAGAGGGTTTGCGCCCGTCAAGCCACGGGCGGAAGTTCATTGCCATGTATTTTAGGCAATAAAATCAATGGATTACAAAGGTGCGACATCGTGCCCGCCATGATGACAAGGATGCATGGCGCGAATCCCCCGCGCAATGGCCCTTTGATCGGCTGCGCGCCACATCAAAGATCAGCGGCTGCTCCGCACTCAGCTCCAGCCGCCGCCATAGGTCCGATAGAAGATATGCAGGCCGATCTTGGTCATCTTCTGCATCGTGCGCGCCCAGCCGGGATGGACATATTGGGCATAGTAGTGGGTCGACGATCCGACCTCCGGGATAAAGATCTTGCCGGCAGTGACGGCCATGGCGATCTCCTGGGCGGTCTTGTAGGCGGCTGGGCTATCGATGCGCTTCTTCCTGCCGTCGCAGGCGAAGGAGAACTGGCAACGGTTGAACCAGCTGTCGTTCTGGTAGACGACGCCGCAGATCGAATTCGGATAGGTCGGATTGCGGACGCGGTTGAGGATGACCTGGGCGACGGCGGCCTGGCCGCGCACGGATTCGCTCCTCGCCTCGAAATAGATGCCGTTGGCAAGGCATGCCTGCTCCTTCTGGGAGAAGACACTGGCGGGCAGCGGGTTCTGGATCCACGAATGATCGCCCTTGGCCATCGGCGGAATGAAGCGGCCCTCATTGGGCTGCTCGTCCTGAAGCAGGGCTTCGAAGGGCGATGCCTTGGCATAGTCAGGCTCGGACTGCGCGTAGGCGGTGGCCAGCACGTCCGGATGGTCGTTGTTGACCAGCGCTGCCAGCATGGCCGGCACGCCGGGATCCGGCTTCTTGTCCTCGCGCGCATGGAATGCCGCGGCGATCTGGATTTCCTTGCCTTTGATCTGCGGCTTGGCGAAAGCCATTTTCAGGCCGCTGTCGATGCTGGGCCGCAGCAAGGAGGAGGTGCGCTCGAAGATCGAGCCGGCGTTGAAGTTCTTCGGCGGTGCGACGGGAGACATCTGGACGATGCGCCCTTTCTTCTCGGCGCGCACGACGCGGTCCTCATCGGGCGTGCCGCTGACCTTGCCGCCCTTTCCGCGAAACGACACGTTGCCGACACCGGCCAGGTGGACACCCGATCCGGAGATGGAGCCGGTGACATCAGAATCGACAAAGGGCATCTCGGCAGCATGGGTCGAGCCGGCGACGGATTTCTCGACATAGGAATTCCAGCGGGTGTTCGCTTCGAGGCCGGAGACAAGGCTCGTCATGTCCTGATAGGCGACGATGGTCGGAAAGCCGATCCAGATGCCGAGACCGATGACGAACGGGGGCAGAAAGCCACGTCTTCTCTCACCGGCGGCGGCAACCAGCCGCTTCAACACACGTCGATGCACGGAACACTCTCCAGGAACGCGACAGACCCCACTGGAGAGCAAAATGATGCATTAACCTTGATGGGACGTTAACGGCTTCGATCGGACTGTTCTCAGCCGGCTTCAGGTCGTGGTTCCGAAGTCGGGCGGTTTTGCGGCCGAACTCAGGCCGGACGCAGGAAGATCGGCCGGGCGATCAGCGCGCAGATGGCGGCCGCCAGCCAGACGCCGGACCAAGACCAAAGGTGCAAGAGCCCCGGAATGGCCACCGGCACCAGGAAGAAGCCTACGAAAACAAAGGTGTTGGCAAGGCTGAGCGCGGTCCCGACATGGCTGGCCCCGGCAAGGGTGGCAAGCTCGGTGTAGGCGACACCGTGCCAGGCGGAGACCGAGATGCCTGCGACAATAAGCACGACTGGAAGGACAGCCAACCAGATGAGCTGGCCGCCCGGAACGGTTGGGCCGAACAGGACCAGCAGCCAAAGCATGGCGAAGGCAAGGGCGCTGAACGCGCTGCACAAGCGAAGAAATTGGCGGCGGTTGCCGTGACGGTCGGTGAAGCGGCCGCTCCAGATGCGCATGACCATGGCGCCGATCTGAACGGCGGCGAGGCTCGCGCTGATTGCCGCCGTTCCCAACCCAACGAAATCGTGCAGGAATACGGAGGCGAAGGTGAGCACGGCCACCTGCGGAAAGCAGAGCAGGCCGATGGCGGTCGCGATACGCCAGACATCGCGATTGCGCAGCGGCGCCGGTCCGACCGCAGCCGAAGCGAGATGGCCCTCGCCCGCCGTCGGCGGCTCGTGCAGCCAGCGCCAGGCGAACAGGGCAGACAGAGCGGATGCGCCCGCCAGCACCCCGAACACCGCGCCAAAGCCGAAAGCCAGCGCAAGCGAGGGCAGCACGAGCGCGCCAAGGCCACCGCCAAGCGGCACCGCCGTCTGCCTGATGCTCATGGCAAAGCCGCGCTCGTTTTCCCGAAACCAGCCCATGATGGCGCGGCCGCTCGAACCGTTGACGCTGCCGCCGAGCAGTCCGGTGATGAGCAGGCTCGCGGAGAGCAGCGTGACGCCGGGAATACCGGCCTTTGTCGGCACAACCAGCATCGCCATGGCCAGGAGCCACACCGCCGTCGCGCCGAGCCCGATCAGGAGCACGCGGCGATCGCCCCAGCGATCGGTAAGCAGGCCCCAGGGCAACTCGCTGAGCGCGACCCCCAGCCCGAGAAGGCCGAGCGCCAGGCCGAGCTCGGCATTGCCCAAATGATAGCCCTGGCGAAGAACGACCGCCGTCGCCGGGATGCCGGAGAACGTAGCCGAGAAGGCGGCATTGGCGGCAACGCCGATGCCCAGAACCTTCCAGCGATGGCCCGGCTTGAAAACCCTCCCGGCGGAACCGGTATCTTCCAGGAGCTTCGGCGACTGCCGATCGGTGCAATTGACGATGGCGGACATGATTTCATTTCCCGTGCTGGCCAGTGGTCCGGCCTTGACGATCTGTCCCTACCGCCATAATTTCATCCTGAAAATCAGGAAGTTTTGAACTTACAATCCTGAAAATCGGGACTTCAGACATGCGACGCGTAACTTTCGACCTCGACGTCCTGCGCAGTTTCGTCACCGGTATGGAGCTGGGCAGCTTTGCCAAGGCCGCTGACCGGCTTGGCCGGTCGACGTCGGCGGTCAGCGCGCAATTGAAGAAACTGGAAGAACAGGCGGCGACGCCGATCTTCCGCAAATCAGGACGCGGCCTCGCTTTGACCGAGGCCGGCGAGACCATGCTCGGCTATGCGCGCCGGCTGATCGAATTGAATGACGAGGCGGCATCCGCCATCCATGATGTCGAGCTGGAAGGCTGGGTACGGCTCGGCTTGCAGGAAGATTTCGGCGAGGCGGTGCTGCCGGACGTGCTCGGCCGATTTGCCCGGGCGCACCCCAAGGTGAAGATCGAAGCCAGGATCGCACGCAGCCACGACCTTGCTGAAAGGGTCATGTCAGGCAGCCTCGACATCGCGCTCGCTTGGCACTGCGGCGAAACGCTGCCCTACAGCCAGCATGTCGCCGATGTGCCGATGCGCTGGATCGGGCCGGCAAAGCGCATCGAGACCAGCCTGCGCGACGGTGAGCCGCTGCCGCTGGTGGCGCTCGAAGCGCCATGCCTTCTGCGCACGGTGGCAACCGAAACGCTCGACCGCGCCGGGCTGTCGTGGCGGATGGCCTTTTCCAGCCCGAGCCTTGGCGGCATCTGGGCAGCCGTGGCGGCGGGGCTGGGGCTGACGATCCGCACCGACATCGGCCTGCCGGCCAGCGTCAGCGCGATGACGCCGGAGATCGCCGGGCTGCCGGCATTGCCCAAAATGGCGTTGGTGCTGCACCAGAAGGATGCTGAACTGGATCCGGTGGCAGCGCGGCTGGCCGACATATTGTTGCAGGCGGCGTTGCAGGCGCTGCCACGGGACGAGCGGTTGAAGGAGGTCGCTTAGACAGCCGGAACAGGTATCCAGTGTCGCGTTCCGTCCCCTCTGTCCTGCGGACATCTCCCCCGCAAGGGGGGAGATTGGATGTCGCGAGTGCTCTCGCGAATCTTCAACGTTGCAAGAAAGGCGCCGTCAGAACGAACTGCTGATCTCCCTCCTTGCGGGGGAGATGGCCGGCAGGCCAGAGGGGGGTGCTGTCCCGCCAATTTTGCGGAGAATTCCCGCGAGCAAAGGGGCTCATTCGAGCCCGACCGCTTATTTGCGCTTGTTCGACCTACCGGCGAACGGATTGTCCGACGTGCGCAGCGCAATGCGGATCGGCACGCCGGGCATGTCGAAGGCTTCGCGCAGGCTGTTGGAGAGATAGCGGACATAGGATTGCGGCATCGCATCGGGCCGCGAGCACTGGACAACGAAACCCGGCGGCCGGGTCTTGGCCTGGGTGACGTACTTGACCTTCAGCCGGCGTCCGGCCACGGCAGGCGGCGGGTGGTGCGCCAGGATGCCTTCCAACCAGCGGTTGAGCTTGCCGGTCGAGACGCGGCTGTTCCACACCTTGTGCGTCCTGATGACGGCATCCATCAGCTTGTCGAGGCCGCGCCCGGTCTCGCCGGAGACAGGTACGGCCTGGAGGCCGCGCGCCTGGGGAAGAAGCCGTTCCGTCTTCTCTCGCAGTTCGGCCAGAAGCTCCTGGGGATGGTCGATCAGATCCCATTTGTTGAAGGCGATCACCGGCGCCCGGCCTTCCCTGATGATCAGGTCGGCGATCTGCAGATCCTGCTTCTCGAAGGGGATGGTGGCGTCGAGCACGATGATGACGATCTCGGCAAACCGGATGGCGCGTAGACCGTCCTGCACCGACATCACTTCCAGCTTTTCATGAATCCTGGCCTTGCGGCGCATGCCGGCCGTGTCGAACAATTTCAGGCGGCGACCATGCCAATCCCAGTCGACCGAGATCGAATCACGGGTAATGCCGGCTTCCGGTCCGGTGAGCAGCCGCTCTTCGCCGATCAGCGCGTTGATCAGCGTCGACTTGCCGGCATTGGGACGGCCGACGACAGCGATGCGCATTGGCTTGGTGTCGTCATAGGTGTGCTCGGCATCCGGATCGGCGATATCCTCGCCGATCAGAACCTCGCCGGCAGCAACGTCTTCGTCTTCGCCTTCTGCTTCGCCGAAGGCGCGCGCTTCGCCGAGCGCGCCGATCACGGCGTCGCGCAAATCGGGCATGCCCTGGCCATGCTCGGCCGAAACAGGGATCGGCTCGCCAAGGCCGAGTTCCCAGGCTTCCAGCATGCCGCCCTGGGCGCCCTTCGCCTCGGCCTTGTTGGCGACCAGCACGACCGGCTTGCCGGACTTGCGCACGATCTCGGCGAAGGTCCTGTCGTCAGGCAAAAGCCCAGACTTGGCGTCGATGGTGAAGAAGATCAGGTCGGCCTCGCGGATGGCGATCTCGGTCTGCGCACGCATGCGGCCGGGCAAGGTCGAGGCGCCAGCGTCCTCGAAGCCGGCGGTGTCGATGACATCGAAGTGCAGGTCGTAAAGCTTGGCGGCATGGACGCGACGGTCGCGGGTGACGCCCGGCGTGTCGTCGACGAGCGCCAGCTTCCTTCCCACCAGCCGATTGAAAAGAGTCGATTTGCCGACGTTAGGTCTGCCGATGATGGCGACTTTGAAGGTCACGACGCACTGCCCGACCCGCGGATCAGCTCGGACATCAATGTTGCGCGCTCGCGGGTGTTGCGCGGGGCGCCGTCATCGGCGGCGATCTGGTCGAACAGTTTCAGCGCATCCTGCGTCTTGCCTTCCTTCCAGGCGGAAAGGCCGAGCGCCTCGCGCGCCGTGTGGCGCAGCGTGTTGGTGTCGGATGTCAGTGCCTCGACACGGCTGGACACGTCGGCGAAGGAGCCATGGTCGACGAGCAGCAGCGCTGCCCGCAGGCGCGCCATGTCGCGAATTCCCTGGGGAATGGCTGTGTCGGCGGCGACTTCGTCGAAATCCTTGACGGCGGCGGGAACATCGCCCTTGTTCGCCTTGACGGTCGCGCCGCGCATACGGGCGAGCAGCGGATAGGCGCCGTAGCCATCCTTCTCCAACTGATCGAGCGCAGTCAGCGCCTCATCGTTCTTGCCGTCATTGGCAAGCTTCAGCGCCTGCGAGAACGCATCGCCCGAGCGGTTGGCGCGCGTCTCGTCCCAATAGCGATAGCCGACGAAGGCGGCGGTGCCGAGCACCACGAGGACCGCAATGACAATCAAGGCCGGGCCAAAACGGTCCCACAGCGCCTGCGCCTGCTCGCGACGGATCTCGTCGTTGACTTCACGGATAAAACTGTCGTCGGACATCAATCAAACCATTCCTGCCCCGTCGGGCCTTTGTCAGCCCGCGTTTTAGCGAAATTTTGCCGGCATGGAAGGGGTTCAACCGGAAAATCGCCTATTGTCCGGGGCAAACGGATGTTTGCCCCGGACAAGCAGCCGAAAAGGCCAATCGCACCCACGCCACATTTAGGCGATAGCCGGCTTGCAGACGTTCCCCGAGTGAAGATCAGATTGCCTATGCTTCGTCCGTTCCGCGTTGTTGCGTTTTCGCTTGCGGCACTCGCCGCCGCCGGTGGGGCTTTGGCCGATCCACCGGCGCCGGCAAAGCCGAAACAGGTCGTCATCATCTCATTCGACAGTGCCCGCGACATTTCGCAGTGGAAACGCAGCCGGGCACTGGCTGAGCGCACCGGCGCGCACTTCACCTATTTTCTCTCCTGCGTCTTCCTGCTGTCGACGGAGACACGCAAGGAATACACCGCACCCGGCAAAGGCGCCGGCAAATCCAACATCGGCTTTGCCGCCTCGAAGCAGGAAGTCACCGAGCGGCTCGAACAGATCGGCCTTGCCGCGCATGAAGGCCACGATATCGCCAGCCATGGCTGTGGCCATTTCGACGGCAAGGACTGGAGCAAGGCCGACTGGCTGAAAGAGTTCAGTTCGTTCGAGCACATTCTCGAGAACGCCTATGCGATCAACGGCATTGCACCCGAACCACAGGGCTGGCGCGATTTCGCGCGGCATGCGGTGGTCGGCTTTCGCGCGCCGTATCTGTCGACCGGCAAGGCGCTTTACGAGGCGCTGCCGGCGGCCGGATATCAATTCGATGCCAGCGGCGTCTCGCAGGGCCCTGCCCGACCGACGGCCAGCAACGGCATCATGCACTTTTCCCTGCCGCAGATTCCGGAAGGACCGAAGTCGCGGCCGGTTATCGCCATGGACTACAATCTGTATGTCAGGCATTCCGGCGGCTTCGAGCGGCCAAGCCAGGCGGGCGAGTTCGCCAACCGGACCTATGCTGCCTTCCGCGCCGCCTTCGACAAGCAGTATGCGGGAAAACGCATTCCACTGGAACTCGGCTTCCACTTCGCGCTGATGAATGACGGCGCCTACTGGAACGCGCTGGAGCGCTTTGCCGGCGACGTCTGCGTCAAAGCCGATGTCGAATGCATCAGTTTTCGCGATTATGTTTCGCGACAGGACGCTGGCCAAAGGCAGGTCTCAATCGGCGGCTGAGCCGCCGACCCGGTTCGATTTCCAAAACCTTAGGCTGGGTCCTCGGCGCTCTGTCTTGCCAGATAGCGCTGGTCGATTTCAGGCAACGGCTCGCCTTGCAGCGTCGCTTCGAAGGCACGCAGGCGCTTGTGGACCGATTGCAGCTCGACGATGGTCGACCAGGACGTGAGCAGAAACTGCAGCGACCCCGTCACCTTGCCGAATGCGTTCGAAATCTGGTTCAGCGCGCCGAACGTTATCTTGTGCGCCACCAGTGAGGGACCAAGGATCAGCAGCGAGAAAATGTTGTCGGCCTGCAGGTAGGTGTAACGGACGACGTTGAAATAGATGTAGTGGAAATACAGCCTGAAATAATTGTGACGAACATTCTCGAACAGCTCGGCGGTGGTGGCCGGCTGGGCGCGGTCCGCATGATCCTCGCCGTAGACGAGTTCCTTGCGGTAGGCGGCTTCGACACGCTGGTTGCGGAACTGCAGCCCTGGAAGTTTCAGACCGGCAACCATGACCGAGATCGTCCCGAACAGACACCAGGCAAGGGCCGCGACAACCAATGGCTGCGGGATCGCGCCGATAATCGGCAACTCAGTGATATGGGCCTGCAACTGGATCATGACCGGCAGGAATGCGATCAATGTCATGATCGACTGGACGAAGCTGGAGCCGAGGTCTTCCATGATCTGCGAGAACCGCATCGTGTCTTCCTGGATACGCTGCGAGGCACCCTCGATATGGCGTAGCCTGCTCCAATTCTCGACGAAATAATTGTTCATCGCCGTGCGCCAGCGGAAAATCCAGTGGCTGACGATGAAGGCATTGACCACCTGCACATTCATGCCGACCAGCGCGAGCCACGAAAAATCCGCCAATCCGATATAAAATTCGCTGTTGGTCGACTTTCCAGTCCCCGACATCAGTCCCTGCACATAGTCGAAGAATGGTCCGTACCAGGCGTTGACGGCGACACTGACCTGCACATTGAAATAGATGAAGAACAGGATGACCGCGGTCATCAGGATCGACCAGCGCTGCCACGGATGCGGCGAATACCAGCTCCAGAATGCGTAGAAGACGGCCACGCAGAACACGAAATAGAGATAAAACCATAGAAACGGCGGCGACATGAGGATCGCGATGCCGATGATGGGCGGCGCGCCGGCCGCAGCCGGCGGCAATCCCAAAACCGCGCCCAATTGTTCACCACCGAAAAACCAGAACAGGATCGCCGCAAGGCTCCAGACGGCGGCCGAAGAGAAGAAGAGCTTCGGCTGCGGGAAAAAGGATACGAACACTGTGGCGAATTCCTCGATCTAGGCGCAAATCAGCTGACGGCAGCGGGCATAAAGTCACACATTAGTGGGAAAGAAAATGCCTGTGCCCGATGCCCGGCACAGCAAGCCCACAATCATGGCGATTTTGGCGCAGCCGACCATGTGATGGCCCCGGAGACGACCAGCGCGACCGCCGCGGTGATCGAGGCGAGGAAGAAATCGCCGGACATTTGCGCCAGAAATCCGGCCGCGACCGGCCCGATGATCTGGCCAAGGCCGAACGCAGCCGTCATCAGGGCAAAGATCCGGCGCGGCGCGCTTGGCGCCTGCTGCCGGGCGGCCTGCAGGCCAAAGGCGGTGATGGCAATGAAGGTGCCGCCGAGCAGCACGCCGGCAAGCAGCGGCCCGGTGGCGCCGCCGATGGCGACGCTGGCGGTGACGCCGGCAACTTCGATGAAGCACGCCAGCGCATAGGCGGCATAGAGGCCGGTCCGGGCCGCGATCTTCTGCCAGAGCCAGACCGAGGGAAAGCCAGCAAGACCGGCGACCATCCACACCATGGCCTCGAAGACGCGGCTGCCGCCGCCTTGCCGGACGATGGCGACCAGGAATGTCGCCGTCACCACATAGCCAAAGCCGAACAGGCCGTAGGCGATGATGACCTTGACCAACGACCGGTCCATCCGCAGTGCCGGCTCGCGGGCGACTTCGCCGCTGCCGAGCGGACCCTCATTGACCAACAGGGCCACGAGGACGAAACCGCAGGCCGAAATCGCCGCCGACCATAGCCAGCCTGCCGCCCAGCCGGAATGCTCGGCGACCAGCACCGCCATCATCGCCGCCGATGCCGCTATGCCGAGCCCGACGCCGCCGAAATGCCAGGCCTGCAGGTCGTTGCGACCGGCAGCCGCGATATGGCTGAACACGATGCTGGCCATGAACACCATGACGAAGGCGCTGGCCAGACCGGCCAGAAAGCGGATGGCGAGAAAGGCCGCCATCGCTTCGGTCAGCCCCATCAGCGCGGCAAGGACCGCACTGGCGCCAAGCCCCGCCAGCATCAGCAGGCGCTCGCGCCCATGCGCCCAGCCGCCCGCCGCCGCCAACGCGCCGACGAGGTAGCCGAGATAATTGGCAGAGGCGATCCAGCCGGCATCGGCAGGCGACAGATGCAGTTCCTGCATCATGCCGGGCAGGATCGGCGTGTAGACGAAACGGCCGATGCCCATGGCAATCGCCATGGCAATCATGCCAGCGAAGGCGAAACGCAGCGCTGTCGAGGTGGCTGATGTCATTGCACTGCACAATAAGTGCAGGGATCGCTGAAACAATCGCCATCTGTTGGGCCAGTGCGTGCGCGGGACGCGGTGCTCGCCTCGACTTTCCCCAAGCCGAACGCTTCGCGCCTGCTCAGCAGCGACCGCCGGCGCGTAGCGGAGCCGTTTCGTGCACTGTCCGCCGTGCCGTCAGCCTGAACGGCACATCGCCCAGTTCGCGCTCCGACATGGTGTTCAGCACCGGATGCGAAAGCGGATCGATCAGCCATCTCTGCGCCTCGCCGTCCGGGCGCGGCTCATACGGCCTGCTCGCAGTGAAAAAGACCTTCAGCGACGACGACAACATCCCTAACATTTCCGGCTCCACAGGTCTGTCTCTCCCGACAAAATCTGCCGTTTCGATATGCCTTTCAATTGAGATTTCAGCCGGATCAGTTTAGAAAAACTCAATGGCCATGCTCAACCGCGTCCATCTCAACGGCCTCCGCGCCGTCGAAACCGTTGCCCGTCTCGGATCACTGGCGGCGGCGGCCGGTGAACTCAACGTTTCCGTCAGCGCCGTCAGCCAGCAGATCAGCCGTACCGAAAAACAGCTCGGCCGGGCGCTGTTCGAGCGAACGGCGAGCGGTCTGGTGCTGACCGAATTCGGCGCCGTCTTCGCGGCCCGCCTCGGTGCTGGATTTCGTGAGCTTTCCCAGGCCGTGGCCCTGGCCGACGAGGCGACGCAATGCACATTGGTGGTTTCGGTGGCGCCGGCCTTTGCCTCGAAGTGGCTGTTGCCCAGGCTATCTCGCCACTTCGACCGGCATCCCAACGTGCTGCTGCGCATCGACGCTTCGGTGCGGCTGGCCAATCTCGATCACTCGGACATCGACATCGCCATCCGGCTCGGCGACGGCAAATGGCCTGGCGGGCGAACGGAACTGCTCTTGGCGCAGGAAGTCTTCCCGGTCTGCGCGCCGGCGATCGCCCAAAAACTGAAATCGATCGAGGACCTTGCCCAGACCTGCGCGATCACCGACGAGCGGGCGATGATCAACTGGGAAAGCTGGTTCGAGACGGCCGGTGTTCCACCTGTCACCTTCCTGAAAGGTGCGCGTTTCACCGACCCGATGCTGTGCCTGGAATCGGCGATTGCCGGTCATGGCGTGATGCTGGGCTGGCAATTGCTCGCCGCCGACGCGCTGGCCGACGGGCGGCTGGTGGCGCCTTTCGGAATCCGCGCCCAGAGCGGGCTCGGCTATTGGCTGGTGACCTCCAGCACCAAGGCCGAAAGCCGCAAGGTCCGGGACTTCAAGGCCTGGATCAGGGAAGAGATCGAGGCAACGATGGCGCGGTTCGGGTCCGCAAACGCTGAACCCGCCGGCGCGATCGCGGTGGAAAGCACCGCGCCGCCGCTCTATGGTAGGTCGGACATCAAACTACGACAGGCAGGATCATGACCACACATTCGCGCGGCGTTTCCGCATCGATCGACCCGGTGAAGCTCGACAGGCTGGCCGAGGTCGCCATCAAGGTCGGACTGCAATTGCAGCCAGGCCAGGATCTGGTGCTGACTTCATCGATCGCGGCACTGCCGTTGACCAGGCGGATCGTCGAGCACGCCTACAAGGCCGGCGCCGGCCTGGTGACACCGATCTTCAACGATGACGAGATGACGCTGGCCCGCTACCGCTTCGGCGCCGATGTGAGCTTCGACCGCGCCGCCGGCTGGCTCTATGAAGGCATGGCGAAGGCCTTTTCCAACAATGCGGCCAGGCTTGCCGTGCGCGGCGAGGATCCGTCGCTGCTCTCCGCTCAGGATCCGGCGAAAGTGGCGCGCGCCAACAAGGCGAATTCGATGGCCTACCAGCCGGCGCTGGAAAAGATCACCGGCTTCGACATCAACTGGAACATCGTCGCCTATCCGGACCTCGCCTGGGCCAAACAGGTCTTCCCCGGCGATGCCGACGATGTTGCGGTCGTGAAGCTCGCCGACGCCATCTTCGCCGCTTCGCGGGTCGATGTGGAGGACCCGATCGGCAATTGGAAGGCGCACAACGCGGCGCTGCGCAGCCGCACCGAATGGCTCAACGGCCATAATTTCCACGCGCTGCACTTCACCGGACCCGGCACCGACCTGACCGTTGGACTGGCAGACGGCCATGAATGGATGGGCGGCGCCTCGACCGCCAAGAACGGCATCACCTGCAACCCCAACATCCCGACCGAGGAGGTCTTCACCACGCCGCATGCAAGGCGGGTCGAGGGTCATGTCTCCTCGACCAAGCCGCTGTCCTACCAGGGCACGCTGATCGACGACATTTCGGTGCGTTTCGAAGAAGGCAGGATCGTCGAGGCCAAGGCATCGAAGGGCGAGGATGTGCTGAAGAAGGTGCTCGATACAGATGAGGGCGCGCGCCGCCTCGGCGAAGTGGCGCTGGTGCCGCATTCCTCGCCGATCTCGGCAAGCGGGCTGTTGTTCTTCAACACGCTGTTCGACGAGAACGCCGCCTGCCATATCGCGCTCGGCCAGTGCTATTCGAAGTGCTTCGTCGACGGCGCCTCGCTCAGCCAGGACGAGATCGCGGCGCGCGGCGGCAACAAGAGCTTCATCCACATCGACTGGATGATCGGTTCGGACAAGATCGACATCGATGGTGTCCACAAGGACGGCGCCCGCGTGCCCGTCATGCGCAAGGGTGAATGGGCTTGACCGTACGGAGGGTGCGATGGCCTTCGACCTGGCGGTCAAGCGTATCTACGAGCCACCCGCGCCCGATGACGGGCAGCGGGTTCTGGTCGACCGCATCTGGCCGCGCGGTGTCAGCAAGGAAGACGCTGCGCTGACGCTGTGGTTGAAGGACATCGCACCGAGCGACGACCTGCGAAAGTGGTTCGGCCATGCGCCGGCGCGCTGGCCGGAGTTTCAGGAGCGGTATCGTGCTGAGCTGGACGGGAACGGCGAGGCGGTGAGTGAATTGCGAGGCTTGATCAGCCACGGCAAGGTGACGCTGCTCTATGGCGCGCATGATGAAGCGCATAACAATGCGGTGGCGCTGGCGGGGTATCTCAGCGCAAGCGCTCACAATTAGCCATCGTTAGCCAGACCTTCGTCATCTTCGGGCTTGACCCGAGGATCCATGCCGCGACCTCAGTCGAAAGGCGCAGCGGAGCAGAATCTGCACCGTTGCAACACGGATAGATCACGGCATGGATCCTATGGTCTGCGCTGCGTCGCTCCGCTCCTTGCTTCGCCATAGGATGACGAAGTGAGGTGTATGCGCTGCCCTACTTCACCACCGCCTCATAAACATCAGCCTTGAACCCCACCAGAATCCGATCCCCAACCTCCAGCACCGGTCGCTTGATCACGGTCGGCTTGGCCAGCATCAGCGCCTTGGCCTTCTTTTCGTCGAGGCTCTGCTTGTCGTTGTCCGGCAGCTCGCGAAACGTGGTGCTACCCCTGTTGAGCAACTTTTCCCAGCCGACCTTGCCAACCCAGCCATCGAGCCGCTTCGCGTCCAGTCCCTCTGCCCTGAAATCGTGAAACCGGTAGGCCACGTCATGGCCATCCAGCCAAACCCGTGCCTTCCTGACCGTGTCGCAGGTGGTGATGCCGTACATGGTGATCGTCAAAACAGTGGCCCTTCGGATTTCGAATCTGACCGCAGATTAAGGACGCTCTGCGCGCTTTGCCAGCGCTGCCCCGGCAGGCCTTCGGTTTTGCCCTTGCCAACACTAAGGAATTTTCCTAAGTGTTTTGACAGCGCCTCAGGACCAATCAATGACAAGCCTCCAGACCCCAACTCCGAGCCCTCCACCGATCGACGGCATCTTTCGCGCTCTTGCCGACCCGACGCGACGCCGCGTTGTCGAGCGGCTGAACCGCAGTCCCGCCTCGGTCAGCGAACTCGCGCAGCCTTTCAAGATGGCGCTGCCGTCCTTCATCGAACATCTCAAGATTTTGGAAGGCTGCGGGCTGGTGCACTCGCAAAAGACCGGCCGGGTCAGGACCTATCAGCTGGCACCTGAGCCGCTGAAACTCGCCGAAAACTGGCTGGCCGAACAGCGCACGCTTTGGGAGCGCCGCCTCGACCAGTTCGACGCCTATGTGATGACCCTCAAGGAGACAGAAAAATGATCTATCCCCTCAAGCCGGATCCCAGGCTGGACCTCGTGCTGGAGCGCGTCATCGATGCGCCGCGCGAATTGCTGTGGCGCGCCTTGACGACGCCGGAGCACGTCAAGCAATGGTTCACGCCGAAGCCTTGGATGATCACCGACTGCGAGATCGACCTCAGGCCGGGCGGGCTGTTCCGCACGCGCATGCAGTCGCCCGACGGAACCGAGGTCAACGACCGCCATTGCTGCTATCTCGAAATCGTGCCGAACGAGCGGCTGGTGTGGACGGATGCATTGTTGCCGGGTTACCGGCCGTCAGGAGAACCCTTCATCACCGCTGTCATTTCCTTGCAGCCGGACGGCAAGGGCACGCGCTACACGCCACCGCCATCCATCGCGACGAGGCGACCCGCAACAACCATGAAGAGATGGGTTTCTTCGACGGCTGGGGCACGGTGGCCGATCAGCTTGCGCAGTATGTGAAGACGATCTGATCTTCCCACATGACGGCCAGGACGTTGTCTTGGCCGTCATGCTTGTTTTCAACCCGGCAGCGAAGAGAGCAGTCTCCCGGTGGCATTTCCGCCTCAATAATAGAAGCGCTCTTCGGTGATCTTGCCGTTCTTGACCGTGTAGAGGCCAACTTCATCCATGGTGACGCGCTCGCCGGTGGCCTTGGGCGTGATGTCGAACTTGAAGCGCACCGCGAACTGGTCTCCGTTGACATAGGGGCCCTCGACCGAGCCGCCATGCACTTCGTTGTTCTCCTGCCACCACTGGCCCTTCTGCCTGAGAGCCTCCTTGCCATGGGAGATGGCCATTGGCCCCGCCATGGCTTCGAGACTGACGATATCATCGGCATTGTACTTCTCGGCAGCAGCTTCGTTATCGCCCTGCTTGAGCAGCTCGGTGAAATCCTTGGCAATTTCCGCGATGGTCATTTGTGTTCCTCCTGTTCAGACGCACTGCAAGTAGGGAACAGCTTACTGCCCTGCCATCGTCGGGCCGCGTCGTAGCTGACAAGCGATGTCAGGATGATAATGTCGTGCAGATCGCGCTCCCGCACATCCGGTTGCGGACACAAGCCAATTCCGCAATTCTAGGTGAATGTGCAACCTCTACAATATTACCACGACGCAAGAGGCGGTCCGCCAATGGACACACACAATGCGCGACGTCAGCGGCAACCTTGAGCCTTCGCTTGACGTCTATCCCAATCAGCCTGGCCTAGTCGTTCGCAACACGGCGGATGGGGAGCGTGAGCTGGCGAAACTGCTTTGGGGTTTGCCAACGCCACCTGAACGCATAAAAGGCAAGGCGGACTACGGCACTACCAACGTGCGCAATCCGCAATATTCGCACTGGCAGCAATATGTCGGCGTCGAGCACAGATGCGTCGTGCCGGTGACCAGCTTTGCCGAACCCAGCCCTACCCCGAACGACAAAGACCCAGACACAGGCATCCAGCGCAATTATTGGTTTGCGCGTGACGAGAGCCGGCCGCTGTTCTTCTTCGCTGGTTTCTGGACCCGTTGGCAAGGCGTTAGAAAGGTCAAGGATGGTCCTGGCGACTTCGAGCTATTTGCCTTCATGACAACCAAGCCTAACGCCGTCATCGCGCCGATCCATGAGAAGGCTATGCCCGTGATCCTGACCACGCCGGAAGATGCCCAGGCCTGGCTTATAGCGCCGTGGGCAGAAGCGAGGCATTTGCAGCAGACAGCGCCGGACGATGCATTGGTGATTGTTGAGAAGCCCGCCACGCAGATCAAGTTTCCGCAGCAGGTGCCAACTCAAGGGTCTCTGTTCTAGGCCGCAGGATCGACTAATCAGCCGCTTTCTTAATCGTCGTCTCGCCAGATCACCCGGCGAACCATGCGGATTTCGACAAGGCGCCTGACCCGAATTTTCAAGCGTTCAGCGGCGCTCGGCAAAATAATGCTGGCATCAAGCTCGCGAAGCTTGCAGCGCTCGCACCGCATATGCCGTTCGACGTCCCAAAAGGGAATATCCCCCACAAGCTTTGCGAGATCGCCGGGCAGATAGTGCCGAGTGATGTTGCAGTGCCGGCATCGAACACGAATGAGTTGCCCGACTTCGTGCGCAAGGCACAGGGTCTGCACATTTCGGCGCGGTCGGCTGCTCAATTCCGGCATCGGCCAAACTAGGAATATATTCCCCGGCGAGTCAATCCTACTTAGTTCCATGGTCTTTTGTTCACAGCCGGCTGACAGGTCCACATAGTCAGGGCGACGACGGCCCGTAGCCGATGATGCCCTTGACCTCGAAGTTGGTCGCCCAATCGGCGTAGTGCTTGTAGCCACGGAGCGGCGCGAACGGATGCTTCGGTTTTTAACGTAGCTGAAACTAACCTGGTAGCACCGGGCAGTTGGCACCACGGCGCAGGCTGATATGCGCCACGTCTCCGACGCTGAATTGGGAACCCTCGGCCTGGCGCGGTGCATCGATGACAACAGGGGCGCCCTGCCCGAGTTCGGCATGCAGGCGCAGCGTGCGGCCGTGAAAGACGATGCTGTTGACGCGCGCCGGTGCGGTGCCGGGCGCAGCTTCGGTGGCCGCCAGCAGATCCTCCGGGCGCACGCCAATGGTGCGCATCTCGCCTTGCCCGGGTGACTGGCCCGTTTCAGCGATGGCCTCCAGCGGCAAGGTGCCAGCGGTGAAACGCAAGCGACCGCCATCGCGGCCGACAAACCGTGATTGCAGGAGATTCATGGTGCCGATGAAGCTCGCCACAAACTTCGTGGCGGGCCGGTCGTAAAGGGTGGCCGGCGGCGCGATCTGCTCGATGCGGCCCTTGTTCATGACGACGATGCGGTCGGAGATCGACAGCGCTTCGGTCTGGTCGTGGGTGACCATGACGAAGGTGGTGCCGAGCCGCGACTGCAGCCGCTTCAGTTCAACCTGCATCTGCTCGCGCAGATGCGCATCGAGCGCCGACAGCGGCTCGTCGAGCAGGAGCACGCGTGGTTCGCAGACGATGGCACGCGCCAGCGCGACACGCTGGCGCTGGCCGCCCGACAGTTCGGAGACGCGGGCGCCAAGCTTGTCGGCGAGACCGACCATGTCGAGGGCTTCGCCGGTGCGCTTTGCCTGTTCGGCTCCAGACAGTTTGCGCAGTGACAGACCGAAGCCGACATTTTCGGCGACATTCATGTGCGGGAACAGCGCATAATCCTGGAACACGGTGTTGACCGGCCGGTCGAAGGGCCGAAGGGCCGTGATATCGCGACCATCGAGCAACACCTTGCCGCTCGACGGGCTTTCGAAACCGGCGATGACGCGCAGGCTGGTGGTCTTGCCGCAACCCGACGGCCCGAGCAGCGTGACAAACTCGCCGCTGATAATGTCGAGATCGACGGCGTCGAGCCCGACGATGCCGCCAGGGAAAATCTTCGAGACCGCCTGCAGTCGCACGAGTGGATCAGGCGCCATCGCGAACCTCGGACGGCTTCGTGGTGTTGACCCAGAGGATCTGGCAACGCTCGGCGCCGGGATTGCGGAAGGCATGCAAAAGCGTGCTCTTGAACGCAAAGCTGTCGCCGGCCTTCAGCACGTAATTTGTCGAATCCACCACCAGTTCGACCTCGCCGGCCAGCACGAAGCCGAATTCATGGCCGGCATGGGCATAGGCTTCGGCCGTGCCGCCACTGGCTTCCACCGTCACCAACATGCCGGTCAGCGTCGCGCCCGGCGGCGACAGCAGCGCCTTGGCAATGCCTTCCGATTTCACCGGGATCTGCCGCCGCTTGTCGGCACGCACACAATAGAGATCGCTGACGGCATCGTTGCCGTCTGCGATCAGCGCAGACGGCTCTATGTCGAGAGCAGCGGCGAGCGGCCAGATCACCTTGACGCGCAGCGAGGACATGCCGCGCTCGATCTGGCTCAACGCACCGATCGACACCCCGGCTTTTGCAGCAAGATCGGCCAGCGACAGATTGCGCTCCAGCCGCAGCGCCCGCACGCGCCGGCCGACCCGCACATCGGCATCGTCCTTCGGCTTCTCAGCCGGTTCGTCCAGCATGTCCATCAATTCGTCCTCGTTTGCAGTCTATCCATCGGAGCGCGGCGAAGCGTCGATAAGCTCCCCCTTCTCCCCTTGTGGGAGAAGGTGTCGCCGCAGGCGACGGATGAGGGGTGCTCCAGCTTGGCGACGACGGCGATCCGCCACGCACCCCTCATCCGTCTCGGCGCTGCGCGCCGATCCACCTTCTCCCACAAGGGAGAAGGCAGGCCTCAACTCACCCGCCTGCCTTGACCTTTTCGAACATCTTGGCGAGGTCGTCATTCTGTTTCATCGGCCCGGTGAAGATGGTGGTCTTCAGCAACACCTCGGGATCGGATGGCAGCTGCAATTTCTCCAATTCCGCCTTCGGCACGGTGGCGAAGGCGGAGCTCAGCGAGCTGCCGTAACCATAGGCCTGGATCAGGTATTTGCCGGAGTCGGCATCCAGCCGGCTGTTGATGAAGTCATAGGCAAGATCGACATTCTTGGCGTCCTTGAGCATGACGAAGCCGCAGGCCCAGGTCAGCATGCCCTCCTTCGGCTTCATGAACTCGACCGGCACGCCCTGCTTCTTCAGCGACGTGGCGGACGCGTTCCAGGTCATGGCGGCGACCAATTGGCCGCTGGCCAACGCCTGTTCGACGGAGGTCATGTCGGTGGTGTAGTTGGAGAGCAGCGGGCGCTGCTCGCGCAGCTTCTCGGCCACCTTGTCCATTTGCTCCGGCGTCATGTCGAACGGATTGACGCCGGCGAGCAGCGCGGCCACCACAGGCGTGTCATGCACCGCGTCGATCGTCGCCATGCGGCCGGCATACTGCTTGTCCCACAAAAGGTTCCAGCTCGCTTCCGGGTTCTTCACCAGATCGGTGCGGTAGAGGATCGAGGTGTTGCCCCAGTCCCATGGCACCATCCAGACCTTGCCGTCGCCGGCCTGCAGGTCGGGCAGGTTCTTGAACACCGGGAAGATCGAATCCCAGTTCTTGATGCGCTTGGTGTCGATCGGCTGCAGCAGGCCTTCCTTGTTCCAGCGCGCCACCTTGTCATAACAGGGATGCGCGATGTCGGGGCGGAAGCCGGCCTTGACCTTGGTGAAGGCGTCATCGTCGTCACCGAAGATGGAGGCCTCGACGCCATCGGGATGCGCGGCGAGGAAGCTCTTGTTGAAATCGGGCAGTTCGTAGCCCGACCAGGTGAAATATTGCAGCTTGTCGCCGGCGAAAGCGACGGTCGACGACAGCGCCAGCGCGAACGCCGTCAATCCAGCGCAAACAGTCTTTGCAGAGATCGATTTCAGGTCGAATGCCATTGCAGTTCTCCTCTCTTGGTTTGTTTTGGTTGTGATGGATCCGCGGGCTTTGGCGCCGTGGCGGACAAGCCGCGATGGCGCAGGATTTCAGCTGCTGCAGCGATGATGAAGGACACAGCCAGGATCGAAGTGCCCAGCGCCATCACCGTCGGCAGCGACTTTGGAAAACGCAGCTGGCTCCAGATGTAGAGCGGCAGCGTCGGCTCGGTGCCGGCGAGGAAGAAGACAACGATGAATTCGTCGAAGGAGATCAGGAAGGCCAGCATGAAGGCCGAAATGATGGCCGGCAGGCTGAGCGGCAGCATGACCCGCCGGAACGTCGTCCAGTCGGAGGCGCCGAGATCGAGCGCCGCCTCGCGAATGGTTTTCGGGATGGCGGCGAAGCGGCTGCGCATGATCACCACGGTCGTCGGCAGCGCGACCAATATGTGGCCGAGAACGATGGCAATGCGCGATGGCCCCAGACCAATGAGGTTGATGAGGATCAGCAGCGATATGCCGACAATGACGCCGGGGATCAGGATCGGGAGCCTTGCGATGGCGCTGATGGTGGCGGCCAGCGGCGAGCGGCCGTAGAGGTCCATGTAGGATACGGTGATGCCGCACAGCGTCGCGCCCGTGGCGGCAATGGCGCCGATGACGAGGCTGTTCAAGAGTGCACCGGTCAGCGCCGAATTGCCGAACAGTGTCGCGTACCATTGTAAGGTGAAGCCTTGCAGCGGAAACGCTGCCTGGATCGAGTTGTTGAAGGAAAACAGCGGGATCAGCAGCACCGGCAGATAGAGAAAGACCAGATAGGCGATGACGTAGACGCCGAGCCAGCGGCCGCCTCCCTGCGTGCGTGCAGCGCTCATGTGCGGCTGCCAAATCTGCGGTCGGCGAAACGCGCGACCAGCACCACGGCAAGGATGACCAGCATGACGGCGACGGAGAGTGCGGCGCCAAACGGCCAGTCATTGGCCTTGCCGAACTGCGCCTGGATCAGCGTGCCGATCATGGTGCTGGCCGGGCCGCCGACGAGCGCCGGCGTGACATAGTCACCGACCGTCGGCACGAAGACGACAAGGGCTGCCGCCAGCACGCCCGGCATCGAATTGGGCAGCACGACCCGGCGGAAGGAAGTGAAGGGCCGCGCGCCGAGATCGGAAGCGGCCTCGATCAGCGATTTCGGGATGGTGTCCAGCGCCACGTAGATCGGCAGGATGGCGAAAGGCGCATAGGCGTGCGCTAACGTGACGACGACGGCCGCCGGCGTGTTGAGAAAGGCCAATGTCGGTTCGGACCAGATACCGCTTTCGATCAGCGCCGAGTTCAAAACGCCATTATAGGCGAGCACGATCTTCCAGGCGAAGACGCGCAGGAGATAGCTGGTCCAGAATGGCAGCGTCACCAGAAACAGCAGCAGGCCGCGCCGCCGGCCGGCGTGGAAGGCGAGGTAGTAGGCGACGGGATAAGCGGTGACGACCGTCGCCAGCGTGACCAGAGCGGCAATGATCAGCGAGCGCAGCGTCACCGTCCAGTACAGCGGATCGGACACCACGGTGACAAAATTCGCCACGGTGAAGCCGGCGCCGAGCAGCGAACCGTCATTGCCGCGGAAGGCGAGAAAAAGCACGAGGCCGAGGGCAAACAGGATCAGCAGGAAGGTGACCAGCGCGCCCGGCAGCAGCATGGCGACCCGGAAGCCCTGAGAAGACCGGGCCTCTGGCGCTGATGTTGCAACTAGGGCCGACATCGACCTGCCTATCGGAAATTTGAAATTATCTTAGAGTTTTTCATATTCATGAAACTGTCAAGCGGAATCCCAAACGGAACCCCATTGACAGGAATTGCTTTGGTCAGCGCTCCAACGCATCGAGCAGCCGGTACCAGGCGATGGTCGCGGCGACGCCAACCTGGCGGAAGGCGTGAAACGGGATCGGTCGGATCGGCGAGACCGGGAAGGGCAATTGCCTGACATCGCCACTCTGGAGATAGCCGGCGATGCGCTCGCCAAGCGCGGTCATCAGGCCGACACCACGACCCTGGCAGCCGGCCACGGCCAGCAGGCCCTGCTCCGGCTCATGGATGTGCGGCAGATGGTCCGGCGTCATCGCCACGCGGCCGAACCAGCGCTTCTCGATGGCGACACCGGACAGCACGGGATAGAGCCGCCGCAGCGCCCGCTCGAGATGCGCCCAGTCGCCGGCGCTCGTCGGCAGCGCCATGCGACCCCGGCCGCCAAGCACCAGCCGGCCGTCGGCGCTCTTGCGGTAGTAGACGAGGATGCGCCTGGAGTCCGACACCGCCTGTCCTTCCGGCAGGATCGTGGCCGCCAGGTTGGGCGGCAACGGCGCTGTAGCGATCTGGAAAGAATGCAGCGGCACGATCGTCTGGGCGAGACCGGGGATCAGACCGTCCGTGTAGGCGTTCGTCGCCAGCACGACCGCCTTTGCCTGCAATTGCACCCCGTTTTCAGTTGAAACACGCCAAACGCCGTCGCTTTTGTCTAGCCGCACCACCTTCTGATGTCCGGCTATCCTCACTCCAGCCGCGGTCGCGACCCGAGCAAGTTCCCACGTGTAGGCGAGCGGATCGATCACACCGGCGCGGCGGTCGAGCCAGCCGCCGAGATAACCCTGTGCACCGGTCTTGGCCGCGATCTCCGCCGCATCGAGCAACCGGACGTCGGCACCACGCGCCCGCCATTGCCGATCACGGTTTACCGCCGCCTTCAGTGCGGCCTCGGTGTGCGCAGCCTGGATCCAGCCATTGCGAACGAACGGCACCGCCAGTTTCTCGTCGCGGATCAGCTCGAACACCGCATCGGCGGTCGACGCCGCGAAATTGACAAGCGCCTCGCCGTGCTCCGGGCCAAAATGCTCCAGCAGCCATTCCGGATCGTATTTCAGGCCGGGAATGACCTGACCGCCATTCAAGCCTGATGCGCCCTGGCCGATCTCGCCAGCGTCCAGCACCTGCACCGACAGGCCAAGCCGGGCGGCATGCAAGGCGGTCGACAAGCCCATGATGCCACCGCCAACGATGGCGAGATCGACACGTTCGCCATTGGGAAGCGATTGAAACGTGGAAGCTGTCTGTGGCTTGCGCCAGATCGGATCGGAGAATGCTGTCGCCAAAGGTCACCTGAATGCGCTGCGATTGGTGAAAATCCTAGTCAGAATTTCACAATTTTGAAAGAGCGCCTTGGCTTTCGTCTGTGGACTGCCGCCGAGACGATCGGAGACCCAGAGTTTCCGATCGTCTGCGACGGGATAGACCTTTGACGGGAATCCGGTGAAAGTGCCGCGCCGATCCGGCCAGCCCACATTGACGATCACTTCGCCACATTGTCGATCACGCAGAGGACAGAGCGCTATGACGAACCCGACCCACCTGCCCACCGAGGGCCTTTTTGTCGGACGCGCCAGAAGCAGCGATGCCGCATACCCGCTGGTCGTCGCGGTGCGCGATGGCACGGTCTTCGACATCACCTTGCGTGCGGCACCAACCATGCGCGACCTTTGCGAGATGGCTGACCCGGCTGCGCATGTCCGCTCGGCCGAGGGCAGACCGATCGGATCGCTCGATGACATCGCCGCCAACAGTTTTGAGACCGGGCGCGATCCAGCAAAACCCTACCTGCTCTCACCGGTCGACCTGCAGGCGGTCAAGGCATCGGGCGTCACCTTCGTCGTCAGCCTGCTGGAACGGGTGATCGAGGAACAGGCGCGCGGTTCGGCTGAAAAAGCCGATGCCATCCGCGCCGACATCGCAGGACTGATCGGCCACGATCTGTCGAAGCTGAAGCCCGGTTCGCCCGAAGCGATGGAGATCAAGGCCAAGCTGATTTCGCGCGGCGCCTGGTCGCAATATCTGGAAGTGGGCATCGGCCCCGATGCCGAGATCTTCACCAAGTGCCAGCCGATGGCCTCGGTGGGCTTCGGCGCCGATGTCGGGCTGCACCCGGTGTCGACCTGGAATAATCCGGAACCCGAGATCGCCATGATCGCCGCCTCCAGCGGCCGGATCGTCGGCGCGACCATCGGCAACGACGTCAATCTGCGCGACGTCGAAGGGCGTTCGGCGCTGCTGCTCGGCAAGGCCAAGGACAACAATGCCTCGGCCTCACTCGGCCCCTTCATCCGCCTATTCGACGACAAATTCTCCATCGATGACGTCAAGCGCGCCGTCGTGCGCCTGAAAGTCGAGGGCGAGGACGGGTTCTCGCTGGAGGGCGCAAGCTCGATGGCGGAGATCAGCCGCTCGCCGGAGGAACTGGTCGCCGCGGCCATGGGGCCGCACCACCAGTATCCGGACGGGCTGGCGCTCTATCTCGGCACCATGTTCGTTCCGTCCAAGGATCGCGGCGAGAAGGGCAAGGGATTTACCCACAAGGTCGGCGACATCGTCACCATCTCGTCGGAAAAATTCGGCGCGCTGGTCAACCGCGTGCAGCTGTCGCCGGACTGCCCGCACTGGACCTATGGCGCCAGCCATCTGATGCGGGAGCTGGCCAGAGCCGATCTGATCTAGCAACTGGTGTCGTCGACGCCCTGCCAAGCGCTGCGGACCTGGCCCCGTGGGCGTAGGATGGTCGCCGGCGTGACCCTTGTCGGCGCAGGCCGCGTTCGCGCGACCCGAAGCAATCACGCCAATTATCAGACAGTCGGAAAATCACCTCAACTGATGCAATCTGATGGGACCGCTGATGACGCCCCGTCAGACGCCCACTACACCTGCAGATGGAGGCTTGGCAGATGGAGGCTTGCCATCCGTCGAAAAAGGGGATGCTCTGACGCATTCAACCGGCGCTGGCAAAAAGACGCGGAACAAGGGACGGATTTTGAACTGACGATCTACAAACGGGAGGAAATCAAATGCTGACACGGCTAAGACTCGTTCTATACGGCCTGTTGG
Source organism: Mesorhizobium sp. M7A.F.Ce.TU.012.03.2.1 (assembly GCF_004006095.1). NCBI lineage: Bacteria > Pseudomonadati > Pseudomonadota > Alphaproteobacteria > Hyphomicrobiales > Phyllobacteriaceae > Mesorhizobium > Mesorhizobium sp. M7A.F.Ce.TU.012.03.2.1. Next base: position 6,299,780 of record NZ_CP034779.1, read on the forward strand.
TGGCGCTGATGGTGGTACCAGCAGCGGCACAGGCCAAGACGTTCTACTGGATTTCGCACGGCGGTCCGGCCGATCCGGTCTGGACCTATTTCCTGGCCGGCGCCAAGCAATGGGCCAAGGACACCGGCAACACCGTCAACACCTCGTTCCACAATGGCGATGTCGCCTCGCAGCAGGAAGCGGTTCGCGCCGCCCTCTCCGCCAAGGCCGATGGTATCGTCACGACGAGCCCCGATCCGGGCAGCCTGATCGAGATCGTCAAGGAAGCGCGTGCGGCGAAAGTGCCGATCATCAATTTCAACACGCCTGATCCGAAAGCCGACTTCAACGCCTATGTCGGCGGCGACAATGTCACCTTCGGCAAGCATTGGGCGCAGTATCTGGTCGACAAAGGCCTGGTGAAGAAAGGCGACTTCGTCTGGATGCCGGTCGAAATCCCCGGCGCCACCTATGGCGTGCAGGAAGAAGAAGGCATCAAGAGCGTCTTCGAGCCGCTCGGCATCACCTATGAAATCACGGAAGCCACGCTTGATCAGGCTGAAGTGATCAACCGCATGGTCGACTACCTCACGGCCAACAAGGCCAAGGTCAAGGCGATCATCGGACTGGGCGATCTCGTCACCGGCTCGATCAAGCGGGTGTTCGACCAGGTCGGCATCAAGCCGGGCGAAATCCCGGTCGTCGGCTGGGGCAACTCGCTCGACACCACCCAGGAAGTGCTGAACGGCTATGTCAATGCCGGCCAGTGGCAGGACCCGCAGGCGACCAGCTATGTCGCGCTTTCGCTGGCCAATATGGCCGCCGGCGGCATTCCTCCGGGCTTCAACGTCATCACCGGCGCGCTCTACGAAAAAGACACCGCGCAAATCTACGACGACATCCTGTCCGGCAAGTAACATCCAATCCTAGCAGTCGCGGCCGCCCAACGGTCGCGACTGGCTCTCCATTTCGCCGAGCCCTTCGCACGCGATGTGCAACGCTCAGCCTTCCACTCATGTCGCGGATTGCCTGTGGAAAATCATTCGCTCGTCCAACGCCTGATCGCACGGCCGGAATTCGGCCCGCTGGTGCTGCTCGTCGTCGAGATCGCCGTTTTCTGGAGTTTCAACCACGACTTCCTGTCGCCGCAGAACATCTCCAACACGCTGGCCTTCACGGTCGAACTCGGCCTGATCGCGCTGGCGATGACGCTGTTGATGACATCGGGCGAGTTCGACCTCTCGGTCGGCTCCCTGTTCGGCTTCTCGCCGGTCTTGATGTGGACCCTGTTCAACAGCGGCCTGACCTCCCTTGAGGTCGGCTTTGTCGCCGCGCTGCTGGTCGCCGCCTTCATCGGGCTGGTCAATGGCTGGTTCGTGACGCAGCTCAAGATCCCATCCTTCCTGGTGACGCTTGGCATGCTGCTGGTGGTGCGCGGCACCGCTCTTTTCGTCACCGATGGTTTTCCCCAGCGCACCTGGAGCGCGGAAGGCAGCTGGCTGGCGGAAGTGCTGGTCGGCGATTTCTTCATCGGCCCGTTCCGCATCTACATGTCGCTGTTCTGGTTCATCGCCGCGGCGATCGGGCTCGGCTATGTTCTGACGCAAAGCCGCACCGGCAACTGGATCCAGGCGGCCGGCGGCAACCCGAGTGCTGCAAGGGCGCGCGGCGTCAATGTCAGCGGCGTCAAGATCGGCCTGTTCGTGCTGTCGTCGGTCATGGCTTCGCTTGCCGGCGTCATCTCGTCGCTGCGCACTTCCGCCGCCAACCCCAACAGCGGCACCGGCTACGAACTGGAAGTCATCGCCATGGTGGTGATCGGCGGTACAGCACTTACTGGCGGGCGCGGCACAATCATCGGCACGGTGCTCGGCATCCTGATCCTGCGCGTGATGCGCAACGGCATCGTGCTGATCGGCGTGCCCGGTCTTGCCTACAACATCTTCATCGGCGCTATCATCCTTGGCATGATGGCGCTGCATTCATGGCTGGAACGCCGGCACCAGGCGGGGACTTGAACCATGGCCGAGCCACTGATCCGCATGACGAGCATCCGCAAGTCCTATGGCCGCGTGCAGGCGCTGGAGGATGCCAATTTCCATGTCAATGAACGGGAGATCGTCGGCTTGCTCGGCGACAATGGCGCCGGCAAGTCGACGCTGATCAAGGTGCTCTCGGGTGCCGTTCCGCTGACCAGCGGCGATATCTTCATCCGCGGCAAGAAGGTGAGCCTGCGCAGCACCAGCGACGCCATCGCCCACGGCATCGAGACGATCTACCAGGACTCGGCGCTGGTGACGCAACTGTCGATCGCCCGCAATCTGTTCCTCGGGCGCGAGCCGATCAAGCCGCCGCGCTTCCTCAACCGGATGGACCAGGATGCGATGAACACGGTTGCTCGCGACTTGCTCAAGCAGGTAGGCATCTCGAAGAACATCCCGTCGACGACGCCGATCGGCTCGCTCTCCGGCGGCGAGCGCCAGGCGGTGGCGATCGCGCGCGCCATGCATTTCGACAGCGACCTGATCATTCTCGACGAGCCGACCAACAATCTCGGCGTCGCCGAAACACAGGGTGTGCTGAGCTTCGTGCGCAGCGCCCGCGATTCCGGCCATTCCTGCATTTTCATCGCCCACAACATCCACCATGTCTTCCAGGTAGTCGACCGCATCGTCGTCATGCGCCGCGGCAAGGTGGTTGCTGACGACATAGACCCCAAGAAGACCAGCGTGGCGGAGGTCGAACGGATCATCACCGGCATGTCGGACAAGGAAATCCGCGATGCCATCGCCGATGGCAAGCCATCGCACTGAGAATGGTGATGGGCGGCAATCACCCGTCACCTCAGATCGCATCGCTTGTCTGACGCGCCACCGCATGGCGAACAGGATTGCAGCATGAAAGCCACAGTCTCGGATACCGCACGCAACTGCGGGCTGTGGGTTACGGCATGAAAGCCACTGTCTCCGATATCGCTCGTAGCTGCGGGCTGTCGACCGCAACGGTCGACCGGGTGCTCAACAACCGGCCGGGTGCGAGTGCGGCCAACCGCCAGCGCGTCATGGAGGCGGCCAAGCAAGTCGGCTATCTGCCGGTCGCCGATCAGGTGACGCTACCCTCGCGGCCCGCCCACCTTGAATTCCTGCTGCCGATCGGCAGCAATGCCTTCATGCGCGATCTCGCCGGGCACATCGAGGACTACGCCGCGCGCCTGCCGCTTGTCGCCTCGTGCCGGATCCACAACCTCGCCGGTGTCTCGCCGAACGCGCTGCAGAGCGCTGTCGAAAACCTGTCGCTCAGGGCCAATGGCGTCGGCGTGATCGCCGTCGATCATCCGCGTACGCGCAACATCCTGCGCGACATCGTCGATGCCGGCATGCGCCTGGTGACGCTGGTGTCCGATGTTCCGGCGGCACCGCGCGCGGCCTATGTCGGCATCGACAACCGGGTGGCGGGACGAACGGCGGCGCTGCTGATGGGACGCTTCCTTGGCGGCCGCACCGGTCATCTGGCGATGGTCGTCGGCTCACGTTCCTATCGCGGCCACGAGGAACGCGAGATGGGTTTCCGCTCGGTGCTCAGTGAGGAGTTTCCGAATCTGACCGTCAGCAGCGCCGTCGAGGTCAACGACGAGCCCGATGCCAGCTACACCGAGACCATGAAGGCGCTGCACGACGAGCCGGAACTGCTTGGCATCTATTGCGTTGGAGCTGGACATTCGGGCGTTGCAAAGGCGATCCGCGAGGCCAGGCCGAACCGCAAGCCGGTGTTCATCTGCCACGATCTGACCAAGGACACGCGCGGTCATCTCGTCGACGACCTGCTCGATGTCGTCATCGACCAGAATGCGCGGCTGATCGCGGAACAGTCGGTTATTCGCCTGCTCGGCTCGATCGCGTCGGCAGCGCCCTATCTGACCAAGAAGTTCATCGAACCGCGGCTGATTTTCAGGGAAAACGTCCCGGTGCAGTAATGCGAAATGGCTTGGCTAAACCGGGTTTCCGGATTTGTACGATAATTGGCACGGCAAATCTGCACAGCAGCTATGCAAGTTTCTTTGTTGCCGAATCGTTGGGCAACTCGTAGGTTCTGGTTGTCGGCCATCTACTCCTCCCAGATGCGATGCCGACGCTGAATGGGGTGCACCTCCTCCCGCGCCACATTCGAAAATCGAGCCCGCTGCCACCTCCTCCCGGCAGCGGGCTTTTTTCGTTTGGCCGACAGGGATGGCGGCACAGCGACACCAAAGCGCGCCCAGTCATCACGCGATGAATGGCGCACATGGACAGGCGACAGGTCACCTCAACCTGCGGCGGCGCCCCGGAAAGAAACGATCAATCCTTCAGCCATGCGCACGAACTGCGTGCTCGGACCTTCCGACCCTACGGTCTGCACGCTAACCCGCGCGCCCTCGAGCAGAAGCGACAGCGTATCGGCGAGCAGTTCAGCCTGGCCGATGCCCGCATCCCGACATAGCGTCACAAGGCGCTCGCGCTGGGCTTCCTTGAGCTCCTTGATCACCAGCCTGGCCGGATGGTCCGGCTCGGTCAGCTCAGCGGCGGCGTTGGCCATGTCGCAGCCGCGCCCGTCCGCATTGAGCATGGCAGCCGCCTTGCGAACCCAGGCATGCAGCTGGGCAAGCTTGTCACCAGGAAATTCGGCCTCGAACGCATCCCACATAGCGCCGGCCTTGGCCGCATTGGCGCGCAGGCATTCGACGATCAGTTCGTCCTTGGATTCGAAGTGACGATAGAGCGTCATCTTGTTCGTGCCGGCAGCTTCGGTGATGGCGTCGACGCCGACACCCTTGATGCCATGCTTGTGGAACATGTCGCGTGCCGTCTCCAGGATCCGATCCCGGGGACGAGAGCGCTCCACGATGCCGTCTGCCATCATGATCTCCTTTCGTTTCCAAAAAACCCTCGGCCACCTCTTGACTAGGGTGTTACCGGTCTGTAACTTCCAGAATGTTACTTACTGGTAACACCTATATCGTCCACCGTCAATAACAAGGCCGTGAACTGGCCCTGCCGACGAGAGGGACAAGAAACTGCCAATCATGCGGCCTCGGCCGGTGAAAAGATGAAAACGGTTCGCGAGCACGTGCTGCGAGTCGACAGACAAGGAGCCGGCCAATGCCACAGCGCCGCGATCTTACCATAGATGAAGCCGTCCGGGATCCGATGATCCGGCTGGTCATGAGAGCCGATGGCGTCGACCCGCGCGCCTTCGAGACGATGCTGCGCTCGCTTGCCGATGCGCAGCGCAACGAGGTGCCGTTGCTGCATTCGCGGGACGACCTCGGTGACAAGCGCGGTCAAAGACTGTCCAGCGTCGCCAGCGCCTTCGGGCGGGCAAGAGCAGCCGGGGAGGCTTGCGTCTCGTGGTAAACTTTTTCATCCACCGTCCGATCTTCGCCTCGGCGATCGCCATCATCATGGTGCTCGCCGGGTCGATTTGTTATTTCCTGCTGCCCGTCTCGCAGTTTCCCGACATCACGCCGCCGCAGGTCGTGGTCAGCGCCCACTATCCAGGCGCCAGCGCGCAAGTGGTGGCCGATACGGTGACAACGCCGCTGGAGCAGCAGATCAACGGCGTGCAGGGGATGACCTACATGTCGTCGACGAGCTCCAATGACGGCTCCTCGACCATCACCATCACCTTCGATGTCGGCTATTCGCTGAGCACCGCCGCCGTCGACGTGCAGAACCGCGTCTCGCAGGCCGCCTCGTCGCTGCCGGCGATCGTCAACCAGGGCGGCGTGACGATCAAGAAGCAGAACCCGAACTTCGTCCTCATCGTCAACCTGACTTCGCCCGACAGTTCGGTCGATCCGGTGGCGCTGAGCAACCTTGCCTATCTGCAGGTGGTCGATCCGCTGAAGCGCCTGCCCGGCGTCGGCGATGTGCAGATCTTCGGCGAGCGGCGCTATTCGATGCGCGTCTGGCTCGATCCCGACAAGCTCGCCAATCTCGGCATCACCGCGGTCGATGTGCAGAACGCCATCGCCGAGCAGAATGTCCAGGTGGCGGCCGGCAAGATCGGCCAATCGCCGGCACCCGCCGGCACCGCCTTCGAGATGCAGGTCAACGCCGTCGGCCGGTTGAGCGATCCAAAGGAATTCGGCGACATCGTCGTGCGCGCCAACACCGACACCGGCTCGCTGGTCAGGCTGCGCGACGTCGCCCGCATCGAGCTCGGCGCACTGCAATATTCGTCGTCGGCCTTCTTCGGCAAGGACCCGACCGTGGTGCTCGCCGTCTACCAGATGCCCGGCTCCAACGCGCTCGATCTGCAGCAGCGCGTCAAAGACAAGATGCAGGAGCTGTCGGGCCGCTTCCCGAAGGGCGTGTCCTATGCAATGCACTACGACACGACGCGCTTCGTCTCGGCGTCGATGCATGACGTGCTGATCACGCTCGGCGAAGCGCTGGTGCTGGTCGTCGCCGTGGTGTTCCTCTTCCTGCAAAGCTGGCGCACGACGATCATCCCGACCATCGCCATTCCGGTGTCGCTGGTGGCGACGCTGGTCGTCATGGAGATGCTCGGCTTCTCGCTCAACATGCTCTCCCTGCTCGGCATGGTGCTGGCGATCGGCCTCGTCGTCGACGACGCCATCGTCGTGGTTGAGAATGTCGAACGACAGCTGGAGGCCGGGCTCAAGCCGCTTGCGGCGACCAAGGCCGCAATGCGCGAGGTCACCGGACCGATCATCGCCACCACCGCGGTGCTGATGGCGGTGTTCGTGCCGGTCGCCTTCATTCCCGGCGTCTCCGGCAAGCTCTACAACCAGTTCGCGCTGACTGTGGCGATTTCCGTCGGCATCTCGGCCTTCAACTCGCTGACGCTCAGTCCCGCGCTCAGCGCGGCCTTCCTGCGGCATCGCGGCGAGACGCAGTTCGCTCCGTTCCGCTGGTTCAACACCGGCTTCGACAGGCTGTCGCACGCCTACGCCAATGGCGTACGCATTCTCATCCGCTTGCGCTGGATCATGCTCGGCCTGTTCGCGGCCGGCCTGGTCGCCACCTACTTCGTCTGGCAGCGCCTGCCCTCGACCTTCCTTCCGGTCGAGGACCAGGGCTATTTCTTCGTCGTCATCCAGTTGCCCGACGGCGCGTCGCTGGAACGCACCGACGCGGTGGCGCAGAAGGCGCGCGACATCCTGCAGGCGACGCCCGGCGTCGAGATTGTCGGCTCGATCAGCGGCCTGAATTTCCTGACCAGTGCGGCGCAGTCGAATTCGGCGGTCGAATTCGCCATCCTGAAGCCGTGGGAGGAGCGCGGCCCCGACCAGAGCGCGTCGAAGCTCGTCGCCGATGTGCGCGGCAAGCTGATGCAGATCCCTGAAGCTTTCGCGCTGAGCTTCGATCCGCCCTCTATCCCGGGTATCGGCACCACAGGCGGCTTCGAATTCGTCGTCGAGGATTTGACCGGCCGCGGCAGTTCAGCCCTCAACGATGCGACGCAAGCCGTGATCGCCGAGGCGCGCAAGCAGCCGGAAATCAACCCGCAGCAGCTGTTCTCGCCATTCTCGACCTCGACGCCGCAGTTCAACTACGACCTCGACCGCAGCAAGGCCAAGCTGCTCGGCCTCAATCTGCCCGATGTCTTCAACACGCTGCAGATCTATCTCGGCTCGCTCTACGTCAACGACTTCAACCTGTTCGGCCGCACCTTCCGGGTGACCATCCAGGCCGACAAGGATGCACGTGCGGGTGCCGCCGACATTTCGCGGCTCTATGTGCGCAATGCCTCCGGCGGCATGGTGCCGCTCTCGACGCTGGGCAAACTCGTGCCCTTCGTCGGCCCGGAGACCGTGCCGCATTACAACAACAATGCCTCGGCCTCGATCAATGGCGGTGCCGCACCCGGCTTTTCCTCGGGCCAGGCGGTTGCCGCGATGGAACGGGCCGCCGCCATTGCGCTGCCAAGGGATTTCGGTTTCGAATGGACCGGCATCACCTTCCAGGAGCTCAAGGCAGGATCGATCGCGTCCGTCGTCTTCGGCCTCGCCATCGTCTTCGTCTTCCTGATCCTGGCGATGCAGTATGAGAGCTGGGCGATGCCGTTCATGGTGCTGTTGGCGGTGCCACTGGCCCTGTTCGGCGCCTTCGTGGCCCTGTTGCTGCGTGGCATGCAGATCGACGTCTACTCGCAGATAGGCTTCGTCATGCTGATCGGCCTGGCGGCCAAGAACGCGATCCTGATCGTCGAGTTCGCAAGGCGACGGCGCGAAGAAGGCCTCAGCATCGTCGACGCGGCGATGGAGGCGGCACGGCTCAGGCTGCGGCCGATCCTGATGACGGCCTTCGCCTTCATCCTCGGCGTGCTGCCGCTGATGTTTGCGACCGGCGCCGGTGCGGCAAGCCGGCAGTCGATCGGCACCACCGTGTTCGGCGGCATGGTCGCGGCGACCATCCTGTCGCTGGTGTTCGTGCCGGTGTTCTACGCGGTCATCGAACAGCTGCGCGAACGCCGCGGCAATGACGAGCCCGCCTCTCAAGACAATGAACCAACGACTGAGCCCGCCTTGCGCCCCCTGGCGGAAGCGGCCGAATAAGATTGGAGACTGATCATGCGTAAATGGAAAATCGCGTTGGGAACGGCCGTCGCGCTGGGAGCGATCTCGGTGGCCAGCGTCCACCTGCTCGACATGGGCAACCTCAGCCTCAATGCCGGCACGGCCGCGGCGACGCCTGCTCCGGCGGCATTCGTCATGCCGGTGCCGGTGGTTAGTGTCGTCAAGAAGACGATCCCGATCTACCTGGACTATGCCGCGCGGACGGAACCGATCCGCAGCATCACCTTGCAGGCCAGGATTCCGGGCTATCTGCAGGAGCAGACCGCAGCCGACGGCGTCGACGTCCGGCAAGGCGACCTTCTCTACAAAATCTCGCCTGACGACTTCCAGGCGGCTCTCGACCAGGCCAAGGCGCAAGTGCAGCGCGATACGGCGACGCTCGACTATGCCCGCTCCAACCTCGGTCGCGGCACCGAGCTCGCCAAGAGCGGCTACCTCGCCAAGGACGGCTTCGACCAGCGCACCAGCACCTTGCGCGAGGCACAGGCGTCGCTGGCGGTCAACCAAGCGGCGGTCCGCACGGCAGAGCTCAATCTGAGCTACGCCGAAATCCGGGCGCCGTTTGCCGGGCGTCTCGGCCGCAACCAGGCTTCGGTCGGAACGCTGGTCAGCGTTGCCGGCACCGTGCTCAACACGCTGGTGCAACTCGATCCGATCTACGTCACCTTCAACCCGAGCGAGACGGATCTGGCCGAGATCGAGCAAGCCCGTGCGAACGGCCCGATCGAAGTGGAGGTGCTGCTCCCCGGCCAGACCGAGGCCAGCCAGAAGGGCGAGCTTACCTTCATCGACAATTCGGTCGACCGCTCGACCGGCACGATCACGGCGCGCGCAACGATCGGTAACGGCAAGTTCACGCTGCTGCCCGGCCAATATGTTCGTGTCCGGCTGCATGTGAGAGAGCAGGCCGACGCGCTGATGGTGCCGCAGACGGCGCTGGGCTCGAGCCAGCTCGGCAAATATCTCTATGTCGTCGGCAAGGACAACACGGTCGACCAGCGGCTGGTTTCGCTCGGACCGACGAGCGGCGGTCAGGTCGCCATCCTCAGCGGCGTCGCCGAGGGCGACCAGGTGATCACGGGCAATCTGCAGAAGATCGGACCCGGAGCGCCTGTATCGCCGATACCGGAAAAGCCGGCCACCTGAACACCCCCGTCAGGACCCGGCTTCAGCGCGGCGCCCCGACCTTCCCACAGGTCGCGGGCGCCGCTCGACTGAGCAGTTCCACCAGACCGGCAACATCGGCGCGGTCGGCCTTGGCCGGCGGCATGAATGCACAGTAGGGATGCCCGAGGCGCACCGAGACGGAGGAGAGCGCAATCAGCCGACCGGCCGCCAGATCGGCGCGCGCCATGACCCGCTGGCCAAGCGCGATGCCCAGGCCCAGCCTTGCCGAGGCGATCGCAAGGCTGGACAGGCCGACGCGCCGCCCGTGCGACGGGTTGGGTGAGCGGCTGCCGCCGGAGGCCGCAAACCAGTCAGCCCAGGTGGGGTGCGAGGCATAGTTCGGCCCCCAATTGGTGTGGATGAACTGGCTCTCGTGCAAATCCGCCAGACTGGTATCGCCATTGCCGTGCCGGTGCCAGAATTCCGGTGCGCAGACAGGCAGGACGTCGTCATGGACGAGACGGACGAGTTTCAATCCGGGATAGTGATAATCGCCATAGCTGATGCGCAGGTCGATGTTCTGGCGCATCAGGTCGACCGGATCGTCCTCGACCCGAACGTCGATCGCCATCTGCGGAAAGGCATCGAGAAGTACCGCCAGCCTCGGCGCCAGCCACAGTTCGGCCAGCGAGAACGGCACGCTGACGACCAGGCGCGTCCGCATCCCGCCCTCCAGCATGCGCTGGCCTATAGCGGCGATGTCTCCCAAAGCCTTCGCGGTCTGTGGATAGATGGCGTGGCCGGCATCGGTGAGCGCAATGCGGTTGCCGGTGCGCACGAACAATTGCTTGCCGAACCAGTTCTCAAGATTGCGTATCTGCTGGCTGACCGCTGCAGAGGACACGCCGAGTTCAGAAGCGGCCAAGGTGAAGCTGCCGGCACGGGCGGCAACTTCAAAAGCCTTGATCGCATTCAGCGGCGGCAACCGTTCCACAACAGATCCATAAGTTTTTCTTGCTCAATCCTAATTATTTTCGACGTTGAGAGAAAGATTTTTTTGCCGTCTCATAGGCTCGAAACCTTCGGAGCCATGACGATGAAAGACATCCTCGATCTCGACCGCTATCCGCTCGACCGCGAAGGCAGCGCCGAATGGCAGCGCCTTGTCGAACAATCCGTCGCCGCGCTCGAAGCCGACGGCATGTTCAATCTGGAAGGGTTTTTGCGCCCCGGCGTGGCGGAACAAGCCGTGCGCGAAATCCAGCCGGTGATGGCCGCGCGCTCGCATGTGCACAAGCGGATGCACAACATCTACTTCAAGCCTGACATCCCCGAGCTTGCACCCGACCATCCGGCGCTGCGCAAGGTGGAGACCATCAGCCACACCGTCTGTGCCGACCAGATTCCGGCCAGCGTCGTGCTCGCCATCTACGAATACGAACCGCTGCTGCGCTTCCTGGCGGCCACGATGGGCAAGACCAGGCTGCATGTCATGCAGGATCCGCTGGCGCGAACCAATGTCATGGCCTATCGCGCCGGCGAAGCTTTGAACTGGCATTTCGATCGTTCCGAATTCACGACGACGCTGCTGCTGCAGGCAGCGGAATACGGCGGCGACCTCGAATACCGCACCGATCTGCGATCTGACAGCAATCCCAACTATGACGGCGTCGCAAGGCTGCTGGACGGGCGCGACCCCGATGCAAAGATCCTGCGCATGAAGCCCGGCACGCTGAATGTCTTCCGCGGCAAAAACACCGCGCATCGCGTCACCACGGTCGAAGGCGAGCGCGAGCGCATGATCGCGGTGTTTTCCTACTATGAAAAGCCCGGCGTGATGTTCAGCCCCGAGGAGCGGGTCGGCTTCTACGGCCGTGCCGCCTGAGACCGAAAGGCCGACATGCCAACGGCCCCAAGAATCCGAAGATGACCTCTTGTTAGATTGTCGACAATCTGCTTGTCTTGCTTTCGATTTCCCTGGGAGTGGCCGAATGGCGAAAGCGGATTTCAGTCCGATTGCGGACACGACGCGACGCGCCGAGATCGTCGCGCTGTTGCGGCGCGCGATCCTGACCGGGCAGCTCGCACCCGGCCAGAAGCTCAACGAGCTGCGGATTTCCGAACAGATGCGGGTCAGCCGCGCGCCGTTGCGCGAGGCAATGCGCGAACTGGTCCAGGAAGGCATCCTGACCAGCATCCCCTATGCCGGCACCTTCGTCATCGAGGTCACAGCCAAGGACATCGACGATGCCTATTCGTTCAACAAGGTGATGGACGAACTGGCCATCGAGCGGGCGTGGCCGCTGCGCGACCAGCGCTTCTTCGACGAGCTCGACCGGCGTCACGAAGCCGTGAAGCAGGCGACCCGTGCGTTGGACACGACACGCCAAATCGAAACCGCGCTGCAACTGCATGGCCTGATCTACGAATGGGCCGACAATTCGGTGCTGCTGGAAACCTGGCAGCGGCTGACCAGCCGGCTGCAGATGTATTTTGCGCTCCACCAGCATGCCCGCAATGAGCCGGTGCCGGCCGAAGACGTTCACGAAACCTATGTGCGGTTGCTGAAGGGCAAGGACATGCGTGCAGCCCAGCGCCATGCCAGGGAGCACATCGATCTCGATTTCGAGGAGTTGCTTGCCTATGCGCGCGGCCTCGAACAACGCCCGTCGAGGGGCGCCTGACCCGTTCCCCACCATCACAGACAGCGGACAAGACACGTGCAGATCGAAACCATCAAGGCCTACCATGTCGTGCAGCCCTTCGTGGACGGGCCATACCGCATGTCGAAGGGGCGCGAGGCCGACGCTTTCGACGCGGTGATCGTGTCCATTGCATCAGACAGCGGTATCACCGGCTGGGGCGAGATGGCGCCGCTCGGCAATTTTTACTCGGCAGCCTTCCCGGCCGGCGTTCGCGCCGGCGTGGTCGAGATCGCGCCGCATCTGATCGGCCATGATCCGCGCGGACTAGCCAGCATCGGCCGGCTGATGGACACGGTGTTCAAGGGTCATCCCTACATCAAGTCGGCGCTCGACATGGCCTGCTGGGATCTGGCGGGGCGCGCCGCCGACGTGCCGCTGGTCACGCTGCTCGGCGGCAAGGAAAGCGACACCGCAGAACTCTATAAGGTCGTCACGCACGGCAGCGTCGACGCCATGGCCGCGCTGGCCAAGCGCATCGTCAAGGACGGCTTCCACCGGCTACAGGTCAAGGTCGGCGGCAATGTGCATGACGACATCGAGCGTGTCACCGCGGTCGCCGCCTCGGTGCCGAAAGGTACGGTCATCTTCTGCGACGCCAATGCCGGCTGGACGCCCTATCAGGCGCGCCAGTTCGCCGACGCGACGCGCGCCATCGACTACACGTTCGAGCAGCCCTGCACGACGATCGACGAGAACATGTCGGTTCGCCGCATGCTTGACAAACCGATGGTGCTCGACGAATCCGTCACCTCGCTCGAGGCGATGCTGGAAATTCATCGCCTGGGTGCGGCCGACGGGCTGACCCTGAAGATCTCGCGCCTTGGCGGGGTGACGAAGACGCGCCAGATCCGCGACGTTGCCGTCGACCTCGGCTTCATGATCACGGTCGAGGACACGGGCGGCGCCGAGATCGACACCGCGGCGATGGCGCATCTGTCGCTGTCGACGCCGGAAGAGCGCCGGCTGCATGCCATCGCCTTCCATGAATGGGTGACGGTGCGCACGGCGTCGAACATGCCCCCGGTCACCGGCAGCCGCATGGGCGTTCCAGATGGCCCCGGCCTTGGCATCGATGTCGTTCCCGATTTGCTCGGGAAGCCCTTCTTCGAGGTCGGCCGCTGAGATGAAGATCCGCAGCATCAAAGCCACGCCGATCAATTTGCGCCTCGAAGCGCCCTATGCCTGGGTGTTCGGCGAGCTCGACGGATTTTCGCCGACGATTGTCGAGGTCGAGACCGAGGATGGCTTGATTGGCCTTGGCGAAGCGCCGATGCCAGCGGCGGCCGCGATTATCAACGATGTCCTGGCGCCACGGCTGGTCGGCCGCGATGCCTTCGACATCGCCGGCGCCGAGCATGTCTGCCTGCCCTTTTGGACCGGCGTGCAGTCGATCAACGACCGCACCCGCATCATGGCCTTCGGCGCCATCGAGATGGCGTTGTGGGACCTGCGCGGGAAGGCGTGGAACCAGCCGCTCTACCAGTTGCTTGGCGGCGCCGTGCGCAAGGACATCCCGTTCACCGACTATTTTTCGCTGCGCGGTGACGGGCCGAAGGTGAAGGGCGAGACGACGCCCGAGGAAGTCGCCGACTATTGCGTCGAATTGCACGAGACGCATGGAACGACCTTCTTCGAAGGCAAGTTCTCGACCGAAGATCCGAAAGTCTCGCTCAGGATGGTCGAGCTGATCCGCAAGAAACTCGGCGACGATGCGATGATCCGTATCGATTCCAACCAGGCTTATTCACTCAGCACCGCGCGGCGGCTGGCGCGCCCGCTGGAAGAGTTGGGCGTGCGCAACTGGGAGGATCCGGTGGCGACGATCGAGGAGATGCGCGAATTGCGGCGCCATTGCTCGATCCCGTTCTCGACCCACAACATCGACATTGCGCGCGCCATGGAAACCAAGGTTCCGGACGCGTTCGTCGGCAACCCGACGACGCATGGCGGCATCGGCCGGCTACTGCGCTTCGTTGGCGCCTGCGAGCACGCCGGCATCGATTTCTGGTGCTACAGCGGCGACAGCGGCATCGGCAGTGCCGCCTATCTGCACCTGTGCGCGGCACTTGGTTGGATCAGGGAGCCGAACCAGTCGCTGTTTCGCATGCTGCCGATGGATGTCACCGAGGAAGGGCCGTTTTCGCCGAGAAACAATTTCGTGCGCGTTCCGGAAGGTCCCGGTCTCGGCGTCGCCTTGTCGCGCAAGAACCTCGCTGCCTGTCACAGAGACTTTACCGAGAAAGGACCGTGCAACAAGTATCATGACCCGGCAAAACCCGGAACCTATCGCCGTTTGCCGCTGAACTAGACGGCGGAAGCAGTGCAGCCAGGAAGCCGGCGCGTCCACGCCACGACTGGATGGACCGGACAAAACCGCATGCTAAGGTTCCTGTCGACAGGCCTCTCTGGCGGCGGGAAAATGGAGCAATCCACGAAATTTCGTCAACCATAAGAAATAGGGGAAAGGGTAAAAACCCATGAGCAAGAACTACAGCATTCTCGACCTGATCCGGCGCAATCGCACGCCGCTTGAAAATCACCTGATCGACGGCCTTGTCGACGGTCGTGTCAGCCGCCGCGACTTCGTCCGTCACGGCAGCCTGCTCGGCCTGTCGCTGCCGCTGCTGGGCCGTATCGGCATGGCAGCCGGCCTCGGCGGCATGCCGTCGCTGGCGCGCGCCCAGGGCGCGCCCGGCGCCACCATCCGTGTCGCCAGCAGCGTGCCGGCAGCGACGATCGACCCGGTCACCATTGCCGACGCCGGCGGCTTGCTTGTCATGCAGCAGGTTGCCGAGTTTCTCTGCGTCGACGGTCCCGATCTGGTGCTGCAGCCGGCGCTGGCCGAGAGCTGGAAGCCGAACGACAACGGCACGGTTTGGACCTTCAAGCTGCGCAAGGGCGTAAAATTCCACAGCGGCGGCGAGATGAAGGCCGAGGACGTCGTGGCCAGCATCGACCGCCTTGCCGATCCGGCAAACTCGTCCAACGCGCTGTCGGTGTTCAACGGCATCCTGCAGAAGGGCGCCTCCAAGAAGGTCGACGACTACACGGTGGAATTCCACCTCGATGCGCCGAACGGCAACTTCCCCTACATGCTGTCGTCCGACAACTACAACGCCGTCATCATCCCGGCGAGTTACAAGGGCGACTACGAGAAGAGCTTCGACGGCACCGGGCCGTTCAGAATAGAGAAATACACGGCAAAGGTCGGCGCCTCCTTCGTCCGCAACGAAGACTATTGGGGTCCGAAGGCACTGCCGGAACGCACCGAATTCACCTTCTTCACCGATATGCAGCCGCAGATCCTGGCGCTGCAGGGCGGACAGGTCGACATCATCAACCAGATGCCCGTGCTGGCCGGCGTCGCTCTGCTCAACGATCCCAACGTCGACATCATCAGCCTGAAGTCGTCGGCCCATCAGCAACTGCACATGCGCTGCGACGAGGGTCCGTTGAAGGATGCGCGCGTGCGCCGTGCCATTGCGCTCTGCCTCGATCGCGACAAGCTGGCCGCCGGCCTGATGAAGGGACGCTCCGCTCTAGGCAATGACAGCCCGTTCGCCGCCGTCTATCCTTCGACCGATACGAGCGTGCCGCAACGCAAGCAGGATATCGCCCAGGCCAAGCAGCTTATGGAAGCAGCCGGCCTTGGCCAGGGCTTCAAGATAACCCTGACCACCGAACGCTACCTGGAAATCCCCGAATACGCCCAGCTAATCCAAAACTGGGTCAAGGAGATCGGTGTCCAACTCGACCTCAACATCCTCGACCAAAGCGGCTATTACGGAGACGCGGTGTTCGGCAAGTCGAACTGGCTGGATTCGGTGATGGGCATCACCGACTATGGTCACCGCGGCGTGCCGAACGTCTATCTCGCGGCACCGCTGAAGAGTGAAGGCACCTGGAACGCGGCACACTTCAAGAACAAGGACTATGACGCGCTGGCGACCAGCTACATCGCAGCCCTCGACCTCGAGGCACAGAAGGCCGACGCCGGCAAGATCCAGAAGCTGCTGCTCGAGGAAACGCCTGTCATCTTCGGCTATTTCTACGACTATCTCACGGCGACGGCGAAGGGTGTGGCCGGCGTGCAGCCGACCGCCATGTCGCAGCTGTTCCTCGACAAGGCATCGAAGGCCTGAACGGAAGGGAAAGCCAATCCTCTAACAGCCAGCTCCCGCATGGGGGCTGGCTCCACAAGGAGTCCTAGCCATTCTCTCCTTCCTTGTCCGGCGTGTCTCGCTGTCGCTCGTCACGCTGTTCCTGCTCAGCATCATGGTGTTCCTGGGCGGCCAGGTGCTGCCCGGCAATGTCGGGCGCGCCATATTGGGCCCGTTCGCCGACCAGCGCGCGGTCGACGCGCTCAATCACACGCTCGGCGTCGATCGCCCGCTGCTAACGCAATACTGGAGCTGGATCTCCAACTTCGTCCAGGGCGACATGGGTACGTCCTACATCTTCCGCTCGCCGGTCGCGCCTTTCGTCATCGATGCGCTCGGCAATTCGATGAAGCTGGCGGCGGTCGCCTTCGTGCTGGTGGTGCCGATCGGCATCCTCGGCGGCGTCGTCGCCGCATTCAACCTCAACCGCCCGCTCGACCGCATCATCAGTCTCGGCGGCCTGTCGGTGACGGTGCTGCCGGAATTCGTCACCGGCATCATCCTGATCCTGATCTTTGGTGTCTGGCTGCGCTGGCTGCCGATATCGGCCGCATGGCCGCGCGACGCCGGCTTCTTCACGCAGCTCTATTACCTGATCCTGCCCTCGCTGCCGCTGTTCCTGGTGCTGTTCGGCTACATCGCCCGCATGGCACGCTCCGGCATGATCGAGGCGCTCGATTCCGACTACACGCGAACGGCCGTGCTGAAGGGCCTGCCCTGGCGCACGGTGATCTGGCGGCATGTGCTGCGCAATGCGCTGCTGCCGACCATCACCGTCATCGCGACGCAGACCGGCTACCTCATCGGCGGCCTTGTCGTCATCGAAACGCTGTTTCGCTACCAGGGCATCGGGTCGCTGATCTTCACCGCCGCGCGCGGCAAGGATTTCCCGATGCTGGAGTCGGGCATCCTCACCATCGGCATTGTCTATGCCTTGGCCACCCTTGTCGCCGACTTCCTCTATTCCGTGCTCAATCCGCGTATCCGTCTGGGGTCAGATCAATGAGCGCCGTCCAAACCAGCTCTCCGACACCAGACGACACGCGCCGGCGCGGCCCGCTGGCGGAGGTCTTTTTCTCGCTGCTGCGCTCGCGCACATTCCTTGTCGGTTTCGCCATCGTGCTGTTCTGGGTTGCCTGTGCGCTGTTGGGCGAGCATTTCGCACCTTACGATCCGCTCGCCGACGACATCATCAACGCGCTGGCGCCGCCCTCTTCCGAACACTGGTTCGGCACCGACCAGATCGGCCGCGACGTCTTCTCGCGCGTCATCGTCGGTTCGCGCGACATCCTGACCGTCGCACCGCTGGCAACCTTGCTGGCGACGGTAGCCGGCACGGCGCTTGGCCTCCTTACCGGCTATTTTCGCGGTCTCGTCGACGATGTCGTCAGCCGCATCCTCGAAGCCTTCATGGCGATCCCGGTGGTCATCGTTGCGCTGTTGGCCATCGTTGCGCTCGGCACCTCCAAGACGACGGTCATCGTCGTCATCGGTCTCAGCTTCGCGCCGATCATCGCGCGCACCGTGCGCTCGGCGGTGCTGGCCGAGCGCGAGCTCGACTATGTCGCCGCCGCACAGCTTCGGCATGAAAGTGCGCTGCATACGATGTTCGTCGAGATCCTGCCCAATGTCATCCCGCCGATCCTGGTCGAAACCACCGTGCGGCTCGGCTACGCCATTTTCGCGGTCGCCACGCTCTCCTTCATGGGTTTCGGCATCCAGCCGCCCTCACCCGACTGGGGGCTCTCGATCTCCAACAATTACGGCATGATCGGCGGCGGCTTCTGGTGGACGGTGCTGTTCGATGCGCTCGCCATCGCTTCGCTGGTGATCGGCGTCAATCTGGCGGCCGACGGCGTTCACGGAGCGCTCAATGACTAACTCCGCCAAGGCCGAAAACGCGCTCGAACTCATCGATCTTTCGGTTGCCTACCGCGTCGCCGGCCGCAATCGCGCCGTGCTGCGCAACCTCAGCCTCACCATCGGCCAGGGCGAAGCCTATGGGCTGGTCGGCGAGTCCGGTTGCGGCAAGTCGACAGTGGCGCTCACCGTCGTGCGCTATCTGCCGAGAAATGGCTCGATCACCGGCGGCGCGATCTCGCTCGACGGCCAGAATGTGATGAAACTTGACGCCGAAGCGCTCAGGCGGGCGCGCGCGGAAAGCGTCTCCATGGTCTATCAGGACCCGGGCAAGGCGCTGAACCCATCGATCCGCGTCGGCCGTCAGCTGACCGAGATTTTTGAACTCGGCGGCGTTTCGGGACGAGCGGCCACTGACCGGGCGATTGCGATGCTGAACCGAGTGCGCATCTCCGACCCCGTCAGCGTCATGCAGCGCTACCCGCACCAGCTTTCCGGCGGCATGCAGCAACGCGTGGCGATTGCCATGGCGCTGGCCAACGATCCGTCGATGCTGATCCTCGACGAGCCGACCACCGGCCTCGATGCGACGGTGGAGGCCGAAGTGCTCGACCTGATCGCACAGCTCAGGCAGGAACTGTCGGCCTCGATCCTGTTCATCAGCCACAACCTCGCCGTCGTTTCCAACATGTGCGACCGGGTCGGCGTGCTCTATGCCG
Source organism: Mesorhizobium sp. M7A.F.Ce.TU.012.03.2.1 (assembly GCF_004006095.1). NCBI lineage: Bacteria > Pseudomonadati > Pseudomonadota > Alphaproteobacteria > Hyphomicrobiales > Phyllobacteriaceae > Mesorhizobium > Mesorhizobium sp. M7A.F.Ce.TU.012.03.2.1. The sequence continues at coordinate 6,318,891 of NZ_CP034779.1, forward strand.
GCATGCTGGTCGAGGAAGGGCCGACGGAGGTCGTGTTTAACGATCCGCGCCATCCCTACACGGTCGCCCTGCTGCGTTGCCTGCCGCGCGGCGGCCAACGCAAGGATCAGGGCCGGCTCGACACCATTCCGGGTTTCCTGCCCGGCATCGGGGCCGACATCAAGGGCTGCGCCTTCGCCGATCGCTGCGCGCTCGCCGACGATCCCTGCCGCAGCGAATTGCCGCCGCTCTATGATCTGGGCGGCCGGCTGTCGCGCTGCTTCCATCACGACAAGGCGCAAGCGCTGCCGCGTGCCACACCGAGCGATGTGGCGCCCGCCCCAAAGCCGGCGGCAGCACCGGTGCTGCGCGTCGCCGGGTTGAACAAGACCTATTCCAGCCACGGTCATGCACTGCGCGCCGTCAAGGATGTTTCGGTCGATTTGCGGCCCGGCGAGACGCTCGGGCTGGTCGGCGAATCCGGCAGCGGCAAGACGACCTTCGCCAGGCTGCTGCTCGGCCTGGTGCCGCCGGACGAAGGCGGCACCATCGAACTTGAGGGCAAGGCGCTGGCGCCCAGGCTGGAGAACCGCAGCGACGACCAGATCAAGGCGATGCAGATCGTCTTCCAGAACCCGGACTCCGCACTCAACCGCTCGCATTCGATTCGCCATCTGATCGGCCGGGCGCTGAAGCGGCTGGCCGGCCTCTCCGGCAAGGCGCTGGAGGCGCGCCTCAACGACCTCGTCCGCTCTGTGCGGCTCACCGACCGGCATCTGGCCGTCAAGCCGCGCCAGCTCTCCGGCGGCCTGAAGCAGCGCGTCGCCATTGCGCGCGCCTTCGCCGGCAATCCGCGCATCGTGGTGTGCGACGAGCCGACCTCGGCGCTCGACGTCTCGGTGCAGGCTGCGATCCTCAATCTGCTCGCCGACCTTCAGTCGAAGGAAGACGTCAGCTACATCTTCATCTCGCACGACCTTGCCGTGGTGCGTTACCTCTCCGACAAGATCGCCGTGCTCTATCTCGGCCGCATCATGGAACTCGGACCGTCGGAAGATGTCTTTTCCGGCCCGCATCACCCCTATACCGAGGCGCTTTTGTCGGCCGTGCCCAAACTCGACCAGACCGATACGGCACGCATTCGTCTCGACGGCGAGATCCCCAGCGCCACCAGCCCGCCGTCAGGCTGCGTGTTCCACACGCGCTGCCCGCGCAAGATCGGCCCGATCTGCGAGCAGCAGGAGCCGCCACTCGGCGAGGCCCAGCCCGGCCATTCCATCCGCTGCCACATTCCTTACTCCGAACTGGCCAGGCTGCAGAGAGCGGTCGTGACCGAGCCGGCATAGCGCTCTCGCTCGCGTGGCTTGGCCGGTCAGATCTGGTCGGCCATGCTGAGAGCACGGTCACCTTCTGAAAAGCCCTGCCCTCCGGCCCAGTCCCTGGCCAGCGTGCGCAGACCTGTGAGCGCGACATCCAGAACATCCGAGGACACGGGGTTCGAGGGATAGGCGAGGTAGATCGGCCGCTGGAATACCGGTGTGTTGTCGATGCGCCGCATCTCGCCGCGCTCGATATGACCGCTGACGGCACTGAGCGGCAGATAGGCGGCGGCCTGCTGCGACTGCACGTGCTGCAGCCCGATGAAGACCAGCCCGGCCGAAATCGCCGGCTTGACCATGCCGGCAAAGGCGCGGTCGTGCTCGATGCGGAACTCCAGTCCCCAGTCCATCAGGATATAGTTTTCGGTCCATGGCTTGGTCTGTGCGGCGTGCTGGACGAGCACGACCTGATCGACGGCCAGCGTCTCGTAGACAATGCCGGGATGCGGTCGCGGCAGATAGAGGATGCAGATGTCGAGCAGGCCTTCCGCCAGCTGGTCGATCGCCAGATCCGGGAAACTGCCTTCAAGCCGCAGCGCCACGTTCGGCCGCCTGGCGCGCATCCACTCGACCCATGGCGAGGTGATGCGGTCCCAGAGATAGGCAGGCGCGGTCAGCCGCAGCAAGGTCTCATAACCATCGGGAACGGCGATATCCTGCCGTGATTGCTCCCATGTGCGGGTGATAGACGATGCGTGCGGCAGGAACTGCCGGCCGGCCGGCGTCAGCGTGACGCCATCGCGGTCACGCACGAAAAGCCGGCGTCCCAGCTGATCCTCCAGTCCCCTGATCCGCGCACTGACCGTGGACTGGGCGAGGTTGAGCCGGCTGGCCGCGACGGTGAAGCTGCCATGGGTGGCGACTTCGAGAAAGCTGCGCAGATTCTCAGTGTCCATGCCCACCTCCTGCATCGAAAATTTCGATGACTCCTATCAAAAAATATCGCTTTCCGGCGACAGTCAACAATGAACTAGATGGCTGAACCCCAAGACAAGCGAGGAATCCAGCCATGCCCAAGCATTTCCGGATGATCGACAACGCTCGCAGAACACTCACTGCAATCGAAAATTCCGCTGTCGACGAATTGCTGGCCGGCAGGATGGACCGCCGTGACTTCCTGCGCCATGGCAGCGTGCTTGGGCTTTCCTTGCCGTTCCTGGGCAGTCTCGTCGCGGCGGCCGGCCTCGGCACACAGCAGGCCCGCGCCGAGGGCAAGCCGGGCGGCACGGTGCGCGCCGGCGTGGCGACGCCGGGCGGCGCCATCGATCCCGTCACCTACTATGACAGCGGCAGCTACCAGCTGGTTTTCCAAACCGCCGAGTTTCTCTGCATCACGCAGCCGGACCTCACTTTGAAGCCTGTGCTGGCAGAGAGCTGGGCGCCGAACGAGGATGGCAGCGTGTGGACCTTCAAGCTGCGCAAGGGCGTGAAATTCCACAATGGCGAGGATTTCAAGGCCGACGACGTCGTCGCGACCTTCGACCGGCTGGCCGATCCCAACGGCGCTTCCAACGCGCTTTCGGTGTTCAAAGGCCTTCTTTCGAAGGGCGGCACCCGGAAGGTCGACGACCACACCGTCGCCTTCCATCTCGATGCGCCGAATGGCAGCTTTCCCTATTCAGTGTCGATCGACAATTACAACGCCGTCATCCTGCCGGCGAGCTACAAGGGCGATTACGAAAAGACGTTCGAAGGCACCGGACCGTTCCGGTTGGAAAGCTACACGCCAAAGGTCGGCGCGACCTTCATCCGCAACCCCGACTATTGGGGTGAGAAGGCGCTGCCCGACCGGCTCGAATTCAAGTTCTACGGCGATGTGCAGCCGCGCATCCTGGCGCTGCAGGCCGGCGAGGTCGACATTCTCGATGCCGTCCCGCTCGATGTCAGCCAGGTCGTGCTGAACAGTCCTGATATCACCGTCTTGCGTGTCGCTTCGACCGCGCACCGCCAGTTGCACATGCGCTGCGACACCGGCCCCTTCACCGACAAGCGCGTGCGCCAGGCGCTGGCGCTGTGCATCGACCGCGCCAAGCTGGTCGACGGCTTGTGCCGCGGCATGGCGGCGACTGGCAATGACAGCCCGTTCGCGCCGGCCTTCCCGGCGACCGACAAGTCGGTGCCGCAACGCGTCCAGGACATCGCCAAGGCCAAGCAGTTGCTCGAGGCGGCGGGTCTCGCCGAAGGCTTCGACATCACGCTGACCACGCTGCGCTATTCCGACATTCCGGGCTATGCGCAATTGTTCCAGAATTTCGCCAAGGAGATCGGTGCGCGCATCTCGCTCAACATCGAGGACCAGGACAAATATTACGGCAAAGCGGTGTTCGGCCAGTCGGACTGGCTGGACAGCCCGCTCGGCATCACCGACTACGCGCATCGCAGCGTGCCAAACGTCTTCCTCAAGAGCCCGTTGGTCAGCGACGGCCCTTGGAACGCGGCGCATTTCAAGAGCCCGGCCTATGATGGCATGGTCACCAGCTATCTCAAGGCGCTCGATGCCGGCGCGCAGCGCGCTGCCGCCTCTGACATCCAGAAATTGCTGCTCGACGAGACGCCTGTCATCTTCAGCTATTTCCCCGATCTGCTGGTGCCGGTGCGCAAGAATGTCAGCGGCCTTCCGCCGATCGCGGCCGGCCTGCTGCTCGACCGCGTGTCGTTGAGCTGATCGTGCGCCAGCGCCCGATGACAAAAGAAACAAAACGGGAGACTACCATTCGCAAGCCCCATCTGCGCGGCCGTGGGCCGCATTTTCCGCTGCTCGACACCATCGTGCAGTATGAATTCGAGCCGGGCTACATAGCCTTCACCATGCCGACGCAGAAGCGCCTGCGTGTGCAGGTGGGATCGATGACCGTGGCCGATACGACCAATGCCTTGGTGTTCTACGAATCCGATCACCTGCCGGTCTACTACTTCCCGATCGGCGACGTTCGCGAGGAATTCCTGCTGCCGAGCAAGACGACGACAGAGGACCCGTTCAAGGGCACAGCCACCCACTATTCACTCAACACCGGCATCACGCTGGTCGAGGACGCGGCCTGGCGCTATCTCGATCCGGTCAAGGGCTGTCCGCCAATATCCGACTACATGTCGTTCACCTGGAGCAAGATGGGACACTGGTTCGAGGAGGACGAGGAGATCTTCGTCCACGCCCGCGATCCGTTCCGCCGGGTCGACTGCCTCCCGTCGTCGCGGCGCGTGCAGGTCATTCTCGACGGCGAACAGGTCGCCGATTCACGCCGCGGCGTGTTCCTGTTCGAGACCGGCCATCCGGTGCGCCACTATCTGCCGATCGCCGACACGCGGCTCGATATGTTCGCGCCCAGCCGCTACATTTCGCGCTGTCCTTACAAGGGCATCTCCAACTATTATCACGTGACGACCAAGGCCAAGCGTCACGAGAACCTGGTCTGGTATTATCCCGAGCCGGTGCACGAGGCGGAGCGCATCAAGGGGCTGGTCTGCTTCCACCACGAACTGGTCGACAAGATCCTGGTCGATGGCGTCGAAATCCCGAAGGAAGCCACGGCCGCGTCGAGCGGTTATTTCTGAGTATCGACGCCGCTTGAGCCATTTGCGCACGGGCGCTTGATCGAAGCACGGCTCAGCGCATACCCTCCCTGGGCCAGGGAGGGCACTCGATGGATCTTTTCAAACTGAACGGCGATGTCGCGCTGGTCACCGGCGCCGGCAGCGGCATCGGCCAGGCAATCGCGATCGGGCTCGCCGAGGCAGGCGCCGACGTCGCCTGTTTCGGCCATGCATCGAAGGGTGGGCTGGACGAAACCGCGCACCGGATCACGGCGCTCGGCCGCAAAGCGCTGGTGCTGACCGGTACAGTGACATCGCAGAGCGATCTCGCGACGGCGATCGATCGCGTCGAGAGCGAACTCGGTGCGCTCACCGTCGCCGTCAACAATGCCGGCATTGCCGGCTCCGAGCCCGCCGAGACGATGCCGCTGGAGACGTGGCAGAAGGTTCACGACGTCAATGTCGCCGGCGTGTTCCTGTCCTGTCAGGCCGAAGCGCGCAAGATGCTGGCGCGAGGCAAGGGCTCGATCATCAACATCGCCTCGATGTCGGGCACCATCGTCAACCGCGGCCTGACGCAGGCGCACTACAACTCTTCGAAGGCTGCCGTCATCCACATGTCCAGGAGCCTCGCCATGGAGTGGGCCGATCGCGGCCTGCGCGTCAATGTGGTTAGTCCCGGTTACACGCTGACGCCGATGAACAAGCGGCCAGAGGTGGCGGAAGAGGTGAAGATCTTCAAGCGCGACACGCCGATGGGGCGCATGGCGGCGCCGGAGGAAATGGTCGGGCCGACGGTGTTCCTCGCCAGCCGCGCAGCGAGCTTCGTCACCGGCCTCGACCTGATTGTCGATGGCGGCTACGTCTGCTGGTAAGAGCTCAGCTTCGCCTGCAGTCTGAATTTGTACGTCTCGCGAAGCGTTAGTCGTTGCGCGACATGAACCTTGGTATATATAATTTCATCCTATGAAACGGCCTTGGCGAGATGGGGCTTACCAGGCGGGTAGCCGAGATCATACGACCTTGATGGCTCGCACCTTGCAGGGCGCCGCAGGACTGGCATTCGATCCGCAGATGACCGCTCCCTCAGCGATCCGTCGGCAGTCATGACGCCGACACTCCGATCCTGTTCCATCATCACCAGAATTGAGCACCATCTTGCCTGCACTGGCCAAAGCCGGGGCAACAATTTGGCGCCGACGGCCTTGCGCAAAGACCAGTCTTTCCAACACAATCAAGAAAAGCCGCAAGAAGGGAACGAACGATAATTTTCACAGCTTGAAGGAGAACAAGCATGTCATTTCGCAGCCAGATCTCGAAACTCTCGATGAGCGCCGTCGCGCTCGCGACATTAAGCCTGCTGACACCTTCCGCCCAAGCCGCCGCACCGGAATCCAACGATCCGATCAAGATCGCGCTGTTCGACTGGACCAGCGTCAACCTCAACGCCAAGATCCTCGGCGGCATCCTGGAAAAGCTCGGCTACACAGTCGAGTATCCGACCGCCGACTATCTTTCCAGCCTGACCACAGGCCTCACCAATGGCGATCTCGATGTCGGCATGGAATTCTGGGACACGACCGCCGGCGAGGCCATGAAGGCCTCCGATGCGACAGGCCAGACCGAACGGCTGGGCAAGCTCGGCCCCAAGGCCAAGGAAGAATGGTGGTTTCCCGAATACATGAAGGAGAAGTGCCCCGGCCTGCCCAATTGGGAAGCGCTGAAGGATCCGAAATGCGCCGAAGCCTTCTCGACGGCGGAGACCGCACCGAAGGGGCGCTATCTCGGCGGCCCGGTAACATGGGAAGGCTTTGACGACGAGCGCGTCGAAGCGCTGAAACTGCCCTTCACCGTCATCCATGCCGGCACCGACGCGGCGATGTTCGCCGAGTTGGACTCGGCCTATCAGCGCAAAGCGCCGATCATGCTGTGGATCTATTCGCCGCATTGGGCGCCGGCCAAATACAAGGGCGAATGGGTTGAATTCCCCGAATACACGCCCGAGTGCTACAACGACCCGAAATGGGGCACCAACCCCGACGCCAAATATGATTGCGGCAAGCCGCATGGCGAGATCTGGAAGTACTCCTGGGCCGGCATGAAGGACAAATGGCCGGTCGCCTACAAGGTGGCGAAGGCCTACACGGTCGACACCGACGAGCTCAACAAGATGAGCGGCGAGATCGATCTCGGCGGCAAGACGCCGGAAGACGTCGCCGCCGCCTGGATCGCCGCCCACGAAGCCGACTGGAAAGCCTGGGCGCAGTGATCGTTCCGACTGGAATATGAGACCCGGCTGCTGATCAGCCGGGCCTCGGTTCTTGTGTTCCAGAAGGACGTTTGAATGACGGACAAGACTGAACAGGGCGCCAAGGGGGCGGGCACGCCAGAAGATGCCCGCCCGATAAAGCTTGCCTGCCGCAATGTCTGGAAGCTGTTCGGATCGAACGCGGCCAGTTTCATCCGCGAACGCGACGGCAAGGCCAGCATGGCCGACGTCACAGCTGCCGGACTTGTCGGCGCGGTGCGCGCCGTCGACCTCGAAATCCGCCAGGGCGAGATTTTCATCATCATGGGCCTGTCGGGCTCCGGCAAGTCAACGCTGGTGCGCTGCATGTCGAGGCTGATCGAGCCGACCCACGGCAAGGTCGAATTCGAAGGCAAGGATCTGCTGAAGATTTCGGATGCAGCGCTGATCGAGTTGCGACGCCATCGCATGGGCATGGTGTTCCAGAATTTTGCCCTGTTGCCGCATCTCAACGTGCTGGAGAACATCGCCTTCCCGCTCAGCATTCAGGGGCAGGACCGGCCGACACGCGAGGCACGGGCGCGCGAGGTCATCGAACTTGTCGGCCTGCGCGGCCGCGAGCATTTCTATCCGCGCGAATTGTCCGGCGGCCAGCAGCAGCGTGTGGGCATCGCCCGCAGCCTCGCGACAAAACCGGAAATCTGGTTCCTCGACGAGCCGTTCTCGGCGCTCGACCCGCTGATCCGCCGCGAAATGCAGGATGAGCTGATGCGGCTGCAGACCATGCTGCACAAGACCATCGTCTTCATCACCCATGATTTCGACGAGGCGATCCGATTGGCCGACCGCATCGCCATCATGAAGGATGGCGAGGTCATCCAGATCGGCACGCCGGAGGAGTTGGTGGTCAATCCGGCGACCGACTATGTCGCCGAGTTCACCCGCGACGTCGACCGCGCCAAGGTGATCTCGGCACGCAGCCTGATGCGCGCCTGCGACGGCTCGGAGCATGGCGGAACGGTGGCGCCGGAGGCCAAGGTCGCCAGCTTCTCTGCCGGTATCGTTGCCGCCAACAAGCCGTTCGCGGTGGTCAACGGCACCGGCAAGCCGATCGGCGAGGTGACGCCGCAGGCGGTGATCGATTTGCTGGCCGGCATCGATCGCTCAAGGGTTGGCGCATGACGGTGACGGCAAGCGCCAGCGAGGCAAGGTCGCGGCCGATCCAGGTCTGGCTGCTGATCTGGGCGTTCGCGCTTGCCGCCGTGCTTGTCGTGTTCTTGCTGCAGGACCGCCTGCCCTGGGCCGTCAACTATCCGGCAAGCGCCGTCGTGCCGGTCGCCGATTGGGTCAGCGCGATGATGCGCTGGATCAAGTCGAACCTGTCCTGGCTGACCCGCTCGATCACCGCGGTACTCGGCGTTCCCCTCGATTTCGCGCTCAATCTGCTGGCCAAGAATTTCAAGATCGGCCACGGCGCTGACGCCTCTGTCCTGCCGCGCCTGTCCTGGGTCGGCGTCTGCGCCGCCGCCTTCCTCGCCGGTCATGCCGCTGGCGGCAGAAAACTCAGCCTGCTGGTCGGCGGCTGCTTCCTCTACATCGCCCTGTTCGGCCAATGGACCAGCGCCATGCTGACGCTGGCGCTGATCTCCATCGCCGTGCCGTTCTGTATCGTCACCGGGCTGTTCGCCGGCATCTGGGCGTGGCGCAAGCCATGGGCCGAAAGGCTTATCGTCTCCCCTGCCCTCGACCTGATGCAGACGATTCCGACCTTCGCCTATCTCATCCCGATGCTGCTGCTGTTCGGCAACAGCCCGGTCTCGGCGATGATCGCGACCGCCATTTTCGCCACCCCGCCGATGGTGCGAGCGACGATGCTCGGCCTGTCGCGGGTGCCGTCGGAGATCGACGATTTCAGCGAGATGGCAGGCTGCACGGCGCGGCAGAAACTGTGGCGAGTGCTGCTGCCCTCGGCACGGCCGACACTGATGGTCGGCGTCAACCAGGTGATCATGCTGGCGCTGAACATGGTCATCATCGCCTCGATGATCGGCGCCGGCGGCCTCGGCTACGACGTGCTCCTGGCGCTGCGCGCACTGAAGGTTGGCGAGGCGATGGAAGCCGGCCTTGCCATCGTGGCACTGGCCATAGCGCTCGACCGGCTGAGCCAGGCCATCGCGCACAAGCAGGCCAAAGGCCATGCCCATCAGGAGATGAGCCCGAGCCTCTGGCAGCGTTACCCCAATCTGACGCTGGCCATCGCCATCCTTGTGGTGACGACACTTCTCGGCCTGTTCGTGCCGGCCTTCGCAGCGGTGCCGAAGGCGATCACCTTCACCACCGCGCCGCTGTGGAAAGCGGCCGTAAACTGGGTGACGATCAATTTCTTCGACACGATCGAAGCGTTCCGCGTGGCGCTGATCCTTAATTTGCTGAACCCGCTGCGTGCCTTTTGCGAAGGGTTTCCCTGGCTGGGCGCGGTGTTCCTGCTCGGCCTTGCCGGCTATCAGCTCTCCGGCCTGCGGCTGGCCGTGCTGGTGGCAGCGCTGACTGCCTTCTGCGCCATCACCGGCCTGTGGGAAAAGACCATGGCAACCGTCTATCTCTGCGGTATCTCGGCCTTCATCGCCTGCCTGGTCGGCATCCCGATCGGGCTGATGGCTTCGCGCAGCGACCGCTTCGAGAAGATCGTCACGCCGGTCATCGACACGCTGCAGGTGCTGCCATCCTTCTGCTTCATCATTCCGGTGGTGATGCTGTTTCGGGTCGGCGATGTCACGGCGATGATCGCCACCATTGCCTTCGCCGTGGTGCCGGCCATCCGCTACACCAATCACGGCATCAGGCAGGTGCCGCCGGCGCTGATCGAGGCGGCAAAGGTGTCGGGCTGCACGCCGCGCCAGACCTTCTTTCGCGTGCAACTGCCGCTGGCGCTGCCGGAGATCATGCTTGGCGTCAACCAGACGATCCTGATGGCGCTGGCGATGATCATCATCTGCGCCATGGTCGGCACCCGCGATCTCGGCCAGGAAGTGTTCATCGCGCTGTCCAAGGCCGATTCCGGCCGCGGCATCGTCGCGGGCCTGGCCATCGCCTTCATCGGCATTGTCGCCGACCGGCTGTTCGGCGCCTGGACGGCGAAAGCCAGGGCAAGGCTGGGGTAGCAGGCGCCGCCCTACTCCGCCGCGACGCCCTTCACCTCGAGATAGCTCTCCATCGAATCGTCCAGCGCCTGCAGCCACGGCGTATGATGCAGCGGCGCCATGGTCCCGGTCATCAGCGAGCGGTAGGCGTGGTCGCGGAAGCTCATAATGTCTTCGCCCTTGTGGTGTTCCCATTCCATGAAGGTCTGATTGACCGCCTCGACGTCGAAGCCCGGATAGTCGGTCTGGTCCATCAATTCCTTGGTGTAGTCGCCCTGGAACCAGATCATCTGCTCGGCGTCTTCGAGCGTTTCCTCACGCGCCCTCCATTTCGCGCCGTGCTCGGCCATTGCCTTGGCCGACGGCAGCTTGATGCGGCCCATGATGACGTCGCGGGCGAACCAGGCCTGCGCGTCGAACATGTTGAAGGTGTAGAACTGATCCTGCATGCCGATATAGGAAAGCTGCGGGTTCTTCTCCCAGACGACGCCTTCATAGAGATCGAGAGGCCACATGCGGTTGGCGGTCTTGAGCTTCAGATCGTCGGTGAGGAAGGGGAAGGAATGGAGATAGCCGGTGCACAGGATGATGGCATCAACGTCTTTCGTGGTGCCATCCTTGAAGTGCGCGGTTTTGCCGACGACCTTCTGTAAGAGCGGCACCTCTTTCCAATTCTCCGGCCATTTGAAACCCATCGGCTTCGAGCGGTAGCTGGAGGTGATGGATTTGGCGCCATATTTGTAGCATTGCGAGCCAATGTCCTCGGCCGAATAAGAGCGGCCGATGATCAATATATCCTTGCCCTTGAATTCCATCGCGTCGCGGAAATCGTGGCTATGCAGGATGCGGCCGTTGAAGGTCGAAAAGCCCTCGAAATAGGGCACGTTGGGCACCGAGAAATGCCCGGAAGCGACGACGACATTGTCGAACTCTTCGGAATAGGTGACGTCGTTGGTGCGGTCATGCGCGGTGACGGTGAATTTCTTCGTCTCGTCCGAAAACGTCACCATGCGCACCGGGCTGTTGAAGCGCACCCATTTGCGCAGGCCGGATTTCTCGACGCGGCCCTTGATGTAGTCCCACAGCACGGCGCGCGGCGGGTAGGAGCCGATCGGCCGGCCGAAATGCTCCTCGAAAGTGTAGTCGGCGAATTCCAGGCACTCCTTCGGTCCGTTCGACCAGAGATAGCGGTACATCGAGCCGTGCACCGGATCGCCATGCTCGTCGAGGCCCGTGCGCCAGGTGTAGTTCCACAGGCCGCCCCAGTCCGACTGCTTTTCGAAGCAGACGATCTCGGGAATGTCGGCGCCCTTGTCGGCCGCCGACTTGAAGGCCCTGAGCTGTGCCAGGCCGGACGGGCCGGCTCCGATGACGGCAACGCGACTTTTCATGGCAGGCCTCCCGATCTGGTTTCGACTTTTGTCTTGACGCAATTCCCAAGGGGAAAGCGCTATGCGCTTTTCCCGGAATTGCTCTTACGAAACAAATTTCACTCACAGGACAGTAATTGGCCCTTTCGTGCTGTCAACAGCCCGATGCTGAAACAAGGTTTCGCCGATGTGGATTTCCCGCGAAAAACCGGACGCGGCCGAACATCATTATCATGCGCATGCGCGTTCACGCGACTTGCCGTCGCAGTTGCGCTGCTGTATCGGCACCTGACATGTTCACCTAGAGTGAAATAAATCCGCAGGAGTGCCGGGGGCGACATGGCGAAGAAGGTTTCCGATTCCAAGGCTGGTCCCGGCGATGCAAAGGCCAAGCCGGCGCCAAAGGTTTCGGCCGATGGCAAGACCATCCGCGCGCCGCTGACGCAGAACCCGCATGCCATTCGCGACACCCGCGAAAAAGTGCTGGAGGTGGCGATCGGCCGCGAGGTGCGCGCCTTCCGCAAGAAGCTCGGCATCACTGTCGCTGATCTCGCGGTCGCCACCGACATTTCGCTCGGCATGCTGTCGAAGATCGAGAACGGTATCACCTCGCCGTCGCTGACCACCTTGCAGGCGCTGTCGCGGGCGCTCGGCGTTCCGGTCACCGCCTTCTTCCGCCGCTTCGAGGAAGAGCGCAGCGCCGTCTTCGTCAAGGCCGGCCAAGGCCTCGATGTCGAGCGCCGCGGCACCCGCGCCGGCCACCAGTACAACCTGCTCGGCCATATCGGCTCCAACACCAGCGGCGTCGTCGTCGAGCCCTATCTGATCACGCTGACCGAGGATTCCGATGTGTTCCCGACCTTCCAGCATGAGGGCATGGAGTTCCTCTACATGCTCGAAGGCGAGGTCGTTTACCGGCACGGCAGCAATCTCTACCCGATGAAGCCCGGCGACAGCCTGTTCTTCGACGCCGACGCGCCGCACGGGCCGGAGCAACTGACGAAACTGCCGATGCGCTATCTGTCGATTATTTGCTATCCGCAGAGCGCGGGTTAAGCGGGACTCGATCTCCCCTTGGTCTCTCGTGAGGAGATCGGCTTCGCGACGGCTCCTCTTTTGCACTGGTGATTGGCGAAAGCTGAAGTGACATTCGATCTCCCCCCTGGAGGGGGAGATGTCCGGCAGGACAGAGGGGGGCGAACCGCGATGACGCACAATCTGGTATCCGCCAACAGCCGCCGCAATGCGCGCACGATGCGCAAGGTGATGACCGATGCCGAACTCAAGCTTTGGAATGAGATCAGGGCACACAGGCTGATGGGACTGGGGTTTCGGCGCCAGATGCCTATCGCCGGCCATATCGTCGATTTTGCATGCCCGGACAAAAAGCTGATCGTCGAGCTTGATGGTTCCCAGCATGGCCGGGCCGAAACGTCGGAATCGGACGCTGCAAGAACCGCCAAATTCGAAGCGCTGGGCTGGACGGTCCTGCGCTTCTGGAACGACGATGTCATTCGCGATATCGACAATGTCTGCCAGCATGTCGTGATTGTGGCTGGGCTGGGCGACGCGTCGTAAGCGCGGAGGTGGAGATTGGGCAAGGCAGGCGCTCCACGGCGCCCCCCTCTGCCCTGCCGGGCATCTCCCCCTCTTGGGGGGAGATTGGCTGCTTTGGGGGCAGCGCCAACATCAGCTATTCAATCCGGCCCAAACCCTGGGCTCGTCGCGCTCCCATCGTCCAGCTTCGACAGCCACTCGACCAACGCCGGGCGATAGCGTGTCAGGCCCTTGTAGTTGGCGAGTTCGTCAGGCAGGTCGCGGATGACGCGGTGCAGGCGCCGTGCCCATTTTGGCTGCGTCGCCAGCTCGTCCATCTTGATCAGATAGCAGCGGATCGGGAAGACGATGCCGTTGGAGCGCGGCAGGCGCCAGAAGCTCTGCAGTTCGACGCGAAGATGCACCTTGTCGCCGACATTCTCCGGCGTCACCGTCGCCCGGTCCGGCCCCCATTTGTGGTAGTTCTCGGGGCTGGTGTCGAGGCGCGGATTGATGGTCATCGTCCAGTTCAGGCGCCGCGCCGGCTTGCCCTGCTGGATGTTGGTGAGGAATTTCAGCGCCCTGACGAAAATCCCCTTCTCATGCGCCAGCGGCACCGGCGCATGCCATTCGAAGAAGTTCATGCCGATGTCGAAATCGAGCGACCAGTCGGCCTGGGTGGTGACCATGCCGGCATCCATCCACAGATTGCCGTCGCGCTGGTCGAGGATGCAGAAATCGCCCTGGCTTTGCCGGGTGATGTATTCCATCGGGCCGTAAGGCAGCGTCGAGGTGTCGCCGAAAGTGAAGGTGTCGTCGATACCGAGCGGCCGGTTGATCCAGCGCCAGCGATCGCCGTCGCGGATCAGCGTGAAATGCTCGGGATAGCCCAGCGCCTGCTGCTCCATCAAAAGCTCGAGCAGGTCCCAGCCGGCCAGCGTCATGTGCGGCAGCGACTGGCAGCGCAGCGGATCCTCGGCCAGGACCAGCGCGCGGTCCTGCATCTCGGCGACATAGTGCTCGTCGACGTCGATCAGGTTTTCCAGCACGCTGCCCCTGGGCCCGACGACATGCGGCTCGATGTTGACCGCATACATGTAGGCGTCTTCGTGGAACGGGAACGGGAAGCGCCTGATGTGCTCAGGGCTGTTCTTGAAGGTGAAGTCGTCGCGGAACGTTTCCTTGCGAAAGGTGATGCCCATGATTTTCTCCTAGAGCGGGCTGCCCGCTCTATCTCTTTGTTTTAGCCGCATTTCTGCGACGCCAAGTGTATCCACTTGGCTGCAAAATGCTCTACCGTTCCAGGACCAGCGACCGGCCTTCGAAGCGCGACACGCACGGCATGATCTTCTTGCCCGAACGGTGCTCTTCCTCGCTCAGCCAGTGGTCGTTGTGGATGAACCTGCCGTCGCAAGAGATGACGTTGGTTTCGCACTGGCCGCAGACGCCGCCGCGGCAGAGATAGGGCGGATCGACGCCGGCCGCCTCGATCGCTTCCAAGAGGCTCTGCTGCTCATCGACCCTGATCGACTTGCCGCTGACGGCAAGCCTCACGTCGAACGGCAGTCCGGGCTGGGGTGCCGCGAAATGCTCGAAATGCACGGTTTCCGCCGGCCAGCCGAGGCTTGCCGCGCGATCGCGCACCCAGTTGATCATGCCGGCCGGGCCGCAGACATAGAGATGCGTGCCGAGCGGCTGTGTCGACAGCAACCGGTCGAGTTCGATGCGCTCCTCAAGGTCGTCATGATAGAGCCTGACCCGGCGGTCGTAGCGCTCGCGCAGCACATCGGCATAGGTGCCGAGCGATGCGGTGCGGCAGGTGTAGTGCAGTTCGAAATTGCCGCCTTCCGCCGCAAGCTGAGCGGTCTGTGCCATGAACGGCGTGATGCCGATGCCGCCGGCCAGCATCAGATGCTTTTTGGCGCGCAGGTCGAGCGAGAACAGGTTGACGGGGTAGCTGACCACCATCTCCATGCCCGGCTTGACGCTCCGGTGCATGAACAGCGAGCCGCCACGGCCGACATCGTCGCGCCGCACCGAGATCGTGTATTCGCGCGTATCGAGCGGCGAGCCCATCAGCGAATAGGGATTGAGCCTGGTGCGTTCGCCGTCGCGCATCTCGACCACGACATGGGCGCCGCCGGAAAAAGTCGGCAAAAGCTCGCCGTCGCGCCGGCGAAAATGGAAGCGGGTGACGAGGTCGTTGACCGGGACGACGTCGCTGACGACGACATCGAGTTTTGTGGTGCCGGTGCTCATCGAAAAATCTCCTCCATCGGAGCAATCTCCGAGCGATCTTCCGCATTGATGCAGACGCCCTGGAAGGCTGCGATGCGCCTGGAATAATGATCGCGCACCAGAAGCAGCAGGCCGCAATGCGCGCAGGTCGCCGGCTGCGTCGTCACATTCTCGGTGATGCCCTTGCAATGGACACATTGCATGCGCCGCGCCAGCGAGCCGCGGTGCTCGGTCTGGATCGAAGTGTGGTCGATGCCGGCTTCAAGCGCCACCTGCATGGCCTGGCCGATCAGACCCTCGGTGCCAGCGAGGTAGAGGCGCAAGCCCATATGCGCGTTGGCCAGTGTCTGCCTGAGCCGGGGCAGCAGGCTGGCGAAGGACGGCGCCAGATGGAGCTGGGCCGGCTTCAACGCTTCGAGCGCGACGGCATGTTTGCCGTCAAGCCCGGGAATGAAGACGATTTCGGCGTCGTCGAAAAACCCGGGCGGCGCCCTCCCGGCCATCTCCGCTATCGCCAGCGCCCCTTCCGCGTCCGCGATGAAAAGATGATGCTTGCCGGGTTGCGGAGACAAGGTTCCGTAGACGGGCCGGCTGATGATACTTTTGGCTGCCATTTAAGTCTTCGTGCCTCGAACCCCTCGCCGTTGACTATGCCTCAACCTTTCGCCGTGCGCTTGGTCTTCTTGGGATCGTCGAATGGCAATGGCTGCGCCGTCGCCTTGATGGCACCGCTCTTGTTGCGGATTTCGAGCTTGGTGTCCTTGACCGCGCAGTCGACGTCGAGGCGGGCGATGCCCATCGATTTCTCGACCAGCGGCGAATACATGGCGCAGGTCACCACGCCCACCTTTTTGCCGTCGCGGTAGACCGGCGCGCCTTCATCGGCCGGCTCCTTGCCGTCGAGCAGCACGCCATAGATCTTGAAGCGTTCCTTGCCTTTCAGGCGGTAATGCTCCTCGGCGCCGCGAAAGCCGGTCTTGCCGGGGCTGACGGTGAAGTCGAGGCCGAGTTCCCACAGCGTGTCGCCCGGACCTTCGTTCTCAAACGGATATTTCTGCGAATTGTCGTAGGGGTAGAAGAGCAGATAACTTTCGACGCGCAGCATGTCGAGCGTGGTGAAGCGGCACGGAATGATGCCGGCGCTCTTGCCCTCGTCGAGGATCCTGTCCCAGATCGTGCCGGCATCCTGGCCGCGGCAGAAGATCTCGTAGCCGCGCTCGCCGGTATAGCCGGTGCGCGAAATCATGACGGGCAAGCCGAACAGTTGCGTCTGCATGTGATGGAAATAGTTGAGGTCGCGAATGCCCGGCACATGCTTGGCCAGATAGTCGACTGCTGTCGGACCCTGCAGCGACAGATCGTGCAGATTGTCATCGAAGCGCAGCGAGACGTCGCGCCCTACCGAAGCACGCTGCAACTCCTCATGGCCGGTGCCCGAACCATGCACGACCATCCATGCATTGGGGCCGGTGCGGTAGAGGATGCAATCGTCGGTGAATTTTCCCGCCTCGTTCAGCATGCAGGCATAGGCCGACTTGCCGGGATAGATCTTTTCGACATCGCGTGTGGTGGCGAGGTCGATGAGATGCGAGGCGTGCGGCCCTGATATGTGGACCTTCTTGAGGCCGGAGACATCCATCAGACCAGCCTTGGTGCGGATGGCGATGTACTCCTCGTCGGCATCCTTGTCGTAGGTCCAGGCGGTTCCCATGCCGCTCCAGTCTTCGAGCTTCGAACCGAGCGCTCGGTGCCGATCCGCCAGGGTCGAAAATCTCCAGGATGCCGTCATCCGCTCGTCCTCCGTTTCGATAATGCTCTGCTGTTCCCTGCCCCCTGCGCAGCGGCGGGAGCTTTGGCCGAATATTGATCGCAAACCTCCGGGCGCCGCAATACCCATAAGCAATTAATTTCATTGTCAGGCAAAATCCGCCGCGCAAACCAAACGGTTAACCCCACGTAAATCGCGCTTGACAATTGCGAGATTCAGACAGAATTTATGAAAAAAATTTCACTCTGTTGAAAGAGGACGACGGACGGGGATTCGGAACCGGACGGCGGAAAAGGGGAGAAACCGATGTCAGACATGCAACAGCGCATCGAAGCGCTGTATCGTTCCGACGTGCGCGGAGCCGCGCTCCTGATCGTCTGCCTGTGGGCGACGATCCTCTTCGTCCTCCTCATGACATGGCCCTACATCCCGCACAGCGGCATCAAGGCCGTGGTCGCGATCGCCGCCGCCGCCGTGCTGATCTTCAACACGGCCGCCATCCTGGCGATGGTCAAGCACTACAAGGAAGACAAGGAATTCATCTACGGGCTCGATATCAAGAACGCCGACGCGTTCCGCAACCGCAAGTCCTGAGGGGTAAAAGAGATGTCCCGCTACACGCCGCCGGAACAAAGCAAGGCCGGGCAGGTTTTCGACATCGCCGTCGTCGTCGTTGCCATTTTCGTGGCACTGTGGCTACCGCTCAAGCTGGGCCTCGCCGGCGCGGCGAAATCCATCGACGCGCTCGACGCCAAGACCTGGGAAGCGCTAGGCCAGAACCCGACCATGGCGTCTATCTGGGAAAAGCTCGGCTATACGCCCGAGACCGCGCACGACATCATCCAGAACCGCTTCCACTATGTCATCGACTGGCCGACGCTGATCATCATGGCGGCGGTGCTGATCGGTTATTTCGTCTTCCTGTTTCGTGCATCAGACCGCGAATATCGCGACGTCATCAACGAAAAATTCGACGACAAGTAAGAGTTCTGAGGACGATTTAATCGGGGGACACGATCATGTGGGTAGCACTCTCTTACGCATGCTGGGGCATCTCGATCGTGCTCGCTTTGTGGATGCTCTACGACTGGTTCAAGGTTGACACGACCTTCTCCGAAGAGGTGCTGACCTCGTCTCGCGAGGGCGAACTGGAAGCCACTTCCGAAAAACACCGGATCTGAGTGAGGATTGAACAATGACGATCGCACTTGAACCGGCTGCCCCGGCTGCCCAAGGGGACAGAGTTTCACTCCTGCGCGTGCTCGGACCGGCCCATGTCTGGGCGCTCGGCGTCGGCATCGTCCTGGTCGGCGAATTCACCGGCTGGAATTTCTCGGCGGACAAGGGTGGCGCACTGGCCGCGCTGATCGTCTGCTGGGTCGTGGGATTGCTCTACACCTCGGTCGCCATGATCGATTCCGAGGTGACATCGACCGTGGCCGCCGCCGGCGGCCAGTATGCGCAGGCAAAGCACATCGTCGGACCGCTGATGGCGTTCAACGTCGCGCTGTTCCTGGTCTTTGCCTACACCATGCTCGAAGTATCCGACGCCATCCTGCTCGGCGACACCATCGTCGCCAAGGCCGGCGTCGAAGGGCTCACCCACAATTCCTTCATCGCCGCGACCATCGTCGTGCTGGCGTGGCTGAACTATCGCGGCGTGCTGATGACGCTCAATGTCAACTTCGTCATCACAGCGGTCGCCTATATCTCGATCGTCATCCTGTTCTTTTCGGTCAGCCCGTGGACGCAAGGCGCCGTGCTGAAGCTGAACGAGCTGGTCACGCCAGGCAATGCGCTCCCCTATGGCTGGATCGGCGTCATCGCCGCCTTCCAGTTCGGCATCTGGTACTATCTCGGCATCGAAGGCACCACACAGGCCGCCGAGGAAGTGCGCTCGCCGGCCCGCTCGCTGCCTTACGGCACCATGGCCGGCATGATCACGCTTTTGATCGCCGCCGCCATGACCTGGTATGTCTGCGCCTCGATGATGCCATGGGAATATCTCGGCATCACCTATTATCCGCTGTGGGACGCCGGCAAGCTGACTGGCAGCCCGCTGCTCGAGAACCTGTTGTTCGTCGCCACGCTGCTTGCTGCAATGGCCTCCGCCAATGGCTGCATCAACGATGCGGCGCGCGCCTGGTTCTCGCTCGGCCGCGACCGCTATCTGCCGACATGGTTCTCGGCCGTGCATCCGAGATATCGCACGCCCTATCGTTCGATCCTGTTCCTGCTGCCGATCGCGCTGGCCTTCGCCTTCATCGCCGACCTCAACCAGGCGATCACCTTCTCGATCCTGTCGGGCGTGCTGCAATACACGTTCATGAGCATCAACATCATCATGTTCCGCAAGAAGTGGCCGCTCGGCTCGATCCGCCGCGGCTACACGCACCCCTTCCACCCGATCCCGGCCATCGTGCTGTTTTGCCTGTGCGTGGTGACCTTCTTCGCCATCTTCCTCGGCTTCGGCTCGCAACTGATCGCCATGGTCGCCTTCTATTTCCTGATCTCACTGTGGTTCCATTTCTATCGCTACAAATTCGTGCGGCGCGGCGATCAGTTCACCATGCCGTGGCCGAAGCCGCAGGGTTATTGATGGGAGTAGGCCGGTCCGTATCCTGGATGGGCGTGGCATGAGAAAATGTCCGAGCTGACATCAGCACTGCTGGCCGGAGCCATTGTCCTGGCTATCGTTCTCCACCTTGCCTGGCAGGCGCGTGCCAGCCGCAACAGGGCATCGATGGCGCTTGCCGTCGAGCAGGACCGCATCCGCACAGCCATCGCCGACGCAGCCAATGTCTCGGACGGCACCGCCGGTGTCATCACCTGGGAAGGGTCCTGGAACAGCAAACGTGTCCAGGTGCGCACCATCGTCGACACACTGGCGACGCGGAAACTGCCGGCGCGCTGGCTCAGTGTTTCGATCACCGAGCCGGTGGCCGTGCCCGGCACCTTCGATATGATGATGCGGCCGGGGTCGCCGACGACCTTCTCCAATTTCGATCATCTCGACCACACGCTGCCGAAGAGTTCGGCATTTCCGGCCGAGGCCGTGTTGCGGACGGATCGCAGGGGCGTCCACTTCCCACTGGAGACCATCGCCGGCCACCTCGGGATTTTTTCCGAAGGGCGCGCCAAGGAACTGCTGATCACCCCGAAAGGGGTACGCATCGTGTGGCTGCTGGCCGAAGCCGAACGGGCGCGCTACGGTGTGTTCAGGCAGGCCGAATTTGGCGACGCCACACTCGATCCCGCGCTGATCGAAAGACTGCTGGTGTCGGTGTCGGCGCTTCGCGACGCCATCAACAAAAGCGAACGCCAAGCCGCATGACCATTCCCACCACGGCACCCACCAATCCTTATCTGGTTCTCGGCGCCGCAATCGTGCTGCCGGGAAGCGGGCACGTCATTCTCGGCGTGCCGGTGCGCGGCCTTCAGTTCCTTTTCTTCATGGTGATCCTGGCATGGGTGACGGCCAAGATCGCACCGTCGGATGCCAGCTTTGTCGGCCGTCACGCCGGCGGCTTCCTGATCTATGCCTTGTCGATTCTCGACGCCTACAAGCTCGCCCGCATCCGCACCGCCAAATGGGTTCACAATGCCCGGCGAGACGGCGACAGTGCGCAGAGCGGCATTGAGCCGCATAGGTAACTGGAGGAATATTTTTTTCATACGATTGAATTTGTGCGGCTCATTCGATACATCCTCTCTTAGCTACAAACGATCTCTTAGCTACAAACATCGGGAGGCTGACATGTGTGGAATTGTCGGACTGTTTTTGAAGGACAAGTCGCTGGAACCCCAGCTTGGTGCGATGCTGTCGCAGATGCTGATCTCCCTCAGCGACCGCGGTCCCGATAGCGCCGGTATCGCCATCTATGGCGCGCCTTCCAAGAATGAGGCCAAGATCACCATCCAGTCAGCCAGGCCCGACCGCGATTTCCGCGGCCTCGAGGCGGAGCTCGCCAAGGCCATCGGCACGCCGGTGACGATCGCGGTGAAATCCACCCATGCCGTCGTCAGGACCACGCCGGCCAAGATCGATGAAGCGCGCGAAACCATCCAGGCGCTGCGCCCCGACATCCGCATCATGGGCGCCGGCGACGTTGTCGAGATCTACAAGGAAGTCGGCCTGCCGGAGGCCGTCGTCGAGCGCTTCGATGTCCGCAAGATGACCGGCACGCATGGCATCGGCCATACCCGCATGGCAACGGAATCGGCGGTGACGACGATGGGCGCGCACCCGTTCTCGACCGGCGCCGACCAGTGCCTGGTGCACAATGGCTCGCTGTCGAACCACAACAACGTCCGCCGCGAGTTGATCCGTGAAGGCATGACCTTCGAGACCGAGAACGACACTGAAGTGGCCGCCGCCTATCTTTCGTCGCAGATGGCGCATGGCAAGAATCTCGGCGAGGCGCTGGAAGGCACGCTCTCCGACCTCGACGGCTTCTTCACCTTCGTCGTCGGCACCAAGAACGGTTTTGGCGTGGTGCGCGATCCGATCGCCTGCAAGCCTGCCGTGATGGCCGAAACCGACCAGTATGTCGCCTTCGGCTCGGAATATCGCGCGCTGACCAAACTACCCGGCATAGACAATGCGAGGGTCTGGGAACCCGAGCCCGCAACCGTCTATTTCTGGGAGCATTGAATTCATGTCGGCAACCACGCTTTCAAAGACCGCAGCACATGACCCTCGGGTCTTCGATCTTGACCAATCGTCGCTGCGCGAACTCAACCAGGCGCTGCACAATCTGTCGCCCGGCTCGAATGAAACGGCCTGGGAAGTGCTGAACCCGAAAGGCAGCCATTCGGTCGCCGTTGGCGTCGACCAGCCTGTTGCCATCGATGTGCGTGGCAGCGTCGGCTATTATTGCGGCGGCATGAATTCCGGCAGCACCATCACCGTGCATGGCTCGGCGGGTCCCGGCGTCGGCGAGAACATGATGTCGGGCTCGATCACCATCAAAGGCGACGCCAGCCAGTATGCCGGCGCCACCGGCAAGGGCGGCCTGCTGGTCATCGAAGGCAATGCCTCGTCGCGCTGCGGCATCTCGATGAAGGGCATCGACATCGTCGTGCACGGCAATATCGGCCACATGTCGGCCTTCATGGCGCAGTCGGGCAATCTGGTGGTGCTGGGCGATGCCGGCGACGCGCTGGGCGATTCCATCTACGAGGCGCGGCTCTTCGTGCGCGGCAAGGTCGACAGCCTGGGTGCCGACTGCATCGCCAAGGAGATGCGGGCTGAGCATCTGGAATTGCTGCAAGGCCTGCTCGACCGCGCCGGTGTCACCGGCGTCAAGCCGTCGGAGTTCAAGCGCTACGGCTCGGCGCGCACGCTCTACAATTTCAATATCGACAACGCCGACGCGTATTGAGGCAGCATGACCTATCGCAACCCTCCGACGACGCCGCGCAAATCCGCGACCTTCGACGACTATACGCTTTCCGAAATCCGCCGTGCCGCGGCGACCGGCATCTATGACATCCGCGGCGCCGGCGCCAAGCGCAAGCTGCCGCATTTCGACGACCTTCTGTTCCTCGGCGCATCGATCTCGCGCTATCCGCTCGAAGGCTATCGCGAGCGCTGCGACACATCAGTCGTGCTCGGCTCTCGCCATGCCAAGAAGCCGATCGAGCTGAAGATCCCGATCACCATCGCCGGCATGAGCTTCGGCTCACTGTCAGGCCCCGCCAAGGAGGCACTCGGGCGCGGCGCGACCCTGTCGGGCACCTCGACCACGACGGGCGACGGCGGCATGACCGAGGAAGAGCGCGGCCATTCAAAGCAGCTGGTCTATCAATATCTGCCGTCGCGCTACGGCATGAACCCGCGCGATTTGCGCCGCGCCGATGCGATCGAAGTCGTCGTCGGCCAGGGTGCCAAACCGGGTGGTGGCGGCATGCTGCTTGGCCAGAAGATTTCGGATCGCGTCGCCGAAATGCGCACGCTGCCGAAAGGCATCGACCAGCGCTCGGCCTCCCGCCACCCCGACTGGACCGGCCCCGACGATCTCGAGATCAAGATCCTCGAGCTGCGCGAGATCACCGACTGGGAAAAGCCGATCTACGTCAAGGTCGGCGGCGCCCGGCCCTACTACGACACCGCGCTTGCCGTGAAGGCCGGCGCCGATGTCGTTGTCGTCGACGGCATGCAGGGCGGCACCGCCGCCACCCAGGAAGTGTTCATCGAAAATGTCGGTATGCCGACGCTTGCCTGCATCAGGCCGGCGGTACAGGCGCTGCAGGATCTGGGCATGCACCGCAAGGTGCAGCTGATCGTCTCCGGCGGCATCCGCAACGGCGCCGATGTCGCCAAGGCGCTGGCGCTCGGCGTCGACGCGGTCTCGATCGGCACGGCTGCCCTCGTCGCGCTCGGCGACAACGATCCCCGCTGGGAGGCCGAGTATAACGAGCTCGGCACCACGGCCGGCGCCTATGACGACTGGCACGAGGGGCGCGACCCCGCCGGCATCACCACGCAGGACCCGGAATTGATGAAGCGGGTCGACCCGGTGGCTGCCGGGCGCCGGCTGGCGAACTACCTCAAGGTGATGACGCTGGAAGCGCAGACCATCGCGCGTGCGTGCGGCAAGAACAGCCTGCACAATCTTGAACCCGAGGACCTCGTCGCGCTGACGATCGAGGCAGCCGCCATGGCCGGCGTGCCGCTGGCCGGCACCAACTGGATACCGGGGAAGAACGGCTTCTGATCAACGAAGGGCCGACTCCCGCATACTCGGGAACAACAATCGATAAAAATGGGGAACTAGCGTGGCAACTGATCTTGCAGAATTCGCAAGGGCGAAAAACGTCAAATATTTCATGATTTCCTACACTGACCTGTTCAGTGGCCAGCGTGCCAAGCTGGTGCCGGCGCAGGCAATCGCCGACATGCAGAAGGACGGCGCCGGCTTTGCCGGGTTCGCCACCTGGCTGGACCTGACGCCGGCACATCCCGACATGCTGGCGGTGCCGGATCCGGATTCGGTGATCCAGCTGCCGTGGAAGCCTGAGGTCGCCTGGGTCGCGGCCAACTGCATCATGGACGACAAGGAGGTCGACCAGGCGCCGCGCAACACGCTGAAGCGGCTGATCGCAGAGGCCGCCAGCGACGGCATGCACGTCAAGACCGGCGTCGAGGCCGAGTTCTTCCTGATCTCGCCGGATGGCAAGACGATTTCCGACGAATACGACACGGCCTCAAAGCCCTGCTACGACCAGCAAGCGGTGATGCGCCGCTATGACGTCATCGCCGAGATCTGCGACCACATGCTGGCGCTCGGCTGGGGCGCCTACCAGAACGACCACGAGGATGCCAACGGCCAATT
Organism: Mesorhizobium sp. M7A.F.Ce.TU.012.03.2.1; assembly: GCF_004006095.1. NCBI lineage: Bacteria > Pseudomonadati > Pseudomonadota > Alphaproteobacteria > Hyphomicrobiales > Phyllobacteriaceae > Mesorhizobium > Mesorhizobium sp. M7A.F.Ce.TU.012.03.2.1. The sequence goes on from NZ_CP034779.1 coordinate 6,343,417, forward strand.
CGAGATGAACTGGGCCTTCGACGACGCGCTGGCGACCGCCGACAAGCACTCGTTCTTCAAGTTCATGGTCAAGTCGATCGCCGAGAAGCACGGCCTGCGCGCGACTTTCATGCCCAAACCCTTCCAGGGCCTGACCGGCAATGGCTGCCATGCCCATATCTCGGTCTGGGACAAATCGGGCAAGACCAACGTTTTCGCCGACAAAGCGATGGAGCTCGGCCTGTCGGCCAAGGGCCGGAATTTCCTCGGCGGCATCATGAAGCATGCTTCCGCGCTTGCCGCGATCACCAACCCGACGGTGAATTCCTACAAGCGCATCAACGCGCCACGCACGATTTCGGGCGCCACCTGGGCGCCGAACACGGTGACCTGGACCGGCAACAACCGCACCCACATGGTGCGCGTGCCCGGCCCCGGCCGCTTCGAGCTGCGGCTGCCGGATGGTGCTGCCAACCCTTATCTGCTGCAGGCGGTTATCATCGCCGCCGGCCTCGACGGCATCCGCTCGAAGGCCGATCCCGGCAAGCGCTATGACATCGACATGTACCAGCATGGGCACACGGTGAAGGGCGCGCCAAAACTGCCGCTCAACCTGCTCGACGCCTTGCGCGAGTTCGACAAGGACAAATCGCTCAAGGCGGCGCTGGGTGAGGAATTCTCGTCGGCCTACCTAAAGCTGAAGCACCAGGAATGGAATTCCTATGCTTCGCACTTCACGCAATGGGAGCGCGACCACACGCTGGATATCTGACCACCAGCGCGGTGCGAGCGACCTCGGAATGAACTGATGAAATATTCGATCTTCTCGCTCGCCCGCGCCGCCCTGTCCGGCCACAAGAACTGGCAGCGCACCTGGCGCGACGCCACGCCGAAGGATCGCTACGACGTGGTGATCATCGGCGGCGGCGGCCACGGACTTGCCACCGCCTGGTTTCTCGCCAGCGAGTACGGCATCAAGAATGTCGCCGTACTCGAAAAAGGCTGGATCGGCTCCGGCAATGCCGGCCGCAACACCACCATCATCCGCTCCAATTACGGCCTGCCCGGCAATACCGGCTTCTACGAATTGTCGATGAAGCTGTGGGAGCGGATGGAGCAGGACCTCAACTACAACACGATGGTCAGCCAGCGCGGCGTCATCAACCTCTACCACTCCGACGCGCAGCGCGACGCTTATGCGCGGCGCGGCAACACCATGCGCATCAACGGCATCGACGCCGAACTGCTCGACCTCGCCGCGGTCAAGAAGATGATACCGTTCCTGAACTTCGACAATGCGCGCTTTCCCGTGCAAGGCGGGCTGTTGCAGCGGCGCGGCGGCACGGCGCGGCACGATGCTGTTATCTGGGGCTATGCCCATGCGGCGAGCGAACTCGGCGTCGACATCATCCAGAATTGCGAAGTCACCGGCTTCGTCAGGGACGCCAATGGCAAGGTGACCGGCGTCGAGACATCGCGCGGCAAGATCGGCGCCGGCAAGGTCGGCATGGCTGTTGCCGGAAGTTCGTCGCGCGTCGCGGCAATGGCCGGCCTGCGCCTGCCGATCGAAAGCCATGTGCTGCAGGCCTTCGTCTCCGAGGCGATCAAACCGCTTATCCCTGGTGTCATGACCTTCGGCGCCGGCCATTTCTATGTCAGCCAGTCGGACAAGGGCGGGCTGGTCTTCGGCGGCGATATAGACGGCTACAATTCCTACGCCCAGCGCGGCAACATGCCTGTGATGGAGGACGTCTGCGAGGGCGGCATGGCGCTTATGCCGATGATCGGCCGCGTGCGCCTGCTGCGCCAGTGGGGCGGCATCATGGACATGTCGATGGACGGCTCGCCGATCATCGACAAGAGCCCGGTCGACGGGCTCTATATCAACGCTGGCTGGTGCTATGGCGGCTTCAAGGCGACACCAGGCTCCGGCTTTGTCTTTGCCCATCTTCTGGCCCGCGATGAATCGCACGAAGAAGCCGCGCGGTTCCGCCTCGATCGGTTCCGAACTGGCGCCACGATCGACGAAAAGGGCCAGGGCGCCCAACCGAACCTGCATTGAAGGCGGTCTAGAACAGCATGCGCATTGTCTGTCCCTTCTGCGGCGAACGCGAACTCGGCGAGTTCACCTATCTCGGCGACGCCAAGCCGGTGCGCCCCGAAGCCGGCGCCTCGGAAGACGAGGTCTTCGACTATGTCTATCTGCGCGACAATGTCGCCGGGCAGACCAGCGAATACTGGTACCATGGCGGCGGCTGCCGGGCCTGGCTGAAGGTCACCCGCAACACGCTGACGCACGAGATTTCCGCCGTTGAGCCGGCGGCTGGCGTGGGTGCGAGGCAGGTCGCGAAATGAATTTTCTTGTGCAAGTCAGCGCCGCCCCTCACCTGCCTGCCGGCATCCTCTCCCCGTATAGAGACTGGGAGAGGGACGCTGGCCGCAACCTGGCCGCTATTCCTGCAGCGTTGATGATTGGCGAAATCGTGGACGAGAGCGTCCTTCTCCCCGTCACTATACGGGGAGAAGTGCCCGGCAGGGCGATGAGGGGCGGCTCGACGCTGCCGCATGACATCGAAGCGACGAAGGGTCGGCAATCGTGACTTCCAGCCAATCCCACCGTCTCACCTCCGGCGGTCTCATCGACCGCTCGGTGCCACTGAACTTCCGTTTCGACGGCAAGGCTTTCCTCGGCTTCCAGGGCGATACGCTCGCCTCCGCGCTGATCGCCAACGGCGTCAAGCTGGTCGGCCGCTCGTTCAAATACCATCGCCCGCGCGGTATTCTCACCGCTGGTTCGGAAGAACCCAACGCGCTGGTCGAGCTGCGCACCGGCGCACGGCGCGAGCCGAACACCAAGGCGACGACAGCCGAACTCTATGACGGGCTCGAGGCCGCCAGCCAGAACCGATGGCCGTCGCTGCGCCACGATGTGATGTCGGTGAACCAGCTGTTCGCGCCGATCTTCGTCGCCGGCTTCTACTACAAGACCTTCATGTGGCCGGCGAAGTTCTGGGAAGCGATCTACGAGCCGGCGATCCGCCGCGCCGCCGGCCTCGGCCGTGCCTCAGGCATCGCCGATCCCGATCACTACGACAAGGCATGGGCGCATTGCGATGTGCTGATCGCCGGTTCAGGTCCGGCCGGTCTGGCCGCGGCATTGGCAGCCGGCCGCGCTGGTGCCCGCGTCATCCTGTGCGAAGAGGATTTTGTCCCCGGCGGCCGCCTGCTGTCGGATGGCGGCACGATCGATGGTGTGCCGGCAGCCGAATGGCTGTCGCGGACGCTGGCTGAATTGGCCGATATGCCCGATGTCCGCATCATGACCCGCACGACATTGTTCGGGGTCTATGATGGCGGTACCTATGGCGCGATCGAGCGGGTCAACGACCACCTGCCCTCGCCGCCTCAGCATCAGGTGCGCCAGCGGCTGTGGCGGATCGTGGCGAAGCGCTGCGTTGTCGCGGCCGGCGCCATCGAACGGCCGATCGTCTTTGCCGGCAACGACACGCCCGGTGTTATGATGGCGTCCGCCATGCGCACCTATGTCGCGCGCTATGCGGCGACACCGGCAAAGCGCCTCGCGCTGTTCACCAACAATGAGGATGGCTGGCGCACGGTCGAGACTGCACTCGGTGCCGGCCTGCAGATCGCGGCGGTCATCGATGCACGGTCCGAAGTGTCGCCGGCGCATCGTTCGCTGGCCTCCAAGGGTGGCTTCCCGGTGCTGCATGGTTCCGTCAGCGGGGTCGATGGCGGCAAGGATGGCGTCAGGAAAATCGCGGTCTCGCTGACCGGTGGCGCGCGCGCCGAGGTCGAAGCGGACGGCCTCGCAGTCTCCGGCGGCTGGAACCCGGCGGTCGGGCTGACTTCCTACCATCGTGGCCGGCCGAAATGGCAGAACGACATATCTGCCTTCGTGCCGGACGGCGCGCCTCCCGGCATGGTCGCCGCGGGTGCCGCCAATGGCGATTTCGGCCTCGGCGCCTGCCTGAGCCAGGGATTTGCCGCCGGCGCGGCAGCGGCGCGTGACACGGGACATAGCGACACAGTGGGTATCGCGCCTGCCGCCGACGACGAGGCATTCTCGCTGACGCCGCTATGGCACGTCGCCGGCAAGGGCAAGGCTTTTGTCGATTACCAGCACGACGTCACCGCCTCCGACATCGAACTGGCGCAGCGCGAAGGCTTTGAATCGGTCGAGCACCTGAAGCGCTACACGACGCTCGGCATGGCGACCGACCAGGGCAAGACCTCGAATGTCGCCGGCCTTGCCATCATGGCCGCGGTCAGCGGCCGTTCGATCCCCGAGACCGGCACGACAATCTACCGGCCGCCTTACGTGCCGGTCGCCATCGGCGCCGTCGCCGGCCATCACCGCGACGAGACGTTCCATGCGACACGGCTGACGCCGTCGCATCACTGGGCGGCCGAACAGGGCGCCGTCTTCGTCGACACCGGCCTGTGGAAGCGTGCGCAATGGTACCCTCGCGCCGGCGAGAAGGACTGGCTGGAATCGGTGACCCGCGAGGTCAAGGCGGTGCGCGGCGGCGTCGGCTTCTGCGATGTCTCGACGCTCGGCAAGATCGACGTGCACGGCCCGGATGCCGGCGCTTTCCTGGATCGCGTCTACATCAACACCTTCTCCAATCTTGCGGTGGGAAAAGCGCGTTACGGGCTCATGCTGCGCGAGGACGGCATCGTCTATGACGATGGCACGACATCGCGGCTGGCCGAGGATCATTACTTCCTGACCACCACCACGGCCAAGGCCGGGCTGGTGATGCAGCATCTCGAATTCTGCCGCCAGGTGCTGTTCCCGGAGCTCGACGTGCAGCTCACTTCCGTCTCGGACCAGTGGGCGCAATTCTCGATCGCCGGGCCGAAGACACGCGATCTGCTCAGGGAAATCGTCGACCCGGTCGAAGACCTTTCCAACGAAGGCTTTCCATTCATGGGCGCGCGCGAAGTAGCACTCCGCGGCGGCCTGAGGGCACGGCTGTTCCGTATCTCGTTCTCAGGCGAGATGGCTTTCGAGATTTCGGTGCCGGCGCGCTTTGGCGATGCCATGGCGCGCAATTTGATGCTGGCCGGCGCGCCGTTCGGCGTGACGCCTTACGGCACCGAGGCGCTCGGCGTCATGCGCGTCGAAAAGGGCCACATTGCCGGACCGGAACTGAGCGGCACGACGACGGCGGCCGATCTTGGCCTGGGCAAGATGATGTCGACCAAGAAAGACTATATCGGCCGCGTCATGGCCGGACGCGAGGCGCTGGTAGCCCCGGACCGGCAGGTCGTCGTCGGCATCAAGCCGACGGACAAGGCACGCCGGCTGCGCTCCGGCGCACACATCATCCCGAAGGGACAGACACCCGGCCCCGGCAACGACCAGGGCTATGTCACCTCGGTCTGCTTCTCGCCGACGTTGGATCAGTGGATCGGGCTCGCGCTTGTCGAACGCGGCCGCGAACGCATCGGCGAGATCGTGCATGCGCATGACCCGTTGCGCGGCGAAGACTACGATGTCGAACTCTGCAATCCCGTCTTCTACGATCCGGATGGAGGGCGCCAGCGTGGTTGATTCTTCCTGGGCTCCCCACAGTCCCCTTGAAAAGGCGCTTGTTGCCGGCGTGCATGGTGCACGCGGTATCGAGGCCGGCGTCTCGCTGACCGAGATTCGCAATTTTGATCTCGTCCAGGTGATGGCGCGGCGCGGCCAAGGGGCTGATCTGGCGAAAGCGGCCAAGGCCCGTTTCGGCGCGGTGCCACCGGATGCGCCGAAGGCGGTACAGACTCCGGATGCCACGCTGATCTGGTCGGGGCCGGATCAGTTCTTCGTTCTGTCAAACGGCGGCAAGCACACGACGCAGACGTTGACGCCGGCATTCTCCGGCTCCGCCTCGCTGTCGGATCAGTCGCATGCACGGGTCTTGATCAGCATTTCGGGCGTCAAGGCACGCACCATGCTGGCGAAACTGTCTTCGATCGACTTGCACCCAACGACGTTCCCGGTCGGCGCCGCCGCCGCGACATCGATGGATCACACCAGCGTCACGCTCTGGCGCGGCGGCGATCGGCCGGATGGGCAGGCGGTGTTCAACCTTCTGGTGTTTGCGACCTTCGCCGAAAGCCTTTGGCATACGGTGCTGGATTCGGGTGCGGAGTACGGAGTTGCTATCAGCCACTCTGACGGAGTTTAGGTCGCTAATTGTAGATCTCGGCGCTGCCCCTCATTGCCCTGCCGGGCATTTCTCCCCGTAAACGGGGCGAAAAGACGCTGGCTGCAATGCCGCGCCATCTCCTTAGCGTCGGCACTTGGCGAAACCGATGACGACAGCGCCCTTCGCCCCGTTTACGGGGAGAAGATGGCGGCAGCCAGATGAGGGGCGGCGCCGACGTTCGGAGACAAGGCTGATTGGCGAAATTCAACCTGAGCCGACTACGTCCGAAACGCCACCTTCGCCTTGCCAAACGCACGCGCACTGCTATTCTTACCGCTAAAATAATTTCACACACAGGCAAACTTGTTTCTCGAACCGCAAGGCTGAAATGAGCCAGTCGCCCTACCCCGCAATTGCTGCCGGACCGCCGCGGCCGAGCCTCATCCTGAGGCCCGGCCAGATCACGCTGCCGCCGGGCATGGAGCGTTATACGATCCATGGCAATGGCGCGGTGCTCATCGATATCGAGGCCGGCGACACGATCACCGTGCGCAATGTCGAGGGTGGCCAGGCCTGCGAGTTGCTGGCCTGGGACAGGACCGGCGCGACCGATCCCGGCATTTTCGGTGAAACATCGAACAGCAACGCTGCCGGCATCAAGGCGCTGTTGGCCGAGGACGACGACAGCCTCGCATCGCTACGGAGCGGGCTCGCGCGCCGGCAGGTGCAGCTTGACCATGCCAAGGCGGTTCGCGTGTTCGGCGGCGCGACGCCCGCCGGCACCGAACAGGCTTTCACCGTCGCGCGCGATGGCGCGATGCTGATTGCGGCCCCCGGCGGGCCGATGCTGGTCGATGGCCACGACACGGCGACGCCGCTGATTGCCATCGTTCGCCGTGCCACGATCCGCCCGGCGGCGAAATCGCTACTGGCCGATCCGCTGGCCGACCCGGTTCTCGATTTGCGCGTCCATTCGGCGACGGCGGAATCCTATTTCGTCAAGGCTGGCGACTATCTCCAGATCATCGATGTCGACGGGCGCCAGTGCACCGATTTCCAGTGCTTTTCGGCGCACAAGCTGGACAGGGGATTGGATCATCCGCTCGACGTGACGACGACTCGCACGCTGATGGGTGCGAGCTACCCGATGCCCGGCCTGCATTCCAAATACTTTGACCAGGACATGGAGCCACTGGTCGAGGTGGTGCAGGACACATGCGGCCGGCACGACGCCTTCGCGCTCGCCTGCGCCGCCAAATATTACGACGACATCGGCTATCCCGGCCACACCAACTGCTCGGAGAATTTCAACGGCGCTCTGGCCGGCAAGGGCGTCAATCCCCGCGCGGGCTGGATGGCGATCAACTTCTTCTTCAACACGGCGATCGACGCGCATGGCGTCATGGTGTCCGACGAGCCGTGGTCGCGGGCGGGTGACTATGTGCTGCTCAGGGCGCTCACCGACATCGTCTGCGTGTCCTCCGCCTGCCCCGACGACACGACGCCGGCCAATGGCTGGAACCCGACCGACATCCATGTGCGGACCTATTCCGGCCAGCACAAATTCTCGCGAGCGATCGCCAGACGCATGACGCCCGATTCGGAACAGAAAATGACCCGCGAGACAGCTTTTCATTCGAGCTTTGCCAAGCACACCCGCAACTTCGGCGAGTACAGGGGCTATTGGCTCGCCAATTCCTTCGCCAAGGACGGGCCGATCGCGGAATACTGGGCGTGCCGCCAGGACGCGGTGATCATGGACCTGTCGCCGCTGCGCAAGTTCGAGGTTACCGGCCCGGATTCCGAGGCGCTGCTGCAATACACGCTGACCCGCGACGTCAAGAAGCTTGGCGTCGGCCAGGTCGTCTACTCCGCCATGTGCTACGAGCATGGCGGCATGATCGATGACGGCACGCTGCTGCGGCTCGGCAAGGACAATTTCCGCTGGGTCGGCGGTGACGATCTGTCCGGCGAATGGCTGCGCGAGACGGCGACGAAGCTCGGCCTCAACGTGCTGGTGCGCTCGTCAACCGACCAGATGCACAACGTCGCCGTCCAGGGTCCGAAGAGCCGCGACATCCTGCGAGAAGTGATCTGGACTTCGCCATTGCAGCCGTCGATCGACGAGCTCGAATGGTTCCGCTTCGCCGTCGCCCGCATTGGTGGCGGCAACGGCATTCCGGTCGTCGTCTCGCGCACCGGCTATACCGGCGAACTCGGCTACGAGATCTGGTGCCATCCGCGCGACGCCGAAAAGGTGTTCGACGCCATCTGGGAAGCCGGCCAGCCGCATGGGCTGAAGCCGATGGGGCTGCAGGCGCTGGACATGGTGCGCATCGAGGCCGGGCTGATCTTCGCCGGCTACGAATTCTCCGACCAGACCGATCCGTTCGAGGCCGGCATCGGCTTCACCGTGCCGCTGAAGAGCAAGACCGACGATTTCATCGGCCGCGAGGCGCTGATCCGCCGCAAGGAGCACCCGCAGACGAAGCTGGTCGGCCTCGACATCGAGGCCAATGTCGACGTCGGCCATGGCGACTGCGTGCATGTCGGCCGCGCCCAGATCGGCGTGGTCACGTCGGGCATGCGTTCTCCGGTGCTGAACAAGACCATCGCGCTGGCCAGGCTCGATGTCACCCATTCGGCTGTCGGTACCGAGGTCGAGATCGGCAAGCTCGACGGCCATGCCAAGCGGCTGCCGGCGCGCGTCGTCGCCTTCGCTCACTACGATCCGCAAAAGACCAAACCACGCTCCTGACGGCCTTCCTCCCAAGACAGTGAGGCCGTGCTGGCAGCCTGATAGGAATTTTTTCTTGACCTGCTGAGGGCAGCTATGCTACATATTCGTCCATGGTGCTGATTTGCGCCGGAACCCGCCTCCGGCGGTTTTTTCGTTTCCAGACCCCTGGTCCTTTTCCGAACAATCCTGCCCGCCAGTGTGAAGCTGACATGTTTCGCAAGCGTGATGTGCACGGCGCGACAATTCGCTTGACGTGAAAGCGCGCCGGATCAATCTTCACTCCTAAGAAAAAAATACGACTGAGTGGAAACACCAGCAGTCGATCAATGCATGCGTCGATGGTGAGCCTAGCGAAGCCGCGGCGGTCACGAACGGGGAACATCAAAATGGGGAACAGAGACATATGAGCACGATAACGACTGTCCTGGAGCCGCTTGCCGAAGGCAAGTTGCACCGAAATATCGACTGGCGCGGCGCCTTCTGGGTGGCGAGCGGCGTGCCTGCCCTCGTCCTGTTCTCGATCGGCGGCATTGCCGGCACGACCGGCACGCTGGCCTTCGCGATCTGGATCTTCTCCATGATCATGGGCTTCCTGCAATCCTTCACCTATGCCGAAATCGCCGGCCTGTTTCCGAACAAGTCGGGCGGCGCGTCGATCTATGGCGCCACCGCATGGCTGCGCTATTCCAAGTTCATCGCGCCGCTGTCGGTCTGGTGCAACTGGTTCGCCTGGTCGCCGGTGCTGTCGCTCGGCTGCTCGATCGCCGCCGCCTATATCCTCAACGCGTTGGCGCCGGTGCCGCTGTTCACCGATGCCTCGCCCGACGTCGTCGCCTATATCGCCGCGCATGCCGGGACGAGTGCCGCCGACGCCATCACGGCGGTGACCGCCGCGGCAACGCCGGTGATCCGCAACTGGACGCTCTACAGCCACACGCTGGGGCCGGTCTCGTTCACCCTCAACGCGACTTTCTTCATCGGCGCGGTGCTGATGCTGATCATCTTCGCCATCCAGCATCGCGGCATCCTCGGCACTGCCAATGTGCAGAAATATATCGGCCTGCTGGTCATCATCCCGATGCTGATCGTCGGCGTGGTGCCGATCGTCACCGGCCAGATCAACTGGGCGAATTTTTCGCCGCTGGTGCCGCTGGCGGCCGCCTATGCGCCCGAGCCCGGCGCCTGGAACATTGCCGGCTGGACGCTGGTGCTTGGCGGCATGTTCATCGCCGCCTGGTCGACCTACGGCTTCGAGACCGCCGTCTGCTACACCTCGGAGTTCAAGAACCCGGGCACCGACACGTTCAAGGCCATCTTCTATTCCGGCCTTTTGTGCATGCTGCTGTTCATCCTGGTGCCGTTCACCTTCCAGGGCGTGCTTGGCCTCAACGGCATGCTGGCGACACCGATCGTCGACGGCTCCGGTGTCGCCGACGCGCTGGCCGGCATGGTCGGCGGCGGCGCACTGATCCACAGCCTTTTGGTGATGCTGATGATCCTGGCTCTGGTTCTGTGCATCATGACGGCCATGGCCGGCTCTTCACGCACGCTCTACCAGGGCTCGGTCGATGGCTGGCTGCCGCGCTATCTCAGCCATGTCAACGAACATGGCGCGCCGACGCGGGCAATGTGGACCGATCTCGTCTTCAACCTGATCGTGCTGGCCATCGCCTCTGCCGACGCGACGAGCTTCTTCTTCATCCTCGCCGTGTCGAACTGCGGCTATATCATCTTCAACTTCCTCAACCTCAATGCCGGCTGGATCCACCGCATCGACAACGGCCATATCGCCCGGCCTTGGAAAGCACCGAGCTGGTTGCTCGGCGTCGGCGCGATCTTCGCCTATGTCAACATGATCTTCATGGGCGCGGGAGCCAAAGTTTGGAACCCGATGGCGCTGTGGGCCGGCCTGATCACGGCAGCCCTGATTATCCCGGTGTTCTGCTTCCGCCATTACATCCAGGACAAGGGCAAGTTCCCCGACCACATGCTGGCCGATCTCGGCATGACGGGGGCCGACCTCTCGGTCAAAAAGGCGGGCATACTGCCCTACCTGACCCTGGTAGCCGGCGTGGTGGTGATGCTGCTCGCCAACTGGTTCTTCGTCATCTGACCTCGTAAAAGTGAAAAGGATCGGGCGCGCTTCGGCGCGCCCGATCCTTTTCGACTGGCGTGATCGGTCTATTCGGCGGCCAGCGCCAGTTGCGGCTTTTCGGCTTCCTGGCTCAGTTCCAGATCGTCGGTCCGCCCCTCCGCCCCGCGCTTCTTCGGCTCCCGGCCGAAGAACAGGGCGTAGCCGGCAGGCAGGACCAGGATGGTCAGCACCGTGGCAACGAGGATGCCGCCCATCATGGCGTAGGCGAGCGGACCCCAGAAGACGCCGCGCGAGATCGGGATCAGCGCCAGCACCGCCGTCAGCGCCGTCAGCGTGATCGGCCGGAAACGGCGCACGGCCGAACCGATGATCGCCTCGTAGCGGTCCATGCCCGCGGCGATGTCCTGGTCGATCTGGTCGACCAGGATGATCGAGTTGCGCATGATGATGCCGAGCAGCGCGATGACGCCGAGAATGGCGACAAAGCCGAACGGCGCGCCGCTGATCAAGAGTGCCGCGGCAGCACCGATAATGCCAAGCGGACCGGTCGCCAGCACCAGCATCGCCTTGCCGAAGTTCTGCAGCTGGATCATCAAAAGCACGACGATGACGGCCAGCATGATCGGCGCCTTGGCGGCGATCGAAGCCTGGCTTTCCGCCGAATCCTCCGCACCGCCCTGGATCTCGACCTTGTAGCCGGGCGCCAATCCGTCACGCAGGCCCTGCATATCCTTGTACAGTTTGGTGACGACGTCATTGGACTGCACGCCGTCGGGCAGCGTTGCCCGCACACTGATGGTCGGCAGACGGTCGCGGCGCCACTCGATGCCTTGCTCCAGCACCGGCACCACCTTGGCAACCTGCGACAGCGGCACGAAGCCACCGAAGTCGGTCGGGATATAGACCGAGTCGACCGAGGACAGCAGGCTGCGGCTGGCATCCGGCTCGCGGGCGACGATGGACACCGTCTCCTCGCCGTCGCGGAAGTCGTCGAGCGGCGCGCCGGACATTGCCGCCTGCAGCATCTGGCGGATGCGCTGCGAGGTGACGCCGAGTGCGCGGGCACGATCCTGGTCGATGACCAGCTTCATCGCCGGAACCGGCTCCAGCCAGTCATCATGCACGGCGCCAAGCAGCGGATCCTCACGGAACTTCGCCTTCACCTGGTCGGCGATGCGGCGCACCTCCTGGCGATCCGGCCCCATGACGCGCATCTGCACCGGCCAGCCGGTCGGCGGGCCGAGGAACAGACGATCGACCTTGGCACGGATGGATGGGAAGTCTTCAGCCAGAACGGTGCGCAACTTGACGATCAGCCGTTCGCGGGCCGGTTCGTCATTGGCCATGACGAGCAGCTGGGCGAAGTTGGGGTTGCTCAGCTGCTGGTCGAGCGGCAGGAAGAAGCGCGGCGCGCCTTCGCCGATATAGGTGGCGATGAAACGCTTGTCCTTGTCGTCCATCATCTTGGTTTCGAGCGCCTTGGCCTGCGCCTCGACTTCCTTGATGCTGGTGCCTTCCGGCAGCCAAAGGTCGACGAGGATTTCCGGCCGCGACGATTGCGGGAAGAAGTTCTGCGGAATGAACTGGAAAGCCCACAGGCTGGTGCCGAAGGTGACCAGCGTCATCACCAGGACGATGATGCGATGGCGCACGGCCCAGCTGACGGTAGCACGAAGCCGGCGATAGAAACGCGTGTCGAAGACATCGTGATGGCTGCCGGCATGCTTGCGCTGCTTGAGGATCATATTGCCGAGCCATGGCGTGAAATAGACCGCGACGAACCAGGAGACGATCAGCGCGATGCCGACGACATAGAACAGGGTGCGGACATATTCGCCGGCGGTCGAGGCCGCGAAGCCGACCGGAATGAAGCCGGCTGTGGTGATCAGCGTGCCGGTCAGCATCGGGAAGGCGGTCGAGGAATAGGCGAAACTCGCCGCCTCGACCTTGACCATCCCCTCCTCCAGCTTGCGCTCCATCATCTCGACGACGATCATCGCGTCGTCGACCAGAAGACCGAGCGCGATGATCAGCGCGCCGAGCGAGATGCGCTGCAGGTCGATGCCGAGTTCGTACATGATGGCGAAGGTCGCAGCCAGCACCAGCGGGATGGCGATGGCGATGACCAGGCCAGAACGCCAGCCTATCGACAGGAACGAGACGACGAGCACGATCAGCAGCGCTTCGCCGAGCGCATGCATGAACTCGGCCACCGCATCGGTGACGACGCCCGGCTGGTCGGAGATCTGGTCGACCGCAACGCCGTAGGGCAGCGCCTCTTCGAAGCGCTTGTAGGTGGCCTCGACATCCTTGCCGACGTCGGTAACCTTGAAGCCCTTGGCCATGACGACGCCCAACTGCACGCTGTCGTGACCGTTGAAGCGGTATTTGCGCTGGAACGGATCTTCCAGCCCCGAGGTCACCGTGGCGATGTCGCCCAGCCTTGTGACCTGGCCGCCGGCGCGCAGGCGCAGGTTCCGGATATCCTCGACCTTGCCGACATCGCCCTCGACGGAGATGCGTACCGAGTTGGTGCCGGTATCGACGGAGCCGGCCGGGTCGACATTGTTCTGTCCCTTGATCGCATTCTGCAGATCGGTCAGCGTCAGGCCGCGTTCGGCCAGGGCCTTGGACGAGACGTCGATATAGAGCTTTTCCGGCTGGTCGCCGATGATGACGGCCTTCTCGACGCCGGGCGTCGTCAAAAGCATGTCGCGCGCCTGGATGGCGAACTTCTTCAGTTCGGGATAGCTGAAGCCGTCGCCGCTGATCGAATGCAAGGTGATGAAGGTGTCGCCGAACTCGTCGTTGAAATACGGGCCGAGCAGGCCCTGCGGCAGGTCGCCCTGGATATCGCCCACCTTCTTGCGCACCTGGTAGAAGGCGTCGGTCACCTCGGCGGTGTTGGTGTCGCCCTTGATCTGCACGGTGATGATGGCGCTGCCGGCGCGGGTGAAGGAGCGCACGAAATCGAGATGCGGCGTTTCCTGCAGCTTGCGTTCGATCTTGTTGACGACCTGGTCTTCCATCTCCTTGATCGAGGAGCCCGGCCAGATCGCCTGGACGACCATGATCCGGAAGGTGAAATCGGGATCTTCCTTCTGGCCCATACGCATCAGGCCGAGCGCGCCGGAAATGATGATCAGGCCGAACAGGAACCGCGCAATGGCGGGATGGCCGATTGCCCAGCGCGACAGGTTGAAGGGCCGCTTCTCTTCCGTGGAATTGGTCATCGACGCTGGTCCATCTATCTAGCGCATCAAAATCGAGGTTTCATAGTGGCTTCCGGGCGGCAAGGCTCTCCGAGCGGAGAAGCACTCATCGCGGTGGGACGCGAGATCGATGTGGGGGTTACATCAATCGAGCGTCTCGGTCGGGCGCCTGCCGCCCGGAAACCAACGACTGCGGGAACGCGCAGCCGGTTGTCTGTCGTCAGCGCACCTGCTTGGCGTCGCCGTCTGCCGCGGATGCCGATTGCAGCGCCGCATCACCAGCGAGCTTCACCTTCAGGTTTTCGGTCATGAATTGCGTGCCGGCGGCGACCACGACATCGCCGGGTTTCAAACCCTCTGCAACACGCACGCCATCGGCGGCGAACTCGGCAACCTTGATCGGACGGGCATGAACGGTGTCGGCGCCACGATCGACGGTCCAGACGATCGATTGGGTGCCTTGCTCGGCCAATGCGCTCAGCGGGATCGAGACCAGCTGCCGCTCATTGGCCGCCGAGGCTTCGATGCTGGCGGTCATGCCGAGCAGCACACGCGGATCGTTTGGCAGGCTGACGCGGACGGCAAAGGTGCGTGACTGCGGATCGGCGCTACCGGCGACTTCGCGGACCTTGCCATCGAGCGCCAGCGCATCGTCGGACCAGAAGCCCGCCTTGACTGCCTTGCCCGGCCTGAATTCGGCGATTTCCATTTCGGGGACGGCGATCAGCACTTCCTTCTCGCCGTCGACGGCGACAGTGACAACCGGCGTACCGGAACCGACGACCTGACCGACGTCGGCACTGACCGTGGTGACGATGCCATCCCTGTCGGCCTTGAGATCGGTATAGCCGACCTGGTTCTTCGCCTGAGCAAGTGTCGAAAGGGCGGAATCACGGGTGGCGACCGCTTGGTCATAGGTCAAGGTCGCCTGTTCGAGCTGTGATTTCGGGGCAAAATTCTTGGCAAAAAGCTGCTCGGCTCGCTTGCGGGCAAGCTCCACGGTCTCGACCTGCCGCTCGGCGGCATCGAGCGCTGCCTGCGCGCTCTTGACCGAGAGGTCGTAGTCAATGGGATCGATGCGGGCGAGCACATCGCCCGCGGCCACATGCTGGCCGATATCGACGAGGCGCTCGGTGATCTTGCCATTGACGCGGAACGCCAGAGCGCTCTCGGTGCGGGCTCGCACCGAGCCGGAATAGGAGAGCGTGCGGGTGTCGTGCACCTTCGCGATCTCGACAACCTTGACGGGACGGATGATATCCTTGACTTCGGCTTTTTCCTGGCTGCAGCCGGCAAGCCCGAGAGTGGCGACGATCAGGCCGGCAACTGGCAGCTTGCGAAGGATGGAATTGGACAAAGACATCTTGGTACTCCGACTGGAGATGAATGGTCGACAACCGGCTGGCGGGGGCTATTACTTCAGAGCTCTGATCGCATAGTCGATCAGATCGTCGGGCATCGCCCGGTTGGTCTTGGCAAGGCACTGCGCCACCATTTGCGGATGGCACAGGATGACCGTTGCGGCACCGAAGCAGCGCGACGCGGTCACCGGGTCCTGTTGTCTGAACTCACCGGCCTCGATGCCGTCGCGGATCACCTCCGCAAACAGGTCGTGGATGCTGTCGACATGCTTGTCGATCACACCCCAGTCCCGTTCGAGGGCGACGATGACCATCTCGTGGACCTTCTGGTCGTCGAGCATGACCTCCATCGTCATCTTGTATTGCGCATGCACGTAACGCCTAAGCCGCTCCTCGGCGCTGATCGGCAGGCGCGAAATCTCGTAGGCCATCTTGTAGCTGGCGCCGAGCATACGGCCGCAGACGGCCTGGTGGATTTCGACCTTGGAGGCGAAGAAACGGTAGATGTTGGCGGGCGACATGCCGAGCTCACGCGCGATGTCGGCGACATTGGTCTTGCCGTAGCCATAGTGCCGGAACAGGCGCTCGGCGCAATCGAGAATGCGCGTTACATTTTCCTGTCGGGCGGCTTCGGCGACTATGGTGGCGGCTTCGGACATGATCCTCTATCGATTTACGAGTGATGAATTTCGATTTTCGTCACTCGTAAATTGAAAAGAGCGACCTGTCAATGCGGATTCGGTGTACACGTACGAATGGTGACAGATGGTGACAGGGAACCGACGAAAGTCGCGGAGGCTTTGCCCAATCGCAAAGGTCGTAACTGGAGGAGAGCAGCGACGAGGCTTAAGTCCCCCTCGCCATCTCGCGCAACCGGAATTTCTGGATCTTGCCGGTCGAGGTCTTCGGGATTTCGGCGAAGATGACCGCCTTCGGCACCTTGAACCGGGCAAGCAGCGCGCGGCAGTGATCGATGATCTCGGCTTCGGTCGCGACCTTGCCGGGCTTCAGCTCGACATAGGCAACAGGCACTTCGCCCCATTTGTCGTCGGGCCTGGCGACGACGCCGCAAGAGCCAACCGACGGGTGCTTGTAGAGCGCGTCCTCGACCTCGATAGAGGAGATGTTCTCGCCACCGGAGATGATGATGTCCTTGGAGCGGTCCTTGAGCTGGATGTAGCCGTCGGGGTGCATGACGCCGAGATCGCCGGAGTGGAACCAGCCGCCGGCGAAGGCCTCGTCGCTCGCCTTGCGGTTCTTCAAATAGCCTTTCATGACGATGTTGCCGCGGAACATGACCTCGCCGATGGTCTCACCATCGGCCGGTGTGGTCCGCATCGTCTCGGGGTCCATGACGGTCAGGCCTTCGAGCGCCGCATAGCGCACGCCCTGCCGCGCCTTCCTGGCACTGCGCTCGCCCTTTTCGAGATCATCCCAGGCGCCATGCCATTCGTTGACGACCGCCGGACCATAGGTCTCGGTCAGGCCGTAGAGGTGGGTGACGGCAAAGCCGGCATCGGCCATCCCCGACAGCACCGCTTCCGGTGGCGGAGCTGCCGCGGTGTTGAAGGTGACAGTCTGCGGGAATTCGCGCTTGTCCTCCTCCCTGGCATTGATCAGCACCGACATGACGACCGGGGCGCCGCACAGATGGGTGACGCCGTGATCGGCAATCGCATCGTAGATCGGCTTCGGCCGCACCCAGCGCAGGCAGACATGGGTGCCGGCCTGGACAGCGAGCGTCCAGGGAAAGCACCAGCCATTGCAGTGGAACATCGGCAGCGTCCAGAGATAGACCGCGTGCTTGGCCATGCCCGCATGAATGGTGTTGGTGTAGGCCATCAGCGCGGCACCGCGATGGTGGTAGACGACGCCCTTCGGATTGCCTGTCGTTCCGGAAGTGTAGTTGAGCGAGATGGCGTCCCACTCGTCGTCGGGCATCGACCAGGCGAAATCCTCGGCGCCGCCTGCGACAAACGCCTCATAGTCCAGCGTGCCAACCCGCTCGCCCTTCGGATACGGCGCGTCGTCGGCGTATTCGGGATCGTCATAGTCGATGACCAGCGGCTTGACCTCGGTCAGTTCTAGGGCCTGCCTGACAACGCCGGAGAATTCGCGGTCCACGATCAGCACCTTGGTCTCGGCATGATCGAGTTGGAAGGCGATGACCGCGGCATCGAGGCGGGTGTTGAGCGAATGCAGCACCGCCTTGGTCATCGGCACGCCGAAATGCGCCTCCAGCATCGGCGGCGTGTTGGACAGCATGACGGTGACGGTGTCGCCCTTGCCGATGCCGCGCCTGTCGAGCGCGGAGGCAAGCTTCAGCGACCGATGCCAGAAAGTGCGATAGTCGATGCGCTGGCGGCCGTGAATGATGGCGACATGGTCGGGATAGGTCTTGGCCGCGCGCTCAAGATAGGTGAGCGGTGTCAGCGGTTGATGGTTGGCCGCGTTCTTGTCGAGATCCTGTTCGTAAGGACTGCCCATCCCATGCTCCCCCCGCGGTTTCTTTCAGACGTTCTAATCACAGGCTCGGGCCGCGTCACCACAAACGATGCCACGAGAGAGCGCATTTGGCACAATGATGAACCAGATTCGGCGTAAGCGGGAGTATCGCATACCTCTGCCCAGTTTGACTTTTGTCGAGAGCCGTGAATAATGTCAGCCGAGGAGACGGCATGGCGATCCGACCGGCAGAACAACTCATCCACAAGGCCGCCTGGCTCTACTATGCCCATGGCCTGCGGCAGGACCAGGTGGCGAGCCAGCTTAACATTTCCCGTGCCTCGGTCGCCATGTATCTGCGCAAGGCGCGCGAGACCGGCATCGTCAACATCTCGACCTCGACCCAGCTTTTCACCGACGACGTGCTGGCGCGCAAGCTCGAGGATGCGTTGAGCCTCGACGCCGTCTGGATCGCGCCGGAGAATGATCATATTGCCGACCCATCGACGGAAATCGCCGTGCTGGCGGCGAGCGTCTTTCTCGAACTGGTCAAGAAGGGCGACCGCATCGGCGTCGCCTGGGGCCGCACCGTCTATATGATCGCCGACGTGATGTCCTATGCCGATCTACAGGATGTCACGGTGGTGCAGCTCTGCGGCAATCTCGGCGCGCCCTATTCCTATCGCCCCGACCAATGCACCATGGAAATCGCGCGGCGGCTCAACGCCAAGGGGCTCAATTTCTACGCGCCGCTGGTGCTGTCGACGGAAGAACTCGCGCGGGCGCTGCGTGCCGAGCCGGTGATCCGGGAACAATTGTCGGGTGTCAGCGAATGCGACCTGGCGTTATACTCGGTCGGCGCGGTCGACGCCGACAGCCATCTGGTCAAATGCGGCGCGCTGACGCCAAACGAAATGGCGGATTTGCGTAGCCAAGGCGCTGCCGGCGTGATTGCCGGGCAGATCATAGACGCCGAAGGCAAGGTGCTCGGCTGCGGTTATAACCGCCGGGTGATCTCCGCCGAACTTGCCTCGCTGCGCGCCATCACCAGGCGGTTGGTGGTGGTGCAGGAGGACAGCAAGTTCGAACCGCTGCTCGCGGCGATCGCCGGCGGCCTTTGCACGCATCTGGTGGTCGGCGCGCACATGGCGCAGCGGCTCCTGGACCATGCGGCTGCCACCATAGAAAAGGCCTCCTAGAAATCCTCCTCTCCGCTGCCGGCGCATTGTCATCAAAGCGTCGCGGCAATCCTGTTTCACCAACAAAGACAGCAACCGGACGAAGCGAACATGAAGAATTTGTGGAATGACGAAGCAGCCGAAAATCTCGTCGCAGACTACGCGAAAAAGGGTGTCGGCCGCGACCTGGCGCTGCGCGTCTACACGACCCGGCTGCTCGGCGGCGAACCACGGCTGGTCCTGCATGGCGGCGGCAACACCTCTTGCAAGACGACGGCAACCGACCTCGTCGGCGACCAGTGGGACGTGCTGTGCGTCAAGGGCAGCGGCTGGGATATGGGCGTCATCGAGCCGCAGGGCCTGCCGGCGGTCAAGCTCAAGCCGTTGCTCAAGGCGCGCGCGCTGAACAGGCTGGCCGACGAGGACATGGTTGCCCTGCAACGCGTCAACCTCATCGATCCGTCCTCGCCCAACCCGTCGGTCGAGACGCTGCTGCATGCCTTCCTGCCGCACAAATTCGTCGACCACACGCACTCGACCGCCATCCTCGCCATCGTCGACCAGGAGGACTCCAAACCTCTGGTGAAGACGGTTTTCGGCAGCAGGATGGGCTATGTGCCTTACATCATGCCCGGCTTCGACCTCGCCAAGGCGGCGGCCGACATCTTCGACGCCGACCCTGATGTCGAAGGCCTGATCCTGGACAAGCACGGCATTTTCACCTTCGGCGACGACGCCAAACAGGCCTACGACCGGATGATCCACTATGTGAATGTCGCCGAGGACTTCATTGCCGCAAGCGGCAAGCCGAAGGCGGCAAAGGCGGCCTTGCCGGCAAGCCTCGCGACACCGGCGTCCATCGCGCCGATGCTGCGTGGTGCGGTGGCGGTGGCGCGCGGCGAAGGCCGCTTCGACCGCATGGTCAGCGATTTCCGCACTTCGCCGGCAATTGTCGATTTCATCAATTCGGCCGAGATCGCCGACTATGCCGGACGCGGCGTGTCGACACCGGATCTGTCGATCCGCATCAAGACCGGCCCGATGGCGCTGCCGGCGCCCGATGCTGACAAGGCCGGCGACTACAAGGCGGTGATCAAGAGCCATGTCGACGCGTTCGCCAAGGATTATCGCGCCTATTTCGAAACCAATGATGCGCTCGACGACGTCAAGCGCACCATGCTCGACCAGATGCCGCGGCTGACGCTGGTGCCGGGCCTCGGCATGTTCGGCCATGGCCGCACGCTGAAGGACGCGAAGATCGCCTCGGACATCGGCGAGATGTGGATCGAGGCGGTGCGCGGCGCCGAGGCGGTCGGCCGTTTCCACCCGCTCTCCAAGGCCGATCTGTTCCCGCTGGAATACTGGTCGCTGGAACAGGCCAAGCTCGCCTCCAACAAGCCGAAGCCACTGACTGGCCAGGTGGTGCTGATCACCGGCGGCGCCGGCGCGATCGGTGCAGCGACAGCCAAATTGTTCGCCGACAATGGCGCCCATGCCGTCGTCGTCGATCTCGACGCCGAAAAGGCTGCCGATGCGGCGAAGAAAGCCGGCAACAATTCGATCGGCGTCGCCGCCGACATCACCGACCCGGCGCAGGTGCGTGCCGCCTTCGACAGGGCGGTCGCCGTGTTCGGCGGTGTCGACATCCTGGTTTCCAATGCCGGCGCCGCCTGGGAAGGCCGCATCGGCGAGCTCGACGACGCACTCCTGCGCAAGAGTTTCGAGCTCAATTTCTTCGCCCACCAATCGGTGGCGCAGAATGCCGTGCGCATCATGCTCGAGCAGGGCACAGGCGGCGTGCTTTTGTTCAACACCTCCAAACAGGCGGTGAACCCCGGCCCGAAGTTCGGCGCCTATGGCGTGCCGAAGGCGGCGACACTGTTCCTGTCCAGGCAATACGCGCTTGACTATGGCGCGCATGGCATCCGCTCCAACGCCGTCAACGCCGACCGCATCCGCTCGGGGCTTCTGACCGACGCCATGATCGCCAGCCGCTCAGGCGCGCGCGGCGTGTCGGAGAAGGACTACATGTCCGGCAATCTGCTCGGCCAGGAAGTGACGGCGCAGGACGTGGCGCAGGCCTTCCTGCATCACGCGCTGGCCGACCGCACCACCGCCGATGTGACGACCGTCGACGGCGGTAATATCGCGGCAGCGTTGCGCTGACGTAGAGATCCGTCCAGACGAAAGGTGCGGTGCAACTCCGAAGCTTGCTCGAGAAGGGGCGGTTGGGAACTTTCGACCCGACCGGCCATTGAGATCGAGCAAGGTCAAGCAGCTAAATTGTTGCCGGGAGTTCCCTCATGCCAACCGATGACTGGTCCCTGCCCGAACGCTTTATTTTTTCGGGTCACCCGATCGCATGGGGAACGATCGGCGACGGGCCGCCGGCGGTCTTGCTTCATGGTACCCCGTTCTCGTCGGTGGAATGGCGGCGGATTGCAGCTTGGCTCGGGCAACGGCGCCGGATCTACTATTTCGACATGCTCGGCTACGGGCAATCCGCCAAGCCCGACGCGGACGTGTCGCGCGGCTTTCAAAACGAGTTGTTCGCGGCGCTCTACGCTCACTGGGAGCTGGAGTGGCCCGACATCGTGGCGCATGACTTCGGCGGCTCCGTCGCGTTGCGCGGCCACCTGCTCAACGGGCTCGATTATCGCTCTCTGGTGCTGATTGATCCGGTCGCGATCAGCCCTCAGGGATCGCCCTTGGTTCAAGCGGCAAAAGAACACGAGAAAGCGTTTGCCGGTCTGCCGGCCTATATCCATGAAGCCATGCTTCGCGCCTATATCGGCGGCTCTGTCGCGAACGCGTTGCGCGCGGACGAAATGCAGCTCTATCTGCAGCCATGGCTTGGAGACGAGGGACAGAAGGCTTTTTGGCGTCAGATCGCACAGATGGACGACAAGTACAGTCGAGAGGTCGAGTGGCGGTACGACGAGATACGTTGCCCTGTGACGATCCTGTGGGGTGAAGACGACGAGTGGATTCCGCTCGACGACGGGCGAGAACTGGCGCGCCGCATCCCCGGTGCGCCGTTCATCACAGTTCCAAATGCCAAACATCTCGTTCAGGAAGACGCGCCGGAGGCAATAATCTCGACTGTGCTCGACTTCTGGAACGACCAGCATCCTTCGGCCGCCGCGAAACCCCTGCTACAGCAACTCTAGAATGTGTTTCCAGGCCCTGGTTCCCAGCCTCGAATCAGCCTCGTCACTGCCGCCATGCTCATGCGACACCGAGCGCGGCGTGGTTTCCCCCGGCAAGAGAATACGGTGCCCCGCATCCGGCAATGAAACGAGGTGGGTGACCTTGCCGGCTTTGCCGCGCCGCCGGACAATCTCTTCCGCGAACCATAGGGAGGGCCACAGCGCATCGTCGCCACCCGCGACAAGCACAATCTCGGCCGATATCTTTTCCACGGGAATGGTCGCGGCATTCGCCTCCCGCTTGAAGGTTTTCATGCTGCGTTCGAATAACCCGCTGTAAGACACCAGACCATCCACCTGCTTGGGTGCCCAATCCGGATCTGTCGGCACGAATGGCAGGGGAATACCGTCGAGCGACCATGAGGATCGTTCAGGCCAGCTGAAGCCATCCCGGCCCGCGCCGATATTTCCCCAAACCACCGATGACGGGCTGATCGCGACCACAGCGTTGACACGCTGATCATGGACCGCTGCGCACAATGCGGCCTCGGCACCCTTGGATGTGCCGACATAGACGATGCGGTGGCATCCCGTTCCAATGAGATAGTCGGTCGCCGCAAAGAAGGTTTCGAGGGGAATTTCGCATATTCCAGGAGGCTGTCCCTCACCGCCAAACCATCGCAGGGCAAGGGCCGACGAACCCTGGTTTGCAAAGAGCCGTGCGCGCCCGACATCGATGCGGCCACTCGACCCACCCAACACCACGACACCGGTGGTGGCCTGCGGGCATCGAAACAAGGTTCCGGCGACGGCGCCGGACAGGTCTTCCTCGATTGCCGCCTGGACTTCCATATAAGCACCGTACCTTGGGCCGGAGCCTGGCGCCGGCTGCAGATATTCAGCAAAAAGGCCGCCTGCAGCAAGCGGCTGCAGGCGGCCTTCGATAGCGAAACCTACTTGGCGTTCGGGTTCGGCATCCAGGCCGGCATCGCGACATCGGCATGGGCGAACTGCGGCAGCTTGGCCGACAGGTCCTCCATGTTCTTGATGTCCTTGTCGATGAGGTCCTTTTGGGTGATCAGCGTCGGCGGCACGACGACGTTGTGGCCGGGATCTTCACCGGCCAGCAGCTGCGCCAGCGCACGCACCGAGACCTGGCCGACGACAGCCGGATTGGTCGCGGCGGTCGCGGCCCAGGCGCTGTCGGGCTCACGCATCGCAGCGATATCGGACGTCGAAATGTCGGCCGAATAGATCTTGATGCCCTTGTTCAAGCCCGCTTCGTCGACGGCGATCTTCACGCCCTTGGCGAATTCGTCATAGGGAGCGAACATCACCTTGATGTCGGGATGCGCCGTCAGCACCGAACGCGCCTGGTTGGCGACGGAGTTGGCGATCGGATTGTCGAGCGTGCCGAACATCGCGACTTCCTTGATGCCGGCATACTTCTTCTTCACGTCGACCCAGGTCTCGTTGCGGCGGTCGAGCGGCGCGATGCCGGCGACATAGACATAGCCGGCATTCCAGCTCTCGCCATTGTCCTTGACAGCCTGCTCGAGCGCGAGGCGCGCCAGGTCGCGGTCGGACTGTTCGATCTGCGGGATCTTGGGATTTTCGACATTGACGTCGAAGGCCACCACCTTGATGCCGGCGTCGACCGCACGCTGTGCGGCGTCCTTCATCGATTCCGTCAGGCCGTGCTGGATGATGATGCCCTGCACGCCGAGCGCGATGGCCTGATCGACCATGTCGGACTGAAGGGCAGCATCCTGGCGGCTGTCGAGGACACGCAGGTCGATGCCGAGCGCCTTCGACTGCGCCTCGACGCCCGACAGATAGGCCTGGAAGAAGTCGCCGGTCGAGAGATAACGCACCAGCGCGATCTTCACGCCGGGCTTGTCGAAAGGCGCCGGCTTGTCCGCGGCAAAAGCCGGGACCTGCATCAGCATGGTTGCGCCGGCCAATCCGAGCGCCACCTTCCCCAGAAGTCTTTTTGTAATGCTCACTTTGTTTTCCTCCACTCTTGTTGAACCCAAATCCTGTTCCGGTCGAAAGCTACCTCCTGCCCCTGCCCGAAAGCGCAAAGGTGAAGACAAGGGCGACGACCAGAACCACGCCCTTGACGAAATCCTGCGTATAGTAAGGCGCGTTCATCATCGTCAGGCCTTGCAGCAAGATGCCGACGAACAGCGCACCGATGGCAGTGCCGAAGGCGTTCGGCTTGGCGGCACCTAGCACCGCGTAGCCGATCAGTGCCGCGGCGACCGCATCGAGCAGCAGATTATTACCCGAGGCGATGTCGCCGCGTCCAAGCCGGGCAGCGAGCAAAATACCGCCGATCGAGGCAAAAACTCCTGAAATAACGTAGGCCCAGATCTTGTATGCCTTGACAGGCGCACCGGCGAGTTCGGCGGCGCGCTCATTGCTGCCGACGGCATACATCATGCGACCGAAGCGGGTGTATTCGAGGAAGAACCAGATCAGCACGGCGAGCACGAGCAGCACGACTACCGACACCGGAATCAGGTTCGGGATGAAGAAGTCGAAGCGGTGGCGGCCGAGCGCCAGGAAGGCGTCGGAGAATTTGCCGTTGGCGACCGAACCGTCCGGCATGGTCATGCCGGTGGCGATCGAGCGGCCTTCGGTTGGAATGCGCTGCAGGCCGACGAGCAGGAACATCATGCCGAGCGTCGCCAGCAGATCGGGCACGCGCATGTAGACGATCAGCCAGCCATTGATCAGGCCGACAATTGCGCCGATGAGCAGGCAGACGACGACCGCGACAAGGGCGTTCTGCTCCAGCACCACCATCACATAGGCCGCCGCCATCATGGCTGACGTGGCGACGGAGCCGATCGAGAGATCGAAGCCGCCGACGACCAGCGTGGCGGTGACGCCGAGCGCCAGCACGCCGGTGATGGCGACTGACTGGAAGATGAAAACGGCACTTTGCGGCGAAACGAAACCGTCGGCAGCGATCGAGAAATAGGCGACGAGCCCGAACAAGAGCACGATGAACCCGTAGCGGATGGCGTGGTCGCGCAATGTCATCCGGCGCTCCCGCGCGCTGCTGCCGTCTTTACCCAACCCGAACCCATGCTCTCTCCATTCCAATTCCTATAGCCCGCGCTCAGGCCGCACTGTGCAGCGGCCCGCCGGCGACCTCGGCCAGCAGGCGGTCGAGATCGACATCGGCATTGCGGTGTTCGCCGACGATGGTCTGTTCCGACATGACCAGGATGCGATCGGCGGTTTCCAGGGCCTCGTCGAGTTCGGTGACGAACAAAAGCGTGGCGCGTCCGTTTGCACTCGCCCTGAGCTTGGCGGCAATGTCGCGCCGGGCCGAGATATCGACGCCCTGAAACGGCTCATCCAGGATGAACAGCCTTGCATCCTGCGCCATCCAGCGGGCGACCATCACCTTCTGCTGGTTGCCGCCGGACAGCTCCGACATCTCGTCCTTCTCGGAACGGCAGACGATGCTCAGTTCCTCGATCTGCCGGCGTGCCGTGGTGCGTTCGAGGCGGCGCCTCAGGATGCCGAAGCGCGACATGCGCTTGTGAAACGGCAGGCTGATATTTTCCTGGATGTTGAAGCCTTGGACGATGCCATTCTCGCCGCGGTCCTTGGCGACCAGGAACACGCCGGCAGCGATCGCTTCGCCGGCTGTTTCAGGTGCATAAGGCCTGCCGTTCAGCGTCATGGTGCCGGCGAGCGGCCGGCGCACACCAAACAGCGTCTCGGCAAGCGCCGTCTTGCCGACGCCGACGAGGCCGGTGATGGCAACGACCTCGCCGTCGCCGAGCGTCAGCGAGATCGGCCGGGCGCCCGGCGCAATGCGTAGACCCTCGATCGTCACGACTGCCTTGGCCGAATTCCTGACGACGATCTGGTCGAGATGGATCTTGCGGCCGAGCATGGCGTTGACCGCGCCTTCATAGTCGAGCGGTTTCTTGTCGAAAATGCCTGAGATGATCCCGTCACGCATCGAGACGATGCGGTCGGCAAGCCGCCTGATGTCCGACATGCGATGCGAGATGTAGAGGATCGCCACGCCCTGCTCGCGCAGCCTGTCGATCAGCGCGAACAGCCGGTCGGCCTCGGCGCTGGACAGCGACGAGGTCGGCTCGTCGAGGATCAGCACTTTCGGCTTGTGCGCCAGCGCGCGGGCAATCGCCACCATCTGGCGATCGGCCAGCGACAGATCGCTCACCCGCGCCTTCAAATCGATGGCCAGCCCCATGCGGTCGGCAACCGCCTTGGCCTCCCGCCGCACGCGCATTGGGTTGAATAGGGTCGGCGCGCCGCTGCCGCTCAGCCGGTCGAGGGTCAGGTTGGTGGCGACGTCGAGGTCGGCGACGACACCGTCGTTGATATTCTGGTGCACGGTGACGACGCCGGCGCGGATCGCTTCGGCCGGGGTTTTCGGTGCGAAATCCTGGTCGGCGAGCGCCATCGTGCCGCCGCCGCGTTCGTAGACACCGGAGATGATCTTGACGAGGGTGGATTTGCCGGCACCGTTGGCGCCCATCAGCACGGTGACTTCGCCGGCATGCAATTCGACCGAGACGCCGCCTAGCACCTCGTTATGGCCAAAGGATTTCCTCAGTCCCTCTACGCGGAACACGGCATTACCGAACATGCGTTCCTCCCTGACATGACGCTATGGGCTGCATCGGCAATTGTCAACACGATTGACAATTGCCAGATCGCTTCCTAGCTTGGCCCAGCCGCCTCGCCTCCGTTATGTTCGGAGCGCATAAGCGGGAGGATGACGATGACTGAAAAATTGCCGTTCGAAGCACTATCGGTCGAAACCCTGGCTGCACGCCTTGGCGGCAACGAGGCGCTATGCGCGAAGATCGGCAAGGACACTGGCGCCTGGAAGGTCCGCGAGGTCGGCGACGGCAATCTCAACCTGGTGTTCATCGTCGAGGGCGCCAGCGGTGCAGCCGTGGTCAAGCAAGCCCTGCCCTATGTTCGCCTGGTCGGCGACAGCTGGCCGCTGCCGTTGAAGCGCTCCTTCTTCGAATATCATGCACTGACCAGGCAAGAGGCACGCGCGCCAGGCTCGGTGCCGGCGATCCATTATTTCGATGAAGGCCAGGCGCTGATCATCATGGAATATCTTGCGCCGCCGCACATCATCCTGCGCCGCGCCCTGATCGACGGCCGCCAGCTGCCGAACATTGCCCGGGACATCGGCCTGTTCATGGCCCGGACGCTGTTTCGCGGCTCCGACCTGCACATGGCCGCCAAGGACCGCAAGGCCGATCTGGCGCTGTTCGCCGACAATGTCGAGCTCTGCGACATCACCGAGAGCCTGGTGTTTTCCGACCCCTATTTCGACGCCAAGATGAACCGGCACACCTCGCCGCAGCTCGACGGCCTGGTCGCCGAACTGCGCACCGACCGCGACCTCAAGGTCGAGGCGCAGCGGCTGAAGCACATCTTCGCCGCCAATGCCGAAACGCTGCTGCATGGCGATCTGCATTCCGGATCGATCATGGTCACCGACAGCGAAACCCGGATGATCGATCCGGAGTTCGCCTTCTACGGCCCGATGGCTTTCGACGTCGGCATGCTGCTTGCCAATTTCTGGATGTCGTTCTTCTCGCAGCGCGGCCACGAACAGGAGGGAAAGCGCGACGCCATGCGCGCCTATCTGCTCGGGGTGACGACCGAGACCTGGGCGGTGTTCCGCGCCGAGTTCTCGCATCTATGGCGCACCGAGCGCACCGGCATGCTCTATCAGAAGAGCCTGTTCGAGGATCAGGGCGACAGGCTCGGCGCCGAGCAGGCGCTCGACCATGTGCTGCACCAGATGTGGACCGACCTGCTCGGCTTTGCCGGCATCGAGGTTCATCGGCGTATCCTCGGCCTCGCCCACAATGCCGATTTCGAGACCATTGCCGACGAGGATCTGCGCGCCAGTTGTGAAGCAAAGGCGCTGAAATTCGGCCGCCACCTCGCCGTCAACCGGCGCCAGATCCACAGCATCGACGAGGTCAACCAACTGGCCTCGCTGATCGAACAGGAGAGCAGCATTTGAACGTCGGCGACCGCCACTATCGCACCATCTGGCTGAGCGACGACGGCCGTTCGGTCGATATCATCGACCAGCGCTGGCTGCCGCATGATTTCCGCATCGAAACGATCGTCACGGTCGACGCCATCGCCACCGCCATCCGCGACATGTGGGTACGCGGCGCGCCGCTGATCGGCGTCACCGCTGCCTACGGCGTCGCCATGCAGATGGCTGACGATCCGTCGGATGCAGCGCTCGATGCCGTGTGGGAGACCCTGCACGAGACGCGGCCAACCGCGATCAATCTGCGCTGGGCGCTGGACGAGATGCGGCGCTTCCTGCGGCCTTTGCCTCCCGAACAACGCCCGGCAGCCGCCTATCGGCGGGCCAGTGAGATCGCCGACGAGGATGTCGGCCTCAACCGCGCCATCGGCGAGAACGGTCTTGCCATCATCAAGGCGATCGCGGCGCGCAAGCAGAAGGGCGAACCCGTCAACATCCTGACCCACTGCAATGCCGGCTGGCTGGCCACGGTCGACTACGGCACCGCCACGGCGCCGATCTACCTGGCCACAGAAGCCGGCATTCCGGTCCATGTCTATGTCGATGAAACGCGGCCGCGTAACCAGGGCGCACAGCTCACCGCCTGGGAGATGGCCGGGCACGGCGTGCCGCACACACTGATCGTCGACAATGCCGGCGGCCATCTGATGCAGCGCGGCGCAATCGACATGGTCATCGTCGGCACCGACCGCACAACGGCCGACGGCGATGTCTGCAACAAGATCGGCACCTATCTGAAGGCGCTCGCCGCCGCCGACAATGATGTGCCGTTCTATGTCGCACTGCCGTCGCCGACCATCGACTGGACCGTGCATGACGGACTGGCCGAGATCCCGATCGAGCAGCGCTCGGCCGACGAGGTCTCGCTGGTCTGGGGCAAGACCGCCGCCGGCGAGATTGCCCAGGTGCGCATTTCGCCGGAGACGACGCCTGCGGCCAACCCGGCCTTCGATGTGACGCCGGCGCGGCTGGTCACCGGCTTGATCACCGAGCGCGGCGTTGCCAAGGCATCGCGCGAGGGATTGAAGGCGATGTTCCCCGAGCGGGCGTAGCCCACGTCCCTAGTACAGAGGCTCGGCCATATGCTTCGGTGTCGGCCATGTCTCGGTAATGCCCGGCTGCACCGGCCGCTCCAGATAGGTCGATAAAACCACATAGCTGCGCGTCGAGGTGACCCCCGGCGTTTCGTACAGGCGCGCCAAAAGGCCTTCGAGTGCTCTGGTGTCTTCCGTGCGGACCTTCAGCAGCATGCAGGTATCACCGGCGACCGTATGGATCTCCTCGACTTCGGGATATTGGGAGACCGCCATCAGTTCCGGCGTCTTTCCCCAGCCCCTGGTGTCGATATGGACAAAGGCAAGCAAAGGCTTTTTCACCGCCCGGGGATCGATGATGGCGACTGTGTTGCGGATGGCGCCGCTGCGACGGAGCCGTTTGACCCGCTCATGCGCTGCGGGTGGCGACAAGCCGACGCGATCGCCGAGTTCGGCGTAGCTGATCGTGGCGTCATCGACCAGGACACCTAATATTCTTCGGTCTATCGCGTCGAGATCGCGGGCCGCGGGCCTGTTCTGCAGAATGCCATCTGTTTCTTCATCCATGGCGAAATTCCTGGTTCTCCGCTGAATAGAATACGGCCATTATGCTGATATGTCGAACATTGATCAAGTTGCGCCATTGACTGCCCGAGCCCCGATCCCGGCGCTTGCCTATCTGCTGACGGGCTGCATCGCCGTCATCGGCTCGAACTCGCTAGTGCTGGGTCCGATTGCACCGGCTGTCGCCTCGTCGTTCGGCACCAGCGTGCCGGCCGTGATGATTGCGGCGGCAGCGTTCGGCCTTGGCACCTCCGCAAGCGCCCTGTTCCTGGCCCGCTACATCGACCGGCTCGGCGCCCGCCGGATGCTGCAGGGGGCTTTGTTGCTGCTGGCACTGGCGCTGGTTGCGAGTGCCGCTGCACCCACGGTGATCATGCTGGTCGCGGCACAGTTACTCGCCGGCATCGCTGCCGGCATCGCCATGCCCGCGATCTATGCCAGCGCCGCGGCCATCGCCCCACCGGGCAGGGAGAGCGGCACGATCGGCGTCGTGCTGACCGGATGGACGCTCAGCATGGTGGCCGGCGTTTCGCTTTCGGCCGTGCTTGCCGATCTTGTGCATTGGCGCGCCGTTTTCGCAGCGGTCGCGGTGCTTGCGGCCCTTGCATGGATGGGGCTGACAGTGACGTCGCTCAGCGACATCAGGAAGGCCGGACCGGCGCCCGCCCCGCTGGAAGCGCTCGGCATTCCCGGAATCCTGCCGCTGCTGGTCGCGTGCGCGGCCTTCATGACTTCATTCTACGGCGTCTATGGCTATCTCGGCGACCATCTTCATGTCGGGCTTGGACAGCCGGTGAGCGCCAATGGCCTGGCAGCACTTGCCTACGGCATAGGCTTCGGGACGGCTGCTCTGCTCGACGGCGTCATCGACAGACTGGGTGCGCGGCGCGTCATGCCGTTTGCCTATCTTCTGGTCGCCGTCGTCTATGTCGCGATGGCCGCGACGAGCGGCAGTTTCGGGCTGACCTTGACCATGGTGGCAATCTGGGGACTGGCCAATCATTTCGGCCTGAATGTCCTGGTAATGCGCCTGTCTGCGCTCGATCCGTCGCGGCGCGGCACGATCATGGGCCTGAACAGTGCGGTGACTTACCTCGCGGTCTTCGTCGGCACCACCAGCTTCGGGCCGCTCTACTCCAGCTTTGGTTTTGCCACTTGCGCAACGGTCGCAGCATCGCTGATGCTGATCGCCGCATCGGCGGCGGCATGGCGCTAGTCGACAGAACGGGATTGGCTATCCGTCTTCCAGAGCAGTCGCTTCAGGTTTCAAATTCGCCCGTCACCCTTTACGGGCGCTGGCGCCGCCCCTCACCTGCCTGCCGGCATCCTCTCCCCGTATAGTGACGGGGAGAGGGGTTCTCTCATCGGCGATTTCGCCAATCGCCAGCGTCGCAAGAAGGGCGCCGAGGTTGCGGCCAGCCTCTTTCTCCCCGTCACTATACGGGGAGAAATGCCCGGCAGGGCAATGAGGGGCGGCGCCGACTCGGCAATTGGTGGTCTCCGCCACAAGTCGGAACCTCTCATTGGTTCTGGAGCGATTGCCCTGATAGGTCTCCCCGGTTGACAGCAGCGCCCTGCCCTTTCATACAAAGCCGTTAATGTTCTCAGGGCGGGGTGAAAGTCCCCACCGGCGGTAAAGGTTTCGACCCAAGCCCGCGAGCGCTTTCCGGTTTCGGAAAGGTCAGCAGATCCGGTGTGATTCCGGAGCCGACGGTTAGAGTCCGGATGGAAGAGAACGAAACGGAAGCCGGCCCGCTCTTCGCGGGCTTAATCCGTATCGTGCGTCCTGATTCTGGTTCGAAACGGAAGGATGGACCCATGAATCAGCATTCCCATAAAGACTACGAAAAGACTCGCATCGCCGTTATCCGCGCGCGCTGGCATGCCGACATCGTCGACCAGTGCGTGCAGGCCTTCGAAGCGGCACTGGCTGACATCGGAGGCGAGCGCTTCACCGTTGACGTCTTCGACGTGCCGGGCGCCTATGAAATCCCCCTGCATGCCAAGACCCTGGCCGGGACCGGCCGCTATGCCGCGATCCTCGGCGCCGCCTTCGTCGTCAATGGCGGCATCTACCGGCATGAGTTTGTCGCCAGTGCTGTCATCGACGGCATGATGAACGTGCAGCTGTCGACCGGCGTGCCGGTGCTTTCGGCGGTTCTCACCCCGCACAACTACCACGACAGCGCCGAGCACCACCGCTTCTTCTTCGAGCACTTCACGGTCAAGGGCAAGGAAGCGGCGAACGCCTGCGTGCAACTCCTGGCGGCGCGGGAGTTGATCGCGGCTTAAGTCACCAAAACGGCCGGATTTCAGCCCTGCAACAAGAATTGCGATCGAGAAGAGTTCTGAAGGTTGCGGTTCCGTTGAAATCCCGCCAGAAGCATCAAGGGCCGACCGGCAACCGGCCGGCCCGCGACGTTGCGCTTGAAACCAGATACGGGAGACTATTGGGTGGCTCGCATAACACTGAGACAATTGCTCGACCACGCCGCCGAATACGGCTACGGCGTGCCCGCTTTCAACATGAACAATATGGAACAGGGCCTCGCCATCATGGAGGCCGCCGAGGAGACCAAGTCGCCGGTCATCCTGCAGGCCAGCCGCGGCGCCCGCGCCTATGCCAATGACGTGGTGCTGGCCAAGCTGATCGACGCGCTGGTCGAAATCCATCCCGACATTCCGGTCTGCATGCATCTCGACCATGGCAACAACGAAGCCACCTGCGTCACCGCTATCCAGTACGGCTTCACCTCGGTCATGATGGACGGGTCGCTGAAGGAAGACGGCAAGACGCCGGCCGACTACGCCTACAATTCCGGCATCACCAAGCGCGTCGTCGACATGGCGCATTGGGGCGGCGTGTCCGTCGAAGGCGAGATCGGCGTGCTCGGCTCGCTGGAGAGCGGCGGCGGCGAGCAGGAAGACGGCCACGGCGTCGAAGGCGCCATCAGCCACGACCAGCTTTTGACCGATCCGGAACAGGCGGTCGAGTTCGTCAAGGACACCCATGTCGATGCGCTGGCGGTTGCCATGGGCACCAGCCATGGCGCCTACAAATTCTCGCGCAAGCCCGACGGCGCGGTGCTGGCCATGAACGTCATTGAGGAGATCCACCGCCGGCTGCCGAACATGCATCTGGTCATGCACGGCTCGTCCTCGGTGCCCGAGGACCTGCAGGAGATCATCAACAAATATGGCGGCCAGATGAAGCCGACCTGGGGCGTGCCGGTCGAGGAAATCCAGCGCGGCATCAAGCACGGCGTGCGCAAGATCAACATCGACACCGACAACCGCATGGCGCTGACAGGCGCCATCCGCAAGGTGCTGACCGAGAACCCGAGCGAGTTCGATCCGCGCAAATATTTGACACCGGCCATGGCCGCCATGCGCAAGCTCTGCAAGGAGCGCTTCGAACAGTTCGGCACCGCCGGCAATGCGCAGAAGATCAAGCCGCTGCCGGTCGCCGAAATGGCCAAGCGCTATAAGTCGGGCAGCCTCGACCCGAAGTTCGGCTGAGCTCCAGCCATTTATCCCAGAGCTGCCAGAAGCATCCTGGCAGCTCTGGCTCTGGCGACGGCTGTTTTACTCCGGAGTCTCGGCCTCGGCGCGAACCAGCTTGATATCGGCGCCGGCCGCCCATGAGCCGATATCTTCCCGACGCAATGCCGCCGCCATCATGTCTGGAAACAGATCCGGCGTGCAGGCAAAGACCGGAATGCCGAGGGCGGCCACCGAGCCTGCCATCTTCGGGTCATAACCCGGCCTGCCCTGGTCGGTCAGCGCCAGGAGCACCACGACGTTGACGCCGGAGCGAACGAGTGCAGCAAGCCGCTGCAGCAATTCCTGCCCGTTGCCGCCCTCATAAAGGTCGGTGATCAGCACCATATGTGACTTGGTCGGCCGTTCGATGCGGTCTGCGCAATAGGCCACGGCCTGGTTGATGTCGGTGCCGCCGCCCAGCTGCACGCCGAACAGGACTTCGACAGGATCGCTGAGCTCCTCGGTCAGATCGACGATGGCCGTGTCGAAGCAGACAAGCTTGGTCCGCACGACCGGCAGGGAAGCCATCACCGCGGCGAAGATGGAGGCGTAGATCACCGAGCTTGCCATCGAGCCCGACTGGTCGACGCACAGCACCACCTCATCCAGGTCGACCAGCCTTCGCTGTTTGCGCATGAAGCCGACCAGCTTCTCCGGCACGATGGTTTTGTGCTCGGGCTGGTAATGGCGAAGGTTGGCTGAGATCGTACGCGGCCAGTCGATGTCGCGCTGACGTGGGCGGTTGGTGCGCTGCGACCGGTCGACCGCGCCGCGGATCGCCTCGGCTGTCTTCTGCTCCAGCCGCTGCATCAGCTTGGCGACGATATCGGCGATGATCGTACGCGCAATGTCCTTGGTCTTGGCCGGCATGACCGAGCGCAGCGAAATCAGGTCGGCGACGAGATTGACGTCGGCCTCGATCGCCTTGAGGAATTCCGGCTCCATCAGCATCTGCTTCAGGTTGAGCCGTTCGAAGGCATCCTTCTGGACGATCTGGACGACCTGTGCGGGAAAGAACGATCTGATATCGCCCATCCACTGTGCCACCCTTGGCGCCGAGCGGCCGAGGCCGCCGCGCCGCTTGCGCGGATCGGCAGCCGCATCGCCGGCACCATCGCCGTAAAGCGCATCGAGCGCCGCGGAAAGCCGCTTGTCGGTGTCGGACAGCGCTGACGAGGTTTCCTCATCGGCACCGATCGCCAGGCGCCAGCGGCGCTCCCGTCCGTCGCCGGCCTGGATTGGCTCGCTCATTTCAGCCTCGTCATCCATTGCCGCTCCCGCCCGTCAGCAAGGGTCCGAGCCGTTCAAGATGGCGGCGCCACGCTTCGCCGCCATCCGGAGTCGGCGTCAGTCCGGCAGGCAGGCGTGCGGCGCGGCCGAGCACCGCTTCGATCAACCGCCGCCGCTCCATCGAGTCCAGATGCGAAAAGACCCGGCGCAGCAACGGCAGATGCGCAATGAAGGCGTCTTCGTCGAGGGATGCGAGCCAGGCATCCACCGCACCGCGCAGGCCCTCGTCGTAGATCAGCCGTTGGCCGGCAGTGCTGAAGAAACCCTCGAAGAACCCTGCAGCCTCGGTGACCGGCGTTCCTGGAGACAGACGTCGTGCGATCAGACCGGTTGCCGCGTCGGCTGACAGATGGCCGGCTTCGTAGAGCAGATGCGCGGCACAGCCTGCCACCAGCGCCGTCGAGCGCGATCCATCGAGGACCGCAGCCAGCCCATTGCGCCAGGCGTCCAGCACGTCCTGTTCAGGCTCGACCAGACTGATCGCTTCGTCGGCCTTGCGCATGGCGCCGACCAGCGTCGTGGACGCCTGGGCATCGAGGTCGCGGGCGGCATAGGCGAGCGCGATCCCGCCTTCGACGATCAGCCGCTCCAGCAGACCGGACAGACGGGCGGTTTCCGTCTTGCGAGCCTCGCCATAGCGGATGATGTCGGCGAGCGGCGGCACCGATGTCAGGATTTCCAAGCATTCGCTGCTGCGGGCTGCCCGGTCCTCCAAGGCCGCGAGACCGGCGATCGACGCTTCCGACAGGTTTGCCGTGATGGCGCCCTGGACCAGTGCGGCCATCGCATCAAGAGACGTTGCCGCGCCGATCATCTGGATCAGCCGGCCATTGGCCGCCTTTTCGATGGTTGGTCCGTAGACCAGGTTCTCCACCAGTCGAACGGCATATTCAGGTTCCCACGACAGCGTCCAACGCTCGCGAAAGGTGCCGCGGCTACGGCCGCTGTCGGTGAGTTTGCCCCAATGCACGCCAAGCACGGACAGCCGGTGCAGCAAGGTCGACCGAAACAGCCCGCTCTCGCTGCGCAGATCGACCGATAATTCGCGCTCCAGCGCCTCGGGCTTCAGCCGCGCCGCCTTCTGGTTGCGCTGCAGGTCCTCGATCAGCGGCGCCAGCGGAGTATCGGGCGGAATTTCACCGACATCGGCGCCCAGCAGCAATTCGGCTTCGACCAGCGCCCACAGCAGCGCTTCCCCGTTGAACAGGGCGGCGATCGCGGCGTCACGCAATTCCTCGAAACCGGGCTTTGGCCGCTCACGGATCACAGCCAGCGTGCGGGCCAGCCGTTCGGCTTCGATCAGCGAGGCGGTCGAGACCATGTGCCCCTTCGCCCTCAGGACCGCCGCGATCTTCGCCAGCCACAGGACCGAGGAGTCGCCTTGCCCGCGCGTCTGCCACAGATGCTTGCACCAGCCGGGCGCGACAACGCCGGCGCCATAACCGAAGCCCAGCGCCAGGCGCGGCCCCGTCCATGGCGCCCAGGTCATCATGCTCTTGCGGCGGGCGAGCCCCTTGAGTAGCGCCTGGTCTTCCTTCAGCGGCCGCGTCGCCTGCAGTGCCGGCACATGGAAAGCACCGCAAACGATAGCGATCGGCCCATCGAATTCCTTTCGCGCGGCGGCGATCTCAAGCCGCATATGCGCTTCGCGTTTCGCCTCAAACGCCGCAAGCGGACCTTCGCCGTCCCGCAGCGTCGTCATCGCGTCGGCTATTGCCGCGAAGATTGGACCCGGCTGCGGGTTCTGCTCGATGATATCAGACCACCAGCTTTCGCCATCTTCATAGCCGGCAGCTTGTGCCAGCGTTCCGATCGGGTCCCGCAGATGCGGCGCCAAGTCAGCCTCGACGTTGGCTTCCGTTCCATCGCTCTCGGTTTCCCCCACGGCCTCAATCGGCGCAGTGCGGGCTGACGACGGCAAATCGATGAAGCGCACTGCTGCGTTGTTGGCGACGGCCCAGAGCGTCGCCTGGTACTCCGGCGAGAATTCGGCGAAGGGCCAGAAGCTTGTCGAGGCCGGATCGTCTTCGGGATAGCAGAGCAGCGCCACCGGCGGCTGCATTTCGGGGCGGGCGAGCAACGGCAACAGCGGGCTGGCGTCGGCCGGTCCTTCGATCAGCACGGCGACCGGTTTCAACTCCTGCAACGCCTGCACCAGGCTGTCGGCGGAGCCGGGCCCGTGATGGCGTATGCCGAAATAGGAAACGTCGCTGAGCGCCATGGCGTCAGATTGCCGCGTTCAAGGCCGCGTAGTAGCCGGCATAGTCTGGCCGCTTCTTGAGCACGGTTTCCAGATATTCTTCCAGCACCAGTTTGTCCTGCACCGGATCCTTGACGATCGCGCCGACGAGGCTGGCGGCAAGGCCTTCGGCGCCGAGCTTGCCGCTGTCGAACCAGGCCGCCTGGCTGAGGCCGCCGACCATTGTGGCAATGGCTTCGGCCGTGGACAGCGAACCGGACGGCGTCTTCAACGTCACCTTGCCGTCGGCTGTAGCGCCGGAGCGCAACTCGCGAAAAATGGTCAGCACGCGCGCGATCTCCTCGCCGACATTCTTCGGCACCGGCAGGTCGAGACCGCCGGCCATCTCTCCGACCCGCTTGGAGACGATTGCCACTTCCTCCGCCATGTCTTCGGGCAAGGGCAGTACGACGACATTGAAGCGGCGCTTCAACGCCGAGGACAGCTCGTTGACGCCCTTGTCGCGGTTGTTGGCGGTGGCGATGATGTTGAAGCCGCGCTGCGCGTAGATCGAGGTGTTCAGTTCCGGGATCGGCATCATCTTTTCGGACAGCACGGTGATCAGCGTGTCCTGCACATCGGAGCCCATGCGCGTCAGCTCCTCGAGGCGGCAAAGCTTGCCGTCCTGCATGGCGCGGTAGAGCGGCGTCGGCACCAGCGCGTCCTGGCTCGGGCCCTTTGCCAGAAGCTGCGCGTAGTTCCAGCCATAGCGGATCTGGTTCTCGTCGGTGCCGGCCGTGCACTGCACGATCAGGGTCGAATCGCCCATGATGGCGGCGGCGAGATGTTCCGACACCCAGGATTTGGCCGTGCCGGGGACACCCAGCAGCAACAGCGCGCGATCGGTGGCGAGCGTCGCGACCGCGGTTTCCATCAGCCGGCGCCGGCCGACATATTTGGGCGTTATCACTGTCCCGTTGTCAGCCTTTCCGCCGAGCAGGTAGGTCAACACGGCCTTGGGCGACAGGCTCCAGCCGGCGGGCCTTTGCCGGTCATCGTTGCGCGAGAGCGCCTGCAATTCGGCGGCATAGGCCTGCTCGACCGGAAGACGGATGGCTGCGTTCATTTGCTGTTCTCCGGATTGATCATATGTTGGTTCGATGCTCGGCCAGTGACGCGTTGAGCCGCAGAAGACCGAGAGACGGCGCCGCCGGCGCCATACCGGCCGCAACAACGTCTCCGATCAATTTCTCCGCCGTCGCCGCCGTGGCGAGAAAGCCCATAGTTTCCAGAAGCTGGTCGACGCCTCGCTTCACAGCGTCATCGTTTCCTGCAACAGCGGAGCGAAGCGCCGGGAGCATCTGGCCGTTTGTCAGGTCGGCCCATTCCAGCCAGCTTGCTTCGAGGCCCTCGGCCAGATTGAGCGCGCCGAGATGTTGCGTGTCTTTCAGGATCGACCTGACCAGGACACGCTTCCTGCGGCTGTCCAGACGCGCCATGAGGTGGAGGACGAAGAGTGTGGGCTTGCCACCTTCGGCGACAAGCGTATCCGCCATGTGCGTCACCGCGGCGTCGCTGCCCGACGCGGCGACCATTCGGGCAACAAGGATATCGGCATTGCTCTCGGCGCCGAATTGCCACGCCCCGATAAACTCGGATTCGGTGGTGCCGAAGCGCGTGGCGAGGTCGACCAGGTTACAGGTCTCGAACAGTTCGGCGCGACGTCTTTCCTGCGCCGGCGATTTGAGTTTTGCCGGCGTGTAGGTGGTGCGGCGGCGGATGAAGCCGGATTTGCCTTCAGCGATGAAGGCAGCGAGTTCGGCCGTCGGAGCTTCCGGCCCGCCATCGCCTGGCGAGCCGTGCTCTCCCAATCTTGCCAGCAACCGGCCAGCGAGTTCGCGCAGCTTCCCGGAACGATCGGCGGAGAGGCTCTTCAGGAATGGCACGTCATCGGCGCCCAGGCCGAAGCGCAACAGGTCGACGAGTGCAATCCTGATCTCCGCCGGCTCTCCGGAGGCCTTGGTTTCGATCAGTTGCCGAGCCGAAGCCGGTGCGGTGCGGCGCATATCGGCGAGCGCGGTGCGGCGTGCGGCGGGATAGAAGTCATCCCAGTTTTCCACCGTCAGATGCTCCTGGCTTGCAGGTTTTTCGCCGTCCGCGCCTGCCTGCCAGTCGACCCAGGGTGCATAAACGTCCGGACTGCTCTGATCCGACGCGGCTGGCATCCAGTCCATCGGATGCAGCACGAAGCCGCGGCTGGCGACGAGCGTGACCACACGCGACTTGCTTCTTGTGTCGGCGGCATGCTTGAGCGCGGCTCGCAAGAGCGGCCGCAGCCGTTCCGGCAGCATCGGCAAGGCGAGTTCGGGCAATTGCGGGCGGCGTTTCAGCGTCTTCGGCGCGGCTGGCCGCAAGGCAATGTCGAGAGCTTGTGCGGCGATCGCCAGCAGCCGGCGTTCGCGCTCGTCGGGGCTGGCACCGCCGGCGATCTCCTTCCACGCGCCCGGAGCCAGGTCGAAGGTGGTCCCGCCGGTGATCCAGCAGTCGCGCATGGCCGCCAGGCCGGTCTGCTCGATCTCGTTCACGACAAGTCAAGCCTCCCGAAACCGCTTTGCGCTGCCAGCAGGTCAAGCCGGCTGCCATTCCAAAGTGCTGCCGTTGCCATAAGGTCCAGCCCAAGCAGCGTTGGATTGACGGTGTCGGCAATCGGCAAGGCGATACCATGCGGATCGTCGGCGGCTTGCCACCAGGCAGCGCCCCGATCGTCCAGCAGGATCGCGCCGGGCGGCAGCATGACAGGACAATCGGTGAGCCAAGGGGCTGTGTTCTGGTGAGCAGCATGCGCCGCGAGCGGATCGGCTGTGCGAAAGCCGAAATCGGGCCACTCACCTGTCGAGACGTCGCCCTTGCGGTCCGCCACCAAGGCCCGCAGCGGCTGGCGTGCCGGGTAAAAGACCAGCCTGGCATCGAACCGGTCGCCCGGTGTGAAGGCGTTCGACCGGCGACCGGCCGAGGCCGGAAAATAGTCGAGCAAGAGAGCAAATTGCGGGCTCGCGCTCTTCAGGTCGAGGAGCCAGGTCGAATGGCTGACGAGACCGTCACGGCGCGACTCGATCTTCTCGCCAAGCACCTCCCAGACGCTTTCGACCTGTTTGGCATCGGGATTGGCCAGAACCTGCTCACGGCTTTCGGACGTCGATACGAGCCGCCTCAGTTCGGCGTCGCCTGGTGTCGATCGCCAGGCCTTGGCCACCAGCACGAGCTTGCCGAGTTCGCGGATCGCCGCGTCCGGGCGCTCCTCGCTGCGCAGCCCCATCAGCCGTGACGGAATCTCGTCGATGCGGCCGGCAAGCGCTGTCGCCTTCATGTCGACCAGCCGTGCCGCAATCCGGCGGCAACGATCACTGCTTTTGTCGACAAAACCGGCCAGGCCAAGCCGCAACTGGTCAGCGATCCATTGATCCAGCTCATCCAACGCCGCCGACACCGCGGATTGCGTATCCAGCGTCCGCTTGCGCTGCGCTGCCTCGCGGCGCTCGACCGCAGCGGCGTCCTCGACATCAGCGCTTTCGTCGTCGCGCGAGGCCTCGCCAATGCTCTTGCCTCCCGCACCGGGCGCTTGCGCCGCCGGCTGCGGCGAGACCTTCCTGCGGCGGCCGAGCCAATCATTCACCCATTCCGGGGTCGAGCCTGCGGCGGTAAAACTGGCCGGCGTGGTGGCTGCAATCCACATCAGCGCCAAAGTGTGCTTGCAGGGAAATTTCCGCGACGGACAGGTGCATTTGTAGCCATGGTCGCCGGTGTCGACGACCACACGGTAGGGATTGGAGCCGGAACCCTGGCATTCCCCCCAGAGGAGCCCCAGTTGATCGCTCTTTTCGAGCCGTGGCCAGTTCGATTGCCTGGTCAACCTGGACGCGGCGCTCAACGACGCCTGATCGGGCGCAAGCGCTTCGATGGTTTTCAAGTCGAATTCCAAGCCGCGCCTCTCGTCGCTCGAACGATACGGGTAGCCAGTATAGATGGCCGTCTATGACGGATTCTTGTAGCAGCAGCGGCACCGAGATCGATACAGCTGAACACAATAGTTGCGCCAGTCAATCTGATCCGTCGGCAATGCAATTGCTATTCAGCGATGTCTCCCCGAGAAATTATCTCCTGGCGAGAACAAACGCGCGATACGACCTATTGAAGCGTGCGTGCCGGCTGACCGGCGTGGTCGCGGGCGATGCCGGCTTCGGCATCCTCCACCCCAAACGCACGGTCGAGACCCGTCGCCACCACCGAGACCCTGAAGCGGCCTTCCATGCCCTTGTCGAAGATGGCGCCAACGATGATGTCGGCATCCTCGTAGACCTCTTCGCGAATGCGGGTGGCGGCCTCGTCGACCTCGAACAGGGTCATGTCCCTGCCGCCCGATATCGAGACCAGAACGCCCTTGGCGCCTTTCATCGACACTTCGTCGAGCAGCGGGTTGGCGATCGCGGCTTCGGCCGCCTTCATTGCCCGACCCTCGCCGGAGGCCTCACCGGTGCCCATCATGGCGCGGCCCATATCGCGCATCACCGATTTGACATCGGCGAAGTCGAGATTGATCAAGCCTTCCTTGACGATGAGATCGGTGATGCAGCTGACGCCGGCATAGAGCACCCGGTCGGCAATCACGAACGCATCGGCGAAGGTGGTCTTGGCATCGGCGATCCGAAACAGGTTCTGGTTCGGGATGACGATCACCGTGTCGGCGCTCTCGCGCAGCCGCTCGATGCCCTCTTCGGCCATCTGCATGCGGCG
This sequence comes from Mesorhizobium sp. M7A.F.Ce.TU.012.03.2.1, assembly GCF_004006095.1. Lineage (NCBI taxonomy): Bacteria > Pseudomonadati > Pseudomonadota > Alphaproteobacteria > Hyphomicrobiales > Phyllobacteriaceae > Mesorhizobium > Mesorhizobium sp. M7A.F.Ce.TU.012.03.2.1. The sequence continues at coordinate 6,385,226 of NZ_CP034779.1, forward strand.
CCGGCCCTCGAAGGCGAAAGGCTTGGTGACGACGCCCACCGTCAGGATGCCGGCCTTGCGCGCCGCCTGGGCGATGATCGGAGCCGCACCGGTTCCCGTGCCGCCGCCCATGCCGGCGGTGACGAAACACATATGCGTGCCGGCCAGATGGTCCATGATCTCGTCGAGCGATTCCTCGGCCGCGGCTCGGCCGATCTCGGGAAGCGATCCGGCGCCCAATCCTTCGGTGACGTGGGCGCCAAGCTGGATCAGCCGCGTCGCCTTCGACATGGTCAGCGCCTGGGCGTCGGTGTTGGCGGCGATGAATTCAGTGCCCTGAAGCTGCTCGGCGATCATGTTGTTGACGGCATTGCCACCGCCGCCGCCAACGCCGATCACGGTGATCTTGGGTCTCATCTCGGAGATTTCGGGCTTCTTGAACTCGGCCATGCCTGTGTCTCCTTCGCCAATTGCGCGCGCTTCACGACCCACCCGCAGACTGCCTTGAAACCTTGCAATCGAGTGGCATGATGCGAATCACTCCGTTGCGATGGGTAGCCCAAAAAGCCAGACAGCGGCCAGAGGTGCAAGTGCATGCGAGGTCAAGATTTGTGATGACCGTTTTGCACAGCGTGGCAGAGACGCCGTGTGCCTGACAATCAAGCCGTGAGCCTTGGCGCGACGCGTCGCTTGCCGCGCAACGATCGAAGCGTCTATCATGTGCTTGATAAGTCGCTGACTTCGGCGTTCTCGCCGGGCTCGGCCACGCAGAATCCCCAGCGGCGAAACCAGCCGGCCGCACAGATTTCTGAACCGATGAAGCAGCGCCCCGCCGATGGCCGACAAAACACAATTCGGGTTGACCGCCGTCGACACCGTTCCCTTGCATGAAAAAGTCTATCTTGAGCTTGTGCGGGCACTGATGTCCGGCCAGTTCACGCCGGGCCAGAAGCTGACATCGCGAAAACTCGCAAGGGAACTCGGCACCAGCGACATGCCGGTGCGCAGCGCCTTCATGCGGCTGCAAGCGCTGCGGGCGCTCAGCCCAATGCCGAACGGCAGCGTCGAAGTGCCGGCAATATCGGCCGACCGGTTTTCGCAATTGACCGCGGTGCGGACTATCCTCGAAGGCTCGGCGACCGAGCTGGCGACAACACGCATCAACGGCAACAATCTGCGCACGATCCGACGCCACGCCACCGAACTGACATTGGCGGCTCGCAAGGGCGATATCGACGATTATCTGCGCAAGAACCACGACTTCAAATTCTCGATCTATCGCCATTGCGGCAACGAGCAGATGATCTTCCTGATCGAGACCGTATGGATGCAGGTCGGCCCGTTTCTCAGGAATCTCGCCACGGGGTTCGAGGATGACCTCGCCTCCATTCTCGACATTGACTTTCACGAGGAAGTCGTAGCGGCGATCGAGGCTCAGGATGGCGAGCGCGCCCGCGCCGCCATCGTGCGCGACATCGACGAAGGCGCCTCGCACATCCTGCAGCAGGCGAGATTTTCGAAGATGAGAAGCTAGAATCGCCGGGCGACAATTGTTCGATCGAAGGCCCAGCCATGTTGTCTCGGTGGCGAACCCAGAACGTCGAATGCCGGTAGTCGGTCAGTGCGAAATTGGCGATAGCAGAAGCCGCGCAAGCTGGCCGTCGATAGGAAAGTGGATTTGCGGCGTGGACAGCATATGGACTACCTCTTTCGTCCGGTCTTCTGCGAACTCGATATCATCTCGCATTTCAACAAGATCGGCCCATTCCTCGACGTCCTTCGCCTCGAGGTTCCCGGCTAGAAAGCGCAAGAGAACGCTTCGAATGTGATCGTAGGTCAGCGTGACCAGCGCAGTTGGATAGTCCCAGGGAAGCGGCGCCAAAAGCTTTTCAAGCTCTGCAACCGGCCGATCTAGCTCAACCAGTGAGCGGATAATAGAACGCCGTTCTTCATCTTTCCTGCTTTCGCCTTGGCGGCGCGGGCGCTTCGGGTGGTTATCAGTCACAATCGCCACACCTCGCCCGCTCTGACCCCAGCCTGTCAGCGGCCCCATGCCAACAATATGACACTCCGAGGGGATTGTTTGAAGGTTGAATTTCAAACTAACCCACAGTTTGAATGCCACTTGGCTTTCCGACCTCTTGCCTCTATGTTGCGATCGCAGATCGCGCAATTGGTTTTGAAATGCCTCCCGACATCCCAGCTAGTGACTTGAAAAAATAAGGAAAAGCGCTTGGCGACAGCCAAGTTTGTTTTCCTAAAACTCACAAGCTATTTTTATCAGGGACAGTGCAGCCGGTCAGGTTGCGGCACCTTCGAAAACCAGAGGTCATAAATTGAGCGATGCAATTGCGGACGTTTTGAACTGGCTTGACAGCAGGACCGACATCCAGAGCCTGAGAGCCGCGGTGTGCGACCTCAACGGCATCATGCGCGGCAAGCGCATTCCCGTCGAGCAGGCAAGAAAGGCGCTGGAAGGCAAGCTGCGCATGCCTTTTTCGCTGATCGGGCTCGATGTGTGGGGCGAGGACATCGAAGGCAACACGCTGGTATTCTCGACCGGCGATGCCGACGGACTGTGCCAGTGGACGGGCCGCGGCATTCTGCCGGTGGCCTGGACGGCGCATCCGACAGCGCTTGTCCCGCTCTGGCTGGCCGACGAAAGCGGCGCGCCCTATCTCGGCGACCCGCGACGGGCGCTGGCCCGCATCCTCGATCGCTACAAGGCCTTGGGCCTGACCCCGGTCGCGGCAACGGAACTCGAATTCTACCTCGTCGATCCGCAATCGCAACGGCCGGTCGGACCGGTCTCCCCGGTGACCGGACGCCGTCTCGATTCCGACGCGGCGCTGTCGATCGACGAGATCGACGACTTCGAATCCTTCATCCATGACGTCTACGAGGCCTGCCGGACGCAAGGCATTCCCGTCGACACGGCCATCGCCGAAAACGGCGTCGGTCAGTTCGAAATCAATCTGAACCATGTCGCGGACGCCTTGCGGGCGGCTGACGATGCGGTGCTGTTCAAGCGCACGGTGAAGGGCATTGCCCGCAAGCACGGCTTTGCCGCCTGCTTCATGGCCAAGCCCTATGGCGACCGCGCAGGCAACGGCTTTCACGTTCATTTCAGCCTGATCGACGGCGAAGGGCGCAACGTCTTCGATGACGGCACCGACCAGGGTTCTGAGACCATGCGCCATGCGGTCGGCGGCCTGCTTGCGGCAATGGCCGAAAGCACGCTGGTGTTCGCGCCGCACTTCAACTCCTACCGCAGGCTGCGCCCGAGATCCTATGCGCCGACCGCAGTCGCCTGGGGTTATGAGAACCGTATGGTGGCGATCCGCATTCCCGGCGGGCCAACCGGTGCGCGCCGCATCGAGCATCGCGTTTCGGGAGCCGACGCCAATCCCTATCTGGTGCTAGCGGCCATATTGGGCGCCGCACTGACGGGCATTGAAAGACAAATATCGCCAGGCGATCCGATCGGCACCGACGGCCAGGGACTCCCGCCGGCAAAGCTGCCGCCGGACTGGGCATCCGCGATCGCCGCCTTCGAGAGCGGGACGCATGTGGCGGAGATTTTTCCAGCCATCCTGCGCGACTCCTTCGTTGCCTGCAAACGCCAGGAATTGAACACGTTCGCGCTCAATGTCAGCGATTTCGAAATCGAGACATACCTCGAAAGTGTTTGAGGCCTGACGGCCCCAGCGGTATTGGTTCCGGCCGATTTTCGAGCAGCCGCAAAGCACTTGCGGTGGGGTCGCTAACCGGGCATAAACATGATGGTTTTTATCATGTTATGGTTGGGATCACAGGGTTTGAACTTCGTTCCGCGCATGGAGAGCAGTATTCAGGGCTTTTCAGTCATTGGCGATCTGAAATGGCATGTCTGGGACGGCGTGGTCGCCGACCTCTGGGATGTCTCATGCGGTGACAAGGCCGAAGGCTATTACGTCTCTCCCGACCCCCGGCTGTTCGTCGCGCTCGATGTGGATGGCGACGGCGCTTTCTTCGTCGAAGGCGCCAAGGGCGAATTGCGCCGCCACGACCAGGCTTTTTCCATGGCCTACATACCGGCCGGCGTGCCGATCCGCGGCCGGGTCGAGGGGCTGCGGCGGATCCGGCATCTCGACCTGCATTTCGACGCCCCAGCGCTGACGCGCCGCTTCGGCCGCAGCCTTGACCACGAGGCCTTGCGGATGTCGCGCTTCCAGTTTCGCGACGACCGGATCGCCATGCTTGCCGGCATGATTGCCGCCGAATGCGGCAACGACCGGCCTCTGCATGATCTCTATGGCGAGGGCTTGCTCAATGCCTTGTTCGCAAGCCTGTTCCAGATAGACCAGCCTGATACCGCCAGGCGACGGTCGCCGCTCTCGCGCCGCAAGCTGCGCCTCGTCACCGACTACATCGACGCGCATTGCCTGGACAGGATCCGGCTTGCCGATCTCGCCGCGCTGACCGGCCTGTCCGAAACCGCGATGAGCCATGCCTTCAAGGCGGCGACGGGCGTGCCGCCGCATCGCTGGCAAATGCAGGCGCGGGTCGACAGGGCCAAGGCGATGATGGCGCGCGACGTCGCTTCACTTGGCGACATCGCCGAGGCAACGGGTTTTTTCGACCAGGCGCACCTGACGCGTGTGTTCAAGTCGATTGTCGGCGTGACACCCGGCGCCTGGATGAGGAGCACCAGTCGCCAGTGACATTTCCGCAACATCATACCGTGATGTCCCTCGTTTGGACAAGAATGGACAAACCGCCCAATTCCGTCCAATGACCCGCAGTTAAGTTGAGGTAAATGATCAAGTATCTCAATGTCGACAGGCGGGGACTTTCCTGATGAGCAGAACTTACCGGATGAAGGCGCTTCTGGCGGCCAGCGTCGCCGCAGCCGCGATGATCCCGCCAATGGCCGCGTTCGCGCAGTCGGTGCAAACCAGCACCCAGCTTGAACCGGTGGTGGTCGAGGGCGAGGCCGGCGACGGCGCGACCGGACCGGTTAAAGGCGTCGTCGCCAAAAAAAGCAGGACCGGCTCCAAGACGGCGACCGACATCAAGGATATCCCGCAATCCGTGTCGGTGGTCGGCCGTCAAGAGATCGACGACCAGGGCGCACAGAAGGCCGACGAAGCCTTGCGCTACACGGCCGGCGTCTTCGCGCAGCCCTTCGGCCCCGACAGCGACACCAACTGGCTGTACATCCGTGGTTTCCAGGCGACGGCCACCGGCACCTACATGGATGGGCTGCAGCTGTTCAGCTACGGCTTCGGCGGCTTTTATGTCGACAGCTTCGGGTTGGAGCGCATCGAGGTGCTGAAGGGACCGGCCTCCGTACTCTACGGCGGCAGTAATCCCGGTGGCCTGGTCAACTATGTCAGCAAGCGGCCGGACTTCGAACGCACGCGCTATGTCGAGACCGGCGTCAACGACGCAGGCAATGTCTATCTCGGCTTCGACATCGGCGACGTGGCCAAGGATGGCGCGGTCAGCTACCGGATGACGGGCAAGGTCGCCGGCGGCGATACCTACAGCGACCTGCAAAATGGCTGGCGCGGCTTCATCTCGCCAAGTATTACGTGGAAGCCGGACGAAGCAACCACGCTGACCATCCTGGCCAATTACAGCCACATCGACGAAAACCACAATGGCGGCAGCTTCCTGCCCTATAGCGGGACGGTGACGGACCACATTGTGGACGGCGTGAATTATGGCCGCATCGACCCGGATGCGAATTTCACCGAGCCGAGCGTCGATCTCTACAAGCGGGAACAGGGCTCGATAGGCTACGAGTTCGAACACACATTCGACAATGACTGGACGGTGCGCTCCAACACTCGATTTAGTGCCGCTTCCATCAACGAAGTCAGCGTCTACCCCAATGGCTGGTCCCGAGATACGAATCCTGCAGCGAGCCCCAGTGCGCTGGATCGCATCAATTTCGACCATGACACCGACGCGATGACATTCCTGTCGGACCTGCAGATCGAGGGCAAGGTGGAGACCGGGCCAGTCGAACACACGCTGCTGGCCGTCATCGACTACAAATATTACAACATCGACCAAGTGCAGTCGTCGGCGGAATTTGGGCTTACTCCGCCAATCGACGCGTTCGACCCCGTCTACGGTTCGCCGCTGACGCCCCGCGTCAGCTATCTTAACCAGGACCTGACGCAGAAGCAGCTCGGTTTCTATGCGCAAGACCAATTGCGTTTCGGCGATGGCTGGCTGGTGACGCTGAATGGGCGATATGATCGCGGCTGGCTCGATGCCGACAATCGCCCGACCTATTACACGGAGAAATTCAATCTCCCGGTCATTGATTTGAGCCAGACCGTCGGCGACATCTCCGGGCGAGCTGGGCTGGCCTATGAATTCGACAACGGCGTCACCCCCTATGTCAGTTTTGCCACCTTCTTCAACCCAATCATCGGAACGACTGCGACCGGCGACTTGTTCAAGCCGGAGACAGGCCAGCAATACGAGGTTGGGGTCAAATATGTGCCGACCTTCATCGACGGCCTGTTCACCGTGTCGCTCTTCGACCTCACCCGTCAAAATGTGGCTTCGAACGTTGACGCATTCGCGCAGATCCAGACCGGCGAAGTACGCTCGCGGGGCATCGAACTCGAAGGCAAGGTAAATGTCACCGAGGACTTCCGGGTGACGGGCGCATTCACTGCCTACGACATCAAGATCCTCAAGGACGTGGACGCATTCAAGGACGATACCGGTATCTCGGTGATCGGCAAAACGCCCTTCATCGTGCCCGAAGTCATGGCTTCCGCCTCGGTCGACTATACGTTCCGCGGCGACTGGTATGACGGCATCTCGATCGGCGGCGGCCTGCGTTATGTTGGCTCTTCGTGGGCCGACAATGAGAACACGGCCAAAGTGCCGGCGGTCACGCTGGCCGATCTGAAACTCGGCTACGAGAAGGAGAATTGGGGGATCGATCTCAACATCACCAACCTCTTCGACAAGACCTATGTGTCGAGCTGCCAGACGACGCTGACCTGTTCCTATGGCGAAGGCCGCTCGTTCAAGCTGAAGGCGCATACGACTTGGTAGTCGACTTGGTTACAGCTTGCCAAACAAGCCAGTGATGATCCATCTGCCCAACAGAAGGCAGGTGCTTGCGCTGGCGGCCGCGGCATTGCTGCCACCGGTCGCCGCCAGGGCTGCTACACCACGCGTTGCAGCGATCGACTGGGGCATGCTGGAGACGTTGCTGGCACTCGGCATCGAGCCGGTGGCGGCGACCGAACTGATCCAGTTTCGCAAGATCGCGGTCGAGCCGGCAGTGCCCCAATCGGTGACCGATCTCGGGCTGCGCGGCGCGCCCAATTACGAGCTGCTGCGCATCGTCGCGCCTGATGTCATCGTGATCTCCAATTTCTACGAATACCAGCGCCCGATGCTCGAACGCATCGCGCCGGTGTTTGCGCAAACGGTCTACGAGGCCGGCGTGCCGCCTTATGTGCTCGCCGAGGCAGCGACACTGGCGCTTGGCGAAAAGCTGGGGCGGCAGGCCGAGGCGGAGCGCTATACCGACGAGACCGCTGATGAAATCGCGCGGCTGCGCGGCACCTTGCCGCGCGCTTCCGGGCGTCCGGTCTTCGTCATCAGCCTAGGCGATAGCAGGCATTTTCGCGCCTTTGGCCGCGACTCCATGTTCGGCGATGTGCTGACGCTTCTCGGCCTGGTCAATGCATGGACCGACGAGACGAGCTACAGCGCGGCGGCACCCGTCGGACTGGAGGCGCTGGCGCGCGTGCCCGAGGCGTCGATCCTGATCGTTTCGCCACTGCCGGCGGATGTCGGGCGTTCGCTTCCGACAAATGCCTTGTGGAACGCTCTGCCGGCGGTGCGCCAGAACCGCGTTGCCGTCCTGGAGCCGGTCAACCACTTTGGCTGCCTGCCATCGGCACGCCGCTTCGCGCGCCTGGCGACGGCAGCTATTGCCGGGCAAAGCCATGGCTGAGCGCGCAGTCGGCCACCGCGCCACGACGAGTGCCGCGCTGTCGCCAATCGCCCTGTGGAGCTTCCTGGCGGCGCTGGCAGCGCTCCTGTTCGCATGGCGGGTCGGCATGCAGTGGCCGGCCGCGCCGCCGGGCGACGGCATTGATCTCGATCGTGTCATCCTGCTCTACAGCACGTTGCCGCGCGCCGCCGTGGCGGTGCTGGCCGGCGCCGTGCTCGGCCTGTCCGGCCTGCTGTTGCAGCATGTGCTGCGCAACCCGCTGGCCGAACCGTCGACGCTCGGTATTTCGGCTGGTGCGCAACTGGCGATGACGATCGCCTCGCTTTACGCACCGCTGCTGATGGAGCGGTCGCAGGGCCTGGTCGCCTTCGCCGGTGGCATCGCCGCGGTGCTGCTGGTGCTGGCATTGACCTGGCGGCGCGGGCTGGAGCCGGTGTCGGTCATGCTCGCCGGGATGATGGTGGCGCTGACCGCCAGTTCCGTCAGCGCAGCACTGATCCTCGCCAATGGCGATTACCTGTTTTCGCTGTTCATCTGGGGCGGCGGATCGCTGGTCCAGCAGGACTGGGAGCCGACCATCGCGCTGACGGTCAGGCTGGTGGCCGGCGCGGTTGCCGCATTGATGCTGCTGCGGCCGCTGACCATTCTTGGTCTCGACGATGCCTCGGCACGCGGCCTGGGCGTCGCCCGTCACTCAAGCCGCTTTCTCATCATCGCGCTTGCCGTGTGGATGGCGACGTCAGTCGCGGCAGAGGTTGGCGTCATCGGGTTCGTCGGTCTTGCAGCGCCGGCGCTGGCCACGCTTTCGGGCGCCCGCACACTGCGCCAAAAACTGATCGCCGCGCCGCTGATCGGCGCCGTGCTGCTGTGGCTGACGGACGGGCTGGTACAGCTGGCCGCCGGTTCCGGTGGCGAACGCATTCCGACCGGCGCCGGCACCGCCCTGTTAGGCGGCCCGCTGCTGCTGTGGCTGTTGCCGCGGCTGCGCCTTTTCGAGTGGCCGCATCTCGGTTCGAATGGTACCGCACCGCGCAAGGCCAGCCGGCCCTGGCTGATCATCCTGCTTCTGTTTGCGCTGGCGCTTGTCGCTGCCACCGTGGCGCTTGTCGTCGGGCGCGGTCCGGACGGCTGGACTATTGCTGGGGGAGACCTGTTAACCGATCTCGCCGCGTGGCGTGCGCCGCGGATCGGCGTGGCGGCCGCCGCCGGCGCCATGCTCTCGGCCGCCGGCGTCGTCATCCAGCGGGTCACCGGCAACCCGCTGGCGAGCCCCGAAGTGCTTGGCGTCGGCACCGGCGCCGGTGCCGGCCTGACAGCCGTGCTGATGGTCAGCGCCACGGCCGATCTCGGCTGGCAGCTCGCCGGCTCAGCCCTGGGCTCACTGGTGGCCTTGATTGCCATGCTGGCCCTTGCCGCACGAGCAAAGTTCGGTGCCGAGCGGCTGCTGCTTGCCGGGATCGCCATGAGCGCGCTCTGCAGCGCTGCGATCACCGCGACGATCGCCATGGGCAACGCGCAGTCCTACATCCTGTTGCGCTGGCTGAGCGGCTCGACCGGCCAGGCGTCGACGCTCGATGCAGGGCTGGCACTCGCCTGTCTGTTGCCGCTGACATTGCCGCTGTTTCTTGCCGCCCGCTGGCTGGACATCCTGCCGCTCGGGTCCGACAGCGCACGCGGGCTGGGCGTGCCGGTCGCCGGCGGACGGCTGATGCTGATCATCGTTGCCGCGCTGCTGACCGCGCTGGCCGCCATGGTCGTCGGGCCATTGAGCTTCGTCGGCCTGATCGCGCCACACCTTGCCCGTCTGGTCGGCTTTTCCCGCGCCCGCGTCCATCTCGCCGGAGCGATGCTTCTGGGCGCCTTGCTGATGATCGTATCGGACTGGCTGTCGCGCATGGCGGCCTTTCCCTACGAACTGCCCGCCGGCCTGTTCGCTTCGCTGCTTGGCGGGCCGTATCTCGTCTACCTGCTTGCCAAGGGCGTGCCGCGCCAGGGCTGACGGGTTCCGAAATGCTATGAGGTTCTATCCATAGGGCTAGGCCAGTGCGGCCAAGCTGGCGCGCATCGATCGGTCATGTTCCGGCAGCCGTGATACGGTCGGCAGGCCGCGGGCTTCCTGGGCACCAAAGCCCAACCGTGTCAGACAGGCTCGCGCCAAGGCCGCATTGCTGTCGATGACGACCAATCCATTGAGACCGTTGAGGCTGGCGGCCACCACCGACAGTTCGGTGCAGCCGAGCAGGGCTGCATCGGCGCCGGCCGCTTGCGCGATGTCGAGCGCGCGCTCGGTTTCAACCGCCGCATCCGCGATCGAACCCGCCTTGACGAGGCTGATCGCGCTGTCGACGCAGGCCTGAAACTCGGTGTTCGCGGGAAGGCAGAGCTCAAATCCCGCTGCCGACATCCTGTCCTGATAGAAGCCGGAGACCAGCGTGCCTTGAGTGGCGAGAACAGCAACCCGGCCCTGATCCAGGCTGCGACGCGTCTCCGTCACCACAGCGTCTCCGATATGGATGATTTCCGCGTGCGAATTCGCCGCCAGTTGGCCGTACCAATGGTGGGCGGTGTTGCACGGCATCGCGATGCGGGCGACGCCGAGCGCATTGAGCGTCGCGACCGCGGCTTTCAAAGGCGCCAGCGGCCCGTCATGGCCGGCAAGGATCGCTTCGGTCCTGTCGGGCAGCTGCGGGACACTGAGGATCACCGCAGGCACATGTTCGTTGTCTCTGAGCGCCTGGGTCATCCGGGTCAGCTTGAAGTAGAAATCAGCCGAAGCAAGCGGCCCAAGACCGCCGATAATGCCGAGCTGGGGACGGATGCTGTCGTCGATCATCTGACAGGCTCGGCTTCGAGCTGGTCCGAGGCGGCGTCAGGCTGCGTCGTCTCCCTGTGGCTGGGAGCGATCATTGCCGTGCTCGCCGCGACGGTGCAGACGCTGGCCAGCGTCATGAACGTGTCGACGGCTGCATCCACCGCGACGAACAGGACGAACGCCGCCTCGAAGGGAAGCTTCAGGTAGCCGCAGACGATGGACATCTGGGACAGGATGAGCAGGCTGCCCATGCCGCCGGTGGTGAGCGCGAGAAGCGCTGAGATGATGCCGACGAGCACGAGGTCCGAGACTGCAAGCTGGTGGCCGTAAAGCTGGGCGATGAACAGCGCACCCGAGGTGTAGAGCAGCGCTGGGCCTGTACGCAGCAATGCCGCCTGCAGCGGCACGAGCAGTTCGACCACCACCAGGCTGAACCGCAGGCGCTCGCTCAAAAGGTTGATGACCCACGGCAGCGAGGCGACCGTAGAGCGTGTCGTGATGGCCACCATGAGAAGGGGCTGGCAGGTCTTGATCGTGGTCCAGTAGCTTCGTCGCGACCGGATGGCGATAATGGCAAAAGCCCCGGCGACGAATATGAGGCAGGAAAGGCCCATCACCAGCAGGTAACCGCCCATCAGCGTGAGCGGCTTGGTTCCGGTCGACGCGGTCTGGTCCGCGATCAGGATGAAGGTTGCAAAGGGCAACCCCCAGATGAACCAGTTGGTGAGCACCGTGCAGGCCCGGTAGACCGCGTTGAGCGCCTGGGTCAGGCTCATGGACGAAGGCTGGGGAATCTTTCCCATCGCGAGCCCGAAAAGCAGGCAGAACAGCAAAACCTGGATGGTCTGGCCCGAGGCCAGCGCGTTGAAGACGTTGTTCGGCACCAGGTCGAGCAGGATCGAGTGCCCGCCATTGGGGTCGCCATTGGAGGGCGGCGGCTGGAACGGGAAGGCGAGATCGGTGGACACGCTGCCTTGCGAATTGATGAACTCGCCAAGCTCGATGCGCGACTGCGGATTCTCGATCTGGCCCGGCTGCAGGATCAACGACAAGGTGCCGCTCACCAGCACGCTCAGGAACGACACGACCAGCACGGCCATACCTACCTTGCCGAGGTAGCGGACCGATTTGGGATCCTGGACCATTGCCGTGATGGAGAAGATGACCGACGAGACCAAATAGGGCAGGACGACCATCTTGAGGAAATTCAGGTAGAGCTGTGCGACAGGGCTGATCGCATGGGCAAAGTCTGGATAGTAGAGGCCGCACAATATCCCTGCAGCAATCATCACAATCGTCGTCACCGGAGATCGCAGGATACGCCTTGCCGCGAGGCGCCAGTCGAAAGGCAGGGGTCCGGCTACCTCGGAGATGGCCATGTCAGGCTTTGCTCCCCAGGCGATAGCGGGCGATGATCTCATCCGTGTTGAGAATCTGCTGACCCCGCGCGAGATCGAGATAGAGATCGACAAAGGCCGCGAGGTGCGGATTGTCGGGCCGCACGCCGACTGCGATCGTATCGACCTTGTCGGTCAGCGTGATCGAGCGCGCGACGACCGTCATCGACGGATCGTCGACCATCAGCTTCTTGATCTCGAAATCATCGCGATAGGCCATGTCGATCGTCCCGTTTCGGATCGCATCGATGATCAGATCCCAGCTTGCCAGGCGGTGGATTTGCGCATGCGGGAAGGTCGTGGCCGCATAGGTGGCGAATGAAGAGCCCTCGATCACGCCAAGATCGCCTGAGAAATCACGGACGATCTGTTCGGCCGGTTTGCCTTGCGCGATACGCGCCAGGTTGAGGCGGTTGGCGATCAGCCCTTGTCGCAGCATGGCGTAGGGGCGGGAATATATGATCGACCGGCCGCGCTGAAGCGTCCGGCTAAGCTTGCCAATCGCCATGTCGGCCTGTCCGGAACTGACCTGTCTGACGATATCGTCGAACGTTGCGGCGGATCGGTCGAATACCGGCTCGACGCCAAGGGCCGCGGCGATGCCGTGGGCCAACTCCATGTCTATGCCATCGTCCCCCGATCCGTCGGACGGAAAGAACGGATTGGAAGCGAAGGCCGGCATTGCGATGCGCAATGCATCGCCGCTCGCGATAGGTTGAGGGGCGTTCTCCGCCTGCTGTCCCGGAGTGCTGGCTGCGCGGGCTTGCGAGATCAGCAACCCGCCGCTCCCGGCCGCAAGCAGTGTACGACGTGTAACCGACATGCGCGTTCTCAATTAACCCGGGAAAGCTGCAACATGCACAACCCGCGTTAAACAAACGTATATATTACACTGTGCCTTTTTATGTATTGGACAAGCAGCTTAGCGCCACAAAATATCAGCATTGCCTAATATATAGGAAAAGCGGAAGGATCGCGTTGCTTCCCGCCGGGCGATCGTCTGGATTGTCAAAACGTCTCGACCCAAGGCCGTAACTCAAGCTCCGAGCTCCAGGCGCTGCGATGCTGGCGATGGACCGCGAGATAGGCCTCGGCGATGGCATCCGGCGACAGGCGGCGGTCCTGTAGGTCGGGATCGGCTGCCTGTCCGGGCGGCGCGATCTGGCCGTCGAGAATGAAATGGGCGACGTGGATGTTCTGCGGGGCGAGTTCGCGGGCCATGGACTGCGCCAGGCCGCGCAGGCCGAATTTCGGCAGGGCAAAGCCGGCCGAGCCGGGAAAGCCCTTCACACTGGCGGTGGCGCCGGTGAACAGGATCGAACCGGATCCCCGGACAAGCAGCCGGCGCGCCGCCTGCTGGCCGACCAGGAAGCCGCCATAGGCGCCGACCAGCAATGCCTGTTTGACCGCTTCCGCATCGAGCTCGGCGATCGGGCCGCGGGTGCGTGCGCTGGCGTTGAACACCACGAGCGCCAGCGTGCCGGCCTTGTCGGCGGTGTCGAACAGCCTGGCGACGGACGCAGCGTCGGCGACATCCGTCTCAACGGCCAGAGCACCGGTTTCGTCGATCAGAGCGCTGAGCTTCTCGACGTTGCGAGCGGCCAGAACCACGCGAATGCCTTCGCGGGTGAGAAGGCGCGCAAGCGAGGCGCTCAGACCAGCGCCCGCGCCTGCAATAACGGCCACATCGGATGAGGTCATGATTTTCTCTCCCTTGCGGATTTCGGCGGAAGCGTTCGCCAGATCAGACAAGGTCGCGCCTTCGGGGCTGACAGGCAAGAGGTGGCATCTCGGTGGCTGTTGAACCAGACGGGCTGCAGAAACGACGTTGCGCGGTCCAACATCGCCTGTGGAGCTACGAAAGCCGCTCGGCCTTCAGCACCGAGACCGCCACTTCGAAAGGGACAAGGCTTGGACCTTGCCCGCCGCCCGGATTCATTAGACCAACATTTTGGCGGTAGAATCGTCAGGTTTCGCAAAGCTGTCGGCGATCTCATCAATGGGACTGGAGCGTGGTCCCGAAAAGTGGGAAACGGTTTCGGAAAGATTATGCTCAACAAGGAAACGATTATGGAACCAATCTGGGCCGTCGGCCTGATGACCGGCACGGTGCTGGACGGCAACATCGACGTCGCGCTGATCAAGACCGACGGCGAACGTATCGAGGATTTCGGCACCTATCGGCTGATGCCCTATCCTCCGTCGATCCGCTCCCTGCTGGAAGAGACGCTGACGGAGGCGCGGGCGTGGAACTTTGACGGGCCGGAGCCGGCGATCTTCCGCACCGCGGAGGAAGCCCTGACGCGTGCCCAGTCAGCAGCCGTCAAGGAATTGGTCGAAGGCTATGGCATGACGATGGCCGATATCGGCGTCGTCGGTTTTCACGGCCAGACCGTTCTGCATCGCGCGCCGCAGGTTGGACGGCTGGGCCAGACAAGGCAACTCGGCGATGGTGAGCTGATGCATGCCATATTGGGTACCAAGGTCGCTTACGATTTCCGCTCGGCCGACATGCGCGCCGGGGGGCAAGGCGCGCCGCTGGCCGCGGTCTATCACACGGCGTTGATGCGCGGCGCCGGCGCCAATGGCGAGGTGGCCGTACTCAATCTCGGCGGCGTCGCCAACATCACCTGGTGGGATGGCGCCGACAATGTCGTTGCCTTCGACACCGGCCCCGCCAACGCGCCGCTGAACGATTTCATCAAGTCGAAGGGGCTCGGCGAGATGGACCGCGACGGCGCGCTCGGCGGTGCGGGCAAGGTGGACGAGGCGCGGCTGGCCAAGCTGCTGCAGCACCCCTATCTCACCAAGCCCTATCCCAAATCGCTGGACCGTTTCGACTTCGGCGCCGCCATGGCGGACGGGCTGGATGCGGAGGATGGCGCGGCACTGCTGACCGCCTTTACCGCTGGAGCCGTCGGCAAGGCACTCGACCTCTTACCAAGCCGTCCGAAAAAACTGGTGGTCAGCGGCGGCGGCCGCCACAACCCGACCATGATGGCGATGCTGACCAGCCGTGCCGGCGTCGAAGTGGTGCAGGCCGAGAGCCTCGGCTGGAGCGGCGACGCGGTCGAGGCGGAGTGTTTTGCGTTCCTCGCGGTGCGCGTGCTGCGCGGCCTGCCGATCAGCTTTCCGAGCACGACCGGCGCACCGCGGCCGATGCAGGGCGGAAAACTCGCCGGTTAGAGCCTCTTCCATCCCGGAACGGGATGGGATGACCTTTCCCGCCCGGCCGACTTTCAGGCGATGCGGCTTTTTGCTCAGGTTTTGCAGTCGAAAGGTCTTCGGAATAGTCGAAAAGCTTTTCCGCCGGGACCCACTGTCATCCAACCGTTAAGAAGAATTAATACAAGACAACAGCGATCTTGTTTTCAGCTGACGCCTCATTTCGCAGGCGTATGGCCATCGATGCGCGCCTGCATAGCGGCGGCAGTATAGTTGGGATTCAATTTATGTTGTCAGCAGGTTTAGCCTTATTGCGCGGTGCACGGCCGACGGTTTCGGGGGCGGCAGCTGCGCTCGCCCTTGCAATCATCGGGGCCATGATCGGATCCGCTGCGCGGGCTGAGCCCATTCGCGGTGCGGGGTCGACACTGGCCGCGCCGATCATCGGCAAGTGGGCAACGACATACAAGGCTGCACGCGCCGACGGCGGCGACTTCTTCACGCTGGACTGGACCGTCGATTATGAACCGGTCGGATCCCTTGCCGGCCTGATGCGGCTTGCGCAGCCCGAACTGGATTTCGCCGCCACGGATGTTCCCGTGCAGGCTGATGATCTCGCCAGGAACGGCCAGCAGCAATTTCCGATCGTCATGGGCGGGATCGCGGTGGTCGCCAATCTCGATGGCCTGCCGGAGCAAGGTCTGCACCTCTCCGGCCCGGTGATCGCCGACATCTATCTGGGCAAGATAAAGTCCTGGTCCGATCCTGCGATAAGGGTGCTCAATCCCGACATAGCCCTTCCCGATCTCGCCATCAGCGTCATCCACCGGCAGGACGGTTCGGGCTCAACCTATGTCTTCACCGAGTTTCTGTCATCGACAAGCGAAGACTGGAAGACGAAGCTTGGAGCCGACACTCTGATCGACTGGCCGCTCGGGACAGGCGCGGAAGGTACGCAAGCGCTTCTTCGTGCCGTGGCTGCGAGCAAGGGGGCGATTGCCTACGCCGAATACGGCCAGGTTCTTCGCGCCGGCCTTCCCTTCGCAGCGGTCCAGAACAAATCCGGCAAGTTCGTCAAACCGGACCCGCAGGGCGTGCAAGCAGCGGCCACCTCCGTCGCCTGGGGGGAAACGACCGACTTCTTCGCCTCCCTCACCAATCGCAGCGGAGATGGTGCGTACCCGATCAGCACGGCGGTGTTCGCCGTTGTCCAGGTCGCGGGGCGTTCGGAACATCGCTATCGCCGCGTGCATGATCTTTTCCGGCTCGCCTTCGCGCAAGGTGCCGGCGACGCCACCGCACTCGGCTATGTGCCGCTGCCGAAAGCGCTCATTGGCCAGATCGAACAGTATTGGGCAAGGCAATTGCCGGTCGCAAACTGACCCGAACGAAGCTGCCTTGCGCAGCAACTGAACTTCATACCGCGTCGTCGTGGCGACTTGTTGGGGACTGCCTGAAATGGACATAGATATCTTCAAGGACATCCTCGTGCCGGTGATCGGCGGCTTGGGCATCTTCATGCTCGGTCTGGATTTCATGGCAAACGGCATCCAGGCGCTGTCGGTCAACCGGATGCGCGACTTTCTCGCCAAGGCAGCCGGTACGCCGGTCAAAGGCGTGCTGGCGGGAACGCTGATCACGGGCGTCATCCAGTCGTCGACGGCGATGAGCGTCATGGTCGTCGGGCTGGTCAATGCCGGTGTCATCGCCCTGCGGCCGGCGATCAGCGTGATCATGGGCGCCAACATCGGCACCACGCTCGGCAACGGGCTCATCGCCCTGCCGCTCGGTCCGCTCGGATTGATCCTGGCCGGCGTGTTCTCGCTGGTCTACTGCTTCGCCAAAAGCGAAAAGGTGAAGAACATAGCGCTCGCCTGCATGGGTTTCGCTCTGATCTTCTACGGCCTCAATTTGATGACCGGCGGCCTGCGTCCGCTTCGCAACCTGCCGGAAGTCATGGCGCTGCTGCAGACGCTGACGGCCGACTCCTACCTCAACCTTTTCAAATGCGTGTTCATCGCCGCCGGCGTGACCGCGATGATCCACTCGTCCTCGGCGACGATCGGCATCGTCATGGGCCTTGGCGCGGCGGGCATTCTCGACTGGACAACCGCCGTCGCCTTCTCGCTCGGCGCCGATCTCGGCACCACGATCACATCCTGGATGGCTTCCCTCAACCTTTCGAAGAACGCCAAGCGGACCGCCTATGCGCACATCTCGTTCAACATCATCGGGGTGTGCATCACCATCCCTCTGTTCTTCGTCTCCATCCAGGTGCTGGAATGGGCCATGCAGTTCTTCGGCGGCGATCCGGCCGTTCCGGTGATTGTCGACGGCAAGGAGACCTTCCCCTTGGTGCCGGTCGCGGTCGGCCTCTACTCGACCTTCTTCAACGTCTTCAACACAGTGCTGCTGTTCCCGTTCATCGGCGTGTTCGAGCGGGTGCTATCGCGTGTCGGCCACACGGATGCCGACGACGCGGAGGATTTCTCGACGCCGAAATTCCTCGACCGCAAACTGGCCAGCGATTTTGCCAAGGCCATTCCTGCCGTGCAGCAAGAGACGGCCCGCCATCTGGAGGCCGGCGCCATGTTCCTCGACATCGCACGCTCTTCCAAGAAGGCGCCGTCGGATCCGGGCGAGCACTATCTGGCGACCGACATCCTCAGCCGCGATATCCGCGCCTACACCGCCGCGCTGATGAAGGAGGATCTGCCTTACGAACAGCTCGATCTGATCGCCAGCCTGATCGAGGAAGCCGACTTCACGGCCGCCCTGACGGAATCGATGCATCAGGTGGCGCGCCGCGTCAGGCGCGAGAAGTTCAGCAACCCGGCGCAAGCCATCGTCGACGTCGCGCTGAACAAGCTCGATATCTCACTGCGCGAGATCTTGCCGACTTATGGCATCTCCCATCCGCAGATGCCGGCCGGCCATGTAAATCTGCCCGGGGTCGAGGAACTGCGTGCCCGCACGCTGGCGCTCGGACCGAATGCCGGTGCCGCCGAACGCGGCACGATCCTGGCCCTGCTCGGGTCGATCGAGCGTGCGGAAATCCTGATCCATCGCATCGATGCCGAGCGCAGATCCGTAAACCGCCAAAGCGTGCTTGCCCGTGCGTCGGCACGCAAGGAAACCAGAGCAAGCCCGATGGGAGACCCAGGCCTGGTTCCGGCCGAGTAGCGGTCCGCCGGACCATAACCACCTTCGTTCGGATTGCGGGTCAGGCAGGAAGACAGTCCATCCCGGTTCCGCCGGGACGGATCAGGCCAACGCCAGCCTCTTCTGTAAAAAGATGCGGCTGCGGCCGATAGGGAAATCGGCGAGCGTTCCAAAGGGTTCGTAACCCTGACGCTGGTAGACCTTGGCGGCATTCGGATTGAAGGTGTCGATCCAGGCATTCCGGCAACCGCGTGCCATGGCTTCCTGTTCGGCCGCATCCAGCATCTTGCCGGCCATGTGCTGGCCGCGCAGCCGCTCATCGACCCAGAGCCATTGCACGTAGAGCCAGCCCCAGGCGGTGTAACCGGAAATGCCGGCGACGACCGCGCCATCCTCGTCGCGCACAAACACGGCAAGCGCCTTCCTTTCGGATGCGCCGACATCGCCGTCGTTGAACGCCGTCAGCCGTTCACCGAGAAAGGCGAGTTCTTCCGGCAAGGGATTTGCCGTCGTTTCAAGCGTCGTGTTCATCGCTTTTCCGAGATGGTTGCGTGTCGGCGTCGCCGCCATTGCGAAACTCTGATGCGGCAATGCCGTAGCGCTTGAGCTTGTCATAAAAGGTCTTGCGCGGTACGCCGAGCGCATCGATGGCGCTGCGCACCTCGCCACCATGGTCGCGCAGCGCGTCGCGGATGAGCTGTGCTTCGTATTGGCCGACCCGTTCGGGCAATGCTGCCGTAGGCTCCGGCGAATGCGCGGAGACCGCCCTCCTCCCATCTTCCGGACCGAGGCCGAGCGCAACACGGTCGGCAAAATGGGCAAGCTCGCGGACATTGCCTGGCCAGTCATGCGACTGGAGATGATCGCTGACCGCAGCGTTCACCTTGGCGACGGGCCGGCCGAACCGTTCTGCCGCCTTGCCGAGGAAATGCCCAAACAGCATCGGGATATCGCCGCGACGCTCGCGCAGCGGCGGGATGCGCAGCGTCACCACGTTAAGGCGAAAATACAGATCCTCGCGAAAATCACCGCGCTGGTCCGACCGCCCCAGATCGACCTTGGTCGCGGCGACGACCCTGAGATCGATGCGCCTGATGTCGTTCGAGCCAAGTGGAGTGAGGCTGCGCGTTTCGAGCACGCGCAGCAGCTTGACCTGGAGCGCCGGCGGCATGGATTCGATCTCGTCGAGAAACAGCGTGCCGCCGCTGGAATGCTCGATGCTGCCGATCCGCCGCCGCTGCGCGCCGGTGAACGCGCCCGCCTCATGGCCAAACAACTCGCTCTCGATGACCGTCTCCGGCAGCGCACCGCAATTCAGTGCCACGAAGGGTTTTGCGCGCCGTCGCCCCCATCTGTGCAGGAGGTCCGCCACCACTTCCTTGCCGGTTCCCGTTTCTCCCTCGACCAGCACATCGACGTTCATGTCGGCAATCTGGCGCAAGGTCTCGCGCAGCCGCTTGATGGCAGGAGCCTCGCCGATCAGCGGCAGGCCGTCAGTGGCGAGGGCCGCGGCTTCGCGCAGCCGCCGGTTCTCCATCACCAGCCGTCGCTTCTCACTCGCCCGTTTCAGCGCCTCGACAAGGCGGTCGCCGGCATAGGGTTTCGAGATGAAATCGTAGACACCGTCCTTGAGCGCGGCCACTGCGAGATCGACGTCGCCATGGCCGGTGACCAGGATCACGGGTATGTCCGGGTCGATCGCCTTGATGCGATCGAACAGCTGCAGCCCGTTCATGCCCGGCATGCGGATGTCGCTGACCACCACGCCTTCAAAGGTCCTGTCGACAACGGCAAGCGCTGCCTCGGCGGCGTCGCGCGCGACCACAGCGAAGCCGGCAAGCTCGAGCAATTGCGTTGTGGCGTGCAGCAGGTCCGCATCGTCGTCGACGAGCGCCACCAGCCCTGATCCCTCAATCATTCAATTCGCCTCAAATCGATGGTGAAGGATGCGCCGATGCCATTGCCGGGATCGAGCCGCAGCGTGCCGCCCAATTCCTGGGCGATCTCCTGCGAGATCACCAGCCCGAGACCAAGCCCCTTCTCCTTGGTGGTCTGGAACGGCATGAACAGATTGCCGGCTGCTTCCGGGCCGAGACCTGGGCCGTTGTCGCGCACCGAAATCAGCACCCTGTCGTCGCGCTCGGCAAGCTCGATCTCGATGCGCGGATCGGGCTGGTCCTTCATAGCGTCCAGCGCATTCTGCAACAGATTGACCAGGATCTGTTCCAGCCGGATGCGGCTGGCCATGACCACCGGCGAGGCATTGCCGCGCGGCTTGACGATGGTCACGCCGGAATCACGGATGCGGCCCGACAGCAGCGACAGCGCGCCGTCAATTGCCTCGCGCACCGGCAGCGGCGAAGCGGCAACCCCGGGTCGACGGGCGAAAGTGCGCAAGGTGCCGGTGATCGCGCCGATGCGCTCGGTCATCGACACGATCGACGTCAGATTGCCGCTGGCCGGTTCGGTTTTGCCGGTTTCGAGAAAGCGGCCCGCATTCTCGGCATAGGTGCGGATAGCGGCGACCGGCTGGTTGATCTCGTGCGCCACGCCGGCGGCGATTTGGCCGAGGATGGAAAGCCGGTTGGCCTGGGCGAGGTCGTCGCGCAGCCGGCGCACCTTGGCTTCAGCATTCTCGCGCTCGGCGATTTCACCGGCAAGTGCGGTGTTGGAGCGGGTCAGCTCGGCCGTTCGCGTGCTGACCCGACTCTCCAGTTCGGCATTCATCCGCGCCAGCGCCTCCTGCCTCAGCCTGCGCGTTCGCCGGCGCCGGGTCAGCACGTAGGCAAGCAGGCCCATCAGCAGCAGACCGAGCAAGGTGGTGAGCCGCGCCGTGTTGGCGGCCGATGAAAGAGCAGCGTCGGCGGGAGTGAGCAGCCAAAGACGCCAGCCAGGAACAGCACCGGGCAAATCCTGCACCACCTCGACGAACTGGCGCGGTTTTCCCGCGTTGTCGATCGTCGCCAGGCCGTCACCAGCGCCGCGCCGGATCGGCAGCGGCTCGAAGCCTGCATCGGCCAACTGGAGCTGCTCGTGGGCTGCGGCGGTGTCCTCGGCCGACAGTGGCGCCAGCGCACGGAACCGCCAGTCGGGCTGGCTGGTAGCCAGCACCACGCCGCGTTCATCAGTGATGAACACAAGGAAACCGCTGGAACGCCAATTGGCTTCGACGCCGTCGAGTTCGACCTTCAGCACCGCAACGCCAAGCGGCTTGCCGCCATCGTCGACGCGGCTGGCAAGGTACAGCCCCGGTCTGCCGCTGATTGTGCCGAGGCCATATTGGCTGGCAGCACCCTTGCTCATCGCTTCCTGGAAGTAGTGCCGAAAATTGTAGTCGATGCCGACAAAGCTCGCCGGTTCGTCGGCATTGCTGGCTGATATGGCGATGCCTGCCGTATCGATGATGTAGATGGCGGATGCCGAGGCATCGCCGGCAATCGACTTGAGCTTGTCGTTGAGGGCCTTTTCTTTCATTTTTCCGGCCCGGCGCAGAGCGCCGCGCACCGCGTCGTCTCGGGCCAACACCAGTGGAACCAGGCGCTGCTTTTCGATTTCGCCGGTCAGGGTTCCCGCCGCCAGCGGCAGTGCGGCGAGTGCCGTCTCGCGCAGATTATCGGCCGCCTGGCCGGAGGCGATGCGCCCGGCAATGGCGATCGCGCCGGCCAGAAAGGCACAAGCAACGACCACGGCAACCCAGCGGCCATCGCGCAGCCGCGCTACCGCCTCGCGCAGCAATTCACGGCCGGCAAATCCTTGGGATTTGCTATCGGTGCCTGCTTGCGGCGTCTGCCCTCTCCCCTTTGCTCGCGGCCTTTCGGCCAATGTAATGCGAAAATCCGCCCAGGCAAACACTGCCTGTGCGGAAATCCGCACAGGCTTTGCCCGCATGACGTCAGACAAAGGCGGAAATCCCGTGGTTCCGGCCTTTCCGCGAACTGGCACAGCGCTTGCAAAACTCCCTGGCAGCGGCGTGCGACCGGAGCGCCGCGATGGGAGAAGTCACGCAGGGCGCTCCGCCCCATCCGGCCAGGGAGAGTTCGATGCACATCGCAGACCAATCAGGCGCGCTTGCCGCGCAGCGCAAGCCTTTCTATGCCCAACTCTACGTGCAGGTGCTCGTCGCGATCACCCTCGGCATCCTGCTCGGCCATTTCTATCCGTCGGTCGGCGAGAGCATGAAGCCGCTCGGCGACGCCTTTATCAAGCTGGTCAAGATGATCATCGCCCCGGTCATTTTCCTGACCGTGACTACGGGCATTGCCGGCATGAGCGACCTGCAGAAGGTCGGACGTGTCGCCGGCAAGGCGATGCTCTATTTTCTCACCTTTTCGACGCTGGCTCTGATCATCGGCCTTGTCGTCGCCAATGTCGTGCAGCCGGGCGCCGGCTTCAACATCGACCCGGCGACGCTCGACGCCTCGACCATCAGCAATTACGCCGCCAAGGCGCACGACCAGTCGGTCACCGGCTTCCTGATGAACATCATCCCGTCGACCATCGTCGGCGCCTTCGCCGACGGCGACATCCTGCAGGTGCTGTTCTTCTCGGTGCTGTTCGGCATTGCGCTGGCGTTGGTCGGCGACAAGGGCACGCCCGTGCTCAATTTCCTGCAGGCGCTGACGACGCCGATCTTCAAGCTGGTCAGCGTGCTGATGAAGGCGGCCCCCATCGGTGCCTTCGGCGCGATGGCCTTCACCATCGGCAAATACGGCATCGGCGCGGTGATCAATCTCGCTATGCTGGTCGGCACCTTCTACGTGACGTCGTTCCTGTTCGTGTTCGTCGTGCTTGGCGCGGTCTGCCGCTACAACGGGTTCTCCATCCTGTCGCTGATCCGCTATATCAAGGAAGAGCTGCTTTTGGTGCTGGGCACCTCCTCATCGGAAGCCGCCCTGCCCTCGCTGATGGAAAAGATGGAGAAGGCCGGCGCCAAGCGCTCGGTCGTCGGCCTGGTCATCCCAACCGGCTATTCCTTCAACCTCGACGGCACCAACATCTACATGACGCTGGCGGCGCTGTTCATCGCACAGGCGACCAACATCCACCTGTCGATGGGTGACCAGATCCTGCTGCTGCTGGTGGCCATGCTTTCCTCCAAGGGTGCCGCCGGCATCACCGGGGCCGGCTTCATCACCCTTGCGGCGACGCTTTCGGTGGTTCCGGCGGTGCCGGTCGCCGGCATGGCGCTGATCCTCGGCGTCGACCGCTTCATGTCGGAGTGCCGGGCGTTGACCAACTTCGTCGGCAATGCTGTCGCCACGCTGGTGGTGGCTCGCTGGGAAGGCGAACTCGACGAGGCCAAGCTGGCCAGAGCGCTGGCGGGCACGGCCGACGATAGCCTGCCGGCGGACGTTGTTCCCGCCGAGTAATGACGCGCGGTCAATGCGTAAAAGGCCGGAGGCGTGCTGCCTCTGGCCTTTGTCATGCAGGTCGCAACGTCAGACCGTGCCGGTCTTGCTCAGCGGCGTGTCCGGAAACGTGCTTGGGCCGACAGGCATGCGGGCTGCCAAAGTGCCCCCCTCGTCGAACAGCACAAGGCTGGCGGCGCCGACGAGCCCGGCATGGCGGCCGAGCTGGGCCTGAACGACCGGCACGTCGCGATAGGCGCGCATAGCCCGTTGCCTGATGGTCGCCTCGATGGTCGGCAGCATCAGATCGAGCCCATTGGCGATGCCACCGCCGACGACCAGCACATCGGGCGAATAGAGATGCAGGAGATTGGTGAAGCCAATGCCCAGCCAGCGCGCTTCCTCCTCCAGCAAGGCCGAGGCAAGAGCGTCCTGCAGCCGTGCCGCCTCGACGACGTGGCGGCCGGTCACCTCCGCGTCCGCTGACAAGCGTCGCAAGGTAGAGCCGTCTCCGGCTGCCGTGGCGGCGCTGGCGCGGCGGCCAAGTGCCGTTCCCGAGGCGATGGCCTCGAAGCAGCCAACGACACCGCATACGCAGCGCTCGCCTTCATTGGTGATGGTCATGTGACCGATCTCGGCGGCAAGGCCACGGCGGCCATGCAGGATGCGCCCGTCGACGACGACACCGCCGCCGATGCCGGTGGAAACCGTGACGAAGACCAGCGAGCGAGCGCCATGGCCGGCGCCGAAGCGCCATTCGCCGAGCGCCGCGGCATTGGCGTCGTTCTCCAGCCGCACCGGCAGGCCGAGCCGCCGTTCCAGGATGTCGGCAAGCGGCACGTCCAGCCAGCCGGCGAGCGTCGGCGGGCCGACGGCGATGCCGGCCAGCGGATCGAGCGGCCCCGGTGCACCGACGCCGACGCCGACGATCGAAAGTGCCGGGGCCTCGGCATGGACTGTCGCCGCCAACGCCTCGATCTGGCCGATCACCACATCGGGACCGGCCTGCGCCTGCGTCGGCACCGCCGCGAATGCCAGGATCTTGCCGTCGCGGTCGACCAAGGCGGCGCGAAGCTCCGTCCCGCCAAGATCGATCGCAAGGGCGGCTTCTGATGTCATGCCGCGACCTTCAAGCCGTGCAGCCAGCCGATGCGGCCGGCGAGGTCCTTGTCACCGAAGGCGAGCGAACCGAGAACCACGGTTTCGGCCCCGGCGGCACGCAGCAACGGCACGGTCTCGTGGCGGATGCCGCCATCGGCCGCCAGAACCACTTGCGCCTCGCAGCCGGCCTCTCTCAGGATGGCGCGGGCAGCGCCCAGCCTGTCGCAGGCCTTGTCCGACAGGCTCTGTCCCTTGACGCCGATTGCGGTTCCAAGAAGCGTCACGAAGGCGACTTCCGGGACGAAGGCCGTCACTGCTTCCACAGGCGTCTCCAGCCTGAGTACGACGCCGGCCTCGGCGCCGAGCTCCCGCGCCAGCCGCACGGCGCGCAATCCGGCTTCGCCATTCTCGGCATGGACGCTGATCATGTCGGCGCCGGCTTCGATGAACTGGCGCGTCTGCGCCTCGACGATTGCTTCATCGACCATCAGGTGGACATGGATGGGTTTCGCCGTCAGCCCCGCAATGCGGGCGACGAGATCGGGGAAGAACAGGAAGGACGGTGCGAAATGACCGTCCGCCACATCGATATGATGAAGATCGACATAGGGCTCGATGCGCTTCAAGTCGTTTTCGAAATTGGCGAGATTGGCCGACCAGAGCGAGAATTCGGCGATCATCCGGTCGCGCGGCAATGCGGCGATGGCGGCCGGGCCTGAGAGAGGTTTCGAGGTCATGACTGGTCCTGGTTGTTGAAATTCATGTCGAGAAAGTCCGCGATGGCGGCGCGAATTTCGGCGAAATGGCACTCCTTGTCGGTGGCCTTCGGCATCACCTCGGCAAAGGTCGCATTGGGGATGGCGTCGGCGAGGCTGCGGGCGGCGGCCAGCGGATGGACGAGATCGATGCCGCTGCCGATGACGAGCGTAGGGAACGCAAGGCCAGCGGCGGCTGCCCGCGTCACGCCAGGTCCATCCTCTGCGATCGCCTGCATCACCTCGGCGAAGACGGGCGCGTTTTCGCGCGCGAAGAAGCCGAGCAGGGAAGCAAGATTGTCCGGCGCTTCGGTGTGAAAGCGGGCGGCCGTCGCGGACGCCGCGAAGATATCTCGCGCCTCCGATAAAGGACGGCTGAGGATGAGCTCCGCCACTTCCACGTAAGGGCGCATGTTTTGCGGCGCCGCATCGAAAGCCCAGGCAGGGCGCACAAGCACGAGACCGGCGACCCGGTCCGGGTGCCGGGCGGCAAGCTGCAAGGCAATGGCCGCACCCATCGAGATGCCGCCGGCGACGAAACGGTCGAGGCCGGCCGCATCCGCGGCGGCCAGCACATCATCGGCGAACATCGCGATCGAAAACGGGCGCTTGCTACCGGCGCCGGAACCGCCCTGCGCTCGGCATTCGACGGTCAGCCGACGGTATGAAGGACCATCGGGAAAGTTCTGCGCGACCTGCGCTGCGTCACCGCCGAGGCCATGCTGGAAGACGACGGGAAGCCTGCCCTGCCCCGTGTCGAAGACACGAAGCGCTGCATCGTCGCGAAGCAGGATCGTCGGGGCGGCGCCCATCAGAGGAGCCTTCGCAGAAAGGCGGCGACATCGGGGGCTTCGTCGGCGGACAGGCCGTGGGTGACAAGCGGTCCGTCGAAGCCCGCTGCCTTCAGCCGCGCGCCGAAATCCGGGAAATCGACGATGCCATGCCCTGATGTGGCAAAGCGACCGTCACCATGACGGTCCTTGGCATGCGCCATGGCGAAGTGGCCGGCGGCCTCGTCGATCGCGGCGGCAACGATAGCGCGCGCCTCGCCGGGCGTGGCGTGTTCGAACAGGTTTGCCGGATCGAGCACGATCTTCAGATGCTTCGATCCCATCTGGGCGATCAGCCGGGTCGCATCCCTGGCCGAGGTGACGATGTTGGCCTGCTCAGGCTCGATGCCGAGATCGACACCGGCACCTTCGGCCAGCGCCAGCGCCTTCGCCATCTCGGCGGCCATGTCGGACCAGGCGGCCGGATCGGCATTGTCGGGATGATATGCCCACTGATCGGCGGCGTTGCGCGAGCCGGTGCAGAGCGTGACCAGCGGGATGCCGAGGGCAGCAGCAGCCTCGATGACAACGGCGAGGCGCCTGAGGCCGTCGTCGCGCACGGCTTTGTCGGGATGCGCCATGTTGTAGGTGCCCGACAGTGCTGCGAGTGAAACGCCGTTCGACTGCGCGGCGGCACGGACGGAGGCGATGGCGTCCGCCGGCACAGCATCCGGCATCGACGGCAGGCCGGCACAGGCCAGATTGAACTGCGTCGTCTCATAGCCAGCTTGCCGCACCGCAGCCAGCACGGCGGCCGGATCGGTGCCGGCAAAGGTCTTGGCGAAAATGCCGAGACGCATCACACCGCCCCCGACACCGAGGCGAGTTCGACTCGCTCGCCTGATACCACCGAACGCGCGATGGCGACCATGGCGCGGATCGAGGCGATGCCGTCCTCGACATTGGCGCCACGCATCGGCGTGCCGTTCAGGACTGTGTCGGCAAGACCTTCCAGCTGGCGGCGGAAGAAATGGCCATCGGCGCCGAGCGGCTTGTGGGCCGTGGCGGTCTTCTCGTGAAATATCTCCACCTCGCTGGCGCGGAAGTACCAAGGGTTGAATGTCCTGGCGATAACGGAGCCGTTCTCGCCATAGAGCTGAAAACCTTCGTGCCAGTCCATGCGCACGGCAACCGTCAGGTCGAGATGGCCGAGCGCGCCGCTGGCGAACTCGGTTTCGACGAACCAGCAATAGGCGCCGAATTTCTCATTGAGGCGGGCGCGCACGGCGACGATATCGCCGCACAGGAAACGCGCCGTGTCGACGAGATGCGAGCCATGGGCCAGCATGAAGTATTGCCTGAGATCGGCCTTGGGATTTCCGGCTGGCTTCCTGGCTAGCCTGCTGGTGACGGGCAGCGGCTGCACGGCATCGGTGTTGGTGTAGCGATGGGTGGAATCGCAGTACCAGGCCTTCAGCGCCAGCACTTCGCCGATCTCGTCGCGAACGAAGTCGCGCGCGGCCTCCAGTGCCGGATCGAAGCGCTTCATGTGGCCGACCTGCAGGATCTTGCCCGAGCGCCTGACCGCTTCGGCCAGCGCCTCGCCCTCCTCGACCGAGGTGCCGATCGGCTTTTCACAGAGAACATGCTTGCCGGCGTTGAGCGCCCTGATCGACATCGGCACATGATAGGCGTCCGACGTGGCGACGATCACCGCTTCCAGCTCGGGATCGGCGAGCATTGCCTCATAGTCGGAATACATTTTCTGCGGTTCGTAAGTGGCGCCCATGCGCGCAAGCAGATCGGGTGCCGCGTCGCAGATGGCGTAGAGGTCGGCATTGCCGGCCTTGACGCAGGATTCCAGATGCGCGAACTGCGCGATGGGGCCGCAGCCGAGCACGCCGACCCTGAGGCGTCTGTCCTGTTTCTTGATCATCGTCTCGTTCTTCAGGCGCCGTAGCTGCGCATAGTCTGGCGGTTGGTCTTGACCGCGCCGGCAGGATCGGCGGCGGCCGTTTCGGATTCTTCCTCCAGCACCAGCCAGCCGTTGAAGCGCGGTGCGGTGTTGGCGATCTCGATGACCGCCGGGGTGTCGCAGACGCCCTTGCCGAGCATGGCCCAGGTACCGTTGGCATCGACGTCCTTGAGGTGGATGTAGCGGATGCGGTCGCGGTAGGTGCGCAGCGTATCGGACATGTCCTTGTGGCCGCGCAGGATATGGCCGGTATCCGGCACCCAGCCGACCAGGTCGGGGTCGAGCAAGGCAAAGATCGTGTCGTAATCGGCGCGGTCGAATAGCAGCGTGTTGTGGTGCGAGCTTGGATGCACCGCAACCTGGACGCCGGCCTTGCGTCCGATCTCGCCGGCCTTGTTGTAGACCTCGGCCGCGATGGCGAACTTGTCCTCGCGCGGGCCGTCGGACACCGCCGTTGCAGAGCCCATCGACACCAGCGCGCCGGGGAAGGCGCCGGCGAAATCGATCCAGCGCTTGGCGGTTTCGAGGTCGGCGCCGATCTCCTCCTTCAGCGTAAAACCACTGTTCGAGCCAAAGGCGAAGGAAACCAGCGTCAGCCCCGACGCCTTCAGCGCGGCGGCGAACTCCTCCGGCTTGTCGCCATAATGTCCGATCATGGTGTCGGTGATCTCGATGCCGGCATAGCCACCATCGGCGATCGCCTTCAGCAGATCGTCGGGGCCGCCGGTAAACCGGTCTCCCAGCATTTCCCAGGTGAAGGTCTGGCAGCCGACTTTGAGCTCTTTCACGTTCGTCCTTTCATTCCTTGGTATCGCCTATTGCTTGATGCCACCCTGCGTCGCCGTGGGATGGACGTCCTACTTGACCGAGCCCGCGGTCATGCCGGCGAGGAAGTACCTCTGGGCAACGAGGTAGATGAGCAAGAGCGGTAGCGAGCCGAGCACACTCATTGCCATCATCTGGTTCCATTCGAAGGCATGCTGCCCCATCAACAGCTGGATGCCGATCGGGACGGTGCGCATGGACGTCGATTTCGTCAGCGTCAGCGCAAAGAGAAATTCGTTCCAGCACAACAGGAAGGTGTAGACCGACGTCGCCACGATACCAGGCAGTGAAATCGGGACAATCACCCGCCAAAGCGCTGTCCAACTGGAGCCGCCATCGACAGCCACGGCTTCATCGAGATCGCGGGGCAAGGTGTTCAGATATCCCGTCATCAGCAGGATCGCGTAGGGCAGCGTAAACACCAGGTAAGTCAGGATCAGTGCGACGTAGGTATCGAAGATGCCGTATGAGACGACAAGTCCGAAGAAGGGGATCAAAAGTGTGATCGGCGGAATCGTCTGCGTGCTGATGATGATTGTGTTCAGGATGCCCTTGCCGCGGAAGTTGAAGCGGCTGAACCCGTAGGCCGCCAGCAAGGCGATCAGCACCGTCAGCACGGTCACCGCTCCCGCCACGAAATAGCTGTTGAAGAAGAAGCGCAGCTTTACCGGGTCGCCAAGGATGGCTGCATACGCTTCCAGCGTAAACGCCTTTGGCAGGATGGTTGGTGGCAAGGCAAAGATTTCGGTATTCGATTTGAACGAGCTGCTCAGCATCCAGTAGATCGGAGATGCCGCGAAAAAGAGCCCCGCTGCAAGCGCTACATGGAGCGCGACGGTGATCAGCCTGTCTTTCGGCGTATGCCTTTTCCTCATGATGACTACCGAGCCTTCTGATAGCGAATATAGAACAGCGTCAGGCCGAGAGAGATCAACAAGATGACCACAGCGCTGGCTGAAGCCTGCGACAGGTTGTAGCTCGAAAACGCCAGCTTGTACGTGTAGGTGCTGAGGACCTCGGTCGAGTAGATCGGGCCACCGCCCGTCGTTATCCAGATTAACGGGAAGACCTGCATGGTCCAGATGAAGTCAAGCAGCGAGATGCTGATGATGATCGGCATCAGCTGCGGAATGGTGATGAAGATCAGCTTCTGGTAGGCTTTCGCCCCGTCGATATCGGCAGCCTCGTAGAAATCCTTGGGAATGCCCTGCAAACCCGCGAGCAGGCTGACCATGAAGAGCGGATAGCCCGCCCAGATGTTGGCAAAGGTGACCGCGTGCAGCGCGGTCTCAGGCGAGGAAAACCATTCGACCTTGGAACCGATGATGCCGATTTGCATGAGAATGCTATTCACGACACCGTTCGGCTCAAGCAGCAGGCGCCAGATCACGGCGATAATCACCGCGGTGAACAGCCAAGGCAGTATATAGAGCACGCGCAGGATATTGCGCAGCGTCGGATTGATGCGGTCGCTGTTCAGCATGAGCGCGAAGGCCATGCCGATGGTCATGTGGAAAATGACACTCATGCATGTGAAGTAGAGCGTGTGCCACAGCGAAGCCCAGAACACGGGGTCGTCGAAGATCGCCTGGTAGTGTTTCAGTCCGGCAAAGGATGGGTCACGACGCAGCACCGCGCTGTTCTGGAACGAGTAGCCAATCACCGTCACCATCGGCAGCAGCATCAGAAGCCCGATTATGAGCAGCGAGGGCGACAGATAGAGGTAGGGTGCGACCGCTCGTTTGAGCTTATGGTGGGAACGCTTTTGCCGGGTCATGTGCCAACCTTGGGATACGCCTTCAAGAGAAGGTAAGCTTCAAAAACAGGTCCACTCAAATTGCCGATCCGTTGTTGCCGGGTGGCCTGCCCGAAGTCAGGCCACCCGGTCGAAGATAGCAAACGGGAACAGGCCGATCAGAATTTCGCCATCCAGCCCTTCTGAGCGGCGGCGGCTGCTTGTTCCGGAGATTGCTCGCCGGCGAGCATCTTTTGGGCTTGCACGTCGAACTGGGTCATCAGGTCTTCTGCCACCGGCAGGCCCGTGAACTCATTGGCGAGATAACCGGTCTTGAAGATTTCGAAAGCCTTGCCGAAAGCCTTGTCCGAGGTCACGAAATCGGGCTTGGCGTTGACGTTGCCGGGGAAGGCGTTTGCAAGCGATACGAGCTTGGCGTTCACCTTTTCACTCATCACATATTGGACGAGTTTCCAGGCCTCTTCCTGATGTTTCGAGGCAGCAGAGATGCCGATGCCCCAGGAGGCATAGGGAAGGCCGCGCTTGCCGGTATAGTTTTCCACGACCGGGACCGGGATGAGGTCGAAGTTCAGCTTGGGATTGCGCTTGCGGATGAGGTTCACATGCGCGAGCGAGTCGATCATCATCCCGACGCGGTTGTTGACGAACTCCTCGACCTTTTCCTGCTCGGTCTTGGTGGCGATGCCGGGCGAGATGGTTCCGGCGTCGTTGAGAGATTTGACGAAGGTGAGCATGTCCACCACCGGTTTGCCCTCAAGGTCCGGCTTGCCGTTCGCCATCATCGACTGACCCGAAGCCCAAACCCACGACATCATGTCGTTCTGGACGCCGGATGGCGTTTGCAGCGAGAGGGGCAGCACCCAGCCATACTGGTTCTTGTCGGCGATCGTCATCTTCTTGGCGGCTTCGAGAAACTCCGCACGGGTCGACGGCAGCTTGGTCACGCCTGCCTGGGCGGCGAGGTCCAAATTCACGAAGACCGGATAGACGAAGGAAGCCACGGGAAACATCACCGCCTTGCCGTCCACCTTGATGATGTCCGCGACCTGGCTCTTGTCGAAAGCGCTCGCATCCATCATCGGATTCATGTCGGCGAGTGCGCTCTGCGCATTCAGATTGTTCACCCAGGCACCGTCGAGACCGACGACGTCGCTGAGCGTTCCGGTTGCAGCACCAACCGAGATCTGGTCTCGCGTGGTCGCGTAGGGCCCACTGACCAGCGTCACTTTGATTCCGGGATTTGCGGCCTCGAAGTCATCCATGATTGCCCTGAGCGAGCCGGCCGGCAATTCGGGCTCCCACCATTGGGTGAATTCCAGCGTCGTATCCGCCATGGCGCCGGTTGCGCCAAGCAACCATGCGGCTGCGGCTATTTTCAGCATCGCGGGTTTTATACGAAACGTCATCTTCTCCTCCTTCTTTATATTCGACCGCACAATGCGGCCGATCGTCTGGTTATTCACAAATCTTCTTATGCAGGTGCCTCACCCTCACCCGCGGGTCTTATCGCTGATATTCAAATTGCCAGATGCGTCTCCGGGTCGAAGAAATGGAGCTTGGCGTCATCCATGGCCAACCTGATTTCCGAGCCGGAGCGGACTGTGCTGGTCGGTTCGAATTTCGCCACCGCATTCGACGCCAGGCCGAAATCCTGCACCGCGTCAGGGTCGCCGGAGTCCACCCGGACCGCGTCGATGTCGAGATGGACGATTTGTTCGGATCCAAGTTCTTCGATCGAGGTCACCTTTGCCGGTATCGTCTGATACTTGCGGCCGGATTCGAGGCTGCTGTCATAGAGATCCTCCGGTCGTATGCCGAACACGACCTTGCGCCCCGCATACGACCTCAAGCCCGGCCTGCGCACGAAGGCTGCATCCTGCAGCCGGATGGCCAGGGCGCCGGACATCAGTTCGTCGCCCGTCAGGGTTGCCTCGAAAAGGTTCATCGAAGGAGACCCGATGAAGCCGGCAACGAAGGCGTTCACCGGCGATTCATAGAGCCTCTTGGGTGTGTCGACCTGCTGCAGCACGCCGCCTTTCAACACCGCGACCCTGTCGCCCATCGTCATGGCTTCGGTTTGGTCGTGGGTCACATATATGGTCGTTACGCCGAGCTGCTTTTGCAGACTGGTGATTTCGGCGCGCATTTGAACACGCAGTTTCGCATCCAGATTGGAAAGCGGTTCGTCCATGAGAAAGGCTGCCGGCTCGCGCACCATGGCGCGGCCCATGGCAACCCTTTGACGCTGCCCGCCTGAAAGGTTCGCGGGTTTGCTGTCCAGCAGAGACGTCAGTTGAAGGGTTTTGGCGATCTCGTCCACGCGCTTTTTGCGCTCGGCCTTCGGCTTGCCTGCCAGCCGCATCGAAAAGCCGATGTTTTCGAACACCGTCATATGCGGGTAGAGGGCGTAGCTCTGGAAGACCATCGCGATGTCGCGGTCCTTGGGCGGCATGTCGACGACGTCTATTCCGCCGATCCGAAGGCTGCCGCTGGTGACGTCCTCCAATCCCGCGATCATCCGCAGCGCGGTGGATTTGCCACAGCCGGACGGCCCGACGAGAATCAAGAACTCACCGTCCTTGACCGACAGGTTCAATTGGTCGATTGCGTGAAAATTGTTCCCGTATGTCTTGCAGATATTTTCAAGAACGACTTCTGCCATATTCCTCCCTCCACAAGTCTAAGCCACTGATTTTTATGATTGTCTTCGGCTTACGTTCACCTGCGAAATATTTCCTCGGATAGTTCGGGCTATGTTCCGGTATCGAGCCGCGCATATTTCAGTTCGACTGCCGACGGCGCGTTCGTCGATGCCAGGAGTTCCGTGACCTGGGCGTCGGTCGGAAGCGCCTCGCGCCCGCCCCGCCCCGTTATCGAAAGGGCCGCCGCCGCGGCCGCGAATGCGACCCGGCCTGCGGTGTCGGCCCCGCGTGTCAATGCAAGGGCATAGGCGCCATGAAAGCAGTCACCGGCGCCGGTCGAGTCGACGACGGCAACCTGGTGCGGAGGCAGGTGCCAGAGCCCTGTCTCGTCGCGTCCGCGATAGAAGACGCCCCTGCCGCCATCCGTCAGAACCACGGCGGAGCGCGACGGCAACCACAATGCATCGAGTATCTCGGCCGGCGACTGGCGGCCGGTGGCGGTCCGCGCGAAGCCGAGCGGAAGAATGAGATGGTCGCAGAGCCCGATCAGTCTCTCGGTGGCCGGGCCGTGGCTCCATTCGACATCGCCGAGGATCGCAAGGCCGAGATCGCGAGCCCGAGCCACGACATCCAGCGACCCGATCCCGTAACTGTCGACGATCAGGACTGTCGCGCGGCTGAGAACCTCGTCCGGAAAGTCCGGCGCGGTGCCCAGCATCGCTTCGTCGTCATACGCGATGAATCGCTCCCCATCCGAACCGACGGTGATCCGCGAGCGCACCGGGCGCGCGTGCGGGTGGCGCGGCGCAAACGCGGTTTCAACGCCGCTCGCAACGAGATCGCACAACACGGCGTCGTCGGCGGCACTGCCCAGCCATCCGACGAACCCGGCGCTTCCGCCGAGCCGCGCGACGGCGGCAAGTGCCGTCGCGACATTTCCCCCGAAAGCTCGGGCACTTTGCAGAACCTTCCCCTTGCCCGCCGACAACGGCTGATCGACATAGACGATGTCGTCGATCGCAATAGCTCCGAAGCCGAGGATTGAAGGGACGGCGGGCATGGTTCAGGCACCCGCCTTCGCCAGGGCGTCTTGCGCCGAAAGGCCGTCATGGATGACGCCCCGAAAGGCGATCGCTGCCTTTTCCGGATCGCCGTGCCCCCAGAGATTGCGGCCCACCACGGCACCGCGCGCGCCGGCACGGATGGCGTCCGCCGTCTGCTGAAGGGCGCCGAGCAGCGTGTCGGTCTTCGGACCACCGGCGATCACAACCGGCACCGGGCAGGTCCGAACGGTCTCTCGGAACGACTCGAAATCGCCCGTGTAACCGATCTTGATCACATCGACGCCGGACTCGTAGCCGATGCGTGCCGCATAGGCGATCTCGTCGGGGGTGAAAACGATTTTTGCCCCGTCGGTGAAATCGCGAGGGTAGATATGCGCCACCACCGGCATGCCGTAACGGGCCGCCGCGTTCACCGAATCGGTCAGCCAGCGTATGTATTTGCCCTCGGTCGCGCCGCGCACCGGAATGGCCACGGCCAACGCATCGGCGCCAGCGCGCACCGCATCCTCGGGCGTTGCAATCAGTTCACTGATGCGATCGTCCGGGGTGAAGCAGCCGGCCTGGATCACCAGGCAAGCCTTGCCCGCGTATTGCGGCCACAGATGGCGCGCGGTGCCGGGCTGGATGCTGACGTAGTCGGGTTTGCCTACCATGACGCGTGCAAGGGCGCCCGGCAGATCGGCAAGACCTCCTTTGCGCACGTCGCCATA
Organism: Mesorhizobium sp. M7A.F.Ce.TU.012.03.2.1; assembly: GCF_004006095.1. Taxonomy (NCBI): domain Bacteria; kingdom Pseudomonadati; phylum Pseudomonadota; class Alphaproteobacteria; order Hyphomicrobiales; family Phyllobacteriaceae; genus Mesorhizobium; species Mesorhizobium sp. M7A.F.Ce.TU.012.03.2.1. The sequence goes on from NZ_CP034779.1 coordinate 6,420,668, forward strand.
GCCGACAAAGTGGTCGACCGCGCCGCCAAAAAGATTCCCCGATGGATGTGAGAAGAGGCGCGCCAGGCGCACCTTGGTTCCGAGGCTCATGAGTCCAAAATTCTCCAATCGATTGATTTCAAAATCCTGCACCCAGTGTTTGCGAAAGAAACGACAAATGCAATCTTTCGAAAGCTTTCGAATTCGCATATTTTTGGTAGAGTGAACCGAGGCCAGGGTGATTGCTTGGCGGATGGAGGCAAGGACAGGGCAATGTTGTCAGAGCAGAGACGCCAATCGATCCTGGGTGAAGTGCAACGTAGCGGACAGGTCCGCATCAAGGACCTGTCAGACGATTTTGGCGTATCGGAAGTCACGGTGCGCTCCGACCTCGAGATACTGGACCGCAAGGGACTGCTGACCAAGACCCGCGGAGGCGCGGTGACCCGGACCACGGATTCGACCACGGCCGCGTTCGCCCGGCGGATGCAAACCAACCTCGATGCAAAGAAACGCATCGCCCGGGCAGCGGTAGAACTGTTCGAGGACAACCAATCGGTCATCTTCGACGGCGGCTCGACATTGATGCAGGTTGCCATGCTGTTACCGCCGCTCAGCAATGTCGTGGTCGCGGCCACGGCGATGAATATCGTGCAGCATCTGATGCATCGGCCCGGGCTCGACGTTCACATGATCGGCGGCCGGGTCTATCCAGACACGGTGAGCACACTGATCACCGATGCCGACACGGCTCTCGGCGGCTTGGTAGCGCATCAGGTCTTTGTTGGAGCGCATGCGATTGACTCGTCACTGGATGTGGTCGACGTGAACGAAGACATGGCGCGAACGAAGCGAAACCTCGTGCGCATGGCCCGGCGCGTTGTCCTCCTTGCGGATTCGAGCAAATGGGGCGTCAGCGGGACGTCCAAGGCCTTTTCGCTGTCGAGCGTCGATGTCGTGATCACCGACGATAGCCTGTCGGGTCCGATACGCAGCCAGCTTGATAGGACCGGGGCCAAGGTGATCTATGCCTGACCCAGTCGCGGTCCCTGGCCGCGGCGGAAATATCCGATGCGCGCATGAGCCACGGGATCCGCATAGGCGGCCGTTCTTTCGGTCATTTTCTCCTCCCAGGGCTGGCGGCCTCCCCGATATCGCACCAGCATTTTCGCATGTTGTATAAAAATTTTACGCGCGTCAATATTTAAAATGTTGTATAGCCTTTTGCGAATGCGATCCGTCTAACGGCTGGGCGGATCCGGCGGGCCATGAGCGCTTTGGGAGGCAGGATCGAAATGCACGGAACATCAAAGACCAAACTCGGGATCGGCGTCATCGGATGCGGCAACATCTCGATGACTTACCTGCGCAACGCCGGGCTTTTTGGCGGGATCGAATTGCGCGCCTGTGCCGATATTTCGGCCGACATGGCGGCGGTGCGGGCGAAGGAATATGGCATACGGGCACTCGGCGTCGATGCGTTGCTGGCCGACCCGGAGATCGATCTTGTCCTCAACCTGACTATTCCGGCGGCGCATTTCGATATTTCGTTTGCCGCGCTTTCGGCCGGCAAGCACGTCTTCACCGAAAAGCCGCTCGCCACCTCGGCCGCCGACGGACAACGCCTGGTCAACGAGGCGCGGTCGCGCGGCCTGCTGCTCGGCTCGGCGCCCGACACGTTCCTCGGTGCTGCCGGGCGCCGTGCGCGCCGGTTGATGAATGACGGCGCCATCGGCCGTCCGGTCACCGGCACCGCCTTCATGATGGGCCGCGGCATGGAGCACTGGCACCCCAACCCGCAATTCTACTACCAGCCAGGCGGTGGCCCCGTGTTCGACATGGGTCCGTACTATCTGACCATGCTGGTCAATCTGCTCGGCCCGGTCGAGCGCGTCATGGCAATGGCGACACGCGGCCAGGAAGAAAGGCTGATCACCGCCGAAGGGCCATTCAAGAACACCACATTCAAGGTCGGCACGCCGACCAATGTGCTGTCGCTGCTCGAGTTCCGCTCCGGCGCGACCGTCACCTTCGGCGCCTCGTGGGACGTCTTTCGCCACTCCAACCATCCGATCGAACTGCACGGCACGGAGGGCTCGCTGCGCCTGCCCGACCCCGACACGTTCGGCGGCACGGTGTCGCTGTCGGAACGCGGCACCGACTGGCAGGATTTCGCCAGCGAGGGCGATCTCTACGGCGCCCGCAACTGGCCTTATGCGGCACCCGATCGCGCCAATTACCGCATGCTCGGCGTCGCCGATCTGGTGCGCTCGCTTCAAACCGGCAACACCCCACGGGCCTCCGGCAGCCTCGCGCTGCATGTACTGGAGATCATGGAGGCTATCCTGCGCTCCGGTGAAACACAGGGATCAATCGCCATCGCGGGCGATGTCGTGCAGCCGGCCCTGCTGACCGAGGAAGAGGCGAGCAGCCTGCTGGCCTGAGGATATGACGATGACGCTCGATCCGGATGCGCTGCGCGTCCTCGAAATCGGTCGCGCGGCCGGCGGCGAGCCGTTCGAGACCGGCAGCGTGGTGGCGGCACGCGCCGCTTACAATGCCTCGTTCCCAACGCTGCAGGGCGAGCACGAGCCGGTTGCAACGACTTTGGAACAGCAAATCCAAGCGCCGAACGGGCCCATTGCGCTCCGCATCCATCGCGGCATTGGCGCACCGCAAAGCGGGGCGCCGACGCTGCTCTATCTGCATGGCGGCGGCTGGGTCGTCGGCAACCTCGATTCGCATGACGAGATCTGTCGCCTGATGGCCAATCTCGGCGGCGCCGTCATTGTCTGTCCCGATTATCGCCTGGCGCCAGAGCACAAATTTCCCGCCGGGCTCGAGGATTGCCTGGCAACACTGCGCTTCATAGCGGAGAATGCCGCAGGTCTCGGCATCGACATCAGACGCATCGGCGTTGCCGGCGACAGCGCCGGCGGCAATCTCGCCACGGTGCTGGCGCTGCTTGCCCGCGATGGGCTTGCGCCTCCGCTTGCGGCGCAACTCCTGATCTATCCCAACACCGACGCTCGGCAGGCATCGAATAGCTACCAGCGTTTCGGCGACGGCTTCGGGCTCACCGCAACCACCATGGCATGGTTCCGCGACCACTATGTGCGAACGCCCGAGGACATCATGGACTGGCGCGTCTCGCCCTTGCTGGCGCCTGACCTCGCCCGCGTTGCGCCGACCTTTGTAGCGCTTGCCGGCTGCGACATCCTCGCCGACGAAGGGGCAGCCTATGCGGCGCGCCTGCAAGCCGCGGGCGTTCCGCTCATCCTGCGGCAATGGCCGGGCCAGATCCACGGCTTCGTCTCAATGGGACGCCATATCCCCGCTGCCCGGCAAGCGGTGGCCGAGGCGGTGGCTGCCTGGCGCCAGTTCGAGAAAAGCTGACGCCGGTCGCTCAGGCTGACTGACGCATCACCAGGGTGGCGCCGAGCTTGACGGTGCGCGCCATGTCCTGCTTCGGCGGATCGGCCTCGTCCAGCAAGGCCAGCAGGATCTCGACACTGCGGCCGGCCATGGCGGCGAAATCCTGCGCCATGGTGGTCAGCGCCGGGCAGGTGTAGCGGCTCAGCGGATGATCGTCGTGTGCTGCAACCCGCAGATCGCAATCGGGCCTGCGGCCGACCTTCAGGCCGCGCGAGTACGCAGCCGCCATCACGCCAAAGGCGAGACGATCATTGGCGCACAGGATGGTGCGGCCGGGCAAGGCGCCGGCCTCCAGCATTTTTTCCGTCTGCTCGTAGCCGATGCGTTCGAAGTCCCAGGTGTAATCGCGGGTGCCTTCGATGACGACCGGCTTGAACCCGGCGGTCTCCATCGCGACGATGTAGCTTTCCTGGCGTTCGCCGGAGTTGTGGTTGACGTGTGGGATGTCGAGATAGACCGGCGGCTCACCCGAACGGCAGAGATAGTCGACGATGGTCGAGACGCTCTGCCGGTTGTCGTTGCCGACGAACGGCGTATCGCCCTCGATATAGGTGTCGAAATAGACAATCGGAATATCCTGCCCGAGCTTGTCGAAGACGCCGCGGTCGGAAGCCAGACCCAGTGGGGCGATGATCGCGCCGGCGACCTTCAGGGACAGCAGCGTCCTGACCGACTCCGCCTCCAGCTTCGGCGAACCATGCGAGGAGATGACGATCGGCCAGTAGCCTTCGTCGCGGCAGCGAAATTCGATGCGGCTGACCATCTCGGCGTAGAACGGATCGGTGATCGTCGGCACGACGATGCCGATGTTGCGGGTGCGCTTGCGGTTGAGATTTCGGGCGAAAAGGTTGGGCTGATAGTCCGAGGAGCGCAGGGCGGCTTCGATGCGCGCCCGCGTCGCCGGCTTCACGCTCGCCGGATCGTCGAAATATTTGGACAACGTCGGCCGGGACACCCCGCATGCCTGGGCGAAGTCATCCATCGTGCGGTGCGTCTTCTCCGCCATCGATATATTCCTGATCCCTGTCATGATCGGCCCGCCCCAGTCATGCGGCCGTTGACCGGATGCGACAATGCTGGATGGAACTTATTCAGTCAATTTTCACAGTTACCAATAGAACCCAAAAACATTGCATGCGTCAAATTATTCGTTAACGTTTCAAAATTGAGGCGGCTCGCCGCCGTTTTTTCCCGCCAAACGCTTTCGGATAGCGCTGTTTCATCGACTTGATCGTCAGTTCGACGATCGAGGGATGGGCTGCAGAAGCTTGCCGCTCGCTCTCGGCTCCGGGCCTGCTTGCCAAATGCCGCCATGCCGCCCATACAGCTGGGCAATTGCCCACCCCGTCCGCGCCTCACCTGCCAGGGATACTCTCCGATGTCCGCGACGCCGTGGTCAAAGCCGTGACGGACCACTCCATGCCATCGCTTGCCGGCCTGGGCTGGACGGATTTTTTTGGCGACCAGCTCGAACCCGACGACGCCGATCTTGTCCCGACGCGGATCGCCACCGTCCACCGCGATCGCCTGACCGGCCTGACCCAGGCAGGGCCGGTCGATCTGACGCTGCCGGCGCAGGCGAACACCGGCGACTATGCGGTCGGCGACTGGGTACTGGTCGATGGGCATGAACACCTTGTGCAGCGCCGCCTGGTCCGCAAGACGGTGCTGGAGCGCCGCACCCAGGGCGGCAGGGTGCCGCAGCTTGCCGCGGCCAATGTCGACACGCTGTTCATCGTCACCTCTTGCAATGCCGACTTCAATCCCGCCCGGCTCGAGCGTTATCTGGCACTCGCCAATGAGGCCGGAACGACGCCAGTGATCCTGCTGACCAAGGCCGATACCGCTGAAGACGCCGAGACATATGCAAGGCAGGCTGCCGCGTTGCAGCGTGGATTGCCGGTCGTGACGCTGAACCCCCGGACATCGGATGCGGCAACCATCCTGGCTGCCTGGTGCGGTGTCGGCCAGACGGTGGCGCTGATCGGCTCCTCCGGCGTCGGCAAATCGACGCTGGTCAACACGCTGGCCGGATCGGGGCAGCAATCGCCGCAGCAGACCGGAGGCATACGCGAGCACGATGCCAAGGGACGCCACACCACCACGTCGCGATCGCTGCACGCCATTGCCGGCGGCGGCTGGGTGATCGACACGCCGGGAATGCGGACGCTGCAAGTCAGCGACGTCGGCTATGGCATCGACACGCTGTTTGCCGAAATCACCGAGCTCGCGCCGCTCTGCAAGTTCCGCGACTGCACGCATGTGCATGAGCCGGGCTGTGCTGTGCAGGCTGCCTTGAAGGCCGGGACGCTCGATCCCGAGCGCCTTGCCCGCTGGCGCAAGCTGTCCGACGAAAACCAGAACAACACGCCGGCTCAGAGCGGACCCCGCGGAGCCAAGTCTCCCGGAGGTCGCGGGAAGAGGCGTTGAACGATTGGGGTTGATCTGGCCTCGGACTAGAGCCGCGCCGTCCCGAAAACGCGATCCCAGAACGCCGACGTCACACCGAAATTGGCCGTTTCCTCGATGTGGTGATGGACCGCGTGGCGACGCTTGAGCGTGTAGAGATAGCTCGGATGCGCGGGATGCCAGTGATGGATCATGTGGTGGATGCTGATGTACCAGAGGTACCCCAGCATCAACCCGCAGCTTACCGCGCTAGCGGTGGCGAAATCCGAGATCATCCATAGCGGCAGGAACGCGACCAGCGCATGCACCCCGAGGCTGAGCCAGGTCGGCGTGCCCACCGAACTGCGCTCCTCGACATGGTGACGGTCGTGCAGGTCCTTGATGTAGGGAATGTGGTGAAGAACGAACCTGTGCAGCACATACTCGATCAGCGTCCAGAGGCCGAGACAGGCGAGGACCGTGCCTATCCAGCCCGGCGCACCCTCTTCGCCGGCTTCGAGCAGCCCGGCCACTGCCAGCACGGCGATTACCAGCGGATACACGACGAAGTCGCTGTAGTAGCCAATAAGACCGAGTTGCATCGTCACCTAGCCTTCGAGCCGCCAAATAGGCGATGGTATCAGATTGCCGGACTCGCGGGTGAGGTGCAATGCAGCCGCGCCTGACATAGCGTCGCAATCCCTTGGTGCAAGGTTCGCGTCAACGATTCAAGGAACCAGTGGCAGGCTGCCGGCTTCGCAGACGGACATATAAAATGGCAAAACGGAGTGCGGGATTGCTGATCCATCGCCGCGAAGACGGTGGTCTCAAAGTGTTGCTGGTTCACCCGGGCGGCCCCTTCTGGGCGAAGAAGGACGATGGTGCGTGGTCGATACCGAAGGGTCTTGTCGACGAAAACGAGGACGAGTTGACGGCAGCGCAACGCGAGACCGAGGAAGAGCTTGGCGTCAAGGTCGATGGATACTTCACTCGTCTCGGCGACTACAGGCAACCGGGCGGCAAGATCGTCTCGGCCTGGTCCGTCGAGGCGACCATCGACATCGATGTGACCTCCATCAAGAGCAACAGCTTCACCATGGAATGGCCGCCAAGGTCGGGATCCCTGAAGGAGTTCCCGGAGGTCGACAGAGCGGGCTGGTTCACCTTGCCCGAGGCCGAGGTGAAAATCCTCAAGGGGCAGCGCCCGATGCTTTTGGATTTTGCCAGGCAGCAAGGCGCTGGATGATCCGCAGCCCTCAATAAGGCAGGCCGACATAGTTCTCGGCGAGCGCGGTCGATGCGGCGCGCGAGTGCACGAGGTAGTCGAGTTCGGCCTCCTGGATGCGTTGCCCGAAATCGCCGGTGTCGGGAAAACGGTGCAGCATCGTCGTCATCCACCAGGAAAAGCGCACCGCCTTCCAGACCCGTGCCAGCGCCTTGCCGGAATAGGCGTCGATGCCATCATGTGACTTCTCGACGTAGAAGTCGCGCAAACCTGCGAAGAGATAGCGCACGTCGCTGGCGGCGAGGTTGAGGCCTTTCGCCCCGGTCGGCGGTACGATATGGGCGGCGTCGCCAACCAGGAACATCCTGCCGAAGCGCATTGGCTCGGCAACGAAGGAGCGCAGCGGCGCGATCGATTTCTCGAAAGATGGGCCGGTGACGACATTTGCCGCGGTCTGCTCCGGCAAGCGGCGGCGCAACTCGTCCCAGAAGCGCTCATCCGACCACGCCTCCACGCGATCGTCCTGGGGGCATTGCACATAGTAGCGGCTGCGATGCGTCGAGCGCATCGAGCACAGCGCAAAACCCCGCTCGTGATTGGCGTAGACCAGTTCGCGGTCGGCTGGCGGCACCTCGGCCAGCACGCCGAGCCAGCCGAACGGATACTGCCGCTCGAAGATTTTTAGGGTACGCTCGGGCACCGATTTGCGGCTGACGCCATGATAACCGTCGCAGCCGGCAACGAAGTCGCAGTCGATGCGATGCGTGACGCCATCCTTGTCATAGGTGGCGAAAGGCGCGGTGCCGTCGAAATCGTGCAGAGCGACATTTGCCGCCTCGTAGATCGTGGTCAGCCCAGCCGCGTCGCGCTTGTCCATCAAATCATGCGTCACCTCGGTCTGGCCATAGACGGTGACATGCCTGCCGTCGGTCAGCGCCTTGAGGTCGATGCGATGCAAGCGTCCGTCGAAGGCGAGCGAGATGCCAGTATGCGGCAGCCCTTCGGCATGCAGCCTTGCCGCCGCGCCGGCCTGTTCCAGCAATTCGACGGTGCCCTGTTCGAGCACCCCTGCCCGCACGCGGCCAAGCACGTGCTCGCGGCTTGCGCGTTCCAGAATGACCGTCTCGACGCCGATGCCGGCCAGCAATTGCCCAAGCAGCAGCCCGGACGGCCCGGACCCGATGACGACGATTTGCGTGCGCATCAGTGGCCGAGACTTTCGACCTGTGCGGCCAGTTCGGCGGCAAGGCGCAGCGACGCTGCCGTTGCGACGACCATCTGCGGCAGCAATAGCCACTCCAGCGTCCATGCAGCACCCGACCGCTCCTGCTCATGCACGAGCGCGTGATGCAGGCCGGCAAGCTGCGTGGCGTTGAAGCGGGCAAGCGCCACCAGCGCTTCGGCCTTCACCGGGTTCTGCTTGTGAGGCATGGTAGACGAGCCGCCACCGCCGGAAAGTTTGATTTCGGTTCCACCTTGCGCCAGCAGAGCGATGTCCTGGCCGAATTTGCCGAGGCTGCCGGTCAGCAGCGATAACCAACCGGCAAAATCGGCGAGAGCGTCGCGCTGGTTCTGCCATTGCGGTGCGTCGCCAAGACCAAGCCTGACGGCCAGGGCTGCGCGCACTGCCTTTCCTTTGTCGCCTAGTTTTTCCAGTGTGCCGGCGGCACCGCCGAACTGCACCACCAGCAAGCGTCTCGACTGTTCCGGCAGCCTTTCCTGATGCCGTTGCAGCGGCCCCTGCCACGCTGCCACACGATCCTGCACTTTGATCTGAATCGCCTTCTGCATACGCGTCATGCCGGTCAGCGCCCTGCCGCCAAAACGCTCTTCGAGCGAGGCGAGGCGCATGACGGTTTCGGTCAACAGCAGATCGAGATGCTCGACGACGGGTTTCAGCCGAAGCATCAGGCCCGTGTCGACGACGTCCTGACTGGTCGCGCCGAAATGCACTTTCTGGCCATGCGGTTCGCCGACCGCCGCCCTGATCTGGCGCACCAACTCCGGCACCATGACGCCGTCTTTGGCGACCCCGGCTCGCAGCAGAGCCGTGTTCGGCCGGAACGTGCCAAGCGCCGCCACGATAGCTGCCTCGGCATCTTTGGAGATTATCCCGTTATCGGCCTCCGCTTGCGACAGCGCCTGTTCAAAGGCCAACATGGCCTCGATTTCCGCCTCGACGGAAAAATGCCTCGCCGCTTCTTCGTCGCCGAGAAGAGCGGAGAGCAGCGGATGGTCGAAAGGCGATACAGTCATGTCACAGGCCTCCTGAGCATCAGCTATCGAAGAAGACCGTTTCCTTCTCCCCCTGGAGATGGACGTCGAAGACATACATATCGCCTTGGCGCTCGGCGATCAGCGTCGGCACGCGAAGGCGGTGCTCGACCCGCGCAAGGATCGGATCTTCAGCATTGGCCTTTTCCTCATCGGAAAAATACAGTCTTGTGTGCAGGCCGAGATTGATGCCGCGGGCGACGATCCAGAGCGTGATATGCGGCGCCATCAGGCGACCATCGTTGAACGGGACGCGGCCAGGCTTGATCGTCTCGAACGCACACAGGCCGGTGTCCATGTCGGTCGGGCAACGGCCCCAGCCGAAGAAGTTGGGATCGGCCGTGCCGCGCGGTTCTGCCGGCGAATTGTAGAGCCCGTCGGCATCCGCCTGCCAGATCTCGATCAGCGCATCCTTGAGCGGCGTGCCGGTGCCGTCGAGCACCCGGATGCGCAGGCCGATGCGCTCGCCCCTGGTCTTGTCGTTGACCATGGTGGCGCCAAGGTCGGTCGGATAGACACCGCCGATGCCGCAGAAATTGGGTGTCAGCCCGATATGGACGTACGGTCCGGCGGTCTGCGAGGGGCTCTCCCTGAGCCGGTCGAGCGACTGAGCCATCAATTGCCCTCCAGCCTGTTTTCGAACCGCGACGCGCGGCGCCCGCGCAGAACGATGTCGAACTTGTAGGCGCGCGCGTCGAAGGGGATCGTCGCTTGCATGTCGAGCGTTGCGATCAGCGTCTCAATGGCCGCCTTGTCGGGGATGCCGCGCACGATCGGGCAGTGCCAGATCAGCGGATCGCCCTCGAAATACATCTGCGTGATCAGCCGCTGCGCAAAGCCGTGACCAAAGACAGAGAAATGGATGTGCGAAGGCCGCCAGTCGTTCGGCCCGTTCGGCCAGGGATAGGGACCGGGCTTGACGGTACGAAACGCATAGAAGCCATCCTCGCCTGTAATAGTTCGGCCACAACCGCCAAAATTCGGATCGAGTGGCGCCAGATAGCCATCCCTCTTATGGCGATAGCGGCCACCGGCATTGGCCTGCCAGAACTCAAGCAGCGCGCCGGGCACGCCAACGCCGCGTTCGTCGAGCACCCGCCCATAGACGAGGATGCGCTCACCGAGCGCGCTCTCGCCGGGCCTGGCGAAATTGTGGATCAGGTCGGCGTCGAGTTCGCCGAGCATGGCGTGACCGAAGACCGGGCCTGCAATCTCCGATAGCGTGTTGTCGAACGACAGCGGCGCCTTTTGCGGTGAGCGCAGCACCGAGGTTTTATAGTTCGGCGTCAGAGCCGGCGGATGCCATGTCCGGTCGCGCTGGAAGAAGGCGCCGGTCTCGGGCCTCCGGGTCGAGCCGGACTCAGCGGGCATTCTGGCTCCCGTCCATTTCCGAAAACACCTCCTTGGCGATCTTGAAGGCACGGTTGGCGGCCGGCACGCCGGCATAGATGGCGACATGCAGGAACGCCTCGCAGATGTCGTCGCGCGACGCACCGGTGTTGGCGGTGGCGCGCACATGCATGGCGATCTCCTCATCATGGCCGAGTGCGGCCAGCAGCGCCAGCGTGACGATCGAACGCTCACGCTTGGTGAAGCCCGGCCGCGCCCACACGGTTCCCCAGGCAGCCTCGGTGATCAGCTCCTGGAAAGGCTGGTCGAAATCGGTGGCGGCGATTTCGGCCCGGTCGACATGCCGGTCGCCGAGTACCGAGCGCCGCACCGCGAGCCCCTTGCGATATCTGGCTGCGTCGCCGGGGACTTCATCCATGAGTTTCTGCTCCAGGGGCAAGCGACGCGATAAAACTGCGGATTAGGGCGACCAGCGCTTCGGGTTGTTCGACGCAAGGAATGTGTCCGGCGTCGCGGATGATCTCGAAGCGCGCGGCGGGGATCAGCTCGGCCAGCGAGCGGACGAGATCGGGCGGCGTCGAGCCATCCTGGTCGCCCGCGACACAGAGTGTCGGCACCGCGATGCGGCGTGCGGCATCGGTGAAATCGGCATCGCGAACGGCAACGCAGGTCCCGATGTAACCGGCGAGCGCTTGCCTGGTCATCATGTTCCTATAGCCGTCGAGCTCGGCTGGACGCGCCGCGTGGAAGGCGGGGGTGAACCACATTTTGAGCACGCCATCGGCAATCGCCTGGATGCCCTTGCTTTCGACCGTTGCGATGCGTGTGTTCCAGCTGTCCGTCGTGCCGATCTTGTGCGCCGTGTCGCAAAGGATCAGGCCTTCGACGATTTCAGGTCGCCTGGCATAGAGCCCCTGCGCGATCATGCCGCCGACCGACAGGCCGCACAGCACGACTTTGCTCAATTCGAAATGATCGATGAGGCCCGAGAGATCATCGACATGATCGTCGATCGACCTGATGTCGCCGATGTCGGACAGCCCGTGACCGCGCTTGTCATAGACCAGCAGCGGCATTTCACCATCGAGCGCCGAGACAATTTCGTCCCAGATCCGGAAGTCGGTGCCCAGTGAATTGATGAATATGATAGGGCGCGCATTGCCGCTCGCCTTGATGTGGCGATGGTGCAGCGTGATGCCGCCGATGGTGAGGAATGGCACGGTTTCGGTCCTTTGCCCCCACATTGCACAAGGCGTTTGGTTCAGTAAAATGATATTTTGCGTCGTTTCATTAACTCATGGGTTATTAATTCATGTCTGAGAGCCGGATCCGGTTCCGCCATTTGCAGGCATTCCTGGAGGTCGCGCGGCAGGGAAGCGTGGCACGAGCGGCTGACTTGCTGCATGTCAGCCCGCCGGCAGTGACCAAGACATTGCGCGAGCTGGAAGGGGCGCTGGGGGTTGCGGTGGTCGAGCGCGACGGCCGCGGCATCCGACTGACGCGCATCGGCGAGATCTTTCTTCGCCATGCCGGAACGGCGATCACGGCACTCAAGCAAGGCATCGATTCCGTCCGCCAGGACGGAGCGGTCAGCCGGCACCCGATCCGCATCGGCGCGCTGCCGACAGTGTCGGCGCGGGTGATACCGCTCGCCATGGGTCTGTTCCTCGAGGAGGACACAGGTGCGGCGATCAAGATCGTCACCGGCGAGAACGCCGTGCTGCTCGAACAGTTGCGCACCGGCGCGCTCGATCTTGTCGTCGGACGGCTGGCGGCGCCGGAAAACATGACCGGCTTCTTCTTCGAGCACCTCTATTCTGAACCGGTGCTGTTCGTGGTGCGAGCCGGACATCCGCTGCTCGATCCGGGACAGGATGTGTTCGCACGGCTCGACGAATTCCCGATGCTGATGCCGACGCGGGAATCGGTCATCCGCCCCTTCGTCGACCGCCTGTTCATCACCAACGGCATGACGGCGCCGGCAACCGAGATCGAAACCGTCTCGGACTCCTTCGGCCGCGCCTTCCTGCGGCAAAGCAATGCCGTCTGGATCATTTCGGCTGGCGTCGTTGCCAATGAACTCGGCAGCGGCGCCTTCGTCGCCCTGCCGGTCAACACCGAGGAAACCAAGGGACCGGTCGGCCTGACCATGCGGACCGACACCGCGCCCTCGCCGGCCTTTTCCATCCTGCTGCAGACCATCCGCGAAGCGGCAAGGCAAAGCGGCTGATGCGTCAGGCTGTGCGGGATCGTCATCGGCAGAAGGCAGTCGGGTCGAGGTCGAAGACCCGTCCCGGATTGAGGATGTTTCTCGGGTCAAGCGCTGCGTTCAGCCGCCGCATCGTGGCGATCTCGGCGTCGCTGCGGACCAGATGCAGCCACTTCTTCTTGTCGAGACCGATGCCATGTTCGGCCGAAACGCCGCCTGCCGGGCAAACGCTCGTCCACGCAAAGCGACGTCGTCCGTGTCCGTCGGCAATGTAAAACAGGACAATCGTCCGGTATCGATCACGATGGATCGTGATCGATACCGGAGAGTTGTCTTACTGAAGCTTGGCTTGCAGCGCGTTGACATCGTCGGTGGTCATTTCACCGTCCGTTGCCACCTTGCCGTCGACGATCTTCCACAGGCGGAACGGGCCGGTGATGTCGCCATATTTATCGAAGGCGACAGGGCCGATGACACCTTCATAGCGGATCGGCTTGCCGTCCTTGATCAGGCCGAGCGCCTTGGCGAATTCTTCCTTGCCGGCAAAGATCGGCGTGCCGGTAGGATCGACGGCCTTGTACATCGCGTCCTTGATCTTGGCCGGATCCTCCGAACCGGCGATGGCGATGGCCAGACCAACAATCGCGCCGGCGTCATAGGAGCGGTCGGCCGCCGGATTGGTCGGTTCGATGCCGGAGAATTCCTTGTAGTTCTTGGTGAAATACTCCGTCGAGGCCGTCGGGCTGGTGCCGGAGGACGTGCCGTAGGCTTCCTTCAGATAATCGGCGCCGACGGATTCGATGAAGTCCGGGCTGTTCATGCCGTCATTGAGCAGGAATTTCTGCACGCCGCCCTGCGAGATCCAGGTACGGGCGACCGTAGCGCCGTCGACCGGCGTGCTGACGAGGTAAAGACCGTCCGGTTCGCCGGCCATTGCCGCCGTGACTTCCGAGGCATAGCTCGACTGCTTCTCATTGTAGGGCGTGTCGGAGACGATGGTGCCGCCGAGCGCTTTGTAGGCACGTGAGAATTCGGCCACCATGTTGACGCCGAAATCGTTGTTGACATGGATGATCGACAGCTTCTTGAAACCCTTGTCGACGGCGTATTTGGCGGCGGCGACGCCCTGCAGCGCATCCGAGGTGATGGTGCGGAAGAAGATGCCGTTGGTCTTGCCGTCGCGGCCGAGCGCGGTCAGCGTCGGCGAGGACGAAGCCGGCGAGACCTGGACGATCTTGGCTGGTGCGGTGACCGAAGTCAGGATCGGGATCGACACCGAGGAGATGATGCCGCCGATGATGACCGGCACCTTCTTGACCTGAACCAGCTGGGTGGCGGCGTCAACGGCGACGTTGCCCTGGCTCTGGCTGTCGCGCGTGTCGGTGACGAGATCGCAGCCGCGCACACCGCCGGCTCCGTTGATGTCGCGGAAGGCCATCTCGACCGACTTGGCGCCGGCCTGGCCGTATTCGCCGGCCGGGCCGGTCAGCTCCATGACGAGGCCGACGGTGATCTTGCAATCGGCGGCTTGCGCAGCACCCGCCATCGTGACGAGGGCGAGCGCGGTGGTGAGTTGGAGTATCGTCTTTGTCATTGTTGTTCCCCTTTCGTTACTCGACTGTATTTGAATTCTGGAGCCTGTTCAGCGTTCCGGCACCTGCAGCCAGGTCTCATGCAGATGTCGCCATTCAACGCCGTTGGGCGCCGATGAACTGGTGGTGAAGACGGCACTGGACTGGCGGCGGCTGTGCTTGCCTGCGCGCAGCTGCGCTTCGACATAGAGGACGACGATGGTATCGGCGTCCTGCCAGCCGGGCCGGATGTCCTCGATCGAAATGGCAAAACCATCGTCGCAGGAAGCGCGGCTTGCGCGGACATGATCGATGACCGCTTCGCGGTCGAGGATCTGCCCGTCCGGCGCCACCATGCTGAGGTCTTTGCCCATGGCGCGTTCGAAGCGGCCGAAGTCCACCGTGTTGGCGCGCGCAGCGACGAACCAGTCGACGAAGAAGCGGTGCAGGTCGATGATTTCGGCGCTGGCGCGTGAAAACAGGGAGGGCTCGTCGCTCATTTCTTCCCCGCATTGAGGTTGTAGTGCATGATTGAGCCGTGACGGCCGTGACGGTCGCGCTCCAGCGTGTAGACGTCGCCCTCGAGACCGGTGCCTTGCGCGATGACGGCGGCAATCCGCGCCCGGTCTTCGGCGTCGAGCGCAACGTCCATGATCTTTGCATTGGCCAGCGCATGCGCCTGGTTGCGGGCGCCGACGATGACGGCCGCCACTTGCGGCTGCTCCAGCACCCAGGCGCTGGCGATGGTGGCGATGTCGACGCCGTGGCGGTCGCCAACGGCCTTCAGCGCCTGAAGCAGGTGCTGGAAAAGGCCCCAGCCGCCGAAATCGTCGATGATCAGCTTGTATTTCACCAGCGAGCGGTTTTCGAGCGGCGTGGCCGGTTCGGCCACGCCGAGCCATTTGTCGCTGAGAAAGCCGCCGGCCACCGAGCCATAGCAGAGGAAGCTGACGCCGTGTTTGGCGGCGAGGTTCGCCAAGCTGTTGCCAGGCCGCTGGTCGAGCACCGAATATTGCAGCTGCTGGCTGACCAGCGGTATGCCGGCGGCAAGGATTTCAGCCAGGCGCGGCGTGTCGAAATTGGTGGTGCCGAGATTGCGCACCTTGCCTTCAAGCCGAAGCTCGTCGAGCCAGCCCATCGCCTCGACATAGCGAGGCTGGTCATAATCCCACCAGTGGAACTGAACGAGATCGAGCCGCTCGGTCTTCAGCCGCCGCAATGACTGGTCGACGATGCTCCTGATGTAGTCGCGGCTGATGCTGGCCAGCCGTTCGAGGTCGGGCACCAGCTTGGTGTGCACCTTCATCCGGGCGGCGACATCGAGGCCGCGCTCACTGGCCAGTCGCAGGCGCGCGGCGCCGATCAATTCCTCGACGCCGGTGTAGATGTCGGCGCAATCATAGGTCCAGATGCCGGCATCGAAGGTGGCGATCAGATCGGCCACCGCCTGGCTGCGGTCGATGGCGCCGTGGCCGCCGGCCAGCTGCCAACCGCCGCGGATGACGCGCGAGATGGTGTAGCCAGAGCCGAGTTCGAAGGTCTTGGCACTCATCTCAGGTCATCCTCTTTAGGCAGCGGCACCGCCGTGGTCTCGGCGTGGCTGAACCGCCGCTTGGCCATCCTGACGATCCTCAGCCGGCTGGCGCAATTGGGATCGGGACAAGCGATCTCCGCGTCCGAGGTCATCCAGTCGTTCGGGTGGGTTGGGCGCTGCTTGGCCGCCAGCAGAGGCAAGACGGCGGCGAGCGAATAGATCGAAAAACCCTGCCCTGCCGGCATCGACAGCATCTCGCCCTTAAGTTCGAAATAGTCGCCTTCCTTGGCGCCGCAATAGATCGGCTTGCCCTCCGGGATGACCGCCTCGACGCGAAGATCGAACAGCTCGAAACTGTCGTCGGCCATTCAAGCCTCCATCAGGCTGAAGGTAACATCGCAGGCGCCGTTGCGGCG
The DNA here is from genome assembly GCF_004006095.1 of Mesorhizobium sp. M7A.F.Ce.TU.012.03.2.1. Taxonomy (NCBI): domain Bacteria; kingdom Pseudomonadati; phylum Pseudomonadota; class Alphaproteobacteria; order Hyphomicrobiales; family Phyllobacteriaceae; genus Mesorhizobium; species Mesorhizobium sp. M7A.F.Ce.TU.012.03.2.1. The sequence goes on from NZ_CP034779.1 coordinate 6,437,049, forward strand.
GATGACACCGCAAGCGGCGGCGAACCGGTCACGCTCTTCGACGCGCACTTGCGCCACCACGCTGCCGGCCAGCCAGCCGATCGGGAACAAGAGCCGCGCGCCCTGCCCGTAGTAGAGGCCGATGTCGAAGATCGCATTGGGATTGCCGCCCCACATGCGTGGCGGCACGTAGGAAAGCACGATGTCGCCCGGCTGCGGCGTCAGCGTCGCGTTCTCGGCCGGCAACGGTTTCGCATAGGCCTGGCCCTCGAGATCGGCCGCGGGAACCGGACAGGAGATTTCCGGCCCCGTCCACATCGCATGGATGCCAGGGACGACACGTGGCGTGCCGAGATAGGCCGAGAGGAAGGCAGCGTTTTCCGGTGCCTTCTCGGGCAGCAGCAGCGCCGTGACGGAAAGCTGCGAGCGCGGCTCGGTGATCCTGATGGCGGTCATGTCTGGTCTTTCGCGGCGGCGGCCTGCAGCTTGCTGCGCAGGAAGGTGAAGGGGCGGCTGATGTCGGCGACAAGCGATTCGCGCGCCGCCTGCGCATCCTGCGTGGACAGCGCCATGACGATGCGGCGGTGATACTGGGCGGTGTCGACTTCGCCGGCCTCCGAGAAGGCATAGATAGCGACGCGGATGCAGGGCCCCGATTGCAGCCACAGGCTCTCGATCATCGGGATCAGCACGGCCGAGCCGCAGGAGCGGTAGATCTTGAAATGAAAGCTCTGATTGAGCGTCACTTCGCGATCGACGTCCTTCTTGTGTTTCAGCGCCCGCATCTCGTCCCATTCGCCGAGAATGGTTTCGATGGTGGCGATCTGGCGCGGGCCCATGCGGGCGGCGGCCAGCGCGATCGCTTCGCCCTCGATCAGGATGCGGGCACGCAAGAGATCATCCAGCCGTTCCAATGTGATCGGCGGCACACGCACCGAACGGTTGGGCAGCGCCTCCAGCGCCTTTTCCGTGATCAGCCTGCCGAGCGCCTCGCGCACCGGCATGGTCGAGGTGACCAAGGCGTCAGCTAGGCCACGGATGGTCAGCACCTGGCTCGGCTCGAACAGGCCGCCGATCAAGGCGCGGCGCAATTCCGAGTAGACGCGGTCCTGCACAGTTTCGCGGCCGACTGGCGCAAGCTGGGCCGCGATCGCCTCGTTGTTCTTTTCGATGGCAGCCTTTTGCATGGAATTCCGTTCTTGGCCGGTTTTCGGCTTGCGGATGAAATTAAAGCCGAATAGCGTGATCAAAGCAAGTGTGATCACAAATCATAATCAGGAGACGGCAACGATCGTCTTCGGCCAGAGGGTTTGATGAGCGAGGCAACCAAACGGCAAGGGGAAACCCGCGCGCCGGTTCTGACGGCAAGGAATGTCGTCAGGCGGTTCGGCGGCCTTGTCGCGGTCAACGATGTCTCGTTTGACGTCAAAGCGGGAGAAATCCTCGGCTTGATCGGCCCCAATGGTGCAGGCAAAACGACGATGTTCGACCTGCTCGCCGGCAGCATCCTGCCGACCAGCGGCGAGATCCTACTCAACGGCACGCCTGTCTCGGGCGAAGCCGCGCATCTGCGCATCGGTCATGGCCTTGGCCGAACTTTTCAGATCCCGCGCCCGCTGCCCAATCTGACGCTGATCGAAAACATTATGCTGGCCGCACAGGGCCAGGCCGGCGAAAAGCTGCTCGCCAATTTCATCACGCCATGGCGCGTCGCCGCGCAGGAAAGAGCCGCCAGGACAAAGGCGCTCGAACTGCTGGAACTGGTCACCCTCACCCATCTCGCGCATGAGCCGGCGCGGGTGCTTTCCGGCGGCCAGCGCAAGCTGCTCGAACTCGCCCGCGTGATGATGGCCGACCCGGCGATCATACTGCTCGACGAACCGGCGGCCGGCGTCAACGCGACGCTGCTGGAGGTCATCATCGACCGCATCCGGGACATCAACGCGCGTGGCATCACCTTCCTGCTGATCGAGCACAATATCGATATGGTGACGCGGCTTTGCCATCGCGTCCTCGTCATGGCGAGCGGCCAGCTGCTCAGCGAAGGCACGGCCGAAGAAGTCGCTCGCGACCCACGTGTCATCGAGGCCTATCTCGGAGGCGCGGCATGAGCGAGATCGTCCTCGATGTCCGCGACCTCGAAGCCGGTTACGAGCCCGGCGTGCCGATCGTGCGCGGCGCCTCGATCACTGTCAAAAAAGGCGAGATCGTCGTCGTGCTGGGCCCCAACGGCGCCGGCAAGTCGAGCTTCATCAAGGCCATCGCCGGCCTCGTCCCGATCACCGGTGGCACGGTGTTTCTGGACGGCAAGGACATTACCGCTGCGCCTGCCCACACCATGGTGCGGCTTGGACTGGCCTTCGTGCCGCAGACCGAAAACATCTTCCCGCTGATGTCGGTCGAGGACAATCTCAGGGTCGCCTGCGGCGTCCTCGAGCGGCGCGAAATCCCTGCCCGCATCGAGGAGATGTATGCCGCCTTCCCAGACCTCGTCCGCCAGCGCCGCACCGCCGCCGGCAATTTGTCGGGCGGACAGCGGCAGATGCTCGCTGTCGCACGGGCGCTGATCGTCCACCCCAGAGTGCTGGTGCTGGACGAGCCGTCGGCCGGCCTGTCGCCGAAATTCGTCTCGATGGTGTTCGAGATGCTGGCCGGCATCCGCAAGTCCGGCGTCACCATCCTGCTGGTCGAACAGAATGCCAAGGCGGCGCTCGCCATCGGCGACCGCGCCTATGTCCTGGTCGAAGGCAAGGACCGGCACGAGGGCATCGCCTCCGAATTGTGGAACGATCCGGTGGTCGCCGAACTCTATCTCGGCCAGCGCCCATCTAAGGCAGGGAAAGGAGGTGAGGCATGAGCCTGCAATTTGTCGTCGACGGATTGCTGACGGGTTCGATGATCGGCCTCGGCGCCATCGGCGTGACGCTTACCTATTCGATCCTGCGCTTCTCGAACTTCGCCCATGGCGACTTCATGGCATGGGGCACCTATGCGACGCTGGCCGTCGTCAGCGCCATCGGTGCGACAGTAGGCAAGGTGGCGCCGATCGCACCGCTGTCCTTCGGCTGGCCGCTCATTGTTGCGCTCGTTATCGGCATGGCCTTCACCGCGCTCTTGGCGCTGCTGCTCGACAAGGTGCTGTTTTCGCGGCTTCGCTCGCAAGGCCAGGCGATCATCGTGGTGATGGCGAGCTTCGGCGCCTCGATGGCGCTGAGAAGCCTGCTCGAATTCACCTTCACCTCGCGGCCGACCTATTTCAGCCGCGCGATCCAGATCGCCATGCCGGTCGGCTTCGGCATCCGCATCACACCCGACCAGATCGCGCTTTTGCTGCTGACCGCGGTGCTGGTGCTCGGCGTGCATCTGTTGATAACGCGCACGCAGACCGGCCGCTCGATGCAGGCCTTGAGCCAGAACGCGGCGCTGGCCCGCATCGTCGGCATCGATGTCGCCAGCGTGGTGCGCGTCACCTGGGTCATCGGCGGCGCTCTCGCCTGCGTCGCCGGCGTGATGATCGGCATTCTGGTGCAGATCCGCCCGTTCATGGGCTTCGACATGCTGCTGCCGATGTTCGCCGCCGCCATTCTCGGCGGCATCGGCAGCATTCCCGGTGCGGTGCTCGGCGGCCTGATCATCGGGCTCGCCGAGGCTGGTGCGGTGCAGTTGATCGGCGCCGAGTGGCGCGCCGCCGTTTCCTTCATCATCCTGATGGCGGTGCTGTTCGTGCGGCCGATCGGCCTGTTTGGTGTGAGGGAACGCTGATGGACCTGCTCGGCTACGGCGCCTTCTTCCTGACCACAGCGCTGATCTTCTCGCTGGTCACGCTAGGGCTCAATTTGCAGTGGGGCCTGACCGGGCTGTTCAATGTCGGCCTCGCCGGCTTCGTCGCCATCGGCGCCTACACATCGGCGCTGCTGACCACACCGGACGATGCCGCGCGGCTGGGCGGCTTCGGCCTGCCGATCCTTGTCGGCTGGGCGGGCGCCATGGTCGTCGGCGGCATCGCTGCAGCGCTTACCGGCATGGCAACGCTGCGGCTGAAATCCGACTATCTGGCGATCACCACCTTCGGCGTCGCCGTCGTCGTGCAACTGGTCGCGCTCAACGCGCAGAAACTGACCGGCGGCCCGTTCGGCATCGGTTTTATTCCGCGCCCCTTCGGCAGCCTTGCCGAGACGCCGCTGCTGTTCAACCTGTCCAACCTTGGCGTGGTCTCGGTGGTGACGCTGATCGCCTATCTCGCCTTGGAACATTTGTCGCGCAGCCCGTGGGGGCGGGTCTTGAAGGCGTTGCGCGAGGATGAGCGGGCGGCGATCTCGCTTGGCAAGAGCGCGCGTTTCTACCGCGTCCAGGCCTTTGCCGTCGGCGGCGCCATCATGGCGCTGGCCGGCGCGCTGCAGGCGCATTTCACCGGCTTCATCGCGCCGGACAATTATCTGCCGATCCTGACCTTCCAGGTCTGGGTGATGCTGATCGTCGGCGGTTCCGGCAGCAATCTCGGCGCCGTCATCGGCAGCATCCTGGTGTGGGCGATATGGGCCGGATCGGGCACGCTGACCAGCATCCTCTTCCCGCCGGAACAGCAGGCTCGCGCCGCCGCGCTGCAGATCGCTGCCATCGGCGTCATGCTCTGCGTCATACTGCTGATCCGGCCGAACGGCCTATTCGGCGACAGACCGCGGCGGTCCTGGTTAGGTAAGCGGGCGAAGGCGGCGACGGCCAGGAGCATTTCGCCGTCATGAATGCCACGGTTCGGCGGGAAACGCATGGCGCTTCGCTGTGGCATGCCGTCAGCCGCAACCGCCGCGAGCGGCCGGCGCTGCAGAGCGGGCTCGCTGTCGACCTGGCCATCGTCGGCGGTGGCTTTTCCGGTCTTTCCACCGCGCTGCACGCGGCGGGGAAAGGCCTTTCCGTCGCCGTTCTCGAAGCCGAATTCATCGCCTGGGGTGCGACCGGCAGGAATGCGGGCTTTGTCGTGCCGAACTTCGCCAAAATGGATCCAGTCGACATACTGGCCCATCTCGGACCGTCGCGCGGCGAAAGGCTGATCGATTTCGCCGCCGGCAGCGCCGACCTGGTCTTCCGCCTGATCCGGCAGCACGGCATCGACTGCGACGCCGTGCAGAACGGATGGATCCAGCCTGCGCATTCGCCTGCCGCCTTCGAGAAGGTCAAGTCACGTGCCGGGCAATGGGCACAGCTTGGCCGGCCGGCAGTCACATTGGACCGGCAGGAAATCGAAGCCCTGACGGGCGTGCCGGGCTATGCCGGCGGCTGGATGGATCGTTGCGGCGGCGTGCTCAATCCGGTCGCCTATGCGCGCGGGCTTGCCGATGCGGCGGAGAAAGCCGGCGCGAAGGTCTTCGAGCAGACGCGCGTCGCCTCGGTTGATCGCATAGCCGATGGCTGGATGCTAAAAACCCCATCTGGCTCAGTACGCGCCGGCAAGGTGCTGATCGCCACCAACGCCTATGGCTGGTCCCTCAATCCGTCATTGCAGCGAACCTATTTCCCGCTGAAAGTCTTCCAGACCGCGACAGCGCCATTGCCTCGTGAAGTACGCAGCCGGTTGCTTCCCGGCGGGCAAGGCGTCGGTGACACCAGACGCAATCTGTTCACCTTCCGCTTCGACGCCGAAAACCGGCTGATCAGCGGCGGCATGAACATCCTTGGCGCTGGTGCCGACACGCGCGTACCGCAGACGATTTGGCGAAGGCTTGGTCGGCATCTCGGTCTGCCCGACCTGCCGCCGCTTGCCTACAGCTGGTCGGGAATGGCAGCGGTTGAACCGGATTTCCTGCCGCACCTGATCGACCTCGGTCCGGGCCTGATCGCCGGACGCGCCTGCAACGGCCGCGGCATCGCGATGACAACGGCGATGGGCAAGGTGCTGGCGGACTGGGCCTCTGGAACCGAGGCCCGCGACCTGCCGCTGCCCTATGCGTCGCCGGCGCCAATCCCGTTCCATGCCTTGCTGCGGCACGCGCCCAACATGCTGCTCGGCTGGAGCATGCTGCGCGACCGGCTGGACGGGACGAGCTAGGCCGACGGCTACCTGGCAGCGTCAAGGTTTGCCGACAGCACGGCGGCCGCCATCGCGATGTCCTCTTCTATGAAGACCCGCACAGTGGGGCCGCTGCGCTGCTCCAGTGCGGCGACGATCTTGCGATGCGCGTCGTTGGAGTGCGGGATGTAGCGATCGGCCTGCATCAGCAGCTTGAGATAAGGCCCAACCCGCCCCCAGAGGTCGCGGATCATGTTCAAAAGGATCGGCGCGCCGGCATGCTGGTAGATGGCGAAGTGGAACGCCTCGTTCAACGAGAGATAGGCCCTGGCGTCGCCGGCCTCGATGGCACGCTGCATGCCGGCGAGCGTCGCCTGTATGTCAGCCAGCCCGCTTTCGCTCATCCTGGTCGCCGCCATCTCGCCCGCCAGTCCCTCGACGGCGATACGGATGCGCGTCAGTTCCTCGAAGGCAGGCGCGGACAGCAACGGCACGATGACCGAGCGGTTGTTCTGCATCTCGAGCAGTCGCTCGGCGACAAGCCGCTGCAGCGCCTCGCGGATTGGCGTGGTCGAGATGCCGAACGTCTCGGCGAGCTTGCGTATAACCAGCGTCTGCCCCGGGCTGAAACCACCCGAAATCAATTCCTGCTTGAGCGCACCATAGGCGCGGTCATTCAGGGTCTGATGTTCGAGCTTCAGCATGCGCGGCCCGCTCCGATCACTAGTTCGACAAAGCGCGATCGAGCGTCTCGGCCAGTTGCTCGGCATTGTCCCTGGCAAACGGCAGTGGCGGCCTGATCTTCAGCACATTGCCGCGCGGACCGCAGGACGAGATCAGCACGCCGTCCTCGCGCATGGCTTCGACGACCGCCGATGTCTTGGTGGCGGCCAGCGCCTCGTCACCGTCCGCCGTCAGCTCGACACCGAAATAGAGGCCGTTGTGCCTGATATCGGCGACCGCGCCATGCCGGCTCTGCAGGGCGCGCAGCAGCTCAGCCGTATAGGCGCCGACATTGCGCGCATTCTCGATCAGTCCTTCGCCTTCGATCACCTCCAGAACGGCGAGGCCGACGGCGGCAGCGACCGGATTGCCGCCAAAAGTGTTGAAGTAACCGGTGTTCGAGCCGAAGGAGGCGACAAGTTGCGGCCGCACCAGCACGGCACCCATCGGGTGCCCATCGCCGATCGGCTTGCCCATCGTGACGATGTCGGGCTCGACGCCGTAATTCGCGAAGCCCCACATGCCCTGGCCGAGCCGGCCGAAGCCAGACTGGACCTCATCGGCAATGACGATGCCGCCGGCCTTTTTTACATGGTCGGCCGCCTCGCGCATTACCGCCGCATCCGGAAAGAAGATGCCATCGCTGGAAAAGGCCGAGTCGAGAAGCAATGCGGCCGGCCGGATATTCTTTGCGCGCATATCTTCGATGGCGGCAGCGACATTTCTGGCGAAATCATGTGCGGCCCGGCCATGGTCGCGGAACGTGTCCGGCGCTGTCACGGTGCGGTGCTGCGCGGGCACGCCCTTTGCCCCGACCGCCGCCGGCGACAGCTGCGCCGTCGCGATGGTGGCGCCGTGATAGGCAAAGTCGGTGATGATCACCCCGGTGCCGCCGCTGGAATGCTGGGCGATGCGGATGGCGAGGTCGTTGGCCTCGCTGCCGGTGCAGGTGAACATGGCATGGCCGAGATGGGCCGGCACGGTGCCGAGAAGTTTCTCCGCGTAGTCGAGGATGATCTCGCTGAGATAGCGTGTGTGGGTGTTGAGCGTGGCGGCCTGCGCCGACAGCGCCTCGACGACACGCGGATGGCAGTGTCCGACCGAGGCGACGTTGTTATAGGCGTCGAGGAATCTGCGACCCTGGGCATCGTAGAGCCACACACCGCTGCCACGCACCAGATGGATCGGGTTGCGGTAGAAGGCGCGATAAGTCGGCCCGAGCAGCCTGGCGCGGCGCTCGAGCAGCGCGCGCTCCGATGCTGCCGCGTCGGCATTTGAAGGATATGGCGAGGACTGGGACACGAGCATTTACTCCGGATTGGAATTGTCGAGAAAATAGCGGCGGGCATCGGTGGATGACAGACCATCCAGCTTTTCAAGCGAGGCCCAGACCTCGGTGGCGAGGCGCAGCACATAGTCGCGCTTGGCCGGGAAGCGCTCGGCCTGCCAACTGGCGATATTGACGATGAGCGCAAGGCGGGCACGGATCAGATTGAAGAGAATGCTGATCTCTTCCTCCTCGAGCGGCTGCACGGACTGATAGCCGGCGACGAAGCGCGCGGCCGGCGCCAGCGGATGGCCTTCCGCCGGCCAGCGATAGACGGCGCCGACGGCGAGGTCGCAGATCAGCGGCGAATGGATCATGTCGCCGAAATCGAGGATGCCGCTGACGATTTCCGGCCGCGACGCGTCCATCACCACATTGTAGGAGTTCATGTCGTTGTGGACGATCTGCGCGCGCAGGGTGGGGATGACCGGCGCCGCATGCTGCTCGAAGGAGTCGATCGCGCGCTCGACCATCGCCCGCCGGCTCGGATCACTGATATGCGCCATCATCGGCCGTGTCTTGGCGACCTTGCGGATGTCCCAGAGCAGGTCGCTGCCGGCGGCCGGGTGGAAGAAGCCGCGCAGCGCCCGGCCAAGGCGGGCGAGGAAGATGCCGAGATTGCGATCCTGCGCATCGGAAGTCGGCGAGCGCGACAGCAGCTGACCGGGCAGATAAGCCACCAGCCGGATGATGCGCGGCGCCGATCCACCAACACTGGCTGCAAATTGCGGCTCGCCTTCAAGGCTTTTGCGCACCGAGGGAACCGGCAAGGTGGAGTCGACTGCAAGGATGTGGTCGAGCGCCTTGTTCTGGAAATCGGTGAAGCCGGCCTCTTCCGCCGGATGGGAGATCTTTAGAACGAACTCACGCTCGCCGTCGGCCTGGATGTGGAAATTGTGGTCGCGTTCGCCAGGCAGCGGACGCGCGGTGCCGGTCAGCCCATAGTACCGGCGCAGGATGGCGAGCGCTTCGGCCGCCGAAACATCAGGCGCGTCCTCGGCGAGTGTTTCGCCGAACGCATCGGGGACGGCCGCATTCATGGCTTAGCCTCGATAGGTTCAAGCCCGCACCAGTCGGCGATGAACAGCGCGATGGTCTGGGTGACCTTGCGCACCGAGTCGAGATCGACCGCCTCGTCATAACCATGCGGCATGCGGCAGATCGGGCCATAGACGATCGCCGGCGTGTCGGCATAGAGGCCGAAGAAGCGTGCATCCGTCGTCGCCGAGGTGACGTGTTCCGTCAGCGGCTCGCCCCAGACGGCGGTATGGCTGCGGCGCAGCACGGATTCCATCTCGTCGGCATCCTCCAGCACATAGCCTTCGGCCATGAAGCCGTTGTAGGTGAGGCTCGGCGGACGATTGGCCAGGAACGGATCGGCACGCGCCGCTTCGGCGATACAGGCCTCGAGCTCGGCTCTCGCGTCTTCGAGCCTCTGGCCGGGATAGGTGGCGACGCGCATCTCGAAGACACATCGCGCCGGAACGCTCGATGTCCATTCGCCCCCTTCGATCTTGCCGAGATTGAAGCGGATCGGGTGCGGGTGATCATGGAAATGCTTGTCGTCGACCTTGCGCGCGTTCCAGACGATTTCGAGTTGCTTCAGCGCCTGGATGATGACAAATGCCTTTTCGATGGCATTGGCCCCGGCCGAAAATGCACCCGACGCATGCTGCGGGTCGCCGTCGACCTCGACCCGGAACCAGATCGGCCCGACCTGCGCCCGCATCAGCCTCGGCTCCAGCGGTTCGGGAATGAAGGCGGCGTCGGCGCGGTAGCCGCGCTGCAGGCAGGCAAGCGCGCCATTGCCGGTGCATTCTTCCTCGACCACCGACTGCAGGTAAACGTTCGCGGCCGGCTGATAGCCAAGGCTGCGCAAGGCGGCCAGCGCATAGAGACAGGCGGACAGGCCGGCCTTCATGTCGCCGGCGCCGCGGCCATGCATCCAGCCGTCCTCGATCACCGGGTCGTAGGGATCGCGCACCCAGCGGTCGAGCGGTCCGGTCGGAACGACATCGATATGGCCGTTGAGGATCAGCGAGCGGCCGGTCGCGTTTCGCGGCGTATGCGTGGCAACGACATTGAAGGCGTCGTCATAAGAAACTGCCACGGGTGAAAAACCCGGCAGGTCGCGAATCGCATCGACATCGACGCGCCACATGTCGACGGCATAGCCGTCAGCCTCAAAGGCAGCCGCCATGAACGATTGTGCGGCATGTTCCTCGCCACGCTGCGAAGGAAAACGCACGAGCTCTTGCAGAAACGCTACCTGCCGCGCGAAGCCGTCATCGACCGCGCTCAGAATGGCCTCGTCCGCAATCCGCTCAGGCATAATATTTCACTTTCTTCTGAATGGTGTATCATATCTCATATGCCATTCCTGTGAAATGCAAGAGGCATACGCGCCAAACTTTCAGTCCAAGGTTTGCCGTTCGATGCTGCCATGGTCTTGGGGAGTTGGCATCGGATGCAGCAAGCCGATACTGCTATCTCTGGAAGACATGACGGGGAATGCGTTGATCACCGAAGACATGATGCCGGCCGAAATCACCGATCTCGCCATTGGCTACCATCGCCTGCCGGCGGGCAAGCTTGCCAATGCCGTGACGTGGATGGAGGCGCGCTCGCCGCAGCCCGATCTCGCGCACCCCTTGGCCATGACACGGATCACGACGCCCGACTGCGCTTCCTATCGGGCGATCTTCCTCGAGATCGGCGCGCCCTGGCTTTGGGACCGTGTTTCCGAAATGTCCGATGCCGAAATCACCGAGCATTTCGCCGACCCGCGCCAGCATCTCTACTACGGCCATGACGAGACCGGCGCCCATCTCGGTATGGTCGAATTCTTCGTCGCCGACAGCAGCGAGATCGAGATCATCTATTTTGGCCTGTTCCCGTCCCTGACCGGCAGGGGTTTCGGCAAACGGCTGATGGCCGGGGCACTGGACCTCGCATGGTGTCTCAACCCGAGCCGCATCTGGCTGCATACAAGCAGCTTCGATCATCACAGTGTCATCGGGTTCTACAGTGCCTGCGGGTTCGTGCCGTTCGCGACCGGATTTGAGATCGTCGACGATCCCCGGATCAAGGGAACCTTGCCGCGCGATGCCGCACCGCAGATTCCGCTGATCGAAACGGAGTGGAGCAATGGCAAGGGAGCCGCGCTTTCCCCGGAAAAGCGACAAGTTGCGCGGACCTAGATGAGAACAGCCCCGCAATCCGTCAGCCAAGCGTCGCCGCACCATCGCCGATGGGTGCGCCGCGAGACCATCCTGTCGACGCTGGAGCGCCATATCGACACGCGCATCGTGCTGTTCGCCGCGCCGGCCGGCTTCGGCAAATCGACGACGATGTCGCAATGGGCCGCGGAAGTCGCGCGCCACGGCCGTCTGACCGCATGGCTGTCCTGCGAGGCAACCGACAATGACGAGGGCGCCTTCCTGTCGCATCTGGTTGGCGCGCTCCGCCATCTCGTCCAGAGCCCAGCGGAACTCGACCTCGCCTTCCAGTCGAGCCCGATCCCCCAGCTCGATGTCGTGCTCTCGGCACTTGTGGCGGGTCTGGCGGCGCGCCAGGCCGACATCACCCTGTTCTTCGACGATTACCACGCCGTCGAGGCGCCGGCGGTGAAGCGGTTCATGGAGCGTCTGACCCGGCAGGCGCCGGCAAACGTCGCCTTCGTCATCGGCTCGCGCAGCCTGCCCGACCTGCAGCTCGGCAAGCTCCGGGTGCTTGGCGACGTCTTCGAAATCGGCCCGGACGATCTGCGCTTCGCCTCGTCAGAAGCGGAAGCCTTCTTCAACGACAAGCTGGGCTTGAGCGTCAGCAGCGGTGCGGTGGAAACCCTGTGCTCGCGCACCGAAGGATGGGCCGCCGGCCTGCAACTGGCCTCGCTGTCGCTGAGTGCCGCACATGCACCCGAAACCGTCATCGGCAACTTCACCGGCGCCAACCGAAACGTCGCCGACTTCCTGATGGGCGAAGTGTTCCTGGAACTGCCGCCGGCAATCGCAAAATTCCTGCTCTACAGTTCGATCTTCGAACGCTTCAGTGCCGAGGCCTGCCGAGCGGTGATGCGGGCGGCCGATGCCGAGGCGGCGATTACCGAGATCGAGACGCGCAACCTGTTCCTGGTGCCGCTCGACGAAGAACGGCGCTGGTTCCGCTACCATCATCTGTTCCGCGATTTCCTCAGCCGCGAAATGGAGCGGCGCGAACCGGAGATGATCGCGCCGCTGCATCTGGCGGCCGCCGAATGGTTCGGCGAGCGCAAGATGCTGACAGAGGCGATCGGGCACGCGTTGGCCGCCGGCGACCATGCCCGCGCGGCGGTGTTCGTCGAGAACAATGCGCTCGACCTCATCGCCCAGTGCCAGCTCCTCTATGTGCGTCAGTTGCTTGCGCTGCTGCCGAGGACGCTGATTGACCAGCGCATCCGGCTGCAACTCGTCGTGCTGTGGCTGGCGGTGCACAGCAGCCAACCCGAGATTGCGCAGCAGACGCTTAGCAACGCGCGCAAGCTGGTCGAGGCCGGACCGGCCGACGGCAGTGACCCGGGCACCATGACCGGCACGACGATAAAGGCCGAGCTCGTGGTCCTCGCCGCTGCCGTGCACAGCACGCTGGAGCAGTTCGATCAGGCGCGCGACACAGCCCTTGCGGCCCTGCGCGTCATTGCGCCCGATGCCTGGTTCATGGAGGGCGCGACCGCCAACGTCATAGGCTACAACCTCTATGCGCTGGGCGACCTCGAAGGTGCCCGCGCCGCGATCGACGCGGCACGACGGGCGCACGAGCGAAGCGGCAGCCTGCTCGGCGTCACCATCGCCAATTGCTACATGGCCGTGATCGAGCGTTCGGCGGGCCGCCTGCCCGCCGCAGAGCGGCTGCTGCGCAACGCCATCATCGAGGCCAGGGCGCGGATCGGTGCAAACTCCTATGCCGAAGCCCTAGCCGGAACGCTGCTTGCCGAACTCGCCTACGAGACCAATGCGTCGGGCGAGGCGTTGACGCTGGTCGAGAATCTCGGACCGCAGATCGAAGGCGCTGCGGTGATCGTCTATCCCTTGGCCAGCGTGCCGACCTATGCCCGCGTGCTGCAGCTGACCGGCCGCACCGAAGCGGCACTGGATATGCTTGAGCGCATCTATCAACGCGTGCGCGGCACCGTCTATCGCCGCCTGGCATCGATGATCGTGCATGACCGCATACGTGTGCTGCTCGACCAGAACCGCAATGTCGAGGCGCGCGCGCTGCTGACCGAGCATCGCGGCGAAGGGACCGAGGCTTCGATGGCCATCACCACAGCCAACGAGTTCGAGTTCTTCGCCGAAGGCCGCCTGCTGACGGCCGAGAAATCCTATGCCGCGGCCGCCCGAATTTTCGACGAATTGTTGGTGCGAACGAAAAGCAGCGGGCGCATGCGCCGCCATATCCTCGCGCTGATCCTGGACGCCAAGGCTGCCAGCGCTGCCCACGACCAACGCGAGGCAGACCGCAATCTCCTCGAAGCACTGCGTCTTGCCCAGCCGTCAGGCTTCATCCGTTCCTTCGTCGACGAGGGAAGGCCTGTCGTCGAAGGGTTGAGGCGGCTGCGTGCGGCTCAGGCGAAGACCGATCCCGCGCTGTCAGCCTATGCGACGCGCATCATCGATGCCGCGCAGGCGATGCCTGTCGCGACAAGCAAACTGACCGCACCAACCGCTGAGAAGGAACAGCTCACCCAGCGCGAGGCCGAACTGCTGCGCTATCTCACTGAGGGCATGTCCAATCGCGATATCGCCTTGGCGCTGTCGGTGAGCGAAACCACGGTGAAATGGCACCTGAAGAACATTTTCGGCAAGCTTGCGGTATCCAACCGGGTGCAGGCGGTGCGCGCCGCGCAAGGGTCAGCAGGCGCCCATCCCCCTCCGAAAGGAGGGGTATAGAATAACGGGCACAACCCCTCTTTCGGGTCGGGCCACATGATCGTCAGCCTGCTAGCGTCACCTGGTTTTCGGAGGACGCTGCGGATGGCGACAGGCTACGTTTTTCACGAACAGCTGATGTGGCACGACACCGGCCCCAGCGCCGACATGATGCCGCCCGGCCGTTTCGTGGAACCCGGCCGCCATCTGGAATCGCCCGGCTCGAAGCGCCGGCTGAACAACCTCATCCAGGTCAGTGGCCTGTCGCGTCATCTGGTGCCGATCATCCCAGAGCCAGTCTCGATCGAGGACCTGCTGCGCGTGCACACGCAACGCCATGTCGACGATATCCGCATGCTGAGCGAGCGTGGCTCCGGTTTCGCCGGACCACAGGCGCCGATCGGTCTCAACAGCTTCGACATCGCGCTGCTGTCTGCCGGCACCACCTATGCCGCCATGCGCGCGGTGCTGACCGGCCGCGTCGACAATGCCTATGCGTTGGCGCGGCCGCCGGGGCATCATGCCGAACCCGACCAGGCGATGGGCAACTGCCTGTTCTCCAACATCGGCGTTGCTGTCCGCCGGCTGCAGCATGAAGGTTTGCTCGGGCGCGCGGCGATAGTCGACTGGGATGTGCACCACGGCAACGGTACCGAGACGGTGTTCTATTCCGACCCGTCGGTGCTGACCATTTCCGTGCATCAGGACAATCTCTACCCGACCGGGCGCGGTGCGCTGGCCGACAACGGGAAAGATGCCGGCAAAGGCTACAACATGAACATACCTCTGCCGGGGGGCAGCGGCACCGGCGCCTATGAAGCGGCTTTCGACCGCGTCATCGCACCTGCGCTGCGCGCCTACAGACCGGACCTCGTCATCGTCGCTTCCGGCTTCGATGCGTCAGGCTTTGATCCGCTCGGCCGCATGATGCTCAACAGCGAATGCTTCAGGCGGCTCGCCGCGCGCATGGTGGCGTTGGCCGCGGAAACATCGCAAGGACGCCTGATCATGACCCATGAGGGCGGCTACTCCGAAGGTTATGTGCCGTTCTGCGGCCATGCCGTCATCGAGACGCTGGCCAATCACCGTACCGAAGTGGTCGATCCGCTGTCGGACCATATCGACGAGTGGGCTGGGCAGGATCTGCAGCCACACCAGGCTGCTGCGATCGATGCCGCAGAGGGGCTGCTCGCCGGCCTGCGCCAACGTCTCGCAAGCGCGGCCTGACGCGATGGATTTTCTCATCACCACGCTGCTCAATGCTCTGACGCTGATCAGCATCCTGATGCTGGTCGGGCTCGGGCTGGCGATCAGCTTCGGCCTGATGAACGTCACCAATTTGGCGCATGGCGAGTTCGTCACCGTCGGTGCTTTCGCGGTCTATTTCGTCCAGAGCATGGGCGGCTCGTTCTGGCTGGGATTGGCTGCGGCGCCCATCGCCGGCGCGGTGGTCGGCTGTATCCTCGAATTCGCCATCATCCGCCATCTCTATTCCAGGCCTGTCTCGACCGTGCTCGCCACCTGGGGCGTCAGCCTGATCCTGCAGCAAGGGCTGGAACTGACCTTCGGCCTCGGCGCCAAGCCGGTGACGCCGCCGATCGAGGGCACGCTCGATCTCGTCTTCACCGTCTATCCGGCCTACCGGCTGATCCTGATCGGCATCGCCATGCTGACCTTGCTCGGCGTCATCCTGCTGATCAGCCGGACGCCCTTCGGCCTCGATATCCGAACCGTCATCCAGAACCGCGAGATGGCCGAGGGCGTCGGCATCAACACGCGGCGTACCTACGCCATTGCCTTCACCTTCGGCGCGGCCATCGCCGGGCTTGCCGGCGGACTGGTCGCGCCACTGGCGATCGTGCTGCCGCAGATGGGGGTGAACTATCTCGCCAACGCCTTCTTCGTCGTCATCGTCGGTGGCGTCGGCTCGATTGGCGGCCTTGTCGCCGGCAGCGTCTTCGTCGGCGGGCTGACCAGCATCCTCAATTATCAGATCTCGCCGTCGCTGGCGCAGGCGATCGTGCTGCTGGCTGCTATCGTCGCTGTCCGTCTGCGGCCCAACGGTCTGTTCAACGGAGCGTCGCGATGATCGCCCGTGATCGCAACTGGCTGCTGATCTTCGCCACCTGCGTGGCGCTCGCGATCATCTATCCGTTCTTTGCCGGCGGCTATCAGCTGACGGTGATCCGCGACGCGCTGATCTTCGGCCTTTTCGCGGCGAGCCTCGACTTCTTCTGGGGCCGCACCGGAATCCTGTGTTTCGGCCACGCCGCCTTTTTCGGCATCGGCGGCTACATCATGGCGCTGGTCACACTCAATGATGCCATCCCCTTTGGAAGCTTACTCGGCATCATGGGTGCGGTGGCGGGTGCGGCCTTCGTCGCCGCCATCATCGGCTACTTCCTGTTCTTCGGCGGCATCCGTGGCAGCTATTTCACCATCGTCACGCTGGCCATGGGCGTCATCTGCCAGCAGGCCGCGGTCTCCTGGAGCTCGGTTACCGGCGGCGACAGCGGCCTGATCGGCATCCCGCCGATCGAGTTCGATCTTGGCGGGCTGCACGTCGATCTCAGCCAGGATCTGCCCAGCTACATCTTCGTCTCGGCCATCGTCGCCATGACGGTGCTGGCGCTCTGGTTGATCAGCCGTGGCCGCTGGGGCACGGTGCTGACCGCCATTCAAGACAATGAAATCCGGGCGGCCGCGCTCGGCCACAATGCGCCGTTGCGGCTGCTTGTCACTTTCGTCCTGTCGGCGGCGATCGCCGGCCTTGCCGGCGCCCTCTATGTCTGCATGGCCGGGCTGGTGGCACCCGATCTGTCCGGGCTGCTTCTGTCGACGGAAGTTGTCGTCTGGGTGGCGGTCGGCGGACGCGGCACGCTGCTTGGGCCAGTACTGGGCGCCATCTTCATTCAGCGCGCGCAGCAGACGATCAGCAGCTTCAACCCGAGCCTATGGCCCCTTCTGCTCGGCTGTGTCTTCGTCATCATCGTCTTCGTCCTGCCGGATGGCATCCTGTCGATCTACGCGCGGCTGAAAGGCCTGTTCAAGGGCAGGAGGCGCGCGCAATGAGCGACATCCTGCTGCAGGCTGAAAATGTCGGTATCCGCTTTGGCGGACTGCAGGCGCTGGAGGCTCTGAACCTCACCGTACGAGACAAGGAGCTTTGCTGCATCATCGGGCCGAACGGCGCTGGCAAGAGCACTTTCCTCAACGTGCTGACGGGCACGCTGCGTCCGACCAGCGGCAGCGTGCGCTTCCTCGGCCATGACATCGCCGGACTGCCGCTGCATCGCATCGCCCGGCTCGGCATCGCCCGCAAATTCCAGATACCCTCGGTCTTCCCGAACCTCTCGGTGGAGGACAATCTGAAGGTCGCGCGCTGGGGCGCGCCTTCGCCTGTGCACCCGGTTGGTGAACTCTTGGAACTGGTCGCGCTCGGTAACCGTGCCGCCACGCTGGCCGGCGAGCTCGCGCACGGCCAGAAGCAATGGCTGGAGATCGGGATGGCGTTGGCGATAGAGCCGCGCCTGCTGTTGCTCGATGAACCCACTGCCGGCATGACGCCGCAGGAGACGCTGGCGACGGCGCAGATGCTGCTGCGCCTCAAGGGCGAGTTCTCGATTGTTGCCGTCGAGCACGACATCCGCTTCGTGCGGGCGCTGAACTGCGAGACGTTGGTGCTGCATCAGGGACGCCGGCTGCGCAGCGGTCCTTTCCATGACATCGAGACCGACGAGATGGTCCGCGATGTCTATCTGGGGAGGCGCTGATCATGCTGCGAACAATGGCGGTGTCGGCCGGCTACGGTCTGCTCCCCGTGCTGAACGGCATCGACCTCAGCGTCGCGCCGGGCGAAGTGATCGGCTTGCTCGGCCGCAACGGCGCCGGCAAGACGACGCTGTTGCGCGTCATCGCCGGCGGCTTGCGGGCAAGCGGCGGCGCCATAATCCTCCGCGACCAGGACCTCACCAACGCTCCGGCTTTCCGCCGCGCGCGCGCAGGCATCGCGCATGTGCCCCAGGGGCGCGGGATCTTTAACCAGCTGACGGTGCGGCAAAACCTGGAAGTCGGCACCCGCGCCGCCAAGGACCGTGGCGACGGCGGCATTCCGGCCGACATCTTCGGCTATTTTCCAATCCTGCGCGAACGCGAAGCGCAGGTCGCCGGCACGCTTTCGGGCGGCCAGCAGCAGATGCTGGCGATCGGCCGCGCACTCTGCGGTCTGCCGTCGGTGCTGCTGCTCGACGAGCCCTCGGAAGGCATCCAGCCGAACATCGTGCAGTCGATCGCCGAACTGGTGCCGCGCATAGCCCGCGAGCGCGGCATCGCGATCGTTCTGGTCGAACAGAATCTCGATCTCGTTCTCAAGGCATCGGACCGTTGTCTGGTGATGGAGAAGGGCAGGATCGTCCATGAAGGCGCGCCGGAGGCGTTCGCCGACGAGACCCTGCTCAAGGATTTGTTGGCTTTATAGGGCCCGCCCGAAGCGCGCCTGGACCTGTTGGCTTTGTAAGGCGTGCATGGGGCGCGCCTGGGACTGGAAGGGAACACAACAATGATAAGCAGAAGAACTGTCTTGAAATCCGGCGGCGCCGCGGCCGCCTTCGCCATCGTCGGCGCGCCGTCGATCCTGCGCGCCGCCGACACCGTCAAGGTCGGCCTGTCGATCCCGATCACCGGGCTGCAGGCGATCCTCGGCGAGACGCTGCTCAATTGCTACAAGCTGGCCGCCGCCGAGCTCAACGCCGCCAACGGCATTGGCGGACGCCAGGTCGAGCTCATCATCGAGGACAACCAGACCACGACCAAGGGCTCCATCGACAAGGCGCGCAAGCTCATCAACGAAGACAAGGTCGACGTGATCATGGGCACGATCATTTCGCCCGAACGCAGCGCCACGCTGTCGGTCACCTCGAAGGCCAAGAAGCTGTTCTTCTACCCGACCAATTTCGAAGGCGGCGAATGCAACCGCTACTTCGTCGCCACCGGCCCGATCCCGATGCAGCAGGTCGACCCGATGATGCCGTGGGTGGCCGAGAACCTCGGCAAGACGATCTATGTCATGGCTTCGGACTATGCCTGGCCGCAGAAGATGACCGAGGCGATCACGGCGGCCTATGAGAAGGCCGGCGGCAAGATCATCGGCGCCGACTACTATCCGTTCGGCACCACCGATTTCGGCCCGGCCTTCCAGAAGATCAAGTCACTGAAGCCCGATGTCGTCTGGTCGATGGTGGTCGGCAACGACGCCGTCACCCAGCTCAAGCAGTATCGCAGCTTCGACATCAAGCAGCCGCTGATCGCCCCGCTCGACGAGGTCTTCAACAAGGACGCGCTGCCGCCCGGCGTGGCGGCCGGCACCTATGCGCCGCAACCCTACTGGATGGCGCTCGACAACCCGGTCAACAAGAAGTTCATCTCGAGCTTCCGCGAGAAGTTCGGTCAGGAGAAGATGGTCAACGGCATCGGCGAGGCCGGCTACAACGGCCTGCATCTCTATGCGCTGGCCGCCGAGAAGGCTGGATCGTTGAAGGACGATGATGTGCTGGCCGCGCTGCCGTCGATCGAGTTCGACGCACCGCAAGGCAAGATTCGTGTCGACGCCACCAACAACCACACGCTGTGCCATTCCTATGTAGGCAAGGCGGCGGCCGACGGCATCGGCTACGAGATCGCTAAGGACTTCGGCACCATCGAGCCGGTGACGCCTTACTGCAAGGTGTAGGGTCTTCCGCCCAAGCAATCCTGACGGCGGCTTGTCGCTGCCGTCAGGGCGTCTGCGGCGCTGGCAGCCGCTCGCGCAATTCGTCGACGAGCACCCTGGTGTTTTCGGAATAGTCGATGGGCACGACGACGAGATGCACGCCGCCGCCGGTGAAGGCCTTTTCAAGCGCCGGCCGCAAGTCGGCGATCTCCGCAACCCTGGTCCCCTTGGCGCCATAGGCCTCGGCATACTTGACGAAATCGGGATTGCCGAAGGTCATGCCGAAATCCGGAAATTCGTCAACCGCCTGCTTCCAGCGGATCATGCCGTAGGCATGGTCTTCGAGCAGCAGGACGACGAGGTTGAGCTTGAGCCTGACGGCGGTTTCCAGTTCCTGGCTGTTCATCATGAACCCGCCATCGCCACAGATGGCCATGACACGGCGCTGCGGATAGAGTAGTGCCGCCATCATCGCCGACGGCAAGCCCGCGCCCATGGTGGCCAGCGCATTGTCGAGCAGGATCGTGTTTGCCATGCGCGTCCGGTAGTTGCGCGCAAACCAGATCTTGTACATGCCGTTGTCGAGGGCGAGAATCCCGTCGGCCGGCATCACGGCGCGCACGTCGTGCACGATGCGCTGCGGCGTGAAGCGATCTTCGGTGGCGCGCGCGGCGATCCGGCTCAGAATGCCTTCGCGCAGCGGCAGCAGGGCCTGCGCGTTGGGGATCTTGCCCTCGATGCGGTCGGCCAGCAGCGCCAGCGAAGGGCCGAGGTCGCCGACGATTTCGGCTTGCGGGAAATAGACCTGCTCGACATCGGCTGATTGGTAGCCAACATGAATGACCTTCGGCCCCTTCGCTCCCATGATGAAGGGCGGCTTCTCCACGGTGTCGTGACCGATGGTGATGATCAGATCGGCCTGCTCGATGGCCTCGTGCACATAGTCGCGCTCCGAAAGGGCTGCCGTTCCCATATAGAGCTCCGTGCCGCCGGGCACGGTTCCCTTGCCCATCTGCGTGGTGAAATAGGGAATTTGCGTGCGCAGCACGAACTGCGCGACATCGGGGGTCACGCGCGGTCGCGACGCCGCCGCGCCGAACATCAACAGCGGACGCCTGGCTTCCATGATCATACGGGCGGCGCGATCAAGCGCGCCCGGGCTGGCCAGCGGCAGTTCGACGGGGTGCGTCGGCACCAGCGCGATCGGTTCACACTCGGCCGCCGCAATGTCTTCCGGCAGTTCAAGATGTACGGGGCCGGGACGCTCTTCCTGGGCGACACGGAAAGCTTCGCGCACCAGCGAGGGGATCATCTTCGGCGAGACGATCTGGCGCGACAGCTTGGTCAGCGGCTTCATCGCCGCGACGATATCGACGATCTGGAAGCGCGCTTGCCGGGATGACAGGATGCCCTTCTGGCCGGTGATCATGATCATCGGCATCGCGCCGAGCAGCGCATAGGCCGAACCGGTCGAAAGATTGAGCGCGCCTGGGCCAAGCGTGGTGATGCACACACCTGCCTTGCCGGTGAGCCTGCCATAGGTGGCGGCCATGAAAGCGGCTGCCTGCTCGTGGCGGGTCAGGATCAGCTGGATCGAGGAGCGGCGGATGGATTCGACGATATCGAGATTTTCTTCGCCGGGAATGCCGAAAATCCGTTCGACCCCTTCGTTCTCGAGGGCCGCGACGAACAAGTCCGAACCTTTGGTCATAAACTGTCTCTCCCGCAACATTCCGTCGGCCACCTTCATATGGCATCGGAATGCGACGCCTCAAAGAGGCATCTTCGGCCGCGGGTCAGAGCCGCGTGTTGCAGCTCGCCGCCTTCGGCGATGCGAAAAGTTCCTTCGGCGCGGACCACTGGCTGACGGTCGCGCCGCGCGTGCCGGTGATCAGCGAGCGCAGTTCCGACAGATAGGTCTGCACGAAGAACGAGGTCTGGCTTTCCAGCGGCGTGTAGGGGCCTGGCCGGTAGGCACGGGACATAATGCCGTCGGCATTGTCCTCGGTGATCTTCTTGTCCTGCACCGTGGTGACGTCCCACATCCAGCTGATCGCATCGGCGTCGATGTCGTTATCGGCATCCTTGTCGACGAGCCAGGTCAGGATGACGTCTGTTTCCATGGCGTTGCGCGGTATCATCTGGAACAGCGTGACATAATCATTGGCAGCACTTGCAAACGACAGGCGTCCGAGGCGAAAGCCGCTTTCGCCGCCATCATAGGCGTGACGACCACCCATCAGGCACGAGAGCCCCTCGCCCGTATTGGACAGCGTGTTACGGCCGGAGCCGATCGGCTTGCGGTGCATGGCAAACGGCATCGTGTCGAGGTCGCCTGCTTGCCATGCGCCCTTGTGGAACTCGGCATCGCCGATGACGCTGTGCCAGGCCTCGATTTCGTTCTGCCACTCGACCGCCTTGTCGGCATCGCGGGTCGCGGTCACTTTGACATGGCCGTTGACGCGGTAATATTCGGGATGAGCCGGCCGGCAGTGATAGCATTCGAGAAAATTCTCGAGCACCAGCTTCCAGTTCGCCTTGGTCAGATAATTCTTGCGGGCGACGATGCGTGCACGGTCGAGGCCGTTTTCGCGCAAGCCGCCCGTCAGCCCGTCCGCGACAGGCTGGATGTCGGGCAGCGAACTAGCATCGAGGCCGCAGAAGACGAGGCCGCCGAAACCCTTGCAGGGCACGCGGTGCAGTCCCAGCGCTTCCGGATCGACGCTTGCCGGCAGATCCTGCCGCGACTGCAATTCACCGGTCAGCCTGAACGACCAGGCATGATAGGGGCAGACCAGAAGCTTGCCGCGACCATCTTTGGCGCAGAGCCGCGAGCCGCGATGGGTGCAGACATTGTAATAGGCCGCGATGTCGTCCTCGCCATCGCCGAAGCGCACGACGATGATCTCCTCGTCGAACAGCTGGCGCACGATGTAGCGGCCCTTTTCAGGCACCTCGCTGGCATGGGCGACAAGCATCCATTGGCGTGGGAACCACAAGTCACGCTCCAGCGCGAAGATCGCAGGGTCGGCATAGAAGGCCTGTTCCAGCGACCAGTCCGGACGTTGCCGGTCGATCAGCCTGACGGTCTCGCTTCTGTCGATAGGCTGGCTGTTCGGTGTGTAGGCCTGCACGGCAAACACCTTTCTGCTCGCTGGCGTTAGGATGATTTTTCGATAGAGTGTGCGATGCGGAAAGGCTTGCGGCAAATACAGAAATAATAGACCTCCATATCGAAAAGGCATGAATGCAGGTTCGGATCGTGAAAACCCTCAAGACATCGCTTCCCCTGCTGAACGCCATGGTCGTCTTCGAGGCTGCCGCCAGGCATGGCGGGCTGACGCTGGCCGCGCAGGAGCTCAACATCGCACAATCGGCGGTCAGCAGGCATGTCGCCAACCTCGAGCGCCAGTTGTCGGTCGAGCTGTTCACGCGCAAAGGCAACCGCGTCGCCGTCACCGGGGCCGGCAACACGCTGGCCGAAGCGATCCGCGAGGGTCTCGGCACCATCAGGCAAGCGGTCGAGGATTTGACCGCGCACGACAGCGATACATTCGTGGTCGGCTGCAGCCACGATTTCGCGCAGGCATGGCTGATGCCACGCTTCGACCTCATCACATCGCGGGTGGCCGGCGACCGGGTGCTTTTGCAGACTTCCACCGATTACAGGGATTTCGACCAGCCCGAAGTGGCGCTGTCGATCCGTTTCGGCGAAGCCGGGCAATGGCCCGAATTCGTGGCCGACAAACTGCTCGACGGCGAATGGTTCCCGGTTTGCGCACCGGCGTTCCTGGCGCGTTACCCGGGGCTCGCCTCGGAGGACCCCGAGGCTTTCCTGGCGGTGCCGCTGCTGCACCAAGTGACGCCGCCCGGCGCGATCGACAGTTGGCAGTCATGGATCGGAACCGAGCGGAAACTCGATGGGCCTCGGTTCACCAGCTACATGTCGATGATCCATGAAACCATCGCCGGGCGCGGAGCTGCGCTCGCCTGGGCGGGGTTTGCCGACGAGCATCTGCGTCGCGGCCAGCTCGTCCGGCTGACGAAAACCTCGCGTCGCCACGCCGGCTCCTTCCACATCGTCATGAGGAAGAATGCCGGCCCGGTGGTCAGGGCGGTGGCGCAGGCGCTGCTGGCCAGCGTCGGCGACAGCTAACAGATCAGGCCTCGCGACCAAACCGCGACGCTTCATGACGCGCGCCCCAGGCCGGCATGGCGGCCTCGATCTCGGCCTCCGACTTGAAGGCATCGGAGGCGTAGCGATCGACACGGAACCGCTCGGCGGAAACGAACGGGGTGTGCCCGAGGACCAGTTCGCAGGATAGCCGGCCAAGACCCGGTCCATGGGTGACGCCGCTCTCATTGTCGCCGCCGACGACCACGACATTGTCGCTGCCGGGCACCTTGCCGACGACAAGGCCGTTGTCGGGCGTGTAGCACGGCACGCCTTGCGCCCAGCTCGCGATCGTCGAACCGCGCAGCGGCGGGAACACAGTCTGCAACTCGGCAAGCTCCTGCTCGGAGGTCTCCCGCATCAGCTCGATATTGTGCGGCTGGCCAGGTTCGATCTCGTTGTCGTCGGTCTTGTAGAGAGGTTTGTAATGCCGGCCGGTTCCCCACATGACGGCGCCGAATGTTTCGCGCAGCCACAGCCGCAATTCGCGGCACTGGACCGTGGGAATGGTCGACGGCAGCCCGCGATCGTCGGTGACGATGCGCGTTGCGACGACGCGCAGCAGCGGCAACTTCCAGCCGAGGCCTGACATGACCTGGTTGTTCCAGGCGCCGGCGGCAACGATCACGCCGTCAGCCTCAAGGCTGCCCTGATCGGTCTCGATGGTCACCCGATCGCCGGCATCATGGACGGCCGTTACGCGTGTGCCGCTGCGAAAAACACCGCCGAGCTCGCTGATCTGGCCGGTCAGTACCCCCATCGCCAGCTTGGTGTCGAGCTGGATGCCATGCGGATTGTAGGCGGCCGAATGGACCCGCGCCGGATCGATGAGGCCCTGCATCTTCTGGCCGATCTGCGCGGCGTTCAAATCCTGCATTTCCGGCGGTGCATAAGGAGAGTCCAGCACCGGTCGGACGAAACGCTCGCGCCCGTCCTCGGTCAGCGCCATGACCAAGGTGCCGTTCGGCCGATAGCCGATCTCGACGCCGACCTCGTGCAGCCTGCGATAGAAATCGAGGCCATATTGCTGCAGCTGAAGGCCCTCTTCGCCAAGCGGGATCATGCCGGCGGACCAATGGGAGACGAAGCCAGCACCAGCGCTTGTGGTTGCGGCACCCGGCTGGCCGGCATCGATGACCGTCACTTGGCGCACGCCGGACCGCAGCAAATGGAAAGCCGCGCTGCAGCCGATAATGCCGCCGCCGATCACGGCGATATGCCTGCTATCGCTCCCGCCATGGCTTCCGTTTGAGCTCATCTTTGTTCTCCCTTTTGCCGATGGTCCGGTCGGAGCGACATGCAGCGACGGCGACCATATAGGCCCGTTCGGAGCTGTCTAGACACATGTGTCTGTGGCCTGATACTTGAGGCGCACTGCATCTGGATCGCACGTCCGGAACGCCGCTTGATCCGGCCTTCCGTCGTGTCGGCGTTGCCAAGAGAGTGAGGAAAAAGTGAGCGTTTCGACTGCCGCCAAGGCCATTTTCGACACTGAAATCATATGGGACGCACATTCCGGCTTCATGCCGGACCCAGCTGCGGACCTGAACAATCTGCAGATCTGGCGCGACGCCGGCATCGACTATCTGTCCATCGATGTCGGCTTCGACCTGTTGCCCTGGGAGCAGACAGTGCGGACGCTCGCAAATTTCCGTCACTGGATCCTTGCCAATCCCGAGCACTACACGCTGGTCTCCTCGGTCGCGGAAATCCGCAAGGCCAAGCTCGAGGGCAAACTGGCGATCACCTTCGACATCGAGGGCATGAACGCACTCGACGGCCGCATCGAGATGGTGGAGTTCTATCACCATCTGGGCGTGCGCCAGATCCTGTTCGCCTATAACAGGAACAACCTCGCCGGCGGCGGTTGCCACGATGTCGAGACCAGCCTGACGGCGTTCGGCCGCCAGGTCATCGACGAGATGAACCGACTCGGCATGTTCGTCGACGTCACCCACACCGGCTATCGCACCTCGATGGAGGTGATGGAGTACTCCAACCGCCCTGTTATTTTCTCGCACTCCAACGCCAAGGCCCTGTGCGGCCATGGCCGCAACATCACCGACGAGCAGATCAAGGCCTGCGCGCGCACCGGCGGCATAGTCGCGATCGTAGGGCTCAATCGTTTCCTGGGAGAGGGACGCACGGACTCGGACAGGCTGGCTGACCACATCGAATATCTCGTTGACATGGCTGGCCCAAATCATGTCGGCATCGGGCTGGACTACGCCTTCCCCGTCGACGTCAAAGGCATCGACCGTATCATTTCCGACAATCCGCAATTCTGGCCCAAGAGCGAATATCCGGAAGGGGCGACGACCTACGCGGCTCCAGGTCAGATGCGCGAACTGACCGAGGTTCTTCTGCGCCGCGGCCAGTCCGAGCAGACCGTGCGCGACGTCCTGGGCGGCAATTTCATGCGCCTGGCGGCTGAAATCTGGAAGTAAAGGGAAGCAGAGAGGCGCATCTCCGCTCAAGCACTTGATCCAGGTCCCACCGAATGGCGAGGCCAGGCCGCGCCGTGTGGGCGATCACATTTCGCCCGCCCGCTTGCCAAAGTCGACGCGCCGGCGGGGTCGGAACAGATGTGGAGATTTTCCGCAAGATCGCTCGTATCCAAGATTCGGACATGCCGGCAAAATTTTCGCTAGACATACGTGTCTATTATTAGCAGTTTTAGCTGACCGACACATTCGGCCCGGCTTGGAGAATGGCCAGCGGCCTGAAAACAAGACAACGAAAACAGCAGAGGGGTAGAGCATGTCCATCCTAGCCAACGCCAAGGTTTCGCGCCGCAGCCTGCTTGCCGGAGCCGGCGCTTTCGGCCTCGCCTCAATGGTCAATCCACGAGTTTCCTGGTCGAGCGACGGGCCGATCCTTAAGGTGCGATCCTACGCCGACATCCAGACGCTCGACCCTTGTTTCCGGTTGGCGGCACCCGAAGGCGACATCACCAGCGTCATCTTCGCCGGCCTCGTCGTCACCACGCCGGGCGACAGCTGGGGCTGGCGGCCGATGGCGGCAGAGACGATCAAGCAGCTCGATCCGCTGACCGTCGCCTTCCAGTTGCGTGACAATATCGGCTTCACCGACGGCTACGGCCAGATGACGGCCGAAGACGTCAAGTTTTCGATCGAACGCATCGCCGACCCCGCCAACAAAAGCCCCTATTCCGGCGACTGGGCAACGCTCAAGGAAGTCGAGGTCAAGGACAAGCTGTCGGGGCTGATCCACCTGAAGCAGGCCTTCGCGCCGCTGTGGACGTCGACCTTGCCGACGCCGTCCGGCACCATCCTGTCGAAGCGCGCCATCACCGAACTCGGTGGCAAGATGGGCGTCAAGCCGGTGGCCCAGTCGGGCCCCTACATCCTGAAGGAATGGCTGCCCAAGCAGCGCACCGTGCTGGTGCGCAATCCCGACTGGAAGTACGAGCAAGGCGCCTTCGCAGAAATCCACATCCATCCGATCGAGGATGAGAAGACCGCCGAACTCGGCTACGAAGCCGGCGACCTCGATTACACCTGGACCGCGGTCTCCTCCATCTCGCGGCTAAAGCAGACACCGCCGCCAAAGACGACCGTGGTCGAGAAGCCTTCGCTGGCCTTTGTCTGGCTCGGCATGAACCAGGATGTCGCTCCCTTCAACAATCCCAACATGCGCCGCGCGGTTCAGTACGCCGTGGATCGCAAGGCGGTGGTCGACGCCGCCTATTTCGGCGCCGCCGCAACGGCCACCGGCATCATCGCGCCCGGCCTGCCCGGCCATCGCGAGAAGAACCTGTTCGATTTCGATCCGGACCGTGCCCGCGACATGATCGCCAAGGAAGGACTGGCCGGCGCGACGATCACGCTCGACATTCTCAACAAGACGGAGCGCCTGACCGCGGCGCAGGTCGTGCAGTCGAACCTGCAGGATGTGGGCCTCACCGTGGAGATCAAGCAGAACGACAGCGGCACCTTCTGGACGCTGGGCGCCAAGGAAGGCGACTACTACAAGAAGCTGCAGATGATCATCAGCCGCTTCTCCATGCAGCCGGACCCGAGCTGGGCGACAGCCTGGTTCACGCGCGACCAGATCGGCGTCTGGAACTGGGAGCGTTTTTCCAGCGAGGAGTTCGACAAGCTCAATGCCGAAGGCATGGTCGAGCTCGACCCGGCAAAGCGCGATGTCATCTACAAGAAGCTGCAGGACCTGATGGAGGAGAACGGCAATTATGTTTTCCTCACGCATGAGGTCACTGGCATCATGAATCGAGACACGCTTGTGGCCGGCCTGAAGCCGAATGGCGAACCCGTGTTCACCGATTTCAAACCGGCATGATATCGGCGGGCGGGACTCGTCCCCGCCAAAGACCATCCGACAGGTACCGAAAATGATCCGCTACGCCCTCAAGCGTCTGTGGCTTGGCGCCATCATCATCAGCGTCGCCATGATGATGATGTTCGCCATGGTTTACCTCATTCCGGGCGACCCGGCCTCCGTCGCGCTGGGGCCGCGCGCGACGCCGGAGAT
Organism: Mesorhizobium sp. M7A.F.Ce.TU.012.03.2.1; assembly: GCF_004006095.1. NCBI lineage: Bacteria > Pseudomonadati > Pseudomonadota > Alphaproteobacteria > Hyphomicrobiales > Phyllobacteriaceae > Mesorhizobium > Mesorhizobium sp. M7A.F.Ce.TU.012.03.2.1. The sequence goes on from NZ_CP034779.1 coordinate 6,465,381, forward strand.
GATGGAGGCGCTGCGCGTACGCATGGGCCTCGACCAGCCGGTGTGGCGGCAGTTCCTGCACTTCTACGGATCGGTCCTGCGCGGCGACCTCGGCACCGAGGTTCTGTCGAACCGGCCGGTGCTGGATGTGGTGATGGAACAGCTTCCGTTCACGCTGGCGCTGGTGGTCGGCGGCATCACCTGGTCGGTGGCGCTCGGCATCCCGCTTGGCTGCATCGCGGCAGTGCGGCGCGGGGGCTTTGTCGATCAGGTGATCGGCGTGCTGTCGGTGGCGATGATCGCCGTGCCGTCCTTCGTCGTCGCCATCTATTCGCTGCTGGTGTTTGCGGTCGCGCTGCAATGGCTGCCGGCGATCGGCGCCGGCGAACCGGGCGACCTCGCCAGCCGGCTCCAGCACCTCATCCTGCCGTCGCTGGCGGTCGGGCTTGGCTGGATCGGCTACATCTCACGCATGGTGCGCGCCTCGATGCTGGAAACGCTGGAGGCCAGCCATATCCGCACGGCGCGCGCCTTCGGTCTGACCGAAAACAGGATCGTCTACACCTACGCGCTGCGCATCGCCGTGCTGCCGACGATCACCCTGCTCGGCGTCGGCATCGGCCACATGCTGTCATCTTCCGTCTTCGCCGAAATCGTCTTCGCCCGCCCCGGCATAGGCAAGCTGGTCTATGAGGCGATTTCGGTGCGCAACTACCCCATCGTTTCCGGAGCCGTGCTGGTCACCACGGTCTTCTTCGTCCTCGTCAACGTAGCGGCCGACATCCTGGTCGGCCTATTGGATCCCCGTGTCAGATCAAGTTTCAACTGAGCTGCCCTCCCGCAGCAGCCGTCTCGGCATGATCTGGCGCACCGTGCGCCGCATCATGCGCGAGCCGCTCGGCGCCGTCGGCCTGACGCTGGTGACGGTGGTGGTGCTGTCGGCGGTGTTCGCCAGCGCCCTGACCAGCTATGCGCCGAGCAAGATATCGCCGGCCGAACGCTTCGCTTCGCCCAGCCTCATTCACCTGCTCGGCACCGACCATCTCGGCCGCGATCTTCTCACTCGCGTCCTATACGGCGGACGCGTTGCATTGCTGATTGCGCTCGGCGCGACAGCGGTGTCGCTGGTTGTCGGCGTGGTGCTCGGGCTGATCGCCGGCTATGGGCCGCGCTGGCTCGACAATGTGCTGCTGCTGATCTTCGATGCAGTGAAGAGCTTTCCCACCGTCATGCTGGCGCTGACGCTGGTCACCCTGTTCGGCCCCTCCCTCTACGCGGTGGTGCTGGTGGTGATGCTGGTCAATGTGCCGGGTTATGCCCGCATCATCAGAACCCAGACGCTGGTGCTGAAGTCAGCCGAACATGTCATGGCGGCACGCTCGATGGGCGCCAGTGCGGGCCGCATCCTGCGTGTCCATATCCTGCCCAACATCATCGGCCCGATCCTGATCCTGATATCGATGGACATTCCCGTGGTGGTGGCGATCGAGGCCGGAATGAGTTTCCTCGGGCTCGGCGTGCGGCCGCCGACGCCGAGCTGGGGCGCAATCCTCAATGACGGCTTCGCCAACATCCGCGATTCCTACTGGATCGTGATTGCCGGCGGCCTGCCGATCGTGCTGACCACGCTCGGCTTCACCTTCTTCGGCGAGACGCTGCGCGACCTCTTCGATCCCCGGCTGAAGGGACGCTCATGACGGTTCTCGAGGTCAGAGATTTGAGCGTCGCCTTCCACACCGAGAACGGGTGGCTGGAAGCGCTGAAGCAGGTGAGCTTTTCCGTACCAGCCAACCGCAGCGTCGGCGTGGTCGGCGAATCCGGCTGCGGGAAATCGACGCTCATCAACGCCATTCTCGGCCTGCTCGCCGACAATGGTGAAATCACATCGGGCGAGATCATCTTCGAGGGCGACAAGGACCTTGCCCGGCTCGACCCGACCGCGATGCGCGGCCTGCGCGGGCAAAGGATCGCCACCGTGTTCCAGGATCCGATGGGTGCGCTCAACCCGGTGCTTTCGGTGGGGCGGCAGATGCGCGACATCCAGTATCGCTCCGGTCTGTCGAAGCGGGACAAGGATGCGCGTTCGGTCGCCATGCTGCGCAAGGTGCGGATTCCCGATCCGGAAAGCCGGCTGACACAGTTTCCGCACGAGTTCTCCGGCGGCATGAAGCAGCGCATCGCCATCGCCATGGCGCTGATGATGGAACCGGCGCTGCTGATCGCCGACGAGCCGACAACTGCGCTCGATGCCACGCTGGAGGTGGCCACCATCGAACTGCTCAAGGATCTGCAGCGCGACATCGGCTGCTCGGTGCTGTTCATCTCGCATCATCTGGGCGTGATTGCCGAACTCTGCGACGAGATGATCGTGATGTATGCCGGTGAGGTGGTGGAGAGCGGCACGACTCGCGAGATCTTCCACGATGCGCGCCATCCCTACACGCAGAAGCTTTTGGCCTGTGATCCCGCGCGGCTGTCGCAGCGGGTTGCCCGCCTGCCGACCATCGCCGGGACCTTGCCGGACCTGCGCCGCCGACCAAGCGGCTGCGTCTTCCAGCCGCGCTGCGATCGCGCCGACGCCCAATGCCTGACGACGCCTCCCAGCGCAATCCTCGGTGGGTCTCACATCGCCCACTGCTGGCATGCGGACATTCCCTTGGGAGCGATGAACGCATGAGCTCCGACGACCTGCTCCGCGTCAGCGATTTGCGAGTCTCGTTCCGGGTTGGCGGCCTGTCCGCCAGGCTCGCCGGGCGAGCCACCGAGATCGAAGCGGTGTCCGGTGTCAGCTTCACTCTTCAACGAGGCAGCACCTTCGCGCTGGTCGGCGAATCCGGCTCGGGCAAGACGACGCTGGCGCGCACCCTCAACGGTCTTCAGCCGGTGAAAGCGGGCACGATCCTGTTTGAAGGGCAGGAACTGCAAGGCCTGTCCAACACCGCCATGAAACCGGTGCGGCGGCGCATGCCGATGATGTTCCAGGATCCGGTCGGGTCGCTGTCACCACGGCTCAGCGTGCGCTCGCTGCTGTCGGAGCCTTTCGTCATCCACGGACTATCGGATCGCGATCTCAACGCCGAAGTCACACGGCTTCTTGCGCTGGTCGGACTGCCGCGCGATTTCGCCGACCGCTACCCGCACCAGCTTTCCGGCGGCCAGGCACGCCGCGTCGGTGTGGCGCGGGCGATCGCGCTGGACCCCGTGCTGGTCGTCGCCGACGAACCGACCGCCGGCCTCGACGTCTCGGTGCAGGGAGAGGTGCTGAACCTGCTCAACGATCTGCGCGACCGCATGGGCCTGTCGATGCTGATCATCACCCACAATCTGCATGTCGTGCGCCAGATCGCCGACCGCATGGCGGTGATGTATCTCGGACGCTTCGTCGAGCAGGGTGAAACCGAAGCGATCTTCCGCGCGCCGCATCATCCCTATACGGCGGCACTTCTGTCCGCCAATCCGGAGCCCGATCCCGACAGGGTGCATCAGCGCATCACGCTGCCGGCTGACGTTCCGTCCCTGCTGGCGCGCCCTTCAGGCTGCGAATTTCACACACGCTGTCCGCAGGCCCAGGGCCGTTGCGCGGTCGATGTCCCCGTCCCGGTCACGGTCGGAAACAGCCGCCTGACCTGCCATTTCCCGCTGAACACATAGGACCGCCACCGGCGCAAGTGTCGGCCGGGGCGTTGAGAGGAGCCGCCATGCAAGATATCCGCGTCGTCACCGATTTCCCGCGAAAAATCCGCGAGATCGAGAATCTTTGGATTCCGATGCCCGACGGCGTCAAGCTGGCGGCTAGAATCTGGCTGCCGGAAGACGCCGAGGCCGATCCGGTGCCGGCGATCCTCGAATATCTGCCCTATCGCAAGCGTGACGGAACGGTGGAGCGCGATGCGCTGACGCATCCCTATTTCGCCGGTCACGGCTATGCCGGCGTGCGGGTCGACATGCGCGGCTCGGGCGACAGCGAGGGGCTATGCAAGGGCGAATACCTGGAGCAGGAACAGGATGACTGCCTGGCGGTCATCGAATGGCTGGCCCGGCAGCCTTGGTGTTCGGGAAGCGTCGGCATGATCGGCATCTCCTGGGGCGGCTTCAACGGGCTGCAGGTCGCGGCCCGCCGGCCGCCGGCGCTGAAAGCCGTCGTCTCGCTGTGCTCGACCGACGACCGCTACAACGACGACGTGCATTATCTCGGCGGCGCGATGATGTGCGACAATCTGATGTGGGGCACCACCGCTTGGGCCATCGCCATGACCCCGCCGGATCCGCTTGTTGTCGGCGACCGCTGGCGCGATCTTTGGGAGCAGCGGCTGAACGGCAACGGCATCTGGATGCAGGACTGGTTCGAACACCAGCGCCGCGATGATTTCTACAAGCACGGCTCGATCTGCGAGGACTATTCCGATGTCGAAATCCCGGTCTATGCCGTCGGCGGCTGGGCCGACGGCTATCCCAATCCGATCTTCCGGATGCTGGAAAAGCTGAGCGGTCCTCGCAAGGGCCTGATCGGACCCTGGGGCCACAAATATCCGCACTTCGCCATGCCCGGCCCGCGTATCGGCTTCCTGCAGGAGTGCCTGCGCTGGTGGGATCAATATCTCAAGGGCATCGACACCGGCATTGCCGACGAGCCGATGCTGCGCGCCTGGATCCAGGATCCCGCACGGCCGGCGGCGATCTATGACGAGCGGCCCGGCCGCTGGGTGGCGGAACCGGCGTGGCCGGGACCCGGCGTCGGCGAAAAGGTGCTGAACCTTGCGCCGCATGTGCTGAGCGAAGCCAAGGGCGCAAACGCGATCCTGGAGGTTTCATCGCCACAGACGGCCGGCCTGTCGTCCGGCGCCTGGTGCGGCTATGGCGTGATGCCGACCTTGCCGGTCGACCAGCGCATGGAAGAAGGCAATGCCCTGATCTTCGAGACGGCGCCGTTGACCGATGCGGTCGAGATCCTTGGCTTCCCCGAATTCGAGGTCAAGCTCTCCTCCGACAAGCCCGTCGCCCTTCTGTCCGCCACGCTGTCGCAGGTATTTCCTGAAGGTGCCGCCTCGCGTATCAGCTACGGTATTCTCAATCTGAGCCATCGCAACGATGATCTGGACATCGCACCCATGGTGCCGGGCCAGGCGGAGACCGTCCGCGTCAAGCTGCGCTGCTGCGGGCAGCGTTTCGAGGTCGGCGAGCGTATCCGGCTGGCGCTTGCGACATCGCATTGGCCGATTGTCTTCCCGACCGCTGAGCAGGCGACGCTGTCGATCCATTGCGGCGACAGCCGGCTGATCCTGCCAGTGCGCCCACCGCAGAAGCTGGACGACACGCTGGGGGCTTTCTTGGGCGCGGAAAGCGCCGCGTCGATGGAGCAGGAGGTGCTGGCCAAGGGCGGCGGCTTCCAGCGCTCGGTGTCGACGGACCAGGTCACCGGCGAGACCGTCTATCAGGTCGTCAATGATGGCGGCACGGTGCGGCATCCACATACGCAGATGACCGTTGCGGCGAGGCATGTCGACCGGTTCACCATCCACCCCGACGATCCGAACTCGGCGGTCGGCACCTGCACATGGGACAAGTCCTATGGGCGCGGCGACTGGCAGGTGCGGCTTTCAGTGAAGGCGACGGTAAGGGCGCTGCGAAAGGTCTGGCGGATCGAGACCCACATCACCGCCCATGATGGTGATGAGCTGATCGTCGACCGCAACGAGGTCAAGGAGTATCCGCGCGATCTCAACTGAGAGCGACTGCGACGCTGCGGTTAGGCCATCGACTTCGGCAAGGCGGCGGCCAGCGCATCGACGGCCAACCGCACCTTCAGCGGCAGATGCGGCGTCTGCAGCCAAAGCGCATGGCAGTCGTAGAGATATCGAGGCTGGTCCGGCAACAGTGCGACCAGCGCGCCGGCTTCAATGCGCTCGCGCACCAGCCACCAGGGCAACCAGGCAAGGCCCATGCCGTCGGCAGCCGCGTCAGCGATGGCATCGAGATCGTCGAGCCGCAGCCGGCCGGTCGGTATGATCTCCTGCACCGGTTGCCCCTCTCGCGCAAATAGCCAGGGCTGAATGATCTGGCCGAGCCGGCGGTAGACAATTGCCTGATGGTCGGCGAGATCCTCGATCTGTCGCGGTTCGCCATGAATTCTAAGATAGGAAGGTGCGGCGCAGACGACCATGTCCTGGCGCGCGACGCGGCGTGCGATCACCCCCGCCTTGTCGCCCAGAGCACCGGTCCGAATGGCGAGATCGTAGCCATCCTCGGCAAGATCGGCGAAGCGATCGCTGAGAGATAGATCGAGTTCCAGCATCGGATATTGCCGGGCGAGTTTCAGCAGCACGGGCGTCACGCAGTGGCGACCGAAATGCGCCGGCATGGTGACGCGCAGTTTTCCGCGTGGCTCCGAAAACTGGTCGGCGGCGAGCGCATCTGCGGCGTCGGCCTCGGCCAGCACCACCCGACAGCGTTCATAGTAAGCGCGGCCGAAATCGGTCAGGCTCTGCCGGCGTGTGGTCCGGTTGAGCAGGCGAACGCCAAGCCGTTCTTCGAGAGACCGGACATGCTTGCCAACCATCGGTCCCGAGACGTCCAGGGCGACCGCTGCTGCCGCGAACGAGCCGAGATCGACGGCCTTGACGAACACAGCCATGCTTTCGAGCCGATCCATATTCGGAACTCCTGGTTTCTACTGTTCTTCTCGTGCAGCCATTTATCCCCGGGCAGCCTAGCTGCATAGCTCATTCGGTCCAGTTGATTTGGAGTATCCCGAATGACACGTGTGGTTCGCTTTCACCAGCATGGCGGCCCTGAGGTTCTGCGCATCGAGGATGCCGAGCTTCCCCCACCGGGCCCGTGCGAAGTTCAAATCCGCGTCAAGGCGCTCGGCCTCAACCGCGCCGACGCGCTGCTGCGCGCGGGTTCCTATATCGAGACGCCGAAGCTGCCCTCGGGGCTTGGTCTCGAAGCGGCGGGTGTCATCGAGGCTATAGGCGACGGCGTGAAGGAATTCGCGCCGGGCGACGGCGTCAGTGTCATCCCGCCGCAATCGATGATCCGCTGGCCGGCCTATGGCGAGCTTGCCACTTATCCCGCGGAACTTATCGTCAAGCACCCGCCGTCGCTCGACTGGCAAACGGCAGCGGCGGTCTGGATGCAATACCTCACCGCCTATGGCGCGCTGATCGATATCGCCGGGCTGCACAGCGGAGACCACGTGGTGATCACCGCGGCGTCGAGCAGTGTCGGGCTTGCCGCGATCCAGATCGCCAACAGTGTGGGCGCGACGACGATTGCGGTGACGCGAACATCGGCGAAGATGCGGGCGCTGCTCGACGCCGGTGCGGCCGAAGTCGTGGCCTCGACGGAGGAAGATCTGGCGGCGCGGTTGAACCAGATCGCCGGGCCGCGAGGCGTGCGCGTCGTGTTCGATGCGGTCGGCGGCCCGAGCTTCGAGCCGCTGACGGCGGCCATGTCGCATAGCGGCATCCTCATCGAATATGGCGGACTGAGCCACGCGCCGACACCGTTTCCGCTATTCGCCTTGCTGGCCAAGACACTGACGCTGCGCGGCTACCTCGTCCACGAGATCACCGGCAACCCGGCGAAACTGGAGGCCGCCAAGGCTTTCATCCTCGCAGGACTCGAGACCGGGACTCTAAAGCCGATCATCGATAGGACCTTCGCGTTCGACCAAATCGTCGAGGCACATCGCCACCTGGAGTCGAACGAGCAGTTCGGCAAGATCGTGGTGACGATCTGAAATCGTGGTGACGATTTGAAATCGTGGTCACGGTCTGAGCGAGATGGCGAACAAATCACTCTTGCGGGCAATATCGCCCCTTGAAGGCGCGGCGCTGCATTCCTAATTGTCCCCTGCGGGCCGGGCCCCTCTGACTGTCGCTTTTGGCGACTGTGATGTCGGACCGCTGTAACGGGCCCGTTTTCATCCTTTTCGGTCGAGCGGGTTCCTTCTTTTTTGGTTTGGAGCGCCGTATGACATCTACTTCTCTCCTTGGCATGACTTGCCCCTCCTGCCGCGTTGCGCTCGTGATGAGCGAACGCCAGGGTATCGAAATCGACTATTGTCCGCAGTGCCGCGGCGTCTGGCTTGATCGGGGAGAACTCGACAAGATCATCGAGCGTTCCGGCAGGGAAGCGGCGCCGGCGCCGCAGCCACAGCCGGCAGCATTCTCCCAGCCGCAACACGGCCAGGGCCGCGACGACGATTATTCCCGCTCCCACGGCCACCGCTATCCAAAGCGGAAGAAATCATTTTTCGAAGAGTTGTTCGATTGACCGCATGACGCCGGCACCCGGCGACGGCTGAAAATTTCCGAAACCGCAGAGACAAAGGTTCATCTCCGATGACTTCCCGTACAAGCCGATTTGCAGCCCTCTTTGCAGGACTGTTCCTGGCGTTTTCGATGGTCGCGATAGACCATGCCGAGGCGCGCCGCGGCGGCAGTTTCGGCAGTCGTGGCATGCGCACGTTCCAATCGGCACCGCCGACCAGGACCGCACCGGCTACGACCGCTCCGGTCGAGCGTTCGATGACGCCCAACACCGGTGTGAACAACGCGGCCCGGCAGCCGCAGGCCGGCCCGCAGAGGCCCGGCTTCATGAGCGGTTTCGGTGGAACGATGATGCGGGGCCTGCTGCTCGGCGGCCTGATCGGTCTGCTCGTCGGCCAAGGCTTCGGCGGCCTGGCCGGCATGTTCGGTTTCCTGCTTCAGGCCCTGCTCATCGGTGGCGCGATAATGCTGGCTATCCGCTTCTTCCGCTCGCAATCGGCGCGTGGTCCTGCGCCAGCGCTCGCCGGTGCCGGCAATGCCCAGGCTTCGAGATTTGAGAACCGCGCAACGGCAGGGCAGCAGACTGCAGGCTCCTTCACAATTCCCGGCTTTGGCGGTGGTTCGGGCGGAAGCTCTCCGGCCATCGGTTCTGATGAGATCACGCTGGCTCAGACCGACCTCGACGCATTCCAGCAGCTGTTGACCGATGTCCAGGAAGCATTCGGGCGCGAAGACCATGCCGCTCTGCGCCGGGCTGTTACCCCCGAAATGGTATCCTATCTGTCGGAAGAGCTGGCCGACAATGCCCAGAAAGGTCTCAGGAACGAGGTAACGGACATCACGTTGCTGCAGGCCGACGTCGCTGAAAGCTGGCGTGAGGATGACCGCGACTACGCCACGGCCGCATTGCGCTACGAGTCACGTGACGTGACGCGCGAACGGGCAAGCGGCAAGGTCGTCGCGGGCGACGATGATCATCCGACGGAGACGACCGAGCTGTGGACATTCGTGCGTGAGAATGGCTCGAACTGGAAGCTCTCGGCAATACAACAGGCTTGAGCCCGGGCGGATTTGCCCGAGGCTCGATGCGAGTTGTGGGCGTTCAGCGCACGATCTTGACGCACATCGGCGTGCCTATCTCGATGGCGCGCCCGGTGTCGCTGAGCATGCCGGTCTCGGCGTCGCGAGCGAAGATCGAGATGCGGTCGCCATTCTGGTTGGCGGAAAACAGATGGCCGCCTGACGGCGTCAGCGCGAGGTTGCGTGGCGTCGCACCGCCGCAAGGGACGTAGCCGACGAGGCTCAGCGATCCTGTCTGCTGGTCGACCGCCATGATGACGACGCTGTCGTGGCCACGGTTGGATCCGTAGACAAAACGGCCATCCGGGGAAATCTGTATGTCGGCGCAGTGGTTGCTGTCGCGTGCCTCGGCCGGCACCGCCGGCTTAGCATCGATGAACGAGAGCTTGCCCGTGGCTTCGTCCAGTGCCATCGACACGATGGTCGAATCCAATTCGTTCATGACAAAGACGAAACGTTCGTTCGGATGCAGCGCCAGATGGCGCGGGCCGGCGCCGGGCGGCAAAGCAGATTCGGCTAGCTTGGCCAGATTGCCGTCGCGCTCGATCCGGTAGGACACCAGCCGGTCGATGCCGAGATCGGCGACGATGGCTGTCCCGCCGGCAATGGTTTCGGTAATGCTGTGGGCGTGCGAGCGTTCCTGCCGCGCCGCATTCGGGCCGCTGCCCTCATGCGAAACGCTGGCGAGCGGCGCCGACAAGGCGCCGTTCTCTTCGAAGCCATAGACAGCCACGGCGCGATCCGGACCGCCCTCGCCCATGCCGTAATTGGCGACCAGCAGTTTTGTCCCGTCGCGGGTGATGGTGTTGTGGGCCGTGATGCTGCCGAGCGATGGCTGCTTGTTCAGATAAATGAGCGTACCCGAAGCACGATCGAAGCTGTAGGCGGAGACAGTTCCCTCGCGCCAGGTGAAAACTTCCGAATTGGCGTAGATGTGCGAGCCGTCCGGCGTCACCGAGAGGAAGGTCGGATTGTCAACGTCATTGGTCTCGGCCAGTTTTCGTGTTTCCAGCGTTTCCTCATCGAAGCTGTAGACGCCGAGACCGACGCCCCGAGCGCCCTGAAAATACGGTGCCTCACGGTTCAGGCTGCCGACAAAGACCAGACAATCCTTGCGCATGATTTTCTCCCCTGCCCGCCTGCGCTTCGGCGCGCGGGAGCAGCCAAAATTTCGCCTGTTCACGCTTGCAACGCAACCCCATATGTGAAAATACTATTTACAAAAGAAGATTGACGGGAGGAAACGTCTTGCATTTCGACGCTTTGATGCGTTTTCCGACAGCTGTGACGGGCCCCATACAAGGCTGGCGGTGCCGGCCATGAACGATTTCGCGCCCACCGTCGGCGTCGCCTCGACGTACCCAAAAAACATGCCCGAGGACCATGCCGCGCTGCCCGTGTGGAATGCCGAGAACTGGTTCTATGAGGACTGGCCCGTCGGCCAGAAGATCCGCTCGTTGCGGCGCACAATGGCCGAAGGCGACAGCCATTTGTTCAACACGCTGGTGCTCGACATCCACCCCTATGTGCAGGACCAGATGTTTGCCGAGAGCGAAGGCATTTTCGGCAAGCGGCTGATCGCCGGCGCCTTCGTCTTCTCGGCTGGCCTGGGACTGGTCGCCACCAACTGCGTCAACGCCTTTTCCTATGGCTACGACAAGCTCCGCTTCATAAAACCCGTCTTCATTGGCGACACGATCTATTCGATCCGCTCCAATCTCGACAAGAAGCCCCGCTATCAGGAGATGGGGTTGATCCGCGCCAGCTACGAGGTGTTCAAGGGCGAAGGCGAGCTGGTTCTCTATTGCGAGCATCTGCAGACGGTGAAGTACCGCAACCCGGCCGACTTCGTCGGCAAGACGGAGAAATAACGATGCCGGCAGCAGCCGAATTGCCGCTCGCCGGTCTCGTCGTCGTCGACATGAGCCAGTTCCTGTCCGGGCCTTATTGCTCGCTGAGGCTGCTCGATCTCGGCGCGCGCGTCATCAAGATCGAGCGCCCGGATGGCGGCGACCTGTCGCGCCGGCTCTATCTCAGCGACACCGAGATCGGCGGCGATTCCACCATCTTCCATGCCATCAACCGGGCCAAGGAAAGTCTTGCCATCGACCTCAAGAACGAGGCCGACCTCGAGGCGCTGCGCGGCCTTCTGGCCAAGGCCGACGTGCTGATCCAGAATTTCCGGCCGGGCGTCATCGAACGGCTCGGCCTGGACTATGAGGCGGTCCGCAAGATCAATCCACGCCTGGTCTATGCCTCGATCAGCGGCTATGGCGAGGACGGCCCGTGGGTCAAACGCCCGGGCCAGGATCTCCTGGCGCAGGCGCGTTCCGGCGTGATGTGGTTGAACGGCGACGAGGACCAGGGGCCGGTGCCATTCGGCCTTGCCATCGGCGACATGCTGGCCGGTGCGGCCTGTGCGCAGGGCATTCTGGCCGCACTGGTGCGGCGCGGTATCACCGGTCAGGGCAGCCACATCGAAACCAGCCTGCTGGAAGCGCTTGTCGATTTCCAGTTCGAGGTGCTGACCACGCATCTCAATGACGGCCGCCGGCTGCCCAGGCGCTCCAGTTTCCGCAGTGCGCATGCCTATCTGTCGGCGCCTTACGGTGTCTATCCGGCCAAGGATGGCTACCTCGCCATCGCCATGACGCCGATCCCCAAGCTAGCCGATCTCTTGTCGCTCAGCGAACTCGCACCCTATCGCGACAAGCCGGCATCCTGGTTCACCGCGCGCGACGACATCAAGGCGGTCGTCGCGCAGCGGATCGCGACCAAGACCATCGACGAATGGCTTGATATCCTCGAGCCGGCCGACATCTGGTGCGCCAAAGTGCTGACCTGGCCCGAGATGCTGGCAAGCGAGGGGTTCCAGTCGCTCGATATGCTGCAGACGGTGACGCGCGAGGATGATGTCTCGATCCTCACCACGAGTTCGCCGCTCCGGGTCGATGGCATCAGGGCCAAGGTCGACCGGGCAGCACCACGCATCGGCGAGCACAGTGCCGCCATCCGCGCGGAGTTCGGCCTGTGAGCGTGCCCATCCTCAAGGGCATGACCTGGAGCCATCCACGCGGCTACGATCCGATGGTCGCCTGCTCGGCGCTGTGGCAGCAGAAGACGGGTATTGCCATCGAGTGGGACAAGCGCTCGCTGCAGGATTTCGAATCCTTCGCGGTCGAGGAACTGGCGCGCGCCTATGACCTCATCGTCATCGACCATCCGCATGTCGGCCAGATCACCGCTGAACGCTGCCTGGAGCCGCTGGATGTCGCCGGCCGCGAGGCGGAGCGCACAGCCCTTGCCTCGGGCAGCGTCGGCCAGTCCTATCCGAGCTACAACTGGCAAGGACGGCAATGGGCTTTCCCGATCGATGCGGCGGCCCAAGTCCAGGCATGGCGGCCGGATGCGCTCGAGGCGCCGCCGGCGCGCTGGAGTGAGGTGCTCGATCTCGCCCGGCAAGGCCGCGTGCTGCTGCCGCTGCGGCCACCTCACGTCTTGATGGTGTTCTACACGCTTGCCGGCAATCTCGGGCATGCCTGCACGACCGATCCGTCCCACGATCTGATCGATGCGGAGATCGGTAGCCAAGTCTTCGAGGCAATGCGCGAGATTGCAGCGCTGGTCGATCCCGCCTGCTTCGAGATGGACCCGATTGCCGTCTCCGAACGTATGGCGGAGGCCGATTCCCAGATCGTCTGCGCGCCACTGATCTATGGCTACGTTTCCTATGCGACGGCTGGCTTTCGGGCGAACCGGCTGGCCTTTGCCGATGTTCCGGTCATCGGTTCCGGCGGCCCGGTCGGTTCGGCGCTTGGCGGCACCGGCATAGCCGTATCAGCCTTTTCCAAAGCCAGGGATGCCGCGATCGACTTCGCCTATTGGGTCGCGAGCGGCAATGTCCAGCGCGGCCCCTATGCCGCCGCCGGCGGCCAGCCCGGCCATGCAGCGGCCTGGGAAGATCAAGCCGTCAATGAAGCGACCGGCGACTTCTATCGGGATACGCGCGCGACGCTGGAGGGTGCATGGGTGCGGCCGCGCCATGACGGCTACATGGCGTTCCAGCAGGCCGCGTCCGAACGCATCCTTTCCGGCATGACCTCCCGGCATCAAGCCCGACAGGTCGTTGCCGATCTCAATCGCCTGTTTCGGGAGAGTTCCCCGGTGCAGGTGTCCGGCGCTGCCGGTGGAGGAGCCTGAACCAAACCGAACGGAGGAGAACAAGAATGACAGGAATGATCCGCGGCCTGCTGGCCGCAACGGCGCTTGCCTCGCTTGCAACGACCGCCTTTGCCCAGGATGTGCAAGGCGTCATCGGCGGGCTGCCGACCGAACTCAAGGCGCAGTATGACGGCGCGCCCCAGAAGGTGCTGCCCTCGGCCTGGGACAATTTCACCGCGCCGCCGAAGCCATGGAAATGGTGTCACTCGGAATCCTATCAGGGCAACCCGTGGCGGGTCACAGTGACCAAGGAGTTGAAGCGGCTTGTCGACGGACTGATCGCCGACGGCACCGTCTCCAGCTTCGAGGTGTCGGACTCCAACAACGACGCCAGCCAGCAGATCAATCAGATCCGCGCCTTCATCGACAAGAAGTGCTCGATCATCACCTCGATCCCGGGTTCGGCGACGGCGCTTGACGATGCGATCGACGCTGCCGCCAAGGCCGGCATCCCGTTCATCACCGCGGCCGGTTCGGTGACCAGCCCGAACGCGATCAATGTCGATTCCAACTATGCGCGCTGGGGCTATGACATGATGACGGCGATTGGCAAGGCGCAGCCGGACGGCGCCAGCATCCTGCTGGTCGAAGGCATTGCCGGTCACCCGATCGTGGTCCAGGAACGCCAGGGCGCGGACAGGGCGCTGGCCGAAAATCCGAAGCTGAAGATCTCGCGCAACGTCAACGGCAACTGGACGGCCAACGTCACCAAGACAGTGGTGCTGCAGGCGATCGCCACCAACCCGGCGCCGATCGATGCGGTGTGGACGACAGGCAGCGAGAGCCGTGTCGTTGCCGAAGCCTTCGCGGAAGCCGGCCGGCCGGCGCCATTGATCACCGGCTCGATCACCGGCGATGCGCTGGGCTACTGGAAGGCCAACCCCGACAAGTACCGCTTCGAAGGCCATGCGGTGCTGCCGCACTGGACCGCGCAAACGCTGTTCCGCGTCGGCGAGCGCATGCTCGACGGACAGAAGCCGAAGCTGAACACGCTGCTGATCCCGATCCCGCCTGTCCACACCGCCGATCTCGGTGCCTGGTACAAGGACTGCATGACGACCGATGCCGTGTCGATCTTCCCGATCCCGCCGAAAGATCCGATGCCGGAGGAATGGCTCGACGCCTATTTCTCGAACCCGGCGCCGACCAAGGGCTGGGATTATTCGAAGGTCCCCGACGCCTGCGCAAAATAACGCTGCGCGAACTAGCCTCTCAGCAGGCCGGCTCCTTTCGCGGAGCCGGCCTGCCAGCATCGAATTGTGACATGCTTGAAATCAAAACCATATCCAAACGCTATGGCGAGACGATCGCGCTCGCGGACGCATCGATCGCGTTCCGGGCGGGGACCATCCACACCATTCTGGGCGAGAACGGTTCGGGCAAGAGCACCATGGTCAAGCTGTTGTCCGGCATCGTCCAGCCGGACAGCGGTGTGATCCTGCTGCACGGCAAGCCATTCCCTGGCGCCAATCCATCGGCCTTCCAGGCGCAAGGCTTCGCCACGGTGTTCCAGGAGGTGCTGATCGCGCCGGATCGCAGCGTGACCGACAACATCCTGCTCGGCCTCGACGGACTGGTCCGGCGTGCCGTTCCCCGTCATGAGCGCCGTGACCGGGCGGAAGCTGCGCTGAAGCGCTTCGCGGTCACCGACGTCCCCCTCGACAAGCCAGCCGGCCTGCTGCCGCTTGCCGCGCAGCAATTGGTCGTTCTCGCCCGCGCGATCGTGCGCAACCCAAAGATCCTGATCCTCGACGAGGTCACCGCCGCGCTCGACTTCGCCGACCGCGAATCGGTTTTTTCGTTGATGCGTGCGCTTGCCGGCGAAGGCTGCCTGATCCTGTTCATCACCCACCGCATGGATGAGGTGATGTCGCTTTCGGACCGCATCTCGATCCTGCGGGGCGGCAGCGTCGTGCGCACCGAAGAGCGCGGCGCTTCCACGCCGGCGGAACTTCTCAAGGCGATGGCGCCACGTACCGCTGCGGAATTGGCGCATGGCTGATCGCACTGCTCTCGATTTTGGTGGTCTTGCCGTTCGCGAACTCGTCATCGCGCCCGGCGCCAGCCCGATCACGCAGGCCATCGCTCCGGGTGAGATCGTCGGGCTTGCCGGTCTCGATGGTCATGGCCAGGAGCTGTTTCTCAAGATGCTTGCCGGCCTGGAACCGCCCCATGGCGGCTCGATCGAACTCGGTTCATCGGGTGCCTCCCGCAAGATCACCGGGTTTCGCAAGGCTGTCGCCAGCGGCATCGCCTATTTGCCGCGCGACCGACGCGCCAACGGCATTTTCCCGACACAGTCGGTGCTCGACAATTTCGCCGTTTCGACTCTGTCGCGCGACACTCGGCTCGGGCTGATCAGCCCCGCGGCGCGCAAGGCGCGGTACGACATCTACCGCGAAAAACTGTCGATCGCCGCACCCCGGCCCGATGCGCCGATCACCACTCTTTCGGGCGGCAACCAGCAGAAGGTGCTGTTGGCGCGTGCCTTGGCGCTGGAGCCCGCGATCCTGCTCCTCAACGATCCCACGCGTGGCGTCGACGTGGCGACGCGGCATGTGCTCTACGACGTGTTTCGCGGGCTGGCGTCCGACGGCATGGGCCTCGTCATCCTATCCAGCGAAATCGAGGAGATTCTTCTCCTGTGCCAGCGCGTGCTGGTGTTCCGTGAGAATGAAGTCGCGGCCGAGATCTCTGGCGACGCGCTCACCACCGAAAGCGTGATATCAGCCATGTTCGGACGTGCGGCATGAACCCTGTTGCGCGCCTCCTGTCCCTTGGGCGAAATTTCGGCTTCGCGGTGGTGCTGCTGGTCGTGCTGCTTGCGATCAATCTTATCCTCAGCCCCGGGCGGTTCCAGCCGGGTTCCTGGGGCGCGCTGGTCGGATTGGCGGCGCCCTTGATCGGTGCGGCCATTGCGTCCACGCCTGTCATCCTCGCCGGGCGTGGCGGAATCGACATCTCGGTCGGGCCATTGATGGGCTTCGTCAACGCTTTGGCGATCCAGGTGCTGTTCCTCGGCGCCGGCATCTCATCACCCCTGGTGCTCGTTCTGGCGGCGTTGCTCGTCGGCGCGCTGGTGGGTGCTGCGAACGGCTTTCTCGCGACAATCGTGCGCATCCAGCCGATCGTCGCCACGCTCGGCACCTATCTGATCCTGACCGGCGTGACGCTGACGATCCTGCCGGCGCCGATCGGCCCGGCGCCGGCTTGGCTCAAGGCCTTGTCCGGCCCGCTCTCGATGCTTCCGCTGGCACTGATGTTCATCGCTTGGTGGCTGGTGCGGCGCACCCCCTACTACGACCAGCTGATGGCGGTCGGCAGCGACGACCGCGCGGCCTACACCGCCGGCGTCGATGTCACGCGCGTGCGCTTCATCGCCTATGTCATGACCGGCATCCTGGGCGGATGCGCCGGGCTGATGCTGACCGCGCTGATCGGCTCCGCCGACCCTAACATCGGGCCGACCTACACGCTGATCGCCATCGCCGCCGTAGCGCTCGGCGGCGTCAGCCTGGCCGGTGGGCGTGGCGGCGTCGCCGGTGCAGCCATTGGCGCCATCGACATCTTCCTGCTGCAAAGCGTGCTGACGACGTTCAACGTCTCGACCTTCGTGCTGCAGATCGCCTACGGCGCGATCCTGGTGCTGGCCGTGATGCTGACAGCGCTGCAGGAACGTCTTGCCACGAGGGGGCGCTAACATGACCGGGCGAAACCTGTTCGCGACAACCAACGCCCGCGTCGTTGGCGCCTTCTGCGTCGCCGCCCTTCTGCATCTCGCCGGCACGGTCCTCATTCCTGGCTACTCCGCGCCGTTTGCCATACGCGCCATGCTGGTGCTCGCCTCGCTGCTTGCCGTCGCCTCGATCGGCCAGACGCTGGTCGTCATCATGGGCGGCATCGACCTTTCAATCCCCTTCGTCATCGGCTTTGCCAATGTCGTGGCGGCGCAGCTCTATGGCGATGGCTGGAATTTTGTCCTGGTCTGCGGCCTTGTCGGCGTGCTGGCGCTCGTCATCGGCGGGCTGAACGGGCTGATCTCGCGCAGCCTCGACATCCAGCCGCTGATCGTCACGCTCGGCATCGGCATGGTCGTGCAAGGGCTGGTGCTGCTGTGGACAGCCGGCTTCCCGTCGGGCTCCGCGCCGCAAGCGGTTTCCAGCTTCGTGTCGATCGGCGGATCGGCCGGACCGCTGCCGGTGCCGTGGCTGGTGCCGAGCCTGGTCGTGCTGGCCGCACTCGTCGTGCTGGTGCTGGAGCGAACGCCCTATGGCCGCCGGCTCTACGCGCTGGGCAGCAATCCGGGCGCGGCGCCACTGGCGCTGATTGACCCGGTTCGCATGTGGGTCATCACCTATGCCGCAAGCGCCTTCTTCGCCGCTGTGGCAGGGGTGCTGCTGCTCGGCTTCACCGGTTCGGCCTATGGCGATGTCGGCCAGCCCTATCTGTTCCAGACCATCGCGGCGGTCGTCGTAGGAGGCGCAGCACTTGTCGGCGGCCGGGGAAGCTATCTCGGCACGATCGCCGGCGTGCTGGTGCTGACCGAGATCAACACGCTGCTGATCGGCCTCGGCTTCCAGCCCGCAGCGGTGCAGGCCGCGCTCGGCTTCGTCATCGTGCTGCTGGTTTCGCTCTATGGCCGCGAACGGCACGTCTCGACAACCATCTGAAAGGACCAGTCAGTCGAGCCGCCACAGCTTGCGGGCATTGCCGGACAACAGCCTGTCGCGCTCGGCAATGCTGCAGCCCGAGAGCAATGCATGGGTCGCCGCCACCCAGGTCGACAGGCCGCCGCCTAGCGTGCAGACCGGCCAGTCGCTGCCCCAGACGACGCGGTCCCAGCCGAATGAATTGATGGTATGCTCGACGTACGGCCGCAACGTCTCAACCGTCCAGCTGCCGGCATCGGCATAGGCGACGACACCGGAAATCTTGGCCATGACATTCGGGCGCCGGGCGATGTCGCTCATATGCTCGCGCCATGGATGTTCGCTCTTGCCTTTGATGTCGGGGACGCCGCAATGGTCGAGGATGAACGTCACATCGGGTGCCAGATCGGCCAGCGCGATCGCCTTGGGGATCTGGTGCGGCAGCACGACGAGATCGAAGGTCAGGCCGGTGCCGCCAAGCCGCTTTATGCTGTCGCGAAACACCGCACCTTCCGAGAGATCGTCGGGCACGACATGGAGGACGCGGCGAAAGCCTTTTACGAACGGGTTTGCCCGCTGCCGTTCGACATAGGCCGCGAAGTCCCCTTCCTCAGGGCGGCAGGACGCGATCACCCCGGCCAGCATGCTGCCGGACTGCCGTGACAGTCCTTCCACACGAGCGGTCTCGGCTTCGATGTCGGCCGCATCGACATCGACCTCCATATGCAGCACACGCCCGACGCCGACACGCTGCGCCTCCGTCGCGTAGTCTTCATAAGAGAAATCGCGGTTGAGCGCCGGCACGCCGGCGAGCCAGGGATAGCGCAGGGCCGAGCGATCGATCAGGTGAAGATGGGTATCGATGATCATGGTGAGGCTCCTCCCTCTGGCTTTTTAAATCATCTCACGGGGGAATTCTTCATTCAAATAAGAATTCATGCCGATGAGCCGACTGCTGATCCAGCGAGGTGCGACAGCTTTTCACACGTCGCCAGCAACAGTTCGATCGTCCTGGTGATGTCGGGCGCGGAAGGCGCGTTGACCACCGTGATGTAGGGAATCGACAGTGCGGCGATTGCCTTGCCGTCGGAACTGCGCACCGGGGCGGACAGGTTGAAGACGCCGGCTGTCTGCATCGAGGCCATCATCTCGTAGCCACGGTCGCGTATCTGGTCGAGACGGGTGAAGAACTCGGTCGATTGCGCCGTCTTGTCGGTGCTGCGGACGTGTTCGGAAATCATCATCTGGCGCTCTTCCGGTGAGCGGAAGGCGAGCAGCACATGTCCCGATCCGGTGTCGAACAAACTGATATGGGAGCCGACCCGGATCGATATGCCCCAGTAGTTCGGTGCTTCTTGCTGGCCGATGACGACGGCAGAACCTCGATCAAAAACAACGAGTTGGTTGGCCTGCTGCGATGTCTCGGCAAGTTCACGCATCAGCGGCGTCGCATAGGAGACCAGCCGCCGTACCGGCGCGTGCAACTGTGCCAGACCGAACAGTTTGAGCGTTAGCGAATAGCGGTCGCCGTCGAGGCGCGTGACGTAGCCGCGCCGCACCAGCCGGTCGAGCATGCGATAGAATTCGTTGGGACTGCGGTCGAGTTTCTTGGCGATTTCGGCCTGGGTCAGGCCGCCGTCGACGCCCGCCAGCAGTTCAAGGATATCGAGCCCCTTGTCGAGCGCCGGCGCGCGATAGCGCTCGTCTTCGCTGTCGTCCATGGGCTCATCCTCCAGTGAATTTCACCCTTCATATACGCAGGAACGTGCGCGGCGGAAACAAATTTCGCCTTGACGTGTCTATGAATGTTTTGTTTGTATATGAATGTAGCACTTCTTGTCATCAGACGAGTTGCGGTCGCCGCGGAGGCGGCACCAAGGGAGGATACCAATGAACAGACTGCTGTCCGGCGTGTGCGCCGGTGCATTGTTGCTCGCGTCAGGTGCGGGCGCTGCCCTTGCCGGCGACCTGCCCGGCAAGTTCGAAGGCGTGACCGTCGACGTGAAGCTGATCGGCGGCCAGCAATATGAAAAGCTCTACGAGCGCATTCCCGAATGGGAGAAGGCGACCGGCGCCAAGGCCAACATCCTGACCAAGAAGAACGGCTTCGACATCGACAAGGAGCTCAAGTCCGACATCGCCTCCGGCAGCACCAACTGGTGCGTCGGCTGGAACCATTCGTCCTTCGCGCCGCAATATACGGGCCTTTACACCGACCTCAGCAAATTGCTGCCCAAGGAAGAGATCGACGCTTTCGTGCCGTCGACGATCACGTCCGCAACCATCGACGGCAAGCTGGAGATGCTGCCGCGTGCGCAGTTCGACGTTTCGGCGCTCTACTACCAGAAGAGCCTGTACGAGAACGCCGACAACAAGACCAAGTTCAAGGCGAAATACGGCTATGATCTGGTGCCGCCGGACACCTGGAAGGAAGTGACCGACCAAGCCCAGTTCTTCGCCAACCCACCCAATTTCTACGGCACGCAGTTCGCCGGCAAAGAAGAGGCGATCAACGGCCGCTTCTACGAGATGGTTGTCGCTGAAGGCGGCGAGTATCTCGACAAGGATGGCAAGCCGGTCTTCAATTCCGACGCCGGCATCCGGGCGCTCGACTGGTTCGTTAACCTCTACAAGGCCAAGGCCGTACCGGCCGGCACGACCAACTACCTCTGGGACGATCTCGGCCAGGGCTTTGCGTCCGGCACCGTCGCTATCAACCTCGACTGGCCGGGCTGGGCCGGTTTCTTCAACGACCCGAAGTCGTCGAAGGTCGCCGGCAATGTCGGCGTCAAGGTCGCGCCGAAGGGCTCGTCCGGCAAGCGCACCGGCTGGTCCGGTTTCCATGGCTTCTCGGTGACCGAGAACTGCCCCAACAAGGAGGCCGCGGCTTCCCTGGTGTGGTGGCTGACCAACGAAGACAGCCAGAAGCTCGAGGCCGCCGCCGGGCCGCTGCCGACCCGTACCGCAGTGTGGGACTGGGTTTTGAAGCAGGCCGAAAACGATCCTTACAAGAAGGAGGTTCTTACCGCCTTCCAGGAAGAGGCCAAGCACGCCTTTGCCGTGCCGCAGACGCCTGAATGGATCGAGATCTCGAACGCCGTCTATCCCGAGTTGCAGGCGGCGATCCTCGGCGACAAGACCTCCAAGCAGGCACTGGACGATGCGGCCGCCAAGGCGACGCAAATCCTCCAGGACGCCGGCAAGCTCTAGAAACGGGCTCCCAGGGCTGCCTCCCCCATTGGTAATGGGGGAGGCGATCGCGTTTCGCGGCCAGCGGTTTGCGCTAACCCATCGCACCCGGCCCACCCACCGCCGTCCAAATGCAAACACCTCAAGGATTCTGATGAAGGGCTTCAAGCCATCCGCGCCATTCCTGCTGCTGCTTCCGGCCATGATCGTGCTGGCGGCAGTTGTCGTTGTGCCGTTGCTGTTGTCCCTTTACTCCAGCTTCACGCCGTTCCGCCTGACGCGGCCCGAAACGTTCTACGTCTTCATCGGCATCCGGAACTATCTTTCGATCCTGTCCAACACCGATTTCTGGTGGGCGTTCGGCCGCACGGTGCTGCTACTGACCATCGCGCTCAATCTCGAAATGCTGCTCGGCCTTGGGCTTGCCATGCTGGTCGAGAAAGCGACACGCGGCCAGCGCATCCTGCGCACGCTGATGATGTTCCCGATGATGTTCTCGCCAATCCTCGTCGGCTTCCAGTTCAAGTTCATGTTCAACGACAATATCGGCCTGGTGAACAATGCGCTGCAGTCGCTCGGCATTACGCAGGACGCCATACCGTGGTTGATCGAGGGCCATCTCGCCTTCATCGCGATTTCGATCGCCGAGATCTGGTCGTCGACGGCGATCTTCGCCATCCTGATCCTCGCCGGCCTGCTCGCCATGCCCAAGGAGCCGATCGAGGCGGCGCGTGTCGACGGCTGCACGCCGTGGCAGACATTCCGCTATGTGACGTGGCCGTTCGTCATGCCTTTCGCCTACATAGCCATGACTATCCGTTCGCTCGACGTGGCGCGCGCCTACGACATCGTCAAGATCATGACCGATGGCGGACCGGCGGGCCGCACCGAACTGCTATGGACCCTGGTGGCCCGCACCGCCTACAGCGACGGGCGCATGGGCATGGCCAACGCCATGGCCTATTTCTCGATCCTGCTGTCGATCGCCTTCACCGTCTACTTCTTCAACAAGCTCGCCGCGGCGCGCACGCAGATTGGTGCGGAGTGGTGAAGATGGACGAGAATTCTTCCGCCCGCCTGAAGCGCCGGCTGCTGGGCATCGTCTATCGCATTGGCCTGTTCCTGGCGATGCTGACGATCTGCCTGCCGGGCCTGTGGATCGTCCTCTCGTCGCTGCGGCCGGCGGTCGAGATCATGGCCAAGCCGCCGGTCTGGATCCCGCAGGAGATTTCGTTCGACGCCTATGTCGCCATGTTCAGCGGTATCGGCAAAGGCGGCATTCCAGTGATCGAATATTTCCGCAACTCGTTGATCATCTCGGTGACCTCGACGGTCATTGCAGTGGCCATCGGCATGGCCGGCGGCTATGCGTTCGCGCGCTACCGCTTCCGCGGCAAATCGAGCGTCTTCCTCGGGCTGATGCTGACGCGCACCGTGCCGGGCATTGCGCTCTCGCTGCCGCTGTTTTTCCTCTATGTGCGGCTTGGCATCATCGACACCCATTTCGGGCTTATCCTTGCCTATGTCGCGCTCAACGTGCCGTTCACGATCTGGCTGATCGACGGCTTCTTCCGTCAAGTGCCCAAGGACCTCGCGGAGGCCGCGCAGATCGATGGCTGCACGCGCTGGCAGGCGTTCTGGCAGGTCGAGTTCCCGCTTGCCGGGCCGGGCATCGCGTCGGCCGCGATCTTCGCCTTCCTGACCTGCTGGAATGAGTTCGCTCTTGCCTCGCAGCTGACCCGTTCGGTGAGCGCCAAGACGCTGCCGGTCGGCCTACTCGATTACACGGCCGAGTTCACCATCGACTGGCGCGGCATGTGCGCGCTGGCCGTGGTGATGATCATCCCGGCGCTCACCCTCACCTACGTCGTCCAGAAACACCTTGTCGGCGGCCTGACCTCCGGCGCGGTGAAAGGCTGATACCATGGCAACCGTTACCCTCACCAAGCTGACCAAGCGCTACGGCACTGTCGGGATCGTGCACGGCATCGATCTCGACATCGCCGACCGCGAGTTCATCGCGCTGGTCGGCCCCTCCGGCTGCGGCAAGTCGACGACGCTGCGGATGATCGCCGGGCTGGAAGAGATCAGCGCCGGCTCGATCGAGATCGGCGGGCGCATCGTCAACGATTTGCCGCCACGCTCGCGCAACATTTCGATGGTGTTCCAATCCTACGCGCTCTATCCGCACATGACGGTGCGCGAAAATCTCGGCTTCTCTCTGAAGATCGCCGGTGCCGCCAAGGAAGACATGGAGCGCCGCGTCGCCGAGGCCTCGGCCATCCTCGGCCTCGACACGCTGCTGGATCGCCGCCCCTCACAACTGTCCGGCGGCCAGCGCCAGCGCGTCGCCATGGGCCGCGCCATCGTGCGCGATCCAGACGTCTTCCTGTTCGACGAGCCGCTTTCCAATCTCGACGCCAAATTGCGAACGCAGATGCGCACCGAGATCAAGAAGCTGCATGCCAAGGTGCAGTCGACGGTGATCTACGTCACCCACGACCAGGTCGAGGCGATGACGCTGGCCGACCGCATCGTCATTATGCGCGACGGCCATATCGAACAGGTCGGCACGCCCGACGAGGTCTTTCGGCGGCCGGCAACCCGCTTCGTTGCCGGCTTCATCGGCTCGCCGCCGATGAATTTGCACGAGGCCACGATCGATGACGGCCAGATGGTTTTCGCCAACGGCGAAAAGCTGCCGCTGCCCGCTCAGTTCAAGGCCAATGTCACGACCGGCGACAAGGTTGTGTTCGGGCTACGGCCGGACGACATCTATCCGACCGGCCATGGCATCAGTTCCGGTGGCGCGGCAGACGTCCACCAGATCGAACTGCCGATCACCGTTACCGAACCGCTCGGGAACGAGACGCTGGTGTTCGTCGAATTCAACGGTACGGACTGGGTGTCGCGCATGCTGAACCCGAGGCCACTGCGGCCGAGCGAGCGCGTCGCCATGAGCCTCGACATGTCGCAGGCCCATCTGTTTGCCACCGAGACCGGAAAGACATTGCGGAGCTGATCGGCATGACCAAAATTGAGAAAGTCGACCTTCGGATGGTGGACCTTGTGCCCAAGGTCAAGCGCACCGACGCGATCCAGAGCTTCGTCAGCCAGGAAACGCCGATCGTCACCATCACCGATTCCGACGGCGCGGTCGGCACCGGCTACAGCTACACGATCGGCACCGGCGGCTCGTCGGTGATGCGGCTGTTGTCCGACCATCTGGTGCCGCGCCTGATCGGCCGCGACCCCGACATGATCGAGGCGATCTGGCACGATCTCGAATTCGCCACGCATGCCACAACCATCGGCGCCATCACCGCCATCGCCATCGCGGCCATCGATACAGCACTGTGGGACCTACGGGCAAAGAAGCAGAACCTGCCGTTGTGGAAACTGGCTGGCGGCGCCAAGGACCGGTGCCCGCTTTACACGACCGAAGGCGGCTGGCTGCACATCGAGACGGCAGCACTTGTCGATGACGCACTGGCCGCCAAGGCCAAGGGCTTTCGCGGCTCGAAGGTTAAGATCGGCAGGCCACACGGCTCGGAAGATCTTGCCCGTCTGTCGGCGGTGCGCAACGCGGTCGGCGACGGCTATGAGATCATGACCGACGCCAATCAGGGATTCTCGGTCGACGAGGCGATCCGGCGCGCGGCAAGGCTGCGTGAGCTCGATCTCGCCTGGATCGAAGAACCGCTGCCGGCCGACGATATCGATGGGCATATCAGGTTGTCGAACTCGACGCCGACGCCGATCGCGATCGGCGAGTCGCTCTACTCCATTCGCCATTTCCGCGAATACATGCAGAGAGGCGCCTGCTCGATCGTGCAGGTCGATGTCGGCCGCATCGGCGGCATCACGCCCTGGCTCAAGATCGCGCACGCGGCGGAGGCCTTCGACATTCCGGTCTGCCCGCATTTCCTGATGGAACTTCATGTCAGCCTGACCTGCGCTGTTCAGAACGGCCGATATGTCGAGTACATTCCGCAGCTCGACCAGTTGACCGGCAAGCGCCTCCGCATCGAGGATGGCCAGGCGCTGGCGCCCGACGAGCCGGGCATCGGCATCGATTGGGACTGGGACGCGGTCAAGGCCATGAGCATCGCCGAATTCACCACGGCGATCACGAAATAGGAGACTGATATGATGGGGATGGTTCTGGGGCTGAAGCCGGAAAAGGTCGAGGAGTATGTCCGCCTCCATGCCGCCGTCTGGCCCGACGTGCTGGCCATGATCTCCGCCTGCAACATCAAGAACTACTCGATCTACCTGAAGCGGCCGGAGAACCTGCTGTTCAGCACCTTCGAATACCACGGCAGCGACTACGAGGCCGACATGGCGAAGATGGCGGCCGATCCGAAGACGCAGGAATGGTGGGCGGTCTGCATGCCATGCCAGGAGCCGCTGGCGACGCGCAAAGAGGGCGAGTGGTGGGCCGAGATGGACGAGGTCTTCCATCATGATTGAAGGCGGTTTCGACCCTGCCTTGCTCGTTCAATCTTGGCCAAAACCCTCAAAACCCCGGCCGATCGTCACTTTCGGCGCCGGATCGATCGTCGGCGACGCGCATTTCCCGGCCTACAGGAAGGCCGGCTTTCCAGTAGCTGGGCTTTATGATCCTGATCATGCCAGGGCTGAAAAGCTGGCCAGCCAATGGGGCGTGACGGCCTTTGGCTCGGTCGAAGAAGCTGCCGCCGTCGAGGGCGCGATCTTCGACCTTGCCACGCCGCCGTCGCGTCATGCCGATGTGCTGAAGTCCTTGCCTGATGGCGCAGTGGCGCTGATCCAGAAGCCGATGGGCAGCAATCTTGCCGAGGCGACCGCGATCCTCGAGATCTGCCGTGCCCGGAAGCTGCACGCAGCGGTGAACTTCCAATTGCGCTTCGCGCCGATGATGCTGGCGCTCAAGGATGCCGTCGGCAAGGGCTGGCTCGGCGAGATCGTCGACTTCGATGCCTGGCTGGCGCTGGCGACACCGTGGCAGCTTTGGGAATTCCTGCTCAAGGCGCCGCGCGTCGAGATCGCCATGCATTCGATCCACTATCTCGACCTGATCAGGCAATTGCTCGGCGACCCCAAGGGTGTGCACGCCAAGACGCTCGGCCATCCCAACCATGCCGTGGCGCAGACGCGCACCAGCGCCATTCTCGACTATGGCGACACCGTGCGCTGCGCGCTGTCGATCAACCACGACCATAAGTTCGGCCGCCGGCACCAGGCCTGCGAGTTCCGCATCTGCGGCACAGAAGGTGCCGCCTATCTCAAGCTGGGTCTCAACCTCGATTATCCCACAGGTGAACCGGATGTGCTGGAGATTTACCCCAAGGGTGGAACGGACTGGGTCGCGGTGCCCTTGGCCGGCGAGTGGTTTCCAGACGCCTTCGTCGGCCGCATGGCCAATGTCCAGCGTTTTGCCACCGGAGAAGATGCCATGCTGATCAGTCCGGTCGAGGATGCCTGGAGCACGATGGCGCTGGTCGAGGCGGCGTATCAGTCGAGTGCGGCACCGGCGACGCCGATCGCGGAAAGACCCTGATGGAACAGATACAGTATTTCGAAGACTATGAGATTGGCGCGTCGCGCCTGACCAGCGGCCGCACCATCACCGAGACCGACTTCATCGTCCATGCCGGCCACACCGGCGATTTCTTCCCGCACCACATGGACGCCGAGTTCATGAAGACGACGCCATTCGGCCAGCGCATCGCGCACGGCACGCTGGTGTTCTCGGTCGGCATCGGGCTGACGGCAACCGTCATCAACCCTGTCGCCTTTTCCTACGGCTACGACCGGTTGCGCTTCATCAAGCCGGTGTTCATCGGCGACACGATCCGGACGCGCACCACAATTACGGCCAGGGAAGACGACCCGAAGAGGCCGGGGTCGGGACGGGTGATCGAACGCTGCGAGGTGATCAACCAGCGCGGCGAAGTGGTGCTGGCGGCCGACCACATCTACATCGTCGAACGCAGGCCGACGCAGGGCTGAGACTTGGGAAAGTCCTAGAGCATTTCATTATCGTACCCGCCAACCCTGAGTTCTTTTAAGGATACCTTTCGAAACAGCCACGTGAATGATCCGCGCGAATGCGTTGGTGTAGAAGATCATCATGCCCATGGCAGCAGCAGGCGCGGTGTCGCCAGCGTCGTCCATGTTGAGCACTGCAACCGAGGCGAGCGCCGTGTGTGTTGTATAGATGAAGACCACCGCGGAAACCGTCGTCATGGCGTTGACGAAAAGATAGATCGAGATGTCAAGGATTGCCGGCAGACAGATCGGCACTGTCACCCGCGTGAACAGGCGATAGAAAGGCTGCTTCAGCGAGGCCGCGACCGGCTCGAACTCACGATCGATCTGCTTCAGCGCCGTCAGGGCCGTCAAATGACCGACCGTGTAAAAGTGCGTCACGGTGCAGACGACCAGGATCGCCATTGTGCCGTAGATCGCGTGCAGCGGATTGGCCGGATTGTTGAAGAAGAAAATATAGGCCAGGCCAAGCACAAGCCCCGGCACCGCCATCGGCAGCATGGCGAGGAAGTGGAAGGCTGCCCGTCCGGTCCTGAAGCCTTCGGTCTTTTCGACAATGTAAGCGCCGACGAAGACGATGACGGTTCCAAACACAGCGGTCAGCAACGAGAGCGTGATCGAGTTGTAGTAAGAAGCCCAGCCCCCGCCATCCATGCGACCGAACGCGAAATTCTTCAGGCTGAGACTGAGGTCGTAGGGCCAAAACTTGACCAGCGCGGCGTACTGGCAAATGCCGATGATGCCGGCGATGAACAACGCGACCAGGCTGCAATAAGCCAGACAGACCAGGTCGAAGCGGCGATTGGGTTTTGCCTCGTAAGGCACCGAGCGGGCCGACAGGAGCGAAACCTGCCTGCGCTGGACCAGGCGGTCGACGACGAAGGCGGCGATGGCCGGGATCAGCAAGATGACCGAGACCACCGCCCCCATCTCGAAATTCTGCTGACCAATCACTTGCTTGTAGATATCGACGGCGAGCACGTTGAACTGGCCGCCGATGACCTTCGGCAAGCCGAAATCGGTGATGACGAGCGTAAACACGACAAACGCCGCGGAGATCAAACCGTAGCGCGCGCCCGGAATGGTAACGACCCAGAACGTCCGCCACTTGCTGGCGCGCAGCGAAGCGGCGGCTTCATATTGGCGCTGGTCGGAGATCGCCAGTGCCGTCGAGATAATGATCAGAGCATGGGGAAAGGTGAAGAATATCGAGCCGACGACAATCCCCAACGGACCGTAGATCGATATGCCGCCAAGCAGGCTTTTCAACAGGCCCTGGTTGCCGAACAGATAGATGAGGGCGATGCCGGGCAGTAGCGACGGCACCAGGATGGGAGCCATGGCGATGAGCCTGAATAGGCCCTTGAAGCGCATCTTGCTTCGGTTCAAAGCGTAGGCGAAGCCGAAGGCTATGCCGACCGTGATGATGGTGCTGATCAGCGCGATCAGGAAGGAGTTCTGGATCGAGCGGAACAGCGTTGGCGTCGAGAAGTAGGTTGTGTAGTTGTCCAACCCAAGCTCGCGCGCGGGCCTCAGCATAATGCGCCGAAAGGTGTTCGAGTCGACTTCCTGCCATTCGGTGCCGCGGTGGAGTTGCGTGCCGATCAGGAAATAAGCGTCATCGGTCGTGCCGCGGACCTTGTATTTGACCGGGCTGCGGAAACTGAAATCCGGAAAGAAGCTGGTGGCCGGCAGCCGACCATCGGAACTGGTCGCAAGCTTTTCTGGCGGGACCGCGGCGAGTTTCTCGTTCAGAGCGGCGGCCGTCACTGGCTCGCCGAAATTGCCGAGCTTGTCGCTGACCTGGAATTCGAACGCGCCAAGATCGAAGCTGTAGGTCGAGAACGATTTCGACAGCATCACGTAGAGCGGGGCTGCCAGCGACAGGACCAGATAGAACGAGATGACGACCAGCAGGCCGCGCTTGATCAACTCGTCCTTGTCGAGCGACTGTCGGAGCGCCCGACCGGACGGCATCAGGATATCAGTTGCCGCCGCCATGGCGCTCTCCTTGCGGGAAGACAAGCAGTCGGTCGGCGGGCAGTTCCACCGTTAGCGCTCCGCCTTCGGCGAGGCCGAGACGCCGCGTGGCGTTGACCGAGAAATCGGCGATCAGAATCTCGTCTCCAAGCTCTCCGCCGCGCAGCCGGGTGCGCCAGAACGAACCCAGGAATTCCATTTCACCGACGGTCACTTCGATCAGGTTTTCCGAAGTCTTCACCACATCGGGTGCTCCAGGCGAGCGCGAGCCCGGCCCGTGTGGAATCACGTCTTCCGGCCGAATGGCGGCGACGACTGCTTCGCCGTTCGCAAAGCTGTGCGGCGCGCATCTGAAAGCCTTCGTCCCGAAGCCTACCGAATCTGCTCCTACCGTCGCATCAAACTTGTTGGTCTCGCCGATGAAATCGGCGACGAACAGCGTCCTGGGATGGCGATAGATTTCAGTTGGGCTGCCGACCTGCTCGATGACGCCATGGTTCATAACGACAATGCGGTCGGCCAACGACAATGCTTCTTCCTGGTCGTGCGTAACCATGATCGTGGTGACGCCGAGCTTGCGCTGCAGCCCCTTGATCTCGTGGCGCAAGTGCACGCGCACCTTGGCGTCGAGCGCCGACAGCGGCTCGTCGAGCAGAAGCAGGCCGGGCGAGGTGGCGATGGCCCGGGCGAGCGCGATGCGCTGCTGCTGCCCGCCGGAAAGCTGCGCTGGGTATTTCTTCGCCTGATCGGGCAAGCCGACCAGCATGAGCAATTCCTTGACGCGGGCATCGATCTCGGCGCGCGGCCGTTTGGTGTTTTCCAGGCCAAAGGCGATGTTCCTTTCGATCGTCAGATTGGGAAACAGCGCGTAGGACTGAAACACGATGCCGTAGTCGCGTTTTGACGGCGGCAGCGTTGAGATATCCCTGCCCCCCTGGCGGACGACGCCTCTGGTCTGCAGGTCGAGGCCGGCGACGGCGCGCAGCAGCGTGGTCTTGCCGCAACCCGAAGGGCCGAGAAAGCAGATGAATTCGCCTTCGTTGATGTCGAGCGAGATGTCCTTCAGCGCATGGAACTCGCCGAAGGCCTTCCAGAGATGTTCGATCCGCAGGTAAGCCGTGTTGCCGGCAGCGGTCATGGGATGCACCTCGGCCAGCGTTGCCGATAGATCAGCGACGGGTTCGTGTCTCATTTTGACCATCCGGGAAGAGTTACGAGAAGGGCGCCGCTCTGACGGCGCCCTGTCGAAATGCTCTGCGTCTAGCTCTTGGGCTCAGACTTGGCGTCGTAGCGCTTCGTCCACTCGTCGAGAATGGCCTTGCGGTGGTTGGCCGCCCACTCGAAGTCATTATCGATCATCTTGGACTCGATATCTGCGGGCAGGAATTCGACCGGCTTGGCGACATTCGGCATAGCCAGAACCGCATAACCTACATTGTACATCTCGTTGGCCTCCTTGCTGATCGACCAGTCGAGCAGCGTTTTGGCGGCTTCGAGATTTTTCGTTCCCGCAACGATCGCGGATGCCTCCATGTCCCAGCCGATGCCTTCGGACGGGATGACGATATCGAGGGGGGCGCCCTCCTTCTTCGATTTCGCGGCGCGGAACTCGAACGAGATGCCGATTACGGTTTCACCGGCGGCGGCCATTTTGCACGGCTTCGAACCTGAATGCGTGTAGGCATCAATATTCTGATGCAGGGCGTCCATATAGGCCCAACCATCCTTCTCGCCGAACAACTGCAGCCAGCTCGATACATCGAGGAAGCCGGTGCCGGACGAGGCCGGGTTCGGCATCACGATGTGACCCTTGTATTCCGGCTTGGTAAGATCTTTCCAGCTGGTCGGCTCGGTGAGGCCAAGCTTTTTGCCCTCCACGGTGTTGAAGCAGATCGAAGCCGCCCAGGCGTCCATGCCAACCCAGGCCGGTGGCGTGTCCTTGTCGACAAACTTCGGCTTGAGCAATTCGACGCCTTTTGGCGCATAGGGCTCAAGCATGCCTTCGGTCTTCAGCACCAGAAGCGATGTAGCGGCAAGGCCCCAGACAACGTCGGCCTGCGGATTGTCCTTTTCGGCCAACAGCTTGGCGGTAACGACACCCGTGGAGTCGCGGACAAAGTTCAGTTTGATGTCGGGATGGCTCTTTGTGAAAGTCTCGGCGTAGCGGGCGAGATCTTCGGCTTCAATGGCGGTATAGACTGTCAGTTCGGAGGTTTCGGCAAAGGCGGCGGATGACATCAATGCCGCGGCGAAGGCCATTGCGATAGTTGCGTTGCGCGATTTCATGCTCAGTTCCCCTTTGATTGTTGGCACATTCTGCGATGCACTGTGACGATCGCGCCGGTGGACATTGCGGCCCTGTAGCGCTTGTGGATTTCGTCGTTGGGTCAACTCTGGGGATTGGTGATCGATAAGTAAAATCTATTTATTTTATGACAGACAAACTTCTCCTGATAGTTGTCATGGAACTGTCGCATGCCTGTTGCGGCCGCGATTCCGCGCTTGCGAAAGCCCACGATTGGCAACGGAGACGGTTATGGTCAGCCGAACGAAACGCCCGTTGTCTGTGCCCGCAAACGCGGGTCGGACGAGCGGACAGTCACCACCAGATCGCCCCCCCTCGCCCGCAAGCCCGCGTCGATTTCAGGGCATTCGAGCTCGCGGTCGGTGCGCACGGCCTTCATGGTCAGGCCGCCAGCACGGCGGTCTCGAGGATGTCGAACGCACGATCGAGATCAGCTTTCGAAATGACCAGCGGCGGCGACAGCGTCAGCACATTGCCCTGGCTGACCTTGAAGCTCAGCCCCTGCCCCAGGCAAGCATAGAAGACGCGTTCGGCGAGATCGCGCGCCGGCTCGCGCGTATCGCGATCCTCGACGAGCTCGACGCCGACCATCAGTCCCCTGCCCCTGACGTCGCCGACATGGGGCGAGCGCGCCATCAGGTGCTGCATACGCTCCAGCATGTGCCGGCCAAGTTCGGCCGCGCGTTCGACCAATCCTTCCTCCAGGATGATGTCGATCGTCGTCAGTGCGGCGCGGGTCGTCACCGGGTTCTTCTCGTGGGTGTAGTGGCCGATCGCGAAGCCACCGGTGACGTCGAGGTCGCGGCGCGCGATGACGGCGGCGATCGGCAGGATGCCGCCGCCGAGCGACTTGCCGAGGACGACGATGTCGGGCGTCACATCATCATGCTCGTGGGCGAAGAATTTTCCCGTCTTGCCCAGCCCGGTCGGGATCTCGTCGAAGATCAGCAGCGTGCCGTGCCGGTCGCAGGCTTCGCGAACCCGCTTCCAGAAACCGGGCGGCGGCGGGTTGGGCGTCGCCCGCATCGGTTCTGCGACGACCGCCGCCACGTCCTGTTCGCGGCCGAGCACATAGGCGATCATGTTGGCGCAAGCGAGCCCCGAGGTTTCGAGGGAATCGTGGCCATAGGGACAGCGATAGCCGTCCCAGGGTGCGACGTGCTCGGTGCCGGTCATCATCGGGCCTGATATGTGCGAGCGGAAGGTCGCCTCGCCGCCGACGCTTGCAGCGCCGAAGCCGGCCCCGTGGAACGCATCCCAGAACGACACCGTCTTGAAGCGGCCGGTCGCGGCGCGGGCGATCTTCAGCGCGACCTCGATGGCATCCGAACCACCGGTGGTGAACAGCACCTTGCCGAGATCGCCGGGCGCCAATGCCGCCAGCTTCTCCGCCAGCTCGACAGCGGGCTCGCAGGTAAAGCGGCGCGGCGCAAAGCAGAGCTCATCGAGCTGCTTTTTGATCGCCGTGACCAGCCTTGGATGGCCGTAGCCGAGGTGATGCACGCTGTTGCCGTGGAAATCCATGAAGCGGCGGCCAGCGGTGTCCTCGATCCAGATGCCTTGCGCCTTCGCGATGGTCGAAAGGCAGGGGCTGGACAGACTCTGGTGCATGAAGGCAGCCGCGTCGCGATCGAGCAAGCCGCGGATCCGCGGATCGTCATGCCCGGCATCCCATCGGCCGCGAGCCGCTGTGGTGTTGGAATCGCCTTCGGTGTGCACAAGCTCTTTGATCGCGGCCATCATGGTCTCCGAAACGCGAATGAGGGAGCGGCGAACGCTCCCTCCATTGTTTATCCGTCAATGCCGCCCGGTCAGGACCAGGGCAGCGAAAATGTCTTCACATTGGTGTAGCTCTTCATCGCCTCGATGACGCCTTCCTTGTAGCCATTGCCCGAATCCTTGATGCCGCCGAAGGGCGACATCTCGATGCGGTAGCCCGGCACTTCCCAGATGTTGACGGTGCCGACCTGAAGGCCGGCGATGTATTTCTGCATGCGCGGAAAAGAGTTGGTGCAGACGCCCGACGACAGGCCGAAGGCGGTCGAGTTGGACAGTGCGATCAGCGCATCATCGTCGTCCGGCGCGCGAACGATCGGGATGATCGGGCCGAACGTCTCCTCCATCACCAATTCGGATGTGTGAGGAACGCGATCGACGACGATCGGCGGCAGCAACGCGCCCTGACGACCCGGATTGTAGAGGATTTCGGCGCCCTGCTCGGCGGCCATGTGGACGCGGGCTTCGAACAGCGCCGCCGCCTTCTCGTGCACGACGGTGCCAAGGTCGGTCGAGCGGTCCATCGGATCGCCGAAGCGGATTTTTTTCGCCCGCTCCAGCACCAGCGGCACGAAGCGGTCGGCGACGCTTTCCTGAACCAGGATGCGCTTGACCGCGGTGCAGCGCTGGCCGGAGTTCTTTGTCGCGCCGGCGACGGCCAGATCCGCGGCTCTGGCCAGATCCTCGTCGGAGAGATCGTTGAGGATGATCAGCGGGTCGTTGCCGCCGAGTTCCAGCACCTGGCGCTTGTAGCCGGCGGTGCGGGCGATCATCTTGCCGACCGGCACGCCGCCGGTGAAAGTGATCAGGTCGATATTGTCGTTGGTGATCATCTCGTTGCCGATGTCTGCGGGCCAGCCGGTCACCACCGACAGCATTTCGGGCGGCAGACCGGCTTCATAGAGAATGTCGGCCAGGAGAAGCGCCGTCATCGGCGTCAATTCGGTCGGCTTGACCACCACGCAATTGTTGGTGGCGATCGCCGGCGCCACCTTGTGCGAGACCATGTTGAGCGGGTGGTTGAACGGCGTGATCGCCGAGATCGCCTTCAACGGCTCGCGGGTGGTGAAGATCTTGCGCGCCTTGCCGTGCGGGGTGAGGTCGCAGGAGAAGATCTGGCCGTCGTCCTGGATGCACATCTGCGCCGACAGCGTGAACACGTCATAGGCACGGCCGACCTCATAGAGCGAGTCCGTCTTGGAGATGCCGAGCTCGAGCGTGATGAGATCGGAGATTTCTTCGCGGCGCGACGCCAATGCCTCGGCGGCGCGGAACAGGATCTGCTGACGCTCGTAGCGCGTCAGCTTCGATTTGTAGCTGGCGGCGATCTCGAATGCTTTTCGCGCGTGCTCGGCACGCCCGGCCGGCACGGTGCCGATGACGGTGTCGTTCCAGGGGTAGCGCACCTCGACGACGCCGTCGGCATCAACTTTCTTGCCGGCAATGCGCATCGGCTCGTGGCGGACTGTGATGGCTGGGTCGAGCTTGGTCATGGGTTCTGCTCCAGCAGATTCTTGGGTACGTCGCGGGGTCGACCCCCACTCCGGCCCTCCGGGCCACCTCTCCCCCGATCGACGGGGGAGAGGAAATCAGGCGAAGTCGGCGCCCCCACGTTTCCCGGCTAAGCCGCGGCTAACCCTGGCGCCTTTCTCTCCCCCGTCGATCGGGGGAGAGGTGCCGAGCGTAGCGAGGCGGAGTGGGGGGTCCACACTAGCGCTCAGCCCGCCAGTGCCGCCGCCATTGTGGCGTAGTAAAAGGCGTCGAAGTTTCTCAACACAGGTTCATCAGGCAATTCCGGCAGCACACGATTGACGATGAACGGCACCTCCTGCTCGGTCAGCCCACCATGCGACCGTAGCGGTTCGTTCAGAGCCGCCAGGTCATGGCGATGTTCTGAGGTGCCGATCGTCTTGTTCTCGGTCGAGATCAGCACGATGTCGCCGATGCGATCTGCCGGCAGCTCAAAGCGCTCGCACGCCGTCGGGCTGTCGACGACCAGCATGATGCCGTCGATCTTCGCCAGCCGGGCCATGATGCCGGCCTGATCTGCGCCATCAGGCAGATAGGCGGTGGCAAACGAGCCGAGCGCGCCGTGATGCACGACATAGGGGTCGGTGATCGGCAGGATGACGCGGGCGGCGTCCTTGCCCAGCCACTCGTCGAGAAGGTCCTGGACATAGACGACGTCGGGCGAACCGTCCGCCTTGTGCTTGGGCTTCATGCCATGGTCGGCGGTGACGACGATCGCCGCGCCCAGCGCATCAAGCTCGGTCAGGTATTTGTCGAACATCTCGTAGAAGGCGTTGGCCTGCGGCACGCCCGGCGCGTATTTGTGCTGCACATAGTCTGTGGTCGTCAGGTACATGATGTCGGGACGGAACTCCTTCAGCAGCTGCACACCGGCGGCAAAGACGAATTCCGAAAGTTCGGCCGAATAGACCTCCGGCACGGGCAGCCCAAAATGTTTCGAGGCATTGTCGATGCCGTGCTCGGCCCTGGTGGTGGTGTCGGATTTTTCCGCCGAGAAGCACAGCGCGCGGCCTTCATCGAAGGCAAGGCCCTTGCCAAGCAAAGCACGCAGCTTGTCCTTGGCGGTGACCACGGCGACCTTGGCGCCGGCATCATAGAAGGCCTGGAAGATGGTCGGCGCGCGCAGGAAGCGCGGGTCGTTCATCATCACTTCCTTGCCGGTCTCGCGCTCATAGAGATAGTTGCCACAGATGCCGTGCACCGACGGCGGCCGGCCGGTGGCGATCGACAGATTGTTGGGATTGGTGAAGCTCGGAATGACCGAGTGCGCAAAACGCACCGTGCCCTTCTGCTTGATCCTGACCAGAGCCGGCATCAGCCCGGCCTCGATCGCCTCGTCGAGATAGGCAGGCTCGCAGCCGTCAAGGCAGATGGCGATGGCCGGCACACGCGGCCAGGCGTAGGTGCGGCCGTTGACCGCGACGTTGATGGGAGACATCTGGTTCATCTGATATCCTCGAGATCGGCCGCTTCAGGCGGGGAGTTTGGCGCGTTCGGCGAGTGCCGCGGCGGGTGGGGCGGCGGTGTCGACGCCCATTTCATGAAGCGAGAAGGCCGCCGCCTCGACGACGCGGCGCATGACATGTTCGTCCATCTGGCCGATGCAGCCGACGCGGAAGCTATCGACGGCGGTCAGCTTGCCCGGATAGATGATGAAGCCCTTGTCCTTCATCAGATCGTAGAAGCGGTCGAAGGCGAAACTGGCATGGGCCGGGTTGAAGAAGGTGACGATGATCGGCGACAGCCAGCGATCCCCGAGCAGTGTCTCGAAACCGAGGTCGCGCATGCCGGCCACCATGACGTCGCGGTTCCTCGTATAGCGAGCGCCACGGCCGGCGACGCCGCCTTCGGCCTCGTGCTGGCGCAGTGCTTCGAGGAAGGCAGCGACGACGTGCGTCGGCGGCGTGTAGCGCCACTGGCCGGTTTTGTTGAGGTGCGCCCACTGGGCGTGGACATCGAGCGACAGCGAATGGCTCCTGCCTTTGGCAGCCTCCAGCTCGCTCTTGCGGGCGATGATGAAGCCGAAGCCCGGAACGCCCTCAATGCACTTGTTGGCGGACGAGACCATCGCCTCATAGCGGATATCGTTGACGTCGAGCGCTACGGCGCCGAACGCGCTCATGGAATCGACCAGCAGCTTGCGACCCTTGGCATGGACGGCTTGCGCAATCTCGGCGACCGGATTGAGGATGCCGGAGCTGGTCTCGCAATGGATGGCGATGACATGGGTGATATCAGGGTCGGCCGCGAGGGCCGCCGCCACCTCGTCGCCGCGCGGCGGCAGATAGTCGCCCTTGTCGATCAGCGTGTAGGCGCGGCCGAGATACTGCATGGTCTGCGCGGCGCGCAGGCCGTAGGCGCCGTTGGCCAGCACCAGAACCTTGCCATCTCTGGGCACAAACGAACCCAGCATCGCTTCAACGCAGAAGGAACCGCTGCCTTGCATCGGCACGCAGTCGAACTCATCGTTCCTGTCCCCGGTCAGCGCCAGCAGGCGGCGACGCATATCCGATGTCATGGCGCGGAAGTCGCCGTCCCACGATCCCCAGTCGCGCAACATCGCCTCCTTGACCGAATAGGCCGTGGTAAGCGGCCCTGGGGTCAGAAGATACGGCTCGCCCAGCGCCGGACTGGCCAGCGGCTCCGCGGCAAATTTCGTCTCGGCGAGCATGTTGTCCTCCGCTCGATCTGCGTTCGATGTGGCCTTATTCTTGGCCTGAATGATCTATTTGTAAAATCGTTATTTTGTATCGATGTATCGATTCTAACGATGGCAAGGATTGCCACTCGCCAGCGGAGAATGTCGCCCGTCAGGCGAGCGCCGGAGCCATCGCTTCCGCTGCCCCTCTCGCCAGCCGGCTTTCGAGCAGATCACCGCTCTGCGTCAGCAAGGGATAGGCGACCCAGGCCATCAGCGAGTTGATCTCCTTCAGCGCCCGCACCGCCTCCAGGTGGATGTCGCTGGTGTCGATGCTCTGCGGCATTCCTGATTGCAGGCGCTTGAGGTGACGGTCATGGCTCATGCGTTCCAGTCTGCGCATCCGCTCCT
The DNA here is from genome assembly GCF_004006095.1 of Mesorhizobium sp. M7A.F.Ce.TU.012.03.2.1. Lineage (NCBI taxonomy): Bacteria > Pseudomonadati > Pseudomonadota > Alphaproteobacteria > Hyphomicrobiales > Phyllobacteriaceae > Mesorhizobium > Mesorhizobium sp. M7A.F.Ce.TU.012.03.2.1. The sequence goes on from NZ_CP034779.1 coordinate 6,503,445, forward strand.
TCTCGACGACGAGTTGCCGCGCCGACTCGAGATCGCTCGACACCAGCACATTGAGTGCAAGCTGCATGTTGGCCATGACACGGTTGTGAAGCCCGGCCAGTTCGCTCCAGCCGTCGCGTGAAAAGCGCAGGTTCTTGTCACGCAGCTCCTGGGTGAGCACGAGCAGGTTCTTGGCGACGATATCGCCGGCGCGTTCGAGATTGATGGCGAAGTCGGTGAGTTCTATGCCGCGCTGCGCCTCGGCCGCGCTCATGCTGCCGCGATTGACTTCGGCAATGTAGAGCTTGATCTCGGTGTGGGCGCGGTTGACCTCCTCATCAAGTTTTTGGGCTTGGCGTATCTAGTCGGCGGTGCCGGCGTCGAAGAAATCCATCACCGGGCGCAGCATCACCTCGACGACTTCGCCCACGCGCAGCAACTCGCGGGTCGCACTGGCCAGAGCGAGACCGGGTGTGCGCATGACGGTGCGGTCGAGCGCGCTGGTGCGGCGTGACATCAGGTCCCCAGCCTCCCCTGCCTTTGCCGCTGGCCTGTCGGGGATCAGCAAGGTGGCGAGCTTTTCCATCGTGCCGGTGAACGGCAAGCAGCAGATGACCAGCACCATATTGAAGGCAAGGTGCAGGTTGACCAGTTGGCGGCCTTCGGTTGCGCCGAACAGATGCGCCGGGAAGGTCACGGCCTGAAGCGCAAACAAGGCGGCGAGCGCCGTCGTGCCGCGAAAGATCAGATTGCCAAGCGGGACACGGCGCGCCTCGACGGCATCGCCGCGTGTCAGCCACACCGCAATCAGCGCACCACCGCAATTGGCGCCGAGGATGAAGAGCAGGCCGACCTCGACCGGCAAGACGCCTTGCGCGGCAAGCGTGACGAACAGCAGGATCGCCGCGACGCTGGAGTGGATCAGCCATGTGAACAGGGCAGCTGCGGCAAAGGCGGTGAAATAGTCCGTGCGCAGATAGGAAATCACCAGTGGCAGCAAATTGCTCTGCCGCATCGGAGCGGTCGCCTCGCCGATCATATGCAGCGACAACAGGACGAAGGCGACCCCCATCAGGATTCGCCCGCTCTGCCTGATGCCAGCCACCTCGAACTTCAGGACCATCGCGCCGCCGACCAGGATCAGCGCCGGCACCAGCCAGCTGAGATCGAACGACAGCACCTGCACGACCAGGGCGGAACCGAGATCGGCGCCCAGCAGGATCGCCAGCCCTGATGACACCGAAACCATGCCGCTGGCGGCAAACCCGGCCGCCAGGATCGCGACTGCGGTCGAGCTTTGCAGCAGCACGGCAAGCACGGTGCCGACGCCCGCCGACCTGATCCGTGCACCCCGGGCTTGCCTCAGGGCATCACGCAAAGCGGGGCCGCAGGCCCGCTCGACACCCGTACGCACCATATGCACGGCCCAGAGCAGCAGCATGACCGCACCCGCCAGATGCAGCAGGATGATGGAAAATTGCATGGCGACGCCTCCGGTGCCAACGGCCGGCAGGGATGTCGACCATGCTCAGGCTGAGGGTCGGCAAAACATAAGTCAAATCGTTCCTTTCGATCTTTTCCTAAGCCATCCTTATGATAGGATGTCGGCGATTTCAGAAGTGTCGGAGGCACGGCAGATGCGCTACGTCCAGTTGCGAGCCTTTCACCAGGTGGCCATCTGCGGTGGCTTTTCACGTGCCGCCGAGGCGCTCTTCCTGACCCAGCCGGCGATCTCGGACCAGGTGCGCAAGCTCGAGGAAGAGTATGACGTGCTGCTGTTCAACCGCAACAAGAAGCAGGTCACGCTGACCCATTCGGGCCAGAAATTGCTCGAAATAACCCACCGCATGTTCGATACCGAGCAACAGGCGCTGGAGTTGCTGACGGAGTCCCGCGCCCTGCGTTCCGGCACGCTGCGCATCGTCGCCGATGCCGCACATCATCTGCTTCACATTCTCGGCAGCTTCCGGGCTCGCTACCCCGGCGTCCAGGTTTCGGTGCGCGCCGGCAACACCGAGACGGTGATCAGCAGCCTCTACAGCTACGATGCCGACATCGGCGTGCTGGGCGAGGTGCCGACAGGGCGCGATTTCGAGGTGCTGAAACTCAACTCGACGCCGATCATCGCGTTTGCATCCGTCGACCACCCGCTGGCCGCGAAAAAGTCGCTCACCCTCAAGCAACTCGCGCAGGAATCGCTGGTCATGCGCGAGCGCGGTTCGAAGACGCGTCAGAAACTCGAAGATCTCGCAGCCGCCTCGAAAATCGAACTCAGGCCGGCGATCGAAGCCGAGGGCCGCGAAGCGGTCCGCGAGATCGTCGCATCGGGCGCCGGCATCGGCTTTGTCTCGGCGGCCGAATTCGGCCAGGATTCGCGGCTGGTGCCGATCACCATCGATGCTCCCGAGACCCTGATGGACGAAGCGCTGATCTGCCTGCGTGAACGCAGCGGCGGCAAACTGGTGCGGGCGTTCCTGGATATGGCAAGGTCCATGTCGGCGGATTAGGCGGCAGCGCGAACCTCCACCACATCAGCCTTCACCCGCTCCGACTTCGGATCGTAGGGGCTGCGCAGATGTGCTGTCGCGGCATGGCGAACGCCGGCAAGGTCGATCTCGAAACGACCACCGGTGAGAAACGCAGCATCGACGCCCGCCTCGTTCTCGATCAGCCCGAGCGCCACCGAGCGGCCAAGCGTGTGGCCGTAGGCGGCCGAGCGGACTTCGCCGACCGGCTTGCCGTCGCGCAGGATCAGTTCGCCGCCCCACAGCATCGGCTCGGCATCATCGAGCGTGCACAGCACGACGCGTCTTGCCGGTGCTGATGGCTTCGTCTCAACCAGCGCGTCGCGGCCGATAAAGCCACCCGGCTTGTCCATCGCCACAGCAAAGCCAAGCCCAGCCTGCCAAGGGCTGATATCTGGCGTCAGTTCACGACCCCAGGCGCGAAAACCCTTTTCGATACGCAAGGCGTCGAGCGCGTAGTAACCGGCATCGATCAGGCCAAACTCGCTGCCAGCCTCATGCAGTGCCTCATAGACACCGACGGCGAATTCGGTCGGCACGATCAGTTCCCAGCCCAGTTCGCCGACATAGGTCATGCGGTTGGCATAGGCGGTGGCATAGCCGATATCGATCTCGCGGATGGTGGCGAAGGGAAAGCCGGCGTTGGAGAGATCGGCCGAGGAGAGTTTGCCCAGCAGATCGCGCGAGCGCGGCCCCATCAATGCCAGTACCGCGTAGGACGAGGTGACATCGGTCAAGATTGCATGCGCGTCGGACGGGATGTTTTTGACGATCCAGTCGGCATCGTGGATGGCTTGCGCCGAACCGGTGACGATAAGGAATTTCTCCACGCCAAGCCGCATCACGGTGAAATCGCTTTCATAGCCGCCACGTGCATTGAGCACGCCCGTATAAACAGATGTACCGACCGGTACGTCGATATTTCCGGCGCAGATCCAGTTGAGCGCGGCGCAGGCATCGTGGCCTTGCACGAGGAGCTTGGCGAAAGAGGTCTGGTCGAAGACGGCGACGGCTTCGCGTGTCGCCGTCATCTCGCGCTTGACCGCCTCGTGCCAGTTCTGACGGCCGAAGGCATAGTCGTTTTCGGCTTTTTCTCCCGGTGCCGCGAACCAGTTGGCGCGCTCCCAGCCCATTTTGGAACCGAAGCAGGCGCCCCTGGCGGCGAGCCGGTCGTAGAGCGGCGACCGGCGGAACGGCCGTGCGGTATCCAGTTCGCGGTTCGGCCACGGCATGGCGTAGTGCAGGCCGAGCGTTTCCTTGACACGGTCATGCAGCCAGCGCGGATTGTTGTTGAAGGGGGCGAAACGCCTGATATCGACCGGCCATAGATCCATGGTCGGCGCGGCGTTGACGATCCATTCCGCCAGCGCCCTACCCGCACCGCCGGCGCTGGCGATGCCCATCGAATTGAAGCCGGCGCCGACATAGAAATTCTTCAACTCCGGCGCCTCGCCAAGGAGAAAATTGTTGTCCGGCGTGAAGCTCTCGGGACCGTTGTAGAATTTCTTGACCTCGGCCTCGGCCAATTGCGGCACGCGGACCAGCGCGTTTTCCATCAGGATTTCGAACTGATCCCAATCGTCCGGCAACAGCGCGAACTCGAAATTTTCGGGAATGCCATTCATGCCCCACGGCTTGGCGTGCGGCTCAAAGCCGCCCATGACCAGGCCGCCGACCTCTTCCTTGAAATAGATGAAACCGTCGGGGTCGCGCATCACGGGCAGGTCCGGGTGCACGCCCTCGATCCTGCCGGTAACGATGTACATGTGCTCGGCCGAATGCAGCGGCACCGAGACACCGCACATCAGCCCGACCTTGCGCGCCCACTGGCCGGCGCAATTGACGACGATCTCGGCGGCAATGTTGCCGCGATCCGTCTCGACACCGCAGGCGACACCATTCCTCTGGCTGATACCAGTGACCTTGACCCGCTCGATAATTTTCGCGCCGCGATTGCGCGCACCCTTGGCGAGCGATTGCGTGAGATCGGTCGGATTGGCCTTGCCGTCGCCCGGCAGCCAGACGGCGCCGACCAGATCGTCGGTCGCCATGACCGGCCAGAGATCCGCCGCCTCCTTCGGCGAAATCACATCGATGTCGACCCCCTGGGCGCGTGCCGATGCGGCCGTGCGCTTCAGCACCGTCATGCGGTCGGCGGTGCGCGCCACCGACAGCGAGCCGCAATTCTTCCAACCGGTGGCGAGTCCGGTCTCCGCTTCCAGCTCGCCATAGAGCTGCGTAGAGTATTTGATCAGGCTGGTCATGTTGGAATGACTGCGCAACTGGCCGACAAGCCCTGCGGCGTGCCAGGTGGTGCCACCGCTGAGTTGCCCCTGTTCGAGCAGCACAACATCGGTCCAGCCGAGCTTCGTCAGGTGATATGCGACCGAGCAGCCGATGATACCGCCGCCGACGATGACGACGCGCGCCTGGGTGGGAAATTGGTTTGCCATGGGAGATCCTGCCGTTTTGACACGAGCCGGATCATAGCAGTCGAATTCCAAATATCAACACAAAATACCACAAAATATCACATCAAGATGCAACCATCAACTCAGGCCCCTTGCGCGCAAGCGCTTCGGCGATGTCGGCCTGCGGCTTCGCATCGACGATCACGCCGGCGGCGTGCTGAAAATTCGGGATCCTGAGCGGCGTCAGCTTTGCGAACTTGCTGCTGTCGAGAACGAAGTAGGTTTTGGCGGCAAGCGCGATCATGCGGCTGCGCTGTTCGGCGCCGGCGCGGGTGAAATCGGTCACCTCGCCGTCGGGCGACAGCGCGCCACCACCGAGGAAGGCGATGTCGACGCGAAAGCGCGCCATGGCTTCGAGCATGTCGATGCCGGAGGCTGCTTCTTCGCCGGGATCGACTTCGCCACCCAGCATATGCACGCGCATGCCTGAGACGTGGCACAGCAGAAGCGCGATCGGGAGGTTCGCCGTGCAGATGGTGAGATCGCGCAGGTCGGTCATGGCTTGTGCGACGGCCAGCGTGGTGGTGCCGGAATCGAGGAACACCACCATGCCGTCCTTCACAAGACCGGCAGCTATCCTGCCGATCGCAGCCTTGCCCCGGGCATTCTCCTGGCTGCGCAGGCTCATTGCCGGTTCGCTCGGCTCGAAACGGGCAGCGCCGCCATGGACGATGCCGAGCTGCCCTTTATCCGACAGCAGTTTCAGGTCGCGGCGGATGGTTTCGCGTGAGACATCGAAGAACCCGGCCAGTTCGGCGACACTGACAGACCCGTGAGCGCCCAGCCGCCGCAGGATCTCTTCGTGGCGACGTGGAGCAAGGGCGCGCGCCGGCAGGCTGCTGTCGGGGGACATGATGATCCTGGATCGAGTATCGATGTTGCAATATGTGGCAGTGATCGCGCGCAGAGGCAACCGGAGCTCAAGCCACGCCGTCAGGATTTTCGCGACAGACCATCTTCCCTGATCGCGCTGACCAGCGTCTCGCTTCCCTCGCGAAGATGCTGCCTCAGAATGCTTATGGCCTTGTCCTCCTTGCGCGCCCTGCAGGCGGCCAGCAGGTCGCGGTGCTCCGTCTGCGAGCGGCTGCGATAATCCAGGTTCGACAGGAGGATGCGGACGTAGCGATCTGCGGCATTGTGGTGCGCCTCGATCAGGCCGAGCAATCGACGGTTACCGCAGGCGTCGTAGAGAGCCAGATGAAAGGCACGGTTCAGCGCACCCCATCGGCCGACATTGCGCTCCGCGTCGATCTGGTCGAGCACCTGTTCCGCCTCGTCGAGCTTCGCGCCGGCGAGGTTGGGAAGCGAAAGCCGCACCGCCTCGCATTCAAGCAGTTCGCGCAGTGCGTAGATTTCACCGATCTCGGCGCCGTCCATCCGGGCGACCTGCGCGCCTTTTGTCGGATGAATGGAAACAATACCTTCGGCTTCCAATTGGCGAAGGGCGTCACGAATTGGCATGCGGCTGAAGCCAAACTGCTCGGCCAATTCATCCTGGCGCAGCGAAGTGCCCGCCTTGATGGTTCCACTGGCGATCGCTTCGCGCAGGACATTGGCGACCTGTGCGGCCACGGTCCGCGGCCCCTGCATCACGCTTTCCGCAAATCCTCGCAATCGATGCTCCCGCTCACATGGTGCCAGCCTAACTGAAGACTCCCCATGTGGATATATGTATGCCCGTATACATATTCGGCATCATTTGCGCGAATTGCCCGGTCGAACATGGCCGCTGACCTGCACGCCGTCCTCGGCACGCAGGTACAGGAAGCCGGGGACGGACAGCAGCGGGATGACCGCGGTCAGCAGGAACACCTGGTGGAAGCGTTCCGCTGTCACGTTGTGGGTTTCTCCTGCGACAAGGCCCAGCACCATGGCGGCGATCGAAACGCCCAGGGAAACGCTGAGTTGCTGCAGGACGCCGCCGAGACTGGTGGCGCGGCTGAGCTTGTCGTCCGGCAGGTCGGCATAGGACAGCGTGTTGGAGGTCATGAACTGCGCCGACCGGATGACCCCGAAGACAAAGACGTAAAGGCCGATCATCCAGTGCGGCGTATCGGCTTCGATCAAGGCGAAGCCCCCGACAGCGGCGGAGCCGACCACCGCGCTGCCGATGAGCACGACATTGAAGCCAAAGCGCCGCAACAGCGGCGACAGCAGCGGCCGAATGAGCAAGGTGCCGAAGCTGCCGACGAATGTCAGCGAGCCCGAGGTGACCGGGCTCATGCCAAAGCCGACCTGCAGCATCAGCGGCAACAGGAAAGGCACGCCATTGAGGCCAACGCGGCACAGGCCGCCTGCGAGCGTACCGACCCAGAACGAGCGAAATCGAAACAGTGTCAGATCGACTGCCGGTGCAACGACGCGGCGCGCATAGCGCCCGAAGGCGAGCAGCAGTAGGATCGCCGCGGCCAACACCAACGCTGTCGCCGAAACGGAGATGATCGGCCTACCGATGCTTTCCAGTCCGAACTGCAGCAGCGCGACTCCGCATCCGACCATCAGGAACCCGGCGAAGTCGAAGCGTTGCATCGCTTCCTCGCGGAAATCGTCGACGAAGCGCAGCGCCGCCAGAATGCCGAGACAACCGAAAGGCACGTTGACATAGAATATCCAGCGCCACGATGCATAGGTGGTCAACAGGCCGCCGAGCAGCGGCCCGATCACAGGCCCCATGATGGCGGGCAAGGTCATGTAGGTCATGGCGGTGATCAACCCGCTGCGCGGAAAGCTGCGCAGCAGGATCAGCCGCCCGACCGGCGTCATCATGGCGCCGCCCAGCCCCTGCAGGGCGCGCATCGCCAAAAGCATGCCGAAACTGTTGGCCATGCCGCACAGCGCCGAGCCGAGGGTGAAGGTGAAAAGCGCCAGCGCGAACACTTTTCGTGCGCCGAACCTGTCGGCGAACCAGCCGCTGACGGGAATGAATACGGCCAGCGTCAGGATGTAGGTGGTGATCGCCAGGTTCAGCCTGACCGGCGTCGTGTCGAGGCTGCGCGCGATGGCAGGGATCGCGGTGGTGATGATGGTGGAATCGAGCTGCTCCATCAGAAAGGCGATGGCGACGATGATTGGAATAATCAGTCTCAGCCTCGGATCGCGCTCGGTGGCAAATTGAGGCTGTTCCAATGCTGTTGCCATTCCGTCATGCAGGCGGCTGCCCCATTCCAGATGGCGCGTCCGCGTTCAAAGGCAAGGTCGCCTTCCGTGCGGCAAGCCGGCCGAGGCCCCGATCACACAGCTTATGGTCCGACGGATAGGCAAGCGGTAGTCATTTCCTCCTTGATGGAAGTCAACAAATTTTGACTGCCCGCCCCTTCGAGAGGAAACCGGCAAGGACAGCGCTTTGAGCGTCCAAACTGCGGACGCCAGGGCATTTGCGTTTCAGTGAACGCCAGTTCCGATTTCGTGTCGCAACGTCGGGTAAGAGGCTGTCTAACAGCCGCCATGAGCGCTTGACGAAACAGCGAGATTGAGCCACTTGTCGACTAGTATACAAGTGGTGAGGCCATGCTTGAAGTTCTCGTTCGCGCGCCGCAGTCGCTGGAAGTCCGGCAGGGCACGATACCCCAGCCCGGCGCCGGCGAAGTTGTCGTTCATGTCAGCCGTGCCGGCATCTGCGGCTCCGACATTCACATCCTGCATGGCTCCAATCCGTTCGCCGTCTATCCACGTATCATCGGCCATGAATTCGCCGGCACCGTAACAGCGCTCGGACGCAATGTGACCGGCATTGCGACGGGAGACCGTGTGGTGGTCGATCCCGTGGTGTCGTGCGGCCACTGCTATCCCTGCCGGGTCGGCCGCTCCAACGTCTGCGCCAACCTCGAAGTGATGGGCGTTCACCGCGACGGCGGTTTTCGCGCCTTCGTCGCGGTGCCGGCGGCAAATGCCATACCGGTTCCAAGGGATATGCCGTTTGGGCTGGCGGCACTGGCCGAGCCGTTTTCCATCGCCGCCAATGTGCTTGATCGTACCGGTTGCGGACCCGAGGACACGGTGCTGATCTATGGCGCCGGCACGGTCGGCGTCACTGTCCTGCAGGTCGCCAAGCTCAAGGGCGCACGCTGCATCGTTGCCGATATCGACGAAGCCCGCCTGGAGCGAGCGCTCCGCTTCGGTGCCGACAGGGTGATCCACTCCGTGCGCGATCCCGTGCCGGCCGCGGTGCGCGGTGAAAATGACGGTCTTGGCCCGACGCTGGTCATTGACGGCGCCGGCATTCCCGCACTTCTTGACGAGGCTTGCCGGCTGGCCAGCCCGGCGGGCCGCATCGGCCTGCTCGGCTTTTCGGACGCCCCATCCAACCTCAGCCAGCAGGAAGTGGTGCGCAAGGAACTGACCATCGTCGGCTCGCGCCTGAACCGCCGGCTGTTGCCGCGCGTCGTCGAATGGCTGGCCGACAAGCGGCTCGATCCGCAAGGCATGATCACGCAGGTGTTCGCGGCGGCGGATGCACGCGCAGCCTTCGACTTGATCGAGAAGGAACCGGAGCGAACGCTCAAGGTTCAGCTGGACTTCTCGTAAGCCGGAATTAGCCCTCGACCAGCGCGACGGCGCGCAGTGGTGATCCGGTACCGCCTTCGATCGCCAGCGGCAAGCTGATCAGGAAGCACCGAGGCGGCAAGTCACCAAGCCGTGCGAAATTCTCGCCGATCAGGATGCCGGCTGAAAGCAACGTACTGTGCGCCGGGAAATCCTCGCTGCCGAAACAATCGATCGACAGGCAGTCCGAGCCAACGATGCGCGCACCGCGCTCGACCAGCAATTCGCTTGCTTGCCGCGATAGGCCGGGCCAGTCGGCGAGAAACGCGGCCGGATCGTCCCAGAACCGGTCCCAGCCGAAATGGAAGAACACGGCGTCGCCCTGCCGTACGCAGCCATGTTCGGCCTCGAAAGCGAAGATAGCATCCGGCTCGACCGCCTGCCGGGGACGACAGCCACGCGCATCGATCGTCACCATGCGGCCGAAGAAACGCTCGACCGGAATGCCGGAGATGGCAGCACCGCCGCGGATGAAATGGACCGGCGCGTCGAAATGCGTGCCGGTGTGCTCGCTCATAGCCAACGCATGATTGCAGGCGACATCGCCGCGGTCATAGGATTCCACCATCTCCTGGCAGTAATGCGGGTGCGTCGGCCACACCGGCATGCCGGGCTTCATCGGATGCGTCAGATCGACGAAAGAAACTGCCTTTGTTTCGAACAGCCCGGCGAGCGTATCGGTGGCGGGTTTCATCTGACGCGAGGCCTCGGCACGAGAGCGACGATCAGGATGATCAGCACGCCGGTCAAAAGGAAGCGCACGCCTGCCTGGATGCCAAAGGTGTTGAGCATGGTAGACATCAGGTTGAAGAACAACGCAGCCCCCCATATGCCTACCGCGTTGGCCTGCCCACCAGCGACGCTGGTGCCGCCAAGCACCACCACGGCGATCGATTCCATCAGATAGGCGTCACCCATGTTGAGTGCTGCCCCGCCGCTGAAGCCGGCAAGCAGGAAGCCGGCGAGCGCCGCCGCCGTGCCGCACAGCATATAGGCAATCAACCGCACCCGTGCGACGTTGATGCCGGAAAGCCGCGCCGCCGGTTCGCTCTGGCCGGTGGCCAGCACTTGCCGGCCCCAGACCGTGCGTTTGAGAGCGATCATGGCGGCCAGCGTCAGCAGCATCACCGCGATCGGCATGAATTGCACGCCGCCAAGGTTCATCGAGGTGAACCGGGAAAGGCCTGCCGGCGGCTTCAGCGTCGCCTGGCCGCCGAAATTGAAGGCAAGCGACTGAAAGACGAAGCTCCAGGCGAGCGTCGCGATGATCGGCGGCAGCCTGAGCGCGACGATGGCAAGGAAGTTCGCGGCACCCGCGACAGCGCCGACGGCAAGTGCTGCAAGCAGGCCAGGCAGCAGCATGCCGTCGGACCCTTGCATGACCGTCATCGACACATAGGCGGCCAGCGTCAGCACGGATGGCACGGACAGGTCGATATTGCCCGGCCCGGAGGCGACCACGAACATCTGCCCGGTTCCCACCACCACGCTGAAGGCACCGAAGGCGAGCGCGCCCGACAGCGTGGCGCCGGCACTGCCGATGCCCGAATAGGCTGTCGTCGCCAGCCACATTGCGAGCGCCACGATGAAGCCGTAGGTCCACGGGGCGAGGCTCAATCTTCGGGTCATCGCGTCCGCTCCGACAAAAGCACGCGCCCGGCCAGCACGAGAAACAGGATGACGCCCTGGGCGCCGATCTGCCATGTCGGCGGCACCTGCAGGAAAGACAGAAGCGAGCCCGCGAGCGACAGCGTCAGAGCGCCGATCACCGTGCCGACCGGCGAGACGACGCCACCGGTGAAAGCGCCGCCGCCGAGGATCACCGCGCCGACGCCGAGCAGCGTATAGGCCGGCGCGACATTGGCGTCGCCCGATGTGGTGAGGCCGGTCAGCGTCAGCCCGGCCAGACAGGCGAGCAGGCCGGCGACCGCATAGACCGCGACCCGGATGCCGATAACGGACCAGCCGGCGCGCTCGACGGCGCGCGGATTGCCGCCTGCGCCGCGCAGCACCACCCCGTAGGAGGAGCGTGAGATGACGAGATGGCCGGCGAGTGCCGCCAGTGCCGCCAGCCAGATCGACAGCGGCAGCAAAGGCGGCTGCCAACTCATGAAGGCGGCAAGCCATGCAGGTGCCGAGCCACCCGGTGCCGGCAACAGGATGACGGCGATGCCGAGCCAGATGAAGGACATGCCCAGCGTCACGATGATCGAGGGCAATTGCCGGGCATGAATAAGCAGGCCGAAACCGGCATAGGCGGCGATCAGGACGATGTAGCACAGCGCCGCGATTGCCGGCGCGTCCCCGAGATAGAGCGCCGTGACGCAGGTGATCAGCCCGACAAAGGCGCCGTTCGACAGGTCGATGTCGCCCAGCATGATCACCATCATCTGCGCCAGCGCGGCAAAGACCAGCGGCACCGAGAGCTTGAACAGCAGATGGAAGCCGAAATAGCTCATCGCCGCCGGGCGGATGCTGAAGATGATGGCCAGCATAACCAGCAGCGCGATCGCCGGCAGGCCGACCTGCAGCGCATTGAGCAAGGCCGGGCGCGCCTTGGAGGACGATCGGGCGGGAGGACGGGCTACGGCGTCAGACATGCTCGCCTCCGAACGACGCCTGCAGGATACGGCCGGTCTCGATGGCCTCATCTTCCAGCCTGGTCACGGCGCGGCCCTCGCGGAAGACATAGATGCGCTCGCAATTGGTCAGCTCTTCGAGCTCGGTTGTGTACCAGACGAAGGCGCGTCCGTTCTCGGCCTCCGCGCGGATCAGCCGGTAGACCTCCTGCTTGGTGCCGACATCGACGCCGCGCATCGGATCGTCGAGGAAGATCACCTCGGCGTCCGACGCCAGCGCACGAGCGAACAGCACCTTCTGCTGGTTGCCGCCGGACAGCGACATGATCGGCGTGTCGATCGAAGGCGCCTTTACCTTGAGCCGCTCCGACCAGGTCTCGGCCAGCTTGCGAGCGGCGGCGCCTGAAATCATGCCGCCCCGCGTCAGCGCATTCAGGCTGCGGATGGTCAGATTGTCGGCGATAGACCACAGTGAGAACACGCCTTCAGAGCCGCGGTCGCCGGCAACATAGGCACCCGGCAAGGCCTCGCGCTGCCGGCGCGCGGCATAGAACATCGCGCGCAGCCGCTCGCGCTGGCCGTGGCCGTCGAGCCCGGCGAAACCGATGATCTCGCCCTTGCCGACTTCGATGGTCAGATCAGCGGTGTCGCGGCCGGCATGCCGGATAACCGGAGCTTGCACCGACGACGCCTTGCCTACGGAGCGATCGCGGGGCCGCTCGATGCTGCCCATCAATTCGACAAGCGCGGCGCGCGACAGGTCGGCGGTCGCCCGCTCGGCGACGACCTTGCCGTCGACCATGACGACGGTGCGGTCGCAGACGGCGAGGATCTCGTTCAGTCGATGGGTGATCAGGATGCAGGCGATACCACGTCCGGCGGCACGACGAATGTAGGTGAGCAGTTGCTCCGTCGCCTCATGGCCGAGCGCCGATGTTGGCTCGTCGAGAATGACGGCGCGCAATTTGACGCTGGTCTGCGTGAAGGCGCGGGCGATCTCGACCATCTGTCGCTCGCCGATCGACAGGTCGGCGACCTTCCTGTCGAGGTCGATTCCGTGGCCAGGGAAGATCTCGTCCAGCACCGGACCGATTACCTGGCGCGCGCGCCGCCGCCAGCCCAACCCACGCAAGGACCTGTGCACGATGCGGGTGTTTTCCGCCGACGTCAAATTGGCGCAGAGCGACAGTTCCTGAAAGATACAGCGCAGACCGGCCTGCTGGGCACTGGCCGCACTCCAGGCACCGATCTCACGTCCGCCGACGCGAAAGCTGCCGCTGCTGCGCTCGATGGTGCCGGCCAGCACGTTCATCAGCGTCGACTTGCCGGCGCCGTTGTGACCGACCAGGCCAACGACCTCGCCGGGGTTCAGATGAAAATCCACGCCGCCCAAGGCATGCACGGCATCATAGCTCTTGCGGACATTGCCTACCTCGACAAGAGGGCTGTCAGCATCGCCTCTCTCTGCTGCGTCCTTTTTGGGCGACGTGGGATCGTTCATCATTCGGCCATGCTGCTCATTTCGGCGCGGGTACGCCGGGCAGAGGTTCTTTCTTTACGTTGGCGTCGATGATCTTGGCCACCAGCTCCTGCGGATATTCGGCATTGACAACGCCGCCTGCGGGAACCGTCTTCAGCCAGGCGTCGAGGTCTGGCTGATTGATCTGCAGGAGCGGCACCTCGACGAATTTCGGCACCTGCTTGCCGGCCAGGATCTGCTGCGCGACCCAGAACGCGACCTGCGAGACGCTGGGCGTGGCGCCCAGCGAGAAAGTTTCGTAGCCGCCGGCATCATGCTCCTGCTTCCACAGCGCCAATTCGTCCTGGCGGTTGCCCATGATGATGATCGGCAGCGGCCGGTTGGCGGCCTTGAATGCCTGCGCCGCGCCATAGCCGTCGCCGCCCTGCGTCAGCACCGCATCGACCTGAGGCAGCGACGGCAGGATGCCCGACACTTCCTTTTGTGCCACGGTGGCCGTCCACTGACCATAGACCTCGCCGACAGCCTTGTAGATGGCGTGCGCCTTCATCGCCTTCTCGACGCCCTCATGCAAGCGCTTGTCGAAACCGTCGCCGGCCATACCGCGGATCTCGAGGATGTTGGCCGGCTTGTCGCCGAGCTTGCTGGAGATGAAATCCAGTTCGGCCTTGGCATAGGAATCGAGGTTGTAGTCGACGACATAGGCGCAAGGCTCGGTGACGCCGCTGGCGAAGGCGACGACCGTGATACCGGCATTGCAGGCATCCTTGATGGCGCCGTTGAGTGCGGTGTCGGAGCCGGCAAGGACGATGATCGCATCGTAGCCCTGCAGGATCAGGTTCTCGATCTGGCTCGCCTGTTCGGTCACCGAATTGTTCGAGCTGACGACGGCTGTTGCGGCGACCTGCTTGTCGGCCACGGCCTTGGCGCCCATTTCCTCGAAGCTCTTGATCATCACCTGGCGGAAGGAATTGCCGGCGTAGGAATTGCTGAAGGCGATCTTCTTGGCCGAAGTGTCGCCCTTGGCGACGCCGTCATCGGCGCGCGCATGCAGCGCTGCAAAGCTGGTGCAGCCGAGCATGGCTGCAACGAATAAAGCTGTGGTCCTGTTCATTGTTGTTCTCCTCCGGTTGAAAGTCATAGCGTCCTCCCGACGATCCTTTCGAACGAAAAAAGTCAGCCCAGCCCGAGATCAGGCACGGCATCGTTCAAGTGGTCGGCGAAATTCGTGTTGGGCAGCAGCGGATACCAACCCGGACGGCCGGGATCGCGGTCGTAGGCATAGCCGCCCAGCGAGCGGTAGAGTTCGGCATAGGTGGCGAGTTTGTCGCGATCGAGCTCGACGCCGAGACCCGGTGCCTCCGGCACCGCGATCGCACCATTCTCGTAGCGCATCTTGCCGCCGATGATGATGTCGTCGGCAAGGTGGTGGTAATGCGCGTCGGCGGTGAAGACGAGGTTGGGCAGCACAGCGCCAAGATGCAGCATGGTGGCGAGCTGGATGCCGAGTTCGCCAGAGGAATGCACCGCAATACCGAGACCGAACGTGTCGCAGATCTGCGCCGCGCGCACGCAGGCGCGGATGCCGCCCCAGAAGGTGGTGTCGAGCAGGATCACGTCAACCGCAGGGTCGCGCACATTGGTGGCGAGCTGTTCGAAATCGATGACGATGGTGTTGGTGGCCAGCGGGATGGAGAGCTTCTCGCGCAAGCGGCGCATGCCGGCAAGGCCCCAGGTCGGATCCTCGAAATAGTCGTTCCTGAGATCGGAAATGGCTTGGCCGAAACGCAGCGCCTCTTCGACCGACAGGGCGGCGTTCGGATCATAGCGCAGCGTGTCGGCAGGAAATTCGGCGGCGAGCGCCCTGAAACACTCCAGCTCATAGTCGGGGTGAAACACGCCGGCCTTGAGCTTGTGGGCGTGAAAACCATGTTCGGCCTTGAGCGCGCGGGCATGCTCGAGCAATTGATCGATGGTGCGGACCTCGCCCTTGCCGCTGCGGCGGTCGGCATAACGGAAGAACAGATAGGAGGCGAAGCCGATCCGGTCGCGCACGCGCCCGCCAAGCAATTGGTAGACCGGCACGCCGAGCTTCTTGCCGATGATGTCGAGACAGGCGAATTCCAGCGCTGCGTGGAGCTGCGTGCGATTGTTGTAGAGCGACGCCGTCGGATTGCAGATGGCATAGCGCATCCGGTTGAGATCAAAAGGGTCATGGCCGACCAGGTAGGATTTCAGCCCGGCGAAAGCGAGTTCGGCGCCGGCGCCGCCACCGCCCATCTCGCCGAGCCCAACAATGCCTTCGTCGGTCTCGACCTCGACCACGGTGCGGACAAAGCGTCCCCAATGCGTACCGTTGCTGTGCCGCAATGCTGCTTCCAGCGGAACGGTGATGGTGGTCGCCTTGATGTCCGTGATCTTCATGCCGGCTCCTCTCCCCCTAGCCTGCTGGCGTCATACACACTACCATGGTAGTATGTCAATACAGCGTCATTCCTGCTTGCCGCTTGAGTTGGGGCGTGCGCAGTGTCATGACCGGAGCAGTGCAGCGCCATTCACAGCAACGGATTCGTCATGGGGACCAAGCTTTCGGGGGCGACCAGGTTTTCAGGCAATGCTGCCAGGCTGAAAAACGCCGGTCAGCGCGAACCCTCGCGGGTTCTGGAGCCGGTCAACAATCGCATGCCGATCTCGCCGCAGATCTACGAGCGCCTGCGCCGCGCCATCACGACGCTGGCGATGTTGCCGTCGGAAGCGCTCAGCGAACAGGACCTTGCCCAGCAGCTCGGTGTCAGCCGTACACCCGTGCGCGAGGCGCTGATCCGGCTTGCCGATGAAGGGCTGATCGACATCCTGCCGCAACGCGGCAGCTTCGTCGCGCCGATCCGGCTAAGTGACGTTGAGGAAGCGCAGTTCATTCGCGAGGCGCTCGAAGTCTCCGTCGTGCAGAAGCTGGCCGGACACGGTTCGAGCGCCTTCATCGCGGCAGGCAGGGTGAACCTTGCCCAACAGGCCAAGGCAGTGGCCGAGGGCGACCGCGAACTGTTTCTCGAGCTTGACGAGGGCTTCCATCGCAGCCTTTGCGAAGAGGCCGGCCTGCCCAAGAGCTGGCGGGTGATCCAGGTGGTCAAGCTGCAGATGGACCGTGTGCGCTATCTGAGCCTGCCAGAGCCCGGCCACCTCGAAACGCTGCTCGCTCAGCATGTGGCGATCTTCGAGGCCGTGGAGACCGGCGAGGCAAAGCAGGCAGGCGCGCGTATGGCGGCGCATTTGCGCGAAGTGCTTCGCACGGTTCAACGGCTCAACGTGGCCCGCCCGGACCTCTTTGGCCAATGATCCGTTGACCGCTCATTGTGCCATTGGGTGAAGAGCAGACGCCACGGACGTGCTGCCACATTTTTAATGAGGGATTCCTGCGCGCCAAGGCCTGATCCGCGTATGCTACGGGCGCTTCGCTTGCCTGGCGTCAACCGCCGAAGCGCGGCTCCGCGACGCCCGTGATGCCAAGGCCCGTGATGGCGAACAGACTGCCGCGCAAAACGCCGTCGCCGGGAAAACGCGGCAGCGGCGGCTTGGCCATCGAGGTGACGTAAAGGGTGTCCAGCTTCGGCCCGCCGAACATGACGCTGGTGATCTTCTTGACCGGCATGTCGATGACACGGTCGATGTTGCCATCGGGCGCATAGCGCACCAGTCTTCCGTCATAGACCAGCGCATTCCACAGATAGCCCTCGGCATCGACGGTCGAGCCGTCCGCCGCACCGCCCCGGCTGGTGTCGACGCGCACGAAGGTGCGCCTGTTGGTGGCGGCACCGGTCGCGATGTCGTAGTCGTAGGCCCATATCTCGCCGGTCCAGGTGTCGGCGAAATAGAAGGTGCGGTCGTCGGGGCTCCAGCATGGACCATTGGAACAGATGATGCCGGAATCGATCCGGGTGACGGAGAAGTCCGGATCGAGCCTGTAGAGCCCGCCGGACGGCCCCTCTTCCATCGTATCCATGGAGCCGGCGAAGAAACGGCCGTACCGGTCGACCTTGCCGTCGTTGAGCCGGTTCATCGGCTTGTCCGGCTCGGGATCGTGGATCAGCGTCACATCGCCGGAGGCGAAATCGAGCAGATGGAAGCCGCGCTGCAGCGACACCACGGCGCCGCTGCCATCCTTACGCAGCGCCATCGAGCCGATCTTCATCGGCACGTCCCATGACCGGATCTCGCGTCCGTCGGCGGTCGCCCGAAACACGCGCCCGTCGAAGCTGTCGATCCAGTAGAGTCGTTCCTGTTCGACGTCCCACAGCGGCCCCTCGCCCAGTGTGGTCTTCACGTCCACCACGACTTCGATCTTCATGCCGTCCTCCTCCGTTTTTGCGTCTCGCGGCGATTGCCCGGGCCGCCTCAGAAAGCGACCTTGTCGCCGCCTTTCAATGACAGGATCTCGCGTGCCTCGTCGGGCGTCGCGACCTCCATGCCGAGCCCTTCGATGATCTTGCGGGCCAGCAAGACCTGCTCAGCGTTCGATTTGGCAAGCTTGCCTTTGCCAGCCCACAGACTGTCCTCCAGCCCGACGCGGATGTTGCCGCCAAGCGCTGCCGATTGCGCGGCGATGCGGAGCTGGCTGGCGCCAGCGCCGAGAACCGACCAGCGGAACTGGTCGCCGAACAGCCGGTCGGCAGTGCGCTTCATGTGGGCGACGTCTTCGGGATGGGTGCCGATACCACCGAGCAGTCCGAACACCGACTGCACGAAGAAAGGCGGCTTCACCAACCCGCGGTCGGCGAAGTGGGAAAGGTTGTAGAGATGGGCGATGTCGTAGCACTCGAACTCGAAACGCGTGCCGTTGTCGTAGCAGGTCGCCAGGATGTACTCGATGTCCTTGAACGAGTTGCGAAAGACGAGGTCGCGGGTCGCTTCCAGATGCGGCTTTTCCCAGTCGAACTTGAAGGTCTCGTATTTGTCGGCGAGGTGATAGAGCCCGAAATTGATCGAGCCCATGTTGAGTGAGGCGACTTCCGGTTTGAACTGGGCGGCCGGGCGCACGCGCTCCTCGACCTTCATGTACGGGCTGCCACCGGTGGTGATGTTGATGGCGGCGTTGGTGCCTTGCTTGACGCGCGGCAGGAAGCGAGCGAAGGCCTCCGGCGTCTGGTCGGGCTTGCCGGTTTCCGGATCGCGCGCATGCAGATGCAGGATTGCGGCACCGGCTTCGGCAGCCGCGATCGCCTCCGAAGCGATCTGGTCTGGCGTGATCGGCAGATAAGGCGACATCGTCGGCGTGTGGATGGCACCTGTCACCGCGCAGGTGATGATGACCTTGCCCTTGGTCTGTGCAGGCCCCGGCTTGCGGCTGGTTTGCGTCATTCTCCGAACTCCTGATCCGATTTTCTCTTGTGGGCGGCGAGCGCCATGAGCCGGCGGTCACGCCACACCTGCCGGTCGCCTAGGCTTTGCTGTGGCAGTCGCTTGCGGCGATCAGCCTCGACCGTGTCGATGACCTTGCCGGCCCAGTCGACGCGTCGCTGCATCTGGGGAAAGATGTTGGAATAGATGCCCTGATAACGCTCGACATAGTCGCGCACGCCGCCAGGCGCATTGAGATCGATGGTCTCGAATGGACCCATGAACGACCAGCGCAGCGCCAGCCCGTCGCGGATGCCGATGTCGACATCCTCGACACTGGCGTAGCCGTCGGCGACAAGCCGGAAAGCCTCCTCAAGCAATGCGCCTTGCAGGCGGTTCATGATGAAGCCGTCGAGTTCGCGCTTCATCACCAGGGGCGCATGGCCGGCGTCGATGAGGAAGGCGCGGGTTGTCTCGACCGTCTCGGCGGAAGTCCATGGCGCCGGCACGATTTCGGCCGCCGGAATGAGATAGGGCGGATTGATCGGATGCACGACCAGACAGCGATGCCGCCCTTGCAGATGGTCGGTGAATTTCGACGGCAACAGCGCCGAGGTGGAACTGGCGATGACTGTCCGCGGATCGGCAAGCCTGTCGATCAGGGCAAACACCTCCCGCTTCACCTCGAGGTCTTCGGGTGTGTTCTCCTGGATATGAACGGCACCCGCCAAGGCCTCTTCAAGCTCGGCGACAACGGAAATACGGTCAAGCACGTCACCGGCTTGCTGTCCCCGCAGAAGATCGTTCGCGGCGAGATCACCGAGCACGCCGGCAATGTAGTCGCGGGCGCCACCCGTGGCAGTGGGCAACTGGTCCCACATCCGCACATCATGGCCGGCGCGGGCAAAGCTGATTGCCCAGGCCCGCCCGATAAACCCGCTTCCGACGATCGCGACATTGGCCATGGCTTGTTCCTCAAAGTGTTTCGACGTTGCCGTCGACGCCGAGCGACTGGCCGGAAATGTTGATCCCCGCATCGGAGAGCAGGAAGGCGACCATCGACGCCACATCATAGGGGCTGGTCATGCGGCGCAGCGAGATGTTCTGCAGATAGCGTCCGGTCATCTCCTCGTGGCTGATACCGACCTGCTTGGCGCGCGCCGAGATAACACCTTCGATGCGGGGCCCCTCGATGATGCCGGGCAGGATGGCGTTGACCCTGATGGCGTGCGGTCCGAGCTCCTTGGCGAGACTCTGCGTGAAACCGATGACACCGAACTTGGCCGCCGAATAGGGTGTGCGGAAGGCGTAGCCATGGCGGCCGGCGGCAGACGACATCGAGACGATCGAACCACCGCCCGCCGCCTTGATCAGCGGCACGGCGCGCCGAGCGCACAGGAACTGGCCGGTCAGGCAGATGTCGATGCAGCGCCGCCAGTCGGAAGGGTCGATCTCGTCGACACCGCCGGTCGGCCCGGCAATGCCGGCATTGTTGATCAACGCATCGAGCCCGCCGAGTTTTTTCTCGACCGCCTCGAACAGGCGGTCGACATCCTCGTCGCGCGAGACATCGGCCTTGACCGCAGCGACAAGGTCGATCTTGCCGGGAGCAGCGGCCAACGCCTCGTCGGAAACATCGCAGACGACGATGCGAGCGCCGAGGCGTGACAGCGTGTCGGCTATGGCAAACCCGATGCCGCCGGCGCCCGCCGTGACCAGCACGCGCTGGCCTTTCAGCCCGGTCAGAAATTCGTCCGCCGATTCCGGCGCCCTTGTGCTCATGGTCCTGTCCTTTTCATTGCAGCCGCCGTTCGCGCAACGCCATGACGGCGCCCAGAACGACCAGTCCGTAAAGAATTGCCCTCGTGGCATAGGGAAGCGTGGTGCCGGCGAGCAGCATCTGCAGTGCGGTCAGCAACAACACGCCGCCGAGCATGCCGAGATAGTGGCCGCGTCCGCCGGTGATCAGCGCGCCGCCGACCACCACCACGGCGATCGACGGCAACAGATAGTCGTCGCCCATGCCAAGGCTTGCCTGACCCGAAAAGCCGGTCAGCATGATGCCGACAACAGCCGCGCAGACGGCCGAAAGCATATAGACCAGGATCAGCGTGCGCTCGACGCCGATGCCCGACAAGCGCGCCGCGCGCAGCCCATTGCCGATGCCGTAGACGCGTCGTCCGAATGGGGTGCGGCCAAGCAGCAGTACCGCCGTGACGACAAAGACGACCATCAGCAGGACGATTGGGGTCAGCAGGCCGGCAAGCTTGGCCGTCATGACCCAGCGCAGCATCGGCGAGGAAAACCCGGCCGGCGTTCCCTGCGAATAGAGCAGCGCACAGCCTTGCAGAATACCGTTGGTGGCGAGCGTCATGACGATCGGCGAGATGCCGAGATAGACGATGCCGAAACCATTGGCGAAGCCAATGGCGCAGGCCATCACCAGGACGACCGGCAAGGCGTAGACAAGGGCGGCGTCGGAGCCGTTGACCATGCCTGCCAGGATGATGCCGGAGATGCCGATCGTCCACGGCACGGAGAGGTCGAGGCCTCCGGTCAGAATGACGGTTCCCTGCCCGAGCGCCAGGACGGCTAGGAAGGACGACAGCACCAGCAGCGAATTCCAGTACCCCGGATTGAGGATGGCGCGGCCGAGCCAGACCTGCGTGACGACCACGATGAGCAGCAGGCAGACATAGGCGGGCAGCGCATAGCGCAGCGTTTCCGCATTGCGCAGATGGAAGGCAGGGCGCGGCGATGCCGGACTGCGCTGGGCATGGGCTGGCTCGGCGATCTTGAGACGCCGGTCCACGCGCTCGAGTTGCGAGGGCAATATGCCGGCGCGCCAGGCGGCAAGCCGGGCGCGCGCGGCGCGCAATTGCACGGCAAGCACCGATGCATGCGAGATCGAGCCGGCAAGTGCCGCCAGCACCAGAATCGTGCCTTCGGCAATGGTCGAATAATAGGCCGATACGTTGAGCACCAGCAGGATGTTCACCACGATCATCAGGATGTAGGCGCCGAAGACAGAGCCCACCGGGCCGCCCTGCCCGCCACCGAGGCGCGTGCCGCCGACGACGACCGCCGCGAACATTGACAAGAGCAGCGGATTGCCGACCAGCGGATCGCCGCTGCCGGTCTGGGCGCTGATGAACACGCCGGCAAGGCCATAGCAACCGCCGGCGATGACATAGACGGCAAAGCGCACCAGCACGACATTGATGCCGACGGAAGCGGCCGAGTCCGGATCGCTGCCGACCGCATAAAGTGCTGTGCCGAAGCGGGTTCCCTTCAGCCAGAACCAGGCGAGCAGGACGACGCCGATCACCACCAGCGGCATCGGCAGCCAGCCGGTGATCGCGTCGCCGAGATAAAACGTGCCAAGATCGGGCGACACGAAGCCGCCGGGCTTGTCCATCACCAGCAGCGTCACGCCTTGCAGGATGAACATGGTCGACAGCGTCACCACGATGGGCTGCATGCGCAGCACGGCGATGAAGAAGCCGTTGAAGGCGCCCACCGCCATGCCGACGCCGATGCCGACGGCGGTCCACAGGATGATGCTGGCGCCTGGCGCCATCGGGTCCATGCTCGATGCCAGCACGGCATTGACCAGCGATATCACCGCCCCGGCGGACAGGTCGAAGCCGCCCGACAGGATGACGATGGTCTGACCGATCGCCGCGAGCGCCGAGGTGGCGCCGCCGCTCGACAGGAACGACACGTCGAAATAGGTCAGCGGCCCGGCGCTGATCCAGTCGACGACGAAGAGCAGGATCGCCAGGACGGCCGCGGCGATCAGCGCGCCGCGATTGCGCACCAGCGCACGGCGCAGTCCGAAGCGGCCGGGAACAGGGGATGAGGATGCTGCGCTGCTCATGCGGCGGCTTCCCCGGCTTGCCCGAGCGCCGGGCGCATGATGGCCGGTTCGGTGATGGCGTCGCCTTCGAGTTCGGCCGCGATGCGCCCGTCATAGAGGACCAGGACCCTGTCGCATTGGTGAACGAGTTCGGGGATCTCCGTCGAGTGCAGCAGGATCGAACCGCCCGAACCCACATAGTTTCGCATCATCACATAAAGCTCGTGCTTGGTGCCGACGTCGATGCCTCGGGTGGGATCGAACAACAGAAGGATGCGGCTCTGCGCCACCAGCCATTTTGCAATGGCGATTTTTTGCTGGTTGCCGCCGGAAAACGCACCGGCCCGCGTCCAAAGCGCGCGGCGGTCGACCTCGACAGTGTCGAATGCCGCCTCGACGGAGCGGGTCTCGGCTTGCGCGTCGACAAGGCCTAGCCGAGTGAAGCGCGATATCACCGGCAGAGTGGCATTCTGGCTGCCCGACAGTTTCAGGAACAGGCCTTCGGATTTACGGTCTTCCGGCACCAGGCCGATGGCCATGTTGGGGCGCAAAGCATCGGCCGGCGAACCGAGCCAGACCTTGCGGCCGTCGACGAGTATGTGGCCGCGCTCGATCTCGGCCATGCCAAAACAGGCCAGGAACAGGTCCTGCTGGCCCATGCCTTGCAACCCGGCGACGCCGAGGATCTCGCCTTTGCGCAGATCGAAGTCGGCGCCGTCGAGCTTGCGCCCGACCTTGAGGTCGCGCACGCCCAGAACCGGCGGCCCGAAAGCCTGGGCGCTGTCCGGCTTAGGCGGGAAGGTCTGTTCGATGCTGCGGCCGATGATCTTTTCGATGACGTCGGCATCCGAGACATCGGCGACCGGCGCGGTGACGATGTGGCGGCCGTTTCTCAGGATCGTCAGCGTGTCGCAAAAGGCGCGGACTTCGCGCATGCGATGGGTGATGAAGACGATGGTGGTGCCCGCCGTCTTCAGCCTGGCGATGATCGCGCCCAGCCAGTCGACGTCGCGGCCGGCGAGCGTCGAGGTCGGTTCGTCAAGCAAAAGGATGCGCGGCTTACGGTAGACGGCACGGGCGATTTCGATCTTCTGGCGCACCGAAAGCTCAAGTTCACCCACCTCGGCATCGAGATCGACGGAAAAACCGAGATCTTCGATATGGCGACGGACGGCCTTGCGGGCAGCACCGCGGCGGATCAGGCCGGAGACGCCCACGGGGGCGTAAGGCAGCATCATGTTGTCGAGGACGGAGAGGTCGCGCACCAGGGTCATCTCCTGGAATGCAGTCTGCATGCCGAGTGCATGTGCTGCGCGCGGTGCGCCGTAAGCGATCTCCTTGCCGAAGACACGGACATGGCCTTGGCTCGGCCGGACCAGCCCGGACAGCAGCTTCACAAGTGTCGACTTGCCGGCTCCGTTTTCACCGAGCAGGGCATGGACGCTGCCGGGCGCGATCGCAAACGACACGCCGTCCAGCGCGACGGTCGGGCCGAACGCCTTGCTGATGCCGTCGATCTCGATGGCGGGGAGCTCGGAATGTTCTGTCATTGTCCTCGATCGCCGGCTTGGCATGGATTGACGATGCACGGACAACTGTCCGTGCATCGTCACACGCGCCTTGGGAGGCTTAGTTCTCCGGTTGTCCGACGAGGGCAGCATTAAGGCCGACCTCGGGTGTCTGGTCCGAGAAGATCGAGGCAAACCAGCCCGGATTGGAGACCAGCGACGGCTTGAAGGCGTTGCAGCCGGCCTTCATCTCCGCCCATGTGCCTTCGTCGCACAGCTTGATCGTCTCATTGGTGACGACCGGCAGCGGCAGGATGGTGGTTTTCGGCACGTCCTTGCCTTCGATCGCCTCGACGGCAAGCTTCAGCGCCAGCGCACCCGAATAAGGCGGCGAGGCATAGGAAATGCGTTGTGCGCCGGCCGGCGCGTAGGGCGGGGCCGCACCTTCGACTGCGGTGCCCTCCGGCAGCATCTGGATGCGGCCGCCATTGGAGCCCTCACCGGCACAAGGCAGGAGTTCGCTGGTCTTCTTGCCGGCCTCGAGCTGCATCGAGTTGGCGGTGAAGCAGCCGACCTGCATCCACAGCCCGTTGATGTCGTCCCAATTGCGGGTGGCCAGGATTTTCGAAAGCTCGGTGCGGGCGACCGCCTGGCTCCACATGCCGACAGCCTCACCGACGATCTTGATATCAGGATATTTGGCGAAGACTTCCTTGGCGGCTTTTGTCCGCTGATCGTCAACGGATGTTCCCGGGACACCCGTGATGGCGATGATGTTGCCCTTGCCGTTGAGCTTCTTGACCAGCCATTCGGCGGTCACCCTGCCGGCTTCCAGCTGGTCGATGTGGACGTTGTAGGCGCAAGGCTCGGTGATCTCGGCGTCGTAGGCAAAGACCTTCACGCCCTTGTCGCAGGCATTCTTGACGACCTGGTTGAGCGCGGTCGGCGAGATCGGATATACGACGATGGCCTCGGCGCCGCTTTGCACCATTGCGTTGATCTGCTGAATCTGGCGTTGCGCGTTGGGGCCAGCGACCTGGACCTGCAGGTCGACCTTGTCGGCCAGGCTCTTGTGGGCGGCCATGGCCTTGACCATGTTGGCCGCCTCCGCCTGCCAATCATTGCCGATGTAGCTCATGCTGAGAAAGATCTTGTGCTTCTCGGCTGCCTGCGCGGCGGACAGGCCGAAGGCGCATGCAGCCATCCCAGCCAGCAGCGCGAGCCGCCGGACTTTCGATCCGATACCCATGTGAAACTCCTCCCAAACAGAACGACCGAATGCCTCCCAAGGGCACAAAACGTAACCCTTGCCATTCGATGCCAGCGACCGTAACATGGTTTGATCAAATATCAATGATGAAATCGTTTATATCAAAACGGGCTATGTCGGCCGCTTGACGTGGCACCACGAACCTTGCATTCCCAGACAAGCAATAGTGTCGCCCTTGGGCGGGAAGGTTGACCGGAGATGGCTGGATCGGCGTTCAGGAAGCCTGGTGTCGAGATCATTCCACTGTCCAAGGAAACTCTGCAGGACCGGGTCTACAATCAGGTCACCGAACTGATCCTCGACGGCAGCATCGTACCGGGCGAGATGGTCACGGTTCAGAGCCTCGCCGACGCCTTTGGCGTCAGCCCGATGCCGGTCAGGGAAGCGCTGCGGCGCCTGACGGCAGCCAACGCGCTCACTGTGGTATCCGGACGCTCCATTGGTATTCCGGCGCTCAGCCGCGAGCGGCTCACCGATTTGCGCAATGTACGTTTTGAGATAGAGGCCATCGCCGCCGGCTGGGCCTCACAGAACCGGAGTGATGCGGATCTTGCGATTTTCGCGCGCGATCTGGACTCGCTGGAACGCGCGAATGGCGCGGACGACGTAAAGGCCTATCTCAGAGCGAATTACACCTTCCACTTCGCAATCTACCGAGCAGCGGGATCCGAAACCCTGCTCAAGATCATCAAGGATCTATGGCTGCAGATCAGCCCCTATTTCAATATGCTGCATGGGTCCTACTCGACCGCGAACACATACCATCAACAGATGTTTGCGGCCCTGCGCGACCGGGACGAGCAGGCAGTTCAGGCGGCGGTTCGCGGCGATATCGATGCGGCTTTCGACATGCTGGTCGATCTTTTGAAGTAGCGCCCGGCCCGGCCTCCGACCCCTATCACATGCCTCCTATTTCTGGGGATGGCAGAGCAGCACTCATGCGCACTCAGCGGGCAAGCGCGCTGGAGCTTGCCGGCGGCAGCCGATGACGCGGCGAACGCACGCATGGTCATTATCGGATTGCCAAAATCTGGTAGCGTGATTATACCAGTTGATCAGTTGACGACGGGCGATGCCGTCGGCGAAGAACAGGAGTGGTGACCAGATGACAACGATTGCGCTGTTCGGGGCTGGCGGGAAAATGGGCTACCGCCTGTCGACCAATTTTCGCGGGTCGCCCTACACGATACGCCATGTCGAGGTCAGCGATGCCGGCCGCGAACGGCTGAAGACCGGACTGGGTTTCGATACGGTCAGTGCCGACGAGGCGCTCAAGGACGCCGATGTGGTGATCCTGGCCGTCCCCGACACGCATATCGGCAAGGTCGCGGCCAGCATCGAGAGCAAGCTGGCGCCAGGCACGATGGTGGTGGTGCTCGACGCGGCGGCACCTTTCGCCGGCCATCTGCCGAAGCGGTCTGACCTCACCTATTTCGTCACTCACCCCTGCCATCCGCCGATCTTCAATGACGAGACCGACATGGCAGCCAAGAAGGATTATTTCGGCGGCGTGAAGGCCAAGCAGCATATGGTCAGCGCCCTGATGCAGGGGCCGGAAGAAGACTACGCCAAGGGCGAGGCGATCGCGAAGATCATCTGGGCGCCGGTGATGCGTTCGCACCGCGTCAGCGTCGAACAGATGGCGCTGCTCGAGCCTGGCCTTTCGGAGACGGTGTGCGCCTCGTTGCTGGTGGTCATGAAAGAAGCCGTCGACGAGGTCGTGGCGCGCGGCGTCGACCAGCAGGCGGCACTCGACTTCCTGCTCGGCCATATGAACGTGCTCGGCGCCGTCATTTTCGGCGAGACCAAGGGCGTTTTCTCGGACGCCTGCAACAAGGCGATCGAGTTCGGCAAGCCGGTGCTGATGCGTGACGACTGGAAGCGCGTGTTCGAACCGGAAGAGATCGCCGCCAGCATTCAGCGGATCACCTGAGAGAAGACAGGTGCTTGACGCAGCACCTCGAAGGCCCGGCATGCCATTGCCGATCCTCGGTTTTGGTAGCTCATCAGGTACATGTCACCTGAATTTGTGGTTGACTCATCATACCAGTTGGCTTAGCTGTTCATGGCTCGGATCGACAAGGTTTCGCAGGGAGCACGATGCCTGGGCAAGTGGAGGATGGCTGGGGAGCAACGATCCGTCCTGGGTAAGCCGGCAACGGTTTTCGACCCAAGCGATCCGCGGCCCGGGCTGCCTGACGAATTCGGATGCAGACAAAGCCATTGGCCGATCAAGGCAATTTTTCAAACGGGAGGACTTCATGAAACTCACACGCAGAATGACGCTTGCGGCTTTCGCCGGCATGCTGGCGCTTGGCACGGCAGTGCCCGCCTATGCGGCGGATCTCATCGCCATTATCACGCCCTCACACGACAATCCGTTCTTCAAGGCGGAAGCCGTCGGCGCGGAAGCCAAGGCCAAGGAACTCGGCTATGAGGCGCTGGTGCTGGTCCATGACGACGACGCCAACAAGCAGTCCGAGCTGATCGACACCGCGATCGGCCGCGGTGCCAAGGCGATCATCCTCGACAATGCCGGCGCGGACGCCACCGTCGCCGCCGTGCAGAAGGCCAAGGATGCGGGCATTCCGTCCTTCCTGATCGACCGCGAGATCAACGCCACCGGCGTGGCCGTGGCGCAGATCGTCTCCAACAACTACCAGGGCGCCCAGCTCGGCGCGCAGGAATTCGTCAAGCTGATGGGCGAGAAGGGCAATTTCGTCGAACTGGTCGGCAAGGAATCCGACACCAATGCCGGCATTCGTTCCAAGGGTTATCACGACGTCATCGATGACTATCCGGACCTGAAGATGGTTGCCCAGCAGTCGGCCAACTGGAGCCAGACGGAAGCCTATTCCAAGATGGAATCGATCCTGCAGGCCAACCCCGACATCAAGGGCGTGATCTCCGGCAACGATACGATGGCGATGGGCGCCTATGCGGCACTTGCCGCGGCGAACCGCAAGGACGTCATCGTCGTCGGCTTCGACGGATCGAACGACGTACGGGACTCCATCGCGTCGGGCGGTATCAAGGCAACCGTGCTGCAGCCGGCCTTCGCGCAGGCGCAGATGGCGGTCGAGCAGGCCAACGACTTCATCAAGAACAAGAAGTCGCCGGCCAAGGAAAAGCAGTTGATGGACTGCGTTCTGATCAATGGCGACAATGCCGCCAAGCTGGAGACCTTCGCGCTGACGAACTGAGCCAGCGTGATTTCAATAGCGAGGGGCGAACATCGGTTTTCGCCCCTCGCCGCCATTTTCCGTGGGCCGCCCACGATGCTGAACGACAGGCCGCCATGCTGAACACCAAGCCGAACTGGCCGACCCTTACCGTAATGGTCGGCATCAGCCTGACCGCCTGCAAGATCCTGCCTACGAAATCGGAAGCCGGAGACAACGCTCCCGCCTTCAATCCAGACAAGATGGTCGAAGAGACATGGGCGGCAAAGGTCGTGCCCTATCTCCAGCAGAAAGCCGGACCGTTTGCGCAGGTTCACACCCTGGCGACAACCGATCCATCGGCTGCCGGCGCCAAATACGGCAATCCGAACAAGCAGGCGAATTCGCCTTGGACTTTCGCGGTTCGCCTGGAAGGCAAGATCGTCGCGGCCAACACGCAGTCGCGGGCCGCAACCGTCGACGTCGATGTCGACGGCGACGGCAAAGCCGATGCACGAGTGCAGATCGGACCGGCGGTGCGCGGTACCGCGCTGCGCGACAGCCTGGACTTCATCCAGTTCAACGACTTCACCAACCAGATCGACTTCGCCCAGTTCGGCAAGGCGTTCAACGCTTATGCCGACAAGACGGTGCTCTCCAAGCTGCCACGCGATGCGCTGCAAGGCCGCAGCGCCAAGGTGCTCGGCGCCTATACGCTGGGGAGCGGCCAGGACCTGCCGCTGGTGACGCCGGCGGAGGCAGAGATCGGGCCGAAGCCATGAGCGCGACAACTGAGCGCGAAATCATCCTGAAGCTCGAGGACGTCTCCAAGGTCTATTCCGGCACCGTTGCGGTCAAGCGCGCCAATTTCGAGGTGCGCAAGGGCGCGGTCAACGTGCTGGTCGGTGAAAACGGCGCCGGCAAGTCGACGCTGATGAAGATCATCGCCGGTGTCGAACGGCCGACCGCCGGCCGCATCCTGCTGGAAGGTAAAGAGGTTTCCTTCTCCTCGTCCGCGGACGCGGTGAACCGCGGCATCGGCATGGTGTTCCAGGAGCTGAACCTGTTCGGCAATATGAGCGTCGCCGAGAATATTTTCGCCACCCGGGAGATCACCAACCGCTTCGGCAAGATCGACCGCGAGCAACAGGAAAACCGCGCTGCGGAATTTCTGGAACGCCTGCAAGCCGGCATACGGCCAGACATGCTGGTTGAGGATCTGCGCATCGGTCAGCAGCAGCTGGTCGAGATCGCCAAGGCGGTCTCGCTCGACGCGCGCATCCTGATCATGGACGAGCCGACCTCGGCGCTGAGCGCTGCGGAAGTCGAGATCCTGTTCAAGGTGATCGCCGACCTCAAGGCACGCGGCGTGGCGATCGTTTATATCTCGCACCGGCTCGAAGAGCTGATCCGCATCGGCGACTACATCACCGTGCTGCGTGACGGCCGCATCACCGGCCAGGAAGAGATGAAGAACGTCGACACGCAATGGATCGTTCGCCAGATGATCGGCTCCGACGCCAAGGACTTCGCCAAGGCCGACGGCCATCTTCCGGGAGAAGAGATTTTTCGTGCCGAGGAGATCTGCCTGCCCCGCGCCACGGGCGGACTTGCCGTCGACCATGTCTCACTGTCGCTGCGTGCCGGCGAGATCCTCGGCATTTACGGCCTGATGGGCGCCGGGCGCAGCGAGCTGTTCGACTGCATCATGGGCCGTCACGGCCATTCGACGGGCGAGATCTTCATTGGCGGTATAAAGGTCAAGGAGCGCGATACGACGCGGCGCATCCGGCGTGGCCTGGCATTGATCCCCGAAGACCGTCAGCGCGAAGGGCTGGTCTCGATCCTCTCGGTCGCCAGCAATTTGACGCTGGCCAGCCTGTTGCGATTTGCCCGCCTGTTTCATATCCGTGGCGCCGACGAAAGGCAGGCGGTGACGCAGATGGTGCGGGAGCTGGCGATCAAGGTCGCCGACCCGGCGCAGGAGGTGTCGTCGCTGTCGGGTGGCAACCAGCAGAAAGTGGTGATCGGCAAGGCGCTGCTCACCGAACCCAAGGTGCTGCTGATGGACGAGCCCAGCCGAGGCATCGATGTCGGCGCCAAGGCCGACGTCTTCCGCACCATGCGCAAACTGTCCCGCGACGGTTTGGGGATTTTGTTCGCGACCTCGGATCTCGACGAGGTCATGGCGCTGTCCGACCGCATCGCGGTGATGAGCAACGGAAAACTGACCGGCATGTTCGACCGCGCCGAAGCGACGGAGGCGGCACTCGTGGCTGCATCCGCGCTTGGCCACGGACCGGCCCCACGCACGGAGAGCACCGCCCATGACTGACATCCCAGCCAAGGCGGCCGCTCCCTCCACTTCCAGCGGCTCGGTGCTGCTGACCGTGATGAAGCTTCGGACGTTCATCGCGCTGATCGCCGTGCTGATCTTCTTCTCGATCGCGGCGCCGAATTTCCTGTCGACCGCCAATCTGATCCTGATGTCGAAGCACGTGGCGCTGAACGCATTCCTGGCGATGGGCATGACCTTCGTCATCATCACTGGCGGCATCGACCTTTCGGTCGGCTCGATCGTCGGCCTGTGCGGTATGGTGGCCGGCTATCTCGTGCTCAACGGCATCGACCTGCAGATCGGCTACACCATCTATTTCAACGTCTTCGAGATCGCGCTGATCACACTGGCCGTCGGCATATTGATCGGCGCCGTCAACGGATTGCTGATCACCAGGCTGAACGTTGCACCGTTCATCGCCACGCTCGGCGTGCTCTATGTCGCGCGCGGGCTGGCGCTGCTGTCGTCGGACGGCCGCACCTTCCCCAACCTCGTCGGCAAGCCGGAACTGGGAACCACCGGCTTCGGTTTCCTCGGCGCCGGCCGGCTGCTCGGCCTGCCGGTGGCGATCTGGATCCTGATCGTCGTTGCGCTGGGAGCCGCCTATCTCGCCAAATACACGCCGCTCGGCCGCCACATCTTCGCGGTCGGCGGCAATGAACGGGCGTCGCGGATTTCGGGCGTCCGTGTCAACATGGTGAAGATGTTCGTCTATATGTTCTCCGGTTTCTGCGCCGCGATCGTCGGCCTGATCATCTCGTCCGAGCTGATGGCTTCGCATCCGGCGACAGGCGAAAGTTTCGAGCTCAACGCCATTGCGGCGGCGGTGCTTGGCGGTACCTCGATGTCGGGCGGGCGCGGCACGATCGGCGGCACCATCGTCGGCGCCTTCGTCATCGGCATTCTTTCGGACGGGTTGGTGATGATGGGCGTGAGTTCGTTTTGGCAGATGGTGATCAAGGGTCTCGTCATCATCGTCGCCGTTGTCGTCGACCAGGCACAACGCCGGCTTCAACAGCGCGTCACCTTGATGCAGATGGCGAAGGCGGGTTGAGCATGGCGGAGTGGCGTGGAGCGCTGATCGGCTGCGGCTTCTTTGCCGTCAACCAGATGCACGCCTGGCGCGGCATAGCGGGCGCCTCGATCGTCGCCATCTGCGACCGTGATCCGGAACGGCTCAAGATCGTCGGCGACCAATTCGGCATTGCGAAGCGCTATACCGATGCGGCGGAACTTTTTGCCGGCGAAAGCCTCGACTTCGTCGATATCGCCACCACCGCGCCCAGCCATCGTCCGCTTGTCGAAATGGCGGCCGCTCATCGCGTTCCGGTGATCTGCCAAAAGCCATTCGCGCCGACGCTGGCCGACGCCAAGGCCATGGTCCGGGCATGCGCACAAGTAGGCGTGCCGCTGATGGTGCATGAGAATTTTCGCTGGCAGTCGCCGATCCAGGCGGTGCGCGCCGTGCTCGACAGCGGCGAGATCGGCACGTCTTTCTTCGGGCGCATCTCCTTCCGCTCCGCCTATGACGTGTTTTCCGGCCAACCCTATCTGGCGACGGGAAAGCGTTTCATCATCGAGGACCTCGGCATCCATGTCCTCGACATCGCCCGTTTCCTGCTCGGCGACGTCTCGACCATCACGACGCGAACCGCCCGCATCAATCCTAGTATCGCGGGCGAGGATGTGGCGACCATGCTGATGGACCACAAGAGCGGCGCGACCTCCGTGGTCGACTGCAGCTACGCGACGAAGCTTGCGACCGAGCCGTTTCCCGAGACGCTGATCGAGATCGACGGCAGCGACGGAACGATCCGGCTGGCGCAGGAATACCGGCTCACCGTCACCGGCAGGAACGGCACGGTCGTCACCGACGTCTCGCCGCCGCTGCTGCCATGGGCGTCGCGTCCCTGGCACAACATCCAGGAAAGCGTTGTCGCCATCCAGCAGCACTGGGTAGACTGCCTGGCAAAGGGGATCGAACCGGCGACCTCGGGAGCGGACAATCTCAAAACGTTCGCGCTGGTCGAGGCGGCTTACGCCGGTGCCGCGAGCCGGCAACCGGTGCAACTCGACGCCTTGCTGAAATGACCGACGACGCCTTCCTGCTCTACGGCACGCGTACGGTCGAAGCCGAGCCGGTCAGGCTGCGCGCGGGCGCGCTTAGCGCCGACTTCGTCAACGGCAACCTGCGCACCATCCGCCATGGCGGCACCGAAGTGCTGCGCGCCGTCGCCTATATCGTGCGTGACCGCGACTGGGGCACCTATGAGCCAAATTTGATGGACCTGATCATCGACCAGGCTGCCGACGCTTTTTCGGTCAGCTATTCGGCAAGCTGCCTGGCCCCCGATGGAACCCGGCTCGGCTTCCGCGCCACCATCAAAGGCTCCGCCGATGGCCGTCTGGTCTTCGAGGTCAGCGCCCTTCCCGAGAGCGATTTCGAAACCAACCGCTGCGGCTTCTGCATCCTTCACCCGATCGCCGACCTCGCCGGCAGCCCGGTCAAGGTCGAGCATACGGACGGCAG
Source organism: Mesorhizobium sp. M7A.F.Ce.TU.012.03.2.1 (assembly GCF_004006095.1). Lineage (NCBI taxonomy): Bacteria > Pseudomonadati > Pseudomonadota > Alphaproteobacteria > Hyphomicrobiales > Phyllobacteriaceae > Mesorhizobium > Mesorhizobium sp. M7A.F.Ce.TU.012.03.2.1. The sequence continues at coordinate 6,537,021 of NZ_CP034779.1, forward strand.
CGTGGAGGCGACAAAGCTTCCCGAACTGATAGACCCCTGGCAGCCTTTCAAGGATATCCGCGCCATCACCCATCAGGTTCGGCCTGGCGTCACCGCCGAATGCCGGATGGAAGGCGATACTTTCGAAATGGAGGACCAGCGCAACTGGTCGGACGCCTCCTACAAGACCTATGTGCGACCGCTGGCGCTGCCCTGGCCCTATGTGCTGCCTGCCGGCCAAACCCTGCGCCAGACGATCAGCCTGCGCATCGCAGGTGAAGGCAAAGCGCCGGCTGCCGCCGTGGCCAGCGAACCGGTCCGCGTCGAACTCGGCGAAGCAGGGCCAACGCTGCCGGATGTCGGCGTGGTCATCTATCCCGAAGATGTCGAGACGGCACTGGCGAACCTCTCCACGCTGACGACACTCGGCCCACAACAGCTGCTGTTTCACTACGATCCGACGCGCGGCCACGGGCTCGACGCCTTGCGCGCTTTCGCCCGGCTCGCAAATGCCCACGCTGCCGCAACGACCCTCGAATGCGTCGTTGTGTGCGCCGGCGATCTTGACGCCGAGATGTCAGGTGTCGCCGACCTGGTGCGCCAGGCCGGGCTAAAACTCTCGGCCATTGCCGTGTCGCCTTCGGTCGACCGGCAGTCGACACCGCCGGGCAGCACGTGGCCGGACTGTCCGCCGCTCGAGGACGTTTACGCGGCCGCGCGGCGCGCCTTTCCGGATATCCGCCTCGGCGGCGGCATGTTCAGCTACTTCACCGAACTCAACCGCAAGCGCGTGCCGGCGGACCAGCTCGATTTCATCACCCATTGTACTTGCCCGATCGTGCATGCCGCCGACGATCTCAGCATCATGCAATCGCTGGAGGCGCTGCCTTTCATCACCCGATCGGCGCGGGCGATCTTCGGGGCAAAGCCCTATCGGATCGGCCCGTCGACGATTGCCATGCGCCAGAACCCCTATGGCAGCGCGACCAAGCCCAATCCCGGGGGACAGCGCGTTGCCATGGCCGACAGCGATCCTCGCCACACCGGTCAGTTCGCTGCTGCATGGACGATCGGCTATGCCGCGCGTGTCGCACCGGTCGGACTGGAGATGTTGACACTTTCCAGCTTCACTGGACCTTTCGGCGTGCTCGCTTCATCAGGGGAACCTGTCGCGGAAGGATCACACCGGCCAATCTTCCAGCCCATCAAGGGGCTTTGCGAGCTGGCCGGCCTTGCGCATGTGTCGGCAAGGACGAGCGATGAAACCAAGGTGCTGGCGCTGGCCGGGCGCTCCGCCTCGGGCAAGACAATCGCGTGGCTGGCGAACCTGACGGCGGAAGACGTGCAGGTCGACATTTCAGCTTTTGGCCGAGGCCAGGTCGCAATGACGCCTTACGCGATCGTTCGGATCGGCTGAACCGCCGAGATCATTTTTCAGAATTCATCACATAGAGCGCGCGCGAGCGTTCGAGATGCTTGATCATCGCCTTCTCGGCGCCATCGGCATCCTTCTTCTCGATGCGGCCGATGATCTCTTCGTGCTCGGTCAGCGTGAACTTTTCCTTGCCGGTCCAGATCAGCATTTCGGTGTGGTATTCCTTCAGCCAGCCCAGCATCGCCTCGCTGACGGCAACATAGATCGGGTTACCGGAGATCGCGGCGATCTGCGTATGGAATTTCATGTCGGCGGAGATGAAGGCTTCGGAATCACCGCGAAAGCCGCGCTGTTCGGCAACAGTGGCCCGCAGCCGCTGCACATCCTCAGCGGTGGCCTTCTCGGCGGCTTCCCGAACCATGCCGCGCTCGAAGAAGATGCGCGCGGTCTTCAGGTGCTCAAGCGTGTCCTTCGACGACGACAGAATGATCTTGGCGGCGCCGTCGACCTGCTTGATGATCGACTTGGCGGTGAGTTGCAGCACCTTGGCGCGTTCGCCATGCGAGATCGCCACCAGGCCCATATTGCTCAGCGCCTGCATCGCCTCGCGAATCGCCGGCCTGCCGACCTCGAAGCGCTCCATCAGTTCACGCTCCGACGGCATGTCGTCGCCCGGCATCAGCTCGCCGCTGGTGATCAGGCGTTTCAGCCGCAAGAAGACCTCATCGGAAAGCTTGCGCCGGACAATCGGTTCCGAACGGTTCATCGTCGCGAATCACTCCCTTGACCCGGCCTTATCTAACACTGCCGCCACAATTCCCGGAATTGCCGTCTGTCGATCCCTCTGCCGGATATGACTTGCAATACTTATGTACTCATTATACCAGATTTGAAACACCGGTGAACCTTTTTCGAACGCCTCGGCTTGAGACAGCGGACCATGATCACGCTCACCTACCGCATCGAAACGCCTGGAAGCATCGAAGTCCTGGCGGCCAAGATCGCCAGCGATCAGTCGACCGGCACCTTCGTCGCGCTGCCCGGCGAGACCGAGGAACTGAAAGCCCGGGTGGCGGCGCGCGTGCTGGCGATACGGCCTCTGGCCGATGCCGAGCGGCCGTCGCTTCCCGACAGCGGCAACGGGCCGTTCAGGCGCGCCGATGTCGATATCGCCTTTCCATTTGATGCCATCGGCACCGACCTTTCGGCACTGATGACCATTGCCATCGGCGGCACCTATTCAATCAAGGGCCTCACCGGGATTCGCATCGTCGACATGAAATTGCCGGAGGAGTATCGCGGCGCGCATCCCGGCCCCCAGTTCGGTGTCGCCGGCAGCCGTCGGCTGACCAATGTGACGGATCGTCCGATCATCGGCACCATCGTCAAGCCGGCGCTGGGCTTGCGGCCACATGAGACGGCGGCAATGGTGGCGGAACTGATCGCCGCCGGTGTCGACTTCATCAAGGACGACGAGAAGCTGATGAGCCCGGCCTATTCGCCCCTGTCGGAACGAGTGAAGGCGATCGTGCCGCTGATCCTCGACCACGAGCAGAAGACCGGCAAGAAGGTGATGTATGCCTTCGGCATCTCGCATGCCGACCCCGATGAGATGATGCGCAACCACGATATGGTGGCGAAGGCTGGCGGCAATTGCGCTGTTATCAACATCAATTCGATCGGCTTCGGTGGCATGGCGTTCCTGAGGAAGCGCTCCAGTCTGGTGCTGCATGCTCACCGCAACGGCTGGGACATCCTCACCCGGCACCCCGGGCTAGGCATGGACTTCAAGGTCTGGCAGCAATTCTGGCGACTGCTCGGCGTCGACCAATTCCAGATCAACGGCATCGCCTCGAAATACTGGGAACCGGATGATTCTTTCGTCGAATCGTTCAAGGCGGTGACGACACCGATCTTTTCACCCGAGGACTGCGCCTTGCCGGTGGCGGGCTCTGGCCAGTGGGGCGGCCAGGCTCCTGAGACATATGCGCGGACCGGCCGGACGGTCGATCTTCTCTATCTCTGCGGCGGCGGCATCGTCAGCCATCCGGACGGGCCGGGCGCCGGCGTGCGTGCCGTGCAGCAAGCCTGGCAAGCGGCGGTCGACGGCATTCCGCTGGCGGACTTTGCCCTGAACCATCCCGAACTGGCGCGGTCGATCGAAAAATTCGGCGACGACAAGGCAGGCTGAAGCCATGCAGGACCTGCTTCTCAGCTATTATGGCGACGACCTGACCGGCTCGACCGATGTCATGGAGGCGCTCGAACTCGGCGGCGTGCCGACAGTGCTGTTCATGCGCCAGCCGGACGCGGCCCTGCTGTCCCGGTTTGGCCATTGCCGGGCGATCGGACTGGCCGGCACCAGCCGCAGCGAGACGCCGCAATGGATGGACACGCATTTGCGCGATGCCTTTGCCTGGCTGAAGACGCTGAACGCCGAGATTTGCCACTACAAGGTCTGCTCGACCTTCGATTCCAGCCCGACGATCGGCAGCATCGGCCGGGCCATCGAGATCGGCCGCTCGGTGTTCGCGCAAGCCAGCGTGCCGCTGCTGGTCGGCGCGCCGCAGCTCAAGCGCTACACCACCTTCGGGCACCTGTTCGCCGCCTATCGCGACCAATATTTCCGCATCGACCGCCACCCGGTGATGAGCCGCCACCCGACGACGCCGATGGATGAGTCGGATTTGCTGATCCATCTGTCGCGGCAGACGGCGCTGAGCTCGGGGCTGGTCGACCTTGCGACGCTGCAGTCCGCGTCGCGGTCGGCGGCGTTCGATCGGCTGACCGGAAACGGCACCCCCATCGTGCTTGTCGATGTCGACAATCTGGAAACGCAGGCTCTGGCCGGCAAGGAGCTGTGGCGCGTTCGCAAGCCCGGCGGTTCTTTTGTCGTCGGCTCGTCAGGGGTCGAGTATGCGTTGCTGGCCGAATGGGCGTCGAATGGCATCGTCAGCGCCGGACATGGCTTCACGCCACCGGGCGCAGCCGAGCGGATAGCCGTCGTGTCGGGAAGTTGCTCGCCGACCACCGAACGGCAGATCCAGCATGCCCTGACCGACGGTTTCGACGGCATCGAGGTCGATCCAGTCGAACTGGTTTCGGAGGCTTCGCAGCAGGCGATCGCGCGCGCAACGGCAAGCGGCCGTGCCAGTCTGCAAGCCGGGCGCAGCGTCATCCTCTACACCGCGCTTGGCCCCGATGCCGACAGGGGCGCCGAAATCGACCGGCAGGAAGGCGCCCGCCACAGGCTTGGCCGCGGACTCGGAGAAATCCTTCGCGGCCTGACGATCGAACAGAGCCTGCGGCGCGTGGTCATTGCCGGCGGCGACACGTCGAGCCATGCACTCGGCGAAATGGGTGTCGATGCCCTGACAATCCGCATGCCGCTGCCCGCTTCGCCGGGCTCGCCGCTCTGCGTTGCTCACGCGCGCGTCAAGGCGATCGACGGACTGGAGGTCGCGCTCAAGGGCGGCCAGGTCGGAACTGATCGCTATTTCTCAGCCATCCGCGACGGCCTCGGCGGTTGAAACAACTAACGCCTACGTCCAGGTGATAGCCTGCGGGAACACCTCTGCGCACGAAATGCTCCTTGCCGGGTGGAAATCCCGGTAACACCCGGTATTATCTGCGAAAATGCCGAAATCGGGAGGATGCCGGGTGCAGACCAAGAAGATCATCAATGCCGGCAACCGCGCCGTCGACGAGATGCTGGAAGGCATCCTGGCAGCGCATCCCCGCCATCTCAAAAGCGTGGACGGCAGTCCTCGCTCCATCATCGCCTGCGACGGACCGCGCCAGGGCAAGGTGGGCCTCGTCATTGGCGGCGGCTCGGGCCACGAGCCGAGCTTTCTTGGCTTCGTCGGCAAGGGATTGGCCGATGCGGCGGCCATCGGCAATGTCTTCGCCTCGCCACCGCCGGACCCGATCCTCGAATGCGCAAAGGCAGTCAGCGGCGGCGCCGGCGTGCTGTTCATGTACGGCAACTATGCCGGCGACGTGATGAATTTCGACATGGCGGCCGAGATGGCCGCCATGGACGACATCGAGGTGCGCACGGTGCTGAGCACCGACGACGTCGCCTCGGCACCGCGCGACCAGCGGCACAAGAGGCGCGGCGTCGCCGGCAATTTCTTCATCTTCAAGGCGGCCGGTGCCGCCTGCGACCGGATGCTGTCCTTCGACGAATGCGAGCGCATCGCCGGCAAGGCCAACGACCACACCTTCACCATGGGCGTGGCGCTGTCGCCCTGTTCGCTGCCGCAGACCCGCCGGCCGAATTTCGAGATCGGGCCGGACGAGATGGAGATCGGCATGGGCATCCATGGCGAGCCGGGCATCGCGCGCGAAAAGTTGAAAACAGCCGACGAGATCACCGACGAGATGCTGGACAGGATCCTCGACGAGATGGCGCCTACGCGCGGCGACAAGGTCGCGGTGCTCGTCAATTCGCTGGGCTCAACGCCGCTGATGGAACTCTACATCATGAACCGGCGCGTGAAGCAGAGGCTCGACGAGATCGGTGTGTCCATACACGCAAGCTGGGTCGGCAATTACTGCACCTCGCTCGAAATGGCAGGGGCCTCGATCACTCTGCATCGGCTGGACGGCGAGTTGCAGACGATGCTGGACCACCCCTGCGACTGCGCCATGTTTCGCGCCGGCTAAACCCACTTCTGTGGCAAGGACTAAGACATGACGACAATCGACACCGCCCACCTTGTCGCGATGTTCGCGGCGATCGCAACCGCCATGTCTGCCGACCTGGACCGACTGTGCGCGCTTGACGGGGTTATCGGCGACGCCGACCACGGCATCGCGATGGAGCTTGGATTTTCCGCTGCACGCGATGCCGTCGCCGCACTGGATGCAGAGGCAACCGACCCGACCACCTTGCTGAACACCGCTGCCAAATCGTTCCTGAATGCCGTCGGCGCCTCCTCCGGGCCGCTCTATGCGACCGCGTTCATGCGGGGCGCGGCAGCCGTCAAGGGCAAGACGACGCTCGACGATTCGGACGTGGTCGCCCTGTTCCAGGCTATGGCCAAGGGCATTCAGGATCGCGGCAAGGCCGAGCCTGGCGAAAAGACGATGATCGATGCATGGGCGCCGGCTGCGCAGGCAGCGGGCGAAGCGCTGACCTCCGGCAAGGATCTGGCGGGCAGTCTCGAAGCTGCTGCACAAGCGGCAAACGCAGGCGCGGAGGCTACTAAGTCGATGGTCGCCACGAAAGGCCGGGCATCGCGTCTCGGCGAACGCTCGCTTGGCCACATGGACCCGGGCGCCGCCTCCGCCGTAACCGTGATCGAGGCGATGCGGGTCGCCTTGACCAGTTAACTCAGTAACGGGTTTCCCGCGTCTTTCAGCGCTTGGCGTCGAGCTTGTCGATGGCCTGCACGTTTGTGGCGGAGGGGCCATTCGGATCGAACTCCGAGGCCAACCATGCGTCGGCGATCGATTTCGCCAGTTCGGGGCCGATGACGCGGGCGCCCATGGTGATGATCTGGGCGTTGTTGGACTTGGCGGCGCGCTCAGCGGAATAGGTGTCGTGGGTCAATGCGGCGCGAATGCCCGGCACCTTGTTGGCTGAGATGCTGACGCCGATGCCGGTGCCGCAAAACAGGATGGCCCGGTCGTAATTGCCGTCCAGGATTTCGTGGCCTACCGAGGCGGCGATGTCGGCGTAGAATCCGGCCTGGCTGAGGTCGACGACCTGCAGTTCGGGTTTGGTGGCGAGATGCTTGGCGATGACGTCGAGCAGCGGCTTTCCGGCACTGTCGGCTCCGAGTGCGATCTTCATGATGATGAACTCCTTTGCTAGGTCTTTTGGCAGTCAGCGCGCGATGGCGGCCGACGCCTTTTTCAGAATGTCGATATAGCCTTCCGCTTGCCACGCCGAGCGGCCGATGAACAGGCCATCGATATGCGGCTGGCCGATGAGTTCGGCCGCGTTGCCTGGATTGACGCTGCCACCATAAAGCACAGGTGGAGCAATCGGCAGCCGGTCGGCGGCAACCTTCTTGATCAGCTGTTGCTGTTTGTCGGCATAGTCGGCGCTTGCGGGAATGCCCTTCTCGCCGATTGCCCAGACGGGCTCGTAGGCAAAGAGGATTTCCGCCTTCAGTTGATAGCCGCTCAGCTCTTGCAGCGCGCCGAGAACCTGTGCCGTCAGCACCGCCTCGGCGCGGCCTGATTCACGCTCAGCCAGCGTCTCGCCGACGCAGATCAGCGGCACGAAACCGTGCCTGACTGCGGCCGCCGTTTTCAGTCCCACAGTCGCATCCGTCTCGCCGAAATGCTCGCGGCGCTCGCTATGGCCGAGTTCGATCACATCCAGCCCGCAGTCTTTCAACATCACCGGCGAAATCTCTCCCGTCCAGGCGCCCGCGTCGGCCCAATGCATGTTCTGGGCCCCAACTTTGACGCGGGTGTCGGCCAGCGCCGCCTTGACCTGGCGCGCTGCGGTGAACGGCGGAATGACGAAAGGCTGTATTGCCGGATCGAAATCGGGCACAAAGGCCGCCAGCGCATCGGCGAACTGCAACGCCTCCGACAGCGTCTTGTTCATCTTCCAGCTCGTGCCGACCCAATATGGGGCCATTCTTCTTCTCCTTCGATACTTTTGCGGCCGAAGCCGGCTTTCGGGCGACGTATTCGCTCAAGTCCGAGGCTTGAGGCTGTCGCGGCCACTGTCGACGTAAGGCGCCCAGAAATCCACCGACTCGCGGATCATCTCGATAACCTGATGGTCGACTGGTTCCCTCTCCCTGAAGGAAAGTTCAAGGCAAATTTCATTGTCGGTTCCACCGCCCTGCCGAACCGCGTCCAGCAACTTCTGCGGCACTATGCGGCCGTCCTTGTTGTAGGCGGCCGTGAACGGCCAGTGCCCGCCCTTGTTCATGGAAGACTGCTTGATGTGGATGATCGGCGATTGCAATGGAAACGCTTTCGCCCAAGCATAGGGATCGGTATCGGCAGGATCGGCCGAGGTCACGTCGCCATGGTCGATATCCACCATCATCTTCATCGGTATGGGCAGCTTCGCCGCATCGATGGCGCCTTGCAGCGTGGCGCAGCTTTCGATCGTGTGGCCGAACTCGCGGCCGACCGACATCGGCTCCCAGAACAGGTATGTCAGACCCGCCGCCCTGGCGTGTTCGGCCACCTCGCGCCAGCATTCGAGCGCGATATCGAGAAGTGCTGCCCGCCGTTGCGGATCGTCAAAGTCCTTGTGGGTGAAGATGGCGAACTGCGTGCCCATGCCGGACGCGCCGAGATCGGCGGAAATGTCGGCGAAGGTCTTGAACCAGTCGACATAATAGCGCCGCACATCCGCATCCGGGTGGCCGAAATGGTTGAGCCGGCCATAAGGCCCCGTCATGCCGGAGGTGATCCGCACGCCGGTCCGCGAAAGTGCGCTGTTGAACAGGCGCAGGAATTTGGCAATCGTCGCCGCCGGCCAGCCCGGATTGACGAATTCATGCGTCAGCTGCACGTCGCGGATGCCGATGCCATAGGCGATCGCGTCGATCAGATCGTCTGGATCGGCGAAACGATTGACCAGCGGATTGGTGTTGAGGGAAAGCGTGAAGGCCATCAGTCTGCCGCCGCCATGATGTTATCGAACCAGTCTTCGAATCCTTTCCGCTCGGCCGCATTGAGATGCAGGCCATGTTTGGTGCGGCGTTCCAGGATATCGGCTGATGTGCCGGCCCATTCGGTCTCGACCAGGAACTTTGCCTCCCGTTCATATAAATCGGGACCGAAGCGTCGGCCGAGATCAGCCTCGCTTTGCGCGCCGGCGAGCAATTGCCGGGCGCGGGTGCCGTAGCTTCGAGCGTAGTGCTTCACCAGCGACGGGCTGAGCCACGATAACTCGGAATGCAGATCGCTCAGGAATTGCTCGAAGTCCGCATTGGGCAGGTCGCCCCCCGGCAAGGGAAATTTGGCCGTCCAGGCTTTCTTCATCGTCGGAAAGAACGGCTGGATCTTTTCCAGCGCATGTTCGGACAGCTTGCGGAAGGTGGTGATCTTGCCGCCGAACACCGAAAGCAGCGGTGCGTTGCCATTGGAGGCGTCGAGTTCGAAAATATAGTCGCGCGTCACCGCGCTTGGATTGTCGGCATTGTCGTCATAGAGCGGACGCACGCCCGAGAAACTGTAGACCACGTCCTGTGGCGTCAGTTGCCGCTTGAAATAGCGATTGACCACCTTGATCAGATAGTCGACTTCGCTGGCCTCGGCGACCACTTCCTCGGGCCTGCCTTCGTAGGGAATGTCGGTGGTGCCAATCAGCGCCAGATCGTTCTCATACGGATTGACGAAGATCACCCGCTTGTCGTTGTTCTGAATGAGATAGGCTTGCCGCCCCTCCCAGAATTTGGGCACGACGATATGGCTGCCTTTAACGAGCCGAACATTGCGCGTTGAATTCTGCCCGGCGACGCGGCTGACAATGTCGTTGACCCAGGGACCTGCCGCGTTGACCAGCGCCCGCGCCCGGACCTTCGTCACCGCACCCGTGCGACCATCCTGCATGTCGATCGACCACAGTCCGTTTTCGCGGCGGGCCGCGACACAGGCGGTGCGCGTAAGCACTCTGGCACCGCGCTGCCTGGCATCCAGGGCGTTGAGCAGCACCAGGCGCGCATCGTCGACCCAGCAGTCGGAATATTCGAAACCGCGCTTGAACTCGTCCTTGATTGGCGCGCCTTCCGGCGCAGTCTTGAGGTTCAGCGTTCTTGTCCCCGGCAGGCGTTTACGGCCGCCAAGGTGGTCGTAGAGAAACAGCCCGAGCCGGACCAGCCATGCCGGCCTGTCTTGCGGGCTGTGCGGAAGAACGAAGCGCATCGGCCAGATGATGTGCGGCGCCGCCTCAAGCAGCACCTCGCGTTCGATCAGCGCTTCGCGAACCAGCCGGAATTCATAATATTCGAGGTAGCGCAGGCCGCCATGCACCAGCTTGCCGGAGCGCGAGCTCGTGCCTTGCGCGAGATCGTCCTTTTCGCACAGGATGACGGACAGCCCGCGACCTGCCGCATCACGCGCTATGCCGGCTCCATTGACGCCGCCGCCGATCACGAAAAGATCGACGACATCTGTTGTATTGCTCAAGATCCTGCTCCTGTGCGGTGCGCCATGCCCTTCCACACCGGCCGAAGCGCCTGACGCGCTGCAACGAAGGAAGGGAAGAGGGCATCGTAGGTTTGCGAAAGCGCCTCGTCATAGGCATCGCAGTCGCCGAGAAGCGGCGTCACCCATTCGGCGGCGCAGTCTTCCATCGAGCCATAGACGCCGAGGCCGACCGCGGCCATCATCGCGGCGCCTGCCGCGCCGGCTTCCTGGCGACTGCTGGTGCGCACCTGTGCCCTTGTCGCCGCTGCGATGATGCGGCGTAGGGACGGGCTGCGCGCGGCGCCGCCCGACAGGCGGATTTCGCCCGGCACGGCGCCCATCGCCTGGTAGCAATCGCGTGCGGCGAAGGCCAGTCCCTCGAGGACGCCGCGTGCCAGATCGCCAAAGCCGTGCTTGACCGAAAGGCCGATGAAGCCAGCGCGTGCGTCAGGATCGACGAACGGTCCTCTTTCACCGGCCAGCGATATGTAGGGCTGGTAGATCAGCGAACCAGGCTCCGATGCTTCCACCCAAGCGTCGAGGGCCTTCAGCAACTCGTCATGAGAAGACTTGCCGCCAGCCGTGGCGAGCACGTCGCGCGCAAGGCCAAGCAGCCAGTCTATGTTGAGCGTCGCCGCCATGTTGGATTGCAATTGTGCAAAGGCACCCGGAATAGGCATGGCAATCGTGTAGCCGGAGCCATCGTCGTTCAGCACGACATCGTCGGGCGTGGCGGCGAAGCGCGTGTGTATGCCGGTCGAGCCGATGACCGTGCAGCCGACATTGCCCGACGGATCATAGAGGCCGGCTCCGAGCGCCGTCATGACCATATCGACGTAACCCAGCACCACCGGGGTGCCTTCGAGCAGGCCAGTCTCTGCCGCCGCCGATCGCGACAACGGATGATGGTCGGCGGTGCCTTCGAGCATGGAAGGCAACAGGCGGCGATGCGTCGTCAGATCCAGGATGTCGAGGGCTTCGTCGGAATAGGTGCGCGACCGAAAATCGCCGAAGGTGAAGGTTCCCTCGGAGGGATCCGTGGCGCGTTCGCCCGTCATTTTGAAGTAGAGCCAATCCTTGCAATGCAGTGCGGTCGCCGCCCGCTCCAGCATGTCGGAATGGTTTTTTTTCATGAAGGCAAGCTGGGCGCCTTGCTGGCAGGAATTCAGGCCCGTGCCGGTCAGCTCGAACCGCCTGCGATCCCGGGGATCGGCGCGCATCTCGTCCACCAAATGTCCGGCGCGGGCATCGAGCCACAGCCAGGCGCGCGAGACAGGCAAGCCCTCGCCATCGATCAGCCAGGTTCCGTCGCCCTGCCCGGTGATAGCAACCGCTGCGGTTCGTTGCGCGAGGTCGGGAACCTTGGCCGCGAGATCGCGAACGGTCCGCGCCATGTCGCGCCAGGTCTGGTCGAGGTCCTGCTCGGCGCCGCCGCCTTCCAGCGTGACGAAGCTGTTGGGCACCGACGTCATGGCGAGCTGCTGCCCGGACAGGTCGAAAGCGATCGATTTGATCACCGACGTTCCCGCGTCGATGCCGATCAGCAGGTCTTTCATGCCGCAAATTCCGGTTGGTTGCGAAGGCAGTTCACGAGGGTAGTCATTTCGTAGAAGAGGCAGGGAGTGTCCGCAAGGACACCCCCTGTGCAGGTTTCATTCCGACAGGACGAAGGGAGCGGTGTACTTATCGACATTGTCCTTGGTGATGAGAAGGCAATCGAACAGCTGCTTCTCGGTCGCCGCGCCGGTGGCTCCGGTCTTGATGAACGAGTCCGCCTGCTGCACGGCCTTGGCCGAGAAGATGGCGACCGGCTGAAGCACGGTGTACTGCAGTTCGCCGGACTTGATCGCCGCAACCGCATCCGGGGAGCCGTCGAAGCCGCCGACCTTGATGCCAGCGAGCTTGCCGGCTTCCTTCAGCGCCGCAACCGCGCCAAGCGCCATCTCATCATTGCCGCTGATCACGGCGATGATGTCGGGATTGGCCTGCAGCATGCTCTGCATCTTGTCGTGGCCCTGGGTACGATCCCAGTTGGCGACCTGCGAAGCAGCCTTTTCGAGATCCGGGTACTGGCTCAGCACAGTCGCGTACCCGTTCGAGCGCGTGGCGGCGTTGTTGTCCGACGGAGCGCCGAGCAGTTCGACATATTTGCCCTTTTCGCCGACGGCCTGCACCCACTGCTGGGCACCGAGAGCAGCACCTTGCGCGTTGTTGGAAACGAGCTGACCCTTGGCGAGGCCTTCCTGATTGATCTCGGCATTGACGAGGAACACCGGGATGTTGGCTGCAATCGCCTTCTTCACCGCACCGACAGAGCCGTCAGCGTTGGCCGGATCGAGGATGATCGCCACCGACTTGTTGGTGATGGCGGTGTCGATCAAATTGCTTTCGGTATTGGTATCGCCCTTGTGGGCGCCGACATTGGCCGTGTAGCCAAGCTTCTCGGCCTCGGCCTTGGCGACGTTGCCCTCGGTCAGCCAGTAGGGGTTGGCCGGATCGTTGACGATGATCGAGATCAGGCCCGCGGCTGACGCGGCGGCCGTGAATCCGACGACCATCGCGGCGGCGAGCAGACTTTTCAGCATGGTTTTCATGTACATTCCTCCAATGATTACGCGGTGTTGCTGCCAGTTCACCTGGCAGTCTTCCCTTGGGCAGGATTGGCCGGTTCGGCCTTCCCCCGTTTCTGAGAAGTCGGGTGGCCACCTGTCGCGCTTGGGAGCTTGCTGCGGCGGCGATACTGAACGGCATTGAGGAGCACGGCGAGCACGATGACCGCGCCCGTGAACACTGTCTGCCAGTAGGATGAGATGCCGATGATCACCAGACCGTCGGACAGGAAGCCGATGACGAAGGCCCCGAGCAGGGTTCCGCGGATGTTGCCGCGGCCGCCGGTCAGTGCCGCGCCGCCGATGACGACGGCCGCGATGGCCGTCAGTTCGTAGGTGGTGCCGGCGGTCGGTCCAGCCGACGTCAACTGCGAGGACAGGATCAGGCCCGCGATGGCGGCACAGATGCCCGACAGCACATAGACGGAAATCTGGACCGTCTTGACCGGAACGCCGGAGAGTTCGGCCGCGCGTTCATTGCCGCCCGAGGCGTAGAGCCAGCGCCCGAAAGCGGTGCGGTTCAGGACGATGCTGCCGATGAGCGCGATAATCGCGAGAACCACGACGCCCGTCGGCACGCCGAACAGACGGTTGAAGCCAAGCGCATCGAAGCCGGTGTTTCCGAGCTCCGGCTTGCCGCCGAGATTGTTATAGGTCAGGCCGCTGGTCATCAGCAGCGCCAGGCCGCGTGCCATGTACATGACGCCGAGCGTGGCGACGAACGCCGGAACCTTGAAGCGCGCAATGAGCACGCCGTTGATCAGCCCGACGACCGCGCCCAGCATGCAGGCCAGCACCGCGACCACCCAGACCGGCGGATAGAGAACGACGCCCAGCCAGGTCAGCGTCACCCCTTGCATCAGGAATCCGGCAACGACGCCGGCCAAGCCTAGCGTCGACCCCACCGACAGATCGATGCCGCCATTGAGGATGACGAGCAGCATGCCGATCGCGAGGATTCCGAAGATGGCGACATGCGAAGCCATGGTCAGGAAGTTCGCCACCGAGAGGTAGTAGGGCGACAGGATCGAGAAGACGACGATGATGACGATCAGGGCAAAGAAGGCACGGCCCTCGAGCAGCAACTTGGCGAGATCGAAGCCTTCGCTCGCGCTTGGACTGGACTGTTTTCTGGCCTGGCTGACGTCGGTCATGGGTCTGGGCTCCGAAATTCTGGTGATCAGGCGACCACGGCTTCGCCGGAGGCGGCCATGATCTGCTCTTTGGTGGCGTTGGCGCCGAATTCAGCTGAAATCCTGCCACGCCGCATGACGACGATGCGGTGGGCAATGCTGAGGCATTCGTTGACCTCAGAGGTCGAGAAGATTACCGCAAGCCCTTGAGCGGCGCGTTCGCTCAACAAGCGGAAGACCTCGGCCTTGGCGCCAACATCGATGCCGCGGCTCGGCTCGTCGAGGAGGATGACCTTGGGGTTGGTCGTCAGCATCTTGCCGATGACGACCTTCTGCTGATTGCCACCCGACAGCGATCCGATCATGGCGTTGCCACCTGCGGTCTTGACAGTCACCTTGCGGATCGAGTCTTCGACCAGCTCTCGCTCCCTGGAACGGGACAGAAACAGCCCCTTGGCGAACGCCTCGATGCTGGCAAGCGAGAGATTGCGGCCGACGGTCATCGTTTGCACCAGCCCGTCGCGCTGGCGGTCCTCGGGGACCAGCACAAGCCCTCTGGAGATGCGCTGGGCAATGCTCAACCCCGAGACGTCCTCGCCTTCCAGAAGCGCGCGACCGCCCGCCATCGGCACTCGTCCGGCGACGGCCTCCAGCAATTCCGTGCGCCCGGCGCCCATTAGCCCATAGATGCAGACGATCTCGCCGGCCCTGACGTCCAGCGACAGGTGATCGACGACGGAATAGCCCGAGCCCGAAGTGTCAACGACGCTGACGTCCTCGATCGAAAGGGCGACCTCGCCGAACGCATGACCGGTCGGCGGCGAGCCGAGATCGAAATTCTCGCCGACCATGTTGCGCACGATCCACTCGAGGTCGATGTCCCTGGCCTCGGCCGTCGCCGTTATGGCGCCGTCGCGCAGGACAACGGCGTAGTCGGTGATCTGCAGCGCCTCTTCGAGGTGATGTGAAATGTAGACGATGGAGACGCCGCGGCTGGTCAGATCGCGGATCACCTTGAACAGCACCTCGACCTCGGTTGCACTGAGCGCGGAGGTCGGCTCGTCCATGATGAGGATGCGTGAATCGACCGACAGCGCCCGCGCGATCTCGACGATCTGCTGTTGACCCAGGCGCAGATCCTCGACGAGAGTCATCGGGTCGATGTCCTCTTCGAGATCGGCCATCAGCGCGCGCGCCTGGCGCGATTCTTCGGCGAAGTCGAGGCCGGTTCTGGTGCGCAGTTCGCGGCCCATGAAGATGTTGTCGCGAACGCTGAGGTTCGGCGCCAGGCTGAGTTCCTGGTGGATGATCGAGATGCCGCGATCGCGCGCGTCCGAGGATGAGGAAAAGCTGACGAGATTGCCGTCGAGCACGATGTCGCCGGATGTCGGCGTGACGACGCCGGACAGGATCTTCATCAGCGTCGACTTGCCGGCGCCGTTCTCGCCGAACAGCGTCGTGACCTTGCCGCGATGGATGTCGAAATTGACGCCCTTGAGCGCATGAACGCCGCCATACGACATGACGATGTTGCGCGCCGAAAGCACGGCGTCGCCGGTCGCGGGTCCGGTGCCTGCAGCCGCGCTCATTTGACCTCCAGCCTCACCGGAGTGACCAGCCAGCTCTTCGGGTTGACCAGCTTGAATGCGCCGACCACCGATACGGTCTTGCCGGTCAAGGTGCTGGTGTCGACCTTGGCCAGGACTTCCTTCTTCATCTCGTTGTTCAGCGCCGAACCGGCGTCCTGGTATTCGATCTGGTTGGTGAACTGGCCGAATGTGATCTTGCCGGTGGCGTCGCGAAGCTCGGTGCCGTTGATCGCCGGTCCCGTTTGCACCCGGATCATCAGCGTGGCCGGCACGCCTTCGACGGCGACCTTGTAGATGCCGGATTTTCCTTCGCCGACGACACCGGTGAACTTGACCGAGATGACCGGTCCGACGCCCGCCGGCACTCCATATTCCTTTTCCGCCGTCGCCCTGTCCTTGGCGATAGCAGCAGCCACCGTCACCGCGTCGGCGGCACGTGCCTCGACATCGGCCTGCACCTTGGGAAACTCCGACTTGCCGTAGTCAGCGGCGGAAAACACGGCGCTGCGGACATCGCCGGCAGAGCCGATCCTGACCACCTTGGTGTCGAGCGCCATGGCGCCGAGCAGGACGACAACCGCGGCGCCGGCAAGTGCCCGACGCAGGGCGGGCGAAGCCGGCCTGGTCGATGCGGTGGCGGCTTTCGCGCTCATGACGCAACCGCCAGCAAGGCTGATCCGCGCTTGTCACGCATTTGACGATCCTCCGTTCACATGGCGCTTCGCGCCATTGGGTTTGTTCTGTTCGACAAGGGCACGAGCGGTGGACTCGTCGGTGATCAGGCCACTCAGATAGCGGCTTTCGAGCACCGCTTTGATGGCACGCACTTTGATCTTGCCGCCGGCGACGGCGACGATCCGGCGGCCCTTCAACTGGTCCCGCGGAAGCGCGAGAATTCTGTCCGACAGCGCCGTTTCCACCGGGCGCCCCTTGTCGTCGAAGAAGTGGGCGAGCAGCTCGCCGACGCCGCCATCGCGTTTCACCTCATCGATTTCGGAATGTTCGATCATGCCGGTAGCGACCAACGAAGCTTCCCGCTCGGCGGTCCCTATGCCGACGAACATCAGGTCGGACCGGCTTGCGAGGTCGAAGACATCGCTAATGCCGCGCTGACCAAGCAGCACTTCACGGTCCTCGGCGGTGTTGGCGACGAAAGGCACCGGCATCACATAAGCCTGCGCGCCGGTCCGCTCGGCCAGCCGATGCATGACATCGTGCGGGTTGGCCGCGAATTTGCGCGTCACGCCGCCAAGCAGCGAGACGAAACGGATATGGGCAGCGGCGGTGCGCGTCAGATACTCGACGCTTGCGGCAAGGGTACGGCCATGGCCGACGCCGATCAGCATGTCCTCGCCGCGATCGATCTCCCGCTTCAGAAACTGAGCGCCGGCGATGCCAAGCGCCTTCAGCGGCAGCTCGTCCTGATCGAGATCGGGAACGACCTCGCAGTAATCGAGCCCGTAAGCATTGATCAGCTGCTGCTCGAGGTCGATGCATTCGCCGACATCGCCGTCGATGATCACCCTGACAAGGCCATCCTGGGTGGCCCGGGTGATGAGCCGATGCGCCTTGAGGCTGGTCAGGCCGAGCCGCTTGGCCACCTGGGCCTGCGTCAGACCCCCGGCATAGTGAAGCCAGGCCGCGCGGGTGGCGAGGCTGGACTCATGATCGCGGTTAGTGGCTCCGCCGGATTTCAAGACATCTCCTCCCTGAGATGATATTATTATCTTTGTGTGCAAAAATTTTCACATCCCTGCATCGCTGTCAATCCCTCGCCGGATTTGGCGCATGCACATATGGGGAATTCACAGGTCTCGCCCTTCCCGAAACGCCGGTCTGCCGGCATTTCGGCGGGCAACATCGACCTATTAGGAGGTGAGCATGTTACTCGATCATACGGCTATGTTAATTTAACGTCAATCTGTGTTATTTCGTGCCTGAGCCAGTAGAATTGGACAGCCATCGGCTATCTAATTTTTTTCTAACTAGCTGTTTCTCCATAATAATATCTGACATCGGCAAAATCCCAATCCACCTGTGAGTTGAGCGATTGGGGATGCGACGCATCCTTAGGCAAACCGACCGGATTGCCTTGGGAAAGAGCATCGGCGACGGAATGATCAGCCCAGCCGCATCAGGTTCCGGTCCTCGAGTTCCAGGGCGGCGGCCTCGACTTCCTCTGCGAGGCGCCCGGCGCTCCAGCCCAGCGCCCGTCCGGCAATCGTCGCAATCTCCTGCAGATCCCGGCCCGTCAGTGACCCTGATATCGCCAGGGTGCTGCGGCGCATGACGATATCGGCCAGATGTTCGACGAACTCGGTGCGGACGATGTAGTCAATTTCCGATCGGCTGTAGCTTTCTGAATCCGGCAGTCGGCCCTCATCATCCGGCTCATGTGTGGCGATCTGCGTGGCTCTGGTGCCATATCGCGACAGCAGCGCCTCGAGACGCCGTTCTCCAGCGCCCGTCTCCGAGTGAGCCAGAGCCAGCCAACTTGCTCGCGCTGCAGCATCAGCCGGGAAATCCCTGCCGCCGCCGATCGGCATGGTCTGCGTCGTCACCTTGCGGCTGCGCTGCAGGCGGCCGAGCACGGTGTCGGCGACTTCCTCGGCGAAGCCGCGAAAGGTCGTCCACTTGCCGCCGATCAGCGAGATGACTGCGAAAGGTCTGTTCCGATCCGGCTCGGCGACGGGCGCCGAGTGGTCACGGCTGATCAAGCCGGGCACCGATGCATCCGAGGCCGGCAGCGGCCGGATGCCGCTATAGGCATAGACGATCTGGTCGCGCTCGAACGCCATCCCCGGCAGCAGCGTCCGTACGCTGTCGAGCAGGTACTCGACTTCGTCAGGTTCGCAGCGCACCGCGTCGGGGTTGTCGGCCTTGATGTCGGTGGAGCCGACCAGCGCCAGGCCGAGATAGTCGTAGACAAGGCAGATGCGGCCGTCATCGGCTTCGAAATACAGCATGCGTCCGGCCAGGCTTTTGACCAGCTCGTCGTGCTTCAACAGGATGTGCGAGCCCTTGGTGCCGCCGATCATCTTCGACGGCGCGCCTAGCGAATCGTTGACATCGTCGATCCATGGACCGGCGGCATTGACCACCAGCTTCGGCCGCACCGAAAAGGCCGCGCCGTTTTCCGGCTGGAAGGTCAGCACGCCATCGGCAGACTTCGCCAGCGCCGTGTAGTTCGCGCTGGCGGAGGCCGCGTTTGCCTGCAGCCCATCGAGGATCAGTTCGAGCACCAGCCTTTCGGGATGGCTTATCTTGGCGTCGTAGTAGGTGCCGGTGGCGACGATCGAAGGGTTGAGCGCCGGCATCTCACTGAGCGCTTGGCGCCGCCCGACCATGCGGTGACGCGGCATGACCTGATTTCGCGAGCCATAGAAATCATAGATCATCAGGCCGATCTTGATCAGGACGGCGCCACGGCTGCGCGGCGCGCTGGTCGAGCCGAACAGCGTCCGCAGCGCCGCCAGCATGCCTTTGCTCCAGGAAAAGATCGGGATGACGGTCGGCAGCGGGCTGACATAGTGCGGCGCGTTTTTCAAAAGCAGATTGCGTTCGAGCGTCGACTGCGCCACCAGCCCGAACTCGCCGGTTTCGAGATATTTCAAGCCACCATGAATGAGCCGTGACGGCGCAGCACTGGTGCCGGAGCCGAAATCCGCCTTGTCGACGATCAGGCAGCTGACGCCTTGCGCGCACAGATCGCGAAACAGCCCTGCCCCGTTGATGCCGGCGCCAAGAATGACGACGTCGACCTCCCCGGCTCCGGCCATGGCGGCCAGACGCCCGGCTGGATTTTCCGTACGTATTGCTTCGCTCGAGCTCATGGCGCTTTCGTCTTGACGATGCGCAGCTTCACGCCGGCCCGTTCGAGGGCTTGCGCCCGCGCATCGCCCAGGCCTTCGGTCGCCAGCACGACATCGAAGCTGGTCAGATCATCGAAGACATGCAGCGCGATCCTGTCGAACTTGGCATGGTCGATCAGAAGGATACGCTTGACCGATGCGGCCATCATCGCCTGCTTGACCCGCACGACATTGGGATCCTGGATGAAGGCGGTGGTTCCGGTGATGGCCGAAGCCGAACAGATCAGCACATTGGCGCGAAGCTGTGCCACCGCGTTCTCGCAGACGATGCCGATATAGGCGTTGTAGGTGTTGTGGTACTGGCCGCCGAGACAGATGAAGTCGAGTTCGTCGACATGGGTCAGCAGTGCAGCCGTCGCCACTGAGTTGGTGATGACGGTCAGCGGCTTGACGTCGAGCAGGAGCGTAGCGACCGCATTTGCCGTTGACGAATCGTCCAGCATCACCACCTGGCCAGCTTCGATATAATCGAGTGCTGTCCGCGCCAGCGCATCCTTTTCGGCCCGGTTGACCGTCACCCGGTAGCGGAAGGCGCTTTCGTAGAGACCGGAAGGCTGAACCGTGACCGCACCATGCAGCTTGCGCAACACGCCCTGCTGCGCCAGCCGGTCGATGTGCCGGTGGATGGTCATGCGCGACACGCCGAAATGCTCGACCAGATCGTCGATGCGTACCTGGCCGAGCTTGATCACATAGTCGGCGATCTCTTCGCGTCGTTCGTCGGCCTTGATCATGCGGTCCCCTCGGTGTCTGGCCGCGCCAGCTTCTCGATGTCGGGCCAATGCGGCACGAGCGCACCGGCTATGCGGCCATAGAGGGAAAAGCGCTCGTTGAACACAGCACTCGAGGCCAGCACTGGCTCGTATTGGCGCGCCGTCATGCCGACCTGCCGGGCGCCTTCTTGCGGCGTCGCGAAGATGCCAACCGCCGCACCAGCGCAAAGCGCAGCGCCAAACGCCGCAGCCTCGTCGGTCGAGGTGACGGTGACCGGGGCGTTCAGCACATCGGCAAACATCTGGACGAAGGCCGGATTGCGCGAGCCGCCGCCCGTCAGGCGGATTTCGCTGATGGCAAAGCCGTCGCGCAAGGCTTCGACATGGGTACGATGATTGAAAGCAATGCCCTCCAGAACCGCCTTGAGCATATCGCCGCGATTGTGCCAGCCATGAAGGCCGACAAAGCTGCCGCTGGCGACATCGCCAAAGGGGGAGCCGAACAGATAAGGATGAAACAGGATGGTCGACCGCTTTTTAAGCGCCTCGTCGATCTCTGCCGCCAAAACCTCGTGGATCGAGCCACCACCGACCGATGCCCTCTCCTGTTCCGAGCGGCAGAACGTGTCGAGAAACCAATCGTAGTTCGCGGTCGAGGCCGGCGAGATCGCCATGTTGTTCCAGCGGCCGGCGTCGATGGCGTTGCGACAGAGCCAACGCGGGTCGACGCGCGGTTGCGAAGAGACCACTTCGTTGATGGAATAGGTCCCGGCGACAATGGCAAGCACACCCTCCTCATGGCCGCCCATGCCAAGTGCGGAGGCAGTTACGTCATGCAGGCCGCTCGCCACCGGTGTCCCCTTGGCAAGGCCGGTCATGTCGGCGGCCTCGGCGGTAACGTGGCCGGCGATCTCGGCCGAATGCGCCATCGGCGGCAGCGCGTCGAAAAGATCGTCCAGTTCGAAGATGCGCATCGCTTCCAGCGCGTAATCCTGCGTGCGGAAATCCGTGAATGAGGTGCTGGCCTCGGTACGGTCGGTGCCGATCGTGCCGGTCAGGCAAAAGCGCAGCCAGTCCTTGCAGGCCAGTATATGCCCGATGCGGCCATAGCGGTCGGGTTGGTTCTTCCTGATCCAGGCCAGCAGCGCCGACGGAGCCGAAACGTGCGGCGCCTGGCCTGTTCGACCTAGCGCATCTTCGAAGACCCGGTCCGCCGACCATCGCTCGACAATCTTGCCAGCGCGGCTGTCGAGCGACAGGATTCCAGGCCCTAGCGGCCGACGATCCTTGTCGAGCAAATAGAGGCCGTCGCCATGCGCGGTCGCCGCCACCGCCCTGATGTCGTCCGCCGGGCGGCCACAAAGGGCAATCGCCTCCTTGATTGCATCGCCGGTCGCTTGCCAGAGGCCGGCCATGTCGCGCTCCACCCAATGCGGATGGGGTATCGATTGTGGAACCCGCCGACGCGCCACCGACAACTGCGTGCCATCGGCATCGAAGATCACCGCCTTGGTGACCGTGAGACCGTTATCGATTCCGAGCAGACTGGGCATGGGCGCCGCCGCTTTCAGCAACTGGTGAAGGGCGCTGCAAGGCAAACCTGCAGGTTGGGATAGGGATGACAGGCATGACGACAATCAACGAGCAACGGTGATACAAAAGCGACGCATCCGACGCGGTAAAAAGACCATAGTAGCATGTTAAGTTAACGTCAATACGTGAGATATTTTGCGGATATGTCTGACGTCATCTGCGACGAAAATTGCCATCCCCTCGTACCGCATCCGATGCGGACGAAGTTCCGGCTAGTGCCCAACTGGCCGGATAGGCTTCAACCCCGCGCTGGGAGCCAGAGAGCACGGTACGATTGACGCCGAACGCGCTTCGACTGGCTTTGCGAGTTCCTGCGCAACGACCTGATAACCCGCGCCGCTTCGGCGCCGTTCAAAGAAAACGCGACGACTCAAGAAGCTCAGCCACCCCGTCCAGTTCCTTGTGCAGGCGATGCCAGCGACGGTCGAGATAAACAAGCGAATGCGCCTCCGGGGGGACCTCGTCCGGCTGTACCTCGCCGTCAAGGAGTTCGGCCGCGACCAGTGTCGCGCCCTCGATCGGCAGGACGCCGAGCCGACGGGCGCGGAACCAGGTCGAAACGCCGGTATAGCGCGGTTCGCCGGTGGGCAGCCGCGCCCAGGCGCCTCCCGGAGGGAAGCGTTCCGCGCCGCTCGACGCGCAGAGCTGCGCCAGGTCGATATCAGTGAAGCGCAGCAGGTGGATCACCATGGTCTCGGCCCGCAGCAAAGGCTCGGACGAAGTCGATTTCATCGAGAGCGAGAAGGCGACGACCGGCGGCGCGGCACTTACCGAGATCAGCGAGGATACGGTCATCGCCACCGGCCTGCCGCCGGGATCGGCCGTGATCACGGCAACACCGGCCGGATGGTGGCGAAAGGCTTCGCGGAAGGCGTTGGTCATCGGATGCGGGAAGCTCATCGACGTCTCTCTTCTGCAGCGTGAATAAGGGCCGGACGGCGTCTGCCGGACGGCCCTTGCGGACTACTTCTTCTCGATCAGGTCGTAGAACTGCCAGGTGCGATCGCTCCACAGGCCGCCGATGTCGCGACCGGCCGAGGTGACGATCGACGGCGCGATCGTGAAATGGTTGGCCGCCACCATCATCTCGCGGAAGGTGCGCTGGATCACGCCGGCGCGCAGCGACGCGCCGCCGCCGGCGCGGTAGGCGAAATTGCAGATATCCACGCCAACCTCGTGAATCTCGGATTTGGCCAGATGGACAAGGCTGATCTGTCGCGTCGATACGCTGTTGCCGGCCTCGACCGTCGCCTCAATGTCGCGCCAGACTTCGAAGACGAAGGCGCGGGCAGCGCGATAGCGGGCTTCGGCGCGGCCATAGTCGTGCCAGAACTTCTCGCTCTCGCCGATCAGGCCGGCGCGACCCGATTTGCTGCGGGCGAACTTGGCGATCTCGTCCAGCATCCGCCGCCCAGTGCCGAGAGCCCAACCGGTATGCCCGATTGCGGCGAGGCCGACGACACCGAGACTGAAGAACTCCTTCTGACGCAGCGGCGGTGCGGTCAGGATCGGGAAAACGAGATCGTCGGCGATGAAGACGTCCTCGGCCGCATAGTCGATGCTGCCGGTACCACCGAGGCCCAGAACGTCCCAATTGCCGAGCTGCTTGTGCTGAGAGATCGGGGCATGGGCGCACATGATGATCAAGTTGCCCTTCTCGTCCTTGGCGGGCTTGCCGGTGCCGTCGTCGACGAAGGCGGCACTGTGGCTGTAGGTGGCGTGGCTGAAGCCGCTGCCATAGCTCCACTTGCCATTCAGCCGGTAGCCGCCATCGACTTTCTTCAGCATACCGAGCGGCGCGCCCTGCCCCGAGAACCGGTTTTCGGTGCCCGGCGCGAACAACCGCTCGACCGCGCTGTCCGGCAGAAAGGCTGCCGACATCGCACCGATGCAGCAATGCACCATGGAAACCCAACCAGCCGCCCCAGAGTGCCAGGTGATCGCCGCCAGCAGTTCGAGACCCTGGGTGGGTCGCAGCTGCGCACCGCCGAGGCTCTCCGCGGCGAAGATATGCGACATGCGCAGCGGCTTCAGCAGCTCGAACGTGGCCGCAGTCAGTTCGCCATTCTCCTCATCGGCGGTGGTGTTGGCTTCCAGGGCCGGCCCGATCTCCGTGATCTTGCTGAGCAAGTCGCGATAGTCGGTGGTCGTCCCCCACGAGCCGTGCTTGATGGGTTTGTTCATTGTCTTCTCCTCCTTTTCAATGCGGTCAGCCGGCGAGGAAATCGCCGATCTTCCTGAGTGTTTCGGGTTTCTCCTGCATGACGAAATGGCCGGCATCCTCGACCAGGATCAGGCGTGCGTCGGGCAGGGCTTCGACGAAGAGCGGCGCCTGGCCAGCCGGCAGCAGACGGTCCCTGGTGCCCCAGACGACCAGCGTCGGATTGGCGATACGCGCCAGAAAGCGCCGCAGGTTGGGATGGCCCATGCCGAACGGCGCCAGCAGCCGGCCGAGCGTGTCGCCTTCGCGGACGCGGTCGGCGCCGAAGGCCTCGGCAAAGGCGGGGTCTGAGCCGTCCGGGAAATAGCGCAGCGCCACCGAGACGTCATGCGCCAGATAGGCCGGCAGCTCCTGCGGCGCGACCGCGCCCAGATCGGTGGCCGGATGCGCGGGGTCGTTGAGCCCGGCGGGAGCGATCAGCACCACCCTGTCGAAACGCTCGCGCGCAAGGCCGGCGAGCTCGGTCGCCATCCAGCCGCCCATGGAAAAGCCGATGAGATGAGGCTTCTCCGGCAGGTTCAGAACATCGAGCAGGTTCAGGTAGTGCAGAACCAGGTCGGACATCGCAGCGACATGCGGCGCCGGGCCAGAAAAGCCGAAGCCCGGATGGCTCGGGCAGAGCACGCGGAAGCGGTCGGCGAGGCCCTCCGCGAAGCCGAAGCCTTCAAGCGTCGAGGCGCCGTGCAGGAACAGCACGGGCTTGCCTCTACCGATGGCCTTCACCACCGTTTCCGTGCCGCCGATATCGTATTCGAGCGTTTCGAATTGAACGGCCATTTTCACTCTCCTCAAACAGGTGCGGCCTCAAACAAGGTCCGGCTGAATCAGCACTTTGCATTGCGTGGTGCGGCGGCGAAGGCTCTCGAATATCTGCGGAACTGGCGAGAGATCGATCCGGTCGGTGACCAGAGCTTGGGGTGCGAAAGGTCCGCCGCGCAGCGCATCGAGGGCGACGCCGAATTCGTTGCGCTGATGGAAGAAGACCGAGAACAGCAGGTTCACTTCCTTGGTCAGCGCAATGAACGGATCCCATTCGTCGCCGCCGATACACAAGCCGACGCCAACCACCGTGCCCTGCAGCCGCACCGCTTCGACCGCCGCGCCGATGAGGCCGCGCTTGCCGACGCATTCGAAGACAATGTCTGGCGCTCCGCCACAGAGATCGGCGAGGTTCTCGCTCAGCTTTTCGCCCGAAAGCGCGAAGCCGGTCGCGCCGAGAGCAAGCGCACGCTCGCGCTGATGGCCGTGGATGTCGGCCACCACGACACGCGACGCCCCCATCCGCCGCGCCCAGAAGGCGACGAGCAGTCCGATCGGCCCAGCGCCCAGGATGGCGACCCGATCCCCCGGCTTCATGCCCGAGCGGACGATGCAATGCAGAGCGACCGACAGTGGCTCGGCCAACGCACCATCCTCGAGCGCCACATCGCCGGGCAGGATATGACACTGGCGTGCGGCCACGGTCGCGTATTGCGCATAGCCGCCGCCGATCAGCTCCATCTCGCGACAGCGCGCCGGATCGCCGCGCTCGCAGGCTTCGCAGTGTCCGCAACCGCGCATAGGCGCGACGGCGACACGGTCACCGATCCGAAGGCCTGTTGCCTCCGATCCGACCGCGACGATGTCCCCAGAGAATTCATGGCCGAGCACGAAGCCTGCCTCGATGCCGAAAGGCACGGGGTCCTCGGTGATATGCAGATCGCTGCCGCAGATGCCGCAGGCGGCGACACGCAAGACGACCTCGCCCGGTGCCGGCGTCGGGTCCGGCACCGTGCCGATCCGCAGCGGGACGCCGACCCTATCGAAGATGGCGGCTTTCATGAATCCTCCTCGTCAGCGGTTCGGGTCGACGAGCTTGCGTCGGATCGGGAACCATGGTGCATCCCACCGTTTCGAGATCAGGCCCCAGATGCCCGTCCGGGCGTAGAGCGCGACCAGAAGCGTCATCAGGCCGAGGACAACGAAATAAGTCGCGCCGTATTCGCCGAACCAGCGGTCCGCGATGAAGAAAATCAGGGATCCGATCAGAACGCCCTCGATGGAGCCGATTCCGCCGACCATGACGATGAAGATCGCGACGTTCGCCCACATCGGATCAAAGGCCGATCCCGGGGTGATGCGGAGCTGCGCCATGAAATAGATCGCCCCGGCAAGACCGCAGCCGACCGCCGACGCGACGTAGATCAGGAAGCGCAGCTTGACGACATTCACGCCCTGGCTCGCGGCCGCGACCGGATTGTCGCGCATGGCGATCAGCGCAAGGCCGAAGCGCGAGCGAAGCAGCCAATAGCTGCCGCCCAGCGTGACGAGCAGCATCCCCGCGCAGAGCAGCGACATGGCGACATTCCGCTCGAAGGCCGAATAGTCCTTCATCACGCGAAGCGACATGCCCGCGCCGGAATTGACGAGCGGCAGGTTCGAGGCGGTCAGCCGGAAGACCTCGGCCACCACCCATGTGCCGATCGAAAAATAGGGGCCATCCAGGCGATGCAGCAGCAGGTAGATCGGCACGGCCAGCGCGGCCGGCACCAGCAGCGAAAGGAAGACCGCCACAAACGGATTGATGCCGTAAGTCTGGGCCAACACGAAGAGCGCATAGCCGGCCGCTCCCATGAAGGCATGCTGACCCACCGAGACGAGGCCGGCATAGCCGGCGAGCAGGTTCCACAGCTGAGCGACGGCGATGTAGCAGCACAGCACCAGAATCGACCGGATCGTGCCGGTCGTGGCCCACCATGGCATGGCGGCGACACCGATCAGCGCCAGCACAGCCAGCGTCATCGCGATGCGACCGGACCGGGTCTGGCGTTGGACCAGGACCTGAGGCACCTCGGTTGCCACATAGGGGATCGCACTCATGACAATGCCTTTCCGAACAAGCCCTGCGGGCGGGTCGCCAGCACGATCAGGAAGACGATATGTCCGGCGAGCACGCCGAAGCCCGGATCCATGCGGAAGCCGATGGCCTGCGAGATGCCGAGCACCATCGAGCCGGCGAAGGCGCCCCATACCGTCCCCATGCCGCCGATGATCACCGCTTCGAAGGCGTAGATCAGCTGGGCAGGTCCGTCGGCCGGCGCGACGGTCGACCGCAACGCCTGGAAGACGGCTGCAAAGCCGAGGATGCCGACCGCTGCCGCTGTCGCCATCGCATAGACGGCGCGCGGATTGATGCCGGTCATCGCCGCTGCCTCGACATCGGCCGACGCGGCGCGGAGCGCCCGGCCGAAGCGCGTGCGCTTCAGAGTCAGGTCGAGGCCTCCTGTCAACCCCGTGGCGACGGCCAGCACGATCAGCGGCAGGAGGCCGACATAGATACCGCCGATCTCGATGGATTGACTCTCTATTCCATGGCCGGGCAACGATCGGCTGTTCGCGGACCATATCTGCAGCATCAGGTTCTGCAGCGCGATCGACAGTCCGAAGGTGGCGATCAGCGAGGGCAGCGGATCGCTGCCCACCACGCGGTTCAGCACGGCCTTCTGCAGCACCCAGCCCATCAGCACCGCGAGCGGCACCAGTAAGATCAGCACAGGCAGCGGTCCCAGACCCCAGGCCGTGGCTATCGAAATGCCTATCAGCGACAAAAGGATCACCAGATCGCCATGGCTGATGTTGACGATCCGCATGACGCCGAACATCAGCGCCATGCCGAGCGCATACTGGGCATACATGCCGCCCAGCAGGACCCCCTGCACCAAGGCGTCAAACCACTCCATGGCCCGCTCCAAAATAGGCTTTGCCGATCTGCTCGCGCGTGATTTCGGCGGACCTGCCGGTCAGGGTCACGCGCCCCTCCAGCATGCAGTAGAGGCGGTCCGTAGCGGTTCGAGCGAGGCCGACATCCTGCTCGACCACGATCATCGCCGTTCCGGTGGCGCGGATTTCGGGCAAGGCGGCATAGATCTCGCGGATCACCTTCGGCGCAAGACCAAGGCTGATCTCGTCGCAGAGCAGCACGCGCGGCTGGCAGAGCAGCGCGCGGCCGATCGCCACCATCTGCTGCTGCCCGCCCGAGAGGCTTTGCACCTGCGTGCGAGCCTTCTCCTTGAGGATCGGGAACAGCTGATGCAGACGCGGCAGCGTCCATCCGCCCTTGGCGCCCATGCGCGCAGCCTGGTCGATGGCGACGCGCAGATTGTCCTCGACCGACATGCCGGTGAAGAGCCGGCGGCCCTCCGGCACAATGGCGACGCCCTTCTGCACCATGCGGTCGGTGGCGGTGCCGCCAACAGCCTCGCCGTGCAGCAGCACCATCTCGCGCCCGACCGGGAGCAGGCCCATGATCGAACGCAGGAGCGTGGATTTTCCGGCCCCATTGGCGCCGATCAAGGCCACGGCCTCACCCTGGTGCAGCTCTATGTCGACGCCGTAGAGCGCCTGGAAATCGCCATAGCGGGCCAACAGCCCGTGGGTGGAAAGAACGGGCGTCATCCCTCGATCCCCATGTAGACGCGCTGGACCTCGGGCAGCGCAATCACTTCGGCGGGCACGCCTTCGGCGATCTTCTCGCCGAAGTTCAGCACCAACAGCCGGTCGGCCACCGCCAAGAGCGCGTGCAACACATGCTCGATCCACACAATGGTGATGCCGCGGTCGCGTATGCGGCGCACCAGCGCCACCAGCGCCTTCGATTCATCGTCGGTCAGCCCACCCGCGATCTCGTCCAACAGCAGCAGCTTCGGATCCGACGCCAGCGCGCGCGCCAGCTCCAGCCGCTTGCGATCGAGCAGAGTGAGCGCGCCGGCCGAGACATTGGCCTTGTCGGAGAGCTCGCAATCGCGCAGGACCTGGGCGCAGAAAGCATAGCTCTGCTTCTCGGATCGGCCGCCGCCGAAAGCGGCGGCGACCAGCAGGTTTTCGAAGGTGGTCATGCCGGAATAGGGACGCGGGATCTGATAGGTCCGCCCGATCCCCATCTGGCAGCGCCGGAAGGGCGGCTCGCCGCGAAGCGCGGTGTCGCCGAGCTGGATCTCGCCGCCGGACGTCTTCAAATCGCCGCTGATCATGTTGAACAGCGTCGTTTTGCCCGCCCCATTCGGGCCGAGGATGCCCAGCACCTCGCCCCGATGCACGTCGAAGCTCACCTCATGCAGGACGCGGACAGCGCCGAAGGACTTCGACACGCCGTGCGCTTTCAGCAGGATTTCCCTACCCATAACTCTGCCCGCGTTCCCGCTCATGTCACCAGGCGATCGGCTGGATAGCCTGCTGCGGCGCGAAGAGCTGATTGACAGTGTTGTCGACGATCTTCAGGTCATAAGGCCATTTCTCGCCCTTCACCCACTGGCCGCCGAAGATCGGCGTCTTGCAGATGTTCTTGTGGGGCGAGCCGTCGAACTTGATATGACCGACCAGCGTCTGCAGATCGGTAGCGACCAGAGCGTCACGATTGGCCGCACGGTCGAGCGGATTGGAAGAGCGCTTCAGTATGTCGAGGGCGACCTCGAGCAAGGCATGCGAATAGCCCAGCGGCTGCGTCCACTGGCGCTTCGTATCGGCTTCCCATTCGCTGGCGATGTCGCTGCTGACCTGGCCGGTCAGCGACGACTTGAACGGGAAGGCCGGGGTCCACCAGACCTCCGAGGACATGCCGTTGCCTAGAGGACCCATGGCCTCGACGCCACCCGGGAACAAGAGCGCCGCCGCCACCGTGACCGCCTTCGGCTTGAAGCCCTGCTGGTTGCACTGGGTGACGAAGGTCTTCAGATCGTCGGGATAGGTAATCCCGCCGATGATCTCGCAGCCCTGCTTCTTGAACTCGGCTATCTGTGCGGAAAAATCATTGGTGCGGGGCTGGAAATAGCCGGGCACCACGACCTCGTAGCCGGCATTGCGGGTCGGCGCTGGCAAGCCATATTCGTCGTTGCCCCAGGTCTCGCCGTCGATGTTCTGGGGGAACAGCATCCCGACCTTCTTGTTGGTCTCCAGATGGTTCCAGAGCCCGACGAAGGTGTTCAACGCCTCGTCGAGGCCCCAGAAGAAATGATAGGTCCAGTCGAAGGTCTGCTTGCCGCCGCCGCGCGGCATGATCACCGCTTGCCAGGGAGCGCCCGAGGAAATGCAGGGCGTTTCATAAAGCTCGGCCTGCTCGGCCGCGGGCAGGATCGTGTCGGTGGTCGAGGCCGGCACGAGCAGATGCACCTCGTCGTTCAGGATCAGATTGCCGGCGATTTCCGATGCCTTGTTCGGATTGGACTGGCTGTCGCGGTCAAGAATCTCGATTTCGTAAGTATTGCCGTCGGCGCATTGCAGCTGGCCGCCGAGCAGGGCGCGGATCTTCTGCAAGGTGTAGCCATCCGTTTCACCAAACAGGGCGAGCGGTCCGGTCGTCGGGCTGAGATAGCCGAGCTTGATCTTTCCCGCCGTCGCGGCGCGCACATAGGCCGGCATGCCCAGCGTGCTGGCGGCAAGGCCGGCTCCAATCCCCTTCAGGACGCTTCGGCGGCTGGGCCGCAAGCCCGATTTCACCAGTCTGTTGTAGTAGCTCATCGTCGGTTCCTCCCTGGGTTAAGTTTCTCCGGCCCACGGGACCGGTCTCAGTTCAAAGCGGCTTCAGGTCATCCTCAGCAGTGAGCCGCCATCAATGACGATCAGCGAGCCCGTGACGTAGGACGCGGCCGGCGACGCCAGATAAAGCGCCAGGCCCTTGATCTCTTCCGGGTCGCCGATCCGACCGAGCAGCGACTGGGCCTCGAAGGCCTTGCGGTCCGCCGGATTGCGCAGCCGGCCGCCGGCGATGTTGGTGATGAACGGTCCGGGCAGGATGGCATTGATGCGGATGTTGTAGGCGCCAAGCTCCATCGCCATGTGGCGAACGAGATGGTTCACCGCGGCCTTGGCGGGCATGTAGGGTGTACCCACGATGCTCTCGTTGATCAGAGAGGCGATGGACGACGTGACGATGATCTGGCCGCCGCCATTCGGCTTCATGTGCCGCACGGCATGCTTGATCGTGGTGTAGACCGAGGTCAGGTTTATCTCGATCACCTTGTCCCAGTGCTCGTCGGGCAGGTTCTCGATGGCGCCGTCGGGGTTCCTTTCGCCCGTCGGGGTGTTGAAGCCCGGCCCGGCATCGATCCCGGCATTGGCGAACACGATATCGATCGAGCCCGCCTCCCCGGCGACCTTGTCGAAGGCTGCGGCCATGGCCGCGCGGTCGCCGACATCGACAACCTGGCCCCAGACATCGCCACCCACCGCCCTGATCGCGGCCACGGTCGTGTCAAGCCCGGCAGGGTTCAGGTCGAAGATACAGACCTTCGCCCCGTGCTCGGCCATGATCTCGGCATAGGCCTGCCCGATGCCGCTGGCGCCCCCGGTGACGATCACCGACTTGCCTTTGACATCGAACATCTTTTCAAGTGCGGCCATCAGTTTCCTCCCTTGTGCGACAGCACGAAATCGAACTCCACGTCGTAGAACGGGGCCGCAACCTCGACCCTGGCGGCAGCTTCGGCGTCTTCGACCTTGCGGAATTCGGCGAGCAGGCTCTTCTTCACGCCGAAGACGGCATCTGAATCGATGTACGGGTCGTCCGGGTCGAAGATGTGCGTGGTCAGCGCTTCGAAGCCCGCGGCCTCGACGATGTAGTGGAGATGCGCCGGACGATTGGGGTGACGCCCCAGGGCGCCCAGCAGCTTGCCGACCGGGCCATCATCCGGGATCGGGTAGTATTTGGGCTTCACTCCGCGAAACCAGTAGCGCCCGTCCATGCCGGTGCGAAAGACGCCGCGCAAGTTGAAGTCGGGTTGGATGCCCTTCTGCTGCACGTCGTAGAAGCCCTCGTCATTGGCCTGCCAGACGTCGATCTTGGCGCCTGCGATCGGGTTGCCCTCGGTATCGAGGATGCGGCCATGCACGAACATGGGCTCGCCCTTCTGGTCGAGGCAGATGTTGGAGCCCATCGGCAGTTCGGGGGCGTCGGCGACGTGGAAGGGTCCCAGCACCGTCGATTCCGAGGCGCCCGACGGCTTGCGGTTGTTGATCGCATCGACCAGCATCGAGACACCGAGAACATCCGACAGCAGGATGTATTCCTGCCGCCACTCGTTGCAGATCTGGCCTGTCTGCGTCAGGAACATGATCGCGCCGAACCATTCCTCCTGTGTCGGCTCGATCTCCTTCACCGCCTCGTGCAGCTTGCGGGTGATGACCTCCATCACCTCTTTGAGCCGCTCGTCCTTGGCGTTCCTGTTGCGCGCCACCACGACCTCGGCCGAGTTCGCTTCGGTGAAATAGCCGGATTCGTGTTCGTCGATCATGCGATCCTCCTCAGCGCGCCAGAACGGATTTCAAGACCCGGCGCAGTTCGGCCGCCGGATCGGCCGCCAGCGTTTCGGAACGCCAGGAGACATGATGGTCGGGACGAACGATCAGGCAGCCGGTGTCGCGGATCTCCCGTGCGCCGGCCCAGTCGCCGGTATGATCCTCGATCGCGCGGCGCGGGCCGATCACATGGCTGCGGATCGGCAGACCGAGCTCCGCGCCCACCGTCTCCGCCGCTGCGACCCACGCCTCGCCGCCAATGCCGGTCAACAGCGTGAACTCGCCATGCCCGCAAAGATCGAGCGTCGAGACTTTCCTGCCGGAGCGCTCGAAGACCCAGACATGCGGCAAGCGCGCACCGGGCCACGTTGTCGGCGCATAATGCAGCTCGCGATCCTTCTCGAAAGGCGGCTCGCCCTGGCCGTCGGTCACCACCGCGCCGGAGGCATAGCGCTGGTTCATCTCGACGCCATGGGCGTCGAACTCGTACTTCTTGAAGGCGATGGCCTTGCGGAGCGCCTCGCGCTGCGCTTCGGCGACGGGCGTCGCATCGGCGCGAGCCTCCATGTTCCTGTGGATCTTGTCGTGATCCACGCCGCCGTCCATGCCGAGCGCCTCGAAGATCGGTCCGAATTCGGCGATGGACTGGTTCGCCCGTGTCACGATCTGGCGCGCGATCGGTGCGCGCTCGGCCGAGAAGCTGTCCAGAAGCCCGACCCCCGCCTGCCCCTTGACGACCTTGGCAAGCTTCCAGGCGAGGTTGAACCCGTCCTGGATCGATGTGTTCGAGCCGAGCCCGTTCGAGGGCGGATGCCGGTGCGCGGCATCGCCCATGATGAACACCCGCCCCTTCTGCATGTGCGTGGCGAAGCAGTTGTTCACGGTCCAGGTGTTGGCGCCCAGGAGCTCGATCTCGAGCGCGGGATCTCCGACCAGTTGACGCGCGACGCTGGTGGCCAGTTCCGGCGTCACTTCAGGCGGCGGCTGGTTGATGTCGTAACCCCAGACGATCAGCCATTCGTCCCACGGCCGCACCATGCGCACGAGACCCATGCCGATGCCGCCGACGTCGGCGCCGGGCTGCATGACCCAGTAGAGGACGCTCGGCCGGTGGGCGACATATTTCGAAAGATCGGCCCTGAACAGGATGTTCATCGAGCCGCCGACGCCCATCTTGCCCTCGAGCGGCAGGCCCAGATGCTCGGCCACCAGCGAGTTGCCGCCGTCGGCGCCGACGAGGAACTTCGACCGCACGGTGAAATCCTTGCCCGACAGTCGATCGTGGCAGGTCGTCGTCACGCCGTCCGCATCCTGGACATGGCTGACATATTCCGTGCTCATGCGGGCCTGCGTGCCGCGGGCGCAGGCCGACTTGAACAGGATCGGCTCCATGAAGGTCTGCGGCAGATCGTTCATGAAGCAGGGAGACGACAGGAGATGTTCGGCCTTGGAGAGCGGATGGACGCCCCAGCTCTTCATGCGGCCGATCTCCTCGCCGGCCAGGCTTTCGCAGAACACGTTCTCGCCCATCAGCTCCTGCGGGGAGGCGTGCATCATGGCCTCGGCCTCTACCTCCGGCCCAAGGTCTCGCAGCACTTCCATCGTGCGCTGGTTGGTGATGTGGGCACGCGGCGTGTTCGACAACCAGCGATAGCGATTGACGATCATGTTGGCGACGCCGTAGCTGGACAGCAGCGCGGCGGTGGCCGAGCCGGCCGGGCCAGTGCCGACGATCAGCACGTCGGTTTCGATATCCGCCATCAAATTCCTCCCTCGATCTTCGGACCGGTCAGCCTGCGGCGAACCGGAAACAGGTGCAGGCCCTTGCGGGACGCGATCAGGCCCCACAGCCCCTTTGGTGCAAAAAGCATTACGACGACGGCGATGAGGCCGAGCGTCATCAAGTACCAGCTGCCGTAGTCGGCCAGCGCCGAGCGCAGCGCAAAGAAGACCAGCACACCGAGGATCGGCCCCTCGATGGTGCCGATGCCGCCGATGACGACTATGAAGATGACGTTGGCGGTCCAGTCGGTGACGGCAAAGGCCGCTCCCGGCGAGATGCGGGCCGTCTGCAGAAAGATCAGCGCGCCGGTCAGCCCGGTGGCGGCCGCGGCGATCAGAAAGACCGCCCATCTGAGCCGGCCGGTATCGACGCCGACCGATTGCGCCGCGTCGACATTGTCGCGCACCGCCGCCAGCGCCAGCCCGAGGCGATTGCGCAGCAGCCAATAGATGCCGCCGGTCACAGCTACGACCAACGCCAAAGCCAGCCAGTAGGCCAGGACGTCGCGTGCCGCGGCCTCGCGGACGCCGAACAGCGCCCTGATCGCATCGGTGCCCAGGATGCTGCTCGTCGCCTCGCGCGGCAGCGAAGTGCCGGTGCCGCCGCCGAGCGCCTTCCACTGCGCGACCAGCAGGCGCGTCACTTCAGCGATCACCCAGGTGCCGATGGCGAAATAGGCGCCCTGCAAACGGAATGCGAAGAAGGCCGTCGGAACCGCCAGCACCAGCGCCGCAAGCCCCCCCAGTGGGATCGCCAGGACCGGATTCCAGCCAAGCAGGATCACGCCGGCGAACATCGCGTAGGCGCCGATGCCGACGAAGGCCTGCTGACCCACCGAGACCAGGCCGCCATAGCCCGCCAGAAGGTTCCATATCTGCGCCAGCGTCAGCATGGTGAGGATGAAGAACAGATCCTGTATGACGCCCCGCGAGGCCACGGCAGGCAGCGCGAGCGCGGCGACGATGACGATCGGCACCGTGATCGCGGTTACGGTTCCGGCGCGGGTGCGGGTTGTCAGTCGATACATGCCGCCCCTCAATCCACTGCGCGCGGAAAAAGCCCGCGCGGTTTGAGCAGCATCACGGCCAGGAAGGCGATGTGGCCGGCCAGGATCTGCCATTCCGGATTGAGCGCGGCACCAAACGTCTGCGCCACGCCGATGATGATCCCGCCCGCGAGCGTTCCCCATAGGCTGCCGAGGCCGCCGATGATCACCGCCTCGAAGGCATAGATCAGCCGCGCCGGCCCGATCGAAGGATCGAAGTTTGCCCGCATGCCGAGATAGAGGGCCGCCAGCGTCACCACGACCATGGCGATCCCGGTGGCGATCGCGAAAATCCGCTTCGGCTCTATCCCCATCAGCCCCGCCGTCACGGCGTCGTCCGAGGTGGCGCGGAAGGCACGGCCGAGCGCGGTGTGGTAAAAGAGCCCGTTCAGGGCAATGATCATCACGATCGCCGAGGCAAAGGTCATCAGCGGCATGATCCCCACCGTGACCAGCCCGAGATCGAGCGATGCCCCTTCCAACACGCCCACCGGAATGCGGCGGCTGTCGGCGGAGAAGGCCTCGAGCAGGCCGTTCTGCAGGGCGACCGACAGGCCGAAGGTGACCAAAAGCGGCGGCAGGATGTCCTTGCCCAGCACGCGGTTCAGCACGACGGTCTGCAGCAGCCAGCCGAGCGCGAACATCGCCGGCATGGCGACCAGGGCAGCGATCCAGGGCGACAGGCCGAGCAGCGTGACGCCCATCAAAACCAGATAGGCGGCAAGAATGATGAGGTCGCCATGGGCGAGATTCACCAGCCGCATGATGCCGAAGACGAGGCTCAATCCCGCTGCAAACAGGGCATAGAGCCCGCCCAGCAGAATCCCCTGCACGAGGGTGTCCAGCCAGATCATCGCCGCGCCACCTCGATCAGGCCACAAGAGCGCTGCGCGAGCAGATGACGGAGCCTCGGTTTCCGGATCATGCCGCCACTCCGAAA
This sequence comes from Mesorhizobium sp. M7A.F.Ce.TU.012.03.2.1, assembly GCF_004006095.1. NCBI lineage: Bacteria > Pseudomonadati > Pseudomonadota > Alphaproteobacteria > Hyphomicrobiales > Phyllobacteriaceae > Mesorhizobium > Mesorhizobium sp. M7A.F.Ce.TU.012.03.2.1. The sequence goes on from NZ_CP034779.1 coordinate 6,573,255, forward strand.
TAGGCAGAATGGATGTCTTCGCGCTTGACCTCGGCCGCCCTGGCGGCCAGCGTGACGCGGCCCTCCATCATGCAGTAGACACGGTCGGCGACCGCCAGCGCCTTGCCGATATCCTGCTCCACCAGCACGATCGCGGCGCCGCCTTCGCGGATCCTGGGAAGGGCTGCGTAGATGTCGCGGATGACGACGGGCGCGAGGCCGAGGCTGATCTCGTCGCAGAGCAGCAATTCGGGGTTCGACATCAGCGCCCGGCCGATCGCCACTATCTGCTGCTGGCCGCCCGAGAGCGCTGTGCCGGGGCTCTTGCGCCGCTCGCGCAGGATCGGAAAAAGGTCATAGACGGCGTCGAGGTTCCACGGCCCCGGCACCTTGCGCGCCTGCCCGCCGACCAGCAGGTTTTCCTCGACGGTGAGCGAAGGGAACAGTCGGCGCCCCTCCGGCACCATGGCGATGCCGCGTTTCATGATCTGGGCCGAAGACAGCGCGCCGATCGGCTCGCCCCTGTGCAGCACCATGCCGGGCTCGTTGCCGATCACGCCCGTGATCGAGCGCATCAGCGTGGATTTCCCGGCGCCATTGGCGCCGATGATCGCCACGCATTCGCCCGCGGCCACGCTGATATCCACACCGAACAGCGCCCGGAACTGGCCGTAATTCGCGGTGAGGCCACGCGTTTCCAGCATCAGACCTCGAGCCCCAGATAGATTTCGCGAACCGCCTTCGAGGCCATGATCTCATCAGGCGCACCGATCCCGATCACACGCCCGAAATCCAGCACGAGAAGCCGCTCTACCACCGAATTCAGGGCGTGCAGCACATGCTCGATCCAGATGATTGTCGTGCCCCTGGCGTGGATCGCCTTGATCGTCGCGACCAGGGCCTTGCATTCGCCCTCCGTCAGACCGCCGGCGATCTCGTCCAGAAGCAGAAGCTCAGGGCCTGTCGCCACGGCGCGGGCGAGTTCGAGGCGCTTGCGGTCGAGAAGGCTCAGCGAGCCGGCCACGAAATTGGCCTTCCTGAGAAGCTCCGTCTCCTCGAGGATACCAGCGCAATCGTCGACCATTTCGGCTTCGCGTCCGCCCCGGCCGAAGGCGGCAGCGGTCAAGAGATTTTCGAACACGGTCAGCCCCTCGAAAGGCTGCGGAATCTGGAAGCTGCGGCCGACGCCCATGTGCACCCGCTCCATGGCCGGAGCACGGGTCACGTCGCGGCCGAGCAATTCGATGCGCCCCTCATTTGCAAACAAGTTTCCGGTGATCAGGTTGAAGAGCGTCGATTTTCCCGCGCCGTTCGGGCCGATAATGCCCAGCGCTTCGCCGCGCGGCACGCTGACGGTCACGGAATCCGCAACCTTCAGGGCGCCAAAGGACTTCGAAACGTTTTCCAGCCTGAGTATCATCACTGTCATCCTTGGGTCGCGCCGAACGAGGGCGGCGGTATCAGCCGCCCTCGGCAGCGTCAGGCCAGGGCTTCCATCTTGCCGGCGGTGGGTATCTCGGAGGCGCCGGCGTTTTCGACGATCACCAGATCGAAGCCGCCACCGGCCTTCTTCCGCCACTGCCCGCCGACGAGCGGCGTCTTGCAGACGTTCTTCGCGGCGAAAGGTGGCAATCCCGCGCCGCTCCAGGCCACCTTGCCCACCACCGTCGTCATGTCGGTGGCCGCTATCGCCGCCGCGATCGCCTCGGCATTGGTTGGATCCGACACGCGGCCCATGACATTGGCCGCCACCTCGAACAGCGAATGGACAAAACCGATCGGCTGGGTCCAGGGACGGCCGGTCTTGGCGGTGAAATCCGCAGCGAGTTCGGCCGAACTCTCGCCCGTCAGCGACGATTTGAACGGATGCGAGGCCGACCACCAGACCTCGGACGAGAGGTTGTGGCCGGCATCGCCGAGCGTCTCGACCGATTGCGGGAAAAGGATCGCCTTGGCGACCGTCACCGCCTTGGGGTTGAAGCCCTGCTGGCGGGCCTGGTTCCAGAAGGTGGTGAAGTCGGGCGGAATGACCACACCGGTGACGATCTCGGCATTGGCGGCTTTGAAGGCGTTGACCTGCGCGGTGAAATCGTCCGAAAGGTTCTGGTAGCGGCCAGGATCGGCAAGGCTGAAGCCGGCGGCGTCGAGGCCGGGCTTCAACCCATTCTTCGGGTCGCCCCAGGCATTGCCGTCGGCATCGTTGGGGAACAGCCCGCCCACCTTGCCGTTGGTGGAAAGCTGTTTCCACATGCCGGTGTAGACGGCGATGATGTCTTCGAGACCCCAGAAATAATGATAGGCGAAGTTGAAAGGCTTCCACGAGGCCGGATCGGCCGGATTGCCCTGCTGGCCGATAAACCAGGGCTGCCACGGCGCCATCGTCGAGATGACCGGCACGCCCTCCGCCTCGCAGGTGGTGGCCACAGGGTTGGTGTTCTCGGGTGTCGAGCCGACGAGCATCAGGTTGATCTCGTCATCGACGATCAAGCTCTTCGCCACCTCGGCCGCGCGATTGGGATTCGACTGGCTGTCCTTGACGATGACCTCGAAGTTCTTGCCCGCCTCGGAAGCGAGGAAGGCCTTGATGTTGTAGGCATCGCTCTCCGCGAAGCCGGCAAGCGGCCCGGTCTGCGGCGAAACATAGCCCAGGCGGATCTTGGCGCCTTGCGCGATGGCCGGCGTCGCCAGGCGCGAACCGGCCAGCGCCAGGCCTGTCGCCGCCGAGGCTTTCAGTAGGCTGCGTCTTGTGATCACTGTAGTTCCTCCCTCTTGTTTTATTCTCAAGCCCCCGGACGGCGTCCCTCCCACGCCACCTGAAGGAGTTCCCTTATCGATCCCAGATCGATTGGCCTCGGATTGGCATAGGCATTCTTGACCGCGATCGCCGCCGCGCGGTCGAGATCGGTCTCCTCGATGCCGATCGCCTTCAAGCTCAGCGGAGAGCCGACCGACTGTGCGAAATCCCAGAGCCCGCCGCCCGCCGAGCCGCCGCCGAATGCCTCGGCGATGGGGCGCAGCAGATCGGGCACTGCCGCTTCGTTGAAGGCGGTCGTGTAGGGCAGCAGGATGGCGTGGGTTTCGGCATGCGGCGTATCGAACGAGCCGCCGAAGACATGCGCCAGCTTGTGATGCAGCGCCATCGAGACATAGCCGAGTGCGGTCGAGCAGCACCACGCCGCATAGAGCGCCTGCGTCCGCGCCGCGCGATCCTGCGGGTCGCCGATCAGCCTTGGAATGCCGTCCTTGAAGGCAATCATGGCATCCCTGCACATCAGCACGATCACCGGATTGCGATCGGGGGCATAGAAGGCCTCCATCGCATGAGCGATCGCGTTCATCGCCGAGGTCACGGTGAGACCTACCGGCAGGCTCAATGTCAGATCAACGTCGTAGATTACCGTCTCCGGGCGGATGTCCGGCGAGCGGCGGGTGGTCTTCTCACCGGCCGCCGTCTCGCCGAGGATGTCAGTCATTTCCGAGCCGGCATAGGTGGTGGGAATGACCACCTGGTCGGCGCCGGTGCGCACGGCAATGGCCTTGCCGAGCCCGGTGGTCGAGCCGCCGCCAAGGCTGACGACCGCCGAAGCGCCGCTGCTGCGGAAGGCATCGACGGCCTTTTCCGTGACCTCGACAGGGGTATGCATGACCGCGCCGACAAAGATCCCGGCCGCGAGGCCACCAAGGCTTGCGGCCAGTCTCTCCGCATCGCCCTTCTGATGCGATGTCGACAGCACCATCACCTTGTCATGGCCGAGCCGCCGGACTTCCTCCTCGACGCGAGCCATGCTGCCGGCACCGAAGACCACCCGTGTCGTCAGGCCAGGAAAGGTGAAGCTGTCCATCATCGCGCCGCCTCCATGCGCGGGCCACGCCCGGCCGCGAGGTCGTCGAGGATCGTGCCCAGCATGGCGATCTCGGCGTCCGAGACCTCATGGCCGCGGCCCGGGAACAGATCGGCCCGCAGGCTCGCGCCAAACCGGCCCAGCGATTGCGCGGCATCGGCAAACGCCGAGACCGGAATCCAGGGATCAGCATCGCCACCGGAAAGATAGATCGGCATTCCGGCCGGCGCCGCCTCGGATCTTTCGTCCGCCGGAACGCCGACACGGCAGCCCGTGAAGGCCGCCAAAGCGTCCGGCGGCGGCAGCCCCGCGCAGAGATACTCGATCGAGAGACACGCCCCTTGCGAGAAGCCCGCGAGAAGAAGCGGCAGTCCGGGCAGTTCGGCCCGCGCCGCGACCATTGCGGCCGCAAGGTGGTCGAGCGCATCCGAAAGCTGCGCGCGGGCGACCGGCGTCAACGGATCGACGGCACGCGCCTCCCACCAGATGCCGTGCGGTGCACGCGGCAGGATGAAGGCCACGGCAGTCGCGGAAAGCCGCGACAGCACATGCGACTGCATCTCTTCGGGCGATTGGCCGCGGCCGTGGACGAAGACGCAAATCGCCTTCGCCTCCGGACCTCTTGGCCCAAGCCGGAGCGGACCGCTGCCTGAACTCACGCGAAATCCGCCTCTTCCAGGCCGGCCTGCAATTCACTCTCGCGGTCCTTGAACCATGGCGGGAAGACCAGCGTCTTGCCTATCTGGCCCGGGGGCTCGTCCTTGGCCCAGCCTTCGGGCGTGGTCCAGGCAATTTCGAACAGCGCGCCTCCGGGGGAGCGGACATAGCAGGACTTGAAGTAGTTGCGGTCCTTCTGCTCCGAGATATCGGTGAAGCCGAGGCCCTCTATATGGGCGCGCAGTTTCAACTGGTTCTCTTCGTCGCCGGTGTTGAGGGCGAGGTGGTGGATCGTGCCGCCCGCCAGCGTCCAGGTGCCCTGCGGGCTGTCGCGGTCGACAATGACCTCCACGCGCTGAGCGACGCCGGCCGCGTCGGGCACGCGGAACACCAGCCCTTCGTGGTCGTCGGCCTCTTTCTCCATCGGCAATGCGATGGTCAGGAAGTCGTCCATGGCGGTGCGGTCCATCACCGCCACCACGGCGCCGTAGATTCCCTTGATGCCGTGGGCCTTGCCGATGCCCTGCGTTTCGTTGGCGATGGGCGCGCGTGGATCCCTGTCGCTTTCCACCAGCTCATGCGGGATACCGCAGGGATGTGCGAAAGCCGCACGGTCGGCGCCAAAACGGGTGATCTTGATGGCCTCGATGCCACGCGCATTCAACCGGTCGACCCAGAAATCCGCGGCCCCCTTGGGGATCGACTGCATGATGGTACGCGACTGGTTGGATCCGCGTCGGCCATAGACGCCTGGCTTGCGGAACGGGAAGGTGGTGATGATCGTCGAGGCATCGCCGTTGGGCGAGCCGTAATAGAGGTGATAGACCGGGATGACGCCATCGAACAAGACGGTGCGCTTGACCGAATGCAGGCCCAGTGCCTTGGTATAGAAATCAAAATCTTCCTGAGCGCTGTCCGTCGAGAGCGTCAAATGGTGGTAGCCGCTGACACGTGCCATCGGTCATCTCCTCCCAGAGGTTTCGGTTTCGCCCCGCCGCTGCGGGCAGAGCACGAGGTTGAGGTCGAGCGCGTGCTTCCGTTTTCCTCCGTTGGGCGGCAGCGCGCGGAACTCGGCCATGAGTTCGGGTTTGACCCCGAAGATGGCATCCCGGCCGATCGCGGGGTCCGACCGGTCGAAGATGTGGGTCGTCAGCGTTTCGAAGCCCTCCGCCGAGACGCGAAAATGGATGTGGGCCGGCCGCTCGAGGCCAAGGCCAAGTGCCGACATCAATTGGCCGACTGGGCCGTCCGACGGCAGCGTGTAGCCCTTCGGCTTCACCGTCGTGAAGCGGAACCGCCCCTGCGGATCGGTACGGAAGCGTCCGCGCAGATTGAATTCAGGCTGCCTATCAGGTTCCTGGTTCTCGTAGAGACCCTCGGCATTGGCCTGCCAGATCTCGACCATCGAATCGCCGATCCCCGCGCCGTCGAGCGCGACGATCCGGCCGGCAACTTCCAGCGGCTCACCCTTGTGATCGCGCGAAATGTTCGCGCCGAGCGGCATCTCCGGCACGTCGGCCCGGTAGAAGGGGCCGGCCAGGGTGTTTGGGGTCGCCCCAACAGGGCGCGGGCTGTTCTGATCCTCGATCAGCGAAGACACGCCCAGGACATCGGCGAACAGCACCCATTCCTGGCGCCGCGCATCGGCGTAGTGGCCAACCTCGGTCAGAAAATCGATCGCCTGCCGGAATTCCTCGCCGGAGGGCCGCAACTCGACGATCAGCGCGTGCAAACCGTCGACGGCTGCCTGTGCCGCCGCCGCCAGGCGGGACTGGCCCATTGCCGTCAGGCGCCGTGAGAATTCCTCGGCCTGTGTCGAGATCGCCTTGGGGAATTCATCTCGCTTCGGGTCGTGCTGGCCGTGCATCCCGCCGGGGCCTCCCTTCCCCTTGCCAAGCGGGATAGCACGGCCTGACGCGATGCTTGATGAGATGTGGCGTCCCTTGTATAGCGTTTTGCTATGAAGCTGAACGAGCGCCACCTCATGCAGCTCGCCGCGGTGCTGGATGCAGGCGGCGTGTCGGAAGGAGCCGCTATGCTGGGCCTGACCCAGCCGGCAGTCAGCCGATCGCTGGCCATGCTGGAGGCACGGGTGGGCGAGCCGCTTTTCCTCAAGGGCCGCCGGCCGCTGCAGGCGACACCGCTCGGCTTCCAGCTGGCGGCGCAGGGCCGCACGATCATCACCGCGTCGCGCAAGGCGTCGGATGCGGTGCAGGGCTTCATGAAAGGCACCAAGGGCGTCGTCCGTGTCGGCGGTGTGCCTTTCTTCATGGATGCGATGATCAGCCGGATGATCGGAGAATTCCAGAAGCTCGAGCCCGAGGTCACCGTCCAGCAAAGCTACATGAACCTGCCCGAGATGGTCGCGGCGCTGGAGAGCAACCAGATCGATCTCGGGATCGTGCCGATCGGCGTGCTCGACCTGGGACCCGGCTTCGAATTCACGGAAATCCTGCCCGGACGCAACGTCGTGGCTTGCCGGCCCGACCATCCCCTGCTGCGAAATCGCCGCCTCAGGGCGCATGACCTGACCAGCTTTCCCTGGGTTGCCCCGCTACCCGGTTCTCCGCTGATGTCGGACCTGCAGATGATCCTGATGAGCATCGGCATGTCGGACCTCAACGTCCGCTATTCGGGAGGCTCGCTGATGAGCGTGATCAACTTCCTTGCCGAAACCGATGCGCTGGCGGTGCTGCCGTTCTCCGTGGTCTTCGCGCAGCGCAAGGAAAACCGGGTGACGGTGCTACCCTATGAAATTCCGCAGCCCAGCCGCTCGCTTGGAATCCTGCGCCGGGTCAGCGGGCCACGCTCGCCCGCGGCAGAGCGCTTCGCCGGCCACGTCACGACCGCCTTCGAGAATCTGAAGCACATCATCAAACGGCACGAGAATGCCGTCGTCTGGGGGCGGTAATCCAGCCTCGCTATTCGAATGATGCGGTGGCGTCACATAACGCGCATGTTTCCTCCAGCCGGAGGCGCTTCATCCCCGCGTCGCCGGTTAGGCTCGACGGCCGCCCGCCCCCAAAAGCCGTCGGGCCGCCAGAAATCCCGATATCCTATTGGCTCACCCTCCTCCACCTCGCCATCACTGCGTAAACGCCTTGGACATCTGATCCACAAAGGGTTTCAACAGATAAGACCAGACATTGCGTTCATCGGTGCGGATATGAACCTCGGCGGGCATGCCTGGCCTCAGCACCTTCGCTTCCGTCAGGCAGTTCGATTTGCTTTCAACCTTGATACGCGCCGAGAAATAGGAAAGCTGACGTTGCGGATCTTTAATCAGATCTGCCGAGATGTGTTTCACTGACCCTTGGCAGACCGGAGTGGTTCCCACGTCGAACGCCGGAAAACGGATCGATACCGGCTGCCCCGGGCGGACGTCGTCGACCCGCGACGGCGGGATCAGCGCGTCCACCACAAGATCATCGGCATCAGGTACAATGGTCATGAGCATCTCGCCAGGCGCGATAACGCCGCCGACGGTATGGACAGCCGATTCCTGTATCGTTCCGGACTGCGGCGCGCGGATCGTTGTCTTGGTCAATTCATCCTGGGCCACAATCCTCCGTTCGTTGAGTTCGGTCTGCTTGGCTTCCGTCTCGCGGAGTTCGGTCGTCACGTCAGTGCGCCTTTGGTCATCCAGTTGCAGCATCTGCAACCCCGTTTCGCTGATGCGCGCCTGCGCTTCAGCTACTGCTGCAGCGAGGCGCCCCGATTCTCCCCTGGCCCGGGTGGCATCCAGCTTGATGTTGCTTAGCCTCTCCTTGGAGACGAGTTTTTTGGCGTAGAGGGAATCAACGTCCGCGAAATCCTTGTTCAGCAGAGCAACCGATTCATCCACCGCGCTCTGTTGCGCCTTAAGGCCGTCGATCTGACGTTCAAGTTGCTGGGATTGGCTTCTCAACTGTGCCTTCTGTCCAGCCAAAGCCGAAGCGCGCGTTTCAAAGAGGGCGCGCTCGCCATTGACGAGCGCAGCCAGCTCCGGTTGGTTCATTCGCGCCTTCAGGTCGACCGGCAGTTGCATTTCCGCCAGGCCCGTGCGCTCGGCCTCCAACCGGGCGAGGCGGACGGTCGCGCGATCGAGATCCTCGCTGATGATTTGCAGGTTCGCGCGAGTCAGCGTGTCATCCAGCCTGACCAGCACGTCGCCGGCTCGCACATGATCTCCGTCCTGCGCGAAGATCCCGCCCACTGTGCCTCCGGTTTGATGCTGGACCTTCTTGACGTTGGTTTCCACCACCACGGTGGCTGGTGCAACCACAGCGCCGGCGATCTTGGTCAATCCCAGCCATAGACCGCCGCCAAGAACCAGCAGACCGGTAATCGCCAAGCCGAATATCAGGTTGGCCCGTATACCGTCCGACAGATCTGGCGCGCTCACGGCAGGCGGTTTGCTGCCACGAAGGGTCCGAGCATACGACGAGAAGGTGACGAATGTTTCGAGCAGAGCCTCATGCATGCCCGGCAACCCCCGGTATCGGCGCCAAAGAAGATGGCCGAGGTGAAACAGGCGGTGAAGGTCGGAGCACGTTCGCCAAGACCTGCTCGCGCGAGCCAAAGGCATGAACCGTTCCATTCGACATAACCAGTACCTGATCGATGTTGGCGAGTGCCGAAGGACGATGCGCAACGACAATGACGATGCCTCCGCGCTGACGCACTGCCCGTATGGCGCCGGCCAGGGCAGTGTCCCCGTCCACGTCGAGGTTCGAGTTCGGCTCGTCGAGCACGACAAGAAACGGCTCGCCATAAAGTGCTCGGGCGAGACCCACGAGTTGCCTCTGCCCTGCCGACAGGGCCGCTCCGCCCTCGCCGATGCGGGTCTGAAATCCCTGGGGGAGTTGCATTATCATTTTCTCGACGCCGGCTGCTCTTGCCGCCGCAAGGACGCCTTTTGGATCCGTCTTGCCTCGGAACCTCGAAATGTTGTCCGCTACCGTGCCGTCAAACAACTCCACATCCTGCGGCATGTAGCCGATATGGGCGCCGAGCTGTTCCGAGTTCCATTGATCGAGAGAGGCGCCGTCCAATCTCACCGAGCCATGGAGCGGCTTCCACACCCCGACCAACGAACGCACCAAAGTTGTCTTGCCGGAACCGCTTGGGCCGATTACGGCCATCCCAGCGCCTCTCGACAGATGGAAGCTCACATTGACCACGGTTGGCTTTGGCAAGCCGGGCGGCGCAATGGTCAATTGCTCGACCGCAAACCGCGCCTGCGGCCGAGGCAACTCCATTGGCTCGTCCTGGCGGCCGAATGCCGCCATGACCGCTGCCAGCTCGGAATAGCTGCGCCGGGCCGACAGAAAGCCTCTCCAGTTTGCGATCGCAGCATCGACCGGGGCCAAGGCGCGGCCAAGCAAAATGGAAGATGCGATGATCACCCCAGGTGAAGCCTCGCCGCCGATCACCAGGTAAGCGCCGAGACCGAGAACACAGGACTGCAACGCCATCCGCAGGGCCTTCGACAGCGAACTGGCGCCACCAACGACGTCCGAGAGACGTTCCTGCTGGGCGAGATAGGTTCTGCTGACGTCGCTCCAGCGTCGAGCCAGTCGACCAGAAAGCCCCATTGCGTGAACGACTTCGGCGTTGCGGCGGCCGGAATCGGCAAGCGCCCGCTGCGACAGCAGCTCCTCCGAGGCACGCGCGGCGGGGCCTCGGCTAAACACTTCCGCAATCGCTGTCAGGAGGACCACGGCGATCGCACCGACCGTCGCCAGCAGGCCGAGCGAAGGATGGAGCAAATAAATGATCAGCAGATAAAAGGGGATCCACGGGGCGTCGAAGATAACCGTCGGTCCCGTTCCGGAAAGAAAGCCGCGCAGTCGGTCGAGATCGTGCAAAGGCTGCAGACGGTCCGCATCACGCCCTGCCTTGAGCGGCAGGGACAGGGAGATGGAGAACACCTTTTGCTGCAAATTCCTATAGAGACGGCTGCCGATGCGGACCAACACGCGAAGCCGCACGAAATCCAGAAGCCCATAGACCGCATACAGACCCAGCATTCCGATCGTGAACCCCACCAGGGTGGGAACGCTCTGCGACGGCAGAACGCGATCGTAGATCTGCAACATATAGACCGAACCGGTCAGAGCGAGAATGTTTATCACTGCCGAGAACAGCGCCACGCCAAGCAGCCCAGGCATGCAGGCGAGAATGGCGGAACGTAGCTCGGGAGATCCGGCCCCCGATGTTTTCATGACCAGCGGTCGTTCGCGCGACACTGCCGCGCCGTTACTTCCGTAAGTTGTAATGGCTCAAACCTTTCTTAGTGCGCATAGCAGCCGCTATCCGTCGCCCCCCCTTATTACGCTCTGCTTACATACGTCGACTTTGAGGAAAATGCAGCGGATTCTTGGCCTGAACCAGCGAAACGCGACCGCCGACGTCTCCCTGTCTGGGGATAACTTCCCGAAAGATGACGATTTTCGCTAAAGGAACTGGTCAGAACGGAGCCGGCAAAAGAGGCGTATGTCCTTGCTCCCAAACACTTTCAAAGGTGCCACGGTCGGCTGAGCAAAATACCTGCTACTGAGCAACAACTTAGATCAATCAAACATTCTATCCCCCTGTGTTTCGTATTTGATTTCATCCTAATGTAGCAATCACCTAAGCAGACGCGGGGCAAGAATCGAATCAACCAAAGGATCATTGGATGACACTCCATTATGCGTCCGGTGGATCAGCCACCGAAGTCGCAACCGCCGGGTTCAACCTTGTCGATGTTCAATATCTCTCGCAGGTCAATGCTTTGCCGGACGGCATGAAAGGCCTCGTCTATCTCGGCGAGCACGACGGCGTCACCTCCTCCTTCATTGAAAAAGTTACACCATTTCTGAACAATCCGAAGGTGTTCGGATTTTTCCTGATGGACGAGCCGGATCCCACCGGCAGGTGGGGCACATATGCAACTGCCGAAAACCTGAAAGCGGAATCGGATTGGATCCATTCCCATTTTCCGGGCGCCAAGACCTTCGTCACCATGATGAATATGGGGTCTCCTACAAATCCGGATTTTTCCAATACCTATAATCCGGCCAATACAGGCATCGACTATTACGGGTTGGACCCGTACCCGGTGCGCGATGACGTGAGCACGGTCGACTACAACATGATCGACAGGGCCGTGGGCGCGGCAGTGAAGTCCGGCATCCCGATCGACAAGATCATTCCGGTCTACCAGACTTTTGGCGGTGGCAACTGGACGACCGACACGGGCGGGAAGCATCAGATGCCGACGACGGAACAGATGCAAACGATGATAGATCATTGGGCAGCACTGGTTCCGTCGCCTGCTTTCGATTATGCCTATGCTTGGGGTTCGCAGAACGGAGACACAGCTCTGGAGAATTCGCCGGCGCTGCAGGCCTTCTTCCAGCAGCACAACCTCCAAAGCACCGGTGGCTCTGCCGCCCCCCCAGTAACCGATCCGATCGATACCACGACCCCGCCTCCAACCGACGTCGCCGCCCCTGCTCCGGCCACGCCTCCGACAGATGCCGCCGCTCCAGTTCCGGCCGCGCCGGCCCCGTCGGACAGCGATCATGTCTTCCATGGCACGCGCGGCGCAGACGTTTTTCACGCGACCACGGGCAATGACAAATATCTCGTCAACAATGCCCATGACAAGGCGATGGAAGCGCCAAGCGGGGGGTTCGACAAGGTCGCGGCCTCGGTGAGTTACGCTCTTACGGCGGGCTCACATATCGAGCAGCTCTCCACCGCCAGTTCGGGTGGCAGGGGGTCCATCAACTTGACCGGCAACGAATTCGATCAAGCTATCTATGGGAATGGCGGCGCCAACAAGATTAATGGTGGCGGTGGCGCCGACAAGATGACCGGATATGGTGGCAATGACACCTACTCCGTCGACAATGCTCACGACAAGGTGGTGGAGCAGAAGGGCAGCGGCATCGATAAAGTCCTCGCCTCTGTGAGTTTCGCCCTATCGGCTGGCTCGCACATCGAACAACTCGCGACCAGCAAGGCGTCCAGCAAGGCCGCGATCGACCTGACGGGCAATGAGTTCGCTCAGACCGTCAAAGGCAACGCCGGCGCCAACAAGATCGACGGCGGCGGTGGAGCCGATACTTTGACCGGCGGCCGCGGCAGTGATGTCTTCGTTTTCAGTACCGCTCTTGGCGACGGAAATGTCGACAGGATCACTGATTTCAACAAAGCCCAGGACAAAATCCACCTCGATCATTCCATCTTTGCCGGTCTCGATCAGGGGGGCCTCTCGTCGGACGCTTTCTTTGCCGGCAAAACCGCGCATGACAGTTCCGATCACATTATCTACAACAGTTCGACGGGAGCTCTTTCTTTCGACAGCGACGGCGTCGGAGGCGCAAACCAGATCCATTTCGCGAGCCTCTCTCCGCATCTGTCGATTACCGCATCGTCTTTCCTGGTCACCTGAACCAGCCCAGCGAAGAAATGCTTTAAGAAGTCGGCGAGGCCCCTGGGCCTCGCCGACAGATGTTCCGGATGAGTGGACCAACAGCTGACGTGCCGGTTCCGTCCTGAAGACCGGGCGACGCGGGCCGAGGGCCGACTTGACGGCCCAGCGCAACCACGCGTCAAAGATTTTTTGCCATCAGCGAACCGCGGAGCTCAGGCACCGCGCCGCCGCAATTGGACACTCGAAAACCTTTGACAACCAAGGTGCGCAGACCAGCCACCCGTACCGGCTCAGGCAAGCACCGCGCTCATCCCGCAAGACACGAGTCACATGAACGCTCCGGCAATCGCGAGGGAATCTCGCCTCGCTGGTCGCCACCCTTCCAAACATCCCTTGTGTCATTCAAACGGACGAGGACAGGCACCTGGTGTCCCCCTAGCGTGCACTCGGGCGGCATGCGCTCAGAGGTGATGAAAACCGGGCCATGGCAGCATCGAGAGCCAATCGGCCATGTGCGCTTGGGAGAGGCAGATGAACCCGCACCTGGTCTGCGTAGGAGGCGAGGATCACGCCTTGAGAGTTCCCTTCCTCATCGCGCTGCGAGAGAAAGGCTTTCGCGTTACGGCGGTCTCGAGCGGTTCTCCCGTACCGTTTCTTCGGCATGACATTTCGCATCACAGGTTCTCCTTCGACCGCTTTGCAAGCGGAGGCGGGGAATGGCGCACTCTCCGAACGATGCGCCGCTTGATGCAGGAGCTTCAGCCTGACCTCATCCAGAGCTTCGACACCAAGCCAAATCTGTTGACGCCCCTTTCGGTACGGGGAACTGTTCCGGTCATTCGTACCATCAACGGACTGGGGTGGACGTTCTCATCGCTGGAGCCTCGAGCCCTGGCCTTGCGTCCGGTCTATTGCGCACTGCAATGGCTTGCGTCTTCCTGGACGGCAGCGACCGTATTCCAAAATCGCGACGACCAACTGTTCTTCGAGCGCTTTCAGCTGATCGGCCGCGGAACTTCGCGACTGATACGCAGTTCCGGAATCGATGTCGATGCGTTCGCAACGGTGCGCCATCTCGGGTCCTCAGCAACGAAGATGCGAAAGGACCTCGGCCTTCAGTCCGCCGAAGTGGTGATCTTCGTCGGCCGTTTGACGCGCCAGAAAGGCGTGGCGACCCTTCTCAATGCGATCCCTCGCATCCTGTCCGCAAGGCCCGCGGCGCGGTTTGTGCTCGTCGGCCCACGAGAATCCGAGGGCTCATTCGCAATCGACAAATCGGAGCTCGATCGGCATGCACCTCATGTGCTGGCCTTGGGTCCGCGACGCGATGTCGCCGATCTCCTTGGCATGTCCGATGTATTCGCCTTTCCCACTCAGTATCGCGAGGGGGTTCCCCGTGTATTGCTCGAGGCGGGGCTGGCGGGACTGCCCATCGTGGCCTCAAGGATGCCAGGCTGCAGCGACGTCGTCGAAGACGGATGGAATGGCTACCTGGTTGCGCCGCATGATGCCGAAGCCCTCGCCTCGCGAACGATAGACTTGCTGTCCGACCGCGCGGCGGCCAAGGCGATGGGCGCCCGTTCTGTTGAACTTGTCCGGAGGCGGTTTGCCCTGCCACTGGTGGTCGACCAGTACTGCGACCTTTACGAAAACACACTCCGCGCGGGGCACATGCGACCGCTCCCTGCGGTCGGGCTTGGAGGCGGCCTCGCAAATCACCGAGGCGGGGCACATCAATGATCCGGGACGCCTTGCTCGCCCTGGGCGTTGCTATGTCCTATGCGACGCAACTAGGCGTTCCGGGATTGCCGCTCGGCTATGGCGAATTGTTCATCGCGATCTGGATCATGCTGGCGATTGGACGAATACTCGCCGGCGGCCGTCTCCAGATCACACCCGCTTTTGTCCAACTGGCGAGCTTCTGGCTGCTCCTGTCGCTCGCTTTGGGGATCGGCACGATCGTCGGTTACCTGACCACCGTTCTTTATCTGACCGGGCTGGTACATGACGTTATGGCCTATGTGTTGCTGGCAAGCTTTACGTGCCTGGCCGCGGCGGAGCCGGACGCCGATCGGCATCTGCGCCGCAGCGCATGGTGCGTGGTCGCGTTTGCCAATGGGGCCTTTGTGATACAGCTTGGTTTGGCTTATGGTGCGATCCACCAGTCCGGCGTCGATCCCTGGTTCTGGGACCGGTTCCGTGGCTGGTCCGAGAACCCGAACCAACTTGCGCTCTATTGCGCGCTTTTTGGCCCGCTGGCTTTGCATCTTGCTACGACCACCCGCAATCCATGGGCTCGTTGGCTTGCATTCTCATGCCTGCTCCTGACCTTCTATGTCGGCCGGCTGACGAAGAGCGACACCTATCTCTACACCAGCATCCTGAGCTGCCTCATCTTTATCGGATTGCGGCTTCGTGCATGGATAGCAACGAGTGGCCGCGCCAGCATGCCCCGCATGGCGGCAATTCTGCTGTTGGCGGGTTCCTTGCCTCTAGCGCTTGCAATGACGCCGTACGCGCTCACCGAAGAGACCAGCGTCGCCACTTTTGCCAAGAGCCTTACCAAAGACGATGGCGGGGAAGGGACCATCGAAACGTTCGAACTCCGGCTCTATTTGTGGCGGGAGGCCGTGGAAAAAGGATTGAAATCCGGCTCACTGGGACTTGGTCCTGGCCCTCATCTCGAGCGGCCTCCCGTCGCCGACCGTCAATTTCTGCAGCGACCTTTCGAAGCGCACAACACCGTTCTCGACCTTTACCTGCAGGGCGGATTGCTTGCCGTGATGGCGTTGGTCTGGATCGTGGGCGCCGCCATGTCCTTCGCCTGGCGAGCGGGATTCGACGCGCTGCTGGTGCTCGGGGGGTCGACGATAATCTTCAGTATGCCTCACCTGATCATCCGCCACCCGATCGTGTGGTTTTCGCTGGCTTTCTGCCTCGTTGCCGGAAATCCGACCGCACTTCGGCGGCAGCTTGCTGAACCGAGGGTGGCCTAATGTGTGGGATCGCGGGAATTCTGTTGGCTTCCGACGCTCTGGACACAAAGCCGCTTGGAGCGATCGGGCGGATGACTGCATCGCTGCGTCACCGAGGGCCGGATGGCGAGGGGCTCTGGATCGACCGCGAAGCTGGAATCGCACTGGGCCACAGGCGGTTGGCAATTGTCGACCTGTCAGCCGCCGGGCACCAGCCGATGCATTCCGCCAGCGGTCGGTACGTGATCACCTTCAATGGTGAGATATACAACTTTCGCGATTTGCGTTGTGAACTCGAGAGTGCGGGCCAAACCTTTCAAGGCGCCAGTGACACCGAAGTGATGCTGTGCGCAATCGAGCATTGGGGGCTTGAGGCCGCCCTCAATCGTTTTGCCGGAATGTTCGTGTTCGCATTGTGGGATCTCAAGACAAGAACCCTGCATCTGGCCCGCGACAGAATGGGCAAAAAGCCCCTCTATGTCGCCTCGACCCGAGATGCGCTGGTTTTCGCCTCTGAGCTGAAGGCGATCAATTGCTTTCCGGGCTTTTCTCCCGACCTTGATCTTGATGCCGCCGCGGCAATGCTTTCGACGGGATGGGTGCCGGACCATCGCTGTATCTGGCGAAGCGTGTTCAAACTGCCGCCTGGTTCTGTCCTTTCCGTCACGGCGGCGAATTTTGCCGAAGACCGCAGCGCGGACCGACTTTCCCGATGCGTTCACCGCTGGTGGTCGCTGGCTGCCGTCGCTGCCGATGGGCGACGGAATCCCGCCATCGGCACCGACGAAGATCTGGTTGACGAACTGGACAACCGGCTTCGGCTGGCTGTGCGGGAACGTATGATCGCCGACGTGCCTCTGGGCGGCTTCCTGTCGGGCGGGATCGACAGCTCAGCCGTGATCGCCTTGATGCAGGCCCAATCCTGCAAGCCGGTTCGCAGTTTCACGATCTCGTTCGCGGAGGGCGGCTTTGATGAAGCTCCATACGCAGCGGCCGTTGCCCGTCATCTGGGTACCGACCACTCCGAACTTCACCTCTCGCCAAGCGCCGCACGTGACGTCATTCCCGAGTTGCCCCAGGTCTGGGATGAACCCTTCGCCGATGAATCACAAATACCGACCCTACTCGTTGCCAGGCTCGCTCGTCAGCACGTCACCGTAGCGCTGTCGGGCGACGGTGGTGACGAGTGCTTCGCAGGGTACGGCCGCCACTTTATGGCGGAGCGGCTGAAACGACACCTGCGCCTGCCCCGACAACTGCGCCGAACCTTGGCGGCAGGGGCAGGTTTTTTCGCACGCGCCGGACGTGACGATGCCGTTGGCAAGCTGCCGCTCTCTGCCAGCGCGAGGCATTTTATCCGGAGCGACCGAATGGAACGCCTCGCCCGGCTGCTCACGGCATCGAACGAAGACGAATTGTTTCAGCGGCTGGCGCGGCCACAGGCTGAAAACCTGGGATATCAGCGGCCGACCGAACCAACCCACGGCTACGGTGGTCCGCCGCTTGACGACCTGCTCTCCCGTCTTCTCTACGATGACATGGCGGGCTACTTGCCTGGCGATATCTTGGTGAAGCTGGACCGTGCCACCATGGCCAACAGCCTTGAGGGTCGGTGTCCGCTGCTTGACCACCGCGTTGTCGAATTCTCCTGGCGGCTGCCATCCAACATGAAAGTTCGTGATGGCGCCGGCAAATGGATCCTTCGCCAATTGCTACGCCGCTATCTCCCGCAGCACCTGATCGAGCGTCCGAAACAAGGCTTCGATGTCCCTATCGCTGCATGGCTGCGGGGTCCGCTGCGCAACTGGGCCACCGATCTTCTCGCCGACATGCGAACCGAAAGCAGTGACGTATTGGACACCGCGAAGATCGACGCCTGCTGGCGCGATCACATTGATGGCCAGAACCGCTCGCGCGAATTGTGGTCCGCGTTGATGTTCCAGGCCTGGCGGAGCAAGGCCAATCGGCAAGCACAGCAAACCGGCCCAACTCATGAACTCGACCTGGCAGGAGTGTAAGATGGTAGGTTCCGCAATCAGCCCGATCCAGCTGCCACGGGTCAATCAACTACCAGCACCGGTTCTTGAAGGCAGAGTGCACGTGCGGTCATTGCGTGAATATGTCGAGCCGCCCACCGCGTCGCGCCAACTCTTCGTGATTTTGGCAAGGAGAAAATGGTCTATTGTTGCTTTCGCTGTGTTGGGCGGCTTGTTGGCGGGGTTGCTGGGAAGCCTTCGACCAGTTCTCTACGAGTCAACAACCCAGCTTATCGTCGACGCCCCCTCGCGCGGTTCACTGCCCGTCGGCGCCCCGTCTTCGCAGGACCTCGTTGATTCAAGCATAGATGACCACATCACGATGCTATCGTCGCAAGATCACCTGCGCCGCGTCATGGCGGCACTGCGCAAGACAGGTGCGGCGGAAACCGGACAGGACAATTCCGCTAGCAGGAATTCCCGGCTTGAACCGTCTGCCACCCCTCCCCCGAGGACACGCTCGCTTGCCGGCGGTCTACTGGACCGGCTGTGGCCAGGGGCGGACCAGGCAGCCAACGGTCCACAAGCCGAGGATGCCTCCGAGTTGAGAGCTTTGCGGCGAGGCATGCGGGTCGGGCAGGAGCTGCGATCGAGAGTAATCTCCGTCGCTTTCGCCGATGACAGCCCCGCGCGGGCGGCGCTCGTGGCCAACACATTCGCTCAGGTTTATGTCGACACCCTAACGAAGAAAAGGCAGGCATCCGACCAGCAAGAGCTCGATGCAATCACCGCCAGTCTGCCCGGGCTGCAAAATGATCTGCAGGCAGCGGCTGACCGCCTTGAGAAATATCGGCTGAGCCACGGAGCCGTCGACCAAGGCTCGGCGGACAATGCAGCCAGGGAACGGGCCGACCTCAGCCAGCAATTGTCGATGTCAAAGGCGGATCTCGCCGCCGTGGAATCTCGGCTACGGTACGTCCAGCAGCTTCGAGAGCAAGGGGCCACTCTCATCACCCTGGCCGAAGCTATTGGCGCGCCTGAACTTGCCGACCTTGCGGCTCGACAGGCTCTCGCGCCGGCAGACCAGGAACTCAGAGCCACGACGCAAAGCAAGATCGAACAAGGCGTCGACAAGATTGCTGCCGATGCAAACATTTTCCGTGCACAGATCGCCGCTCTCGAAAGCCGAAAGAACATCCTGGATGCGGTCATGGCCGACACCGCCAGCCGGCTTTCCGGTTTGCGGGCTCTCGAGCCGCAGGTCAGCCTGCTGACCCAGCGATATAACGAACTCCTGGGTCGACAACAGGATTTGACGCGGCGTATCGGAGTTCCCTCGGCTGGAATTTCGATCCTGTCTGCGGCTTGGCCGCCGACTATCCCGCAGACATTGCCAGCCATCTTCCTGGTTCCCCCCGGGATGATCCTATTCGCTATCCTTGGGGCGATGTACGTCACGATGCGCAATCATTTTGACCGGACTTTCCGTGGCGAGGCCGAGGCGGAAGCGGTGCTCAAGGTTCCATGTATGGGGCAGATCCCCGAAGCATGCGGAATGCATGCCAAACAACTGCGAAACCTCGTGCTGGGGGAGCGCAGGTCCGCATATAGCCGCGCCGTGACGTCGTTGCTGATCGCGGCGGCACCAAATGCGCTAAGGGCTCGTTCGTCGTACACGGCGCTTGTCACCTCCAGCGTGCCGCAGGATGGCGGGACCGAGCTCGCGTGGAGCCTGGCGCTCGCCGGCACGCGACTGGGCGGTCGAGTCCTGTTGGTCGATCTTGAACGCAAGGGCGTTCAGCTCACGCTCGAGTTCCTGCACCAGTTCAGCGAGCGCAAGAACCGCCATTCCTTCGCTGACTATGTTTGCAATCGCTGCGACCTGGAAGGTGCCGTTGCCAGGCTGCATGAAATCGGGATCGACGTGATGACCGCCGCTCCGTCGGACGACCTGCTGGCGCTGCTATCATGCGAGGACGGAGGCAAAGTGATGGCGGATCTGCACGCGACCTATCGCATCGTGATCATAAACCTGCCGTCGGCGCTGGGGCGGCCGGAAGCCAAATTTCTGCCAGGATGGGCGGACGTGGTTCTTTTCGCCATCCGGTGGAGGAAAACGCCACGCACCCTCGCTCGCGGGGTGCTGGAACTCCTTCAGGGCAACGGTTCTCTTGCAATACCTGTCGGCAGTGTCCTCACGCGAGTGAATCTGAAGAAACATGCCGGATATCGGCTCGAGGACAGCGCTGACCTCTTGCGCGAGCAAATAGCATGACGGCCACAGGCTCGTCCTTGGGCTACGTACGATCCGGGGGCGGTTCATCCAGGGAGCGGCCAGGACGATTCACGGTGCAGCCTGTCAGCAGAGCGCGTCATTCAGGTGAATGATGGCAAGGTCCGGTGTGCATCGTAGGCTCCGGCAATCCCCGATATTTGCCTCCCTCGGAAGCGCGAACCGATGGCACCAAGCGACCTTCTGAGACCCAAGACGGTTCCTGCGGCCGGCACAGCCATCATCGTTGTTCGGCCGAGCCCGATCGGCTCGATCATTCGTGCGGCAAGCGGAGTGTCGGCAATGGCGATTGTCGGCCAGCTCACCCTTCTTGCTGCAATCCCGGTTTTGGCGCGGCTCTATTCGCCGGCTGATTTCGGCGTCTTTACGATTTACCTGTCGATCGTGAATATACTCGCCGGGGTCGCGGCATTGCGCTTCGAGGCTTCGCTCTATGGGGTCAAGGGGAGCGCGCAGGCCTATGTGACGGTCAAGCTTGTTCTCTTGGCTGTGTTCGTGACGACCGTCCTGGCCTTTTCGGCCGGACAGATGCTGTCGAACCTTGCTCCCGATCGCCTCGGCTCGCTCGCCTGGCTCATTCCGATCGGAATGGGAGGCGCAGGTCTGGTCGAAGCCATGAACTGCTGGAGTCTGCGTGCCGGGCTTTTGCGCGATTTTGCTCTCGGGCGCCTGATCCTGCCGGCGAGCATGGCTGCACTGCAATTGGTTTTCGGCATCGCCCACCTCGGCGGCGAAGCCATGATCCATGCGCATATTCTGAGCCAGTTCGTCTTCATCGGGGTGATCGGCTATCGGGTGATGAGTTGGGAGGATTTGCGTGGCATCGCCTGGGCACCTTGGCGTGCGGTATTGGAAAAGGCTCGGCGGGAATACAAATTTCCTCTGTTCGATATTCCCGCAACGCTCGCGAGCATAGCAATCAACAATCTTCCAGCAGTCCTTGTCGGCGGGCTGTTCGGCACCGCATTTGCCGGATATTTGGGCGTGGCCGCGCGGCTGGTCACCGGTCCGGTGACGCTGATCGCCACACCGCTCAGCAATGTTTTTGTCGCCGAAGCAAACCGGAACAGCAATCGTGGACACCTGCTTGGTGTGGCGCGCGGGCTTCTCCTGCTGGCCGCCGCCTTTACCGCGGTGCCGATCTTGCTGCTCGGCCTCGCCGCGCCTTATGTGGTCGTTCCGCTTCTGGGCGAGCCTTGGATGCCCACTGCGGAAATCATGACCGCACTGGCGCTGATGGGCGCGGCACAGGCGTTGTCGACTCCGCTCAGCGACGTTCCCGCTCTGTTACGGCGGCAAGGAACAAGACTGGTCATCGACCTCGCACGGGCGGTTCTCGTGTTTGGCCCGCTGCTCGCCGGCGCCCAGGCGGGCTGGCAGCCAGTCACCGTCATCTATTTCATGGCCGCCGGCGGCGCGTCGGGTTTCGCTCTGAAAATGGCAGCATCACTCTACCTGTTGACCCACGACCCTCAACCAGCAGGCGCTGCAACGTGCGTCCAACATGAATGTCTCGAGGAAAAAACACCATGAATTCGTCGTCGATTGACAACCTTCAAGCGGCAGTTGCGGTCACCCAGCATGACCGGGCCGATGTCTCATGGTCACGCCCTTTCATCTCGGTCGGGATACCAACCTTTCGTCGACCGGATACGATCCGCAGGGCGATCGACAGCGTCTTGGGCCAGGATTACTCCGATTGGGAGTTGGTCGTGAGCGACGACGAGGGACCGGAGGGCGAGACTTGGGCTATCGTGACCGACTACGCACGGAGCGAACCTCGCATCCGCATTATCGAAAACAGTCGAGGTCGCGGTCAGGTGGAGAACACCAACAACGCTATGCTGGCTTGCTCCGGACGATGGATCAAGTTGCTGCATGACGATGACTGGCTTGCGCCAGGTGCACTCAGGACATTCGCCGAAGTTGCCAAACAGTATCCCTCAGTCGCCTTCATGACGTCAGCCGCAAACATAATCGAGGACAAGCGAGTGCGATTTCGCCAAGTCCCCAAGGAGCAGGAACCGATCTCGCTTTATTCCAGCCAGCAGTGCCTGATGGACCTCTATCTGGTGCGTGCGACACGCTGCCTGGGGATTATTCCATCCACATTGTTGATCAACAGCGACGTCATTCGTGCCGGCTGCTTGATGCGCACGCACAAAGAGATTCCGGCCGGAGTGGATCAACTGTTCTTCGTCGATCTAGCCAGCCATGGGGACATGGTGGCGATAAGCGATCCGCTTACCTTTTACGATGCGACGAACCATCCAAGCATTACAACGTCAAAGAGTTTCCGCGAGGTCGACGAAGTGACCCTCGCCGTCAAGCAGCTTAACTGGAATCTCATCAAGGACCGCAACCATCTCCCGCCTCCCGAGACATTGCTGCGGGCATTGCGGGTTGCTCGTATTCCCATGAGGTTCCACCAGCAGTCCTGGTTGACCACGTTCCTGGACGGGATTCAGATCTTCCGGCCTTCCGTCATGAAGGTGGCGGGCTGGCACGTGCTTAACCACGTGTTTGCAATCCGCCCAAGATTGGGCCGGGTGCGCACACGACGGCGGTAGGGTGAGTCTGGCGGACAAGCACGCCAGCAACAGATTGCGCGCGCACAAGCCTGTTGCGCGCGCGCATGGTACGGCCGTTACCTCACGGCAGGACGCATATGCGCCCAAGAAGAGCTACCAGTTCCGCCTGGCGCCGAGTTTCGGTCTTGGCGAACAGCGACGCCAGCTGTGACCTTATCGTGGTCCGGCTCAAGCGCCGCTTGCGGGCTATCTCCAAAGGGGCATCGCCCTGCGCCAAGCGCAGCGCGAGTTGCGTTTCGGCACTCGTCAGACCAAACATTCTTTGCAGCGTCTGGGGATTTGGCCCGGACCTGTTTTCACGATCCAGCAGCGCCACGATACTCGTCGCGTCAGGCGTTGCTATGCCCTTCTCGTTCAAAACCAAGGGCCTGTCGCCCATGCCGCGGATCACCACCCATGAAAGCGTGCCGGGAAGAAAATTCCCCGGCACGTTTGCGATCAGCCGCCTCAGAGCAACCGACACCTTGCCGGCCGTATCAGCTGCCTCGCCCTCGCGCTCCAAGGTGTTTTGAGCGGCTGAATTCCACTCCATGACCTTCCTGTCGCTGTTCAGGATCAGATAGCCACACCCGATGCGATCAAGCATTCCCACAACAGATGCAAGGCTGCTCTGCTTTGGCTCGACGGCCACGCCGTCGAACCTTTGTGGTGCTTGGTGCCAGGCGGAACCATGGCCACCCTGCGTTCTCAAGGCCGAGACGGGCTTTCCCCCGAAACCTCCATATTGGCGACCAAGAACTCCATCATCTTGCCTACCAACCAATGCCATTTTCTTACCTCCCGCAAAACGGCAACGCCCCCTAGTCAAAAGGAGGTGCCTTAAACATGTCAGTCAGGTCGCTTGGAGAGTTGCGGTCAGATCCGCCCCCGACATCGGACAAAATGCGCGCTACAATCCCGGGGAACAATCCTGCGGTCGGACTAGTCTGTACGCTTTTCGGTCTAATCTCGACGGACTAGTCAGAAGGTTCTAATCTGGCACATGCGTTTGCATTCGCTCAGTTTGCACCCGAACAGCTCAAGCAAGTTGCTAACCCACCTTGCCTCGATGTCGCTCCTGATCGCGACACTTGCAGTGGAGACAGCGCTGCCGGCGTCTCTGGCATACGACATCGGCTTTTTTGAGTTTGTTCCCACCATTATTGCCATCTCATATCTCGAAGATCGCCTGGTCGCCCTTGCGGCAACGTTTGTGATGGCGGCTGTCGGCTTGTTGGCGCGGGATATCCTGAACAATCCAATTGACGTCGAGGTTTGGATTAGGGCCATTCTGCTGCTGGTTGCAGGCGGGATGATCGCCCTGACTTTCCACCGGCAGAGGCAGGACTACCGCACCCTTTTGCAGGTTGCAGAGGCCAGACTCGTGGCCTTGGAGGCAACCGAAAACAGCTATCGCTGGGCATTCGAACGTGCCGCCATTGGCTTTGCCAACATGAGCGAGAACGGAGAGTTGCAACGGTCCAACAAACGTCTTTGTGAGATGACAGGGTATGTCGAGGAGGAGCTTTCGAGTCTGCCGCTCAGGGCACTCGTCCATCCTGACGACAACCACACTTTGGCGGAAGCGTTGACTAGCCTCAAAGACACGACTTCTTTCGGCTCGGAGATCCGTCTCCTGAGAAAGGATGGCACGGTTTTGTGGACAAGATTGGCGCTGTCTTTGGCCGTGCCAGCCGATGCTCTCCCTCAAAGCATCTTTGTAATGGTGGACGATATATCTGGAGAGCGAACCGCCCGCGAGGCACTCCAGGCTCAAAAGGAATGGTTGGACCTGGCACTGTCGTCCAGCCGATTGGGAACGTGGCGTATAGATTTCGAGAGCGGGTCCGTGAATGGCTCAGCCGCGTTCTGGGAAATGATGGGACTGGCACCCGCGCCGAGCCGTCCATTGCAGGAATTGGCCGCGGTCGTTCACCCGGCCGACTTGCCTAATCTGGCGGCCCCGGGAGAGCTTGCATCAGGCGCCAACTATGATGCGGAGATCCGCATCAGGCGAGCTGGCGGGCATATCCGCTGGATTGCTCTTCGGGGCCGGGACGAATTGCGCGACGGTCGTGCACAGCGAATAGGAGTCGCCGCGGATCTCACCGATCGACGCATAACCATTCTGCTGCGGGCTGCGGCGAAGAAGCGAGAGCGGGCCATGCTTGAACAGCGCCATAGGCTCAACAATCTGTTTCCGGTGATCACGGCGCTTGTAAATATGGTCGGTGCCCCCGACAACGATATTGCCCGTTACAAGCAGACACTGATCGAAAAAATCGGCGCACTCCAGGCGACGCATCTGCTTCTTTCACGCGATGGCAGCCTGTCGGCTTCCCTCCGTGACCTCATTGCTCAGGAATTGCAGCCCTATATGGGGACGCACAACATTTCGATCAGTGGACCCGAAGTAAAAATGGCAGAGGGTTCGGCTGAGAGCTTCGCAATGATCGTTCACGAACTTACGACCAATTCCGTGAAGCATGGGGCTCTCGGCACTCCGGCAGGCCGGATCGAGGTCGTGTGGCAATTCGCAGCCCAAGAGCCCGGCGCCGACATAGTGTTTGAATGGTCGGAATCGGGAGAGCGCCGGGTCTCCACCTCGGCTCGGCGTGGCTTTGGGTCGTTGATTATTGGAGCTGACGGTGAACCTATCGTGGGCCACTCTTCCAAGCTTGAGATGCTGGATCACGGACTGAAATATTCGGTCCGGCTGCCGCCAAAAGCAATCGGCGCTAGTTGACGTCTCTGGCGGCCCATGTCTTCAGCAGAACCGCGGCCTCTGTCCGATTTCGTGCCCCAAGTTCGCGCAGGACGGCGGCGGCATGAATCTTCGTCGTCGCTTCTGCAATTTCAAGAGAGCGGGCAATCTCTTTGTTCGAGTAACCCTCGGCCATCAACCTGAGGACTTCCTTCTGTCTGGACGTAAGCCTGCCCAGATTGTTGACGCTGGTGGTCCTGTGGGGCATTTGCGTGGGAGCCACGGATGGAAGGCGTACCGACTCCTTGGGCCTTTGTGAAAGAAGTGCCGGAACGTAAATACGGCCGGCCAGGATTTCGTTCACCGCCAGGACCACCTCCTCGTCCGTTTGGGACTTTACGATATAGCCATGAAGCCCAATCGAAAGGGCAGTCAGAATCTCGGCGCGTGAATCGGTCCCCGAAACAATTGCAAACCGTGTGTCGGGATGAGCCGGTAAGACGTCGCGAAGATCATCCTGACCCGACAGTCCCGGCATGTTCAGGTCGAGGATGGCGAGATCGACGGGCGCCCGATCTTCAAGCAGGCTTAAGACGGTATCAAAACACGCCGCTTCGAATATTTCCAAGTCTGGCATGCCGGCCATCAATGCCAGTCGCAGCCCACGACGATACAGGCCGTGATCGTCGGCGATGATAATACGATACATGAACCACCCACCTTTTGGCAGCCCCGCATGTGTCCCTAGCTGCCGAAACCTCCGTCTGGATGGACCGTACGGTGACCCAACACAGATCAGCCGCCCGCTGATCCCCCGTATGTCGACGCTCGCCGCCGCCCATCCGCATATTTCAACTTTCTAATATAGCTTACACTCGCACGCATTTCAGGGCCAGATATTGAAGTGTTTTTTTCGTACGAATGGTAGCGATGCCCTTCCGAGAAGGTCGTTACCGGCGCCGGACATGCGCACAGCAGTTGCCAGTCGAGCGGCTACAGCTCCCCAGCGCTGATTGATTGCCCTGCCGCGCCATGCCCTGCCGGCTGGAATATTGAAATCAAAAGGCCGGGAAAGTGCCATTCAAATGCACGACGACGCCTTCTCGGGCGCCACTTACCATCGCTGCACTCCGGAGAGGCGAAGCCAACACTGGCGTACCTTCCGGCCGGGTGGGCTGGACCCATCACACCGCGACAGTCGTATCAACAGGAGGACGAGATGAAAGCGGTCATTCAGTGCGGTGGAATGGGAACACGCCTTCGGCCTTTCACATCCATCTTGCCCAAGCCTCTCATGCCGATCGGTGCTCGACCGGTTCTTGAATTGCTTTTGAAGTGGCTGCGACGGAACGGCATTCAGGATGTCTACGTCACGACCGGCTATCTGGGGCACTTGATCCGCACCGTATGCGGAGACGGATCACAGTGGAATCTAAGGATACGCTATACCCAGGAGTTGGAACCTCTCGGCACTATTGGCCCGCTCTCCCTGATCAGGGAGGAACTGGACGAGCCGTTCATTGTTCTCAATGGGGACGTACTTACCGATCTCAGTCTCAGCCGGTTTGTGGCGTCACACCGCACTCATACGGATCCAGTCACCATAGCCACAGCTTCCCGCATCATCAAGATGGACTTCGGCGTCATCGACGAGGTCGGCAATACTGTCCAGGTATTTCGCGAAAAACCGACGCTGTCTCATCTGGTAAGTATGGGTATATATTGCATGAACCCAGATGTTTTTCGTTTTATACCTGACGGCATCGCCTTTGGATTCGACGACCTCATGCTGCAGATGATGCAAAACGGCACGAATGTGCACGTCTACAAACATGACGGGCTTTGGCTGGATATCGGACGCGTTGAAGATTTTCAAAACGCACAAACCATCGCCTGGGAAGAGCAGTCCGCATCGATCGAGGTCTCGGCAGCGGCCGCTTGAGGGCTGAACGCCCTGCCGCGCCAATATGAGGAGGTCGTAATGCTCTTGGTCAGCGCTCCTATTCTTGGCTTTCCGGAAAAGGCAGCCCTGGCCAAAGTTGTCGACAGTGGGTGGCTGACGATGGGGGACCAGGTAAGAGCCTTTGAAGAGGCCTTCGCAGCCGTGCATGGTGCGGTCGATTGCGTCGCCGTCAGCTCTTGCACCGCCGCCCTGCATCTCATTCTCCATGGACTTGGGATCGGCCCCGGAGACGAAGTGCTGGTTCCCTCGCTGACCTTCGTGGCGACCGCGAATGCAGTGCTCTACGTAGGAGCAACACCGGTATTCGTCGACATAGAGTCGGCCGAAGTGCCACTGATGTCCCTAAGTGACGCGGAGGCCAAATGCACCGGACGTACCAAGGCTGTCATTCTCGTCCACTTTGCCGGCTATCTTGCCGACCGGGAAGAATGGCAGAGATTTGCCCGTGTGCGAGGACTGCATATCGTCGAGGATGCCGCGCATGCTCCCGGCCTTAAGGAGGTGGGGACTTACGGTGCGGCCGCGGCCTTCAGCTTCTACGGCAACAAGAACATGACCACCGCGGAAGGTGGGGCCGTTATTGCCCGGGATGCACAGCTCCGTGAAACGATCCGCCAGGCTCGCGGACATGGAATGACCAGTGGCACACATCAGCGGTTGAACAGCCGCACGCCGCAATACGACGTGACGATGCTCGGTTTCAATTATCGCATGGACGAGTTGCGCGCCGCTATTGGCTTGGTCCAACTTCAGAATCTGCAGGAATGGAATGAAATCCGGCGCATATTGGTCGTCCTCTATCGGCGTCTGATCGCAGATTATTGCTCCGCTGTGACAGTCCCGTTCGGCAAACCGCGGACCTCGGCGTACCACATCATGCCTGTCCTCCTGCCACATGACGTCGACCGGCAAACGGTGATCGACCATCTGCGAACGAAGGGGATACAGACTACAATCCACTACACGCCCGTGCACCAGATGACACTTTATCGCCAAATGTTCACTGAAATCCATCTGCCGAAGACCGAGGACTTCGCGCAGCGGGAATTGACGATTCCACTACACCCGCAAATTACGGCAAGTGCGATCGAGTCGGTGGTTGTTGCATTAGCCACCGCGATTGAAAGCAGCGGGCGTGCGGGAGCCGCGGCATGAACGCACTCGACGTGACGATGCATCGGCCCGCCGTCGCTGGCACCAGCCACGGAATTGCCAGACGCGCGATGGACATCATCCTCGCTGCAGCAGCGGGAATGGTACTCGCTCCACTAATGCTCCTGATTGCCGTTGCACTCTTTGTCGAAGGTGGTTGGCCGGTGTTTTTCGTACAGACGCGCCTGGGTGCCGGCGCAAAACCGTTTCGCATGTACAAGTTCCGCAAATTCAAGACGACAGCCGATCCTTTCGGCCTTGCGCTGACCATGAACGATGACAGCCGCATGACGCAGGTAGGCCGTTTTCTCGCGGCAACGAAACTTGATGAGCTGCCCCAACTGTGGAACGTTTTCACGGGGGACATGGCAATTGTCGGGCCGCGGCCGGAAAGCCTTGCCTTCGCCGATTGTTTCCGCGGCGGCAATGAAGCTGTCCTACAGTGGAAGCCTGGCCTGCTCGGCCCGACCCAGGTTCTCTTCCGTCACGAAGCCTGTTTTTACCCGCCCTCCCTTGATCCGCTCCTGTTTTATCGAGAGGTCCTGTTCCCGGCCAAGGCAACGATCGACCTCGCCTACTATCCGCGGCGCACGATTGCATCGGACCTCGTCTGGATAATGCGGGGCTTTAGGGCGGTTTTCGGCGTGTCCCTGCCTCCCGCGGCAAGTGGGTAGAGTTGGCAAGTGAGGAGAGTTGGCATGAATGGATTGTTGTTCGTTCGCCAGTTTGACGGCTCACACGATCGAAGGAGTGCACGGTCGTGAGCTATCGCGGCAGGAAAGTCCTGGTCACCGGTGCGGATGGATTTATCGGATCCCACCTCACGGAAGCGCTGGTGCGCGAAGGGGCCGATGTCACGGCACTGGCCCTCTACAACTCGTTCGACAGCCATGGCTGGCTGGATGATTTGCCCGACCACGTTCGAAGCCAGTTGCAATGCATTCGTGGCGACGTTCGTGACAGCGCGTTCATCAACCGGATCGTGCGCGGCCAGGCGGTGGTGTTTCATCTGGCTGCGCTGATTGCGATTCCCTATTCCTATGCGGCTGCCCAATCCTATGTGGAAACCAATGTGCTGGGTACCGTGAATGTCCTTGAAGCGGCACGCCACTGGGAAACCGAGCGCATTGTGCATACGTCCACGAGCGAGGTTTATGGCACCGCTCTGACCATGCCGATCCACGAATCCCACCCGTTGCAGGGACAGTCCCCCTACTCCGCATCCAAGATCGGCGCGGACATGATGGCGGCGTCTTATGCCAGGTCCTTCGATGTGCCGGTGGTAATCCTGCGGCCGTTCAATACATACGGGCCGCGCCAGAGCGAGCGGGCCATCGTGCCGACCATCATAAGGCAGGCTCTGGACGAGAACTGTCCGGCGATCATGGTCGGCGACACCAGCCCTATCCGCGACCTTACCTTTGTGGAAGACACTGCGGCGGCATTTGTGGCGGCAGGGGCCGCCGAGCTTGAATTTGGCCATGCCTACAATGCCGGCAGCCAGCGCGCCATCAGTGTCTCGGACGTTTTGGAGTTGGTGCTCGAGTTGAGTGGCACCAGGAAACCGGTCCGTCGCGACGAAAGCCGGATGCGGCCGCAGAACTCCGAGGTTCGCGCGTTGCTCGCCGATTCCTCGAACCTTGAAAGTAAAGTCGGATGGCGGGCGCATACAAGCCTGCGTGACGGTCTGGAAAGAACCATCGAGTGGTGGCGTTCGCGCCTCAGCGAGGGCCGCGTCCGTCGCGAAATGAGCTATATGACATGACCTTTCCGCGGCTCATACCGGCTGTGCTGCTGATGGCCGCTCTGCTGGCGCTGCACACAGCCGGAAACCGGCCGAGCGGTGCGGCAGGCACGGAGCCGGCAATGGATCTGCCCGCTTACCTGAAACCTGCAACCGATCCGGCGACAGGGATCAGCTTCACTCGGATCACCAAGCCCGGAGCTCTTGGCGGCGGAATTGTCTGCGGCAAAATATATTGCAGTCATCGGTACTCGAGCGCGCAAGCGTGGAATGCCGATCAGAGCCTCCTTGTCCTCATGAACGGCTGCAACGGCATGTGCTTCCTCGACGGGAAAAACTACGTTCCTTTGTTCCATCGCAACAAGCCGGGTGAGTGCGAATGGCACCCTCGAAACGCGGATCTGATGATTTGTGTCGATGATCAGAAGATCTCGACCTGGGCGCCCCGCAGCAATCGTGAGGACATAGTTTTTGCCGCTGCGAAATATCGGGATCTCAAATTCGGCCCGTCCAAGGGAAATCCAAGTCGTGACGGCAGCCGCATTGCCGTACGCGCGACCCGCGATGATGGTGCTGCCGTCGCCTTCGCATATGATCTCGACCGGCGTCTGAAATACCCGGACATCAATCTCGCCCAGGTTGCCGGAACGACCAGTTCCTGCACCATTTCTCCGCTTGGAGAAAACATCCTGTGTTTCCAAAACCTGGCCGACGGCACCGAGCAGCGAGCCATTTTCGCAATCGACGGCACCTTGCGCCAGACGTGGAAGGACCATCATCGGCCCGGCCATGGCGATATGACTCTCGACGCGGACGGCAGCGAAATTTACGTCGGAATCAGCAAATCCAGCCCGGACAAATATCAGGTGATCAAACGTCGGCTGTCCGATGGAAAGGTCACGTCGCTCATGAAGTTCGGCGAGGCCGAGCATGCGTCGCTGCGCGCTTTGGACCGGCCCGAATGGGCATTCATGAGTTACGGGGGCAATCCCGAGGAGGTTCGAAGCCAGCCGGACTGGGCTCCATACTCGCGCGAGGTGATCGCGCTGCGTGTCGACGGCAGTCGAGAGGTCCGACGGATCGTGCAGACGCGGAACGCTCCGTTCGATTATTGGAGCGAGACACACGCCTCCCCGTCCCCTGATGGGTCGCAAGTGATCTGGTCTAGCAATTGGGGGGTACCGGGCGGACCGGTCTACGAATTCGTCGCCCATCTCGATTGGCCGCCGCAGCCGGTTCTGAATCAAAAGGAGATTGCCACCAATGGCCTTCGTTAGCCGAATTTCCTTTGCAGCACTTGTCGGATGCCTGGCCTTGAGCAGCGCAACCGCGGCCGAAGCGCCGGCCGCCTACAAGCTCTCCCCCGGCGACACGGTGGAGATAGGAATTGCCTCCATAGCGGAACGAACGCAACGCGCGGTTGTCCAGATGGATGGCTCGATCGCGCTGCCCGAGTTCGGGATGATCCCGGTTGGCGGGTTGACGCCGGCCGAATTGCAGACGCGCATGGAAGCGGTGCTGCCAACCAAGATCGTCCACCAGCGTCTGCCTGATGGACGGGAGCAAATGATCGTCATCAAGCCGAGCGACGTCACGGCCGTGATCGCGGAGTACCGGCCGATCTACGTGACTGGCGATGTGCTGACGCCAGGGCAGCAGGCTTACCGGCCACTCATGACAGTCCGGCAGGCGATTGCGGTCGCCGGCGGTTTCAGCCTTCTGCGGTCGCGGGCAAGCCAAAGCGGACCTGATCCCGTTGATCTGCGACGCGACTACGAGTCGATCTGGGGGGATTACATCAGAGACTACTTTCATGG
Source organism: Mesorhizobium sp. M7A.F.Ce.TU.012.03.2.1 (assembly GCF_004006095.1). Classification (NCBI taxonomy): domain Bacteria; kingdom Pseudomonadati; phylum Pseudomonadota; class Alphaproteobacteria; order Hyphomicrobiales; family Phyllobacteriaceae; genus Mesorhizobium; species Mesorhizobium sp. M7A.F.Ce.TU.012.03.2.1. The sequence continues at coordinate 6,605,334 of NZ_CP034779.1, forward strand.
CGCCCGCATCCGCGCCGAACTTCAGAACCAGGCAGAATTTGACATGCAGCCGCCGCAGGGCTCGCCCCTGTCGAATGTATTGATATCGGCGGTCGCGCAGGCGGAAGCGGAGGGTCTCAGAATTTCGCTGAACAATTTTCAACAGGAGCAAAGCTATCTCGACAAGACCGCCAAGGATGCCGAGGCTGAGGTCGAGGTTCTGCTCAAGCGCGAGCAGACGGAAGCGGCAGCGGTGAAACAGGATGAGGACGATCTGGCGCGGGTCACCAAATCGTTCGAATCGGGCAACCTGACCAACAGCAGGCTCGCCGATGTCAGACGTGCGGTGCTGATGTCGTCGAGCCGGGCGCTCGAGACCTCGGTCGAACTCATGAGAACGCGGCGCCAGCAGGAAGACTTCGTCAGGCAGCAGGAACGCAATGAAAATCAACGAAGGATCGGCCTTCTGAACGAGTTGAGGGACACCGACCTTCGCCTCGCCGAGACCACTGCAAGGCTCCACGCAGCCAGCCAGAAGCTTCAGCCATCAGGGGCGTCCGCTCTTCCACTGCCGGTCGCCGGCGAAACCTTCCAGGCGCGGATCACAATAACCGGTGGAGCCGGCGACGCGTCGAGAAGTCGACCGGTCGACCAGGACACTGAGGTCGCGCCTGGAGACACCATCGAGGTGAGGTTCAGCAGCGACCTGCAGAGCGCGGCGATCCAGTAGTTACGCGACGTGAACCGACCCGGGAACGACGGTGGCTGATGCCTCGCCTCACGGCATGAAGACCCGGGCGACCTGAGAAATCGGGCATGGGCAAATCAAGAAAGCGGGGTTGTCGTGATTGGTGAAATAGATGTCGCCAGCGCCTACATCACCGGCCGCATCGGCTTCATGGGGCTGAAGTTGGTTGTCGCGCCCGGCGTGCTCGTCCCTCGCCCGGAGACGGAATTGCTCGGCAGCACCGCCCTCAATGTGCTTCGTGAACTTAATCGGCCGGTCCCGCGTGTCGTGGACATGTGCTGCGGAGCGGGCAATCTCGCCTGCGCCATTGGATACAAGGTCCCCACCGCGCGCGTCTGGGCGAGCGATCTCACTGACAGCTGTGTCGAAACCACCTGCCGGAATGTCGCCCATCTTGGCCTGGCCGGACGCATTTCGGTGCTGCAGGGCGACCTGTTCAATTCCTTCTCGGGTCTGGAGCTCGAAGGCACGATCGATCTGGTCGTTTGCAACCCGCCTTACATCTCCGAGAAGCGGCTCGAAAACGACCGCGCGCATCTGATGGAACTTGAACCACGTGAGGCGTTCGCTGCCGGGCCTTACGGCCTGAGCATTCATATGCGGGTGATCAAGGAGGCGCGGCGCTATCTGCGGCAAGGTGGTATGCTGCTTTTCGAGGTTGGGCTTGGCCAGGACCGGCAAGTCATGAATTTGGTTGAGCGTTCCAAAGCCTACGAGAGCATTCGCACGGTTGCGAACAAAGCTGGTGAGGCCAGGGTGGTTTGTGCACGGGCCAAAGCGCCAGTATGAGCCGCGCCATGGGTTGCGCGCTCGGTTGGGAAGACGCCCTTAAACCGTAGCCCGGCGATCAGTTTTCCTTGCTGAGGACGTAACGTGCAATTCCCTGGATGGAATCGAAATTCTCAGGCAGAAGTTCATTGTCCTCGACAGTGATGCCGAATGTCTCCTCGACGAAGCCGATAACTTCAAGCACTCCAGTCGAGTCTATGATGCCCTGGTCGAGCAACGACGTTTCAACCTCCAGCGCACGCGGGTCGGCCACGTAGAAGTTTGACGCCAGAAAGGCGCGTATCTGATCGCTGTAGGTGTCAATTCTGTTGTTCGTGCTCAGCATTGAATTGGCCTCCGATCCAAATGATTTCCAGGTGTTCGCTTTATGAAAGCGCTATTTTCTTGAGCTTGCCCGTGTCCGTCATCGGTAGACTGGACACAATCTGGATGGACTTCGGAATCATGAAGTTTTCCAGCCGCTTCTGACATTCCATCCGCAGCTGCTTTTCGCCCATGATCGTTCCTTGCTCCATGACGACAAACGCTTTCACTGCTTGCCCTAGCAGGTCGTCGGGAACTCCAACGACCGCGGCTTCCCGTACTCCCGGGATTTCCATCAGCACGTTTTCGACTTCCCTGGGCGCCACCTTTTCTCCCCGCGATTTTATGATCTCATCGCTGCGGCCGACAAAATAGAGGTAGCCTTCCTCGTCCATTCGGCAGTAGTCGCCGGTGTACAGAACCTGCTCGCCGGGCGAAGGGCCAGGCTTGAGCTTCCTCGCGGTAGCCTCCGGCTTACCCCAGTAGCCCTTCATGACCGTTGCCCCGCGAATGACCAGCTGGCCGACGACATTGGGACCGACCCTTCGGTCATCCTCATCGACAATCCACATTTCGGTGTTCGGGATGGCGATCCCCACGCTCAACGGTTTTCGAGCAAGATCTTCCGGCGGAAGATAGGTGCAGCGTTTGCATTCGGTCAGGCCGTACATCGAATAGATGCGAGCATCGGCAAACAGTTCCTGGAGCAGGCGAATGTGCTTGAGCGGCAGTGCCGCGGCAGTGTTCGTGACATACCTTATGCTTGCAAAATCATCTGCCTTCAGCGTCTTGAGATCCGACAGCGCGGCAAAGATGGTTGGCACGCCGGGAAAGCCTGTAACTCTCTCCCTTTCGATGATCGCAAGTATCTGTGCGGGGAAGGCAAACGAGCGCTCGAGGACCAAGCGCGCCCCGGTACGGAATGCCATTATCATCTGATAGAGGCCGTAGTCGAAGGCCAGGGGCAAGACATTGAGGATCACATCGTCTTCGCCAAGTTCGAGGTACGAGGCAATCGACGTGCAGGCTGCCATCATGTTCCTGTGCGTCAGCATCACGCCTTTGGGTTCGCCGGTCGAGCCCGACGTGTAGATGATGGCTGCGAGATCGATATCGATGCGGCGGCGGGCCGGCGCTTTGCCGTGGCCGGCAGCCGCCTCATCCCAGCGCACGGCATGCGGCAATCCCCGGAGCTCGGCGACGTCCACCGGACCGGAGACAATGAGCCGCCGCAGCGACGGACAGTTACGCGCCGGTTCAGTAAAGATTGCCTGCAAATGTTTGTCGGTGATCAATGCTGCCGGCAGGCAATCGTTGAGCAAATACCCCAGCTTGTCGCTCTTGGTGAGCGGATTGACGATGCACACAACGGCGCTCGCCTTGAGAACCGCCCAGAAGCTGACCACGGTCTCGACGGTGTTGTCGGCGAAGATCATGACGCGGTCACCGGGGGCGACCCCGGACGTGACGAGATGATGGGCGACCGCGTTGGAACGTGTCTCAAGCTCATCATAGGCGAGCCGGTGCCCGCCGCACACCAGCGCCACCTTGTCGCCGAGCCGGCCGGCCGAATGGCTGAGGTAGTCGTGCAGCAGAGGGACGGCGCCATGCATCATACCAGCACCTCTTCCCTGTGCAGGCGATCGATATCTATCCTGAGGTCGACCGCACGCCCGCTTGATGGACGGCTTGCGACAAACTGCTGATGGAGGAGCTGCGTCGACAGCACGCCGACCAGCGCCATGTTGTCCGAGTTGGACAGATCGCCATCGCCGGTCTTGGCAGCGCATTTGTCCAGCAGGCGCGCGACCGAGTTCGGATCAAAGACATTCGCCGCGCGCAGGGCAGTCTCCGAGAGTGCTTCGCGGACATAGGCGGGTGCGCTATCGCCCATGAAGCAAAGTGCGTTGGGCGCCCGGTAGGGCTGCTTCTTGCGGGCCACGACTTCCGCGGGGACGATCGATTTCGCCACACGCTTCAGCACGTGTTTCTCATCCAGAATGCGCAGCTTGTAGTCGGCCGGTAGCGAATTCGCCAAGGCCACGAGCCTGTCGTCCAGGAACGGGAAGCGCCCCTCGACGGAGTGGGCCATCAGCATCCTGTCACCCTGAGAGGAGAGCAGGTAGCCCGACATCAGCGTCCTGATCTCAAGATACTGGTCCTGCGCGAGAGGACCCCATCGTGGAAACTCTTCGGGCAGACGGCAGAGCAGGTCCGCCACTGCGTCGTGGCGCGCCGCTTCGGCATGCATGTCGGCCGAGAACAGCCGTTTGATGGCGCTGGTGGTGCGCCAGCGGGTGTCATGCGCGAAGCCGGGCGCGCCAAATGCATGAAGACCGTGTCCGAAGAACTGGCGCGCCATCGCCTGCTGCTTGACCGGCGAGCGGCTCAGATAGGGGTAGAGGCGTTCCAGCAGTCGCGCGCGGCGGGCGGATGCGGGCTGCCGCCCCCAGAAGCGGCGGACCTTGCCTTCCCGGAACAGGTCGTAGCCGGCGAACATCTCGTCGGCCCCCTCGCCGGTCAGCACGACCTTGATACCATGTTCGCGCACCAGCCTAGAGAGAAGGAACAACGGCGCCGGCGCCGTCCTGAGAATCGGACGCTCGGCGTGACGGATCACATCCGGGAAGATGTCGGCGATGTCACCGCGCGAAACCACCACCTCGTGGTGCTCGCCGCCGCTCGCACCGGCAACCAGCCGCTGGTAACGGGTTTCATCATACTCGGCGTCAGCAAAACGCAACGAGAAAGTCTGGAGCGGCGCGCCGGCGAAGCGCCTCCCGAGCATGGCGACAAGTGAGCTGTCGAGCCCGCCGGAAAGGTAGCAGCCGACCGGCACATCCGCCTTGACCATTCTAAGCGCCGTCGCGGCCTGCAAGGCGCCGCGCACTTCGTCCACCGCATCCTCCAGCGAGCCCCTGAAGGTGCCATGGGCCAGGTCCTCGCTCTCGGGATAGCAAGGTTTCCAGAAAGCGTGCTCACGAACGCTGCCATTGTCGTAGATGCGGACGTGGCCGGGGGTAAGTTCCTGTATCCCCTGAAATACGCCTTGCGGCGGTACGACCGTCCACAGCGTGAAAGTCTGGTCGACCCCCGCCGGATCGAAGGCCCGCGGTATCGCCGGGTCGGCTGCGAAGATGGCCTTAACTTCGCTGGCGAAATGCAGGCGGCCAGCGTGTTCGCACAAATGCAGCGGGCAGATGCCGAACCGATCGCGCGACAGGACGAGGCGGCCTGTCAGCGAGTCCCAGATGGCGAGTGCCCATTGCCCGTTCAGCCGCTCGAACGCGCCCACACCCCAGGCGCGGTAGGCATGCACGACGACCTCCGTATCGCTGCGGGTGCGGAAACGATGTCCCAGGGCTATGAGCTGGTCACGCAGCTCGACGTAATTGAAGATCTCGCCGTTGAAGACGATCCAGGTGGTATTGCCTGTGTCGGCAAGAGGCTGCTGTCCGGTCGAGAGATCGATGACCGACAGGCGGGTATGCGCCAGCCCCGCTCGCCTGTCGCGGTAAAGGCCGCTCTCGTCCGGGCCTCGATGGGAGAGCGCGGCTGCCATTCGTAGAAGCGCGGCTCGTGAAGGAGGCTCCGCAGCCGCGTTCAGCGCCACAATTCCGGCGATGCCGCACATGGGTCAGTCCCTGTCCATCGCAGCGGGCAGCTGTGGCCGTGCGTGAAGATAGCGTGCAGCGCGGCGTTTGCTGACGATATCCTTATAGACCTTCTCGACTTGCGCGGCAGTGAGGCCGGCGGCAGCGGCAACCACGCCGGCCGAAATTCCGTGATTCATGCCGTAGAGGCACAAATCCATCAGCTGATAGGGCAAGGCGAAGTAGAACTCCTCCTGGGTTTGCGCCATGGAAAACGTGTCCGTGGTCGGCGGCCTTGTTCGCACCTCCTGGTCAATACCAAGATATTCCGCCAGATAGTAAACCTGGGTCTTGTAGAGATGGACGATAGGCATCACGTCGGCGACGCCGTCGCCCTGCTTGACGAAGAAGCCTTGGTCGTATTCGAGCCGGTTCGGCGTGCCTGCCACTGCATAGTTGAGGCGGTCCGCGTGATAATATTCAGTCATCTTGCGAACCCGCTGCTTGTAGTTGGTGGCAGCGACGATCTGCAGGTAAGCCGCCGGCGACAGACGCACGGTGTCGATCTTTCCGTGCGGATCCTCGACCGTAAGGCGCGTGATATTGAGGCCGCTGCTCTCCAGCACCGATGCCATGACCAGCTTGCATTTCCAGCCTTCGCCATATCCAGGGACGGCAGTTCGGATGGCCTCGATCTGTCGGGCGTAGGCGCCGATGCCTTCAAGCGCCGGCTCGATATCTTCAAGGATTGTGTCGATGCCAAGCTGCCCGGCGACGCTGCGGCCAAGCCTCAACGAGTCGCCTGACGAATGGCGCTCCGGCATGAACAGGCCGAGCACCTTGTCCTTCCCGAACGCCCGTGCGCACAGCGTTGCGACGACCGAACTGTCGATGCCTCCGGAGAGCCCGACGACCACTCCGCGACGCCGTTGTGTGCCGAGAACCTGTTCGCGCAAAGTCTCGACGATGCGATCGATCTCCAGCCGGGCATCGAGCGCCAGCACATCGCTGCTGAATTCCCCGATCAGGTCGATGACACTGCCTCCTGTTGGCGTGACTCGACTGAAGAGTAGGTCTCGGTCACAGCGTTTTCGATGAGCGGGCGATTGATGGTCAGATGGGGCTCCACGACCATGTCGATGTGAGTGCCGGCGATCGGAATGACGTCCAGATGGACGAATGCCCGGTCCCACCCGAGTGCAAGCGGCATTCCGGGCCGCGCGCAACGGAACAAGGTGCCGGTGATCGGCAGTATCGGCCTGGGTTCTGCCAGCCATTGGAAGAAGGCGCGCGCCCGCAGAACCTCCTGCAGTTCCAGTTTGGTTCTGAAGCTCGTCGGGTTGAACTGACCCTCGGCATAGCGGTCGAGGAAGCTGGCAAGCCGGGATTCGCAGTGCATTTTGACCGCGACCTTGGCAAGCGCGCGGCACGCCACCCGACTAGCCGATATACGATTGGTTCGGATCCGGTGAAATGTCCGGGTAATGGTCTCCCAACGCTTGCTGCGCTCGCCGACCAGACTGGTATCCAGAATGCCCGTGAACGCTACCGCTCGCCCTTGATCAAGCAGACGCGCGGCAACCTCAAAAGCGACCGCTCCTCCGAGCGAGTGGCCAAGCAGGCGAACACAGCCGGTAGGCTGCACGCGGTTGATATGATCGATTGCAGCTTCGACCATTGCGGCGACAGTGTTCTGACCTTGCAGGATCATGCCCAGGGCCGGATATCTGATGGGAGACACCCTGGCGACCTTGCTTATTGCCGATGCGAACGAAGCAAGGCTCGGACCATAGCCGACCGAACCGGGGAAAAGGAAAAGCAGCGGAGGCTCGTGTTTCCAGGCGGGCGCGTGCTCTCCGCCTCCTTGAGCGGAAATGACCGCTGCAACCATCTCATCGAAGCTCATTCCAACCGTGAAGGCTTCCAATCCGAGCTCCTGCCCGATCGCGCTTTCGATTTCCATCACGCAATGGAGCAGCTTAAGCGAATCTCCCCCCGCTTCATCCCAGCACCCCAGGGCGACCCGCGTCTTAAGGACCTTGGTCCAGGCACGCCGTACTATCTGATGAGCAGGAACTTCATTTCCCGCATGGGCGATTTGCGGTGGGGGCGTTGTTTCCCGAACCGAAAGGTCGATTGCAGCCAGCGTTGCCATATCGATCTTTCCGCTGGCCAGTCGCGGTATCTCGGCGCTTGCATGGAGCCGCAGCGGGCAAAGCGCCGGCGGCAATTTTGTCCTGGCAAGTTGGCGCAGCTCGTCGCAAAAACTGGCTCCCGCCCCGCCGTGCGGGACGGCGAACGCAACCAGTTCATTCGCCGGGGTGACGATAACCACGGCATCCTTCACCGACGGCGCGCCACGCAGAACCCGTTCGAGTTCGGCCGGCTCAACGCGCCGCCCATTGACCTTTATCTGGCGCCCTTTGCGACCGATGATCCGCAACAGGCCATCACTCCCAATTTGCACAAGATCGCCCGTCGCAAAGATACGAAGCGTCTGGTCGTCGGGATCTATTTCAAACGGAACGACTGCCCCATTTTCCCAATATCCGAGTGCGACATACGGGCTTCTGATCAACAGTTCTCCGATCTTGCCGGGCTGAACCGGGTAACCCTCTTCATCGACAATCGCGAAGCCGATTCCCGGAAGCAGCCAACCGACGGGAGCTGAGGAATCGAATTCCGGCCAATCGTGCGGCAAGAACCACTGCGATCCAGTCGTTTCCGTCGATGAATAGCCGATCTGCACCAGGCAAGTTGGCGGGACAGCCTTGCGCACCAGGCGGATGTCGGCCGAGGACACCTTCTCGCCTCCAATTCGGGCAACCCTGAGTGAACCAAAGGCGTCCGCGGGCTCATCCGCCAGGAGAGCGCGAAGCAATGCCGGCACCAGATAGGTGATCGTCACGCCTTCCGATTGCATGCGGCCGCGAACCGCGCGCAGGCCCACGGCTTCGACCTCCACAAGCTGCAACGTAGCACCCGTAAGAAGAGCGGCAAGGATTTCCCGACAACCGGCGATGGTTGCCGGGCCGGTCAGGGGCAGGAAAACATCCTGCGCATTGATGTGGCACGCGTCGACATATTGCTGCACCCGGCACAGCAAGTTCCGCTGGCTGTTGACAATTCCCTTGGGGCGGCCCGTGCTGCCGGAGGTATAAAGCACGATTGCCGGTGCATCGACAGAAACGGTACGGTGTCCAGCTGGACGAAGCGTTGCCTGCAACGATTGCGCTATCTCGATCCGGGCAACGTGCTGGGGCAGATCAAGGCCGTGGAGGCCTTTGTCGCCAATTATGGCGGAGAGCCTCGCGTCGGCGACGATTTCGTTGATGCGCGAGTCCGGATCTCGCACGTTAAGCGGCACCGACGGTCGACCGGATGCCATGCTGGCCAGCATGGCAACGGTGTACCAGACCGAGTTGGCCTGAAGTATTCCAACCGCATTTCCGTCGGGAACGACGGCTTCAATCCGGCTGGCCAAGGCCTCGACCGCCCGAAAAAGCTCGGAATAGGTCAGTCGGTTGGTGCCGTCGCTGGCGGCTAATTTCTCGGAATAACGCCCGGCGATTTCCCTCAGGTGATCAAAGACCGGAATATCGACGAAGCCAGTTCCCATCCGTTGATGCAGGCGTAGAACGGGCCCGCCCTCGTCAAGAGCATGATCGGGAACTTTTGACCATCGACAAGAGACCACCGCTTGGTAGTCAGCCTGCACCGTTTGAATCGCCCTCGAAGATTCTAAATGCGCCAGAGACATAAGGGCCCCACGCTAGGATTGTTGCCGCTTATCGCCCCGCGGCATGATCTTTTCATCAATCATTCGGATGATGCGCGAGGCGGTCTTGATCGCTTAAATCGTTCGAAGTTGAGCATGCCAGCCTGCGCTCGCTCGGCTGTGCTACCTTACCGAAGTGTCGGGCTGTGCGCTGCGGTCCGCTTCGCCAGTGCCTGAAACGAAGCAGTATGCGAATACTTCCCCTCCAAGCTCATCCGTGACACGAACCCAGTTGTTTTCCCATGTCCTCAGGGTAACCTGGCGTCCTGTTGATATAGTCGCCGCCGTGAACGGGCTGGACGCATTGACATTACTCGCCGCAACCACGTCGTCCCCTTCCATTTGCTCTACCAGGTATGTTTGCATCACTGCTCCTGACTGCAGGGCATGGCCGGTGCAATTGCGTGTAGCTGGAGGCATGACCTTCCAACCGCAGGGAACGGATTTCGTTCCATGCAACAGGCAACCCTGCCGCCGGCAGTCAGCGTTCAGTCGCCCCGCCGCCCCCGGGCAGGACCATGGCCTAGCCGCTGAATGACTTGGTCAGGACTGAGCTATGCTTTGGCGAAGGTGGAGCCTCGCGCTGCGCCGCATGCTTCTGGAACAGTGCAATCTTGTCGGGATAAGTAATCCGGATTTCGCTGTGACACCCCTCGCAGCGATATTTGGATGCAACCTGAAACCAGCGCCCGGGTTTCAGCAAAGCCAATCCGCAACGCGGGCATTTGAACGTCATTTCAAGAGGGCATAGATTCTGACACAGCGGCATTTCGCAACTTCCATAAGAGATATCTAATGTTAGGCAACGGCAGCCGGCCGGAATCGTTCCTAGACGCCGTTCTTTTCGTCAGGCCGATGACCAACCCGGACGCCGGGAGACCATTTGCCCGCGATGCCAGCTTGACTGACGCAGGCCTGAACTCAGGCGCATCCCGCTTTCATGGTGACGTCGCGCCTGAGCGCCGATCGAACGGTTGTCAGAAGGTTTTGTGGGAACTTGTTCACCGGACCTCGGCACCGAGCGTGATCGCTTGGGGCGACGACGGGCCGCACGGTCGACGACACGACCTCTAATCCGGACGCCGAAACAGCGCCGCGCGCCAGCACAAGAAGGACGAAAGCAGCGCAACCAGGCGGCACTCCTTGAGCATCTCGCCTATACCGGTGCGCTCGACAGCCGCGATCCCGACCGAATTGATATGGATATGGAGGCGCTATTGAAGAGAACCGACGCATCCCTTGGGGAATGCGTCGGTTCCAGAAGCTTACGCGTGGCGGATTTCCGTTCCCAGCACCTTCAAACATTCGCGGATGAACGCAGCAAGCGCCGTCCAGCCTTTGGCAGAAACCATTGTCCCGTCCACATAGGCCTCGGTCGGCGACAGGTCGATATAGGTGCCACCCGCCAGTGTCACTTCAGGCTCGCAGGCGCCGAGTGCTGCGACCTTCTTGCCACGCACCACGCCGTCGACAGCGATCAGGATCTGCACACCGTGGCAGATGGTGAAGATCGGCTTCTTGGCCTCGTGGAAATGGCGCACGATCGCCTGCACGCGCTTGTCGGTGCGGATGTATTCCGGGCCGCGGCCGCCCGCGCAGTAGACGGCATGATATTGATCGAGCTGCCTCTCAGCTTCCGAGAAAGTCTTGTTGATCAGCGCATAGTGGCCGAGCTTTTCGGTGTAGGTCTGGTCGCCCTCGAAGTCGTGCAGCGAGGTCTTGATCAGATCTCCGGCGTTCTTGTCCGGGCATACCACGTGGATGGTGTGGCCGACGGCTTCCATGGCTTGCTGATAGACAAAGATTTCGTATTCTTCGGTGAACTCACCGGTCAGCATCAGTATCTTTTTGCCTGGCATGGCTCTTCCTCTCAGTGTTTGAGCTAGGCGAGGCGCAGACCGCGCCCTGCCTTTCGGTGAAATCGGATAGGGTTAGAATGGCGAGTCAGGGAAATAGTATTCCTTGGCGTTGGCTTGGGTGATCAACGGCGCGTCGAGCTTGACGGTGCCACGGACGGGTGCCTGGCCGATCAGGTTGGCGACGGTCATGTAGATCGCGGTCTTGATCATCGACGGCGGATATGGCGTCTCGACCGGCGTCATGGCGTCGCCGTCGATCACCTTCTTGACGATGTCCTTCATGCCGTTGCCACCGAGCGCCAGCTTGATATCGGTCCGGCCCGATTGCTTGACCGCTTCGAGCACGCCAAGCAGCATGTCGTCGTCATTGGCCCAGACCGCATCGATATGCGGGTACTTGGCCAAATAGTCCTGCATCAGCTTGAAGGCCTCGTCGCTGTTCCAATGCGCGTATTGGATGTCGAGGACTTTCAGGTTCGTACCCTTGATCGTGTCCTGGAAGCCCTTGATGCGCTCGTCGTCGATGACGGTCGGAATGCCGCGCAGCACAACGACGTCGCCCTTGCCGCCGAGCTTGTCGATCATGAACTTGGCTGTGTTGGTGCCAACCGCGATATTGTCGCCGGCGAGGTAAAGATCCTGGACGGAGGCGTCAGTCAGACCGCGATCGACGACGGTGATGAACGTGCCCATGTCCTTGATAGCCTTGACCGGCTGAGTCAGCTCTTCCGAGCTGTAAGGCAGGATCACCAAAGCGTCCAGCTTGCGGCTGGCCGACAGGTCCTCAAGCGCGCTGACCTGCTCCGCCGCGGACGGCGACGTCTTCACGACCACCTCGACGTTCGGGAACGCAGCATTGATTTCCTTGGCCGCCGCTTGTGCGTGATAGACGATGCCCGCCGTCCAACCGTGGTCGGCTGCCGGTATCGACACCGCGATGACCTTCTTGTCTTGCGCCATGGCCTGGCCGGCCAGCAGCAGCGCGCCAAGTGTCGCCGCCGCAATCCATTTTCTACTGAACATTGTCTTCTCCCTTGGACCTACAAGAACGTTGATCCGCGTGGTCCGGACGCGGCGCTATTTCGAATTCGAAAACCGCTGGATGAGCATGGCGATGATGATGATGACGCCCTGAACAGCGGCGACGAGGTATTCGGAGACGAAGTCCGACAGCACCATGAGGTTGGCGATGAGCTCCAGGATGACGGCGCCGGCGACTGTTCCCCACACATGGCCCTTGCCGCCGCGCAGCGCGGTGCCGCCAATCACCACTGCGGTGATGACCTGCAGTTCCCAAAGCTGTCCGGTCGTCGGCGTTGCGGCGCCCAGGCGCGGCACGTAGCAGATCGCGGCAATGGCCACGCAGACACCCTGGACGATATAGGCGACGGTCCGTGTCCTGATCACCGAGATGCCGGAATAACGGGCGACATCCTCATTGGCGCCGACCGCCGCGCATTTGCGGCCGTATTTCATCTTGTACAGGATGAAGGATGCGACCGCGGCGACGGCGATGGATATGAGGATTGGAACCGGGATGCCGGCAACCGTGCCGAAATAGACAGGCCGGTAGGCCTCGCGCAGCGATCGGTCGATCGGTATCGTGCCGCCGTCGGTCAGATAGGTTATCAGCGCCCGGAAAATCCCCATCGTGCCCAGCGTGGCGATAAACGGTTCGATCCTGCCGACCGTGACGATGAGGCCGTTGGCAAGCCCGCACAGCAGGCCGACCAGGATCGCCACCGCCATGCCGGCGGGAATAGCCCAGATACCGGCATGCGGCGCCACCGTGTTCATGAACATGATGGTGATGCCGGTGATGAAGGCGGCCATCGAGCCGACGGAAAGATCGAGCCCGCCGGACGAGATCACAAATGTCGCGCCGACCGCGATAATGGCGATGAAGGCGCTGCGAGTGATGACGTTGGCGAGGTTGGTGGCGGACAGGAAATCGTGGTTGATGAGGTAACCCACGACCAGGAGGGCCGCCAGCGCAAGGAAGGGTCCGATGTCGGTCCAACTGACATTGAGATCCAGGGCGCGACGCCTGGGTGCGGATTCGGTCATGACAGCCATTCTGTGCCTCCCTTGGCTTTTGGCCCTGGCTTGGGGCCACTGGTCGCCAGTACCGCCACGTTGCTTTCGGTCATTTCGGCGCCGCTGACCTCGCCGGTGATGCGGCCTTCGCGCATCACCAGGATGCGGTCGCAGATGCCGATCAATTCCTGCATCTCCGAAGAGATGACGATGCAGGCCTTGCCCTTCGCCACAAGCTCCTGGATGAAGGCATAGATCTGCGCCTTGTTGGCGATGTCGATGCCACGCGTGGGCTCGTCGATAATGACCACCGAAGGATCGGTCAGCAGCACCTTCGCCAGCAGCAGCTTCTGCTGATTGCCCCCGGAAAGCTGGCCCGCTTTGGCGCCGAGGCTCTTCAGCCTGATGTCATATGCCTCCACGGCCTGTTCCAGGGCCTTCGCTTCACTGCGCCGACCCATCGAGAGGCCGGGATGGAACACACCGAGCGCCGACAGCGTCAGGTTAGGCGCCAGGTGCTCCTGCAGCAGCAGTCCCTTGCCCTTGCGATCCTCGGTCAGGTAACCGACGCCGGCGTCGATCGCCGCGCGCGGCGATTGGAAATGGATCGACTTGCCCTCAAGTTCGACCTTGGCGGCCGACGGGCGCAGGCCGATAATGCCTTCGAAGAGTTCGGTTCGGCCTGCGCCGACCATGCCGGCGAACCCGAGGATCTCGCCTTTGTGGACCGTGAACGACACGTCCTCCGCATAGCCGGGAACGGAGGCGTTCCTCACGCTCAGCATCGGTACATCCGAAGGCGCTGCGGTCCTTTCAGGATAGAGTGCGGTCAGTTCGCGACCGACCATCAGCCGCGCCATATCCATCTGGCTCAGCGTCTTGCCGGGATAGGTGCCGACCATCTTGCCGTCGCGCAGAACGGTCACCTTGTCGGCCACCCGTTGCACCTCGTCCAACCGGTGGCTGATATACAGCACGGCGGTGCCGTGAGCCTTCAGTCGCAGGACGATCTCCAGCAGGCGCTCGACCTCGCCACCGGTCAGAACGGCGGTCGGCTCGTCGAAGATAACCAATTTATAGTCGTCAAGCAGAGCACGAGCGATCTGCACCATCTGCCGGTCTGCCAGCGAGACGTCGCGCACCAGTGCCCTCGGCGAGACCACGCAACCGATCTGCTCCAGTTTCTCGGCTGCCAGCCGGCGCATGGTGCGGTCATCCACGACCAGGCCACGCGAAAGCTCTCGCCCGAGAAACAGATTGTCGGTGACCGTGAGCCCCTCGGCGAGCAGGATCTCCTGGTGAACCAAAGCGATACCGGCATCCTGTGCCTGGCTGGGCTTGGCAAATTTCACCGCGTGTCCGTTCATCGACAATGTGCCGTGGCTTGGCTCGACATAGCCGGACAACAGCCGCATCAACGTCGACTTGCCGGCACCGTTCTCGCCAATGATGGCGTGGATCTCACCAGGGAGGACGTCTAGGGTGACGTCCGACAACACCGTCACCGGGCCGTATTGCTTGGACAATTGCTGGGCGCGCAGCACCGGTTCGAGCGAACCATGCGCATTGCTGGACAACGTGCTCCCGCCCTCCCCGGCGATATTCGCGGCAATGGACATCCGTTCCGACCTCAATCGAATGCCGGGAGCAGGCGATCGCGCGAGTGCTCTATATGGATGCGCATCGCCTTTGCGGCGGCATCGGGATCGGCAGAGCCGAACGCGGCAAGAATCGCCTCGTGTTCGTCAAGTGCCTCTTCGGTCACACGTGCATGAAACATCAGGCGGAAGATGTGGAAGTGCGTGTGCTGGTGGCTCAACGTCTCGCGGATGAGTTCGTTTTGAGAAAACTCCAAGATCTTGTCGTGGAAGATCGCATCCTGCCTGGCGAAGTTCGAATAGCGTACGCGATCATCCTTGCCTTCGCGGCGTGACATCACGCCGGCGGCTTCGAGCAACACATTGAACTTGGCCTCGTCCATCATTGCGGCGGCCTTCGCGGCGCCATGCGGTTCGAGCAGCAGACGCATTTCGTACAATTCGTCGAAACGGCGCCGGGTGATCTGGGGTGCGGCACGATAACCGATCAAATGCGTCTTGAGCACGAGGCCTTCGCCTTCGAGCCGGCCAAGGGCTTCGCGGATCGGCGTGTGCGAGACGTTGAATTCCTTGACCAGGCTGTCGACTGTAATGCGTGAGCCTGGTGGGATCTTCAGCGCCATCAACTGCGCGAAGATGGCTTCATAGACATCTTCGACGAGACTGTTGGCGCGCTGGATGCGACCAGCTCCAATGGTGGCGTCGCTTGGGTCGGGTAAGTTTGCGGTCTGCATATTTTGCCTCTTGACAGTGAGGACTGCTAACACGATGGTTCCGTCGATGCAATCCTATATCCTATACGATTTTAAAGCGGATATTTTTTAGGGGCGAGAGACACGCTCTTAGACCGTCCGATCCAAGCCCAGTTCAATGCCTCCGTTTCCAGTCAGCCGCCGTCAAAGGACCGATCATGACCCTCTTCGCCGCCCTGCGGTTGCCGCGTGAAATCCTGTTCGGGAAGGGGCAGCGCCATGTGTTGCCGACGGTCGCCGCCCGGTTCGGCCGACGCGCGCTGGTCTGCACCGATGAGCGTTTCGCGGGCACAGCGGTATTCGCCGACATCATCAAGTCCCTTCAGTCAGCCTCGATCGAAGTCCTTGTGCATGACCGCGTTCTGCCCGACGTGCCACGCGACACGGTCGGCATCTGTGTCGAGGAAGCGAAGGGGTTCAGGCCGGACATGGTGATCGGAATCGGCGGCGGCAGCTGTCTCGATTTCGCCAAATGCACCACGCTGCTTCTCAGCCATGGCGGCAAGCTCCAGGACTATTACGGGGAGTTCAAGGTGCCGGGTCCGACACTGCCGCTGATCGCCGTGCCTACCACGGCCGGCACCGGCTCCGAGGTGACGCCGGTCGCGGTGATTTCCGACCCGGACCGGACGCTCAAGGTCGGCATATCGAGCCCTCACCTTATCGCCGCAGTAGCTCTGTGCGATCCCGAACTGACTATGACCTGCCCCCCCGGCCTGACCGCGATCGCCGGCGCTGACGCGCTGACCCATGCGATCGAGGCCTTCACCGCCATGCGGCGCGGTGAAGACCCCAATCTGCCGCAACAGCATGTCTTCATCGGCAAGACTGCGCTGACCGACCATTTCGCGTTGCTCGCGATAAAACTGCTTGGCAGGAGCCTGGAGAAAGCCTGCAGCGACGGCACCGATGCCGACGCGCGCGCCGATGTCATGATGGGCGCTCTGGCGGCGGGCTGCGCGTTCGGCACCGCCGGCACGGCGGCGGCACATGCCGTGCAATATCCGGCAGGCGCCCTCACCCACACCGCCCATGGTTTGGGCGTGGCGACAATGATGCCTTACGTGATGACCTATAACAGCCGCGTCGCCGCTCACGAGATGGCAGAGATCGGCGCGGCACTTGGCTTGGAGACCAAGGCCAGAACCGCCGCCGAGATGGCAGCCGCCACAATCGAGGAGATCAGGCGATTGTTCGCGGCGATCGGTATTACGCCGACACTGGCGGATTTAGGCCTCCCCGCCGATAAGCTTGACTGGACAGCCGAGCAAGCGCTCGGCATCGACCGCCTGATCAAGAACAATCCGCGTGCCTTCGATCTCGGCACGATGCGACGCCTCGTCCAGGCTGCCCATGACGGCGACCTCGCCGCCTGCGTTATGTGAAAAACGGAACAAAGCGATGAACTTGAACGCTCAGCAACTCGACCAGGACGGCTATGACGTGCGCGGTTTTTCGCACGGGCTCTACATTGACGGCACTTGGCGACCGTCCTCCGACGGTCGGCTCATCGATGTCGTCGATCCCTCCTCCGGGGCGGTGATCGCGGCGGTTCCCGATGCGACAGTCGAGGACGCGACCGCCGCCGTCGAAGCCGCGGCCAAGGCGGCCAAAGGATGGCGGGAGACGGCGCCGCGCAAACGCTCGGAAATCCTTCGGCGCTGTTTTGAACTCATGGTCGAACGCTCCGAAACGCTTGCCATGCTGATCTCCCTGGAGAACGGCAAGGCGCTGCGCGACGCGCGCGGCGAAGTGGCGTACGCCGCCGAGTTCTTCCGTTGGAATGCTGAGGAAGCGGTCCGTATCACCGGCGAGTTCGGCACCGCGCCCTCCGGCAGCAATCGCATCGTGGTGGATTATGAGCCGATCGGAATTTGCGTGCTGATCACACCGTGGAATTTTCCGGCCGCTATGGCGACCCGCAAGATCGCGCCGGCGCTGGCGGCAGGCTGCACTGTCGTCCTGAAGCCGGCAAGTGAAACACCGCTGACGGCCTATGCGCTGGCGGCACTCTACAGCGAAGCCGGCGTGCCTGCCGGTGTCGTCAACGTGCTGACCACGACCAGTCCCGGGCCGCTGACTTCGGCCATGCTCGCCGATCCGCGCGTCAGGAAGCTGTCCTTCACGGGGTCGACGGGTGTCGGCCGAACCTTGCTCGGCGAGGCTTCAAAGCATGTCATTTCCTGTTCGATGGAACTCGGCGGCAATGCCCCGTTTGTCGTCTTCGACGATGCCGAACTCGACGCCGCCCTCGACGGCGCGATGATCGCCAAGATGCGCAACGCCGGCGAAGCCTGCACCGCCGCCAATCGCCTCTATGTACAATCGGGAATTTGTGATGCTTTTGCCGACGGGCTCCGCAAGCGCATGGCGGCACTTAAGGTGGGAGCGGGACCGAATGCAGACACAGAATGCGGGCCGATGATCACCAGAAAGGCTGTCGACAAGATCGACCGCCTGGTCAAGGACGCCGTGGGCCGGGGGGCCAAGGTGCTTTGCGGCGGGTCAATTTCGGAGGAAGAAGGATTCTTCTATCCGCCCACAGTGCTGTCCGATGTGCCGCCCGATGCGGAGATGGCGCACGAGGAGATTTTCGGCCCGGTGGCACCCATCACACGCTTCGACACCGAGGCCGAGGCGATCGCACATGCTAACAACACGGAATATGGCCTGGCCGCTTATATATACACACGCGATATTGGACGCGGCATGCGGGTGGCGTCGGGGATCGAGGCCGGCATGATCGGTCTCAACCGAGGACTGATGTCGGATCCGGCCGCACCATTCGGAGGCGTCAAGCAGAGTGGCCTTGGCCGCGAAGGCGGCCAGCACCACGGCATCGCCGAGTTCATGGAGGCTAAATATATTGCCGTCACCTTCTGAACCGGCAGTCATGTCAAAGGACCCTTTCCGCACGCGCGACCATGTGGCCGACTTTGACGATATCGTGGCCGACATAGTAAGCCGCAGCGCCGAAACCCGGGCGACCCTGCCAATGTCGGCTGATATCGCCTATGGCGAGGGCAAGGCCGAAAGGTTGGACCTGTTCTTTCCGCCCGGCGCGCGCAGGGATCTTCCCGTGCACATCTTCATCCATGGCGGCTACTGGCGCATGTTCTCCAGGAGCGACTATTCTTATGTAGCGAACACAGTCACCAAAGCTGGGGCGATCGCGGTCATCGTCGACTATGCGCTGATGCCCGAATTCAGGATGGCGGCAATCGTCGCCCAGGTCCGGCGCGCCAAACAATGGGTGCTGGACAATATAGCCGCTCATGGCGGTGACCCTGCCCGGCTAAGCGTAAGTGGTCATTCGGCGGGCGCACACCTGGCCTCATTCCTGTTCGAAAAGACGCCAATGCCATCGCGCATACGTGCGGCGCTGCTGCTAGGCGGCCTTTACGACCTCAAGCCCCTTCAGACGTCCTTCGTCCAGCCGCTAATCGGAATCACCGATGAGGAGGCAGCTGCCTTCACCCCAATGACGCGGTGGCATGACCCGGAGACGGCAGCGACCATTCTCGTGGGAGATCAGGAAACGTCACCTTTTCACCAGCAGGCCGCCGACTTCGGAAAGCGCTTGCGCGCGCAGGGGCACCTTGTCTGCGACCTCCGCCTGAATGACCGAAACCACATGAACAGCGTGCGTGATCTGGGCATCAGCGGCACACAATCTGGCGATTGCCTGATGGCGATGATCGAGGGAAACTGCCTATAGGACGGAACCTGGGGAAGCAGAGCCGCTTGACTGCCGGGCCAGACACTCCCGTCACTCAAGAAAGTACCGTCACGGGATCGCGGCACGCTACCGGCATCGGGCTGAGCTTTGCGGCAGGTGAAATCCGGCAGAGGACACAACCGACGATTCCTCATCCTCTTTCTCCACACTGACGAACTGCACAGCGCATCAGAAAATCGAAATTGCCCCTGGCGCCCTGAGTCGCGATGGTCTTAACGCAAGCAGCCGGCTTAGGGCTGTGGAGGAAACGTCGTCGCGGCAAAGCCCCTGGGGCAAGGCCGCTTTGGCACGCCGCTGGTTCAAACCGGCAGCGAGGGAGGAACTGACTTGGCTGGTTCGGGCAAATCCGACACCGCGCGCTTGGGCATCAAAATGTCCCAGGAACTCGTCGTCGGCGCGATCTCGGCCGTCCTGTTCCTGGTGTTCTCGGCGACGCTCAACAATTTCCTGAGCCAGGGCAACATCCTTGCCATTCTCAAGAATGTCTCGATCCTCGGCACGCTGGCCGTCGGCATGGGGTTCATCGTCGTCGGGCGCGGCATCGACCTGACCATGGTGGCGGTGATGGTGGTCGGCGTCGCCTTCAGCATTTGGATCTCCACCTGGGGCGTCGACTTCACGCTGGCCATCATGTGCGGCGCCATCCTGGTCGCGGTCATCGGCCTGTTCACCGGCGTCATGGTGGCAGTGGCCGAAATTCCGCCGATCTTCGCCACCCTTGCCATCGCATCCTCGGTCTACGGCTCTGGCCGCATCGTCTTTGCGTCCGACGTGCTCTATGCCCCCTCCGATATTGGCTGGCTGAAATTCGTCGGCAACGGAACCATCCTCGGCATCCCGATGTCGGTGATCATCTTCGCGGCGGTGGCCGCGCTCATGGGCTTCTTCCTGAGGAAGACCCGCTTCGGCCGGCTGGTCTATGCCACTGGCGACAACCCGAACGCGGCCCGCACCACAGGGCTGCCGACGCGCCCGATCATCGTGACGCAATATGTCATCAGCGCCCTCATTGCCTATACCGCCGGCATCATCATGCTGGGGCTGGTCACCGGCATCGACACCCGCCTCTACAATTCCAGCCTGATCTACGACGTGCTGCTGGTGGTCGTGTTGGGCGGCATCGGCCTCTCCGGTGGCCAGGGCGGCGTACGCAACGTCATCGTCGGCACCATTCTGGTCGGCATCCTGACCAACGGCATGACGATCCTGAACTTCAGCTACACCAGCCAGAATCTGATCAAGAGCGTGATCCTGCTGGGCGCGCTGGCGATCGACGCCATCATCAATCCGCGCGACGAGCAGACCTCGCAAAGCGGCGACATCTGAAACAAGAACCGAGACATAAATCTGGGAGGAGAAACATGAAATTGTTCAAGAACTGCCTGTTCGCGGGCATGACAGCGCTCGCGCTGCTGGGCGCGGCGAAAATCACCACGGCGCAGGAAACCGATCAGGTCGGCCGCTCCACTTATCTCGAGGCGCTCAAGGGCAAGAAGGTCATCTTCGTGCCGATCTCACAGGGCATGGACCTCAACCAGGCATGGGTGGTGGTGTGGCAGCGTCACGCGGCACGCTACGGCTTCAGCCTCGAAGTGCGCGATCCCTCCGGCGACACCAATGCCGGCATCCGCGCCATGCAGGGCGCCATCGCCGAGAAGCCGGACCTGATCATCGTGCAGAACCCCGATGTCCAGACCTACGCACGCCTATTGAAACAGGCGCAGGCGGCCGGCATCAAGGTGCTGCAAGTCAACATGCAGTCGGCCACCCAGACCGACAGTTATGTAGGCAATGACTGGATCGAAATGGGCCGTCTCGAAATGGGCGAACTGGCCAAACACTGCACCGGCCCCAATGCCGTCTCGCACAAGGTGGTCTGGCTCGCCGGTGTCCAGACGGGCGCCGCCAACATCTACATGCGCACCGGCATCGACGAGGTTCTGAAGGCCAATCCCGAGCTGCAGCTCGTCTCCGACCAGCCGGCCGATTACATGAGCGAAAAGGCCCGCCAGATCACCGAGACGGTCCTCCAGCAGCATCCGGACCTGTGCGGCATCATGGGCATCTGGGACAATGCCGAGGTCGGCGCAGGCGCCGCCGTCGCGGCCGCCGGCAAACAGGACCAGGTGACGATCGTTACCAATGGCGCCGGCAGCGCCACGGGCTGCGAGAGCATCAAGAACGGACTGCTCGACGTGATCTTCAACTTTAATGCCCCGATCCAGGCCGAGATCGCCGCACAGCAGATTTCCGAGCTGCTGCAGCAGCCCGAGCGGCAAGCGGGCAGCGAGAAGACCATCTTCTTCGGTCCGATCACCCGCGTCGACAAGGCCAATGCGACCGGCAGGAATTGCTGGAAGCTGGACGAGCTCAAGTAACGGACTTCCTTGATGAGCATGGCCGAAAGCCTTGTGCGCTGGCGCTACCGCCTGCTCCCCGACCACGTGGTCGGGGAGATCCTGACCAAGAAGTGGATCGACAGCGTCATCCCCTTCACGGCGCTGGTCATTTTGTGCGCGATCTTCGGCTCGATCGTGCCGGGCTTCTTCGATCTGGCGACGCTGACCAATCTCAGCGGCCAGACCGCCGAGCTTGGCCTGGTGGTGCTCGGCATGACCATCGTCATGGTGTCGGGCGGCATCGATCTGTCGGTCGGGTCGACCTTCGCGCTCGCCGTGTTGGTCACGCTGTATGGCATGAATGTCGAGCAGTGGAGCTTTGGTACCGGCCTTCTGGCGTGCTTGGGCCTCGGCGTCGTCTGCGGCGCCATCAACGGCTTCCTGGTTGGCTTCCTGCGCATGCGGGCCTTTCTCACCACGCTGGTGACGCTCATCATCTACCGCTCGACCTTCGACATCGTCTTCCCGCAGGTCTCGACGCGGATCGTCACCAGCGGTTCGGATTCGCCGGCCTATGATTTCCTTGGTTTCGGCACGATCTGGGGCGTGCCGACATCCTTTGTGGTCTTCGTCGTCATCGCGCTGATCATCCATCTCGTGCTGTCGCGCGCCCGCTATGGCTGGCGGTTGTTCGCGGTCGGCGGCGCGCGCCGCTCTGCCTACAATGCCGGCATCAATGTGCGCTTCATCTTGTTCAGCGCCTATGTCTTGTGCTCGGTGCTGGTGGCGCTCTCCGGCTTCTTCTTCTCGGCTCGCATCGGCAGTGCTGCTTCCGACATCGGCACCGGGCTCGAACTGCAGGTGTTGACCGCAACCGTGCTCGGCGGCATCTCGCTCGGCGGTGGGCGCGGCTCGGTCGCCAAGGCGCTGATGGGCACCGTCTTCGTGCTTGTCCTGTCGAACAGCCTGCTTGCGCTGGCCGTGCCCGGCCCGGTCAATTTCCTGATTCTCGGCATCGTGCTGCTTTTGTCGGTGCTTCTCGACGTGCGCTGGGTGAAGAACCGCCACAAGATCCTGCGCAGTGTCTACATCTCGCCGACCTTCGCCAAGATGCCGCAGGCGATCTCGACCGCGTCCGGCGCGCCGATGGCGGTGAACGACCGGTTGAAGGACGTCGGCGTCATCGGCCTCGGCTTTCTCGACGGCGCGGAAGATGTGATCTTCGACCGGCAGGACCGCCTCTACACCGGCAGCCGCCAAGGCGATATCCTGCGCTTCCAGCCGCCACACTACACCGACAGCGAAGTGTTCGCACATATTGGCGGCTCGCCGCTCGGCATGGCTTTCGACCGCGACGACAACCTCGTCATCTGCGTCGCCGGCATGGGCCTCTACCAGGTCTCGCCGGCCGGGGATGTAAAACTGCTGACCGCCGAGACCAACCGCTCGCTGACCTCGGTGGTCGACGACTCCACCATGAAGCTCGCCGACGACTGCGACATCCTGCCGGACGGCCGCATCGTCTTCTCGGAAGCGACAGTGCGCTTCGAGATGCATGACTGGTATGCCGACGCGCTGGAAAGCCGCGGCAACGGACGCATCATCGTCCATGATCCCAAATCCGGTTCGACACGCACACTGCTGTCGAACCTCGTCTTCCCCAATGGCATCTGCACGGCCTTCGACGGCCAGTCGGTGCTGTTCGCCGAAAGCTGGGCCTGCCGCATCAGCCGCTACTATTTCGATGGCCCGAAGAAGGGCCAGGTCGAGCGCGTCATCGAGGGCTTGCCCGGCTATCCCGACAACATCAACCGCGCCTCCGACGGCACCTACTGGCTGGCCCTGATGGGCATGCGCACGCCGGCATTGGATCTCTCGCTTGAAATGCCGGGCTTCCGCCGCCGCATGGCGCGGCGCGTATCGGAAGATGCGTGGCTGATGCCCAATCTCAACACCGGCTGCGTGCTGCGCTTCGACGAGAACGGCCAGATCCTCGAAAGCCTGTGGGACCAGGCAGGCGAAAAGCATCCGATGATCACCTCGATGCGCGAGCACAAGGGCATCCTCTATCTTTGCGGCATCTTCAACAACCGCATGGGCACTTTGCCCCTGAAAGGCGTCTATCCCGACTGGTTCAGCTCGGATTCCTACTGGGGCAAAAAGTCATGAGCGGTTTGAACCAGCTTCTTGACCGCTTTCTCGGCCGTGGCGAGTGGGCCGTGACCGTGCCGACGCTCGACGGGCCGTTGCTGCCCAACCAAGGACTGGAGGAAGCCGGCCAATTCGCCGGCCTCGCCGAGGCCGACAATCTCGTGCGCACCGAAAAGGGCCTCCTGGCAAGCAGCGCGAACCGGCTGATGCGCTTTAGCGCCGACGGCCATGCCGAAACCTTGCAGGAATTTCCGGGCGAGATCACCGCACTCGCCCATGCCCGCGGCATGACCGCGATGGCCATCGACGGCAAGGGCGTCGTCATCCGCGGCGGCCTGCATGACGGGCGCGAGGCGACGGGCGAGGAGGCTCGCCGCCTCTCCTGCATCACCGCTCTCACCTTCCTCGACAGCAACACCTTGCTGGTGGCCAACGGCTCGGCCTCAGTGCCGGCGAGCGGTTGGCGTCGCGACCTGATGCAGAAGAGCGTATCCGGTTCGGTCTGGCGGCTCGATCTGAAAAACGGCCGGCTGGAGTTGATCAGGGATGGCTTGGCCTGGCCGGCCGGCATCGCCACCACCGGCTCCAACCGCATCTACGTCTCGGAGGCCTGGCGCCACCGCGTGCTGGCGATCGACCTTGCCACCAAGGCGACGCTGCCCGTGCTGGAGCATCTGCCGGCCTACCCCGCCCGCATCGCACCGGCCTTCAACGCCGGCTACTGGCTGACCTTCTATTCCGTGCGCAACCAGTTGGTGGAGTTCATCCTGCGCGAGGACACCTACCGCACCCGCATGCTGGCGGAAGTCCCCGAGGCCTACTGGATGGCGCCGTCGCTCGGCTCATGGCGCGACTATCGCGAGCCCATGCAAGGCAGCCAGTTGAAGCAGATGAACGTGCTGAAGCCATACGCGGTGACAAGGTCCTACGGGCTGGTGGTCCTTTGCGACCAGAACATGAAGCCGCTGTCGAGTTTCCATTCGCGCGCCGACGGCAAGGTGCACGGGACGCTGAGCGCCTGCGAGCTGGGCGATGACCTTCTGGTCGCCTCGCGCGGCGGATCGCGGATCGTGCGCGTGGCGAGCGCCGCCAGTGGCAAGCGAGGCTAAGCGATGTCGGACGCCAACATCATTGAACTCAGGGACGCCGCCAAGGCGTTCGCGCGCATTCCGGCCTTCAAGAATGTCAATTTCGACCTGCGCAAGGGCGAAATCCATGCGCTGCTCGGGGAAAACGGCGCCGGCAAGTCGACGCTGACCAAGGTCATGGCCGGTGTCTTCAAGCTGACCGAGGGCAAGATGACCTTCGACGGCAAGGATGTGTCCTTCGCCACGCCCGCCGAAGCGCTGCGCGCCGGCATCGCCATGGTGTTCCAGGAAACCAACCTGGTGCCGGCCATGACGGTGGCGCAGAATCTCTATCTCGGCGAAGAGAAGATGTTCAACCGGTTGCGCGGCCTCTACATTCAGGCGCGGCAGTTCCTCGCCGGCATGGGCTTCCAGGTCGACCCGTCCGCGCAGGTCAGCACGCTGGGCGCGGCGCACAAGCAGATGGTGGAGATCGCGCGCGCCGTCCACCACAAGGCCCGCGTCATCATCTTCGACGAGCCGACCGCGACGCTGACGCCCGAAGAGAAAAGCCACTTCTTCAAACTTTTGCAGCGGCTGGTGAAGGAGGGCATCGCCGTCATCTTCATCACCCATGCGCTGGAAGAGGCGCTTGCCGTCGCCAACCGCATCACGGTCATGCGCGATGGTGAGATCGTCGCGTCCGGCGAAGCCAAGGGCTTCACCCGCGCTTCGATCGTGCAGGCCATGGTCGGCCGTACGCTGACCGAAACGCTGCATGGCGAGGTCAAGCGCACGGCGCGGCCCTATGGCGACAAGGTGCTTTCGGTCGAGAACCTGTCCTGCGCCGGCCTGGTGCGCAACTCTTCCTTCTCGGTGTTTTCGGGCCAGGTCACCGGCATGTTCGGCCTTGTCGGCGCCGGCCGGACCGAAATGGCCAAGGTCGTCGCCGGACTGTTGAAGCGCAACATCTTCCACGGCGGCGAGATCCGCCTGCTCGGCAAGTCGGTGCGTTACCGGGTGCCCAGGCCTGCGGTGCGCGACGGCATCGTCTATGTCACCGAGGATCGCAAGGTCGACGGCTTCTTCGAAACCATGACTGCGGGCGAGAACCTTCAAGTGGGTGAACTGACCGAGGGCGCCAATCCCGTCTCCATGGTGTCGCTGGCGCGGGCCAGGCAACTTGCCCGCGAATGGGGCGAACGTCTGAGCCTGCGGCAGACCAGCGACCGAGCCCGGATGATCGAGCTCTCCGGCGGTAACCAGCAAAAGGTCGTGATCGCCAAATCGCTGATCCAGAAGCCTAGGCTGGTGATCTTCGACGAGCCGACACGCGGTGTCGACGTCGGCGCCATCGTCGAGATCCACCAGCTCATCAGCGATCTCGCCGAGCAAGGCATGGCCGTCGTTGTCATCTCGTCCTATCTGCCTGAAATTCTCGCCGTTTCGGATCGCATTCTGGTGGTCAAGCGCGGCCGCGTGGTCGAGGAGATGATGCTGTCGGAGGCCACCGAGGAGCGCGTCATGTTCGCCGCGGTTCATTGAGCGGCTCGACAAGGAAGACACTTTTGCCGGTCAAGCCAGGACCAATGTCTGGCCGGTCCTATTGCCTTGCAATCGGTTCCGCGTCTGAATAGGTCAAAGGGTCAGATCACCCTGCCCGAGCGGATATGCCCAGCATTAATCTCAAACTTCTGCAGACGTTCCTGCTTGCCGCCGAAAACGGCAGCTTCCGTCGTGCTGCCGAGGAGAGCAATCGTTCGCCATCGGCGGTCTCGATGCAGATTCGCGACCTTGAGGAGCAGATCGGCATCTCGCTGTTTATCCGCACCGCACAGCGTGCAAGCCTGACGCCGGAAGGCCAGATCCTGTTCGAGGAGATCGCCAATGTGATGTCACAGGTGCAGACCAGCCTCGACCGGCTGACGGAGGTCGCCGCTCGGCGCAAGGGCAAGGTGCAGATCGCCTGCGCCCCGACGCTCGCGGCAAGCCGGCTGGGCGATATCCTGGCGACATTCAAGTTGCGCTATCCCCGCAGCATCGTCGAGGTCATCGAGAGCCCGCCGCAGGCCGCGCTTGGCCTTTTGCAACAGCAGGAGGTCGAGTTCTACATCGGCCCGGAACTGCCAAACCTGACGGACTTCCAGTTCGAGTCTATCCTCGACGATCCGCTGATGGCCTGCATTCCCACGGAAATATACGGCGGCGAAAAGAAGCTGCTGCTCTCCGACCTGCTGCGCTATCCGCTCATCCTGCTCAACCGCAAAACCGCCGTGCGCGGCCTTGTCGATCGGCTGACGGCGGCGGAAGGCATCGAGCTCAAGCCGCAATACGAGGTCGAAAGCGCACAGACGGCGGTGGCGCTGGTGTGTTCGGGACTTGGCGTCTGCGTGGTGCCCGGCATCGCCATTTCGCGCAATGACGAGCGCATGCGAGTGGTGCCGATCGACCATCGCGACGCCCACCGCTCCGTCGGCATCATCACGGCGCGGGGCTATGTGCACCACTCCTTCTCCGAACAGCTGATGAACCTCATCCGCACCAATTTGCGCGAACTGGCAAACTGAGCATCGCGCCTTCGGACAGGCACCTTGCACGAGCGCCGAGAATAGTGCGGGAACGCCGTCATTCGCAGCCCGGCCTCACCTGAATATCAGCGCACCCTCAGTCGGTCTGGATCCAGACCGATTTGGTCTCCAGATATTCATGCAGATGTTCGATGCCGCCCTCGCGGCCGTAGCCGGACATCTTCATGCCGCCGAACGGCACCGCCGGGTCGATGGCGTGGTACATGTTGACCCACACCGAGCCGGCCTTGATGCGGCGGGCGAGCTTGTGCGCGGTGCCCAGATGGGTGGTGAAAATGCCGGCTGCCAAGCCATAGGGCGTCGCATTGGCCCGCGCCACGGCTTCGTCGAGCGTGTCGAACGGCATCGCCGAAATCACCGGACCGAAGATTTCTTCACGCGCGATGGTCATCTTGTCCGACACCGCGCCGAAGACGGTCGGCGCGATGAAATTGCCGCCGTCGTAGGGCTCGCCCGTCAGTCGAGATCCGCCCGCTATCAGTTCCGCGCCTTCGTCGCGGCCGGCCTTGATATAGCCCACCACCTTGCCGGCCTGCCTGGCATTGATGAGCGGGCCGATTTCGGTTTCCGCCTCGATGCCATGGCCGATGCGAAGCCTGCCGGCAAACTCGGCGACCCGGCGCACGAATTCGTCATGGATTTCGCGCGCCACGAACAGCCGCGATCCGGCGATGCAGATCTGGCCCGAATGCACGAACACCGCCATCGCGGCGACAGGAACCGCCTTGTCGATGTCGGCATCGCGGCAGACGATGATCGGCGATTTGCCGCCGAGTTCCAGGGAAACGCGCTTGAGGTTTGTCACGCCCGCCCGCGCGATGGCCTGCCCGGTCAGCGTCGAGCCGGTGAAGACGATCTTGTTGACGTCGGGATGTTCAGCGAGCCGCGCACCGGCCTCCGCCCCGGTGCCGGTGACGACGTTGACGACGCCGTCGGGAACGCCGGCTTCCTGCATCAGCCTGGCGATCAGCAGCGGCGTCAACGAGGCGTCCTCCGAGGGCTTCAGCACGATGGTGCAGCCGGTGGCCAGCGCCGGCGCGATCTTCCAGATCGACGCGGCGGTCGGAGCGTTCCAGGGGATGATCGCGCCGACAACGCCCACCGGCTCGCGCCTTGTGAAGCTGACGATCTCGCCGGGGATCGAATTGTCTATGGATTCGCCATGCAGCGCGGTCGCCATGCCCGCATAGAAGCGCAGCATGCCGATGACGCGCCGCCGGTTGGCGAGCGTGCGCGTGATCGGCAGTCCCATGTCGAGAGTGTCGGAAACGCTGAGCTCTTCCCAATGAGTCTCGAAGAGATCGGCGATGCGCAGAAGCACGCACTGCCGCTCATAGGGCGAGAATTTTGACCACGGCCCTTCGAAAGCCGTGCGCGCAGCGGCCACCGCCGCATCGATGTCGGCGGCCGAGCCACGCGGGACGGTGGCCAGCACTTCGCCAGTCGCCGGGTTGAGCGCCTGCATCTCCTGGCCGGATTGTGCCGGAACCCACCTGCCGCCGACGAACATCGGCCGGAATTCGCCGTGGTAGAGTGCCGTGGCCTTCGCCCGCGGGTCGAAATTCAGCGTCATCCCTTCCTCCTCACAATTCCGTGGCGACTATGCCTCCCACGCCGGTCGACCTCAAACAAGGAAAGCTAAAAGGGCGTTCAGATAATCGGACTGTGCAATGTACGCGACTTCCCCGATGGTGCCGGCAACGGAGGAACAGATATGAGACTTGCTGGCAAGGTCGCTGTCGTCACTGGCGGCGGTTCGGGATTTGGCGAAGGCATCGTCAGGAAATTCGTCACCGAAGGTGCGCGGGTCGTGTTGATGGACCGTGATGAGGCCGCCGCGGCCCGCGTTGCTGCCGAAGTCGGCAAAAATGTGCGGCCAATCACTGGCGACGTCTCGACACTCGCAAGCTTCGAAGCGGCGGCAGACCTGGCCCGCTCGGCCTTTGGCGGTCTCGACATACTGGTCAACAATGCCGGCGTGGCCCAGCCGCCCCTGGCGCTCGAGACGATGGATGAAGAGATGTTCGACCGGATCGCCAACGTCAACATGCGATCCATCTACAATGGCGCCCGTGCGATCGTTGCGCATTTCAAATCCATCAAATCGGGCGCCATCCTCAACGTCGCCTCCACCGGCGGCGTCTCGCCGCGCCCGAATTTGACTTGGTACAATGCTTCCAAAGGCTGGGCGATTGCCGCCACCCGGGCCATGGCCGTGGAACTCGCCCCCTTCGGCATCCGCGTCAACGCCATCAACCCGGTTGCCGGCGACACGCCGCTTCTGTCCACCTTCATCGGCTCCGGCGAGGAAAACCGCGCCCGCGTCGTCGCCACCATTCCGATCGGCAGGCTGTCTACGCCGGCGGACATGGGCAACGCCGCGGCATTCCTGTGCTCCGACGAGGCCAGCATGATCACCGGCGTCGACCTCAATGTCGACGGCGGCAAGTGCATCTGAGCGTTAGACCATTTGGGAGTTGGCGATGAAGCCTGTCTACGAAATCGCCGTGGTGCATGGCGACGGCATCGGCCCGGAAGTCTGCGCCGCAGCGGTTCAAGTGGTGAAAGCAGCGCTTGGTCCCGGCAACCCCTTGCACTTCAGCGAATACCCGGCCGGAGCCGAGCATTTCCTGAAGACCGGCCAGAGCTTTCCCGAGCCGACCTTCCAGGCCTGCCGCGCGGCGGACGCCATCCTGCATGGTGCGGGCGGCTTGCCGGGCGTCGTCCATCCCGATGGAACCGAAGCAGGCCTGGATTTCACGCTGAGACTGCGCTTCGAACTCGATCTCTATGCCAACGTCCGCCCCATCAGGCTCTTCGAGGGCGTGCCTAGCCCGTTGAGCGGAGTGAAGGCCGGCGATATCGACTACATCATCTTGCGCGAGAACAGCGAAGGGCTTTACGCCGCGCGGGGATCGGGCGCCCTGTTGCGCGGCGAAGTGGCGGTCGACACGCTGGTGCAGACCCGCTCCGGCATCGTGCGCATCGTGCGCAAGGCCTTCGAACTGGCGCGCCAGTCGGGCGGCGCGCCTCGTGACGGCGTGCGCCGGGTCACCTGCTGCGACAAGGCCAACGTGCTGCGCAGCTATGCCTTCTTCCGCTCCGTCTTCGACGAAGTGGCGAAGGACTATCCCGATATCGCGACCGAGCACGCGCTGGTCGACGCCATGGCGATGCATCTCGTGCTGAAACCGGGCCATTTCAACGTCATCGTCAGCGAGAACATGTTCGGCGACATCCTGTCCGACCTCGCCGCCGCGACGGTGGGCGGGATGGGCATGGCGCCTTCAGCCGAGATCGGCGCGGCCAACGGCTTCTTCCAGGCCGCGCACGGCTCGGCGCCCGACATTGCCGGCCAAGGTATCGCCAATCCGTATGGGACGATCCTGTCGGCAGCCTCGATGCTCGACTGGCTCGGCCACAAGCATGGCGACGAGAGGCTCAACCAGACCGCGGCGCGCATCCGTCGCGTGACCGAGGACTGCCTGGCCAACGGGCTTCTGAGCGCCGACCTGAAAGGCAGGGCGTCGACCAGCGAGATAACCCGCTCGATCTGCGACCGGCTCGCGGCAGCGGCGTGACTGATGATCAAGGTGAAGATAGATCTTGTTGGACCTCGCAAGGTCGGCCAGACGCTCATGCGCCGGATATTCATTGCCGACCGGCACGAGGGCGAGGCTTGAGATGGGCGCTCTCGATCGCCAGGTTTCGGTCGAGGATTTTCGCAGGCTTGCCCGTCGTCGCCTGCCGAAATCCATCTTCGAATTCATCGATGGCGGGGCGGGGCAGGAACTCACCCTTAACGCCAACCGAAGCGATTTCGAAAAGATCAGACTTTTGCCGCGCGTGCTTACCGATGTTTCGCATCCGAACGTTTCCACGACGCTCTGGTCCGAGACCTTGCCGACACCGCTCGTGATCAGCCCGATGGGTTCCTGCGCGCTGGTCAGGCCCGGAGCCGACATTGCGATCGCGAGGGCGGCAACCGCTCGCGGCATCCCCTACACACTCTCCACCATGGCCACGGCCAGCATCGAAGGCATGGCGCGAGCCGTACAGGGGCCGCTGTGGTTCCAGCTTTATGTGCTCAAGGATTTCGACTTCAATCGCCAACTGGTGAGGCGAGCGGAAGAATTTGGCTATTCGACGCTGGTGGTGACCGTTGATCTGCAAGCCGGGGGCAAGCGCGAAAAGGATCTTAGGAACGGCATATCCATCCCACTGCGGCCTTCGGCCCGGCATCTCTGGGAAGGCATGCTTCATCCTGGCTGGTCGCTGCGCCTGCTGCGCGGTCGTCTGCCCCAGTTCGAGAACGTCCGCGGCTATCTCGGTGACAACAGCGCCGGCCTGACGATCGCCGCGCGTGTTGGCGGCAGCCTCCATGCAGGTTTCGACTGGGACGATTTCCGCCAGATCCGCGACTGGTGGAAAGGCCGGCTGCTGGTCAAGGGCATCCTGCACCCGGACGACGCGTCGCGACTGGTGGCGGCTGGTGCCGATGGCATCTGGGTGTCCAACCATGGAGGCCGTCAGCTCGACGGTGCTGTATCGAGCATCGATGCCCTGCCCGCCATCCGTGAGGCACTTGGCGCCCAAGTCCCGATCCTCATCGATTCCGGTATCCGCACGGGCACGGACATCATCAAGGCCAAGGCACGCGGCGCCACCGTCGCGGCGATCGGCCGGGCCGCCCTGTTCGGCGCCGTGGCTGGCGAGTCCGGTGTGGCCAAGGCACTCGATATCATCCTGGACGAAGTGGTGACTTGCCTCAGGCTCTGCGGAATCCCCCGTTTTCAGGAAGCGGGATCAGAAATCATAGCATAGCGCCAAGACGTGTGCTCACGCTTGGTCGCAAAGTTTCAGCCACCAATTGCCGCCCTCGCACGCCGCTCTTCTCAGGCCCACGCGCTGGCGACAGCGTTATGAAATTCGAAAGGCTGCGCAGTCGGATAGGCGGACTAAACTCCGCCGCCCGGTGCTGTTTTCGGTTCCATCCATCCGTTCTTCAGGACGTCGCGAAGCACGTTCCGAGTGTCTTCGCCCGCTGCCGTTGCGCCGCTCGCCCAAGCGATCGCCAGTGCTCCGAAAAAAATGTCGCGCCCGGTCATCGTCCGTCGTGCAAGCCCTTCGACCTGTGCAGCCTTCAGGATTCGCTCCGTCGTCGCGATGACAGCATGGCAGGTCGGCGTCAGCGGGGATTCTACTCGGCAAGCGGCCCGTAACGGTTCAGGCAAGCCCTCATAAGCCAGCATCCAGTCGCCGAGAGCTTCAACCCAGAGTTCGAGTGCGCGGCCTGCATCGCTCTCCCCGGCTTCGATTTCAACGCGACGATTGTCGAGGCTTTCATAGTGAAGAATTAGCAGCGCAGCCAGGAGGGCGTCTTTGTTTGGAAAATGGCGGTAGAGCGTCCCTGCCCCCACGCCCGCCAGCTTCGCGATAGCATCCATCGAGACGTCAACACTGTCGTTGCCGAACGCTTGTCGCGCCACCTCGAGAATGTGCGCCCGATTGTGTTGCGCGTCCCTGCGGAGGGCTGACGCGATCGACGATTGAGACATGACTGACCTTTGAACCCTTGAAGATCGGAGACACTCTCCGTATCTAAAGTCGAAGCGGAGATAGTCTCCATATAGCCCGTGGTCGACTGTTCTAACAGGTCGGCATGAGCCGGCGAAACGAGGACGATGATCAGGCAGATGATACCGGCATGCATCTGGGCAACGGTACGGCAACCTGCCTGGGGCCTGGCGCGCGCGGTCAGTAGATGCCGCGAGCGAGCTATACGAAGTTCGAGGCTGGCTGTTCCATCGGGGTTATGGCGGCACCACCCTGCGCGACCATCTGGATGTCCCGCTCAACACGGGATCGATCCGCGCATCATGCGCTGAGCTCACAATCACAATTATCTGGAAGGAAATCGACATGAACATCGGCATTATCGGCGCGGGAAATATCGGCACCACCCTCGCACGAAAGCTGACAGCGGCCGGACACGCGGTGAAGCTGGCGGGCTCGAAGGGGCCTGATGACATCCGCGAGAAGGCGATGAAGGTTGGTGCGCTCCCGGTTGCCGCGCACGAAGCAGCCAGGGATGTCGAGGCGATCGTTCTATCGATCCCGTTTGCGAAGATTCCCGATGTCGCCAACATCTTTGCCGATGTACCAGCCGACGTGGTCGTGATCGACACCTCCAATTATTATCCTATGCGCGACGGGAACATCGCGGAGGTTGACGATGGCAAGCCGGAAAGCGTCTGGTCCAGCGAACAACTCGGCCGGCTGGTGGTCAAGGCGTTCAATGCGGTCCTCGCCCAAACGCTCGCCGAAGGTGGCGCAGCGGCCGGAACGGCTGGACGGATCGCGATCCCCGTCGCAGGCGATGATGCGCATGCCAAAGCGATCGCACGCGAACTGGTGAACGAGACCGGTTTCGACGCACTTGATGCCGGCGATCTCGCGAGTTCCTGGCGCCAGCAACCGGGCACGCCAGCCTACTGCACGGAACTGACGTTGCCTGATCTTCAGCATGCGCTGTCCACGGCGGAAAAGGCGCGCGCACCCGGAGCTCGCGACGCACTGATCAAGGGCTTCATGGAGGCGACGACCCCCCTCCGCCACGAGCAGATCGTAGCCCGCAACCGTGAAGTCACCGCCCTCCGATGAGAGACTTTTCCGGTTCCGGCCCGAGGTGGTGACCAAGAAAACTCCCCAAGAGTTCCTTCTGTTTGTCGGGAACAACCTGCCAGCGACGATGACGAGGCCGGCGTGAACCGGCTCTTTAGAGTTTTGTGAAGCCCTTGGCGTTATTTGCGACAAAGGTGAAATCCCCCTTGATGATGCGAGGCGTCAACTCCCAAGCTCCGCTGCTCAACCAGCGAGCCTGAGCCATAGCGCCTGCCTGACACGGCAGGCGGTTAGCCGCCGCCGCCCATGGTCACGGACATGAAGGCCCGGAAGGCCGCCGCGGCCGGTTCGATTGATCTGTCCCGCGACCAGGCCAGGCCGACATCCATGGTAGGAATGGGCTCGACAAGCCCGCGCACTTCGATGCGCTGCCCCTCCAAGGACCAGGGACGGTAAACCATGTCCGACAGGACAGTGACCCCCATGCCGGCAGCCACGAGCGACCGCACGGCCTCAACCGAACTGGTGGTAAGGACGGCGCGAAGCGAAAGCCCCGCGGCATCCCAGTAACGGGCGGCCGTCGTACGTGCCTCGTCAACCGTCAGCATGACATAATCTTCCGCCGCCACATCGGCGAGGCTGATTTCCTGCCGCGCGAGCAGATGATGATCAGCCGAAAGCCAGAGCCGGCGGTTCGACCGCATCAAGACTTCCTGCGCCAACTCCTTGGTGTGCTCCAGGTTGGACACCAGCATCACGGCCATGTCGATGTCCCCGCACATCAACCCGCTTTCGAGAGCGTCTCGGGGCAGTTCCAGCACCTCGACCTCGATCTCGGGATAGGTCTTTCGAAACCGCGCGTAGTGGCGCGACATGTAGTAGCCGACGACCGTGTAGGTCATGCCAAGCCGCAGCTTGCCCGCCAGGCCTTTCCTATCGCGCAACGGGCTTCGGACGGCGGCAGCGACGGCCCCGGTGATAACACGCGCATGTTCAAGAAACCGCGCGCCCTCCATAGTCAGTCTTACGCCAGCGTGGTTACGCTCCAAAAGCCGTACGCCCAGGTCAGCCTCAAGCGTCTTTATCGCCGCAGTGACGGCCGATTGCGAGATGTTGAGATCCACCGCAGCATGACTGACCTGTCCGCTCTCGGCGGTCGCGATAAAATAATCAAGCTGTTTCAAGGTGATGGTCATGGTGCGCTCCGGCCCAGAACCATTATCTGTTTTTTTGATATGACAATCAATAAACTACTATTTCACAAACGCCCTCGCATGCGCAAAAAATGCTGCAACGCCGCAAAGACGGCAGCTTCGAGGGGTAACAATGCGATGGCGGTGACGCTAAACTGCGACATGGGCGAAAGCTTTGGCCTCTACAAGGTTGGCGATGATATGGGCATGATGCCCATCATCGACGTTGCCAATGTCGCCTGTGGTTTTCATGCCTCCGATCCGGATCACATGCACGCCGCCGTCCGCAGCGCCAAGGCGAGTGGCGTAAAGATCGGCGCCCATCCAGGCTTGCCCGACATTCAGGGTTTCGGCCGGCGCGAGATGCGGATGACCCGCGAAGAAGTCAGGAACACCATCATTTACCAGGTGGGAGCGCTTGCCGGCTTCCTCAGGGCCGAGGGTGTGGAACTCCACCACATCAAGCCGCATGGCAGCCTCTACTTCATGGCCATGCAGCAGGAGGCAATCGCCCATGGCGTGTGCGACGCGGCAGAGATTTTCGGCGTACCCCTCTTCGGCATGACGGGCACCCTGCATGAGAAGATCTATCAAGAGCGCGGTATCCCATTCGTCGCCGAGTTCTATGCCGATCTCGACTACGATGCCTCCGGCAAGCTGATCTTGACGCGCGTTCATGACGCCAAGGACCCCGCAGAGATGGCCGAGCGGTGCGTGCGCGCCATCAGGGAGGGCGAGGGCACGGCAGAGGACGGCAGTTTCTTTCCCGTACGCTGCGAAACCATCTGCGTGCATTCCGATACGCCGAACGCCATCGAAATAGCCAGGGCCGTGCGCACCGCAATCGCTCCCTGGCACTGAACTCGACCGAACCCGCCCGCGCAGGCGGTTCCAAATTAGTCTGTCTGCAGTTTTCCGGAGCTTTTTATGGCCCAGATTCTTTCGCCTCTTCCCGGCACTTTCTATCGCAGCGCTTCGCCAGACCAGCCGCCCTACAAGGCGGATGGCGACGCGGTTTCCGCCGGAGACGTAATCGGCCTCATCGAAGTGATGAAGTCGTTCCACGAAGTGAGGGCCGAGACGGCCGGTACGAACATCCGCTTCATTGCCGACAATGAAGACCCGATCATGGCCGGCGCACCTATCGCGGATCTCGACTGATGCTGAAAAAGCTTCTGGTTGCCAACCGGGGCGAGATAGCGGTCAGGATCATCCGGGCCGCGCAAGATTTGGGGATCGCCACCGTGGCGGTGTATTCGGCCGCAGACGCCGAGTCGCTCCACGTCCAGCTTGCGGACGAATCGGTCAACATCGGCCCACCAGCAGCAAAGAAGTCCTATCTCAATGTCGAAGCAATTCTGAAGGCTGCCCGCGACACCGGTTGCGACAGCGTTCATCCTGGCTATGGTTTCCTTGCCGAGAATGCCGCGTTTTCCGACGCGGTCACAGGCGCTGGATTGGTCTTCGTCGGCCCGTCGGGAGATGCGATCCGGATGATGGGAGACAAGGTCTCGGCGCGATCGGCCGCCGCCGCTGCAGGTGTCCCTGTGGTGCCTGGCTCGGCTGGCCGGGTCGAGGGCCTCAAGGCTGGCCACGAGGTGCTGACCGCAACCGGTTTTCCGGTGATGATCAAGGCGGCGGCAGGCGGCGGCGGGCGGGGCATCCGCATCGCCAACTCGCTCGCCGAGTTCGAACAAGCCTTTCCTCAGGCCGAAGCAGAAGCCCTCGCCGCCTTTGGCGACGGTGGCCTCTACATGGAAAAAGTGATCGGCAAGGCCCGCCATATCGAGGTGCAGGTGCTGGCAGACGGAAGCGATGCCATTCACTGCTATGAGCGGGAGTGCTCGCTGCAGCGGCGACGCCAGAAGGTTTGGGAGGAGGCGCCGTCGCGCGCACTTTCAGACAGGCTGCGCGAGGATCTCTGCGCTTCGGCGGTCGCTTTGGCCAAGGCGGTCAAATACTCTGGTGCCGGCACGGTAGAGTATCTTTATGACGATGAAGCAGATCGCTTTTACTTCATCGAGATGAACACCCGTATCCAGGTCGAGCACCCGGTCACCGAAGCGATCACCGGCATCGACCTCGTTGCGGAGATGCTTCGCATCGCCGGCGGCGAGAAGCTGCGGATTCGGCAAGGCGATGTCTCCGTCAAGGGGCATGCGATCGAAGTCCGACTCAATGCCGAAGACCCGGCGAAGGAGTTCGCTCCATTCCCTGGGCAGGTGGCCGAGCTTCGCATTCCCGGCGGTCCGGGCGTACGCTTCGATTCGATGCTCTACCAAGGCTATCAGGTGCCGCCCTTTTATGATTCGCTGCTTGCCAAGCTGATCGTGCATGCAGAAACGCGCGAGGCGGCGATAGTGCGCCTGATCCGCGCGCTCAACGAGTTGAAGATCGGCGGGCTCAAGACCACCAAGCCGCTGTTTCTTGCGCTGGCCGCCGATCCGGCGGTACGGGCGGGAGACGTGCATACCCGCTGGCTGGAAGGCTGGCTCATCGAAAACGCCGCAACATTGGCGGGTTAAGGAGGACCGATGTCGATACGATTCAACTTCGGCGGTGACGAACATATCTTCGGCGAGGTGTCCGAAGAAATGTCGCTCACCTCCTTCTTTACCGGCCTTTCGATGACGAACGCGGTGCGTACGGCAGGCATCCGAGGTGTCACCGAGATCTGCCCAGCCAACGCCAGCTTCCAGATTCGCTTCAACCCCGACATCGTCAAGCCGCAGGATTTGCTCAGCGAACTGAAGTCGATGGAAGAGGCGGCCTCGAAGGCGGACCCGGTGCTGAAGACCCGGATCATCGAACTGCCGGTTTATTTCCAGGATCCATGGACGCGTGAAACCTGCCTGCGCTTCCGCGAGCGCCATCAGGACCCCTCCTCCACCGATCTTGAATATTCGGCACGCAT
This sequence comes from Mesorhizobium sp. M7A.F.Ce.TU.012.03.2.1, assembly GCF_004006095.1. Lineage (NCBI taxonomy): Bacteria > Pseudomonadati > Pseudomonadota > Alphaproteobacteria > Hyphomicrobiales > Phyllobacteriaceae > Mesorhizobium > Mesorhizobium sp. M7A.F.Ce.TU.012.03.2.1. Next base: position 6,643,385 of record NZ_CP034779.1, read on the forward strand.
CAACGGCTACGCCACGGTGGAAGAGTTTATCACGGCATATTCCGGCCAGCCCTGGTTCGTGTCCATGGTCGGCTTCGTCGCCGGACTCCCCTTCCTGTACCAGATGGTTGAGCGCAAGAAACAGATTCAGGCGCCGAAATACTTGCGTCCACGCACCGACACTCCCAAGCTCACCATTGGCCATGGCGGCTGCTTTGCAGCGATCTATTCGGTGCGCGGCGCTGGCGGCTACCAGATGTATGGCATAACCCCGGCTCCGATCTACGACCCGACCAGGAAGGTGCGCTACCTCTCAGATGATATGTGCCTGTTCGAGCCAGGCGACATCGTCAAGTTCAAGGCCATTGGCCGCGATGACTACGACGCCACGCTGGAGGAAATCGAAGCCAATCGGTGGCAGCCGACGGTTCGCGAGTGCACCTTCAGCCTGAAGGACTTCAACGGCGATATTTACGGCACCAATGCAAAGCTGATGGAGCTTATCAATGGCCGTTAAGGTAATCTCTCCCGGCCTCTCCACTTCCGTGCAGGATCTTGGCCGACCGGGCCACTACCATGTCGGCATTCCAGAAGGTGGCGGCATGGACCGCTTTGCCACACGCATCGCAAACCTGCTTGTCGGCAACGATCCGGGTGCCGCGGTGCTCGAAGCCACCTTCATGGGCCCCGAACTCGAATTCACCCAATCCGCGGTCGTCGCCGTCACGGGAGGAGAACTCCCCCCCAAACTCAATGGCGAGGAACGGCCGACCTGGGAAAGTTTTCCGGTGAAGGCCGGTGACCGGCTTTCCTTCGGCTTCCTCAAGGGCGGCGCGCGCGCTTATCTGGCCGTCTCCGGCGGTATCGACGTACCCGTGGTTCTCGGTTCGCGCTCGACTTACATTCTGGGCGCACTCGGCGGCCATCAGGGCCGCACGCTGAAGGCGGGTGATGAGCTTCCCCTCGGCGAGGGTTCCGGCAAAGCCGGTCTTTCACTGCCTGCAAATCTGCGCCGCGCGGGCAATAGTCCGGCGGAACTCAGAATGCTTCCCGGCATGTACTGGCATCGGATCACTGAAGCTGCCGGCACTCGGTTCTTTGAGGAAACCTGGAAGGTCGCACCCGAAGCCGACCGCATCGGCTATCGCTTCCGGGGTGGGACGCCGCTGGAATTCGTCGAGCGCGAGCAGCCTTTCGGTGCGGGCTCCGACCCCTCGAACATCGTCGATGCCTGCTATCCCTACGGATCCGTCCAGGTGCCGAGTGGCACGGAGCCGATCGTTCTTCACCGGGACGCGGTTTCGGGTGGCGGGTACATGATGCTGGGCGTGGTGATATCGGCCGACATGGACCTTATCGCCCAGCTCCAGCCGCACACCCCGGCGCGCTTCGTTCCGGTGACGCTGGAAGACGCGCTTGCCGCGCGAACCGAACAGCGCGCCGCGCTGGCGCGTGCTGAAGGGCATCTGGCCGGCTGACGTCAGCCGGGAAAATGCCGGCGGAGGAGCCGGTGGCGAGGAGATCGGCCGGCCAAAACCGACCGTGCGTGGCGGAAGACAAAATCCGGTGCGCGAAACGACAAGACGACGCCGGGCAACGGCGTGAATTTGGCACCCGAGCAGTCCGCTAGAGACCGCCGGAACCGACAGGGGAAGACATTTGCAACGTGACTGGCCGCAAGGCCGGATGCTTCGCGCCTTTCCGTCGGTAGAAAGAAGGAAAGGGTCATGAGTCATCTGAGCGCGGAGAATGTCTCGGTATCGTTTGCGGGGCTGAAGGCCCTGTCATCGGTAGACCTCCAAATTACGCCCGGCCGCATCAGTGGCCTCATCGGCCCGAATGGCGCTGGCAAGACCACGCTCGTCAACGTGCTGACCGGCTTCCAGGCACCGACGGAAGGCACCATCAAGCTCGACGGGGCAGCACTCACAGGTCTCAAGCCGCATCAGGTCCGGCGGCGCGGCATTGCCCGCACCTTCCAGGGTGGGCGGCTCTTCCGCGACCTGCCTGTGCTGGACAATTTGGAGGTAACCGGCGTTGGTCTGGGAATGAGCCGGCGCGCTGCCATCGCCGAAGCGGAAGCGATGCTCGACTGGATAGGCATCGGTGCGCTGGGCACCCGCATCGCCGGAACGTTGCCATATACGGACGAGCGCCGCGTCGCCATTGGCCGCGCCCTGATGGGACGGCCCGCGTACATCCTGCTCGACGAGCCCGCGGCTGGCATGAGCGCGCTGGAGGCGCGGGAGCTTTCGGCCCTGATAAGACATATCGCCAGCGATCTCGGCTGTGGTGTCCTGCTCATCGAGCACAATGTCGGGCTGGTGCTCGGCCTTTGCCAGCATATCGTCGTGCTCGATTCCGGAGCGATCATCGAGGAAGGCCCGCCTGCCGCGATCCGCGACAGCGAGAAGGTGCGCCACGCCTATATGGGCACGGCCGCGAACACCGACCTGCCTGTGCTGGAGGCGATGGAATGAGCCTGCTCGCCCTTTCCGATATCACTATCCGCTACAGCCGTCTCACGGCGGTCCGAAATGTCTCCTTCTCCATGGACGAGGGAGAAATCCTGTTCATCACCGGCCCGAACGGAGCCGGGAAGTCTTCGCTGCTGCGCGCGATCGCCGGTGTTACGCCAGTGGCGGGCGGCCGGATCGACCTTGCAGGTCATGAGATCACCGGCCAGGCGCCGGAGAACATCGCCCGGCTCGGATTCTCCATGGTGCCGGAGGGGCGCGATGTCTTCGGCTCGCTGACGACCGAAGAGAACCTTCTGGTCGGAACCGGCATGCACGCCCGCGAACGCGGCTGGCGCAGCCGAGCGGCCGACGAACTCGAAGCCGTCTACGCAACCTTCCCGATGCTGAAAGAGAGGCGGCATGGGCAGGCGGGATTGCTGTCCGGCGGGCAGCAGCAAATGCTGGTCATCGGACGCGCGTTGATGACCAATCCGCGGCTTGTAGCCATCGACGAGCCTTCGCTGGGCCTCGCCCCCAACATCAACGACCAGGTCTATGAGCGGCTGATCGCGCTGCGTGCGCAGCGCCAGCTCACGCTCCTGATCGTTGAGCAGAGCTCGGCCCGGGCGATGATGGTGGGCGGGCGGATGATCCTGATGCGTGGCGGACAGATCGTGCTCGATGGCGACGCGCGGACGCTCGGCAACGGCGAGGCGATCCAGGCTGCCTATTTCGGTTACGAGGACCACTGAGATGCTCCAGATCCTGTTCGACGCACTCTCGCTTGGTTCGCTCTACTCGCTTGGGGCGCTTGGCATTGCCCTCATCTTCGGCGTCATGCGGCTGGTGAACTTCGCGCATGGCGACGTCATCGCCTTCTGCGTCTTCGCGCTGCTATGGCCCTCAACAGACGCCATGGCCATCGTCTTCGCTGGCCAATTGCCGTGGTACCTGCTGGTGCCCTTCGTGCTCCTTTGCGGGGCCGGGCTGTCGGTGCTGTGCGAAATCGTTGTCTTCAGGCGGTTCCGCCAGGCAAATCCGGCAACCATGATGATCGCCTCCTTCGCGCTCGGTTTCGTCATTCGCTACTTCCTGCTCATGCTTTTCTCCAGTCGGCCGAAATCGATCTCGCTGCTGCCCGAACTGTCCCAGCCGGTGGAGATCCTCGGTGCCAGGCTTCCCCTCCTCCAGCTCATAACAATCGTCGCCACGATGGTCATCCTGATCGGCCTGACACTGTTCCTGCGTCAAACCCGCTTCGGCCTGGAGATGCGGGCGGCGGCCGAGAACTTCTCGATGGCCCGCATGCTGGGTGTGCGTGCGAACCGGATTATCATGGGCGCGTTCGCGCTCTCCGGCGCGTTGGCCGCCGCCATTGCACTGATCTTTGGCGCCCAGACAGGCACGCTGGACATCCAGATGGGCGCCTCGATCATGTTGATGGCCTTCATCGCCACCGTCATTGGCGGCCTCGGCAGCCTCGGGGGAGCCGTGCTCGCCGGCTTCTTGCTGGGTGCCGCCTCGGTGATCATGCAGGTCATGCTGCCCATCGACGCCCGGCCGTTCCGCGATGCCTTTGTCTATGGAGCGGTCATCCTCGTTCTCCTCTTCCGCCCGCAAGGGCTTATTGCCGCGCGCGGCACCAAGGAAAGGGTCTGATTTCATGGGTGTCGCCGCCTCCCTCACCAACTCTACCGCTGCCGGTGCCGCGGCTGCCGAGCGAAAGCCCGCCCGCTTCGCGCTTGCCCGCCGCACAATCCTGACGCCGGTCCTGCTTTCTCTGCTGCTGCTGGCCATCGCGCTGATCACGGTGATGACCGGATCGCGGCCCTTCAACCAGACGGTGATCGACGTGTTCGTCCGTGTCATCCTCGTCGTGGGCCTATACATCTTTATCGGAAATTCGGGCGTTCTCAGCTTCGGGCATATCGGCTTCACCTGCCTTGGCGCCTACGCGGCCGCATGGCTCACCATCAATCCGATGATGAAACGCGGTTCGCTGCCGGGATTGCCCGAATGGCTGCTGGCGACCCGTTTGCCGTACTGGCAATCGGCCGTGCTGGCGGCATTGTTCGCCGCCCTCGCCGCTCTCATCTTCGGGCGGGTGCTGATGCGGCTATCGGGCATCGCGGCTTCGATCGCGACCTTCGCGACGCTCGCCATGATCAACACAATTTATTCCAACTGGGAGAGCGTGACCGGAGCGACCTCATCGGTCGTCGGCATTCCGATCGTGCGCATGATCTGGCCGTATCTCATCGGCGCCGTGGTCGCAATCTTCATCGCCTGGGCGCACGCGATCTCCCGGTCCGGCCTGGCCCTTCGTGCTGCCCGCGACGAGCCCACCGCCGCCGCGGCTTCCGGTATCGACATTCCCAGGGAAAGACTCGTGGCGTTCGTCGTATCGGGCGCGGTGATGGGGCTGGGCGGTGCGCTTATGGCTCATTCCATCGGCGTGGTCACACCCGATACATTCTATCTCGGTCTCACCTTCATCACCCTTTCCATGCTCGTCGTCGGCGGCATGGGCAGCCTGTCGGGGGGGGTGGTGGGTGTCGTCCTGCTGTCCGCCCTGATCCAGGCGCTGCGCTGGCTGGAGGCAGGCGTATCGCTCGGCGAGTCCACTTTCGCCCTCCCGAAAGGGGTCCAGGAAATAGCCCTCGGCGTCATCATGATCGTGATCCTCGCGCTTCGCCCATCCGGACTCATGGGCAACCGCGAGCTCACCTTACCTCGCAGCAGTCGCAACAAGTGACCGGCGGCACAAGCCCGACCGGAAAACAAAAAAGGAGACGTGCATGACATACAAAATGAGAATTGTCGCAACCGCTCTGGCCTCGATGTCCATCGCATATCCGGCGCTGGCCGATGACAAGACTATCGTCATCGGCTTCGCCACTGCGGAGTCGGGCTTCATGGAAGCTTATGACAAGCCTGCGCAGGAGGCGGCCTTGATCCGCATCGACGAGATCAATGCGGCTGGCGGCCTGCTTGGAAAGCAGATCAAGGTTGTCAAGGCCGACACCAAGTCCGACCGGGCCGAAGGCGCCAAGGCGGGCCTCTCCGTGCTCGACCAGGGTGCGGATCTCGTGGTCGTGTCCTGCGATTACGACTTCGGATCGCCGGCTGCGCTCGCGGCCGAGGACGCGGGCCGTATCTCCTTCTTCCTGTGCGCGGAATCGGTCAAGGCCGGTATCCAGGGTGTCGGCCCGCACAGCTTCTCCGCGTCGGTGCTGGCGGCCGTGCAGGGCGCAACCATGGCCGAGTGGGCATTCAAGGAAAAGGGCGCAAAGGACTTCTACCGTCTGCTCGATACTTGGACGGCCTACAACAAGGGCATCTGCGACGGCTTCGACTGGATGATGCCGAAGCTCGAAGCCCAGGGCGCGAAGCTTGTCGGTGAAGACACCTTCAAGAACGAGGACGCCTCCATCGCCGCGCAGATCACCCGCATCAAGTCTCTGCCGAAGGAGCCGGATGCGATCATGCTTTGCACGATGATGCCGGGCGCTGTCTCGGCCATCAAGCAGCTTCGCGCCGCGGGTATCAACTCCATGATCCTGAATGGATCGGGCGTCGACGGTAGCTATTGGCTCTCGGCTGTGCCCGATCTGACGAACTTCTACGTCCCCGTTCAGGGATCGATCTATGGCGACGATCCCAATCCGGCCGTGCTGAAGTTCAATGCCACCTACAAGCAGAAGACAGGCGCCGATCCCTCGAGCCAGTATGTCTTTCCGGGTTACGTCATGGTCGACGTCTGGGCCAAGGCGGTGGAGCGTGCAGGCACGGCCGATGCCGACGCGGTCGTCGCGGAGCTGGAAAAGATGAAGAATGAGCCGACGCTGTTCGGGCCTCGTACCTTCTCGCCGGAACTACATCACCAGAACCAGACGCGGTACCTGATCGTCGAGACCAAGGCCGGCAAGCCGGGTGTTGTAGGCAACTGGACGATTTCCGAGCCGGTACCGATGGAAGCCTTGCTCAAGTAGGAGAAGATGGGCCGGATAAGTCCGGCCCTTCATCTACGAAAGGCCCTGTTCCTCTGGGACGACCGGGCCTTTCGTCTTTGAGGATCTTGCCTTTGGACAAAAAATGAGGGCGGCCCGTTTGGACCGCCCTTGTCGCCCGATGAATTCAGATTTTCGCTACCCTCGCGCTTTGCGGTAGGAATCCTTGAGCGCTATGAGCTCCCCCGAGAAAGCGAAGATATCGCAGCCGTCGACTTCGATTTTCTGCCCCGCTGCCGTGGTGCCGACGAAGCGCCATGATGAAAGCCCGGTGTCGCCCGTCACGACGTGCCGTCCCCTGGTCCACTCGGCTTTCGGGAAGGCATCGAACAGCGCTGCATAGGCGGCGCGCACGGCGTCACGCCCCATATGCTTGCGCCCTTCGGCATCGGGTCCAGCCGAGCCGTGGAAAGCGCAATTCTCAGCCATGCAGTCCATCAGCGCGCCCACGTCGCGGGCGTTCCAGGCCGCGAGGAACCGGTCGAGCACGGCCAGCCGCCTGGCTGCGAGATCGCCGGCTTCAACGACCTCGACCTCCAGGAAGGCGAGCGGTGCATCGCCGGCATTGATGACGTTGTGAGCCACACCCGTCCGCCGCGAATAGGGCACCCCTTGGGTGAGAGCGGCTTGCGACTGCGCGCCGTCCGGGCCTTCGAGACCGAGTTTGCCGCCCGTAAGCGGCACGATGACGTAGTCATGGCCATGGATGTGCCAGCCGGTCTCGGCCCCGGTGGCAAAGCGCCATTCGGTGACCCGGAAGCGTTCGTCGTCGATATGGACGACCGGTTCGGCTTTCATGCGGGTCATTCAAGTCCCTCCTTGGCGACCGCACCGGTCAGGCGCTCAAGCGTCCGGCCCATGCGCGTCATGATTTCCTTCACATCGTCTTCTGTCGAGATCATCGGCGGACAGAGCGCGAGCTGGTCGCCGATGGCGCGGAAGATGAGGCCTTCCTCGTGGCCGATTCCTGCTGCGATAGCCCCTACACGCCCAACCTTGGCGAAGGGGCGTTTCGTCGCCTTGTCCGCCACCAGTTCAACGGCGCCGATAAGACCGGTGCCCCTCGCTTCGCCGACAAGCGGGTGATCGGCGAATGAGCGGATGCCGGCCTGGAACGACGTCTCAAGGCGGGCCGCGTTTCCGATCAGGTCCCGCTCCTCGAAGATGGCCAGATTCTCGAGACCCACCGCCGTGGCGACCGGATGACCCGACGCGGTGAAGCCGTGGCCGAAATTGCCGATCGTGGCGGTGTTGTCGGCGATCGCCTGATAGATCGCATCGGAGAAAATGACGGCGGCAAGCGGCATATATGACGACGTGATTTGCTTGGAGACCGTCATGATATCAGGCGTGAAGCCGTATTTCTGAGCGCCGAAGGGCGTACCAAGCCGCCCGAAACCACAGATCACCTCGTCTGCTATCAGAATGATATCATTTGCCCGGCAGATTTTCTCCACGCCTTCCCAGTACCCGACCGGTGGTGGCAGAACGCCGCCGGCTGCCATAAGCGGCTCTCCTATGAAGGCCGCGATGGTGTCAGCCCCTTCTTCCGCGATCACCGCTTCCAGTTCGGCGAGCAGGCGCGCCGTGAAGGCGGCTTCGTCTTCGCCTTCCATGCCGAAGCGATAGAAGTGCGGGCAGGTCAGGTGGCGAACGGGAATCGCTGGCAGATCGAAGTCGCGATGGTTGACCGGCAGGCCTGTCAGGCTGCCGGAGGCGACGGTGATGCCGTGATAGCCCTTGGTCCGCGCCAGGAATTTCTTCTTTTTTGGCCGGCCCAGCGCGTTGTTCATGAACCACATCATCTTGACGATGGTGTCGTTGGCTTCCGAGCCCGACGACGTGAAGAAGACACGCGTCAGGTTTTCCGGCGTCATCTCCACGAGTTTCTCCGCGAGCCGGATGGATGGCTCATGCGCCTTGGAGGAGAAGGTGTGATAGTAGGGCAGCTTCAGCATCTGCTGATAGGCAGCGTCGGCCAACCGCTTTTCCGAAAAGCCGACGCCCACCGACCAGAGCCCGGCGAGCCCTTCGATGTATTCCTTGCCGCGTTCGTCATACACGCGGATGCCGTCGCCGCGGCTGATGATCAGCGGCCCGGTTTCTTCGTGCTGACGCAGGTTTGTGTATGGGTGCATGGTGGTGGCGATGTCGGCGGCGGCGAGAGAGTTGGAAAGCGCATCCATGGAAGTCCTCAGCGGCTTGGGGAAATGGTTCGGGCGGTGAGTTCGAGATAGTCCTCGATCCCATGCGTGGAGCTTTCACGATTCGGGAAACGAATCATGGCAGGCTGTTGGAATGGGTGTCGATGATCCGCCGCATCAGCGCGGCTACGTCGCGCGCATTCGGAGGATCGGAGTGGATGCAGACGGTGTCGAAGTCGACCGGGCGGATCGTACCGTCTGTCGTGACGAGTTCGCGTCGGGTAAGCGCCCCCACCATGCGATGCTCGGCAAGTGTCAGGTCGATGGCCGACTGGACGCGCGGGATGATCAGGCTGCCGCCGGGAGCGTAGGCAAGATCGGGAAAGAACTCGCCCACGAAGGCAACGCCGAGCTCGGCTGCCGCCGTCTCGTGACGGGTTCCCGCCAGGCCGAAGAGCGGGACGCCGAACGGCTTGACCGCCGCGGCAATTGCCCGGGCAGTGTCTATGTCGTGCGCGGCCATGCCGTAGATGATGCCATGCGGCTTGACATGGCTGAGCTGCCCGCCCTCGGCGGCCAGCATCCCCGTCAGAGCACCGATTTGGTAGAGGAAGGCGGCTGTCAGTTCCTCCGGTTGAAGTTTCATCTCGCGCCGGCCGAATCCCTCGCGATCGGGAAGGGACGGATGCGCGCCAACCTTCTTTCCGTGCGAAAGCGCGAGCCGCACGGTCTTCAGCATCGTCCATGGATCGGAGGCGTGGAAGCCGCATGCGATGTTGGCGCAATCGATGTGAGGCATGATGCCGGCATCGTCGCCGAAACGCCAGTTGCCGTAACTTTCCCCCATGTCGCAGTTCAGGGTGACCATGGTTTGCTTGCCTCAGCCCAGAGTGTTCGACGCCCAGCCGGGGGCGATGTGCGGGAATTCCGGCGGTGGTTCGCGCTCATGCAGCAGTCGAAGCACGCGCGGCGGCGTCAGTGGCAGCTGCCGCACCGGTTTGCCGATAGCGCGTGCCACAGCGCAGCCGATCGCGGCGCCCACGGCCAGGATCGGGACCTCGCCCGCGCCCTTGGTGCCTAGAGGCCCCATCGACGGTGCGCCCTCGTAGAGGTCGGCGGCGACCGGAACCACGTCCTGCGCCAGCGGCAGGCGATAGGTCTCGAAATCGTCCTGCGCGATGCGTCCGTCAGCGGTGATCGTCACCTCCTCATGCAGGGCGTAGCCGAGACCCTGCACGACACCACCCTGTATCTGGCCCATGACCGCGCGCGGGTTGAGTGCGCGGCCGACATCCTGCACCACGCGATAGGCCAGCACCTCGACATGACCGGTGTCCGGATCAACCGCCACCTCGGCCTCGTGAACGACGAAGACGGGGATGTCGAGCGCATCGATGAAGTGCCCCATCGCGCAGCCGGACATTGCCGGAGTGTTCCTGGCGGTAAAGGCTCCGCTTCCGGTGACCGGGCCGGTGGTTGCCTGCGCATGGGCGACGACAGCGGGGATCGACATGCCGGAACCGGGACGTCCCGTGATCTCGACACGACCATCCCGCACCACCAAGTCTTCCGGTCGGGTCTGGAGCATCTCACCGGCGGTCCGCAGCAGCTTCTCCCGCACTTCCGCGCAGGCAGCCACACTTGCCGCACCGATGGAGACGGTGGTGCGCCCACCGCCAACGCCGACATCGAGACCGGCGGCATCCGTATCGGCTTCGCGCACGATCACCTGGTCGGGAGCGAGGCCGAGCTGCCCGGCCACGATCTGCGGCAGGGATTGCACCATCGTGCCGGATCCGATCTCCACACCCGAGGTGACTAGCGTTGCGCTACCGTCGGCGTTCAAATTCACCGTCGCCGCCGAAGGCCCTACGAAAACAAACCATGTGCCGACCGTGGTTGCAATTCCATAGAGCCTGCCGTCGGCCTTGGCCTCTGATGTACCGGTACTGGCGCGTAACGCCTCCATGCGATCGAGCATCGGACCTAGCACATCGGCCTCGAAAACCTGGCCCGTGGCACCGAGATCGCCATCTCCCAGGACATTTTTCTTCCGGAACTCCATAGGGTCGAAGCCTAGCGCATCGCAGATTTCGTCGGTATGTCGCTCCAAAGCGAATGTGTTGTAGACGCCGTTGCAAGCTCGGAAAGCACCGTTGGGTGGTGTGTTGGTGTATACGGCGCGGCTGACGAGCCGCGTTGCGCCAACCCTGTAATTGCCGCCCAGCGTGTGCGCCGTCATCGTCGTCAGAAAAACCTGTTCGCCTCCATACGCGCCGCAGTCCATCAGCACGACCGCCTCGCGCCCGGCAATGTATCCTTCGGCAGTGACAGCGGACCGGATGCGGATTTCCGCATTCTCGCGGCAGAGGCAGGTTGCCATCTCTTCCTGCCGGGTATTTTCCAGGACCACTGTGCGCCCGGTCATTCGCGCCAGAAGTGCCGTGATAGGCTCGATGGATGAATCGAATTTCAGGCCGAACCCGCCGCCGACAGGGGGTACAGTGACCCGCACACGCCCGGGCGGAAGCTGCATGACCCTTCCGGTGACGTTGCGCACGGTCCAAGGCACCTGCGTCGAGGTCTGGATGTGAGCACGGCCGTCCTCCCAGGAGCCGATGGCAACGCGCGGTTCGAAGGGCACATGGTTCTGCCGGCCGACGGTGAAGCTGCTCTCGACAATGCGAATGTCGGGACGGGAGAAGGCCGCATCGACGTCGCCGCGACTGGATTTTGCCTCCCAGGCGATGTTGCCGGCACGTGCACCGCCCTCGGTGATCACCTCATAGCCGCGCCAGCCCTCGTGAACGAGACGGGCGGCGGGCTGGAGCGCTTCGGCCATGGTGGACACCGGTGCCAGCGGTTCGACCTCAAGCACGACGACTGCAAGCGCCGCCCGCGCCTGCTTCTCCGTTTCGGCGGCGATGACGGCGATTGGTTCGCCGTGATAGCGGATCGTGTCGATGGCCAGGAGCGGATGGTCGGCAATGCCGATGCCGTACAGCCCTGGCGCATCGGCGCCGGTCGCCACCGCGCGCACACCAGGACAGCGAAGTGCTGCCGAAACGTCGAGCTTGCGGATCCGCCCAGCGGCAACGGTCGACCGCAGCAGCACGGCATGCAACATGTCGGGGCGAACCCGGTCGTTGGTGTATTTCGTGCGCCCGCGCAGCTTGTCCTGCGCATCGCGGCGGGGAAGGTTCATCACCGTGGCGGACAGCTCAGACATGGATGCCTCCTACCACCTGGCCAGCCATCCGCGCTTGGTCGAGCCAGTCGGCCACGGCGTCGACGATCCGCTCATATCCCGTGCAGCGGCAGATGTTGCCGACCATCGCGGCCTTGATTTCGGGACGGCTCGCATGCGGATTGTCGCGCACGAACGCCGAAAGGCTCATGACCATTCCCGGGAAACACATGCCGCATTGCACGGCATCGGCCGCCTCGAAATTGGCCTGGAGCGGGTGCAGCGCCTGGTTTCCGGAACTCAATCCCTCGATGGTCGTCACCGCGCATCCCTGGACGAGGCCAATCGGCTTCAGGCAGGACGGCACCGCTTCATCGTCGACATGCACGGTGCACGCGCCGCAGAAGCCTTCGCGGCACACGGCTTTGGTCCCCGTCAGGAATCGTTCCTGCCGCAGGATGTCGACGAGTGGCGTCATCGGATCGCCATCAAAGCGGCAGTCCTCGCCATTCAGCTGGAATATCACGGTCATACCAGGCGCCCGGTCTTGAGAAGTGCGGCAACACCGCGCTTGACCAGCGGCGCAAGAACCTGGCGCCGGTACCAACCCTCCGCTTCCTTGCCGTCGCGGCCCTGAAAATCATTGTGCTCCAGCGCAAGCCCGGCGGTGCGTTCCGGATCGAGCGCAGAGGCCGAGTCCGCCGCCATGGCCTGTTCGAGCGCCGCCCAGCGCCGCGCTACCGGCTCCACCGAGCCGACGGCGATGCGACATCGTTTGTCCTTGTCTACCGCAAGCGAGACGATGGCGACCGGATAGTCGCCGGCTTTCCGAAGCGGCAGGCGGATATGAGCACTGGCGACAAGGTCGCGGCGCAGATGAATTCTCGTCACAATCGCTTCGGCCAGCAGCGCGTGCCTGTCTTCGAGGAAATCCGAAATACCGATGAGTTTTGGGCCTTCGAACGTCTCCAGTTCCACCGTCGCCTCACAGACGAGAAGCGCAGGGGGGAGATCGGCGGCGGCAAAGTCCAGGGCACAAAGGTTGCCGCCCACGGTGGCGACCCTTCGGATGCCGGGATTGGCCGCATTCTCCGCCGCGGCAACCAGACCTTCGAAGCCCACCGCCCCGTGCAACGCGCGGCCAAGGACTGCATGGCTAACGGCTGCGCCGATCACGACATGGTCCGGTGCGATTTCGACCTTGGACAAGGCGGGTATTCGGTGGAGTGCGACCAACGCCTCGGGAAGATCGACCCCGCGCCGTGGATCACGCATCATCCAGGTGCCGCCGGCAAGCACCGCCGCGCCTTGCCGGCGTGCGGCCATTGCCTCTTCAATCGTGCTGGCTGCGGTGAACGATCGTTCCACGCTTGGTGCCATCTGTCATACCCCTCGGAAGCAGCCAACTTTCGCGGCGCTGCAGCATTGTTGCTCCAGCTTTAGGCTCCTGTGAAATAGTAATTCTTTGAATATCGTATCGAAAAAACAGATAACTCGGGCATCCCGCGAGCGCCCGCAAGATTGCGGCGCGCTCGTTAGTGCTCAGACCCAGTGGGCGACGGTCCGTTTCTCAAAACTTTCCCGGAACTGGGCGGTGGTTTTGGGGAGCAGTTCGCCAGTCTCCCAGTCGAGGATCACGGCATAGTGCCGAACCGCATCGAGCGTATCGATCTCGCCGGAGCGGTATTTGCGCGCGACCTCCTCGGGATCCATGCGTGCCCAGTCCTTCCGTTTCGCCCGGATGTCGGCACGGCAGGCTTCGGTTGCCGTCCCGTCGATTTCGTACTGGCACAGGTCGCGGTCGATTTCGCGGATCACCACGCCGTAGTCAGTCCTGGCGCGCTCCAGGGAAACGTAGTCGTCGATCACGTCCTCCATCACCTTGCGGGGCTCGCGCTCCAATGGATCGCCGAAACCGCCGCCGCCGGCCGTCGGACGAGCGAACTGATCGCCTGTGTGGACGGAGTAATCGGAGAATACGGAGCCGAGCCAAATCTCGGTCTCTTCTCCGGCGCGCTTCATGGTCAAGCCGTGGGGCATCGACGGCAGGCCTCCTTCGACACCCCAGACGACAGCGCGCTCGCGGTCGCAAATATAGGACATGACGGCATTTTCAGCCTCAAGCAGCAACGAAGTCTTCTGCACGCCCACGCCGCCCCGCCATTTGCCGGGCCCGGCTGAATCCTGCTTGATCTGGAACTCGAGTGTCCGAGTGGGATTCACCCGCTCGTTGCCTTCGTTCGGCTGCGACATCAGCCCAGTTCCGAAGCAGGCGGTGGTGACATCGGCACCATCCTTGCCGTTGCGCCCGCCCCAACCGCCGGGCAGCCATTCGTAGAACATGAAGATCGGCTTTTCGGGTTTGCGCGCGTCCCGTCCCCCGGCCAGCAGATATTCGAGGTTGAAGGCGCAGGCGATAGCGCGTTCGGGCATGATCTTCGACCACATCTCGAAGATCGCGTTCATGATCTTTTCGAACGGCATCAGGAACCCGGTCACCGCCACCGGCCATTCCGCGCTGACGATGCTGTTCTTTGGCGCGGTCACCTCGATCATCCGGTAAAACCCGCTGTTGAGTGGAAGGTCCGGAAAGAAGGTCTTCATGCCGGCGACCACGGCCGAGAAGGTCGCGCCCGGGGCGGAATTGTACATCGAGGCAATGGTCGAATGGCTTCCCGTAAAATCGTAGTGGATCGTGTCGCCCTTGATCGTCATCTTGATGCGGATCGGGATCATGCCTTCGCCGGCACCGAGATCCCGGTCGATGTAGTCGACCGTCTCCCAAGTGCCGTCGGGCAGCTCCGCGAGACGCTTTCGCACCGCACGTTCGACGTAGTCCTGAACCTCCTCCATCCCGCGCATGACCTGGCCGCGTCCGTACTTCTTGACCAGCCGCAACAGTTCGCGCTCGGCGGCCTGCGTCGCCTGCGCCTGGGAATGGATGTCGCCAATGATCGATGCGGGATCGCGCGTGTTGGCCGCGATCATGTTGGCGACGTCGGAGCAGAAGCGGCCGCGCTGGAAAAGGCGCAACGGCGTGATCCGCAGGCCTTCGCGAAACATGTCGCGGGCGGTGACGTCGAAGGAACCCGGCACCGAGCCGCCAAGATCCGACCAGTGGCCGTTCGACTGTGAGAAGCCGATCAGTTTGTCTTCGTCGAAGATCGGCCGGACGAGCCGAACATCGCTGAAATGCGTACCGCCGGCATAGGGATCGTTGATTGCGTAGACGTCACCGGGTGCCATGTCGCCTTCGAAGACCCGGATCACCTCCTTGCACGTGTTGTGCAGTGTGCCGACATGGACCGCGATGTCGTAGTTGCCCTGGGCGACGGAGTTGCCATCGGCGTCGTGCAGGGCGTTCGAAAAGTCTCGGTTGTAGATGACGAAGGAATAGCAGGTGCGAAGCATCTGTTCGGCCATCTGGTCGACGGTGGTGATGAAGGAGTTCTTCAGCACCTCGAACGTTACCGGATCGAGGCCAGGGCTCGTTTCAATCAGCTTTGTCATGTCTCAGCCTTTCGTCACGATGAGAATGTTCAGGAAGCCGTCGACGGTCGCGCTCATTCCCGGCGGAACCACGGTGGTGGAATCGAACTGTTCGACGATGGCGGGTCCCGCAAAGGCAGCGCCGGCCCTGAGTTGGTCGCGTTCATAGACAGCCGCATCATGAGATACGCCGTCGAACCAGACGCCGCGGCGGCCGAGCGGCTCGGGCACATGAGGCAAGACTTCATGCCGCGGCATCTCGGCTTTCGGTACGATGCCGATCGCCTTGACCGCGATGCGGAAGATCGACACCGGCGCCTCTTCGCGGCGGTAGTTGAACTCGCGTTCGTGCTCGTTGTGGAATGCCTCTATCAGCGAGCAGATGCTCTCGATCCGCGCCGGGGCTGACACCGCGAGCGATCGCCACTGGCCCTGGTACATCATCTCGACCGTACGCTGCAGCGCCATGTCTTCGCGCGCCACGCCCTCATGGGTCAGGCGCTCAACGGCCTGTTCTTCCATCAGAACAAAGGCCGTCTGCATCTCGGCGGGCGAGACCGTCGAAGCATCGGCCATGAAGCTTTCGGAGAAATCATGCTGCACGTCGACGAGAAGGCAACCGAGCGCGGAGGTGACGCCAGGATTGGGCGGCACGATCACGGTTGGGATCGAAAGCTCCTTCGCCACGGCCGCTCCGTGCAAAGCGCCTGCACCGCCGAATGCGACGAGCGCAAAGTCTCGTGGGTCATAGCCCCGGCTGATGGAGAGAAGCCGCACGGCATTGCCCATATTGGCGTTGGCGACGGCGATGATCGCCTCGGCCGCTTGGTTGAGTTCCATACCGAAGGGTGTCGCCACAGTCTCCTGCACCGCCTGGGCGGCCAGGGCGGGGTCGAGGGTGATCTTGCCGCCCGCAAGGCTGGTGCCGAGACGGCCGAGCACGACATTGGCATCGGTGTTGGTGGCGGTGCGGTTGCCATTCTTGTAGCAGGCCGGGCCCGGAAAGGCGCCGGCGGACTGCGGTCCGTTGCGCAAGCTGCCGCCCTCGTCCTGCCATGCCAACGACCCGCCGCCCGCGCCGATGGTCAGCACCTCGATGGAGGGGAAGCGGATCGGATATCCGAATTCGATGTACCAGTCTTTTGTGATGCGCGACTCCCCGTTCCATGCGAGCGAGACGTCGGTGCTGGTGCCGCCCATGTCGAAGCCGATCGAGTTCGGGAAGCCACAGAGATTTCCGATGAAGCGGCTTGCGATCGCGCCGGCGGCGATGCCGGATCCCGCGAGCCGGGCCGAGAAATCCCTGACGCTCGCGGGCGTCATGACCCCGCCACCGCTGTGCAGCAACAGGAGATCTCGTTTGTATCCGGCGGCGGCAAGCTTTTCTCCGAGACGCGACACGTAATCGACGACGACCGGGGCGCAGACGGCGTTGGCCATGGTGGTGGAAAAACGTTCGTGCTCGAAGATTTCCGGCATCACCTCCGAGGAGATCGAGACCGGCAGATCCGGCATGGCCTCCTTCAGAATCTCACGCATGCGGCGCTCATTGGCGCCGTTGACATAGGAGTTCATGAAGCAGACGGCGATGGACTTGACCTGCCGTTTGACGAGAATTTCCGCGACGCGATGAGCGGCCTCTTCGTCCAGTGCTTCCAGGATCGTGCCCTCGGCACTGACCCGTTCGCGGACTGTCAGCCGGTCGCGGCGCGGGATATACGGCTTGGCGACATCCTTGTAGGTGTCCCAGAGGTCTTCCTTGTTGGCGCGGCGGATCTCGACAACATCACGGAAACCCTCGGTGCAGACCATTGCGGTGCGTGGCAGGCGGCGGGTGATCAGCGCATTGGTGGCGACCGTCGTACCATGAGAGAACAGCGTCACCTCCGAAAGATCGATGCGGCCCTGCTCCACGCCATTCATGATCGCCTGCATGGGATCGTCAGGCGTGGAGGCGGTCTTCTCGATGCGGATCGCGCCGCTGTCTTCGTCCATGATGCAGATGTCGGTGAAAGTCCCTCCGACATCGACGGCAACTCTTATTCTGCTCATGACAGTTCCTTCGCGGGATATTTGCGGGCAAGGCCCGGCTTTCGCCGCCCTTGCCGGGGCGGCGTCGCAATAGATTATGGAATTGACCCGGATTTCGCCGGGTCTAGTGCCGCTCTCTTGAGGTCGAAGCGCGGCCTGCCCGGTTCGCTGCTTCGCGACGGGTATCGGTCGGTGCGCAACCGAACCGCGTCCGGTAATGCTTGCAGAATTGAGACTGGTCGGCAAAGCCCCAGCGGTAAGCAATCTCGGCAACGCTGCTGATGTTGGTCACCGACATCAGTTCCTCGGCGCAAAGTTCAAGCCGGGCGTCGCGGATGAAGCCGTTGATCGACTGGTTGCTGTCCTGAAAAAGAACCTGCAGGTAACGCA
Source organism: Mesorhizobium sp. M7A.F.Ce.TU.012.03.2.1 (assembly GCF_004006095.1). NCBI lineage: Bacteria > Pseudomonadati > Pseudomonadota > Alphaproteobacteria > Hyphomicrobiales > Phyllobacteriaceae > Mesorhizobium > Mesorhizobium sp. M7A.F.Ce.TU.012.03.2.1. The sequence goes on from NZ_CP034779.1 coordinate 6,661,074, forward strand.
GGGAAATCCCGCAGGCATCGGCCACCGCCTGCGGGCCGAGGCCGGAATTCTTCAGATTGTCGCGAATATACTGCTCGGCACGATGCAAATGGCCGGCCCGGATCGACGAGATGCTGCTGTCCAGCACGCGATCGTCGCTCACGATCGACAGGCACAGCATTTCCAGGATGTGCCTGCCCATCATCTCACGAGCGACTTCAGTGATCTCATCGACATGGCCGATCGTGGTTCGCACCGTGTCGAGGAAGAGCGCGGCGACGCCCTGGGTCGCGTCGAAACTGAGCGCACTGAGCCGTTCGGCAGACCCGATCCGCGCCCGAACGCTCGACGATGGCACCTTCAGGACCCACAGCGCGTTTGGCTTGCCGTGCCAGAATTCGTAAGGCGCGTCTCCCCTCTCAACGAGGAAGCCCCCCGGACCGCAATTGACGGTCCTCGACCCTTGCGAGAAATTCACCTCCGACATCTCCGGGATGGTGATGAGCAGGCTGGCGTCACGTTCGTTGAGGAAGTGGCGGCGATGGCGGCGATAGCTTACGGCATCGCAGCGCATTTTAGACACGCTGACGAGCCCAAGCGAGAAGGTTTCCAGCGTGCCCGAAAATTCACGACGGTTCCGATACTCGGTGTCGAGCGGAAAATAGGCTTCGGTAACAGCGGCTTGCCAGGCATCACCGCCTGTGGGACCGCCGATCGTATCGACGACGTATTTCATTCCCCGACCTTTCTGGTTGGCCCCGGTTAGCCCGGTGTTTTTCTGAAGATTACAGGAATCCGCCGGCGCGTATTGGTCAAAAACGAATAAACTTATGTGGCCGTTGGCCCAAGGGCCGGAGCTCGCGATGGTTTCAGTTATCGTCACGGTCCTGGTGTGCAGTTGATCAAACCAGCCTTGGGCGCGCAAACCGCAAGCCAAATTGGAACCATGCATCGGCCTCGACCGGCTCGTGCACCTTGGGCACGGTCGTCGCCGTGTTTGGTTTCGCGCGATGAGGATGGCGGGACACAGCGCGCACCCGAAACTTCTTCGCCAGGCAACTTTGCGCGAGCCCGCGGCCGAGAAACCCTGTTCCGCCAAAAATGGCGCCGATCCGCTCGGCTCCTCGGTCGTTTTGGCATGAGCCCAACCCTTCCACGCGCCGAAGCGATGCGCCGGCCTAGTCGGCCGCCGGGATAACCCGCCAAATCTTGTTGCCCACATCATCCGCGATCAGCAATGCGCCAGTTCGGTCGATGGCAACGCCAACCGGACGGCCGAATGCCTTGTCATCGTTGCTCAGAAATCCGGTAAGCACGTCCTGCGGCGGCCCCGACGGCTTGCCGTCGGCAAACGGCACGAAGATCACCTTGTAGCCGCTTCGCGGCATGCGATTCCATGAACCATGCTGGCCGACAAAGGCGCCATTCTTCATGTGCAACCCGAACAGGTCGGCGGTGTTGAAGGTGAGCCCAAGCGACCCGGTGTGCGCCCCGAGTGCGTAGTCGGGCACGATCGCCTTGCCGACGAGGTCCGGACGCGGTGGCTCCGCCCTGACATCGATGTGTTGGCCGAAATAGCTGTAGGGCCAGCCGTAGAAGGCGCCATCCCTGACCGATGTCATGTAGTCGGGAATGAGGTCGCTGCCGATCTCGTCCCGCTCGTTGACGACCGCCCAGAGTTCCCCGCTTTCAGGGTTCCAGGAGAGGCCGTTCGGGTTGCGCAGACCCGACGCAAAGAGCCGCGTCTGCCGCGTCGCGAGGTCGATTTCGTGCACGGCGGCGCGGCCTTCTTCCTCCTCCATGCCGTTTTCGCCGACATTGGAGTTGGAGCCCACGGTGGCATAGAGCTTCGTTCCGTCCGGACTGGCAATGACGTCCTTGGTCCAATGGTGATTGCGGCCGGCCGGAAGGTCGACGATCTTCTCGGACGGAGCAGTGATCTCGGCGTCGCCATCGCGATAGGGGAAAGCGACGACCGCGTCGGCATTGGCGACATAGAGCTTGCCGTCGAGCAGCGTCATGCCGAAGGGCGAGAAGAGGCTGCTGAGGAGGACTGTCCTGGTCTCAGCCACGCCATCGCCGTTCTCGTCGCGTAACAACGAGATACGGTTGGCGCTCCGCACCTCGGCGCCAGCCCGGCTCTGGAACAGTTTCATGAACCAGCCACGTATGGAAAAACCTTCGTCAGGTTTTGGTGGCGCATTGCTTTCGGCGACCAGCACGTCGCCATTGGGCAGCACGTGCAGCCAGCGCGGATGGTCGAGGCCGCCAGCGAATTCGTTGACGGCGAAGCCTTTGGCGGCGACCGGCATCTTGCCTTGGGGCCAAGGGGTCGCCTCGGCAACGTGGACCGTGGGTATCCAGGTCGGATTGGGTTCGGCAAGCGTCGGGTTTGGACCGTAGGTCTGCTCGATCGGAACGGTGGCCTGTTCGCGCGAGAAGAAGAACAAGCCCGCCCCCGCGATTATGACGAAGGCGACAATGACGAGTAAGACGCCCAGAATTTTTCGCATTGGATATTCCCGAAGATTGGGACAGTGACGTAACGCCATCAGGGCGTTCCGGTTGCGGCGGCACGCGACATTTGCGCGAAATAGGCGGCCAATGCGGCAATATCTTCGTCCGAGAGGTTTTTAGCAGCGTTGCGCATCAGATGGGCGAAGCGCGTGCCGCCGCCCTTTTCCTCGCGGAAAAGCTCGAGCTGGGTCGCGATGTATTTGGCGGGCTGTCCGGACAGTTCCGGATAGATGGGGTTGCGGTCCGGACGACCGTGGCAACCCAGGCATGCCGGAACGTCGCGCTCCGGGATGCCGCGTCGCGCGATCTCATCGGCACGCGCGATCCGGGCGCGGTCCGGTTGCGTCGACGTTGCAGGCGCAGGCAGCGCGGAAAAATGCCGCGCGAGATCGGCGAGGAGTGCAGGGTCGACAGCGGTGACAGAAATTCCCATGACACCGCTCTGGCGGTGGCCGGTAGCGTAGGCTCTCAAACTCTCAAGAAGATAGGTTTCGCGCTGAGAGGCCAAGACGGGCGTTGCGGGGCTCCGGCCGAGCCCGTCCGTGCCGTGGCAGCGGGTACAGTCGGCGAGTGCGCGTTCGAGGCCTTGTGTTTGGCCAGTCGACGGTTCGCTACTGCCATAAGCAAGGTCGCGCCACCGCGCCTCGTCCATCATCGGCAGTTCGCGCAGGAAGGCGACCATCGCCCAGACTTCATCGTCGCGCTGCTGCGTCGGCCAGGCCGGCATGCCGGTGAAGCGCACGCCGTGCTGGACGATGCGGAAGAGTTCGGCGTCCGTCCATTCGCCGACCTTGCCGGCAAGGTCCGGCGGCTGCGGCAGCATCGCAAGGACGGCGGGCGACCGCGGTTCGCCGGGCGCACCGTGGCAGATGGCGCAGCCGCGCGCGAAATGGCCGGCAGCCGGCTGAATAGCGTAGCGCGGCAGCTCGTCCGGCACCTTGACCGTGAGTGCGTATGTCCGCACGGCCGAGCGCATCGCGAAGTGCAGGAACCATTCGGTCACCTTCCAGTGGCCGGTCGAGGCACCAACGTTGAAGAAGCCGATCCAGGTCGCGAAAAGCACCGCGGCCGGCAAGATCGCCAAGCCTATCGCCAAGTGTTTCCAGTTGACGTGCATCAGCCGGCCAGCCTCTCGGTTTTGCCGCTCAGGAGCCTGGCAAGCAGGAAGACGCCTCCGGCGAGGTAAACGGCAGCGCCGATCATCAACATGATGATGCCGCCGAGCGCCTGGTCCTGCCCCGCCCCGAGCACGAGGCCGAAGCACGTCACTTCGCCGAGGCCATAGAGCGGTCGCGAGGCGAGCGAGAGCAGCGCGCCAAGCAACGTCATGTGGATGGAGGTCAGGAGCAACGCGAAGGCGCCGGCAGCGTCCCTAGCCGGCGCATCGGCATTGCGCGGCGCCATGCACGTCAGCCACAGGAACAGCCCGGCGCCAAGGAAGGACACCTGCTCGATCATGGTGGCGATGGTCGATGTCTCGGCCCACTGGCGCGCAGCCGGCGCATGCCAGCCCCAGACGACAATCAGTTCGACGAGAGAGGCGATAAGGGGAGCGGCGGTGGCCACGGAGCGTATCGTTCTGGCAATACCGATTGCTATCAGCGGCGCCGCAATCGCGACGACGCCCATGTGGGCAAGCATGTGAGCCGCGAACGAGCCACGCCACGCATCGAGCAGCGGTCCCGCCCAGACCAGCGCGAGGGTGACGAAGCCCAGCAACAGGCTTGCCGTCCTCATGAGGAGCATCCGTCGATGAAGAGCAGCGGCAGCCCCACGTAGAGCACGGCGACGAAGCTCAGGCCGCAAAGCAGTAGCGTGGCAAACCCCTGGAAGAGGTTGCGGTCCGTCGCTGTGGGATCGTCGTGCGGCGGGTCGTTCGTGCCGAAGCCCCACTGCCTCCAGGCGAGCCAGCCGGACAAGACGATCATCGCGAGTGCCGCCAGCGTCATAGCCACGATGCCAGCCTGGACGACAGCGAAACCGAGGTCACCGCGCTTGGCACACCAGATTGCGGCCAGTGCGTAACAGGCGAGGAAATGTCCGGCCCAGATCACGGGCGCGGTGAAGAGCGTCCAGAGCGTTTCGACCTCTTTGGGAATGATGCGCATCACCGTCTCACATCGCTTCCGGGAAAAGACCGATGACGGCGAAGGTGATGACAGCGGTGATCGCCATAAAATGCCAGTAGAGCGCGACGTTGTGCAGTTCCATGTCGTGCTCCCGCGTCAGGCGACCGGCGAGGCTGCGCGCAAGGCAATAGAGCTGCATGACGGATCCGACCGCGGCATGAGCAAGCGCCCAGATGACGAGAATCCAGACGATCGCCGGATAGACATGCGCGGTCGGCTGCATGTCATGCTGCCAGGGTCCGGCAAAACCGGCTGCAGAGGCAGCAAGCGTCAGCAGAAACGCAGCAACAAGCGCAACGCGTGCGCCGTCGATCCACCCGCTTGCGTTCAGTCGGCGCGCACCAAGCATCGCGACCCATGCGGCGACGAAGAGAGACAGCGCGATCATCGGCCACCGCATACCGGGACCCGGCTGCCCCAGAGTGAAGTCGGGATGGATGGTCCAGTAGAAAAAATAGCCGAAGATGAGGCTGGCGAAGGCAGTTCCGTCGCCAACCATTGTAATGAACATCGCCCACCAGCCAACAGAATCCGGACCGGAGGCATAGAGCGGCAAGCGCAATCCAAGGCCGACATCCTTGGTCTTCCTTTCCGGGGTTTCGCCGGTGCCGGTCCAGAGCCACCACAGAACGGCAGAGAGCGTGCCGATGCCCGACAATAGGGCGAGGATCCAGAGTTCGAAGGTGAGCGCGACGAAGACCCCGCCGAGCAATGCGGCCGAGATTATTGTGATCGTGGTTGATGTCGCCACGCGCTGGCACTGTAGCGGATGGGCGTCGAGCACCGAGGTGATGAGCGTCTCGCGGCGATTCTCCTTGGCACTGCGAAGATAATAGGCGCCCTCATTGACCTTTTGCATCAGATCCGCCTGGTCCCAAAGCGGATACCGGCTCTCGATGATCGGAATGGATCGAACGCCCCAGTTCTCCTCGGGCTCGTTCAGCCATTCGAGCGTGCCCGCCTTCCACGGATTCTGCTCGCTGCGGGGTTCGCGATGCTTCGGCCGTACAACATCGAAGACAACCACCAGCACCCCTGCCGCGAAAACATAGGCGCCGATCGTGGAGATGAGATTCAGCCAGTCCCAACCGATCCCCTCGGGGTAGGTGAAGACGCGGCGCGGCATCCCGCGCAGGCCGCTGAGATGCATCGGAAAGAACGCGACGTTGAAGCCGGCAAACATCAGCCAGAAGGCGGTGCGCCCGAGACGGGGCGAGAGCATCCGCGCATTGATCAGCGGGTAATAATAGTAAACGCCGGCGACCAGCGGGAACAGCATTCCACCGATCAGCACGTAATGCAGATGTGCGACGATAAAATAGGTATCGTGCGCCTGCCAGTCGAACGGCACGAGCGCGACCATCACGCCGGTCAGCCCGCCGATGACGAAGATAGCGAGCCCGCCGGCGCCGAACAGCATCGGCACCGAGAAGATGACACGTCCGGCCAGCATGGTGGCGATGAAGACGAAGATCTGCACGCCGGTTGGAATCGCGACCGCTTCCGAGGCGGCCGAGAAGAATGCCAGCGAGATCTGCGGCAGGCCGGTAGCGAACATGTGGTGGACCCAGAGGCCGAACGATAGGAAGCCGGTGCCGACAGCGGCAAGCACGATCCAGGAGTAGCCGACGATCGGACGTTGCGAAAAGGTTGGCACGATCATCGCCATCAGCGCGATGGCGGGCAAGAAGATGATGTAGACCTCGGGGTGCCCGAAGATCCAGAACAGGTGTTGCCACAGCAGTGGGTCGCCGCCCCGCGTCGGGTCGAAGAACGGCCAGTCGAACATGCGCTGCATCTCAAACAGGATGTCGCCGGCGATCAGCGGCGGAAAAGCGAAGAGGATCATGCCCGCGACGATCAGCAGGTACCAGGCGAACAGTGGCATTAGGTTGATGCGCATGCCCGGCGCACGGCACTTCATGATGCCGACGATCAGTTCGACCGCCGCAGCAATGGAGGCGACTTCGATAAAGGAGAGGCCCAGCAGCCAGATGTCGGCACCAATGCCGGAATATGCCTTGTCAGTGGCAAGAGGCGGATACATGAACCAGCCTGAAGAGGGAGCGGCGTCGAAGAAGATCGAACCGCAAACGAAGACACCGCCGATCAGAAAGCTCCAGAAGCCGAAGGCGCCGAGACGGGGAAATGGCAGTTCACGCGCACCGAGCATTGGCGGCAGCAGAAAGATCGCGACGGCCTCGAAGATAGGCACGGCAAACAGGAACATCATCACGGTGCCATGCAGCGTAAAGGCCTGGTTATAGAAGTCGGCAGAGAGGAAATTGTTTCCCGGAACCGCGAGTTGCGTACGCACAAGAAGCGCCAGAACGCCGCCAAACAGCATGAAGGCAAAGGCCGCACCCCCGTACCAGAGGCCAACCTGCGTATTGTTGACCGAAGTCCAGTAACGCCAGCCGATCGGCGTCTTCCAGACGAGGCGCAGCTGTTCTTCCTCGATCTTCTCTGCGGAGGGCAAGGCGTTTCGCTTGATGCGGGCTTTGAGGGTTGTCATTCGAGCCCCTTCAGCCAGGAGGCGATTTCGGCGATGTCCTGTTGGGGCAGCATGTTGAAGTCGGGCATCTTCGAACCCGGCTTGATCAAATGCGGATGGGCGATGAAGCTACGAACGGCCTCATCGTCGGTGGGCAAAACGCCGGCACCAATCGTTCCCCGCGAACTCATATGCGAGAGATCCGGGCCGACACCACCCTCAGCTTGTGTGCCCGCAACGCGGTGGCACGCGCCGCAGCCGTTGCGAAGGAATATGTCGCGTCCGGGCAAGGATGCGCCGGGCGAAGGGTTCGCCCGCACAGCCAGCCATTCCCGGAAGGCAGCGGGCTGCATGGCGACGGCCGTGAAGGTCATCAGCGCGTGCGAGGTCCCGCAATATTCCGCGCAAGGGCCGCGGTAGGTGCCAGGTTTGGTCGCCAGCAACGAGAGCCGATTCACGCGACCCGGGATCATGTCCATCTTGCCACCGAGCGCGGGAATCCAGAAGGAATGGATGACGTCGGTGCTTTTCAGCAAGAACTCGACGCGCTCGCCAACCGGCAGCCTGATCTCGTTGGCGGAAAGAATAGGAACTCCGCCGTCAGCCGGGTGGTAGGCGACCCGCCACCAGAATTGCTCACCAGTCACTTCGATCCTGAGACCATTGGCTTCGCCGGCTCGTGCGAAAGGTCTCAGTCCAGGCATCAACCAAAGCGCATAGCCTAGCAAGAGAAAGAGGAGTAGCGAAGGAATGGCTGCCCCGCCCCAGAAAATCAGCCGGCTTGCAATACGCTCGTCTATGGGAGTGCGCTCATGACGTGTCGCGTGGACCAGAAGACCGATGACCGTCAGCCAGATAAAACCGCCAGCAATGGCCATGAGCCAGAAAAGGTCAGCGATCTGGCGCGCTTCCTCTCCGGCCGGATCAAGCGCCGACTGGGCTCCCGAGCAGCTGGAACAGGTTCCCAAGCATAACCACAGCGCGAGCCAGCGCACCGCAGCGAGTTTCGTAATCCGGGCGCTTGTGCTTGGAACTGTTGACGAATCTATCCCTCCGATCGATGCCCTTGCTCACAAACGCGCCCGCAACCGAGTGGTTGCGCCGAAATTTCAGTTTAGCGGCAATGGCCAGTGCTCATGCAATCTATGCGCCGGTTTCGTCATTTGTCGCGCCGGTAGGCTTCGATTCCGGCGATCCTTTGTACGTCTCAGCAGGCAGCCATCGATTTTAAGGTTTCACCAACTATCGGGACCAATCGGGCGATTTCTTGCACTTTGCGGCGTTCGACGGCGTGCCCAAGCCGTCTCGAAAAGTACCCTCCGTTCCAACCTGCGAGCAGGCGACCGAGCATTGGTGTTGGTGAAACGTGGGCGCGCACCGAAGAGTTGTCGCCGAGCCGCCCGCCGATCTCGAACATCTCGATCAGGAACCCGCGCCTCCGGCGCGGTTGCAATGCCGGTCCTGTAAATGTCCGCAACGCCAGGGGGGCGGCTCAGCCATCGTCCCTGGCGACCAGTAGAAAAGGTTCGCGCTCCGGCGTCGTCACCGAAAAGCCCGAAGGGCCCACCGCGCTGAAAAAGCGATGGAACATGTCGATGAAGACACGCACGAAGAGTGGCTTTGCCGAACCGTACATGTCGGCGACGATCAGCGTGGGTGGCGGCAGTTCATCGAGGATTGGTCTTCGAACGATCTCCTCGCCATCGGCGGTGGCGCGACCGATCGGCCGCATGTTGAGGACGGCCATGCCGAAGCCGGATGCGACGGCCGAGCGCACCGTTTCGTAAGAGCGCGTGCGAAAGCGCACCTCCGGTCGTTTCGCCAGCACGTCGAACAGGGTCAGGAGATAGGTCGCCGTGTGCGGCAGGTCGAGCAGCACCAGCGGCCGTGCCGCCAGTTCCGCCAGCCAGATGCCGTCGCGCGCGGCAAGGGGATCGTCTGCATTGAGCACGGCATGCGCCGGTACCTTGCAGATGCGGGTGACGCTGTCGATACCGATTGGACCGATGTCGTAGAGAATGGCCAGATCGATCTGGCCAGCGACAAGCCGTTCCTGCAACTGGACCTGGTCGGCCTCGACAAGGTCGATCTCGACATCGCCGACGCTGTCGAGGTAGCTGCGCAGCATCTCCGGCATGAACAGCGCGCCGAACGGCTCGAAGCAGCCGATGCGCAGGACCTTCGGCACGCGCCCGTTGAGGTCTCCGATCGACCGGTTGAACTCCGTCTCCGCCGCCAGCATGATGCGGGCGGCGGCGACGAAGCGTTGGCCGGCCGGCGTGATGGAGACGCCGCGCGCCGGCCGCCTGTCGAAAATGCGCGCCCCCATCCCGGCCTCGGCCAGAGTGATCGCCGCGAGGATGGAGGATTGCGAGATGTAGAGCGATCTGGAGGCCGCCAGCACGCTGCCAAGGCGGGCGACTTCGCAGACATAGCGCAACTGCCGAATGGTCAGATTCATGGCTCTTTGTTACATTAAATAGCGAATATTCCCCACAACAATACATTTTATGGTGATGAAAAAACCCGCCAGATTGCCCGGGCTGACAAGGCTGCCGGAAGAGCGGCCATGAAGTGAGGGGTTCGAACTGCATGCCGAATGGGCTGTCTCCCATTGCCGACGCCGATGATCTGTGCCGCCTGGCTGCTGCGGAGCTTAGCGCCGCCTACCGCGCTGGATCGCTGTCGCCCGTCGAGGTGACGCTGGCGGCGCTGGATCGCGCCGAAGCGATCAATCCGCTTTTCAACGCCTTCACCATGATCGACCGCAAGGGTGCGATCGAGGCCGCAGGTGCTTCCGAGAAACGATGGCGGGCAGGCGAGCCGCTGTCGGCAGCCGACGGCATACCGACGACGCTGAAGGACATCGTCTGGGTCGAGGGCTGGAGCGTGCGTTACGGCAGCAGGACGACGACTTCCGCCGCCTATGACAAGGATGCCCCCGCCGTTGCCCTGCTGCGCAGAGCCGGCGCCGTCTTCATCGGACAGACGACGACGCCCGAATTCGGCTGGAAGGCGATTACCGACAGCGGCCTCTGCGGCATCACGCGCAATCCCTGGAATGCGCAAAAGACCCCCGGCGGTTCCTCCGGCGGAGCGGCGGTGGCCGCCGCCACCGGCGCCGGCGTCTTCCATCTCGGTACCGATGGCGGCGGCTCGATCCGCATTCCGGCCTCGTTCACCGGCATCGCCGGATTGAAGCCGACCTTCGGCCGCGTGCCCGCCTATCCGTCCAGCGCGTTCGGAACCGTCGCCCATATCGGACCGATGGCACGGACAGCACTCGATCTTTCCGTCATGGCCGGCGCCATGTCCGGCCGTGATATCAGCGACTGGCAGCAAGGCGTGGGAACGCTGGCGCCGCTTGGCCGGATCGAAGAAGTTTTGCGGGGCGCTCGGATCGGCTACTGGTCGAAGCCGCCTTCAGGAGCGCTGGATTCCGGGATCGCCGCCGTCGTCTCCCACGCCTTGACGTGTTTCGACACCTTCGGCGCGACGGTCGAGCCGATTGATCTTCCCGGTGGCGATCTCCTCGACCTGTTCCAGCATCACTGGTTCACCGGCGCCGCGGCGCGGCTGGCGCTGGTTCCGCCGAGCGAACGGGCGGGCATCGATCCGGGCTTCCTGGAGATCGCACAGGCTGGGGCGGCGTTCGACGTCCATACGCTCGTCGCCGCACAGTTGGAGCGCGCCGAATTCGGCGCCGCCATGGACCGGCTGCTGGACGACTATGATTTCATCGTTTCGCCGGGGTCATCGATTCCAGCCTTCGACGTTGGCCTTGAAGTGCCTCTGGGCAGCGGCCTCTCGCGATGGATCGAATGGGCAGCGTTCAGCTACCCCATCAATCTCAGCCAGCAACCCGCCTGCGTCATCCCTTGCGGCATGACCGAGGCGAGCCTGCCCGTCGGCTTCCAGATTATCGGCGCGCGCGGCGACGATGCCCGCGTGCTTTCGGCGGCAGCCGACCTGGAAGCCGCTTTCGTGCCCATGACCCACGCGTTTCGCCAGAAAGATCTGGTGTGAAAGATTTCGCATGAAGAAAAGACTCTAACCAACGCCAAAAAAGGGGAACTTTGCCATGATGAACAGACGTGCAATGCTGCAGGGCGTGGTCGGCGCGGGTGCGGCCGGTGCCGCGCTTCTTGCCGATATGAACACTGCGGCGATCGCCCAGGACACCAAGCCCATTCCGGTCGGCTCGGCCCTGCCGATGTCCGGCATTGCCGCCGCCGACGGCATCGAGTTCAAGAACGGTCTCGAACTTGCCGCCGAGGAGATCAATGCGGGGGGCGGCATTCTCGGCCGGCCTGTCGAGATCCACATCGAAGACACCAAGGAAATGGGCGCCGACCTCGTCAGCCAGTCGATGCAGCGCCTGATCGACCGCTTCGAGGCGCCGGTCATCATCAATGGCTACAATCTCGGCACCAACATGATCGAGATGGACGTCGCCGCCGACAACGACGTCATCATGATGCACTACAACACGCTGATTTCGCACAATGAGAAGTTCAAGACCGACCCCGCCCGCTATTACAGCTCCTTCCAGGGCGATCCGCCGGAGTTCTGGTATGGACCGGGCTGCCTGAACTTCCTCAAGACGCTTGCCGCGGACGGCAAATGGAAGGCGCCCAACAAGAAGATCGCCATCATCCCGTCTGCCAACGAATATTCGATCGTCATCGCCAACGCGATCCGCGACAAGGCCGCCGAATACGGCTTCGAGGTTAGTCTGTTCGAGACCGTTCCGTTCCCGACCAACCAATGGGGACCGACGCTGGCGAAACTTCGCCAGGACCCGCCGGCGGCGATCCTGGTCACGCACTTCCTGCCGCAGGACCTGGCGCAGTTCATGGTCCAGTTCCTCGCCGAGCCGATCAACAGCCTGATCTACATGCAGTACGGACCATCGCTGCCGGCTTTCCGCGAGATCGGCGGCGAGGCGGTCAACGGCGTCGTCTATTCGACGGTGATCGGCTGCCTGCCGGACGATTTCTCCAAGCCGTTCCGCGAGAGCTACCGGGCCAAATTCGGTCCGAACTCGGCCTACATCACGGGATCGCAGACCTATGACGGCCTGTGGATGTGGGCGCTTGCCGCGGCAATCGCCGGTGGTCCAGGCGAACCGATGGACAAGGCGCAGACCACCAAGGTGGCCAATGCGATGAAGCGCCTGGTCTATCGCGGGGTCAACGGCACCTACCGGGCCGATCCGGCCGGCCAATCGGCCTTCTGCTATCCGACGCAGGTAGCCGATCCGTCGCTTGGCATGCCGCACCAGTTCCTGCAGCATCAGGATTACAAAACCGATCCGAAGCTGATCGCGCCGGTGCTCTATGCCACGGACAGCTTCATCCTGCCGCCATGGATCAAGTGACCGGACGCGGAAATGAAACCAACGACACCGGCCGGGCCGTTTGCCCGACCGGCTCCATTGGGTGAGAAATATGACTGAGGCCGCCGGTCCGATGCTGGTTTGTGACAGTGTGGTCAAACGGTTCGGCTCGCTGGCCGCCGTCGACGGCGTGTCGATGGTGGTCAATGCGGGCGAGATCGTTGGCATTGGTGGGCCAAACGGCGCCGGCAAGACAACTTTCTTCGACGTGGTGACCGGGATCACGCCGGCCAGTGGCGGCCGGGTGCATTTCGGCGACACCGACATTTCGGCGCTTCCGGCCGACCGCATCTGCCAACTCGGCATCGCCCGCACCTTCCAGCTCAATGCCGCCTTCGACAGCTTGACCGTTCGCGAAAACATCGAGATCGCCGCGTATTTCGGCCGGCAGCGGCGAAGGCTGGCCGGCTTCCGCCTTGGCGAGGATGTCCGGCAGGCAACGATCGAAGCGCTGGACTTCGTCGGGCTTGCGGCCAAGGCCGACGAGACCGTGGCGCGGCTGCCGGTGCTCGACCGCAAGCTGCTGATGATTGCCGGCGCCATCGCCACCCGGCCGAAAATGCTCTTCCTCGACGAGCCGGTGGGCGGGCTCAACGTCGCCGAGATCGACCAGATCATGGCGATGGTGCTGAAACTGCGCGACCAGGGACTGACCATCGTCCTGATCGAGCACGTCATGCGCTTTCTCCTGGCGCTCTCCAGCCGCGTGATCATCATGCACCATGGCAAGGTGATATTCGAAGGCCGGCCGGACAAGGTCGCCGAGGACCAGACCGTTGTCGAAACCTATCTCGGCCAGGGCACGCAGAAACGGCTGAAGAAATTCTTCGATGAGCAAGCTGCCGCGACGAATCCGGCGGTGGGGGGAACGCCATGACGGGCGCAGCCGCAAAACCACCTGTCCTGCAACTCGACGGCATCGTCTGCGGCTATGACGGACTCGACGTGCTCAAGGGCATTTCGCTGACCGTTCATGCCGGTGAATTCGTCACCGTCGTCGGCCCGAACGGCCATGGCAAGTCGACATTGCTCAAGACCATTTCCGGCCTGGTGCCGCTGCGCGGCGGTCAGATCAGCATCGACGGCCGGCGCCTGTCCGGCAAGCCGCATGAGACGGCGATGTTGGGCGTCGCCCACGTGCCGCAGGGCGATATGCTGTTCGCGCAGATGAGCGTGCTCGAAAACCTTTTGATGGGCGGCTATCTCGCGCCGGACAAGGCCGAGATCGCGCGTCGGCTGGACGAGGTCTACGCGCTTCTGCCGAAGCTTGCCGACCGTCGCAACCAGATCGCCTCGAGCCTGTCGGGCGGCGAACGGCGCATGGTCGGCATAGGCCGCGGCCTGATGATGGGCGGGCGCATCCTTTTGATCGACGAGCCGTCGCTTGGCCTCGCGCCACTGATCATCGATCAGGTCTACGACGTCATTTCGCAACTGAGCAAGGCTGGGCGCACGATCCTGCTGGTGGAGGAGAACCCGGCCCGGGTCGAGGACCTCGCCGACCGCCTGCATCTGCTCGACGACGGCGCCATCGTCTGGTCAGGCAAGCCCGCCGAACTGATGGCGCGCGACGAACTCCTCGCAACCTATCTCGGAGGCTGACGCCATGACCGACGTTCTCATGGCCATTCTCGTCGCCGGCTTCACCTCGGGCGCGCTCTATGCGCTGGCGACGGTCGGGCTGTCGCTGGTCTGGGGTTCGATGGGCATGCTCAACATGGCCCATGCGGCGATGCTGACGCTTGGCGGCTACGTCGCCTTCACGGTGATCACCTCGCTCGGCCTGCCGGTCGCGATCGGTTTCGCCGGTGCTATCGGCGCGGGTGCTTTGGCCGGCGCCATCCTCTATTTCGCGATCGTTCGCAATCTCCTGCAGAACGACAAATCGACATTCGAAGCCAACGTCATGATCGCCACGGTCGGCATCGGCATCGCCCTCGAGAATGCCATCCTCCTGACCTATGGCGGGCAGCCGCTGAAGCAGCCGGTTTCGATCGCCGGCGCCCTGCGCCTGGGGCCGCTGACACTGCCTTGGCAGAACCTTCTGATCATCGCGGTGGTGGTCGTCATGATGGTGGTCGTCTCGGCGGCGCTCGGCCGCACGCGGATGGGTCGTGCGATCCGGGCGACGGCGCAGAACCGCGACGCGGCGCAACTCATGGGCGTCGCCGTCAACCGCGTCTACCTGCAGGTGCTGATGCTGTCGGGCGCGCTCGCCGGCATCTGCGGCGTCATGGTCTCGTCGATGACGCAATTGTCGCCGCCACTCGGCAACGACCCGATGCTGAAGGCCTTCATCATGTGCGTGGTCGCCGGTCTCGGCAATCTGCCGGGCGCCATCGCAGCAGCACTTGGGCTGGCGTTGCTCGAATCCTTCGTCCAGTACGCCTTGGGCGCCAGGTGGGGCTTTCCATCGCTGCTGTTCGTCGTCATTGCCGTGCTGATCTGGCGGCCGTCCGGCCTTTTCGGCCACGCCGAAATCCGGCGCATGTGAGGGTCATCATGACAGAGACACGTCCCCTGCCCCGTTTCTCCATGTCCCGCTCGGCCAGGACTGATCTTGCCATCAGCCTGATGCTGATCGCGGCGGCGATCGCGCTGCCGTTCCTGGTCGACAGCCGCTACATCCTTGGCCAGATCGTGCTGGCGCTGTTCTATGCGACGATCGCCTCGCAGTGGAACCTCCTGTTCGGCTTCTCGGGCATCTTCTCGCTGGCGCAAATGGCGATCTTTGCCTTCGGCGGCTATGCGACGGCGATGCTCTGCTTCTATTTCGGCTGGAACGTCTGGGCAGCACTTGTGCCTGGCGCGCTGGGCGCCGTGCTGTTCTCGCTGGTCGTCGGCCTCGCCTGCCTTCGCCTGACCGGCGTCTATGTGGCGCTGCTGACGCTGGCGATCGCCCAGACGATGTATCTGCTGATCGTCACCGACACCGAATGTTTCGTCATGGTCGGCTCCGTCTGCCGCCAGTTCACCGGCGGCGCCGTCGGCTTTGCCCGCTTCGGCGACCTCGGCACCAGGGCCTTGCTCCGAGCGCAGTGGCTGGTCGGCAATTACGCCATCATCGCGGTGCTGTTCGCGCTCACCATGGTCTTCACCTACGCGATCGTCAAAAGCCCGATCGGCCTTGCTTTCCGGGCGCTGAAGGACAATCCGGGCTATGCGGTGGCCCGCGGCGTCAACCGCTTCCAGGCGCAGCTTCTGGTGTTCGGCATCTCCGCCTTCTTCACCGGGCTGGCCGGCGGTTTCTATGCCGCGCATTTCCAGGCGATCGGCCCCGGTGTGCTGTCGATGTCGCAACTTATGTTCATCATCGCCATCGTCGTGGTCGGCGGCGTCGGCACGTTCTGGGGACCGCTGGTCGGGACGGTGGTGCTGGTGCTGGCTGACGAGTTGATGCGAGAGAGCGGCGAGTTCCGCACGCTCGGGCTCGGCCTGATCATCGCCCTGTCGGTGGTGCTGATGCCCAAGGGGCTGGTCGGCCGTTTTGGCGATCTCATCGACTGGCTCGGGCGCCGTCGCGCCAGCCCCGACAGCAAGCCAGCAGCAAGCAGCATTGTGCAAAGCCCGACCCCGGCCGGAAAGTGAGAGACTGACGATGTTCGATACGATCATAGTGGGCGCCGGCTCGGCCGGCTGCGTGCTGGCAAACCGGCTCAGCGCCGATCCTGCCCGCAAGGTGCTGCTGCTGGAGGCCGGGCGCGAGGCGCCGCTCGCCTCGGACGTGCCGTCGGACTGGCCGACCATGTTCAACACGGAAGTCGATTGGGGCTACTACACCGAGCCGCAGGCCGGCTGCCGCGGCAGGCGGGTGTTCTGGCCGCGCGGCAAGATGATCGGCGGCTCCGGCGCGCTGAACGCCATGATCTATATTCGCGGCCTGCCGTCCGACTATGATGGCTGGGCGGCGATGGGCTGCCCCGGCTGGGCGTGGGCTGACGTGCTGCCGGTGTTCAAGGCCAGTGAAAGCAATGCCGAACTCGGCAACGACCCGCTGCACGGCGCCGACGGGCCGCTGCATATCGGCAATGTCGGACATGTCGATCCCAACGAGCTTGCCTGGATCGAGGCCTGCAAGGCCGCAGGCTACAAGCAGAACCGCGATTTCAACGGCGTCGAGCAGGAAGGCGTCGGCCTGTTCCAGTTCACCATCAAGAATGGCGAACGCTGGGGCACCGGCAAGGCCTATCTGCGCCCGGCGCGGGAACGTCCCAACCTCACCGTGAAAACCGGTGTGCTGGCGACGGGCCTGATCGTCGAGAAGGGCCGGGTCAAGGGCATCCGCTATCTCGTCAATGGCGAACCTGAGACCGCTTTCGCCGACAGCGAGGTGGTGCTGTCTTCGGGCTCGATCGGCAGTTGCCAGTTGATGCTGCTTTCGGGCATCGGGCCGGCCGACGAACTCGCCCAGGTCGGCGTTGCTCCCGTGCACGACCTGCCGGGCGTGGGCAAGGATCTGCAGGACCACATCAACATTCCGATCACCTTCTATACCAAGGACAAGATCGGCGTCGGCGCCTGGACCGACGAGACGCTGCAGCGCGACTTCGCGGAATGGCAGACATCGCGCAGCGGCCCGCGTTCCTCACCCTGGGTGGCGGCGGGCGGCTTCGTCAAGAGCCGGCCCGATATCGAGCCGGACCTGCAGCTTTACGGCGCCATCAGCCCGCATCGCGACTATGTTCGGTTCCTTTCGTCCAGACCCGGCATCACGCTGCACACCACGCTGCAGCGGCCAGACAGCCGCGGCGAGATTCGCCTGCGCTCGGCCAATCCAATCGAATATCCGGCGATCGACCCACGTTACTTCATCAGCGACGAGGATGGCTCGGACATCGCCACGCTGGTCGAAGGCATCCGCATCAGCCGGCGCATCGCGGCGCAGTCGCCGCTTGCCGAAATGCTCGTCGGCGAAATCACGCCGAGCGCCGAATGCGAGAGCGACGCCGAGATCGCCCACTATATACGCGGCCACTGCACGACGCTCTATCACCCGACCAGCACCTGCCGCATGGGTTCAGATGCAATGGCCGTCGTCGATCCCACGTCGATGAAGGTTCATGGGCTGGACGGGCTTTGCATCGCTGACGCCTCGGTCTTTCCGAAAATGGTGTCGGGCAACACCAACGCGCCGACGATCATGATCGCCGAACGCGCCGCGTCAATGATCCAGGCGGGATGAGGCACGAGATGACGACGGGCTGGAATTTCCACGAACTCTATCTCTGGCACGAGACCGGCAATGCCGCGCAGTTCTTTCAGCCGAGCCTGACCATCGAGCCGGGCGAGCATGCGGAGAATGCCGACACGAAACGCCGATTCCGCAATCTGATGGAGGTTTCGGGCCTGACCGAGAAACTGTCTAAGATCGCCTCCGTCGCGGTGAGCGAGGATGACCTCGCCCTGTTTCACGACCGCGACTACATCAGCCGTATCAAGCTGCTCAGTGATGGGCGCGGCGGCGATGCGAGCTATCTCACCCCCTTCGGCCATGGCAGCTACGAGATCGCCTGTCTGGCTGCCGGCGGCACGGCAGCGGTGATGGATGCGGTGTTGAGCGGCGATGTCGACAATGGCTATGCGCTGGTGCGACCGCCCGGCCATCATGCCGAGCGCGGGCAAGGCATGGGCTTTTGCCTGTTCGGCAACGTTCCGGTCGCTATCCTGAAGAACCGGGCCAAACATGGCTTCGAGCGGGTCGCCAGCGTCGACTGGGATGTTCATCACGGCAACGGCACCCAGTCCGCCTTCTATTCGGACCCGTCGGTACTGACCATCTCGATCCATCAGGACGGGCTTTATCCGCATGACAGCGGTCTTCACAAGGAACGCGGCGAGGGCAAGGGCGAAGGCTACAACATCAATGTACCGCTGCCGGCCGGCTGCGGCCACGGCGCTTACATGTCCGTCTTCGAACGCGTCGTGCTACCGGCGCTCAATCGCTACAAGCCTGATCTCATCGTCGTGCCGTCGGGCTTCGACGCCTCGGCGGCCGATCCGCTGGGGCGCATGATGCTGCATAGCGGCAGCTACCGCGACATGACGCGGATGCTGATGCAGGCGGCGGACGACCTCTGCGGCGGGCGCCTGATGATGTCGCACGAAGGCGGCTATTCCGCCTCCTACGTTCCCTACTGTGGCCTGGCGGTGATGGAGCAGTTGTCCGGCATCAGGACGCATATCGACGACCCGTTCCTGCCGGTCTTCGAAAGCTATGCCGGCCAACCCTTGCAGCCACATCAGGCGGCCGCTGTTTCCAGGGCGGAGGAACTTTTGGGCGGCATCGCCTAGAATTCTGATTGCGGTCAGCCGATGAGGCGATCTCAAGACACACCGGCGGCCAATCTCGCAAATGCGGGCATGCGCTGACGGTAGGCTAATGCATGTCGCCCAAAAGTTCCGGTTTGGGACAACGACATGCACGAAAACAAAGACTTAAAGCGCGTCGTTTTTTGCGAGAAACTACGCCGGAGCACTCCTGACTACGCTAACCCCTACTCCCACTCGATTGTTCAAACAGCCTATAACTAATTGAAATTACACTAGGATGTTTCCATAGCCCCATAAGAGACCGACCAGAGCCGTCAAAAAATTACGCTTTGGTTCTAAAGGGAAATCGCCGCAAAGAATTTTTCCAGGGTTCACCAACTATCGGGACCAATTGGGCGATTTTTGTACCTCAAGACGTTCGACGGCCCTGCCCAAGCCGTTTAAAAAAGGTACCGTCACCGCTCCAATAAGGCATTGGCATGGGTCATAATGATCGACAAGCAACCGGTGTCGCACACACCCTGCTGCGGGCGGTGTGGCGCGACCGCTGGCATCCACTCGATTATTGCTAAAATTCCGGCTAGCTTGGCGACAGATGGCTCAATTTCTGGTCGGTGAATCACAATCAGACCGCCCTTTAAGAGAATAATGGGCGGCACCTTTGGTCCAAGGCGAGTGCAATGGCGCACGAATGAGCTCTACAACAATGCGCCGTGCGACGCCCAGCGACCTTGTCCTTTCGTATACCGATCAAGCAATTGGCTGTATGGGCAAGATAGGGGAAATCGTTTTTAGCAATCCGGATTGGAATCAAGAGGGATGACTTCTGCCTATTTTTTTGACATCGTTTTCCTCCTCGATCCATCCCACAATACAACAGGAAGTCTCTGCTCACTCCTCGCGGCGATATTCGCCAACCCACCTAGTTCCGGACTGGCGATCAGAAAGCATATCTGAACGGCATTCCATAGAAGCGATATAAATTGAAATTGCGGCCATGTGTTTCACACCCGGGATGGTTTCGAAGCCGGGGGGCGCTCACGGTCTCAAGGCGAGAATTTTAAGAGACGTTCAAGAATGACCCAGCACGCAGAAAACGCTCGAATTCTCATGTACAGCCACGACACGTTCGGGCTCGGCCACTTGCAGCGCTGCCGGACTATTGCGCATTCGCTAGTCGAGGATTTCCGTGGGCTTCAGGTGCTTATCATTTCGGGTGCGACTATCGCCGGCGCCTTCGACTACCGCGCCCGTGTCGACTTCGTGAAGATCCCCAGCGTCATCAAGTTGCGCAACGGCGAATACACCTCGTTGGAAAAGGACATCGATCTGCATGAGACGCTAAGGATGCGTCAGTCGATCATCCGCCACACAGCCGAGACCTTCCGGCCGGATATCTTCATCGTCGACAAGGAACCGCTCGGCCTACGCGGTGAGATTGAGGACACGCTGTCCTACCTCAAGACCCGGGGCACCACGCTGGTGCTTGGCCTGCGCGAGGTGATGGATGCACCGCATCTGCTCGAAGCAGAGTGGGCTCGCAGGGATGTGATGCGCAAGATAGGCCTGTTCTACGACAAGGTCTGGGCCTATGGCCCGCCGGATTTCTACGACCCATTGACCGGCTTGGATGTGCCGCCGGCTGTCAGGGCAAAAATGAGATTCGTCGGTTTCCTGCAACGGAGCTTGCAGCGGAACCAGTTGCCCGGCCACCGGCCAGAGGGCGACTATATCCTGGTTACCACCGGTGGCGGCGGCGACGGGGCCGAATTGATTCACGACGTCATCGACGCTTATCAGCAGGATCCGAAATTGCAGCACAAGGCGCTGATCGTGCTTGGGCCTTACATGCCGGCTCGCAAGCGCAATAAGTTGCTGAAGAAGGGTGCCACGATCCCCTACATCAAGATTATCGAGTTCGACAACCGCATGGAAGACCTGATTGCCGGCGCCAAGGCGGTAGTGGCGATGGGCGGTTACAACACCTATTGCGAGATACTTTCTTTCGACAAGCCGGCGCTCATCGTGCCGCGCATCGAACCCCGCCAGGAACAACTGATCCGCGCGCGGCGCGCGGCCGAACTGGGCCTCATCGAAATGCTTTTGCCGGAGGAAGCCAAGGACTCCCAGCGGTTTGCCGATGCACTGGTGGCGCTGCCGAATCGGCCTCGTCCATCCCAGAGTAATCCACATCTGACCCTGGAAGGGCTCCCTCATATTTCCGAAATCGTCGCGGAACTGCTCGACCGGCAGGCTGGCCCTCACCTTTCGGTTATTGAAGGCATGAACTGAGTTGCAACATCGCAAGATCGTCGTGGTTCTGAAGGGTTATCCGCGGCTGTCGGAAACCTTCATCGCGCAGGAACTGCTCGGACTGGAGCGTGCGGGGTTCGATCTGATACTCGTTGCGCTCAGGCGGCCGACCGACGCAAAACGCCACCCCGTGCATGACGAGATCAAAGCGCCCGTCCATTATCTGCCGGAATATCTGCATGAAGAGCCGCTGCGCGTGGTTCGCTCGCTTTCTGCTTGTTTGCAGCGGCCGGGCTTCTGGCGTGCACTGGGATCGCTGGCCGTCGATATGCCGCGCGACTTTACGCGCAATCGCGCGCGCCGTTTCGGGCAAGCGCTCGTGCTAGCGGCCGAATGGCCCGAAGACGCGGTATGGCTGCATGCGCATTTCGCGCACACGCCGGCATCGGTGACGCGCTATGCCAGCCAGCTTCTTGGTCTGCCCTGGAGCTGCTCGGCCCATGCCAAGGACATCTGGACTTCGGCGGATTGGGATCTGGCCAGCAAGCTTTCCTCGGCGCGCTGGACGGTAACTTGCACGAAAACGGGCTTCGACCGTCTGAAAAAACTCGCCGACGGCAACTCGTCAGTGCATTTGAGCTATCATGGGCTCGACCTTGATCGCTTCGGCATTTTCGGCGAGGCACGAAAACAGCATGACGGCTCGGCGCCGGACGAACCGGTTATCGTTCTGAGTGTCGGGCGCGCCGTTGCAAAGAAAGGTTTCGACACCTTGCTGGAGGCCCTTGCCCTCTTGCCCGGTGATTTAGCGTGGCGTTTCGAGCATATTGGCGGCGGCGAGGAATTGGAGCGGCTCAAGGCGTTGGCGCAAAAACTCGGACTGGATGGTCGCATCTCTTGGAAAGGCGCGCTCGCGCAGGAAGAGGTGCTTGAGCACTACCGCCGCGCCGATATCTTCGCCCTGGCCTGCAGGATCACCGCAAATGGCGACCGCGATGGTCTGCCGAATGTTCTGGTGGAGGCGGCCAGCCAGCGGCTTGCCTGCGTTTCGACCGATGTTTCCGGCGTGCCGGAGCTTTTATCGCCGGATGAAACCGGGCTACTGGTTCCGACGGAAAACCCAATTGCCCTGGCACAGGCGCTGGAGCGACTGATCCGTGATCCCGTGCTGCGTGCCCGCCTCGGCGACACCGCAGAGGCGCGCGTGCGCGGCAATTTCGATCACATGGCAAGCATTGGACAGCTCAAGGAGCTGTTCGAACGGGAGTGGCGGGCCGCCGAATGAAGCGGCTGCGCGCTTTCTTCTATGTCCAGCACCTGCTCGGCATCGGCCATCTCGCGCGCTCCAGCCGCGTCGCGGCGGCTCTGGTCGATGACGGGTTTGACGTAACCATCGTCACTGGCGGAGCGCCGGTCGCGGGGTTTCCGGGATTGGGGGCAATATCTGTAACCCTGCCATCTGTTACCTCCGGTGATGAAGGATTTTCCGGTCTTGTCGACCTGCAGGGCAAGCCCATTGACGATGATTTCAAGAAACGGCGTTCAGAGATGCTGCTGCAGGCATTCCGGGATTGCAGGCCTGATATCGTCATTGTCGAGGCGTTTCCATTTGGGCGCCGGCAGATGCGTTTCGAACTCTTGCCGCTGATCGAGGCCATCGACGCGGCGTCGCCCAGACCGCTGCTGGTGACGTCCGTCCGTGATATCCTTCAGGAGCGCGTCAAGCCGGGCCGAAACGAGGAAACGGTCGATCTCGTTAACAGGCATTTTGACCTTGTCATGGTCCATGGCGATCCGGCTTTCGCAACCCTAGACAAGACATTTCCACTGGCGGGAGCGATCAGGGCCGAGGTTGCGTACACAGGGCTCGTTGCCGCGCCACCAGCGCCCGCGGCCTCCGAGCGTTTCGACGTTGTGGTGTCGGTTGGCGGCGGAGCCGCCGGAAAGAGCCTTGTCCGGTCCACCATCGCATCAGCGCGGAATGCCGACAACGCCTGGAAATGGTGTCTGATCACCGGCCCAAACCTGCCGAAGGACGAGTTTGACGCGATTACACGCGATGCCACGCCGGGCCTGTCCATCTTTCGGTTTCGCGAGGATTTCGCCAGCTTGCTGACCGGCGCCCGCCTGTCGGTCTCGCAGGCGGGTTACAACACTGTCTGCGATGTCCTTCGCGCGCGCTGTCGCTCGCTGCTCGTTCCCTTTGCAGCCGGCGGGGAAACGGAACAGACGGTTCGAGCCCTGATGCTCGAAGAACTCGGTCTTGCAACGGTGCGGATGGAAAAGGACCTGACGCCTGAGTGTCTGGCGCAAGCGATCGAACAGGCGCTTGCGGGACCGACGCCAGCCGCGCATCGTCTCGATCTGGAAGGCGCCCGTCACTCGGCGCAAATCCTGCGCGAGCGGCATCGAACCTGGTCCTCGAAATCCTAGCGCAGGTCATATCTCGGTTGGATTCGCGCAACGCGCTTCAAACAGTTCCAATCAGCATGAAGCGGGTATATTTTTTTGTCGGCAGTTCGCCGGAGAACCTGATCTCCCGTAGCGCCACCATTGCTTCGAAGGCTGCAAGCGAAGCCACGCAGTTGATGTGCGTCGGCTCGCTGAAGTAATCGTTCGATTGCAGTAGCACCTTCGTGCCCCGCGGAAGCAGGGCAAGCCAGGCACCCAGGTCGGCTATGTGTTCGCAGCTCGTATTGACCACCAGGTCGGGCCGACCGGCCGCATAGTCGAGTGCGTACATATCTTCCGTCAGCGCCCGGAAGCGGTCGCCGGCTTCCCGGTTGAGGGTCCGGGCGACCGGCCCGACTTCAGGATCGATGTCGATGCTGTCGATCGCCGCAATGTCGAAACGGGCGTCGTTGAAAAGCATTGCCGGCAATACGCCGTACCATCCGCCCAGAACCCATATGCGCCCGAACCGGCCGCCGTCGTTTTCGAACAGCTTGTCGAGCGCCCACATCTTGCAGGCGACCTGCTTGTGGTTGAAGGCGTTGGCGATATCGGCAGTCGGATACTTGGCGATGACCCGCGCCAGCCCGGCGACAAGAGGGTGGTCGACATAGGCGGCAATTCCCCGGGCGAGGTCCAAGGCTTGTTCGTGCCCGTCAATGCCGGCATTGCGTGCTTGCGTGACATCCATCATATTCGTCTTCTATGTTGGGATTTCGGGCTACACAACGCAATATTGCCTCACCCAAGGCTGTTCGACTTGCGGATGAGACTATGCCACCAGCCGTTTCGCCGTTGCACGGTCACGAAGGGGGCCGGTTGCGTCTGTCCGGACCAGCGGCGTCCATCCGCGAAGACATTGCCGATACATCGTTTGCCAGCAGGTGCTTTCACCGCCTGCTTCCTCCAAACTGACAGCCGCATATGGAACCCAGCCTAGCCCGCTATATCTGGACGCACACCCGGAAGCAGCAGATCTGGATATTGATGATCGTCCTGCTTTCGATGATCCCATATTTCATGTCCTTCGACCTGCCGAAGCTGATCGTCAACGGCCCGATCCAGGGGAAGGGGTTCGAGCAACCCGGCGCGACCCTGCCCTTCATGAAATTGCACTATAACCTGCCGTTCATTGGCGAGGTCCAGTTCTTCTCCGGTTTTCAGCTGGACCGCAAGGAGACGCTGCTTGCCCTGAGCCTTGTGTTCCTCTTGCTGGTCGTCATCAACGGCCTGTTCAAACTCTACATCAACACCTACAAGGGCCGCCTCGGCGAACGCATGCTGCGGCGTATTCGCTTCGATCTGATCGATCGTGTGCTGCGGTTTCCGCCGATTTACTTCAAGCGGGTGAAATCCGCCGAAGTGGCGACCATGGTGAAGGATGAGGTGGAGCCGCTGGGCGGCTTTATCGGCGATGCCTTCCTGCAGCCGGTGCTGCTCGGCGGCCAGGCGCTGACGGCCATGCTGTTCATCATGGTCCAGAACGTCTGGCTCGGAATGATAGCGATGGTGATCGTGATCATCCAGATCGTACTCATCCCGCGGATGCGGCGGCGGCTGCTCGTGCTTGGGCGCCAACGGCAGTTGACGGCGCGCGCGCTTTCCGGCCGGGTTGGCGAAATCGTCGACGGTATCGGCGCGGTTCACGTCCACGACACGTCGAACTACGAGCGCGCCGACATAGCTGCTAGGCTAGGGCTCATCTTCAAGATCCGCTTCGATCTTTACCAATGGAAATTCATGGTAAAGTTCCTCAACAATTTTCTCGCACAGCTCACGCCCTTTCTGTTCTACATGATCGGCGGGTATCTGGTCATAGGGGGCCGGCTGGACGTCGGTCAGCTCGTGGCGGTGATCGGAGCCTACAAGGACCTGCCCGGACCGATGAAGGAGCTGATCGACTGGGATCAGGATCGGCAGGATGTCCAGGTCAAATATCAGCAGGTCGTTGAACAGTTCACCGTCGAGGATATCATTGCGCCGGGAATCGCGGCACTGGCGATCGACGATCCCGGTCCGATGACAAACCCGCTGTCGGCGGTCGGTCTGTCCATGGCAGACGATGGCGGTGCAATGCTCCTCAACCGTGTCTCCATGCAGGTCAAGCCGGCTGAGACGGTGGCGCTGGTCAGCACCCCGACAGGCGGAGCAGAGGCGCTAGCAGAAGCCTTCGCGCGGCTGAACTGGCCAGAGAGTGGAAAGGTCGCTTCGGGCGCCGATGACCTGCTTGAACTCCCCGAAGCCGTGACCGGCCGGCGCATGTCCTACGCCTCGTCGGATGTTTTCCTGTTCCAAGCAAGCCTGCGCGATAACTTGCTCTACGGGTTGAAGCATGCACCGCTGACATCGGTGACTTATGACGGCACCGCGGCAGACCAGCAGCGCTGGAACATGGACGAGGCGCGCCGGTCGGGCAATCCGGATTTCGACGTCCACAGCGACTGGATCGACTATGCTTCCGCCGGTGCTACCGGCCCGCACGACCTCTTTGAAGCGGTGCGCCGGGTGCTCGACGCGGTTCTTCTGTCGCGCGACATTCTGGATCTTGGCTTGCGCTCTTCGGCCGACCTCACGCGTCACACGAAGCTCGCCGGGCGGATCGTCGAACTGCGTGCAGCGCTGCGAACCCGGCTCGAACAGGAAGGGCTGCGCGAACTGGTGGTTCCTTTCGAGCCGGGCGCTTACAACACGGAAGCGACGATCGGCCAGAACCTGCTTTTCGGCGCCGCCGCCGGCCCCGAACTGGCCGACAAGGCTCTGGCGGCCAATCCCTACTTTGCTTCCGTGCTGAAGCAGGCCGGCCTCGACAGCACGCTCTACGAGATGGGCATGGAGATCGCCGAACAGGCGATCGAGCTGTTTGCCGACCTGCCGCCAGATCACCAGTTCTTCCAGCAGCTCGCCTTCATGAGCGCCGAGGAGATCCCCGCCTACGAGACCTTGCTGCAGCGGCTCAAGAACCGCCCCTACGAGGCGGTTTCGGAGGCCGACCGCGCCATGATCATCACCTTGAGCTTTGCCTATATCGAGCCCCGGCACCGCTTCGGCCTGCTGACCGACGAGTTGATGAGCAAGATCGTCGCCGCACGCAACCGGTTCTATGAAAACCTGCCGCCCGAGCTGCACAACGCGATCGAACGGTATGATCCTGCCAAATACATTGCGGCGGCCACCGTCATGGACAATGTCCTGTTCGGCCGTGTGGGAAACAACCATCCCGACGCGCCGGACCGCATACGCTCCATCGTCTATGACATTCTTGACGAGCTGGGGCTTTATGCCGAGCTTCTGGATGTCGGCCTGGACTTCAACGTCGGCGCCGGTGGAAGGCGGCTGACCAGCGGACAGCGACAGAAGCTCGATGTTGCCCGGGCTCTGCTCAAGCGTCCCGATTTTCTCATTCTCAACCGGCCGCTGTCGGCGCTCGACCAGCGCGTTCAGGACAAGGTGCTGCGAAACGTGCTCGAGGAAGCCAGACGCGACGGCCATTCGCCGGCAATTGTGTGGGTCGTGACGAGTCCGGCAATGGCGATGATGTTCGATCGCGTTATCGTCTTTGACTCGGGGCAATTGGTGGAAGACGGTACACACGAGACACTTTTGGCAGAGAACGGTATCTTCAAGGAACTTCTGTCATAGTCTGGCAGACGCGAATTTAGGAAGGTTTGCGACAATGCTGCTCAAGGATGAAGTTGGAATGCTGCAACGCGTTCCCTTGTTCTCCGGCATTGAGCCGGCAAAGCTCAAGCTGCTCGCGTTCACATCCGATCGCGTGAATTACAGCGCCGGCCAGATTCTTTTCCGGCAGGGCGACGAGGCAGACGCTGCCTATGTCATCCTTTCAGGCAGGGCGGATATTCTGGTCGATTCCGACAGCGGGCCGATAAAGGTTGCCGAACTGCTGCCAAATTCGATCGTCGGCGAGATCGCCATATTGTGCAACAGCTCCCGCACTGCCACCGTCAGCGCGGCAAGTGATCTGGAGGCCTTGAGAATCCGCAAGGATCATTTCCTGAGGCTTATGAAGGAGTTCCCGGAAATGACCATCGAGATATTGCGGGTTCTTGCCGATCGGCTAAGCCATACGACCGCGGATCTGATCGACGCACGAAGCGCCTAGAGCTATGATGAGCGAAAGGTAGCATGGACGACGATTTTTTCCTGGTCAGATTTTGGGGCGTGCGCGGCAGCATTGCTGTATCCGGGCCAGAATTCGCTCGCTATGGCGGCAACACAATCTGCATTGAGATGCGATGCGGCAAGCATACGCTTCTGTTCGACGCAGGCTCTGGCCTGCGGCCTGCCGGTAGGGCGCTTCAGGCGTCGGATGTAACCGATTTCGACCTGCTTTTCACCCATTGCCATTACGATCACATCATCGGGCTGCCGGCTTTTGCGCCTATCTTCGACCCGAGCGTCAAACTTACGCTTTGGTCCGGGCATCTTGCAGGACGCATGACGACCCGGCAGATTATCGATGAGTTCATACGGCCGCCGTGGTTTCCGGTGAAAATGAACGTCTGCAAGGCAAATCTCGACTGCCGCGATTTTGTATCCGGAGACGTGCTTCGGCCGCGCGAAGGGGTGGTGGTTCGGACCGGCAGTCTCGCCCATCCGGGAGGCTGCATAGGCTACCGGATCGAATGGGGCGGCCGCGTCGTGGCGGTGATCACCGACACCGAGCACGAGCCGGACAAACTCGATCAGTCGGTGCTCGACCTGATCGAAGATGCCGACCTCGTCATTTACGATTGCACCTACACCGAGAAGGAAATGGAACGCCGCCGCGGTAACGGGCACTCGACATGGCAACAGGGCGTCAAGCTCTGTGAGGCTGCTGGTGCACGGGCGCTTGCGCTGTTTCACCACGATCCGACACGCACCGACGAGCAACTGGACGAGATGGAGAAGCTGGCCAAGGACAGGTTTGCCGGCGCTTTTGCCGCGCGGGATGGCCAGATGCTCAAATTCCCGGTCTCATCGCACAGAAAGCGCTGAGCTATTTTCCTTTACCCGCGCGGCGCCCGATCAATGTCCTGATCGGAAGCCATGCACAGGGTTCAGCCTGTGCGGTGACTGTCAACAATCGTTCGAGGAAAAGCCAGGCCGATTCATCATGTACAAGATGGTGGGTGAGCAGGCCGATCGGCTCGCCGTCGGATGCATGCTGCAAGTGTGCGATGATAGCCTGGACCAATAGACCATGATCGAGGCAGCCGCGCGTGCCATGCCAATCCATGATGTCGACATTGCTGTTGATGACCGCCAATGAAGCCGGCTTCGGCGGCCCATAGACTGACAAGGCCGCAAAACCTATCGATCCAAGGTCGGATACCACGCCGGCGTCGATCCTGTTCCATGGCGGCACCAGCATCGGAACGGCACGTGCGCCGTGCAGGCCGGTTACTCGCGACAGTCCGCGAGCCAGATCATCGAGCACCGCCTCGCGTGGCCGATGCGCGCCGAGTTCCTGCTTTTTCTGGTCCTCGGGCGCATGATTTCGGTGCGCCCAGCCATGGATCGCGACCGTGGCATGCGGGGCCTCGTCAAGCCGGGCGACAAGCTTCGCGTCGGTCAGGGCCGGAATGACGGCCAGAGTGACCGGAACCGCGAATTCACCGGTGAGGTCGAGCAGCCGATTAAGCGCAGGCGTCGGATCCACGGCGTCGTCGTCGCGCAGCCAGAACTCCGCCTTGCGGCCCGCCCGTTGCAGGCGCGCCAGCTCTTCCACCAAGGGCTGCCAGATCGGATCGGACGTCATGAGACCGGGACCTTCGCAATAAGTCCGGCCAGACGCGCAGCTGCGCCACCGAGGGAACGTTCTTCGAGAACGAAACGCCTGGCTTCCGCGGCCATGATGGTTCTTTCGTCGTCACGGGCCAGAAGCCTTTCAATGGCGGAAGCGAACGCCGCGACATCGCCCGGCGGGGTTAGAAACCCGGTCTGGCCATCCCGCACGACCTCCGGCACGCCGGCGATGTCCTGAGCCACCACCGGAAGGCCGGCGGCCTGTGCTTCAAGATAGGCAACGCCGTAGGCCTCGCCATAACCCGGCCAGACATAGATTCCCCCGGTGTAAAGGACATCCGGCACGGCGGCTGGCTCGATCGAGCCAATCCACTCGATACGATCGGCGGGCAGGTCGGCGAATTGCGCTTCGACCTCGTCGCGGGCTGGGCCGTCTCCGACGATCGACATGGTCCAGGGCAGGTGACCTATCAAGCCGAGCGCTTGCGCCAGCATGCGATAGCTGCCCAGTTTGTCGCCTGGGCGCATCATGGCGACGGTAATGAGGCGCGTCGGACAACCCCGTGCCGGGATTTCCCGGAATGCCGATGTGTCGATGAAGGGCGAAAGCATACCGAAAGCGGCCTTGGGAATAGCATCCGCCAGTCCCTGACGATCCCTTTGGGTGAAGCAGATGTTCATCGCCGCCTGTTCGATGGCTCGCGCCACCAATGCTTGGCTATCGGCCCACAAGCCGGCTTCGCGTCGCCTGGAATAGGAGGCTTCCGCTGTCACATAGGGGACAGCAAAGGCCGACGCCAGCTCCGGCCCGATCAAGTCGGGCGCCTTGTAATAAGGATGGTAGGTGAACCAGAGATCGGGCTTGCCGTCACGACCCCAAAGTTTGGTCAGCCGCGCGGCTTCCTCTGCGGCCTCGATCTTTAGTGCCTCGAAACTTTTCGACTCCGGCTGGCGTAGATAGAAGCGCAACTCAGATGCCAGTTCGACGCTATGCCCTCCGTGCTCCAGCGCTTTGACAAGCATCCGTGCCATCTGGCGGTCGCCGGAAACAACGGGATGATTGGGTGACTTCAGCGGCGCGTAGAAGGCAATTCGCATCGCGCGACCCTATCACCGGAAAGCCTGCGCAAGTCAATTTCCGAGCGTAATCGACTTCACCTTCAAGCCGTGGAATATGCTATCTAATGGCCATGGAAACAGCTGTCGCGTCCGACCCGTTTGTCGCTTCTTTGCCGGTCTTCGCAAAGTTCGAAAGCGTTGCCGACATCGATAACTATCGGCCCCTCCCCGATGGCTGGGCGCTGGCCACTGCCGACATTGTCGGCTCGACCAAGGCGATCGAGGCGGGGCGCTATAAAACCGTCAATATGGCCGGCGCAAGCGTCATTTCGGCGCTGCTCAATGCGCTGGGTCGGCAAGACCTCCCCTTTGTCTTCGGCGGCGACGGCGCGCTCGTGGCGTTTCCCGGCTCGGCGCTGGAGATTGCCCGCAACGCGCTGGCGGCCGTCCAAAGGTGGGTGGCGGACGAACTGGGCCTTACCTTGCGCGCCGCGATCGTGCCGATAGGGGACATAAGGGCGCATGGCCTCGACGTTCGCGTGGCGAGGTTCCGGGCTTCCGAAGCGGCCTTCTATGCCATGTTCGCCGGCGGTGGCGGCAGTTGGGCGGAAGCTGAGATGAAAGCGGGGCGCTACCGCATCGATCCTGCGCCGGCCGGCGCGCGGCCGGATCTGACCGGCCTCTCCTGCCGTTGGAACCCGATCGAGGCCCGGCATGGCGAAATCGTCTCGATCATAGCCACACCGGGGGCGTCGCGCGACTTGCGCGGGTTTCAGTTTCTGGCTTCCGACATCATCGCCCTCGCCGGCAGGCAGGAGCGCGATGGCCACCCGGTGCCGGTGGACGGCCCGGGCTACAGTCTGCTGCCCGCCGGCCTGGATGTCGAGGCGCGGGCGATGGCCCCGGCAGGATGGCGGTGGCGGTCGAAGCTGTGGATCGTGTTCCTGATGACGCTTACGGCTGCAACCGATCGATTTGGCTGGACGATTGGCCGTTTCGATCCGAAGGTCTACAAACGCGAGGTGGCCAGCAATTCGGATTTCCGAAAGTTCGACGACGGCTTGAAGATGACCATCGACGTTGACGCGGATGTGCTGCATCGGATCCAAGACCGGCTGAAGCAGGCGGAAGAAGCGGGCATCTGCAATTATGGCCTGCACCGCCAGAAGTCCGCCTTGATGACCTGCCTCGTCATCTCGCCGCTGCAGCGCGATCACGTTCACTTCATCGATGGCGCCGCCGGCGGCTACGCGATGGCTGCCGCAAGCCTGAAGGCGAAGGCGCAGGTCTGCTGACTGCTTGCGGAATTCGAGTTCCGCAATATGCCCTCACTCATGGTTCTTGGCACCGGTGAGCCTCGCCATGGGAGCGGGTAACCTGTCCGAATTGACGGGAAAGCAGATTTTTTGGACGCCTCACGATATGACCGTCTTCTTAACCGGATTTCGAGGCGCGCCGCGCATGTCAGCGTGATCGGGCTGGCTATGCTGGGTTGCCGCTGTCGGTTGCGATCGCACGCGCCGGGTCCCCGGTTTTCCGGCTTCGACATCGAAACCCGGAAGGTCGAGAGCCTGAACAACGGCCAATCCTCCTTGAGGCAGTGACGTCGACAGCCCTTGCCGACCGGGCGGTTCCGCGCCACTGCGGATTTGTCGAACTAGCCGTCTGCGATGCCATCATAATCTGCGTTCCGACACCGCTGACGAAACACCGGAAGCCCCGAAGGATTCGATGCTGTCGTCGTGGCAACCGGCCACGACGCGATCGACTATCAGGCGATCGCTGATCACGCTCCTCTGATCGTCGACACACGCAATTTTTTTGGCCATCTCGGGGTGCCCAAGAGACAGTGGTGAAGGCCCGACGGTGTCTGAGACGGCGAATTCTTTGCCCGATGTCAGGATCGAGATTGCACTCCGCCGGAAGCCTCGCCACATAGGGTTCCAGGTGATAGATGCTGTTTTACGCCTGCTTCCTTCCTGCAAGGAGTTATTTAGGAAATTCTTCGCCGGCTTTCGTCGCCGAAGCCGGCTTCACTGACTTCGATTGTGTGGCGGATCAAAGGAGATGGCTCGTCTTCGACGGGTTTGAGATGGCATGAGCACAGCGCAAGCAGAAATTTCCACCATTCTCATGGATAAAGTTGCCGACTGGCTGAGCCAATCGGCGCTGGCGGGCAACGACCTGGAAACATTGGTAAAGGGCTTTTGTGAACGGCTGGCTGCTGCCGGCCTGCCGCTGAAGCGGGTGCATTTGAGCTTTTCGATGCTTCATCCGCTTTATGACGCGCTTGGTTTTACCTGGCTTCGCGGCCAGGGCCTGGAAGTGGAAGGCTTCCGCAGTGAGAACGGCGTTCATTCCGACAGATTCCTGACCAGCCCATATTACCATCTGCTCAGCAACAAGCTCGACCACCTGCGGCGCCGGCTTGACCCGTCGGTGCGGTCGGAGTTTCCTGTTTTCGACGACCTCAGGCGTATGGGCGTCACCGATTACATGGCTTTCGTGCACCCCTTCAACGGCGATACCAGCCAGGGCATGATGGGGTCGTGGTCGACCGACAGTGCGTCTGGCTTCAGCGACGGCATGATTTCGGCGCTACTGCGGATCCAGAACTATCTCGCTATCGCCACCAAGATGGCGGTGCTCACCAAGCTCGCCGACAACATGATGACCACTTATCTTGGCGGCGACGCCGGCAGGCGTGTGCTGGACGGCCAGATCAAGCGCGGCGAGGGTGACACAATCCGGGCCGCATTGGTCATGGGCGATATGCGCGGGTCGACAAGGCTTGCCGAAACCTCCGGTCGCGAAATCTACATCGATACGCTGAACCAGTTTTTCGATGCCATCGCTGCGCCTTTCAATCGCAAAGGCGGGCAGATCATGAGTTTCCTGGGTGATGGCTTCATCGCCGTCTACCCCTGCGAAAGGCATCGCTCGCAGTCCGAGATCGCCTGCCAGGCTGCTCTTGCGGCAGCGCACAAGGCCAGCGCGCGCATGATGGAACTCAATCTGCGCAGAAAGGAGCAGGGACTGGGCGACATAAAGTTTGGTATCGGCCTGCATGTCGGCAATGTGATGTTCGGCAATGTCGGGCTTACCGACCGGCTGACATTCTCTGTCTTCGGCTCGGCTGTAAACGAGGTGCAGCGTCTCCAGACCCTGACCAAGAAATATCCGCACAGCGTTCTCGCCAGCAAGGACTTCGCCAGCTATTGCGGCGACAACAGTTGGCTGACGCTCGGCACGGAGGAACTGGCGGGTATCAAGCAGAAGCTGACGGTGCTTTCACCCGATTTGTCGGGTGCTCTCGCCCTCGATGAAGACGCTGCGCCGATTCACGACCGGATATCGGACGCCGAGCAGGTCATGCTGCTTCATCGCGATGCCGCGCGGTTGTCGGCAAGCGACCGGAGGAAGCTCCAGTAACCGACACGATCCGGTCCGAAAGCCTTGGTGTGCAGCCCGGTCGCCGGTTCCGTCGCGGAATTCGATTCGAATCCAAGTTGCTCTAGGCTGGCAATACGCTAGTCTCGCTTTTGGGTCTGCCGCCCGGCAGACTGCCAGAGTGGGGCTGGTGTGAGGATGAATTCGGGCATTGATCTGCTGCGGATCGAGGATCTTGGCATCTCTTTTGCCATGATCGGGGGACCGTTGCATGCCGTCAGGCGCGCAAATCTTCGCGTCCTGCCCGGCAAGGTTACCGCGCTTGTGGGCGAGTCCGGTTCCGGAAAATCGGTTCTCAGCCAGGCAGTGATGGGCATTTTGCCGAATACGGCCCATGTTCGCGGCCGTATCCTGTTTTCTGATCCTGAAAAGCCCGGAACGACGCAGGATATCCTGCAGATGCAGCGTGACGGAACCGAAATCCGGGCGTTGAGAGGCAGTCGCATCGGCAAAATCTTTCAGGAGCCGATGACATCGCTGTCGCCGCTGCACACGATCGGCAACCAGGTCAGCGAATCCTTGCAGATTCATACGCCTATGGCTCGGGCGGAGCGCAAGGCGCGGACCGAGGAAATGCTCGGCCTTGTCGGATTTCCCAATCCCAAGCGCGCCTACGACATGTATCCATTTGAACTTTCGGGAGGATTGCGGCAACGCGCCATGATCGCCATGGCGCTTATCTGCCGGCCTGCTTTGTTGATCGCCGACGAGCCGACGACGGCGTTGGACGTCACCATCCAGGCGCAAATCCTGCAATTGCTGCGCGGGCTTCAGACCAAGCTGAACATGGCGATGCTGCTGATCACGCACGACCTCGGCGTGGTCGCCAATGTCGCCGACGAGGTGGTGGTCATGTACCATGGCGAGATCATGGAAATGGGGCCTGTCGAGGCGATATTCCGCCGGCCGGGCCACCCTTACCTGAAGGGCCTGATGGCAGCCGTTCCGCATTTCGACCTGAAGCCTGGTGAAAGGCTAAAGGCGCTTCGCGAGGTGCCGGTGAACGTTGGGAACCTGCTCGGCAAGCAGACTGCGCCGGCATCGAAGGGGCCGGAGGACATTCTGCTTTCGGTGAGGGATCTGACAAAGACCTTCACTACCCGCAAGTCCGGATGGTTCAGCGGGGGTCATCAAACCTCTGTTCGCGCCGTGGACGGCGTGAGCTTCGACATCAGGCGGGGTGAGTGTCTGGGTCTGGTCGGCGAAAGCGGCTGTGGCAAAACAACCGTCAGCAAGATCCTCATGCGGGCCATCACCCCCAGCGGCGGTTCTGTGATCTTCAACGGCCGCGATGGACCGACCGACGTCCTGGGCGCAGAGGGAGATGCCCTGCGCATATTGCGCGCGAAAATCCAGATGGTCTTCCAGGACCCGGTTTCGTCGCTTTCACCTCGCATGACGGTGGAGAACATCTTGAGCGAGCCGCTGGAGATCCATCAACGTGGCAATGCGGCGTCCCGACTCGCCACGGTCAAGAGCCTGATGCAGGCAATCGGGCTCGATCCGCGCTTCATAAAGCGCTATCCGCACAGTTTCTCCGGCGGGCAACGTCAGCGCATCGGCATCGCGCGTGCGTTGGCGCTAGGGCCCGAACTCCTGATCTGCGACGAGCCGGTTTCGGCGCTCGATGTCTCTGTCCAGGCGCAGATCCTGAATCTTCTGAAGGACCTGCAAAAAGAACTGGGCCTGACCTACCTGTTCATATCCCACAATCTGGCGGTGGTGGACTACATGGCAGACCGCATCGCGGTGATGTGCGGCGGGCGTATCGTCGAGCTTGCGCCGCGCGAAATTCTGCTCAGAAAACCAATCCACCCCTACACGCGCTCCCTGGTCGCCGCGGTACCTTTCCCCGATCTCGACAGGCCGATGGATTTCAAGACGCTGAAGCTCAGCGGAGCTTCCGACACCAGCGCATGGGGACCGCAATTCCGCGACGAGGGCGACGAAGATAGGCTGTCACCACTCGATCTTGGCGGTGGCCACCTCGTGCTGGCGAGACATTCGGCCGATATCAGTGAGTTACGCCATTGATCAGCCGGCGCACCGTCCTTGGTCTCATGGCTTCGGCATTTCTGCCAGGGACGTCGCGCGCCGGCGATCTGGAGCCGGAATTTCTTCGGCAACAACTGACGGTCAAGGCGCTGCCGACACTCGCTGAGCGCCTGCCCAAGAGTCCGCGCGCGCTGAATCTCGCTGCAATGGGCCGGCTGCCCGGCCAGTATGGCGGCACGCTGCGGACAATCATCGGCAGCCAGAAAGATATCCGGATGATGACGATCTACGGGTATTCTCGCCTGGTCGGCTATGACGAAAAGCTCAACATGCAACCCGACATTCTCGAGCGTTTCGACGTGGCGGATGATCGCGTCTTCACCTTCAAGATACGGGAAGGGCACAAATGGTCTGACGGCAGCCTGCTGACGCCGGAGGATTTTCGCTATTGTTGGGAAGATGTCTGGCTGAACGACGAGCTTTCGCAAGGCGGGCTCGCCCCCGCCCTGCTGGCGGACGGCAAGCCGCCACGCTTCGAGATCGTCGATCCGTTGACGGTCCGCTACAGCTGGGATGCGCCCAATCCAGACTTCCTGCCCAAGCTCGCTGCCGCTTCGCCGCTATCGCTTGTCCTGCCGGCCGCCTATCTCAAGCAGTTCCACAAGAAATATCAGGATTCATTCCGGCTCGCCGGCCTGATGAAGGAGAACCGGACCCAGAAATGGACGCTCCTGCATATCCGCATGTCGCGGCAGTATCGCCCGGAGAACCCGGAACTGCCGACGCTCGACCCCTGGCAGAACCGGACCAAGCCGCCGGCCGAGCAATTCATCTTCGAGCGCAACCCGTTCTTTCATCGAATAGACGAGAACGGCCGGCAACTGCCCTATGTTGACCGGATCATCATGAATGTCAGCTCATCGGCGATCATCTCCGCCAAGACCGGTGCGGGCGAGAGCGACCTGCAATGCATGGGAATTGACTTCAGCGACTACTCCTTCCTGAAAGACGCGGAGAAGCGCTATCCGGTGAAGATGCACCTGTGGAAACGTACACAGGGTTCTCGGCTGGCGCTGCTGCCGAATCTGAATTGCGCCGACCAGGTGTGGCGTGGCCTTCTGCGTGACGTGCGCGTGCGCCGCGCACTTTCGCTCGCCGTGGACAGGCGCGAGATCAATATGGCCGTGTTCTACGGATTGGCGCAGGAAAGCGCCGATACCGTATTGTCCGAGAGCCCGCTCTACCGGCCGGAATTCGCTAAAGCTTGGGTTGCCCATGATCCCGAGCAGGCCAATGCACTGCTCGACGAGGTCGGGCTTCTGGCACGTGACGATGACGGCCTGCGGATACTTCCCGATGGACGCTCTGCCCAGATAATCGTGGAAACCGCCGGCGAAAGCACACTGGAAACCGACGCGCTCGAACTCATCACCGATCACTGGCGAAAGATCGGCATCGCCCTGTTCATCCGGACTTCGCAGCGCGACATCTTCCGCAGCCGCGCGCTTGGCGGCCAGATCATGATGTCGATGTGGTCGGGCATCGACAATGGCGTGCCGACCGCCGACATGAACCCGAGCCAGCTGGCCCCCACCATCGACGATCAACTGCAATGGCCGCTCTGGGGTGCTCACTACTTGTCTCACGGCAAGATGGGCGAGGCGCCCGATCTTCCTGAAGTGATCGAGTTGATGGCTTTGCTCAAGCGCTGGAACGCATCGACTGAAGCGACAGAGCGCGCCGAAATCTGGAATTCGATGCTGTCGATCTACACCGATCAGGTGTTTTCGATCGGGACCGTGAACGGAACGCATCAGCCGATTCTGGTGTCCTCACGGCTGCGCAATCTGCCTGACAAGGCGCTCTTCGGCTACGATCCGACCGCCTATTTCGGTGTCTACATGCCGGATACATTCTGGCTTGGAGAGTCCTGAGCGTGCTTCGATATATTGTCTGGCGCATTACTGTGATGGTTCCAACGCTGCTGGTGATATCAGCGCTGGTGTTCACGATCATCGAACTTCCCCCCGGCGACTATTTCGACAGCTATGTCGCCGAGCTTCGGGCACAGGGCGAAGGGGTGGATTCCGATCGCATCGAGATGATGCGCAAGGAATATGGTTTCGACAAGCCGCCGATCATTCGCTACTTCTATTGGGTCGGCGGGATGCTGCACGGCGATTTCGGCTATTCCTTCGAGTATGAGCTGCCGGTTCGCGACGTCGTCGGGGACCGAATGTGGCTGACTGTGCTGGTTTCCTTCGTCACGATCATCTTCACCTGGCTCATCGCCTTTCCGATCGGCATGTACTCCGCGACGCATCAATACAGTTGGGGCGATTACGGCCTGACCTTTTTCGGCCTCCTGGGCCTTGCCATTCCGAACTTCATGCTGGCGCTGATCCTGATGTATTTCGCCAACATCTGGTTCGGCACGTCCCTCGGCCATCTCATGGACCCGCAATATCTCAGCGAGCCGATGAGCTGGGCCAAGGCGAAGTCGATACTCGCCCATCTCTGGATCCCGGTCTTAATCATCGGCACCGGCGGCACGGCAAGCATGATCCGGCGGCTGCGCGCCAATCTGCTCGATGAGCTACACAAGCAATATGTGGTGACCGCACGCGCCAAAGGCCTTCATCCGTTCAGGGCTCTGGTCAAATATCCGCTGCGCATGGCGCTCAATTTCTTCATTTCCGACATCGGCTCTATCCTGCCGGCCATCATCTCCGGCGCCGAAATCACGGCGATCGTGCTGTCTTTGGAAACGACCGGGCCGATGCTGATCAAGGCCTTGCAAAGCCAGGACATGTATCTGGCGGGGTCGTTCCTGATGTTCCTAGCCTTCCTGACAGTCATCGGTGTCCTGATTTCCGACCTGGCGCTGGCGGTGCTTGATCCACGAATTCGTTTGCAGGGCGGCAGCACTAAATGAAGACGGATTCGCCGCTCCCCGCTCCGGGTGCTCCACTAGAACACTACGTTTCCAGCGCGCCCTTTGACCTGCAGTCGGTCGAGGCGATGACGGCGGAGCAGTCGAAGGTCTTTCAGGCGTCGCAGTTGCGGTTGATGTGGTGGAAATTCCGCATGCACCGGCTTGCCCTTGTATCCGGCATATTCCTGATAGTGCTTTATTTCGGGATACTGATCTGCGAGTTTCTGGCGCCCTACAATCTGCACACGCGCAACATGGACTATATCTATTCGCCGCCGCAGCAGGTGCACCTGTTCCACAACGGCGAGTTCGTCGGGCCGTTCGTCTATGGCCGCCAGATGACGCTGGACATGGACACGCTCAAGCGGAACTACATCGACGACCCGGGCGATGTTCAGCGGGTCCGTTTCTTCTGCAAGGGCGACAGTTACCGGTTCTGGGGCCTGATCGAAGGTGACAGGCATTTTGTCTGCGCTGCCGAAAACGGCCAGCTCTTTCTGGCCGGCACCGACAGGCTGGGGCGCGACGTGCTCTCGCGCATGATCTATGGCGCACGCATTTCACTGACAATCGGCCTCGTCGGCATCAGTTTCAGCTTCCTGCTCGGCATCGTCATCGGCGGACTGGCCGGTTATCACGGCGGTATCTTCGACCTGATCGTTC
This sequence comes from Mesorhizobium sp. M7A.F.Ce.TU.012.03.2.1, assembly GCF_004006095.1. Taxonomy (NCBI): domain Bacteria; kingdom Pseudomonadati; phylum Pseudomonadota; class Alphaproteobacteria; order Hyphomicrobiales; family Phyllobacteriaceae; genus Mesorhizobium; species Mesorhizobium sp. M7A.F.Ce.TU.012.03.2.1. The sequence continues at coordinate 6,700,415 of NZ_CP034779.1, forward strand.
AACGGATAATCGAAGTCCTGCAATCGATTCCCAGCATTCCGCTATGGCTGGCCCTGGCGGCGATCATGCCGATAACCTGGAGTCCGATCCTGATCTATTTCGGCATCACCGTGATCCTCGGAGTGCTCGACTGGACCGGACTGGCGCGGGCCGTGCGTTCAAAGCTTCTGGCCTTGCGCGAAGAGGATTACGTTCTGGCCGCGCAATTGATGGGCGCCGGGAGCAGCCGCATCATCGGCCGGCATCTCATTCCCGGCTTCATGTCGCATCTGATCGCCACGGCGACGCTCTCCATTCCCGGCATGATCCTGGGTGAGACGGCGCTGAGCTTCCTCGGGCTCGGCCTGAGAGCGCCGATAACCAGCTGGGGCATCCTGCTCACCGAGGCGCGCAGCGTCAGCGTGATCGCATTCTATCCATGGCTGCTTTTGCCGATGCTTCCCGTCATTCTCGTCATCATGGCGTTTAACTTCCTCGGTGACGGCTTGCGGGACGCCGCAGATCCCTACAAATGAGTTGTTATTTTGCCGCGCGCCGTGCCGCCTATTCCACCCGGTATGATCCTGCCGGCTGCCTGTAGGTTGTTGCAGTGTTCATGGTCCGCCTCTATATGTGCCGACACGTGATCGAGTTTCGCACTACGCCTTCGGGATTCACCCGTGAACAGTTCTTGTCGGCGGCATTGACGATCTCTTTCTGGTTCAGGACACACAAAAGCATATGAGTCGCCTCGAGAATTTCATCAGCAGGATGACCGCACAGCGCGACATTCTCGACCAAGTCTGCGTCGAGGTGGCGAAGATGGAGGGGCTTGTACTCGAGCTCGGCCTCGGCAACGGTCGGACGTTCCACCATCTGCGCGAGCGCCTGCCCGGGCGCCGGATCGTGGTGTTCGACCGCGAAGTCGGCGCACATGCCAGCTCAATTCCCGAAGCCGAAAACCTCGTGCTCGGCGAAATACGCGAGACGGCCCGCAAGTTCATTGGCATCGAAGCCGCCCTTGTACATGCCGACATCGGCACCGGCTATGACGATCGGGATGCAGTGACTGCTACCTGGCTTCCCGATCTGATTGCGAGCCTGCTTCGGGTCGGCGGCTTCGCGGTCAGTGGCACGCCGCTCGATCACCCGCTGCTGCAACGCCTCCCGGCGCCGACTTCAGAGCCCGCCGATCGTTATTTCCTCTGCAAGCGCGTGTGAGCGGCCGAGAGCGCCTCATCTTTTCACGCAAACGCTGCTCTACTGCAATTCCAAGGGAAAGCGCTACGCGTTTTTCCCGAAAAACCGTTTACACTTTCCCTGGGATTGCTCTGGACGGCCCAATTGCTCAGGGGATTGTATACACCGCGATCTCCCGCTCGATGCCGCGCAGCGAGACTTCGTGAGGCACGGGCGTCAGAGCGTTCCTACGCAACAGATCGGCGGTGAGATTGTCGTCGACCACCGCGCGGGTTGCGAAGATAGCCTGTGCGTTGGCCAGGTTCTGGACCCGTGAAGCAATGTTGACCGTCTGGCCGAAATAGTCCTGTCGCTCGTTCATGGACACGGCGATGCAGGGGCCGGCATGGACACCGATCTTGAGCAGCAGATCCTCGCGCCCGCTTCTGTCATTGAGCGCACGCATGGCATCACGCATCCTGAGGGCCGCAGCCATCGCGCGATCAGGCGTCGCGAATGTCGCCATCACCGCATCACCGATGGTCTTCACCACCGCGCCTGCCTCCGCCGCGACGATCTCGTGCAGAACCTGGAAATGCACGCGCACGAGATCGAAGGCTGAAAGGTCGCCCACCCGCTCGTAAAGCGCGGTCGATCCGCGCAGGTCGGTGAACAGGAAGGTGAGGCTGGTGATCTTCAGGCGCTGGTTGATGTCGAGCGTATCCGTACGATAGAGGTCGCGGAACGTCTGGTTGGTGAGCAGGCGCTTGGCGGTCAGAAAAGGCCGGCGTTTGCCCAGGAGATTATGCAATGCCTCGCCGGCGATGAAGACTGCCGGCAGCACGCGGGTGTCGGTCCTGTTTTCCAGCGAAATACGCAGCGGACCGGGTTGCATTTCCAGTGTCTGGTTCTGGACATGGTCGCGGTCGAAAGCCAACGACAGGCTTCGCCGCTCTTTTGTTGGTTCGCCCTTCGCGTCGATGAACTGCGCTGAATGGGTGACCGGCTCGAAGACGATGATGAATTCGGACGGAAGCTGTATGGGCAGAACGGCCTTTTCACCCGGCGCCAGCTCGATATCCTCCAGCGAGAACGCTTCTATGTTTTTCGCCAAACCCTCTTCCGGCAGATCGACGCCGGATCCCCAGTAAATCTGGCGAAAATATTCCACCAATGGCAGCTCGTGTGGATTGTGGGCGGCAATCCTGCGCACGCGAGGGCTGACGGTGAATGTCACCTCGACCATCTCATCGAGGGTCGGCGAATAGCCTTCGGAGCATAGCGCACAGGTGTATTCGTCCTTCTGCAGGGTTTTCAGCGTAGCGTTGGTGTCGAGCACGCCGCCACAGCCGGGGCACAGAACATTCCATGAAATGTCGAAGATGCCCACCCGCGCCGCATGGAGGAAGGCGCTTATGGCGCGTTCCTCGTCGAGGCCATGCTTGCTGGCGAAAGCCGGCACATTGATGCGGCAAAGTTCATGATCCTTGCCTTCCGCGATGGTCCGCCGGATCGCGTCGATTGCCTGGGGATCGACATCGGTCGATTGCCGCAAAAGCGAGAACAGATCCTGAATTTCGGTCATCGTGCAGTCTCCGGAAAATGCACCCCCGAGGTGGTTGACCGGAACCGGTCTTCGTTCCGAGCGCTCCATCTTACTTCGAAACGGATCGTACGGCCATTCGAATGGAAAAGCCCGCCGACGTGTCAATCCGTCGGGATTTTCACCGATCCCAAGCGGTACTATGGTGGGTCCATGGGGTATTCATCTTTGGGACTTTCTCCCGCGCCGACACCCGACAACCCGCCATTTCCCGCGGCCTTGCGGCTTTTCTCGGCGGGGATCATCATCGTCCTGATCGTCGGCGCCGGCCTTTTTTTCGCGCCTGCGCTGGTCAGGCCGCGCTGGCCTTGGGCCGTCACGCCGTTCAACGCCCGCTTCCTCGGCGGCTTCTACACCGCCGAAATGGCCGTGATGGCGGCGCTGCTGGTCTGGAATCGCTGGTCGCTAGGCAGGCTAGTGCTTGTCATGGCCTTCATCTTCACCGTCATCGTTTCGGCGGCTTCGTTCATCAATCTCGGCTATTTCAACTTCGAGCGGAAAGCGCCCTGGCTCTGGTTCTTGGTCTATCTTGCTTCGGTCGCGGTATCCGGGCTGTTCCTGTTACGGGCCGGGGGCCGTCCTTCCGCAAAGGGCGTGACCTTAAACTCTGCATGGCGCGGCTATATGTCGATGGAAATGGCGATCCTTGGGCTTTATGGCGTCGGTCTGTTGCTGTTTCCCCTGACATTCGGCGGCTTTTGGCCGTGGCCGATCGACGCCTTCCACGCTCAGGTTTACAGCGCCATCTTCCTCGCCGGAGCGGGCGGCACATATCTCGTCTGGAAAAGCGCGCCGCACGAAGAGTTGCTGGTGCTCGGTCTGGCGCAGTTTCTGGTCGGCTTGTTTGCCATCCTTGGCCTTGTCATCACCGAGGCCGTAATGCACCGGATCGACTGGACGGCGACGGGAACATTGTGCTGGCTCGCCCTTTTCGGCTGGATCGGAATCAGCGGCATCTTCAAACTCTACGCCGTCTCCCGGTACTTCAGCGCGCAATCGGCATCATAGGATGATGAGATGGCTGGATTTTCAGATGATGTCCGGTGCATCGTGCCGGGCCTATTGCCTTTGCCGGGAAAGCCATGACCAGCACGACCTCGCCATTCCCAAAGAAAATCCAGCCGCAACTCCGGGCCATTCGGCCAAGCGATGCGGAGGCGCTTTGCGCCATCTTCAACATGCCGGGCTTCCGCTGGGGCACGCTCAGGGTGCCATTCGAGATGGTGGAGCAGGTAGAACGGCGTATCACCAAGTCCGGCCAGGAAACCACCTGGATCGTTGCCGAGCTGGACGGCAAGGTCGTCGGCCATGGCAGCCTTGTCGTGCAGGGTTCGCCGCGCCGTTCGCATATCGGCGAGATCAATATCGGCCTTGACGATGGCTTTGTCGGCAAGGGTATCGGCTCTGCCATACTTGGCGCGCTGCTTGACGTGGCCGACAACTGGCGCGCCCTGAAGCGAGTCGAATTGACCGTCTATGCCGACAATGAACCGGCCATCCGCCTCTACACAAGCCACGGCTTCGAGGTCGAAGGCCGGCATGTGAAGGCCGGCTTTACCGAAGGACGGTATCACGACCTTCTGAGCATGGCCCGGCTGCGGTTCTGATGACCAGGGACTTTGATCCGACCCTTAAGGCTCCGGTGGATGTTCTGGCAGTGCTATCACTGCTCTGCCCGGAAGTCGTGCGTGATATCGAGCAGAACTGGAATGCACCGGTTTCCGAATACGCCCGCCATCTGTGGCGGCCGGTGGCAAGACCTGCTTCGGGTCCGGCGATCGCTGCCCGTTCGATCCTGCTTGATATACTGCATCAGCGCCTTGATTTGATCATGCAGCCTGAAGAGGTCGGCAAGGCCCTTGAAGAATTCGACCACAGACCGGTGATCCAGTCCGGCCTACACTGCCTGCTGCTGATGGACAGGATCACCTTCGATGCCCTCCTGTTTGCCTGGCTCGGCGCGGTCGAAAACGGGCTGTCGGCGTTCGTCGGCTTCATGGGAACGACGATGACCATGGAGACAATTGGCCGGGAGGGGCCGGGATGGCTCGATGTCGGCGACGACAAGGTCAACTTGTTTGGCATGGGGCGCCACAAACTATGCCGCAAAAGCGCCTGCGCGGCCGGCCCGGTCACCCTCAACAAGCGGGCGCTCGAAGCGGTGGGCGACGAAACGGATGCCAGCCGCTGGCTGGGCACACTGCTCGCCAGCCAGGACAAGGTGTTTGGAACCGCCGCCGATGCACTGACAGACCTCAACGAGGATCTGGTCGCCGATTGGGATCGTTCTGGCATGGCTCGGCCGGTGTTCATCGATGACCGGCTCGCGGCTTCCGTCGTGGCGCGGCATCTGGACCATGACGGCAGCCTTCTTTCCAAGCTGCTCCTTGAGCCCGCAAGGCGTCAGCGTCTCGAACGTACCCTGCAAGAGACCGAATCGGGCCCATTTGGCAGATTCCTGCCCAATGCCACGGCCTATTTCTGGGGCATTCGCGAGGAGCGCGTGCGCAAGCTTGTTTTCGAGAACGGGCACCTGATCGAGCCTGAAAGGCCGAACGGTCTTTCCATCCCGTTCGAGCGGGCGCATCTCAAGCAGGCGCTGCTGGAGGGCGTGCTGCTGCCGAACTTGTTCTTGACGTTCCTCGTTCTTGCCATATTGCCGCGCGTGCGGGTCGTGGGCGGCCTGAGGCAGATCGGTTATGTAGCGCTTTTCCACTCGATCCTGCTGGCTGCGCTGGATGAAACCGCGCCGGAAGAGCGCGGTCTGGCTGCCGAGTTGCAGGTTCGGGAAAATGCCTGGGGCACCCGGGTCATCGATGAAAAAATGTCGGTCCGCGAACAGGTTGCCGGCCTGCCGGCAGGGAGGCTGTTTCCTGACCTGCTCGGGCACTACCGTTCGCACACTTTTGCCGAGACGACCGACGACCTGAAACTGGTTCGTGAAAACGCCCGATGGCGCAAGATCGGCCGAGCCTTTGGCGTCTGATCCGACCGCATGCCCTCATTTGTCATTGCACTATTCCGGCCTTGCGGAGCCCGTCGATCATGAGTTCGAAATCGGCATGGTTCTTGTAAGGCAAGACTTTGCGACGGTATTCCAGCGAATAGTCAGGATTGACGCGAGCAGTTCCTGCCATGCCGCCCACGCGTGCCGAGATCGCTGACCGAGAGGTCGAGACTCGCCTTGACCTAGCGATAGGCGTTCTCGGACAGGCAGATGGCGCCGGGCGCCGCGACGCCCTCCAGACGCGAGGCGAATCTTCGTCCGCGCTGGCGACCGGCTGTATCCAACCACATCTGCAGCCAGAATTGCGACTAGTCTGCGATTCTCGCTCAAAGTCCGTCTCCTCATCTCCATGATAGCAGGAAGACGGAGGGGCGAAGAGAGAACGTCGCAACGACGGCCAAGCAGCCGTCCGAATCGGCAACGCTCCGCCACCGGACCCCACGGATGCCCATTTGCTGCCGCTTGCCGGTTGACGGCTATCGGTTCATCATTGTGAATACCCTGGCCGTGAAGGGCGTGGCGAGATCACGAGTCATGGCCCCAAGAGCCGGATGATTGCAGGCCGAATCGACCTGAAATCTGAATCCATCTCTAGGTCAAAGAGACAGAGCAGGATGTGGTCCGAAAACCGCTTCACACTTTTCGGCATCATGCTCGGGTGAGGTTTCCATGGACTGCTCGGGCTGCGGTTTCGAGATTGAGGGCGGTTACGCCTTCTGTCCGAGGTGTGGCAGGCGCCAGCCTGTGCCATGCGCCAGCTGCGGCTACCCCTGCGCACCTGATTTCGAGTTCTGTCCGAAATGTGGGGCAAGCCTTGGTGCGTCCGCAAAAGCCGCCGAACGGCCTGTTCCGAAACCAAGCGGGACCATCGTGCCGCCTTCTCGAATCCTGTCGCTGCCTCCGAACATCGAAAGCTATGGGCTGCATCCCGTCTCTGACGCCGATCGCCGGACGGTAACGGTCCTGTTCGCCGACCTTTGCGGCTTCACGACACTCAGCGAACAGCTCGACCCCGAGGTGATGCAAGCTCTGCAGAACGCGCTGTTCAAGGAATTGACGGCGGCCGTGCGAAACTTTGGCGGTTTCGTCGACAAATTCATCGGCGATGCGCTGCTCGCTTTGTTCGGTGCGCCGGTGGCGCATGAAGACGACCCGGAACGTGCGCTTTGCGCCGCTCTCGACATGATCGCCCGGACGGCGCGGCTCGGTGAAAGCACCCCCCACTCCGGCTCGCCTCTGTTACTCCACATCGGCATAAACACCGGTCCGGTGGTTACTGGCGGATTGGGCATCGGCACCGCCAAATCCTATTCGGTGACCGGCGACACCGTGAATACGGCGCAGCGCCTGCAATCGCTGGCCGCACCGGGTGAGGTGCTGGTAGGCGAACTCACTCACAGGCTGACCCGGCATGCCTTTTCTTACGAGTCGCTGGGCGATGTCGTGCTTCGCGGCAAGGCCGGCAGCGTGCTCGTCCATCGACTGGATGCACCGCTTGCGGCCCCGCGTGCAGCACGTGGGCTCGAGGCGCTCGGCCTCAGCGCGCCGATGATTGGTCGCGGTGCGGAGCTTCATAGAATGTTGGCGAGCCTTGACCAGGCGTGCGGCGGCTCGGCCCAACTTGTCCGCCTCGTCGGAGAAGCCGGTATCGGGAAATCGCGGCTGGTGAAGGAGTTCGTCGCCCGCGTCGGAGACGAGGATCGTTTTCGCAACGTCGCCGTGCGGCAGGCCGCGTGCTCACCGCTGGGCGAACAATCATTTGGCGCCTTGGACGCAGTTGTGCGCAGCGCTGCGGGGATGATGCAGAACGACAATGGGGATGAAATACGGGGGAAGCTCGCAGCCTTGCTTACCGATCTCGGCCTGCAGGGCGAAGAGGCAAAGCGACTGATGCCTTTGCTTTACCATGTGCTTGGCCTTGGCGACCCCGATGCCACCTTGCAGCATGTCGAGCCCGAGCAGCTGCGGCGGCAAATTCTTTACGCAGTCCGCACAATCATCGAACGGCGGCTTGCGTTGTCGCCGCTGTTGATTGTCGTGGAAGACCTGCACTGGGCCGACGCCGTGTCACTTGAGGCACTGCGTTTCGTGATGGACAGGTTGGAACGCACACGGTTGATGTTGCTGGTCACGCATCGTCCAGCGCCGGACAACGACCAACTCGATTCAAATCGGGTCAGTCACACGGCGCTCAGGCTTTCGCCGCTCAACAATGATGACGGACGCAGTCTGCTGGCGGCGCTTTTCGGCGAGAGCTGGGTAAACTCCGCAGGAGGGCTTCTCGGCCAGATCCTCGAGCGCTCGGGCGGCAACCCGCTTTTTTTAGAGGAGATCGTTCGCGGCCTTATCGATCGCGGTGTATTGATGCGCGAGGGCCAGCGATGGCGGACTGTGGCAGGCGAAGTCGCAACCGGCATTCCCGCCACGATCCAGGCAATGTTGCTTGCTCGGGTCGACCGGTTGCCCCAAGAGGTGCGCCGGTTGGCCCAGGAAGCCGCGGTAATTGGCCCGCGCTTCGATGCCACCCTTCTGAAAACCGTTACATCCGACCCCGGCCGGCTAGAAGCCGGCTGCGAACTGCTTTGCGATGCGGAAATCATCGAGGAAGTTGCCGGATCTGGCTCGGGCTCGTCGCAAAGCTACCGCTTTACGCAAACATTGCTGCAGGACGTGATCTACCAGAATCTGCTCCTGCAACGCCGGACCGACATCCACGGGCGGGTCGGTGCTGCCTTGGAGCAACTGTACGGCGACAAGCCGGAACGGCTCGAGGATTTGGCGGTGCTCGGTCATCATTTCGCACAGAGCGCCGAGCGGGAAAGGGGCGCGCATTGCCTGCAGGCGGCGGGTGATCGCGCTCGCATGATATACGCCAACGATGACGCCCTTCGTTTCTATGAGCGAGCACTGACCGCATTGGGTGCGATCGGGCAAACACCGCTCAAGCTGGCAATTGCAGAGCGCATTGCCGATCTGAGCGGCCCGGCAGGCCGCCGCCAGGTCGCGCACCACCACTACGAGGCGGTGTTGCTGGCATACCGCCAGTCGGCAGATCGTGTCGCTTCGGCGCGCGTTTTGCGTAAGGTCGGTCGGCTGCTCTGGGACGTCGGCAAGCGGGACAACGCAGAATCCCGCTATGCTGAAGCGGCAGCGCTCCTCGATGGAGCGGATGCCCCGATCGAGCAGGCGCATCTCTGGCAAGAACGTGGCCGACAGGCGTTCCGGAGCGGAGATCACTCCCTCGCGGCAAAATGGGCGGACGCGGCGCTGGATTGCGTACGCACTTTGACGACGGAGCATGTTTCCGACGTAGGACGCGATGCCACTCTTGTGACCGCCGAGGCACTTAATACCAAGGCTGTTGCGCTGGCTCGCCTCGGACGAAACCGTGAAGCCGTTGGCCAGGTCGAGCGCAGCATTGAATTGGCCGAAGCCGCCGGTCTGCTGGGTGCGGCCTGCCGCGGCTACACCAATCTCGGCGTGCTTTACACGACTATCGATCCGGCAAAGGCGATGGAGGTCTGTCGGCGCGGTCTGGACGTGGCGCGCCATATTGGTGATCTGGGTTTCCAGGCCCGCCTCCTCGCCAATCTGGCGGTCGCTTGTTGTACTTTCACGGATCGCTGTCCAACGGAGGGCGTGCCTGCCGCCGAGAAGGCTATCGAGATCGACCGGGCGCTCGACCAGCGCGAGCACCTGCCGGTGCCGTTGATCGTGCTTGGGCAGATCCACCAGTGCAATGGCCGTCCTGAACTGGCGGTTGGCCTGTTCCACGAAGCACTGGACGTCGCCCGCGAAATGGGCGAGCCCCAACTGCTCTTTCCGTGCTATGATGGTCTCGCAACGCTTAATCTGGACCTCGACAATCTGGCCGAGGCCGAACGCTACTTTTCCCTGGCGCAGGGTATATGCGCCCAGCACGGGCTCGACCCGGAAGCGCTTGTGGTGCTGCCTTTTCTCGACTAGCCGGGGTTAGGGGTTGGAAATGTCCGCGCCTAGTGACTTGGTACCGCTTCAACCGGGCGACCGTGCGCCGAACCTGGTGCTTGACGCCATTACCCAGGAAGGCAAGATCGCGCTCGATGACTTTCGCGGGCAAAAACCAGTGCTGGTCGGCCTGTTTCGAGGTCTGCATTGTGCCTTCTGCCGGCGCCACATCGCCGCCCAGGCGCGGCTTGATCCGGAGCTGCGTGAAAGGGGCGTGGAGAGCCTGACGGTGGTCAACACGCCGATCGAACGAGCGCGTCTCTATTTCCGCTACCACCCGATGCCGAACCTGCTTGCGGCCTCCGACCCTGAACGCGCTTCACATCGTGCTTTTGGACTACCCAATCTCGAATTCACCCAAAACGAGACGAACTGGCCGTACAAGGTCTCGATGGCAGCAGCAAAGGATATGCGGGTCGACATACCAGGCGAGTTGCCCGGTCCCATGGATCCTTTTGCAGCGAGCGAAATCCTCGATAGGAAGGACCCTTACGAAGTGACCGAAGCCGACGAACAGATGATCGCAACAGGACACGGACAATTGGTCGGTCAATTCCTGCTGGACAGGCAGGGAATTGTCCGCTGGAGTTTCACGGAGGTTCCGGAGGGGGGGCGATACATGTTTGGGGCGCCCAACCCGAAGGAACTGATGTCAGCTGTGTCGCAAGTCGCCCAATGAGGTCCCGTTTGATCAAATCTTCACGTTAATAATTTGCGGCTTGAGATGCAGTGCGCTCCAGCGCCGGCAAGCGACAATCAGGCTGGGAGCCGCCACATTCGTACACGACCTGCACCACGCAATTCCGTTTCCTCAAGTGGATCGCAAGCAAATTTTGGTCCCAGCAGTTGGCGCGTTGCATCGGAAATACGGATTTCACTGGGCTCCGCGGACGTTTGAATACGCGAGGCGAGATTAACGGTCTCGCCCCACAAGTCATAGGCGAACCGTCTTTTGCCTATGACGCCAGCGACGATCGGTCCCGAGTGAATTCCAATTCTCAGTCTTATCGGTTCTCCTGCGAAGCTCTCGCGTTTGACCGCCTTGCGCAGTTCAACTGCGTAGTGCGCGAGGGCTTGTGCATGATCGGATCGCGCGGTGGGCAGGCCCGCGACCACCATCACACAATCGCCGATTGTCTTGATCTTTTCGCAGCCGTGCCGTTCCGAGAGCCGATCCGCCGCCTTGAAGAAGTAATTCAAGATAGCGAGCGTCGTCACCGCTCCGACGCTGCGCGCTCTTTCCGTAAAACCGACGATATCGGCAAAAAGCACACTCACCTCTGCGTGGTTGTCTGCAATTTTCTTGTGCGCTTTCAACCGCTCCGCGATCGACGCCGGAAGAATGTTGAGGAGCAGGGATTCGGCGCGCTGGTATTCACGCGACAATCCCTCCTGACTCTTCCTCAACGCCTCATTGGCCGAATGTAACTTCTCGTTGAGTTGGCGCTCCCTCTCTTGCAGAAGAGTCATTTCATAAGCCTTCTGTTGAAGCCGCTGCTTGTTGTCGCGTTCGGCAGTGGCATCAAGAAAGAGCAGCCACACGCAGTCATCATCAGCAAAAAGATGAAGGTCCGCGACACGCCCGCTGGGCAGTTCGACCATAGGCATATGAAATGGAAGCTCCGGGCAAGGCAGCAAACCTTCCATGAATTCAAGCTGATCGGCAACAGGCTTACCGATGCGAAGGGATGAGAGCCCGTAATGTTTAACGTTACCGCCCTTCGCCGCTGTCCGCAGCTGGGCGTCAATTTTCACATACGCAATAGCACGCTCGTTGTAGAAGAAATCGTAAATCCAGTTTCCGATCTCTCTTGGCAATCTTTGCATGGTCTATTTGGTGACCATCGAAGCGAGTTTAAGAAACGCATCATCGACATGCTCACCCGAGAGCGCACTTGTCAGATAGACCTGCCATCCGCGTTGCCTCAGTTCGTCGATTTCTCTATCCGGTATTACCCACCGATCGGCCAGATCAGATTTGTTGAAAAGCAATACGAACGGCATAGCACCGAATTCAGCCTCGACCCGCTCGCGCAGCGTGAGCGCGGCGGTAAGGGTAGCGGCGCGGGTTCCATCGACGACAAGCACGAGGCCTGTCGCACCTCGCACATGGCTGACGCGGAAAGAGCCGATATCATCTTCGCCGGCCAAATCCCATAAAATCAGATCCACTGTTTTGTCCGGGAGTGCGACACTCTTTTTGTCGATTTTCACTCCCACCGTGGTCAAGTAGGTCTCTGAAAAGATGCTTTTCACAAACCTGCGAACCAGGCTCGTCTTTCCAACAGAGAACCCGCCCAACATACAGATCTTTTTTTGCAACATCTTGGGCTCCGACCTAGTCCAGGTTTACCGTAACGGAAACCCGGCGATTGGTGGAGCTACCAGCCTGACTATTTTCAGGCACCGCCGGTTCAAAGGTGCCCGCGCCCCGAACCAGCAGCAGTTCCGGGGCGACGCCGCGCTTGTTGAGAAGCGCACGAACTGTCTCGGCACGGGCGGCGCTGATCGACGCGTTGGCCGTCTCACGGCCCGTGGTGTCCGAATGGCCGGTCAACATGAACCGCGCAGTTACGCCTGACTTGCGGGCACTTTGGGCGAATTCCTTTATTTGATCCGCCAATCTGTCGAGAACCGGCGTCTGCTCTGGTCCCGGCACAACTTTGCCGGAAGAGAAGAAAATATCGGTCGTCTGGATGGCCTCTCTCAAATGATTGAGCTCTGCAAGGTCCAGTTCACGCAGCTGCGAGACATCCAGAACCACTCCGTCCGCCGAAAGTTGTTCAGCGGCGGCCTGCGCCCGGTTGATCCAGGCGGCAGGAGCCTCGCCCACGACAACGATGCGACCCTGGATGATCGAAAGTCGGACCGATTTCGGCGGCGTCAGCGACGCCGTCAGCCGCTTCACCACAAACTTCGGATCAAGGCTCTGGTAGAATTGCCACTGTGAATGAACGCGGGCAGGATCGACCTCCGTTCCGGACAGCAGAGCTTGCGGGTCGGCGGCAAGCGGGTCTCGCAGGCCGGAAATATAGAAATGTCCACCCCTGGTCGATTGTTGGGCGACGACAATTCCCGGTTGGGCCTCAAGTCGCGACACATAATACTGCCAGTGCTCCGCCGCGCGTGCTTCGGGACTGACATCACGAACCTTGGAAATGTCGAATTCCGGTCCGCCTGCCGAAAGCTGCCGAGCCGCTGCGCGCGCCCGATCTATCCAGGTGTCGGGAGCCTCGCCCTCGGCAATAATGCGATTATTGACGATCGAAAGTCGTACTGTATCTGGCGGATACAGCGACGCCGTCAGCCGTTTCAACACGAACTCCGGCTCAAGGCTCTGATAGAATTGCCATTGTGAATGAACCCGGGCGGGATCGACCTGCGTTCCAGACAACAGCGACTGAGGGTCGTCGGCAAGCGGGTCTCTCAGGCCGGCAATATAGAATTGGCCGTCGCGTATTTTTTGTTGTGCAACGATGATGCCCGGCTGGGCCTCCAGTCGCGACACGTAGGCCTGCCAGCGCTTCGCCTCGAGTACTTCGGGGGTTACGTCACGAACCTTTGAGATGTCGAATTCCGGTCCGCCTGCCGAAAGCTGTCGGGCCGCTGCACGCGCCCGATCTATCCAGGTGTCGGGGGCCTCACCCTCGGCAACGATGCGCTCATTGTCGATTGATAGTCGTACTGAATCCGGCGGAGCCAGCGACGCCTTCAGCCGCTTCAGCACGAACTCCGGTTCAAGGCTCTGATAGAATTGCCACTGCGAATGAACCTGGGCGGGATCGACCTCAGTTCCAGACAACAGGGTCTGCGGGTCGGCGGCAAGCGGGTCTCTCAGGCCGGCAATATAGAATTGGCCGTCGCGCGCCTGTTGTTCGGCAACGATGATGCCCGGCTGGGCCTCCAGTCGCGACACGTAAGCCTGCCAGCGCGATACATAAGCTTGCCAGCGCTGCGCTGATTGCCAGGAAAGAAAGTACCAACCGCCTGCCAGACTCAAAAGCAGCAGGGCAACGGCCGCCACCAGCCACGGAAATCCCTCGTTTGATTCCTCCTGCTTGAGCTCGACGCAGGTCTGCAACTGCGCCTCTACGCTGGCCAACTGCGAACCGTCGCCGTCAAACTGCTCTAAAGCCTGTGAGGATTCCTCATGGATGCGAAGCAATACATCGCGAAGTATTTCATGCAATCCCTCTGGCGGATTTCCCCGGATCACCGAAACCAGGGTCGCAAACGGTCCAACTTCTGACCAGAGACGAAGGTCGCCAAAACGAATTGTGTCCAGGCCGCTCTGCTCTTTCTCGTTAAATGAGTCCTTCACAAAATCCTGAATTGCACTAAGCATCGAAGAGATGAGTTGAGGATCTTCGCTCGTTGCATTATCGGCGGTTACATGCGCTATCAAAAGACCGGAATTGCGGTGAATGAGAAAGGCATGCTCTATACGATAAACAAGAGAGTGCTTAAGAACAACTTCCGAAAAGCTTGCTCCTGTCCTCCAAGATTCAAATCTCCACTTGAGCCCATGCCAGGTAAATATATGTCTTAGAGTTTCGTTCAGCGACTGAAAGGTCTGGTCGATCTTTTCCCCGATCGACTTGCGAATTGCCGGCAGAAACACCGGGTATAATATATCCGTCAGTGTGCGCGGGCTCTTCTGGATTGACCGTTGCACAGCCCTTTCGACAGCAGGCGCAAGCGCCTCGCCGAGCTGCGCATGAGGCGCTCGCGCGGCCGCACTGGGAAGAATGTCGCCCACTGCTGCCGCAAGCTGCTCGGGTTCGTCCAGCAGATGCGTAACTCGTGAAAGCTCCGAAATTTCGCGGCTGACCAGCAACTGGCGCAGCGTTTCCATGCGAGGATCGGCGGTTGGGACTCCGTCGAAACGCGCACGATAGTCCGGATCAACGTTCCGGGCAATTTCGACCAAAAGACGAGCCAGAGCCTCGCGATCAATTTCTGTATCGTTCGAGGCTGTTCTTTGTGGAAGACTGATTGGGTCGACGGTTGACGTCAAGGTCCCATCAACTCACTTTCCAGCTACGATCCGAGTTGCCCTTGCTGCCGACGGGATCCTGATTCAGACATTTCGCAACCTCTACAAACAGGCCAGCCAAAAGATTTCGGTCGGTCTTAACGTTGCTGAGATCGGCAAACATTTTCTCAATCAGCATCTGAACGCCTTCATTCTTCTGCTTGATTTCCTCACGCAGCAAATGATCGTTTCGATTTATCCGGTCCGAAACGTCCCGCTCAAGCGCGCTCAATTGATCCGACAACGCACGCACCTGCTTTTCAAGTGCCTGGTTTTGCTCGCGAAGATTCCGGTCAATCTCCTTGTCGGCATCGGCTCGTGAGTCTTTTTCGTTCCGCAATTGCGCCGCGAGCGAATCGATCTGTTTCTTTGCATTTGACTCGTACATCTCAAGATTGCGCTTGGCTTCGGATTCGACATCCTTGAAGCGTTGCAACACCCGTTCTTCAAGCTTGGAAAAACGGCGGTCATAGTCCTGCATCTGGTTGCCGAACAGCAGATCGCGTATCTTGTCGACACCTACGGCGTCGCCGGCGCCCCCGTTTTCGCGAACCTGGGCCGCCATGAAGTTCAGCCCGCTTCCGTCTGCATTACCAATCAAATTTGCGTCCGCCTTGTTTGCGGAGGAAACGGCACTCGAAGTACTCGAAGATTCCTTGGCCATCCTTATACCCCTCTATTTGAACACCTGCCACAGTGCAGAGACCCATAAACAGATGAAGATGCCAGCAAAATCCGCGACCTGCAAGCCGGAATCTTCTTGGCGCAAGCCAATTTGGGTGCTCTTTTTACACCTCTTGCACTGGCAGAAAAAGCACCAGTACCGCTAGGTGTTGCTCTCGCCCCTCTCTGTGATAGCAACCATAGCCATTTAACCTAATTGGTTATCGGGCGAAATCTACTATGAAGCCGGGTGATACAATGGCATTATGTATATCTATTTAGACAGATTTAAGTAACAAGTTTTTATTAGAAATTGCTAAAATAGCTGTTCCAGCGGGCAGCATATTGCCTCTCGCTCCGCTATATACTGCCACCATCAGCTTCCGGCGCGAGCTCAACAGTAGAAGGAGAATCTTCTTTTCACACGAGGAATCGCCGATCGAGGCTGCAGCCCGGAAACGCGGTGTTTCGGTCGATATGAGAGAGCAATAGGTCCCAATAGCTGGCAGTTATTCAACCAAAACTTCAGTGGGCTTGCATTGTTGCGTCGTCGATTGCAAAGGACGCCAGTTTGCCATAGCCAGGTGCCAGGGACCGCAGCTTGTGGTCATGGTGCCGATTTCAGGGATCGACATGAGTATGCGGCATGCTTGGTTTTGACGTGCATCTGCGACAGCCGGCGCCCGATCTCGGCGGCACGGATGAAATGCTGCGCCAGGCTTCTAACGTCGCTAGCAGGACAGGAGCAAGCTCGCCCTGCAGCCAAATGGAGGCGCGACGGCTCGGAAGAGTTCACGGCAGACTGTTTGGACGCAGCATCCTCGATGACCGTTTCCTTTGGCGGGAAATCGCCGGCTATGTCTTGGGACTCTTGTACCTTCGAACCAGGCGTGGGTAAGACGGCATGGCGCATAATCCATTGGTTTCAATCGTGGTTCCTGCGCACAACGCAGAGGTAACGCTGGCGCGCGCACTCGATTGCCTCCTCGATCAGGAAATCGTGGATTGGGAGGCGATCATCGTCGACGACGCCTCCACGGACCGCACCCCCGCGATCATTGCCGGTTATGTGGAGCAAGATGCCCGATTTCGGACGTTGAGTTCTTGCGCGCATGGCCCCGCCGGCGCGCGCAATAGCGGGATTTCGGCGGCGCGCGGCCACTGGCTCATGTTTCTGGATGCACACGATTGGGTAGACGCCAGCTTCCTCGCGAAAATGCTAGCCGCACTGGAGGCCGCGCCCGATTCAGTGGCCGCCTATTGCGGCTCTCAGTGCGTGATGCCCGATGGCGAACTTATTCCGTTGAGCGTCTCGTCAGAGGTTGCGGTCCAGCCCTTTGAAACATTTGCCCGCCGGTGTGCCATCGCCACTCACGCGCTGCTGGTCGACCGAGAGACAATCGTCGAGTTAGGCGGTTTCGATGTGTCGCTGCGCACATGCGAGGACTGGGATCTGTGGCAGCGCCTCGCCCGTCTCGGCAGCAATTGGGTAATGGTCGACGAGCCGCTCGCCTTTTACCGGGCTAGCTCCAACTCGCTCACCCGCAATTCATCTCAGATGCTGGCCGACGCGGAAATCGTGATCGCCCGTGGCTTCTCTGCCGACTCCAGAGTCAAACACCCGGTGACTATCCACGCCAACGGAGCGAACTCGGCGGATGGCCGCACCGCTTCCGAAGCACTCGCGTGGTTCGCATTTTGGAACGCCGCGTCGGATTGCGGCGGCGGCTCGGGCTCGATCAACCCGCAGTCCCTGCGCGCGCTTCCGGCCGGACGCAAGTGGGCGAGTGAGATCGCCAAGGTAGCCGTCAACGGCCTTGCGGTGGGAAGCCTGTCTGTGCCGGCGCAACTGGCTGCCAGGTGGGGAAGGTTCGGCGGCGCCATCACCGAATTGATTACCGAACTCGGCAAGGTCTGGGCCAATCCCGCGGCGGCTCGCCGCATCCAGTATCAGCTTGAGCAAATGCTTCTCGACGCCGACGATCTTGGCGCGCCGCGCAGGCTGGCGCGAACACTTGGAATCCGCGTCGACGCTCGAAATCCGACCTCGACTGAACTGCCGGAAGGAATCGACCAAATCTATGCCTACCTGATGATGGATGGCCACATCGAGGCCGTCGTACAATTCGGCGTGCTCGGGACAGTGACAAGGGATCATTGGATTGAACTGATCCGGAATTTCGCACCGCAAAAAGAGGCTGGCGCCAACACTCCGAACACGCTTCCAGCCGGGGCATTGTCAGGCACAGCCGAACGCGGGCCTGATCCGGACAGCCACTTCGGCAAACTCGCGCGATTGGCCGCGCAAGCGCGGGAGTTGGTCCGGTCGAGCGCCGAACCAGCCGAGCCTTCCGCCGCGCCGCGGCGTGCACGGGTCAGGCACGACGAGGATCGCACGTCGTTCTGGAATGGCTATTTCGCGACCGAGGATCCCTGGAACTACGGTTCGTCCTATGAGCAGGAAAAATACGAGCGGCAACTCGAAATCCTGCCTGCCGGCCCCATCGGACGGGCGCTTGAGCTGGCCTGCGCGGAGGGCCATTTCACGCGGCAGCTGGCGCCGCGAGTGGGCCATCTGACCGCAACCGACATCTCCGCCATAGCCGTCGGACGGGCCCGCGCGCGATGCAGCGATCAGCCGAATATTGAATTCGGCGTACTGGATTTCTCCGCCGACACGCTGCCGGGTGAGATGGATCTGATCTTCTGTTCGGAAGTGCTCTACTATCTGGATGATCTCGCCGAGTTGCGGCGCATTGCCAAAAAATTCGCAGAGGCGTTGGCGCCTGGCGGCAGTTTCATCAGCGCCCACGCATTCGTGCTGCGTGACAATGTTGAAAGGACGGGCTTCGACTGGAACACATTCGGGGCACAAGCGATCTCAGAGGCGCTCGCAGCGACCGAAGGTCTCGTCCTCGAGCAGTCGATCCAGACCGAGCTCTATCGCATAGACCGCTTCCGCCGCCTGTCACCGGACGATGTGGTGACGGAACCGAGGATTGATCATGCGCCGATCCGCGCGCCTATCGGACTCGGTGTCGCCCGAAATATCGTCTGGGGCGGGGCGCGGGCCTTGCGCCGCGACGTCGCGCGCAGCGAGCGGCGGCCACGTATCCCTGTCCTCATGTACCACAGCGTCGCCGAAGAAGGTCCGGCCGCCCTCGCCCGTTTTCGGCTAACGCCCGCCGCATTCGCCAGCCAGATGGCATGGCTGCGCGCCAATGGCTTTCACGCAACCACATCCGAGCAACTGGAACGGTCCATCGCCAACCGTCAGCCTTTCGCTGGCCGCCCAGTGCTCATCACCTTCGATGACGGCTTCCAGAATTTTGCCGACCATGCCTGGCCAACCTTGCGCGCGAACGACCTGACCGCGGAAGTGTTCCTGGTGACTGACCTGGTGGGTGAAAGCGCGCAGTGGGATTCCGTAAACGGTCCGCCGACGCAGCTTATGGATGCCGGGACGGTGCGGCGGCTCGCCGCCGAAGGTGCGTTCTTCGGAAGCCATCTCGCGACGCATCGCGCGATCGATGGTCTGTCGAGTTCTGACTTGGCCGCCGAACTGCTGCGCTCTCGTATGTTCATCGAACGTTGGACCGGTCGGCCAATCTCGGCGTTCGCGGCACCCTTCTCTGTCACCGACCGACGGCTCGGCAGACTGGCCAAGGAGTCCGGCTATCGGATCGGCTTCGGCAGCAGACACGGGCCGGCGGACCTTAATTGCGATCCCATCGACCTCCCACGCATCGAGATTCGCGGGGATCGCTCGCTCGACGAGTTTGTCGCCACCGTCGAGGCCATGCTCGATTAAACGGTGAATTTGTCACGGTCATCGGTCCCGCTCACGTGCGCAAGATCGACGAAACGCTCCGCACTCGCCAGACTGCCGCGATCGCTCGATGTCACCCCGAGATCGGAATGACCTGCCCCGGCGGCTGAGTAAACACTGCCAAAATACCCGGCGCATCAGCATATTCAAGCGTGGCATGCGTGGCACCTATCAGCCCTGCGCAGAAAGCATCTGCACCGCTACGTCTCCGAAAATGGCTTCCGCCATAATTCACGCGCAGCCCCTGGCATGAACGACGATGCGTGGGCCGGTCGCAGCCTTGATGGTATCGTCGGCAAACGCTCGGGTTACTTCATACGGAAGCGACGCCGCTTAAGCCGACCCAGTGCAGGCTAACTGTATTCGGTAGCCGCTTTTCCCGAGCAGATGGATTTCAGATTACGAGCAAATAAGTAAACGTCTCCGAAGTAGTTCGGATACATTTCAGCAAGCTTTTCTTTCTTATCCACCTCGACCAAGACAGCCTTCACCTCACTGCCCCTTAGCTCGATTTTTTGCTCGATCTCTTTCAATTTTCGCGCGCCCGATATAATTGACCTGAAATGATCGATAGTCAGTATATTATCTTTCCCATATTGAAGCAAATAGTATCGAGTTTTTTCCGCTTGCTTTATAAAATTCTCTTGGCATCTGGTAGTATCCTTGATTCTTTTTAGTATGCCGATCGCATCTATACGCTTGTTGAGATCCCGCAATTCTCGAACCCGGTCATTGTGATCCGGAATACTTACATGAACGGGGCACTGCTCAACGTGCGCGAATTCCGCCGACATAAGCTGGAAAAGGCGAAGCCAATCTTGGTCGCCCTCTCCGTGCTTCAAATCCTGGCCCCGGAATAGCCCGACAGCCTCAACCGCAGTTGCCCATGAGTGCTGAAGCTTGGTACGAACTTGCAACTCGATGCGTCGTCCGTCGAAAGCCTCGGTGTCGGCATCTCGGGATCGGTATTTGAAAACAACATGGTGACTTCGATACCCGTCCGGCTTCGGCTCATCGATATAGTTAAACTCCCTAGAGTGGATATCATGGGGGAACTTGTCTCGCATCGATGCGAGAAGCGAGCGAACACCTTTGATATCGGCCATGATCGCCCGGCAACCGCCGATGTCGTTCATGGTGTCCAAATTGGTGGTGGACTCTCGAAGCTTCCGACGAATGGATGCCATGCGCTTTGGCCGGGATGCCATGTCGCCCTCCAGTCGCAGGGCTCTTATGTGATGACGGACAGAGAACCGAACGCTGCGCATCGGCAGAAAGTGCGAGTCGCGCCAGCTATTGGCGATTGAAAAGATTTCGAGTGCGTCCACATACTGGCCGACAGTGATGTCTCGTCCGAACTGAATAGGTTTTGCCAGCCGGTCGCCTGCCTTGCGAACGGCTTTCATGCTGTAGGCAAGGCGCGGGTACTCAGTCATTGGAGCCAAGAAGTCATGGTGGCCCGCCTCATTCTGGACTGGCGGGACTATCGCAGGGGAATCAGATCCCAAGAGTCATATCCGTTTGGGTAAGCGAAGTACCATAGCGCGCGACATCGTATCTCCGCGAGCGAGATACCGTCTCGGCCGTATCTGCATAGATCGCGCCCCTGGACATGACGCGGACGTACATGCCGCCACGCTCAGGCGGCTTTCCACTACAGCCATCGCCGCCGCCGACACCGAACCATCGCCACCGCACACGACCACAAGGTCGGCCATTTGGCGCAGGCGAACTATGTCACTGGCAATCTCCGGCAAGACCTCGACCGGGGCGGATTTCAGATCGTCCTTCGGCGCGGCGCTTTGATGCTCCGGAACGTCGCCGGCGTCCCGCTGGAGCCTGCGACAGAAGATGCGCTCAAGCCCATTGCCGGAGAGATTTAAATCGGCAGGGCCAGATCGGCCTGGCTCCTGTAAAATCTGGAGCCGAGTCGCGATTGGCCGGAACCAAACAGAACAGCCGTAATTATCAGCCGAAGGGACCGCAACCGCATAGGAAGCGGAACGATGGCTGAAATTCTTGATTTCGAACTTGGCAGTTCAAGGTTGCGCGTCAAACGCGCCGAGAAATCGTTGAAGCGCGCAAAGGAAGAAACGGACAGGAAAAATGGCGTGGTGAATATCGCCCTGTGCTGCAGGATCCGGGCAGCTCAACAGCGCGTGACGGAGGCCGCGGGAGCGCCAGACCGATATCTATACGTGGGCGGCCTCCAAATCACCCCGAATGGACATGAAATGGCGAGGAGTTGCCGTCATGACAATACTGTTTGAGCCGCTGGACTCGGATTACCACAAGCGCAGCGTGCTTTATCACGCCACGCGGTTGTCGATGCTCCACGATCGAATGCTGATGCGTTTCAACAAGGTTGACGAAGCGGCCGACAAGGTTGAAGCCGCAGCGGCCGTGCTGGTCGATGTCACCCACGGCTCTGCCGTCGACGCGTTCCAAGACGCGGTGTTCCGGAATTCGTCGGCAGATTTCCTTCAGATGGAAACAGGCCAGACCCTTGGGCTCTGAACTGAGAGGGATGACGCCAGTGTTTCGGCAGCTAGGGCCGCCTGCGCCCTGCGAGACGGTGTGCAACCGTCAACCCGGAGCGGCCTCCATCGCCGGCGGCCCGCTAACGCCGGCGTTGCTGCCGCAAGTTCGCCGCCCCTTTCGGACGCCTTCATTGTGGTTTGAGTGCGCCGTCGAAAACAGTCTCAAGTTCCCCACTGACGGCCTGACGGACGCGCCCGGACCCTCCGCATTTACTCTTTGGTAACCCTCCCACGTTGGAAGACAAAACGTATCGGCTCCTTTTGCCTTCCATCGTGTTAGGGCTTGGAACAAACCAACGGAGCTGTGAGTAAAATGGCCACCGTAACCAACGCCAAGGGTGTTCCGCTCCCCTATAGTGGGTCCTCCGCAAAGTGGTACTCGGCAACGAATTCGGGCCCGGCCCTCTACGGCAGCATCTATAACGATTCGCTGTATGGCGACGGCAGCGTCAGCGTCACGATGTATGGCGGCAAGGGCGACGATATTTACTACCTGTACTCCGCGAAAAACAAAGCGGTGGAGCTGCCCAACGAGGGCATCGATACGATCTCGACCTGGATGAGCTACAGGCTGCCGGCGAATTTTGAGAATCTGACTGTCACGGGCGATAAACAATATGCCTTCGGAAACGCTCTGAACAATATCATCGTCGGCGGTTCCGGCCAGCAGACGCTCGACGGCTTGAAAGGCGACGATGTTCTCAAGGGTGGCTCCGGCGCTGACATTTTTGTCGTCAAAACGGGCAATGGCAGCGACCTCATTCTCGACTTCGGCGCCGACGACACCGTGCGCGTCGGAGGCTACGGCTTCACCTCCTTCGACCAGGTGCACGCCAACATGGTGCAGTCGGGATCGAACGTCCGACTCACCCTGTCGCCAACCGAGTTTCTCGTCTTCGCCAACAAGACCATCGACCAGTTCAGCGCCAACCAGTTCGATCTCGCCCTGGACAAGTCGCATCTGACGCTCACCTTCTCGGACGAGTTCAATACTTTGAACCTGCACAGCGGTTCTAGCGGGACCTGGGACACGAACTTCTGGTGGGGTGCTCCGAACGGCAGCTCGCTCACCACCAACAGCGAGCTTCAGTGGTATATCGACACCAGCTACGCCCCCACGAGTTCGGTCAACCCGTTCAGCGTCCAGGACGGTGTTCTCACCATTACGGCCGCCCGGGCTCCCGACGCGATCAAGCCCTACATAAACAACTATGATTACACGTCAGGTCTGTTGACGACCTACCATTCCTTCGCACAGACCTACGGTTATTTCGAAATTCGAGCCGACATGCCCGAAAAGCAGGGTGCATGGCCGGCCTTCTGGCTTCTTCCGGCGGATGGCTCCTGGCCGCCGGAACTGGACGCCGTGGAGATGGTCGGCCAGGATCCCAACAAGCTCACCCTGACCAGCCACTCGAATGCGACGGGGTCGCATACGAAAGTGACCTCGACCGTATATGCAGCGGATACCGAAGGGTTCCACAAATATGGGGTGCTTTGGACCCCAAGCGAGCTGGTCTGGTATTTCGACGATGTCGAAGTTGCCCGCGCACCAACGCCTGCCGACATGCACAAGCCAATGTATATGCTGGTCGACCAGGCTGTCGGCGGCATGGCGGGAGCGCCCGCCGACGGGCTTGCCACCCCTTCTGAAATGCACGTCGACTATGTCCATGCCTACGCGCTGAATGATTGGTTCATCTAGGTGCCATGCTGAAAGATGGAGTGAAACCGACACCCTTCGCCAACCGGTCTTGGACGCGTTCATTGCCGCTTGCGCCCGCGCTGGACCCGAGGTGAAGGAAGATGTCTCACATCCATCCATCTGAGCCGCCGCGAACGACGCTCACGGCGATATTCGCTTCCTTTCGCCGGGCATTCGTCGGCATCGCCTTGATGAGCGGGGTCGTCAACGTCCTGGCGCTGACCGGCTCGTTCTTCATGCTGCAGGTCTACGATCGCGTCATTCCCGGCCGCAGCGTGCCGACGTTGGTCGGCCTTTGCGTGTTTGCGGGCACGCTGTTCGTCTTTCAGGGCGTCCTCGAACTGATCCGATCGCGGCTGCTGGTGCGTATCGGCATGGCGCTCGATGCGCGGCTCAGCGGGCAGGTCTACATCGCACTGATGCGTCTGCCGTTGCGCACGAAGCTCACCGGCGATGGCTTGCAATCATTGCGGGACCTCGATCAGGTCCGGTCGTTCCTGTCGAGCGCTGGGCCGACCGCGCTGTTCGACCTGCCTTGGATGCCGCTTTACCTCGCAATCTGTTTCCTGTTCCATTTCTGGATCGGCATGACCGCGCTGCTCGGCGCCGTCATTCTGTTTGGCCTGACCTTGCTTGCGGAGGTGCGCACCAGGCAGCCCGCGAAACGTGCCAACACGCAGGCCGCTGCGCGCAACACGCTGGCGGAGGCGACGCGCCGCAATGTCGAGGTGCTTCAGGCAATGGGTTTTGGCCCACGCATCGCCGAGCGCTGGTCAGGCATCAACGCCGACTATCTCAGCACCAATGCCAAGGCGAGCGATTTGGCGGGGACGCTCGGAACGACATCGAAAGTCGTGCGCATGATGCTTCAATCCGGCATCCTGGCGATCGGCGCCTGGCTCGTCATCCATCAGGAGGCGACGGGCGGCATCATGATCGCCAGCTCGATCATGATGAGCCGAGCGCTGGCACCGATCGAACTCGCGATCGCGCATTGGAAGAGCTTCGTCAGCGCCCGACAGGCCTGGGCGCGCCTGACTCAGCTTCTGGGGCTGCTGCCCGAGGCAGCAACAAGTGTCTCGCTTCCGCCACCGTCGTTTCGCCTCTCGGTAGAGGGCATCAGTGTGGCGCCGCCGGGCGAGCGTCGCCTTGTCGTCCAGGATGCGGGCTTCGTGCTGCAGAAGGGCGCCGGCCTCGGCATCATCGGTCCGAGCGCTTCGGGAAAATCCTCGCTCGTCAGAGCGATCGCCGGTGTCTGGCTGCCAGTGCGCGGTACCGTCAGGCTCGACGGTGCGACGCTCGACCAGTGGTCGTCGGAAGAACTCGGCAAGCATGTCGGTTATCTGCCGCAGGATGTCGAGTTGTTCGATGGCACCATTGCCGAGAACATAGCTCGCTTCGAACCCCAGCCCCCCTCGGACAAGATACTGGCCGCCGCGCGCGCCGCCGGTGTTCATGATCTGGTGGTTCACCTGCCTGAAGGTTATGAAACGCGTATCGGCGAGGCCGGGTCGGCGCTTTCGGCGGGCCAGCGACAGAGGGTCGCCTTGGCGCGTGCTCTCTATGGCGATCCGTTTCTTGTCATACTCGACGAGCCGAATTCCAATCTCGATGCCGACGGCGAAGCCGCCTTGACGGCGGCGATCCAGGGCGTGCGCGACAGAGGCGGCATGGCCATCGTGGTGGCGCATCGCCCGAGTGCATTGCAAAGCCTTGACCAGATCCTTGTCATGACGAACGGCAGTATCCAGGCCTTTGGCCCGAAGAATGAGATCATGACCAAGGTGACCCGCCCCATCAGTGTTCCGTTAAAAGTTGTCTCAAGTCCTGAAGAGGCGGCGCTCTGATGGCGGAGAGGGCGACATCGGTGATCGATCGGACCATTCGACGTTATCTGCTCGGCGGCGTTGCGACCTCCATCCTTCTGGTCGGTGGAGCGGGCAGCCTTGCAGCGGTGACCGACCTCTCCGGCGCAGTCATTGCCTCGGGAAAGCTGGTTGTCGATTCCAGCGTCAAAAAGGTGCAGCATCCAACCGGCGGCGTGGTCGGCCAGATCTTCGTGCGCGAAGGCGATGCCGTGCAAGCGGGACAGGTTTTGATTCATCTCGATGAAACCGTCACCCGCGCCAATCTGGCCATTGTCACCAAGAGCGCGGATGAACTCGATGCCCGCCTGGCACGTCTCAAGGCCGAGCGCGACGGTGCGGACGCCATCGGTTTTCCGCCGTCGCTGATGTCTCGGCGGGACGATCCGGATGTCAGCGGCACAATGGCCGGAGAGCAGTCGCTCTTCGAGTTCCGCCGGCAGGCACGCGCTGGCCAGAAGGCGCAGTTGGCGGAACGTATCTCCCAGCTCGCCGAAGAAGTCTCCGGCCTGACCGAGCAAAAGGACGCCAAGAGCCAGGAAATCAAGCTGATCGGAACCGAGCTCGCGGGCATGCGCACACTATGGCAGCGCAAGCTGGTCTCGATCGATCGCATCACCGCTCTCGAGCGCGAGGCCGTGCGGCTGGAGGCTGAACATGGGCAGCTGACCGCCGCGATAGCGCAGTCGAAAGGCCACACGTCGGAAATCCGCCTGCAAATCATCCAGATCGATCAGGATCTGCGCAGCGAAGTCGCCACCGAACTGCGTGAGGTCCAGGCAAAACTCTCGGAACTCGTCGAACGCAAGGTATCGGCCGAAGACCAGCTCAAGCGCATCGACATTCGCAGCCCGCAGGCCGGCGTCGTCCTTCAGCTTGCCGTACATACGATTGGGGGTGTCATCACTGCGGGCGAACCGGTCATGCTCATCGTGCCGGTCGCGGACCAACTGACCGTCGAAGCCCGTGTCGCGCCACAGGACATCGATCAGCTGAAACAGGGGCAGGAGGCGACGCTGCGGCTTTCGGCCTTCAATCAGCGCACAACGCCTGAACTCAACGGAACCGTCAGCAAGATCTCCGCCGATCTCAGCACCGACGAGCGCACCGGCGCCGGTTATTACACCGTGCATATCGTTTTGCCGCGCACGGAACTTGCCAGACTCAAAAGACTGACCCTGGCGCCCGGCATGCCGGTCGAGGTGTTCTTCTCGACCAGCAGCCGCACGATGCTGTCCTATCTCGTCAAGCCCCTGGCCGATCAGATCCAGCGAGCATTCCGGGAGGAGTGAAACGCGCCCGGGCTGCAACGACCGGCCGCTCCCCGTCGCGAGCTCTTCATTGGGCCTGCCGCCTGCATGATGCTGCCGGCGGGCTCGGGTGTCACAACCGAAATCGATGACCACGACAATCCCTTTTCGAACCGACGTGAGGAACATGCATCCGCAAGCGAAGTTCGGAATTTGCATGGTGTGAGAACACTCCCTCCCTCAAGTCCAAGCTCTGGTGCAGGGCCCGTCCCTGTGACCTCAGCGGCGGGCCTACCTGCAAAAGCCGGCAAGCGTTAAATCTTTTCATAAGGCTGGAACCTGTTTCTGAAATCGAAGTTGGGTTTGCAGCTTGGCTTCCAACCCCGGCCAAGCCTCAAAAGCAAGGCCCGCCGCTGTAGTTGTGTCCTCAGTGGCGGGCCTATTTCGTCTGTCGCCCAATGTTATATAAGTATTTTATAAACTAATAGAACATCCAATGAACGTAAAGGGAGTGAAATGCATGTATCAGACCATTGGATTTCAAGAATAAGACTTTGGTCTGCTAAGAAATAGCCCACCATCAAGGGGCGATAGCGGGCTCTAAAGCCGCTAAAAGCCTCGCGGAATCGGCCGCTATACTGCGATACTTTGACTGTGTCTAATAGTTCTGGATTGTGGATTGTCGGAAACGTACAATCGCCCGTTATTATCCGGCACAACTATTTTCGCGTCAAACGCTCCACGGTCTCAATAATGGCCTTCGCCAGCGCTCGGACTAGCTTCAATGCGGCGCGTTCGCCAATTTCTTCGGTTGCCACAGGGGCATCGATTCCACGTAGCAAAAAGGGAGGTCGGCACGATCAACTACCAAGCACCGGTGACGGTGAGCGTGCCGACCAATCTGGGCACAAAGGTGGCTAAATGACCAGACCTACAAGCTACTGGCAGAATGAAAGCGCAGCAATTAGTCCCGATGGCCTAGACTGCCCGTCAAGCGATTCCGCGATCACACCATAGGCATTAAAGCCGGTCATATATTAGCTTGTGCTTGCGGCGGCCCACCCCCGCC